>CANNBP010000425.1 GCA_947502885.1 uncultured Aquimarina sp. | reverse complement strand
ATACTTAAGGCTTACTATTCTTTATCATGTGCCTTTCTTTTAAAAAACCTCCCGAAATTACCCCTAAAAACGGGAGGA
>CANNBP010000424.1 GCA_947502885.1 uncultured Aquimarina sp. | reverse complement strand
ACATCAACACTCGCTACAATATCGATCGTAGCATTGGATCCACTGTTAATGTTACCTATTGTCCAGATACCGGTTCCA
>CANNBP010000423.1 GCA_947502885.1 uncultured Aquimarina sp. | reverse complement strand
GTGTATGGTACTACTGACCCAACACTTACTTATACCATAACAGGATTTGTAAACGGAGATGTAGAAGCTGATTTAGAT
>CANNBP010000422.1 GCA_947502885.1 uncultured Aquimarina sp. | reverse complement strand
CCCCCCCCCCCCCCCCCCCCCCCCCCCCCCCCCCCCCCCCCCCCCCCCCCCCCCCCCCCCCCCCCCCCCCCCCCCCCC
>CANNBP010000421.1 GCA_947502885.1 uncultured Aquimarina sp. | reverse complement strand
AAAAAAAAAAAAAAAAAAAAAAAAAAAAAAAAAAAAAAAAAAAAAAAAAAAAAAAAAAAAAAAAAAAAAAAAAAAAAA
>CANNBP010000420.1 GCA_947502885.1 uncultured Aquimarina sp. | reverse complement strand
AGTCGCTTAAAGCAAATGCATGCCAAGGCAAAACAATTACAAAAAAAACACCCAAGAAGTAAATATAGCACCTTACTAA
>CANNBP010000419.1 GCA_947502885.1 uncultured Aquimarina sp. | reverse complement strand
ACCAGAGCCAGAAATCGCAAACGCGCTTTAGGAGCAGCCCCCAAGAGAGCGACTACACGAAGAAGTCCAACCAGAAGCA
>CANNBP010000418.1 GCA_947502885.1 uncultured Aquimarina sp. | reverse complement strand
AAAGTACATTTTGACAATGTGTTTACGTTAAAATCCTCCCGTTTTTAGGGGTAATTTCGGGAGGTTTTTTAAAAGAAAG
>CANNBP010000417.1 GCA_947502885.1 uncultured Aquimarina sp. | reverse complement strand
GCAGTACAAACAGTAACCTATACGATTACACCTACCAGTGCCGATGGTTGTGTTGGAGATTCTTATACCTATGTAGTTAC
>CANNBP010000416.1 GCA_947502885.1 uncultured Aquimarina sp. | reverse complement strand
GCAGCAGTAATGCTAAAGTCATTGGTTACAAAACTTACAGTATAGTTAGCATCAGCTGCTGCTGAAGGAGTGATGGTATA
>CANNBP010000415.1 GCA_947502885.1 uncultured Aquimarina sp. | reverse complement strand
ACCGTAAGTTTTGTAACCAATGACTTTAGCATTACTGCTGCAGCATTAACTGTAACTGCCAATACTGGACAAACTAAAGT
>CANNBP010000414.1 GCA_947502885.1 uncultured Aquimarina sp. | reverse complement strand
CTAAAGAAGCCTTTTTGGATGAAAAAGAAAAGGAAATGAGCGAAGATGTAAAAGGCTATGTAAAACACGTTCCAAATGTA
>CANNBP010000413.1 GCA_947502885.1 uncultured Aquimarina sp. | reverse complement strand
ACCTTAGTTTGTCCAGTATTGGCAGTTACAGTAAGTGTAGCTGCAGTAATGCTAAAGTCATTGGTTACAAAACTTACGGT
>CANNBP010000412.1 GCA_947502885.1 uncultured Aquimarina sp. | reverse complement strand
GCAGTAATGCTAAAGTCATTGGTTACAAAACTTACAGTATAGTTAGCATCAGCTGCTGCTGAAGGAGTGATGGTATAGTT
>CANNBP010000411.1 GCA_947502885.1 uncultured Aquimarina sp. | reverse complement strand
GATGATTTAGAGGGTTTAGGTCGTTGTAACACCCGTAAACGAAGAAGAAGACACAGACCTAACCGTACTCGTAGAGCTGT
>CANNBP010000410.1 GCA_947502885.1 uncultured Aquimarina sp. | reverse complement strand
AGCATTGCAAGAGCTGCCGGTGAAAATGTAGGGAACTATACCATCACTCCTTCAGCAGCAGCTGATGCTAACTATACCGT
>CANNBP010000409.1 GCA_947502885.1 uncultured Aquimarina sp. | reverse complement strand
TTCTTTTAAAAAACCTCCCGAAATTACCCCTAAAAACGGGAGGATTTTAACGTAAACACATTGTCAAAATGTACTTTTAAA
>CANNBP010000408.1 GCA_947502885.1 uncultured Aquimarina sp. | reverse complement strand
CCACTTACATATGTTCCTTGACTTGGGGTGTCACTTACATAAGTAACTCCGGCTGGTAAAACATCGGTTAACGATACTGTA
>CANNBP010000407.1 GCA_947502885.1 uncultured Aquimarina sp. | reverse complement strand
AATCCAGTTCTAGCTGTTAATCATGTGCTTACTGTAAGTCCGGTACGACCAGTTATTCCAGTTCTACCGGTTAATCCAGTGCG
>CANNBP010000406.1 GCA_947502885.1 uncultured Aquimarina sp. | reverse complement strand
TGATAGATTACAGTTACTGTAGTTCCCTCTTCACCTGCTGCTGGTGTATAGTCTAACTCTCCTGTTAAAGGATCAAAAGCAAC
>CANNBP010000405.1 GCA_947502885.1 uncultured Aquimarina sp. | reverse complement strand
GAAATTGTAGAGTTTGTAAAAGAAGTTGTACCCGAAGAAGGACAAGAGTTAACGATTACAGATTATATGTTGATTGCCAAAAA
>CANNBP010000404.1 GCA_947502885.1 uncultured Aquimarina sp. | reverse complement strand
AGTTCTGATCTAGTACCTCGAAGCTCGGCAGTAGCATAGTATGGAGCGTCAGAAATTTGTGCTGTTCCTTTGATAAGAGATAC
>CANNBP010000403.1 GCA_947502885.1 uncultured Aquimarina sp. | reverse complement strand
GCATTAACTGTAACTGCCAATACTGGACAAACTAAAGTGTATGGTACTACTGACCCAACACTTACTTATACCATAACAGGATT
>CANNBP010000402.1 GCA_947502885.1 uncultured Aquimarina sp. | reverse complement strand
AGTTGGGGCAATTTTATCTTCTACCGTTACCGTAGCAGTTTTACTATCTGAATTTCCATTTACATCTGTTACCGTTAGGCTTAC
>CANNBP010000401.1 GCA_947502885.1 uncultured Aquimarina sp. | reverse complement strand
CAGAGCCAGAAATCGCAAACGCGCTTTAGGAGCAGCCCCCAAGAGAGCGACTACACGAAGAAGTCCAACCAGAAGCAGACCTAA
>CANNBP010000400.1 GCA_947502885.1 uncultured Aquimarina sp. | reverse complement strand
CCTATACCTATGATCCACTCATTGGGGTCACTTCTATGACCGATCCCAAAGGGCAAACCACCTATTATACCTATGATCATATGAA
>CANNBP010000399.1 GCA_947502885.1 uncultured Aquimarina sp. | reverse complement strand
AACTTTAAAGTTTGTTCTGCTAGTTTGTTATGTAAGTCCGCTTGGTAGCGTTGTTCTTTAAGTTCATTTTCTTGTCGCAAGCCCTG
>CANNBP010000398.1 GCA_947502885.1 uncultured Aquimarina sp. | reverse complement strand
ACCCAAACAGGAGGTACTGCAACGGGTACAGTTGCTTTTGATCCTTTAACAGGAGAGTTAGACTATACACCAGCAGCAGGTGAAGA
>CANNBP010000397.1 GCA_947502885.1 uncultured Aquimarina sp. | reverse complement strand
ATTTGGAACGTGTTTTACATAGCCTTTTACATCTTCGCTCATTTCCTTTTCTTTTTCATCCAAAAAGGCTTCTTTAGCCGTTATAT
>CANNBP010000396.1 GCA_947502885.1 uncultured Aquimarina sp. | reverse complement strand
AAACTTACAGATTGCACTCCACAATTATCAGAAGAACCATTATCGATTTGAGCAGCCGTAATGCTTACGTTTCCTGAACCGTCTAA
>CANNBP010000395.1 GCA_947502885.1 uncultured Aquimarina sp. | reverse complement strand
CAAAGCAATGCCGGAGTAGCCCCTAAAGACCGTTTTTTTCCCTTACATGAGATTGCCAACGGAGCTAAAATCGAGATTGATTTTCA
>CANNBP010000394.1 GCA_947502885.1 uncultured Aquimarina sp. | reverse complement strand
CGTACCGGACTTACAGGTCGCACAGGATTAACAGGTAGAACTGGATTAACCGGTCGTACCGGACTTACAGGACGCACAGGACTGAC
>CANNBP010000393.1 GCA_947502885.1 uncultured Aquimarina sp. | reverse complement strand
GATAAGATTATAAACGACAATGTAGATGCCGAGGTACAAGTTAAGTTCGGTACAAACGAACAATCAAGCAGGCAAAACACACCTAT
>CANNBP010000392.1 GCA_947502885.1 uncultured Aquimarina sp. | reverse complement strand
TGTATGGTACTACTGACCCAACACTTACTTATACCATAACAGGATTTGTAAACGGAGATGTAGAAGCTGATTTAGATACTCCTGTAAG
>CANNBP010000391.1 GCA_947502885.1 uncultured Aquimarina sp. | reverse complement strand
AATTCAGATAGTAAAACTGCTACGGTAACGGTAGAAGATAAAATTGCCCCAACTGTGATTACTCAAGATATCACGGTACAATTAGACGG
>CANNBP010000390.1 GCA_947502885.1 uncultured Aquimarina sp. | reverse complement strand
ATTGCAAGAGCCGCCGGTGAAAATGTAGGGAACTATACCATCACTCCTTCAGCAGCAGCTGATGCTAACTATACCGTAAGTTTTGTAAC
>CANNBP010000389.1 GCA_947502885.1 uncultured Aquimarina sp. | reverse complement strand
CTTGCCGGGGTGAAAGCTGCCAGAACCAGAGCCAGAAATCGCAAACGCGCTTTAGGAGCAGCCCCCAAGAGAGCGACTACACGAAGAAG
>CANNBP010000388.1 GCA_947502885.1 uncultured Aquimarina sp. | reverse complement strand
ACTGACCCAACACTTACTTATACCATAACAGGATTTGTAAACGGAGATGTAGAAGCTGATTTAGATACTCCTGTAAGTATTGCAAGAGC
>CANNBP010000387.1 GCA_947502885.1 uncultured Aquimarina sp. | reverse complement strand
GTTACAAAACTTACGGTATAGTTAGCATCAGCTGCTGCTGAAGGAGTGATGGTATAGTTCCCTACATTTTCACCGGCAGCTCTTGCAAT
>CANNBP010000386.1 GCA_947502885.1 uncultured Aquimarina sp. | reverse complement strand
GCACGCGAACAGGATATAACGGCTAAAGAAGCCTTTTTGGATGAAAAAGAAAAGGAAATGAGCGAAGATGTAAAAGGCTATGTAAAACAC
>CANNBP010000385.1 GCA_947502885.1 uncultured Aquimarina sp. | reverse complement strand
TTTAAAAACCTTAATACTTAAGGCTTACTATTCTTTATCATGTGCCTTTCTTTTAAAAAACCTCCCGAAATTACCCCTAAAAACGGGAGG
>CANNBP010000384.1 GCA_947502885.1 uncultured Aquimarina sp. | reverse complement strand
GCTCTACGAGTACGGTTAGGTCTGTGTCTTCTTCTTCGTTTACGGGTGTTACAACGACCTAAACCCTCTAAATCATCTTCGTCGTCGTCC
>CANNBP010000383.1 GCA_947502885.1 uncultured Aquimarina sp. | reverse complement strand
ATACCGGTTCCACTTACATATGTTCCTTGACTTGGGGTGTCACTTACATAAGTTACTCCGGCTGGTAAAACATCGGTTAACGATACTGTA
>CANNBP010000382.1 GCA_947502885.1 uncultured Aquimarina sp. | reverse complement strand
GGAGGTACTGCAACGGGTACAGTTGCTTTTGATCCTTTAACAGGAGAGTTAGACTATACACCAGCAGCAGGTGAAGAGGGAACTACAGTAA
>CANNBP010000381.1 GCA_947502885.1 uncultured Aquimarina sp. | reverse complement strand
TCTTCTTTACTGTTTGCTTTTACTTCGATAGTTACTTTATAATTATTCATGATCTTGTGTGATTTGTGGTGTTGTTTCTTCTATTTCTTCT
>CANNBP010000380.1 GCA_947502885.1 uncultured Aquimarina sp. | reverse complement strand
GCCGGAGTAGCCCCTAAAGACCGTTTTTTTCCCTTACATGAGATTGCCAACGGAGCTAAAATCGAGATTGATTTTCAGGATAGCCCAAAAGA
>CANNBP010000379.1 GCA_947502885.1 uncultured Aquimarina sp. | reverse complement strand
TTTGCCGATCTACTTGATAAGATTATAAACGACAATGTAGATGCCGAGGTACAAGTTAAGTTCGGTACAAACGAACAATCAAGCAGGCAAAA
>CANNBP010000378.1 GCA_947502885.1 uncultured Aquimarina sp. | reverse complement strand
ATTCGTGAAGGTGGATTCTGTGTATCTAATGGAGTATAAGAACCTCCTGATTTGATAATACCTAGCATACAACCAATAAACTCTGCACTTCG
>CANNBP010000377.1 GCA_947502885.1 uncultured Aquimarina sp. | reverse complement strand
CTATCTGGAATCAGATTGTTATTTGATAAAGATAAAATGGACGGTTGTTTTACTGACCCTTTCCCTGCTGATTTGTTAAACGGAGAATGGGA
>CANNBP010000376.1 GCA_947502885.1 uncultured Aquimarina sp. | reverse complement strand
TATCTGCTAGAGGATCACCACTAATAGCATTCTCTACAGTATCTGGAATACCATCGTTATCATCATCTAAGTCAACACTATCAGCAACACCATC
>CANNBP010000375.1 GCA_947502885.1 uncultured Aquimarina sp. | reverse complement strand
CTGTTAATGTTACCAATAGTCCATATACCGGTTCCACTTACATATGTTCCTTGACTTGGGGTGTCACTTACATAAGTAACTCCGGCTGGTAAAAC
>CANNBP010000374.1 GCA_947502885.1 uncultured Aquimarina sp. | reverse complement strand
CTTACTTATACCATAACAGGTTTTGTAAACGGAGATGTAGAAGCTGATTTAGATTCTCCTGTAAGTATTGCAAGAGCCGCCGGTGAAAATGTAGG
>CANNBP010000373.1 GCA_947502885.1 uncultured Aquimarina sp. | reverse complement strand
GAAGTACTTAATTTGATGAGTTCTGATCTAGTACCTCGAAGCTCGGCAGTAGCATAGTATGGAGCGTCAGAAATTTGTGCTGTTCCTTTGATAAG
>CANNBP010000372.1 GCA_947502885.1 uncultured Aquimarina sp. | reverse complement strand
TTAGTTTGTCCAGTATTGGCAGTTACAGTAAGTGTAGCTGCAGTAATGCTAAAGTCATTGGTTACAAAACTTACGGTATAGTTAGCATCAGCTGC
>CANNBP010000371.1 GCA_947502885.1 uncultured Aquimarina sp. | reverse complement strand
GTAATGCTAAAGTCATT
This sequence comes from uncultured Aquimarina sp., assembly GCA_947502885.1. Taxonomy (GTDB): domain Bacteria; phylum Bacteroidota; class Bacteroidia; order Flavobacteriales; family Flavobacteriaceae; genus Aquimarina. Next base: position 78 of record CANNBP010000371.1, on the reverse strand, counting down.
GGTTACAAAACTTACGGTATAATTAGCATCAGCTGCTGCTGAAGGAGTGATGGTATAGTTCCCTACATTTTCACCGGC
>CANNBP010000370.1 GCA_947502885.1 uncultured Aquimarina sp. | reverse complement strand
GCCGCCAGAGCTTCGGCACTACAGGAAGCCATTAACTCAGGGAGTAGTTATATTAACTTTTATAAAGCCATACAATATGGTCTATCACAACTTAGT
>CANNBP010000369.1 GCA_947502885.1 uncultured Aquimarina sp. | reverse complement strand
AATTTTGATGTTGCTTTTTTACAAAGCAATGCCGGAGTAGCCCCTAAAGACCGTTTTTTTCCCTTACATGAGATTGCCAACGGAGCTAAAATCGAGAT
>CANNBP010000368.1 GCA_947502885.1 uncultured Aquimarina sp. | reverse complement strand
CAAATTTCTGACGCTCCATACTATGCTACTGCCGAGCTTCGAGGTACTAGATCAGAACTCATCAAATTAAGTACTTCTGAAAATATCGGAATTACCAA
>CANNBP010000367.1 GCA_947502885.1 uncultured Aquimarina sp. | reverse complement strand
TCAACTTCAAAATCTTCGTCTAGCTCATCATCTAGCATAGCATCATCTGAAATACGACCTATATAAATAGGCTCGTCTAAGAGTTGATCATCAAAACC
>CANNBP010000366.1 GCA_947502885.1 uncultured Aquimarina sp. | reverse complement strand
ATGATACGACTGCTGATGATCTCAGTGAAGATATTGTGGTGAACAATGAGGTTGATTTGGTTGTTGCCAAGACAGTTAATAACGGTACCCCAGATGAGGG
>CANNBP010000365.1 GCA_947502885.1 uncultured Aquimarina sp. | reverse complement strand
AATAACGGTCCAGCTCAGGCTACTACAGTATCGTTAACCGATGTTTTACCAGCCGGAGTAACTTATGTAAGTGACACCCCAAGTCAAGGAACATATGTAA
>CANNBP010000364.1 GCA_947502885.1 uncultured Aquimarina sp. | reverse complement strand
AATGAAATGGGTGCATCTCGTTTTCGTAGACATTTTTTAGACCGCTTACATAAGTTGCCTAGAAATATACAGGTATCCCTTATCAAAGGAACAGCACAAAT
>CANNBP010000363.1 GCA_947502885.1 uncultured Aquimarina sp. | reverse complement strand
CTGTTAATGTAACCAATAGTCCATATACCGGCTCAACTTACACCTGTCCCTTCCCTTGGGGTGTCACTTACATAAGTTACTCCGGCTGGTAAAACATCGGT
>CANNBP010000362.1 GCA_947502885.1 uncultured Aquimarina sp. | reverse complement strand
ATCAATGTTCAATTCGAGTCTATTGCAGCCTCAAATGAAGATGCAGTTGCAGTAATTCATAATGATGTTTCTTGGACCTATACAGCGTTGAACAGTTATGCC
>CANNBP010000361.1 GCA_947502885.1 uncultured Aquimarina sp. | reverse complement strand
TATGTCGATTAGGCGATACCATAGGTATGTTAGCACTTGACGTTGAAACCCTCGTATTACTTGGATTGGAAGTAACAATAGGATTCCTTTTTTTGATAATCTT
>CANNBP010000360.1 GCA_947502885.1 uncultured Aquimarina sp. | reverse complement strand
CAGCCTCAAATGAAGATGCAGTTGCAGTAATTCATAATGATGTTTCTTGGACCTATACAGCGTTGAACAGTTATGCCAATCAGATTGCTCATGTTTTATTAGA
>CANNBP010000359.1 GCA_947502885.1 uncultured Aquimarina sp. | reverse complement strand
TTGTTATTTGATAAAGATAAAATGGACGGTTGTTTTACTGACCCTTTCCCTGCTGATTTGTTAAACGGAGAATGGGAGCTTGAACTTAACGGACAAAAAGTATT
>CANNBP010000358.1 GCA_947502885.1 uncultured Aquimarina sp. | reverse complement strand
CGACAAGAAAATGAACTTAAAGAACAACGCTACCAAGCGGACTTACATAACAAACTAGCAGAACAAACTTTAAAGTTTAAAGAAATGATGCTTAGTGAGCGAGA
>CANNBP010000357.1 GCA_947502885.1 uncultured Aquimarina sp. | reverse complement strand
AATCCATCTGAAAAATCTGATTCATAAATAGCAATCAAAGCCTTACCATCTACCTTATCACTTAAGTTAACAGGAAATTCCTCTAATACACAATATTGAGAGGG
>CANNBP010000356.1 GCA_947502885.1 uncultured Aquimarina sp. | reverse complement strand
GTAAGCCTAACGGTAACAGATGTAAATGGAAATTCAGATAGTAAAACTGCTACGGTAACGGTAGAAGATAAAATTGCTCCAACTGTGATTACTCAAGATATCAC
>CANNBP010000355.1 GCA_947502885.1 uncultured Aquimarina sp. | reverse complement strand
CCACTGTTAATGTTGCCTATTGTCCAGATACCGGTTCCACTTACATATGTTCCTTGACTTGGGGTGTCACTTACGTAAGTTACTCCGGCTGGTAAAACATCGGT
>CANNBP010000354.1 GCA_947502885.1 uncultured Aquimarina sp. | reverse complement strand
CCCTCATCTGGGGTACCGTTATTAACTGTCTTGGCAACAACCAAATCAACCTCATTGTTCACCACAATATCTTCACTTGGATCATCGGCTGTTGTATTATTATC
>CANNBP010000353.1 GCA_947502885.1 uncultured Aquimarina sp. | reverse complement strand
AGTCTGGTTGATGGTAATAAAGGGCTTACAGACCCTAATTTCGGTATTGATTGCGATGATTATACCATTTTAATTTCAGCTATGTTGCTCAATCTTGGTATCAGAC
>CANNBP010000352.1 GCA_947502885.1 uncultured Aquimarina sp. | reverse complement strand
TTTCCACCTAATCGAGTGTAAAATTTCTCGGCTTTATTTTTTTTATCTACTATTTTTCGCCATTCATTAAGGTCTAACCCTTTTTGTTTTGCCTGTGCTTCGGTTAA
>CANNBP010000351.1 GCA_947502885.1 uncultured Aquimarina sp. | reverse complement strand
AGTAGATCGGCAAAGCTTCGTCCTTCTTGTGCATCTTCTGACGAGGTAATCGTTACCCCGTTTTCATCTTTGATCGACCAATATTTATATCTGGCAATCTTCTTTTT
>CANNBP010000350.1 GCA_947502885.1 uncultured Aquimarina sp. | reverse complement strand
CCCTAAAACCAATCTCAATGAACAAACAAAACAATACCCCGTTTTGCGGGTGCAAACATACAACTGTTTTATCATTTAGCAACCTTTATTTTACCTTTTTTTTACAA
>CANNBP010000349.1 GCA_947502885.1 uncultured Aquimarina sp. | reverse complement strand
TCTAAATCAGCTTCTACATCTCCGTTTACAAATCCTGTTATGGTATAAGTAAGTGTTGGGTCAGTAGTACCATACACCTTAGTTTGTCCAGTATTGGCAGTTACAGT
>CANNBP010000348.1 GCA_947502885.1 uncultured Aquimarina sp. | reverse complement strand
ACTGTAACTGCCAATACTGGACAAACTAAAGTGTATGGTACTACTGACCCAACACTTACTTATACCATAACAGGATTTGTAAACGGAGATGTAGAAGCTGATTTAGA
>CANNBP010000347.1 GCA_947502885.1 uncultured Aquimarina sp. | reverse complement strand
ACTAGCAAAACAAAAACCTTGACTACAGGTGGTAAAATAAAAGTACTAGATACCGATACATGGATTACTGCTGTTACTTATTATGATCAAAAATCAAGGCCCATATAT
>CANNBP010000346.1 GCA_947502885.1 uncultured Aquimarina sp. | reverse complement strand
TACTTAAGGCTTACTATTCTTTATCATGTGCCTTTCTTTTAAAAAACCTCCCGAAATTACCCCTAAAAACGGGAGGATTTTAACGTAAACACATTGTCAAAATGTACT
>CANNBP010000345.1 GCA_947502885.1 uncultured Aquimarina sp. | reverse complement strand
ACATGGGAGGAACAAACCAAGCTTTACAATAGGGGAAGGACTTCCCCTGGTAAAAGAGTGACCAATGCCAAAGCAGGACAAAGTTATCATAACTACGGATTAGCATTTG
>CANNBP010000344.1 GCA_947502885.1 uncultured Aquimarina sp. | reverse complement strand
GTAAAATAAAAGTACTAGATACCGATACATGGATTACTGCTGTTACTTATTATGATCAAAAATCAAGGCCCATATATGCAGCTAGTAAAAATGACTATCTCAACACTAT
>CANNBP010000343.1 GCA_947502885.1 uncultured Aquimarina sp. | reverse complement strand
TTAATGTCTGGGTATTTTTTGCCTTTGTAAGCCAAAGAAGGTTTTACCAAAAATTGGTTTTTCATATCCTGTTCTTGAAGCTTGTAATGCGTGTACACTTCAAAGGTTC
>CANNBP010000342.1 GCA_947502885.1 uncultured Aquimarina sp. | reverse complement strand
CGTCATCAAAATCATCGAAATCGTCAAAATCCTCAATTTCGCCTAAGCCTTCTAAAATAATTTCGTCGTCTATAAATTCGTCCATAATAGTTTTTGTTTTTAATTAATA
>CANNBP010000341.1 GCA_947502885.1 uncultured Aquimarina sp. | reverse complement strand
GTAATGCTAAAGTCATTGGTTACAAAACTTACAGTATAGTTAGCATCAGCTGCTGCTGAAGGAGTGATGGTATAGTTCCCTACATTTTCACCGGCAGCTCTTGCAATGCT
>CANNBP010000340.1 GCA_947502885.1 uncultured Aquimarina sp. | reverse complement strand
GCATCTTCTGACGAGGTAATCGTTACCCCGTTTTCATCTTTGATCGACCAATATTTATATCTGGCAATCTTCTTTTTAGCTAAGTCCGGTGCTATGTAGTTTTTTACTTT
>CANNBP010000339.1 GCA_947502885.1 uncultured Aquimarina sp. | reverse complement strand
AAAATCACAGGCATTTTACATAGTAATGGGGTGGAGTTATCGATTAGTTTTTATAATGAAACCGAACTTGAAATTCACAGCCTAGAAACCATGGTAACCGATGCTTTAGA
>CANNBP010000338.1 GCA_947502885.1 uncultured Aquimarina sp. | reverse complement strand
GTAATGCTAAAGTCATTGGTTACAAAACTTACAGTATAGTTAGCATCAGCTGCTGCTGAAGGAGTGATGGTATAGTTTCCTACATTTTCACCGGCAGCTCTTGCAATGCT
>CANNBP010000337.1 GCA_947502885.1 uncultured Aquimarina sp. | reverse complement strand
TGTACTTTAGATGGTAATGAAATGTTACCCAAAAATTTTGATGTTGCTTTTTTACAAAGCAATGCCGGAGTAGCCCCTAAAGACCGTTTTTTTACCTTAAATGAGATTGC
>CANNBP010000336.1 GCA_947502885.1 uncultured Aquimarina sp. | reverse complement strand
CCGACTACTATGGATGATCTATTAGCCGTTGTAGAAGGAACCACAGCTACAGTAAATGTGCTTACTAATGATGATTTTGTACCAGGAGTCAATACCAGTATCACCCAAAC
>CANNBP010000335.1 GCA_947502885.1 uncultured Aquimarina sp. | reverse complement strand
AGAAAGAGAGGCTATTGTATACAACACCCTCGACCAACCTATACTAACCCAAGATGCATTACTAAAACAAGACAACCAATGGTTGTTTACAAAATATGATGCTTTGGGTAG
>CANNBP010000334.1 GCA_947502885.1 uncultured Aquimarina sp. | reverse complement strand
ATGGCAAATCGATGGGCAACCCCTTACCGAAAGTGGCAGTAGTTTTACTCATACTTTTACTGCACTAGGAAACTATCCGCTACAATGTAAAGTTACTGATCGGGCGACCAA
>CANNBP010000333.1 GCA_947502885.1 uncultured Aquimarina sp. | reverse complement strand
AATAGACTCGAATTGAACATTGATAGGAGACGTATTATCCAAATCAATAGCATCTGGATTAAAACATATACCTTCTGAGGTAACACTACGACCTAATAATAGGTCTTCTTC
>CANNBP010000332.1 GCA_947502885.1 uncultured Aquimarina sp. | reverse complement strand
GCAATTTTATCTTCTACCGTTACCGTAGCAGTTTTACTATCTGAATTTCCATTTACATCTGTTACCGTTAGGCTTACTGTATTCGCTCCTATTTTTGTACAATCAAAACTA
>CANNBP010000331.1 GCA_947502885.1 uncultured Aquimarina sp. | reverse complement strand
TGTAAGTATTATGTTTTCAGATGTTTGGTAATTAGTTGTAAAAAAAAGGTAAAATAAAGGTTGCTAAATGATAAAACAGTTGTATGTTTGCACCCGCAAAACGGGGTATTGT
>CANNBP010000330.1 GCA_947502885.1 uncultured Aquimarina sp. | reverse complement strand
ATTATTCATGATCTTGTGTGATTTGTGGTGTTGTTTCTTCTATTTCTTCTGGTATACTTTCTTGTTCTTCTTCAAGTTCTAAGGCATCAAAAAAATCCTCTTCTTCAGTAAT
>CANNBP010000329.1 GCA_947502885.1 uncultured Aquimarina sp. | reverse complement strand
TTACCATTAAAATCTAGTTGGGTAGTTACTACATCGATAGTGTTGAGATAGTCATTTTTACTAGCTGCATATATGGGCCTTGATTTTTGATCATAATAAGTAACAGCAGTAAT
>CANNBP010000328.1 GCA_947502885.1 uncultured Aquimarina sp. | reverse complement strand
TACAGTATCGTTAACCGATGTTTTACCAGCCGGAGTTACTTATGTAAGTGACACCCCAAGTCAAGGAACATATGTAAATGGAACCGGTATCTGGACAATAGGTAACATTAACAG
>CANNBP010000327.1 GCA_947502885.1 uncultured Aquimarina sp. | reverse complement strand
AACAAATATCCAGAGGATTTTTCTGGGGTTACCGATCTGAACCAAGTAAATGCGTACTCAGAGAATGTGTATGAAGCCTCACCGCTTAACCGAGTAACACAACAAGCCGCACCA
>CANNBP010000326.1 GCA_947502885.1 uncultured Aquimarina sp. | reverse complement strand
CTGTTAATGTTACCTATTGTCAAGATACCGGTTCCATTTACATATTTTCCTTGACTTTGGGTGTCACTTACATAAGTTAATCCGGCTGGTAAAACATCGGTTAACGATACTGTA
>CANNBP010000325.1 GCA_947502885.1 uncultured Aquimarina sp. | reverse complement strand
GGGTATTCTACCGTTACCGAGCTTACTTTTAACAGGCAAGAGTTTAACGGTATGAAAGTGTATGATTTTTATAATCAACCAGAGAATGACCCTAATAAACAATTTGCAAAGACT
>CANNBP010000324.1 GCA_947502885.1 uncultured Aquimarina sp. | reverse complement strand
AATTTGATCTCATGACCATTACCTGCTTTCCAGGCACTACCTGGTGCGGCTTGTTGTGTTACTCGGTTAAGCGGTGAGGCTTCATACACATTCTCTGAGTACGCATTTACTTGGT
>CANNBP010000323.1 GCA_947502885.1 uncultured Aquimarina sp. | reverse complement strand
TATGTAAGTGACACCCCAAGTCAAGGAACATATGTAAGTGGAACCTGTATCTGGACAATAGGTAACATTAACGGGGGATCCAATGCTTCGGTCGATATTGTAGCGAGTGTTGATG
>CANNBP010000322.1 GCA_947502885.1 uncultured Aquimarina sp. | reverse complement strand
ACCATCACTCCTTCAGCAGCAGCTGATGCTAACTATACTGTAAGTTTTGTAACCAATGACTTTAGCATTACTGCTGCAGCATTAACTGTAACTGCCAATACTGGACAAACTAAAGT
>CANNBP010000321.1 GCA_947502885.1 uncultured Aquimarina sp. | reverse complement strand
AACAAATCAGCAGGGAAAGGGTCAGTAAAACAACCGTCCATTTTATCTTTATCAAATAACAATCTGATTCCAGATAGAGTTAAGTATCTATCTTTATTCAGCTTACCGTTATCGAT
>CANNBP010000320.1 GCA_947502885.1 uncultured Aquimarina sp. | reverse complement strand
GTAAGTTTTGTAACCAATGACTTTAGCATTACTGCTGCAGCATTAACTGTAACTGCCAATACTGGACAAACTAAAGTGTATGGTACTACTGACCCAACACTTACTTATACCATAAC
>CANNBP010000319.1 GCA_947502885.1 uncultured Aquimarina sp. | reverse complement strand
TATACCATCACTCCTTCAGCAGCAGCTGATGCTAACTATACCGTAAGTTTTGTAACCAATGACTTTAGCATTACTGCTGCAGCATTAACTGTAACTGCCAATACTGGACAAACTAA
>CANNBP010000318.1 GCA_947502885.1 uncultured Aquimarina sp. | reverse complement strand
AAGAGTTTAACGGTATGAAAGTGTATGATTTTTATAATCAACCAGAGAATGACCCTAATAAACAATTTGCAAAGACTAAGCTTTTAAATGGAAAACTGATTCAGGAAAGGGTATATGA
>CANNBP010000317.1 GCA_947502885.1 uncultured Aquimarina sp. | reverse complement strand
ACTTATGTAAGTGACACCCCAAGTCAAGGAACATATGTAAATGGAACCGGTATCTGGACAATAGGTAACATTAACAGTGGATCCAATGCTACGATCGATATTGTAGCGAGTGTTGATG
>CANNBP010000316.1 GCA_947502885.1 uncultured Aquimarina sp. | reverse complement strand
TGGCAGACGAACCAGAACACGAAACGATGGCCATGCAGTCGATTAATGAAGAAGAGGATTTTTTTTATGCCTTAGAACTTGAAGAAGAACAAGAAAGTATACCATAAGAAATAGAAGA
>CANNBP010000315.1 GCA_947502885.1 uncultured Aquimarina sp. | reverse complement strand
TTACATATGTTCCTTGACTTGGGGTGTCACTTACATAAGTAACTCCGGCTGGTAAAACATCGGTTAACGATACTGTAGTAGCCTGAGCTGGACCGTTATTGGTAACCAAAATTGTGTA
>CANNBP010000314.1 GCA_947502885.1 uncultured Aquimarina sp. | reverse complement strand
TCTAAATAAACTCCAACACCAGCTTCTTCTTCTATACCGGTGTCTAATAAAACATGAGCAATCTGATTGGCATAACTGTTCAACGCTGTATAGGTCCAAGAAACATCATTATGAATTAC
>CANNBP010000313.1 GCA_947502885.1 uncultured Aquimarina sp. | reverse complement strand
AGTTCTGATCTAGTACCTCGAAGCTCGGCAGTAGCATAGTATGGAGCGTCAGAAATTTGTGCTGTTCCTTTGATAAGGGATACCTGTATATTTCTAGGCAACTTATGTAAGCGGTCTAA
>CANNBP010000312.1 GCA_947502885.1 uncultured Aquimarina sp. | reverse complement strand
ACCTTAGTTTGTCCAGTATTGGCAGTTACAGTAAGTGTAGCTGCAGTAATGCTAAAGTCATTGGTTACAAAACTTACGGTATAGTTAGCATCAGCTGCTGCTGAAGGAGTGATGGTATA
>CANNBP010000311.1 GCA_947502885.1 uncultured Aquimarina sp. | reverse complement strand
TCATACACATTCTCTGAGTACGCATTTACTTGGTTCAAATCGGTAACCCCAGAAAAATCCTCTGGATATTTGTTTAAGTAATAGGCATTGATCTGCCCATTGACATCTACCGGGCGATAG
>CANNBP010000310.1 GCA_947502885.1 uncultured Aquimarina sp. | reverse complement strand
GGGATTCGGTCACCTGTATACGAGTCGTTACAATTTTTATCTGGTTGGTCGCCCGATCAGTAACTTTACATTGTAGCGGATAGTTTCCTAGTGCAGTAAAAGTATGAGTAAAACTACTGCC
>CANNBP010000309.1 GCA_947502885.1 uncultured Aquimarina sp. | reverse complement strand
TTTGATCCTTTAACAGGAGAGTTAGACTATACACCAGCAGCAGGTGAAGAGGGAACTACAGTAACTGTAATCTATCAGGTATGTCATACAGGAGTAGCACCAAATGTTTGTGAGGATGCAAC
>CANNBP010000308.1 GCA_947502885.1 uncultured Aquimarina sp. | reverse complement strand
GTCGCTCTCTTGGGGGCTGCTCCTAAAGCGCGTTTGCGATTTCTGGCTCTGGTTCTGGCAGCTTTCACCCCGGCAAGGGAACGTTTCTTTTTCTTTTGCTGCTTTTGGTAGATTACTACTCC
>CANNBP010000307.1 GCA_947502885.1 uncultured Aquimarina sp. | reverse complement strand
GAGTTATCGATTAGTTTTTATAATGAAACCGAACTTGAAATTCACAGCCTAGAAACCATGGTAACCGATGCTTTAGATTTACCGCCTGCCAAACGTATCATCACTTGGGAGCAAGATTTAGC
>CANNBP010000306.1 GCA_947502885.1 uncultured Aquimarina sp. | reverse complement strand
AATACTTTTTGTCCGTTAAGTTCAAGCTCCCATTCTCCGTTTAACAAATCAGCAGGGAAAGGGTCAGTAAAACAACCATCGATTTTATCTTTATCAAATAACAATCTGATTCCAGATAGAGT
>CANNBP010000305.1 GCA_947502885.1 uncultured Aquimarina sp. | reverse complement strand
AATCCTGTTATGGTATAAGTAAGTGTTGGGTCAGTAGTACCATACACCTTAGTTTGTCCAGTATTGGCAGTTACAGTAAGTGTAGCTGCAGTAATGCTAAAGTCATTGGTTACAAAACTTAC
>CANNBP010000304.1 GCA_947502885.1 uncultured Aquimarina sp. | reverse complement strand
GGATTTGTAAACGGAGATGTAGAAGCTGATTTAGATACTCCTGTAAGCATTGCAAGAGCTGCCGGTGAAAATGTAGGGAACTATACCATCACTCCTTCAGCAGCAGCTGATGCTAACTATAC
>CANNBP010000303.1 GCA_947502885.1 uncultured Aquimarina sp. | reverse complement strand
GCTCTACGAGTACGGTTAGGTCTGTGTCTTCTTCTTCGTTTACGGGTGTTACAACGACCTAAACCCTCTAAATCATCGTCTTGGTCGTCCTCGTCATCAAAATCATCGAAATCGTCAAAATCA
>CANNBP010000302.1 GCA_947502885.1 uncultured Aquimarina sp. | reverse complement strand
CAGAAGGTATATGTTTTAATCCAGATGCTATTGATTTGGATAATACGTCTCCTATCAATGTTCAATTCGAGTCTATTGCAGCCTCAAATGAAGATGCAGTTGCAGTAATTCATAATGATGTTTC
>CANNBP010000301.1 GCA_947502885.1 uncultured Aquimarina sp. | reverse complement strand
CCGCTCCTGAAACATTCGTTAAGACATCGGTAATACTAGTAGCTGTGCTTGTGGTGGTGGTTTCTCCGGTAACATTTGCATTGTCGGCTGCTGACCAACTAAAGGTAACGCCAGTTAAATTTAC
>CANNBP010000300.1 GCA_947502885.1 uncultured Aquimarina sp. | reverse complement strand
CGTCCTGTAAGTCCGGTTCTACCAGTTAATCCAGTTCTACCAGTTAATCCTGTGCGTCCTGTAAGTCCGGTTCTACCAGTTAATCCAGTTCTACCAGTTAATCCTGTGCGTCCTGTAAGTCCGG
>CANNBP010000299.1 GCA_947502885.1 uncultured Aquimarina sp. | reverse complement strand
AGTACAGCTACTAGTATTACCGATGTCTTAACGAATGTTTCAGGAGCGGTACAAACAGTAACCTATACGATTACACCTACCAGTGCCGATGGTTGTGTTGGAGATTCTTATACCTATGTAGTTAC
>CANNBP010000298.1 GCA_947502885.1 uncultured Aquimarina sp. | reverse complement strand
GTTGCTTTTGATCCTTTAACAGGAGAGTTAGACTATACACCAGCAGCCGGCGAAGAGGGAACTACAGTAACTGTAATATATCAGGTATGTCATACAGGAGTAGCACCAAATGTTTGTGAGGATGC
>CANNBP010000297.1 GCA_947502885.1 uncultured Aquimarina sp. | reverse complement strand
CCTGTGCGTCCTGTAAGTCCGGTACGACCAGTTAATCCAGTTCTACCAGTCAGTCCTGTGCGTCCTGTAAGTCCGGTACGACCGGTTAATCCAGTTCTACCTGTTAATCCTGTGCGACCTGTAAG
>CANNBP010000296.1 GCA_947502885.1 uncultured Aquimarina sp. | reverse complement strand
ACGGTATAGTTAGCATCAGCTGCTGCTGAAGGAGTGATGGTATAGTTCCCTACATTTTCACCGGCGGCTCTTGCAATACTTACAGGAGTATCTAAATCAGCTTCTACATTAAGTTTCCCCAAATT
>CANNBP010000295.1 GCA_947502885.1 uncultured Aquimarina sp. | reverse complement strand
AATCCTGTTATGGTATAAGTAAGTGTTGGGTCAGTAGTACCATACACCTTAGTTTGTCCAGTATTGGCAGTTACAGTTAATGCTGCAGCAGTAATGCTAAAGTCATTGGTTACAAAACTTACGGT
>CANNBP010000294.1 GCA_947502885.1 uncultured Aquimarina sp. | reverse complement strand
ATACGTAAGTTTTTTGACGGTTTCTATGGGTATAATACCGGCAAACCCTTTGGTTTATATGTGCTGAATAACCCTAAAAATATTGCACCCCAAACCCCGATTGAATTTAACATCAATCTGCCTAA
>CANNBP010000293.1 GCA_947502885.1 uncultured Aquimarina sp. | reverse complement strand
TTAAGCACCAATCTTTTTAACTTTTCCTCTAAATTGATCTACGGGTATTTAACCGAAGCACAGGCAAAACAAAAAGGGTTAGACCTTAATGAATGGCGAAAAATAGTAGATAAAAAAAATAAAGC
>CANNBP010000292.1 GCA_947502885.1 uncultured Aquimarina sp. | reverse complement strand
ACCGTAAGTTTTGTAACCAATGACTTTAGCATTACTGCAGCTACACTTACTGTAACTGCCAATACTGGACAAACTAAAGTGTATGGTACTACTGACCCAACACTTACTTATACCATAACAGGATT
>CANNBP010000291.1 GCA_947502885.1 uncultured Aquimarina sp. | reverse complement strand
ACCGAGTTATTACATACTCGATGTAAAGAAGAGCTTCCTGCTTATATGCATCCCTCTCAATATTGTGTATTAGAGGAATTTCCTGTTAACTTAAGTGATAAGGTAGATGGTAAGGCTTTGATTGCTAT
>CANNBP010000290.1 GCA_947502885.1 uncultured Aquimarina sp. | reverse complement strand
GTATTATACCCATAGAAACCGTCAAAAAACTTACGTATCGGTTGTTTTTCGAATACTTTTTGTCCGTTAAGTTCAAGCTCCCATTCTCCGTTTAACAAATCAGCAGGGAAAGGGTCAGTAAAACAACC
>CANNBP010000289.1 GCA_947502885.1 uncultured Aquimarina sp. | reverse complement strand
TTTAGCCGTCATACTGAGCTTGTCGAAGTATGTTTTTTTTGAAAGTATTATCCTTAAAAATTCTACACTCTTCGAAGGACTCAGAGTGACATACGTTTTCTAATTGTATTTTAGCCGTCATACTGAGCT
>CANNBP010000288.1 GCA_947502885.1 uncultured Aquimarina sp. | reverse complement strand
GAGGTGGTATTTGGGTTAAAATTGGGTTGTTGGTATGGAATTGATGGGTCGATATGTCGATTAGGCGATACCATAGGAATGTTAGCACTTGACGTTGAAACCCTCGTATTACTTGGATTGGAAGTAACA
>CANNBP010000287.1 GCA_947502885.1 uncultured Aquimarina sp. | reverse complement strand
TTCTAAGGCATCAAAAAAATCCTCTTCTTCAGTAATCGACTGCATGGCCATCGTTTCGGGTTCTGGTTCGTCTGCCATTTCAAAGCTTACTTTTTTACGCTCTCGTTTCGGCTTTTCGGTTTTACCTAGT
>CANNBP010000286.1 GCA_947502885.1 uncultured Aquimarina sp. | reverse complement strand
GCATCTTCTGACGAGGTAATCGTTACCCCGTTTTCATCTTTGATCGACCAATATTTATATCTGGCAATCTTCTTTTTGGCTAAATCTGCTCCTATATAATTCTTTACTTTCTTCATGTATTAATAGTGTAT
>CANNBP010000285.1 GCA_947502885.1 uncultured Aquimarina sp. | reverse complement strand
TAAGCGGGGGTTCAGGAGATTATACCTATCGCTGGAAATTAGACGGTACTCAGGTAACTACTGCCAATGGATTTAATCGAACTTTTACTACTACTGGTACTCATACCCTATCCTGTACCGTGACTGATACT
>CANNBP010000284.1 GCA_947502885.1 uncultured Aquimarina sp. | reverse complement strand
AATGGGCTTGCTGCTGCCGTGGCACTGGTGGTCGTAGCTACCGCACCTAGTCGTAGTCCGGTCTTTTTAGCAGCACGCCCCCTTACAATAGAACGTCTTACATATTTGGCTTTTCCGCCTAATCGAGTGTAAAA
>CANNBP010000283.1 GCA_947502885.1 uncultured Aquimarina sp. | reverse complement strand
TGCTTAGACATACTCAAATCATTTCATTTAGAGCCTATGCAATTTTTTAAAAGATTAGCAAAAAAGGAGGAATATGAAATTATCATGTTTTCTTGGATTAATACACTCTATTTTAGGGGGTGTTCTGTAGAGGAA
>CANNBP010000282.1 GCA_947502885.1 uncultured Aquimarina sp. | reverse complement strand
GTTACAAAACTTACGGTATAGTTAGCATCAGCTGCTGCTGAAGGAGTGATGGTATAGTTCCCTACATTTTCACCGGCGGCTCTTGCAATACTTACAGGAGTATCTAAATCAGCTTCTACATCTCCGTTTCCTACATT
>CANNBP010000281.1 GCA_947502885.1 uncultured Aquimarina sp. | reverse complement strand
AAAAAGATGTACCTCGTTGGCATTATTAAGATCATATTCAAATTTGATCTCATGACCATTACCTGCTTTCCAGGCACCACCTGGTGCGGCTTGTTGTGTTACTCGGTTAAGCGGTGAGGCTTCATACACATTCTCTGA
>CANNBP010000280.1 GCA_947502885.1 uncultured Aquimarina sp. | reverse complement strand
TGTACGGTTATGTTTACCGTTGCATTCTCACAAACATTTGGTGCTACTCCTGTATGACATACTTGATAGATTACAGTTACTGTAGTTCCCTCTTCACCTGCTGCTGGTGTATAGTCTAACTCTCCTGTTAAAGGATCAAA
>CANNBP010000279.1 GCA_947502885.1 uncultured Aquimarina sp. | reverse complement strand
TCGATCAAAGATGAAAACGGGGTAACGATTACCTCGTCAGAAGATGCACAAGAAGGACGAAGCTTTGCCGATCTACTTGATAAGATTATAAACGACAATGTAGATGCCGAGGTACAAGTTAAGTTCGGTACAAACGAACA
>CANNBP010000278.1 GCA_947502885.1 uncultured Aquimarina sp. | reverse complement strand
GGTGTATAGTCTAACTCTCCTGTTAAAGGATCAAAAGCAACTGTACCCGTTGCAGTACCTCCTGTTTGGGTGATACTGGTATTGACTCCTGGTACAAAATCATCATTAGTAAGCACATTTACTGTAGCTGTGGTTCCTTC
>CANNBP010000277.1 GCA_947502885.1 uncultured Aquimarina sp. | reverse complement strand
ATTTTTAAGAAAAATACTTTCAAGAGAACCATACTTCGACAAGCTCAGTATGACAGCTAAAATGCAATTAGAAAACGTATGTCACTCTGAGTCCTTCGAAGAGTGTAGAATTTTTAAGAAAAATACTTTCAAGAGAACCAT
>CANNBP010000276.1 GCA_947502885.1 uncultured Aquimarina sp. | reverse complement strand
AAGTTTGCCAAAAACTTAAAAGATCAAACTGATTACTATAATCAACGTGCCGAAGTATTCGCCAGAACCTTTGAAGTGTACACGCATTACAAGCTTCAAGAACAGGATATGAAAAACCAATTTTTGGTAAAACCTTCTTTG
>CANNBP010000275.1 GCA_947502885.1 uncultured Aquimarina sp. | reverse complement strand
TGCTACAATATCAATCGTAGCATTTGCTCCACTATTGATCGTACCAATTGTCCAAACTCCAGTACCACTTACATATGTTCCTTGACTTGGGGTGTCACTTACATAAGTAACTCCGGCTGGTAAAACATCGGTTAACGATAC
>CANNBP010000274.1 GCA_947502885.1 uncultured Aquimarina sp. | reverse complement strand
ACGGTATAGTTAGCATCAGCTGCTGCTGAAGGAGTGATGGTATAGTTCCCTACATTTTCACCGGCGGCTCTTGCAATGCTTACAGGAGTATCTAAATCAGCTTCTACATCTCCGTTTACAAATCCTGTTATGGTATAAGTAAG
>CANNBP010000273.1 GCA_947502885.1 uncultured Aquimarina sp. | reverse complement strand
CTAATAGCATTCTCTACAGTATCTGGAATACCATCGTTATCATCATCTAAGTCAACACTATCAGCAACACCATCATTGTCATTATCCTGAATATCTCTATAATCTACTTCGCCATCTCCATCTTCATCACCAAGGTTAGCTGC
>CANNBP010000272.1 GCA_947502885.1 uncultured Aquimarina sp. | reverse complement strand
ACGGTATAGTTAGCATCAGCTGCTGCTGAAGGAGTGATGGTATAGTTCCCTACATTTTCACCGGCAGCTCTTGCAATACTTACAGGAGTATCTAAATCAGCTTCTACATCTCCGTTTACAAATCCTGTTATGGTATAAGTAAG
>CANNBP010000271.1 GCA_947502885.1 uncultured Aquimarina sp. | reverse complement strand
GGTTGCAGTGTTTTTAATCTTTTAATCAAATACAGATGCCTAATTATAATGATTTATTAAAAGCTGAATTAATCACACTATTACAGCAAAAAGACGCACAACTCGACGATCTCAACACTCGTTTACAAGCCACCCTAACCAGTTC
>CANNBP010000270.1 GCA_947502885.1 uncultured Aquimarina sp. | reverse complement strand
TTAACCGGTCGTACCGGACTTACAGGACGCACTGGACTGACCGGTAGAACTGGACTTACAGGTCGCACAGGATTAACTGGTAGAACTGGATTAACCGGTAGAACCGGACTTACAGGACGCACAGGATTAACTGGTAGAACTGGATT
>CANNBP010000269.1 GCA_947502885.1 uncultured Aquimarina sp. | reverse complement strand
TCATCTTTGATCGACCAATATTTATATCTGGCAATCTTCTTTTTAGCTAAGTCCGGTGCTATGTAGTTTTTTACTTTCTTCATGTATTAATAGTGTATTTTGATAAGTTGTACAAAAAAGCTAGGACGTAGCATTGATGTAAATGA
>CANNBP010000268.1 GCA_947502885.1 uncultured Aquimarina sp. | reverse complement strand
ATCATAGGTATAATAGGTGGTTTGCCCTTTGGGATCGGTCATAGAAGTGACCCCAATGAGTGGATCATAGGTATAGGTACTTACCATGGCATTAGGCAAGGCTGCTCTAAGGTCATCCAGCGCTTGTCGTAGCGCCCCTTCTGATCC
>CANNBP010000267.1 GCA_947502885.1 uncultured Aquimarina sp. | reverse complement strand
CTATGAACAAACAAAACTTTAAACCGTTTTGCGGCTGCAAACCTACAACCTTTTTTTATTCTGACAAGACTTTTTTTAATAAAAATTTTACCTTAAAATAACCCTAAAACCAATCTCAATGAACAAACAAAACAATACCCCGTTTTG
>CANNBP010000266.1 GCA_947502885.1 uncultured Aquimarina sp. | reverse complement strand
GATCTAGTACCTCGAAGCTCGGCAGTAGCATAGTATGGAGCGTCAGAAATTTGTGCTGTTCCTTTGATAAGAGATACCTGTATATTTCTAGGCAACTTATGTAAGCGGTCTAAAAAATGTCTACGAAAACGAGATGCACCCATTTCATT
>CANNBP010000265.1 GCA_947502885.1 uncultured Aquimarina sp. | reverse complement strand
ATTAAATCCATTGGCAGTAGTTACCTGAGTACCGTCTAATTTCCAGCGATAGGTATAATCTCCTGAACCCCCGCTTATGCTAGTCGAAAATCTAACATTGGTATCCTTTAACAGATCTACCAGATTATCAAGATAATTGACCATAATCTC
>CANNBP010000264.1 GCA_947502885.1 uncultured Aquimarina sp. | reverse complement strand
TTCTTTTAAAAAACCTCCCGAAATTACCCCTAAAAACGGGAGGATTTTAACGTAAACACATTGTCAAAATGTACTTTAAAAACCTTAATACTTAAGGCTTACTATTCTTTATCATGTGCCTTTCTTTTAAAAAACCTCCCGAAATTACCCC
>CANNBP010000263.1 GCA_947502885.1 uncultured Aquimarina sp. | reverse complement strand
ATGCTCAGTAAGACGATGAACATTCAAAGAGAATTGGCATTGCTTACCACGATTATGAAACGATGGAGAAATGAAGCCGCCAGAGCTTCGGCACTACAGGAAGCCATTAACTCAGGGAGTAGTTATATTAACTTTTATAAAGCCATACAATA
>CANNBP010000262.1 GCA_947502885.1 uncultured Aquimarina sp. | reverse complement strand
TTAAAAAAAGCTTGGAAATTTATTAAAAAGATCAATCCCTTAACGGTAGCAGCCAGAGCAGCCATAAGAGTTGTGTTAAGCACCAATCTTTTTAACTTTTCCTCTAAATTGATCTACGGGTATTTAACCGAAGCACAGGCAAAACAAAAAGG
>CANNBP010000261.1 GCA_947502885.1 uncultured Aquimarina sp. | reverse complement strand
AGATTAGAAATTCCAGAAGGTTTTTAAGCCATAAGGACAGAAGTAGCTTTAATCAAGACCTCAAAAACATTTATCAGTTCTGAAGCTGAATTAGCACTTGATACCTTTGAGAAAAAGTGGAATAGAAAATATCCTTTAGCTATTAAATCCTGGA
>CANNBP010000260.1 GCA_947502885.1 uncultured Aquimarina sp. | reverse complement strand
ATTTGTTAATCAAATAGGAATCGAACCTAATAAATGTCTTTTCTAACACTCTACTCCAGTATAACTATTTCTATGAAATAACTATTTCTATGAACTTGCCTTGTTTCTTAAAGCGGGTGCAAATATACAACCCTTTTTTATTCTGCAAAGCTTT
>CANNBP010000259.1 GCA_947502885.1 uncultured Aquimarina sp. | reverse complement strand
GCTATTACCGATAAAGTAATTCCTTTATTGAAAAGCTGGCAATCAAGAAGACTTGATGTTTTCTATCCGATAGTATGGCTAGATGCGATGCATTTTAAAGTAAGAGAAAATAACCAAGTAGTTAGTAAAGCAGTTTACATTGTTATAGGGCTTA
>CANNBP010000258.1 GCA_947502885.1 uncultured Aquimarina sp. | reverse complement strand
CCTCCTGTTTGGGTGATACTCGTATTGACTCCTGGTACAAAATCATCATTGGTAAGTACATTTACTGTAGCTGTGGTTCCTTCTACAACGCTTAATAGATCATCCATAGTAGTTGGTACTAATGGATTTGGATCACTAACATCTGGGTTACCAT
>CANNBP010000257.1 GCA_947502885.1 uncultured Aquimarina sp. | reverse complement strand
GTTATGGTATAAGTAAGTGTTGGGTCAGTAGTACCATACACTTTAGTTTGTCCAGTATTGGCAGTTACAGTTAATGCTGCAGCAGTAATGCTAAAGTCATTGGTTACAAAACTTACGGTATAGTTAGCATCAGCTGCTGCTGAAGGAGTGATGGT
>CANNBP010000256.1 GCA_947502885.1 uncultured Aquimarina sp. | reverse complement strand
TAATTTTACTATTAGCTATTCTTAACTCTCTACAATTATTTGCAAAAAAAGAAGAAATAGAGATTAATTTGTTTAATACAACAAATGATACAATAAGAGTTTTTATGGTAGTTTCAAGTAATACTACTGAACAAGGAGAAAATGCCTTTACTCCT
>CANNBP010000255.1 GCA_947502885.1 uncultured Aquimarina sp. | reverse complement strand
CCTACTTAGACACTTCTGAAAAGGTAGAAAATAAACTTGATTTTGTTGGTAAAACAAAAGAAGCCAAAACCACTCATACCAAGGGTACAAATGCACCTATAGTGATAATTGATGCCTTTGAGTATGACCATACGGGTAGATCAACAAGGCATACT
>CANNBP010000254.1 GCA_947502885.1 uncultured Aquimarina sp. | reverse complement strand
TCGATCAAAGATGAAAACGGGGTAACGATTACCTCGTCAGAAGATGCACAAGAAGGACGAAGCTTTGCCGATCTACTCGATAAGATTATAAACGACAATGTAGATGCCGAGGTACAAGTTAAGTTCGGTACAAACGAACAATCAAGCAGACAAAA
>CANNBP010000253.1 GCA_947502885.1 uncultured Aquimarina sp. | reverse complement strand
AGCTTCTAAAAAATCTTTCAATAAAGGCTGCAAAACACCATCTTTACCACTTAAATCTCTTCCTGACTTTAATCCTTATAAAGCCTCTTTTTTAAAATTATCATAATTAAAATCTCTGTCTTTTTTCATAATGTCACAAAGTTATATAGTTAATC
>CANNBP010000252.1 GCA_947502885.1 uncultured Aquimarina sp. | reverse complement strand
GAATATTCGTTTAATTTGAAAAGATATGATACTCTTGTAAATCTTTTTGCACCAGGATCATGTTTTGTTGATTTTTCTTACATAGTAATTGAAAATAAAAAAATTCAAAATTACTTATTACATACAAGTGAGTCTTTAGAAGGGTTACATTTTAA
>CANNBP010000251.1 GCA_947502885.1 uncultured Aquimarina sp. | reverse complement strand
TTATAGTCTGTACTGTTTATGGATAAAACAGGTTTTTTAACTTTTGTATTCTTATTTGTTTTAAAAGCTGTGTCAATTTCGAAAGTAATACTAAAAAAGAATGTAGACCCTTTTCCAACATCACTTTTTAGTTGTATATCACTACCATGAAGATG
>CANNBP010000250.1 GCA_947502885.1 uncultured Aquimarina sp. | reverse complement strand
CTAATTTCATTTTCAGTTCCCATTTGTTTGGGAGATATTACTCTTAAAATGACTATTGAGTCTCCTACCTCTTTATATGCCATCACACCGCCTAAATGATTACTGAATAGACCGGATATTGGTTTTGGATTAGTTTCTTTCTTGTCGTAGAAAAA
>CANNBP010000249.1 GCA_947502885.1 uncultured Aquimarina sp. | reverse complement strand
TCACTTGCAATATGATGAAAAACGATAACCAATAAATGATCATCTGATCCCAGATTATATAGACAAGATCTAAACATGTAGTCTCCTGATAAATCAAAAGGAGCTTCACTAAAAGAAGGAATCAAATCTTCTACTTTCTGATCTGATAAAACAGA
>CANNBP010000248.1 GCA_947502885.1 uncultured Aquimarina sp. | reverse complement strand
TGATTTGAGGTTGTCGCATTTATGTTTACTGTTATATTTTCATCATTAATAGCTTTTTCTAAAACACGATCAGCACCTGTTTTAGCCTTTCCTGTAGCAGTTAATTTACCTGTTTCAGCATCCCTTGTAATTTCTAAACTAGTTCCTTCATTTAA
>CANNBP010000247.1 GCA_947502885.1 uncultured Aquimarina sp. | reverse complement strand
GCTGCTTTAAATACAACAGAAAAGCTTAACCATTTGTATTGGAGTAATTAAACTAAATAATTCTTTATAGATATGAATTCAATCATCAAAAATATTGAGGTCATGAAAAGAGCTGATCAATTGATTAGGATGCATGCCACCGGTAACCCCGAAGA
>CANNBP010000246.1 GCA_947502885.1 uncultured Aquimarina sp. | reverse complement strand
GAATATTCGTTCCTTATTTTTACTTTAATCCCTTTAGAAGATTCTACTTTTTTAGAAACAATAATTGCTTCATTAAATTTATTTTCAACACAAATAAAATAATAGTTTTTAGTTGAATCTATTTCTACTACTTTGTATTTTTCTTGTCCTGAAAC
>CANNBP010000245.1 GCA_947502885.1 uncultured Aquimarina sp. | reverse complement strand
CCAATCTTTTCGGTATTGGAAATAGTAATGGTAGTAGGTAGATTAAAATGATTATATGTAACATTTGTAATTCCTTTGTTAGGATCGGCAAGCATGTTACCATTGGCATCATAGGTATAATTGGTATTCGCAATCTCGCTGTTGACCTTCTTAAA
>CANNBP010000244.1 GCA_947502885.1 uncultured Aquimarina sp. | reverse complement strand
TCTTCACCTGCTGCTGGTGTATAGTCTAACTCTCCTGTTAAAGGATCAAAAGCAACTGTACCCGTTGCAGTACCTCCGGTTTGGGTGATACTGGTATTGACTCCTGGTACAAAATCATCATTAGTAAGCACATTTACTGTAGCTGTGGTTCCTTC
>CANNBP010000243.1 GCA_947502885.1 uncultured Aquimarina sp. | reverse complement strand
ATAGCAATCAAAGCCTTACCATCTACCTTATCACTTAAGTTAACAGGAAATTCCTCTAATACACAATATTGAGAGGGGTGCATATAAGCAGGAAGCTCTTCTTTACATCGAGTATGTAATAACTCGGTGATAGAAACTCCTTCTGGTAAATCATC
>CANNBP010000242.1 GCA_947502885.1 uncultured Aquimarina sp. | reverse complement strand
AACTCTGTGGTACGTATCATTGAAGGTAAGAGGTCTTTTTCTTCTTCTGGTAAACTCACCACATGACGTATAATTCCTGAACTGGTTAGGGTGGCTTGTAAACGAGTGTTGAGATCGTCGAGTTGTGCGTCTTTTTGCTGTAATAGTGTGATTAA
>CANNBP010000241.1 GCA_947502885.1 uncultured Aquimarina sp. | reverse complement strand
GCTTAAAGTCGTTTGAGCTACACTAGAAGCAGCTAAATTACTCGGTGCACTTGGTGCTTGTGTATCTGATGATTGAGTGGTAGTTACATTTACAACATTACTTGATGTTGATTCATTTCCTGCGGCGTCCTTAGCCTTTACAGAGAATGTATAAG
>CANNBP010000240.1 GCA_947502885.1 uncultured Aquimarina sp. | reverse complement strand
TATGGTTCTGTAAATATTTCTACTCCTAGGGATCGTAAGAGTGGTTTTGATCCAGAGTTAGTTCCCAAAAGACAGACAGTAATTGGAGAAGCTTTTGAAAATCGGATACTATCTCTCTACGCTAAAGGTTTTAGTTATCTCCAGATACAAGAACA
>CANNBP010000239.1 GCA_947502885.1 uncultured Aquimarina sp. | reverse complement strand
GTGAAACAGCATACGTTGCACTGTCTCTTCTTTGAATAAAGCTGTACAATATTCTATACTTAAAGAAATACCAGAATCATGCTCTGTAGCAATCATTGTTAAATCAAACTGAGCTGTACTACCTTTTAAATCATAAGTAGAAACATTCAATCCAT
>CANNBP010000238.1 GCA_947502885.1 uncultured Aquimarina sp. | reverse complement strand
ATCGGGAGGGGTATAAAAAAGCTTTCTAAAAAAGTATGGACAGGCATTAAAAAACTTCCTAAAAAAGTAGGCAAAGGCTTAAAAAAAGCTTGGAAATTTATTAAAAAGATCAATCCCTTAACGGTAGCAGCCAGAGCAGCCATAAGAGTTGTGTT
>CANNBP010000237.1 GCA_947502885.1 uncultured Aquimarina sp. | reverse complement strand
ATTGCAGTAGATGTATCTGCAGGTTCGGGAAGGTTTTTCTATGAATGGCAAATCGATGGGCAACCCCTTACCGAAAGCGGCAGTAGTTTTACTCATACTTTTACTGCACTAGGAAACTATCCGCTACAATGTAAAGTTACTGATCGGGCGACCAA
>CANNBP010000236.1 GCA_947502885.1 uncultured Aquimarina sp. | reverse complement strand
GGTTAGGTCTGTGTCTTCTTCTTCGTTTACGGGTGTTACAACGACCTAAACCCTCTAAATCATCTTCGTCGTCGTCCTCGTCATCAAAATCATCGAAATCGTCAAAATCCTCAATTTCGCCTAAGCCTTCTAAAATAATTTCGTCGTCTATAAAT
>CANNBP010000235.1 GCA_947502885.1 uncultured Aquimarina sp. | reverse complement strand
TAAGCGGGGGTTCAGGAGATTATACCTATCGCTGGAAATTAGACGGTACTCAGGTAACTACTGCCAATGGATTTAATAGAACTTTTACTACTACTGGTACTCATACCCTATCCTGTACCGTGACTGATACTCGTACCGGGCAAGCAGCGATTACT
>CANNBP010000234.1 GCA_947502885.1 uncultured Aquimarina sp. | reverse complement strand
TTACCATTGGCATCATAGGTATAATTGGTATTCGCAATCTCGCTGTTGACCTTCTTAAACCCAAAAGGCGCAGTCACCTCGTCTATTACAGTTTGTAATTGGTTACCTGTATCATAAGAAAACAATAACTTGTCCATTAAACCGAAATGAGCGTT
>CANNBP010000233.1 GCA_947502885.1 uncultured Aquimarina sp. | reverse complement strand
ATCTCGATTTTAGCTCCGTTGGCAATCTCATGTAAGGGAAAAAAACGGTCTTTAGGGGCTACTCCGGCATTGCTTTGTAAAAAAGCAACATCAAAATTTTTGGGTAACATTTCATTACCATCTAAAGTACAAGAGCGCAGACTATGGGTATCACC
>CANNBP010000232.1 GCA_947502885.1 uncultured Aquimarina sp. | reverse complement strand
GTTAAGTATCTATCTTTATTCAGCTTACCGTTATCGATATTGGTAATTCCGATATTTTCAGAAGTACTTAATTTGATCAGTTCTGATCTAGTACCTCGAAGCTCGGCAGTAGCATAGTATGGAGCGTCAGAAATTTGTGCTGTTCCTTTGATAAG
>CANNBP010000231.1 GCA_947502885.1 uncultured Aquimarina sp. | reverse complement strand
CTAAATGATAAAACAGTTGTATGTTTGCACCCGCAAAACGGGGTATTGTTTTGTTTGTTCATTGAGATTGGTTTTAGAGTTATTTTAAGGTAAAATTTTTATTAAAAAAAAGTCTTGTCAGAATAAAAAAAGGTTGTAGGTTTGCAGCCGCAAAA
>CANNBP010000230.1 GCA_947502885.1 uncultured Aquimarina sp. | reverse complement strand
TGTAGAGGATTGTCATGTTTTGGTACATAAGGATAGTAATGGTCAGGATATGGTATTGTGCTTTTTGATTTTGAGTAGTGATGATTTACCAGAAGGAGTTTCTATCACCGAGTTATTACATACTCGATGTAAAGAAGAGCTTCCTGCTTATATGC
>CANNBP010000229.1 GCA_947502885.1 uncultured Aquimarina sp. | reverse complement strand
AGCTCATCATCTAGCATAGCATCATCTGAAATACGACCTATATAAATAGGCTCGTCTAAGAGTTGATCATCAAAACCTTGTAAACTTTCATCACTAAGTTGTGATAGACCATATTGTATGGCTTTATAAAAGTTAATATAACTACTCCCTGAGTT
>CANNBP010000228.1 GCA_947502885.1 uncultured Aquimarina sp. | reverse complement strand
TAAATACCCCTTTGTTAGCGGTTAACAGAACTCCAACCACTACAACCGAGACTGTAAGTTTTACAACTGGAGGTATCGGTAAAGGTTCTGGAGACTATACCTATGAGTGGTATATTAATGGAGTCAAACAAAGTGCTACCGCTACTTCGTTAGAT
>CANNBP010000227.1 GCA_947502885.1 uncultured Aquimarina sp. | reverse complement strand
TGCAAAGCAATGGTGTTTTCGGCTGTATAATCAATGGTTTTTAACACCCGTAAGCCACCACTATAGTTTTTGTTTTCCCCACTACCAGAGCTTGTCCTTGATACATGCAAAGCCATACTCACTTTGGGGTGGTTATTAAACATATAAAAACGATA
>CANNBP010000226.1 GCA_947502885.1 uncultured Aquimarina sp. | reverse complement strand
GGTATACAGGATCAGAAGGGGCGCTACGACAAGCGCTGGATGACCTTAGAGCAGCCTTGCCTAATGCCATGGTAAGTGCCTATACCTATGATCCACTCATTGGGGTCACTTCTATGACCGATCCCAAAGGGCAAACCACCTATTATACCTATGAT
>CANNBP010000225.1 GCA_947502885.1 uncultured Aquimarina sp. | reverse complement strand
GCTGGTCCTACTACTGATCCTTTATTTACGGGATTAAGTGCAGGAAGCTATGAGGTTGTTGCTACTTCAGACAAGGGGTGTTCAGGAACTTCATTAGAGATTGTAGTTGGAGGCCCTACAGCGGCACTTGATGTTACGTCGAGTCAAACGGCATA
>CANNBP010000224.1 GCA_947502885.1 uncultured Aquimarina sp. | reverse complement strand
TAGATATATTCTCCAGATCCTCCTGCAATACCTGTTAAGGTAAAATTCACAATCATTCCTGCTGCCGAATGTACAGGTGTAGCCGTAAGTTTAGGGGTGGTTAGGGATTCGGTCACCTGTATACGAGTCGTTACAATTTTTATCTGGTTGGTCGC
>CANNBP010000223.1 GCA_947502885.1 uncultured Aquimarina sp. | reverse complement strand
CAGAAGGTATATGTTTTAATCCAGATGCTATTGATTTGGATAATACGTCTCCTATCAATGTTCAATTCGAGTCTATTTCAGCCTCAAATGAAGATGCAGTTGCAGTAATTCATAATGATGTTTCTTGGACCTATACAGCGTTGAACAGTTATGCC
>CANNBP010000222.1 GCA_947502885.1 uncultured Aquimarina sp. | reverse complement strand
CAAATGCCAAATTAGCCAACCCTACTACTGTTTATGGAGAAGCGATTACTAGCAAAACAAAAACCTTGACTACAGGTAGTAAAATAAAAGTACTAGATACCGATACATGGATTACTGCTGTTACTTATTATGATCAAAAATCAAGGCCCATATAT
>CANNBP010000221.1 GCA_947502885.1 uncultured Aquimarina sp. | reverse complement strand
GTAGTAGTACGCGCCTCAAAAGTATAAGTATCTCCTGCTGGTAAAGTATACACAGTGGTAGTGCTAAAAGCAGTCACGCTGGCTGCAGGAGCCGTAATTCTATATTCAAAACTAACTGCTCCATTTGTGCCTGTCGCAGCAACCGTAACATCTGA
>CANNBP010000220.1 GCA_947502885.1 uncultured Aquimarina sp. | reverse complement strand
AATCTGATTCCAGATAGAGTTAAGTATCTATCTTTATTCAGCTTACCGTTATCGATATTGGTAATTCCGATATTTTCAGAAGTACTTAATTTGATCAGTTCTGATCTAGTACCTCGAAGCTCGGCAGTAGCATAGTATGGAGCGTCAGAAATTTG
>CANNBP010000219.1 GCA_947502885.1 uncultured Aquimarina sp. | reverse complement strand
AACACATCGGTAATCGATACATTGGTAGCTGTAGCTGGACCATTATTGGTCACCGTAAGTGTGTAATTGATCGTATCTCCTTCATCTGGAGTACCATCATCAACTGTCTTGGCAACTACTAGATCAACCTCATTGTTCACCACAATATCTTCACT
>CANNBP010000218.1 GCA_947502885.1 uncultured Aquimarina sp. | reverse complement strand
GATCAGCAAGGGTTTTCCTTTGGAATTTCGTTAAGTTCTAATAGAACTCTAAGGCGGGCTCGCGTGTTTCAATATGACAGTGAGGGTAAAGCCTCGTATATCTATAAAGAATATGTGCCTAGTGCAATTACTAGTGATTTGACCCAGCCTGGGAC
>CANNBP010000217.1 GCA_947502885.1 uncultured Aquimarina sp. | reverse complement strand
ATTTGAAGATCAGGATGCTCGATACATTTGGGTTCTCCCGTTTTTAAATCGATATAAAAAGTTCCTGATAATCCATTGACATGAAACGGAAAAAGATCAGGCTCAAAATCTGCTTGCTTTTTAGTGATCCTGTCAGCCCATCTAAAAAATGGTAA
>CANNBP010000216.1 GCA_947502885.1 uncultured Aquimarina sp. | reverse complement strand
TTACAAACTAGATAGTGACGGTATCGAAGAACTCAGAACCCCTGCCCGTAGTCTGGTTGATGGTAATAAAGGGCTTAAAGACCCTAATTTCGGTATTGATTGCGATGATTATACCATTTTAATTTCAGCTATGTTGCTCAATCTTGGTATCAGAC
>CANNBP010000215.1 GCA_947502885.1 uncultured Aquimarina sp. | reverse complement strand
AAACCAACAGATGGTATTACAGCATCGGTAACGGCTTTTAGCTTGTTCCCTCCATTATGATAGGTATAGGTTAAATTATCCATCATCCCAAAACTCGTAGCGGCGGTATTGGTATGCCCTTTACGTTGTAATTTGGTAATATTCCCCATCTTGTC
>CANNBP010000214.1 GCA_947502885.1 uncultured Aquimarina sp. | reverse complement strand
ACCTATACCAATAAGCAAGGACAAGTACTTTTAACAAGAACCTATGCGAGTACTTCTGTCGCAGGAAACACAGGAGGAGGAGAAGTTGCTCATGATACGCACTATGTATATGATCGTTTTGGAAACCTTACATTCGTTATACCCCCAAAGGTAGA
>CANNBP010000213.1 GCA_947502885.1 uncultured Aquimarina sp. | reverse complement strand
ATGTATTATGACAATGGTGGATATCCCAATACACAAAACGCAGAAGTACTCACTATTAATTACTATGATGACTATGCATTTTTAGGAGCTACACCAAATGCCAAATTAGCCAACCCTACTACTGTTTATGGAGAAGCGATTACTAGCAAAACAAA
>CANNBP010000212.1 GCA_947502885.1 uncultured Aquimarina sp. | reverse complement strand
AAATCCTCGGCCAGGTTAAAAGTTACTGTATTATTTTTAAAACGAATCTGTCTTAAATACGAAGAGGATATTTGGTAGTCATTAACATCCATACCATTGGTCGTTTCAGACTGGGTACAGGTAGTGGTGGTAAATGGGATATTGGTGCGTGACCC
>CANNBP010000211.1 GCA_947502885.1 uncultured Aquimarina sp. | reverse complement strand
GTAGTAGTACGCGCCTCAAAAGTATAAGTATCTCCTGCTGGTAAAGTATACACAGTGGTAGTGCTAAAAGCAGTCACACTGGCTGCAGGAGCCGTAATTCTATATTCAAAACTAACTGCTCCATTTGTGCCTGTCGCAGCAACCGTAACATCTGA
>CANNBP010000210.1 GCA_947502885.1 uncultured Aquimarina sp. | reverse complement strand
GCAACACCCATCACTTGTCGGGTCACCATACCCCCAACATTAAGGTTCCAGCCTAGTCCTACCCAGGTGGATATCTGGTCGACTTTGATACCAGAGGCATCATAAGACAGACTGATAGGTACAGAAATTCCACCAGAATTTACCTGATATAATGG
>CANNBP010000209.1 GCA_947502885.1 uncultured Aquimarina sp. | reverse complement strand
ATTTATAGACGACGAAATTATTTTAGAAGGCTTAGGCGAAATTGAGGATTTTGACGATTTCGATGATTTTGATGACGGGGACGACGACGAAGATGATTTAGAGGGTTTAGGTCGTTGTAACACCCGTAAACGAAGAAGAAGACACAGACCTAACC
>CANNBP010000208.1 GCA_947502885.1 uncultured Aquimarina sp. | reverse complement strand
ATTTTACTAGTGCTACAAAAATCAATGAAGCAAAGACACATTTTGAGAGCAGCACACATCCAATGGCAAAGCATTGGCTGTCTATCATGCATTATTTTGGTTATGGTATGCCAGCCAGTAGAAGCACCGCACTACATATGCTTACCGAGAATGGT
>CANNBP010000207.1 GCA_947502885.1 uncultured Aquimarina sp. | reverse complement strand
GCTGGTCCTACTACTGATCCTTTATTTACGGGATTAAGTGCAGGAAGCTATGAGGTTGTTGCTACTTCAGACAAGGGATGTTCAGGAACTTCATTAGAGATTGTAGTTGGAGGCCCTACAGCGGCACTTGATGTTACGTCGAGTCAAACGGCATA
>CANNBP010000206.1 GCA_947502885.1 uncultured Aquimarina sp. | reverse complement strand
GGCGCTAACGGGCTTAACTTCTCTGTTCGGAATGGTAAGAGGTGAGCCCCGTTGCTATAACCACCTTAAATCGTATGTTACAGTTTCTAATCCATACAGATCATAACAAGCAACTAATAAGTTAACATATTGATTTAAATATAATACAAGTAAAC
>CANNBP010000205.1 GCA_947502885.1 uncultured Aquimarina sp. | reverse complement strand
TATACTACAGAAAATTATAGCAACGAACATGGCACATATCAGTGTGGTGCCATTGTGAGGTATGCCCATAACAGGAGCACCCCAACAGCTGTAGATGTAGGGTATTCTACCGTTACCGAGCTTACTTTTAACAGGCAAGAGTTTAACGGTATGAA
>CANNBP010000204.1 GCA_947502885.1 uncultured Aquimarina sp. | reverse complement strand
TCTTTTAAGAACTACTTGTCCTTCGCTGTTTTTAAACTCTTCGGTAGAATGATCCTTACCTGTGGTATGATTCTCATCATAGGTAATGGTTTTGTATAACTGTCCTTTTCCATAAAAGGCAATCCCCCCAGTAATACTAGGTTGTTCTGTATCTC
>CANNBP010000203.1 GCA_947502885.1 uncultured Aquimarina sp. | reverse complement strand
AAATGAGAAACATTCTCTTCGGTTACATAATTTTTAGTCGTGATTGGGTTTGCTATTCTGTTTTGCGACAACAAAGTAGCGATCCCAAGGTCTTTGGGATAATACATTTGAGTAGTGGTAGATTCTTGGTTACTCTTAAGTACACGGGTATGAGT
>CANNBP010000202.1 GCA_947502885.1 uncultured Aquimarina sp. | reverse complement strand
ACGACTAAAAATTATGTAACCGAAGAGAATGTTTCTCATTTGGTGGCTACCGCACATCAAGAGTATGCTACTTTTGGAGATTTGTATTTACCCTCTAAAGTACAAACAGCCAAAGGGCCTATTACCAATGCTAATAAATTGCAGGATCGGGTTGT
>CANNBP010000201.1 GCA_947502885.1 uncultured Aquimarina sp. | reverse complement strand
ATCATAGGTAGCATTTTCGATTTTGGCAATAGGATGCTGCCCCCAATACCCCCAGATATAGACTACAGGAGTTCCGTCTGGTTTTTGAAGCTCTCTGGGACTACCTTGGGAGGTATATTGGTTAAAAACAACCCGATCCTGCAATTTATTAGCAT
>CANNBP010000200.1 GCA_947502885.1 uncultured Aquimarina sp. | reverse complement strand
AGTGAAGATATTGTGGTGAACAATGAGGTTGATTTGGTTGTTGCCAAGACAGTTAATAACGGTACCCCAGATGAGGGAAGTAATGTTACCTACACAATTTTGGTTACCAATAACGGTCCAGCTCAGGCTACTACAGTATCGTTAACCGATGTTTT
>CANNBP010000199.1 GCA_947502885.1 uncultured Aquimarina sp. | reverse complement strand
TGTGATTAATTCAGCTTTTAATAAATCATTATAATTAGGCATCTGTATTTGATTAAAAGATTAAAAACACTGCAACCCTACTATTTAGAGTTGCAGTGTAGAAAAGGTTGGTTAATAGCCATAGACAGAAGTACCTTCTAGGAATATTTTTACATA
>CANNBP010000198.1 GCA_947502885.1 uncultured Aquimarina sp. | reverse complement strand
TTTATTGTCAAACCAGGAGAAACCCCTCTAATTACCTTACAGGTATCCTACAGTGGGGATCCAAATCATCATTATGGAGGCAATACGGCGCAGTCGTTTGTGATCTATAAAACATTAGAAGAAGAGCAATTGCATTGTCAACCAGAGGGTTCTTATA
>CANNBP010000197.1 GCA_947502885.1 uncultured Aquimarina sp. | reverse complement strand
CCCGTAAGCCACCACTATAGTTTTTGTTTTCTCCACTACCAGAGCTTGTCCTTGATACATGCAAAGCCATACTCACTGCCGGGTGGTTATTAAACATATAAAAACGATAAGCTCCCGGGGTAAGTAATGCTGCACTATCAATAACTTCTCCTTCATT
>CANNBP010000196.1 GCA_947502885.1 uncultured Aquimarina sp. | reverse complement strand
CCGCTTAAATCACTACGCAATGCCAATGTGTTGACAAAGAAACCAACCATATGTTCTAACTCTGCCTGAGTTCGGTTGGCGATAGAGGTTCCTACACAAATATCATCCTGACCACTATAACGGGATAGCAATACTTTAAAGCCGGCTAACATCAACAT
>CANNBP010000195.1 GCA_947502885.1 uncultured Aquimarina sp. | reverse complement strand
AGTGAGGGTAAAGCCTCGTATATCTATAAAGAATATGTGCCTAGTGCAATTACTAGTGATTTGACCCAGCCTGGGACCTACCTTAAATTTGGAGATAATATTCCTGATTATCGGGTCAATAAAAACAAGGCATCTACCTATTGGACGCGTTTAGATAC
>CANNBP010000194.1 GCA_947502885.1 uncultured Aquimarina sp. | reverse complement strand
GATTTAGAGGGTTTAGGTCGTTGTAACACCCGTAAACGAAGAAGAAGACACAGACCTAACCGTACTCGTAGAGCTGTTAAAAATGAAATGGGTGCATCTCGTTTTCGTAGACATTTTTTAGACCGCTTACATAAGTTGCCTAGAAATATACAGGTATC
>CANNBP010000193.1 GCA_947502885.1 uncultured Aquimarina sp. | reverse complement strand
CTGTTTCACTATGAAAAATTATTGAAGAGTATTGTTAAAGATCGCAATGATAAGATCAACCTATTATCTATTCTCACGATAGAGGAAGAAGACCTATTATTAGGTCGTAGTGTTACCTCAGAAGGTATATGTTTTAATCCAGATGCTATTGATTTGGATAA
>CANNBP010000192.1 GCA_947502885.1 uncultured Aquimarina sp. | reverse complement strand
ACCGGTAGAACTGGATTAACTGGTCGTACCGGACTTACAGGACGCACAGGATTAACTGGTAGAACCGGACTTACAGGACGCACTGGACTGACCGGTAGAACTGGATTAACAGGTCGTACTGGACTTACAGGACGCACAGGATTAACTGGTAGAACTGGATT
>CANNBP010000191.1 GCA_947502885.1 uncultured Aquimarina sp. | reverse complement strand
CCGGTCTTTTTAGCAGCACGCCCCCTTACAATAGAACGTCTTACATATTTGGCTTTTCCGCCTAATCGAGTGTAAAACTTTTCAGCTTTATTTTTTTTATCTACTATTTTTCGCCATTCATTAAGGTCTAACCCTTTTTGTTTTGCCTGTGCTTCGGTTAA
>CANNBP010000190.1 GCA_947502885.1 uncultured Aquimarina sp. | reverse complement strand
GAGTTATCGATTAGTTTTTATAATGAAACCGAACTTGAAATTCACAGCCTAGAAACCATGGTAACCGATGCTTTAGACTTACCACCTGCCAAACGTATCATCACTTGGGAGCAAGATTTAAAAGCCTGTACCATCATTCGTGGTATCATTAAAAACTTAGC
>CANNBP010000189.1 GCA_947502885.1 uncultured Aquimarina sp. | reverse complement strand
CGCTACCAAGCGGACTTACATAACAAACTAGCAGAACAAACTTTAAAGTTTAAAGAAATGATGCTTAGTGAGCGAGAATCTAGGCTAACAGCACGCGAACAGGATATAACGGCTAAAGAAGCCTTTTTGGATGAAAAAGAAAAGGAAATGAGCGAAGATGTA
>CANNBP010000188.1 GCA_947502885.1 uncultured Aquimarina sp. | reverse complement strand
CACAGCCAAATCAATGCGTATAGCGAAACTATTTTTGAACCCTCTCCCCTTAACCGTGCGCTAGAGCAAGGAGCACCGGGTAGTGCGTGGAAGATAGGATCTGATAGCAATACCAATCATACGGTAAGATCAGATTGGAGATACAATACGGCAAACGAGGTT
>CANNBP010000187.1 GCA_947502885.1 uncultured Aquimarina sp. | reverse complement strand
AGTAGTTACTGCTCCTCCTGTATCATCAACACTATCGGCCAATCCATCTAAATCCAGATCAGCAAAGCCATCTAATAATCCATCTCCATCTGCATCAGTACCACCCGCTTCTATTGTATCTGGAATACCATCATTATCAGCATCTAAATCAAATTGATCTAT
>CANNBP010000186.1 GCA_947502885.1 uncultured Aquimarina sp. | reverse complement strand
GGTTGTCTTGTTTTAGTAATGCATCTTGGGTTAGTATAGGTTGGTCGAGGGTGTTGTATACAATAGCCTCTCTTTCTTTACCCGGAATCTTCTTTTCGATCAAACGGTTTCTATAATCATACTTATATTGGTATCCCAGCTCATCCAGTTCAACCTGACTTAA
>CANNBP010000185.1 GCA_947502885.1 uncultured Aquimarina sp. | reverse complement strand
TTTACATCTTCGCTCATTTCCTTTTCTTTTTCATCCAAAAAGGCTTCTTTAGCCGTTATATCCTGTTCGCGTGCTGTAATTCTAGACTCTCGCTCACTAAGCATCATTTCTTTAAACTTTAAAGTTTGTTCTGCTAGTTTGTTATGTAAGTCCGCTTGGTAGCG
>CANNBP010000184.1 GCA_947502885.1 uncultured Aquimarina sp. | reverse complement strand
ATCTGAGTACTCCACAGGTAGAAACTCCGGTTATTGAATCCTCTAATGATATGGTACGTCAAGAGATGGAAATACAACTACAAGGTTTACGACAAGAAAATGAACTTAAAGAACAACGCTACCAAGCGGACTTACATAACAAACTAGCAGAACAAACTTTAAAGTT
>CANNBP010000183.1 GCA_947502885.1 uncultured Aquimarina sp. | reverse complement strand
TTAGGGTTATTCAGCACATATAAACCAAAGGGTTTGCCGGTATTATACCCATAGAAACCGTCAAAAAACTTACGTATCGGTTGTTTTTCAAATACTTTTTGTCCGTTAAGTTCAAGCTCCCATTCTCCGTTTAACAAATCAGCAGGGAAAGGGTCAGTAAAACAACC
>CANNBP010000182.1 GCA_947502885.1 uncultured Aquimarina sp. | reverse complement strand
ATAACATCTGTACCTTCTACAACTTCTAAACCTTCTAATAAGGATGAAGTCGTTATCAATACAGAGAATGTACCTCCTGATAACATCTTATCGATTCGTGAAGGTGGATTCTGTGTATCTAATGGAGTATAAGAACCTCCTGATTTGATAATACCTAGCATACAACCAAT
>CANNBP010000181.1 GCA_947502885.1 uncultured Aquimarina sp. | reverse complement strand
ACAGATGTTATTGTTATCGATCTTGCTTCTACAAAATTATTAGATCGTTATGCTGCTTTAGGTTTATCGATTTATGACCAGGATATGATTAGTTCAAAAGCTGTAGTTAATCCACCTAATCGTAATAGGATGGATAGTTGGGCTTATGTTTTATATACCTCTGGTTCTACAG
>CANNBP010000180.1 GCA_947502885.1 uncultured Aquimarina sp. | reverse complement strand
GTGCCATGTTCGTTGCTATAATTTTCTGTAGTATATGCCGAATAAAATTCAAGAGCACGATGTTGTACTCCAGAAGTGTTTTTATAACTATCCAGCGCCCCTATTCGAATATCTTTAGTTTTTGAAACATCATCATAGATATAGGCTTTTTGCAAAGCAATGGTGTTTTCGGC
>CANNBP010000179.1 GCA_947502885.1 uncultured Aquimarina sp. | reverse complement strand
CTTACAGGACGCACAGGACTGACTGGTAGAACTGGATTAACTGGTCGTACCGGACTTACAGGACGCACAGGATTAACTGGTAGAACTGGATTAACGGGTAGAACTGGACTTACAGGACGCACTGGATTAACTGGTAGAACTGGATTAACCGGTAGAACCGGACTTACAGGACG
>CANNBP010000178.1 GCA_947502885.1 uncultured Aquimarina sp. | reverse complement strand
AAAAACCATTGATTATACAGCCGAAAACACCATTGCTTTGCAAAAAGCCTATATCTATGATGATGTTTCAAAAACTAGAGATATTCGAATAGGGGCACTGGATAGTTATAAAAATACTTCTGGAGTACAACATCGTGCTCTTGAATTTTATTCGGCATATACTACAGAAAATTA
>CANNBP010000177.1 GCA_947502885.1 uncultured Aquimarina sp. | reverse complement strand
CCTCATAAATTGGATAAGAACGGTAATGTAAACATTAATCTGAGTACTCCACAGGTAGAAACTCCGGTTATTGAATCTTCTAATGATATGGTACGTCATGAGATGGAAATACAATTACAGGGCTTGCGACAAGAAAATGAACTTAAAGAACAACGCTACCAAGCGGACTTACATAA
>CANNBP010000176.1 GCA_947502885.1 uncultured Aquimarina sp. | reverse complement strand
CAAGGAGAGCAGGTTCCTTTGGATCAGCAAGGGTTTTCCTTTGGAATTTCGTTAAGTTCTAATAGAACTCTAAGGCGAGCTCGCGTGTTTCAATATGATAGTGAGGGTAAAGCCTCGTATATCTATAAAGAATATGTGCCTAGTGCAATTACTAGTGATTTGACCCAGCCTGGGAC
>CANNBP010000175.1 GCA_947502885.1 uncultured Aquimarina sp. | reverse complement strand
AAAGCAACAGGAATAGCCTCTCCTACTAACATAATCCATTGTAGCGTATCTAAAGATATCGGTGTCTCACTCTCTTTAATATACGAGAGTAACCCCCACATATAGGTAGGTACAAACTCTACAATACTAACCTTGGTTCTGGCAATCGTAGCTAATAGTGTATCATACTCTAATAACTC
>CANNBP010000174.1 GCA_947502885.1 uncultured Aquimarina sp. | reverse complement strand
AAAAATACTATAGGCTTTTATGCCTAACTCTGTGGTACGTATCATTGAAGGTAAGAGGTCTTTTTCTTCTTCTGGTAGGCTTACCACATGACGTATAATTCCAGAACTGGTTAGGGTGGCTTGTAAACGAGTGTTGAGATCGTCGAGTTGTGCGTCTTTTTGCTGTAATAGTGTGATTAA
>CANNBP010000173.1 GCA_947502885.1 uncultured Aquimarina sp. | reverse complement strand
GGAACCTGCTCTCCTTGTTGACTGTAACGATATTGTTTGTCTTGTAGAAGCGTATACTGTTTATCATATACCCTTTCTTGAATCAGTTTTCCATTTAAAAGCTCAGTCTTTGCAAATTGTTTATTAGGGTCATTCTCTGGTTGATTATAAAAATCATACACTTTCATACCGTTAAACTCTT
>CANNBP010000172.1 GCA_947502885.1 uncultured Aquimarina sp. | reverse complement strand
ATCCTCTGGATATTTGTTTAAGTAATAGGCATTGATCTGCCCATTGACATCTACCGGGCGATAGACCCCAGTAAATATATCCCGCTCAAAAGGTAAATGTTGTTTGGCTTGTCTACCCAAAGCATCATACTCGATATGAGTGATGATATCTTTGCTATTTGGGGATTGTTTGATCCCTACA
>CANNBP010000171.1 GCA_947502885.1 uncultured Aquimarina sp. | reverse complement strand
AATCCTGTGCGACCTGTAAGTCCGGTACGACCTGTTAATCCAGTTCTACCGGTTAATCCTGTGCGACCTGTAAGTCCGGTACGACCAGTTAATCCAGTTCTACCGGTTAATCCTGTGCGACCTGTAAGTCCAGTTCTACCGGTCAGTCCAGTGCGTCCTGTAAGTCCGGTACGACCGGTTAA
>CANNBP010000170.1 GCA_947502885.1 uncultured Aquimarina sp. | reverse complement strand
GAGCTTCGAGGTACTAGATCAGAACTCATCAAATTAAGTACTTCTGAAAATATCGGAATTACCAATATCGATAACGGAAAGTTAAATAAGGATAGATACTTAACCCTATCTGGAATCAGATTGTTATTTGATAAAGATAAAATGGACGGTTGTTTTACTGACCCTTTCCCTGCTGATTTGTT
>CANNBP010000169.1 GCA_947502885.1 uncultured Aquimarina sp. | reverse complement strand
AATTATGTACATACCATCACCCCACAACAACCGGTAACCATAGATCGATTGTATCAGGTGGGTGGTGATGATGAGCCGGCAGAACAGCGCCATATCCAACAAGTAACGTATTACGACGGTTTGGGGCGTGAGATGCAAAGTATTGGCATTAAACACAATCCTGATAGCAAGGATATCGTGAC
>CANNBP010000168.1 GCA_947502885.1 uncultured Aquimarina sp. | reverse complement strand
AAGTTTAGCTATGACCATACCGGTAGATTACTCACCCAAACGCAAACTATCAATGATAGTAATAGTGAGTTAATCGTGGCTAATAGTTATGATCAGTTAGGACAGCTAGCACACAAAAAAGTAGGTGGTAACGCTACTGGTAATGGGCTACAAACTGTAGATTATGAGTATAACATTAGAGGT
>CANNBP010000167.1 GCA_947502885.1 uncultured Aquimarina sp. | reverse complement strand
ACCGGCTATGCTTACACATAGTATTAATTTATTAACTGATTCTTATGTGTTCAAAAACCATCCTATTAACTATAGAAGTATAGAGAAAGATTTAGAAAGCTTATTAGTACAAGGCTATAGAACAGATATTGTGCATTACTTATTAGGTTATCTTAAACTTAAAAACTTAGCAACTAATGAGGAT
>CANNBP010000166.1 GCA_947502885.1 uncultured Aquimarina sp. | reverse complement strand
GCTTTAGGAGCAGCCCCCAAGAGAGCGACTACACGAAGAAGTCCAACCAGAAGCAGACCTAAAACCTTAACGATTGGATCGGCAAGTGTAGGGCGTGCAAAAAGTAGGAGCAATACCAGTCGCTTAAAGCAAATGCATGCCAAGGCAAAACAATTACAAAAAAAACACCCAAGAAGTAAATATAG
>CANNBP010000165.1 GCA_947502885.1 uncultured Aquimarina sp. | reverse complement strand
AATGGAGTATAAGAACCTCCTGATTTGATAATACCTAGCATACAACCAATAAACTCTGCACTTCGGTCTAAATAAACACCAACACCAGCTTCTTCTTCTATACCGGTATCTAATAAAACATGAGCAATCTGATTGGCATAACTGTTCAACGCTGTATAGGTCCAAGAAACATCATTATGAATTAC
>CANNBP010000164.1 GCA_947502885.1 uncultured Aquimarina sp. | reverse complement strand
AGTACATTTTGACAATGTGTTTACGTTAAAATCCTCCCGTTTTTAGGGGTAATTTCGGGAGGTTTTTTAAAAGAAAGGCACATGATAAAGAATAGTAAGCCTTAAGTAGTAAGGTTTTTAAAAGTACATTTTGACAATGTGTTTACGTTAAAATCCTCCCGTTTTTAGGGGTAATTTCGGGAGGTT
>CANNBP010000163.1 GCA_947502885.1 uncultured Aquimarina sp. | reverse complement strand
GCTTGCTTTTTAGTGATCCTGTCAGCCCATCTAAAAAATGGTAAAATATCTTGTGGATCGTCATGAACAGTACCAGGGTTCATCCCATATGCATTGATATAATCACTGTAGGCTCTAACCTCTTTATGATAGGGGTTATAGATGAGTCCTGCATCATCAGCAACACCCATCACTTGTCGGGTCACCAT
>CANNBP010000162.1 GCA_947502885.1 uncultured Aquimarina sp. | reverse complement strand
AGCTCATCATCTAGCATAGCATCATCTGAAATACGACCTATATAAATAGGCTCGTCTAAGAGTTGATCATCAAAACCCTGTAAACTTTCATCACTAAGTTGTGATAGACCGTATTGTATGGCTTTATAAAAGTTAATATAACTACTCCCTGAGTTAATGGCTTCCTGTAGTGCCGAAGCTCTGGCGGC
>CANNBP010000161.1 GCA_947502885.1 uncultured Aquimarina sp. | reverse complement strand
TGCAGTAAAACAGCTCCAAAAATTGCACCTAACATAAATGTTATGAAAAGCATTTCCTTAGAAGGTATATTATGTTTTCTTTTATCCTTTGCCATATGTTTTTAGTTAATAAAAAGGAATACAGGAGTACTCAAAAAGTATTGGGGTAAAGATTAACACAAACTCAACTCACACTTATATTAAATATAC
>CANNBP010000160.1 GCA_947502885.1 uncultured Aquimarina sp. | reverse complement strand
TGTAGAGAATGCTATTAGTGGTGATCCTCTAGCAGATACAGATGGCGATGGTATTCCAGATTATCAAGAAGCTACAGTAGGAAATGACTTAAACAGTGATGGTGTAGTAGACGTTTTTGATGTTGACGGGGATGGTATAATAGATCAATTTGATTTAGATGCTGATAATGATGGTATTCCAGATACAATAG
>CANNBP010000159.1 GCA_947502885.1 uncultured Aquimarina sp. | reverse complement strand
ATTACTGCTGTTACTTATTATGATCAAAAATCAAGGCCCATATATGCAGCTAGTAAAAATGACTATCTCAACACTATTGATGTAGTAACTACCCAACTAGATTTTAATGGTAAGGTAAAAGAAACTACAACTAGACATACCAAAGATAGCCATGCAGAAATCACTACAGTAGATAAGTTTAGCTATGACCAT
>CANNBP010000158.1 GCA_947502885.1 uncultured Aquimarina sp. | reverse complement strand
TTAGGGTTATTCAGCACATATAAACCAAAGGGTTTGCCGGTATTATACCCATAGAAACCGTCAAAAAACTTACGTATGGGTTGTTTTTCGAATACTTTTTGTCCGTTAAGTTCAAGTTCCCATTCTCCGTTTAACAAATCAGCAGGGAAAGGGTCAGTAAAACAACCGTCCATTTTATCTTTATCAAATAACAA
>CANNBP010000157.1 GCA_947502885.1 uncultured Aquimarina sp. | reverse complement strand
TGATCGCCTTTAAAATCTTTTTCATAAAGATGATAAATGGGCTTGCTGCTGCCGTGGCACTGGTGGTCGTAGCTACCTCACCTAGTCGTAGTCCGGTCTTTTTAGCAGCACGCCCCCTTACAATAGAACGTCTTACATATTTGGCTTTTCCACCTAATCGAGTGTAAAATTTCTCGGCTTTATTTTTTTTATCT
>CANNBP010000156.1 GCA_947502885.1 uncultured Aquimarina sp. | reverse complement strand
AAAAGTAGGTGGTAACGCTACTGGTAATGGGCTACAAACTGTAGATTATGAGTATAACATTAGAGGTTGGTTAACCCTAATCAATAATGGTACTACTGACAATGGAGATTTGTTTGGGTTTAAGATCAATTACAATATTCCAGAACATGGAGCTACAGCTTTATTTAATGGTAACATAAGTGAGACTAAATGGCA
>CANNBP010000155.1 GCA_947502885.1 uncultured Aquimarina sp. | reverse complement strand
ATAAATTGGATAAGAACGGTAATGTAAACATTAATCTGAGTACTCCACAGGTAGAAACTCCGGTTATTGAATCCTCTCATGATATGGTACGTCAAGAGATGGAAATACAATTGCAGGGTTTGCGACAAGAAAATGAACTTAAAGAACAACGCTACCAAGCGGACTTACATAACAAACTAGCAGAACAAACCCTAAA
>CANNBP010000154.1 GCA_947502885.1 uncultured Aquimarina sp. | reverse complement strand
ATACTTAAGGCTTACTATTCTTTATCATGTGCCTTTCTTTTAAAAAACCTCCCGAAATTACCCCTAAAAACGGGAGGCTATTAACGTAAACACATTGTCAAAATGTACTTTTAAAAACCTTACTACTTAAGGCTTACTATTCTTTATCATGTGCCTTTCTTTTAAAAAACCTCCCGAAATTACCCCTAAAAACGGGAGGA
>CANNBP010000153.1 GCA_947502885.1 uncultured Aquimarina sp. | reverse complement strand
TTCTACTTTCTGATCTGATAAAACAGATACAGTAGACAACTCCCAAGCATCACTAGAAATAACTTCTTGATAACCAATCCCTTCTTCTGAACATAAAACAGTACGTAAAATCTCATGGCGATTAACCAATAATTTAAGTGCTCTTTCTAAAATCGAAACATCTAAACTACCCTTAAGGCGTAGACCTCCTGACATATGAT
>CANNBP010000152.1 GCA_947502885.1 uncultured Aquimarina sp. | reverse complement strand
ATTTTATGATAAAACCTTATAAAAACGAAGAGTTCTTTGACAAAATAGAAAAGAACATCAAAAACAACCTTATCTCTCTAAAGCCTCTTAATTCTATTCTATTTATTGTTTTGGATTTGGATTATGGATTATGGATTATGGAGTTAGATTTAAATTTTGGGTATAAAAAAACCCCCATCTGATAAGATGAGGGTTTCAAGG
>CANNBP010000151.1 GCA_947502885.1 uncultured Aquimarina sp. | reverse complement strand
AGAAAGAGAGGCTATTGTATACAACACCCTCGACCAACCTATACTAACCCAAGATGCATTACTAAAACAAGACAACCTATGGTTGTTTACAAAATATGATGCTTTGGGTAGAGTTGTGTATACGGGTAAAATCACGATACCCAACAAAACCCGTAAACAAATACAAACCGAGGCTACTGCATTTACAGGAGATAAAGTAGT
>CANNBP010000150.1 GCA_947502885.1 uncultured Aquimarina sp. | reverse complement strand
ATTCTGTATATAGTTAGCGGTTGTTCCGTGAATAGGATTATTATAACGAACCTTAAAGCCCATTAAATCATTTCCTAAATTATCAGGGTCGTTAATACTCATTAACCAACCACGTACATTATAAGTATAATCTACGGTTTGTAGTCCGCCACCTATTTCTTTAGATATAAGTTTACCTAATTCGTCATAAAAATTTGTTGCT
>CANNBP010000149.1 GCA_947502885.1 uncultured Aquimarina sp. | reverse complement strand
TGTTCGTTTGTACCGAACTTAACTTGTACCTCGGCATCTACATTGTCGTTTATAATCTTATCAAGTAGATCGGCAAAACTTCGCCCCTCTTGGGCATCTTCTGACGAGGTAATCGTTACCCCGTTCTCATCTTTGATCGACCAATATTTATATCTGGCAATCTTCTTTTTAGCTAAGTCCGGTGCTATGTAGTTTTTTACTTT
>CANNBP010000148.1 GCA_947502885.1 uncultured Aquimarina sp. | reverse complement strand
ATTGGTTGTATGCTAGGTATTATCAAATCAGGAGGTTCTTATACTCCATTAGATACACAGAATCCACCTTCACGAATAGATAAGATGTTATCGGGAGGTACATTCTCTGTATTGATAACGACTTCGTCCTTATTAGAAGGTTTAGAAGTTGTAGAAGGTACAGATGTTATTGTTATCGATCTTGCTTCTACAAAATTATTAGA
>CANNBP010000147.1 GCA_947502885.1 uncultured Aquimarina sp. | reverse complement strand
GGAACCGGTATCTGGACAATAGGTAACATTAACAGTGGATCCAATGCTACGATCGATATTGTAGCGAGTGTTGATGTAGGTACTAGTGGTGATACGATCACTAATACAGTTACTACGGTAAGTCTGGATCAGACGGACAATGATACGACTGCTGATGATCTCAGTGAAGATATTGTGGTGAACAATGAGGTTGATTTGGTTGT
>CANNBP010000146.1 GCA_947502885.1 uncultured Aquimarina sp. | reverse complement strand
GCAATCGTAGCTAATAGTGTATCATACTCTAATAACTCAAACTTATCAACGATAACACATACACCGCCTTTTAATAAAGGTCCTAAAATCTGCCATACCGAAATATCTGATCCTATACCTGCACTCTGTAGAAAACGGAAACCATCAGGTAAATCCAATAACTTATACTCTGCCAATAGGTGATTCATCGCTCCATCATGACGCGTAA
>CANNBP010000145.1 GCA_947502885.1 uncultured Aquimarina sp. | reverse complement strand
CGTCCTGTAAGTCCGGTACGACCAGTTAATCCAGTTCTACCGGTTAATCCAGTGCGTCCTGTAAGTCCGGTTCTACCTGTTAATCCCGTTCTACCGGTTAATCCAGTGCGTCCTGTAAGTCCGGTACGACCAGTTAATCCAGTTCTACCAGTTAATCCTGTGCGACCTGTAAGTCCGGTACGACCTGTTAATCCAGTTCTACCGGTTAA
>CANNBP010000144.1 GCA_947502885.1 uncultured Aquimarina sp. | reverse complement strand
CCTACCAGTGCCGATGGTTGCCAGGGCAATTCCTATACCTATGTAGTCACTGTAGATCCGGAACCTTATGTAGTGACACCACCCACAGCTACGGTTTGTAGTGATATTTCATTAAACCACGATTTAACCATCGATGTAAATTTAACTGGCGTTACCTTTAGTTGGTCAGCAGCCGACAATGCAAATGTTACCGGAGAAACCACCACCAC
>CANNBP010000143.1 GCA_947502885.1 uncultured Aquimarina sp. | reverse complement strand
GTGCTATATTTACTTCTTGGGTGTTTTTTTTGTAATTGTTTTGCCTTGGCATGCATTTGCTTTAAGCGACTGGTATTACTCCTACTTTTTGCACGCCCTACACTTGCCGATCCAATCGTTAAGGTTTTAGGTGTGCTTCTGGTTGGACTTCTTCGTGTAGTCGCTCTCTTGGGGGCTGCTCCTAAAGCGCGTTTGCGATTTCTGGCTCTG
>CANNBP010000142.1 GCA_947502885.1 uncultured Aquimarina sp. | reverse complement strand
AAATCGGTAGACTTTTGGGGGTATTATAACGGAAAAAATAATTCGACTTTAATTCCTAAAACAGAGGAGTCACAAGGTTTTTCTTTTAATTTATCTGGAGCAGATCGTTCTGTTAATCCAGAAACCTCTTCTGTAGGTACCCTTACCAAGATACAGTATCCTACAGGAGGATTTACTACTTATCAGTATGGGGCCAATAAGCTAACTACA
>CANNBP010000141.1 GCA_947502885.1 uncultured Aquimarina sp. | reverse complement strand
GTAGCTTCATAGTTAAAATGAGGGATTTCCGGGACAACATCAATGATATAGGCTGTGCCATGCTCATCAAAAGCAACCGGGTAGATATGCCCGAACTTACCTTTTTTCTGGTATGCAGCTACGCGGTATTCATGTCTGATACCAAGATTGAGCAACATAGCTGAAATTAAAATGGTATAATCATCGCAATCAATACCGAAATTAGGGTCT
>CANNBP010000140.1 GCA_947502885.1 uncultured Aquimarina sp. | reverse complement strand
GTCTTGGCAACAACCAAATCAACCTCATTGTTCACCACAATATCTTCACTTGGATCATCGGCTGTTGTATTATTATCCGTCTGATCTAAACTTACTGTAGTAACTGTATTAGTGATCGTATCACCACTAGTACCCACATCAACACTCGCTACAATATCGATCGTAGCATTGGATCCACTGTTAATGTTACCTATTGTCCAGATACCGGTTCC
>CANNBP010000139.1 GCA_947502885.1 uncultured Aquimarina sp. | reverse complement strand
GCTGCATACTGGGTGTGATAATAGCTATTGATATCCTGATTGATATCGACGGCTTCATACGTACCGTTGGCCGTATTTCTTTTAAAAGGCAAGTACTGTCTGGCTTGTCTGCCAAAATGATCATACTGTGCATGAGTCACGATATCCTTGCTATCAGGATTGTGTTTAATGCCAATACTTTGCATCTCACGCCCCAAACCGTCGTAATACGT
>CANNBP010000138.1 GCA_947502885.1 uncultured Aquimarina sp. | reverse complement strand
CTCTATGATAGCGATTTGGCATTAAAACAATTCGATTTACGAAGTATTGAGTTTGGCAATTGGATGAGTCAACAAGATCGCGCCAATTTTTTATATGCTTCTGCTTTGTCTCTGCATCATTTAGCCTTGATCTATGATCTTAAACATATTCAGATTGGGCTTAACGGTAAATTGTCCTTAGCATTAGGCGCACGGGGTACAGGAAGCACAAAAGC
>CANNBP010000137.1 GCA_947502885.1 uncultured Aquimarina sp. | reverse complement strand
GTACAAACAGTAACCTATACGATTACACCTACCAGTGCCGATGGTTGTGTTGGAGATTCTTATACCTATGTAGTTACTGTAGATCCAGAACCTTATGTAGCTACACCACCCACGGATACGGTTTGTAGTGATATTGCTTTAAACCACGATTTAACCACCGATGTAAACTTAACAGGAGTTACCTTTAGTTGGTCAGTAATCGACAATGCAAATGT
>CANNBP010000136.1 GCA_947502885.1 uncultured Aquimarina sp. | reverse complement strand
AAAACTGCTACGGTAACGGTAGAAGATAAAATTGCCCCAACTGTGATTACTCAAGATATCACGGTACAATTAGACGGCTCAGGAAACGCAAGTATTACGGCTGCTCAAATCAATAATGGTTCTTCTGATAACTGTGGAATTCAATCTGTAAGTTTAGATATCACTAGTTTTGATTGTACAAAAATAGGAGCGAATACAGTAAGCCTAACGGTAACAGA
>CANNBP010000135.1 GCA_947502885.1 uncultured Aquimarina sp. | reverse complement strand
TTGCGACAAGAAAATGAACTTAAAGAACAACGCTACCAAGCGGACTTACATAACAAACTAGCAGAACAAACCCTAAAATTTAAAGAAATGATGCTTAGTGAGCGAGAATCTAGGCTAACAGCACGCGAACAGGATATAACGACTAAAGAAGCCTTTTTGGATGAAAAAGAAAAGGAAATGAGCGAAGATGTAAAAGGCTATGTAAAACACGTTCCAAAT
>CANNBP010000134.1 GCA_947502885.1 uncultured Aquimarina sp. | reverse complement strand
TCGGGTTCTGGTTCGTCTGCCATTTCAAAGCTTACTTTTTTACGCTCTCGTTTCGGCTTTTCGGTTTTACCTAGTGAAGATGTATTGTCGTCTGTAGTTCCTTTTACCCATTGTTTAAGCAAGCCCCCCAGTACATTAGGAATGTGTTTTACATAGCCTTTTACATCTTCGCTCATTTCCTTTTCTTTTTCATCCAAAAAGGCTTCTTTAGCCGTTATAT
>CANNBP010000133.1 GCA_947502885.1 uncultured Aquimarina sp. | reverse complement strand
CTTACAGGTCGCACAGGATTAACAGGTAGAACTGGATTAACCGGTCGTACCGGACTTACAGGACGCACAGGACTGACCGGTAGAACTGGATTAACAGGTAGAACCGGACTTACAGGACGCACAGGACTGACCGGTAGAACTGGATTAACCGGTCGTACCGGACTTACAGGACGCACTGGACTGACCGGTAGAACTGGACTTACAGGTCGCACAGGATTAAC
>CANNBP010000132.1 GCA_947502885.1 uncultured Aquimarina sp. | reverse complement strand
CCCATATATGCAGCTAGTAAAAATGACTATCTCAACACTATCGATGTAGTAACTACCCAACTAGATTTTAATGGTAAAATAAAAGAAACTACAACTAGACATACCAAAGATAGCCATGAAGAAATCACTACAGTAGATAAGTTTAGCTATGACCATACCGGTAGATTACTCACCCAAACCCAAGTTATCAATAATGGTGATGAAGAATTACTAACCAGTAATAA
>CANNBP010000131.1 GCA_947502885.1 uncultured Aquimarina sp. | reverse complement strand
TTTTTTAATACCAAAGGTTTTTTTAAGAAAGAAACTAAGTCACTTTCTAGTGAAACATATGGAAGTTCATATTTAGGTTTTTGGAGTTCTAAAATAACTGATTTAACAGGAGGTCTTGATAGAGCATCATATATTTATTATTCAAAAGAAGCACAATTACTTGCATCTAGAAATAATCAGGATGTGTTAAACTATTACAATGAATTAAGAAATACTAATCCAAGCTTG
>CANNBP010000130.1 GCA_947502885.1 uncultured Aquimarina sp. | reverse complement strand
CACAAGATCATGAATAATTATAAAGTAACTATCGAAGTAAAAGCAGATAACAAAGAAGAATTAACAGAGAAACTACAGGCATTTCAAGACCTACAAGATCATCTAGAACATGAGGACTTTATTAGTTCTGTAGATGTGATTGTAGATAATCCTGAAATTGTAGAGTTTGTAAAAGAAGTTGTACCCGAAGAAGGACAAGAGTTAACGATTACAGATTATATGTTGATTGC
>CANNBP010000129.1 GCA_947502885.1 uncultured Aquimarina sp. | reverse complement strand
GATTTAGAGGGTTTAGGTCGTTGTAACACCCGTAAACGAAGAAGAAGACACAGACCTAACCGTACTCGTAGAGCTGTAAAAAATGAAATGGGTGCATCTCGTTTTCGTAGACATTTTTTAGATCGCTTACATAAGTTGCCTAGAAATATACAAGTATCTCTTATCAAAGGAACAGCACAAATTTCTGACGCTCCATACTATGCTACTGCCGAGCTTCGAGGTACTAGATC
>CANNBP010000128.1 GCA_947502885.1 uncultured Aquimarina sp. | reverse complement strand
ACCATATCATCATCGATACCCGATAAATTAAAAGGTTCGCTTAGTTCTTCTTGTATCGCCTGCTTTTCTTCTTCATTAAATAATGCCGTAGCAGTATCGACACCGGATAATTCATGTAATTCCATAGGTATTTTTTTTAGGTCAATTATGGGGGTAGCTTCATAGTTAAAATGAGGGATTTCCGGGACAACATCAATGATATAGGCTGTGCCATGCTCATCAAAAGCAAC
>CANNBP010000127.1 GCA_947502885.1 uncultured Aquimarina sp. | reverse complement strand
GGATAATACTTTCAAAAAAAACATACTTCGACAAGCTCAGTATGACGGCTAAAATACAATTAGAAAACGTATGTCACCCTGAGCCTGTCGAAGGGTGTAGAATTTTTAAGGATAATACTTTCAAGAGAGCCATACTTCGACAAGCTCAGTATGACGGTTAAAATACAATTAGAAAACGTATGTCACTCTGAGTCCTTCGAAGAGTGTAGAATTTTTAAGAAAAATACTTTCAAGA
>CANNBP010000126.1 GCA_947502885.1 uncultured Aquimarina sp. | reverse complement strand
AAAACTGCTACGGTAACGGTAGAAGATAAAATTGCCCCAACTGTGATTACTCAAGATATCACGGTACAATTAGACGGTTCAGGAAACGTAAGCATTACGGCTGCTCAAATCGACAATGGTTCTTCTGATAACTGTGGAATCCAATCAATAAGTTTAGATACAAGTAGTTTTGATTGTACAAAAATAGGAGCGAATACAGTAAGCCTAACGGTAACAGATGTAAATGGAAATTCAGATAGTA
>CANNBP010000125.1 GCA_947502885.1 uncultured Aquimarina sp. | reverse complement strand
CCAAGTATGATGCTTTGGGTAGAGTTGTGTATACAGGTAAAATCACGATACCCAACAAAACCCGTAAACAAATACAAGCCGAGGCCACTGCATTTACAGGAGATAAAGTAGTAAATCGTGCAAACTCATCTACTATCGGTGGTGTAACTATGTATTATGACAATGGTGGATATCCTAATACACAGAACGCCGAGGTATTAAGTATTACTTATTATGATGATTATAGGTTCTTAGCTAGTGAAGA
>CANNBP010000124.1 GCA_947502885.1 uncultured Aquimarina sp. | reverse complement strand
CCACCACAAACACATACGGGGATGCCTATGGCTCCCCAAGGCTTTAAAGGCAAATTGATTGCCTTTTTTAAAAGACACAAAAAGAAACTTATCATTGCCGGAATCTCTGGTATCGTAATCATTATAGGAGTAGTAATCTACCAAAAGCAGCAAAAGAAAAAGAAACGTTCTCTTGCCGGGGTGAAAGCTGCCAGAACCAGAGCCAGAAATCGCAAACGCGCTTTAGGAGCAGCCCCCAAGAGAGCGAC
>CANNBP010000123.1 GCA_947502885.1 uncultured Aquimarina sp. | reverse complement strand
GCAATCAACATATAATCTGTAATCGTTAACTCTTGTCCTTCTTCGGGTACAACTTCTTTTACAAACTCTACAATTTCGGGGTTCTCTACAATCACATCTACAGAACTAATAAAGTCTTCATGTTCTAGATGATCTTGTAGGTCTTGAAATGCCTGTAGTTTCTCTGTTAATTCTTCTTTACTGTTTGCTTTTACTTCGATAGTTACTTTATAATTATTCATGATCTTGTGTGATTTGTGGTGTTGTTT
>CANNBP010000122.1 GCA_947502885.1 uncultured Aquimarina sp. | reverse complement strand
TTGGCATTGCTTACCACGATTATGAAACGATGGAGAAATGAAGCTGCCAGAGCTTCGGCATTACAGGAAGCCATTAATTCAGGGAGTAATTACATCAACTTTTATAAAGCGATACATTATGGTCTTTCTCAGCTTAAGGATGAAAGTTTACATGGTTTTGATGATCAACTCTTGGACGAGCCTATTTATATAGGTCGTATTTCAGATGATGCTATGCTAGATGATGAGCTAGACGAAGATTTTGAAGT
>CANNBP010000121.1 GCA_947502885.1 uncultured Aquimarina sp. | reverse complement strand
AGACAGATTCGTTTTAAAAATAATACAGTAACTTTTAACCTGGCCGAGGATTTTAGAAAGGATTATCATAACAAAAAGGCACTACGCAGCATCAAGGTGGCTACAGGTCCTAAAAAGATCACCGAGATTATTTTATATAACGATTCGTATTTTGGAGACCCTAGCAGCGCAGATCAGGTAGATTCGAGATTAAAACTCGATAGTATCTCGATAAGCAGTCACAGCAAAAAGTATCGATTTACCTATGAT
>CANNBP010000120.1 GCA_947502885.1 uncultured Aquimarina sp. | reverse complement strand
TTATCCATAAACAGTACAGACTATAATATTCTTATTGTCGAAGACAATAAAATCAATCAAATTGTTACTCAAAATGTACTTAAAACAAAAGGCTATAGTTCTGCAATAGCCAGCGATGGACTTATCGCTATCGAGATGATAAAGAAAAAAGAATATGATCTGATCTTAATGGACTTAAACATGCCCAATATGGGCGGTGTAGAAGCCACTAAAATCATTAGAGAACTTAATATTAATATACCTATCATAGC
>CANNBP010000119.1 GCA_947502885.1 uncultured Aquimarina sp. | reverse complement strand
GTCTTGGCAACAACCAAATCAACCTCATTGTTCACCACAATATCTTCACTTGGATCATCGGCTGTTGTATTATTATCAGTTTGATCTAAGGCTACTGTAGTAACTGTATTAGTGATCGTATCACCACTAGTACCCACATCAACACTTGCTACAATATCGATCGTAGCATTGGATCCACTGTTAATGTTACCAATAGTCCATATACCGGTTCCACTTACATATGTTCCTTGACTTGGGGTGTCACTTACATAAGT
>CANNBP010000118.1 GCA_947502885.1 uncultured Aquimarina sp. | reverse complement strand
ATCTGTAACTGTTAGCGTAACTGTATTAGCTCCCAAATCTGCACAATCAAAACTACCCTTATCAATACTCATCGAAGTAATACCACAATTATCAGCTGAACCATTATCAATATCTCCAGCAGTAATCGATGCACTACCGGTACCATCTAACTGAATTGTAAATGGAACAACACAAGCAGCAACAGGGTCAATACTATCCTCGACCGTTACTGTAGTTGAACAACTATGACTATTACCTGAAGCATCTGTGACTGTTA
>CANNBP010000117.1 GCA_947502885.1 uncultured Aquimarina sp. | reverse complement strand
ATACCAATCATACGGTAAGATCAGATTGGAGATACAATACGGCAAACGAGGTTGTACATTTTAGAGTTGGGTTTACAGGTAATGATACCGAAAAACCGACTTTGATCAAAGTAGGATATTATGCAAAAAATCAGTTGCATGTAGCCATTACTAAAGATGAGAATTATACCCCATCGCAGACACTAGAAAATGAGCATACCAGTCGAACCTATACCAATAAGCAAGGACAAGTACTTTTAACAAGAACCTATGCGAGT
>CANNBP010000116.1 GCA_947502885.1 uncultured Aquimarina sp. | reverse complement strand
ACTCACCCACAATTGCGGAACCATATAATCTGGTAATTTTGAGCGTAAATGAGTTTGTACAGCTTCCTTATCAAAATCGCCATCAAAAACAACATAACCAACCAAACGATTACTTTCAGTACTATCTTCTTTAGCCAAAACGCAACAATGCTGAACTTCTGGATGTAGAGATAATACACTTTCTATTTCTCCTAACTCAATACGATATCCACGAATTTTTACTTGGCTATCTTTTCGCCCTACAAATTCGATATCTCC
>CANNBP010000115.1 GCA_947502885.1 uncultured Aquimarina sp. | reverse complement strand
AATCCTACTCATACCTATACTACTCCCGGAGATTATACGGTTTCTCTAAGTATTACGATAGGCACTCAAACCATTACTGAAACTAATGAGATTACTATAGTTGCACTACCCACAACACCAGCTCTAGTAACCCTACAACAATGTGATGATGATACCGATGGGTTTAGTGCTTTTAACCTTAATGAGGCCATTCCCGATATTATCGCAGACCCAAGTACAGTAACCATAACGTTTCACCCTACAGAAAATGATGCACGCAC
>CANNBP010000114.1 GCA_947502885.1 uncultured Aquimarina sp. | reverse complement strand
AAGAAGCCTTTTTGGATGAAAAAGAAAAGGAAATGAGCGAAGATGTAAAAGGCTATGTAAAACACGTTCCAAATGTACTGGGGGGCTTGCTTAAACAATGGATGAAAGGAACTACAGACGACAATACATCTTCACTAGGTAAGACCGAAAAGCCGAAACGAGAGCGTAAAAAAGTAAGCTTTGAAGTGGCAGACGAACCAGAACCCGAAACGATGGCCATGCAGTCGATTACTGAAGAAGAGGATTTTTTTGATGCCTTAGAA
>CANNBP010000113.1 GCA_947502885.1 uncultured Aquimarina sp. | reverse complement strand
TACTAACGGAGGATATCCCAATGCTCAAAATGCAGAAGTACTGACCGTTAATTATTTTGATGATTATGGTTTCTTGGCAAATGAAGGTTCTTTCTTCAATAATCCTAATGCGGTATATGGAGTAAATACTATTGACAAGGCAAAGTCTTTAGCTACTGGTAGTAAAGTAAAAGTTTTAGGTACATCAGCATGGAAAACATCAGCAACCTATTACGATAAAAAGGGTAGAGCTATATATATAGCTAATCACAATGCCTACTTAGA
>CANNBP010000112.1 GCA_947502885.1 uncultured Aquimarina sp. | reverse complement strand
TATAGGCTCTTTAGCCCATGAATTTGCTCATGCCTTAGATAACCTTATTTCCTTTCATACAGGAAAGAAAACACAAATCTATGTTTCTGGTGGTGATAGTACCCGTAAAGGCTATAATGAGGAGATTGCCAAAAATGGCAACTACTTCGAAAAACAATTCGAAGAACTCTTTAATATTCTATACTATACCAAAAACGGAGATGAAACCAAGTTTGCCAAAAACTTAAAAGATCAAACTGATTACTATAATCAACGTGCCGAAGT
>CANNBP010000111.1 GCA_947502885.1 uncultured Aquimarina sp. | reverse complement strand
CAGCCGGAGTTACCTTTGTTAGTTCAACCCCTGCAGTAGATTATAATGCAGCAGTAGGTCTTTGGACGATAGGCGATCTTTTAGATAGTGGTGTGGCAACCTTAACGATTACAGCTACCGTAGATGTGGGTACCAGTGGAGATACGATCACCAATACAGTTACTACAGTAAGTTTAGATCAGACGGATAATGATACGACTGCTGATGATCTCAGTGAAGATATTGTGGTGAACAATGAGGTTGATTTGGTTGTTGCCAAGACAGT
>CANNBP010000110.1 GCA_947502885.1 uncultured Aquimarina sp. | reverse complement strand
CCTGTGCGTCCTGTAAGTCCGGTTCTACCAGTTAATCCAGTTCTACCAGTTAATCCTGTGCGTCCTGTAAGTCCGGTACGACCAGTTAATCCAGTTCTACCGGTTAATCCTGTGCGACCTGTAAGTCCAGTACGACCTGTTAATCCAGTTCTACCGGTTAATCCTGTGCGACCTGTAAGTCCGGTACGACCTGTTAATCCAGTTCTACCAGTTAATCCTGTGCGTCCTGTAAGTCCGGTACGACCAGTTAATCCAGTTCTACCGGTTAA
>CANNBP010000109.1 GCA_947502885.1 uncultured Aquimarina sp. | reverse complement strand
CCAACATCACTTTTTAGTTGTATATCACTACCATGAAGATGTACTAGGTTTTTGACAATATGCAGGCCAAGACCAGTACCTATAGCTTCGTCTTTTAAATTAAATAGCTTTTTTTGAAATAAAGTGTAAGTATTACTTTAGGTTTTTCTTTAATGGAATTAGTGATTTTTGAACTTTGTTTTATTTTATTTTTTCTGTAAGTATTATGTTTTCAGATGTTTGGTAATTAGTTGTAAAAAAAAGGTAAAATAAAGGTTGCTAAATGATAAAAC
>CANNBP010000108.1 GCA_947502885.1 uncultured Aquimarina sp. | reverse complement strand
AGTGACGGTATCGAAGAACTCAGAACCCCTGCCCGTAGTCTGGTTGATGGTAATAAAGGGCTTACAGACCCTAATTTTGGTATTGATTGCGATGATTATACCATTTTAATTTCAGCTATGCTACTTAATCTTGATATTAGACATGAATACCGTGTAGCAGCTTACCAGAAAAAAGGCAAGTTCGGGCATATCTACCCCGTTGCTTTTGATGAGCATGGCACAGCCTATATCATTGATGTTGTCCCGGAAATCCCTCATTTTAACTATGAAGCTAC
>CANNBP010000107.1 GCA_947502885.1 uncultured Aquimarina sp. | reverse complement strand
AAACAACACCACAAATCACACAAGATCATGAATAATTATAAAGTAACTATCGAAGTAAAAGCAAACAGTAAAGAAGAGTTGACCGAAAAACTACAAGCGTTTCAAGACCTACAAGATCATCTAGAACATGAGGACTTTATTAGTTCGGTAGATGTGATTGTAGATAACCCCGAAATCGTAGAGTTTGTAAAAGAAGTTGTACCAGAAGAAGGACAAGAGTTAACGATTACAGATTATATGTTGATTGCCAAAAAAGCCTTTGAACGCTTTAGTGATTAACT
>CANNBP010000106.1 GCA_947502885.1 uncultured Aquimarina sp. | reverse complement strand
AAAAAGGCTTGGAAGTTTATAAAAAAGATCAATCCCTTAACGGTAGCAGCAAGAGCAGCTATAAGGTTAGTATTAAGTACCAATCTTTTTAACTTTTCCTCTAAATTGATCTATGGCTATTTAACCGAAGCGCAAGCAAAACAAAAAGGTTTAGACCTTAATGAATGGCGAAAAATAGTAGATAAAAAAAATAAAGCTGAGAAATTTTACACTCGATTAGGCGGAAAAGCCAAATATGTAAGACGTTCTATTGTAAGGGGGCGTGCTGCTAAAAAGACCGG
>CANNBP010000105.1 GCA_947502885.1 uncultured Aquimarina sp. | reverse complement strand
TAGCAATCATTGTTGCGGTTATTTTATTTAGAAAACGTAATACTATAAAAACCCTTACCATGAATACTATAAACTACCTAAAAATGAAAACATGGGATATCTACACCGATAGGCGAATAAACACACTGCACCCTAAAATAAGAGCGAAAACCAAAGAGTTTATCATACGGGTAAAAAAGGAACTAGGGATTAAATTACGCGTCACTTCTGGGCTTAGAACATGGGAGGAACAAACCAAGCTTTACAATAGGGGAAGGACTTCCCCTGGTAAAAGAGTGACCAA
>CANNBP010000104.1 GCA_947502885.1 uncultured Aquimarina sp. | reverse complement strand
TCAAAAACAAACGCTTTATCAATAACATCCAATTTTAAATTTGGATATCTAGTTCGTAATTCTCCGATATTATATAGTGTTTGTTCATTAAGAGAATAAAAAGCCTCATCGATATTTTTTCCATTATCTTCCCATTCAATTACTCCCATCCCTCGATAAGATAATTTAACTTCATATGTATTTGAGCTAATAAAATCAACACCAAGAGAACCTACTACTGGAATGCTAGAGCCTACATTTTGACTAATCTCAGATGAAATCAAAAACTCATCATTACTTGTTCTTGT
>CANNBP010000103.1 GCA_947502885.1 uncultured Aquimarina sp. | reverse complement strand
CCTACCAGTGCCGATGGTTGCCAGGGCAATTCCTATACCTATGTAGTCACTGTAGATCCGGAACCTTATGTAGTGACGC
Organism: uncultured Aquimarina sp.; assembly: GCA_947502885.1. Taxonomy (GTDB): domain Bacteria; phylum Bacteroidota; class Bacteroidia; order Flavobacteriales; family Flavobacteriaceae; genus Aquimarina. The sequence goes on along the minus strand of CANNBP010000103.1, from coordinate 222 downwards.
CACCCACAGCTACGGTTTGTAGTGATATTTCATTAAACCACGATTTAACCATCGATGTAAATCTAACAGGAGTTACCTTTAGCTGGTCAGCAGCCGACAATGTAAATGTTACTGGAGAAACCATCACCACAAGTGCAGCTACTAATATTACAGATACATTAACCAATACATCAGGAGCAGTACAGACCATTACCTATACGATTACACCTACCAGTGCCGATG
>CANNBP010000102.1 GCA_947502885.1 uncultured Aquimarina sp. | reverse complement strand
CCCAAATCTGCACAATCAAAACTGCCCTTATCAATACTCATCGAAGTAATACCACAATTATCAGCTGAACCATTATCGATATCCACAGCAGTAATTATTGCGTTACCCGTAGGATCCAATTCTAATGTAAATGGTGCAACACAAGCAGCAACAGGGTCAATACTATCCTCGATCGTTACTGTAGTTGAACAACTATGACTATTACCTGAAGCATCTGTAACTGTTAACGTAACTGTATTAGCTCCCAAATCTGCACAATCAAAACTACCCTTATCAATACTCATCGAAGTAATACCACAATTAT
>CANNBP010000101.1 GCA_947502885.1 uncultured Aquimarina sp. | reverse complement strand
TAATTCTTAAAACACAAAAAATGAAAAAACCAAACATCTTGGGGGTGCTTTTTATTGCCCTATTTGTAACACATTTGAGTTGGGCACAAGATTCGACAACCGGGCTTACTTGCAGCCAAAAAGCAGAAGAACTTTTAAAATTTAAACATGATTTTAAAAACTATCCCTCGGCACTTATTGATAAACTCATAGCTTATATTACTCCTTGTGCAGAAGAAGCCTATGGTAGAACTACTCCATCGGCAGCTTATGTCAAAGGGCTTTTGCATTTTCAAAAAGGAGACTTTGCCTTTCATCTTACTCA
>CANNBP010000100.1 GCA_947502885.1 uncultured Aquimarina sp. | reverse complement strand
TCTTCTATTTCTTCTGGTATACTTTCTTGTTCTTCTTCAAGTTCTAAGGCATCAAAAAAATCCTCTTCTTCAGTAATGGACTGCATGGCCATCGTTTCGGGTTTTGGTTCGTCTGCCACTTCAAAGCTTACTTTTTTACGCTCTCGTTTCGGCTTTTCGGTTTTACCAAGAGATGATGTATTGTCGTCTGTAGTTCCTTTCATCCATTGTTTAAGCAAGCCACCTAATACATTTGGAACGTGTTTTACATAGCCTTTTACATCTTCGCTCATTTCCTTTTCTTTTTCATCCAAAAAGGCTTCTT
>CANNBP010000099.1 GCA_947502885.1 uncultured Aquimarina sp. | reverse complement strand
AACACAACTCTTATGGCTGCTCTGGCTGCTACCGTTAAGGGATTGATCTTTTTAATAAATTTCCAAGCTTTTTTTAAACCTTTCCCTGCTTTTTTAGGAAGTTTTTTAATACCTGTCCAGACTTTTTTAGAAAGCTTTTTTATACCCCTTCCAATTCTTTTAAAAAAACCACCTCTACGTCTACGTCTTGCTCTTCTTCGTGCACGTCTACGCCTACGTCTGCTTCTTCCGTCCAAATCACCTAACTCATAAGTCTCAGCCATTTCAACTTCAAAATCTTCGTCTAGCTCATCATCTAGCATAGCATC
>CANNBP010000098.1 GCA_947502885.1 uncultured Aquimarina sp. | reverse complement strand
GATACCTCCAGTTGTAAAACTTACAGTCTCGGTTGTAGTGGTTGGAGTTCTGTTAACCGCTAACAAAGGGGTATTTAAAGCTTCATATACATGAATAGTAACACTGGCTTCTTGGTGAAAATCACTGATATGTACATCTTCTACCTTTGCGGTCATCGTATAAGTGCCCGGAGAGAAGCTCCTGCCAAAAGTAGTACGGGATCCAATTTGCTTGGTAGTGCCTTCATACCAGGTATAGATATATTCTCCAGATCCTCCTGCAATACCTGTTAAGGTAAAATTCACAATCATTCCTGCTGCCGAATGTACAGG
>CANNBP010000097.1 GCA_947502885.1 uncultured Aquimarina sp. | reverse complement strand
TGTTACTTCCAATCCAAGTAATACGAGGGTTTCAACGTCAAGTGCTAACATTCCTATGGTATCGCCTAATCGACATACCGACCCATCCATACCATACGAGCAACCCAATTTTAACCCAAATACCACTTCATATATGCCACCACAAGACAATTCGGGAATACCTACAGCACCTCAAGGGATTATAGGCAGAGCCCTAGCCTTTATTAAAAGACATAAAAGAAAATTCATTATTGGAGGAATCTCTGGTGTTCTCATCATTATTATAGGAGTAGTAATCTACCAAAAGCAGCAAAAGAAAAAGAAACGTTCCCTTGCCGGGGTGAAAGC
>CANNBP010000096.1 GCA_947502885.1 uncultured Aquimarina sp. | reverse complement strand
ACACCATCATTGTCATTATCCTGAATATCTCTATAATCTACTTCGCCATCTCCATCTTCATCACCAAGGTTAGCTGCATTTGGCGGATTGATACCATCATTTACCGTTGAACCAGCGATCGCACTATCATCATTATCATCAAAAGCATCATCTAATCCATCTCCATCTGTATCAGTACCACTTACTGCATTGTCGATATCTCCATTCTCTACAATATCATCAATACCATCATTATCACTATCGGTATCTATATAATCTGCTGTATCGATACCATCTGTATTTTCTGGAACATTTAATAAAGTAGCTCCTGGCTGATCACTATCGTATGCATCATCGAT
>CANNBP010000095.1 GCA_947502885.1 uncultured Aquimarina sp. | reverse complement strand
TGTTACCTACACAATTTTGGTTACCAATAACGGTCCAGCTCAGGCTACTACAGTATCGTTAACCGATGTTTTACCAGTCGGAGTTACTTATGTAAGTGACACCCCAAGTCAAGGAACATATGTAAATGGAACCGGTATCTGGACAATAGGTACGATCAACAGCGGAGCAAACGCTACGATCGATATTGTAGCGAGTGTTGATGTGGGTACTAGTGGAGATACGATCACTAATACAGTTACTACAGTAAGTTTAGATCAGACGGATAATAATACAACAGCTGATGATCCAAGTGAAGATATTGTGGTGAACAATGAGGTTGATTTGGTTGTTGCCAAGAC
>CANNBP010000094.1 GCA_947502885.1 uncultured Aquimarina sp. | reverse complement strand
GCCGGAGTAGCCCCTAAAGACCGTTTTTTTCCCTTACATGAGATTGCCAACGGAGCTAAAATCGAGATTGATTTTCAAGATATCCCAAAAGATCAAGCCAGATACCCATACACTCTTAAAATATATCTAGAATTAAGTAATGAGTAAATCAAGAATGATATCCCTATTTACAGCATCTTTAGCAGCAAGAAGCAGCAAGGCATTTCTGTGTAAAATAAAAGGAGAGGGTAAGAAGATTACAGGCATTTTACATAGTAATGGGGTTGAGTTATCGATTAGTTTTTATAATGAAACCGAACTTGAAATTCACAGCCTAGAAACCATGGTAACCGATGCTTTAGA
>CANNBP010000093.1 GCA_947502885.1 uncultured Aquimarina sp. | reverse complement strand
ATTTTTATAAAAGAGTTTATAGCGATTTATGAAGGCTTAGTTTCTAATCAAATGGCTAGTCTTCCTGTATTATCGTTGCAGTATTCTGATTATGCAGTTTGGCAACGTAATTATTTAGAAGGCGATGTTTTATCAGATCAATTATCGTATTGGGCATCAAAGTTAAGTAATGTTTCATCTTTGGTATTGCCTTTAGATTATACACGTCCAAGTGTTCAAAGTAATGAAGGGGCTACTGTATTTTATGAATTAGATAAGGAATTGAGTAATTCATTAGCTGTTATTTGTAAAGAAGAAGGAGTTACACTATTCATGTTGATGTTAGCCGGCTTTAAAGTATTGCTATCCCGTTAT
>CANNBP010000092.1 GCA_947502885.1 uncultured Aquimarina sp. | reverse complement strand
ACTTCTTCTTGTCCATCTATAGCTTGGGTATGCTTTAGCAACCTACCCATATGATCATAGTCGAATATATCTTCTGTAACAATAGCAGGATTGCTGCCTTTCCTGTGAGTAGTTTTAGTGCGTTCAGGCTTACCAACAAAATCGTATTTACTCTCTACAATATCCTTAACACTCAAGTAATCATTATCGGTTACAATATAAATTTGTTGTGACTTTTTATCATAATAATTAACCGTCGTAATCCAATGAGAAGTTTCTAAAGCTTTTACTTTTGTACCTGTAGTTAATGATTTTGTACGATCTGACACAGGTTCACTATACACATTATTAGGATTGTTAAAGAATGTATCTTCACTAGCTAAGAACCTATA
>CANNBP010000091.1 GCA_947502885.1 uncultured Aquimarina sp. | reverse complement strand
AAACATAATATACCTTCTAAGGAAATGCTTTTCATAACATTTATGTTAGGTGCAATTTTTGGAGCTGTTTTACTGCATTTAATAGGTACTTACCCCGCGTGTTGGTAAACTGTGATTGATCTAATAGTAATCTTTAAAACAAAAGCTGATGAGTACAAACTATCAAAATACCATACCCTTAAATTTTTTATATAACCTACTAGAGGTATTAGAGGTGGATATACATGTTTTTATGAAAGGTATTCAAAATAACGACCCTTATACCTTCGAGGTACATGAATGGATAAATAAGTTGTATCATTATGATGCTGCTTTAAATACAACAGAAAAGCTTAACCATTTGTATTGGAGTAATTAAACTAAATAATTCTTTATAGATATGAA
>CANNBP010000090.1 GCA_947502885.1 uncultured Aquimarina sp. | reverse complement strand
GCCATCACACCGCCTAAATGATTACTGAATAGACCGGATATTGGTTTTGGATTAGTTTCTTTCTTGTCGTAGAAAAAAGATGGATTAAATTTATATTTGTTAGATAAAGAGGAAAGCGAAACTATATCTTTTTGATTATCCGAATCTAGTTCATAATTTAATGTCCTAGAAAATTTTGTTGCTCCTTTTTGAATTATCGCTTGTTCGATTTTTGTCCTACCTCCTTTTTTATCTGGTTCTCCCCAGGCTCTAACGAAAGAGTAACGTTCAACCTTGATAGTCTTTTTAAAATTTTTACCAGGAAATAATAATTCAGGAGTAAAGGCATTTTCTCCTTGTTCAGTAGTATTACTTGAAACTACCATAAAAACTCTTATTGTATCATTTGTTG
>CANNBP010000089.1 GCA_947502885.1 uncultured Aquimarina sp. | reverse complement strand
AATTTAACCTATACCTATCATAATGGAGGGAACAAGCTAAAAGCCGTTACCGATGCTGTAATACCATCTGTTGGTTTTGCAAAGAAAAGTACAGCTATAGCCAATAATCAGTATAGTTATGATTTAAATGGAAATATGATAAATGATCCAAATAAAGGGATTACAAATATTACTTATAATCATTTTAACAGCCCTACTCATATTGATGTTACTAGTACAGGGCATAGTGGAAACCTACAATACATTTATGATGCAGCAGGTATTAAGTTACGTAGGATATCGACTGATAATGGCAATGTAAACACAATGGATTACGCAGGTAATTATGTGTATGAAAATGGTACGCTAAAATCAATCAATCATCCAGAAGGATATATAGAAAAAGAAACTAACGGTTCTTATA
>CANNBP010000088.1 GCA_947502885.1 uncultured Aquimarina sp. | reverse complement strand
CCTACAGGAATTACAGCAGATATAGCTATTACTCAGGAATATCGTTGTGATGCAGCTGGTTCTAGTGCAACACCACAATTAGCAACCATTACAGTATCTAATGAGCTTAACGGTAATGGTAGTTATGAATACAGTTTAGATAATATTGATTATACAAATACTACTGGTGTATTTCCTAATTTAACAGATGGTACATATACGGTATATATTCGAGATACTAATACAGCTGCTTGTCCTGTTAATTTAGGGCAGTTAACGGTAGATCCATTACAAGAGGTAACAGATCTTACTTTTGCTCAAACACCAGTTCAGTGTCCAGCTCCACTTACTTCAGATGTTACGGTTGCTGCGACAGGCACAAATGGAGCAGTTAGTTTTGAATATAGAATTACGGCTCCTGCAGCCAG
>CANNBP010000087.1 GCA_947502885.1 uncultured Aquimarina sp. | reverse complement strand
GTAACTCCGGCTGGTAACACATCGGTAATCGATACATTGGTAGCTGTAGCTGGACCATTATTGGTCACCGTAAGTGTATAATTGATCGTATCGCCTTCATCTGGAGTACCATCATCAACAGTTTTGGTAACAACCAAATCCACTTCATTATTTACTGTGATATCCTCACTAAGATCATCAGCTGTAGTATTATTATCGGTCTGATCTAAACTTACTGTAGTAACTGTATTAGTGATCGTATCACCACTAGTACCTGCATCAACACTCGCTACAATATCGATCGTAGCATTGGATCCACTGTTAATGTTACCTATTGTCCATATACCGGTTCCACTTACATATGTTCCTTGACTTGGGGTGTCACTTACATAAGTAACTCCGGCTGGTAAAACATCGGTTAACGATAC
>CANNBP010000086.1 GCA_947502885.1 uncultured Aquimarina sp. | reverse complement strand
GGAATTATACGTCATGTGGTGAGTTTACCAGAAGAAGAAAAAGACCTCTTACCTTCAATGATACGTACCACAGAGTTAGGCATAAAAGCCTATAGTATTTTTAATCATGGAGCAGCTTCTTGCTTGTCAGGGATTGGCGGACCCGTTTCAAATGAAAACACAGGAGGAACACCACCAAAATCACTAGAAGGATAAATGAAAAAGAAAATTCAATTGATTGAAAAGGAGATCCCCGCAGCAAATAGTTTGGTGCGCATTTCCGAAGATGTAGACCAGAATTATAAATACCTTACGGGTATTGCTGTATTACATCATATTGGTGATACCCATAGTCTGCGCTCTTGTACTTTAGATGGTAATGAAATGTTACCCAAAAATTTTGATGTTGCTTTTTTACAAAGCAATGCCGGAGTAGCCCC
>CANNBP010000085.1 GCA_947502885.1 uncultured Aquimarina sp. | reverse complement strand
GTTATATTTACGATGCTGATGGTACAAAACTGAAAAAAGTTGTAACAGAAGGGAGTCCTCTAATAATTGAATATTCATATGGTTATGTTTATCAAAATGGAGAGTTACAGTTTTTTAGTACTCCCGAGGGGTATGTTACCAAAGAAAATGATAAATATAGATATGTATATAGTTATAAAGATCATTTAGGAAATGTTCGTTTAAGCTATACCAAAAATGACACAGGTGAATTGGAAATAATTGAGGAGAAGAGTTATTATCCATTTGGACTTCAACACAAGGGATACAATAATACTGTATCGGCATATGGGAATTCTATTGCAGAGAAGTTTAAATATAATGGTAAAGAACTTAATGATGAGTTAGGGTTAGATTGGTATGATTATGGAGCTAGAAATTATGATCCTATGATAGGAAGATG
>CANNBP010000084.1 GCA_947502885.1 uncultured Aquimarina sp. | reverse complement strand
AATGGATTATCAGGAACTTTTTATATCGATTTAAAAACGGGAGAACCCAAATGTATCGAGCATCCTGATCTTCAAATCGACTTGATCGGAGACCCTATAGATTTACGAGGATGGATCGTTACCGACACCCATGGGATGCAATACACCTTTAGAGAGACAGAAATCACTGAGAATTTTTATAGCGGTCAGGCGACCACTATGTTTGATGGGGGTACCGATTTAGAATATAATCATAGATACATTTCTGGCTGGAAATTGAGTACCATAGTAAATCTAGCTAATAATGAACAGGTTACTTTTGATTATACTACAAAGACAAGAACCGAAAAAGAGATACTATCTAGAGAAGGGTCACGCACCAATATCCCATTTACCACCACTACCTGTACCCAGTCTGAAACGACCAATGGTATGGATGTTAATGA
>CANNBP010000083.1 GCA_947502885.1 uncultured Aquimarina sp. | reverse complement strand
AATTTTGATGTTGCTTTTTTACAAAGCAATGCCGGAGTAGCCCCTAAAGACCGTTTTTTTCCCTTACATGAGATTGCTAACGGAGCTAAAATTGAGGTTGATTTTCAAGATATCCCAAAAGATCAAGCCACATACCCATACACTCTTAAAATATATCTAGAATTAAGTAATGAGTAAATCAAGAATGATATCCCTATTTACAGCATCGTTAGCAGCAAGAAGCAGCAAGGCATTTCTGTATAAAATAAAAGGAGATGGTAAGAAGATCACAGGCATTTTACATAGTAATGGGGTGGAGTTATCGATTAGTTTTTATAATGAGACCGAACTAGAAATCCATAGCCTAGAAACGATGGTAACCGATGCTTTAGATTTACCGCCTGCCAAACGTATCATCACTTGGGAGCAAGATTTAAAAGCCTGTACCAT
>CANNBP010000082.1 GCA_947502885.1 uncultured Aquimarina sp. | reverse complement strand
GGTAGTGTTCAATAAAGTGTGTCACTTCTTTTTTATAATAATATCTCTTACTAACCTAATTAGGTTAGTAAGAGATATTATTAGATTTGTCAATAAATCGCCCTCCAAATTTAATTATAAATTCTTGTTTAGTTTGTTTCCAAGTATTTTGAGGGTTTATCCATTTTTTAGTGATGTCCTCTTGTGCTAGATATAATAGTTTTAACAAAGCCATTTCACTAGTAAAGGCCCCTTTAGTTTTAGTAATTTTTCTAATCTGTCGATTGAACCCTTCAATGATATTGGTAGTGTACATAATCTTTCTAATTGATGCAGAGTATTCAAAATAACGAGTTAAATAATGCCAGTTAGTTTTCCAGGATTTAATAGCTAAAGGATATTTTCTATTCCACTTTTTCTCAAAGGTATCAAGTGCTAATTCAGCTTCAGAA
>CANNBP010000081.1 GCA_947502885.1 uncultured Aquimarina sp. | reverse complement strand
CAAGAACAGGATATGAAAAACCAATTTTTGGTAAAACCTTCTTTGGCTTACAAAGGCAAAAAATACCCAGACATTAAACTAGTATTAGAAGCTTCAAGGCATCTTGATAATATTATTAATAGAGGATTTAAGCTATTAAAGCGTAACAAACCCTTAAATGGTATTGTAACTGTTTCGGGTTATTCAGGTTTTCGTAAAACAATCAAGGAACATGCAGGATTAGACGATACTTTAACAAATATGCAGCGTATTGCCCGTAGAGATGCCCCACAGGTAACAGCGTTGGCAAAATCCCTACAAGGTAATACAGTTGCACAGACCGCAGAAAATATCTGGGATTACCTAAGAGCAAATACCCGTTACAAACTAGATAGTGACGGTATCGAAGAACTCAGAACCCCTGCCCGTAGTCTGGTTGATGGTAATAAAGGGCTTA
>CANNBP010000080.1 GCA_947502885.1 uncultured Aquimarina sp. | reverse complement strand
ATCGTTTTATTAAACTTTTAACGAACCGTGTAAAAAACGACGCCATCCCAAAGGGTGGGTATGTTTTCTTAGCATGGTTAGACATTGTTTTAATTTTCTTCACGTTCAAATCTTTCATTCAACTGTTGCAAAATATTTTGATTCAGCTGACTATTATTTTGTTGCCTTATGAATTCCTGAATAGCATTTTCAAATTCTGAATTTTGAGAGTTAAGCAAAGGATTTTGCATGTTGAAATTGGAGTTTCTTAAATTATTAAGCAGTTGATTATCTACATTATCGGGGATGTTGTATTGCTCCTTGATTACTTTTCTCTCGTTATTAAAATAGTTCAAAACCTGACTTTTGTTACTTAAATTTGGCAAGCTTGGATTAGTATTTCTTAATTCATTGTAATAGTTTAACACATCCTGATTATTTCTAGATGCAAGTAATTGTG
>CANNBP010000079.1 GCA_947502885.1 uncultured Aquimarina sp. | reverse complement strand
GATAATGGAATACGACCTTGATGATCGCTCGATACAATTGCCGGTAATACAACATTTTGTGATTCTGTAGATAAATAAAATTCTAAATCTGATATTGTCGGATGAACAAAAATGTCTTTTATAGGAATCTCTATTTTAAGATCTCTACGAATTAATGATACTAAACGTGTAGCCAACAAAGAATGACCTCCTAGCTCAAAAAAGTTATCATAAACACCAACTTGATCAACTTCTAATAACTCTTTCCATATAGTTGCCAGTTTTTCTTCAACCTCATTTCTTGGTGCTACATACTCCTGAGTAGACAATAATGACATATCAGGGTCTGGTAATTTTTTCTTGTCTATTTTACCATTACTGGTTAATGGCATTGCATCTAAACTCACCCACAATTGCGGAACCATATAATCTGGTAATTTTGAGCGTAAATGAGTTTGTACAGC
>CANNBP010000078.1 GCA_947502885.1 uncultured Aquimarina sp. | reverse complement strand
TGCAGTAAAACAGCTCCAAAAATTGCACCTAACATAAATGTTATGAAAAGCATTTCCTTAGAAGGTATATTATGTTTGCTTTTATCCTTTGCCATATCTTTTTAGTTAATAAAAAGGAATACAGGAGTAATCAAAAAGTATTGGGGTAAAGATTAACACAAACTCAACTCACACTTATATTAAACATACTCCTGCATCCTTAGGTTACTTAGTACACTAAATCAAAGGGAAATCACTTTACTTGTTATGCTATTTGGTTGATACGTAGTGGACGGGTAAACAGTTTACTGTATCTGTCAAAAATTATAGCATCACTCTTTTTTTTTGGTAGTTCTATAACTTCATTCTTAAAAAAGATATGATGTCTTGCTCTATAAATATATTCAATTGTTTCCTCTACAGAACACCCCCTAAAATAGAGTGTATTAATCCAAGAAAACATGATAATTTCATATTC
>CANNBP010000077.1 GCA_947502885.1 uncultured Aquimarina sp. | reverse complement strand
AAATGTTACCGGAGAAACCACCACCACAAGCACAGCTACTAGTATTACCGATGTCTTAACGAATGTTTCAGGAGCGGTACAAACAGTAACCTATACCATTACACCTACCAGTGCCGATGGTTGTGTTGGGGATTCCTATACCTATGTAGTGACTGTAGATCCAGAACCTTATGTAGCGACACCACCCACGGATACGGTATGTAGTGATATTGCTTTAAACCACGATTTAACCACCGATGTAAATCTAACAGGAGTTACCTTTAGCTGGTCAGCAGCCGACAATGCAAATGTTACCGGAGAAACCACCACCACAAGCACAGCTACCAGTATTACAGATACGCTAACCAATACATCCGGAGCAGTACAGACGGTTACCTATACGATTACACCTACCAGTGCCGATGGTTGCCAGGGCAATTCCTATACCTATGTAGTCACTGTAGATCCGGAACCTTATGTAGTGAC
>CANNBP010000076.1 GCA_947502885.1 uncultured Aquimarina sp. | reverse complement strand
CCTGCCAAACGTATCATCACTTGGGAGCAAGATTTAAAAGCCTGTACCATCATTCGTGGTATCATTAAAAACTTAGCTCCAAATGAACGTACAATTAACCTATACCTAATCACTACAGATGAAAAGTAACGATACCTTATTATGTCATATGATGGCTACCGATGAGATGAAAAAAGGAGCAGCACCCCAATATAAGACCGATGACATCATTTACAACCCTACACATATTAAAGTGGCTGCAAATGAGGTGGTGTATATTCATTTTTTTCATAGTCATGTACCCGAATTTAATATTAAGATAACCACTCCAACGGGGTTACTAACGTTATCACCAGATAACGCTATAAATGGGAGTAGTAACACCATTATAAGAGCGATAGGAGATATTTCATTTACATCAATGCTACGTCCTAGCTTTTTTGTACAACTTATCAAAATACACTATTAATACATGAAGAAAGTAAA
>CANNBP010000075.1 GCA_947502885.1 uncultured Aquimarina sp. | reverse complement strand
ATTTTAGCTGTCATACTGAGCTTGTCGAAGTATGGTTCTCTTGAAAGTATTTTTCTTAAAAATTCTACACTCTTCGAAGGACTCAGAGTGACATACGTTTTCTAATTGTATTTTAGCCGTCATACTGAGCTTGTCGAAGTATGTTTTTTTCTTAAAATTCTATACCCTTCGACAGAGCCTGTCCTGAGCATGCCGAAGGGCTCAGAGTGACATACATTTTCTAATTGCATTTTAGCTGTCATACTGAGCTCGTTGAAGTATGTTTTTTGAAAGTGTTATTCTTAAAAATTCTACACTCTTCGACAGAGCCTGTCCTGAGCATGCCAAAGGGCTCAGAGTGACATGCGTTTTCTAATTGCATTTTAGCTGTCATACTGAGCTTGTCGAAGTATGGTTCTCTTGAAAGTATTTTTCTTAAAAATTCTACACTCTTCGAAGGACTCAGAGTGACATACGTTTTCTAATTG
>CANNBP010000074.1 GCA_947502885.1 uncultured Aquimarina sp. | reverse complement strand
AACTATATAACATGAAAGAAATCTATTTTTTAGTGTTTTCTATACTCTTTAGCGGAGTTCTTGCCGTACTAGGCTATATCTTGCGCACTGTACATACCGAGTTTAAAACGCTGCTTAAAGAACTTACCGAATACACCCAAGAGCTACGCAATTTAATAAGCGGTATTCAGGTACAGATTGATAAAGGCATTGAAGCTGATATTGTAGACCTTAAAAGCGATGTAAAGTCCTTGTATAGCAAGGTGAATGTACAATCTGCTCAACTCTCAAAACTTCAAAACCACTCCCCACAATGAACCCCAATAATGAAACACATAGTATCGGAAAAATTGAAGATGCCGGCAACTTGGTACAAGGTGGTGGTATTGATCGGTATTGGGAGCGTCAGGGGATCAGTTTGGATTTTAAAAAACTGTTCAACGACCGAATATCAAACGATTGGCTCTATGATAGCGATTTGGCATTAAAACAATTC
>CANNBP010000073.1 GCA_947502885.1 uncultured Aquimarina sp. | reverse complement strand
GCTAAGTTTTTAATGATACCACGAATGATGGTACAGGCTTTTAAATCTTGCTCCCAAGTGATGATACGTTTGGCAGGCGGTAAATCTAAAGCATCGGTTACCATGGTTTCTAGGCTGTGAATTTCAAGTTCGGTTTCATTATAAAAACTAATCGATAACTCCACCCCATTACTATGTAAAATGCCTGTGATTTTTTTACCTGCTCCTTTTATTTTATACAAAAGTGCTTTGCTTTGATGAGCCTTTAAAGACTCTGTAAACAGGGGAATCATTTTTGATCTACTCATTACTTAACTCTAGATATATTTTAAGGGTGTAGGGATAGCGTATCACTTCTTTTGGGCTATCCTGAAAATCAATCTCGATTTTAGCTCCGTTGGCAATCTCATGTAAGGGAAAAAAACGGTCTTTAGGGGCTACTCCGGCATTGCTTTGTAAAAAAGCAACATCAAAATTTTTGGGTAACATTTCATTACCATCTAAAGTACA
>CANNBP010000072.1 GCA_947502885.1 uncultured Aquimarina sp. | reverse complement strand
ACCAACTAAAGGTAACGCCAGTTAAATTTACATCAGTGGTTAAATCGTGATTTAATGCAATATCACTACAAACCGTAGCTGTGGGTGGTGTAGCTACATAAGGTTCTGGATCTACAGTGACTACATAAATATAGGAATCTCCCTCGCAACCATCGGCACTGGTAGGTGTAATCGTATAGGTAATCGTCTGTACTACTCCTGATGTATTGGTTAACGTATCTGTAATACTAGTCGCTGTACTTGTGGTGGTGGTTTCTCCGGTAACATTTGCATTGTCAGCCGCTGACCAGCTAAAGGTAACTCCTGTTAGATTTACATCGGTGGTTAAATCGTGGTTTAATGAAATATCACTACAAACCGTAGCTGTGGGTGGTGTAGCTACAAAAGGTTCTGGATCTACAGTAACTATATAAGTATAGGAATCTCCAATGCAACCATCGGCACTGGTAGGTGTAATCGTATAGGTAATGGTCTGTACTGCTCCTGATGTATTGGTTAATGTATCTG
>CANNBP010000071.1 GCA_947502885.1 uncultured Aquimarina sp. | reverse complement strand
ATAGATCAGTTTGATTTAGATGCTGACGGGGATGGTATTCCAGATCTCACAGAAGCTGGAGGTACAGATAGTGATGGTGATGGGGTTGTAGATACACAGTTAGATACGGATAGTGATGGTATACCTGATAGTGCAGATGTTAGTCAAACTGGAGGATTAGATGTAGATTTGGATGGCATTGATGATAGTGTTGATGTTACATTCACAGTGGGTACAGATACAGACGGAGATGGTATTGATGATACAGCTGACCCTGATCTGGATGGTGATGGTCTAGATGATAGTGTTGATAATACAGGAGGCGCAGTAACTACTGGTACACCGTTACCAACTCCAAATACAGATACCACAGGTGGAGCAAATTTCTTAGATATTGATGCAGATGATGATGGTATTCCAGATAATATAGAGGCTCAACCTACGGCGGGTTATATTGCACCTTTAGGTACAGATGCTGATAATGATGGTATCGATGATGCATACGATAGTGATCAGCCAGGAGCTACTTTA
>CANNBP010000070.1 GCA_947502885.1 uncultured Aquimarina sp. | reverse complement strand
TGTCGAGACAATGATGGTACAATTGTAGCTACAGTAAGTGGTGGTTCAGATATTACAGCAAACCCAGGAAACTTCACTTTTACTTTATTAGATGGAGGAGGAGTTGCAGTACCAGGTGTTACGCAGACAGCAGGACCTGGTGTAGATCAGATTACTTTTACTAGTACAGTTGCGGGTACCGATGGTATTTTCCCTGGGGATTATACTGTTGAAGTTAATGATAGTGCAATTGGTCCAAATCCACCAGCACCTGGAGGATGTACAGCGACCTTTGATATCACTGTACCTACGTTCTTAGATCCAATTCCATCAGGAGCACCAACTCCAGTTTCATGTTTTGGAGGTAATGATGGTACAGTTTTAGTAAGTTTAGATCCAACAGCAGATGATAATACACCATATAACTATATAATTCGTCCGTTTGGAGGAGGAGTTACGATAGCTGGTCCTACTACTGATCCTTTATTTACGGGATTAAGTGCAGGAAGCTATGAGGTTGTTGCTACTTCAGACAAGGG
>CANNBP010000069.1 GCA_947502885.1 uncultured Aquimarina sp. | reverse complement strand
CGTCTATAAATTCGTCCATAATAGTTTTTGTTTTTAATTAATAATAAGATCATTTATATCATTTTTGCTGCCCTTTTTAGTAAGGTGCTATATTTACTTCTTGGGTGTTTTTTTTGTAATTGTTTTGCCTTGGCATGCATTTGCTTTAAGCGATTGGTATTGCTACGCTTTCTACTCTTGGCACGTCCAACACTAGCCGAACCAATCGTTAAGGTTTTAGGTCTGCTTCTGGTTGGACTTCTTCGTGTAGTCGCTCTCTTGGGGGCTGCTCCTAAAGCGCGTTTGCGATTTCTGGCTCTGGTTCTGGCAGCTTTCACCCCGGCAAGGGAACGTTTCTTTTTCTTTTGCTGCTTTTGGTAGATTACTACTCCTATAATAATGATGAGGACACCAGAGATTCCCCCAATAATGAATTTTCTTTTATGTCGTTTAATAAAGGCTATGGCTCTACCTATAACCCCTTGAGGTGCGGTAGGTATTCCCGAATTGTCTTGTGGTGGCATATATGAGGTGGTATTTGGGTTAAAATTGGGTTGTTGGTATGGAATTGATGGGTCGATATGTCGAT
>CANNBP010000068.1 GCA_947502885.1 uncultured Aquimarina sp. | reverse complement strand
ATGATGATAGTTCCTGTGGTATTGGGTTTAAAGCTTATTTTCATAGATATATTAGGTTACAATGTTCCACCAGTTTTGAAAGTCTGACGCGCTTAATTCTTTTCGCATACGGTCTGATAGGGATTCGTCAAATTTCAGTTTATAGGCATTAGCAATCTGTTGTAGTTTTCCTTTAGTTTGGTGTGCTAAAGCATTAATTTCTGTAGTACTTGTACCATCAAAATTAATCATCCATTTAATACCTGAGCGATTAACCGCTGCCCTATATTGATGAGCTAATTGGTTAATAATATCCCCCTCGTTCTTATCAAATTTGTTTTGGCGGTATCTATGAATGGCACTAGCTATTTTTTTTTTGAACACCCAATAAAGGATGAGTAAGAGGATAGCGAATTGTACTTTTCTATTCATTAGGATTTTTCGGACTCCGTTGCCTACATTGGCTATAAGTATAGGGTTCATAAGGTTTGGTATTTGATAGGTTCTTAATTGGGTAGTTAATCACTAAAGCGTTCAAAGGCTTTTTTGGCAATCAACATATAATCTGTAATCGTTAACTCTTGTCCTTCTTC
>CANNBP010000067.1 GCA_947502885.1 uncultured Aquimarina sp. | reverse complement strand
CCAAGGGTACAAATGCACCTATAGTGATAATTGATGCCTTTGAGTATGACCATACGGGTAGATCAACAAGGCATACTCAAACTATTAACGGTCATACAGAAACCTTAGTGGAAAATAATTATGATGAACTAGGTCAATTAAAGTCTAAACGCGTTGGTAATGGATTGCAAACAGTAGACTATGATTATAATATTAGGGGATGGTTGAAAAGTATCAACAATGGAACTACCTCTAATGGTGATTTGTTCGGGTTTATGATTGACTACAACAACGGGGCAAACCCACTATACAATGGAAATATCGCCAAAACATCTTGGCAAACTGCAAATGACAATGTTACCAGAAGTTATGATTATACTTATGATGCGCTTAATCGAATTAATGGGGCGATTAGTAATAGTGGTCGATACGACTTAAATAATGTTACTTATGATAAAAATGGTAATATTTTAGGTTTACAAAGAACTGGGGCTATAGTTGAGAATATTGACCCTTCCCAAAACGCTCATTTCGGTTTAATGGACAAGTTATTGTTTTCTTATGATACAGGTAACCAATTACAAACTGTAATAGACGA
>CANNBP010000066.1 GCA_947502885.1 uncultured Aquimarina sp. | reverse complement strand
TGTAGTTAGCTTATTGGCCCCATACTGATAAGTAGTAAATCCTCCTGTAGGATACTGTATCTTGGTAAGGGTACCTATAGAAGAGGTTTCTGGATTAACAGAACGATCTGCTCCAGATAAATTAAAAGAAAAGCCTTGTGACTCCTCTGTTTTAGGAATTAAAGTCGAATTATTTTTTCCGTTATAATACCCCCAAAAGTCTACCGATTTAGAACCCCTAGAAGGAACTTGATCAGGACGATCATAGGTAAATCGATACTTTTTGCTGTGACTGCTTATCGAGATACTATCGAGTTTTAATCTCGAATCTACCTGATATGCGCTAGTAGGATCTCCAAAATACGAATCGTTATATAAAATAATCTCGGTGATCTTTTTAGGACCTGTAGCCACCTTGATGCTACGTAGTGCTTTTTTGTTATGATAATCCTTTCTAAAATCCTCGGCCAGGTTAAAAGTTACTGTATTATTTTTAAAACGAATCTGTCTTAAATACGAAGAGGATATTTGGTAATCATTAACATCCATACCATTGGTCGTTTCAGACTGGGTACAGGTAGTGGTGGTAAATGGGATATTGGTGCGTGACCC
>CANNBP010000065.1 GCA_947502885.1 uncultured Aquimarina sp. | reverse complement strand
TAGATATATTCTCCAGATCCTCCTGCAATACCTGTTAAGGTAAAATTCACAATCATTCCTGCTGCCGAATGTACAGGAGTAGCCGTAAGTTTAGGGGTGGTTAGGGATTCGGTCACCTGTATACGAGTCGTTACAATTTTTATCTGGTTGGTCGCCCGATCAGTAACTTTACATTGTAGCGGATAGTTTCCTAGTGCAGTAAAAGTATGAGTAAAACTACTGCCACTTTCGGTAAGGGGTTGCCCATCGATTTGCCATTCATAGAAAAACCTTCCCGAACCTGCAGATACATCTACTGCAATCACTTGATCGGTGTTAATCTCTACATGAGAAGGAGCAATAATCACTGCTTGCATAGCATCAAAACCTAACCCTTTTTGTCCTTTATAATTGTATTCATATTTGGTAATCACATGATTATCGAGATCAGCTGCATGCCCAAAACGGTTCATATGATCATAGGTATAATAGGTGGTTTGCCCTTTGGGATCGGTCATAGAAGTGACCCCAATGAGTGGATCATAGGTATAGGTACTTACCATGGCATTAGGCAAGGCTGCTCTAAGGTCATCCAGCGCTTGTCGTAGCGCCCCTTCTGATCCTGTATACC
>CANNBP010000064.1 GCA_947502885.1 uncultured Aquimarina sp. | reverse complement strand
TACTCAAAATCAAAAAGCACAATACCATATCCTGACCATTACTATCCTTATGTACCAAAACATGACAATCCTCTACATGATCATCCTTACGTAATACTGAAGCAATACCCTCTAACTCTACTCGATGCCCTCGAATCTTAACCTGATGATCCTCTCTACCTAAAAACTCTATCGTACCATCAGATAACCATCTACCTAAATCACCTGTCTTATATAAAACATCCCCTAGTAAATCATCACTAAATGGGTTGGCTACAAAACTCTCGGCTGTACGCTCTGGTAAACCTATGTAACCAGCTCCAACTCCAACTCCACTTACACACAACTCTCCTGCAACACCTATTGGACATAAATTACCAGAAACATCCAAAATAGCAACATTCATATTGGGGATAACTCGACCTATAGGAACTCTAGATTGATCTTCAGCTAAGAAATCAGTAATCTCATATTGAATAACATCATCAGAGGCCTCACAAGGACCATAAGCATTTAATAATCGTAAAGCTGGATACAAACGCTTTAAATCATTTACCAAAGCAACAGGAATAGCCTCTCCTACTAACATAATCCATTGTAGCGTATCTAAAGATATCGGTGTCTCACTCTCTTT
>CANNBP010000063.1 GCA_947502885.1 uncultured Aquimarina sp. | reverse complement strand
GGTGCTGATCGTGTTTTAGAAAAAGCTATTAATGATGAAAATATAACAGTAAACATAAATGCGACAACCTCAAATCAAACAAAAGAGGGAGGTAATATTGTAGGCGGTGCTTTTGGTGGAAATACAGTAAAAGAGGATGGTAAAGTTGTGGCTGAACAAACTGTAAACACAAACCATACTGAAAAAATGGAAAAATTATTTGACGCAGATACAGGAGTAATAGCTATGCATGAAACAATAGAAGCTTATCAAGGTGCAAGATCGTCACCTAATGCAAAGCCATCTACTATTGGAAGTGGAAAAGATACAGGGTTTTTAAAGGCTCATGATATGGCAAATGCAACGGACAGTAGAGCAAAACGTCAAATAGTAGATTATTTATCACTTTCAGTGGACAAAAAAAATAATGTTATAATTAGTAATCGAAAAAATAATAAATCAACAACTTTATATCAACTCAAAAAGCAATAGAATGATCTCTGAAACAAAAATTTATGACTTATTACTTGTTTTTTTTCTTTTAACTTTAACAATAAATGTTTCAGGACAAGAAAAATACAAAGTAGTAGAAATAGATTCAACTAAAAACTATTATTTTATTTGTGTTGAAAATAA
>CANNBP010000062.1 GCA_947502885.1 uncultured Aquimarina sp. | reverse complement strand
TAGCGGTAGCATTTTTACCAGGACCTGCTCCGGCAAATACATTTGAGATACCAAATTTAACACCGGGAGCACATACAATAAGTGTTTCTAATACAGCAAGTGTATGTCCTTCGAATACATTGAATTTTACTATTAATGATGAATTATTGGTAACCGCTGCATTAGATAATGATTTAACTTGTATAGCAGATGCAAATATTTCGTTTTCAGCAACAGGTGGTGATACTACTTACACTTTTGATGTAATGGTTGCAGGAACGGCTACGGTTTTTCTTGCTAATGTTACTTCTCCAGTTGCAATAAATACTGGTGGAGATTATGAAATTAGAGTAACTGATGGACAGAATTGTACAGCTACTTCGGCACCAATAACAGTTACACCTTATGTACAGGTTACAGCGACAACAACAACGGTAAATCCGTTTTGTGCAGGGGGTGGAGGATCTATCACAGTGGTAGTTGCTACCGGAGACGGGCCGTTTACTTACGTTTTAAACCAAGGAACGCCTGGAGAAGTTACGGTAGGGCCTATAGGCACAAACACTACTACATTTACTAATGTAACTGCAGGTAACCATGTGATAACAATTACCGATGGAGACGGATGTCCTTTACTAGCTCCATTAAATGAGACAATTACTGACCCTACAGGAATTACAGCAGATATAGCTATTACTCAGGAATATCGTTGTGATGCAGCTGGTTCTAGTGCAACACCACA
>CANNBP010000061.1 GCA_947502885.1 uncultured Aquimarina sp. | reverse complement strand
CAAGCTTGGATTAGTATTTCTTAATTCATTGTAATAGTTTAACACATCCTGATTATTTCTAGATGCAAGTAATTGTGTTTCTTTTGAATAATAAATATATGATGCTCTATCAAGACCTCCTGTTAAATCAGTTATTTTAGAACTCCAAAAGCCTAAATATGAACTTCCATATGTTTCACTAGAAAGTGACTTAGTTTCTTTCTTAAAAAAACCTTTGGTATTAAAAAAAGTAGAAGCATTAATTTCATTATTTGTACCTAAAGTATTCATTCTTGTCACTTCAGCGAATATCCCATCAAAAACAAACGCTTTATCAATAACATCCAATTTTAAATTTGGATATCTAGTTCGTAATTCTCCGATATTATATAGCGTTTGTTCATTAAGAGAATAAAAAGCCTCATCGATATTTTTTCCATTATCTTCCCACTCAATTACTCCCATCCCTCGATAAGATAATTTAACTTCATATGTATTTGAGCTAATAAAATCAACACCAAGAGAGCCTACTACTGGAATGCTAGAGCCTACATTTTGACTAATCTCAGATGAAATCAAAAACTCATCATTACTTGTTCTTGTTCCATACCTAATTTCATTTTCAGTTCCCATTTGTTTGGGAGATATTACTCTTAAAATGACTATTGAGTCTCCTACCTCTTTATAAGCCATCACACCGCCTAAATGATTACTGAATAGACCGGATATTGGTTTTGGATTAGTTTCTTTCTTGTCGTAGAAAAA
>CANNBP010000060.1 GCA_947502885.1 uncultured Aquimarina sp. | reverse complement strand
TACCCTATCCTGTACCGTGACTGATACTCGTACCGGGCAAGCAGCGATTACTAAAACCAAAACGATTAGAATTCATAATCCTCTGAAACAGCCAACAATAAGCTATGTCAAATCTCCGTATCATAACGGTGAAGAAGGACACTTTTCTTCTTCTAAAAATGTAACTTTTGAAGCAGGAAATATCGAAGGTGGATCGGGATCTTATAGCTATAAATGGTATATTGATCTTGTAGATCAAGGCGTTAATGCTACTACGTTTACAAAAGCTTTTCCTGCCGGGACTCATAAGATCACCTTTTACGTATACGATACCAAGGTATTGGGATCATATAAATCTGCAACAATGACCATAAAGTCTTATGGGCCAGTAACCTTAAACGATCTTACCTATGATCATACTGGTTTTAGTACATCTGCCAGCGGAGGCTCGGGTAGTTACCGTTATGATTGGCTTGTAAATACTACCTCTGGTGGTCCTACTCAATCCTCAGCTTCTTCTTACTTTATCTATAATTATACGGCTACTGCCTCTAGTTATCAAACGATTTACTGTAGGGTTGTTGATCTTAAATCGGGTTATGTCTCTGGTTTAAAAAGCAAGCAAGTTTATTTTCATGGTCAAGGAAACAATGGTGGAGGCGGCCAGGGCAATAATGGAGGTCAGGGCAATAATGGCGGTGGCCAAGGAGAAAATCCAACAGGAGGAGACCAATAATAACTAACGAAGAGATATACAAACATGAA
>CANNBP010000059.1 GCA_947502885.1 uncultured Aquimarina sp. | reverse complement strand
ACCTATAGGATTAGGAGCAATCACAGCAAAATCTTTGTCTAACACTATAGGCTTCACTTCTTCTTTAGAAACTTTAGCAAGAGCTGCTGTATTTGGGGCACTTGGTGTCTCAGGATAGACCACCATTCGAATAGGCGTACGTACTTCTTCGTTAACTTCTAAAACCTTGGTGGTTGGACTTAATTTTACAATTAATGCCTCTTTACCATCAATAGTCTCTTGTTTCAAATACAAGCGTTCAATAACATAACTAACATTGTTTTTTTCTGGATGATCCCTTAGTAAATTTTGTACTGCCGGGAGTTTAAGCGAATAAAAATATCCAAAATCTATATAATACTCTCTTGAAGCATTATTAACCTTTTGTAATTTAGGATCTTTTAATATCGTTTCACCATTCATCATAAACTCTAAATGCACATCTTTATACGACCCATGATCCTCGCGTATAGTTATCGAAAAAGTAACAGGGATATATCGTTTTACTCCAACCCCTGTCCAATCAAACTCGATCAAATGACCTTTAAAAGTGGTTTTTCTTCTTTCAAAAAAAGTGACTGGGTTTAAATTACTCGCATAATTATCTAGACATGCCAAACGCTCTGCTGCCGAGATCGGAATCCAATCATTACTATTTTGATCTCGTAAATAGTATTTTAAAGCTCGACTATTAAAAATACCATTCTCGGTAAGCATATGTAGTGCGGTGCTTCTACTGGCTGGCATACCATAACCAAAATAATGCATGATAGACA
>CANNBP010000058.1 GCA_947502885.1 uncultured Aquimarina sp. | reverse complement strand
CCATCACTATCTGTACCTCCAGCTTCTGTGAGATCTGGAATACCATCCCCGTCAGCATCTAAATCAAACTGATCTATAATACCATCTCCATCAGTATCAAAAGCGTCTACTATACCATCACTATTTAAGTCATTTCCTGCTGTAGCTTCTTGATAATCTGGAATACCATCGCCATCTGTATCTGCTAGAGGATCACCACTAATAGCATTCTCTACAGTATCTGGAATACCATCGTTATCATCATCTAAGTCAACATTATCAGCAACACCATCATTGTCATTATCCTGAATATCTCTATAATCTACTTCTCCATCTCCATCTTCATCTCCAAGGTTAGCTGCATTTGGTGGATTGATACCATCATTAACTGTTGATCCAGCAATCGCACTATCATCATTATCATCAAAAGCATCATCTAAGCCATCCCCATCTGTATCAGTACCACTTACTGCATTATCAGTATCTCCATTCTCTACAATATCATCAATACCATCGTTATCACTATCGGTATCTATATAATCTGCCGTATCGATACCATCTGTATTTTCTGGAACATTTAATAAAGTAGCTCCTGGCTGATCACTATCGTATGCATCATCGATACCATCATTATCAGCATCTGTACCTAAAGGTGCAACATAACCTGCCGTAGGCTGAGCCTCGATATTATCGGGAATACCGTCATCATCTGCATCAATATCTAAAAAGTTTGCTCTACCTGTGGTATCTGTATTTGGAGTTGGTAACGGTGTACCAGTAGTTACTGCTCCTCCTGTATCATCAACACTATCGGCCAATCCATCTAA
>CANNBP010000057.1 GCA_947502885.1 uncultured Aquimarina sp. | reverse complement strand
AATGGGTTCGTAGTCGTATTCGCTAGCGTACTAGGAACAACCACTGCTCCACTTATTGTGTTTGTTACGATATAATTATATGCTCCTGTATAGTTTCCTATATTCAATTCTAAGGCACCATTTGTCTCTCCCGCACAAGCATTATCTGCTGTTTTGGTTAAAGTAGCTGTTATCGTATCAAATTGAGCAATATCATATGCTGGTGTATCTATGAAACACCCAGTACCTGTATCTGTAATTCTAAATGTATACGAACCAACTGCAGGTAACGTAAAGGTGACATTAGTAGCATTTGCTTCTACTGCTACTGTACCAGGGTTATCTGCTGTTCCAGCAGCTACTGCTAATTGATCAGGAACCGCTCCACTTACTTCTACAAAATCAAATGGACCAACTCCTCCCGTTACAGATACTGTTACGGTCTCTGGATTATCACATGAAATAACTCCCCCATTAACCGCTGAAGTATCTCTGGTAACTGTTGGATCAACCATAATTGGGAACGCTGGAACAACAACATCAAAATTAGCAAAAGCACAATTATTGTTATCAGTAACCGTAAACGTATACGTTCCGGAAACGGTAGCAGTAACATTGTACTGAACTCCTGCTGTTACTAAATCAGCATCGACAACATCTGTCTCTGTTCCTGTAGCTGCTCCTGTATAAGAAACATCATAATCAGGGGTGCCATCTGTAATCGTTAATGTAATCACTGGGAAAACATCTGCATTAGCTCCATTACAGCTATATGCCGTTTGACTCGACGTAACATCAAGTGCCGCTGTAGGGCCTCCAACTACAATCTCTAATGAAGTTCCTGAACA
>CANNBP010000056.1 GCA_947502885.1 uncultured Aquimarina sp. | reverse complement strand
AATTATATCGTAACAAACACAATAAGTGGAGCAGTGGTTGTTCCTAGTACGCTAGCGAATACGACTACGAACCCATTACCAATAGGAACATTACCATCAGGTACGTTCCAGGTATCTGTAGAAGCTTTAGATACACCTTTCTGTGATGAGGTTTCGAATACAGCTACTATTGATCAACCTACAGCATTAGCATTAAGAAGAGTTAGTGCTACTATTCCAAACTGTAATGATCTTTTATCAACAGTGACTATGGAAGCTACAGGAGGAGTTGGTCCTTATAGTTTTGCAGCAGTAGCTGGAGCGGCACCACAACCTGATCCAGGTGTTTATCCACTTACAGAAGTTTTTGATTTAGATCCTGCAACTAGTACAACATGGGTTATTTTTGTTGAAGATGCTAATGGTTGTGTAATATCTGAAGAGATTACCATACCTACAGTTACGGCACCACCAACATTGAATCCTATACCAGGGTTTGTTGATGATCCATGTACTTTTGATAATGATTATACATTTACTGTAACCGCTACAACAAGCGTAATTGTACCTCCTGGTTCTGGAGATTTAAGTTATGAGTTAACACATCCATCTGGTGTGGTTGATGCTCCGGTTCTTGGAAATGGAGTTACAGTTGCAGAACATCAATTTACTGTTTCTGTACCGGGTACATATAGTATTAGAGTTTTTGACGAGAATGGATGTCCATCAGCACCGCAAACCATCACGGTTTATCCAGAGTTGTTAGTTACGGCTACGATGACGGAGCCTACTTGTCGAGACAATGATGGTACAATTGTAGCTACAGTAAGTGGTGGTTCAGATATTACAGCAAACCCAGGAAACTTCAC
>CANNBP010000055.1 GCA_947502885.1 uncultured Aquimarina sp. | reverse complement strand
GTGACTGCTTTTAGCACTACCACTGTGTATACTTTACCAGCAGGAGATACTTATACTTTTGAGGCGCGTACTACTACAGATGGATGTATTTACTCAGAGAATTATACGATAGATCCAATAGATGCTATTGCAGTTTCTGCTAGCATTACAGCAGAACCTACATGTGATACAGATACAGATGCTTCATTTACTTTTGATGTAACAGGAGTTGATTTAACATCTACTACTTATAGTTACGAAGTAACAGGAGGTACAATTGTTGGATCTCTTACAGGAAACACACTTACAGCAGTTACAACTACCATTCCTAATGTTGGAGCTGGTACTTATGATATTACGGTTACAGATGATACTACACTTTGTACAGCAACGACACAAGTAATTATTACAGATCCAGCAGATTTAACAATAGATCCACCTGTTACTACTCCTGCGGGATGTGGTATTAATGATGGTACTATTACAGTTACTGCCAATGGTGGTCGAGGAGGTTATGAGTATGAATTACGAGATGCAGCAGGAGTTGTTGTTATAACAGCTTATCAAACGATTAATTCATTTACAAATTTGGCACCAGGTACGTATACTGTTTTTGTTAGAGATGGTGCTACGGCTGCTGCATGTGAGGAGAATGTACAGGCCATAGTTGGAGAGGAATTGGCGCCAGTTATTGCATTGGCAACAGGAGGTGATCCTTGTTATGATCCAATTAATAGAGCTACACAATGGGTTACTGTTACTCCTGGAGTTGTAGCACCAGTTGGTCCATTTACATATAGTTTAGATGGTGGTGCTCCAGTAGCGGTAGCATTTTTACCAGGACCTGCTCCGGCAAATACATTTGAGATACCAAATTTAACACCGGGAGCACATACA
>CANNBP010000054.1 GCA_947502885.1 uncultured Aquimarina sp. | reverse complement strand
GAAGTGGTTTAAACTTTCTGTTTTTCTTTCTGTTTTTCTTTCTTTTTGAATTTTCTAATTCCTATTACCATAAAGGCTAGATAGTTAAAACCTTTCCAGCTTTCTGTAGTGGTATCAAATCTATTTAGTAGTGATCTAAAGCTATCCATCCAAGCATTGGTTCTTTCAATAGCGTACCTTTGGTCGTATAGTTTTTGATCAAAATACTCATCCCTATCAGTATTTCCGTTACGTTTGTTAAAGCAAACATTAGCATTGATTTGTTTTAGATCACAAGCTTTTCTAAATTCCTTGGAATCAAACCCTGCATCAGCGTTTAAGAATAGCCCTTCTGCTTGTATATCGGCATCTTCAAGAGTTGCTGTAACTATTTCGAACTGTACTTCAATATTGTAAAGGTCGTTATGATGTCCAGCTACGGGTTCCGACATAGCAAGAGGTAATCCTTGTCTATCAGTAAGATAGAGAGCATTAGTGGTCTTTCGCTTTTTCCTTCCTTGGTATTCTACATCTTGACCTCCTCTGACTGCCGGAGTATGACTTCCATCTAGGTCAACACTAGAAAGATCTAGATGTTTTTTGTTTTTTCTTAATAATTCAACCCAGCATCCTTGCCATACTGAGGATAAACACCATTTTCTGTAATGATAATAAACCGATTGCCAGCTTAATATCCGTATTTCAAAAAGTGCTTTTACAGGCAATTGTCTCCATTGAACTCCGGTTTTAAGCTTATAAAGAATGGCATTAATGATCTCTACCAAAGGAACACTTGGTGGAAAACCTCTTTTTGTTTTTGGGATATATGGAACAATTTCAAATTCTATCATATCTTTGTCAAGTACTGTGTACATAAAGGGTTGGTTTTAGATTGTTTACGTGTGGTAACGCAAATATCTACAACCCTTTTATTCAATTCAAAAAAAGTTTAAACCACTTCA
>CANNBP010000053.1 GCA_947502885.1 uncultured Aquimarina sp. | reverse complement strand
TGATTTGAGGTTGTCGCATTTATGTTTACTGTTATATTTTCATCATTAATAGCTTTTTCTAAAACACGATCAGCACCCGTTTTAGCCTTTCCTGTAGCAGTTAATTTACCTGTTTCAGCATCCCTTGTAATTTCTAAACTAGTTCCTTCATTTAATTGTTCAACAAATTTATTTGCACTATCCCCTGTAACAATTACATCTTCAACCCCTCTACCATCTGGGTCTATATTTCTAATAGGATCATTTAAAGTATAATTATATAAAGAAAAGCTATAATAATCTTCTGCTAGTGGATCAATATTAAACCATCTTCCTATCATAGGATCATAATTTCTAGCTCCATAATCATACCAATCTAACCCTAACTCATCATTAAGTTCTTTGCCATTATATTTAAACTTCTCTGCAATAGAGTTCCCTTGTGCCGATACAGTATTATTATATCCACGATGTTCTAACCCAAAAGGATAATAATTTTTCTCTTCGATAATTTCCAAATTTCCTGTGTCATTTTTTGTGTAACTTAAACGAACATTCCCTAAGTGATCTTCATAATTATATACATATCGATATTTACTATCTTCTTTTGTTACATACCCTTCGGGAGTACTAAAAAACTGCAACTCTCCATTTTGATAAACATAACCATCTGAATATTCAATTATTAGAGGACTCCCTTCTGTTACAACTTTTTTCAGTTTTGTACCATCAGCATCGTAAATATAACTAATATTTCCAATCTTTTCGGTATTGGAAATAGTAATGGTAGTAGGTAGATTAAAATGATTATATGTAACATTTGTAATTCCTTTGTTAGGATCGGCAAGCATGTTACCATTGGCATCATAGGTATAATTGGTATTCGCAATCTCGCTGTTGACCTTCTTAAACCCAAAAGGCGCAGTCACTTCGTCTATTACAGTTTGTAATTGGTTACCTGTATCATAAGAAAACAATAACTTGTCCATTAAACCGAAATGAGCGTT
>CANNBP010000052.1 GCA_947502885.1 uncultured Aquimarina sp. | reverse complement strand
CGCACAGGATTAACAGGTCGTACTGGATTAACCGGTAGAACCGGACTTACAGGTCGCACAGGACTGACCGGTAGAACTGGATTAACAGGTCGTACTGGACTTACAGGTCGCACTGGATTAACTGGTAGAACCGGATTAACTGGTCGTACCGGACTTACAGGACGCACAGGATTAACTGGTAGAACTGGATTAACAGGTCGTACTGGACTTACAGGTCGCACAGGATTAACCGGTAGAACTGGATTAACTGGTAGAACCGGACTTACAGGACGCACAGGATTAACAGGTAGAACTGGATTAACGGGTAGAACCGGACTTACAGGACGCACAGGATTAACTGGTAGAACTGGATTAACTGGTAGAACCGGACTTACAGGACGCACTGGATTAACCGGTAGAACTGGATTAACTGGTAGAACCGGACTTACAGGACGCACTGGATTAACCGGTAGAACTGGATTAACTGGTCGTACCGGACTTACAGGACGCACTGGATTAACTGGTAGAACCGGACTTACAGGTCGCACAGGACTGACCGGTAGAACTGGATTAACAGGTCGTACTGGACTTACAGGACGCACAGGATTAACTGGTAGAACTGGATTAACAGGTAGAACCGGACTTACAGGACGCACAGGACTGACTGGTAGAACTGGATTAACTGGTCGTACCGGACTTACAGGACGCACAGGATTAACCGGTAGAACTGGATTAACCGGTAGAACTGGACTTACAGGACGCACTGGATTAACTGGTAGAACTGGATTAACCGGTAGAACCGGACTTACAGGACGCACAGGATTAACTGGTAGAACTGGATTAACCGGTAGAACCGGACTTACAGGACGCACTGGACTGACCGGTAGAACTGGATTAACTGGTCGTACCGGACTTACAGGACGCACTGGATTAACCGGTAGAACTGGATTAACTGGTCGTACCGGACTTACAGGACGCACAGGATTAACTGGTAGAACCGGACTTACAGGTCGCACAGGACTGACCGGTAGAACTGGATTAACAGGTCGTACTGGACTTACAGGACGCACAGGATTAACTGGTAGAACTGGATT
>CANNBP010000051.1 GCA_947502885.1 uncultured Aquimarina sp. | reverse complement strand
TCATTTACATCAATGCTACGTCCTAGCTTTTTTGTACAACTTATCAAAATACACTATTAATACATGAAGAAAGTAAAGAATTATATAGGAGCAGATTTAGCCAAAAAGAAGATTGCCAGATATAAGTACTGGTCGATCAAAGATGAGAACGGGGTTACGATTACTTCGTCAGAAGATGCCCAAGAGGGACGAAGTTTTGCCGATTTGTTAGATAAGATTATAAACGACAATGTAGATGCCGAGGTACAAGTTAAGTTCGGTACAAACGAACAATCAAGCAGGCAAAACACACCTATTTTCATACGGATTAATGAAGCTATCGAGTGGATAGAACCAGAAGAAGACGAAACCATAAAAATAAATGGTGTACCTCATAAATTGGATAAGAACGGTAATGTAAACATTAATCTGAGTACTCCACAGGTAGAAACTCCGGTTATTGAATCCTCTAATGATATGGTACGTCAAGAGATGGAAATACAATTACAGGGCTTGCGACAAGAAAATGAACTTAAAGAACAACGCTACCAAGCGGACTTACATAACAAACTAGCAGAACAAACCCTAAAGTTTAAAGAAATGATGCTTAGTGAGCGAGAATCTAGGCTAACAGCACGCGAACAGGATATAACGGCTAAAGAAGCCTTTTTGGATGAAAAAGAAAAGGAAATGAGCGAAGATGTAAAAGGCTATGTAAAACACATTCCTAATGTACTGGGGGGCTTGCTTAAACAATGGGTAAAAGGAACTACAGGCGACAATACATCCTCACTAGGTAAAACCGAAAAGCCGAAACGAGAGCGTAAAAAAGTAAGCTTTGAAATGGCAGACGAACCAGAACCCGAAACGATGGCCATGCAGTCCATTACTGAAGAAGAGGATTTTTTTGATGCCTTAGAACTTGAAGAAGAACAAGAAAGTATACCAGAAGAAATAGAAGAAACAACACCACAAATCACACAAGATCATGAATAATTATAAAGTAACTATCGAAGTAAAAGCAGATAACAAAGAAGAATTAACAGAGAAACTACAAGCATTTCAAGACCTACAAGATCATCTGGAACATGAGGACTTTATTAGTTCTGTAGATGTGATTGTAGATAACCCCGAAATCGTAGAGTTTGTAAAAGAAGTTGTACCCGAAGAAGGACAAGAGTTAACGATTACAGATTATATGTTGATTGCCAAAAAAGCCTTTGAACGCTTTAGTGATTAACT
>CANNBP010000050.1 GCA_947502885.1 uncultured Aquimarina sp. | reverse complement strand
GGATATCCTCCGTTAGTATAATACATCGTTATACCCCCAATCATTGCAGCATCACCACGGTTTACCCATAGTTCACCGGTAAAGTCTTTAATTTCATTTTGTATAATACTACGATCACGATCATCTGCAATAATCCCTGTATAAGCAATTCTACCAAATGCATCATATTTGGTAAACAACCATTCGTCTGACGATTTACCAGAATTTTCTTTTCGCTGGTTAGCATCTTGGATCATAACTACCTTATCAAGGTTGTTATAAATTGTATACTCCCATCCTTTACCCGGAAGCTTCTTTGCAAATACTCTATTTCTATAATCGTATCTATATTGATAACATAATTCCGAAAGTTCTATGCTAGAAACACCATCATCAATAGTTACTTTAGGAGTTATGACATATGCAAGATTATCATACCTGTCATACACAAAATAGGTATCATGTGGTATATTGTTGTTATATGTTCGTTTTAACAATACTTGCCCATCACTATTTTTAAATTCTTCGGTAGAGTGATTTTTACCATCGGTATGATTTTCATCATACGTAATGTTTTTATACAATTGTGCCGAACCATAAAAAGTGTTTCCGCCTGTAAGTATTGGCTTTTGAGTATCTCCATTAGAAAAGTCAACCTTAAAACGACGTACCTCATTTGCTTGGTTAAATTCATAGTCAAACTTAATCTCGTGACCACTACCCGCTTTCCAGACAGCGCCCGGTGCAGCTTGTTGCTGTATACGATTAAGAGGTGATGGTTCGTAAATATTTTCTGAATAGGCATTAACCACTGCCGGATCAGTGATTCCCGGAAAATCATTTGCATACGTATTAAGATAGTATCTATTGATATCTTGATTTACATCTACCGCATGATAAACTCCTGTAAATACATCTCGTTCAAAAGGAAGATATTGCTTGGCTTGTCTACCAAAAGCATCATACTCAATATGAGTAACAATATCCTTGCTATTTGGAGACTGCTTAATCCCAATATTTTGCATTGGTCTACCCAAACCATCATAATACACTACTTCTTGAATATGCCTTTGATCTGCCGGCTCGTTATCTCCCCCTACCTGATCTAATTGCTCAATAGTAACAGGTTGTTGTGGTGTAATGGTATGTACAAAATTCTGATCTGATAAGGTCGTTTGACTAAAACCAACCTTGGCTAGTAATAGCATCAGGATCATTAGATTACATTGTAAGCACTTCATGTTATTGATTTTTATCATTCTGTTTTTTTATTGGTATAATATGGTTATTCTTATTTCATTTTTAATTTAATTCTGCCATAAGATTCAATATTCTACTCGTAGGTGTCATAACGTATCAATGTGTTACCCCTTATTTTTAGTTTTTTTAGAACTGGTTTAAACTTTTTTCAATTCGCTATAACAATACCCTTTTTGAATTTGCTTCTTTTCTAAAAAAACCAAAATGAAAACCTACTGCTTCTTCATATTCAAACCTTTGAAGCAAACAATTGTAAATAATTGGTGCATCTAAATCTTTCATTATTCTCAAAACTCGATACAATTTTGTCTTTGACACCCCTAGCTTTAAAGAAAACTCTTCGGGGTTACCGGTGGCATGCATCCTAATCAATTGATCAGCTCTTTTCAT
>CANNBP010000049.1 GCA_947502885.1 uncultured Aquimarina sp. | reverse complement strand
ACTTACCATGGCATTAGGCAAGGCTGCTCTAAGGTCATCCAGCGCTTGTCGTAGCGCCCCTTCTGATCCTGTATACCCATGGGTACGATCAACATCACTATTAGACTTGGTGATCAAATCAGTCTCATACAAGGCTACCTGATCATAGGTAGCATTTTCGATTTTGGCAATAGGATGCTGCCCCCAATACCCCCAGATATAGACTACAGGAGTTCCGTCTGGTTTTTGAAGCTCTCTGGGACTACCTTGGGAGGTATATTGGTTAAAAACAACCCGATCCTGCAATTTATTAGCATTGGTAATAGGCCCTTTGGCTGTTTGTACTTTAGAGGGTAAATACAAATCTCCAAAAGTAGCATACTCTTGATGTGCGGTAGCCACCAAATGAGAAACATTCTCTTCGGTTACATAATTTTTAGTCGTGATTGGGTTTGCTATTCTGTTTTGCGACAACAAAGTAGCGATCCCAAGGTCTTTGGGATAATACATTTGAGTAGTGGTAGATTCTTGGTTACTCTTAAGTACACGGGTATGAGTCGCTGCATAGTGCTGGTCTCCATAATCGTATATGGTAGTGGTCACTAACTCATCAGCTCCCTTATAGTGTACTTCTTGTACGGTATCTAAACGCGTCCAATAGGTAGATGCCTTGTTTTTATTGACCCGATAATCAGGAATATTATCTCCAAATTTAAGGTAGGTCCCAGGCTGGGTCAAATCACTAGTAATTGCACTAGGCACATATTCTTTATAGATATACGAGGCTTTACCCTCACTATCATATTGAAACACGCGAGCCCGCCTTAGAGTTCTATTAGAACTTAACGAAATTCCAAAGGAAAACCCTTGCTGATCCAAAGGAACCTGCTCTCCTTGTTGACTGTAACGATATTGTTTGTCTTGTAGAAGCGTATACTGTTTATCATATACCCTTTCCTGAATCAGTTTTCCATTTAAAAGCTTAGTCTTTGCAAATTGTTTATTAGGGTCATTCTCTGGTTGATTATAAAAATCATACACTTTCATACCGTTAAACTCTTGCCTGTTAAAAGTAAGCTCGGTAACGGTAGAATACCCTACATCTACAGCTGTTGGGGTGCTCCTGTTATGGGCATACCTCACAATGGCACCACACTGATATGTGCCATGTTCGTTGCTATAATTTTCTGTAGTATATGCCGAATAAAATTCAAGAGCACGATGTTGTACTCCAGAAGTATTTTTATAACTATCCAGAGCCCCTATTCGAATATCTTTAGTTTTTGAAACATCATCATAGATATAGGCTTTTTGCAAAGCAATGGTGTTTTCGGCTGTATAATCAATGGTTTTTAACACCCGTAAGCCACCACTATAGTTTTTGTTTTCTCCACTACCAGAGCTTGTCCTTGATACATGCAAAGCCATACTCACTTTGGGGTGGTTATTAAACATATAAAAACGATAAGCTCCCGGGGTAAGTAATGCTGCACTATCAATAACTTCTCCTTCATTATCAAACAAAGTGCCCGAAAGCACATGGGTTTTATGGGCTTTACTATTAAAACCACCTGATCGCACTACATTGGCATTATTACTATACACAAAATTCTGGCAATAATCCAACATTAAACCTGCACTACAGTTATAAGAACCCTCTGGTTGACAATGCAATTGCTCTTCTTCTAATGTTTTATAGATCACAAACGACTGCGCCGTATTGTCCCCATAATGATGATTTGGATCCCCACTGTAGGATACCTGTAAGGTAATTAGAGGGGTTTCTCCTGGTTTGACAATAAAAGAACCACTGGCATATCGGGGATTGGTAGGGCTATCATCACAAAATTGTGGATACAAAGGAGAACTTGATCCCAACCAGGTCGAACTACCAGAACCCTGAACAGGAATCGTATATGAGCTTGTAGTTAGCTTATTGGCCCCATACTGATAAGTAGTAAATCCTCCTGTAGGATACTGTATCTTGGTAAGGGTACCTA
>CANNBP010000048.1 GCA_947502885.1 uncultured Aquimarina sp. | reverse complement strand
CTATCTGTACCTATTTGTTCTCCTACTTGAACTCTAATAAAGTACACTCCATCATTTAGTTTTCTATCTAAGCTTAATCTCATTGTTTGCTCTCCATCTTTTGACTCTACAAACTCTGCAACTTCTGCTCCAGTAGCATTATATACATTTATTCTTGCTATACCACTTTCTGGAGTACCAAATTTAAGATATATTCCTTCGCTAGAACTAGTTGGATTCTTAGCTATTGAAACAAATTTAGCGCTATTAAATGATAGTGATTTAGCTGCGGTAATATTAAGCGTATAATCCTCATACTCTCCATATCTAACATCATTCGAACCTGTATCACATGGATTCTTTTCATTATCATAATAAGACACCAATAATCGCATTCTAATGTCTCCTGCCGCTGCAGTCTGAGGTACTGTTACAGACACCTCTCCTATAAGATTCGAGGTTTTGGTCAACGTAAGATTCTCTCCAGAATCTGCAAAATCCCCATCTCTATTCCAATCAAAGAACGCATAAATCTCATCACTTCCTCCTCCTTGGTAACCCTCAATAGTTACTCTAAGATTGTGACTAGTTCCTGCACTTACTGTAGCAGATACAGATGTAAAGTCATCATATCCACTTGAATTTCGAACAGAAGTATTATTAATCCCTGCAAAAGTAACATTTGTGATACCTTCTGGACCTGCATTACCGGTTGCTGAACAGTATGTTGGAGAAGGCGTTGTAGTTCCTGTTGTTGTAATACTAACTGTGTTACTTGAAACAGATTCATTACCTGCTGCATCCTTTGCCTTTACAGAGAACGTGTAAGCTGTACTAGCTGTTAAGCCTGTTACATTATAAGATGTAGAAGTAACCGTAGTTAATCTTGTAGCCCCTCTATATACATCATAACCCGTAACTCCAACATTATCACTTGAAGCTGTCCAACTTAATGATAACGTAGTTTGTGCAACACTAGAAGCTGTTAAATTACTCGGTGCACTTGGTGCCTGAGTATCTGATGCCTGAGTAGTCGTTATATTAACTGTATTACTCGATGCTGATTCATTACCAGCAGCATCCTTTGCCTTTACTGAGAACGTATAAGCCGTACCTGCCGTTAAGCCTGTTACATTATAGGATGTAGAAGTAACTGTAGTTAATCTTGTAGATCCTCTATATATGTCATAACCTGTAACTCCAACATTATCACTTGAAGCCGTCCAACTTAATGATAACGTAGTTTGTGCAACACTAGAAGCTGTTAAATTACTTGGTGCACTTGGTGCTTGTGTATCAGTAGTACTTCCACCTCCAACTGTTACTGTATAATCTTCTACTTCTCCTATATAAGTATCAACACCACAAGGTGTGATCTTACTTTCTGACCCATATCCAACTCTAACTCTCATACGTAATGAAGTGTTAGTTACTGCTCCAGAAGGAGGAGTTATATTTGATGTATAAGGTCCTGCTCCAAACTTAGAATACACTCTCTCTCCAGCATCACCAAAGTCTCCATTATTATTCCAATCTATCCAAACTCCTACAGCATTAAATGTCCAGTGATTGTTATTTATCGTTACCGATAATGCTGTTGCTTGTCCAGCGGTAAGGCTAGTAGAAATATTAGTATGATTAGAGTATGCAGTATGTGCAGTTGAATTATCAATATTTCCAAACTCTACTTTGGTTATATGTAAAGTGCTTCCTGTTGTTGATGCATCACAATAAACAACATTTGATGGATCTTGTTCTGTAGTTACATTTATGGTATTACTTGAAGCTGACTCATTTCCTGCTGCATCCTTAGCCTTTACAGAGAATGTATAGGCAGTACCGGCTGTCAATCCAGATACATTGTATGATGTACCAGTCACTGTAGTCAATCTAGTTGTTCCTCTATATACATCATATCCGGTAACTCCTACATTATCGCTAGACCCAGTCCAGTTTAAGCTTAAAGT
The DNA here is from genome assembly GCA_947502885.1 of uncultured Aquimarina sp. Taxonomy (GTDB): domain Bacteria; phylum Bacteroidota; class Bacteroidia; order Flavobacteriales; family Flavobacteriaceae; genus Aquimarina. Next base: position 68 of record CANNBP010000048.1, on the reverse strand, counting down.
CGTTTGAGCTACACTAGAAGCAGCTAAATTACTCGGTGCACTTGGTGCTTGTGTATCTGATGATTGAG
>CANNBP010000047.1 GCA_947502885.1 uncultured Aquimarina sp. | reverse complement strand
GCTGCTTTAAATACAACAGAAAAGCTTAACCATTTGTATTGGAGTAATTAAACTAAATAATTCTTTATAGATATGAAATCAATCATCAAAAATATTGAGGTCATGAAAAGAGCTGATCAATTGATTAGGATGCATGCCACCGGTAACCCCGAAGAGTTTTCTTTAAAGCTAGGGGTGTCGAAGACCAAACTTTATCGAGTTTTGAGAATAATGAAAGATTTAGATGCGCCAATTATTTATAATTGTTTGCTTCAAAGGTTCGAATATGAAGAAGCAGTAGGTTTTCATTTTGGTTTTTTTAGAAACGAATTAAATGCTAAGCACTTAGTTTTTAATAAGGTGAAATAAAACCTAAAATATGTAGTGTTTAAGGTTCTTAATCGATTGTATTGTTCCGGTTAACGAAAAAGTAAAACAATACGAATACTCCATTGTTTTGAGTTCGTATTTTTAACTTTCGATACTAGCTTAAAGGGGAAATTAAACTAATTTAATTAGTTATTCTTACAAGAAAATAAATAACAAATTGACCAACTTAAAATGAAAAATGTAATTACCTTGTTTGTATTACTATTGGCTAACCTCTGCCTAGGGCAAGTGGTTTTGTCAGATCAGAATTTTGTACATACCATTACACCACAACAACCTGTTACTATCGAGCAATTAGATCAGGTAGGTGGAGATAACGAGCCGGCAGATCAAAGGCATATTCAAGAAGTAGTTTATTATGATGGTTTGGGTAGACCTATGCAAAATATTGGGATTAAACAGTCTCCAAATAGCAAAGATATTGTTACCCACATTGAGTATGACGCTTTTGGTAGACCAGCCAAACAACATCTTCCTTTTGAGCGAGATGTATTTACAGGGGTTTATCATGCGGTAGATGTAAATCAAGATATCAATAGCTATTATCTTAATACGTATGCAAATGATTTTCCGGGAATCACTGATCCGGCAGCGGTTAACGCCTATTCAGAAAATATTTACGAACCATCACCTCTTAATCGTATACAACAACAAGCTGCACCGGGCGCAGCTTGGAAATCGGGTAATGGTCATGAGATTAAGTTTGACTATGAATTTAACAAAGCAAATGAGGTACGCCGTTTTAAGGTTGACTTTTCTAATGGAGATACTCAGATACCAATACTAGCAGGAGGAAGCATTTTTTATGGTTCAACACAATTGTATAAAAACATTACGTATGATGAAAATCATACCGATGGTAAAAACCACTCTACCGAGGAATTTAAAAATAGTGATGGGCAAGTATTGTTAAAACGAACATATAATAACAATATACCACATGACACCTATTTTGTGTATGACAGGTATGATAATCTTGCATTTGTAATACCTCCTAAAGTAACTACTGATGATGGTGTTTCTAGCATAGAACTTTCGGAATTGTGTTATCAATATAGATACGATGATAGAAATCGAGTATTTGCAAAGAAGCTTCCGGGTAAAGGATGGGAGTATACGATTTATAACAACCTTGATAAGGTAGTTATGACCCAAGATGCTAACCAACGAAAAGAAAATTCTGGTAAATCGTTAGACGAATGGTTGTTTACCAAATATGATGCATTTGGTAGAATCGCTTATACAGGGGTTATAGCAGATGACCGTGATCGTAGTATTATACAAAATGAAATTAAAGACTTTACGGGTGAACTATGGGTAAACCGTGGTGATGCTGCAATGATTGGGGGTATAACGATGTATTATACTAACGGAGGATATCCCAATGCTCAAAATGCAGAAGTACTGACCGTTAATTATTTTGATGATTATGGTTTCTTGGTAAATGAAGGTTCTTTCTTCAATAATCCTAATACGGTATATGGAGTAAATACTATTGACAAGGCAAAGTCTTTAGCTACCGGTAGTAAAATAAAAGTATTGGGTACATCGGCATGGAAAACATCAGCAACCTATTACGATAAAAAGGGTAGAGCTATATATATAGCTAATCACAATGCCTACTTAGACACTTCTGAAAAGGTAGAAAATAAACTTGATTTTGTTGGTAAAACAAAAGAAGCCAAAACCACTCATGCCAAGGGTACAAATGCACCTATAGTGATAATTGATGCCTTTGAGTATGACCATACGGGTAGATCAACAAGGCATACT
>CANNBP010000046.1 GCA_947502885.1 uncultured Aquimarina sp. | reverse complement strand
TAGCGGTAGCATTTTTACCAGGACCTGCTCCGGCAAATACATTTGAGATACCAAATTTAACACCGGGAGCACATACAGTAAGTGTTTCTAATACAGCAAGTGTATGTCCTTCTAATGTGCTTAATTTTACGGTAAGTGATCAGTTGTTGATTACTGCAGTTTTGGATAATGATTTAACGTGTTTGGTAGATGCTCAGATTAATGTTACTACTACTGGAGGAAATGGAGCAACAACTTTAGAAATAAATATAAATGGAACAGGATATAATCCTTATTTAGGAGCAATACCATTTACAACAAATACAGCAGGAACTTATCAGTTTAGAGTTACAGATTCTGCTACACCAGCTTGTACTGCTGAATCTGCAGTGATTACGGTTACACCAGCACCAGACCCAGTAGTAAATGCTGCGGCAATTACAAATCCTACGTGTAACGGAGATTCTGATGGAGCTGTCGTTATTAATATTGATACATCTGTGGGTACTGGTCCTTATGAAGTAAACTTTAATGGATTAGGTTTTAGTAATCAAACAACTTATGGAGGATTAATAGAAGGTACATATAACTATACAGTAAGAGATTCTAAGGGTTGTACAGTGACTGATTCTGTTACCTTAAGTGCTCCACCTGTAGTTGTTGATAATACTGTTATTACAGACATTGTTTGTAGTGGTGCAGGATTAACACCTGGTCAAATAGACTTTAATGGAATTACAGGTGGTGTTCCACCATATTCTTTAAGTCTTTTAAACGCAGCAGATTTAAGTTTGGCAACTACTTCATCTACTAACCCAATTGCCCCGGTAATTGCTGGAGCAAATGTGTCTTTTGGTGGATTGAGTTTTGGAAATTACATTCTTAGAGTTGTAGACAGTAACAATTGTAGTTACGATTTTACAGGTACTATTTCTACCACTCCTATTTTTAATATTAGTTCTTCTACAGTAGGGACATGTGTGGCTGGAGTTGATGCTACGATTACAATTACAGGAGGTGCGGGGCCTTTTCAAATTAGAGAATATACACCAAGTGGTACAGAACCTTATGTGAATTTGAATTTGGCAGCTGGACCAAACACACACGTGTTTACTGGTTTAGCTTTTGATACACCATTTACTTTTGAAGTTCTTGATACAGCAACAAATTGTACTGATATTAGAACATTGACCCCTGTAGCAAGTACATCTATTGATATTGTATTAACAGAAAATCCAGTTACTTGTGTAGGTTTTGCAGATGGATCTATTGATTATTCTATCACGAATTATCAAGGAACCGAACTTACCTATAGTATTTTTAGAACAAATGATTTGGTTAATCCACTAACTGTTGGAATAGTATACAGTGCAGGTAATCCACAAACTGTGGCGCCTCCTGTTGCAGCTACGGGTAATGTATCTGCTTTTGGACCAGGTACGTATTTATTTAGAGTTGAAGAAACAGCTATAGGATTACCTGATCCATGTAATGCATCGATGGAGTTCACTATTATAGAATCTCCAACGCCTTTAGCGTATGTTGGAACTACAATTATAGACGGGCATTGTAATGCAAGTTCTCAAGGAATTGTAACGGTTACAGGAGGTACAGGACCTTATGGATTTGTAGTAGTACCTGTTGGAGATCCTAATCCAGGTACTTATAACGCAAGTAACGTTGTGACACTAGATCAAACAATTAATTTAAATTGGGATCTTTATATCACAGATGCTAATGGTTGTGTTTTAGGGCCTCAACCTTTAGCAGCGGGAGTAATTCCTGATCCTACGTTTACAACTGTTCCACCTTTTGTATTGGATCCTTGTACCTTTGATGGCGCATACCCATTAACGGTTATTGCAACAGGACAAAGTCAATTGCAATTCGGTATTGATGATGGAGATACAGGTACTCCAGATGCACCAGTTTTTGTGGATGGAACACCTACAGGAAATCCAAATGAATACACATTTACTTACAACATTACTAATGTGAGTGTAAATAGTCATACCTTAACAATAAGAGATGTTAATGGTTGTACAGATACAGCAACCATCACGGTTTATCCAGAGTTGTTAGTTACGGCTACGATGACGGAGCCTACCTGTCGAGACAATGATGGTACAATTGTAGCTACAGTAAGTGGTGGTTCAGATATTACAGCAAACCCAGGAAACTTCAC
>CANNBP010000045.1 GCA_947502885.1 uncultured Aquimarina sp. | reverse complement strand
AAAAATTGCATAGGCTCTAAATGAAATGATTTGAGTATGTCTAAGCAAAATTTATAATGTGCTTCATCTTCTTGTATAGTCATGGTTTTAAGATTTATTTATTATATCTTCTTCATATTCTCTTTCATAATCTTCTATTATTTTATTAATTAACTTGTCGATTGTATCGATTCTATTATCGCTTAATTTACGATCATACTTTAAAAATTTATGAATAGTTCCTTTTGGAAACAATAATTTTTTTTCTAAACCTAAAATTGTAAATATTTCCGTATAGTTTTTAAGTAGACTCTCCACACGTTCTCTTTTAGTTCTTCTTTTTATACTTTTTCTTTTCCCCATAAATTTCATGATCAAAAAATTCTAAGTTTAGATATCCAAAATCAATCATCAGACAGAAAGGATATTTTCTTAAAAAAATCGATTAACCTACAATGCTTTATATCACTAATTAGTTTACATTTGAACTCATTCGCTATAAAACATGTATCTTTAACAAATCGAGTATAAATATGCGAAATAATTTCGTGTTACAAAAATTATTGAACAGTATTTTGCGAAATAATTTCGTTTTATCATATTGAATGGAGTCAAAAGAATTAAAAGAAATAAGAAAAACACTTGGTCTAACACAAATAGAATTAGCTAATTCTTTAGATGTTTCTTCACGTACAATTCAGTTGTGGGAAGGAGGAAAGCAAAAGATACCAACGGCAGTTGCTCAGGTTCTCTTACAAAAAATTTCAATACACCAATCAAAAGAGAATATTGATAACAATATTTCAATGGACGTTTCAAACAAGGAAATTCTTTCCTTAGAAGACATGATAAATTTTTGTTTGAGAAATAAAAAAGAGTTTCTTAATCATCCATCAATAAAACTTCTTATTGATTTAAACAGAAAGGAAGCCGCTGCTGAATTATTAGAAAAGCATATTATATTAAGAAATAACAAGAATAATAATTGAGTATCTATCTAGATAATAAGGTATTTATTTCTTCTGAACTAAACTTAATCCCAAGCTCTTGCAGCAGTATTATTCTATTTAATTTTTTTATTCGCTCCTTGACTATATTACGTCTTTGTATTAATTCTTGATTAATTGATGATGATTTATCAAATAATAATATTTCTTCTTCTTGTCCATTTTGGAATAATTCTAATAGAGTAAAAAATTTGTCAATAGCAATTGGCAATGTTATCTCTTTCTCTACTAAAAGTTGTTTTAGGTTCCTTAACTCTAAAGTCAAATTTGTCTCCATAACATAATATATTATAATTTACTCCCTTCTAATACCTGTTGTTTTAGAATAACCAAAACATCTTTAGCTTCTTTAACAAATTCTTCCTCTTGATTCCTTTTTCTACCAAAACGAGAAATTAATACTTTTATCATGAAGAGTAAAACGAAAAATATAACACATACTCCAATAGCGAATACATGACCTAAAAACTCATCTGAATGCTCTGAGCTAAAAATCCATATAATCTGTAAACCGTACGAATATAGAGGTACGAGAAATGCCAATTTATAAGGTCTTAAATATATTCCTAACATCCACAAAATGGGCGCGATGCTTTGCATCAACGCCCATATAAAATTGCTGAAATTTGAATAACCGAAGGTAATTGAGCTTTCAATATTTAAAAATATCAAGAATTTATCTAAATAAAGAAGCAAACCAGACGACATAATAAAACCAGTACCAATAATCCTTGTTTTAAAAGATACGTTTTCTTCCGAAACAAATTTATTAGTTTCCTTGTTCACCCGGTCGATCAATACTTTTATCGACTCCTTGTTTATTTTCAATTTCATTTGTTTCATCTTCTGGTGTTTCACAAGCAATAAAAATTGTTGATCCTAAAAATAACAAAAGAACACATACGAGGGTTTGTTTTGACTTCATAATATAAATTTTTAAATTATTTTGGTTTACAATCAGTATTATTTTTCAATATAAACAACTGATTTACAAATCAAATCTATCAATATTTTATATAAAAATTGATAATGCTTTTTTATTATTTTGGCTGTACTTTTGTTCGATTTTTAGGAAAATTCAGAGTTTATAAAGGGGAAAAAATATCCTAAAAATTGAAAAAAACGTCAAATCTAACAAATATTAAGTTGTTAACCACACATAAAACAATATAAACCATTGTTAATCAAGTACTTAAAACCCGTATTTTTATTACGGAATTACCTTAATCAAATTAATTCAACATACTCCCCATCTCTTACACCAGATCGATATAATTTGGCTAATTCGGTATGGTGTTTTCCTAAACTCATTTGAAAATGTGGTTTGTCTGTAAATTTCCAATCTCCACCCCATTCAAAACCTAATGATTTACCTATAGCTGCTATATGTTGCCAGTTGGGGTTGTTCCAAATTGCCTTACCGTTTTTAATCTCCACTACATCAAATGCTAATCCGTAGTTATGATAACTTTGTCCTGCTTTGGCATTGGTCACTCTTTTACCAGGGGAAGTCCT
>CANNBP010000044.1 GCA_947502885.1 uncultured Aquimarina sp. | reverse complement strand
GCAGCTAACCTTGGTGATGAAGATGGAGATGGCGAAGTAGATTATAGAGATATTCAGGATAATGACAATGATGGTGTCGCTGATAATATAGATTTAGATGATGATAATGATGGTATTCCGGATACTGTAGAGAATGCTATTAGTGGTGATCCTTTAGTAGATACAGATGGCGATGGTATTCCAGATTATCAAGAAGCTACTCCAGGAAATGACTTAAACAGTGATGGAGTGGTAGACGCTTTTGATGTTGACGGGGATGGTATAATAGATCAATTTGATTTAGATGCTGATAATGATGGTATTCCAGATACAATAGAAGCGGGTGGTACTGATGCAGATGGCGATGGTCTATTAGATGGCTTTGCTGATCTGGATTTAGATGGATTGGCCGATAGTGTTGATGATACAGGAGGAGCAGTAACTACTGGTACACCGTTACCAACTCCAAATACCGATGGTACAGGTGGAGCAAATTTCTTAGATATTGATGCAGATGATGACGGTATTGTTGATAACATCGAAGCACAACCAACAGCGGGTTATGTAGCCCCATTAGGTACCGATGCTGATAATGATGGTATCGATGATGCCTATGATAGTGATCTACCAGGTGCTACTTTATTGAATACACCAGTAAATACAGATGTAGCAAATCCAAATTCTGATGCAAACCCAGATTATATTGATACGGATTCTGATGGTGATGGAGAGAGTGATACTATTGAAGCGTATGATACTGATGACGATGGAATAACAGACACACCATTGGCTGGTACAGATGCTGATACTGATGGTCTGGATGATGATTTTGATACCGATGATGCAGATCCGGATCCTACTAATGGAGGGCAAACAGCAACGAATCCTTTCCCAAATACCGATAATCCTGTAACTCCAGAACCAGATTGGAGAGATATCGATGATCAAGTGGATTTAGTAGTTACTAAGATAGTCAATAACGGTACTCCAGATGAGGGAAGTAATGTTACCTATACACTTACGGTTACTAATAATGGAGCTCCAGCAGCAACAAACGTTAGTATAACTGATTTACTACCAGCAGGGGTTACGTATGTAAGTGATACAGGAGCAGGAGCATATGTAAGTGGTACTGGAGTTTGGACAATTGGTACGATCAATAATGGAGCAAATGCTACGATTGATATTGTAGCAAGTGTTGATGTGGGTACCAGTGGCGATACGATCACCAATACGGTTACTACAGTAAGTTTGGATCAGACCGATAACAATACAACTACCGATGATCCAAGTGAGGACATTGTAGTGAATAATGAGGTTGATTTGGTTGTTGCCAAGACAGTTGATAACGGTACTCCAGATGAGGGTAGTAACGTTACCTATACCTTAACGGTTACTAATAATGGTCCTGCACAGGCTACGACAGTTGCGATTACGGATCTATTACCAGCAGGGGTTACGTATGTAAGTGATACAGGAGCGGGAGCATATGTAAGTGGTACTGGAGTTTGGACAATTGGTACGATCAATAGTGGAGCAAATGCTACGATTGATATTGTAGCAAGTGTTGATGTGGGTACCAGTGGTGATACGATTACCAATACAGTTACTACAGTAAGTTTAGATCAGACCGATAATAATACAACAGCAGATGATCCAAGTGAAGATATTGTGGTGAACAATGAGGTTGATCTAGTAGTTGCCAAGACAGTTGATGATGGTACTCCAGATGAAGGCGATACGATCAATTACACACTTACGGTGACCAATAATGGTCCAGCTACAGCTACCAATGTATCGATTACCGATGTGTTACCAGCCGGAGTTACCTTTGTTAGTTCAACCCCTGCAGTAGATTATAATGCAGCAGTAGGTCTTTGGACGATAGGCGATATTTTAGATAGTGGTGTAGCAACCTTAACGATTACAGCTACCGTAGATGTGGGTACTAGTGGAGATACGATCACCAATACAGTTACTACAGTAAGTTTAGATCAGACGGACAATGATACGACTGCTGATGATCTCAGTGAAGATATTGTGGTGAACAATGAGGTTGATTTGGTTGTTGCCAAGACAGTTGATAACGGTACCCCAGATGAGGGTAGTAATGTTACCTACACAATTTTGGTTACCAATAACGGTCCAGCTCAGGCTACTACAGTATCGTTAACCGATGTTTTACCAGCCGGAGTAACTTATGTAAGTGACACCCCAAGTCAAGGAACATATGTAAATGGAACCGGTATCTGGACAATAGGTACGATCAACAGTGGATCCAATGCTACAATTGATATTGTAGCGAGTGTTGATGTAGGTACTAGTGGTGATACGATCACTAATACAGTTACTACAGTAGCCTTAGACCAAACTGATAATAATACAACTGCTGATGATCCAAGTGAAGATATTGTGGTGAACAATGAGGTTGATTTGGTTGTTGCCAAGACAGTTGATAACGGTACCCCAGATGAGGGAAGTAATGTTACCTACACAATTTTGGTTACCAATAACGGTCCAGCTCAGGCTACTACAGTATCGTTAACCGATGTTTTACCAGCCGGAGT
>CANNBP010000043.1 GCA_947502885.1 uncultured Aquimarina sp. | reverse complement strand
GAGGTCATTCTTTATTAGCAACTCGTTTGGTTTCTACGATTCGAAGAGAATTGAGTTTAGAGATAGCCATAAAGGATATTTTTATTAATCCGACAATATCAGATTTAGGGATACATCTATCTTCACAATCTGCGGCATCAAATACACTTCCAGTTATTATAGCTCAAGAAAAAAGTGATCGCATTCCATTATCCTTTAGTCAAGAACGCTTATGGTTTATTGATCAATTACAAGGAAGTGAAGCATATCACATATTCGGAAAACTATTATTAAAAGGGGCGGTTAATATTTCTATTTTGGAAACTGCATTAAAAACAATAATTGATCGACACGAAGTTCTTCGAACAGTGATTTATTCTGAAGAGGGGGTCGGTTACCAAAATGTTATTACCTCTGATAATTGGAAATTAGAGACTAATGTTTTAAAGTCAGATCAAAATATAGACGAAGAACTTTCTTCATATGCTCAAATACCTTTTGATTTAGCAAATGATTATATGGTACGTGCTCGTATATATGATTTGGGAGCAGATGAATATATTCTGGCAATTGTATTTCATCATATCTCTAGTGATGGCTGGTCAGAAAGTGTTTTTGTTCGAGAATTTGTAGAGCTGTATAGTGCGATACAGGAAGATAGAGGGGCTAACCTTCCAGAGTTATCATTGCAGTATACTGATTATGCACTTTGGCAAAGAGCATATTTGGAAGGAGAAATTTTGGAGAGTCAATTAGCTTATTGGAAAGATAATTTGACAGGAGTTACTCCTTTGGCATTACCAACAGATTTTACAAGACCATCTATTCAAAATACAGAAGGTTATAGTGTTGATTTTAATCTAGATAAAAGGTTAAGCGATTCGATTGCTAAACGATGTCAAGAAGAAGGCGTTACCTTGTTTATGTTCTTACTATCGGCATTTAAAGTCTTACTGTCCAAATATAGTGGCCAGGATGATATTTGTGTAGGAACACCAATTGCCAATAGAACACAATCAGAAGTAGAAGGAATGATTGGGTTTTTTGTAAATACATTGGCACTACGTACTGATGTAAGCAATGATTTAAGTTTTAAAGAGATACTTAATAATGTAAAGCAAACTACTTTGTCTGGGTATGATAACCAACTTGTACCTTTTGAGAAAGTTGTAGACAGTGTTGTGGGTACGCGAGATATGAGTATATCACCATTGTTTCAGGTTCTTTTTGTACTACAAAATATTCCAGAAAATTCAGAAATAGAATTAGATGGATTAACAGTATCAGATTATAAGCATAAAGAAGTTACGGCTCAGTTTGATTTAACTTTAACTGTAGACGAAAAAGATTCTGGGATAGCATTAAATATGGGGTATCGTACTACTTTGTTTAGCGAAACCACAATCGAACGTATGTTAGGGCATTACCAAGAATTGTTGCAAAATATTGTAGAGAATACTAACCAAGAGATAGGCACTATTTCAATGCTTACCCAACAAGAAGAAGGTGAGCTATTCGAAGTATTTAATAACACTGACATAGGATATCCAAAAGATCAAAGTATTGTTGATTTAATTGTTGCTCAAAGTAAGAAAACTCCAAAGGCAGTAGCTCTTGTATATGAAGGAGAGAAATTAACTTATAAAGAATTAAATGATCAATCAAATCAATTAGCTCGATACATTCAAAAGAAAGGAGTGCAAACTGAAGACCTAGTTGGTATTTGTATTGATCGTAGCTTAGAAATGGTCATTGGTATTGTTGCGATTCTAAAGGCTGGTGGTGCTTATGTACCTGTAGATCCTACATATCCTAAAGAACGAATTCAATATATATTAGAAGATTCTAAGGTTTCTCTGGTATTAAGTAATTCCAATAGTATTTCGGCATTAGAAATTGTTGAAGGTTTATCCATAGTACAATTGGATAAAGATTGGGAGTCAATAAGAAAAGAGTCAACAAGAAAACTAAAACAAGGTCCACTACCTGAACATTTGGCTTATGTTATTTATACATCAGGAAGTACAGGAAAGCCTAAAGGAGTCTTATTAACGCACCTTAATGTTGTTAGATTATTTTTTAATGATGGTAACTTGTTTGACTTCAATAAGAAAGATGTTTGGACAATGTTTCATTCGTTTTGTTTTGACTTCTCTGTATGGGAATTATATGGAGCGTTGTTTTATGGAGGTCGCTTAGTGATTGTACCAGATGTAGTAACAAAGGATTCAAATGCTTATAAGAACTTATTAATAGAAGAAGGTGTTACCATTTTAAATCAAACTCCAGGTTCTTTTTATTCGCTTCAAGAAGAATTCCTTTCTAATGAAACAGACACTCAAATACGATATGTAGTGTTTGGAGGAGAGGCATTAAATCCTTCTTATTTAGAAAGATGGAAACATAGATATCCATCTTGTAAACTAATCAATATGTATGGTATTACAGAAACTACCGTACATGTTACTTATAAAGAAATTACAGAAAAAGAAGTACTGGATACCAAAAGTACAATTGGAGCTGCTATTCCAACTTTAAATATTTATATCGTTGATGATAGCTTACAATTGTTACCAATAGGTGTTATTGGAGAACTATGTGTTTCTGGAGCTGGTTTAGCTAGAGGATATTTAAACAGAGAAGAGCTAACACAAGAACGATTTATATCTAATCCATTTGATAACGATCCAGAATCTAGGTTGTATAAGACAGGAGATTTAGGACGTTGGTTACCAAATGGAGATATCGAATTTGTAGGGCGAAAAGATAGCCAAGTAAAAATTCGTGGATATCGTATTGAGTTAGGAGAAATAG
>CANNBP010000042.1 GCA_947502885.1 uncultured Aquimarina sp. | reverse complement strand
TTACAAACTAGATAGTGACGGTATCGAAGAACTTAGAACCCCTGCCCGTAGTCTGGTTGATGGTAATAAAGGGCTTACAGACCCTAATTTCGGTATTGATTGCGATGATTATACCATTTTAATTTCTGCCATGCTACTCAATCTTGGTATCAGACATGAATACCGCGTAGCTGCATACCAGAAAAAAGGCAAGTTCGGGCATATCTACCCCGTTGCTTTTGATGAGCAAGGCACAGTCTATGTAATCGATGTTGTACCGGAAATCCCTCATTTTAACTATGAAGCTACCCCCATAATTGACCTAAAAACAATACCTATGGAATTACATGAATTATCCGGTGTCGATACTGCTACGGCATTATTTAATGAAGAAGAAAAGCAGGCGATACAAGAAGAACTAAGCGAACCTTTTAATTTATCGGGTATCGATGATGATATGGTAGAAGAAGACCCCTTGTTTAATGCATCATTTTTATTTGGTTTAGAGGAGGTGGCTACCGAAGAAGAAGCCGAAATTGTATTACACGGTACAGGTGATATTTTATCCTTGATCGAGCGAGGTTTTTATTCTGAGCTACAAAAGGCAAAGTTTGCCTTAGAACGTGAGCAAAGAGAACCTACCATGCTCAGTAAGACGATGAACATTCAAAGAGAATTGGCATTGCTTACCACGATTATGAAACGATGGAGAAATGAAGCCGCCAGAGCTTCGGCACTACAGGAAGCCATTAACTCAGGGAGTAGTTATATTAACTTTTATAAAGCCATACAATATGGTCTATCACAACTTAGTGATGAAAGTTTACAGGGTTTTGATGATCAACTCTTAGACGAGCCTATTTATATAGGTCGTATTTCAGATGATGCTATGCTAGATGATGAGCTAGACGAAGATTTTGAAGTTGAAATGGCTGAGACTTATGAGTTAGGTGATTTGGATGGAAGAAGCAGACGCAGACGTAGACGTGCACGAAGAAGAGCAAGACGTAGACGTAGAGGTGGTTTTTTTAAAAGAATCGGGAGGGGTATAAAAAAGCTTTCTAAAAAAGTATGGACAGGCATTAAAAAACTTCCTAAAAAAGTAGGCAAAGGTTTAAAAAAGGCTTGGAAGTTTATAAAAAAGATCAATCCCTTAACGGTAGCAGCAAGAGCAGCTATAAGGTTAGTATTAAGCACCAATCTTTTTAACTTTTCCTCTAAATTGATCTACGGGTATTTAACCGAAGCACAGGCAAAACAAAAAGGGTTAGACCTTAATGAATGGCGAAAAATAGTAGATAAAAAAAATAAAGCCGAGAAATTTTACACTCGATTAGGTGGAAAAGCCAAATATGTAAGACGTTCTATTGTAAGGGGGCGTGCTGCTAAAAAGACCGGACTACGACTAGGTGCGGTAGCTACGACCACCAGTGCCACGGCAGCAGCAAGCCCATTTATCATCTTTATGAAAAAGATTTTAAAGGCGATCAATCCTGCCAGACTCTTTAAAAAGATCAAGGATAAGATTATCAAAAAAAGGAATCCTATTGTTACTTCCAATCCAAGTAATACGAGGGTTTCAACGTCAAGTGCTAACATACCTATGGTATCGCCTAATCGACATATCGACCCATCAATTCCATACCAACAACCCAATTTTAACCCAAATACCACCTCATATATGCCACCACAAACACATACGGGGATGCCTATGGCTCCCCAAGGCTTTAAAGGCAAATTGATTGCCTTTTTTAAAAGACATAAAAAGAAACTTATCATTGCCGGAATCTCTGGTATTGTAATCATTATTGGGGTAGTGATCTACCAAAAACAACAAAAGAAAAAGAAACGTTCCCTTGCAGGAGTCAAAGCTGCCAGAACCAGAGCCAGAAATCGCAAACGCGCTTTAGGAGCAGCCCCCAAGAGAGCGACTACACGAAGAAGTCCAACCAGAAGTAGAAGTACACCTAAAACCTTAACGATTGGTTCGGCTAGTGTTGGACGTGCCAAGAGTAGAAAGCGTAGCAATACCAGTCGCTTAAAGCAAATGCATGCCAAGGCAAAACAATTACAAAAAAAACACCCAAGAAGTAAATATAGCACCTTACTGAAAAGGGCAGCAAAAATGATATAAATGATCTTATTATTAATTAAAAACAAAAACTATTATGGACGAATTTATAGACGACGAAATTATTTTAGAAGGCTTAGGCGAAATTGATGATTTTGACGATTTCGATGATTTTGATGACGAGGACGACCAAGACGATGATTTAGAGGGTTTAGGTCGTTGTAACACCCGTAAACGAAGAAGAAGACACAGACCTAACCGTACTCGTAGAGCTGTTAAAAATGAAATGGGTGCATCTCGTTTTCGTAGACATTTTTTAGACCGCTTACATAAGTTGCCTAGAAATATACAGGTATCCCTTATCAAAGGAACAGCACAAATTTCTGACGCTCCATACTATGCTACTGCCGAGCTTCGAGGTACTAGATCAGAACTCATCAAATTAAGTACTTCTGAAAATATCGGAATTACCAATATCGATAACGGTAAGCTGAATAAAGATAGATACTTAACTCTATCTGGAATCAGATTGTTATTTGATAAAGATAAAATCGATGGTTGTTTTACTGACCCTTTCCCTGCTGATTTGTTAAACGGAGAATGGGAGCTTGAACTTAACGGACAAAAAGTATTCGAAAAACAACCGATACGTAAGTTTTTTGACGGTTTCTATGGGTATAATACCGGCAAACCTTTTGGTTTATATGTGCTGAATAACCCTAAAAATATTGCACCCCAAACCCCGATTGAATTTAACATCAATCTGCCTAAAGAAGTACAAGGCTATGTAAAAATATTCCTAGAAGGTACTTCTGTCTATGGCTATTAACCAACCTTTTCTACACTGCAACTCTAAATAGTGGTTGCAGTGTTTTTAATCTTTTAATCAAATACAGATGCCTAATTATAATGATTTATTAAAAGCTGAATTAATCACATTATTACAGCAAAAAGATGCACAACTCGACGATCTCAACACTCGTTTACAAGCCACCCTAACCAGTTCTGGAATTATACGTCATGTGGTGAGTTTACCAGAAGAAGAAAAAGACCTCTTACCTTCAATGATACGTACCACAGAGTT
>CANNBP010000041.1 GCA_947502885.1 uncultured Aquimarina sp. | reverse complement strand
ATAAAAACCCTTACCATGAATACTATAAACTACTTAAAAATGAAAACATGGGATATCTATACCGATAGGCGAATAAATACGCTACACCCTAAAATAAGAGCTAAAACCAAAGAATTTATCATACGGGTAGAAAAGGAACTAGGGATTAAACTACGCATCACTTCTGGGCTTAGAACATGGGAGGAACAAACCAAGCTTTATAATAAGGGAAGGACTTCCCCTGGTAAAAGAGTGACCAATGCCAAAGCAGGACAAAGTTATCATAACTACGGATTAGCATTTGATGTGGTTGAGATTAAAAACGGTAAGGCAATCTGGAATAACCCTAATTGGCAACGTATAGCAGCTATAGGTAAATCATTAGGTTTTGAATGGGGTGGAGATTGGAAATTTACAGACAAGCCACATTTTCAAATGAACTTCGGAAAAAATCATACAGAACTAGCAAAATTATATCGATCTGGTGTAAGAGATGGGGAGTATGTTATTATGGTTTAATACTTATTATAGTTTTTTACTTGTAAAGTATATCAATCAATTACTATCTAAGGCACTAATGCTATGTTAATACGAGAATAATTCCCTTAATTTTTTTATTTTTTTTTGCTTCTATAAAAGGTTAGTTATCAGGTTTCTGATATTGTTTTACTTCCACAAAAACAGCAAGTTACGGTTAAACCGTATTCGGAAAAACAACGTTCTTTACTATATTTGATTGCTGTTATTAACAAATATAAAATAGAATATTAATTGATTTTCTTTAATTCCATTAATTAGAGTTATTGTATCCCCCCAAATCATTCTAATATGGTATTTTATAAATCTTACTTATTGTAAGGAAAATATCCTCATTAAATAGTATTTTAGGATTTATTAATCTTAAAATACCATATCAAATGAAAAACCTAATTATTCTATTTACTATGTTACTAATGTGCGTTTTAAGTAGTAGTTGTGAAACACAAGAGATTAACGATGAAGCAGGAATTGAAGACATACAAGAACAACCAAAGTACACAATTGACAAAGACCAAGTCGAGCCGGGTTCGAAGGGGTGACCGAATTAAAAGTATTTTTTGTTATACATTGATAGCTATACTTCCAGTGGTATTGTATAGCTATCGCTTTTTGCCAAAAGTAGAGACTGTTAAGATTCTAGGTTATGAATGGGATTTTAATGGCTTTACATCTTCATATTCTTTTTTGTTTGCATTTTTATCTAAAGCGGCTCCAATATTTTTTATTTCTTTATTTTTTTTGAATCCTAAACCAATTTATTTTCTGAATAAGAAGATTACTTTAAGACATTTTTTGTTTCCGACACTTATTATATATTGTTATCAATTAATTTTTATTGTTGCTCCAGTTGATAAAATAGATGAAGGTCTTTATTCTGAATTGTTAGGATGGAGTTTAGCAGTAGTTATGTCAACATTAATCATTTTTTCAAATGATTTTTTTGTGTTAATTTCAAGGTTATTTGATTTACTCTACCTAAAGTTAACTTTTAATTCTTACCGCCTTAAATTAAAAATAAGACATTTAATTCAATTTATTGTTGAAACTAGAAGTAATAATTCACATAAATTGAATAAAGAAATCTTTGATAAAAAAATGTGGGAGGTTTTGGATAAAACGAGTAAGTAGTTAAATTGTTGGGTAGGATGAGCATTGATAAAATTAAAATAGTAGAGAGGTTAAAGAAAAAAGGGCTAATTACTAAAAGAGATAGTCTTGATGAGTTAATTACTTTAGCAATTCAAGAGAATAACAAGAAATCAGAAAATTTAAAAAAAAATTCAATTAATCTTTTAAGTTCACAAAAATCTATATCAAAAGATCAATTTTTAAATATGCTTATATCTCGATTAGAAAGTTATTAGGTTTATTTTTGAGTATTATTATCCAATTTATTTTCTATAATTACATTTCTCATTTCCTGTTCGACAATCTCCCAAGCTTCCGATTTTATTATTGATTTAATCAATGGATGCTTAAGGAATACTTCCTTTTTGAAATCGAAATATAGTATTATTTCATCATCAGTAATGTTTTCAAATTTTTCTAGAATTTTTGTAAAAACAATATTATTGAACTTATCCGTGTTATTAGTATTCGATTCTGACGACGAGTTTTTGTCATCATATTCCTTTAAGATACTTTGGAATAGTTTTATTTTAGATAGAGGAATATTTCCACCAGATTCATAATTAGCTATAGTTTTTCTAGTGACACCTAATAATTCAGCAAATTGTCGCTGAGTAATGCTTCTATCCGTTCTTTCCTTCTTTATATCCAAAGTTATGCAGACTTATTAATATTATTTTGCTAAAAAAGTATAATTTTACACCAAAAAATATTGTTTAGGTGTAAAATTACACCTATATTTGAGTGGATTATTATCAATTAGTACAAATATAGGAAAACAGATATAACAAAACTTATAATTATGTTAAGCAGTTCTCGTAACCTTTATATTTAAAAAAGTAATCTAATAAGATGCATAAAGAAAATCGAAAAACAATTAGTCGTTCGTTATCAAGCTTATTAAAAAAATCCCTTAATACAATAGAGATTCAAAGTATTGCAGATAAGTTTGGCGTGCATTACAATACAATTATAAATATTAGAGATCGAAGAAAAAAAGAACCTGATATTATTATTATTAAATATATGATTAAGAAATCTATTTGGGCTCAAGAAAATAGAATTAAAGATAATGAAGAAAGAATAAAATTCTTAAAACAGGAATTAGAGAAATTAAGTTAATTGTTATTACTTCTATCATATCATTATAAAAATGTAATTAAAACATCTTAAAACCATGACCATACAAGAAGATGAAGCACATTATAAATTTTGCTTAGACGTACTCAAATCATTTCATTTAGAGCCTATGCAATTTTTTAAAAGATTAACAAAAAAGGAGGAATATGAAATTATCATGTTTTCTTGGATTAATACACTCTATTTTAGGGGGTGTTCTGTAGAGGAAACAATTGAATACATCTATAAGGCAAGATATCATATCTTTTTTAAGAATGAAGTGATAGAACTACCAAAAAAAAAGAGTGATTCTATAATTTTTGACAGATACAGTAAACTGTTTACCCGTCCACTACGTAGAAACCAAATAGCATAACAAGTAAAGTGATTCCCTTTGGCTTAGTGTACTATTATACTAAGTAACCCAAGGATGCAGGAGTATATTTAATATAAGTGTGAGTTGAGTTTGTGTTAATCTTTACCCCAATACTTTTTGAGTACTCCTGTAT
Organism: uncultured Aquimarina sp.; assembly: GCA_947502885.1. GTDB lineage: Bacteria > Bacteroidota > Bacteroidia > Flavobacteriales > Flavobacteriaceae > Aquimarina. The sequence continues at coordinate 5 of CANNBP010000041.1, read as the reverse complement.
TCCTT
>CANNBP010000040.1 GCA_947502885.1 uncultured Aquimarina sp. | reverse complement strand
AGCTAATAGTAAAATTATTTTTTTCATATTGAGTGGTTTTAATGATTTGTTTAGAACTCATCCTTTATTTTCCTTGTATTTTATTTAAATAATTACCCCATACCAGAAGATCTCTTCTGGTATGGGGTAATTATTTAATTTTTACGTTGCTTCTAAGTTAAGAAAAAAAAACAAATGACTATTTTTTCCCTCAATTTTTTACGTGTTTTTTGTAAAAAATAATTTTTGAGAATAGACATCAAAGAATGCATATCCACATAACATATCGGTTCATTTAAGTGTTAATTCATAAACTTAGAAATTGAACCGCTTTATTGAACTTGATAGATTGTAGACTCTGATTTCTAACGAAAAGTTCACTAAAACCACAGAATTAGTGAACTAATTTAATGAGCTATATTTAATAGAGTATCCAGAATTGTAAATTTTTGCTAAGCAACCTTAAAATACTCTGCTAATTCATTGATTTTCAAAAGTTCATTTTCAAAAGGGTTCGACATATGTCTTGCTAAGGTCACTAAGCGGGAATTGTCGAATTTACAAAGACAATTCCTTTTTTTTTAAATATAATCACTTGATAATATCTGTATTAAGTTAAGTATTTCATTTGCTCTTAAAGTTTGAACTATTTCTAGCTTTTTGTAAAAGTTGTTCTTTTACTAATATTCTCTTTCAACGTGAGGTCTTAATTCATCATATTGCTCTTTAGAAATCTCTCTGAGAGTAACATGTCTTTTATCTATTTGTTTTAACTGAGTCTGAAGAATTGAATTTACTGTGCTTTCTAAGGTGTCTTCATTGATTGAAATCAATGTCTTTTCGATAATCTCTTTTATTAGGTTCTAGATTTATATTTCTTCCAGGTGAAAGAGATTTTAAAACCTTAAAAAAACATTATGAAACTTTTTAGAACTTCTGGTTTCCCTACTAGCTTTTCTCTTATTTACTAATTAGGCAGTCTTTTTGGACTGCCTAATTAATTTTATATGGTCTTTTAATAATTTGACTAAAAGTTCTACTTGAAAAATGCTTAAAAATTTATAGTAAAAAAGCATTAGTTAACTGTTAGTTTTTCAAAGGTTTTAAAAATTATTAAAACGTTGTAATCCTTCTCTACTTTTATTATTATCAAATCTGAATTTTAATAAGATTTCGTGAGTCCCACTACTATAAATATTAATGTCTGTTACCGCATGTTCAAATGCATAGCCTATTTGAAAACTTTCTAAGAATTTCATCGTTATAAAACCTGTATAACTCTCATCCCATCTATAATTACCTCCTAACTCAAAACGTTTATTAAATATAGCTGAAGCTGAAAGATCAATAGATATAGGAGCTCCAGATACAAATTTTATTAAAGTAGAAGGACGTAATGAAAAATTGTCATTTATGACAAAATCATACCCTCCACCTCCAAATAAATGAATTTTATCACTTGCAGATACAGGAACTACTCCTTCTTTTTCAAATCTGTCATTTTTTAGTATTCCTGGAGCAGAAAAATTCAAGTAGTATTTTTTTGCTCTTAAATAAAAACCAACCCCAACATTTGGATTAAAATTGCTTACATTTTCTGTAAACAAAGGATCATCTTGCACTAAGCCATTTAAATCAATATTCAAAAAAGATCCACCAGCTTTTAACCCTGCATATAGGTCTAAATCATTTGATAGAGGCAATCTATATGAAAAATCGGCATACACATGTGTTTCTGAAATAACAAAAACTTTATCACCTACAACATTTAACCCCAAACCTATATTCTCATTTACAGGTGAGTTAATATTAAAATTTAAGGTTTCTGGCGCTTCTGGAACTCTTACCCATTGACTTCTAACACTAAATAAAGCTTCGAGACCATCTTCGGCTCCAGCATATGCTGGGTTAATAACATTTTTATTGTATTGATACAAACTAAAATGAGGGTCTTGTTGAGCTTGGGTATGTACTACAAACAATAGTGATAGTACAAAAAATATATAGTTTAATCTTTTCATTTTTTTATATTTTATTGTTTTTAAAATAGAGAGAGAACAAGACTTTTCTCGTTCTCTCTTTCACATATTGTTTTTAGTAATTTATATAAATCCAACCTGATATTGGTTTAGTTTGATTATCTCCTAAATCGACGATATACAAATACGCACCTGTTGGTAATTTATCACCAGAACTAAATACACGTTTACCATTAGAGACCCCTCCCCAATCATTTTGATATCCTTTTACGTTAAATACTTCATTTCCCCATCGGTTAAATATTTTGATTTCATTATTAGGAAATGCTTCTATTCCTGGTATAACCCATGTATCATTAATACCGTCACCATTAGGTGAAAATCCTTTAGGAATAGTAGTTAAATTAATAGAGCAACTATCTGCATCCAAAAAGTTAGGAATACCATCATTATCACAATCATCATTAGTAAGATCACCATCTCCATTTGTATCTTCTTCTATATTTGAAATACCATCTCCATCATCATCTGCATTAGGATCAAAAGCTTTTTCTAAAGTAATTGTAATCGTTTCGGTAGCACATACTTGAGGTGTAACTGCTGTATTACAAACTTCAAGTTCTATTGTGACTATTCCTTCTTCGCCCGCTGCTGGAGTATATGTTATCTCTCCTGTTAAAGGATCAGTTACAACAGTACCGGTCGCGTTCCCGCCTGTTTGTATAATGCTAATATTAGATCCAGGTAGAAAATCATCATTTGCTAGTACGTTAATCATAGCTGTAGTTCCTTCGGTAATAGTTAAGGTGTCATCTATAGCTGTGACATCCAATGGATTTGGATCACTCACATCAGGATTTCCATCATTATCATCGTCTGTATCAGTAATATCTGGGTCGCCATCACCATCTGTATCGACTAAAACAGTTAAGGTGCCGTTTACATAATTAAAACTATAGTTTGTATCCGAACCTCCAGAAACTGTAATAGGATATGTACCTGGAGACGATGCTATTGTAGCAGTAGTACTTATTGTTGGTAATGTGTTTAAATCTGCAACTGTATCACTACCTACAAAACCTGTATAACTAATTGTTAATGTCGGGTTGGCAACTCCTTCTGCACGACTTTGATCATCTGCAGTTACAGTAAGTGTAGCTGCAGTAATGCTAAAGTCATTGGTTACAAAACTTACGGTATAGTTAGCATCAGCTGCTGCTGAAGGAGTGATGGTATAGTTCCCTACATTTTCACCGGCAGCTCTTGCAATGCTTACAGGAGTATCTAAATCAGCTTCTACATCTCCGTTTACAAATCCTGTTATGGTATAAGTAAGTGTTGGGTCAGT
>CANNBP010000039.1 GCA_947502885.1 uncultured Aquimarina sp. | reverse complement strand
GATAAGGTAGATGGTAAGGCTTTGATTGCTATTTATGAATCAGATTTTTCAGATGGATTAGGATCCGGAGCTATGAACTATGTTGCACCCCGCAATGATATTGAAGAGCAATTGGTTGCTATCTGGCAAGATTTATTAGGAATAAACCAAATAGGTATTCATGATAATTTCTTTGAATTAGGTGGAGATTCGATTATTACTATTCAAGTAGTTAGTAGAATGAAAAGGTTTGGACACCATTTAAAACCTCGTGATTTATTCGAATATCAAACAATTTCTGAAATAGCGGATCTTGCTTCAAAAGCTATTGAGGTTAGTCTTGGAGAACAAGAAACACTTAGTGGAGAGAGCACATTATTACCTATTCAACAATTCTATTTTGAAAAAGAATATAAAGAAGATGTAGCGAACAATCAATCAGTATTAGTAGCGATTGATAAAACTCTAGAAGAATCCTTTCTAGAAAGGGCAGTAGCTATGTTAGTACATCATCATGATGCATTACGTTTTCAATATGAAAAAACAGAGAACGCATGGATTCAGACATATAGTAATAAAACAGGAGTTTTAGAACGTGTTGATTTATCTGAAACTTCTTTAGAAGATCTTTCAGATGAGATTACTAAAACTTGTCAGGTATTTCAAGATAGTTTATCCATTTCATCAGGGGATGTTTTTAAAGCAATCTTAATTAAAACACCAGAATCTGAGTCAAAAGATCGCCTTTTTCTAGTTGCTCATCATCTAGTTGTAGATGGCGTGTCTTGGCGTATTTTATTCTTAGACCTTACACGTATTGTCGATGGTCTTAATGAAGGGAATGTTATTGATTTAGGAGTTAAGAGTAATTCTTATAGAGAATGGGGAGTAGCTCTACAAGAGTATGCCGCTAAAAAATCAATAGAATCTCAAGTTTCTTATTGGTCAGAATTAGGATCTCAATATCAAACATTACCTGTAGATAAAACCCCTGAGACAAAAAAGACATATGCAGATATTAAACACTTCGAGATTTCATTAGATGAAGCTAATACATCGCAGTTGTTAAAAGAGGTACATCAAGCATATAGTACAGATATTAATGATGTTTTATTAGGCTGTTTGGGTCTTACCATTAATAAATGGAGTGGTAATAAAGATGTTATTGTCGGTTTAGAAGGGCATGGAAGAGAGGATATTTCTCAAACAATCGATGTTAGTACGACCGTAGGGTGGTTTACAAATTTATATCCAGTTTGTATGTCTATAGATGGTAATGGCTCTTATGCAGATGTACTTACTTCTGCAAAAGAAAATTTACGTCGTATACCAAACAAAGGAATAGGATATGGCGTATTACGTTACATGCACCCTTCTCAAGAAATAAGAGAACAATTATCATCGGTAACCTGGGATGTGGTATTTAATTATTTAGGACAACTGGATAATGCAATAGACTCTGATTCATGGTTAACAAGAACCGAAGAGTCTTATGGTAATGAAATAGGAGAGCAAACACCATTCAATCATAAACTTGAAGTCAATTGTTCTATCGATAAAGGAAAACTTAATCTTATTTGGAGTTATTCTGCTGTGGAGTATGATATAGCTACTATAACACAATTGGCAGAAGCATATGTCTCTAATTTAAAAGCGCTTATTCTGCATTGTATAGAACAAGATGATCGTGTATTTACTCCTTCTGATTATGGTCTTGAAAAAGAAATAAAACATGAAGAATTGGATCAGTTTTTAAATAATACTACACCTGACCTAGAAGAACTTTTCAAAATTTAAAAAATAGCTTTAGCACATTAGCGATGAAAAATTTCATAATAAAATTGCAACGTTTACATCTGTTTTTGGTGGAAAAAAACGGAGAACTAACCCTTAATAAGGATAAAGATAATTTTGATAAGAATCCATATGACTTTGCAAAGGATAGCGAAGGAATTATCCCTTTTATGAAGGAGAATAAAAGTAAGCTAATAGCTTATTTAAAAGAAGAGCATAAGAAACCTGATGCTATTTATAAATTGAGCCCGCTTCAAGAAGGTTTATTATTTCATAAACTATATGATGAAGATTCAAAGGCATATGTAGATCAATTAGTAGTTGATTTACCAAAGAATTTAGATACAAAAGCACTCGAATCATCATGGAATTATGTATTAAAAAACCATAGTATTTTAAGAAGTAGTTTTTTCTATGAAGAGTTTAGTATACCTGTACAGTGCGTCTATAATGATGTGAAAATGCCTTTTGTTGTACTGGATTATACTGATTATACACCAGCAAAACGTGTAGAAGAATTAGAAGCGTTTCTTAAAAAAGATTTAGAAGCTGGCTTTTTATTTACAGAAGCTCCTTTATTAAGGGTTGCTATCATAAATATGGCAGAGCAAGGATATAAAATGGTTTTTACAAGTCACCATATTATATTAGATGGATGGTCATTATCTATTGTTATTGAAGAATTATTAGAGGCATACCAATCTTTGATAAAAGATAATAGACTACCTCCTCAAAAAGAAGAATTGTATGAGGATTATATTAAGTATATAGCCAATAAAGATGTTTTTGAAGAAGAGAAATTTTGGAGAAAATACTTAGAAGGATTAAGCGTACCAAGTACATTACCATTTTCTGATACCATTTCTGGAAATAGAGAATCGGGTGATGTTAAAGAATCAACATTTAAGATAGATGCTGATTTTACAACGCAAATGAAGGAATTTGCACAACAACATCGATTAACATTAAATACTTTAATCCAAGGAGTTTGGGCAATATTAGTATCTAGGTATACAGGTAATTCTGATGTCGTTTTTGGAGTTACTGTTTCAGGACGTCCGGCAGAGTTAGAAAATACAGAAGATAGAGTTGGTTTGTATATCAATACATTACCCCTGTACTCTAAATTAGAAGCTGATCAATTAATTCTAGATTGGTTAACTCAGCTGCAATTGGATCATACCAAATGTCGCGAGCATCAATATATGAACCTCGCCGAAATTCAAAAATCTAGTGGAATCCAAGGAGACTTGTTTGATAGTATACTTGTTTTTGAAAATTACCCGATTTCTGATATTATACTTACCGAAGAAAGTCTTTTGGATGTAAGTAATATGGATGTTAGTGAGCAAACCAATTATCCATTAACTATTGATATCAATTTAGGAGGGACAGAACTAAATATTCAGTTTAGTTATAATACGACCTTATTTGATGATGCTACTATAGCAATGATACGAGGTCATTTTATGACAGTGTTACATCAAATTATAGATTATCCAGATAAACAAATCTCTGATGTTACGATTCTCACGATAGAAGAAGAAGACCTATTATTAGGTCGTAGTGTTACCTCAGAAGGTATATGTTTTAATCCAGATGCTATTGATTTGGATAA
>CANNBP010000038.1 GCA_947502885.1 uncultured Aquimarina sp. | reverse complement strand
TGTGTTACAAATAGGGCAATAAAAAGCACCCCCAAGATGTTTGGTTTTTTCATTTTTTGTGTTTTAAGAATTAATATTTAATTGTTAGCTAACTAGTTGCAATATTAGAGTATCAGAGTTTCATTTTTCGTTACTCTGATGGTCATACGACCTCTTTTTTGTTAATCTTTGACTAAAAAAGTATAAATAAATGTTAAGTTTTATCAAGTGCTTTTTTTACGTATTTGGAGATTACAATGTTATTTAGTTCTCACTTTAATTACTCCAATACAAATGGTTAAGCTTTTCTGTTGTATGTAAAGCAGCATCATAATGGTATACCTTGTTTATCCATTCATGTACCTCAAAGGTATAAGGGTCATTTTCTTGAATACCTTTCATAAAAGCACGTATATCTATTTCTAATAACTCTAGTAGATGATATAAAAAATTTAAGGGTATCGTGTTTTGATAGTTTGTACTCATGAATATTTATTTAAAAGTTTACTATTAGATTGATAATCTTTTACCAACATGGAGGATACGTACCTATTACATGTAATAAAATCGCACCTACAACACCGCCTAGCATAAACGCAAAAAACAGCTTTCCTTTTATGGATTGTCGAGTATTATTCTTTGCCATAATTTTTTAATTTAAAGGAATACAGGAGTACTCAAAAAGTATTGGGGTAAAGATTAACACAAACTCAACTCACACTTATATTAAATATACTTCTGCATCCTTGGGTTACTTAGTATAATAGTACACTAAGCCAAAGGGAAATCACTTTACTTGTTATGCTATTTGGTTAATACGTAGTGGACGGGTAAACAGTTTACTATATCTGGCAAGAATTATAGCATCACTCTTTTTTTTTGGTAGTTCTATAACTTCATTCTTAAAAAAGATATGATGTCTAGCCTTATAGATGTAATCAATTGTTTCCTCTACAGAACACCCCCTAAAATAGAGTGTATTAATCCAAGAAAACATGATAATCTCATATTCCTCCTTTTTTGCTAATCTTTTAAAAAATTGCATAGGCTCTAAATGAAATGATTTGAGTATGTCTAAGCAAAATTTATAATGTGCTTCATCTTCTTGTATGGTCATGGTTTTAAGATGTTTTAAACTGAATTAATATGTACTATTCTGGTTTCAAAATCTCTAATAATAATTTTAAATCTTTTAAAATTGATTTAGCGACAACTGTGTTTACTTCTCGATTTCCTTTTGCAATAAATGAAACATATTTTCCTGATTTGTCATATTTCCTTCCTAATACTGAATATATACCTGTGAGGATTTTTAATTCTTCCTTTGTGAAATTTTGCATACATTTGTTCTTATATCGGAACAAAACAAAGATACAAACTTTTTCAAACTAATCAAACTTTTTAAACTACTTTTCCCACAATGAACAGTCCTAGAACAAAAACTCCTTTAATACTGAGTCTACACAAATTAATAGAAGAGAAGAAAGAAATTGATAGAATATCTTGGGACAACTTAGGTGATATGGTTGGCTATTCTGGTGTTGGATTGAAAAAGGCTTTAAAAAACAAAAGTCTCTCTTTGCTTAAATTAGAAGAAATTATTGTAAAACTAAAACTCACAAAAGAAGCAAAAAACTTAGGGCTTGATATTTCCGATAGAAAATTTTTAGAAGGAATTGAAGATAATATTGAAAGTAACTTTAATTTTAATAATGATAAAACTCTAAAAAGTAAGAAAGATTTAGATAAGTTAGAATCATTGGTTTTGTCAAATTGGGATGTTCTTATGAAAAGAAAGAGCTTTAAAGAAAAAGTTGAAGCTACTACTATGAAAGATATTAACAAAATTTTAGATGAAAGACTCGCAGTTATTCTAAAAAACATCAAGTAAACAACGTACGAGTCTATCTAATATCCAATAATATAAGCCTACTCAAAGAACACTACTCCCTCACGTAAAAGTGATAATTTACTCTGATTTAGATCAGATAGAATCATGTTTTTTATCGTCATTACATCATATCCCTCTTTCATAAAAACTAAAACCTTATTTGTAAACTTGTCGTTCTCTTCTTTAACTTCTTTACTTATATCTGCTTTTATTTTATTGCTAATAATCTGAAAGACTTCATCGTCAATATACTTCCTTTTATCATTAAGCTTTTTTAATGCTTCCTTTTGATTCATAAAAATTGAATTTTTTATTGTTTAATGACTATAAAATTTTCATTAATCCAATGAATCAATATACTTAACTGTATCTACTGTATAATCTTTCTTATCGTCCTCTGGTAATTTATCAATATATTTTTCTGAAATAAAAACAACAATATGCCTAACTGATTTTTTTAAATTCCCAACAAGTTTTTGATTTGTTTTAGTAATACTTTTTATAATAATCAAGGTAAGACAAAGGAAGGCAAAAACCCCAATACTAAATCCAATAGCGTATAGATGCAGAATAGGATCATCAGCTTTTAGTGAAGAATCAAAAGACCAATATGTTTGTATGAAATAAACATAAATTGGTAAAAAATAAAATATTCTTTGAGCCTTTAAAAATGCAGCCATACAAAGTATTATCGGACTCACACTTTGGGCTATCATCCAAATAAAAGTTTCCGGAGTTCTATAACCGTAAGTATTAGTTATTCCGAAAGTAGTAAACTTATCTACAAAAAGTATTGCAACAGATAACACACACAAAAAAGCTCCGAAGTAACTTTTTAAACTATTTGAATTACTTGTCTCCCGGTCGAATAATATCGTCTTTGTCGACCTGATACACCTCAAGATCATTGTTTTCAATTTGTGTTGTTTCATCTTCAATATTTGTTTTTTCGCAAGCAACTAAAAACACACCTACCGTAAATAATAATAACAAATTTTTCATTTTATATATTTTAAATCATCCTCACAAAGTAGTAATAATTTCAAAATATACTTTACGTTTTTTACTCAAAAAATAAAGGCTAAAAGTGTAGTTTTTCTAGTTAACTTTTTAGGTTTTAAAAGGAATATTCCCTGAACAAAGATATAAAGTATTCGATATAAGTAGCATACGGAAAAACCACAAACTTTTATCCTAACTTTTTCAAACTTTATAAAAAACCTATACTTAATAAATTACAAAAAAGATTATTTGCCATTAAAAATATTTACATACTCCCCATCTCTTGAACCAGATCGATATAATTTTGCCAGTTCTGTATGGTGTTTTCCGAAGTTCATTTGGAAATGTGGTTTGTCTATAAATTTCCAATCTCCGCCCCATTCAAAACCTAATAATTTACCTATAGCTGCTATACGTTGCCAATTAGGGTTATTCCAGATTGCCTTACCGTTTTTAATCTCAACTACGTCAAATGCTAATCCGTAGTTATGATAACTTTGCCCTGCTTTGGCATTGGTCACTCTTTTACCAGGGGAAGTCCTTCCCCTATTGTAAAGCTTGGTTTGTTCCTCCCATGTTCTAAGCCCAGAGGTGACGCGTAATTTAATTCCTTGTTCTTTTTCTACCCGTATGATAAATTCTTTGGCTTTAGCCCTTATTTTAGGGTGTAGTGTGTTTATTCGCCTATCTGTATAGATATCCCATGTTTTCATTTTTAAGTAGTTGATAGTATTCATAGCTATTGTTTTTAGGGTGTTACGTTTTCTAAATAAAATAACCGCAACAATGAGTGCTACGGTTAGTATGATGATAGTTCCTGTGGTATTGGGTTTAAAGCTTATTTTCATAGATATATTAGGTTACAATGTTCCACCAGTTTT
>CANNBP010000037.1 GCA_947502885.1 uncultured Aquimarina sp. | reverse complement strand
TTAAGCTTAGATAGAAAACTAAATGATGGAGTGTACTTTATTAGAGTTCAAGTAGGAGAACAAATAGGTACAGATAGGTTAATGATTATGGATTGATGTTTTAATAGATATTAATAACAACTTACAAATTGTAATTTACTTCAATATAGGGGGCTTTTATGCTCCCTATATTTTTTTGAGTTAATTCTAACTGTTATCAATGTATTTTATAAATGGTAAAGAATAGTTTGTTTGTGATTTTTTGTATAATAAAATTGCAACTCTACTTTTTGTTTTATTGTGTGATGATATTGTATGGGGGATAAATATGTATAGGAGGTATGAAGAGCTTCGTTTTTACAAACTGTAATTTTATTGGTTGTCTGTAAAAGGAATATTTTAACGATGTAAGTAGTTTATGGATGATTGAATACCGTGTTTGAAAAATCTTATGATAACTATGTTTTGATATTATATCACTTTAATACAAGTTTATGTTATTGTATTTCCGTAAATAAAGTATTAATATAGTGCTTTACACCCTAATTTAGTTGAGGTTTATCCCGTCTCTTGGTGTTTTTGAGATATAAAAACATAAAAAGGGGTATTTCGAAAAAATCTTACAGATAAATGAGAATTTACCTACTATTAGTTTATTTAGTATCATGTTTAGGTATTTTATTGTTATTCTGAAATCTTGGTAATCGTAACTTTGTTTTTATTTAACACAAACTTTACTTTATTATGAAGATTTATTACCATTTGTTATTAATAATGTTGCTTTTTTCGGCAGCAACAATAACAGCACAAGAGGGAGCATGTCGGTTTGAAGATAGTATGAAAGAGTACTTAAAGAGAAACCAAGATGAGGTTGGACGAATACAAGCCTTTGAAGAAAAAATTCGAGAAGAAATAGCACTTAGAAGTAGAACTTTTAGTAGAAATGCTAAGGCGGGTCCTTATATTATTCCGGTCGTTTTTCATATTTATGATGCCAATTATTCGGATAATCCAAGAACGGGTGAATCTAGAAAGATAACTGATGAAAGAGTTAAACAATCATTGGCTAGTATTAATGCAGATTTTAAAGGTTTTAATGATGACGTAGATAATTCCTTTTCTAATATAGAAGGAGGAATGAATATCGAATTTAGATTGGCTCAGGTTGATCCTAACGGTAACACCACTACAGGGATTATTTATCATGAAAGAAAAGAAGGTTTTGGTCTTCAGACTAATGATGAAGAAATTGCAAAATATGCATGGGATAACTATAAATATATGAACGTTCATATTCAAGAAGTAGTTAATTCTGGTAGCGATACTGATTCTGGTATTGCTTGGTTTCCGTTCAAAAATATGTCGGATATTGGTACTGCAAGGGTGGTATACAATGGTAAATATATGATTTATGAGCCACCAGCTTCTTCTTTAACACATGAGTTTGGGCACTTCCTTAATTTACACCATACATTCAATGAAGGTTGTGTGTCAGATGTTACTGATAGTACAACTGGTGAAATTACTTCAGGTGATAAAGTTGCAGATACGCCACCTTGTACATCGGGACAAGCATCGGGAGCAGGAAATACATGTAATACAGGAGTAACAAACTGTTTTGGTCAGTTGATCAATTATCAAAATCATATGGATTATAATCCTTGTGAATCAATGTTTACCAAAGGGCAGGTTGCAAGAATGGAAGCTAGTTTACAGCATGAAGCACGTATTACACTATGGCAAGATAGTAACCTGATCGCTACAGGTACACAACAAGCGGATTTGGGACCAAGAGTAATTTTTACTTTTCAGAAAAGTGATGATACAGCAGTAGATCAAGCTTTGGCATTTATAGAAGGTTTTGATAATAATAATGGAAGCATATTAAATAAGAAAAGACTTAAAGCAGTTAGCGGAGCAAAATTTGCTGTAACTGGTCAAATGCAAGAAGGAGTTCATTTTACTACTACAGGAGTGCCAAGTGGTTTGGCAACTAAGATTACTGTAGAAGATAATGAAAATGCATATATAACTTTTACAGGTTCTGCTACAAACCATGGAGTGGTAGATTCAAAAGAAATAAGTGTTACGTTGTTAAATCCAGCAATTGTTGGAGGGGTTAGTTCTTTGTACTCTCAAACTGGAAAGTATAATGTGAATTTTATAGACCCTTACACGCCTTACTATGAAATGTATTCTCCTGCAATTACTGCAGGACGTTCTACTCATGATTATGTTGGAGCAATAGGTTCAGAATTTAATTCTTTAGTGATAGGAGGACAGTTTAGAACAAGAGTGCGTAATTATAATGGTAATACAATTGGATTAGATAACAATTCAATGGATTTTGAAATATTGTGTAATGCAGGTACAATCAATGTAAAAAGTTTGACTGAAGGTACTTCAATTAGTGCGAATACTTCTGGACAATGGGTTGGTAAGCAGGTAGCACATTTGTCACCTCCAGTGGTAACAAGTCCAGCATATACTGCTTGGAACGGTAGAACTGGGTATGCCGCAATTCGAATCCCAACAATAACGGGAGGACATGTTTATGGGTGGTTACGAATTAAAGTATCTTCAAACGGAGAATATGCAGAATTGACTACTTTTGGATTAAATCCAGACCCTGGAAAATCAATACAAGCAAAAGTAGCAGTACCTAATTTAGTATATTCTAGTGACAGGTTCTTAGAATCAGAAAAGAATGATGGTACTATTGGTAATGAAATTATAGTAGACGTAAAAGACGCAAATTTAGCAGTGTCAGGTAATTTGAGTGTTGGAACTCATTATACGGTAAGTAATGTACCAGACGGATTAAGTTTTAAAGCTACAGTAGTTAATTCTAGGCAAATAAGGTTGTCTATGAATGGTATTGCAAAAAATAGTAATTGGTCGCAACTTCCAAATGGGTATGTGAATAATGTAAGAGTTAAATTTAATAGTGAAATTTTTGCTAATGGTCAGGGATCACTAGTAGAGTTTAAAGAATTTCCTTTAAATGTAGAATATATAGGAGAGGCATTCTCTAAAGAGATAAGTCCTATTAATAGGTATAATACAGGCTCTACTCCTACAAATGGAGGTTGGGTAGTGCTATTGCCTTATTCTTATAGCCTAAGTAATGTGAATATGGGATATATGTTCCAGGATTATAATGATCCAATCAATGATTTTCCTGGAGATAAATTAATTTCATTTGGACGAGATATAGTGGCAAATGCAAATTATGAGGTAACCCCATTAAATGCAGGAACTGTAATTGGTCCAAATAGTTCATGGCAATCGGCAAGAGAGTTTCATGAAGAGAGAGGGCAGCACATGATTCATTCTAAAACATTTACTTCATGGAGTGGAAGAACTGCCTATGTCGGAATGAGAATTCAACGATCAGGTAAAATGCACTATGGTTGGTTTAGATTAAGAGTTGGTAGTGGAGGAAGAACATGTGAAATATTAGAGTATGGTATTCAAGGTATTCCTAATGCTAGTATAAAAGCTGGATCGATAGAATCAGATGATGTACAGACTTACTGTACTGCCAAAGGTACTCATGGTACAGAAGGAATTACTAACGTAGAATTTGCCGGAATTGATAATTCATCGACAAGAGATGAAACAGGGTATACCGATTATACAGGGCATACAGCTTTTGTAGCTCAAGGAAAAAGTTACCCTTTAAAGGTTAATGTTGTAGGATGGAATGGTGGTTCTGCTGCCAAAATTCATGCATGGTTTGATTGGAATAATGATTACGATTTTTCTGACCAAGGTGAGGCAGTAGTGGTTACCAAAACCTCTAACGGAGTAGGAGAAATCACTATAAGTGTTCCTTCAAATGCTAAATTAGGAGTTACCAGAATGCGATTAAGAGTAGATGATAATAATAGTAATTTACCTTGTGGAACAGCTAATACGAGAGGAGAAGTTGAAGATTATCAAGTAAAAATAGGAATTTCTAATGCTTCTTGTACAGATGGAGAGCAAAATGGAGATGAAACAGACATAGATTGTGGGGGAACATCATGTGAGGTATGTCCAACTTGTGATGATGGTATTAAAAATGGTAATGAGGATAAAATAGATTGTGGTGGAGCTTGTGCGCCTTGTGAAGTGTTTACTGAAATTTGTGCAGCGCAAACAGATGATGCTGATAATACGTTAAACATTACTAATGTTAATATAGGAAACATAAACAACACAACAAGTACTCATAGTCCTTATAATAATTTTACCACGCAAAGTACTAACTTACAAAAAGGTCAGTCAACGACATTAACAGTTAAACTTAACGCTGGTTGGGAACCTAATCAAGTAATGGTATGGGTTGATTGGTATAACGACAATGATTTTGCGGATACAGAAGATGTGATATTGAAAGCATCAGGGACAGGATCTTCAGGTACGTATACAGTAAGTGTTACTCCTCCGGCAGATGCAGTAGTCAATACTAATTTAAGATTGCGTGTTCGTGCAGGATATACTTTTACACCAGATCCTTGTGGTACTAATACAGGTATAGGAGAAGTAGAGGATTACACGGTTACTGTAGGAGGATCTGCTCCAACAGATACACAAGCGCCAAGTGCTCCGAGTAATCTGGTAGCTTCTAATGTAGCTCAAACTACTTTAAGCTTAAG
>CANNBP010000036.1 GCA_947502885.1 uncultured Aquimarina sp. | reverse complement strand
GAAGAAAGAGTGAGACAAGAGGCTGCAGAGGCCGCTCGTTTAGCCGAGGAAGAAAGACTAAGACAAGAAGCTGCAGAAGCTGCTCGTTTAGCTGAGGAAGAAAGACTAAGACAAGAAGCTGCAGAAGCTGCTCGTTTAGCTGAGGAAGAAAGAGTGAGACAAGAGGCTTTAGAGGCCGCTCGTTTAGCCGAGGAAGAAAGACTAAGACAAGAAGCTGCAGAAGCTGCTCGTTTAGCTGAGGAAAAAGCTCAAGAAGAAGCTGCGGCTGCAGAGGCTGCTCGTTTAGCCGAGGAAGAAAGAGTAAGACAGGAAGCTGCAGAAGCTGCTCGTTTAGCCGAAGAAGAACGTTTAAGACAAGAAGCTGCAGCTGCAGAAGCTGCTCGTTTGGCTGAGGAAAAAGCTCAAGAAGAAGCTGCAGCTGCAGAAGCTGCCCGTTTAGCAGATGAACAAAGAGCAAAAGAGGCTGCAGAAGCTGCTCAAGAAAAAGATGAAGGAATTGAAGAAATAAAGAAAGAGCTTGATAATAGTAGCCGAATTACAAACAAAATATTTGCACGTAGAGACTCTTTATTAACAACGAGTTTGAATGTTGATAAAAGAGAATTTAGCAAGTTACTAGAGTCACTAGTGGATATGAATGATGATGCAGAAGAGGCTAAAAAGAATAATGACCCATCTAGTTCAAAAAGACTTACAGCTAAAAATAGATTTGTAAAATTTGCTGAAACATCCAGACCAGAAGCTCAATTTGCAACCAAATATATACCAGGATACCCAGAAGGATATTATTTAATTGGTAATGTATTTAAAGGTGGAGTTTATGCCGATAGATTTACAGAAAAACTAAAAGACATAGGGTTTGATAATTCTCAAATAATTGTTAATCCAGAAAATCAATTCCAGTATGTGGCAATAGAGAGCTTTACAGATAAAGATGAAGCTGCAGAAAAGTATTTGAACAATATTGATAATAGATACTTTGGAGATATGTGGATATTACATATTGCAAAAAGTAGAGTAGAATCGTATAAAAAACTATTACAAGAAACCCGATTGATAAAAGATACGGTTAAAGATGATACTGTATTAACAGAAAACTTATCATTCATCGGAGGACATAATATAGAAAATGGATATTATTTAATAACTAATATCTTCAAAAGAGAAAATTATTTTGAAAGAGGAATGGAGAAGCTTAAATCTCAAGGATTAGAGCCTCAATATTTCAGGAACCCAAAAGATAACTATATATACATATATTTAAAGAGATTTGACACAATAGAGGAGGCCAAACAAACCTTATTCTCTAATGTGAACAATTCGTATGATGGTGATCTTTATATTTTAAAAGTTCAATAATGTAAGATAGAGCTATGAAGACTAAATACCCCAACACAAACAAACCCCTGCTTATGAAACATGGACTGAAATCTGCTATCATTTTAGTTTTTTTAATGATAAGCATGCAATTAGCAGCTCAAGTAAATTTTCAAACGGTACCCAATAGTACATTAAATATTAATGGAGAGCTCAAAATTATTGGTAATGCCATTACTGGACTAAACCAAACAGAGGGTGGTATAGTCTATACACCTAATGATGATTATAACTTCAATGCATCGAACAATTCGAGAACTTTTGGATATATAGATATAGATGGTGACCCATCTACGTTTAGTTCGAGTAGTGCTAGATTAGAATTAACATCGGGTTGTGAACGAATTGCTTATGCGGGATTGTATTGGGCTGCATCATATTTTGTAGAAAGAGATGTTAATGGACTTGTGGAATATTTTGATTTACCAGTCCCAGATCCTAGACCAGATTTTAGAACAATAAAAATTAAACTTGCGAACCAAACAAATTATACAACAATTCCGGCGTCGCAAACGCAAGTTATTCATGATGCCTATCCTACGGCATCTGGTGTATGGGCACCAATTGATATTCCTTATGTTTGTTATGCAGATGTAACTACTTTGGTTCAAGGATTAGCAGATCCTAATGGTGTATATACTATTGCAGATATGCGTGCTTCTACTGGTTATTCTGGAGGAGCTAATGGTATTGCCAGTGGATGGGTATTAGTGGTAGCTTATGAAGATCCAACATTATCTGCAAAATATATTAGTACAAGTAGTGGGTATTTGGTAATTGCTCCAGGTGATACACCAAAAACATTTACGTATTCTGGTTTTCAAACGTTGCCTTCACCATTGCCAGTTAGAGCAAGATATTCTATAGCCACTTTAGAGGGTGATAGACCATTTGCTGGTGATATATTTCAGATAACAACGCCTGGTAATACACAACAAGATATTTTTACATCCCCGGCTAACCCTGCGGGCAACTTTTTTGATAGTTCGATTTCTGCAGATGGACAGTATGTAGTTAATACTTTAGCTGTTCCTGATAGGAGAACACCATCGTCAATAAATACATTAGGTTTTGATGCTGATATTTTTGATATTCCTAACCCCAGCAACACTATTATTGGTAATGATCAAACATCAGCTACTTTTACAACAACTTCTTCTGGAGATGCATATAGTGTGTTTTATAACTCTTTTCAGATAGAAGTTATAGAACCAAAACTTACAGTTAAAAAAAGGGTTTTTGATGGTAGTGGTATTGATATTACTGGTCAACCCGTAAATTTTGGAGACCAATTGTTTTATGAACTTACTATAGAGAATCAGGGTAATGAAGATATTACTGGAATTGATCCGATAACAGATCCATTAGCAACTATTCAAGATGTTTTACCAACTAATGTAGATTTTACATTGGGTAGTCTTACGACCAGTAACCCAGGTATTGTTGCAACGCCAGATGGAACCAATAGGCAGATTGATATTACTATTGCAGATAATTTGATAGTTAGAAATGGAGGTGTTCATACCGTTCGTTTTGGAGTAAGTGTTGTGGCTACATGTGCCGATTTAAGAGATGCTTGTGATGACTTAATTACGAATGTTGCAATCTCTAAGTATAGAGGAGTTGAATCAGGTACTATTAGAGATCCAGAACCAAGTATTTTGGATCAGGATGCCTGTGAGTTTGATATTGTTGGTACCTCAAATGTTTTAGTTAATAATGGGGTTTGTTTTACACAAACACAACCAGCGTTTATATGTACAGGATCATTAACATTAACGGCAGGTGATAACTTTACAAGTTATGAGTGGGTAAATGCAAGTAACCCAGGGGTTGTTATAGGTACAAATCAAGATTTGGTGGTTACAACTGCTGGTACTTATATTGTTACAGAAACAGGACCACCAGGGTGTCAAGATTCTCAACAGACTTTTGTGGTAGATGCTTTTAATACAGTGACAAACCCAGTCGTAGATATAGCAAATAATTTAGGAGGTAACCCTAATGTTAATGGAAATATTAGAACGTGTGCTATCACTGGTGATGATTTACCCGAGATATTTTTATGTGGTGCTGGAACAACATTAAATATTCCTATAAGCTTTCCAGTTGGTACAACGGTTTCATGGGAGCGTTTGGATCCATCTGCTTGTCCTGCTGTTGTAAGAGATCCTAATTGTCCTACACCACAAATTGATTCTGGTGGTTGTGATGGTGATTGGGTACAGGTTAGTACAGATATTGGTAATTATACTGTAACTCAAGCAGGAGAATATAGAATCAATGCTACTTTTGATGCTAATTGTACCATCCCATTCTATTTTAATGTATTTCAGAACAATTTTGATCCTCAATTAGCAGTTGTTCGTCAAATAATTTGTGGTACACCAGGTGAATTACATGTTCAAAATTCTTCAAATCAGTACGAATATCAGCTTGTAGCGCCTTCTGGTGCAACTATAGGATATCAAGCATCGGCTAATTTTCCGGGTTTAACTGAAAGAGGAAATTATACAGTTAATGTTCGTCAAATAGGAGGATTACCAACGGCTTGTGTTTTTCAGGACAGTATATTTTTAGATGAATTAGACGCTAGAGAAACTGCTGTAGGTACTTCACCTACTTGTCCAGGAGAACAAGGGCAAATTGTTGTAACGGTAACAGATTCGCAAATAAATTATACTTATCATATTACAAATTTAGCAGGAACATTTACAGATACAGAAGGACCAACTACGCTTCCAAGTCATACGTTTATAGGACTTAATCCTGATACGTATGATCTTGTAATAGAATCAGCAAATGGTGACTGTTCTGCACCAATTCAAGTTGTTATTGATCCAATTGCTCGATTTACTGCTAGAACAAGATTAGTAAGTGATTTACAATGTAACCCAGGATATCAGCCTGATCCAACGCTAAATGATCCTGCACACCCTAACTATGATCCAACTGCTTTACCTTATGATCCTGATGAGTTTATTGCTATATATAGAGTTAGAGTTAGAGGAGGTTCTGGTAATTTTGCGTTCAATACACAAATGGATTTCTTAGGAACTACTTTAGTGCCTCTAACTGGGACAACATATCAATTTAGAGCTACTGCAGCGGGAAATTATCCAGTATTTGTAAATGATTTGGATAATGGTTGTGTCATTTCTGCAGGCAGCGTAGATATAACACCATATGATCCAATTAATGCTACGGCTACTGCTGTGAATCCAGTATGTACTACAGGTGATGGATCAATTCAAGTAACAATTACATCAGGAGAAGGGCCGTTTAATTATATATTGGATGGAGTAACAGTTATTACTGCTACTAATTCTATCTCCGAAACCTTAAATAATGTAGATCCAAATACTAGTCACACTGTTACAATAGAAGATACTTTTGGATGTGTTTTTGTAATTGTGCCAGACATAACATTTACTGTTCCTACAGGAATTACAGCAGATATAGCTATTACTCAGGAATATCGTTGTGATGCAGCTGGTTCTAGTGCAACACCACA
>CANNBP010000035.1 GCA_947502885.1 uncultured Aquimarina sp. | reverse complement strand
AAAACTGGTGGAACATTGTAACCTAATATATCTATGAAAATAAGCTTTAAACCCAATACCACAGGAACTATTATTATACTAACCGTAGCAATCATTGTTGCGGTTATTTTATTTAGAAAACGTAATACGATAAAAACCCTTACCATGAATACTATAAACTACTTAAAAATGAAAACATGGGATATCTATACCGATAGGCGAATAAACACACTACACCCTAAAATAAGAGCGAAAACCAAAGAGTTTATTATACGGGTAGAAAAAGAACTAGGGATTAAACTACGCGTCACCTCTGGGCTTAGAACATGGGAGGAACAAACCAAGCTTTATAATAGGGGAAGGACTTCCCCTGGTAAAAGAGTGACCAATGCCAAAGCAGGACAAAGTTATCATAACTATGGATTAGCATTTGATGTGGTTGAGATTAAAAACGGTAAGGCAATTTGGAATAACCCCAACTGGAAACGTATAGCAGCTATAGGTAAATCATTAGGTTTTGAATGGGGTGGAGATTGGAAGTTTACAGACAAACCACATTTTCAAATGAACTTCGGAAAACACCATACAGAACTAGCAAAATTATATCGATCTGGTTTAAGAGATGGGGAGTATATAAAATTTCTTTAAATTCAGTCTTATTATGTTTAAACCGTAATTATTATAGGTTTTTAACTTATTGTTTTTTAGATGTTTGTGATTTTATTTTGTGTTGTTTAAATACTTAAAATTGAGGATTTGACGTTTTTACTTTAAAAAACAACTGAAAAAGGTGGTTTTTTCCGCATTTTTTACCGCAAAAATGAGCAAAAGTACACTTAAATTAATAGAAATTTATTAGCGTGTTTTTAAAAACATTGACATATTTTAGCTTGTAAATCAATGCCTTGAAGGGTATGTGTGTAAGCTGAATATTCATTAATTTTTAAAACATTAGCATTTATGAAAACTTTCCCAATTTATTTAAAAACTATTTTTCTATTTTTAGCATTCACAGTTTTAGCAAGTTGTGAATCAGAACCTATAAATGAAGAAATAGGAATTCATGAACAAGAAAAGTACGGAGTTGATAAAGAAGATGTCCAGATTCCTGGAGAAAAATAAGATTAATCTGATTGTATTATTACTTACATTAGGTGCAATGATTGCGATCATTGCACCTTTTTCACATATGTTCTTTTCTAGAGATTCACAAGTAAAAGTTTTTGGGTTTGATAATGCACGAAAATTTTTCTATTCATTAGGGATGCCTGTTACAATTTTTATAGGAGCATTGATAATGTCTTATATAACAAGTCTCATAAAGGGTAATCCTATTTATAAGTTTTTGAGAAGAATACCTATTGTATTTTTATCTGTAGCTATTTATTACATTCTTTGGATATTTAGTGCTTTTTCTGATTTTGATCCTTTGTACTACTATATAATGCTTATAACGGTTTCGATAACCTTTGGAATACTAGTACATAAATTTCTTACTTATGTATCGGCAAGTTCTATTAAGTTACTAAAGGTACAAAGTAAAATTCCTAACCTAGATCAGCGCATCAAAACTGTTAATGATATTGCTCGTATAATGCCAGATGATAACGATTCTGTAGCAACATATAAAAGCATGGTAGATATTACAGGAGATCATTTACAAGAAACTATTACAGAAATTAAAAAGGATTTGAATTAATGGCGAGCAAGGATAATCTTAATAAACTATCCAGAGAAGAACTACTTAATAAACTACAAAGTGATTATGAAGAATCAGAAACTTTGCAATGGTTTATAGAAGTTGAGATTAAAAGATTGACTACAAAAGTCGATGGGTATGATGAATTAAAAAAATTAGCTAAACTCTCTGAGGAAAGAATATTTAAATCGAATAACAAAAAGAAGTAGTGGAGTTTAAGAAGATGATGTGTTATTCTTCTCTTTTGTACCTTTTAAATAGACCGAAATTACCTCGTATAATTTTTCATCTTGGATAAGATCTAATAGTTTTTGAGAAGCGAATGTATTGATCTCTTTCCCTATAATATATTTAAACGCTTTTTGTATTTCATCATCTACAGTAAGTAGGCGAATAATTTCGTCTTTTATATTTTCTTTGGATTTAATATGCATAGAAACATTATCGTCAGGATGATATGTTTCACTTTTGTTTAGCTTTGAAGAATTGTCTTTTTCTCCTTTAATTAGCCAATTTAAATCGATATCAGGATAATAATTTACAAATTTAATAATGTTGTCTTCTGTAATTCCACTAGGACTATCTAATACTCCTCTAGTCATCCCGGTTTCATTGTAAAACTTATACTTACTAATACCATCATTTAAAATATATTCTAACATTCTTTTTTTAATAGACGACATTTTTTGTTGTTATTTGTGTTTTATGCAAAATATTTTGCTTATATTTGATTGATTAAACGAAATAAGCTGTTCAAATATATGAAATAATTATGGTAAAACCGTAATTGTTGATTGTAAATATAAATGATCTTAACAAATTTAATTAATAGTAACATGGTAGAAAAAAAATACATAAGAAAAGTCCTGTATATTAATAAAACCAAAATTATTCTAAGCTTAATACTAATTTGCTAGGTATGTCAATTTTGAATCATAGCCTAAAAGTAATCCCGTCTTTAAGATTATTTATTGCTTATAAAATCTAAACAACTTAGGATGTTATGAAAAAAAAGAATGTGAGAGAACGAGTAGAAGATTGGCTAAAAAGCCATTCGCACCTAATAAATAAAAATGCTTTTGAGCGAGAAATAAACGTATCTAAAGGAATTATACAGAAGCATGTAAAATATGATAAAAAGATTAATGATTTACACATTAAAGAATTATACCGATTAATAAAAAGATTTAAAGACATATAAAATTCAAAAAATATATCTAATAGCAAAAACCTTAAAACCATAACTATGCAAAAAGACGACGAACATTATAAATTTTGCCTAGCAGTGATAAAGTCACTCCACTTAGAGCCGATGCAATTTTTTAAAAGTGTTGCAAACCAAGAAGAATACGAACTAATCATATTTTCTTGGATAAATGAGCTTTACAAGAAAGGTAAATCTGTAGACTATAGCGTAAGAAGAATATACAGGGCAAGACATATATTATTCTTTAAAGGAAAAGATATAATGGGAGTACCTTCTAAAAAAAAGGATAATTTAGAAATGAATAATTCTTTTAATGATTTACAAGAATTAAAACATCTCTCATCGACTATAAACATTGCGTCTTAATAATACAGTTCCTTTTTATTGAATAATTACCCCTCTAATAATATGTTGGATTAACTGGGGAGTACAGGAGTGAAAGAACATCATAATTTGAGAGTTGAGTTTGTGTTATTTACTGCATTTGTGATAAGCTCCTGTATTCTCTTTTTTTAATATAAAAAATATGTCAAAGGATAAAAACAAATACATACCACCCCGTAGAGAAATACTTTTTTTAACTTTTATGTTAGGGGCAATTGTTGGGGCTATTTTACTTCATTTAATAGGTACTTATCCTCCATGTTGGTAAAAGGTAATCAACCACAAAAAACAACTTTAAAACAGATGTTTATGAGTTCAAACTATCAAAATACCATACCCTTAAATTTTTTATATAATCTACTGGATTTATTAGAAATAGATATACGTGCTTTTATGAAAGGTATTCAAGAAAATGACCCTTATACCTTCGAGGTACATGAATGGATAAACAAGGTATATCATTATGATGCTGCCTTACATACAACAGAGCAACTTAATTATATGTATTGGAGTAATTAAACTAATGAGCAAAAGAGTTATATAAAAATAAACAGGACATGAGAAAAGCAGTAATATATCATATACTACGAGCAATAGTAATAGCTATCATATTGAACTATTTTCTAAATGCCCTTTTACCTTTAATTAATCAAGATGAGTGCTATATAAAGCAAAATACTCGTTCAATTGGTCAGGGGGAATATGATTATTATTACGGTGAGGATTATGGTTATGATGAGGATTATGATGAATAAAATCTAAATCAATTATCTATGGTAAAATATATACATTTTGATTAAGTAAGTGTATCGATAAGATGATGCGTGTTAACACTTATTTGTACTTTTTTAATCAAAGATTAACAAAATAATAATGGTACTGTTATGAGAGTCACGAAAAATGAAACTCTGATACTCTAATATTGCAACTAGTTAGCTAACAAATATATATTAATTCTTAAAACACAAAAAATGAAAAAACCAAACATCTTGGGGGTGCTTTTTATTGCCCTATTTGTAACACATTTGGGTTGGGCACAAGGCTCGACTACAGGGCTTACTTGCAGCCAAAAAGCAGAAGAACTTTTAAAATTTAAACATGATTTTAAAAACTATCCCCCGGCACTTATTGATAAACTCATAGCTTATATTACTCCTTGCGCAGAAGAAGCCTATGGTAGAACTACTCCATCGGCAGCTTATGTCAAAGGGCTTTTGCATTTTCAAAAAGGAGACTTTGCCTTTCATCTTACTCAAAATAAAGAAATGTCACATTTACATTTATTTAGAGCAGCAATTTATAAATATCCACCGGCTATGCTTACACATAGTATTAATTTATTAACTGATTCTTATGTGTTCAAAAACCATCCTATTAACTATAGAAGTATAGAGAAAGATTTAGAAAGCTTATTAGTACAAGGCTATAGAACAGATATTGTGCATTACTTATTAGGTTATCTTAAACTTAAAAACTTAGCAACTAATGAGGATTTTACTAGTGCTACAAAAATCAATGAAGCAAAGACACATTTTGAGAGCAGCACACATCCAATGGCAAAGCATTGGCTGTCTATCATGCATTATTTTGGTTATGGTATGCCAGCCAGTAGAAGCACCGCACTACATATGCTTACCGAGAATGGT
>CANNBP010000034.1 GCA_947502885.1 uncultured Aquimarina sp. | reverse complement strand
TTCATAGAAATAGTTATACTGGAGTAGAGTGTTAGAAAAGACATTTATTAGGTTCGATTCCTATTTGATTAACAAATATTTACTGGCGAAGAAGATTGCTTCAGTAGATTAAAGAAGTTCATAGACATATTGATTGACAGCGCGTATTTAACTAGAGATAGTTATTTACATGATAAAGAATAAAGACTAGAAACATCAAGAGATTACGATTATAATTCCGTTGTTATGTTTTAAATAATATTTAAAGACAAACGATGAAGAGTTTGATCCTGGCTCAGGATGAACGCTAGCGGCAGGCTTAACACATGCAAGTCGAGGGGTAACATAGTTGCTTGCAACTGATGACGACCGGCGCACGGGTGCGTAACGCGTATAGAACCTACCTTATAGTAAGGGATAGCCCAGAGAAATTTGGATTAATACCTTATAGTATCAATTAGAAGCATTTTTGATTGATTAAAGATTTATTGCTATAAGATGGCTATGCGTTCTATTAGCTAGTTGGTATGGTAACGGCATACCAAGGCTACGATAGATAGGGGTCCTGAGAGGGAGATCCCCCACACTGGTACTGAGACACGGACCAGACTCCTACGGGAGGCAGCAGTGAGGAATATTGGACAATGGAGGCAACTCTGATCCAGCCATGCCGCGTGTAGGAAGACTGCCCTATGGGTTGTAAACTACTTTTATAGAGGAAGAAACCGCAATACGTGTATTGCTCTGACGGTACTCTACGAATAAGGATCGGCTAACTCCGTGCCAGCAGCCGCGGTAATACGGAGGATCCAAGCGTTATCCGGAATCATTGGGTTTAAAGGGTCCGTAGGCGGGTCTATAAGTCAGTGGTGAAAGTTTGCGGCTCAACCGTAAAATTGCCATTGATACTGTAGGTCTTGAATTATTGTGAAGTGGTTAGAATGTGTAGTGTAGCGGTGAAATGCATAGATATTACACAGAATACCGATTGCGAAGGCAGATCACTAACAATTGATTGACGCTAAGGGACGAAAGCGTGGGTAGCGAACAGGATTAGATACCCTGGTAGTCCACGCCGTAAACGATGGTTACTAGCTGTTTGGACTTCGGTCTGAGTGGCTAAGCGAAAGTGATAAGTAACCCACCTGGGGAGTACGTTCGCAAGAATGAAACTCAAAGGAATTGACGGGGGCCCGCACAAGCGGTGGAGCATGTGGTTTAATTCGATGATACGCGAGGAACCTTACCAGGGCTTAAATGTAGATTGACAGGACTAGAGATAGTTTTTTCTTCGGACAATTTACAAGGTGCTGCATGGTTGTCGTCAGCTCGTGCCGTGAGGTGTCAGGTTAAGTCCTATAACGAGCGCAACCCCTGTTGTTAGTTGCCAGCGAGTCATGTCGGGAACTCTAGCAAGACTGCCGGTGCAAACCGCGAGGAAGGTGGGGATGACGTCAAATCATCACGGCCCTTACGTCCTGGGCCACACACGTGCTACAATGGTAGGTACAGAGAGCAGCCACTTGGTGACAAGGAGCGAATCTATAAAGCCTATCACAGTTCGGATCGGAGTCTGCAACTCGACTCCGTGAAGCTGGAATCGCTAGTAATCGGATATCAGCCATGATCCGGTGAATACGTTCCCGGGCCTTGTACACACCGCCCGTCAAGCCATGGAAGCTGGGGGTACCTGAAGTCCGTCACCGTAAGGAGCGGCCTAGGGTAAAACTGGTAACTGGGGCTAAGTCGTAACAAGGTAGCCGTACCGGAAGGTGCGGCTGGAACACCTCCTTTCTAGAGAAAGACATACGATGGAATGTAATTTTTAGGTGTTTATAGTCTTTAGCTGTTAATTAATTGTATAGTTGTTAGTGTTTATGGTTGTTAGTTGTGGTTTTTCAACTGTCAACGATTCACCATCAACCCATCAACTATGAAAGAAGTCTCATAGCTCAGCTGGTTAGAGCGCTACACTGATAATGTAGAGGTCGGCAGTTCGAGTCTGCCTGAGACTACGATTTTAAGCTTTTTGTTTAGAGGAGTTTAGGATTAAGTTCATAAAATATTGAAAGGAAATTTTAGAAGTTGAGGATTCATTACTTCATTAATTTGTAATTCTGGATTCATAATTTAGGATTTCAATACATGGGGGATTAGCTCAGCTGGCTAGAGCGCCTGCCTTGCACGCAGGAGGTCATCGGTTCGACTCCGATATTCTCCACAATTCTTTAGATACAAGGATTGATAGTTTATATAACACAGGATTCATGATATGAAAATAGTTTATATACTCATTGATATTGTATTGTTTTAAAAAGAAAAACGTTCATTGACATATTGATTTAAAAATACGAGCATACATAATAATGTATGAAAAATAAAAGAGTGATGTATATATTAGTTTGTATATATCAAAAAACTAAAAGAGCAAGTTAAAGCAAGACGCATAAGCTAATTAAGGGCGTATGGGGAATGCCTAGGCTCTCAGAGGCGATGAAGGACGTGATAAGCTGCGAAAAGCTGCGGGGATTGGCACATACAAATTGATCCGCAGATATCCGAATGGGGCAACCCGGCATATTGAAGATATGTCATCCTTTCGAGGAGGCGAACCCGGAGAACTGAAACATCTAAGTACCCGGAGG
Organism: uncultured Aquimarina sp.; assembly: GCA_947502885.1. Lineage (GTDB taxonomy): Bacteria > Bacteroidota > Bacteroidia > Flavobacteriales > Flavobacteriaceae > Aquimarina. The sequence continues at coordinate 2,763 of CANNBP010000034.1, read as the reverse complement.
AGAAGAAAACAAAAGTGATTCCGTTAGTAGTGGCGAGCGAACGCGGATTAGCCCAAACCTAGTATGTTACGGCATGCTAGGGGTTGTAGGACTACGATATAAGATATGTAATGAATTAGAATCCTTTGGAAAGAGGAGCCATAGACAGTGATAGCCTGGTATAAGTAAAGCGCATAGATTTAGTAGTATCCTGAGTAGTGCGGGGCACGTGTAACCCTGTATGAATCTGGCGGGACCATCCGTTAAGGCTAAATACTCCTGAGAGACCGATAGTGAACCAGTACCGTGAGGGAAAGGTGAAAAGAACCCTGAATAAGGGAGTGAAATAGATCCTGAAACCATACGCTTACAAGCGGTCGGAGCGCATTTATGTGTGACGGCGTGCCTTTTGCATAATGAGCCTACGAGTTACTTTTACTAGCAAGGTTAAGATTTTTAAGGATCGGAGCCGTAGCGAAAGCGAGTCTGAATAGGGCGTTATAGTTAGTAGTAGTAGACGCGAAACCGTGTGATCTACCCTTGGGCAGGTTGAAGCTTTGTTAATCCAAAGTGGAGGACCGAACCCGTTGACGTTGAAAAGTCTTGGGATGACCTGAGGGTAGGGGTGAAAGGCCAATCAAACTCGGAAATAGCTCGTACTCCCCGAAATGCATTTAGGTGCAGCGTTGATTTATAGTTTTATAGAGGTAGAGCTACTGATTGGATGCGGGGGCTTCACCGCCTACCAATTCCTGACAAACTCCGAATGCTATAAAATGTTTATCAGCAGTGAGGGCATGGGTGCTAAGGTCCATGTCCGAGAGGGAAAGAACCCAGATCATCAGCTAAGGTCCCAAAATATATGTTAAGTTGAAAAAACGCGGTTGGATTGCTTAGACAGCTAGGATGTTGGCTTGGAAGCAGCCATTCATTTAAAGAGTGCGTAACAGCTCACTAGTCGAGCGATCCGGCATGGATAATAATCGGGCATAAACATATTACCGAAGCTATGAACTTCTTAAGAAGTGGTAGGGGAGCATTGTAGTGGCGTTGAAGGTGAGAGGCGATTCTTGCTGGAGCAGCTACAAAAGAAAATGTAGGCATAAGTAACGATAATGCGGGCGAGAAACCCGCACACCGAAAGACTAAGGTTTCCTCAGCTATGCTAATCAGCTGAGGGTTAGTCGGGGCCTAACGCGAACCCGAAAGGGGTAGTGGATGGACAACAGGTTAATATTCCTGTACCTGCTCACGTTAAAAGTGACGGAGGCGAGAAGTTAGTGCGCACTGACGGAAATGTGCGTTGAAGCCAGTGGTAACACGGCGATAGTACACTAAGGCTACGGCCGAGGTGATAATCTAGCGAATCGACTTCCAAGAAAAGCAAGTGAAGCAGCCCGTACCGTAAACCGACACAGGTAGTTGGGATGAGAATTCTAAGGTGCTCGAGAGATTCATGGCTAAGGAACTAGGCAAAATCGACCCGTAACTTCGGGAGAAGGGTCGCCCATCTTCGGATGGGCCGCAGTGAATAGGTCCAGGCGACTGTTTATCAAAAACACAGGGCTATGCTAAATAGAAATATGATGTATATGGCCTGACACCTGCCCGGTGCCGGAAGGTTAAGAGGAGGGTTTAGCTTCGGCGAAGATCTGAATTGAAGCCCCGGTAAACGGCGGCCGTAACTATAACGGTCCTAAGGTAGCGAAATTCCTTGTCGGGTAAGTTCCGACCTGCACGAATGGTGCAACGATCTGGACACTGTCTCAGCCATGAGCTCGGTGAAATTGTAGTATCGGTGAAGATGCCGGTTACCCGCTGTGGGACGAAAAGACCCCGTGAACCTTTACTATAGCTTAGTATTGACTTTGGATAAGTAATGTGTAGGATAGGTGGGAGACTTTGATCATGCGTCGCCAGGCGTGTGTGAGTCATTGTTGAAATACCACCCTTTGCTTATTCGAAGCCTAACATCGTGAGATGGACAGTGCTTGGTGGGTAGTTTGACTGGGGTGGTCGCCTCCAAAAGAGTAACGGAGGCTTCTAAAGGTTTGCTCAGTACGGTTGGTAATCGTGCGTAGAGTGCAATGGCATAAGCAAGCTTGACTGAGAGAGATACAGCTCGATCAGGTACGAAAGTAGAGCATAGTGATCCGGTGGTTCCGCATGGAAGGGCCATCGCTCAAAGGATAAAAGGTACTCCGGGGATAACAGGCTGATCTCCCCCAAGAGCTCACATCGACGGGGGGGTTTGGCACCTCGATGTCGGCTCGTCACATCCTGGGGCTGGAGAAGGTCCCAAGGGTTGGGCTGTTCGCCCATTAAAGTGGCACGCGAGCTGGGTTCAGAACGTCGTGAGACAGTTCGGTCTCTATCTACAGTGGGCGTTAGAAATTTGAGTGGATCTGACTTTAGTACGAGAGGACCGAGTTGGACTAACCGCTGGTGTATCTGTTGTCTCGCCAGAGGCATTGCAGAGTAGCTACGTTGGGAAGGGATAAGCGCTGAAAGCATATAAGCGCGAAACCCACCACAAGATGAGATTTCTTTAAAGGGTCGTGGGAGACTACCACGTTGATAGGCTATAGGTGTAAAGGCAGTAATGTCATAGCCGAGTAGTACTAATAACCCATAGGCTTATGCGCACACCCCGATGGGTAACTGTCGGGGTCGTAAATTGCTTTAGTAAGCTATTTAGTTGTTCTTTGTTTACTTGTATTATATTTAAATCAATATGTTAACTTATTAGTTGCTTGTTATGATCTGTAATGATTGGAACCTGTA
>CANNBP010000033.1 GCA_947502885.1 uncultured Aquimarina sp. | reverse complement strand
TTAAAAAACCTCCCGAAATTACCCCTAAAAACGGGAGGATTTTAACGTAAACACATTGTCAAAATGTACTTTTAAAAGCCTTACTATTTAAGACTTACTATTCTTTATCATGTGTCTTTCTTTAAAAAAACCTCCCGAAATTACCCCTAAAAACGGGAGGTCATTAACATAAACACATCGTCAAAATGTAATTTAACAACTAATTTTTATATCATAATAAACATCAACCTTACCTATCATATTTCACAATAGATGTTTATTAAAACATTATTTAAATCAAATATTTAAATAAACTTACTTCATTTAAATATCCATTTATATTCAATTTTCTTACAGAACTATCTTGAACAATTATTTTGTTCTCACGACATAGATCAGTAAAAAACTTATGAAAAATTTGATTTGATTTCTTTAAACTGAATAAAGAGTTAATACATTTAAAATCGGCATATTGTCTTGGAAAGAAAAAGATACTTCCTAGTAGCGGAAATACTTTTTTACACTGGTTTACATCCAATCGTGATGATCCATTTGTAAGTATACGAAGTAATATTCTTATCATATGGCTGATTTTAAAATTAATCGTTATTCAGACCCTGCTTTTGTTGGCTCGCCAAAGTTCTACAATTGCCGGGTTGTTTAATTTTTTAGTACAACATCAATTCATACTAAAAAAATTTCTTATTTGTACCATAATTCTTCTGAAGAATTAGTACTAGTAAAAATTATCTTTTACAGTAATTTACAACAAAATATTCTCTATAATTTATGTGTTATAAAATTACCTTTTAAAAGTATACTTAAATATAATCACAAAATATCAAAAATCCATATACAAAAAACACAGAATAACTACGGCTATACCATAACATTAAATTATTCTAAAAAACCGGCTGTGTAAAATTCTTTAAAAGTTACCAAAAAGATTACAAATTACTAATAATCAACACTTTAAACGCATTAATATCAAAGTAAATCAATCACGAATTGTAAGAATATTCATTCATAAAACAAACAATAAATCGCTTTTTAACGTTAATTTTAACATTTTTAACCGCTTGTGAAATTCTCAAAAAACGTCAAATATGGATTGATAAACCGTAAAATTTTGTTAAAAAGTGACTTTTCCTACCCATAAAAAAACACATTCATCTAATAATCCGATAGTTACAGAAAAACCATCAAAAAACGTCCTACAAAACTCAAATTCTTCCTATCTCTTGGTTATTACATTAAATTTTTATTCAATTCTGCTTAGAAGTCTTATCTAATTACTTCCTCTTTTAACTTCATAACTTTTCAACCATTCAATACTACATTTAATGATTTAACAGTCTCTATATTAATTAGAGTAATAATTATAAATACAAATGATGCCTCAATATTTACTTTGAGGCATCATTTGTATTTATAATATTATGATAGAGAGAGTTTTTTACCCTTCTTTTTGTATTTCTACTGCATGTGGATATGGAATCTCTATACCAGCATTATCCAAGGCTATCTTACAGTTTTCTAAAGTCTCGAAATATACATCCCAATAATTCTCGGGTGTACAGTAAGGTCTAACTGCCAAATCTACAGAGCTATCACCTAAATTACTAACATTAACCGAAGGCGAAGGGTCCTTTAATACTTGAGGATTAGTAACTAATACTTGTAGTAATACTTCTTTAGCCTTTTTAATATCTTCGTCATAACCAATACCTATAGTAAGATCTACACGCATTTTTCCTTCTGCAGTAAAATTAATTATATTTCCATTAGCCATTGTACCATTTGGAATAATTGCTAGTTTGTTTCCTGGTGTAATCAGTTTTGTAGTAAATATCTCTATTTCTTTAACTGTACCGATAACTCCTTGCGCATCTATCGTATCCCCAATTTTATAAGGCTTAAATATCATAATAAGTACACCTCCTGCAAAATTGGATAAAGAACCTTGTAATGCCAAACCTACTGCTAAACCGGCTGCAGCAATTACAGCTGCAAAAGTAGTGACATCTACTCCTAGTCTTGAAATCACTAAAATGATCAAAAATATCTTTAAGGCCCAAGTGGTTAAGTCTAATAAAAACCGCTGTAAAGATTCATCATACTTGCTTTTAGCCATCAATTTTTTGATGCTAACAATAATTTTCTTTATTACCCATGACCCTATCACATAAATTAATAATGCCGTAATGAGTTTTGGGCCAAATTCTTTGGCTAGTTCAATACCATAATTAAACCATTCTTGAGCTTTTTCCATTGTCTATGTTTTGTGTTTTGCGAATATAAATATATTTTATGAATCCTATAATTAAAACGTTCAGGTATCCTATTGTACTTGATATCTATGATAGATAACAGGTACTACTTTATATTCATTAATTAAAATTTATTAAGAGGTATTATTTTCTTATTGTTTGTCCAAATTATGTTTTAAAACTTTAATTATAACAAAAAAACTACCAGATATTTGATTCATATCCAGTAGTTTTTATGACTTACATTTATGACAATGTAAATCTAAAAAATACAATTTTGCAACCCTATATCTATTCTTTTGATGCACTGATTCTATTCTAGAACCAGGATTAAAAAGTTAAAACTATATCTCCAGAATTCACTTATTGTTGTAAAACAATAAATTCGCTTCTTCTATTACGTTCATGCTCTTGATCACTACAAGATTTACCATTAGAGCATTCATTTACAAGGTTTGTTTCTCCATACCCCCTGCCGGATATACGAGATTTGTCAATCCCTCCTTTTTCTATTATGTATTTAATTGTACTTTTTGCTCTTCTCTCACTTAAGTACATGTTATAATTATCACCAGCTCTACTATCAGTATGAGATCTTACATCTATTTTTAAATTAGGATATTCTTGAAGAGCTGCAATAATTTTTTGTAACTCTACCTCTGCGTCGGTTCTTATGAATGATTTGTCTAAATCAAAGTATATGATTTCAAGACTTAATAATTTAGCAAGATCATCACCTGGCCTAACTTTTTTACCTGCCAAATCACTTCCTGTTCCTAATTGTAATGGTAACTTAAATTCATACTCCAAAACATTATTAGTCTCTAAAGCAGCTTCAGTAGGACTATATTCTGTTTTACTAGCTCTAACAACATATGAAGTTTCACAATCAATATCGAATTTATACTCTCCTCTAGAGTTAGTGGTAGTTCGTTGTAATTCGCTATTATTATCATCTAACAAATAAACTTCAGCTTCTGCTAGGATACTTTTAGAATTAGCATCAGTTACTACTCCAGAAACATATTGATTACATGAAGTAATCAAATCTTTAGTTTGTTTAAAGCTATAAATATCATCATTTCCTTTTCCTCCTGCACGGTTACTAGAAAAGTAACCTATCTTGGTAGTTTCATTTAGTACAAATGTAAAATCATCTTCTGGGCTATTTACTGGTTTACCAACATTGTAAGGAATTGAGAACATTCCAAATTCTTCGGGTACGGCTACAAAAATATCTAAACCTCCTAATCCTACATGACCATCACTTGCAAAATACAATCTACCCGAATCACTTACATATGGAAATGTTTCTCTACCTTCAGTGTTGATCTTATCCCCAAGGTTTCTGGGCTCTCCAAAGGTACCATCTTCATTTACATCAATTACATATAAATCAGAAAGACCTTTGCTATCTGGCATATCACTTGCAAAATATAACTTGCTACCATCGGCACTTAATGCAGGGTGAGCGACAGAATATTCATCACTATTAAAAGGTAAATCTTCAATATTACTCCATTTACCATCTTCTAATGTTGCTCTATATAGTTTTAACAAAGTAGTTCCTTCTTCATTTGTTTTTAGTCTTTTCTTGGTATAATTATTTCTTGTAAAGTAAACTGTTTTTCCATCTTTACTAAAAGAAGTAGAAGACTCGTGAAATTTGGTATTTATCTTTCCTTTTATCTTTTTTGGTGTCTGAAGTATACCATTCGCTTCAATAATATTTGAAGAAAATAAGTCAAGAAATGGCATTTCATTCCATTCATGAATATTTTTGGCAAAGCTATTGGCTCCTCCACGAGATGAAGCAAATATTAACTGCCCTTGATTATTAAAACTTGGAGCATAATCTGAATATTTAGAATTAACAGCCAATTTCAGTAATCTAAACTTACCTGACTGCATTTCAATAAACTTTAAATAATCTCTTGTATTAATAAAAAACTCTGCCCTCTGATCATTACCTGTTAAAACGTTAAAACGCTCCATTGCCTTATCAGCCTCTTCGTATCTTTTTACACTTTTAAGACTTTGAGAATACCTAAATAAATATTCTGGATCTATTTCATGTTGATAATCAGTTGTTAATTTTTCATACCACGGAACTGCTTCTTCTAGTTCTGCATTGAAATAGTAAGAATCCCCCAGTTTTTTAAAAAGCTCTGAGGATTCATACCCACTTTTAGCAACATTAAGATATATTTTTCGAGCATCTACAAAGGCAAAACGCTCAAAATCCTCATTTGCTTTGTTTAAATATTTCTCTTGTGAAAACATGGTGCAAGACAATATCATAATGAAAGGGACGATCCAATAGTATTTTTCTACATTCATAATTACCAATTTTATTAAAAGAAACGCGGGGTTAACATCCTGTTGTATTTTCTAAATAGTTCAAATCGTAGCATTACCTCATAACTACCATCATTAAACTGTGTTTGTCCTAACTCTGTAGTTTCTCTATCATAAGCGAAACCAATCATTAAAGCATCGGATATCTGAAATCCTACCATAGCACTTACAGCAGCACTCCATCGATAAGCTGCTCCTAATGTTAATCGTTCATACAATAAAAAATTAGCAGAAACATCAACTTGTAACGGAGCTCCAAAAACCAATTTACTTAATACTGCAGGTTTAAACTTTACATCACTTCCTAAATCAAATACATAACCTCCTATCAAATAATAATTAATTCTCTCTTCTGCCAAAAAGCTCTCTGCAGTACTATCACTACTAGTAGTACTTTCATCAAAGTGATCTGTCTCTAATAAATTAGGTGCACTTAATCCAAAATAAAGCCTATTAGTATGATAATACAATCCAACTCCAACCTGTGGACTAAACTTGTTATCAACGTTAGCTTCGAACAACCTATCATTGGCATTGTATTTTGATAAACTTAAAAAATCAATGTTTAACAAATGACCTCCTGCTTTAATACCAAAACTTAATTTACCTTCTTCAGAAGTAGGTATTGTATATGAAAAATCGATATCAAAATGAGTTTCATCTGTAGGACCAATTTGATCATTAACAATAGACAACCCTAATCCAAGTCGTTCTTTACTACCTAATGGAGTATTAGCCGTAAGTGTTTGTGTGCGTGGTGCACCTTCTAGACCAACCCATTGACTACGATGCAAGCCCATGATGCTCATTACCCCACGGCTCCCAGCATAAGCTGGGTTAACACTAATGGTATTGTACATATACTGTGTGTATTGAGCATCTTGCTGAGCATAACTATGGTAAAACACAATGCTCAAAAGTGCTGTAGCAATTATTTTGTGTAGTTTTTTCATCCGCTCTTATTTAATATTTTAAAGTTTAGCCCACGAGTATTCACACCCGTGGGGATTGATATCTCGATTACATTATCTATTGATATATAAGTACCCTGCTCTTTGCTTTTGTTCTCCAGATTCTAGGATATAATCTAGTACATAATAATATGTTCCTACAGGAAGTTGATCTCTCTCTTCAACGGTACTTCTTCCATTCGAAATTCCTCTAAAGAAATTATCATCTCTACCATAGTTCCTAGAACTATAAACTTTCACACCCCATCTGTTATATATTTCTACTGTATTTTCGAGTGTCTCTATACCACTTATTACAAACGTATCATTAACTCCGTCTCCATTTGGAGAGAACCCACTAAATACTGTTACTCCATCTTCATTATCAGTAATATTTGTAGGAGCATTAGGCTCTAGATAATTCGGAATACCATTACCATCGGTATCAAAAGCATCATCAGGATTACCATCTCCATTTGGATCTGGGTTTTCATCCTGTGTAAGGATACCATCATTATCATCATCCACATCAAGATAGTCAGGGATACCGTCTTGATCTGTATCGGTATCTGAAGGATCATTATCTCCATCATAATTTTCTTCGGAAGTAAATACTCCATCTCCATCATCATCGATATCTCTATAATCTGGTTGATCATCTGAATCTGTGTTGTTAAGATCAATATCAGGATTTGTATTTACAAAATCTCCATTAGGATCACCGAACCCTGTCGTATCTCCATCAAAAGCATCATCTAAACCATCATTATCAATATCATTTCCACTAGGCACAGTATCAGCTATTCCATCATTATCAAAATCAAAACCTTCTGTCATATCGGGAATTCCATCATTATCAGAATCTTCATCCGAATAATCAGGAATAGTATCTCCATCTGTATCTTCTGGAGTAATACCCTCATCACCAGCACCTTCATAAGCATCATCTAATCCATCACCATCACTATCATTTCCAGAAGGAGCTATATATCCATTTGTAGTTTGCCCTTCAACATTATCAGGAATTCCATCATCATCACTATCCTGATCAAAAACGTCTGGCACACCATCTCCATCAGAATCGACAGTACTTTCTAACACATCAAGAATTCCATCATTATCATCATCAATATCAACACTATCTGATACTCCATCATTATCATTATCACCATCAATTATAATAGTTTCTTCAAGATCATCAGGAACAATATTGAGATCTATTTGATCTAATGCAATATCTGTAATTACATTGGTTATAGTGTTTCCTGCGGTTCCTGCATCTACAGAGAAGGTAATGGTAAGCATTCGAGTTTGAAGTGCAGGTATAGTCCCTATGGTCCATACTCCTGTTCCATTATCATACACTCCTTGATCAGGCACATCTGACACATACGTTATTCCAACTGGTAATTGATCTGTTATAGCTACGTTTGTGGCTTGAGCAGGCCCCTCGTTAACAACAATAATACTGTAGTTATAAGTTCCTCCTAATACATATGGTCCTGGTTCTACGACAGACTTTGAAACGACTAGATCTATTTGACCAACCACCTCTATCTCTTCTTCAAGATCATTATTGGCTAGATTTGGATCTGTTTGATCCATCGTAAATGTTATTACATTATTGATGAAGGTTCCACTAGTTCCTGTATCTACTGTTGCCGTAATCGTTAATATTTCAGTAGCTCCAGCATTTAAGGTTCCTATAACCCAATCTCCTGTTGCATTGCTATAAGTACCTGTACTCGGAGTATCAGACACAAATGATATTCCTGCTGGCAATAGATCATTTACAATTAACTGAGTTGCTTGTTCTGTACCATTGTTTTTTACTACAATCGTATAGTTAATTGTATCTCCTTCATTAGGGTTACTATCATCAACTGTCTTACTAATCTCTAAGTCAGCAAAATTAGTAATGGTTATAACTTCCTCAAGGTCATTGTTAGTCAAGTTCGGATCGTTCTGATCTGAAGATACAGTAATAGTATTGGTAATCGTATCTCCACTGGTACCCACATCAACACTCGCTACAATATCGATCGTAGCTGTAGCTCCATTATTAAGTATACCTATATTCCAATCTCCCGATGCAGGCGCATAACTTCCTTGCGAAGGAGTATCTGTTGCATACGTCACCCCTGTCGGAAGTTGATCGTTAATTACTAAGTTTGTTGCTTGCGCCACCCCGTTATTAGTTACGGTAATAGTATACGTAATAGCGTCCCCTTCACTTGGGTTTGTATCACTCACTGTCTTACTAATAGCTAAATCAGCATCATTGTTTACAACAATATCCTCACTAAGATCATCAGCAGTTGTATTATTATCGGTCTGATCTAGATTGATAGTTGTAACTGTATTGGTAATCGTATCACCGCTAGTACCCACATCTACACTTGCTACAATATCGATCGTAGCGTTTGCACCACTGTTAATGTTACCTATTGTCCAGATACCGGTTCCACTTACATATGTTCCTTGACTTGGGGTGTCACTTACATA
>CANNBP010000032.1 GCA_947502885.1 uncultured Aquimarina sp. | reverse complement strand
CCATGCTAAGAAAACATACCCACCCTTTGGGATGGCGTCGTTTTTTACACGGTTCGTTAAAAGTTTAATAAAACGATAAAATAAATCGTACAAATTTATTACACATGTCAACTATTCCAGCAGACCTGCATAATTTGAGAATTGACGAATTAAATGAGCAACAAATGATATTCGTCCACATACAATCAACCGCTACACCCATAATATTGAAGAATTCCATAGCTAGATCTACACTGTCATTTATATGTGAAAATGTAAACCATGGTTTAGCCTTTGACAAAGCAAAATCTTTAATGCCAATAATTTCATTGTGCTCAATTCTAGATCAACTAGGTATTTGTTATAATCGTAATGATCTTGAACAACCAAGATTTCAAAATGGAATAAAGAGATGCTTATGTTATTTTGGAGAATTTGATGAAGAAGACCCAATAATTGATGTTTTGTATGCTTTAAGAAATGGTCTTGCTCATAATGTGAGTTTAACATCTTTCGATAAATATAAAAACAAGTACTATCATTTCAGATATGACAATCAAATTGAAGAAATATATCAACCAGCAGAAATAGAATGGGATGGAGATTATAATACTCTTGATAATGGTAGAGAGAAGTTTACAACAAGAATTAATATTGAGAAATTTCGGTCTTTAGTTTTCAATTGCGTTTACAAAGCTGAAAAACTAAATCAAGAAAATAAACTTGAACTAAGATTTGACGGGGGAACAAAACAACTGTTTTTTGATTATATAAGAACAATTTCTAAAACCAAAGTTCAGTAAAATGATGGAGAATATTTTTAAGATTGATACAGAAATTACAGGTTATGTTAATTCTCTGGAAAAAGAAGTTGACAATATTTCCTTTGAAGAAGTATGTGAGTTTAAATTAAACAAGGATCATATAGAAGAAATTCCTTGGGGAACTTTAAATTATCCTGGAGTATATTTACTTGAGATAAAGAATGATAATATTTTTAATGATTTTACTTCTTGGGTGTCCAATTTTAAAAGTCAATGGGAAGATGAAAAATATGTAAAAAACTTTACTCCTAATTTGAAATTAAAGCGGATTAAAAAACATTCTCAATTAGAAGATTGGATTCCTATTTATATAGGTAAATCAAAGAGAATTGAAGGTAGAATTCATGAGCATATTTTCAAAGAATTACATAAGACCACATTTGCTTTAAAACTAAATGCAAGAGATAATTTAGTTAATAGTAGATTTAGGCTTAGTACAATTAAACTTGATTTAACAAATTATGGAGCTTTGATGCCAATAATAGAATCAAAATTAAGAAACAAAATTAACCCACTAATTGGTAAGCAATAGCAAAGTTTAATAAAGCGATGGAGATAGCGAATTTGCTAAAACCCAAATTGAAATTAACCATAATGCAATAAACTATTTGAAAGAGAAATAAAAACAGAATAGAACAAAGTGTACTCGTCAAGTCTCTTTAAACGGTCAGCCTGTGAGTACGCAAACCACTGTGTGTAATATAAACAAGCATTGAATATAAATGAGACCAAAAGATATATTTACAAAATTTAATGCTTCAACTGACAGAGTTGATGTTGAAAAACTGAAAATTAATAACCCTCAATTATGGAAAAAGCTAAAAAAGCAATTTGATAAAGGACGAAAAACTGTACATGTTCAACTAAATAATGGTTTAGAAGAAGTAAATGAGAAGACATTAAGGTATTACTTAGGGGAATTTGCCGATAGATTTCTAAAATATGGACCACAATCATTTCCCACATCATTTAACACATTAGAACCGTTTTTTATTTATAATCGTCATACTTCAATAATACAATTACATTCTGAAGAAGAATCATATGGAGTTTCTCTTGTCGATTTTTTGGATTTTGTTACGGAAAAAGATTTTGAATTAGATAAAATTGATTTCTATGAAAATATTCATGAAAATGTTATTTACCATTTCACTTTTACAACAGGGTACGATGAAATTAATTTTTCAAATAATGGAAAAACTTTTATTGTCGGAGGATTATCATTGGCACGACGAGGGAATGAAGTATCAATATTAATTCAAGCTGGTGAATCTTTTGACAAACAAGAGGCAGAAAATTACTTTAGAGAAAATACTAGAGAGAAAATTGAGCAATCTTTAAACCCTTTTAAAAAGGCTCTTGGAATGAAGCTTGAAAATAAAGATGAACCAGGTGTTGTGCATTTCAAAGAAAGAGATGATTTGTGGGCACATAATATTGGAATTTTATTTGATTTACAAGATAGTAGTATAGATATCCGTTTTGTTGCTCGAGATGAAAATCTAAATTTCACAGTACTTACAGATGACTTTAACGCAGTTTTTTACAGTCAAGAAAGTTTATCTGAAGAAGATTTTAAAGAGTATTATGAAAATCAAGTGAAAGAATTGAACAACTATGATGCTATTTTTGATTTTGCAAATTACTGTTTAGCACTTCCATTTTATGTATTTGAAAATGAGGAAAGAATTATTGATGTAACCTACGAAACGAACTTAAATACTATTATAAAAAGTCCGTTCTCTAAAAGAGAGTTTTCTTCTGTCTCTGGTAAATATAAAATTTTCGCAAAACCACTATATTATCTTGAATCAAACGAACAGGCTGTTATTAAAAGTGATGAACTAACCGATGAAAGTTTTAAAGTGAAAAAAACAGGATTTTGGAAAAGACTGAATATAGACGAGGAAGGTTTCGATAAAAAAGGAAATAAAATCGTTGGTAAAACTTGGGTTGAGAGAAACGATATATACTATTCCAATCCAAAGGGAATAACTAAGATAGAACAAGTTGATAATTTTAAGGATGAGAATTCGGGCTACATTTATATAATGAGACAGCCTGTACATGAAGAAAATATTTTTAAAGTCGGCCTGACAAAAAGGAATACTGAACAAAGAAAAAAAGAACTATCGAACACGAGTTCACCTGACAAATTCTTTATAATTAACTCTTATCCTACAAAGGATTGTATTGAAGCTGAAAAACAGATTCATGAGAAATTGGAAAAATATAGACTGAGCTCAAGAAGAGAATTTTTCAGATGCGATTTGAGAATAATTATGGAAGCCTGTGACGAAATCGTTAGTAAAATAAATAATTAAAAGTTCAAATAAACGATGAATTCAAGCGAAGGAATAGACATATTAGAAGCTTTAGGGTTTCAAGAAAAAAAGGACATTATTGGAAGCTATTGTAACAAAAATAGGATTATATATTTTTTAAAAATTCACCAAAATGAATTCATTGTATTTAGCCCGAATAGTTTTGATAAAAAAAACCAACCTCAAAATTTCGATTGTTGGATAGATAAATATGGGATAATTGATGATATAGGAGTAATACCTCCAATAGAAAGTAAAATTTTAAAATATAGCTTTGATTTTGAAAAACATTACGAATTACTAAAGCAATATTTGCCTAAAAAGAAATAAGTACAAGTAGTAGAGCATAAGGATTATCTTTAAATAAAATAAAGTTCAAATAACCTATGATTAAACAAATGTTGAACATTTTTATATTAAATATAAGAGCCACCCCTGAGTTAGCTCCTTATGGTATACCTATTTTAGCAATTTGTATTATTGTTTTGATATTTACCTGGATTAATGTTAGTAGAAAAGTTGATGCTGAAAATGAGAAAAAAAACTATTTAATTAATGTTTCTAAAGATTCAAAAAATGAAGCTTTACAAGAAAATGAAATGCTATTTAAAATGTTAGAAGAAAGTGGCCCTAGTAAGGTGTCAAACTATTTTTTAGAGGAATTCGGAATTGATGTAAAACCCACATATTATAATATAAAAGTTTACTTAAAAAACACTAAAAGAATAATTGAATCAAAGTTCAAATAAACGATGCAAAAAATCACTGATACGTTCGCGAAGGAATTTGGGTTTTTACAAAGTAAATTCATAATCATAGAAGAAAATCTAAATGATTTGGCAAATTCCAAAAAAGATTGTGTTTATCATCCAGGTGTTTATATTCATCATAGAGGAGATGATATAATTAAGGTTGGAAGACATTTAACTAATAGTAGAAAAAGAGCCTTAGAGCATATAACATCGAATACTAAAAATGAACAAATAGAAATGAAGGATCTTAAGAAGGATTCAAACTCGAAAGTAACATTGTTAAATGTAAGAGATCCTGAAGAATATCATTGGGTTGCAGCCATAGAGATTTATATGGAAAATAATTTAAATCCAATAATAAAAAGTAAGCGACACTAACTAAGTAGTTTAATAAAACGATAATATGAAAAGAAGCATAAAATATAGTCAGTTTATAAAAGAGCTTGAAAAAGCAAGAGAAAAAACTGGTTTAAAAGATCCATTGATTGATATTTCTACATTTATTAGTGAATCAGAATTTATATATGGAAGTATTGAAATAGGTACAACAAGGACTTTTCATAAAAACCCAATAAAAGGGATTGATATTTCGATAAACTATAAAGAAACTAGAAATCAAAATTCCAAATAAACGATCTAAAGATGAATGATGAGAAAGGGAAAGACAAAGGATGTGGATATATTATAGCTTTAATTCTAGTTATAATTTTTGGTGGCTTGGCTTATGCATTTGTTGGTGTCGAAGGTTTGTTGAAATGGTTAACAAGATAAATTGATTTTTAAAATAAGAAAAGTTCAAATAACCAATGGAATTATACAAATGTGAATGTTTAAAAGTAATGGAAAAACTCTTAAGGGTATGAATGTAGAAATTATAACTTCAACAGGGTATCCAAAATCTGAAAATATCAAAAACGCAGTAGAACGTAAATATGATATTTCACTTAGTTCTCTTTCGGTAAATACAAATCAATGGGATTGTGAAAAAATCTCTTAACTAGAAAAGTCTAAATAAACGATTATTATTTTATGAAAAAGAAGAGGAGTCTAAATAAAAATTTTGTAGCAATAGTTATTATTATCTTTTTGATTACTTTTTATTTTCTAAATGAAATAAGGAACAAAACAAAAGATGCCGAGGTAATAGATAATAAATATCAAACCGTAGCAAAATTTTATGATGTTGAATATAAGTTAAGGAAAAGATGGGCGTTATATATGTATCGTTATAATGGTGTGGTATATAAAGGCAAAATAAATAGCTATGAGCCTTATCTATCTCCACAAGATTTATTAGGTAAATTTTTTGTAGTTGATGTCCATAACAAGAATCCAGAACGAGATATCATATATTTAGATCGCGAGGTTACAGATAGTATAGAGATTGGAAAATCGGGTTTATGATTATAAAAAAGGCGAAGTTCATAACTTGGTAGAAGAAGAAATTATTGAGTTAGCTGACAAGAAAATTGCTTAACATATTAAAAGATAAATTTTCGCAATCGAGGAAGTTGGAAAAATTACAAAAAGAGATTACATACCTAAAAGTCAAAATAAACGATGAATGTTAAATTTAATACATTATTAATAGCACTCGTTTTTTCCTCTTGTATTAGTCATAGGTGTTATCGAGGAATATTCGCTACAGAAAGACTATTAAAGCTAGATATTACCTCTATAAATAAAATAAACAATAGTGATACGCTTTATATTAATAACGATATCTATCTAAATAAAGCAGTATTTAATTGTTCTGACGGAGGTACTCGAGCTATGAAAGTTTTAGGAAATCTACGGGATTCAACTGTTTTACTAGTTCCATCCGAATCTGACTATAAAAACGATACTTTACTATTTGTCAATACGCAGTTTTTTATATCACCTTTAGAACGGGGAGTAATTGTTTCGAGTAAGAAAGATGGAAGTACTACACACTATGAATATCCAGAAGATGAGGCGTTGTATTCGCTGACAAAAAAGTTTGATAAAGACGGTCTATACAAATTAGAAAACGGAAAATTTATTTTTTTAACCGAATCCATGTCTCAAAACTCGTTTAAGAATTATTGCACAAATACAATCTGTTACATTCCAAGCCCTGGCATATTATACGATCAAAAAATTAACTTAAACAAACTAAAATCAATAGATTCTCTTCACTATGATGTCGAATCATGGCTTGATAATTTTTAAAAGTTCAATAAAACGATGAATTGTAATAAGTAAATGGCTATATTAGAAAAAATAACTTTTGTCCTCATATTCACTATTTTTATATATGTCTGGAATAAGTATGTAGTAACAAAGTTGATTCAGAGTGTTGTAAAAAAAAATCCAAATAATAAATGGTTATCAAGGAATCAAGAGACAATTATTAAGATATATCAAGGCTTCTTTTGGTCATCACTTTTATTGTTAATCATTAGCATGTTATTTAGTAATTAATCTTAGGTTTCTTAAAAATTTAAATAATCGATGGAAAACTATATTCAATACGCTAGAGGATATCAAAAAGATAATATCGATTTATCTGATATTAAAAAGGCCATAAAAGATGTTCAGCAAGCAGATGATGAGCACGGTGCTTTTTGGGTTTCTGTAATAATAGAAAATGAAAATGTAATTGAAACCAATAAAGATTTAAGTCTTTCAATTATTCTGGATGAAGAACAAATGAAGTTTCAAGCTACCAACTGGACAGAAATTGAGGAGCTTTTCATTTTATTATTGGATGAAAAATTCATCGATATAAAAAATAAAATAAAAACTCAATAAAACGATCAATTAATAGGATTTTCACTATCCCTAGATTTGGAATGATTTACCTGAATACTGGCAATTAAGTATAGAGCATCTCGTATACGTTCCACTTGCTCATAGGTAAGATTTTCTTTAACTGATTTTTGTAAAACTTTTCTACAATATGCTATACTTAACTTCTTTTCCATAATGTAACCTTCGAAAGGATTAAAACACAATAATAAACTAACAATCAGATATTTAACTATTGCTTTGTTTAAATAATAATTAAAATAGTTTTTCCTAATCTCGATGATATCAATATAAAAACTGATAATCAGTGTGAAAAATAAAAAAAAAGGACAAGTGAAAATTTCACTTGTCCCCTGTTGTGACCCCGATGATTCGAAGTTCAAACTTTTTGATACAAGACTTAAAGAAAATGGGAGAGTTTATGAAGCAACACAGTCAATATTAAATAGCTGATTTTAATTTGTTTAAAGATTTTTAGAACGAAATTATACACGTTTTACAACTAAAGTTGTTTTAACATAAATTAACAGTGTTTCAATTTGTAAATATATCTGACTTGCTATTCAATTGATTACAATTCATCAATAAAGATTTTATCTTTTCTTTATTAATTTATAATAGATTTTGAACCTCCAGACTCATAACCCGAAGGTCACAGGTTCGAGTCCTGTTCCCGCTACTAAACGCAACCTCTTGATTTTCAAGGGTTTGTTTTGGTTTAAGGAACTCTGCTTATAAATATTTTTCATTGGATTTTGGTTTGACGTACCGCAGTGACGTACCGCAAAAAATGCTATTTATCTCCGAAAATAGTCATCTCAGCCACAGCTTTACTCACAATTCTTTCATCAATATAGTGTTTGTCAAGTACTGCATCTGTACTATGTGAATCTAACTTGCTCATATCTCCTTTAACAGTCAATTTTAAATAAGTTAAATATGTTTTTCTTAGGCATTTCATTTGTAAATACTTTCCTGTGTTAAGTTGTTTGTAAAAATGTGTAAAACCTTTAGATAGGTTGTCCATTATGGTTTGTGTAGATTGATTTGTACGATCTGGACATAATATATATTCGTTGGAGTTTTTGTGCTTGTTATATCCCAATCTGAGAAGGAGGTTTTTCAAATCCTTAGTTATTGAAATAATGTTAGTGTCAACGTTATCATTGTATCCTTCTCCTAGTATTCTTTCTACTTTTAAGTTGTTGAACTCAACATAAGCAATTTCACCTTTGATTTTATGAATCATATTCCATTGAAGTTCTACTACTTCTTCTCTTCTTCCTCCGGTATGAAGACATAGTTCTATCCCTTCGGCTAAATAATCCCGATATAGGTTTCTTTTAATAGGTCTTTTTGTGCCAACAATTATATGCCCATTTTCAATACACATATTTTTAGGGTTAATCAAAGCATAAAATTCTTCGCCTGTGATGGTGGTTTTTATTGTCCTTGTTGACCTTTGTTTTACGTTTTCAAATGGGTTTTTAATAGGTAATTCGTAATACTCTATTGCCCATTCCGTAAAACTCCTTAAAGAACCTATTTTATTATTATAAGTCTTATTTGCATAATCCTTGTCGTTTAGAAGGAAGTTATGAAAGTACCCTACGTGAGTATCTGATATTTTATGTATGGGTATGGATCTTTTGTTAACGTTATTTTTCTGTAAGGACTCGTTAAATAGTTTTAGGCATTTGAACTGTTAAGCTATATGTTTTTCTGATCTTTGGACTTGGCGATGTTCTGGGACATCAATGTTTTCTAAGACCTCTAAATACCTGATTTGCGCATCCTGAAGATAGGCAGTATTGCTTATTGGATCTGAATCCGTAGTAACGCTTAAGATTTCATTTTGTATTTCTTGCTTAAATTCTAGGGCTTTTATAGCTGCTTCTTCATACTTATTCGTTTCAAGTACTTTGCTGACCTTGACTCCATTGCTATTAGGAAGCTGAAAACGTGCCATGTACTTATGCTTGTGATAAGATTTACAGTTTGAAAAAAGTACATTATCTTTTTTGCATAAAACTTCTGTTTTCTTTTTAATTCCTTCTGAGTTTTTTACCATTTTATGGGTGGAGAAATAATACTTTTTGCAATTAGGATCACTGCAATAAATGCATAACCCTTCTTGCTTTTTTTGTGGTAACTTTTTGCGTCTAGTCATAGTTTTATATTGAAGTGGTTTAAACTTTCTGTTTTTCTTTCTGTTTTTCTTTCTTTTTGAATTTTCTAATTCCTATTACCATAAAGG
>CANNBP010000031.1 GCA_947502885.1 uncultured Aquimarina sp. | reverse complement strand
TATCTCTTACTAACCTAATTAGGTTAGTAAGAGATATTATTATAAAAAAGAAGTGACACACTTTATTGAACACTACCTGAATGACCCTAGGGATTTTGCTTTACATTACCTGCGGAAGGTTTCACTACTGTGGTAATTAATTAGCTTTACATTACCTGTTGAAGCTTTCACCACCATGGTAAATGGTCTTACATTACCTGCGGAAGGTTTCACTACTATGGTAAATGGTCTTACATTACCTGCGGAAGGTTTCACCACTATGGTAATTGCTTTTACATCATCTGTTGAAGCTTTCGCCAACATAGTAATTAGCTTTACATGACCTGTTGAAGCTTTTACTCGGATAAATGACTAATTATAACATTAGTTATTTAATAAATTGGCCTCTCTTGAGTATGCGTTTGTAAAAGGTTTTGATAGCAAAAGTTTCTTTAAGTATTGTAGCGCAAATCTTCGATATAAGTTTTAAGATTTATTAGAGAGAAGATACTTTTGTGTGCAATTAATATTCATTCTTATATGAATAAGTAGAAAGAAATAATAAAAACCACAACAGCACTGTTGTGGTTTTTTGTTGGATTATGATGTTTACCATTCCAACACATTTCGCCCCAAACAAATATTGATAACGAATACGTATGCTTTCTTATGAATAAGAGTTCATTTTTTTTTTTGTTTTTAATAACCCCTAAGCTGAAGATTACCCGTAAATACCGCCAGTGCACTTCAGCTTTAAGATTAAACCACTATTATGAATGAACAACTATATTATGATAAAGTATTAATGCTATGTTTCTTTTTAGAGGAAAGCCATTGCTTACTTAATTTATGTTTCATAGTGAAATACTGTCTTTTAATAACTATGGTATAAAAGTACATGCTATCTGTTAATTCTGTAAGTGTTTGTCGGTAAAGCACGTGTATCTATCGATGAATGGTGTTTTTTCCGCCGGTAAACTGAAGATACCAATATGTGCTTATAGGTGGGAGGAACAAGAACAAAGAGCTGCTTAGTAAAATATAATCCTTATACGACAAAGCAACCATTTGCAAGGCAAAAACGTCTATATAAGTAACCGATTGTTTTAAATAGAAATCTATAATTTATAAAGGAAGTAAAAATGACAACTAAAAGTATAATTGGTCCCAATACAGATATAAGGGTAGTGCTCTCTACACTATGGATATTCGTTTTACTTAATATGTTGTATGCAGATATGATCTCTTTGTTAGATCATAATGCACCTATTCATATATTACTTATGGATAAAGTAGAAGTACCATCGGCTTTTTTATTTGCAGCCGCATTACTTATGGAAACTGTAATTGTTATGATACTATTATCAAGAGTGTTAAAATATAGATTTAACCGCTGGGCAAATATTATAGCGGGAGTGATTCATATTTTGGCGGTAATTTTAGGAGGGTGGAGCTCAGCATATTATTTGCTCTTCGCAACTGTTGAGGTTATAGCTATGTTGTTGATCATTTGGTTAGCTTTTAGTTGGAAAGAGTAATTAGTAATTGAATATAAAAAAGTATTTGTTAGCCTAGATAAAGAATGTAGGGAGATTGGATAAAAAAAATCCCCAAGTAGCTTCTACTTGGGGATTTTTGGTATCATATAACAAATAGATAAAATCTATCTATGGATTGTTTGTTTTCTATCTGGTCCTACAGAAACAATAGTAATTGGTGTTTCTAACTCTTTTTCTAAAAACGCAATATACTCATTAAGTTCTTTTGGTAACTCAGATGCTTCGGTCATACCAGTAAGGTTTTCAGACCAACCTTTCATCTCGGTATAAATAGGAGTTACGTTTTCTGGTTCTATATTATAAGGTAGGTGTGTAATGGTTTTACCTTTATAGGTATATCCTGTACATACTTTTAGGGTTTTAAATCCACTAAGTACATCACCTTTCATCATCATTAACTTTGTTACTCCGTTTACTTGTACAGCATATTTAAGAGCGACAAGATCTAGCCAACCACATCTTCTTGCTCGTCCTGTGGTAGCACCAAATTCATGACCTACACTAGCCATAGTTTCACCATCCTTGTCAAATAATTCTGTTGGGAATGGACCACTACCTACACGTGTAGTGTATGCTTTAAAGATTCCGAAAACGTCTTTAATTTTATTAGGAGCAATACCCAGACCTGTACAAGCACCTGCTGCAGTAGTATTAGATGAGGTTACAAATGGATAGGTTCCAAAATCAATATCTAACAAAGACCCTTGTGCACCTTCTGCCAAAATTGTTTTTCCTTCTTTTTGTGCTTGGTATAAGTACTCCTCACTATCAATAAATGATAATTTTTTTAAGGCTTCAACGGCTTCAAAAAACTCTTTTTCTAATTCTTCTAAATCATATTCGATTTTAGCATCATAGAAATCAATCATTGCCTCATGTTTGTCTGCTAGAGAACGGTAGCGCTCTTTCCAGTCACTAAGTTCTAAGTCACCTATACGAATACCATTTCTACCGGTCTTATCCATATAAGTTGGACCAATTCCTTTTAAAGTAGAACCTATTTTAGCTTTTCCTTTAGAAGCTTCAGAAGCTGCATCAAGAATTCTATGTGTAGGCAGGATTAAATGTGCTTTTCTAGAAATTAAAAGTTTGGATTTGTAATCCAAATTGAATTTATCGAGGTTGTCTAATTCTTTTTTGAAAATAACAGGATCAATTACGACACCATTTCCAACTAGATTGATGGCTTTGTCATGAAAAATACCACTAGGAATGGTATGTAAAACATGTTTTATTCCGTCAAACTCTAATGTATGTCCGGCATTTGGCCCTCCTTGAAATCGAGCGATAATATCATAATCTTTTGTAAGAACGTCTACGATTTTTCCTTTGCCTTCGTCTCCCCACTGAAGACCAAGCAATAAATTTACTGCCATTAGTTATCTTTATTTGTTGGTTGTTTTTTGGTTCCGTAAAAATACAAAGAGTGATTTGTAATGTCTACATTAAAAATTTCTTCGATTGTTTTTTTAATAGATTGAATTCTGGGGTCACAAAACTCCAGTACTTCTCCTGTATCAGTTAGGATAAGGTGATCGTGTTGTCTATCAAAATAGGATTTTTCATATTGAGCCTGATTTTGCCCAAATTGATGCTTTCTTACTAGTTTGCACTCCAGTAAGAGTTCAATAGTATTGTATAAGGTAGCTCTACTTACTCGATAGTTTTTATTTTTCATTTTGATGTATAGAGATTCTATATCAAAATGGTCATCACTTTCATAAATTTCCTGAAGTATAGCGTATCTTTCGGGTGTCTTTCTATGACCTTTTTCTTCTAAGAAGCTGGTAAACACATTTTTTACGGTTACCTGGTCATTCTGTGTAGTTGCTTTAGTACTCATACGTTTAAAAAAGCAAAGTTACATTATTTTTTATTAGCTCCCTAACCCCAAAAGAAGGAATTAAATTATGTTTTGTTATTTTATTGGTTTTTGGTGTGCAAAACTAGAGAGTAGGTATTTTGAACCATCAAAAAAGAATGTTATTCCCGAACAACCTTATCAATACCATTAATCTTAGAAAGATTTTTTATCACAGTTTTTAGAGTGTTTTTGTTTTTTACTCCAACCGTAATCTTACCAGTAAAAACTCCATCATTAGTATCAAAATTCATGTTGTAAATTGCAAGATGCATGTTATTTGATATGATTTGTGTTACATCATTAACTACTCCAATGTTGTCAATACCATTAAGTCTGATAACGGCTTTAAACTCTTCTTGACTAGAGTCAATCCATTTTGATGGAATAATACGATAAGCATAGTTACTTTGTAGTTGTAAAGCATTTGGGCAATCGTTTTTATGAACTTTGATGCCCTCATTAACCGTAATAAAACCAAAAACATCATCCCCAGGTATTGGATTACAACAGTTAGAGAGTTTGTATTCTAGTTTTTCAGAATCTTTACCAAAGACAAGGAGATCATACTTAGATGTAATTTCTTCTTTTTCTATATCTTTAATATTACCTCTACGAATTCTATTTTTAATAAAATTCATAAAAACATTACTACGGGTTGTAGCAAACTCTTTGATTTTTTGATTATCAATAGTTCCAATCCCAACTCTATAAAACAAATCCAAACTAGTTTTAAGTTTAAAATAGAGTACAAGTTCGTTCACCACTTTTTCGCTCATGGTTATTTTTTGAGAGCGAAGTTTACGTTTTAAGACAACTTTTCCTTCTTCTGCGATTTGTTTTTTCTCATCACGCAGAGCTGATTTTATTTTTGCCCTAGCTCTTGCCGTAGTTGCATAATCTAACCAACTAGACGAAGGTTTTGACTTGCTCGAAGTAATAATTTCTACTTGGTCTCCATTTTTTAATTGATGACTAAGCGGCATTAACTTTCCGTTTACTCTAGCTCCACGGGTTTTTAAACCTACTTCTGTGTGTACACTAAAACCAAAATCTAAAGCAGTTGCACCTTTGGGTAATGATTTTAGATCTCCTTCAGGTGTAAAAACGAATATTTCTTTGGCGTATAGATTAAGTTTAAACTCTTCGACAAAATCTACAGCATTAGCTTCAGAGTTTTCAAGAGCTTCCTGCAGTCGATTCAACCATCCATCTAATCCTTGATCTTGCTTTTCTTCGGTATTTTTATATTTATAATGTGCGGCATATCCCTTTTCTGCAATTTCGTGCATACGCTCACTACGAATCTGGACTTCTACCCATTTACTATCCGGACCAATAACAGTAATATGCAATGCTTCATAACCTGTAGATTTAGGTTGAGAAATCCAATCTCGTAGTCTAATCGGATTTGGCCTGTAATAATCAGTTACTACAGTATAGATTTTCCAAGCAATAAATTTCTCGTTTTCAATATCAGAGTTATAAATGATTCTAACAGCAAATTTGTCATAAACTTCCTCAAAAGAAATATTTTGTTTGACCATTTTTCGTCTGATCGAAAAAATAGACTTAGGCCTTCCTTTTATTTCATAACTTAACCCTTCTCGGTCTAACCCTTCTTTTATTTGATCAGAGAATTTTTTGATATATTCATCTTGCTCTTCTTTACTTTCTTTTATTTTTTCTAAAATATCCTTATAAACTTCAGGTTCTGTGTATTTTAGTCCAAGGTCTTCTAATTCGGTTTTTATATTATAAAGTCCGATACGATGGGCAAGAGGTGCGTAAATATATAAGGTTTCTGATGCTATTTTTACCTGCTTATCAGGTCGCATAGAATCCATAGTTTGCATATTATGCAAACGGTCGGCTATTTTAATGATTATCACTCTTACATCATCATTGAGTGTAAGTAGCATTTTCCTGAAATTTTCTGCTTGCAGAGATATATCTTTATCTTTTTTAAGAGAAGATATTTTGGTAAGACCATCAACAATTCGAGCGACAGTTTCTCCAAACATTTGTTCAATATCGACAAGAGTATAGTCGGTATCTTCTACAACATCATGCAGGAGTGCCGCAGCGATAGATGTGGCATCCAATCCGATTTCGCTAGCCACAATCTTAGCTACCGCAATGGGGTGAAAAATATAGGCTTCTCCACTTTTACGCCGTTGATCCTTATGGGCATCCACGGCAATATCGAACGCTTGCCTAATAAGCGATTTATCCTTTTTACTAAGATCTCTATAGCTAATGCGAAGCAATTCTTTGTATTGCTTTGCAATCTGTTTGTTTTCTTCTTCTATAGCAGCTTCGGTCATAACATAAAGTTTTTTAATAAAGCCCTATTTATTACAATGTGTGATTTTTTCCCTCTTAAATAATTGCAATGTAAACCTGTGTTTTGTGTGAGTAAAACGAGTTTAACTTTGACAATAATAATTAAAAATACGATTAAGAAATGTAACAACCAAGTACTTGTTAGGGTAATGAATCTATTTTTTTAAATTTTTGATTCTTTGTAAAAGAGTAGGGTGTGAGTAATGAATAAATACCATAGCAGGATGTGGAGTAAGATTACTAAGGTTATTTTTTGATAATTTTTTTAAACTACTAATCAATGCTTCTGGATTGTATGTATTCTTAGCATAATTATCAGCTTGATACTCAAACTTTCTAGATACAACATTCATAATTAATCCCGTTATTTCAGAAATTGGACTGTATAAAATACCAAAGGCTATTAGACCAATATGAAATGATGGTTCTTCTACATTAAGTGCTTCGGATAAAATAGGATTTGCGATAAATAATGATAAAAACCAAAGGGTTAATCCAGTAAGAATAATTGACAAAAATAAGTTAATGATTACGTGTCTTTTTTTGTAATGACCTACTTCATGAGCTAATACAGCTACTATTTCTTCATTATTAAGATCTTTGACTAAGGTGTCATAAAGCGTAATTCTTTTTTCACTTCCGAAACCAGAAAAATAAGCATTGGCTTTGGTGCTTCTTTTTGATCCATCAATAATAAAAATATCTTTTAACTGAAAACCAACTTTCTTAGCATATGCTTGAATAACATCTCTTAATTCACCAGACTCTAGAGGAGTTTGCTTATTAAAAATTGGAACTATAAGTTTTGCATAAAACATGTTCATTGCTAGTGTGAAGATAGAAAATAGTATCCAGGCATATATCCAAAAATATGCCCCGGTAACTTGATAAAACCACATGACCAATGCAAGTAATCCTCCACCAACAATAACCATCATCACAATACTTTTTAGTTTATCAGTAAAAAAGGTTTTAGTTGTAGTTTTATTAAAACCAAACTTTTCTTCGATTACAAATATTTTGTAAAATGCCGCAGGAGTAGATAAAATATCGCCTCCAATCATTATAATTCCAAAAAATACTAAGCCAATGACGACAGGGTTGTCAGAGATACTTCGGGATATGCGATCAACCCAAGAAAAACCATCTAAGAAAAAGAATAAAAGCATGATCACAAGTGATATGGTAGATGATACAAGTTTGAATCTAAAATTATCTTTTTTATAAGCTATGGATTTTTGGTAATCTTCTTCAGGATAGACATCTGTTAGTTCTTCTGGTATTTGGTTACTATAATGTCTTGCGTTTAGGATGTCTAACAAAGAATCGACCAGAAAAACAATAACTATAATAAGAATTAGTAAATAAAATAGGGAATATGGGGTCATTAGTTCATAGCATTAGTAGTCAAACATTGGGAGCATTGTAGGGAAAAGTAAGTTAGTAAAATTAATTGTATTTCTACTATGATTTTTAATCTTTTAGATTTTAAAGCCTCGTTGCCTCTTTGCTTCAAAAATGAGAATTCCCGCCGCTACTGATACATTCATAGAGTCAATTACACCACCCATAGGTATTTTAATGTTTTGAGTTGTGTTTGCCAAAAAATGTTCGCTCAGACCAGTAGCTTCTGTACCAACGACAATAGCAGTAGGTTTATTATAATCTTGAGTATGATAATTTACAGATGCTTGCAAGGCTGCTCCATATATCTCGATGTTATTGGTTTTTAAAAAATTGATAATATCATCGGTAGACCCTGTTGCAATAGTGTTTGTAAACAAACAGCCTACGCTAGATCTTATAATATTCGGATTATAAATATCTGTTTTTGGGTTTGCTATAAATACAGCGTCTAATTGAGCGGCATCTGCCGTGCGTAAAAGAGCACCGATATTTCCGGGTTTTTCGGGAGCCTCTGCAACAAGGATAAGGGGATTAGTCGATGGCAAAATAAAATCTTTAATTCCTGTTTCTTTAGAAGAAACCAATGCTATAATACCTTCGGTAGTTGCTCTATAGGCTAGTTTCTGATAGATTCCTTGTGTAATTTCAAATAAATCAATTTGATTTTTTGAAATTGAAGTGAGTTCTTCTATTTCTTGATTATCAATTATAGAAGGGCAGTAGTAAAATTGAGTAACAGTATAACCACCTTGAATTGCTAACGAAATTTCACGTTTACCCTCTATGATAAAGCATTTTTCCCTTTTTCTAACTCTTGACTTTTCTTTAAGCTGGAGTAAAAATTTTATTTTATCGTTTTGAAAGCTTGTTATTTGATTTTGCATGAATGCAAAGATAGTAATAGCCTAGAATATAATTTAGTTTTTAATTTTTATGATTACAATACGAGGAGAGACTCTTCAATTTCTTGAATGATTTTTGGAAAAGAATAATGAAGTTGATCAAAATTTACTTTAAGTATCTCATATTTTGAAGGGTTCTTAGATAATTGTTCAATATTTTCAAGTAGAACCGCTTCTTTTTGAAGGCCTATAGTTTTAAAGCTAGATTTAAGCTTGTGGGCTGCTTGTTTTATTGCATTTCCTTGTTTGTCATCAATAGCTTGTTGTAGCATTTGATAGTCCCCTGGAGTTTCATCGATAAAAATTTGAAGTATCCCTTTTATAATTTCTTTATCATTATCGAATGTTTTTTCTAAAAAAGTGAAGTCGCAAAATTTTTCAGAATCAACAACAGGATTGGTTTTTTCTTCGGCATTATCTGTGTTAGTAGGTGTTGGATTTTTTACTATAGTATCAGAGGCAATATTTAAAAGAATTTCTTCAAGTGTTTGTTCACTTAGTGGTTTTGAAAGATAAAAATTCATTCCAGAATCCAGTGCTTTCTTTTTAGATTCAGGAAACACATCTGCAGAACAAGCAATAATAGGAATATTGTTAATTCTAGAATCAGTAGATTTTCGTATTTTTTTTGCAGCTTCGGGACCATCCATTATGGGCATATGCATATCCATAAGAATTAGATCATATGTATGTTGTTCAAGTTTTTTTAGAGCATCTTTACCATTGTCGGCGATATGAGATTCGATTCCCCAATTTGTAAAAACTTGTTTTATAAAAAATTGATTCATTTTATTGTCTTCGACAATTAGGGCTTTTAAGTTAGATAGGTTTTGTGTGTTGTCTGTATTAGAGGCTGATTTTTCACCAAGTTTAGAAGACTTGAAATTACTTTTTGTATATACAATCGAAAACTCAAAAACAGAACCTTTTCCGGGTTTACTTTCTGCATTTAGAACACCTCCTTGAAGCTCTATAAGTTGTTTAGAAATTGATAACCCGAGTCCTGTACCTTCAATTTTATTTTTGCCAGGTTTATGAACTTGGTAAAAGCTTTCAAAAATATTTTTCAGTTTATCTGTAGCTATTCCAACACCAGTATCTTTTACAGAAAAAGTAACTGTAATTCTTTTTCTAATAGACTTTTTAGCTTTTACATGTATAGATATTTCTCCTTCATGAGTGAATTTTATTGCATTACCTAGTAGATTAACCAAGATTTGATTGAGCCTAAGTTGGTCACCTACAATAAATTTGGGAACAGAGGAATCTATATGCATGGCATACTGCAATCCTTTTTCGTCTGCTTTTATTTTAAAACCTCTTGAGATGTTAATGATTAATTCTCTTAAATCAAAATCGGTATTATGAAGGGTTAATTTTCCGGCCTCAATTTTTGAAAAGTCAAGGATGTCATTTATTAATATGAGTAAATTTTCTGCAGAGAATTGAATTCCATCTAGGTTTTTTTTATCGATATCTGGTTGACTAAATCCGCTTTTTTGTAAAATACCCGTTAGCCCTAGAATAACATTTAGTGGAGTTCTTATTTCATGACTCATATTGGATAAAAAAACTGATTTTGCTTTTGCCGATTTTTCTGCATGAGTTTTTGCTTCACGGATTTCATTATCAATGTTTTTCCTATCTGTTATATCTCTGAAAAATGCATTAAAAAGATAATCGTCTTTTGCCTCTATTGCTATTATGGTAAGTTCTATGTGGGCAATCGTATTATCTTGTCTTGTTACAGATGTTTCTACTCTTTTGTTAATCAACTCACCATACCCCGTTTCTATATAATCACTAAAACTACTTTTGAGTTGTTGTTTTAGTTTGTAGGGTACTTTTTTGTATATGCTGGTGCCAATTGTTTCTTCTTTTTTTAACCCAAGGATATATTCTGATTGCTTGTTCCAATTTAGTATGATACCTTCGCTATTAACCAGAATGATACCATCCATTGCAGTTTCTAGTATTGTAGTTTTTAAGTGCTCACTATACTTTAACTCCTCTTCAACTTTCTTTCTTTCAATTATTTCTTTGGTAAGTCGCTCATTTATTTCTTCTAGGCTATAGAGTTGCTTTTGCAACATTCGGTGCATTTGTTGTTTACTAGGTAATGTAATAAAATCTTTAGCTAATATTTCTTCAGGAATTACATTGAGAGTAGCGGTAAATGAATCTAATAA
Organism: uncultured Aquimarina sp.; assembly: GCA_947502885.1. Lineage (GTDB taxonomy): Bacteria > Bacteroidota > Bacteroidia > Flavobacteriales > Flavobacteriaceae > Aquimarina. The sequence continues at coordinate 5,114 of CANNBP010000031.1, read as the reverse complement.
TTGGTAGGATTGAAAATGTTCTTTATAAACAAGTACATAGATGTTTGTAATTGCATTTATGCCGAGACTGTTTTTTATTCTTAAATAAATTTGATTAGAAAATTCTAATAAGTTCTTTCTTTCTTTTATTAAGTCAATATCACCAAAATTATAACTTGTATCCAAATATTCTTTGATTTCCATAATCTTTGGATCATTGAATGTTCCTACCAGTTCTGAAGATTTTTCAAGTACTTTAGAAAGAAAAACTTTGCAAAGTATTAACTCTTGTTCTTCTAATGGATTAAAAATTAATTTGAAGTTGTTGTATTTAAATAATGATTTACACTTTTCTATAATATAACCTCGAATATAATGTTGATCAGATTTTATATTATTTTTTTCGACAATATGGTGTTCGAGCAAGAGGTACAACTCTGGAATAGCTTTGATTTTTTTCTCTAAAGATAATTCCTTAAATACGGCGATTCTATTTTTTAAATTATGAGCACTACCAGGAGTGTCGATTTTTTTCCAAAGAAAGTCAACCAAAACAATAAGCTCCTGTCCTTCGTAGTTTTTAGGAGAAATGATTTTTTTAGGGGATAATATGCTTTTTAACCAGTTTTTGATCATTAATATTATATTTTACTGGCTTTGTATATCTTATAAAAACCAAGAGCAGATAAACCCCAGGTCAAGATTAATGCGAAGAACCAAATATAATTGCCAAAACTACTTCCAAATAACTGATGAAATAAGTTGTAATTAAAGATATGAGCAATTTGCATATGAAGATGACCAAGAGCCATTACAACAAATCCCCATGCGAGTAAGGTCATTCCAGAGCCAAATTTTCCTCCTTTTAACCTTGTAGCAGTAAGAAAACTGAAAATAAGCGCTATGGCAAGAAAGGGCATTTCTAACAATCCAAAAATCTGCTCAGCATTAAGTGTTTCACTTTTTGTGTGAGCAGAATGATCTTGATTGGGTAGTTCTTGTACGATCCAAAATGAGATTGTTGTAAGAAAAATAAAACTTGTTTTCATATCTATCTGATTTTGTTAAAAGTAATGAAAATATATATATAATTTCATGTTTTGAAATAGATAAAGTACGTATTTTATTGATGAAATGCAATGTTGTGTAGATAGTTTTGTTACAAGGTTATAAACAACGAACTGTTATGTTTTGTTGTAGTTATTTGCATATGAGATTTTTATAGTTTATGGTGAAATGGGTAATCAATAGTAGAGGATTGTTTGCGATTTTCTAAACAAAAAAAACCCACTTTTAGCGGGTTTTTTATATTATAAGTGAGATTGATATTTATAATAATAAAAGAATTACTTTACTTTTTCTACAATAGCTTTAAAAGCTTCAGGGTTATTCATTGCTAAATCTGCAAGTACCTTACGGTTTAACTCAATATCATTAGCTTTTATTTTTCCCATAAATTGTGAATAAGACATACCGTACATACGAGCACCTGCATTAATACGAGTGATCCATAAGGCACGGAAAGTTCTCTTTTTATTTCTACGGTCTCTATACGAATATTGCATCGCTTTATCAACCGCATTTTTTGCTACTGTCCAAACGTTTTTACGACGTCCGAAATAACCTTTTGCTTGTTTAAGAACCTTTTTTCTTCTAGCTCTTTTTGCAACAGAATTTACTGATCTTGGCATAATTTAAATTTTTTAGTAGTAGGCGATTCAATAATTCTGAATTTCGAATTTTGAATTCTTTGTAAATGGCCTAACTCCTGGGTTTATAATAATTTTAACCTGAGTTAAAAAAGAAATTACTTTAAACGTAATTGCTCTTTAATACTCTGTTCATCGCTTTTGTGCACTAATGTTGAGTGCGTTAAAGCAAGCTTACGCTTTTTAGATTTTTTAGTCAATATATGACTCTTAAAAGCGTGCTTTCTTTTGATTTTACCAGTACCGGTAAGCTTAAAACGCTTTTTAGCACTGGATTTTGTTTTCATTTTAGGCATTGTATCCTTGTTTTAATAATCTCACTTATTATTTTAATTTTTTTAAATAACCTAATTACTTAAAAAAAGTTTATTTCTTAGGTGCGATAAACATAATCATACGTTTACCTTCTAGTTTTGGCATTTGTTCTACTTTACCATACTCCTCTAGCTCTTGTGCTAATCTAAGTAATAAGATTTGACCTTGATCTTTGTATATAATAGAACGTCCTTTAAAGAACACATAAGCTTTAAGTTTAGCACCTTCTGTCAAAAACTTGATAGCGTGCTTTTTCTTAAACTCATAATCGTGTTCATCGGTATTAGGTCCAAATCTAATTTCTTTTATAACAACCTTGGTAGCCTTTGATTTTAAGGCTTTGTCTCTCTTTTTCTGCTCATAAAGGAATTTTTTATAATCCATTATTTTACAAACAGGAGGTACCGCTTTAGGCGAAATCTCTACAAGGTCAAGCTCTTGTTCTTCAGCAAGTTGGATTGCTTTTTTGATAGGGTAAACACCAACTTCTATATTGTCACCTACAAGGCGTACTTCATCAACACGGATTTTGTGATTGATTCTGTGCGCATCTTCTTTGATTACTCTCAGTGGTTTTTGAGACCTTCTTCTTCTTATTGCTATGACTTAAAATTTTAAATTAAACTTAATTTTTTTTATTGTTTAACCGTTAAACGGTTTTAAGGTACTATTTATTTCTTTTCGGATAATATTAGAAAACTCATCAATTGATATTGCTCCTAAATCTTCTCCTCCATGTTTACGAACAGAAATGGTGTTATCTTTTTCTTCTTGCTCTCCCACGATGATAATATAGGGAAATTTATTCATTTCTGCTTCTCTAATCTTTCGGCCTATTGTTTCGTTTCTATGATCCGCAAGGGCGCGAATTTCGTCATTTTCTAACAAATTTAAAACTTTTTCGGCGTATTTTTCATATTTCTCACTGATAGAGAGTATAATAGCTTGCTCTGGCATTAGCCAAAGAGGGAAATTACCCCCTGTATGTTCAAGTAAGATAGCTATAAATCTTTCCATACTACCAAAAGGTGCACGATGAATCATCACAGGTCTATGTAGTTCATTATCGCTGCCTTTGTATGTGAGGTCAAATCGCTCAGGTAAATTGTAATCTACTTGAATGGTTCCTAATTGCCAACTTCTTCCTAGAGCATCTTTTACCATGAAATCTAGTTTTGGTCCATAAAAAGCAGCTTCACCACTTTCAATAATATAATTTAGGCCTTTGTCTTTAGCAGCATTGATAATTGCATTTTCAGCTTTTTCCCAATTTTCTACTTCACCAATATATTTATCTGGGTTTTCTAGATCACGTACAGATACTTGTGCTGTAAAGTTTTCGAAACCTAATGATCCAAAAACATATAATACAAGGTCAATTACTTTTTTAAATTCTTGGTCTAATTGATCAGGAGTACAAAAAATATGAGCATCATCTTGAGTAAAACCTCTTACTCTGGTTAAACCATGCAGTTCACCGCTTTGTTCATATCTATATACTGTACCAAATTCGGCATACCTTTTTGGTAAATCACGATATGACCAAGGTCCACTATTATATATCTCACAGTGATGCGGGCAATTCATTGGTTTTAAAAGAAACTCTTCACCTTCATTTGGTGTATTGATAGGCTGAAAACTATCTTCACCATATTTTGCATAATGTCCAGAAGTAACATAAAGCTCTTTTTGTCCTATATGAGGAGTAACCACCATTTCATACCCAGCTTTCTTTTGTGCTTTTTTTAGAAACTGTTCTAAACGATCTCTTAAGGCAGCGCCTTTAGGTAGCCATAGAGGTAACCCTTGACCTACTTTTTGAGAAAAAGTAAAAAGTTCAAGTTCTTTACCTAGTTTTCTGTGATCGCGTTTTTTTGCTTCCTCAAGTAATTCAAGATACTCTTTTAATTCCTTTTGCTTAGGGAACGAAGTTCCGTAAACTCGAGTTAATTGCTTGTTGTTTTCATCACCTCGCCAATAAGCTCCTGCAACACTCATTATCTTTACAGCTTTAATAAGACCAGTATTTGGGATGTGTCCTCCACGGCATAAATCGGTAAAAGTATCATGATCACAAAATGTGATAGTGCCATCTTCAAGGTTTTCGATTAACTCTACCTTATATTCATTACCTTCTTCTTTGTATTTGGATAAAGCGTCAGCTTTAGAGATAGATCTCATTTTAAAATCATGCTTTCCTCTAGCAATCTCCAACATTTTGTTTTCGATAGTTTTAAAGTCTTTTTCAGAAATGGTCTGGTCACCTAAGTCTACATCGTAATAGAATCCATTATCAATGGCTGGACCAATTGATAATTTAACTCCTGGATATAATTGCTCAAGTGCTTGGGCAAGTACATGTGATGTAGAATGTCTAAAAGCCGTTTTTCCTTCTTCATCTCTCCATGAGAATAACACAAGATTACCATCGGTGGTTAATTCGGTGGTTGTTTCGATAGTAGTATCATTAAATTTTGCTGAAATAACATTTCTTGCAAAACCTTCACTAATATCTTTGGCAACATCAATAGCTGTAATGCTATTGTTATACTCTCTAACCGAACCATCAGGTAACGTAATCTTGATCATCTTTCTTTAAATTAAAGATGCAAAGATAGTACGATAATCAAACTCATACAATACTATATGGTATATTTAATTTAATAATTTGGTATTTATGTTGTGAGTGTACATTATAAGGGGTCTTGTTCGTGTATAAAGTGATATGGTTATAGAGTAAAAGATTGTGATAAATAGTCAATTGAAAATAGAGAAGTACTAGTTTTCTATTTATTTGCGCGTTTCCTTCGCTTGGCTTAGGTCGGGCTATCTGTTACAACTCCTCGCATTTCGTTGCCTCATGCTGTGGGGTTTTCACGACTATCCCTAACGCAAAGTTTTTTTGTAACAAAGAAGTGTGTCTATTATATATAGTATATAAAGAAGTAGTGTAATTAGAGGGTTAGGGTATGATATTCCTCCTTGTTATTTACGAATAAGCTTTGTTTGGGCTTTGTTTTTAAAAACTTTTTGATGTAAGTATTATGTTTTCAGATGTTTGGTAATTAGTTGTAAAAAAAAGGTAAAATAAAGGTTGCTAAATGATAAAAC
>CANNBP010000030.1 GCA_947502885.1 uncultured Aquimarina sp. | reverse complement strand
TGGGTATTTTTTGCTTTTATAAGCCAAAGAAGGTTTTACCAAAAATTGGTTTTTCATATCCTGTTCTTGCAGTTTATGCAGGGTATACACTTCAAAGGTTCTGGCGAATACTTCATTACGTTGATTCCAGTAATCGGTTTCATCTTTTAAGTTTTTGGCAAACTTGGTTTCATCTCCATTTTTGGTATAGTATAGAATGTTAAAGAGTTCCTCGAATTGTTTTTCGAAGAAGTTCCCATTTTTGGCAATGTCTTCATTGTAGCCTTTACGGGTACTATCACCACCAGAAACATAGGTTTGTGTTTTCTTTCCTGTATGAAAGGAAATGAGGTTATCTAAGGCATGAGCAAATTCATGGGCTAAAGAGCCTATACCTTTGGTTTTAGTCAAATTAATTACCGAACGGGATAAAGGCTCATAGTGCGCTTTTGCACTTCCTGAACCTCTTGCACCTAATGCTAATGACAATTTACCGTTAAGCCCAATCTGAATATGTTTAAGATCATAGATCAAGGCTAAATGATGCAGCGATAAAGCAGAAGCATATAAAAAATTGGCGCGGTCTTGTTGACTCATCCAATTGCCAAACTCAATACTTCGTAAATCGAATTGTTTTAATGCCAAATCGCTATCATAGAGCCAATCGTTTGATATTCGGTCGTTGAACAGTTTTTTAAAATCCAGACTGATCCCCTGACGCTCCCAATACCGATCAATACCACCACCTTGTACAAGGTTGCCGGCATCTTCAATTTTTCCAATACTATATGTTTCATTATTGGGATTCATTGTTGAGCTTGATTTTGTAGTTTAGAGATTTGAGCAGACTGCACATTGACCTTGCTATACAGGGTTTTTACATCGGTTTTAAGGTCTACAATATCTGCTTCGATGCCTTTATCTATTTGTACCTGTATACCGCTTATTAAGTTGCGTAGCTCTTGGGTGTATTCGGTAAGTTCTTTAAGCAGCGTTTTAAACTCGGTATGTACCGTGCGCAAGAAATAGCCTAGTACGGCAAGAACTCCGCTAAAGAGTATAGAAAACACTAAAAAATAGATTTCTTTCATGTTATATAGTTATAGGTTGGTTGATGGGGATTTGGGTATTTTCAGCTTCTACAAAACCCTTTAATACAATCGGTAATCCATAGGTACCAGAAGTGAGGTAATTCGCTGCCACGCTTGTCAATCCTCCTATGGATCGTAAGGCATTAATAACAGTCGCAGCATTGATACTAAAGGTTAAGGGCAGCGTACTATTTTGATTGGGAAGTAATGTAAAAGAGGTAGTTAAAGGGGCGGTTTGTTGGGCTAGTAACTGCCCGTCTTGGGTATAGGCATTGACCTTGATCTGGGAAATAATAAAGGTACTGCTGCTAAAATTACCCAAAGACAGGACAATGTTACTAACAGGGGTAAAGGAAAAATTGAGTATTTTGAATTTCTGAACTCCTATTTTTAAACGTTGGGCATGGCGCACCTTTCTATAGACACGCCAGCCTTTAACGCTTGCAATGAAAACAATTAAAAAAAAGAAAAGAAATGCGAGTTTTTTCATAGGTCAAAGATGTGACCTATGGGGAAAGTGGGTTGAAAGGCTTAGGAGTGTTTAGGTGTTTTTAATAGAAGTTAAGAATGTTTAGATGATTTTCCATATTTTAAAATTCGACTACACCCAAATCCGCCTTGATTTTGAAGACATTGTTATATAACGTTATTTTAATATAGGATTATTCATACTTGTTTTTCCATAGCTTTCTTTTCCTGTTTTGTGGCAATAGTTTTCTTGATAATCATAGTTTTCAAATTGTTGCCATGTCCTAAAAGCATAATACGATAAAGGTTTTTCTGGATTGTAAGGAATCTGTTCTCCTGTTCGAATACAAAAACCAAATTCAGGATCAAATTCGGTATCATCTTGTCTTTGAGGTTTTTTATCATATACCTTATCAACATCACTCAAGTTTTCGCAATCAAATTCGGATAATGATTTTATATCGTAATCATAGTCATTAAAGAAATCATTTGAAATATCAAATAGAACTGTTGAATTCTGAAACGCCTTTGTCAGTCCAAACATTTTTTTCTTGTATTGAGGCTTTTTCAAGAAAACTACATGACTTTTTTCAAAAATTAAATCTTTTGTAAATTCTTCTGTTTCTTCAAATAACTTTTCTGCTGGGTTCAGTATATTTTTAGAGAAATACACTCCATATTCTATATTGTTAATCATAGAATAATCATATAAATTTAATGAAGTGATTAAACCCTCTTTTTCGTTACAATAATGCTTTGCGTGTAAATCTTTATTGTAGAGAATAGATATGTTTTTAAAATTTTTGAAATATTCAAAATCATCTTCTCTTAAACTCTTTTGTTTATAACCTTCATTCTTTCCGAAGACTAAAATTAATTGTATTTCGTGTGTAGCTTTAATTTTATCAAAAATGCTACGAACGTGATTATCAAGTTTAATGAAAGGCGAAACTATAACAACATATTTTTTGGCATTCCATATTATGTCGGTTAGTTTTTCTTCAAGTAGTTTTCCTGTTAAAAATTTACTCATTGATTTTTTATGTAGTTTTTTTGTTTAAAGTTACAAACAGTCTTATGTGTTAAATATAGCGTGTAAAAAGGCACTGTTTTAAGGTTTAACACAAAATTAAATCTCTATTTATATCCGTTTATCGTATAATAATTTTGAATATTTTTTACTAAATTTTGGTTCAACCGAATTTATGAAAATTAACCAACCATTCATCTTAACATGAAGTTCTCCAACTTCAAACTCAACTTTTTTTCTTAATTCTTCGTTGCTCTTATAATCTTTTTTCCTAATTTTTAATTTATGCATTACATGACCTTTATAACCATATTTCTTGATATAATAAATTTCTTGTCTAATTTTTTTCTTTATTCTTTTGGCAATTCTTGGATGTTCAGAATCGAATACTGTTAAGCCAGTTACATATTGATTTTGACCACGTTTCATCAGTATTGTCTTATTCTCATTCAACGCAAATCCATATTTTGATAAGTTCTCTTTAATGAAATTATGAATATCAAATTGGTTATCTGATGAAAAATACAAGTCATCAGCATATCTTGAATAAGTTATGTTTTTTCCAACTTCCGAAAATATTATATCTAAATCCTTAAATATTAGATTCGCGATTGTAGGGCTTGTATGAAATCCTTGAATCAGTGCTTCATCGTGAGTAACAATTTTTGAAATTATTTTACTAATTTCATTTGTAAACCCAAGTTCAATTAAAGTTGTTACTATTTTTTTAGAAGTGATGTTTTCAAAATACCTTTCAATGTCTACTTTATAAATGTGATTCTTCGATAGATGTACGAAAGCATTAGATTTTATACTTCTCCCTTTAATAAATCCGTGAACACAATCAGGCGGATTGTACAACGTACTTATTTTTTTGTTTAATATTTTCAAACAATTTATCAAGGTGTCCGAAATAGGTGAGTAAACAATTCTAAATCCGTCTTTCCTTTTTTTTATCTTATACTTCTTAAGAGTAAGTGTTAAATCCTTATCTTCAGTGTAAATACTTTTGAAACAGGGTTTCTCTATACTTTCATATCCCGTTTTATAAATTTTTTCTAGAATAGCTTTGTCTATGTTTAAATAGATAGCTAGATGACTAATATTCTTTAATTTACTATGTTCCATATAAAATAGGCAGTGACTAAGGTAAGAAGTTTCTGTTGTTCCTTATCGAATACGACTCGTATTCGCAATTTTATCCCTAGTCTACTGCCATTTTTTCTCTTAAGTTATGAAGTTCAACTACATGATTTTCATCTCCAAATCGACTAAAAAAAGAATCATCATTTTGAAAATGTATCAGACCTATTTTGTCTTTGACAACATTAAAGGCTCTAGAAACCCAATCGGGTAAAGGCTCGTCTTTTTCAGTTGTAAAAATCTTATTCAAAATAAAACTTATGTAATCAATAACAGGGATATTTGGATTTTCTTTTTCAACTATAAAAAACTCTAAATCATATTCATCACTAAATTGTTCAAATATGCCTTCTAAAATTCTTTTGAGAGATTTATTTTTTACTTCTAGGGTTTCAAAATAAAACTTATTAACATCATTTTTATTTTTTGTAATCCTTGGAACAATAATTTTACGTAATAATGATTCTATGATTTGATAATCTTTGTAATTCGACTTTAAATCTTTGTAATATTCATCATCCTTAAAAAGTACTGTGAAATATGCTCGAAAATTCAGGTATGGTAATAACCTAAAAACTGCTGTTCTTATGTCAAATGGGTCACCAGTAGCATGAAAATTATTCTCTAGAATTCTTTCTCCCAATTCTCTGAGCAGAGCATCTTCAGCCAATTCTATTTTCAGGTTTTTTAATGCATTTTCAATTAATTTGGGAGTGTCTGTTTTTATACATCCATAAATAAATATTGGTGAATTATTATTCACATGACCCGTTTCATCTACGTAAAAAAAATTAGACTTTTTCATTATTAAGTATTTACAATCTCAAATTATGTGAGTTAATACAAAACTTTGCAAGTACACATCAAACTGAAAATCCTCTTGAATTTTCAAAAGTAGATAAGAACAAGCAATTACTTATGACCATTGTTGATCGTAGTGCCTATTAATAATAATTGTCCCTTTTTCGGCTACCAACATATATTTTCGGTTCAGCACATTTTTCTATAGAAGTCAAAGAAAATACTTCTTTTTTTTGATCAAGAGTTTCCTTGATTACAGTTGAACAATAAACTTCATTTTCATCAATTCTCTCAATTATCCATTTAATTGTAGAATTTGACTTATGAAAAATGCTATCTCCAATTTTAAAGTCCGACATATTTTTAGTTTTTATATTTTCTCATAAACAAATTTACTCCTTCAATAGCATTTAGTATTCTCTTTCTATCATTTACTTCATCGAAGTTTCCATGAGTGGCATCATTTCTTATTCCAGCCCACGAAGTAATATCTTTTAAGTCTTGTTTTGTAATAATTTTCTTTTGATAAAGTTCTTTTGAAATTGGATCAATCGTCCTTTTTATTTCGCTTAAATCAACTTTTTTCTCTTCTGCGAGTTTCTTTAAAAACTCTTCAAGAGAAGCTCCCATTAAAATTCCTGCCGCCGCTGGATGAAACTTTTTATTTGATGATAATTCGATTGCTTGAATCATAAAATCATTAATTATATCTACTTTGATGTTGTACTTTTCGGTTAGATTCAGTTCTAAATTTAATCCTAAATAATCTTTAAGTGATTTAAGTACTTTTTTTGCAGCCCAAGCTTTATCTGTTTCATTTCCACTATCTTTTCTCTGACTATAATCCTTTAAAGTAGCATAGAATTCTGTATCATCTCCAATATAATTCTTAACAAATTGACTTGTAGTTATGAAAAATGAATGGCAAATGTAATAAGTCCATTGATTGCTATCAAAAGGTATTATTTTTTCAATTTTCTCTATTTTTTTTATTAATTCTTCCGTTTCCATCATATTACTGTCAACAATTGAGATAGCTATCTTATCAACTATATTCCTTAAATATTGAAGATATAATTACTTTTCATCTTCTTAATTATTGCCAAAAATATAACTCCAATTATTATTTTCTTTACGGTAAACCACAATGAACATAAAAAGGTTTAAGAATTGCAAAACAACATTTAGTTCGTTTCATGCTATTTTTTGATTAATTTAGTTAGCAAAGAGCTTGTTAGAATATCTTTTCTGATCAATTATTGAGTATTGAAGTCACTAGAACCAAAGAAAAAAATAATACGAAAATAAAAAATGCCGTTTTTCGACTACCACATTACCACACTTTTCAATCACCTACTACATTTACCACAAATCGTTTTATTAGACTTTCCTATTCTTATTATTATATTACTTATTATTAAGTATATATATAATATAGAAATAGTAATGTGGTATGTGGTAATGTGGTAGCGTGGTTTTAGTTAAATTATAAAAAAAGAAGGTACTTACTGGTAATCAAACAAATAGCTTTTTAAAGTTCTTAAGCTATTAAAAGTTTAGAAATGTGGTTGGAATGGAATAGTGTGGTTGTAATAACTACCCAAAAAAGCCAATACAGGTTGTATTAGCTTTTGTTTTTAATGTTTACAATCTATTTATCCATGGGGAATTAAGATATAGTATTATAACTAGACATACCCAGTTTTAATTTCTTTTCTGATAATCTTAACTACAAGTAATTTATTCTTTTCTAATTGTTCATTTAACTTTTCCCGCTTATCCAAAAATTCGTCAATTTCAAGCTTTCTATCTTTTTTCAACTTATCAAATTCAGAAAATAATTTTTCTTTTTCTACTTTTGATCTAATAGCTTCTGATTTTTCAATCAAGTTTTCATATTGTATTGATATGCATTCAATTTCTACAAGAAATGATAGAGTTAAGTTGTGTAAACTTATTGTTTTATTATAGATTTCATTTAACGTAATTGTAAATTTAGTATTAACTTCATACAAAAATATTCTAGTAAAATATGTGAATACTTTTATTTGATCAGATTTTAATTGTGTAATTAATTCTCGTAAAACTTTCTCATCGTTACTATGACTAATTATATGATCAATAACATTTAAGGATCCATTCACCCAAATGAAATAATAGTCATAAAAATTGATTAAGTTTTTCTTTCTCTCAAAAAAGAAATCTATTTTTTTTTGATTTTTGAAAGAAATTTCATTTTTAATGTTTTCTATTTCCTTAGTTATAAGACCAATATCTTCCTTAGTAGCAATGTTTTCTCCTTTTTTTTTAAAATAACTTTTAAAAAATATTATAAATAACCCAACAATAAATAATATTATTTGAATTATTAAGATAATAATAATTTTGGTATTCATTTTTATGGTTGATTATAACTATAGTATATAATTTATTGAATATTTAAGCAAATATAATCCGAATAGAAAATCTGAGAAAATTTTCAAAAATGGACAAGAACAAGCAATTACTTATAGCCATTGTTGTATGCTGCATTATTTTTTTCTTCTATGTCTTTCATTATTTTTTCGCTCCATTCCTTTAAATCAGTTTCCATTTCATCTTTCCCATTTGGGTAAAAAAGCCAAAATCTAATTTTTAACTCCTCAAAAGCTTCCAATATATTTTCATTTCTAACCTCAAAGTTGAATCGAATCGCATTTATTGTTTCCTCTGGATATAAAGTCGGCAAGGCATTATTAGTAACTTTAATAGTTTTACCTTTTAACAATCTCGTGTAATCATAATTTCGACCGACTCCATCTGGTCTCCAATTTATCTTGATAAATTTATTAAAGTTGTCAAAATAAATATTCACTTTGTAGTCAGTCTCATATTTTTCTCCCACATTATAAACTCCTACTTCACAAGTAAAAGTTGTTTCATCCTTTCCAATTTCTTTTACACTAATGGAATAACCACTCAATTGTAACTTAGATTTAACTTTGCGACCATACAACTGTCTTATTTCATATTCTTCCATTGGTACAGATTCAAAATTATATCTCTTATAGAATCTGTTATCTCGACTTAAATGGGGTGCGTCTATACTTGATGGAATTTGGACAACGTAAACAGACTCTTTTAAGTTTCCATTATTTCGTATAGGAAATATTTTTAATCCTCCTATGTTTCTTTTAATAGTCGTACTTATTATTTGTTCCAGCCATTCTTTTGTATAAACAGTTCCATCTACAAATGCGAAACCATCCGCTTTGTGATTTTTTTCTGAAATTCCATAAATAATAATTCCTCCATCTGAATTAGCAATTGCAGAAACATCTTTAGAAACTTCTTTTTTCTTTGAATCAGTTTTTGATAAAGCCTCACCCGATTTAAACTCTATATGAACAGATTCTTCAATTTCATTCTCAATGAAAGAAGTTAAAGTTTCAATATTATATTCTTCTAACTTATGTAATTCAATCATTTATTATGTTTGGGTTATATTGCATACAACAATGTTATAAAGGGCATATATCCTTTATTTTTGAGATATAAAAGTAACAATTACTAACAAGACAACAAGGTGAAATTTCCCTTAAAAACTATTTAAAATTTGATTTTGCAGTAGGCTTTGCTTCTTCCTTATATATTTCTCTAAACTCTTTCTGCAAGCTCTTTTCCATTTCATCAGATACTAAACGAACAGGATATACTTTACGTGATCCTTTTCCTTTAATACGTTTTGAGATGGGTTGCTCACTTTTAGGTTAACAAATTCTTACCAAATTCGACGAGTTCAGAAACACCTTGTTTTACTATTTGCTTATTTCCTTCATTAAGGAACTCTTTAATAAATTTTGATCCAAGTTTTGTAATTTTTGCCCAAATCCAAGAGACTTTATTTGCAATCCAAATTTTAGGTTTACTAGATAAGTTATCACGCAATTCTACAATGTCCGATTTTATTTCTGTTATCTCTTTTTCATTAGAATTATTAATATATTTATTAATTTTCTTATCTACTTTGTCAAAATATTCATCCAACAACAAAATTTGGTTCGGATTTAAAGGTTTTTCTTTATCATCTTCAATAATTTCGAATTCAGTATAATAATTATCTTTAAAAGAGTTGAGTATTGGATCGTCAAAAATTGAAATACATTCATTGTAATCTTTGACAATTTTTGACCACTGTATATATTCATGATTTAATTCTTTCATACTAACCCAAACTACCCGTGGCTTAACATCGTTCTCACTTGTAGGTTTTATAGTAATATGATATTTATCCTTTGTCGGCTCATACTGAGATATGAAAAAATATAAACTTTCCGGTTTTTCAATGTCCCTATACCTAACAATGAATTTTTCTTTTTCAACAGGCAAAAGAATCTCTACATATTCATTCTTTTTAGTTTTAAAATTTTTAAGAAAAACAAGAGGAAGTTCTTTTTTCATACGATTGTAAAATTCTGTTTTTTTTTAATTCTGATATGTTATAACATTATCTAGACTAAATGCCCTATATTTTTAAAATCTATAAGTAACAAAAATAAATCAACATAATATTATTGTTGATTTATTTAGTCATCTGGAGCGTTGTCCATTTCAAATTTTGGTGTAGTACCAGTCGTCTTAATGTAATTCTCAATAAACTCAGCTAACCCCAAGCTATCTAATTTTTTTACTTTATTAATATCTATGTTAAAACACAAAATACCAATTAAACCGAGTTGTTCATGATACAAAGGAGTTGTGGTTGCTTTTACATTTTTACTTTTAGTAAACTTTTTTGGATAAGCAACTTTGTTTCCTTCTTTTAACCCTTCTATTAAATCCTTTCCTTGGTCTTGCACATATTGGACAACAAAACGTGTCGATGGATCATACAATTTTCTTCCCGATACTTCATTAGAGTTATATTCAGCTATAATAGATTTTAAAGGATTTCTTACATTATGCAATAATATCTCAAAATAAACTCCTTCAAGAGTTTTTCCAAGATCTTTAACCAATTGAAAATAGTTTTCAAATAAAATCTTAGTATCTGAATCATAATTTTCTCTATAGTCTTGTAATTGGTACTTTTTAATCAGTTTATTATATGTTTTCTCAAAATCGGGTCTTATTGGTATGAGTCTTTTGTTATCCTCTCGTAGGTAAATCAAATCCATTGCAGCCATCTTGTCATCAACTTCATTTAAAAAATAACTCAGAGCTTTAAGAAAGGTTTGTCTGTTTAAAGATGGTATTTGTGTTCCTGGTTCGAGGTCTATTGGATAATACCCTTCATATTCAAAAAGCCTTCTACCATCAATAGGACGTCTACGGGAAAGACTAATATCATCTTTAGTATCTAAATCTTTAATTCCGTATTCCTTACCCCCAAAAACAAATATGAGTTTATTTTTTTTAAGTACAATTAGTAAAATTCCTGTTACTAATAACAATAAGGTAGTCATTGCTAAAAGAATAGGAGTTGATAAAATTTCATTTATTATTTTCATTATCTAGTTGTTCTTTTGATTATCAATATACCATGGGAAAAATATGCTTAATTCATTTCTCATATAAAAATAACAATTATGAACAAAAGACAAGATGGAAATTTCCCTTAAAATATTATTCAATATCTAATGTTGTAGAAGTCTTTGTTTCTTCTTTATATATTGCTCTAAGCTCTTTCTGCAAGTTCTTTTCCATTTCATCAGATACCAAACGAACAGGGTATACTTTGCGCGATCCTTTCCCTTTTATTCGTTTAGAGATTGGTTGCCCGTATTTAAGACGTTCCATTGCTTGTGATAGCCTTTTACTCGACATTCGTAATCCAGAATGCGCATTCATTTGTGAAAGCATCTCAGAAGGCATCATAAACATAGCTTTGGGATCAGAAGCTTTACAAGGCTCATATAGCTTTAATAGCCACTCCTCTTCTATTGTACTTTGCTTATAGATATCATTTACTCGGTTTAATGTTTTCATTTCCTCATGTGAGAACCAAAACGGGAACTTTTCTTTTGCCAATTGCGCAGCTTGTGCCCATACTCTCTGCATATCTACAATATGCTTGTAGTTAATCTCGGCAGCAGAAAACACTAAATATCTCCTGTTCTCTGAATCGGTTAGAAATCGAGGGCTGTTTACCGACCCCATAAATGAACAAATACGAGGTCGTGTTTTGGTGAGTTTATGAAACAGCTTACGATTGGTAACAAATGGTGCTGTAATTATCGCTTTCATAGAATTAAAATCCTTGCCAAAAATGGTTTCTAATTGATCATCAATATTCACAAACCATTTCTCTGCTAAGAAATTAGCTGTATTCTTATCTGTAAGAGAAGGATTAATATGAGAACATACTAAGAACTCTTGCATTTCTTTAGGGCATAGCTTATTTAGCCAAGTAGTTTTACCAGACCCCTGCCCTCCTACCAATATTAAACAGGTTTGATTAATCCCTAACTCAAGACATGTAGATGCATTGGCTACCAACCATTTTTTTAAGTAATCATACCACAGGTCTTTCAACTTAATATCATCTATTTCTATATCGGCTATGGTAATAGTATCGGCAAGCTGCTTTATATAGTCAATACCATCTGGTTCTGGTAGACTTTTAAAATAATCCTTTATAGGGTGATAGGATTTTGTGTAATTAGAATTAAGGATTTTCATGAGGGTGCTATCAGTACATTTAATTCCTTTATTCTGGATATCCATCCAAATGGTATTTAATTGGCGATCGTCTAAAATCTTAAATCTTGCTTCCTTAATTTCTCGGTATTCCAATTCCATGGTGAGCACGTTTATTCTTAGTTCATAATGCTCATCTAAGTAATCCTGTATTTGATTTATGGTTGTTTTAGTCTTCTTCTTTCCCTGGTCTTTATCTAAATCCTCTTCTATGCTATAATTAGGTCTGATATCTTTGTGTTCTAATTGCATGTATTTAACTTATTTCCCCTCTTATTTATCTTATCTAATAGCTTCTTAACAGCTTCGTTTACTTCTCTTTGTAATATCTCCATTACCGTTTTTTGGTCTTCTATGGGTAACTGAGTAACTTTCTCATTAAAAAGTAGAGACAAACGCATTTTCTTATTTTTCCCCAACTCTTCGGCTTCATATAATAACGTTTCTTTTCCTTTGGATAACCACATAGGAAAATCAATGATACCATGAATAATACATATAGCCTCAAAGCTTATGATGCGATCTTCATACTTAATAAGTTGGTGTTTGACTTTTTGATATTCTAATGATTGATCTTCTAATTGTCTGATATAAGATTGTGTTCTGTGATGATAATTAATTAAAGCTTTGATAATATTGTTTTGTTTATCAAAAAACTTAGTACTTAGCGTATTTTGATCTGCCAAGTACTGTAAGTCTTTTTGCATTTGTAGCACAGCTTTTTCAAAATCAGAAACTATCTTTTCATAATCTCTCTGCCTAGACACTGATTAGCTTTAAATCTTCTGGCAACCCTAAGTGTTTTACAATTATCGACACTTGCTTTGGATTAAAGATATTACCGTTACAATCTCCAATAACGTGAAGGATAGGTTGTAACCATTTTTGTAATGTATATAATGAAATATTATATGCATTAGCCAATGTCGTTTTATTACACGCTTTGTATCTAATTGTTGTACTCATAACACGTTATTGAATTAAATTAAACTCTTTGATTAAATCTTTTCTCTTTTTAACTCCAAGTCTTCTTAATTGCTCAATATTTAATTGTTTAACTTTATAGTTAATAAGCTGCTCCATTGAATCTAATTTGAAGTAATTAGATAAAATAGCCAGTTTATCGGCAGGAATCTGCATTTTAGAGTCTGTGGTTAGATACAACCATCTTTCAAAGGTTCTTTTACTTATCTCTAATGCAATAGGAAGGTTTTTCCTAGCGATACGATACTCATCATATGGAAGTGCTTTTAAAAATTCTAAAATACGGTATTTTCTACCATTTTTTGTTTTCCCTTTTCTCATGAAATTTTATTAGTTAAAGGTGTTATACAATAAATAAAACGGGGTAGTATTAAAAAATAGAGTTATTAATAGGCATAACATATTCTTTAATCGAGAAATAATACTTACAAAAAGTCTAAGATTATTTCTAAAATTTTATGTGGTAGGAAACATAAAAACCATGAAATGATATTTCATCTATTTATGCCACTATATGGCACAAACATCACCATTTCATGACGTAACAAATATAACGTTTTTAACAAAAAATCAAAATCAAAACAAACATAATTAGTTATCAATATGCACTAAAATTAATTAATTTAGTTATAATTTATTAACAGTACTAATCCTACTAAATAAAAATAGAACTAGAAACATTTTGCTAATCAATGATTTGCCATATAAAAAGTAAGTATAAACCGTAGCATTGATTTTATTTAATTGTAGAGTAAATAATTTAGTATTTGTTACCCAAAGACTGAAAAAAGATAGAATGAATTACAACTAAAATCATAAAAACTAGTTGATTCAATTTTTAAGGCAATTAAAAAATCCTGAAAATCAAATGATTACAATGGTGTCAGTTGGTGTCACTAAATTTCAAAAAAAACACCAAAAAATAATAAAAACGAAAAAGTATAGTATTTAAAGGGTTGACTGCTTTGTTTACCTACATTTATGGCGTTATTAACGTCAAAATAAGGTATAAAAATATGCTCAACGTGGTAGGTTCGAATCCTGCCACCCCGACAGATTGAAAGCCTTCATTGTCAGTAGATAATGGAGGCTTTACTCATTTAAAGAGGTCGGCGGTGTCAGTTAAGACACCAGAAAACAAAAGATTATTGAAACTTTCGACCTTGTTTGCAAGGAAGAATTTCAAAACATGAACTAAAGTTATTGTATTGTATAATTTATTATATCAATTTCACCAAGTCTAAAATAACCTAGTACTTCTTCGTTTAAATTATTTACGTTAATGCAATTTCCTTTTAATTGTGCAGGTGTTACAGGAAATGGATTATTATTAGTATCTGTTTGACTTTGCAATAAGGTGATATAGAGTTTCCCTTGTAATTCTCCTCTGTGGATAAAATAACAATTTGATTCAATTTTAATTTCTCCTTTATGTTTCCCAACAAATACTGTATTTGTTTTTATTATAACATTCTTCTTTGGCAGAACTTTAATTTCTCTAAAATCTAATTTATTTCTTTTGATTTTAAATTTTAATCTTTCTAAAAAACTAAATCCATTAAGGTCTATTTTACTCACAGTTATTATTACTCCTTTTTTTGATTTATAAACTCCTCTTTATAGATTCATTTTCTAAGTGTCTTCATCTTACAATTATGTACAACGGTGATTGGTATGCAGCACCTCTGTGAGGAACAAACAGATATGCTATCATCACCTATTATTATCGGCTGGCTATTTCCAATTTCTTATTAATAAGATTCTTTTCTCTTTCTTTGATAGTAAACTTTAAGGCTTCACGCAAATATTTTCTTTCCATTTGATTATTACCATTGATTTTATGTAATTCTGCCAATAAACAATAATAATGGTTGTTTCCATCTAACTTTAATTTATTTGCTTCCTTAATAGCTTCATTTACAGAGTTCGTCTTGGATAAAACATAAATTCTATTTAATGCAACAATTGGTGAATATTCAATAATTAACAATTTATTGTAAAGTTGAAGAATGTTGTCCCATTTTTTTTGGTTATCCGTTGTATGCCAAAACGCTATTGCCGCTTCTAAATGATACTTGGATATAACTCTTCCATTGGATGCTAAGCTTAAATATTTTTTACCTTTTTCAATTAAAGGCATATTCCATTTAGATCGGTCTTGGTCATTGAAAAGTAAATCTTCGTTTGAGCCGTTCATTCTTGCATGAATTCTTGAAGAATGAAAGGATATCAATGCAACTAATGCATAGGAAGCGGTTTGTTGTTCGACTTGTATTTTTGATAAAAGCAAAGTCAACCTTAGTGCTTCCCAACAAATTTCTTCACGCACGTTATGTTCTCTTATACTGCTATAATACCCCTCATTGAACAGAAGATAAATGATTCGTAAAACAGTATCGTATCCTTGATTGTAGTTTTCTAATTTAAGAGTTGTATTTAGAATCCCATCTTCGCTAATTTTCTTTTTTGCTCTATATAGAATCTTATTAATTGCTTCATTATTTGACAAAAGTGCTTTTGCAATTTCATTAATATTAAATCCACATAAGATTCTTAATGCCAAACATATTTTTGCTTTATCACTTATTTTTAGATTGCAAACTACGAAAATCATTTTGAGTTGGCTATCTTCAACTATGTCATTAGAAATTTCTCCTGGCTGGAAAGAATCTGTTTTTAATTCTAAATTGAAGAGGATTTTCTCCTTATAGATTTTACTCCTTTTATAGTAATCTTTTAAGCTGTTAACAGCCACTTTTCTTAACCAAGCTGCAGGCATATCAGGAACTCCTTTATGAGCCCACATTTTCATTGCTTTTAAAAATGTTTCTGATACAATGTCTTCAGCTAATTGCACTTCAGCTACTCCATAATATTGACAAAGTACAGCAATTAGTTTACTGTACTCTGTCTTAAAAATTTCTATTAGCCGAGTATCGTCTATCATTATACCCTTCTTATAACATTACATACCATCAAAATTCATAATATCTCTTACTTCTACTTTTCCGCCATTTTCTAAGGCAGGACAACCTTTTGCAAGCTTAATTGCATCTTGTATAGTTTCAGAACATACTATAATAAAGCCTCCAACAATTTCTTTAACTTCTGCATAAGGTCCATCTGTAATTGCTCCATCCGAGTGCATTATCTTTCCTTCGAAGCCTAAGGCTTCTCCAGGATTTTTAAGTTTTCCTTGTGCATCAATGGATTCCATCCAGTCTTGCCATGCTTTTACTTCAGCTTGAATTTGTTCTGGTGTTGGGTTAAAATCAGGGTTAGGTTCGCTATGAAATAGCATCATAAAATCTTTCATTTTTGATCTTTTTATTATTAATATAAAGAATTATCACATACCTGACGATTGAAATCTATTCAATTGGACATTTTTTTTATTTTTTTTTTTGCTTGCCGATAACTATAGGACATACCCAATTGGATACATTCCTGTTTTACTCACAAATCTAACAGAATTGTGATAAGTGAGTGGTTTTTTATTTATAACAAACTGATTGTTAGTGTTTTTGTTGTTGTGTCTTTCAGAACAGGTTAAATATAGGTTAAACAATTGTTAAAAATATTTTCTTCCTGCTTATTTCTTAAATTCAAATATAAATGGTTTATCTCATACTCCTAATATCTTTTTTAAGGATTAATACTTTTTGATAAAAACATAACCTGAATACTATACAGGGATATAGTCAACTTAAAACTGTTAAAAAATACTTGTAATATACGGTAACGTTTTATGTTCATAAGACACGTACATTTAAAACTAATTAAGGTTTAAAGAAAAGGTATACTATATCTTACCCTATAAAAGCATTCGTCCTACCCTACTTTTTAGAGTAGTTTTTACCTTTCTTATTCCCTAATCTGACGTTTTAGTGCTTAAAACTCATTTTTTAAGCACTAAAACGTATATGAATTGGGCTTTTTTCAAGTGTCATTATGTAACATTAGATTGCGTTAACATAACTTTAACTTGTTATTAGAGAACATTACAATGCATTTCGAATCAAAATCGGTTTGAAGCGGATTTGGGTATTGACATTCTACCTTTTTTAGTCAAAATTTACAACAGGTTAAACCAAGGTCAGACATTGCAAAGTCAACTAACAAATTAATTTAATAATTCAAATCAAGTAATGGAAGGAAAATTTATTGCTTTTGAAACAAAAGCATTTTACAAACTTATTGAAGAAGTCACAAGACGCGTAGCCAATCAAGTAAAGCCTAAAAAGGAGCAAAAGTATAAGGAATGGTTAACGTCTCAAGAAGCTAAAGAACTTTTAGGAATAAAAAGCAGCGGAAAGTTAAAACAGTTGTTAAAAGATAAGCGCATCAGTGCCTCGCAACATGGTAGGACAATTATCTATTGCCATAAAAGTATTTTAGAATTTATAGAAGAAAGCAAGATTTAGTCAAGGAGTTTAATTTAATTCAATAATCAATAGTATGAATGGTATTTATTTAGCAGCATCTAAGAAAACGCTATCAAGTGCTTATGGAGTTAGTACAGAAACTTTTAATAAATGGCTAAAACCCATAGAAAAAAGTGTTGGAGCGTATATATCACGATGCTATACTCCTAAACAAGTTGAAATCATCGTTAAACATTTAGGATTGCCTAAACACTTAGAACTAGTTTATGCGTAATTCTTTCAAAAGCAAAACAAAAGCCTTTGAGAATAGCATTGAAACCATGCAAAGTGATTTACAAAGATTAGCAGATAAGGGAAATGTAAGCGATGCTTTTATAAGCAAACAAAACAGGTTATTAAAGCACCTAATCGCATATTATAATGAGGCACAACCACTCGTTATTAGCCTGAAAAATCAGTTAATAGAAACACAAAAAGCAAACACTAGGCATAGAGAAAAGTTAACAAATCGAATTATTCAGTTTGAATCGATTTGTATTTTACATGGTATTCTGGATTTTCCAAGATTTTTAAGTTTATCTAAAGAAATTCTTATCGATTGGGCAACTGAATTGCATAAGGATGAAAAGGGTTTTATGCTTACAGATGGTATGAAAACGTTTATAAAGGAACTTCCAGAAGCAGATCGTACAATAGTAGAAACTATTTTGTTTAAAAGAACTAATAAGAGAATAGCTATGCTATTGCATCAATTAAATACTTCCAGAAAAAAGTACGGAATAAAAGAATAACAATAATTCAAAACAGGTCAATATATGACATTACAACATAAAGAAATTAAAAAAGAATCACCCACTAAAAAAGGGAATACAACACAAGAAAATAGTAATACGAGTACAACAGGCGTAATACATAAAGAACCTAAACGAACCACTAGGGAAAATTACATAACTCGAATAAATGAATATCTGGAACAACGTTACGAGATACGTTTTAATTTGCTGACTTTAACACCAGAGATTAAGGGGTGGGATGAGGACTTTTTCACTCCTGTAGATGATCGTAAGTTAAATACGGTGTGGTTAGAAATGCAATTAGACAACCTTCAATGTTCGGATAAAGTTTTAGAGAAAATTCTAAAATCATTTTTTATTACATCTTATGACCCATTAAAAGAGTATTTTAATACCCTTCCTATTTATGATGGAGAGGATTATATACAGCAATTGGCAGATACCATTGAGATTTCTGATATAGAATCTAATGGTGTACGTTTAAGAAGTCTTTGGAAACCGTATTTGCAAAAATGGTTGGTAGCAAGTGTTGCTAATGCTCTAGAAAAGGGAATAAATCAAACTTGCCTTATCTTGGTAAGTAACCAGGGGAAAGGAAAAACTACTTGGCTTAATAAATTGTGTCCTTCAGGGATGAAGGACTATTTATCTTCTGGTCATATTGTACCTTCAATGACAGATAAAAACACGATTAACTTATTAGCTGAAAAATGGTTTGTAAATATTGATGACCAGTTGCAAACTATTTTTAAAAAGGATTTTAACACGCTTAAATCGATTATTACAGCGCCTTTTGTATCAAATCGTAAGGCATGGGCAAAGCTAGCCAAAACACGCCCTAGAGTATGCTCCTTTATGGGGTCAGTAGATACACCAGAATTTTTAACCGATAACCAGAACAGGAGATACCTAGTATTTGCAACCGATAAAGTGAATTATACACATAATGTACCTATGGATAAAGTTTGGGCGCAAGCCTTACACCTTTTTAGAGAAGATCATAGTTACTGGTTCTCAGATTCAGAAATCCTTACATTAAATAAAATGAATGAATATTTTAGAAATGCCAGTTTAGAAGAAGAATGGCTTTCTAAGTTATTTGAACCCTGTAAGAACACAGACCCTAAAGTGGTTTTTTTAATGGCTTCTGAGATTCATGCTCATATTAATGCTCGTTCAGGGTTACGAATAAACAATAGAAAGCTATTACAAGCCTTAGAAAAGCAATTCGGCAGACCCTTTGCAAAGCGGGTACAAGGTAAGAGCCCTAGAAAGGTATATGCGGTAAGGTTTTTATTTAACCAAGAAGGTGGGAATATACAAGAGGAATTAAGGCGTTCCTTTAAGGAAGATGAAAATAGAAGCACCTTCCAATGATGGTATGAAAATGTAAATAATCATTCCTTAAGATGATGATCTAACCGATAGTAAAAAAACTATCGGTTTTTTTTGCGACTACATTTTTTCTGGTATTTTACTAATTTCATTTTTTTTTAAAAGCTACGACTACAAAGGCTACAGAGGTTTAAGTGCCTATAATAAATATATAATATATTAATATATAGTTATTTATTATATAAATATACTAAGCAGTCTTGTAGTCGCTATGTTGTTTTTGTAGCCGCTATTTCTTGATTTTGGGTAATTTGTAGTCGTTGTAGTCTGTAGCTTTTAATTTTTTTGAATCTTATTTTGGATTTTTGAACGTGTATGTATTGACTTTAACAGTTAAAATTATTCCATTTTCAAACTGAACCTTACCACAAACAACCACAAATCAAACTAAACTTTACTAGGTTTTACAAAAATAATAGTCATAGAGGAATCAATTTAAACGTTTCTTATGGACAAAAAGAAAGTGTTCTATAGAAAGGAAATCGTAAAAATGTAATTGACGGTTTTCAAATTATAGTAGCATATGATCGCTTAATCATAATAAAACAGGGTTTTTATCTTTTATGGTTTTTAAACCCCTTTAACCTTGACTTTTGTCAATAAACCCCAACCCACTTTCTACATAGGTCACATCTTTGACCTATGAAAAAAATCGCATTTCTTTTCTTTTTTTTAGTTGTTTTCATTGCAAGCGTTCAAGGCTGGCGCGTCTATAGAAAGGTGCGCCATGCCCAACGTTTAAAAATAGGAGTTCAGAAATTCAAAATACTCAATTTTTCCTTTACCCCCGTTAGTAACATTGTCCTGTCTTTGGGTAATTTTAGCAGTAGTACTTTTATGATTTCCCAGATAAAAGTAGCTGCCTACACCCAAGACGGGCAGTTACTAGCCGAACAAACCGCCCCATTAGCCAATTCTTTTACATTACTTCCCAATCAAAATAGTACGCTTCCTTTAGCCTTTAGTATTAAAGCTGCTACTGTGATTAGTGCCTTACAATCCATAGGAGGATTGACAAGCGTGGCAGCCAATTACCTCACTTCTGGAAAGTATGGATTACCGATTGTATTAAAGGGTTTTGTAGAAGCTGAAAATACCCAAATTCCCATCCACGAACCTATAACCATCTAAGCCATGAAAGAAATTTATTTTTTAGTGTTTTCTATACTCTTTAGCGGAGTTCTTGCCGTATTGGGCTATTTCTTACGCACGGTACATACCGAGTTTAAAACTTTGCTTAAAGAACTTACCGAATACACCCAAGAACTACGCAATTTAATAAGCGGTATTCAAGTACAAATTGATAAAGGTATTGAAGCCGATATTATCGATCTTAAAAAAGATGTAAAAACCTTGTATAGCAAGGTGAATGTACAATCTGCCCAAATCTCTAAACTGCAAAACCAATCTTCACAATGAATACTTATCATGAAACACATAGTATCGGAAAAATTGAAGATGCCGGCAACCTTGTACAAGGTGGTGGTATTGATCGGTATTGGGAGCGTCAGGGGATCAGTCTGGATTTTAAAAAACTGTTCAACGACCGAATATCAAACGATTGGCTCTATGATAGCGATTTGGCATTAAAAGAGTTCAATTTACGAAGTATTGAGTTTGGTAATTGGATGAGTCAACAAGACCGTGCCAATTTTTTATATGCTTCTGCTTTATCTCTACATCATTTAGCCTTGATCTATGATCTTAAACATATTCAGATTGGGCTTAACGGTAAATTGTCCTTAGCATTAGGAGCAAGAGGCACAGGAAGCACAAAAGCACATTATGAGCCCTTATCCCGTTCGGTAATTAATTTGACCAAAACCAAAGGTATAGGCTCTTTAGCGCATGAATTTGCTCATGCCTTAGATAACCTCATTTCCTTTCATATAGGAAAGAAAACACAAATCTATGTTTCTGGTGGTGATAGTACCCGTAAAGGCTACAATGAGGACATTGCCAAAAATGGCAATTACTTCGAAAAACAATTCGAAGAACTCTTTAATATTCTATACTATACCAAAAACGGAGATGAAACAAAATTTTTAAAAAGTCTAAAAGATCAAACTGATTATTATAATCAACGTGCCGAAGTATTCGCCCGAACCTTTGAAGTGTACACGCATTACAAGCTTCAAGAACAGGATATGAAAAACCAATTTTTGGTAAAACCTTCTTTG
>CANNBP010000029.1 GCA_947502885.1 uncultured Aquimarina sp. | reverse complement strand
TTTGGAAACCTTACATTCGTTATACCCCCAAAGGTAGATACTACAAATGGTGTCTCTGACACCGAGCTTAATGAACTGTGTTATCAGTACGTTTATGACAACCGTAACCGATTGGTAGAAAAGAAAATACCCGGTAAAGCATGGGAGTACATCATCTATAACACACTAGATCAACCGGTACTTACCCAGGATGCTTTACTAAAGACAGAATCTGCCTGGCTCTTTACGAAGTATGATACGTATGGAAGGGTAGCCTATACCGGTAAGGTAACCGATAATAGAGATCGAAAGACTATACAAGCAGAGCTTACAGGGTTTACAAGTGAGTTATGGGTTAATCGAGGAGCGGCTACTACCATAGGTGGTGTAGCTATGTATTATGATAATGGAGGCTACCCAGCTACCCAACCTATAGAAGTACTCACTATTAACTATTATGATGATTATGCCTTTTTGGGAACTAATCCAGATCCTAAACTTGCTAATCCAGGTACTGTAGATGGAGAAACCATCTTAAGTAACACCAAATCTTTACCTACCGGGAGCCTAGTTAAAGTACTAGATACCGATAGTTGGATTACCAGTGTGACTTATTATGATAAAAAGGCACGACCGGTACATGCAGCAACAAAAAATGACTATCTTAGTAGCACCGATGTGGTAACCACACAATTGGATTTTACAGGTAAAGTGAAACAAAGTACAAGCACCCATAACAAAGGCAGTAATGCCCCTATTGTCACGCTAGACAAAATGACCTATGATCATGTGGGAAGACCGCTAGTGCACACCCAAACTATTAATGGGCATGAAGAATTAATTGCTGCGAACCAGTATGATGCTTTGGGACAATTACATTATAAAAATGTTGGTGGGCAAAAAGATGGTACTGGTCTGCAAAAAGTAGATTATACGTATAACATTAGAGGTTGGCTTAAAACGATAAATGAAGGTATGACCGCTAATGGAGATGTGTTTGGATTTGCCTTGCATTATGCACAACCTAAACATGGAGGAACAGCCTTATATAATGGTAATATTGCAGAAGCCCAATGGCAAACTGCCAATGACCATACAAAGCGTTGGTATACGTATTCGTATGATGCGATGAACCGAATCACAGGAGCTGTGAGTAACGATGGTAAGTATGACTTAAGTAATGTAACCTATGATAAAATGGGAAATATTTTATCACTTACCAGAGATGGTTTTCAGAACACGGCTACTTTTACCGAAATGGATAAACTAGCCTATGCCTATGACGATGGTAATAAATTGTTAAGTGTCACTGATACCGGCAATAAAGCCTATGGGTTTAAAGATGGTACCAATCCCGATTTTGATTATGAATATAATGAAAATGGTAATATGATTATAGATCGTAATAAGGGAATTACAGATATCACCTATAATTATCTAAGCTTACCTACCAAAGTAACCGTTGTAGGAACAGAGGAAGAAGGTACTATCGAATATATATATGATGCAATTGGAACAAAGCTTAAGAAAATAATTATTAATAAAAATAATAGTTCTAAAGTTACAACCGAATATGCAGGCAGTCATATCTACAAAAATGGAAATTTAGAGTTCTTTGCCATGCCAGAAGGTTATGTAGAGCCTAATACGAGTAACGGGTTTAATTATGTATACCAGTATGCCGATACCCGAGGTAATATTAGGTTATCGTATACAGATGCCAATAAAGATGGTAGTATTACAACAGATGAAATCTTTGAGGAGAATAACTACTACCCTTTTGGTCTGAAACACGAAAAGTTAAATCCTATTGTAAGTTCGCTTAGAAATGACGTGGCCAGAAAGTTTAAATACAACGGTGTAGAGCAAGAAGATGCTTTGGGGTTAGATCTTTATGAGATGGAGGTACGTTCTTATGATCCTGCCATTGCACGATTTACAGGGATCGATCCTGTAACCCACCACTCCATGTCTACCTATACTGCTTTTGATAATAACCCAGTATACTGGTCTGATCCTTCTGGTGCAGATGCATATAATGAAGGACATGGAGATGAAGAAGGGAGGAATAATGCTCTATTCACAGTTCAAGGTCAAGCAGCAATAAATGGGTTTAAAGAAGTACAAAGACAAGTTAAAAGTAATTTGGAAGAAGAAAGTGATTCTGGTGATGGAACTGATGATCATATAAGGATTAATACCAAAACTAAAAAAGCAGACGTTTTTAAAGATGATAATGATTATGATACTGTAGAAACAGATGGTGTAACTACCTATTCTCCTAATGGGAAAACAGAATCGCGTTTAAAATCAGAAGGTTATTCAATTAGACATACAGAAGGAGTTGGTATGGGAGCTGTTGATAATGCAATGTTAATTCTTGCGGGAGAAGCAGCATTTGCTTGGGCATTTAGAGGGTTAAAAGCCGCTTGGGGAGCTTGGGGAGCAGGTAGTATAGATGATTTTGTAGTTTTTGCTATGCAAAGAGCAGAACAAGCTGCTACTGTTGGTGGAAATGCTTCTAATACGAGTGGTTGGGTTAAAAGGTCGATATTTAATTCTTTAGATTCAGCAATTAAAAAGAAAGTTCAAGCAGCTATTCAAAATGGAATTGTTGCTCCTACTGGAAAACAGGGTATTATAAGATTAACTAGAACAGAAGCTGCTAAAACTGGATTTACCCATAAAATTAAAATATTGGGAAAAGGTGGTGATTTAAGAATATATGGAAATCAAAATAACAATGGTCATATACTTTTCGAAAAGTTAATGGGGCATTAAATAATTTAAAAAATATTGTGGTAAAATTCAATAAAAAAGATTTAGAGTTAATTTATTCAAGAACAAAAGCTTCTTTTGAAAAATGTGTAAGAGATGAAGAAAATAAATTTTTAGAAAACGAAATTGAGATTCCTATAACATCTATTGTTACAAAAGAAGAGTTTGTTAAAATACAGTATTTGGAATATCAAATAGATAATTTTGTTATTGAAGCTAAAATTCAATTATTATCACAATCTAACAAAATAATAGGTAGTTATACTTATTACGAAGATGAAAGTGGAGTTGGAATAGATGATAATTTAATGTTTGAATAGTGTTCCCCTGCTGGCGCGAGCGACACAAAGTAATGGCTAGCGCGATGGCTCTAGGCTCGTGCCGATATGAGTAAGCGGGTAAGAGTAATAAAAAAGATAAACCCACGGCAGTAATGTTTTGGGTTTGTTGTTTTAGTTTTCGGTATATAACTAGCTATAGAAGTAAATTACTATTTTAGCTAAGGAAAGGTGTTGATGATACGTAGAACGTTCTTTTAAAATAACATAGTGCCGCCAGAAGGGTATGTAGAACCTAATTCGAGTAACGGGTTTAATTATGTATACCAGTATGCAGATACCCGAGGTAATATTAGACTCTCCTATACAGATGCCAATAAAGATGGTAGTATTACAACAGATGAAATCTTTGAGGAGAATAACTACTACCCTTTTGGTTTGAAACATGAAAAGTTAAATCCTTTGGTGAGTTCGCTTAGAAATGACGTGGCCAGAAAGTTTAAATACAATGGTGTAGAGCAAGAAGAAGCCCTAGGATTAGATCTCTATGAGATGGAGGTACGTTCTTATGATCCTGCCATTGCAAGATTTACAGGGATAGATCCTGTAACCCACCACTCGATGTCTACCTATACTGCTTTTGATAATAACCCAGTATACTGGTCTGATCCATTGGGAGCAGATGCATATAATGAAGGACATGGAAATGAAGAAGGGAGGAGAGATTCACATGGTAGAGCTTTTATGAGTGAAGGGCGACATATCTCTGTAACCGATAGAGGAGGGTTGTCTACTAAGAGTACTCTTGGTGATGGGAATTCCAACGAAAGTGATAGTGCCGAGAGTACAAATGAAAATAGTGGAAATGGAACTTATCAAATAAGCCGAGAAACTACTGTCAGTTCATCTGTTACTTTTAACCCTCTTGTAGAAGGTGATAACAAAGGGGAACAAGTAGTGGAAACTAAAGTTTCTGTAATTAGTAGATATTATCAAGATAAAAAAGTCATACAAGTTAATGAAACTATGATTTATGAAACAGTGATTAGTGCCAATTATGATATAGATTCTAATACCGAATTATTTGATAAAATCACAACTGTTTTTGGATCTGGAGGAAAAATTGAAAGAACTATAAATCCTCCATTAGTAAATAGAGATGTAAACCTTTCTCAAATGAATGATTTACAAGCTTCTATTGTTGATATGACTATTAAAACTTCTCAAAGATATAATAATGCAGTTCCAAGGTTAACAAAAGAATTTAACATTGGTGTGCTTAATAAACTTAAAGCAGGGGTGAGTATTAGCTTACCTGGTGGACATGGTGTTTTTAGATTACAAGGTAATCCTGGCGCCGGTTATATAGCAGATGAGATTGGAAAAGCAAAAGATTCTGACATTAAGGCTCAAGCTATTTATCGCAGTACGAAATCTACTATGTTAAAAAAAGTAGGTAGAATAAAGTTATAATTTACATTCATAATGAAAAAATATATATTATTAATATTTATCATCTCCATAATTTCTTGTAAAAATGATAAAACCAATATTCAGAAAGAAGTTAAATTAGTAGATATTCCTAAATCAATAAAGCAACTAATATTTAATAATGACTTAAGAAAAGTACAAGGAATGGCAATTTTGGATTCATTAGAGTTTAAAGGATCCTACATTAAATCTACCAATAGGGTGATTTATGAAAAATCTGCTAATATTGAATATAAAGCTAATGAAGTTTTTAAAATTGAATTTGCCCCTAAGACCAAAGACAGTCTAATTTTGGATTCCTATTTAATAGGAAAAGATAGTGTCCTTAGGCTTCAATCACGTATTAGAAATGAAAAGTATGTTATTAGTGATACCTATGGTATATTGTTCTTCGGAGAGAATAGAAGATTTTTGAGGCTTAATGAAATAATGAATGTGGCAAAAGCAAAAAAACTTTATACAGAAAAAGATTCTTTATTTTATGGGTATGTAATACCTAAATTGGATACTTTGAGCATTCGATAATTAAGTATTAATTCAATACAAGGCAGTATTTATTCAGTAGAATACTGCCCCCGCTACCGCCTAGCTGTGCTGGGTGGCGTCAAAGCTTGGCGGGTATGAGTAAGCAATAAAAGATAAGCCCACAGCAGTTGTGTTGTGGGGTTTTTCAAATTTGGCATTGCCAAATTTGAAAAAAATAGATGTTTAAGAATTTGTTGTATTGGTTTTCTGATAAGTATACAACTAGTTATATGAGTAAATTACTATTTTAGCTAAGGAAAGATGTTGATGATACGTAGAACGTTCTTTTAAAATAATATAGTGCCATGCCAGAAGGTTATGTAGAACCTAATTCGAGTAACGGTTTTAATTATGTATACCAATTTAAAGACCATCTTGATAATGTTCGTTTAAGCTATACCAAAAATGATACTGGGAATCTGGAAATCTTTGAGGAGAATAACTACTATCCCTTTGGGCTTAAACATAAAGGATACAATAATACTGTTAGTCCTTATGGAAACTCTACAGCTCAGTTACGAGGTTTTGGTAGTAAAGAAGAGCAAAACGAGCTTGGTCTTGATTGGATCGATATTACAGCTCGTAATTATGACCCTGCAATTGGCAGATGGATGAATCTCGATCCACTTGCAGAACAGATGCGTAGGCACTCACCTTACAATTATGCTTTTGATAATCCAATTAGTTTTATTGACCCTGATGGGATGGCTCCCGAATGGATTAATAATGGTGATGGAACATATACTGCCGAAGCAGGTGATAGTGCTTCAACTCTGGCGGATGATGCGGGAATTACATTTGATGAAGCTAACGAACTTGTACAAGATCAATTAGGCGAGAACTACATTGATCCAACAGATGGAATAGAACAATCTGATGTCGAAGTTGGAGATAGTGTAACAATACCAGAGGAAAAAGAAAGTATTGAGCAAAAAAACGAATTGAATGAATGGAATAATGAAGTTGTTAAAGAGATAGAAACAGAAGTTTCTAATAATGAAGCTAGTATTGATAAAAACAATAAAGATGTAGATTCAATTAGTAGTGAAAAGGATAAGTTAGAAACACAAATTAGATTATCAGAAGAGATTAATGAAAATATGCCTGACTTCCCCGATGAACCTCGAGGTGGCTTAGGTCTTGGTGTTGCACTTAAAAATGGGCTTAAAGAGCTTAAAATAAGGAAAATGAATAAAAACATAAAAAAGATTAAAAACAAAACTGATAGTTTAAAGAAGGTTAATAAAACTCTGAATAAAGAAAAGAAAAGAAGAGGATCTGTTACTTATTAATTAAGATGGGAAAGCATATTAAATATTCTATTATCGCTTTTATTTTTTATAATGTAATAGTTTATGTCTTTAATTTGTTTTTCAGTTTTCTCCTATTAAGAGATGAGTTTTTAGATATTAATGAAGCTTATTTACAGTTTTCGGAAACAAGTACCTATCTCTTTTTAATTGGAGTAGCAATAGTATTTATAAGAAAATGGAATAAAAATTATGTAACAGAAAGCAAAGTATCGTTAAAAAATATTTTGATAATTTTATTCGCTGTTGTTTTCTATAGATTACTTGAAGACCCTTTTTTAAGGATAGATATTATTACTGGTAATAAAAGTTTTCCAGTTATCAAAAATGCTCTTTTAGGTAATGGAATATTAAATAAAATCATTTCACTTTTGAATATTGTTGTTTTAGCAGCAATATTTGAAGAATTATTCTTTAGAAGAATTATTTTAAATTTCTTCCCCAAAAGTTCTATGATTTTTGGGGTTTTTTTTTCAAGTTTTCTTTTTGCTCTTATACATATAAAAGGCTATGACATTAATTATACGACTATAATTTTAGCTTTTCTTTTTGGAATTACAACATGTATTATTTATGTTAAATATGGATTATTATATAGTATCTTATTTCATATAGGATATAATTTTATTTGGTTCTTATTACAAGAATATAGAGATCAATATTGGAGAGTTTTAAAAGATATGAATTTTGGGGTTAACTATTGGGTTATCATAATAATATCATTAGGAGTAATTGTGTTTTTTAATTATAAATGCATAAAAAATATAAATCAAATTTATCCTAAAGTGTAAATCTATTTAAATGAAATCAAGGAAAGAAAATGATATGGATTGGCAAAACGAAGCTGATAATGGTTTAAATACTTCTGAGTGGTTTGGTGCTATTATTCGTTTTTTTTTGCATTTAGGTAAAAGAGATTTTAGAACATTTTACAATACTAAAGAATTAAAGAAAAATGCCTTAATAGGCTGGGTATTTAAATTGGTATTATTAGGTTTAGTTGTCTTAATGACTTATTTATATATAGCTAATTAACTCCTGCTATTGCAAGATTTACAGGGATAGATCCTGTAACGCATTATTCGATGTCTACCTATACCGCTTTTGATAATAACCCAGTATTTTGGGCTGATCCTTCTGGAGCAGATGCATATAATGAAGGACATGGAGATGAAGAAGGGAGGAGAGATTCACATAGTAGAGTTTTTATGAATCAAGGGAAACATATCTCTGTAACCGATAGAGGCGGATTATCTACTGAAAATAGTCTTAAAAAAGAGGATTCTGGTGGTAGTGGTGACAATACTAATTGTTGTGGTAATGGACTTTATGGGTTAAGAATGGCTTTTTTCAAATCTTTCTTTCCGGAAAATGGAGCTGCGAATGATTTTATTGATCATTATGCTAATGGAAATGGAGAAAGTTATACATTAAATCAAAAGCAAATGTTAGAAATTTATCCTACAATGGATGGAGACGCAACTCCTATTGATTTGAGTCTTAATACTATTGACATGCTCAGCGTTGGTAAATTATCTCCTGGTGAGAGCAAGACTTTTGAAGATCATATTGAAGTATATGCAGGCTCTTCTGGTACATTAGGGCATTTTACACTAACTAGAAAAGGTATGATTACATTAAATGAAGAAACTGGTAAAAGAGAATTTAACGGAAGTTTTATTTTTGATGACATATATGATTTTAATGCTTCAAACCATAGACCTTGGGATGCTGAATTACAAGTAACTGTTGCTAGAAACTTTTTACCAGGAAGAAAGTTTGATGTTAAAGGAAAAATGTCAGTTCATCAAATCCAAGGAGAACAAGTTACAACAAAATTCAATGGGCTAAAAATATCTCCTTTACAATACCCCAAGCTCAAAAATACTCAAGAAAGAAAAGATGCTTCAAAATTTTAAGTTTATGAGAAATAGTAAATTTTATACTTTAATATCCCTCCTCTTTATTTTAAGTACAAGTTGTTCAAGAACAAGTATGGAAATAAATGAATACTCAAAGAAGTTACAGGTAAATTTTCCCAGCGATATGGATTTAGTTTACTATAATGAACATAGTGATTTTCAAGATTATAGTATTCATTCCATTTATACACTTTCATTTAATCAAAAAAATGCTTTATTAGAAGAAATAGTAGAGAATTTATGTGATGTTCATGAAGAAAAAAACAAGCACTATTCTTATTGGCATAGATGTGGTGATTTCTTCTCTTATGAATATAACAATACTAATGAAGGGGTTAAGATTAAAGTAATTTTTATTGCAAAAAATAATGAAAGGCTATTAAATATTTATGAAGTAAAAATGTAGAAGGTAATTTAGACCCAACTGGCGCGAGCGACACAAAGTAATGGCTAGCGCGATGGCTCTAGGCTCGTGCCGATACGAGTAAGCAATAAAAGATAAGCCCACAGCAGTACTATTGTGGGTTTTTTTAAATTTGCCAATACCAAATTTGAAAAAATTAGATGTTTAAGAATTTGTTGTATTGGTTTTCTGATAGGTATACAACTAGTTATATGAGTAAATTACTATTTTAGCTAAGGAAAGGTGTTGATGATAGGTAGAACGTTCTTTTAAAATAACATAGTGCCATGCCAGAAGGTTATGTGGAGCCTAATTCGAGTAACGGTTTTAATTATGTATACCAATTTAAAGACCATCTTGATAATGTTCGTTTAAGCTATACTAAAAACGATGCTGGAAATTTAGAAATCATTGAGGAAAAGAATTATTATCCTTTTGGTTTGACTCATAAAGGGTATAATAACATAGTAAGTTCTTACGGAAATAGTACAGCACAATTGATAGGTTTTGGAAATAAGGAAGAACAAACTGAGCTAGGCCTAGGTTGGATTGATATCACAGCTCGTAATTATAACCCTGAATTAGGTAGGTGGTTTGTAATTGATCCTTTGGCAGATGCTAAGGGGCAAATTCATAATTCTCCTTTTGCGTATGCAATGAATAACCCTATATATTTTATTGATCCTGATGGAAACTGCCCACTGGGTATAGATTGTGCAAGAGCGATCGTTTTTTTCCAAAAAGCTGCAGTTGCAATAGATAATTTTCTTGAGAATAATGAGCTTATTTTTGATATGGATTTTGGTGCTGATTTTAACTTAGGTGTTGGTGTTACGGCTAATATAAACAAAACTAAATTAGACCTGAATGCAAAACTTTTAAATGTGAAATTGTTTAATGTTGAAGGCAGTTTAATAAAAGGGAAAGAATCTTTTAAAACTGATTATGCAGGAAAAAACGGGAAATTAAATGTTAAGCAATCCATAAAAGGATCTTTTACCAATTCTGAAGGTACTCAATTTAGTATAGTTGATGGAGAAAATAGTTTTACAGCATATGATGATTACGAGAGAACAACAAATAGAGTGCAAAAACTAGATTTTTTCAATAAGGAAGTGGAGAATGAATTAGGAAATTTAAAGGTAGATAATGTATTTGATAACTCAAATAGTACTACCACAATTGGTAATACTGAGGTGAATACCACTTCAGGGGGGTCAAATGTATCCGCTACAACCTCTAGTACTGATAATTCTTCAACTTTAAAGATAGGAGGAAAAGTATCAACAGGGGTGTTTTCAGTAAAAACGAACATAAACGTTGGCTTCAAAAGTAAAATTAAATAGCATTATGAATAATAAAAAAGTTTTTAAGATTTTACTATACACTTTTTTGACAATACTTGGATTGATCTTCATTTTTTATTTAGGTAATTTTATTAAAATCAGTACTTCTGATGAATACGATTTAGCAAAAAAATATGTTAAGTCTAATAAAAAACTTATTGATGAAATTGGGAAAATAAAAGAGTTTGGCGTTTTTCCCACAGGTAGTATTAGAGAGCAAAATGGTAAAAAATTTGCTCAAATTCATCTTAATATTAAGGCTTCTAAAGAAAGTGGAAAAATCATTTTAACAATGCTTAAAAAGCCAAATGAAGACTGGGAGTACATAGATATGAAATTTAATAAAGATGACTAAACCGGTATAAACATATTTTTTCTACGAGAGATTTTATAGATACTAAAAATCTCTCGTAGAAATTAACTTCAATTTAATAATCTATCCTTTAATTTTATTTTTTGTTATGGAATTTCCTAATTCTAAAAAAAGAAGTACAAATTTATCTATTTCACTTTTTTCAGTTGCAGAGCTAAAGACAACTATTTTATTATCCAAATTAAACCAAATCATAATACCAGTTATTGTAACATTTTCGATTGTAGTTTTGTACCTTAATTGATATGATTCATATCTCCCAATATTTTTATTAAAACTAATTTCTTTTGAATTATCTATATTTTCCAGAAGTTCCTTTTTATCATTCAAAACAAAATCTTTAAAAGAAAACTCTCCTCCGTTCACTTCATAAGAGAAAACTATATTAGGACAATAACCAGAAGGATTATCACAATCTTTAACAGAGGTTAGTAATAACCTTTCTTCTTCAAACGCTATATTAGTATCCCAACTTTTTGGTACTGGCACAAAAGAATTTATAGCTTCTAAGTACACTTCTTTATAGATATAATCATTTTTATCAAGTTCATATTGTAATGAATCATTCATATACTTTTGGACAGAAGTTAAATTATTGTTTTCATAACTTTTCCAAACTCCCCTTTTAAGTCCATCAATCATGTAGCCATTCTTTAAAACATTTCCATTAGCATCTAGCTCCACGTATTTTCCTTGATATTTCCCATTAACCTTTTTTGCTTTAATTGTAATAGAATTTTCTTGCTTTTTATTTATACTATTACAAGAATTAAAAAAAAACAAGAATGTCATGCTAATAAGAAAATATATCTTTTTCATTTTATAAGCTTTATATTTTATCAAAGAAGTTTTGTGTCTAAAACAATATTAGTTATAACTAACAAATATATATAACAAAAATGGTATAAAAAACTAATAATACTATTCAATCTAAATGTAGTACGGTCTCAATCTAGTATCTACGACAACAAAAAATGACTATCTTAGTAGCATCGATGTGGTAGCCACACAATTGGATTTTACAGGTAAAGTGAAACAAAGTACAAGCACACATAACAAAAGCAGTAATGCCCCTATTGTCACGCTAGACAAAATGACCTATGATCATGTAGGAAGACCGCTAGTGCATACCCAAACCATAAATGGTCATGAAGAGTTAATTGCTGCGAACCAGTATGATGTTTTAGGGCAATTACATTATAAAAATGTTGGTGGGCAAAAAGATGGTACTGGTCTTCAAAAAGTAGATTATGCGTATAACATTAGAGGTTGGCTTAAAACGATAAATGAAGGTATGACCGCTAATGGAGATGTGTTTGGATTTGCCTTGCATTATGCAGAACCTAAACATGGTGGAGCAGCCTTATATAATGGTAACATTGCAGAAGCCCAATGGCAAACCGCTAATGACCACACAAAGCGTTGGTATACGTATTCTTATGATGCTATGAACCGAATCACAGGAGCTGTGAGTAATGATGGTAAGTATGACTTAAGTAATGTAACCTATGATAAAATGGGAAATATTTTATCACTTACCAGAGATGGTTTTCAGAACACAGCTACTTTTACCGAAATGGATAAGCTAGCCTATGCCTATGACGATGGTAATAAGTTGTTAAGTGTCACCGACACCGGTAATAAAGCTTATGGTTTTAAAGATGGTATCAATCCCGATTTTGATTATGAGTATAATGAAAATGGTAATATGATTATAGATCGTAATAAGGGCATTACAGATATTACATACAACTACCTTAGCTTACCAACAAAAGTAACGGTTGCAGGAGCAAATAACGGTACGATAAATTATATATACGATGCTACCGGGACAAAGCTTAAAAAGATTATTACAGAAAATGGACAACCATTAACAACCGAATATGCAGGCAGTCATATCTACAAAAACAATGTTCTAGAATTCTTTGCCATGCCAGAAGGGTATGTAGAACCTAATACGAGTAACGGTTTTAATTATGTATACCAGTATGCAGATACCCGAGGCAATATTAGGTTATCGTATACAGATGCTGATAACAATGGAACGATTGCGAAATCTGAAATCATCGAAGAATCGAATTATTATCCCTTTGGGCTTAAACATAAAGGATACAATAATACTGTTAGTCCTTATGGAAACTCTACAGCTCAGTTACGAGGTTTTGGTAGTAAAGAAGAGCAAAACGAGTTGGGTGTTGAATGGATGGACTTTGGTGCAAGAAATTATAATGCAGCTATAGGGAGGTGGATGAACATTGACCCTCTTGCTGATATTATGGAAATGGATTCTCCATATAATTATGCATTTAATAATCCTGTCTTTTTTATAGATTCTGACGGTATGATGCCTTGGCCAGTTCATGAACTTTTTCATCAATGGACACGTAGAGTTGATTCTTGGTATGGCCCAAGAAATTGTACAGGTTGTAGTTCTTTTCATCGAGGTTTAGATATTAATTTTTCAGGAGGAGGAGCTACTGATTTTGGAGCACCAGTATTAGCAACTCATGCCGGAAGGGTTGTTTCAATAAAAACAACTCTAAGTGGAGCAGGTAGGAATGTTTTGATTCAATCTCCTGATGGAACTTTTCAAACGCAGTATTTTCATATGAGCCGTAGTGATGTATTATTAGGTAGTTATGTTGAAGAAGGGCAACAAATAGGCGCAATAGGAGGTTCTGGTAGAGGGCGAGAAAGAGGATATGCAGTTCATTTGCATTATGCAATTAAAAGGCAAAACAGTTCAGGGAACTATGATTGGCATAACCCTACAGGAGGTAATGCTAATAATACTGATAACATTGTAGATCCGCAAAGTTGGATTGGTAATGGCCCTTGGGAAGCTTCTTATTATGATAATATAGCCGGAGCTGACTTCTCAATTTTTTCTTTGGATGCGGCAATAGAAACGCCTACTCCAGCACCTGCTCAAGACCCAAGATCAACTGTAACACCAATAGACCCTTTGCCATCGGGAGGAATAGTGCCAACACCAATAACCCCTATAGTACCAGGGGGAGGAACTATTCCACCACCTAATCCACCTACACCACCTACACCACCTAATCCAATAATAATACCACCACAACCAATTGATTAATTTAATAGATAACTACATGATAAAGAGGATAATAGTATTTACTATAATAGTGCTAACTATGGTAAGATGTCATGACTCTAAAAAAGAGGAAAGCAAAACGATCAATACTGATAATAAGGAGCTTAAAAAAGAAATAGAAAGTAAAGCAAATAAAATTAGCGTTGTTAAACCAGAAGATTGTGGGATGGATTTTAATGCTTTTTTTGTTAAATTTTCTAAGGATAGTATATTCCAACGAAGCAGAGTTAAATATCCGTTGAAGATGATTTATTTTGACGCTTATGGCTCTGATCAGACAACTCCTATTGAAGAGTATATAAAATTACAAGATTATCAGTTTTTTGATTTTAGTCTTGATAATGAAGCAAAGAACAGGGAAGTTAATGCTTATACAATCAAAATAGAAAAGAAAGAAAATGATACTTATTTATACCGTCAATTAGGAATAGATAATGGTATAATGGTAGAGTTTAAATTTATTAAAGATAATGGTTGTTGGCTTCTAGTATCTTTAAAGGATGAATCAACATAATCCGATAGCTCGGGGATATGATAGCGCAGAAATATTTTCTGTGCTGAGTATGAGTAAACGATACGAGTAATTAATAAAAAAGATAAATCCACAGCAGTAATGTTGTGGGTTTTTTCAAATTTGGCATTGCCAAATTTGAAAAAATTAGATGTTTAAGAGTAAGTACTGGGTGATACACGTGTAGCGTTTGATTTATCAAGTAAAATACTAGGCAGCAACTTTTTGAAATGGTTGCTGCCATTTTATTACAGTACAGACTTGATGAATGCGCTTGTTTTGTTTTTACACTATGTAACCTTCAGTAAATAATCTCATGTATGTTATAGAATAATTTAAAGAAGGATTACACAATACAAGTTACACAATACAAGCCACATTATTCATCTAACTCAATAACAGCTACTTACAACTACACTTAAGCTCCATTAAAAAGTTTACTATAATTTAATTGGATATATTCTAAAAGATCATTTTCATTGGGTGTAGTATTACCGGTCATATCTTCGAGAATCGTAGCGATCAATTTATGTAAATCGTTTACATGCGCCTCACCTGCTGCTATATCCCATTTTTGTGGTGTTACCTCTGGAATATCATCTTTACGCGGAATATCCAAAGTTAATAGACATGAAAAATCAGGAGCGGCTTTATCCCTTGCTGTAAGATAACCTTCTAACTTAAAGCAATTTTGTATCGTTTTGATAATAGACGAATGATCAAAAGGCGTATAACCATCTGGTCTTGCAATACATCCTTTTTCAATATAAGGATTAACAACTACACAGGGTACTCTTACTCCAAAACGATTAAAAAGAAAGCCATCATCACCCGGTTGATTATTGGGATCAGGGTTTTTAGCTCCGTTTGGTGGAGGAACGTGATCATAACAACCCCCATGCTCATCATAGGTAATAATAAACATTGTACTATCAAAAGCAGGTGACGCTTTAATCATATCATATAAATCAGCTATAAGTTTCTCTCCTGCCCGTATATCTGAAGGAGGATGCTGATCATTTTGGTCGGGACCACCATAGTTAGGTTCTAGAAATGAATAACTAGGTAAATTACCATTCTCACACTTTGTTTTAAAATCGTCTAGCGTACTAAAGTTTTTGTCATATTTGGTATCATGCAACTGTGTCATGATAAGTCTTGTAAGCGAAAAATGATCTTTACCAAACCTTCCGTCTTCATCTTTTTTACTAGAGAACTGATTATTGCCAAAAATACCCCAACTTAAATCAGTTCTACCCGCATCAATACTTTCCTGCATTTGATTAAAAATGGTTCTTGCATCGCACTGCGCTACTGGGCTATTATTTACATGACCTGTAGAAGTTGCTGCATGAACAAAATCCCTATTAGGTATCGTCTGACTAGGTACCGAACAATGATAATGATCACAAACAGCAAAATGTTTTGCCAGCTTGCTTAATACCGGCACCTGCTCTGGTGTATAACACTTCATAATATCTCTAGGATTGGTAGGGTCATCTCCAAAACTATAAGCCCCATATAGCATTGCATTTTGATAATTTTGAACAAAGCCTGTATTAATCGCTGGGGGTGGATATTGATGCCCTACATTATACTTTAAAAATAATTGATGGTTGGTATCCTTAAAACCTTCTCCAGGATCTGGTTTGGGTAATGTAAAATCTACAGGATTAGGAATCACCTTACCCCATTTTTTTTTGAGTTGTCCATTTTTTTGAATAGGCACTTTTTCTATAAAAGAAATCCCATTAGCATCAATATTATCCAAAGGGTTCCATAAATCCCACGATAATCCTTCAAACTCTTGATTGTCTCTAGGGGTGTCTTTTTCGTATAACCAACCTAATAGGTTGTCAAACGATCTATTTTCTAGCATTAAAACAACAACATGCTTAATGGTATCTTGCAGTTTTTTTGTATTAGGTTTTAAGTATTGACTCATTTTACGTATTCTTTTAACTTGATTTTTTAATTTGTACCAGTAGGTAAAGGATCGTGTACTGTTTTATGGGTTTCTTTTATCAAATTTTGGGCATCTACCCTATTGTGTCCTGGTGGTGCAACAATAAGATCTATTTTTGATAATGCTGTCCAAAGCTTTTTATCCTGAAATGCAATTGTACCTCCTCCGCGCTTTTCTTGAGACACCATACGGTTAATATCACCAACACATATCCAATCAGACGTAACACTAATTCCCCATTTGGCGTGATCATGAGTTTCTGGCCAATTCCACGGTACTCCTAACGGGCTCAAATCTACAAACTTAACATCATAGGTTTTATGAATCCCATCACTATCCAATGTTGGTGGTATTTTACCTCGAATCCAGGTCTCAACATCTATATCAACTTTAAGAGTTGGTCCTACTAAATCAATCCAAAAATCCTTACTCCATTTACGATTCTTTGCTATCATTTCAAATGACAATCCCCCTCTTGATGTACAAGATATTACTTCGGAATCACCCGGTGCATTTGGGTTAACATTTTGAGTAAGCGTAAAAAGTGGATCATTTTTATCCAACCCTTGAGGAATACGAGGTAGATATACTTGTGGTTCCTGATGATTGGCCATTTGTGCTGCAATTTTACTAGCAGTACTTAGATCTAAAGAAATACACAAAAACGTTTGCCCATATTCTGGAGTAGGCATTGTAGATGCCCCTGGATCTGTAAATTTAGGCCATGAATGCAATAACCAAAACGCTGTTTTTGTAGCGGTATCAAATGCAAGTACACCTTTGGTGTGACCATACCTACTACTATCTTTTCGTTTAGCATCTGCTGGCATTTCATCATTATATAAAATCCAACCGGTAGAATCTGAAGGATTATCAAATATTGCTTTAAGGGTAAGATCTAATGCCCCTTTTCCATCTGTAAGTAAATTAGGAGATTGTACAACTTTACCAATAATAGGGTCGTAATAAATGTACTCATATCCTGTTGCAGTTGGTCCATTGGCTACTTTACCTAGTTTTGGAACCTTATACATAAACCACCAATCTACTGGTTTTCCATTTTCATCTAACGCCGAAATTTCGTTTGTATTAGTTTTGGTAGTCATTCTATACTGTTTAATAAATTAGTATCTGGCTAGATATCAAAAGATAATTGAAGGGTGTCTAAAAAGAATTTTATACTGTCTGCCAGAGTTTTCGAAGTTTTTTCATAACAATTTTATATGTCTACGATTTACTCTAACCGACATTTATGATTCTTATACTTTTTAAACACCCTTCTTCCCTATATCTAGTGGTTATTTAGTGAGATGATAAATTCAAAATTACTTTGTAGGCTTTGCTCTACCACGTTTTACAGGAACTGCAGGCGCTTTGTATTCGCTTGCCCAACTTCCTTGTTGGTTTAAGTTTCTAACTGTAAAAAAGTTTTGTAATGCAATAGCCACTTGAAATGAAAAATCTGTAGAGTATACCTGCTGATCCATAGAAGTACCACACTCTAAATTTTGAAACCATAACATCCACTCGTCACTTCCTCCTTCTTTTGGTGGTGTTGCGCCACCATCTGGTACAGCTCCATTAGGCACTAGACTTGTAATTGCTGGGTATTGTGCGGCATTATGACATGACATACAAGAAACTGTATTTAAATCTGCAGGGCCATTTAACCTACCATTCCAACCTAAATGCTGTGGTGGTAAATCAGCGCTTTCAAAAATAACAGTCTCTTTTAAATTCTTGTTTACGATGGTCTTTGTTGGTGGAAAAGGGTTTGTAGTGTTTACTTTGTTTTCTGGATCATTACCCCACATTAAACCTACTGGTACTAGGTTCATAAACTTATTCTTTTTATTTAACTGTCCGTTATAACAAAAAGTACCAAACACCCACCCTGTACCTTCGGGGTTAGTTTCACTTCGATCGGCTCTTGGATCGCGAACAGAAATATCCATTTGCAGTAAGTTTACTTTACCAACAACTCTTTTGGCAGATTTCCAAAAATTTTCAGTGATATAAGCATTCCATTGTAATGGATTTTCTAGATAAGCTACCTTGTCTGTACCTTTTGGTGCATCTGTAAAAAGTAATTTCGCAAAGACGGTTCCTAA
Source organism: uncultured Aquimarina sp. (assembly GCA_947502885.1). GTDB lineage: Bacteria > Bacteroidota > Bacteroidia > Flavobacteriales > Flavobacteriaceae > Aquimarina. The sequence goes on along the minus strand of CANNBP010000029.1, from coordinate 10,965 downwards.
CGGAAAACCACCTTCTGGATAGCGTTTATCCAATACCTTAGGATCGGGATCATTTGGATTTTCCCACATTCTTCCCATGGCATACCCTGCCATGTCATTTACCAGAGTAATCGCATATACAGAGTAATCTCCTTCTACCCCAACTAAATCTGGCCCTAATTGATATGCTCCAACTGGAGCTTCTTTTATTAACCCATGAAAACCTTCTGTACCTCCGTTTGGTGGGTATGCATTTGGTCCGGTCGTTGTTGGATGCAACCAAGGGATATGATACCATTCTCGTGTTTTATTTTTAAATGGATCCCAATCTGGTAAATTACCTTCAAAAGAATAATCGCGAACCGCTTCTATATATTTTAAAGGTTCTTTCTTAAAATCTATCTCCAAAAAAGCAGGTAATTTTTCTGGTTTAGTTTCTGGAAAATCAGTCTTTAAACGGAATAGAGGTTCATCTGAATACTTTTCGTTATATTCTGTAGGGCTTATCATAAAACCAAAATCTGGAAATGAGTTTTTTTCATGACCTAAGCCTTTTAGAGCCTTCTTAGTTTTGGTTTGGGCAATTGGTTTTTCTTCTATATTGTTTGTAACCTTATACTCTGATGTTTTTTCTGTACACGACGCTAGCAAAATGGCAATTGCTATACTAATATATTTTAATGGTTTCATAGTTTATTGGTTTAAGAGTGATTGGTATTGTGATTTCTTATAGTTTGTGATCTTGATTTTTTGTGAAGTAAATTCATTTTTAATATACATATCAATGGTTAGCCAAATCTTCTTCTTTTAACTCACATGCTCGTTGAATTTCCTGTACTGTAGCAGGGGCATCAAAACGAAAAAGTGGAGAAAGTTTACGTTCAATTCTAGAAGCTCGTATTGCTGCTTTTATAGCAAAGAACACACTATTAGCTAGTACCAATGGAGGTTCTCCCACCTCTTTTGCTGAGAAAATTTGATTTGGATCTTCTGGAATATTTGCTACCGACTTATCTCCTCTTGGAAAAAGATAAGTGTTCATCTCTAAAGGTATTGTAGTTATTGCGGGTATTTTATACCTCCATGTATTTACAGTATTCAATTTACCTTTTTGTTCTCCTTTGGATTCGAACACCAATTTTTCGGTTAACAAATATCCAATCCCCTGAACAAAGGCTCCTTCAACCTGTCCTATATCAATAGCTGGATTCATACTCCAACCCATATCATAAATAATATCAGAACTAATAATTTTAGCCTCTCCGGTAAGGATATCTACCTCGGCAACAGAGCATGCAGCAGAATAAGTAAAACCAACAAAAGAATCAACACCACCACTTAAATGTGCATTTTTAACTCTATCGATACCAGGAATATTAGGTTGATCTTTTTCTTGTTTATATGTCATGGCTGGAATTTGTACCTCTCCTCCTTTTATTTTTGCATTAAAAGAAGCGATCATATTTACTCTTTTGGTAGATGCTAAATTGACTAAGTGTTGCCAAATCATTGCCTTTTTACCTTGCTTATCTTTAACTACAGTAGCCCAGCCTTTTCCTTCACCTGCTCCATAGTTCCAGAAATCTATTTGTTGTTCTGTACACCACTCCTCTCCATTTTCTTTTAACATCTCATAACCAAACTCCATTAATCTGGAACGCATTTGTTCACAAGTTTGCTTTACAGCCTCGCATGCATAAGGAGTCCCTGCAGATGCACCTGTACTGGTTGGGTTTGGTGTTATACTAGTATTTACATTATCTACAAAAATCATTTCCATGGGTACACCTAACACATACGCTCCCACTTGTTGCGCTTGTGTAACCAATCCTTGGCCAATTTCTACACCTCCTTGATGAATAACAATTGTACCATCATATGGATTAACTACTACTACAGCAGCAGCCTGTTCTAATAGTAATAGGTTATATCCTGATCCATACTTTACAGGGATCATCGAGATTCCTCGTTTACGCCATTTATTTTCTTTATTAAATTTTTCTATTTCTTTACATTTCTTTTCGAATTTGGAAACCTTTTTGGCATATTCCCAAACTTGTTTCATATAACAATATGAGAGTGCTTGACCAAACGGAGTCACATCTCCGCGATCATAAAGGTTCTTCTCTCGCACGTCTTCTGGTCGCATACCAATTGCAATAGCAGCATCATCAATTGCATTTTCTACGACATTTTTGCCCTGTACATCTCCAAACGCTCTCATAGCTGTATTAGGTGCGGTATTGGTTCGACATACATCTATTTGACTCATGAAGTTTTTTATTCGATAAGCATTATCTGTACGTAGTTGTATACAATTTGAGACTACAAAGGAACAGTCATAAAATGCTCCTCCATCTCCCCACATATTTAGCTGAAATCCATGTAGAATACCTTTGTCTTCTTTTTTATTAGCTCCTGTATCAACGGCAATTTGATATTCGCCATAATAGGCATGACGTTTACCAATCATCGACGTATCTTCATCACGAGGTACAGCTAACCTTACCGGGGTTTTTGTAGCTTTTGCAGCCACAGCGGCCGGTCCTGCTATAAATCGTGTTTGCTCAGTTTTTCCACCAAAACCTCCTCCTACAGATCTCACATTTACTTCAACTTGATGATGTGGCACTCCTAATGCCATAGCAGTAGTATCGTGCATCGCACTAGGGCTCTGTACAGAAGGTTTAACAATCATACGTCCTTCATCAGACGGAATAGCCACACATGCTTGCGTTTCCATATAAAAATGTACTTGTCCTCCACAAAGCTGTGAGGATTCAACAACCATACATGGTGCAGAGCTTACAGTAGTATCTCTAGTAACTATTCCTTCTTCTCTTCTTAGTACTTTTGGATGGCTTGACATATTCTCTTCTGCCCAATCAAAATTACTTCCTGGTCTAATAATCTTCCAGATATGAGAAACAAATGATGCAGAAACAGGGGCGTCTGGAAATATACTTCTCTTTTTGATCGCATCTAGCAAATTAGTTATAGGTTCTTTCCATTTACCTACCCATGGTTTACCAGGTTTTGTATATGCCACACATTGATTCGAAACATAATTTGCAATCTTAATAGCTTCTTGTTCATTTGAAGCAAGAACCATTGCTATAGACTGCCCCACATAACTTATCAAGTCTACGGCAAAAAGAGGTTGATCCATTCCCATTCCTTGAAAATTTACACCCCCATTTTTTATATTTTCATACGTAATAAAATCTTTAAACAGTGGGAATTTTTTCTTCAAGTATTTTCTCAAATTTTCTATCGAAATATGCTTTTTATTTCCCGGAATCACATAATGATAATTCATTAGTGCATATTTACTTTGTACAAATGCTCCGTTGAGAGTAAGTGGAGGTACCGCTATTTCTTGAGTATAATGTAACTGCCCTGATGTTTGATACATGGCGGTCACTTTGATATAAGGCTGAGATACAGGAGCTTTGAATCCTTGTGCCTCATATTTTTGTATCCCGTTGCTTACTTTCCAATTACCCCACTTAACTTCTCCACTAGATTTTAAGCTCTTAGGTACAGCAACACCCTTGGTCATCAAAGCATTTACAATTGCCTTATATAAAAAAGAAACAACCAATTGAATACGATATTGATCGGTAAACCCTTCGTCTGGTACTTCCTCCATCCTTTCTTTCCAAACCTCTAATTCTGCCTGGACTTCTTTTGAAAGTATTTTTGAGAGTTTTACAATGTTAGAAAGGCTTAACTCTTTACCTTTCATTGCTTTTTCTGTCTTTGTTGCCCTCCATGGGTATGGAGCTATTGCTCCAAATACTAGTCTTGCAGAATCAACTTTCAAATCATCAGAAAGACAAAATTGCGATGTCGTATTAACAATACTATGAGAATTAACTTCTCTTAATGCCACTTTTTGAGCGAAAGTAACCTCTGTTTTTTCTCCTAAATCAACGCTATAAGCTATAATCAAAATTCTATCTGCAAGTGTTACATCTTTAGTTACATCTTTAACTAATTCTGCAGCAGTTTTCCTTATTTCTTTAAAGCTATTATCTTCATAAAATTCATAATAAGTAATTTCTGCATCAACTGCGAACAACACCGTAAATAGATCAGACGGAAAAGGTTCTCCTGTACCTTGTGCAATGTGCTTCAATACAAGCATAGTATTTCCGGCAATTGTTGCAGCATTACGCACAATACGACCTGCAGTTCTTCTTGCCATAAAATCCAAAGCGCCAAGAACAGAACCGTCATCTGATTTAAGCTTTAACTTTTTCATTGCTTTTGCAAGTAAGTTGATAAGATCTGTATAGGTTGTTGCGGCGGCGATATGAAATTTATCCTTTTTAATTCCGATTCCTGCTTTTAGTTCTGGTATAAAACGAACATCAATAAATATGGTAGTTTCTAAATATTCATTCTTATATATACCAAAAGAGGTATTACCATGAATAAATCTGATTAGATCCTTGTCGTACGTTGTAAAAATAGTTGCTAATTCTTTTAACGAATTAGGGGTATACCAGCGATTAGTCGAAACTCCTACTGCTGGTTTTCTAGCAGCTCGTGGAAAGGGAATTTCTACATTGGCAGAAAGCTGAGCTAAACTAACGTGATCCTCTACACAATGCATTTTTGCCTTTTCATCAGCTTTTGTCCAGTCAGAAGCAAATGTTTTCATACCAGTAAGAATAGCTCTATATCCAGTACATCTACAAAGGTTTCCATCAAATGCATCTTCAATCTGTTTTTTTGTAGCCTTAGGATTATTGGTTATAAACTCTGACATATTCATAACAAAACCTACACTACAATATCCACATTGACTTCCGTTATTAAGAGCCAATCGGTGAGCTACAGGGTTCATTCCTAAATGAGACTGTTCTGAAGGATGATCGGCAATTTTATCTAAAACTTTTACAAGTTTTGAGTTTTCAGTTTTTTTCTTCCCCTCTATCGATGCTTGAACAGTTGTTCGCTTATGCTCTGCAGCTTCTTTGGCTTCATCAAAAACGGGAGAATGATGATTTGCACTAGTAGGAGCAACTCTACTTGTACTATGTCTATGTAATAAATGAGCTGCATCTGGTTTACGAGTAGCTCCCGTACCTTCGATGGTTGTTATTGTTAGTCCTCCTAATGCGCATACAGGCCTAAGACAAGAGTTAATCGCTCGATGCTCTGGTTTCTTTTCTTTTTCATTCCAATCAGAAAGAATAACTGTACAACCACCACAGCCACCTTGACCGCATGGTTTTTTAGGTCCAGAGAGTCCAACATCTGGAGATCGTAAATAATCAATTAATAATAAATCTGGAGATGGGTTTTCTATTGAGACAAGCCGCCCATTTAGAAAAAAGTTAACTGTGTTTTTCATGTTGGTATTTGAAAATTAGTTTATGCTTAAAATAGGCCATCGGGAAATGCCTATTCCTTTTTCTGGGGTGTTAAAGTATTGCGTAACATCAATACTCTAAGTTGACAATGTACTGTACTTAATTTTAGAGAATAATAAAATTATTCAATGCAGAAATGATAAAAAATTTATTATATCAGGGGGTGATAAATATGTTTAAATTTAACATATTTCTTTCAAAATACGAATAAATACCTCCAATTTTTTAAGAATATTTTCTTGTTAACTGATTTATAGCATCATAATATATAATCAGCTTTAAAAAAAAAATTGGTTTGATTTTCTTTTAAGGGAGTTTAAATAAAATAAGTGGGCATCTAATTAGTCGAAGAAACGTCAAAATCGCAATCAGTAGTCAATAAAAATGTAATAAAAACCTTAATTATAAGGCACAAAAAAAGGCAAGCTACCTACATCACACCGCTACAACCGTCTACCTTTGCTGCGTTCCCGCCCTGGAGGATTCAACAGGAGCTAGTTGTGTAGGACTTGCCGCTGCAAAGATACAATCTTTAATAGATAAAACAATGATTTTTTAAACCCAATTAAAATAAATATCTTGCTTTAAATTTTAACAGTCCTAATGAAAACACATAACTTATTAATCATCATCACATTAAGCACACTCTTATTTTCTTGTGGAAGTAATCAAGATAAGCGAAAAAAAAATTTTTCTATCAAAATAGATAATAATCAGACCAAATTTAAGCTTGGAGAGACACTAAAAGCAGGTATTATCAACACACAAAACATCAAAATTGATTCTGTTGTTTATCATTTTAATAACAAAAAAGTAAGTTCTGCTGTAAATTTTGGATACGAAGAAAAACTAGATGATGAAAAATTAGGAAAGCGTACATTAACAGCACAAGTATTTTATAACGGAACTATAGATACACTTAATAAGAAAATAACTCTTTTAAATAATGTTGCCCCTAAGTTATACTCTTATGAAATTATAAATGTATACCCTCATGACATACATGCTTTTACACAAGGATTAGAATTTGTTGGTGATACTCTGTATGAAAGTACTGGACAAAATGGTTCTTCCTCACTAAGAAAGCTTGATTATAAAACAGGTGAAATATTCTTAAAAAAAGATGTTCCTGCAAAATATTTTGCAGAAGGGATTACTATTATACATGATAAAATTATTCAGTTAACATGGGTCTCAAGAGAAGGTTTTATTTATGACATTAACTCTTTAAATAAGATCGGAAATTTTACTTATAACAAAAGTAAAGAAGGCTGGGGATTATGTAATGATGGAAAAAATATATACAAAAGTGATGGTACTGAAAAAATATGGATACTAGACTCCACTACTCTTGCCGAAAAAGAGTTTATAGAAATTACAACTAATAAAAGTGTTAAATCCAAATTTAATGAGTTAGAATGGATCGACGGAAAAATATATGCCAATACCTGGCAAAAAGATGGGATTGCAATTATCAATCCTAAAAATGGAGCATTAGAAGCTGTTATAAATCTTTCTGGTTTACGTGAAAAAGTAACCCAACATTCTGAATTGGATGTATTAAATGGTATTGCATATAAACCAGATACCCAACAACTTTTTGTTACAGGAAAGAATTGGGATAAGCTTTTTGAAATCAAAATAATTAAAAAGTAAACTTATCATTTATAATAATTTAGAGGCTTTTTTAGTACGTTGACAAAATCTATTACTCTTTTTGAAATACTCCTAGCAATGTAACTGCATAATAAATACCATGTTATTATTATAGACAGATAATAAAACGTACCTTTGCCGCTTATTTTAGTTATATGAATAAATTTGAAGTATTAGGCCTTGGTGATGCCATTATAAAGGCAGTGAATGATATGGGCTTTGAAAGTCCTAGTGAAGTGCAAGAAAAGGCAATTCCTATTTTGCTTAATGAAGATACCGATATCGTTGCATTAGCACAGACCGGTACAGGAAAAACAGCCGCTTTTGGTTTTCCTTTAATTGAAAAAATTGACAGTTCGAGTAGAATTACACAAGGACTAATCCTCTCTCCTACTCGTGAACTTTGTTTACAAATTACAAATGAACTTAAGAATTATTCTAAATTCATTCCTGGATTACACACTGTTGCTATTTATGGAGGTGCTAGTATTACAGATCAAGCCAAGCAAATAAAACGAGGAGCGCAAATTATTGTAGCTACTCCGGGGCGAATGCAAGATATGATTAACCGTAAATTAGTAGATATTTCTAATATCGGGTATTGTGTCTTAGATGAAGCAGATGAAATGCTAAACATGGGGTTCTATGAAGATATTAATTCTATCTTATCACATACACCTGACGAAAAAAGTACCTGGCTATTTTCGGCTACTATGCCAAAAGAAGTTTCTACGATTGCAAAACGTTTTATGCATAACCCTGTAGAAATAACTGTTGGTCATAAAAACACAGGATCAAAAAATGTATCTCATGAGTATTATGTAGTGAACTCACGTGATAGATATGCTGCCTTAAAAAGGTTAGCTGACGCAAACCCAGATATCTTTTCTGTTATATTTTGTCGTACAAAACGTGATACTCAAAAAGTTGCAGAAAACCTTATTGAGGATGGCTACAATGCAGCTGCATTACACGGAGATTTAAGTCAAAATCAACGTGATTTAGTAATGAAAAGCTTTAGAAACCGACAAATACAAATGTTGGTGGCTACAGATGTTGCTGCACGTGGGATTGATGTAGATGATGTTACACATGTAATTAATTATCAGTTACCTGACGAAATAGAAACATATACACATAGAAGTGGACGAACCGGTAGAGCAGGAAAAAGTGGTGTTTCTATGGTTATTGTTTCTAAAAGTGAGGTTAGAAAAATAAAATCGGTAGAACGAATTATCAAAAAGAGTTTTGAGAAAAAAGAAATACCGAGCGGAGAAGAAATATGCCAAGTACAGCTGTTTCATTTAGCCAATGATATAAGAAAATCAGAAATAAATCATGAGATCGACAGTTATTTACCATCGATTAATGAAGTTTTAGAAGAATTTTCTAAAGAAGAATTAATTAAAAAGTTCTTCTCGGTTGAATTTTCTCGTTTCCATAATTATTATAAAAAATCAAGAGATCTAAATGCAGTAAATGAAGGAGGAGGAAATTATGACAATAATGGTTCTACCCGTTATTTTATTAATGTAGGAGAGAAAGATGGTTTTGATTGGATGACTTTAAAAGATTTCCTTAAAGATGCACTTGGAATAGGAAGTGATTCTTTAAGTCGTGTAGACGTTAAAGAAAGTTTCTCTTTCTTTAATACAAACACAGAACATCAAGAACTTGTTCTAGGTATTTTTGAAGACTTCAAAATGGAAGGACGAAAAGTAAATGTTGAAATATCTAAAGATTCTGGTCGAAGAGGCGGACGTCGTCGTAGAGATGGTGATGGAGGTTTTAAAGGAAAACGTCGAAGCGATGGGTTTAAACCTAGAGGAAAAAAACGCTTTGATAATAAAGATGATCGTGGAGATGGCGGTAATCGAAGAAGAGATCGTGATCGCAGAAAACGTAGTGATCGAAGATAATTACAATAACACAACACAAACAACTAGTTAAAAATCAAATTATTAAAAACACAACTCTGATTTTTAACTAGTCTTTGTGTCACTTTTAAAAAAAAATAGCGTCATAGTAATATACATGAGAAGAATATTATTTTTTATAAGCCTAATAGTTAGCATTACCATACAAGCTCAAGATGAAACTGAAGTAGGTAATGTATCTGGTAAAGTTTTAAATGCTGCTACAGATCAAAAACTGGAAAATGTTCATATTGTTAACCTAAGTCAGGTAAGCGGAACAATTACCAATAAAGAAGGAGAGTTTAAGATCCCAGCTAAAGTAAATGACACACTATATTTTAGTTATATTGGTTATAAACCCTTACGCGTAAGGGTTACTAATGATTGGGTCAAATATGGAGATGTTAAAATCAAAATGACAGAGCTTGGTATTGCGCTAGAACAAGTAGTAGTTTCTGAAGTACAACTGACAGGTTATCTTGAAATTGATGCTAAAAAAATCCCGGTTTACAACAATTATAGATACAGTATATCTGGTTTAAACTCAGGTTACGAAGGAGGAAATAAACAGCCTGGAGCTGTTAACAAGGTTCTTGGCGCTATCTTTAACCCTGCAGACTTTTTATACAACATGTTTAGCAAACGTTCTAAAGAATTAAGAAAGTTGCGTAAAATGAAAAAAGATGATGAAATTAGAAGTCTTCTTGAAACAAAATTTGACAGAGCTACATTAATGGCTTTATTACAAGTCGAACGACTTGATATAGACGAAATTCTACGTAATTGTAATTATTCTGTGGACTTTATAAAATACGCAAATGATTTACAGATTCTTGACGCCATAAGTGAATGCTACGAAGAATATAAAATATTAGAAAGGAAATAGCACCTAATTAAATAAGAAGCCTAACATTCTCTAATCTTGTGCTTCTAATCCTTTTAACGTTGTTTCTTATATAAAAGAGGTAAAATTCACTCGTGTTTTACTTAACATTATGATCTTGATAATACCTCTCAATGATCTGTTCATGGCTTTTAATTATTTTTTTTGCCCACTCCATACGCTTTTCAAATTTTTCTTTATCAGATAACTGCCAGTTAATATCTGTTTTTCGTAATTCGGAAGTAACGTGTTGTAAAATAATTGCAGCAGAAACTGAAATATTAAGACTTTCTGTAAACCCTACCATTGGAATATGTAATTTACAATCAGCAGCAGAAATCACCTGATCACTTAATCCATGCTGTTCTCTACCAAAAAAAAACACTGACGGCTTTGTAACATCATAATCCTGAAGAATAATAGAGTCATCATGAGGTGTTGTTGCAACAATCTGATAACCTTTGTTCTTAAGAGTAGCAATACAATCGTGTGTAGATGAATATCTATTTACATCTATCCATTTTTGAGCACCCATAGCAATCTCCCTATCTATTCTTTTAACATTTACCTCTTCAATAACATGCACATTTTGAACCCCAAAAACATCACAACTACGTATGACCGCACTTGTATTATGAAGTTGATAAACATCTTCTATTGCAACCGTAAAATGATTAGTTCTCATATTAAGAACTTGAGTATTCAACCCCACTCGTCTTGTAGTAAGAAAAGATTCTAAATATTCTAGAAGTTTTATATCCGTCATAATGCTAAAATAGAAAAAACATTATTTTCCTTATTCTATAATACGAAAAAGTTACCCAATTAAAAATTGGGTAACTCTCAAACAATCTACTTAATTTAATCTAAAACAGTTTTTTAAAAAAATCTCCCGAAATTACCCCTAAAAACGGGAGATTATTAACGTAAACACATTGTCAAAATGTACTTTAAAAACCTTACTATATAAGGCTTACTATTTTTTATCATGTGCCTTTCTTTAAAAAACCTCCCGAAATTACCCCTAAAAACGGGAGGATTTTAACGTAAACACATTGTCAAAATGTACTTTTAAAAACCTTAATACTTAAGGCTTACTATTCTTTATCATGTGCCTTTCTTTTAAAAAACCTCCCGAAATTACCCC
>CANNBP010000028.1 GCA_947502885.1 uncultured Aquimarina sp. | reverse complement strand
GAAGTCGGTTATATTTTTATATAACCGGTTTTCTGTTGTACTAATTTTTGCACTTTACGTTTGGTTAGAAAATAATCATATTGTACCTCCGGAAATATAGATACTCGCTGCCACAAAAGTAAATAGGCAAACAGTATTTAATCACGCGCATCCTGAAACAAATCTATTAGATAAAAGAGGAGCCAAAATAGAGCGATTGTTACACGTGGATAAACCTATTATAGATAAAATGATTATTCGAAGTAAAAGAAATGGAGAGTCAATAAATTTGTATGAAATAAAGAAAAAAATAGTACTATTACTTTTAATTATAGGTGTTGGTGTAATTAATGCCCAGATCCCAAAGAATAGTATTTTTATTATAGTGGATAAAGTCAAAGATTCTATAAATCTTAATGAGCCACCACTTGTACCACTTAAATTTGAAATAGGGAATGAAAACAAAAATTGGCTTTTAATATTTGAGCATTTAAAAGATTGTTCTTGGCGTTCCCCTAATTATAGTTATATATTGCCTAAAGCAATGATTGAGTACATGGCACATGAAGGTAATGTGATTTCTTTGGAAGATTTTAAGAAAAAGGTATTACCTCTTACTGATTTGGAATTAAGGAGATTTTTACGGGCTACTAGATATCCTTATGAATATTTGGAGAAGAATAACTATAAGACAGGTTTTAGATATAATATTTTCTTGATTTTTAGATCAGAGATGAAAAATAGTACTGTTAAGTGCTATGAATTAGGTTATACGACAGTACCAATATATAGTCACTAATTAGTTATTATAGAATTAATAACAAACCCCGTTGAAATCGACGGGGTTTGTTATTTACATAGGTTTACGAGTGTTGTATATCTGGTAACATTGACACAGCGTTTTCACCTTCTAATACTCCTAATGACTTAAGGTAGCGTTCTGTGGTGGTTACATATCTGTGTCTACACATTTTCCTTTTCTTAGTCTATGACAGCGAATTTATTTCTTTTAAAATCCACTTATTTATAAAAAATAATTATCATTTTGTAATGAAAATATTGTCTTGATAATGTAAATATTGTTGATGATAAGAAAATAGATACATTCTTATAGGATTTTTAGAGTGTTATTTTTTGTCTTGATTCGGACAGAAAAGATATAAGTAAGACAATGTTTACAAACAACAAAAATACAGGTATTAGGGCGTATATATTCGTGTTAAACAAACGAATAAAATACCTGTTAAAATGAATACATCTGAAAATAATGAAGAATTAAAAGTACTAACCATTGAAGAGTTAAAAGGGTTTGATGGGCTAAGTGATTTATCAGATGAACAGGCAAAAGAAATGATTAAGGCTTTTAAGAACTTATCCTTATTGGCACATAAAGTAATAATTCAAAATGAGCGCATTAGAACAATTTCAAAACTTCGCGAAGAAGAACCACAAGAAAATAGTAAGAAATAATAAGGCGGTAATTTATACCAGAGTTTCAGATGCAAAACAAAAAGATAATACTAGTCTTGAAAGTCAAAAAGAAATTTGTACTGAGTTTGCTATTAAAAATGGTTATGAAGTATGCCAGTATTTTGGTGGTACTTATGAAAGTGCGAAGACAGATGAAAGAAAAGCGTATAAAGAAATGCTTGCTTATGTAAAGCGAAAGAAAATAACTAATATTATAGTACATAGTCTAGATAGGTATTCTAGAACAGGAGGGTTAGCAATTGCGACTGTTGAGGAGTTAAAGAAAAAAGGAATTAAAGTGCTTTCAATTTCTCAAAATGTGGATAGTGATACACCTACAGGTACATTCATGCAAAATTTCCATTTACTATACAGTCGATATGATAATGATATTAGACGAGATAAAACGATAACAGGGATGCGACATCGCCTTTTAAATGGTTATTATATGGGAGTAGCACCTTTAGGGTATAAAAATGCAAGAAATGAGCAGAATATACCTATTATCATACCAGATGAGAACGCAAAATTTATTAAGAAAATTTTTCTTTGGAAAGTAAATGAAAATTTAGCGAATGCTGATATCATAGATAGGCTAAAATTACAAGGATTAACAATATATCGCCAACGACTTACTGATATTTTTAGAAATCCAATTTATTGCGGTTTGCTTTCACATAGCATATTAGATAATGAAGTTGTCGAGGGGAAACACAAGCCTATTATATCTAAAGAGGTTTTTTTAAAAGCAAATGGTATTCAGTCAAAAAATTATCAGAATTATAAACAAAATAAACAGAATGATAACTTACCCCTTAAAACCTTTGCATTTTGTAATTCATGTGAAAGCCCATTAACGGGTTATTTGGTGAAAAAGAAAAATCTATATTATTACAAATGTAAAACTGTTGGTTGTTCTTGTAATCGAAATTCTAAAGCTTTACATGAACAATTTCAAAAAATACTTTCTTGTTTTGAAATAGATAAAAAATGGATAGCACCATTAAAGAAACAATTACAATATACTTTTGAGCATCATTTTAAATCACAAAAGGATAATACGGTTCATTTAAAAGCATCATTAACCTCAGTAAAAAGTAAGATCGATAAAACACAAGAACGCTATGTGCTAGGGGAAATAGATACAGTTTTATACGAAAAGTTTATTTCAAAATTTGAAGAAGAAAGACAATTGATATCAGATGAATTAAAAAATAATAGTTTAAAAAGTTCGAACCTTAAAAATTACATAGACAATTGTATTAATTTGTTTTCTAACTTAAATAAATTGTGGGAGTTAAGTGATTACAAAGGTAAACAAGAGCTTCAAAACTTGCTATTCCCCAAGGGGATTACATATAATCGAGAAAAAGACAGAGTTCGAACCAATTCAGTAAATCCAATTTTAGAAATAGTAAGTTCTTTATCAGTAAGTTATGATAAAAATAAAAGCGGACAATTAGCTAATTATACTAATTTGTCCGCTTTGGTGATCGCGACAGGATTCGAACCTGTGACCGTCTGCTTAGAAGGCAGATGCTCTATCCAGCTGAGCTACGCGACCATTATTTTAGTGCTTTGCTTTATTTCAAAAGCGGTGCAAATATATGAAGCTATACCTTATAAAACAAGACAAATCAACGTATATTTTTGATTTATTTTAAACTATTTTCAGTGACGGAGTATAACATTCTGATTTTTTGTAAATTAAGAGAGTGTTATCAAATAATTTTTTTTAAAATATTTTAAAAAAAATTATTTGATTGGGCTTAACAATCACTTAAACTTACTTTTATTGCCAATCCACCTTCACTAGTTTCTTTATACTTTGTGTTCATATCTTGAGCCGTTTCCCACATCGTTTCAATTACTTTGTCAAGAGGTACTTTTGCATGTGCTGCATCTGCTTCTAAAGCCATTTCACAAGCATTGATAGCTTTTATCGCTCCCATAGCATTTCGTTCGATACATGGGATTTGTACTAGGCCTGCAATAGGATCGCAGGTAAGACCCAAATGATGCTCCATAGCAATTTCACTAGCCATTAAGACTTGTTCTGGAGAACCACCCATAAGTTCAGTCAGAGCTCCTGCTGCCATAGCAGAAGAAACACCAATTTCGGCTTGACATCCACCCATAGCTGCAGATATTGTAGCACCTTTTTTGAAAATACTACCAATTTCTCCAGCAACAAGCATAAATTGTTTTATGTCATCAAAATTTGCATCATGGTTTTCTATCACCATATAATACATCATTACTGCTGGGATAACTCCGGCACTTCCGTTGGTTGGTGCTGTTACCACACGACCCAATGATGCATTTACTTCATTAACGGCAAGAGCAAAGCAAGAGACCCATTTTAATATTTGACGAAACTCAACAGTTGTACCTCGTATGGATTCTATCCATTCTTCTGGAGTTGTATATGGAGTGTCACCTACTAATTTTTTATGAGTAGCAAAGGCTCTTCTTTTTACGTTTAATCCACCAGGTAATATTCCTTCAGTATGACAACCTGTATACATTGACTCTAACATTACATTCCAAACCTGTAATATTCTTTTGTCGATTTCGCTATCACTACGAAGAGAACGTTCATTTTCTAATACAACCTCAGAGATTTTTTTATTTTTAGAGGAACAATATGCCAAAAGATCAGTGCCTTTTTCTATAGGCATAGGAAATCCTTTGAATTCGGTAAGCTTTTTTTCTTTCCTTTTACGTTCTTCTTTTACTACAAAACCACCACCAATAGAATAAAAAGAAGAGGAAACTTGTTCTCCATTTTTTAAAGTAGCATGAAATGTCATGCCATTAGGGTGAAATTCTTTAAATTCTTTATTAAATATGATCTGAGAATTTGGATCAAAAGATATGAGTAGTTCGCTATTAAGAGAGAGCTCTTTTGTCGTGTTTATGTTGTCAATGTACGAATCGATTAACGAAACGTCAATTGTAATTGGATCATAACCACATAATCCTAAAATTACAGCAATATCTGTTGCATGACCTTTTCCGGTTAATGATAAAGATCCGTAAAGATCTACAGTTATATTGGTTACATCTTCAAAAATGTTTTCGTCTTTAAGCTCACAAATCCATCTTCTTCCAGCTTGCCATGGTCCTAATGTATGTGAACTAGAGGGACCTACACCAATTTTTAACATATCAAAAATACTGATACATTCCATATATATAATTATTGATAAAATTTGGGGTAAATATAGTTTTTTGACAGGAAATATGCTTCTTTTTTTAGGAATAGTTAATTATACTTATTTTTTTTATCGAAACCTTATTTTAAGTATAGATCTTGTTGGTGTCATATAACGATGTACTCTATAGTATTAAAGTTATAATAAAAAAGAATAATGACATCCTGTCATATAGATTGTAATGGCATAATCATTGTCCTAACTGCAATAAATTATAACGAACAAATAGTATAACAATTATTATAAAATGAGTAAAATAATAGGAATAGACTTAGGAACAACCAACTCTTGTGTTTCGGTAATGGAAGGTAATGAGCCTGTAGTAATCCCTAATGCCGAAGGTAAAAGAACAACACCTTCTGTTATTGCTTTTGTAGAAGGAGGGGAAATTAAGGTAGGAGATCCTGCAAAGCGTCAGGCGGTAACCAACCCGACTAAAACTATCTCTTCTATTAAGAGATTTATGGGGAATAAGTTCTCTGAATCGTCTAAAGAAGCAGAAAGAGCAGCATATAAAGTTGTAAAAGGAGATAATGATACACCACGAGTAGATATCGATGGTCGTTTATATACGCCTCAAGAATTATCTGCAATGACACTTCAGAAAATGAAGAAAACTGCAGAAGATTACCTTGGTCAAGATATATCACGTGCAGTAATTACTGTGCCTGCATATTTTAATGATGCACAGCGTCAAGCTACAAAAGAAGCTGGAGAAATAGCTGGACTTACAGTAGAGCGAATTATTAATGAGCCTACAGCCGCAGCATTAGCATATGGTCTTGATAAAAAAGGAACAGATCAAAAGATTGTTGTATTCGATTTTGGAGGAGGAACTCATGATGTATCTATCCTAGAATTAGGAGATGGTGTATTTGAAGTTTTATCTACAGACGGAGACACACACTTAGGAGGAGATGATGTCGATCAAAAAATAATTGACTGGTTAGCAGAAGAATTTAAGGCTGAAGAGAATATGGATCTTAGACAAGACCCAATGGCTCTACAACGTCTTAAAGAAGCTGCAGAAAAAGCTAAAATTGAATTATCATCATCTGCACAAACAGAAATTAATTTACCATACGTAACGGCTACTGCAAGTGGACCTAAACACTTGGTAAGATCATTAACAAGATCAAAGTTTGATCAGTTAATCGATGATTTAGTAAAACGTACAATAGAACCTTGTCGTACAGCTCTTAAATCGGCTGGATTATCAACAAGTGATATTGATGAAATCATATTAGTAGGTGGATCTACTCGTATTCCTGCAGTGCAAGAAGCGGTAGAAAGCTTCTTTGGAAAATCACCTAGTAAAGGAGTTAACCCGGATGAGGTTGTAGCTGTTGGAGCGGCAATCCAAGGAGGAGTACTTACTGGAGATGTTAAAGATGTATTATTATTAGATGTTACACCTCTTTCTCTAGGTATTGAGACAATGGGTAATGTAATGACTAAGCTTATCGAAGCTAATACAACAATTCCTACTAAAAAATCTCAGGTATTCTCTACTGCAGCAGATAATCAACCATCTGTAGAGATTCATGTATTGCAAGGAGAACGTCCTATGGCAGCAGACAATAAAACGATTGGTCGTTTTCACTTAGATGGGATTCCACCTGCGCAAAGAGGGGTGCCACAAATAGAAGTTACTTTCGATATTGATGCAAATGGTATCATTAAAGTATCTGCTACAGATAAGGCAACAAACAAATCTCAAGATATTCGTATCGAGGCATCTTCTGGATTAACAGAAGAAGAAATTGAGAAAATGAAACAAGAAGCTGAAGCTAATGCAGAAGCTGATAAGGCAGCAAAAGAAACTGCAGATAAGTTAAATGAAGCTGATGGAATGATATTCCAAACAGAAAAGCAACTTAAAGAATTTGGAGATAAATTGTCTGATGACAAGAAAAAACCAGTTGAAGAGGCTTTAGAAGAATTAAAGAAAGCTTATGAAACTAAAGATCTAGCAGTGATTTCACCAGCACTTGATAAAATCAATGAAGCTTGGAAAGTTGCAAGTGAAGAAATGTACAAAGCTCAAGCTGAAGCACAACAAAATGGACAGCCTGGACCTGATGCAGGGGCAGAGCAACCTAATAATGGTGGTGGTTCTGAAGGTAGTGATGTAGAAGATGTTGACTTCGAAGAAGTAAAATAATATATAGAAATATATAAATTGTAAAATGCGTAGCCAAAAGCTACGCATTTTTTATATGATAATATTATAATTAACCTGTTTTTAGTTTAGAGAAATCCTTTCATATTTTTGTAATTAAGGATACAAATACTCTAATAATTAATATAACTCAAATTAAATGTATATTATAAACTTAACTTATAAAGTTCCTCTGGATGTAGTAGATAAGCATTTGGATGATCATGTTAAATATTTGAATGAGCAATACGAGTTAGGTAACTTTCACGCTTCTGGGCGAAAAATACCTAGAACAGGGGGGATTATCTTATCAAAGATTTCTGATAGAGAGGAACTGCTTAAAATTATAGAAAAAGACCCATTTAATAAGAATAACTTAGCTCATTACGAATTTACAGAGTTTATACCCAGTAAAACTTGTGAAGAGCTTGAGTTTTTGAAGGAATAAAAATTATATTTTTTATAGTATTCAAGATCAAAAATTAATATTTAAAAAAATCTGTAAATCAAAAACGGCTGCTTTTTTAAAGCAACCGTTTTTGGCTTTTTTTATAAAGAAGAATAGGGTAGGTTATGTTATTTTTTTACAAATAGAACCCCTTTTTTAGTGGCGTTAGATGTAAGATTAAACATGTAAATTCCTTTTGGTAAACTTTCAATGTTTAAAGTAGTTTTATACGCTCCTTGGGTAATTACTCTTCCTTGCATATCAGTAATATTATATGTTGTTTTTTCAGAAAGATTAAATGCAGAAATATTCAATGTTTTGGTTGCAGGATTAGGGAATACACTAATGGTACTGTTTTCTGTAGGAGTAATGTTGTTTGCAGATTTAGCAGCTCCACACGAAGAAATAAATGCCCATCTAAAAGTTTGTCTTTCATAAAGGTTATTTCTATAGGTTACTCGATCTCCCGTTTGATAAGTTACTCCTGATCTCCATTCTTCTATACCATCACATGGACTTGTTGGTTCTTCTGCTAATATGGTTAGTGGAGCACTTAATTCTGATTTATTACCAGCTTTATCTACAGCTTCAATTGTAAAAACATAAGTTTTAGTTGGGTCTAGCTTTCCACCAAAACCTAATTTTGTTTGATCTAAGGCATAAACAAATTTTCCTTGATCATATACTATATAGTAATCAATACCAACATTATCAATAGATGGATTCCAAGAAAGCCAAGTTGCATCATTTCCTTGATCATAAGTAGCTGATAAATTTGTAGGAGCTGTAGGAGCTTCTGTGTCAACAGAGTTACTCTCTGAAATATTATTTGAGATAGAATTATCACAAGATGAAATAAATGCCCATCTAGAAGTTTTTAATTCGTAAAGATTACCTCTGTAAGTTACTTTATCTCCGACTTGATACGTCACTCCTGATTTCCATTCTTCTATACCATCACAAGGACCTGTAGGTTCTTGTGGAGAGACTGTTAAAGGAAGGCTTATGGCTGATTTGTTTCCCGATTTATCAATGGCTTCAATAGTGAAAATATAAGTTCGATTGGGATCTAACTTTCCACCAAAGCCTAGTTTTGTTTGATCTAAAGCATATACAGATTCTCCTTTGTCATATACGACATAATAATCTACACCTACATTGTCTGTAGATGCATTCCAGGAAAGCCAAGTAACATCATTCCCTTCATCATAAGTAATAGATAAGCCAGTAGGAGTTGTAGGTGATTCTGTATCAGTAATAGTGTTGGTTGATTTGAGCGTATTCACAAAGTCATTTGAATACATTGATGTTGTGATGCTTAAACAGATAGCAATGGATAAACTTTTAAGTAGATTTAAGAATTTTACTTTCTTGATGGTTGTTGTTTTTAAATTCATGATTTTAAAATTGAGTTTGTGATTTGATTAGATAAATTTTATAAAAAAAGCATAAAACCTTTCATCCTATTTTTTTGATTAAAAGACCTTTGTCTTACTAAATTTAACCAATTACTATTGGGTATCTTTGTTAAAATGTATTAAGGTTAGGTTATAATTAACGAAAGGTATGTCTTGTTGTATAAAAGACATTTTTGCGAAAAGGGAAAACAGTAAAAAAACTGGATTAGTTTTTTTTTAGACGAACTAGATTTCTTTGTAATGGCAGAATTAGAAAAATAAAATGTGCATTAGTGTTTTGAGAATGCTTGATATAGGTGAGAAGTACTAGTAAATAATAGTTGTTTAAGTTCTAAAAAAATCTTTTTTATCTATTAATTATCTTTAAACCCTCTTTTTCTGAAAGAGCCTGTAAATTTGTAGATGTAATATAGTTTTTAACGATTTGCGGTTCAACTTTAGAGTATTCTCTTAAGGCCCATCCGATTGCTTTTTTGATAAAAAATTCTTTAGATTTTTTATGCTGTTCACATAATTCAAAAAGTAATTTAGAATAGGTATTACCTTTATATCCTAATTGAAATAAAATAGCGCTTCGGTTTAGCCACATATTTTTAGATGTTGAATACGAATTTATGATAGTTGGTATTTGGTTAGGGAATTGTAATAAATAATTGCCTAAAATATGTTTAGCAATAAAATCAACAGTATCCCACCATGAGTTTTGGCTAATCAGATGTGTAATAAAATCGAGATCTTCTAGTGTATACTTTCTTTTTAAGAATCGATCGACCAGTTCCATTGCACAGTAATGAAGTTCTCGTTCTGGTTTTTGATATAATTCATTGGCAATTAATATAACTCTATTATGAGATAACTCTTTTTTGTATTGATCACTAATTTCTTTAAGAATTCTTTTTCTAATAGGTGCTTTAATACCATAATAAGGAAAATGTTCCTTCATATAAAGATGCATTCTTTGTGCCTCATTAGGGTTTGAATGATTTTCTAATGAGGTAATTAATGAAGAGACAAAACTATCCATAAGTAGAAATTTTAAAACCCAACAGCTGTATCATCACCTCTTTTATCTGCTCCACCTTCTAAAGTACCATCAGGAAGAACTAAAATGCCATCGACTTTACCAATTACCTTTGAGTTTTCTTCATTAATCTGATATCCTTTTTGCCTTAAACTATCTAATAAATTATTGTCGAATAATTCTGGCTCAAAAACAACTATATCTGGTAGCCACTGGTGATGAAAACGCGGGGCATTAACGGCCTCATGCATAGTCATGCCAAATTCTTTTACATTTAAAATAGTTTGTAAAACAGAGGTTATTATGGTAGAACCTCCTGGAGTACCAACAGACATCCAAAACTTGCCATTTTTTTCTACAATTGTTGGAGTCATCGAACTTAACATTCGTTTTTCTGGTGCAATAGCATTGGCTTTAGCACCAACTAATCCAAACATATTTGGTGTGCCAGGCTTAGCGCTAAAATCATCCATTTCATTGTTCATAAAAAAGCCTAACTCAGGAATATATAATTTTGACCCATAGGCGCCATTAAGTGTAGTAGTTACAGAGATAGCGTTACCAAATTGATCTACAATAGAGTAGTGGGTTGTTTCGTCACTTTCATATCCTGGAATTACTCCACAGTTAATAGCTGATGATAATGTGGCTTTATCAAAACTAAAATCGCTCATTCTATCTAATAAGTATGAATCACTTATTAATGTATCTACTGGGATTTCTACAAAATCTGGATCCCCAAGATAAAAACTACGATCTGCATATGCTCTACGCTCAGCTTCTGTAATAACTTGAATTGTTTTAAGAGTGTTATGACCATAGGTTTCTAAGTCATACGGCTCGATCATTTTCATTATTTGTGCAAGGCAAACTCCACCACTTGATGGAGGTGACATTGAAATAATATCTAGATCTCGATATTTAAATTTAACAGGAGTACGCCATTTAGTTTCGTACTTATTTAAATCCTCTAAGGTAATAATTCCTCCTTTGGACTGTATAAAATTGACTAATTTTTGACCCGTTTCACCTTTGTAAAATTCATCTTTTCCATTTTGTATAATTCTTTCCAGTGTTCTTGCAAGTTCTGGATTTTTTAAAGTGTCTTTTGCTTTATATCCACTAAGAATAGGTATAGTATCTTCGTTTACTTTGAAAAGTAAATCTTTGTATTTTGAAAATCTCTTTTCTTGTTTTTCCGTTACAATGAAGCCTCTTTTAGCCAATTTCACTACTGGGTTAAGAATATCCTCTATAGGTAGGCTTCCAAATTTTTGATGAACTTCAAAAATTCCAGAAATTGTTCCAGGTACTCCGATTGCTAATGCACCTAATTGACTTTTTTCTGGGATAGGATCTCCATTCTCATCTAGATACATATCTTTTGAGGCTGCTAAGGGGGCTTTTTCTCGGTAATCCAACGCACCTGTTTCACCATTGGTCAAACGGTAAACCATAAATCCACCGCCGCCAAGGTTTCCTGCATAAGGATATGTTACAGCAAGAGCCATTTCTGTAGCAACCATTGCATCAAAAGCATTACCTCCTTTTTTCATGATTTCTGCCCCAATTTTTGAAGCCTCGGATCGAGCAGAAACGACCATTGCCTTTTCGGCTATTAGGCCAACTATGGGTTCACTTTTTTCTTGTAAAGGTGGTTGTGGTGCATTTTTGCACGAAAAAAATAAGTTTAGAAATATAAAATAAAATAAATAATGGATACCTTTTATTTTCATAATGTTCTCATTTCATTTTTAGTGAATAACTCAAGTTCCTCAAAGAATGATCGAAATTCATTCTCAAAATCAGTATAATATTGTTCTAATTCTATCACCGCAAAATTCATTTTTGATCTATTTTTTGTACGATGATTCATTTGATATAAAATTTTTCCAATGCCCGGTATCGTAGCATAGCTTAACAACCAGTTATCTCTAAGCATATAGGGTAAGAAGTTCTGAATGGGTTTGGGCAAGATAGTATAATATTCTTGTAATAAATCATAAAAATCTGTTACATAAATATCTAACGGAATATCTGAAAATTCGCTCCAATATGCAGCAAGGTAATGATCATATAAAATATCAACAATTACAGTGCTATAATGACCATATTTAGGAAATAATCTAGAAACACTTTGTTTTACAATTGGGTGTTTGTCTGTATATGAGTCAATTTTACGATGTAATATGATTCCTTGTTGGATACGTTCGGGAAATTGGGTGAACTTTTTTCCTTTTACAGAATCTGCAATAAAATTACCTATTTTAAGTTCGGGGTCTTCTCCAGAAAGATAAATGTGCGCTAAAAAATTCATTAGTGAAAGTTACAATTTTTTATAGATCTCAGATTGTTTTTTTGTAAACTTTAATCCTAAAGTTGTGGTAGTCTATCTTACCTTGTACATTTGTCGTTAAAACAAACAAACAATACACACAAAAAATGACGTTAATAAAATCAATTTCTGGTATTAGAGGTACTATCGGTGGAACGGTAGGAGATAACCTTACACCAGTAGATGCGGTAAAATTTGCTTCGGCATATGGAAGCTGGTTGAAAAAAGAAACAAACAAGGATCATCCAACGGTTGTAGTTGGGCGCGATGCAAGAATTTCTGGGGCAATGATTCAACAATTAGTGATGAATAGTTTAGTTGGGTTGGGTATTCATGTTATTGATCTTGGTCTTTCTACTACACCAACAGTCGAGGTTGCTGTGCCGATCGAAAAGGCAGATGGCGGTATTATATTAACGGCTAGTCATAATCCAAAACAATGGAATGCTCTAAAATTACTTAATGGTAAAGGAGAATTTTTGAATGCTGATAATGGTAAGAAAATCCTTGACATTGCAGAAAATGATGAGTATATCTTTGCAGAAGTTGATGACTTGGGTAGTATAACAGTTAACAATACTTATATTGATAAGCATATAGAAGAGGTTTTAAATTTACCTTTAGTTAATGCCGATTTGGTTAGGCAAGCTGGTTTTAAGGTTGTTGTCGATGCTGTTAATTCTACAGGAGGGATTGCAATACCAGGGTTGTTGAATAAAATGGGGGTAGAAACTGTAGAATTATATTGTGAACCCAATGGGCATTTTCCACATAATCCAGAACCATTAAAAGAACATTTAACAGATTTGTCTGAGTTAGTGGTTAAAGAAAACGCAGATTTAGGAATTGTTGTGGATCCAGATGTTGATCGTTTAGCTTTTATGAGCGAAAAAGGAGAAATGTTTGGAGAGGAATATACTTTAGTAGCTTGTGCAGATTTTGTATTAGGGAAGACACCTGGTAATACGGTTTCTAATTTATCTTCGAGTAGAGCTCTTAGAGATGTAACACAAAAACATAACGGACATTATGAAGCTAGTGCCGTAGGAGAGGTTAATGTGGTTGAGAAAATGAAAGCCAATAACGCTATCATTGGTGGTGAAGGTAATGGAGGTATTATCTATCCAGAATCTCATTATGGAAGAGATTCTTTGGTTGGTGTTGCTCTTTTTCTTACTCATTTAGCAGAAAAAAAATGCAGTGTTAGTGAATTAAGAGATAGTTATCCTTCGTATTATATGAGTAAGAATAAAATTCAATTAACTCCAGAGTTAAATGTCGATGCTATTTTAAGTGGGTTTCATAAAAAGTATGAATCAGAAGAAGTGTCAACAGTTGATGGTGTAAAAGTTGATTTTGATGATTGTTGGGTTCATTTACGAAAAAGTAATACCGAACCAATTATTCGTATTTATACAGAAGCTTTAAGCCAAGATAAGGCAGATAGATTGGCAGAGGATACCATATTAACTTTAAAAGAAATAGCAGGAATCTAATATGTAAAGTTTTAATTCTATTGACTTTTGAAAATAAAAAACCACCTTTTATAAAAGGTGGTTTTTTATTTTTTTTGCAACAAAATGATATTATTCCACTGTTACACCTTCAGGAACCTGCGCATTTCTATGTTTCCAACGCTTATGCGTCCATAAATAATATTCTGGTTTTTCATGGATTTGTGCTTCTAGTAACCTTAAGTATTTTTTGGTTACATAGTATGGCTCTTCTTCTTTACTATTTTCAGAAATAGGAATAAACCTTACTTCATAATGCCCTCTTTTGACTTTTTCAACATGAAGGTATAAAACAATTACATCTAATCGTTGTGCTAAGAATTCACCACCAAGAAAAATAGGAACTTTGACTCCCATAAAATCAGTCCAATATTTTGTGCTATGAATTTTTGGAGTTTGATCGGCAATCATTCCATAACCACAGATATTACCTTCTTGTTTATCTCTTATAATTTGCCTTGCTACTTTATTACTAGCAATAAGTCTAGATCCAAAACGACCACGAATGCGATGAGCCAAGCGATCAAAGTATTTATTTTCAATCTTTTTGTAGATTCCAACACAAGGGTTTATAGAGACCAAATCAACAGCATTAGACCACTCAAAACTGCCATAATGCCCCATCATAGTTATAATGCTTTTGTTCTTTTTTTCATATTCATGAAACTCATCCAGATTAACTACTTTATATCGATTAATAAGGTCTTCTCTTGATATAGAAAGTGATTTGATCATTTCTAAAAACATATCACACATATGTTTATAAAACGCTTTTCGAATCGTATCAATTTCCTTTTTAGATTTTTTTGGAAAAACCAATCTAAGGTTACTATTGACTGTTTTACGTCTATATCTAATAATATAATAGACTAATACGTATACACAATCGGATAGAAAATAAAATAACCGCCAAGGTAATTTCGAAATTACCCAAAGTATAGGGTATACAAGTTTATAAATGACTAACTGCATAAATCGGATGGTTAAAAGCTAGCAAAGATAAACTTATTTGTTAGAAGTAGACAAACACGTAGTTTAATCTACTATTGCATCTTGTGGGATAGGAGCGTTTCTATGTTTCCAACGTCTATGAGACCATAAGTAATATTCAGGTTTATTGCGTATTTGTTTTTCTAATAAACCTAGATACTTTTTAACAATGAAATAATCATCACAGTTTTTAGAATCTTCCGTTATAGTGACAAATGTAGCTTCATAATGCCCTCGTTTTACTTTTTCTACCTGTAAATAATAAGTATTTAAGTTGAGTCGTTTAGATAAAACCTCAGCTCCCATAAAAGCCGGAGCTTTTATACCCATAAAATCTGTCCAAAAAGTTGCCTTATGTAATTTGGGAGTCTGATCCGAAACTAGTCCATACATATATAATCCATCTCTAGACTGATCTTCTGTAATAACTTTCATAGCATTTCTATTAGCTACAATACGAGATCCAAAACGACCTCTAATTCTATGAACTAATCTGTCAAAATATTTGTTGTGAATTTGTTTATATACTCCTACGGCTTGAAATCCAGTTTGTAAATCAATTGCGTTGGCCCATTCATAACTAGCATAATGTGCCATGATTACCATAATATTTTCTCCTTTGGCCTCAAGCTCATACAACTTTTCTATATTGGTAACTTTAAAACGTCTTATCATTTCTTTTTCAGAAATTGAAATAGATTTGATCATTTCAAGAAACATATCACAAATGTGTTTATAGAAATCTACCCTAATTT
The DNA here is from genome assembly GCA_947502885.1 of uncultured Aquimarina sp. Lineage (GTDB taxonomy): Bacteria > Bacteroidota > Bacteroidia > Flavobacteriales > Flavobacteriaceae > Aquimarina. The sequence goes on along the minus strand of CANNBP010000028.1, from coordinate 23,943 downwards.
GTTTAATCTCTTGATCCGTCTTTTCAGGAAAGACTAATTTTAAATTATTGGTAACTGTTTTTTTACGGTAACCAATAACATAATATATAAAAAGGAAAATACCTGTAGAAAAAGCATAAAATAGTTTCCAAGGTAATTTAGAAATCACCAATAATATCGGATATACCAAACTATATATTAATAGTTGCATTAGCTTGATTTTTTGGAGTTCGCAAATATAACGAATATTCGTTTTTTATTAAACTTTTTGTCGTTAAGATGGGAAAATCAACTAAGGTTTTTTGAGGTGAAAATATATGGTATATTTGAACAAAAATTTAAAACAAAATGGGCAACCTTGATATTGTAATCATTGTAATTATAGGAGCGAATATTTTAATATCCTTAAAAGGATTTAATGATTTTTCGTTTTTTGAAAAGTATAAATTTAATATTGGTGGGATTAGAAGAGGAGAGCAATTAAGAATGTTGACTTCTGGTTTTTTGCATGTAGATACCATGCACTTATTTTTTAATATGTTTACCCTGTATATTTTTGCCCCTTTGGTAATAGGTTATCTTGGTAACATTAAATTTTTGGTTGTTTATTTTGCAAGTTTGTTAGTGGGAAATTTATTTTCTTTTGTTTTTCATAAAGAAGAATATCATTATAGCGCTGTGGGCGCTAGTGGAGCAGTATCAGGAATAATATATGCAGGTATTTTATTTAGACCGGATATGAGTTTATACTTGATGTTTATACCTATTCCTATTCCGGCCTATATATTTGGTATTGGATATTTGTTATATTCTATTTTTGGAATGAAAAATAGAGTTGGTAATATAGGTCATGATGCACATTTTGGTGGTGCAGTTGGAGGATATATAGTGACATTAATTTTGGCTCCTTGGTTGTTTCAAGAAAATTTATTGATGATTGGTTTATTAGCAGTGCCTATTATTATTCTTTTTGTACTACAACGATTAGGAAAGTTATAGTATAAAAAAATGCGACATCTTTATGTCGCATTTTTTTTATTACTTATTAAAGTATTATCCTATTATAGTGCTTTCTTCTCTAATAACTCTGATATTTTCTCTTCTAATGCAGGTCCTCTAAGGTTTTTTGCAATAACATTTCCTTTTTCATCTAAAATGAATGTAGCAGGGATAGATCTTACACCATATGCTTTTGCTATAGGTTCTTGCCAGAATTGTAAATTAGAAACATGATTCCATTGTAGATTATCATCTGCAATAGCCTTAGTCCATGCTTCCTGCTTTTTGTCTAAAGAAACACCAATAATATTTAATCCTTTATCATGATACTTATTGTATACTTTTACAACATTAGGATTCTCAATTCTACATGGTTTACACCATGATGCCCAAAAATCTACAATAGTGATTTTGCCCATAGATTCTTTAAGAGATAACATTTTTCCTTCAGGAGTTGGTGCAGTAAAATCTTCTGCTTTAACACCAACATCCATTACTTTTTGAGATGCAGTAGCCAATGCACTATTGATAAGCATTTTTAAGTTTTTACCTAATCGAGTATTTTTTAAGGTATCAGAAATAACTTTATATTTTTCATCAGCTTCTTTAGCTTTTAGATCTTTTAAGTTTAAAAGATCGGTAATAGCCATTATAGATACCAGAGATTCTTTGTTTTGATCGGCTAAAGTTCTTCTAAACTTTCTTTCATTTTCGACTAATGTTTTTCTATCATTACCAATTTTTACAAGCTTTTCTCTTTCTCCTAATTTAGAAGCTATTTGATATTGCTTATCCAATTCCATTTTTTCTTCCCCATATTGTTGAACAGTAGTTAAATAATTAAAGAATAGTTTGTTCTCTGACCCTCCTTTAATGATAGATGATCTAAGGCTATCCTTATAAATGGTCATTTTAATAGGATTATTTTCTGCTAAGAATAACACATTCCCTCTAATATCCTTAAAAGTTAGGTAATTAAAATCATTGCTTTCTGGAGAAGATAAAGCTAATTCGAACTTATCATTTTGTATAACAGTAGAATCGATAATAACGGGTCTATTAGATTCACTAATAGCATTTACATAAACTACAGTACCGTTTTCAAAACCAGTTGTATCTGCAGAAATGTGATATCCCTTTTTTTCTTTTTGACAAGCTACAAGCAATAAAACTGTAACCAGTAATGCAATTCTTTTCATAGTATTTTAATTTATTAGACGTAAAAATAAAGAATCCAACCTATAAACTCCAAAAATTAACGTAGCATATAAAAATAATTGTTAAAATTGAATATAATTGTAACTATATAATTTATGAAGGGACCAATTAGTAATAGGGATTATAGGTGAAATATCTTTATTTCTTTATGTGTTTTGAATGAAAATGAGGTTTCTATTTAATAAATTGTTAATATTGAGATGATGCATTTTTGTTTGTAGTATTTTTGTGTTTTCCTTTTAACTTAGTGATATGAATGTTTTAGATCAGGATTTTCCTTTAGGGATATGGATAAGTTTTTCAAAGTTTTTTGATCAATATAGAGAGTTTTTAAATGGTGATAATGAATTGCTTAAAGAAAGAGCTTTAAAGATTTTGAAAATTGCCGAAGAATATCCAGAACTAGAGGAAGGCATAAAAACTGAAAAAAGAATAGAAGAACTATTACCTCAAATAGATATGGTTTTAGAAGATTCTTTTCCAAAGATATTACAGTTAAACGAAATTAAGATTGCAACAATTCCTTTTCATAGTACAGTATTAAAATCTTCTTTAAGATATAAGAACATTATAAAGGCAGCTGGAAATAATTTTGAACCCCATATAAAAAATTTTGATGAAGACTATTACTATATCATGGGATGTAGTATAATTTTGGGTAGCTATTACAATTATAATATTGATTTTAGAAGACCTTTCTTTTATGATATTCCTGATGCAACAGGAGTAATGAGGCATTATAAAATATTGTATAATGCAGATTTTATAGATATTATTAAAACCGATAATGCTAAGGACATTACAGATGATGATGTTGCTGATTTACTAGATAATTTTGATGATATCGAAATGTGGAAGGAGAAATTCCCTCCTGACAGTTGGGTTTTTAAAGGGGTTGTAATAGCAAATATGTTTGATGTTACTGCAGATGTTTCTATATCTGATTTTAAAACTAGTTTAATTAGATATGACGAGGATAAAATAGATTTTTCTGGTAGTTTTCAGGAAATATTTAGATCTATTTTTAACCTTCGAGAAATTAAAGTTGGATTTTCAGCTTATAATCAAGAGGATAAGGTTTTTGAACGCGTACCTTTAAAAAATGTAGATAGTTATCTTTTATACGATAGAGACTCTAATAATTGTGATGCGGTTTTGTGCAAAGGTACCTACGATCATCTGTTCAAGAAATCTACATATTTTGCTATATCAGATGTACAAAAATATCATGAAATGGCTCCCAATGAGGTAATGTATAAAAATCTTGTTGACCAAGGTGTAAAGAGTGTTATTATTGCCCCAATTATTGGAGAAGAAAGCTTGTTGGGTGTTTTAGAGATTGTTTCACCAAACGTAAGAGAATTAAACAGTATTAATGCAAATAAGTTAGAAGATATTATGCCTTATTTGATAGATTCTGTTTTGAGATCAAAGGCTAAATCTGAAAATGAAATAGAACTTGTGATACAACAAGAATGTACATCAATACACCCAAGTGTACATTGGAAATTTAAGCAAGAGGCTAAACGATTTTTAAGAGCTATTGTAGATGAAAATCCGGTTTCGTTTAGAGAAGTTACATTTGATAAAGTTTATCCTTTGTTTGGGCAAATAGATATAAAAGGTTCATCAGAAGCACGTAATCAAGCGATACAAAAAGATATTGAACTTCAGTTAAATGGAGTATCTAAGATAATTAATAAACTAATTACATTAGAATCGATACCTTTTTATGAACAGTTGAAATACAGAACAGATGGTTATATTAATGCTATAAAACAAGAGTTACAAGTTGATAGCGAACAAAATATAATAAACTTCATTGCAGAAGAGATAACTCCTTTGTTTAAACATATTAAGCAAAAGAATGAAGAATTGGATAAACTAATTAATGAATATGAAAATGATTTAGATCCAGTTATAAGAACGATTTATAAACATAGAAAGGCTTATGATGATACTGTTTTGTTAATCAATAAAAAGATGGCTACTCTGTTGGATCAAAAACAAGAAGAAGCACAAAAGGTATATCCGCATTATTTTGAACGATTTAAATCTGATGGTGTAGAGCATAACATGTACATTGGGGAGTCAATCACAAAACAAGATAGTTTTAATGAGGTATATCTATATAATTTAAGATTATGGCAGCTGCAGATGATGTGTGAAATGGAAAATGCGTATTATCAAATGAAGGGTGATCTTCCAATGGCATTAGATGTAGCTTCAATGGTTTTAGTGTTCAATTCGTCTTTATCTGTTAGGTTTAGAATGGATGAAAAGCGATTTGATGTAGACGGGACATATAATGCTAGATATGAGGTAGTAAAAAAGAGAGTTGATAAGTCAAAAATAAAAGGAACTAATCAAAGAATTACAGAAAAAGGAAAATTAGTGATTATCTATTCGCAAAAGTCAGACGAAAGAGAATATATCAAGTATATTAACTTTTTGCAGTCTAAAAACTACTTAGAAGAGGAGATTGAAATTGTCGAAATTGAAAATCTACAAGGAGTAACAGGCCTTAAAGCATTACGAATTAATATTCTATATAATAAAAATGAAAAGGATAAAGAGTATTATACTTATGAAGATCTGATGAAAGAACTTAATTAATAGTACTAAGCATATATAAAAAAAGCATTGTTAAAACAATGCTTTTTTTATATATAATGTTTTAATAACTTTTATTGTAATGTATTAAAGGCAACAACAAAAGAAATAACAGTTATAATAACACCGATCATAAAGACAGTGTATGTAATTCTCAATATTTTGTATTTTTTATGTAACACTCTGCCTAAAAAGTATAAATCTTTAATCATCGTATCATAAATATATTCTTTGTCATCCATTAATTCATGCATAGCTGATTTATAGTCGTTTAACGGCATCTTGTGAAAATTACCAAAGAAAAGTAGATTTACTTTTTTTTCTTTAATCTCTTTAAGAGTAAACTCACCTCCTGTAATATTTGGTCTTGTAGCTAGGACAGAGAGTATTATTGATATAACAGAGAAGGTAATAAATATTAAAGTTGGATAAATAAGGTATTGATTAGATGGATTGTCTAATTTGGGGATAAGGTTTGATAAAGCCAAGGACATGATAATCGCATTTACAGATAACAGTATATTGGCTTTGGTATCTGCAATATCACTTAGCTTTAAGTGATTTCTTAATGTAACTCTAAATAGAGTTTGTATTCCCTTTTCAGGACTTTCATCTTTCACTAATTTTTTTAGTTTTTCCTTTTTTTTCTTCTTTTTCGAAGCAAGTTTATTTTGTTGCTTTTCTAATAATTTAGCTAAGTTTTCCTCTTTTTTTTGTTTCCAGTGTTTGATTGCATACGCTGTATAATATCGATGTTTATTTTGAAATAAATCAATGTTTGCCTTAAGCCAATCCGAAGCACTTAAATCTTTACCATGATTAAGCATAAATTCACATCTTAATAATTCACTGGTTTCATCATAATAATCCTTTGCAAAGTGTGAAGCATCTGCATCCCTAATAATTTCTTCCATAAAATTGGTAGGTTCATGCTCCATTTTGGTGGCTAGAATAAGAGATGTAATCTTATCAATTATAGCGGTAGATACACTCTGTTTTTCTAAAAAATCTTTGGCAATACCCACACTTAGTTCTTCGTGGTTATTAGAACTTATAGAGTACCCTGTATCATGTAATAAGGCTGTTAATAACAGTACTTCTTTATCTTCTTTGGATAAATCAGTACTATCAATGATTTCTTTTGTACTTTTAAACACTCTTTTTGTATGATCATAATTATGATAAATACAAGATTTAGGAAGTTCGTTTTCAAAAAGATCTAAAACAAAATGATCTGTTTTTTCTAATAAAGAAGACATACATAATAATTTTTCGATAACAAAGTAATTAAAAAAAAGAGATTGTACTTCACATAATGAATAAATATAACAAGATTCTAACTATTTGCGTTGCACTAGTCCTTAATTCATGTGCGACATATTCTCCTAGGTATAAAGTCGAAAACTTTGAAGACACATTACCAGACACTCCAATTGAAAAGACATTTTATTTGGTTGGTGATGCAGGTAATGCTAAGTTAAATGAAAGCACAAAAGGTTTATCTTTAGTGCAGAAGGTTTTGGATACCGCAAAAACAAAAGGAGATTACTTGCTTTTTTTGGGTGACAATATTTATCAAAAGGGAATGCCTAAGAAAGATTCCCCTGAGAGAAGATTATCAGAGCATCGAATAGATGCACAAATTGAAGCGGTTAAAAAATTTGAAGGCGATATTATTTTTATTCCGGGTAACCATGATTGGTACAACAATGGAGTAGAAGGAGTACGTAGACAAGAAAAATATGTAAATAAAAAATTAAAAAGCAAAAAAGCGTTCTTACCAAGTAATGGTTGCCCTATAGAAAGTATCGAAATTAATGAAAAAGTTCATTTACTAGTTTTGGATACGCAATGGTATTTAGCTAATTGGGATAAGAATCCCACTATTAATGATAATTGTGAAATAAAGACAAGAGAAAAGTTTTATAGTGAGATAGAAGGTGAGCTTAAAAAACACAGTACAAAAACAGTACTTATCGCAATGCATCATCCAATGTTTACTAATGGCCCTCATGGAGGGTTTTATAGTTTTGATAAACATATTTTTCCTTCAAAAAAGAAAATCCCATTGCCCGTTTTAGGTTCTATAGCTACGTTAATGCGTTCACAAGGAGGAGTTTCTGTACAAGATTTATCGAATACGCATTATAATAAATTAATGAAGAGGTTGGCTACAATGACAAGAGGTTTAGATAAAGTAGTTTTTGTTTCTGGGCATGAACATTCATTACAGTATATAGATGATAATGGTCTTAAACAAATTGTTTCAGGTTCTGGTTCAAAAGTGTCTGCAGCTGCCTTAGGTAAAGATGGTCTTTTTTCATACCCAGGTCAAGGGTTTGCTATTGTTGATGTGTATAAAAATGGAGCATCACATGTGCGTTTTTATGGTGATGATAATGGTAATCCTAAATTAGTATATCAAACAAAAATACATGATCAAACAAAAGAGTTTGATTATAGTAATGTTAAAGATTCCTTTAATAATGAGGTTTCTTCTTCAATATATAGAAAAGACGAAGTTAAAAAATCAAAACTGTTTAAATCGTTATGGGGAGAGCATTACAGAGATGTTTATGGTACAGATATTAAATTTCCAGTAGCTACTTTAGACACTTTATTGGGTGGATTTACTATTGAACGACAAGGAGGAGGACAAGTAACAAGGTCTTTACGCCTTATCAATAAAAAAAATGGAAAACGATATAGTTTACGTGCAATGAGAAAAAGTGTTACTCAATTCTTACAAAAAGGTGCTTTTAAGTATACCTATCTTGAAGATAGTTTTGATAATACTTTTACAGAGGATTTGTTGTTAGATTTTTATACATCGGGTTATCCATATGCATTTTTAACTGTTGGCCCTTTGGCAGATGCTGTTGGTGTTTATCATGCTAATCCTAAAGTATATTATGTTCCTAAACATCCGGCTTTAGGTACTTATAACGAAAACTTTGGAGATGAATTGTATTTTCTAGAAGAAAGACCAGGGAAAGAACATAAAGACGAGGTATCTTTTGGAAAGCCTGATGATATAGAAGGTACAGAGGACTTTTTGAGAAAACTAAGAAAAAATGAAAAGTATAAAATAGATGAACAACACTATATAAGAACCAGACTTTTTGATATGCTTATAGGGGATTGGGACCGTCACTCTGATCAATGGAGATGGGCCCGTTTTGATTCTAATGATAATAAGACATATAGACCAATCCCAAAAGATAGGGATCAAGTATTTTCTAATTATGATGGAGCGATCATTGATGTAATAAAGTTTGTAGTTCCGTTAATGAGAAAATTTCAGGTTTATGATGGAGAATTGAAAAAAGTTAGATGGATGAATCAATCTGGACTTCCGTTAGATAGAATTTTAACTCAGAGTTCGGGAAAAGATATTTGGCAGAAAGAAGCAAAATATATTAAAGAAAACCTTTCTGATGAAGATATAGAAAAAGCATTTTCAAATATTCCTGAAGAAATTCAAGGAGCTACAATTAAAAAAATTAAAGAATACCTTGCTCTAAGAAGAAACAGAATAGTAGAAATAGCAGACGAATATTATGCTTTTATTTCAAAACATGGTATTATAAAGGGAACCGATAAAGAAGATTATTTTGAAATCCGTAGAGAACATAATAAAACCATTATTAATATATCCCGAGTAAAAAAAGGAGAAGTATCAGAACCATATATAACAAGAAGCTTTGATTCTAAAGAAACTAAAGAGATTTGGGTTTATGGATTAGATGATGATGATCATTTTGTTGTAAAAGGAAAAGGAAAAAATCCGATTAAAATTCGAATTATTGGTGGACAGAATAATGATGTATATGATATTGAAAACGGAAAAAAAGTTAAGGTATATGATCATAAATCGAAGACGAATACCATTAAGAAAAAGGGAGGAGCTAAATTTGTTTTAAGTGATATCTATTCTTACAATGTATTTGATCATCTAAAGTATGTAGATAAAACAAATACAATAACACCTTTTATTGGTTTTAACCCTGATGATGGGATGAATGTCAATGCTACAGATGTATATACAATTAAAGGATTTAAGAATGATCCTTATCATAGTAAACATGTTTTTGGCGCAGCGTACTATTTTGAAACCAATGGGTATCAATTATCGTATTCAGGAGAATTTGTTCATGCTTTAGGAAATTGGAATTTTCTAATCGATAGTCGATATACAAGTGAAAATTATGCGCAAAATTTCTTTGGATTTGGTAATGCAACTATAAATCCTGATGAGGATCTGGATTTGGATTATAATAGAGTTAAAACCAGTATGTGGTCTGGAGGTATAGGAGTTGCTACAAAAAACAGATACGGAAGTGAGTTTTTTATTAAAACCACTTTTCAAGGAATTGAAGTACAAGATACTCAAGATAGATTTATAACTTCTGGTTTAGACTTTGTAGCATCAGATACAGAGTTTTTTGATCGAAAATATTTTATAAACCTTACTACTCAATATCTTTTTGAGAGTTATGATAACCCGATTAATCCAACAAGAGGAATGTTGTTTAAAATGATTACTGGAGCCACAATGAATGTTAACGATACAAATAGAACATATGGGTATATCCAACCAAAACTTGGATTTTATAATTCGTTAACAAGAAATAGAAAATTGGTTTTAAAGACAGAGGTAATGGCAGAAACCAATCTTGGTAATAATTTTGAATTTTATCAAGGAGCAACTTTGGGAGGAACAAATGGGTTACGAGCATATCGAGAAGAGCGTTTTACGGGTAAAAGTGCATTTGCTTTTAGTGGAGATTTGAGATATAGCTTTACCAAATTCAAAACAGGTTTATTACCATTGCAACTTGGGCTTTTTGGAGGATATGATATAGGACGTGTATGGATTCCTAATGAAGATTCTGATATATGGCACGATGATTTTGGTGGTGGATTGTGGATTAATGGTGTTGATGCTATTGGAGCACAATTAGGTGTTTTTTCTGGAGATGAAGGAATACGATTTACCTTTGGATTTGGGGTGAGTCTTTAATGATAACTTAATAAAAAGGTTTCTAATGATCGAGATTAGAAACCTTTGGTTTAATTACAATTAATTGAGAACAAATTATATTCTTACTTAGAAAAAATCAATAGTTGTTCTAGGAGTAGAAACTTCTGATACTTCGTAGACAACTTGAGCTTGATTTTTTAATTTATTGTTTTTTTGATTTTTTACAACTTTAGAATTAGTTGTTAATTCTTTTCTCTGTATTCTAGGAGCATTTTTAAATTCAGAATCAGTTGTATCACTTTGAGTATTCATTTCTAACGAGAGTGTTCCTGTTTTGGAAATAGCATCGTTTGAAGATACTGTGGTTGATTTTTGAGAGAACATTGTTCCTGATAATAAGATAAGAATGAAAGTTAGGTATGTTGGGGCGGCTTTCATGTAAAAATTGTTTTGGGGTTCATAAATTTTTTAAATCAGCTTGAGCTAAGTTAGTAATTATTAGTGGCTTACATGTGCCTTTCGTCGTTGATATTTGTTTGTTAAAGATTGTTGATTGTTGATAAGTAGGTTTTTTATTACAATTTTTTTATTCGCGCATAGTAGTTTTAAAGGTTTTGTCGATAAAAGGTTAAATCATTAGTTTAAGTGTGATGATGTTAATAACTTTTAAAATAATTTTAACAATACAATGCTAGTTCAGAGAATACTGATACAAATATGAATTCGAATGCTTTTTACGTTCATCAACAATTAATAATGTAGTGTCATTTTTAAATGTAATTCCTTCTTTTTGAGAATTGTGATTTAATTTAATCATCTGTATTTGTCCACTTAGTAGTTTATCTCCAGTATAGTTTTGAAGTAATAAAATCTTATCATGAGATAGGAGTGCTATTTTATCTTCAGATCGATTAATCGCAGCTCCGGTTATAAAACTAGTAGTATTATCTTTTTCTTTATAAACATCAACAAGTTTAGCAATATGATCACCTTGTATGTTCGGTAATTTATATATCCTAGTTCTTACATTTGATTTTTTGTTTCTATCTTTTGTAAACAAGTATAAGCTGTTATTTAAATGGATCATAGCTTCAACATCAAATTGTAAATGCTTTTTCTTTGGAGGAAATTTTTTTTGATCCTCAAAGCGAAATCTGATTTCAGCTACCTCAATGGTGTCACTCTTAATACCTGACACTTTATATATCTTTAAGTTCTTTCTTTTGCTATCATTATTTCCAAAATCACCAATATAAATATGATCTTGTTTGTCATATGCTAAATCCTCCCAATCAACATTTTTAGAGCTTGGGAGGGGGATTTTTTTAACTATTTTTCCTTTAGCGTCTAACTTATATAATATTGCATCATTTCCCGAATCGTTAATACTATAGATATAGTTATCTGAAAGCATGGTGATTCCAGAGATTTCACTTAAAGATTTAGTTAGCTTATGAATAATAGTCAACTTACTATTCTTATGATTTTGACAACAAATAGTAGTTGACAATAAAAGAAAGATATATATAATCTTTGATATTTTATTTTTTTTGATTCCAGGCATTTAGCATCCAACTTGTTTTTTCTAATTCTCCAATATACGTACCAATAATATCCAAAGTTCCGTCGTCATTGGCTTCATTAGCTTTATCAATTACATTTTTTAATTCTCTTAAAAGGATATTATGATCTTCTAGGATAACTGTTACCATTTCTTGATCAATCAGATTAGTATCAGACTCTTTAATGTTTGATAGAGACAAATAAGTCGTATAATTACTTATAGGATTACCTCTTAGAGTTAATATTCTTTCTGCAATTTCGTCAATTTTTAACTTTGCAGCCTCATAAAGTTCTTCAAATTTAGCATGTAACTCAAAAAAATGTGGTCCAGTAATATTCCAATGAAAATTCCTTAATTTTTGATAGTATAAATGATAATCGGCTAATACTATATTTAGAGCCTCAATGGTTTCTTGGTTATTCTTTTTCATAGTTTTTGTTTATTGATTTTTTATTTTCAATACAAAAATACTATAACAAAAGAATGCAAATGTATTTTTATTATAGGTAATTATGATGAAGCTATTTTGGTAATCGATTGATAATATTTTTTAGAATGAATGAGAAATATTCAGTACCATGAGGAACATATTTTTGAGTAGAGTTGTTGTTTTTAATAATGTTTTCTAGTTCAATAATTGAAACCAGTTTAACATCTGAAACTTCCTCTTTTTGAAGAGAAAGTTGACTGACGTCAACATTTAATTGTACTAAGAAAATATGTTGAAACTCATTGTCATAAATATTAGAATGTGGTTTTTTTTCAGAATGATAAACTCTTATCAACTCTAAATCTTTTTTAGAAACCATAAGCCCAATTTCTTCTTTGATTTCTCTTATAGCAGCATTTATTGGTGTTTCTCCTGTTTCTATATGACCTGCGACGGATACATCCCATAGACCGGGGTAGGTATCTTTAGTGTCAACTCGTTTCTGAAAAAGAATGGTTCCTTTAATTGTATAAAACCAGATATGGGTACTGGCATGATATAAACCTAGTTTGTGAGCTTCAGATTTTAATCGAATTTCACCAGTAGCTTTTCCGTATTTATCTAAGATGTCAATATATTCATCTGCCATAACGATATTTTGATGTTTTAAAAAAGGAAAAGTGTTATAAATAAAAAACTAGTCTCGAGTAGCAAAATAATAAATATTGATTAACTTCATTGGCTTAAATTAAACTTATCGTATTTAATTTTAAATAAATTAAAAGTAGATTATGTCAACAAAAAATGATAAAGCAAAAGCGTACTGGAAGGAGAACGTGAAATACTTAAGCATTCTTCTCATAATTTGGTTCGTTGTATCATATGGTGCAGGTATCTTATTTAAAGATGTGTTAAATGAAATTCGTATTGGAGGTTTTAGATTAGGTTTTTGGTTTGCACAACAAGGCTCAATATATGTTTTTGTGATTTTGATCTTTGTATATGTTAGACTAATGAACAAACTAGATAAAAAATACGGATACGATACAGATAATAATATAATAGATAAAGAGGAGTAGGATGAGTGTACAAGTTTGGACATATGTTTTGGTTGGGCTAACATTTGCCTTATATATAGGAATAGCGATTTGGTCTAGAGCCGGTTCTACAAAAGATTTTTATGTTGCAGGAGGAGGAGTATCACCATTGGCTAATGGGATGGCTACAGCTGCAGATTGGATGAGTGCAGCTTCATTTATTTCTATGGCGGGTATAATTGCATTTGCTGGTTATGATGGAGCAGTTTATTTAATGGGATGGACCGGTGGATATGTGTTATTAGCTTTATTATTAGCACCCTACTTAAGAAAATTTGGAAAGTTTACAGTACCAGACTTTATAGGTGATAGATATTATTCTAAAACAGCAAGATCTGTAGCCGTATTTTGTGCTCTTTTGGTATCATTTACCTATGTAGCAGGGCAAATGAGAGGTGTTGGAATCGTATTTTCAAGGTTTCTTGAAGTCGAAATAAATACAGGGGTTGTTATCGGTATGATTATAGTTCTTTTTTATGCTGTTTTGGGAGGAATGAAGGGTATTACATATACACAGGTAGCTCAATATTGTGTGCTTATTTTTGCATTTATGGTACCGGCAATATTTATTTCTATCCAAATGACAGGAAATCCTGTGCCACAACTTGGATTTGGTGATACTATTAATGACGGATCTGGAGTTTATCTTTTAGATAAATTGGATGGTTTGAGTACCGATTTGGGCTTTTCAGAATATACAAATGGGTCTAAATCTATGTTAGATGTTTTCGCAATTACTTTGGCATTAATGGTAGGTACAGCTGGGTTACCTCATGTAATAGTTAGATTTTTTACAGTCAAAAGAGTTAAAGATGCTCGTAAATCTGCAGGATATGCACTATTGTTGATAGCTATCTTATACACAACAGCTCCGGCTGTTGCTGTATTTGCAAAAACAAATTTGATCGAATCTGTGAATCGAAAAGAGTATAAAGAGCTTCCTGTTTGGTTTAAAAATTGGGAAGATACAGGGTTGCTAGGATGGATTGATAAAAATAATGATGGAAAAGTACAGTATGCTAATGGTCATGCTGTAAAAGGGAATAAAAATAAACCCATTTTTGATGGAGAAACTCGCGGAGTATATGGAGAACGAAGGATAACCAATGTTAATAAAGCTTCCAAAAATGAATTATTTGTAGATCGCGATATTATGGTATTGGCAAATCCTGAAATTGCAAATCTTCCAAACTGGGTAATAGCATTGGTAGCAGCAGGAGGGTTAGCGGCGGCTTTATCCACTGCAGCAGGATTGTTATTAGTTATTTCATCATCAGTTTCACATGATTTAATCAAAAAAATGATTAAACCTGATATTTCTGAAAAAGGAGAATTGATTGCCGCACGTTTGTCTGCTGTTGCAGCGGTATGTGTCGCTGGATATTTTGGTATTAATCCTCCGGGATTTGTCGCCGCAGTAGTAGCTTTAGCATTTGGTTTAGCGGCAGCTTCTTTTTTTCCGGCAATTGTATTGGGTATATTTTATAAACGAATGAATAAAGAAGGAGCAATAGCTGGTATGGTCGTAGGTATACTATCTATGTTGTTATATATGATAAAGTATAAATTGGGATGGTTTGATGAAACGCTTCCGTCACCCAATGAATGGTGGTTTGGAATTTCTCCAGAAGGATTTGGAGCCATTGCAATGGGGGTTAATTTTATAGTATCATTAATTATTTGTCATATTACTTCAGAACCTCCTAAATCGGTTCAAGAAATAGTAGAGCAAATTAGAATACCAAATAATGCAGGAGGGTCTTCTCAACATTAAATTAATATAATAATACACAATTTTCAAAAATCATTTATTTGAAAGTTGATAGAGAATATGTGTTGTTGGTTTTAAATTAAAAGTTAATTGTCGATATTTTTTTGACATTAGGGAATTTTAATAGAAATTAACACCATACAAAATTAATCACGAATCATGGAAATAAGAGACACGCTTCAAATTCGCTCTTTTGCAGAATATAAGGAAGCATATCAGGAAAGTATTAAAAACCCTGAAACATTTTGGGACGCCATTGCAGAAAAATTTCATTGGCACAAAAGATGGAATAAAACATTAAGTTGGGATTTTTCTAAGCCTGAAGTTAAGTGGTTTGAAGGAGGGAAATTGAATATCACAGAAAACTGCCTAGATAGACATCTCGAAAAACTTGGAAACAAAACAGCTATCATTTGGGAACCTAACGATCCAGATGAAGAATCAAGACATATAACATATAGACAACTTTTTGTAAAAGTGTGTCACTTTGCCAATGTTTTAAAAAATAATGGAATCAAAAAAGGGGATAGAGTCTGTTTATACATGCCAATGATTCCTGAATTAGCCATAGCAATGTTGGCATGCGCTAGAATTGGAGCCGTACATTCAATTGTGTTTGCTGGTTTCTCTAGTACAGCTATTGCAAGTCGTATTAATGATTCGCAATGTAAGATGTTAATTACAGCTAATGAAGTATATCGTGGAGCTAAGCCAGTAAAGCTTAAAGAAATGTGTGATGAAGCATTGAAAGAAACTCCGTCTATAGAAACCGTGATTGTATATAGAAGAACAGTTGAGCCAACACCAATGCAAGAAGGAAGAGATAAGTTTTGGTTTGATGAATTGCAAAAGGTAGAAAAAGATTGTCCAGCAGAAATTATGGATGCCGAAGATATGTTGTTTATATTGTATACATCAGGATCTACAGGAAAACCAAAAGGAATGGTGCATACAATAGGGGGGTATATGGTTTATACTGCATATACTTTTGCCAACGTATTTCAATGTGATCATATAGGTTCGGGGAGCAGTTCAAGAAAGGACGTAGAAGATGTATATTGGTGTACCGCAGATATTGGTTGGATTACAGGGCATTCCTATATTATATATGGACCTCTTGCAACAGGAGCAACAACTGTAATGTTTGAAGGCGTACCAAGTTATCCCGATTATGGACGTTTTTGGGAAATTTGCGACAAACTAAATGTTACTCATTTTTATACCGCACCTACGGCTATAAGAGCGTTAGCAAAACAACCTTTAGAATTAGTTACACAACATGACTTGTCTTCGTTAAAAGTTTTAGGATCAGTTGGAGAACCTATTAATGAAGAAGCTTGGCATTGGTATAATGATAATATAGGAAAAGGAAATGCTCCAATAGTTGATACTTGGTGGCAAACTGAGACAGGAGGAATAATGATATCTCCTTTAGCGGGAATTACTCCAACTCGTCCAACATTTGCAACTTTACCGTTGCCAGGTATACAGCCTGTATTAATGGATGAAGAAGGAAATGAGGTAGAGTTCAAATCTCAAAAGTCCGAAGGTCGTTTGGCAATCAAATTTCCTTGGCCATCAATGGCAAGAACTATATACGGTAATCATCAACGCTATAAAGAAGTGTATTTTTCTACATATAAAGATATGTATTTTACAGGAGATGGAGCGTATAGAGATGCTACAGGGAATTTTAGAATCACTGGGCGAGTAGATGATGTAGTTATAGTGTCTGGTCATAACTTAGGTACTGCTCCCATAGAAAATGCAATTAATGAGCATTTGGCAGTTGCAGAATCGGCAATTGTTGGTTTTCCTCATGATATTAAAGGAACGGCATTATATGCCTATGTAACTTTATATGAAGGTCAAGCGGGAGATGAAGAACTAATTGCTGAAATAAGAAATCAAGTTTCAAGTACTATTGGCCCTATAGCAAAACCTGATAAGGTGCAATTTGTAAATGGATTACCTAAAACACGAAGTGGTAAAATTATGAGAAGAATTTTACGAAAAATAGCTTCGAGTGATACATCTAATTTAGGAGATACATCCACACTTTTAAATCCAGAAGTTGTAGAAGAAATAATGGAAAACGCATTATAAACTATAACACCCCTTCACAATTTATTTTTGTGAGGGGGTGTTTCAATTAAGTTTAAAAAAAATTACCGCTTTTTAAGAAGAATTTTTTCTTGTGAAAATTGATAAGAAGCTTCTAGAAATTCTAACATTGAATCCCAATTACTATTAGGTTCATAGTTGTTTTTATAATATTTATTAGTTGTAATAGTAAGGGTGTTGTCTTTTAAACTTGCTTCACTAACAAAGCCACCCGTTTCATTTTTTACTTTTAAATTTAATTTATCGATACCAGCGATTGTATATCCTTTAGGAATAGTAATTCTTATTTCATTGTTATATGACCTTGGGTAAGACATGTATATGTTTTCTGCTCTTTTTTTGTCTTTTTCTTCAATAGCTACTTGACTCCCTATTAATTTACCTACTTCAAAAATGTAATTGGACCCCGCTTTTTTGATTAAACTATTTTTGATAGAATAATACTCGGTAAAAACGAAATCATCATTTATTTCATATCGACTTGTTTTGTCGATTTGATGTTTATAATCATCTACTTCAAAACCATATTCTGTTTCGGTAGTTTCTTCTAATTGCTCTAGTTTCTCTTTAGTGAATTTGGCGATATATGCATTATTAAGTTCTTCATATTTCTTTCTTGCTTTTTTCTTTAGAAACTCAATAAACGGAGCTGTTCCATATTTTTTTCTTTCTTCAGGAAGATAATCCAGATAGGTTAATCTTCTATTGATCTCTGAAATTTTATTGTGACCTTTATGATGAGATTTTTTTTCTACTTGAATACTTGAAATATCATCAGAAAAAGTAATAGAAGAGATTTCGGTAGAATTATTATTAGAATGTAAAGAAACAGGTAAAGTAACCTTTTCAATAGTTTCAGTTCTGAAGTATTTTTTGTCATATTTTAAGGAATATGCATCATTACCTTCCAAGAGAGATGGGATCCATCCTATCATAGTATGATTATCAATAGGGAAAGCATAAAAAGGAGTGGTAGTATTAACTTTAATCAACCACTCAAGATTTTTTCTAATCAATAAGTCGTTCATTGTACCATCATATCTTTTCTTTGTAAGTACAATTTCAAAAGGGATTTTGTTTTTCTTTAAAAATGAGGCATATCTAGAAAGGAATTTATGATTATAAGTTATAACAACAGCATTTGCGCTATAGTGTTCATAAGGAGACCATACAACAAGATTTTTGTTATCTGCGACAGCGGCTTCAATATATTGGTTAAAGTAAAAATGTCGCATGTAATAGTATGCTTCTTTAGCTAATTCTTCTTTACTATATTGCTTATCTTTAAAATATCTTTTTATGTTTTTTTCAACAATATCTAAACTAATTGGAGATTTGAATTTTTTTAGGATTTCATCTTGACTTACATTCTTTTTAACAATATCTTCCTTTTCAGATAGGAAAGCAAAGGTGCTTTTTTCATAACTACCAGACTTTGCAAAGCAAATTTGAAATTTATATGCAGGGTATTCAACTAAGGGGTAAATCCATTGAAGAGATTCTTTTTTTTCAATGTTCTTTGCTGTTATTTGATACTCTTTATCTCTTTGTTTAGGCTTAGTAATATCTTCAAGGTTTGGAGCGCCATTATAGGAATTGAAATTGATAAAAAAATCATTTTCAACTTTTAGTTTCAAGAGGAAATCCATTATTGGATATTCTCCATTTAAAGTGGTTTCGATAGGATCCATTACATAATTTCCGTCTGTTTTGTACTCCTCATATGAGTAAATATAAAAATCAATTATATCACCAGTTTCAAGTTGTGGAATGGCAAGCTTGTATATTTGATCAGATTTCACCTTACTTTTAATAAAACCATAGTAGTAAACAGCCTTGTCAGTCGAAGTTTTAATTTTTTCTTTTTCAACATCGATTTCTTTAACTTCACCATTGGGTTTGATAATTTTTATACCCATCCAAGTTTTTATTTCTTTTATTCCATCAATGACAAAAGTGGGGTAATTAAATTCAGAAAACCTTTCTACAGCAGCTTTGTCATTTAATTTTATGATTCTTCTTGTTAGAAAAAAATTGTCTAAGGATTTTTTACTCTTGTTGTAATAATGATTTTGATTGTCAAAAATCACGATGGCAGATTCATTTTTCCATTTTTGAGGAGTTTCTGGTATAGCTTTATATGTATCATTTTCACCCCATATAAATTCTCTTATGTCTTCTGCTTTTTTTGGTTGTGAGTACCCAAATACACTCATAAGAAAAAGAATAGGAAAAAATAAAGTTATTGATTTCATGTTTTTGTTTTTCATTATGCTTTTTGATTGATTGTTTTACCCTTTACTTAAAATAATTTGTTTTTGATACTGTTCTTTCACGTTTTTATGAAAACTCCTCCAAGATTCAATTTGACCCTTACTAATCTTGGCGTTAGAAAAATGAATAGATTTTGAATACTTAATTTTATTACCCTCTTTTTTATATTGAAATGATATTTCGAAATCATTGTTTTTTATATTCAGATCTGTTGGGAGTTCCTTGATAGTATACCCCAAAGGTATTTCAAGGTCTATATGTGTTTTCTCAAAAACTTTGTAAGGTAGTATGTAATCAATCTTTCTTTTTTCTAAGTCTAAACTTTTGTATTCTTTATAATAGTCGATATCTACATATAATTCATTGTCAAAAGCACTAACAGCATTTTTCTGATCAATTTCGTATGTTAAACTTAAATCTCCATCTCTATCGGTAATATCTGTAACTTGAATATTACTAATGAGTACATTTTTGTCATCACCTTTAATATATCGCTCTAATACCTGTTCTCTTCTATCAGTTTTTAAGTTATTAATACTATACAAAAAGTGAGACTTACTTTCTCCTTTATATTTCCTTGAAACCTCACCTATTAATTGTTCATTGTTAATTTTTAAATTTCCTTCAAATATTTCAAGATTTTCTATTGATTTATGAAGTGGGATTTTATCAAGAATGAATTCATCTCCATTTTCAATAAGTACTTGCTTATTTTGAATGCGTTCAGCATTATAGTCAAGTGAGTTATATTTTTCTGTAGAATCTAGATAGTATTTTTTATCTCCATTAATTACGGTACATATCATATGATTGTCAACAGCAATTGTAGGCAAAGAATAATCATATGCGATATGTTTAGTCCCTATCCAGGTGAGTCTTGCATCAAAACCTGCAATCTTTAACATTTGCTTTGTTAAGTTGGCCATCCCTTTACAATCACCATACTTTTTTTTGTAAACATTTTGCGCTTCGTCGGGCTTAAAACCTGCAATTCCATCTTCAAAAGCGATGTATCTAATGTTATCTTGAACCCAATAGTATATAGCTTTTATTTTTTCCTCATCTGTCTTACAGTCTTTAAGTAGGGATAAGGTTTTTTCTTTAAATGCTTCTGGGGTATCATTAATTTGTTCGACTAGTGAGCGATACCAATTATAAAGATCACTTGTGTTATTTAAAAGAGTTATTTCTTCTTCGTTTTTGTTGTGAGATTTTGCCAAGAATAATAAATGAGGTCTATAGTGTGTGGGGCCAGGAGTATTTTCTTTATCGGCTACAGAACCGATATTGTCTAATGAATAAGTATATGTGGTGATTTTTTCTTTTTCATCATAATCTTTGGTCTTAGAAATAGATAATTTGTTGAAATTGATTTCTTTTATTTCAATGTTTAACCAATCAGGTATAGCAATAGTAATTTTTCTTTTAGTAATGGGGTATTTATCATCTAAATATGAACTAACAAAATACTTGATGTCATTGTATTTTTTCTCGTAAGAAAAATGATACTTAGAGCCTTGTAAAGGGAAGTTTAGGTTAGTCCATTTTACTCTAGCATCTGTATGAAAGAGTTCATTGTTACTATAATATTCATCTTTAAAGTATAAATTACCAAATTCACCTTTTAGTGATTTGGCTTTTATTTTTTTTATAGAAGATTGGTCATCATAAAAAACGAAAACTGGTATTGAAGATCTTGACTCTAGGTTAATGTAATCTTGCTTGATTTTTTGAGTTACAGTTACATTTTTATTCTTCTTGTCATAACCAAAACTAATTTCCTCAATACTTTGAATGATCGCTATATCATCATCTTTATTACTTTCTTTTAATGTTTTTGATAGTTGAATGTCTGTAGATAAAGGGTTATTCTTTTTTTGTGAATAAACAGAACAACCAATAATAAAGAATATAGTTAGAGTAAATATTTTGCCCATATTAGCAATTTTTAATATAATTTTATTAATGTTATAAGTATGTGTCCAAACAAGGTAAAATGTTACCTAGGTATTTGTAATTATGTGCCAGCTTTATAACCCTTTTTCTTTAACGTTTTTTTTAACTATAGATATGTACGAATTCTAAGGTGTTAATTGTCAACAATAATTGGATACTTAATTTTACAATACGCAAATATAAGATTCTATATGAACTAAAAAAGCCGTAAAATTTATCTAAAATTTTACGGCAATTATATATGTGATATAAAAAAAAGTATTAGTCAAAATAACTAAAAGTGTCTCCTTCTTTAATGTTTAAGAGACTCTCGTATATTAATTTGATTACATTTTCAACATCATCTCTATGTACCATTTCTACAGTGGTATGCATATAACGAAGAGGTAAAGAAATTAAAGCAGAGGCGACTCCTCCATTACTATATGCAAATGCATCAGTATCAGTTCCCGTCATTCTACTAGAAGCCATTCGCTGAAAAGGAATCTTTTTATCTTCTGCAGTATCAATTAAAAGTTCTCTAAGCTTATTTTGTACAGCAGGAGCATAAGAAATTACTGGACCATCACCAATTTTGGTTTCTCCTTGAGTTTTCTTCTCGATCATTGGAGTGGTTGTGTCATGACAAACATCAGTTACAATTGCAACATCAGGTTTGATTGTCTGTGTAATCATTTCTGCACCTCTAAGACCAATTTCTTCTTGAACAGAGTTAGTGATATACAATCCAAAAGGGAGATCGTTTTTATTTTCTTTCAATAAACGCGCTACTTCAGCAATCATAAATCCACCCATACGGTTATCAAGAGCGCGGCAGACAAACTTATCTTTATTCAGAATAAAAAATTCATCAGGATAAGTTATTACACATCCAACATGTACTCCTAGTTCTAATACTTCTTCTTTAGTATTGCACCCTACATCAATGCATATGTTCTCTAACGTAGGAGCTTGTTCTTTAGATCCCTTTCTGGTATGAATCGCTGGCCAACCAAAAACTCCTTTAACAATACCCTTTTTAGTATGAATATTTACACGTTTAGAAGTAGCTATTTGATGATCACTACCACCATTTCGAATTACATATATAAGTCCGTTGTCTGTAATGTAATTTACATACCACGATATTTCATCAGCATGTCCCTCAATGACAACTTTATATTTTGCTTTAGGATTGATTACACCAACAGCTGTTCCATATGTATCGGTAATAAATTCATCAACATAAGGTTTTAGGTAGTCCATCCAGATCTTTTGCCCTTCCCACTCATAACCGGTAGGAGCTGCATTGTTTAAGTATTTTTCAAGAAAAGTCAAGGACTTTTTATTTAGAATGCTTTTTTTTGCCATCGAAATTATTTTATTAATGAAACGTTGATATTGAAAAGTTAT
The DNA here is from genome assembly GCA_947502885.1 of uncultured Aquimarina sp. Classification (GTDB taxonomy): domain Bacteria; phylum Bacteroidota; class Bacteroidia; order Flavobacteriales; family Flavobacteriaceae; genus Aquimarina. The sequence continues at coordinate 1,542 of CANNBP010000028.1, read as the reverse complement.
CGAGAAATGTATCAAAAAATATAAAGAATTTAGGCATTATGCCTAGATACATATTTTCGAATCTTTTATTTTTTTGGTTAAACTCCTCAATAGTTTAGAATAGAGGATATTTAATGCGAAAATAACAATATTCACATAGATTTTACAGTTTACAAAGGGTTAATTATTAATTTTGAAATAGTTTTAGTTGGACTCATAATTTTATTTATGTTAAAATACATACCATATATATTAATACTTTTTGTTTCGATTGGGTCTGCGCAGATAGAAAATACTAAAAGCGTTGATACAACAGGTTATGTACAGTATTATATTGTAGAAGGAGATACAATACCTCATGAAGCAATTGATCTTGATGAAGTAGTTATTCTAGGGAAACTTAATTTTAAGGATAAATTAGCAAGAAGAAAATATCTTATTCTTAGGCGTAAAACCAGAAAAGTTTACCCTTATGCCAAATTAGCTGCAGATAGATTAACATCGCTTAATGAACGTTTGACTGCTATTGAGTCAAAGAGAAAGCGTAAACGATATATCAAGATACTTCAAAAATACATGGAAGAAGAGTTTACAAAAGAATTAAAAAAACTTACCCGTACAGAAGGACAAATATTAGTTAAGCTAATTTATAGACAAACAGGTAAAACTATGTTTGAATTAGTTAAAGAATATAGAAGTGGCTGGAGAGCATTTTGGTATAATAATACAGCTAGGTTGTTTAATATTTCTTTAAAAGAAAAGTATGACCCTATTGAAGTGGAAGAAGATTATTGGATCGAAGATATTTTGCAACGTAGTTTTCAGGCTAATATGTTACAAGAACAAAAAACTGCTTTGGATTTCAGTTTTTATGATTTAAGAAATAAATGGGGAGGGGAAACTAAAACGACTTCGATAAAAAAATAAGGTATGCGCTTAGCATCAAATGCCAGTAAAATAATTTTATCTTTATTATATAGTAAAGACAAATCCAATTAATTTTCAATAAGCAATACTTAAATACTACTATTTACTTTATAAAAGGTGAAGAATTAGTAGGTGTATCATAAAAAACTATAAAAAATCTATTTATTTTTTGAGAAAATTTATTATCTTCGTTTTCTATCTTTTTTAAAATCAGCGACTTCCTTTTTCTTTGAAGATCTTTTTTTAAAATAGTTTATAAATGCCCTTGTCAAATGATAAAACAGTTGTATGTTTGCACCCGCAAAACGGGGTATTGTTTTGTTTGTTCATTGAGATTGGTTTTAGGGTTATTTTAAGGTAAAATTTTTATTAAAAAAAAGTCTTGTCAGAATAAAAAAAGGTTGTAGGTTTGCAGCCGCAAAACGGTTTAAAGTTTTGTTTGTTCATAGGTTTTTTAGAGGATTTGATTTTGAAATAATTTTTTAAAAATAAATCAAAAAAAGCTTTGTAGAATAAAAAAGGGTTGTATATTTGCACCCGCTTTAAGAAACAAGGCAAGTTCATAAAAATAGTTATACTGGAGTAGAGTGTTAGAAAAGACATTTATTAGGTTCGATTCCTATTTGATTAACAAAT
>CANNBP010000027.1 GCA_947502885.1 uncultured Aquimarina sp. | reverse complement strand
CTAAAGTTTCTAAAGAAGAAGTGAAGCCTATAGTGTTAGACAAAGATTTTGCTGTGATTGCTCCTAATCCTATAGGTAATGAGTTTAATATCACCTATACCTTAGATCAAGAAGCAGAAGTAGAAGTGGCTTTATACGATCTATTTGGCAGACAAAGAGTACAAGTACCTACAAGACAGAGTAAAGGTAACGATACACAGGTGATTCGAGTAGATAGCTCTGGGCTACCTAGTGGTACATATGTCGTACAAATGCTAGTTAATGGTTCTCCTTACAGTAAATCAGTTATCAAATTATAAGTCAATCACACAAAGAATAAATACATGAAATTTATATATAAACTAATGATAGTAAGTGTGCTATGCTTATTGTCAAATACCGTAAATGCGCAAATCTCACAATACACAGAGAATGGTAAAAAAGCTTGTTTGGATTGTGAAGAAAAGAGTAATACTAGTATAGAAAGCTGTTTTTGTTTAGGAATTTTTCAGTTGAAACTTTTTGAATATTATATGCCATCAACAAATGGAAGTATAAAGGATGAATGGCTAAAAAACCAAGAAAAACTATTAACAAAAGCAATGGACGGAAGTGTGCAACAAAATTTTAATGAAGTGCAGAAGGCTTATTTTAGAGATAAGGAAACAGATAAGTTGGCAGCAACGTATTATGATAAAATTTTAAAACATTTCAATGAGCCAACAGGTTATAATGAAAATGAACTGAACAATGCAACAACAAATTATACTGTTTTGAATTATCGTAGTAGTATTGGGGCATCTTCTAGCAGTCTGTTTGGGGATCTTATGTTTAATGGTAAAATTTTATCTAGGCTTAGTAGTCATGAGCTAATTGTAGAGATAACAAAAGAACGCCAAAAAAGAGATGCCCAAAGAAAAGCGTATGAGTCTACTAGATTAAACAAAACTGTTTTTGATTTGCACGTAAATGATGGTAAATTTAGTAAGTTTCTCGCAGATAAATATATAAGGCATTATAATAACCTAGGACATGAAGATGCAGTACGTTTTATGACTCGATATATGATTGCAATTAATTCAAATCATTATCCTTATGTATACGAACCTTTTGGAAATCTTCATAATATCTTTAGTCTAGAAGGTAAAGACTATCTAAATGAATTGATAGATAATTTAACATGGTATGGAGACTGGACTGCCAATGTTCCACCTGTTAACTGGACTACTCCCTCAAATGATCAAGCCCTTTTTGATTTTGCTATTAACTCTAATTCAGCAATGAGTTTTGAAACAAAGGATAAGCAATTTATTGCTTCTCATCCTGAGTTTGAAGCGCAATTGAAAAAACATTTCGAAGCCAATAATTATGGTTTTTATTCGATGTCTTACCCCAACACTACAATTACCCAATTTTTAGAAAATTACACTTCGACTATTTATCAAAGATTTGAAAAATTAGTAATACCTAATGCACCATTTTCATTTTTTGATGCAGGTAACAATCGAATGATGGTTCATGGCTTTAAATTAAAAAATGAAGCAGGGGAGAGTAATACATTCTCTCGAAACAAGAAAGGGTTCAGTAATATACTTGCAGAACTATTTAAACATAATATAACGAATCAACAATACGCATTAGAAGGTTCGTTAATGAGAGCTTATCTAAAGGGAGGGCAGTTTTCTATTGCAGCATCCGTAAGCGATGAAGATTTAGGTCGATTTTTTGATTTTGGTTATGTAGCATATAATACATCAAATGAATCTACAATACCTCTTACTTTAGCTAATTCATATTCGGGTTCAAGAGACTTTGGTATTTTAGCTATGGAAGCTTTTTTAAATGGTGGAGAGGTTGATTTTGATGATGAAATTATATTTGATCAAAATGTAAATGACTGTGTACTTGAAATTATAAGAAAATTACAACTTAAAGATACACATGCTTCTGTTAATCCAGACATACCAAATGGAGGAAACGAACATATAGCCCAAGTCATTTTAGACCTTTTTGATAATGATCCTACTTACAATTTACGCTTTTCGATAGAAGTACCAAGAGATGTTGAAACAAATGAACCATTACCTAATGCAAACGGTCAGCATAAATTTATTTTTGAGACTAGTACAATGCTTATAAGAATAAACCCTAAATTAGTAGAAAAAGGAACAGATTTGCATATTGCTAAAACAATAATTCATGAAAGTATACATGCTTGGATAAAATATAAATTTAAGACTTTAAGTAAAACATTTGCATTAACTTTGAGGGATTTACATGAAAAAATGAGAAAAGAACATCCAGAAATTGCAGGGTTAACAGAGCATGAGTTTATGGGGCAAATTCACTCTGCGTTAGCTCAATCTTTGGCTGCTTGGGATTTTCATAAAAAAACAGATGAGTATTATAACCAAATATCGTGGGGAGGTTTAGAAGCTACATCTTTTTATAAAGCATTTACACAAAAGGAAAAAGATAAAATTCAAGAAATATTAAAAAATGAAAGAACAGGTAACAGTAAAGCATTGGGTGAAAGATGCCCTGAATAAAATAATTTTAATTGTACTAATAATAAGTTTTTGCCAAAAGGGGCATACTCAAAAGTTATTAGGAAAATATTGCCTTGAATCAGAAGAAAGACCAATCGTAACCACTTGTATTAATTTTTTAGAAAATAATGAGTTTACATATTCATCCTTTAATCATAGTTCGGGTAGTCGTTATGGAAAAGGTCATTATACATTAGAAAATAAAAAGCTTGTCTTAAATTTTGACCTTACTAAATATAAAACTAAGGATTATGAAACCATTGAAAGAAATGATAATAATCATAGTTTAGATAGTATAAAGGTTACTATTAAAGCTTTTGATACACGTGCAAAAGAAGAAGTTCCTTTCGTTGGTGTTAAGATCGAACCAAATGATAATAGAAAACTTAGCTTAGATAAAAATGGTGCTATTAGTTTTAAAATAAAAAAAAGTTCTAATAAAAAGAAACTCGTTTTGTTTCATATAGGTTTTCAGGAACATGCGACTTATATAGTGCCTAATTCAGATTATGATATTGAAGTTTTTTTAGAGGAACATTCGGGGTATCGTGTTACAAATCAAATATGGAAGTATGAAATAAAAAAAATAGATGATTCATCTTTTACTGTAGGATTTCCTTTTGAAAATAAACAGGTATGGAGAAAGCAAAAAAAATGATAATAATAAACCAATAATGAAAATAAAAAGAGGTGTTATTTCGACACCTCTTTTTTATTTTTATATTAGACTTATATATCTGGCAACATAGATACCGCATTTTCATCTTCTAATAACCCCAATGATTTAAGATACCTTTCTGTAGTGGTTACAGTAGTGTGCCTACACATTTTTTGTATTTTCCTTATGTCCTTTTCGGCTTTGTACCAATTTACAGCAGCAGTATGTTTAAAACCATATAAGGTGTAATCGGGGTCTTTATCAAAACCAAAATGTTGCTTCACTTTTAAAAAGTGTTTGGTCATATAGTTTTTGCCTATTTGTTCTGGAGAAGGTTTTTTGCTACTACTAAAAACATAATCATCTTTATCATATTGCTCGAGATTCATTTTTGTGATAATTTTTCTAAGCCCAGCAGCTATAGGTATAATATCACATCGTTTACCTTTACTGGATTCAACCCAAACACGAATGACATTTTCTTTTAAGTCGATATCACCTACTTTTAATTCTCTTAATTCCCCCGGTCGCAAAAATGAATAGTAGGTAAAAGATATAATATCCCATAGATAAGGGTCATTATCCAAAACCCATTCTTTCATGTCTGCTACTTCCTCGTTTGTATAGGGTTTGTTTTTTGTGCCGTAATTTGTTGGTAATTCGTCGATCTTTTCAAAAGGGTTGTTCTTTTTACTTATCCAATCTTGTTTAATACAATTGCTATAAAAAGCACTTAAAACCCCCATTTTATTGTTATGTGTTTTGGATTCGTTTTTAAGATCGGTAAGAATATGCATTTGATATTGTTGCAACACATGAAAATTGATATCCTCAATAAATTCAATAGATTCTTCAATTGTTGCGCCCCAGTTAATAAAGCTCTGCATTTCTTTCCTAAAAGTATCAATACCGTTTCCTTTATACTTTTTAGCTTTTCGCAGTATAATAAGGTCATTAAGTGCTTTTTGAATCTTAATAGGGGCTAGTTTTTCTTTTTCCTTGGTTTGGGTTGCTTGTTTTGCTTCCTCGAGTTTTTTGGATTTGTTACGGTCTATATGAAAACCTTTTTTGAGTAGCTTGTTTAATTGCTCTTTCTGATCTTTTAAATAGGCTTCTTTTTCTTCTTTTGTTTTATATTCTACTGGAATAAAACACCTTTTCCTTACAAGATCATCTTTTTGTTTGTCATAAACATAGAATTTTATGTAATCTCCTTTTTTTGCTTTTGATCTTACAATTTCTGCTTTTCTAAATTTAGTCATGTTTTGAAATTCTTCCTTGCAAACAAGGTCGAAAGTTTCAATAATCTTTTTGTTTTCAGGTGTCTTAACTGACACCTTTACTGACACCGCCGACCTCTTTAAATGAGTAAAGCCTCCATTATCTACTGACAATGAAGGCTTTAAATCTGTCGGGGTGGCAGGATTCGAACCTGCGACCTCCGCGTCCCAAACGCGGCGCGATAACCGGGCTACGCTACACCCCGAAATGGTGTATCTTATAAGCGGGTGCAAATATATATAAATCATTTTATTTATTGCAAAGAAAAGTGAAATGATTTTTAGAATTTAACTGCTTTGTTTTGATAAAACAATTGTTTTCTTGCTAGACTGCTGATTTTTAGAGTTAAAAAAATCCCTTTGTAGATGTTTAACAAAGGGAAAATAAATGTAATTAAAACAATCGGGTACTATGCGTGATAGTATCTTTCTCTATAGATTTTCCCATCTTTCCATTCTGTTGTTACTACTTGCTCAGAAAGCATAGTACTGCCATCTTTTAGTTTTAATTCCATTACGGCATCATAGAAAGAATGATTTCCATTTATAGAATAATTATTTACATCGTATCGTATAAACTCAGCGAGTTGATTGTCAATAAAATCTTGCTCAAACTTTAAATTAAAAGCTTTTCCTTTTTTTGGAGGGTCATTAGCCTCTCTTAGTTCTACATCATCATGAAGGTAGGTTTCCATAGCTTCTATGAATTCTCCTTTTGCCAATAATTCATGAACATGTTTGAGGTTGTTTTCAATATTGCTTTCGGTTTGACTTGAAATTGTATTATTCATTTGATGTCGTTTTAAATTAATATTTGTTTGTTGTTTTATGTGATGTATATAAATCGGTGATGTAAAGATATTATAGAAGTAAAGATTATCGAGTGAGCTTTTTTCCTAAAACCTTATCAATAATTCCCTTTTAAAATAAGTTTGTTTCAATAACTGTTTTTATAGGTTGTTTTATCTAAAATATTATGTTTTATTCTATAATATTACTTCATAAAACCAACTGGTAGTTGTATTTTTGTAAATGTAATTCGGAAGCCAATTTCTTCTCTAAATTTTATCTATGGAAAATCTTGATGCGGCAAGACTCCAAATGGCATTTACACTAATTTTTCACATTGTTTTTGCTTGTATTGGTATGGTTATGCCTTTTTTTATGGTAGTATCACATTATAAGTGGTTAAAGACTCGTAATCAGGTTTATTTAACGTTGACTAAATCATGGCAGAAAGGAGTCGCCATATTTTTTGTTACTGGTGCGGTTTCAGGAACTGCATTATCTTTTGAGTTGGGTCTGTTATGGCCAGAATTTATGAAACATGCAGGGCCAATTATAGGAATGCCTTTCTCCTTAGAAGGAGCGGCGTTTTTTGTAGAGGCAATTGCTTTGGGGTTTTATTTATATGGATGGAATAAGTTACCAGAAAAGTTTCATTGGGTAACAGGTATTATTATAGGGCTCTCTGGTGTGGCATCTGGTATTTTGGTTGTAGCAGCCAATGGTTGGATGAATGCACCAAGTGGATTTGATTATATCGATGGTAAGTTTACCAATATAGATCCGATTAAAGCGATGTTGAACCCTGCTTGGTTTACTCAAGCATTGCATATGACTTTGGCAGCTTTTACAGCTACTGGTTTTGCTGTAGCCGGTGTTCATGCTTATCAGGTTTATAAAAAAAGAAAAGTAGAGCTACATACCAAAGCTTTTAAAATAGCATTGACTTTTGGAGCAATCGCTGCCATATTGCAGCCTATTAGTGGAGATATTTCTGCCAAGGATATAGCAGAACGACAACCAGTAAAGTTGGCAGCAATGGAAGCACATTATCATACAGAAAAAGGAGCTTCGTTATATTTAGGAGGAATTGTAGATGCAGAAACACAAGAGGTAAAATATAAGTTAGCTCTACCCGGAATGCTTTCTTTTCTCGCTTTTGGTGATTTTGACGCCGAAGTAAAAGGGTTAAATGATTTTCCAGAAGATGAACACCCTAATGTCCCAATGGTTCATTATGCATTTCAGATTATGGTAGGAATAGGTACATTATTAGCTATGATAGGGGTTTTATATTTTATTTCCTTAAAAAGAAAAAAATGGTTAGCAAGTAAGAAATACTGGTTGTTATTTGTTCTTATGGCTCCATTAGGCTTTATAGCCTTAGAGGCAGGTTGGATCGTAACCGAAGTAGGTAGGCAACCCTGGATAATCCATAAGATTATGAGAACCAAGGACGCAGTAACACCTATGCCTGGTATTGTTGTTAGTTTTTATACCTACGTTGTAGTATACCTTACTTTAACTGTCGCTGTTACTTGGTTAATGCTTAGGCAGATAAAAGTATTAAATAACTCAAATCATTAAGCTATGTTATATGTTGTATTATTCTTTTTGGCTTTTTCTCTCTATTTATATGTGGTTTTAGGTGGAGCCGATTATGGAGCCGGTATTGTTGAGTTATTTTCATCAGAAGAAAATCAAAAAATAACCAAAAAAACTATCTACAGAGTAATGGGGCCTGTTTGGGAAGCCAACCACATTTGGATTATTATTTTAATCGTGATTTTATGGATAGCATTTCCTGTGTATTATAATGTGCTAGTAGTAAGTTTACATATTCCTCTTACCATAGTTTTACTGGGAGTGACCTTAAGAGGAGTTGCTTTTGTATTTAGACATTATGATGCTGTTATAGATAATTCGCAAAAACTATATGACCAAATGTTTAAAGTATCTAGTCTGATTACTCCCATATTTTTGGGAATCGTTTTTGGTGCTTTAATTAGTGGAAATATTAACATTACAGAAGATATTGCTACTTTGACATTTTATAAGGCTTTTATTGCTCCATGGTTAAATGTTTTTAGCATATTAGTTGGGATGTTTTTCGCAGCACTTTGTGCATTTTTATCTTCGGTTTTATTAATAGGAGAATCAGAAATAGGAAATGAAAATATATATATAAGGAAATCGGCGATTGCCGCAATTGTTGTATTTATTATAGGTTTTATTACGTTGGGTTATGGGTATTTGATAAACAATGAATTCATAAGTGGCTTTATAACTAGTCCTTTTGCATTAATCTGTGTTACACTTTCTGCAGTATTACTTGTTCCTTTATGGAGAACGATCAAAAAAGGAAATAAGGTCTGGAGTAGATCTTTTGCTGGATTACAAGTGTTTTTTATTTTACTGGCTGCCTTGGGAGCGCATTTTCCTGATATTATAATTACAAAGACAAATAGTATTAATTTATTAGAAAATATTGCTCCTGATAGCGTAATTAAAGTGCTAGGAATATCTCTTATTATTGGAGGAGCGGTCATTCTACCGGGATTATTCCATTTACTAAAATCGTTTAAAATGATAAAAATTTTGGATCGAGATAATAATCCTTCAATTTAATCTGAAGATTGTTATATTTGCAATCTTATTTTTTTCGGGTAGTAGCTTAGTCCGGTTAAAGTGCTGGTCTGGGGGACCAGAGATCGGAGGTTCGAATCCTCTCTACCCGACAAAAAGAGGTCTATTATAGACCTCTTTTTTTGTTTGAAATAAGAATGCTTTTTAGATGATAACCGATTTTAATATTTCAACACTTTTGGTTATTTCACCCTCGTTCATTGAAGCAAACCCCAAACGAGAAGCATGTAAGTTTTTACCATTGGGATTATACTCTGATGGGTGCACCATAAAGAGACCTTTTTTTCGTACTTGCTCAATCATTATATTAAGATTGATTGATTGATCAAACTTAGTCCAAACGGTAAGTCCTCCTTCTGGAATCTTAAAATTTACCATATCCTTTAACTCACTCTTGAGTAAATCACAAAAATGATCTCTTCTACTTTTATAAATAAGTAAAGCTTTTCGCAAATGACGCCTTAATTCTCCCTCTTCAATCATTATGGCTAACGCTTGTTCCATTAAGATATCACCTTGTCGATCTATATACCGCCTAGAATATGAGAGTTTATTAATTACATTTTTTGAAGCAACTAAATACCCTATTCTAAAAGCAGGAGCCAAGGATTTACTAAATGAGCCTGTATATACAACAGAACCATTGTCGTCAGAACTCATTAAGGGAAGAATTGGACTGCTTTTATAATGAAAATCAAAATCATAATCATCCTCTACAATGGCAAATTTGTATTTTTGAGCTAGCAATAATAATTTCATTCTTCGTGCACAGCTTAAAGAAACGGTCGTAGGGTGATGATGGTGGGATATAACATAAACGGCTCTTATTTTTTTCTTTCGACAAATTTGTTCAATTTGATCTACATCCATACCATCATTATCAACAGGGACTGTAACAAGATTACCCATAAAATCTTGGATAATTTGATTGACAGGTTGATAACTAGTGTTACCAACAATAACATTATCGTTAGGTTGTAAGAGGTTTTTAAATAAAAGATAAAACCCCATAAGACTGCCTCTGGTAATTAAAATATTATCGGCATCAACATTAATTCCTCTAGTTTCTGCTAAATAGGTTACAAGTTGTTTTCTTAGCGATATATGGCCAGTTACGTCCCAGGAATAATCATATTTATGTTTAGAGACACTATTTAGAATACTTTTATAATGTTTTGCCAAATCACTAATAGGGGCTATTCTAACATCAGGACATCCATCATCAAACTGTAATGAATACGATTTGGTTTTTAATAACCCTAATTGTATGGTTTGATTATTGTTATCAAATTCAAAACCAGATGATTCTAACCAATTTTTTTTTACATTATTTTTTGTGTCGTCATGCTTTCTGAGAGGCAATGTTTTGTTAACAAAATTTCCCTTGGCTGGTATCGCAGTAATCCATCCTTGGCTTTCTAATTCTTGGTAACTACTAATAATTGTATTTCTATGAACACCCAATTGTTCAGCCATGACTCTTGATCCAGGCATTCTTAAACCAGGTTTAATTCTTCCTTTAAGTATTTGCTTTATAATACCATTGGTAATCTGAATAAAAATAGGCGTTTTTAATTGCTTATCAATAGTAATCATTGTGGTAAATGGTAACATACTGGTCTATCTAAAATATTAAAACTGGATCATTGTACAGACCAATAAAGTGATAATTTTGTATTCAAACAAAGAAATACGGGTGTTTTTTAGTTTTCTATAAAGAAGAAATAATGAATCACAGATGTATTGTTTTAACCTCATTTTTAAACAAAAAAGAGGGCTTAGGCGAATGACTGTTATTTAAATAAATTTTAATTTGAAAGTGTTATGATTACAAATAGTAGTTTAAAAGATGTCGATAAAATTTTAGAGTTGTATGATATGGCAATAGCCTATCAAAAAGAAAAGGGAGCGGTTCCCTGGCCTAAAATTAGTAAAGAACTAGTAACGCAAGAAATTCTTAATAATCAACAATGGAAACTTACGATTAATGATGAAATTGTTTGCGTTTGGATGACTGTTTTTAATGACCCCTTAATTTGGAGGGAGAAAGATAATGATGAAGCACTATATATTCATAGAATAGCCTCAAATATAAGTTTTAGAGGACAAAAACTAGTGTCTAAGACTTTCGAATGGGCCAAAAGGTATGCCAATGCTAATGGTAAGGAATACATTAGGTTGGATACAGTAGGAGAAAACGAAGGCTTAATAAATCTGTATAAAAAAAATGGCTTTGAGTTCTTAGGCCTTATCCACATTGGCTATGAGAAAGCATTACCATCTCACTACCACAATGCGGAAGTGTGTCTTTTTGAGATGAAATTTAAGGAAACTACTTTAGAAAGCGTTGCAATTAATTGGTTTAAAGAATTTAAAATCGACGATGCCGAAGGTTGGTCAAAAATTAAATAATTTATAATTATGTTTGGAATAGAAAATTATATAGAATTTATCATAGCCGGAATTATACTTAACCTTACTCCAGGAGCTGATACGATGTACATACTTACTCGAAGTATTTCTCAAGGAAAAAAAGCGGGGTTTTATTCTGTCTTCGGAATAGTAACCGGTGGTTTGTTACATACACTATTTGCTGCATTAGGATTGTCTGTAATATTGACAAAATCGGCTACAGCGTTTACTGTTGTTAAATATCTGGGAGTTGCTTATTTGTTATATTTAGGAATTAAAATGTTGGTAGATAAAAGCAATACTTTTGAAAGTGATACTAAGGAAATAGAGCACTTAGATTTGCATAAAATTTATAGAGACGGTGTACTAACCAATATATTAAACCCAAAAATAGCTCTGTTCTTTTTGGCTTTTTTACCCCAATTTATTAACCCAGAATATGCAGAAGGTACATTGCCGTTTCTAATTTTAGGGTTGACTTTTATGGCAACAGGAACAATATGGTGCTTATTTCTTGTGTATGCAACATCTACAATGACTAAAACATTAAGGAATAATAATAAAATAGGAAAACTACTACAAAAATTTAGCGGATTGATGTTTATAGGCTTAGGAATCAAATTGTTTACTGCTAAAAATTAATGAAAAGTACTTTTATTTTTTAAAACCTTGTATTTTATAACTTAAACAGAGTTCATAATAAAATAAGACTCAAAGTCTAAAGGGATAAATAAAATATTACATTCGTATTATAAATGTCTTAGTATACAATGATTTTGGATCTGATAGAAAATATTCCAGAAGGCTATTCTGAAGTACGTTATAATAACAAGAAATATAGTATTGTTAAAGAAACTTTTAACGATCAAAAGTCATTTAAAATTTATGCTGAGGAATTGGGAGGACAAGATTTTATTAGTCTTAATTATTATAGAACTTTATCCAAAGATTTATTGAAGCCTTGTGAAATGCCAAAGGAAAAAGTAATTCATTTTTTAAATAATTACCAAATTATACCATAAATGTATTTAGGATTAGGAACAGCAGCGTTGGGAAGACCACAGTATATTAACATACGTCAAGAAGATATACCAAACCAAAGTATAGAAGCTTTTAGAGAAAATGGATTTAAGGTTTTAGAAAAGGCTTATCAACTGGGAGTACGTTACTTTGATACTGCTCCAGGTTATGGATTAGCAGAAAATTTACTTTTAGAGTGGTTACAAACCAAAAATGATGATACGATACAAATAGGTACTAAATGGGGATATACCTATGTTGCCAATTTTGATGTTAATGCTAAGATACATGAAGTAAAAGAACATAGTTTGGCTAAATTGAATGAACAATGGGAAGTTTCAAAATCATTTTTACCCGCTTTGAAAATCTATCAAATTCACTCAGCTACTCTAGAGACTAAGGTATTAGAAAATCCAGCTGTTTTAAATCGATTAGCCTTTTTGAAAACCGAATATAATTTGCAAATAGGGATAACAACAACAGGAGTAAATCAAGTTGAAGTAATCAAGAAAGCCTTAGACATTTCGGTAGAAGGAAACCAATTATTTGATGCTTATCAAGTGACCTATAATATACTTGATCAAAGTGTTGTAGATATTGTAGAGACCTTAAGTATAACTGGTAAATCGATAATTGTTAAAGAAGCAATGGCAAATGGTAGGTTGTTTAGAAATAAGAAGTATTTACATTATAAAGAGTTATACACAGTTTTAGAAAAATTAGCAATGAAATATGAAGTAGGAGTAGATGCAATCGTAATAAAATTCTGTGCAGAAACGATACCGTCTGCAAAAATACTTAGTGGAGCATCTAATATTCAACATCTAGAACAAAATATTAAAACTATAGGATTTAATATAGAAGAGAAAGAAATTGAACTTGTAAAAACTTTTAGGGTCGATGTAGATTTATATTGGAAAGAGCGAAAAGAATTAATTTGGAATTAAATTATTTGAACTATTAAAAGAACCTCACCCTATGCAAAAAATAGCATACACAAAGTGAGGTTTTGCATCTAATATAAACTATTGGTTTTAAGAGTTCGATTCTGTTTCAGGAGGGCAGGTACTAATGTCTGTACCATAATGGCGATAATTACTACAGGTATCAATTGCAGGAGCTTTTCCTTCTTGAAATAACAATATGATATCCGAACCTCCAAAAAGAAAATATCCGAATTCATCTCCTTTTTCTACAGTAACATCTTCTCCAGCTTCTGCAGTCATGTTTACCGATGATACTTGGCACATTCCTACAGGAATAACCGCCACAATACCCATGTCTCCATATGGTGAATTGGTCGTGTCTATGGTTACGATTCCTCTGGCTTGAGAAAACTCATATCCTCCTTCAGAGTTGTCTGGTGCGTCGAATTGATTGTTTTCTAGATTTACTTCTAAATAGGTTAACCCTTGCACGGCATAGCACTCTTTTAAAATACCTGCTACAGGTGTATGAAATCTATGGTATGAATAAGGGCCTAGAAAATAGTGTACAAAAGTTCCGTTTGCAAACGAGTTGGCATAACGACTATCTTTTAATAAATCAGGAATACTAGCGAATTTATGCGTTTTCTTTACTGTGATTTCCGGAATAGTCGAGTTTGTATCAATCTGATACATCATTCTGTAGGTACAATCAGCAGGAGCAGTGATAACAGAATTATCTTTAGGATTGGCAATGGGTCTTAGTCCTGGATTTAATTCACGAGAAAAGAATTGATTAAAAGTCTGCCAGCCTCCAGGTCTATTTGGTTTTCCATCAATCATAGAGTCCTGAACTCTATATTTTGGAGAATACTTTATAAAGGACTCCAAAACGTCATCATTAAAAGACGCTGTAGTATCTAAGAAACTACCCCATAAATTGGCATAATCTACTAACCATTTACTAAACCAGTCTATATTTTGAACAATGGTAGAATTATTAGGACCAACTTCTTGATCAATAAGATAGTAGAAATGACATAAACGATCATAAACTTCTTGAGAGTTTCCTGTTTTAGGATCTCTCCATGCTGGGTTATCACTTTGTTGCGGAATCCAACATGCAAATTCTTTTAAATAAGTTACATATTCTATTATGTCAACGGGCCATGATAAAGCATTGAACAATTGACTATCAAGATTTGATTGAGCATTTGATTTTGCTTTCTTTAAGGATGCAATTAATAGTTCAAGGAAATTTGGTTCATAATTAGCCTTCTCACTTATAAATACGATGGCATGTTCTGATGTTCTTAGTTCTATTGTTTTCATGATTTTTTGTGTTTTCTTAGTTTGTAATAATACGATCTATACAGAGTGGTTGATTTACAATTCAATTAAGTGTTATTTGTGCCTTTATAGATTTAAATACTTTTTGAGTATGTACGATTAAGGATGATTCAATTGTTAAAAATCTATGGGGGTGAAAAATAGTTAAGGCTCTATTTTACTAATAGTTTGTGGTTCTGTTTTGGCTTTCTTTTGGTAATCACTAGTGATTACCAAAAAGAAAATAGAGGTAATTGCAAGTAAAGCAACCAGAATGGTTTTATGTTCGTTTTTCATCATATGGCTCACGTTTTTAGTTATTTAATGCATTATAAATTTCTAAATAAATTTTGGTGAATCATATTTCATTATATTTCATCAATACCAATTACACATTCAAAATGTTTAATTTTAGATAGGTAACATTGGTTTTTTTGACTTATTTTAATGGGTATAAGAAGGGGGTGTGGTTGGTAATAAAAAAATATAACTTGAAAAGTAATCAAAATAAAATAGCGTTTGGAGGAGGTTGCCATTGGTGTACCGAAGCCGTTTTTCAATCCTTAGTGGGAGTTGTTAAAGTAGAACAAGGATATGTCTCATCAACAAATGATAATTTTAGTTTTTCTGAAGCCGTGATTGTCTATTTTAATAGAGAAGAAATAACACTAGCAACATTACTAGAAATTCATTTACATACCCATAAGAGTACTAGTGATCATTCTATGCGTGATAAGTATCGTTCTGCTATATATGTATTTAGTATAGAACAAGAAATAGAATCAAAACAGCAGTTAGAAAGATTTCAAAAAGAATTTGAGCATAAATTAATTACCAAAGTATTATCGTTTAAAAGCTTTAAGCCGTCTCGAGAAGAAATTCAAAATTACTATTATAATAACCCAACAAAACCATTTTGTGAGACCTACATTAATCCAAAATTAAGGCTACTTATCAAGCAATTTGCAAGACAGGTTGATTCTTCAAAACTGAATCATCTTTTCTTGTCTCAAGAATAAGTAGATGACCTACTAGACAAGTGCTACAATTTGGTTTTGGTATATTTGATAGGTAAATATGTGCTGTTTGTAGGTAAATATGAGTTGTTTGTGTGATAAGTTTATGATAAAAACAAATGTTTGTTATTTTCAAAACCTATCAATCTTTTGAGTATTAAACTTGAATTAAAATAAAACCCCTAATTCCAAAAAAGTAATATGTACAATAAATATAGTTTACTAGTGATTTTGTTTGTTTTTTGTAGTTGTTCAAAGCAACAAAAAGAAGAAAGCAACATTGTTGATAATAAACCAAAGAGTACATTGTTTGAATCTATATCATCTGCTCAAAGTAGTGTGCTTTTTGAAAATAAGGTAGAAGAAACGTTATATTTTAACTTTCTTAACTATTCTTACATATACAATGGAGGAGGAGTTGCTGTTGGAGATATTAATAATGATGGATTAGAAGATGTATATTTTAGTTCAAATCAAGGGAGTAACGCATTATATTTAAATAAAGGAAATTTTGTTTTTGAAGATATAACTCAAAAAGCTGGAGTAAAAGATGAACAAGGTTGGTCTACCGGAGTTTCGATTATAGATATTAACTCAGATGGCTGGTTAGATATTTATGTCTGTAAATCAGGCTCCCTAAAAAATAGAGAACAACGAAAGAATAAGTTATATGTTAATCAAAGGGATAACACTTTTAAAGAAGAAGCTGATATCTATGGTTTAGCATCAAGCGCATTTTCTACCCAAGCACATTATTTTGATTTTGATAAAGACGGAGATATTGACGTGTATTTGGTTAATCATAGACCAGATTTTAATAATAATGTAACAATTGACCCTAGGATTCAATTGGATTATCATCCAGAGAGTACAGATCAACTGTTTGAAAATATAAATGGGACGTTTAAAGACATAACTCAAAAATCAGGAATTCTTAATAAAGCATGGGGGTTAAGTGCTTCTATAGGAGATTTTAATGACGATCAATGGCCAGATGTGTATGTAGCTAATGATTTTTTAGAACCTGATTTTTTATATATAAATAATCAAGATGGTACGTTTACTGATAAAATTCTAGAAACTTTTGATCACATTACGGCAAATAGTATGGGATCTGATTATGCAGACATTAATAATGATTTAAAACCTGATTTGGTAGTGTTAGATATGATGTCTGATGATCACAAGAGAAGTAAAGAAAATATGGCAGCAATGAGTACAGAGAACTTTAATGCTCTGGTCGATGCTGGTTATCATCATCAATATATGTCTAATATGTTGCAGTTTAATGTTGGGGATGGGGTATATAGTGAAATAGGGCAGTTAACAGGAGTAGCCAAAACAGACTGGAGTTGGGCACCTTTATTGGCCGATTTTAATAATGATGGACTAAATGATCTTTTTGTGACCAATGGGATTCTTCATGATCTTTCTAATCAGGATTTTAGAAATAGAATGAAAGCTAATATCATGAATAGAAAAAAGGTAACCCTAGAAGAAGCAATAGGGATGATGCCGTCAAGTACTTTGGGGAATAAAATGTTTATGAATAAAGGTGACTTTACCTTTTTACCAATTACAGAAGAATGGGGGTTACAAAAGAAAGTAAATTCTAATGGAGTAGCATATGCAGATCTTGATAATGATGGAGATCTTGATCTTATTGTTAATAATCAAAAAGAAACTGCTAGTATTTATAAAAATAATCAAACGAATAACTTTATTACAATCTCTCTTAAAGGTGAAGGTAAAAACCCTAGCGGAATAGGAGCTAATGTTTTTGTCTATAACAAGGATCAACAACAATCACGAATCCAATATCCAGTTCGAGGTTTTCAATCGTCGGTAAGTCAATATTTACATTTTGGATTAGGAATGAATAAAAGTATTGATAGTATTATTGTGCAATGGCCTAAAGGAGGTTTTCAAGTACTTAAGGATATAAAAGGAAATCAAAAAATAACGATTCAATATAATAAGGATACGTACAAACCATTTAAAATAGAATTAGAAAAAGATGATTTTTCTATTGTAGAGGCTAGTCAATTTGGTATTGATTATAAGAATGTTGAGCATAATTTTGACGATTATAAATACCAATTATTATTGCCTCAAAAACAAAGTGAAAAAGGTAAGGCACTTGCGGTTGCAGATGTAAATAATGATGGGAAAGATGATTTTTTTGTAGGTAATGGAAAAGGAGCCTCAGCAGAGCTTTATATTCAACAAGAAAATCAAAAATTTAAGAAAACGAGTACTTTAGTTTTTCAAAAAGACAAGGCTTTTGAAGATATCCGAGCTCTGTTTTTTGATATGGATAATGATGGAGATAAAGATTTATATGTTGCTAGCGGGAGTTATGAAGATCAACATAATAAGAGCGCGTTACAAGATAGAATTTATGAGAATGATGGAAAAGGTAATTTTACAAGAAATAAAAATATATTACCAGATATAAAAATGACTTCTTCTGCGGTAACAGCATCGGATATTGATAAAGATGGAGATATAGATCTTTTTATTGGTGGGGGAGTATTACCAGGTAAATATCCAATGTCTTCACCATCTTATTTTTTGAAGAATGAATCTGGTAAATTTGTTAAGGTTGAAGAAGGTCGTATTGAAGGCTTAGATCAGTTGAAAATGGTAAATGATGCTATTTTTTCTGATTATGATAATGACAACGATGAAGATTTGATTGTCGTAGGAGAGTGGATGCCTATTATGATTTTTGAGAATAACAATGGTCAATTTGTTAAAAAGGAAATAGAAGCACTTACCGATACTTCGGGCTGGTATTTTTCTGTTAAATCTATTGATATAGATAATGATGGAGATCAGGATTATTTATTGGGTAATATTGGAGAGAATACCAAGTTTCGACCTAAAAAAGATAAGCCATTACATATATATGCAAAGGATTTTGATCAAAATGGTAGTTTGGATATTATTTTAAGTAAAGCTTCTAAAACAGGATTGTTATTACCGGTAAGAGGAAAACAATGTTCTTCTGAACAAGTACCAATGCTAAATACTAAGTTTAAAACCTATGGTGAATTTGCTAATGCATCTTTACCAGAGATTTATGGCGATAAAGACTTAAGAGAAGCTACTCATTATAAAGCTAAAGAGTTTAGTACAATCTTATTGATTAATAAGGGTGACGGAGATTTCGGGATAAAGAAACTGCCAAAACAAGCGCAGTTTGGGCCTACGTTGGATTTTGTAATAGATGACTTTAATAAAGACGGGCGAATGGATGTTTTTGGTATGGGGTCAATATATGAAGCCGAAGTAGAAACAATACGATACGATGCTAATAAAGGATATTTTCTCTTTGGAAAAGAAAACCAGCAACAAGATTTTTCTGTAAAATTACCAAGACTTGATAAGCTACAAACAAAGGCAGTAGAACAGTTATCTATCGGAAATAAAAAATACCTTATTATCTTATGTAAAAATGAAGGGTTAAAACTAGTTTATGGCTCTTAAAAGCTTATATGATTGAAATGATACTTTAATCCACATTATCGAGTTTAATTTTCGGTAGTTTGCCTCGAAATTTAAAAACAGTTTTTTTGATGAATCTTTAGTTAGCTTTTTCCGAGGTAGTCGCCTTAGGAATATGGTGTTATTTTATTTTTAAGACATTCTTATTGACTTCATAGATGATATACTGTTTAATTACTTTCTTTTTATCATCAAATATTTTTAAGGCATTTGTTTGTTTATCAAAAGACCAAGTTCCTTTTTTCATAAAATGACCATCTGTAGGCGCTAAAAATAAGTATGAACAAGAATTTCCTTTTTGTAAATTCATTTTAAACCTAAACCTTGATGCAGGAAACTGTTTATAATTACAAGGTCTATAAACATTAATACCTTTGTTAAATTTGTTTTCTTCTCGAGAATCGGTCCAGCAACCTATAAGTTGTGAAGAGTTAATGTCTTTTTTTTGACCAAAAGTAGTAAGCGAAAAAAGTAGAAGGAGTAAGAGAGAGAAAGCTTTCATTTTTTTGAATAATATTAACTGTTAATTGGCTGGAAATCTAGCAAATACAGTGCCATTCAGGCAATGAGCATAAACAAAAAAACAAAAGCTTTTCTAAATAATATTGTAAATCACTAAAAGTTGTGATGTAAACTTAGTTGTAACTGGTTTTTACTCCAGCTATTGGTTTTTTGATTCATAACTCCAAACTGTACTTTTAATCCTTTTTTTAGGATATAACCTAATGCTATATATGCTCTGTTTCTATCAAAGTATTCAACTTCTCTTCCGTCTCCAATATCTTGTTGCCCATTAATAAAAAGTTCATTATACATTGCCAAATAAAGTGCTTTTGGATTCAATTCTATTTTGTTTAAAGGAACAGTTACAAAAAGATTATATCTGTAACGTGTCCTGAAATCTTGATTTTCGACAAAACGTTGTTCATAGCGGAACCTATGATTAAGATGAAAAAGTTTACCAATTTTGGTTGGGAATAGTGCTTCTTGATAAATTCTGCTCTCTACACTTGTTGCGTTGTCAGAACCAAAAACACCCGTAGTAATGTGACCATATCCTGTTGTAAATTTGATATCGGCATTTTTTGGTGAATAGGTTAGACCTCCACGAATTAATAATTGTTCAAGGTCACCGCCAAGATCCCAATTTCTGTATTGAATATCTCCTTGTACTCCCCAAGAACTTTCTTTAAAATTGGTGTTAAAAAAGTACATATACCATGCTCCTAATTGAGAATTATCTATTTGACTAGTGCCAATTTTTGGAGTTAGGACGATAACAAGTATTATGATAAACAGATTCTTTTTCATTTTATAAATGAGTTTTAAAATTATATAGATGATATAAAAAAATCAAATATATCTTATTATTCAAAAAACGAAAAGATAACGGAGGCAAAAAACACGAATTTAAGTAAAGAAAAATATTTGAAACGTATGATTAAGATCTTTCAATTATTACCGTTTTCTTTTGTAATGACTCTGAACTAACTCTTTTAGAAAGATGACCGTTTCAATATGTGTAAATTTTAAATCCTTTGTGAGCTCAGAAAATAGGGGAGAACCTCCTCCCAATAAAACCGGAATAGTAGTTATAATAAGTTCATCAATTAAATCTTCGTTTAAAAAACTTTGTATCGTTGCTCCTCCATCAATGTATAAATGATTATACCCTTTCTGATGTATTTTTTCTAAAATTTCTGATAGTGTCCCTTGTACAAGCTCCACTTTATCCTTGTAATCATCAGGTATCGAATTTAGTGTCCTACTAAGTACAAAAACAGGCACTTTATATGGCCATTCAAAATCAAAATTAGAGACGGTTTCAAATGTAGTACGGCCCATAACAATTGCATCGATTTGATTAATGTGTCTTTCGTAACCAAAATCTAATTGATCGGGATTTGGAATAGAATGAAGCCAGTCTAATCCATTATTTTTATCAGCAATATAGCCATCGATACTTTTTGCAATAAAGACAATATTCTTTTTTCTCATGAGTATGTATTTAAACCAAATTCTAGTTTTGTATTAAAGTACAATAAAGAAAACAATATTGCATAAAAAATAACCCCATAGTATAATAATACTACAGGGTTAAATAATTTAATGAATTTTGTGTTTTAGAAGTTCTCGGCATTAGAGATAGCCTCAGATACCGATACTCCCTTAAGAACCTGACTAGCAACATTAAGGTATCCATAAGCAGATTTACCACCATTACTTAATAACATTTGCCATATCATAATACCATCATTAGAGTTACTTGTACCGATATGTTCTGATAATTCAGCAACATTTTCATAAGTGTATTCATAATGTGGCCCCCATGGTTCGTTAGGGAAATGCACACCAGCTGCAATATCAAAACCATATTGGTTTGCATAATGTTTATAAGCATCGTACATAATTTTACGATTAGTTGCAGGTCCAGTATTATACCCTTGATAGGCGATTAGATCAATTTTATCACCAACTGCTTTTATTACGGGAATCATGTGACCAGTAGAACCAAATCCAAATAAACTAATAGATGGGTGAGGATCATTATAATTATATAAATTGGCATCAGATTCTCCAGTTAAAGTATTTCTTTTTCCGTAGGCATAAGGAGAAGCAGGATCATCATTTGTAGAACCTCCTAATGCACCAACACCTGCAGGAGCACAAGCCAATAGGTATTCTCCCTCTGGCATTATTGCTCTAGAATTGGTAAAGAAATCTTTAAAGTGTTGTACATTTTCTGCACTACCAATTTGTTGAAAGCTTCCATTTGGTTCATAATCCCAATCGATGCCTTCAAAACCCATGTCATCAACAAAATCTTTGATTTGCTGATAATTAATATTGTACGCATCATTAGTACCCCAATAAGTTTCCCCTCCAATAGATAAAATTACTTTAATCCCTTTTGTTTTTAAAACAGCAACAGACTCTTTTAATGTTTGACCACCGTAAGGCGTTTGAACCCCAGTGCCAGCTAAATCCATAGATCCTTTGGTGTATGTTAAATTAGGTTTTGCAAATGACAAAAAAACATGAGTTACATGTTCTGGTATATCTCTTAACTTTGAAGGATCTTCTGGTTTTCCTTCTGCAACCCAATTTTCTGACCATGATGGAAAATAACCTAGAATAATTGGTTCTGTTGGACTTGGGTTGTTTGTGTCAGGGTCAGGATCTGGATCTTCTTCTTCTTCTTCTTCTTCCTCTTCCTCTTCTTCGTCTGAATCATCAGAGTTAGGGTCTACTTCTTCA
Organism: uncultured Aquimarina sp.; assembly: GCA_947502885.1. Classification (GTDB taxonomy): domain Bacteria; phylum Bacteroidota; class Bacteroidia; order Flavobacteriales; family Flavobacteriaceae; genus Aquimarina. The sequence goes on along the minus strand of CANNBP010000027.1, from coordinate 21,022 downwards.
ATTTCTGGTTCTGGTGTAATATCATTTTCACTAGAGCAACTAAAAAAACAAAGTTGTAGTAATAAAATAAGGGTGATTTTTTTTAGGACGGTTGTGTTCATTGGTACGTTAATTTTACTTTTTCTTTACTGAATATGTTTATATAGGGGGAATATATAAAGCATGAATGCTACGCTAGAACTTAGAAATATTATTTTTATTGTGTATCTATAAACTAGTTTATACTATTTTATTTGGTTTGGCGAAAAAGAAAATTTTATATTAAGTTGGATGATAAAAAAATCCCCTTTACTTGATGGAAGTAAAAGGGATCTTATGATTGATTTTTAGTATACTTTAATTGCTACAAGTTCCAATAGTTTTCCACCAATGTTCACCGCTTCCAGGTGTTACCCAGATAGGACCTGTTTGTGCTTCATAGATCGTATTTTGATATACAACTTTGTCTCCTTGGTTATAAACTTGAGGATAAGCTTCCCAAGCAGCAATACCATTACAAGATCCTCCAGTAGTATCTCCAGAAGTCACATTTACAGAAATAGCCGTAGAAGTTGTTGAACCATTTTCATTATCAGTTGCTTTAACCGTAATGCTATAGCTTCCTATAGCAGCATTTCCCCAAGTATAACTATACGGGCTAGTCGTGTCTTCTCCTAGCTTAGTAGTTCCTTGATAAAATTCAACTTTTGTAATTGTACCATCACTATCAGAAGCATTTGCTGTAATAGAAATTGAGTTTCCTTGCGTTATAGAAGTGTTGTTAGAAGGAGCGGTAATTGAAACTGTTGGTAATTGATTACCTCCTCCTGTATCTCCACCACAGTCTTCTACATACTGCCATGGCTGTCCGTCACTAGAATTTGTAGAAGGGTCATCTCCTTGAGTCCACCATTTAGCTCTATATAATTTGTTGTTATGTACAACTTCTTGCCCTGTATTGTACACAGATGTAGCATTCCATTGCCCAGATTCACAACCTGATCCACCAGGAGGGTTAGTAGTGTCACCTCCATCATAAGGAGATTCTGGATAGTTTTCTGCATTAGCAATTGCTTGAGAAGTTGATGTACCATTAAGTACTTGGCTAGCTACGTGCATGTATCCATAAGCAGAGGTACTTGAGTTACCTAATAAAAGTTGCCATATCATAATACCATCGTTAGAATTGTTGGCAGCGATATGAGCTGATAATTCTGCTACGTTTTGGTAGTTATACTCATAATATGGTCCCCAAGGTTCATTAGGATAATGTACTCCTGCTGCGATGTCAAAACCATATTGATTGGCATAATGTTTATAAGCATCATACATAATTTTTCTATTGCTTGCTGCTCCTGTATTATAGCCTTGATATGCAATTAAGTCAATTTTATCTCCTACGGCTTTCATAACAGGTATCATATGACCGGTAGCACCAAATCCAAACAAACTAATGGCTTGATTAGGAGAGGTTGCGTTATGTAAATTTGCATCAGACTCTCCACTAGCTGTGTTTCTGTTTGCATAAGAAAAAGGAGAAGCAGAGTCGTCATTATTAAGACCTCCTAGAGCACCTACTCCTGCAGGAGCACATGCTAATAAGTATTCTCCAGCTGGCATAATAGCTCTTGAATTAGTAAAGAAATCAATAAAATGTTGCACATTTTCTGCGTGACCTATAGTTGCAAAACTTCCGTTAGGCTCATAATCCCAATCGATACCTTCGAATCCCATGTCATCTACCAAATCTTTGATTTGTTGATAGTTGATGTCGTAGGCATCACTAGTTCCCCAATACGTTTCACCTCCTATAGATAGGATTACATTAATCCCTTTGGTTTTTAGAGCGGCAACAGATTCTTTTAGCGTATTACCTCCATAAGGAGTTTGAATTCCTGTATCAGAAATGTCGAGTGATCCTTTTACATATCTAAGATTAGGTTTTGCAAAGGCTAAAAACACATGTGTAATATGCTCTGGGATATCTCTTAATTTAGAACCTTTTCCTGGAGCAGCCCAACTTTCTGACCAAGAAGGGAAATATCCTAATACGATAGGTTCTGTTAGTGCTGATTTGTTAACAATAGGAGTGTCTTCTGGTGCTGACGCATCCTCATTAATAAAGCTTTCATTAGTACAGGCAAAAAGAAATACCTGTAAGAAAACAATTGCTGCAATTTTTTTTAGAGTTTTCATAATCATTTACTGAGTTTGTGACTGTTATTCATAGTTATTAAATAAGTGTAAGTGTAAGGATTAGTGAAAAATCATATGTTCACTAATATCCTTATATTCTGTTTCATCTGATTTTCTAAATTTTAATTCGACAGTATTCCAATCTGTAGCCCATCCCTGAACAATATTGTTTAAATACACAATTTTAAGCTTGTGTTTTCCCTTTTGTAATGCCAATGAACTCTCTTGTGGGTGTTTTTTTATAGATTCTGAGTGTTCAATTACTAATTTATCGGCAATCCATACCTGATCCTGAGTACTTGTAAAATAGTATACCCCGTCTTCTGGAATATCAATATAACCATTAAGAAAAACGGCTCTAAAATTATCTTCATTTACCTTGTGCCCCCAATCATATGTTGTATTTGCATCCTTAATATTGTTGAGTACAGCTGTTTTTTTCTTAGTTTCTTCTTGTATTTCTTTTATGTTTTGAAAATGACCTTTTACTTCTTCCATAACCAAACCTTTAGAAACTTCTTTGGCATTTACAGAAAGAGTAAGAGGTTCTTTACTAATCGTTAGTTCTCTTACTTTGCTTAGTTTACCATTATCTAGAACTGAAGCTATTCTTAGTTCTGTTGTCTCTGTAAAAGTTAAAGGTTCTTGATAAACAGTACTATTAGCATTCGGGGCTGTTCCGTCTGTTGTGTATACCATTTTTACAGGGTATGTGGTTGTAAATGGAACTTTAACACTATCTATAAATGTGATTTTATTAGACGTAGGCCCTTCAGGTAAAGGGATATGATAATTTATTTTATGATAATCTAATAATTCTCGTATAGGAGTTAATCTTCCTAGAAAATCATCAAAATTTTTATTTTCTTTTTGAGTCCAATTGGTTTCGGCAAGTGCTATTATTCTTGGGTATAACAAATATTCTTTGGTGTCATCTTCTTTGGCATATTCAGTCCAAAGATTTCCTTGTGATCCTAGAATATGTTTCTTTTTTTCTTCTTTAATCTCTTTAGGAAGAGGGTCGTAGTTATAGGCTTTTTCAAGAGGGATGTATGCTCCAAAAGCAAAAGGTTCTACCTTATGATCTCCTTGATAAAAATTAAGGTACACATATTTAGACGGAGTCATAATAACATCATGGCCTTCATTAGCTGCCTTAATTCCGCCTTCTTCTCCTAACCATGACATGATATTAGTAGTTGGAGTAATTCCTCCTTCTAGAATCTCATCCCAACCAATCATTTTTTTGTCGTATTTGGTTAGTATTTTTTCTACACGTGCCATGAAATGACTCTGTAGTTCTTTTTCATCCTTTAGACTTTCTTCTTTTATAAATTTTTGACAACATGAAGAATGTTCCCATTGATGCTTAGGAACTTCATCACCTCCCATGTGATAATAGCCATATGGAAAAAGGGAAGACATTTCTTTGATAACATCCTCTATAAAAGTGTAAGTACTTTCTTTAGAAGCACAAAATATACTGGATTCAACTCCCCATAAATTTCTTACTTGATACTCTTTTTGTTCCTTGTTATGATCGCAAGAAAGTTCTGGATATCCAGCAAGAACTGCAATTGCATGACCTGGCGTATCGAATTCTGGAACAACATCTATAAAACGATCTTTTGCATATTGTACAACGTCTTTAATTTCTTCTTGAGTATAGAACCCTTCATGATATGTACCATCCGCATTTTTTCTTTTAGAACCTATCGAAGTTAGTTTAGGGTATTTTTTAATTTCTATTCTCCATCCTTGATCATCGGTTAGGTGCCAATGAAACTTATTGATCTTAAAATGGGCCAATACATCCAATTGTTTTTTTATAAAATCAACCGATGAGAAATGTCTGGAAACATCCAAATGCATGCCACGCCAGCCAAAGCGCGGTTTATCTTTGATATCCACAGCCTGAATTTTAATAGGAAAAAGGGTTTTGTTTTTGTTTTCTGTGTTATATAACGGTAGAAGTTGTGCAAAAGTATGCATCCCATAAAATAAACCCTGATCTGTTTTTGCCTTGATAAGAATGTTGTTTTTTGAAACTGTTAATTGATACTCTTCTTCTTCAAAGTTCAACGTATGATCTTTAATAAATTGTATACTATTTTTTTCTTCAGCATTGGTTGTTATACCAATAGATTGTGATGTAGTATTTTTTATTTTTTCTATAAAGAGTTGTATAATACTTTGAGAAGATTCCTCATTATTATAAATGGTTGTGTTTTTGGTCATCTCAAAATATCCTTCTTTAGCTACAACCGAAAGAGGTTTCGGCGTAATACTAGAAGACCTGTCTATGGTAATAGAGGAGGTTTCTGGTCCTTTACAGGCCATAAAAATTAATAAAAGAAATGGAATGATTCGTAAATTCATTATTGACTTATTTTATGAGAAATTCTTTGTGAGATTACCTGATTGACTAGGTGATCTATAGGTTTTTTTATAAAGCTTTTTACATGATATCCATTGTCTTCTACCATTTTTTTTAGAATATCTTGCGAATAGTAAGCTATCGACCCAACAAAATGTAAGGGGTATTTTAATAATTCTTCTTTGTAATGAAAGAGGTATGTATCTATAAATTTGGAAATACTTTGACGTAATATTTTTTCTATATATGCATCGCCACGGTTATGAAAAATAAACTGGGCAAATGAAGCCAAATATTTATTTGGATATTTGGTGTTGTACAGCTTTTCCATTAGCTGTTCAAGTTCTTTAGAATAGTTGTCTTTAAAAAGAGCTCTTAGGTGACTAGGCATTTTGCCTAATGTATAGTCTTTTAGCAATTTTTTCCCCAGATAATTACCGCTTCCCTCATCGGCTAATAGATAGCCTAGAGCTGGTGCTTTTTGAATAACTGTTTTTCCATCATAATAACAGCAGTTGGCACCTGTGCCTAGAATACATACTACTCCTGGGGTTTTGGTAGTAGATTTTACAGCCCCTATAATATCTTCTTCGATAACAATAAATTCTGCATTTTCAAAAACGGTTTGTAGTATGCGGCGTACTCTTTTTCTAGTAGTTGTTTCACAACAACCCGCTCCATAAAAATAAATCTCTTTTACAGAACCATTACCCTTTAAAAGTGTTTTTGCTTTTTCGACAATAGAAATAATATTGTCATTAGAAAGCACCAAAGGATTTATGCCAATAGTTTTTGTTTTACATATGGTTTGGCCATTTTCTTCAACCAGTACCCAATCACATTTGGTAGAACCACTATCAGCAAATAATATCATCTGTATTGTTTGTTTAGTATTTAATGATTTTTTTAGGAGATTTGTTTTGTCTGGAAAAGTGAAATGGCTTTTTAAAAATAACCCTCCCCTCAAATATTGAGGGAGGGATATTTTTGAGTTTACACTCATTCAACAAACAAAACACAATATTTAAAAATTATATCTTTTAAAAGCTTCGATGGCCTCATAATCGGCCATTCCTAGCTTATCATATAATTGCGCTGTATTTCTATTACGTTCTCTTGCTCTTAGCCAAAATTCTCTAGAATCTTCGCCTTGAAACATTACTCGGTCTTTTTGAGACTGATGGTATAAGATTGCATTGGTCTTTTTAGATACTTCATGCGGGCTTAATGGTACTGCCATTTCAATTTCAGACACATCCCATTCTTGCCAAGCACCTCTGTATAACCATACCCAGCAGTCATCCATAAAGGCTTCACTTTTTATATTCTGTATAGCATTAAAAATGGCATCTAAACATACTTTATGAGTTCCGTGTGGATCTGCCAAATCTCCAGCCGCATAGATCTGATGTGGCTTAATTTTTTTGATAAGATCTTCGGTTATCTTCACATCTTCTTCACCAAGTGGGTTTTTCATGATTTTACCCGTTTCATAGAAAGGAAGGTCTAAGAAAGTTACATTTTCATCAGGTAGTCCAAAATAGCGTATGGCACCTAGAGATTCCATTCTTCTAATTAAACCTTTGATTTTACGAACTTCGAGAATATCAATATCTCCTTGATTTTTTGATTTCAAGAAAGAAATTACTTTATCATATATTTCTTCACCTTTACCATTCTGAAAACTATTAGCAACTTCGGCAAACTTTAAGGCTTCTTCATCTGTTACTGCAATGTTACCCGAAGTTTGATAAGCTACATGAACTTCGTGCCCTTGATCTATTAATCTTAAAAAAGTACCTCCCATTGATATAACATCATCATCGGGATGAGGACTAAAGATTAATACTCTTTTTTTCTCTGGAGTAGCTCTTTCTGGTCTATTGGTATCATCTGCATTTGGTTTACCTCCAGGCCATCCTGTAATAGAATGTTGTAGGTTGTTAAAGATTTTGATGTTAAGGTCATAAGAAGAACCTTCAACAGCCAATAAGCTCGACATTCCATTATCATTATAATCCTTATCCGTCAATTTTAAAACAGGTTTGTTTACCTTTTGACTTAACCAGGTTACTGCTTTAAACTTTAATGATTCTGTCCAAATACATTGGTCAACCAACCATGGTGTTTTAATACGTGTAAGTTCTGAAGCAGCTTCAGAATCAAGGATTATTGTAATATTTTTATGTTGCTGTAAGAATGAAGCAGGGATATGTGATGTAATTTCTCCTTCGATTGCTTCTTGTACAATGGATGCCTTTTTATGTCCCCAAGCCATTAATAATACTCTGCGAGATTTCATAATGGTGCTAATACCCATTGTTACCGCTTTTTTTGGTACATTTTCAAGACCATTAAAGTCTGAAGAAGCATCTGTTCTAGTAATATGATCTAGAGTAATGATTCTTGTTCCAGAATTAGGGTGAGACCCTGGTTCGTTAAAACCGATATGTCCAGTTCGTCCTATACCTAAAAGCTGAAAGTCTAACCCTCCATGTTGCTTGATTTTCATTTCATAGTCAATACAGTACTGATCCATTTCTAAAAGTGGAATGGTACCGTCAGGAATATGTACATTTTCTGGGTTGATATCTATATGATCAAAGAGATGCTGATGCATAAAGTGATAATAACTTTGCTGGTGCGAAGCATCCATAGGATAATATTCGTCCAGATTAAAAGTGACCACGTTATGAAAGCTTAACTCCCCAGAACGATGTAGGCGTACCAACTCTTCATATACTTTTATTGGGGAAGAACCAGTGGCTAAACCTAGCACACATTGACTTCCTTCATGTTGTTTTTGTTTGATTAGTGTTGCAATTTCGTTAGCAACTAATTTTGAAGCTATCGAAGAATCTGGAAATATTTCGCTGTGAATCTTCTCAAACTTTGTTTTTTCAAACTGTCCTACTTGTTTATATTCAATTTCCTGAATCATTTTCTCAAGAGTTTGATATTATTTTTATTACTATTTATTTTAAGGCTTTGATAAAAAGAGATGGAATCAAAAATGAATTTTCATCCATCTCTTTTTTAAATCTATGTATGGCTAACTTAAATTAAAAATTTGGTCCATCTACATCCCACCATAGGCGAGTTCCACCATTGTCTTCTCCTTTTAGCAATGTTCTTGCTTTTTCTACATTTGCGGTGTTGGTATTTCTTTCTCCAAGAGTAAAATCGACTCTTCTGATTTGAGTATCAGTATCAATTTTTCCTCCACTATTATTAACTACCACAGGAAATATTTTTGGATATCCAGTACGTCTAAACTCACTCCAAGCTTCTTGTCCTTCTGGGAACATTGCGATCCATTTTTGAGTGATAATTTGCTCTAACTGTTCCTCATTAGTTCCAGCATCGTTATAGGCAATTTTAACATCGCTTGGATAAGCAATATTATTAGCTGGGTTGATGGCATCTACAAAATCTTTAGGAGTACTAGTGCCATCTGCTATGTAACCAGCCGATCCATCAACATTATGTTGAGAAAATGAAGTTTTAATACCATTTTCATAATTAGTTTTAGCATCTCCTGCACCAGTCCAACCTCTTAAAGCGGCTTCTGCTCTTAAGAACCATACTTCTGAGGCTGTCATCCATTGTACAGTTCCTTTATCAACAACCTCTCCAATAGGGGAGTGTCCTCCGTATTGTGTTTTAGCGGTAATGTCAATACCCATTCTGATTCCCTTGTAAGCACCGTTAAAAGATTCGTCTTGAGCGGGTTGGAAATATTTTTCTTTACGTCCATCGTTATATCCCTCTAAAATTGATTCCATTTCGGCACTCATACGAATATCTCCCCATGAACTACTAATTTCAAGAATTGGATTAGGAAAACCACCATCAATTTTCATGTCGTTAGTAGTCGATTCTAGTAATCCAGCATCACTAGCAAGTGCTAATTCTCCTTGGGTTTTTGCTAATGTAGGATCTACTTTTACAACGCGCATAGCTAAACGAAGACGTAAAGAATTGGCATATTGTCTCCATTTGGTAATATCACCTTTGTAAAGTGATAAATCAAATGGACTAAATAGTCCAGAACTTTCATACTCTTTTAAACCATCAATAGCAGTTGTTAGATCATTAAAGAATGTGTTATATGCCAACTCCTGAGAATCATACTCTCCTGTTGTTGCAAAATCGTCAAATTTAGTATATCGAATTGGTCCATAAATATCAGAAACACGATGCATTGCAGATACCTTAATAATATTTGCTAAATGAATAAATTCCTTAGGAGGACTAGGTCTTTCATTTACAATGGTCTTAATTTTTAATGCAAATGGCATTACATTGTTATATGCATCATTCCAAGGAAATTCGTTCCAACCATCTACTAATGCATAGGTCATATTATTAATATTTCCAGCGAATGGGGTTGGTGGTGTCATATAACCAGAGTATACATCACCCATTAATCCTTGTTGTAATTGATAGTTCCATGCTGGAGTAATATTAATTACATTTAAAAACATTGGTGTAAATGGCGCACCAATATCATTATTCATTTGTTCTAAACTTCCTTCTGGAAATGAATTTGGGTCTGTATTAATGTTTTCAAAGTCATCTGTACATCCCGTATAGCTCACCACTATGATAGAAGCTATTATATATTTTAAAAACTTTTTCATTTTCTTAGAATTTTACATTAAGGTTTAATCCAATACTTCTTGTAGAAGGTTGCCCGAAAATATCAACACCTTGTAGACCAATACCGGTACTTGATGCAATATTAGGGTCAAATGGAGCATCTTTATAAATAAAGAAAAGGTTATTTGCAATTAGAGATACTTTGATATTTTGAATAAAACTATTCTCAAGATTCATGTTATAACCTAAAGAAACTTCTCTAACATTAATATTTGTAGCGCTATACACATACTCTCCAAGAATACCGTCTCTTCCTCCAACAGCATTATAATATGCTTGAGCAGTAATCTGTGCTGGAGCACCATTGGTATCTACCACATCAATCATCCCTCCATTAGTATTTCTTGCATCTGCAGAAGCTTGAGAAACTCCATATTTATCATTAACTGCTTCGGTTACACTTAAAACATCTCCTCCTACTTTAGCATCAACTAATATATTTAAAGAAAAGTCTTTGTAATCAAAGGTGTTATTCCAACCTAAAGTATAATCTGGTTGTGCATGAGCTACAGTATTATCTTTACCTGTTGTTTGTAATGTTAAATCACCAGCAGAAACTATTGGTGTTCCGTTTGCATTTCTTAACAAAGAACTAGCTCTAATACTACCAAAATCTTCACCTTCTATTAATGAGTATCCATAACCATTAACACCAGAAGCTGTAAGTATTGCTTCACCATTGTTAAGTGATGGGTGAACAGATACTACTTCATTTTTATTGGTAGCAAAGTTTACTGCTGTATTCCATTTAAAGTTATCTGTTACAATAGGTCTTGCATTTAAGGTAAGCTCGATCCCTTTATTTGATATTTCACCTGCGTTAACAATATTCTGCGTTAATCCGGCAATATTTGGCTCTGCCGCTATGAAAAATATTTGATTAGTCGTTGTTGTACTATAATAAGTAAAGTCAAACCCTAATCTATTTTGTAAAAACCTCCATTCAGTACCGATTTCAAAAGATTTTTGCTCTTCAGGTTCAAGTGTTTCACCTTCTATAACACCAAATCTTGGTACACTAGCATTTCCCGTTCCTAGTTCGATTGGTTCTAATTGATTAGAAGCGTACGCAGGAATATCCTTACCAACAACAGCATATGATGTTCTTACTTTTCCGAATGAAACAAATTCAGGAAATTCAGTCATTTCAGTAAGAATACCTGTTAAACCAACAGAAGGGTAAAAGAAAGAATTAGTGTCTGTAAAAGCTAATGTTGATGACCAATCAGATCTTCCTGTTATATCTAAAAATAACATTTCTTTATATCCTAAATTTACTGATCCAAATATGGATTGTACTTCTCTGTTTGAAATACTTTGTTGGATGTTATTAGTGTCAGAAAAATTAGCAATGGTAAATACATTAGGGTATTTTAATCCTGGGTTTTTTCCAGAATCAAGGAAAACTCTATCTCCTGTTTCATACTTTGTTAAACTTGTTCCTAATACTCCTGTAAAAGTAAAGTCTTCTGATAGTTGCTTGTTATACGTACCAATTAAATCAATATACTGTTGTGTGTTTTCAGTTTTTTCTAAAACATATCGCCCTGTAGCAGAAGCAAATGTTGGGTCACTTCCTCCACTAATTCTTTGGTCAAAAGTGAAAAAAGACTTGTCAAGACTTCCTCTTGATTGTAATGAGAAATCATCAGTGATTTGATACTTTACACTTACATTTGCAAGAACTCTTTGAGCAATATCTTTTCTTATATTACGATTGAGTAACCAGTATGGGTTTTGTTGGATATTTTCATCAAATGATGAAGCATATTGATCCATCATGTTGGTTTCGGCATTAAAGTATTCGAAATTTTTATACGTATTTAAATCGATTCCAACTGGATTTAAGTATAAACCAGTTAAAGGGTTAGAATATAATCCATTAGTAGGTCTATTTCTAATTCTTTGATCTGATAATGTTATACTTGCAGAGACATTAATTTTATCCTTTAAAAATTTAGCATTTTCTCTTAAAGTAATATTGTTTCTTATCATACTATTATTAGGCATTACACCTCCTGCTACTGTGTTAGCGTATGAGAAATAAGTTTGAGCTTTTTGATTACCCGCAGATAAAGATAAAGATTGGATAGAAGTATATCCTGTCTCAAAAAAATCATCTACTGTATTAGATAAACCACCAGTCCTTGCTCCCCATGATTTAGCATCAGCAACTCTACCGTTTGCAGCAATAGGTTGTCCTACCGAAGCTGATTGGTATTCTGTTTGTAATTCTGGTAAAGAAATTACGTTGTCAATAGTTATACTAGAATTGTAATTTACCGTAAGCTGTCCCTCTTTACCTTTTTTGGTAGTAATTAAAATTACACCATTTGCCCCTTGACTACCGTATAGTGCTGCTGCTGATGCACCTTTAAGTACGGTCATACTTTCAATATCATCAGGGTTTAGTAATGAAAAAGCATCACCACCGTCTCTGTTTCCAGTTTGACTTCCAAAAATATTTGTACCTGCGGATTCTCCATTTTGACCATTACCGTTGTTTAGCATTGGGATACCATCAATTACATATAATGGATCATTGTTTGTAGTAGAAGAACTACCTCTTAGTACTACTTTTGTTGCTCCACCAAGTCCAGATGAACTTCTAGAAATTGTTACCCCAGATACTTTACCAGATAAACTATTAATAGGGTTTGTTTGTTTGATTTTGTTTAATTCATCTCCATCTACTTCTTGAGCAGAGTAGGTAAGTGATTTTTTAGCTTTTGAAATCCCCAGAGCCGTTACGACAACGTCTTCTAATTGCTCTGCGTCTTCTTGTAGGTTTACGTTAATTACGGTGTCACTACCAACAGTTGCCTCTTGATCGGCCATTCCTAAGTACGAAAATACTAATACATCTCCTGGGCTGGCAGTGATGGTGTAGTTTCCGTCAAAATCTGTTTGTACTCCGTTAGTGGTTCCTTTTACAATAATGTTCACCCCTGGCAAAGCCAAGCCATCTGAGGCCGCCTTTACCACTCCGGTTATTTGGGTTCCCTGCCCAAAACTCAGAAAAGAAATAAACAGAAAAACTGTTAGTGTTAAGATCTTTTGTTTCATATTATATAATGTTGTTTATTTGAAAGGTCTCAAATTAGTATTTTAATTGTAAGAGATTTTTTTTTTTAGACGAACGACATCGTTTATATAACAATCGACATCCTATGTCATATATTGGTTTTTTCATTTTTTTTGATTCTTCGTTTTTTTTGTTTTTGTCTTCAAATTACCTTACATTTTTCAAAAATTTATGTTAAATGTGGTTGAGCCCACAAATTATTTAATACTTTTTTGTGAATTCTTTCGCTTATTTTTTTTGCGGAGAATCAGTAACTTCGGATTTTTTTATACCGTAAAAATTTTACGGTAGCCACATCGAAATTACTATTAGAAATAAATAAATAAGAGATGAATAAATAGTATCTATGTAATTTGGATAAAAAATGAAATCATACTATTAAAGTAAAGTAAAGTAAAGTGGACAGAACTATTAAAAGACGATATCATCTATATTTTTGGATTATATATTTTTTATTTAACGTAATTAGATGGGGGAGTTATTTTAATGATTATTGGTATTCGGTAAAATCTAACCTTGTTGAGTTTCCTTTACATATTGTTTTGGTTTATTTTAACATATATTATCTAGTACCAAAGTTTTTATATAAAAGGAAGTATATACATTATGTTCTTTTTCTATGTGCATCGCTAGGAGTTCACTACTTGTTACGTTCTGGTCTTAATTTATTATTGGTAACAGAAGATATTTGGCCAGAAGTAGAAGGTAGATTAGATCCATTTGGATTTAATCATATTGTGGCCGTTATAGTAGGAGAATTATATGTAATAGGATTAACATCGGCAATAAAGTTTACGATAGACTTTCTAATCGTTCAAAATAAAAATAGAGACTTAAGTGAGTTGCAATATAAAACCGAGTTGAAGTATTTGAAAGCGCAAATACAACCTCACTTTTTTTTCAATACACTTAATAGTCTGTATTCTCATACGATTAAAAAATCTGATTTGGCACCAGTTATGGTGGTAAAGTTGTCTAGTTTTATGAGGTATGTTATTTATGATACGAGCGAAAAAAAATTGCCACTATTGCAAGAGATTAATCATATTGATAATTATATAGAACTCGAAAAAATGCGCTATGGGGATCGAGTCATGTCAGAAGTAAATATAATCGGAAATATTGATGATGTAGAAGTGGTGCCTATGTTATTTCTTCCTTTTATAGAAAATGCATTTAAGCATGGCTTAAAGGAAAATGATGAGATGAATTTGACGATCTCTTTTGAAAAAAGAACAGACGAATTAATTTTTGAATCTAAAAACAACTATAATAACCAATATAAATCAAAAGAACCCCATGGAATCGGAATAAACAATGTAAAAAGACGATTAGAAATCTTATATCAAAAAAAGTTTACACTAGACATATCCCAACAGAATAATGAATATTCGATTTTACTTAAAATCCCTATGTAATGATTATTAAATGTATCATAATTGATGATGAGCCTTTGGCAATAGAAGTAATTGAATCTTTTTTAAAAGAATTCAAAAATATTGAGATTGTAGATACTTTTAAAAATCCAATCGAGGCGTTACCCATATTAGAACAAGATGAAATTGATGCGGTTTTTTTAGATATCAATATGCCACGAATGAATGGCCTTGAGTTTTTAAAGAGCTTGCAGGTATATCCACAAGTAATTATAACCACCGCATATAAAGAATACGCGCTAGAAAGCTATGAATTAGAAGTACTTGATTATTTGGTTAAACCCATCTCATTTAATCGATTCTTAAAATCGATGAATAAATTAACGGCACGACTCATTGCCATTAAAAAGCAAGAACCTTCTATAGATTTGGTTCAGCCAGCGCATATTTTCTTAAAGGTGGACAAAAAATTAGTAAAGATCTTATTAAGCGATATTCTCTTTATCGAAAGCTTAAAGGATTATATACGAGTAAGCACATTAACAGATACCTTTTTGTCACACAAATCATTGACTAGTATAAGTGAAGAACTTCCTTCAGAAAATTTTATACGTATCCATAAATCTTATACCATCGCTATAGATAAAGTAAAATCTATTGAAGGTAATTTGGTAGAAATAGGAGAGAAGAGGATACCCATTGGTCGAAATTATACTGCACATGCCAAACAACGTATACTTAAAAATAAATCAAACTTGTTAAAATAAAATAATGGAACTTAGTACTTTAGATTATTCAATCATTGTATTTTTCTTTTTAACTACTTTAATGATAGGGGTAGTAGTTGCTAGAAAGTCAGGAAAAAACGCATCAGAATATTTTTTATCGGGACGTAATATGCCATGGTGGTTATTAGGGTTTTCTATGGTAGCAACTACGTTTTCTACAGATACCCCTAACTTGGTTACCGATATTGTTAGACAAGACGGAGTAGCTGGTAACTGGGTGTGGTGGGCCTTTTTATTAACAGGGCTTTTAACTGTATTTATTTATGCAAGATTATGGCGTAGATCTAATGTAAATACTGATATGGAGTTTTATGAACTTCGATATTCTGGTAAACCAGCTCGTTTCTTAAGAATTTTCCGCTCGGTGTATTTGGGAGTTATTTTTAATATTTTGGCGATGTCTGGAGTGACCTTGGCAGCTATAAAAATAGGACAAGTAATGCTCGGCTTATCAGCAATCGAGACTGTAGGATATGCTTCGATAGTTACTGTGGTTTTTAGTGCATTAGGAGGATTTAAGGGAGTTGTGTATTCTGATTTTTTACTATTCTTTGTAGCCATGGCTGGTGCTGTAGGAGCAGCTTACTATTGTGTAAACTTACCCGAGGTAAATGGTTTGGATAATCTTGTTTCTCATCCTAACGTAAAGGATAAACTGTCTATGGTTCCTGATTTTAGTGATACAGAGGCATTAATCTCATTACTAGTCATACCATTGGCAATACAATGGTGGAGCTCATGGTATCCGGGTGCAGAGCCTGGAGGTGGTGGATATATCGCACAACGAATGTTGGCGTCTAAAGATGAAAATCACGCAGTAGGCGCTACTTTTTTCTTTAATATAATGCATTATGCGATACGCCCTTGGCCATGGATCATCGTAGCTTTAACTTCGTTGATTATATTTCCGGATTTGGCAAGTATACAAGAGGCATTTCCAGATGTTACTCAAGATAAATTAGGGCATGACCTTGCATACCCTGCAATGTTAACAAAATTACCTAGTGGGTTATTAGGAGTCGTTGTAGCTTCGTTGGTAGCGGCATATATGTCTACGATTTCGACACACTTAAACTGGGGAGCGTCTTATATTGTTAATGATGTGTATAAGCAATTTGTAAATAAAGATGCTTCAGAAAAAGCACAGGTGAATATGGGTAGACTAGCAACTGTGGTGTTAATGGTACTAAGTACACTATTAGCATTGGCTTTAACTAATGCGGTTCAGATATTTAAGTACATACTAATGTTTGGAGCAGGAACAGGTCTTATTTTTATCCTAAGATGGTTTTGGTGGAGAATTAATGCATGGAGCGAAATTTCGGCAATGTTTTCATCAGGAATCATTTCGATAGTCATCAGTATATCATCAGTAAATGCAGCTTTGTTTGGATCTGAAACAGTTGCAGGTATTTTTCCATCGTGGTTTCAGTTTCCATTGGTAGTATTACTAACTACAATTATATGGGTAACGGTTACTTTTCTAACCAAACCAGATGATGATGAAGTACTATTTAAGTTTTATGCCAAAATCCAACCAGGAGGACCAGGATGGACAGCCATATTAAATAAGGCAAAAGCCAGCGGAATAGAAATTTTGAAAACCCAAGAAAAATGGATGGTACCTTCTGGTATTTTAGCCATGGTTTTAGGTTGTTTGTTGGTATATGGTGTTTTATTCTCGATGGGGAGTTGGATATACGGAAACGTAATGTTGGCATCTATCTTAACCGTATGTTCTGCTGTAGCTGGATTTTTATTATTTAAAGTTTGGAGACGTATCGGTAAGCGTCTCGTTTCATAACCATGAAAGCCAGAATACAATCTGTCGATTTTTTACGGGGAGCTACTATTATGCTTATGATTTTGGTAAACACTCCTGGTGATTGGTCACATGTGTATCCCACGCTATTACATGCACCATGGGATGGACTAACATTGGCAGATTTTGTATTTCCGTTTTTCTTGTTTATCGTGGGAGTGTCTATTTCGTTTGTGTATCACAATAAGAAGATTTCTAAACCTATAGTTAAGAAAATAACGATTCGAAGCCTTAAGTTGATACTCTTAGGGCTATTCCTTAATTTTTTTATTCCGTATCTACCATTTTTTACAGGAGTAGGAGAGGTGCGCATTCCGGGAGTATTACAGCGTATAGGAGTGGTGTTTTTTATAGTATCCTTATTGTATTTGGTGCTTACACAAAAACAATTATTAAGTACTGCTATTCTTATTCTTTTGGGGTATTGGATTTGGATGGTCTACATACCGATACCCGGTATAGGATCCCCAACATTAGAAAGAGCGTCGAGTAATTGGGCGGCTTTTGTAGATTATACACTGCTTTATGGTCATACCTGGCAACCTGATTATGATCCAGAAGGTATCTTAAGTACTTTGCCCTCTTGTGTGACGGCAATTATAGGTGCTTTTATAGGAAGAGTTATAAAGAGTACACGTTCTAAAAAGCATATTACACTTTTGATCATAGGCACCGCATTGGTATTGGTAGGGTATGTGTGGAGTATCTTTTTTCCTATTAACAAGGCGTTGTGGAGTAGTAGTTTTGTATTGGTAACGGCCGGATATGCCACCATGATCCTTGGGATTTTGTATTATATAATGGATTATAAAAAACGTTCTTTTGGCGCTGTGGTTACTTATGTCGGAGCCAATGGTTTGGTGATCTATTTTTTATCCAGCCTGATCGCAAAATCTTTTTATTTACTAAACTTAAACACAGATCAATCGATACATCACTATCTTTTTACTGCTTTTTTTACATATCCTTCTATAAATCTTAAACTTTCTTCTTTGATCTATGCTCTGGTCGTGGTAGGTTTTTATACGGTTTTGGGATATATTTTATATCGACGTAAAGTGTTTATTAAAGTCTAATATATGTATTCGCAGGGCAAAAGCTTCAACAGGTAATGTAAAGCCAATTGCTAGGGCGGAGAAAGCTTCAACAGGTAATGTAAAGCCAATTGCTAGGGCGGAGAAAGCTTCCGCAGGTAATGTAAAGCCAATTACCATGGTGGTGAAAGCTTCCGCAGGCAATGTAAAGCCAATTACCATGGTAGTAAAAGCTTCAACAGGTGATGTAAAGCAAAATTCCTAAGAACATTCATGCTTGGCGGTAGTGTTTTAATAAAGTGCATCGTTTCTTTGTTGAAAATAAGTGTAATGCCGGTATTTGTGGTAGTTATACCATTTCCGACTTGAATTTACCCAATAAAACTGCATCTTTTTACCTAATTCTTCAAAATAAAAATTAACCATAGCTATGGCTATGCTGAACTTTTCTTTTTTGTCCAAGGCAAAAATATCTTGTTTTCTTATGAGCATATTCAAATCAGAACTGGTATTAAAAAGGTGTGGCAGATTTTTTAATGCATGAAGTCGATTACATTTTTTTGAATTTTTTTTCAAAAAGGTAGTAACGTTTTTAAGGTTTAAGACATTACTAATAAAATAGTAATCAAACTAACTTAAAAAATTACAAACAATGAATGTACCTTATTTAAAACGTTACCGTAATGCAGAGTACTTACAGTACATGACAGATTTTTCTGATTTATTAAAGAAACAAGATCTGGATGCTTTACAACTTACAGCAAAAAAAGCAGTATTGGATCCTGTTATAAATGAAATAGAGGCTATTTTTAAACAAAGCCAGGGAAGCGAGTTGACCAAAGAAATTATTGCCCTTGATGAGCGTCGAGATCGTGCGATTGTGGGATTAAGAGGAGTAACCGATAGTTATAAATACCATTATAATGGTACTGTTGCTCAAGCGGCTACAGCTTTAAATGATAATATTTTGACTCACGGTGATACTATCCAACGTTTAAGTTATCAAGAAGAGACGGCTGTTCTTAATAGTATCATAAAGGATTGGGAAACCGAATTAAAAGAAGCGGTTATGGAGCTTGGTTTGAGTAAATGGCTTGCCGAATTAAAACAAAGTAATACTTTATTTTCGGCAAAATATTTGGAACGTGTAGGGGAGACGGCCTCAAACCCAACGATCAACATTACAGAGTTAAGAATCAAAGCAACAGATGCTTATCGAATACTAGTCAAACACATAGAAGCCTATGCCACCCTTGGCGGTTCTGATGTATATGCTACATTACTTAATCAAATAGATATTCTGGCAGGACAGTATAATCAATTGGTTGATAACCGAACTAAAACTAGTGATGCAGTAGAGGAGGAGGTATAGACCTTCTATGTACTAGCACCAAAAACTATAGAAAAAAGGCAGCAATTCTATCAAGAAGTAGCTGCCTTGTTTTTTGTTTCTCAATCGTAACCGTGACTAAGCAGAGCTTAGCGGGAGTGGGGATCATTAACTAAAAATTATGGAATTTTCAAAAACATTTATAATATTTCCAGAGTTATTAAATTCAAAAAGAAAAAAATAATATTCATTAGAATTAAATTTATACTTTTTCTCTAATATTTCATCAATTGAAATTTTTCTACCTTCTTGGGATAAGTAACACATCACATATGTTTCACTCATTCGTGAAAAACTAATTACATATTGACTTTCTGAACAGGAAGAAAGCTTAGTAGTCAGGTCATAATGTTTGTTAATTACGTCATTATTTAAATCATCTTCAATATTTTTTAATATTTTTTGATAATCTTTACCAAATTTCTCCTCAAAATCCACATTTTCTGAATTAAAAAACACTTCAAACTGTACAGGAGATATCTTAGAATCCACTAAATAACAACTTTTCATTCCTACTGTGTTATTTTTTTTTATATAATTTATGGAATTATTAATGATTGATTGTTGTTGAGTTAATGATAACTCTTTATTCTTTGAACAACCTAACAAAATAAAAGCCATAATTAATACTAATATTGTTTTATTCATTGTACAACATATTATAGTTTATTATTGGAACTTCAATACGATTTCCATCTTTTTCTATGACGAGACTTCCTGGGGTATTAGAGTTCCAATTAGAATAAGATTTACGTAAAGGAAGGCCAATTTCACGTCTAAATTCATTTATCCTTTCCACCGTTGGACCTGCAAAAACGGCTTTAGCAAAAATTCCTGTTGGATCTCTAAATCTACCTCCTTCTTTTTCTTTATTATCTCTTGCACTATTAAAATAAGAAGCACCAAATCTAGTGTGAAGTGATTCATGAAGAAAAACAAAACCAGTATCCATTGTCCTAGAGTCAACATTCTTTGATTCTAATGAATATTGAATATTACTTATTTGCATCGCATCTAAATATATTTCTCCATTAGGACTCGCTTGTGAACCAAATTGCTTAAATTGTCTTCCGTCTGCTGTTTGTCTAGTATTTCTATCATTATTTTTCACAGTAATAGTACCGCTATTATTACTTAATAAATGAGAAACATAACCACTTGCTTTATTACTTTTTTCACAATTAGATTTGCATTCCCCCTCTGTAAGTATTGAAACCCCATCTCTTGAAGTCTTTTTTTCAATCACTGATCCCGTAGTTTCTGATAAATTAGCCATTAAACTGACTAATAACCAAGTATCTGATTTTGTTCCTCCATTAACTAAATCAGTAACATCAACAGTTCTGCCGTCAGGATCAACAAAAAACACAGGATTATTAAGTGAATAGTTATAAGATGATTTATTATAATACTTTTCTGCTAAAGGATCAATATTCATCCATCTACCTAATGCAGGATCATAATTTCTAGCGTGGAAGTCTAACCACTCTAGATCTAACTCGCTACTCTCCTCTTTACCACCGAACCCATAGTTATGTTTTCTACCCGTAATGGTGTTATTGTACCCTTTGTGCTGTAAGCCAAAGGGGTAATAGTTTTTCTCTTCTACGATTTCACTTTGAGTTATAGAACCATTTTTATCAGTATCTGTATAGGAGAGTCGAACGTTTCCTAAGTGATCTTTATATTGGTATATATATATATACCCATCCGCTTCTTTCTCTACAATACCCTCTGGCTGATTAAAGAACTCTAACTCTCCATTCTTATAGACGTAATTACCTGCATATTCTGTTGTAAAAGAACCTCCCTCTGTTACGATCTTTTTAAGTTTCGTACCAGTGGCATCGTAAATATAATTAATATTTCCTGTCTTTTCGGTATTAGCTATGGCAACTGTAGTGGGTAAATTTAAATGGTTATACGTTATGTCAGTAATCCCTTTGTTAGGGTCGGTAAGCATATTACCATTAGCATCATAGGTGTAATTGGTGCCTGCAATGGCACTATTCACCTTTTTAAACCCAAAAGAGGTCGTTGCCCCATCGGTTACGTTTTGTAGTTTATTACCCGCATCATAGTTATAGACTAGTTGATCCATCAATCCAAAATGAGAATTTTGTGTTGGATCGATTTGCACTACAATAGCACCTGTTCTGTCTAGACTTAAAATGTTACCATTTTTATCATAAGTTACCCCGCTTAAATTATATCGACCACTGTTACTAATTCCAGCTGTAATTCGGTTCAAAGCATCATAACCATAGATATAATGTCTATTGATATGGTCATTAGCGGTTTGCCATTTAGTCT
>CANNBP010000026.1 GCA_947502885.1 uncultured Aquimarina sp. | reverse complement strand
CGTGATTTTACCTGTATACACAACTCTACCCAAAGCATCATACTTGGTAAACAACCATTGGTTGTCTTGTTTTAGTAATGCATCCTGGGTTAGTATAGGTTGGTCGAGGGTGTTGTATACAATGTATTCCCATTCTTTACCGGGGATCTTCTTTTCGATCAAACGGTTTCTATGATCATACTTATATTGGTATCCCAGCTCATCAAGTTCAACCTGACTTAATCCATTGCTCAAATCTACTTTGGGTGGCAGTACATAGGTTAAATTGTCATACTTATCATATACATAATAGGTGTCATGGGCTATGTTTTGGTCATAGGTTCTTTTAAGAACTACTTGACCGTCACTATTTTTAAACTCTTCGGTAGAATGATCCTTACCTGTGGTATGATTCTCATCATAAGTAATGGTTTTGTACAACTGTCTTTTCTCATAAAAGGCAATCCCCCCAGTAATACTAGGTTGTTCTGTATCTCCACTTGCAAAAACAACCTCAAAAATACGTACTTCATTGGCATTATTAAAACCATATTCAAATTTGATCTCATGGCCATTGCCTGCTTTCCAGGCACCACCTGGTGCGGCTTGTTGTGTTACTCGGTTAAGCGGTGAGGCTTCATACACACTTTCTGAATAAGCATTAATCTGGTTCAGATCGATAACCCCAGAAAAATCCTCTGGATATTTGTTTAAGTAATAGGCATTGATCTGCCCATTGACATCTACCGGGCGATAGACCCCAGTAAATACATCCCGCTCAAAGGGTAAATGTTGTTTGGCTTGTCTACCCAAAGCATCATACTCGATATGGGTGATGATATCTTTGCTATTTGAGGATTGTTTGATCCCTACACTTTGCATGGGTCTACCTAGTCCGTCAAAATAAGTGACTTCTTCGATATGCCTTTGCTCGGCAGGTTCGTTGACACCACCTACTTGATCCAGTTGTTCTATCGTTACCGGTTGCTGTGGGGTGGTGGTATGTACATAATTTTGATTTGACAAGTTGGTTTGACTCAAACCAACTTGGGTGACTAAAAACGCCAGAATCAATACGCTATATTGTAAATATTTCATGTTTTTTTTTGTTGGTTACTATTTATTGATCTCCTCCGGTAGGGACTTCTCCTTGGCCATCTCCTTGGCCTCCATTATTTCCTTGACCTCCACCATTGTTTCCTTGGCCATGGAAATAAACTCGCATACTTTTAAAACCGGTAACATAGCCCGATTTAAGATCAACAGCTCTACAGTAAATCGTTTGATAACTAGAGGCGGTAGCCATATAATTATGAATAAAGTAAGAAGAAGCTGATGATTGATAAGGACTACCAGAAGTGGTATTTACATACCAATCATAACGGTAGTTACTCGAACCTCCTCTGGCTAACGTTTTAAAACCAGTATGATCATAAGTAAGATCATCTATAGTAATTGGGCCATAAGATTTAATAGTCATTGTTTTGTCTACAGATTCTTGTGGTATTAGGGCATCGATTACCCTAAAGGTAACCTTATGCGTCCCCGGGCTAAACGTTTTTGAAAAAGTAGTGGTATTATTTCCTTGATCTACTTCGTTAACCAACCATGCATAGCTATAAGATCCTGAGCCACCACCAGTATTTTCCCCTACAAAACTCACTTTTTTATGGCTAGAAAAATGTCCTTCTCCTCCATTGTGATACGGTGATTTTACATAGGATAATGAAGGTGAATTCAATTGGTTATAAACAACAATTGTTTTGGTTTTTGTACTAGGGATTTGCTCGGTATTGGGATCGTTTATTGTACATGATACCGTATAAGTTCCTGGGGTCGAAAATGTTTTGGTAAATCCTGGGTAGGTACTTACTTCATCACCATTTATTTTCCAGAGGTAGGTATAGTCACCCGAGCCACCACTTGTTTTGGATTTAAACCTTACATCTGTGCCTCTTATCAGGTTTGTATGATCAGATGTAATCTCAAGGCCTAAAGGAGGATATACTTTTACATAGGGTGCCACAGTTGTATAGTTATACCTATATTTTTTAAGCACTTTACCATCTGCATCAGTGATATGATCTAATCGATTCTCAGTATCATACTCATAATAACTGGTATATCCATTGGCATCGGTCATACTGGTGATCCCAATCAAAGGATCATAGGTATAGGTAGCTACAATTGCGCTGGGCAAGGCTGCTCTAAGATTGTCTAATGCCTGGCGTAAAGCTCCTTCGGTACTTCTATAGTCTTTGGTTCTATCGATATCGGCATTTGATTTAGTTTTTAGATGGGCCACATAAGGGGCAACATCAGTATAGGTAGTATTCTCAATCTTAGCAATAGGATAATACTCATGATATCCCCAAACATAAACCACACGGGTACCATCTTTTTTAGATACTTCTATTGGGTTACCTTTATAATCATACTTGTGATAGGTAAGTCGATCTTCTAAAGGGTTTGCTCCCGTGATCACACCCTTGGCCGTTTGCATCAACTCGGGTAAGGTATTGGTATAGGTTTTCCACTCGACCTGATCTTGCCAGTTTTTATATACGATATGTTGGGTAGATAAAAGCTCTTTGTCACCATCTTTTACCAAATAGTGTTTACTTTCTATAGGCATGGTTAAGATATTACTATTTTGTAAGCGCTGCTCTGCCAAACTTGGGTTAGCAATATCTACCGGATATCTTACTATAGACTCAGTTACTTTACCGGTACTACTTTTACGAATTGTATTCGCCACCTCATAATTGGCAGGATTATAGATCAAAGTTTGTTTTGTACTTAATTCTTCACCATCTATGATTTCTTTACGGGTAGTGCTTTGTAGGCGATGGTACGTATTTATATCTCTATATTTGGCGACGGCATATAATGCTTTGATTGCTTCTTCTTCTTCAATACTAGAAGGTTGTAAATCATAACGATACTTGTCAAAATGTACTCTAGCAAACAATTTACGATCAAAAGTAAGCCCCCAGGGATGTTTACTGTTGCTATCCTGCTGTGTTTTGGGGTCTAAAAGATTTCTAAACTCTCTATATTCATTCTGGGCAACACTCCTTAAGGTATACGAATGACTATCCGCATTATAACCATATACTTTTTCTGATGCAAGTCTTTCTTTTATAGCATCGCTTATCTGGTATATTTGCGGGTAATTAACTTCCGTATAAATTCTAGGCACCTCATATTCGCGAACCGTATATCCTTCTCTCCATTGATCTATACTATTGCCTTGATTTCCCTGACGAATGATATCACCTTCAAATTTATGACCATCTAATCTAATTTCTTTTATTGATGAATAGTACACAGGAGTACCAATAGCAGGATTGATAACCGAATAATATTCTGTAGAATAGGTATGAAAACCATTGGTAAACGGAATATCATGCTTTGTACTAATTAATCTTTTGTAGGTTTTCTCATCTACGGGATGAATATTAAGCACGCCACTAGAAAAGTTGTCTTTATCGGTGTAGCTAAATCTACGCTCCTGGCAATCACTATCACTAGTACCGCAATCTTTCATAGAGGCCACTCGAATACCTCCTACTTTTTTACTTATATATTTAGGCACCTCTTGTCTGATAGGCTGATCCCAACCTTTCTCTAATCGCAAACCTATTTTTGCACTAAAACCAAGAAGACTATATGTATTGGTATAGACCCGTAATACATATGTACCTGGCAAAAAAACAATTCTACCACTTGACCCATAGGATACATTGTTTTGACTATCATCTCCATACGCTACCTCATCCGGGCCATATTCTTCATAAAATGTAGGGCACATAATCGGTACTTCGGTGCCTAGTCCATTATCTTTTTGAAGCCCCTCCTCTCGAATTTTTTGAGGATTTTGGTAGTACATATAAAACGGAGCAGGATATACCTCATATTGCCCATATGGGCATGGGGTATCGTCTACTCTTTTCATCTCTAGTATGACATGATGCTGATATCGCTTTCCCGAAATAGAATGCAGTAAGGTACCTACTGTTGGTCTGGTAAAGGTAAATGGAATAGAAATTTCTTTAACCGAGTTCTGGGCGCTCCAGCCCTGACCTGATATTTCTATACCATATTCTTTGTCTGAAATTTCTGCAGAAGCATAATAATCATATCTTGACGTACCAGTATCTATTGGAACATCATTAGATTCATAACCAATCTCGGTATATCCCCTAGTAGGGTAAATGATCTTTTTTAAGGCTCCAGTTTGACTACCATCCATGTTTGGTTTGCGGTAAGCTTTATAAGGGCTTTTAGGAATCGTTAAAGCATATTGATTTTGTGCCCTGTTATAATACCCCCAATAATCCTGATTGGTAGCTTTGTCATTAGGTGAACTTATAAAAAAAGGGATATTAACTTTATTATAATACTCAAAATCATAAAACTGTTTCTCTTTTCGCTTGATACTTGTTAAAAGATCTCGATTGCCTTCATACTCAAAACTATAAGAATCTATGACTTTATTATGCATATCTTTTATCGTAACCGAATGATATAAAGTACGATTATCGGGGGTACTCAATGTTTTTTTATCAAATCCAAAACCAATACTCCCCATAGGAAATGTAATATTCTTAAGTATTTGTCTTTTTATAGTAGAAGGGGTAGTTTGATCACTATACTCTCCTGTAGCAGTATAGTTAGGCGATGGACATTCACTAGTACACCCTTTATCACTTGAAGGGATAGCACCTATAGCTACAAAATCATAGCTAAGCATATAATCCAACTCATAATCAAAGGTGATCTCTTCGCCATTAGGGTATGCTACTTTTGAGAGCATCCAACTGGTATCGGTATATAAGTTAAGATCAAAATCTTCATCGCGCCCATGATCTTTGGGTACACTTTGCTCTTTATCTGCAAAAGTATAAGTTACCCCATTGCTGGCAACAACCCTAAACTGATCAATTTTAAACGTAAATCTATTCTTGGTGGCATACACCTTATGCGCATGTTTGGATAGATACACCGCTTCTCCATTAGCATCAAGTTTAAACGAAAAACTAATTCCTGCCACCGATACACTATACTTATCGGGCTCAGCATCCCATTTTTTGGACATGAAATTACGCATTTGAGTCAATGTAAGAGGGTTAGAATAGTCTTGTGCCTTAGCAAATTCTTCTACCAGAGCTCGCTTGCTTTGACTGCCATAATAGCCATGTTGCGAATCATCGGCAAGACCTCTTACCTCTCGATTCACAACGCCTCCTGCCATGAGAGTCCATCCCAAACCACTTAACGAAGGTTTACCCTCAAGCATCAACCCACCAAAATGATACCCTAAAGAAACACTCCAACCTCCGCTTTTTAACGGAATATTGTATAAAGGAATGTTATGACTCATTTGCCCGGTGGCAGAGGTATTTGAGAGCCCCCCGTATCTGCCCAAACTAGCAGACTCGGGCGAAGTCGCTACCACAGAAGGTAAATCCATAGAAAATAAGGACTCTGTGTCCTGAGCAGTTAGACGACCACCCCATAATATTAGCAAAATAGCTAATACCCTAAATTGTTTTTGTTTTTTCATAAATGATACTACTTGATTGTTTTCCAATTGTATTTTGAGGCTGCAAACCTACAACTTGTACCTAATAAGCTCGAGGAGAAAATATCCTTTTTGTTAAACAGGTATAAATCATAGATTAACAACTCAAAAGGTGTTGTTTTTTTGTTACCGAGTCAAGATCACAACAAATGAGTTTTATTTTTTGAAACTCTAATGTGTTTTCAGAGGAATCTTACCCAACAAATTCAATGTTTTACTTCTTAATGTCACAACTTGCAATTATGTTACACCTCGTTTATTAATATTTATACATAACTCATAAGTTCTTTTAATTTCTAAGGCAAGATTACGACAAAGGAGTTTCATTTTTTGACATTGGGAATATTTTGGGTGTTTACTTTGAAAAAAAATTATAACTAATGGATTAGATATAGATTCCAGATCAAGTCTGGAAAGATTGTTTTTTAAATTCAAGATGCCCTTCGAAGCTCAGGGTGACAAGGCTTTTGATGAAAAATTCACTTGTCTTCGATACAATTTTCTATCGAAAATCACTCTGACTGACGTAAATTTTCCTACGTCGAACTTACGTTCATAGCACCATACTAAACTTGTCGAAGTATGTGTTTTTCTTATAGTCCTTCTTGACTAATTTCATGCCCTTCGACAGGCTCTGGGTGACATGCGTTTTCTAATTGTATCTTAGTTATGATTCATAGTATCATACTGAACTTGTCGAAGTATGTGTTTTGAAATGAAGTAAAAAGACTATATCCAGAATCTATAGTACTTATAATATGACCTAGTTGGTTTTCTTTTCTTTAATTATATATATATACACCGGAAAATGATCACTATAACCATATGTATAACTTCCATTAGAAAAACTACGAAAAGGATACCCCTTATATTTGCCTTTTGCAGTGAGTAAATAATCGGTTGTAAATACTCCTGCCTTATAATACCGGTAGGATGTATAGTCCTTTGTTAGCAGTGATGCAGAAACTATAATCTGATCAAAAAGACTCCATTGATCTCTCCAAGCTAAAGAACCAATGCCCTTTTTTGCCATATTTATCATTGGATTATACAAACCTTTAAGTTCTATATCTCTTTTTATGTCTTTTGCTTTTAAAATATGTTTGATACTTGGACTATTTGGGTTATCATTAAAATCACCCATACTAATGATTTTGGCATATGGATCCCGGGCAAAAATAGAATCCATAATTTTTTTGTTTAGCATCGCAGCTCTTTCCCTTTTATATCTACTTCGTGCTTCTCCTCCTCTTCTAGATGGCCAGTGATTAATGATTAGGTGTATTAGATCTCCATCTAGATAACCGCTTACCACAAGTTGATCTCTGGTAAAAATGCGTTTAGAGGTTTTGTTATCATAGAGTATTAACTCATGTTTTTGCATGTTTTGTGGTCTAAATATGGCTTTTTGATATAATAAACCCACGTCTATACCTCTTCTGTCTGGTGAATCAAAATGAATAATCCCATAGTCTCTGGCAAGTAAATGATGATGATTTGCTATATCTTCTAGTACTTTTCTGTTTTCGATTTCTGCAACACCTAGCAAAACGGGAGGGCTATTTGTAACCTCTCGACCAATCTCTGAAATCACCTTTGCCATGTTCTTTATTTTATCTTGATAAATAGCATAGGTCCACCTGTCTTTTCCTTCTGGTGTTCTATCATCATCATAGGTTAAAGGGTCATTTTCGGGATCAAAAAGGTTTTCAAGATTATAAAAAGCTATGGTATGAATGGTATACACTTTCTTCTCTTGTCCATACATGATTTTATAAATCAAAACAATACAAATAAGAGGTGCTATTTTTAAATTCATAGGATACTGTTTAAAATTAAAACATAAGCTGCAAAGGTTAAGTTTTTTAGTATCAGAAAATGACACTCCTTTGTTGTAACCTTGCTTTTTACTTCAAACACATAAAAAAACATGACACCTATGTGCTTTATTTATCACTTTTTTGGCAAGTATTATCTGTTGCTTTTTTTCTTTTTTGATACACTAAGTATGTATGCACAATCTTCTAGTATTATAGGAATAATCAAGGATGATATTACTGAAGAAAAACTTGATCAAGTAACTTTAAAAATTAAAGGCTCTAGCATCTTTACCACCACAAATAGTTTGGGTGAGTTTTATTTTGATGCTACAAAACTTCCGCTCGGATCGCAAATACTAGTCATTTCGAAACAAGGATACATAACCAAGTATTTTCCTATTATACTTAATGATGGAGAGGTGTTGAATCTCAAAAACATAAGCCTGACATATGATTTTAGTAAAGAACAATTAGGCGGTACCATTACCCTATCTGATTATGAATTAGAAGAAGAAACTTTTTATAATACTACACCACTACTACAAGCATCTCGCGATCTTTTTCTTACCGCCGCTGCGTATGACTTTAGTGCAACTTTCTTTAGACCAAGAGGCATAGGAAATGAATACGGAAAAATTTTGATTAATGGTATTGAGATGAATACATTATATGATCATCGACCTAATTGGGCACATTGGGGAGGGCTTAATGATGTACAACGTAATCAGGAGTTTTCTAACGCAATCTCCGAAAATGACCATGCATTTGGAGGTCTTTTAGGCACCTCGAATGTTATAATGAGAGCTTCAAAGTATAGAAAAGGTAGTCGACTTTCTTATGCCATATCCAATCGTAGTTACCAAGGACGAGTAATGGCAACATATCACTCTGGGCTCACAAAAAAAGGATGGGCTTTTTCGACATCGCTTTCTAAACGCTATGGAGATCAAGGTTTTATTGAAGGTACATTATATGATGCGAATGCATTTTTTATTGCCATAGAAAAAAAGTGGAAACAAAAACATGCGCTTAACCTCATCGGTTTATTTACACCAAACCGTCGTGGGCGATCTACTGCAATCACAAAAGAAGTAGCTCAAATCAAAGGCAATACCTACAATCCAAACTGGGGATACCTAAACGGTGAAATTAGAAATGCTAGAGAACGAACCACAAAAGAACCGCTATTTATGCTGAATCATTATTGGAATATTAATACCAATAGCATGTTACAAACCAATATTGCTTTTCAAACCGGTACAACTACAAATAGTGGTATTGATAATAGTGGTACAGATGCAATTGCAGGACCCAATGCACAGCAAATTTTTGTCGGGGGTGGTCGAAGCAAAGCTATAAACCCTATACATCCCGAGAACTTACCAAGCTATTTTTTACAAAAAGAGAACCCAACTCCGCTTGACTATCAAAAAGCTTTTTTGGCACAACAAAACCTAATTAATGATGGGCAATTAAATTGGGAAGCTCTCATACAAACCAACCAACAAAATACTTTAACAGGTACCAATGCAACCTATATTATTTATGAAGATAGTAAAGATAATACTAGATTAATCGGAAACATGATCTTAAACACCAAGTTGAATAACCGTATTACTCTAAACACTACTATCAATTATCAAAAGACAAACAGTCAGTATTATGCCAAAGTAAAAGATCTCTTAGGAGGTTCGGGTTTTCTTGATATTGATGCTTTTGCATCGACAAGCAAAGAGGGAGATAACTCAGCATTAATCCATATGGCACAAAGTGATTTACGTTCTCCCAATCGTATTGTTCGCAAAGGGGATCGATATGATTATAATTATAAAATTGATGCTTCTGTTATTAGTTGTTTTGCACAAGGACAGTTTAATTTTAACCCAATACATTTCTTTTTGAGCGCAACAGCTTCTCAAACTTCGTATCAAAGAGAAGGGTTGTTTGAGAATGGATATTTTCCGGGTAAAGCATCATTCGGAAAAAGTGAGCCTCTAAGTTTTATAAATTATGGAGCCAAATCTGGAGCAACTATAGCTTTAAACGGGCATAACTTTATAAAACTTCATGGTGCTTATTTTAATAAAGCTCCAGCTATAAGACATGCTTTTGTCAACCCAAGACAAAATCATACAACAGTAACTCAATTAATGGGTCAAAACCAAGAAAACGAAACTGTAATATCGGCAGATGCTTCCTATATTTTTCGTTCACCAAAAATAAAAATGCGACTAACCGGGTACTATACCAAAATACTGGATGCTACTCGAATCTCTTCTTTCTATACCGAAGCTATTGAAGGATTTAATAGTGGATTTGTGCAAGAAACAGTGACAGATATTGATAAACTCTATATAGGTGGTGAACTGGGTATTGCATATCAAATTACTCCAACACTCAAGTTAAAAGGAGTTGCTGCTATAGGTAATTTTACCTTTAATAATGATCCTACCGTTACGTTAACAAGCACTAGTAAAGCTTTTATAAAAGA
The DNA here is from genome assembly GCA_947502885.1 of uncultured Aquimarina sp. GTDB lineage: Bacteria > Bacteroidota > Bacteroidia > Flavobacteriales > Flavobacteriaceae > Aquimarina. Next base: position 33,788 of record CANNBP010000026.1, on the reverse strand, counting down.
CAATGGGATAAAACATCTGGGTACATCTGCACTAAAAGGGTATCGTATAGCAACCGGTCCTCAAAGAGCAGCACAGTTAGGTATTGAATATCGTGATCCTGATTTTTGGTGGTTTGGGATAACTACTAACTACTTTTCTAATGCCTTTATTAATATTAGTCCTTTTGCAAGAACCTCGAATTTTTATAAAGATACAGATGGATTACCTATTAACGCATATGATAAAGCAATTGCACAAGATCTTCTAAAACAAGAACAATTCAAGGGTTATTTTCTTGTTAATGCGATAGGTGGAAAGTCCTGGAAAATTAAGAACCATTACTTTGGATTTTTTGCTTCTGTAAATAACGTATTAAATCAAAAATATACTACTGGTGGTTTTGAGCAAGCTCGGAAAGCTAATTATAAACTGGCTCTTGAAGAGTCTAAAAGAAAAACACCCGTTTATGGATCAAAATATTTCTATGGGCTAGGCACAACCTATTACTTAACTGTATATGTTAAACTCTAGCAATCTTATTCATTTACCTCGCACAAAACACACAAAACATATAATGAAAAAACCTTTTTTAGGTATCGATTTAATTATCAGAAAATTAAACTCCACAATGTGGACTAAAAACTAAACAAATGAAAAACATAGTTATCAAAAACTCATACTGGTTGATACTTTTACTTTTGTGTATTACGGCATGCACACCTAGTGAATTCACACTACCAGAACATCCACTAAAAGAACCAAAAATAGAAGGTACTATTCTTACCATAGATGCCTTGCAAGGCATTTTGGGACAAGAACTTGAAAAAAATGGAGAAAATGCCAAAGTTATCTTCAATGACACCAACACTTATGTACAAGGATATGTGATATCTAGTGACAAGGCAAGTAATTTTTTTAAAGAACTTATTCTTCAAGATAAAAGTACAAACCCATCTGCCGGGATTCGTGTGTTAATTGATGATAGTCCTTTATATACCACCTACGAATTTGGTCGCAAGTTGTTTATCAAACTCGATGGCCTATCTCTAGGTATAGAAAATGGCGTTCCGACTATAGGAATTTCCGAAGGAACAACTATTGGTTCTATTCCCTCTTTTGATATCCAGCATTATATCAAACGATCAACCGAAGTTGCAACAATAATCCCGTTAAAAATAACTTTTGAAGATTTTACAGACGAATTGTTAAACCTATATATCAGTGTTGATCATATCCAGTTTAATAAGAATCTTGTTTTGAATGAAAACACTTTCACATTTGCTGCAGAATCCAACGATAAGTTTGATGGCGAACGCATTTTAGAAAGCTGCATAACCGGAAGAACAACTATCTTAAGCACAAGTACTTTTTCTGATTTTAAAGGGCTAAAACTACCTAATCAACAAGGCAGTTTTGAAGGAATTTTAACCAAAAATTATCTTGGAAACACCTATAATCTGGTTCTAAATAACCCAATGGATTTGGTCTTTGATGTCGAAACACGTTGCGATCCAGTGGTTCTAGAATGTCCTATGGTTTCTCAAGGAACTAAAATAATCTTTGAAGAGGGTTTTACCGATATTAAAATCAAGGATTTAGAAACCGCCGGCTGGATAAACACAAATTCTACCGGAGGTAAATTAAAGTACAAAACAGGTGATTTTGGTGAGAATAGATATATACAAATAACTGGATATAGAGCAAAAGAAAGTGTTTATGAAGTATGGCTAATTACTCCAGAAATAGATATGAGTTTATCAACAAACCAAAGTTTAAGTTTTGAACTACAAGCAGGGTATGACAACGGAAACATTCTCGAGGTTTTTATTACAAATGATTTTATTGATAGCATCACTACCGCTACTTGGCAAAAACTTGATGTCTCTATCCCAAGAGCTCCTCTTAATGCTTTTGGAGACATTACCCCAACTGGATCAATAAACATCTCTTGTATTGATGGACCTATACGTATTGGTTTTAAATATTTGGGTGGCGATCCTCGTGCGACCACGAGATACCATATAGATAACATTAAAATACTAGGTAAGCCAAGCCCCTCTGAGAATTAAATTCTACCATGTGGATTAAACTACGCAATAGGGTATCATCTTCATAAAAATTTGCATAAACAAATACTACTAATACAATACTTCTATAGGGTTTGTTCTGTTTTTTGACAAGCATAAGCCAGCGTTTGACGCCATTTTTATGTCGATTATAGATAAAATTAGTTGTCGTTTAAAGTTTTAAATATGTTTATGATTTATAATTTATTTTCATATGATATCATTAAGTGTACTTGATTACAGTATTATAATAGGGTTTTTCTTAATTGTTCTGGTTATTGGAGTTGTCGTTTCTAAAAGATCAGGAAAAAACACAGCAGAGTATTTTCTTTCAGGAAGAAGCATGCCCTGGTGGCTTTTAGGTTTTTCGATGGTAGCGACTACTTTTTCTACAGATACCCCAAACTTGGTTACAGATATTGTACGTAGTAGTGGAGTTTCTGGAAACTGGGTCTGGTGGGCATTTTTATTAACTGGTCTATCGACTGTTTTTATCTATGCAAAACTATGGCGAAAATCTGATGTATTAACCGATATGGAGTTCTATGAGCTTAGATATAGTGGTAAACCAGCCAGGTTTTTAAGAGGGTTTAGATCTATTTATCTTGGCCTTTTTTTTAATATCATTACTATTTCTGCCGTAAATCTTGCGGCCATAAAAATAGGAGGAATCATGTTAGGGTTATCTCCAATAGAAACTATTCTGATTGGAGGCGTAATAACAGTTGTTTTTAGCGCAATCGGAGGTTTTAGAGGTGTAGTTTATACTGATTTTGTGTTGTTTTTTGTTGCTATAATTGGCGCAATTGGCGCAGCATATTACTTAGTCAATCTACCAGAGGTAGGTGGCGTTTCTAAAATGTTGGCCCATGAAAATGTATCAGGAAAACTTTCTATGTTACCCGATTTTTCTGATACCGAAGCCTTGATATCCATTTTAATAATTCCTTTAGCTGTGCAATGGTGGAGTTCTTGGTATCCAGGCGGAGAACCTGGTGGTGGTGGATATATCGCTCAACGTATGTTGGCGGCAAAAAATGAAAACCATGCTATTGCATCAACATTCTTTTTTAATATCATGCATTATGGATTAAGACCTTGGCCTTGGATTTTGGTTGCTCTAGCGTCTTTAGTGGTTTTTCCTGATATCGCTAGTATTAGTGAGGCTTTTCCTAATATTGATCAAAGTAAATTAGGACATGATTTGGCCTACTCGGCAATGTTAACCAAACTACCTAGTGGTCTTTTGGGTCTTGTATTAGCTTCATTAGGAGCGGCCTATATGAGCACTATTTCTACGCAATTAAACTGGGGTTCTTCATATATTGTAAATGATGTATATAAACAACAAATTAATAAAAATGCATCAGAGAGAGAACTTGTAAATATAGGACGATTATCTACTGTAATATTGATGGTTGCCAGTGCCGTTATGGCTTTATTATTAACCAATGCAAAGCAACTTTTTGATATTCTTTTAATGTTTGGTGCGGGTACTGGATCTGTCTACATTTTAAGATGGTTTTGGTGGAGAATTAATGCTTGGAGCGAAATATCTGTAATGTTTGCAGCCGCAATTGTAAGTCTTGTATTGACCTTTTCTTCTTTAGGAGATTCTCTTTTTGGGTATTCTAATGAAAACGGAATGTTAATCGAAGGTATCTTTCCTTCATGGTCAAGGTTTCTTGCAATAGTTCTAGTAACGACAATTGTTTGGGTTGTTACTACTTTACTAACCAAACCAGAAGATAAAGAGGTACTTAATAGTTTTTATAAAAAAACGCAACCTGGTGGTCCAGGTTGGAAAAAAGTAATCGAACAGGCTCGCTTAGATCATATTGACATTATAGAAAATGATGATAAAAAATGGGCAGTTCCTTCGGGAATTTTAGCAATGATACTAGGTTGTATTTTGGTATATAGCTCAATGTTTGCTACCGGAAATTGGATTTATGGAGAGTATCCATTAGCCATTGGGTTAACCGTTGTCGTTGCGTTATCTGGCTTTTTATTGGCTAAAGTTTGGAACCGAATGAAAAGTAATTTTTTCTAGAAAAGTAGATCATCTACATAGTCAACTACCTTGGAGCAAGCTCACGAGGCATCCATCGGAAAAACAGTTTTTACATTTCGAGGCAAGCCTCGGAGAATTTAAACTCCACAATGTGGATTAAAAAATAAACCACTCCACCACAAAAATAAGGCGAATTAGAGTCTTAAATATGTTAATTATACCCGAGGCTTTGCCTCGGGTAATTTTTTATATAAAATACATATCTTGGTTATACGTGTTTTCCTTTTTCCCAACCATGTTTTCCTAAATACTTTTCACCAGATTCTATAGCACCTTCTTCTACCATAGTACCCATAGAATCATTCCAACGATTTAAATATCCAAATAAAGAAATCACACCTAACATTTCAACAATTTCTCCTTCATCCCAATATTTATATAATTCTTCTTTAATTTTTTCATCTACTGCATTTGGAACAACTGATGCCGCCAACGAAAAATCCAATGCTGCTCTCTCTGCATCGTTAAACGCTGGATGTGTCTTATACTCCCATATATTATCCAATTGCTCCTGCTCTGCCCCATATCTTTCTGCAGCACGAATTGCATGTGCCTGACAATATCTACAACCGGTTGCATTACTGCTTACCCAAGCAATCATTCGTTTTAAAGCAGAAGTAACACGACCTTGATTGGCCATTACCGCTTTATTAAGGTTAATAAAAGCTTTAGAAATAGCCGGTCTTCTTTGCATAGTAAGAACCGAATTAGGGCAAAAACCCAAAGTTTCATTAAAAAATTCTGCTAATTCTTTTGTTTCCGAATCATGATCTGCGGATAATGGTGTAACTAATGCCATTAGTATATCTATTTTTAAATTTGACGTAAATTTTAGTAAGGTAAAATACAAAACTAATGTCACATCAAGAACCGTAAAGATGTTTTTTGTACTTTGGGTTTTTTAATGTCAGAATATAAAGAATGAGATGGACACTACAGCCAAGACCAGATGCAACGACAATACAACATCTGGCAGAGGCGCTAAATGTAGATTCTATAATTGCTTCACTTCTTGTGCAGCGTGGGATTACAACTTTTGATCAAGCGAAAAAATTTTTCAGACCTAGTCTAGAAGATTTACATGATCCTTTTTTGATGAAGGATATGAATCTAGCCGTATCACGAATCCATGAGGCTATCGCCGCAGGCGAAAAAATTTTGGTTTACGGTGATTATGATGTCGATGGTACGACCTCTGTGGCATTAATGTCTTCATATCTAGCAACATTATCACCTTATGTTACAACTTATATCCCAGATCGTTATAACGAAGGGTACGGTGTATCTTATACTGGTATTGATTATGCTCATGATAATGATATCTCGTTAATTGTTGCATTGGATTGTGGTATTAAAGCAATAGAAAAAGTTGCGTATGCCAAGTCAAAAGAAATAGATTTTATCATTTGTGATCATCATAGACCTGGGGATAAAATTCCGGATGCAGTAGCTGTTTTAGATCCCAAAAGAGAAGATTGCGAATACCCTTATAAAGAATTATGTGGTTGTGGAGTAGGATTTAAACTTATTCAGGCCTTAGCCAAAGAACAGGAGCAAACTATACATGATCTACTACCTTATTTGGATTTAGTAGTTACGGCTATAGGAGCTGATATTGTTCCGATAACTGGAGAAAATCGTGTTCTTGCCTATTTCGGTTTACAAGTAATAAATTCAAACCCAAGGATAGGTTTTAAAGCAATGTTATCTCAAGTAAAAAAAGAAACATTGACCATAACCGATGTTGTATTTATGATTGCACCCAGAATTAATGCTGCTGGACGAATGAAACATGGCTTGCATGCGGTTAATTTACTAACCGAACAAAATCTTAAAACAGCTTTACAATTTGCTTCTGAAATTGAGCATTATAATAGCGATAGAAAAGAAGCCGATAAAAGCATTACTCAGAAAGCGCTTCAACAAATTCTAGAAAATCAAGAAGAAGATAAGTATACAACCGTTGTATATGAAGATAATTGGCACAAAGGAGTAATTGGTATTGTAGCATCTAGATTAACAGAAACTTATTATCGCCCTACATTAGTATTTACTAAAAGTGGAGACAAATTAGCTGCATCTGCAAGATCAGTAAAAGGTTTTGATGTTTACAATGCTTTACATGCTTGTTCAGAACATATAGAACAGTTTGGAGGACATAAATATGCTGCAGGATTAACACTACATGAGGATCAATATCATCTCTTTAAACAAAAGTTTGAAGATGTAGTATCTTCTACAATTGATAAAAAATTACTGGTTCCAGAGGTTTTAATAGATAAAGAAATAGAATTAGATCAAATTACACCTAAATTCTATCGCATTTTAAAGCAATTCGCACCATTTGGTCCAGGAAATATGGCTCCCGTTTTTATGACTAAAGGATTACAAGATACTGGCTATGCAAAATGCGTTGGAGCCGATCAAAAGCATCTTAAATGCCGTGTACAAAAGGACAATATTGCTATTGGAGCGATTGGTTTTAATCTTGGAAAAAATTATGATTTAGTAACGGGTAAACAATATTTTAAAGCAGCTTTTTGTATAGATGAAAATGAATGGAATGGTGAAATATCATTACAACTTAATCTTAAAGCTATAAATTAATTTATTTTTATTTAGATTTATTATAAATAGTTATTATTTTTGAATCAAATATGTATTCAGGATGAACGCTATAGATAAGATTTACAGTAATAAAATAGGCATATCTTTTTTTTGGAAAAATAAGCAAGGCAACTCAACTCCCAAAGTGCAATTAGTATTTAAAGAAATAGGTTTTTTGCTAACGTTAAACGAACTAAAAGATTTTTCGACTTCTTGTATGCATACTATTGATTCTCAATGTTGCAACCAATGTGTGAATAGCCCTCACTGCAAATCTTTGCTTTTAAGAACACCTTCAGAAAAAATTGATTTAGCCGTAAGTAAAACAGAAACCTATCAAATTTATGAATTGATCAATGCTACTATTTTTAAAATAGAGTTAGAACATTGGATTAAAAATGTATCCTTCAATTAAGTTTTTGGGTACGTAAGTCTTCTTAATTTATGACCATATGAATATGTGGAATACCGTCTTCTAGATACTCCTCTCCTACTTCAATAAACCCATGAGTATTATAGAATTTTTTTAAATAAGTTTGTGCAGATATTTTAATTTCTCTCGTCTTAAAAAAGTTCTCTATTGTTTTGATACTTTCCCTTATGAGATCATGTCCATAACCATATTTTCGTTGATCTTGCGCTACAACCACTCTACCAATACTAGGAACTTCAAAATATAATTTCTTATCAAATATTCTAGCATAAGCTATAAGTTCATCGTTTTTATATCCCATAAGATGCAAACCTATTTGATCTTTATCATCAATGTCTTGATATACACAGTCTTGTTCTACAACAAATACCTCTGCGCGTAAGCGCAGAATTTTATATAATTCTATTGTTGACAATTCCTCAAAACGCTTGACTTCGAACTTAAGACTCATAATCTATATGCTACAAAATTAAACCCATCATAAGTAGTAGTACCTATAATGGGCTTATATCATTTTTATTAAAAGTAAATTATATACACATTGGTATTTTATTTATTCTATTTTGATGTCTACCACCTTCAAAATCGGTAGCCAAAAAAGTTTTTATCATTTCTAAAGCTTGTGGTAAAGAAGTAAATCTTGCAGGAACACATATAATATTAGCATTATTATGTAGTCTTGTTAACTCTGTAATCTCTTTGGTCCAACAAAGTCCAGCACGAACATTTGTATATTTATTAGCAGTCATTGCAACACCGTTGCCACTACCACAAATTAAAATTCCAAAATTTACTTTTTCACTATCAACATCTTTTGCAACCGGATGTACAAAATCCGGATAATCTACACTTGTATCTTCATTCGTACCATAGTTAGAAACCTCTATTCCTTGTGATTCTAAATATGTTTTAATTGCAAATTTATATTCGGTTCCGGCGTGATCGTTTCCAATAGCTATTTTCATCTTTATTGTAGTTTCATTTTAGTTCTACAAAGATAATTTAATCTAAAAAAGTAAACTCCAAAAAATCAATAAATTAAGGAAATGTTACCCCAATGTTAATAACTCCTTATCTCCTGTTAACATTAGAAGTGAATAAATAGTTACTAAAATTGAGAAAGTATTTTTGGAAGTTTCAATTTTTATTTGAATACAAAGGTCTAGGCAAGAAATCAAAATTATAACTCTACTTTTTTTGGCGAAGTTTTTAAACATTAAATTCATGTTATGAACTCCACTTTTTTTAAATAATATTAAAAATTTTATGTGTGGATAACGTATTAACAGTTGTTAATTAAAATCTATTTTTAAAACGTTTTCAAGCCTTTACATATTTAATATCCTGTTCATATGTTTCTAGGAATTTGATATAACCAAAAAAGCAAATAAAATAAGAAAAAGTTATACCGCTATTAACAGACTATAATAATCAGCATTATTTATTTTAAAATTTAAAAAGAAAAAAAGATATATATAATATATGTTGACAACTGTTATTTATAATTGAGAATTGTAAGAGTAATCTTTTTCTGTTTGAATCGATCTTAAGTAGAGTGAAAATTTTTTTAATTGGATTGAGAAGGAAGCTGGCTTGTTTTTGGTTTGAAGAGATTTTGCGTGAGTTTAGGAAGGGTTGCGGTGGATTCTTTGTACCTATTTTGGTTTTGTAAGCTGGTGTTTTTGTTTTTAAATGATTGATATTTAGTTTAATAAGTTCTTGTTAATACGAAGTAAGTCTACACTTTTGTATAAAACTTAAAATGTTAATAACTAGTGTTATTTATTGATTTACAAGGAAGTTGGAAAGCTATATAGATTATACAGTTAATGAAAGTTTAAAATTAAAACCTTATATGTTAAAAGATAAGCTGTACTTTTATCATAAATATATAGAATAGATATTAATGAGAAGAAAGAGAGGTAGAAGAAAAAAAACTCCAAAAATAGAGAATGTAACTCAAGGAATACTTAAAATACTAAAAGCTGAATCATCCAAAAGTTTTAACTACAAACAAATTGCAGCAAAATTTGGAGTAAATGATGCAAGTAGTAGAAATCAAATCATAAAAAAGTTAGCGCAACTTGCAGCAAAACAGCAAATTGAAGAAGTAGAACGAGGAAAGTTTAGAATTGTAGCCAATATTAATACTTATACCGGTGTACTCGAAATTACATCAAAAGGTACGGGTTATGTATTAGTTACAGATCTAGAAGATGACATTTTTATCCCTAGTAATAATTTGAATAAAGCATTACATGGAGATGAAGTAGAAGTTTATATATATCGTAGAAAACGTAGAGGAAAGAGTGAGGGTGAGATCTCAAGAATAATTTCTCGTAAAAGAGATGAATTTGTCGGGGTTATAGAGATTCAAGCAAAATATGCTTTTGTAAACGTTCAAGATACAAGGATGTATACTGATATTTTTATTCCTAAAAATAAAATTGGAGATGCAGAGAATGGAGATAAAGTATTAGTAAAATTAGAAGATTGGCCAGATAATGCAGAATCTCCTTTTGGTAAGATAGCCAAAGTTTTAGGTAAACCAGGAGAACATAATACAGAGATTCATGCTATTTTGGCTCAATATGGTTTACCATATGAGTTTCCTACTGAAGTAGAAGAATATGCTAATAAATTAGATACTTCTATTCAACAATCAGAGATCGATAATCGTAGAGATATGAGAAAAACTCTTACGTTTACTATTGATCCTAAGGATGCTAAGGATTTTGATGATGCATTATCGTTTCAGGTTTTAGAAAACGGAAACTATGAAATAGGAATTCATATTGCAGATGTATCTCATTATGTAAAACCTGGAACAATACTAGATGATGAAGCCTATGAAAGAGCAACATCAGTTTATTTGGTAGATAGAGTAGTGCCTATGTTACCAGAAGTTCTATCTAATAATGCTTGTTCGTTAAGACCTCACGAAGAAAAATATACATTTTCTGCAGTATTCGAATTAGATGATAAAGCAGAAATTAAAAATCAATGGTTTGGTAGAACAGTTACGTATTCTGATGCAAGATTTGCATATGAAGAAGCTCAACATATCATAGAAACCAGCGATAATAGTATCCCTTCAGATATTTCGCTTACAGGAGAAGCTTATACTGCAGATCAAAAAATAGCCGATGCTGTTCTAAAATTAGATGATCTTGCTAAGATTATGCGAGTAAAAAGAATGGGAGAAGGAGCGATATCTTTTGATAAAGTAGAGGTGAAGTTTGCTTTAAACCAAAATAGTGAGCCCGTAGGAGTGTTTTTTAAGACTTCTAAGGACGCTAATAAACTTATAGAAGAGTTTATGTTACTTGCTAATAAAAAGGTCGCAGAGTTCATAGGAAAGCAAAATCCTAAGAAAACATTCATTTATCGTGTTCATGATGAACCAAATGATGAAAAATTGGCTGCTTTACAAAATATTATAGGACGTTTTGGATATAAACTAGATCTTAAGGATCGTAAGACAACAACAAAGTCTTTAAATGGACTTTTAAAAGATGTACAAGGTAAAAAAGAACAAAATCTTGTAGATACACTTGCTATAAGAAGTATGAGTAAAGCAGAATATACTACTCATAATATTGGACATTATGGATTAGCATTTGATTATTACTCTCATTTTACTTCTCCTATCCGAAGATATCCCGATGTTATGGCACATCGTTTGTTACAACATTATTTGGATAAAGGAAATTCTGTAGCAGAAGAGGAGTACGAAGAAAAATGTAATCACAGTAGTAATATGGAAAATCTAGCCGCAAGTGCAGAAAGAGATTCTATAAAATACATGCAGATAAAATTCATGAAAGATCATGAAGAAGATCATTTTTTAGGCGTTATTTCTGGAGTTACAGAATGGGGAATATATGTAGAAATCATTGATAATAAATGTGAGGGTATGATTCGATTAAAGGATCTTACCGATGATCATTACATATTTGATCAAGATGAATATGCTGTTGTTGGTGAACGTACCAAAAAAGTATATCAATTGGGTGATGAAGTGTTTGTAAAAGTTAAAAATGCAGATCTTATTAAAAGACACCTTGATTTTATTCTATTAGGAAGTAAAGATGAAATGGAATAATTAAAAAATTATATCGTTTATTTTAAATAATAACTTCCTTATCCTTTTGATTTAAGCCGTTTAAGGAAGTTCCTAAACCTAAAATTTTAAAATAAAAGATGAAAAAAATAGTATTTCTTTTTAGTATTCTGATAGCAATGCATTCTCAAGCGCAGGATGCAATTATTAAAAATATTGGCGATTTTAATGAATTAAAAGTATTTGATAAAATACAAGTTACCTTAGTAAAATCTGATAAAAATAAAGTAAAGGTTACTGGCGTAAAAAAAAGAGAAGTTGTTATTGTTCAGAATGGTGATCTATTAAAAATTAGAATGTCACTGAATAATTTATGGGATAATAATAATACCAAAGTGATTGTGTATTATACAGAGCTTGGTAAGATTGATGTTAATGAAGGTGCAAGAGTAGAAACAAATGATGTTCTTGTTGCTGATAATTTAGATTTAAGAGCACAAGAGGGTGCAAGTATATTTGCTCAAGTCGAAACAGGTTTTTTATATGCTAAAACGATTACGGGAGGAGAAATAGAAATACATGGTAGTGGAAGAGAACAAGAAGTTGTAATTACATCAGGAGGTCAATATTATGCAAAACCTTTTAAAACAATGATTACCCAAGTAAAAGTTAGTGCTGGAGGCATTGCAGAAATTTATGCTAAAAAATATGTAAAGGCCAATACAAATGCTGGAGGAACTATAAAAATTTATGGAAATCCAAAAGAGGTAGATTCTCAAAAACTGTTAGGCGGTAAAATTTTTGAAGTTAATTAAATTAGTGAGAGCTACTTTGTATCTTACTCTTGCATTTTATCGTTCAATTGGTATTAGTTTTTTAACTTTGCCTTAAATTCTTTGTGACATTATGCTTCAAGATGCTCAGGCAGCTATACCATTAGGCCTTTTATTAGCTTTTTTAATAGGTCCGGTTTTTTTTGTACTTCTAGAAACGGCAGCAATTAAGGGATTTAGAGCAGCCCTTGCTGTAGATTTAGGCGTTATTTTTGCCGATATTGTATTTATTCTTATTGCATATTTCAGTACCAATCAAATTTTAGAAAAAATTAAAGATGATCCCGCCTTATTTATTTTTGGGGGGATGTTATTGGCAACATATGGCGCCATTTCTTTTATTAAAGAAAGAAAAAATTATAATAAACTTCGTGATACATCTGTAGAAGTAATCAATAAGCAAAATTATTTAATGCTGTTTATTAAAGGCTTTTTACTAAATTTTATCAATATAGGAGTGCTAGGATTTTGGTTAAGTATCATCATAGTAATTGGACCTCAATTAGATATGAATACAAATAGAATTGTCTACTTCTTTTCTGTTGTTTTAGTTACATATTTGGTGACAGATATATTTAAAATGTTACTTGCAAAAAGGTTAAAGAAAAAATTAACACCTAAGAGAACTTATATTACCAAAAGGATAATTAGTATAATTATGATAGTTTTTGGTGTTTTTCTTATTCTGAAAGGAGTTTTACCCGATACAATGGAGCAACGTATACAAGATAAAATCAATAAGATAGCTCCAGAATCTAAGTATAATACAAAGTAAATAAGTAAGATACAAATAAAAAATCCTGCACATTTGTACAGGATTTTTGAGGTGTCGAGCGGATTCGAACCGCTGTAGATGGTGTTGCAGACCACTGCCTAGCCGCTCGGCCACGACACCCAATTATTTTGGTTGGTTGGCAAATGTAAAAAAAATAATGATTACTATTTAATTGATTTTACAATAAAATGTAATTATTATTTTTTATTGGTACAAAGTTAACGTTTTTTATTTCTTGAAATGGTAACCATCTCAACATTTCCTCCAATCGGAGGGTTTATTTTAGAAACATCAACGGTAGCTTTATCGACCAAAGGTAATTCATTAAGAATTCTTACCAAAATTCGCTCTGCAACATGTTCTAGTAACTTAGAACGTATCGCCATTTCTTCTTTTACAATATGATTGAGATGAACATAATCAACAGTTTCTGATAATTTATCAGAAATAGCCGATTCTGATAGATCAGCATTTACTTTTAAATCGACTCTATAATCAGAACCTATTTTTTTTTCTTCAATAAGGCAACCATGATAGGCGTATACCTTAATATTTTTTAACTTTATTACTCCCACAAGTTTTTGACAAAGGTAAAAGAATCTACTTTAAGTTATATACAGATATTGCGCACTTTTGATTGAAATTTTATTTCTCTAAAAATAATTCGGATTAAACATTTTTATTGAATAGTAAGACATCATTAGAATTTGTAATTTTGTGTTTTATAAGATTAAAATGTCAGAAGAAAAAAAACCGCTTAATTTTATTGAGCATATTATAGAAGAAGACCTTAAAAATGGTTTAAGTACAGAAAATTTACGTTTTCGATTTCCTCCAGAACCTAATGGATATTTGCATATTGGTCATACCAAGGCAATAGGAATTAGTTTTGGTTTGGGGCTTACATATAAGGCACCTGTTAATTTACGTTTTGATGATACAAATCCTGCCAAAGAAGAGCAAGAGTATGTAGATGCGATAAAAAAAGACATTAAGTGGTTGGGGTATGAATGGGATAGAGAATGTTATTCTTCTGATTATTTTCAACAATTATATGATTGGACCGTACAATTGATAAAAGATGGAAAAGCATACGTAGATTCTCAATCGGCTGATGCTATAGCAGAACAGAAAGGAACAACTACAGAACCTGGTCGTAATAGCCCGTTTAGAGATCGTTCTGTAGAAGAAAACTTAGATCTGTTTACAAAGATGAAAGAAGGTACTTATAATGAAGGAGAACACGTTGTAAGAGCCAAAATTGATATGGCAGACCCAAATATGTTAATGCGTGATCCTTTAATGTATAGAATATTAAAAAAAGCACATCATAGAACAGGTGATGCATGGTGTATCTATCCTATGTATGATTGGACACACGGTGAAAGTGATTATATTGAAAACATCTCACACTCTCTGTGTTCTTTAGAATTTAAACCACATAGAAAGCTCTATGATTGGTTTTTAGACCAAATTTATTCTACTAATATTAGACCAAAGCAAAGAGAATTTGCCCGTCTTAATCTTAGTTATACCATTATGAGTAAGCGTAAATTGCTTAGATTGGTAGAAGAAGGTGTTGTATCAGGATGGAATGATCCAAGAATGCCTACTATATCTGGTTTAAGAAGAAGAGGATATACTCCGGCTTCAATAAGAAAATTTGTGGATACCGTAGGTGTAGCGAAGCGTGAAAATGTGATTGATGTTTCTTTGTTAGAATTTTGTGTAAGAGAGGATCTTAATAAAATGGCGTCAAGAGTTATGGCGGTTTTAGATCCTGTTAAGATGGTAATTACAAATTATCCTAAAAATGAAGAAGAATGGTTAGAGGCAGAAAATAATCCAGAAGATCCATCTTCTGGGAGTAGAAAGGTTCCTTTTTCGGGTGAATTATATATTGAAAGAGAGGACTTTAAAGAAGATGCGGGACAAAAATTCTTTAGATTAACTTTAGGTAAAGAAGTTAGACTAAAAAATGCCTATATTATTAAAGGAGAAGAAGTTATTAAAGATAATAATGGAAACATAACTGAAATAAGATGTAGTTATGATCCAAAAAGTAAATCGGGTAGTGGTACAGAAGAGTCAAAACGTAATGTAAAAGGTACTTTACATTGGATTTCTATAGCACATGCAATTCCTGCAGAGGTTAGAGTTTATGATCGTTTATTTAATGATGAAGCTCCTGATGGACATAAGGATAAAGATTTTATGGAATTCTTAAACCCTAGCTCGTTAAAAGTAATAACAGGATATGTAGAACCTAGTCTTAAAGAAGCAAATGTACTAGATCAATTTCAATTTCAAAGATTAGGGTATTTTAATGTTGATAATGATAGTAAACCTAGTGCTTTGGTTTTTAATAAAACGGTAGGGTTGAGAGATACATGGGCAAAAGTTAAGCCAAAACAAGTACAAAATAACACCCAAAAAGCACCTCAAAAACAGCATGTTGTTTTACCAATTGATGAAATAAAAAAAGCAGGTAAGAAGTATACTAATTTGCCTGAGGAAAAAAGAGAAATACTAAAAAATAAAATTAAGGAAGCTGCTTTAAAGATAGAACTAGAAGAGTTAATACCTCTATATGAAACGGCTGTAAAAAAGGCAGGAACCCGCATAGCTACTACAATTGCTTTAGGTATTGTTTTAGAAAATAAAAATATACAACCAGATCATCTTGCCAAAGAATTTATAAATAAAGCGTTAGATGATAAGAACGAATTATTGCAGTTTGAAGCTAAAATAATAGCAACAAAATTTAATTTTTGATATAAAAAAAGCCTCTAAAAATTAACTTTTTAGGGGCTTTTTTGTGAAAACAAATTAATACTAATTTCCTGAAATATGTTCATCTAACGGAATTTCTATTTCAGTTTCAAATTTTGGAAAAAGTGCTTTTGTTTCGGGATCATCTGAAAGTTTATTGGATTCGACAAAATACCATTGTGATATTTTTTTATCATAAAATCCAAATAAAGAACTTTTGATAAGTACAGACCTTCCATTAAAATCCATTTGTATGGTGTTTTTAACCAAACAATGAAATTCTCTATTTTCTTTTTTGATCTCTGTAACTTCATCAACTTTAGAACTGACAATTTTTATCTTTTGTGCAGTCATTGTTCTAAAAATATCTTGCATTGTTTCTAGCATCTGCTTTTCACCAAATTTTTTTAAAATTTTTGGATGCGTATAAGTTAATAATGCAACCGGATCTTTTTTTAAGGATGCTTCTAAAGTTGCTTTAGCATCCCTTAATGCATATTTTTTTAAAGTATCTATATTTTGAGAAAACACACTTCCTGAAATTAACAGGAAAATGATAACATAATTTTTCATCGGGGAAGTTTTTGTGTAAAGATACTAATTTTTAAACTATCGATTTTTTTTATCATAATTTGATTTTAATTGTTTTTGATTATTTAAAATGAAGTAAAATAAGAGGTTTTAAGAGGTTTTTAAAAAATGGTAATGTGATATTATGATGTACTATGCAAAAACTTGTTAAATTGGTTTAGAGTAATAATTTGAAAAAAAATGACTACTTAGAACCGTGTAGGATAAAAAATAAGCCGATCATTTTTTGATCGGCTTATTTTTAGATTTATTTTGGTAAATATTTTATTCCGTATCTGGTTTTTTACGAATGCCCTTTTTTGCATTTTGTTTTTTCATTTCTTCACCAATTTGATTTGAAGCTGTAAAAGATGCAATCATATTATTTAACATATCACTTCCTGCTTGTGGAGAATTTGGTAACAAAATTAAATTACTATTTGTTTCTTCTCCTATAGATTGTAAGGTATCATAATGTTGAGTAACTACAATTAGGGCAGAGGCTTCTTGAGAATTAATACCTACATTATTTAAAACGTCTACACTTTCTTCAAGACCACGAGCAATTTCTCTACGTTGATCGGCTATACCTTGTCCTTGTAATCTTTTACTTTCTGCTTCGGCTCTTGCTTTAGCTACTATTTTAATTCTTTCAGCTTCAGCTTCATATTCAGCGGCAACTTTTTCACGTTCTGCAGCATTAATTCTATTCATGGCTTCTTTTACTTGTAAATCTGGGTCAATATCTGTTACCAAGGTTTTGATAATATCATATCCATAGTTTACCATGGCTTCATTAAGTTCTTGTTTTACTGCAATGGCGATATCATCTTTACGTTCAAAAACATCATCAAGTTTCATTTTAGGTACTTCGGCACGTACAACATCAAAAACATATGAAGTAATTTGATCATGAGGATTTTCTAATTTGTAGAAAGCTTCATAAACTTTATCCTTAATCACTTGAAACTGAACAGATATTTTAAGACGAACAAAAACATCATCCTTTGTTTTTGTTTCTACAAGAACATCTAATTGCTGGATTTTTAAGTTAATACGACCCGCTATACGATCAAAAATAGGAATTTTGAAGTGTAATCCAGAATTTCGAAAACTTAAAAATTTACCAAAACGTTCCACGACTGCAGAAGTTTGTTGTTTAACTGTAAATATCCCCGATATTAAAATAATAAAAGCGAAGATTATGAGAGGTATAAAATAGAAACTCATTGTTGTTTATTTTGAAAGTTAGAAATTTAATGATATTTGAATGTACTAATTAATTTTTACTTAAATATAGTTATTAATGCAGCATAGGTTCCATCTATATAATTTATAGATGCTAGTTCCCAACCTTGTCTAGAATATGAATTCAAGGTTTCTTCAATTTTTAATCTTAGTTTTTCTAAAGACCAATTACTGGATACTTTAAGTACTTTGTACTGTTTTGTCATAATTTGATGAGTGTTGATGTACTATATAAGTGTCAGAAGTTTGAAATATGTTACAACATAAAAAATAAGCACGACTAAAATATATGATAGTCGTGCTTATAAATATAGGGTAGAAGGGAAGTACCTAATTACGTTCTATAGTATCTTTAATTCTTTTTATAGTTTCTTCTTTTCCTATGATTGATGCTATTAAAAACAAATCCGGTCCTTGTAAAGAACCAACCAAAGCTATTCTTAAAGGCATCATTATTTTACCAAATCCAATTTCTTTTGCCGTAATCCATCCTTTTACTATTGATGCTACGTTGGTTTCAGAGAAATCGGTAATATCATTTAGTATTCGAGTTAGTTCATGCATCAAGGATGGTGTATCATCTTTCCATGCCTTTTTTATGGCTTTAGAATCATAAGATGTAGGTGCTATAAAAAAGAAAGAAGTTAAATCCCATAAATCAGAAGTAAATGTTGCTCTTTCTTTTACAGTTTCGATGATTTGTTGAACATTAGCAGTTGTAGAAATATTCTTTTCAGAAAGTATTACTTCAAATTGATTTATTAATGTAGTAATATCGGCCTGCTGTAAATGTTGTTGTTGAAACCACTTGGTTTTCTCTGGATCAAATTTTGCTCCGGCTTTATTAACTTTACCTAAATCAAAAGCATTTATCAATTGGTCTAGGGAGAAAAGTTCTTGTTCTGTTCCTGGATTCCAACCTAAAAAAGCTAACATATTAACAACTGCTTCAGGTAAATAGCCATCTTCTCTATAGCCAGATGAGACACTATTATCCTTTGGGTCGGTCCATTGTAAAGGAAATACAGGAAACCCCATTTTATCACCATCTCTTTTACTTAATTTACCTTTACCCACAGGTTTTAATATGAGTGGTAAATGTGCAAAAGATGGTGCTTCCCAACCTAGAGAACGATACAAAAGTACATGTAAAGCCAAAGATGGTAACCATTCTTCGCCTCGTATAACATGTGTAATTTTCATTAGATGATCATCGACTATATTAGCAAGATGATAGGTCGGCATACCATCACTTTTAAATAAGATTTTATCATCAAGGTTGTTAGTATCGATTTTTATTTTTCCACGAATCTCATCATTTAATTGTAAAATTTCATTGGTAGGAGTTTTAAATCGAATTACATAGGGTATACCAGC
This sequence comes from uncultured Aquimarina sp., assembly GCA_947502885.1. Classification (GTDB taxonomy): domain Bacteria; phylum Bacteroidota; class Bacteroidia; order Flavobacteriales; family Flavobacteriaceae; genus Aquimarina. Next base: position 14,990 of record CANNBP010000026.1, on the reverse strand, counting down.
ATCAATTTTAGAACTCACTTCTTCGTTTGTTAAGGAAAGAGAGTTGTTTAAATTTGTTCGATTGCTCCAGTTATAAACAAATGTTTCACCATTTGTTTCATGTGATTTTCTTAAGTCATCTAATTCTTCAGAGGTATCAAAGGCGTAGTATGCATAACCATCTTTAATGAGTTGATCGGCATATTCTTGGTATAGGTGTTTACGTTCACTTTGTCTGTAAGGTCCAAAACCTCCATCTTTTTCTGGTCCTTCATCATAAGGTATCATGCACCAGTTAAGTGCGTCTTGTATATAATTTTCGGCTCCAGGTACATATCTATTTTGATCGGTGTCTTCTATTCTTAAAATAAAAGTTCCGTTGTGTTTTTTTGCGTAGAGATAATTAAATAATGCTGTTCTTACACCTCCTATATGAAGTGGACCAGTAGGACTTGGTGCAAAACGTACCCTAATATCTTTTGTCATGGTTGTGTTCTTTAACTTTTAATGGCAATAAATAAGTGCAAAGATACAATCTTATATAGGGATGTAAAACCATTTTGATAATAAGGATAAGTTTAATTATCTAGTTGGACCTAGAGGTACTTTGTTGATATATTTTTATATCATGATTTTGATAGTGCTATCATTTCACGTGGAACACGTTTATTCATTACCTTGAACCATAAGGGTGGGACTAAAGCAAGTGCGACCGAAGTTGGATATCCAAAGGGTAATTGCGGACTTTGATCATGATGATCAAGAACTTGATATTTTTTAGAAGCTCTATGATGGTGATCACTATGTCGTGTTAGCTCATATAACATAATTCTACCAAGTGTATGATTTGAATTCCAGGAGTGTTTTTCTTGTACACGTTCATACCTGTGTGAAGAAGTTTTGGCTCTTAATAGTCCATAATGTTCTATATAATTAACAGTTTCTAAAAGTAAAAAACCGGTTAGTGCAGAAAGGATGGCTATTTTTAAACCTAAAAATCCAAAGAAATATGTGATGGTAAAAAGGTATAGTAGGGTTATGATTTGATACCAGAACATATCATTTTTTATAGAAATAAAGGAATCATTATGTTTTTGTAATAGTAAATTTTGAGTTTTCCATGCATTAATGTATTGACCAATAGAAGAAGTTATCCAAAAAAGGTAGACAGGTTGATTGTATTTTGCAGTTGCGGGATCTTTTTTAGTAGCAACATTTTGATGGTGACCATAGTTATGTTCAACATAAAAATGCATGTATAATGCAGGAAGAAATAAAGCTTTACCTAAAAAACGTTCATTTGTAAAACGATGACCTAATTCGTGGCCAACATTAATACCATTAGAACCAAAAACGATTCCCGTAGAAATTACTATCCCGATGGTTTCAAAGGTAGATAATGTATGAGTAGTTACAGTATATAATGTTAAGAATAGAATACCATATACAATGGGTAAGTTAATGTATAACATCCAATCAAAGATCTTTTTTTTGCTTTTGGATAGTTTGGTTTCATTATCAAAATTTTGTGAAGATGATGGTGTCAGTAATTCTAGTAACGGAATACATATGAATGCATAAATAGGAGTAAGATATGTATAAACCCCTAACTGTAAATGGCCGATTAGTGCCATTAGTGGTACTGTATAAGCGCATAGGTATTTTAAATCTTTCATAACACATTGTTTACTAGATGATTGAATTATAATAAATATAACAATTCTATTGAAAATAAAATTGTAGTTTTAGAAGGTAAGGAATAAAGTGCACTTTTCATATGGAGAATTTTCAATTCATTAAAACTAAACTTGAACAATTTATACGAAAGTATTATATCAGTGAGCTAATTAAAGGTATTATACTTTTTTTTACGATAGGGGTATTGTATTTTTTATTAACACTTTTAATAGAGAATTTTCTTTGGCTGAATAGGTTAGGAAGAACTATTTTATTCTGGCTTTTTATTATTGTTGAAGTTACTCTATTGGTAAGATTTATTTTTGTACCATTTGCAAAATTATTGAAATTAACAAGAGGGATTGATTATAAAAAAGCTTCAAATATAATTGGAGCACATTTTCCAGAGGTTAATGATAAACTTCTAAATCTATTACAGCTAGGAGAGAGCAATTCTTCTTCACAATTATTGTTAGCTAGTATAGAACAAAAATCTTCACAGCTTAAACCAATACCTTTTAAACTTGCTATTAATTTTAAGAAGAATATAAAATACCTGAAATATGCGGCGATACCAACTGTGATTATAGCAGTTTTGTTTATCCTAAATAAAACAGATTGGATTTCTGATAGCTATAAGAGAGTGGTTAATTATGAAGTTGCTTATCAACCACCGGCTCCATTTCAGTTTTTTGTGGTCAATAAAGATTTGAATGCATTAGAAAATAAGGACTATGTTTTAAAGATTAGAACTGCTGGTGAGGTCATTCCTGAAAATGCTACGATTACTTATAATGACGAAATCTATTATTTAAAAAATATAGGTATAGGAGAGTTTGAATATGTTTTTGTTCAACCAAAAAAATCAATAGAGTTTGTTATTGATGCAAATGGAATTAGATCTAAAGAGTATGATTTGAATGTAGTTAAAATTCCAGCATTATTAGATTTTGAAATGAAATTGGATTATCCTAATTATACTCAAAAGAAGAATGAAACTTTAAAAAGCTCGGGTAATGCAACAATTCCAGAGGGAACAAAAGTTAGTTGGGTGGTGCATACAAGAAATACAGAGAGTGTAGAATTAAAAATTAAGGATACTACGGTGGCTTTCATCAAAAATGATGCCGATTTTTTATATCACAAGAATGTATATCAAAACTTGGATTATGAAATAACAACTTCTAATGTAAATGTTAAGAATTATGACAATTTATCTTTCAGTCTTAATGTAATAAAGGACCAGTATCCAGAATTAAATCTTAGGTCTGAAGTAGATTCTGTGGATACACAAACAATGTATTTTTTTGGTAAGGTTAGTGATGATTATGGATTGAGTAAATTAAGATTAGTCTACTATGATGTAAATAATATTTCAGAGGTTATGATTAAAAATATGACTATCAACAAGACTGTTTTTGATGAATTTCTATATACTTTTCCTAATAATTTAGAGCTGGTAGACGGTGTGAATTATGAGTTTTATTTTGAAGTTTTTGATAACGATAGGTTGCATAATTTTAAAAGTACAAAAAGTAGTGTTTATGGTTTTAGAAAAAGAACAAAAGAAGAGCAAGAGAACATACTATTGCAAAAGCAAAATGAAACAATTTCTGGCTTAGATAAATCTCTTGATAAATTTAAAAAGCAAGAAGAAGAATTAAAAAGTATAAGTAAAATACAAAAAGAAAAGAAGAGGTTAGATTTTAATGATAAGAAGAAATTAGAGGATTTTCTAAAAAGGCAAAAGGAACAGGAGAAGATGATGCAGGATTTTTCCAAAAAATTAAAGGATAATTTGGATCAATTAGAAGATAAGAAAGAGGAAGAACCATTTAAAGATGCATTAAAAGAAAGGTTAGAAAGAAATCAGGAAAAGTTAAAAAAGAACGAAAAGCTGTTAGAAGAAATTGAAAGATTATCGGATAAAGTAAGGAAAGAGGAATTAACAAAAAAACTTGAGGAGTTAGGGAAAGAGAATAAAAGTATAAAGAAAAACTTAGAGCAGTTATTAGAGTTAACAAAGCGATATTATGTTATAGAAAAGCATGAGAAATTGGCGAATGAATTAGATGAGTTAGCAAGAAAGCAAGAGGAGTTATCTGAAAAGGAAGAGAATGAAAACACTAAAGAAAAGCAAGATGAACTGAATAAACAGTTTGAAGAGTTTCAGAAGCAAATGGAAGATCTAAGAAAAGAAAACAAAGGCTTAAAGAAGCCAATGAATTTGGATCAAAAGAAAGAAGATGAAAATGAAATTAATGAAGAACAAAAAGAGGCTAGCGATAATTTAGAAAAGAATAATAAGTCTGACGCAAAGAAGAACCAAAAAAATGCTGCACAAAAAATGAAGCAAATGGGAAGTAATATGAGATCTCAAATGCAAATGTCAGGTGGTGAACAGCAGCAAGAGGATATGGAAATGTTAAGACAAGTACTAGATAATCTGGTTGATTTTTCTATGGCGCAAGAAAGTTTAATGAAAGAATTTAAAGGGATCAACATGGAGAACCCTGGATATTCGTCAAAACTTAAAAAGCAAAGTGTACTAAGAGAAAACTTTATTCATATTGACGATAGCCTTTATGCGTTGGCTTTGAGAACACCTCAAATTACAGAAAATGTTACAAACACGCTATCAGATATAGAATTTAATATTGATAAGTCTCTTGAGAAGTTAGCAGAAAATCAAGTAATTCAAGGTTCGGCAAATCAGCAATACGCGATAACAGGATCAAATGATTTAGCATATTTATTAAGTAGAACATTAGATCAAATGCAAAATAGTATGGCTGCTTCTAGTGGAAAAGGAAAAAGTGGAGAAGGTGAATTTCAACTACCGGATATCATTAAGAAGCAAGAAGAATTAAACGAACAAATGAAGGATGGAGCCGATAAAGGAAAGAAGAAGGGCAAGAAGGATGGAGGAGATTCTGAAGGAGGTAACAAAGAAGGAGGAGAGAAAGAAGGATCTGAGAAAGGTAAAGGAGAAAAAGAAGGTGGAAGCAAGAGTGGAAAAAAAGGTGACTCAAAAAAGAATGGGGAAGGAAGTGGAAATAAAGATGGAGAAAGAAAATCACAAGTAGAGAGTGAAGATATGAATGGTGAGTTGTATGAAATTTATAAACAGCAACAACAATTGCGAAATGCTCTAGATGATAAAATAAGAAAGGAAGGTACACGAAACGGTTTTGCAAATAACCTTTCTAGAAGAATGAAAGAAGTAGAAAGTGAGTTGTTGGAAAAAGGTTTTAATGAAGGAACTTTAAGAAAAATGCAGGATATAAAGCATCAATTATTAAAACTTAAAGAAGCTGCTTTTGAACAAGGACAAGAAGAAAAAAGACAAAGTAAGAGTAATAGAAAGGAATATGAAGGAAATGAAAATGAAGTGTTAGAGAAGATAAAACAATATTTTAATACTACTGAGATATTAAACAGACAAGTATTACCTTTGCGGCAAAATTACAAGCAAAAAGTACAAGATTATTTTAAGACAAAGGATGATTAATTTTTTTTACGAAACAGAATTCATACTAGAAGATAAACAAAAATTAATCTCTTGGATAGAGAGCGTTGTTACTTCCGAAGGTAAAAATATTGGAGAAATAAGTTATGTTTTTTGTGATGATAAATATCTTTTAAAAATAAATCAAGAGTTTTTGCAGCATGATACTTACACCGATATTATAAGTTTTGATAATGGTTTAGGTAACCAATTAAACGGAGATATTTTTATATCTACGGAGAGGGTTAAGGAGAATGCTGATGAATTTAAAGTAGATTTTTATCAAGAATTAAGAAGGGTAGTTATACATGGTATCTTACATTTTTGTGGATATAAGGATAAGACTGATGAAGAGCAAAAGGTTATGACACGAAAGGAAGATGAAAAACTTAAAATGTTCCACGTGGAACATTAGTTTGTTTAATTTTAAAAAGATGTTCCACGTGGAACAATAGAAGAAAATATGTTTGATATTGAATATGATGTTATAGTAGTTGGGGGTGGTCATGCAGGAAGTGAAGCAGCTGCGGCAGCAGCCAATTTGGGTTGTAGCACATTGTTGATTACAATGAATTTGCAAAACATAGCACAAATGAGTTGTAACCCTGCTATGGGAGGAATTGCAAAAGGACAGATAGTAAGAGAGATCGATGCGTTAGGAGGATATAGTGGTGTTGTAAGTGATCGTACCGCTATTCAATTTAAGATGTTGAATAAATCTAAAGGACCTGCAATGTGGAGCCCAAGAGTGCAAAGTGATAGAATGCGTTTTGCCGAAGAATGGAGAATGCTTTTGGAGCAAACCGAGAACTTGGATTTTTATCAAGAAATGGTGAGTGGTCTTGTTGTAAAGAATGGAAAAGTAAAGGGTGTTAAAACTTCTCTTGGGATAGAAATAAAAGCAAAGACGGTAGTACTTACAAATGGAACCTTTTTGAATGGTTTGATTCATATTGGAGAAAAACAGTTTGGAGGAGGTAGAGCGGGAGAAAAAGCTGCTACAGGAATAACTGAACAGTTGATAGATTTTGGTTTTGAATCTGGAAGAATGAAAACAGGAACGCCTCCAAGAGTTGATGGACGATCATTAGATTTTTCGAAGATGATTGAACAGCCAGGAGATGAACAACCCGAAAAATTTAGCTATTCAAATTTAACCAAACCACTTACTAAGCAGAGGTCATGTTTTATGACCTATACTTCAGAAGAGGTTCATAATTTGTTAAGAGAAGGTTTTGATCGTTCGCCAATGTTTAATGGAAGTATTAAAAGTATTGGTCCGAGATATTGCCCATCTATAGAAGATAAGATTAATAGATTTGCTGATAAAGACAGACATCAACTTTTTGTAGAACCAGAAGGATGGAATACTGTAGAAGTATATGTAAACGGGTTTTCTACTTCTTTACCAGAAGATGTGCAGTTTAAAGCTTTGAAATCTGTAGCAGGATTTGAGAACGTTAAATTCTTTAGACCGGGTTACGCAATCGAGTATGATTATTTTCCACCCACACAATTGACACACACATTAGAAACCAAATTGGTTTCTGGTTTGTTTTTTGCTGGACAAATTAATGGAACGACAGGATATGAAGAAGCTGCTTCGCAAGGTTTGATGGCAGGAATGAATGCTGCTTTAAAAGTAAAAGAAAAAGAATCTTTTATTTTAAAAAGAAGTGAAGCTTATATTGGAGTTCTTATAGATGATTTAATTACCAAAGGAACAGAAGAGCCTTATAGAATGTTTACATCTCGTGCAGAGTATAGAACATTGTTAAGACAAGATAATGCTGATTTTAGATTAACACCAAAAGCATATGATATGGGATTGGCATCAGAAGAGAGAATGAAAAGAATGGATGAAAAGAATCAGAAGTCAAATGCCTTTGTTGAATTTTTTAAAGATACTAGCGTAACACCAGAAGAAGCAAACCCGGTTTTGGAAAACAAAAACTCTTCGCCTATAAAACAAAGTGGTAAAATGTTTAAAATATTCTCACGACCACAAATTACTTTAGAGGATGTTAGACGTTTTAAAAAAGTTGAAAAATATATCATAGATAATAATTTGGATAAGGAAGTTTTAGAACAAGCAGAAATTCAAGTTAAATATTCTGGATATATTGAGAAGGAAAAAAATAATGCGGATAAATTAAATAGACTAGAAGATTTAAAAATCCCAAAGGATTTTGATTATACAAAATTAAAATCATTATCATTTGAGGCTTGTGAAAAGATGAGCAAGATTAGACCGGCTACAATTTCTCAAGCGTCAAGAATAAGTGGTGTATCACCAAGTGATATTTCTGTATTATTAGTTTATATGGGAAGATAGTTTTTTGTAACTATTGAATTGTTTAAATCTATAATTTTTAAATAATGAATTGATGTAAGCAACATAATTCTATTCTTTCGATCGAAGGATGAAATCAAAGTTCTTTTATGGAATAAGAATTTCTCGAAACTAGTAGAAGGTTATCCCTTAATTAATTTTAGAAGTAGGCTATTTTAGATTTTTTTGAGTTGTAGAATAGAATAAATTATTGAACGTGGTTATTAAAAGAGAATTTTTAGAACAGGTTTGGATAAAAATCTTTTAAATTAGTTAAATGGGCACGGATTTTGTTATTTGAAAAAAGTAACTAAAAATAGAAAAAGATATAAAACGAAAGTTCCACGTGGAACATGTTTGTGAAACATGTGTTGTTTTTGTTTAAGAAATTTAAGATTTTACGTTTTGAAAGAATAAGAGTTTCAAAACGTAAAATCTTTTTTCGGTTATCAAAATAAGTATGATGAAAAAAGTAAATTATAAAAGTAGTATTAGATTAATGATTTTAAGTAATATAAAAACTGGCTTTTTTGTTGGAATTGTATTGTTTACGTTTTTTTCATGTATCACTACTCGCAAGGTAAGAGAAATTGATGGTTTTAGAATTGAAGCCGAAAATGATTTTAATGAAGAGTCTTTTGTTTTTAAACCAAAAATGCTTCCTGGACAAGCGCGTCGTTCTTTGAGAAAAAAATTTGATTTAACTGATGAACAGAAGTTAGCCAATTTTAATGCAAAGTTATTTGATGATTTAAATTTAATGTTTAATGTAAAAATTAGTTTTGAAGTAGATAGAGAAGAAACAAGCTACTATACACCGTTGCTTTATGGAGAAGCCCCCGAAGATATGGTTGGAAAAGCAGAAACTTTTGTAAAAATAATTATTACCGATCCAGAGGGAAATAATTGCCTTTCTCAACGCTCTTTGTTTTATAATAAAACAAAATCTTTTTTGTTAAAAATAAGTAATACCATAGAAAGTCAAGAGTTTTATATTGATCCAATACATAAATAATGATATCACCAAAAGAAAATAAGTTTTTTGTCGAGTGCAAGGATTATACAGTATCTGGAGAAAAATTTAGATTAGTTTATGATGATGAATATGATATGTTAATTACTACTCCAAAACCTGATAATAGCATACTAAGTAAATATTATGAAAGTGACGATTATATTTCTCATACAGATGCAAAAAGATCGGTTTTTGAAAAAATATATCATTTGGTAAAAATATACTCGCTTAATAAAAAAGTAAAACTTATTCATTCGTTGCATAAAAAAGAAGGTAACCTTTTAGATATTGGTGCTGGTACTGGTGAATTTTTAAATACTGCAAAAAATAAAGGATGGAATATTGATGGAGTAGAACCAAATGAATCTGCAAGAAATTTAGCCGAGCAAAAGGGAATAAGTTTAAAAGAAAGTACAGAAAACATGGCGTCTAATAGTTTTGATGTAATTACGATGTGGCATGTTCTAGAACATGTACCTAATATTAATGAACAGATACAAGAACTTAAACGATTGCTAACACCTAATGGGTATATTATTATTGCTGTCCCAAATTTTAAATCGTATGATGCGAATTATTATCAATCCTTTTGGGCGGCATATGATGTGCCAAGACATTTGTTTCATTTTTCAAAAACTGCAATAAAAAAGTTATTCAGTAATCATAATATGGCTTTAAAAGCAATTAAACCAATGAAATTTGATGCATATTATGTGGCATTGCTTTCAGAAAAATATAAAACAGGAAAAATGAACTTTTTTAAAGCTTTTTACTTGGGTTGGTATTCAAATTATAAAGCAAAGGTGTCAAGTGAGTATTCTTCGCACATTTATGTTCTTAAAAATGGATAATTTTCGTTTTTAAGGGTTTTTTAAAGAGTTTTTTAATCTTTTTAAAGGATAGTATCAATTTAAATTTATCTATTCGTTAGAAAGGCTTATTTAAAGTCTATTTTAATAGTTTTTGTATATTGAATTTTATTTTTTAATCATTTTTATTTATTTATATTTTTTTTGAGTAATTATATCAGAATTATCAAAGTTGGTTTGATATTTTTGCTCAGAACTTAATTTTGTAAAAATGAAAAAAATAGTATGCGTTGCGAGTGCTCTATTAATTTTGGCATCTTGTAATCAACAAATAGAGAAAACTGGTTATGTAAATAATACCAAAGTTGTTTCAGAATTCAAAGAGATGAAAGTTGCTCAAGAAAAATGGACGAAAAAAAATAATGAAGTAAGAGCAGAACTTGAAGAAAAGGCAAAGCAGTTTCAAATTGAGGTACAAGGTTATCAAAGTATAATGAACTCTATGACAAAGTCAAATAGAGAGAAAAAGGAGCAGGAGTTGATGACCAAACAACAAGGTTTACAAAGAGAACAGCAAGCAAGAATGCAAGAGATTCAGCAAGGTAGCCAAACAGAAATTGACTCGATAATTAACAAAGTAAAGAAATACATTGAGAATTATGGTGAGAAAAATGGATATACTTATATCTATGGTGATACTGAAACAAGTAATATTTTGTACGGAAAAAAGGAGTTAAATCTTACTGAAAAAATTCTAACAGAATTGAACGGAAAGGAAGCCGACAGTACAGAAACAAAATAATAAAATTTTAGTAAAAAATATGTGACCCCCAACTTTATCTGTTGGGGGTTTTTTTGTTAATAAAGTTTATCCTTTTTGAACAAATTTGCATTTTTAGTATAGAGTATTTTGTCACGATTTTGTACACTTGGTCGAAAAAATGAATAGGCTTTTAACTGTAATTAGTGCCTCAAAATGACAATAATCTATGTTTTTTTCTATTAAATTTAGCATTTTACTGCATAAAATCGTAAAATTAATGGGGAAATTATAGTATTATTTGATGATGTAAATGTTTTTTTTGAAGTATTATAATGATCTGATTAACATATTTTTATGTATATTGAAAGAAGTTTTGGGGCTATATTCTAGTAAAATCTAATTATTCATCTATAAACAAGTAAGAAAATTATTACAAAAAAAAAATAAATTTTAGTTTGATATAAATATTTAATTTATAATTTTATGTCTTGGTAAAAAATATATTAACAATATTATTAACAAGCGCCCCAAATCGCAATGTTAATGTATTATATATTCACCTTAAATCGTAAGCGTGATGTCATGAAAAAAGAACTTAACCGTATATCGTTTATTGTTGCTATGATCAGTGGTCTACTGTTTTCATGGCAAAATTTTGCGCAGGATATAGCTGCGCCTTTCTTTTCTATCGATGATAATACGGCTACAATACTTTGTGTAAATCAAAACAAACCTGATAGAGAAGCCATTGCTCAGGCAAATGTATTATACCCAGTAGGAACACAATTTGTGTTAGAACTGTCAGATGAAAATGGTGATTTTACAAACTTAAGAGTCTTAGCAACCAAAACAATCACTACGGCTATCCCTCCTGGAGGAAGTATTAGATTTGATTCTTTTGCTATTCCAACGGATCTAAGAGGAGAAAATTATAGTTTACGAATAAGGGTAGAAGCAACAGGCGTTTTGAGTGCTGTGCGAACAGGAATTCCGATTTATTATTTTGATTTTTCAGAAGGCGTAACTTTAACAGGTGCAAATATTGAAGCAAATACTGTTGCATTATGTGATGGTGAATCTACAACGTTAACGGCTTTACCAGATACTTTTCAGACATATATTTGGACTTTAAATGGTTCGATTATTCCTGGAGAATCGGGGTCCACTTTAGAAAATATTACACAAATAGGTACGTACAAGGTTCAAGTTGATTTTGGAAGTTGTAATGCAGCTTATAATTTTGATGAGGCTACTGTCGAAGTTATTAATTTTAATAGCACTACCGTAAGGTTAAATGAAACTTCTCCACAACAATTTTGCCCAAGTGATGTAAAGATTTTAACAACCAGTGTAACAGACCCTGGTTTTACTTATGAATGGTTTAAAGATGGAGTTTTGATTCCCGAATATGATAGTCATCAAGCTATACTACCACAAAGTAATTTTGCGGGTATATATACAGTAAATGTTATTGGTACTCCAACTTGTTCGGTGACTACAGAGCCGGTAGAGGTAATCAATATTGGTTCTGATATTTTAACACAACCACCGGCACAAATCATGATTTTGCCAACACAAACGGCATTAACGTTATCTGTAACAACAAATGCACCACCCGCAGGAAGTACTATAGAGTGGTTGCGTAATGCTTTGCCTATTGTGCCTGCACATCCAATTACCGATCCAGGAGCTTTATCAATAGATGTAACTAATATTGGTATATATGTAGCAAGAATATTTGCTAATGATGTGTGTATGGATACGCTAGAAGCTACTACCGAGGTTTTTGAACCTGTTGGTTTTAGAGCAGAAATAACAACATTATTAGATTGTGATGCCAATACTAGTTCTCTAGGTTTAGCTAATTTGTTTGGAATAACGGATACTGGTGTAGAGGTGCCTATTACAGTAGAACAATATTCTTTTTTCGATTTTGAATGGTTTTTAGGAACTCAATCTACAGGGGTAACAGAGAGTACTTTAACGGTAACCGAAGCTAATATAGGAGAAGTATATACGCTCGAAGTTACACTACGTGATACAACATTCGAAACCATACGATCGAATGAGTTAACCGTAGAATTTTTATCAGATACTGTTACAATTAGTGCTGATCCAGAGTTTTTACCTTTTGGAGAAACAGTAACCTTAACTGCACCACAAAGTGCGACTTATCAATACGAATGGTTTATTGTCATAGATGGTGAAAATCAATTATTAATTGATGGTGAAAGTGTAGTTAGTGGGCAAGGAACAAACGAAATAGTAATAGATAAAATAGGACAATATTTTGTTAGAATAACTTTACAAGATTGTGTTATTGATTCACAACCAATAACGATTTCAGACGTTGTTGGAGAAACAGAGATTATTCCTAATGTGGTTACTCCTAATAACGATGGTATCAATGATAGCTGGTTATTACCAGATTCATATTATAATCAACAAGATGTAGAGATTACTATTTATAATATGCGTGGACAGGTAGATTTTACATCAGTAAGCTACCAAAATAACTGGCCTGCACAAAATTCAAAATCACAAGGGAAAGAACCCATTTATTATTTTATAATCACAAAAAATAATTCCGTAGTTAGAAAAGGTTCGATAACGGTAATGAGATAGTCTATGATCAAAAAATTACTTTTAATATTTATATTTATATCCTTTAATCTTCTTAGAGGACAGGATGAAAATACAAACGTTTATGGCGTCCTACCTACCGATATTCCTACACACAATCTCGTAAAATATAATCGTTTTTATTTTAATCCAACCTTTTCTTTGGTGAGAGAGAACAAACGATCTATTAATGTATATAATAAAATACAATGGGCGGGTTTTAATGATAACCCCCAAACATTTCTTATAAATTATACAGGTAATTTTGATGAACAAATTGGAGTGTCTATTGGATTACATCAACAAAATGAGGGGATTTATAGATATTTTGGCGGAATAGCCAATTTTGCATATATGGTAGAGTTGAATAGAGATATGAAACTTACTTTTGGAATGAATCTTGGCTTTTCGCAAAGCGGAATTAAATCGAATATAGATGCGCCAACCAGTACGATATTAAATAATGGGATTCAAGTTAATGACCCTTTTATTCTGAATTATGAAAATAGTTCAGTTTTTCAGTTAACACCTGGTGTTAATTTTAATTATGAGGAGTTTGATGCTGGTATCTCCGCAGCAAATCTAGTAGCGTATAATTTAACAGGTAGCGAATTATTAACAGATAAGATGGCTTTTACCGGTCATGTGATGTATACTAGACCGTTACAAAGAAGATCTGATAATACAATTCGAGCAATGGGGTATGTAAATCTATTACCGAAGTTTGATACCGAAACTGAAGCTAATTCAGATCCTGATGCAGAAGCTGGTGCTAAGACAGTATCTAGTCTAAGATATGGAGCCAATGCTATTGTAGAATTACCAGAATTAGGATGGGCCCATGCTGGGTATAATAGTTTTTATGGAGCTTCTTTGGGAGTTGGAGGTAATATTACTTCGAATGTTTCTATAGGATACACCTATGAAACAGGATTTGGTGATACCAGTAATTTTGGTGCAACTCACGAGGTAACGTTGGCTTATAATTTTGAAAGAGAAAAACCTAGAAGAAGAAGTAAGGCCAAGTCAAGTACGCAAAAATCTTATGAAGCAAGGGATTCTGAAATTAGAAGGCTTAAAAAGGAAATTCTTGAACAAAATAAGCTAATAAGAGAATTACAAAATGAAAATGGCGAAGCCAGAAGTCAAGATAAAAAGGCTATTAGTGAATTAGAAAAATCTATAGCAGAAGCTAAGGAAAAAGAAGCTAAGGCTGCAAGAGAATTAGAATTACAAAGAGAAGAGGAAGTAAAGTTACTTAACAAGCAATCTGAAGAAGAAGAGCGTTTGAGAGCTCAGAGACGATTAGAAGCTGAAATGACCGAGCAAAAGATAGAAGAAGAACGTCTGGCAGCAAAAAGAAGATTAGAACAAGAAAATCAATTTCAAAAGACTGAAGAAGAGCGTCAAGAAGCTCAAAGACAGTTGGAGCAGGAACAGAGAATAGCGCAAGAGGAGGCAGAAAGAGAAGCTGAAGCCGCTGCGCAACAGGCAGAAGAAGAACGTATTGCTGCTCAAAAAGAGGCAGAAGAAGAAGCTGAAGCTATTGCACAACAAGCAGAAGAACAACGTATTGCTGCTCAAAGAGAAGCTGAAGAAGCACAGCAAGCTGAAGAACAACGAGTTGCTGCAGCGCAGAAAAAATTAGAAGAAGAAGCTGCCGCTCAAAAAGCGGAAGAGGAACGTCTTGAAGCACAAAGACGATTAGAAGTTGAAATGGCAGAACAAAAAGCTGAAGAAGAACGTCTTGCGGCTCAGAAACAATTAGAACAAGAAAATGCTTTAATAAAAGCAGAAGAAGAGCGTTTAGCATCTCAAAAGCGATTAGAGCAAGAAAACACATTAATAGAAACCGAAGAAGAACGTCTTGCAGCTCAGAAGCAGTTAGAACAAGAGAATGCATTGATAAAGACTCAAGAAGAGGAGCGTCTAAGACAAGAGGCTGTAGAAGCTGCTCGTTTAGCTGAAGAAGAAAGAGTAAGACAAGAGGCTTTAGAGGCCGCTCGTTTAGCAGAGGAAAAAGCTCAGGAAGAAGCCGCAGCTGCAGAAGCTGCTCGTTTAGCCGAGGAAGAAAGATTAAGACAAGAAGCTGCAGAGGCCGCTCGTTTAGCTGAGGAAGAAAGAGTGAGACAAGAGGCTGCAGAGGCCGCTCGTTTAGCCGAGGAAGAAAGACTAAGACAAGAAGCTGCAGAGGCCGCTCGTTTAGCCGAGGAAGAAAGAGTGAGACAAGAGGCTGCAGAGGCCGCTCGTTTAGCCGAGGAAGAAAGACTAAGACAAGAAGCTGC
>CANNBP010000025.1 GCA_947502885.1 uncultured Aquimarina sp. | reverse complement strand
TGTGTATGAAAATGGTACGCTAAAATCAATCAATCATCCAGAAGGATATATAGAAAAAGAAACTAACGGTTCTTATAAGTATATCTATTCTATCACGGATATGTGGAAAAATAACCGAATAAGTTTTGCAGATAATGATGGTGATGGTAAGATTGACTTTACCCGAAATGGTATAGATGTTGATGGTGATGATGATTACCATGAGGAGATCAGAAGGGAGCAACACTATTATCCTATGGGGTATAGTTGGCAAGGAATTAGTAGTGTTATACGTGGTGCTAAGAATAACCTAAAAACCTACCAAGGGCAAGAACTTACCGAAGACTTGGGGTTAGGTGTCCACGAATGGCGTTATCGTATTAGTGACCCTCAAATAGGTAAGTTTTGGCAAATTGATCCACTGGCAGAGAAATATGATTATAATGCTACCTTTGCTTTCCAAGAAAATAAGTTTGGGATAGGTACAGAGCTTGAAGGTAAAGAGGTACAAGAATGGTTTAACAATGCTGCTGAAGGTTTAAAGAGGGTATTTGTAAAACCCGTACAAGATGCCAGTAGAAGAGGAGCAGAAAAACAAGCTATGTATCGTGGTTCAGATAATAGAGGACCAAGTAAAAATATTACGGGTAATTATTTTGGTGATGCAGCAGTCAAGCTAGCAGGTGGCGAGACTATAAAGAAAGCTTTTAATGGAGATAAGAAAGCCCAATTCCGTGTGATATCGGGAACATTAACCGGATTGGCACCTGGAAGTAAATTTCGAACGAATTCATCATCATTTGGCAAGCGAATTGCAAATTCAGGAAATGATATTGTAACATATTATAGAGTCCAAGGTGGAGGGAGTTTTAATAGAGTTTCGATAGACGGTAATGGAAATGTAACATTTAGACAAAAAGGAAGTCTAAATGTAAGTAAAGGAGGGGAAGAGCATGCCAAGTATTTCCAAACTCTAAGAGGAGGAGATTCTAAAATATATTCCTTTGATATGCCAGATTGGTTCGATGATATTGTTGAAGAATTTGTAATTCCACAGAAAGGTTCAAGAACTAACCGTTTAAATCAAAATGGGTTAGCTCCCAAAATTGTTGACCCCAATCAACCAGGATATTCACTGGAATTTCCTTCTGATTGGAATAAATGGTTTCAAGAGAATGTAATACAAGGTAGTGGTAATATTATAGACTAATAAAGAAATGATTAATAAAAATTCAATTGATAAAAACGAACTATCAATTATTGAACAACCAAAAGGTGATATTGAAATTATTCAGAAAATGTTATGTAAGCAATTACAGTATGAAAACTCCGTAAAATTGGCATATATTTTGGTCATTCAGTATAAATTTGAGAAAACCAAAAGGCTGGGACTATTTTTAGACTGTAAAACAATGTATAAGGATGTACTCAACAGAATAGCCAAATTTTCCTTTGATAATCTTGGAGAGATTGATATATTGTTCTTAAAGGATTTACCTTTGGATGTTAGAACTAATATTATCAATAATTTTATTCCATTTTATAAAAAGGATGACTCATTATGACAGGACAAGAGTATAATATAAGAAAAAAACAATTTGAAAAAAGTGGATATCGCTCAAATTTTATCTTTGATGAAGATGACAAATCCTTTCTTAGTAGTTTAAGTTCAGAATTAACTTACATTGAAAATGAGGATTATAATTTTGAATACTCTTCAATTGGTAAAATAGGCATCTCTTTAGAATTTGGTTTCATTCATATTTGGTTTGAGGAGTGTAAATTTTCTGATGAAGATTCAGAAAAAATTGTAGGAGAGTTTTATAGAAAATTAACTGCCAGATTTGGTAATGAAATTGAATATTTTCGAACTTAAGAGTATAGTCAAAGTATCGAATTAAACTCTAAATAATAAAAAACAAATAAAATATTAATAGTTATAATTTAATAGGTAGCATTAATATTTTTCACGATGTTTTTCGTTAAAGGATATATTTTCTCGGAAGGAAGGTCAATCTTATTGGGTTGATCTTTCTCTTTTTCAATTAATTTACAGTATTCTGTAATATCTTTTATGTTTACTATCCATTCATTTATGTATTTCTTAACTGCAATTCCAGTTAAACCTACTTGTATGGAACGATATTCCAAATTGTTAAAATTAATATCTTTTTCAGGATCCCATTGTATACGAACAGGGCTTTTAGAAAGTATATCTCTCCATTCTTTTTCAGATGAATAAATATTTTGGCTGTAATGGGTTAAACATGAGTTTTTTAAAGCCCATTCCCAACCTTCACGTTTTATTTTTATTGCTAAGATATGTTCTTGGTTTTCTTTACTAGCCCAACCAGAACGATACATCATCCACAAGAATGAAGGTTTTATCCAGGTCATTCTATTCATTTTAAAAGGTGGAGAAACAAATGTTTGAGTATTGGTAGCTGATTTTGCTATTTGTCTATTAAAAGCTTGATAAACTGTGATGGTTTTATCATCGTATTTAGCTCTTATTAATCTTTCATCATAACTAAAATCCATAATTTTTTCTAAACTCTTAGAATGATTTTTTGTTTAATTGTTTGATAAAATAAGAAGGATATAATCCAGTAATCTTTCGAAAAGCCAAAGCAAAAGATTCAGCATTGTTAAAACCCATGCTTTCTGCAATGGCTTCAATAGTATATAAACGAAGTTCTGCATTATTTGTTAGTTCCTTAATAGCGTATTGAATACGTAGCTCATTAACATATGTAGTGAACTTTTTGTTCTTATACTTATTAACAACTTTGGATAGATATGAAGAATTAGTTTTCAGTTTTTTTGCAAGGTCTTTTAAAGTAATATTTTGTTTAAGAAAAAGCTTTTCTTTTTCAAACTTTTCCAACCCTTCTAATATGATATTAACTGTTTTTAATGGTAAATTAACATCATCCTTTTTTTTAATACTATTAATAGTCTTGTTTTTCTCAATTAATTCTTTAAAGCGTTTTTTATACTTTTGGTTTTTAGAATAGAAAATAAACCCAAAAACCGATAGTATAATAAGTAATGCACCTGTCAAAAACAATAACAATTGTACTCTTAATCTTCTATTCTTTTCTTTTAGGGTATTTTGTCTCTCTTTAGCTACTTTATATTTTATCTCTATTTTTTTTACATTATTATTAAATGTATGGTTAGTTAGTTCTTCTGAAACGTCCAAGGTCTCTTGCATAATTTCATAGGCTTTTTTCATTTTTCCTAGACGATAATATGATTTTGCAATATTTTCAAGGTTGTTCCTCTTAATTCTTAAAGATTTGTCTTCTATATATTTATTTGATTTTATTGCTAAGTTTATAGATTTATTATATGCTTTTTCTTCTAAGAAAACCTTACTAAAATTATTTAAAGAAATTGATATACCAAATGAATCATTATTTTTTTTATGCAGATCTAAAGCTTTTGAAATAAGGGATTTAGAATGTTTGAAATTTTCTTTGATCGTTTCGATTCTCCCTAGATTGTTATAAATTCGGGGTAAGTATGTAATTGTTTTTTTGTTTTCTGGAAATTTTAAACCTTTATTGTAAAAATATAAAGCACTATCAATTTGATTTTTATGGAACTCAGGTTTGTTAATAAATTCAATCAAGTAATAACTACTTCCTAAACTCCAACAAGTATATATTATGTCTGCAGTATCCTTTCTTTTTTCTGCATTACTGAGAGCCTTTTTGTGGTACTTAATAGCGTTATCAAAACTAAATGATGTTTTATAAACTTGCGCAACAAAGCTTAGATAATCATATTCTAATTGTGGAGCTCCCATTTTTTTTATTCGATCTAACCTATTTAATACAACATTAAAATCGCTGTCGTTATTTTCAACATAATATCTAAACTGAAAACGTCTTAATTCAATGGCATATTTATGTTCTTCTTTAAGTCCTTCTTTTATTTCTTCTAATTTTTCTAAAATAGAAATTGCTTCTTCATTTTTCCAAACCACCATTTTTTGGTCAATCTTGCTTAATGATTTCGTAAGCTCTCCTTCACTAATATTATTTTGCCCAAATAAAATTGCTTGTATAAAAAAGACAATTGCTAAAAGCACATAGTTTTTAGGTTTTTTGTGCATAATCGTTTCCAATATAAAACTTATAAGTTTTGATAAAAATAAAACGTTTTAATATCTATTATAGCGTTTGATAAATATATAATCAGTAGATTCAATATTTTCTACTCGATTTTTATCAATTCCGACACCTTTTAATTGTTTTTAATGCTTCTTTTGAGTCTAATTTTGACTTTTAGAGTTGTCAGTTTAGAGTTATAAATATCAAGAATGAATAGATAATTTATTTACAGAGTAATTTTAAGCCTTCCGTGAATTACATCTTGTGGTTATAGAGTAATCACTATAGTACATATGTTTTTATTAGTGTTTGATGAAACCTGTAATGACATGTAGTTAAGAGTTTTAGATGCAAAAAAACCGCCCTAAAAAGGCGGTTTTTTTATTATATATCAAGTTTTTGATTAAATGTCATCAAAACTTACATCTGTAAAACTTTCTGTTGATGCTGCAACTTCTTCAACTTTGTTTTCAGCATAAGAACTGTCTTCATACGATTTCTGAAAGTCCTTTTGGTGTCGTTCACTTATAACTTCTTCACCTTTTTCTTCAACAATGAAATTAGTCATTTCATTTAAGATTTCTGTAAATCCTGCAAAGTCTTCTTTGTATAGATAGATCTTATGTTTCTTGTAGTGAAAAGACCCATCATCATTAGTGAATTTTTTGCTTTCGGTTATTGTTAGATAGTAATCTCCTGCTTTTGTAGCCCTCACATCAAAGAAATATGTTCTTCTTCCTGCTCGTAAAACTTTTGAGAAAATTTCTTCTTTATCCATCATTTCATTATCACTCATAATCCTTATGTATTAAATTAATTAATATGTTATGACGGTTTCAAAAATCCAAAAAAAATGTTAACCGAACAAAAAAAACTTATATTTCTTTTTCGCTAAGTTGTTTTAAGTAGAGTTCTTTGTAGTAACCTTTTTCTTTTATTAGTTGATTATGAGTGCCTTGCTGTGTTATTTTTCCTTCATCTAAAACAATAATTTTATTTGCATTTTTTGTTGTAGATACTCGATGACTAACAATAAAAGTGGTTTTATCTTTAGAAATTTGATTAAGATTATTTAAGATTTCTTCTTCTGTTTCTGTGTCTACAGCAGATAAACAATCATCAAATAATAATATAGCCGGATTTTTAATTATTGCTCGAGCAATAGAAACACGTTGTTTTTGCCCTCCAGATAGTGTTACTCCTCGTTCACCAAGAACAGTGTCATAGCCTTTACTAAAACCTATAATATTTTTATGAACTACTGCATTTTTTGCAGCTTGAAAAACTTCTTGTTCCGTTGCATCTTTATTTCCAAATTTTATATTGTTTCTGATGGAATCACTAAATAAAAAAGCATCTTGTGGCACATATCCAATTTGAGTTCTTAAATCCATCAAGTTTAGGTCCTTTATAGAAGTGTTATCGACGTATATTTGACCAGAAGATACATCATAAAGCCTGCCTATTAAATCTAATATAGTCGATTTTCCCGATCCCGTTTTACCTATAATACCAATAGTCTCTCCTGGATTAACAGAAAAACTAATATCTTTTAAGGCAGTAATATTTGTGTCATCATAAATGAAAGAAACATTTTCAAAGTTAATACTACCTTTGATAGGTGTTTTTTGAGATGTTTTGTTGGTGATCTCGGGTTCTTGACTTAAAAACTCATTAATTCTTACCTGCGACGCTTCGGCTTGTTGTACTATAGAACTCACCCACCCAACAGTCGCTACGGGCCATGTTAGCATGTTTACAAATATGATAAACTCAACAATAACTCCAAGATCTTGAATGGTACCATCTATGAATTGTTTTCCGCCAATATAAATAACAATGATATTGCTAAACCCAATTAATAAAACCATTAATGGAAAAAATAAGGCTTGTACTTTGGCCAAATCAAGATTTTTGTCTTTACTGGTATTGGATAATTCAGAAAATTCTTTATGAACCTGATAATCAATGTTGTAGGATTTTATTACCGTAATACCACTAAAGGTCTCTTGGCTAAAAGTGGTTAACTTAGATAAAAACTCTTGTACAATAGTACTTCGTTTATGAATTGCAACGCTTAATTTATAGATGGATATAGATAGGATTGGTAAAGGAGCAACAGTATACAAGGTGAGTTCGGGTGCAATACTAATCATGTAACCGATAACAACAACAAATAGAGTTATCGTATTTACACTATACATGATTGCGGGTCCTACATACATTCTTACCTTAGACACATCTTCACTAATCCTGTTCATTAAATCTCCTGTTCTATTTTTTTTATAAAAATTGAGAGATAATTTTTCATAGTGCTCAAACACTTCATTTTTTAAGTCAAATTCGATAAATCGTGAAACCACAATAAATGTTTGACGCATTAAGAAAGTAAATAAGGCAGAAATTAACAAAGCACCAATTATAAGAAGTATATTAGTTATTAGACCACTTTTTACCTCTGCTAAATCGGTTATATCTTTATTGATATATTGTTCTACCACATCTACTGAATCACCAACTAGAGTAGGGACAATTGTAGCAAAAACCCTAGCAATTACGGTAATTATTAATCCAATAATTAAACGAAATTTATATTTAAAAAAGTATTTGTTGAGATGACGTAGTGCACGCATATAAAATTGATGTTTTAAACCGGTTTTGTTTATGAATTCTTAAAATTTAGTGGTTTTAAAATAGAAATTGATAAAAACATGCTATTTTAGCACTCTAATTTTGAATATAATATAATTTCATTTTAAAAAATTTAATAACATGATAACCGAAGTATTTACTGCAAATCAACTAAAAAAAGAAGCCCCTGTATTTGGTCAATTATCTTTTGATGATCATGAGCAAGTTGTTTTTTGTCAGGACAAAGATACAGGATTGAAGGCAATTATTGGTGTGCATAACACAATTTTAGGACCTGCATTAGGAGGAACAAGAATGTATGATTATGCCACAGAATGGGATGCTCTAAATGATGTCTTAAGGTTATCTAGAGGAATGACTTATAAAGCAGCAATTACAGGTTTAAACCTAGGAGGAGGAAAGGCAGTAATAATAGGAGATCCAAAAAAAATTAAAACACCAGAGCTTATGAGACGCTTTGGTAAATTTGTGCATACTTTAGGAGGAAAATACTATACAGCAGAAGATGTAGGGATGGAAACATCAGATATGGATACCGTAAGAGAAGTTACTCCTTATGTAACAGGGATTTCAGAATCTAAAGGAGGAGCAGGAAACCCTTCTCCCGTTACTGCACATGGAGTCTATATGGGGATGAAAGCAGCTACCAAATTTACTTATGGTAATGATGCTTTGGTTGGAAAAAGAATTTTGGTTCAAGGTATAGGGCATGTAGGAGAAGAACTTGTTAGGTTAACTGCAGAAGAAGGGGCTAAAGTAATTATTAGTGATATTAATGAGGAGAGATTAGAGCAAGTAAGCGCAAAATATGGAGCAGAGATTTATAGAGGAAATGATCTTTATGCAGAAACTGCAGATATTTATGCGCCATGTGCATTGGGAGCAACTATCAATGATGATACCATAAATAAACTAAATGTGAAAATAATTGCTGGTGCTGCAAATAATCAATTGGCTAACGAAAATATCCATGGTGAAATCTTAAAAAAGCGTGGAATTGTGTATGCTCCTGATTTTTTAATTAATGCAGGTGGTATTATAAATGTTTATGCAGAAATCGAAGGATATGGTAGGGATCAAATAATAGCTAAGACGGCTAATATTTACGATACAACTTTGGATATCTTGAATAAGGCAAAAGCGACTAATATTACCACAAATGCAGCAGCAATTAGTATTGCAGAAGATAGAATAGCAGCACGTAAAAATGAAAAATAGATAAAATTAAGAAATCTAATTTTTTAGTTTTTTTTGGATAGTATAAACATTTGAAAAAGTAAATGCTATTGTCTTAGTAAAAAAAGCATTTTTACAATAGGTAGATTAAAAATAATAGTATTTTTGCAAGGCAAAAGCTGTAATAGGCTTTTGCCATTTTTTTAATATTAAGTTCTTTGTAATTTCTATGTTAACCAGAAGACATATTAGAGTAAAAGTTATGCAGTCTCTCTATTCGATAGAGCAGACGCAAAGTGATAATCTTGGTAAAGAAGAAAAGTTTCTTCTTTATAGTATAGATCAGATGTATGAATTATTTCTGATAAACCTTCAGCTTCTGGTAGAGATTAGGAAGCGTGCAGCAGATTTTATGGCTAAGAGTCAAAAAAAATATCTAGCTACTTCAGAAGAAAAAAACCCAAACACCAAGTTTATAGACAACGAAGTTTTGTTGCTACTAGAAAAAAATATCCAGCTAAAGGAAGAGATGGATAATAAGAAACTTAATTGTTGGGAGTTAGACGATGAATATGTATCCATCTTATGGGAAGAAATTAAGGAAAGTGAGTTGTACGCGTCTTATATGAGTACTAGACTGAGTTCTTTTGGAGAAGATAAAGATTTCGTTTTGGCAATTTTTAAAGAAATCATAGCTCCTAATGATAAGTTTTATGATTATATCGAAGATAAAAAATTGACTTGGATAGATGATTTACCTTTGGTGAATACTTCTATTGTTAAGATGCTTCGTAAAACTAAATCATCTCATGATGAAAATATGACATTGCCTAAGTTGTATAAGGATACAGATGATAAGAAATTTGCAATTGATGTTTTTAGAAAAACAGCTTTGAATGGCGCAGAGTTTTCTAAAGAAATAGATGAGAGAACACCTAATTGGGATCAAGATCGTATAGCAGAACTTGATAAGGCAATTGTAAAAATGGCTATTTGTGAGTTTGTAAAGTTCCCGTCTATACCGGTAAAAGTAACAATTAACGAATATTTAGAAATAGCCAAAGAGTATAGTACACCTAAAAGTAGTATTTTTATCAACGGAATTTTGGATAAAATCTCTAAAGAGTACAAAGAAAACGGCAAATTAAACAAAGTAGGTCGTGGACTTATGTAGTTTTAGAAAAAATAGTATTTTTATCCCTTGTAAATAATTAAAAACCCAAGTAATGAAAAAAGGAATCTTAATTTTAGCTGGTGTTTTTGCAATGACAGTTATGTCTTGTAAAGAAAACGCGGCAGAAAAGGTTAAAGAAGAAAACGTAGAAATAGCTGCTGATCGTGATGCAAAGAATGCTGATTTTCCAGTAATGACTTTTGCTCAAACAGAACACGATTTTGGAACAATCAATGAAGGAGATGTAGTAGAGCACAAATTCTCATTTACTAACACAGGTAAAGCGCCATTAGTAATCGTAAGTGCTAAAGGTAGTTGTGGTTGTACTGTGCCAGAATGGCCAAAGGAACCAATTGCTCCAGGTGCTACAGGAGAGATGTTAGTAAAGTTTAACTCTAACGGAAAACCAAATCAGCAAACTAAGCAGGTAACAATTTCTGCTAATACAGAGGCTGGAAAAGAAGTTATTAAGATTAAAGCTATGGTTACTCCAAAAGCTAAACCAGCTGCAGCAGACGGAGCACCAACAAGCAAATAATATCTATGGATCAGATACAACAATTTCTTCCTTTTGTCTTAATATTTGTAGTTATGTATTTTTTTATGATACGACCACAAATGCAAAAAGCAAAGAAGGAGAAAAAATTTGCTGAAGAATTAAAAAAAGGGGATCGTGTAGTAACAAAAAGCGGTCTTCATGGAAAAGTTTTTGACTTCAGTGAAAAAAATAATGCTGTTATTATTGAAACAGGTTCAGGTAAATTAACGTATGATAAATCTGCTATTTCTTTAGAAATGAGTCAGAAACTAAATGCACCACCTGCCGAAGTGAAGAAATAATTGCTGGCATATACAAATAAAAAAACGCGATAAGAATTTTTCTTATCGCGTTTTTTTTGTTCCTCTAGATTAAGATTTCATGGTAACAATGCGTTGAGGTAAGGGAGCATCGTAATTAGCTTTTCCTAAAGCTTCGACAATTTTTTGTCTTGTATCCCAATATACGTCCCAATAGTTTTCACAAGTTGCGTATGGAAGAGCTAAAAGTTCAACACCATTTGCTCCAAGGTTATTTACTGCTACTCTTGGTGCAGGATGGTTTAAAACCTTTTGGTCAGATTTTATAACTTCTAATACAAGTTGTTTCGCTTTTTCTATATCGGTTCCGTATTGGATAGCAAATGGCATGTCCACTCTTAGGTTACCTATCGTTGTTAGATTTGTTATTGTTCCCGAAGTAATAGCTCCATTGGGTATGATTTCAGTTTTATTTTGAAAAGTTTCGAGAACCGTTACAAAAACAGAAATTTCTTTGACAAATCCTAGTTTACCCCCAGTTTCAATAAGATCACCTACTTTAAATGGTCTAAATACAAGGAGCATAACACCTGCTGCCATATGTCCCAAAGAACCATTAAATGCTCCACCTATTGCGAGTCCGACAGCAGCTAATAATGCAGCAAAAGTAGTGGTAGGAATGCCAACAATTCCTGCAATAGAGATAAACAACAGAACTTTTAGTAAGAAGCCAACTAGAGTGACTAGAAAAGGTCTTAAGGTGTGGTCTAGGTTAGACTTGTCAAATGTTTTTTTAATAGCCCTCATTAGTATTTTTACAATCCATAAGCCAATGATGAGAGCTATGATTCCGCCAACAATTTTTAAACCATATTGTCCAACACCTTCTTGTATTGAGTTAAAAAAACCATTTAGAGACCCCATAATGGTCTGACCAGCTTCTGTTGTAGTTGAAATTGTTGAGTTTTCAACTTTTTCTAAAATTTGCATGATAAGAGTTTTAAATTTTAAGTAATTAAATAAGTTAGGATATCTTATTTTTTAAGATGTCACTTGTGTAAAACTACTTTTGTCAACAAAGAATGCTAGAATGAGAGTTTCATATTAAAGCCATAAAATCGTTCAAAGTGAAAAAATAACGATAACTAGAAAATGTTAACGTTGATATAAATTTTGTTTATTAAAAATATTGTTCGAAATGATTAAAAAAATATGATTAATTGATCAAGAAAAGGTTATAAATTTGCATCATATTAAGTGCTTTTAATAATGCAAATACTTTTATATATAGTGGGAGTCTTTTGTGAATTGATGTAACAATCAAGAGTGCTAATTAAAATGAATTAATTTCTAAAAATATTATAAATAATGAAGAAAGCTTATTTAATACTTGCCATAATATTTTCATTTACTGCTTGTAAAAGTGATAAGAAAAACCAATCAGAAAGTAAAGAAGATAATAAGCCAGAAACTCAGGAAGTAAATGTTTATACGCATAGACACTATCCAGCAGATCAAGAGCTATTTGCTTCTTTTGAAAAACAAACTGGTATTAAGGTAAATGTTGTTAATGCAAAGGCAGATGAGTTAATACAAAAAATGACAGAAGAGGGGGAGCAGTCACCAGCAGATGTTTTGATTACTGTAGATGCGGGAAGATTAGTTAGAGCAAAAGATAAAGGGTTACTGCAAACAGTAGATTCTGAGGCATTAAATAAAATTATTCCTGCTAATTTACGTGATGAAAATAATCAGTGGTTTGCTTTAACAAAACGTGCACGTGTTATTGTTTATGCTAAGGATAGAGTGAAATCAGAAGATTTATCTTCTTACGAAGATTTAACAAGTGATAAATGGAAGGGTAAAATATTAGTGCGTTCTTCTAATAATATATATAACCAATCTTTATTAGCGTCTATTATAGCTAATAATGGAGAGGATGAGGCTAAGGTCTGGGCAGAAAAAGTAGTTGCTAATATGGCACGTACACCCAAAGGAAATGATAGAGATCAGGTTAAAGCAGTTGTTGCAGGTGAAGGAGATATAGCAATAGTAAACACTTATTATATTGGTAAATTATTAAATTCTAAAAATCCAGAAGAGGTAAAAGCTGGTAATGGAGTGAGTGTTTTTTTTCCTAACCAAGAAGGTAGAGGAACCCATATTAATGTGAGTGGAGCAGGAGTAGCAAAATATGCTCCAAATAAAACAAATGCAATCAAGTTTATAGAATTCTTAGCCAGTAAAGAAGCGCAAGAAGTATTTGCTAAAGCAAATTATGAATACCCGGTAAATAAAGATGTAACTCCATCAGAATTGTTAAGTTCATGGGGAGAATTTAAAGAAGATTTGTTGGCTTTGTCTGTTTTAGGTAAAAACAATAAAAAAGCTGTTATCACTTTTGATGTAGCTGGTTGGAAATAAAGTGAACGCTGATTTGAGTTTAATTCTCTGATGCGTGTACCTAGAAATGTTAATACTGTTTTTCTACTTACGCCTTGTGAGTTTGCTCCGAGGTACTTGATTAAGAGGTAATAATTGTTCAAATAAAATATTATTTTTTCACATAAGTTTCATATAAAACGAGATACAAACAAATGGTCAATATTAACTTTGGCCATTGTTTGTTTTATTACTGTGCCTATAGGTACGATACTTTTTAAATTGTTTTTGGGGCCAGGTGAGAGTTGGCAGCATATTGTAAAGAACCTATTATTGGATTATAGCCTTAATTCATTTTGGTTAATTCTAGGGTGTATATGTTTGACATTGCTGTTTGGAGTTTCATCTGCTTGGATAGTCAGCAGGTATAATATTCCGTTTCGAAGGCCTTTAGAATGGATGCTAATTTTGCCATTGGCCATACCATCTTATATTACGGCCTATGCTTATGCGGGTTTTTTTGATTATGGAGGGTCATTAGAGTTGTTGTTAAGAAGTGTAGGAAGTAAGCCATTTAGAATTGATGTAATGAATATTCTTGGGCTTATCTTTGTTTTAAGTATTTCTTTGTTTCCGTATGTTTATGTAAGTGCAAGAGCTGTCTTTTTGTATCAATCAGGAAGGTTGATTGAAGCTTCTAAGATGCTTGGTGTCAAAGAATTTAGAACCTTTCTTAAGATAGTTCTCCCTATTTCTAGACCAGCAATAGTAGGAGGATTGGTTTTGGTTGTTATGGAGGTGTTGAATGATTATGGTGCTGCCAAATATTATGGAGTAAGTACTTTTACGACTGGTATCTTTAGATCATGGTTTTCGTTAGAGGAACCATCTACAGCAATTTACTTATCAGCAATATTATTGATATTGGTGTTTGTTTTTATTTTTATCGAACGCTACCAAAGAGCTGGTAAGGATTATACAATGACTGCAAAAAGTGATATAAAATTACCGAGAATTACAATTGCTAAAAGAAAACAGATTCCTCTTTTCTTTTTAGCATTTATTCCAGTATTTTTTGGTTTTATATTGCCAATTTTTCAATTGATATACTGGAGCTTTTTAACTTTTGAAAACATAAATTACACTACTTTTTTCAGTACGGCGATTCAAAGTTTGGCTATTGCTCTTTTAACCGCTTTGGTTACTGTGTTTTTTGCATTGTTGGTTTTGTATTTTCCTAAATGGAATGCGCTTAAGTTTTTAAAGAAGAGCTCTAGAATAACAATTTTAGGTTATGCTATTCCGGGAGCGGTAATTGCAATAGGGGTAATGATCCCTACATTGCAATTAGATAAATGGCTTGTAAAAATGTCTAATGAAATGTTTGGAGTAAAGATTGGATTGGTAATTAATGGAACTATTATAGTTCTTTTGTATGCTTATATGATTAGGTTTCTTGCGGTGGCATTTAATCCAATAGAATCAAGTCATTTAAAAATACCAGAGTCGTTATCAGAATCCTCAAGATTATTGGGGAAGGGGTATCTCAAAACATTTTTTAAAATCGATTTTCCTTTATTGAAATCAGGTTTGTTAAGTGCTTTTATTTTGGTTTTTGTTGATGCAATGAAAGAGTTGCCTTTAACCTTAATTTTAAAGCCGTATGATATTAATACCCTTGCGGTAAAAGCCTATGAGTATGCGAGTGATGAGCTTGTGATGGAAGCTGCACTACCTTCTTTGTGTATTGTAGCAACTGGCATATTACCAATTATCTTGTTAAATAGGTTGATTTTAAAATGATTAGATGTGGTGTGGGTTGTGTTTAGGGTGAACAAAAAAATAGAACAGATTTGAGTATAATATTACATATAGAGAAGCTTTTTAAATCTTACAATAAGAAAGAAGGAGTTGTAATAAATGGTGTTGATTTAGCTATAGAGAAAGGTAAAATTGTTTGTGTGGTTGGAGAGAGCGGTAGTGGTAAAACAACCTTAACAAGGCTTGTGGCGGGCTTAGAAACTCAAGATCATGGAGTAATCAAATTGAATGATAAAATTGTGGCGAGTGACAAGGTTTTTATTCCGCCTGAAGATAGAAAAATTGGCATGGTTTTTCAAGACTATGCATTATTTCCACACCTCACTGTGTATAAAAATGTGGCATATGGTATTGCTGATTCTCAAGATAAAGAAGTACGGGTAGCAGAGGTTTTAAAATTAGTTGGTTTAGAAGGGTATGCTAATAGATTTCCACATCAATTATCAGGAGGGCAACAACAACGAGTAGCATTGGCCAGAGCATTGGCACCAAAACCCCAATTGCTTATATTGGATGAACCTTTTAGTAATTTGGACGTGGCTCTTAAATTGCAATTACGAAATGAAATCTTTGATATTATTAAGAGGACAAATGTTACAGCAATTTTTGTTACTCATGATACTCAAGATGCTGTCGCTATTTCAGATGAAATAGTAGTTTTGAAGAAAGGAAAGATTATACAACAAGGATCTTCAGAAGTACTGTATAAATCCCCTGTAGATTTATATGTAGCCTCATTTTTTGGAACAGTTTTTAGGTTACAGGATGATGATTTGGAAATTTTTGGTTTGGCAAGTGAAACAGAAAAACACTATGCTGTTAGGTTAAAAGATCTTCAAGTAAATACCAATTGTACGTATTCAACAGAAGTATTTGTAGAAAAGAGTTTATTTTTTGGAGAGTATTATTTAAATACTGTAAAACTCTCTAATGATACAGTAGTTAACTGTATGTCTATTCAAAAGCTAGAAGGAAAGGTGACTTTGGGGATTGAAAAAAATGCTGTTCTTGCCTTTGGGGATATAAGTGAGTAGTGTGGTTAATATTTTTTAAAACAGGATAAATAATAATCTAGGATCAAAGTTAAATATAAAACCTCTCTTATTTCATAAACATAAGAGAGGTTTTTTTTAGTTTAAACTATTATAAAGATTCTTTATGCTAGTTCTTCTGTTCTGCTGTTAGTTCAGCGATCTTAACAATAACTTCTGTAGCTTTGATCATCGTTTCTACTGGTACAAATTCATAGCGACCATGAAAGTTGTGTCCTCCTGCAAATATATTTGGACATGGTAATCCCATGTAGCTTAACTGCGATCCGTCGGTTCCTCCTCTAATAGGTTTGATGAGAGGTTTAATATCTAGATCTTTCATTGCTTCTTCTGCAATATCCACAATATGCATTACTTCTTTGACTTTTTCGCCCATATTATAATACTGATCCTTAATTTCAACAGTTACTGTATCATTACCACCGTACTGTTTGTTTAATTCCTCAGCGAGTTTTGCAACAACTTCTTTTCTGGCTTTAAAATGTTCTTTGTCAAAATCTCTAATAATATATTTAAGGACTGTTTCTTCAACCTTACCTGTTATACTATTAAGATGAAAGAAGCCTTCACGACCACTAGTGTGCTCAGGAGTTTCTAACCTTGGTAGAGAATTGATAAAGTCTTGAGCTATGTACATACTGTTTACCATTTTACCCTTAGCATATCCAGGGTGAACGATGCGGCCTTTTACAGTTACTACGGCACTAGCAGCATTAAAACTTTCATATTCTAATTCTCCTATTTGACTACCATCCATAGTATATGCCCATTTAGCACCAAATTTTTCAACATCGAATTTATGAGCACCACGACCTATTTCTTCGTCAGGAGTAAATCCAACACGAACTTTACCATGTTTAATTTCTGGATGTTGAACTAGGTATTCCATTGCAGATACAATTTCTGTAACCCCAGCTTTATCATCAGCTCCTAAAAGTGTAGTACCATCAGTTGTTATGATAGTTTGACCTTTATAAGCTTTTAAGTTTTCAAAGTAATCTGGAGAAAGTACTATGTTTTGTGCAGCATTTAATACAATATCTTTACCGTCATAATTTTCAACAATCTGAGGTTTAACATTGGCTCCTGTAAAGTCAGGACTAGTGTCAAAATGTGCAATAAACCCTATAGTAGGAACTTCATGATCAACATTTGATGGTAAAGTACCCATTACATAAGCATTCTCATCTATACTTACATCTTCTAATCCTATTTCTTTCAGTTCTTCGGCTAGTTTTTTAGCTAAATCCCATTGTTTTTCTGTGCTAGGAGTAGTGTCGCTATTAGGGTCACTTTCGGTATCGATAGTCACATAACTAGTGAATCGATCT
The DNA here is from genome assembly GCA_947502885.1 of uncultured Aquimarina sp. Lineage (GTDB taxonomy): Bacteria > Bacteroidota > Bacteroidia > Flavobacteriales > Flavobacteriaceae > Aquimarina. The sequence goes on along the minus strand of CANNBP010000025.1, from coordinate 31,508 downwards.
ATGATATGTTGTTTTGAAATCATAACAATAAATATTTATATCTAAAGAATCCAAAAATACACTTTTATTAGAACCTAGTATAACTTATTTTTGCAAATGTAAAATCACATATAATGTATACATTCCTGATAAGGCCCCTGTTATTTTTGTTTGACCCAGAAAAAGTTCATCATTTTACCTTTAAGGCCATTCGGTTAGTATCAAAGATTCCTTTAGTCTCTTCAGTATTTAGAGCTTTATATCAAGTTAATGACCCTAAGTTAGAGAGAGAAGTGCTAGGTTTAAGGTTTAAAAACCCAGTGGGTCTGGCTGCAGGATTTGATAAAAATGCCGTATTATATAATGAACTAGCAAATTTTGGGTTTGGTTTCATTGAAATTGGTACTGTTACGCCAAAAGGACAAGAGGGGAATCCTAAAAAAAGACTATTTAGACTTAAAGAAGATAAAGGGATTATTAATAGAATGGGATTTAATAATGAAGGTCTTCAGGCAGCAATTACCCAACTTAAAAAAAATAAAGGAAAACTTATTATAGGAGGAAATATTGGTAAAAATACAAATACTGCTCCGGAGAATTACACTGCTGATTATCTAGAGTGCTTTAATGCACTACATCCTTATGTGGATTATTTTGTGCTTAATGTTAGTTGCCCTAATGTCGGTAGTCATGCGAAACTTAATGATAAAGATTACTTGACAGAGCTTATAGGAACAGTGCAAAATGCTAACAAAAATTTTGAACAAGAAAAGCCAATTGTTTTAAAGATAGCGCCAGACTTAAATACAAATCAACTAGATGAGATTATAGAATTGGTTGTAGAAACTAATTTGGATGGCGTTATAGCAAGCAATACTTCTGTAAATAGAGAAGGATTAAGTGTGTCGAAGAGCAGGTTAGAAGAAATTGGTAATGGTGGACTTAGTGGACAACCTATAAGAGAAAGAAGTACCAAAGTAATTAAGTATTTATCAGAAAACAGCAACAAAGCTTTTCCTATTATTGGAGTAGGAGGTATTCATAGCGCAGATGATGCACTGGAAAAATTAGAAGCTGGTGCAAGCTTGGTGCAAATTTATACTGGGTTTATCTATAGTGGACCACGATTGATTAGAGATATTAATAAATCTTTGTTATCAGAGCAGATATAGTAGTATGTCATGAAAAAAGGTAGAAACATATGAATTATGATATTCTGTATACGTTTGTATTGACCACTTCATTATTGGCATTATCTCCTGGTCCAGATAATATTTTTGTATTGATGCAGGGGATGGTTAATGGTAAAAAACATGGGCTATCTGTAGTTGTGGGGTTAACTTTTGGTTGCCTGGTGCATACGACATTGGTCGCTTTTGGTGTGTCGGCAATAATAAAGCAAAGTGAAGTTCTTTTTTTTATCATCAAGCTTTTTGGTGCTTTGTATTTGTTTTTTTTGGCATATAAGGTTTTTAAAAGTAGTTCATCTATAGATTTGTCAGAGAATAGTCTACCTTCAAAAAGCCTTTGGGGATTATTTAAACAAGGGTTTGTCATGAATGTTTTAAATCCTAAGGTTTCAATATTTTTTCTAGCATTTTTTCCGGGCTTCTTATTTAGTAAGACTTTAAGTAATGTTGTTCAATTTTATGTTTTAGGCCTTTTGTTTATGGCGGTTTCTTTTGTAGTTTTTGGATTAATAGCTGTTTTGGCAGGTTCGATTTCTGACTATTTAAAAACAAATGCTAAAATTGGAATAGTTTTAAAATGGACACAGATTATTGTTTTTATTGGTATTGGAGTTTTCATTCTTTTTTCTGAAAAATAGTCATACTTTTATGTTCAGAATTGAATACCCTATCCATAATGATTGAAAACGTAAAAATTATTGAATGTCCGCGGGATGCCATGCAAGGTATAAAAGAGTTTATCCCTACAGAAAAGAAAGTTCAATACATTCAATCTTTACTACGTTGTGGTTTTGATACCATAGATTTTGGAAGCTTTGTTTCGCCAAAAGCAATACCCCAAATGATAGATACAGCTCAGGTATTATCGCAATTAGATCTCTCAAATACAAAGAGTAAACTTTTGGCAATTATTGCTAATGTTAGAGGCGCAAACGATGCTGCCAAACATGAAGAGATAAGGTTTTTGGGATACCCGTTTTCGATTTCAGAAAACTTTCAAATGCGTAATACGCATAAAACTATTTCAGAATCTGTAGATACTTTACAAGAGATATTAAATATTGCAGACAAAGCGAATAAAGAAGTGGTGGCATATCTTTCTATGGGATTTGGTAATCCGTATGGTGATCCTTGGAGTGTAGAAATTGTTGGAGAGTGGACAGAGAAATTAAGCAAAATGGGAGTGAAAATTCTTTCTTTGTCGGATACAGTAGGTACGTCGACTGCAGAGATTATTGATTATTTATTTTCAAATTTAATTCCTTCTTATCCAGATATAGAGTTTGGAGCGCATTTGCATACAACACCAACGACATGGTTTGAAAAAGTTGATGCTGCTTATAAAGCTGGTTGTAGACGATTTGATGGGGCAATCCAAGGCTTTGGTGGCTGTCCTATGGCAAAAGATGAGTTAACTGGAAATATGCCTACAGAACGTATGATTTCTTATTTTACGTCGGTAAATGCAGATACAAATATTCGAACGTTAAGTTTTGAATCTTCGCATAATGAAGCCACTAAGATATTTACAAAATATCATTGATCGTGAAGTATTCTTTTTCATGATTTTCATTGTAAAAAATAGGGTTATTATCTTAAAAAGGGTTTAAATAAAAGTTAAACACAGTAAGTTTATTTAGATTTAATTGAAATAATATTTGTTGAAATGTTCTAAATAAATATATTTGCACCCGAATAATTGATAGTAATTTATATTAAGTCTAAATTAAAAGCGATGAAAATTAACAATCTAGTGAAATTAATTTGTGTGTCTGGGGCGTTTGTCTTAGGATCATGTTCTTCTGATGATGATTCAACACCAGTTGTAACTATAGAAGAACCGACTAATTACGTATTTGAACGTGACGGAGAAACTACTGTAAGTTTTGGAGGGCAAACAACTAGAATTGCAATGGCTGAAATAATTGTTAAAAAGCTAAAAGAAAGTACGCTTGCTAATGCTGAAGCAGCAATAGATGCAATGTTCGATCATAAAGAAGGGGTAAATGACTTTGAAGATACTGACCTTAATGCGTCTAGTAAGAGTGTAAGAAGTAAAACTGCTGCTTCTAGAGATTTTTTCTCAGATAATGCAACAGATGCAGCTGCTATTAAGACAGATTTTGATAGCTGGATTGAAGGTCAGGTAGATGAAGTATTTCCTAATTGGGGAACAGAAGCAGTAGCTGGAACAGCAGGATATATTCAAGAAGCAGGTGGTGGTTCTACTAGATATGTAAACGCAAATGGATTAGAATTAAATCAGGCTTTTGCAAAAGGTTTAATAGGAGCATTAATGACTGATCAAGCCTTAAATAATTATTTAAGTGGAGACGTGCTTGATGAGGCTAGTAATAAAACTGATAATGATAATGGTACCGTTGCCGAAGGTAAAAACTATACCACTATGGAGCATAAGTGGGATGAAGCTTATGGATATGTTTATGGTGCTTCTGCTGATAAAACAAAACCTAATGCAACTATAGGTGAAGATGATAGTTTCCTAAATAAGTATGTTGGTAGAGTTGAAGGAGATACTGACTTTGCTGGAATTGCAGCAGATATTTTTAATGCATTCAAATTAGGTAGAGCCGCAATTGTAGCCAAAGATTATACAGTTAGAGATGCTCAAGCAGCAATTATTAGAGAAAAAATATCTAAAGTTATTGCGATAAGAGCGGTATACTATTTACAACAAGGTAAAAAAGCTCTAGAAGAAGGAACGGTGGATTATGCAAGCGCATTTCATGATTTATCAGAAGGTTATGGATTTATATATAGCTTACAGTTTACTAGAAAATCAGATAGCAAAGCTTCATACTTTACAAAAGCAGAAGTTGATGGGTTTATCAATAAGTTAATGGGAGGTACAAATGGATTATGGACAGTAACTCCTGCGACACTTGAGGAAATCTCTAATGATATAGCAGCTAAATTTGACTTTACTGTTGCTCAAGCAGCTAATTAAGACTGCATTAAAGTGTTAAATGAATAAAAAAGAGGTGAGAAATGATATATTTTTCACCTCTTTTTTTAAATTTGCAAAAATTTATTAAGAATAAATAAAAATAAAATGAAGAATTTTTTGTTTGCAATTTTAACAATAGCACTTCTATCTGTGGCTTGCTCTTCTGATAATGATAGTGGAGATAGTAACGATACGACAGATAGCTTTGATAGAAAGGCATTGCTAGAAAATGTAGCAGATAATATAGTAATACCTTCATATCAAGGTTTTTTGGTAGATATGAAAGCGTTAAAAACGGCAACATCAAAGTTTGTTGCTACTGCAGACGAACCTAATTTGGTATCATTAAGAGAAGCTTGGTCTACTGCGTATACTTCTTGGCAAAATGTAAATATGTTCGAAATCGGTAAAGCAGAAGAAATATCATTTAGAAATTTCATGAATGTATATCCTGTTAATACCGATAATATAACTACAAATGTTACATCAGGAACTTATGACTTAGCGACAATTTCACAGCAGGATGAGCAAGGCTTTGGTGCATTAGATTATTTGATTAATGGAGTGTCTTCGTCTGATGGTGATATCGTTGCTACGTATACTGATGTTACAAATGGAGCAAAGTATAAAACGTATATAACAGACGTTGTAAATAGAATGGAAGATCTAACAACTCAGGTTGTAAATGATTGGGCAAGTGGGTACAGAGATTCTTTTGTGAATAATAGTGGTTCTTCTGCTACGAGTTCTTTGGACAAGCTTGTAAACGATTATATCTTTCATTACGAAAAGCATTTGCGAGCTGGTAAAATTGGGATACCTGCAGGAGTTTTTTCTGGATCTCCATTAAATGATAAAGTAGAGGCGTTTTATGACAAAGATTTGTCAAAAACTCTCTTTAATGCCAACCTAGATGCAATGCAGGATTTCTTTAATGGTAAAAAATTTGGGGCAAGTTCTACAGGAGCAAGCTTGAAAACTTATTTAGATTTTTTAAATACAATTAAGGATGGCGAAGATTTGAGTAAACTTATTAATAATCAGTTTGATAAATCTAGGTCAACTGCAGTTAACTTAAGTAATGATTTATCAACTCAAGTAAAATCTGATAATAGTTTAATGCTTACAACATATGATGAATTGCAAAAAAATGTGGTATTTCTTAAAGTAGATATGTTGCAAGCAATATCAGTTAGTGTAGATTATGTAGATGCAGATGGCGATTAAAACGTTTCTGTGTATATGATTTTAAAACTAAACGAATATCTAAAAAAAAATACGGAAGCTGCGCCACTTGCAGTCTTTCGTATTTTTTTTGGGATAATGATGTTTTTGAGCATTATTCGATTTTGGATTTTAGGTTGGATTGATAAACTATACATTAAGCCAAAGTACTTTTTTTCATATTATGGTTTCGACTTTATTACACCAATCGGTGGATATACTTACTTGATTTTTGGCGTATGTGGGATTTCGGCTTTATTTATATCAATAGGATATAAATATAGAATTGCCATTGTAGCATTTTTTTTAAGCTTTACTTATATAGAGTTAATGGATAAGACGACCTATCTTAATCATTATTATTTTATTAGTGTATTAAGCTTTCTGCTAATTTTTTTACCTGCCAATGCTTATTATTCTGTAGACGCTAAAAGAAAAAATATATCTTTTCAAAAAGTACCCGTTTGGACCATAGATTCGCTTAAATTGTTGTTAGGTATTGTTTATTTCTATGCTGGATTGGCAAAACTAAATTCTGACTGGCTTGTAAAGGCTATGCCTTTAAAGATTTGGTTGCCATCTAAATATGATATACCATTCATAGGTGAGTTATTACAAGAAGAATGGATGCATTATGTCTTTAGTTATACCGGTGCTATTTACGATCTTCTAATTCCGTTTTTATTACTTTATAAAAGAACAAGAATTGTAGCTTTTGTGGCGGTCATAGTGTTTCATGTGTTAACAAGAGTGCTTTTTCCTATTGGTATGTTTCCGTATATAATGATTATTAGTGCTCTGATTTTCTTTGATTCGAGTATTCATCATAAAATACTGAGATTTATTTCTAAGTTATTAAAGATTAATAAATCAAGATTTGATACCGATAAGAAGCTAATTTTTTCTTCGAATTCTCAAAAAATCGTTCATATAATAATAGGGCTATTTTTTATAATTCAACTACTTTTGCCGTTTCGATATATTTGCTATCCTGGAGAATTGTTTTGGACCGAAGAAGGGTATCGATTTTCGTGGAGAGTAATGCTTATAGAAAAAGCTGGGTATGCTAATTTTAAAATTGTTGATGAAAAAACAGGTAAGAGATTTTATATAGATAATGATGATTTTCTTACTCCTTTTCAGCAAAAACAAATGGCAACACAACCAGATTTTATATTACAATATGCTCATCATCTAAAAGAACATTTTGAAAATCAGGGGCATCAAAATGTTCAAGTATTTGTAGAGAGCTATGTAGCACTTAATGGTAGGTTAAGTACTCAATATATTGATCCTAATGTGGATCTTGGAAAACAAAAAGAGTCATTTAAACATAAAACGTGGATTATTCCATTTAAAGATGAGATTAAAGGGTTATAAGATTGTCATATTTTTTTTAATGATTACGGCATTTATGTCAGGGCAATACCGAATTAATGGGGTTGTTGTAGATCAAAACAATGGACCAATAGTAAATGCCGAAGTATATAATCGCATTACAGGTGAACAAGAGTTAACTGCAGATGATGGGAGTTTTGAATTCACAGATCTTAAAAAAGGAGAACATATAATTGTTGTATTTAGTCACGATCATAAAATATTAGAAAAACAAGTTAGTGTTGAAAAGGATGTGAGTTTAAATATTGTTTTAGATCCTTTAGAAGAAGAACTGTCCGAAGTGCTTATTGTTCAGCGTAAAGAAAGAGTTTTTGGGTTAAAACAATTAAGACCAGTAGAAGGAACAGCAATTTATGCTGGTAAAAAAAGTGAAGTTGTTTTACTGGAGAACACGCTGGGTAACTTAGCAGCAAATAACGCACGTCAAATATACGCACAAGTAGCTGGATTAAATATTTATGAAAATAGTGTAGGGGGATTGCAACTTAATATTGGAGGTAGAGGATTAGATCCTAATAGAACAGCAAACTTTAATACAAGACAAAATGGATATGATATTAGTGCAGATGTTTTAGGATATCCAGAGAGTTATTATACTCCGCCAGCAGAAGCATTAAGCGAAATTCAAGTTGTTAGAGGGGCTGCATCTTTACAGTATGGGACTCAATTTGGAGGATTATTAAACTTTAAAATGAAAAAACCTAATCCCAAAAAGAAAATAGAGTTAGTATCAAGACAATCTTTGGGTTCTTATAACTTGTTTACTAGTTTCAATAGTTTAAGTGGTACAATAAATAAGTTTAGTTATTATACCTATTTTAATTATAAAAAAGGAGATGGTTTTAGGCCAAACTCAAATTTTGACTCTAAAAATGTATATGCCAATTTGGGATATCAATTTTCAGATAAAACAAAGCTTACAGGAGAATTTACTTATTTAAAATACTTGGCAAAGCAACCTGGGGGATTAACAGATACACAGTTTGAAACGAATCCAGATTTTAGTAATAGAACAAGAAATTGGTTTGAAGTGGATTGGAAATTGTTTTCTTTAAAGTTGGAACATTCATTTTCTAAAAAAACAGATTTTAGCTTAAACCTTTTTGGACTAGATGCCTCCAGAAGAGCGCTAGGTTTTAGAGGAAACCCTAAAGATCTTAATTCTAATCCTATTTTGGCGCCTGATGAAATGGATATCGATGGTAATTTTATAACGCCTAGAGATTTGATTGTGGGTAATTTTAAAAATTTTGGAGCCGAAGCACGTTTGTTAAGCAGGTATAACCTTTTTGGCGAGGAATCGGTATTTTTAATAGGCTCTAAATTTTATAAGGCAGATAATGATGCAAGACAAGGCCCGGGTAGTTTAGGGACCGATGCAAACTTTAACTTCCAGAATCAAGCATTTCCTGACTACGCTAACCAATCTACATTTGATTTTCCTAATCTTAACGTAGCTGTGTTCGGAGAAAATATTTTTACCATAACAGACAAGATTTCTGTTACTCCAGGAATACGATTTGAATATATTAAAACAGAAGCTCAAGGTGTATACAGAGAAGTAAATTTTGATAATGCGGGTAATGAAATTCAGAATGAAATTAAAGAAGATAATCAAGCATTAGAAAGATCATTTGTTTTACTAGGAATAGGCTCAAGTTATAAAATAACGAATAGTATAGAAGCGTATGCTAATATTTCTCAAAACTATAGATCTGTAACCTTTAGTGATATACGCATTGTTAATCCAACTTTTACAATACGTCCTGATATTAGTGATGAGAAAGGGTTTACAGGTGGTATTGGACTAAGAGGAAGGGTAAAAGATGTATTTAGTTATGATGCGAATGTTTTTGGGTTATGGTATGATGACCGAATAGGAGAGGTTTTTAATGATAGAGCGCAAAGAGAGCGTGGTAATATTGGTGATGCATTTATTTATGGAGTAGAAAATTATTTAAATTGGAATATAGGAAACTCTTTTTTTGCTAACGATTCTAAATATATTTTAAATTCATTTGTTAATCTAGCAATTACTGATTCTGAGTATACAAAATCAGAAAGAACAGGTGTAAAAGGAAATAAAGTAGAGTTTATACCGCTTGTGAATTTTAAAACAGGTGTGGGTTTTGGATATAAAAACGTATTGGGAAATATACAGTTTACTCATTTATCAGAACAGTTTACTGAGGTGACAAATGCAGACAGGGGGAGTGTAGGTAGTAAAGAAGAAGGAACATTGGGTAAAATACCAGCGTATTCAATATTAGATGTTTCGTTGTCATATACATATAAAAACTTTAAATTAGAAACAGGAATTAATAACCTGTTGGATGAAAGTTATTTTACGCAAAGAGCTACGGGATATCCTGGTCCAGGAATCATACCTTCAGATCCATTAACATGGTATACCACAATCCAGTTTAAATGGTGATAAAAAGTATTGCTGTATAAAAATGAGTGCGCTGTATTAAACTAGTTTGAATATAAATTATTCAAAACATTTATAAATACGTTCGCATCATTTATAAATTATGTATTTTAGTTATTAATCAAAAAAAGTAAAAGCCAAAGATGATACCAGAAATAGAACAGTTATTAAATGATCAAATAACTTATGAAGCAAAAGCCTCTGCACAATACCTGTCTATGGCTTGTTGGGCAGATGTAAACGGATATAATGGGATAGCAGATTTTTTTTATACTCAATCTGAAGAGGAGCGTGTGCATATGACCAAGCTAGTTAAGTTTATTAATGAAAGAAGTGGTAAGGCTGTTATACCAGCTATAGATAAACCTAGAGATGATTTTAAATCGTTGATGGAGCTCTTTGAAATATTTTTAGAGAGTGAAGAGTTTGTTACTGCTAAAATTAATAACATTATATACGAATGTTTACAACACAAAGATTATAATGTGCATAATTTTATGCAATGGTATGTTGCTGAGCAATTAGAAGAAGAAGCGACGGCACGTACATTGCTAGATAAGTTAAAGATTATAGGAGGAGATAAATCAGGTCATTATTTGTTTGATCGTGATATTAGTGCTTTTCAGACAGAAGAAGAAAATGCATAGCTAAGTACTTGTTAGTAAGTATTTAAAATAATATAAAAGATTCCTTTGTAGGGAATCTTTTTTTTATATTTTTGCACTTTATTTAGATTCAATAAGAATAAAGCGATGCAAAATATTCAATCTCCATCAGTATATCCATCTTGCATGATTATGAATTGTGAAGTATCCTGTGGTGGAAAAAAGAAAAAGTGCTGTAAAAAGTATAAGAAAAAGGGTAAAACTAATTGTAAAAAATGCCCTAAGCTTTAATTCGTTTGTTACACTTTCTTATATATCCTTAATAAAACAAAAACTTTTTTTTGTGTAATGGCTATGAGTTTGTTGAAGTAATATTCTTATCAAATTTGACTTTTACAGTAAGGCATATCCAAATTTAGATATCATTTCCTTCTTGGCTTATACAATATCTTGTTGATTTTGATTTCATACTAAGTCTTACTTCATAGTTTTAATAACTTAAATTCTGTTTAGTATACATAACGTGTAAAGTGTTTGTATACAGTAAAAAAATAACTTGTAAACTCACTTTGTACATACAAGAATGATTAGTGCAATAAACTTATAATAAGCGAATTATAAGGTGTAAGTTAAAAAATCACTAAATTTAACCTAACGTAATACAGAAATTATGGAACGTAAACACAATCTTTTAATTGTCAGTTTTTTAATTCTTTTTTTTATTGGGTTAGAGGCTAGTGCCAAACATCAAGGAGTTTTAATTAACCATAATAATAATTCTTTCCAAGAAGCCCCAGATGGATTGATTGGTAAATGGATTATGGATGGAGATCCAGATACTTACATAGAGTTAAGTGCCGATGGTTCTGCTTTAGAAAAGTCTATTGGAGATCCATTAAAAAGGTATTGGTCTGTTGAAGAAAATGCTCTGTGCCTTAAAGCAACCCCTGATGAAGGTGGTACAAAAATATGCTTGGACTATAAATTGAGTGAGAATAACTTAGTGCTCACAATGAATGGTATGAAACTTTATTATGTTAGATACACGATAAACTAACTTGTATTCTTAAGGATTAAAAAATCTAATTAATTTAGTTTACCTGAAATGCGGGGGTGCTATTTGAAATTTTTTTTTAAATGTAAAAGCCTGTCCAAATATTCAAAATCTATTCGTCATATAGGTGTTAACTATTAAAAATACGTAGTATGAAAGAATTTATGTTTATTATTAGAGGAGGGCAAGAAAAGTATACTTCGGCCTCAAAAGAAGAAATGCAACAGCATATGGAAAAATGGCAGAAGTGGATGGGAGAAATGGCGGCCAACGGAACTCTTATAAACGGTCAACCTTTGATGGAAGAAGGTAAAACACTTGCAGATAGAGGAGAAAAAGTTACCGATAGACCTTTTGCCGAAGGCAAGGAATTAGTCGGAGGGTATTTACTTATTAAAACAGAGTCATTAGATCATGCTGCAAAAATAGCTAAGGATTGTCCAAGTTTTGATTATGGATGTACTGTTGAGGTTCGTGAAATAAGTCCAATGGAGTAATAGTTGAAAGAGAAAGATACAGTTAAACAAACGCTGAGCCATCTTTTTAGGCAAGAGTCTGGAAAGATGGTTGCTGTGTTAGCCAAAATATTTGGTGTCGAAAACTTAGAATTGATAGAAGATGTAGTGCAAGATGCATTAGTTAAAGCGTTAGAAACATGGAAATATAAGGGAATTCCAGAAAACCCTCAGGCGTGGTTATATCGAACCGCTAAAAATAAAGCGATAGATATTATTAGAAGAAATAAACATAGTCAAATTATTGACTTTTCTTCTCCACATAGAAAGCTATTAGTATCAGAATATACACTGGTAAATACAATTGAAGATTTTTGGAAAGAAAAACAAATAAAAGATGATTTTTTAGGAATGATGTATGCCTGTTGTCATCCTGATATTTCGCAAGAACAACAAATAACCTTTATTTTAAAATCATTGTGTGGGTTTAGTACCAAAGAAGTAGCAAAATCTTTTCTTTGCTCAGAAGATACAATTTCTAAGAGATTATACCGAACTAAAAAATATTTTAGGGAACATAAAATTTTTCCAAAGATTCCAGAAAATGACGAAATTGTTTTAAGAACAAAAACAGTATTGAACGCAATTTATTTGATGTTTAATGAAGGATATAGTGCTACACATACGGATCAACTAATTAGAAAAGATGTTGTAGATCAAGCGTTGTTTTTATGTAACTCATTGTTATTAGAACAACGTACTCAATTGCCCGAAGTATATGCACTTATGGCATTAATGTGTTTTCATACCTCTCGAATGGATAGTAGAATTACAAGAGAAGGGACTCTTGTGCTTCTTGAGCATCAAAATAGAACAAATTGGGATGCTAAAATGATACATTTAGGAGCAGAGAACCTTAATAAGGCTGCTTTTGGTAATACTATAACTACCTATCATCTCGAAGCTGCTATTGCTTATCAGCATTGTTGCGCTCAACAGTATGAAGATACGGATTGGAAAAAAATATTAGAATATTATGATTTGTTGTTAAACATAGATTACGATCCGATCGTCTTTTTAAATCGTTGCTTAGTAATTCTTAAACTTAAAGGGGCAGAAGAGGCGCTATACGCTTTAAATAAAATTAAAGAAAATTCTTTATTGAATAAGTATTATTTATATCACGCAATTTTAGGAGAAATATACAAAGAATTGAATCAGAATCATGAAGCAATACTTTCTTATAAAAATGCAATTAAACTAACCCAATCTAAACAAGAAAAATTACTTTTCGAAAGTAAAGTTAACCTTGTATTAGATAAAATTGGTTGAGAAAGCCAAGTCTAAAACAAAATCATTTATGCTTAGGTTCTATTTAAAACCTATATTTGATATTTAGTTATAATTGTATTCTATATAACTAAACGTAAACCACCTTTAACAGAGCAAATTTTACTATTTGCTCTGTTTTTTTATTTTAGTATCGTGGTGTAATTCTTAAGAAAAAGTATTCAAAAGATCTGAAAAAACCGTGGATTTCCTTTTATTAGTACACTTCCACTATCACCAGATTGCGAACCAATTACATTCTTCACAATTTGTATTTTATAGTACTCTCGTTACTGGTTGGCCCATGTACTAATTGAGAGTCAAGGTATGTGTTGTTTTTTCAGATCTTCTGAATACTATGCAGCTAGCTCCCCAATGCCAACTGTTTCTTTGCCTGTTTCTATTGCTCCCCATTTTGATTGTGTATTAAATACTACAGATACAGGACTTTCGGTTTTAAGGGTTTCAAGAATATGTTGTAGCTCGGTTTCATGAAAATAAATAGCTATAGTACCGTTGTTATATTGTCTGTTTTGCGGTAACGTTTTTTCGTTTTGAATAATACCAAGGTGTCCAATGTACTGTTGTTTAGTGTCGTATAGGTAAACAAATCCTATTTGGTATCCACCACCACCGGCATAATTACTGACAATTTGTAAGCTATAACTTTGTATTTTGTGTGAAACCAACATTTGTATATTGTTTTAAACTGGTTAGTTTGTTTGTTTATTCAAAAGTAATGTAAACTGTATTATAATAATAGAGGAAAAACCCGGGAATTGATAGGGGATATTCCCCCTTGATAGTTTTAAGTGTTTGATTTTTAGTGTTTAATTAGTGTGTTTGAAGATGTTTTTTTGCACTTGAATGTTGTTACATGTTGATTGTGGGATTAATAAAAGTTATATGTTTTATTGAAAAAAATGACAAGGCGAGTATTAAAATAAACTGTTATCTATCTGGTATTCTGTAAAAATAAACGTACATTTGCACGCAATTAAATTTTAATTGCTATGACTGCACATGATTCCAAAATCGTTGGAGAAGGTTTAACTTATGACGATGTCCTTTTAGTCCCTTCATTTTCTGAAATACTTCCTAGAGAAGTGAGTATTCAGACCAAGTTTACAAGAAATATAACACTTAATGTTCCTATAGTATCTGCGGCGATGGATACCGTTACAGAAAGTAAAATGGCAATTGCTATGGCGCAAGAAGGAGGAATAGGAGTGTTGCATAAAAACATGACTATTGAAGAGCAGGCAATTAAAGTCCGTAAAGTAAAACGTGCAGAGAGTGGTATGATTATCGATCCAGTTACTCTTCCTTTAGAGGCTAAAGTTATTGATGCAAAAAACAATATGCGTGAGCATAGTATAGGAGGGATACCAATCGTTGATGAAAATCAAAAACTAATTGGTATTGTTACAAATAGAGATCTTCGTTTTGAGAAGAATGATCAACGTCCTATTGCAGAAGTAATGACAAGTGAAAATTTGGTTACAGTTGGAGAAGGTACTTCATTACAACAGGCAGAAGTTATTTTACAAGATAACAAAATTGAGAAGTTACCTGTAGTTGATAAAGATAATACTTTGGTGGGTTTGATTACTTTTAGGGATATAACAAAACTTACACTTAAGCCAATGGCTAATAAAGATAAGTTAGGTCGTCTTCGAGTAGCAGCTGCAATTGGTGTTACAGGAGATGCTGTTGATAGAGCAGAAGCTCTTGTTGAAGCAGGTGTAGATGCAGTAGTAATTGATACAGCTCATGGTCATACAAAAGGTGTTGTTGAGGTATTAAAGGAGGTGAAATCAAAATTTCCGAAATTAGATGTTGTTGTGGGTAATATTGCAACCGCCGAGGCAGCAAAATACTTAGTAGAAGCAGGAGCAGATGCTGTAAAAGTTGGAATAGGACCAGGGTCTATTTGTACGACAAGAGTAGTGGCTGGTGTAGGTTTTCCTCAATTTTCAGCTGTTTTAGAAGTTTCTAATGCAATTAAAGGGTCTGGAGTTCCAGTAATCGCAGACGGTGGAATTAGATATACAGGAGATATTCCTAAAGCAATAGCGGCAGGCGCTGATACAGTAATGTTAGGGTCTCTTTTAGCAGGAACAAAAGAGTCTCCAGGCGAAACTGTTATTTATGAAGGAAGAAAATTTAAAACGTATAGAGGTATGGGATCTGTAGAGGCTATGAAAAAAGGCTCAAAAGATAGATATTTTCAAGATGTAGAAGATGATATTAAAAAACTTGTTCCTGAAGGAATAGTAGGACGTGTAGCATATAAAGGAGATTTATTCGAAAGTATTCACCAATTTATTGGTGGGTTACGCGCAGGTATGGGGTACTGTGGAGCAAAAGATATTGCAACTTTAAAAGAAACAGGACGTTTTGTTAAGATTACAGCTAGTGGTATTAATGAAAGTCACCCTCATGATGTCACTATTACCAAAGAAGCACCAAATTATAGTAGAAGATAAAGTATAATTCTAGTAATTAAAATATAAAAAGCCGTATCAATTCAATTGATACGGCTTTTTATTTATTCAAAAAATATTTTATTTTTTTTGCGCTTCAAATTTGATTCCAAGCTTAGTCATAACGCTTTTTGTAAGGTCAAAATTTGGGTCAATATATGCTAATCCGCTACCACTTATATTAAAGACCTGCGTGTATTTTTCTGCTTTTGCAATTTCTTCAAGAGCTTTTCCGATCTTTTGATAAAGAGGTTGTAGTAATTTGTTTTGTTCTATTTGTACTAATTGAGTTCCATTTTGTCGAAACTTCGCAATGTCTTCTTCCAATGCAATGATCTCTTCTTGCTTAGTTTTTTTCATTGGTTCTGTAAAACCAGTTACTTTATCTTGATACTCTTTAACTATTGCTTGATACTTCTCTACCTTTACCTTTAGTTCACCTTCAAGTTTAGTGTTGTATGCCTTTAGTTCTTCTTGAGCTTTAGGAAGTTCAGGCATTTTAGATAGGATAAACTCTGTGTCTATCGTTCCAGTTTTAGATTGAGCATTTGATTGAAACCCTGTTGCTAATATTAAAAGTGCTACTATTATTTTTTTCATTCGATTTTAGTTTAATTTTTTTGCAAATATATAAGGTCTTAGACAATATGCGTGCCACGAATTATTTTTTTTGTAGCCTACTCTTTGTGCAATTGACCTCTATGCGGTTTTAAAGCATCTCTAACCTTCTTCATTTCAGAATCTGAAACCACCATATAAGCGATGCTGTGCATATCACTTAGGTCTTGAGTACCCGTAATGTTTAGAGTTAATTTTTCAATAGTAATATAGTCTTTAAGGTGGATTTCATGATGTAGAGCAGTTTTAGACGCATGAGGCCCTTTAAAATCCCAAATAAGTTTTAATTGTCTTTCCAAAGTTTTGAGTAATTGTCTCAAAAAATGTTTTTTGAGTATTATATAATTTGACAAAATTAATATAAAAGACGTAGTGTAGAAATTAAATAGCGGTATTTTATATGCTGCCTTTTATATAATGACGGCATTTTTGATGATGTGTAATAAAAGAAGAGAGGTCACATTGTAAGATGTATCCTATAAATAGATCATAAAAATTTCTAAAATAAATACTATAACATGTGTTTGTTTCGTTACTACAGGAGCTTGTAAAACATCTTAATATTATTATTTTTGTCCGGCTTTGGACTTAATTATACAAAAATCATGCACAAGAAATCATTATTATTAATTTTAGCGAGTATTCTTTTTTCATTTGTAAGTGCTCAACAGACAGAGGATATATTGTTTACCATAGATGATTCTCCAGTTTATATGTCAGAATTTAAGAGGGTATATCTTAAAAATATAGATTTGGTTAAGGATGAGTCACAAAAAGATGTGGATAAATATTTAGATTTATTTATTAATTATAAGCTAAAATTAAAAGAAGCAAAACAACTGGGACTTGATAAGAAAGATGTGTACTTAAGAGAGTTAGAAGGTTATAAAAAACAATTGTCAAAAGGATATTTGACCGATACGCAGACATCAGAAACTTTAATTAAAGAAGCATATGATAGATCTTTAGAGCGAATTAATGCAAGTCATATTTTGATTAATGTCAAATCAAATGCTTCTGCAAAGGATACGCTTGAAGCATATACTAAAATAAAAGAAATAAAAAGTAAAATAGATAAAGGGGAGCCCTTTGAGATGTTAGCAAAAACATACAGTCAAGATCCCTCTGTGGTACAAAATGGTGGAAACCTTGGTTGGTTTTCGGCTTTTAGAATGGTATACCCTTTTGAAAATGCAGCTTATAATACTAAAAAAGGGGAGGTTTCAGAACCATTTAGAACACAATTTGGATATCATATTGTGAAAGTTAATGATAAAGAAAAGAAACTTGGAGAAGTGACAGTAGCACATATTATGGTAGCTGTAAATGATAATCGTACTCCAGAAGAAGCGGAGACAAGAATAAAAGAAATAGAACAACAACTTAATCAAGGAGTGTCTTTTCCGTCTTTAGCAAAACAGTATAGTGATGATCCAAGTACAGCATTAGAAGGAGGGAAAATTAGACGATTTGCTCAAGGGGCTTTAAACTCTAAAAAATTCGAGGAAACTGCATTTGGGTTAAAAGAAAGAGGACAATTATCTGGATTAGTTCAAACTAAATTTGGATGGCATATTATTCAGTTAATAGAAAAGCATACACCAAAAACTTTTGAAGAGCAAAAAGACGAACTTACTAAAAAGGTTGAAAGAGATAGTCGTTCAAAATTAGTAACATCTTCTTTTATAGTCTCTCTTAAGAAAAAATACGGAGTAAAAAAAAATGAGGAAGCATTGGCTTATTTTAAAGGATTAATTACAAACGAGTTTTTTGAAAATAGAGCAAGTATTCTTAATGGAGAACAATTGAATCAAGAATTGTTTACATTGAAGACAAAGAAGTTTTTATACAAGGATTTTGCTGATTTTTTAAGCAGAAATAAAGGTAGAAGTATTCCGACTGAAGGTATTGAGTTTTATGTTAATGAAATGTATGCAAAGTTTGAATCGAAAGCATTATTAACATATTATGAGCAACATCTAGAAGAGGATAATTCAGATTTTGCTAATGTGATAGAAGAATATAGAGATGGTTTGTTGTTGTTTGATTTGATGGAGTCTAAAATCTGGAATGTATCCAAAACAGACTCAATAGGATTAAGAAAGTTCTATGAAGCACAAAAAGATAAATACAGACAAGATGAAATGTATAAAGTAGTTAGGGCTTCTTCTTCTAAACATGAAGCAATTGATAAAGTGAAGCAGTTGTTATTGAAAAAGAAATCTGTTGATGAAATTAGAAGAGAAATTAATACAGAAAATGCAGTTGTATTTTTTTCTGAAGAAGAATTGATTAAAGGGGATGATAATTTACCTAAGAATTTTTCTGGTAAAAAAGGAAAAATGACGATCACCGAAGAAGAAAATCTTAGAACTTTGATTATGGTAAAAGAAATCTTACCTTCAAGAATTAAAACTTTTGAAGAAACTAAAGGGGCCGTTATTAATGATTTTCAAGAAAACATCGAAAATAAATGGTTAGATTCTCTTAAAGGTAAGTATTCTGTAAAAGTGAATGAAAAAACACTTAAACGAGCAAAAAAAGAATTATCTATTTAAATGAAGTATTGTATATCAAGCCTATTATTGATTGTAATTGTTTCTTGCCAAAATTTTAAAGGACAAGTTGATAAGCGTATAGTGGCTCGTGTAAATAATACATATTTATATGAAGACGATTTAAAAGATATTGTCCCAAAAAATACACCAACAGCCGATAGCTCAAGTATAGTAGCAAGTTATATTAATACATGGGCGACACGCCAGTTGCTGATAGACCAAGCAAAACTAAACCTAACAGAACAGGAAATTAGAGAGTTTGACGATCTTGTCGAGAGCTATCAAAGTACACTTTATGTTAATGCTTATAAGAACGCCGTTATTAATAAATCTATTAATATGGAGATTAAACAAGAGGATTTTGAATCATATTATAATCGAAATTCTAAAAATTTTAATCTCAATGAGGAGTTAGTAAAGTTACGTTACTTACATTTGCCATCGAATTATAAAAATATAATTGCAACGAAAAAGCAATTGAATCGTTTTAATGATGAGGATGTAGAAGAGTTGACAGATAAAAACTTAGATTATCTAGGGTATTCTTTTAATGATTCTGTTTGGATTAAGTTGAGTCAAGTAGTAAATAAAATACCAATACTTAAAACTCAATCTAAATCAAAATTTCTAGAAAAAGGGAAATATACTCAGTTTAAAGATTCAACAGGTGTGTATATGATAAAAATAAAGGAGGTGTTACAATTAAATGAAACAGCTCCATTAGAGTATATCAAACCTACCATTAGGCAAATTATATTGAATAAGCGAAAGTTGGAGTTGATTAAAAAAATTGAAAAAGATATTACAAGAGATGCAGTTGAGAACAAACAATTTGAAGTCTATGAATAAAACTACTATTCTATGTGCGGTACTAGCTTTTAATGTGAGTACACATTTTTATGGTCAAGAGATTATTGAAGAAGTAACTCAGGACTCACTAAATAATGCCGAAGTAATCAAAGTAAATGATAGTATAGTAGCACCGGTTGATACAGTGCAAAAGCCGTTTCAAAAGTTAAAAATAGATGGTGTAGCTGCCGTAATTGGAGAGAATGTAATATTAGATAGTGATGTCGATATTGCATATAAGCAGTTAGTAAGTGAAGGAGTATCCACGTCAGATGTAAGTCGATGTGAATTAGCTGGTAGCTTGTACGAAAATAAGCTTTATGCGCATCATGCAATTCAAGATAGTATTATAGTTAAAGATGCAGAAGTTAACTCTATGGTAGAACAGCAACTTAGTTATATGACTAATGAGTTAGGAACTGTAGAAAAGGTATTGAGTTTTTATAAAAAAGATGATTTAAGTGAATTCAAAAAAGAACTTTTTGAGATTAATAAATCCAATAGGTTGTCTGAAAGAATGAGAACTAAAATTATTGAAAATATAGAAATTACACCAGAAGAAGTACGAGAGTTTTTCGAAGAAATTCCTCAAGATGAAAGACCGCTCTTTGGAGCCGAAATAGAAATGGCTCAAATTGTTATTGAACCAGAAGTACCTAAAGAAGAAGAGCAAAAAGTAATTGATAGGCTAAATCAATTTAGAGAAGATATAGTTGAAAATGGTAGTAGTTTTGCTACAAAAGCAGTTTTGTATTCTCAGGATCCAGGTTCTAAATCAACAGGAGGGAAATATACCATGGATCGTAAAACGCCTTTTGCCAAAGAATTTAAAGATGTTGCTTTTAGTATGCAAGAAGGAGAGGTTAGTGAGCCTTTTAAAACTGATTTTGGTTGGCATTTGTTAAAAGTAGATAAGATTAGAGGAGAAGAAATAGATGTTAGGCATATTTTATTGATACCAGACGTGACAAGAGCAACAATTGAAACAGCAAAAAAACTTATCGATTCTTTACGTGCAAGTATTATTTCTGGTAGTATTGAATTTAAAGAAGCAGCTAGAAAATTTAGTCATGAGAAAGAAACGCGTGAAGATGGAGGGCAATTACTAAATCCAACAACAGGAGATACTCGTTTTGAACTTACAAAAATTGATCCTATATTGTATGATCAAGTATCCAAATTAAAAACTAATGAAGTTTCTTTGGTGATTCCAGATCAGGATCGTCGAGGTCAGAAAAAGTTTAAATTGATTACTGTATTAAATAAATATGATGAGCATATAGCTGATTATGCAAAAGATTATCTTAAAATACAAGAATTGGCACTTAAAAAAAAGCAAATTAATACAATTCGTAAATGGCAAGATGAAAAAATTAGGGATACTTATATAAAAGTAAATGGTGAGTATAGAAACTGTGAATATAGTGGTAACTGGTTAAAAAAAGAGAAATAATATGTCAGACGACGTCGCGGCTGTTCAAAAGTTAGTTAAAAAACATTCAGAACTTAAAAAAGAAATTTCTAAAGTAATTATTGGCCAGGAAAAAGTTATCGACCAGATACTTATTTCAATTTTTTCTGGAGGTCATGCGTTGTTAATTGGTGTGCCAGGGTTAGCAAAAACCTTAATGGTTAATACGATTTCTCAGGCTTTAGGTTTAGATTTTAAAAGAATTCAATTTACGCCCGACTTAATGCCTAGTGATATTTTAGGTAGTGAAATATTAGATGAAACTAGACATTTTAAATTTATTAAAGGACCTATATTCTCTAATATCATTTTAGCAGACGAGATTAACCGTACTCCACCAAAAACACAAGCAGCACTTCTTGAAGCAATGCAAGAGAGAGCCGTAACTGTTGCAGGTCATCATTATAAGTTAGATTTACCTTATTTTGTGTTGGCAACACAAAACCCTATAGAACAAGAAGGAACATATCCTTTACCAGAAGCTCAGCTGGATCGATTTATGTTTGCTATAGAGTTGCAATATCCGAGCTTTGAGGAAGAAGTAGAGGTGGTAAAAAGCACAACAGGAGATACTACAAAAAAAGTAACTCCATTATTTACTGCACAAGAGATTATTGATTTTCAGCATTTGGTAAGAAGAATACCAGTAGCAGATAATGTAGTAGAGTATGCTGTAGGTTTAGTTGGTAAAACAAGACCCAATGGATCTTTTCCTACAGATCTTGTGAAAAATTATATCGATTGGGGAGCTGGCCCAAGAGCATCTCAAAATTTAATTTTGGCAGCAAAGGCTAATGCAGCAATCCGAGGTAAGTTTTCTCCAGATATCGAAGATGTTCAGGCTGTGGCTATGGGAATACTTAGGCATAGGATGATAAAAAACTACAAAGCTGAAGCAGAAAATATAAGTATCGAAGAAATTATCAAAAGCTTATTTTAGACTAAGTTTTTTGCTTAATTAATAGAATTAAAAGCTTCATAGAAATTATAATTTCTATGAAGCTTTTTTTGTTTTTCTATTAAAAGTATCAAATTAAAAAGTGAATTAAACCATTTTGGTTTTGCGTGGTCTTATAGTTAGAACGTTCATCAATAAGTATAAATAATTTGAAACAAGAGAAATGAAAAATATAATTTTAAGTGTATTGATTTTAAGTGTAAGTGTTTTATCTGCTCAAGATCATAATTCAAAAGAATCGTGTAAACAACATCGAAAAGAGAAAAAAGAATTTTTTAAAAGCCTTTCAGAAAATCAAAAAGAACAATTAAAAGATCAACGAGAATTAAAAAAAGCGTATAAAGAAGAATTAAAGAGAACTTTTACTAAGGAACAGTTGGCTATAATACAGAATGAAGATTTGTCAAAAAAGGGAAAAAGAAAAGCTTTGAAGCCTACACTTACAAAAGGTCAAAAAAAGATTAAAGAAAAGCATAAGGAGTTGATGAAAGCAGAGAAAGAAAAGTTTAAAGCAACTTTAAACGAAAATCAATTAGCACTCTATAGTCAGTTTCAAAAAAAAGAGAATAATTGATAGTCCAAAGCATTAATTAAAGTTTGTCAAAAGTGAGGTTTATAAGCCTCACTTTTTGTTTTGATAAAGTGAAAAATTGAGCTTTTGATCGTGTTTTTAAGTGTTTTGATCATAGTATTTTCATGATCAAAACTATTAGTGTTTCATTTTCTTGTGTATTTTTTTAGTAAATTGATATAATTACAATATTTAAATTATTGATTTTGATATTTTAAGCCTACTATTTTTTTCAAATACATAAAAAGATGTTATATGAGGTATTCATCTCGTAAAAATGCTTTAAAATTTGTATTTTCGTAGGACTTTTCAAAAAATAAAAAATAACGTATGGCATTTGATATCAATATGATAAAAAAGGTCTACAGTCAGATAGCGGCTAGAGTAGAGGCAGCACGCGAACTAACTGGGAAACCTTTAACACTGGCAGAGAAAATTTTATATTCACATTTATGGGATGAAAAAGCAAAAGAAGCTTTTGTAAGAGGTAAGGATTATGTAGATTTTGCCCCAGATAGAATTGCCTGCCAGGATGCAACAGCTCAAATGGCTTTGTTGCAGTTTATGCAAGCTGGAAAAAATAAAGTTGCAGTGCCAACAACAGTGCATTGTGATCACTTAATACAAGCAAAGGTTGGAGCTGATAAAGATTTACAATCTGCCTTAAATAATAGTAATGAGGTATTTAATTTTCTAGAATCTGTATCTAATAAGTATGGAATAGGGTTTTGGAAACCTGGAGCAGGGATTATTCATCAGGTAGTGTTAGAAAACTATGCATTTCCAGGTGGGATGATGATCGGAACAGATTCTCATACAGTAAATGCAGGAGGATTAGGAATGGTTGCGATAGGAGTTGGAGGAGCAGATGCAGTTGATGTGATGGCAGGAATGCCATGGGAGCTTAAATTCCCTAAGTTGATAGGAGTGAAACTAACTGGGAAATTGAATGGTTGGACTGCACCAAAAGATGTTATTCTTAAAGTTGCTGGTATTTTAACTGTAAAAGGAGGAACTGGAGCTATAGTAGAATATTTTGGACCTGGAGCAACAGCAATGTCTTGTACTGGTAAAGGTACAATTTGTAATATGGGAGCAGAAATAGGAGCAACTACATCAACGTTTGGGTATGATGATTCTATGGAGCGTTATTTAAGAGCTACAGATCGAGCTGATATTGCAGATGCCGCTAATGAAGTAAAAGAGCACTTAACAGGTGATCAAGAAGTTTATGCAAATCCAGAGCAATATTTTGATCAAGTTATCGAGATAAACCTTTCAGAATTAAAGCCTCATGTTAATGGTCCTTTTACACCAGATTTGGCGACTCCTGTAGGAAGTATGACCGAAAAAGCAAAAAGCAATGACTGGCCTTTAAAAGTAGAATGGGGATTGATAGGTTCATGTACCAATTCTTCTTATGAAGATTTATCAAGAGCAGCATCTATTGCTAAACAAGCTTTGGATAAAGGTTTGAAAACCAAAGCAGATTTCGGAATCAATCCAGGATCAGAACAAGTTCGTTTTACTGCAGAAAGAGATGGGCTTTTAGATATATTCGAGCAACTAGATGCTAAGATTTTTACTAATGCATGTGGACCATGTATAGGGCAATGGGCTAGAGAAGGAGCAGATAAAGAAGAAAAAAATTCAATTATACATTCTTTTAATAGAAACTTTGCTAAAAGAGCAGATGGTAACCCAAATACTCATGCCTTTGTTGCATCTCCAGAAATGGTAGCTGCAGTAGCAATTTCTGGACGATTGGATTTTAATCCAATAACAGATAAGTTGATTAATGAAAATGGAGAAGAGGTAATGTTGGATGAACCCACTGGGTGGGAATTGCCTCCAAAAGGATTCGAGGTAGAAGATGCTGGGTATTTGGCGCCACAAGAGGATGGATCTAGTGTAAATGTTGTTGTCGATCCAAAATCAGAAAGATTAGAGTTGTTAACTCCTTTTGAGCCTTGGGATGGTGAAAATATAACGGGAGCAAAATTATTGATCAAAGCTTTTGGTAAATGTACAACGGATCATATTTCTATGGCAGGACCATGGTTGCGTTATAGAGGGCACTTAGATAATATATCTAATAACTGTTTAATTGGGGCTGTAAATGCTTATAATCAAAAAACAAATTTTGTTAAAAACCAATTAACAGGTGAGTATGACGGCGTGCCAAATGTGCAAAGAGCTTATAAAGCCGCTAAAGTACCTACAATTGTAGTTGGAGATCATAATTATGGAGAAGGATCTTCTCGTGAACATGCGGCAATGGAGCCAAGACATTTAGGAGTGAGAGCGGTAATTGTAAAATCTTTTGCTAGAATCCATGAAACAAACCTTAAAAAACAAGGTATGTTAGGGCTTACATTTGCAACTGAAAGTGACTATGACTTGATTCAAGAGGATGATACGTTTAACTTCTTAGATTTGGATAAGTTTACAGAAGGACAACAGTTAACCTTGGAGATTGTTCATTCTAATGGAGAAAAAGATGAAATTAAACTTAATCATACGTATAACGATTCTCAAATAGAATGGTTTAAAGAAGGTTCTGCATTAAATCTTATTAAGAAGCAAAATGTTTAAAGTAGAATAGACTACTAAGAGATAAAAAATAATCCCCCTTAAGTATATATTTAAGGGGGATTTTTATTTGAAAAATCTTAATTAAAAATCAATCTTTAAAAATGTTTTAGGCTTAAAGGGTGATTTGTAATAGAAGATCGAAAAATTATTATATAGTTTGTAAAGCATTTTCAAGATCTTTTATAAGATCATCTTTGTTTTCTAATCCTACAGATATTCTAATATCTCCGAGAGAAATTCCTAATCCTTCAAATTGATCTTTGTCTAGTTCTTTTAGATAACTAATAGCAGGAACATAAACCAGGCTTTCATGTCCTCCCCATCCAACTCCTTTCAGGAAGATGTTAAGTGTGTTGAAAAAGGTTTTTATTTTATCGAGGTCATTAGTTTTTAGCTGAAAAGCCATAAGCCCTCCGTAGCCACTCATTTGTTGCTTACCTAATTCGTATTGAGGAAAACTAGGTAAACCAGGATATGTAATACTAGCTATTTTAGGATGACCTTCTAAGAAATTAGCAACGGCAATTGCATTTTCCTGATGCTTTTCTAATCGCATAGGTAAAGTTCTAAGGCTTCTCATTAATAACCAAGCCTCCATTGGAGCTACCTTGGGACCTAACATTTCGTATTCATTAAGAAAAATACTATCGAGATCTTCTTTTTTTCCAATAACTACGCCTGCAATTAAGTCACTATGTCCTCCAAAATATTTGGAACAAGAATGTACTTCAAGATCAATTCCCATTTCTAAAGGTTTTTGAAATATTGGGGTGGACCATGTATTGTCAATGATAGTTTTAATGTTGTTCTTTTTGGCAAGATTAGCAACTGCTTTAATATCTTGTAAGGAAAAAACGACAGAAGAAGGGCTTTCTAGATAGATTAATTTTGTATTAGGCCGTATTGCATTTTCGAAATCCTTTATGTCTTCACCATAGACAAAAGTAGTTTCGATATTCATTTTTTTAGACAAATAACTCTTGAGTAATGTGCTTGCAGGACCGTATAGATTTTTAATAGCAATCACATGATCATTTGGTTCCAAGAAATGTAAACAAGAGGCTGATATAGCGGCCATACCAGACGGAAACAATTGCGCTTTGTCTCCTCCTGCAATTAATGCTAGTTTTTGTTCTACAGTACTGATTGTTGGGTTTTTTCCTCGAGAATAAATAAAGTTACCCATTCTGTCATCAAAAGCCGTGTCAATTGCATCCCAGTCCTTGAAAGTGAATAGTGAATTTTGAAAAATAGGAGGTACTACTGCTCCATGATATTGATCTCGCTCTTCACCATGATGAGCCAGCATTGTCTCTAGTTCGTTTTTGTTATCCATGTTTTATAACTTTATAATGGATTGGCTATAAATGCCAAATTACAATTTGTTTTTTTTGTTTTTGTAAAAGCAACCAATGCCTAAAATAGCAAGTGTTGGTGCAATAATAAGATTTATTAATGAAAGTAACTGCCAATACCAGTACTCTTCAAAAGCTACACCAAGTGTTGTAGACATAAATAAAGTAGTTGCTGTCCAAGGGACAACACTTTCTAGCATTGTACCGTAATCCTCAATTGATCTGGATAGAACTCTTCTAGAAATTCCAAATTCATCATATCTTCTTTTAAACGCGTCTCCTACAATAAAACTCGTAGCACTTTGGTTAGAGGTGATTGAGTTGGTAAATGCAGTAGAAATCAATGAAGATAGTATGATCGAGGATTTTGTTTTCGTAAAAGAGAAAACTCGATTTACTATTTTGGGCATGGCATCAGTAACATCAATTGTTCCAATAAATGTAAGAACCATAAGGGTAAATACGATCACTTCATTAAGCTCAAAAAGTCCACCTCTATTAAAAAGCTTATGTAATTGTTCGGGAATCTCACCTGCCCAAGGAGCCATACTTGTGTGAAATCCATTTTTTAAAGCTGCCATAATATCTTTAATCTCAAAATCCTGAAAGACGAATGCGAGTACACATGATACAATCGCAGAGAATAATAATATGGGTAAAGTGGCTTTTTTTCTAATAGATCCATATAATACTATTAATGGAGGTGCGAGTAAAAAAATATTAAAATTAAAGATTGAATCTATAGCATTTAGTGTTTCTGAAATTTGTACACTATTGATATTGGTGTTAGCTGGAGGGTGTACAAAACCCATAATAAAGAAAACCACTGCGGCAATTGTAGCAGATGGTATTGTAGTGTACATCATAGATTTTATATGGTCATAAAGATCAATGTCTACAGCCATTGCGGCAAGGTTGGTCGTGTCTGATAAAGGAGACATCTTGTCTCCAAAATATGCTCCACCAATAATTGCTCCAGCCGTAATACCTAAATTTGCATCTACAGAAGACGCTACTCCTATAATTACAGCACCAATGGTTCCAACAGAGCCCCACGATGTACCTGTCATTGTAGAAAAAATAATTGGAACAATAAAGGCTAAAATATACATGTAGCTTGGGTCAATTAGCTTTATTCCATAGTAGATTAACATAGGAATTGTTCCTCCAATGATCCAAGTTCCGATGATGATACCAATAGCAAATAAAATAAGTACTGCAGGAAAGCCTTTTGCTAGTTTGTTAACTATAGCTTTTTGGATCGTTTCCCACTTATAACCTAATGCAATTAAATGAGCAGAAGAAAATACGGTTGCTAAAAGAAAAACAATTTCTAATGGAAATGCAGGAAGGTTAAATACACGAGGTTGGATAATAAGTCCATACACAATTAGTGTGGTTAAGAAGATTATTGGTAATAAGAGATGAATAAAAGAGGGGGTCTTCTGTGTTTCTGTTGAAACAAGGTTTTCTTTTTGTAGCATATACAGGTGTTAATAGTAATTTTTTTGTTTTGAAATTATTTGGTGATCCATAAAAAAGTAAAGCTTTGTTATATTGTACGACTAAATAATAAAGTATTTTTATTTTGTAAGATAAAATAGACGTAACTTTTGTAAAGGCTAGTTGTTGGGATGTTGTTTAACGGGATCATTGTTTTTGTTATGATGAAAAGCGCTAGATATACTTTTTAAGTGAGTTGTAGCGTTAATAACATACGAGGTTTTTCAGTGTTCATTATTTTAATACTAACGAAAATACAAAATTATAATTATTATGAGTGTAATTTGGTTTTTTGAGGACACAAATATCTTTAATTTATTGTGTCCGCATAAATTTAAGAGATATAGAGAGAGTCACGATTTTAATGGGTATAAAAAAAGTGATTATATCTATTTTGAAGAAGATTCTGCAAACAAAGTGTATTTGATTCAGAGTGGAAAAGTTAAGATAGGATATTATTCTGCGGATGGTCAAGAAATTGTCAAGGCGATTTTAACCAAAGGTGAGATTTTTGGAGAAAAAGCCATTCTGGGAGAAAATAAAAGAACTGAATTTGCCCAATCCGTTGATAACTCTACATCGATTTGTCCAATTGGAGTGGATACTATGTTAGAATTAATGAGGGAGAATCAAAAATTCAGCCTTAAAATTTATAAATTCATTGGGATGCGTTTTAAGCGTCTAGAAAGAAGGTTACAGCTTTTACTTTTTAAAGATAGTAAAACTAGACTGTTAGAGTTTTTAGATGAGTTAAAAGATGATTATGGGCATTGTTGCCCAGATACAGGTGATATGGTTATAGAGCATCCGTATACGCAAAAAGATATTGCAAACCTTATAGGAACTTCAAGGCCAACTCTTAATATTATTATGAATGAACTGAAAGAGGGTGATATTATAGACTTTAATAGAAAGGAAATTAGGTTTAAAAATACATCTAATGTTAGCTGGCTAACAGTTTATTAATTTTGCCACATTTATCTTTGTAATAAGTAATTATAAAAATAAATGCAATGTTAAGAAAAACAATATTAGGAATACTTACTTTAGGAGTTGTTGCGGCATCTTGCAATAATGATGATGATGCAGGTAACGTAATAACAGAGTCCAATTTAACTTTAAACCTTTCGGGATTAGAAGATTTGGGTGCAGACTATTTGTATGAAGGTTGGGTGATAGTAGATGGAGCTCCTGTGTCTACCGGAACATTTTCTGTAAATGCTTCTGGGGAATTATCTAGTTCTACTTTTACATTAAAAACAGAAACATTGAATGCTGCAACAGCATTTGTGCTTAGTATAGAGCCAAATCCAGATACTGACCCGTCTCCAGCGGCAACAAAAATATTAAGTGGTGAGTTTGGAGATGCAAATACTGCTACTGTTGGATTGACTCCAGTAGGAGATGGAGACTTTTTAGATTCTGCAGGATCTTTTTTCTTAAGAACACCTACAGATGAAGCAATGGGAGATCCAAATAATATGAATGATCACTATGGGGTGTGGTTTGGTACTCCAGGAGCGCCGCCAACGGCAAGTTTGGTTTTACCAAAACTTAAAGATGGCTGGAAATATGAAGGTTGGGTAGTTTCTCAAGGAGTTCCAATATCTACAGGAACATTTACGACAGGAGATGTAGCAGATGATAATGCAGGTGCATCTAATGGGTTTAGTGAAACGGCTTCTAATGGTCCAATGCTACCAGGTGAAGACTTTTTTAGAAATGCTCCTACTGGAGTGACATTTCCGCTAGATGTTAGAGAGCAAACTGTTGTAATTTCTATAGAGCCTAGTCCAGATAATTCTGCAGCGCCGTTTTTATTAAAACCTTTAGTAGGTACTGCTGGTATGAAAACAGCTCCAGAAACATATCAATTTGACCTTAATAGTGGATCATTTCCTTCAGGAAGTGTATCTAGATAAATATTTGTCATAACGTTTGTTTGTTTGTAAGGTGTGATCTTTAAAGATTGCACCTTATTTAATTTTAGAACTTACTGTTGTTTATTTACATTTGTCTGCAAGCGATCTATTGTTTCTTAATATAGAACCTAAGAAAGATAAGAGATTGGTTTTGAATTGAAAAATTACGAGTATTGTCAAGAAATTTATAGCGTTTATGAAGTTTAATAAAAAAAATGTTTCGAATACTATTTTTGTAGTTCTTTTAGTATTGTTTTTTGTTCCCAATACAAGAGGGATGATGCAGATATTTTTAACAAGAATTTTTTCTTTTAGCCCTGGGTTGGTTGAAGTAAATGAGAGAGCAAATGTGGTGTCATATGAATGGAAGTTGCATGGTGTGAATACAGAGTCAATTAATTTTAATAGGGCAAAGGGTAAGGTTGTTTTAATTAATTATTGGGCAACGTGGTGTCCACCTTGTATTGCCGAAATGCCTTCGTTACAAAAATTGTATAATGACTATAAAGATGAAGTAGAGTTTCTTTTTATAACAATGGATGATGATCCTGAATTGAATAAATTTATGGATGATAAAAATTATTATTACCCTATTTATAGGTCGTTATCCGAAACTCCAAAACCTTTTAATGGAAAAACCTTGCCAACCACTTATTTAATTGGAAAAAGTGGTAGTGTTGTTATTAATAAAGTAGGGGCAGCTGATTGGAATACTGCTAAGGTTAGAGAAACTATTGATACTTTGCTGGCAGAGTAATGTTTTGTTTTTAGGGCTGTATAAAATCCAAATAATTAATGTGAGTAGTACTTGTTGATTTTGTTTTGGATAAGGCCTATTATGTTTAATGCAATGTAATGGCTATAAGCTATATTCTGGGTTTTAATTCTTATGAAGTCTTTTTGATTAATTTAGATGATAAGTGTGTTACAAGGCGGAAACAGTAAAGTTATAAAGGGAATACAATTTTAATTCAAATTTAGAACTAGTTTTTAATCATAAATTTTTGAAATTGATTTTTATTAAGCAATATTTGTGTAGACAATTAGAATAATAGTCCTGTCTATTGATAGTAAATAATGAAGATTAGCGAAAGTTTAATAAGAGAATATATACACAAGTCATTTGATGATGGTTACATACAGATAAAAGATCATAGGCGAAATATCCTAGTTCTTGAGAACGGTGTGTTTAAGTTTAATGGTAGTGTACAGCCAAAATCAAGATCAGGGGTAGAGGCAATTTTTATTGAGGCCTTTAGGTTAACAAGATTTGTTAAGCTAAATGAGGATGAATATGTACGAGAACGGAATCAGTGGTTTAAAAAGCCTTAGGATTGATAGTCTTCTTTATGATTGGAGTGTGTCTTCTGTATGCTAAAACTTCAATTTTTTATAAAATAATCTATGAAATAATAAGTCTGTGTTAAAAAGGGACTATTATTGATTTGGGTGGATTTACTATTAAGTACTAGTTTGTTGATGTAAAGAGAAAACTATCTTTTGTCATTTTAAAAAAGAGAAATGTCACTACGGCTATATTCTCAAAGCCCTTTTTTTTGTTGATTATGTTTTGGTAAAACTATATACCGTTGAGGAGGTGTAGATTCTTGTGTTGTCAATATGTATTTAGTGTGTGCTTTTGGTGTAATTACATTTAGGTTTAATAGCATTTCTGTATCGACATAGTAAAAAGGATTAAGAAGTCTTTATAATGCCGTTTGCGGTCTTGTTTAAGAGGTTTTAGTGTTGTTTGGTGTAATAGTGCCCAGAGCGGGAGTCGAACCCGCACGCCCTAATGGACACATGGCCCTCAACCATGCCTGTCTACCAGTTCCAGCACCTGGGCAAAATACAATGGTTTTACAATATACTGTAAAACTAAAAAAGTACCACATTATATATGTGATACTTTTTAGTGACCGGGCTGGGGCTCGAACCCAGGACCCTCTCCTTAAAAGGGAGATGCTCTACCAACTGAGCTACCAGGTC
>CANNBP010000024.1 GCA_947502885.1 uncultured Aquimarina sp. | reverse complement strand
TTGGCAGTATAGCCTAGGCACAAGCAAAAGACCCAGGACGACACCCATAATGACATTGAGATGTGTTCTCATAAATATGTTGTTTGTTAGATGGTTACAATTTTTCCGGCGGCAAATCTAGACTTTATATTCGGTTCCCACAATTAACACATTAGGGAAAAATACCCTATTTGTTACAGGGGGAACAATTCTAGATCAACGACACCAATTTTTAATTTATTTAATTCGTTTTACTTTATTTCCAAGGCAAGAGTACAACAAAGGAGTTTCATTTTCCGACATTGGTGATTTTTTTTCATTCTTTTTTGTGGCAAATGTATACTCCCTGTAGTTGATTTCCATACAGATATCTGTATGAAGAAGCATTTTTTTTGAAAAAATGTGTTGAAACTTCATCCAGACAACTGCTTTTGTCCCTCTTTTTAATGACTACTTAAAAGTAGGGTGTTGCTGTTCTCTCTCCAATATCGAATGAGGGAGCTGTAGGTTTGGTTTAGCAGCATCAGGTATTTTATTTGTCAACGGTATTTTACTAAACAAAGCATTGGAATAAAACCCACAGTTAAACCGGACATCTTCGAGATAACAATAGCGTTGTTGAAGCGTATCATAGACCACCGGGGCGTCTAAAGCTTTCATAATTTTAAAAATGCGATACAGACTGGTTTTAGAAACACCTAGTTTTAAAGCTAATGCTGAGGCAGAACCCGTGGCTTGTAAACGGATCAATTGGTCAACACGCTGGATGATGCTGATTTGTTTTAAAAGCGTATTCATAATAAAAGGATTAAAAGTGATATGGATGGGCATCTATATGTTACATATAGTAAGGGTCTATTTCATAAAAAAGCTCAATGAGCAATAACCGTTTGGTTTTGGGGTTTCGTTTTGTAATCGAATGTTGTTGTAAAAAGTCGGCGATGATAGCGCGTACTGGGGAATGAGAAAAGGCTTCTTGTATATGCTTTTCAGTATAAGGGATCAGTCTGTACTCCTGTGGAGTGGTAAAAAATAGTTCTTCTCTAACAAATAGTTTAGGAAATACAGACTTGATCCGATATACCTTCAAAAATTGACAATGGTCTTCCAAATAACAATACCCATTTTTGTCTATAGCCGTAAGCTGCTCTTTGGCAAACCTAAAAAGCAGTTCTTTTTTGAGACTCTTACCATCTATTGGTGTATGGAGTTCGACTAGTAGCATTTCTATTTTTTGTAAAACATCACAAATATCAATTTTATGCATCCCATCAAATCGTTTAAGGACATCATAGATTATTTTATCTTCATGGCTAATCATTCTTACTTTGATTATTTGTTATTACTGGACGAGTTTTGTCTTTTAGATATTTTCAATACTTCAAAGTGTTGTCGTGGAATAAAGATATTCGGGTACAAGGAGTCGCTATGGGGTGTACAGCATCAAATCATAATGCTTATTAGGACATTGCACCCGAAATATCTATGAAAGTAAACACACAAACTCAACTTAAAAATTGTTTGCTCTGGCTTTAGGGGATACTGGTATTTGATTTATTTTTTAAAGTGACTAGTAACGTACTCCCTTTAATCATAAGGGTAATGATTTTTTCTATTGCTGATAAAGGGTCTTTACTTTCCTGAATTTGTTTTACAAGGTCAATGGCATGTTCCATTTGCATCAATCGTATGATTCGTTCCTGTACGATAAATTGATTGACAAGACTTAACCTTTGATAGGTAGGGTTTGATGTTAACCTGTGCATCATGATCTTTTGTAGACTGGCTATAGGTGATACTGGAGCAAAGTCGATGGGAGCCTTTCTGATAAAGAAATAATCCCTGATCTCATAAATGATAACTAAGGCCTGCTCTTTGGTTTTTCCTTTGCCGTACAATTGTATGATCCATTCATAGAGTTGACATTCATAATTCCCTTCTGGGGATAGTATCCCATGAATAAAATCAGGAATGGGGATATGAAGAGAAGCAAGAATAAAGGACATATAGTCATTTTGTGGTGTGGTTAATTTTAATTCTCCCATCGTTGGTTGTTTTTGGTTTCTAGTGGTTAAATATGTTGTGTTTTTAAGTTCCCCAGATGCTTTTTATAAACCGTACTCAATTAAAAAATGAGGTTACATCTGGGGAGTTATAGGGTATCTGCACAAAACCCAACTTAAATATCATTTTGTATCTTTTTCTAAATGTGTATTGTTTTTATAATTGTCAAAATTTACTTTTCTAATGTCTTCTTTAACTCTATCCAAAGTGCCTGTATTCATAGTAAGGGTATTGTTGATGTTCTCTATTTCTAAAACAGGGTCTATACTTTCTAAAACCTGCGTAACAATCTTTTGGGCATTAGTCATTTTGGTTAAGCGTTCTATTTTTTCTTGAACCTTATACTGGTCTTTTAAGGGCAATGCTTTGTATTTTGGAGTGGATGCTAACATAAAAGTCAATAGGTTTTGTAAGTTTTCTGTTGGTGCTGAAGGTGCAGGAGTAATATGAACGGTTCGTAATAAAAAAAGGCTTCTGGCTCTGTAAATAATAGTTAATGCATGCTCCATCGTTTTATCTTTTTGAAAAAGTTGGAATACCCACTTGTATATGATACGCTCATAACAACCCTGATCTGTACTTACAAGGGCATCCATAAAACTCCCTATGTCCATATGTAAGGATTCAACAATGAACCTCATATAGTCATTGTGATCAACATTCAATTTTTTGCTCATAATCAATGTTTGGCTACTTTTAATAAAGGCATTAGTATTAAGGGTATTTATGGTTCAGTGTAGAAGACCTCATTTATTTTTTCGATTAATTTGTAAATGTTATTGATTTCTTCGTTCTTTAATTTTCTATTTGTTTTTGGATTTAAAAACTTCGCAATAACACCTCTTGATAAACCTAGCTTGCGCTCGATTGCTGCAATTCTTAAAATGTCTTCATTGTTGATTAACCAGTTTTCAACTCTTGTTCTTTTATTATTTTTCATAAAAATTGACGAATACTCGTTTAACATTGTTAACAAGTACTCTATAATTTTAGATGAGAAACCTAAAGAGAAGTTTCTCTTTTTGTTAGTAAATCATTTTATCTACCAACCATGACGATTATAACTAGTGAATAATTCTAAACAATATTGATTATTATTATAAACTAAATTCTATAACTCACTAAAATGAAAATTTGGCTTATTATTATCATTATTATCATTATTATCATTATTAGATAACAGACTATACCATAATGTTTAGTAAATTAACGCACTAATTAATAATAAATTTTTACATTTGTTAAGTTTGCTTTGCTAAAGTAGCAAATAATAATTAACAAAGCAAATAATACATTACATTTTGTATGTTTAAAATAATTGGAGGAAATATTAAACTACTAAGGACAAGAAAAAAATTATCCCAGTCCGATTTGGGAGCAGAATTGGATTTAACAAGACAGCAAATATCCAACTATGAAAAAGGTGATGTAACTGTACCTTTAAATAGTATTGTCGCATTATCTACATTTTTTAAAATACCGATTGATTTTTTGATTAAACTGAATTTACAGGAATATTCTGATGATGCATTAACAAAATTACTTGAAGAAAAAGGTTTGTTAGAAATTACTCAGAACAGTAAGGAATCTGCAGAAAATCTGTTGGATACTTATTTTAAAAACATAGTAAAAGAACAATTAAAACCAATGGAAGATTTAATGCGCAAGATTTTAATAAAAATAGATTTAACAGATTTAAAGTATGAATTGAGCGAAGAGATTAATAAAGTCAATTCCTTGATGGGAGAGAATCATAAAAAAAGTTAGATACCTTTTTCTCTTTCTTTATTTATTATTGAATTTAGAACATTTCGTATATCCTCATTGTTACTCCTTTTATCCAACTCTTTTACCTCCAAATAAAGGTTATTAATTAAAGTTCTATATTCAAGAAGATCTATTTGATTTTCTCGTAGCATGATTTTTGCTTCTTCAAAAGCAATTCGAATACCTACGAAATTAAAATTACCAGACACCTTATAATCGTTTGTTTTTTTTCTCCCTGTTTTCTTTTTTAACTACTTCATGACCATCAAAAATATCAGTATCTGTTTGAATAAGGTCTTCCATCAATTCAATCTTTAACTTTTTTACTTTTCCAATTCTTATCAGGTGCAATTTTATAAAAGTAAATACTATCATGATTCCAATTGAAGTTCCAATAACGTATAGCCAAGTACTACCTTTATCTATAGTCATTGATGAATCTAGAACAAAGAAAAATTGAAGTACATAACAGAAAATAGGAACTATTGTAGCTAAGGTGTAGGCTCTTAAGTACATTCCAAACATTATTAATACAGGAGAAATAGTTTGGCATAAGTGCCAAACATAAGTTTCAGTATCACGCCATCCATGAGTATTCTTTAATGTAATATTGGAGTATAAAAAAATCTTATCTAGATATAAAATACATCCAGATAAGACTATTAAAAAAGTTCCAAAAATTCGTGTAGCGTTATTAATTCGGGCCTTGATTTCCGGGTCTATCAGACTTTGTTTTATCAAGGAGAAAGGTTTCAAAATTGTTTGTATCAGAAAGTTCATTATTCTCATTTTCATCAAAGGCAATTTCATCTTCTACATCCTGAGAAGTACAGCTCGCCAACAATACAGTGAATAAAAATATAAAAAGAAATTTCATAATTGATAAATTGGTTTTCATAATTGAAATATTTTGGTTTTAATATTGTTTAGAGGTATATCAATAATTGATATAAGTGTTTGATTTACAATTCAAAACTATGTATATATTTCGAAATAATTAATAGGAAATTTCTTGTTTTTTCTAGGTAATTTTGCCGCCAAAAAAACGAAAACACTGGGCTTCCCAGTGGTTATAAGAGTGAAGTTTATCACTATTTTACACCTCAAAACGTCAGATTGGGGATTTTTTTTAGTGAAAATCGACAAAAATAAACACAATAACCTGATTAGCAATATGTTAAGTGCGTAGTTTTTATGTGGTAAAAACGTAATTAAGCAGCTTTGATATGAGTAAAAAAGAATTATTTTAAATTATAACGTATCACCCTCAGCCAAATAATTTTTACTCTATAATATGATGATTTTGAAATCCCAAAATCTTACATTTTTTATCTCTATTGATGTATGGGTATTTTCCATTCGCTTACTATTATAACTTATTTTGTATTGTTATATTAGAAAATTAATTTTCTTTTCTCAATTTATTTAAATAAAACTATACTTTATTGTCTAGTTGATTTTAATGGGAATTGTTTGCTCGTATTTATTGGTCTTCCCGTTTTCAATACTCAAGAGGTTATTGAAATGATCATATTGTAATTTTACTATTGATGGTAGCAATTAATTAATGATTAAGGCTAGTACAAATCTTTTTAGGTGTTTAAAGTACAATCTATCTTTTGTCAAATTTTAAGTCGATAACAAATAACACCTATCGAATCAAACTAAAATGTCCTTTGTGTGTAGAACCGTCCTGTCGTTCTACCAAAAACCAATATTCTGATGAGGGCATGGGTCGCCCATTCATGGTACCATCCCAACCTAAGTCATTAGGCCCTAGTTGTGCTAATAGTTTACCCAATCGATCAAAGATATAGGTTTTGATATCGGGTTCTCTATCGGCATTATAAATCTGCCAGGTATCATGAAACCCATCACCATTGGGGGTGAAGTAACGAGGATAGAAAAACAAGAACACCTCTTGTGAAGCAGTACCACAACCGTTTTTATCTCTTGCATATATCGTATAATTACCAATATCAACATTGGTAAATCGATGATCATCTTGATAGGTAACCCCATCTAATGAATATTCATATTCGAAACCACCTTGTGTAATTACTTCTATAGTATTATGATTTTGGGTCCAATCGGTAATCTTGATATCTTTGATGACAGGCACATCAGACTTGACAACAGTTATCGTTTTTGTTTCTTCATAAAACAAATCTCCTACCGTTTTGGTCACTGTAATCGTATAGGTACCTATTTGATTTACGGTAAGTGTGGTTTCTGTAGCACCTGTGGACCATAAATAGGTATCAAAACCGGGGGTAGCAGTAAGGGTTACCGATCCATTTTCACAAACAGGCCACGTATCTTGCATGTCTAACATAGGCTTGGTGGCTACCATAACCCTAAACAAAGTAGTGCTATAGCAATCAGGATGGTTACGATTTTGCACGCGCGCATATAGTGTTTGTGGGCTGGTGGTATTTTCAAAAGTACTTCCCACCAAAGGATTCGCATGGGTTTGGGCATCATTTGCTGTAAGGTGATACGATACCTCAAAAACCGAATCTGATTGCCCATTAAGGATAGTATTGTTTTGAAGCTCTAAATTAAAAACTTCTGAACCATCATTACTAGCGTCATCCCAACTACTCATATCATCGGGTTGCTGTGCGGTTGGGGTTTGATAGGCTCCAATAGTAAAAGAGGTTATCGCATAACAATCGGTATTGGTTTGGTTTTGTATACGTGCATAGAGCGTAGTTGTACTAGACTGGACTGGGTAATTATTAGAAAGTTGCCCTGTATTGCCAGTGGCATTAGGCATCGAATCAAAATATAATACCTCAAAAATAGTGTTGGATTGCCCGTTTAATATCTGGGCATCATAATTTGATAACATAAATGTAGCCGTTCCTGTAGCATTGCAGATCACATCATTGGTTATAGGATACGCTATTGGAGCCTGATCGACATGCAATTGAATATGATTACCAATCCCTATACATTGATTGTTGGCATCATCAACCCGAACATAAATATCTTGTATAAAAGGTGAGTTTGTATTGCTATAGTTGTTAATATCGGTAATGGCATCTCTTTCTTCGAGGGCAGCATTAATATCAGTATAATAAGTAACGGTAATGGTTTGCCCTACCGGAAACAAAGCTATGATTTCGGCATGTGCAGTACTTAAATCAAAAGTAGCGATACCATTGGTAGCATCACCATCTGTTGCATCATCACATACCCGTAGTTCTTTGTTGTACGTTAGTGGTATTTGTGTCGTTGATACCACAAGGGCTACTCTAGTGATACTATGGCACCCTTCTGTATTTTCTATTCTAGCCCAAACGTTATCGGTATTAACTATTTGATTGGTATAGGTAGTAGGGTTTGGGATGACTAGCCCAGGAGTGCGTGCATCATTTTCTGTAGGGTGAAACGTTATGGTTACTGTACTTGCGTCTGCGATAATATCAGGAATGGCCTCGGTAAGATTAAAAGCACTAAACCCATCGGTATCATCATCACATTGTTGTAGGGTTACTAGAGCTGGGGTTATGGGTAAAGCAACTATAGTAATCTCATTAGTTTCGGTAATGGTTTGAGTCCCTATAGTAATACTTAGGGATACCGTATAATCTCCGGGAGTAGTATACGTATGGGTAGGATTCTCTAGGGTAGAAGTTGTACTATCTCCAAAATCCCATAACAGGCTATCATAAGGATCAGTAATATTGGCACTAAACTGCGTGAGGTCTCCAAAACAGAGATTCTCTACATCAAAATTAACATGAAAAAAAGATTGAATAAAAGGGGGTAAACCCAATTGTGCTTTTTTTCCATCTAAAAAAACGACATCTTTTTGATAGTCACAAGCCATACCCAATTCATTTGGGTTGTTAATGACATCCAAATGAGAATTACCTAGACGCGATGAATATATTTTACCATCAGGAGCCAACTGTAAAGCTCCTTGGAAAATAGCAGGTATTACGTTTGAAATATCAGTTTTTGATGCTATAATATCATTTGCCGATCCAGCTTTAAGGTTAAATTGAAATATTCCTTTTTCTCCATCACTTCGCGCTCCCGTTGCATATAACAACTCACTATTAGGAGAAAATTCAACACCATAATTAAACCTGGTTACAGAGTCATCTATTAACGTTATTGCATTAGAAACAATCCCGGTTGCACTATCAAAATCAAATAATTGTACATTAACAAGCCTTCTTGATACTACAATTTTCTTACCATCTGGAGAAATTTTAATAGCTCCTATAGTGTGTTGTATTTCTGGTCTAAAATTTACTCCTATATGCGTTCCTACAGCGCTAATTACTGGGGTGGTATTGACTCCGGTATTGGTTACTTTAAAAGCCATAAACTCATCGCTATCCCATTTATGACTTACGACCCAAACTTCATTTCTATTTTTCCCTTGGATAGCCGTAATTTTTTCTGTAGTCGGAGTATGTAATAGGATATTTTTGGTGGCTGTAATCCCACCTAAGCCTCCATCTAAAGTCATATCCACTTCAGAATAACGCAAACCATTTGGATAACGCTGATAATCCACCGTAAAAATATAATAGATGTTGGGATCATTAGGTTTGGGTACGATCAAAGCAGAATGCGTACTCGACGAGTGCCCCAAAAGCCCTGTACCATTAAGCATGGTAGCATGGTTTTTGTTATATACTGTGATGCCATCAGAATAAAACAATAGATTACCATTAGCATCCGAAATAGTAGAGCATCCTTCTTCGGTATTCAATTGTCCATCGGTTAAGGCAACAGGGCTACCACTATTAAAGTCGAGTCCTGCATTTTCGCCAAAATACCAGATATTGGCTTCTTTTTGAGAAAAGAGTACGGTGCTAACTAACAAAAATAGTATGATACTATATATTTTCATACTGTTGTTTGGTTAATGGTGTTATAAACCGAAATGGTTATGTTTGACATAGCTATCAAAAGAATGGTTCTACATTTTTTTTTCATAACAACACTAGGCTGTATTTTTTGTGGCAGCAAACCTACAATATATATCTTGATCCTACAATTGTAAGTATAGGGGAAAAGTACCCTTTTTGTTGAAAGACAATATCCTATAGATCAACTGCGCAATTGTAAAACATACTTACTTAAACATCTATTCTGGGTCAAGAATACAATATAGTTGTTTCATTTTCTGATACTGATGAATGTTTTTGAAAGAAAAACATTAAGTAATAAAGAGGTAAATGATAATAGGGAAAGTTATTTATCAAATATGAGGTACTTAATGTAGTAAAATTATATATCACTTTTCAATGCACAAGGAGTTATCATAAAGAGGAAATATCTCATTTACTTAATATGGGGTAAGGTTCTAAACCCCAACCTGGAGAGCATCATGAATATCCTTGCTCTTTGTGATATACAGCGTCGTGAATCATACCTTGGAGAGGGTTGCCAATCCACGATGCTCTTTGTTCTTTATTGTTTTGATTTTAAAACATTTACCACCACACAGGGTCGCGGATTCGGGATGCTGTATATCGCAGAGGGCATCGTGAATTATTCTTGGGAGAACATCGTAAATGGCGATGCCCTGTGTGACATACAGGGCATCAAATTCACTTTATTAGTTTATATCCTTATAGCTAAAATATCGCTATATTTCTATAATGCGAATCCCAAAAAAACAGAAAGGAATGACTAGAATATATGCCCTTTTTTCTTATAATTTTTTCGATCTTCTATTTTAAAATAGATCTCTGTAGCTGTCTTAATCGTCCTTACCAAAAGAAAGGTGCCAAAAATGATTTTGACAGTTGTGGCAATCACATCGGGTTTGATTGTTTCTGATTTGATTATTTTATTCATGGTATTAAATTTTGGTTTATTATTTACAAGCGTCTTTTACTTCTTTAAAAGATCTTATCATTTTTGCTGTAGCACTAAAGAAGTATTTAGAGAGGTATAACAATCCAAAAATAGTTCCACCTACCACAATTGTAGTTGTTACTTTTTTTACAACTGGTTTTTTAAAGAATGGTTCACTTTCATGTGCTATTCTTCTGATCGTATTGATATTCTGTTTGATGCTCTTTTGATGTAGCTTTCTCTTTAGGGTGTCTTTGTTTCTTTCCATAGTTTTTAATGATGTTATAGATGATTAAGCAGCCAAAACTTATTCCCAATACCCAAATGGTTTTCTTGAGTTTTTGATTTTCACTAAAAAGAGAATCTCTGTGAGCTATGGTATACTGAAGTTCTTTGGGGATGTCTTTAATAAGGTCTAACTTATAACAGTCTATGATATGTTGATTTCTCATAGTGAGTTAGATTTCTGTTTTTGTGATTAGAAGTTGATGATCTTTTATATAAGCTATTGCATATTCATAGACACAACTTAATAGTTTGCCCTCTCTTTCAATTTTATGAGTACTAATTCCAAAATGAAATCCAGCTCCTAATAAGTAGTCACGAGATTTAATAACTTCTTTTTTATCCCCTAAAAGCTTTTTAAGAATACTCCTATTGGTATCAAGAGTACGATCAATTTCTCCTTTAGCTCTTCGTTTTTGTTGAGCCTTTAGGTTATTATACCGGATTTGATTTTGACGATTTGCAAATTTCTGATCGCTACGGGTAGGAGTAAAAGGTTCTCCTGTTAATAAATCTTGTAGTTGTTCCATATCTTCTATTTTTTGAAATAAAAGTAGGAATAGGAATTACTCGAATGTAAAGGGTGAAACCAAATTAACCCAAATTAATAGTAGTTGATATATATTAAAAGTAAAGAGATGTATTTTAACTAGGAATCATCCTATATGAAAAACAATGGAAATTGGGAATGGCCTTATATATAGTATTTCCAATTTCCATTGTTTGTACTTTGTTGGTAATCAGTACTGTTATGTTAAGACAACTTATAGTTCGTTATTTCCAGCTTCCACTATTGCTAATTGCTGGTTTTAGAGGGTGTAGATAATAGAGCTACATTTGGAAGGTTTGTTCCTTGAGCTACAGAAACTACTATAATCCCCATTTCTTTCAGTCTTAACATGATATCTTCTACAAATGTTGTATTTCTTGAAATACGATCAAAAGAATGTACAATAAGATAATCCACATTCCCATACTCTTTACAAGCATTACAAACCCTTTGGATAAACTCTTTTCGATGATCCTCAACGCCCGATTTTTGAGTGTCTCCCAAGTATGTTAAAATCTTATAGTTGTTTTTTCTAGCAAATACTTCACAAGATTCTCTCTGAATTTTTAAACTATCTATATCTGCATTTTGACTCGCTGTAGCAGAACGTGCATATACAAACGCTGTACTTTCTTTTTTAGAGAGAGGTTTAGTTATTTTTATATGTTGCGTTTCCATCTTAGTTTTATTGATGCTTTTGATATTCGGATTTAAATTCCTGAAATACATCATGAGTCCCGCTCATTCGGGTTTGAAAATCTAAATAATTCAATATTTCAATTTCGGGCTTATCCGAAGGGAAGTTGGTATCTTCCATAATATCATTTGCTAAATCCCCAATAGGATTATCTAGTGCTGTGCAGTCTTGAATAAATTGTTCTAAAGTCATACTTTTTTGTTTATGTAAAATCTAAAATAGTATTATTTGTATAATGACCATATCTAAAATTTAAAAAAAATTAAAGAAACATCTATAGGCATTAGTCGTAGAAGTAGGATAAGTATATAAGTGATTTATTTTTAAGCACCTCGTATTCAGTGCTTTAAATTGTATGTTTTAAAAATAAGACACATTCATTTAGCTATAATGTGTCTTAACATAGATTAGAGTGTATCCAAAGTATAACTATACCAATGGATTGATATACCATATAGATTGATACACATCACTATAATTTTATTTAAAGTTAACATACATTGTTTTGAAAAAAATAGCTGTATTTCTCTATTATAATTAGAGATATAGATAAAATGATGATGATGGAAACTGGAAAAGTGGTTCGTATCTTTTAAAACACGTAAACTGTTGTTTAGTATGTGATTACAAACATTGGAAGCTAGAAATGCTATATATGTGCTCATTTCTAGCTTCCGTTGTTTAAATTTTATAGTTCTGGAGTGTTCCGTTTTTGTCTTCTTTGAATGGGAGTAAGACTATAAAATACTTCTTTTCCTTCTTTTTTCTTTTGCAGTACCGAAGGAACACCTTTTCCATTGGGAATAGGAAT
Source organism: uncultured Aquimarina sp. (assembly GCA_947502885.1). Taxonomy (GTDB): domain Bacteria; phylum Bacteroidota; class Bacteroidia; order Flavobacteriales; family Flavobacteriaceae; genus Aquimarina. Next base: position 55,947 of record CANNBP010000024.1, on the reverse strand, counting down.
TCTTTTATCAATGCACTCCTGTAGGCGTTCACGTATGGTTCTCTCACTACAATCAAAATATAAGGTGAGCTCATCTACTAAAGTTCGACTTTGAATGGAGCTTCTTAATAGTTTAGAGATTTGTTGTTGAATTTCAAAAAGATCAGCCTTTGTTCTTCTGGATCTTGCAGAGTCATCGATAAGATCAGCATCGGCCTCTACAAGTCCTTTGTTTTGTTCACAATATTTCATATAAAAAGATTCAGGGCGTTTGCTCCCTCGCAGTTTTAGAACATTCATCGTTATCAAATCTGTAGGACGTTTATTGCTGTCTTTTTCAAAACCTATTTGAATGGCTGTAGTGGCTTTATTCAATAATTCTGTTCCTAAGTGCCCTCTTGCCTTATCTGCACTACCTGGGTTTTCATGGATAAGGGTCAGAAAGGTAACATCTTCTCCGTTTATGCTATCATTCATCAAGTCTATCAGTTGCATACTATCTCTGGATCTGTTAAAGTCAAGAATACAATCTGTGATTACATCCAGAACAATAACAATATGTCCATAATATATAGATTTTACGCGTTTGATATAGGCTCTAAGGGCTTGAAATCGATCCTCTCTAGGAACTTGTAGTAACGAAATATAATCAAAATCCTCTGGGGTATCTTCTCTTTGGTATCCCGCTTTTTGTAATATTTGTTGTAAAGCATATGGAAACTGCTCGGTAAGGTTTCGTTCGGTATCCACATAACAAACCGTTACGGTCTGTTCTCTATTTTTTTTAAAGTGTAATAATTCACTATCAAAAGATTCTTTTTTGATAAGTGCACTACAGATGGTTTCTGCAAGTCTGCTTTTATGTACTCCGGCTTTTCCTTGAATTACATTGATGGTTCTCGGATATAAAATCCCGATATCTTTATGAAATAGTAAAGAAGGTGTTTTATGGATAAGCTTTGCTTTTCGCTGGGTAAGCATTTTCTGAGTTTTTAATAGTAATGGCATATAGTCGTTTTCTTTTGCAATTGTTTTTGCGGATAATAGTTGTGTTTCTGGCATTGATTCCGGTGTTTCTACCTTAATTTCGAGAGCATTCAAATTGTACCCAAGTGCATAGAAGTCGGCAACATCTTTTCCTTTATCTTTTAGTATGTTTTCTGGAAGTATCATTCGTTGTAAACCGTAGTTCTGAGAAAGCTTAATAGACTGTGAGATACCGGTATGATCTATATCATATAAAACGATTACTTCTTTAAATCTAGCCTTAAGGTTATCAATAATTTTTGGAGGTGGATTTGCTGTTTCACTATTAAAACAAATAGCAGCTTCGTTGTGTGCATATAGCGAGAGTACATCTTTTTCTCCACCAGTAATAAATACCCTATTCCCTGTCTTTGGTAGCTGCTCATATCCAAAAATGTATGCTTCTGGTTTATTGCCCAGCCATGCAAAACGAAAGCGAGTATTAAGCGGGCAGTAGATTTTATAACAATCCCTAGAAACCTTATATCCATAGATAGGGTTTTGTGATGTAGCGTTAAAAGAAATACGCTTATTTTGTGTATTTATTCGACTATAGGTTGTTACAGGATAGACCTTGAAAACATTCAATATAGTATCTGTAATACCATAAGCCGACCAATATGCTAAATCATCAGGTCGCCATTGTTGTTTAAGTTGAATGTCAAAATTGGCTTCAGGAGTTTCGTAAGTAAGATTTAAACTAAAATCTTGATTGATTATAATGAGTGCTTCTTTAAAATCACATTGTTTTAACCGCATTACCAAATCAAAAATACTTCCTTCATCACCAGTAGCGAAATCTTTAAATCGCCAATTGCCAGAACTGATTTCATAAATGTTGAAGGAAGGAGTTTTTTGTTTGTTTGATAAAAATGGATTGGAAATGTGTTTTCCCTGCTTTAAGATCCCTTTATGGTGATAGGGTTGCAGGTAATGATTAAAAGCATCTTGCAAGTTTATTTTATTTAAGATATTTTCTTTTGTTAATATATATGGATTCATATTTTTTGTTTTAAAGTTTTAGAATGCCTTGAAACATTTAGGTGTAAATTCTAAATAAGACATCTCTTAGTATTATTTTTTTAACTGTTTATGTCTATTTAATTCCTGGTTGACTTCATCTATATGGTAGTATTTTTTATTGCCGTATATATAAGGAGTCAGTTTTAGAATTCCTTTCTTTTGCCACCTCCATATCGTTACATAGGAAATCGGAGGGTTAAATAATTTTCTGATCTCATTAAGGCTATAATAATCCCCATCTGGATTAATAAGTTCTGTCTCTGTTCTGATGAATGTCTTCATACATGGATATCTTTTACTAGCTTTTTAGATTCCTTGTCGATAACACTACTTGGTTTTCCAAGATGAATCCAATTGATTAGATCTTGTTTCGAAAATGTCAACGGTTTTCCTCGAGAAAGTACCGGAATCTCATACCTGCTAACTTTAGAATACATAGTAGGTTTACTGTACCTTGTAAGCTTACAAGCTTCATCGATAAAGATGATATCATTCTCTTTTTTTTGTAGTAAATGTTGATTTTCCTTTGGTAACAATTCTTGCCATTGCTGTCTGATCATGTTTTTGTTCAACTCTATATACTCCCCGACAGTTAGCGTATATAAAGGTTTTAATAGGTCACTCATTATTCTGTGATTTTTAGGATTAATAATGAGCATTACGTAATGCTATGTTTTGTTTAGATATCTGTGCCAAAACAACGCAAGAAATCAAAGGAATACAAAAAACATAGCAATCTGCGCAGAGTGATTTTAGACAGAAATGTTATGGGAACTCAATATTTATAGCAGTTAGTATAGTCTAAGACTTTAATAAAAATATAGGACTCTGCGCGGAGCGTAGTTTATTGAGAATTTAATAAAACATATAAATAAGTCAAGGTTTTCTATTTTTACCGTATCTAAATTTATAAGAACATTAGGGAGAATACTGTACAGTATGTTCTCTATTATATAGCATTCTTTGTATAATTATTGATCAAACCTTTGAAAAGAAAAAAGACAAGATGAGGGAAAATTCAATGTTTTAAATTTACAATTAAATCCTTTATTGTTAAATTTTGCATCATAACTATTTATACACTAAATACCCTTTACTTTTTAGAGACCTAATACAATCTTCTTCATTCAGTTCTGGATTATTCTTTATACCACTTTGGAAAAACACTTTATACTCAGAACTAAATTTTTTAATTCGTGACGTCAACAAATCGACTTCTTTGGAGGATGCCATTGTTAAGTTATCTACTAAATGGGTTACGTCTATAATATAAATATCATTTGAGTAGAACTTTGCATTCTTATTTTGCCAATACGTGAGTAATCGTTTTATTGAACTTTAGTGTAAATTAAATACCCTATAAATAAAAGTAGAATCAGAATTGCAAGTATTACTGATAACCTTTTATTGCTTTTAATTATCTCTGCAATTAAATCGAGTAGTGTTTCAATCATCCGTTTACTGAACTTTTATGTAATGATTTCGTATAACAACCATCAGCTACAGGAATAAAGTTAATGTATTTTCGATTAAGAACTGGAGTAAGACTTTTCATAGAATGCATTGTTATCTTTCGTTTTTATTCATTTCTTTTTGGCGGATGAGCAACATCATATGGTCAAAATATTCCCATTTTTCGGTATCTGGGTTTATTATTGCATAGATATCTGGTCTGTGAGTATTCAATTCCGCAATTTTCGTTGTCAGTTCATCATTTGGATAATTTTCATAATTATTGTGAATTAAGTCTATCATATTGTCAATTGCTTTTTCCCAAATCGCATCTTCCAAGTTTAAATCGAATAATAATTTTATTTGTTTATTATCCTTTGTTTTTAAATGCAAAGAGAATGCTTTAGATTGGGTATTAGATTTGTCAATTTTTTCGGTTGATTGACTTGCAGTTAAAGTAACAACATTAATTTTTCGACTATCAAGAGCAGTTTTCTTTAGCCATTTTTTAAATATCAAATAATGATCTTTTCCCAGTTCTGATAAAAATCCGCCGAAATAACTTTGTGCAATAAATATAGCAATGAGAGCAGGAATAGTTAATTCTACTGCCATCATAGGTTCGTTAAGAACTTTATTTACTTTCAGGTTTAACCTTTCAGATTTCATATCAGAAGTAATTTTCTCGACAACTACATCTGGAAAAGTATCCGGAATATTTATCATTATATGTGGTGGTTCCATAGGTTCTTCTTAAATAATAGATGACAATAGAATAAAGGATGTTGTGTCCTTTCTTTTCAATGTATTTTTATTAGGATAATTTAATCTTTAATTTATCGGTTTATTGAACTTTAATTTAAAAGATTTTTTGACAATCCCATTGGTTTGTGTTTATAGAAATGCTACTAAGTGAAATGTCATATTTACATTCTACAGCATTTTTAATGTTTTCATATTTTGGCAATCCAGTAGAAGTAATGACTTCTACGCTCATACCTTTAAGAACTTTTCCATTGCTTTTTTGGCATTCACATTTATATAATTCCATGCATATTTTGAACTTTAATTATTAACTTACGGTAGTGTAAATTAAACTCTCTAACTAACTCAAGGATTAGAGAGGAATAAACTGTAGCCGAGTTGTTTATTTCCCCAAATAATGATCTAAAATGGATTTTCTTGATCTGTATCCTCAAAATCTTCTGGTACCGTAAAACCATCTTCATTCATTTTACGATGAAAATTAAATGCAGTATCCGATACTGTTCCAGTTTTATCGGCTCTACTCCTGATTGCTAATAATGCTACAATTCTATCAAACTCTTCTTCTTCAATCCTTATCTTGGTAGTAAAACCTCCTTGTTTATACTTAATATAGTAATCATCATTTTTTCTGTTATGATATAAGTATAAATTAATTGAGTCTCTATCAGATGAAAAGTCATAACCTATAATGTTTTCTTGAAGTTGAGAAGTTGGTACAGAGCCTTTTCTTTCTAATTGAATTCCCATTAACTCTATAAGTTCTTTAACTACTCTTCTCTTGGCACTTTCAAGAATTGATATTTTTCTATTAAAACTTTGGTCAATTCTCATTGTTTTATTGAACTTTTATTTTATTTTTTATATCGATGAATTTTTCATCCAATAATAAAATGAAAAGCTCCTCAACTTCTGTCCAGTTGGTAGCTTGAAACTTCATTTGTTCTTCATCCAGAATAATTGAAAGACTTAAATCTTTATTGGTTTCAATTACATTTTCATTTTCTATTATTACAGAAACCCAAAAAGCATCGTGCTCATCATCTGCTTGCTGAACATCTTTTATGGCCTTTTTAATATCAGATAAATCGATATTATCTTTTTGATATCCTCCAGCGTATTGAATATAGTTTTCCATCGATTATTTAAATTTTTAAGAAACCTAAGATTAATTACTAAATAACATGCTAATGATTAACAATAAAAGTGATGACCAAAAGAAGCCTTGATATATCTTAATAATTGTTTCTTGATTCCTTGATAACCATTTATTATTTGGTTTTTTTTTTACAACACTCTGAATCAACTTTGTTACTACAAACTTATTCCAGAAATATATAAAAATAGTGAATATGAGGACAAAAGTTATTTTTTCTAATATGGACATTTACTTATTACAATTCATCGTTTTATTGAACTTTTGGTTACTATTTTTTCTATTATTCTAACAGGAGGCTTCATTAATACTTCGTAAAAAGGATTACTAGAAACATTACCAGACCAGTATTTATTTCCTATTATTTCCAAACCCAAAATTGATCTTGACTGATTTAGCAATCCCATATCTGCTACAAAGTATGAGTTACAACTTACTATATATATATCACCTTCACCTCGAAATTGATTGTTTTTAATAGTCAATGCATCATCTATATTTAGACAACCAAAGATTGATTGGTATCTTGATGGTAAATTTGGATACTTTAATCTTCGTATCAATTCAATACCAAACTCTATTAAGAATTCATTATTAACTTCATCAGGATCGTAATAATTACCTAAATATTGATTTCCATGCGAAGACAAACCTTCTGGAAATAGTTCATTTTTTTTATTTAGGAACTCCCTATTTGAATAATATCCTGGAAGTTCAATATTCAATTCTTTGTTATAAAGCTCTAACTTGTCAAGCTCTGAAATATCAGCTCTTGCAACATGATAAAATTCTTTCAATCTTTAATTATATTGATTTTAATAATATTGTCTTATTGGTTGGTTTTCGGTTTATTGAAATTAGTTTGTCTTTAAAGATTTAATCATTTTTTCATAATATTGTTGTGTAGTATTTGATAATTCATAATAATAAAGAGCCAATTCAACGGCAGTAGTATTTCCCATTTTATCTTTATTAATAATGATAGGAAAATCTTCTTCGACAGAAACGGTTGTTATATTAATTAAATTCAGACGAGGTAAGTAATGTAATACAACTCGAGGTTGCATTGCTTTTTCTTCTAATTTTATATGGGAAGCATCAATAATTAAGGTTACATTATTAGTAGGATTATAATTTCCATAATTAGTCAATAATACGTTTATGAAATCTTCAGAATAACCCTTCCCAAAATTTGGGCAATAAACTCTTACATTATTGTAATTATTGTTATTATTGAAATGATTAGCTATATTTCCAGCCAATTCTAATGCGTAATTAAAATATTTTTCCATCAATTGTTTTTTCAAAACAAAACATCCCATACCCGAAAAAATATTAAGACATGAGATGGTTCATATTTTTTATTGTTCCGAAGTTAGCAAACAAAATTGAAAGACTATTTTTTCCCCAAAATTTTTAAGTGTTTTTTATGAAAAAACCTTTGCAAATCAAACTTCTTAGATGGGGTACTTATACGTGCATATCCAAATAACATACTGGTTCATTTAAGTGTTAATTCGTAAACTTATAAAACTACCCTATAAATAGATAAGCTTACATTTAAAGATCACGGAGTATAGCTTCTATTAGCTCTTTTCGATCTAATCGCTTTCCAGATGCATTCCGTAACTGTGATTCTGTAAACTCTTTGCCACAGTTTCTAATAAAGCATTTTATAGTTATTACCCATATATCTTTGTCTAGATCAACTGCTTTTTTAGACTCATAAGCCAAATATTTTATAAACCATTGTAGTTCTTTATTAGTTCCTGTCCATTTAATTCGGTTTTTAGGATCAATTGGATGTTCCTTGAAAATAGCTTTGAAATTTTCAAAGGAAGTATGGTTATCTATAAAGTTTTCTTTTTTTAATGCTAACCAGATATCCATAAAATAGACTATTCTATTTTTTATATACAAAGGGTTATTCTGAATAGCCACTAAAGCTAAAGTATCATAACTGGTTAAAGGCTTTCTTACTTTTGTCATACTACGCTTATTTTCTAATGTCAAGAAAAATAATTTGTAATAATCTTTCACTTTTTTAGAAACTCTTTTGTTAAAAAACACCTTTTTATACTGTAAAATAATTAGCTTTAAAAATTCACCAAAAGCTTTATTATCATTGTTAAATGAGTTTTTTAAATGGTAGTTTAGAAATATAGGTATTTGCTTTAGTTCCATTTGATACTGTCTTAATTTAAGGGCAAACCAAAAATCAAAATCAGATGATTTCTTAGTAATAAGATAATTTTGAAGAAGAGGACAAGGATTCTCTCGTAATGTTTTTATATAAGTTTCCGGTGAAGGAGCTAGTTTTTTCAGGATTTTAGAAAGTATTTTTCTAGTTTGTTTTTTGTTAAATTCTAAAGGGTCTCTAACAAAACACTCTGTTTCAAAGTCAAAAATATGGTTAGTATGTATGTCGTGATGTTCAAAATATGTGTTCATTGTGAAGTATATTTTTACAGATGATTGATGAAAAAGGAAATGCCAGTTTTCTATGATTTTTCATAGAAAACTGGCATTTTGTAATGTGATAGAATGTTGTAAGATTAAGTTACAATCTTCATGTAAAAAGTTCGATATCTGTCCCGCTTGGAGTACAAAAACTAAAAACCGAAATATCTTTTAAAAGATGTTTCGGTTTTTTTTATTTAATAACATATACGGTTCTAAAGGTTGAGTTCATATTCTATAAGAGTTGAACATTTTAATAATCCTCCTTCTAATACCAAGTGTAATTACCTTATAAAACTTCTTTGATTTCTGTTTTCAGGTTTTGTGATAATGGACAAATTAATCCTTTTTTTGAAAACATAATTAGAAAAGCATTGAATAACTTTTCATTACCTTCTTTTAAGAATATTCTATAATATATTCATTCATCACCATTATTTACCTTTCAAAAAGATAAAAAATTAACATCAATATGAATTTTTTAAGATTTATTTTTTGAATTGTTGTTATGTTTTATACCTCCTGCATTATAGAATAAATACCCTACGGTAAGCATTGTAACATGCTCTTTTATTAATACCTAATTAATTTAACACCTATGAAAAAGTATTTATTGTTTTTTTCAATTAGTATTGTCAATTTGTCTATAGTTGCTTTTGCCCTTTTTTTGGCCCCATCCGATGTAGAGGAGACAAATTCAAAAACTAGTGCTTCTACATATAAAAGTATAGGTAAGATAGCTGTTCTTCTTGTAATTATTCTTGCTAACCGTATATCGTTCATATTGTTACAAGATCCATTTTATTCTTTTACACTTGCCCTATCATTCTTATCATTTATTTATTGGATAAGTGTTACAGGTATACATAAACCTCAAGTGGACACACTCCTTAGTTTATGAAAACACATATAAAGAAAAATTTAATACTTCTAAGAACAAACAAAATATATACTTATCGCGATTATTATGCAAAAACCTCATAATAATAACTTCTATCCTAATTTCAAAAAAATATAAATCTAATGGGGGACAATAGTGAAAAATACACGTTGATTAACATAGTACAAAAGTTATTAAAGAAAAATAAAATTTCTTTTGATTCCGAAGAACTTAGTTTTCAGATACAAAGCCATCCATCATATCCTAGTTTGCATGCAATCACTGGTGTTATGGACCATTTTAATATCGAAAATATAGCAGCGGAAATTCCCGTAGACAAGGAAACATTAGTGCAACTTCCAGATAGTTTTATTGCACAAATCACTACAAATCAAGGAGAAGAATTAGTGTATGTAGAACGCAAACAACAAGGTTATGTTATTTTTAATGGTAAAAATCAAAAAGCAATATATACGGAAAGTAAATTCTTAAACTTATTTACAGGAATCATTATTGCCGTAGAAACTCCTGAGGAAAATAAAGCCACTACAACTACCAAAAAGAAAAATGCCATAAGAGATGTGGTAATTAGCATTTTGATAATGCTAATAGGCTACACTATATACCAACATGAAACTTCAATATACATCTTATGTCACCTTATGCTTTCTGCAATAGGAGGTATTATAAGTATTACTATCATTAGGCAAGAGTTAGGGATGCAAACCACATTAGGAAATGCCTTTTGTTCTGATTCTAATGAAAAAACGGATTGTGATGCTGTATTAAGTTCCAAAGGAGCCGAAATCTTAAAAGGTTATAAACTAAGTGATCTTGGCATTTTATATTTTTCGACATCAATATTGTTAACTCTAGCATTCTTATCAAACCCTAAGCTACTCTATATCATAAGCATACTTATCTTACCTATAACAGGCTATTCTATATATTATCAATACAAGGTAATTAAGAAATGGTGTATATTATGTTTAAGTATTGTGGGGATACTTTGGATACAAGCAGGAATTGCATCTTTTGCCAGCTCTTTTGTTTATAGTCTTTCGAGCTATGATCTTAGTACTACCACTATTATAATAACATTTGTATGGTTAACGTGGTATTATCTAAAACCATTGATCAGTGAACATAAAAGCTTAAAAAACGATAAAATAGAGAATAATAGATTTAAGAGAAATTTTGAAGTTTTTGATAGCTTGTTACAAAAGTCACCACAATTAGACACCTATATAGATAAAGATATAGGAATAGTATTGGGTAACCCAGAGGCTCCAATAGAAATAGTATTGGTTACGAATCCTTTTTGTCGATATTGTAAACCTGTACATCAACACATTCATAATCTATTAAATACCTATTGTAACACGATACGGGTAAAAATACGTTTTAACATAAATCCAGAAGATCAAGAAAGTGATTTGGTTAAAATTACTACAAACTTATTGTATCTCTATAATACCCAAGGAAAAACCATCTGTTTGCAAGCTATGAATGAAATCTATGGTGATATGACCGTTAACAAGTGGTTACATAAATGGGATAAGGCTATCGATAAAGAAATTTATAGAAACGAATTGCAAAAACAACAAATCTGGTGTGCTGGCAATGCTATTAATTTTACTCCACAAATTATAATCAATGGTAAGGCATTTCCTAAAGAATATCAAAAAGAAGAATTGCAGTTTTTTATAGAAGACATAGAAGAAAGTATACAACAAAAACAACCGTACACTAGTATAAAGTACTATAGTGATACTATTCTTTTTAACTAAATAGCACAAAATTTTAAAACAACCAAGACCCTATAGAGCTTGGCATCTAACAATATTCTCTCGCGAGGAATAGACGCAAATCTTGAGTGTCTATAAACTGATCAAGAAGTTAATAACAAATTAAAATTATTTAAGAAAATGAAAAAGTCAATTTTAAAATTAGGGAAAGTTTTAAGTAGAGAAAACCAAAAACAAATTAATGGTGGAAGATCTAATGGTTGTGAAGGTCAGCCCGGACAAGGACATCCAGGACCAGAAGGAGAAGATAGACCATGTGATCCTAATGTTGATTGTAATTGTAATAATAATTCTAGTAGCGGATTTACAGGAGAACCTCTTGGCACTAGACCTGGCGTAACAGTAGGGTAATAAAACAAGAGAGTGTATATATGTGCTCTCTTTGTAAAGAATTTTCACTTTTACAATAGTAACAACATAAAGTAAAACATTTTCTCGAGAATAGAGACATACACCTTGAATGTCCTTAAACTGATCAAGGAGTTAATAACAAATTAAATTAATTAAAAATGAAAAAATCAATTTTAAAGTTAGGTAAAGTTTTAAGTAAAGAAAACCAAAAGCAAGTTAATGGAGGAAATAATGGTTCTCCTGGACAATCAGGAGCAGAAGGTAGTCCTGGAGGATCTGGGGTTCAAGGGTGTACTAAAAGAGTTGCTACTTACGACAATGAAGGAAACTATTTATATTCTACCTATTACTCTTGTTAAAATAAAAGACAGGTATGTTTTAACCATACATATTCTTTAATTTAAACAGAAAAGAGGGAAAGTTAAACTTTCCCTCTCCTTTCCAAAAAACACAGGCCAATAATTTTGTTAAGAACAATAGACTTTTTATTCTACAAAATAATTAACATTCTAGTTTTCTTAGAATAAAGAAATAAAAGAAAAAGCTAACATCTTTAAAAAAGATGGTTAATAGAATCGTTTATCTATCGACTAAACATATACTTAAATAATTAAATACTATGAGTTTTTTAATCGAACATAAAACAAATAAAAATATAGGTGGTTGGTATTTTGAGCCAGAAGCATTTTCTGAAGAAGAAATTGAAAAAATACATCAATTAGCTGATACATTAGATTTTCAAAAAGCAGTTTTGGCCTCTGGAACAAATAGCGATGGGTATCGAAAAAGCGAGGTAAAGTGGTTGTCTTCTCAGACGAAAGACGCCCATTGGTTATACCATAAATTTGCTCAGCTTTCTATGAAAGCAAATGATGAATTATGGCAATTTGATCTTACGGGGATGTTAGAAAACATACAATACGGTATATATCGTAGTGATGGTGGACATTATGATTGGCATATGGATGTGGGTGGTAGTGTTCAAAAACGGAAAATAAGTATTGTACTACAACTCTCTGATCCTAAAGAATATGAAGGTGGAGAATTAGAAATGTTTGTCAGTAAAGATGTTCAAAAAATACCTAAAAAGAAAGGTGCGGTTATTTTATTTCCATCGTATTGTATGCATAGAGTAACTCCAGTTACTAAAGGAGAACGAAGATCTATAGTATTATGGGTATCTGGACCAGCGCTTAGGTAACAATAGCATTTCTCAAATTAAATTATCACCAAAACTGTTTACATTTAAACTAGCAGAGTCAAAAAAATCACAATATATCCATAAAAAAATCGTGTACTTCGTACTAAATACATAAATCAAAAACCAATTGGTAACAGGAAAGTTTTAAGGTTAATTTGAGCAAAAATTGTAATCAGAATTTCAAATTATAAAATACCACTGATGATTTAGCGATTAAACCATAATTTGGCATCAAAACTCGACATTTTATCCTGTTTGGAGAATAAAACTAAAACCGAAATATCTTTTAAAAGATGTTTCGGTTTTTTTTACTTGTTACGATTTTAAAACACAAAAGAAAATGTGTCTTTTTAAATAACCCTTATCAACTAACTTCTAGATTTTGATAAAGTCTATTCATTAATCAAGAAAAGAACACTTATCCCTGAGCTCCAGGTCTTCTCCCGGTATCGCATATTTCTCGAGAATAAGCTCCATCAGCGATTCCTTCTGTGTTACATTGTCCTTCTGTAGGAAGACATTGATCGGTTGGTGTTTGTTGAAACCCTAAACCATCGGTACCTCCTCTAATCATTCTCATATTAGAAAGTTTGGTTATCTTAATTTTTTGTAAATCTAATTTCCTTTTACTTTTCCCCATTTTTATTTGTTTTTTCATTCATAAAAATAATCTATATCGAATGTAAAATCATTACATCCATACCTTAAGGCTGAATTGATATACCCCTCAATATATCGAAATCTTTTTGTATGAATTATATTGTCAATTACCCTTGAGCACCACGATTTCCACCGCTACGACAATCTCCATTACGAGAACCTGCTCCTTCTGCTATTCCATCAGTGTGACATACACCAGAACCACAATTCTGAGAACCAGCATATTTAGATTTTGGATCTCCTCCTATAATTAATCTCATGTTGGATAACTTTGTGATTTTTGTTTTTTGTAAACCTAATTTCCCTTTAGCCTTTTTCATTTCCTCTTGTTTTTTTTCGACAAACATAGATATAATTCTATCGCAACGGAAAAATCACTTTGTATTATACGTGCGAATTCAGGAATTAAAACACATAAACAACTAACAAACAGCAAGTTAAATAGATTCTTGTTTTTCAAGCTCTTTAATAAAGTAAGAAGGGTGAATCCCCGTTTTTTTGTAAAAGGACCTAGAAAAAGCTACAATTGTGTTAAATCCAGTTTCAAAAGCTATGGCCTTAATTGTATACTTTCTAAACCTCTTATCTACTTTAAGTTTTTCAATAGCATAATCAATTCGAAGTTCATTAATATAAACTGTAAAACTCTTTTCTTTATATACATTGATGACCTTTGACAAGTACTTCGAATTGGTTTTAAATTTTTTAGCAAGATTGTTAACAGTAATATTAGATTGTAAAAAACCTGCTTCTTCTTCAAAAGATCTCAACTTATCCAATATATCTTCTACTACTTCTTTTGAAATACCAATTGACGATACTTCATCTTTCTTTACATCAATTTTGGCAATAGTTGTATTTTCTTTGGTCGTATTTTTATACAACTCTTCAAACTTTAGCTTATACTTTTTTCTTTTCTGATAATTATAAACTAAGAATGAAAGAAAAATTAAACTTAATAGTACCAAAGCTGTGATTAAGACCTTAGAAGTTTTTTTCTCTTGTTTAAGAGCGTTAATAATTTCCTGTTTTTCTGAAATAAGTTGAGGCGTATCATAACTCTTAGTCACATTAGTGATCAAATATTTATAATTACTTTGTAATACGCTATCTGCACTTAATAATCTTTCTATATATCTTAACTGGTTGTCCTTATCCTTTTTGTTTTTATAATAATTGATAATATGCTCATAACTTTCTCTAGTTTCTGGCATAATCCTCTTGACTTCTCGAAATATTGCGTCTACTTTTTTAAACTGAACCAGAGCCTCACTCGTATTTCCCAATGATCTTAGAGTTTTCCCTAAATAAAAGTGTGCTATGGCGGCATTACCCAAATCTTTATTGTTTTCTAACTCTATTATAGATTTTTTGAGACTGTCTATTGCTGTTGCATAATTCTCTTTATCATATTGGTTTATTCCTTCATTCAAAGTAAAATACGAGGTTAGTTTTTCCTTCTTCAATATCAAAGCTTCTCGATACCCTAAACGATTAAGAATCGTTGCAGAATCTACGAGATGATTCCTTCTGTAAACATCTGATAAAGAAAATAAGGTCGTCAAATAATTTGACTTGGCGTATTTTTTATTATTCTTATAAAAAGTATAACAACCTTTAAACATGGTTAACGCTTCTTTGTATTCTCCCAACCTTATTTTTAAGGATGCGATCATTTTTTCGCTATAAAAAAACAAATATTGATTAGATCTTTTCTTTGCTTTTTGATTCGCTATTAAATAATAGTCAAATGCATTTTTAAAGTTCCCTTCTTTATAAAAAATATCAGCCTTATCAGAATATGCGTATGCAGGATAATCTTTTAAATCACGACCTTTTGAAAATTCTATAATACTATCATTATATTTTTGAGCTATCGAATTACTACTAATCCTAGACAAGAAATAATATGCTTTAACTATTTTTAATGTATCCGAGATTTCTATCGCTTTAGAAAGGTACTTATTTGCATAAACAATTGCTTTAGTCGAATCCTTTTTATTTTTATCAAACTCATCCTCAAGAAATTTAAAGCTATCCTTTTTTATAGTAATTGATGCTTTTTGAAATGCACTAATATTCTGAATGCAAAAACATAAAAAAATAGCTACTATTATTAGCTTCCTAAAATTCATATACGGTGTTAACAGTCATATTAAAAATGATACTTATTCTAATCTTTACAATGAATAAGTTATAATCTGGCAGGTTTTACAAAAACAAATATACCGTTTTTACTTTTTTTCGATTATCCAAACTAAAAAATCACGAAGTCCTAAATTTCAACATTTTATACATCAAAAAGAACGTGCGATTTCACGGAATAGTACATGCGATTTCCTGAAATCGAATTTATTAGCCTTGTAAGAGGGCTAACCCCCATTCTATATTTGCTCCAAACAGAAATCTTTTATTATAATGAAAAAACTACTGACTTTCCTTCTTGGATTACAAGTCTGTATTGCTTTTGGACAATCAGATGTTCCGGTAAACGAACAAATCAATGTAAATGCTGCTTTAAATGCCTATCAGGTGAGTAACCCTGATATGAGTAGTTTCCAAAAGGTCAACCATATCCCTATGAATAGTTATACAGGTAGGGCCGAAGTAAATATCCCTTTATTCGAAATACAATCTGGAGATATTACAGTTCCTATATCTATTTCTTATAATACTTCTGGAGTAAAGGTAGCCGACGTTCCTTCATCTGTCGGAAGTAATTGGTCCCTAAATGTCGGGGGTAGCATTAGCAAAACAATAAAAGGAGTTGAAGATTTTTATTATAAAGCTGAAAAATTTACTGCCGATGGGGCTAATACTTTTACAAATTATACTGTAAAAAGTTTAGGTTGGTTTTTTCTTTCTGAATATAAAGCAAATCCATCTCTTAATGACCTATTAGATGCTACAACCCCATTTACCTTACCCAATGGTACTGGCGGTATATTTACAGATGGTTGGGAAAATACTGTTACCGAAAATGATGATAACCGCCCCGATTTATTTAGAGCCAGCGCTCCTGGTCTTAACACTTCTTTTGTCCATAGAAAAGATAAGACCACCATTGAAATTAACAACCAAGGAAATACTATAATTTCTGAATTTGGAGAAAGTGACTCTCTAAATCTTTTCGGTTTTTTTGATGATTGGGAAGGCCATAGAAAAATCAAATGTATTAGAAAAATTGATATTACAAATCCACAAGGGATAACTTATACTTTTGGAAATCTTGATATTTCGCAAAGTGCAGATGTAATTCCAAGTAAGCGTTACGGACGACAAAGTCAAGAAGATTTATACTCCTACAACCAAGTCGATTCGTACCACTTATCTCGCATTAAAAGTGTCGCTACAACAAAAGAAGTTTCCTTTATTTATGACACCTATCAATTATCGAATGACGAAGGAAGATTAGTCGACTTTTATCAATTATGGGGTAATAATCTAGATAATGTGCCTTTGGCTAATCCGACCATTACTAATGAGCAATACTTCATCAATAAGTATCCTCAATTAAACCGATTAAACAAAATACATTTTGATAAGGGATCAGTAGAGTTCATACACTCAAAAAGTAGAGAAGATTATCTTGGAGAACAAGCTCTAGAATTTATAAAGATCAAAGATTTTCATGGCAATACAATCAAGACTTACAAGTTTGAATATGGTTACTTTATAGCAGATACTGGTTGTAATGAACCTAAATGCAAGCGTTTAAAGCTACTTAAAATCAGGGTTTTAGGAAAAAACGGAAGTGAAATCCCTGGATATAATTTCACGTATAATGAAACCAAACTACCCGAAAGAACGGCCTTTAATCATGACTACTCTGGTTATGCAAATGCACCTACTTCTACACTAATTGGCGGGGCTCCTCAATTATTTTTTGCAGCCAATAAAGGAGCACTATCATTGTTTCCGGTTTCGCTAGGCAATGAGTATCAGAAGTTACCTGGAGTATACTCTATGGCAGCTAATTTGGGATATACAAAAGCCGGAGTATTAACCAAAATTAAATACCCAACTGGTGCTTCTACAGAGTTTGCCTATGAATTGAACTCTTTTTTATTAAATGATAAAGAAGTAAAGGGAGTTGGATTAAGATTAAAGGCACAACGGATTATTGACGAAACAGGAGAACAACAAATTTTGGATTACAACTATACCGATTTTGATGGTAGAACCTCAGGAAGAATGAATGCAATTCCTCTTTTTGGAAAAGCCAAATTGGGACCCTATGGAGATTTTAACGGAGACTTGTCTAAAGTCACTTTTGATATCTATGCTTCCTCACAATCTATGGCAGAATTAACAGATGGTGCTTATGTTGGGTATTCAAGAGTATTAATCAAAAATCGAGAAAACCATGGTATAACCGAGAATATATATTCAAGTTCAAAAGATCATCCAGATATGGTAGCTCCTCTTTTCGAAATAAGTGATCAAGGTAATGGCATTGGTAGTGATATCACTTCATACCAAGTTGATTTTGCAAATCAAAATGGAGGGTTTCAGGATCTACCCATTGATAATGGATTGTTTCGAGGAAAAATGAAACTACAACGTATGTATACTTCTGAAGGAAAACTAGTGTTCAAAAAAGAAATTAACTATAAAAACGATAAATACAGCGTACTCCCACTTATTCATGTAAGGAACGAATGGGATCTCATCGCACATAACGGCCAAACAAGGACACGAAAATATATGCAGAAGATTGATTTAGAATCTCAACGACATATGCCCACTTCAGAAAAAAACACCACTTTTTTTGCTAATGAGACGAGGGCCGTTACCATAACCAATAGTCAATACCACCCGCTTTTCCCATTACTTAAAGAACAAAGTGCCACAAACAGCCTTGATCAAACTATAAAAAACAAGTTTTATTATCCCGATCAAAAAAGTGAATTCACTGGCTTAGAACCTAATGAGGCACAAGCTATTGATAAGCTTATTACCAATAAACAATATAGTACTCCTGTCCAAATAGAAAGCTATATTGATGCTACAAAAACATATACCAAGCGTACTGATTTTAACGATTGGAGTAATGGGATTGTTGCACCTTCTGTACAAAAAGCAGCAAAAGGTTCTTCTCTTTTAGAAAATAGAATTGAATATCATGGATATGATACTGTCGGAAACCCTACATCTTTATCACAAACCGATGGAACCGAAATATCATATATCTATGGTTATAAAAAGAGTGTCGTAATTGCTGAGCTTAAAAATATTTCTTTTAGTAGTATTCCTACTGCTACGATCACTTCGTTAGAGAACTTATCTAACCTAGATATAAATGCATCTACCGAAGAACAATTAAGAAGCGCACTAGATCAACTTAGAACTACTTTTTCTAAAGGTCAGATTACAACATATACTTATGATCCCTTAATTGGTGTGACTAGTGTAACAGATCCAAAAGGAATTTCAACGTTTTATGAGTATGATTCACATAATCGTTTAAAAACAATTAGAGATCTAGATCAAAACATATTAAAAGAATATTGTTATGGTTATCGAGAAGGAAGTAATCCATGTGGTGCAGAGATACCAGATGCTCCTGAAGGAGTATATATTCAAGTAGGAAATCCGAAAACTTATAACATCCCTATCCCTAACAAAGTAAATATTACAGAATACTCTTGGGACGGTATCGAGATAGACAATCCATATAACTATAAAAGCCTACATCCTGTATTTTTTGCGCCAAGACCTAGATATATCCATGAGCAAAACAATAATAGTGCTCCGCTTCCTAATCTAAACGAATATAATTTACCGTACCCCGAAGATTTTTATAGTTCTGGGTGGAAAGCTGAAAGAACAGGAACTCCTTTTGAATTAGTAGGTTTAAATATTGATACTTCTATAGCATCAAGAGACACAGTAGAATGGGGAATTATTATAAATGACACCAAACTACCATTATTGGGCAAAATTCCCGAACTCTCAAACGTAATTTTTCTACCTAAATGCTTACAAGGTGTAACCGGTATCATATTTTGCGAAATTACCAAATTAGATGCTCAAAACAACGAACAAAAATTTATTGTAAAAAGTGCTCCTATTACTTTTCAATCGGGCCTAATCAATAATGATAAACAAGGAGGACTAATTGTACAAAACGGAACACAAGTTTGTGAATTTATAGATGTAATAACTATTCCTGATAGCGACTCAGACACTACTACCGATCCTGATATTGCATGGGAAGATACCGATTGGACAATTAACCTAGAGCAAGACCCAGATGTTGATAGTGATACTACAGGCGGCTCTGGTACCACAGGTCCGATTCAAGTAAAAATTGCCCCTCATAAACAATATAGAATACCAATACCTAATAACCTTTCTGTAGCAGAATATTCATGGTGGGAAACAACTCAAAATACAAGAAAAAGTCTACACCCTGTTTTTTACTATGCCAGACCTCAAATACCCGATGATCCTACAACGGGAAATGTTGGTCCTATGAATACCAATGGACTTACACTTCCCTACCCTGTATCCTATTATAGTTCTGGTTGGTATGTTGATCGAGGTGGATATGAATTTCGTATTGAAGGGTTAGAAACTCTCACCGAACCACATCATATAGAATGGTTATTCAAAGTAGGTAATCAAGAGTACGCCTTTGGTGCCATAGCTCCAGAAGCGCCCAACGTCTTTTTTGTGCCTTCAGAATTACAAAACAAGACCGGTAGAGTGATTTGTAGAATTTATAAAGGCTCTCTGCAAGAACCTTCAGAGATTATAGATATCAAGAGCCCAATTATGATCTTCAAAAAAGGGCTTAATGAAGGAGATAATCAAAATCCAGCCCCTCAAGGTGCTCACTAAGAAAAAAGAAAATACTAGACATAAAGGAATAATTATATGAAAAAAGTATATAACTATCTTATAATATTAACACTCTTACTATTGAGTATTTCTTCTTACTCACAGCAAAGAGGAGGAGATACACAAGGAGGAGGTACAAGATCGGGAGATTCTAGAGGAGGAACTCGAGATGATGGCCCCGGAGGAGGTGGAGATCACGATTCTCAAGGAACCACTTTTTATAGAGATGCCGATGGTGATGGTTGGGGTAATCCCAATGACTCTATATTGGTAACCCAAAGAGGAGGAGAACCACAGGGTTATATCTCAAGATCTGGAGATTGTGATGATACAAATGCTAATATACATCCAGAAACTAACTGGTATTTAGATTTTGATCAAGACAATTTTGGAAGTTCGGAAGCCATGCTTAGAGTTACTTTACAAGATCATAGAGAACATGATAATACAGCGCCAGCAATATTAACCAGTAACCCTGGTCGTGATTGGGTAGATATTACTGCTACAACCTATACAGGTTGTACTCCTCCCAGTGATTATAGCTATTCCTATGTAAATGGTGATTGTAATAACAAGAATCGCTTTCTGTATCCCGGTAAAAAATGGTACCGAGATGCAGACAATGATCATTATGGAACCAGTACCGATATTAAAACTCAATGTTTACAACCAACAGGATATGTCGAAAATGGTGGAGATTGCGATGATACAAATGACCAGTTTTATCCTAATAAAAAATGGTATCAAGATAGCGACAATGATGGTTGGGGAGTAACTTCTATATCAAAAATACAATGTACACAACCCAATGGATATGTATCAAAACATGGGGATTGTGATGATACTCAAATAGATCATCATCCAGAACAAGTATGGTATCGAGATGCCGATACCGATGATTGGGGAACGAATACCGACACCAAAATACAGTGCACTCCTCCTACAGGATATATTTTAAGAGCAGGAGACTGCGATGATACTAAAAAAGAAATCCATCCAGAAACGATATGGTATAGTGATACTGACGGTGATAATTTTGGTGAAGAAGGTAGAGTAACCAAGCAACAATGTACAAAACCTATAGGATTCACCAATAACAATAACGATCTATGCCCCAATATTGCTGGTCGAGATCAAGGATGTCCATCATACGATTATACTCCTCCAAATCTTAGTGATGAAAATTATATCTACACAAGAACTCCTCAAAAAGCAATCACAAATCTATCGCAAATCGATAAACTGCAAGATGTGATTGAGGAAGTAACTTATTTTGATGGGTTTGGTAGGCCAGCACAACAAATAGGGATACGACACTCTCCCAATTTTAATGATATTATACAACATATAGGTTACAATAAGATCGGTCAACAAGACAAAGCGTATTTACCCCATGTTGAAAATAACGGAGACCTAACAGGAAGTTATCGCAAATCTAACCAAGCAACCGCAACCCAACAATATTACAAAGTAAATTATCCGTCAGATTTTGAGAATGTTCCTCTTGCTAATGTGAATTCGTATTCACAAAGTCAGTTTGAAAAATCGCCAATAGGTAGATTAGAGAAACAAGCTGCCCCCGGAAAAGACTGGGCTATAGGTAACGGGCATGAGATCAAATTTGAGTATCAAACAAATACACTTAATGAAGTTAAGGCTTTTACCGTAAGTCTTAACGAAAACTATATTCCTACACTTAACAATACCGTAAATTTTTACCCAAAAGGTTCGTTAAGTAAAAAGGTGACCAAAGACGAAAATTGGGTTGCAGGTTTAGATCATACCACAGAAGAATTTACTGATAAACAAGATCGTATAATTTTAAAAAGAACTTATGATGCTTCAATCGCTCACGATACGTATTATGTATATGATGACTTTGGAAATCTTACTTATGTACTCCCTCCAAAAGTAATCACTAGTGATGGAGTATCTGATAGCGAGCTTAACGAATTGTGCTACCAATATATCTATGATCATAGAAATCGACTAGTAGAAAAGAAAATCCCGGGTAAAGGTTGGGAGTATATCGTATACAACAAACTCGATCAACCTGTGATGGCCCAGAATGCTAACCAACGAGTAAAAAAAGAATGGTTATTTACCAAATATGACGCTTTGGGTAGGGTGGCATTTACAGGGTTACATATTCACCCAAGTGTGATTAGCAGAACGGCCATGCAAGGATATGCAGATAACAGAACCGATCAATGGGTAAGTAAAACCACTACTATCAATACCATATCAGGCACACAGCTTTATTACACCAATGATGCATTGCCAACAGGGGTGTCAGAAATCTACACCATAAGCTATTATGATGACTATGAAGTACCGAATATTATAAGTTTAAATCCTAGTAATACATCTATTAGCTGGGAAGGAATGATTGCTACATCAAATGTACAAGGGTTACCTACTGTATCACAAGTAAAAGTACTAGAAACCGATCAATGGATTACCACCACAACGTATTATGACAAAAAAGGGAGAGCATGGGAAACACATGTTAAAAATGACTATTTAGGTACAGAAGACTGGGTACTCAACAAGTTGGATTTTACAGGAAAAACTATACAAACAACTAGCATTCATAAGAAAAATGAAACATTTACTAATGTGACAGACATCTTTACTTATGACCATGTAGGAAGACCATTGACTCAAATTCAAAAAATAAATGATCAAGAAGAAGAACGTATTGTAGGCAATACCTATGATCAACTAGGGCAATTAACAAATAAAGAGATTGGAGGTTTTGTTGGGAGGCTTGGCCTTCAATCGGTTGCCTATAGTTATAATGTACGAGGTTGGTTAACAGCTATTAATGACCCAACACACCTAAATGGTAGTTTATTTGCTTTTGGGATTACTTACAATACCCCAACGCATGGAGCAACAGCTTTGTTTAATGGAAACATTGCAGAAACCCAATGGAAAACTGCAAATGATAATAGTAAACGTTGGTATACATATGAATATGATGCTTTAAATAGAATAACACAGGGAAGCAGTAGTGATGGTAAATATAATCTGAGTGGTGTTACATATGATAAAATTGGGAACATCTTAACCCTACAAAGAACAGGAGCTATTGTAGAAGATGTAGATTACACTAATCCTTCTCATTTTGATACAATGGATAATTTAACCTATCAATATGATACGGGTAACAAACTACAAAATATGACTGATCAAGTTACATTACCTTTTGGGTTTAAGAAAGTGAATAGTAGTATCGCTACTAACACCTACAATTATGATGACAATGGTAATATGACCCTTGATCCAAATAAAGGGATTACAGAGATTACTTATAATCATTTAAACCTACCCAAAACGGTTACCATCAACAATACCGAACATACCGGAGATATTACTTATATTTATGATGCCTTAGGAACAAAATTAAAAAAGATGGTTACCGAAGGTGGTTCTTTAACAACAACAGAGTATGCTGGTAATTACATCTATAAGAATGGGATTTTAGAATTCTTTAATCACCCAGAAGGGTATATAGAACCCACAGTCACCGCAGATGGAATTGAAAAGTATACTTATGTATACCAATACAAGGATCATTTAGGGAATATACGATTGTCTTATACTGATGCCGATAAAGATGGGAATATAGCTCAATCTGAAATCGTACAGGAGAAGAATTATTATCCATTTGGCATGACTCATTCTGGGTATAATAATACACTGCGAGGAAGAAACCATAATTATGGTTTTGGTAATAAAGAAGAGCAAGACGAGTTAAATCTCGGTTGGATAGATATTACAGCGCGTAACTATGATCCTACTTTGGGTAGATGGATGAATATTGATCCCTTAGCTGATCAAATGAGAAGACACTCCCCGTATAATTATGCTTTTGGTAACCCTATTTATTTTATAGATCCTGATGGGAATATGCCATGTCCCAATGGTGATTGCTCACAAATAATAGCTCATCTGGTTGCCACGGTTAATGCTTTCTTGGCTAAAAATGATGTAATCTTTAACGTTGACGTAGGAGCTGATCTTAACATAGGATTTGACGCCAGAGTCGATTTAGGTGATCATTCTGGCAATTTAAATTTAAACCTATTAAAGATTGAGATATTAGATTTAAAAGGTAGTTTAATTGAAGGAGCAGACTCATTCAAATCTGATTATGTTCTAAAAAATGGCGAATTAGAAATCGAACAAAAAATAAATCTATCCTTTACGAATGCAGAAGGTATAACATTTAATCTAATACAAGGGGAAAATAGTTTTATTGCTTATGGACGTGACCTAGATTATACGAAGGATGAGGTACAAGAACTAAATTTCTTTGAAAAACAATTACGAAGTACTTTAGCTAGTCAAGATATTCCGAGCGTTTTGGAAAGTTCAAATAGCAGTACGACAATTGGTAATACCACAATTGGTATTGATTCAGGAAAGTCGAAAGTATATTTCTCCAGAACAAGCACTGAAAATTCATCTATAATTTCTTTAGGAGGTAAGGCAGGTAGAATACTTAACCTCAACTTTAGCCTTACTCTGGGGTTTAAAAAGAAAAAATGACAAACTAACCTAAATCATAAAATAACAATTACCAAAAAATCTCCAATCCTCAAAGTATTTGGATAAATTTCGAAAGCAAACACCCGACAATTTTTATAAAAATTGTCGGGTGTTTTTATACACTTTAAAAACTATACCATATCAACGACCTCAGCAGCTGATTTACTATAGAGTATTTCTTTTTCTCCAAACAATCGTTCTGCTATGATATCTTTTTCTTCGCAATACGCTACTAATTTATTAGATTGAACAATAGGATTAGATTCATCAGTATATACCAGATGGCGCAGAAATATTTTCTGTGTAGTATATGAGTAAGCGGTACAAATAATAAAACAAAAATCAACTCTGCGAAGTTTATAACTTCGTAGCGATAGAGTAAAAACACGCAATAAAAACCCGGTTACATTACTGTAACTGGGTTTTTTAGGACACGTCAGTTTTATTTTGTACTTCACAGTGTTCTGCGTCTTTAGTACAAGAGTAATAAAAGCTCTAATTATTCTAAAACAATACTTCTTGTGATCACATCTTTATCGGTTTGTACTTTCAGGATATAGATTCCCGATTTAAAATCGTTAGTATCGATTTCATCAATACCTTTATCGGCTTGATAAACAACCTTTCCATTTAGATTATAAATAATCATACTTTTTGCTTTTTCTCCATTTGTAATATACAATGTACTACCCTTCTGTATTGGGTTAGGGTAGGCAACAAAGCTAGTTGTATTAGGCTCTTTACTCGATTTACTCAAGAAAATAGGTTCAATGTCTATAAGCAATCCAGAGCATTTTTTTACCCATGTAGACCACGTACCTCCGTTATTGTTGATAACACCTCTAACTCTCCAAGTAAATAAAGAACCCACTGAAGGAATTGCAACCATAAGGTTATTTTGAGTTACCGGCACATTATATAAGGTTGTCTGATTTCCCAAAGTCACTTCTACTTGGTACCCATCGACACCTCTTAAACCTTGCCATTTTAATTCCATTCTTCTTTTAGTTGCGTTACAACCAATTATTATGGGAGCAGGTATAGGAGTAAGTGGGCAAGAAACATCGTTATAACTAGCTATAGGATCTTCGTACCAACTAGTAGTAGTACTTGTTGCATAGGCTACATCATCCACCAATATACAAGTCAGGTCAACATTATTAGTCGCATCCATGTAGGCTATATTAGTATTATTGCCATTTTTTAAATTTAAAGACTCTAGATTATTATTATAACATTCTAAATAAAATAATACTACATTAGTACTAAAATCTAAATTAACTATTTCATTATTACTACACCCAACACCTTCTAAAGCTGTATTAACACTCAAATCCAAGCTTGTCAATTCATTATAACTACATCCCAAGTTCTCTAAAACTGTATTAGTACTCACATCTATACTTGTTAATAAATTATTACGACAATATAAACTTCGTAAAACTATATTAGCACTCAAGTCTAGAGTAGTTATATTATTAAATGAACAAATCAAATAAACAAGGTTAGTATTTTGACTAACATCTAATACAGATAACTGATTATATTTAACACTTAAATTTTCTAATTGAATGTTTTGACTTAGATCTATTGTAGACAATTGATTTGTATCAATCAGTAATACTCTTAATTGTATGTTTTGACTTATATCTATTGTAGACAATTCATTCATATTAAGCCATAACTCTTCGAGTTGAGTACATTGACTGATATCAATTGTAGCTATTTCATTTTCGACAGCAACTACTGTTTTCAATAGAATATTTTGACTAAGATCAAGTGTACTAATATTATTCTTAATACAAGAAAGCACTTCTATATTTATAAATGCTTCAATTCCTGTAAGATCACTAATATTTTTTTCGCTTATGTTTAAGGTCTCAACCACTTCTGCATCTGCTCTACAAATAGTACCATTTAATTGTCCATCGGTATCGATATTTTGATCTAAAAGTGCCTGTTCAAAATTAGGATCAGGAATAGCTACCAAATCAATACAAGGTGGGTCTAGGTCACAATTAGAATCTACCGTTATACCTGTGTACCCATATTGATTTATATACGTATTAATATAACTGATTTGATCTGCATCTTCGCAAATATAATTTAAATTAGGGTTATTATTAAACCCAAAACTTTCTCCCACAATAATGGGTCCGTTGTTTTTAAGATACATAGACTCTAAACTATTGTTAGAGCAATTAAGCTGAGCCAATAAACTATTGTTTGAAGCATCTAGCGTCATTAATTGATTATTAGCACAAAACAGATCCTGTAAATTAATTAAGTTACTAATATCAATTGCTGTAAGGTCATTATCAGAACAAGAGATATGAGACAATAAGGTTAAATTGGAAAGGTCTATGTTTGATAAATTATTTTTAGAACAAGATAGATCGGTTAACTGATTAATAGTTCCAAAATTAATATTGTCAAGATTATTAGTATGACAACTTAACTTTCTTAAATTATATAGAAGAGAAACGTCTAATGAGGTAAACTCATTTTCATATACATTCAAGGTTTCTAAATTTGGGAAATCTGCTAGATTTAACGCTAAAAACTTGTTGGTAGACACGTCTAATGTAATAACATTATTCATTTCACCTGCACCATAAGTCAACGAGTTTATTCCGCTTAAAGGTACGTTAGGAAATCGATTAATACTTGCATTGATTGTTTGTAAACTCACACAACCGGTAAGGTCTAGACTGGTAAGCAAGTTGTAAGAAAGGTCTACTTCTTGTAAACTACTTAACCCCGTTATATCTATAGTGTTTAAACCAATAGCAGAAGCTTTTAGTGTTTCCAAACTATTTAAATTCGTACCTGCAAAAGCCAGTGTTTGATTATCCAAAGAGCGATTAAAACTAATATCTAAGTATCGTAACGTAGCGCTCAAATCATACAATTCATTTGGAACGCTAATATCATTATCGCGTAAGTTTAGATTGTTTAAGTTAGTGAATTGATCTAATCCAATGATACTAGTGATTCTATTACCTGAAATATGATGCAAATTCAATCGATATACTTGACTGGCATCACTCATTTCAATTTCGCCATTCCCATCTGGATCTAATATAATTGGGTTATCTGATTGATCGAAAGCTATTTGATTTGCTAGTGTTGCATTTACCAATTTCTCCTTTAGTAAAGCATCTGGTATAGAAATTTGACTGCATAAGTTTTGTCCATAAAAACAAAAGGCAAAAAGTAAGAACAGTAATTTAGTGATTTTCATAATTGTTTTAAGTTTATGTGCTTTTATAAGTATATCTAGACACTATTATTTTTGAAATAAAAATTAGAATAATGGATCCTAAAAAAGCCCCTTGACTAGTAAATATTAGTTTAGTTAATTCCCTATTCTGTTTAGTTAATTCCCTATTCTGTTTAGTAAGCTTTTCGGTTCCCGTCTTTTAATTGGTAAATCACTTTATAGTTCAACAACTAAAAATTTGTTACCCAAACATTCAAAAAAACATATTTCTCTTAAATGAATTAAAATCTCAAAACGTCGTATTAACAGTAAAAGGCTACACCTTATAAACAAAAAAACCTGTGAAGCTGGCTTCACAGGTTTTATATAACTTCATAGTAGAGTTCATCTACCTATTTTAGGGCGGCTTTTAATAAAAAGTTCATAAATTCACACCATATCAACGACCTCTGCCGCTGATTTACTATATAGTATTTCTTTTTCTCCAAACAATCGTTCTGCTATGATATCTTTTTCTTCGCAATACGCTACTAATTTATTAGATTGAACAATAGGATTAGATTCATCAGTATATTTTATACTACTTATAAACTCTAACCAAGGTTCTTGCCCCATCGCATATACATATACTTCTTTTGCATTAAAGGCATTTACGAGTGCTTTTCCTCTTTCAAAATTAGAACCCGCTAGCCTACGAGAAAAATCTTTATCTCGTGCAATAGGTTCTGTTAACAATGGTCCATACAGCCATGATAGTGGCGCTCCATCACATTCCATTCCTAGAAATAAAACATCAATATCACCTAAAACACCTTGTACATTCTCATACAATCTTGCTTGTACATTACAAGAATCTGCAACAAAAAGCATTTTAAAATCTCCTACAGCTACATGGTGACAAATTTTTGACTGAATATTTAAATCAGAATGTTCCCCAATAAAAGGAACTCCGGTAATATTACAATCATGAAAGTTAATGGTCTCCATTTCTTCAATATCAATAACATTCTCAAAACCTAGCGCTTTAAACATCAATTTCAAGCATGGATCTTGTAAAGAACCATTAGATGACCTTGGCACCACTATATTTTTGATTTTATGTCGTAACGGAATTAACGTTTCAAACAAAATATGATCCTGATGGTTATGTGTTATTAAAACATAATCTATTACATCTGGCAAATCCATATCAGAAAAACGTTCTACCTCTTGATGATACCCATAATAGCTTATAACCGGATCCAACATAATCGAGACATCTTTTGTTTCTACAAGAATACTGGCATGACCAAAGTATCTCATTCTCACTTTATCACCTGTATACTTTTCGTATTTTTTTGGAGCTTCAGTCGTAAAAAAAGAATCAAAAACAACAGCTTGTTCTTCTGATATACCCAATATTTCTTTTACTTCATCCAACGAACCTGGTTCTTTTTTCATTTTACTAAGTACATCTAAACCTTTATGACTAAAAGGAATATCCAAATGAATTTTATCTGGTTCCATCAATCTCGGAGTACTTAATACAAATGGACGTTCATCATTTTCTGTAACCCAAAGTAAGATACTTTGTAATTCTTGTTTATAAAATTTACTAGTATACAAAAGCCCCTCAAACAGTCGAAAAGAAGGCTGACTATTAAGATCATATACCAATTCTACATACCCTTTTAGTATTTCTGGCATTTCATCATACAAAGGATCTAATGAATATCCTTTGGCCTTGCTTTTTAAAAGTTCATCAAGCTCTTTAATAGCATTATTAAATGCAACTAAATCTTTTTGATTTTCTAAGGTATCTTCTTTAAGCGCCTTAATCTCATCTACTCGCTTTCCTTCATAATCGATAAAAGGACCACCTAACATTTTTGGGTTTTTAACCGCTGCAGCATGAGCTGCTGGAGCTTTTATATAAGAATCCATTATTTTTAGGTGTCTTCCTGTAATGTTCATCGCTCCCGTTGCAGGAGAAATTAAATGACTCCAAGCATACCATTTATCAAGTAATGGTTCTATAACAACGTTTGGTTTTAAATACACTTTTGTAGTATCCACAATATTCTTGGTTTTAATTTTATTTTAATATCGAAACATATAGTAAATCTCGACTAGTTTTTAGCTTATATAATTTAAATAGGATTTATAGAAAGGGAACAACTTTTTGGCAGGGATACGAAGAGTAAGTCCTATATATACTAAAAAATTATAGTACACATTTTTTAATGGTGCTCCTTTCCACAAAGTAGCGACACCTTTTCTTGCGCTTTTTGCTGTATGCCAATCGATATTAAAGGAAATAGATTGACTTAAGCCATGTACTTGATGAAGCATTCCTGGTGGCATATATAAAATATCACCTGGTCCTAATACGGCCTCTTGTATTTTTAAATCTTTTGCGTTCGGAAATTTTTCATAATCAGGGTTTCTAGGGTCAAACTTTGCCCATCTCCATCCTTCGATATAGCAATCCTTTTTTTGATCAGATTCTATCAATATAAACTTCTTTTTACCCGAAACCTGAAAAAACAAGTTATTGGTTAACAAGGTATCAAAATGCAACGGGGTTAGGCTATCTGTTGCTCCCATAAAAAACTGAACATAGTTTTGCCATTCTGGCCAATACCATTTTGGAAATAGTTCTTTTGGAAACGGAGTTATATCTGTCACATATTCAGGAAACATAAAGAAGAATGGAATATCATGAAGGTATCCAGGGATCTCAGAATCTAAGCCCATTCTTAAATTTTTCTCATGCTCATCAAGAAGCTCTGTATATGTACTAAGTAGCATTTTTTCTCGCTTCCCTTCGCTTACTTTTCCTACTTTGATAGGAATCTCTACTCCTTTTTCTTTAGATTTAAAATATGCAGTATCCCAATTTAGGGCTTTCCATTTAGAAGCCATTCCTTTTATAACTACCGGTTTTCCCTTATTCACATATTCTTTATAAAAGATATCTCTAGTCATGTCCTCAACAATGGGTATATGATCAAATGACGGTAACGTTTCTATTGATTTAAGTTGATTCATTTGTTACGATTTTAAGTGATTGATTAGTTTAAAGTTGTATTTATAACTCTGCAAGTACTTCTTCAGTTTCTTTTTGTTCAGTTTCTTGTTTTTCTTTGTTCTTAAGTTCTTCCTTCTTCTTTTCTTCTTCTTTTTGTTCTTTCTCTTTTTCTTTTTCTAATTCTCTAGTATACATTCCATTTAACAACATAATTGGTTTATTTCTTAAGCATACTATGGATATTACAATCATACCTAATCCACATATTGCAAAAAGAATAATAATTGATGCTGTGACTCCCGTCCCGGGGAAATGATCTAGTATTGTAGGTGAATAATTTGTCACAAACGCTTTAATTCCATCTACAAAAACACCGGATAATAAATGTGCTAATGGTCCAGATGCTCCTACAACCATAGCAAAGAACCCCGTAAGTCGCCCGAGCATTTTTACAGGAATAACTGTTTGAAAAAAGGCATCCTTAATAACATCAGAAATCGTGAAACATATAATCACAATCATACCAAGACCGGCCAAAGCATAAGTATCTACATTAATCCAAAAACAACCAAGAACAACACCTACGATAACATTAATATACATCATGGACTTAATTGGTTTTTTAAACCTTTTTGCTACACCAGTGATAATTCCACCTACAATGGTTCCGAAACCGATTACAGATAAAATGATTCCCAAAGTATACCCAGAAGCAAAGTCCAAAACCATTGGTGTAAACAGCATCTCTGCCTGGCTTATTAAAAAATTAACAGCGAAGAAAAAGATCAATAAATTAACCATTCCTTTTCTCTCCAAAAGATACCCTTTAACTAGATTCCAATCATTCTTAATGCTGAATTCCTCTTCTGTTTTTTCAACGGTAACAAACTTGATAAATAAGAATGCTCCAATAGCAAAAGTAAATGTGGAAATATCTAAAAGAAAAATATTACCCATTCCTATCCATTCGTACAAAACGGGAGCAGCCATAGGTACTAATATGCTAATAACAGCATACATTCCTGCTGTTATCCCTTTGGCTTTTATCAATTTATCCTTAGAGACTAGTGCTGTTACTGTTACATAAAATGCTGTAAAGACAAAGGTATTAGCTACAGACCCTATAGCGGCTACTGCCATAATATGCCAGGGCAGTAATGATCCATAATAATGTAAGGCCATTAATATCAAACTTCCTATACCCGCAGCCAATTGCCCATAAATTATCATTTTCTTTTTATCCCATCTATCTACAAAACTCCCTATAAAAGGTGCCAAAAAGACTTCGGGAGCGCCTTCAAAAAACCAAATAAGAGAGTAATCTGATATACTGCTCTCTGGTTGTTCTAGTACCCATACACCTAGGGCAAAATCTGTTAAAGTAGTACCAAATAATGACACCATTATTAGTACTGAATACAAAAAATATTTTTTCATTCGATTTTATTTGTTTCGGTTTTTATTTTGACAAATGAGTTCTATCTCTGATTGCGATACTAGATAAAACCCGGATTGTATATACCAACTTTACTTTATGTATTAAATAATGTGAAAAATCTAATGCCTGGTAAAACCAGCATATAGGAATACCTATTTCAAAGTTGTATTTAAATCTCAATTGATTTTTAAATACACAATCCGGATCAGTACTTCAATCCATTTTTGATTTTATATATGTGTTTTTAATTAATTAACATGTTAAACCTCCATATATGATGAATGAGAAGTGTAATGTTTTAAATATTCATACACTTCATTAACATATGGATCTTCAAGCATATTTCCATGATCTCCAGATACCATAAATACTTGAACATCTCTATAAGTATACTGATGCCATCCTAAGTCTCCATCTAAATTTTCTTCTTCAGATTTAAATACTACGATAGACACATCATTTTTCTTAATCAAAGGGTTATAGTATCTAATCTCACAATTGGCAATAAAAACGGCTATTCTTGCTTTCATTTGATCTTCTAGAGATGCTACTTCAGAACTTCTTATCATTTCATAAATCATTTCTAATTGCTCATCCATTGTTTTCTCTTCGAGATCTGATTTATCCAGCGCAAAGGAGGTATTAAAGAAATTATTAAGTTCACCTACTAGATCTAATGCTACCTCTTTGAATGTTTCTCCATCAAAAGGTAAATTTTCTATACTATCAGGTGTTTTTTCTGTTGGAGCCATCGCCTCAAATACCAATAGTTCATCAACTTCGAATCCATTGTCTTGCAATTGTCTCATCATTTCGCAAATGATGTTTCCTCCAAATGAATATCCCGCCAAGCAATACGGACCAACAGGGTCAATCTTTTGCATTTCTTCAATAAAAATAGTAGCCATCTCTTCTACTGTTTTTAAAACCGGTACTGTACCATCTAAACCTGGGCATTGAAAACCATATAAAGGTTGATCTTCTCCCAACAACTTAGATAGCTTAGTATATACCATTGCTTCACCACCTGCAGGTGGTGCACAAAATATTGGTCTTTTTGTTCCTTCTTTTTGTAGTGCAACAAGAATATCATTAGTAAATACAGAATCTGAGGTATAATATGTTTCTAGTAAAGCTATAGTCGGAAACTCAAATAAATGTGCAACCGTAATATCTTTAGGGATTATATCATTAATTCGAGATACCATTTGTATCGCAAGAATAGAATGCCCGCCTAATTCAAAGAAATCACTATGGATTCCTACTTGGTCAACTTGAAGTAATTCTTGCCAAACAACCACTAATTGTTCTTCAATTTCGTTTCTTGGAGCTACATATTCTATAGTTGCTAAAGAAGTGATATCTGGATCTGGTAATGACTTTTTATCAATCTTACCATTATTAGTTAATGGCATTTCGTCTAAAGCCACCCATAACTGTGGAACCATATAATCTGGAAGTACTGATTTTAAGTGCTCTTGAATATCTTGCTTATCAAATTGATCATTAGAAACCACATAGCCAATTAAACGATATTCTCCTTTATTATCTTTTCTAGCTAACACACAACTACTTTTAATAGTCGCATAATTTGACAAAACACTCTCAATCTCGCCCAATTCGATTCGATATCCTCTTATTTTTACCTGATCGTCTACTCGACCTACAAACTCAATTGTACCATCAGGCAACCATTTGGCCAAATCTCCTGTTTTATATAATCGTTTTCCTTCTTTATAAGGATTACTGATGAACTTTTCATTGGTTAGTTCTTCTCTATTTAAATATCCCCTAGCTAAACCAGAACCACTTATACAAAGTTCTCCTACAACCCCAATTGGTTGAAGTTTTTGATCTTCTTTTAGAATATAGGCTTTTGTATTAGCTATTGGCTTTCCTATAGAAATTTTATCCAAGGATTTAAAATCACTTACTTCTTGTACTGTACATCCTATTGTAGCTTCAGTAGGGCCATATTCATTATGGATTTTGGCAGACGAGTTTAATGACTTTAATGCTTCTAGATGAGCCAAGGTTAATGCCTCTCCTCCTATAATAATTTCTCTAATATGCTCATATTCCAAATCTTCAAAAAATGATAAATGAGCAGGTGTTAGTTTAATTGAAGTTATCTCTTTGTTACCCAAAATTGATGGCATCGAAGTTAGTGCATCTTGTCTGTAGACAAATAACTTTCCGCCTGTAAGTAAACTAAGGTAAATGCTTGTTTGAGTGAGATCAAATGATAGCGAAGTAAACAATGGGAAATTATGAGCTTTTCCGTTTTCACCATATTCAGAAATACCGTAGGACACATAATTTACCAAATTATTATGTTCTAACATAACTCCTTTGGGGTTTCCTGTACTTCCTGATGTGTAAATCATGTAAACCAAATCATCTGGAGTACATGAAAAATCTGGATTTTCTAATCGCTCTTTATCCTCTAATAACTCATCTAACTCAATATCAATGGAGAAGATATCTGTATTGAACTCAATTACTTCAAAAAGATGTTCTGAGTCTGTTATCAATACTTTAGGTGTACTATCTTCTATAATAAACGATTTTCTTGAGTCTGGATAATCTAAATCTATAGGAATATAAGCCGCCCCAGCTTTAAGCGTTCCTAAAATAGCTATTACCGCCCACTCTGTACGATCCAACATGATACCTACAAAATCATCGGCAGTAAGTTTATAGTTTTCTCGTAAATGATAGCCAACTCTATTAGCTCTTTGATTAAGCTCTTTATATGTTAATTGTACATTTTCGCATACAATAGCTACATTATCTGGAGTTTTTTGCACTTGATCTTCGAATAGATCAATTATAGTTTTATTCTTAGGATAATTTACTTCTGTGGCATTAAATGTGTGCAGTAATTGATGCATATCTGCCGCACTTAGCATTCCTAGTTTTTCTATTTCTTCTAATGGATTTAAAACAATACTTCTCAATAGTTCTTGGTAGTGCCCCAACATATTACGTACTGTAGATTCTTTAAACAACGCAGTACAATATTGCATTATTAAAACAATACCCGAATCGCTCTGGTCTACGGCAAGATTTAAGTCAAATTGCGATGTTTCAACAGCATATTCATATGGTTCTATTGTCATTTCCTCAATAGTATCATCATCTGCTTCTTCTGGCATGTTCTGTAAGGTAAACAACACTTGAAATAGAGGATTCATACTCATATCTCTTGTCTCTACCACACGATCAACTACTTTTTCAAAAGGAGCGTGCTGATTATCATATCCTCCTAATGTAGTTTCCTTTACTCTATGTAACACCTCTCTAAAAGATGGGTTCCCGCTTAGATCACTTCGTAGCGCCAAATTACTTACAAAAAAACCGATCATTCCTTCTATATCAGATTGAGTTCTATTGGCAATAGAAGTACCCACACAAATATCATCTTGGCCACTATATCGTGATAACAAAACTTTGAAAGCAGATAATAGTAACATAAATAAGGTTACCCCTTCTTTTTTACTTAAATCATCAAGAGCTTGACTTAATTCTTTATCAAACTCGAAAATTATATTTGCCCCTTCATTACTTTGTATTGATGGGCGCGTATAATCAGTAGGCAATAATAAAGGAGTGTGATCTTTTAACTTATCTTGCCAGTACAACAATTGATCTTCTAAAACTTCGCCATCGATATACTGTCTTTGCCATAAGGCATAATCAGAATATTGTAATGATAGTTCTGGTAATTCGATAGTTGTATTAGACTGTAAAGCAGCGTATATTTCGGAAAATTCTGACACCAAAATTCCTTGAGACCAACCATCACTTGCAATATGATGAAACACACATGCCAAAACATAATCATGTTCTCCTAATTTATACAAACATGCTCTAAGCATATAATCTGAAGCAAGATCAAAAGGCAATTCTGTATATGTCGAAAGCGTAGTTTCTAATTCCTCTTGATTTTGCACTGTAAAACTTTCTAACTGCCATTGATCAGATGAAATGACTTCTTGATATCCTTTTCCATTTTCTGATTTGATTACGGTTCGAAGTATTTGATGACGATCAACAATCGTACGTAACGATGTTTCTAGAATTTGAGCATCAATTATTCCTTTTAGTTTTAACACAACAGGGATATGATACTCTATACTGTTTCCTTGTAATTGATCTATAAACCATAATCGTTCTTGACTGAAAGATAAAGGAATACGACCTTCTTTTTTTCCTAATGAAATTGAAGGAAGTGCGCGTCCTTTTGATTGTATAGACAAATGATCTGATAAATCTGATAATGTAGTGTTAAGGAAAATCTCACGAATTGCGATCTCAACATCAAACTCTTCACGAATCATCGATACTAAACGGGTAGCTAATATAGAATGTCCACCTAACTCGAAGAAATTATCATACACCCCTATACGTTCTACGCCTAGCAATTCTTGCCATATAATTGCCAATTTCTCTTCATTTTCATTTCTCGGAGCAACATATTCTTGTGTTGAG
The DNA here is from genome assembly GCA_947502885.1 of uncultured Aquimarina sp. Lineage (GTDB taxonomy): Bacteria > Bacteroidota > Bacteroidia > Flavobacteriales > Flavobacteriaceae > Aquimarina. The sequence continues at coordinate 19,618 of CANNBP010000024.1, read as the reverse complement.
AGCAGTGACATATCAGGATCTGGTAGCATTTTCTTGTTAATCTTACCATTGCTCGTTAGTGGCATTTCATCCAGAGGAACCCATAATTGAGGAATCATGTATTCTGGTAGATTCTTTTTTAGATACCCTTCTAATTCTTTTTGATCAATATCGCTATCGGATACAATATAACCTACTAATCGTTTATTTTGTTGCGCATCTGTTTTTACCAAAATGCAATTGCTTTGAATTGCATCATGCGATGATAGTGCGTTTTCAATCTCTCCTAACTCAATACGATATCCTCGTATTTTTACTTGATCATCTAATCTACCAACAAACTCTATATTACCATCGGCTAACCACTTAACCAAATCTCCTGTTCTATATAAACGTTCTCCAGAAACAAAAGGATTATCAATGAACTTTTCTTTTGTTAATTCCTCACGATTTAAATATCCTTTTGCCAAACCTGTACCAGAGATACATAACTCTCCGTTTACTCCTATTGGAACAGTTTCTTGATTCGAGTCTAAAACATAAATCATTGTATTACTAAGTGGTTTACCTATCGGAACTGTGTAAGCATCATCAGGAATATCATTTATTACATAATGTGTAGCGTAAACTGTGGTTTCTGTTGGACCATACATATGAATTAATTTACCACTACCCATTTCGGCTAAGGCTTTTTGAACATGAACCAAAGACACTTTCTCACCTCCAAACAATAACATACGAAGACTTGAAAGTTGTGATAAATCGTATTCTACTATAGAATTGAATAAGGCCGTCGTAACAAATACCACTGTTAGTTCTTGAGAAGCAATATATTTAGACAAAGAAACTCCATCTGAAGCCATCGAACTCTCTATCATATGCAATGTTGCCCCATTTAAAAGCGTAGCAAAAATCTCATATACAGATCCATCAAAGGCATAATTAGACCATTGAAGAAATTTGTCTGAAGGTTTAATTCGAATGACATCAGATTCGTTAATTAAGGTAATTACATTTTTATCTGTAATCATGATTCCTTTTGGCGTTCCTGTTGTTCCTGAAGTATACATAATGTAACTCGTCGAGTCCTCTAACCTTTTTTCTGGAATCAATGAAGCTGCATGAGTTTGAATCAAATCAATATCCAAATTAGTATATCCCGATATACCTAAAACATCTAATGATAATGTTTTGTTACTAAGTACATATTCAATTCCTGCATCTTGTAATATAAACTCTAATCGGCCTTGAGGTAATACAGGATCTAATGGCACATAAGTTGAACCATGTTTTAAAACACCCAATATACTTATGATCATATCAAACCCTCTATGAAACAAAATCCCTATATTCGTTTCGGGTACTACTCCTTCTGCCTTTAAGTAATTTACCAACCTATTAGAAGCTTCATCTAATTCTCTATAAGTCATTTGAGAATCTTCAAAAACTAAGGCAATCGCATCAGGAGTTTTTTCGGCTTGTTCCTTAAATAAATTTGTTATTGATGTGTTCTCAGGATATTCTTGTGCAGTTTGATTAAAAAGTTGTAGAACCTTATTTTCCTCTTCTTCTGTTAGGATATTTAGCGTCTTAATTTCCTGATTAATGTCTTTGGCTATATCCTTTAATATTTCTTGGAAATGACCTAACATTCGTTGAATCGTATTCTCTTTAAACAACGCTGTACAATATTCTACCCCCAAAGAAATACCAGTTTCATTTTCCGATGCAATTAATGAAAGGTCAAACTTTGAGCTTCCTTCTGTATGTTCGTATGATGTTAATTCTAAACCATCTAATTCAATTTCACCATCCTCTGATGTGTTTTGCAATGCAAATAACACCTGAAACAATGGGCTTCTACCCATATCTCGCGTAGCCACAACGTGCTCTACTACTTTCTCAAACGGAACCATTTGATGATCATAACCCTCTAAAGTAGTTTCTTTTACTTGTTGTAATAACTCTTTAAAAGTTGGTGTACCACTTAAATCACTACGTAATGCCAATGTATTTACAAAGAAACCAATCATTCCTTCGAGTTCCCATTGCGTTCTATTGGCGATTGGAGTACCTACACAAATATCCTCTTGACCACTATAACGTGATAATACTACTTTAAATGCAGATAACAGTAACATAAAAAGGGTTACTCCTTCTTGCTGGCAAATAGAATTAAGAGCATCACTTAGTTCTTTATCAAGCTCGAAACCAATACTTGATCCCTCATTACTCTGTATAGCTGGACGACTATAATCTGTAGGTAAATCTAATGGGGTAACATTATCCAATTTATCCTTCCAATATGATACTTGTTGCTCTAAGATTTGACCATCTATATACGCTCTCTGCCATAATGCATAATCTGCATATTGCAATGTCATTTCTGGTAATTTTATTGTTCGGTTAGATTTTAGAGCATCATATATTTCTGCGAATTCTGATACTAAAATCCCTTCTGACCAACCATCACTAGAAATATGATGTGTTACACATGCAATTACATATTCATTACTCCCTAAGTCATATAAACAACAACGCAACATGTAATCTGAGGACAAATCGAAAGGAAGTTCAAGAAACGATAAAAGTAATTCTTCTAAATTTTGATCCTTTTCTACTTTTACAGTTTCTAGTTTCCATGATGCAACCGGAATAATCTCTTGATAACCTACTCCGTTTTCAGATTTAATTACTGTTCGAAGTACTTCATGACGATCTATAATGTTACGGAAAACATTTTCTAAAATTGTAGTATCCAAAATTCCATTTAATCTTAAAACTACAGGAATATGGTATTCAAGACTACTATTTAACTGATCTATAAACCATAAACGCTCCTGGCTAAAAGATAATGGGATTCTTTCTGTTCGATCCATTGGGACTACTGCTGGTAATGCATTACCCTTAGATTGATTCCCTATGTAATCTGCCAGAGTTGCTATAGTAGCATAGGCAAATACATCTTTAATTGCTATTTCTACGTTTAGTTCTTTTCTAATAAGAGAAACCAAGCGAGTCGAAAGTAATGAATGCCCACCTAATGCAAAGAAATTATCATTTATACCAATCTCATTTGCTTGCAATAACTCTTTCCAGATACTAGCTAACTGTACTTCTATCTCATTTCGAGGGGCTACAAATTCTTGTGTTGAAAGTATAGAAGTATCAGGGTCTGGTAATCCTTTTTTATCAATTTTACCATTACTGGTTAGTGGCATTTCATCTAAGAATACCCACAGCATTGGTACCATATATTCTGGAAGACTCTTCTTTAAGAATACTTCTAATTTGGTATTATCCAAATCCTCACCAACTATATAAGCTATCAAACGTTTATTTCCTGAACCATCTGGTCTTGCTAACACACAACAGCTTGTTATTTCAGAATGTGTTATTAGAACACTCTCAATCTCTCCCAATTCTATACGGTATCCTCGTATTTTAACCTGATCATCAATTCTACCTATAAATTCTATATTCCCATCAGGTAGTCGTTTTGCCAAGTCTCCACTTCTATACAAACGTTCTCCTTTGGCAAAAGGATTGTCTATAAATTTATCTTTAGTTAACTCTTCTTTATTTAAATAACCTCTTGCAAGTCCTGCCCCACCAATACATAGTTCCCCCGCAATACCAACAGGAAGTAAACCTTGAGTTTTATCTAATATATAAATACTTGTATTTGCAATAGGAACACCTATAGGAACATTTGTACTAAAATCACCTTTAAAAGTTGTTGCACAAATACTAGTCTCTGTTGGGCCATATGCATTGATATATGTACCTCCTTGTTTAGAAAAAGCCAATGCTTGCTCTAGTGGCGCCTGCTCTCCTGCAGTTATCAAAGTATCTAAGCTGGTTAGTTCTACAACATCAATTAATTTTATAAATGCAGGAGGTAACGTTGCAAAAGTTATTGAATTACTGGTAATGAATTTTACAAAGTAATCAATCTCGGATTTCTTATCTTCTGGTATAACATGTAATGTTGCACCTCCGAGGATAGACAATAATAACTCCCAGATTGATGCATCAAAACACTGATTTGCAAACTGAAGACAGTTTGAATCTGGTGTAATCTTTAAATCTACTATTTGAGACAATATCGTATTAAGAATCCCTTTTTGTTCTATTAAAACTCCTTTTGGTTTACCAGTGGACCCAGAAGTATAAATAACATATGCCAGATGGTCTGTAGTTGTTGATAATTCTGGTTTAGTTATAGCATAATTCAGTATTTCAGATTTAAAAGTTTCTAGAAATACCTCATCTATTATTACTTTACAATTACTATCTTTTTCTATATAAGAAATTCTTTCTTGTGGATATTGTGGATCTATCGGCACATATGCACCACCAGCTTTAAGAACACCAAAAAATGCTATAATCAACCATTCGCTACGCTCAATTTTAACTCCTACCAAATCTTCTATTTCGATGGTATGATTTGTTAAAAGATAATGTGCCAATTGATTGGACTTTTCATCTAATTCTTTATAACTAATTTTAGCACTATCAAATGCTATTGCAATTGCATCAGGTGCTTTTTTTACATTTTCTTGGAACAGTTCAACGATTGTCCTATCCTGAAAATCAATAATTTCATTCTCACTAAAAACGTCTAAAAGCTGTTTCTCTTCTGATGTTGTTAAAATCGATAATGAATTAATAGTTTTAGTTACATCTTTAACCACGTTTTTTAGTAGCTGTTGATAATGGCCAAATAACCTTTGTATGGTCTTTTCTGTAAATAATGATGTATTGTAAAAAAGATTAACAGAAATGGCTCCTTCATTTTCTTCAACTGTTAACGTAAGGTCAAATTGAGAAGTAACAATATTGTAATCATATGGCGCTAATGACAAACCATTCATTTCCATATCACCATCTTCTGGAATATTCTGCAATGCGAATAATACCTGAAACAATGGACTTCTACTCCTATCACGTGTAGTTACTACACGTTCTACGACTTTCTCAAAAGGAACTAATTGATTACCATACCCCTCTAGAGTTGTATCTTTTACTTGCTGTAGTAATTCTCTAAAAGTCGGTTCTCCACTCAAATCACTTCGCAATGCTAGGGTATTTACAAAGAAACCAATCATTCCTTCTAAATCTGATTGCGTTCTATTTGCCAATGGAGTTCCTACACAAATATCTTCTTGCCCACTATAACGAGCTAGTAATACTTTAAATGCAGAAAGTAACATCATAAACAGTGTAACCTCTTCTTGTTTACATAATGCAGTTAGAGAATTACTCAATTCTTTATCCAAATCAAATATAATGCTCGAACCAGCTGTACTTTGAACAGTAGGACGGTTAAAATCGGTAGGTAATGCTAACGGAGTAACATCTTTTAACCTTTTTTGCCAATAAGACAATTGTTGTTCTAGAACGTCACCACCAATATACTCTCTTTGCCACAATGCGTAATCAGCATATTGTAACGTTAATTGTGGCAGTTTCATAGCTCTTCCCGAACTCAAAGCATCATATATTTCGACAAACTCAGATACCAAAATACCTTGTGACCAACCATCGCTGGCAATATGATGAAAAACTCCTGCTAACACATAATTTTTAGACCCTAAATCATATAAACATGCACGAAACATATAATCTGAAGACAAATCAAAAGGCAGTTCTAAATACTCAGAAACAGCATCTTCTATGGATTGATTTGTCTTTAAAACCACAACATCAAGCTTCCATTCTTCAGATGAAATCGTTTCTTGATAACCTACTCCGTCTTTTGACTTAATAACGGTACGAAGTATTTCATGACGATCTATTATTGTACCTAATGAATTTTCTAAAAGATCAACGTCTAGTTCTCCTTCTAGTCGAAAAACAGCCGGAATATGATACTCTGTACTACCTTGAAGTTGATCTATAAACCACAAACGTTCCTGTCCAAAGGACAAAGGTACACGCTCTAACGAATGACGATCATAAGGAGTAATCGCACTCAAAGTTTTTACTTCTGGTCTATTTTGAAATTTTTCAAGATATTGAATAATTCGCTCTTTATTTTCTTTTATTTTCTGAAGTAACCTAGGATCAATATCAGCATTAGATTGTATGCTCAAAGATCCCTTGGCCAATACTATTTTTATGCCTTGTTGATTTGCTTCTCTTAAAATATTTAAAACCTCTCTGCTCATGGTTAATACTTATATATCAATGGTTATTTTATAATTTTCTGTGTTCTTAGTTTGATCAAGGTTGAATTGAATAAAATCTAAATATGAGGCAAGTTCTTCTATGGTATCGCTTTCAAATACATCTTTGATTGCTATATCAATTTCAAATTTTTTGGTAATCATTGATACTAGTCGAGTAGCCAATAAAGAGTGTCCCCCCAACTCAAAGAAATTATCATATATCCCAATTTTATCGATCCCTAATAATTCTTGCCAGATGGCAATTAATTGTTCTTCGGTTTTATTTCGTGCTTCGACATATTCTTTATTAGAAAGCGTTGATATATCAGGATCTGGTAATGCTTTCTTGTTTATTTTGCCATTCGTAGTTAAAGGCATTTCTTCTAATGGCACCCATAATCTAGGCACCATATACTCTGGTAAGCTATTTTTTAAATGAGTTTCTAAGTCTTTATGATCTGGGTCTTCACTAGCAACAACATATGCAACTAATCTCTTATCGCCAGAACTATCAGGCCTAGCCATAACACTACAACTCTCTATTGCTTTATGTGAGGATAATACACTTTCAATTTCTCCTAGTTCTATTCGATATCCTCTTACCTTGACCTGATCATCTTTTCGTCCCAAGAACTCTATCGTTCCATCAGATTTCCATTTGGCTAAATCTCCTGTTCGATACAAGCGTTCTCCTTCAACAAAAGGGTTTGCTATAAACCTATCGGCTGTCAATTCGGGTTTGTTTAGATATCCTCTGGCAATTGCTACACCAGAAAAGCATAGCTCTCCTACAACACCCATTGGTACTATTGTATCGTTGTTTCCTAAGATAAATGCACTAACATTACCAATAGGCTTACCAATACTTACTTTTTGCGAAGCTTCTAACTTATGAGCGGTAACCCATATGGTTGCTTCGGTTGGGCCATATAGATTCCAAACCGCAGTACTAATTGAGGTAAGTTTATTTTTAAGACTTTCTTTGATTGCCTCACCTCCACATAACACTGTTACATTTTCTTCATTTTTCCAATCACTACTCATTAACATTTGCCAAGTAGAAGGGGTTCCTTGCATGAACTCTGGTTTATGTCTTGCAATAGCTTTTTTCAATTCATTTGCGTCGATTGACGAATTTTCATCTACTAAAATCACTTTGGCTCCCTGAATGAGCGGTGCGAATAACTCTAAATAAAAGATATCAAAAGTAAAAGTGGTTACAGACAAGAAAGTTTTCATTTCGTGAAAGCCTAACCTTTCTTGCATTGCATACAAAAAGTTGACTACACTTTTATGCTCAAGCATAACGCCTTTGGGTTTTCCTGTAGATCCCGAGGTATAAATCACATAAATCAATCCTTCTGGATTTGATAATTTATTAGAAAACTCAACAGATTGTTCCTCTATATCTTTTTGATCTCGATCCAATAAAACCAGATCTAGCTCCTCTATCTCATTAAGTATAGAAAAATTATCCTCATTACTGAGTATTAAATTAATACCAGCATTTTCAACTATATACGAGATTCGATCAACAGGATAGTCTGGAGCTATAGGAACATATGCCCCCCCTGCTTTAAGTACTCCCAAAATACTAATGATCATATCAAAGGAACGGTTTAAACAAATACCTATCAAGTCTTCGTTTTTAATTCCTCTTTTTACTAAGTACCCTGCTAATTGGTTTGCTCGTTCATTCAATTCTAAATAAGTAAGCTCTTTGTTATCAAAAACAATGGCAACAGCATCTGGAGTTTTTAAGGCTTGTTCTTCAAACAAATCTACTATCGATTTATCCTTTGGACATTCAATAGCATTTGTATTAAAAGTATCAACCAATGTATTGATTTCTAATTCGGGTACAATTGCTAAATCGGCTACATTGATTTCTTGTTGTTTTTCAACTCCCTCTATTAATTTTTGAAGTGCTACTTCTAAATAAGAAAGTATGCGATTAGCATCTACTTTGTGATCTACCTGAACTGCTAACTCAAAACCATGCCCTTCACCATAATCATCAACAGCCAAACTAAATGGATAATTAGTTCTTTCTTGATTACGTAAAGTTTCTACTCCAAAATCTATTTCAGAATCATCACTTCCTAATGAATGTCTATAATTTAATACACCACTAAATAATGGAACTCGTTTATCAACACCACTCCATTTTTGTACATCTGAAAGCGGGGTTTGCTCATAAGACAATAATTCAAGTAACTCTGTATTAACCTGATCAATGTACTTAGAAATTGTACATCTCAGGTCAAACATCATTGGTAACGTGTTTATAAACAACCCTAATGATCTATCAGCTCCAGTTGACCCTTGTAAACGTCCTGATAATACGGTTCCAAAAACTACTTCATCACGACGACTACAGACACCTATCACTAATCCCCACGCTGCATGAAAAATTGTAGCAGGAGGCATTTGAAGCTGATTTGCAGTTTTACGAATCATTTGAGATAGACTATCTGGTAGCATACTTATTGATTCTTGTATTTGTCTACCATCTCCCTGTACATCTTGTAAACCAAATGGAAGAGTAGGCTCGTCTATATGCTCTAAACGAGATCTGAAATAAGATTCACTATCATAGGTAGTCTGTTGATGGATTGTATGAGCAATGAAATTTCTATATAAAACAGGAGATTCGAGAGTAGCTCCTTTACCAGATAAATACATAGTAATCTCTTCTGCAATTTTTTCTAAACTTACATGATCAAGGATAACATGATGTTTATTCATAAGAAGATAATACTCTCCTGTCTCTGGATTCTCTGCTGTTTTTAATTGTATTAATGGTGCTTTTGATAATTCTATCCAATGTTTGCCAGAAGTAACTAACTCTTCTAACTCGTCTACCATCTTTTTTGAACCACTTAAAGAGAGTTTTTCTATAGGTACTTCAACATTACGCATAACTACTTGAACTGCATGCGGAAGACCTTCGCTTAAAATACATGTACGTAAAACATCATGTCTTTTAACCATAAAGTTAACGGCCTCTATAAATTGCACTCTTTGATCCAGGCTTTTAAAAGAGAGTAAATCAGGAAGAATGTATACATCTCCGTTACTCTTATCACTCATTAAATGATGAAAATAAATACCTTCTTGTAATGGTGCTAATGGATAAACGTCCTGAATGTTAGATGCTCCTCCTTCAATATTTGACATGATATGATCTAGAGCCTCTTGGTTTAAGTCCACCAAAGCAACCATTTCTGGAGTGATGTAATCACAACCATCGATAATTAAATTATCGGGAACCTGATACAAACTCGTTCCATTATCTAACTGTATTGCTAGTTGGGCAATAGTAGGGTGGGCAAAAACCTCTTTTACTTTGATATGATAATCATATTTTTGTAAATGGGTCATCAATTGAACCACCAGCAATGAGTGCCCTCCTAGTTCAAAAAAGTTATCGTATATACCAACTTTATCAATGCCCAATAACTCTTGCCAAATGATAACCAACCTTTCTTCTACTTCATTTCTTGGGGCAACATATTCTTGAACCGAAAGCAATGACATATCTGGTTCTGGAAGCTTTTTCTTATTTATTTTACCACTGCTAGTAAGTGGCATATCATCTAGAGTAACCCATAATTGAGGCACCATATATTCTGGCAATCTAGAATGTAAATATTCTTGTATTTTTTGCTTATCAAAATCCCCATCTACAACTACATAACTTACCAAACGTTTGGCTCCAGAAGAATCAGATTTTGCCAAAACACTACAACTTTTAATGGTTTGATGAGCTAACAATACGTTTTCAATCTCTCCTAATTCGATACGATATCCTCGAATTTTCACCTGATCATCTAGCCTACCCATGAATTCAATGTTTCCATCTGGTAGCCATTTTGCTAAATCAGCTGTTCTATATATACGCTCTCCTTTTACAAAAGGATTCTCGACGAATTTCTCTTTATTAAGCTCTTCGCGATTTAGATAGCCTCTAGCCAAACCAGCTCCTCCAATACATAATTCACCAACAACACCTTTTGGAAGCAATTCTTGTTGATCATTTAAAATATAGATATCGGTATTAGGAACAGGCTTACCAATAGGAATTGATGCAGTAAAGTTTCCGTTAAAAGTAGTTGCGCAAATACTAGTTTCTGTAGGTCCATATGCATTAAAATATGTCCCGCCTTTACTAGAAAAAGCCAACGCTTGTGATAAAGGCGCTTGTTCTCCTCCTGTAATCACAGTGTCCAAACCTTTTAACTGATCTATATCTAATAACCTAAAAAATGCAGGAGGTAATATTGCACAATTGATCTCATTATCATTAATGAAATTCACAAAATAATCCAGGTTTGTCTTATTCTCTTCTTTTAAAATATACAAAGTTCCTCCTCCTAAAATCGAAAGCAAAATTTCCCATATAGAAGCATCAAAACATTGGTTAGCAAACTGAGTGCAACGAGATGTTTTTCCTATTTTAAAAATATCAATCTGGGAACATATTGTATTTACAATACCTTTATGTTCTATTTGAACTCCTTTTGGAATACCCGTTGATCCTGATGTATAAATTATATAAGCCAGATGATCGACATGTATATTTACTTCGGGAGAAATTGAAGGATAGTCTACTTCTTTCAATTTAAAAGTTTCTATAAACAATTCATCAATAATTACTCTACACTGACTATCCTCTTCTATAAAAGCAATCCTATCCTCTGGGTATTCTGGATCTATTGGCAGGTATACCCCACCAGATTTAAGTACCCCAAAAAAGGCAATTATTAACCATTCACTACGCTCTAATTTTACACCAACCAAATCTTCGATGGTTATAAATTGCGTAGACAAAAGATATTGTGCTAAACTATTCGACTTATCATCTAGTTCTTTATATGTCATTGATACTCCTTCATATACAATTGCTATATCATTTGGAGTATTTTGAACTTGTTGATTAAATAGATCAATTAATGTTCTATTTTTTGGATAATCTATAGTGTTTTCATTGAAGGTATATAGTATTTCGTTTGCTTCTGATTCTGGTACAATAGATAAGCTTGAAACATTCTTATCCTGATTTTTATCAATGGCTTCAACTATTTGCTGAAGTGCTTTTTCCATAAAACAGATAACACGTGAAGCTTCGACTTGATTGTCTACTTGAACAACTAACTCAAAATTTTGGCTTTTACCATAATCTTCAACACTCAAACTTAAAGGATAGTTTGTACGTTCTTTTACATCACTAAATTCGATTCCGTAATCTTCATCTTCGTCCAGATCTTCATCGGAAAGCGAGTGACGATAATTCAACAATCCACTAAATAAAGGAACTCCTCCATCTAAACCGCTCCATTTTTGAACATCTGTTAATGATACTTGTTCATGAGCTAGTAAACCTTGTAATTCATCATTTACTTGGTCTAAATATTCTTTTACCGAGCAATCAATATTTAAGATAAGTGGTAATGTATTGATAAATAAGCCAACAGATTCATTAAATCCTTTATGACCTTCAAATCTTCCCGATAGTACTGTACCAAACACAGGGTTTTTACGACCACTAGAAACTCCTACAACTAAACCAAATGCAGCATGAAAAATCGTAGCTGGACTCATTTGTAATCGATGCGATATATTCCTTACACTACGAGACAGATCATCTGATAGGGTTATATTAGATTCGCCAATATTTTGACCATCACCTTGCACATTACTTAAACCAAAAGGAAGTGTTGGTTCCTCTATTTCGCTAATACGTGGTTTAAAATATGCTTCGCTTTTATTTATTAAATTTTGATTTAATGTATATCCTATAAAGTTTCGATATAATGGAGCAGGATCCAAAGTATCTGATTCTCCCGATACATATATTCCCATTTCTTCCATAATGATCTCTACACTTATGTGGTCGATAACAATATGGTGTTGATCAAGGATCAAATAATACTTATCATTTATTTTATCCTCGTATGTTCTGAGTTTGATCGGAGTTTTAGAAAGTTCAATCCATTGTTTTCCAGAGTTGGCAATAGCCTCCAACTCTGTATACACATCTTTTGAAGAGTTTAAGGTAATCGGTTCGATTGGCACTTTCAAATCTCTCATTACCACTTGCACGGCATGCGGTAAATTTTGATTTAGAATACAAGTACGTAAAACATCATGACGATTTACCACAAACTGCATTGCCTCTATAAACTGTGATCTTAATTCTAAACTTGTAAAAGATATAAGATTGGAAAGCACGTATGGATCTCCACTTTCTTTATCACTCATTTGATTATGAAAGAACACTCCTTTTTGTAGTGGTGACAGTGGATATATATCTTTAATATTTGTAGCTCCTCCAGGTACGGTATTCATTATACTATCTAAAGCTTCTTGATCAAAATCAATTAGAGGAGTTATTTCTGGAGTTATATGACTACAATTACTTGGAATAAGATTTTCAGGGATTTGAAAACCTTCATCATTATTATCCAATTTTAAAGCAAGTCCGCCAATTGTTGGGCTAATAAATACTTCTTTTGTTGCAATCTCAAATTCCAGTTTTCGAAGGCGTGCTATTAGTTGGATAACCAATAAAGAGTGCCCTCCTAATCCAAAGAAGTTATCATTTACTCCAATTTTTTCAACGCCTAATAATTCTTGCCATATTACTGCTAACTGTTTTTCTATCTCACTTTGCGGCGCAACATACTCTTGCGTAGAAAGTGCTGAAATATCTGGCTCTGGTAATGCCTTTCTATCCGTTTTTCCATTGCTTGTTAATGGCATTTCTTCTAAAGTCACCCACAATCGAGGAACCATATATTCTGGTAGATTCTTTTTTAGAAAAACTTCTAGTTCATTGGTCTCCAAAACCTCTTCTCCTACTACATAGGCCACTAGTCGTTTGTTTCCAGAACTATCTGGTTTAGTCAACACACAGCAACTTTTAACATCAGAATGGGTCGCCAACATGCTTTCTATCTCTCCTAATTCGATGCGATATCCTCTTATTTTTACCTGATCATCTAATCTACCTATAAATTCGATATTACCATCTGGCAACCATTTTGCCAAATCACCAGTTCTGTATATTCGGCTACCATCAACAAATGGATTAGGTATAAATTTTTCTGTTGTTAGGTCTTCTTTGTTTAGATACCCTCTAGCCAAACCATCTCCAGATACACATAACTCTCCAACAACCCCTATTGGTTGAAGTTTGCTTAATGATTTATCCAAAATATAGGCTTGCCTGTTATTGAGTGGTGCACCAATTGGTATTACCTTTTTCTGATCAGGGCTAATCTTGTAAGTTGTAGAAAATGTGGTGTTCTCTGTAGGCCCATACCCATTCACTAAGTTGATATTTGGGTATTTCTCTAATAGTTTATTGGTATAGTTAAAAAGAACGGTATCACCACCAGCCATTAGAAACTTAATGTTTTCAAAAATAGATATATCCTCTTCGATCATTTGATGAAACCACGAAGCGGTCATCCACAATGTATTTACCTTTCTACGGTTAATAACTTCTTTAAGTTTCGCACTATTTAAAAGTGTATATCTATCTGTAAAAACAAGACTACCTCCATTAAGAAGTGTTCCCCAAAATTCGATTGTAGTTGCATCAAAAGATATGGATCCTGTTGATAACCAAATAGTATCTGTATTTAAAGTAACATAATCTGTAGTTTTGGATAAACTTACAATACTTTTATGTTCTATCTGTACGCCTTTTGGAACCCCTGTTGATCCAGAAGTATACATGATATATGCAAGATTAGAAGTGTCTGTAGTTATTTGTGGTGAATCAACTGAGTATTGGGTTTGATTCGACAAGAATTCTTCTAAAATGATCTCATCTAAAATGACTTTACAATTGCAATCTTTTTGAATATAACCAACCCTTTCTTCAGAGTAATTAGAATCTATAGGAACATAAGCTCCGCCAGATTTTAAAACTCCAAGTAAGCATACAATTAATTTCTCACTTCGTCCTAATTTAACACCAATCAAATCTTCTATTTTGATCGAGTAATTTTGTATCAAGTAATTCGCCAATCGACTCGAAACTTCATCTAATTCTTCATATGTAAGCTCTTCTTCTTCAAAAATTAATGCAATCTGATTGGGTGTTTTCTCTACCTGTTCTAAAAATAAATCTACAACTGTTTTGTCATTAGGGTATTCTTGTGTTCTATTATTAAAATCTTGTAGTATTTTCTTTTCTTCTTGAACAGCAAGTAGATTTAAGTTACTTACTTGTTTGGTGACGTTTTTGGTTATATCTAACAGTAATTCTTGAAAATGAGTTATAAAACGTTGAATCGTTTCCTCGGTAAATAGAGCTGTAGAATATTCTACATTCAACAAAATACCAGAATCTAATTCATTTGCATTTAAAATAAGATCACACTGGGCAGTTACCTCTTTGTATTGATAAGGCTCCATGGTCACCCCTTCTAGTTCTGTATTTGTTTCTTCTGAAGCATTTTGTAGACTAAACATTACCTGAAATAATGGAGACATACTCATATCTCTTGTATCAACAATACGGTCTACTACTTTTTCAAAAGGAGTTAACTGATGATCATACGCATCTAGAGTTGTTTGTTTTACAACTTTTAACACGTCTTTAAAGCTTGGGTCGCCGCTCAAATCACTTCGTAAGGCCAAAGTATTTACAAAAAAGCCTATTAAACCTTCTAGATCAGATTGTGTTCTATTAGCTATCGGTGTACCTACACAAATATCTTCTTGACCAGTATAACGAGATAACAATACCTTAAAAGCAGATAAAAGTGTCATGAACAAGGTTACTCCTTCTTCTTGACAAAAAGCGTTAATGGTATTACTTAAGTCTTTACTTAATATAAACTCAATATTATTTCCTTGAGTGCTTTGAACAGAAGGTCTAACATAATCCAAAGGCAATTCTAAAGGAGTGATTCCGGTTAATTTTTCTTCCCAATAAGATAGCTGATTGTCTAAAACCTCTCCGTCAACATACTCACGTTGCCACAAAGCATAATCTGTATACTGCAATGCTAAATCAGGTAATTCTATATACTGATCAGACTTAAGAGCATTATACAATTCTGTAAATTCTGAAACAAAAATCCCTTGAGACCAACCATCACTTGCGATATGATGAAACACACAGGCTAAGACATAATTGTTTTCTCCTAAATCATATAAGCATCCTCTAAATACGTAATCACTAGATAAATCAAAAGGATGATTTAAAAACGTATCCAAATCCTCTTCATTTATAGAAGAACCTACTTCTAATTCTTTAATATTCAAACTCCAATCACTTGAAGGGATCACTCGTTGATACCCAATACCATCTTCAGAATAGATAACCGTACGTAATACCTCATGTCTATCTACAATTGCTTTTAAAGAACTTTCTAAAATAGACGCATCTACATCGCCTTTTAGATTTAGTACAATAGGCATATGGTAATCTATAGTACCTCTTAACTGATCCAAAAACCATAATCGTTCTTGGCTAAATGATAATGGAATTTTTTCTAAATCAGACAGATCATATGGCGTTATCTTTTCTAATGTATCTATCTTATTAACACCTTGGTATTTTTCAAGATATTGAATAATGGATACCTTATGATCTTTTATTTTCTGAAGCAATTCTGGATCAATAGTCTTAGTTGATTTCAGGTTCAGAGAACCTTTGTTCATGACTAACTTTACTCCTTTTTTGTTCGCTTCTTTTACTATATTTAAAATATCTCTATTCATCCTATTATAATTCAATAGTTACATTGTATTCTTCGGTATCTTCTTCTTCAGTTTGATTCTGATCAAGTTGAATAAATTCTATACAAGATGAGAGTTCTTCTACGGTATTGAACTCAAAAATATTCTTGATAGCAATCTCTATATGTAATTCTTCTCTAATCATAGAAACTAGACGAGTAACCAATAATGAATGCCCTCCTAGTTCAAAGAAATTATCGTGTATTCCTATTTGATCTATACCTAGTAGGTTTTGCCAAATTTCTACGATTTGTGATTCGATTTCGTTTCTAGGTGCTACATATTCTTTTTTAGAAAGTGTGGACATATCGGGATCAGGCAACGCTTTTTTGTCTGTTTTACCATTACTGGTCAAAGGCATTTTATCCAAGTGCACCCATATTTTTGGCACCATATACTCTGGTAAATTTGTCTTTAAATAAGTTTCTAATTCTTGACTACCTATTTCTGTACCTACATAAAAACCTATCAAGCGTTTACTACCATGTGTATCTTCTTTTGCCAAGACACAACAATTTTCGACCAAAGAATGTGTCAATAAGACTTTTTCTATCTCTCCTAATTCTATACGGTATCCTCTTATTTTTACCTGATCATCTTTTCTACCTATAAACTCTATATTACCATTAGGTAACCATCGACCTAAATCTCCTGTTTTATATAATCGAGATCCTTGATCTTCTCCAAATGGGTTCGAAACAAACTTTTCTTCAGTAAGGTTTTGACTATTTAAATATCCTCTTGCTACACCTGCTCCACCAATACATAATTCTCCTACTGTACCTATAGGTACAATACTCAGTTCATTATCTACTATGTAAATTTGAGCATGTGCAATTGGAGTTCCTATTGTTATTTTATCATCATTTTTGCTCACCTTACTTACAGATGACCATACAGAACATTCTGTTGGCCCATATTCGTTATAAAGTTCAATATCATTATAAAACTCATAATGCCTTTGTACCAGTTGCTTGCTTAATTGCTCACCCGCCAAAATAACGTACTTTAGGTATGAAGCATCGAATACGTGTTCACTTAGCAAAAATTCATAGTATGATGGTACACATAGAAAAGAAGATATTTTTCGTGACGTAAATAATGACCTCATTTCCTTAGCATCACTCATTGAAGATTTTGCGCAAAGAACTAAAGTTCCGCCTGTTAACAATGAACTCCAAATAACTGCAACCGACGAATCAAAAGCGAATGAAGATGTTAGCAACATAGAGGGTACACTACCATAATATGATAATCTTGAAAACCCTAAGGCTGCTAAATTTTTATGATTTATAAGTACTCCTTTTGGTTTACCAGTACTACCTGATGTATAAATCACATATGCCAATTGTTCTGAGAATTGCTTATCTCTATCTAACTTATCTACTGATTCTTTGGCTATTATACCCCAATCAACATCTAGTAATGTAACTTTTAGATTAGTCTTATTTTCAATAACATCTATACTTGCTGAACTACTCAACATGAATTCCATCTTGGTATCCTCGATGATATAATTTATACGAGCTTTTGGATACTCTGGATCTATAGGTACATATGCTCCTCCTGATTTTAGAATTCCTAAAATACCGATTAGCATTTCTACAGAACGCTCAATACATATTCCTACAAACACTTCTTTTTTAACCCCTTGTTTTTGCAAGAATTGGGCTAATTGATTAGAACGCTTATCTAACTCTTCATACGTTAGTTCTTGTTTTTCAAAAGTAACGGCTAGAGCTTTGGGTGTTTTTTGTACTTGGTCCTCAAAAACATCCAGAACCGTTTTTCCTTCTGGGTATGTTACTTTTTCTGGATTAAAATCATTTAAAATCGTTTGAAGTTCTTCATTTTTCAGCATTGATAAAGAACTAATTTTATCCTCTACATTTTCTACGACGCTCCATAAAAGCTCTTGATAGTGTTCTATCATAAGTTCGATTGTAGCCTCTTTAAAAAGTGCTGTACAATACCCCATATTTAAGAAAATACCCGACTCCTGCTCATCTACATTTAAGGTTAAATCAAACTGAGCAGTTACTTCTTTATATTCATAATCACCTATTGTTAAACCATCCATTACAATTTCAGAATCTTGCGGAGTATTTTGCAATACAAACATTACTTGAAACAATGGTGACATACTCATATCTCTTGTGTCTACAACTTTATCTACGACTTTTTCAAAAGATGCTAATTGATGATCATAAGCCTCTAAAGTTGTTTCTTTTACAGTCTGAAGTACTTTTTTAAAACTTGGGTTATCACTTAAATCACTCCTTAAGGCAAGGGTATTAACAAAAAACCCAATCATATCTTCTAGATCAGACTGTGTTCTATTCGCAATTGGCGTTCCCACACAAATATCGTGTTGACCTGTATAGCGTGATAGCATAACCTTAAATACAGATAGTAACACCATAAACAAGGTCACTTCTTCTTGTTTACAAAGAGCACCTATCTTATCAGATAGTTCTTTATCTAATTTAAAGTCTATATATTTTCCTTCTGTACTTTGAACATTCGGGCGAACATAATCCGTTGGTAATAAAAGAGGAGATACCCCTTTTAACTTATCATACCAGTAGGTCAGTTGCTCATCTAGCACCGCTCCTTCTACATATTTACGTTGCCAAATGGCATAATCAGCGTATTGCAGTGATAAAGAAGGAAGCGTAACTGGTTGTCTTGATTTTTTGGCCTTATATATTTCAATAAATTCTGAAACTAAAATACCTTCAGACCAACCATCACTAGAGATATGATGAAATACTATAGCCAAAAGATATTCTTTTTCTCCTAAACCATAAATCTGAGCTTTCATCATATAGTCAGAAGACAAGTCAAATGGCTCTTCTAAAAAAGAGGTTATCGTTTTTTCAACATTAACATCTGTTGATAAGGTAGTACTATTTAATTTCCAATTATCTGATGATATCACTTCTTGATACCCAACTCCGCTTTCAGATTTAATTACTGTACGCAGTATTTCATGTCTTCGAATGATCGTATGTAAAGAATCTTCTAAAACACTAATATCTATTTCCCCTTTTAGTTTCAATACCACTGGCATGTGGTATTCTGTACTTCCTTGTAATTGATCAATAAACCATAAACGTTCTTGACTAAAGGATAATGGAATGCGACCACTTTTTTCTTGTCTTGCTATTACTGGTAATAGGACTCCTTTGGATTGTGTCGATAAATGTATGCCAAGATCTGATATTGTCGGAGTATCAAAAACATCCTTTATGGCTATCTCTAAACTCAATTCTCTTCGAATCGTAGAAACCAAACGAGTTGCTAATAAAGAATGACCTCCTAATTCAAAGAAGTTATCATAAACACCAACCTGATCTACATGAAGTAAATCTTGCCAGATAACAACCAATTGCTCTTCAATATCATTGCGGGGTGCAACATAATTCATAGCTCCGGATCCTAATCCATCTGAAAAATCTGATTCATAAATAGCAATCAAAGCCTTACCATCTACCTTATCACTTAAGTTAACAGGAAATTCCTCTAATACACAATATTGAGAGGGATGCATATAAGCAGGAAGCTCTTCTTTACATCGAGTATGTAATAACTCGGTGATAGAAACTCCTTCTGGTAAATCATCATTACTCAAAATCAAAAAGCACAATACCATATCCTGACCATTACTATCCTTATGTACCAAAACATGACAATCCTCTACA
>CANNBP010000023.1 GCA_947502885.1 uncultured Aquimarina sp. | reverse complement strand
GTTATAGGTTGGTTGATGGGGATTTGGGTATTTTCAGCTTCTACAAAACCCTTTAATACAATCGGTAATCCATAGGTGCCAGAAGTGAGGTAATTGGCTGCCACACTTGTTAATCCTCCTATCGATCGTAAGGCACTAATCACAGTAGCAGCTTTAATACTAAAGGCTAAAGGAAGCGTACTATTTTGATTGGGAAGTAATGTAAAAGAATTGGCTAATGGGGCGGTTTGTTCGGCTAGTAACTGCCCGTCTTGGGTATATGCAGCTACTTTTATCTGGGAAATCATAAAAGTACTACTACTAAAATTACCCAAAGACAGGACAATGTTACTAACGGGGGTAAAGGAAAAATTAAGTATGCGGAATTTCTGAACTCCTATTTTTAAACGTTTGGCATGGCGTACCTTTCTATAGACACGCCAGCCTTTAACGCTTGCAATGAAAACAATTAAAAAAAAGAAAAGAAATGCGATTTTTTTCATAGGTCAAAGATGTGACCTATGTAGAAAGTGGGTTGAAAGAATTAGTAGTGTTTACGCATTTTTTGAGAAAGTTTTTAAAGGTTGTATGTTTTTACCGTTTTGTACACTAGATTTTATTTTGAAAAATAGTCATATATCATTTTAATTAAAAGCCCTAAAAAAGCACCTATAATCATTATGATAATTTTTTCTTTGTTTTTATTAAAAAAACCTAATTCATGCTCTTTTTCTAATGTTACGCCTAAATAATGAGAATGATAATAAAATGAAGTAATTGCAAGTAAATTTAAAATTATATATAGCCAATGATTCCACTTATATCCCGAAAAACTTAGTAAACTCTCCCATTCATAATAGGTCATAAAAGCAATAATTACGAGCAAGAAATAAGTTTTAACTGGGTTAAGGGCATGAGAAAAAGCAGTTTGTTTACTTTTTAGTCTTTCACTTAGCTCTATTGCAAGTGCTTTTTCATTTGACGTTGTTATACTAACGGAATTTCCACTAAACTTCAAAACAATTTCAGGATAAGAAAGAGACTGCATTTCTCCTGTAAAAAAAACTCTAAATGATTTAGGTCTAACCCCTCGGTTATCAATTAATTCATTGATATTTTCATATTCGTATTCATTATCATCAATTTTATAAGAGAAACCTTTTAAACCAAAATCATCTATTATTTGTTCTAAATCGGATTTATTTATTTTGATTCCCAAAATTTGATTTTGGTAATTCTTAGATGTCTTTTTTTTCATTGTTGGTTAAAATTATTACTGCTTATCCCAAACATAAATAATATTATACAATTGGGAAAACCTAGTCTTTATTTTCATTGTTTTAGTTAAAGGAGAACATGATTTAGTTTGATTTTCGTTCAATTTTAATGGTTAGAGTCAATTAAATCAAGAAAAAAAGTTACAGTAAAAAAACGCTGTTTTCAAAATACTACACTACCACACCTAAATCATAAAACCACGCTTACCACATTTCACTATACCTATACCCCCTTATTACTATATACTATTATACTTATTATTAAGTATATATATATAATAATATATATAATGTGGTATATGGTAGCGTGGTAACGCGGTTTTAGTGAAAATATAAAATCTAATACTATGCGTTACAAATCAACATATTACACTTTGAAGATAAAAGCGCAGAAAAAAAAAGGAAAATGTGGTTTCAAAAAAGGGTGTAGTACCTTAGCGACCAAAAAAAACCGATACGTTACTGGTATCGGTTTTAAAAAGGCTAGTTAAGACTTATTCTAAAGGTAATTTAGGATCTGGATTAGGCTCAGGTTTAGGAATAACTTTTTTAGGAGGTTTTATTTCTTTATACTCTTTTCTTAGCTCCTTTTGTAACTGTTTTTCCATCTCATCAGATATCATACGTACTGGATATACTTTTCGTGAACCTTTCCCTTTAAAACGTTTGGATATAGGTTGTCCATATTTAAACCGCTCCATTGCTCGTGAGAGCTGTTTCATGGACATTCGTATACCAGAATATGCATTCATCTGAGATAACATCTCAGAGGGCATTAAAAACAAAGCTCCGGGGTCAGAAGCTTTACAAGGCTCATATAACTTTAATAGCCATTCTTCCTCTACAGTACTTTGCTTATAAATCTCATTGACCTTGTTTAGCATCTTCATTTCTTCATGTGAGAACCAGAATGAGAATTTATCTTTTGCTAGTTGTGCAGCTTGAGCCCAAACTCTTTGCATATCTACTGTATGCTTATAATTAATCTCAGCAGCCGTAAACACCAAATAACGCCTATTCTCTGAATCTGTTAAAAACCGTGGGCTATTGACCGACCCCATAAAAGAACAGATACGAGGGCGTGTTTTGGTAAGTTTATGAAATATCTTACGATTCGTAACAAAAGGAGCTGTGATAATCGCTTTCATAGAATTAAAATCCTTTCCGAAAATCGTTTCTAACTGATCGTCAACATTCACAAACCATTTTTCTGCTAAAAAATTATTAGTATTCTTATCTACAAGTGAAGGGTTGATATGAGAACACACTAAAAACTCCTGCATTTCTTTAGGACATAGCTTATTTAACCATGTTGTTTTACCAGAGCCTTGCCCACCTACTAGTATTAGGCAGGTTTGATTAATCCCTAATCCTAAACAGTTAGAAGCACTAGCCACTAACCATTTTTTAAGGTAATCATACCAAAGGTCTTTTAATTTGATATCATCGATTTCGATATCTGCAATAGTGATAGTATCGGCTAGCTCTTGTATATAATCCTTGCCGTCTGGTTTTGGTAAGGTTTTAAAATATTCTTTTATAGGGTGATAAGATTTAGTGTAATTAGAGTTTAATATTTTCATTAATGTACCGTCTGAACATTTGATATTTTTATGTTGCAGGTCTAACCAGATCGTATTGAGCTGTCGATCATCCAAGGTACTAAAACGCACATTTTTTGTCTTTCTATATTCCAGTTCCATAGTCAATACATTAATGCGTATTTCATAGTGCTTATCCAAATATTCCTGTATACGCTTAATAATCGATTTTGTTTTCGCCTTCTCCTGGTCTTTTACGTTCTCATCCGTTTCTTTTGGTCGTATTTCTTTATGTTCTAATGCCATGTTTTAAATTTATCTTCTTCTTATTTATTTGATTTAACAATTCATGAATAGCGCTATCTAAATCCCTTTGTAATATCCTCATAACTGTATTTTGATCTTCTTTGGAAAATTCAGAGAGTTTTTCATTAAAAAGTAAGGGTAAACGCATTTTTCGGTTTTTCCCCAGTTCCTCAGCTTCATATAACAAACTTTCTTTTCCCTTGGATAACCACATCGGAAAATCTAGTATCCCATGAATCACACATATGGCTTCAAAACCCACAATACGATCTTCATAGTTGTCAAACTGTTTGCGCTTTACCTTTTGATATGCTAATGATTCTTGTTCTAAGTGTTGTATATAGGATTGTGTCCTATCGTAATAATCGATTAATGCTTTGAGGATTCGATTTTGCTTGTCAAAAAATAGAGTACTTAGCGAATTATGTTCCGCTAAGTACTCTAAGTCTTTTTGCATTTGAAAAATTGATACTTCAAAATCACTAACAACTTTTGTATACTTCTTAACCTTAGACACTGATTAACTCTAAATCTTCTGGTAATCCTAAATGTTTCACAATTTGAGCCACTTGTTTAGGAGTGAATATATTTCCCGAATCTTCACCGATATCATTTTGAATGGGGAGTAACCACTTTTGTAAGGTGTATAATGATACATTATAAGCATTAGCTAGCGTACTTTTATTACAAGCTTTGTATCTCAATGTCATACTTTTTTTGTTTAATTATGTTTTCTAAATTTTGTTTCCCTTTTTAATTCTATAACTATCGTCTGCGCATCATCTTATGACTCACCTCTGATTTGTTTACCTTATAGTTTTTCAACTCATCAGCAGGGCAATCCAAAAAAGAGGCAATGATATCTAAATCTAAGGCTGGGATATCTGCAAACTCATCGGCGGTAATCTTGCAATAACGATCAAAAGTGCGTCGAGTCTTTCCCAAAGCCCTAATAATCTCATTTTTAAGGGTTCGATAATTTTGTACTGGCAGTTGCTCTAACCGCTCCTTAATACAATACTTGTAATTCATAAAGTTGTTAAAAGTTTAAATTAATTATTGTAAACTATTAATAGTTTACATTTATATATAAGATTGGGTAGGAACAATCAATAATTAGTGTATGAAAAAGGTAAAACGTTACTAAAAATGTTAATATAGATTCAAAAAATACTTATAACAACGTAATTAAGTTACCTTTGAACAAATTTTACAGTCACCTGTAAATATTTACTCAAATGTAAAATAATATAATTAACAAAAATATTCTTTATCGAGACAATATTTACTTTTTACCCCACCTATGGAATCAATACTAGAACAATTATCGAATCGTCATCATGGACATCTGTTAAAGGCATTTATAATCGAGAAAGGCATCAATAAAAAAGGAGGAATTAATCAACTTGCTAAAGCTTTAGGGCTTACTCGACAAGGGATATATGTACTCTATGATCAAGAAGTAATAAAGAAAGAGTATAGAGATATTTTAGCACATCAATTACAGTTACCTGTTGACTTTTTTCCTGAACCAATATCCTTAATTAAACGGTTTGAGCAATTAAAAGAGAAATATGTAAAAGTTAGATTGATTAACCTTGATCTTCGAGAAGAATTGTTAGCAGCAAAAGAAAAGAATTTATCTCGCTTGTACCTTCAAACGCTTCATCATAATAATGCTATTAACCAAATTGATAATTTAATTAAACTGGTTACTCGAAAATACACCTATGACTATGTGCATAATCATTATAAAATTGAGTTTCTAGATAATCTTCCAACAATAAAACTTCCTTTTATAGCATCTGGTTTTGCTTTTCAAATAAAAGGTAATAGTATGAAAGAAAACCAAATTTATGATGAGGATATTCTAATCTGTAATGAACTTTTAGAGGATAAAAACGATATAAAATCTAATACCCCTTATATTATTGTATTTGCAAAAAGTTATAAAGAAGCAGATGTTATTTGTAGATATATTACCATAAATAATAATTCGTATTACTTAAAGGCAACAAATGTGCAAACACCTGATCTTTATTTAAACTCTAACCAAGTAAAAGAGATTTGGAAAGTAACGGGGAAATATACATCTAATGTTTCCATTAATTCTTAACGTTACTTTATAATTTGAAATAGTTTGGATAAGCCATAATAAACATTTGTTGTACTTCTATATTTTGAATATTATTTTTTCTAATATAGAGTAGACTATTGATTAAAATTATTATTCTTTTTTATTAAAACTAAAAATTACCTACCTCTATTAGGGTAATTTTCAGGAAATCATTACTTTTCATAATTGTGATGTAAATATATCTTAAACCAACTTAATTAATAGAAATGGCAAAAAAATACAAAGAAAATAGCGTTTATTATTATCAGATTTCTCCTCATCTTATAAAAGCTGACGATAAGGAAATAAAACTTGTAAAAAAGAGGTTTAAGAGGGCTTTTAAATTTAAAGGGAAATTAAAAACTGTAAAGCAGGGTACAGAAGGTTCTATAAGTGCTATTGAAGGAAAATTAATGAATGATAGGTATATTGGCGGAGCGGTTATTTATACACAAGAAAGTAACTTACCACCTAAAATGGATGATACTGGTACTAGGACGGAAGAACTACAACTTAAAGGATTTAAGGGGCTAGGCTATGACTCAGCTTACTTTTATGATACAGAAACTATGGTTTTGTCAATTGAAAGTAGAGTTCCCGGTGTAACTTTGGCAGCATTACAAACACTTATTTATAGAAACCAAGAGATTAATAATTTTGATTTCAAACCTATCGCTTCCGTTAATGATTATAATCGTTTTTTAAAGAGTGAAGGTGTGACATCAATGGAAATGGAAGTGCTTAATTTAGATGAAATACCAAAGAAAAATGAACCCGTAAAAGGAGTTGAAGAAACCATTAAATTAGTAGAAGATACAAACGGCACTAAGATAAATATTAATATCTCAAGTGGTCGAAACAAATCAAAATTTTTGGATAAAGGATATTTAAAAAATATGGTTGATTATGCTCTTCAGTCGATAGGAGGACAGAATGAGGTTTCTAAATTTAAACTAAATATCGTTGACATCGATTCTGGCAAAGTAGTACCTATCGATTTAATTTCGGGTAGGGTTAAGGACAAAACAAAAATTGAAAAAGTAAGAGCAATTGATAAATTTTCTATAGCTGAAAAAATTAAACAGTTGGAAGGAAGTTATTTAAGAAGAAGGCAGGACATTGAAGAAATGATAAAACTATGAAATATTCTAAATCTGCTATTTGGGAATTGACATATCCTATTACAATATCTTTTGTAGTAGCAGTAACATCTTTTATTTTTTCAAAAAAATACTGTTTAGATTTCAAGGGTTTAGTTAATGCATCGTTGAATGTATTCGGCATTTTAATTGGCTTTTTAATAACAGTTTTAACAATCATCAATTCTATTGAAAATTCTTATACGAGAGAATTAAAGAAAAACAATAGTTATCATTTACTTTCTGTATACTTAAAACACTCAATTTGGGGTTGTTTTTTTTCAATTGTAGTCGGAGTAAGTCATGTACTCTTTTATAAAACGCTTATTAGTGAAGCACAAAATATAATAAACTCTTTATTTATTTTAAGTTTTGTATTCGCTTTACTATCCTCATACCGTTTTATAAAAATATTTCTAAAACTTTCACTTAAAAATTAAAACTTTCAATAGATAACATTCCATAATTAATTTGCTAATTTTTGGATAGAATGCGTTTAGATAAAAATCGTCTGATCTCTTAAATAAAAGTTAATAAAATAATGTTTAAATTATCTTAGCAAGCAATTAACAAAATATGGTTCTCTTTTATATAACTCTCTATTTCAATAAAATAATCTAAGTAAAAGTTCGAACTTTGGATGCTTGGGGTCACAAGGCAAAACCCACTAATACTAGTGGGTTTCTTTGTTTTTAAGCCTTTTTAAAATCTATTCCTTTTCAATCCAATTTTCCAAAAAAGACCATTTTATAGCAAAAAACAGTAGATTTGTTAGACAATTTTAAATACCATGATAGAAGCGGAAATTATTGTTTTTAACCTTTTCTATATCATTATTTTCCTTATCCATGACTTCCCGACTATGTTTCTACAAAACATCTAGAGCTAATCCCTACACACTTAATCTATAGATAGCTCGAGCTGCTTTTAGTTTTTTTGTAACTAGTTTCATTACTAACTATATCTAAAGTGATTTCTTTTGCCTTGTTTCATTCAGTGCGGAGGGCTTAAAAAATTTACCAGCAACTTGTTCTATTATAGTTTCTATTACTACAACAGTAATATTTTGTTACTTCTTGCTGACGACAATGGTATGATCTCCTTACTTAAGCAAAGCTACTTCATCTATAGAGAGTTTTGAACCTATATTTTTAAGAAAGAGTAGCTAACTCAACAGTAATAGGAATTCTACACCCTATTAATCAAACAATTTGTTTAGGTTGTTTAATTAAACCATCTACTTCGCTTAATACAAAGATGAAGATAAATATTTTTATCTTGAACAGGGAAATCTTGATTACGGAATCAAAAAACAGATCACTATGTTTTGAAAAAATCTTTCATCAAACTGGTTTTTTCCTCAAAACACAAACAAAAAACACTCTTGACTGTTTTCTGTTTTACAATATCAAAATATGTAATTAGTAGCTCTGGAAACAGAACTTTAAGTACACTATAGTAAGAATCCAAATATTATTTTTTCTGTAAAAATCAATATCAACAATCTATTTACCCAAAACTTTTATAAATGATATATCAAGACAAACCTATAACGACAGAGAAATCAAAAGAATTTCTATTTTGACTTAATAACAACTTTTTTGAATTGCTCTTCATTAATTTGCAAAAGGTAAATTCCGGATGATACAAACATTGGTAGTTTTAAATAAGTAGCTGAAGTTGATTCATCATATTTTTTTTCTATAATCTTTATTTTGTTTCCAATTAAAGAAAATAACTGAAATGAAGTGTCACTTTTAGTATTTAACACAAACAATTCATTACTGGTAATCGGATTAGGATACATTCTTATATCTTTTGATGTACTGCTTGCCTTCTTACCCGAGAAATACTGTATAGCATATCCATATGCTTGTTTCCCTATTTGCTCACCAATTTTTCTGCCTGGGATATCATCAGCAGGAGGATGTATTCCTCCCCATATTCTTGACAAACTACATTGATCTGATGCATCTCTATAGGTAGCCCATTGTAACTTAACATCAACAGATGGCCCCTGTTCAAAAACCAAAAAATCATTCTTCCTAGCAATAAACTCCCCATAGCCTCCAGGAAAAAAAGCATCTCCCGTAAGCAATGTCATTACTTCTGCTGCTGCTCGAGAATATGTTGAATGCCCTGACACAAAACCAGCAAATGGAGGTGTTACAAAAGAAGGTCTTTGATAAGGCCACCAATTTTCTGCTAGAATCCACCCTACTCCCGCACTATCCTCACTAGGGTTATTTATAAAGTTATGCCCTCGCCAAGTAAAAAGTTTAATTTTCCCTATATTTTCTTTAAAATTACCCTCTAATGGATCTCCTTCTTCTACAATTTCTATATACCCTACTTTTAACGGAATTCCAGCTACGTCATAATTATCTTTAGACGGGTCAGTACTTTGCCCTTGATCAGCCATAAATCGAATGGCAGAAATAGGCCTAATATAATCATACCATCCTTTTATTCCCCATGCCGCAATTGCTGCATCATGCATAGCTCCTCCTAATGTAAAATAAGCTTTAACATCCCATTCTAGTGCCGTTAACTCCTCTCCTTTGCCCCCTAATTTCTTCTTAAAAAGCTCATGATCATTAACATAGTTTAGCAGCGTAAACCAATGTCCTGGAGGCGTTTCAGAATCCGGTCCATCAGCCCAAAATTCAGCCAACACTCTTGTATAATCTCCTCTAGGAACCATTTGTACTTCATATGGTTTATTTGTTTTTGGATTAACATTATAACCTTTTCCAATATCTCCACCTTCTAACTCTTTATAAAACTTATCATAATCAGAATACTTATTAGGTAAAAGACCAATATCAACATTTCCTATTGAATTTGGAGATATATCCCAAACAACATTATCACTTGGATCTAAATGAGCTCCCCAAATAGACACTAACGAATGTCCCCATTTATAATTATTACCATCTACTGTTTCTTTGGTATTATCAAGATACGGAGGCTTACCTGGGTCATGATATACTATATATTTATTCCCTGATCTTTCATATTCCTTTTTCACATCACTACCCAGAGAAAAAGGAGAAACGTTACCCCATTCTGGGCTTAAAAACTCTGGCACCTCTCCTTCTATCAAATTACCACTTTGATCTATATAGGTATCTAAACTTAATGGTTGCCATTTATTAGGGTTTATTAAAGTTTTATTTCCTGGCACCAAAGGTGCTAATGGCTTATTTTCGGGCTGGTAATAACTATTATCATAAAGATTTACCTCTCTAGAACCATCAGAGACACCATACTTTATAATTGTCTCGGCTATATAGTTTCCTAAGGCAGCAGAGTTTCCTGAGCTATAATCAGAAGATATAAACTCAATATCATATCCAAGCGCTTTCATTAAAACATCAAACCTTTCTTCTGATACCTCCCTACCCGGAGAGTCTTTAAATCTATGCTTTAATAAACGATATGAAGCATAGCTAATCGTGCGGTTTTTTGCTTTTTCTTTATTTTCTTCAGTAGCAAACCCTTCAAAAACATTATTAAAACCATGAACACTATTTCCTATTAAATAAGGCCTTGCTTCTTCATCATAAATTGCCCAAGCGTCATACATAGCAATACTATGATGAAAAAGGTTTCTAGCATGTACAGTAGGACGTGCGAAATCTTTTCTTATAGCATCTAATAAAACTTCATTCCATAATCTGGCGACAGAGTTGTTACCAATTTCAAATGAAGGAACCCTTAGATTAACAGTCAATATCACAGGAGAGCTTACACATCCATTCGATTCAATAGCAATTATTTTACCTTTTTCCTCTACCCCCCATTTTACTTCAACAGAGCCATCATCTTTAATTGTCAATATTTCTCCTCCAACAATTTGCCAATTAACCTTAGAACCATTACTTATAGGGTAAGAATAGGTTTCTTTTTGTAAAAAATATGAGTTTTTATTACCTGAAACTTCTTTTCCTATTAAATAGGTGCAAGAACCATCATCTATTGTTGCTAAAGAATTATAATTGCATGCATTTTTATCAACACAACCAGGGGTTTTTACACTAGGAGTTATATCCAAAACTTCATAACCTTGTTCTTCTGTTGCTAAAATAGTTTGATCAACATCAAGATTAGTATAAGTCTCTACCAAACCTAAAGGCCAAGTAATTTTTAATTCTAGTATCTGTTCTTCAATTCCCAATCCAAAATGAACCGGCTGCAAACTTTGCGAATATAAACTAGCCCCGTGATAATACCTATGATAAGTATTCTCTGATGTAGTAATAGAAATTTTTGTACCAATAGCATCGCGATTAGAAAGGGTTCCTCTTAATGAAATTTTAATCCAGTGAAGGTTTCCTATATCACCGGCATTGTTAACTTTATTTTCATAAAAAATATATGGCTTGTCACTATTAGTAATTAACATGTCCAAGTCTCCATCATTATCATAATCAAAAGCTTCATTAGAAATACTATAGGTGCTATCATCGATGTGTAAATTAGCTGAAATCTCCTCAAAACCACCAACTCCTTCTTTTACTAGATTTTTAAAATACTTATTCCTATTTTTTTCACGACTGTGACCATTCGCAACTATTAAATCTTCATCGCCATCAAGATCAAAATCTCCAAATTTAGTATCCCACGCCCATTCTGCAAAAAAAACTCCCATTTCAATAGCTTTATCAACATATGCACCTACCATATTACGGGTAAACAAGGCGTTTTCATCAATATTTGACAAATAAATATCAAAAAAACCATCATTATCATAATCTCCTACAGACAATCCCATTCCATCTTTATCATTATCTAAGTTATAAGTTTGTCCTTGCTCAACAAAAGCATTTCCATTCTGATTAATATATAATTCATTTTTCCCAAAATCATTCGCCAAATACAAATCCAGCCACCCATCGTTATTAACATCTATAGGAATACTCATAAAAGTATATTTACTTCCATTACCCTCACCTGATATGATATTGGACATATTCTGAAAAGTACCATCTCCATTATTAACATATAAAGTATTTTGGTCACAAGATGAATTATAATCACTAATATAGATATCTAGATATCCGTCTTTATTAAAATCAAACCATAACGAACCTCTATTATCACAATTATTAACTTTAATTAGACCAGCAGTTTCTGTTACTTCTTTAAAAGTGCCATTGTTCTGATTTTCATATAATAGAATACTATATAAATTGCTAAATAGCAGATCTGGATCTCCATCATTATCATAATCTCCCCAAGAAACTCCCCATTTTGTATTTTGAATAAACTGAGAATCATCACTACCCAAATTTATAGGCATAAGCCCCGCTTCTTCGGTAACATCAACAAAGGCCCCTTTATTGTTATTTTGTAGCAAACGACTTATCGAAACACCATCATTATCTCTGTCATTATTAACTACAAAAACATCTAAATCATTATCTCCATCATAATCAGCTACCGATACGCCAATATTTGCTCTGGATAAATAATCTGAAATATTAAAAGGAGTTATTTTTTCAAAACTTTGTGAAAACAAGCTGTTTCCACTAATTAGTACTACACATACAAAATGCATGAATAATAGACATTGTTTACTTTTGAATTTAATCATGAGTGGTGGTAGGGGAATAAATTACGTGATTCTAAATTTCTATATAAAAAGTTAATTTTTTTATAAAAATAGTATTTTTTTTTGTTTTAAAAGATAAACATAAAAAAGATTGCAGCCACCTAAAACAACCTGATTAATAAATATTTACCATTAAATCTAACTATATCATTCAAAATTATTTTTAGAAAACACAATTAAAAAAAATATTTTTGTTAAAAAAAAAACAAATTTTAAAATCAGATAAGCTTTTATTTCTTTAAGAAAACCACCACTTATTATCGGTTAAAATTGCTTCCTACTTTAAACCATCATAGTTATAATAGTTTTACTCACTATTAAGCTTTCATCGAAATTTTAATAACGTATTCCTCACTTACTAACCATAAAATTATTATCCACGACCAACCTCGTAACATGCATTCTCGCCTTTAAAATTCTATTTTATATGGGCTCCACAATATTTCATATACATTTTACCATAAGGTATTAATTTTGAGTATTCTTGGCAATTTTGAAAACCACAAACCGGGGTATGTTCTTTGCAATACACCGTTTGCACACTTTTAGTTCCTGAATTGTCAATCCTAGATTTATTACTACATGTTTCTACCTTACATGTATGAAGATGCTCTTTACAGTACTTTTGATATCCTGATCCAAAATAGTTTACTTGCGAATAATTTGAGCAAGATAAATTTTCACATTTTGGAGAATGCTCTTTACAATAATCTGTTTGCTCTCCACTATAACCCGAATTATCAATTCTTGCAATCTTATGACAATTTATTGTTTTACATGTATGCCGATGATCTGAGCAATATTTTGCATATCCTGAGCCAAAATAATTTATCTGTGCATATTTAGAACAAGATGGATTAACACAAACAGGAGTATGCCCCTCGCAAAAACTCGTTTGCTCATCTTTATATCCAGAGGTATCCACTCTTGCCATATTATCACAATCCTTATACTCACAAGTATGTTTATGAGCTTTACAATACTCTTGATAACCTGATCCAAAATGATTTATTTGAGCATAATCTAAACAAAATTTATAATTACACTTAGGCGTATGGATTTCACAATATTTAGTCTGCTCTCTTTTATATCCAGAATCATCTATTCTAGCCATATTGAAGCATTTTGAATAACTACATGTAAACTTATGATTCTTACAATATTTTTGATAATTTGCATCATAAGAATTTGCCTGCGCATACTCAAAACAAGAAGGATTATAACACTTAGGTGTATGTACACCGCAATACTCTGTTCGTTTCTTCTTATAACCAGAATCGTCTACTCTAGCAATTCTATAACATGTCTTATTTTTACATGTATATTCATGCTCTTCACAAAAGTCTGCATATGATGATCCATAATTATGTATCATCTTAGGCTCATTGCAACTGGGGTTAGCACATTTCATTGTATGCAAAATACAATGTGATGAAGACTTGTACATATAACCATAATTATATACCAATCTATATTCGTTGCAATCTACATTAGAGCATATTTTAGCATCTTTATTGTTAAAGTTAGCGCTCCAACCACTGTACACATTTTTAAGAGTTCTATTATCAGGTTCTACCCACCCCGGTTGTCTCGTATAGGGGTTCACATTTTTCTTAACCAACCCATTACCTTTATTCGCCGATAGAGGTGCTGTTGTATAGTATGACTGGACATATGTACCGTCATCTTGATAATACCCTCGAACTCTTACATGATTTGGATTTGTCTGTGATTTAACAATAAAGATGGTCACAAATACCAAAATAGAAGTAACCAAGATCTTTTTCAGTTTCATTATTGCATTTTATTTCTATTAATAACTGCATATAAATATCACTGTAATTATAAACTCACTACTGACCGAATATTAGTTTACATAAATTTACAACCTCTTTTGAATAGACCCTTTACGGAAACCCATAGTAAAGTTTAAAAAGTTTTTCATATCGAAATACTTTAGCCTATATAATACAGTAGAAAAGATGCTTCATTATAAGCCCTAAACAACTTTTATAAATAAAGAAATTGAAGGTATTTTATTTCTTTTCATAAATAGGTTAAAAACATATACCTCAATACAACATATTCATTTCGCATAACCTATTAAAAGCGATAAGAAATCATGCTTTTACATAGCTATTTAGAAATACCATAAAATTAGAAGTTAGACATGCTGATCAACCAAAACAGCATTTCCATCTGGATCAAGAACAACAAAACTTGCAGGTCCAGCTGTACTTTCATCTGCCTCATGCTCTAGCTTTATCCCTTTTGTTTTTAGTTTTTTTTGAATTTCTCTTACATCATCAAAATCATCAAGCTGATTGGCATTCTCGTCCCAACCAGGATTAAATGTAAGAATATTATTCTCAAACATACCTTGAAACAATCCTATAAGAGAGTTCCCATTTTTCATTATCAAATAGTTTTTCTCCATTTCACCTGCAAATACTACAAACCCTAAGTTTTCATAAAAACTCTTTGACTTATCAAGGTCTTTAACACTAAGACTAACCGAAAATGCTCCTAATTTCATATTAATGTTTTTAAATGGTGATTCTTGTATATTATTTACAAGCTTGATTACGCTTACCATAATTATAGTTCACAACAGAACAAAGCAACAATACTTGCTAAACATATTCTGATTTTATCAAACCTACCACCCTAAAGATATTAATACTATATTAAAAAATGTAGTATTGTATTTCTAAATTGACTGTAGTTTTTCATGAATAGTATGATACAACTTGATTGGCCTCAAAAAAAGCTTAAAAAACAACGATAAAGAAGAAATTAAAAAAAGTTAATTAAGGCGAACAATTTTTGCTCCTATAGCTCTTAATCGTTCATCAATATTTTCATACCCTCGATCAATTTGTTCTATATTGTGTATTGTAGAGGTCCCCTTAGCACTTAGAGCCGCTATAAGTAAAGATATCCCTGCTCTAATATCTGGAGAAACCATTGTGGTTGCTTTTAATATTGAAGAAAAGTTATGTCCTATAATTGTTGCTCTATGCGGGTCACACAATATAATTTTGGCTCCCATATCAATTAGTTTATCAACAAAGAAAAGTCGACTCTCAAACATCTTTTGATGCACCATTACTTCTCCTTTTGCCTGTGTAGCCACGACTAACACAATACTTAAAAGATCAGGAGTAAAGCCTGGCCAAGGAGCATCAGAAATAGTCATAAATGAGCCATCAATGTAGCTTTCTATTTG
Source organism: uncultured Aquimarina sp. (assembly GCA_947502885.1). Taxonomy (GTDB): domain Bacteria; phylum Bacteroidota; class Bacteroidia; order Flavobacteriales; family Flavobacteriaceae; genus Aquimarina. The sequence continues at coordinate 53,689 of CANNBP010000023.1, read as the reverse complement.
ATAACCATTCTCATGTGCAGGAATATAGATATCATCATTGATTTTCTCAAGTTTAATCCCCAGTTTTCTAAAAGTGCTAGGTATAACTCCAAGGTTTTCCCAACTCACATTCTTAATTGTGATTTCACTCTTTGTCATAGCGGCCAAACCTATCCAAGAACCAATTTCAATCATATCAGGTAATACTCTATGCTCACAACCATGTAATACCTCAACTCCTTCAATTTCTAATAAATTAGATCCAACACCAGATATTTTGGCTCCCATAGAAATTAACATCTTACACAACTGCTGCAAGTACGGTTCGCACGCTGCATTATATATAGTAGTTGTTCCTTTAGCCAATACAGCCGCCATTACAATATTAGCTGTACCAGTAACAGAAGCTTCATCAAGAAGCATATACGTTCCTGTTAAACCTTCTGGAGCTTCAACTCCATAAAAACGTTCTTCTTTATTATACCTAAACTCTGCTCCAAGATTAATAAATCCTTCGAAATGCGTATCTAAACGTCTTCTTCCTATTTTATCACCTCCCGGTCTTGGGATATACCCTTTACCAAACCTTGCTAATAAAGGCCCTACAATCATAATAGACCCTCTAAGCCCACTTCCTTCTTCTTTAAACTTTTCACTCTCCATATATGAGAGATCAAGGTTATCACTTTTAAAAGAATATTTTCCTTTTCCTAATTTTTGGATTTTAACACCCAAATTACCTAAAATATCGATCAGCTTATTTACATCTCGTATATCAGGAATATTAGAAATAATTATTTCGTCTGAGGTCAATAAAACAGCACAAAGAATTTGTAAGGCTTCATTTTTAGCACCTTGAGGTGTTATCTCACCTTTAAGCTGATGCCCGCCTTCTATCTGAAAAGTACCCATTTAAAGTATATTGGTTAAGTGGTTAGTATTTTTAAAATATTTCTAGGACTAATATCGTTTTTTACCACGATTATTACTTCGGTAATTCTTTTTTCCTCCAGAGTTTGAACTTTGCTTTTTCTTTTTACCTCTCATAAGATCCGAAGAACCGACAAGCTCTTCTGTACTACCTTTTAGATTTATTTTACCTTCACTTAACTCATAAAGATGGTTAAATATTGCCGAATCTTCTACTGTATCTTTATTCCAGTTTAGATAGCATTTCTTCATATGGTTAGCGATGGTAAAGGTAAGAGCTGTTTTTAACTCTCCTTCTTCCCATTCATTTGCCACATCAATCATCCTTTTGATATTATTTCCGTAAAAACGATATTTCGGAAAATTCTGAGGGTAATTAAGTGGTTCTGGCCTTTCTTGTAATTTTTCTTTCGTCAATACAGGAAAAGGTGTATCAACATCTAATTTAAAATCACTAATAATAAATAATTGATCCCATAATTTATGTTGAAACTCTGGCACATCTCTTAAATGTGGCTGCAAATTACCCATTACAGCTATTATTGATTTGGCTACCTTATTACGTTCTTCTCGGTCTTCTACAGCAATAGCATGGTTTATCATTTTTTGCAAATGACGACCATACTCCGGAATTATCAATTTTTCGCGTTCAGTATTATATTCTATATTATTAATATCCATAAAAAATATGTAAAAATTGTGTAGAGATAGTCAAAAAATCAATGATTGAATATTGTCAGAATGTCATTCAAGGCTCTTCAGAAAGTATAATCGAAGTATAAATTTGGCTCGACAATTGATTTGTTTTTCGGGCTATTCTATTATTTGTTTCGCAAAATACTAAAATAAAATAAGTATGCTATCCTGATTTTAAAATTTATTCAACTGTTTATCGCTTATCTAGCGATAGAGAAACACAGTATACAGCGTATATAACCCTCTTACTATAATGAAATTACTCCCTCTACATTTGCCGCTATTTCTTTATACTTATAGATAACGTCATCTGGGTCTTTCATACGTACATTAATAGATACGCTAGTATATTTACCATTTTTTGACTGTTTAGTTTGTATTACAGCACCCAGATTGTCAAAAATTTGTTCAATCTGTCTAATTTTACTCGTATCGGTTGGTACAATAAACTTATATAGATATGCCGCTGGCCACATCGAGGTTTCTTGTAATTGTGTCTTTAATTTTTTATAAAACTCTTCTTGATCTTTCATATATCTTAACAAAACAAATGTTGCGCCAAAGATACGGTTATGAATTATAAAAATAAAGTTTACCCAAAATGGTCTTTAATCAATCTCTTATACTCTTCAATAGTATCAATATCAGCACTTTTACCTATCACATCAATCTTTTGAACTCTTGCTTGATATTTTTTTATAATTCGTCTAGCTCCAAAATCTTCTTTTAATTCTACTAAATCATTAAAATAATTAGCTGAAAATATTGCCGGAACTCCCACGCTACTCTCCAAATTAGTAGCTACAATACTACTTTTACCTTTTACAAACTTTTTAATCAATAATTCAAAATGCATTTGATGAATCAAAGGTTGATCTATTAAGGATATTAAAACCCCATCATAATTCAAATCATAATTTTGAATACCTTTTATACCACATCTAATACTACTTCCCATTCCTAGTTGCCAATTATCATTTTTAATGATTTCAACAGGAAAATGATTAATTTTTTCATTTATTCGATCAAAATATGCTCCTAACACCACATAAACTGTAGAAGTACTGAGTCGTAATGCTTGCTCTATTGCATGACCAATCAAAGAGTTGTCTTGCCAATGCAACAACTGTTTTGGCGTACCCATTCTGCCAGAAGAACCTGCGGCCAGAATCAAATGTGCTATTTTAGGTTTTTGAACTAAGGACATTAATGCTTTTGGTTTTTAAACCTTCATGAATCGCTCCTTTTTTCTTATGCAATGGTATCGGGTCCTGCCCTCTAACAACTGACAAAATCTCTGCAATAATAGATATAGCAATTTCTTCGGGAGTTTCTGCCCCTAGATTTAATCCTGCAGGACCATGGACAACCTCTATAAATTCGTCTAAAATATCTGAAGAGTATTCTATCAATCCTGATAGTAATTTTTCTCTACGTCTTGCTGGTCCAAGTAAACCCAAATACACTGGTTTGGTATCCTTAATAGCCTGAAGAAATAACAAGTCTTTAGCAAAATTATGGTTCATTAAAACGATAGCTGTCTGATCATCGACTACACTAGTATCCATATCCTCGGGTAACGTATAGACAATCTCATTGGCTCCAGAAAAATCTTCTAACTTTACATTCTTTTGTGGCGGACAAACAACAACAACTTCCCATTTAGTAGCCGATGCTAATCTACTTAATTCTATGGCGTCATGCTCTGACCCTATAATCAAAAGTCTAAAACAAGGTTTCATTTCTCTCTCAAAACTATCCAGAGAATCATCCAAAACAACTGCTTCAGAAAAAGAAAACACTTGCTTATCTTTAAAGCTAATGAATGACCCCATATTCACTATTTCTGCATCGTCTTTTGAATATTGAGAATTAATTTTAAACGATAATCTAGATGTCAAATTTTGCTTAATTAGCTCTAATTGCTCTAAACCAAAATCAAAAGTTTCTATCAAAATATACAGCAACCCTTCACAACCTAATCGATATTTTCCGTCATAAGTAATTACCTTTGGGTTTCCAGATACAAATACAGATTGAGCTTGTTGCAGTACTTCTTTTTCTACACAACCACCACTAACAGCACCAATCATTTTACCATTTTCTAAAATCAACATTCCAACTCCCGGTCTTCTATACGAAGAACCTTCGACATCTACTACTGTCGCTAAAACAGCAGAGACACCCAACTCTTTAGCTTTTTGATATGCTATAATAATCTCTTTAAATTCATGTGTCATAGGCGATTACCCAAGAGGTGTTTTTGTTTCCATGTTTTTAACAAAAGGTTGTTTGTAAAGTCGTATTCCTTTAGCGGCTTTAATAGCATTAGCTACCGCAGCACCTGCAGGAGGTAATGTTGGTTCTCCTAAACCAGTTGGAGCAATATCACTATCTATAAAATGTGTTTCAACAATTGGTGCTTCATTTGCTCTAATAAGTCGGTAGGTATTAAAGTTCTTGTCTATTGATTTTCCATCTTTAAACGCAAAATCACCATACATAGCATGTCCTACTCCGTCGATTACTCCTCCTTCTATTTGATTTTTCGCACCTAATGGGTTAACCACGACTCCACAATCTACTACACAAATTACCTTTTTAACAACGGGGCTTTCATTTTCTAATACCACCTCTGCTACTTCGGCAACATGAGTATTATGGCAATAATATGCGCTAAATCCTTGATACACCCCTTCTTTTGCACTACCCCATCCTGATTTATCAACGGCAACTTTTATTACATTTTCTAAACGTTCTGGAGAATATTGTATTCGCTCATCTGTTGTTCCTTTTACCTTTTCTAACAGATCTAATCGAAGCTTAATACGATCTACTTCTAGTATTTCTGCCAACTCATCAAAAAAACTTTGCTCTGCAAAAGACAAGAAGTTTGTATAAGGTGCTCGCCAAGCGCCTGTAGTTATTTTGCTTTGGTACTTAGCTACATCTACTTGGTAATTTTCAATGGCTCCTGCCGGAAAAAAATTTGGAATTAACCCATACATATTTGAGTTAACAGAAGCTTCTTTAAGATGATAGCCTGTAATCTTACCATCTTTAATAGAAGCGCTGATTTTATACTTTATTGCTGGTCTATAAATCCCTGCCGACATGTCATCTTCTCGAGAATAGACTACCTTTATTGGTTTTTGAGCCACTTTAGATATCTCTGCAGCTTCTAATGCAAAATCCCCATACAATCTACGTCCAAAACCACCTCCCATTCTAGTCATTTCTACTGAAATTTCTTCTGGGTCTCTTTCTAGCAACTTAGCAACTCTTCTTGCCGTTCCTGCCGGAGTTTGTATAGGACCTACCAATCTAACTTTTTCGGCAGTTACATCTGCAAAAAAATTCATAGGCTCCATACAATTATGTGGTAAAAAAGGAGATTCATAAACCCTTTCTATTACTTTATCAGCTTCTGCAAAAGCTTTTTTAACATTACCATCTGCTCTTAGGGTTTCAAACTTATTTCCGTTTAAGAGTTTAGTAAGTGCTGACTCTATAGCGGTTGTACTCTCTAATTCTGATGCCGAGGACCAATTTGCTTTTAATGCTTTTTTACCTTTCATTGCTGTCCAAGTATCTTTGGCCAATACAGCAATTTTATCTCCAAACTTTACGACACTATGCACCCCTCTAATTACTTTTGTTTCAGAATCATCACATGTATCAAGTTTTTGACCAAAAGCTGGAGGTCTTAAAACAGAAGCATACAACATTTTATCTTCTTTATAGTCCATACCATAAAGTGATTTCCCTGTAATAATATTATCTATATCGACATTTGGAATATCTTTTCCTATTATTTTAAAATCCTTAGGATCCTTTAAACTAATATTTTCTGGAATTTCTAAAGTAGCGGCTGTCTTAACAACTTCTCCATATCCAAGTTTTTCTCCTTTTCCGTTTAAAATCACTCCATTATCTGTAGTACACTCAGATGGGTCTATCTGCCATTTTGCAGCAGCAGCATTAATCAACATTTGTCGTGCGGTAGCACCTGTTTGTCTTAAAGGCTCCCAACCTTGCCTAAGTGATTGGCTCCCTCCTGCCACTTGACGTGTAAAGTTTTTGGTATCAAGAGCTCCTTGAGCAACAATAACATTATCCCAAGAGACATCTAATTCTTCGGCGATAAGCATTGGCATAGATGTTTTTACTCCTTGTCCTATCTCTGGGTTTGGAGAAAAAATGGTTACCATTCCATTATCCGCAATTTTTATAAAAGCGTTAAAATCGTTAAAATTTAATTTAGAAATATCAACAGGAGGAGCTACTTCGGGTTTACATGCTTGAAACAGATTAAACCCTATTAACATTCCACCTCCGGCTAATGCCGACGTTTTTATAAAAGATCTTCTACTTAATGAAGATGATGTCATATTTTTCATTTTTGAAGAGTTTAAAATAAGTTAGTTTATTTTGGTTGCTGCAAGTTCAACGGCTTTTTCAATCCTATTATACGAAGCACATCTACATATATTTCCGCTCATCGCATCTCTTATTTCTGATGTATTAGGATCTGAATTTTGTTGTAAAAATGCAACTGCCGACATAATTTGTCCTGCTTGACAATACCCACATTGCGGGACATCAATTTCTTTCCAAGCTTCTTGAACTGGATGCTTACCATCTTTTGATAGTCCTTCTATAGTTGTAATTTCCATATCATCTACCATAGACACTTGTAACAAACAACTTCTTGTAGCCGAACCATCTAAATGAATTGTACATGCTCCACATTGGCCAACACCGCAACCAAATTTAGTACCTACCAAATCCAGATGATCTCTTAACACCCATAAAAGTGGGGTATCTTGATCTGCTTCTACACTATGAGACTGACCATTGACTTTTAAGTTATAAATTGGCATATGTTTTATTTTTTAATTAATAAACAATACTACTTTACGTTATTGTAAAGGAAGGTACTAAAAATTCGTTTTCTCTATTCAATTTTAACAGACCTTTATAGTTATAAATTTAAGATTTCATAATTCCCTTTATAATTCCGAAATTTGTAGTAAAATTATTCCCTTGACAAAGAAAAGAATCGTAATCACAGGAGGTCCAGGTACAGGAAAAACTTCAATAATTAATAGATTAGAAGCAACTAATTATTTTTGTTTCCATGAGATCATAAGAAATATGACGGAAGAAGTTCTTAAAAACAATACTATTGAATCTAACCCAATAGCAACTGTATCAGATCCATATAAATTCAACACCTCCATTCTCAACGGAAGGATAAATCAATTTAATGAAGCTTTGTCAAAAGACGAAAATATACTCTTTTATGATAGAGGCATACCTGATGTATTAGCTTATATGAGTTACTTTGACCAATCCATAGATCAACTTTTTATCAATGCTTGCAAAGAAAATATTTATGATCAGGTTTTTCTTTTACCACCTTGGAAAGAAATATATGTATCAGACAATGGGAGGTATGAGACTTTTGAACAAGCACAACAAATTCATAATCACCTAATAAAAATGTATGAAAAATTTGGATATGAATGTATTGAAGTTCCATTTGGAACTGTAGAAAAACGCTATAAATTTATTACAAACAATATAGTATAGTTTGATAAAACCACCAATCAAAATATTACAACAGTACTGGAAACATGACTCCTTTAAACCTTTACAGGAAGAGATCATTAATGCTGTACTAGATGGAGAAGACACATTTGCCTTATTACCAACTGGTGGGGGAAAATCAATTTGTTTTCAAGTTCCTGCTTTACTTAAGGATGGAATCTGTATCGTTATATCACCTCTCATTGCCTTGATGCAAGATCAAGTACAGCATCTTCGTCAAAAAAACATTAAAGCGATCGCATTACCTAGCGGAATAAAATACTCGGAGTTAGACACACTTCTTGACAATTGTATCTATGGCAATTATAAGTTCTTATACCTTTCACCCGAACGTCTTCAGCAAGATATTGTACAAGAACGTTTAAAGCAAATGAATGTTAACCTTATCGCTGTTGATGAAGCCCATTGTATTTCTCAATGGGGAAATGATTTTAGACCTTCTTATAAAAAAATAGAAATCTTAAGAAGTATTCATCCCACAGTACCCATTATTGCTTTAACTGCCTCTGCAACACAAGAGGTCGTTGATGATATTATTACAGAATTAGATTTATTTCAACCCAAAGTACTTAGACAATCTTTTTTTAGAGCTAATCTTGGATATAGAGTAGCTCACGCAGAAGACAAAAATTACAAGCTTACTCAAATATTAAATACTTATCCTGGTACTTCTATAGTATATGTACGTAACAGAAAATCTGCTATAGAACTTAGTGAATTCCTTAATGCTAATGGACATTCAGCCACATTTTACCATGGTGGAGTTGATAATAAAGAAAAAACAAAAAGGTTTACACAATGGATGCAGGAGGAGATTAAAGTAATGGTCGCTACTAATGCTTTTGGAATGGGAATTGACAAATCTAATGTAAGAACGGTAATTCATTATACCATACCAGAAAGTATCGAAAGTTATTTTCAAGAAGCTGGAAGAGCAGGAAGAGATGGAAAACAAGCATTTGCTTTTCTTTTGAAAAATGAAAGCGATTATTCTAGGCTCCACAATCAATTTGTCAAGGTACTTCCGAATGTTGAAACGGTTAAGCATATTTATCGTAGACTATGTAATTATTTTCGTATTTCGTATGGCGAAGGAGAACAAACCAAACATGACTTTGCTTTTACAGATTTTTGCAAAACCTATGATTTAAACACCTTAATAACCTACAACACACTACAATTCTTAGATCGTTGTGAAGTTATACGATTCATGCAACGATTTACTAAAAAAACTAGCATACAAATATTAACCACAGGGAATCAACTTTTAAATTTTCTAGAAAATAATAAAGAGCATCAGTTAATAACTAAAGCTATATTAAGAACGTATGGAGGGGTTTTTGATGAAGAAACCAACATCAATCTATCATTAATCGCTTCAAAAATAAACTTATCTGAAACAAAAATAATTCAGACATTAAATGTCTTGAGTAAAGCAGAGTTACTTGATTTTAATCATCAAACTTCTGATGCAGAGATTATTTTTTTAGTACCACGAGAAGATGATCATACAATTAACAATGTTAAACATCATCTATTAAAACAAAACGCTTCAAAAATAAAAAAAATAGAAGCCATTTCGCAGTTTACCAAAAACGATAAACAATGTAGAAGCAGACAACTACTATTATATTTTGGTGAAGAAAAAACAACTGATTGTGGAATTTGTGATTTTTGTGTGCAAAAAACCACTAATTCTAAGCCTAAAGACCTAAAAAACATACAAGAAGATATTATTAAACTTTTAAAAGAAAAAAACCTATCTTCTAGAGATTTACTTAAAGAGTTAAGTTATCCCGAAGCATCTATATTAAAAGTACTTCGTGAAATGAGCGATTATCAAATTATAAAAATTAATTACAACAATAACTACCAACTAGTATAGAACAATGAGAGACTTAAGAATCCTATTTATGGGAACACCAGATTTTGCTGTAGAAACATTAAAAACCATAATAGAAAATAAATATACTGTAGTTGGTGTTATCACTGCTCCAGATAGACCGGCAGGAAGAGGTAGAAAGTTAAAAGCCTCGGCCGTAAAAGAATACGCAGTATCCAAAAACTTAACGGTACTTCAACCCACAAATTTAAAAGATGATAATTTCATAGAAGAATTAAGATCATTAAAAGCTAATCTTCATGTTGTTGTAGCTTTTAGAATGCTACCAAAAATAGTTTGGAATATGCCAGAGTATGGTACTTTTAATCTACACGCATCATTATTACCCAATTATAGAGGAGCTGCTCCCATTAACTGGGCCATTATCAATGGAGAAGAAAAAACAGGAATTACAACCTTCTTTATAGATGAAAAAATAGACACAGGTCATGTTATCCTTCAAAAAGAAATCGAGATTAACAAAAATGATACTGCAGGAGATTTGCATGATAGACTAATGATAGATGGAGCTGCATTGGTTATAGACACCTTACAAGCCATCGAAAACGAAAAAGTAGTCGTTACCCCACAACCTAATACCAACGCTTTTAAAACTGCTTATAAACTTAATAAAGAAAATACGAAAATCGATTGGAAAAAGGATATTCACACCATACACAATTTAATTAGAGGTTTATCTCCATACCCATCTGCCTGGTGTACCTTATACAACAAAGGTGTAACAGAAAACGTCAAAATATATAACACACATTATATAGAAGAGCCTCACGCTAACGAGACTGGTAAAGTAATAGTAGAAGATATGTTTATAAAAGTAGCAGTAAAAAATGGGTATATTATTGTTGATAAGCTACAGCTTCCTGGTAAAAAAGCAATGGATGCTAAATCACTACTAAATGGATATTCGTTCTATAGAGATGCAAAAATGAGCTAAGACCAACTATAGCAAGGGTTTCATAATCAACAAAAAACAACAATGTTTATTAACAATCGCATTGAGTTATCAACAAAACCCCGTATTTAAAGGGCTAATACTTGCACGAATCATAAATCCGTATAAATTTGTAGAGCGTTTAATATAAAGATTGGTTTAACCAACAATTAATTTAAAAACAGAATTATGAACAAAACAGAATTAATCGATGCAATGGCAGCTGACGCTGGAATCACTAAAGCAGCGGCTAAAAAAGCCTTAGAATCTTTCTTAGGAAATGTAGAAGGTTCTCTTAAAAAAGGAGGACGTGTTTCTTTAGTTGGGTTTGGATCTTGGTCAGTTTCTCAAAGAGCTGCGAGAGAAGGTAGAAATCCTCAAACCGGTAAAACGATTAAAATCGCTGCTAAAAACGTTGTTAAGTTTAAGGCTGGTACTGATTTATCTAACTCAGTAAACTAATCAGTACTTTTTCGATATTATTTAAAACTCCCTATTTTGGGAGTTTTTTTTGTGTCATTTTAACAAAAAATATAGAATCTACTTTGATTATTAGAAATATTTATTTAGCTTTAAGATAATCAAAGTAACTAACATGATATCACTTCAACCTTCAAAAGGACATTTATTAATAGCTGAACCATCTATTATCGGAGATGTATCTTTTAATCGTTCGGTTGTTCTTTTGGCAGATCATAGTGATCAAGGGTCTATCGGTTTTATAATGAATAAACCTTTAGATTATTTTTTATCTGATTTAATCCCTGAAATAGAATTAGAATTTAAAATTTATAACGGCGGACCTGTTGAACAAGATAACCTATACTTCATTCATAAAAGACCTGATTTAATTCCTAATAGTGTAGAAATATCTGAAGGTATATATTGGGGTGGAGATTTCACCATCGTATCCCAACTAATTTCTCAAAATAGAATAAGCGCTTCAGAAATTCGTTTTTTTCTTGGGTATTCTGGATGGGATTCAAAACAACTGAACCAAGAATTAGAAGCTAACTCTTGGGTTATTGTTGAGAATAACTACAAAAAAAACATTATCGGTAAATCCTATTACTCTTTCTGGAAAGAAAAGATGGTAGAATTAGGAGGAGAATACATGTTATGGTCTAATGCTCCAGAAGACCCCACATATAATTAATCTCCTAATCGTATTCTAGCATTTAATACTCCTAGAATTCTCTTACTAGCTGTTGTTGTATACTCTTTCTTTCTAAATTTCTTTATTGGTACTATACCACCTATCACATTAGTAATAAATAACTCGTCTGCCTTTTGCAGTTCAAAAGGAGAGATTGAAGCTTCTTCTACTTCAAACTCGGGTAGTTTTTCTAAAATACGTAATAATTGTGTTCTTAAAATCCCTCGTAAACATCCGTCAGACAAAGGTGGAGTTTTGATCGTATTTCCTTTAACCAAAAATAGATTTCCATTTAAAGCTTCGACAACCATTTTATTTGCATTTAAAAGCAAACAATTGTCAAAACCATTTTCTTTTGCAAATATACCACCTAAAATGTTTATTATTTTATTATTCGACTTTATTGTCGATAACAAATCTGCTCCTACATAATGATCTTTAAAAAGAGTAACTTCATATTTTTCATCAGCAATCGTGTAGAAACTTGATGATAGCGAAGAAGCCGATATATGATATTCGATATCATTAGAATCTGGTGTATATAGCCCTCCAGAAACTCTATTTACTATCAATTTTATTCTTGCTGTAGAATTTGTTAAGCCATTTTCTTCAACTATAGCCAAAATTTCTTTTTCTAGAAATTCTGGTGTAAACTGCATAGGAATCTGCATTCTAAGTATCCTCATTGAAGCCATTAGTCGAAAATAATGATCTTCCCAAAATAGAATTTTGCCCGAATTAACTCTTATAGTTTCAAATAATGCATCTCCATATGCATACCCCCGATTCTGAATAGCAACTACTGCCATATCATCCTCTACTAATTTTCCGTTACTGTTGATCATAAAAAAAACTCCATAAAACTAATTTTTTATGGAAATATAAAAATTTGAAGTGCAAAAGTATGGAATTAAGCTGAACCTAACACATGTTTTAGATTACTTATCATATTATCCCAAAGCATCTTATTTTCATCTATTTCATCTTCTTCAGAATAATCAGTAACCATTAAAGAAACATCCTTAGTTATTTCATCAACCTGAATACGCATTTCGAAGAAATAGTCTTTTCCGTCTTCATCATCTGCTGTCCATCTAAATTTTATGCGTTCTCCGCTCTTCTTACTAAGTAATTTTGCTTCTTCTTCAGAGCCATCCCAAATAAAAGTAAACAGCTCCCCTCTTGAGTTTACATTATCTGCAAACCACTCTGAAAGTCCAGAAGGTGTTGATATATATTGATATAATAACTGTGGAGACGATTGTACCACAAATTCGAGTTCATATTTTGTTTTTTCAGACATATCCTTAATTGTTGGTAAGCCAATATATAGATTAATTGTCGACTTTAAAAGTACAATGAAAAAAAAATTATTTATCAATAAATGTTTGCGACAATACTTTTTGTTTTTATATTTGCACCCTCCTAAGCGATACTATTCATATAATCGCTATTGAAAAGGAGAACATATACGAATATGGCGAGGTAGCTCAGTTGGTTAGAGCGTCGGATTCATAACCCGGAGGTCGGGGGATCGTGCCCCCCTCTCGCTACTAAGATTAACAAAAGAAAGCTGACTTTAAAGAGTCAGCTTTTTTATTCGTCTAAAGTAAAGGTCAATACCTAACACCGAAAACAATCATTTTTAAACACAATAACCATTTCTAATCGCATAAACAGCTAATCCCACCCTAGTTTTTATATTTAGTTTATCAAATAAACTGTCTCTATAATTATCTATTGTTCTTGGACTACAATACATTTTTTTAGCAATTTCCTTATAGGTCATTTCTGTGCAAGTATATTTTAAAAATTCTATTTCACGTTCTGACAATCCTGATTTGAGATCTGCATCAACTGTATTATTACCTATGCTCGCATAAACCTTCTTAGCTGCCCAATCTGGGAAATAATAACCGTTTTCTAAAATTTTGTTAAATGCATTTAATAGTTCATCTGGATAGATGTTTTTTAATATATATCCCTTTGCTCCATTTCTAATCATTCTTATTAGACTATGATCATCCTCTTTCATACTTAAAGCTAAAACCAGAATATCTGAATGTGTTTCTTTAAGCCATTTTGCGGTTTCAAACCCGTCCATAACAGGCATATTAACATCCAATAACACGATTTCTGGTGCAGGTTTTATCTTTAACTTTTTCTGAAGATCTTTACCACTTTCACAAACATACAATACTTCAAATTCATTGAAATTTGAGATAATACCACTTAATGCATTTGCAATTAAAATATGGTCATCTACTATGGCTATGGTATGCTTCATTGTAATGGAATTTTTACTATCAGACTTGTTCCTTTATTAGGTTGACTTACTAAAACAAACTCCCCTCCTAGCATTTGAGTTCTTTTTTCCATGTTCTTAACGCCGATTCCTTTATTCTCTATTTTCTTAATATCGAAACCTTTTCCATCATCATTTAAGCTTAAACTTAAGAAATTTCCATCTACAGACAGTCTAATCCAAATATTTTTACAATTAGAATGTTTAATACTATTTTGTAAAAATTCTTGCGTAACTCTAAACAAAATACTCTTAATTTGATATGAGTACACCTTTAGTTCTGAAGTGTCTTTAAAATTAACCTTACACTCTTTTAATTGATTTATTGATTCACATTCTTTTTTTATAAGTTCAAAAAGAGAATTACTCTCTAAAGTATCATTTGTAAGTGATCTTGATAACTGACGTAAATCGCTAAGTGATTCATTAATTATTTCTCCTATATCATTTACTTCCTTAATTGCCTCAGGAACTCTTCTTTCAAGTAATAGCTGTTGTGCATATAAACCAGCTAAAGTCAGTTTCTGCCCTACATTATCATGAATCTCTCGTCCTATGTGTTTCATCGTTTGTGATTGAATTTCTATTTGTGTTTCGAGTAACTCCTTTTTATGTTCTTCATCCAGTCGTTCAATACTGTCTAAGTAGGCAGTTTTCCTCTTATGATATTGTCTAATGAACACTACAATACCTAAAATAAAGATACCAAGTACAGCATAGAATAATATCGTTACTATTAAGATTTCTGGACTCCCCATATAAAAGATAAAGTAAATAGTAAATACATAAGACAATTGGCTACTAAAAAATATATGTAGTATCCATCAAGAATTACTTCATGGTTTTTTCTAAAATAATCGAAAAACACTTGAAACGGGAGTGTTCCTACATAAAAAAGAATAACTCCAATATTAATATAAAACATCTTGTTGCTCCAGAATTTGAGAATGTTTTCATTCTTTATTTGTTTAAGAAATTCTAAAATCACTAAAATAAAAAGTAAAATAGTTCCGATACCAACATTAATTGAATACATAAGATCATCGGCTTCTAAAAATAACCTAAAGGGAAGGTTACTCAAATAAATCATACAACATAGTACAAATAGACTCACATTCTTTAGGGATTTTATAGCATATAACCAATAGAAAAAAATGTATTGAATAGGTATCCCTATATAAGCAAAATAGTCACGATCCAATATTCCTAAAAAAGATCTTTTGCCTAACCAAATTATCTCCTGTAGAACAATAAATAATAGATAAACAGAAAACCATTTCCAATAACTTTTTCCTAACTTAGGTAGATATATAAGACCAATTAGCGCTGAAAGAATTTCTAGCCCTAACCTAAGTCCATCTAGAAAAGGATGTTCATTTATCATAAGAAAATATATTATTTAGCGGTTATTCTGAATGGAAAGCTTACCCCTTTAGCACTAATTGGGTCTGGTGGAAAAAGACTACCATGATTACGAGAAGTAGTTCTAGTTGATAATGCAAAAACTTCAGTTGTATCATTAAAAACAGACTCTTGAAAAGCAGGGAAAAACCCAGCTCTATTGACGCCGTCGTAGCCAAGTACATTTTCTATCGTGCGTGTGTAGGTCTTTCTATTTTTAGGGTCGAAATCAAAATCAAAATCACCTCGCTTAATTGTTGGAATAAATATAAGAGTATGCATTTGTTCATATTTCTTAGGCACTTCATTTTCACCATCTGACAGATCCTTATAATTGTTCCAGTGGCGCTTTGATGGATAATTTGCATAATAAGCTCTGATGCCTAAATCTTCTATTGGTGTGTTCTGTATTTCTGCATAGTATTCAACGAAGTATAAAAATTTTTGAAGAGTTTTAAAATCGAACCATATTGCTCTAGCATCATTTTTTTTCACACTTCCAAAGCGATTTATTAAACCGTTACTATTAGATATATACCTCTTATAATCATTGGTCATTTTATGTATTAAACCTAATTCCATTTTAGGCATTTCAGATAAAGGATAGTTTATACAAATCTTTTTGATCTTAGATTTTTTTTCTTCATTATTAACTAAATCATTTGATTGCACTTTTACTTTTTCTGTTGACTTATTATAGGGCGGGTTGAAATAAACATATATACCAAAGACAATCAGTGTCAAAATTAGCAGCGTTAAATACCTGTTTTTCATAATATTAAATTTAGAGTTAATTTTCTTTACCTCAAAGAAAACATCTAAATCTTATCTACACAAAAATCTGACACCCAGTTTACTAGGGTGATTTAACCTTATTAAAAACCGTGGAGCATTGCTTTTTTTTACGTGATTACACCAACCAATGATTATGAGTTATTTATGAATTTTATAGTGTTCGAACACAGGAAAAACCGAAAACTGGTAAATAGAGTAGGTATACATCAAATAACTCACAAATGAAAAAAAATAAAATAGAAGAAATTTTATCAAATTTCAAAGAAGAAGAAATTCTAGAAGTATTAGATAATATGAAAGAAAAAGTATTTCCTTTAATTAAAACAAAAGATTTGCCTGATCCTGGACCGGAGGTTGAAATAGGAAAAGAAAATCGTATTGCTTTTGAGGATTTAGGAAATTTGGAAAGAATAATAGGACGCAGTAATCTCTTACCAGCTAGTTTTTTAGAAGAAGGAGCTATTACACAAAAAGCTATTGCTAGAGTTGCATTTAGAGAAAGATACAATGGTTTTCAGGTTGGTGATGGTTGGGCAACAGGGTTTTTAGTTTCTCCTTCCTTATTCTTAACAAACAACCATGTCATTCCATCTAAATCGTTTGCTAAAAAACTTAAGATTCAATTTAATTATCAAAACGATATAGCCGGGAATCCTTTGGTTATGGATGAATATACATTTGATCCGGATGATGTTTTTTATACAAACTCAGCTTTGGATTTTACACTTATTCGCGTAAATAAAAAATGTTATTATAGTTTTCTCAATCACAATCTTTTTACACAAAACAAAATAAGTAATGAGAATGAGTACACTCCAAATCCTTTCGATCCTAAAACCAATTTTGATTTCACTGATTTAATAGACATAGATTGGTATAGGAATTGGAGGCATATCTGTACTTTACCCGGACAGAAATGGGGTTACATCAAACTAAGAAAAACAGTTACTTATACCAAAGATCAATTCTTGAATATTATACAACATCCAAAAGCAAGAAGAAAAGAAATAGCAATTCAAGAGAATAAGATTACCAATATATTCTCAAATACGATTCGCTACACAACTGATACTGAACCTGGTTCATCAGGTTCTCCCGTATTTAATAACCTATGGGATCTAATAGCAGTACACCATGCCGCAGGAGAACGAGACACTGATACCAATCAATGGCTTAGTAATCAAGGTATAAAAATCGATAAAATAGTAAAAGATCTAAGTAAGAACTATGATGGTACTGTTTCTGGTAGAAGTATATTAAATGAGTTAGGCATTTAGTAGAAATGAGCATGCACAATTTAATTTTCAAATAGCCTGTAGGTTCTAACACTAATTTACAGGCTATTTTTATATATTATTTTCTCTAATTTATCTTTTTTTTAGCAAGCCATTTATAAACAATAATAATGCAACCCTATTCGTAATATTTACGACTCTTAATTGTCTTTTATTTAAGAGGCTTATAAAGGGCATTGTGCAATCTAGTAGCTGTAACCCTATACCACATTGGCACAATGCTTGGTAGTCTCAACTTTAGTAAATTTAATTGAAATAAAAATCAAAATTATGAAAACAAGTAACGCATTTAAAAGGACTGTTCGTACTGTCTCGTCCTGAAATAGTGTTACACTAAATTTTAAGTAAGAATGATGAATTGGTGAGAAAAATTAGCCCATTTGGCTATTGTAGATTACCCCCACATATGTTTCACAAGCATATATAAAGTGTGAATGTCGTGGACAAATGGATTGCAAGAGATTTTAGTCATGAAGGCCTTTTATTATTATCACAGAGATGACTCTCATGGCTTTGATTCATGCCAAGAATACTATAATGCAAGATTCTCGGAAAACGAAAACAGTCACATTTCTATATAATATGACCGTTTTTCGTGTTAATATCTATAACTTCTTAAATAAGTTTCTTAATTCTATATTTAGAAATAATATTTCAATAGTTTACTATTTGCGATCACCCAAAGTGTATCTTCATTATACAAAATCCCTTTACAGTCTGTGTCATTAGTAAAATCGAGTTCCCAGGATGTTCCGCCATTAACTGTTTTGAAAATATTTTTTCCTGAAATATACCAACCTATATCTTTACTTTTAAAAGTAAATGCTTCTATTTTCGAATTACTCTCATGAATAACACTCCATGTATCTCCTCTAGTTTCTGATTTAATAATTAAATATTTCTCATCTCCATTAGTATTTGAGATATAGGCAATAGCATAACCTGTGGTAGCATCTATAAAATCGATTTTCTTAATGTACTCATAGTTTCCGGCCTTATTTTCTATTTGAATTGCTTTATTAGTCCAGTTTCCATCTTTTAAATACAATAACTTAGCAGGGTAATATGTTTTATTTTCAGGAAAATGATAGGTATATCCCCCTAACCATATCTGGCTTGAAGAAAGCGCGTCAAAAGTCTCGAATTCGAAGTTTGAAGGATCATTTTCGTGAACTTTATCAAAAGTACTACCATTATTGGTAGATTTATATACTCTACCTTCTGATGTTCCTACAATGATATCATTCTCATCAGGGCTAACAAAAAAGCCTAATCCCCAAGAACCATTTTGAGAAAAATCACTTAATAACTTACTTGTTGCTTCTGCATTTTTACGATATAATGCTAATGATCTTAATGAATATTCATTTTCTTTAGGACTTAAAAAGAATTCACCATCATGAAAATTATGATCTTGATCAATATTAGAAATACCAGCTCCACCATTAAACGATTTGGTTACCTCAAAAACATTATCAGCTGAATTGTTTTGTAATGAAAAATAAATTTTTTCTTTACCAATCCCTCTAAAACCTTTGATACTTTCTATCGCATTATAATCATGATTAATCGTAATCCATTTATTTTTTGTATTCTCTAATACCGCCAAGTTTTGAAAGGCATCGTTAAAAGTAAAATTCGTATTTGGGATTTCTATCTTTAATACAGGTAATGTACTAACTCCTTCTGGTACTTTAATTGTTATAGTTGTATTGTTAACAGCACTAACCTCAACCATTGTATCATCGAGATATACTTTTGTATTGTCTAAATCACTACCAAAACCTTCTCCTAAAATAGAAATTTGATCATCGATATAAGCGTATGCTGTAGAAAAAGAAGTAATCTTTGCATCTATCATTTCTATTTGTTCATCAAGATCTTGGCTATCTTCTGAGTCTGATCCACAACTAAAGGTGGTTACTATGACCAATGCCATTACAGCATAATTTAAAAAACGTTTTTTCATTTTTGTTTTAGGGGTTTTGTTTGTTTTCCAATTGATTAAACCATCAACACGTACTTCATTAGTTTGTATTTCCAGATCCTTACTTAAATGAGTACTGGTCTAATCATAAGGCAAATGTAGCAGAATAAACACCTCATAAACAAGAAAAATTGGTCTATATTCATAAATATCGGGTGTGAATTCAAGATTTTTTTAAACCAACCCATAAAAACTACAACAGTGTTTAACATTCTAACTTTTATTTTTAATGTTTGTTCTTATAATTTCTAGTACAAAGTTTATCATTATTATCATCAGTAGTAATATACATTGGCGCACTACCCAATCAAAAGAGTACAACAAGCGGTTTTGATACCGGGTCATCTTCTTGCAAGGGTGCGACAAGCTATTTCGATGACAGATCACCTTCTTGCAATGGTGCAAACGAGCATTATCACTACGAAGTCACAGACATTCGTAAAATCCAAAACACTATAAACAAAAGAAGCAGTTACAAACCTATGTTTGTAACTGCTTCTTTTTCTTTATTTTCTTACTCATTCCCGCTACTAGTTTCAAACTAGCAAGAGTGAGGTACTGGGCACAGAAAATATTTCTGCGCTATCGGTTTTCAACTCCCGCTTTAATCAAACTCAGATTATAAATCCAATCCATCTTATCTTGTAACACTACTAATGCACTTTTTAACCGTTCTCAAGTACATTTTTGTTCTGTCTATTCATTATATAGGGCCGATCATACACTTTGTAGCATTGACTATGTATTATGCCACACAGACTATGCATTTTGTAACACCACTCAAGGCTTTTGTAACACTGATTATGCATTATGCTACACAGACTATGCGTTTTGTAACACCTCTCAAGACTTTTGTAACACTGATTATGCATTATGCTACACAGACTATGGGTAGTGTTCAATAAAGTGTGTCAATTTCTTTATGTTCTTCTAGTTCAATCTTGAGTCACTTTTTCGTTTTATTGTAATACTATAAATTGTTTCTAGGTAGAGAAGTTCATTAAAAACTATTTAAACTCTAAAATCAAAAAAAATAGCTACAAATCTATGTTTGTAACTGCTTCTTTTCCTTTATTTTCTTACTCATTCCCGCTACTAGTTGCAAACTAGCAGTAGCGATATACTATACCACAGCGGGGGCTATTTAAGAACTCTGATATGCTACGTAGATTAAAAGATATTAGTGAGCTACCAGAAAAGATTTTATACAACCTAGATGCTTTATTACGTGATGCTAAAACCCGATTAGCTTATAAATAAGAAAAACCACCTCGTTAAAGGTGGTTTCTTAACTGTACTTCTTACTCTTTCCCGCCACTAGAAAATTCTAGCGGTAGCACATACTAGAGCCATCGGGGGGCTAATCTGACCTATCACCTATATTAATTAAGCGTATTAAATTGATTAAAATAAATATTTTCTATTCCATTAAGTGAACCATCTGAATTAAGACTAACTTTTGTTGCAGTAATATCTAAACCACCAAATAAACTATTGGTTTTCTCTAATTTTTTTATTCTATTTACATCCCAATTAATTATCATATCCTTTAAACTTTTATCATATAAAGGCGATTTAGATTTCTTATACTTTTCAGAACTTACTTCTAAATTTAATTCTTGTTTACGATTAAAAATAGCTACATAATCAATGTCTGTCTCCAAATCATAACCCTCTATAATAAAAAAACTATTCTCTTTATCAAGAAAAGAAAGCTCTCCTTTATTGTATAATTCCTTTCTTAACTTATTCATATAATTCTCTTCTTTAAGATATTTAGTCGTCTTCTTTATTCTGTCTTTGTAAATAAAATCAGATACACTAATAAAATCTTTTTGTGCAAAACACGATACTAAAAAAGAAATATTAATAATTAATAATACTATTTTTTTTAACATATTAGTCTATTTTTTACTAGGAGTTATGGTCATTACTTTTGAAAACATATTTTTAACAAGCTTTCTTGTTCTATTTAATAAATAAGAAGAATTTACATTATAATAGCCAATTTTTAGGTTGTCTTGTTTTACAATTCTAGCCTTTGAAACAGCTGTAGTTGTGTAATATTCTCTTAGGGCTAATCCATTTTCTTCTCTTAATAAATTCTCAATATAAGTAGCGTAAATCTCAGCCTTCGGGACACTTTTCTTTTTACCTCCTTTAGTTGTAACATTAAACCATTCAGAAGTATCTTTTAAACCTTGCCACGTATCTTGTATATGAGCCATTTCATGACCTAATCCTATAAAACTAGGTCTTGTATTTTTACCTTTTGTATCTAATCCTCCACTACTACTACTAGGGTTAAATCCTATTGCTTTACCATTAGATGTAGCAAAGTTTCCTTTTTTGGATCTAGCAATTTGTAATTCTCTTGTTTTGTTATCAGCAAAAAAAGCAACTAAATTTTTTCCTGCATCTCCTCCAGATTCTAAACCTACAAGTGCTTTTGTCACTGAAGCTACAAAAGTGTTTTTGCCTTTATAAGCTTTACCATTATTTTTACCTCCATGATAAACAAACTTATTTGTTTTATTATCATACCTTAATTCTTGTTTTGTTTTTCCCCTTCCTAGATAAATAGAAATGTATTCTCCATTCTTATCAATAAAATAAGTTGGTGTATTATTTGCATATTGATATGGAGATAAATTTTCAAATCTTTCAGCAAACTTATCTATACCAAAAAACCTTCCTAAACTAGCATCATAATTTCTAGCTCCATAATCTAACCAATTTAACCCAAGTTCTTCTTGCAGTTCTTTATTATTATATCCTTTTTTCTGAGCCACGCCATTCCCAATAGATTGTGTAGCGCTATTATACCCTTTATGTTTAAGTCCAAATGGATAGTAATTACTTTCCTCAATTATCTCAGAACTAGATGTAATAACACCATCATTATTAGCATCTGTATATGATAACCTTATATTTCCTAAATGGTCTTTATACTGGTAGACATATCTATACCCTGTTAAAGTACCTGGATCTGTAGGATGCGAATAGGAATATACCGGCTCTACATAGCCTTCTGAATGGTTAAAAAATTGTAGTTTAGAATCTGTACTATAACCAGCTTTTAGATATACATAATTTCCCGCATAACTAGTAACACTAGTACCTACCTTTTTGCTTAATTTAGTTCCTAGAGCATCATATGCATATGATATTACGGCTCTTTTTATAGAAATTTCTGTGGGCAAGTTCAAATGATTATATACAATATTTCTAAGGTCTTTATTACCATCGGTAATCATATTTCCATTTATATCGTAAGTGTAATCATTACCTGTGTTTACACCATCTTTAAATCCATAAGTATTATCTCCACTATCTGCTACTTTTGATAATTGGTTTCCAATATTATACGAATACGTTAGGTTATCAATGGTATTAAAATCTGATGTATTGCGCCAGCCGTTTCTTTTTAATGATAAAATATTTCCGTTTTTATCATAGGTAATCCCACTCACATCATAATTTGATGAGTGTAAACCATTTGCATTAGTAATTCGATTCAAAGCATCATACTTGTAACTATACTTTTTGACTCTTTTGTCTTGACTTAAGGTATTCCAACTAGTTTGAGCAATATTACCATTAAACAATGCAGTACCACCTGTAGGGTCATTGTAACTAATATCAAAGTTAAACAGATCGTTATCATTATTGGTATCTTGATTGATATTCTTTAACCAACCTCTTACATTATACTTATAATCTACTTTTTGCAAACCTTTACTATTATTAACAATGATAAAATCTTTGATTTTAGCACCGTTTGTATGCATTGATATATCTCCTAACAACACTCCCGAAGATGGTGTTTTTGAAGTGTAAAACGTTTCTCCGTTCTTTTTATAAAGAATTTTATCTCCAATACGTTCTACTCTAAAAATATCGCCAATCTCAAATTTACCATACTCTCCTTTATGTCGTCCATTTTCATAAACTATCAACCTCTTTGTCCAGTATAGATAAACAGCATAATTAATTGTATTATAATGTGCATTTTTATTGGTAGTAGACAAACCAATCATCATCGGTGTATGATCTGACCTCGCTTCAAATTCAACATATCCATCATTATCAAGACTACCTGCTGTAGCTAAACCTACTGCCCAGCCAGCACCTCCTGTTTTGGTAATGAGATCGTTACTTACACTTATACCACTAGTAACATCTTTATACCCTTTTTTGGTTCCATTACCTGTTAGTTTACTTTCTAGTTGCCCTAACTCATCATAATGCTTCTTTACAATACGTTCTGGTATTTGATTATTTATTTTTTGTGTCTGACTTAGCAATCGATCTTGATGATCATACTCAAACCTGTCAATCGTACTAATATTAGATTGTCCTGCTTTTATATGAATCGTTTTGGTTTTTTCTATTTTCCCAACAAAATCTAATTTACTTAAGATCCAGTCTTCTGTACTCAGATATTCATTTTTAATATGTGTTTCCCAAACTCTTCCTTTATGATCATAATAGCTCGTTGTTGTAATCCAAGTATCTGTATCTAAAACACGTACTCTAGAAACTGTAGGTAATCCTTTTATATTTGTTGATATACTCATACCTTCCCATGTTCCACTACCGTTCGCAGGGTTAAATACGATCTGCGAACCAATATTATAATCATCATAGTAATTTACCGTAAATAGCCTACTATTGCTAGGAAAGTTAGTATTGGTATAATATGCTCCTAATGAGTTCTCTATGCTTTGTCTAGTTTCATATAACTCTGGCGCAGTATTAATGGTTGTATCTACATAACTTTGCAACGTTATTCTATTTCTGGCATCTGTGAATTGCCCTGTATATATCACTCTCCCTAAAATATCATACTTAGTAAATAACCAAGTCTTCTTTTCTTTTTGTAATGCATCTTGAGTAAACATAGGTCTATCTAACATATCATATACAATAGACTCCCATCCCTTGCCCGGTATTTTCTTTTCTATCAATCGATTTCTATAATCATATGTATATTGATATCCCAGGTCATTTAATTTACTAGTAATGGTACTCAATGCTGCGGTACTTCCCTCGATCTTAGGAGGCAATACATAGGTAAGGTTTCCAAAATCATCATATACATAGTAAGTATCATGCCTTTGTTCTTTATCATAGGTTCTTTTTAAAACGACCTGACCTTCTTTGTTTTTAAACTCTTCTGTTGTATGGTCTAATCCAGCACTATGATTTTCATCTTTGGTAATCGACTTATATAGTTCACCTCCTAAATAGTAACCACTATTTACCGAACTAAGTGTTAATGAAGGTGTATAGGTGTTATTTGCAAAAGTTGTAGTTACCCTATAATTACGAACTTCAGTACTTGTATTGGTATGGTACTCTATTTCTATTTCATGCCCCACTCCAAGACGCCAATCATTTCCTGGTGCCGCTTGTTTTTCCACTCTATTTAAAGGAGAACCATCAAACTCTTTTTCAGAAAACGGATTAGGTTGATTTGGATTAATATCCTGAGGATACATATTTTTATAATATGTATTTGTTTCTGCTAAAGAATTGGTTTTAAAAGCTCCATCATTAGCGACCGAAGCATACGGTAAATATTCCTTTGTTTGTCTACCCAAAATATCATATTCTATATGCGTGACGATATCTTTTTGAGTTGTACTTTGTTTGATCCCTATATTCTGTTTAGGTCTCCCTAGTGCATCATAATAAGTAATTGCTTCTACTTTTTCGGTAATATTATTATTGACCAACTCATTTTCCTTATAGGGTTGTTTATAGTTAATCGTTTGTACATAATTCTCATCATCAGAAATATACGTATCGCAACCAGTTAGAAGGATATCTATAGCACTAGAATGACTACTCCAACCATCTCCGTTACTATATGCTCTTATATAATATGTACCTGAACTTCTAACTTGTAAAGTTTCATTAGGATTTGTTCTACTAAAACCATTTGGGTTTGTCCCTTGCCAATACCATGTGGTATTTATAGGAGGCGTACCCCTTTGCAGCGTAGCTCGATCACAGCTTTGGTTTGTATTTATAGGTTTTTCTGGAGCACTAATCATATCTGTACTCCCCAAAATATCAACAAAGACAGCTTCTCTCACCGAAATCCTAACCGTTCTCGGATAATATTCAGACACAACATAATCAACACCACCTTGATTACCTCCTGGTCCTGGTCCCGAACCACCGGTCCATTTTATGGTTACAGTATTATTATTTTGTGTAATAATCTCTCCCCCATGTACAGACCAATATCCACTGGTAATAGTGAAACCACTTATTCTTAAGGTATAGGTTTCTATTTGGTTTTTTACTACACTTGTGCTACCATTAATTTGAAACAAAACACCACGGTCGTCTGGATTACCTGGTCCATCTGGTGTACCTGGTCCGTCTGGTGTACCTCTCCCATCTGAAACTTCTCTGGTATTAATTCCCTGTTCTCTCTGTTGCCCTAAGCAGACAGCCTGTATTGCTATAATTAGCAACACTAATATCTTAATTTTCATATTTTTTTAATTTTTAGTGCAATCGAAATTAATAGATGATCCTCCTCTTACAGAATCTCTAAACCATTCATCTAGGTATGGAGGATTACGGTTATCTAAGGTCCTAAACCCAGCCTTAAATTTAATATCATGAGTAGCTATTATGTGCACAGGTTTACTACGGTTTATGTCGTCTTTTGTAAAAATTTCGCAAACTATTTTACCTAGTTTATTTCCAAAACAATAGGGTACAAAGAAGACGTTAGGTTTTAATTCTGCTGGCTTAATTAAAGGATATTCTTTACCATCAATAACCATACTCCATCTTAAAACAAAATCCTCTACTGGAATATTTGCGTGGCCATCTCCTATTCGAACTTTTAAATTCTCTAACCCATCTAGAGAATATCCATATCCACTCCTAAATAACTTAAAGTATCCGTTTGCATAATAATCAGCATTTAAATTATATAAATTACTACTTAATTCTCTTGTAGGAAAGGGAGTTACACCATCTGGATGATGAGATACGATTCTTGTAGCATGAAATAATGAGTTCAAACTCTCCCTGTCATTATTATTGGGCAAGTCTTTTATCCTATCCCAAGTATATATAGGAGATATATTAGATGCCGGTATTGGAATCAAATACTCTTTTGCCTCTAATTTTATAAAAACCTTATCGGTAGTACTAGAAATATCACCTATTATAACATCATCTATCTCTTCTGTACTACCATTACATTTTTTACGCTGCCCCTTATAATTATAGCAGTATTGGGTTATCACATTGTTATCTGCATCTTTTACAAATTGTAAACGATTAAAATCGTCATAGTTATAATATACTGTTCGCCCTCGAGGATCGGTAATACTAGTAATCCCAATCAAATCATCATAGGTATAGCTTGTGACTTGAGCCCCCATTGTATCAAAACTACCTCTTAATTGATTTAATTTACTTCGTAAATTACCTTCAGAACCAATGCTACCATACGTTCTATCATTATCATTATTGGAAGCCTGAATAGCTGTATCAATTAAACCCTTTTGAGATGAAGTCATCGAGATGTATCCTTCAATTTTAGCAATGGGCTTAGTCTCATTATATCCCCATACATAATACACCTTAGCTCCGTTATTTTTACTTGCCTCTACTACATTTCCTTTTTTATTATAGCTATTAAAAATCAAACGTTTTTCTAATATTGATGTTCCTTTTGATGCTTCTAGATCATTAGGTAATGTAATATTGTTGCTCCAATGTTTGTAGTTTGTACGCTGTGTAGATAAGAGCTTTCCATTTTTATAACTTTCTGTCTGAATGGGTTCTGCAATACGATGCTTACTTTTCAGCATATTAATGGCTGATAATTCTGTAGATGTTAAATTTTTATTATTTAAAGAACTTGTATTGGTTACATCATTGGGATAATAATTCTTAGAAACAATAAACTCTTGGGGATTTAGTATGCTTTTACTTTCCTTTATTAAAGGATATTCAGAATCATACGTATTAATAGTAGTTTGCTCAATATTCTTATTTGGATAGAGTATTTTATTGGTACTATGAGTCTGTAAATTTCGATGTGAATAAATCTTTGGATAAAAATTAAATTCGAAATCTCCTGGTTGGTTAGGCTGAAAAACCAACTGCGATTTATTCATAGGAACGGCTTGTTTCATTTCTTCAAAGAGCTTATACTTATAAGTGTATTGCCTTTCTTGTACAACCTCATTTTTAAAGTTAAAAATTCGTTCTGATTTTAATTTCCCTAATAAAACATCTTTATTATTAAAAAACGGAAAATGTCCTCCGTTTTCAAAAGAACGCATTAATGTACCATCCTTAGAGGGGTCAATATTCGCTTTTCCTTTACCTATAGTAGGCTCTTCTATTGGATTATCTTTTACTGTATAATATTGCCTTTCTGTAGTACCATTATTGATTCCATTTTTTACTATTACACGAGAGTAACCTACACTATTACCTAGAACTAGCTTAATGTTATTTTTGGAAGATGAATACGTTCTAAAAACCAAGTTTCCTTCTCTAATACCATTACTTATAGTTGAATTCGAACTATTAAAACTTGCATGTACATTAACATCTCCAAACAAAGGCATGCTATTTAATACTCCAGAAGTAGCTCCTTTTTCATCTACATAAGAATATTCCTCTAATAATTTAATATGACCTTTTTCATCTTTTACGATTTGTTTTTTTAATCGTAAACCTGCTGCTGTGATATTTTTTACTTCAGGAGTTGAAAAACTATTTAATTCATAAGTAAAAAGTTGCATTGCTCCTGTAGGTTTTTTTATTTTAAGAAGAGTTCCTGCTTGGGTATATTTAAAAGAAGGTCTAAGACTTACTCCCTTTGTGCGATAGCTTCCTGGAAAAATTTCCATCGGAGAAAAGCTTAATCTCTTTTTTCCGAATTTATAGAATAATTCATACGGAGCTTTATAGGTTGTAGGGTGCCTATCGTTATCATAATTATCTTTTACTCCGTTTGCATAGCCCAAATAATCGACATTATGACTTCCTAATTCTGGTAATTGAGTCTCATCATAAAAAAGTTCATATGAGGGTAGTTTTTTACCCTCGGCATTATACTCTGTTACTTTTTTAAGCTTTAATCGCAAACTATATGGATTATTACCATTGGTATTCGCTACAAAATAATCATAATCTAATTTTATCTTTTTTATAAATTTTCCGTGATTATCCTTAATAATAATATCGGTCAAAGCTTTATCACCACGTTGATCCAATCTATTATGAAGATAAATAAAATCAACAGTTCCTTTACTATAGGTGATTCTTTTTATTCTATTTAATTGAGGGTAAAACACTTCGGTTATACTTGGATCTGCTAAAGCATAAACGTCTTCATTTCTTTTAATTCCATAATCCTGAGATTTGTTATATACTAACTGTTTTACACTATATTTTTCATATTCAAAATTTATCGAATTACCTTTTACATCCTTCATAGAACTTAAATGATACGAAGTAATTTCTTGAGAGGTCACATGTAAAGGATCATTAAAACCTAGGTTTAAGTTACTACCTCTAGTTGCATGTTGATTTACGTCTAATTCATTAAAAACATATTCTACACCATTAATATTCGTAATGGTAATATTATTAATACAGACTAATCTTCTTGGTTTACTTCCAAAATAAGTTTTTATATAACTATGTAATTCTAAATCTTCAAAATATGCTAAAAAAGGAATTTCATTACTTTTTCCTATTGTTGTTGTTATCTTATTACCCTGCTTATTCACCTCAAAAGGTGTTTTGTTTTTTCTATGCGTAAACTCGGTACTTAAACCAGGTGCATTCGCATAGAAAAAATCTGGATACGTATCTTGCTTCATCCTTTCTGCATTTAATTCCTGAATTGTATATATTTTATCAGAATTAGTAATTGGATGGTCAAAATAATTCTGAACAGAGAGGTTTTCACTACCCAAGAACCAGCCTAAACTTGTAAGTTCAGATTTTTGTAGTACCCGTAATGGGTTATCTAGGTCATCAAATTTTATTTTCCTTTCGAACTGGCATATTAAAGGGCTATGACAAGCTGGATCAGGAACAGCCACTCCGTTTCTCTTTTCTTCGGGAAATATATCTCGAAAAGCGTTATCAAATGTTATTGAAAAATCTTCATATCCTTTTATAACTTTGGTTACCGACCCTCCTGCTTCTAATGACCAATTAAGTCCTACATTCGAAGCAACCTCGTTGGCTTTCACTCCTGTACTAACGTAATTTAAACGAATAGGAATGCTTATATCACCCTCTATTATCTCATATAAGGGAATACCAATACTTGCACTTCCAGTATAATTATTAACATTTAATAATTTTGTTTGCTGAAATACGGCTGCACTTGGCGGGATTATATTTTGAGTTAACTTATCCTGATAAATATCTGATTTGGTATTCGTCGAATTATTCCCCTCCTCTCTTTGCGAAAAACTATGGTAGGTTATTAAAAATAGTAGTAGTGTTGTACAAAAACAACTACAGGTATTGTTCTTTTGTTTTTTCATGTATTCATAGATTAAATAGTAATTAATTAGAGTTTCCCCTTTCTAATTAACCGTTCGTTTTTTGATTGCGACAAATGTAGTTCGACAATCATATGAGAAACAAAAGAAGCTATTCCAGATTCCTGAAATTGAAGTGTAAATTCATGAATTTTTAACAACCTAAAACACTAATTTAAAGCGTGTTAAATATTTTACATGATTAGCAGGTCACTTACCATAAAACAACACTGCTTCAAATCAATTCTATACCATTAGATTTGGTTATCTCACATTAAAATGGTGCTATAAAAACTTGCCCTTAACAGATATATCCATTAGTTTTTGATCATGAGTTAAGCTCTTGTAATGAAGTTTTTAGATGTGATCTTAGAAGATATTTAATCTAATTAAACTTATTGCAAGTAGATCAAACGGGCTAGAAGTGATTTGAAACTAATAATGAAATAATATATTTGGAAGCAGTCTCAAATTACAATAGATTTTCTAATAGGTAACCTGAATCAGTCAATATTACTCACAAAGCTTTATCGCTATAACAATTTACTAAACCTTAAAATAAGGTATAAAAAAAACAGCTACATTTCTGTAGCTGCTCTTTTAATACATTGTCTTTACCTCTTATTTATATAACTTTTTTGACTCATGAACAACAACACTATTGTCATGGAAGCCTATAAAATCTACTTTATTATCTCCATCAACATCAGAAAATGCTCTTACGTGTTTTGATAAAAACCAATGGTCTCTTGAAATGGTAAAACCTCCTCTATGCTCTTTTCCTTTTTCAAAACCTTGACCATTTGATAAGGATATGTAAATACTCTTTTCTCCAAAACCGATTATATCGGCTTTACCATCTCCATTTACATCTTCAACAGCTCTAACGTGCCTATTAGTTCTCCATGTATCAGAATAAGTGAATCCTTCATCTAGCCATATTTTTCCTTTCTCAAAACTGGAGCCATTAGAAAGCGATACGTAAATATCGTTCTCTCCAAAACCAATAATATCGGCTTTACCGTCTCCGTTTACATCTTTAACGGTTCTTACATGCTTTGCATTTGTCCATGAATCATTATTAGCATACCCTACACTTAACCAAACTTTACCTTTTTCAAAACTGTGACCATTAGAAAGCGATACATAAATATCATTTGCACCAAAACCAATGATATCGGCTTTACCATCTCCGTTTACATCCTCTAATACTCGCACATGATGTTCATTCCTCCATCCATCATTATAAGCAAAGCCTTGACTTAACCATATTTTAGCTCTATCAAAACCAGAACCATTAGAAAGTGCAACATATATATCATTATCAGCAAATCCAACGATATCACCTTTACCATCTCCATTAACATCTTTAACAGTTCTGAAATGTCTATCATTTCTCCAAGTATCATTATAAGTGAATCCTTCACTTAACCAAATTTTACCTTTGTCAAAACCAGAACCATTAGAAAGTGATACATATATATCATTGTCTGCAAATCCAATAATATCACCCTTACCATCTCCGTTTACATCTTCTACAAATCTAAGATGTCTATTTACTCTCCAAGTATCATTATAAGCAAACCCCGTATTTAACCATGTACTATGAAATACCGTTGGAGATGGTCCATAAAGAGCTATTACACCTTTTTTATCCCAGTCACTTAACAGTCCATGATTAGCATATTTCTTATTGCAATAGTTCATTACAGAGTTAATATCACAAGGGGTAACATACAAATCTCCATTTGTTCCTTTTGGCTCCTCTTTACATCTACAATCTGCTCTATTATGTTCATGCGAAAAACCTAATGCATGACCAAATTCATGAGTAGCAATAACTCGATTACAATATTCAGAACTCCCACAATATGTCCAATTATAATTTAATACCATTCCATGGCGATAACCGTCTAACTTCTCTCCTAATCTTTTAACATGAGGAGTTTCTTTACCAGTTACCAATTGAATTCTAATCCCTTTATTTCCCCATTTACATTTACCCCAATTAAAAAAAACAATATCTGCTTCTTTCATCCAGGTTTTTTCTATTTGATCTTTAACCCAATTTCTTACCGTTAAATTATCTGAAGAAGGGTTTTCCCAACAAACTTCAATTTCTCTAGTCTTCCATAATGAAGACTGTAATGCAGTTAACTTACCTTTAACAATTGGAGTATCTATTTCTTCTTCTTGATTTTCTACAGGTGCCTCTATCTCTTCTGTAGTACACGATATTAAATGTAGCAGAAAAAAAAGTGCTACTAATTTGTTTTTCATTTGTATGCCTTTTAAAAATATTAATGTATTACTATCTTAATTAAGAATCAAAAAGCGAACAATACACCATCAAAAGTTGGTTTAATAAAAAAAATAAAGTCATTCGAACAACCAAATAGATAATGAATTGTTCTATTTTGATCAAGGCAAATGTATAACCAGAATTGCTCATGATACAAGGATGTATACTATATATTCCTGAAAACGAAGTATAAATTCATGAATCTTAAGCAACCTAAACAGCTAATAATCAGAAATAAAAAATAATTTACAATTTTAAAACATCTAATTCATTGACGACTCTAAAACGCAATCGTTTTTACGCATTTTTACATCATAAAATTTGATTCTTCACCTCTGCAATAACTTTTTTATCTATATCTTTTAATTATCGTTAGTATTAAAATGATTACGATATATTTTCAACTTTACAATTAATCAAAAGGCCTTTAATATAGTACACAAAAAAAACAGCTACATTTCTGTAGCTGTCTTAAAAAAAAGAGGATACGTCTTACCCATAAAGACTAACTCCCCAACTTAACAAACATTAAGACAACTACATTCAATAACCAATGCAGCAATCTTATACCATCAAGATTCAATGGTATACGTTGAATCTTGTTTTTTGTATTAATAAGCAAACAATTGCTTCTTTATAATTTCAGAAAAAGGAGGAGACCCACCTCCCAATTGATCTTAATCCTCCCCTTACTTAACAAACATTAAGACAACTACATTCAATAACCAATGCAGCAATCTTATACCATCAAGATTCAATGGTATACGTTGAATCTTGTTTTTTGTATTAATAAGCAAACAATTGCTTCTTTATAATTTCAGAAAAAGGAGGAGACCCACCTCCCAATTGATCTTAATCCTCCCCTTACTTAACAAACATTAAATAACTATATTAGCTTATTAACTGAGTTATTTTATTCTTTTCTCACCTATTTTTAGAACTAATTGATGAGTTTAATTGTATACTTACTTTTATTACAAGTATGTTAAAACATTCGCCTGTAATGTGTCAAGTGAGAAATGATTAAATCCCATTAAATACACAAACTCTTCCTCCGCAACCAGGATCTTCAACACAAATGCTTCCTTGTGGACAACCTCCACTACATCTATCCTCAGCATCTCTACCATTACAAGCTCTTCTACCGCCTCCGTTAATAGTTTGTTGTTCTGCTTTGTTTAATACTTTTCCTAAACTTGAAATTGATTTTTTCATAATTAAAATTTTAAATAGTTTATTTCTTTATTCATTATTAATGCACATTTAAAGTGTGCATTTATTTCTCTAGAAAGAATGATTGGCTTTTGTTGTAATGTATCTCAAAAAAGCCTCTCTTTGTTCTTGAGTTCTATTTTACAAAAGTTAATATTGTCTTGTAAAATAAGAAAAAGGAGTTTCTTCATACACTCTAGGTATATCACCATCAAGACATAAAGAATTACAAGGGTTTGATGATTTTTGTCTTCCTTTAAAACAAAAACAACGACAATTTGGTCCTCAATTTCTACCACCCCCATTAATAGCTTTCTGTTCGGTTTTATTTAAAACCTTTCCTAATTAAATTACTAATTAACAGCTTCCTCTATCTTCGCAATAAGGATGAAACGAATTACCATTTCCAAATATATCACGAAAACAAACGGTTTGATGAGGCTCACAGTAGTAAACACCAGGATCACCAGGTTGCCCTCCACCATTTATAATTTTCTGTTCTTCTTTACCTAAAGTCTTTCCTAGGGCTAAAATTGATCTTTTCATAATTAAAATGTCTAGTTTATATTTGTGATGAACCTTTTTATGACACTCATCATTTGTGTCTATTCCTCTCGAGAGAATGTCATTCATAACACAAAATCCTTTGTGACCTTTTGTGTTTGATATTATATTACTTCCATTTTATGGATGGGGTTTAAAGATTTACAGGCATTTCCTTCTAATTCTTCTATAAAGAAAATTAGATCAGGTCTATCATATTCCTTAGGAAACGATTTACCATTCACCAAAATTTCCGGAGTAAAATTGATCCCATTTTTAATACACCAAGCATATTGTTTTTTTAATTCGAGAATGTAATTTTCATTCTCAAAACAAGTACCCCACTTATCAAACCAACTTGATGGTTTGTCACCTCTATAAATGTTATTCATTGCTTGCAAGCATGTTCTTTCTCCTTCTGTATGATATATCTCTAGTAATCTAGTAGTAATTTTAACTATATCACTTTCTGTATTTTCTGTAGTACTATTAAAACGTATTTTGATTTTTACATTTTTTTTGTACCTACGAAGAATTTCTTCTATATGTTCATGAGCTGGTTTACAATGACTACAAAATGGATTAGTTATAATCGTTAATTCTACACTAGCATTAGGGTTTCCAAAAATGATTTCTTGACTATTTTCTATATAGGTAT
This sequence comes from uncultured Aquimarina sp., assembly GCA_947502885.1. Lineage (GTDB taxonomy): Bacteria > Bacteroidota > Bacteroidia > Flavobacteriales > Flavobacteriaceae > Aquimarina. The sequence goes on along the minus strand of CANNBP010000023.1, from coordinate 19,427 downwards.
CAATAGTAGGAGACTTTCCTAATAAAGTCTTAAACACCTCAAAGTTTCTTTTAAACTTTACTCCAGCTATTTTTTCCTTTCTTAAATCATTTACTTCTACAACAAGAGGCTGTATAAACCGTTGCAATAATCCTATTGCTATAAAAACCACCCCAAATACAGCAAAGTCTTTAAGTAACAATTCATTAATAAACATAGTAGACAATACAGAAATCAAAGCCTGTACCCATAAAACAACTACAATACTTAAACATAAAAAACACCATTTTTTAATAACCTTAGCTTGATAGTAAAGTGAATATATTGTTATCGGTATAGTAAATATGCTTATTGTAAATGACAACGCTGGATTAGAGATTTGTAATATTGTTGCAGTGAACAAGGCTACGAAGTAGAACAAACTAAGGCCACTTAATTTTATACCCTTTATAACTTTAGCACCTTTTGAGTTCAATACGGCATCGCAATCTTTTTTATCATTTAGTCCAGAACAAAATGCATTCCCTATAGCAGTTTGTAACCCTAATTCTTGTTTAACAATAACAATACTGATTAGTACACCTACCCCCGATAATATTATATGTAGTAGGCCATAAATAGAGAAGTTTGTAGTATAAAAAATAAAAGGAATCAAGGCTCCAATTAATACAAAGCCCACATAATAAATTATATTGTTAGAGTTCGTGTTTATATGACCTTGTTCTGGTTTCTCAACAGCGACTATAATTCCTGTGAATTTTTTAAGGAAATCTTGCTTTGTGATTTTTTCCTTTTTGTTATCTACAGTAAAAATTAAATAATTTGAATCTTTGCGTTCTACTACAACCAAACTTGTTTCTTTGTTATCTTTGATTTGAGCAATAAAACAATTGGGTAACTCATCCAATGTTTTTAAATCAACAGGAACTTCGGCAGCAATATTTTCTATCATAAAATGATCCAATACTCCCGTAATAGCATGTAAGCTAGGATAAGAGGGATGACTTTGAATCTGAAAAGACAATTCTTCTCTATCAAAAGAAATTTGGTTTCTCTTTAATAATCTTTGGACACTATGTATTAATGAATCTTTCAAATGATAATAATTAGTTATATAAATGATAATTATCTTAACATCTGTACTGATTGATCAACTTAATTTCTAATCATTCAGATACATCTTTTAAATCATGCATGTTTTATAGATGTAAATTGATAACTACTATTTGTTTTTGATTGATTCAAAAGTAGAACAAAGTTCATATGAGAAACAAAAGAAGTCATTTCACATTCATGAAAACGAAGTGAAAATTCATGAATTTTTAGCTAAAAAAACAATCAAAAAAAACTAAAAACCAACACATTAAAAAGAAAAAACGGTTATTGCCATTAGATAAATAGATCGTTCTTATAAACCAATACTTTCTGGCATTTTTAAACTGAAAAAAGTTCAATTTTTGTAGTAGTTTTGCATTAATAACGAGATGAATATTCATTTTCAACATAAAACTCTTTATGGTCAAATATTTTTATATCTTTTTGATATTGGTTTTTTCTTTTTCCACTAGTAAGGCTCAGAAAGATATTGATTTCACTAATCCTAAATCCATCAAAACATTTAAGGTACCAGATTCTTTAAATAAGATTCCCTTTACAGGTTTGTATAAAAAATACATCAATAATTTACATAACACTTCAAAAGCTTTGTTTTACATGCATTGCTATTTAAAAAAAGGATTTATTGTTTCTGATTCTATCAAAATAGCTCGTGCTTATCATAGACTAAGTCAAATTTCGATTGACTCTTTGAGCTTACCTTACCTTAACCAGTCAATATTATATTCAAAAAACAGTAAACATGCACTTTATCCATCATTAGCCTATCTACTAAAAGGAAACATTTATTTTAAAAATGCAAACTATAAAAAAGCTTTAGATAACTATTTCAAGGCAAATGATATAGCTAAAAAGGTAAACCCGCAATTGGCATGTAAAGTAAAATTCAACATTGGTCTTCTCAAAACACGTATTGGTGAAAATGAAGAAGCACTGAAAATTTTCGAGGAATATCGTAGACATATTGAAGATGAAAAATATACCAATACTAGAAGTTACCTTTTGTCTCTAAATGCAATTGCGCATTCTCAAAGCAGAATTAATCAACTAGATAATGCCACTGCAACAAATAATTTTGGAATTAAACATGCTCTTGCACAAAAAGATACTACCCTATACAATTATTTTGTAATGAATGAAGGGGTTAATTTGTTTTTAAAAGAACAATACGCTCAATCTATAGATAGCCTTTTAAAGACTGTACCTTTCCTTCTTAAAGAAAATGACCTCTCTTATCTAATTTTCACAAGATTTTATTTGGGTAAATCATTTCTAAATTCGAATATGACCGAAAAAGCACTAGCTCAATTTAAAGCAGTAGATACACTACTAAAAGAACGCTTAGATTTTGCCCCAGAAACTCGTGAAACCTATAAAATACTAATTGATTACTATAAAAAAAATGATGATAAAGAAAAGCAACTCTTTTATCTCAATCGGTTAACTGTATGTGACAGCATATTAAGATCTAATTATAAGTACATTAATAAAAAGATTATTTCCGATTTTGATACTCCAGAAATTCTTCTGGAAAAAGAAAAAATAATTGCAGAACTAAACACATCTAATACTACCAAAACCAAATGGGTGATTATGGCAGTATCTTTTTCATTGTTTATTTGTTTGTTATTGCTTTATAGAAATCGTAAAACCAGAAAAGAATACGAACAAAAGTTTGAAAAATTAATCAATCACCCCCCTCAAAAGCCTACTCCTTCAATCGAACAACCTAAGAAATATGAGGAAACTAAAAGTGCATTATCCAAAGAAGTCATTACCAAGATAGAAAAAGGACTCAATAGTTTTGTTTTAAAAAACGAATACTTAGATAAAAATGTTTCCATTGGCTCGTTAGCTAAAAAAATGGATTCGAATTCTAAATATGTTTCACAATATATCAATTACTACGAAAAAAAGAAGTTTACAGATTATATAAATGAATTGAGAATCGAACATGCAATTGAGAGGATAAAAAGCGATAGTAAGTTTAGGAAATATACCATCAAAGCAATTTCTGAAGCCGTTGGTTTTAGTAATCCCGTATCTTTTTCTAGAGCATTCTTAAAAAAAACGGGGATAAAACCTTCGTATTTTGTAAAAAAAGTAGAAAGTCTAGAAGTTACATAAAACCTAACTAAGTCAAGTATTTACAACCAAAAATTCATGAATCTTTACTAATACATTACTTTTTTATAAAAAACACAAATAAAATCACAATATCTTGCGGCAAACAAAAACTTAACATAATGGGAAATAGAAGAAAGACATTAAACTTGGAAAAAATTAGAATATCAAAACTTGACAACTTAAATTTAATTCATGGTGGTGGTGCAGCAGGGCAAGATGGTTCGACTTCGATTACAGAAACTTAATTTTGCCATTCTAGAGATGGGCAAGGTGGTGGTGATGCTCATCATTGCCATGGACGACCTTAATAATAAAATATAAAATAAAGCAAGATTTATAATAAATCTTGCTTTATTTTGCCATATAATGGTTAAACTGCCCTCTATAACCTAAGCAATCGATCCAAAAAAACAAGTCCTTTCTTAAATTATAACTTTACAAAATACACCCTTCATAGCAAAAGTTACATATTTCAAACATCTTAATAAGTTGTAGTTATTTAAAAATACCTTAATTTGTCTATTCGAACAGAAAAATCACCTTCCAACGAAAGCTTTTTATGGTTAAATACTTCTATTTCTTCCTCATATTTGTTTTTACATTTTCTGCTATTCAGGCGCAAGAAACTATTGATTTTACAGATACCAAGATTATAAATCAATTTAAGGTTCCGGATTCGATAGTCAATACACCCTTTGATGAACTACTAGATAAATACCACGACCAAACTAAATCTCCTATAAAAGCCAGTATTTATATAAAATCTTATATCAAAAAAAGTATTACAATTAACGATTCTATAAAAACAGCTCGAGGATATCGTCTATTGAGTCATATTTCTAATGATTCATTAAAACATGCTTTTCTTCATCAATCAATATCTTACTCTAAGAATCATAGTAATCGATTTTATCCCTCATTAGCATATCTCGATTTAGGGAATATGTTTTTAAATATTGCTAATTATAAAAAAGCCCTAGACAATTATTTTATGGGCCATCAGTACGCCCAAAAGAATCATCCCGAACTTGATAATGACATAAAATTCAATATTGGTCTTATCAAAAGTCGTATTGGTAATTATGAAGAAGCTTTAAAAATTTTCAGAAAATGTCATGATGAATATGAAAAAGAAAAAGACACTAATATGTCCGGTTATTTACTCTCCATATTTGCAATTTCGGATTTTCACACTAGATTCAATAAATTAGATAGTGCAACTGTCTTAAATAGTTATGGTATTAAGCAGTCCATTTCATTAAATGATAATGCTATGCGTAACTATTTTGTAATGAATGAAGGTGTTAATTTGTATTTCAAAAAACAATATTCACAATCGATCGATAGTTTATTAAAAGTAATGCCATTTGTACACAAGCAAAAGGATTATTCAAACATAATATTTACCAGATTTTATCTAGGAAAATCTTATCTCAAGTCAAAAATGACTGAGAAAGCACTAAGTCAATTTAAAATAGTAGATACGCTGTTAAAAGAAAAACTGGATTTTGTTCCAGAAACTCGGGAAACTTATAAAATATTAATAAATCATTACAAAACTAAACAAAATATAGAGAAACAATTATTCTATTTAGATCGATTACTCAAATATGATAGTATATCCATAACCAATTATAAAGACATCAATAATAAAATTGTTACAGGTTTTGATACTCCTCAAATTCTTCAAGAAAAAGAACGAATTATATCTAATCTTAATAAATCAAATACGACCAAAACAATAAGTGTTATTTTAGTAATTACCGTATCAATAATAATTTGTCTATTTCTGATATACAGAAGCCATAAAACTAAAAAAGGGTATGAAGAAAAGTTTAAAAAATTAATCGAGACTTCCTCTCAAAAATCGGACCCTAAAGATAAAGAGCCTATAACTGCAATTTCGCCTAATATTTTATCTGATGATATCGCCTCTAGAATCAAAAATGGTCTTAATATTTTCGTCTCAGATAAAGAATATCTAAATAAAGATATTACAATTAATTTACTTGCTAAAAAACTAGATTCGAATGCCAAATATTTGTCCCAATATATTAATCATTATGAAAAAAAGAAGTTTCCCGACTATATCAATGATTTAAGAATTGGGTATGCAATAGAAAAAATTAAAAACGACAAGAAATTTAGATTGTACACCATTAAAGCAATTTCTGAAACCGCTGGTTTCAATAATCCTGTATCTTTTTCTCAAGCTTTCTATAAAAAAACAGGCATCAAACCTTCCTATTTCATTAAAAAACTAGAAAACTCAAAAACAAAGTAAACCACTAGAAACAAACATTTTACACACTAAAGATTCATGAATCTTTAGCAGCTTTTTGATTTTTCAACTAAAATGTTAAAAAAACTATAATATCTTGCGGCAAATTAAAATTGGAAAACATTATGGGAAAGAAAAAATTGAATCTTCAAAAAATCAGAGTATCAAAACTAGATAACCTATATAACATAATAGGTGGAACTGGAGCTGAAGGACCACGAGATTATACCGGAAATAATGGGCAAAATACTGGTTGTAATACTGCAGGAAACACTTGTAATACTGTTGCCCAAAGTCGTGGTTGTGGGCGTGGTGATGATGGCAAAAAAGAAGTAGGGGGTAATGCCTAATAATCCTTCATACACTTCGTGTTTAGAATAAGTATTCTATTAAGCTATTTTCTTGTGGGGAAAGAAGATGTTCTATAAATATAAACCTTAGTATGCTACTAGGGTTAAAACGGTACTTTTAATTAAAGTACCGTTTTTTTATTTTATAATTCTTTTAATGAATAAAAATGGATAACTAATTTTATAAGGTGAATTTTTAATCTAATTCCTTAACTTCGATATTAAGTTTAGTTAGCAAATTCTACTCTATGCCTATATTCAGATTTTTAATGTTATTTCTTTTTGTATTATGTATTTCTTGTAATCAAAAAAAACAACCTAAAAAAACTACTCAAGCCTTAACAAATCAAGACAATAATATTCCTGAAGATGGTCCTCCTGGTATGGTATGGATACCAACAGGTCAATTTACTATGGGAGCATTACCTTCAGATCCATATGCACGAATTGATGAAAAACCAGCACATCAAGTAGCGTTATCAGGCTTCTGGATAGATGCCAAAGAAGTCACCAATGCCGAGTTTAAAAAATTTATAGAAGCTACAAACTATATAACTACAGCAGAACAAAAGCCTGACTGGGAAGAACTAAAAAAACAAGTACCACCCGATACACCTAAACCACATGATTCTCTATTGGTTGCAGCTTCAATGGTGTTTACACCCGTAGAAACAGATAATCTTTTTGATTGGTCACAATGGTGGTCTTGGGTAAAAGGAGCGAATTGGAAACACCCACAAGGTCCAAAAAGTTCTATTGTAGACAAACAAGATCATCCTGTAGTACAAGTATCCTGGGATGATGCACTTGCTTATTTAAAATGGGCTGGAAAACGACTGCCTACCGATGCCGAATGGGAATTTGCAGCAAGAGGAGGCTTACAAAACAACTTATATCCTTGGGGAAATAATTCGAATATCATTGCCCACGGAAATACATGGCAAGGTACATTTCCGCTTTACAATAGTTTAAAAGATGGGTACTTTAATACAGCACCCGTAGGTAGCTACAAACCTAATGGATATGGCCTATACGATATGGCAGGAAATGTATGGGAGTGGACTTCTGATTGGTATAATGCCAAATATTACCAAGAAAGTGCGAATAAAGGTATTATTACCAATCCAAAAGGGGCTAATACACCATTTGACCCTCAACAACCAAATGTACCTCAACGCATAATGAGAGGTGGCTCTTTTTTATGTAATAATAGCTATTGTAGTAGTTATAGAGCAAGTGCTAGAATGCATACTAGCCCAGATACAAGTCAAGATCATGTAGGTTTTAGAGGTGTAATGACTCAAGAACAATGGCAAGTCATAAAAAAACAAGGTAAGTCTAATTGATATTTATGCACTCCAAAAACAAATATTAAAAACAAAATGAAACATTTCATTTTTTATAGAGTTCATAAAATACTATATATTTAAGAGCCTGTAATTTTTAAACGAACATTGAGACCAATTAATAAACTGATTTATGAGAACAGCTATCTTTTTTATGATTTTATTCATAAGTACGCTTCATCTTACTGCTCAAAGCTTAACTCAAAATACATCCAAAACTAAAGTTACATTTAAAATAAAGAACATAGGATTAAATGTAGACGGTACCTTTTCTAATGTTGCTATCTCTAGTAATTTTAATAAAGATGATGTTTCAAATAGCTTTTTAAATGCAACTATAAAAGTTAATTCTTTGGATACAGGAAATAACACCAGAAACAAAAGTTTATCAGAAAAGGACTATTTTGATACTTCTAACTATCCAGATATTGTTTTAAAATCCACTAAAATTAAAAAAGAGTCTGTATCCAAATATATACTAACGGCTCAATTAACTATAAAGAACACTACAAAAACTATAACCATACCCCTGCAATTTTCAGAAAACGAAAATTCGATAACGCTTACTTCCTATTTTACACTCAATAGAAGAGATTATACGGTTGGAAAAAAGAGCTGGGTAATGTCTGACACCGTTAAAATTAATGTAGTGTATAGCGCAGACAAATAATATTTTGACAATAAATAATCAAGTACTAATAATTGGCGGAGGCCTTGCAGGTTTAATTAATGCTATACATCTCTCTAAAAATGGGCTTTCTGTTCTTGTTCTTGAGAAAAACAGTTATCCTAAGCATAAAGTTTGTGGAGAATACATCTCTAATGAAGTACTCCCCTACCTCAAATCTCTAGGTTTTGATCCATTGGCTCATAAGGCAAAAAACATAAAAAATATTTTATTGAGTAGTTCAAAAGGTAATCATATCAAAGCCAAATTACCCTTAGGAGGCTTTAGTATAAGCCGGTTTACTCTAGACTATGTACTTGCACAGAAAGCCAAAGAAAATGGTGTAAGAATAATCAATGATACGGTAACACAAATAGAATATAAAAACAATTTGTTCTCTGTTTTTACCAAAAGTAATTCTTGTTATACTTCTCAAATAGTCATAGGTGCATATGGTAAACGTGCTAACTTAGACATTAAACTAAATCGTAAGTTTATACAAAAAAAAGCTCCGTATTTGGCTGTAAAAGCCCATTATAAAGGAAAGTTCCCTGAGGATTTAGTAGGTCTTCATAACTTTATTGGAGGGTATTGTGGTGTATCAAAAATTGAAAATGATCATATCAACATTTGTTATATTACCGACTACCAATCATTTAAGAAATATAAAAACATTGAAGATTTTCAGCAAAAAGTAGTGTATCAAAATGTTCATCTAAAAAATATATTCGAAAACACTAAACTTGCTTTTTCAAAACCAATTACCATAAGTCAGATATCTTTCTCTGCCAAAAACACTGTAGAAGATCATGTTTTAATGTGTGGAGATACTGCTAGTATGATACACCCTTTATGTGGTAATGGTATGGGAATGGCTATTCATGCTGCACAAATAGCTTCGGAGTTAATAGTACAATATTTTAGCGGACAAATTGAATCAAGGGCTATTTTAGAAAAAAAGTATGATAAACTCTGGAAAAAAGAGTTCGAACAACGCCTAAAGCTCGGAAGAGTACTCGCAAAATTGTTTAGGATGACTTATTTTTCAGAAGTAGTCCTAGTCTTTTTAAAAATGTTTCCCTGGGTATTGCCCATAATTATTAAAAACACCCATGGTAAATTATTAAAACCCCTTTCCTTATCATGATAAGTACAAAACATAGAAGTAATCATTCAGAGCTCATGGATGATTTTGATATGACTGGGGATCTTTTACAAAAAACATTAGATCAAATAGCCTCAATAAACAAATTTTTAGGAGGTAATAATGTAACTATAAATGGCATAAAAAAACTACTATCAAGGCATTCTAAGGATAATACGATTGTTATCGTAGATCTAGGTTGTGGTAGTGGTGACATGCTTAGGACAATAGCCAAGTTTTGCAAAAAGAATGGATATACTTGTAAATTAATAGGAATAGATGCCAATGCCTTCACGCTAGACTATGCAAGAAAATTATCTCTAAATTATCCAGAAATAAGTTATCTTAATCAAGATATTTTATCTGATTCTTTTAGAGGTATCTCATGTGATATTGTTTTATCTACATTGTTCTTACATCATTTTACAGATGTAGAGATTAAGAGTCTATTACTTAAACTTCAAAACGAAACACGTTTAGGAATAGTTATCAATGATTTACACCGACACCGACTAGCATATTATTTATTTAAAATCATATGTTATTTTGTAAACAACCAAATGGTAACAAATGATGGATTACTATCCATTTTAAAAGGGTTTAAAAAAAAGGAATTACAACAAATAGCGACTCAATTACATATCCAGAGTACAATCAAATGGAAATGGGCATTTCGCTATCAATGGATAATTAAAAAATAAATGAGTGTAAAAATAGTTTCGGTTGCAAAGCAACTACCACAATATAGCAGGTCAACAACAGAAATCTTACCCTATCTTAAAACTTGGTTAACGGGTCAAGAAGAACGTTTTCAACGTAAAGTTCTTAAAATATTCGAGAATGCTGGTGTTGACAAACGCTACTCTATTATGGACGCTCATGAAGTTTTTATGAATACTTCTTTTGAAGAAAAAAATGATATATATACAAAAGAAAGTATCAAACTTGCAGAAGGTGCATTAATCAAATCCCTTGAAAAAGCAAAGTTAAGCCCTAGAGATCTGGATTATATTATTACGGTAAGTTGTACAGGTATTATGATTCCTTCTTTAGATGCTTATTTGATCAACAGTCTTAATATGCGTCAAGATATTGTGAGATTACCAGTAACAGAAATGGGTTGTGTTGCGGGAGTATCGGGCATTATTTATGCCAAAGAGTTTTTAAAAGCTAATCCCAATAAACGTGCGGCTGTTATCGCCGTAGAATCGCCAACGGCAACATTTCAGCTAGAAGATTTTTCTATGGTTAATATTGTAAGTGCCGCTATTTTTGGAGATGGAGCCGCAGCCACCATACTATCATCTTATGATGATGATGACGGTCCAAAAATTATAGATGAAGCCATGTATCATTTTTACAATGCAACGCATATGATGGGGTTTAAACTTAGTAATACCGGGCTACAAATGATTTTAGACAAATCTGTACCAGAAACTATTGCTCAACATTTTCCTGATATTGTACATCCTTTTTTAGAAAAAAACAACGTTACCATTCAAGATATAGATCATTTAATTTTTCACCCTGGCGGAAAAAAAATCGTACAAACCATAGAAGATCTTTTCGGTTCCTTGGGTAAAAATATAGACGACACCAAAGAAATTCTTAAATTGTATGGCAACATGTCGAGTGCAACAGTATTGTACGTCTTAGAACGATTTATGGATAAGCAACCATCAAAAGGTGACAAAGGATTGTTACTTAGTTTTGGTCCTGGATTTACAGCTCAAAGAATCTTAATCGAATGGTAAAAGAATTAAATAAAAATAACTGGGCTCTTATTTTAGGAGGTTCTAGTGGATTAGGCCTTGCTACCGCACATAAATTGGCTAAACATGGTTATAACATTTGTATACTTCATAGAAACAGAAAATCAGAATATATAACCATTTCTCAAGAATTTGAAAACATTAAAAATAACGATGTAACCTTACTTTCCTTTAATATAGATGCTACCAATCATGAAAAACGTACCGAAGCTATTATCAAAATCAAAGAAGTTTTGGGTACTATTGACAAAATTAAAATTGTGGTACATAGCATTGCCAAAGGTAACTTAAAACCAATGGTTTCTAAAACAGGGAGCACTCTAAAAAATGACGATTTTGGATTGACTATAAATGCTATGGCTATAAGCCTGTACGATTGGACTACTGCCCTATTTGAAGCACAATTGTTTGCAACAGATACTAGAATTATTAGTTTTACTAGTGAAGGAAATTCTAAGGCTTGGCAAAATTATGCTGCAGTTTCTGCAGCCAAAGTAACATTAGAAGCCATCACGCGTAACATAGCATTAGAGTTTGCTCCTTTTGGAATTAAAGCCAATTGTATTCAAGCGGGTGTAACAGATACAGCATCGTTAAGAGCTATTCCCGGAAGTGAAAAACTAATAGAACATTCAACACAAAGAAATCCACATAAGAGATTAACCAGACCAGAAGATGTCGCTAATGTTGTTTACCTTTTAAGCAAAGATGAAGCTGCCTGGATTAATGGGGCTATTATCCCTGTAGATGGTGGTGAACATATCAGTTAATTATGAGTAGAGAACAGATTATAAATTTACTCCCCTATCAACCGCCATTTTTGTTTGTGGATGAAATTCATGACATTTCTGAAAACAAAGTTGAAGGAGCGTATACCTTAAAAAAAGACGAGTATTTTTATAAAGGTCATTTTAAAGACAATCCTATTACACCTGGGGTTATTTTAACCGAAATTATGGCTCAAATTGGTTTGGTTTGCCTAGGTATATATCTACTCAAGGATTCATTATCCAGCGAGGTTAAACCAAAAATAGCACTAACATCACATACCATTGATTTCTTTCTTCCGGTATATCCAGAGGAAAAAGTGACCGTAGTTTCAGAGAAAGAATATTTTAGATTTAATAAGCTAAAATGTAAAGTAAAATTGTTTAACCAAAAAGAAGAGTTGGTCTGTAGAGGATATATTTCGGGTATGATTAAACTATGAAAAAAAGAGTTGTTATCACAGGACTAGGCGTTGTTGCTCCAAACGGAGTAGGTATTTCTGCATTTACCAATGCCATTAAGAATGGGGTTTCAGGAATTCAATTTTATACGGATTTAAAAGAGTTAGGATTTTCTTGCTGTATTGGTGGGACTCCTCAAATACCAGAAACTTTACCTTCTAATTACCTAACCTCTTTACAACTAAGAAACTTTAATAGTTCTGGTATTATGTACGGTTGTATTGCGGGAATCGATGCCTGGAAAGATGCTGGTTTAATGATCTCGAATGATACTGTTGATTTTGATAGTGGAACTATATTTGGCACAGGAACGTCTGGTGTAGAAAAGTTTAGAGAAGCTATCTATAAATTAGATGATAATAAAGTAAAACGTTTAGGCAGTACTGTGGTCGCCCAAACCATGGCCAGTGGTATAAGTGCATACCTTGGTGGTATACTTGGTTTAGGCAATCAAGTAACGACAAATTCATCAGCTTGCAGTACAGGTACAGAAGCTATTCTACTAGGATATGATCGCATTACATCTGGTAAAGCAAAACGAATGTTGGTGGGTAGTTGTAGTGATCACGGTCCCTATCTCTGGGGTGGTTTTGATGCTATGCGTGTAATGACCTATAAACATAATGAAAAACCTACAAAAGGGTCTCGCCCTATGAGTCAAACAGCTTCTGGTTTTGTACCAGGTAGTGGTGCTGGAGCTCTAGTGTTAGAATCTCTAGAAAGCGCGCTAGAAAGAGGTGCAACTATATATGCCGAGGTATTGGGAGGAGCGATCAACTCTGGTGGGCAAAGAAATGGCGGAACTATGACTGCACCAAACTCCCAAGCAGTAGAAAGATGTATAAAAGAAGCCGTTGACGATGCAAAAATTTCTTCAAAAGAAATCGATCTTATTAATGGCCATCTGACTGCGACATCAAAAGATGCACAAGAGATACAAAGTTGGGTTAATGCCCTAGAATTAGAAGGTGTTGATTTTCCGTATATTCAATCTCTAAAATCAATGGTGGGACATTGTCTGGCGGCTGCGGGGTCAATAGAAAGTATTTCGGCAATACTTCAATTAAAAGAAGAATTTATCTTTCCAACAATCAATTGTGAAGATATACACCCCGAAATTATGAGAATGATCGATCCGCATAAATTTTCGAATAAGTTAATTTCCAAAAAATTAAACATTGTAGCAAAAGCGAGCTTTGGATTTGGTGACGTAAATGCTTGCGTGATTTTTAAACGATATTAAATCAAACTTTATACCCCTAAAAAAAGACATTATATGACTAAAGACGAATTGCTAGTAACACTTAAAAACATTGTAAAACCATATATTCAAGATGAAGAAGCATTTATAAACCTTACCGAAAACACAGATTTTATTAATGATTTAAAAATTAACTCAGCCAATTTAGTAGATGTCGTTTTAGATGTTGAAGATGAGTTTGATATTGAAATAGACAATGATGCTATGGAGAAAATGCTATCCGTAAAGGCGGCAATAGATATTATTACAACTAAATTAAACGAAAAATGATTGGTAATGATATTGTAGATTTATCTGTTGCCCAAAAACAAAGTAATTGGCTTCGAAAAGGTTTTTTAAATAAGATCTTTACCGAAACAGAACAAGATTTAATCCTAAATAACAATAATCCACATCAACTTGTTTGGCAATTATGGAGTATGAAAGAAAGTGCTTATAAGATTTATGTACAACAGCATGGTAAACGTTTTTTTGCTCCGAATAAATTCGAGTGTACATTAGAAAACCAAACACAAGGAATAGTTACTTTGGATACACAAAAATATACCATACAATCAAAAATTACAGATAACTATGTCTATGCAACAGCTTCTTTACAACATCAAGCAAAAGTAGAAAGTTTTTGTTTTAAAATAGAGGACACTTCAGCTTCAAATCAACGAACAACAACTTATCGGCAACTTAAAAAGATGGTGCATAAAAGATGTAATATCCCCATTCTTAATTTAAAAATTAAGAAAACACAAGCGGGAATTCCGTTACTCTATCATGGGAATAAAAGAATTTGTTTCCCCTTTTCATTAACCCATCACGGAAACTATGGAGCTATTGCTATTGATGATAACAATTTAATACGTACTTCGACGGGCTTAGTATGACAGACCGTATCTTAACTAAAAACAATATGAAGGAATTTATAACCTATGCAAAAACAAAATTTGCGGTTGATCGCAAACTTATACTCATCTATTGTATCATTTATTTTATTTGGGGAATGGTAATGAATAAATTTGGGGCTACTGTAGAAATTGCAAAATTCACCTTCTGGTGGCAAGTCATTACATGCTATATTTTATACATGATTCCTATTTCTTTATTACTTAGAGGGCTACCCTTTCATATGCAATATGCGTATGGGCTGGTCGCAATGTCTTTATTAGAGTTTGGTGGGTATGCTTTACAAACCTCATATGCTTATCCAGATAATTTAATGGATCAGTTTTTTAATATCCGTAATTTTAGTCTCGGAATGGCATTATTCTTTGCTTTGTATTTTCCGTTAGGTAATGCTTTAGTTTCAAAAATTTATGCGCTAACCTTCAAAAAAACAAACTAAAACACTCATTATCAATTAACTTAACAAGGTTCATATAAAATAAACAAAATCATATGGGTACCTTTAGACTTCTGCTTAATTTTGCATCGGATACAATCTTCAAAAAAACACCTGATTATGCAGCAGTCACATCGACTACAATTGAACAAAGAAGAAATGAAAAAGTACGGGTATCAAATTATTGATACTATCGTCGAGCATTTTGAAAATGAACATGAAAAAAAACCCGTAACACATGCCACTAGAAAAGAAATGGATGCGTTACTTGATCAGGAGGTTCCCAAAAATCCATCTGATTTTCAAGATGTATTAGGCTTTGTCGTTGATAATGTATTACCAAACAGTAATATTTTTACTCATCCAAAATCCTATTCTTTTGTTCCAGGACCTAGTAATTATGTAAGTGTTATGGCCGACACCTTGGCTACAGGATTCAACATTTTTTCTGGAGGCTGGGCCGCTTCTCCAGCTGCTGCAGAATTAGAAATAGTAACGATGAACTGGTTACTTAAACTTTTTAAGTTTCCCGCCAAAAAAGGTGGAGGTATCTTTACAAGTGGAGGGTCAATGGCCAATCTAACTGCATTAGTAACTGCAAGAAGACAACGTTGTGGAGATGATTTTTCTAAGGCTATTATTTATATGTCGGATCAAGCTCATTCTTCAAATATCAAAGCCATACGAGTTTTAGGGTTTAAAAAAGAACAAGTACGCATTATTCCTACCGATCTTGAGTTTAAAATGTCTATCAACAAACTTAAAAATGCAATTTCAAGAGATCGATTACAAGGGTTTCAACCCTTTTGTATCATTGCATCGGCAGGAACAACAAATACAGGTACCGTAGATCCATTGCATGAGATAGCAATGATCTGTAAAGAAGAAAAACTATGGTATCATATCGATGGTGCTTATGGTGGAGCTGCTATTTTATCTGATAAAGGGAGTAAATTATTAAAAGGAATCGAAAAAGCAGATTCTCTAACTATTGATCCGCATAAGTGGTTATATCAACCATATGAGATGGGATGTTTGCTTGTACGAAATCATAAATGGCTTAGTGCTGCGTTTAGTGAAAAACCTGAATATCTAAGAGATATCGAAGGAAATACCTCTGAAATTAACTTCTATGATCATGGTATTCAGTTAACCAGACGGTTTAGAGCTTTAAAGTTTTATATGTCTTTAAAAACATTTGGTTTAGACGCCTTTAAAAAAGCCGTGAGTTATAATATCGATCTTGCCGATCAGGTAGAGGCACATCTTAGAAAAAGTCCCAAGTGGGAAGTTGTATCTGCGGCGACACTAGCAGTAATCAATTTTAGATATAATCCTATTCAAACAAATTTATCAGAAAAAGAACTCGACACTTTAAATCAAGAGATATCCAAAGGTGTGTTACAATCTAGAGAAGCTTTATTAGTTACCACAGTATTACAAAACCAAATTGTATTGCGTATGTGTCTAATTAATCCTAGAACAACGTTAGATGATGTTAAAGAAACACTTACTCTTTGCGAAAAAATTGGAGATGGTCTTTTAGAGAAAAAGTAAAGTTGATAACTAAAAAACCGTCAATTCTAATACTTAGACAGTGCTTGTCTTGAGTCTGTCGAAAGGCTCAGCAGAGCTATCGAGAATAGGTTTTGTTTGGTTTCAAAAACATCTCGATAGTTCTACTGAGCATGCCTAAGTACGTTTAACAACCGCTATCGCTATTGATAAAATCACTCCTTTAGATGAGACATTGCTATGTGATTTATAATTTTGATACAAGAAAACTACGTCTGTCTGAGTGATCTGCCCAAACAGATCGTATCGAAGACAAGTAGTTTTATATAATGCTTTTAAATTTTAAACTCGTTCTCCATACAATTCACCATAAGGCGAATCACTCGAACTGACGGGCATAACACAATTAGAAAACGTATGTCACCCCGAGCCCTTCGGTAAACTCAGGACAGGCTCTGTCGAAGGGTATGGTATGTAGTTAACTCTTTCTTTTTCTACTTAGTGCCTCCATAAGCTGTGGATGATCTTCTAAAGCAATATCTGCAACGGCATAAAACTGTTGCATCCACTTATCGATTTTGGCGAATGCTGCATCCTTTTGCTTAGTCGCGTCTTGCGACTCTCCTACCTCTCTCAAATATTCTGCTCTTGCCGTTTCAACGACCTTTATTTGTTCAAGACCAGTAGTAATATCTTGTTGAGTAACTTTAATCGGTGCTAAACGACCCAATATCTCATCGGTAGCGTTCGTATAAAACTTACGTACAGTTTCTAACCAATTTGTAAATGCTCTAGGGGTTTGGCCCTCTACACCTAACCTTTTTAAAACCTCGGCTTCTTCTCTAAATAGCGCTTTGGCTTTTTTACGTTGTTTTTTATATAAATCATCCAAGAATTCTTTTTCTTTTTTAAAAATAACAGATGCATCAGTAGTCTCCTGATCTTCTTGTATTTTAAAATCAAATAATGTTCGGGTATCTGCCAAAATTTGTTCTCCCTCTGCGATCTTTTCTTCTCCATAACCCAATTCTGCAAGCTCTTCTGCTATAATTGGTTGATTTTTTGCATTTTCTAGCGCTACTCGTGTTTGTTCTAGGGTATTTGCTTCTGTTTTTCTGCTGATATTAGCCATATAATTTAGTTTTAAGAATTAATATTAATATCTATTAATGTCGGATTCTTGGTTTTTGTTACCCCGTTAATTAAAAAAATAGACATTCCTTGCTTTCTCTATCCATACTTTAGGTTTACATACCTATGTTTTTACTTTACCCAAGCACTTTTTTGCTTTACGCATTCATATTTTTACCTTACTCAAGCATTTTTTTGCTTTACACATCCGTATTTTTGCTTTGCACAAGCATTTTTTTCCTTTACGCATCCGTATTTTTAGCCTACTCAAGCGTTTTTCAAGGCTACTTATGCATTATACCACACAAATCATCATCTTTATATTAAAGCCTAAGTAAATAGGGTAACTTCTAAATACAAAAACCGGAAATTCGAGTGCTTTGATCGAAGAAAGAAGTTCATTTCGAAAGGCTCAGCAGAGCTATCGAGAATAGGTTTTGTTTGGTTTCAAAAACATCTCGATAGTTCTACTGAGCCCTTCGATAAACTCAGGACAGGCTCTGCCTAAGTACGTTTACCAACCGCTATCGCTATTGATATAATCGATGAGACATTGGTATGTGATTTATAATTTTGATACAAGAAAACTACGTCAGTCTTATCTTAATTGCATCTTTTTCAAAAAAAATGCTTCTTCATACAGATATCTGTATGGAAATCAAATCCTAGGGCGATACATTTGCCACAAAAAAAAATGAAAAAAAATCACCAATCCCGTAAAATGAAACTCCTTTGTTGTACTCTTGCGTTATAAATAAACAATTAACATAACGTATTTATAACATTGTGCAGTTGATCTATATGATATTGTCTTTCAACAAAAAGGGTACTTTTCCCCTGTATGTATGATTGTAGGATCAAGATATATATTGTAGGTTTGCTGCCACAAAAAACACAACCTAGTGTTGTTATGAAAAAAAATGTAGAACCATTCTTTTGATAGATATGTCAAACATAACCATTTCGGTTTATAACACCATTAACCAAACAACAGTATGAAAATATATAGTATCATACTATTTTTGTTAGTTAGCACCGTACTCTTTTCTCAAAAAGAAGCCAATATCTGGTATTTTGGCGAAAATGCAGGGCTCGACTTTAATAGTGGTAGCCCTGTTGCCTTAACCGATGGACAATTAAATACAGATGAGGGATGCTCTACTATTTCGGATGCTAATGGTCAGCTTTTGTTTTATTCTGATGGGATTACGGTATATAACAAAAATCATACTATTATGCTTAATGGTACAGGGCTTTTGGGTGACTCGTCGAGTACCCATTCTGCTTTGATTGTGCCTAAACCTAATGATCCCAATATCTACTATATTTTTACGGTGGATTATCAACGTTATCCAAATGGTTTACGTTATTCTGAAATTGATATGACTTTAGATGGAGGCTTAGGAGGGATTACAACTACCAAAAATATCCTATTACATACTCCGACTACAGAAAAAATAACGGCAATCCATGGTAAAAACAGAAATGAAGTTTGGGTCGTAAGCCATAAATGGGATAGCGATGAGTTTATGGCTTTTAAAGTAACCAATACCGGAGTTAATACCACCCCAGTGATTAGTGCTGTAGGTACTCATGTGGGGGCTAGTTTTAGACCAGATACAGAACACGCTATTGGAGCTATCAAAATCTCCCCAGATGGTAAAAAATTGGCAGTAGCAAGAAGAAAAGTAGATGCCCAAGTATTTAACTTTGATAATGTAACAGGAGTTATTTCTAACCCTATTACACTTTTGGATGATTCAACAACTAATGTTCTTTATGGTTTAGAATTCTCTCCAAATAGTAGATTGCTTTATGTCACTGGAGAAGTTACTGGAGGAGAAAAAGGTATATTTCAATATAACCTTAAAGCAGGATCTGCAAATGATGTTTTAGCTTCTCGTATAGAAATTAGTGGAGGTGAAGAACCTCTACCTATAGGAGCATTACAATTGGCTCCCGATGGTAAAATATATACCCCAAGATTACTTAGAACTACTTTGGATGCTATTAATAAACCTAACGAATTGGGTATGGCTTGTGACTATCAAAAAGATGTAGTTTCTTTAAACGGAAGAAGAGCTGTTTCGGGTTTACCCCCTTTTATTCAATCTTTTTTTCATGTTAATTTTGATGTAGAGGATCTCTGTTTTGGAGACCTCACGCAGTTTAGTGC
>CANNBP010000022.1 GCA_947502885.1 uncultured Aquimarina sp. | reverse complement strand
TCGAAGGACTCAGAGTGACATACGTTTTCTAATTGTATTTTAGCCGTCATACTGAGCTTGTCGAAGTATGTTTTTTTTGAAAGTATTATCCTTAAAAATTCTACACTCTTCGAAGAGCTCAACACAAATTTCAACCGTAACTTCCTGTAAGTGAGGCCTTACAATTCTAATTTCAAACAATTAATAATCAGATAATTGCAATTCACAATCAAATCACAATAATCTAAATATTCTCAAAAAATGCGTTAAAAAAAGAAAAATATCTTACGGAAAACCGTAATTATTTGAAAGCTTCTTACTATATTGTGCCTGTAGGAATACACAATACCATTTTAAGATTGATACAAAAAAGACATCATTCATAAATGTACTATTTATGAATGATGTCCTTAAACATACATAATGGTTGGTTAGTAATCAATCGTTATTCAGACCCTACTTTTGTTGGCTCGCCAAAGTTTTACAATTGTGGGGTTGTTTTTTATTACACACCACCATCATATAATCTACTGTCTTATGGTTAGCCAAGATGCTTTGCATAAAATATTGCCCAAAAGTACACATACGCAATCACAATTTCTTACGGGTTTCCATAAGAAAAGGACTTCATTATTATTTTTGAATGTATTTATCAAGGGGTCTCTTTATAAAAGACCTAAGTCTTTTGTCATTGCAATAAGATGAATTGCATTTTTTGCCTTAAAATTAAATTTTAACTTATTAAGTCGTTTTTCTATTGAACTTGTACTATTGGGAGAGATTTGATTTTTTTTGAAATAAGCTCCTATCTGTTCTTGGGTAAGACCATTAGACAAATGTTTTAAGAGCAGGATATCATAATCCTTAAGTTCAAAAATATTATTCTTATTCATGGCGCTCTCTAATTGAGGCGACACATAGGTTTTGTTATTAGACACCTCGTTTACCGATTGCACCAATTCGTTTAATCCATGACGACCTTTACACACATAACCATCAATGCCTTGTTCTGCAAAAAAGGTTTTGATTTTACCGGGTCTATCTTCCATAGAATAAACGATAACTTTTAAATCTGGTTGAATCCTTTTGATAGCATCTATCAACTGTGTCCCCGAGACTAGTTTTCGCTCGCGATGACTTTCTTTAAACGAAAGATCTGTTATCAACAGGTCATACGGCATATTATCTCTATGGGCTCTTCTAAATTTTAAGTAGGCATCATCACAGTATTGGGCTTGCTGTATCTCATCAATACCAGTTCTTTCGTGAAGAATCTGTGCGATACCATGGTTAATACTACCAAGATCTTCTGTTACTAAAACTTTATTAAACATAAGCATTGTATTATAATTTAACTAGGAAATATCATTTTTGCCTTAAATCCTTTTCCTTTTTCTGTGTCAAATATAAATGATCCTCCAATTGTTTTTATACGGTTTTCCGTATTCCTAAGTCCATTGCAATAAATTATATCATCTTTAGAAACCCCAATCCCGTTATCTGCATAAGTGATCATTACTTTTTTTGGCATCTTTTTAAATGTAATCGCTACTAGCCCTGCTTGACTGTGCTTTCTCATGTTTACCATTAATTCTTGTAAAGCACGATGTACAATAATTTTTTTCTCGGGAGTAATCACTTGCCAATTGATCTCATGAATATCTTTTATGATAATTTTATTATCCCAGGTACCAAAACTACTTAACATGGCACTTAATTCTTGCACAAAATTAGGGCCAATATCAAAACTGTTATTCTCTCGTGAGATATCTCTGGTTCTATTATAAATATATTCTAATTTATCTAGTACATCTTGGCTATTTTGATGGTTTTGTACTTGAGTCATGACATGATATACATCGTTGGCCAACTCGTCGTGTAGTTTTTTAGAAATGCGAGCTTCTGCGTTATAAACTTCTCGTATTTTTTCACGTTTATGACGTTGTCTCAACAAATAAAACACCACGCCTACTCCTAATAATAAAAACAAAGTACTAAACAAATAGATGATCTGTTGTCGTTCTTTTTTGGCAGTTTCTGCCTTTAGGGTAAAATTTTCGTTAACAAGCTTATCATTTTCATACTTGGTCACGGCATACATCTCTCGATTGCTTTGATTGATCTCCTGTAATTCTTTATGTATTCTATTGAACTCCTTCGCCTCAACGTTAGTCTCCTCTTTCAATTCAAAAATAAAACCTAAGGCCTCTAATGCTGAAGGTAAATTATTATACTTTTTTGCACTTAGAAGGGCACCCTCAGCATAATATAATGCTTTCTTTTTGTTTTGTCTAAAGTGAAAAGAAGTTAAATGAATATTACTTGCTATTTGCCCTAAAATATCATGTATTTCCAATCGAATATCTAAAGCTTTAATCAACAATTCTTCAGATTTCGAATTCTCTCTTTCTTCAAGCCATAAGATATGCCCCAAATTATCCAACACTCTAGCATATTCTTTTTTATTTTGCTGAACAATTAGGTTAGAAGCTAATTCTTTTAATATGTTTATAGCTTCAGAATATTTTTTTTGATCCGCTAAAATAAGAGCTTTCGTATTTTTAAAAATTAAAATATTATAAAGCCTTATCTTCTTAATCGAAAGACTATCCTTACCCAAACTTAAAGCCTGCTCATTATACTTCAAGGCTTCTTTATAATTTTTTTGTCCTAAATTGCTTACCGAAATACTATGATATAATCCCGAAAGATTTCTTAAATCTTTGGTATGCTCTAAATATTTCACCCCATCAACAGCTGTTGTTTTAGCCCCCGAATAATCCCCCAAGTACACCTGAATATTAGACATTTGCAATAAATTCCTTCCCGCCACCAAAGTATCTTTATTAAACCTTGCGAACTTAAAAGACTCATTAAAGTAATGAAACGCTTTAACCAACTGATCATTCCTTTTATGATAAATCCCTAATTTTGTTAAGGCCTTTATCAAATACAAAGTATCTTTATTTTTCTCCGCCAAATCAAACAACTTAGCAGTATAGACAATTGCGCTATCATATTGTTTCATTTGCCCCAACAATCTGGTTTTTCTCATCAACCCTTTATAAATCAATGAGTCTTGCTGATATCGTTCTGTTACTTTTAAAAACAAGCTAACATTATATAAACGTTCTTGTATGGATAGGGAATCTGCTTTACTTAATTGATAATACCGGGCAATACTATCTAGCTTTTCTTGGGACCAAGAAATTTGTGGTTTTGTTTGCCCATGGGCCGGAATTAATATCCATAAAAATAGTACCCCTAATGTATATAAAAAGGGGAAATTGACACGCCAAAGTTTCATGCCCCTAAAATACTAAATAAAATTCGGTGTAAATAATACCTATTATTTACACCGAATTTTATTTAGTCCATTAATATAGTTAGCTAACTTCTAACCTTCATCTTCTGCATCAACATCACCATGTTCTCCTCCAGTAGCATTCTCTTCCATAGGCACATTTTCGTTATCTGCAATACTATCTGCGGTACAAGAAGTAAGATTAGCAGTTATAAATAAGGCGATTAATATATAGTATATAGTTTTCATAATTTTAAGATTTTGATATTAGACAATAGGGATTCTATCCGGCCTTTTGCCGGGGAATTTGGCTGTTTTTCAACCAGTTTGTAAGGGAGTACTCCTATTTATAAATTTTGATGGAAAGTAAAATCCTACGAAATGATGTTTAGCCACTTTCCTATTGAGCTTTTACCATTACGCTTTACGGATTTCCGTAAAAACTAGAGTGATACATTTACTATGTTAGCAATATGAAATCATACCCGGTTTTCTTATTTAGTATAAATGTATAATAAACCTTTGCCTATGCCCATAAACAATTCCACGGATTCCAAAGATTCCTCAAAAATCCTAAAGATTCCACATAACCCAATTATCTATGAAAACAAAAACAAGTGTAACCTACAAGAATGAGATTCTTGCTAAGTACAACAGGGAAAAAGGAGGAGAAATGATTAATTACCTCTTAAAACCTACCCGTAAACAAATTAAAGAAGCATGCCTTTGGCTATTAAACAGAAGAAAGGAGAAATACGATGATGGTATTTTAAACCGATTTTTTAGATTTAAAGAAGGTGAGAATAAAATGTTGGCAATCGAAAACACCAAAGGTGACCGATTTAAGCCCATAGTAAACTTTTTGACTGGAGAAACAAAATCTACTAAGCCTGCAAACTTAGAACTTATTAGTTGGCTCATCGATTTTAAGCCCAGACCATTATCTGTTTACTTAAATTCTAATTTTACCTCATCGAAGTATGAAACAAAACTACTTGATCCATTCTCTAACGAAAAATCAACTACTATGCCCAATACCCAACCAATAGAAATGTTACCTATACCAGAAACCAAAGTGATTGAAAAAACAGATAAAAGCATCACTATTATTTCTCAAATCAATCCTTCTTTAAGGATTACCACTATTGTATCTTTATAGTACTTTTTCTGAAATGAAATCATCTATCAATTTTGATTCTAATTAATATGGTTTCATTTTAGAACTGGTATAAGGTTGAGTACTCACTAAAGCAACCTTGAAGATCGTATAAAATCAGCTTAACTAGCCTTTATACATTTTGCATCTATTTATACCCCTTCTTTTATAAGGAGGGGGAGGTCTTTTTTTAAAAAAAGAATTACAGAATAGATCATATACGTTTTTTATTATATCATCTAATTAAAAGGCATAGGATTATATGGTACAATATTAGTATTTATGTTACATAAGAAAGTCATGTTAGTTTACACAAGTTTTTATTTGCTTTACAAGCTAACAATACCCCCCGATAGCTTTCTAAGATCGTTAATAGATCTTAATATCATTTTTTTAACAAGAAGACGCCTATTTTTCTATATTAAAAGAGAACTTGTATTATACAGCGACTTATTTGCCTCATGACTTAGGTATAAAAATGGTATTAGCTATAAGGTGGTTGTATTTCACATCAAAAAACAGGAAAATATATATAAAAAGGTCGCCTAAAGAGACGACCTTTTTATTATTACATATTAGTTTTTATTTAGTACCAACCTCGTACGTTATAGGTAACACTTTTAGGTTGGTTTTTGCCATAGGCTACACCCACATCTCTTGCCGCACGTATGGCAGTCTTTTTAAGATCTAGGACTTTAAGCTTGTATTTCCAATCTCGATCACTTAGATCCTTAACACGTGCTGCTATTTTTGCATACAATGCCTTTACTTGTCCGTAACAAGCTCCTTGAGGCTCTACACCAGCCAAAATTGAACCAGCTTCGTTTGCTGCATTTATATCTTGATTCGCAGCCCATATAGCAGAGGCTTCTGCTAATCTTTGCTTACAATCTCTATCAATACTCTTTTTATAAAGCACTCCTATTTTGGCTTTTACTTTATTAAAACAAGTACTTGCTTCTGGCACATTGGTTAGGGTAACTAATGCCTCTTCAAACTCATTTTGTGCCTCTAAAGCGCTAGCTTTTTTAATAATTTGATCACAATTATTGTTGTAATACTCTATGATCTTTTCTTTTCCTTTAGCTACAAACTCCAAAACCTCAGGGTTTTTAGGGCTTAATCTTTTAATTGCAGAGATATACGCTTTATTTTCGTTAGTACCTACACCTTTAAGCTCTATTGATTGGCTTGCAAACAATGTACCCGATATACCATCACCAATGTACAAAGTTACATTTAGGTTTAATGCTGTTTTTGGCGGAGCAGTAGCAGTAATATCTTTACTTAAAACCGCAATATTAGGCGCCAAAACAAATCTAGAATTATACACATTATTACTAATACCATTTTTGGTAATAATCTGTGTTAATCTATTTAACAACATCTTTTTTGCCGAAGCAGGAATACCTTCTACTTGCTGTGGCACATATGCCGCTAATGAAATACCATCACTGGCTTTCTTGTCTTGTGCTATGATAACTGTTGTTATCAACAACAAGGCTGTATATATTATTTTTTTCATTTCTGTTTCTAATTTATTTACCCCCTAATATGATTGTTGCTCTACCAAGTCCTTTCATTACTAATTTATTAGGAATTGAGTACGGTTCGTTTTTAAGCACCTTACTTAGACCTTTTACAAACCTTCTTGCATCTATAGCTCTTCCTTTTTCGTTAAAAAGAGGGATTCTTACTTGCTCGAACAATGCCATGTCTGCCGTCATATCGGTAGTACTAAATCTTCCTTTTACTGCATTATCTGCTAACCAATCCTCGATAATAACTCCTAATTCTTCATCATCATCACCAAATTCTGTTTCTAGATCTCCATCCCAATCATCCCATTTTTGTATTCTAACGATGATCTCACGACCATTTTCAAACATATCATCAAAATGTGTTTGTAATGAACCTGTAAAGTTATCCATATGAGACAAAACAGCCTCTGATAAAAGTACAGGAGTTTCTGCAGAGAAAGAAGGGGCTCCGGTACCAGTAGCAGTAGCTATTTGCTTATCAGTATAAGCATCTAAACCTTGAAGGTTAAACGTAATCGATTTTTTAGGACCTGTTTTATTAACCGTCCAGGTAAGCTGCATAATGATATCTGCTTTAGCAACTTTTTTAAGAGCATCGATCGGGCTTTCGCTCACACCACTACCTGTATCTTTTGAAGAACGCATATTATCTTCGGCAGCATTAGATTCTAACGTTTTGATCGCAGACTCCATATTTTTAAGAGGAAAACCTCGCTCTGCCATCATTCCGTTTATTTGACTAATTACCTGTAATACTTCGGCGTTTTCTTGAAATGCTCTTTTGTAATCAGGAACTTTTACTTGCGTTCCTTGATTATCAAAAGTTAACATATATCCATTTTGGTTACACCAAACATCACTTGGCACCACCATTAATGTTGGTTTTTTTGCTTGACTAAATCCTAATGAGATTGTTAACATGACAATCCCAACAAGCGCTACTATATTTTTTTTCATAAGTTTTACTTTCTTTTAAAATCCAGCACTTAATGCTTTTATTATTCCTTCTGATTCTAATCTTTTTCTTAATTGATCTGTAGCCACATTAACCACTACTCCAATCTTATACTCTCTTTTGCTTACTTTTAAACGATCTCCTGGCGCTATATTACCATCTGCAGCTGCGGTAACATATTTTCTAAACTCTCCTCCATCGCTAAAAAAACTTTCAAAAAATGCTGCGTGTTCGGTTTCTGCCGCTGCATTACGCACTAATGGCTTAAACGAAGTACATCCGTTTCCTCCTCCTGCATACCCTTTAAAAACAATACCATGCACCGCATTTTTCATTGCTTGTCCTATCGCAAACTTAGGGTTTTTAGAATATGACCACACCTTAACAAGTTTAGATCCTTGCTTAGCAATTCCCTCACATTCGACATCATAGCGCCAAGCTTTGGTATCTCTATTTGCTAACTTCTTTTTTCTTTGCGCTTGCGCATTAAAACCAAAGGTTATTAATAGTAGCACTAAGCCTATTTTGGCAATTTGTTTATTCATAATAAAAATTTTGGTTAGTTTATTAGTTAATTTGTCTGATCAACATTCCTGAATAGAAGTTTTTACCTCCTTTAAACAAGGTATACTCTTTAACTTCTTCTGTAGATTCTTGCTCTTCTCCTGCCATAAAACGATTATCCCAAATCTGTTTCTTATCTACTTTGATGACTCCCTGTCTCTTATAGAAAGTTTTTCCATCTTTACCAATGGTTTGCTCAAGTACTTCATATTTATCTCCTCCTTCTAATCCTTCTTTTAATCCAATTTTTGCAGATAAAGGATCTCCACTTAGCAATGGTGTTTTAGTTCTAAACACTTCGTATTTTCTTTGCAATTTTGCTATAACAGCATCTACCGCCTTAACCGTAGCGATAGCAACTAATTCTTCTTCACTCTTTTTTGTAAAAATGGTACTTTGTAAATCTGCCCAAGCCACTTCTGTACCTACTAATTCTACTTTAAAAATATTAGATTCGTCAAATGCCTTTTTCTTTGCTTCATCAAGATTAGCATCATCGGTCCAGTAATCATTGTAAAAAATAGCAGCCATTTCTTCATTCCACACTAATTTATATAGATGTGAAGTGGTTTTGATCACATACCCTTTTCCGGCAACATCCAGTGCTTTTCCAGCCAATTTTGATCCTAAACCTGATTTTCCCGCAAATTTAGAAGCAAATGCTAGTCCCTTTTTTGCTTTTTCAGCAACCTCTTCTTTACTGATATATTTAAAATCATTTACAACCACAAATGTATTTTTGATCAACTCTTCTCCTGCATCAGCCAATAGCGCTAATCCTCTTTCACTATTTTTTGCAATTTTCACATCTAGTTCTGTGGCATTATAAGATCCTCTTTTTGAAACTAAATCCATATTGAATCCACCTTGCTCACTTCTATTAAACCATTTTGCAACTACTGCCTTTGCTATTTTATTAGTAGAAAAATACTCTTGGATAGCTGCTTCTTGGGCTACTTTTAATTCTGCTTTTGATAAGGACTCATCATATACCTTGGCAATTGTTCTTAAATCGATGTTATGATCATTAAACTTTTCTGGAATTTCTGCACTTGTAAATGCTTCTTGAATAACATCACCATACTTTCTATTTTCGTCGGTAACCATTAATGTAAACAAAGAACTTCTTCTGTAGACTACTTCGTTAGATTTTTCCTGGCCATAAATGCCCAATACGCTTAGCCCCGCAACTAAGCATAACACTACTTTTTTCATAAATTGATTGATTGGTTAGATTAAAAAACTGATTATTAGTTAGTAATTAAAATAACCCCATAAATACCATTTTTGCACACTATTTCAGGGGTAATTGCCCCTAAAATAGGTAAAAAATATTAGTGTAAAATTAATTTTGCAGTCTTTGCAGTACTTTTTTAATCTCGCAAAACCGTAATCTTTTAACGCGATTAACCCACATTAATATAAACACTTGTTTTCTAGCAAATTAACAAGGGTTTAGTTCAAATTATATACTTAAAGAATCTAGATTATATTTTTGTTAAAAATCGTTCTCTACCAAAAAAACACTCTTTTTAACACTAAAAACTAGTCAAAACAAAGTCAATTGAAGCACAAAATTATTATCAATGTCATCAATTCTTACATGAAGAACAAAATATTTTGACTAAAATTAATCTCGTCTACCTAAGAAAATAGAAACAAAATATAGTAAAGTAGCAAGAGACCCTAATGCAGCAACAACATAAGTTCGGGCTGCCCATTTTAACGCATCTTTGGCTCCTGCATGTTCCTGACTGGTTAACATGTTATTTTGCTCTAACCATACCAATGCTCTTTTACTAGCGTCATACTCTACTGGCAGTGTAATAAAAGCAAATAAAGTAGTGGCTGCAAATAGCAAAATTCCTACTAAGAAAATAGTATTCCCAAAAACCATTCCTGAGGCAGAAAGAACAAGTCCAGCCATAATAGCTAAATTAGAAAATTTACTAGCAATCCCTACTGCTGGTACAATCTTAGAACGTAAAGTTAACCAACTATAGGCTCTGGCATGTTGCACTGCATGACCGCATTCATGAGCAGCTACCGCAGCGGCTGCAGCATTTCTTTGATTATAAACCCCCTCACTTAGATTGACTGTCTTTTTTAAAGGATTGTAATGATCTGTCAACATACCAGGAGTAGAAATTACCTGCACATCATTTATCCCACTATCCTGTAGCATTTTGGTAGCTATCTCTGCCCCACTCATGCCATTTTGCAAACTTATCTTAGAATACTTCTTAAATTTACTTTTGAGTCTATTGCTCACAAAAGAACTCACCAAAAATATGATTCCGGCTATGACATAATATCCCATCATAATATCTTATCTTTTTATATTAACAACTTTAAAGGCTTTCAACCTTATTTTTTTACCAAATTAGTAGTAAAACACAACACTTCGTTACATTTTAAAATCAATTATAGCGATGCCATGTTACACACAATAAACCTTTTGACTTATCTTATGTATAACATCTTAAACATACAACTAGGGTTAAATTTAAGATATAAAATACAAAAACCCCACTAGTGTAGTGAGGTTTTTTGATTAAATAAACTTGAATTAGCCAATAAAACTAGTTTAAGATATATATTCGTTTACATCGTTTAAAGGAAGGTCAAATGCTTCTGAAATAGCCGGATAAACTACATCTCCATTAATAACATTTAATCCCTTTTTAAGAGGTTCGTTTTCTGCACATGCTTTTTTCCAACCTTTATTTGCCAACTGTATTGCATAAGGCAAAGTTACATTGGTTAATGCTAAAGTTGATGTATAAGGTACAGCACCTGGCATATTTGCTACCGAGTAATGCACAACATCATCTATAATATAAATTGGATCCTGGTGAGTTGTTGGCTTAGTTGTCTCGAAGCAACCTCCTTGATCAACAGCAACATCTACTAACACTGTTCCCGGACGCATATCTTTTAACATATCGCGTGTAATTAACTTTGGTGCTTTTGCACCTGGTATTAACACCCCACCAATAATTAAATCAGTGTTTTTGATATGTTTACGAATGTTATATTCGTTCGAAAATTCTGTTTTTACATTTGCAGGCATTACATCATCTAAATAACGCAATCTTTTCATGCTTATATCTAAAATAGTAACATCTGCACCCATACCTGCTGCCATTTTAGCTGCTTGGGTTCCTACTACTCCACCTCCAAGTACAACTACTTTTGCTGGAGCAACACCTGGTACACCACCAAGTAAAATACCTATTCCCTTTAAAGGTTTTTCTAAATATTTAGCTCCTTGTTGGATAGACATACGTCCTGCAACTTCACTCATAGGAGTTAATAATGGCAAACTTCTATCTGCCTCTTCTACTGTTTCATAAGAAACACAAACAGAACCACTTGCAATCATTGCATCGGTTAATGGCTGACTAGATGCGAAATGAAAATAGGTAAACAATAACTGATCTTTCTTGATCAATGAATATTCAGGTTCAATTGGTTCTTTTACCTTAATAATCATCTCTGCGGTTTGATAAACATCTTCTATTGTGGGTAAAATCTGGGCTCCAGCATCGATATAATCATCATCGCTAAATCCACTATTAATACCAGCTGTATGCTGAACATATACTGTATGTCCATTTTTAACAAGCTCCATAGTACCTGCAGGCGTCAAACCCACACGGTTCTCATTGTTTTTTATTTCCTTAGGAACACCTATTATCATATCTTTAATTTTTTTGCCGAAATTATATGTTTTCGGCAAA
Source organism: uncultured Aquimarina sp. (assembly GCA_947502885.1). Taxonomy (GTDB): domain Bacteria; phylum Bacteroidota; class Bacteroidia; order Flavobacteriales; family Flavobacteriaceae; genus Aquimarina. Next base: position 65,665 of record CANNBP010000022.1, on the reverse strand, counting down.
TTTAGCAATTAAAACCCCTTAAAAATGCGGTTCTTGCAATTTTATTCAATTCTTAATTTTATAGTTAAAAAAACTCCTAAAATTATATTTTTAAAAATTTTAACCCCTCTAAATTAGGATTAATTAAAATTATGTGTCAAAAACCTAAAACATCAATTTAATTTATTGATTTAAAACACCTTTCAAAATAACCATATTGTGATTCTTAACCATCTAATTTAACCTACCAAATTAACAATCTTACCAGGCACGATAATTACCTTTTTAGGTGTACGTCCTCCCAACTGTTGCTGCGTTTTTTCATGTGCCATAACAGCTGCTTCAATTTCATCTTTACTAAGATCTAATGATAGCTCCATGGTAAAACGCATTTTTCCATTAAATGAAATCGGGTATTGTTTAGTACTTTCTACTAAATGTTTTTCTTCAAATACAGGAAAATTTGCAGTAGAAATAGATTCACTATTACCTAACTTTTCCCATAACTCTTCAGCTATATGAGGTGCATAAGGAGAAATCAATACTGCCAAAGGATCTAATATTGCCCTAGAGGTACATTTTTGAGCAGTTAATTCATTTACCGCTATCATAAATGTACTTACCGAAGTATTAAACGAGAAGTTTTCGATATCTTCTTCTACCTTCTTAATGGTTTTATGCAAAGTTTTTAAATTATCCTTTGTTGGCTCTATATCATTTACTGCAAATGTTTCATCATTATGATACAGTTTCCATAACTTTTTAAGAAATGAATGCACACCGGTTATTCCAGCAGTGTTCCATGGTTTAGCTTGCTCTAATGGTCCAAGGAACATTTCATACAAACGCAATGTATCTGCTCCAAAATCATTACAAATATCATCTGGATTAACTACATTAAACCAACGTTTTGACATTTTTTCAACTTCTCTACCTACAATATACTTCCCATCTTCAAGCTTAAAATCAGCATCCTTAAATTGAGGCTGCCACTGCTTTAATGAATCAACATCTAATTCATCAGAACTATTAATTAAACTTACATCTACACGAAGTTCTTCAGTTTCATACCCATCTTTTAAACCTTTAGAAACATATGTGTCAGAACCACTAATTCTATAAACAATAGCACTTGTCCCCAAAATCATTCCTTGGTTGATTAGTTTTTTAAAAGGTTCATCAACAGGAAGGTTTCCTCTATCATGTAAAAACTTAGTCCAAAAACGTGAATATAACAGGTGACCTGTAGCATGTTCGCTTCCTCCTATATATAAATCTACATTTTGCCAATATTGTAACGCTTCCGCGGAAGCGAACTCATTTTCATTATCAGCATCCATATATCTAAACAAATACCAAGAACTTCCTGCCCAACCTGGCATTGTATTTAATTCTAACGGAAATATGTTTACATGATCAATATCCTCATTTTTTGCCAACTCACCCTTTAGGGTGTCCCATGCCCACACATCTGCACGACCCAAAGGTGGTTCACCTGTTTCTGTTGGCAAATATTTTTCTACTTCTGGCAATTCTATTGGTAAATGAGCAATATCTATCATTTGTGGCATACCGTCTACATAATATACCGGAAACGGCTCTCCCCAGTAACGTTGACGGCTAAACACAGCATCACGCAACCTATAATTAGTTTTTCCAACCCCTTGACCAAGTTTTTCTAACTCATAAATAGCAGTTTTTGTTGCTTTCTTATACTTTAATCCATCAAGAAAATCAGAGTTCGCAATAATTGTATTTTCTTTATCAGCAAAAGCTTCTTCAGAAATATCTACTCCTTCAAAAATATTTTTAATCGGAATATTAAAATGTTTTGCAAAATCATAATCACGTTGATCTCCACATGGTACTGCCATTACAGCTCCTGTACCATATCCTGCTAATACATAATCACCTATCCAAATAGGCACAGGTTCTTTGGTAAAAGGATGTTCGGCATAGGCTCCTGTAAACACACCACTAATAGTTTTCACATCTGCCATACGCTCGCGCTCACTACGCTTTGCTGTTGCTTGTATATATATTGCAACTTCTTCTTTTTGTTCTGGAGTAGTAATTTTGGTCACCAAATCATGTTCTGGAGCCAGGGTCATAAAAGTAGCTCCAAAAATTGTATCAGGACGAGTGGTAAATACTTCTATCTTATCCTCGTAACCTTTTACATTAAAAGTAACACTTGCTCCAACAGATTTACCGATCCAATTACGCTGGGACTCTTTTAAAGAATCTGTCCAATCGATAGTTTCTAACCCTTGTAATAATCGTTCTGCATATGCAGATATTCTCATGCTCCATTGGGTCATTTTTTTTCTTATGACAGGATAACCTCCACGCTCTGAAACTCCATTAACAATTTCATCATTGGCTAAAACTGTACCCAATTGTGGACACCAGTTTACTTCGGTCTCGGCCAAATACGTAAGCCTATATTTCAACAACTCTTTTTGCTGTTCTTTTGAAGAAAGTTCATTCCAATCTTTGGCAGAGAATTGAGTCACATCATCATCACATACAGCTTGTACATTTATATTTCCTTCTGAAGCAAAAATCGTTTCTAACTCACTTATATCTCTTGCTTTGTTCACAGCAATATCATACCATGAATTAAATAACTGAATAAAAATCCATTGAGTCCACTTATAATACGCTGCATTACTTGTTCGTACCTCTCTACTCCAGTCAAAAGAAAACCCAATTTTATCTAACTGTTCACGATATCTCGCTATATTTTCTTTGGTAGTTATTGCGGGATGTTGTCCTGTTTGGATTGCATATTGTTCTGCCGGCAACCCAAAAGAGTCATATCCTTGTGGATGTAATACATTAAAACCTTTATGACGTTTATATCTAGCATAGATATCACTGGCAATGTAACCTAGAGGATGCCCAACATGTAATCCTGCACCAGATGGGTAAGGAAACATATCTAACACATAATACTTTTCTTTTTTGCTGTTGTTTTCAGCTTTGAAAGTCTCATTTTTAGCCCAGTAGGCTTGCCATTTATCTTCTATAGCGTTAAAATCGTAACTCATTGACCTATTTTTTCAGACCGCAAATTTACGATTTTATGTTACACCTTCAAGATTTTTAAACTCTTAAAGAGTTATATCACTTTAGAAGGCAAAGGATTTCTTGCTTTTTTTTCCATTGGCAACAAACAACTATAGATAAAGGCATTTGTAGGTGTTGGTATCCTCATCTTTTTTCCTTCCTTTACAATAAACCCATTAAAGTTATCTAACTCTGACGGTCTACAAGCTATAATGTCTCTTTGTGTAGAAGCCGTTGATGTATATGGTTGTTTATCGATAAAGTCCATTATACGATCTACAATCGTACTAGGTAAATTAACCCCTTTGGCGACTCCAACTTCATAAATTTCTTGAGCAGTGTCTTTTAAAATTGACCTGGTCTCTTGATTTTCATACATTTCACCAATGGTAGCTCTTGTCAATGCCCCTAAACCACTTACTGTAGCAATGAACATAAATTTACTCCAAATATCAACATGAATATCAGAAGAAATCGTACCTGTAAATCCTGCCTGATCAAATACGTGTTTTACTTTTTCTAATCGTTCTGTTTTACTTTTATCTAGTTCTCCAAAAATTACTTCGGGGGGATGCCCAAAATGAGAAACTACTCCCGGAGATTCTATTTTACTATAAATCTTACACAATCCCCCTAAAACATATTTCTTATCAATTACCGATAACACTTTCTCTACATTATCTGCTCCATTTTGTAATGGAATAACCATTGTATCTTCTTTTAAAATTGGAAGAATCGATTTTGCAGCTTCTGCGACCTGCCAAGATTTGGTGCAAATCAAAACAACATCAGCTTTATCAACCTTTGTCATTGTATCTGTTACCAAAAAAGGTTGGGTAACAAAATCCCCATCAATACTTTTTACTTGCAACCCATATTGCTTTATGTTTTCTAGATGCTGTCCTCTCACAACAAAGGTTACTTTTTGTCCTGAATTAGAGATTTTTCCTCCAAAGTATCCTCCAACTCCACCTGCTCCAATGACTACTATATGCATAATATTATTAAAAAAAGTTTTAAAACTGCCTTACTGTTAAAATGTGTGCACTAAGAATACGTTATTTATCTATCAAAGTTACTTAACTTTATTATTTTTACACGCAAATCAATTTATTTATGAGCTCATCTTTTGAAAAATATCAAAAAAGACGACTGATTTCTTCTTATTTCTCTGTTGTGATTAGTATTTCGTTAGTGCTATTTTTACTTGGGTTACTTGGTTTACTCGTATTAAACACAAAAAAAGTAGCTGATCATTTTAAAGAAAAAATTGCACTTACCATCTTCTTAAAAGATACAGCCAAAGATATACAGATCAAACAACTACAAAAAACACTTGCTCTAGCCGAATACACCAAGTCAACCACTTTTGTTTCTAAAGAGCAAGCTGCTGAAGAACATAGTAAGGATATTGGTGAGAATTTTATGGATTTCTTAGGATACAACCCTTTACAAAACTCTATAGATGTTTACCTTAAAGCAGACTATGTTGATCAAAGTAAAATTGAATCAATTAATGTATCTATCTTAAAAAAAGACTTTGTAGATGAAGTTATCTATGACCAACCTTTAATCTCTTTGCTAAATGACAACATCAAACGTATTAGTTTCTGGGTTTTATTAGTAAGTGGTATTTTTACCTTTATAGCAGTACTGCTTATTAACAGCTCTATACGTTTATCAGTTTACTCCAAACGTTTTATTATCAAAACCATGCAAATGGTAGGAGCTACAAAGAAATTTATTCGTAAACCTTTTGTTTGGAAAAGTATTAGATTAGGAATGATTGGTGCCATTGTAGCACTAATTGGTGTAGGCATTGTATTATTTTATCTTGACAAAACCTTTCCCGAACTTGCTTTACTTGATGATAAAATATTATTAATCATTTTATTTGCAGGAGTTTTTGGAATTGGCGTTCTAATCACCTGGATCAGTACATTTTTTGCTACCCAGCGTTTCTTAAACCTTAGAACCGATGAATTATATTATTAACAGGATATGAAACCAATAGAGTGGAATGTTGACCCTGAAATTATAACGCTTTTTGGCACTTTTCCTATAAAGTATTATGGCATTTTATTTGTGGTTGGGCTTTTACTAGGATTCGAAATCGTAAAACGCATCTATAAGTCAGAACATATTCCTATTAAGAATCTTGAAAACCTATCTTCTTATTTGTTTATAGGAATACTTGTTGGTGCTCGACTAGGACATTGTCTTTTTTATGATTTTGAATATTTTTCTAACCATCCTCTAGAAATCTTTTTACCATTTAAAATCACAAATGGCAACTGGTATTTTACTGGATTTGCCGGACTAGCAAGTCATGGAGGTAGTATTGGTGCTATTTTAGCTATTGCCATATATTGTTTCAAAAACAAAACACCTTTACTTTGGGTATTTGATCGAATTGCGATCGGAGCACCTGTAACAGGGGCATTTATTCGTTTAGGAAACTTTATGAATTCTGAAATTTACGGAAAACCAACAAATGGTAACTATGGTGTCATATTTTTGCAGGATGATACAATTCCTAGGCACCCTACACAGTTATACGAAGCCTTGTGTTATCTAATCATCTTTGGGATATTATGGTACCTCTATAAAAAAACAAACCTAAAGAACAGACAGGGGTTTATATTTGGAACATTACTTATTATTTTATTTATCACACGAATACTGTTAGAGTTCTTTAAAGAAAACCAAGTCGCTTTTGAGGATTCGATGACATTAAATATGGGACAGTGGCTAAGCATTCCTTTTATTATTTTTGGAGGGATTTTATTACTAATCAGCAAAAAGAAAATCTATAGTTTATAAATATGGGGAAAATTGGGAAAATCTGGTTTTTAAGTGTTCTGGTTCTTTTTATTGCATTTATGGCTGTTGTCATACAGACTTTTCGTCCTGTAAGAAATGTCCAACCTAATGATGTAATGCAAATTAAAGGAGTAGTAACTAATATTAAAGAAGGGTCTGGTTTTGACATTCTGATAACTCTTAAAAATGACGAACACCAATACTATATAAATAGAGGCTTACAGCATAACTTAGAGATCAAAGAAGTACGCAAACAAATACTCAATCAACCGGTTACTTTGTATGTTGTAAAAAGATGGACTATATTTACCCAAGATAAAAATATGGGTCATATCTCTAAATTGACAAACAATGATATTGTCATATTTAACGAAATTAAAGAACAATAGTTCTAATAGACCCGAATAGAATCTTAAATTCAAGAACTTACATTGAATCCATATAATTTACTAAACGATATATGAAAAAGAAAACAAACAAATCTGCTCAACAACCTCATTTTGTTTTTGGAAAGAAAAATTATATTGTAATGGCAATAGGTGTTGCTGTTATTGCCCTTGGTTTTATCCTTATGGCAGGGGGTGGAAGCGATGATCCAAATGTTTTTAATCCGGATATTTTCAACTTTAGACGAATTAGATTGGCTCCTACAATTGTTTTGATTGGTTTTGGGATTGAAGTTTATGCAATTTTACTTGATCCTAATAAGAAGAAAAAAGAGTAATTAGATATTTTGTCTTGAGGTAATTATATATTTGCATCGAATTTAAGAAAATCCAATTTTTATGGAAATCATCGATGCAGTTATCTTAGGTATTATACAAGGGCTTACCGAGTTCTTACCCGTTTCTTCTAGTGGTCATCTAGAGCTTGGAAAAGCCATATTAGGCGACAAGAGTATCCCAGAAGAATCTTTATTGTTTACTGTTGTATTACATTTTGCCACTGCACTTAGTACCATCGTAGTATTTCGAAAAGACATATTAGATATCCTTAAGGGGCTATTTGCTTTTAAAAAGAATGATGAAACTCTTTTTTCTCTTAAAATTATAATTTCTATGATCCCAGCAGTATTGGTTGGGTTATTTTTTGAGGAACAATTAGAGAAATTATTTGGTAGCAATGTTATGTTTGTTGGATTTATGCTCCTAATTACAGCAGTTTTATTATGGTTTGCTGATAAAGCAAAAAGCACTCGTAAACCAGTAAGCACTTCTAATGCATTTGTCATTGGTATAGCTCAGGCAATTGCTATGTTACCAGGAATATCTCGAAGTGGCGCAACAATATCCACATCAGTTTTATTAGGAAACGACAAAACTAAAGCTGCACGTTTTTCATTCTTAATGGTAATCCCTCTTATTTTTGGAAAAATCGCTAAAGATATCTTAGGTGGTGAACTTACTTTTTCTTCAGGAAATAGTTTACCTATAATTCTTGGGTTTATAGCTGCATTTATATCTGGTCTTTTTGCTTGTACTTGGATGATTTCTTTGGTTAAAAAGAGTAAATTAACTTATTTTGCCGTATATTGTATGGTTGTTGGCCTACTAGCCATAACCTTTGGTATTATTAAATAGCCCCCAAATAATGATAACCGAACAAGACTATAAAGATGGTCAAGTTATTTTGATCGACAAACCATTACAATGGACATCTTTTCAGGTGGTCAATAAATTGCGTTGGCTTATTCGAAAGAACTTTGGAATAAAAAAAATAAAAGTTGGTCATGCAGGAACACTTGACCCTCTTGCTTCTGGACTGTTAGTAATTTGTACAGGAAAATTCACCAAACGCATTCAAGAGTTTCAAGGACAAACAAAAGAGTATACTGGTACCATTATTCTAGGTGCTACTACGCCTTCTTATGACCTCGAGACAGAAATTGACAAAACCTATCCTTTTGAACATATCAATGAAGAAATGATCAAACAGGCCACAACAAATTTTATCGGAGAGATAGAACAGTATCCGCCCGTTTTCTCTGCTTTAAAAAAAGAAGGAAAACGACTGTATGAATATGCTAGAGAAGGAGAAAAAGTTGAAATTGCAGCAAGAAAAATAGTTATTGATGAATTTGAAATCACTAGAGTAGCACTACCCGAAGTAGATTTTAGAGTTGTTTGTGGTAAGGGAACCTACATTCGTTCTTTGGCACATGACCTTGGAAAAGCACTAAATAGTGGAGGACATTTATCGTCTTTAAGAAGAACAAAAATTGGTTCGTTTTTGGTCAAAGATGCAACTACGATTGAATCTTTTGAAAACCACCTACAGCCAAAAATTAAAACTTCGTAAAATATTGTTGTATAAATGTAGTTATTAAGTACCTATGGAGTTTATAGAAAAACATAAAGCACTGATTATCACTACAATGTTAATGAGCATTGTTGTTCTTAGTTTATATAATATAAACATGTTTAATAAACAAAAAGAGCAATCAGAAATCCTTATGGAAATTCCAGAAGAATTTCTGGCGCAAGAAGAAGAACCTGAAGAAGAATTAATCGCCCAAGAAGATAGGCAAATAGACGCTGCAAACAGAACACACTCTGCCTATAACGAAGACTTCGAGGACCATGATGAAATCGAAGAAAGGATTAAATCCTTAACCGAATCTGAGCAAACCGAACAAGCTCCTGAAGATATTGAACAAGCAGAAGACACAGAAAGTAACGTACCGATTGAAGAAGACAAAAAACCTAAACTAGAAGAGGACGAAACCAATAATAGAAATAGCTCTCTTACCTTCAATTTAAAGGATAGAAAATCTGTAAATCTTCCTAATCCAGTTTACACTTGCAATGGAAGCGGTAGAGTAGTTGTTAAAATTGAAGTAAATCAAAATGGTTATGTTACCAATACCAAGGTGGATAAGAAAAAATCTTCTACTCGAAATGAATGTCTATTTGATAATGCATTAAACTACGCAAGACAGGCTTTATTTTCTCGTTCTGATATTGAAAAACAAGAAGGATCAATTACCTATTATTTTAACTACAGCAATTAAGTTCTTTATTTGTTAAGCAGTTGTAAAATGTCGCTTGCCGTATTTTTACCTTTGTCTGAGTTGTACCAAACCTGCAAATCCTCTTTGAATTTAGCATCAAGCGCACCATGTTTGGTTTTATAATCATGAACCATCTGAGTAGCTACAGAAGGTCTAGGCCCCCATGTATTTAAAATTTCTTTGGTATTAGCATCGTACATGATTAATTTTGGTATCGCTTTCCCTCCATTAGTCAAAAAGTTATTCATTAAATCATCATGATCGTCTCTTAATACTATCTTTAAATCGATACCCTCATTCAATTCTACTAACTTATTAATTACAGGTAATGTTTGTGCGGCGTCACCACACCACCCTTCTGAAATAACCAAAAAAGTAGCCTCTATTTTTTTGCTCGAAAAAGCCTTTCTTATGTCATCTTCAATCTTTATGGTTTTATCCAAGCGCTTCATTCTTCTATCATTAAGCATACTATAGTTTGTCAATGCTTCGGTTTGATTATGACCTGTAGATTTATTTTTCGATAACAAACTCTTTATCAAATCCTTATATTCTTGGTAAGAATATGAATCTGCCAATCCTTGTTCTATCAGTTCTAATGCTTCTATATTTTCTGTGGTATGCTTCATAACAAATGTTTTACAAATCACTAGACGTTCATCATACCTAAAACTTACATGTACAGTATGAGAAAAATCTTTTTCATCGATTCGAAATTACCAATTATAATATTTTAATTCGCCAAAAACATCTTATATTTTTCTTATGAAATATTTAAAACCAAAACTGAGAGAATATACTATATTTATACCTTAAAAAATATAGAAATGCAAAAACACAAATGCGGGTGGTGTATAGGAGATCCTTTGTATGAAGCTTACCATGATAATGAATGGGGAGTCCCCCTACACGATGAGCAATTGTTATTTGAGTTTCTGATTCTTGAAACTTTTCAGGCAGGATTAAGTTGGATCACTATTCTACGAAAACGAGAAAACTTTAGAGCTGCTTTTGACAATTTTGATTATAAACGAATTGCCAACTATACTGAAACCAAGAAAGAAGAATTACTACAAGATTCTGGGATTATCAGAAATAAATTAAAAGTAAATTCTGCCGTTACCAATGCTCAAAATTTCATGAAAATTCAAGAAGAGTTTGGCAGCTTTAATTCTTATATATGGAGTTTTATAGAAGAAAAAACTATTAAAAATAAATGGGCTTCTCATAAAGACTGCCCTGCCACTACTGTAATTTCTGACACCATTAGTAAAGATTTAAAAAAACGGGGGTTTAAATTTGTAGGATCCACTATAATATACGCCTTTATGCAGGCTATTGGTATGGTAAATGATCACGAAGTAAACTGTTTTAGGTATAACCAAGTCTAACAAACTTGTTTAAAAATACATTACTTATAGTTTTATCCCAAACGATAGATCTCCTGCATCGCCGAGTCCTGGAACGATATAACTCTTATCATTTAATTCTTTATCAATTGCAGCAATCCATAAATGTGTATTTTCTGGAAACACATCCTTAATATACTCCACTCCTTTTTCTGAACCAATAACCGATACTATATGTATCTGCGTGGGAGCTCCATGCTTTTTCATAGCGTGATATGTTGACTCTAAAGTATTTCCAGTTGCCAACATAGGATCTGCTAATATCAAAGTTTTGTTCTGCAATGATGGAGATGCTAAATATTTAACTACAATTTCGAATTCTTTTTCGCTAATTGTATGATTTCTATATGCAGAGATAAACGCATTCTCTGCAGTATCAAAGTAATTTAAAACTCCCTGATGTAAAGGTAAACCTGCCCTAAGTATTGCGCATATCACAAGATCATTCACAGGCACTTGCATTTCTTTTGCACCCAACGGTGTTTGAATAGCTTTGGTTTTGTATGCTAGTGTCTTACTTAATTCATATGCAGTTATTTCACCAATTCTTTCTATATTTCTTCTAAAACGCATACGATCCTTTTGGATATCAACATCTCTTAGTTCTGCAACAAATTGTCCCAAGACCGATTGATTTAATTCTAAATTGTGAATTACCATACTACTTATTTAACACTATTAAAACTACTCTAAATAACTCAAAAACCGACTTCTGTCAATTTCTCTTGCGCCTAAACTAGCAAGATGATCTGTATACACTTGACAATCTATCAACTTTACATCTTTTTTTTGGAGCCAATTTACCAATGTAATAAAACCATACTTTGAGGCATTGCTAACTTTAGAAAACATACTCTCACCACAAAACACCTTCTTACCTTCTAACCAAATACCATATAACCCTCCAACTAGTTCATCATTTTCCCAAACTTCTACAGAAATAGCATATCCCAATTTATTAAGCTCGAGATAAGCACTTTGCATATCTCTTGTGATCCATGTACCATCTTGTTCGGTTCTTTTAATAGTCGCACAATTCATCAGCACATTTTTGAAGTCTTTGTTAAACGTCACTTCAAACTTATTTTTTCTAATCAACTGCTTCATACTCTTACTAACTTTTAACTCTGAAGGAAAAAGTACCATTCTAGGATCTGGACTGTACCACAAAATAGGTTGCCCCTCATTATACCAAGGAAAAATACCACTGGTATATGCCAATAGTAATCTTTGAATAGAAAGATCTCCTCCTAAGGCTAATAACCCATCATAATCAGCATATGACGCAGGGGGAAATTTTATAACGTCTGTCAAAATATACATCGAAACAAGAGCTTATACAACGTTAAATATCAATCAGTTGTTTGAAATCACCAAAAAAATCACAATATTTGTTAGAACCTTTTAAGATAAATTTTGTTCATCATTGCTTTTTTTGAATCCTAATTAAAAGGTTAATTTACTATCATATTGAAAAGAGACCGTCTAAAAAATATTTTTAGTCGGTCTTTATTTTTTATGCTTCTCTATAAGTCATAACCAATTGCAAGTATAATAATTCTTGGTAAGATTGAGGTTCTAATATCAGAAATAAGATACTGAGAAAAACTATTACTCCTTTTAAATCGTGTATCAAATATATTTTGAGTCATTATCTTATAACTCCACGGACTATTCTCTTTTTTATAAGAAAGCGTAGCATTAGCTATTTCATAAGTACTCTTTTGTGATATTGATTTTTGCTGATAATTATACCTCGAATATTCAAAATTAAACACAAACCCTTGTAAAAAATCATAATCAATACTAGCAAAGGATGTATTGGTCACAAATTTTGAAGTTTCACCGCTCGATTTAAAGTTACTACTACTCCTTTTAAACCCCAGATCAATGGTTGGTAAATGATCAAAGAGTGTTTCAACTCCTATTTCAAAAGAATACTTATTGTTTTTATTTAATTGATTTGTGCTATTGATATTCTGTAAATACTTTGATAACTCTACATCACCATCAAAACGAAACTTCAACTTTTTAATAGTTTTATGTAATGTTCCATTAAATGCTATATTCTCTGCCGGGTTATCCAACATTCTTGTGGTTAAAAACTGATTTGTTTTTTGAGATGGATCTGGATTATCCTCATCGATCACTACCACATTACCGACCCCTCTAACTCTTTTGGTGTAATTTATATTTCCAACTAGCATTAACCCCCTGTATAAACTAAATCGAGTATAAAACAATCGCGCTGAATGATATAAGTCATTTTCTAAATTTTCATTCCCTTTATAAATCGAATTATGTGACTGCAAATAAAATCTATTAGCAAACCTAGTTATATTCGAGAAAGAAGTTTTCAGGTTATAATTGAATTGAATTTTTTTAGATTTACTGAACTCTATTTTTGCTAAAAAATCTGGCAATACAATCCATTTATGTTTGCTTATTGTATTTTGTTGATTCACCGTCCAGGTGTAGTTATGTAACTCTGCTCCTTGTTTAAACATAAAAGCACCTGTCTTGAATTTATAATGAACACCAAAAAACAGATCGTTAAGTCTAAAGGCAACATCATTACCAAAACCATTATCAGAAAGATCGTTTCTAATCCCACTATCCAGGGTTTGCGTATCGTCAGTTTTAAAATCTTCTCTTAAGAACTTATTCCCAATTGTTGAATATATATGGTTATTACTATTTTTTCTCCAAAAATGTTTTAACACTATATCAAAATTTTGTCTTTGAGTTTCTTTTAATTGATCCAAAAGTAAATTCTGTTGATCATTATTTACAGGAATCAAACCTTCTAAAATTGGGTTGCTAGCATTCCAAAGAGCCGTTTGATCTCTTTTGTTAAAGGTGTAATTTACTATACTTGATACAGTATGCTTCTTTGAAAACAGCTTATGCCATTCAATATTTTGGTTAACGTATGTGCTTTTCGAATCTTTATCATTTACAATTGTATTTGTGTTATCACTTATTAATGAAAGTATACTATTGTTTTTAAAACTATCTGTTTTCTTAATTTGAGTTCTGGCATACCAACGTTCCAAACTACTTGGAGTATATTCTAGGTTAAATCTACCTATACCTAATTTATTCTTGATATTTGTTGCATTTTCATTTTGCTCTAAGAAAGAAAAATACTGGTTATCGCTTTTTATTAAACTATTCGAATCTTCATTAGAAAAAATAGCATACCCTCTTAAATCAATTTTTGGTGTTATCGATTTTGTTATATTGATTGCTCCAAACTGCTGCTTAGCACGTTCAAAATCCCTAGTTTCTAAAAATTGATTAAAATCCTCTGCTTGCCAATCAAAATTAGTATCAAATACAGCATTTGCGCTACCAGAAAAACTTAAGTAGTCCTTAATAGAAAATACCTTTTCTCCTATATTATTTAAATTTCCGATAAAATTAATACTAGCCTTGGGCAAATAATAAAACAGATTCGCATGGGTTTTATAAAAGTTTTTATTGCCTTTTCCTGCTTCTATGTCTCCAAAAACGAATCTCTTTTTATCTTCTTTAAGCAAGATGTTCATTGCCATTCTATCAGAATCAGAAGTTTCTTTTAAAAATGCTACTTCGTTATAATTATCTAAAACCTGTACCTTGTCTACTATATTCATAGGTATATTTTCTATACCTAATTTTGTATTACCACCAAAGAACTCTTTACCATCCACCAACAAATTTGTTACTTTCTTACCTTGAACTTTTACATCTCCATTTTTACTTACTTCTATTCCTGGTAATCTTTTAAGAACATTTTTTAATTTTCTTTCATTTCCTTTTACAAATTTATCAACTCTATATGTTGTTGTATCTCCTTTAACTGTAACTGGCATCTCTATCACAACCTCACCTAAATGCTCGGTAGATTGTTCTAAAACAAGTTCTCTAATTGTATTTTTTAAAGCTATAAATTGATACTCTACGGGCTTATACCCCATATAATCAACACTTATAACAAATGTATCGCCTTTGGCTAGGTTTAACTCGTAATAGCCTTCATGATCACTAATAGAAAACTGTAAGTTTTTATTAAGATTATAGGGCTTGGCCAATATATTGGCATAGGGTAACGGATTTTCTAAACTATCCTTTACTGTACCACCAAGCGTTATATTTTGAGAAAATGATAAACTTATTTGTATAAAAAATAGAAACAAAAGAACAGTCCTTTTCATCATAACGTATAAGACTACTTATTTCAATTATTCCTTCTAATTTTAGAAAACATTTTGTTAGCAATCTCATCATACTCTTTAATAGAGACCATTTTTCCAGATGTTGGTTTTTTAATTTTGGTTGTTTTTTCTTGATTCAATTCTATTTTGGTTGCTTTAAACAGTATGTTTTCATCGGACCATTCAATAATAAGACCCGGCAAACCACTATATTCTTTTGGGCCATAACTCACAGGTATTCCAGTTGCGTACCAAGCTGTTACTTGTTTGCTCACAACACCTCTTCTGGTGTTAACCTTTTTTATGGCAACTGCTTTATAGCACTTGTATTTTCCTATAAGTTTTGACTCTTGTGTTAATTCCCATTTGGCAAAAGGTGTTGTAACAACAAAGTTTTCACCAAAAGCCTCTTTTTTATGAAGAATTATTTTTTCTTCTAAATTGGTATAATAAGTACCTTTTCCCGCAAGAATTGCCGTTATGTTTTTTTTATTTTCAATTGCGTTTTCTTTAGCAAATAATGCTTCATTCTTTGAAAACGACAAGGTGAATTGAATATTAGAAGATTCATTTATTAATCTTCTTATTTTATCTTTAGCCTCTTTTGATATCTGACCACCATTTTCTTTAAGGTTAGAAATATCTAATGTTTTACTGGTCGCCGTATAGGTGATTTTTCCATGAGTATAGGTTTGAGAATATGCCGTAATATATTGACCTAAAACAAAAAGAAAAATTAAATAGAGTATTTTTTGCATAAGAACGTATATCTTAAAAAATGAATGGTTTATAAAGCAAAGTTGACGTACCTTTTTAGAGTTTCAAAAGATACCTTTCGTGTTAAAAGTTTAGAAATAATACTCCCAGAGTATATACACTCTGGGAGTATGACATATTATCTATTTTGCTCTACACAAGCATCATATATCACCAAAAACATTTCGTGCTCAGCCTCATAACTTAAACCAAAAAGGTCCCCTATAAGATCTGCAGCTACATCTGCAGTATCAAAACAACTTGGCTTAGCTGCTAATTCAGCTGTTGCTACATTAGAGTTTGCGTTTATCATTGTAGTTGTACCTAATACAACGGCTAGTGTTAAAAATATTTTTTTCATTGCTGTTAATTTTGAAATATTACTTACTCTATTTAAGGTTTTTCAGTTTCCACCTATTTGCTGCGCAACAAATATTTTAAATCATATTTTTTTAATGCTATTGCTATCTAATAAGCTGCATTAATTCTTCTACAAACAAATACAAGAAAAATCTGGGAAGCAAAAGAAGGAAGTCGACATTCATAAATACAGGTGCGATATTCATGAATATCGCATACAAAAAAAACACATTAACCATCTAAAAAACAACATACTAACTTAATATTGAGTTTTTTATCTGTTTGCGTATCTTTGAATAGATTGAAATCTTAAAAATTGGCCTTTCAAAAGAGACTACAAATAACTACTAACTATAAGGATATACTTTACACATACTCATCCAACTCATATTTGTATTAAAGAAAGAATGATTTTGAAATGATTATCTTCCTTTTGCTTTAAAATGATGTTATCTTATTTTTTATTTAAAAAAACAAATCTAAATTTGGTCTCCATGGAATTTAACGCAAAACATTTTTCTAGGTTTCTTACTTTAGCTATAGTTTTTATATCAAACAACTATTTTTGTTTAGGACAACGCCAGAATAGTGACTCACTTCAACATAAAACTATCAATGAGTTATTCAACTTATATGAGAATAGTAATGTAAAAAATGATCAAATGAAGTACATCAAAGCATTTGTTCATGTTGCTAAAAAAGAAAAAAAAGAAACTCAAACAATAGCAGGTTATTATATATTATCCGGTTTATATAAAGATTCAACTTCATTGATATACAGTGATAGTATTATAAGTATAACCTCACAAAATGAAACTAAATTTTACCCTGCATTAGCCTATCAAGCAAAAGCTGCTTTTTATCATGAAAAAGGGGAACTAGACAAAGCTATAGACAATTATTTAATAGCAAGTAAGTATGCTAAAAAACATAATAACACTAATCTATTTGTAACTACCAATTATAATATAGGTACTATAAAAAGAAAGGTTGGTGAATATGAAGAAGCCTTACAGTTATATAAAGAAAATATTCCTTATTCTAAAAAAGTACTAACCGATTCTAAAAAAAGTAATTACTACTTAACAACGTTACTAGCCATGGCAAATATTTTTTATGAAATGAAAGCTATTGATTCTGCTAGTTACTATAATAACCTTGGTGTTAAGGAATCTTTAAAATACGGAGATACAACCAAATATCATCATTTTTCGTCAAATCAGGGAATTGTTAATTACTTAAAAGGTGAATATGAGGTTGCTATTGATAGCTTAAATAAACACTACTCCTATTTCAAAGAATCTAATGACCTTGGCAATTGTTCCTATTCTAATTTTTATCTTGGTAAATCTTATTTAGCAAAAAACCAAAGCTTAATTGCCGTTAATTATTTCAAAAAAGTAGATTCGCTTTATCAAATTACACAAAACGTATCCCCTATTACTAGAGAATCATATCGTTTTTTAATTGATTACTATAAAAACAATGATGATTTAGAAAAACAGCTTTTTTACATTAACAGATTAATGAGCTATGATAGTATCATTTACAAGAAACAAAACTATGTAAGTAAAAAGATTTTTAAGGAATACGATATCCCTAAATTGAATTCGGAAAAAGAGTCTATTCTCAAAAAAATGGAGGAGAGTGAAAGTAAATCTAAAACTATTTTATCATGGATTCTGATCATTCTATTGATAACGATACTTGTACTTGTATACCAATACAACAAAAGAAAATTATACAAAAAGAGGTTTAATGAGATATTAAATACCACTACCAAAGAAACCAATGTGGGTAGCAAAGAAGTAAATATCCCAAAAACAATTATTGATTCTGTTTTAAACGGTTTAGATACATTCGAAAAAACTCAAAGATATACATCTAATACAATCACATTACATTCTCTTGCCAAAGAGTTGGAAACAAACTCAAATTATCTCTCAAAAATTATTAATCATTATAAGGGATCGTCATTTTCTAATTATATAAGCTCTTTAAGAATTGATTACATCATAAATGAATTAAAACAAAATTCGACATTTAGAAGATTTACCATTAAGGCTATTGCAGAAGAAGCAGGCTTTAATAACTCTGAATCTTTCTCTAAAGCCTTTTATAAAATAAAAGGAATCAAGCCTTCCTATTTTATAAAAGAATTAGAAAAAATAGAAACAGAAAATTAGTCGATATTTATGAATATCGACCGATTCTATTACCTTCATAGCATATAATTGAATAAATTTGGTTTCTTTTAAATTATATCATGCCATGAAAAAAACAAAATTGAATATCAATAAATTTACGGTATCAAAACTAACTAATCCATCTACAATTAATGGTGGTAATGAAGGAGGTGACTTATCTCCTGACAGTTTAATAAGACCAAAATGTATAAAAACATCGAATGATTATGTAATGGATATTTTTGATTCTCCTTTTTAAAAAAATCGTACTCTTTAATAAAAAGAGAGGGTACTTAAAAAGTACCCTCTCTTTTTATTATGGTTTATGCCTATATCTAATAAAAGACAAAACCAGAATATTTAAATTTTTTGATCTACCTAAAATGGCAAGTCATCTTGCTCATCATTTGAGATACCTGTAGCAGGTTCAAAAGCATCTGCTGGAGGAACAGGAGGCATTGATGGGTTTTGTTGTGCTGCCGCTTGTAAACTCTCAATTCTCCAACCTTGGATAGAATTAAAATATTTAGTTTCTCCCTGTGGATTAACCCACTCACGACCTCTTAAGTTAATACTTATTTTTACATCCTGACCTACCTGAAAAGGATTTAACAAGTCACATTTGTCCTGAACAAACTCCACCATAATATGCTGTGGATATTGTTCTTCTGTAGTAACTACTACTTCTCTCTTTCTAAAACCATTGCTACCAAAGGTTTGTGTTTCACCGATCATCTTAACTTTACCTTGTACTTCCATTGTATTGTATTATTATTTTGCTGCTAAAATATTCCACGCAGTATTTACATCATCTTGATCTAAATAGTGCTTTGCAAATTTATGAATTTCTATCTGGTTAACCTCTCGAATTTTATCCTTAATATCATTATGGTTATTAACAAATTCTAATGCCCTATCCTTTTCGGGAATATTAGAGACATTGCCAAGCTTACCTAAATCATTTCCAGTAAAAATAGTACTTTTCTTTATACTATCAGGTAACGCATCCACGCCAACACCTATCGAACTCAATGGTTTAGGCACCTCAAACATACCCATATTAGCTCTACTATACCAGTTTCCACCCATTCGAGCTACTTGATCTATTTTATATTGATCAATACCTCCATTTTCATCCAAAACGTTTTCATTAACATGCATTAGTAGTACTTCACAAATAATAAGATTACCTGCTCCGCCTTCTTCTCCTAAAGGAACTACCTCATTCACTTTGCACTCAAATTGAACGGGAGACTCACCTACACGATGAGGTTTTACTTTTTCTGAAGATACCATTGTAAGTCCAGATTTCACAAATTCATTTACCCCTTTAGGGTATTCTGTACTCGACAATGACATCTGCTGCACTATATCATAATTTACAATATTTATAACTACCTCTTTTGTAGTCTTTGCATTTTCTAATGTATGTTTTGTCGTATTATCTCTTACTCTTCTTGCTGGAGAAAAGATTAAAATGGGAGGATTAGCACTAAATACATTAAAAAAACTAAACGGTGACAAATTTGCCACACCATCTTCATCAATAGTACTAGCAAAAGCAATAGGTCTAGGTCCAATTGCACCAAGCATTAAACCATGTAATTTCCCTATAGCAACTTCTTTAGGATCAATTTTAATCATAATTTATTATATCTTAAAACAAAGATAATCAAAGTTATTGCTTTAATTTATGAATACACAGGTTTTAGTAATCTATAATTAGAAGCAATAAAATTATTTTAAAACGTTTATATTTAAGGTTTAATTAGCCTACCTCTATGAATTTTTCTGATGAACGTAATTTTTCTAGTTATTTTATTATAATAGCCGTAATTGTTATAACTGGTCTCGTTTTATGGAACACCTCTCTCTTTATGAGGCGTCTTAAAGATGATGAAAGAACAAAGGTTCAAGTATGGATACAGGCACAAAAAGCCTTAGACAGTGAACAGTCTGATGATTATCTCGATTTGTCCTTGCTGATAAGCGCCACAAATAATTCGAATCCAATAATCATGACTAATGCCAACAAAGAATTTCTAAGAGATTCTATTGGTAAGATAATTAAGCAGGGAAGGATCAAGAATCTTCCAGAAAATCTTAGTGAAGAAGAACTCATAGAATATCTTGACAAACTAAAGTCTGAGAACGAACCTATAGAACTAGACCTAAAAGATACTGTGCAATACATATACTATGGCAACTCTGATATTCTCAACAAACTAAGATATTACCCCATTGCTATTGTCATTATAATACTATTATTAATTGGAGTAATCTATTTCTTTTTTACAACCTCTAATATAAGTAAGCAAAATAAACTATGGGCGGGTATGGCAAAAGAAACTGCACATCAGATAGGTACTCCCTTATCTTCTCTTGTTGGATGGAATGAAATTCTTAAAGTAGAACATGTTAATCCCGAATACATTATGGAAATCGATAAAGATATCCAGCGCTTAAAAGTTATTACTGAGCGTTTTTCTAAAATTGGCTCAGTTCCTAATTTTGAAGAGGTCGATATTGTTAAGGAAACTCAAAATGCTTATAGATATCTTCAATCCAGAAGCTCTAAACTTATTAGTTTTTCTATTAACCTACCAGATTACCCTATTTTTGTATCTCTAAATCCTCAACTTTATAGCTGGACCATTGAAAATCTAGTTAAAAATGCTATTGATGCAATGAGAGGAAAAGGAGATCTAAGTGTAGAACTTATAGACGATAGTAAAAGGGTTTACATAAGAATTAATGACACTGGTAAAGGAATTCCTAAAAGTAAATTCACCAAAATTTTTGAACCTGGATACACTTCAAAAAGTAGAGGATGGGGACTAGGGTTATCTTTAGCAAAAAGAATAATTGAAGAATACCATTTAGGAAAAATAAAAGTACTTTCTTCTGATATTGGTAAAGGTACCACCTTTCAAATTATGCTTCGTAAGTCAGAAGTCATCGCTGAATCTTTACAGGAATAACCGAGACATTCTCCCTATTCAATTTTGGTTTAATTATATTTTTTAACATAAAATATAACATTCTTTTTTTCAAAACGTTATAGTGTTTTGACCAAACACCAAATTAAAATTTCGTGAAAACTGAGTATATTACACTAAAAGAAGCTGCACTTACTAATAATTGTCCAGAATGTTACTCAACAGACGGCATGGTACTTTCGTTCAAACAACAACGTATAAAAAACAAGCTACTTACAAAAACAAAAGGCACTATTATCGAGAGTATTAATTGTAGTAAATGTAAGACTCAAATTTTCCCAGGGCAATGGACTACTGATATAGAAAGAGTATACAACTATCACAAAAAGACAATTACACACATTTCGGGATCTTTACGATTCTCTACATTATTCTATGTTGTTTTATTTGCTTTAATACTAATTCCGATTGTGATTTATCTCGCATTGAACAATGTATAAACTAATACTGTTCCATTGTTTCTCTTAAATCCTTTGTAATCAAAAAAGTTTGATTTTGATTAAAATCAAAGCAAACAGCGACATCATGTCCTTCTGCACAAAGAACTCCTTCATCGTTATATAACTTATGATATAAACCAAAACTAGTATTCTTTATAAATTCTACTTTAGTTTTTACAACCACATTTCCTGGAAAAAACAAGGGATTCTTAAAGTCACATTTGGTAGAAACAAGCATAGGCCCTTTTTTGGTATTCTCATACATTTTTGCCAAGCCACTTACTTCCCAAAATTGAACGCGGGCACTTTGCATGTATTTCATAAAATTTACATTATTAACATGCTGGTATGTATCCATTTCGCTCCAGTCAATCCTAAGTTTCAGTGCTAATTTAAAATCTGACTCTTGCATTACATATTGGATTGTATTTGTTTTGCAAGTACTTCAAAATCTGAAGGCGACATATTTACTTTATGTTGAAAAGTCATCTCTTTCATTTCATTTAAAGGAATTAAATGTACGTGCACATGAGGAACTTCAAGTCCTACTACAGCAACTCCTACACGCTCACATACTACTGTTTTCTCTAAAGCGACAGCTACTTTACGAGAAAAACTCATAAGCTTCAAATAAGTATCTTCATCCAAATCAAAGATCTTATCTACTTCTTTTTTAGGCACACAAAGTGTATGTCCTTTTGCGTTAGGATTAATATCTAAAAAAGCATAAAAGTTATCGTCTTCGGCAACTTTGTACGATGGAATTTCTCCATTAATAATTTTTGTAAATAGGGAAGGCATTAATCAATTTATTAGTTGGTTTTAGAATTTGGAAATATAGTTTATTTAACAATGACACCCAAGCTTGAAACACAAAAAACTACCACTATAAATTACTTCAAAACGTATCGTGTTCAATTTTTATTTCAAGGTCGTTGGACATACATAATCTGTTGTTGGAATTCCTACTTTTTTTATTGCTGAAAAACCACCAGCTACATCTACCAAATTATGGATTCCTCTACTTTTTAATATTGATGCCGCTATTACAGAACGATACCCTCCTGCACAATGAATATAAAATGTTTCATTTTCTGGTAAATCGGTCAAATATTTATTAATAAAATCCAAAGGAGAGTTTATTGCTTTTTTTATATGTTCAGATGCATATTCGTTTTCTTTTCTTACATCAAAAACAGGCACTTCTTTTTCATTCATTTTATCTTTAAACTCTTCTGCTGAAATTGACTCTATTATATCATAGCTTTTCTCCATATTCTTCCATGCAGCAAACCCTCCTTCTAAGTACCCTAATGTATTATCAAATCCGACTCTTGATAATCGTGTTATAGTTTCTTCTACTTTTCCTTCTGGAGTTACTAATAAAATAGGTTGTTGCGTATCGGCTATTAATGCTCCTACCCAGGGTGCAAACCCTCCTTCTAATCCAATAAATATTGATCTAGGAACATGACCTTTTACAAATTCTATTTGATGCCGAACATCTAAAACCACAGCTCCTGTTTTGGTTGCCAGAGCCTCAAAATCATCTGGCGACAAAGGTTTTGCTCCTCTTTTTATTACTTGATCTATATCGGCATATCCTTCTTTATTCATTTTTACATTAAGAGGAAAATATAACGGTGGAGGCAATAATCCATCGGTCACCTCTTTAACAAATTCTTCTTTTGTCATATCTGCTCTTAAAGCATAATTCATTTTTTTCTGATTACCTAAAGTATCGACAGTTTCCTTCATCATATTTTTACCACAAGCAGAGCCTGCTCCATGTGCGGGATATACTATAACATCGTCTGCCAAAGGCATTATTTTGGTACGCAAGCTATCAAAAAGTATTTCTGCCAATTGTTCTTGACTAATATTGGCAGCTTTTTGAGCCAAATCTGGGCGTCCCACATCTCCTAAAAACAATGTATCCCCACTAAAAATCGCATGATCTCTGTTCTTATCATCTCTAAGAAGGTAGGTTGTACTTTCCATTGTATGTCCGGGAGTATGTAACGCAATTATTGTAATATCCCCCAATTTAAACTCTTGAAGATCTTTTGCTATAATAGCTTCAAAAGCGGGGTTTGCATTTGGTCCAAATATTATTTCTCCTCCAGATTCCTTAGCAAGCGTAAGGTGACCACTCACAAAGTCGGCATGAAAATGGGTCTCAAAAATATACTTTATTCGAGCTTTATCATTTTTTGCCTTGTCTATATAAGGTTGTATTTCTCTTAAAGGATCTATGATTGCAACTTCTCCATTACTTTCAATATAGTAAGCACCTTGAGCAAGGCATCCTGTATATATTTGCTCTATCTTCATTTATCTTGATTTTTAAGTATTCCCTGTTGTAAAAAGAGGATATCAATTACTGCCCAAAAATAAAACTATTATACTTTCAATGCAATTACCTCTTTCTTTATATAACCATTATCATATTCTTCTATCCTCCTATAGTTATCATACTACGATTGTTACTGTGCAATTCGGGTTGATTAAACTTATCTAAAGTATCCATCCCATTGCGTATTTTACGCTTGGATTGTATTGCTTTTTTAATGACTACTGATATAGGTTCTCCTGCTCTAAACGGAGTTAACAAATCTGATTCTTTTGAAGAAAACAGACAATTTTTAATATGACCATTTGCTGTTAATCGTATTCTATTGCACCCATCACAAAAAGGATTAGTAACAGAACTTATAATTGCAAAAGTCCCCTTATAATCTCTAATTTTATAGCTTTTGGTCGTATCATTAAGAGCATCTTTAAGTTTTATGATATTTTCTTTTTTAAAGTTTAAATCTACTTCAGACAATATTTCTTCGAGAGAAACCAATTTCTTCTTATTCCATTGATTGCCATCAAAAGGCATAAATTCTATAAAGCGAACTTGTATAGGTAAATCTCTACTCAACTTAATAAAATCAATAATTTCATTATCATTAAAACCTTTTATCAATACACAATTCACTTTTACTTTAAACCCTTCTTTAACCAACAAGATCATATTTTGATATACCTTTTTAAAATATGATCTACGGGTTATTTCTTCGTTTTTCTTTTCATTTAAAGAATCAAGGCTTATGTTTAATGTTTTAATACCATACTTTTTAAAGTCATTTATAAACCTATCTACAACAACTCCATTTGTAGTAAGTGTCAACTGCACTGGTAACGACGCTAATTTTTCCAATATCAAAGAGGCATCCTTGCGTATTAAAGGTTCTCCTCCTGTTAACCTTATTTTGGTTACGCCCATTTTTACAAATTCCTTGGCAATAGTATAAATTTCTTCATATGTCATTATATGTGCCTTGGGAGACAATTGTACTCCATCTGCAGGCATACAATACGTGCATCTAAGATTACATCTTTCAGTTAATGAAATACGAAGATAATTATGTTTTCTACCAAAAGTATCGGTAAGTATATTCTCTATATTGGATTTAGCGTTTGGTTTAGTCATGTCTAGCTCCTTTTAATATTCTAAACACGTGCAGTACTTCAGGAAAAATAGCATCCATTGATTCTTTTGCTCCATTTGTAGACCCTGGCAATGCTAACACCAATGTGTTGTTAATTGTTCCTGCGAGACTACGTGATAGCATGGCATAAGGCATACGGTCTTGCCCATATTTACGTATGGCTTCCTCTATTCCCGGAATATTTCTATTTAAAAGTGGTGATAAAGCGTCTGGGGTAACATCTCTCTTAGACAAACCTGTACCTCCTGTAAATATTATAAGATCAGCCTCTTCCTTTTGATAATGTATTGCTTTTTCTTGAATGATTTTGGCTTCATCAGGAATTACTATATAATCCAAAATATCAACCTCGCTCTTTTCAAGTTTTGCAATAATAGCCTTACCTGCCTTGTCTTCTTTTTTACCTTCAGAAATTGTATCAGAACAAACTATTACTGCTGCTTTAAGGTCTCGTCTAAACTTATCTTTGTAATCTGATTTCCCACCTTTCTTTGATAGTAATTTTATTTGTTTAATTTCAATTTCTTTATCAATAGGCTTAAGCATATCATACATATTTAACGCTACTATACTCGCTCCGTGCATTGCTTCTACCTCAACTCCCGTTTTATAAATAGTTTTTATAGTAACCTCAACACTAATCTCTAAATCATTAATGACATAGTCTATTCCTGTATATTCTATAGGCAATGGATGACAATCAGGTAATAGCTCTGGAGTTTTTTTAACTCCAAGTAATCCAGCCGCTTTACTCATTGCAAACACATCCCCTTTTGGCACTGTACCATTATTAATAGCATCTATTGTACTTTGCCTACCGACCTTTACAATAGCCTGTGCAGTAGCTGTTCTTAATGTAGTAACTTTATGTGTGATGTCTACCATTATATATATCTTAATTTAAGAAATTAGAAATACTAGTCTGATTCTATTTAGGGCTAATACACTTGTTTTTCCATTTTCATTTCAAAAAAAAACTAGCACCAATTATGAGCTCTGTGTTTTGTTATGTATTTTCTTTCCATTGATGCGTCTCGTCTTCAAACATTTCTTTTCCAAAAACCGGCACATCAGCCTTTATAGCTTCTACAATAAATTCTAATGCTTCAAAAACTACTTTTCTTCTTGGCGAAGAAGCAAAAACAAACAAGCAAATCTCTCCAGCATGTACTTTTCCCATACTATGGTAGATATGCATACAGGTTAGATCAAATTTCTCAAAAGCGCGCTCTCGTATCTCATAAAATTTTTGATTAGCCATTTCTGGATACGCAGAATAATCAATTGCAGTAACCTGTTTTCCATTAATCTCATCGGCTCTAACTTGACCAAGAAAAATGTTATGCGCCCCAATATTTGTTTTTATTTGATGTTTTGCTATTGAGGTACTAATAAAATCTGGCGAAATAGCCCCTTCTACAAAAACGTTTTTTGATTTCTTTTTCTCCATTATTAATATGATTTTTTATGATCGGCCTTATCGGCTACATGATTATACAATGCTATAGCTCCACCAGTAATATGAGATATTTTATCAAACCCGTTTTCTTCTAATATTTCTAAAGCTTTTCTACTTCGAATTCCTGATTGACAGAATACAATTACTTGCTTATCTTTTTTAATCGTATGCAATTCTTCTAAAAGTTCGCTTAAGGGAATATACAAAGGATTTAGATTATCAATCTTTGGTTGTTCATGAGCTTCACGCACATCTATAAACTGAGCATTTTCGATTTGAAAAGCATCTTTAGCCATGACATCTCTTACTTGTTTAATTCCACAAAAAAGATCATAATCTGTAGTCTCAAAATCCCCAGCAGCCTCTAACACTTTAGATATTTGAGATGCGTCCTGAGGAACACCATAAGCTGATGATTGTGTCGTTAGACAGTCATAAGTGAATAATTTACCATTAAGAACATCTCCTAAATTCAAAATAATCTTTAAGACTTCGTTTGCTTGCATACTACCTATAATACCTGGTAAAACACCTAAAACTCCTATCTCTGCGCAAGATGGAACACTTCCTGCTTTTGGAGGTTCGGGGAACAAACATCGATATGTGGGTCCGTTTTTATAATTAAAAACAGATACTTGTCCCTCAAACTTAAAAATAGCACCATATACCAATGGTTTTTTAGTAATTACACATGCATCATTTACTAGGTATCGAGTTGAGAAATTATCTGTTCCATCGACTATAATATCAAATTGAGTAAAAATTGATATTGCGTTTTTAGTTGTTAGTTTTTCTGGATACGCAATAATGTTTATTTCAGGATTAAGATCTTTAAGACGGTCTCTTGCTGCAATGGCTTTATTAATTCCAACAGAACTTTTTCCATATAAAATTTGTCTGTGTAGATTAGAAATATCTACAACATCAAAATCAATAATACCTATTGTACCAATACCAGCTGCAACTAGATACTGTAATATTGGGCATCCCAATCCTCCCGCTCCAATTACTAACACTTTGGAGTTTTCTATTTTTATTTGCCCATCCTCTCCTACTTCTGGAAGGATAACTTGTCTTTGATATCTCGAGTTAAAAGAAGTCATTATATATTATCAAATTATGCTTTTTAATTATCCTCCTGCAAATGGAGGCAAAAGTGCTATTTCTGCCTCAGAACTAATGACGTAATCATCGTTTACTAGTTGCTGATTAACGGCTACTTTAAAGTTTTTATCTCTTAAATCTGGATATAAATTTGTTATTTTTTCTACCAATTCTAATACAGAACATACTTCTGTTTGCATGTACTCTTCTGTATTGTTTGTGGTTTCTACCAGCATGCCAAAATATTTAATGATCAATCTCATTTTTCGACAGTTTTTAAGTCTTCTTTTGTATTTATATTGGCTACAGAAAAAAGCTCTTTCTCTGTAACTTTAATAGTCTTTACTTTTAACGTTGTAATCAACTTACGCAAGCTTCTTTGGCTCTTATCTAATGCCTCTCTACAGGCATAAATACACCTTTTTTTATACAACGCAATCAAAGGTATGGTTTCTCCCATGGCCTCAAATTGTACAACATCAACATCTTCTTCTTTATGCCTTATTAATGTAGTTAAAAGTTGTGTTGTTATTAAAGGTACATCACAACTTACAATAATATTATTCTCTGTTTTCGAATGAACCAATCCTGCATGTATCCCGGCAATTGGTCCTGCTTCAAGAATTATATCTTCTACTCTTCTATCTACATATGTATCATAATCAGAATTGGAACTTACAACAATAACTTCTGTTACTAACGGTTGTATTGCTAAAAGGATATGTTCTATAAAAGGTTTGCCATTTAATTGAATCAACCCTTTTTCTTGTCCCATTCTAGAACTTTTTCCGCCAGCGAGTATAATTCCCGTCATTTCTTTAACAGCACTCATTTTTTATCTATTCAAAAAGAGACTTGTTTCAATTCTTCATCCAAAAATGTCCAACACCTTTTATTTATAGCATCAAACTCCTCTATCATCTTTTCACCATATGTAGTTATGTGAGTTCCTCCTCCACCTTTCCCTCCTGTTGATGTAATCACAAGCGGCTCTTTTGCCGTTTTGTTTATGCTATCCACAAGTTTCCATGCCTTTTTATAAGACATTTCTAAATGATGTGCTGCTTTACTTAATGATCCTGTTTGTTTTATTGCCTTTAATAAGTCTACACGTCCTTCACCTAAAAAAACTCCATTTTCAGATTCTATCCATATTCTACTTTTTATTTTGTAGCTCATTTCTTTAGGTCGTTAGGTTTTCAAAGATACAACGGGTTTTTCTAAAACATTATGACCTTTATCATCAATTTAACAGCTTTTTATCTGTATAGTTTTCAAGGTAAATGTATTACTTGTACTTTGTCGTTTATATTGACTTCTGTTTTTTCCTCTGGAAGATATACCAATGTATTCGCCAAAGCAAAAGATCTAAGCATAGAAGAGGCTTGTCCATCCAAAATTTTAACACCATTCTCATCTAAGATAGCTTTTAAAAACTCAGAACGCTGTCCTTTTTTTATATATTTTGAAGAAGATGTTTCTAAACTTCTCTTTAAATGAAATGATGAATGGCCAGAAATCTTAAATAGAGACGGGAGTACATAGATATAGAAACAGCTTAATGCCGAAGCTGGGTTACCTGGTAAAGCAAATACTGTGGTGTCATTTTTCTTTCCAAAATAAAGTGGTTTTCCTGGTTTTTGTTTTACTTTATAAAAGACTTCATCTACATCCAATGCATTAAGTGCTTTGCCTACAAAATCGTAATCTCCGACAGATATTCCTCCTGTAAGAATCACTATTTCATAATGTTCCAAAGCATTTTCGATAAGAGAGTAAGTTAATTCATAATCATCTTCTACTTTATAAAACGATACATCAGAAAATCCAGATTCAGAAAGCGCAGCCGAAAGCATAATTGAGTTACTCTCATATATTTGCCCATGTTTTAGCTTTTGTCCAGGAGGTACCAACTCATTTCCGGTTGTAATAATAGCAATCGAAGGTTTTTTGTATACTTCGACATGAGTAATTCCAAGTGATGCCAAATAACCCACTCCAGACGGGGTAAGAACAGTTCCTTTAAAAAGAGCGACATCTCCATTATGAACCTGTTCACCAATAGGTCTGATATTACTATTTTCTTTTATATTTTCTTCTATTATTACTTCATCATTTTTCACATTAACTTTCTCCTGCATGATTACAGCCTTTGCTCCTGATGGAACGGGAGCTCCTGTAAAAATTCTTATAGCCTCTCCTTTCCCAAGTTTAGGATCATCATCATCACCTGCTTTCACCTCACCAATAAGCTTATATCTTTTATCATCAATAGATCCCAGAGCATATCCATCCATAGCAGATTGACGAAATGGAGGCATATTCATATGGCATACAACATCTTTTGCCAATACATATCCTTGTGCTTTTGATATTGGTTTCATGGTTAATAAATCAGTATGTTTTATGCTATCATTTATTAATTGCAAAGCTTTTTCTACGGCTATCATATGTATTTATTATAAAGTGAATATAGAAAAGGGTCTTTCAACCACAAATATCAAAGAAAACCAAAACTTATTCTTTTTATTTTCTTAGTATATATACTGATTAAAATAGTACCAGAGATATTCTCACAAATATACCTTACCTGTTATTATTTTTTTAATTAATCATAATATTTAATCACTCAATCATAAACTCAAAACTATTTATGAAAATCAATTAATTAACTCTTAAAAAAATCATAAATACTAAAATAATAACTTAACAAATTCTCCATATTTGATGTTGCGGTAATTTAGTATCACACTTGAATAAAATAATATAAGAATACCATATAATATATCATACCTTTAATACGTTTAACGGCATACTAATTCTAACTCAAATTCAACTATGGACTATATACTTACACTTAAGCGCTATTTATCACACGCTAATAATTACCTCCAAAAAAAATAAAACAGAAGTATCTGTATTATAGAAATGGGTGTGATTTTTTGTTTTTATGCAATGTTTTAAAGTATACTATGATATAGTAAAATTACTTGTCAAATATTGTAATCATTTAGTAAAAGTTCTCTATTGCAACAAGCGTACTTTTCAATTTATTCTCCCCTTTCTCAGACTATAAGTTATTTAATAGGCATTAAAGTTATGAGTAATCTCTTCTTTAATTAACTATCTAGGACTTATAATTTACAGATAACCGTAATATTCCTTTTTAGGTTTACATAGTAAATCTTCAATGTATTACTATAACTAATGTTTAATATCAGGTTCAATCATTTTATAACTATTTTAAAACTAACTCAACAAATGGAAAAAAAGAATAAGTTTATTTTCCTCTTTTTATTACTAATTGCCTCTGGGATCAATGCACAACAAGAAGAATCTTGGAGCAAAATGATGGAGGATCCTACTGTCAATTTTAAGGAAGTTCAAAAAGAATTTAACAACTATTTCAAGTTCAGGGAAGAGAAGAAAGGTACTGGATACAAACAATTTATGCGATGGCAACATCATATGTATCAGCGTACCTACCCTTCTGGAGAAAGAGTAGATCCCGGAATTGCATGGAGAGAAGTATCTAAATTTAACAGACAGTATCGAAATAAAAGTAGAGGCCAACAAAAAGGAGCTGTTAGTAACTGGAAAGAATTAGGGCCAAGAACAGCTGCAGATATTACAGGACATTGGGCTCCTGGATTAGGAAGAGTAAACTCTATTGCTGTACACCCTACAAATCCAGACATTATGTATTTAGGAACTCCATCTGGAGGTTTATGGAAAACAACATCTGGAGGTCAAAATGGAGACTGGGTAGCATTAACAGACAATCTTCCTGTACTTGGAGTATCATGGGTTGCTATTGACCCTGTAACCCCTAATACATTATATATAGCGACAGGAGATGTTGATGGAGGGTACACCTACAGTATTGGAGTATTAAAATCAACAGATGGTGGTCAAACCTGGAATAACACAGGGTTAACTTCGGATGTTATTAATAGAAAACAAATTAGTAAGATTATTATTAACCCCACGAATACTTCAACCCTTTATGCTTCATCTACCGATGGGTTTTATAAATCTACCAATGCAGGTACAACATGGGACAAAGTAAGTAATCTTTATTTTAGAGATTTTGAACTTAAACCTAACGACCCAAACACAATTTATGGATACGATAATGGTGGAGGTCAAATTCATAAATCTACTAATGGCGGACAATCGTTTAGTGTAATAAGCTCTTCACCAAAGGCAAGAAGATCTGTTATTGCCGTAACTCCTGCTAACCCTAATTATGTATATGTGATTTCTACTACAGCTACGGGTAACTCTATGGGTGGTGTTTATAGATCAACCAACAGTGGAGGAAGTTTCGCAAAAATCAACAGTAGTAGCACCCCAGATATGTTTGGTTACGAACCAAATGACGGAAAATCTCAAGCGTGGTATGACATGGCAATTACCGTATCAGATAAAGACGCCAATGAAGTACATTTTGGAGGTATAGTAACCTGGAGATCACTAGATGGTGGTGTAAACTGGGAAAGAACATCAGAATGGATTTTAGGAAACAAAACAAATTACATCCATCCTGATATTCATGACATGCAATATATAGATGGAAAATTATATATCGGAAATGATGGTTTAATAGTAACATCGACAGACAAAGGAAAAACTTTTCAAAATATCTCTGAAGGTCTAGGTAACCGACAATTTTACAGATTAGGTGTTTCAAAAACAGACCCAGACGTATTTGGAGGAGGAACACAGGATAATGGTAGTAGTATTTTTTCAAAAGGTAGATGGCACGAATGGTTAGGTGCCGATGGAGGTAACTTAATATTTAATTGGAAAGATAATAATATTGTATACGGAATTATACAACAAGGACAATCTTGGCATAAATCCTTAAATGGTGGAGAAAAAAATGGTGATGTAAGTATTACTAACCCAGGTGGTGGTGCATGGGTAATTCCTTACGAAATGGATCACAATGATCCAGATGTTATAGTAGCTGGACTTTCTGAAGTAGTAAGAACTACAGACGGAATGAAAACATGGTCCACAATTTCTAGCTTAGGGTTAGGTTCTCTAGAAGCAATTGCATTAGCTCCTTCGAACTCTAATTATATTTATGCTGCAAAAAACTCTACTATATACATGACTAAGGATGGTGGAGCTAACTGGATCAATGTATCAAGTGGTGTTCCTAATTCGTTTATAACTTATATTTCGGTTCACCCATCTAATCCAGAAAAAGTAGCAATTTCTTTATCTGGATATGCTTCTGGTAATAAAGTTATTACTTCAGAAAACGCTGGTGCAACCTGGAAAAACGTTTCAGGAAGTTTACCAAACATACCTGCTAACTGTGTGCTTTATCATGATATTCCTGAAAATGGACTATATGTGGGTATGGATGTAGGTGCATACTATATAGATGATACAAAAACAGAATGGGAACCATTTTTTGATGGTATGCCTAATGTAATTGTTAATGAACTAGAAATACACGAAGCTTCAAACACGATCACAGCGGCTACTTTTGGTCGAGGTATATGGCGTTCTAATGTTGCTGTAAGCAAAAAGCTAATTGCCGATTTCAACAGTGATGATATAAAAGTTCAAATTAATGAAGGAAGTCAAATTGTTGACGAATCCAAATCACTAGATGGAGGACAAATTACTAGTTGGAAATGGTCTTTCCCAGAAGGAATCCCAAGTAGTTATGAAGGGCAATTTCCTCCAAAAGTATTTTATGAAAAAGTAGGAAAGTATGATGTTACCTTAACTGTCAAAGACTCTAAAGGAAACACAATGACTAAGACCAAATCAAATTATATTACCATAGAAGACAATATCATTGCTGGAGAAGTTAAGATTGTAGAAGCTTGTTCTGGTATTTTTTATGACTCTGGTGACATAGGAGATTATAAAAATGAAGAAGATCATACAACTACCATTTCACCTAAATATGAGAATAGTAAAGTAAAAGTAGACTTTAAAAAGTTTAAAATGGAATATGCTGAAACTTGTGAATATGATTATTTAGAAATCTACGATGGAGAAGACACTAATGCTCAATTAATCGGAAAATATTGTAGTTATAACTCTCCAGGAACTATTATCGCAAATAATGCCAGCGGTAGTTTGACCTTCAAGTTTGTGTCGGATAATCAATATCCAACTTCTGGTTGGGAAGCGATTGTATCATGTGTAGCAAAATAATCAAATGTATTCAGATAATTAAAAATTTGAAAGTAATGAAAAAAATATATTTAGGTATTTTACTACTTGTAGCACATGTACAGCTTACTTTGGCACAAGTATATACCACAGATCAAATTAACGCTATTGGTAACTGGGATAGTTTTAGCTCATTTGCCACAGAAGCAAGCCCGTTTACGGGAGTAGATGGTGATAAAGAAAAAGAGTATCAACTTAACGGAATTAGTTGGACCAATGGAAACAAACTAAAAGCATTCTCTATTTTTAATCCTCAGGCAACTAGTCCTGCAATGGCAGAACGATGGTTAAAACCACGAAGTGGTAATAACCTGCTATTGTTTAGTTGTAATTTTGATACAGATGCTGATAACTGGATTATTTCTCCAAAGGTTCAGTTAGAAAACGGAACTCCAAAATTAGAATTCTATATTCAAAACTATCATGAATATTGGCAACGATACCAAATATGGGTATCTACAACTACTAATGATATTAATAGTTTTGCTAAAATTTCTGATGGCGAGTATTTAGAGGCAGCAGGTCGTATACCAAATAATTCTGCTTTAGGGTGGAAACGAATTTCTTTTGATCTTTCTGCATATGCCAATCAACAAGTATATATTGCCATACGCCATGTCACACCTAACAAAGGAATTATGATGGCTATAGATGATCTTAAAATTATTTATGGTAAACAAAATGTACAACTTCCAATCGTTGATTTTTCTGCTGATAAAACAGCAATCTCGACTGAGCAATCAATCACATTTGCCGATCAATCAAAGAATACACCAACAAGTTGGAAATGGACATTTACTGGTGGAACACCAGCTACAAGTACTGCTCAAAACCCAACGGTTACTTATGATCACCCAGGTGTCTACAATGTAGAGCTAGCTGCTACAAATGCAGACGGAACATCGACAAAGCTAAAAACTGGATATATAACTGTTGAAAGTAACTTAACTTCTAATTTTTCTGCTAATAAACTTGAAGCATTTGAAGGAGAAAAGATTATTTTCAGGGATTTCTCTGCTGGAGAACCAACTGCATGGGAATGGACATTTAACGGAGCAAACACACCAAGCAGTACTCAACAAAATCCTGAAATCTCATATCCAAATGCGGGAACTTATGATGTTACTCTAAAAGTTTCTAAAGGTGCTAATCAGGGTAGTAAAACCAAAGCTTCTTATATCGTTATCAAACCTGCAACTATTCCAGAGGTTGATTTTTCAGCAAATACAACTGCGGTTCAAGAAGGTGATAAAGTAAAGTTTAAAGATGCTACCAAAGGTGGTGGTTTAAATTATTCATGGACTTTTGAAGGAGCCTCTCCTCCAGTAAGTACTGAAATCAACCCAGAAGTTACTTATTACAATGAAGGGACTTATAAAGTAACCCTAAAGGTATCTAATGCTAAAGGAGAAGATACACTTACCAAAGAAAACTACATTACGGTAACACAAGTAGAATTAGATTACTGTAGTGCAGATGTTAATGGGTCTGGAGGAACAAGAGGAATTACTAATGTTCAAATAGGAAACATAAATAACACCTCTACATCAGGTGACTACACCTACTATAGCAATCTTCAAACTATTGTTGAGAGAAATGGATCATATCCAATCACTATAAAAACCCCTGGAGGTTTTGCCGTGGATAATGATGGAAAAGGAAACAAAGTAGCTGTTTGGGTAGACTGGAACCAAGATGGTGATTTTAGAGATGCAAACGAGAAAGTGGCAATCATAAATAATACAGGAAGTTCAACCTATACAGCTAATATCAAAGTTCCTGCAGATGCAGTAAGAAGAAAATCAAGAATGAGAATACGTTCTTTCTTTAGTTTCTCAAATGGTGATGAAGATCCTTGTGGTGAAAAACCAGAAGGAGAAGTTGAAGACTACAACCTATTTGTTAACGCTACAGATATCAAGCCAGTTGCAGACTTTGAAGCAAATACACAATCTGTACCGAGCGGTGCTTTTGTGAATTTTAAAGATACTTCGCAAAATACTATTACCGGATGGGAATGGAACTTTGAAGGAGGAACACCAACAATAAGTTATGATAGAGATCCTCAAATTAAGTATACAACTCCTGGAACGTATAGAGTAACATTAAAAGTATCAAATAGTGCAGGGTCAGATACAACGATCAAAGAAAACTATATTACGGTTACTGAAGGAGATAACCCTACTCCAACCTGTACCGATGGTATCCAGAACGGAGATGAAACAGGTATTGATTGTGGTGGTAGTTCTTGTCAACCATGTCAAGTAACTCCTACCTGTACTGATGGTATCCAAAATGGAGATGAAACAGGTGTTGACTGTGGAGGTACTTCTTGTCAGCCGTGTGAGGAAAATGTAGACGGAGGAACTGTTTCTACAAGTGATGACAAAACCGCTGTAACCACTATAACTGGTGATGGTATAGCAGATGTGATCACTTTTAAGAAAGTCAGTACATCTACAGCCAATTATAGTTATTTGATAACTGATGATGCTGGTAAAATTTTAGCAACAGAAAGTACTTCTCATGATTTTGAAGGAGCTACAGCAGGTATTTGTAGAGTATACGGAATCTCTTACAATGGTAATCTAACTGTTACAGGAAAGAATGTATCAGACATAGAGTTGGCGTCAGGAACCTTTGACATTTCTAGTAATTGGATCACTGTAACAAGAGAAGATAAAGAACCAGATCCAACATGTACCGATGGAATCCAAAACGGAGATGAAACCGGTGTAGATTGTGGTGGTAGTTCTTGTCCTGCTTGTCCTACACTTACTTACTGTGAAATAACATCAAATGCAAACGATGAATATATCAGTCGTTTTCAACTAGGTACGATTGATAATCAGTCTACATCAGGAGCTAACGGTTATAATGATTTTACTGCTACTTCTACCAATATAGAAAAAGGTAAAACGGTTACATTCACCATTACACCAACTTGGAAAAGTACAGTGTACAGTGAAGCCTATGGATTATGGATAGATTACAATAAAGATGGTGATTTTACTGATCCAGGAGAAAAAGTATGGAGTAAGGCTGCTTCTAAAGATACTGCTGTAACCGGAGAGTTTACTGTGCCGGCAGATGCCTCAAATGGTAGTACAAGAATGAGAGTGATTATGAGATATAATATTGCTCCGACTCCTTGTACCTCTTTTAATTATGGTGAGACCGAAGATTATACTGTGGTTATAGTGGATGCTAATACGGCAACATGTACAGATGGTATTCAAAATGGAGATGAAACAGGTGTAGACTGTGGTGGTTCTTGCGACCCTTGTACTCCCACTACTGCTGGAGAAGTTGTTTACGTAGACATAGATGACAAAACAGCTAACGCTACATCTAGTTGGGATTTCTTTAGAATAGAGGTTGGAGACAATAAAGATTTTGGAGCTTGGTATAGTGGTAATACGACTTATTTAGTAACCTACAACAAAGATGTTGTTTGCGTGGACACTACTAATAACATCCAACTAATCCCAGAAGGAACAATAGTAGGAGCGTCTAGCAATTATGTTGCAAATTCTCATAGTTATGTAGTAAGTTCTTCTTCGTATACCGATTGGAGAGGAAAATCTGGATATATTGGTTTTTCTTTTAAAATCGATAGTAAAATACATTATGGATGGTTCTATGCAACTGTTGCAAACGATGGTTTATCTTACACCATACTGGACTACGCTTATAACAAAGCCCCAGGAGAAAGTTTAAAAGCGACAAGAGATATTGTTAAGTCAACAATTAACTACAGAAAATCTATTTTCTCTCCTAACCCATTTGATAAAACAGCCACTTTGGATGTTAGTGGTATAGGCAATGGAAACTTTACACTATCAATATATGACATTTTAGGAAAAGAGATATACAAAAAAGTATATGCTAAGAATCCTGGAAAAATTACGATAGGCGAAGATCAGATTAGACGTGTAGGAGCATACTACATCAAATTAGTATCTAAAACTATTTCTGAATCACATGCAGTAATTAAGGAATAGCTATTTTTAAATTTCAAGTTTTTACAAAACCCGTAGCAGTTTTAGTCCTGCTACGGGTTTTTATTTTATCAATATATCATGTTTCGGCTATTCCTGCAATATCAACAATAGTATTGTCCTTTAATTTTATTTCCATTCCATGCTCTGTATCGAGCTTATAACGAATAATAATTTTTATTACTCCATTCTCTAACACTCGAATATAGCCTAAGTCTTGGATATAATCAAAGTGTTTTTCTTTGGTAGAAATATCTAAAGGATCTTCTCCTGACTTTTCTTTATCTTCATAAAAAGAAGCATAAAGTTTTCTATACCGTTCAAAGGTTTTCTCTTTTATATCTTCTAATACTTTGTCCAATTTCACGATAAAACTAGAATACGTATTTTCAAAATCATCTAACTCTTCTGCGCTAGGAAAGGCAACTATTTCTTCTCCCTCTTCATCATATTCTTCTCCTAAAAAAATCGTGCCATTATTGGTATTAAAATAACTTGATGTCAATACCTTTTCGGCAGAAAACCCTGCCCAATTTTCTTCTACTTTACCCCAATACTTATGTTGAACCATATTATACTTTAATTTTTTTAAGTAAAACTTATGAATATATCTTTCTATAGCAACTGTTTTTCTAAATCCTGAATTTTTTTGATGTAATAAGACGGATTAAGACCTGTTTTAGCTTTAAAATGTTTGGTAAATGAATTATCACTTTTGTATCCTATTTCTTTAGCAATAGACCCTATAGAAAATGATCTAAATTTTTTATCACTTTTTAATCTTTTAAGCGCATAATCTATTCTTAAATCATTAATGTAACTATTGAATTTTTTCCCTTTGTGCTCTTTTATAACCAGAGATAGGTATGTTGTATTAGTTTTTATTTTTGTTGCAATTGACCTTAGGTTACAATCAGATCTTAAAAAATATTCTGATTCTTCCATTTTTTCTAAATTCTTTAGAATTTGATTTACCTTAACATCATCAATTACTACTTCTTTTACGTCTTCGCTTTGATCATTTTTTTGTTCACTTACTTTTAATTGATCAATCTGATCCATTAACTCAGAAAAAACTATTCTATTTCTCTTTTGTTTATTATAATACCAAATCCCAAAACCAAGAATTACTACAGATATAAACAATGCAAAAATCAATATTTTGGTTTTTTGTTTCTCGTTTGCTACCTGTTTCTTTTTTAACTCATTAATTTCAGATATAAATTTTTGATTTTCCATTCCATAAATCTTACTTACAGTCTTATCTTTATTTTTCTGATAATCTAGATTAAGTTTTACATATTTATCATGCCAAAACCAGGCTTTTTCTAATTCATTAATTTTGCTATAACAATTAGCTAATAACAAATGAGACTGAATAACAGGAGTAATATTTAGGTTTTTCTTTTCTAAAGTGTCTAAAATTTCGTGTAAGTGAATGATTGCTTTTTTATATTTTTTCTGTTTGTAAAAACAACTTGCCAAAAAATAATTGATGTTCGTTTTAGGAAAAAATTGATTTTTAATATCATAATTTTGCATCATATCCTTTGCTTTTAATAAGCATTCAAAAGCTTGATTAATTCTATTGGTACGACAAAAAACAATTCCTTTTTTAATGTTCAAATCAACCAATCCTTCTTTATAATCAAGTTTTTCACTTATCTTGATACCCGTTTTTGCAAAACTCAAAACAGAATCATATTGTTCTAAATCAAGATAAACATCACTAATAGTTGTTAGCATCATAAC
Source organism: uncultured Aquimarina sp. (assembly GCA_947502885.1). Lineage (GTDB taxonomy): Bacteria > Bacteroidota > Bacteroidia > Flavobacteriales > Flavobacteriaceae > Aquimarina. The sequence continues at coordinate 26,412 of CANNBP010000022.1, read as the reverse complement.
ATGGTTCTTCTTTTTTTCAAAAGTTGTTTCTTTTATTGATTTTAGCATTTTTTCCGAGATTTCACGCGCTTTTTCCAATTGATTCATTCTTTTTAGCACAATAATAATTCCCGAATTGACGACAAGCTGTCGATCAATATATTCCTTTTCCTCGGCTATTCTTAGTGCCTCGTAATATGAATCCAATGCTTTTTGGTTTTTACCTTCTCTAAGATATGTATGACCTTTTATCCCATAAATAGCACACAATAATTTATAATCTTTAAACTCTGAGGCTAGTATTGAAGCTTTATTCAAATGAAAAACAGCTTTTTTAAAATATTCTTTTTCATAAAAAAAAAGACCTAATTCATAATATGTTTGCGCCAAAGATGGGTAATTACTTTTCTTCCATAGAGCCCTTTCATACGTATCAATTGATGCCGAATCTGATTCTTTAATGAGTTGTACTAATTCTTGAGGGGATTTATTTTTTAAATCTTCTGAAATTTGAAAAGAATATTTGTGCGCTCTTAATAAAACCGGTGATGCTAAAAAAAAGAATACTACAAATAATTTGGATATAGTTTCTTGCATTCTAAAGGAAGCCATATTGAAAAGATAATGAATGAAGTTTTTCAAAAATAAGAATTAGTTTTTGAAAACTTAGTATGAGAACTCAATATAGCAAGATTACCTTTTTTAAAACCGAAAAAACATTTTGATACTTTTTAATTTTATAAAGTAAAAAGATTTATTTAGTCAACTTTTGTGATTAAAAGTAACGTTTACGAATAATAAAGCCAGACAAAAATGTCTGGCTTTAGATACTTAATACTACTACTTAAAAATCAACTTATCAGAAGGTTAGCATATTTATTCTTTTACAATTTTTATAATTTCTATGGCATTTGAAGATGAGCTTTTAACTCTAGCAAAATAGACTCCTGATGGTAAATCTTCTATTGGTAATTTTACTTTACCTCCAGCTACGGCATAACTATTTGAGGATACTTCATTTCCTAATCCATTATAAATAACCACTCTTACATTATTACCCATATATTGTATCGTTAAGGTTGTATTTACATTAGTAGGGTTAGGATGAGCCGTTATTCTATTAAATCCATCTACCTTAACAGATAATTTGCCTTGACAATTAATACTTGAACGTATATCAATTGTACTTCCATTTTTTGCTGGTATTGTAAAATTATCGGTATCAAATGATCCAATAAGCCAATTATCTATATAAGCGGTATATGGTGGTGTACCTGATGTAATTGCAACCACAACCTCTCTTCCTGTACTTCCACTATCGTTTACAATCGTTGTACCATCTAAAGGAGAAGCTTCTCTAATAACCACTTCGTGACATTGTTCACATTCAGAAGTCCCGTCGACTGTCATACATACTGAATATGTACCGGGTGTAAGATCAGTAATCGTAATATCTGTAAGATCAGACTTAAATGGATATTCCTTGCCTTGTATTGTTACGATATAGTTTAATCTTTCTGTAGCAGTAATCGTTAAAATTCCATCATTGGCATTTTCACAAGTTTCAATAAAAGTTTCAAACTGTATATTGTTCTCTGGCAAATCACCCAATGGGCAATCTGCAGTTACTCGTACAGTAGCTGTTTGTACTGTTGTGTTTCCATTCACATCGGTTGCGGTGATGGTAACCATATTATCTCCTGTACTAGTCCAATCAAAAGTACTAGGTGTAACCTCTAGCGTATCAATCCCACAATTTTCTGCCACAGCCGATGTAGGTATAAATGCTACATAATCATTGGTAGCTCCCCATTGTGTAGCATTACGACCCGGTACAGGTATCGCAGCTGTACCGTCTATATTTTCTAACCCTTGTGTTTTATCATCACCGGTCAAAGGAATATTGGTAGTATGAATTTCGATACGATTCGTTCCTTCAAATAATTTTACTTGCGTGGTAGTGATATCGTTAGAATCATCTATATGAGTCACACTATCCCAGTCCATAATCAGGATTCGATTAGGTGCATCTCCAATAGTTGCATAATGCATCGTTCCCCCGTTTTCTGGATCTATATCATTCCAATCAAAAGCGATTAAATTATTAGGTTCACCAGTATCTGGCAAGGTTTGTCCATTACAACAACCATCATCTCCCTCATCAGAGAAAGTAATAAACCCATTAGATGAAATATAGAACTCGGTATATAAATGACCATAAAATGCAAATTCAAAACCAATTGGCAATGCCGAGGTAAGTTCATCATCATTCAATGTTACTTGAGTACCATTTGCACTAATATCTACTCTATCTAGGGTTCCTGTAGTTTCTACTGTATAATCACGAGCCAAAGCATCTGGACCTATTAAATCATTCACATCTACAGTTGTGGTTCCATTAGCATCTAACATCACTGTATGATCTTTGGTGGTAAATTGTGGTGCCATGGTATCATTTACGGTTACATCATACGTACATGTCGAAGTACCTCCGTTATTATCTGAAATATCATAGGTAAAAGTGGTTGTGCTGCCTACGGCTAGTAGTGTACCACTGGCCGGCCCTGCGGTAATATTACTGGCACATGGATAGTTATATATAGCGCCACAAGCAGTTGAATCAGCATCTAATACAAGATTCTCTGGGCAGGAAGGCATGGTAACCGTTACAGTGGTAGTACAACTCACACGATTTCTACCATTATCATATACCGTTATACTGATCGAATTATCACCCAAATTTGCGCAACTAAAATTAGAAGGGCTTATTCTCACTCTACTTATACTACAATTATCGGTAAAACTTGCCAATACATCTTCTTGCGTAAGGGTAGCAGTACCCGTTGCATCTAATTCTAAGGTAAAAGGAGCTACGCATTGTATTACTGGGTCTGTATCATCAGCTACCAATACAAAAACATTCGCTGTACTTGTCGCACCAGTAACATCGGTAGCTGTTAACAGAACTGGATTTGGACCTAAATCTTCACAAGTAAAATCTGTCTTGCTCAAACTTAAAGTTGCAGATCCACAATCATCTGCAACACTGGCATTTAAATCTGCCAATGTAAGTGATACTATTCCAGTCGTTGGATCTAATTCAATAACTGCAGAACCATCGGTTGTAATAACCGGTGGAGAATCTACTATGGTAACGGTTACATCGATGCTTGCCGTATTATTAGCAGCATCGGTAGCAATTAGCTGGATGGTATTGACTCCTATATGAGAACAATCAAAATTAGTTTGACTAAGGCTCAGATTAGCAGTACCACAATTATCGGTAGCTTCATAGCCAAAACTTGCAGGATCTACGGTTGTATTTCCGCTAATATCTAAGGTTACGGTCAAATTGTTGGTTGTAATAAAAGGAGATGCATCCCCACGTACCCATACTCTATGAATGGTACTTTGTGTATTAATGGCAAGATCATCTACTTCCCATCGATTACCAATCCCTAATCCCCAATGATTTCTCCCTGCTATATAAAAGGGAAAAGCAGTCAAGGCATTATCTCCCTGATTTGAAAACTCACTACTAGCACCACCAGGAATCTGAGCCGAATGATTGGTCAACGTTGTAAAATTTTGAGGAATATTAATCCCATCAAATGAACCCATTCCTGTTTTTACATAATTTATCGCATTGGTGTAATTGGTTTTAAAATCAATCACACGACTATGTCCACTGGTTACTCCATAAAATCGTATTTCTTCAAAATCAAGAGCTGCTGCCAGTTGATTACCCATATGTCCCCAATTGGCCGTTGCGGCCTCATTGTCTCCTAGGGTCGAAGATCCTAATAAAGGTAAGTCTGTGTTTCTTACTTGCAAAGCAGAGTTATCTCCTGCCAAATGCACATAATTAAGAATCATTAACCAACCACCGCCATCGGTATCATTGTCTAATACTCCTTGAAAAGTGTTTCCGTTAAAATTAAAATAATACGTACCACTAGGTACACTACCTACTGTTGCAGGTAATAAATTTCTAAAAGGGTTCGCCACCGTCCCATCTTGAGTTGTACTCAAAACTGGTGCTGTAGTGTCTTGTCCTGGGCCACATTGTGCCTGTAGCCCATAGTTTGACAAAGTTAATACATATAAAAATAGTAGTAGTAGTTTCTTCATAGTAAACGGGGGTATTAATTAGTTATCTTTTATACTATACAGTTAAATCAGGGGTTACCCTATTATTTTTTTTAACCAATACACTTAGGTTTTGTTTTAGTTAGTAGTATCTATCTATATTGAGATCTCAAATTAAGGCTCCTAACAATTAGCATTTGATACTTGGGAATACCAAAAATCAACTGCCAGAAGCCATATAGATAACTAACTATATTTACTTTTATAATCTTAATTCGTTTTAAAATTCCATACTGGACTAATGGCAACTCCTTGTTTACTGTCTTTAGCAACAATTTTCCAATAATAAGTGGTATTGGATGATACGGTTACATTATAATTAGAGATTGTAACATCTTGTACCACCAAAACGGGTGGATTCGAAGTGCCAAAATAAACATCAAATACTACGGCATCTCCATCTGCATCTATAGCGGTCCAATCTAAAGTAACAGTTCCTATTGTAGCAGTACTACCCATAAGAGGAGCTACTATTTCTGGAGAATAGGGAAGTGTGTTTACAACTGCATCTGGTTCTGTAAAAAATGAACTAACTGCAGAATATCCACTTTCTGCTTGTTTGCTATCAATGGCTCTCACTCTCCAATAATATGTCGTTCCTTTATTTAATGTAAAGGTTCCTTTTTGTTCAGATGTAAACTCTGAAAATAACTTTGTTGCAAAAGATGCTTCAAGGGCTACATCTATCTGATATGCCAAAACATCTCCATTTGCATCTAATGATGCACCCCAATTAAACTCTATATTCGTATGGGTACAGGTTTGATTATTTGCCGGAAATACCAAGTTGGGTATCTCTGGAGCTATATTAACAACATCTGGGGTTGGTACTGTTTCTGAAAACTCTTCCTTTTTACAAGAAAACAGTACACCCAAACTAATTATGGTGATCAATATCGTTCTCATTCTTTTATAATTTTAATTACTTCTGAAGATTCATCTATTCGCATAAAATATACTCCTGCCTGTATATCAGACATTGGCATATTTACTTTACTATCAATAACAGTATACACTTGTTTTTTAACCAATGCTCCTAATGCATTATGCAATGCTACAGTAATCGTATTTCTTCCGTCTGGGATACTTAAAGTAACATCAGATTTTGTTGGATTAGGATATGCTTTGATTATTGCACTTTGACCAACCATCTTTGATAATTTCCCTTCGCAAGCAAGACTAGAAACTACCTCAACTCTATCTCCGTCTTTAGCAGTAACAGAAAAAGCTTTTGTAGTATATTCTGCTACTATCTCATTATTGATCATCACTGTAAATGGTCCTGTACCTGTTTCGATAGCTACTTGCACTGATTTATTAACAATACCAGAAACAATCGTTGTTTTACCAGCTAATAAAGCCGCTGATTCTACCACCGCTTCAAAACAACGTTCGCAATTGCTAAAACCATCGATAGTAATACATATTGGATACGTTCCCGGAGGTAAATTAGCTACTGTAAGTGTTGAAGTAAAATCATACACTTGACCATTAATAGTCGTTCTATAATTCTGGTTTGCTATCGCTGTAATAGCGATACTTCCGTTATTTTTATCTGCACAAGTTTCGCTTGCAGTCTGTATCTGAAAATTATTCGATGCGATATTGGTAAAAGGACAAGCATCTACAACTGTTAATGATTGTGAAACATCATTCGCAGCATTCCAACTGATATCTCCAGCTTGTGAAGCCGTAATTGTGGTGGTACCCAAACCAACGATAGAAACTACGTTTCCTGTAACTGTAGCAACTGAAGGATCTGAACTTACATAGGTAACTCCCAATCCAGAAGATGCTGTAGCTGTAAGGTTAAAATCAGCATCATCGATAGTTACGTTTGGCAATGCATTAAAAGTAATTGTCTGATTTCCTTTATTAACAGTTAAAGTTTGAGATACATCGATCGCATCGGCATACGTTGCATTTCCAACCTGTGATGCAGTTATTGCAGTCGTACCTACTCCTACAATAGTTACTACATTTCCGCTAATGGTAGCTACTGCGTTATTCGAACTCACATAGGTTATTGGATTTCCTGATGCGCCTCCTGTCGCTGTTAAAGCAAAATCTGCATCTCCATAATTACGATCGGTTAGTGAGTTAAAGGTAATTATCTGTGGGATTTTATTGGAAATATTTAAAGTACCCGGTACAAAAGTTAGATTATAATTACTATTTACACTTAACGTGCCTTGATTAATAGCATAATTACCCAATGTTTCTCCTGCAACTCGAGTTAAGCTACCAGTAACCGTATCAGAAAACTGTAGGGCTCCAGACGTAACCTGATGCGTAAACGTTGGATCAGCTGATCCAATAACTTTTATTTGATCATCGGCTGTAATCGTTATTGCTCTTTGCCCTATAGTTAAGTCATCACCAACATAACTTATAGCATAATTTCTACCTGCACTAAGTGTACCTTGATTAATGGCATAGGCTCCTACAGACTCTCCGGTTACACGAGTTAGACTTCCTGTAAAAGTATCGCTAAACTGTAATGCACCGTTTGTTACTTGATAACTTAAGGTTGGGTCGGCATCTCCATAAATTTTATGCTGTACATCTGCCGTTACTTCGATCGCGCGAGCTGTAATATCAAGACTTACAGATCCTCCGTTAGTAAATGTTATGGAGTAAGAAGACTCTCCTCCATTAGTAGAAGTAAATCGAGCAGACAACCCTCTTATTTGATATCTTCCTATATTTTCACCTGGGGTTCTAAATGTTCCATAAGTTTCTAAAGTATCATCAAAAGCTAATGATCCTTGCGTAATAATATATGGCCATGTTAAATCTGGATCTGCATCTCCATAGGTTTTTGAAATAGGAGCGACAGGGATTACTCGAATGAATCGGTAATTAATAAATAAGTTACCAGACACAAAAGTAAGGTTGTAGTTAGCACCTAGCGACAACGTACCTTGGTTAATCGCATAATTTCCTTGCGCTTGTCCAGCTGCTCTATCCAAAGTTCCTGTAAAGGCATCACTACCAACCAAACTACCAGAGGTAATAGTGTAGGTAAATGCAGGGTCTGCATCACCGTAGATTTTTGTTTTGGCATCGGCAGTCACTTCAATAGTTCTTTTACCGATTGTTAAGTTATTCGATACAAATGTTATTGTATAGTTTCCTCCAGCGGTAACCATTCCTTGCTGGATCGCATAAGTTCCTATAGTTTCTCCCGCTACTCTAGTTAAATTTCCTGTAAAGGCATCACTAAAGACTAATGAACCATTAGTTATTTGATATGTAAATGCTGGATCGGCATCTCCGTATTGCTTATTTAACGCATCGGCAGTAATTTCGATGGCTCTTCGCCCAATCGTTAGATCATTACCAACATATGTCATGGTATAATTGCTCCCAGCGGATAACGTTCCTTGATTAATACCATAAGTACCTACGTCTTCTCCCGCTACACGAGTTAAACTTCCTGAGAATGTATCACTAAACTGCAATGCTCCATTGGTCACTTGGTAACTCAAGGTTGGGTCAGCATCACCATAAGTTTTGGCTTGTACATCTGCCGTTACTTCAATAGCACGAGGAAGAATCTCTAAATATGTTGATCTCGGAAACATAAAAGTAATTTGATATGAAGAACCACCACCATTTGTAGAAGTAATATCAGCACTTAGACCTGATCGGAAAAAGTAATTTCCAACATCTTCTCCAGACTCTCTAAAGTTACCAAACACTTCTATTGTATCATCAAAAGCCAACGAACCTAGATTAAGTACATAAGGTACAGAAAACACTGGGTCAGGATTCCCATACGTTTTTTGAACTGTTGCAGTTGGTAAAATTCGAATAAATCTATAATCGATATATAAATTACCCGGTACAAAAGTAAGGTTGTAATTAGCTCCTAGTGATAAAGTACCTTGATTAACAGCATAGTTTCCTTGTGCTTGTCCAGTTACTCTAGCTAATGCTCCTGTAAAGGTATCGCTACCCGCTAAACTACCACTGGTAATAGTATAAGTAAATGTAGGATCTGCATCTCCATAAATTTTCGTTTTGGCATCGGCAGTAACCTCTATAGCTCTTTGGCTAATGGTTAAATCATCAGATACAAATGTTAGAGTATAATTAGCACCTGCGGATAGTGTTCCTTCTTGAATGGCATGGGTTCCTACATTTTCGCCGGTCGCTCTGGTCAAACTTCCTGTAAAGGTATCACTACCTTGTAACGCTCCACTAGTAATTTGATACGTCAATGTAGGATCAACATCTCCATAAGTTTTCGACTTGGCATCGGCAGTGATTTCGATAGTTCTTGTTGTAATTTCAAAAGTATCAGATACAAAATTCACATTATAGTTTGCAGTTGTAGCATCTAAAGCACCTTGATTAATAGCATAGGTTCCCGCATTTTCTCCTGCTGCTCTAGCTAAATTTCCTGATAAAGCAAATGCGTTAAAATTATAAACTGTTCCTGTCGGATTATTATTAACAGGTAATGGTGTAGGTGTATATGTTAATACCGGATCTGTAGCTCCATACACTTTAGACTGATTCGTATTGGCTGTAACAGTAACCTCTCTTGGTACAATTTCTAAAGATACATACGGGTATGTATAATTATAATTAGGATGTATTTCATACGGAGTTGCTCCTTCTTTAGTAACTCTAGCTCCGTTAGTATATATTCCAACATTTCTCGGAATACCAGTAAACGCTCCTTCAAAGTATTCAAGTCTAAACCCTCCTCCAGTAGGAGTTAGTGTACTACTATCATCTCCATTTACAAACCCAGTAACATTCAATGGTACTGTTCCTGATTGATCTAAAAGTAAACCGTATTCAATACTAGTTACTACCGGTGTTACTTCTAAATCTTTCTTATTAACTACCAATACTTGTGGAACAGTAGTAGCAGCATTATAATTAGCATCTCCTACTTGACTCGCTGTAATTGTTGTAGTACCTGCTCCTATAATAGTCACTGTATTTCCAGAAACTGTTGCTACCGCTGTATTAGAACTTGTATAACTTACTGCCAAGCTTGATGAAGCCGTAGCGGTTAAGTTAAAATCAGCATCTCCATAAGTTACCGCTGTTAAAGCTGCAAAAGTAATTGCTTGATCTGCTTTGGTAACCGTTAAGTCTTGAGCAACATTTATAGCTGCATTGTAATTCGTATTTCCTGATTGACTCGCTGTTATTGTTGTCGTTCCTGCTCCTACAATGGTAACTGTACTCCCACTAATGGTCGCAACCGTTTCATCTGAACTAGTATACGTAATAGCCAAACCACTATCTGAACTAGCCGTTAAATCAAAATCTACAACACCAAAAGTAGTCGATGCTAAAGCATCAAAAGTAATGACTTGATCTGCTTTGGTAACCGTTAAATCTTGAGCTACATCTATAGCCGCACTGTAATTCGAATTCCCAGCTTGACTTGCTGTAATTGTTGTCGTTCCTGCTCCTACAATCGCTACTGTATTTCCTGAAATTGTGGCAACCGACGTATTCGAACTCACATAGGTTACGTCCAGTCCCGAAGAAGCAGATGCTGTCAAATTAAAGTCTGTATCTCCAAAAGTTACATTGGACAGTGGATTGAAAGTAATGCTTTGAGGCAAAGCAGATACTACCCCGTTTCCTGAACCATCTACAAAATTACTCGTGGTGCCTGTCAAAGCAAATGAATTAAAAGAAGCATTATTGCCTGCGGTACTTCGATCAGTCACTTGCGTTAGACTCGTGTTGTCTCCATTGATCGTACCTTCATTGAAATTGTAATAAAGTACCAACCCAGATTCTGTACCCGCCAATTCTACATCTTTGCTACTGTTGATTTCTGCCTCGGTTCTGGCATAGTTCCAAAATCGAACTTCATCCATAATTCCCTGAAATGGATATGGAGCAGTTGCTGTACCAGGAGCGTTTGCTCCAATTCTAAGAGGTAGTGCATTGGCCAACAAGGTACCTCCAACACTTTCTCCACCAGCTATATTACTTCCATTCACATAGAAGTTTGTACCATTGGTCCCATCGATGGTTACGACGATATGATACCATGTATTTGCAGTAGGTATCCAACTGGTAGTTCTTGAAAACCCATCTCCTATACCCGAGTGCCAAAGTCCTAAATAAGGACCGCCTACAGGTCCATCTGTTAATAACATCAGCCCAAAGGCATCGCTTATTGTTGATTTACCCATTAGGAATTGCCAGTCGTAACCATCAGTGGTTCTAGTCACCTGATCAAAATTTACCCAGGCTTCAAAGGTCATCCCAGTAGTAAAGTCCAGTGAATTATCATCTGCCACTTCCAAATAATCATAAGTAGTTCCCAAATCGCCGCTAAAGTGCAAAGCAGGTGCAATTTCTATGGTTACTACAAAACTGGATTCAGAAGTACATCCTGATACTATATCTTCATCATAAATATAAATAGTTTGCGTACTAGAAATCGGATCACCAGCATTCAATGCTGTACCCGTACCTCCTGCAGCAGTAAAATAATTTCCGTTAGTCAGTGTCGGTAGTGTATAACTACCCACCGTAGTCACATCTGCTAGGGTATCTACTGGTAGGTTATCGATGCTAATTGTAAAGCTATTTTCATCTGTACAGGATGCATTCACTCCTGAAACCCCATAGACATATAGTGTCATAGTACTAGCAATTGGATCACCCGTGTTGTATGCAGTACCAGTACCGCCGGGTGCAGAAAAATAATTTCCAGTGGTCAAGGCAGGTAGTATATAAGGTATCCCGTTACAAACCTGTACATCGGTAGGATTGTCTACAGAAAAGTTTTCTTGTACTGCGGCAATTGTCAATGTTTGTGATTGATCTATGGCTGCTACCGTATTGACATCACCAGCTTGCGATGCAGTAATGGTTGCTGTCCCAGCTCCGACTATCGTCACTGTACTTCCTGATACGGTAGCTACGGTTGCATTATCACTGGCAAAACTCAGTGTAGCACTTATACTTGATGAGGCATAAAGCGAAAGATCTATCGTTGTTTGCCCACATTCTACGTCTGGTATCGGATTAAAAGTAATTGCTTGTGGGATCTGATCTATAGTATAAGACCCAGTGGCTTCAACAGCACTATAACTCGTTTCTGTAGCAGCAATGTTGACCCTCACATCATATGTTCCAGCATTAATAGGAACTGTTTCACTAAATAAATTGGCACCCGAAATACTGTATTCTGTCGTTAATACCACTGTCGGGTTGCTACTCAAATCATCTGCTGTAGGGTTAATGCCTTGAGGCATCCCATTATAAACCAAATTTGAACCTGGTAAATTAAGGTTGATGGTGGTCGCAAACGGAGCAATGGTGAAATTTTCACTCACACTGCCGTCATAATCCAAATTACTAGCTTTTACAGTAGCCGTTACCATATAGTCTCCACCATCGGTAGGTGCTGTAACACTACTTGCATAAACGGTTCCATTTCGTCCTTCATAGGTTAGCTCCAAATCACCTTGCGGAAGCGCTGGACTCAATCCTGCATCTGGTGTAACCGTATATATTTTTTCTGCGCCATCATAAACCAAGCTTGCTGGAGCATTAAATGCCACATCTGTTCCAGTAATGATTATCTGATTTAAAATTTCCAAAGTTCCAGTAGTCACGCCAGGATCTACATAATTGACCAATGTATTTTCACTTAATCTCACTTCTACATCATACACACCTACTGCTGAAGGAACTGTAGCGGTGAATGGATCACTGGTTCCGTTGGCACGGTAGGTAATATTGAGTGGAAGCGATGCACTACCAATACCTGTTGCAGAAGCAACAAAATCAATAGTGCCACCAGTAAAAGAAAATTGTTGTGTCGTCGTAGCAATAATACTGGTTGAAGCTTTATTGACGGTAAAGAACAAACTTTTACTTCCCGGCATATGAGCACTGTCTCCAGGATGTGAAGCGGTTAGCTCTACATAGCCAGACGCATTGATGGTTGCTGTTGACCCAGAAATGGAAATTACCGAAGGATCACTGCTACTATACGTAATCCCTCCAGCAGCATTTGCAGCCACCAAATTAAATGGAGCATCTCCGTAAGTACTAGTGACCATATTGGCAGCGGCATCAAAGGTAATCCCATTCGCTCTCTTAATATTGAAAGTGATATCTACAGTAGAAGAATTCGTTTGATAAAAGAAGTTATTGGGATCTGTTGCTGTAGCTGTTACTGTTATCGAACCTACAAAGGCATCGTTGAATAGGCGACCTACGACTAATTTACTTTCGGATCCGTCAACCTCTACTGATGGAGGACTAGGACCTATAGCTGGGGCATATGTTATATCGGTAAGGGTTCCGGTGTTATCTTTCCAAACTCGAGCTTGGTTCAAAGGGTACTCAAGCACACCACTTGCTAGTACCAATAAGTCTGGGTCATAATCATTCACCAGAACCACTGGGTGTAGTGGCTTTACAGTACTACTTTGATTCTCTATATAGATTAATGCATCTCTGGTTTCTCCGGTACCTGTATCAGTTGCTCTAACTACAAACTCTGCCCAGGTAGATCCCCAGATCAAATCAGCACCCGAAATGCTATACCCATAATCCGGTCCTATAATCTCATAGGTTACAGGCCCAGTAGCACCACTGACCGTCGCAGAGAGGTCCGATGGCCCCGACATTCCCCAAAAGTAATTGTCTGTAAAGGTAAAACCGTCTGCTACCGGGTTGATGGTAAGGGTGGCTTGCTTGATAACTCCATTAGCAGAAGCCTCGATAGTGACCGTTCCGGCAGTTCCAAGGTTTACGGTTTCATTATTGGTACCCGACAAAGATGTTCTCAGACCTGTTTGGCCGATAATCTGGTATGATATTGTGCTACCATCTGAAGCGACAGCTGCAAGGTCAAAATCTGCATCACCGACTGTCTTGGTTATATCATCAAAAGAAATAAAGGTGGAAGTTGCACTTCCGTTGGACTTAGAAAAAGTATAGCCTCCTTCTTGATACCTTACTCCAATAGGAACCCCACATGAAGGGTAATGCGCTACTATATTAAAATAATACGTAGTATTTGCGCTCAGTCCGGTAATATCAATATTAGGTGCGGTTGAATTACCTGCATAAATCACCTGTTCTCCAGAACCACTATAGGCTGGATCATCAGTAGGAAGCACAGCACCCAATGTATAGGTACTGAAACTATTGGTGGTATTCATTCTAATAATATATCCATCTGGGACTGAAATACCTACATCAGGCACAAGTGCCGTGAAAGAATTGAGATTCATACTGTTACTGGAAATAGCACCAAAAACGGGTGCAGAAGGCAGATTATCTGAAAAATCACACGTGACATATGTCCTTTCTTTAAAATCGGTTAGATTTACATAAGAAGTTCCTTCGCAAGTATAATAAGAATAACTCTTGACATAGTAGGTTGTATTGGGTATTAGCCCTGTAACGTTAGCAAAACCACTAAAGGCTGTTCCTATGGTAATCAATTGCTGCCCTGAACCAACATATTCAGAATTTGGAGTCGGTAATGTGGTATATGTTGCATTAGGATTTGTAAAACTATTTTCAATATTAAAGTAAAGAAGGATACCAGTATTTGGTACAACTCCATCACGAGTGTAAACAGGATTCAAAGCATAGACATCCCGAGTACCTCCTCCTAATCCAAGACCTCTATTTGCTCCGTTAGGTGGTGGTGCACAGGTTAAGTCATTCGTTGTAAATCCTGTAGTTTCGAAGTAATACTTATCATCTGAGCAATTTGCAGCGTACGACCAAACTTTAAAATAATATTGGGTTGGGTCAGCCGCATTTAATCCTGTAATATCTAATGCCGGTAAGGTAGAAGCACCTACATAAACCACTTGCTCACCACTTCCGCTATACGCCGGATCAGCCGTAGGTAAAGACGATTCGATAGCATTCGGATTCGTAAAGCTATTTGTGGTATTAACTTTTATCAAATAACCTACCGATCCTGTAGGATCTGTAAGAGAATTGATCGTCATTTTATTGGTACTCGGTGTAATACTCATTCCTGTTACTACATCAGGCGTATGCCCGCATGTCGCTGCAGCTTTGGTATGGTTAACTGAGTAGGCCGCTGCAACTGTTCCACCAAATGAATACGCCACAATACTTAGGTAGTATGGTGTGCTGCTATCCAATCCTGTGATGGTCACATTGGGAGCTGCTCCGCCCCCACCCCAGACTACCTGTTCACCAGAACCAGAATAGACAGAGTTACCTGGGTCAATAGATAAAGTTCTTCCATTGATTCCAGTTCTGTTTACAAAGACGTTTTCGGTATTTATAATCACCAGAAATCCTTCACTACCTCCTACAAATGATATGTCCTGTACTGTGATAGAATTCGCATCATTTGACGTCCAAGTGAAGTCAGTAGGTATACCTTGAGAATATGTATAGCTAGTAAGCAAGAAAGCTAAAAATATCAAACAAACATTTTTGATTTTATAATACAACCGATGGCAGGTAAGGTGATTAAATTCGAGTATGAGTTTATTCATGGCTTATTTCTTTAGGGGTTTGAAATGGGTTGATACTTGATGACAGTAAAAAAACGGTTCCTGTAAGGGTAGTTAGTTCAAAAATTCGATCCTGCGAAGATGCAAGAGCTTCTGTAATTGTGTTATTGGGTTCTACCTCGGTATAGGTCTGCGCTATGGCATTTGCTCCTAGCACCAAAAAGAAAAGTAGTAAAACCAACTTTTCTTTTAAGATTTTAAATAGTTGATAGTAATGTTTCATAGGTATAGAGGGGGGTTAGGTATTAAAAGTGATTATAAATGAATACATAAGGTCTTCTATGCAATTGTATAATTGATATACATTGTTAGATTAGTGTTCGGGTTGCTTTTTACTACTTCATGAATAGTTTGAAATAGTGTAGACATGATTCGAAAAGCATCTTTTGATATATATGCAATGGGGTATATAAACTGAAGAAGTATTTTTTTTTCATAAACCTGGGGGCTTTATTAGTTATTGATATTTTGTATCTCTTTTAATTAATACAGGCAACATATACTTTACCCTATTTATTTTTTGGATATTTTTTTGATAGCTTAGTCTAAAGCACATGTAATTGATCACAATAATATGACCATTCGTCGATTATTTAAGCAAAGTGAGGTATACAAAAAGGGATACAATTATTCGTAAAAACACTAATTATCAATGACTTAACAGGATACAAGCGATTTATTTACGAAATACATTGAATTAAATGGGAAAGGTTTACATTTTATCGCTTCTCGATAAAATCAATAAGATCAGTTTCTTTGGGAATATTTAATTTCTTTTTAAGACGGTACCTTGTTACCATAACACTTTTTGGTGCAATCCCTAAAATAATAGAGATATCACTATTACTCAAATTCAATTTTTCTAACGCCAATAAACGCTCTTCGGCTTCGGTAAACTGAAAACCCTTGTTCTTTAAATTGATTAAAAAATAAGGATACACTTGTGTAAACTTTTGTTTAAACAATAGCCAATCTTCTTTTGTTAGTATCCTCGAATTAGACAATTCTTGTAGATTCTGGATAGGTAATTTCTCTTCTATTTTTTCTTTTAATTGTTCTAATTCTCGGGATAGAATTTCTTTTTCTTTGCTTTTTTCTAATAAGCGTTGGGTATAAACCGTTAATTCTTTTTTACTTTTCTCTAATGCTGCGAGAGCATTTTCTTCTCTGTTTTTATAAATTCGATTGATAAGATAAACTATAACCGATCCCCCAATAAGAGTTATTAAAAACAAGATCAAGTACAAATATTTTTTTGAAGCCTCTGACTTGGTTATCAAAGCTAATTCTCTTTTTTCTGTTACAAATCTTAGGCTATCAATTACTTTCTGTTTTTTAAATACAAAAGCGGTTTCGAGTTTTGCCAACTTTTTGGCTTCTTCTACATCATTACGTTTTTCTAATAGCTCATGATATGCCACATACGCCTTGTAACTTTCTTTATAGTTTCCTAAAGCTTTATAACTTCTACTTAAGGCTAAATACCTAAATGGTAGTACTGCATCACTATTAAGTTCTAAAGATATTGCAATTGCTTCTTTTAGATACAAAACACCTTTTTGAGGTCGGCCTACCTTGGTATAGTGAACTCCCAAAGCATACAACCCTGACTCTAATCCTATTTTATTTTTATTCTTTTTGTGAAGGGCAATCGCCTTTAGTAAATAAGGCAAATTAGCTCCATAATCATTAAAACGCCTTAATATACTTGCATAATTAGCATACATGGCTGCTTTCTGATAATCGGTACCTATAGAATCAACCAATTGTATAGATTTGTTATAATACTTCATGGCATTAATCGTATCACTTGTTACTCCATATGCAGACCCAAACGAGCTGTAAATCTCTAGTAACTGCCCAGTTTGTTTATATTTTTCTGCAACCTGTTCTGCTTTCTCTAGTTGTTTAATGCCATCATCCATAGAGTTGATTACAGAGATCCATGCTTTGGCTTTTTGGTGATAAGATATCGCCAACAAAGAGTCGAACCCCTCTGTATGCTTTATATCTATACTTTTTTGAGCTAATATGGCAGCTTCATCAAAATTATGCTCTCTTCGTTCATAATAACTCAGAAAATGATAAGCATCTGCCTTTTTTTTACTAAAGTATTTATTTTTTGTTGCTCTTGGTATCTTCAAACTATCTATATACTGTACAAGCTGATACAAGTATTTTTTTGCTTCATGGGGTCGACGATCCGAATTTTCCTTGGCTAAGCCATACAGTTTTTCGACCTTCAAACTATCTTGGGTATCTATATATCCTGATTTTTGCTGTCCTTGTACCAAAGAAAACATCAGTATGATGATAGTAATACATAAAGTAAGTTTCATATTCATAAACATAAAAAATGTTAGTTCTGTTTGTTCTAACAAAAAAGTGCATTTAACAACTAATTAATCCTCTTCATAATTTGTTTGTTTTGGACTCGAATATATCCATCTAAACTTCAGGTAACAAACGAGAGATATCAAAACCTTATTCATAGTATTACTATCTCTTTGACCTTATATGGTATACAGTTTTGTCTTACTATACCCTATTTTATTTTTGACTATGTTAATAAACTCTGCACACTTTATATCAAAAAAACACTCGCCGAAGCGAGTGTAAAAAGACTAACCAGTCAACAAAACTACTTTTCCCCTGCGTAGTTTATTCTTTTACAATTCTTTTGGTTATTAATTTTGACTTCGTTTCTATTTGAGCAATATATACGCCTGCTAGCAGGTGAGAAATATCAAAACTAGTTTTGTTTGTTCTAAACACCCTTTGTCCCGTTATTGCATAAATATTAGTTTCTTTTATACCTTCTCCTTCAATGATTACTCTTCCTGAAGTTGGATTGGGATATAACGAAAAAACAGCAGTAGGTTCAGGGTCAATAACGATTACTTGAGAAAAAGGAGTTTGATGAAACCCTTGTGTAAGTATTGAGTTATCGTTGGCAATAGTTGTAACAACAGTTTCTCCCACCGTAAAATCTAACGTTACGAGATCAGTACTAAGTGTCATACCTCCAGACCCAACAACCTGACGTTCTATACTTTGAGCCTGCAATTGCATGGCCAAAAGTAAGACTATTGTAATGAGTATATATTTTTTCATACGTTTTGTATTTCATTTCAACATTAGTTCGATGCAATAAAATTTACTTGTCTTCGATACAATCCGCCAAGGCGGACCACTCAGACTGACGTAAATTTTATTACATCATTCAACCATGTCGTTTCTATTAAAATCGACTAATCAGATATCCACTAAATCCACTTTCGCTATGTAAACTCCAGCTTGTATCTGTACTTGATTGCACATTAACATGTACTTTCTCACCTGCATTTAGTTTCATCACACCACTTACGGTAAGGGTATGAAAATCGGTACCTGCATCTCCTTTGGTGATGGCATGCATTCCGTTATCCAGACTTAGTTTATTCTGAATCCCTACTAACAATCTAAAATCTCCTGTGTTTACTCCATCAAAACGTATTTGCGCCGAGAAGAAATACAATCCATTTACAGGAGCGGTAAACGTTCCTGAAGCTTCATCAAAGTGATTTCCGCTATCATGTAGATTGGTTACCGTTGCATCACTAGTTCTCCAGCTTGGCACTCTAAAAAAGTTACCTGCTCCAGATAATACTAGTGTACCGGTTAAATCCGCAGAAAAACTTGGTAAGTTTGTTATGGTTAGTGCAGGCGTAGTTACAGAACTTGCAGACACATCATTTGTCCAGCTATGGTTACCACTACCATCGGTAGTCAATACACTATTAGCCGTACCTCCTGTTGGTAATTCTATTTCATTAGTAGGATCATTATCGGCATCATTCACCGCATCGGTTACCCAACTATAATTACCACTACCATCTGTACGCAATACTTGTCCATTAGATCCACCTGCTGGCAATTCGATTTCATTAGTAGGGTCATTATCGGCATCATTCACCGTATCGGTTACCCAACTATAATTACCGCTACCATCGGTACGCAATACTTGCCCATTAGATCCACCAACAGGTAATTCAATTTCATTAGTAGTACTGTTATCCAAAATTACTTCATCACTATCCAACCATTGTACTCCTAATGCAGAAACTCCTAAAATTTGTCCGTTGGTTCCTCCAGAAGGAAGTGTATTTCCAGAAGAAGCATTAGACCATGATACATTTCCTGCACCATCTGTGGTCATTACCTGATTGGCAGTACCATCTTGTTCTGGGAAGGTATATGCTGCTCCTGCTCCTGCATTATCTCCATCTATAGTTAAGGATCCGTTTAACTGTGTATTTCCATTTTTACGCATTACCAATGCATTGGTTCTGCTACCGTCATCTACTCCATTACCAATAATAAATAAAGGATCTGTAGCGACATATGCTGCATCATTTCCGTTGACAAATTCACTAAACAATCCTATAGTATGTTGCCCATAACTGGTAGATTGCGTACCGCGTCCTATACCTACTGCATAATGACCTGAAGTACTGTTATTTGCTCCTAATGAAATTGAAGCAAAACGAGAGGATAAATTATTATGTCCGGCAGAAAAAGCATTTTCTCCTCCTGAGTTGTTATAGCTTCCAAAAGCCACTGCAGCTGTCCCTTGTACAAGATTTCCTCGCCCCATAGCTACAGAAAGTGTTCCTACATTGGGATCATCCCAATCTCCTGTAAATCCATCCAAAGCTACGGCACTACCTGCTCTAAAAGCTCCTTTACTTTTATCAAAATACATTCTGATATCATCTGAGGCATTATTTTGTATATCATTAAGTTGTGAACTTCCGAATACAAAATCGTCGGTAGCAATGGTACCCGATGTATTACTAGTGACATTATTTGTAGTGCTAAATGCTCCTTGTGCATCATTTACCCAACTATAGTTACCACTACCATCGGTACGTAGTATTTGCCCATTTGTCCCTCCGGCAGGAAGCGTCGTACCTACAGAAGGAGCATCTGTCCAGGAAGCCAAACCATCTGCATCAGAAGTTAGAATTTTTCCAAGTCCCTGAGTTCCATCTACAATTTTAATATCTCCATTAATATGAAGTTTTGCTGTAGGATTATCCTCAGCAATTCCCATATTTCCATTATTATCTATAACCAACCTCCTTTTTGTTGCTGTATTATCATAAATATGAAATTCACCAGGATTGGCATCAAAAGCCCCTTGAATTCCAACAAATATTTCGCTAATAGAATTTTTGGCTAGAAGTCCTGCCCAGCCATTAGATGAATTTTCTACTCTAACCCGAGTTCCATTGCCTATAGATTTAATATGCAGTTGATCATCTAAAATAGTAGTTCCTATACCTACATTTCCTTGCGTATAAATATTATCATTAATAGATTTTGATTGTGTATTATCAACTTTTAACCAATCTGAATCAGATTGAGAAGGAATATCAAACCAACTTATATTTCCAGATCCATCTGTGGTCATTATTTGATTGGCTGTTCCATCTTGTGCTGGCAGCGTATAACTTGTTCCAGCTCCCTGATTATCACCGTCAATAGTTAGCTGACCGTTAAGGGTAGTACTACCGTTTTTTAACATTACTAAAGCATCACTTCGATTAGTGTCTTGACCATTACCAATAACAAATAATCTACTTGTGACAGAAATACTGTTTGTAGCAGAAGGATCTATGGTATTACCCTGTCCAATAGTTATTTGTCCTGCTTGGGCATTGATTAGATCATTTCCTATAGTAATCGATCCAATTCCTGTAGATGAGTTAAAAGTCCCCAAAGCTAAAGATCTTCCTCCAGAAGCTTCATTGTTGAATCCTAAGGCAATAGAGTTAAAACCTACCTTACTCGTATCCCATTGATCTCCTCTAGCTATACCAGCCCTAAAAGCTCCCTCACTTTTGTCAAAAAACATTCGATAATCATCATCGGTTGTATTACTATCATTATCCAGTTGCGCACTTCCAAATACAAAATCATCGGTAGCAATTGTACCTAGTGTATTACTCGTTACATTATTAGCAGTACTAAAAGCTCCTTGGATATCGGTTACCCAACTATAATTACCGGAGCCATCTGTACTTAATATTTGTCCATTAGCTCCACCTGTTGGCAGTTCGATCTCGTTGGTAGCGTCAGCATCTGCATCATCTACTTTATCGGTTACCCAACTATAGCTTCCACTTCCATCGGTTACTAAAACCTGACCAGTGGTTCCACCTGTTGGTAATTCAATCTCATTGGTAGCATCAGCATCAGCGTCATCTACTTTATCGGTTACCCAACTGTAATTACCAGATCCATCAGTTACTAAAACCTGACCAGTGGTTCCACCTGTTGGTAGTTCTATTTCATTGGTAGCATCGGCATCAGCGTCATCTACTTTATCGGTCACCCAGCTGTAATTACCAGATCCATCGGTTACTAAAACCTGACCATTAGCTCCACCTGTTGGTAATTCTATTTCATTAGTAGCATCAGCATCTGCATCATTGACATTATCATTCACCCAACTGTAATTACCAGATCCATCAGTTACTAAAACCTGACCATTAGCTCCACCTGTTGGTAATTCTATTTCATTAGTAGCATCAGCATCTGCATCATCTACTTTATCGGTTACCCAACTGTAATTACCAGATCCATCAGTTACTAAAACCTGACCATTAGCTCCACCTCTTGGTAATTCTATTTCATTAGTAGCATCAGCATCTGCATCATCTACTTTATCAGTTACCCAACTGTAATTACCAGATCCATCAGTTACTAAAACTTGTCCATTAGCTCCACCTGTTGGTAATTCTATTTCATTAGTAGCGTCAGCATCTGCATCGTCTACTTTATCGGTTACCCAACTGTAATTACCAGATCCATCGGTTACTAAAACTTGTCCATTAGCTCCACCTGTTGGTAGTTCAATCTCATTTAATGGGTCTGCATCTGGTCCGTTTATAGCATAATTGGCATAAGGTACAGATTGTAACTGCGTCACTCCTAAAACTTGATAATTAGAACCACCTGTACTATCTATTGCTACTTGAAGCCAATAATTTTGTACACCCCAATCTATATCTATAAAATTATCTTGAGTTGTTCCTGCACCCACTGCCAAAGCTATGACACCTTGAGCGTTTGAAGTTATTGCATGTGTTTCTTCATATATATTGGCACCTGTTGCACTACCTTGCAATAGTGTAATTTGCACTCCAATCTCTTGATTTGCTATTGGGTTTCCTTGAGCATCTCGAACTGCCGCTTGATAATTAAAAGATTGTTGAGAAAAACTTTGTTGTGATAAAGTAACTACTACTAAATATAAAATCCATCTTAGATATTTTGGTAGTTCTTTGTTTACTAAACTAGGGTAATTTTGAACCATAATAGGGCTGCTTAATTATTTATATTTTACTTTTCTGATACGTTGTTTATACATTGCATCATATCTTATACAGCCTTGTTCGACAATACCCTATTTTTTTATTCTTAAAAAAGAAAAAACCTGAAAATATCTTATGGAATTGAATTTTAGCATCACTAGATTACTTACTAAAAAACAAACACATAAAACCAAATTCTTAACAAAAAAACCTCTTTCATAATTGTGAAAGAGGTTTTTAAAGGTATTTAACAAATACTATTATTTTCCTACTATAATCCTTGCCGCTTGATATCCACTGTAAAACGATGTATTGGTTCGTTTAAACCTTTTCATTACTTTGTCTACTTTGGTTGTCAATAATGTCGAAGTTTGTTCAAAGAGGTCTGCAATACTTTTGGTAGCTTGCTTTTCTGCAATACGATATTGTCTAGGTTGCCCATTAAGTACCAAAAAGCGATCAAAGCTATTTTTTAGGTCAGTAATTTGTTCTGCCGATACTCCATAGTCCTGAAGACTATTGAGATGCTCTTCTAGTAAAAGAATAGTTTCATTAATAATAACTATAAAATCTTGATTACGTAACCGATAGAGATCAGAGAAACTCTTTGCAGCTTTTTGCTCTAACTCTACTTTTTCTTCTACAGCGGCATACGCTTCAAGAGCATCATTAAGAATATCGGCTTTTTCTGAAACAAATCGCTTTTGGGTTACTTTATTCATTCCTAAATACGTTTTGGCTGCTTCCTGACTGTCTTGATTCTCTCTGATTTTTATCAATTGCTCGTCAAATTGATTCTTAAAGGTTACCAATACTGGTACTCCGTTCCAAACATCGGTGTAGTTATCTAAGTAGTTTTGTACTGCCTGGTACATTTCTAATCGGTTAATTTGTCTTTGATCCATAAACATGTGGTTTTAAAAATTAATATGTATTTGTGTAATTTGACATTGCAGGCTTGCATATGGACATTGTATCCATGTAAATGCATATTGTAATGTTGTAGTTACATATTGTTATTATGTAGCTACTCATTGTATTAATGTCACCAGGCATTGTTTTGTTACCGGTAGTTATTGTAAAAATGTAAATTAATAATGTTGCTAAGTAGCTACTACTTGCAATAAAGCAGTTATGTATTGCGCAAGGAAAATTTGATATAAGTGAGATTTAATGGGCTCATTTTTTTTGATATCAATTCAAGAAACATATTGATTCAATAAGACATCATGAATCAAAAAAACTAGTAGCTATCGTTTCACTAATAACAGAGGGTATATAAAATTTTGTATATTCGTACTATATAAATACTTCATATTTTGATAATGATTCTAAAATTTATAGTAGCTTAATTCTTAGTTTTTATACGCTAAAACTAAGAATTCTTAGTTCGGATATTCTTTCGAACTAATTCCTTTATTCAATTTATTCGTGTGTTGTTTTATCAACGCTAATGATGTCTGTTAAGTTTTTTGCATAGGTATTCATATGCTTTAATACTATATAATTAACTCTGAATTAGCTTGATTTAAACATGCTATTATACACGAATCTTACATTAATTAACTATAAAATAGCATCATTCATGAAAAATAAAGAAGTCAAAAATAATCCGGAGTTTTTAGCATATGTTTTTAAGTTAAATGAGGGTAACGAACTCACAGAGGCTCTCGAACTTAGTTTAAAAGCAATCAAGGACATTGATATCGCCCAATTAAACAGAATAGGTTTAAAAACTTATGAAAAAGATAAATGGACAATTCATAAAATATTGCAACATCTCATTGATTGGGAAAGAATTTGGTGTTTTAGTGCTATAGTTTTTGCTCGTAATGAAGGCTCTACACCTGGTCCTCTTAACCAAGAAATAATGGGTAAAAATTCTAATGCAAATGAACTTTCTATTGAACAATTGGTGAATGAACTTCTAATTGTACGTCAATCCACAATCATGATGTTTAATTCTTTCAATAAGAAAATACTTGAAACCAATTGTGTGTTTTCTATGTATGAAATGCCGTTATACACTATTGGGTTAACCATAGCAGCGCATCAAATCCATC
Organism: uncultured Aquimarina sp.; assembly: GCA_947502885.1. Lineage (GTDB taxonomy): Bacteria > Bacteroidota > Bacteroidia > Flavobacteriales > Flavobacteriaceae > Aquimarina. Next base: position 2,340 of record CANNBP010000022.1, on the reverse strand, counting down.
ATTTCAATATTATAAAAGAAAAATATTTACCATTAGATAAGTAATACCATTTAAGAACTGGTATAATGTTTTTATTAACAAACTGGTTTAAACTGATGCATTTCGGATTAACCGAATTCAGGTTATTATACAAATTCCAACAGGTATAACTAAATGAAGCTGTCTAAAAAGACAGCTTCAAGTTATCATAGATTACGCCCCGTATATTCGTAATTCTATGTATTACTTATTTTATCTACCTTTTATCATAATCTGCTCATATCTTGAGTCTTTAGACAAGAAATACCCTTTTACCCAATACATCCCTGGTGGGTATTGATCTACAGGAATACGCTTCCCGACAAACTCTTTGGGATAGCTTTGTATTTTTCGTCCTGCTACGTCATAGATTTCAAAGAAGTACATATCCTTTGATCCTATGATTATAAAATGATCTATTGCCGGATTAGGGTAAATCTCAAAAACAAACTCATCTCGTTCTTGTACAATTACTCTTCTTGTTACCTCAGCTCTATTTCCAGAAGGGTCAGTGGCACTATATCGAATGATGTATTCTCCTAATTCACTCTGATATGCTGAACTATCTATACTAACAGAAGATCCATCGTCTGTAGTAGCTCCCAATTCTGTGTAAGGATCTCCCAACAAAATGATTTGAGGATCATCCCCTAGTAATGTAATGACCGGAGGGGTTACATCTACTACAGTAATTGTAGTCGTACAACTATTGGTATTTCCTCCATGATCAGTGACAGTTAATGTTATCATTTGCTCCCCCAGATCATCGAGTGTAAATCGTTGTCGGTCAATTTGCAAACTTGCCAGATTACATTGGTCTGTAGATCCCAAATTGATATCCTGAGGAGAAAGTATAGCTATACCAGTAGCATCCAGAGGTACTGTAAAAGGAGCTACACAAGTAGCAGTAGGGGCTACTGTATCTATTATAGTCACTATTGTAGAACAAGTATTCACATTTCCTGAAGCATCGGTAACGGTAAGAGTTACTATATTACCTCCAATATTAGTACAATCAAACGTAGTTTTATCTATACTCGTTGAAGCCACACCACAATTATCAGTACTACCCGCATCGATATCAGAAATAGTAATAACAGCATTGCCAGTAGCATCTAATGGTAACGTAAATGGTGCTATACAATTCACCATAGGAGCAACATTATCTTCAACGGTTACCATAGCAGTATTAGTATCTGAATTGCCATTAACATCGGTTACTGTTAAGGTCACTGTATTTGTTCCAACATGAGTGCAATCAAAAGATGTTATATCCAAACTGATTGATTGGACTCCACAGTTATCTGAAGAACCATTATCAATCTGAGCAGGCGTAATGCTTACATTTCCAGAAGCATCTAATTGCACGGTGATGTTTTGAGTAACTACCCTTGGAATTACTTTATCTTCTACTGTTACCGTAGCTGTTTGCGTATCTGAATTTCCATTTACATCGACTACAGTTAATGTTACCGTATTCGTTCCGATCTTAGTACAGTCAAATAATGTTACATCTAAACTCATCGATTGGATTCCACAGTTATCTGTAGAACCATTATCAACCTGAGCTGGTGTGATGGTTACATTTCCAGTAGTGTTTAATTGTAAGGTTATGTTTTGAGTAACTACACTTGGAAGTACCTTATCTTCCACGGTTACTGTAGCAGTATTCGTCTCAGAATTACCATTCACATCGATTACAGTTAAGCTTACTATATTCGCTCCTATTTTTGTACAATCAAAACTACTTGTATCTAAGCTTATTGATTGCACTCCACAATTATCAGAAGAACCATTATCGATTTGAGCAGCCGTAATACTTGCGTTTCCTGAACCGTCTAATTGAACCGTGATATCTTGAGTAATCACAGTTGGGGCAATTTTATCTTCTACCGTTACCGTAGCAGTTTTACTATCTGAATTTCCATTTACATCTGTTACCGTTAAGCTTACTATATTCGCTCCTATTTTTGTACAATCAAAACTACTTGTATCTAAGCTTATTGATTGCACTCCACAATTATCAGAAGAACCATTGTCGATTTGAGCAGCCGTAATGCTTACGTTTCCTGAACCGTCTAATTGAACCGTGATATCTTGAGTAATCACAGTTGGAGCAATTTTATCTTCTACCGTTACCGTAGCAGTTTTACTATCTGAATTTCCATTTACATCTGTTACCGTTAGGCTTACTGTATTCGCTCCTATTTTTGTACAATCAAAACTACTTGTATCTAAGCTTATTGATTGCACTCCACAATTATCAGAAGAACCATTATCGATTTGAGCAGCCGTAATGCTTACGTTTCCTGAACCGTCTAA
>CANNBP010000021.1 GCA_947502885.1 uncultured Aquimarina sp. | reverse complement strand
ACGTATTACGACGGTTTGGGGCGTGAGATGCAAAGTATTGGCATTAAACACAATCCTGATAGCAAGGATATCGTGACCCATGCACAGTATGATCATTTTGGTAGACAAGCCAGACAGTACTTGCCTTTTAAAAGGAATACGGCCAACGGTACGTATGAAGCCGTCGATATCAATCAGGATATCAATAGCTATTATCACACCCAGTATGCAGCTGATTTTCCTGGGATTACTGATCACAGCCAAATCAATGCGTATAGCGAAACTATTTTTGAACCCTCTCCCCTTAACCGTGCGCTAGAGCAAGGAGCACCCGGTAGTGTGTGGAGCATAGGATCTGATAGCAATACCAATCATACCGTAAGATCAGATTGGCGTTATAATACCGATAATGAGGTCGTACATTTTAGAGTTGGGTTTACCGCTAACGATACCGAAAAACCCACATTGATCAAAGTTGGGTATTATAAGATGAATCAACTACATGTAGCCATTGCCAAAGATGAGAATTATAGCCCATCACAGGCACTAGAAAATGAGCATACCAGTCGAACCTATACCAATAAGCAAGGACAAGTACTTTTAACAAGAACCTATGCGAGTACTTCTGTCGCAGGAAATACAGGAGGTGGAGAAGTTGCTCATGATACGCACTATGTATATGATCGTTTTGGAAACCTTACATTCGTTATACCCCCAAAGGTAGATACTACAAATGGTGTCTCTGACACCGAGCTTAATGAACTATGCTATCAGTACGTTTATGACAACCGTAACCGATTGGTAGAAAAGAAAATACCCGGTAAAGCATGGGAATATATCATCTATAACAAATTAGATCAACCCGTACTTACTCAGGATGCTCTTTTAAAACAAACGAGCCAATGGTTGTTTACCAAGTATGATGCGTATGGAAGGGTAGCCTATACCGGTAAGGTAACCGATACCGGGGATCGTAAAGCCTTGCAGGCAGAGCTTACAGGGTTTACAAGTGAGTTATGGGTTAATCGAGGGGCAGCTACTACTATAGGAGGTGTAGCTATGTATTATGATAATGGAGGCTACCCAGCTACCCAACCTATAGAAGTACTCACCATTAACTATTATGATGATTATGCCTTTTTGGGAACTAATCCAGATCCTAAACTTGCTAATCCTGGTACTGTAGATGGAGAAACCATCTTAAGTAATACCAAATCTTTACCTACCGGGAACCTAGTTAAAGTACTCGATACCGATAGTTGGATTACCAGTGTGACCTATTATGATAAAAAGGCACGACCGGTATATGCGGCAACAAAAAATGACTATCTTAGTAGCATCGATGTGGTAACCACACAACTGGATTTTACAGGTAAAGTGAAACAAAGTACAAGCACCCATAACAAAGGCAGTAATGCCCCTATTGTCACGCTAGACAAAATGACCTATGATCATGTGGGAAGACCGCTAGTGCACACCCAAACTATTAATGGGCATGAAGAATTAATTGCTGCGAACCAGTATGATGCTTTGGGACAATTACATTATAAAAATGTTGGTGGGCAAAAAGATGGTACTGGTCTGCAAAAAGTAGATTATACGTATAACATTAGAGGTTGGCTTAAAACGATAAATGAAGGTATGACCGCTAATGGAGATGTGTTTGGATTTGCCTTGCATTATGCACAACCTAAACATGGAGGAACAGCCTTATATAATGGTAACATTGCAGAAGCCCAATGGCAAACCGCTAATGACCATACAAAGCGTTGGTACAGGTATTCTTATGATGCGATGAACCGAATCACAGGAGCTGTGAGTAATGATGGTAAGTATGACTTAAGTAATGTAACCTATGATAAAATGGGAAATATTTTATCTCTTAACAGAGATGGTTTTCAGAACACAGCTACTTTTACCGAAATGGATAAGCTAGCCTATGCCTATGACGATGGTAATAAATTGTTAAGTGTCACCGACACCGGTAATAAAGCCTATGGGTTTAAAGATGGTACCAATACCCATGATGATTTTGAGTATGATGCTAATGGTAATATGATTATAGATCGTAATAAGGGCATTAAAGATATTACATACAACTACTTTAGCTTACCAACCAAAGTAAATGTTATAGGGGCAGAAGAAGGTAGAATTGAATATGTATATGATGCTACGGGGGCAAAACTTAAAAAGATTATTACAGAAAATGGACAACCATTAACAACCGAATATGCAGGCAGTCATATCTACAAAAATGGAAATTTAGAGTTCTTTGCCATGCCAGAAGGGTATGTAGAGCCTAATTCGAGTAACGGTTTTAATTATGTATACCAGTATGCAGATACCCGAGGTAATATTAGGTTATCGTATACAGATGCCAATAAAGATGGTAGTATTACAACAGATGAGATCTTTGAGGAGAATAACTACTATCCCTTTGGTCTGAAACATGAAAAGTTAAATCCTATAGTAAGTTCACTTAGAAATGATGTTGCCAGAAAGTTTAAATACAATGGTGTAGAGCAAGAAGAAGCACTTGGATTAGATCTCTATGAGATGGAGGTACGACAATATGATCCTGCTATTGCAAGATTTACAGGGATCGATCCTGTTACGCATCACTCGATGTCTACCTATACTGCTTTTGATAATAACCCAGTATATTTTGCTGATCCATCTGGAGCAGATGCATATAATGAAGGACATGGAGATGAAGAAGGGAGGAGAGATTCACATAGTAGAGTTTTTATGAATCAAGGGAAACATATCTCTGTAACCGATAGAGGGGGATTATCTACTGAGAGTACTCTTGGTGATGAAACTAATTCGGACTCACCTCCAAGTACTGGAGTTACTAAAAATGAAGATGGAACATATAATGTTGAAAATGCGGCTGATGATGGAGATAATAATATTTATGTACAAAATGATAAAGGTGAAAGAACTGGAGAAGTGATAGGTCAAACCAGATCTGCAGATGAATTTATCAATCCTGAAAATGGAGAAACGTTTAAAAACATGATTTTATATTTAGGTTCTAAATGGGAAACAATTCTTAGACCTTTAGCAGAAAAATCTGAGAGTTTAAATTTGATAGAGGTTGCAAATGAGTCAAGACCTGGAAAAGCTTTTGACGTGAAATATTTCTATCCTAACCAAGCAAGATTATTAGGAGGTAAATATGCTACTAGTAGGACTGCAGGAAATTTTTTAGCAGGTTATAATGCTCAAGGAGCTAGTTATTATGGAGTAGGAATTAGTTTTGTTGCTTTTCAAAAAATTGCAGGATCGCTTCATAAGAAACAGTTTAGTACTTCAAATGTTTTTAATATTATGTTTAAAGATAAAACATTTGGCCCAGAACCATTTTATGGTGAAGTAGAGTATCAATATAGAGCGAGTAAATTAGGTTGGGATGCAGCAACATATAATTATCTTTCAAAAGGAAAAAAAACAATAAGATGATAAAAAAAATAATTATAACAATTGGAGTTCTTTTTTTTATTGGAGTAATAATAAATTTACTTCTAGATTTAAATAAATTAGAAAAGAATATAAATTTAGATAATCAAGGGGAATTGTATTTAGAAAATAATCATGTTAAAATATCCAAAGTTAGTTGGGGGGTATCTTCAAATCACACAGAAATACATGTCTTACAAAAGGAGAACAATTTTATGATGAAATTTAATAATTCAATTTTTGTCAAAGAAGATAAAAGTAAAACTATGATATATTCTGAAAAAATACCGGAAAATTATATAACTAATTCAAATGAACATTTGATGTTAATAAAGATAAATGATCAAGGGTTACCCGAAATAGAAGAACTATCAAAAAAGAATGGAGTAATTAAAATAGTTTATTAAGTTACCTCTCCTGCTGGTGCGAGCGAAACAAAGTAATGGTTAGCGCGATGGCTATGGGCTCGCGCCGATATGAGTAAGCGAGTAAGAGTAATAAAAAAGATAAACCCACAACAGTAATGTTGTGGGTTTTTTCAAATTTGGCATTGCCAAATTTGAAAAAATTAGATGTTTAAGAATTTGTTGTATTGGTTTTCTGATAAGTATACAACTAGTTATATGAGTAAATTACTATTTTAGCTAAGGAAAGGTGTTGATGATAGGTAGAACGTTCTTTTAAAATAACATAGTGCCATGCCAGAAGGGTATGTAGAACCTAATGCTAGTAGCGGGTTTGATTATGTATACCAGTATGCAGATACCCGAGGTAATATTAGGTTATCGTATACAGATGCTAATAAAGATGGTAGTATAACTAATGATGAAATCTTTGAGGAGAATAACTACTATCCCTTTGGTCTGAAACATGAAAAGTTAAACCCTATAGTAAGTTCACTTAGAAATGATGTTGCCAGAAAGTTTAAATACAATGGTGTAGAGCAAGAAGAAGCCCTTGGATTAGATCTCTATGAGATGGAGGTACGTTCTTATGACCCTGCTATTGCAAGATTTACAGGGATCGATCCTGTTACGCATCACTCCATGTCTACCTATACCGCTTTTGATAATAACCCAGTATATTTTGCTAATCCATCTGGAGCAGATGCATATAATGAAGGACATGGAGATGAAGAAGGGAGGAGAGATTCACATGGTAGAGCATTTTTGAGTGAAGGGAAGCATATCTCTGTAACCGATAGAGGTGGATTATCTACAGAGAATAATCTTGGTGATGAGGGTTCTAGTGGTGATGAAGGTAATGATACTGAAAATAACACTGAAGATGATAGTAATGATGGAGACAAACCTATTGATAAAAATTACAAGGGAAAAACTAAAACCGCTCCGGCAACTCCTTTTTTTGATAAAAATGGAAACCCAAATACAAGTGCATATAACTGTCATTCTTTTGCTTGGTGTAATTCCTTAGGAGATCCTAACGACCCTGTTAACCAACAATTAGTAAAACTTGGGATAACTAGATGGGATAATAATCCTACTAATAATACTGGAGGATATACTCCTATACAATTTAATGATACTAATCAAATAGGTGATAGGCTTATTTATTATGCTTGGGATAATAAGTTAAAGAAAGTTATTCCTACTCACTCCGCAGTAGTAACAAGAATAGATCAACAAGGAAATACAGTAGAAGTTGAAAGTAAGTGGGGACAAGCTCCAAGATTTAAACATCACCCAAGGGATGTTCCTTCAGGATATGGAGCAATATCTCCTACTTTTATAGCTCCGGATGGAAAAACATACGCAAGTAGAATATATTTTAGAAAAAAACCTTAGAAATGAAAAGTTTATTAGCAATATTAGTAATATTGAGTTCTTTTAGTTGTACAGATAATTATAGTTTAATTTTAGATGGTCTATCACAAAATTCAGTCTTATTAAAAGATGAAATTGGAGATGATTTATATTTTGAATATTTTGAACTAAACCTAGTAGAACACTCCAAGAAAGTAGAAGAATATAATAAAGCTATAAATGATTTTTATACAGCAGATAAGTCTATCATAGATTATTTGTTAAAATATAAAAATGATGATAAACAATTTTGTAATTGGATCAAGGTTAAAAACCCTTATTCATCTATTGTAAATAATGAAGATTTACTTACAAAATCAAAATCTGCACTAATATTAATAGACAATTATTTGTCAAATTTTAATACAAAAAAAATAAAGACATCTTCTTATTTTGATAACTTATCCTATGAAGAATTTATTGTATTCTACAATAACAACAAGGATTTGGAAGTAATTGAATTAAGAAAAAGTTATTTAAATTATTTATCAAAGTTCCGGTAATAGGTAATGCCCTAGCTGTTCCCTAGTATGGGCTCCCGCTATGTCTTTGACTAGTGGCGTTCTGAGTGAGCAGTAAGAGTACTAAATAAAGTCACAAGGTTGTAAAAGATGTTGTGGCTTTATTGTTTTATAGGGCATTATGAGCACTACATTTTTGTGTGTAAAAATGTAATTTGGTCAAAAAAGGGGTTCAAAAAAGAGTAAAAATATCGTTGTAATAATCTGTATTATAGAATATTGTAAAATACGATTGCATTTTTGACATTAAAAATGTAGTTGGATTATATATAGTAATAAATAAATCTTAGGGTTAGTAGAAAAGTTATGTTTTATAAAATAGATTGAATCCCCTACTGACACGAGCGACACAAAGTAATTGCTATCGTGATGGCTCTAGGCTTGTGAGATATGAGTAAGCAATAAAAGATAAGCCCACAGCAGTACTGTTGTGGGTTTTTTCAAATTTGCCAATACCAAATTTGAAAAAAATAGATGTTTAAGAATTTGTTGTATTGGTTTTCTGATAAGTATACAACTAGTTATATGAGTAAATTACTATTTTAGCTAAGGAAAGGTGTTGATGATAGGTAGAACGTTCTTTTAAAATAACATAGTGCCATGCCAGAAGGTTATGTGGAGCCTAATTCGAGTAACGGTTTTAATTATGTATACCAATTTAAAGACCATCTTGATAATGTTCGTTTAAGCTATACCAAAAACGATACTGGGAATCTGGAAATCATTGAGGAGAAAAACTATTATCCTTTTGGCTTGACTCATAAAGGGTATAATAATATAGTAAGTTCTTATGGAAATAGTACTGCAAAATTACTTGGTTTTGGAGGAAAAGAAGAGCAAAATGAGCTTGGCTTAGAGTGGTTAGATTTTGGTTGGAGAAATTATGATCCTGAAATATCTCGTTGGATGAATATAGATCCAATGACAGATAAAAGAGAGTGGCTTACCCCATATCAATATGTACAAAATAGTCCTATGTTAAGGATTGATCCTGATGGAGCATTTGATAAGTTTTATGCGAATAATGATGGAACCATAGAACAAGTTGTGCAAGAAGGAGCGCATGAGTTCTATGTACAAACTAGTAATGGTGATAAAGGAGTATTTGCTGAAGATTATAAAAAAGTTGCAACTTTAACAGAAAATGCAGATGGATTAGTTCAATTTCCGGATTCAGGGTCTAAATTATGGTAGATATGGAACCAACGATGCAGGAGGAACATCTACAAATCCTCCAGAAGAAGTTGGTCAAGGGGATAGGTTCGTAACACCTGAAACGGCTGCAGCATTATTTGGTTTGGTATCTTCATTAGAAATAGATGGTTTGAATATTGATTTAGGTGATATGTCCTCTTCTAATGGTAGTGACCCTTGGCAGGCAGGATTTTTCCACCATTCTGGACATGGACATAACGGTAATAGAACTGGTTTGGATGTTGATTTTAGGTATTTAAACACTTCAGGTAATAGTTTTCAGTCAGGAAATGCTTTTAACTCCTCTAGTTATAGTTCAGAAAACAATCAAAACGTATATGATACTGCTACAACTTTTGGGTTTACAGTAAATTATCAAGGAAATAGTGGTAATTTAGTAGGTCCTACTAATGCAAACCAACATAATGATCATGGAAATCTTGGAAGAGGAAATAATAATTCAAATATTACCACCATTAGTAGGTTAAAACCATCAAGGCCAGTACCAGTTAGCTCAAGTTTTAAAGGATTTTAGATTTTAACAAATATGAAAAATATTCTAATATTTATTACTACAAGTTTTCTTATCTACTCTTGTAAAGAAGTGAAAGATAATAATTTTAAGATAGAGAAAACTAATATAGAAGTGACGACCCTAAAAGACCCTTCATATTGCAATAATATTGAAAACACCATAGGAATAGTTGTTGTAAATAAGGAGAGTCTTAAAGATGAAGATCAACTTAATATATTGAATGAAGATTTATCAACATTCAGAAAAATTTCAAATGCAAATGGAGAATATCAAATATCTTCATTTAAATGCTTAAGTGTTAATGACAGTATCTATTCTGTTTTAATAGAAGGAGAAACTAAATATATCTTAAGAGATAAAGAATTATTACATTTACAAAAATGGGATGAGCATGTATTAAATAATATTTTCTCTATTGGTATAGATTTAGAAGAAAACCCTATTAGAGAAATTATAGAAGGAAAACCAATATTGTCCAAAACATCAAATAATTACAGAATCTTTCCTGTTAAGATAAAAGGGAACTGGATGAAAGTAAAGTATCAAGATTATAATAATGAAAGAATAATAGAAGGGTGGGTAAAGTGGAGAAATGAAAAATGCATTTTTGTAGAAATATTTTACTTTGCTTAGAAGGATATGTAGTTTATGGGAATAGTTTTTTTCAGAGAACTTTAAATTGAAAAATGAGAATTATAAAAAAGGACTATAACCCTGAAAAGTTACGATTTGAACTTTAAGTTGTATGTTTCCCATAAACTGCTTATTTGTACTTTATAAGTATAGGCATTCAGTATTTTGCAAACAAAACTGAATGCCTACTAGTACCAATAAAAAAACTTAATAGGTAAGTAATCATGGAAATAGATTAGGTATTTTTTATATATTAAGCATAACACAAAGCATAGTAGATATTTGTTTAAATGGAAGGAATGAAAGAATATTTCCTATTTTCATTAGTTTGATCATGCTCCTGCACTAGATAATTCACTTCTTAGATCTACCTAATTAAATATAAAATTTTATGTATAAAGGAATTATTGTGTTGATAATATTGTTAATGAGTTCTTGTAAATTAAAAAATGATCGAACCAATTTAATTTCAAAAATTACCGAGGTAAAATCCGATTCTAATAGATCAATAATGACTTCGAAAAGTAAGACTGATTCTATGATTAAGTCTCAAGAATCTATTAAAGTTCTTGGGACTTTGGAGAAAAGTATAGATACAACTAAGGTTAAAGAAATTGAAAACTTAGGATGTACTAAATGGGTTATAAAATCTAAAGAAATTGAAAAATCTTTTAGTAAAATGAGAGAGGTAAGTGGTAGCGAATGGAACTCATATTGCTATCATTTTCCGTGTTCATATAAAGGTACAGCAATCTATAATGGAGAAAAATTTGATCTTTATGTAAACTCTGCTTCATATATTATTTTAGAAAAGGACTTTAAAAAACTTTATTTTATTTTGCGAGAAGAAAATAGTAATTTTTTACAGGCTTGCAATTGCTGTGAATAAATAGTTTTTTGCTTAGGATTTTTTATAGACATATTTTTACTCGATGTCTACCTATACTGCTTTTGATAATAACCCAGTATATTTTGCTGATCCATCTGGAGCAGATGCATATAATGAAGGACATGGAGATGAAGAAGGGAGGAGAGATTCGCATAGTAGAGTTTTTATGAGTCAAGGGCGACATATCTCTGTAACCGATAGAGGTGGATTATCTACTGAGAGTACTCTTGGTGATGAGGATTCTAGTAGTAGTGATAGTGATAGCCCTCAAGATAATATTACAGTTAATTCTGAAGGTGTTGTCACAAATGTAGAAGAAAACGAAGAACCAAATAGATTCTTTGATCAAGATGGAAATGAATTATCTTTTAATGATGCTCAAGATGCTGATGCTAATAACTTAAAGTCAGGAAGGTATGCAAAAGGGGATCAGTTATTTTTTGGAATATCATCTATCAAGCTAAATGACATTGTTAATGGGACTATAAGTAAGTTTGATTTAGTATTAGCTTTAGCACGTAAGAAAAGTGGAATACCTGGAGATTTTGCTAATATTGCTTTAGATTCTCATGGTGCAGCAGATTTTACTCAAACTCACTTAATATGGAAATATATGAGTACTACCGAAAGGGGTTATTTAGATGTGGGGGTTTTTAGATCTTCATTTATATCTAATCAACATTATTTTAGATTTGGTAATGGTAATACTTTGTATAATCTTTATGATGCTGGAAACTTTATGTGGGGAAACAGAGCAAAAAAGATAGGGCTTTCTTTAAATACTTCCTTAAATTCAGCAAAAGTCAACTCGATATTAACTTTAAATGGATTTGATACTAAAGCAGATCAAAACGCAATTCGAAACGGATTTAATTTTAAATAACATGGTAAGTAATAAAATAAAAAAATACTCTATTTATTCGATAATAGGCTTTATTGTTATATTATTAATAAACTTATTACAATTACTTCCGAATGAGACTAGTATTTTTATAAGAAAATTTAAAGTAATTATTGGTTATTTTGTTTTCATTCCATTGCTAATTATTACATCATATTTTTCATTTATAATATTTTGGGAATATGTGAAGAATAAATTTTTGATTCCTATTAAATATTTTTTATTGATTATTCCTTTTTTAATATATATAGTTTATTCTTTGTTGATTTTAGTATATGGTGTTTTCATAAAAACATATTAAAGCCCGATAGCGCGGAGTGATTGCGCAGAAATTTTTTCCGTGCTGCGTATGAGTAAGCGACACAAGTAAACAAATAAAAAAGATAAGCCCACAGCAGTAATGTTGTGGGGTTGTTGTTTTAGTCTTCGGTATATAACTAGTTATATGAGTAAATTACTATTTTAGCTAAGGAAAAGTGTTGATGATACGTAGAATGTTCTTTTAAAATTACATAATACATTTCAGTTTAGGGTTTCTAACATCTCTATCCATTAAACATGAGCTTATGGTTAGGTAATAGACTGTCAAATTCAACGCCCTAACTAATTCAAGTGAAATTTCTCTATATAGGCAGCTTTACATATTGAAATCATCAGGACTTCTTTAATCTTCTTAGGTTCTAAAATTTTATATAAAAGCTTTTTTACTCATTTAATTCAACTTTTAATTGTGATTTTAATATCCCTTTACCACCAGCCATTAGATTTTTTATTTTATGGTCTCTAATATTTAATTCTACAGTGATTAAACTAGGAGAAGGCACATTCATATATTCGCCTTGTTGAATTAAAAACCGATCTTTTTTAATATCTAAGATATCATAAAGATAACAGGCTAGGGGGCCAGCAGCCATACCTGTCCCGGCTTCTTCTTCTATTTGATAACGTGGTCCAAACATTCTTGTGGTAGCATCTCTTTCTGGACTATCTGTGTCGGTAGTAAAGACATAGTATCCAATTAAATCAAATTCATCACTAATTTGATGTATTAGATTAAAATCGGGAGTAAGGTTCTTTAGAATTTCTTTATTCTTAACAGGTATCAGTATAAACGAATTTCCTGTATTTACCAATTGAATTGGTGTATTTTGGATTAGATCAGCATCGGTTAATCCTAAAGATTTTAGGATTTGATTTTTTTGAGGTGTTACATCAATATATTTTGGTGCCAATTGTTCCATAAAAGCTAAGTCTTTGTTTAACTTTATTTTTCGCTTACCATCTACAGTTTCTTTTGATGAATCATCATTTTTTATCGCACCAATTTGTTTAAGATATGAAAATGTGGCTACCGTAGCATGACCACAATGTGCTATTTGCTTATTTGGTGTAAAGAAATCAAGTTTAAAATCTTCGGTTTTGGATACAGATACAAAAGCAGTTTCTGATAAACCTACTTTTTTGGCAATCTCCAATTTATTTTTTTTGGATAATCCGTCGGCATTTAGCACTACTCCGGCGGGATTACCTCCTTTATTATTATCAACAAAGGCATTAAGAATGTGTACGGTAATTGTTTTTGTTTTATCCATTTTATTTATATATTATGGTTATATATAATGGACGTAGCTGAGATAAAAAAGACGAAGTTATTTTTAATTATTTTTCAAAATCTAATAACTTTCCAGTAGTATCTGATGCTACATTAGGGCAGTTTATAATCTCCTCTTTAAGTATTTCTCGGGCCTTTTGTACTCTGGATTTTGTGCCAGAATAGGATATTTTTAGATGTTGGGCTAATTCTTTTTGAGTATAACTTTTGAACGTGGTAAGAATAATTGCTTCTCTATGTTGAGAAGAGAGGTTTTCTATTTTTTGATTGATACAATTGCTTAATTTTGAGTAATCAAAATTGTCATTTTCATCTTCGGGAATATCTAAATTATCTATCGAAATATTTTTGGTATTTAATTTTCGGAAATGATCATAAATAGTATTTCTAGTAACTTGATATACCCAAGAAGTTAGTTTTGAAGTATGTTTTAACTGATGAATTTTTGTTTGAACCTTTAAAAATACTTCTTGATGAATATCTTTACTAGTTTGTTCATCCTTTATTTTACCTAAAATGAACTTATACAACTCTTCATTTAAGTCGATCCAAATAGTATTGACCTCATTTTTCATAATATTCTTAATCTTTGTCAATTTAAATATACTACCAAATTTCTAAATCAAGGTTGTATAAAATGCTAGTTAACAATTATTTTTGTTTCGCCTAATTTTTAATATGATGAATAAAAAAAAGCACAAATCGTTACGATTTGTGCTTAATCCAAATTTTGATATAAGTTGATTTGTATTATTTATATTTCGTCTTTTATTTCTAGAAGAATGGCGGCCAAATTTTTTGGTTGCGAAAAATTAGGAGTATGACTAGAGTGTAAAGTAAATGTCTTTTTTACGTTTCCTTTATACATTGCTCTTTGTACTTCGATAGGTATCGCTTTGTCTTCTGTACATTCGATATAATATTTGGGGATTCTCCCGAAATTTTCTGCTGTTATTTCTAACTCATATTGTAAAGGTGCTGATGGTTCGGGTACGATATAATGTTTTGCACTATCAAAAGCTTCTTTTGGGATATCATGAGCAAAGGCATTTTGAATTTCGTCTTCTTTTACCAAAGCGTATGTTTTATCTTCTGATAGATAAAAATTGTCAACGGCTTTAGAACCATTTACGCCTTGTACCGCTTTAAAGAAAGAACCACCATTTGGCAATAAGAAAGCTGTTAAATAGACGAGTTTTTTAATTTTTGTTGCTCTTAACTCTGCAACTCGACTAATTGTAATACCATTAAAACTGTGCCCCACTAATATAACAGGTTCTTTTTGAGTATCTAATATATCGGTAAGTGTTTGTACATAGTCTTTCATTGTAATAGCACTAGGCGGTGTTTTGTCGTTTCCGTGACCTGGTAAATCCGGAGTAATTACGGTATGCCCTTGTTCTTTAAGAGATTTTGCTACATTTTCCCATTCCCATCCGCCTAACCAAGCAGCATGTACTAATACATAAGTTTCCTTTTTTGTTTTCATATCATTTTTGTCTTTAAATTGTTCAGTTACTTCAAAATGGTCATGTTTTAATTTCCAAATACCTTCGGTTTTAACCCATGTCTCATTAGTAATAACACCTTTACCAACATTCATGCTCCAATCAGAAGATATAATCGCCTCTTGATCGTTTATGATTTTTACATGGGTATTGGTGTATTTTAGGTCTGTAGCTCCAGATTGAATAAAAGGAGTCCAAAATTGATCAATAGCGTTTCTTCCTGTAAAAGTTCCGAATGGTTTAGCTACCATAATGGCATCTTCGGTATAAGCATTTGCAATCTCGACAGTGTTTCCTTTGTTAAAGTTGGATATCCAATTGTTGCTCGCGTTAAGAACTTGTTTCTCGACTTTCTCAACACTAGAACAGCTTATAAATAATGTCGAAAGTGCTAAGAGAATTGTTAAATAGTTGAATGTTGATTTCATTTTATCTTATTTTTTATACCGCAAATGTAGACGGGTACATAAGATAAAACCTGTATCAAATGTTACAGGTAAGAGAAAAATATTACTTTTTAATGCTAATTAAAGAAGTTCGATTCTTTTAAAGTTTAAATTAAGAATACCATCTAATTCAAATTGCTTTAATATTTTAGAAATGACTTCGCGCGTGGTACCAATCTCTTTGGCTAATTGACTGTGAGATAAATGTATAATAGAGGATTGTGTTTTGTGACTTTCTGATTTTAGGTATTCTAATAATCGTTTGTCAATCTTGTTAAAGGCAAGGCTTTTGAATGATAATAGTAGGTCTTCGTAGCTCGATATAAATGAATTTGAGGTGAATTTGCTCCATGATTTATAGGTAAAACTCCAATCTGTAACCAGGCTTACAGGTATTTTAATAATCGTAGTCTCTATTTCGGTTTTGGCATTAATCACACTTTTGCAATCTCTAAATGTTGCAGAAAGTGATAGTACACAGGTTTGGATAGGGGTTACATAATAGAGTAGTATTTGTCTGTCTTCATTTTCTTGCCAAACTCTTATTTTACTCAACTATAAAAGAGTTTTTAGGAACAGTTTGTAAAACTCCTACTTTAAGAATTTCTTTTTGAAGCTCTTTTTCGGTAATACTTAATGCTTTAAAAAGCAGATTGAATTCATCCATTTATTTTTGGTGAGTACAGCTAAATGTACATACACAAATCTAGGCTTATAAAAGACAGTTTTATCAACCGTAATTTACAAAAGATAAAGTAATAGGAATTAGAAATAAGTTTTAAATTAGGTCATGATGTACTTAGTATTTTATAATTTATTGTAATGAAGATAAGAAACAATAAATGAAAAGGATTTATTCTAAAATTTTAATTTCTTTAAGACCTAAATGAAGTTGACCATTGGATTCTAACTTTTTAAGAAGCCTAGAAATTACTTCTCTAGTGGTACCTAGTTCTCTGGCAAGGTCTTGATGAGATTTTTTTACAACGTTGTGATTTGCTTTTGATATCAAATAGTCAAGTAATCGATCTTTAAGCGGGCGAAAAGCCAAATTAGAGTATTGATTAATAAGATGATGATAACTTTCTCTGAAAATAGTTAATGTAAAAGTATTCCATGACTTGTATTTAAAGTTCCAATCCTTAACAAATCGAACTGGTATATTAAGAATGATGGCCTCTTCTTCTACAATTGCATTTACGGTACTCTTACAGTCTTCAAAACAAGCAGAAAGGGATAAAGTGCAGGTTTCCATCGCATTTAAATAGTAGATAAGAATTTCACGTTCTTCATTTTCTTGATAGACCCTAACTTTACCTTTAAGAACAATTTTTAGAACTTTTATATATTGATTATTCTTTATGATATAATCACCCTTTTTAT
Source organism: uncultured Aquimarina sp. (assembly GCA_947502885.1). Taxonomy (GTDB): domain Bacteria; phylum Bacteroidota; class Bacteroidia; order Flavobacteriales; family Flavobacteriaceae; genus Aquimarina. The sequence continues at coordinate 71,067 of CANNBP010000021.1, read as the reverse complement.
GGCTTGTTATCGTCGAATTATCTTTAAGTTCTTTTTGAAGCTCTGATTCGGTAATTCGCAGTTGATTTATAAAGTTATCCAGCATTGATGTTTTATTCAAATGATCTTTGACTATTTATTTTCTTTTTAACCGAAAGATAATTTATATTAAAATGCTAATTCCATTTACTAATAAACTCTTCGATCCCATTTTTAATTCCCATAAAATACTCGGCTCTTTTAAATTTAGGGGTTATGGTAGAATCGATTACTTTTTTACAAACTAGGTCGGTTAATATTTTTTCAGTTCCATAGCCTGTTGATATACCAATCGATTTTAACTTTTTACTAAAAACTATTATTAAGTCATTATCTTTATCTTCTTTACCAACTTTCCATTTATTTCCTAATTCTGTGGAGAATCTATGAATGTTATTAAATGGTGTAATTGAATCAATTGTAACAACTACGATTTCATTAGTACTTCTTTGCTCATAATCTACTAGTAAAGCTTCTAATGTGTTCATTTCATTCTCCTTAAAAACATTTTCAAAATCATTAACATAGCCGATAGGGGCTCGGAATGAAAAAGTATGATTATTAGACTTACACCCTATTAAACTAAAAAGAGCAATACAAATTACTATTGGTATAAGGTTTTTCAATTATTTCAATTTTTTCAGAAGGTAATTAAATTTCATGGCACTTGATCTTGCCCTTTGTTCGTTAGTAGAAGAACCCCCATGGCCACCTTCTGTATTCTCATAAAAATAGACGGGATAGCCCATGTCGATCATTTTTGCAGCCATTTTTCTGGCATGCCCTGGATGAACACGATCATCACGTGTAGATGTATAAAAGAAAACTTCGGGGTATTTTGTGTCTTTTTTAAGGTTGTGATAAGGAGAATATTTTTTAATATATTCCCATTCTTCAGGTTTATCGGGATCGCCATATTCTCCCATCCAACTTGCACCGGCAAGAAGCTTATTGTATCGCTTCATATCTAATAAAGGAACAGTACAAACTACAGCATTATACAAATCTGGTCTTTGGGTAAAAGCAACACCCACCAATAGACCTCCGTTACTTCCTCCTCTTATACCAAGGTGCTTTGGAGATGTAATGTTTTTAGAAATTAAATCTTCTGCAACCGAGTGAAAATCATCATATACATTTTGTCTTTTTTCTTTTAAGCCTGCTTGATGCCATTTAGGGCCAAATTCACCACCACCTCGAATATTAGCAAGTACAAAAACACCGCCGCGTTCTAACCATGATTTGCCATAAGTACCAGAATAAAAAGGAGTCTCGGAACTTTCGAAACCACCATACCCATAAATTAAGGTAGGATTTTTTCCGTTCTTTTTCAGGTTTTTAGAAGATACCATAAAGTAAGGAATTAAGGTACCATCTTTTGATTTAGATTTAAATTGTTGCACTTCATATTTAGTGCCGTCAAAATACGCAGTTAATGATTTAAACGGGGTTAACGTATGATCATGCGCATTTGCATTATACAAAGTGGTAGGAGTTAGGAAGTTTCTAAATGTAAAAAAAAACTGATCAGAGGATCTACTAGAATCATGAATATAGATACTACCAAAATCAGGTGCTTTAACTTTTTTGCCAACCCATGAATCCTCTACAAAAGAGTACACAAAAAGTTCGCTATTTACATTATTTAAGGTGTTAACCAAATATTTATTTTTTGTAGTTCGGGTTTGTTCGATACTAGTAAACTCGTTTGGTTCGAGTATCAATCGAATTTCTTTTTTTCCTTGTAGTAACTTTTTAAAATTTAAACTTACCAAAGATCCTTGTTTGTAAGTTTTTTGGTTTACCTCCCAATCAGACTTTAACTGAAAAATTAATTGATTATGTAATAGACTTGTGGGTACGCAATCATTAGGGATATCTAGCTTTATCTTTTGATTATCGATTAAAGCAAACGTTTGTGATGTGTAAAATGTAAAGAATTGACTTACCATTAGATACTTTTGATCTCCGTCTCTTAAACTATATCCAAAAGAACCTAAATCTTCAACCTCTCCCTCATGTAAGAGCTTTGCTTCCTTTAATGGGGTTCCTCTTTTCCAAAGTTTGACTTGTCTGGGATACCCGGATTTAGTCATTGTATTGTCTCCAAAATTAGATGAAACTAGTAATGTGTTTTTATCTAAATAACTGACACCTCCTTTAGATTCTTCTATATAAAACCCATCTTTAACAAAACTCTTTGTTTTGACATCAAATTCTTTTTTTATTGCGGCATCACCACCTCCCTTAGATAAACTTATCATAAATCGATCATAATCGGGATATAACCCATCGGCTCCATCAAAAACCCATTTTACAGCGTCATTTTTGGAGATTTTATCAATATCTAATAGAGTTTCCCATTCTGGATTACCATTAATATATTTAGTTTTAAGACTTCTACGCCAAATGCCTCTAATGTGATTTTCGTCTTTCCAGAAATTATATACATATTCGCCTCGTGTTTTTGGATATGCAATTTTATCTGGGGAATTATAAATATCCAAACATTGTTCATATATACTCTGATATTCTTCTTCTTTACTTAACTTGTCTAATGTTTCTTTGTTTTGAGTATTAACAAATTCCATGGCCTTTTTACCATTTACATCTTCAAGCCATAAATAAGGATCTTCTTGAGCAATAGTAAAATGAGTAAGTAGTAAAAGGGCAGCGGCAATAAAAATATTTTTCCTCATAATTTTCTTAGATAGTATTTTAAGAGATAAATGATAGTCTTGGTATATGTATGTATACTGTCTAATGTTTATGTTATCAATAACTAAAATGTTACCTGTATTATTGATTTTTAAATCAATTTGTTTTTATAAAATCAGTTTTAGTCTTAGAAAACACTAGAAACAAATATAGGTGTTTTGTTAAACACTAAAACACCTATATATTAAGAATATATCTAACTTAGATGGACCGGTTTATTTCTTTTTTCTCTGATAGTAGGTAACTATACTAGCCTTTGCCAATGTATTGTTCCATAAGTAATAACCAACAACTGCGGGATTTGTATTTTCATTAAGTCCAAGTTTATTAGTTTTTAGAGCGTATACCGTGATTATATATTGATGTAAACCATGATCTTCTGGAGGACATGGACCACCATAGCCACTAACTCCATAATCTGTTATACTTTGTATGGCTCCTTTGGGTACTAAGTTAAGTTTGATATTACCGGCATCTGATATTAATTCGTTGGTATTTGAAGGGATGTCAAAAACTATCCAATGCCACCAACCACTACCCGTAGGAGCATCGGGATCATACATAGTTATAGCAAAGCTTTTAGTTTCTTTTGGTGCATTCTTCCAGGATAGTTGTGGGGATTGATTTTTTCCTACACAACCAAAACCGTTAAACTCTTCGTTAATGGTTGCTTCTCCTCCTAGGGTATTACTGGATAAGGTAAAAGTAGTTTGGGCAAATAATGTACTGGATATGGCCAAAAAAGTTGATAAAATAAATGTTGTTTTTTTCATGACTATTTGTATTTAATGATAACTACAAAATTATAGAAGGTGTTAGGGTTAATTGTATCTAATTTGGTTCAAAAAGTATTGATAAAAGCTCATTCTAATTGATACTGTTTGGGAGTGACTCCAAACTTGGTCTTGAAGGCTTGTATAAAATTAGAAAGACTTTCATAACCGACTTCTTCGAATATCTCTGAAGGTCTCTTCGACTTATCCTTTAATAAAAATGCAGAATGTTCAAGTCTTTTTTCTTGAAACCATTTACTAGGTGAACTATGAAAGTGCTTTTCAAATTCTCTCTTAAATGTAGATACACTCATATTTGATAAAAATGAAAGTTCTTTTAGCGTTAATTTATTAAGACGATTGGCATCTACAATTTTGATAAAGTGTTGAAATTGACTAGCAGTATTGGTTAACAAAGAAAAAATAAATGTCTCACCTTTAGTTTCTTTTAAATAAAGCAAGAGCTCTTCAAATTTTAGTTCTAATAATTTTCCTTGAGTTGCTGGTTTAAGTTTACTAATCATCGTTAGTCCTTTAATAAAGGTAATTAAGAAATCATCATACTCAAACGAATAAATGGATTTTTGATCATTAGCTTTTGGTTTTGGTATCTCGTGTTTTTGAATAAATTTTAAAAGCGATTCATTAGAGAAGAAAAACAAAATACTTCTGTAATTATCAATTGTGTTCGAAATCTTTTCTGTCATTAGGCAATGCCCCGATTTCATCAACAAGAAATGTGAGTTGTTAATTGAAACCGACGTCTTATCAGCAAATACTTCTTTATTTCCCTCTAATAAGAAACTAAAGGTATTTTGTTTTAGAGAGACCATTTGTTTAAGACATTCTGTAGAGGTATGATAATCAAAAACTACGAAGCTACCAGAACTTTCAATTTGAAGGTCATCGGGTAAATTAATTATTTTCATCTTTTACTATTGATATGATAGATCTTAGGCTAACATTTGTAGCTGTTGTTTATGTATCTTGTTATTTATTGGTGTTAGTTTACAACAGAAATAGCAATTCCGTCATAGTCTTTTATTCCTATCTGTTGAAGTATAGAAGTTGTTACATAGGGGTTTTTAGAGAGCATTTTGTTGTATTTTCTAACTCCAATAACTTTCTTATCAGTACTATTTTTATCTAGAACTTTTCCATCACGAATAACATTGTCTGCTATGATTAATGAACCTTTTCTAGAATGCTGTAATGCCCAATTAAAATATGTAATATAATTTGGTTTATCTGCATCCATAAAAAATAGATCGACTTTTTCATTGCTGTTACTATGTATATCATTAAGAACTTGTAAAGCATCCCCAGTAATAATTTCTACAGTGTTTTCTAAACCTGCATTTTTAATATTTTTTTTAGCAATTTTGGCAAAATTAGGATCTATTTCTATAGATGTTAATTTTCCAAATTCATGTAGTGCTCTACCTAACCAAATTGTACTATAACCACCTAATGTTCCTATTTCAATAATCCTTTGTGCGTTACACATTTTTGCTAGTAAAAAAAGAAATTGCCCTTGATTAGCAGATATAGAATGTTCAGGCATTTTATGATCTCTTATTGATTGCTCGGTTTTTTTTAAAATGTCGTCTTCTAGTGAGAACAGGTCACTTAAATAAGTATCGACTTTTATAAAAATATCTTCTTTCACTAATTATAGTTTTATGAGTGCTGCCTTAGTATAATATCCAAATATAAAAAATGTAACCTTTTGATATACATTGTTTTTAAATTGTTAACTCATTTAATTAGACTTTTAGTTTTTTGTATAGTTTCGCCTTTGTCTTTCTGTCAAAAACGATAATGTATAGGGAAACTTTTAATTCCTGTTCTTGCCAGAGCTTTATATCGTTTTAGAGTAAATGTTTCTTTAAACACTCCTAGGTAACCAATAAGATCAATAAAATAATTAAAGAAATTTTGAACGTTGTATTTCACTTATATTTTATTATGCGTAATAGAATTTTAAGTTTGTATATGTTATAATATATCATACACGAGACGTAAACTTACGATTGCTGTTGGTTATTTCCAAAACCATTAGAATTTATAGAAAATACTTAATTGTGTTTTTGTGCCAAAAGGTTAGATCATTGGCAATCATCTAATATTTGTATGTTTGTTTACTGCTTTAAATGAGTAAAATCATAGTTTATAGATTTAGTTAAATTTTATGAAAAAGAAAGAGAGTAAAGCCATAAGAAGAAAGAAACCTTGGCCAACAAAGGACGCAATGGAGCAGGTTTATGAAATGAAACTCTGGGGTAGTAACTCGTCTGGTTTTTATTCGGGTACAGGGTCACATCAATCTGAAATTGTACAACCATATTTGGATGTAATAAGGTCATTTTTAACAACGTTTGAGGAACCTCTTGTGGTATGTGATTTAGGGTGTGGAGACTTTAATGTAGGAAAAGAATTAGTGAAATATACTAAGAGTTATGTTGCTGTAGATATCGTAGAAAATCTAATTGAACGTAATAAAAAAGAATTTAAAGAAGAAAATTTAGAATTCTATTGCATGGATATCGCAGTAGATGATTTACCATTGGGTGATTGTGCGTTGATAAGACAAGTATTACAGCATTTATCAAATGCAGAAGTACATCGTATTTTGACTAAAGTAAGTGATTATAAATATGTAATTATTACAGAACATATACCTAAGGGTGATTTTATACCTAATAAAGAAATTATTTCTGGACAAGGGACCAGAATTAAAAAGCAGAGTGGTATAGATGTATTGGCATCACCATTTGATTTTGTAATAAAAGAAAAAAAAGAATTACTATCTGTTGTTTTAAATGATGGTAAAGGTATTATCAAAACAACATTGTATAAAGTATTTTAATCACCTTCATCTTTTCTAATTAATACGTTTAGATACTCTTCAGGTTTTGTCTAACGAATAAATAGGAGCGTAATTGAAAAGAATGATCATAAAAAATCAATTTTTTTATAAAGCATTGTCTCTTATTTAGGATGAGTAGGAGGTAACATTTGTTATGTATGTTTTAATCACAATCTGCATGTAGTCTATGTGTTTTGCACTTTATACATTGAAATAAGTAGCCTACCAAATGTCCGTCTTTAGAAAGGTGCTCTTTTATGAAACTTGGATCAAACCCAATATTTTGTTCAATATCATCTTTGAGTTCATCAAGGAGGGGTTGTATAGTTTCTGTATCTGCATACCCGATAAAAGCGCAAGGTTCATTGCAGTGAGAGAGCCATTGTTCTTGTTGCCATGAAACATAGCTTGGTGTTTTACAACATACCTCTAGCAATTGTTCTGCAGGAAGAGTTGGAACAGGATCACTTGGATCAGGAGAAACACCTTCAATTCCGTTATAATCGTTGAATTCGCCATCATATTTTTCAGAAGCTTTTCCGTTTGAAATGCACCAAGGACATATATATTCAGGAGTATCAATACTATAAAAAGAGCTATTATACTTTAATTTTCTTTTTTCTTTACATACCGAACAAGTTCCTTCGACGTCATCAAACAATCCCAAAGCATATGCATTCGGACTATATTTAAATTTTGGTAGTTTCATTTACTTTTTCATTAAGTTTTATTTTACAAACCTTTTTTAGTTTCCGATGATTAACAATATTGCAATTATTAAAAGTACTATCCACCCTGGATGCTTTGCCTTGGTACCTATTAAAACTAAAAACGAAGAGCCAAACATTGTACAGGTTATAGAGAGGATTACGCAATCAATAAATTCTGTATCTAATTTGTTTTGATATAATGCTAGTTTAATTAAGAACAGTCCTATACACCAACCAAAAAACGAAGCCAAATGCCATGTTGCCCATAATATTCGTAAATGCCTTTCTTTTAATTCTTTGTCTACAATGGTCGGTACTAATTTTCCTTTACTTCTTTTACTTCTAAAAATCAAATATTCACCAAGAAATGAGTGAACAAGTCCCAATATAAAACATAGAATACCAGCAGTCAAAAAGTAAATATTCATCGTCAATTTTGAATTTCTGAACCTTTTTATTTTCGTAGATCAATTTAGCACTTATTCAGCATATTGAATACATACTTTTATGGTTATATTTTTACATTAACTCAATGTCCTCAATTTTTTTATTGTGTAATTTTCATAAGATTTATCTACATGCCTTTCCCAACCATAAAAACCTTCATTTTTATATAGAAGAATCAAAACTCCTGCTAAAATAATTAAAATTTCCATTATTTTATTTTACTTCTTAAGGTTATATTTCTATAGATTCTAGAATTATGTAAAAGCTATGAGTTGTGCTTAAATATTTGGTTTTTAAGCTTTTAAAACAGAAAAAAATTTATGAGTCAATAGTCAATATTAGTTCTATTTTTTACTCAAAAGTGACTATTATTTAGAAGTCTTTAGCTTAATTATTAAACGCTTACTTTTTGCATTTTTCACTCTTTCATTTAACAATTTTAACTCCGTAAGCTTTTCTTTTGGAATGAAATTCTTTAAAATTTTATAATTAGATTGTAATTTAAGTTGATTATCCTTACTCTTTTTTAATTCAAAAAAATATTCACCATAATTATTTTTAAAATCGATATTTCCTTTTTCTAGACCTAAGGCTTCTATATTACATGGAAAGTTTATATAAAATATGAGGTGATCTGAGTAACTATAATCAAGATAATAGTTTAATTCAGAAGTATCAGAGCTGTTTTCTAGTTGATTATGATTTATTAGCTTATTAACAGAAACACTTACTAGGCTATCATTTATAAATGTAATGACATTATTTAATGTGCCTTGGGCATTTACATTATAAACAAAAGGTTTTTTTTCATTTTGTATTCTACTTGTAACGGTGTCAATTTTCATTGTGTTATCACTACCTTCAAACTCTGATAAAGTATCATAAAAATCACTAATTTCTTCATTTTTGCCTAACATGTCATAAAAGCTTCGTAATTCTGTAGATAATCCACCAGAAACTTTAAATCTATATCTAAAAGTGGCTTTCTTTTCTTTAACATTTACTTTACTAGAAACGGTTTGATGGATATAATTATGATTAGAATCCATTCCGGGTAAATTAATTGCTGCAACTGATATAGAATCTACCATAGCTAGTTTTAGGTCTCTGGCAATAAATTTATCTTTTCTTCTCTTTTTTTCTTTTATATAAGGTTTAACCAAAACGGCATCTGTGCTATATAAAGATGTAGGGATTTCATTAATTTGATATAGATAAAAGTCTTCATGTGGATATAAAAATTCTATGAATCCTTTTTCATTTTCAAAAGCAAAAAATATGTGGTCAAACTCACCTTTTCTAATATAATGTTGATCAATTGTTCCTAAACGTTTTGTTCTACCAAATACGGCCCAATACTCAATTTCTAAATCTTCTAATATTTGTCTATAGAACCTTCGGATACTAAGGGGATCAAACCTTTTTTCTTTCAGAAAATAACCACTAGATTTTATGAGCTCTTTTTTTTGAGTTGGTTCCATCTTAAAGTTGTTTAATACCTCGGTATACAACAAGTCAAGTTTATAATATTTAGAACTGTCTTTAGCCGTTCCAATTATCCTACGTTTCCATTTTTTATAATATGAGGATTTATCATAATCCAATGCCATTGGTTGTGTAAGAAAATTAAATTCTTCATTGTAAACATCTTTCCAAGTTCTTAATTTACTATCCTTTTTTTCTAAAGAGTAATACAAATATGGTTTTTCACAGGGCAAACAACTATGTTCATTTTCTATAAGTCCAGTTATTTTATCCATAGAAAATTGTAAATAAATCAAGGAATCGTTAGAGACAATTGCCGGCTCAGGGAAGTTATTATATGATTTATATCGAACCATTAATTCAGGGCTTGTCCTTATGGTGTATTGAGAATTTATACTTGGTAAATTTGTATGTAAACTTATCTGACTGACTAAATCGGATTTTTTCAAACTTTCATAATAAACGTAATTCGTTTCGATTGTATCTCCTGGCTCTACTGCTGGAATAGGATAGTTAATCGCTCCAAATCTTTTATTTTTAGAATTACGTTTAAATACCAAACTAGAATCTAACTCAATAATAGAGCCGTCTGCTTTTAAGGTCCGTATTTTTATGTTTATTAGTTGGTTACTCTCATACTCGTTTAAATTTAAAAAGGCATAGTTCTCTACACCTTTGATAGTATTTACCACTAATTTGTTGTTTACAGAAATGTATTTTTTGTAGTTTATCCAGTTTTTTACAAAGGATATATCTCTATATGAATGTGAGTAATAAGCGTCTGAGTTTTTACAAAATGTTAAAAAAGGGTCTTCTACATCGTTGTTATAATTAGATTTAAAACTATAAAAAAGGGCACAGGCACATATAATGATTAGGCTAGATTTTTTGTTTTTTAAGAACAATAGGTTCATTAATTATTTTTTTAAATGATTTTAATACTTCATTTGCTTTGTTGATATTTTCTTTTTCTATAAATATATGATCAAAAATGAAATCATAATTGCATTCAATTTCTATATTTGATATACTTTTTATTGTTACATTTAAAGATATTCCGTCTCCGTTTAATGAATGAACAATAGGTTCAAAAGTTTTAATAGGCTCATTCATTTTTACTTTTGTACGCACTTTTTTATGAAATGGGTTTCTTAAATAAGTACCTTCTAATAATGTTTCTCTATTTTCTGTTTCAATAAGTCTGGGTAGAAAATCAATAAACAAATACTTATTTGTACCGTCATTAAAAGTTTTACCATTGATAGAAATATCTCCTTCAAAATGTAGTTTTTTTGATTCATTTACTACTACTAAATCCGAGATTAACTGGTTTCCAAATATTTCTTCATAAAAGGTCTTACCAAAGCTTTCAAACTCTTTTGTACCTTCGTTCTTTAGAGTACGTCTTAAATGATTACTTGATAATCCATTGTAGTCAATAGTAAAAACTCCCTTTATGAGCATATTATCTGTATCTATTTTCAAATCAATTAGGTAGTAAATTTCGTTTTGTTGCGGATTAAATTGTTCTACTTTATAAAACGAACCTCCTTTAGAGTTTACAATTAAAATAGTACGACCTTGCAGGCTTTGCACAGGAGTTCCTTCTACATGAATAGGATCTGTGGGATCTAGCAATATTGTTTTACCATTTATATAAACTACACTAATAACATGATTGGCAGAACTTAATGAAGGAAAGTCACAATCGCTAATATGATCAAAAGTAGCGGCCAAAGCAATATCACTTTCAATACCTTTGTATCTTAATACTTTGGATAAAAAATTAGAAAGATCTTTACAGTCTCCTTGTTTGTTTAAATAGACTTCATTTGGATGAGAAGGAATAAATGCACCCATACCAATTTCTATAGCAACATATTTGAAGTTGTTTTTCACATAGTTATACAGAATATTTACAGTTTGAAAAGGGTCAGTAATATTAGTCGTTAATTCATCAATTTTCTGTTTAACTGAAATATCTAAACCTCTTTTAGAAGATACATTCTTTAAATACCAATCATTCATATAGTCGGTAGGATGGTTTTTATATGAGCTAGGTATTACAAGAGTTCTCATTAATGGAACTTTCATGTTTTTATAAATTCCAAAAAATTGAAGAGGGTCTGGTTCTACCTTTTTAGGAGACACTTTTATATTCCATGTTGAACCATGATTAGTTGTAGTAGAATCTATGGTATAAAAGGACAATGAATCTTTGTAGATTGTAGTGTGTGCTAATTCAAATTTTTTTGGAACTTTTATTTGATATTTTAATGTATCTATTTCATTATAAGAAAAGAATTGTAAACTTGAAAAATACATCAATTCTTTGCATGATATCAAGTATGTTAACTTTACTTCTTTGTCTGCCGGAATTTTAACAGATTTAATCTTCTTACTGGTTATATAGTCTAATTTAACATCTTCTTCATAAACATTTCTTAAGGATAGTGGTTTTAGGCGTTTTCCTTTCTTCTCAAAAATTTGGATATCAGATACTCGTTCTAATTCTGTGTCATAGAAAATAGGGTAAAGACGTAGTTTGTTACTCTTTTTAAATATGATTGTGATTTTCTTTATAAAAGAAGAATCTTCCATGATTTCAATTTTTTCTGACTTCAATTTTAAACGAATATTTTGAGAGTATCCATTTAAATTGTAAAAAACTACAAATATTAAAACTACTGTATTAATAAAATTTTTCATAAAAACGAGCGAACACTTTGAATGGATAATTTAGTCGACTGTAATATATTTTTGACTACGTTTTTTTAACAGATTATAAGCGTATTTCATATTTTAATTGTTGTATATAGTTAATTCTTGTTGACTACGTTTTTATATAAAAGTTTAGCTTATGCTATTCTGACAACTCGACATTTTTGGCACAAAGGATAATCATCAAGCAAAGGCTTGATACGATTATGCATTTCATCAAAACTTTTTCCATATAAGTAAAGAGCGGTTTCTTCTCCTTCCCAGTAACTAGTAATATGACCTATTTCAAAATCGCCTAAAAGACGTTCTATTTCTTGATAAACAAAATTGACGTCACAATTTTTATAGATTTCATTATCTAGATCTTTACCGTTTAAATACAATCCCAAACCTTGATGGTTACCAAAAGGAATCTTCTTAACATCTGCGTTTTCATCTTCTGGATAAATGATTAATTTTGAGCCTATTGGTGCTAGTATAGTTTCTATTACTTCTGTAATTTCCTTGATATTTTTTTCAGAATCATCAGTAATTTGTAGTTCTATGTCACATGATGCTATTTCTCCGTTTGGTTCTTGTAAAGTTCCACCACCAGTAGTTGCTGCTGTAGATCCTAATTTTTCGAGTTTTTCTTGTAACTCATCTTCCAAATCATGACGGTGCATTGGCTGTAATTTGGCATTTAGATTTATAGTGAGGTTTATCATAATATGTATTAGAATGGTTTTTATTCTTTTCTATTGGTCAATTATAGTCAACGTTTACTATATATATGTCGTACCAGAGTAAATTGTTACCTTACTTTTTGATTTTTCTGCACATTGATTGCTAACTTTGCTACTCAGTCAGCATTGCACCTCACCAAAATATACAATAACCTTTTGATGGATCACCTAGTAGCTACGATTATATATAACTTTAAAGACTATTGTTTTTTACAATTTCTCAATGTTTTAAACTACTAACTCAAAACACAGATCTTTTTAATATTAAAATTAAATTGTTCATTTTGTTGTTGTTTCATTCTAACTAATAAATAGTGTATTGAAAAATCTTTTTAACTACTCAACTTTTAATTTTTTAAGAATTATAGAAAGTTACCAATAATGATAGCTGTATGTTTTGTTACGAAAAATCAGTAAGGATTTTCCCATGTATTGGCGAGTTAATTAAGTCTATCATTGTTATGGGGAGTTTTTAGTTTTCTATGTATTCAGAAACTCCCTTTTCATTTTTGCCGTCGAGCCATTCCCAATTTAATTTAAGCCTTATTTTCCCATTCTTCGAAATAGATACCTCAGCAATAGCCTTTCCTGTTTTTAATTCGTTATCAGAAGTAACGCATTGATAACGCATATCTAATTTATCCTTGTTAAGAACTGCAATTATTTTTCCGTACTTAACAGACCCTCCATAATATTCGGCCGTTACCAACTCTTTATCTTGCTTATATTCAAATATGGTATCAGAATTAACTGTTCCTTTTTCAGAATTTTCAATCAAAGAAAATTTTTTGTTATTAAAATTTATTTTTTTCATTTTGGTAGAGCAGATTTTTTTAGAAATATGTGAATTACCCAACTATTTTATAAAATGTTTTGGCAATAAGTGCTTGCATGGATTAGCGCTTAACTTTAGAAGTTTACAGCAAACTGAAAATCTGTAAAGAATTTTAAGAATTAGGCGAGAACACGCTGTTGCTTATAACCATTATTGTGTGTAGTTTTTATTTGTTTAGCATCTTATAAAATTCAGATTCTCGAATTGATTTTTCTAATTTAGATTTTATTTTATCACTATCACTTTCGAAATTTAAAGTCCAACTTGGTACTCCAATTTCAATATCAAAATATTTTATAAAATAGTTGGTCAATTCATCTTTCCCATCTTTCTTGATTTTTGAATAAACTTCATTAATTGATTTTTCAAAGTTCTTTTTTATTAAGGATTGGTCAAAGTTTTTTTTCAACAATTCTATTGTTAAAGCGATTAAACCTGAGTTATTTGCTAATCCGTTATCAAATATATGAGGTAACAGATAATTGAGAGCTTTTTTATTTTCCCCAATTCCATCATAGATTTTAGCATACAGTTTTGCATTGTAAATTTCATCTGCAGCAAAAGCATTTCCACAAAAATGTTGTAAAGGATATTTTTCATTAAGCTTTTTATATGCTAAAGCAGTTTTATAATCTCTTTTTTTAATATAAATTTCAGTTAGCCTTTTACTTGCTTCATTTTTAAAGTTTGCATATAGGTTATCCATTATTCCGCTTCTACCACTATTTTCTCTATCGTTTGCATTACCGTTTAAAATCATTTCAAGATATTTAATTTCATCTTCTTCATAGTTCAACAAAGAACTGATATGAGCAAGATTGTAAAGAGCCTTGTGATAAAGTTCAGAGTTTGGATAGTCTTGTATTACTTTTCTAAATTGATCAAGAGCTAACTCTAGAATTTCTTCTTTTTCATTTTTTAAAAAATCATACTTGACTTTTTCATTTTGTTTTAAAGTATCAAGTCTTTTTAATTCCCAATCAATACTTAATTCATCAATTATTTCAAAAATAGTGACACCTTTATTAAACGTAACTATATCTAATTTTTCATTGTTGTTAGAAGTGTTGTTCTTTAAGGGTGAACAGGATGTCAAAATTATAATAGTTAATATGTAGAGATTGTATTTTTTCATTTTAAATATGTATTCGTCTGTTTTTCAAAACTATAAATGAGTTTTGAGTTTGTCAAACTAAAATGAGTAAAGCATATTTTTCAATTAGTTAAGTTACTTCTTTAATGTAGCTTTCAAATTGCAGACAACTGTTTGTGTATAAAAAGATACTTTTCGGATTAAACAAAAAATCGACTTTTCATTTTAAACGGATCAATTTTAAAAGCAAAATTTAAAAACTTGAAGGTCCTTATAAATGAGTACAAATCTTTCAGTTTATCTCTTACTAGCTATAGTTTATACATGTTGATAGTTGAGGTGTTTTATTCTATTCTTTAATCATTAAATACTCGAATTTTTTTATTGTCTTCAATATTTATACTTTTCGAATCATAGCAAACAAATTCTAAAGAATTTACATCTGAAACTTTCAAAAACCTATTATTTCTAAAACAGATATATAACTCAAGTCTGATGACATTAATATAGGAATTCAGTTAATATATCTACATTTGATGTTCTTAATACTAATTCTCCTAAACGCTTTGGTGCAATTCTTATAGATAAATTTCCTTTTGTGTCTATGTTATATTGTAGCCAACATCCTTTATAAGAAACGTAGAGTGGGTGATAAGTGATACGCCCCGGATTGGTATTAATATAAATATTTAGCTCAAAATGTGTAGTAAAGGCTTTGCTATGTGCAGTATTGTGTATGGGTTTTGTGGACTGCTCCTTTTTAAATCATTAAATCAATTATTTTTCCAATTATGAGTATTCCAATCGTAAACGTTATCATACCTAAAAGATAAGAAACAAATGCTTTTATATAGCTTGAGACTTTTTTACTGTTAAAAAATTGTCCAATTCCCCAAGTGGAATAAATTATAAATAATAACCCTCCATACTGCAACGTTTTAAGTTCTGTCAATCCTTCAATAGTTCCAAAGGCAGCTAGAATTATCATTCCAATTCCCATTATAAAACATAATAGTATGAGAATTTCGTAATAATTATAGCCATACTTTCTAAATAGAATTTTAACCCAAAGTGCTATAAAAAGCCCCATTATTAAATTACCATAACCATAATTGTTAGTTATCCAGATAAATATTGATGATGAAGTTGATTTTATCGAATCATCAAAGTAGATATAATCATCTTCAAACTTTAAAAATTGTCTTAAAACGGAATAAATCAATGAACTAATAATGATAAAAATTATTGGTTTTACAAGTCTATTCCTATCTTCAAGTATAAATTTTCTAACAGTACTTCCAGGCTTTATAATCAGCTCTTTAATTGTATAAAATATACCTTTATCAAAATTTAAAACACTACTTATCTCAGTAGTAATATATTTTCCGTCAATTCGTTTTAATGATTTTGGGTTGCCACAAATTTGGCAATAATTTTGAGTTATTTCGGTATTACAGTTTAGGCAAAAATTCATAGTTTTTATTTTGAATTTAGACTTTTTAAAAGGCTATTGGTCGAAGTATTAATAATCCTATCAGAATTATTAACAATTCAATAATACAATATCATTACTATGAGATAATTAAAAAACAAAATATCTAATTTTAAAAATTTATCCTTGAAAAAAAAAAAATTCATAGAACATAGTGTTGTACGCCGTTTCAAATTTTCCTAATTACTAAGGTTTTGATGTAAAATTTGAGATAACTCATCAGAAATTAATCCAGCGTCTTCAACTATCAATTTTACAACCTTATCAAATTTTAAATCAGTAACAATGTGTCCAACTTGTATTCCGTTTTCTTCATATTGATTAGGTTCTTTATCATGAATAATTTCCAAGCTATTATATAGGTCTTCCCAATCAGGTTGATTATTTTCGAATTCTAGTTCAATGGATTTATCGCTGCATTCGATAATAATTCTATTAGTAATCACTTTATCCATCTCCGTTTCGGAATCAAAAGATTCTTGATTCTCATGGATACCGAGGTCGTTTAACTTTTTCAGAAATTTTTTGTTTGTTGTACCAGTTAGAACTTGCCAATAATCATCTGGATTGGGGTGAAATCCACTTTCGATAATTAAATTAAAAAGGGATTCATCTTCGTCTCTCATCGCATACAATAACGTATCAAGTCCCCAAATTTTATGAGGAATTTTTTCACGAATGATATATTTAGTAAATTCGATTCTTTTATGAAGATCATCATTTGCATCTATAACAAATGTGTCCCATATATGATTTTCGATATAGTCTCCAATTGAATCAAGGTTTGTAACAGACTTAGCAAATTCCCAAATATCTACGCTTGAAATTCTAGCGGCATAATGAAATATAGTTCCAGTATTTCCATTTTTTAGTAAGTCTCCTTTACAATCATGATAAAGTTTTAAACAATTGAGAATTTCTTTTTCAGTCAGTTCATAATAAAAACAGTAGTACCATAAAGATTTATCTTCTTTTTCTACTAGATTTACATCCTTTAAAGAACAAAATATTTCTTTTATAGCGGTTTCTGTAATTAAACGTCGATTTTTTAAACGCTCTAATCTGAAATGAAATATTGTCTCTCCGTATTTATTTCTTTCGAATATATTTCCTCCTTTAGAGTTCAAAATTTCACATAACTCTAGTATATCTGAATCAGAGTTCGAATCATTTAGAAAGTATAACCATATTGGATGTTTTGATAGATTAATAGATTTGACATCTTCAAAATGATCAAAAAATTGCACTATTTGATTCTTGGTTGCAGTGCTATTTTCAATTTTTTTGATTAGCTCATTAATAGTCATTTCTTGTTGTTTATGATGTATAATGTTTACTATATGTGTCGTAGCAGGGTAAAATGTTACCTAGCCATCGACTTTTTCTGCGCATTAGTTGCTAACTTTTACTTTTTGTAAACATTGCGCCTTCATAAATATACAAAGACCTTTCGATTTATTACTTGACTGCTATGAGCGCATATATGATGTTATCAAATCGTTTATTTTACCATCTTTCCTCTAATTTTTCTAAATTCCCATCATAGAAGTATAAAAAAGCTTCGAGTGCATCATTTTTTGTTTGCTCTGGAATTATGCTACAGAAATCTTTATCATAATAGTCATATTCAACGAGTCCAAACCACTTTTTTTTCTTTCGAGTTATTGGTCTTTTATAACAAACATAAAATTCATAATCATTTAATTCTCCTACTATTGAAACAGATATTCCGTTCCCTTCATTGTTTTCGATATTCAGAGAAGGAGAGTTATGAATATTTTCATCCTTAGCATTTAGTTGCTTTTCTAATAGTTTTTCCCAAGGAAATTCTTCGAATTTTTTTATAAACTCTTGTTTTGATATGAGTTTTTCATTCATCAATCCAGCTTTTAAAGGGTGTGATTCAGAATATTTTAGTTTTGAATTGATCATTGATGAGTTTATGTGATACAATGTTTAATATATGTGTCGTAGCGAGGTAAAATGTAACCAAGCCATCAACTTTTTTTACGCATTGGTTGTTAACTTTTTCTTTTTGCAAGCATCGCGCTTTACCAAAAATATAATAACCTTTTGATTTATTACTTGACCGCTATGATCACATAATATAGTATTAGCTTACGTTTTTTATTTCCATAATCTTTTTTGTAGAGATTAGTAATTCTGTTATGATGTTAAACGAAAAGTTATCAGGCCCCTTGTTTTCTTCCAGCGAATAGTTTATAAATGCTATTTGGATTTTGGATTTATTCTGAAACTCAAGAATTAGTTCAACAAAACGCTCTTCTTTTTCCGTTCGCATTGTGTAGTCCACAACATACTCAAATTCCATACTTTTAAAACTGGAATCCACAACATTTAATCCAACGTGTTTTTTAAATTTAGAGATGTTTTTATTGTCTAGTTGATGTAAATTATCTTGTCCGTATATAGTTTTCACGGATTTGTTTTCGATAACATAGCATTCAAGCTTAGAATTCCAAGCAGCGGAAATAATTCCAGATGGAAATTTCAGTTCAATTCCAGTATCGATTATCCAAATACCTTCGTTTGAGAATTCGAAAAAGCTATCATTAACCTGATAGAAATTTACTTCCATTAAAGGCCCTGAAAGAATAATTGATTCTAAAGTTTGTTTTAATTCGTCAATACTTTCTATCATACTTTATATAGGCTAGCGTTTAATATATGTGTCGTAGCAGAGCAAAATGTTACTCTGTTTTTCGATATTTCTGCAAGCATTGCGCCTTACTAAAAATACAGCAACCATTCGATTAATCACTTAACTGCTATGATGATATAACATTGTTCTGCATCGTTTTTACGTTCTGATTATCCAAATCAGTCCAATAATTCCTAATATAAAAGGAAAGAGTAAAACTAATTGACTTATAAACGACCAAAATAAAAATTCAGTCCACTGCCAAATTCCCATTTCAATATTTTTTTCTTTTTTAGTTATTTCTACTAATTGGTTAAACTCTAATTTCATAAATTCCGATTTGCTTAATCCTAAATCGATAATTCCCACGTTGTTCAGACCTTTTTTAAAACCTTTAAATACCGATTTTGGATATAACCATAAACTATATCCAAATGCCCAAAATATGAAAAGATTAATCGGGAACTTTTTCCATAATCCAGTTCCAATTTCCCAGCCAGAAATAAACCCTTCGCCTTTCCAAGAAGTATCACATTTATTCAGCACGTGTTGAATATCGTGAATATGAGTCAATTCTTTTCGGAATTTAGGATTCGGTAAAGTCAAATTTATAAAGAAGACTTTCATTTTGAAAGTATCTTCTTCAATTCCGCCATTTTTAGGAATTCCATTTGCTATATAAAATTCGGTTAGTAGTTTGTCTAATGTCATTCGCGATGCTTTTTTCAAATGGGGTAGAACATGTTTGTATGTGGTTAGTTGCAATTAGCAACTAAGATAGCAAAAGGGGACGAATCTGAAGGAAATTCGGAGAATTTTTCCAATTGGTAGCTTAAAAACTCTAGTAATTAATTAGGCAACGGTGTTAGAGCAAGTTTTTAATAATTCAGTCGTTTAATTCCATATTTTTTCAGAGTGTCATTTGCTTGTTCAATGGTCAATTCGGAAATCATTGTTCCTGTGTCTCTGAAATGTTTTTTATTTTCTTCTTTTGGATTTGGAAGTACTTCTCTTAATAAACAAGTCCATTCATTTTCAGTTTTTGAAAACTCAATTACTAATTGATAGTATTTTTCTCCAATTTTCTTTAAATTATATTTATCAATCTCTTTTTCAAATTCTGCCGTTTCATATGTGGCGAAGACAGTTTTTTCGAAATGAGAGGGTAAATTTGAATTAGGGTTTTGCCAAGTTTGTACTTTATATTTCAACGGACTTAAGTTCTTCCAGTTGTCAGGAATTACTGGTAGGTTCATTTTTTTCCTTTCAGCGTTGAATGATTTTGTGAAATTCGTTCCAGTTTCTTCAAAACTTTTACCACCAACCTTATTCCAGTCAAAAACTATATAGCCAAGGATTAAAATCATTGGAATAATTATTAATATTTTTCTATAAGTTGGTTTCATTCTCAAATTTACTCTAACGTTTCTTGTATGTTACGTTTTTTTTCCAAAGGTAGTATATGTAATATGATAAATTGTTAGCAAATGTTTTTACTACAAATAGATCCTAGTGTTTGGCATTAACTTTTTTAAAGCTTCAATTTCGACCTCATTTAATTCATTGCCAGAAATAAATAATTTTTTAATTTTTTTCAAATTCGAAATTTCTTTTGGTAACTTTTTGAGTTTGTTTTTTGATAGATTGAGTATAATTAATGACTTTAAATTTCCAATCTCTTTAGGTATGATTTCTAACTGGTTTTGGTCCAAATGTAATTCTTCTAAATTTTCTAATTTACCCAAAGTATCAGGTAAATAATTTATTTGGTTATTTCGGAACCATAAGACTTTAACGTTAATTAAATTTCCGATACTATTATTAAGGGATTTTATATTATTATTATTATTATTTAGGCGCAGTTCAGTTAGTGTAGCAATTTCGCCAATACTGATAGGAAGCGACTCAATCTTATTATTACTTATATTCAATTGTTGAAGATTTTTTAAATCTCCTATTTTATTTGGTATCGAAATAATGTCGTTATTGCTTAAATCTAATTCAATTAGTTTCCTTAATTGTATTATTTCTTTAGGAATTTCTCTTAGGTTATTTTCCCATAAATAAAGATTTTCTAAATTATTTAACTCTCCAATATCTTTGGGTAAAAATTTAATTCTATTTTCTCATAAATTTAGTTTTCTTAATTTCTTTAACTTATTAATTGAACTTGGGAAGGAATCAAGTTTATTGGTTCTTAAGTTTAAGTCATATAAATTTGATAGTTTTTCTAGAGTACTAGGTAGTTTATCAATCTCATTATATTCTAACCAAAGGTGGTTTAATTCTTTTAAATTTTCAATCCAATTAGGAATGGATGTTAACTGATTCTGAGCAAAGGAGATTTCCTTTAAATCGGTTAAATTTTTGATACAGTCGGGAATTGAAGTGAATTTATTGCTTCTACCTTGAAGTTTTTTTAAATTTTTTAATTTGCCAAATTCAATCGGTAGTGAACTAATTTGATTAGAATCGAAGCATATGTCTTGTAAGCTTGATAGTTTTTGAATGTAGGTAGGTATATTTTTCAATTCGTTTCTATAAAAGTAAAATTTTTCTAAGTCTCTAAAATCTCCAATCCATTTTGGTAATTGGGTCAGTTTATTATTGCTAATATTGAGGTCTTTTAATTTTTTTAATTTTTTCAGGTTCTTAGGGAGAATTTGTATTTTTTCATTACTTAAATTAAGTTCATATACTTCTTCATTAGCTTTTAAAGCTTTCTCTAAACGTTCATATTTCCTCTTTGATTGCGCACATCCGCTAAAGAGGATAAATAAAAAAATAAAATGGGGTTATTTTATTCATACTTTTTGATATTTGCGAACAATGTAAAAGAAACGTAAGACAAGTGATAAGCGATACGTTTCGGATTGATACTAAGCCAAATATAAATATTTTGCTTTTAACGTTTTTTGTAAATGTCAAATTTTATAGTTGACGACTTTGTAAACAAACAAATGCTTCTAGATTAAACCTGAAAGCCCTATGTTTTCTTAGCAACAATGTAAAAGCAGTATCCTGAGTTAGAATAATAAAAACCTCTAAACTTTCTTATTATGAAAACAAAGGATACTGCAGACTCAAAGCTATTTATTGGTATTGACGTACACAAGCGAAGTTGGAAAATTCATACAGCTACAGATCTTTTTGATGGATGTGATCTGACGATTCCACCCAGTGCTTTTGCTTTACAAAAATATGTTGCAAAACATTTTAAGGACTATAAAGTTTATTGTTGTTATGAATCTGGTTGTTGTGGGGTTAGCCATCATCGTTTATTTGAATCCTTTGGATGGTATTCTATGGTAGTTAATCCTGCTGATATTTCTCGTCCTTCCAAAGTTCAATTTCAAAAAAGTGATAAGATAGATGCTCGTTTATTATGTAGAGAATTAAAAGATGGTCGATTACAAGGAGTTCATGTGCCATATATAGAGCGAGAACAGTTACGTTGTTTGTTCGTAGGCGTAATGATCTGGTAAAGGAGTTACGTAAGATCAAAACCCAAATCAAGATGCAATTATAGTATTTAGGTATGGACATTCCCAAAGAACTAGATCAACCCCACTGGTCACATAAGTTTAGAGTTTGGCTCAAGGAGTTGTCTTTTGATTATAAAACAATGGATTATTGTTTACAAACTCGGTTGGAGGCATTTGATTTTGTTGATAAACAGCAACGATCAGTAAGTATTAAGTTGCGAGCCTATTGCCGTAAGCATTATAAGAAGGACTGTTATTTACTAAGGAGTGTTCCTGGTGTAGGCCCTATAGTTGCTTGTGGTATTATTTGTGAGTTGGGAGATTTAAGAAGGTTTAAAAATTTTAAACAATTGGCTAGTTATGTTGGTTTGATTCCATCAATTCACCAAAGTGGTGATAACTTGACTACTTCTGGACTTACTCCTAGAGCCAACCGAATTATGAGAAGTTATTTGGTAGAAGCTACTTGGGTTGCTTTACGATTTGATCCTGTGATGCAAGAATATTATCGATCTCATCAGGGAAAAGATGTGAAAAGGATTTTGGTAAAGGTGGCCAGAAAATTACTGAGTCGTATTCATGCCATTATTAAAACAGAAACTCCTTATCAGATAGGAGTGGTAAGTTAAATTGAAATAAAATAAAGCTTTAAAAACTCTAACATACATTTTGGTACAAAATAGGACAACTAAACAACGTGGGTGACCTGCCAATGGCAGGATCACATTTTATAGCAAGTTGCCTTGTTTGCCAATCATAATCATAGCGATGCTGGTGGATTCGCCTTAGACGGATACCACATATAGGATGCGGAGTTAGTTAAAAGGCTATCGTTGAAGTATTAATAATCCTATCGGAATTATTAACAATTCAACAATATAAAATCATTAATATGAGATAATTAAAAAACAAAATATCGTATTTTTATAACCTAGTCTTGGGAAAAGGCTTTACATAGGATACGTTGTTAGCCTGCGTTTTTTTTCAGTTGTTCTTTATTTGTCAATATTAAAATTCCTCCAATCACAAATCCGCTTATCAGTCCACCAAAATGAGCTGCATTATCAATTCCACCTAAAAATCCAAATAACAAACTTACTCCTGCGTAAAGTCCTAATAGCATCCAAGTCATTCCTCTCATATAATTTGGGTAAATTTTAAAAACTGTAAAAGCCAAAATCAGACCATAAAGTCCAAAAATTGCTCCAGATGCTCCAACACTAACTGTGTTTTCGTGCCAATAAATACTCGCTAAACTTGCAAGTATTCCGCAAACAATGTAGGTAATTATTAATTTTACCGAACCAAGAATGTTTTCCAATAAACTGCTTCCAAGTCCAAGACCTATTAAGTTCATAAACAAATGTAATAGTCCACTGTGAATAAACATCGAAGAAAATAGTCTCCAATACTCGCCATTCATAACCTCAAATCTTCTATTCCCTCCAATTTCGAGTAATTCTTTTGGTGTAGGCGAAACTATGTTTAGTCCGTCAAATGTCATAATTAGAAAAACAATAATATTTAGAAGCAATAAAATTGCTGTGGCTTTATTTTCGCCCATTGGATTTAAAAAGCCAATCATATCTTTTAAATCATCTTCCTTTAGTGGTTTGTTCTTTTTAAAATCGTTTAATTCCTTTTCATCAATTTTAGGAATTACTACCATTAACAAAAGAGCTAATGCTCCAATTCCAAAAGACCCAAAAATCCAAGGAAATGAATTGCCGAGTCTTTCTTCAAAAACATCATTTTTAGGTACAAGTATTATTTGTTCCTTTTCGTTTAGATTAGCGTTTCTTTCTTTTATTGCTTCTATAAATCCATCTCTGTCGTCTGAATATCCTAGCCGTTCAAAATATTCTACATCTTGAAAATTATAGGTTTTAAATTCTTGTTCCGATTTGTTTAAAAATGCTCTGTATTCTGAATTTTTCCTTTGTTCATTAATACGATTACTTAAATTCTTTTTATACTCAACTCCGTACCAAACTGAGCTCGTTTCTTCAAACGGACAAGCGAGATATAAGTAAAAGTTCAGATTATCATTATTTCGACCAGAAGTTCTAGCAGTTACATATGGAAGACTTGAGTTATGGTCAATGTTAAATGAGCTTATTTTAAAATATTTTTCGTTTTTTAATTCTTTAATTTTTGAGATTGAAGATATTTCGTTTAAGTCAAAAGAACTTTTCTCAATGTAGTTTTGACTTATTATTATTGGTACAGCCATTGCTGCTGCCATAGCAAATTGATATCCAAAATATCCATTATCTCTTTTGCCTCTAACATTTAAAATTCGAATTCTTCTTCGTAAACAAATAAGTATTGGAATCCAGGGAAGAGCGAAAGGAATCCAAAAATTCAATAAGTTTTCTTTTAAGGGTAGAATTCCGAGTTTGATATCTAAAGTCCAACGAAATATGTTGTAAAAAAGAATAGTTCCTATCGAAACTATTAAAAATGGAATATATACTTCTTGAAGTTTTGTTTTAATATTGTTCAATTCTCGATGTTGGTTTTAAATGCACCACAACGTTTAATATATGTGTCGTGGCAGAGCAAAATGTTACCAAGCTATGGATATTTTCTGCGTTGATTTTATAACTTTTTCATCATAAAATCTTTACGCCATATCAAATATACAAGAACCTTTGGGTTATCACTTCAATGCTATGACATCATACTTGGTGTTGTAAATAGTTTTAATCTTTCCAATTTACATATGTTAACTCTTCTCCTCCAAAACAATCATTAGTTCCAGTTAAAATTCCATTATTAAATAAAAGGTGAGCCATCATAATTTGTTCTTTTTCAGAATTATGATAAAAACTCCACTTATCGGAATTTAGAATGTTTTTTGAAATAGAATCAATATTAACCATTTTAGAATACTCTATTAACTCTGTATTTGAATATGAAATTCTGTTTAACCTATTCAGGATATTTTTTGTTTTTATTTTAAACTCCCGATTTTTTCTCCGCTTAATCTTTTTTGCTGTTTTGTAATCCTTTTCAATATTAATATTCCATTCATTTGTTAGAGCATAAACAAGTTCTCCACTTTCTAAACAAACTTCTTTGCTATTTCCTGTATTTAAGTCAGTTATATTGATAACTAAATAGTAAGGAAATGTACTTCCATAACTATCAATTGCTTGGCGATAGTTTTCGTAAATTATTTTTTCATTTTGGATATCAGAAAATGAAAAAATAAAAAAACAAGAAAAAGTTAAGAAAAGTACTTTCATAATTATTTACAACGGTTTGTGTATGGGTAGTAGCGGATTTCTACTCACGAACCTTTCGATTTTGCACTGACCTTTGTTTTATATATTGATTTTTGTTTTATCACCTTAACCGCTATTACTTATACACCGTGTTGTGGCACGTATTCATTTTATTTTTTTAAATATACCCTTCACATTTTTTCCTTTTGGTCCGGAAATTTTTTCAGTTGAGATTAACCTGTTTCTTTTTTTTAATAGTTTTAAAGTACTAAAATCGTAAATTGTACCCTTAGGTGCATTTGTTATTAATATTTCGTTATAATTTTCTTTCACTTCAACAACTAGTTTACCTTGAAAAACAATTTTTTTAACTCTTTTTTCCAACGGAATTTTCAAGGTTGAATCTATTGAATTTGGATATATCCAACCTTCATTCTCTTCATAAAATCTAAACGAATCAGAAAAACTATTTCCATTTTTGTCTAAAACTCTAATTGCTAAAGTATCTTTTAGTTTAGGATTAATTCTGTAATCGATTTTTGGTTTGATATTATCACTTGCAATTAATTCAATTACACCATTTTCTTCTTTCCAATTACCTCTAGATATTCGAGTTGTTTCATAACAAATCTGTTCATTAAATTCTCTATAATTAAATTCTCCATTTTGTTTTAGTTCGATTGTGATTTTATTATAAAATCCATCGTCATTATAATAATGCTGATAAAAACCAGAAATTTTTTCTGTAGAAGAACAAGAAATTAAAGTAAAGAAAAAAAGTAACATTAGGGTCCTCATATGTGCTGCAACAATTGTATACGTATACCGGTACACATATATCCATTATATTTTTCTACAAATCTATTAGTTTCTTGAGGAATTAAAAATTTTTAGTGCAACTCAATAAGGATAATATTCCTCAACACACATTTTTATCGAGTATCTCATACAAGATGCTGGGCAATACGCATTTTTTTTGAGTATCTCGTGTAAGATACTGTTCAACATACATTTTTATCGAGTATCTCATGCAAGATACTGCTCAACACACATTTTTTTTGAGCATCTCATGCAAGATGCTACGCAACATACATTTTTATCGAGTATCTCGTGCAAGATACTGTGCAATACACATTTTTTTTGAGTATCTCGTGCAAGATACTGACCAATACATTTTTATAGAGTATTTTACGCAAGATGCTCTTTACAACGCATTAAAATAGGTTACCGTATTCTAATAGAACTTTTTTATGTTTTAGACTGATTATATTAAGCTAAGGTCTGTGTTTAGGAAAGAAATACTATGGTAATGCAGCTAATTTTAATTCTGATCAATAGTAACAGCGTTTCCTACTCCTGCCTGAGATAGTGTGATGTTTAAGAAATCTCCTGTTTGGGATATTTGCATCGTATTATCAGCACCTTTTTGAGTATTACTAATACTATTGTTGTTTCCTAACTGTACGTTTGTGATCGTATTAAGAGTACCGTCGGATTGTGTCGTGATAATTTTATTATGATCACCCTGCTGTTTTTGGATAATTGTATTATTGTTGTTGTCCTTATTAATAGCGCTTACTTCTTGATTAGCACTTGCGAGATTGGTGTTACCATGTTGTGTTTGTTCGATGGTATTATGATCTGCATAAGATAAAACTGCTTTTGCCTCATTTTGATTTCCTATCTGGTCTTGTGTTATGGTGTTATGATTGGCATAACCCGCATTAATATCTGCCTGGTTGTAATCGTGGGTTTTATATTGATAAAATGAATTATCACTACTATGACTTAGCTTTATTATAGAAGTATCGTGTTGAGAAAATATGGCACTTTGAATAGTTCGATTACGATCTCCTATTTGTATATCTATTTCGTTTTTGTTGTTAGCACCTCCAAAATGATCCTGAGAGATGTAATTTTCTTCTGCATGTGTAACAGTAACACTGCTATTACTGGTACTCACCCCATCCATATGATTTTGAGTGATGTTATTCTGATCTGCATTAGTTATTGTTATAGATACGATATTAAAATCACCATTGGTGAGTTGTCCTATACTATTGTTATTACTGTTGGTTATCGTAACAGTATTCGTATTGTTCGAATCATCTTGATATTGCCCAACGTAGTTATCATTACTATTATTTATAGTAATAGTGCCCATATGATTATCTCCTGCCTGATATTGATTTACCGTAGTATTGTTGGCTTCATCAATAGTAGTGATCGCATAATTTGTACTGGGTGTTGTGCGATAATCAAATAAATCCTGATGAATACTATTATGATTTCCGTTTAGAATTGTTGCAGTAGCAGTAACCTGCACGGCGGATAAAAGTTGTGTAATACTATTTTGGTTTCCGTAAGCAATAGTTGCGGAACCGGTATTTAAGTTTTGGTTTTGTACTTGTTTTATAGTATTGTAATTTCCGTAAATCTGGGTTGCCCTGGCAGTGTTTTCTAATCCATTTTGTTCTTGTTGGATTTTATTATACCCATAATTAGTATCAGGTTCGACCTCTTCTGTACCCTGAACTGCAATACTAGTGTTCGCATCCCCTGTTTGTTGCTGATATACTTCTTGATGTGTATGATTCTGAAAAACCTGCGCGGTATTTTCATCTCCAGATTGATGAATAGTCAATGTATTTGCCTGACCTGTTTGCTTAATTGTAGTGCTATTATCATTGCCGATTTGATGCACCTCGGCAGTATTAGATTGTGCTTGTAACAAATAAATATTTAGTACGATCAAAAAGGGTAGTGCTACTTTTTTCATGATATTACTTTTTAAAACAATGCCTTCATCTGGGATACGTTTGTAATGAAAACATTAGGGTTTCACTTGCAATAATTTAGTCATCGAATTTTGACAATAGCATAAAACTCTTTTTATCTAGAAGCTTGTAGGATACAAGAGCTACGTTAACTTATACTAAAGGTAGCCGTAATAATTAAGTGCAGAAAAGGTTTGACCGGGGATTTATTATTTGGTGCCGAATTGAGTTTTTTTGGAGAAATGTGGACGATCAAGATGGTGTTTGTCAATCCAGTTTAAAAGCTCATTTTTATTCTTTCTAATACTAATTCTTTCTCATTTTTGTATATTGAGTTTCTCTCAATAATTGGATTGTAATAATTTTGTATATAATTATTAGCAGTATCAATATCACCGTTATATGCATATAAAAAAGCTAAGATGTATTGTTGACTCGGTGAGTTGAAATCATATGAATTACCCAATTCTATCTGTTTTTTTGCAGTAAGGATATTTTGTTCAATAGTATTATGTTTATCGAACCAATTTGCTAATTTTTTAGGGTATTTTTTAATTACTAAATCTAAAGTTTTTAGAAAGTCTTTTTCATTCCAATGAGATATTTTGTCATATGGATTTTCTCTTTGACTCCCTTCAAAAGACTTTTTCTAACCATCTAACCTTTCCCATAGATGAAGTGTTGTTGATTTGTCAGTTTTATGATTAGTTAGTTTTTTTCCATTATTCGAAGTTGTTGGAATAAATGAAAAACAATTCCCATAAGAGAAAGAACCATTAAAACTTTTAAAAACTTGGTAGCGAACAACGTGCTTAATTCCGTTGTCATTAAAGTCATTATTCCAAGTGTATTTTCCATCCCATTTTTCTAACCCAATATTGTTTAGAGTTGGAGTTACAATATCATTAAATATTTCAATCCGTTTAGATGCGCTAACTTCTTCCAATTTTGGAAAAGCATTTTTATTAATTATTTTAAACAGATTCATTTTATTTGTTGCCAACGGTCTTGTGTGACGTACTTTTTAAAATCAAATGACTTTTTTAAACCATACATTTCGAGTGCGACCATTTGACATTCTTAAACCCAAAACTTTTCCTTCATCATTCTTTTTTATTTCAACTATATCTACAGGCCAATTACCAGAAAAAATATTATTGTATAGCTGCTCTAGTTTTATTTTTCCATGCCTTGCATGTTCGAGATAGATATTAGATTTGTTATCAATAGAAATCGAATACATAGTTTTTAGTTCTGGGCTATAATAATTCCCAATAAGTATATTGAAATCATTTGTGTTTTTGTCTAAGTTCGTTTGGAGAAAGGTAAAGATTCCTGGTAAATTATTGTCAGTCCAAATAATCATTTTATGTGCGATACTATTAAATTTCACAGTAGGTGATCTTATGGTAGAATTTATCATTCTAAAAGTATTCTTTCCTATAGGTACTAAAGGCCATTCGTTAATTTCTGAGCTTGAATATCGTAGGGTGTCATTTTTTACATAAACCTTTCGTCCTATTTTCTCTTCATCACTCCAGTAAACACCTTCAAACTTCTTAAGTATATCGTTTGACAACTTGACAAATTCAGCAGAGGTCTCAGTAACTTTAGTTCTCTTTTTTTTTGTAAGTGTATCTTTCCTTTTATCCAACATGATATCAGAAATCTTATTAGCTATAGATCCTATACTGCTTCTTGAATAATTAGTTAGAATTACAATATTGAGTCGTTTTTCAGGAAAAGTTCTTGTTATTGCCCTAAAACCGCCAACAGATCCTCCATGTTGAATTACCCTCTCTCCAGAATAATCTTCAATACGAATCCCGAAACCATAATTGGTTTTAAAACCATTGTTAAGTGTTGTTGTTGACAGCATTTTGTTAAATGCTGACTCCCAATTATTCTGAGGTTTACTAAAATTTTGTAACCAAATGTTCATATCCTCAATTGTAGAGTGCATGTTTCCAGAACCAAAGTACCCCCAATATTCGACAGCTCGTTTAAACTCTTTTTGCCAATAGTATGAGGTAGCATTATTTGGAACAATTCTATCATGTTGCCTCTCGACATAGGTGTTTTTCATTCCTAAAGGTTCAAAAACATGTTGCTTCATCCATTGATTGAAGTCTAATTTATCAACATTTTCAATAATCTTTGCTAAAAGGATGTATCCAGTATTACTGTATAAAAACTCTTCGTTAGGTTTAAAGTTGAGTTCTTTTTGGTTTTTAATAACCCTATAAATATCATCGTTTGTTTCCAAATCTTCACTTCTCCAACCAGCTAATCCCAATAAGCCATGTAAATCTCTTAATCCACTTGTATGGTGCAATAAGTGGCGAATAGTAATGGTCTCACCAAAATTAGGTAATTCAGGAATGTGTTTTCTAATATCATCATCAAAAGTAAGTTTATTTTGTTCTTCTAATAATACGATACCCATAGCTGTAAATTGCTTTGATATAGAACCAATATTAAAGAGGGTGTTGTTTGTGTTTGGAGTGTTGTATTCTATACTAGCTAAACCGTAGGGTTTAGAAAAAATAGTTTTCCCATCCTTTGATACTAATACAGAGCCACCCGAATGATTAGATGAATTCCAAGAAGTAAATAGGCTATCTATTTTTTGAATTTGACTAGTTTGACTAAAACTATTGAAGACCTGAAATAAAACAATAAAAAGGCTTAAAAAAAATATTCTTATTTGTATCATTATTTTGTTTTGTAAGATTGAGATTCAAAAGTCAATAATTAACAAAAGAGAAGAAAAAAAAGACCACGCCAAAAGCACGCCAAAGATACGTCAACTGCCACTAATACTTTGAAAAAAACTAAATGACACTAAAATTTAATTTAAAATAAAGTTTATCTTTTTTATTTAGCTCTATACTATTTCTGAGAATAACAAAAGTATTTGCAAGTATTAGCAGTAAGATTAATAGCATTCCAATATCACGCCCTAATTCTCCAACAAAAAATATGCTTCCAATTAAATATACTGTAATCATTATTGCAGCCCATAGTATTTGAATTGTTATAATCTGTTTAGTTAAAGAATTTAATTGCTTTTTAATAAGAGTAATTATTAGAGGCAAAACAAAACTCGCAACAGGTATAAAGACAACAATCAAAGAAGAAAGATTAATTAAATTTACTATGTTAGAATTGGATTCACTACTTAGGTTATTTTTATTAATAAGGTCATTTTGATTTACATCCAAGGCTTTCGCCAACGACTTCAAAGTAAAACCTTTAGGGTCTATTCCTGATTCTATCCTCTGAATGGTTCTTACAGAGATTCCTGACTTCTTTGAAAGTTCTTCTTGAGTTAAGTTCAAAATCTCTCTATATTCTACTAATTTGGACATATTTATTTTCAACTATAAGGGGTTGATGGAATGACACACAACGCCAAATATATGAATTGAAGCAAGGCAAACACACCTGAACCAATTAATCTATCTGCGCATTTTTATTTCTTGTTTAATTTATAAAAACTTAGCGCCATTGCAAAAAGGAAATGACCTTTCGATTGGCACCAAACTTTGCTCTGATTTTATATATAATGTTACCACACGTTATATTTTATCTTATTATGAAGAATAGGAAAATCATTATACTCGATATAATTATTGCATTCGTTATTGCGATTCCCTTCAGAGTTTCATTTGGTTTACGAAGGAGTAAAAATAAACAAACAAAAGTCCAGATTACTCCAATGACAAATGTCAAAAACATTATAAAATGATGTAATCCTGGACCATGAATATATGTATGCTTTACTGTCAAAGAAATGATTCCCGCTATACCGAATCCTATTCCATAAAGCATTAAAGTTTTTAGTATTCCTTTTTTCATTTAGGTAGATAAAATTGTTTATGCCTAATCCAATTAGTTAAAAACTCTTTATCGGCTAGATGCGTGAACCAAATTTCGTCATTTTCAGTTTCATATTCCAATTCCGTTATTTTTCCACCAACTTGAGTAACAAATTTCCTTATTTTTTCTTTGTCTTCGCTTAAATCAGGGTTAATTGCTGCTGAAAATTCAACTAATCCGTTTTCTATTTCTAATATTTTTGACATTAATTCCGCAATGAATTTATGTCCGTATTTTAAGTTCGTCCAAGCCATAAATCCAATATAACATTTTGGAACATATCCAACTTTTTTTATAAATTCAGTTTTTGTTTCTGTATCAAAATCTTCATCATTTTTAGCGTCTGAGTAATAAATTCGGAAAGTATAACTTTCTCCATTATATTCCACTTCCAAGTCGTAATCCAATTCACTTTCTACACTCAATTTAAATTCTCCACAAGTTTCAAGAGTTTTTTTTATCCGACTAGTTGATTCCTCAGATAGATATTCTTTAAAATAAATCAGATTTGTAAATCCTCCCATTGAGTTTCTTAAATGTGTGGCAACGTTTAATATATGTGTCTTAGCTGTGCAAAATGTTACCTTGCTTTTTGAATTTTCTTGCGTATTGATTGCTAACTTTACTTTTTGCAAGTGATTGCGCCTTACCAAATATACAAGAATCAATCGATTGATTACTTAGCTGCTATGATCACACATTGTTCTATGCCGTTTTATTCTTTTCTATTCCAATATTGAGTTCTTCCAAAAAGCGAGAACCCAAGAAAACCTCTTACTTTAAGTTTATTATCATTCATAAGTTTTAAATAACATTTATAAGTTTCCCCAGTTTCTGGGTCAAGAATATTTCCCCCATCAAATTCGTCTCCATTTTTCTTAATATTTTCAATAATTAATAAACCAATTATTGGGTTATCTTTTTTTGTTCCTTTACACTTTTCACAAGTAGCGTTTTTCCCTCCAACAAAGTTTTCAAATATTTTAGCGAAATAGATATTGTTTGTTTTGAAAATTTCAATAACTGCTTTTTTTTCATTGGTTTTGTCATCATAAGTTTCCCATAAACCAACAATAGTTTGTCCTTTGGCAGTTATACTTAAAGCTATTATTAACAGTAAAAATATATGTTTCATTATTTTATTGTTTCCAATCGTTTTTTAAATAGTTCATTGCTTCAATCAAGGCTTGCTTTGATGATTTCGGATTAAAATCTATTTCATTTCTTGATTTTGTGATGTCATAATCTTGCTTTAAGCCATAAAACATATCTAAATAATGTCTTTGTAGCTGTGGCTCTTTTCTTGATATTTTACTTGTAAATTCCATGAGACCTGCTACAGAATATAATAAGCATTTGGGTACTTTTTTTGGTATTTTTAATTTCAATTCAGGAAATTCTTTAGACGCGATTTTTACACTCTCTTGTATTGAAGTATGTTCTTCGTTTGCCAAAATATAACGCTCGCCATTATTTCCTTTTTGCATAGCATTGTAAGAACCTAAGGCTACATCTTTCACATCTACCCAGTTAATTGTTATGTTTGTATCAATAGGAATTTCACCATTAATTATTTGAGAAACCAAATTGTTAGAATAACTTAATTTGTGGGCTTCATTGCCAATCATTGCTGATGGTAAAACTAAAACGGTTCGGATTCCATATTTTTCTCCTAATTCTAAAGCGAGTTTGTCGGAATCATTTTTAGAATTATAATACCAATTCCGTCTATCTTTATTATAGCCATTATCAACATTTGCGGGAAGTTTTGTGAAATCTAAAGAAGCTACTGAACTTACAAAGACAATGCTTTTAATTCCGCATTCATTGGCAATGTCAAATACATTTTGTGTTCCTTGTACATTATTGTCATAGATTTCTACTTTTGGATTTTTTGCCCACATATTGAAATTTGCACCAACAGCATATAAATATGTTACATTTTTAAAGGTTTTTTTAAGTGATTCTCTATCTGTAATATCTGCTTGAAAAATTTCGCAGTCTAATCCATCGAAAGGTTGTTTGTTTTTTAAATCCCTTACAGATGCTCTTACTTTATGATTTTTTGAAAGTAGTAATCTAACTAAATTATTCCCAAGGTGACCATTTGCTCCCGTTACTAATGATATTTTTTCGCTCATACTTAAAGTTTGTTTGAGCAAATGTCAATAGTTTTTAGAGATTCAAAAATAACATTTGTTAGGAAGCGATTTGTTTGCGAATACGACTTAATGATTGAGGTTCCATACCTAAGAATGATGCGATATTTTCAATAGAAACATTTAAGGCTAAATTGGGGGTTTCTTTTATAAATTTTAAATAGCGTTCTTTAGCAGAAAGTGTTTGAAAATCTCTAACTCTATCCATTTTACAATTTAAATGTTCATTTGTTATAGTTTCAATTATCGTATGCCATTTAGTTGAATAGTTTCTTAGAAGGTCTAAATCTGGTTTGGAAATTTTTAGAAGTTTGCAATTTGTAACAGTTTCAAAATAATCAGCCGAAGGTGTTTCACTCATAAAACTTTCGATAGAAGTAAAAAAATTTTGTTCATCAACAAGGTGTTCTATGATTAGTTTTCCATTTATATTTTGATAACCTCTTACAATTCCACTGCTTAAAAAATAAATGTATCGCTCTGTTTTTCCTGCCTCTAAAAGATTGGTTTGTGCTTCAATTTCTTCAACAAGAAAATGTTTTTCAATCAAACTTATCTCTTCTCGAGTTAAAGAAATTTTTGATTCAATATGTTTTACTAGATTTTTCATTGGTTGTAATGGTATAGAACGGTCTCGGCTATGATTAGTACGGGAATTAAAAAGTGATTAATTTCCGATTAAGCATTTAGCCAAAACTTTTTATTTTGTTTTAATTTTTCATTTTTAAAAGCCAAATCAAAAGATTTGGTGAACTTGGTTAAAAAACACTTCTCTTTGGATTAAGCATAACCCCCCGTATTAATTATAGGACACGTTGTTTTGAGCTGGCTTTTCTCCGTTTCTTTTCTATTAATCTTATTCCAAAAATCATTATTAGTAATGGTAAAACGAGATAAATATATGTTTAATATCTACTGGACTTATTCCTTTCATATACGGATTAGAAACATATCTATCAAAAATGAAAATAGAAGTTACTATTAGAATAAATCCTAAAATCAAAATCAATAGTATTCTCAATATTTTTAAGAAAGCAGTCATAAAATAATTCATTCAGGCCAATTATATTCATTTTCGTTTTTGAATGGAACTCCCATTTCAAATTCTAAAACTCTGCCAAATTCAGAACGTAATGTTAACCATAAATCTTCATTAAAATGAGTTTCAAAGAATTGGTAGTCCTCAACTTCCCATTCAGTTATTAATTCCGCAAAGAGTTTGTTTTTTGCATCGTTAATATTCATTCCGATAATTCGTTCGCCATTAAATTCCGTTTCGTTATTCTTGGAAGTCAAATAGGTAAATCTATCGTTGTCATCAAGTTGAAACGTCAATCGTATTTTTAATTCATTCCATTCCAATCGTTGCTCAAATTCATCATTTTCGTCCGTCACAATTCGGTCAGGCTTCCCTAAAATCGCTATAATATCTTTACGGTACATTCCGTACTTTATATTATTAAATCCAATTTTAGGTTTTATCTCCATAGTTTCTTTCAGCTTGCTCATAATGCCAAATATATGAATCGGAGCAAGGCAAACAAGCCTGAACCAATTGATCTATCTGCGCATTTTTATTTCTTGTTTAATTTATAAAAATCTAGCGCCATTGCAAAAAGGAAATGACCTTTCGATATGACACTATACTTTGCTCTGATTTTATATATGATGTTGTAGTTAGTTATAATCGAAAACCTAATCCAATTTTCAGAATATTCACATTTCTATTAAACTTAATATCGGGAACTTCATTTTCAACTCCGAGTTTAACAAAATCATATTGAATTTGTGCGAATAGTTTTTCCGTTATATCGTATGCAATTCCTAAATTGGCATTAATTCCGCTTTGAGTATCGCTTTCACCAGAAACATCAAATCCATTATTTGTTCCTGAAGGATCAAAAATCATTAAAGTATAGCCGAGGCCTACGAATGGATGAAATTTAGGAATTGATTCCATATCAAGTTCTACAAAAACCTTTGGCTGTATTGAATACGATGTAACTTTGAAATCTTGTAATCCATTATTTTGATTTGAATTATTCAATAAAACTCCGCCGTTGAACGAAGCTCCTATATTAATTATATTTAAGTCAAAAAATCGATACTTTACGCCAATATCAATAATTCCAGTATAATTTTTTCCTATAAAATTATCATCAATTGGAAGAGGATAGTTAGCTTCAATACTAAATTTTGAATCTTGAGAAAATGCTTTAATTGTTAAAGTCAATAACAGTGCTAATAATAGTTTTTTATTCATATTTCAATTTAGATTAACTACAACGTTTAATGTAAAATGCGTTTTAATGCATTTTTACATAATGTTGTGCTTTCGTTTTATTATTTATTGTTTGGTTAAGTCAATAACAATTCCGCTTCCAAACCCATCATGTCCATATACTTTTAATGGTAATTTATATTCCCAACCTCCTGCTTTCCACCAACTCTCTGCAAACCATCTTTGCGTTATATCTACAATTAGATCTACGAGATTTTCTTCGTCATAATTGATCAAATCTATCATTGGTAAATCTTTCACATTATCCACAAAAGAAATATGATTTGTCAATTCACTCTTTAAGTAAAGTCCTATTGATAAAAAACCATCTCCATATTCATCTGGAAAAATTTCTACACTGCCCTCAATCACGTCTTCTTTCAATGGAATTTTTAGGAAGTCTTTAATCTCATTTATTAATTGATCAGAGTACCTATCAAGTTCCTTGATATATACACGTTCTATCGCATCAATAGGCATTCCTTGTGGTAGTCGCTTTTGTTTACTCATTCTCTTGATTCACTTAATTATGTTTTATAGTTGCTAACGTTTAATATAACAAACGTTGCTGACCTAAAGGGCAGCTATGTTTTGTTATATAGTGTTGTCATTAGTTTTTATTCATTCATAATTTCGATTATTTCAGCTTCTCCAATTTTTCTTGGACCTTCATGAATCCACCAGATCCTTCCTTCAATTATAAGTTCCTCGATATTTTGATGTTTTAAAAACCTAACTATTACGTTTTCTGTTTCTTCAGGATAGATTAGGTCTTTATCAAATTCAATTTGTCCGATATATGTCGTTGGAAATTCATTCGAGTTTGGTAAATACTCCATTACGTGATTAGGGCGATACTTAGTTGCAATTCGGGTATTTCTTCCTCCATTTTCAGGCGAGTATAGGGTCAGTTTAGCTTTAACACTTATTACATCTGAGTTCATTCCGTTTCGCAAGAGTTTTTAAAATTCCACCATTCTATAATTTCCGTTGCTATTTTTTCAGAATCTTCTAGATCATATGAAAGACCATAGGTAACGGTCAATTCACTATCTAAAACACTAGAGATTTTTTCAAAATCCACTCCTCTATACAAATGACTCAGAATTTGATGATTTAAAGAATCAAACTCATCTTTAGAAGAACCTGGAATCAACTCCCAAGAATTTAAGAGTTTCCTTAACTCCAGAAAGTTTTCTTTAAACTCTTTTTTAATTTGATCTTTATTCATTTTCAATTAATGACAACGGTTAGTATATGAAAAGTAGGCGATTTAGAAATACTAAACTTTCGGTAAAGCACAAAGTTTGATGCGAGCCAAAAGTCTTGAATTTATTACTGTTTTGCCTATTTTTTATAGCAACAATGTAAAAGCAGTATCCTAAGTTAGAATAATAAAAATCTCTAAACTTTCTTATTATGAAAACAAAGAATACTGCAGACTCAAAGTTATTTATTGGTATTGACGTACACAAGCGAAGTTGGAAAATTCATACAGCTACAGATCTTTTTGATGGATGTGATCTGACGATTCCACCCAATGCTTTTGCTTTACAAAAATATGTTGCAAAATATTTTAAGGACTATAAAGTTTATTGTTGTTATGAATCTGGTTGTTGTGGGTTTAGCCATCATCGTTTATTTGAATCCTTTGGATGGTATTCTATGGTAGTTAATCCTGCTGATATTTCTCGTCCTTCCAAAGTTCAATTTCAGAAGAGTGATAAGATAGATGCTCGTTTATTATGTAGAGAATTAAAAGATGGTCGATTACAAGGGATTCATGTTCCGGATATAGAACGAGAACAGTTGCGCTGTTTGTTTCGTAGGCGTAATGATCTGGTAAAGGAGTTGCGTAAGATCAAGATGCAATTGTTGTATTTGGGTATTCCTATTCCTGAAGATTTAGACAAGCCTCACTGGTCACATAAATTTAGAGTTTGGCTCAAAGAGTTATCTTTTGATTATACAACGATGGATTATTGTTTAGAGACTAGATTAGCATCTTATGGTTTTGTAGATAAACAAGTTCGAAGGGTAAGTGTTCAGTTGCGAGCTTATTGTCGTAAGCATTATAAGAAGGATTATTATTTACTACGGAGTGTTCCTGGAGTTGGTCCTATTGTCGCTTGTGGTATTCTTTGTGAGTTGGGGGATTTAAGAAGGTTTAAAAATTTTAAACAATTAGCTAGTTATGTTGGTTTGATCCCTTCAGTTCATCAGAGTGGTGATAACTTGACCATTGCAGGGCTTACTCCTAGAGCCAACCGAATTATGAGGAGTTATTTGGTAGAAGCTACTTGGGTTGCTTTGCGTTTTGATCCTGTGATGCAAGAATATTATCGATCTCATCAGGATAAAGACGTAAAACGTATATTGGTTAAAGTAGCTAGAAAACTATTAAGTCGTATACATGCCATTATCAAAACAGAAACTCCATACCAAATAGGAGTGGTAAGTTAAATTGAAATAAAATAAAGCTTTAAAAACTCTAACATACATTTTGGCACAAAATAGGACAACTAAACAATTTGGGTGAAACTTTATTAAGTTATCACATTTTATAGCAAGTTGCCTTGTTTGCCAATCATAATCATAGCGATGCTGGTGGATTCGCCTTAGGCGGATACCACATATAGGATGCGGAGTTACTTAAAAGGCTATCGTTGAAGTATTAATATGAGATAATTAAAAAACAAAATATCGTATTTTTATAACCTAGTCTTGGGAAAAGGCTTTACATAGGATATAGTGTTGTACACTGTTATTTATATTTTCTTTTAGCAATAAGATACTC
Source organism: uncultured Aquimarina sp. (assembly GCA_947502885.1). GTDB lineage: Bacteria > Bacteroidota > Bacteroidia > Flavobacteriales > Flavobacteriaceae > Aquimarina. The sequence goes on along the minus strand of CANNBP010000021.1, from coordinate 31,908 downwards.
CTTTCCGTTTACTGTTTTATACTTTTTAGTCCAAAGCCCATTTTTATTGTATTTATATCTAAAATATTCAAATTCATTTTTTGCTGGACCACCAACCATTATTATGGGAAACTCTTGTTTAGGTTCAAACTCTAGATGAATTTCTATCACATTATTCCATTTGTCATATTTGAAATAAGTAGTTACCTTTTCATTTACTGTTTTGTCTTTTAAATCCGTATATGTTCTAAATACTATTGATTTAATAATATTTCCATTTTCATCATATTTAAAGGTTTCTTTGTAAGGCCAAATTTTATACTCATCAGTTCTTTCAATTAATCTTGGTTTTCCGTATTCTGTGAAGTCGGAATATTTTTCGGTCAATCCATAATCGAATTCTTTACTAATCAACAACCCATTTTCATATTTCAGTTTGATTTTTGTAACGCGATTTACCTTTCCTTCGTTGATGTCAAAGGTGTTTATTTCACATTCCACATTATTAAAATGGTCATATTTAAATTCCGTTCGGCTTCGTAGTTCATTTTTCCAATAACTTTCTCCCACAGTAACAAGTCCATTTTTAAGATAATATCTATTACTCCATTTCTCCATTTCTATGTTTTTCTCAACATAGAAATTATAAGATTTCAATAATTCAATTTCATTTTTTTGGGCAAAAGAAATATTAAAAACAAGAAGGGTTATAATGATTGAAAGAAAGTTTTTCATAATAGTGTACAACGGACTTGTGTATGAAACGTAACGTGTAAAAAAGCACTAACTTTTCGGATTAACACAGAGCCGAATTTTTATATTTTGTTTTTAATTTTTAAAAGCCAAATTAAAAATTCGGCGAACTTTCTAAATATACATAAACCTTTCGGTTAAGCACTTATTAGCTATGTTTTATACACCGTGTTGTACACTGTAATTATTTAATGACTAATCGAAGTATAAATATTATATTCCTTCAGTATTTTATTATTACTCCAGTCAATTTCCAACACTTGATATGACCTACTAACATTAGGTTGCTTTTTAGGAAACTGAAACTTCCAAGACATTGTATTATTTCCTTTATCATATATTAAATCTACATTATAGTCAGTTGAATTTAGAGTTTTCTTTTCCGCCCATTTCATTGCTTTTTTCTCAATTTCAGTACGCTCGACAAAATCGTTTGCTTTTCCGAACCATTTTCGAGGCCAGTTGCAGTCAATAATTTGTCCATATTCATCCATATCCACTTTGAGAGGATAATTAATGATTCCGATATCAGGTTTTACAAGTTTAAAAACAAACTGATACTTTGTTATAATCCAGCCTCTATCAAATGCATTTGGATTCTCCTTAAAGTATCCCGCTAAATCAGAAACATACCCATCTTTGAAGAGCGCGTTAGTATATAACTCATCTAAAATTATTTTAAGATAGTTGTCAAGATTAAATCGAATATTCTCAGGTACTTTTTTCAAGTCGGTTATATATTCACTGTATTGTTTATCTCCTATTAATGATGATAAATCAATAATTTCAGTATTTACAATTATCTTTTCTTGTGAAAAAGATGTGAAACTAAAAATTAATAAAATAATTGCTGTTAATGTTTTTCTCAATAGTTTCGTCTTTATGGTGTACAACGTCTAGGTTATGATTAGTATGGGAATTAAAAGTAGTGAACTTTCGATTAAGCACTTAGCCAAAACTTTTTATTTTGTTTTATCTTTTCATTAATAAAGCCAAATCAAAAGATTTGGCGGACTTGGTTAAAAGCTCTGAATTTGGGTTAAGCATTAATGCCCGTATTAATTATAGCCCTTGTTGTAGCTAGTTTTATTCATAAATATCAATAGGGGAAAGAATCCAAGAAATTCCATCTTCTATTTGTTTAACGTGCCAAATTGTTAATCCAATATTCGGTTCAATTTTGTCGCTTTTTACAGCAAAAGGAGGAATCCACATTAATTCAATTTCCCCATCTCCATACCAACCAGCTTCTAAAAACATTTGTTTAGCAATTTCAATATAATCTTTATAATTCGAAAGACACTCCGAAGGATTTAAAGTGAAATTCAAATTGTCAATCCATTCATAAGAATCAACTTTGAATGTTTTTAAATGTTCTGGCTCATATTTTATTATTTCTTCTTTCTTTATTGAATATGACATTGTTTAGTTCTTTTATTCAGAGTCTATTAAATATGTGTTTTCAGTTCCCATTGAGTATTTTATTGCTTTGCCTGTAATCACAAATTTAGTTTTGTCAGCAGATGTTTTAACTAACGCTAATGCACTTCCAGATTTGTGTCCTTTTACACAAGTTAGTAACATAAAATCTCTTTCTCCAGGAATTTCAGTAAGCATATACTCATAGTAATCATCTTCTTTTTCTGTAACATTCAGTCCAATTTGATACTGTCGAAATCTTGTTCCTTTCCAAAATTCTAATTCGTCTCCAACTTCTTTTAGAGGTTTTATTTTGGTCATTATTTTGAGTTTTTTCAATTAGCTACAACGTGTTTGTATATGGTTTGTTGCGTGTTTTAAACACCTAAATTAGCAAATACAAACCGAATAGAAAATCCGGAGAGGATTTTCGTAAGTAGGCTAGAACTAGCAATAAATTATATACGGTGTTGGCAACTGACTTTATTTAATTCAAATTTTTAATCATTCTATTCATTCCTTTTAATTCTTCTTTAAAATATGGAATGTCTAAGGTCGTTTTACTATGGAATTCAAACCCAAGTTTTCTATAAAATGCAATTGCGTTTTCATTTGTGTCAATTACACATAAAAAAACACTTTCCTTTCCACTATTTTTCGTTTTTTGAATTATATCTTTTAAAGCCAATTTTCCTATTCCCATTCCTTTATATTCAGGCAGAACATAAATTTTCTCTAATTCTACTGAATTTGGAATGAAATCCGAAGACGTATTAATCTTGGTTTTTACAAATCCAACTTGTTTTTCTTGATGTTCAATAAAATAGTATTCAGTATTTTTATCCGTCAAATCTAAAGTGAGTCTTTTGTCGCTAAATTCGTTATCTAAATACCATTCTAATCCGCCTTCATTCCAATGATTATGAAAATTCAGAGAATAAGCATCAATGCATATCTTTTTTAATTTATTAATATCCTCTAAAAAGGCTTTTTTTATTTTCATTTTATAATTTGAGTTCGATTTTCCGCTTGTTGCCAACGTTGAGTATAAATGGTCGTTTTAATGCCATTTATACCGTGTTGTGTGTAGTTTTTATATCCAATCATCATTGAAAATTAGTACAGGCTCATCTTCTTCGATTTCATAGTCTTTCTCAATTAGTTTATTAAGTAATTGTGTGCTAAAATCAAAGAAGGAATTAGCCAAGACGACATTGTCTTGTTCATAGTCCATTCCTGAAATTAACTGGAAAACTTGTCCATAAACACCATTTTTTCCAGGATTTAAGTCTATTATCAAATAGCACGTACTTTCACTAGCAATTGGAAGCCAGTTTTTATCCCAAATTTTTGGCTGTATTTTGTTTTCGGTTATCCACTCTATTTTTTCTTCATTTTCCCATAATTTGTTTTGCATTTTTACTAAGTCAATTATTTCATTTACGGGTATGAAAGAATAATAACTAAAAGGTTGGATTTCAAAGTTACTATGTGATTGTCCATTAAATACCTTTAAGTATTGGATAAATTCTGTTGGAATGTCATTCTCAAATAATGACTTAAGCAAGTTTATTTCTGAATCGTTAGCAGGTTGATTAAATGATTGTCCAGATTTTACATCAACTATACGTATTTCCGTTTGTATTTTGTTCCAAATTTGATTCATTTAGTTCTGTTTCCTCGAATTACCGCTAACGGTTTTGTGTATAATTGCGTTGCGTGGTTTAAGCATTAAAATTAGCAAATAAATCACAGATAGAAAGTCCTAGCGGACTTTCGCAAGCAGACACTTACTAGCAATGAATTATACACGTTGTTAGCAAGCGTTTTTTTTAACTTAATTAATGGAATCGAAAAAAAATGTATACTAAAAAAGCGTAAATCTTTAAGACTTACGCTTTTTTAGCTGTTTTTATACCTATTGTGTTATTTAGTTTGTTGTAAATGACTGTATACTATTACCACCATTAGTTATTGTGCCATCAGCGTATTTTGCATAGGGCCTGAAATAATAGACTGTGTTAGATGTTAGACCTTCAATAAGCTTAGAGTAAGAAATAACTCCAACATTCCCTGTTATATTTTTTAAAGTAACTGTGCTATTAGAGAAGTCATTATTTATGCTATATTCAAATCCTAGTTCTATTGGTGATTCTTTTTCTAAGGCTGTAACTTTCAATTCAGGTGTAATCCCTTGAGAATTTTGAGAAATTAAATCTGGATCTATCACCATTGTGATAGAACGTGTATTAGTTGCATCTACATCTGTAGTAGTCTGAATTTCATTTCCATAGAAAAAAGTCCCATCGGCATACTCAAAAAAGCCTCGAACAAAAATAGTTTGTCCAGCATCTAAGTTATAAAATGTTCCAATTTCACTATCATTAGTAGAGCCGGTAGCTGGTACGGTATTGTTTGCATTTACTTCTGGATTAGATGTAGTTCCATAAACAAAGCCACGTCTTATTACACCTGAATTGATATCCGTGTCAGTAAATCTACCAGTCACAATAATATTTACAGTTGCGTCTCTATTTATAAAAAAATCGATAGTGGCATCTGTTATAAAACTTCTATCATCTGGAGCTGGAATATCATCATCACTAGAACAACTTCCAAATGTCATTACAAAAAGACATAATAGCGTTACTTTAAATAAATTTCTAATTTTCATTGATTTTATATTATATATTTTAATTTTTTTGCAAATGTCTACAAACGAATTAGAAATAATCAAAAACTGAGGCACATTAAATCCTAGAATCCGATTTCCGGAGGAATTATTTAGTTTTAAATTAAAAATTAGATTAACTGTTAAGAATTACTATTAAACTGCAACTTATTAATTTTGGTTTTTATAACTAGAAGGAGTAATGCCTGTTTCCTTTTTAAAAGCATCATAAAATGCACTTTTACTTTGAAAACCAGCCTCTGAACCAATGCCTTCAATACTGTAGTTTGCTGTTGATTTATCTTGAAGTAGTCGCTTTGCTTCTGTAATTCTAAAGCTATTTATATAGGACTTAAAAGTCTTTTTGGTAACAGCGTTAATTGCTAAAGAAACACGTTTTGGATGTTCGTTAATACTTTTAGAAACATCGGCAATTGTTAAACCAGATATTAAAAATGCTTTTTGTTTAGTAATATATTGTTCTACTTTATCAAGTATAGCAATATCCTCCTGTTTACTTGTGGTATCCGAAGTTTTTGTTTTACTCTTAATTGGAGCAGTGTCAATATTTTTTCCTGAAATTAACGACAGTACATTTTGTTGACGAATGCCATGCATTGAAACCCAATAAAGAAAACCGACATTAACTATTGCTTCAAATAAATCGAGGTAAAAATCTTTAACTATTAGACGAATGTTCATAGTCAGTATAAAAATAATGCCACTTAACACAAAAAGTTTTGCCCATTTTAGTTCTTTCAGTTTTGTAGAGGAGTATTGATTTCTAGTTTCTACTGTATGCTTGTTAATGAACAAGATTATTTTTATTGCCATAAATAGATCAAAGACAGTACTTCCCCTATAGTAAAAGAACATAAACCAAGAAGAATTCCATAATTTCTCAATTGCATTGAGTGTATTAAAATAAGTAAACAAACTAATAGTAAACATTACTATCCAGGGAATAAGATAATAATACACGGTTCTAGATCTTGGTAATATAGAAACTTGCCTCACATAGATATAGAAGAGTGGGAACATTAGCCACCGAAAATCGAACAGAAAATTTAATTGTGGGTAATGTATAGTGATATTTAAAAGTCCTGAAATAGGTGCGATATAGTCTATTGAAAAAGCAAGGATAAAAATCCCAAGAAATAGAGTTGAACGATTTTCTTTTCGATTTAGCAAGATTAATAAAACACCAGAAACTAAACCTTGTATTAGTCCTAAAATGAAAAGTATTGGTATTATGTTATTAATGATATCCAATGTAGGTTTCTGAATGTTTGCTAACAATTGAATATAGTTACCATAGTAACTATATATCTGTTATGTGAGTAGCTAAATTAGTAAATCTTTTACATTTTTAAATTTCTTTATAGCAACATGGGTGTAAATTTCGGTTGTTTTACTAGATTGGTGCCCTAATAAGACTTGAATATACCTTAAATCAACTCCTTCTTCCAAAAGATGAGTCGCAAAACTATGCCTTAACATATGTGGATGTACTGATTGATTAATCTTAGCTTTTTTAGCGGCTAGAGTTACAATTTTTAGAACACTGGTAGCACTAAATTTTCTTTCAGGCTCTATGGATTCAAACAAATATAGTTTTGGTCGATATATTTTGTAGTATTTTCTAAGATTCTTGAGAACAGATTGATTAAGAATTGTATATCTATCCTTATTTCCCTTAGCCTGCCGTATTTTGATAAGCATACTTTTACTATCAATATCGGTGAGTTGTAAATCTAATAATTCACCTCTGCGCAATCCAGAAGAGTAGAGCAAGCTAATAATACATTTATGCTTTATGTTTTTAGTAAGATCAATCATTCTTAAGATATCTTCTTTTGCTAATATACTAGGGAGTTTTTTCTCTTTTCTAGGTCGTTCTATACTATAAAAACGATTTGGCATTCCCATAACCACTTCATAATAAAACTTTATACTGTTAATCGCTTGATTAACGTAGCTATTGGATTTGTTTTGTTGAATAAGATATTTTAAATACTCCCTAACTTCTTGTTCGGATAATGTTACAATCTCTTGATCTGGATAATGATTGATGAATTTTTCAAATTGAGAAATATAAGTTTTACAGGTATTTAATGAGTATCTTTTAAGTTCAAGTTTTTCTAGAAATTTTTCAGGAACATGCTTATAAGAAACTGTGCTATTTCGGTTACGATACCAGTTAATATCTATAGGTTTATTGTCTCGTATAGCCTTTTCTTTAAAAAAAGAATTTCCATTTACCCAAGCGACTCCTCTGAATCTCTCAAAAATTTGATCTAGGTTTTCTTTACTATTTACAATACATACCATTGAAAACTCTTTACTCCACCTAGGGTTTTGAAGCTCTTTTATTAATGCTTGAATTATCTTATCGGGATGAAATTGTATCCCAATCATTTTTTGGTTATTGATTAATAAATGCTTTAAAGTGATATGTTTTGTTGGTTGCACAATACAAACATGGGTGATATTTAAAATATAAAAGTATATTAGTCGAATAATATTCGTATAATATTTTGTTAGATTGAAATGACTACATGCCTCTATTGCAAAGCAGAAATTACCGGAAGGACAGATAAGAAATATTGTTCTGTCTATTGTAAGTCTGCACATCAATACCAAAAACGTAAATTAGAAGAAACATTGTATTACACGATAGATAAGCAACTAAAAACGAATCGAAAACTTTTAAAATCATATAATAAATCAGGTTTGTCTACCATTCGTAAAGAAAAACTAATTTCTGAAGGGTTTAATCCCAATTATTTTACCCACTATTGGAAAAATAAGAAGGGACAAGTCTATTTGTTTTGTTATGAGTATGGGTTTTTAGAGGTAAAAGAAAATAATAAACAAAAATTTGTTTTAGTCACATGGCAGGAGTATATGAACTTTAAATCTTTACAATGAATATAATATTAAGCGAGTCCTTAGTGTTGTTTAGTTTAAAGTATGACTTTAAGAAAAGAAAGATTTACTTTATTTCCCTTTCTTAAGTATGATTAAATCGTTTTGTATAATGATACTATCATACTTAAAATGATCTTTTATCCATTCTATAGTTTTATTTGAATAAAAGAAAACATGAGTTGGATCATTTTTGTACCACCATGAGTCAAAATCAATTGAAGGGTTGTAGATTTTGGTTTTACAATACAATGTTCCGTAAGAAGCTAACATGGATTGCAATATTTCAAATTCTTTACTAGGGGTATAAAAATGCTCTATGACTTCACAACAAATAATATACTCATATTTCTTTTCTAGAGCAGAATCATCTGGATTAAAGAAAGGATCATAGGGAGTGATATTATAAGATTTATCTTGAAGTAAATGTGTGATGATAGGGGCTTTTCCAGAACCAAAATCCAATCCATTATCGGTATATGTATGCCGTTTTAGTATTTCGTTTACAATAGGACTTACAGACTGTTGATAGCCTAGATCATTAACATCATTTTGATGTAAATCATAGCGATCTTTTTCTCTATTGGCAGAAAGAAAATGTGAGGGATCTAGCATGATTCCCTCACATTGAATACATTTATAATAAGTTCTCTCTTTTACTTCAGAAAATACTACGACTTCTGAAATACATAGAGAGCATCGCATGCGTTTAAAGTTGCTTTATTTTTTTAAGCTTTTCTTTCCATACCTCTAGATTTTCTCTATGTTTTGCAATATTCTTTTGCACATCGAGAACCATTGGATTGTCATCTTTGGCATGTTTGAAAAATTGAAGGTTATTTTCTAATTGGCGAATTTCACCATGTACCTCTTCAATCTTTTTGCGAATAAAATTCTGTTCATTTCTAAGCGCACGATCATCAGTTTGATTCGATAAAGTATTAAGCTTGTTTTCATACTTAATAAGCTCTGATTCTTTACGACTCAAATTAAGCTGCTCAAAAAGACCATCTAATAACTTGTTATAGTCGTTGTCGATATTTTTACTTTTATAAGGAACACGCCCCAAAGTTTTCCATAAAGCAATATTATCTTTTATCGTTTTAAGATCTGTTTCTGGCTCACCAGAAAGCTTAAGTTCTTTTAATTGTGCGATGTGTGCCTGTTTGTTTTCTAGAGCGACTATTTCTTCTTTATTAGCTTCGTCTCTTTCGGCATGCAATCTGTCAAAGTAAGAATTACAGGCTTCTTTAAACCTTTTCCAGATTTTATCACTGTCTTTTCTAGGGACATGTCCAATTTTTTTCCAGTCAGACTGAATCTTTTTCATGAGTGGAGTAACAACATTAAAATCATCACTATCCTTATTGCTTTCGGCAATCTGGATTAATTCCATTTTTTTGTTTAGATTCTCAAACTGATCTTTTTTAAGGCTTTTGTAGAAATCATTTTTACTATGATTAAAATTTCGAACAGCCGTTTTAAACTCGCTCCAAATTTGTTCATTTACATTAGAAGGAACTTTACCCGCTTTGAAAAACTCTTCTCTTAAGGCTTCAATTTCTTTAATTTTTTGTTGCCAACCGCTATGATTTTTAGGTTGATCTTGCGCAACGCTTACAATTTTAGTGATGATCTCTTTTTTGACCTCAAGGTTTTGCTCATAAATTTTGTCTAAATCTTTGAAATAATTTTGACGATTTTCATGAATTTGTTTAGTTAATAAACTAAATTTTTGCCAGATCGGTTCTCTGTATTCCTTTTCTACAGGCCCTAAATCTTCTTTCCACATTTTATGAAGCTGCTGTAGTTCTCTAAATGCTCTATTAACATCGGTTTCTTGTGCTAATTCTGTTGCACGCTCTATGATTTTAAGCTTTTGATCTAGATTATGTTTAAAATCTAGATCTCTAAATTCTCTATTAAGGTGTAAGAAATCATAAAAGTTTTCGGTATGATGGTGATAGGTATTCCATACTGTATTGTACTTATCTCTAGGAATCGCTCCTGCATTACGCCATCTTTCTTGTATACTCTTAAAGTGGTTATAAGTAGTATTAATATTCTCGTCTACGTTAAGTAGTCCTTTTAATTCTTCGATTAATTCTAACCTTCTTTTTAAGTTTTCCTGAAGATCTTTTTTTAGATTTTGATAATACGCATTACGCTTTTCTTTATAATCAAAATAAACAGAATTAAATTCTTTCTTTAGGGGAGTAGAATAGTAAAAATCAATTACATCGCCACCTTCTGCCAAAAATTCTTCTTTCTTCTGTTCTTCTTCTTCATTAAATTTTTGATTGAATTCGGTTTTTATTTCATCAACATGCTCTCTTATGACCTGTATCTTCTCATTTTTGACCAAATCACGTAGTTCTTTGACCAATTCTTCTTTACTCATAGCATGATAATCCTTTTTTTCAATGCTATGACGCTCTATTGTACTTTCGTCTTCACTATGTTCTGCAACAGCCTCGTCCATCTGATCTTGAATTTGATCACCCTTTTCAGAGTTAGAAGAAGCAACACCCAAATCTTGAGATTCGTCTTTGGGTTTTTCTTGATTCTCTACAGCATCAGTAATTTGAGGATTTACAACTGTTGACGCTTCTTCTTTGGTCTTTTCTTGGTCGGTAGAAGAAATCTCTGTTTGAGCTGGAGTTTCATTTGTTGAGTCTTCCTGAGCCTCTGGTACTTTGTTTTCTACATTCTCAACTTCAGCGTTTACTTCTAAAGTTTCGGTCTTATTCTCTTTGTTTCCATCTGCCTTAGGCAGGTTATCATGTGTTGACATTGTGTGAGCTTTTTTATTTGTCTTACAATTACCAATCGATTCTCAAATAGAGGTTGTTATTTCTTGTTTTTGGATTTTATCATTTCTAAAAAAATAGAAAATCACTGTCGTTAGTGCATTTTAAACCCAAATAGTTTAAAAAATAAGCAAGCAATAACACCCTTATTCTAAAATACAAATAGCATTATTCTTTGACTAAGATACTAACATATTAGAAAAACTCAAAGTTATTAGAAAGTTTTAGTTCCTTCTCTAATTATTTAGATACTATTTTGTTACGGTTAGATGGGGTCAAAATTATGCGTTCCAAATTTCCCAAGCTTTCTCTGCTTGTAGTGTTAGCATTTGTAAACCGTTAGAAACAGTAGCTCCTTTTTCTTTTCCTTTCTTCATAAAAGTGGTCTCAGAGGGATTATAGATTAAATCATATAAAACATGATTTTTTGTAATGTATTCGTAAGGTATATCTGGGTAGTTATGAATGTTTGGATGAGTACCTAAGGGAGTGCAGTTTATAAGTAGGGGATAAGCATGCATAATATCTTCGTCTATATCGGCATAACTAAGCTCGTTAAAATCTGGGTTTCGGGATACGAATACCGAAGTAATCTCTAAGTTATTGAGCGCGTAAGCAATGGCTTTTGAAGCTCCACCAGTACCAAGAATTAATGCCTTTTTTATGTTTTTGTTTAATAAAGGTTTGAGAGATTCTACAAAACCAAAATAATCACTATTATACCCTTTTAATTTTTGATTCTTATCTATTTTAACCACATTTACTGCTCCTATTTCTTTGGCAATAGGGTCTAATTCGTCTAGATAGGATAGGATTTCTTCCTTATACGGAATGGTTACATTAAATCCTTCAATTTGTTGTTCCTTGATAATTTCTTTGATATTATCTATTTGTTGAAGATCAAAGTTATTGTATTCACAATCTAAAGCTTCTTGTTCAAACTTTTCAGAGAAATAACCTTTAGAAAAAGAATAACTAATGTTTCTACCTAATAAGCCGTAAGATTTTTTCATTTTGAGTTTTTTATAGTTTGTTTGCCATACCATTCTAACCAAAGAACCAAACCAATACCTAGAATAATATAAAATATACCAAAATAAGTTTCTGTGATAGTTAGATCGGGAAAATAACGATCATAATTGTCAAGAATAGGGTTTCCTAATGCGTCAATTTGTGTGTTTCCGAGCGTGTCTAGTTTGTATATTTTGTGTTTCCATGGCCATACAACACCCAGCGACCCCGTAATAAAACCTATTATAGCAGCAAAAGTGGCATTTTTATAATGCTTTAATACGTAGCCTAAAAAATGGGATAGTGTTATTAAACCTGTTAGTGAACCCAGACTAAATACCACAAGTACTTTTAATAATCTAATTCTACGTGTATTATCTATAAACGAAAAATCCCATTGCAGCATGTCGGCAATAGTATCATACAATGCATTTACCGAGTCAACCAATAATAGTACATAGTTACCCAGTAATATGAGTATAAAAGACCCTGATAACCCCGGTAGAGTCATTCCTGATACACCTATAATTCCACATATAAATACAAACCATAGGTTATCATTTTCTTTGGCAGGGCTTAATAGGCTAATGCTTATCCCAACAATTATTCCCAATAGAATGAGTAGAATATTTCTTCGACTCCAGTCATCAAAATCCTTAATGATATAGTAGATAGAGCCGATAATCATACCAAAAAAAGCCGCCCAAACATATAATTCATAATGAATAATGAGATAATCTAGTATTTTTGAAACGCTAAAATAACTTATTAGCATCCCTAAAATTAAAAGACCAAGAAAACGACCATTAATATAGCGCCAAAAACTTTTAAACCTAAAGTTGATCAATAGTTTGAAAGCCTTGACGTTTATTTTTTGAAGAGAATAGATGAATTCTTCATAAAAACCAGCAACAAAAGCAACTACACCGCCTGATACTCCCGGAACTTTGTTGGCAGCACCCATAGCCAAACCTTTGATAACAAGGAAAAATCTATCGCTAAAAGTTCGGGTACTTTGCCGCATGAATTATTTTGCTTTTTTTGTCGAAAGGCGTTCTAGTAATAAAATTAAAAAGAATCCCAATACAGTAAATAACAATACCCAAAGTATTTTAGGGTCTCCATCATATTGGTTAGGTAATATACTTTTCTCTATAAAAGGAACCTCAATTCCTTCAGAGTTTGTTCTCCATGACAATACTTTTTTCCAGGGCCATAATTTGTTTAAAGAGCCTATCATAAACCCTGTGAGTATGGCCAAAATAGTATTCTTATGATATTTAAACATCCAGTTTAATACCTTAGAGAATAACTTTAATCCAACAATAGCACCTATACCAATAATAATAATTTTAGAAAGTGCTTGCCATAATACGGTAAAATCCATGGCTATTAAACCTTCTCTTAATTGGTTAAGAATGTCTATAAATGTTTGGTATGCTCCCAAAACTAATAAGATAAAGGCTCCAGAAACACCCGGTAAAATCATAGCAATAATGGCTATAAATCCACAAAATAATAGATACCAATTACTGTCGGGTGAAGCCAATGGTTCTGCAATGGTGATGAGATAAGATAGTACCGTGGCAATAATAATTCCTAGAATGACTTTTGGTTTTCTAGAAGTGATTTGCTTGCCTATGTATAATATGCTTGCTAATACCAATCCAAAGAAAAATGCCCAAAGTAAAAGGGGCTCGTTATGAAGTAGCCATTTTATAATTTTTGATAGAGAAAGAATACTAACGACTATCCCAGAAAAAAGAGCAAGTAAAAAAGAGAGGTTGTATTTTTTCCATGAGGATACGAATCCTTCATTTTTCCAATCCTTAAAAAAACTAATGTTTAAGCCATTAATAGTTTCTATTAACTCTTCATATATACCAGATATAAAAGCAATGGTTCCTCCAGAAACTCCAGGAACTACATCTGCAGCTCCCATAGCTAATCCTTTAATAGAGATAGTAAGATAATCTCTAAGATTTCTTTGCATTCGAATTTGTTTTTGATATTACTAATCAAAACAAATGTATGCATTTTTGTGCTGTATTCTATTAGAAAAAAAACAGTCTTTCTTAAAATTATTTATATTCTGAAATAATGTTTTTGATTAATGTAAGATTGAAAACATTTTCAAAAAGCTCTTCTAATATAATGCTGAACTCATAATCAAGGTCAAGCGCTTTTCTTAATTGTAGCTCACCGTTTTCATAATCTTGTTTTTCATAAAACATACCCGCTAATCTAAAATGAATTTCTGCATTTTCTGGATAAAACTCTATCGCCTGATATAAGTTTTGCATTGCAGCATCATTTTCTCCTAGGTGTCTCAAAATATCTGTTCGCGATAACCAAGTTTCTAGTTCATAATTGCCAAGCTCGATCGCTTTATGGTAGCCTCTTTCTGCTTCTTCATAAAACTCTAACTTGTTGTTTATTCTAGCGTAACGTTTCCAGTAGAGCACATTTTCACTATCAATATTGATCGCTTTATTAGTATAGTATAATGCCTTTTGATAATCACGCTTTCGCATATAAAAATCGGTAATAGCTATCCATCCTTTATCTAGTAAAGGGTCTTCATGCACCGTTTTAGAAAAATGCTGTATCGCTAAGTCGTTATTCCCTAATTTTTCATGACATTTACCAATACGTAACAAAGCAAAAGATGTAGGGTCATCTAGCTCCAAAGTGATTCTATAGTTTTCTATAGCTTCATTATACCTTTTTAGTTTTTCTAATACCTTTCCTTTTTCAAGGTAAGCACCTATAAAATACTCATCACTAATTATAGCAAAATCAAAAGCAGCCAAGGCTTTTTTGTATTCTTTAAGGTCATAATATTGCTTACCTATTTGATGCCAAGCTACCTCACAATATGGATTTTTATCTAAAAATATATTTAAGTAATCTATGGCTTCTTCATGTTGTTCTAAAAAGTCAAAGCAATAAATAATATTATATAAAGCAGAATAATCTTGTTCATCTGTTTCTAAACATCTCATAAAGTTGATTTTGGCATTATCAAAATCATCCATAAACAAATATTCCATACCTATTAGTGAATAGATATCGGCAATGTCATTTGTATACTCCAAAGCCATAGATAATAATTCAATAGCTTCTTTATGATTACTTTGTTTAGAAAGGATATTAGCTTTCTGTATATAAATTTCTTCATTTTCTGGCTCTATAGCATGTAATTGAGCCAAAAGCTGATCTGCTTTGTCAAAACGATTTTCAAAAACAAGTACTTCGACTTGCAAGAGTTTTAGGTTAACAGAGGATGGGTGTTGCGAAAGCCCTAATGAAATTGCTTTCTTTGCTTTGGCAATTTTTCCGTTTTCCAGATAATGATGAATAATAGATTCAAACTCGTCTGAATCAAAAAATTTAACATCATTAGATCTCAGCATAGACTCGTATCGAGTGATTGAGAAATTACTGTTTTCTTCTTCTTCGTGGTTAAATTTCATACACGTTGATTAAAGATGTTCAATAAACTAAAGTATTTATATAGTAACTTTTGTTGTTTTCCCCAACACCGGTATACTATACTAATGTTACTTTGCAGTTTATTTTTGTATAAATTGATTTCCTCAGTATTAAAATTACGAATGATATCGAACGATTAAACTTCAAAAACCAATTGTTTTTAACAAACTAATTAACAAAAGGTGTACCATTGTAACATACAATGATTTAGAGTCTCATTTTTTTAAGCCAATTAGGATGGTTTTACAAGGTGCGAAGAAATGTAAGTGTATTAAATTTACGGGTTTTCCATAAAATCTCCTAATTATATTTCTTAAAATTTGGTCTTTGAAACCTCATCAAGGACTTCTATAATGATTTTACATCCTTCTTTAATTTCGGTATTTGATATGGTAAGAGGAGGTGTAATACGCACAGCCATTGGCTCGAAGAGTAGCCAAAATAAAATAAGTCCTTTGTCTTTACACTTTAAAATGATCTGATTTGTAACTTCTGCTGAAGGTGTAATAAGAGCCAGCATTAGTCCTATGCCTCGTATTTCTTTAATTAAAGGGTGAATTAAAAGGGATCTGAACAATTTTTCTTTCTCAATGACAGCTGCCATTAAGTCACTTTCGGTAATCTCTTGTAATGTTGCCAAAGCGGCAGCTGCAATGACAGGATTGCCTCCAAAAGTGGTTATATGACCAAGTTTTGGATGATCTTGCAGTTGATCCATTAATGATGATGAAGCAGTGAAGGCACCGATTGGCATTCCTCCGCCCATTCCTTTCCCCATGGCAATGATATCTGGAATCATATTATAGTTCTCAAAACCAAATAGTTTTCCTGTTCTTCCAAAACCAGGTTGTATTTCATCAAGTATGACCAAAGCACCTACTTCTTGACAACGTTCTTTTACTTTACGTAAATAATCATTTTTAGGAACAATAAATCCGGCACCTCCTTGAATGGTTTCTAATATAACAGCAGCAGTTTTATCTGTAATATGATTTAAATCCTCTTCTTCATTAAAAGTAATAAAATTAACATCTGGAATAAGTGGCCTAAATGCTTGTTTGCGTTCTTCAAAACCCATAACACTCATAGATCCCATAGTATTGCCGTGATAGGCATGCTTTGCAGCTATGATTTGACTACGCCCAGTAACTCGTCTAGCTAATTTTATAGATCCTTCTATAGCTTCAGTACCCGAGTTGGTGAGGTATGTTTTGTTTAAAGATTTGGGTAGGAGAGAGGCAAGTAGTTTGGTTAACTCTACAGCAGATTCTTGTATATATTCACCATAAACCATGACATGCAAATACTTGTCTAGTTGGTTTTTAATTGCAGTAACTACTCTGGGGTGTTTATGACCTAAACTACAAGCAGAAACGCCAGCTACAAAATCAAGATGCTTTTTATGATCTGTGGTGTATATATATGATCCTTCTGCATGCGAAATTTCCATTGCTAATGGATGCGGAGTCGTCTGCGCTTGATATTTAAAAAAATCTTCTTTCAATTAGATTGGTTTTATTAAATAATTGATACTAATGAAAGTAAAAAGGATCAAATTACCTGTATTCTACACCTATTACTTGATACTATCTTTAGGTTTTTCTTCTGGGTATTGTAATGTGGTAACTGTAACACTATCTCTTTGTTTGGGTGTAAGGCCCAAATATGAATCAAGATCAGATGTTTTTTTCTTATTTTTTTTGGTTTGTGTATCTAGGTCTTCTTTAATTTTCTTTTTAGGTAAAATAGAATCGAGTTGTTCGTTGCCTTCTTTAAGCTCGGCATCTTTGAGTTCTTGTTCTAGTAATCTAGAACCTTCTGATTTGTTTTCTTCAATCCTTTTTATCGTTTCCTCATCAAAGAAATCGGCTTCGTCTTTGGGTAAGGGAATTCCTTTTATTTTGATGAGTTTTGGTGGTGATTCTCCTCTAAAAAGATCTGCTTTACTGTTAATACGCTCCTCACCTCGCCAGTTAAGACCTGATAATTCTCTTGCATTTTCGGGGAGATCAATTTCACGATATAGAGTGCCATCTACATTTTGATAGTAATAGACATCTTCAATCTCTCGATCATTTAGTAACATTCGTATAGAACTGGATAATACTTTGTTGATTCCTATAAGTTTGAGTTCACCCTCACTCTCTCTCTGAAAGAATATGGTTTCGGTATTTTTATCAATATCGATCTGGTAGATTTCATTGTCCTTAAATAAACCATACAAAATCTGCCCTTTTACTTGATTGTACCCAGCTTTTAACGTGTCTTCTTGAGCTAAAAATGCATTTTCATAAACAACAAGAGAGTCTAATTTTTCTGTTTTGGTATTCGAAATGATCTTTATGGTATCTCCTGTCATTTGATTTCTTTGTGCCCACAAAATAGGACGACCAACCATTTTGGTGTAGCCAGTGGTTTGATCTACATTAATAGAGTCACTTTTACCACTCATATTACTTTTATAGATTCTTACATCATAAAAACCATTCATGATTCTTCGATTGGGTTTACCCGTTACCATTAAAGTATCACTATGTATGTATATAGAATCCTTTTCTTGTAACGTAGCAGCCAAGGCCCTTTTGGTAATAAACAAAGAATCCTTTGCCTTAAAAACTTCGGCATAATGTCCCGTAATTACAGAATTATTAGCCGTATCTAGTACTTTAATGTTATTAGTAGCAGATGCAAATTGAACGGCACTATTATAGAAAATACTATCTCCAAAAACGGTACGTTTATCATAATCGATACGTGCATTTTTGATAGCATATCCTGTTTTAACTTTGGTGTCATAGAATCCACGTTCGCAATACAACGTGCTTTCTTTTCCTTTTACAGT
The DNA here is from genome assembly GCA_947502885.1 of uncultured Aquimarina sp. Taxonomy (GTDB): domain Bacteria; phylum Bacteroidota; class Bacteroidia; order Flavobacteriales; family Flavobacteriaceae; genus Aquimarina. The sequence goes on along the minus strand of CANNBP010000021.1, from coordinate 14,000 downwards.
AGAAGGGCCATATAGATAGGCATGTCCATTTTCGGTATAATAGTCTAATCTGTCAGAATCAACGGTATTCTCTGGGTTAACAATTTTTACGTTGGTATTAAACGAATATTGTTTTCTATCCATAAAGTAACGGCCAATTGTACTCGTTAATGTATTAGATGAATCTTTAACCGTTCCACCACTACGATAATAAGCTTGTTGCTTTAATCGGTCAAAAAATAAGGTGTCAGATTGTAAGGTGTTCGACGGAGTTTCCATAAAAACATCATCACTTGCGTAGGCAAATTGAGTAACACCATTATATTCGGCATATTTGCTGGTCATAGTAAGTGTGTCACCTTGTTTGATTACAACATTACCAAGAGCTTTTACAAAACGATCTTCACCATAATGTATAGCCTGATCGCACCATATTTCTATACCTTCATGTTGCATGTATACTTGCTTGTCTACTTTGGCAAGAATAGTGGCACCAGGAAATCTATTCTGATCCTTTATAGTACGGTCTGATTGTACTTTGATTTGTTTACCCTTCTGAGCGTGTATAGTTACAGAAAATAAAAGAGCAATTAGTATATAGAAGAAATTCTTTTTCAAGGGTTATAAATTTGTATGCAAAATAACGAAAATTGTAGCTAATGATGATCTAAATAAATGCGAAATAAAGAACCTCTTGCTTTTTTAAATACTGTAAAGTTTCTATTGTGTTACACTTTGTGGCAGATTTTAACTTTTTATTCTAATACATACAAAGCAGAACATAAAGTATCAGGTAAAGGTAAAGTGGTAAGAAAAATTATTTAGTAGAAACGAATTTTACTAAAAAAAAGTAACCGGAGTAGTTTATCTGTAATTCATTTTCCTTGATCAAAAAAAACCCCTGTTTTCAGGGGCGCTTAATTATACTGTCTAAAGTAAGTTTGTGTTTGGGTTTAAAACAAACCAAAATCGATGATTCAAGAATATTTGGGAAGCGGGTGTCTTCTTTATATTTTAAGAAGTATGCATGATTTTTATACTAGGGGTAGGAAATAAAGAATCTTTAACTTTTTTCTTTTTGTTAAGGAGTAATTTTTTTTTAAACGAAAAAACATGCCAGTTCCGAAAGAAGGAATTGGCATGTTGTATTATTAGCAAAATACTAAATAAATCAGTATGAGAGTATACAACATGTTTATATAACTCATTACTCTGTTTAATGTGTTGTTAAGAATTAGGATAAGGTATAAAGAGAGAATATTACGCATGAATATTTTTTTGAAAAAAAGTAAAAAAATACTGTTATCATTTTTGTTAAGGGCATTATTATAATGTAAGACACATTTTAAGAGGTAAACTATTATAAATAATAATATAGAAAGATTTTGGATTATCCTGATTAGATCTATAAACTAAGTGTGCCTCAAAAAAAGGAAAACAAAACATATGATAAAAGTACACATTGTAAAGAAGGTATTACTGTCATTTTTGATAGTACTTCTTAAATCTATTGAGGGTCATGCCATAACATTAGGGATGAAACCTTCCATTTTAAGATCACTAATTAACTTAAATTATTAAAAATCATTTTTATGATAAGATTATGCGTCAGCATCGCTTTGATGCTAGTAGTAGGCTTGGGATATGGGCAATATAGCTCGCCCCAACAGGGAAATGAGTTACCTAAAATTATCCCTCCTTCTCCCACAGTGGCGAGTTTAATGCATTTTGAAGAAGTACCTGTAGATTATTATTCAGGGCAGCCAGACATTCAATTACCAATTTATAGTAAAAATGTAGGGTCTGGGCTTACCATTCCTATATCGCTTAGGTATAATACTATGGGACTTAGAATTGATGAGCGTTCTGGTTGGGTAGGTACTGGCTGGGCGTTGGATGGAGAAGCCGTCATTTCAAGAACGGTAAGACATATCAGAGATGAGGCGCAGTTAGAGGAGGCTCCTTTTGCACCATATGAGGTAGGGATTTATCACAATGGCTTTTTTGAACAGGACTTTGACTCTTATAATAATGAGGATGAGGAATTACAACGCTTTCTTTGGAACGCGGCCGGTAGAGGGAGTGGTTCTCATCATCTTCATGGTGATTATGATAAAGAACCCGATTTGTATCAACTCAGTCTTTTTGGCAAAAATGCTCGTTTTGTAATTATTAAAAATGCTTCAAGAGCACTAGAGGTAAAAATGCTCAGCAATGATAGTAACCTTAAAGTAATCCCTAATTATGATGCTAATACCTATCATATAGCATCATTTACAGTTACCGATACTCATGGGATATCATATTTTATGAGTGTGACCGAGGTAAGTACTTCAGATTCATCCTCTATAAGCTGGTTGCAAGGAGGTAACGGAGATAGTACCAGTGAGTCGGACCATCGACCTAAAAACCATGTTTCTGCCTGGAAGGTAAAAGAGATAAGAAATAGCACCAACCAATTATTGGCTACTTATAATTACCAGATGGTAACCGAAGCTTTTGAAGCTCCTGATTCCTTTGTGAAAGCTAGACTCTCGGCTAGGAACTCAAGTACTGTTATGAGAGAGTTTTTAGGAATAAACAATAGCGATGCCACAGATGCACAATTTCATAATTATAACTCTTCTGTAATCAAACCAAGGGTTACCGCAAGTCAAACGGCTATATCTGTTGCTTCACAAAAAGTAAGTGCTATTGTATTTAAAGATGGTTCTAAAGTTCAATTTATATTAGGAACTTATAATCATCCTGAATATAAAGATAGCGGAAGAGTACTAGAAGATATCAAAATTTTTGATACCAATAATCATATTTTTAAACGCTTTGATCTGGTCTATGAGACTACTCCAAACAAGCTTTTGTTCTTAGATAAGCTTACAGAATATTTTAAACAGGATTCGAATTCTTTTACCTATGATCTGTCATATAGAGATAAAGAATTACTTCCCTTTCCAACAACCAGAGGAGATGAGAGCTATAAATACAAAGATTTATGGGGGTATTACAAAAAATACAAACCCAATCAAATTAGTATTTATACCGCAGAAAAAAGTGCAGACAAAGATTTTGTAAGTACCGGTAGTCTAACGGCTATATCCTATCCTACAGGAGGTAAAAAGGAGTTTATGTTTGAGTCGAATGAGTTTTCATCGATGGGATTCAGAAATTTTACTGAAAACGAATTTAAAAATCTTAACCCCAGTAATTGGAGCTGGAGTCAAGATCCAGAAGTGTTTTTTGATGCTCATGGATCGGATCGAGAATTAAATGATCAAGAATATTTTACTATTACCGATGAGCAAGAGGTACTACTTACATTCCATCTACTTCATGGAGACGCAAATGACCCTAGTTTACAGAGCGTAAATATACATTTAGATAAGGTAGAGCAACGCCCCGGAAGTGAAGAGATTATTCTGGAACGAATGGCTGGAGGTATGCTTGAGCCCGGTAGAGATCAAAAAGTAGTATTGTCCCCGGGTCAATACAAACTACACTATACCAATATGAATTCGCCTGGTATTAATACCGATATACGAGCTAGTGCAAGGGTAACCTACAAAACATTTAAAGAAAACTTTGATCACACCATGCACGGGGGTGGGTTACGTATTAAATCGGTGACGTTTAGAGATATCGATAATAGTATCAAAAGACAGTATAAATATGTTTATACTCAGGAAGAGGTCGATACCAGAGGAATGCCTGGCCAAACAGGATATACTTCTACAGGAAGTATCGATGGTTTTCTGACTAATATTAGAGAGTATGAAGAACATATACCTTATGCGTTACTTCAATGGCTTGGATTTCAGTCTACTGAAGGGATAGAGCTATATCCCTGGGTCGCTACAAGTAATCCTAGTACGGGAAATACTATGGTCGTAGCACCGTATAAAGTAACTCCTATTTTTGATGTTAAAGAGTATATCAATAGTGTCAATGTGTCGATGACCAAAAATAATTATGTAGGGTATCGAAAGGTGAGTGTTACAGAGCAAAATAATGGGCGTACTGTATACGAATATACCAGTCCAACAGATTTTCCTACCTATCATGAAGGGTATTATAGAAATAAGCCTTTCCTTCCTTTGAAGGATAAATCACACCTACATGGCGCCCTGATAAAACAAAAGGTATATGATAATGATGATCGTTTGCTTAAGGAGGTGACCAATACCTATCAAGACCCTATAGAAATATCACAAGCATTTTGGGTATTTACAGATTATGGCAAAGCTTGTAGTTGGTTGCAATTTTATAATATTTATGATAGCTACATAACAAGAAGTTCAAATCAGGGTAATATGCCAAGTATTTTTCCAGAATCAGAGAGTTTAGGTAACTGTAATAGTGATTTACGACCTAAGAGTGCTTCTGTTTTTTATAGAAAATACTACCACTATTACTATAGATATTTACTAGGCGAGACGCATACTAAGGATTATTTTTATAAAGAATCTCCTATTCCATCTATAGTAGAAACACGTCAAACCTATACATATGATTCTTCTAACTATAAGATAAGTACACATAACACTTATTTAACCGAAGGAGCAAACGAAGAGCATTATCAAACTAAATATTACTATCCAGGTTCATCATTTGCCGGGAATTATTCGAATTATTCAACATTAGTGAACCAGAATAAGATAGAAGATATTGTGGTGACAGAAAAGTTTAAGGATGCAGTAATGTTATCCTCAACCTATACGACTTATAGTAATTTTGAAGATAACACCGCACTTCCAGAATATATCTATACGAGTAAAGGAGATGTTCGTAATACCTCTGAACCGGGAGTGCCCGGTCCTGCAATCCTTAAAGATCGTTTTGAGAAGCGAATTACCTATTACAATTATGATGGCTCTGGTAACCCACTAGAATTAAGTAAAGAATCGGGAGCAATTATTAGTTATATCTGGGGGTATGACGATCAATTTCCAATAGCAAAGATTGAGAATGCCGACTACCAAAAGATTCGTCAGGCACTTGGGTTGGGAACAACACAAGAGGTAGAAAACCTAGATGAAAGCCATATGACTCTTATCAATAGCTTACGCGATTTGCCTTTACTATCGGATAGTATGGTAACTACCTATACCTATGATCCTTTGATTGGTGTGACTAGTATGACCGATCCCAAAGGATATACGATCCATTACAGTTATGATGGTTTTAACCGTCTTAAAGAGGTTAGAGATCAAGATAACAAGCTTATCAATGATTATAAGTATCATTATCAAGGACAATAAAAAATAATTTTTCATGAGAACAATTATGGAAAAAAGAAAATATAACATAACACATAATAAGATAAAAAATAACCATCGTATGAGGAATATTAAAGTTAGTAAGTCGTACATGAGCGGCCTCTTCTTCTATCTCGTTATTGGGTTCACCCTTTTGATGGGAGGTGAGATAGCCGCACAGAGCATCAGGCTCTATGGTCCTGAATTTGTAGTCCGAAACTCCACCAACAACACCTACGATCTAATAGGTGGAGTTGATGTAAACACAGATTATATTCACTGGGAAGTAACTAAAGGTACCATCACCTCTCCGACTAATGCTACATCTATCAATGTAACATGGCATACCCAAGGAACTGGAAGCGTAAAAGTTACCTTCTATAGTTCGAATGGGGGAGGGCAAACCAAAACCCTTTCTGTTACCGTACAAGCTCAAGGGTCTAGTTCTCCTCCCACGCCAAAAATTAGTCAGGTAAGTTGCGGTGAGGCTCGACTTTATTATAGTGGTATCCCACCTAGTGGTGTAAAATGGTATTGGCAAGGAAAAGAAAGTAGTGGTACCAGTACCACTAAGGGTAGTGGGAGTACTTTTATTGCCAAGCAGGGTACAGGTACCTATTACCTTAGAGGCAGAGATAGCCAAGGAAGGTGGAGTAGACCAACCTCTGTATATGTAAGTATTAATAGTTTACCCTGGACGCCGATTGCCCCAACAAGTATCATCAAAAATTGTGGTGAAACGGTGCTTACCAAGGGTACCCCTCCTCCTATGTTCGGTAATGTGACCTGGTACTGGCAAGACGAAGCTTTGGGAACAGAGACCTTAGCAGCAAATGCGGCAACAAGTATCAAGAAATCTAGTGGTAGTGTAACCTACCTAAGGGCTAGAGACAACGGCACAGGATGTTGGAGTGCCGCAAGAACGGTACACTATAGTGTGAAAGAAATGGTATTAATACCTCAGGTAGCACATACGGTTTCGAATCAATGCGGAAAGACTATACTCACAAGAGGAGCAGATCCTAGTGGAGCCAATGTTATCTGGTACTGGCAAGATACAAAAGAGGGAACTGAAACAGCAAATGCAGCAGCAACTATTACCAAAACCAGTGGTAGTGTAGTATATTTAAGATCCAAACATAATACTTCTGGGTGTTGGGGATCTGCCAAAGAGATTCTGTATAATATTCATATAACTACTTGGTATAAAGATACCGATGGGGATGGTTTTGGAAACCCCAATGAGAGCACCACGTCTTGTGAACAACCAACAGGGTATGTAGCAAACGATAATGATAAATGCCCTAATGAGTATGGAAGAATTTCAGGGTGTGTGTCTGGTGATTATAATCTGAACTTATCAACCGATAAGAACTATGTCTATACCAGAGCTTATCAAAAAGCTATGACTTCCTCTAGTGAAATCAGGCTTAATAAAGATGTGATCGAAAGCATCACCTATTTTGATGGGTTAGGAAGAGCCATACAACAAACCGGTATCAAAGCTTCTCCTAATGAGAAGGATATTGTTACTCCGGTTGTTTATGATAGTTATGGTCGACAAGCCAAAAATTATCTTCCTTTTGAATCAAATACAACACCAGGGAGTTATAAAACGGTGGATATCAATGCCCATATCAATTTCTATTATAAGAGTGCATATCCAGAAGATTTTACAGGAATGACTACTGCAGCTATAAATGCCTATTCTGAAAGTGTCTATGAATCTTCTCCATTAAACAGGGTGTTAGAGCAAGGAGCTCCCGGAAAAGATTGGAAAGCAGATGCTAGTAGTGACACCAATCATACCATCAAGTTTGCCTGGGAGTCGAATACCAGCGCCGATGCTATAGGACACTTTGAGGTAAGTTTTGAAAATGAAGATACCGAAAAACCACAATTGGTAAAGGTTGGCAATTATGCCCAAAATACATTGTATGTAACCGTCACCAAAGATGAAAACTGTCAACCTACCGATGGAAGCAATCATACAGTCGTCGAATATAAAAACAAAGTGGGGCAGGTTGTTTTAAAAAGAACATTTAATCAGGGTATAGCTCATGATACCTATTATGCGTATGATGATTTTAATAACCTTACCTATGTATTACCACCTAAAGTAGATGTTACCGATGGTGTTTCTGATACTGAATTGTCAGAACTGGGTTACCAGTATAAGTACGATCATAGAAACCGATTGATAGAAAAGAAAATCCCTGGTAAAGGATGGGAGTATATTGTGTATAACAAATTAGATCAACCTATCCTAACTCAGGATGCCAATCAAAGAGCTGATATGCGATGGATGGGTACCAAATATGATGCTCTTGGTAGAGTGGTGTATACCTATTTACATAATGATACGAGAACCAGAAAAGAAATTCAGGATTTGACCAATGCTGCTACCTCGATACAATATGAGACTAAAACAGATACTCCTTTAAGTATTGTAGGAGCGACCTTGTATTATACCAATGATAGTTACCCTACTACTGGTTTTATAGAGATCAATACCATTAATTATTATGATGACTACAGATTTTTAGGAACTACCCCAGATACAGAACTAGCAAATCCAACTACGGTGTATGGAGAGGCGGTAAGTGATAAAACCAGGTCTCTGCCTACAGGTAGTGTGATACGTGTACCTTATAGTACCAGTTGGATTACCTCGGTGATGTATTACGATCAAAAATCAAGACCTATTTATGTTGCCGCCAAAAATGAGTATCTTGGTGCTACCGATATTGTAGAGAATCAACTTGATTTTACAGGTAAAGTGATCCAAAGTAAAACCATACATAACAAGCATCATAAAGCTGCGATTACTACCATAGATAATTTTACTTATGATCATATGGGACGATTGCTTACGCAAAGTCAAATCATTAATGGAGGGAATGAAGAGTTTATTGTAAATAATCAGTATGATAAACTTGGACAATTAACAAGTAAAAAAGTTGGAGGTACTAGTATTAGTAGAGGCTTACAAACGATAGATTATGACTATAATGTTAGAGGTTGGCTTAAGGCGATTAATGAAGGTGTCACCGCAAACGGAGACCTGTTTGGGTTTAAGATTGGGTATAATACCTCAGAAAAAGGAGCTACCCCATTGTTTAATGGTAATATATCAGAAACGATATGGCAAACGGCTAATGATCATACCAATAGGCATTATACCTATACCTATGATGCGTTAAACCGAATTACCGGTGCGATTAGTAGTGATAACAACTATAATTTGAGTAATGTAACCTATGATAAGGTAGGTAACATTTTATCGCTGGATAGAAAAGGACATCTTAACGATGTGGCTAGCTCTTTTGGAGATATGGATAAGCTGATCTATAATTATGATAACGGTAACAAACTGTTAGGAGTTACAGATAACGCTAATGATACCTATGGTTTTAAGGATGGTACCAATACTGGTGATGATTATGAGTATGATGCCAATGGTAATATGATTGTGGATCATAACAAAGGGATTACCAATATTAGCTACACCCGTTTAAATTTACCAAGAGTAATAACCATTGCTGGTGCAAATAGTGGTACCATTACCTATGTGTATGACGCCACAGGGGTAAAATTAAGAAAAACAGTGGTAGAAAATGGTCAAACCACCACTACCGATTATGCAGGTGGGTATGTGTATAAAAACAACGAACTCGAGTTTTTTAATCACCCAGAAGGGTATATAGAAAAGAAAAATGGCGAGTATAAATATGTATACCAATATAAAGACCATTTAGGAAACATCAGACTATCCTATACAGATACTGATAACAACGGGACTGTAGAGCAATCTGAAATTATTGAGGAGTCGAATTATTACCCTTTTGGGCTTGAACATAAAGGGTACAATAATGTGATAAATGGTACGAAATACCCTTATGGATACAATGATAAGGAAGAGCAGAATGAATTAGGTTTGAATTGGATAGATTATGGTGCAAGAAATTATGATACTGCAATTGGTAAGTGGTTTAATATAGATCCACAAGCAGAAAAATATTATGATCAATCACCATTTACTTATGGATTGAACAATCCCATCTATTTTATCGATCCTAACGGTGAAGAAGTTGATGTAACAGATTTAACGAATACAAAAGGTAAAGACGAAGAAAAGCAAAATAAAGATGCTTGGTTATTGGTTAATCTTATGCTGGAATTATCAGAAATTTCAGGGCAAACGGTTTTTAGAGAAGAAACAAAAGATGGTAGAACCGTTTTAAAAGGAGAACAGGGAGATTGCAAAGAAAATTGCACAGAAGTTAACTCATATGTATCTCATATTTTAAGTGATAAAGGAACAATAACAGTTAAAAGAACAAATGACAAAACATCAGGAACTCCAACTGGGGTTGTTAATTTGAATGCTGAAGAAATAAATGGTTATCAAGCTGGATTAAAAAAAGTAGGATTAGATCCGAAAACATTAGGAACTGGTATGACCTTCTTACATGAGACCTTGCATTCTGGTTTTGGAGCTAGTTTTTTTGCTGAAGATAAAGATAAACGTAGATTGAACACTTATTCATCGATTATAAGTTATAGTGATGGACATGGTGGACATTCAGGATCAGTTGTACCAAGAATTAATAGATTTAGAGAACAGTTAGGGTTGGCGATAAGACTAGATTATTATACAAAAACTAATAAGAATTTTGACCCAACTCTTAGGTTTAAAAAAGATGGAACAGAATATGTTGTTCCCGTACCATCTAAAAAACTAGAGTAAATTTAAGAAAATGAAATTGACTAAAGGCCTGTTTATAATATTATTTTTTTGTGCTTGTTCCTGTAATGAAAGAAAGAAAAGCGAGCCTGAAAAAATAATTATTTTTAATGTTTTGGATGATCATAGAATTAAAGAATGGGTAAAACAATTTGATAAAGGGTATCTAGTATACCCGTATTTTGAAGATTTTAATTTCCATAATGCAATAACTATAAGGCAATGTGAAAAACCTTGTACAACAGAATTTGGAGAGAGTGTGTTTTCAAAGTTAGATGTTGATTATGAAGGTTTTCAAAAGCTAAGAAAAAGAGTTAATAGTAAGTATCAGAAGACCTATTCTGAGTTTTTGAATAATATGTCAACAACAGATAAAAGTAGTATTTTATTCGTTTTTTCTGGAATTAGTGATCAATTGCTTTTTATGTATACATATGTTTATTTTGATAAACTAGATAGAACAGATCTAGAAAAAAACTTTAGTTTCGAAAAAGGAGTATCTATGGTTTTCACGAGTGCCTTTATTATTGATTTAGATCAAAAAAACATAATTGAAGTTTTTACTGATGGAGGGGCTCATGTAGAACAATAATGTTGAAAACCCGATCACACGGATTTGTAATCCGAGACAATTAAATAATGATAAAACCAGTTACAGTAATGTAACTGGTTTTTTTATAGGCAGTAATGATAGATATATTATCCACTTTGTTACGTTTAATCCTCTGATAATATTATAACTAGAGTCGTTCATCTAATTAATTTTTCAAGAGCAGTACTTATTAATATCTTAAAAAAGAAAGAGAGGTAGTACTCTTTTTATGTAAAACACGAACTCATAATAACGTATCACGGCTATGAAAAAATCAAAACTCACTTTAACTATTCACAAGGACTTCAAACACTTTTTTCCTGTATAATCTTTTAAGTGGAAATAATACTAGATAGAAAACTTCTTTCTGTTAAGTAGGAGAAAAAAGCTTTAGGTCGCCAAAAGTTGATACGTACCTTCGAGAAGGTATGAGTCCTTTCTAGGTGTTAAGCAATAAGGCATCATCAAATTTAAAACATATAAGATTACATACCACATTCTTAAAAACCAACACTATGAAAATTTTTAACACACATTTCATTAAAACTCAAAAAATAGGACTACGGGTACTTTTTGTAGTACTCTCATGCATGATGTTTTCGTCGCACCTTGTAGCTTCTGATACCAAAAAGGCACCCACAGAGCAGGCTACCGCCTGTGTGTCTCCGCTCTGGGATGCTGTTCAAGTCTATACTCAGGGAGATAGAGTATCTTATCAAGATGTAGAATATGAAGCTTATCACTGGACTCAAAACCAGAATCCAGAAAGTAATAATTCTCAATGGGGCCCCTGGTTAGTTATTGGCCCTTGTAGTGGGCCGAATATTGTTCCTACCGTAGCAGTTACTGCACCTCAATCAGGAGCTGCCTTTGTAGAGGATGATATAGTAACGATCACCGCAGATGCGTCAGATGTTGACGGAGCGGTGACTAAGGTAGAATTCTTGGTAGATAATACAGTAATAGGAGAAGATACTACTACGCCATATACCCTAGACTGGATTGCTACACCCGGTGATCATACTATAGCAGCGCGTGCTACCGATAATGGAAATGCAACTACACTATCCTCTCAAATTTCTATTGTTGTAGAAAGAAACGGGCCTCCAGCACCCGAGGTGTCAATTACCAGCCCAACAAATGGGTCTACATATACTACAGGGCAAAGTGTTGCTATTAATGCAATTGCTTCTGATGCAAACGGAAGTATATCAAAAGTGGCATTTTATGTAGATGCAACTTTAATAGGAGAAGATATGACCGCTCCTTATACCATTGATTGGATCGCTACCGAAGGCATTCATAGTCTTACCGCAGTAGCAACGGATAATGAAAATGCAACAACTACTTCGTCTGCAGTAAGTATTACAGTCGAAAACGATGGAAGTGGTGGTAATTGTGATGCACCTCAGTATACAGAAGGCGGAGGATATGTAGCAGGAAGTGAAGTGCAAAATGACGGTAACCTATACGAATGTAAGCCTTGGCCGTTTTCTGCATGGTGTAATGGTAGTGCTACAGCCTATGCTCCCGGTTCAGGTACCGATTGGGGGGATGCCTGGACATTGGTTGGTGAGTGTACCGGTGGTGGCGGAGAAAATCCTGTAGTAAGCATTACTTCACCATCTAATCTACAATCTTTTTTAGAAGGAGCTAATATTACGATAAATGCCGATGCAACCGATGGTAATGGTACCATCACCAAAGTAGAGTTTTTTAGTAACGGAACCAAACTGGGAGAAGATACCACCAGCCCATATAGTTTTGCATTAAGTAACCTTGCTGTTGGTAATTATGCGCTTACAGCAATCGCTACAGATAATGATGCTAATGCTACCACATCAGATACCGTTACCATTCGTGTAACTCCTCCAGGGGGTGGAGGACCACTTCCTAAAAGAATTTTAAATGGGTATTGGCATAATTTTGATAACGGAACGGGACTTATCGCTTTAAAAGATGTTTCTCCTAGTTGGGATATTATCAATGTATCTTTTGCAGTGGCCAAAGTCTCACCAACAGATGGAGAAATTGAATTTGAATTGGCTCCAGAGTTTAGTACCATAAATTATACGGTAAATGATTTTAAGTCTGATGTTCTTTTACTGAAAAGTCTTGGTAAAAAAGTGATTATTTCTATCGGAGGTGCAGAAGGACAGGTTCGTTTAAATACAATATCAGCTCGTGATAAGTTTATTAGTTCTATGATTGCTATTGTAGAAGAATATGATTTTGATGGTATTGATATTGATTTTGAAGGACAATCCTTATCCTTTGATTTTGGAGATACCGATTTTGCCAATCCAACTACACCGGTGATTGTAAATACGATTAATGGTATACAAAGTATTTGCGACCATTTCGGAAAAGATTTTATACTTACCATGGCACCCGAAACCTTCTTTGTACAATTAGGGTATTCGTTTTATGGAGGGATATCTCAAGGATCAGATAGAAGGGCAGGAGCATACTTGCCATTGATTCACGCTTTGAGAGATAAGCTTACGTTCTTGCAAGTACAGTATTATAACTCTGGGCAAATTACTGCATTAGATGATAGAGCGTATAATATGGGGAATTCAGATTTTTATGTGTCTCTTGTAGATATGTTATTAAAAGGATTTCCTATTACCAAAGATCAAAGTAAATTCTTTCCGGCACTTCGCCCAGATCAGATATTAATAGGAGTTCCGGCAGCCTTTAATGCTGGAGGAGGTCATACAGGATCAGCAGGGGTAATTACTGCTATGGATTATCTTATTAAGGGAGATTCGTTCGGAGGACAATATACATTAACACAAACCTATCCAGACCTAAGAGGAGTAATGAGTTGGTCGATCAATTGGGATAAATATGATGGATTAGTGTTTTCTGATGCGGTACGTGCCTATTTAGATGGATTAGATAGTGCTTCTGCAATTGCTAAAACCAAAATTGAAAGTAATCATGAGGTTCGTGTCTTTCCTAACCCAATCAAAGGAAACCGACTTAATATAGCGATCCAAAATGCGACATCAAATGATGGTTTACGATTTCAGGTATTTAATACCAGTGGAGCCAAAGTATTAGACGTTAAGAATAATACCCTGCAAAAAGGAAACAATCAAAATGGTTTTGATATAAGTGCATTAAAAGCCGGTATGTATTTCTATACCATATCATATGGTAAAGAAAAGATCAATGGTAAATTGGTAAAACAATAACATGCCATCTTGATAGTAAATATAAACAGTTGTAATATGATTTAGTCCAGTGTTTTAATTAGCCAAATGTAGGATCAAGCCTGATAAACTTTAATAGTTTATCAGGCTTGATTATTAGGATATACTTTAGTGCACAGGCTCATGAATGACGAGACTGTTCAATAAAGTGTGTCATAAGGATTAACTATATAACTTTGTGACATTATGAAAAAAGACAGAGATTTTAA
>CANNBP010000020.1 GCA_947502885.1 uncultured Aquimarina sp. | reverse complement strand
TGGGAGAGTAGGTCGCCGCCTTCCTTGAAACCCTCATCTTATCAGATGGGGGTTTTTTTATACCCAAAATTTAAATCCATAATCCATAATCCAAATCCAAAACAATAAATAGAATAGAATTAAGAGGCTTTAGAGATAAAGTGTAATCAACTTTTGTTTTTTCTAGAGTGTTATGATAGGTATTAGATACGTAACATAATAAATCATATAACTGTGGCGTAAGCTTGGATTTGTAGGGGATTTGTAATCAACTACAGATGAGTATTTAATTGTTTTAGTAGGGATTCAGGTGTAGTGTAATTGAGTATTGTAGTTAAAGCTTGTGGATTTTATTTTCTATAAAAACAAGGCGTGAATATTGTTTCTTTGACGTAAGTCAAGAGAGTACTAATTTCGAAATAAAAAACTAACCTAAATTTTAAGTTTGTTAATAATGTCTAGATAAGTGACTAGTGTCACATGTCTGTAATATACTTTTCTACTAGTTCTATGTATTTTAGCTTAGCTTCTTTTCGACTTAAGTTTTTTACTTGAAAAAGAGCGTTAAGTTTAAAAGCGTTTCGAAGTTGACTATTACCAGAAGGAGTATAAAAACCTTCTATATGTGTAGCTTGTTTGTAGTAGGCATAAAAATGTAGCATAAGATCAGGTGGCAACAGTATTTTAGTATTACAAGCCTTTTCATATGCTTTGTTAAATGCGATATCTAATTCTTCTTCAGTCATGATATAGATTTACTCTACTTTTTTGAAATCAGTGCTATAAGAGCATTAAAAACTAAATAGAGCGGTTATTGCAATTAAAGTTTAGTTTTAGATAGTACTAATATTAATTTGTCTAACTCTAAAATGATGCAATAATGCTTTCTCCTCCTTTTACTTTTTGATCCAAGACAACATCAACTTTAGTTCCTAAAGGTAGGTATACATCAACTCTAGACCCGAACTTGATAAAACCACTATCTGATCCTTGAGTCACTTTTTGACCCTCTTCAGCATAATTTACGATTCTTTTTGCAAGTGCACCAGCTATTTGACGATATAGAATCTCGGTATTATCATTTTTAACAACAACAGTTGTTCTTTCGTTTTCTTCTGACGCTTTTGGGTGCCATGCCACTAGATATTTACCAGGATGATATTTGCTAAAGGCAACATTTCCATTTATAGGGTGTCTGGTAACATGAACATTAATTGGTGACATAAAAACAGAAACTTGTAATCTCTTATCCTTAAAGTATTCTTTTTCGAATACTTCTTCGATAACAACTACTTTTCCGTCAACAGGAGACACAACAGTGTTGTCGCTAACCTTGGTATGCCTTTTTGGGTTTCTAAAAAACTGTAATATCAGTATTAAGAATATAAGTGTAACGGTCAATATAGCTATTTGCCATTGGTCTACTTGAATAGCCACATATGAAGCAACATTGATCCCTAAAAATATAACAAGTGCTACTGATATTATTTTATAACCTTCTTTATGAAACATACTTTAATATTTGTAAAAATGCATATAAAAACGGACTGGCAAATATAACGCTATCTAATCTGTCATATATACCTCCGTGACCAGGCATGATTGTGCCACTATCTTTAACTCCGGCTTGTCTTTTAAACTTAGATTGTATAAGATCGCCAAGTGTACCAAAAATACTCATAATAATACTTATAATCAACCAAATGTTAATAGATAATGTATTAGAAAAAATAGCAATTAAATACCCTGCTAATAAAGAGAATACAAAACCACCAATAAATCCTTCGATCGTTTTTTTGGGTGAAATTCGCTCTAAGAGTTTATGTTTTCCAAAATTTTTACCTACTAAATAGGCAAAACTATCATTTACCCATGTGATAAGAAATGCACCAGCGATTATATGTGGTTGATATATGCCTGAGTAATTTGGGATAAGAATAATAAATATTATCGAAGTTATGAGATAAAAAATACTTGTAAAATATTTACGCTTCTCAAACATTGGTATGATCCGAATGGTTATTAGGTCTTTTATTAGAAATATTTCGGTAACAATGGTTAGAATTAAGGTAGGTAAGACAAGATAAAAAAATAATTTTTCATGATAAAAATATAGCCCGCCTAGTAGTAAAATAAAAATTAAGTAGAGCCTCTTATTTTTAAGATGTATTAATTTCTGAAATTCATATATAGATAATATTCCAAAAAGAATGAACACAAATAAGTATGTGTATTTGGAAATAAATATAGATAGCAACAGTATTGAGACATACAAAAGCCCCGATAAAGATCTTGTGAGTAATTCCTTCATATTATAAATCTTCGAGCAGCAGCAAATATAGATTTTTTGAACTACTTCCATAGCTTAAGAAATCCTTTTCTTTTTGAGGTTCAAAGTTTTTAATTGTGGTGATGTTTGAAGGAATAGCGTTTTTATTTTTGGTTTTTATGCCTTTTAGGCCTTCACCTATACTTTTAACTAATTGACTGGTCGCTGCAATTATCACAAAATTATCTGGCAATTCGGTAAGTTTTTTTTCTTTAAGTTGATTAGAGGATACTAAAATAGCACCACTATCGGCAATTAAGTATTCACAAGTGCCAAAAAAGAAAGAAGCAGATGCATTTTTAACATAGTTTAGGTTAAATCCAGAAAATTTACTTTCTAGACTATCATCAAAACAATATACATCTTTTTCGTACCAATCGTTTTCCATGAGAATTTTGTCAAAAGAATCTAGAACTTCGTTTTCGGTGTCACAATACAGAAATTTGCCTCCATTTCTTTTAAAATTGATCATAAAACTTTCGTCTATCGGAAGATCAATTTCAGGCATATATTTGCTGCGATCATCATCGGCACGCTCTTTACTCTTTTGGTCTGATTTAGATTTCGAGGAAAAGATTCTTCTAAATAGACTCATTTTTTAGATTAGGATTGGGGATTACAATTTTTCACTAACTTCAAAGATAAAAAAAATCTTAACCTAATATTGAGTTAGGTTAAGATTTTTCAATTTACAAGTAAAATATATGGGATTTAAGAAGGTTCTACAACAGTTTCTTCTTCTTCTTCTTTTCCAAATGGTCTTTCTCCAAATATTTTTTCTAGATTATCTTTAAATATCACTTCTTTTTCAAGTAATACTTCTGCTAGTTCTGTAAGTTTATCTTTATGTTTTTCTAATAAGTCAATAGCTCTTCTGTATTGAGTTTCTACAATATTAGAAATCTCTTGATCGATTAACTCGCTAGTTTGGTCACTATAGGGTTTAGTAAAGTTATATTCACTTTGTCCAGATGAATCATAATAGGTAAGGTTTCCTACTTTATCATTTAATCCATAAATTGTAACCATTGCTCTAGCTTGCTTCGTTACTTTTTCAAGATCGCTAAGTGCTCCTGTCGAAATCTCATCAAAAATAACCTTTTCTGCTGCTCGTCCACCCAATGCGGCGCACATTTCATCTAGCATTTGATTAGGTCTAACGATAAGTCTCTCTTCTGGTAAGTACCATGCGGCACCAAGAGATTGTCCTCTTGGTACAATTGTTACTTTTACCAAAGGAGCTGCATGTTCAAGCATCCAGCTAACAGTTGCGTGACCTGCTTCATGAAAAGCAATTGCACGTTTTTCTGCTGGTGTAATTATTTTGTTTTTCTTTTCTAAACCACCAACAATTCTGTCAACTGCATCAAGAAAATCTTGTTTACCAACAGCCTTGTTTCCTTTTCTAGCTGCAATTAATGCTGCTTCATTACAAACATTTGCAATATCTGCACCTGAAAAGCCAGGAGTCTGTTTGGCCATAAATTCTGTGTCTAGTTCATTTTCAACCTTTTTTAAAGGTTTTAAATGAACATCGAATATCTCTTTACGTTCTCGAATGTCTGGTAAGTCAACATAAATTTGACGATCAAAACGTCCTGCACGTAGTAAGGCTTTGTCAAGAACATCTGCTCGGTTGGTTGCTGCTATTACAATTACATTCGTATTTGTACCAAAACCATCCATTTCTGTTAGTAATTGGTTTAGAGTATTTTCTCTTTCATCATTAGATCCAGAAAAATTACTTTTACCTCTTGCTCTACCTACTGCATCAATTTCATCAATAAAAATAATGGCAGGAGATTTTTCTTTGGCTTGTTTGAATAAGTCTCTTACTCTTGATGCTCCAACTCCAACAAACATTTCTACAAAATCAGATCCTGATAAAGAAAAGAAAGGTACTTTAGCTTCACCAGCAACTGCTTTTGCCAATAATGTTTTACCAGTCCCTGGAGGTCCTACAAGTAAAGCTCCTTTTGGAATTTTACCTCCTAGCGATGTATATTTTTCTGGGTTCTTAAGAAAATCAACAATTTCTTGAACTTCTTCTTTTGCTCCTTCTAATCCAGCTACGTTTTCAAAAGAAACTTTAACTTCAGTATTTTGATCAAAAAGTTTTGCTTTGGATTTTCCGATATTGAAAATTTGACCTCCAGCACCACCACCGGCACCACCGCTCATTCTTCTCATTATAAAAATCCATATACCAATAATAAGTGCAAATGGTAATAGTGTAACTAAAATTTCTCCCCAAACATTACTCTCTGTATCGTAGCTTACTTGTGTTGTAATGCCATTGTCACTTTTGATATTGGCGATTTTGTTTTCAAAATTTTGAAGGTCACCAAACTCAAATTGATAATCAGGATCATTTGGGCTTACAGGTAAAATAGATTTATTCTTGTTCTTTTGGTGTTTTTCTGAAGATTTTGCTTCTTGAGTAAGAAAAACCTTGGCTTTTCTACGATTTATGATCACTACTTTTTCAACTTCTCCATTTCTTAAAAAAGATTGAAATTCTGAAGGAGATGTTGTAGGTGCCGATCCAAATCCACTACCACCTAAAAAGTTTAATGCAAAAAAACCAATTATAATTATTGCGTAAATCCAATAAGCATTAAACTTAGGTTTTTTATTCGGTTCTGTTTTTTTATTTTCTTTCGCCATTTACGGTGTTCTTTTAATAATTTGTTTCGATAACAGTAGTTTTAGCATCCCCCCATAATCCTTCTATGTCATAGAATTCTCTTATGTGTTTTTGGAAAACGTGTACTACAACATGGACATAGTCTATTAATACCCATTCTGCATTATCACTACCCTCAATATGCCAAGGCTTATCTTTAAGTTCCTTACTTACTGTTTTTTGAATAGAGTTTACAATTGCATTTACTTGTGTATTTGAAGTTCCATTACAGATTACAAAGTAGTTACATACTGTATTTTCGATATCACGAAGATCTAAAATGTTAATATCATTACCTTTTACTTCTTCAATACCTTTTATTATTTGGGTGATTAATTGATCGTTACCGATTTCTTTTTTAGTCATGCATTTTTTTAATTTGTGTAAAGTTATTACTTTTTATGATTTTATGTCGGAATTCGTCGGACATTTGTAAAACTTTTACACCTTACTACTTATGCGTATAATCAAAGTTGATGCCATTGATTCAACAAATAGTTTTCTAAAAGATCTAAATAAGACACAAAAGCTTGATCATCCGGTTTGTGTACAGGCGCAAAAACAACTGGCTGGCAAAGGGCAAATGGGGACTGTCTGGCAAAGCGAACCGGGTAAAAACTTGACTTGTAGTGTGTTTATGAAGGTTTCTCATGTAGAACTGTCTGATCAGTTTTATATTTCTATGATTGTTTCTTTGGCGGTATATGATACCCTGAATTGGTTTGTAGTTCCTAGATTGTCAATAAAATGGCCAAACGACATTCTGTCAGATAAAAAGAAAACATGTGGTATCCTAATTGAAAATGTAGTTAAAAATGGCAGTTTGGTAGGTGCAATTATTGGTATCGGTGTTAATATTAACCAAACAAAATTTAATGAGCTTCCAATGGCGGGGTCTTTAAAGCAAATTTTAGGTAAAAATGTTGATGTAGAAGAGGTTTTGTATAAATTATTAGAAAAGTTAGAAGAACGTTTTTTGACACTTTTACCATCTAAGTATCAAAGTATAAAAGAAGAATACGAATCTATGATTTTTAGAAGAAATAAACCTTCTACATTTTTAAATGTAGAAGGCCAATCGTTTGTTGGAATAATAAGAGGAGTTACAACTGAAGGTAAACTTCAGGTTTTACTTGAAGATGATATCATTCAAGATTTTGGCTTAAAAGAAATTAAACTCCTTTATTAATTATAATTTGCCAATATTTTCAGAAAGTGTATTTATAAAGTTCTGAATAGGGCTTTTTATCATCATAGACATCATAGCGTTAAATTGTCCTTCGAAAACAAGTTTCGTTGTACTTTTGCCATCCGTTGTTTCTTCAATGTCAGCTGTTAGCGTAAAAGGAAGCTTGTCACTAGCTGCTCCTAATACAACTTTGCTTGGGCTTGTATTTTCTTTTTGATCCAATACTAGTTCTGGCATTCCTTTTAACTGAAATAAAAATCGAGAATCACTTATTTTTTCAAATTTTTGTTTGCTTTCTGGCATTAATTGTTCAAAATTCTCGACTTTGGTTAAAAAATCAAATACCTCTTGAGCTGTTTTGTTTACCGTAACAGTTGGGCTTTCTAAATTCATAGCTTTTAATTTTATTTATTCCACTCTGCTGGGTTCACTCTCCAGTTTTGTAGTGTTTGTTGTTGTTCTTTTGAGATGTAGCTTGTATCCAAAGCTTGTTCTAATAGATTGTCGTAATTACTTAAAGTGTGAAGTGATATTGCATCTTTTTCAAAGTTTTCTACTGCAATGTCAAACCCATAATTAAAAATAGCTACCATCCCCATCACATTAGCATTATCCTCTTTTAATGCTTTGACTGCATTTAAGCTACTTTTTCCAGTACTTATTAAATCTTCAACAACAACAACATTCTTATCAGTGGGTATAATACCTTCTATTTGATTTTTTCTTCCATGTTTTTTTGCTTCAGGTCTTACATATATAAATGGTAAGTCAAGTTGTTGAGCAACAAGCATCCCAATACCTATGGCACCGGTAGCTACTCCTGCGATGACATCAGGTTTACCATATTTTTCTTTAATGAAGTGAGCAAGGTTAGTACTTAAGTAGTTTCTTGTCTCAGGATAGGAAAGAGTAATTCTATTATCACAATAGATTGGAGATTTCCATCCAGAAGCCCATGTAAAAGGTTCTTGTGGTTGTAATTTAATTGCATTAATTTGCAACAATAACTCAGCGGTTTTTTTGGCCGTATTTTTATCAAAAATCATAGTTGCAAATGTATAAAGTTTTTGTGAATAATACACCTATTATTCTGTCGACAAAAAAGACAATTGAAGGATATAATACGATTTCTATTAAAGACGTTGATTTTCCATTTATTATCAGAGATATTTTAGAAAAAGAGGCGAATGATCAAGAGGTAAAATATCATCTATATCATAAGAATGAAGATAGGTTGATGAAGACTTTATACTCAAAATTACCCGTTGTTATTGCTGGTGGAGGTAAAGTGTATAACGAAGATAATAGAGTTTTGTTTATAAGAAGAAACGGCAAATGGGATCTCCCTAAGGGTAAAGCAGAGAAGAAAGAGGATATGGAGACTGCAGCTATACGAGAGGTTGAAGAAGAAACTGGTGTAACGGGACTAGAAATCACAAAGTTTTTATATAAAAGTTTTCATGTCTTTAAAAGAAACGGAGAATTTCGTTTGAAGGTTACATATTGGTTTGAAATGAAAACTGATTATATAGGAGAATTGATACCACAAAAAGAAGAGGGCATTACTAAAGTAAGATGGAAAAGCCCTAAAAAAGCCAAAAAAGCACTTCAAGATTCATATGAGAATATAAAACTTTTGTTTTCGCTTGATTACCTATGATCTTACCTTTTTTATCATTGGTAGTGATTTGATGTATACATAGTACTTTTAAAACCTAATTACCTAAATGAAATTTATCAAACCAATATCAACTTTACTATTAATAATAGTAATTATCTTTTCTTGTAGTAAGGTTAAGAAAAATATTCCGGATAATAAGAAACAAGAACTTACAATACCTGAGTATACAGGTCCAAATTATGCACACCATAAACAGTTTGAGCATTTTAAGTTTACTACAGAACAAGAATGGGACAGCATTAATAAGACTGAAAAATATCAAGTATCTGCTTCGAATAAAAAAAAAGCTAAAGCCTATAAAACTTTCGGTTGGCATATGTACTCTAAAGGTTCGAGTTATACGAGTTATAATTTTTCATTATTATGGGGAGTAGCTTACTTTTCATATATAGTAAATGCCGAAACAGGAAGTTATGATAATATTCATCAATGGAAAACTACAGCATTAATTGATAGTGCCAAAGTTAATAACTGTAAAGTGTTCTTAACAGTTTCAAATTTTGGATCAAAAAGGAATGCAATATTCTTAAAAAATCCAAAAGCTCAAGAAACTCTTGCAGATAGTTTAAGTGTTTTGTTAAAACTTCGAGAAGCAGATGGAATAAATTTAGATTTTGAAGGAGTGGCTAAAGAAAATAGAAAAGAATTTAGCAATTTTATAGTTCGATTGTCAAAAAAACTTCGAACTCAAAATCCTAATTATATGGTGTCATTAGCATTATATGCTGTAGATAGACATAAGGTGTTTGATATCAAGACTATTGATTCGTCTATAGATTTTTATACCCTCATGGCGTACGATTATTACGGTAGTTTTAGCAATTACGCAGGGCCAGTTTCTCCTTTAAAGAGTAGTAATAAATGGGGGGAATATAGTGTTGAATATTCAGTTAATTATTATTTAAATGAAGGAATTTTAGCAGATAAATTGATTGTTGGGTTGCCATACTACGGTGATAAATGGGCTACTGAAAACAAATTGATACCAAGTAAAGTAAGAAAGTTTTTGTCTAGTGATTCTTATACAAAAATTAAAAAACAATTTAAAACAGAAATAACTAATCAACAGTATACTTTAAATTTTGATACGATTAGTGCTACTCGATATATTAGTTATAAAAATAAACAGGAGTATGAACAACTATGGTTTGATGATAGTCTTTCTTTATCCAAAAAATATGATTGGGTCAAAAAGAAAAAACTATCAGGAGTTGGAATATGGGCTTTGGGGTATGATCATGGGAATTCTGAACTATGGGAGTTATTGGCAAGTAAATTTGGACAAGAAAAATAGAAAAACTATTCTTTTAAAATTCGGTACACAGGATATATAAGATATGCTTTTTCGTGATATTTAGAGTTTTTATATACCCAGTCTAATTGAGCATACCAGTCATTAGCAAAGGTTGTGTCTTTTTTCTTATTTAAAAAGTTAAGTCTAAGTTGTTCATTTTTAGAAAGTATTTCGGCAGCTTTGTCTTCCCAAACGTAAGGAGAAAAACCTTCTTTTTGCTGAAGAATTGTGTCAAAGAAGTTCCAGTTAAAAAATGAATCAACTGTTTCAGGTTCTAATGTTTCTATTATATATCGTAGCCCTTTTTGATCAGTAGGTATAAAAATATCTCCTTTTTTGAAAGTGATTTGTTCTTTACTTTTTTCAACTTGAGTTTCAAAATGAAGATAGTGCCCTTCATATGGTGTCTTTCTGCTTTTGTAATCTACAATCTTATAAACTTCTACAGTAATGGTAGAATCTTGTTCAAGAGGATATACTTCGACTTGATTTAGCTTTAAACGATCTATAATATTCCACCACCCTGCAGGTAAAACATATGCTTTAGGTATGGTCACTTTTTTTGAAGGAAGGAAAAAGTTTTGGTAATTTACTTCTTTTGTAAATGGCTTATTTTGATCGTACTTCAATCGTTTTCCTCCTGTTAATTCACTGTCTATAAACTTTCCTTCAAAACCCTTAAAACTAAATTTAGAAAAACGGGTTGTATCTTTTTTCCATGTAATAGGATATGTTTCTAATTCTTTTTGCTTGTTAAAGGTTCTCTCTCTTAATAAACGGATTTTAGTACCATCTTTTTCAACAATATCAATCATAGATTTCATAAGCTCGTAAGTACCTTCTACTCTATGTTTGTAAGGTTTCAACATATGTGTTTCGACCATCATACCAAGGGTATTCCATAGTGTAGTATAGCCTGTAGAATATCTTGGAGAGTCCATAAATTGAACCCAGCCTTTATCAGGAGTAGTGCCCCAAACATTTACGTAAGGTGTAATATCCCATTGCTTTGATTGAAGAGATTTTTCTAGTTGAGGCTGTAATTCTTTATGTAAATAGTTTCCTAATTCACCACCAAGTTTATTATGTTGAGTAAATAAGTGTGTTAATGTATATTGGTAATCAGCACCATTACTAACATGATTATCAATAAAAACATCTGGTTGTGTGATGTGAAAAATTTTAGAAAATGCTTGTGCATTTTTAGTGTCATTTTTAATGAAATCACGATTCAAATCGTAGTTCCGAGAATTTCCTCTAAAACCATATGTTTTTGGTCCATTTTGATTTGCTCTACTTGATGAATTTCTATTAAGAGCACCTCCGATATTGTAAATTGGTATGGTTACTAAAACCGTATTCTTTGGTGCTTTAATTTTGCCTAATGCAATATCTCTATATAATAACATTGTAGCATCAATACCATCACTTTCCCCTGGATGAATACCATTATTAATTAAGAGAACTTGTTTTCTGCGTCTAACATTTTTTAAATCAAATACGTTATCAGGATTTAGGATAACCATATGTAAAGGATAACCACTATCAGTATCGCCCATCTCTTTAATAGAAATAGATGGATAGCTATTTGCTAAATCTTTGTAAAAAGATATAACTTCTAAATAGGTAGATGTTTCGGTACCATTACTTTTTTCAAATAATGTTGTAAAGTTTTGTTTTTTAGATGCTTGTTTCGAAGAGGTTGTACAGGCTACTATTGTTAAAAAGCAGAGAACCAAAAGGATTTTTTGCATAGGTATATTGTATAGGTTATAAAGATACTAAGATTTTGAAATTTAAAACTCTTATCTAGGTTTTCGTTAAGAAGAAATCGAAGTTTATTTGCTGCACCATAAAATAACGTTATTTTTGCAGCTTCAAATACCATAATTATGACAGAGTTTGTAAGAAAGAGAGTTGCTAATGCCAAGAATGATATTTTATCAGGATTAACTGTTGCTTTGGCCTTGGTTCCAGAGGCAGTTGCGTTTGCGTTTGTTGCTGGGGTAGATCCTTTAGTAGGGCTATACGCAGCATTTATGATTGGATTGATTACTTCTGTTTTTGGAGGACGACCTGGGATGATTTCTGGTGCAACTGGTGCATTGGCCGTTGTTATGGTAAGTTTGGTTGCAGAAGGGAATGCCATGGGACAACCTGGAGAAGAGTTAGGATTGTATTATCTTTTTGCGACTGTAATACTAATGGGAATAATTCAAATGTTAGCTGGTGTTTTTAAGCTAGGTAAATTCGTACGTTTAATCCCTCACCCTGTAATGATGGGGTTTGTAAATGGTTTAGCAATAGTTATCTTTTTGTCACAGTTAGGTATGTTTAAAGAAACCAAAAAAGATGTTTTTGGAAATGATACCTATAAAACCGAATCGGTAGAAAAGAAGTTTGAAATTAGATCAGACGGTATTGTTTATGACCTAATATCTGACCAAGCTTTGTTTGCTTATAATGATAATAGGATGGAGGACTTGATCTCTAATCAAGGAAAATACATGGTGAATGAAGGGCAAGTATTTGATTTAGAAACTAAACAAGTTGCATATAATATAGAAGATAATATTGTTTATAGCATAAAAAAGAAAGGTAAAGTTACTTCATGGATACCCACTAATGAATTATTATTAATGCTTGGTTTAGTATTGCTTACAATGTTGATGATGTGGGGATTACCTAAGTTAAAGTTTACAGCTAAGTTACCAGAGGCTCTAATAGGTATCGTTGTTGTTTCGACAATTGTAATTTTAGGAAAATTGGATGTGGCTACCGTTGGTAGTTTTATTAGAGATGGAGGAGGAGAAGGTCTTAAAGGAGGATTGCCTCAATTTCAGTTTGATATTTTTAGTAAGATTCCGATGTCTTGGGAAACATTTAGATTTATTGGACCATATGCAATAATATTGGCGGCTATTGGATTAATTGAATCTTTGATGACCTTAAACCTAATCGATGAACTAACCGAAACTCGTGGTAATTCTAATAGAGAATGTTTGGCACAAGGTGGTGCAAATATTATTACTGGGTTGTTTGGTGGAATGGGGGGGTGTGCAATGATTGGGCAATCTATTATTAATATCAAAGGAGGAGGACGAACGCGTCTTTCTGGTATTGTAGCCGCAATAACCTTACTCTTATTTATATTATTTGCCTCTGGATTGATAGAACAAGTTCCGATTGCCGCTTTGGTAGGAGTAATGTTTATGGTAGTAATAGGTACTTTTGCTTGGTCAAGTTTTAGAATTCTTAATAAGATCCCAGTTGCTGATGCTATTGTTTTGATAGCTGTTTCATCTTTAACTGTATTTTTTGATCTAGCAGTTGCGGTAATAGCTGGTGTGATTATGTCTGCTTTAGTGTTTGCTTGGGAAAATGCAAGACGTA
Organism: uncultured Aquimarina sp.; assembly: GCA_947502885.1. Lineage (GTDB taxonomy): Bacteria > Bacteroidota > Bacteroidia > Flavobacteriales > Flavobacteriaceae > Aquimarina. Next base: position 73,627 of record CANNBP010000020.1, on the reverse strand, counting down.
TTCGGGCAAGAAAACATATTAAAGATGATGGAACAAAGGTTTATGAAATCTGGGGTCCATTGTTCTTTGGTAGTATACAGGCATTCAATGGTAAATTTGATGTAGCTAATGATCCAGAAAATGTGGAGATAGATTTTATAGAATCTCGCGTAAGTGATCACTCTGCTTTAGAGGCTATTTTCAATCTAGTTGGTAAATACGAAGCCGCGGGTAAAAAAGTAAAAGTTAAACACCTTAGTGAAGAATGTCAGGCGTTAATGATTAAGGCATCTCCAAGATTGGCAAGTGTTATTGAGCATGATATAGATGATCCAAGATATCATGTAATGGCAAAGGCTATGAAGTAAATAGTATATAAGTTATTTATAACCGTAAAACGTACCATTTCTTTATAAATGGTACGTTTTTTTATGCTTTATAGTTTTTGCAAAAGATTAACTTGTATTGGTTGTTATAGTCATTCCTTTTTGTGAATATATGTGTTTCTCAAAACAAATTGATTTATTGTATAAAATGATCAATTATAAAGGATTTGAGAGGGGCGTAGTTATGCTTGATATAGTTTGTTTAAGTTGGAAAGCGAATTTTTGGGTAGTAAGTTCTAAATGAATCATGTTTGTAACAGAAGTTGAAAACGTACTTATGTTATATTGAGTATTTGTTTCGTATGGTAAGAGCTCGAAACAATGCATAAAAAAATAGGGTAAAGATTTTAAATCTTTACCCTATTAGATTTTAGTCTACCTAAATGTTAGAAGTTTAGGGAGCTAAATGCGTTTTAATATATTAGTTACTTTCAGTAATTTGAGTACCACTATTCATATAAATGTTAGCTCCTGTAAGTCTGTCGATTTCAAAGCTAAAAGTAGAAGTAGGTGTGTCAAATGTTTGAGAGTAGTTATTTGGAGTGTTAAGTCTAGAAGTACCATAGCTAAAACTTAAATCACACATTTGGTAACCTTCGTTAAGATGGTATTCTATTTTTAATTTAGTATCACCAGCGGCAGCAACATTAATATGTCCAACTTCTGTACTGGTAGAGATATCACATCCATTAGGATTTGTGATTAACTCTATTTTAAATCCTTTATCACCGTTTCTGTCAATAAAACTATACGCTAAGAATGTGTTGAAAACATCATCTTCACAGAATCCACATTCTTCATGGTATCCATAAGCTTGAATACACTCAGGTGCACAGCTTTGCTTACAATATTCGAATGATCTTACCCACTCACCAAAGTAATAGCATCCAGTGTAGTAAGAATACGTGTATTCTTGTGTTCTTTCTGGGTTATATCCAAAAGCAGAATATAGACAGTTGCTATAAGCGTCATATATTTTAGAATATGCTACTATTTCGAAGCAATCGGCATCTATAGAAGATAAAGGAACTACATATGTAGCTTGTTTTCTTCCTCCATAGTAGTAAGGGAAAGCTTTGAAATTAAATTTACGAAGGTTAGGGAAACCGTTAGAGTAAAAAGGGATGTTTCCTTTTTCTCCAATATATAAGTATACTTTTTCCATATACTTATAACGATTTGCTTTAAGGCTTATGTATAAGTTCTCACCGTCGTTAGCAACAGTGATTCTACCAACCTTTTTCTTAGATGAACCAACTAATAAAGGAAGTGTTTTTGTGTCTCCACAAGCAATAGAATCAACATCTTTTTTAGTTAAGTCAGATGGAGTAAGTAAAGTGTAGTTGCAAGTGTAATTTCTTGCACTTTTTGAACTGATAGCGCTATTTCCTTTTCCGGCAACTCCTGTAGGAGCTTCTTCTTCTATTGCTACTGCTTCTTCTCCTGTCAATCCGAAAGAACCATCATTATCAACATAATTTAATTCTTCTGGGGTTTTTTCATCAGAGCTAACAGATTCACTAGATTCGATAGTGTCGTTAACAACTTCGTTTTCTTCTTTAGAACAAGAAGTGAAAACTAAAAATAATGTTAAAAGTGAACACGCTAATAGGTAATTTCTTTTCAATGAGTAACGTTTTTTCATAATAAAGTGATTTTGTTAATTGTAGGCAAAGCTAATAAAAAAGTATATTTTTTAAGGTAAAAAAGTAAAATAAATGCTTTAATAAAATCTTGTATCTATCTGAAAATAAGATATATAAGATTCTTCCTACAAGAGAATGAATCAATTAATGATAAAAGACACAAATTGCAGTTGAAGTAGAGAGAATTCCCCAATTTGATGTTTTTTGATTTTTAATTAAAATATTAACATTTTTTGATATTCGATTCTTTTTTTTAATTAATGTACCGATATTAAATGTATATTTCGATAATGAACCTAATTATACGTTGAATGGATTTTCCTTTTGAACCTATTATCTTTGGCCATAAAGTAAATATTCATTTGATTTTAGAATATGCTGCTTTTTTTATCGGATTTAGATATTATTTGTACCAGAGAAAAAAAGAAAAAGACCTTATTTCTTCTTCAAGTAGGTTGTCAATAATAATAGGTGCTATTTTTGGAGCCTTTTTTGGTTCGAGAATTTTTGGTTATTTAGAACAACCGATTATCTCTTTTAATGCAGCACAAATTATTACTCTATTAAATGTTAAAACCATTATGGGTGGACTCTTTGGTGGGTTACTTGGAGTTGAGTTTGCAAAAAAGATGATAAACGAAACCAAGTCTTCTGGTGATTTGTTCACTTTTCCTATAATACTAGGAATTTGTATTGGTAGAGTAGGTTGTTTTTTAACAGGAGTTAATGAGTTTACTTATGGCAAAGTTACGAATTCATTTTTTGGAATGGACTTGGGAGATGGTCAACTTAGGTATCCACTAGCTCTGTTTGAAGTCTTGTTTCTTATTTTGTTATGGATTGGTCTAAAATATCTTAAGAGAAGATCAAAAATGGAAAGCGGACAACTCTTTAAGTATTTTATGATTTCTTATTTTTTGTTTCGTTTTTGTATTGAGTTTCTTAAGCCAAATACTTTTTTCATACTAGGCCTTAGTAGTATTCAGTATTTATGTATCTTATGCATGATTTATTATCATAAAACAATTCGAAAACTTATATATGCCAACAAGACCTTACACGTATTATGATTTTACTTTAAGTCTGTGTCCAACATGCCTTAAAAGAATAGAAGCAAAAATAGTTTTTGAAAATGATAAAGTATTTATGCTAAAACGATGTCCGGATCATGGTAGATCCAAAGTTTTAATAGCAGATGATATAGATTACTATAAAAGTATTAGAAATTATAATAAACCTTCTGAGTTTCCGCATACATTTAATACTTCTACCGATTATGGATGTCCTTATGATTGTGGTTTATGCCCTGATCATGAGCAGCATTCTTGTTTGTCAATTATAGAAGTTACAGATCGATGCAATTTGACATGCCCAACATGTTATGCTTCTTCTTCTCCACATTATGGAAGACATCGATCATTAGATGAAATAAAAAAAATGCTTGATACTATTGTAAGAAATGAGAAAGAACCTGATGTGGTACAAATTAGTGGAGGTGAGCCTACAATTCACCCTCAGTTTTTTGAAATTCTTGATTATGCAAAAACACTACCTATTCGTCATCTTATGGTTAATACAAATGGTATTCGTATCGCCAAAGACCTAGAATTCACAAAACGTTTGGCAAGCTATATGCCAGATTTTGAGATTTATTTACAATTTGATGCGCTTGATTCTGAGGTTTTGATGAAATTAAGAGGAGAAGACCTTACCAAAACTAGAAAGAAGGCCATAGAGCATCTCAATGAAGTAAACTTATCAACAACATTAGTCGTTACGTTAGAGAAAGGTTTAAACGATCATCTAATAGGTGATGTGTTGACTTATGCGACAAAGCAAAAATGTGTTAGAGGGGTTACGTTTCAACCTACACAAATAGCAGGGCGTTTAGAAGAATTTAATACCGAAACTGACAGAATTACTTTGACAGAGGTTAGAAGAAAAATATTAGAGCAGTTTTCAATTTTTAAACCAGATGACTTAATTCCAGTACCGTGTAATCCAGATGCTTTGGTTATGGGTTATGCTTTAAAAAACGAAGAAGGAATTTTACCATTAACTAGATATATCAATCCTGCCGATTTGCTGGATAATGGAAAAAACACCATTGTGTATGAGCAGGATGAAGAATTACATGGTAAAGTTTTGGAGCTTTTTAGTACAGGAAACTCTGTAGATATAGCTTCAGAAAATTTAAAATCGATAATGTGCTGTTTACCCGAGATAGATGCACCAGATTTAGGCTATGATAATCTGTTTAGGGTTATTATAATGCAATTTGTAGATGCTTATAATTTTGATGTAAGATCAATTAAAAAATCTTGCGTACATATTGTAAATAAGGACTATAAAATTATACCTTTTGAAACAATGAATTTGTTTTATAGAGATGATAAGCAAGAATATTTACAAGAATTAAGAAAACAAACCATATGATTGTAAACGCTATTTTTTTGGAAGCTACTGGAGGTGGAGGGTATGAAATTATTCTCTATTTTATTCTTTTAATAATGTTTGGGCCACCATTATTATTAGCAATTATAGGAGGTGTGTTATATAAAAGACAAAAAAGAAAAACGGCTAAGATTTTCTTTATTTTGTCTGGAGTTTATCTTGTGGTTGGATTAGGAATTTGCGGAGCCCTTATGGTAGGGTTTTGACAAAGAAGTATGATGTATATTATTTTTTTTCTAGAATATACATATTCTCATTAAGTATTTCATTTTTGTTTACTATAGTATGATGAGGAATATATTTATGAGATAACTCAAACTCATCTATATGTTCTACTAATGAATAACCAATTAAGTTTTGATAAAACGAAGTTGGAATAGTTTGATGGTTAAAAGCATCATTTGTGTCATTGTTAGTATCAAAGTAGTGCAGTAACTTTTGATAAACATTTGTGTTTTCAATTTCGGGCAGATATGATACAGAACCAATTAAATCTCCTTTGTTTTGTAGTTTATTACAAATAGAAAATAACTTACTTATAGTGTTCTTATTTAAGAAGAATAGTACCCCCTCGATCAAAATAAAGATAGGTTTGTTTTTTACCAGAGGCTTTAGTACTTCTATTATCTCCTTTTCGCTTTTTAAGTTAAAATCAATTGCAGTATATACAATTTCCCTAAAGGGTAATTTTTCTTTTTTAATCCAATCGTCTATTTTCTTTTTTTTATACTCAATGATATCTTCCTTGTCAATCTCGATAGTAGATACGTTCGAGTTCATTTGAAATTGATACATGCTAAAACCTGATCCAAAATTAATCAACGTACCTCCATTATTTTTGTCAAAAAATGATTTCAAACGCTCATAGAAAAAACGATTTCTAAGGCTATGTAACATTGCTTCATCTTTAGAAATACTTTTTAAAATAGAAGGAATTAATGCTTCGGTTTTAGGGTTGTTCCATAATTTGGCATAAGGATCTTTGCTAACATCTTCATGATAGGATCTGTATGTAGAAACAATAAAAGCGGTTTCGTGAATTTGCATAGGAATCAATTTAGTACCTAAGTTAAAGCTAACTAATTCATTTGTAGTGGAAAGTTAAATAAAACTTAACTTTTTAATCTGGTATAAAGCAAACATACTCTAATGGTATTAGAATATGTTTGCTTTTCTAAAGACTATTGGATAGCCACAAAAATATCGACTTGGGCATCTTTAGGGTTCCTAGCTTCTTCTCCATACACTTCAAAATCTGTTGTATATGTTCTTTTTAAGTCAGTGTCCCATATGTTGAGCCATTTGTTGTAAATCACACCTTTTGTTAAATCTCCTTTAGCAGTAAATCTAGAGTACGAACTTTGTTCAATTTTTACACATTTCATTCCTTCAGGGATATTATTTAGATTAGCAACTTTACATCCTATAACGGTAGAATATTCTTCTGTATGATCACTTTCATAGTCCGTATAAACAGCATATATGGTGTCATCTACTTTGTTAGGAATTTTATGCATGGTACCATTACCCATAAAAGAATCCCAAAGCTCAGGAATATCTTTTGCAGCTTGCTCATTTTTGTTTGTAGTTCGTTTAGCAATTCCAACAATCCAAAAAGGTTCTAATTTTGTTTTGATCATAATTTTATTGATTAAATTAATTTCAAACAAAACTAAAAGGGGGTAGTGACAAGGGTATGTCAGTAGAATATATTTTTATACGATAAACGTTGTTTTTACTTCTATTACTTTACAAGTACAGTTTCAGGAACCAATTTAGAAACATCTCCTCCATTGCGAATTACATCTCGTACGATAGATGAAGAAATATAACTTTTACCAGAAGAGGTTAACAAGAATACGGTTTCTATGTCAGACATTTGTCTATTTGTATGTGCAATGGCTTTTTCAAATTCAAAATCTCCAGGATTACGAAGCCCTCTCAATATAAAATTTGCATTTTGTTTTTTACAAAACTCTACAGTTAATCCTCGATATGTCATTACCTTAATTTTAGGTTCATTTTTAAAGGCTTCTTCAATAAAATGTTTTCTTTCATCAAGTGAAAACATATATTTTTTTTCAGAATTAACACCAATAGCTAAAATTATTTCATCAAACAAAGTAAGACTTCGTTCAATAATATCATAATGTCCTAAAGTTATAGGATCAAAGGATCCAGGAAAAACAGCTCTTCTCATGTGTGATTATTGATTGATAAATGTATACAAATATAAATGAATTTATAAATTATAATTTTTTAAACCATGAATAGGATTCTTTTCTTTTAAAAGCTTCTTTTAGTTTTTAAGGCATGCTTCAATCGCATTAGAAAATAGTTCTTTTAGGCTAATTCCTGCGGTTATTGCTTGTTGTGGAAGTATACTTGCTTCACTTAACCCGGGGTTAGTGTTCATTTCAACAAAGTAAGGTTCACCATTATGAAATATAAATTCACTACGAGAAAACCCTTTCATCTTTAAAATTTGGTATATTTTTAATGCTAGATCTTGTACTTTTTTGGTATCATGATCTGATAAGCGAGCAGGAGTAATTTCTTCAGATTTTCCTAAGTATTTAGCTTCATAGTCAAAAAACTCATTTTCGGTTACAATTTCGGTAACGGGTAAAACCATATCTTTTCCATCATATTGAATCACACCAATAGAAACTTCGGTGCCGCTTAAAAAAGACTCAATTATAATTTCATCATCTTCTTTATAAGCAACTTCAATTGCAGGAAAAAGCTCCTCTTCGGATTTTACTTTTGAGACACCATAGCTACTACCTGCTTTGTTTGCTTTTACAAAGCAAGGCAAACCAACAGTATCAATAATGGCCTTGCTGTCAACTACGTCTCCTTTGTTTAAAAAATAATTAGTAGCCGTCGGAATTCCATAGGGCCTTAAGGCACTAATACAGTCTCGTTTATTAAAAGTGAGTGCTGCCTGATAAAAATCACAAGCGGTTTGAGGAATTTCGATTAGCTCAAAATACGCCTGAAGTAACCCGTCTTCGCCGGGAGTACCATGAACGGTATTAAAAGCTGCGTCGAACTTAATTTTCGAACCGTTTAATGTCAATGAGAAATCATTCTTATCAACACTATATTTTTGATTATCGTCGGTTACATAATACCAGCCATCTTTGGCGATATGCACTCTAAAGGGGTGGTATTTATCTCTGTCAAGATGTTTGTAGACTACATTTCCACTTTGAATAGAGATATCAAACTCGCTGGAGTACCCTCCCATTAGAATAGCAATGTTTTTTTTCATTGAAAGACTGTTTTGTTACAAAAATATCATTTATAGAGTAAGAAGGAAAACTCTTTTTAATATTTTCTTAAAGTGATTAAATAGTAAGGTTTTGTTTATGAGTTAAATCGAATAGCTGATCATAATGTTAGGTGTGTATAGAGATGAGAGAGATTGTTACCAATTATAACAATGCATTAAATGTTAATTGATATGCCTTTCAGAAATAGTAAATATGATATACTTGAACAACTGGATATAAGTGATTTGATAGCCTCTGAAATCTGGAATACGATACGTTTTCGATATAATCAGGACGGGTCAAGTAATACAACTACAAAAATTAATAATATGTAAGATCCGGTATTTATATCCTTTCTGTAAGATTTAGCAATGGACAAAGTTATTCGCAAAAAATTATGGATAAGAAATAAAAACATTTTTTACTGTTTTTTATACTTATGAAATTTTTATTTAAAAGGGAAATCGAATGTTAGGTTTCCCTTTTTTAGGTATAGACAATGTTTTTTGATAATGAAGAGTTAGAAACCAGAAATATCAGAGGTTTTAAAAAAGAGATTGCTTTTGGTTTTTTATATATTTGTCCAAATTATAAATGTGATTATGGATTTCTTAAGAAGCCTTTTTAAGTTTATTAAAAGTAAAATATTTTTGATACAGATTGTAGTTGCAGTTGCCATGTTGGCAATACTGTCTTACTTAGCATTAGAATGGCTAGAAAACACAACAAATCATAATCAACATATTGTTGTACCAGATTTAAGTAAGAAGAATCTTGATGAAGTTGCTAAAATTTTAGAAGAAAAGAGTTTACGATTTGAAGTGCAGGATTCTTCTAGTTTTGACCCTGATTATCCTAGATATTCTGTTACAGAACAAAACCCATCATCTGGTAGCGAAGTAAAAGAAAACCGTAAGATTTATGTAACATTAAACCCATCTGGCTATCGAAAAATTGAAATTCCTCGTGATGTAATACAAAAAACTCAACGACAAGTTCAGCCTAGATTGATTGCATTGGGATTTGAAATAGGGTCGATTACCTATCAACCTAATATAGGAAAAGATGTTGTTTTAGAATTGAGACATAAAGGAAAAAAAATACAGCCAGGAACCAAGCTTATGAAAACATCAGTTATTGATTTGGTTTTGGGAGATGGAGAAGATGGAGATAGTAAAAATTTATCAAACTAATTGTGATAGGACCAGAAAATATAGGAGATTTTGATGCTAATGAAGATGATTTATACGAACATCATCGTTTTGTAGCAGGAGCAGGGCAAATTCCATTACGAGTAGATAAGTTTTTAATGAACTTTATTGAAAATGCTACACGTAATAAAATCCAACAAGCAGCAAAAGAAGGTAGTGTATATGTAAATGATATTCCTGTAAAATCAAATCATAAGGTAAAGCCAAATGATGTAGTACGTGTATTGTTTTCTCACCCTCCTTATGAGAATTTATTAACTCCAGAGAATATCCCTTTGGATATAGTGTACGAAGATGATGTGCTTTTGGTTGTTAACAAACCTGCAGGTATGGTGGTACATCCTGGACATGGAAATTACTCGGGAACTCTTATCAATGCTTTAATATATCACTTTGATAACTTGCCTAATAATAGTAGTGACCGTCCTGGATTAGTACATCGCATCGATAAAGATACTAGTGGGCTTTTGGTGATAGCAAAAACAGAAGAGGCCATGACTCATTTGTCTAAACAGTTTTTTGATAAAACAAGCAAAAGAGAATATGTGGCTATTGTTTGGGGTAATATGAAAGAAGATGAAGGGACAATAGAAGGTAACATTGGGCGCCACCCAAAAAATAGATTACAAAATACAGTTTTTGTAGACGATGAGGCTGATAAAGGGAAACCCGCTGTTACTCATTTTAAGGTATTAGAACGTTTGGGATATGTGACTTTGGTTTCTTGTAAATTGGAAACAGGTAGAACACACCAAATCAGAGTCCATATGAAATATATAGGGCATACGCTATTTAATGATGAACGTTATGGAGGGGAAAAAATACTGAAAGGAACCACTTTTACCAAGTATAAGCAGTTTGTAGATAATTGCTTTAAAATACTTCCTAGACAAGCATTGCATGCAAAAACTCTTGGTTTTGAACATCCTACCACAGGAGAGTTTATGCATTTTGAAACTGAAATTCCTGAAGATATGAAGTTATGTATTGAGCGCTGGAAAAACTATGCAAAAAATCAGTTGCCTTTTGAAGAAGAATAGGGTACTTGTATTTTTTTAATCAAGTTTATTGGTTTTGAGATAGATTTTCCGGTTTAAAAACTCAATCCCTGATACTCCTAGTATGGCAGTTTTTAGATCCTGTTATCTTATTTGTGTTTTTATCTAAAAATGATAAATCCATAGAAAATATTAGATGTATACGAACATATAGCAGGAGTGTCGATAAAAGCGGGGGAGTGGCTTCAAAAAAACTAATGGTATGTTAAAAGAAGTAGAGGGTTGATGTAAACTAGAAAAATAATGTGCAAATAAAGGTTTATTTTTAATGACAAAAAGCTGTTTTCTGTTCATTATCAAGACATTTACAAAACATTAAATAATAGTTACTAAAAACTTTATTTTGAAATATATAGGGAATACTGCTCAAATAATAGTACATTAGCGTTTTAATAATTTATAATGAATAAAGGAACAGTAAAATTTTTTAATGACTCCAAAGGATTTGGATTCATCACAGAAGAAGGATCAAACAAAGATCATTTTGTACACATCTCAGGGCTAATCGACGAAGTTCGTGAAGGTGACGAAGTAGAGTTTGATCTTAAAGAAGGTAAAAAAGGAATGAACGCGGTAAACGTGAAAGTATTATAATATACAATTTTGACTTTTTGAACACAAGCCTGTCCATATAGACAGGCTTTTTTATTTGTTCTTTTTCTAAGTCTTAAAAAGCATAAATTTTAAGTATTAAATGAGTAAACAAGAATATGGTTTTATTCTTTATTTAATTTTTTTATTTCTTTTAAAAAACGTCTAATTGCTTTAATAATTTTTTTTGCTCGCCATAGTTTACCACGTTTTATATACTTATAACATCTGTTTAATAAATACTGTACTTCTGCAATATCCTTATACTCCTTTCTTGTATGATATAAATCAAGAATGATTTGTAAATGTTTACCAGAGTAGGATACACCAGTGTATTGCTGTAGAAGTTGAAGATACATAAAACCAAATTCTTGAGTTGGTTCTATCATAGTGCCTTCGCCAAAATCATTCCAAGTAATAATTTGAATAAAATCAGATTGTTCATGATGGGTATAGTTAAGTGTTTCTACAAAAGTTTGTCCTTGGTTAAAATCAATTGTCCAATCATTAATTCCCTCGGTCCAACCTCCTTGTCTATAAAAACTTTTAAAGCCAGGGTAAGATGACCCGACTGTAATCAGATTTTCTGATTGAAGTGTATTATAATAATGTTCATGAGCTAATAAATGATCTTTGTCTACCCATAAAAATTCTCCTGTTGCGTTTGGTCCAACTTGGCCACTTGATCCCCATAGGGTTAAAAAACTTGGATGATTTTCTGTTGGAAATATATCAAATACCAAATCCCATTCTCTCTCTGTTGTCAAAAAATTAGGGCCAAAGATAAATAACATATTCTTGTCATTGTATTTTAAATATTCTGAGCTAGAGAAATATTCATCATTAATATATTTAAAATCTTCTTGCGCCGCTTTGATAGCTTCAATAGAAATAGGTTGCTCTGATACTTGTTTAACAACGCGATCTTCGTACATAATAGAAAATTGGAGCCCGAGATCCTCTAAGTTATCAATAAAAGTTTCTGTAGATTTTTTGATCAATTCATAATCATATATGTCTTTGGTACCGTACCAATCAAAAATAACCCCATCAATTCCGGCAAGCTTCATCAATAACAAATGATACTCTTGTAAATCTGGATCTCCAGATGAATAAGGGCCAATTATAGGGTAGTAATAAGATGCAATTTCTCGCTTACCATTTTGATCTTGAATTTCTGGGTTTTGGTTACTCATAGTCCAATGTTGTCCCCAATACCCATCAAAATCTTTACTTTGAAACCAAGGCATATAATGAACATATACCTTTTTTGGATTCGTCTTTACAATGTCCATACCCGAAATATCAACAATAGCACCTCGTGCACTGTGTTCTTCAAGTTCTAAGAATTTTAATTCTTCTTCTAAAATTTTTGACAATTCTGCATCGGTGAATACAGTGTCTTGAACAATTTCGGAAATAGGTTGTTCGTCAATTAAGGGTTCAGAAATTGAGTTAATATCATCCTTTTCACAAGAATAAAAGGAAATGATGGCAATAAAAATAATAATACTAAAGGCATTAGAAAATCTTAACATATAATAAATAGTTTAAATTAATAGTCAAGCAACTGCTTGAAAAAAAAGTTTAAGGGGAATAAGAAAGGTGTGAATGATTTTGTGATCCATTTTGACATCTTAAAAATGAGAAACTCATTTTTAATGCTTCAAGAGAGGGAGACTCTTTTTTAATACGTTAAGAGTTATAAAGTTAATAAAATATTTTTCTCATAATTTAAAAAGTAAAAGCTTTTTGGAGTATTTATTTTTTGGGGATAATTGAGGTGTAGTTGGTGTTTTGTTAGAAAAAAAATGCATTAGATAAGTAAACTATAGATTCAAAATAACTTTTATCAATACCTGCATAAAGAAGAAATTCTTCTATGAATTTTAATTTTCGTAACACAATTGTATTTTTGAAGGACAAAATGATACCTAAATGAAAATTGTAATATCTCCAGCAAAATCATTAGATTTTGAAACTACGTTACCTACTCAACAATATTCAGAGCTTTCTTTTTCAGCAGAAGCAGAGAAATTAAATGCTTTGCTTCAGAAAAAATCACCAAAAAAATTATCAGAATTAATGGGGATAAGCGATAAACTGGCACAACTCAACTGGCAGCGTAATCAAGATTTTAATCTTCCATTTACACAAGAAAATGCAAGGCAAGCAGTATATGCATTTAAAGGTGATGTGTACATAGGGTTGGATGCATATACAATTCCAGAAAATAAACTGAATCAATTGCAAGATCAATTAAGGATACTATCTGGTTTATATGGAATCTTAAAGCCATTGGATCTAATGCAACCTTATCGTCTAGAGATGGGAACTAAACTTAAAATCGGAAGGAAAAATAACTTGTATGAGTTTTGGAAAAAAACTGTTACTGAAAAATTGAATGACGAACTTGAAGATGATGAGTTGTTTGTTAACCTAGCGAGTAATGAATATTTTAGTGCTGTAGATGTAAAAACATTAAAAGTTCCTGTTATCACACCACAATTTAAAGATTGGAAAGGAGATAAGCTTAAGATGATCAGTTTCTTTGCTAAAAAAGCAAGAGGAATGATGGTAAGATATATTATTGATACCAATGCAAAAACAATAGAAGACTTAAAAGGTTTTAATTATGAAGGGTACGGGTTTAGTAATGAGTATACTGTCAAGCCTAATGAATTAGTTTTTGTTAGATAGGTTGTTTAAAATCTACTTAACCTGTCCTGAGTTTATTAAAACCTGGACAGGTTAAGTAAATATAGTACAATATAGATATTTTAAATAATGTCCTCGGTTGTTGTCTTGCGTGATGAGGTATACGTACTAAATAATTTTCGGTTATAGATATAAGATATTACTACTAAGATTAAGCCTACTAATGCTGCATATTGCTCGCCATCCTGAATGCTTATATGAGCACCAATAGCAAGTAATAATTCAAATACAAAACCGGCATAGGCCCACTCTTTAAGCATTTTTGACTTGTTTGCCCAAATTACAATTAGACCAGTTATTTTAAGAATGGCCAAAGGATAAATAATAAAAGTAGGAAACCCTAGTTTTAAAAATGTTTCACTAACCATTTCATATTGAATATAATACATTGTAGCACTAAAAGTCATTAATAGGGTTAATAATGCTGTTGCGATTCGATAAATCCATACATCTCTTTTTTTCATAGTTGAAATTGATTTAATTAATAATTATTTTAGTTACCACGGTGTTATTAACCATGGTAAATATTGATTTAAATTTTTTTACCCTCTTAGTTTATCAAGAATTTGAGAAACTACTTTAGCTTCATCATCATTTATATTATTAAAAAAACTCATATGAGAACCATCATCGTGTTCATCTATTTCTTTTAATAATTGAAGACCTTGTTCTGATATTTTTAAAAAGACCAATCGTCTATCTTTTTCAGAACGCCTCCTCTCCACCAGTCCTTTTTCTAATAATTTATCACAAAGCCTAGTTGTATTGGGAGATTTTTCAACCATTCTACTTTTGATATCATTCATGTTCACCCAATCTTTGGCTCCTCTCAAAATACGTAGGATATTAAATTGCGGAGACGATAATCCAAATGGTTTTATAAACTCATAAAACTGATTCTTAATCCAATTGCTAGTATAGATAACATTAGCTGCAAAACGATGTTTATCGTTTGCAAAATTGGTTTTCGTGTCATCGTCTATACTTGCCATGTATGATTAATTTCGGCAAATATAGGTATAATGTATTTACCATGGTAAGTATTTATGGTCTTTTGTAAAATATTTTCTAAATTTTATAGAAAATTATGCATTATCAGGACCTTATATATATCTAATTTAATATTTAGTATATCGGGTAATGATTTTTGTTTTTTACTAACCTCTTTTTGATTTTCATATGAAATAGATTTTATTATCTTCACCTAATCTTTTATCAAAAGAATTAGATGTAAAGCATGCAAAAAATTATTAATACTCTTGATTGGTTAGGCGAGAAAATAGGAGTACTGGTTAGTTGGGTAGCAGTATTGCTAGCCGGGGTAATGGGTATCGATGTTATCATAAGGTATGTTTTTGAGTTTACTTATGTTTGGATGATAGAAATAGAGATATACCTATTCGGAATGTTGTTTTTATTAGCTTCGGGGTATACTTTTAAATATGATAATCATGTAAGGGTTGATGTATTTTATGCTAAACTTTCTGAAAAAAGAAAAGCATGGATTGATCTTTTAGGAGGGGTTGGTCTATTGATTCCTTGGTGTTATGTTGTTATTGTAACCTCATGGTATTATGGAGTTTCATCTTTTATGATTGGAGAAAGTTCTCCTCAACCAGGTGGGTTACCAGCTTTATATGTTCTTAAATTCTGCATTACCTTAGGTTTTATTTTTTTATTACTGCAAGGGATTTCTCATATTTTAAAATCAATTCAAATCATTTTCAGTACTAAATAATGGAGTATTTGGCAATCGTCTTATTCGTGTTAATTTTTATTTTAATTCTTAGAGGGTACCCAGTTGCGTTTACATTAGGAGGTATCTCTATTGCTTTTGCGTATGCCGTATCTATTTTTGCTCCAGAGCAATTCCAAATGTCAACATTTTATTTGCTGCCATCAAGAATAATGGGAGTAGTAAATAACTATGTGTTAATGGCCGTTCCTTTATTTATTTTTATGGGAATTATGTTAGAGAAATCGGGTTTAGCGCAAGGTTTATTAGAAACAATGGCAATGATGTTTGGTAGAATCCGTGGTGGTTTGGCAATTTCTGTTGTGATCGTAGGAGCTTTATTAGCTGCTTCGACTGGTATTGTGGGAGCGACCGTTGTTACTATGGGATTAATTAGTTTACCAACTATGTTAAAACGAGGATATAAAACAGAGTTAGCTACTGGCGTTATAGCATCATCAGGAACATTAGGACAAATTATACCACCATCAATTGTTTTGGTATTATTAGCAGATACAATTAATAATTCATCTAGAGGAGCAGCATCAGTAGATGTAGGAGCGCTTTTTTCGGCAGCCTTGTTTCCGGGTTTGGTATTGGTGGGGTTGTATATACTTTATATCTTAATCAAATCTTTTGTACATAAAGAAGATGCACCAAGAATTCCGTCAGAAGAGATTGCGGAATTTAGAGGAACAAATTTTAAAGCAAAACTCCTAAAGGTATTATTTCTACCATTGGCGTTAATTATTCTTGTTTTAGGCTCTATTTTTACGGGTATTGCTTCGCCTACAGAAGCATCTGCAATCGGAGCAATCGGGGCTACATTATTAACTGTTATCCAAAAGAAATTTTCTTTTAAAATATTAAAAGAAGTTGCACAAGAAACTACCAAGCTAACTACAATGGTGTTTTTTATATTATTAGGAGCAACTACATTCACATTAGTATTTAGAACATTAGGAGGTGATTCATATTTACAAGAATTGATTATGTCATCACAACTAACACCCCTTATGTTTTTATTATTGGTGATGGTAGTGATTTTTGTTGCAGGTTTTTTTATTGATTTTATAGAGATTGTTTTTATAATTGTACCTGTAGTAACACCTATTTTTAATGCATTCGATATGAATATGTTATGGGTAGGAGTGTTGATAGCTTTGAATCTGCAAACATCATTTTTAACACCGCCATTTGGGTTTGCCTTGTTTTATTTAAAAGGAGTTGCACCCGACAATGTAACAACAAGTCAGATTTATAGAGGGATAATTCCTTTTATCATAATTCAATTAATTATTGTAGGTGTAGTTGTATTTTTTCCTGAAATTGTTTTCTTATCGAGATAAGAATTTTAAAACTTAATTATCGAAGTTTATGAAACTTGATACCTTATTAAAACTTAAAACCATAAAGTTATTTTTGTTAATGTTACCTGTTTTGTTGTATTCTTCCTGTTTAGGAGAACCACCTGCAAGTATGAATACTACCTCATATAGCGTAACTAAACCAGATCATGTATTTCACTGGAAAATGACTACAACTTGGCCGCCTAATTTTCCTGTATTAGGTGAGGTAGCAGAAAAGTATGCAAAATGGGTGGATGAAATGTCTAATGGGCAAATAAAAATAAAAGTATATGGCGGGGGAGAGTTAGTACCACCATTAGAAGCTTTTGATTCGGTATCTCAAGGAACTATAGAAATGGGATGTGGAGCTGCTTATTATTGGGCAGGAAAAACTCCTGCTGCTCAGTTTTTTGCTGCAGTTCCGTTTGGAATGAATAGTCAACAATTAACTGCATGGATGGAAACCGGTGGTGGATATGAGCTTTGGAAAAAAACATATGCTCAGTTTAACCTTGTACCATTTATGGGAGGAAACACAGGAGTACAAATGGGAGGATGGTTCAATAGAGAAATTAATTCTATTGAAGATTTTAAAGGATTAAAAATGCGTTTGCCAGGTATCGGAGGTAAAGTGTTAGAAAAAGCAGGAGGAGCGGCGGTTTTGGTTGCAGGAAGTGAAATATATACCAGTTTAGAACGTGGCGTAATCGATGCTACCGAATGGGTTGGCCCCTATCATGACTATAAAATGGGTTTTCATAAAATAGCAAAATACTACTACACTCCTGGTTGGCATGAAGCAGGAACACAATTAGAATTTTTTATTAATAAAGGATTACATGATAGGTTACCCCTTCATTTACAATCTATTTTAGAAGGAGCGGCGAAGCGAGCTCAAGTATGGGTTTTATCAGAGTTTGATAAACAAAATGGCATATACCTTAATAAATTAGTAAATGAAGATAAAGTAGAAATTCGTGAATTTTCTAAAGAAACATTAGATGCACTTAGAGGATATACAAAAGAAGCAATAGAAGAAATGATAGGAGATGACCCTATTTCTAGAGAAGTATATGAAAGTTATTCGTCGTTTCAGAATAAGATCGGTGCTTGGTCAAAAGTAACAGAAAAAGCTTATTATAATAAGATACAGGAGTAACAATATTTTTGTGAAAATATAAAGCCGTTTCAGGAAGTATCTTGAAACGGCTTTGTATTTTTAATTATGACAGATGTATGTAAAAAGTTATATTACGAAGTTTTCCTCAAGTTGTACATCAAGATCAATAGTTGTTGTGTTACCGTCACTATCTGTCTGCGTAGCTATATTATCGCAAGTACCGTCGCCATAATCCAAAGTATTAGAAGTCGTACCATTTTCACTGGTAACAAGAATACCGCTTACAACATATTTACAGTCACTTTGTACTTTTAATGGACTTGTAGTTTTAGAAATCAGAACATCTCCCGTGCTAAAACTTGCTTCAGAGTTAAGCGTAACAAGTGAGTGAAACGTATTTGCGTTTTGTTGATCAATTACATTTTTAATAGAGGTTTTATCTGTACTGGTAACTTTAAGTCCATCCTCCCATGTAAATACATAGTTTGAATTTGTAACAAAATCTTGACCAGCTCCAGTAGTTAAATCACCTAGAGAAAATGTTGCTATAGAATTTCCGCTTACAGTTATACCATTAAAAGCGAAATTTTCCAAAGAATAGGTGATGTCGAGTGCCAAATCTGTTGACTCTTCATTAATTTTATAAGTTATGATGATTTTACCAGAAATGGCTTTTCCATCAGGAGATGTACAACCACTACCATAATCTATGGTAGCGATGGCTCCTGTATCGGTCATTTCCGAAGTTAACTTAGTACAATCATTAGACATATTTTTTGCACTACGACCAGCATTGGATGAGTTCGACATTGCGTCTTTTACCACAGCACTAATTTCACGATTTGCAGATTTTATGTCTTTGTACTTTTCTGCAACAACGATGTCACTTGATGATGGTGTATCAGTACCGTTGTTTGTATCATTATCATCATTGCTACAACTCGAAATTAGAATTGTTGCCATAAGTGCACTCGTAAAAACAATCAGTTTGTTTTTCATACTAAAATAATTAAAAAAAAAGGTTTATAAATGATTTATTACGGGGTGTTGACGGGCAAAATTAACCAATGAAAAGGCTGAAAGCTATTAACTCTTTGTTAAAGTTTACTAGTATTTATTGTAACTACGGCAAATAAAAAAAACGCTCCTTAATTGTTTAGAAGCGTTTTTTTATTTTGGATGATTTGTGTTTTTTATTGCCAGAGTTCGATGGTAGTTTCATTACCATCAGAGTCGGTCTCTGTTGCAATATTATCACATCTACCATCACCAAAATCTAATGTGATAATTTCTCTATTTTCTATCGTAGATTGAATACCACTTACAATATACCCACAAATGCTTTCATATCTTAAGGGTGTAGTAATCTCGGAACTATATGTGTCATCATTACTAAACTGAGTTGAGCTATTACCGGTTGTAAGAGAATAAAAATCAAATCCGTACCCGAAAGGATCTTGCCCTGGTAATCCTTGAGTCTCTTCACGAAATATCTCTTTAACACGATTTGATTCAGAAGTTCCTGTCATTCCGTCCTCCCACTCAAATTTAAAGCTAGAAGTAGCATCATAAGTTGCATTTCCAGTTTCTGCATTGTAAACAAACGATCTTCTAGCATTACCATTAATTGTAATGTTGTCATAAACTATATTTTCTACAGTATAACTAATATCTGTAGTGTCGTGTTTATCTCCATTTGGTTCAATATTAAAAATCATAATAATACGACCAGAAGTCTCGTTACCATCGGGTGTTTGACAACCGTCTCCATAGTCTATAGTAATAGTCATATTTGTACCATCGTTTTCTGTTGCAAAAGTCGGGCAATCGACAATACTTCTTTCTAGTTTAGAAATTCCGAAAATACCAGATTCTGTATTAAAAAAACGTTCTATAACCTTATGAATTTCGCGATTAGCAGATTTGATTTGTTCATATTGCTCTGAAGTAGCTACTTCTGTAGTTGGAGTGTCATTTTTTGTAGTATCATTATCAGAGTCATTAGTGCAACTTGATAAAAAGATACTAGATATAAATAGAATGCTTATAAAAGCGAGTGTTCTATTTTTCATAATTAAAAAGCTTTGAGTTAGTATTTTAGAGCAACGTTTGTAAAGAGTCAATTCGTATATATATTGAAGCTTATAAATGTTATTTTTTTGTTAAAAACAAATGTAAATAGGGAGATGATTGCCTATTTAAACGCACTTTTTTCTGGATACAGAAATAACTTTAACATGATTCTTTTAATGGAGAAACAGAGAATATATAGGTTGTAAAGTATTACAAAATAACAAATCTCTTTGTAGTTTGAAAAATCTTTCTATTTTTACAATATACTACTTATTTATAGGCATATATTGAAAATTAGACCCATTCAAATAGCATTATTTATCCTTTTTGTTTTAGGAGGACTATTTGGACTCATGTTTTTGAGCGAAAAAGGAGGCATACAAAAAGAACAAGTGCAAGATGATGGATTTTCGTATGAAGGTATATCGTTAAAATATCCGTCCTACACTACTTTTTTAGAGTTAGAAAAGGATTCATCGTTAACAAGGCAAGATGTTTTAGAAGTTACACAAATAGTTACTCCTGTTGATATCGAAACTGAAGAAAATCAAGAGGAGGTAAAAAAAGAAGAGCCTTTAACGCAACTACCTGATTTTTCTAAAATCGATACGACAAAAATCACAAGGATAAAATATCCTCCTGAGAATCCCGAATTTGCAAATGAACTAAGAGAAAAATTAGCGTCAAGATCTTGTAGAATTATACATTATGGTGATTCTCAAATCGAAGGAGATAGAATAACAGCTTATTTAAGAAATAGATTACAACATATGTATGGAGGTAATGGCCCAGGCTTTTTACCTGTTTTACCTATATATCGACAGATAAGTGCAGTGATAGAGCCTAGCGATAATTGGCAACGCTATGCATTGTTTGATCCTACTAAAAAGAAATTTTCGAATCGAAAATATGGTGCGTATATGTCGGTTTCTAGGTTTACTCCTTATCAAAAAGTAGTGCCAGATAGTACCACAGTAGACTCTCTACCAATAATAAAAGCAACAGTTACCATAGGAAAATCAAAAGATACTTATCAGAAATTTAGACGTTTTACAACTATCGGTCTACACTATGGAAATGCCAATTTTCCTATTAAAGTATCAGTATACAATGATGATAAACTAATTCAACAAGATAGTTTACAAGCAGATGGAAAGTATCATAATTATAAAATAAGAACATCTACCACTCCAAAAAACCTTAAGATCGAATTAGAAGGTAAGGTAAGTGCAGATTTTTATGGATTAACATTGGATAGTAGTTCTGGAGTGCAGATTGATAATGTTGCTATGCGCGGTGCATCAGGTACCATATTTACCAAATCGAATGCTGCTACTTATAGCCGTATGATGCGACAGTTACGACCAAAAATTGTGATCATGCAATATGGTGGTAATACAATGCCATATCTTAAAGATTCTACAGACGTTACTAATTATACCAAACGCATTGAAAGCCAAATAAAATGGATTAGAAGGCGTACCAAAAACACAAGCTTTATATTTATTGGTCCAACAGACATGTGCCTGCCGGTAAATGGAAAAATGGAAACCTATCCATTATTACCTTATCTTAATAGTCAATTAACCAAGACCTGTTTGGATAATAATGTTGCTTATTGGAGTATGTTCGATGCTATGGGAGGAAAAGGAGCTATGAAATTATGGGTAGATGAAAAACTTACCGCAAAAGATTACATGCATTTTACCTGGAAAGGAACCAAAATTATTTCAGAATTATTTTTTACCGCTTTATATCTAGATCTCAAAGAACCTGACAATACCAACAATGATGCATAAAAAACTACTTCTATACTTATTTGTATTGACCTTGCCCGTTACTGCACAAACATATGTTATAGATACTTTACATAGTACTTACCCTTTTATAAACTGGAAGGCTAATACTATAAAAATGGCAGAAGATTCAAAGGCATTTAAGCAATTGTTTTGCAAATTAGATACTATTGCCAAAGGAGGAGAAGAAGATTTACATATTTTTCATATTGGAGGATCTCATATACAAGCCGATATTTACTCAAATCGATTACGCTCATATCTACAAATGATGAGCCCCACATCCAAAGGGCAGAGAGGGTTTATCTATCCCTTTAGTATTGCTAAAACCAATAATCCAGGTAATTACAAAGTAAAATATGATGGTATTTGGAATGGATACCGTTGTTCAGTACGAAAAGATAGTGTGGCATGGGGTTTATC
Source organism: uncultured Aquimarina sp. (assembly GCA_947502885.1). Lineage (GTDB taxonomy): Bacteria > Bacteroidota > Bacteroidia > Flavobacteriales > Flavobacteriaceae > Aquimarina. Next base: position 51,810 of record CANNBP010000020.1, on the reverse strand, counting down.
CGGTGTTACAGCCGTTTTTAAAGATTCTATATCTCATATTAAAATAAAAGCTAATGGCAATAATTATCATGAGAAAATGTATGATTTTAATAAAATCCGAATTTTCTATGATAATTGGACATCTGATTATGAAATCGTTTTTAAAGAAGACTCTTTAATTACTCATATAAATGAAAATCAGAAGGCACATTTTATAGAGTTTACATTAAGTAAAACTGTAGATGAAATCGAGTTTTGTGTGCGTAAAATTCAGAATACTGAAAATGCTGAATTTCTAATGATGGGAATAGAGTTAATGAATGATAATAAAGGGATTGAATACACGTCGATAGGAGTAAATGGAGGTAGTTTTTCATACTATGATCGCTGTCGTTATTTTGAAGAACAGCTTGCACTCTATACTCCCGATTTATTTATTGTTTCAATAGGAACCAATGATGCTTATCACCCTGATTTTAAACCTGAGTCGTATAGAGCTTACTATACAGACCTTATCAAGACCATACAAAAGATAAACCCAGATTGTGCGGTATTACTAACCGTGCCAAATGATTCGTACTATAAAAAACAATTTCCCAACCCTAGAACACGAATAGCTAGAAAAATTATTTATGAGGTAGCCGAAGAGCAACAAATGGCCGTCTGGGACTTTTATGAAATCATGGGAGGTTTTAATTCTTCCAGAGATTGGTATCAAAACAAATTAATGCCTAGAGATCGAATTCATTTTACTGTAATGGGATATAGAATAAAAGCAGACTTACTTTTGCAGGCTCTGGCAAATTCATGGGAAAAAACATTACAATTGACCCCTAATTCTATTTTGAACAAAATAATTAATGAATAGACTTACCGACATATTTTCTTTTTCAGAAGATTTTCCACTGATATTTACTCAGGCAAATTTCTGGATATTCTTTGCAGTCATATACTTTATATATGCCATATTGTATAGTAAAAAGAACCTGCGTAGTGCTTACCTTTTTGCTATTAGTCTATTGTTTTATTATAAAACAAGTGGATTGTTTATTGGTATTTTATTATTTAGTACTGTTAATGATTTCTTTTTAGGAAAAGTTATTTATAATAGCAGGTCAGTTTTGGTTAAGAAATTACTGGTAGCGTTTAGTGTGATTGTTAATTTAAGTACCCTATGCTATTTTAAGTATGCATATTTCTTTACAGATTCTTACAACTATCTTTTTCAAACTAATTATGAGGTGGTTAATTATTTGGCGCATTGGGCAAATACATGGGGAGAAATAGATTATTTTACGGTAGATAAGATTATTCTTCCAGTTGGAATATCATTTTATACTTTTCAGACGATAAGTTATAGTGTTGATATTTATAGAAAACAAATAGAACCCTTAAAATCAATAATTGATTTTGGCTTTTTTGTAAGTTTCTTTCCTCAATTGGTTGCAGGTCCTATTGTTCGTGCATCAGAATTTGTACCTCAGATTCGCAAAGAAATTAATATTACCAAAGAAGAATTTGGTAGAGCATCTTTTATGATTCTTAAAGGGCTAATCAAAAAAATGTTGTTTGCAGATTATATTGCTGCCAATTTTATGGATCGTGTATTTGATGTGCCCGAAATGTTTTCTGGTTTTACCAATATAATGGCGATGTTTGGTTATTCTTTACAGATTTATGGCGATTTTTCGGGTTATACAGATATTGCAATAGGACTGGCGTTATTAATGGGGTATAAGCTCCCAGTTAACTTTAACTCACCATATAAAGCCATACATTGCGGAGATTTTTGGCGTCGATGGCATATTTCTTTATCTAGTTGGCTTAAAGATTATTTATACATACCGATTGGGGGAAACCGCACGGGTAGCATATTTTCGTACACATTTATATTAGTTTTTACATTTTTAGGAGTGTTTGCTGTATCAGATTATGCTATTGCATTGCTTGCTGCATCAGGAGTAGGTATGTTGCTAATAATTACATTGTTTTCACCACGTCTGGCTTGGCATTTTAATCGAAATGTAAACATTATGATTACAATGTTAATTGGTGGATTATGGCATGGGGCATCTTGGAAATTTGTAATCTGGGGAGGGCTTAATGGTATAGGAATTGTAATCTATAAGTATTGGCGTAAAATAAGCCCCTACGAAAACTCAAAAGCTTGGTACGTATTACTTTGGCGAATTGCATTAACATTCGTTTTTATAACCTTTACGCGTATATATTTTAGAGGAAATAGTATGGATCATATTGATCGATTTTATCAACAGGTAGCCACTAATATGGATTGGACAAATGCACTTGCCGTACTCTGGGAATATCGAATTGTCTTCATTGTTATGCTTTTAGGATATATCACCCATTGGTTACCTTATCGAACCAAAGATTGGGCATTGGCTTTATTTATTAAAAGTAATATGGTAGTTAAAGCAATTGTGGTCATACTTGTTGCAATCATATGCTACCAAACTTATGCAGCCGACTTTCAACCATTTATTTACTTTCAGTTTTAAACACATGCTAGGAGTTTAGTATGCCTTGGAATTACTGATACCTGTTATGCCTTGTGCCAATTCTTACTTTGTAATTACAGTAAACCAAATACTTTTTTTTAGAGATAATTTCATTTGAAAAATAGTATTGATTTATGCTATGAGGATAACCGTAAAGAAAATTGTAAAATGAATAGTACTTTAAATACCTATTAAAGGGTATTGATTTAGATGTGTCTAACCACTAATTTTAGAACTAAATAATGCCTTAGAGACCTTTCCTACGATCATTGGTAGTTATCGTTAAGCAAATCGTGAAATAGTAAACTAAAATTAAAAAATCATGGCAATTCTAGGAACAAAAAAGTTTTGGAAACCAGCAATTGGTGCTTCTACAACTCAAAGAGAAAATCAAATATTAAAAAATTCGGGGTATTTAAATCTTCAATTACATTCGGTTAATTACATGTCTAGGGGTAATTTTTGGCAAAATACTTTTGGAGGAAGTGATAAAATAGCCTTGGCAACAAATCTAAAGTATCAATCGGGCGTAGATTCTATAGAAGCAACTTCGGTACAAGATGTTAGAGAAGTAGAGGTAAATCATAATTATAATCTAGGGTTACAAAGAAATATAGCTATAAAAATACCAGTAAATGCAGATGCGATATCTATCGATGTAAAGATGACTGCTGTAAAAGATGATTTACTACAGGCAAAATTTGATATGCTTAATAAACCAGAGTATCAGTCTGCATTACAACTTGCACCTACAGTAGTAGGTCAGGTACTAACAATTACTTCGTTGGTAAAGAATTTGTTTTCAGATTCAGATCCTGATACACAGCTTGAAGCGAGTTATGCAGGAATCATTAGTAAACAAAGTGAAGATAACCCAGTTAGTAATGGAAAGCTAACAAAAGGAATGCTTATTATGATCTCTACAGATGAAGGTGATCAGTTTGAAGGTGTAAATGAAAATGATTTTGAATTAAGAGGAGATAGTTTGTATTATCAAGATAATCAAGTAGAAAACACATATGTAGTTTTCAATATATCATTTGAACCGTTAAAAGGAGACAATGAAAATGCAAATTGGTTTAAGAAGTATAATGCTGCGTTAAACAATCTTAATAAAATTATGATTTCTGTAGACGACGCCGAAAAAATTAAGATTTTCAATGATTCAAAAAATATGTGGATTGAAGGAAATGCTCTTATAGATGCGGATGCATCATATATCAATAATGAAAAACTAAGAATAAAGGCTGCGGCTATAAAAACGATAAAAGAAAAATATATAGAGTTAACTACATCAGATCCAATAGCATTTTCTGAAGTTCCTACAGATATTTTAGGTGATCTAACAGGAGCGACATCTTTTGATGTCATTCGAGAAGCGTTTCCTGAAACAGGAAGTTTAATTGATTCGAATCTGGAAATTATTTCTTCAGAGCCTTTAAATATTTTGAAACTTAAAGATTTGAATAAAGATGAAAGATTAATAAAATCTTTAAATATTGATACCGATAAATATTTAAAAGAGTTAAAAGAACATAAAATTCCTTTTCATCTAAACCAAAAAAAGTAAATGGATATAATCGGTGAATAATTCTAATTAGAATACGTGTCTTAGCCTCTATTTTTAGGGGCTTTGATATGTTGTGATAGATAAAAATCATTTTTAAGCAGAATTCTTATGATTAAAAAAATGTGATAGGTTTATTCAAAGTATATCGTGGATACCTGTGATATTTTGTAATTTGTAGTCCTAAATTGATACGCAATATTAATGTTTCAACATATTCATCCTTATGATCCATTTTTTCCCGATGGAGCAACAAAATTGATTGTAGGTACTTTGCCACCACCACGTTTTACTTCAAGGGAACTTAATGAGAGAGATGTAGATTTTTGTTATGGTAGTAGTAATGGGTTACTTTGGCCGGTTTTGGATAGAATTTTTGGGTTACAATTAAAATTTGAAACAACTCAAGAAGCTGCAGATCAAAGAAGAAATTTCTTAACTAATAGAAAGATTGGTGTTTGCGACATTGTTCATAGCTGTGAGAGAGAAAAGATAGATGCTTCAGATCTTGGGATGCAAAATATAAAACTTAGAGATTTGGTTGGGTATTTACTTAAATACCCAAAAATAGATACCTTACTTTTTACAGGTGGAAATAGTAAAAATGGTCCCGAATATTTTTTTAGAAAACACCTTAAAAACTACGATAAAAAACTAGAGTTAGTGTCTAATGATATTCCGAGAATACATCAATTTACTCTTGAAGGTAGGATTATTAAAACCGTATCGCTTACAGCTCCTTCTGGAGCAGCAAATCGGGCTATTGGTAGCATGCAGTTGTATAAAAGTATAAAGAATAATAATCCAGAATTTAATACTCTTGATTTTAGAGTATTGCAGTACAAGGAGTTTTTTTAGCATAAAAAATAAGAGGCTATCTTATAAGATAGCCTCTTTATAGTTGGTATAATGTTCTATTTTATTTCTTCCAAGTTTCTAAAGCTTTTACAGCTTCATCTGTATAATCTGTAAATAAGCCATCTACACCCGCATCAAAAAATAAATGGTATTCACTTTCTGGATTTCCACCGCTCCATTGTGTGTTTTCATTTCGAAATGTATAAGGGTGTACCAGTAAATTGTTTTTATGAGCTAGCTCAATAAAATTCGTAGTTGGTAATAAGGTTCGTTTTCCAGAATCATTTGTTTTATAAGAAATAATAAAAGGTTTCCAAGGACCAATACCATCTGCATACGATGCAGTAAAATTCATTCCTTCTTCTGTAGTAAAGTATTCATAGGTCCTAGAATCACCATTGGCATAAAAATCATAAGGAGAACCGTATGAAATAAAATCTCCGTCAGGAACATTATATTCTAGTGAGCCATCTTTTTTAATGTCGTAAGTAGAAATTAATTGTACCAAACGCACAGAAGATTTCGTGTTAATATACTGTAATGGAGCAACCTCAAAACATTGTACAAAAACAGGAGCACTTTTATGATTTATACCTCCTTTTTTTAAAGCATGAAGAAGCTTGTCTTCCATTGTATGTGCTTCAAAAAATTGATTATGAAATAATGGATGTTTGATTTCTGGGTAAATACCAATTATTTTATCGCCTATTAAAGATGCTCTTTTGGCAAGTCTAATTACCTCGGCAAATGTTGGAATACCAAATTTGTCATCAAATTGCTTTGACCTTCCATTATAGGCTTGCCTTGCTTTTAACTTTTTGATTTGTGCTAATGTAAAATCGACAGCAAACCAATCGGTAACCATTTTTCCGTCTAACTCTCTCGTAGTTTTTAAGCTAGCAAATTCAGGAAGATCGGCAACATTAGTTGTTCCTGATAACATGGGTTCATGTCTAACAATTAAATGTCCGTCTTTTGTTAAAACCAAATCTGGTTCGATAAAATCGGCTCCTAATTGTATTGCTTTCTTATAGGCTTTTATAGTATGTTCTGGAAGTACCGATTGAGCCCCTCTATGTGCAATGATTAATGGTTTTTTAGGATCATCGGGGTTAGGATTACCAATATGATCATCTATCAAATTGCATGAAGAAATGGCTAAAAATGCTATAGTATATAGCATGGTAAGTTTTAAAAGTTTCATTGTTCTAAGTTTAGGTTTATGCGCAAGAAACAAAACCAATGTTAGCGGATCATGAAACTGATGTTACACTATCATAAGGATAATGTAACTAATGTTAAGTTTTTTTTGATAAGATTGTTTTTATATAAAATACATACCAATGGAGAATTAATTTGATTTATTCTTAATAGCTAGTAAAATAAAGCGATCTATTATTTTACCAACTATTGGTATCATTAAAATACTAATAAGTATAAAAAATATTCCTTTAACCCAATTGTATCCCAACCCAGGAAATAAAATCAAGCCTACTATAAAAAAATAAAAAATGGGATGATATAAAAGAATTTGTTGAATGGCGGTGAAATTTGAATATTCTTTATTATTTATAGAGCACTTAATTCCATAAGAAATGGGAGTTGTATTTATTTTATAAAAATTTTTGAAGTTTAAAAACGAGTGAAGTTTGGAGATATAATTTAAGTTTCTTGAATTAGGTAATGAGATAATTATTTGATTTGGCCAATTTATATATGCGAGATATGAAATAAAAACTCCGGCTACAAATGATCCAAATACACTATTTGTAACAATCATTGAACTGCTATGTAAAAAAACTCCGAGCCAAATTGCGGTTTTATAATATTTTTTGCTGATGAAAAATATTGAAATAACTATTTCTACGAGAATAACACTCCATGACATAAATTTTGCAACCATTAACGTAGGAGTTAATGTTGTCAATGTTTTATATAATGAAGAATCTAACGTCTTAGTTAACCAATTGTCTATATAAACACCAGTTAACCAATCAAGGTCAAATAATTTGTTTAATCCAGACCCAAAATAAAGAATAATGACCTGTATTTGTAATATCTTGATACCATAGTCCTTTTGATATAAAGTTAAAAGAATTAGTAGACTAAAAATATACATTCTACTGTCTGCATAACAAGGTCGACACCATAGGATTGAAATAAAAATTGTCAAAGATACCATAAAACCACCTATGCTAGGAAATAGATTAATGAACATCAAAAATAGTCCTATCATTGTGATTAGAATAGCAGTCCAAAGTATGAAACTTGGATCACTTATTTCATTGAGAATATCCAAAAATGGAAGTTTAAGAGAGGTGTTATAAAGATACGAATTAGCAAGTATAGTAATTGCCAAAAGCTTAAACATCAAATTAACATTTAAAGGAATTTTTGAAGAAATTAAAGTGAAAGGAAACTTAGCCATTTTTTGTTTCTTTAGAAGGAGTCCATTTCCAATGAATCCATTTCTTTCCATTCACATTATATCTTAGGAGAATTGAATCAGTTTGAGAATTAGAAAAAATACGTTCATATTCTGTTAAGTATTTGATTAAATGATTTGCAGGAAGATCAATCCAGCTGTGTTCTTGTAGACCATACCTTTTGTCCAATTGTAAATTGTCAAGTTTAACATTTTTTGCGTACACATTAAGAAAATACTCTGTTTGAATATCATGAGGAGCCCAGGTAAAATATCTATTAGAGGAAAAACGGGCAGAAAAAATAAGAAAAACCTGTAGTAATAAATAAAAAACACAGATAACTAACTTCCAATTTTTAAGCACATTAATCATATATTATAATTTATCTTAAAAAATAATAAGCTCTCATTCATACTTTAAAAACACTCTAAAGTTGATAAAAAGTGTGTAAATGTAGACTTATTAATTTTAAATTAAATGTCGAAGATAATATTTTACTATTTTAAATGACCTAACTTTGTGGTTTTGTAATTTTATATTAATTATTCGAGGAATTTTTCACCTAAGTAATTTACTTATTTTCATATAGTAAGTATTAATACGATAAATTTAAAAGTAATATGAAGTACCAAGTGGTAAAATCAGGAATACATCATCATAATTCTGTTCAATTGGATTATTATGCTGGTAAAGAAAAGAAAACTATGATACCGGTAGATTCGTATTATGTAAATAATCATATCAATAAATTTATAGAATATTCTGGAATTACTAGAAGCGATGATATTCTAGAAGTTGGCTGTGGCATGGGAAAATTCACTTTTCCATTATTGAAAAAAGGATACAGAATTACTGGACTCGATTTATCACCTGTATTGTTACAAAAACTGTTAGCTCATAATGATAATCGATTTAAGTTGGATCTTATAGCATCAGATATTCTTGATGCACCAGAAGAGCTGAATAGTCGTTTCGATTATGTAATTGGTTTTTTTACATTACATCATTTCATGAATCTTGATACGTATATCAAAGCAATGTCTCGTCTGTTAAAACCTGGAGGAGTAATTGTATTTTTAGAACCAAATGCATATAATCCATTATATTATTTTCAAATAGTGTTTTCGCCTACAATGTCTTGGGCTGGGGATAAAGGTGTAGCAAAGATGATAAGAAGTAATTTTGTTAAAGCATCTAAGTATGCCGAATTAAATAATGTTTCGATTAAGAAATATGGGTTTTTTCCACCATTTGTCGTAAACAATAAGATTGGGAGATTTATAGAGTCGTTTCTGGAAAAAATGAAAATATTTGGAGACGTATCGGCATTTCAAATTGTTAAAATGCATAAGCCTGATGTAAAATGAGCATTAGAGAATTATTTACAAATGTAGCTTTGGGAGAACAAGGAATATGGAAAACTAATACAATTGAAGGCATTTCATATACAAAAAATGGTCATGACTTGATCAAGGAAAATGAAAAGAAATCTTTTTGGTTTCATCATAGATTAAACTGCTTAAAAAAAGTCATCGATACTACTTCAATTAAAAACGATATAGTACTTGACGTAGGAGGGGGCAATGGACATTTTTCATTGTATTTACAATCTCTGAGTGCTAATACTGTTCTCATAGAGCCAGGAGTTAGTGGTGCTTTTAATGCCGTAGAAAATGGTGTTCAAAATGTTATTAATGGAACCTTAAAAGATGCGAATTTTAAGGACGAAAGCTTTGACACTATTACATTACTAGATGTTCTTGAACATATAGAGGATGATAAAGAATTTTTAGTAGAATTGTATAGAATTATGAAGCCTAAAGCAAAATTAATCCTTACAGTTCCTGCTTTTCAGTTTTTGTTTTCAAGCTTTGACAAAGAAGTTGGGCATTATAGAAGATATACCCTTAAGGACTTAAGCAATAAGTTAACACAAAGCGGTTTTTCAATTGATTATAAAACTTATTTTTTTTCCTTATTACCAATTCCTTTATATATTGGTCGGTTTTTTATTAATAAATTAAGAAAGAAGGAAAAAAGAAAAGGAACAGGGCATATTAACAAATCAGGAGTTTTAGGAAGTGTATTACGAATTCTTTTAAGTCCTGAGTTATTGCTCATCAAAAATAAGGTAAGGATCCCTTTAGGATCAAGTTGTTTAATGATAGTACATAAACCCGAAACTAATGGCGAGTAGTTTTGAATTAATTGCGTTTTATTCTAATCCCAAAACTCTGGATGAACTTATAAAGTCTGGGATTGATGGTGTAATTATTGATTGGGAGAATAAAGGAAAAATGAACAGGCAAAGCTTGTACAATACTCAGGTTAACGAACATAGATCTAAGGAACTAATAATTGCACGAGAAAAGAATATTTCTAATATTATTTGTAGAATTAATGGACCACAGTATTGGAGTGTTGATGAGATTGAAAAAGCCATTGATTTGGGGGCTAATGAATTATTAGTACCTATGATAAAGTGTCAGAAGGAGGTGGAATTTATACTTAATCAAGTGAGAGGACGGATAGATGTTGGGGTAATGATAGAGACAAATGAAGCCTTACTAATTGCAGATGAATTAGATAAAATGCCCATTCATCGTTTTTTTGTTGGTTTAAATGATCTTTCTATTCAAAGAAAATCTAGAAATATATTTTTACCATTTGTTGATGGTACTATAGATATATTACGACCAAAAATAACTAAACGATTTGGGGTTGCAGGATTAACTCATCCATCTGCAGGAACTCCTATTCCTTGTAAATACTTAATTCATCAAATGAAGAAACATAGAGCTTCTTTTGGTTTTTTAAGACGTGCATTTTATAAGGATTTATCTATATATACCGCTGAAGAGATTATAAATTCATTAAGAGCAGTATTTGATACTCCTGTTATTGAAGAATTAGAAGATTTAACTATTGAAGAACAATGTTTTTTAAACCAAGAATTGATCTAGAATAAATACAATAAGCAGAGCAATAAATAGCCATTAAAGCTGCTTTAATTCTTTTTCTAAAATTGTATCCAGATACTCCTAAATTTTTGCCTCGTTTAGCAGTTACATAATGTATTTTTTTACTTTGATGAGCAACTATAATAGACATATATGGATGTTTACAATTAGAGGCTGAGGATATAACTTTTTTCAATATATATTGATCAAACATATAGTAGCTACCCGCTTTATAATGTAGCCCAGACATAAGTTGAATAACCTTCTTTATGAGTATAGATGTAATCATTCTTTTTTTTGATTGATAAACTCCTTTACGTTTGACAAATACAGAGCTTTCGATCTCATTAGCTTTTGTATATAAATGAGTAATGAGTTTAGGGTCGTCTTGTAAATCTCCATCAAGAATGACAGTTTTTTTCCCAATAGCTTTTTTTATTCCTTCCAAAGTAGCTTTTTGTTGTCCTACATTTTTTGACAAATTAATGTAGTTAATTTGCGAGTATAAAGAAGAAACATATTGTAACTTTTGACTGGATTTGTCTATAGAACAGTCGTTTACATAAATAACTTCAAAATTGAAACTATTTAACTCAGAAATAAGTCGTTGACTAAGTTCTTCAATAACATGTTCATTGTTGTAAATAGGAATTACAACACTTATCTGCAATGGTTTGGGCATAATATTAATGTTGTTTACGATACCAATCTATTGTTTGTCGAAGACCATCTTCAATACTTGTCATGGGATACCATCCTAATTTTTCTTTAGCTAGTGAACAATCTGCGATGAAATCACCCTGATCATATAAGTTTTTGGGGTAAGCATTAAGTTTTTTAGGGATTTTTCGACCTAAAACACCTTCAATTCGAGAGACAATTTCATATGCACTAAACTGCGAATTACTTCCAAAATTCATTTCGGTTCCACTTGGCAAATTACTCAAAGCTAATTTTAGTATTCCATCAATCAAATCATCAATAAAAATATAATCTCTTTTAAACTTATCATTACCTAATGATATTGGAATGTTGTTTTTCTCAGAATCTAACGATTTGGTAATTAGTTTTTTATTAGTTTCTAAAGGGCCGTAAGCTCTAAATATTCTTGCGAGTTTTACATTAATCTTATGACTTTTACCCAAAAATAAACATAAATTTCGTTGACTAAGTTTTAACATCCCTCTTAATGTGTTGGGACTTAAAAGAGTAGATTCATTTAGAACGAAATTATGCTTATCATATTTATAGACAGATCCACTACAAGCATGTATAAATGAATCTAACTTAATGTTTTTGTTTTCAATGGATTGAAATAGGTTAATAAGATGCCCATTAGTAACGTTTATTTGAGTTTGCAGATCAGATGTGTTTTTGAGTAAAGCATGAGACGGAATAGCAAAATGAAAAATGTAATTAGGTTTTATTTCACTAATAAGTAGCTCTACATCTTTAGGGTTAAGAAGATCTATTTCAATAATTCGAACTTTATTTATTATAGATTGTAACCTATGTATGTTTGATTTTTTTCTGACTAAGCAATATACACGAGCTCCTAAAAGTTCCATTTTTATAGAGAGGTGCGATCCAATAAATCCAGAAGCGCCAGTAATAATTACTTTCTTTTCTTTAAAAATAGGATTAAAATTTTTCATTATAACTAACTTTGATGGCGATAAAATAGCGTAATTGAATATTTAATGAATACTAGAAGCACTAAAAAACTTTCAACCCTTCTCAATAAAAAGGTAAATATAGGATTTGTTTTTTGGTTTCTATTTGGGATGTTATTCATAATTATATTTTATAAGCCTTTTGAACAACCCGTATTGTTTGATAGGGCCTATTTACTTTATATGTCACAAGTGGTTTTTAGAGGTGATCCTTTGTATACAGCAACTACATTTGGGTATACACCTTGGTCTACTATTTTGGTAGGATATTTTATGAAACTTGGAAACATACTTACTTTGGATACTATACAATCTGCTCGTATATTGGGTATTTTACTTTATAGTACATTAAGTGGTTCCATTTATGTATTGTGTAAAGGTATATTTACAGATAAAAAAGCAACATTGGTTGCCTGTATTCTTTTTTGTGGACTAGGATATCTATCTGCTTTATCTGGAGTAAATGCAGAACCCAAATTATGGGTATTGTTGTTTTCTGTTTTTGGGATTCATTTTTTTAATAAAAAGAAATGGTTCTTGGTAGGGATTTTCTTTTCATTTGCTGCAATGAGCTGGCATGTAGCGGTCATTAGTTTATTTGCTTGTGGAGTAATGTTATTTTGTAATTACAGGCAATTTTTACCAATGTTATATAGGTTGTTACTAGGAGTTTTTGTCGGTATATTACCCGTCTTATTCTATTTATATGTTACAAATGGTTGGTTAGACTTTTGGAATCAAGCAGTACTAAGAAAACTATTAATAGAAGGTAAAACTTTAGGCGAATCACCTTTTATATGGTTGCTTGAAGGTATCTATCCCTGTTTTATTCTCGAAATTTTACATTTTTTGTTCGCTTTATTCGGTATTATGATTGGGGTGTATGTATTTGTTAAGAAGAAAATACGTGATCAAGATGTTTTTAAAGACCAACAAACATTATTGTTTTTAATTGTGTATTGCATTTTATGGAGTGTGTTTAATTCTTTTGAATTTCAAGCAGATAATGATTTACTACCATTAATTCCTCCAATTATCATATTTAGCACCTATTTTTTATTAGTTGTTTTAAAGAAAGTTCATCCCCAAAAGTATGTTATTGCAATATTTACGGTGTTATTAATATGTTATAGTTTTTTTGATGCTATCATATATGATATTCCATATACATTTTCAGAACAAAGAACCACAATTGATCGTTTAAAGAAAAGATATGATAAGCCATTTGTTATAGGCTTTGAAGAGTATTATGTTTTACAAGAAGAACCAATGCCTACTAAATTTATGAGGTTTCAGTCTTATGAAGATCATATGATTGAAAATAGCATAGGGTGTCAAAAAGTAGAAGAGATGTTACAACAGCAATTTAGCTCGATTATCCAATTTAATGATTCAAAATATGTAAGAAGTGCTTCATTACAAGAGTTATTAAATCTATTAGAAAAAAGTAACTATTACATAAGAGAAAATAATAAAGGGGCTTGTGCTTCTCATATTTTAGAAAACTATACATCGTCAAAAGCAATTGATTCATTCTCTATAAAATATCAATCGATACCCCTAGGAAAGGATTATTATAATATTAAATATTATTCAGTTTATGATGTAGAGTAAACCACAATGAGATAATTAAATTTCTTAAAATGAGTGATTCTCTACTTTTCTCTAATCTTAGATAACAATTCTCCAGCCTCTTTATATTGATAGTTGTTTTTGTTTGTCCTTAATAATTGTAAATACTCAATGGCTTTTTCGTTATTTCCTTGTTTTAGATAGGTTAATGTAATATACCAGTAAGCTTTGTTACTCTCTAATGTTTTACCATTTAGTAACCGATGGAAAGTAATCTGTGCTTTTTCAAAATTATTAGATTCTAGATAAGATACACCTAGATACATAAGAACATGTGGATTATTAATATATTCATTTTTAGAAAAAATAGTAATAGCTTCTTTATATTTCTTTTCGGCGAATAAAGTTTCTCCCTTGGCAAGATTGTTCTGATCAGCGCCTTTAGAGGTAAGAGAAGGAAGGTTTTTCCAATCGCTATATGCAACATATAACTCTTCTGAAGTATTTGTGGGGGTTATAAAAAATCGATTCACCAAAAAAATCAAGGCAACCGCTGCAGCCGCATAGTACAAGTATCTTAATATAGGTTTTTTTGAAGTTGAGGTTTTGTCATATAGTCGTTTACCTTCTTTTATCTTTTTAGAAAGTTGGGAGATCTCTTCACTTTTTAAGTGTTTTTCTAAAGATGCTAGTGTTTCGCTATCATATTCGGGGTTCGAAATGGTTGCATTTGAAGCCTTACTAAATTGAGCTCTCATCTCCCGATTTATTCTAATTTCTATAGCAAGATTGGGATCATCTTGCATGCGTTTCTCAAAAGATAGTCGTTCTGCCTCAGACAATGTATTATCAAGATAAGCTTCTATCGTTTCGTATGTTTGTTCGTCAAAATTCATAGTTCTGTTAGGGATTTAAATCGTCTATCTGATTTGATATGCTCAGAAAGTTTCGATTTACATTTAAAAACACGTTGCCTTACTACAGTTTCAGAGGTGTATGAGGTCTTGGCTACGATTTCTTTATACGATAGTTTATCAAAGAAATAACGAAGTATTTCTTTACAATTCGTAGATAGTTTCTCGAAGCATTCTTTGTACAATTCCCAACGCTCTTGATCCAATATTGCCATAGCAAGATCTTTTTCTTCATTCACCCGTTCTACAATACCATCATTTGTTACCCATTTTTTATTTTTATTTAATTCACGCCTCCATAAATTTTTACAAGCTCCAAAAATATACCCATCAAAAGAGGTTGTAAGTTTAAAGTCTTGTACTTTGGTTCTGGTGGTTAGTTGGACAAGAACTTTCTGAAAAATATCTTCGGCATCTTCATATTGTCCTTTGTTTTTAAGGATAAAAGAAACCACTTTAGGAAAAACCTGTTTATAAATTTCTGCAATCCCTTTTTCATCTCCTTGTAGTAGGCTATGTAAAAGATAGTCATCTTTTTTTGTGGGCATAGGGTTTGTGTGTTTCCGTAAAAATAATCAATTCTAAAAAAAAGATATACATTATGGGTAACATTTTCAAAAAAGTGGAACGGAGCAGTATAAACAATAATTTTAGCCTAATAAAAGTTAACATAATAGCTATAATTAATTGAAGGGAACAATTTAATTAACCACTTAAAAGAATACAACAATGAAAAAAAGTAACGTATTATTTGTATTGGGGTGCTTTCTATTTATGTGTATCGGTTGCACACAAGAAGGTAACGAACTAACAGAAGACGCTTCGCTAGAAGCTGTTAGTGATAAAAAAGAAAAGAAACCAGAAGATTGTAATGCACAACCTACAAAAAATCAATTGGTGGTGAAGTATAAAAGAAGATTATCACGTAGAAAACGTCAGATAAGAAAAGATCATAACGTAAAAAAAATAAAAAGATGCGAGTGTGCCGATGAAACTTTAGAATTATGGATTTTTAATGACACAGAAAACGGTAAGCCCATTGATATTGAAGAGAAAAAACAATCGGCCGATACAGATCCGGACCTAGAAGGAGTAAACCATAATTTTGCGATGTCGACTACGGGCACACAAACCTTTTATGATGGAGGAACTCCACTATCTGGGGTATATAATACTTCTATTAAACTAGAAGATAAAGCTGCGGTAAATATTGCTGTTCTGGATACCGGGATACAATTTGATCGCCCAGAGTTTAGCTCATTGGTATTATACAATAGTATGAATAACGGTTCGGCTTGTAATGATGGTACTAGTGTAGAGGTATCGGGTTGGGATTTTGTAAATCAGGATTTTGTGGCCAATGATAATAATGGCCATGGTACTATTGTAACTTCTATCATTCATAATACGCTTAAAAATTTAAATGTTTCGTATAGTATACTACCCGTAAAAATATTTAATAAAGAAGGCAAAGGAACATACTTTGACCTGTTATGTGGATATCGTTTTGCAGTTAAAAAACCAGGAATGAATGTAATTAATATGAGTTTTGGGTGGTGTGGAGAACCACAGAGTTTGCTTAAAAAGTTCATACAAGAAACTGAAGAAAAAGGTAAAATTATGATCGTAACTTCTGCGGGTAACGAAACTTCTAATAATGATGAATTGGGGCATTATCCATCATCTTATGCCCATAGTAATGTATTAAGTATTGCTGCCATGAATACTGCATTTACAGATTTGGCGTGGTTTTCTAATTATGGGAAACAAAGTGTAGATTTTGCTGCTCACGGACAAAATATAGTATTTGATTTTGGTAAAGGTGCAGAAAAAGTATCCGGTACTTCGTTTGCTACGGCTTTTGCTTCTGCCAATGCAGCATGGTTTTATGCCAAGGGTATTCCCACCG
The DNA here is from genome assembly GCA_947502885.1 of uncultured Aquimarina sp. Classification (GTDB taxonomy): domain Bacteria; phylum Bacteroidota; class Bacteroidia; order Flavobacteriales; family Flavobacteriaceae; genus Aquimarina. The sequence goes on along the minus strand of CANNBP010000020.1, from coordinate 35,433 downwards.
CATTGATAGAAACCAAAATCAAAGGAGAGGCAAAACACCTTAATAGTTTAGAAGAAATTAAACATCAGGCATACATTAAAAAATAGTAATACTGAAAAGATTTAGAATACATATAAATCTCCCTTTTATAGGGAGATTTTTTTTTGAGAATTCCTTTCCTTTGAAGACAATGGCGTGCAAACGACAGGTGAGAGGGTGTGTAGGAAAGGGATGGATGTTTTTAAATAAATAAGTAACATTCTTATAAGTTATAACATAAACACATATAAAGTTTAACAATTTAAAAATTAAAATTATGAAGAAAGTAATTTGCTATGTTATGTTGTGTTGCGCAGTTGTTATAGGTTGTACTAAAGAAGATGCGACTGCCGAAATTCCGGAAAAATTTGAAATCACTAATTTTTCAGAAATAGATTCAGAATCATTAATAACAAGAGATGATTTGGGAGAGATTCGAGGAGAAAAGAAGCAAGTGGCTGAAGATGATCCAGATTTAGAATAGTCCTTTAATAAACTAATACCTAAGAAAGCTGTACATTAGTCGTACTAATTACAGCTTTTTTTGATGAGGTTATCTCGATGTCTTTTTTTCTTTTGTTTTATTTGTGGTATGCTTTCCGCTCAAATCACCTCTGATTTAAAATCAACATATGATAGTATTGTTGGGTTAACCTCAGAAAATAAAAGTGAACTGATCACTACTTTTTTTATTCAACATCAAAACCATCCAGATCAACTTCAATTAGCACTATGCTATCATGAGTATTCTAAAAAGATATATCGAATAGATGTTAATAGCGCAATTAATTATTCGAAAAAAGCAATAAAGATTCGTAAGAAAAACAAAGATACTTCTGAAATATCAAAATCTTTCTATGCATTAGGGTATTATTATAAGTTAAAAGGGAATTACCCTAAGGCAATACAAGCATATACAAAACTAATTGAGTACAGACAGAAAAATGACATTACAGCCAAAGCCTTTAATAGAATTGGTATAATGTATACTTTGGTTGGTGATTTTGATAAGGCAAAAAATAACCTTGTAAAAGCAGAAGAATATTTTAAAAATAGCAAGAAATATAAGCTTCTTTTCAGAAACTATGTAAATCTATCTCAAATGTATGAGAGAATGAATTGGCTCTATGATAAAAGAAGTATGTATTATGTGAAATGTGCTGATTCACTCTCCAATATTATTAGTCTAAATAATTTAGATTATTTGAATATTAATCAGATATCAGGAAATCTATATGACGAACGACAAGAATATGCTAAGGCAATAGCTTACCATAAAAAAGCTTTAGCAGTTAGTCATCAAATGAAGGACTCGTCTTATATTTCTATGAACTATAGTAATATTGGAGTCTCATGTAAGAAATCGAATGATCTTGTTAATGCTAAAATATACTATGACAAAGCCTTGAGTTATGCTGGATCTAATACCAACCTACAAGCTCCTGTATATAATAACCTAGGCGATTACTATACGGTACAACTCGACTTTAGAAACGCTTTAACTCATTATCATAAAGCGATAACAAGTGTGTTAGGAGCACTAGAACGCAGTGACTATACCGTATTGCCAGACATAGAAAAACTAAAAGTATCTCCCTATAAACTTGATCTGTTGGGCTATATAACTGATTATGCCAATGGGTGGATTAGTTACTATAATCATGAGCAACAAAGTGAATATTTAAAGAAAGCATTAGAAGCTTTTGAGTTAGCCGATCAATTGGTTGATGTGATTCGTTTTGAGAGTACAGAGTTTCAATCAAAGTTATTCTGGAGAGAGCAAAGTGCAGACTTATATATGAAAGCTGTAGAAGCTTGTTATAAGTTGAGTAAATCTAAAGAAGCCTTTTATTTTATGGAAAAAAATAAGGCGATATTATTACTCGAAGACCTTACACAAGAAAAAGCCAAAGAAAATGCACAGTTACCCGAGGCATTATCAGAAAGAGAATTTGACCTTAGGCGATCAATCCATTTGGCAGAAGAAGAGTTAAAAGATGATGAGTCAACAACAGCGTTAAAGAAGGATTCGTTACGGGATATCATTTATGAGCATAAAAGGCGGTATGAAAAGTTTATAGATTCTTTAGAAACAGGGTATCCGGGGTATTATAAGTATAAACAAAAACTACAACTGGTTTCTTATGATCAGGTAAAAAAACAACAAAACGAAAGAAACCAGGCCACCATGTATTATATCTTAAATGATAAGGAAGGATACGGTTTATTTCTTTCAAAAAATAAAGAAAAATTCTTTAAGATCAATGATGTTAACGCGTTGCATAAAAACCTAATAACCCTTAGACATAAATTAGCTACGCCATTTTATACCGAAGAAGAATTTATATCATTTCAAAAATTGGCGAATACGATTTACAATACCTTGTTTCCAGAAATTAGTCCTAATGTATTTATCGATGGTAATGTAGTTCTTATTCCAGATCAGCATTTACAACAAATTCCATTTGAGGTATTAATGACATCTTCAACAGATAGTACTAGCTATCTCATTAACCAGTGTAACATAAGTTATGCATACTCACTATCATTTTTACAACTTAATGAAAAGGTAGCGCGTTTGCCACAAAATGATTTTATTGGATTTGCGCCAGTAAAATTTAAGGATTCGACACTTGTGGGTTTATTACGAAGTACTGAAGAAGTAAATGAAATAGCGTCTTTGTTTGATGGAAAGGTGTATGACTATGCCAATGCCTCAAAAGATAAGTTTATGAGTGCAATATCTAATTATAATATGGTACACTTATCCACGCATGCAGATGTGGGAGAAAGTACCGATCCATGGATCGCTTTTTATGATGATAAGTTAAGTCTTGACGAATTGTATGCAACTAAGAACCAAGCAGATTTAGTTGTACTTAGCGCTTGTAATACTTCGCTAGGAGAACTTAAAACAGGAGAAGGGGTAATGAGTTTGGCCAGAGGTTTTTTTAGTTCAGGAACCAGAAGTGTAATTTCTACTTTGTGGAGCGTAAATGAAAAGTCTACGCATGAAATCATGTCTAATTTTTATACCTATATAAAAGAAGGAAATACCAAAACTGAAGCGTTACAGAAAGCAAAAAGAACTTATTTGAAAAATAATAGTGGAGTAGCGACATCTCCTCATTACTGGGGAGCGCCAATTTTGATAGGTAATATTGATGGTATTGATGTTAGAAGTGATTTACCTTGGTATTGGTATTTGATTGGTGGGGTCGTTATTTTGGCAGTGATTGTTTTTCTTCTTAAGAAGTATAAAAATGCGAAAGGAAAAAGGTTATGAGTTATTATACTTTATTTTAACCCAAAGGTAGTTTTAAAACTACTCTTGGGTTAAAATAGGTAGAGATAACGGTATTCTAAGAATAACCCTTATACTTTTTAGAAGCTGAATTCTTAATTATTCAAAACATACTTTATGTTTTGAATAATTAAACTCTTATCTAATTTTTAATTCTATAATTCGCGATCATTAAATCAGAATTTTTTTCTTCTTTATGAAGTTTGGTAGCATCTTTTTTGCCATAACCTATGACCTGAGTATTTGATAAGTTACCAGTTACACCATCAAAATAAAATCCTCCATTGACATGAGTCAGAACTACGTTCGAAATTGATACATTTTCTATTCTTTTTACAATTTCCCCTATAGCTAAATCGTTTTGATTACTTAGTCTAAAAGCATACCCATATGTAGTACCATCAACTTCAGTTCCAGTTACATCATGGCCTATTATATTGTCAATAATGACATTCTTTACATACTGATTTTTACTTCGACTTAAATCTATATTGATAACATTTATACCGCCTTGTTGAATCACATTTCTAATAATTACGTGGTCTGTACGAGTGGCTACATTCCAATTTGCAGGATGTTGAATTGCTATTCCTCTAAGACCATCATAACAGTGTATTGTAACATTTAGAATTTGTGAATTTTTGGCATTTAATATCCCTAAAGCATTATCATAAATGGATTTAGGAACATAAATACCTCCGTCAATTGTTACATTTACTACAGAGTAAGGAGATGTCTCGGTCAAATCTCTTCGTTTACCTATATTAATTAAACCTCCTGTATCGGTTGCAGGCCAAGTTTCTGGTAAACGGTTCATGTCTTCAATTTGAGAAGGCGTCGTATACCATTGAGGGTAACTATTCTCAAAGGCTCGACATACATTTCTACTTTCATTAACTCCAATAAAAGTAGCTCCTGTAAAATCATAATAGCGATTGTTTTGATTAAGATGTAAGGTTTTTTCTAGCAGAAACTTGCCGTTTGCAACAAATTTTTGAACGTTAGGAAATGATTCGATTGCATTTTGAAAACTTTGGCCACAGATGGTAACACCGGTATCATCAACACCCCACCATTGTGGTACTACGTAGGCATTTTTTAAATTACCTCTTACTTTACCATCATCTAAAGTGAAATCCCATCTGTCCCAAAAACAATCTTCAACCGTACCATTATCGTCTTGTTCAAAAATTTGATAAGGTCCTGCTTCAATTAATCCATTAATAGTTAATGTCACATTTCCTTTAATTTTTAATTTATGACCATTAATAACCTTGATGGTTACCGTTTCTGGAATTGTAATATCATTATTGATGAATACATCACCATTTATAACAATTACCCCACCTCCTTCAGTATTTAAGGTAGTAATAGCAGTCAATACATCATTTTGATTTCCTCCTGTTAGAACAACTTCTGTCGAATATATACAGGTAGTTAATAGGAGAGCGATCAGGGTTGTGAAATAGCATTTCATTTGTGTCATTTTTTTGTTTTAAGTTTAAAATAATTATTTATGTGTTTTTTATTGACTACCATCGGTATGTTATGAATGATTGAGAGTAGCACTATATATTTATGTCACGATAGAATTAAATGTTACCTTGTTCTTAAATTTAAAAAGTGAGCAATTTTATTAGTACTATGAAAGAAATTACCTAAGGGTGTTTTACGTAAATTGTTAGCTATGTATGATGGTATCAAAAAAATGAGAAAAGAAGTTTTTATGATAGAAGAGTAAGATATGATTTCAAAATTTTATTTTCCAAAGCTTTTATCCCTTATGTACAGTAATTAAGGTCAATGTGGTAACAATTTAGGCCAGTTCTCCCCCAGTTGTATTCTTATTTAAATTCATTTAAAGTTTCACGCTAGGTATTATAATAATAAGTAACCTGATTCGTTAAGATACTTTATAACATAGTCTTATTTTGTTATCATCAATCTCTTCTTCCCCTTGATGATATAAGATGTTTCTAAGTATCATATGAGAAGGAATACCCTTCTTTTATAATTGCAATAGACTGTATTGGTTCTGTATATGATCCAATGCAAATTTTATTATAACTAATTATCACACAAACTCAACAAAAACTCATGAAAAAACTCAACTATTTATTCATCGTTTTGATGCTATGCATGTTTCATAGTCAGGCACAGATACAAAACAACAGTTTTAAAGTAGCCGTGTTTCCTGTAACTTTTACAGATGTTCCTTTAGAGTACAGAAACCAGTTTCCTACCCAATCAGAATTTAAAGAATTACTTTTCGGAAATAATAGTAAAATACAAGAGTATTTTGATGTCATATCATATAATAAACTAAACTTTACAGGAGATGTATTTGATTATACAGTAGCTAATTATAAACCATGGTCCCCAGGGGCTTCTATAAAAGAAGCAAGTGATATACTCAAAAACGTAAATATAAATGCACCTGCTGGTTTCAATCCCAGTAATTATGATCGAATTATAGTGTTAATTGGTCATGATGCTGCTTTGGGAGGATCTCGGGCGGGTTCTTTTAATCTAAAAATTAACGGAGTAACTAACAATCACAGAGGTGTTGCCACTTTCTTTAGACTAGGGCGTTATAATAGAGAAACGAACTACCCTGTACGAAGTTCTATTACACAAAATTCACATACATTGGTTGTTTCTTCTACCAACCCTCCTAAGTCTTATGAACCCGAACAACCATATCCACTTTCATCTTTTGAATCAACTTACATACACGAAGTTATTCATTCTATGGGGATTGGTGCGCATGCAAATTCGCGTACGAATAATGGTAAGCATGATTATGAACCACAAGATGCTAATAATGGCTCAAATTGGGAAAATGAGTATGGTAACATGTATGACATTATGGGGAAAGCGGGGGGATATGCCTCTACTCTGAATGGTTATTTTAGAAGAGTGCTAAATTTGATGGATGACAGTATGTTGAATATTCTTGATAGTTATACCACACAAACGGTAACAGTACACCCTATAAATTATACTTCAGGAAAAAGATTGATAGCAGTATATCATCCAGATTTTCCTACACAATGGCCCGGAATTTATCAAAATGACGGGTATACGCTCGAAGTAAAGGCAAACTCAACCTTTGATCCTTTAACCAGTATACCAGAGGTAAAAGGAAATGCAGATGGTCTGTTTGTATATAAAAATAGTGGTTTAAAAAACTTATTATTAGATATGAGCCCTGCCCCTAATGTTGCATTTGGTTGGGGAGATTATTATGATGTTCGAGATGTAGTGCTAAAGCCTGGGATGACCTATGAAAATGATGAGGTAAAATTTAGTAATGTGATCAAAAATGCTGATGGATCTTTTAATGTGACGATTCGAGTTAAAAAAATAGGAGGAGATACAGGAACAGCTCCCATAGCTCAATTTACAGCCAATAATACAAGTATTACAGCAGGTCAATCTGTAGTTTTTACAGATCAGTCTACAAATGAGCCTACATCGTGGTCCTGGTCTTTTGCGGGAGGTAACCCATCTACAAGTACCGCTCAAAATCCAACAGTTACCTATACCACCCCAGGAACATATCAAGTATCTTTGACTGCTGCAAATACCCACGGAAATGATACCAACACCAAGACTTCGTATATTACCGTAAACCCTGCCAGTTGTACTTATTGCGCATCTGCCAGTAGTACCGTAAAATATGAGTATATAAAAGAGGTTAAAATAGGAAACTTTACCAATGTATCTGATGCTCAGAAATATTCTGATTTTACCAATAAAACAATTCCTTTGGTAAAAGGAAAAGCAACTAATATTACCTTAACTCCAGAGTGGCCAAAGGAGATTTATAAAGAATATTTTAAAATTTGGATTGACTTAAATGGGGATTGTGATTTTAATGATTCTGGAGAGTTGGTATTTGATGCGGGTTCGGCCAAAAAAACGGCAGTAACGGGCACAATTACAGTACCAACATCTGCAATTACAGGAAATACACGTATGCGTGTAAGCATGAAATATAATGGGGCACCTAATCCTTGTGCAAACGGATCTGCATTTGGAGACGGAGAGGTTGAAGATTATACCGTAAACATATCAACATCGGCATTGGCAGAGAAAGTACAAGGTGATGATATTACAGTGTTTCCTAACCCTGTATCTCAAGGTAAATTACATATCCATAGTGATTTTGAAGAAGGTAAAATTCAGTTAATTGATATAACCGGAAAAGCAGTGTTAACACAAAATACGTTAACTAAGTTAGAAGAAATTAATGTAAACGGGTTACATGGCGTCTTTATTTTAATGATCAAATCTGGTAAAGAGACTATTTATAAACAAGTGATTATAGAATAAAAATATAAAAAAGTGTAGATTAAATTCCACAATGTGGATTAAAAGGGGGTAGGAATTCTACCTCCTTTTTTTATGCAGCTAAGTTTTAGTAAACAGAAGCTGTGGTCTAAAAAAAGTTGATCTCCCGCAGTGTGCAGGGGGTATATATTAAAAAAAGTTGATCTCCCACAGCGTGCATGAGGTATATATTAAAAAAAGTTGATCTCCCGCAGTGTGCAGGAGATATATAATAAAAAATATTGATCTCCCGCGGCATGCAGGAGGTATATAATAAAAAATATTGATCTCCCACGGCATGCAGGAGGTATATATTAAAAAATGTTGATCTCCCACGCTTGGCAGGAGATATATAATAAAAAATATTGATCTCCCACACTTGGCAGGAAATATACTTAAGAACCTATCCTATGTATAGTATTTAGAAATACTAGAAAGTTTTTTCAATTTTTTGGGTAACAAATTTTACTCTTTTGGAACGGGGGTATGAATCGATTCAAAATAATGTTACACAAAGGCGGAAACCGAAAAGCCTTAAAAGAGTAGGAACACAAAACTAAAACTAAAGAATTATGAAAACGATATCTTATTTCACACTCATACTTATTGGATTGGTACTTTTTATATCATGCGAAAAAGATGAGTCCAATGATGTACAACAAAGTCCTGCAACCACTTTGGATGCAAAAAATCAACAATTTGGTTGGGATTATAATTATAGACTTGCTACAACTACAGAAGAATTGTCAAAACTTATGGATAACCCAAAGGTAAATATTGTAAGAAACAGGGATGACTTTGATCGCTTTATAAAAACTGAGCCTATTCTAAAAAGTGTTTTTGCAGATCAACGCTTATACAAAGATGTGGTAGGAAGTATGAGATTTAATAGAAGAGGACTACAGACCTACTCGTATAGAGCTATAAAGAGAGCCTATCCTAATAGATTTAGAATCATCATGGTAACCATAGGAAAAGGATTTGGTATGGATTTATGGTTAACCACTGATTATGAAGATAAATATTGTTCTGCCACAGCCACCTGTTCACCAAATGCGGGAGATGTGTGTATCGGAGCAAATTGCTAAAAGTAGACGTAAGGGAAAATATAGTCTGAAAGATTACTCGAATAAAAGGTTCTATTGTCAAAAGAGATTGTAGAAGGTAAACCAAAGGGGAAAACTATTCTTTTACAAGCTCTGTGACAAGTTTGCATCCAACGGGTAGAAACTTTCTGGCAATGAATAAACTTTTAAAACTTAAAAATTATGAAAAACTTAAAAATCAATGTATTGGTTTTTGCAATGATGTTATGCTTGATGTCATGTGAAAAAGGAGATGTAGAGTCTTTAGAACCAACGATTTCGACAGAAACAACAAACTTATCAAATGATGTAGAGAAAATAACGTTTGATAACGGAACTCAAGTATCTTTTTATAAAATAGACGATGGAGAATTGAAAGGTGTGTTTTTATTAGAAGAAGCCGATTGTGGCGATTGCTCTGCAGTAAATGCCGCATCTATACTAGCCAAAAAAGAACTTACAGAACAAGAAATGTTTTGGGCACTATCCAAACCTGGTACAGTAGTTCCAGATTTTCTGAAGGCCATAAATAGTGAAAAAAGTGCAAATATAAAGCCTCAGGGTTGGGGTAGAGACGCTATAAATAAACTGTCTCCGATGGAGCAAAGGGGAGCAACTATCGCATGTAACAATAATTCATTTACAAGTTCTATAGCCTATGGTTTTATTGGTAACCCAGAATTTATTAGACTGGATAAAACACCAAATAATTATGGCCCTTTTGTTAATGATTGCGCCAATTTAGGGCCGGTAGGATGCGATAATGGTCAAAAATATAGATATACAGCGACATTTGCCGGTATCAAGAAATGGAAAGGGAAAATTTGTAGTAGAGCAGTCCAAAATTCTAGTAATAACCATATGACTAAATATTATTGTGATCAACCTGTACTTTGTACTACTTATGTAGGTCCAGAGCTATACTTTGAATATCTATCAAATGGAGTTTGGAGATCGATGAAACAAAATTTCCCACCAGGTTTCGAAGTACCAGCAAATAAAGTTAAATCATATACATATTCATGGGGAACAAATTCGAATACATCTTTTCGTCTGAGAGTAAGAAATGCCATGGGTAAAGATCAATTCGACTTTATGATGGATAAATAATCGATAGGAAAACAGAAAACAAAAAACAAAAGGGAATTATTTTTTACCCATTAGGATTTCATTGTTGATCCCGAAGAGAAGAGGAGTTTTGTATGCTTTTGTGATGCATTTATTAGGATGAATCGTATTTAGTTTTAAGATAAATTTGTTGAAGCTTTATAAAAATAACCTCTTCTCTTTTAACCAAGATCATTATGGACTTATGGTGAAAAGTGATTCGAAAACATTATAAAAATCAAATCATGAATATCAAATTATATTTAATAAGCGCTCTTTTTTTTCTTTGTCCATTTATTTTCTTTGGACAAGTGGCTGCAATTAATGCAGCGGTTGAAGATGAAATCATCAAACAAGATATACCAGGTGTAGCTATTGGAGTTATTAAAGATGGAAAACTATACTATGCCAGAGGGTATGGATATAAGGATAAAGATAAACAGGTTGCAGTAAGTTCTTTTACCTCAATGAGATGGGCTTCTATTTCTAAACCTTTAACAGCAGTTGCAGCTCTTAAGCTTGCAGAAACCTATAATAGCTTCGATATCAATGATAAAGTAACAGAACATATCGATTATTGGACTCCGTTTAATATCGGTTGGAAAAGTAAAGTTCGTATTCGACACTTATTATCTAATCGAAGCGGGATTAATCATTATGGAGGCGGAACGGAAAAAGATGAAAATGGTAATGTGATTAAAAAGTACAATAATAATAGCTCAAATACCTATGTTAGTGATGCAGATGATTTTAATGCAGAATCAGCTGTGAGTATTTTTAAAGGGCCAAATCTTGATTTTTACCCGGGAACAAAATATTTATATTCTTCTTATGGTTTTAACCTGTTAGGTGCCGTAATCGATGAGGTTTCTCCAAATGGATATCCAGCGTGGGTTAAAAAACATATCGCCGATGAATTAGGAATGTCAAGCCTTAAAATAGGAACAGGTTCTTTTACAGGAGTTCAAAAGGCATGCGATGGTGTAATGAATAATAAAACTATAGGTAATGTAGAATGGAAATTACCTAGTGGAGGATGGCAATCTAACGTTAGAGATCTAGCCAAATTTGCAATTGGTATCATGAATGAAACGCTATTAAATGACACTAGCGTACTATGGACCGATGTGCCAGGAAATGGTAGTTATGGTTATGGTATTGGACATGTAGGTAATCCGGCTAGTGATTTTTTTAGACTATCACATAATGGGGCACATGATAATGTGCGAACAGACATGCACTTTTATCCTAATAAAGGAATCGGTGTAGTCGTAATGATACCATCAAATTATGGAGATGCTTCTAGAATAAGAAAACGAGTTTACACTGCTATTGGCCTTGATTGGGGTAGTGATAAAACACCAAAAGATGCCTGTACTTCTACAATGAAAAGTTGCGAAGGTAAATTTGCTGGAGTATGGCGAAAAACGAATAAAGATGTAATTATAAGAAGAGGGTATAGTCATTCGAATTTTGCAAAAGAATGGCAAAAATTAAGAAACAAAGGATATTATTGTGATGATTTCGAACCTTCTTTTAAAAATGGAAAGTTAGTTTGGGATGGTGTTTTTAAGCAAGGCCCGGGAGGAAATCCAATGTGGAGAGGGTATGACCAAACAGGTTTTAATGCCAAATGGAAGGAAATGTCTGGAAAAGGATATCGTTTAATTGATCTGGAAACTTATGTAATTAACGGACAACGCAAGTGGGCGGGACTATTTAGACCTGGTAACGGAGCCTATGCCTTGATTCGAAATTACAGTACCGCAGGTTTTGCGCAAAAAAGAGCTGAATTTGCAGGCAAAGGAATGAAACTAATCGATATTGAAGTATATAACTCTGGAGGTCAACAAAAATGGTCTGGCGTTTGGGTTGCAGGACAAGATGGTTTATTGAATAGAAATTATAGTACTCAAGGGTTTCATGACTTATGGCAACAACGATTAGATCAAGGGTACCGACTTATTGATATAGAAGCTTATGAAATATCAGGAAATCAGCGATGGGCTGGTATTTGGGAAAAAAGTAATCAAGGAGAGTATCTTAATAGAAACCATAGTTTTTGCAGTATAATGGATAAGCATACCAATTATAGTAAAAATGGATATGAATTGATCGATATCGAAAGATATGGGCACAATGTAGCAGCAAAATCACAACTGTTGGCAGAAGATACTAGTGATGTTGAGGTTGCAGATAGCTTTGAAGGTTTAACTACGATTGATAAACCAAGTTTTGAGGTATATCCTAACCCAACAAAAGGTATGGTTACTGTATATCTTGATCATCCAGAGAATGCTATTATTAATATTTATAACATGTCGGGTAAAAAAATCTTATCTAAAGCATCAAATATTGGTAGTATTGACTTATCAAGATATCCAACCGGAATTTATGTGGTGCAAGTAATCCAAAAAGGTAAAGAGATGAAAAAGAAAGTTGTGTTGCAGTAAAAAATAGTAACCTCTTAAATATTATACAATCAACGGTCATAAAAAAACTGCCTAGAAGTATTTCTAGGCAGTTTTATATTTAATTATAAAGTAATTTATTCAGGAGATTCACTTTTTAAAAGCCCTTTCATAACAATACTTTCTTCTATTTTCATGTAATCCAAATAGAGAATTTCGATTACTTCTTCTTTGGTTTTTCCAGAGGCTAATAAATCATATGCTTTTAAAGCAGATGGCTGTATTACCTCTTTGTACGACTCTTTTGATATTTCTTCAATCATCAATTTTTCCATTCCTCTTTCCTGAAAAGGGGCTACAGTATATACAACTGATACAGATGCACCTCTGCAGACTACTTCTTTAGTTAATTCTTGAGAATATGAATAGGTGAGTCCAAAAAATATAAGAATTATAGTGAATACTTTTTTCATGATTATGTGTTTAGTCATTAGTTTTTGTTAACTATTTTAATCTAAAAATTAATAGCATTAAAAAGTTAGCAGTTAAAAATTTTGGCTAAGGTATTTAATTGGATCATCTATAACTAACATTTTGTTCAAGTATATCAATTTTGATTTTAGTCTTTCTTATTTTGTACTTTGATAGAATTCAACTTCTAAAAAAACTGCCTAGAAGTATTTCTAGGCAGTTTTACATTTTGAAAAATAGAATGTGTTATTTCTTAAAGAATCGTTGTATAATTTCTCTTTTTTGATTTTTAATGATTAAGAAATAAACTTCAGCTCTTAACTTATCAATATTATAGGTTGTTGTCTCTGAAGTAAGCTTGATTTGATGAATTTCTTTACCAAGAATATCCCTAATAATTACTTTTGATCCAAAAGCATTAGCATAATCGGGGTATGAAATATGTAATAACCCTTTTTCTATTGGGTTAGGATACACCTTTAATGGAAGTTCTTTATAGCTTCCATTGTTAACAATATTCTTCTTCACAGGTTGAAACGTAAGGTTTCTAAAAAAATCTAAAACACCTTCTTACCTATGGTATCATTTCGTAAAGTTCTGAAAATATTTTCTGATACAGAATAATATATAGGAAAACCTAAAAGACAAAACAAGAGATAGCATTCAAATATCAAATAAGATTGATCGAATACCTATAGAAGTATATCGAATATCAATTAAGTGATTTATTGTTTTTGTGGATGTCTACTTTTGGCAGCTTAGATAATGTAAACAACATATTAAATAAAAACCCAAAATGAAAAATAAGCAAAACAAAGTGTGGTTATCAATGATCGTCTTATTTTCGATTATATGTGTACTATCATGTAAAAATGATGATGAAGATGTAATAACACCAGTAGAAACAGCTACTGAAGGTCCAAAGATTAGTAGTTTTGCTCCGACTTTGGCAGAAATAGGAGCAGAGGTAATCATTAGTGGCGCCAATTTTAGTGCGACAACAACAGATAATAAAGTAACGTTTAATGGTATAGCCGCTACAGTTGGCGCCGCAACAGCAACTACAGTAAAGGTAACAGTGCCAGAGGGAGCTACTACCGGAAAAATAAAAATTAAAGTGGGGGAACAGGAGACAAGCAGTGCTACAGATTTTACTGTAGTATTGCCTCCTACAGTCACTGCATTTTCTCCAGAGATTGGAGCAGCTGGTACGGAAGTAACGATTACAGGAACAAATTTTAGTACAACAATAGCAGATAATGAAGTGAAGTTTAATGAAACTGTAGCCACAGTGAGCGTAGCCACATCAACTTCATTAACAGTAACTGTACCAGAAGGTGCTACAACGGGTAAAATATCTATAAAAGTAGGAAGTAATATCGCAACTAGTATAGAAGATTTTACAGTAGAATTCCCTCCGATAATTACAAGTTTTGTACCTACCTCGGGAGAGATAGGAACAGAAGTAGTGATTACAGGTAAAAATTTTAGTGCTACAGCCACCGACAATGAAGTAAAAGTTGGTGAAACTATTGTTATAGCGAGTGCTGCTACTACAACGTCATTGACGATTACAATTCCTAATGGAGTAACAGAGGGAAAAATTTCAGTAACCACAGATAGCAAAACGGGAGAAAGTAACGAACCGTTTACAGTAACAAACATCTGGATACAAAAAGCAGATTTCATGGGAGATGCCAGAGATAAAGCTTCTAGTTTTTCTTTAGGGAATAAAGGGTATGTAGGACTAGGATGGGATGTAAATAACCGCTCTAAGACTAAAGATTTTTGGGAGTATGATCCAGAACAAGATACATGGACACAAAAAGCTGATTTTGGAGGGGTTGCAAGAGATCAAGCAGTAGCTTTCGCAATAGAATCTAAAGGAAAGGGATATATTGGTACAGGATGGACAGATACTAACTTTACTAATGATTTTTGGGAGTATGATCCAACAACAAATGTATGGACCAAAAAAGCAAATTTTGGAGGAGGAATAAGAGCAAATGCTGTAGGGTTTTCTTTAGGTACTAAAGGATATATTGGTACAGGAATGGGACCTGATATTTTTACAAGAAATAAAGATTTTTGGGAGTACAATCCAGATACAGATGCATGGACTAAAAAAACAGATTTTGGTGGAACTAGTATGACTAGAGGAACCGGTTTTTCTATAGGAAGTAAAGGCTATATTGGATTAGGAGAAGATACAGGGTTTGCCAGAAAAAAAGATTTTTGGGAATATGATCCTACGACTGATCAATGGTCTCAAATAGCAGATTTTGGAGGGGATGTAAGAAGTGGAGCTATAGCTTTTTCTATAGGTACTAAGGGATATTGTGGTTTCGGGACAGGAAGGCAATTGGATAGAGATTTTTGGGAATACGATCCACAAGCGAACACCTGGGTTCAGGTTGCAGATTATAAAGGAGGAGATCGTACTAGTGTGATTGGTTTTTCTATAGGTACTAAAGGATATATTGGTACAGGACTTGGTAAGTCTGGTTCTGGAGCTAGTACCACTTATTTCGGAACAAAGGATTTTTGGGAGTATATTCCTAATTAAAATTAATAACTTATAAGAAAAATTAGATAAAGAAGGAGTGCTTTTACTCCTTCTTTATTACCTTTTAAAATGATAAACATGAATTATTTAAATTATTTTTTCTTCCTTATATTACTTACAACTGTTTCGTGTTCAGAGAAAAAACAAAAACCTGAAGAGACATTGGGGGTTCAAACAAACGAAGAAAAAAACCTGAATATAGATGAAGTTTTAGTAACCTTTGAAACTACTGGATCAGAAATCACAGGATATGGGTATACAGTTATGGTGGATAACCGCATACTTATTAATCAACCTACAATTCCGGGGCAATCAGGAAATAAAGGCTTTGATACAAAAGAAAAAGCAAGTAAAGTAGCACAACTTGTTATAGACAAAATTAAGAATAATCAAATGCCTCCTTCTGTATCCAAAAAAGAATTAGATAGCTTAGATATTCTTTCTGTAGAGTAATTATTATATAGTATAGTCAAGGCACAATTAGAACAGGGGCTATAGCCATATACCATTTTCCTTCGTATAATGGATCCTTGGCTGCAAATATAATAATGCATAGACTTAAAAATTTTGTTTGTGGTAATTTGCATTACATTTTCTTTATACATATAAAACTGCCTGAAAATTACTTCCAGACAGTTTTATATAGTAGACTAAATCGTTCTACCTCTTTACAAATCGTTGTACAATCTCTCTTTTTTGATGTTTAATAACCAAAAAGTAAACTCCAGCTTTTAAATCATCGATGTTATACGTCGCAGTTTCTGATGTAAACTTGATTTGATGAATTTCTTTACCAAGAATATCTCTAACAATCGCTTTTGATCCAAAAGCATTAGCATAATCGGGGTATGAAATATGTAATAACCCTTTTTCTATTGGATTAGGATATACTTTTAATTCAAGTTTTACATTACTTCCATTTTTTGTAATTTGATTGTTAGATGGTTTAGCAACAAGAGTATGTGGGTTATCAATAGTAACAAGACTACCACCAGCGGGATTCCATATATCTATGTTTGCAGGTAGTGTGAATAAATTATTGTCATTTACTTGCCCTACACTAGTGGCATTATCAACTTTAATTGTTCTCATTTCAATTTTATTTTGATCTACCCATAACCATTTAAACTGATTAAATGATCCAGCTGCTCTTGTCCAGTTTTTAGTGTCTGAAGCACCTCTTAATGGAGCTCCCCAACACCCTTCACCAACATATACAGCTCTTTTTGGATCATTATCGACTCTTATAAATCCCTCATCACTACCAGAAGCAGTTGAGGGTTTGATAGGCCAAGTGCGTTTTACAACATGCGAATCACTTTCCATAACTAACTGTACGGCATGAGTATAAAATGGTTTAGACCAAGCTTCATATTGATCGTTTTGCTCAGATTTTCCTGGTTCATGAGGCCTTGTAGCTCTATGATATTGTGCTATTGCCCAAGTATGATTTGCAGAGTTTGCTGCCAAATCATTGGCTAACCATGTTCCCTGAGTTCCTGCAGGGGTAACTTCTGTATTCAGAGTATATGATCTTATCAAATTTCCGCCAAAACTTAAGGCATAATATTCACCACCAGCAGTAGTCGGAATATCAAACATATCACGAATATCATTAGAACTTTCGTGATTACCTCTTGCAGCTACTACAGGGATCATTCTTCCATCAGCCCCTATAGTTAACTGCCAATCATTCATCCAGTTTTGCCATTGCGAGCTAGATGAAGAACTGGTCATATCTCCTCCAAATAAAACAAAATGAGGTCTTATTTTGGCTACTAATCTATTTGCATTTTGTCTGGGGGTACGATTGTTTCTAGAGTCTCCGCCAGCAACAATAGATAATCTGGTAGTGGGATCATTGGGAGCAGTTTTAAACCAATACCTCTTGGATACACCTTCGCTATCTTTGATGACAAAATAATAGGCTGTATCTGGTTGTAGACCTGTTAATCTGGTATAGTTGTTATTCATGCCTTTGCTAGAAACAGTTCTATCTACAGTTTTTGATAATGGATACGAGCTGGCACTAGAGCCAAAATCGGTAGTTCCATAATGTACTATAGGGTTTGTACCTGTTACTTGATTCCATCCAATTACCATGGTCGTTGATGGATCTTCTCTCCATGTAAGTCGATACTTTTCTGTAGAAGTACTAATATTGATAACTTCAGTAAATGTAGCAGTTACTGCCTTATCAGAATTCATGGTGATAGATGAAGGATTTGTATTTCCTAAAAGGTCACCAGTCCATCCACCAAATTCCCATCCCGAAGAAGGAGATGCGGTTACCGATACGTTAGTTCCAGAATTATAGCTACCACCACCAATTATTGTACCTTGACCGACAACATTTGTCGTTAGAGTATATTGAACTGCATTGGTTGTTGTTACATTTACTCCAGTACTACTTGCTGATATATTACCTGCAGCATCTTTGGCTTTAACCGTAAACGTGTATGAAGTATTTGCTACAAGTCCGTTAACACTATAACTATTTGTTGTTGATGATCCTATCTTTCCTGCACCTTGATAAATATCATAACCAGTAACACCTCTGTCATCTGTCGAAGCTGTCCAAGTAAGATCTACAGTAGTGTTTGCAATATTAGAAGCTACCAGATTTGTAGGTACTGTCGGCGCTTGGATATCAGGGGTAATAGAAATGATTTTTACATTATCAATTGCCATGTCACTTCGAAAACCACTACCAGTAGTTCCTTTAATTTGTAGTTTAATAACACTACCATTATAAGAGGCTAAGCTTACGGTTTGAGTATTCCAGTTATTTCCTTGATTACCACTAAGACTCCAAATTGTTGTCCAAGTATTTCCATCATCAGTAGAGGCTCTAAATTCAAGAGTTCCCATGTTTGATCCGTACATATGATAATCAAAACTCAGTTCTGGATTGGGTTGATTAGAGAAGTCTATGCAAGGGCTTGTTAGCAAAGCAATTTTATTCGGAAACCCTGTTCCACTTCCTGTAGCTTCGGTATAAATATAATTGTTTCCATTTGAAGCTGTTGATGGTCCTGTATTGTTAGATGGTGTTCCAGAACTATCTACTACCCAGTTTAAGTCATCATTAGTTTCTTGTATCCATACTCCGATATTAGTTTCGAAACTTTCAGAATAAGGAAAACTATTAATTCCTGTACAAGCAGGTGGTGCAGTTGTAGTTACATTAACTGTATTACTATCACCCGATATATTTCCCGCTGCATCTTTAGCCTTAACGGTAAATGTATATGTTGTAGAAGCAGAAAGTCCAGTAACGTTATAATTGGTTGTTGTTGATGTCGCTATACTGGTGTTATTTTGAAATATTTCATATGCTGTAACTCCTATATTATCTGTTGCTGCTGTCCACGATAGATCTACTGTTGTAGCCGAAGTATTAGAAGCAATTAGATTAGTAGGTGATGTTGGCGCTTGTGTATCAGGGATTACAGAAACGATTTTCATTTTATCAATTGCCATATCACTAGTAAAATCACTACCTGTGGTTCCTTTGATTTGTAGTTTTATAACACTACCGCTATAAGCAGCTAAGCTTATGGTTTGGGCATTCCAGTTATTTCCTTGATTACCATTAAGACTCCAAATTGTTGTCCAAGTATTTCCATCATCAGTAGAAGCTCTAAACTCTAGTGTTCCCATTGCAGATCCATACATGTGATAATCAAAACTCAGTTCTGGATTGGATTGATTGGTAAGGTCTATACAAGGGCTTGTTAGCAAAGCAATTTTATTCGGAAACCCTGTCCCGTTTCCAGTGGCTTCGGTATAAATATAATTACTTCCGTCAGAGGCTGTTGATGGTCCTGTATTGTTAGACGGTGTTCCAGAACTATCTACTACCCAGTTTAAGTCATCATTAGTTTCTTGTACCCATACTCCGATATTAGTTTCGAAACTTTCAGAATACGGAAAACTATTAATTCCTGTACAAGCAGGTGGTGCAGTTGTAGTTACATTAACTGTATTACTATCACTTGATATATTTCCAGCTGCATCTTTAGCCTTAACGGTAAATGTATATGCCGTAGAAGCAGAAAGTCCAGTAACGTTATAATTGGTTGTTGTTGATGTTGCTATACTGGTGTTATTTTGAAATATTTCATATGCTGTAACTCCTATGTTATCTGTTGCTGCTGTCCACGATAGATCTACCGTTGTAGCCGAAGTATTAGAAGCAATTAGATTAGTAGGTGATGTTGGCGCTTGTGTATCAGGGATTACAGAAACGATTTTCATTTTATCAATTGCCATATCACTAGTAAAATCACTACCTGTGGTTCCTTTGATTTGTAGTTTTATAACACTACCGCTATAAGCAGCTAAGCTTATGGTTTGGGCATTCCAGTTATTTCCTTGATTACCATTAAGACTCCAAATTGTTGTCCAAGTATTTCCATCATCAGTAGAAGCTCTAAATTCAAGGGTTCCCATTGCAGATCCATACATGTGATAATCAAAACTCAGTTCTGGATTGGATTGATTGGTAAGGTCTATACAAGGGCTTGTTAGCAAAGCAATTTTATTCGGAAACCCTGTTCCGTTTCCAGTGGCTTCGGTATAAATGTAATTACTTCCGTCGGATGCTGTTGATGGTCCTGTATTGTTAGACGGTGTTCCAGAACTATCTACTATCCAGTTTAAGTCATCATTAGTTTCTTGTATCCATACTCCGATATTAGTTTCGAAACTTTCAGAATACGGAAAACTATTAATTCCTGTACAAGCAGGTGGTGCAGTTGTAGTTACATTAACTGTATTACTATCACCCGATATATTTCCCGCTGCATCTTTAGCTTTAACGGTAAATGTATATGCTGTAGAAGCCGAAAGTCCAGTAACGTTATAATTGGTTGTTGTTGATGTTGCTAAACTGGTGTTATTTTGAAATATTTCATATGCTGTTACTCCTATGTTATCTGTTGCTGCTGTCCACGATAGATCTACTGTTGTAGCCGAAGTATTAGAAGCAATTAGATTGGTAGGAGCTGTTGGTGCTTCGGTATCAACAATGACGGTAGAAGTTACACCGTTTGCTATAAGAGAAAAATCTTGTGAACCATTGGTAAGTGTACCTTTATGAGTAACAGTAACTGTATACGTTCCCGCTGCCAAAACAGCATCTATTTTTTCTACATTGTCTCTAAAATTATCTCCCTTTTGTGCCGCATCAGTATAGTTATTAAAACTTCCGTTTGGTACCATCACCCAAGGAGCATATGTTGAATTATTTCCGGTTACGCGAACATCTAAGTCATTGATTAAAACAGGAGTGTTTCCTGATGTTACTGGTCCAGCCGGATCATTCCATACAATTGTTAATGCTAGGGGAGTAGTACCATCAGAAATAATAGTTTTTGTATAAGTAGCTCCATTATTTAGAGTTAACTCATCTATACTAGAAGAGGTTCCCGCATTGGTTATTACTTCGGCTGCTCTTTCTGCATTTACCAACCCCCATCCACTAGCAAAATCAGGACCATCATTTGCTCCCATTTCATCTGCCGTATCAATTATCAATGCTTTGGCGGTTGCTGCTCTCATATATACGCCATTTTTGTTTTTATAATGTTCTTGTAATAGAGCAATAGAACCAGCAGTTGCTGGTGTAGACATAGAGGTGCCGCTTTTTGTACCATAATCTGTATCACTGGCACTATCAGAAGAATACACAGAAGTACCATTGTTGGTAATATCTGGTTTTATCCTCCAATCGTTTGAAGGGCCGTATGAACTTGATGAATTCATAGTCACTGATGATGGTCCTGTATAGTTGAGTACATCTGTACAATTACCAACTACCAAAAGATTTTTTGCTAATTGGTTAGTTTTTACAATTCCATAATTGTTACCATCGTTTCCAGCAGATTTACAATGCAAATAGAACGGGGCATTATAAGTAACATTATCCATATCTCTTGCAGTAGAATCATATTCTCCTGCGGTACCACTTGGTGTATTAGAGTTATTAGCCAGAATACCACCTGCGGCAGCAAAGGCAGCTGCTTCAGACACCATTCCTGATGCCGTATAGTTTTTTATTGTTGCTCCAGAGGCCATACCACGGGCATTAGAATCCACACCAGATGCGATTAAAGTACCACCGGTATGTGTTCCATGGCTCGTAACCGAGGCATTATCTCCAGCAGATGCTCGACCACCAAATTCGACGTGAGTAGGACGGGCTTTTCCGCTTTCCCAAACACCAATTTCTATCCCATTTCCGGTTAAATTTAATCCAGAAGATCCGCCTTGCCAAATCTTATTAGTACGACCAGAAATGGCGGCGTTAACATTATCATCGTATGCATAGATGGGTTCGCCTTTTTTGTTAAAAGCATATAATACTCCTAATCGACCATCTTTAGATGTTTTTGATAGGGGGACTTTTTGTCGGTTGGCTCTTGATAATTTGTTTTTCTCAAGGTTACTGGATTCATTACTAATTTTTTGTAATGCCTTTAAGTTAGTTTGTTTTTTAATGTGTTCTCGATCAGCTTTATTTTGGGCATTAGTAATTAGTGAGAAAAGCAAAATAAGACCCAGGAGGAATAAGCTCTTTTTTGAATTCATAATTTGAGTTTGTTAGAGTTAAGATATTTGTGTTAAATTTATTCATGAGTATTTAATGGTATTAGGGTAGCAGGGAAATAATAGTATTAGGCAGCATTCAAAGCTGGGGTGAGTCAAAAATAGATACTGTTTCTAATTTATTCCTACAGATTTATCAAGATAAGTATTGATATTTATCAATTTTTTTTTTGACTATTATAATTATGTTAATTCTGGCCAGAGAATAGAAAAGGAGAATTATGAGTTGAAAAACTTTAAATGAAAAAAAGGCAGACGGGTTGGTAAGTTTAGAATAGTATTAAAAAAAGTAGGTAATGACTATAATGTAGTTGGTTATATTGATTTGTAATTAATACATGCAATCTTAAGAAGTTTAAGGAACACAATAATACTAAGCAAACCTATCATTAAAATACAGCATAATAAACTTTTCTATTCTTTACTCTTCTTACCAAAACTAAGTTTCTTTGTTCCCATAATTAGAAGCCATAAACAGATTCCAATTTCTCCAACAGATGCTGGTATTCCTACAATGTCGTAAATAAGGGTGCGATTGAAGTCAGAATATAAGAAGTCTCCAAAAAATGTGATTATATATCCAAAGCAACCTGCCATTAAAAGTATTCCTAAAAGTTTTGGAAGAAAACCAGACTTATAGACTAAATACCCGAACGGGAATAACCAAAGTCCCCAAAATAATTGCGAAACTAGAATTCCGTTATTATAGTTGTCAAGGTACATCATTACCTGGTTTTGAAGTTCAATGCCACCTATGTTATATACATGCTCTGCTTTATTGATAAGTGTGAGAACAGAAAACTTATGTAAGATATTTACAAAAGATACAGGGATGCTTATGAGTACAAAAATCACCATAAGTTTGGCTTGAGTTTTATTTACTTCGTATAAAAGTTTATATAAAACCATAGGTAGAAACAAAAAAGCCAAAAAAGTTATAATCCCGCTTATAATACCTAATCTAAACAGCATTTCAGAATTGATTATGTTTTCAAGAGTTTTTGCAGCATTTTTAGTTACTATTAATTTTTGGGGAATGTAAATTAGGTTTATTATACCGCTTATTATTAGAATTAAGTATATGATTCCGGCTAGTCTTGCGATCTTATTTTTTGATTTCATATTTGTATAGTGTTTATAAATATAGACGTAGAAAAATATGAAATGGTTGCCTCTATTTTTTAGTTTAAAATATGTGACACTTATAAAAAGAAAAATGGTTCAAGTTGAAGCCTGAACCATTTTTCTTTTTGTTTGAATTTGTATTGTCAAATTTGATTTTCCGAGATAAAAAACCCAGTCTAATATTTGATCATTTTTCCTTTCAATAGTGTTTAACTCATTACCGTTATTTATAGCAGTACACAACTACTATATTTAAATTGGCATATAGATTTTGAGCTATCAATTTTATCGTATTCCCTTAACAAAACTCTCAATACCATCAACACCATTTTGGGTAAGTTGCTTTATAAAAGCAGAACCTATGATAGCACCTTTGGTTGTCTTTGTAGCCTGCATAAAAGTTTCGTTATTACTAATTCCAAAACCTACAATCTGAGGATTTTTAAGGTTTAAGGATTTAATTCGATCAAAATATTCTTGTTGTACATTGCCAAAAGTACTTTTGGCTCCAGTTGTACTTGCAGAACTAACCATGTATATAAATCCATTGGATACACTATCTATAAATCGAATTCGCTCGTCAGAGGTTTGAGGTGTGATTAAAAACACGTTTATTAAACCATATTTTTCAAATGTTTCTTGATAATGTTCATGATATTCGTTAACTGGTAGATCAGGAATGATTAACCCATCAATACCTATTTCTTGACATTTAGCACAGAAAGCTTCGATACCATATTGCATCATAGGGTTAAAATATCCCATAATTATTAACGGAATGGAAACCGATTGTCTAATATCTTTTAACTGCTCAAACAAAAGCTTGGTAGTCATTCCATTTTTTAATGCAATGGTAGAACTATCTTGTATTGTTGGTCCGTCTGCGAGAGGATCACTAAAAGGAAGCCCTATTTCTATCATATCAACACCGTTTTTCTCTAAATCTTGTATAATTTGAACAGTATCGTTTAATGAAGGGTATCCTGCAGTAAAATATATAGATAGAAGATCTTTGTCTTGTTCTAATGCTGTATTTATTCTATTTTTCATCTGTATTTACTATTTCCGAAAAAACGGAAATCTTTTTTAATTAAGTTTTGTCTGTTGCCTTTATCTTGATAACAGACAACGATTTTAAGAAATACTAAGAATTGATAGTTATTTAACAATCCTTATAATTTAAAATGATCAATATAGGTGTTAAGGTCTTTGTCACCACGTCCCGAAAGACTAATAACAACGATATCATCTGGATTAAATTTCTTTTGATTAAATATTGCTAATGCATGAGAAGATTCTATTGCCGGAATAATACCTTCTAATTTACAAAGCTCTAGCCCTGCTATCATAGCATCATCATCTGTAACAGAAAAGAACTCTCCTCGACCCGTGCGATATAGGTGTGAATGTAAAGGACCAACACCTGGGTAATCCAAACCAGCAGAGATAGAATATGGCTCTGTGATTTGTCCATCATCGGTTTGCATAAGTAATGTTTTACACCCATGTATGACTCCTTCTTTTCCTAATTGCGATGTTGCAGCACTCTCGCCACTATTAACACCTTTACCAGCAGCTTCAACAGCAATAATGCCAACATCTGGATTATCCAAGAAATGATAATAGGTTCCGGCGGCATTACTACCTCCTCCTATGCATGCAATTACATAGTCAGGATCCTCTTTACCTTCTTTTTCTTTCAATTGCCATTTGATCTCTTCTGATATGATAGATTGAAATCTAGTAACCATATCTGGATATGGGTGTGGACCAATTGCAGAACCAATTATATAATGAGTATCTACGGGGTTGTTAATCCAATCTCGAATAGCTTCATTGGTGGCATCCTTTAATGTTTTACTTCCAGAAGTAGCTGGAATTACTTTAGCTCCAAGCATTTTCATACGAGCTACATTGGGAGCTTGTCGTTTGATATCAATCTCTCCCATATATACAATACACTCAATCCCCATTAAGGCACATACTGTAGCTGTTGCTACACCATGTTGTCCAGCACCTGTTTCTGCAATAATGC
The DNA here is from genome assembly GCA_947502885.1 of uncultured Aquimarina sp. Taxonomy (GTDB): domain Bacteria; phylum Bacteroidota; class Bacteroidia; order Flavobacteriales; family Flavobacteriaceae; genus Aquimarina. Next base: position 10,364 of record CANNBP010000020.1, on the reverse strand, counting down.
GGTTTTTTCCTAGTTTTTTGGCTACTAAAATTTGACCTATAGTATTGTTTACTTTATGGGCTCCAGTATGATTAAGGTCTTCACGCTTAAGATATACCTTGGTATTATGTTTTTCAGAAAGGCGTTTGGCATAATATAAAGGAGAAGGGCGCCCTACATAGTCTTTCAGTAATTGATTAAACTCTTCTACAAAAGAAGGCTCGTTCATAATTTCTAAGTACTTTGTACGTAATTCTTCTACATTAGGGTATAGCATTTCTGGAATATAAGCTCCGCCAAAATCCCCATAATATCCTTTTTCGTCTGCTTGATAATTCATAGTTATTCGTTGTTGGTTGTTGTCGTATAAATAGTCTAAATGCTATTTGTTTGAAAACAATAATTTTTTAAATTCTGTTAATTGTTCTTTATTCTTTTTCCCTGGTTCTGTTTCAAACTTACTGTTAACATCTATTGCAAACAGGTGCTTAGATTCGGGTTTGCTTAAAAATGTTTTAATAGAATCAATTTCATTTAAGCCAATGCCTCCACTTAAAATAAAGGGAGTTGATGAACTGTAATCTTTTAAAACACGCCAATCAAATGTGTATCCGTTTCCTCCCTTTTCTTTTCCTTTGGTATCAAAAAGAAAACAATCTACATATTCCTCATATGGTGTTAACTTATTAAAATCAAACTCATCTTTGATAGAAAACACTTTCCATAGTTCGATAGGCTGTTGGGCTGTTACGTCTGGAATAGACATGATTGAAGATCTAAGTTGTTGACAATATAGAGGAGTTTCATTGCCATGTAATTGAATGGCTTTAAAATCATATTGTTTTATTTTTTCTACAATAAAATCAATTGGGGCATCTACAAATACTCCAGTCTTTTTTATAGTATTAGGGAGTTTGGGAATGTCTCCTTCAAAATTTCGAGGAGATTTCTTATAGAAAATAAACCCAAGATAATCGGGTAGAAGCCCTGCGACAGCTTCTATATTTTCTAGATATTTCATTCCGCAAACCTTTAGTTTCATTATATTAGGGGGATTAGGCTTTTAAGTTTTCTATAAATTCTACTGCACTAGCTCCTGGGTTTTGGGTTTTCATAAAATTCTCTCCAATAAGAAACCCTTTATAACCATATTGTTGCAGATCTTTAATCACTTCTACACTACTAATTCCACTTTCAGATACTTTTACAAAATCATTAGGTATTTGTGTACTTAGCGACTTGCTAATATCTGTGCTTACATCAAAAGTTTTAAGATTTCGATTATTTACGCCTAACATATCTAATGATGGCATAATAGATTTTTGCAACTCTTCTTGATTATGAACTTCTAAAAGAACGTCTAGAGATAGGCTCTTTGCAAATTCTGATAAAGATTTTATTTCATCCCTGGTTAAAATAGCAGCAATAAGTAAAATGACATCTGCTCCATGTGCTTTTGCTTCTAAGAGTTGATATTCATTGATAATAAACTCTTTACGAAGCAGTGGCATCTCTACCGCAGCTCTAGCTATAATAAGATCATCTAGAGAACCACCAAAGTATTTTCCGTCAGTCAGAACAGACATTCCGCAAACACCAGCGGTTTGATATCCTCTTGCAACATCTTGAACCGTTGTTTTCTGATTTATCAATGCTTTAGATGGAGATCTACGTTTATGTTCGGCAATAATACCCGTTTCGCTATTTCTTAAAGCTGTTGCTAGCGAGTTTTTCGGACGATTAAATAAAACAGAATTTTCTAATTGTTTAATCGGAATTATGCTCTTTTTTAATTCTACTTCTTTGTGTTTATCGGCGACTATTTTGTCAAGTATATTCATTATTTGGTTAAGGGTTGTTGTGTGTAATCTGTTAACTATGTATGTGTAATCGTTATACTTTACTAAGTTGTCCTTCTTTTTTTAATTCATCATTCATCAAAAGCTTAATGGATTCGAAATAATCGGTTTTAAATGCTATTGCACTAATATCTTCAATAGAAAAATCATAGTCGTATCCTTTTTCGATAGCTCCGTTAGGATGTATCAAATCGATTGTAAAGTATGTGCCATCAATTTCATTTAATTTTCCATAAAACAATGTTGCATCATTATCCTGAAATTCGAATAATCCATATTGATTTTCGCTCCACTTTAGTAATTCTATTTGACTTTTAAAATCAAAATTTTTTGGAAGTTCTGTTTCTATATTTTTGAGTTTTAAAACTCTTGATATTAAAGCTTCTTTCTTTTTTGATTTTCTTTTTTTAATAGCACTTTTTCTATAGAGCTTAAATCCATCGATAACATAATCTACTGGAATGTGCTTTACCAAAATCCAATCTTCATTTTCATCGATTAGTAATCCAATTTCTTTTTCTTTCCATCCATGAATTTTGTAGGTTTCAACTTTCATTATAAGTAGTTTAATTTTGATTAGTTCTTACTTAATTCTTGAATTTTTTTTAATGCTGTTAATCCTTGACCGGATAGTAATGATTCTTTTGCTTTTTCAAATCCTTGTTTTGGATCTAATCCTTCTACGGTTGCGATTGCAACTCCTGCATTTGCACAAACAACATTATTCTGAGCTTCAGTTCCTTTTCCACTTAGGATATTCATGAAAATTTCTGCAGATGTCTCTATAGAATCACCTCCAGTAATTTCACTTTGTTGTAAGGTAGAAACACCAAAATCCCTTGGGGTTAATATTCCTTCTGTATGATTAGAAATTGTTTTTGTACTTCCTGTAAGCGAAATCTCATCATACCCGTCTAGGGCGTGTACAATGGTGAAATTTTTATCTGTATTTTGATATAGATACCCATACATTCTAGCTAATTCTAGGTTAAAAACACCTACCATTTGATTTTTTGGAAAAGCAGGGTTTACCATAGGCCCAAGCATATTAAAAAATGTTTTTACTCCTAATTCTCTTCGTATGGGAGCAACGTTTTTCATAGCAGGGTGAAACAAAGGAGCGTGTAATACACAGATACCTGCTTCGTCAATACTTCTCTTTAGGAAATCTTTATCATTGCTAAATTTTATTCCTAAATGTTCCATTACGTTAGAACTACCACATTTTGATGAAACTCCATAATTACCATGCTTGGTAACTTTTATTCCTGCCCCTGCAGATACAAATGAAGAGAGTGTAGAGATATTAAAAGTGTCTTTACCATCTCCTCCAGTACCACAAAGATCAATAGGGTTGTATTCGCTTAAGTCTATTGCGATGCACAGTTCTAAAAGCGCATCTCTAAATCCTTCTAGTTCTTCGATAGTCACACTACGCATCATAAATACTGTTAGAAATGAAGCGATTTGACTTTGATTATAGTCACCTTTGGATATGTTAACCAAAACACCTTTAGCCTCTTCTTTAGAAATGGTCTCGTGATTGATTAATCTGTTGAGTAAATTTTTCATAGGTCTATATCCCTGCATTCTAGTTTAAGAAGCTACAAATGGGATGGTTTTTTAATTAATACTTAATTGTCACTTTCATGAGTATATCGGTCATTCATTAATCCAGTTTTCTAACATTTTTTTTCCATCTGGAGTTAATACAGATTCGGGATGAAATTGTACACCTCTAACATCGTATTCTTTGTGACGAAGCGACATAATCTGACCATTTTCATCATAAGACGTTACTTGTAAACAATCAGGTAGGTTCTCTTCTGAAACAACCCAAGAGTGATACCGCCCAACGTCGAATGACTTATTAAGTCCTTTAAAAAGAGGTTCATCTGTAACAGATAATGTAACATTGGTCGCTACTCCGTGATATACATCACTTAGGTTGATTAAACCCGCTCCAAAGACTTCACCAATTGCTTGTTGTCCTAGACAAACTCCAAAAATACTTTTAGAACTAGCATAAGTGTTGATGATATCTTTTAATAAACCAGCTTCATCGGGTATACCGGGTCCTGGAGATAATAATATTTTTTGAAAATCAGCAACTTCTTCTAATCGTAACTGATCATTACGTTTTACAATTACTTCGCAGTTCAAATCCTCTAGGTAATGAACAAGATTATATACAAATGAATCGTAATTGTCTATCACTAATATTTTTTTACTCATCTTTTTCTTTTTTAGTTTTAGAGTTCAACTCCAAATCTTATCATTTATATGTTGTGGTTACTAAAAACAATCTATTTAAGTAACGACTCTATTATGATTACTATATTTCTTCGGCCAGTTTTAAGGCTTTTGTTAAAGCTCCGAGCTTATTATATACTTCTTGTAGTTCACTTTCTTCATTAGAATTATTTACTAATCCTGCTCCTGCTTGCCAATGTAATTGGTGATTTTTACTTAAAAACGTACGAATCATTATTGCATGATTAAAATTGCCAGAAAAGTCCATAAAACCAATTGCACCTCCATAAAAATCGCGGTTTACCGTTTCATATTTTTCTATAAGCTGCATTGCCATATGCTTAGGAGCACCACTTAGTGTACCAGCAGGAAAAGTATCTGCAACGACTTGCATGGTTGTTGTATCTGAATGCTTTTTACCAGTTACTTTACTAACCAAGTGAATGACATGAGAATAGAATTGTACCTCTCTGTAATTCTCTACTGTAACATTACTTCCATTTCGACTTAAGTCATTTCTAGCTAAATCTACCAGCATCACATGCTCTGCATTTTCTTTTTTGTCAACAGATAATTTTTTGGCCAATTCTGCATCCTGTTCATCATTTCCTGTACGTTTAAAAGTTCCCGCGATAGGATGAATTTCGGCAATACTATCTTTTACAACTAATTGTGCTTCTGGAGAACTACCAAATATTTTAAAATCTCCATAATCAAAATAGAAGAGGTAAGGAGAAGGGTTAATACTTCTTAATGCTCTATAGACATTGAATTCATCCCCTTTAAATTTTTGAGAAAAACGTTTAGATAATACTAATTGAAAAACATCCCCACGATGACAATGTTTCTTTGCTAAAGCGACATGTTCTTTGTATTGATTGTCATTAAGATTAGAAGTAGTTTCATCTACAGTTGTGAAGTTGTAAGATGCAAAGTTCTTTACTTTTAGTAATGATTCTATTTCAGGAATATTACTTTCAGATTCATAGCAATGTGCAAAAATGTAAGCTTCATTTGTAAAATTACTTATTGCTATAATATTTTGGTAAACAGTGTATTGTAAGTCGGGTATGTCTAGTGCGTTGTCTTTTTTTGAAATTTGAATATCTTCAAAATAACGAACGGCATCATAAGAAATATACCCAAATAATCCGTTATTAATAAATTTGAAATCGCTTTTAGAAGTATTGAAATTATTACCAAATTCTTCTATTACTTGTGGTATGTTAGTGTCTTTTGTAATGGGGGTTTTTGTAATACTCTTATCAGGAAAAGATTGATGTATTGTTTCATTTTCAACTTTGATAGTAGCTAAAGGATTACAACAGATATAGGAAAAACTATTTTCACTACCTCTGTAATCATTGTTTTCAAGTAATAAACTATTAGGAAATCTATCTCTTATTTTAAGATAAACACTTACAGGAGTAAATGTATCTGCTAGAATTTGTTTGAAATGTGTGGTTAGAGTATAGCTCATTTTACATTATTATTTGTCGTTTTTCTTTTTATTACGCTTTTTAAGTGCGAGATAAACAAGAAAACCATATGTTTGATTTTTATAGCAATAAAAAAAAGGCTTGTCGTGATGTGACAAGCCTTTGATATGTTTACTTAACTTTTACAATAGGATCTATCTCACGACATTTTCGTTTTGAGAAGACCACCACCAATTATTTGTTAAGATTACTTTCATTTTTCTAAATAATGAGCCAAATATATAAATTATTTTATAATTAAGATGATAAAATAATTACATTTTTAAATTAACAGCCAATTCAAATTCATCGTTAATTGCTTTATCTCCTAAATTATCAAAGAAACTACCAGATCCGTATTTAATACCGTACTTGGTTCTATCAACTTTTAGTTTTGCAGTGGCAGTACCTTTATTAATTGAAAGAGAGAATCTTAAAGGTTGAGTCTTTCCTTTAATAGTTAATTCACTATAAATAGAATATCCCGTTTCTAGCTTCAAAGCTTTTTTGATTACAAGTTTAGCTGTCTTATGTTTTTCAACTCCAAAAAAGTCTTTAGAATTTAAATGTCCTTCAAGTTTTTCTTTTCCTTCTTCTGGTTTAAGGTCAGTGACAGTAAGTGATGTCATGTCTACAGTAAATTCTCCTCCAGTAATGTTATTGCCTTCAAAAGTTAGGAAACCTTGCGATAAGTTAAGTGTGCCTGTATGAGATCCAGTAACTTTTTTACCTGTCCAGTTGATTGTACTTTCTGCTGTTTTGATTTGTTTTTTTTGAGCAAAAGTCGTGGTCGAAACTATTAATGCTAGAGCGATTACTACTTTAAGTTTGTTTTTCATGGTTTTTAAATTATATACGTCTAAGTTATTAATTAATTAGTACTTCTAAGTTTGTTTAGTAATTGATCAAGAAGTATCATATCATCAACAGATAAGCCTGAGGTAATTTTATTCTCAAACTCTTCCATTACAAGGTTTACTTTTTCTAAAAAGTCTTTTCCTTTTTGCGTAATAGAAATTTCGACTTTTCTTCTATTAGAAGGGCATGTAATTCTAGTAACATATCCTTTAGAAATTAGCTTATCAACTAATCGAGTAGTATTACTCATTTTACTCACCATTCTTTCTTGAATAGTAGAGAGGTTAGCTGGTTTTCCTTTTTGACCTTTAAGAATCCGTAATACGTTAAATTGTTGAACAGAGATATCAAAAGCCTTAAGTTCAAGGCTTATTTTATCCATCACCCAACTCTCTGTATACAGTAAGTTAATAATCACCTTTCTAGAGATAGGGATTTCTGTTTCTGTTTTTATGATCTTTTCTATACTCAATTGTCTATACAAAACTTGTATATACAAATGTAATGCCGTTTTTGTTTTGGAAATTATAAACTAGTATTAATTCTTTGTTAAAATTGAAGTTTAGAACTTGAGACCATAGTATAATTGTTGTTTGATTAAGTAAGGTGTTAATGTTTTGATAGTAATACATTATTAATTTTAGATAATTTTTAGATAAAATTCAGAAACTCTGTTAATTTTCTTTCGCTTAATTAATGGTTTTGATAAATTAGTACTATGCCCAGATATTTTTTTTACATAGTTTTTATAGTCGTTTTTGGTAATTGTAAAGGAGAACAAACTTCGACTCTTACCGCTACAAAAAGTTTTAAAGGTAATGGTATTGAAATTCCTGTATATGATTTTGAGAGTTTTACTCCTTTGCTAAAAACTAATGATGGAAAAATAAGAATAATTAATTTTTGGGCAACATGGTGTAAGCCATGTATAGTAGAACTCCCATATTTTGAATTAATAAATAGTAGGTATTCTTCAGATGAGGTTGAGGTGATTTTGGTAAGTTTAGATTTGCCTACTCAGGTAGAGTCAAAGTTAATACCTTTTGTAAAGAGACAAAATATACAAAGTAAGGTTGTTTTATTAGATGATCCAGATGCAAATACCTGGATTCCTAAAGTAAATAGCTCTTGGACAGGTTCTATACCGGCTACAATTATTTATAAAGGAGGTGTGAGTCGTTTTTATGAACGATCATTTACATATAATGAATTAGAAAAAGAGCTTAAAAAAATGCTTTAAAATGACATAAAAAAATTGAAGAATGAAAACACTAAAAATTCTTGTAGTTGTTACGTTTGTAATTGCAGTAAGTGCTTTTGCATTGGATAAAGTTACTGTTAATAAGGTCGACAAAGGGTATGCAATTGGTGATATTGCCACTGATTTTAAACTTAAAAATGTTGATGATGCCTTTGTTTCTCTTGCAGATTATAAAGAAGCTAAAGGTTATATCGTAATTTTTACATGTAATCATTGTCCATATTCTGTAGCTTATGAAGATAGAATTATCGAATTAGATAAGTCTTTTAAGGCTAGGGGGTATCCTGTAATAGCAATTAACCCTAATAATCCAAAGGCATATCCTGGAGATAGTTTTGATAATATGAAGGTTAGGTCTAAATCGAAAGGATTTACATTTCCTTATTTGTTTGATGATGGACAGAAAGTTTATCCTTTATATGGAGCCACCAAAACACCTCATGTTTATGTTTTAGAAAAAACACCTGAAGGAAATATAGTAAGATACATAGGTGCCATTGATAATAATTATAAAGATGCTTCTTCTGTAACGGAAAAATATGTAGAAAATGCAGTAAATGCTCTTTTAGAAGGTAAGAAAGTTCCTGTAGAGATAACCAAAGCAATTGGTTGTAGTATTAAGGCGTAATATTGGCTTGTTTTTTGATTAAATTAGAAATGATAGTACAGAGATTATATTAGGACTCACTATCTTTGTAAGGTCTACATTTTGAAATTGTAGAAATTCATTTTTTAATTAATATTTTTATAAATGGCAGAAGATATCACACAAGAAGAATGGCAGGAACAAATTGCCAATGACACTAATGCAGTAATTTTGGATGTAAGAACCGAAGAAGAAGTAGAAGATGGTTACATTCCTAATATGCTCAACATAGACATTCGTTTGGGACAGGGGTTTCTTGATGAAGTCGAAAAATTAGATAAATCCAAAAACTATTATGTGTATTGCCGTTCTGGAGCTCGTAGTGCGCAAGCCTGTGCATTAATGGGACAAATGGGATTTGATACCACATATAACTTAATTGGAGGTTTTATGAATTGGGACGGAGAAACAGTTGAATAATATAAAATGAAAATCAAACTTCTTTGGTTATTAGTAATTCCTTTTTTATTTTTTTGTAGTTGTGCTGAAACTAACGATGCTTCGACTGTAGAATTAATAACCGTTAAGGAAATGCAATCCTTATTAGAAAGAGAAAAAGTACAGCTTATAGATGTAAGAACTTCGGCAGAATTTGCAGAAGGTTATATAGATGGAGCAATAAACATTGATTTTAGAGCTTCGAATTTTAAAGATCTAATTTTGAAAGTAGATAAGACCAAACCAGTAGCTGTATATTGTGGTCGTGGTACTAGAAGTGGTAAATGTTCTACATTTATGAAAAAGGCTGGTTTTACTAAGATTTATGACTTAGATGGCGGTATTACAGAATGGAAATTTAAAGGAGGAAAGGTAATACAAGAGGCTAAGTAAACTGGAAGTCTATTTTTTCTAGATCTATATTGTAAACTTTAAAATATATGAAAAACGTTCATGCAAGAGTAGCATGAACGTTTTTTTTATGATACTGTTTCTGTATGTGTGTTAGAATGTTAGTCTAATATTTCTATTTCTGGTAGATTTAATAGTTTTCCGTTCTTCCTTTTTGCCCAACACCGTATTGAAAATATTCTGATAAATTCATTAAATCTGTTAAGTTCATAATTAATTTTGTTATGGGTAGAGACAAATTTATGAAAGAATTAGGTTGATAACATTTTCTTTTGATACGTTTTGATTAATTAATAACGTAATATTCTCTGTTGGATACGAAGCTCTGTTAGGATCGCTTAGTAGTGAGTAAAAAGCTTCTGTATCAATAACTGTTACAGGAAGATCTTGTTCTACGTTTATGTAAAAGGACATCTACGTTTTCTAGTTTCGTAATTCTTTGTTGGCTAATATGATTTGAGTCAAGTTTTTTTGTAAGTTGCTTTTCAATAATAGTTTATGCGTGTGTTTGAGGACGAACATTGCTTAGGTCTTTAATGTAATCTGAAATATAGAGTTGGTTGAAGAATAAAAATATAATGAGCTTTATTGAAGGATTAGGTTAAAAAAAGAACTGTTTATAAGAGCAAGAAAGTTTGATTTTTAAATAAAAGAAAAACTACAAAATGAAGATGTAATAGATGTTCTACATAGTTGTTTTAGGAAATAGTAGGGGGTGTATTTATTAGCTTTAAATCCTTTTGTATTGGTTATTCTCAATTTTTTTGACTATATTTAATAGGAATTCTCCCTCCCCCCGATGAAAAAATTAAGTAACTCCGTAAACTTGTCAACCTATGAAAATTAACCAACATTTAATCAAAGAATTTGTTCAAAAATCATTCAATAAAGGATATCTTGAAATTATTGACCATAGGAATAATACCATAATACTAAATAACGGGATTTTTACATTTAATGGTTGTGAACAGCCTAAATCTAAACCTATAATAGAAGCTATCTTTTTAGAGGCCTTTAGGTTAACACGATTCATTAGATTGGATAATCAAGAATATATTAGAGATAGGAATAAGTGGTATAACAAATAATACTATTATTTATAATGAAGTGGTTTAAACTTTCTGTTTTTCTTTCTGTTTTTCTTTCTTTTTGAATTTTCTAATTCCTATTACCATAAAGGC
>CANNBP010000019.1 GCA_947502885.1 uncultured Aquimarina sp. | reverse complement strand
AAAATTTAAATCTAACTCCATAATCCATAATCCAAATCCAAAACAATAAATAGAATAGAATTAAGAGGCTTTAGAGAGATAAAGTGTAATCAACTTTTGTTTTTTCTAGAGTGTTATGATAGATAGTAGATACGTAACATAATAAATCGTATAACTGTGGCGTAAGCTTGGATCTAGATATAGGAGGGTTATAATCACCTACTGATGAGTATTGAGTTATTTAATTGTTTTAAAATAATATTTAGGAATTTGTTTAGAAAGTAAACTGGCTATTACTATGAAAAATAGCATTTATAATTCTAGAATTGATAATTAACTTTTGAATTCATTTTACTATTATTTTCAGGTAAACTGAAAAAACGAAGTAAATTTTAAAGCGAAGATGCAGAAAAAGAGTATGATTGTTAGTGCATTTTAGAAATGCTAATTGTTATTTTACTAATTATCTATGTAATCTTTATATTCTAAAAAAAACTCTTCAAGCTTAAGCATATTTTTGTTTAAAAAACTTTTAGCTTCATTCCAAGTATTTTTATTATGAATACTTACATTTTTAAGTTCGGTATAGACTTTAGAAATGATTTTACCATTTTCTAGTTCATAATTAGAATCAAATATAATATTGACAATATATTCAGATTCTAAAATGTTTTTAAGACTTACTAATTTTTCAAAATAATATTGCTTTATAACATCGTCATAAGGCTCTATGTCTATTGATACTTGAGCTTTTTTGGTTGTGAAAGTAAACTTTAAAGTAACATCTTTAATTTTGGTATTATATAACAGCCATTTTTTTGGGTACTCTTTACCAAAAGTTGTCCAAAATTCTTGTCTTATTTTTTTAGATTCTTCTTTACTAAACATGATTATATAAAGTAAGCTGAGGCTGTAGCAATTAAAATAATAAGCAGTTTTGTGATATTAAATTTATGGCCTTCATTGTTTTCAAAAAGAATGGTTGTAGAGACATGTAAAAAGATACCAATAACCAATGCGGTTATTTCTTTATAATAATTTTGCAATAACGTAAATTGATCAGCCAAAAATGTTCCAAGAGGAGTCATTAATGCAAATAGAATTAAAAAAAGAACGATCTTTCCTTTTTTTATTTCGGTTTGGAATAAAAAGGTGGTCAAAATCATTGCAATTGGTATTTTGTGAATAATAATACCTATAAGGATATCATCATTGTGATGAATAGGAAACCCCTCGAGTAAAGCATGCATTCCTAAACTAATAAATAATAGTATAGGTATTCGATTTGAGCTTTTATCAAGATGAAAATGACCATGTTCTGCACCTTTAGAAAAGTATTCTAAAACCTTTTGCAAGAGTATTCCGACCATGATCCATACTCCGGTGTCTTTAGGATTGAGATTGTCTTCAAAAACTTCAGGTAGTATATCAAATATGGTGATGGCCAATAAAAAGGCACCACTAAAAGCTAGTAATAATTTTAAATTCTTTTGGTTATTTGGTTTAAAAACTAGTACAATTAAGGCCCCTATAAGTACTGATGCTATGGATAATATGTAGTTATGCACTATTTAAATATTAAAATGAGTCTTGGCGATGTATTTTTGTTAAACTTTTGAAGTTGATAATTACCAAAAACATCTAATAAATCTACGCCTGCTTTTGCAAAGTAATCTTCAAAATCTTGTAATGTGATATTTTTAACACGTTCAGTATACAAAAAGTCTTCGTTATTGTCTCTAAATTTTATTTCTTTATAGATATGACCATCTTGATAAAACCTTTTGATGTTAAAGGTTATACCGTCTATTTCTTTTACTTCTTGGGGAACGAGGTTTTTGAGAACCATAGTTGTATTCATAAAGTCAATAACTCCAAATCCTTTTTCATTTAAGCTGGATTTGATTGCTTTAATAGTACTAAGGTTATCTTCTTCTTTGTCAAAATATCCAAAACTAGTAAACAAATTGAATATTGCAGAAAATTTACCCGGATATGGTTTGCACATATCGTGCACTTTAAATCTTAAAGTTTTATTTTCAAATTCTGAAGCATAAGAAATACTGTTTTTAGAAAGATCAGCACCAGTAACATCAAACCCTAGGGTATTTAAATACATACTGTGTCGCCCTTTACCGCAAGCCAAGTCAAGTATCTTTTCTCCATTTTCGAGACTTAAATAATTTGTGATGTTATCCATAAATTCTTTTGCATCACAATGGTCCCTATCTTTATATAAAATGTGATAGTATGGAGTGTCAAACCAAGAGGTATACCACATTGTTGAATCTTTTAGCATAGAGCGCAAAATTAATGTATTTTTGCGGTTTAATTATAGAAGTTGCAGAAAGTTTCTTGTTTAAACAGACTAACTTTATGTAATTTTATATCGAAAACGTATATAGTGAGTAAATCATTTAAAATGGTAGCCAAAACTCTTTTTGGCTTTGAGGAAATTCTTGCACGAGAATTAAGGGATTTGGGTGCGCAAGATGTTAAGGTTGGGAATCGTGTTGTTAGTTTTTATGGAGACACGGGATTTATGTATAAGGCTAATCTCTGTTTAAGAACGGCAGTACGTATATTAAAACCTATTACTTCTGGTAAGGTTAGAAATGAAAAAGAATTGTATGATTTTATACAAAGTATAGTATGGAAAGAGTATTTGGATGTTAATGATACGTTTGCCATTTATGCAACAGTAAATTCTACACTTTTTAATCATTCACAATTTATTGCCTTAAAGACTAAAGATGCTATTGTTGATAAATTTAGAGACGAAACAGGGAATAGGCCAAGTGTGGATTTAGATTATCCAGACTTAACTATTAATATTCATATTCAACAAGATGTGTGTACTGTGTCTTTGGATAGTTCAGGAGGTTCATTACATCATAGAGGGTATCGTACGGCAACAAATGTAGCTCCTATTAATGAGGTACTAGCTGCTGGTTTATTATTGCTTTCTGGATGGAATGGGCAATGTGATTTTATGGATCCAATGTGTGGTAGTGGTACAATGGCTATAGAAGCCGCTATGATTGCTTGTAATATTCCGCCTAATTTGAATAGAAAAGAATTTGCTTTTGAAAAATGGCTAGACTGGGATATGGATTTGTACGAAAAAATAGAAGAAGTTTGTCTTAAGAAAACAAGAGATTTTCGTTATTCGATAATTGGAATGGATAAGGAGGGGGCTACTGTTCGAAAAGCGAATAAGAATGTTGAAAATGCTAACCTTTCTGATTTTATTACAATTAAAGAAGGAGATTTTTTTGAATCTAATAAAGAACTAGAAGGATCACTTCACATGGTATTTAATCCTCCATATGATGAACGTTTAGAGATAAATATTGAAGAATTTTATTCTAAAATTGGAGATACACTGAAAAAAAGTTACCCTGGGACTAATGCTTGGTTTATTACAGGAAACCTTGAGGCATTAAAACATGTAGGACTTCGTCCTTCGAGAAAAATAAAAGTTTTTAACGGAAAGTTAGAAGCAAAATTAGTAAAGTACGAAATGTATGCAGGGAGTAAAAGAACAAAATTTCAGAAATAACAAAACAACTTATTTTTTCTAAAAATAATGTATTATTCTTCTTTAGGTTCCTTATCCTTTTTAGGTGATTTGGAACCTTTCTTTTTCTTAAAAAATGGAATTAAGTAGCTAATTGAATATCCATATCCAACACCAATACTACTAAAATCATTTGTTCTTCCAAATCCCGGGATGTATAAATTGTCGAATCTATTAGGTCGTTCTTCATTAACCAAACTCTTAAGAGATACATTAGCACTCAAATATAAATTTTTAAGAGTTTCTACTTTAATACCAAAAATAAATTCAATCCAACCAGCAGTCAATCCTTTAGACTCAATACGCTCTGTTATTTGATTAACACCAAAATAGTTTGTGTTTGTAAAAATGGTATAATCATTAAGCGTTTGATCAAAAGTAGAGAACCCATAACGTAAACCTACGTAAATGTTATTTTGCATTCCGTACCAGTTTTTATAAACGTTATAATCTACACCTGCTCGAATGTAATTTCCAGACCCTTTAACATTAATATTTTCTTCATCTCTTGTAAAAGATTCATTACCAATTTCTGAAGCTATATATAAGTTTTTGTAAAATCTATAGTCCCCAACAATTTCTACTCCAGTATAATTATCATCCACGGTAGAACGAATTAATTTACTAAGATCAATACCTATTCTAAGACCATATTTTTCTCCAGGAGGTAGAGTGTCTTTTGAAATAAGTTGTTGTTCCTCTTCTTTTTCTTGAGAATAAGAACAAAGTGTAATTAGTAGGCTAATGAAAAATAAATACGTGCGCATTGCTCTCATCCGTTATGTTCTGTCTTTGTATAGTAATATTTTTTATCCAACCGCCGTCATCTCCTACTTCTGCAGGAGAAATAGTAATTCCTTCATAATTAACTTTAAAACCACATGCGCTACTAACGTATTCTTCTACAGGTGTATATTGAATACTTATAACATCTGTGTTTTTGGGATTAGTAGTTTCTTCTGGAGCAGCACTTGTATTAATTGTAAATTCAAAATCGGTAACGGTAGTGTTGGTTTTAAGAGGAATTAAAATAGAATCTCTAACAGTACCTAAACTATAAGCAGTTTCAAGATCCGAAGCCTTAACTTGTAGGTCTGCAGGAGCTTTTATTTCTGTTCCATTTTCAAAATCAATGAACTTTATAATTAAAAGTGGAGTTGTTGGTGTGCCTTCTGCACATATATCATCACGTTCACAATTGATAGTTAAGGATAATACCAAAATAGAAACTAAAATATATGAAACTCTTTTTCCTAAACTCATAAATTACTTTTTTCAAGTAGCTTCACGCTTACTACGTGAAATGTTTGTTGAAACTAATTAAAACTTAACCTAATTTGTAATTTATACACTGTCACAGGCTAAGGGTCTTTTGTAACCAATTTATATTATCTAAAGCGATAATGTTAAATTCTAAAAATCAATAATAATAGTTTCCCTATAATTTTTTATGTGCCCAAAAATAGTAAAAAGAAATCAGAGGCGTTTGTATTATTTAAAAATAAAAGACGACAATAAAGTCATGATGTTGCCAAAATTATCATGAATTTTCGTCTAAAGCTTTTTGATGGTTATTTTCTTTTTATAAGTCTTTAATGAATAATACAAATTGAAAATTCAAAATGTAAATCATTAACTATTGATATGGATTATACAGATGAGATGAGTCTCGATTTATAGTATGTCTTTTAGGTATTTAGTGTCGCAAATTAAGGATGTTATTCAAAGTTTTTTTAATTTCTTTTGTAATGTGGCAAACATGAGCGTATTTCTATTCTTGTATAAAAGAATGAGTTTTAGAAAATAATCTAAATAAACCAACTAAGCCACTAAAAATGAGTACTAAAAAAAAAATGTTTAGGGATTCTGCCTTTTCCCAAGAAAAATCTATCCAGACTTTTAAAAAAGAATATCAAGAATTAACACAGAAAGAAGAAAAGAAATTAAAATCCAAACTTCTGAAGTTATTCGAAATGGGGTTTGATATTAAATCTATAAAAAGCGCACTATTAAAAAAGTACAACTCTAAATTTAATTAACATTAATTCCTTCCTGAAGGAGTTGGTAGTAAAGTTAGTGATTAGAAAAAAGTCGGTTAATAGTGGGATAATTACTTTATTTACTTAGTGCTCTTTCAATAATTTCTTCTAAATCAATATTGAGAGTTTTTGTTAGTTGTAAATAATAGTGGCTTTTAAACTTATCTATTTTCATCAACTCTTCCCAATTGTCTATAGAATCATTTGCAATATCCATTAAGTCTTTACTGGAATGAACAGATTTATTACTAGAACTTTTATACTTATCTCCAGAGCCATCTTCAATCCATTTTTTATTGTAATTCCATTTATTCGAAATTGTTTCGATATAAATTTCTTTTACAACTCCTTCCTTTCTCAAATTTCTTGCAGTGGCCTCGGTTACACCTAAAAAACTACCAAACTCTTTGTTCGTAAGTTTTAACTCGTTGATGATGATATCTATTCGTTGATTGATAGTATCCATGTGTAGCAGTAGTTTCGTTTAATTTCGAAATAAATCGAAATTATTTTGTTTTTAATCGAAATTATTTCGATATTTGTGTTGTTGGACATCAACAATATAACAAATATATAAAAACTAAAACTAACGGAATAACCAATAATATAAGCAACCCCTTCCTGTTTTCTTGGGATAGAATAAACTTTTAAAGAGAGAATTTCTGAATTAATTTAATTGTTAGAATCGAAAGTATGTACTTCGTTTTTTTAAGTCATTGATTAATTTTTAATCTAATTTTTGAGAGGTAAAAGTTTATTTAAAGAAGTTAGTTCTTTGGCCATGATCTAAGCAAATGGCAAAAAAAGCTTTTTTCAGCTTTTAAAATAAGTATAAAGTAAACCAAAAGTTAAACTGTATTACAAGACTTATTGTGAGTTTTAAATTGATACTCATATGATGTCCTTACCCCAAACTGGCTTACTCTAAAAATCTTTGAATCTTTACAAATAGTATTCATACTCCTTAGTCTTCTTCGCCAAATCATATTATTAAAAATTAATCAACGAAGCTGTAATCGTTGCAGTGATAATATATAACCCAAAAACAATAATATGATGAGAAAAGTACTAATTACAACCGGAATGTTTTTTTGCATATTGATTAATATGTATAGTTTTTCAAAACTAAAGGAAACTACTTTTACAAGTGATTTAATTAGAAAAGAAACAAATTCTAGCATGACACGAAGTGGATTCTTAAAGATTGCAGTTTTTGATGATAATCAAGATGTCAATCAAAATGAGTTTGTGGTAACTTCTGTATTAGATCTTACGAATACAATGAACGAAGGTAAGATTGCCTGTTTGCAATCAAAGATAACCCTTACTCAAAATATTACACTTGCCGATGGTCTAATACTTAAAAGTTGTGGAGGCTATTTGGATTTATTGACTTATACTCTAACAGGCAATAACAGTGATTTTTATATTGAAGGAACTGAAAAAGTAATAGATGCCTTTAACGGAACTATAAAGGGTACATGGGGGATAAGAAATAAAATATTCGCCTCAAATATAGGAGCATTAGATGATGGACAACTTACAACTGATAATTTTAATGTAGGAAAAAATCTTTTATATCTCGCTAGATTTTCTAAACACGTATTCTGGAATAAAAAAGATAAGGGGATATACTACAGATCAATGTATAATGCAGATTACGGAAGCCCATTTTTTACAAATGGTGCTGTTAATGACAAACTGTGGATTATTGGAACGGACCAAGGAGGTAAAGAAAATAATGTTGATGGAATTCATGTTGAGTTAGGTGGAGATGTCGAAATAAGAGCCATTCCGAATGAAGGAGAAGAATCAGTGATGTTTGATTTTTATAATACAACCGGTAGTAAAATATCTGGAGGAACTTTAAGAGGAGACAGATATCAACATGATTATGATCAAATACTAGAAGTTAAAACAGCAGGAACTAATGTGGGTACAACCAGATTGCGAATTATTGAGCATCCTGATAGACAAGATAATCTAACAAAAAGAGAAATCGATGGCTATATTACACTATTACCAGGAACAATTGCAGAGCAGACACAGCAAATTGTTGATGCAATTAATACTAATCCTATTTATAAAGATTATACAGCAAATCTAAGATCGGATGGAAGAATTGATTTAAACGCAAAACCAGGTGTTTTTTATACGCCTTTTTTTACTGAAGAAACAAGTAATGCAGATGTTAACGAGATAGTTAATCCCTATGAATGGGCTTACGGTGTGAGATTTGGTTCTAATGCCATTAGATGTAAAATAGAGAACATAAGAATAACAGAGTTTCATGGTGATGCAATTAGTAGAGATGATCAAGGTAATGGGCAGAATGCAATACGATTTGACGATTTGACCCAAGGGGTAATTGAATCTAATGGAAGCATTGATAATACAAACACTGATTATTATTATTTAACCAACATCAGAAAACTTCCAACGCATCAAGATTGGTTTATGCTCCGATCAAATTCTGAAGCAACTTTTGATCTGGCAGAGTATCATTACTATATAGCTTATTATGATGCAAATGATAATTTTATCGAGATGTCGCCGGAGTTAACTCCTTATGAATTGGTCCATAAACCTATAAATTTTGTTAAATATCGTCTCATGATTAAAAACTCTGGATTAGAGATGAATAAATTTTACTACTTCATCAATTCACCTTCGTTTGCTCAAGAAGGGATTATCGAAAATTGCTTGATAAATTTTAACCGTCGACATGGTATGACTAACTTACCTATTGGTACAAAGGTGATTTATAATAAGATTCATGACAATGGAGGTGTAGAACCAGAATCAGGAATTAATATTGAAGACTACTCAAAGGCTGCATATAACTACTATATAGGTTATAATGAGTTTTGGGGGCATACAGCGGTAGATATTATTTTAAAAGGATGCTCGGGAATAGTGATAGAAGGAAATAAATTTAGACAAGATGGAATCGAACTAAAAGGAGAATGGAATGGAGGAGCAGCAGCTATAGCAGGATCCTACGCTAGAAATTATATTATTACAAATAACGAATTTGATCACAAGTCTGTAAGTATTGATTTAAATGCTAAATTTATAGGTAACACTATGAAAAATACAAAGCTTGTAGTTAGATCAGGAGGAGCTATTGCAAGTAATAATATTTTTGAAAATAGTCGTGTTATTGATGGTACCCCTGGCGGTATTGTTACTAGTGGTGCCTGTACAGGATCTCCTAGCTATGTAGAAAACAATAAATTCTATATCAATAGAAGTTGGGGGAATAGATCTTTTATAGATGAGGAAAATACTATTGTATGGAAAAATAATACATTGAGATTTAATCATGAAGCAACTCAGCATAGTGCATTAAGTGATCCATTGATAAGATATGTTGATTTAAATAATGCATTATCTGATTATCAAAAATCCAATAGAGCAGTAGAAGGGACAAATTATCAACAAGGAAGTTATTCAGACTTTTTTGTAGAAAAATTGAAGGCTGCCCCTAATAATCGACATCATGTAGGGTGGTCATTTTATGCTGCAGAAGTTGACAATGCCAAACTTTCTTTAGGAGCTTCATTTGATTATGGTTTTCCAAAATCCTTTAGGGTCAATAGACTTTTTACACAAGGGTGGTTGCGGTTTAATTTAAATCAATACTCTAGTGATGGGGTAGAAGGGTTTAAAACTATAATTGTTGAAAATAGTGTTATTAAAGTTCCAGAAAATATAAGTGCTAAAGAAGGATTATTGAATAATACACAATTTGGTACGCCTTCTTATACCAAACTATTAAGAATTGCTCAAGACAAAAATGTCAATTTTGTCTTTAAAAATGTTGAGTTTATAAATAATGATGATGCAATCGATTTGTTCATGTATTTAGGACATAGAGGAACAACTATTTTTGATGATTGTAAGTTTGTTTCTAAAAACCTTATAACAGTAGATCTTAATAAGTCAGGAGGGTTTAACAGGGGCAATACAACGGGTGTTAATACTGGGGTCATTACTTTTAAAAGTAATAATACATATAAAAATGTGAATTTTATTCCACGTATAGGGACCGATATTATCAAATTAGAAGGAGTACAAGATGGAAACAAAGGAGATATTACGATCTCTGAATCAGGATCTAATTGGGTACTAAATCCTACTGGAGTTACGGCAGGAACATACTCGAATTCGAATATTACTATCGATACTAAAGGAAGGATTACAAATGTATCTAATGGAGCAACATCTTCATTCAACGGAGGAACAATTACAGAAGGAATGACAATGTTTAGTGATTCTAATTTATCCCCTATGTTTAGAGTTGAAAACACATTTAATAACCAGAATTATAGATTACAAGGTTCTATTGCTAATAATACAGGGTACTTAAATTTTAGAAATGTTTCGACTAACAAACCTTCTGGAATAGCTTTTACTCAAGGAGCAATTTATCCTAGTGGAACAAATATATCGTTGGGTGCTTCATTTAAAAAATGGACAAAAGGATGGTTTTCTGGGAAAGTAGTTGCCAATGAGTTTGAAATAGCAGGAGGAACCAGTGATCAGTTTTTAAAAGCAGATGGGTCAATAGATAATAAAACTTATATATCCACAGGTGGAATTGAAGTGTATAATATCAATAGAACTTTAGGCCTAAATGATAACTATAAGACAATAGTAGCAACAACCAATACACCAACCTATACAGTACCTCTTAGCTCGAATGTAGCTTTTCCGACAGGTAAAACTGAAATCGTAATAGTTAATCAATCAACATCTGCAATTACAATTACATCAGAAAGTGGAGTATCTATTCTAACTGATATTGTTGATGGATTGACAATAGGGAAAGGAGGAGCTAGAACTTTAAGAAAGATAGCGACTAATTCATGGGTAGTAGGGTACTAATTTTAAAAAATATAAAAATGAAAAACTTGGTAAAAAAATATCGTATTTGGGAGTATATTTTACAAGCTATTGGAGTAATTGTACTAGGGAAAATAACTTTCGAATTTGTTAATGACACTTTAGAGAACTCTGTATTAAATGGTATTGCATTGGTGGTTGCTGTGTTAATGTTAACTACTCCTGCTACCATTGTTCAAATTGCCAAAAACAAGGCAGGTGAGAATGAAAAATCGATAGAGTAAATTACTACTATTTATAAGTTTATTGTATAATGGAAACATTAAAACAAAAATAATAGAAATAATAATTGGTATAAATTCCCCGTTATATGGTAGTTAATGATCTAGTTTTTATGAAAATAAACCAACCCCTAATAAAAGAATTTGTTCAGAAATCATATAGCAAGGGGTATATTATGGTTGTTGATCATAGAAATAATACCATTGTTTTAAATAACGGGGTTTTTACCTTTAACGGATGTGAGCAGCCTAAATCTAAATCAAGTATCGAGGCTATATTTCTAGAAGCTTTTAGGTTAACAAGGTTTATTAAACTTGATGATCAAGAATTTATTCGAGATAGGAATAAGTGGTATTTAAAAAGTATTTAAGAAAAAAGATAAGTATTAAAAACGCCTTGCACTTTTTAAAAGTGCGAGGCGTTTTTTTATATCATACTTTGTGCAAAACATGCACTAATGAATTTTTTAATCTTGTGCAAGCTACCTTTTTTCTAATAATACGACGTTTTCAACATGAAATGTTTGCGGGAACATATCTACAGGTTGTACTTTACTTATCTTATACATTTCATCTAGTAAGGCTAAATCCCTTGCCTGAGTAGCGCTATTGCAACTTACATAAACAATTTTTTGTGCTGAGATGTGTAATAATTGTGCCACTACATCTTTATGCATACCATCTCTAGGAGGATCTGTAATAATTACTTCTGGCTGACCATGTTGAGCAATAAAGTCTTTAGTGAATACCTTTTTCATGTCTCCAACATAAAACTCAACATTATCAATATGATTACGTTTGGCATTTTCTTTAGCATCTTCGATAGCTTCAGGTACAGCTTCAACTCCTATAACTTTTTTTGCTTTTTTGGCAACAAATTGTGCAATAGTACCGGTACCAGTATATAGGTCATACACTAATTCATTTCCAGTAAGATTTGCAAAATCACGAGTTATTTTATACAGCTCGTAAGCCTGTTTAGAGTTGGTTTGATAAAATGATTTGGCGTTAATTTTAAAACGTAAACCTTCCATCTCTTCTTCGATATGATCTTTTCCTTTATAGCATATAACTTCCTGATCATAAATAGTATCATTTCCTTTACTGTTTATAGTATATTGAAGCGAGGTGATTTCAGGAAACTCTGTTGCAATATGGTCCAGAAGTAATGTTCTTTTTTCGATATCTTCATGAAAGAATTGGACAAGCACCATAATTTCACCAGTAGATGAAATTCGAATCATTAGTGTGCGTAAAAAACCATGTTGATTTCTTGCGTTATAAAATGAAAGATCATTCTCTGTTGCAAAAGCTTTTACCTTATTTCTTATAGCGTTACTAGGGGCTTCTTGAAGATGACATTTGTCTATATCCAGAATTTTATCCCACATACCAGGAATATGAAAGCCTAATGCATTTCTATTTTCAATTTGAGTATCACTTTGAATTTCTTCAAGAGTAAGCCATCTGCTATCACTAAACGAAAACTCCATTTTATTTCTATAAAAGAACTGATCTTCAGAACCAAGAATAGGAGTAATTTCTGGTAATTCAACTTTACCTAAACGTGTTAGGTTATTAACGACTTCTTGCTCTTTGAACGCTAATTGATGTTCATAACCCATAAATTGCCATTTACATCCACCACACGTTCCAAAATGTTTACAAGTGGGATCAACACGTTTTTCAGATAGAGAATGAAAAACTGTAGCGGATCCTTCATAATATGCTTTACGCTTTTTGGTGGTTTGTATATCCACGATATCTCCAGGAACAGCGTTACTAAGAAATATTACCTTTCCGTCAGGGGCTTTGGCAATACTTTTCCCTTTAGCACCTGCATCAATAACTTCGACTTTCTCGAAGATTTGTTTTCTGTTTTTTCTTGCCATAGCGCAAAAATAACAATAGAAAGCATAAACGAATAAAATATTCGATATATCTTGATATAAATAGCAATAAAAATGAACCTTTTCATAATTTTTATGTCAGTATTGTAAAGATGGGTATGATCCAAAAAGAAAAAATATTAGACTCTTTACTAGTAACACAGTGTCAGTCGGGTAATAGAAAGGCAATGTCATTGTTAATAAAGAGATGGAATGCAAAGCTCTGTAAGCATTCTTACTGGTATACAAATGATTTAGAGACCTCAAAGGATATTGTACAAGATTGCTGGACTATCATTTTGTATAAGATAAATACTCTTAAGGATCCTAATAGATTTGGTGGATGGGCCTTAACTATTGTGTCTAGAAAAACACTTGATTGGTTAAAAAAGCATAAAAAAGAAAAAGAGAGCTTACAAAATTATCAATATGAAAGCCTAAACTATAAGGATGAAAAAAATGACAATAGTAAAGAAATGATGAGTACGCTTAGAGCATCGATCAAACTATTACCGTATGATCAGCAACTGGTATTACAATTATTTTATATAGAAGAGTATACAATTAGAGAAATAAGCGAGCTTATAAATGTCTCGGTTGGAACCATTAAGTCAAGGTTATTTACAGCTCGGGAAAAATTAAAATTAATTTTAAAAAATAAAGATTATGGATAATAAAATGAAGGATATTGACGAATTAATTAAAGAAACTTTAAGTCAGGAAGAAATTAAGTTTTATGACGAATTAGATGAACAGAATCTTTTTGAAATGGTTAAAGGGTTATTTACTGCTAAATTCAAATGGATTATGATAGCAATGAATATCGTGCAAATTATTGCATTTGGACTTTTTGTATATTGTATTATTCAGTTTTTGGGAACTGATAATACAAATGAACTTATAAAGTGGTTAGGAGCTGGTTTTGTTTGTGCTATGGTTTCGGTGATAATAAAATTGTTCTCATGGATGCAGATGAATAATAATGCGATATTAAGAGAAATGAAGAGATTAGAATTGCAAATGTCATCTATTGCCGGAAAAATATCGAAATAAGATTTTATAAAGAAGCTTATATTTAGTAATTTGCACTCAACTTTTTTAGGATGATTTCTCTCCTGATAAATTGATCAAAGTAGGAATCGAAAAGTTTTATTTTAATACGTTTACAATGGCAATTTTAGAAAAAAAGTCATCAAAAGATTTAATTGAATTAGAGGATAAGTATGGAGCTCATAATTATCACCCATTACCTGTTGTTTTAAGTAAAGGAGAAGGTGTATATGTTTGGGATGTAGAGGGGAAGAAATATTATGATTTCTTGAGTGCGTACTCTGCGGTAAATCAAGGACATTGTCATCCTAAGATAGTTGGAGCTATGGTAAATCAAGCTCAAACATTAACCTTAACTTCTAGAGCATTCTATAATGACAGATTAGGAGAGTATGAGAAATTTGCTACAGAATTTTTTGGTTATGATAAGTTATTGCCTATGAATACAGGAGCAGAAGCTGTAGAAACTGGGTTAAAACTTTGTAGAAAATGGGCATATGAAAAGAAAGGAATAGCAGAAAATGATGCTCAAATTGTGGTTTGTAAAAATAACTTTCACGGAAGAACTACAACTATTATATCTTTCTCTAATGATCCTGTGGCTAGAAAGAACTTTGGTCCTTTTACAAATGGTTTTATAAAGATTGATTATGATAATCTAGAGCAATTAGAAGAAGCTTTAGAAAATAATAAAAATATCGCTGGTTTTCTTGTTGAACCTATTCAAGGTGAGGCAGGAGTATACGTTCCTTCTGAAGGATATTTGTCAAAAGCAAAAGCACTATGTGAAAAACATAATGTATTATTTATTGCAGACGAAGTTCAGACTGGTGTTGCACGTACAGGAAAATTGCTAGCTGTAAACCATGAAGATGTTAAGCCAGACGTCTTAATTCTAGGAAAGGCATTAAGTGGAGGAGCTTACCCAGTATCTGGAGTTTTAGCAGATGATCGTATTATGGATGTGATCAAACCAGGAAACCATGGAAGTACATTTGGAGGTAATCCAGTTGCAGCGGCAGTTGCAGTTGCTGCATTAGAAGTAGTAAGAGATGAGAAATTGGCAGAAAATGCTGAGGAATTAGGGCAGTTATTTAGAGCAGAGATAGCAAAGTATATCGAAACTTCGAATATAGCTACTTTGGTACGTGGAAAAGGATTATTAAATGCTATTTTGATTAATGATTCAGAGGAAAGCGATACTGCTTGGAATATATGTGTTGCACTTAAAGAAAATGGTTTATTAGCAAAACCTACTCATGGTAACATTATTCGTTTTGCGCCACCATTGGTAATGAATAAAGAACAACTTCTAGAGTGTGTTGGGATTATAACAAAGACACTTAAAGAATTTGAGAAGTAATTGTAAAAAATATATTTTCATAAAAAAAACCTGTTTACTAACAGGTTTTTTTTATGAAAATATTTAAAAGTTAAATTTTTAATCTTGTCGAAATAAACTTAAACTATCTATGCTCCACCGTACTGTTCCATAATCCCTTTTTGCATTTCTTGTATTCCGTCCATTCCTAATGTAGCAAAGATAAAAATAACATATATCAAATAAAGAATACTTAATACAATACCCACTATTGCAAGTATTTTTCCTGTTTTTACATTTTGAAAACCTGTGTATGCCTCTGGATTTTCGTTATATATTGTGGTTGCTTTTTTAGCCATTATAATGGCTATTATAGCTAAAATTATCCCTGGTAAACCGTAGCAACAACATCCAACTATTGATAGAATACCAAGAACAAGAATAGTAGTGGAGTTAGGTAATGTTTGTTTTTCCATAATTTAAATTTATTAGTTATATATAGTTTTCATTTTAAAGATATAGCTAGTAATAATAGTAAGACTAGTAATCGTGATGAGGCTAATTCTTATAATTTTATCATGCTTAAACTGTATAAAGAAGCTTGATCCGAGATAAAGTAGTAATACAAAAAGAGGATAAATGGCAGGATACATATAAAAAGCAGCAACAAAATCTCCTTTTAAAATTAAAGAAATAGACCTTTGCATACCACAACCTAAACAATCAATACCAAATATTTTTTTGTTTAAGCACGGTAACATATACTTTTCCAAAGTCTAAAAATAATTAAGATTAGTAATTGCAATATACATAATTATATAAAACAAATGAATGTAGATAAAAAGAGTTCTAATATTTATGAAGGCTTGATATGACCAACTTATAGAAATGGAAAGTAAATGGGAGTTTACAAAAAAAGTAGGATAAACCATTTAAGGTTTATCCTACCGGATAAATTTTAAATTACATGCTTGTTATGCCCAAACACATCTGTTACCCATGCAATAGCCATAGTCACAAAATTCTCCTCCATTAGGAAGGCGTACACAGCATCTTCCAGGACCACCGCAGTAAACTCTGTTACCCCATGACCCTTTTACAGCTTCTTGATCCGCTTTAGAGAGTTTTTGTACTCCAGATAGGTTTAAAATCTTTTTCATTGTATTAAAATATTTGTGTATGATTAATTAATAATTTATACGCTGCAAAATTTCTATTAATAAAAAACGCAACCACCCCAACTGGTACATCTACCAGGTTCGCAAAAACTTCTTGGGCCAATACGAATTAAACAACCTCTTCCAGATGGACAACATGTGGCACGACCCCATGCTCCTTTAATATTCTGTTGCTGTTGTTTGCTAATTTCTTGAATTCCTTTTAGGTTTAAGATTTTTTTCATTTTTTGATATATTTAAATTGACTTAAATATAGCGTAAAATACTGTAAGTCAGTTATGTGAAAACCACTTAAAAAGAACGGTTTTTGTTTCTTTTTGGTGTTGTGAAACCTATAAAATTGATATGAATACTAGGATTAATGTGGTAAATTTTGAGTTTGTACCAGTGGTGAATTTAATTTTTGATTTACGATTATCTGTGCTTTTGTAAATAGAATAGTATATACTATATAACGATTTGGTAACGTTTTACTTAAATAGTTTAGGTGAAATAAGTCTAGCTTCGAAATGTAAAATATTCTTAAAAACAAACCTTACCTAACCAATGAAAAAATTAATCTTTCTATCCATTTTTATTCCAATTTTAGGCTTTGGTCAAATACCAACTTATTATTCTAATGTAAACCTTAATTTATCTGGGGCTGCGTTAAAAAATGAACTTTCTGCAAAAGTCATAAATACCCACACAAACTTTTTAAGTTATACGCCTGGAGTATGGAATGCATTAAAACAAACAGATTTAGATCCGTCTGATTCTTCCAAAGTTCTTTTGGTTTATGGATATAATGACACTGATGGTAATAATAACACCGATAGAACAAGAAGTGTAAATAATAATGGAGGATCTTCAGGAGATTGGAACAGAGAACATGTATATCCAAAATCACTAGGAAATCCAAATTTAGGGACATCGGGTCCTGGAGCTGATGCACATCATTTACGACCGGCAGATACTCAAAGAAACTCCTCTAGAGGAAGCCGAAAGTTTGGTGATGGTAATGGTAATTCTGGAGCAAACAATCAAGGATATTGGTATCCAGGTGATGAATGGAAAGGAGATGTAGCACGTATGATGATGTATATGTATATTAGATATGGAAATCGTTGTTTACCAAAGAATGTTGGTGTCGGAACAACAACATCTAATGATAGTAATATGTTAAACCTGTTTTTAGAATGGAATGCTGAAGATCCTGTATCTCAATTAGAATTACAACGTAATCCAGTTCTAGAAAACCTTCAAGGAAATAGAAACCCTTTTATCGACAATCCTGCTTTTGCTACTCAGATTTGGGGAGGACCTCAAGCAGAGGATAGATTTGGAAATATAGGAGGTAATGATATGCAGGCTCCAACTAATCCATCAAATCTTTTAGCAGGAAATACAACGCAAACTACAACAACACTATCTTGGAATCCTTCTTCAGATAATGTCGGAGTTACAGGGTATGACATATATAAAAATGGCTCTTTACAAGGTACCTTCAATACAACAACTTATAATGTAACAGGTTTGTTAGTAAATACTACATATTCATTTTTTGTAAGAGCTAGAGATGCTGCGGGCAATATATCTGGAGTAAGTAATACAGTTAATGTAACAACACAAAGTACCACACCAGGAGGAGATGCAACCGAACTATTTTTTTCTGAATATATCGAAGGGTCTTCCAATAATAAAGCTTTAGAGATTGCTAATTTTACAGGAGCATCTGTTAATCTATCAGGATATAGTATAAAAAGACAAACTAATGGTTCTGGTTCCTGGTCTGCCGCAGTAAGTCTTTCTGGTTCTTTGACAAATGGACAAGTTTATGTCGTCGCTAATAATTCTGCATCTACAACAGTAAAGAATAAAGCGGATTTAACTACTAGCGCATCGGCTATGACTTTTAATGGTAATGACCCTGTTGGATTGTTTAAAAATGGAGTCTTAATTGATATCGTCGGAACTTTTAATGGAGGTTCATCAAATTTTGCTAAAGATGTCACCTTAAGAAGAAAAAGTAATGTTAGTTCTCCTTCAACGATATACGCTATTTCGCAATGGGTATCTTTTTCTCAAAATACTTTTGTAGATTTAGGAGAACATACTTTTGGAGGAGGAGATAATTCTGGAACGGATACGCAAGCACCTAATGCTCCTTCTAATCTTACAAGTGTTGATGTTACAAAAAATAGCGTGAAATTGACTTGGGGATCAGCAACAGATAATATTGATGTAATTGGTTATCGTATATATAAAGGAAGTACTTTGTTAACAACAACGGTGAATACAGCTTATGAGGTTATTAATTTGTCTGCGGGTAATACATATGTGTTTAAAGTTTATGCCTATGACGCTGCAGGTAATATTTCTGAGGCAAGTAATTCGGTTTCAGTAACTACAGAACAAGATACCATAATAACTTATTGCGAATCTAAAGGGAATACTGTTGATTTTGAATATATAGATTTTGTTCAGATTGGTAATGTTTCAAACACAACACAAGCAAATGCAGGGTATGGAGATTTTACGAATCAAATTGCAAACCTTTCTGCTGGATCAAACAGTATTGTTGTAAGTGCAGGATTTGCTAGTAATTCTTATGAAGAAAAATGGGCAGTTTGGATTGATTTTAATCAAAACGGAACTTTCGAAACTTCAGAAAAAGTAGTAAATGGTTCTTCTTCAAGCTCTAGTAACCTTAATTTTGATTTTAATATTCCAACGTCTACTAAGTTAGGAACCACAAGAATGCGGGTGTCTATGAAATGGAATGGTATACCTTCGCCTTGTGAAACTTTTGGATACGGTGAAGTTGAAGACTATATAATACGTATAAGTGCCTCTTCTGCAAAAAGCAAAGGCAATTCTTCAATTCATACATTTAAAGAAGCAAAAGAAAAAAATATTAGGTTAGCTACAAAAGTCTTTCCAAATCCAGCTACGACCTATCTTCAACTAGATTCAAATAATTTGAGTGATCAAAACCACAGCTTTACTTTAAGAAATATAGGAGGTAGTGTAGTACGATCTGGAAAAGTAACTCAAAATAAAATTAGTTTGGATGGAGTAGAAGCAGGGAGTTATTTAATAAGGGTTTCTGGTGTCAACAACAAAAAATTATTTGATAAAAAAATTATAATTAAATAATTTTAGAATATATCTTACTAATGTAATGTGTTGTATCTGATTTGATTAAAATATAAGTATAAATTAAATCCTTTATAATTTTCTAGTTAAAGTTGTAAGGGATTGTTATTACTAATAATTTGTATTGAGCTTGATATAATTAAATATAGTATTTTTGGTAGAATAAAATGAAATGTAATGAATTCAATAGACTGGAAAACTGTAAAAGAATATCAGGATATCACTTATAAAAAATCGAATGGAATTGCAAGGATTGCATTTAACAGACCTAATGTTCGTAATGCATTTAGACCGCAAACCACAAGCGAATTATATGATGCCTTTTATGATGCACAAGAAGATACCTCAATAGGAGTTGTTTTATTATCTGCAGAAGGCCCTTCAACAAAAGATGGTGTATATAGTTTTTGTAGCGGAGGAGATCAAAAAGCAAGAGGTCATCAAGGATATGTTGGTCAAGATGGTATGCACAGGCTAAATATTTTAGAAGTGCAGAGACTAATTAGATTTATGCCAAAAGTTGTTATAGCTGTTGTGCCTGGTTGGGCTGTAGGAGGAGGGCATAGCCTTCATGTTGTATGTGATTTAACATTGGCCAGTAAAGAACATGCAATTTTTAAACAAACAGATGCCGATGTAACAAGTTTTGATGGAGGGTATGGATCTGCATATTTGGCAAAAATGGTAGGTCAGAAAAAGGCTCGAGAAATTTTCTTTTTAGGAAGAAATTATTCTGCTCAAGAGGCTTATGAAATGGGTATGGTTAATGCCGTTATCCCTCATGTGGAGTTAGAAGATACTGCATATCAATGGGGACAAGAAATTCTTGAAAAATCTCCTACTTCTATTAAAATGCTCAAATTTGCTATGAATCTTACAGATGATGGGATGGTAGGGCAACAGGTTTTTGCTGGTGAAGCGACTAGATTAGCTTATATGACCGATGAAGCCAAAGAAGGTAGAAATGCATTTTTAGAAAAAAGAAAACCCGATTTTAAAGATGTTAAGTGGATTCCTTAAATAGGCTAACGTAAATTTAGATATGATCTTTGAAAGGTGTTTTTTTGTTATAAAAACACCTTTTTTCATATTTATAGATATTCTCTTATGGAAATTAAATACTATGATTTATACTCCAAAAAATATTGTATCAAGTTATACGTCGTTAAAATTGTACATTAATCTAATTATAGTGTTGCTAGGAGGTTATAATTTTTTTATTTGATACATTTATTTCTTAATTTAACATATAATACAATGTTGACACCTTAAAATCAAGATTAAATAAAATGGATAAAAAAGAAGAAGAACTTTTATCGATGCATTATCAGATGGAAAAAACTGATATAAAACAACAACGATTTGAAGATCAACTTTTATCTATTTCTAATGATTTAAGGAAAAGTAAGAGAATACGGAATTTCTATTTTGCTTTTATAATTTTTTTAATTCTCCTTATTACTGGAGGCAGTCTTTTATTTATGCAAAGAGATAGTGGTATTTCTATTAAAAAAGGTGCTAAAGCTGAACAAAATGAAATTACACAATTGTTGATTGCAAATGATTCGTTGCAAAGAGAATTAGATGCGCTTAAGCAAAATCTGAGTAAGTATGAAAACCTCGAAAAACAAGTTAATTTAGATTCTATAAATAACAATATTGATATTGGAACCAAAATAGTGAATACTAATAATGTGATTAATGAATCAGTAAAAAAGAGTACTAAATCAAAATCTAGCAGATATAAACAACAGCATTGTTATATTAGTAGAGCTTATAAAAGTAATGGTGCTATTTTTATAGAAGCAGATGTAATAGAGTATTATCAAGGAAAAAAAGCAGTAAAAAAAGCAAGGGAATACGGTAAAGCAGAGTATGATATTGATAATAATGGAGATACATTGTATTTTTTATATAATAATTATTATATTCATAATCAGAGCTCTACGGTTAAAGTGTTGGAGTTGGACGAAAAGGTTAGAGTTAAAATAAAAAAGATTAATCAAATCTCTAATAGTTTTTCTCTTAAAGCGCTGCAAAAGGTTATTCTAGATAAGCCTATTTTAATTATAGAAATAGATGATGGCATTGTGTATAAAATAACAGAGCAAAAGTTACCTTAAAACCGATTAATAATAAAGAATGAGTTTAAAATGAATACTGTTTTAAATAA
Organism: uncultured Aquimarina sp.; assembly: GCA_947502885.1. Taxonomy (GTDB): domain Bacteria; phylum Bacteroidota; class Bacteroidia; order Flavobacteriales; family Flavobacteriaceae; genus Aquimarina. The sequence continues at coordinate 68,368 of CANNBP010000019.1, read as the reverse complement.
GTTCTATGATACCATTTTTAAATGTATAAAAAATTATAACCCCCCAAAGAAATGAAGTCTATTAAGGATGAGGATCTCTTGTACTTACATTATCAGATTGAAAAAGCAGAAGTTAGACAAAGAAAACTTGAAGATCTTTTAGAAGATAAATCTGAAGAACTAAAGAAAAGAAAAAAATCTAATAGAGTATATAGACTATTGTCTCTTGTTTTTTTTCTTGTAACTGTATTTTTAGTTACCAATGCTTTTAATTTGAAAAAGACAGTTACCGATGATGAAAATGGAAGTAATGGTAGTGAGATTTCTTTATTAAAAAAAGAATTAGCTCTTACTCAAGAAAATTTGGCTAGTCTAAAAAGCGAAAAAGAAGATCTTACGAAAATTAAGGACCTATATTTATATCGAAGTTTAATTAATAAAGATACAGTTTATTCTGTTCAGTTAAAGGCTTTTAGTTCTAAAAAGGCTCCTGTGATTTCTGAAAAATTCACTAATGCACTAATATATAGTGATACTTCTTATTATAAAATGAGCCTTGGTATTTTTGAAACACTTTCTGAAGCTCAAGATTTTAGAAAAACCTTAATTGGTTCGGGTTTTGATAAAAGAATTTTCGTTATTTCTTATAAAGATGGTAAACGACTGAAGATAGAAGAGTTTTACTAACCTAGTATATCTTATAAGTTCAAATAATACACACTTCTTAAAAGACCAAATCTTATCTTAATTGCGGATAGTTTTTGGGATTTACTTCATTCATAATATCATATACCTTTTCAAAAATATCTTCTACAGAAGGTTTACTAAAATAGTCTCCATCTGTACCAAAAGCGGGTCGATGTGCTTGAGCACTTAAAGTTTGCGGTTTGCTGTCTAAGTATTGATATACGTTTTGCTCATCTATTAATTTGTGTAAAATATAACCGGTAGCTCCACCAGGTACATCTTCATCAATAATTAATAATCGATTAGTTTTGGCAACACTCTTAACAATATCATGATTTATATCAAAAGGTATTAATGCTTGTATGTCTATAACCTCACTATTAATTCCGACTGTTAGTAACTCTTTAGCTGCTTGTTCAACAAGTCTTAAAGTAGATCCATAGGATACTAATGTAATATCACTTCCTTCTTTTACAGTTTCTACAACTCCTACTGGTGTTCTTATCTCAGATAAATTTGTAGGCATGTTTTCTTTTAAACGATATCCATTAAGACATTCGATAACCAATGCAGGCTCATCACTATCCATTAAAGTATTATAAAACCCAGCTGCTTTGGTCATATTTCTTGGTACAAGAATATGTATACCTCGTAATAAATGAACTAGGCCTCCCATTTGAGAACCTGAGTGCCAGATTCCTTCTAATCTGTGTCCTCTAGTTCTTATAATAAGAGGAGCTTTTTGCTTGGCAAAAGTTCTATATCGTAGTGTAGCCAAATCATCACTTAATCCTTGTATGCAATAAAGGATATAATCTAAATATTGGATTTCGGCAATTGGTCTAAGACCTCTTAATGCCATTCCAATTCCTTGCCCAATAATTGTGGCCTCACGAATACCTGTATCTGAAACTCTAATATCTCCAAATTTTTTCTGAAGACCTTCTAGTCCCTGATTTACGTCACCAATCTTACCACTATCTTCTCCAAAGATAAGCGTTTCGGGAACTCTTGTAAATAGCTGTTCGAAATTATCTCTAATAATTACTCGTCCATCAACAGATTGACTTTTATCAGCGTATTGAGGTTTAACCTCCTGTATTGTTGTGACTTTAGAATCACTTTCACTATATAGGTGGTCACTGTATTTTGGTTGTACAGTAGCCATATACCTATTAACCCAATTTTGAAGAGTACTTTTTTCAGTAAAATCCTCTTTGGTTATAAATCTAAGTGCCTTTCGGGTTGCCTCAAGGATATCTTTACGTATGGGTTCTTCTTTATTCGATAATGATGTGATCAATGGAGAAATAAAGCTAGCGTTAACGCTTTTACTTTCTACTGATTTAAGAATTGAAATTGCCTCTTTTTGCTCTAATTTAATTTCAGAGATATAAGCATTCCATGCTTCGTTTTTACCTAGCCTAACATCCTTTTTTGCGGCTTTTTCAAAATCTAATAATTCTTCTGCAGTGGCAATATTATGTGCAATAATCCATTCTTTAAACTTCTTATTGCAATCGTATTCTCTTTCCCAATTTAAACGCTCTTCACTTTTATATCGTTCATGAGATCCTGATGTCGAATGTCCTTGTGGTTGAGTTAATTCATTAACATGAATGATAACTGGGATATGTTGTTCTCTTGCAAATTTTTCGGCTTTTTCATAGGTGTCGATCAAGGCAGGATAATCCCAGCCGTTTACCTTAAATATTTCATATCCTTCATGCTCTTTACTTCGTCTAAACCCTTCAAGAATTAATGAAATGTCTTCTTTTGCGGTTTGATCTTTGGCATGCACAGATATTCCATATTCATCATCCCAAATGCTAATAACCATAGGTACTTGCAAAACAGCACCAGCATTTACAGTTTCCCAGAATAAACCTTCACTTGTACTTGCATTACCAATTGTTCCCCAAGCTACTTCATTTCCATTAATAGAAAAGTTAGATTTGTCAGTAATACTTTTTTCGTTACGATAAACTTTTGACGCTTGAGCAAGACCTACTAATCTAGGCATTTGACCGGCTGTAGGAGAGATATCAGAACTAGTGTTTTTTTGTTGGGTTAAGTTTTTCCATGTACCATCTTCATTAATACTATGAGTGGCAAAATGTCCTCCCATTTGTCTACCTGCCGAATACGGTTCTTTTTCTATATCTGTATGTGCATATAAACCTGCAAAAAACTGTTCTATGGTATATTCATCAATAGCCATCATGAACGTTTGATCTCGGTAATAACCTGATCTAAAATCACCATTACGAAATACTCTTGCCATTGCGAGTTGAGGTAATTCTTTTCCTCCTCCAAAAATCCCAAACTTAGATTTTCCCGTAAGAACTTCACGTCTACCCAATAAACTACATTCTCTACTAATTAAAGCAATTTTGTAGTCTCTAAGTATTTGACTTCTATATTCTTCAAACGAAAGGTTAGATGAAGTTACGGTTTCAGGCTGCATGTGAACTGTGTTTTATTGCTAGCAAATTTAGTTAAAAAACTAACCAATTCCAAAGTATGGAGTGGTAAATAAATTGAATATTTGATAATTAATAGGTGTTTTTTTTATGAAATCATTGTTTTTTAATTAAAAATTAAGATTTGTTTGCCATATGCTCAAAATTTTAAGTATTTCACATAAGAATTCATAGCCCTTAGAATATAATTAATAATTTCGAAAGAAACAAAAGTAAAATATGAAGAATTAGAAAAACAATAATTCTTTTGCCCTTAGATATTTAAAACATTAATTTTTTAATTAAATATGGAATATGCTTTCAAGAAATAATAAACGGAAAGGTTGTATTAATGTTAATACCACTCTCTAGTGAATAAGCCTAATAATGTTTGTGGGCTTAAGGTGATAATAAATCTGATTTGTTCATTATAATTGGGTTGAGAAATTTCCCATCCTTTATTGGATACAACCGGAAAGAAAACTTCGAAATAATCTGCTACCAAACTTAATCGAACTCCTGCATCGTATACAAATTTGGGAGTTATACCTTTATTTTTCACAAGACCGATATCTCCATAGGCATAAATCCATTTCCAAAGATTGGTGTTGGCATTAAAGGTTGTGATCCATTGATTCGCAAATGATGGTTCAAGTTTTGATTTAAAACCACCTTCTGCAAGAATTATTTGCTGACTTACCAGACCAGAATCCTCACTACGCCCTAAGTAATTGTAATCAAACAAATAATCTGTAGGTCTATCTAAGGCAAAACTGAAAAAATCTTTATCTTTTGCTGTATCATTAAAAATAAAGGAGCCAGCAAATAACCTTAAGTTTAATTGACGATTATTAAGGAATAATTTTCTATAATTTATCGTTGTAGATATTTTACTAAAGTTTTTTGATATTTGATAATCCACATTATAACCTAAAAAATTAATTAGATTAAAATCTGAATATCTGTATTTAGTACTAAATACATTGTAATTAGGTGTTACAACAGGGTTTATTTCGCTTTTTTCTCTAAAAACATGGATGTTTCTAAAACTCAAACTTTGTTTTTTGTTTGACCTTAGGTCTTTAGGTCTATATCTAAAACTAAACGAAGTAGAAAGACGTTTAAATAGTAAATCCGGTGCATAACTAAACATACTTCCGCTTGTTCCGTATCTTATTTCATATAAACCATGATTGGCTAGTTGATGTCTATTAGATATAGAGGCAGATCCTAGTAATTTTCTTGATTTAAAACCATATGCAGGAGAAATTCTATAAACAAAATTTCTACGAATAATAGATTTATTATAGAACTTAGAAGCAATAGTAAAACCATCATAGACATTGAATTCTACCTCTGGAATAAAAAATACTTGGTTATATCTTGGATCCTCTACATCCTGCAAAAACCTAAACTGAATTGGTTTATTAAATATCCACTTTAAATTACGATAGTTATTACGTCTATTGATTTCGGGGATATTTTGATCATAATCCAATACTAATTTTCTAACATTCTTTCTAGAGATTTTTACTTTTTTGGTGTCTGTAACACCCATTACCCATGTTTTAGAAATTACTTCTTTTCTGTTTATTCCAAAAAGAGAAATAGGCATCGTGTTATTGCCTTTGTTTTTTATGGTAACTTCTAATGAATCTTTAGTTTTTTTGACAGATTTAATTTTGAAATCTAACTTTTTATTAGTTTGTATAAAATCTGTAAAAAACCACTCTACATTTTTCGAAGTAGTATTAGTAAGTATTTTCCTAAACGCATCAGAATTGGTATGTGTTAATGAATTTTGAGTATAAAAATCTTTAATACTTTTGTTTATAACATGATCATCTTCTAGGTAATCTTTTAAGTATTGTAACCCAACTCCTGCTTTATACGCATTTGCAATATTTTTATTGAATTTTATTAATTGGTCTTGAGGTAAAGATAAAGGTTGATCTAAAAACAGTCTGGCCATATTTTTATACCCCAGAAAATATTGATCATTAAAATCAAGATCTGCAACATGAAACCATCTCACACCAATAATTTTGCTTAGTTTACCAATAATTTTCATGTCAGGATAATATTCCTGGGTATATGCCATCATTAGGTAAATATGTATAGCATCTCGTATCCAGATATCATCTCTAGGGTTTACGAATAGTGTTTTCTTAAGGTAATTTTCTGTTATTATTTTTAATTGTTTGATTTCATGTTGAAACCCATCTGGAAATGGCCTCACAATATCTGGCAATTGGTTTAACCCATATACAGGATTATTTTTATAGTCTGCTTCTGAAATTACAATCTTTTCATGAGGATATGGGCCGAGTTTATCTTCTAAAAAACTTAAAATTCTGTTTATGGCAACAGATTTCATTTTTGGTAAAAGGTCATCACCATTTATATCACTGGTAAATTTTACTTTTTTTAGATTAAAGTCATAAAATGATAATCCCGTTTCTAGGTAAATATTGATTTCACCTCGATTTTTTCCTGTTACTTGTACGGTTTTCTTTGTATTGTTTTCAATAGAAAAAGTTGTTTGTTTATTTAAATCACTAATTAATTTGTAGCCAACAGGTACTGTAAAGTTGATATTATAATTTGCTAATGGAGCATATAAATCATCTAAGTTCTTATGACTATATACATTCCATTTGGTATCATAAACGGCAGGTATAATATACCAATATTTTAGATTGAAATTTCCGTTATCTAGATATCCATATCGAGTAAATTTGGCACTTGGAAGTTTGATAACATATTTTAATAAAAAAGTTTTACTATCCCCAGGATATATTGGGGTGTTTGGTGAGACCCAAAGTATATCTTGAGCGTCAATATTTCGCCCCCATTTAAGTGATTCTAATTCTTTAGTCGAAATGTTTTGAATAATCGTGCTTCCTCGTTCTTCTTCTTTAGAAAAATGAAAACGTTTTAAAAAATCTTCGGTGAACCTTTTTCCTAATGGAGTTGTTTTACTACTAAAACTATTTGCCCAATCATGAAAAAATACTGTTGTAATCGTATCTTTTGATGAATTGGTATAAGTGACTTCTTGCTCAATAGTAATTACCTTTTTTTGAGTATCTAAATTGGCGTTAATACTAATATTATGCTGTGCAGATAGAAACTGTAACAGAAAGAAGGCAATTATAAAATGATATATCCTTATAGTATTCAATTTTTAGTTTTAGATTAAATAAATTCTATACATAAAACGCTAAAATAGAAGTATTCCCTAATAGGATTTCTCTATTTTATTGATAATTGACAGAATCTTGATATTATTAGGTTAAAAGAGATTCGCCATTCTAATAACTGATTTGTTATCAAAATGTTTCAGAAATTAGGACTTAAATTATATTCTCCATAGAATTTATCCAATATTTGAAGTACTTCTTTTGGAGTGTCAACAATGTGAATAAGATCCAGATCACCTGGGCTTATATTTTCAAATTTTGCTAACAATGTACTTTTTATCCAGTCCATTAATCCTCCCCAAAATTCTGTACTTACAAGTATTATTGGAAATTTGGCAATTTTTTTGGTCTGTATAAGAGTTATAGCTTCAAACAATTCATCAAGAGTACCAAATCCTCCTGGCATGACAACAAACCCCTGAGAATACTTGACAAACATTACTTTACGAACAAAGAAATAGTCAAAGTCAAGGCTTTTGTCAGAATCGATATATGGGTTATCATGTTGCTCAAATGGAAGATCAATATTTAACCCTACAGAAGTACCTCCGGCTAAATGTGCACCTTTATTTCCAGCTTCCATTATACCGGGACCACCTCCAGTAATGACACCATACCCATGATCTACAATTTCTTTGGCAACATCTACAGCTAGTTGGTAGTATTCGTTGTCTGTTTTTGTACGAGCAGATCCAAATATTGATACACATGGTCCTATTTTACTCATTTTTTCAAAACCATTAACAAACTCACCCATAATTTTAAAGATGGCCCAAGAGTCATTAGTTTTTATTTCGTTCCAACCTTTATGATGTTGTTCTTTTCTCATAAGTTTAATTGTTTTGTATTTTAAATGCTAAGTTCTTTTTTAAGAAACTTGGCAGTGTAACTTTTTTTATTTTTAATTATATCTTCAGGAGTACCTTTGGCTACAATTTTTCCACCATTTTTACCTCCTTCATATCCAATATCAACTATATAATCGGCCATTTTAATTACATCCATATTATGTTCGATGATTAAAACAGTATTTCCTTTGTCAACTAATTTATTTAAAACATCCATTAGTACACGAATATCTTCAAAATGAAGTCCTGTGGTTGGTTCATCCAAGATATAAAAAGTATTACCAGTATCTCGTTTAGAAAGCTCTGTAGCAAGTTTAATACGTTGCGCTTCTCCTCCCGATAAAGTTGTTGATTGTTGTCCTAAGGTAATATATCCTAGTCCAACATTTTGAATAGTTTTTAATTTTCTGGAAATTTTTGGGATGTGTTCAAAGAAATGACATGCTTCATTTATGGTCATCTCTAAAACATCTGAAATAGATTTTCCTTTATATCTTATTTCAAGAGTTTCTCTATTAAAACGTTTGCCTTGACAAGTTTCACATTCTACATATACATCTGGTAAAAAGTTCATTTCTATAACTCTTAAACCTCCTCCTTTACAAGTTTCACATCTTCCTCCTGCTACATTAAAACTGAAACGACCAAGTTTATACCCTCTAATCATTGCTTCTGGTGTCTTAGCAAATAGACTTCTTATTTCAGAAAAAACACCAGTATAGGTTGCTGGGTTAGATCTTGGAGTACGCCCAATAGGAGACTGATTTATGTCGATGACCTTATCCGCATGCTCTAAGCCTTTTATACTTTTATAGGGCATTGGTTTTTTTACCCCATTAAAATAATATGCATTTAAAATAGGGTATAGCGTCTCATTAATAAGTGTTGATTTTCCACTTCCAGAAACTCCGGTTACAGCAATCATTTTTCCTAAAGGAATATCGATAGAAACGTTTTTTAAATTATTTCCTGTAGCTCCTTTTAAAGAAATAATTTTACCATTTCCTTTTCTTCTTTTTGAAGGTATCTCAATTTGCTTTTTACCACTAAGATAGTCTGCAGTAAGTGTATGGTGCAGTTGCAGTTCTTTTGGAGTACCTTGACTTATGATTTCTCCTCCGTGCTTTCCTGCCAAAGGGCCAATATCAATTACATGATCAGCTCTTTCTATCATATCTTTGTCATGCTCTACAACGATTACAGAATTACCTATATCACGTAGCTGTACAAGAGAGTTAATTAACTTTTCGTTATCTCTTTGATGTAGACCTATACTAGGTTCATCTAGGATATATAATACTCCTACTAACTGAGAACCAATTTGAGTAGCAAGTCGAATACGTTGTGCTTCACCTCCTGATAATGATTTGCTACTTCTATTTAAGGATAAATAGGTGAGACCAACATCAACCAAAAATTGAAGACGAGCATTAATCTCTTTAACTATTTCACCAGAAATTTTATTTTGCTTTTCGGATAGGTGATTAGGGAGATTTAAAAACCAATCAGAAAGTTCATTAATATCCATTGATGCCAATTCGGCAATGCTCTTTGAATTCACTTTGAAGTATAAAGATTCTTTACGCAATCTTGATCCTTCACATTCTTGACATTGGATATTATCCATAAAGTCTTTGGCCCATCTTTTTAGTGAAGTAGAATCACTATTTGAATACGTATTTTCTATAAAGGTAGCAATACCTTCAAAATCAATTTTATATTCTCGGGTTATCCCCAAAGTTTTGCTATCAATACTAAATTTTTCTTTACCTCCATGAAGGATAATTTGCATTGCCTCATCAGGGATTTTTTTTATAGGATCACTTAATTTAAAATTAAATCGCTGGGCTATTAAATCAAGTTGTTTAAATATCCAATTGTTTTTTTGAGGTCCTTGTGGCACCAATCCTCCATTTTTTATAGAAATAGAATCATCAGGAATAATTTTATTGATATTGACTTCATACAAATTACCAATACCATTACATTTAGGACAAGCACCTTTTGGCGAATTGAAAGAAAAATTATTAGGTTCTGGATTTGGATAAGAAATTCCGCTTGACGGACACATTAAACTTCTACTAAAAAACCTTACCTCTTGAGATTCCTGTTCAATTACCATCAAAACATCATCACCATGATACATCGCAGTATTAATTGTCTCCATGAGTCGCTTTGAATTGTCTTGATCTTCGGTAATCATCAAACGATCAATAACAATCTCGATGTCATGAGTTTTATAACGATCTAATTTCATCCCTTTGGTGATATCTGTAATTTCACCATCAGTTCGAACTTTTACAAAGCCTTGTTTAGCAATTTGCTCAAACAATTCTCTATAATGTCCTTTTCTTGATCGTACAACTGGAGCTAAAATGTTTATTCTTTTTCCTGAAAAATCTTTTAAGATGAGATCTTTTATTTGTTCATCGCTATAACTTATCATTTTTTCTCCTGTGTTATAGCTATATGCATCACTACCTCTTGAGAATAATAATCTCAAAAAATCATAAATTTCGGTAATTGTTCCTATTGTACTTCTTGGGCTTTTACTGGTGGTTTTTTGCTCTATTGCAATTACAGGTGATAAACCATCAATTTTATCAACATCAGGACGCTCAAGACCGCCTAGAAATTGTCGGGCATAAGCAGAAAAAGTTTCTATATACCGTCTTTGTCCTTCTGCATAAATAGTGTCAAAAGCCAACGAGGACTTACCTGATCCCGACAGCCCCGTTATGACCACTAATTTTTCTCGGGGTATAGTGACATCAATATTCTTTAAGTTATGAACACGAGCCCCTAAAACTTCTATATTCTCTTCTGATCTACGCATAAATTTTTTACCAAGATTGCAAATGTAGGTATTTGATAGGGTTTTGAGAAATTGCTATCATTTTGCTTTGGTTAAAGATAGTACGTAAAAACCATATTTTTACCTCTCTACCCAAAGAGAAATGACATTTTTTGTAGCTGTATGATTTAAAGTGTTGTTTTTAAGTTTATTATGTGTTTGTGTGATGTCATATTTTTCTTCAATTAAATATTGTGTAGGAATTACTAATATGATAATAACATAAGTCTATGAGTGATTTGAATTGAGAATTTTGTTGTTACCGAATTCTATCTTTAGAGATTTTTTGTACAGGAAGTAAATTGGTACGAATAAATACTACAACTCTAATCTTAATTTTTTGTTAAAATCAAATCTTAAATATTATTAATTGATGCACGATAACCTTTGTTTTTAACATAATTTTTAGTTAAAAAATGTTTTTTTAAAATTGTTTGTCTTTGATTTCTAAGTGTTTAATAGGTTTTGTACTTTCAATGCTAATACAAACTCAATCAGGACTTTTTAATAGTTTATTGATCTCGCCTATAATACTACTATTCAAAAAGTCTATAAAACTAAAACTTAGTACGATGAAAAACATCTTAATGATTATGATTGCATTTTTAACAGCAGTCAGTTTTGCACAAACATCCCCAGTAAAACCAAATGAGCTTATTCAAAGCAAAAGAGCATCAGGGGAAACTTTTGAAGACGTTGACTTGTTTTCGGTTGTTGATAACCAAAAAGCAAGAATTCAAGTTCCTAAAGGACTTAAGAATTACACTTTATTTTCTATAGAAAAGGATAAATTATCATCTTTTCATAGTAAACCGGGTAAAACCATTAGTTTAAAAATTCCACAAAAAGGACAACCACTAGAGTTAGAACTGGCTAGAGTGCAGATTACTACAGACGATTTTAAAGTAGTTGCTATGCCATCTGGTAAGGTGGTCAATCCAGATCGCCAGATTTTACATTATAGAGGAGTGGTTAAAGGGCACGACAACTCATTAGTGGCTGTAAGTTTCTATGGAAATGAAATGGCAGGTGTAGTTAGTGCAAAGGGTAATACAGGGAATATAGTTATTGGTGCTCTTGAGAACAGTAACAAAATGATTGCATATTCTGATAATGAGATTAGTCACCTTTTTGAATTCTCTTGTGAGGTTATGGATTCTACAAACCCTAAGGGAGGTAATAAAGATCAAATTGAAAAAAATGTATCTAATGGAGCATTGGCTATTGATAAATGCCCAAAAGTCTTCTTTGATATTGATACAGGTATTGTGAGTGACAAAGGGGGAGTGCAAGGTGCTTCTGATTTTATTCAGGCTATGTTTAATCAAGTTGCAGTTATCTATGCAGGAGAACAAATAACTCTTAAGCTTTCTGGGATGAAAGCTTGGGAAGCAAACCAACCTTTTTCTAATATTGATACCTATGCTAACTATAGGAGAAACAATGCTTTTGATGGTGATTTAGGGCATTTTGTTAATTATGCCGCTAATGGGGTAAATGGTGTTGCTCTGTCTATTGACGGTTTATGTGGTACGACGGGGTATGCAAGATCTTCGATTACCAAATCCTTTGAAAATGTTCCTGCATATTCTGAAACAATTATGGTTGTAGCTCATGAATTAGGACATAATTTAGGTTCACCTCATACACAAGCATGTGCTTGGAATGGAAATAATACACCTATCGATGGTTGTGTAGCTCCAGAAGGTAGTTGTGCTAGACCTCCAAAACCTGCTGCAGGTAGTAATGTAGGTACAATAATGAGTTATTGTGCTCTTACAGATGTAGGGACAAACTTTGCAAATGGATTTGGTCCACAACCAGGAGACAGAGTACGTAATTATATTTCTGCTGCTAGTTGCGTTACAACTTGTGGCGGTTGTTCTAATGGTGATCAAGTTACAGTAACATTTAGTAATACTACAGATTGCTCTTTAGAGTATTTTACTAATAATACTTCACAATTTACAGTAACAGCGGGACAAACTAGAGAGACCTCTACTACTGTTGGTACAAGTTGGGAAGCTAAGAAAGCAGATGGTACCGTAAAAGATACATTTGCCATTGCTTGTGGTACAACAACCTATACATCGAGCGGAAATTGTACAGCTGGCCCTACATGTAATGACGGGATACAAAATGGAGACGAAACAGGTGTAGATTGTGGAGGGTCTTGTGACCCCTGTACAAGTGTTACCTATTGTGCATCAAACGGAAAAGATATATCTGGTGAGTATATTAGTAAGGTCGTTTTAGGAACTATTAATAATACGACTACAGGCTCTACAGGAGGTTATGGCGATTATACTTCTATATCTACCTCTTTGTCAAAAGGAGCATCAAATACCATTACTATAACTCCAACATGGGCAGGTACCGTTTATGACGAAGCATATAGTGTGTGGATTGATTATAATCAAGATGGCGATTTTACAGATAATGGAGAACAGGTATGGTCCAAAGCAGCTTCTAAAGATACTTCGGTAAGCGGAAACTTTACCGTTCCTGCTACTGCAACAAACGGAAATACTCGTATGAGAGTGTCTATGAAATATAATGGTATACCTACACCATGTGAATCCTTTAGTTATGGAGAAGTAGAGGACTATACAGTAAGTATTACAGGAGGAGGCACAAATCCAACTTGTAATGATGGTATACAAAATGGAGACGAAACTGGTGTTGATTGTGGTGGATCTTGTGCTCCTTGTGATACTAATGTTACGTATTGCTCTGCAACTGGAAATGGAGGTCCAGAAGGAATATCTAATGTTGTTTTTGCAGGAATCAATAAATCTTCTGTTAGAAGTTCTTCAGGTTATGAAGATCATACGTCATCTTCTGCTAATGTAGTTGCTGGAAGTAATCATAATCTTAAAGTAACTATAATAGGCTATCAAGGAGGATCTGCCGACGAAGTTTATGCATGGGTAGATTGGAATATTGATGGAGACTTTGCAGATGCAGGAGAATATTTCAAACTTAATAAGACAAGTGATCTTGTTGGCGAGATTTCTATTGCCATACCACAAACAGCTAAAGCGGGAGCAACTAGAATGCGTGTCTTGGTATCTTATTATGATAATGAAAATAATCCATGTGATACCGGTACAAATGATACACGTTATGGTGAATACGAAGATTATACGGTAAACGTAACTACATCCAAGCTATTTGCTGTAAATCAATCAAATACTCTGTTTTCGGTAACAACAAACCCTATTTTTAATGGGCAACTTAATCTGAAATTTAATGCATCAGAAAGTGGAAAGGTAAAGATAGAGTTATATAATATTACAGGTAAAAAAGTGGCAGAGTATAATGAACAAAAAGGAGGTAATACAATGATATTACCATTAAGTACTAAATTACCAGCAGGGTTATACTTAGTGAAAGGGCAGATGAATGGAGATTTTGGAACCGACAGAATTATTATTTCTAAATAATAAACTGAAAAATGTAAAGTTAATCTATAATTAAAAGAGAGACTGCCTAATAGGCAGTCTCTCTTATTTATTAATAATTTTAATAAAAAAATGTTGTTTTAAACTTAGTGAAACACAAATCTTTGATTTTGAAAATAAAATTACACATCGTTTTTCTATTCGTATCCTTATGGTTGATTCCTGAGATTAATGCTCAAAGGAAAGTAATTGGTGAGGGACTTTTGAATCAATTGGCTCATTCTAAGGGAGAAGAGCGAATTCCAATATTACTTGATCTAGCTAAATTTTATCAAAATAATGATCAGGAAAAAACAATACAATATGCAGAAGAATCATTGCTTTTAAGTAAACAAATAAATGATCAATTAAATATAGGTAGAGCTTATATAATGTTGGGAGATGCTCATATGATTTCAGGAAAGTTTGATGAGTCTATTCGATATTTCGAAAAGGCAATTCCGGTTTTTACCAATGTTAAAAGTGAAAAAGATGAAATCAGATTATATATATATATGGGAGAAACATATATAAGAATGGACGAATACGGTAAAGCAGAAGAGTATTATCAAAAAAGTTTAAACATTAGTAGAAAAACAGGGAATAAGAAATATATCGCATGGGGTATAAACAATTTAGTAGGTATTTATATAGAGAAAGGAGAAATTAAAAAAGCCAAAACAGCAGCTTTCGAAGCACTAACATTAGCAGAAGAATTAAAAGATAAAAACTTACAAATTAATCTACATGTAAAAATTGCCTCGGCATTAGAATACAAAAACGAGAGTTTAGAACAGATAACCAAGCATTATGAAAAGGCACTACAATTAGCCATAGAAAAAGAGAACCCAAGAGCAATGAGTGGTATTAACATTAATTGGGGTTCGACTTTTATGAAGTATGAAAAGTATAAACAGGCAGAACAATATTATTTTAATGCATTAGAAGTAAGTAAAAAGTATAATCAAAGTAATAGGATGATTTTGGCTTACTATGGTTTGGGACAAAGCTCATATTATAGAGGTAATTATAAATTGTCTATGAGTTATTTTGAAGAAGCTCTAGAAGTAGTTCGTAAGACCAATAATAAAGGAGGGGAAGCTAGTATTTATGCCGAGATTGGGGATATATATGCAGAGCTTGGAAATTATAAAAAAAGTATAGAATTTTTGTATAAAAGTTTGAAATATTATGAAGAGTTAGAAGATCAACAAGAACTTTCTGTACTCTATAATAAAATAGGGGAAGCATTTGATGAGCTAAATAATTTTATAATGGCAGAAGAGAATTATAATAAAAGCCTTTTGTTATTTGAGAAACTAGATAATCAAAATGGGGTCGTAACTTCTTACTTAAACCTTGGTAATCTGAAAATAAAGCAAAAAAAATTTAATGAAGCAATTCTATTTTTAAATAAAGCTCGTGATAGAATAAATGAAATTGGGTTTACCAAGGATCTTATACTTTACTACAATGCTATGGCCGAATGTAAATATAAAGAGGGACATGCATCTCAAGCTCTTGATTTGATGCAAAAGGTTATGATGATGAAAGATAGGTTAAAGAAATTCAAAAAATTAGAAATAGAATCATACACTAGATTAGGAACAATATATTATGAACTCAAAAAATATGATGAGGCAAAAGAGTTTTTTGATAAAAGCCTTACTTCTGCTTTAGAAATACAATCCAAAAAAGAACTTCAAGCTAACTATTTTTGGCTATCCAAGTGTTATGAAAAGCTCAATCAATATGAAAAAGGGTTACGATATTTTAAGTTGTATACTAATGTGAAGGATAGTGTTTTTAGTATAGAAAAAATAAAACAGATATCTGATATACAGATAAAGTATGATACAGATAAAAAAGAAAAAGAAATATTACTATTACAAAGAGAAAAAGAATATCAAAGAGTTTTATTTAATAGTCAAAAGAATGAGTTGTATCGGGTTAAATTAGAAAAAGACCTTGCCGAAGAACGTAAAAATAAAGATATAATCCGTTTAAAAGTAGCTCAAAGGCAAAATGATATTGAGCGATTAAGCATTGAGAATGACCTGCAAATAGCAGAAAATGAAATCAAGAATAATCAATTAAGCATACAGAAATCACAAATCGCCCATGAGGTTTTGATTAGAAATGTTGTGATTGCTGGAGCAGGGGTTGTACTTATCATTTTATTTCTTGGGTTAATCTATTATAGACAAAGGTTAAACACTCAAAAAATAATTAATAAGAAAGAAATAGAGACTATCAATGCAAATATAGAAGGACAAGAAAAAGAAAGAGAAAGAATAGCAAAGGAGTTACATGATGGAATCGCAGGTAACTTGGCAGCTATTAAACTAGAACTTTCTCAATTGTCCACTCATCCTAGAGAAGGTTTGAAAAAAGTAATTAAAAATGTAGATAATACCTATAGTGAGATACGAACCCTTTCTCATGATTTAATTCCTTCAAAAATCTTAAAAAGTCCATTCGAAAAAATTGTAAAAGACTATTTAAATGATCTTTCTAAGAATTTTTCCTTTACCATTGTTAATGATTTTTATCCAACAGAAGGTTTTAATCAGTTAACAGACAAGATAAAAATAGAACTTTATAGAATTACACAAGAATTAATGAATAACATTATCAAACATTCACATGCAGATCAGGTTCATTTACAGTATACGATAATAGAAAAAGAAGTAAAACTAATTGTAGAAGATAACGGAATAGGTTTTGACCTTCAAATTATATCTAAAGGAATAGGATTAGAGAATATACTATCCAGAACTAAGTCTTTAAAAGGTGATATGCACATAGATTCAAAAGTAAATCGAGGTACTATTGTAGAAATCATTATTCCAATTGAAGATAAAGAAAAAAGACATAATTCTCGAATCCCCATTTTTAATAAGTCTAGAATTATTTGACAATCAATAAGGTAATACATTGTAAGAGTTTTAATGTATCATTACTTTGCTTAAATACCATTGCTGTACTAATAAAATAGTATAATAAATATTGTTATGATTACTGTATTGTTAGTATTTTAGATTTAAAAATAATACATATGATCTTAGGTATAGGTTCAAGAATTAAGCATCCAGTACATGGGGCTGGAGTAATAACAAATGTAACTTCAAAAATGTATTGGGTTACTTTTATAGATAGCGGATTAGAAACTATAGAAGTAAATGAAGACTTCGAAATTATTGAAGGAGTAGAAGATGAGGTAGATACAGTGAGCTTTTATGAAGTAGAGAAAACATTAAGAGATTTGTTGAAACGCTATAGTGATATTTCTGAAATAGTGCCTATAGCTGATAAATGGAAAGGAGGTACGCTAGTCATGCAGCCTGGAGATTCTAATTTAACCGATAAAGAAATACCAATCGATACTTTTTTTCATAAAATAGTAATGGTACGTGACCGTATTAGAGTTATGGAACAAAAATTAAATAGTTCTAACCTTGATGAGCAAGAAAAAATAGATTTGCAACAATATATAACTCGTATTTATGGTAGTTTAACAACTTTTAATGTATTGTTCAAAAATAAGTCACAACAATTTGTTGGGAGTAGAAGTAAAGGATAAGTTCTTTAAACTAGCCTAAAATGTGCTTTTACTAGATCAAATGGCTTATAGACTAATTTTCGTATTTTTTTGTGTTTCTTATTTCAGTTCTTTATGAAAAGTTCGCAGTTCAAAACGATTTATAAAGAAAATTAATATGCATAAATTCAATAAGGTACTATCTATTCTCATATTTTTTGTTGGGTCAATAGTGACCTATGGTCAAATATCTCTATTCAAGACTGATCATGATGGTTTGGTAATTAAAAATATTAGCACCAAAACATCAATTATAGGTGATTTAGGAATTACCTCTTATACCATCGAAGTGTTTAATACTTTGGCGATGCCTTTGGCCGCAGAATTAGAGTTTCCGTTATTAGATAATCAAGAAATATTAGGTTTTTCTTTAGATATAAATGGAAAGTTAAGAAAAGCTGTTGCGGTTGATAAAGTAAAAGGAAGAGTGGCCTATGAGGATATAGTTAGTAGAAATGTTGATCCAGCATTGATAGAGAAAACCGAAGGGAATAACTTTAAAACAAGAATATATCCTGTTCCTTCTCAAGGAAGTAGAATTATCCAGATAGAAATTTTAAATAAGTTTGTTTGGAAAGAAAATGACGGATTTGTTTTTAATTTAACGTTGGACTTTAAAGAGAAGGTTGAAAAGAAAACTAGCGAGATTCATTTTATTGGTTTTTCTGAAGATTTGAAGCTAGAGAATTACTCAGCATTCACCCTGAAAAAAGATAAAGAAAAAGTTGTATTGTCTTCGTCAACGGCTACTAATGTTGAAATTAAAGTAATACCTAAGAAAAAATCTTTTGTATTTTATCAAAAACATGAAGACAATTACTATTATTATAATAGTAGCCTGGTGCCAGTTTTTGAAGAAAAAAAGGAGATGCCAGAAAAAGTAAACATACTCTGGGATTGTTCTAGATCTAGAAAGGGATTGATTACAAAAGAAATTGAATTTTTAAGAGAGTTTTTTAAAAAGATAGAAAAGGCCAATGTTCAAGTTATAGCCTTTAATACTTCTATAACAGATATTAGAGAAATTAAAATACGAAAAGGACAAACCAATAAACTCGAAAATTATTTAAACCAAATTAAATACGATGGAGCTACTCAATTTGGTTGTATAAATGAATTACCACAAACAGATATAAATTTATTATTTAGTGATGGTTTAGGAAACTTTGGAGATACTTCTTTCATGAAAACCAAAGCTCCTGTTTATACAATATCTGCTCAGAAATCTTTGAATCCTAATAAACTAAGATATATTGCAAAAGAAAATTCTGGGGTTTTTATAGATTTGAATGCAGCGTTGTCAATAAATCAGGATGAAACAATACTTCATAATCATTCTGTTTTTGAGAGAGTTGTAGAACATCAAATTCATGAGTATTACCCAAGTTCTGGTTCAAGAATAAGTAAACCACGGATAAAAATAGTAGGAAAAGGAGAAGCTGTAAAGCACGTTTCTTTGAATTTTTCAAGCCCTACTATAATCACACATCCCTTGGAGGTAATCATGTTAGATGATTCTCATGTAAACCTTAAGAAATTGTTTGCTCTTGAAAAAATAAAGGAACTTAGTATTTATCCCGAAAAAAATAAGGATGAAATAATTGAGTTGGGTCTTACTCATCACTTTATTACAGATTATACATCGTTAATCGTACTAGAGTCGTTATTTGATTATATTAAAAATGAAATAGTGCCACCAAATGAAGCGTGGAAAAAGTTATATTTTGAAAATTTCAAGATTGCTCAATTAAGAAGACAGATAGATAATCTTGAAGTATTTGAAAACCAGAAAGAAGAATTAGAGGATTTTTTAACTTGGATGTTTCCGAATGAAAAGGAAAATATAGAAAAAGATTTTGAAGAATTTTATGAAAACAACTACAAAAAACAAAAGAAATTAGAAACTGAATATACTGACCTAAAAGAACACTTGGATTCTATTAGAGCATTATCTATACCAAAATCTTTACCTGTTATAGAGATAGAAGATGAGAATAATAAACCTGGGATGATAGAGTTTAAAGCTGTGAAAACAAAAGACGGGTTCTTGGTAACAGGAAAAGTACAAGATGAGAATGGAGGATTACCAGCTGTAAATGTTGTTATAAAAGGAACAAGTAATGGTATATTAACTGATTTTGATGGTAGTTTTAGTGTTGTAGTTCCCAAAGATGCTACACTGGTATTTTCTTTTATAGGGTTCGAATCTAAAGAGATAAAGATAGATGAAGGTTATGAATTTGTTACATTTTCTAATAATGTTGATCTATTAGAAGAAGTGGTTGTTACAGTTCAAGAGACGGGTTCTATTTATACTTCTTCTGATGATTTTATTACAAATTCGCCAAATATCGATGAATATCAGATTTATAAATATTTAGATAGTATATATATTAAAAAGAAAGAAAATTATATCGTATTAGGGAGTAATCCATTGATTTTTGTAGATCGAAAATCAAATGAAATTAATAATTTAGATTGGAAAAAACCAGATGAAGAAATACAATATGTGGATTGGGAAAATGTTTTTTCTTTAGAATTAATTTCTCCAGAAAAATCTATCAAAATTTCTGATTCGGTGGGTAAAGATGGTATTATATTTTTGTACACTAATGAGTATGTCGAAAAGAACGAAATTGGTATTCCAATTAGTATCAATGCATATGTTTCTCATGAATTGTCTAAGAAGTTATGGTTGGGGAGTGTACCAAAAGAGTTGTTAGATATTACCAATTATTCACCTCATAAACGATATCAAAAATATTTGCAGCTAGTAGAAAAAGAAAATAAATCGCCGGGTTTTTACATGAGTGCTGGAGATATATTTAGAGATAGTCCCGAATTTGCAGCCAAAATTTGGTCAAATATAGCAGAAATACAGTTAGATAACCATGAAAATATAAGGACTTTGGCGTATTTACTTAGATCTATTGGTTATTTTAAAGAGGCAATTCCTCTTTTTAAAAGAATATTAGAAGTTAGACCAGACGAACCAATAGCTTATAGGGATTTGGCCAATACTTATGTTCTAAACAATCAACTGGATAAAGGTTTTGAGGTCTGTGAGAGAGCATTAAAAGGAGCATGGATCGAACGTAATGCAGAACCTTATGATCGCACAGAAGAATTGAACACATTGTATAATGATTATGTAAATACTTTAAGAAAAGTAAGCAAAAAGCTAACTGTAAATGAAAAAAAGAAAGATGTTTATTCTATTTCTTCAGATATACGAGTTGTATTAACTTGGACTTCAAATGATACCGATATCGATTTGCATTTGGTAACTCCATCGGGAAAAGATTTTTGTTATAATAATTCTGAATCTAAAAATATTCGATATAACACAGATGTAACAGATGGATTTGGCCCAGAAGAAATTTTGGTAAAGAATGCAGAGAAAGGTACTTATAACATAATGATTGATTTTTATGCAGATAGACAACAAACTATACATGGTCCAGTTGGGCTTTCTTTAGAAGTTTATAAGTACTTCGGGACTGAGAAAGAAGAACGCTCAGAAAAAGTGTTAATTCTCACTGAGAAGGGAGAAAATATATTGGCAGATACAATTACATTTTAATAAAAGAAAAAAATAGAGTTAGTAACATAAAAAAAGCCACTAGTTTAAGTGGCTTTTTACGTTGTTGTACTTTGTAATTATTTTGGTGTATACTTTTAAACAGATTGATAGTATTCAAAAGATTTGATGATTAAGTCATCAGAAGCAATACAGTTATATTTTGCATCACCAATGGTATTTAGTAATACAAAATAGATG
This sequence comes from uncultured Aquimarina sp., assembly GCA_947502885.1. Taxonomy (GTDB): domain Bacteria; phylum Bacteroidota; class Bacteroidia; order Flavobacteriales; family Flavobacteriaceae; genus Aquimarina. Next base: position 47,510 of record CANNBP010000019.1, on the reverse strand, counting down.
TTACCGCTTTCGTTCTTTTTATCATGAATAAGAAGATCCATAATAGACTTATAGTCATTAGGATCAATAGTAATTTTAGGGAATGTAGCCAATATAACCTCAGTTAAATGTTGTAGTTCATTTTGAGTTAATGCTAGTAATTCAACAGAAATATAAGCTTCCATGATCATTCCTATTGCGATTGCTTCACCATGTAAAAGTGTTGGTTTTTCTGGATGGGTGAGGTAAAATGATTCTATAGCATGTCCCAAAGTATGTCCAAAGTTCAAATATTTACGTATATTTTGTTCTGTAGGATCTTCAAATACAATTTTATTTTTAATGACTACAGAGTCATAAATCATTTGACCTAAATCATCTGTACTAAGTTGAGAAAGATCACTAATTCTATCCCAATATGCTTTATCTTGAATAAGACCATGTTTAAGCATTTCGGCAAATCCGCTACACATTTGATTTGTTGGTAACGTGTTGAGGTACTCTGTATCTACCAATACCATTTCTGATTCGCTAATGACACCTACCATATTTTTTAGGTTACCTAAATCAACCCCAGTTTTTCCCCCTACAGAAGCATCTACCATAGCCAATAGTGATGTAGGAATGTTGATATAACTTATTCCTCTTTTATATGTACAAGCAATAAAACCACCAAGATCAGTGATAACACCACCACCAAGATTTATCATTAGACCTTTTCTGTCCATACCAAGTTCAGAAAGGGCATTCCAGATGCCACTACACGTCTCTATATTTTTATGTATTTCACCACTTTCTATTTCAATGATTTCAATATCATATTCTTTTTCAATTTTACTCATTAAGAGTGATAAACAGTGTTCATGTGTATTATTATCTACTAGGATACATATCTTAGAATGATTCGCTTTTTCAAGATAAGTATTTAGCATGGTATAACAATCTTCACCAAAATATACAACAGAGTCTTTAGAAACAATAGGCTTCATAATCATAGGTTAATTATCAGGCAGCGAAATTAAGTAGAATTTGTAATAAAATAAACTAGTAAGTTCTATATTTGCAGATATTTCAAAATATATAGGTGGGATACGCTATATCTAATCATATTTTTATTAAAAACCCTTAAGGGATTAACAATTCTTAATACTTAGTTTAATGAACCAAAACAATTTGTTTGATAATACAGAAACTGCATTTGCTTTAAAAAGTGATTCAGAACTAGAAAGAGCATATTTCTTGTTTAAAATGATCTCTAACGAACCTTTGGTAAGAATCGGTACTGCAGTAACAAATTTTGCAATAAAAGCACATTTACCTGTGCAAGGTTTGATAAGAGCAACTGTGTTTGATCATTTTTGTGGAGGAGTAAGTGAAGAGGATTGTTTACCGGTAGTAGATAAAATGTTTACCAAAAAGGTTTGTTCAGTCCTAGATTATTCTGTGGAAGGAAAAGAAGAAGAAGCTCAATTTGATGCTGTACTAAATAAAACACTAGAATTACTTGAATTTGCAGATGAAAAAGATGCTATGCCTTTTGGTGTATTTAAACCAACAGGTTTAGGAAGATTTTTAGTTTGGCAAAAGAAAACAGAAGGAACCCCTCTTTCTGAAGGTGAAGAAAAAGAATGGAAACGAATCGAAGAACGTTTTGATATAGTTTGTAAAAAAGCATATGATTGTGATGTAGCAGTATTGATAGATGGAGAAGAAAGTTGGATGCAAGGAGCTGCTGATGAATTAGTGGCAAAAATGATGCGAAAATACAATAAAGAAAAAGCAATCGTTTATAATACATTGCAGTTATATAGGCACGATAGACTTGAATATTTACAGCAATTACATGAAGAAGCAAAGGTTTATGATTTTAAAATTGGTGTAAAAATTGTACGTGGTGCTTATATGGAAAAGGAAAACAATCGAGCTCAAGAGCAAGGGTATCCAACACCTATTTGTAGAGATAAGCAGCATACCGACCAGAATTTTAATACCACGATGACCTATATTCTTAAAAATATTGAGGATATCTCAGTTTTTATTGGTACTCATAATGAAGCTAGTAGTTTTATGGCAATGCAGTTAATGGAAGAGCTTAATATTGCAAAAAATGACTTTAGAGTTTGGTTTGGTCAGTTATTTGGCATGAGTGATCACATTAGTTTTAATCAAGCAGAACTAGGTTATAATGTTGCAAAATACTTGCCTTTTGGACCTGTAAGGGATGTTATGCCTTACTTAATTCGAAGGGCAGAAGAGAATACCTCTGTAGCTGGACAAACCAGTAGAGAATTAAACTTATTATCTCAAGAAAAGAAAAGAAGAAAGTTATAGAAGAACATAAGAGAAAATGGATATAGCTTATGATTATAATGCTTATGTAATTTAAAGAATATGTAATGAACTTAAATCAAATTACTGTACCTTCTATAGATGTTAAGCAATCAATTGTATTTTACAAAAGATTGGGATTACGTTTGATTGTTGAAGCATTACCTCATTATGCTCGTTTTGAGTGTGAAAAAGGCAATGCTACTTTTTCTATTCATCAGGTTGAAGAATTACCAAAAGGAGAGGGTGTTTATGTTTATTTTGAAACCGAAAAACTAGATAAAGAAGTTGAACGTTTGATTGCAGAAGGTGTTGTTTTTGATCAGCTACCAGTGGATCAAAGATGGCTTTGGCGAGAAGCGAGGCTGAAAGATCCAGATGGAAATTTGATTGTTTTATACTTTGCTGGTGATAATAGAAAAAACCCGCCATGGCGAATATAATGGTAATCGATTATGAGTTCAGTTTGTATGGATCAGGTATATGAGAAAAAGAACTTCTCAAATAAGAAATTAACATCCAGAGAATACGATAATTGTATTTTTATTAATTGCACTTTTTCGGCTACTGATATGTCTGTAGTAACATTCTTAGAGTGTAAATTTGATACCTGTAAATTTGATAATGTAATGCTTAAAGAAACGTCGTTTCAAGATGTCATTTTTATACAAAGTAAATTGTTAGGTTTGGATTTTGGTTCTTGCAATGATTTTTTGTTTGATGTAACTTTTGATCACTGTAATTTAGATTATGCCTCTTTTTATGATCTTACAATAAAGAATACCCGTTTTAAGAGATGTAGCTTAAAAGGAGCTGATTTTACAGGAACTAATCTTTCAGGGTCTATTTTTGATCAATCAGATTTAACAGATACCATATTTGAAAGAACAATAGGAGATAAAGTTGATTTTAGAACTGCAAAGAACTTTAGTATTAACCCTCAAGAGAATAGTTTGAAAAAAGCAAAATTTAGCGTGTTAGGGCTTCATGGACTCTTGAAAAATTATGATTTGATAGTAGAATGAGCAATTTGCTATGCTCTATAACAAATTTTACTTTGTATAGATATTTAATTTTTGTCTAAGCGTTATGACTATTGTGTTAGATCTAATATTTCTTTTTCTAACTGTCGCTTGGTAAGTAAATAGTGTTTAAGTGTAAGTTTTCCTTCTTGTTTATCTCGTTCTAAAGTTCTTAGATTTATGCGTATTTCTTGAATACGCTTTTCTGTATCTGTAAGAGGTGTATAATCAGAAGGTAGTTCTTTCTCTATAATGTAACCATCATAGACCTCACTCCAAAACTCATTATTAAGATCAAACTTATTTTTAAATTCTTTTAGGATGTTTTTAGGATTAGATTCTAAATCCTTTAAAAATTTAAGCTTTTCTATAAAATCGGTTATGCTATCTGCAATTGCTATAGGTTTCCAATTTCCTCCGTGCCAATCAAAATAAACAGGGAAATTACTTTTGTTTTCTGTAATATCGATAAAAAAAGGATCGGCAGCATAAGCAGAGCATATGACATACCAATTTTTATTAAAGTCACCATTGTTTTTCCCTGTTATATCTTTTCCACTTATACCATCAATTTTATAACCAATTTGAAAATCTTGGATACTATTGAGATCTGGATAAAAATGTGGTAAGCAAAGGTTTTCTAATTCTATTTTTTGAGAGATAAAATTTTTTATAACTTCTGGTAAAACCATGCGGATTAATTTTGGCATAATTTATAAAAAAAAATAGCCTTTTCTAGACAAAGAAAAGGCTATGATATATATTATTTATAACTCCACTTAAAGTCCCATATAGGTGTTTTATTGCCTAAGTGTTCTACAAAATAATTCCATTTCCTTTTTATAAAATAATTTCGTGATTTACCTTTATAAGAATGTCTTTGACTTGGTAGTATTAATAAATCAAAGTTTTTATCAGCGTTTATTAATGCTTCTGCAAATTTATAGGTTGAAGATGGATTTACATTTTCATCTATACCTCCATGTACTAAAAGTAATTTACCTTCTAGATTTTTTGCATTCGTTATATTCGAAATTTTATGATATGTGCTGTCTACAGGCCACCCTTGATACATTTCGGGCCACCAAGCCTTTTCCATTCTAAAATCATGGTTAGCAGAACTAGATACTCCAACTTTATACGTATCAGGAAAAGCCAACATTGCTCTACCAGTGTCATAACCTCCCGCTGAATGTCCAAAAATACCAGCTTTGTTTGGATCAATCCACGAATACTTTTTTCTTAAATGTTTAATTGCTAAAACATGATCTTCGAGGTTGTTTTGCATATTTTTGTATGAATGATTATGAAACTCTTTAGAACGACCAAAAGTCCCCAACCCATCAACAACAATCACAACAAAGCCTAATTCTGCAAGGGATTGTTTGTTAAAAATATGGTCAAAAGATTTTGGAAATAATTGTGTATGTGGTCCAGTATAAGTGGCATCAATAATAGGATAAGATTTGGATGGATCAAAATTAGCAGGTTTCCATAAGGCACCATAAATTGTCGTTTTACCATCTTTTCCTGTTAATTCAAAAACTTCAGGGGCTTTCCAGCCTTTGGATATGGCAATCGAAACATCAGCTGTTGTTAATTCTGATAAAATTTCACCATCTTTAGATGCTCTTAGAACTGTTTTTGTTGGGGTATTAATGGTAGAGTAATTATCAACAAAATATGTTCCATCTTTAGAAAAAGTAACCTTATGATGAGTTTCTTCTGGTGTTAATAAAGTAATTTCTCCTTCAAAAGTAATTTTATATACTTTTTGATGGTACGGGTTGCTATCTTTTTCCTTTCCAGAAGCTGTAAAATAAATGGTTTCATTTTGTTCATCGATATGTTTTATAGAATGAACATAATAGTTTCCTTGAGTAAGAGGTGTTGTAGTTCCTGTGTTTATGTCTACAATGTATAATTGCCTCCAGCCACTTTTTTCAGAAAGAATTAGTATCTTTTCTTTGTTTTTAATTTGTCTATAAGAGAACGTGCCTATATTGGTTTTACTTTCTTCAGTAAATAAAATTTTAGATGTTTTAGTTTTTAAATCAAAACGAAATATTTTTTCTTTTTGATATCCTCTTTCTCGATAACCTCCAATGATAATATCTGGTCTCATTGTCCATTCATGATATGCACCATTTATATGTGTGTTTTTTGGAAGTATCGTTTTTACCTCTTTTTTTGTGTCAATATTAAAAAATACGGGTTTTGTATGAACCATTGTGGTGTCACCAGGGGAACCTCTGTAATATGATAAAAGCTTAGGCCTGTATAAAGAATCAACGCTAGCATCTAGTAAATACATTTTTTCTGCATTCCTAAAATCAACCACATTGGTTGTAATCCATTTAGAATCTTCAGACCAATTGATGTAAAAATGTTTTGGTCTTTCTCCGTTTTCACCTTCGATAGTATCAAACCAACCGTACCATGTTCCGTATTCATAACCTTTTTCGCCATCATTGGTCAGTTGAAGTTCCTGTTTAGAAGATGTTGATTTAACATAGAGATTGTAATCTTTGATAAATGCAACCCATTTCTCGTCTGGAGAAATGCTTTGGTTTAAATTATTAGAATCTACTTTATCTTCTTTCTTTTCAGTAATATTATAAGTTTCTTCATTTAGAATGAAATTTTTTTGATACGCCGTAAACGATAAACTACCATTTTTTTCATATTGAATGTTTGTTATGGATAAATCATTTTCATTCACCTTATCTTTAATGATTTTACTTAAGGAAATAGCTAGTTTTTGATGATCAAATAGAGGTTTTACTTGATTTTCTTTAAAGTTTAAAGTCTTATATATCTTTCCTTGAGGGCTATGCGCTATAAACCATACTCCAGAGTTATCTTTAAACCATTTTACCGATGTAGAGAGATTAAATGCTGTTTTGTTGTTGTAATTTGCATACATATAACTTACTGCATTTTCATAGTCTTTTTCGGTAATTTCATCAATTTTTTTGTTGCATGAAAGGATAAAGAATAAACAACACAACATTGATAATGTTTGTAAAAATTTCATTTCTTAGATTTTTTCTTAAAATTATAATGGACTGACTGTAATTATGAAATAATATTTCGCTTCAAAATTGCAAATATTCTGTTACTTATAAAATTTATTATTAAGATTAAATTGTAATTCTCCTCATTATATTGTTAAATTTTAGTGAATAGAGTATTAATCTTAGATGATTTTCTGGATGCTGGGTTCTTGGTCGATTATCATTATGTTTGAAAAGGCTTTTTTAGTGTTATTCTAAATGAATAACTTTTTTAAGAAAATGTTAAACCTAAAATTGGGTATCAGGTAGTTAAAAAAAAAAAGCACACAAGTTAAATATGTTTCCAAAATTATTGTTCAAATAGGAGTTTGTGTATTTGTTAGTTATTATTTCATTTTTATAAAACTACGTGAGGGGTACTTGTATTGAAATAGATTAGGTAATTTAAATTATGTTTTTAGTTATTTAGTAACTTTTTATGTATTATTAGAACGTAATTGTGTTATGTAGAACAAAAAACGACTCTTAGGTATGTATGAATTGATTAAATAAAATTAAATAAATGAAGAAAATTAAAGCCCCATTAGTATTAATTATGTTTACAATCTTGTTATTATCTTGTGGTAATGACGATGAAAACATACAACTAGAAAAAGAAAAAGAAAAAGAACCTACACTTAGTGAATTAAGAGAAGAAACAACAAAATTGCTTATTGCTGATGGTAGTAAAATATGGAAAGTAAGTAATGCGGAACTTGTCTCTGATGGTAAAAATATTGACATTTCAGCTAATTTTAATGTTCAAGATGATGAATTTATATTTACTGGAGAGAGTAATACTATTCAAAGTGTTTTATGGAAACAGCGATATGATATTAATACCAAAGCGTCGACTCCCACTGAAGCCAAATTAGATTTTTACCGTTCTTCAATATCATCTTTAATTAAGTATCAAGATGAAAGTAGTGCAATATTAACTGCTAATGAAGGGAGTTGGAATTTTGAAGTTGGTGAAGGAAACTCTTTGAAAGTAACAATAAAAAAATCTGATGGATCTGAATTTAATTTTGAATTAATAGAGAAAACTAGCAATGATTATCTCATTCCATCATCTTCTACACTTAATTTTACAAAAGCATTTACGTTTGAATCGAATGCTATAACAAACCGTTCTCCTGGCATGGTAGGTTCCTATAGCGATAATAGTTTTTTTATGGTTACTCGTGAGGATGGATTGGCAAACAGTAATGGCAACCCAGAACGCCTGTTAAAATTTGATTTAGATAATACGATGGTTACTGAAAAGTTGTTTTTTAAGAGTGATCTGCTAGCTAAGCAATTACATATTGTGAATAGTAAACTTGTTGTTGTAGGAGGTCAATATATTAATGAGTATGATTTGGATATTGTAAATGATCCCAAGTCTACTTCACATGGAAAATTTTTGAGTAGATGTGGTGTAGCTGTCTTAGATGGTAATATTTATATCATTGGAGGAGATTTAAATGATGTTGAAGGTGATAAGGTGTTTAAATGGGATACGAATACAGAAACATTAGTGGAGTTTGCTACCATGCCAGAGGCACGCAGTGGGGCAAGAGGAACAATTGTAGATGGATATCTTTATGTTTTTGGCGGAAGTACAAAGCTTCTTGGAAATCCAGCAAAAAAGACCATCTATAAAATAGAAATAGCTAACCCAACAAATATTGAAGCTTTTGAAATGAATAAAGAAATAGACTTTACCTTTGTTCAAAAACGTCAAAATCTTATTTATGTAGCGGGTCGAATTGAAGTTAGAGATAATGACGGTATGACCACAGGTAGGGAATCAACTATTGGTGTCTTTAATACAATTGACAATACATATACAGAATTAAATTCTAATTTGACTAACTCTGATGGGTTTGAAACCATACATCAAATGTGTGTATTAAATAATAAAATGTATATTATTTATGGTAATGAAGGAGTTGATAAGGGAGGGCAATTTAATGAATGGGAAGTGTTGGTTAGTGATTTAAATTAAGATCTAGATCCTGATTAACTTATAGACTAGTAATAAAATAGCGATTTGAACGTATTTCACGTTTAAATCGTTATTGTTTTGTTTCTATTATCTTAAATACAAGGATTAAACGATTTATAGCTTCATATATTTCTTCTTTATTTAGTGTAGCAAACCCTAAACGAATTCCATTGTGCCCAGAGTTGTCATTGTCATATCTGCGCCAATCTGGAGTAATGATTAGATTATGCTTTTTAGCTTCAGAACAAACGATATCCCAGTTGTAAGATTTGTGTAATTTTACCCAAATAGCCATTCCTCCTTTAGGGATATCAAAACTAAAATAATTACCGAGTTTCTCTTCTAACAATTTGCAAAACAAATCTCGCCTATTTTTGTATGTTCTAAGAACTTTGTTAATGTGTCTTTGTACATCTCCCGTAGTAAGCATTTGAGCAAGAACTTGTTCTAAAATGGTGTCTCCTTGCCTGTCTATGATTGCTCTTAGCCTTGCAGCTTCATCAACAAAATCTTTTGGAGCTATAAGATACCCGATACGCATTGCTGGAGCTATCATTTTGGTAAAACCACCAATATAAACAACGTTTCCGTTAATATCATTACTCGCTAAAGGTAGAATAGGGGCGTTAGCATAATGAAAATCATAATCATAATCATCCTCTATAATAGCAAAATTATATTGTTGTGCTAGTTGAAGTAGATGCATTCTTCTTTGAGCAGAAAGTGTAACCGTTGTTGGGTGATGATGATGAGAAGTTACATAAACAGCCCTAATAGATGTGCCTTGACATAATCTTTCTATTTGATTTGTGTCTAAACCATTATCATCAACAGAAACTTGTTCTAAGATGCCGCCTGCCTCTATAAAGGTATCATCAGCAGTTTTATAGTTAGTATTACCTACAATTATTTTGTTTTTTTGGGGTAAGAGTAATTGGCCTGCAAGATAAATGCCCATTTGACTTCCTCGAGTGATTAAGATATTGTCACTGGTAATATGAAGACCTCTAGTTTGATTAAGGTATAAAGCTAATTTCTTTCGTAATTCTATATTACCATAAATAGACCCATAATCTAATAAGTCTCTATGATAGCTTTTTTTCGTGACATTACGATATATTCTCGCAATTTCTTCTATAGGAGCCAATCTATGATCAGGAGCGCCGTCACCAATTCGTAGTACCTGATCAGATAAGATGTTCTCAGATTTACGAATAAGATTTGGACGACTAAAAAATGAAAAACCACTTTTTTTCTTTTTTTGAGACGCTATGGGAGTTTGTTTAATTTTTTTAGGAATAACTAATGGCAATGATGAGGTTACAAAAGTTCCTCTAGAAGGTATGGTTTCTATCCACCCTTGAGAGATAAGCTCTTCGTATGCGGCTATGACAGTTTTTCGATGAATACTTAAATCCTCTGCCAGTTTTCGAGACCCTGGTAGTTTTGTAGCTGGTGGTAACTTTCCAGATTTTATAAACGTAATCATTTGATCGCATAATTGTAAGTACAAATTACGATTTGAACTACGAATTAGAGTAATATTGTTTTTGAAAGGAAACAAACCGGACTATTTATTATTTAAAAACTGGATCAGTAGAACACACCATAAAACTACTACTTTTGAATTGAATAAAAAATTAAATATGGCAAAGTATTCAGTTTCGGCATTAAATAAGGTGGTTCGAGGACCAAAAAGAGCGAATTATGACGTAGATGAGATTAACGGTATTCTTGATAAAGCGTTTTTATGTAATATAGGATACATTTGGGATGGTAAGGCTATTGTTATACCTATGGCCTATGGAAGATCTGATGATAAAATTTATATACATGGATCACTAAAAAATAGAATGATGCTTAGTTTATTAGAGGCAGGAGAAGCAAGTCTTTCTGTAACGCATTTAGATGGATTGGTTCTTGCTCGATCTGCATTTCACCATTCTGCGAACTATCGTTCGGTTAATGTTTTTGGTAGTGTAAAAAAAATTGATGAACCAGGAAAAAAAATGAAAGCACTAGAATGTATTTTAAATCATATGGTTCCTGGTCATTGGGATAATATTAGACAGCCAAATGATAAAGAGTTTAATGCAACTTTGGTTGTAGAAATTAATATGGACATGGCTTCTGCCAAAGTTAGGGCAGAGGGAGTTGTTGACGAACCTGACGATTACAATTTACCTATATGGGCAGGGATAGTTCCTTTAAGGCAAGTTGCTGGAAACCCTATTCATGATAAGGGGTTAAAAGAAGGAGTGAAGACTCCTAAGGCCGTTTTGGATTATATTTTGAAGAACAATAGTATATAAGTGCTCTATAAAATAGATATGTTATGTATTTGAGCATTTGAAATTTATATTTTATAAATCATCATCAATCAGAAATGAATTATGTTAACAGATAAAATAATTGAATATTTGGATAGGAGTGTATTATGTTGGTTGGCGACATCTTCAATAGATAACGAACCTAATGTATCACCTAAAGAAGTATTTACTTACTATGATTTATCTACAATTTTGATAGCCAATATCGCATCACCACAATCTGTGAAGAATATAAATCAGAATGAAAATGTTTGTGTGAGTTTTATTGACGTTTTTGTACAGAAAGGGTTTAAGTTAAAAGGTAAAGCGAAAATTGTAAAAAAAACAGATACTTCTTTTTCGACTTTTGCAGAACCATTGATGCAAATAACAAAAGGTGAGTTCCCTTTTTCAACAATTATGGTTATTAATGTTACTTCGGTAAAACCAATAATCGCTCCAAAATATATTCTGTATCCTGAAACTACAGAACAACAACAGATAGAAAGTGCGAAGCATGCGTATAGAAAGCAGCAAAAATTATAGGTGTTTGAATTTAAGATAAACCTAATTATTAACCTTTAAATTTGATGTATTATGTTAGAGATAAGACCTACATGTGAGAATTGTAATGTATCGTTACCTAATACCAGTAATGATGCGATGATATGTACTTTTGAATGCACATTTTGTAAAGATTGTGTCGATACGGTTTTGGAGAATGTTTGTCCTAATTGTGGAGGTGGATTTGAAAAAAGACCAATTAGACCTTCAGGATATTTGGATAAATACCCTATAAGTTCTAAAGTAATGCATAAGCCTGTTCAACAAAGTGTTTTTAAAGATATTTTACAAAAATTTAAGTCAATAAAACCCAATAATAGATGATCATATGATTGCTATCAGGACAGCGACAATAGATGATGTTAATGATATTTCATATTTAGGGTCTGTGACATTTGATCAGGCATTTGGGCATTTGTTTAGTGATAAAAAAGATCTGATGGAATATTTGGATAGAACATTCTCATTAGAAAAAATAAAGAATAGTATTGTTAGGCCAAACAATATGTATTGGATTGTTTTTGATAAGAAATTACCAATAGGCTATGCAAAGTTACAACTACACTCACCATCAAGTTTTATTGATAGTCAAGATGTTTGTAAACTTCAAAAGATATACTTTTTAGATGACTATATATCCAAAGGTATAGGAGGGAAATTGCAGAAATTAATTTTTGAGGCTGGATTAGCTAGTAAACAAGAATATTTGTGGCTTTCTGTATTGAAAGAAAATGAGAAGGCAGTTAATTTTTATAAAAGAAACAATTATAAAATAATAGGAGAACATCTTTTTAGTATTGGAAAAGAAAACTTTGAATTTTGGGTTATGAAAGTCAATTTAAAACGAAACTAATTTATTTAGACATAAAAAAAGATTAAAAACTTATGATAACCATAAGAATAGCTAATACAGGTGATGCGGAATCGATTTCTTCGTTAGGAAAAGCAACTTTTGATGTTTATTATAGACATCTTTTTAAAAACGAAGAAGATATAGATGCTTATATGAAAAATGCATTTGGGGTACAGAAAATATACAATAGCCTTGTTAACAAAGAAAATCAATATTGGATAGCAGAAGATACGATCTCGAATATTGCTTTAGGGTATGCTAAGCTTCAATTAAATGCTTCATCAGAGCTAACAAAGTATTGTAACGTTAGTAAGTTACAGCGAATATATGTTTTGCCAAGTTTTGTTTCGGAAGGAGTAGGGGCCAAGCTTGAAAAATTAGTTGTAGATAAAGTAAAAAGTATTGGTAATGAATATTTATGGTTGTCTACACTAAAATCTAATAAAAGGACTCTTAAGTTTTATGAAAGGGAAGGGTATGATATTATTGGAGAAGATTTCTTTACTATAGGAAGTCAGACTTTTGAACATTGGGTTTATGGTAAAACACTGGTGAAATATCCAGTGAAGAATTATTAATTTTTTTAAAACAATAGTAAAAATGAATATTAGAATTATTGAGGCAGAAACCGAACAATTAGATGATTTGGTAAACCTTTTTGATCAGTATATGGTTTTTTATAAAAAACCTTCAGATGTACCTCGATATAAAAACTATTTAAAAGAAAGGCTAGAAAATAATGAAGCTAAAGTATACATAGCCTATAATGAACAAAACATACCTACTGGTTTTGTTTTAAATTATTTTTCGTTTAGTTCTGTGTCGTTGGGTAAAATAGTTGTTTTAAATGACTTATTTGTTGCTAAAGAATATCGTAAAAATGGGATAGCAGAAAAATTGATAAAATCTTCTTTTGGTTTGGCTAAGAAAATAGGAGCTATCCGAGTGGATTTAGGAACAGCTAAAGATAATTTTATGGCCCAAAAACTGTACGAAAGAATTGGGTTTGTACAAGATGAAGAGTTTTATACGTATAGTTATAATATATGATATTTTGCCAACTATAAACTGGAAGACTTATGTTAAACTACAGATGGCATAGAATAAATATAAAGTAAACAGGTATAGTATTTAAAAAGCCATTGTACCTTCGTGCAATGGCTTTTTTTGTATGATAATCTATATGCTTAATTATTGAACAATAGTTAATATTTTGATTTTTGCAACTGCATTACAGTTCTCAACATGCATTGTTATATTCTTCTCTTTAAGCAATCCTTCAATATGATATACTTTACAAGAATCTAATTTGGTATTGCTTTTTGAAAAATTTACATCACCAATTTTTAATAAAGAAGATATATCAGCGGTATCTATTTTGTGCTCTTGCATTATTTCTGACGCCTGCTTAGAAAATTCTCTTTTTTTTATTCTAATATTCTTTAAAACCCTTGCTGTTGGGGTGTAATCACAAGAAGCTTTTTTTCCTCCCAGAAAGAAAAACAAAAGAATTAACCCTATTCCAAATCCACCTAAGTAATAGAATAATCGTTGTGCTAATTTCATAAGTTTAATACACTAATTAAGTGGGCAAATGTAAGTAAAGTTTAAAAAACCATATCTATTTCATGGTAAAGTTTTTTGATTTGTTATTTATGGTGTATTAAGACTTAATTGTATGTAGTTTCCTATTATATAATGAGGAGATTAATATCTCGATAAGAAAGATCAAACCAATCAGCAATGGACTTATTAGTGAGAATTCCTCGATAAAAATACAATCCATTTTTAAGGCCTCGGTCAAAACGCACTGCATTTTCAATTCCTCCTTCTTCTCCTATTTGTAATAAATATGGAGTGAAAATATTACTAATAGAAAGAGATGATGTTCTGGCATATCTTGATGGAATATTAGGAACGCAATAATGTATCACCCCATGTTTTTCAAAAGTAGGGTGATCGTGAGAAGTTACTTCGCTAGTTTCAAAACATCCTCCCATATCAATACTTACATCTATAACTACAGCTCCCGTTTTCATACGCTCTATCATATTTTCATTTACAACAATAGGTGCACGGTTTTTTCCGCGTACTGCTCCAATAACAACATCACACCTTCTTAATGATTTAAGTAGGTTTTTGGGTTGAATTGTAGAGGTGTACAGTGGTCTTCCTACATTGGTTTGTAAGCATCTAAGTTTGGTAATAGAATTATCAAATACTTTTACATTTGCTCCTAAGCCAATTGCCGATCTCGCAGCAAATTCACCTACGGTGCCAGCTCCTATAATTACTACTTCTACAGGAGGTACACCACTAATATTACCCATCATAAGTCCGGGTCCCATGGTATTTACGCTACTCATTAATTCTGATGCAATAAGGACAGCGGCGGTACCTGCTATTTCGCTTAAAGCACGAACTGCTGGGTAGGCACCATCAGAATCACGAATAAATTCAAAACCTAAAGCAGTAACTCTTTTCTTAGCTAGTTCTTGAAAATATTCTTTGGATTGTGTTTTAAGCTGTAAAGCTGATATTAGTACCGTTTGAGGGTTTATATGTTCAAGTTCTTCTAAAGATGGTGGTTCTACTTTTAGTATAATGGGGCACCCAAAAACTTTGCTCTTATCATTTGTGATTTCTGCTCCGGCCTCACTATAATCACGGTCTGTAAAACTTGCATCTATACCGGCATTAGTTTCTAATAAAACGCGATGACCATGGGCCGTAAGGGCACCAACTGCATCAGGGGTTAGACATACACGTTTTTCTTGATAATGGGTTTCTTTTGGTATGCCGATAAAAAGTTTTCCTTTTTTTCTAGCTACTTCGATCATTTCTTCTTGCGGCAATAGCTGTTCTTTTGTAAAAGGAGATGTTGATGTGTTCATTTGTGTAAAATTCATTAACTCAAATTACGAATAAAAAAGCTAAGAAAACAAATAGGATTGCGTATTTGATTAAGATTGTACCATAATAAACCTATTAATATTGCAGAATTCGCTTTTCTCCTTCTGCAATATTAATTTTAATACGTATACTGTTTTCTGGAAGTAAGCCAGATACCTTCTCAGGCCATTCAATAAAAACCCAGGCATTGGAGTCCAGATATTCTTCAAACCCTATCTGATAAGCCTCTTCTTCATCTTTTATTCTGTAAAAATCAAAATGATATATCAAACCATCATTGCATTGGTATTCATTTACAAGAGAATATGTTGGGCTCGAGATTACAGATTGAACACCAAGACGCTTGCATATTTCTTTTATTAGTGTAGTTTTTCCAGCTCCCATTTCGGCATCAAAAAGCACAGTTTTTTCGTGTAAATCTGATATTAATTTATCAGCCACTTCAGGAAGATCCTTTAGTGTGTATTCTATTGTCATTTTATTTATAATAATTTATTTAGTAATACGTATTACCATAATCCTAATGAAAAGGATATATGTTATCTAGGGAGCAAAACTACAAAAGGTATTATCATTTCTTCTAAAGAAACACCTCCATGTTGATATGTATTTCTATAATAACTCACATAATGATTGTAATTATTAGGATAAGCAAAGAAATAATCCCCTTTTGCAAAAATAAACGAACTACTCATATTAATAGATGGTAGATGTATGGATTTAGGATCTACAGCCTCCAAAACCTCTCGACGCTCATAGGTAAGGCTTTTACCCGTTTTATATCTTAGGTTAAGGCTAGTGTTCTTATCACCAATAACTTTTGAAGGGTTTTTTACATTTATGGTACCATGGTCTGTAGTTAATAAAAGTTTAAAACCTAGTTGTTGTGCTTGTTGAATCATCTCTAATAACGGGGAGTTTTTAAACCAACTTTGCGTAAGAGATCGATATGACTTGTCATTAGAAGCAAGTTCTTTAATAACTTCCATTTCTGTCTTACTATGGGATAGCATATCCACAAAATTATAAACAACTACAGTAAGGTCATTGTCCTTTAATCCTTTAAAATTAGCGGCTAAGGTTTTTCCAGACCTTTCATTAGTAATTTTATAATACTCGTGTTTGATGTTTAACCCTAATCTCTTTAATTGTGCAGTTAAAAATTCATTCTCATTCATGTTTTTACCACCTTCATCTGTATCGTCGAGCCAAAGATCAGGATGTCTTTTTTTCATTTCAGATGGCATAAGTCCAGAAAATATTGAATTTCTAGCATATTGTGTAGCGGTTGGTAGTATACTACAATATGAATTTTCTTGTTCTTTTTTGTAGTAGTTATTTATAAT
Source organism: uncultured Aquimarina sp. (assembly GCA_947502885.1). GTDB lineage: Bacteria > Bacteroidota > Bacteroidia > Flavobacteriales > Flavobacteriaceae > Aquimarina. The sequence continues at coordinate 31,150 of CANNBP010000019.1, read as the reverse complement.
TGGCTCAAATGCTTTCCATTGATCATATCTTAAATTATCAATAACGACTAATAATGTTGGTTGTTCTTTACTTATTTCAGGGGCGACTTTCTCCTTAAATAAGGTATGAGACATAGTCGGCGCATCATATTTTCCATTAAACCAATCATTATAGTTTTTATCGATAAACTTAAAGAATTGGGTGTTAGCTTCAACTTTTTGAGATTCTAAAATTTCGAACATTCCAGAATCCTCTATATCTTCTAATTGTAACTCCCAGTATATTAAACGTTGATATAATTCTGACCATTCTTCATAAGAATTTACCATCGCCATATCCATGGCAATTTTTCTAAACTCTTGTTGATAGTTCGAAGTAGTTTTTTCAGAGACTAATCTGGAGTTATCAAGATTCTTCTTTAGACTTAGTAATATTTGATTTGGATTTACAGGCTTTATAAGATAATCTGCAATCTTACTTCCGATTGCTTCTTCCATTATATACTCCTCTTCACTTTTTGTGATCATGACTACAGGTACACTATCTTTTTTCTCTTTTATTTCAGAAAGTGTTTCTATCCCAGAAAGACCGGGCATATTTTCATCCAGAAAAATAATATCAAAATTAGTGTCCTCTAATATATCTAATGCTTCAGTACCACTTTGACACTTGGTAACTTCATAATTTTTCTTTTCTAAAAAAAGAATATGAGGTTTAAGTAAATCAATTTCGTCATCTACCCACAATATTTTTATTTTACTCATTAAATTTAATTTTAGTAGTATTTGTTTTTGTGATTTGTTTATTGATCAATTTAATTCGGATTTTTGATACCTTAAAATCTATGTTCGAAATGTTTCAAATGCAAAGCATATATGTATATTTGCTCCCGTAAAGGTAAAACGAACTTGAAAAAAAGAAATAAACTCAAAATATTAAACGACCCAATTTACGGTTTTATTACGATACCGAATGAACTAATTTTCGATTTAATTGAACATAAGTATTTTCAAAGGTTACGTCGTATATCACAAATGGGGTTATCTTATTTAGTGTATCCAGGAGCACATCATACCCGTTTTCATCATGCGTTGGGGTGCATGCATTTAATGCAGAAAGCAGTAAGAGTGCTTCGTTTTAAAGGGGTTACGATTTCTGAAGCAGAAGAAGAGGCGCTTTATGTAGCTATTTTGTTACATGATATAGGTCATGGTCCTTTTTCTCATGCAATGGAGCATAGCATAGTAAATGAGGTGAATCATGAATCGATTTCATTAATGTTAATGGAAGAGATAAATGATGAATTTAACGGTAGTTTAACGCTAGCAATAGAGATTTTTAAGGGAGAATATCATCGTGATTTTTTACATCAGTTGATTTCTGGGCAGTTGGATATGGATCGTTTGGATTACCTTAAAAGAGATAGTTTTTATACAGGAGTGTCTGAGGGTAATATAAACAGTGAGCGTTTAATTACGATGTTAACCGTTGTTAATGATTCACTTGTTGTTGAAGAGAAAGGGATCTATTCTGTAGAAAAGTTTCTATTGGCACGACGTTTAATGTACTGGCAAGTATATTTGCATAAAACAAGTTTGGTTGCAGAAAATTTATTGATTAGAGTTCTTAAAAGAGCCAAAGAATTAGTAGATAATGGAGAAAAACTTGAAGCCAGTAAAGCGTTGGCATTTTTTCTAGAAAACAAAATTACAGCAGAAAATTTTAGTTCTGAAGTGTTGGAGATATTTTCAAAATTAGATGATTATGATATTATCGCAGCAATGAAAGAATGGTCAAGCTGTGATGATTTTGTTTTAAGAACTTTGTCTCTGATGATCATAAATAGAGATTTATTAAAAATCAAGATCAAGAAGAAACCTTTTTTAAATGAGAAAACAGAAAAGCAAGTTGAAAAAATAAAAAAGAAATATAAAATTTCTGAAAAAGAAGCACGTTATTTTGTTTTTGAAGGAACTATTGCCAATCAAGCATATCACATTAATAAACAGAACATAAATATTTTATTTAAGTCAAAAAAGATAGTGGATGTTGTTAAAGCCAGTGATCAGTTTAATTTAAAAGCTTTATCAAAACCAGTAACTAAATATTTTATGTGCTATCCAAAGCATATAGATTAATACATTTTTTATATTTTTGCTAGAATGATTTTTACAGCCACACAAATTGCGGGTATTTTAAACGGAGAAATCGAAGGAGATGAAAACGTCGAAGTATCTAAATTAGCTAAAATTGAAGAAGGGACCAAGGGTTCATTAACCTTTTTGTCAAACCCCAAATACACTCAATTCATTTATTCTACAGATGCGTCTATTACTATTGTAGATAAAACTTTTGAAGCAGAATCTGAAATCAAGTCTACACTTATAAGAGTTGATGATGCTTATCAAGCTTTTTCTAAGCTTTTAGAGTATTATAACATGGTAAAGATGAATAAATCGGGTATTGAAGAACCTAATTTTATTTCTAAGACTGCTTCCTTTGGTGAGGATATCTATTTTGGAGCATTTTCATACATGGGAGAAAATGTGAAAATTGGTAAAAATGCCAAGATATTTCCAAATGTTTATATAGGTGATAATGTAACTATAGGAGATGATGTTGTCGTTTTTGCTGGAGCCAAAATCTATTCAGAAACTATAATTGGTAACAATTGTGTTGTACATAGTGGAGCAATTGTAGGTGCAGATGGTTTTGGTTTTACACCTAACGAAAAAGGAGAGTATAGCAAAGTCCCTCAAACTGGAAACGTAATAATAGAGGATTATGTTGATGTTGGTGCAGGTACTACTATAGATAGAGCCACATTAGGATCTACAATTATTCGCAAAGGTGTAAAATTGGATAATCAAATTCAGATAGCGCATAATGTTGAGATAGGTGAGCATACTGCAATAGCCGCACAAACAGGTATAGCTGGGTCAACTAAGATAGGACGACATTGTTTGATTGGAGGGCAAGTTGGTATTGCAGGACACCTTGTTATTGGGAATAATGTTAAAATACAAGCGCAATCCGGTATTGGAAGAAATATAAAGGATGGTGAAGCTATTCAAGGTTCACCTGCACTAGGATATTCTGATTACAATAAGTCCTATGTGCATTTCAAAAACTTACCAAAAATAGTAGATAGAATATACAAACTAGAGAAAAATATAAATAATAATGATTGATGCTGTTGTGAGCAAACAAAGAACAATTAAAGAGGAAGTAAAACTTACAGGTGTAGGCTTACACACCGGAAAAGAAGTAACCTTGACTTTTAAACCTGCTCCTGAAAATCATGGATATGCATTCTGCAGAATTGATCTTGAGGGAAATCCCATAATTGAAGCAGATGCGAATTATGTGGTAAATACTCAAAGAGGTACTAACCTAGAAAAGAATGGAGTTAGTATACAAACATCAGAACACGTTCTTGCAGCTTGTGTTGGGTTAGAAATTGATAACCTTTTAATAGAATTAAATGCATCAGAACCTCCTATAATGGATGGTTCTAGTAAGTATTTTATCGAAGCCTTAGAAAAGGCAGAGATTGTTGAGCAAGAAGCAGAAAGAGAAGAGTACATAGTTAAAGATGTAATTTCATATACAGATGAAGAGTCAGGAAGTGAAATTATTGTTATGCCTTCAGATCAGTATCAAGTAACTACTATGGTAGATTTTGGTACTAAGGTTTTGGGTACCCAAAATGCTTCTTTAAAGCATCTTTCAGAGTTTAAAACAGAAATAGCTGATGCTAGAACTTTTAGTTTCTTGCACGAGTTAGAAATGTTATTAGAACATGGATTGATTAAAGGTGGAGACCTTAATAATGCCATTGTGTATGTTGATAAGGAATTAAGTCCTAGCACAATGGAGAAATTGAAAGTTGCTTTTGGAAAAGAGTCAATTGCAATTAAACCTAACGGAATTCTTGATAACTTAACTTTACATTATCCAAATGAAGCTGCACGTCATAAATTACTTGATGTTATTGGTGATTTGGCACTTGTAGGAACAAGAATAAGAGGAAAAATAATTGCTAATAAACCAGGGCATTATGTAAATACTCAGTTCGCTAAGAAGCTTTCAAAAATTATTAAAATTGAGAAACGTAATAAAGTGCCTCAATTTGATCTGCATAAAGAACCTTTAATGGATATTAATAAAATAATGAGTATGTTACCGCATAGACCTCCATTTTTATTAATTGATAGGATTCTTGAAATGTCTGATAAGCATGTGGTTGGACTTAAGAATGTTACAATGAATGAACCTTTTTTTGTAGGTCATTTTCCGGGTGCGCCAGTAATGCCAGGGGTATTACAGGTTGAAGCTATGGCTCAGACAGGTGGAATTTTAGCATTAAGTACAGTGCCTGATCCAGAAAACTACCTTACTTATTTTATGAAAATTGATAAGGTAAAATTTAAGCAACAAGTGCTTCCTGGAGATACATTAGTTTTTAAATTAGAGCTAATAACTCCTATAAGAAGAGGTATTTGTCATATGCAGGCCTTTGCTTACGCAAATGGTAAGTTGGTTACCGAAGCAGAGTTAATGGCACAAATTGTAAAATCAAAATAATCAAAAAAGGATAGATGTTTTGTCTAAACACTTGATTGTTTAGGAAATTTTCAGTCAATCTTTTAATAAAAAAAACAACTGATGAATCAACCTTTAGCATATGTTCATCCTGGAGCAAAAATTGCAAAGAATGTAGTTATAGAACCTTTTACAACTATTCATAATAATGTAGTAATAGGAGAAGGAACCTGGATAGGTTCTAATGTAACTATAATGGAAGGAGCTCGTATTGGTAAGAATTGTAGTATTTTTCCTGGGGCAGTGATTTCTGCTACACCTCAAGATAAGAAGTTTAATGATGAAGATACTGTTACAGAAATAGGGGATAATACAACTATACGGGAGTGTGTTACTATTAATAGAGGTACAGTGGATAGGATGAAGACCAAAATTGGTAAGAATTGCTGGATTATGGCGTATTGTCATATTGCTCATGACTGTATCGTAGGCGATAATTGTATATTTTCTAATAATAGTACATTGGCAGGACATATTAACGTAGGAGACTATGTTGTCCTAGCTGGTATGGCAGCGGTACAACAGTTTTGTAGTATAGGTAATCATGCTTTTGTAACAGGAGGATCTTTGGTGCGTAAAGATGTGCCTCCTTATGTTAAGGCTGCTAGAGAACCTTTATCTTATGTAGGAATAAACTCTATTGGATTAAGAAGAAGAGGGTTTACAACAGAAAAAATTAGAGAAGTACAGAATATATACAGGATTCTATACCAACAAAATTATAATAATACTCAGGCCGTAGCAATCATTGAAGCAGAGATGGAAGCAACTCCTGAGCGTGATGAAGTTCTGGAATTTATAAAGAATTCTCAAAGAGGAATCATGAAAGGGTATTTTTCAAACTAAAACTAGTTTATAGACATAGTTTGTTAATAATTAGAAATTAAAGAATAAGAAATAATGGCAAGTACAAGTGATATCAGAAATGGATTATGTATTAAATATAATCATGACATTTATAAAATTATAGAGTTTTTACATGTAAAACCAGGTAAAGGACCTGCCTTTGTTAGAACAAAACTAAAAAGTGTTACTACCGGAAAAGTTATTGATAATACTTTTTCTGCAGGACATAAAATTGAAGATGTACGTGTTGAGACTCATAAATTTCAGTTTTTGTATGCAGAAGGTGATACTCATCATTTTATGAATACAGAAGATTATAATCAAATCACTTTAGAAAAATCTTCATTAGATGCTCCCGGCTTGTTGAAAGAAGGTGAAGTGGTAACCGTTATTATTAATTCTGAAGATCAGATGCCTCTTTCAGTAGAAATGCCTGCAAGTGTAATATTAGAGGTAACGGCTACAGAACCAGGGATTAAAGGGAACACAGCTACAAATGCAACAAAACCTGCAACAGTAGAAACTGGAGCAGAAGTTATGGTTCCTCTTTTTATAAATGAAGGAGATAAGATTAAGGTAGAGACTGAGAAAGGTACATATAAAGAAAGAATAAAAGAGTAGAGTAGTACTCTTTGATAAAGATAGATAATGAAATTTCCTCAGCCACATACTTTAAAACAAATAGCCACTATTATATCTGCTCAATACGTAGGAGAAGATGATTTTCCTGTTTTAGGTATGAATGAAATTCATGTGGTTACCCCTGGAGATATAGTTTTTGTTGATCACCCAAAGTACTATGATAAGGCTTTACATAGTGCAGCAACGGTTATTTTGATTAATAAAGATGTTGATTGTCCAGAGGGGAAGGCATTATTAGTTTCAGACGATCCATTTAGAGATTTTAACAAACTTACCGAGTATTTTAAACCTTTTGAAAAAGCAAATTCTTTAGTTTCGAATACTTCTAGTATTGGTAGGAATAGTGTTGTTCAACCAGGCAGTTTTGTTGGTAACAATGTGAGTATTGGTGATAATTGTACAATTCATGCCAATGTAAGTATTTATGATAATACTGTGATAGGTGATAATGTAACTATTCATTCTGGGTCTGTTTTAGGAGCGGATGCTTTTTATTATAAGAATAGACCAGAAGGATTTGATAAACTGCTTTCAGGTGGTAGAGTTGTAATAGAAAGTAATGTTGATATTGGAGCTTCTTGTACAATAGATAAAGGAGTAACAGGTGATACAATTGTTAAAGAGGGAACTAAAATAGATAATCAGGTTCATATTGGACATGATACAGTGATAGGAAAAAAATGCTTAATAGCATCTCAAGTAGGTATTTCAGGTTGTGTAGTTATAGAGGATGAAGTTACAATATGGGGGCAAGTTGGTATTACCAGTGCAATTACGATAGGAACCAAAGCTGTGATTTCTGCACAATCGGGAGTGAGTAAATCGCTAGATGCTAATAAGAGTTATTTTGGTACTCCTGCCGATGATTTTAGAAAAAAATATAAAGAAATTGCTGCAATTAGACAGGTTCCTGATTTAATTGAAAAAATGAAGAAACATGAGTAATACGGCCAAAGAAGTGGTGAGATCTGCTTATGAGGTGGATCTAATACATAATCTTGATGAGCTTAAAAACTATTTGCATTCTGATATTCAGTTAGATTGGAATAGTAGTTTTGGCTTTTTAAAAAAGGATTATAATGAGATCATTTCAATGTTTAAAGGTATGTCGACTTCTTTTGAATCATTAAGATGTGAAATTAGTCATCTTTTGGCAGAAAATGATTCGGTTACAATACGTTGTACATATTATGTAGCAACTATTGAAAATCCAGATAAAGAAGAGTATTTTGCTCATTTTATAACCATTTGGGAGTTAAAAGATAATAAGTTGTATAGAGGGTATCAGATAAGTTAAAGAGAGTAAAGTAGTTTGGAAAGTAGAATTTGTTTGATATTTCTTCGTGCCGAACTATTTTTTTGAATATTATTTGTTGTCCGATAAAAAAAATAAGAAACAAGAAAATATTTTTCATTTTTGTTTTAATCATAGTGTTCAAAAGCTTACTTTTGGAACTCTTTTAAAAAATAAAAAATCATAACGCAATGAGTGTTTTAGTTAATAAAAATTCAAAAATTATTGTACAAGGGTTTACTGGTAGTGAAGGTACTTTTCATGCTGGTCAGATGATTGAATATGGTACAAACATTGTTGGAGGAGTTACTCCAGGAAAAGGAGGACAAACTCATTTAGATAAGCCTGTTTTCAATACTGTTGAAGATGCTGTAAGAGAAGTAGAAGCAGACACAACAATTATTTTTGTGCCACCAGCCTTTGCTGCAGATGCGATTATGGAAGCTGCAGACGCAGGAATAAAAGTAATTATAACGATAACAGAAGGTATACCAGTAGCAGATATGATAACTGCTTCTAATTATATAGCAGGTAAGGATTGTAGATTGATTGGTCCTAACTGTCCGGGAGTAATTACACCAGGAGAGGCTAAAGTTGGTATTATGCCAGGTTTTGTGTTTAAAAAAGGAAATGTTGGTATTGTTTCTAAGTCAGGAACATTGACATATGAAGCTGCTGATCAGGTTGTGAAGCAAGGATTAGGTATTACAACGGCTATCGGAATTGGAGGAGATCCAATTATAGGAACAACTACAAAAGAAGCTGTAGAATTATTAGTGAATGACCCAGAGACAGAATGTGTGGTAATGATTGGTGAAATTGGAGGACAATTGGAAGCTGATGCTGCAAAATGGGTAAAAGAAAGTGGAACATCTAAACCTGTTGTTGGTTTTATTGCTGGTGAAACAGCACCGGCAGGTAGAACAATGGGACACGCTGGAGCTATAGTTGGTGGTAGTGAAGATACTGCTGCTGCAAAAAAGGCAATTATGAGAGAGTGTGGTATTCATGTAGTAGATTCTCCTGCAGAGATTGGTAAAAAAGTTGCTGAAGTACTAACACAAGTTGCTGGATAGTATTTAAGTAGTATAACGAATATAAGAAGCCTCATGAATTTATTTTCATGAGGCTTTTTTTGTGCTTCTATTTGCTGTTCTTTATGTTAAAATAGACTTAAAATCTGTAACAATTATAGTAACAAAGCGTATCATTAGAACATAAATTGTAAATGGCATCTTGTGGTAAGATGCTATTCATCATTTCTAAACAGAATAAAACTTATGAAATTAATTAAAGCAAGCTTATTGTTACTAATGATTATTGGTCTTAGTAATTGTAAACAATCGTCTAATCAAGAGTCTGTAACCGATGCTCAGGAAATTAAAACAGAACAGCATACAGATGCTTCTGGATTTAATTATGAGACGGTTACCAATGATCCAACTGGTCTTAGATTATATACTTTGCAAAACGGATTGAAAGTGTATTTGGCTAAGAATGAAGAGGAACCTAAAATTCAAACATATATAGCAGTTAGAGCAGGTTCTAATTATGACCCTAAAGAGAGTACTGGTCTAGCACACTATTTAGAACATATGTTGTTTAAGGGGACAGATGAAATAGGGACGCAAGATTTTGAAAAAGAAAAAGTACTGTTAAAGCAAATTTCGGATTTATATGAAGAGCATAAAGCGGAAACTGATCCTGCTAAGAAAAAAGAGATTTATAAAAAAATAGACGAAGTTTCACAAGAAGCCTCAAAGATTTCTATTTCTAATGAGTATGATAAAATGACAAGTTCGTTAGGGGCCGAGGGGACTAATGCGCATACATGGGTAGAAGAAACGGTATATAAAAACAAAATACCAGCCAACGAATTAGATAAGTGGTTAAAATTAGAGGGAGAGCGTTTTGGTCAATTGGTTTTACGTTTGTTTCATACAGAGTTAGAGGCGGTTTATGAAGAGTTTAATAGAGGTCAAGATAACGATTTTAGAAAGGTTTATGCAGCAATGTTAGAAGGATTGTTCCCGAATCACCCATATGGGCAACAGAGCACAATTGGAACATCAGAGCATCTTAAAAATCCTTCAATGGTAGCTATACATAACTATTTTGATAAATATTATGTACCTAATAATATGGCAGTTGTTTTGGTTGGAGATTTAGATTTTGATCAAACAATTCAAAAAGTAAATAAAGAATTTGGTGGTTTTGTTAAAAAAGAAGTTCAACATCCTGTTTTACCAAAAGAAACTCCAATTGCAAGTCCAGTTATTAAAGAGGTTTTTGGTCCTACAGCAGAAAATGTTACCGTAGCTTTTCGTTCTGAAGCAATTGGGACTAAAGAAGAGAAATTGCTTACTATGGCAGATATGTTGTTGGCTAATGGTAAGGCGGGTTTAATTGACCTAAATCTTAATCAGAAGCAAATAGTGCAAAGTGCGGGGTGTTCTCCACAGTTTTTAAATGATTATGGTTATCACCAGTTTTATGGTTCTCCCAAAGAGGGGCAAACATTAGATGAAGTAAAAGATTTAATTTTAACTGAAATTGAAAAATTAAAAAAGGGAGAGTTTGATGAGTGGATGTTGTCAGCAGTAATAAATGATTTGAAGTTATCTCAAACTCAAGGGTATGAGAGTAGTACATCAGTTGCATCAGCATATTATAATGCATTTATTCACCGTCAAAATTGGAAAGATAAAGTAGAGTTTTTAGATGAATTGAAAAAGATCACAAAACAGGAGGTTGTTGATTTTGCAAATTCGTTTTATAAAGATAATTATGTTGTTGTTTATAAGCGTAAAGGAGAGGATAAGAATATTGTAAAAGTTGAGAACCCTGGGATAACTCCAGTTGCCGTAAATAGAGATAAGCAATCAGAGTTTCTTAAGAACTTTGATAAGATTGAAACTCCTTTGTTACAGCCAAAATATATAGATTATAAATCAGCAATAAAAAAGACAAAAACGAATAGTGGATTAGAGGTTTCATATATCGATAATCCAAACAATGACCTTTTCGACCTTAATATCATTTTTGATATGGGTAAAGATAATGATAGAAAAGCTTCATTAGCAGCAGGGTATTTAAATTATCTTGGTACAGATAAGTATTCTCCAGATGAATTGAAGAAAGAATTTTATAAAATAGGAATAGACTATTATGTAAGTGCCGGTGCAGATAAAACGTATGTAGGTATTTCTGGATTAAAAGAAAACTTGGATGCAGGTTTAATTTTGTTAGAACAATTATGGTCAAACGCAGTTCCTAATCAAGAAACATATTTAAAATATGTAGATAAAATTGCTAAAGGAAGGCAAGATGGAAAAACGCAAAAAGGAAATATTCTTTGGAGAGGACTTATGAATTATGGGAAATATGGAGAAAATTCACCTTTACGAAATATTTATACTATAAATGAGCTACAATCAATTGATCCGCAAGAATTGGTTGATATCATTAAAGAATTACGTAATTACAAGCAGCGTATATTTTATTATGGTAAAGATGTGGATAATGCAATAGCTTCTTTAGATAAGAACCATAAGTTGAGTGATGATTTAAAAGCATATCCAGAAAAAATGGAATATGTTGAAAAAGAAACAGGCGGTAATGTGTATTTTGTTGATTATGATATGGTACAAAGTGAATTACTTTTCTTAGCCAAAGGAGAAGAGTTTGATCCTAAAAAAATAGCCCAAGCGAGTTTGTTTAATGAGTATTTTGGAGGTAGTATGTCTTCTATTGTATTTCAAGAAATAAGAGAGTCTAAGTCATTGGCTTATTCTGCATATGCCGGATATAACAATGCCCGTAAGAAAGGGGATCCAAATTATCTATTTGCATATGTTGGTACACAGGCTAATAAATTACCTCAAGCAGTAGATGCAATGATGGAATTACTTACAGATATGCCAGAAGCAGAAAAACAGTTTAATGGCGCTAAAGAAGCGGCCTTAAAAAAGATTGCAGCCGAACGTATCACAAAGTCTAATATTTTCTGGTCATATGAAGGGTTAAAGAAAAGAGGTATAGATAATGATAATCGTAAAGAAATGTACGAAACTATAAAAGGTATGACTATGGAAGATCTTAAAGTATTTTTTAATGAGAATATTAAAGGAGAAAACTATAATATTATGGTTATTGGTAATAAGAAAGATGTTGATATGAAGGCCTTATCTAAATTAGGAGATGTAAAAGAAATGGATGTTGATTATCTATTTAATTACGAAAAGAAAAAAGAAGATATAAAGATGTAGATTAATAAACAATCATTTGTTTATAAACCCCATGAGAAATCATGGGGTTTATTGTTGAAGACCTATTTGTAATTCTTATATTTGAAATCACATTTCAAAATATAAAAGGTATATATACCAAAACAATCTAAATAATAAGAATGAATCTTTTACAAGGTAAAACAGCTATTATCACAGGGGCTACTCGTGGTATTGGAAAAGGTATAGCAGAAGTTTTTGCACAACAAGGTGCTAATGTTGCATTTACATATAGTTCGTCTGTTGAAGCGGCTAATCAATTAGAAAAAGAATTAAACGATAAAGGTATTAAGGCTAAAGGGTATCAAAGTAATGCAGCAAGTTATGAGCAAGCACAGGACTTGATTGCTGATGTTATCAAAACATTTGGAAGTATTGATATTTTGGTAAATAATGCAGGTATTACAAAAGATAACCTTTTGATGAGAATGGGTGAAGAAGATTTTGATAAGGTTATTGAAGTAAACTTAAAAAGTGTTTTTAATATGACCAAAGCCGTGCAAAGAACCATGTTGAAGCAACGTAAAGGTAGTATTATAAACATGAGTTCTGTAGTTGGTGTAAAGGGTAATGCAGGTCAGGCAAATTATGCAGCTTCTAAAGCAGGTATTATAGGATTTTCAAAATCTGTTGCTTTAGAACTTGGTTCTCGAAACATAAGAAGCAATGTTGTTGCTCCTGGTTTTATTGAAACAGAAATGACAGAAAAACTTGATGATAAAGTTGTTGATGGTTGGCGTAACGCAATTCCTTTGAAAAGAGGAGGTAGTCCAGAAGATATAGCGAATACATGTCTTTTTTTAGCTAGTGATTTAAGTGCATATATTACAGGGCAAGTAATTAATGTAGATGGTGGGATGTTAACATAAAATATGTACTGAGTAGAGAAATAAAGGGTTGTAGCGTTTTATGGGCTTTACTTTATATTTCTTACTACTAACTTCAAAACATGCAAACACAAACGGTTTTACTGGTCATAGTTGCTTTTATAATTGCACTTATAATTGCGTTATTTCAGTATATGTATAAAGCAAAAAGCAGAAAGAAAAGTACACTGTTTTTTGCTTTATTACGTTTTCTTAGTGTTTTTACTTTATTGGTATTGTTAATTAATCCTACTTTTAATAAAAAAACATATTATATAGAAAAACCGACATTGGCTATTGCTGTGGATAATACATCTTCAATAAAGTACTTACAAGAAGATGAAAAAGTAATAGGGATTGTTGATCAGATTTCTAAGCATGAAAGTTTGGATGAAAGATTTGATATTAAATATTATTCGTTTTCAGAAAAATTAAAAGATTCATTGTCATATACTTTTAATGAAAAGCAAACTAATATTTCAAAAGCATTAGAAGAGCTAGATCAAGTTTATAAAAATACAACTGCACCTACTGTAATTATTACAGACGGTAATCAAACATATGGTAAAGAGTATCAGTTTAGTAGTTTAAAACGCAAACAAGCGGTATATCCTATTATGGTGGGTGATACTATTTCTGTACTTGATACCAAAGTCCAACAACTTAACGTAAATCGTTATGCTTATTTAAAAAACAATTTTCCTGTAGAAGCAATTCTTACTTATTCTGGAGAGGAAGATGCTAGTACTGTTTTTCAGGTTAAATCAGGGGATAAAGTAGTTTTTTCAGAGCCTGTTAGCTTTTCAAAGGATAATAATTCTAAAGTAATTAATTTTTCTCTTCCAGCAAATAAGGTTGGGGTTAATCAATATGTTGGTATTATTCTCCCATTGTCGAATGAAAGAAATACAGTTAATAATACTAAATCTTTTGCAGTAGAGGTAATTGATCAAAAAACAAATATTCTTTTGGTTAGTGATATGGTTCACCCTGATTTGGGTGCTATAAAGAAGAGTGTAGAGAGTAATGAAAGACGTAGTATTACGATTAAAAAACCAAATGAAGTAATTGATATTGAGGATTATCAGTTAGTTATTTTATATCAGCCTAACACAAGATTTCAGGCTGTTTATGATAAGCTAAAAAATTTGGAAAAGAATTATTTTACAATTACAGGAACCAAAACAGATTGGAATTTTCTTAATAGATCACAGAATAAATATACCCAAGAGATAACGAGGCAAACAGAGTATTATATACCTAGATTTAATTCTAACTATGGTGTGTTTCTTCAAGAAGATATTGGTTTTGATAGTTATCCACCTTTACAAGGGGCATTTGGTGAAATTAGGTTGAAATCGAATCATGATCTGTTATTATATAGAACTGTAAATAACATAGAAACAGAAGAAGCTTTGTTAGTTACTATAGAAGAAGGTCAAAAAAGAGAGGCAGTATTGTTTGGAGAAGGAATTTGGAGATGGAGAGCCCAAAATTATTTGAACTCAAATAACTTTGAAGATTTTGATGATTTTTTTGGTAAATTGATTCAATACCTTGCGTCCAATAAGAGAAAAAGTAGATTGAATACTTTTTCAGAATCTTTTTACTATGGTAATACGAATATAACAGTTAAAGCAGAATATTTTACAAAGAATTACGAATTTGACAGGAGAGGAAGTTTGCAAATCGTTATTAAAAATAAGAAAACAAAAGCAACTCAAACCATACCGATGCTTTTAAGAAACAATTCTTACGAAGTGGATATAAGTAATTTGGAAGCAGGAGAATATGATTATTCGGTTATGGTATTAGGTGAGAATATAACTAGATCAGGAAGTTTTTCAATTCTAGAATATAATGTCGAGCAACAATTTCTTAATGCAGATGTAACAAAACTCAAGCAATTAGCTACTAATACTAATGGGAAAGTGTTTTACTCGGATCAGTTAAGTGGTCTCGTTAAAGAACTTATTGAAGATCAAAGATATCAAACTATTCAAAAAACCAAAGAAAGTGTAGTATCTTTAATAGACTGGAAGTATCTTTTAGGACTACTTGTCCTATTGTTATCTTTAGAATGGTTTGCACGAAAATATAACGGACTTATTTAAAATTAAAATTAAAAATTATTATGGAAAAATTACCAAAGATAGGATTACCTGTTTTAATCCTTATCGTATTATTAATTGTTTTTATTTCAAAATCCTCTGTAAATATAGGTTATGGAGAAGCTGGGGTATTATTTAAAACGTTTGGAGGCGGAGTCGTTGTAGATGAACCGGCTTTAGGAGAAGGGTTTCATATAATTGCACCATGGAATAAAGTGTATATTTATAATACGAAACAGCAAGAGGTGTTTGAAAAGAAAATGCAAGTTCTTTCTTCAAATGGATTAGAGATATCTTTAGATGTATCTGTTTTATACCAGCCACAAAAAGATAAGTTAGGAAGATTGCATCAAACTAAAGGAGAAGATTACTTAAATGTTGTAATTGTACCAGAGATTAGAGCGGTAGCAAGAAGTGTTGTCGGAAGATATACCCCAGAACAGTTGTACTCAACAAAAAGAGATGCAATTCAGAATGAAATTTTTGAAGAAACAAAGAAAAAAGTTATAGGTCAATATGTCCAACTTAATGCAGTTTTGGTTAGAGATGTGACACTTCCTATAGCTATCAAAGAAGCTATTGAGCGTAAACTAAAGCAGGAACAAGAATCTTTGGAATACGAATTTAGAATCGAAAAAGCTAAAAAAGAAGCAGAAAGACAGAGGATTGATGCGGAAGGTAAGGCAGCTGCTAATTCTATTTTAAGTGCATCGTTAACTGATAAAATCCTTAAAGAAAAAGGTATTGAAGCGACTTTAGAGCTCGCAAAATCATCAAATTCTAAAGTAGTTATTGTGGGATCTGGAAAAGATGGAATGCCTCTTATTCTAGGAAATCAATAGTAAATAAAACTTATTGAATGTAACAACGGTAAAGAGTAAATCTTTACCGTTTTTTTTTGCAATTATATTTGATGAAATGTATTGTAAGTTTACAATCATTTTAGCCAAAATTATTTGATATTTATGATTTTATAAGCATAGAGTTAAGATTTTGTTAAATAGTTGATTTTCAGCAGTGTAATTCTATTGTTGGTTTATATAGTATTGGGTTGTGGTATTTTTGTGTAAGAAAATAGTATGTGATTATCGTAATTTTACTTCATTAACACAAAATTTAACTAATTATGAATTATTCTCACAAACTATTGAGTAATTTGCATATTGTTTCTTGTAACAATAGCGATTACGAAATTCCCTTCTGACCACTGTTCTGTATTCTTTTGAGAAAAGAATACAAAATATTAAAAGATAGCCGATAAGATTCAAAGAGGTTAAGAAACTTTATCATTTGATACGGATTTTCTTATGGAGAAATAGAGGTTTACAATTACTATTGTTAAGGCTTGGTAAGCCAGCTTGAAGATATATAATAGTATCTCTTTCCTTAATCATGAATAATACTGAGTCACAGTAAGTATATACGATTTCTTAGAAAGAGAATTGATTCGTAAAGAATACAAAGAAAACCTATATAAAATACTTATCTGCTTATAAATTGAAACTACTGGAAACTAGTTCATTAGAATTCTGTCTAATGAAATAAACCAAACACTCACATTACAAATTAAACTAGAGTTAGAGAGTATAACAAGTTGTCTGATGTCTCATATACCATCTCTCTTGAGTCAAATCGAGGAGGGAGGTGCGCATTTTATAAGATATTTTGATGACTATTAAAAATTAAATTATGAAAAATCATCTTACCTTACTCCTTGGAGTATTCATTTTTGGGTGTGGTTTCTCACAAACCAATAATTTTTGGAAAAAAAACCAGAATCCAATTCAAAATAAAAACATTTCTACAACTGAAAGGAATACAGAAACTTCGCACCAAAACACTTACAATCTTAGTGTTGATAAATTTAAAGAGGTTTTGTCTAAATGTCCAAAAAGATTCAATTCATTTGGTCAATCAAATGTAGTTGTTACGCTTCCTGCTGAAGATGGAGGATTTAAAGAATACCGCGTAAAGGAAACAAGTGCTTTACATCCAGATTTAGCTAAAAAGTTCCCAGACATTAAATCATATGTGGGTACATCTGTTAGTGGAGACAATGAAGTAGTACATTTTAGTTTAGGGCATAATAACTTTAGGGCTATGATTATGAAGCCTGATGCTACAATAACGAATATCAAACCTTCTGCTAGTCATAGTAAAGAGTATGTAGTTACTTCAAAAATGGAAGGATCAACACCAATTAACTGTCAAGTAATTGATAATGCAGTTGGCCCTTTTTTAGAAAAAAGTACAAAGCAAGCTGAAAAATCAAACAAAGCAAGAAGAGATGCTAATGATAGTCGTGTTAGAGTCTACCGAATGGCTATAGCGATAACGGGAGAATTGTCTAAAATTTATACAGATAAGGCAAACGTTACAAATGGTTCAACTCAACAAAGGAAAGCCGCGGTACTTTCTGAATTGAATGAACTTATGACAAGAGTTAATGCGGTTTATGAACGTGATCTTGGGACTACGTTTGAGTTAGTACCTAATATTCAGAATTCCATTTTTCTTGACCCAGTAACTGACGGTTTTACGCATGGTAATACTTCAGCATCAGTAAATGAGGTTCAAGCTATTCTTGATGCTACAATTGGTAACTCTAATTATGATATTGGTCATGTTTTAGATTCAGATGGGACTGGACGTGGAGCTTTAAGGGCTGTATGTAATGATAGTAAAAAAGCAGAAGGAGCTACCGGTGCACATCCTTTCACATCTGTAAATGATTATTTCTATCGCACATTCGTTCATGAAATAGGTCATCAATTCGGAGCTAATCATTCGTTTAACAACTCATGTGGTGGTAATCGTCTTGACGAAGGTGCCGTTGAACCAGGAGGAGGTAATAGTATCATGGCGTATCAAGGTTGTGCTCCTAATTATGATTTAAGGTTGTCATATGTTTTTTTTCATGCGAAACAAATTGATGAAATGTGGAATCATATTTTAAGCGTTCAGAGTTGCGCTACCCTAAGATCTATAGGTAATAGTGCACCAGTAGCGTCTATAGGAGGTAACTATACGATTCCTAGATCTACTCCATTTATATTAAAAGGGTCAGCTACTGATGCTAATGCATCTGATCAACTAACGTATACCTGGGACCAAATGGATAAAGAAATAGCTCCTATGCCGCCTCGAGCTACATCAACTAACGGTCCACTATTTCGTTTTAAACCTCCTTCAACATCTCCAATTCGGTATATGCCTGACATTTCTGCTGTAAAAGCAGGAAATTCTTCTTCAGAATGGGAGGTAACACCATCTGTTTCCAGAACTATGAATTTTAGATTTACGGTAAGAGATAATCATCCAGGAGGTGGTAATACAGATTCTAGGGATGCTGTTATTACGGTAGCTGGAAATGCTGGTCCTTTTGTGATAACTTCTCAAAACACTAGATTTAATGCAGCAATAGGCTCTACGCAAACGGTAACTTGGAATGTAGCAGGAACCACAGGAAATGGGGTAAATGCAGCGAATGTAGATATTTTATTGTCTACAGATGGAGGGAATACATACCCAATCACGTTAGCTTCTGCAGTACCTAATGACGGTTCTCATCAAGTTACTATACCAAACAATGAAGGAGGTGTAAATAGAATTATGGTAAGAGGTACGAATAATATCTTTTTCGATATTACTAATGCTAATTTTAGTATCGGAAACTCTGATCCTATGCCTACAAATTATTGTGCTGCGGGTTATCAAGGTACAAATTATATTGCCGAAGTTATCTTTGGTGATATCAATAATAAAAGTGAAAATGGAGGGTATTCAGATTTTACTAGCTTAGGAACCAATATTGTTAAAGGCGAGTCTGTTACTTTAACCGTTAATCCAGGAATCGAATCTTGGGATCCTAATTATTTTGGAGCTTGGATTGATTGGAATAAAGATGGAGATTTTACAGATGCAGGCGAAGAAGTTTTATCGAAAACCAATGGTGCTGGTGGTGTGACAACAACTGTTGTAGTTCCTGATTCAGCAAAAAATGGTGCAACTAGATTAAGAGTCCGTTATAAAATACATGCTGCCCCTGATCCTTGCGGAACAGCATCCTCAAATGGTGATGAAGTAGAAGATTATTTCGTGTTTATTAAAGGAGGAGGTACAACAAACCCAACTTGTAATGATGGTATTCAAAATGGTAATGAGACAGGTGTAGATTGTGGAGGTCCTGATTGTAACCCGTGTACAACCAATCCAACTTGTAATGATGGTATCCAAAATGGTAATGAGACAGGTGTAGATTGTGGAGGTCCTGATTGTAACCCTTGTACTACAACACCAACGTATTGTGATGCTTCAACTACGACTAATGGAACGTTGCATATTACCAATGTTAAGTTTGGTAGCATAGATAATACATCAACCAACGCTGCATATACAGATTATACAAGTCAATCAGCTAACTTAACAGCGGGACAAGCGACTGCCTTAACGGTAACTGTTAATAATGAACATTGGACATTTAATGCTGTGGGAGTATGGATTGACTGGAATAATAATGGAGATTTTACAGATTCGGGAGAATTAGTACTTTCTAGATTTGCTGCGGGTCCCTATACTGCAAATGTTACCCCTCCGGCTGGAGCTGTTAGTAATACTTCATTACGTATGAGAGTACGTATTGGGTATGGTACAGAATCTAAGATTACCCCATGTGGTGTAGATACCTATTTGGGTGAAGTAGAAGACTATTCGGTAAGAATAGGAGGAGGAACAACACCGACCTGTAATGATGGTGTTCAGAACGGAAATGAAACCGGTGTTGATTGTGGGGGATCATGCCCACCTTGTACAACAACTCCAACCTGTACAGATGGTATCCAGAATGGAAATGAGACTGGTATAGATTGTGGAGGATCATGTCCACCTTGTCAAACCACCGTAACCTATTGTAATGCAACGGGTAATGAAGGGCCAGAAGGTGTAACCAATGTTACTTTTGCAGGAATAAACAATTCATCATCAAGAAATGCAAGTGGATATGACGACTTTACTTCTGTATCTGGAAATGTAAATGCAGGTAGTAGTTATAACTTACGGGTAGATATTGCAGGATATAATGGAGGGGCTGCCGACGAGATTTATGCATTCTTTGACTGGAATAGGGATGGTGATTTTGCAGATTCGAATGAGAACTTTACGTTAACAAAAACTTCTAATCTTGTAGGAGAAGTATCTGTTTCTGTTCCTCAATCAGCACAGGCAGGTTCTACTAGAATGCGTTTGTTAGTATCCTACTATGATAATGAAAATAATTCTTGTGATACGGGTACAAATGATGTTCGTTATGGAGAATATGAAGATTATACGATTAATATAACTGCGGCTAAATCAATTGCTGCTAAAACATCTTTTTTCTCTATAGCAAGAAATCCAATTACTTCGGGTTCATTGTCTGTAAACATAGAGAATAGGATAAGTAGATCATTGAAAATAGAGTTATATAGTGTTACAGGGCGAAGAGTATTACAGTATACTACTCAAAATGATAACAATACTATTGCAGTTGACGTAAGTGCATTATCTGGTGGATTATATCTGGTTCGTGTTAAAGACGCAAGTAGACAGGCAACGCAAAGGGTTGTTATAGAAAAGTAAGTTTTTTTTAGGAATAGTTAAGTATATATTAAAAAAAACTGGGGACTTTGAAGTCCCCAGTTTTATTTTTTTAAGCAGGTTTTTATTTTTGTAGATTAGATTGATTATTCTATAAAAAGATGTTTTTTTTCGTTAAAAAGTGTGTGGTAAATCCCCTGTAATGGTAAGGGTTTGGGTACTAAGAAGAGGGAGGGTAATAGGACGGATATTTTTTATTTAGACAATTTAAAGGTCTTTCCGTAGTAATAGTGAAAAGATAATGGTTTGCAACGTAGTTTTGCTACGTTTTATCCAGTTATTTTTGTTTTTTACTTGTTGTCGAGTAAAAAGTAAAGTTTGATGAAAATCTCTGTAATAAATAAGAAATTACTTACGATTGGCTTGTTTAGTATTAGGTTTAGGTAATTTATTGCCATTTCTGAAGTGTATGTAATTGTAACTTTGTCTTTTATTTAACACAAACTTTATATAATTATGAAAAAAAATCACAAATCATTAATGATAATTATGACCTAGCTTACGGTTATAATTAAAACTACAGAAAACTACTTTATTAGGATTCAACCTAGGGGATATATCAAATTTTAAGAACTGTAAAATTTAGATAACACAATTATTCACTATTGAAATCTAGTAAATCTTCTCGATACTCTAATGAGAAGAACAGATTAAATTCTTCAGGTTATTTAGAACAATGGTAAATCTATATCATGGATTTATAAAATCATTGAGAAAGAAGAGTTATAGTATGAACACTGTGGATGTTTTATCTCTTGATAATACGGACGTTTACTATATAATACCTATAGGTAATGTAGTATTTTCTCAAGAATACAAAGAAAATCCGAGTAAAATAGTTTTAAGTGACGAATGGAAACTTCTGGAAACTAATTGGTTAGAATGCTAGCTAACCAAGTAAACCAAACCAAACATTTAGAATTTTAAAATTAAACTACAATTAGTTGTCTTAGTACGATATACCTTATAATTAAAATCAAGAGGTATAAATTCTTTTCTTTAAGATGTTTTGACAACGATTAAATCTCATATTATGAAACACCAACTTTCCCTACTCCTAGGAGTATTCATAACTGTTTGTGGTTTCTCACAAACTGATAATATTTGGAAGAAAAATATTTCTTCTGCAAAGAGTAATACAGAAACTTCATATCAAAACACGTACGATCTTAGTGTTGATAAACTTAAAGAAGTTTTATCTCATTGTCCTAATAGATATAATTCATTTGGTCAATCAAATGTCATTATCACGCTTCCAACCGAAGATAGAAAATTTAAACAGTATCGCGTAAAGGAAACCAGTGCTTTACATCCAGATTTAGCCAAAAAGTTTCCAGGCATTAAATCGTATGTGGGTACATCTGTTAATGGAGAAGGTGAATCAGTATATTTTAGTTTGGGGCATAATAATTTTAGGGCTACGATTATGAAGCCTGATGCTACCATAACGAATATCAAGCCTTATGTTAGAAATAGTAGAACATATACGGTTACATCAAAAATAGAGGAATCAGGGCCAATTAGCTGTCAAATTGAAAATGCAGTCGGGCCTTTATTAGAGAAAAGCACGAAACAATCAAGAACAGCAAGTAGAGACGCTAATGATGGTCGTCTTAGAGTGTATAGAATGGCTATAGCAGTCACGGGAGAATTGTCTAAAATTTATATCGATGCGGCGGGTGCTTCAACTGGTTCAAATCAACAAAAGAAAGCCGCAGTACTTGTCTCGTTGAACGAACTTATGACAAGAGTGAATGCGGTTTATGAACGTGATCTTGGAACTACGTTTGAGTTAGTACCTAACATGGATGCTACTATTTTTCTTGACCCAGCGACTGATGGTATTACACATGGTAATACTGGGATATCTATAAATGAGTCTCAGGGCATTCTTGATGCTGCATATGGTAACGCTAACTATGATATTGGTCATGTTTTAGATTCAGATGGGACTGGACGTGGAGCTTTAAATGCTGTATGTGTTGATAATAAAAAAGCTCAAGGATCTACCGGTGCACACCCATTCACATCTGTTAATGAGTATTATTTTCGCACATTCGTTCATGAAATAGGCCATCAATTTGGTGCTAACCATTCGTTTAATAACTCATGTGGTGGTAACCGTCTAGACGAAGGTGCTGTTGAACCAGGTGGAGGTAATAGTATCATGGCATATCAAGGTTGTGCTCCTAATTATGATTTACAAACGTCACATGTTTTTTTTCATGCTAAGCAAATCGATGAAATGTGGAATCATATTGTAAACATCGCAGGTTGTGCTACCTTAAGATCAATAGGTAATAGTGCGCCAGTAGCTAGTATAGGAGGTAATTATACGATTCCTAGATCTACTGCATTTATATTAGAAGGGTCAGCTACCGATGCTAATGCATCTGATCAGCTAACGTATACCTGGGATCAAATGGACAAAGAAATAGCTCCTATGCCTCCTCAGGCTACGTCAACAGGAGGTCCTTTATTTCGTTTTAAACCCCCTTCAACATCTCCTGTCCGATATATGCCTGATCTTGGTACAGTAAAAGCAGGAAATTCTTCTTCAGAATGGGAGGTAACACCTTCTGTTTCCAGAACAATTAATTTTAGATTTACAGTAAGAGATAATCATCCAGGAGGAGGTAACACAGATTCTAAAGATGCTGTTATTACGGTTGCAGGAAATGCTGGTCCTTTTGTGATTACTTCGCAAAACGCCAGATTTGATGCGCCTGTTGGCTCTACACAAACAGTAACCTGGAATGTAGCAGGAACCACAGGAAATGGTGTAAATACAGCGAATGTAGATATTTTATTGTCTACAGATGGCGGAAATACATACCCAATAACATTAGCTTCTGCGGTACCCAATGATGGATCTCATCAAGTTACTATACCAAACAATGAAGGAGGTGTAAATAGAATTATGGTAAGAGGTACTAACAATATCTTTTTTGATATTACCAATGCTAATTTTAGTATAACCGATGGAGTTTCTGATCCTATGCCTACCAATTATTGTGCTGCAGGCTTTAAAGGTTCTAATGGTATAGCCGAAGTTATTTTTGGTGATATCTCTAATAAAAGTGAAAATAATTCATATTCTGATTTTACAAACTTGGGAACCAATGTAACCAAAGGTGAACCTGTTACTTTAAAGGTGACACCAGAAATCACATTCTGGACTGGTAATACTATTGGAGCATGGATTGATTGGAATAAAGATGGAGATTTTGAAGATGCAGGTGAAGAAGTTTTAATGGAAAAACTAGCATCAGAGGGTATTGCTTCTGCAACAGTTGTAGTTCCTAATACTGCAAAAAATGGAGCAACTAGGTTAAGAGTACGTTATAAATTACATACTAATCCTGACCCTTGTGGAACAGCATCAACAAATGGTGATGAAGTAGAGGATTATTTTGTGTTTATTAAAGAAGGAGTTGCTGATACGCAGGCTCCAAGTACACCGACTAATTTGGCGACTTCTAATGTTGAAACCACTTCTTTAACTTTAAATTGGACAGCTTCTACCGATAATGTAGGGATTGCTGGTTATGATGTTTTCCAGGGGAATGCTAATGTCGGTACCGCTACTGGAACAAGTTTTGATGTAACTGGATTAACTAAAAATACTTCTTATTCTTTCTATGTGAGAGCTAAAGATTTTTCAGGTAATACTTCTGGAAATAGTAATACAATTAATGTAACAACTCCAGACGGCCCAAATCCTGGTACAGAACCTTGTACTGCTTCTACAACACAAAATAGTACTTTACATATCACTAATGTTAGCTTTGGTTCTATAAATAATAGTTCTACAAATGCCGCTTATAATGATTTTACAACTACTTCTACTAACCTTACAGCAGGACAAGCGGAAACTCTTACTATTGATGTAAATAATAGTCATTGGACACTTAATGATGTTGGTGTTTGGATTGACTGGAATAACAATGGAGCTTTTGAAAACTCAGAGAAAGTATATGATCGAAATGGAGCTGGTCCTTATTCAGGTAGTGTTACGGCATCTAATACAGCTGTTTCTAATACTTTATTGCGTATGCGTGTAAGAATAGGATATGGTGGAGCTACTAATAGTGATGAGCCATGTGGTGTAGATACTTCTTTTGGAGAAGTAGAGGATTATTCAGTAGTAGTAGGTGGTAGTAATCCTGGGGATACTCAAGCACCAACTGCGCCAACTAATTTAACAGCTTCAAATGTAGCTCAAACTACCTTAACTTTAAATTGGACGGCTTCTACTGATAATGTGGGAGTAACTGGATATGATGTATTCCAAGGAAGTACTAATTTGGGTACTGTTACAGGAACTACTTATAATGTAACTGGCTTAACGGCTAATACAGCTTATAGCTTTACGGTAAGAGCTAAAGATGCTGCAGGCAATCAATCTACTGTTAGTAATACGGCTAGTGCTACAACTACAGGAGGTACAAATCCAGATCCAACATTACCAACTGGGTATTGTAATGCTGGAAGACAAGGAACCAATTACATAGGAGAGGTTACATTTGGTGCTATTAATAATACGAGTCAAAATAGTAACTATACAGATTTTACTGCTCAAAGTACAAACGTCTCTGTAGGGCAAACTGTAACATTAACTGTTACTCCGGGAATCACATCTTCTAATTGGTCATCCAATGTAGTTGGTGCTTGGATTGATTGGAATAGAGATGGTGATTTTGCAGATGCTAATGAAGAAGTTTTAATGAAAACCCCAGGTACTGGTGGTGGAACAACTTCAGTTACTGTGCCTAATACTGCTCAGTCAGGAGCTACAAAGTTGCGAGTGCGTTACAGATGGGGTAGTAACCCTAATCCTTGTGGAACCAGTTCTAATGACGGTGATGAAGTTGAGGATTATGTTGTTGTAATAGGTGGTGGTACAGGTGATACACAAGCGCCAACTGCTCCAACAAATTTAGCAACGTCTAACGTAGCTCAAACAACTTTAACATTAAATTGGACTGCTTCTACCGATAATGTAGGGGTTACAGGGTATGATGTACTTCGAGGAGGAACTAATATAGGTACTGTTACAGGAACCAATTACAATGTAACCGGTTTAACTGCTAATACAGCATACACTTTCTCTGTTAGGGCTAAGGATGCTGCAGGCAATCAATCTGCTGCTAGTAATACTGTTAATGTTACCACACAACAAACGAATCCTACTGTGAACGGAGGTACGGTAGCAACTAGTGATAACCAAATCCAAGTGACTACCATAACTGGTGATGGAATTGCTGATGTGATCACTTTTGCCAATGCAAATTCATCAGGAGCTAATTATGGATATTTAATAACCGATGCGAATAATAATGTATTAGCCGTAGAAGCTTCTTCTCATGATTTTGAAGGTGCTTCTGTAGGGATATGTAGAGTATATGGTATTGCTTATGAAGGAACTTTAAATGCAGTTGGTAAAGCAATTACAGATGCTAGTTTGGCTTCAGGTAATTTTGACGTGTCAAGCAACTCGATTACTGTAGATAGAACATCTCCAACCAATCCAAATCCTACCTATTGTACTGCAACAGGTAATGATGGGCCAGAAGGTGTGACTAATGTTACTTTTGCAGGAATCAACAATTCATCATCGAGAAATGCAAGCGGATATGATGACTTTACCTCGATATCAGGGAATGTTAATGCAGGTAGTAGTTACAATTTACGAGTAGATATTGCAGGATATAATGGCGGTGCTGCCGATGAGATTTATGCATTCTTTGACTGGAATAGAGATGGTGATTTTGCAGATGCAGATGAGAGTTTTACATTAACTAAAACCAGTAATCTTGTAGGTGAAGTGTCTGTTTCTGTTCCTCAATCAGCACAAGCAGGTTCTACTAGAATGCGTTTGTTAGTATCTTATTATGATAATGAAAATAATCCTTGCGATACGGGTACTAATGATGTTCGTTACGGAGAGTATGAAGACTATTCTATTAATGTTAATGTTAGTAAGTCAACATTAAGAGGTGTAAATCAGATGATTTCTGTAAGACCTAATCCGATATTGAATAGAAATTTAAAACTTAACTTTAATACGGCAATGAGCGGAACTGCTATAATACAAATATATAATACCAGCGGTATGAAAGTAGCAGAGTATGACGAGTCAAAAACTAAAGATATGAAAACGATGTCATTGCAGTTAAGTACAAAGTTAAAAACAGGGTTGTACTTATTAAGAGTTCAGTTGGGAGAAAATAATTATACTGATAAGGTAATTATACAATGATGATGTTGATATACCGTATGTATTGATACTATATTAACTATAGGATTAGAGAATCGAGGGTATTTTGCCCTCGATTTTTCTTGTATAGGGTATAACCGTATATCTATAAATAGCGTGTTTATTTCGATGTTTTACAATTTTTTAAATATTATTTCCGGCTTATATATGTGCTTTAGTGCATAATGGTAAAAAACTATTACTATTGATATTCTTTTATATAATAGATATTTACGTTTTTGTAGAGGAAATTAAAAACTTAATTCCCATAATGTAATTACGTTTTATATCTAAAATTAAAATTGTACTAATTTTCTTCATGTTAATTAAGAAATTCCTAAAAATGAAAGGTGAAAAATGCGAATTTATTCACGAATGGTGTATTTAGTATCATCTTTTGGTATTTTATCATTATTAAAGAATTAAGGTTGTTGTAATTTTGTTATGATTTAACACAAAACTTTACATTTTTATGAAAACTTATCACAAATTTTTGCTGATAATTTCGTTGTTATTTACGGCGACAATTACAGCACAAAATCGGGAGGCTTCATGTTCTTTTGAAGAGGGAATCAAAGAACTTTATTCGAAGTATCCTGTTGAAAAAGCCAGAATGGCGGCTTTTGAAAAAGAATTGAAACAAAAAGCCGCATTTAGAAAGGCTACATATAGTCAAAAAGCAGGCCCTTATATTATACCTGTAGTTTTTCATATATATGATGCTAAATATCCAAATGATAGTGATGGTAATGTTAGAAATGTTACTGATGAAAGAGTAAAACAGGCCTTAAAAGATATCAATGATGACTTTAAAGGTTTTAATGACGCAGTAGACCCATCTTTTGCAAACTTAGAAGGTGGGATGAATATCGAATTTAGATTGGCTCAAGTAGATCCACGTGGAAATACAACCACCGGTATTATTTATCATGAAAGAAAAGAGGGCTTTGGTCTTAGTAGTAATGACGCAGAGATTGCGAAGTATGCATGGGATAACTTTAAGTATATGAACGTTCATGTACAAGAAATTATCAAGTCAGGTAGTAGAAACCAATCTGGTATTGCATGGTTTCCCGCAGTTAACATGTCAGAAGAAGGTACGGCAAGAGTTGTGTATAACGGAAAGTATATGATTTATTCTCCGCCAGCTTCGTCTTTAACTCACGAATTTGGGCATTTCCTTAATCTACATCATACATTTAATGGTGGTTGTGTGTCGGGAGATGATAATGGTGATAAGGTGGCCGATACACCTCCTTGTACTTCTGGACAGGCTTCAGAAGCAGGAAATTCTTGTAAGACTGGCGTAAGAAATTGTTTTAACAATTTAATTAATCACCAGAACCATATGGATTATAATCCTTGTGAATCAATGTTTACTAAGGGACAGGTAGCACGTATGGAGGAAAGTATGAATCACGACGCTCGTAAAACATTATGGACTAATGAAAACCTTACAGCAACAGGAACTCATCAAGCAGATATAGGGCCTAGAGTAATTTTTACTTTTCAAAAAAGTGATGATAGTGCAGTTGATCAGGCTTTAGCATTTATAGAAGGATTCAAAAATAATAATGGAGATATTCTTAATAAGAAAAGAATAAAGGCTACTAGTGGAGCTAAGTTTGCTGTAACTGGTCAAATGCAAGAAGGAGTTCATTTTAGTACAACAGGAGTGCCAAATGGTTTAACAACAAGAATAAATGTAGAGGATAATGAAAATGCAGTTATTTCGTTTACTGGTAATGCTGTAAATCATAGTGAGGCTGATTCTAAAGAAATTAGAATAACATTATTAAACGCTGCTATGGTGGGTGGAGTAGGTTCTTTGTACTCTAAAACAGGAATCTATGATATCAACTTTATTGATCCTTATAAACCATATTATGAAATGTATTCGCCAGCGATTGTAACTGGGCGTTCTGTTCAAAATTATACTGATGCGATTGCTTCAGAATTTAACTCATTGGTAATTGGAGGGCGTTTTAGAACAAGATTACGTTCTTATGATGGTAATACTGTTACTATTGATAATAATGCGATGGAATTTGATGTACTATGTAATTCAGGTACAAAAAATGTAACAAATTTGGCAGAAGGAACTACGATTAGCGCTACTACTTCAGGAACATGGGTAGGAAGACAAGAAGTAGGAACATCACCACCAAAAGTTGCAGGTGCAGGATATACAGCATGGCATGGTCGAACAGGATATGCTGCGATTAGAGTGCCAACTATTACTGGTGATTATGTGTATGGTTGGCTAAGGATAAGAGTAAGATCAAATGGAGAATTTGCAGAATTAACAACTTTTGCATTAAATCCAGATCCAGGAAAATCCATACAAGCAAAAGTAGCTGTGCCAAATTTAATATATTCTAGTGACCGTTTCTTAGAATCTGTAAAAAATGACGGTACTATGGAAAATGAAATAACAGTAGATGTCAAAGATGCGACTTTATCTGCATCTGGAACTTTGTCTTCTGGAACTCATTATAGTGTAAGAAATGTACCTAAAGGATTAACTTTACAGGTTAGAGTTGTAAACTCAAGGCAGCTTAAATTAAGTATGAAAGGGATTGCTCAAGATAGTGATTGGGCAGCTTATAATGGATTTGTAAAAAATATACGTCTTAAGTTTAATAGCTCAATATTTGCTAATGGGCAAGGGGCACAAGTAGAATTTAAAGAATTCCCTTTAAATGTAGAATATATAGGTGCCGCTTATTCTAAAGAAGTTTCGCCAATAAAAAGATTTGTTGTTGGTAATGATAGTGAGAATGGTAGTGTTACCGTATTACCTTGGACATATAATTTAGAGTTTAATTCTTCATCTTATCAATTTCAGTATTATACACCAGATAACACAAGTAATGAGTTTCCGGGAGTAAAATTTGTATCTTGGAGAAAGGACGCAGTTGCAAATGATAATTATGAACTTACTCCTTTAAATGCAGGTACTTCAATAGGGCCTAACCTTTCTTGGAAAAATGGAAGAGAATATAATGAAGGAAGAGGGCAGCATATGATTGACTCTGATACTTATAAAGCTTGGAGAGGAAGAACTAGTTATGTTGGAATTAGAATACAAAGATCAGGTAGATTCCATTATGGATGGATAAAGCTTAAAGTTGGGACTAATGGAAGAACATGTGAAATTTTAGAGTACGGTTTACAAGGTATTCCAGAAGCAAGTATTAAAGCAGGAAGTAAAGATTCTAACGATGTACAAACATATTGTGATGCCAAAGGTAGTAACGGTACCGAAGGGATTACAAACGTAGAATTTGCTGGAATTGATAATTCATCTACTAGAGATGCATCAGGTTATACTGATTATACAGGTCAAACGGCATATGTTGCTAGAGGAAAAAGTTACCCTTTAAAGGTTAATGTAGTAGGATGGAATGGTGGTTCTGCTGCCAGAGTTTATGCGTGGTTTGACTGGAATAATGATATTGATTTTAGAGATTCTGGAGAATACATGGAAGTAACAAAAACTTCGAACGGAGTTGGAGAAATTTCAGTTACAATTCCAACAAATGCAAAACTAGGGGTAACACGTCTTAGAATTAGAGTAGACGATAGAGCTAGTAATGCAGATTGTGGAGATCGTAGTAGAGGAGAAGTTGAAGATTACCAAGTAA
This sequence comes from uncultured Aquimarina sp., assembly GCA_947502885.1. Taxonomy (GTDB): domain Bacteria; phylum Bacteroidota; class Bacteroidia; order Flavobacteriales; family Flavobacteriaceae; genus Aquimarina. The sequence continues at coordinate 980 of CANNBP010000019.1, read as the reverse complement.
GTATAGGTATTGCAAATGCTTCTTGTACAGATGGAGAACAGAATGGTGATGAAACAGGTGTCGATTGTGGTGGATCTTCGTGTAATGATTGTATACCAGAACCTACATGTACAGATGGTATTAGAAATGCAGATGAAACAGAAGTTGATTGTGGTGGAGAGTTTTGTGCGCCTTGTGAAGTGTTTACAGAGCACTGTGCTGCACAAGCTACTGGAACAGGAGATGGGATAGAGATTGAAAAAGTTGTCTTTGGTACGATCAATAATAGTACTACAGGAGATAATCAATATACTGATTTTCCAAATATTTCTACAAACCTTACTAGAGGGCAACAAGTAGCACTTTCTGTTACAACAAATAATACTTGGAACCCAACAACTGTAGGTGTTTGGATTGACTGGAATAATGATAACGATTATAGAGACGACGGAGAAAGAGTTCTTTATGTAAAGGATATTAACTCTGGAGATTATACGAGTACTGTAACCGTTCCTGCTTCAGCAGTTGGTAATACTTCATTGCGTATGCGTGTACGATCAGGATACTATCAAGATATTTTAAAGCCTTGTGGTACAATTACTTCTATTGGTGAAGTTGAAGATTATAGAGTAACGGTAGGAGGATCTACACCAACAGATACACAAGCGCCAAGTGCTCCGAGTAATCTGGTAGCTTCTAATGTAGCTCAAACTACTTTAAGCTTAAGCTGGACTGCTTCTACCGATAATGTAGGAGTAACAGGGTATGATGTATATAGAGGAACAACTAGATTGACTACAGTGACTGGTACATCATATAATGTTTCTGGATTAACAGCTGGTACTGCTTATACATTCTCTGTAAAGGCTAAGGACGCCGCAGGAAATGAATCAACATCAAGTAATGTTGTAAATGTAACTACCGCTCAATCATCAGATACACAAGCACCAAGTGCACCGAGTAATTTAGCTGCTTCTAGTGTAGCTCAAACGACTTTAAGC
>CANNBP010000018.1 GCA_947502885.1 uncultured Aquimarina sp. | reverse complement strand
ACAATACCCCGTTTTGCGGGTGCAAACATACAACTGTTTTATCATTTAGCAACCTTTATTTTACCTTTTTTTTACAAATAATTACCAAACATCTGAAAACACACTACTTACATCAAAAAGTTTTTAATCTCACACCTAAAACAAATACCATACACAATACAAACAGGGAAATATCATCTTAATCCTATAAATTCAAACACTACTTATATAATATAGACACCCCTTTTTTTACAAAAACTAAATATTGCATTATAAACAGTCGTAAAAACAACAAAACACGAGGGAACGAAATAAAAGAAGTGCTAACAAATAGAATGAGCTAAGATAAAATTAAGATATGTTAAAACTAAAATCATAATTTCTCTATTTTAACCACTATGGATTTACTTATTGGTGTATGACTTTTATCAGCATAATGATTATAAGGTACCAAAACATTGGTTTCGGGAAAATAAGAAGCCAAATTGCTTTCTGGGATATTATATGGAACAACCAAGAAGTTTAATGCTTTTCTATCTTTACCATCATAACTACTTATTAAATTGATAACACTTAGTTTTTTCAAGTTATGCTTTTGCATATCTTTTATATTCATAAATACAACTCGCCTTTCATTATACACTCCTCTATACCGATCATCTAATCCATATATGGTAGTATTGAATTGATCATGAGATCGTATCGTCATCAATAAAAATTCATTTGCATCAAGTTTATGATTTGGCAATTTACAAATACTAAACTTCGCTTTACCTCCGGGAAGTTTACTAAAATCTAATTCTCGTACATTATTTGGAAGATAAAATCCGGTTCCCTTTGATTTTTCATTTAAATCATCAAAACCTTTTAAGACTAAAGCCATTTTCTTACGTATCAACTCATAATTTTCACTTAAACTTTTCCAATCAATAATGTGTTTGTTATCAAAATAAGCGTCTGCAATACCTCCTATTATTTCTGGTTCACTTTTTAGATTACCTGAAGCAGGTTTTAGCATCCCCTTTGACTGATGTACTTTTCCCATACTATTCTCTACAGTGAAAAACCTAGATTTTCCATCCTTAGCATCTAATTCTGATCGCCCTAAAGTTGGTAAAATCAAAGCTATTTTACCTGGTACCAAATGCGTTCTATTAAGCTTAGTGCTTATATTTACTGTAAGGTTACAGTTCTGAAGTGCCTCTGCCGTATACTCCGTATCTGAAGCTGCTGATAAAAAATTACCTCCTAGTGCAATAAATACTTTAGCCTTTTCTTCGTGCATCGCCTCTATTGCATGCACTGTGTCCAATCCTTCTTTATCTGGAGGAGTGAAACCAAAAGTTTTCTGTATTGCAGTGTTAAGCTCTTTTGAAACATGATGCATAATACCTACACTGCGATCACCTTGTACATTACTATGACCTCTTACTGGACAGGTTCCTGCTCCTAGTTTTCCTAAACTCCCTTTAAGTAATAACAGATTAACACACTCCTTTATATTATCTACTCCATTTTTATGCTGTGTCAACCCCATGGCCCAACAAATAATAATTTTACTTTTTTCTGCTAGCAATTGCACCACTTGATTTATCTTCTCTTCTTTTACTCCACATAAATCCAGTAATTCTTTATCTATATACTGTCCTACATCATGAATCAACTCATCATATCCATTTGTGTAATTTTCTATAAATTGATGATCAAAAACACCCCCACTGTCTTTATCCAACGCTACCAATTTCTTAATAATCAATTTTAAAAGAGAAACATCTTGATTTACCTTGACTTGAAGATGAACATCGGTTAATGCAGTTCCGGATGACAAAACACCTTTAATCTCTTGAGGGTTCTTAAACCTAATCAACCCAGCTTCTTTTAGGGGGTTAATACTAATAACTTTCCCTCCATTTTCTTTACATTTTTGCAAAGCTGATAACATTCTAGGGTGGTTAGTTCCTGGATTCTGACCAATGACCATTACCACCTCTGCTTTATCAAAGTCTTCGAGCTTCACTGACCCTTTACCAATCCCTAAAGTCTCATTTAAGGCTACACCGCTGGATTCATGGCACATATTCGAGCAATCGGGCATATTATTAGTACCAAAAGCTCTTACAAACAAACCATATAAAAAAGCCGCTTCATTACTTGATCGTCCTGATGTATAAAATACTCCTTCATCTGGTGAACTAAGCTGTTTTAATTCTTTTGCTATTAGTTGATACGCATTTTCCCAAGATATTGGCTCATAATAAATACTATTAGGTCTTAACACCATAGGTTCTGTTAACCTTCCACTTTTTCCGATCTGGTAATCTGACCATTTTGATAGTTCTTCTATCGAATATTTTTTAAAAAAATCTTTATTTACTTTCTTATTGGTAGCTTCTTCAGCGATTGCTTTCACTCCGTTTTCACAGTATTCTCCTATCTTGGACGGTTTCTCTGGATCTGGCCAAGCGCAACCAGGGCAATCAAACCCTTCTTCTTGATTCATCTGAGACAAAGCATTAAATGATTTTAACACCCCCATTTCTTTAAAAGCATGTTCAAGTGCTACTTTTACAGCAGGTACTCCTGCTGCATATGTTGCAGGTTCTTTCAGTTTAATCCCGGTTAGTGTATCAGGCCCTAAAATAGAAATGTTTCTTTTTTTGGTAGTACTCATGATGTTAATCAACTCTTTTAGTAATATAGTCCTGATTGAAAATAAGTGATTTGAATTTATGAGGTCAAACCAATCTTTTTATTCGACACTTCTCATTAAAGCTAAAATCAAAATCAGGATTACTTTTCAAAGATACGTTTATCAAAGCAGTATCTAATTTCTAATTCGTGTTTACCAGTAAAATAATCCAAATTAAACAAGGTATTATCTACATAAAACATACTTGTATAAAACCATAAATCATAAATTTTTGTGTATTTCGTCGATTTTTAATGTTTTTTATCGTTGTTTATTTTGTTGTTACGGTTTTTAAACACTATCTTTATGGTGTCTTAAAAAAAGAATATTTGATATAATAATCTAAAGGCTATTATTTTAAGATATATGACGATATAAATTGAAATAATAGTTTAGAATTACATCAGGGATAAATTAAGTGTGAGGACATTAGTTAAAAGACCCCAAATCGAAAAAAACTAAAGAGAGTACGAGATTTCCCCCAAACAACAAAAGCGTTCTAGGTTTAGAACGCTTTTGTTGTTATATAAGATTTTTAGCAATTTAAACTTAGGCCTTCTTTTCCTTTTCGAGAGTTACATATAAATTATCTGGGTACATCGTAAATTCAAATTGCTCTGTAACTTTTTTTGGATCTACCGATAATGATATATTAAAATTTTTGCAAATTGCTGAAACCAAAATCAACATCTCATTTGTTGCCAAGTACTTTCCGGGACAAAAACGAGCTCCTCCACCAAAAGCCTTTATAACTTCGGGAGCATGGATTTGATGCATAGGACATTCTGATTTCATCCACCTTTCAGGCATAAACTTATCTGCATTGGTAAAATATGTTTCTTGTGTTTGAGCAACTTTGGTCTGAATAATTATTTTCGTTCCTTTTGGTATTAATAGATTCTCTATACAAACTTCTTCATTCGCTTCAAGATACAATTGAGGAGTAGTCGGCTTTAATCTAATTGCTTCTTGTATTACAGCATTCGTATAGATAAGCTTTCCTAATTGTTTATTTGTTTCAGCTATTTCATTATCACCATATACCTCAACTGATTCTTTTCTTATTTTACTAACTATTTCTGGGTTTTGAGATAAATAATAGATAATCCATGAAATTGTATTGGAAGTAGTGTCTTCTCCAGCTAATAGCATTGTAAAAATATTTCCATAAATCTCTTGGTCACTAAAGTTGGTTTCTTCATTATCGCCCAATAAAGCTTCTAAAAAATTGGAAGGTTTTTCTTTTAATAAAGGATTATCTTTTATCCTTGTCTTGGCTTCATTAATAAATTTATGAATGGTAGCTTCTATTGTTTGCATTGATTTTTCTAACTTTTTATCTTTCTTCCGTTTAACGAAACGCCATATTGGTATTGGTGCTGTTATACGCTCATTAATCATTGGAAATACAATCTCTAAATGTTCTTGAAAATCATTCTCCTTATTATTAAGTGTACCTAACTCATATCCGAATGCTATGGCTGTTGTAACATCGATTGTAAAGGACATACAATATTTTCTTATGTCAATTGTTTTTTGATTCTCCTCATATTGTTTAAGCTTTTTTAACAAACTTTGGGTCTTATCCTGTAATACGGGAAAAAATTCTTTTATTTTCTGAGCATTGAGAGCATCGGCAACAGGTTTTCTGTGGCGTTTCCAAGATTCGCCTTCTGCATTAAAGACTCCATTAACCCCCATTTCTACCAAAATCTCATTCATTTTGGCCAATCTTTTAAACTTTTGAGGTCTTAATTTTAGTATTTCATTATTAATATCAGCATTTGCTGAAACCATAAGCTCCTTACCAACAAAATTAATTCTATACAACTCTCCGCATTCTTCTACCCAACGTTCTAAAACCTGATGTTTATTTGGTGTTTGAAATTGAGGTAAATGACCTAAAATCATATGTCCTTTTGGAGAAGGAAGGCTTTTTACTGTAATGAATTTGGTATCTGTTGTCATAGCCTATTTGTTGGTTATAAAAATAATGTATCAGATCAAAGATACGTTTATACATACGTTTACCTAAAATGTTTTTTATTTTACTTTATTGCACAAAAAAAGTGCAGCTATTTATTAGTAAACAGCTGCACTATTATAACTTTATGATGACTTGTTATTTTTTATTTTCTAACAACTCTTCTACTTTGGCCAACCTACTGGCCAATGTTTTTAATTCTTTATTTTCCTCTTTAAGATTTTGAATTTCTTTTTGTTGTTGAATGGTATATAATGTCAATTCCTCTATTTTCTGAAGCAGTTTCGAATCCATTTCTCCTAAAAAGATCCCATTTTCTGCTACTTCTTTGGTACTTGGGATATCTTTTAGGTGCCCTTTTTGAAGGATATGAGTTTCTACTTCCCGTAGCGTAGGTAATTCATAATCGTCATAAAACACAAAATCAGCCCATCCGGTTTCTACTTTAATCTCCTTAGCTCTTATTTTTCCGTTTACAGCAAGTTTCCATGAGCCAGGGTTTGTAGTACCTATACCCACATTTCCGTTTTGATCTATTCGCATAAACGTATTAGTACCTCCTCTAACAAAATCTAGCTTCCCTAATTGAGAATTTAAGATATCCCAAGTATTAGCAGCCTCATTAAATATTCGAATACCAACAACATCACTACCTTTAACTTCTAGTTTTTTACTTGGATTCAAAGTTCCGATACCTACATTACCCGTTGGCTCATATCCTATTATGCAAAACCTCCTAAGCTAATGGCTGTTAAGGCAAGTACAATGGTTATTTTATTTTTTATCAATATAATCTTTTAAACTTTTCTGGATAAAATATTGCCATCCAGCGGCACAGCTTTCTCGTGTAAATTCGGGAATATCTTGTGGAAATGTTTCTAATCCTATATTTGTGAGTTTCACTTCTGTTTGATTGCCTAGTTTATAAACTTCAAATGACACCAATGCTTCACCAGTATATTCTTCATAACTCCAATGATATGTAATCTTACTCTTAGGCTTTATCTCAACTATTTTCCAGATATGTTCAAAATTACGTTCTTGAGATTGCACACTAAATTTTGTTACAAATCCAACCCTTGGTTCAAAAGATGGTATGTTGTTAAAAAACCATTGTCGCATTTGTTCTACTTGTGTAATCGCATTCCATATTAACTCTATTGAAACATCAAATGATTGTTTTACTATAATAGGCTGATGAAGAGTATCCATATTATCCTTATATTTTTTAGTTTTAGAATATATACACAAGAATTCTAATATAAACTTTATTAAATATAACAATTCTTATTGTTCTGAAGAGCAAGCAAAATTACTTTAAGTTTTAGACATCTATCTTTATAATCACTAACAGATCAAAAACCAGAAAAATTTTCTTTGTAGTTTTCACCGATAGGAATTTCTATTTGTCCTATCTCGATATCATATTTTGTATATGCAGTTATCTTATTTCGGTTTACAATATAGGATCGATGAATTCTAATAAATCTATCATCCAGATTTTTCTCAAAAGCAGAAATACTATATTTTGTAATATGAGTTTGGTCTTTTAAATGGATCTTAATGTAATCCTTTAGGCTTTCGATAAATAAAATTTCGTCAAAAACAACTTTTATTTGTTTCCGATCTTTTCTAATGTAAATATACTCTAGATTTCCTTTAGGTACTACTTGAGTAGTAATAGGAACAGTAATTTTATCTTGTAGTGCCCTAAATTTTTCTATAGCTTTAAAAAATCGTTGAAATGTAATAGGCTTTAGCAAATAATCTACGGCATTAAGCTCAAAACCCTCGACTGCATAATCTCTATAAGCCGTGGTAAAGATAACCATAGGCCTATGCATTAGATTTTTAAAAAAATCGGTTCCTTTAAGCACAGGCATTTCAATATCCAAAAACAACAAATCTACAGCTTGTTGCTGCAATACCTTACTTGCCTCTATCGCGCTTGAACATGAAGCTACTATTTCAAAATCACTAAGCTGAGATAAATGTGTTTCTATAAGCTCTCTTGCTAAATCTTCATCGTCTATAATTAAACATCTATAAGTCATTTGGCTAATAAATTAAGGGCTACTGAAAAGTTCTTAGAGTCTTCATTTATTATCAAAGTATACTCATTTGGATATAAGAGTTCTAATTGTTTTTTTACATTATATATTCCAATACCTTGTTTCTCAGACTCACTTCTTTTTATTGTAATCGAATTTTTTATTCGAAAAAAAATATTGTTTTCTTCAACTCTAATATGTAAATGAATATAGGCTTCTTTTAGTTCTTGAGAAACACCATGTTTAAAAGCATTTTCGATAAAGGTCAATAATAGTAAAGGCGCTATTTTCACTTGCTTCTGAACATCCTTCGTAAATTCTATTTTCACTCTTTTTCCGTAACGTATTTTTTCTAACAAGATGTAGTTATCTATTAGTTCTATTTCTTTTTGAATGGTTACATAAGTCTCATTGCAACCATATAACATATAATCTAATATTTCTGAAAGCTTTGCTATAATTTCTGGTGCCCGATCTGATTTTTTAATGGTTAATATATATAAGTTATTTAGAGTATTAAACAAAAAATGAGGGTTGAGTTGCTGCTTTAAAGCTGCTAGTTCTGTAGTTTTTTTCTGTTCGTTTAGCTGTAATAACTTTTGTTGATTTTTATAAAACTGAACCACAATCAATAGGGCCGTTGGAGTCAAAAATTTTACCGATTTGCCTACAAAGACAGAAGGAGTAAAAAAAACCTTCCAAAACTCTCTTGGCTTATATACTGTTGAATTATCGTCTAAGGCCTGGTAATATTTAGGCTCATAATAATACTCCATAACCAAAATAAATACCCCTACTATAACCGCTAATAAAATCAATAATCCGGCAAAGAAATGCACATATTTTTTAGGCACTAAAAACTTAGGTAACAGCACATGTAAACATACATAAGCTACTATGACTTGAATTAAAACCATTATAGTTGTACGCTCAAATATTTCTGAGTAACCACTATAAAATTTAATATTCGAAGTAATAATAAAGTAACAGAACACCCCTATCCAAAACAAGATGTGTCGAATTGAAGAAGTACGTAGTGCTGTATGTATATATTGCAGAAAAATCATAGTGCCGTGCTAAAATACAATTAATATAAGCTCTCTCAAGAAAAGTAGCTTAAACCTATAAGTACAATGTCTAAACAATATATAATGTAGACGAATCTCTCTTTTTGTACTCAAACTATTTTCATTGTCTAAAAAAGCACATTAGTCTACTTTTTCAAAGATAGACTATACTCCATTCTACTTTTGAACACTTTTTATATCGAACTAAACGGTATAAACATTCTTATTAATTAACGAAATGATTTGTATGAAAAAGATTTTTCTTCTTTTGATATTGATTTTAAGAGTGCTGTGTGCACAGGCTCAAGCAGAAAAAATAAGCTTTAACAATAGCTCAATCACTTTGGATGGTAGGCTTGAAGAGTCCATATGGAATGAACTCGAAACACATGAAGGATTTACAAATTACGAACCAAAAAACTCAGGTCTAGCTTCAAAAAAAACCGAAGTTAAGATATTTCATAATGGTGTGAATTTATATATAAGCGCTGTATATTATGATACTACACCTATTAGTCAAATAGGGTCTTTAAAGCGAGATGATATTGGTAATACAGGTGCTAATAGCGATTCATTTGCAATGATTATTGACACCTATAATCAACAACAAAGTGGTTACTTTTTTATTGTAAACATGGGTGGAGCACTTGTAGATGCTTTGGTAGTAAGAGATGGAGAAAGTTTTAACCCCAGTACAAGTTGGAATACAGTCTGGAATGCCAAAACGAGCACAAAGGGTAATTTAAAAATTTTTGAAATAGAAATCCCTCTTAAGGCACTAGGGTATACATTGGATAACCCAAATTGGGGTTTGCTATTTCATACTCGAGATATAAAAACTAATGAATGGACAACATATACACATATGAATCGTAATTTTGATCTATTCGATTTAAGATTCTCAAAACCCTTTAAGGTAGAAGGTTTAACCAATAATACCTCTTCTCGTTTTGCTGTTACGCCATCAATTACTACCAGTTATCAAGAAGACATCATAGACAACAGCAAAGATTCAAGTTTCAAACCTAGTCTAGATGTACAATACAGTCTGTCGTCTTCATTAAAACTGGATGCAACAATCAATCCTGATTTTTCTCAAATTGATGTGGATCAACAAGTAATAAACCTTACTCGTTTTGGTGTATTTTTCCCAGAAAGAAGAAATTTCTTTCTAGAGAATAGTGATTTATTTAATAATCTTGGGCCTCGCAATATAAATCCCTTCTACTCAAGAAAAGTAGGAGGATCTAGTGATATTGCTTTAGGTCTTAAACTATCTGGTAATATTAGTCAAAAACTACGTTTAGGTGTCTTAAATGTTGCTACCAAAGCAAAAGACGAAAATCCTTCACAAAACTATGGAGCCTTAGTGTTACAGCAACAATTATCCAATGCGTTTACGGCAACTGGGTTTCTAATAAACCGACAGCAAACAAACGATTTTACTTTTTTAGATGATTATAATAGAGTTGGAGGAGTAAACCTAAACTATAAATCCAAAAACAATAAATGGACTGGTCTAGCCAATTATGGTAAAAGTTTTACTAATGATATCTCTGGTGACACTGATTTTTATAATGCTGGGATATGGTATAGCACAGCAAATCTAAGCTGGGATGTTTCTATAAAACAAGTAGGTAAAAACTATATAACCGATACCGGTTTTGTTCCTAGATTAACTAATTATGATGCTATCAACAATGTCACGATACGAGAAGGATTTACGAATGCCAGGGCTAAGTTAAAACTAACTACTTTTCCTGAAAAATCTAAAACCATAAATGCTTATGACTATGTCTTTTTGGATAATATTGTGTATTGGGATGAACAAGGTATGGTAACGCAATTCTTTACTTTTTTTAATCAAGAACTTTGGTTTAATGATAGATCATCTATACTCGTAAATCTTTACCACGAGTATGAAAATCTTAAATATGGATTTGATTTACTTGGAAACGGAAACAGCATTCAACCGGGTGAATATACTTATGCAACTGTCGAATTAGGGTATAACTCTGTTTCGAACAGAAAATTTGGATACGACTTTAAAGCCCGTTATGGAAGCCATTATAACGGAACTAGAAGTAAATTTGATGCTGATATTCAATATAGATTACTTCCGCTTGCCAAGCTTCGGTTACGTTATATCATAAATGCTATTGATCTAAAAGAATTGGGTAGTAAAACTTTTCATTTGGCTCGTTTTACAGGAGAGGTTTTCTTTTCTAATCGTTTAAATTGGACAACCTATATACAATACAACAACCAAATCAATAATTTCAATATAAACAGTCGTTTACAATGGGAATACAGACCATTATCCTACATTTACCTTGTAGTTTCTGACAATTACAACGATACGATCACTCGTAAAAATTGGGGTGCGGCATTTAAGATGAATTATAGATTTGACTTTTAAAACAAATAATGTACTACACCAACAATTAACTCTAAATCGTATTAGGGTTAGTTGTTCATTCTATTTATTGCTTTTAAGAAAAACTATATTCTTACATAAAGAAGTTCCAAACCAAACCAAAACGTAATACAGCATCACGAGTCGCATATCCTGGAGCCGAAAATTCTTGATTCTGACGAAATGCCTCTCCAATGTTTTCAAACTTAAAATAAATACGTGTTTGTCTTACTTTGGCATTAAAAAAGATATCGAACTGCGGAAACCCTCCTATTTCTTCAGTGTTTTGCGTATAAAATTCTGACAAAACTGGATCATAACCATCTGCTGTATAACTGGTAAAGTATTTCAATGTTACTCCTGCTTGCATATACAATGCTTTTTTAAACCAATGATCATGATAATAAAGTGTGTTTCTAGTTGTCACACGTGGTACATTATATATTTGATTTCCTCCGCTTGTATTTTGATACAAAACGGTGTTATCTAAACCAAGCTTCCAATACTTTACTTCTTGTGAAAGTTTTGCTTTTAAAACCTCTATATCATTATTAGCTTGCATTGGAACAATAGCAGAATTTGCATTTTTTGTAAAATATGTATGGTTACTTATAGTAGTATAACTAGCCTCTAAGTTTGCTATATTCTTTGCTTTTAAAATGACTTTTGCTTTTTTGGTATTAACATTGTCAAAATCATTTTGCCAGTTGTAATTTACATAGTCACTTTGATATAAAAGAAAATTATAATTTGGCGCAACCGAATTAGCACTCAACTCGGCTTGTAAGGCATACTTTTCGTTAAGTTCATATCCTGTCCCTGCATGTATATAGTTTCCTGTTAAATCTCCAGAAATTATAGTTTGACCGTCTGCAAACAATTGAAACCCTTTGTACTCATTGGTGTATTTTCCTCCAATAGAATAAACGTCCCCTTTGAGCCTATTTGTAATGCTTGTTTGATTTCCCGAACCATCTACCTGACTTAACAACGAATTATATCCATAATTATAATTTGAGTTGCCTCCTGAGATACGAAGGTTACCTAACCACTTATTTTGCACTTCTACAAATAAGCGATTACTAAAATCTTCGAGTGCTACATTATCTGATAAATCTGTAGACACATATGCCTCACCCAATAAATTACTAGGTGCAATTGCTGCTTGACTAAACCTAAATCTCTTATCTGTTAGATCTAAAACATGACCTACTGATACTCCCAAAGCTGTACTGTCAGTATTTTTTACTACATCATATTTATGATTGAGATAAAATCGTTTTCCCAAAAGTATACTCTCTGCATCTGTAAAGTTTACAGATATTGCTCCTCTATCCGTAAATTCTGATTCTTCTCCCACAAATTCTGCTCTGGCTAAATACTGATCTATCCCTTCATCCGACAAACCCCCATTCTCCTCATTATTAAGGTCTTGAGATACAAAATGTGTTTTTACACTATATCGCTTATTTTTGGTTATATAACTAGCTGTTGCTCTAAAATTTCCTGTACTGGTTAAGGCTTGTTGATACTTTCCCAATGAACGTACCCCTTTGTAAGCTATAGAAAGATTAAGTTGAGGAGATGTGTTTACTGTAAAAAAAGCATCTAACTGCTGTCCTTGCTCAAATGTTGTCTTAAAATACAATTCTGTAAGTGGCGTTGGCACATAGTAATAAAGCATATCCCTTGCTTCTATAAAATTAAAATGTCTGGCCCTAGCACCAAAAAGAGGCAATAAATGTTTACTCGTCTCTTGTTTTTCTAAACTAGTATAAGTTTGCCCCACATTATGAATAGGAAGTAAACCAAAATCATCTCGTCTTAAATAATTAAACCTATAGTCTTTTTGGATTGTTAAAGAAGTATCTACATAGGTCGTATCATTCTCTATAGAAACAATTCTATATTCTTCGATAGGTGGCTTTTCTTTTTTATCCTTACCTCTATCTCTTAATGATTGATACCCCCCTTCAGAATCTTTGGGTTCACCTCTATCAATGATAGTTTCCTCTCCTTTTCTAATTGGTTTTTTATCTTGTGACCAAGTCGCAAATACCAAAAGTAGGGCGACTATGAATAATATATTTTTTCTCATTAGCATGTAGAACTTTGGCAAAAATATACTTTTTTCGCGAAGAACTTTCTTGTCAATTTCAAAAAATAGTTTTCAGGTATTCTATCCATACTGTATATTCGTATTATGCTTACATTACAATTACATTCTAACATTCTCGAATGCGGTACTGACGAAGCAGGACGAGGATGTCTTGCGGGCCCTGTTACTGCTGCCGCCATTCTATTACCAAGTGATTTCAATAATAAAATACTTAACGATTCTAAACAATTAAGTAAAACCAAAAGACAACAGCTAAAACCTTTATTAGAAGACTGTGCAATTAGTTATGGTGTGACACATGTTTTTATGGAAGAGATTGACCAAATTAATATTTTGAATGCCTCTATCCTTGCCATGCAAAGATCTATTGAGCAACTCTCCCCACAACCAGAACATATTGTTGTGGATGGAAATAAGTTTAAACCTTATCATGATATTCCTCATACATGTGTCATTAAAGGAGATGGCAAGTATATGAATATTGCTGCCGCATCGGTTCTTGCCAAAACATATAGAGATGAGTATATGGAAAAAATTCATGAAGAATTTCCGATGTATAACTGGAAAAAAAACAAAGGATATCCTACAGCAGAACATCGAGAGGCAATTCGTAAATATGGCATTACCAAATACCACAGAAAGAGTTTTAGACTTCTACCAGAACAATTAACATTAGATTTTTAAGTAGACTACATTCTTTTTTATTTTTATATTTCACACTTCTCTTTTTTTATAATAAATAGTGGTCACATTTTTAATACCGTAATATCAATTCAAATTGATATTAAATAATTGATATCTTTGAATCTATAAAGAAAATAAATGCCGAAATATAACGTATTAAAATAAAAGTAAATCGTAAAACTATTTTTTTGGATTGAGATTATGAGTATACGCTGTGTAAAATAGTTTACTTTATACAAATATTAATTCGAATAAAATTTATTGCTTCATCAAAACTATTTGATTTTATGCTGATTATAACCGATAATTTAGAATAAAATAAAATGAATCAATATATCATATTTTTTTACCTTTAATGGAAAGCATCAAAATCAAGAATACAAAACACAATCACCTAATGAAAAAAATAGCTGCAATTCTTTTATTTTTAATTGCTATTTCTTGTGAAGACAAACCAGAAACATCTAATTCTTTAATCGATCATATTCCTAAAGACACACAGATTATTATAAAAATTAATGATCTAGAAGGGGCCTCTAGTAAATTACGAGACAATAATTTTATTAAAAACAATAAACAGCTTGCTTTTTTAAATTACTTCAAAAAATTACCAGTAATTAATGAGACCCAAGAAACGTCTAGTTTATTATGTTTTTCTCCGTTAGGGAAAAATGATTTTGAATACACCTATATTTCTAAGTTTGACCCTACTATAATTAAAAATGATTCTTTAAGTACCAAAAACATAGAAACAATAGATTATAATAAGCATACTATTTACAAAATCACTACAAAAGAAAATTCTTTTTTTGCGACCAAAAAAGATAGTATACTTATAGCTTCATCTTCTCAATTACTAATTGAAAATGCAATTAGAACCAAAGAGAATCCAATTCCTATCGATAGAGACTTAAAGAAAGTATATCATGTTTCGGGTACCGAAAACAAAATCTCTATCTTGGCAAATGGAAAAAAATTGCAGAATATTCACAGTTCTCTTTTGCCAAATGCTACTCAAAAAACATTAGAGAATTTTAGTGGATGGATTTCTGTTGATGCTACAATAGATCAAAATGCATTATATCTTGATGGTATTGCAATAGAAAAAGATTCTCTATCAAGTACCATTGGGATTTTTGATAACACTATTGCTCAAGAGAATGAAATTTCTAAAGTCACGCCAATTACAGCACAAGGCTTTATTTCATATACATATGATGATTTTACTGTTCTAAAAAAGAACATATCTTTTGCTCAAGATAGAGAGCTTGAAGATGTACCTCATGATCTAGATGATTTATTATCTAATGCTTCAGAAATTGGGAAGATATTTCTAGAAAAAGAAAAGGTGATCGTTATAAATGCCTTAGAAATTGAAGCAGCCAAAGAACTTCTTGGTGAAAATAGAGTAGAGACCTATAGAAATATTCCTATTTACACCTATCATGCCCCAGATTCTTTTTCAAAGATACTTAGTCCATTAATTACAGATTTTGAAGCCAAGTTCTTTTTCACGCATAACGAGTTTATACTTTTTGGCAGTTCTACCAAGGGACTAAAAGAGATTATAGCCAATATTTTAAATCGTACACTAATTGATGATCAACTGTATTATAAAGATGCTATCAAGAATTTATCAAATGAGTCATCTATATTACTAACTAGTCGAACAAAACATTTAAAAAATTACATATCCAACAATTCATTAGACACTTATAAATCTCAATGGACAGATCTTAAAGATGATGGATATGAAGTGGGAGTTTTACAGATCACAAAAGAAAATGACTTTGCCCATCTACATGGTGTTCTACAAAAAAGTGGAACAAAAGGATCTGCAACCTCTGTTACTCAGGTAGCTTCTACAACTCTCGAAAACAAATTATTAAACACTCCTATTTTGGTTAAAAACCACCGAACCAAAGGTATGGATGTTGCAGTACAAGACATCGAAAACAATTTATATTTGATTTCTGATAAAGGTTCTATTTTTTGGAAAAAACAACTAGATGGTGAGATACTAGGCGACATAAAACAAATTGATATCTATAAAAATGGACGATATCAGCTATTATTTAATACCTCTAATAGCTTATACTTAATTGATCGTAATGGTGAAGATGTTAAACCTTATCCTAAAAATTTTGACCAGCCAATCACACAACCTCTTGCTTTATTTGATTATGACAAAAACAAGAGATATCGAATACTCGTTACACAGGGTAATAAAGTAACCATGTTAGACGCCAAAGCAGATATCGTTACTGGATTTACTTTTAAAAAGGCAGAAACAGATTTGATCTTGCCCCCAAAACATATTCGTATAAAAAGCAAAGATTATATCTTAATTCCAGAACAAAATGGAAAACTCAATATATTAGACCGATTAGGAAAGGTTAGGGTTAATGTTAAAGAAAAGATCGATTTCTCTAAAAACAATTGGTATAAATATCTAGATAAATTTACATCTACCACTAAAGAAGGTAACTTAATTCAAATACAAAATGATGGCAAGGCTATCACACAAAACCTTGGATTGCAGCAAGACAATCATATGGTAGCAACAAATAAAACCTTGGTTACATTTTCTGAAAACAAATTAGCTATTAAAGGTAAAACTCTTGAATTAGATTTTGGTGTTTACACAAAACCAAAGCTGTTTGTGGTAAATGACAAAATTTATGTATCCATTACCGATGTGCAATCTAAAAAAGTGTATTTGTATGATAGTAATGCACAACTATTTCCTAATTTCCCTGTCTATGGAAACTCAATATTAAGTATAGGTAATATCGACAAAGATCCTAATATTGAATTTGTGGTACAAGGGGAAGAGAATAGTGTTTTAATTTATCAAATTAATTAAAACCTATAGCATAAAGTCAAACATTTTAGGGTTACGAATTTTATAAGCACTCCGTTCTTTTGGTTATTTATAAAACTGAAACCTTAGGTAACGTTACATAGAATCGGCTACCTTGACCAACTATACTATGTACTTTTATTTCACCTTTGTTAAGTTCTATTAATTCTTTACAAATTTTCAAACCTAGCCCGGTTCCTGTTTCATTTTGTGTTCCATTTGATGTAAATGTTTCTTCAGAAAAGATCTTAGCCATATTTTCTTTAGAAATACCTACTCCGGTGTCTTCAAAACAAATTTCAAAATGATCATCTTTTTCTATAGATGATACAGTTATTGTATCATTAGGATTACAAAACTTTATAGCATTTGCTATGAGATTTTGAGAAATTATAGCAAACATATCTTTATCTGCAAAAACTACTGTAGAGTGAAGTTCATTCTTTAACGCAATGTTTTTGGATTCTGCTTTAGATTTAAAAAAAGAAAATTTATCTATAATTATTTCATCGATATCGAATGATGTTGGTTTAGTCTTTAGCTCTTTCATTTGGGACTTTGACCAATTCAATAAATTATTTAATAAAATAGAAGTTTGATGCGCACTATTTGCCAATAACGGTACGATCTCCTGAAACTCTTCTGCAGTAATCGTATTGTCCTTTAATAGATTAAGAATACTATCTAACCCATGAATCTCATTCTTTAAATCATGTGAAATAATAGAAAAAAGTTTATTTTTTAATTGATTCGATTCATTTAACTTTTTAATATACTTATTTCTTTCTTTTCGAGACCTAATTATAACAATTAACAAAATAAGAAAGAGTATCGAAATTCCTATACTAATATATGAGTATAGTCGATATTTAAATAATTCTTGATTGGCCTTTAATTGTTGTTTTTCTTGTTCATCGATCCGCCGCAATTTTTTCATTTCAGACCTATATCGATTTTCTGCAAGTTCAATTTTTTTGGCATTTTCTTTAGAAGCATTATCATCTGCTAATTTTTGGTATTTACTTTGCCATATATAAGCATTATAAAAATCACCTCTAGCAGAATCTAATGCAGCAGAATGCTTATAATTTTTTAAGAGTAACGGAATCATTTTTAAGTCTCTCAAATCCTCTCTGGCCAAGGTTAACCATTCTTTGGCTTTTATATAATTTCCTTTTTGAATAGCGTTGACACCTAGTTCAAGTTCTGCGGCAGCAATCATTCTCTTATTTTGATCTATTTTTGCCGTAACATATGACGAATCATAATATTTTTTTGAATTTTCATAATCTTTTTTAGTAAAGAATATATTTCCAATTTTAAGGTATGACGAAGCCATACTTGTAAAATTTTGATCTCGTTTACTTATTTCTAAAGCTTCTTCTAACAATGTTTGTGCACTATCTAATTTTTTATTTTTTATATACAATAATGCCAAATTATTAAGTGATGCAGGAAGTCTTTTTGACTTTATTTTCCGCTTTAGTTCAATAGATTTAAGGTAATATTTTTTTGTCAATTTAATATCTCCAAAATTATGATAAATACCACCAATATTATTGTATATATTAGCTAGAGTGGTACTATCATTTACATTTTCAAAATATAAACTAGCTTTAAGTATATAGTTAATAGCACTTTCTAGGTTACCTTTCTTATTTTCTATAATAGACTTATTACTATTAATTATAGCAATCCCTTTTCTAAAATTAGCTTTTTCATAGTATCCTATGGCTTTATCATACTGATCAAAGGCCTTAGCACTTTTATGTGTCTTATTGTATACATTGCCAATGATTGAATAAAGATCTCCTATACCTTTATCGTATTTGATGTTTTGAACAATTGGCAAAAGGGTTGTCGCATAAGACAAACACCTTTCATGATTTCCCTGTTCCCATATTTTGCGTAATTCTGAATAGGCATCATCAACAATCAAAGAATCCTTAGGTTTCTTAATGTGAGGAATAATACTATCAAGTTTTTGCTGTGAAAAACAAAAACTAACCAAACTAAGCATTATAATAATTAAGAAGTTATTTTTCATATATCCCTTTTTCAGTCTTACAAAGACTAAAATTTTCTTCTTAATTTACGTTAAAATTTCATATTTAGGTACTATACTCATTAAAAAATAATCTAATTAAAGTCATTTACTTGTAAATGACTCTTTTAGAATCACCTAATATAGTAATATCTGTTTTTAATCTATGATTAACTTTTAATTAGAATATCTATTAAGTATGAAATCTCAATTTCGGTTTATTTTGCAGTAAACTCTGCTTCAAACAATGTAGCAAAGTGTTTTAGAAGTTTTTGTTTTACTTCTTCTATATCTATATTTTCTTTTCCAACCTCTGCATGAAGAGAGGTAACCGCTTTATCTTTAATCCCACAAGGAACTATATTATCAAAATAACCCAAATCAGCATTTACATTAAGCGCAAAACCATGCATTGTTACCCAGCGACTTGCTCTTACTCCCATAGCACATATTTTACGAGCAAAAGGTGTTCCTACATCAAGCCATACACCAGTTTCGCCATCACTTCGGGTTGCATTAAGGTCATATTCTGCAAGCGTTCGAATTACCATTTCTTCAAGAAACCTTAGATATTTATGAATATCTGTAAAAAAATTATCAAGATCAAGAATTGGGTATCCCACTACCTGCCCAGGTCCATGATAGGTAATATCTCCTCCTCTATTAATTTTATAAAATTTAGCTTCTTTTTCTTTAAGTTGCTCTTCTGATAATAAAAGATTACTAACATCTCCACTTTTTCCCAAAGTATAGACATGTGGATGTTCTACCATAAGAAAGTAATTTGGAGTAACAAGCCCAGCATCTTCCCTTCTGTTTTTAACTTTAATATCCAAAACTTCTTTAAAAAGACCTTCTTGGTACTCCCAAGTTTCTTTATAATCCTTAAGTCCTAGATCCCTATATCGAATTTTTTTATTCATAGCTATAAAAGAAATGCAAAGATAGGTTATAAGGAACGAGTAAACAATTCGATTATTTAAGCTTTATGAGATTCAAAAATCATTTTTGTATACCACTATTTTGTATATCATTGATAATCCAGTCTAGCTCTTTATCATTTTTTATGTCTGTGTCTGCGTCTGTAAAAGGAACATCTGGTTTAATCCCATAGCCATCTGGCTCTTTTATATATGGTGTATTAATTGTCATAAGTCCTAAACGCATCTTTACTTTAGAATTGGGTAATTCGACAATAGCGAATCTACCAGCAACTGTACCATTATACGCACCTCCTGTCTCTTCTCCCACAAAAATTGCTCTTTTGTTTGCTTTTAAATGGGTAGACAAAATGCTACTTGCCGAAAAACTCATACTATTAATCAAGACGTAAACTTTACCCATATAAGGTTTTGACTTTGGGCTTGCTGCTTTATTTTGAGCAAACTTAAAATACTTAACTCCTTTTTCTTTTTTAACTTTAAAAAGCTGATATACCATTATTAAGGGAGAGAGTAAAGTAGTCCCTGTCTTTTCTATCCAAGATCTAGAATGAAATTGTGGATATAAAAAACTAAGTCGTTTGGTCATTTTAGATTTTTCTACAAACACATAATCTTTGTCTGTTAGGTACGAATATAATTCATCAATTTCGGCTAACCTACCTCCTTGATTATCCCGTATATCTATAATAAGGTTTTTACAATTGGCAGAGTCTATTTTAAAAAAACTGTCTTTATAGAAATCTTCATACTCCCCTTTAGTAAAACTTCTAATTTTCATATAAGCTGTACTTGGTAAGCTATCAGATTTTAAAAACTCGAAATTTCTATTATAAGTATTCGAATAGGCATTATACCCATGCATCGTATTAAACTTAGACACTCGTTTTTGCTTCTTTTTTGCTATTTCCTTTTCGAGCTTAGTTACTTTTTTTCTTAGCGAATTGTTTACAGAATCTTCTAAGACCACTTGCTTATCTTTGGAATAACTAGCATGTAAATATCTAGTATAAATACTGTCTTTAAGTTTTAACTTTACCAAGACACTATCTTTTTCTTCATAAATTTTGGTATAAAAAGATCCAAAATATTTTCCTGCCAACCTAGGCATATAAGTCGTATTATACCCATCACCGGTATGCAAAGTCTCAAAAAAAACCAACAAATCTCTGGTTTTTCTATCCTCTACACTAAGCACCTCTGCCCCAACAATAAACGCGTTATCTTTCCCATAATTCTTCTTAATAAACAATCTATCTCCAACTCTATGAAAGACGATAGGTCTAAAAGGGTAACTTCTATTTCCCCTTATTTTCTTATTAATTTTGGTTTGCTTTTTAGAAGGAGGATAAATTGCCGTATGGCCCTGTTTTATAGTAGCAATAATAGGAGATAATTTTTTATAGAACTCCTTACTTGAAATAGGATTTTGAATCTCTTTTTTGAGGTTACTTATTTTTTCATCTAATGAGTCTTTACTTATATACCAATACAAATCAGGGTGTAATCGTTTTAATTTACGATAAGCATAATCAATATCTTTATGAATATGCTCTGGGCTATGTTTTCCACTAATTTGCTGATTATATTTTTCTACAGAAGAACAACTTACTAGTATAACTATAACGATAAATGAAAGTAACCTTTTAATCATAAAAATCAAGTTTTAGATGTCGACTTTCTTGATCAAATTTAATGCCAATTCTATAAAAATGTTAAAGAAATCTTATTTTGGGTTATTAAGTATAACCAATGCTGCTATTACTCCTGGCACCCAACCACAGATAGTTAACAAAAGGACTATTAAAACAGAACCACAACCTTTATCTAAAATTGATAATGGTGGAAAAAAAATTGCCAATAAAACTCTCCAAATACTCATAATATGTAATGTACAAATAAATTAAAACTGTATATCTATATGTAGATAATAATTAAATTATGTTACAGGGCTTGCATAAAATTTATTTATATATTTTTAATCCCTCTTTATATTTTTTCTAAACAAAAACTAAACTTTGATGAAAATAACACGTCTATTTTTATATTGTATTTTTTGTATATGCTGTAAAACAGTGTCTGCCCAATATGAATTTTCGGGTTATGCCAATACTCAAAATTGGTCGGGTGACATCTACTTATCTTTGATAGAAGATTACAGGCTATTATCGGGTATATACCACGAACAAATCATCAAAAAAACTACTAGCGATTCTACGGGGTATTTCAGTTTTTCTGGCAATAACCTTCCTTTACAAAATCGAATGTATCGCATTCATATTGAAAACTGCACCAAGGATGAACATAAACCAGTTCATTTTAATGGGATATGTCCAGAAAGTAAAGAAATTCTTTTTATCGCGAATAACACCGACAGCATTACTTTTCCTTTTTCATTTGATAATGAAATGTTTTGCGAAATTGTTTCTAGCACCGAAAAAAGCAATGCTTTTATTAAAGTCGATTCTATAATTGATGAAATGCGCTATGCTTTTGCATCGTATAGAAGTGAAGCAAATCGAAAATTAAATGCAAAAAAATGGTTATCTACTCTTCAAAACTATGTAAAACAACGCAATGAACCTCTAGCCGAGCTTTATGTGTACAGTTTCTTATCTAATAAAACAAATGACTTATACTCATACTACCTAAACGATTTAAAGCAACATACTTATTACGACAATTTATTAGAACGGCTTCAAAAGAAATACCCAAATAGCCCATACACCATTCAATTTAAAAAGGAGTTAGCTGCTGATAAATTTTTAATCGATCCACAAGGAGTTTCCTCTACAAGTCCTTGGTTATGGATATTAGCTTTACTACTTATTTCTTCAATTACCTTTAATTTGTTTCAATATTTGAGACATACTAAAAGGAAAAACAATACTAATGAAACAGAAAAAAAACTAACTCAGCAAGAGCAAAAAGTTTTACATTTAATATTAGAAGATAAAACAAATAAAGAAATCGCTACTGCAATGTTTGTGAGTACAAGTACAATTAAAACCCATATTAACAATCTTTACAAAAAACTTAATGTACGTTCTCGAGAAGAAGCTAAGTCTCTATATACCAAAAAGTAACAAAATTTCAACCAGGGGACTAGTCCCCTTTTCATACCCAATTTCATTGATTAAGCTTTCTTTTATATTGATTTTTGATCCTCTAATTTAAAATCAATACCAATGAAAAAAACAATTTTAATTTTAGCCGGTGCAATCATGATTACTACTCTATCATGTAAAAACAATACAAATCAAAAAGAGGTAGACATCGTCCCACAAACCACTGCATCATTAGAAGCTAAAGTTGCCAGTTACCCAGTAATGTCATTTGCAAAAAATGATCATAATTTTGGTACCATTACCGAAGGAGAGATTGTAAACCACAAGTTTTCATTTACTAATACAGGAAAAGCTCCTCTAGTCATAATAAGTGCAAAAGGTAGTTGTGGCTGTACAGTTTCTGAATGGCCAAAAGAACCTATCGCTCCAGGAGAACAAGGAGAAATGCTTGTTACATTTAACTCTAACGGAAAACCTAATTTACAAAGTAAAAAAGTAACGATTACGGCGAACACAAAAGTAGGTAAAGAAACACTTACTATTAAAGCTATGGTTACTCCAAAAGGAAACTCTTCTTCTAAGTAAATAGTAAATAAAAATAATTTTTAAAAAGCTCCTTTCTCTTTTAGTCAAAGGAGCTTACTTTATATTTTGATGTATAATTAACAAAGGTTTAAAAACAACATTTTATTACCAAAAGTTTTTGCAAAGACCTTTCTTTAAATTCTTGAAATAGGCTATTTTTGTGCCTTTAAAACATAGAATTTATGCAATTATCAGAACAAGAACTTGTAAGAAGAGAGAAGTTAGCCACATTACGTGGTTTAGGTATCAATCCTTATCCGGCGTCATTATACCCGGTTGATTATACTTCTAAACAGATAAAGGATAAATTCGAAGAAGGTAAAAAAGTAGTTATTGCGGGTAGATTAATGTCTAGAAGAATACAAGGTAAAGCTTCATTTGCAGAACTTCAAGATGCAGACGGTCGCATACAAGTTTATTTCAACAGAGACGAAATTTGCCTTACAGAAGATAAAACCAAATACAATGAAATCTACAAAAAATTATTAGACATAGGTGATTTCATTGGAGTAGAAGGAGAACTTTTTACCACACAAGTTGGCGAAAAGACTGTTCTTGTCAAAGATTTTTCATTATTAAGTAAAACACTTAAACCTTTACCTCAGCCTAGAACAGATGCCGATGGTAAAGTATATGATGCTTTTTCTGATCCAGAATTACGCTACCGTCAACGTTATGTTGATTTAATTGTTAACCCTCAGGTGAAAGATGTTTTTGTAAAAAGAACAAAACTTTTTAATGCTATGCGAAACTTTTTTAATGATCGCGGCTATTTTGAGGTAGAAACACCAATATTACAACCTATACCAGGTGGAGCATCTGCTCGTCCTTTTATTTCACATCATAATGCTCTTGATATTCCATTATATTTAAGAATTGCGAATGAACTCTATCTAAAAAGATTAATTGTAGGCGGGTTTGATGGTGTTTATGAATTTTCTAAAAACTTTAGAAATGAAGGTATGGACCGTACTCATAACCCTGAGTTTACGGCTATGGAAATTTATGTAGCCTATAAGGACTACAATTGGATGATGGATTTTACCGAAAAATTGCTTGAACATTGTGCTATAGCAGTAAATGGTACTACACAAGCTACTTTTGGAGAACATAAAATCGATTTTAAAGCTCCGTATGCAAGAATAACAATGGCAGATTCTATCAAACACTTTACTGGGTTTGACATTACTAATAAGTCTGAAAGTGAAATCAGAGAAGCCGCAAAAGGAATGGGTATCGAAGTTGACGACACGATGGGTAAAGGAAAGTTAATCGATGAAATTTTTGGTGAAAAATGTGAAGGACAATACATCCAACCTACGTTTATCACGGATTACCCTAAAGAGATGAGTCCACTATGTAAAGAACATAGAGACAACCCAGAACTTACAGAGCGTTTTGAACTTATGGTATGCGGTAAAGAAATTGCCAATGCCTATTCAGAGCTTAATGACCCTATAGATCAACGTGAGCGTTTCGAAGAGCAACTTAAGTTAAGTGAAAAAGGAGATGATGAAGCCATGTTTATTGATCAAGACTTTATCAGAGCTCTAGAATATGGTATGCCTCCTACTTCTGGACTAGGGATTGGTATGGATCGTCTAATTATGTACCTAACGAACAACCAATCTATACAAGAAGTATTGTTTTTCCCGCAAATGAGACCAGAGAAAAAGCAAGTTACTCTTAATGATAATGAAAAAGTAATTTTTGACATTCTTAAAAAAGAAAAAAGTATGTCTCTTAATGACCTTAAAACCGCTACTGGTTTAAGTAATAAAGGATGGGATAAAGGAATCAAAGGTCTGTCAAAACTAGGATTAACCAAAGTAACAAAAACAGAAGATAATCTTATTGTTGAAGTTACCGAGTAAGCCTTGTTATGATTTTTAGGCTGAAAGAATACACTCTTACACTTGTATTGATTGTTTTTTCTTTGGGTGCATTTGCCCAAAAGCGAGAGGCAATACTACTTTTTAATGATGGATCTTCGGTAGAAGGGTATGGTATGGCCTATTATAATCACAAGATCAAGTTTAGAGCATCTTTGGATTCGAAGCCTGATACATGGACAGATTTAATGGTTAAAGGTATTATTATTTATGATAAATTGGGAACACCAATTACATATAAATATGTGACCCTCGAAGAAGGAAAAAAAGCTAAACTCTTAGAAGTTTTAACTGAAGGTTTCGTTACTCTATACATTGATGGAAAAGCACGGTACAAAGATACTTATTTTGGAAGTTATTCAACCGGACTTACATATTTGACTGGTCTGGCAATGCATACCACTAAACTCTACGTTAAAAAAGACACAGAAAACACATGTATTCCTTTATTTCCTAATTTCAAACAGAAGGTAAAAGAATATTTTACCGATTGCATAGGGCTCGTTGAAAAATTAGATTCTGGAGAATTTCAGAAAAAAAACTCAATTGACATGGTTGATTATTACAATGATTTTTGTGGAGAGTGATTCTAAAACATACCCTATAGCACCTTATATACCTTTGCAACACCTAAATTTCAAAAAATAGCATAATAGTTTAATTATTAAACTATTATGCTATTTTTGCTTTTTGTTAACAAAAATAGTAAGCACAATGAACAAACCCCTAGGAATACTAATACTACTATGTGTGTGTTTTTCACTTAAAGGAAACGCACAATCTTTTTCATCCAAAATGTTAGAAATAAAAGAAGTTTCTTATCCCAAGAATCCTCTTCCCGAAAATTTCAAAACATATGCTATTGAAGCATTAGACAAAAAAAGTATTGGACCTTTTTTAAGTAATTCTGAAGTAGCTTCATCTCTTAATTTTCAGAGTTTTGAATATACAGAACAAGATCCTCAATTCGTTATTAGATATGTAGCATCAGAGCCTTTTATCACTAAAACTCTTACTCCAAAAAAACTAGAGAATGGAGATCCCGGATATCGTTTTACCATAAAAACGACCATGTCAATTAATGTAACCGTCATGGATCCCACAAAGACAAAGTTGATTTACAATAAACAATATTCTCTACAAAATCTTGTTATTGACCCTTCAACAGGTCAACCTTCGGTTGCCGCGCAACAAAAACCAGAACAATTACATTATGAAGTATCACAATTCGTAAGTGAAGAACAAGTAGGAGAATTTTTTATCATATCAGAAGATGGCTCAAAATTTAAGCTTACAAATTCTTATAGAAAGCAAGTTTTAGGAAATCAATTGTCTCGTCTTATCTCAAAAGCAGGAAAAGATCTTCAAAAACAATTTGACTTAAGAGTGAATCAAAAACCTCAGAGATACTATGTACTTAATAAGATTGAGGAAGAAGCAAAATCTGACGAGCTCTATTTGTCTCTACAGAATGTATTTAAAAACATTGAATCTGTAGATGACTATTACAATGCCAAATCTAACATTCAAGATCACCTATCCTTTAACCAAAGTATCATAGATAAATATGATGTTAATGACAAAAAACAGGCTAAAGTAATCTGGGCATCTACATTTGACCAAGCGCTCTTATTAAACATAACTAAAGAATTTGATAAAGCAAAAGAATATGCCAATAAAGCTATAGGGTTTAAAATCAGAAAACAAGTATCTAAATTATTATTTACAACGGTTCTTAATGCCAAAGACGGGTATAATCGAATTTTTGAAAACGATGGTTCTCGCAAAAACATAACTCCACCTTACAAAGGAATAGTTCCTAATTCATCAACTCCTGTTACAACAGAAAACTCTACAACTAATACTACTCTAAAAGTTAAAGAAGATAAAATAGATAAGTTATCTGGATATGTCTTAAATGAAAAAGGAGAAAAAGAGTTTGAAGGAACATTGTACATAGAATTTGCTGGTAATAAGATGAAGACAGTGTATAATACCACAACACAACAAACGACAAAAGAGCCCAGCACCAATTATGCAAAAGAACTTATCATTGCCTATGAAAAGAAAGGAAAAATGAAAGGAGAAAAATTAAAGGCTAAAAAACTGTACTCCTTCTATGTAAATGACACAAAAGAAACATACGAAGGTTTTGGTACCGAAAAAGATGCCATCGAAAAATTAATGGGCATGGCTACCCTTGGTGCTGGAAATCATAAGTACTATTTGGTTAAACATGATGCTGGTAAAGCAAAAATATACTCTGATAGAACAACCGCCTTTGATGGAATCGTTTTGAAATTAACTAAAGAGGAAAAAGGAATTAAAATTCCTAAAGACATGGAATCTGCAAAGTTTATTTCTAAAATGCTTGATTTTTACGGAAAATGTAAAACTCTAAAACCTCAAATAGAAAAAGGAGAGTTCGCTAACACCATGAAAGACCATATTAAAATGGCCGACATCTATAGCTCATGTGTTAAAAAGTAAATACCTAAAACCGCCCGTCTAAAAAAGAAATAAATTCTTTCTTAGACGGGCTATTATCTAATTTATAAATACAATTTAAAACACAGAAGTTTTTTAATAACCCAATAGTAATTTTTTTAATTAAGGCCTCCCCCAAATAATATACTTATGAAACGAATTACACAATTAACTTTTATTACACTTTTTATCATTTTTTTGTCTTGCGGATCCGATGATTCTATAACTACTCCCGAAACAGTAGCATGTTTTACTATTGACAAAACAGAAGTCATCGTGGGACAAGAAATTACAATTTCTGATTGCTCTGAAAATGCTACAGACATTGTATTTACATACACCTATGAAGGCCAAAAAATAAGTGCTACCGAATCTCAAATTGTATTAAATTTTTCAACTCCCGGAAACCATAGCATAAATTTAAAAGCAACTGGTACCGACGGAAATACAAAAACAATTTCTAAGTCAGTTAATGTTAAAGATGGTGATGATAATTTTAAACGATATAATACTCCAACTGGAACCAGTACACTTGTAATAGGATCTGGAATCACAGCAGAAACTGGAAGTTTATACTTTATGGAAATCAGTCAAAATTTCCTTAGTAATCAAGCTTTTTACGAGCAAAAAATCACTTATCAAGAAGTTGATATAGATTATTTTATAAAACAAAAATTATTAATTGCATCCTCTGTTAGTCATCCAATAGGGCATTGTTTAGTAACAAAAAACAATGCTAGTCAATTTACTTTTAATTTTACCGGTAACACTGCCTCTGCTCGATCATATACTATAAAAGAAAATGGTGATTTTATAAGTGAAGATCCAACATTTTTAAATGTTACTCATGGTTCGATTCCTTACAATAACAATCGGGTCTTTTATGGTGCAAATAGCAATGCCAAATTTAACCCTGTTATTCAGATAAGGGATAAGGATAATACAATAATTAAAACAAATACCTACGAAATAGATTTACCCAATGCATTTATAGGGGATTTAATACATGTAACAAATGGTTATATTGGATACGGAGCTTCTTTTGAACTCAATCAACCACTATTGAAAGAATACACTCCTGTACTTTATTTCTTTGATAATGATCTTAACCTAACAACATATAAAACTTTTGAAAACTCAGTTTTAAAATCTTTAGGAGGAATAAAAAAAAACGAGCTAGAAAATTGGTTTCATGTTGAGCAACTTAACTCAGGTAATCTAGTCATGTATGGGCTTTCTGAAATGATTATAGCCAATGCTGAAGGACAACAATTAAGTTCTCAATATTTAGAAAATTCCTCTAGTACCCATACTACAAAATTTAATACTCAAGGACTAGTTAACCTAGGGGATTCTTTTGTATTATCTACGAAAAATTATTTAAGAAAGTTTGATTCACAAGGAAATCATATAAAGAGTATATTTTTTGGTGGTGAATATACCCCTAACCTTTTATTGAAGAATAATACTATTTTCTTTATTTCATCACTTTCCAAAACTGAAGAAATAGACAATTTTGGTACTCTTGGAGTTCATAGGGTTTTTGTTGGAGCCATAGACAAAGATCTTAACTTTATTAATCTTAATAAATAATATCTCTATAACATTCAAAAACAAAAACGCGGTTATTAAGCCGCGTTTTCTTTCTTTAAAAAACTCTAACTATATATAAGAAACTGTAAAAAACACGGTTTCTACATATTTTTTTAGACAATAGTATGTATTCATTGTCTTTTAAACTTTTATTTAACGTACAAATTTTAGCATCAATTCCTTACGATATAAGGAGCCCAAATTCTATAAGAAATATTCTTTTTTCAAAATTATTTCTCCACTTCATGTTCCTTTTAACATTCCAAAAGTAGCTTTTGTTTTATACTTAAACATTACCATTGGATTAAATAAACCTTAACTCTACTATGTGTTTTACTTACCTCTGCACAGGAATTTCATCACTTCTTATACGCTCAATAAACCCTAAATACCACAAAGTCTTGGAGTTTAAGAAGAATCGTTTATATTTGAGTATCTAAATACTAATCAGATGCCATTTATAACAGAAGAAGAATTACAGGATTATAAAAACCAAATCGAACAAGCTGAGGAATCTAAACGAGCAATGGATTATGCTCGAAACAAAGCGGTAAAAGATGAGCGTGAAACATCTCAAAAATTTAAAATTGCAGCAATTATTCTTGGAATTATAGCACTTTTAGGAGTCGCAGGAACGGTATATCTTATGAATTTTAGTACACCAAAAGAAGCTATATCTCAAAAGAAATACAACACAGAAGTTAAAACACGTGATGACAAAATATTAGAACTTGAAGAAACCATTAAAAATATGGCTATGAATCAAGAATTAGCAGGACAAAATGATGCTTCTGGATCTGCAGGATCCTTAGAAGATAAATTGATCTATGCCGTACAAATTGGAGCTTTTGAAGATAAAGATCTTTCTATGTACTCTGATGGTTTTGTCAATTTTAAAGAAATAAAAAGTGGTAGCTTTAACAAGTATGCATTGGGTAATTTTGAAACACTTAATGAAGCTAAACTTTTTCGTAAAGAGTTAGTTGGCTTAGGGTTTAGAAATGCATTTATTGCATCTTATCAAAGTGGTAAGCGTATAAAAATTGAAGAAGCTTGGTAAACAAAAAAATAGTGGGGTAGTAAAACCACTACTCCACTAAATTTATCAACTAATAAAAAACTAAACAACAACCACAATATATTTTCTACCTGATCTTTTATAATACACCCCTTTATAAGTGAAATATTTCACACCTCTAATCTTTACGACTCTATAGCCTCTTGGTAACGTTACCATTCGAGCACCTATTGGAGCCTTAACTATTTTATACACATTTCCTTTCTTCACGTACCATTTCCCCTTACTTCGATAGTACTTTACATTTTTATGAAGTATAACTTTTGGATGATGTACATTGACAATTTTTGTTTTATGAATAGGAGAAGCTTTAATCGTTGTAGCACATGATGTAGTAACGCATCCTAATACTAAAACTGTGAACAGTACTTTTATCATTTTTTTCATAACCTTAACTTTTTAAGTTTCTTCTATTCTATGACCTAAGAATTCTAAAAAGGTTTAATCTCTTTTTTTTATTTCTTTTTTTGCAAGCAATTTATAGGGTTCATTTTTTGTCTTTTATAATAAATATTATCACATACTTAATTGTATGAATCAGTGATGATATGAAATAAGTCAATTAAGGCTTTTTTTACGTATCTTTTTATAAAGAATTATAAGTATCTTAGTATTTAACTCCTTATCAAGGAAACTCTTAAAACCAAAAAAAGATCACAAAAATTGTAACTTTTACTATTACTGTGATCATAAAAACATGTATCATGTCACTAACCAAAAAGAAAAGCACCTTATGTAAAGATCGTATCAAACTACCATTTACATTCGATCCTATTAAAATGTTTGAAGAGTGTAAAGCTTTACAACTTGATTATTTTGAATATTATGATGTAATTCCACTTAGAGCTCCTGCCCACACTGTTGACTCTTCTCTTCCTTTTCCTCCCCCTACAGATGATTATGCCGATGGTTCTTGGACCGATTGGTTAGACACCAAAGCTCTTAAAACATCTCCATATCTATTTAGTATTGTAGATAGCTTTCGTAGACATACTAATGTTACTTTAGTTCGATTACTTCGTCTTGCTCCCGGTGCAATAGTTCAAGAACATACAGACCCTACACTAGGCCTAGAAATAGACAAATCGGTAATACGGCTTACTATTCCTATTCACACCAATGACAATGTAATATTCTATTTAAACGGAACTCCAGTACCTATGCAACCAGGTGAATGTTGGTATTTAAAACTTACAGACCCACATAAAATTGATAATTTAAGCACTAGTGAACGAATCAATCTTACCATTGATATGACTCCTAATTCTTGGATACGAAAACTTATTAAAGAAAGTGCCTTGGTCAAAAGTGATTTTTAAGATCATAAGTCATCTGTTCTTTTATATTTTTGTTCTCATGATAGATAACTTTGAGAATGAGTTTTTTGGGATTGGTATTCAAAATGGCAAAACTCCCGAAAACTTAGGAGTACTTTGGCGTACTGCGCAAAATATGGGAGCAAGTTTTATTTTTACTATTGGTAATCGGTATGCTAAACAAGCTTGTGATACGCATAATGCTGTAAAATCTATGCCCTATTTTCATTATGATACATTTGAAGATTTTTATAAACACCTTCCAAAAGGTGCTATGCTTGTTGGAGTAGAGCTTAATGAACAGGCTGTACCTTTAGAAAGCTTTAATCACCCTAAAAGATGTGTTTATTTACTGGGGGCAGAAGATCACGGATTATCTAAAAAAGCAATAGAAAAATCAAAGTTTTTGGTTAAGTTTAAATCCGAACTAAGTGTTAATGTTGCTGTAGCTGGTAGTATAATCATGTATGATAGAGGCATTAACAAACCTCGATTTATAAGAGATTAGTATTTTTTTCTTAAGAATCGTCTTATATTTAACTATCTTTTTTCTAAAAAAAGAAGATACTAAGTTTATGTTAAAGACTATTGAAAGTGTTGTCGCCAATTTTAGTTCCTGGATATGGGATTGGCCTTTACTAATATTACTTGTTGGCGGTGGTATTTTCTTTTTGATTTATTCTAAGTTTACGCCTTTTTTTTACTTCAGACATGCCATAGATATACTTCTAGGTAAATATGATAATAAAGATGATATTGGTCAGCTCAGTCATTTTCAAGCATTATCTTCTGCACTCGCCGCTACAGTGGGCATGGGGAATATAAGCGGAGTAGCCGTGGCTATTGTTACCGGTGGCCCTGGTGCTATATTTTGGATGTGGATTAGTGCATTGATAGGTATGGCAACAAAATTCTACACTTGTTCTCTTGCAATAATGTATAGGTCAAAAGATAAGGACGGGACTTTATTAAGTGGCCCTATGTATGTTGTTATAAATGGAATGGGTAAGCAATGGAAGCCGTTAGCTATATTATTTGCCTTAGCAGGATTAATAGGGACTCTTCCTGCTTTTACAGCCAATCAATTGACTCAAACCTTGGTAGATGTCTTTGAGTTAAAAGAAAGCTATAAATGGTATGTCGGTATCATATTGGCATGTATTGCGTCTTTGGTTATCCTTGGAGGAATTAAAAGAATAGGCATTGTAGCCAGTAAATTGGTTCCTTTTATGGTTGTTTTATACTTTATAACAGTTATTACTATTCTTATCCTTCAAATTGAAAAAATACCCGATATGTTCTTACTCATCTTTTCTGATGCTTTTACTGGCAAAGCAGCCGCAGGCGGAGCCTTAGGGTATCTCATTAAAACAGGAGTAAAAAGAGCAGCATTTTCTAATGAAGCTGGTATAGGAACCGCCCCTATGATGCATGGCATGGCTAAAACAAATGAACCCATTCGCGAAGGACTCGTGGCCATGGTAGGTCCAGCGATAGATACACTATTGGTCTGTACATTAACAGCTCTGGCAATATTATCTACAGGGGTATGGCAAACCACGAATGACAATGGAATTTCTCTAACACTAGAAGCTTTCAATTCTGTCTTGCCTTATGGTATTGGTGATATAGTTGTTATTATTATGGTATTGGTATTTGCCTTATCTACATTATTCTCTTATTCTTATTATGGCTCAACTTGTTTAGGTTTTCTAACACAACCCAAATACGGAAAGTACTATAACTATATATATATTGTATCAATCGTTATAGCGGCTGTGGTCAAAATTGAATTTGCAATAGATTTAATAGACAGTGCCTTTGCTTTAATGGCTATTCCTACAGTTATTTCTGGATTAGTACTTGCTCCAAAAGTAAATAAGATGGCAAAAGTATATTTTAAAAAAATCCGGTCATAAAAGTTAGAGTATAACAAAGTGTATTCTATTTTCTCACAATAAACTCACTTCGTCTGTTCTCTTGATGTTCTTCTTCTGTACATGGCACATCATTACCACATTTATTGATTAACCTTCTTTCTCCATAAGCCTTACCTCGTATCCTTTTCCAGTAAATTTCTCCTTTCCTTACGATATAACTGATAGTAGCTCTCATTCTTTTCACACTTAATCGTTTGTTATACCAAAAACTTGACCTACTATCGGTGTGTGAACGAACCTCTATTTTTAAATCGGGATACTTTTTCATTACAGCAATTATCTTCTGCAATTCAATTTCTGTTTCAGGTGTAATTGTCGCATCATCCAGACCAAAATAAATAGGTTCTAGTAATAATGTTTTTCCTAGATCATCACCCAAATTCACTTGAGCTAATGGAGATAAAACTTCTTCTTTTATAGGTTGTAAAGGCACAACAATTGCATTGGTATACTCTAAAACATCAGTAGTTCTTAAACCTATATTTTCTGGAGTATATCCTGCTAATCCCACTTGAACTTCATATTGTTTCTCACACTCTACAACAAATTTATACCTCCCAAAAGAATCTGATACAGCTCTATCTACAATTGCTCGATTTTCATCCCATAAAATAATGTCAGCACCAGAAAGTGTCGAATTAGTCTCTATATCTACTATTCTACCATCTATATATTGTTTACACGAAGTAATTAACTCTTCATTTTGCTTAAAACTGTAGATATCATCATTACCCTTGCCTCCTTTTCTATTACTCGCAAAATACCCTATTTTGGTTTCTTCATTAAGAACAAAAGTAAAATCATCTTTAGGGCTATTTATGGGTTTACCAACATTAAAAGCATCAGAAAACCCCGACTCTTTTGGCTCTGCAACAAAAACGTCTAACCCTCCTAGACCTACATGACCATCACTGGCAAAATATAGTCTTCCGCTATTACTGATATATGGAAAAGTCTCTCTTCCTTCGGTATTGATATTTTCGCCAAGATTCTTTGGTTTTCCAAATCTTCCTCCCCCTAATACATCAACTACATATAAATCCGATTTTCCAAACGTACCGGGCATATCACTTGCAAAATACAACTTCTTACCATCTGTACTTAATGACGGATGAGACACAGAATAATTATCACTACAAAATGGTAACTCTGTTACGTTTGTCCATTTTCCATCTATCAAGGTGGCTTTATATAATTTCAAAAGCACTACCCCTTTTTTACTTGTTCCTAGCTTGTTATTCGTATAATTATTTCGCGAAAAATACATAGTCGTTCCATCTCTACTAAAAC
Organism: uncultured Aquimarina sp.; assembly: GCA_947502885.1. Classification (GTDB taxonomy): domain Bacteria; phylum Bacteroidota; class Bacteroidia; order Flavobacteriales; family Flavobacteriaceae; genus Aquimarina. The sequence continues at coordinate 84,056 of CANNBP010000018.1, read as the reverse complement.
TAGTAGAAGATTCATGAAACTTTGTGTTTATCTTTCCTTTTAATTTAACTGGTTCTTTTAAACCTATTTGATCACTTTCAACTTCTGACGAAAAGATATCCAAAAAAGGCATTTTATCCCATTTATGTAATTTAGCTGGGTTATTAATTTTTTCTCTTGAAGAAGCAAAAACAATTTTATTATTTGCATCAAAACTAGGAGCATACTCAGAGTTTTTAGTATTAATACTTAAAGAAAACATCTCAAACTTTCCTGATTGTAATTCTATAAAATCTAAGTAATCCTTTTTTTCTATAAAAAACTTTGCTCTTTTATCGTTTTGTGTTAAAGAATTAAAACGTTCCATCATATCATCAGACTCTTGATAACGCTCTACACTTTTAAGGCACTGAGAATATCTAAACAAATATTCTGGATTTACTTCTTCTCCACTAGCCTCTATTAATTTTTCATACCATTGAACGGCATCTTCTAGATCACTTGTAAAGTAGAATGAATCTGCCAGTTTTGCATATAAATCTTTAGAAGCGTAACCTTGATTTATTACATCCATATAGATTGCTCTAGCATCTATATATGCAAATGCTTCAAAGTTCTCATCGGCTTTGGCTATAGACTTATCGTGTTTCTGAGAAAAAACAGGAAAAGATAAGATTAGAGCTAAGCTAAAAGATGTGATGTTTCTTTTAAAGAGAATAGGTGTGAAAAAGAAAAAATTATATTCCAAATGATCCCAAGATTTAAGATTAAAAGACTTGTTTTCACGGGGTTTTGAAAACTTAACTTAAGATAAATTTAAGAAAAATTAAATTAAAACGATGTCGTTCATCCCACTTTAAAGGTTTTTTTACAAAATAAGCTTAAGCTTATTAATATTAATACAATAATTTTCTAATCATTCTTTTCTTGTTAAATATTCATCTACCTTTGCATCAAATTCAAGAATATGGGGCATAAAGCTGGTTTTGTAAATATTATAGGTAATCCAAATGTGGGTAAATCCACATTAATGAACGCTTTTATTGGAGAAAAGCTATCTATTATTACTTCTAAAGCACAAACCACAAGACATCGTATTCTTGGGATTGTAAACGGCGATGATTTTCAGGTTATTTTATCTGACACTCCGGGTATTATAAAACCGGCATATGAGTTACAAGAATCCATGATGGGGTTTGTAAAATCTGCATTTGAAGATGCTGATGTCTTAATTTATATGGTCGAGATTGGTGAAAAAGAGTTAAAAGATGAAGCTTTTTTTCAAAAAATAACGAATTCAAAAATCCCTGTATTCCTCTTACTTAACAAAATAGATCAATCCAATCAAGAGCAGCTTGAGGAACAGGTACAGTTTTGGGCTCAAAAAGTACCTAATGCAGAGATGTACCCTATATCTGCACTCGAAAAATTTAACGTTAAAGAAGTTTTTGAAAGGATTGTCGAATTGCTACCAGAATCACCTCCTTTTTATCCAAAAGATCAGTTAACTGATAAACCAGAACGTTTTTTTGTAAATGAGGCTATTCGTGAAAAAATACTGGTACATTATAAAAAAGAAATTCCTTATTCTGTCGAAGTAGAGACCGAAGAATTTATTGAAGACGAAGATATCATTAGAATTCGTTCTGTAATTATGGTAGAACGAGATTCGCAAAAAGGTATTATTATTGGTCATAAAGGATCTGCTTTAAAAAAAGTTGGTACTGAAGCGCGTAAGGATTTAGAAAAGTTCTTTGGAAAAAAGATTCATATCGAATTGTATGTCAAAATAAATAAAAATTGGCGTAGTAATGAGCGTCAATTAAAACGTTTTGGTTACAACAATTGATCAATTAGATTCATAGTCGCTCCTTGAGGTCTGTTTTACACTGTAGTAAAGCCAATACATTTAGCAATAATATTTTTAATTTACCCTTAACATAACATTAAGGATACAATTGTTGCTAATATTTGAGGTTTTAATCACGTAAAACATCTTCAACAATGAAACTAATTAACAAAACTCTCCTTTTATCTACTGCTATATTAGGGCTTTGCTCCTCTTGTGATCTAGATGACTATCATGGAGGAGGAAATGACAATCCACTTACATTTAACAAAATAGGAGGCTTTACTAACGGAACTGGTGACGAAGGGTTTGCAGAAATTTCGGCATTTGATCCTGAAACAGGTAAGCTTTTTATAGTTAATCCAAATGAATCAGAACTTTCGGTATGGGATATATCAAACCCATCAACTCCAGTAAAAGGTACTGATATTGCATTAACAGGTATACCTAATAGTGTTGCTGTGCATAATGGACTAGTAGCTGTGGCTCTTGAAAACTCTTTGAACAAACAAGCAAATGGAGTTATTGCCACATACAATTCTGACTCGCAAGCTTTAGTCAATACCTATCCAGCTGGTGCCTTACCAGATATGGTCACTTTTAGTCCAAATGGTAAATATATTGTTGCTGCAAATGAAGGAGAACCTAATGATGAGTATACTATTGATCCTGAAGGTTCAATAACTATAATCGATCTAGCTTCTAAACAAGTTTCTCAATTGAGTTTTGCCGCATTTAATGGTCAAACAATTGGTAATGATTTTAGAGTTTTTGGTCCAAACGCCTCTCTTGCTCAAGATGTAGAACCCGAATATGTTGCAATATCAAATAATTCGAAAACGGCATATATTACACTTCAAGAAAATAACGGTATCGCTATTGTAGATTTGCAAACAAAATCCATTACAAATATTGTTGGGTTGGGAGTAAAAGATTATGCATTACCAAACAATCAAATAGATGCTAGTGATAAAGATGATATTGTTGGAAATTTTAAAAATTGGCCAGTTTTAGGATTTTATCACCCAGATGCCATTGTATATTCAAAAATAAGAGGGGGTAGATACTTAATTACTGCAAATGAAGGTGATGCGCGAGATTATGATGGATATTCTGAAGAAGAAAGAGTAAAAGATCTTACTCTTGATCCAACTGTTTTTCCAGATGCAGCCACGCTTCAATTAGACGAAAACCTTGGAAGATTGAAAACCACAACTGCGAATGGTGATATTGATAATGATGGTGATTTTGATGAAATTTACGCATATGGAGCTAGATCTTTTACGATTTGGTCCACTTCTGGAGCAGTAATTTATGATAGTGGAGATCAAATTGCTAAAACTATTTTTGATATCGACCCTAGTGCTTTTAACAACAATGAAGGTAGTAAGGCAGATAAAAGGTCTGATGACAAAGGTGCTGAACCGGAAGCCGTGGCAACTTTAAAAATAAAAAATAAAACCTTATTATTTGTTGGTTTAGAAAGAACAGGCGGAATACTTGTTTACGACATCTCAAACCCATCTAATCCGAAGTTTTTAGAATGGCTAAGAGATGCATCAGATATCTCTCCAGAAGGCTTAATTACGGTTAAAGGAAAAAACAGTCCAACAGGAAATGACTTAATCATAGTAACCAACGAAGTATCGAACACAATTGCCATTTATGAGGTTAAATAAAAGCTCCATAAAAACTTTGTTGTTTTACAGTAACCAACTTAACCACAATACTTGGTATCTTTGAAGTAAGTAATTATTTCACTGACTGACTATCAATTATGAAAAGCTCATAGACCTCAAAATGGTCTTTGGGCTTTTTATTTTTTACACTATTTTTCTTCTAATTATTCATTTTTTAAAATTTCATTTTTAATTCATCTTTTAAAAAAGAATTAGGTAATCGTCATGTATCTTTTTGCTTCTAAACATTATAAGAGAGAAACTCTCTTCGTTCTAAAATAAAAAGGCTAATTTTGCACAAATTTTTAGAATAGATCTCAATGAGTGGTATAGTTGCAATTGTAGGGCGACCTAATGTAGGAAAATCAACTTTCTTTAATCGTTTAATTCAAAGAAGAGAGGCTATCGTAGATGCTGTTAGTGGGGTAACCAGAGATCGGCATTATGGCAAAAGTGATTGGAATGGAGTAGAATTTTCTTTGATCGACACAGGAGGTTATGTATTAGGGAGTGATGATGTATTTGAAGCCGAAATTGATAAGCAGGTAGAACTTGCTATTGACGAAGCCGATGCAATTATTTTTATGGTAGACGTAGAATCTGGAGTAACAGGAATGGATGAAGATGTTGCTAAATTACTTCGTCGTGTTAAAAAACCAGTCTTTTTGGTTGTTAACAAAGTAGATAACGCCATGAGAGTAGACAATGCTGTCGAATTCTACAATCTAGGACTTGGAGATTACTATACCATTGCTAGTATTAATGGTAGTGGTACTGGAGAGCTTCTTGATGAATTGGTTAAAGCACTACCACAACAAGAAGAGGAAGAAGATAACGAATTACCCAGATTTGCGGTTGTTGGTAGACCAAATGCCGGAAAATCATCATTTATTAATGCGTTAATTGGTGAAGACAGATATATTGTAACCGATATAGCAGGTACAACGAGAGATGCAATAGACACAAAATACAATCGCTTTGGGTTTGAGTTCAATCTTGTTGATACAGCTGGTATACGCCGTAAATCCAAAGTAAGAGAAGATCTAGAATTCTATTCGGTTATGCGATCGGTTCGTGCCATAGAGCATAGTGATGTTTGCTTATTGCTACTTGATGCAACCAGAGGTTTTGATGGGCAAGTACAAAATATTTTTTGGCTGGCAGAACGTAATAGAAAAGGTATTGTTATTCTTGTTAACAAATGGGATCTCATCGAAAATAAAGAAAGTAATACTTTAAAAGATTTTGAGAAATATATTCGTAAACAAATAGAACCATTTACAGATGTTCCTATTGTCTTTATTTCTGCACTTACAAAACAACGACTATTTAAAGCAATAGAGACTGCTGTAGAAGTATATAAAAACAGATCTAAAAAAATTAAAACAAGTGAACTTAATGACACTTTGCTACCAATAATAGATCGTAATCCACCACCTGCATACAAAGGTAAATATGTAAAAATCAAATACATTACGCAATTACCAACACCACAACCTCAATTTGCATTCTTTTGTAATTTACCACAATACATAAGAGATCCATACAAACGATTTATTGAAAATCAACTTCGTAAAGAATTTGATTTTAATGGTGTACCTGTTTCGGTATACTTCAGAAAGAAATAAATTACATATTACAGCACTTATTTAAAGCAAATACCTTGTTAAAATTCAACAAGGTATTTGCTTTTTAATTGAAAATTTAGTTTCGAAGCGTATTTATAATTGAGCAGATATACTAATATCTATCCTTGTTCGTTCTCAATACCTAACTAAATTTATCAACCTACATCATGTCCTCAAGATTACTTACCTATACCCTAGGTATACTTTTATCTATCTCTCACTTACAGGCTCAGGGAGAGTTATGTAACAAATCAGAAAAACCAGAAGATGAAGCTCCAATAACACTTCAACAACTATCAGATCTAATAAATACTCCCGATTTTTATAATCCAAATTATCGCTATTTGGATGATTTAGGATCTAGAGGAGGAAAATATTCTAATGGTTTTTTAGACACTTGGCTGGGAGAAACTCAAATTATGTTTCCTTATAACGGACTATCTGTTTTTTTTAGTAATACCAACACTATGTTTGTTGGAAACGATTCAAACTATTTATATTGGATGAGTCTTGCAATGGGGCAAGAATATCTTAATGTTGATATGCAATGGATGATGGGAGTTGGTGCAAAAGAAACGTTCTCAGGAACCTCTGAAGACCCACAAACACTAAATACAGAAGGCGCTTATGGTCCGTTTGAAGTAGAACGTTTTACAGGTTTAGACAGAGGTATTTCATACCCTGAGTATTTCCCCAAATATCAAACTCAGTTAGAAAACGCTGCAGATGCAACAGAATTAGGTTCCAATTTCGCCGATGAGTTTATGAATAACTATATTGGAATTGACAAAACTATTCTAAATGAAGCTAGAACAATTAATGGTTACTTTATGTCTGCTATCAATTTCTTCTCCATTTATAACCGGTACAGTTATGCAAAAGATGTATGTTGGCATAAAACAATAGACAACCCTGCTGACAAGTTTTTTGGTTTGGGAGTAATGACTGTAACTTACAATTTAGGTTTTGGTGGAGCAGAAAGTGTAAAAGATCATATGACTTCAGACACTTATGAAACAACAAATACTAATCCTAATGCTGGAGATTTACTCCCTCCTGGAAATAGTAATTATCGAGTTAACATTCGAGAAATAGTAAAAGTTGTTTTAGAACAGGCTCAAAAAGCAAGCACTGATGTTTCAATTCCTTTATGGGATTATCAAATAGACTGGTCAATCGTAGAACGATTTTTTTTAGGAGAAGGAGGCACGGTAAATATACAAGGGAAAGGCGGAATGTTTCAGCATTTTCATACAAACAATACTACTATAAAGCAAGAAGTAATGACAACCCTTCAAGCGGCTTTTGATACCTTGAAAGGAAAAGCTCCTTCATCGACAACTACTACAATTAGTTTTAGATATGACTGGATAACTTTACTAAGAACTGTAAAGCAATACTTTCCTAACACACCTATCTTTAAAGAGCCTACAAATGGTGATACATTTCTTCAGATAAATGCAGCTGCAGATCAAAAAGGATGTTGTGTTGAAACCCCTGAAATTATACTTGATCAATCTTGCTTAAACGAAACAACCGGTTTTGGGTTAAGTAATAGCGTAGATACAATAGCTTGGGAAATACTAGATGCTACCAACACCATACTTTTTTCTTCTACTGATATGTCAGGAAATTATGATTTTACAATTGCCGGAGATTACACTATACAAGCTACTGTAACCATCACTGATCCAGACACAAAAGAAGTTACTACCTCAACACTTTCAGAAATTATTTCGTTTGATGAAGACCCTGACTCATTTGATGACCGTGCAGAGTTTCAAGGAAATGACATTGTAGTTATTCCTGAGAATACAACAGGTATAATTGAATATGCTTTAGATGATATCGATGGTTCGTATCAAGATTCTACCCGCTTTGGAAATGCGACATTAGAGACTCATACTATATTTATTAAACGTAATGGATGCATTACAAGCATTGAAGTCTCTCCTAATGACAATGACACCGACCCTAACAACCCCAACAACAATCCTGATGATCTTTTAATTATTCCAGAGTACTTTACTCCTAACGGCGATGGTTTTCATGACACATGGCTAATAACAGACACTTCAAATACACTTTTAGACACGAATTCAAAAATTTTCGTTTTTGACAGATACGGAAAACTATTAACACAATTGATTCCAGATGGAAGTGGATGGGATGGATTTTATGGTGGGCAACAAATGCCTTCTAGCGAATACTGGTTTAGTCTAGAATATGTACAAAACAATACTCCAAAAAGAATTACAGGGCATTTTTCTTTAATACGATAATAAAAAAAGTGCTTGATTTCATATATCAAGCACTTTTTGTTTTCTAGTTGTTATAAATTTATAATCTATTATTTACCATTACTTTCTTAGTAAAAGAGGCATTACTATTTACATTTTTGATATGCACAAAATACATTCCGCTTGAGACATTTCCTACTTCTATCTCCTGTGTTTCCTTTAATAACTGTCCTGCGTTTAACTCTTTACCTAACATATTATAAACAGTATATCGTAAAGTTTTATTTGAGTCATTAACAATGTTAAGTGTAGAGTTAGATGATTTAAAAAATACAATAACTTCATCTTTTGGAGGTAAAGGCGTCTCTCCTGGTTTTTCTACAGAAAGCATATCTAAAATTTCTGCACCTGTATTTAAAGGATCTAACCAATTTGAAAGTCTAGAATCATTTGTGTTTCCAAAATCCCACGAAGTATCAAATCTACCATAAAAATCAGAAGCTCCATTATTCACCACTCCTGCACAATCGGCACCTCCTCCAGCTAATTGACCTATAATTCGACCTTCTGAATCAAATAATGCCGACCCTGAAGAGCCTCCTTCTGTAACTCCAAAGTCCCATCTCTGTACTACCCAACAATCAATTGGATCAGGAATAAGAGATCCAATCAATCCTCTATATGTTCCTATTGGAGAGTTTGAGCGACATACTTTCATAATATCTCCTACAGGATGATGAATACCTACAGTATAACTTGGATCGACCTCTCTTCGGTCCCAACCTGCCCATTCTAAGTCCCAAGATTCTTCTACTCCACCATCTAATTTTAATAACTTAAAATCACTTTCTACATTTGACGCCAATAAAATAGCCCTACTCGTTGTCTGATTTTCGTCTATATTTTCACTACTTTCTTCGGTACCACAAGATGTTTTTCGACTAATCCAATTAAATCGAAAAGCCCATAATGTTTCATCTGCTCCTTTGCAATGATTAGCGGTTAAAAAATACAAAGAGGCATCATTGGCTGTATTATTAATCAAGGTTCCTGTACAAATACCTCCTCCAACTAATACTCTAGCCACTGAATGTTTAAGTCTATCCTTCAAAGGATCAAAATCTTCTCCTGTTGGACATTCTACATCATAATTACAAGGACCAGAATCCCCAAAACCTATTAATCGTTTCTCTATTTCTGCATCGGTAATGGATCTATACCCATGTACAACCTTATCAATATTAAGTTTTCCTCGTCCTCTTTGATTACTTGGTTCATAATACTCGACCCAAACACTTTCTCCTTCTACTGTCCATGTACCCAATACTCCCTCTGGATTATTAAAAACATCGGTATACGCACCTAATAAATCTGATTTATCAGCATTGTACAAAAATATAGAAGCCCCTTTTGGCAAGTCATATGAATCAAATATAAAATTTAATGTTTTGGCTCCTTTGGATACAATATTAACCCTCCAAATTCTACCTTTACCATTAGGTAGCTCATTCCAAGTTCCAGAATTGGTCAATCCATAATCTACGTCTATTTCATGCCCAAATCGCCATGGTATTGATTTATCTAGATCATTAACAACATCTTCTTCTTGAATCTTTCGTAAGTCAAATCCTTTCAAAACAACTGGAGACATACTTCTCTTGCTCTGTATATTTTCTGTCCAGCTCTTTGGGGTACCCTTTTTCACCTGAGCGTTAGCCAAACACACAAATATCAAACCAAGTATTAACAACCTACATCTCAAAGCTTTATGTTTTTTAACAAGAATCAATTTTACTTTTTTATAACTACATTATTTATCAAAATAAAACTTTTAATTTACCATTTAAAAGTTTTTTAGACAAAAATTATTTTTAAAATGTGTTCATTAACAGAATTTTACTAAAAATTGCACTGTATTTTCCCCTAAATAAAAATGTCTTTGTCTTTCAATTAAGAGATGAATAAGCATTATTTCTTAAGGATTAAATGATTAGTACTTTTGTAAACTAAAAAAATGCTTAAATATTCTATATTACCTAATTTGCTTTAGTTTTTTGAATTCAACGTACTGAAGCTCTTATTTCAATATCATTATTTTTTTCGTAAACGAACTTCCATCTCCCGTATTTGTGATATTAACAAAATACACCCCATTAACCAATGTATTTAAAGAAACTGCCTTAGTAGCTCGAGGGGACAATGTTCCCATGTTCAGTTTCTGGCCTAAAACACTATAAATAAGATACCTAAAAGTTTTATTTGAGTCATTGGTAATATTAAGTGTATTATCAGACAGTTTATAATATATATCTACTTTTTGTTTTGGAATGGGAGGTATTCCTAAAGGTTTTTCTAACGAAATCATATCCAGTGTTTCTCTTCCGCTATGAATTGGGTCCAACCAGTCAGAAAGTCTTGAATTGCTATTACCTCCATAATCCCATGAAGTATCAAATCTACCATAATAATCAGAACCGCCATTGTATATCAATCCATTACAATCTGCTGCCCCTCCCGATAAAACTCCTATTATTCTTCCGTTAGGATCAAAAAGAGCAGAGCCAGAAGAACCTTTTTCTGTAACCCCCAACTCCCATTGCTGTACAATCCATAAATCTATAGGATCTGGAATGTCTCCAACCAAAAATTTCTGAGGAATTAGTGGTTTTGTCTTTGATCGACATGCTTTCATTATATCCCCTTTTGGGTGATGAATTCCGAAAGTAAAATCAGGATTAATCACCCCTCGATCCCAACCAGCCCACTCAAGTTCCCATGCATCATCCACTCCTCCATCTAATTCAATCAATTTAAAATCTGACTCTGTATTAGATGCTAATAAAACTGCTCTACTTGTTGTTTGTTTGTTAACTATATCCTCACTACTTACTTCTGTCCCACATGAAGTCGTTGAACTAATCCAATTAAATCTAAACACCCAAGTTGATTCATCTGCATTATTACAATGATTAGCGGTTAAAACATAAAGTGAAGCATCATTTTTGGTATTATTAATTAAAGTCCCCGTGCAATAATGTCCTCCTTGAACTATTCTAACAACCGCATGTTTTAATCGATTCTTAAAAGACTCTATATCATTTCCAAGAGAGCATTTAACATCAAAATTACAACTTTGAGAATTCTCCAAATCTTTTGCAGTCTTCAAATCATTAGTAAAAGAACGATATCCATGAACGACGGTTGCAATATTTAAACTTCCTTTCCCTATAAATTCTTTTGGTTCAAAATACTCAATCCATATTCGATCACCTTCTACCATCCAAGTACCAAGCATTCCATCAGAATTATTAAAAACATCAGTATATGCACCTAAAAGGTCAGATCTATCTTCGTTATAGATGTATATTGTAGCTCCTTTTGGTAAATCATAAGAGTCAAAAATAAAATTCAATGATTGTGCGCCTTTAGAAACAATATTTAAACGCCAAATTCTTCCTTTTCCGCTAGGCAATTCATCCCATACACCTGCATTGGTCAAACCCAGATTTACTTCTAATTCATACCCAAATCGTAATGCACCCGATTTATTTTTATCATTAACTTCATCTTCTTTTCGCAATTTGGACAAATCAAAAGTTTCCATTATTTCAGGAGTCATCCTTTTCTTTTCTGAAGTTTTCATATCCCAACTATAAGGATACCCTTTATTAGTGACTTGCGCATTAAGAACAGTACCAATTAATAACAATAGTAATATAAAAAGCCTTGATTGTATCATTAAATACTTATGTTAAAAATTAAATTACATATATATAACGCTTAGAATTAAAAATAAACCCCTTAATTTTACAATTTAAGTGTCTTTTAACTAAAAAATTGTCTTAATGTCCTCAAACATTGCATCCAACCCACTGATAGACAGGCTTCCTGATCATTTAAAACAGTTTATTAAGCCTCAAAACTATGAAGAATATACTCCCGTAAATCAAGCGGTATGGCGTTATGTAATGCGAAAAAATATTACTTCATTGAATAAAATTGCCCATGAATCATATATAAAAGGACTTAAACAAACCGGAATATCTATTGACGACATCCCTAACATGTATGGGATGAATAGGATCCTAAAAGAAATAGGTTGGGCCGCTGTAGCGGTAGATGGTTTTATCCCTCCGAATGCATTTATGGAATTTCAAGCATACAACATTCTTGTTATTGCATCAGACATAAGGCAACTTGAAAATATTGAATATACTCCGGCTCCAGATATTATTCATGAAGCTGCAGGTCACGCCCCTATTATTGCCAATCCTGATTATGCCGAATATTTAAGAAGGTTCGGGAAAATTGGTTGTAAAGCTATTTCTTCTAAAAAGGATCATGATATGTATGAGGCTGTACGTACTTTATCTATTTTAAAAGAAGCTCATAATATTGACCCCAAAGATATTGAAGCTGCAGAAAAAAAGGTTGACGAATTACAAAGGTTAAAAGAAGATCCTTCTGAGATGGCTCTTATTCGTAATTTACATTGGTGGACAGTCGAGTATGGATTAATAGGCACAGTAGATCAACCAAAAATTTATGGAGCTGGCTTATTATCATCTATTGGTGAAAGTGAGTGGTGCATGACAGATAATGTAAAAAAATTACCTTATTCTCCAGAAGCTGCTTTTCAAGACTTTGATATTACCAAACCGCAGCCACAACTTTTCGTTACTCCAGATTTTGCATACCTATGCCAGGTTCTTGAAGAATTTGCAGATACCATGGCATTAAGAAAAGGTGGACATCGTGGATTAGAAAAACTTATTGCTTCAGAAAACCTAGGAACAATAGAACTCAACACTGGTATACAAATTTCTGGTGTTTTCACTAGAATGATTAAAAACAAAGACAATGAGGTCATTTATTTCAAAACTGAAGGGCCATCTGCTTTGTCTTTTAGAGAGAAAGAATTAATTGGCCATGGTATAGATACACATATGTCTGGATTTGGATCACCTATTGGCAAGTTAAAAGGCAGTAATCTAGCCATAGAAAATATGTCGCCTAGAGATTTAAAAGCTTATAATTTTCATGAAGGTGAATATATCGAGTTTGAATTTGAAAGTGGAATCACGATCGCTGGAAATATCATAACTGGTACTAGAAATATTAAAGGAGAGTTAATTCTGATTCAGTTTAGTGAATGTACGGTTACCTATCAAAACGAACAACTCTTTAAGCCAGAATGGGGAGCATTTGATTTGGCTATTGGTACCGAAATAGTATCTGCGTATTCTGGTCCTGCAGACGATAATTCTTTCGATTTAATTACGCACAAACCAACATCAACAACTATAAAAGGAGATTGTTCTGAAAAACAATTAGAATTGTACTCTTTATACGAATCGGTAAGAAATATTCGAGAAGGAAAATCTGCCAAATTTTCTTTGGAAGCTGTTTTTGAAATTGTAGAAAAAGATCACCCCAATGATTGGCTATTGCCTCTAGAGATTTACGAATTGATACAAGATAGAGATCAAAAATTTGCTAGTCAAATTTTTGACCACCTCGATACTATTAAAACTAATAGATCAAAAGTTTCGCACTTAATAGAAGGTGGCCTTGATATAATTCTTAATGAAACTAAAATTCAAGCGTAGCACTCTCTATAAAATTTATTCATTTCTCAACAACAAAAAAATCAGTTCCTAGAATTTTTATTTGATGGTCAAAATTGATCATTAGATAGGCAAATTCTTGTACAAAAGAAACAAAAACCACACAAATACCTGTAAATCAAATAAATAAAAATAATTTATTAAATAATATGCATGCATAATAAATATGTGATTTGCAAAAAAAATAGCTTTATTATTTATGGAATAACCACAAATCTTTTGAGTATTTAAACCCTTATTAATCAACAAGATACCGTTACTTTTTTCTAATTTTAAGCGACAAAAACTAAGCTAACGCAAACCTTAAAATCATGAAAAAATCATTTTTATTTTTAAGCCTAATTTTTATTTCTTTATTGTTTTACAATTGTGAGACCGAAGAAGTAGACTCTACCCAAGATGACCCTATTGAAACGAATAAGGTCAATAATGAAAATGCTATAAGCAAAAAGAAAATAGCATTTGAACTAATCAATTTATTCGAAAATGAAGAGTTTAAGTCCAAAGTAGTTAACACTTTGACTGAAGATCACACTCCCGGTGTTAAGTTATCAAAGTTTCTTAAAGAAAGTAACCATTTAGCAACGCACAAATCCTTTATCTCTTTAAAAAAGATAACAACTGAAGCAGATAAACAACTAAAATCCAAAACAACTCCAGATCAAATTGAAATACCAGAGTTGTGGTTACAAAAACCAAACACAAAATCAATAAACCTCGAAGAACTACTCATATCATTTGCCCCAGAGGGAGATGAAAAGTCATGGTCCAAAATTGAAGCATACACCCTTAAAGGACAAAAAGTATACCTTGATAGTAAAACTATCCCAAATGTGCCTGTACTGGTTATAGAAACTAAAGGCTATGAAACCTTAAAAGCTGAAGTTGATTATATGAATAAGGAATTACAGAGTAGTGGTCTTCAAAATAACCGTTTTCAATCTGCTAATTTGGATTTAAACCCTTCGTCAAGATCAAACAGTGGCCTTGAAACCACAAAATTGGATCGCATTAAATTAAATAATGATGAAGAGCCGTGGATTAGCGGTGCAGCAGAAATTTATGCTATTACTTCTGGAATAAAAAATCAAAATAATGAAGCCGAAGTAAAAATAATACCGATGTATTATCTAGATCATCAAGGAACAACATATTACCCTAATCAAATTCTCCTTTTCTGGGATGACTATCAATATCAGGCAGCTAATATTCAATTTTTTGAAAAAGATGACAACTACAATTTTAAACAATTGGTTACCATCCTTGTTGATGGTATTTTTCAAATAGTTGGTGCCGTTTCTGGACAATCATGGACCACTATTCTCGGGCAAGTTGCAGGTGCTATTTTACAGGCTATGCCAGACGAATGGTTCATCAACAACGATGATTACGTAGACTCATTGTACACCATTCAAAAAAATGTATACTACACTAACCATAAAGGTGCTCGAGGTAACGCCACAGTTACTTTATCGCCTTTGTTTATCTCAAGTAACTAATTAAAATATAAAATTGACTAGGGTAATAGAACTCTATTATCCTAGTTATTTATCAATATGCTTATTGATCCCATTTTATATGTGGATATTCTTTTTGAAGTTCAGCTTTTTTTATTTCTATTTTTTTTCGAAACAATAGATACTGTTCACTTTGCGGATTAAATGGCCTATGAGAAATCCCTTTTGTTATCTCATCTACTCGTTTCATCATTTGTCCTATTTCTTTAGAAACCCAAACCTCCATAAAACGTTCCCAGATGTAGTTTACAGCAAGCTCACTTGGATGAATCATATCATCGCTATAAAAACGATAATCTCTAAGCTCATCCATCATAATTTCATAGGCAGGAAAATACGCAGCATTTTCACTTTTATCAACCACCTGATGTATTGCGGTTAATAGGTGAGATTTACTTCTGGTATTTTGCACAAACCCATCTTTACTATGCCTTACAGGTGAAACTGTAAAAATAAGTTTTACCGATGGATTTAAACTATTTATCATATGAACGCAATTCTGAAGACATTGATATACTTCATCAACAGACAAAAGCTCTTTATCAAATTCTCGTTGTGGTATTTTATGGCAATTTGCCACAATCATATCCAACGCTTTCAATCGATAAACCCATGCCGTTCCTAAAGTGATAATGACATGAGAAGATGTTCTGATCTTATTTCTTGTAACGGCAAGTTTTTGATTAAGGTGCTGTAATAAGGCATCTTTATTTACAGAGCTTAAAGAAGAATGTGCATCAAAACAATGCCATCTTTCATTCATAAAAAACAAATCAGTCTCTGTATACTGTTCACCCTGAGTTGCCATCCACAAAAATGTCTCGATTGCCTTTGGATGAAACAAAATCCCAAAAGGATTTATCTGGTTTTTAAATTTATAATACGAAAACTTCTCTCCTATATTTTCTGCAAAACATGATCCCAACAACAAAAGATCAGCGTTATAATCAATCTGAGGTTCTTCTAGTCGTAATGATATTTTGGTTTGTAGATTCATAGTAGAGTAGCATTAATACTTCCCTCTCTTTATTAGAGAAGGAAGTGTTATAACGTAACTATTAATTTAAATATTCTTTTGCATTAAGTAATGCTTCTTCTATTCCTTCAGGTTTCTTACCTCCAGCTGTAGCAAAAAACGGCTGTCCTCCTCCGCCTCCTTGGATATATTTACCAAGTTCGCGAACAATTTGACCTGCATTGATTTTTTTCTCTTCTACAAGGTTTTTAGAAACATAACATGATAATAATGCTTTTTCATTTTTGCTTGATCCAAACAATATCATCACATTCTGTAATTCGTTACCTAATTCGAATGATAAATCTTTAATTCCTTGAGCATCCAAATCTACTTTTTTAGCCAAGAAGTTTATACCATTTATTTCTTCAAATTCAGTTTTAAGATCGCCTTTCAGGTTTTTCGCCTTATCTTTAAGAAGTGCTTCTATTTGTTTTTTAAGATCTGCATTTTCTTCTTGTAATGAAACAATTGCTTTTATAGGATCCTTAGTATTTTTTAATACGGATTTCACTTCATTATAAGATTCTGACTGTGTAGTAAAATACTCTTTTGCCGCATCACATGTTATAGCTTCAATTCTTCTAACACCAGCTGCAATTGCACTTTCAGAAGTTATTTTAAAATGCCATATATCACTTGTATTTTGAACATGTGTTCCTCCACAAAGTTCCATTGACTCTCCAAATCTTATCGCTCTTACTTTGTCTCCGTACTTTTCTCCAAACAAAGCTATTGCACCTTCTGCAATTGCCTGATCATAAGTAATACTACGCTGTTCTTCTAACGGAAGTTGCTCTCTGATTCTTGCGTTCACAAAATTCTCAACTTGCTTAAGCTCTTCATTAGAAACTTTTGCAAAATGTGAAAAATCAAATCGTAAATAACCACTATGAACCATCGATCCTTTTTGTTCTACATGTGTACCCAAAATTGTACGCAATGCCTGATGAAGAAGGTGAGTTGCTGAATGATTCGAAGCCGACCTAGAGCGTTGTTTACCATCTACAACTGCTTTTAGGGTCTCATTAATATGTTTTGGAAGATTTTTTGTCAAATGAATAATTAGATTATTCTCTTTCTTGGTATCGACGATATAAACAACATCTCCATTAGGAACCTCTAAATACCCTTTATCTCCTACTTGTCCCCCTCCTTCTGGATAAAAAGGTGTTTTATCAAACACCAATTGATATAAATCTCCTTCTTTTTTACTATTTACTTTTCTATACCGTACAATTTTTACATCTGCATTTAGATGGTCATAGCCTATAAAACCTTCGGTTGTCGTTTCAGAAAGTATTTCCCAATCTCCAGCAGATACTTGAGAAGCCGCACGAGACCTATCTTTTTGTTTCTGTAGCTCAGCTTCAAAACCTTTTTCATCTAATTCATATCCCTGTTCACTTAAAATCAAAGCAGTTAAATCTATAGGAAAACCAAAAGTATCATATAACTCAAAAGCCTTTTCTCCTGAAATTGTATTCCCTTTAGTATTCTTTATTACATTATCTAGTAACACTAACCCTTGATCTAATGTTCTTAAAAAAGAATGCTCTTCCTCTTTTATAACATTAACAATTAGGTTTTTTTGTGTTTTTAACTCAGGAAACGCACCTCTCATTTGCTTACTTAGTGTTTCTACAAGTTTATAAATAAAAGGCTCTTTGGTATTAAGAAATGTAAATCCGTATCGAATCGCTCTACGTAAAATTCTTCTAATCACATATCCTGCTCCCGTATTACTTGGTAGTTGACCATCTGCTATCGAAAATGCAACAGCTCTTAGGTGATCAGCAATCACTCGGATAGCTACACTAACTTTTCCGTCTTCATGAGTAGGTAAACTATCCTTATCATATTTAGAATTGGTAATCGTTTCTATTTCACGAATTAAAGGGGTAAAAACATCTGTGTCATAATTCGATTTTACTCCTTGTAACACCATACACAAACGTTCAAATCCCATACCAGTATCGACATGCTGTGCAGGTAATTTTTCTAAAGAACCATCTGCTTTTCTATTAAATTGCATAAAAACCAGATTCCAGATCTCTACCACTTGAGGATGATCAGCATTCACCAAATCTCTACCCGAAACTTTGGCCTTTTCTTCTTCTGATCGAATATCAACATGAATTTCTGAGCAAGGTCCACAAGGTCCTTGATCTCCCATTTCCCAGAAGTTATCTTTTTTATTCCCCATGATGATGCGATCTTCTGGCACTATCTCTTTCCAAAGATCATAGGCTTCTTGATCAATACCTAAACCATCATCCTTTGCTCCTTCAAAAACAGAAACATATAAGATATCTTTATTTATGCCATACACCTCTGTTAATAATTCCCATGCCCATTGGATTGCCTCTTTCTTAAAGTAATCACCAAAACTCCAATTACCTAACATTTCGAACATTGTATGGTGATAAGTATCCATACCAACTTCTTCAAGGTCATTATGTTTACCACTTACTCTTAAACACTTTTGAGTATCTGTAATCCTATTACTTTTAGGGGTACCATTTCCCAAAAAGAACTCTTTAAACTGGTTCATCCCGGCATTGGTAAACATCAAAGTAGGATCGTCCTTTATCACCATCGGTGCAGAAGGTACAATACCATGTTCTTTTGATTTAAAAAACTCTAAAAACTGATTTCTTATGTCCTGGGATTTCACACGTTTATTATTTTACTGATTATTTTTTTTATATTTTTTTACTTCGCATATAAACAAGCCAAAAGACACTTTATTAATATTACCTTGATATAAAATGTAATATTAATCTTTTATCTTCAAATAGCTTAATTCACAATACCAACTAAAAACCAACCATTTAACATACATCATCACGAGAATACAACATTGATTTTTGTCAGTTTTTTCTGGACTTATAACAATTTGTTATATTTGTTGCGATGTCTTAACTCGAATAGAGTTATACATTATATGATATCCTGCAAAAATAGCATATTTTAGATTATGTCAAAGGTTAAATATTACTATGATAGTGAGACACTTTCTTATCGCCGAATAGAGCAAAAGAAAGGTCGTAAATTTGGTATCGCTGCCTTGGCAGTTGTTAGCTCTTTATTAGCTGGCTTTGTGCTTTTGCTCATATACCTTAACATACCTCAATTAGAAACTCCAAAAGAAAAAGCGTATAAGCGAGAGCTTGAAAATATGCAACTTCAGTTTGATCTCATGAATAAGCGATTGAAGCGAGACGAAAATATTTTAAAAGAGATTGCCGAACGAGATGACAACATCTATAGACTTTATTTTGGAGCTAATCCAATTCCTGCAGAGTTGCGTAAAGCTGGTTTTGGAGGAGTAAATAGGTATAAAAATTTAGAAGGATTTGACAACTCTGATATCATTATAGAAAGCAGCAAGCGTATTGATAAACTAACTAAACAAATTGTTGTACAATCTAAATCTTTGGATGAAATCGCTACTCTTGCAGAACAAAAAGAAGAATTACTAGCTACAATACCTGCTATTCAACCTATACAAAATTCAGATTTGAAACGAATGGCATCTGGTTATGGCTGGAGGAGTGATCCTTTTACAAAAGCTAGAAAGTTTCATTATGGTATGGATTTCTCGGCCGCAACGGGAACTCCAATTTATGCCTCTGGTAACGGAGTTGTTACCCGAGCTGATGCTAATTCATCTGGATATGGAAAACATATACGTATAGACCATGGTTTTAATTATGTAAGTCTATATGCACATTTAAGTAACTATAATGTTAAGAAAGGACAAAAAGTAAACAGAGGTGATGTTATTGGATATGTTGGAAGTACAGGTCGATCTGTTGCTCCTCATTTACATTATGAGATTTTTAAAGATGGAGAACGTATCAACCCACGTAATTTTTATTACGGAAGTTTAACATCTGAAGAGTTTAATGAAATGCTTAAAGCTTCTAACCTTGTTAACGAAACCCTAGATTAAATCACTAATGAGAAAATTACTTCTTTTAGTCTTCATTTTTAGTTTTTGCACTTCTATTCAGGCTCAAAAATATTCAAAAGAAGCATTAGACTCAATGTATGTTCTTGCTAAGAACACAGAACTTAAACTCGCAGCACCAAAATCTATCAAAATTATGGCTGTTGGCGACATCATGATGGGAACAAATTTTCCAAAAGATAGTTATCTCCCTCCAGAAGGAAAAGGACCTTTTGATGATGTACAAGAGGTATTAAATCTAGCAGATATCCTTTTTGGTAACCTAGAAGGCACGCTTACCGACGAAGGAGAAAATGCAAAAAGATGTTCTGACCCCTCTAAATGCTATTCTTTTAGATCTCCAGAAAGCTATGGTGACTACCTTAGTAAAGCTGGTTTTGATGTTATGAGTATTGCAAATAATCATATCGGCGACTTTGGAAAGACCGGAATAGAGAACACCTCTAAAACACTAAAAAAACATAATATTGCTTATGCTGGGGTGTTTGCAAAACCCTATGATATTTTTGAAAAAAACGGAATCACATATGGATTTTGTGCATTTGCTCCTAACAAAGATTGCGTAAAAATTCATAACTTAACCAATGCTGCAAAAATTGTAGCCGAACTTAAACAAAAAGCAGATATTGTGATTGTATCATTTCATGGAGGAGCAGAGGGTCATAAACACACTCATGTACCAAGAAAAACAGAACGTTTTTATGGAGAAGACCGAGGAGATGTTTATCGTTTTGCACATACTATGATTGATGCTGGTGCCGATATCATTTTAGGTCATGGTCCTCATGTATCTAGAGCTTTTGAAGTATACAAAGACAAATTTATAGCATATAGTTTGGGCAATTTCTGTACCTATTCTCGATTTAACCTTACAGGTATTAAGGGATACGCCCCTATAGCCGAAATTGATATCGATCTTAAAGGTAATTTTATCAAAGGAAAACTTCATTCTGCTAAACAAATAGATGAAGTATACCCTTTTATAGACGACAAGAAAGGAGCTCTAAAGGAAATCAAAAAGTTAACGACAGAAGATTTCCCTGAGAGCAAACTTATTTTTGAAGATGACGGAAGCTTTACACAACAAAAAAACTAAGTATGTATGTAAACTTACCAAAAAAAATGTACTACAGCATTGGCGAAGTTGCAGAGGCCTTTGATGTAAACACTTCACTTATTCGTTTTTGGGAAAAAGAATTTGACATCCTTAAACCGAAGAAAAATGCAAAAGGAAATCGAAAATTTACTCCAGAAGATATCAAAAACCTTGAGCTAATCTATTATTTGGTAAAAGAAAGAGGTTTTACTCTTGACGGAGCAAAAACTCACCTTAAAGAACAAAAACAAGCAACTTTAGATAGTTTTGATATTATTAGAAAACTTGAAGCTATTAAAGGGCAGCTATTAAAAATCAAAGAACAATTATAAATTAACCATATCATATTCTAAGAATCATGAAAAAGCTTTTAATCCCAATAATAATCATTGTAGTGATTGCTGGTCTTTTATATTCACTATTTGCTGGAAGATATAATACTGCCATAACACTACAAGAAGATGCAAAAACAGCATGGTCTAATGTAGAAAGTGCATATCAAAGACGAAGTGATCTTATAGGAAATTTGGTTAAAACAGTACAAGGAGCAGCCGATTTTGAACGAACAACCTTAAAAGAAGTTATCGAAGCACGATCTAAAGCTACATCGGTAAATATTGATCCAAGCAATATCACACCAGACCAAATGGCTCAATTTCAACAAGCACAAAGTGGATTAACATCTGCCTTATCTAGATTATTGGTTACCGTAGAACGATATCCAGATTTAAAAGCCAATCAAAACTTTCTTAACCTACAGACACAACTCGAAGGAACAGAAAATAGGATTAATGTCGAACGTAACAGATACAATGAGGCAGTAGGTAGTTTCAACAAGTTTATAAAGCAGTTTCCAAACAATTTTGTATTAAGCATTTTCGGAGGTTTTGATGAAATGACAAGATTTGAAGCCGAAGAAGGTTCAGAAAAGGCACCTGATGTAGATTTTAACTTTTAGCCATGTCTCTAGTCGAAGATTTTCTTACTCTTGAACAGGAACAACAAATAGTTGCTGCTATTAGACGTGCAGAAAAAACAACTTCTGGAGAAATTCGTGTTCACATAGAAAAACACACAGACAAAGACGTTTTAGAAAGAGCGGCAGAAGTATTTCATTGGTTAAAAATGGATAATACAATACAACGTAATGGAGTATTAATCTATGTTGCAGTAGAAGACCATCGTTTTGCTATTTGTGGAGATAAAGGAATCAATGAAATTGTCAACAATGATTTCTGGGAAGATACTAAAAATACGATGGCCACTCAATTTAAAAAAGGCGATTTTACCCAAGGATTGATCGATGGCATCCTTCTGGCAGGAGAGCAATTACAGCATTATTTTCCTTGGGATCATGGTGACACAAATGAATTAGCAGACGAAATTTCAAAAGGATAAATGAATATAACAAAATCTCTCATATCAACTTTCTTTTTGATTTTTGGACTGTTTATTTTCTCCACAAATTCTATTTGTGCCCAAAGAAAAATTCCTGCTAAACCCAATAAACAAACTTCTGTATATGATAAAGCTGGTCTACTTTCTGCCTCTGAAGCCAAACGTTTAGAGCAAAAATTGATTCGATATGCAGATACCACTTCAACACAAATTATAGTTGCAATAATCAATTCACTAGAAGGTGAAAACATTACTTTATACGCTGCTGAATGGGGGCACGAATGGGGAATCGGGCAAAAAAAAGAAGACAATGGCGTTTTGATTTTGGTTTCAAAAAATGATCGCAAAATATCTATTGCTACAGGATATGGCGTAGAAGAAAAACTTACAGATTTTACTTCAAAAACCATTATTGATCAAATCATTACTCCACAATTTAAAAAAGGAAATTTCTATAGAGGCTTAGACAACGGAACTACAGCCATAATACAGACTCTTAATGGTACATTTAAAGGATCTTCTAAACAAAGAGATGCCGAATTACCTATTGGGCAAATTATCTTTTTAATTATCATTTTTATCATCATTATTAAATCCTTTTCTAAGAACAATCGAGGAAATAACGGCCGAGGAAATCGTGGAAATAGATCTAATGGCAGCAGTTTACTAGATATCATTATCCTAAGCAACATGGGGCGTGGTGGATTTGGTGGCAATAGTTCTAGCGGTGGATTTGGTGGTGGTGGATTCGGCGGCGGATTCGGCGGTGGCGGATTTGGTGGTGGTGGATTTGGTGGTGGTGGTGCCAGTGGCGGCTGGTAATACTAACATTTTATACATCCTACTTCAAACAAACGAAAATAACTACTTGTTTTTTCTGATGACTTTTTTAGTACCTCCAACACAACAAAGACTACAAATATGACGTTATAACTTTGTATAAGAACAAGTTACACACAAATGAACATCTTACCAAAATATGGGTTACTACAGTACAGAAACGCCGTAAGGATATACAGCAAACCCGTTACCGAAAGCCTCGTTCTTTTTAAAGAAGAAACAAAATTTCTAAAAACATCGCTATTTATTTCTCATAAACACGATGAGTTAGAAGAATTGGATAGTGCCATTAATTTCTTAAAAAGTTTTGGAGTACTCATCTATGCCGATTACTGGTTAAACGACGGCAATCCAGAAGATATCACCACAATCAACACGAGTCATTCTCGTCATGCCATAGAGGAAAAAATAAAAGAAAGCCAAAAGTTTATTTTTCTTGCGACAGAAAACGCAATCACTTCTAAAGAGTGCAAATGGGCTATTCGCTATGCCAAAACACAAAAACCAATTGATAACATCGCTATTTTTCCTATACGAGAAGATTATACAGATTATGGCGGCACCGAATATTTACAAAAGTATCCGTACATTCAAAAAAGAGAAGCAGAACTAGATCGATACGATGTAAAGTTTCCTGACGGATCAACTATTGAACTAGACTCATGGCTTGCCTCGTAACTTGACATCTTTAAAAAATTAATTTTTAAAGCTTTCCTCATTGTTTAATATTAACAAATTCCTAGTTTACAACTAAATAGCATTACTTTTATAAAAAAGCATTTCTTTTTACTTAAGTCATGCAACCTTTTGATTTTTATATTGTCAATGATTTAAGAATAAAAGGAAAATTAAGCCTAAAAGAGACTTTTGTTGTTTATTTTAGGCATGATAATTGAGTTTTAAAATTAAAAAAACTAATTTTCTAAGCCATGAAAAATATCATACTAGCATTCATTTTTGTCACAATGGGTAACATTAGTTTTGGACAGGAAGCAACTTCTCTTGCTCCAGACCAAAATCCTAATTACATAAATGCAATGAATAAATATTCAGACAATAGTATCGAGTACACCTCACAACAAGGAACTACTTTACAAGAAACATACAAAGCTATAAACCCTTTAGAAGAAAAAAGAGAACTACGCTCGTTACGAAGAAAATATCGTTCACAAAGAGCGTACTGGAGACATCAACGCAGACTTGCCCGTATAGAAAACACAAGATACTATGATTATGGTTACAATGGTTTCCAAAATCAGGGATATACATGGTTAGGTCTAGGTCTTTTAGGCAGTTGCCTCTTCTGGTAAAAATAACAATATCACTTTAATTAAAAACACCACCTATTAAATAAGATTATAAAAATGAGAAAAGCAATTGTAGCCATAGTTGTATTATTGGCAGTTTCATTAACCTCTTCATGTTCCAGAAAAATTACTCGTGTAGCTACCGATACTCAAATTGATATCAGTGGTAGATGGAACGACACAGATTCTCGTCTAGCAGCAGAAGAACTTACCGAACAAGTACTTACAGGAAACTGGATCACTGATCATACTCAGGAAAAAGGGAAAAAACCTGTCGTTATTGTAGGTCTAGTAAGAAACAAATCTCACGAACATATAGAGAGTGAAACTTTTATTAAGGATATCGAAAAAGCGTTTATCAAAAGACAAAAGGTTCGTGTTGTTCAAGGAGGTAAAATGCGCGAAGAACTAAGAGCAGAACGTGCCGATCAACAAGATAATGCATCAATATCTACTGTTAAAAAGTTTGGCTTAGAAACTGGTGCTGATTACATGCTACAAGGAAATATTAATTCTATAGTTGATGCTCACAAAAGAGAGAAAGTAGTATACTACCAAATAGATCTTGAGCTTACAAATATTCAAACCAATGAAAAAGTATGGATTGGAGATAAGAAAATAAAAAAGTTTGTTAAAAATTAATTTCAATTTCCTAATTCTTAATCCATACAATACCAAGCTTTCTTAGGAAGGCTTTTTTGATAATCAGCCATGATCCACATAAAAATATTTCTTCGGGTTGTTATATTATGCTGCCTTTTGGTATTGATCAGCAATTGTGGTAGCTATAATACAAAAAGCACATTTTTTCAAGCAAAAGTACAACAGGGAGACATGCAAGGTGCTCTAGAAGCTATTGACAAAAACAAGTTTCTAGGAAAATCCAGAAACCAGCTACTTTACTTATTAGAAAAAGGAAAATTAGCATATTTATCAGGGGATTATACACTTAGTAACGAGCTATTTAATAAAGCCGATGAATTTATAGAATCCAACAAAAGAGCTGTAGGAAACCAAATACTTGGAGTTCTTTTAAATCCTCAAAAAGAAACGTATAAAGGAGAAGATTTTGAAAAAGTAGCCATTCATTATTACAAAGCTCTTAATTATATGTTCTTAAGTAAATATGACGAAGCTATTGTAGAGGCTAAACGTATTTCTTTACAATTACAAAAAATTAATGAAAAATACCCTGAAGGCAAAAAAAACCGATATACCGATGATGCCTTTGCACATACATTACAAGGTTTATTATATGAAGCTTCTGGCGATATCAATAATGCATTCATCGCCTATAGAAACTCAGTTGATTTATATCTAAAAAACGAAGGAACTTATATTGGGGTTTCAATCCCTAATCAACTGAGTCAGGATTTATTACGTACCGCAGACATTATGGGGTTTACCGATGAACTGGAACGATATCAAAAATTATTAAAC
The DNA here is from genome assembly GCA_947502885.1 of uncultured Aquimarina sp. Taxonomy (GTDB): domain Bacteria; phylum Bacteroidota; class Bacteroidia; order Flavobacteriales; family Flavobacteriaceae; genus Aquimarina. Next base: position 58,465 of record CANNBP010000018.1, on the reverse strand, counting down.
ATCACATATTCTCCTTCTAAAAAATCAAACGGAGGAGAAGCGATATTTTTTTGGGAAAATGGTTTAGCACCATATAAAGACCAAACATATTACACCTTTACAATTTTACCTGGTAATCAGGTCGGTTTTTTGACTATTATTAACGAAGAACTTTCTTTAAACCTACCTCTACCAATACCAACAGGAGGAAACAGCAACTCTGATCTAGATATATTCAATGTTGCATTTCCCAAATATGTTAGTCGTACATCTGTATACAATAATGCAAAAGTGATTGCTGACAGTATATCTTATCCTTTTGAATTGACTCAAAACTACGAAGAGATCGCTTTTAAAACACTAAAAGACCGAACCCTTAGAGAAATTGGAAAATTAGCTTTGCGTCTCGGCACAAAGAAAATATCTGAGTATATCGTAAAAAAACAAAATAGTGATATAGGAGCTATTTTGGGCCTTTTTAACGCATTAAGCGAAGGTGCCGATACTCGTAACTGGCAAAGTCTACCTAGCAAAATATTTTATAGTAGAATACCGCTAAAAAAGGGCGAAAACAACCTAAATATACAACTAAATCAAGATCAAGAAACATCTACATCTCAAACCATTCTTTTAGAAGGAACAGGTAGTATTCAGTTTCAAAACATAAATACTCCTGAAGTTAGTAATGTAACTTATTAAAAATATCAAGTTCGTTATTTAACTTTCGCTCACAACATCAAATATCTCTATAAAGTTTTTGCTACTTTTTGAACTGCTTCAATAGTTTTATCTAGATCATTATAAGAAAGTGCTTCGGTAATAAACCAAGTTTCAAAAGCACTCGGTGCTATATAAATTCCATTATCCAGCATGCCGTGAAAAAACTTTTTAAACGTATCATTATTTCCACTAGCTGCAGTATCAAAATCCACTACTGTTTCTTCACTAAAATGAACAGAAATCATAGAGCCTAATCTATTGATTGTATATGTAATATTTTCTTCATCAAGAACTTTTGCAATTCCATTATGCAAATATTCTGTTTTACCCTCAAGACTTTTAAATATTTCGGGATTTTGGTTTAATTCGGTAAGCATTGCTAGTCCAGCTGCCATAGCCAAAGGATTACCACTTAGTGTTCCTGCTTGATATACTGGTCCCAAAGGTGCTAGATAATCCATAATTTCAGAACGTGCAGCAAAGGCTCCTACAGGCAAACCACCTCCAATAACTTTACCAAAAGTTACGATATCTGCATTAATACCCAGAAGTTCTTGTGCTCCTCCTTTTGCTAATCTAAAACCAGTCATCACCTCATCAAAAATCAACAAAATATCATTAGCATCACATAAAGCTCTTAGTCCTTCAAGAAAACCTTTAACAGGCGGTATACATCCCATATTACCGGCAACTGGCTCAATGATTATACAGGCAATTTCTCCTTTATTGGATTCAATAATACCTTCTACCTGTTCAATATCATTATATCTAGCTAACAAAGTATCTTGCGCAGTTCCTTTTGTTACACCTGGACTATTTGGGCTTCCAAAAGTAACAGCCCCACTTCCTGCTTGAATAAGAAAAGAGTCACTATGTCCATGATAACAACCAGCAAACTTAATGATCTTATCTTTACCAGTAAATCCTCTTGCCAAGCGCACAGCACTCATACAAGCCTCTGTACCAGAGTTTACAAAACGGATTTTATCAATATTCGGTACCATTTCTACTGCTAACGCAGCAATCTCTGTCTCAATCTCTGTTGGCATACCAAAACTAGTTCCTTTTCTGGCTTTGTCAACAACTGCACTCACCACTGGTTCATGAGCATGTCCCAAAATCATAGGCCCCCATGAATTAATATAATCTATCAAACGATTTCCATCCTCATCATACAAATAAGCTCCTTTAGCTTCTTTTACAAATATAGGATCTCCTCCAACGGCTTTAAATGCTCTTACAGGTGAATTTACACCTCCCGGAATTACTCTTTGTGCTTCTGCAAATAATGCACTACTTCTTTTATAGATCAAATCTTATTCTTTTTAAAATATCTTAATTCTTTAAGATTGTTGATTTACAATCTTATTCTTTTGTTTTTGATATGAAAAACCTCAATAAAAAATAATATAGAGACTACATAGTTAAGGTATACTAGGCCTACATATACTAATTAAAGTCCTCTTCTTCCTCTTCTACTCCCGAAGAAGCTACTTTAAGAACCTGTCCTATTTTAATATTATTATCTTTTAGGTTATTAAACGCTCTAATCTCATCAACAGAAATTTTATATCGCCTAGAAATCGAGTATAGCGTATCTCCTTTTTGCACAGTATGCGCACCATTACCATTAGTCATGATCGATGTTTTAACCGGTTGCGATGTAACTGTTGTACTTGTTGTAGTCTTTCTAGTTTTACCTCCCAAAACCTCATCATCATATTCATATAATCTATATCGTTCTATTATTGATATTAGTTTTTGAGGATATTTTTTATCTGTAGCATAACCTGCTTCTCTTAATCCACGTGCCCATGATTTATAATCTTTTTGCCTAAACGTAAATAATCTATAGTAACGTTTCCTGTTTTTCAAGAACAAAGAGTGATCTCTAAATGATTCGCTTGCTCGATCATATTTTCTAAAACATTCTTGAGATCTATCGTCATCATGATACACTCTATCACCTTTCCAATCATGACATTTGATTCCAAAGTGGTTTTTTGCCCTTTGGGTAAGCTCTCCATATCCTGCACCAGACTCAAGAATACCTTGTGCAAGAGTGATACTTGCAGGTATACCATAGGTTTTCATCTCACTTTTTGCAATACCAGAAAATTCATGAATATACCTTTGCACTCGGTCTTTATATGGTAAAACAGGAAGCGTTTTCTTTGTCTTTGGCGTAGTCGTTTTGGTCTCCCCTATAATCACCTTAACTTCTTTTTCTACTTTGGCAGTAGTCCTTTTAGGGTTTGATCTTTGCGTTCTTGTTTGCGTTACTTTTTTACTACCTCCACAGGAAATCATAAAAATGGCAATACATAACAGTAAAATAATTTTCCTCATTTTAATATTCAATTCTAATAAGGGGTAGTTTCTTTTTCTTTAATTTTTCATTCATCCCATCGATCCCTTGCAGACCTCCTGTATGAATCGCTAAAATACGAGTATTTTTCTTAAAAACACCTTTTTTGACCAGGTCAAAAATCCCAAAAATCATCTTAGCAGTATATACTGGATCCAAGGCTACAGATTGTTGTTCATAAAACTTATTAATAAACTCTACCTCTTCTTGGTTTATTTTACCATAACCTCCAAAATGATATTCTGTAACAAGTTTCCAATTGGTTTTGTGTGTGTACTTTTTGATTTCTTCATTAAGAAAGTCTCCTTTAAGAGCAGGAAAGCCCAATACCATTTGGTTGTGTTGTGTACTATTTATGATCCCCGAAATGGTTCCTCCTGTTCCTACTGCACAACAAATAATATCATAAGTTATATCCTCTGGTGTTAATATTTCCTCACATCCTCTAATCGCTAATGGATTTGTTCCTCCTTCGGGAATAATATAGCAGGGGCCAAATTCCTTCTTTAATCTCTCTAAATAGTCAAAAGAGGCCTTTTCACGATATTCTGCTCGTGTTACAAAAGAAAGTTTCATCTCTTGAGAAGTAGCAAATCTTAAGGTCGAATTTTGAAGTAGTGTTTTCTTAAGGTCATTAGCCAATTCTTCTCCTCGTATAATTCCTATAGTTTGTAATCCCATCATTTTTCCTGCAGCTGCAGTAGCCGCAATATGGTTACTATAAGCACCTCCAAAAGTAAGAACAGTTGTATAACCTAAATTTCTGGCTTCAATAAGATTATACTTCAATTTCCTAAACTTATTACCCGAAACATCTTTATGTATTTGATCTTCACGCTTAAGATCTAGAAAGACTCCAGATTTACTTAATACCGAATGATTAATAGATTGATTTTCTGAAGCTTGTGCTTCCGAAGAAAAGATATGCATTTACCAATATTTAATAAAGCTCCAAGGTTTTCTTTTTTGCAAATAGTACAAGTCCTCTTCATTATAATACGCCTCTCTTTCAAAAGAAATATTTTGGTAAGCCAAATGTGTGTTTCGGTATTGTAGCAAACGAATTAAATACTCTATTAAATAAAGAATATAAAAAGGTAAAACCAAAAGTTCTGCTTGCTGTCTCAAATGAATTTTTTCATGGTTAATAAAAGCTTCATCGTTCTTAAGAAACGAATTCTTAATAACAATAAACGGCCATAAGGCAATGCCGACAAAATGACGACCAATCAAATATTTATTAACAACAATGGGCATATGTTATTGCAAGATACTATTTTTGTACGAATGAACAACTCTAAAAAAATATTAACTCCAAAAGAAGGAGATTATTATCTAACCCCTGAAGGATATAGATGTTTTACAGAACAATATCACTTAAGAAGAGGGTATTGTTGTGAAAGTGGCTGTAAACATTGCCCATATGGATACGACAAAAAAACCAATACTTACTCTAAATAAAAAAGAGTAACTACTTCATGGTATGATTATTGTGACTATTTCTTTTAAAGAAAGCTATTGTTAAACAAATAAAAAACAGGGATTATGAGACTTTTTTCACTTTTATCATTAATCCTTATCATAACCTCTACTTCTTGCGTTACAGTACGCGTTGCTTCAGATTATGATAAGCAAGCGAATTTTAACACTTATAAAAGCTTTGCATTTTACAAACCCGGAATCGACAAAGCAGAAATTAGTGATCTTGACAAAAAACGTATTTTAAGAGCTATCGAGGCTGACATGACAGCCAAAGGTTTTACAAAATCGGCAACACCAGATGTTTTGATCAGTATATTCACAAAAACAAAAGAGAACGTAAATGTATATCAAAATAATTTTGGTTGGGGATATGGATGGGCCTGGAATCCTTGGTATTGGGGAGTTGGAGGATATCACACTGTAACCAGAGACACTCAAGGAACGTTATACATCGACCTTATAGATGCTTCTAAAAAAGAACTTGTTTGGCAAGGAATGGGAACATCTGCTCTAACAAATGACACTAATAGAAAGCAAGAAAAAATGAATGAAATTGTTGGTGCAATCTTAGAAAAATACCCCCCACAAGCCAACTAATTGTATTTACCACGCAATACTCTAATCATATAATAGCCTTTCTTTATAGATAGGCTATTTTTTATGTACATTTATACAAATTTGAACATAAAAAATATGCGTAACTTTTTGTTTGGTGCTACTTTAATGGCCCTTTTAGCCTTGACCATCAAATATATCATTGATCGTTCTAATACCGAAAAAACGAACATCACATCTTCTGGTCTGATTGTAGATCAAATAAAGAATGTAGGAAAACTGGTAGTTACAGAAGGCCATTTTTCGGATATCATAACCTATAAAAATAACAAAACTTACTTTAACTTACTTTCATCAAAGAAAAAAATAATCGTTCTGGTCAATGCAAATGCCCAAATATCATATGATTTAAGACTAATAAAGCATTCTATAGACGTACAAAACAAAACGATAACTATCAATTCTATTCCCAAACCAGAAATATCTATCAATCCCGAAATAAAATATCATGATATCCAAGAAGGTCTTATCAATAAATTTAACTCAGAGGATCATAATGAGATACGTAATATTGTTATGCAAGAATTATATAAAAAGGTAGACAACTCAGTTCTAATTACAAATGCTGAAAATCGATTAATTAGTGAATTACAAAACATATATATTTTAACCAATTCTTTAGGTTGGACATTAAAATATAAAAACAATATAATAAACACATATATTGATTTAAAACAACTTATACCGTAGTCAGATCTTCCTAACTATTTTAATCACACCTTTAAAGTAAAAAAGGAAAGAGCGTCCTCTTTCCTTAATTTGATTTACACAAAATTTACATATTCCTTAAACGTTACTTCGGGTCTGCAAATTCATCTACCCCTGTAAGACGCACTATAGTCCTTTTCCCCTTACTAGTTTATTATTTTTTTTAACAAAAGTTTCAAAAAATGGGATCAAAAAAATCAAGAATCAAACACAAACACTATATTTTCAGTAAATTACATGCAAAAAACAAGGTTAAGTAGAGCTATTTTTCTTCTTAACAAAAACCAAAACTGTAATAAAAACAATCAGTAAATCTATCAACACAGAGTTTAAGTTGATTTAATCGATCTTTAATGCTACCTAACAGAAAGTAATGGTCGTATTAGCTCTTAAAAAAATATTCCAAATAATTTGTAAGCAAAAAACCAATCATTCGACCAAGATATTTGTTGTTATCAAATGTAACGTTGCACTGTGCTAAGAAAACAACCAATTAATTAAGAACACACCACATCTTAACACTTTTGCAATATATATGTTTTTGTTTGCGTTAATTATTTTACAAAGACATAGTAATTGGTAGGGTAAAAACAACATAGTACGTTTTACTAAAGCAATCAAATTTTACTATATTAAGCTTTGATTATATATAGTAGTATTAGAATCGCAACATTAAAAGTAAGTTAAACTCAAATCAAAAAAATCATGAAATCATCTATTTGGAAGGTTATGCTCTTAACCGTATTGTTGGTAGGATATAGTTGTTCAAGCGACAGCGAAGACGACGTAACACCTGTTTCTAATCCTGATCCTGATCCGGACCCAACCAAATTAACATACACAAAAGATGTAAAATCAATATTAACTCAAAATTGCACAGGATGTCATGGCTCTCCTCTTACCAACAATGCTCCATTTGAACTTCTTACCTACGCCCAAGTTAACGAACAGGCTTCTAAAATAATTGACAGAATATCTAAGCAAAATGGTGAGACCGGAATAATGCCACCTAATGGTCGTTTACCTCAAAATACCATAGATATTATTGATAAATGGATAAAAGATGGTAAATTAGAGTAACTAAAACTAATTAAGATGAAATTAAAATCCTTTATACTTATATGCATATTTGGTATTGGTATCTCTTTTTCTCAAGGAAAATATATTGAAAAAAAAGGAGTGCTTGTTTTTGAAGCATCAGAAGAAGCTTTTGAACCAATTAAGGCCAAAAACGAATCGGTAACAGTTATTTTAAACTCTTCAAATGGTGAAATAGCATCCTTAGCCCTTGTCAAAGAATTTCGATTTAAAAATGCTTTGATGGAAGAACATTTTAACGAAAACTATATTGAATCAGACACACACCCAAAAGCCATATTTAAAGGCAAAATTATAGGGTTTGACCTTGCCCAATTATCTGAAAAAGAAAAAGAGTTTAAAATTTCAGGAAACCTTTCATTACATGGAAAAGAAAAAAGTATTGAATTCCCTATTCTTGTAAAAAAAGTAGACAATCAACTATCCATAAATGGAAACTTTACAGTTACTCCTCAAGATTTTGATATTTCTATTCCTAAAATTGTAAGAAATAAAATTGCAAAACAAGTGAACGTTTCTTTAAAATTTAATCTAAAAAGCAAATGAAAAACAAGAAGAAATTAATAATCGTTTTACTTGTATTTTTATTAGCTCTAGGCGCTACCATTTTTAGCTATATAAATAAAGATCATAGAAATATCAGTGATGAAAAAACTGACATTAGCACTACTTCTAAAGAATTCTTCTCTAGCTTCACTACTAATCAACAAGAATTTAATAGCCTATATCTAGACAAAGCCATAGTATTAAAAGGAATAGTCACTTCTATTGAAGATAATAGCATTGTTCTAGACGAAAAAGTAATAGTAACCTTTAAAGAGAATGCTATTTCGGGAATAAAAACCAATACTGAAATTACTGTAAAGGGAAGATATGTTGGTTATGATGACCTTTTGGAGCAACTTAAAATAGATCAAGCAACTAACACAAATAAATAAATTACTTAATGAGAATATTTTTTTTATTACTCGCAATTCCATTTTTATCATTTTCACAAGATGATTTGTTAAATGAAATTGATACAAAAGACGACAATCAATATGCTAGTGCCTCTTTTAAAGGATTAAAAATAGTCAACTTCGAATCCACAAAACTTGCAGACAAAAAGTTATTTTATATGGTTGTATCACATAGATTTGGTACTGTAAAAAATGGGATCGATGACTTTTTTGGTTTAGATGGCGCAGTTACAAGATTAAACTTTATTTATGGAGTTTCTGACGCTATAAATATTGGTGTTTCTCGTAGTTCGTTTCAAAAAACCTATGAAACTTCTTTAAAATATCGTTTGTTTCGACAAAAAAATAACGGATTACCATTTACGGTTGTAGGCTATAATAGCGCCACCATAAATACTCAACTTGATAAAGAAGATAGTAACTTACCAGGGTTAGAATTTAAACATAGATTGGCTTATGTATGGCAAATCTTGGTTTCTCGTAAATTCAACAAGAATTTTTCTTTACAATTTATGCCGACACTGTTGCATGAAAACCTAACCATAGTTGACGATCAAGACAATACTCAGTATGCCTTAGGAATTGGTGGGCGACATAAACTTACCAAAAGGTGGTCGATTAACGTAGATTATGCGTATCATTTAAATAGATCTAGTAATTCACCTTTTAAAAACCCTCTTTCTATTGGTTTTGACCTTGAAACTGGCGGTCATGTATTTCAACTACATTTCACCAACTCACAACCTATGAACACCAACGGAGTATTAAGCCAAGGAATTGGTGATTGGAGTGATGGTGATTTTTTCTTTGGATTTAACTTATCTCGAGTATTTTAACTATAACCTTATTTATCATAATGTTTCGAAGTATTATTCCTATACAAAATCTAAAGTGTGCTAATTGCGCAACAGAGTTAAAAAGAAAAGTACTTCAATTAAAAAATATTTCAAGTGTTTTTATCTATAATGATTACTCATATGTTTCGTTTAATCATAAATCTATGAATGATCTATCCAATGTAGAAAACCTACTTACCTTATTGGGATTTCCTCCTGTTGGAGAAAAAACAAAAAATTGGTCAGGGTCGTATTGTTCGTCTCAATCTAAAGACTACTGTATTTTTAGCAATAGTAATACTTCGATACCAAATACAGGGCATAGCTTAAGCTTATAATTAAATTTAATTATAAAAAGAAAAACTGACGTTTTATCTGAAAGCGTCAGTTTTTCTTTTAAAATTTAATTTTTATTTCATCATTTGTGTTTCGGTAAGATCTTTTGCTGGTTCGATATCCCAACAACCTTCAAGCATTCTATGCAAGTAACATTTGTTAGATTGATCCAAGAGTTCCTGTCTTTGCAGATTAGTAATATCTCCTTCTATTACGATACTTACCTGTACATGAGTAGAAATTGTTCTATTTTCTCCTCTTTTAACTTCTTGCTTTAACTCAGCATCTATATCTCTTATATCCCAACCTTTGGTTCTAGCGATGTATCTTACTGTTGCCACTTTACACATTGCAAGTCCGGCTAAAACTAATTCTGTAGGAGCTAATCCTAAACCTGTTCCTTTATTTTTTATTGGTTCATCTCCTACAATAGTATGTCTACCATTTGTAATAATGGATTGATAGCCTGTCGAAAGGTTTTTAATTTTTATTTCTGCTGCCATTATTTTTAGTTTTTAAAGCTTACATCCTTGTAGCTCTAGAACCTTTTTTTTGAATGTAAGCCGATGAAATTAATTATAATTCTGTAGCAAGAGGAAAATCAATTTCAAAACCTGTAAGATTATGAATATAATTACTCATAATTTTTTCGCCGATAATCATTACAACATCTATCATATTCGCTTCTGAATACCCTGCATTGAAGAAAGCGTTTTTAGACTCTTCGGAAGCTCTTCCATTATTTTCTGTTGTCGATAATGCGAATTTTGTTAAAGCATCTAATTTATCATCAAAAGATACTGTCCCTTTTCTTAATTCAAGGATTTGCTCATCAGTAAAACCATTCATTTTACCAATTGCTGTATGGGCAGATTGACAATATCTACAGTTATTATACTGACTTACAACAATATTAATGGCTTCTTTTTCTTTTGCTTTTAAGGTTGATTTTCTGTTTTGAAAAGTTAAATAATCCCCTAGAGCTGAATCGTTTTTTGCATAGTATGCATAGAGATTAGGTACAAAACCTATATTTTTTTTAAGATCATCAAAAATAGCCTGATTACTTACTGATACTTCCTCTCTAGTTGGAACCTGAAATTTTGCTGTTGTTTCCATATTGTACTATATTAAATGGTTAATAATTGATTTATAGCACAAATATATTAGTAAGACATAGGCAATTATTAGGCTTCTCTTCCTGTGGTATTAGCAATACTTCCCTTCACATGATTCTCTTTATAATCTGAAGGAGAAACTCCTTCTAAATTTTTAAAAAAACGACTAAAGACTTGCACATCGCTAAATCCAAGTTCATATCCTATTTCTGAAATTGTTTTATCTGTATATTGTAGTAATCGCCTTGCTTCTAGCATAATTCTACTTTGAATAAATTGCAAAGGTGTACTACTTCCAATCTTTTTAAAAAGATTAGACAGGGTTTTAGGCGATTTATTTAATAATGAAGCATATGCAGCCACATTATGCTTCTCTCTAAAATGTTTTTCTACCAAAAAATTATACTCTCTTATAATATCAACAGAGTTTGCTTTATGCTCATGATAGTTACTTTGTATTTTATATATACGCGTACATAAAATTAATAATCGTTTTAACATCATTTGCAGCATCTCTAATTGCAAATTATCCTTTGATTGCATCTCTATCAAGAGCATTTTCCAAACTGTCCTAAGCACTTCAACATCATCTATCTTAGGCTTAATAACAGGTAGATTAGAAGCTCCGTAATACAATATCCCTTTACAACCAACCTCACTATCATGATCAAGAATACAATAAAAAGAACGATTCCAACGCAACAACTTTACTTCATTCAACTCTTTAACTTGTACCTTATGAAATTCGGTTAGACTAACAATATCATTACGATTAAAGGTATAATCTACTGAATCAATTTTTAAACGATTTTGATCAGATGTAAACCAAAGCAATATTAATTTACTTTTTTGCGAAGCTTTTAAAATATCACAATTTTCACTGTTTATTTCGATAACCTCTAAATATTCTTCGTTTTTTCCGGCGTATTTCATTCGAATTCGTATAAAATATTCTGTCTTTACAATTAGTATTTTAAATATGCACTAGTTATGTAAAATCAACTTTTATCATAACTATGTACCTACACTAACAAGTTATTAGATTCTTTTCTTATTTTAAATTATATGCTTTCTCGTTTTATCACAATCATAATTGTATGAACCTCTGGCTCTTTATCTTTTACTTCATAATCTTTCTTTAATACATGAATTATATCAAAATTATTCTCTTTTAACTCCTGAGTAATCTCTTCCATATCATGATAATAGAAATAGGCTCTATCACCATCTCTTCCTTTTTTAAATCCAGATTTCTCATAACCTCCTTCTACAAAACTCATATATAATAATCCATCATTAATCAATAAATTCTTACAATCAACAAAAAATTTTAGTCGATCAGATTTTGACAAGTAAGGCAAACAAAAACCACTAACTATAGCATTAAAACTAGAGTTAATACTATCTATTTCTCTAGAATCCATTATCAGAAATTTTGCGGTTGGGTTATTCTTCTTAGCCAGAACCAGCATTTCTTCTGCTATATCAATTCCTAAAACATCCCATTCGGGTCTTTTAGACAACATATATCTGGTTATATTACCTGGGCCACAACCAACCTCTAACACCTTAGACGTATTACTTGTCAATAACTCACAAAAAAGATCATATGTATCGTTATATAAATCTAGATCCATAAATTTATCTTCATAAGCTGATGCTACTTTATTCCACGTTTTAAAGGTCTCTGTATACTTATCCATATTATTTGTTTTTCATCAATATATATATCAAATAAATCGCAAAAAGTATACAATACGGAATACCAAAAATGCTAAAAACTAGGCCAATCTCTAATGGATCACTACTCCAATAAACCCCAAAATAACAAATTGCAATTATCACCAAGTACAAAACATATCCACTAAAAACAATAGCCTTTTTGCCCCATTTATTATACCTATAAAAACCTAAAATAGCAGGTAACATAATTGGAAAGTGATACAAAATGGTGGTATACTCATACATTCTATCTTGAAATGTATAAAACTCAGGAAAAGAGCTAGTCCATATATTTATTACATATATAGCAAATACAAGTATCGCAAAAATGCTAATCAATACTATTATTTTAGACTTTGACACAATCATATTTATCACTATTTATGGCTTAGGCCGTCTCTGACATACTCCAAATATCCTAAAATAAGAAAAATAAAAACCTTGCTAATTTAAATTAACAAGGTTTTACAACATCATATCTTACAACTACTATTCTACTACCAAGGTATATTGCGGAGTTGGGTTTAATGGACAGAAGTATATATATTCTCCTTTTTTAAGTTTTGTAACTTTTGTCTTACCAGTTTTACCGGTTGCTACTGCTTTTGTAACATATGCAGTTTTTATATGTGCATCTGGATTAGATTTTGGAGCTAAAACAAATCCAACTTCGTGATCTACACCTGTATTTTTGATTTCAAAAACGTATGACCCTTCTGATATTTTTATCTCTTTCTGAGTAAACTCTCCTTTTGTTTGTTCTAAGGACAATGTTTTTGTATCCTGTGCAAAAGCACCAAAAGCAAACACTAATATAAACGTTGATAAAGCAATTAATTTTTTCATTTTTCTTTTTCTTAAGTATTATTATTTTTTTATTATTTAAACTGTAGTAGATTCTAATGGCTCTGCAACTGGAAAATCAACCGGTACCTGAGTAGCTCCGTGCACATAATTCGAGATTGTTTTATCACCTACCAAAACGATTGTATCTATCAAGCTTCCTTTTGTATATCCATTTTCAAAAAAGTTTTGGATAACATTTTGGTCTGCTTTACCTCGTTTTTCTGTTAGGTTTTTAGCCAATCTTGCCAGTGCATCTAATTTTGAATCAAAAGTAGCTTTACCCGCTCTTAGTTCTAATATTTGTTCATCTGTAAAACCGTTCATTTTTCCGATTGCAGTATGCGCAGACAAACAATAAAGACAATCATTAACCTGGCTTACAGCAAGATTAACGGCTTCTTTTTCTTTTGCCGAAAGCGATGTCTTCGCATTCGCAAAATTTAAATAGTTTTCTAGAGCCGTGTCGCTATGTGCATATGTAGCATATAGATTTGGTACAAACCCCAATGCATTATTTAAATTATCAAAGATTGCTTGATTATTACTACTTACTTCTTCTTTTGTTGGTACATTAAATACACTCATGATTTTAGTTTTATGTTCCAAAGTTTTTGGACTTGTTATTATTTATTAAAAATTTTATTGCAAATTTGAGATGATATCTCTTAAAAACAGGTGTTTGTTTTTCCTTATTACATAACAATTATTCCCGTTTTTAGTTTTTAATTGATAATTCTACTATGTAACAAACGCTTATTCAGCATCACAATAATAATCGTGCATGCTTTTGTGTTCACAATGCAACTTAGGATTAACCGCATTTACTATTTTCTTGGTTCCTTTCCTAAAAATCTCAATTAAATTGAATATTGATGTATGTTGAACTCTCATAATATTGTTGTTTTAAATTAACAATACAAAGATGCGGAAATACCTAAAACAAGAGAATGATGATATTTCCCTACTACTTATCAATTTTTCCCTAAATAAAAAAACCTCCTGAAACAGAAGGTTATACATCTACACAATAAGATAAACAAGGTTCTAATAACTATTAAAAAGTTCAAATAATACTACTTTGGCTTTTATTGGTAAATAATGATTTGGAGTCCATCCGGATCTCTTAGATATAGATAATAAGAACCCCAAGGCCGAAGTACTGGCCCCCTTGCCTCCCAATCACCACCTAAACGTTCAGCCCAATACGACACATTATCTGTTCTTAACTGAATATCAATCTTATCATTTTTCAAAGTTTCATCAAAAGGTTCTTGATAATAGTAATGATCACTCTTTATTTCGGAAATCTCTAAAAAAGCATTACTCCCTTCTGGACCAAATCTTAGTATTACACCTTTTGAGCCATTACCATCATCATACTCTTCTATGATTTCAAGCTCTAACACCTGAGTATAAAAAGCTTTAGATACATTAAAATCTTTTGTTCTAATTACAGTTTTTAAACTTAGTACAGCCTTATTCGATAGCTGTTTTTTTTCTGTATTCATTTTTAGACGCATTAGAGGATCACTATAAAGATACACCAAACAGACCTATCACCACCTTTGATACCAAATAAGACATAACTTTATATTAATCTATTTGCCTGTTCAATATGTCGCTGATTATGATAGATAAGCACTCTAAATGTATCTCCTAATTTTAATTTTATCAATTTAGAAATGCTTACTACAGTCTTGATTTTATTTAAATCTTTATTACTGGCCATGTTTAGTAACTCCAAAGTTTTATGTTGTTGTTGAATAAACCTATCAATGCATTTTTTATCCAACATACTATTTATAGGGTCTTTATCTTTAAAAGTCTTCATCTTATTTAACTTCTGTTTAGGCAACATACTTTTTGCAAAATAATTCCCCAATAAACCAGGGTTAAACATAGAAGCTCCATTACTTTTTGACACCTGTATTCTACTTTCAATTTCTGGTAGATAAAAATCCCCATACAAGTTTAAATGCTCAAGACATTCTAATACGGTCCAACTCTCTGAACTACCTCTAGCATTTAGAACTTCAATAGGTAATTCCTGAAATTTTTCTGCTTGATTAATATTTCTTCTTGTCCTTTCTATAAGATCTTGAATCAATTCTTTTGATGCTATTTTCATGTTTTTTTTACAAAGTTCTTTTATTTAACTTTTTAAAACATTGATTGAAATTAAGATTTTTTAATTCTCGAAAGTGTTTCTGGTGTCATCCTAAGGTAAGAGGCTATATATTTATCTGGTATTTCCTGAAAAAGTTGTGGACTACGCTTTAAAACCCTGTGATATCGTTCTAGAGGCGATGTGATCAAAATATCTCTTTCTCGTTCCATTTGTTGCAAAACAAAACTTTCTAAAACCTTATACCAGATTTCTGTAGTTTCTGAAGTAGACAAAATAAAACTCATAAATCTTGCTTTACTAATTACTTTTAAAGTAGTTTTCTTTAAAGCCTGAATATAGAAATCTGATGGTTTTTCATTAATAAACGAATCTAAAGCAGCAATAAGATTGTTTATATATCCAAATCTAATGGTATGCTCCTCATATTCATCTACCAAGTATATTCTTAAACTACCTTTTACGACAAGGTAAAGATTTGTATCAATACTGCCTTTTACTTTTAAATATTCATTTCTATTTAATTCTATCTCTTCTTCCCATAGGTCTTGACTATTCAACTTATCTACTATTATTGATATCGGATTCATGTTTTCCCCCATAGATAGTAATATCTTTATATTTAATATTTTTTAAATCTTATTTTTCTTATTCCGGATAATGTATCCCATTCTTTTACTTTTTGAAAGCCCAACTTTCTATATAAAGAGACAGCCGGAACATTATCTACTCCAGTTTCTACTGTAAATATGTCAAAACCTTTAAGAGTTAAAACAAAAGTCATTAATTGCACCCCTATACCCTGACGAAAATAGTCTGGGTGAACTACAAGGCTTTCTATGTCAACGCTATTGTGATTCTTTTTTATTTCTATTGCACCTACAAATTTCTGATTTTTTAATACCACATAAAACTCTGTACTACTTTGTAAAAAATCTTTAATAGTTCTTTCTAAAGGAGAAAAACTGTCTACTTTTAATATTTTGGCCTCTACTAGATATGAAACCTGAAACAACTCATAGATCTTGTTTGCTATTTCGACTTCTTCATTGTTTACTCTTTGAATCATACCATATTTAAATTAGAAATTTAGTCAAGGCTTATAGATTTATTTATTTAATTACAAACGACTACAAACGTTTACATGTGTTTACAAACGAAATTAAACACTTCCTAACCGAATCCAAAAACTTTTGCCCTTTATGTTTGCATCGTAGTTCTGATCAGTCAGTATCGGCTTTCAGAAATAATTACAAAACCTTCAAAATATAATGTAAGGTAAGGTATTAACTGTTTAACACGAAAAATTAATATTATGAATACGCTAAAAAACAAAGTACAGTTGATTGGAAATTTGGGACAAGATCCAGAAATAATAAACTTAGAGTCAGGTAAGAAACTCGCAAAGTTCTCAATTGCAACAAACGAATATTACAACAATAAACAAGGAGACAAAGTAACAGATACCCAATGGCATAATATTATAGCTTGGGGTAAAGTAGCCGATATCATAGAAAAATATGTAAACAAAGGGCAAGAAGTTGCTATCGAAGGTAAATTAACCTCTCGCAGTTACGAAGATAATGACGGAAGCAAAAGGTATATCACCGAAATCGTGTGTAGCGAAATTTTAATGCTGGGGAAATAAACCTTTTATAAGAAATTAAAACTACCTAAACCACTTATTAAAATTAAAACTATGCATATAACCTTGCAACATATTGAACTTATTGACAGAATCGATCAGCTAATTCGTCTACAAGCTACTGGAACCCCTCAAGAGTTAGCCACTAAACTAGATATTTCAAAAACAAAGTTATATCGAATCATAAACATTATGAAAGCTTTAAAAGCACCCTTAGAGTATGACCTAACCAAACAAAGTTTTATTTATGCAGAAACGGTTCGGTTTACTGTTGGGTTCTTTTCTAAAGAAAAAGCTAATCAAAAGTTCAACTCCTTGGTAAGTTAAAAAAGAAGTCAAAAAAATTAATGCACCATCCAAAAAACAAAATCCTGGTTGGTGCATTATTATACTCCAAATATTTTCTTGGTCTTATCTTTTTTGTTAATATTTGTAGTACATATTTCAGAAAAAAAATGCAAGATTATTTAATAGGTATTGGCAAGCGTTTAAAAGAAATTAGAAAAGATGATAAAAAAACCATTAGCCAAATTGCGTCTGTAGCGGGAGTAAGCAATGGACTTATTTCACGTATTGAAAACGGCAGAACAATTCCTTCATTACCCGTATTATTAAATATTATTGATGCCCTAGAGATTGAAGTACCTAGTTTTTTTAATGGAATCTCTACACAAACAAATTTTAAGTTTTTAGTCACAAAAGCCGAAGAACATACCACCATTGAAAAAGAAGATGAAGCAGTAGGTTTTAGCTACAAATACATCTTTGGTAAACAACTTGACTCTATAGGTTTTGAAGCTGTTCTTCTAGAAGTACAACCTGATTCTGAACGTGGCAAAGTAGAAACTGATGCCTATGAACTAAAATACATATTAAGTGGTGAATGCTACTATGTAATTGGAAATGAAGAAATTCTTCTTAAAGAAGGAGATACGCTCTTTTTTGACGGAAGAATACCTCATGCACCTATAAACAGGTCGAACAAACCTACCAAAATGCTTGTAGTTTATTTTTTTATTGCTCCAGAACAATCGTAATAATCTAAATTAATATGAGTTGATATAATAACTTACATCAACCCATATTAGTTTTAAAATTTTGTTATTTCCCTTAATATTATCTATTTAAAAGACCTGGCCATGTTGTATGATTTACAGGTTTTGGGTAACCTACAACAGTTTTATCTAAAGACTTATCATACTTAATAAACGTATTATCTTTTAAGAAAAAGAACATGTATCGAGCATCCCAATCTGCAACTGCTGTAATCTTAGTCTTATAATTTTCCATCCCTGGCCAGCTACTATTATTTATTTGTGCAGGATATCCAGCATCTGCCTTATCTTTAACCAAATCATATCGTATATATCTACCATCAGAAAGAAAAAACATCGCTTTATTAGTATACCAATTGGCAGCTCCTATTATTTTTTTTCCATATAAACCTAAGCCCGGCCAAGTAATAAAATTAACCGGTTTGGGGTATCCGGGATCAACCTTATCTTCGACCATATTATAACGCAAATATCTTCCGTCAGACAAAAAGAAATACCCCTTATCATAGTTTGTTTTAAATGCAGCTGAAATTTGGTTTTTATAATTCCCTAACCCAGGCCAGTTGCTATTCGTAACAGCAACAGGATATCCTGGATCAGACATATTTGATGCTTTATCATATCTTACATACTTATCATCTGCTCTAAAAAAGTAGGTTCTATTGTTTGCCGTATCATACCAATCCAAAACTGCATTAATTACTAGGCAGTTTTGTACGTTAATACCTCCAATCGAATTGTTTATTTTAATCGTATAATTGATTCTTCCGTTTGGAGCAGAGGTGTCTTTGTATCTTCCTTGATTTGCCGGAACGGTGGCAATAAGACTATCATCTCTATATATTTCTGCATTACCTGTACTATTTGACACCCAAGTGATTTCGTTTTCTGAAGAGTCAACCATCATTACCTTACGAGGCCCATCTTCTCCAATTAATGGAGGTGAGTTTAATTGCCATTCGGTACGAATCGGAATTTCTAGATGTCTTAGCACAGTTGGAACTATAGAAGTTTGAGCAGGGTATCCATACAATCCGTTATATGATGTATTAGGAATATTCGTTACCTTGGTTTTAAATTCTTGATTCCCATTCTTATTCATACCGATAAAAATTGTTCTTTCAGACAATGTACTAGTATTGTGCCCATATCCTCCAGGGCTTTGTCTTCCATGATCTGTAACAATCATAATTAACCAGTCTTCATTTCTTGTATTTTGCCTCTCCTCTACTACGTCGATTAATCTTCCTAATTGTTGGTCTACAGTAAGTATTGACTTGTTATATTCGCTACCAAAACCCTTTGTGTGGCCAATATGATCGATATTGTCAAAACTTACAAAAGTAAGATCGGGTCCTTGGTTAGCAACCAAATCGACAGCCGAATCAACTGCCAATTCATCTCCATATCGATCAATTCTAGTAGTAACATATGACATATCGTTTTCTAAGAACTTATTAATAGAACCCCAGGTTGCAATGCTAACAATATTTGCCCCTGGAAGATTTCCTCCCACATAAGCAAATAAACTTTTGGCATTAGATTTAGCTTTATCAGGGTAATTATCAGGAACATGGTGCTGATCTATCCAAACTCCCGTAAGTGTAGAGGTCCAACCAGGACCGCTAATTGTTGCTTGATCACTAATAGTACCTTTTATACCTCCTGTATATGCTTTGGTAATATTTAAGCGATCAAAGTTTGGTGTATTTAGCAATGCTATTTTTTCATACTGTAACCCATCAATACCTACTAAAAGAACATGTTTGTTTTGCACTGCGCTTTTGGCAACTAATGATTCGTCTGTTACCGTTGCTTCGGGCTCGGTCTCACAACTAAAAAAAAAAGAATACACCACTAAAAAAGATAAGATGGCGATAGAATAAATGCTTCATAGTTTTAAAAGTTTATTATTTGTAATTTTTTATACTAAAATAAGACTCTCAAAAGCTTTAAAAGTCATTTTTAAATAACCTTAATTAAAGCTTAAAAACCATAACACACACCAAATGAAGCAATAACCATATTTTTACTATTTGTTAACTTTTATGATCCTTAAATAGAAACATTACGAAAACTAGAAACCCACCAAAAAAACAAATTTTGATGGGTTTCACGAGATTTAAAAAACAATTAAAATATTAAAAAATAATATGTGTTAGCGTTGACAGATCATCTAGAATATAATCTGGTTGTTGTTCATTAATTTGTTCTCGTGTTTGAGCACCTGTCAAAACACCAACTGTAAGGCCACAGTTCGCATTTTTTCCTTCTTCTATATCAATTGCAGAATCCCCTACTTTCATCACTTTGGTTGAATCGATGATCTCAAACATTTCCATAGCTTTACAAATCATTTCTTTATGAGGACGTCCTTGAGTTACATCATCAGCAGTAAGCAAAGCATCATAATCAATCCCTTTTTTCCACCCCAGTTTTGCTATCAATTGATTAGCAATTTTTGAGTCGTACCCCGTATTAAGTACTACTCGTACTCCATTTTCTTTTAATTCTTTAAATAATGCTTCTACAGGGTCAAACGAAGTTACATGTAACTCGGTATATAGTTTTTCTAAAATGGGTTTAAAATTTACAAAAGCACTTTTTGCTATCTCTTCTGGGTTCTCACAAGGGGTAACATTTTTTAAAATATCGATTATCGCCTGATACTTTTCTTTGCCAGCACCATACTCTAGTACCTGATCAAGCGTTACATCGTACCCTTCGTCATTTATAACCCGTTGTACAGTTTTATAAACTACATTATTTTCATTTACTGTTGTACCTGCCATATCGAATACAGCGAGTTCTATTTTTTTATTTATACTCATAATTAAAAATTCTTGTCATATTTTCTTTTGCAAAGCCGGCGCTTCCAGTCATTCCTTTACCACCAATGCCAGTTACCACATGGATATTTGAACCTATATTCTCTTGAAATATATCTTGAGTTTTACATTGCGAATACATACCAAACCAACGATTTTGAATATCATAAGTTGGCAAATCAATAACCTTCTGCGCTTCTGAAATCATAAAATCATCAATATCCATATTTAACCTATACCCCAGATCTTCTACATTTTTGACATCTGCATATTCATGAGAATCTCCTATTATTACAGACCCATCTGGCGATTGTTTGAATAAGATATGGACTCCCCATTTTTTCTGAAGTGAATCACTAACTTCTTTAGCCTTTACTTCTGAAAAGGAAGCACACTCAGAAAACGCCTCATATCTTCTAATAGACCAGCCAGTAAGTATATTTCCTGGTAATTTATAGTCAACCTGAGCTTTTGTTTGAAGCATTTGTAACTTTGTAACTTCTAGATCACTATCCCTAAAAAGTTCTGGGTACAAGTTTTTAAATTCACTTCCATTACAGATAATCACTTTTTCTGCTTCGAGTGTTTTACCCTCAGAAGAAGCTACTTTTATACCGTTTACAACTTCTTGACATTCTGTAACATTATAGTTGGTATAATATTCCAGCCCCATTTGGGTTACCATAAAATCCTGTAATCGATGGATCATTTGTATTGCCTCAACAGTTACCTCTTCTGGAAAAAACAATCCAGCTAGAACATAGTCTGATCTTAATCCTGGGTATTTATCCAAACATTCTTTCTTTGTTAATAAACTAGACGCATATTGATTACTTTTATTAATAACATACAACTCTTCAATAAGTTGTAACTCTTCTTGATTCGAAGCTAAATACACAGATCCATTCTGACGAAGCGAAATATCAAATTGCTGTTGTATTTCTTTATAGATTTTTAAACTGTCTCTTCCGTATGCCTGCCACTTACTATTCATTCCCGAAGGAACTACCTGACCAAAATTTTGAGTCGTTGCTCCTTGTGGCATTTTATCTTTTTCAAGCAAAGCCACTTTCAATCCATTTTTTAAACCATGATAGGCATGAAATGTACCTAACACCCCTCCACCAATGACAATGAGATCATATTTTTTCATATTGTAATTCTGTTTCTATTATTTTTTGCTGAGTTCTTGAACTCGCCTTTTTAAAATACACCAAAGAGCCTAGCATTATAAACACACCTAATATTGTTAACATATATGCGCCATAGACAAAAAAGTCTAACCATGTTAAGCTTGCCTGCCCAAAGTTCTTATATAAAAGAGCTGTAATACTTCCTAAATACCCAAAAGCATCTGCTATATAAATTAAAAATCCTGCATTACCTCGTAGTTTAAACATTGCTATAAATCGATCAAAAAACAAGCAATTAAAAGGCACATAACAAACATATAATCCAAAGCCGCAAATTACCATCCACAAAAAAGGGCCTAATAATTCTAGTTGAAATAACAAAGTAGATATTCCAATACTCAAAATACCAAGGATTATTAAAACATGGTAGACATATAGTGCTTTTGCATTATTTTTTATATAAAATGTGCCTCCCAAAACCAGTAGCACTATAATTGCAATAATAGTTTCTGACGTGGTATATACATAAATATCACCTTGATATCCAATACTATCCCAAAGTTCTCTAGTAAAATTATCTCTAAAATCCCTAAAAGCTGAGAGTATCGTATAAAACAATACTATTGCGATTATGGGAAATAAAAAAGTTCCCAATAATTTCTTTCTATCTTTTGTCGACATTGGTATTCGCTCTGTTCGAAGCAATTTATCCTCCTTTGTTGGAGGCGGTATTTTCTCTAAAGACCAAGTAAAAAGAATTAAAGGCAAAATAAACATAGCTCCGGTAACAGCGGGCATCCAAAACTGAGAAACTCCCCAAGAGTCCATAGTAAAAATACCAACCGACTTTACCATACCACTTGATACGATAAAACTTGCACATAGAATGACACCTAATATTTCGGTCAATTTCCTTCCTTCGAGATAAGAAAATACGATTCCCCAAATCATTCCTAATGGCAATCCATTTAGAAACATAAAAATGATATTGTAAGGTTGTGGAGTAATTGCAAAAAACACCAATGCGATTTCTGATAATAGTATCAATAAAACCAAGTACAATGCCCGTTTTGAACTCTTTAACTCTGAAATTACCTTAATACCAATAAATTTGGATAATACATACCCCATTACCTGAGCAATAATGAGTAAGATTTTGTAATCTATATCAAAAACTTCTAGCCCTTCAAAGGTTGCAACACTAAAAGGTTTTCTAAAGGCGTACATACAAAAATACGCTCCAAATGCAGCTATCGAAGCTTGCAATACAAATAGTAGTTGAGAAATTTTAACAGGCATATTTTTTATCAGGTTGTCAGGCTAATGAAATAACATTAACCTGACATTTTTAAAACTGGTTATTTAATTTTACACAAGTTTTTTTCCTGTGCATCTATCAATTTTCGAATACTACAAACTCCATCTTACACCAGCTTGCCCTCTCACTCCATAGTATTCAACTTGCTTAGGACGACTAGAATCTCCGTAATAATACTCTAGAGGCTCATTAAGTAGGTTGTTTACCTCTGCAAAAATTGTAAAGTGTTTATTAATCTTAAAAGAAGCATTAGCATCTAATGTTGAATAATCTCCATAATAGATATCATCTCTATCTAATCCACTAGCCCCATGATTAGTGATATATTCACCTTTAAAGTTATATGCAGCTCTAATATTAAACCCTGCCTTCTCATAGTATAACTGAGCATTAATCAAGTGATCTGCTTGCCTTGGTAATCTTGTTTTTTCATCTCTACCGGGAATGGTGAATTCTGATTTTGTATAGGTATAGTTAGCCTGAATACCAAAACCACTCAAGAAACCAGGTAAGAAATCAAATTTCTTATTACCTCCAATTTCAGCTCCTAATAATGATGCTTGATCTCCGTTTCTTGGAATCGATATTTCGACACCAGAAATTCCATTAATTTCTCCTTGCTCTGTACTTTTAAAAATAGGATCTTCAATTATTTTATAAAATACACCTCCAGAAATAATTCCAACATTATCAAAATAATACTCCCCTAGAACATCAAAATTCGTAGCATAAGTCGGATCCACCTGAGAGTTACCTCCTCTATACTCATTATCAAATTCTAAGAATGTTCCGCCTGGTGCTAAGTACCCAAAATCTGGTCTTGTAAAGGTTCTTGTCGCAGCAAATCGAATATTTGACTTATCATTGGGTGTATATTTAAGATGAACCATAGGAAGAATAGACCAATAGTTCTTTTTCTCTTCAACATTTCTTAATGCACCATTAGGGTTTTCTTCAGTAATATCAAAACGATATCCATTTACTACAGTATTAGTATTTGTAGCTCTTACACCTCCTAATATAGTTATCCTATCCGAAACTTTGTAAGTACCCATAACATAACCTGAAGTATGAGTTTCATCTACATCAAAATTTCTTCCAAGACCACCTCCATTACCAACAATTTCTGAATCATCTGGCAATAATGAAAGATTATCTTCAAAATGTGTATTGTAAAAAGATACCATTCCTTCTGGAGAAAGAACTTGGCTACTAAAACTATTACCTATATTGGTTCCTAATTCATTTAAGAAATCCTGTCTACCTGGCTGCTCAAAGGTTTGTCCTTGTATGTCTGCCAATACTGGTGTCGATCCATTACCACTCCACCCATAAAATTCATCAGAAAAAACAGCTCTACGATCCTTATCTCTAAACTTTCCTCCTAACTTAAGTGAAAAATCAGAATTGACATCATATGTGTAATTAAGAGAAGCAACAATATTATCTCTTTCAACAATACT
This sequence comes from uncultured Aquimarina sp., assembly GCA_947502885.1. Classification (GTDB taxonomy): domain Bacteria; phylum Bacteroidota; class Bacteroidia; order Flavobacteriales; family Flavobacteriaceae; genus Aquimarina. Next base: position 34,111 of record CANNBP010000018.1, on the reverse strand, counting down.
AATCTTATACAACTCTAAATCACTAAATGCCAATTGAGAAGGGTCAACTTGAAAATTTGGATCTGCAAAGAAACCAAACAAGTTACTTGGATCTGAAGCATTAAGATTTCCTCCATCAGTGTTCCAATACACTCTAGGACCATTTCCTCTATCTTCAAGATATGCAGGATTAAAACCTACTCCATCTTGTTTAAACTTAATCAAGAAATAACTTTTGTCTTTTTGGTTTGGGATGTTTCCGTATTTAAATTCATTTCTATATGAAGTAAGACTCCAATCTAATTTACTTTTAGAATGTGTATGCTTTCCTCCTAATTCAACACCAACAAACTCTGTAATTAATTCGTTATATATATTTTGTAATTCTACTCTACCTGTTTGATTTGTATGATCATCAAATCCTTTATATTTATCAAACCTAATACGATGTTTATAATGCAATTCGGTATCAGAAAGTGTTCCGTAGTTACCTTTAACATATAACCTATCCTTATCTGTTGGATTAAACTCAAAAGCACCATTAAGCCCTGTAGTTTGACGTTCTCCTGTATAATCCCGCAATTCTAGTCTAAAAATCCCTTCATCTCCCTTTCTACGTGCTTCAAAATTATCTGTGGCCCAATTTCTGTTCCATTGTGAAAAATTAATAAGAAACCCTGTTTTTCCACTTTTAGATTTATCTCCAAAGGTTACAGAACCACTGTATACTCCTTTGTCAGATTTTTCATTATACCCCATTGCCAAAGTACCATCAAGGGTAAATTTGGTAGGTGCTGTTTTGGTTATAAAATTAACACTTCCTCCTATTGCATCTCCTTCTTGGTCTGGAGTAATAGCCTTGGCTACTTCTACATAACCAATCATTTCTGTTGGAAAAAAGTCAAACGCTACTGCCCTGCTTGACGTCTCTTCTTCTGCTGTTGGTATACGATTACCGTTTATTGTGGTTGAGTTCCACTCACTAGGCAAACCTCTAACCGCTACAAAACGACCTTCTGATTGATCTCTTTCTATGGATACACCCGGTATACGCTGTACGGCTTCAGCTGCATTTCTATCTGGTAATTTACCAATTCCATCAGCAGCAATAACATTCATGATTTTTAATGAATTTTTCTGAATGTTTAACGCTTTGGCCTCACTTAATCTTCTTGGCGAAGAGGTAAGAACAACTTCTTCTAGGTCTGTAGAACTTGGTTTTAAGCTTAAATTCCCAAGATTAATTGTTTTATTTGCTATCAAAGTTACATCTGTTGTATATGACTCATAACCTATATAACTTATAACAAGCTTATAACTTCCAGGCGATATATTGCTAAGAATGAAGTTTCCATCAAAATCGGTAATAGATCCGATGTTAATATCTGGTATTGCAACTGTTGCTCCCGGAAGTGGAAAATCCCCATCTACCACTTTCCCGTTTATGGTAGCATTTTGAGCTGTAATGATTGATGTTATAAACATTAACAGCAACGACAGCCAAACTATTTGATTTTTCATTTTGTATTAGATAATTACAATTAGTAAACTTTTTGAGTCAAAAGTCCTATATTATTTACTATTTGTAAATAACTAAAGTTTAAGAAATACTTACTATAGCCTTTATTAATTGTAAAATTAAAGTTAAGAGTAGAGTTATCAATTTTTATACTCCTATGAACCAATTTAGTAACAAAAAATGCCTACATTCGAATAGCACAAACAGATTTAAACCACCATAAGCAGTAACCAACATTCATGAAAAAGAACATTCAATGCATTTTGGTCTTTTCCATTTTGCTTTTCTCTTGCAAGACCGACAAAAAAAATATCGATATAGAGCAAACTAAGACAGCTAAAATTGATCACAAACCAAAGCCCAAAATCGATTCTATTATTACTGATACCATACTTGGGATAGATGTTTCTCATTTTCAAGGAGACATTGATTGGACTGATATTAAAAACGATAATGTACAATATGCTTATATCAAAGCTACAGAAGGTACTGACTTTAAAGATCCAAAATTTAGCGTTAATTGGACAGAAGCTAAAAAAAACAACATTTATCGTGGAGCTTATCATTTTTATGAAACAGGAGATGATCCCATCCAGCAGGCAAAAAATTTCTTAGAAACAATTGGACAATTTGAAGCAGGAGAATTACCTCCTGTACTTGATCTTGAAGCTGGAGGCATCCAAACAAAAATCGATAAAGAAACTTATCAAAAATACACTTTACAATGGTTACAATTTGTAGCACAAAAATTAGGTGTTACACCTATAATTTATACAAATCTCACATTTGGTAATGAGTACCTCAATAATTCTCAGTTTACTAAATATAAGCTTTGGATTGCAGAATATACAAACACTAATCAAGCTCCGATCATCCCAGATGCATGGCAAAACAAAGGTTGGATATTTTGGCAACGAACAGATTTAAAGAAATTAAAAGGCATTGATGGAGATATTGACTATGATCTATTTAACGGAAACTCAAATGATTTTTCAAAGCTAATCAACTAATGATTTCTTAGTTTCGGTTTTAAATAAATACAGATACCCTTTGGCAAAACCAAAGAAGAATAGTTCGTTTTCAAATCAAAAAAAGAGATTGGCTGAAAATGTCATTTTAACTCTCATTTACAGCAAGAAAACACATTTAACAAGCAATTCTCTTTAGTATCATTTTACTTATTTTGTTCTGAGGGTGTAGTTGTCTTGATATAAAACATACCATCAAACACATTTGGCAAAACACCTGTAAAAGAGCCAAAATTTGCTAATCTTCCTTTTTGTTCTCGTTGCAACCAATGATCTTCTGGAAGTTGTTTGAAATCTATAATACAGTTTTCAATACCAGTTGTATTAATCATATATTCAAAGCTTTGTTTCGAAGGTTTTTTAACCTCAATTGTTTTTCCTGAAATAAAATCAAGATAATTCCCATTATACCCCGTAAATCCCATAGTGTACATTCTTTCTTTAAATTCATTTTTTAAAAAATACCCCATAGGTTTGATATCCCCCACTTTTTTTGCAATATGAAAATTATGAGCCCAAATGATTATTTTTTTTCCTCTAAAAGAATTGTTTACTAACCAACTCATGTTTACCGCCATTTGACGATCACGATCCATATCTTGTACATCACCCCAATATCTTTTAGCTTGAGATTCGATACTAGCAATTATCTGAAGCCAAAATTGTGGATTTCGAAAGAGTTCGGTCTTCTCTGAAGGAAGAATAGTTAATTCTTTACGAATATCTTTGAGCGTTGTATAAAAACTAAGTTTATCTTCTTTACGAACTTCTCTTTTCATCTTAAAAATCTCGAGAGTCAATTTTTTAAACAGCTTCCAATTCTCTTTAAGCTGAAGCTTAGAATGGTGTAGATTTAAAAATGCCGCAAGATCATCTATCATAAAATCTTGTGATTTCTGACCAGTATGTTGACTATCCATTCCTGTAAACAATAGTGGGTTTTTGGTATCTGCATGAGCATCTATATAATTAAATAAATGTTTCACTTCTTTACTATTAGAATACATATAAAATATACTGTTCTCTTTTTCTTTTATAAGAGAACTTCCTGATTTCATTTGGTGAGCAATTTTTGCACAATCATACATACCACTTTCCAATGCTAAAACTTCAAACCCAAGTTCTGCATGTAAAAATTTCACTAATCTTACTTTTGCAGAAAAAGCCGAACTCTCTCCATGACTTTGTTCTCCAAGTAAGACAATACGAGTATCTTTTAATATATCTCTTAAAGGTTCTAAGTCTGAAAAATCAATAGTTTCTGATATTATAGATTTTATTTCTGAAGCATGTTTCGCAATCCATTCTTTTTTAGAAAAACCTGGTTCTTGAGCATAACCAGATGCTATAAAAAATATACTTATAAACAAATACAACAATTCACTTTTAAAAATCATCATTAACAGATTAAAGAACATAAACGTTTTGAACGCAATAGACAAACAATAAGGCATTAGTCATTACTATATCTTTCATAAGCATTTCTTAATTTATCATCATACTTATTCTTCTTATATCCAGGTCCATTATAACCATGAGCAAACTTAGCCCAATTCTTTTCTTTGATCCAATCTATAAGTTTTTTACCTCTAAAAGATGTTACACTAATAAATTTCCCAAAAGCCTTAAGATGTTCTCTTTCATGATCGTTCATTTTAGCTACAAAATCATCTATTGAAGCATATTCTAAGGATTCAAAATGATATCCCATAATCTGAAAAGCACCCCAAGAAGCAGAACTACATGCTGCTTCATAAAAAGCTGGAGTCGAAGAAATACTGGCTGCTTTCTCAAGACGATCATACTCTCTAATCCCTCCTTTATAATGCACCTTTGTCCATTTTTTATATAAAACATCCTTATTTTGTTCTGATGTAAATTGAGAAGGAGATATTCCTCTTTTTTCTAATTGTTTCCAAAATACATGACCTTCAAAAAGAATTCTAGGTTTGCCTTCTACCAAAAAACCCTTGCCACTACTTTCTATCTCATTAACAGCTTTTACCATAGCTAATTCTAATCCAAACGCATTCGCAAAATCTTTAACATCTTGCTCTGATAGTAACTTATCATTAAATGCAATAAGATCTCTTTTAGCTTCAATAAGTTTTGACCATGTTTTAAGACCTACAATACCATCTATGACCAGATTATTCTTTTTTTGAAAATCTTTAACAGCTTCATGTGTATCCTTTCCAAAAAAGTTAGAAACATACACCTGATATCCTAATTTAGTTAGAATTTCTTCCAGATAGTGAACATCTCGTCCACGTGAGCGATAACGTATAATTTTCATGATTCATGCTTTCTTAATTACTAATTGTTCTTTTAATATTCTAAAAGTATATTCACTAACTACAAGATCAATATTAGAAAATTTGGAAACCTAAAAAGTTATAACACTTTAATACAACTAATCTCCACAATAGCACACATGCAATACATAAACAAATAAAGGTAACATTGAAACGACGAATAATCACCTTTATAAAAGTAGGACCAATACTTCTTAATCATAGGAAGGGCAGATCATATTTGTGAAGATACAAAATAAGTGCCTGATTAAATGGCTCTTGAAAGAAAATAGTTTACTCGTATTTCTTAATCTGGAAAAACGAATTCTATTTTGATCAACACGAATACTAAAAGTTGACTTTTTAGAAGATACTAAGGCATTACTTTTACATCAAATAGCTAACCTCAAAACAAGCTGTTATGAAAAATATAGTTATAATTATTATTTTATTTCAAAGTTTTCAGAGTATCAATGCTCAACAGGTTTTTACCGAAACCCAAGAGTTTAAGATTACAAAAGAAATTATGAATCAAGGAAAAGAACGCCCCTCATATGTTGTTAACTTGGTTCGATCTGAAGAAGAAAATAATAATCAAATTGCAACATTAACTATTGATGACACAGAACTTTTTGAGGACATCTTTATAACCACCTTAGAGAATCCCGGTTTAGATGGAGTCTCTAAGGTGATTAAGATGGAAGTAGAATATTTAGGATGTTGTGCACATGTAGAATCTTATTATTATATGATCAAAAATGATAGTACGGTTGTATCACTACCCGAAATACAAAATGTATATTGTGAAAACTCAGATACTGATTATCAATATATTTTCCCTAACCAAGAGTATGGTATTATAGGTAACATTTTAGAGACACAAACATTTTACCAAGAAACTACAACAGCTATTAAATATGTAAACCTAAAACAAAGTATGCCTTGGTCTAACGGAATTCTTGAAGACTCAAAGACCACAGCAATTACAGGATATTAAACTATTAACACATTGTCATAATTATAATCTCAACTTTATACTCAACTATACACTCAATTACAAACTAACTCTAACTCAATTAATAAACAAAAGGGGGAAGTTTTTGTTTATTATACCGACCTGCCTTAACCAGCAGCGTCGGTTTTTTTACTTTAAAATAATACTAACATACAAAAATCAGTTTGATTATATTTGTGACTAACCAGATTTCTATTTGTGACCCTAAATTATAAAACTTACTTCGTTTTTCTTATTACACTGACATTTGTCAGTACTCTACTAGCACAAAACAATCAGCTAAGAGCATATACTCTTGAAGATGGATTACCACAATCACAGGTTTATGACATTATACAGGATGAAATAGGTTACTTATGGCTAGGTACTCAAGGAGGAGGGTTATGTCGATTTAATGGGGATACATTTAAAATATGGAATGAAAATGACGGTTTACAATCCAATTATATACACTCACTAGCTTTTGTAAACGACAGCCTATTTATCGGAACAAAAAGTGGTCTAAGTATTAAAGTGAAAAATAATTTCACAAACCTTGAAGGCCCACGTATTAATAAGATATGTGCTATCTCTAATAAGATATACCTCGCTACTAATATTGGTATATATGAATATCGTAAAAATAAAGGATTGGTTAAAATCAACCTTAACACAAAAATCAATACGAGTATAATTAATGATATTGTTTTTGATGGTAGATTGTATTGGGTAGCCACCAATAGAGGACTTTGGAAACTTAGTAATATCACAAGTAATGCCAAAATTATCACAAGGCATAGTCCATATAACTATTCTGCAGCCATCTTTTATAAAAACAAAGTATTTGCTTCGGCTTTTAATAGAGGTATATTGGTTTTAACAACCAAAGCCAAAACTTATGGCAATTATTGGATCCAAAAATCTATTAGAGCTACGAATATGTCTATTCACAATGATAACGAATTATGGGTCTCTACAGATAACGATGGTGTTACAATTATTGATACCCAAAAAGAAAATCAAAAAAAGAAAATTAATCGAAAAACAGGCTTAAAAGTATCTCATATAAGAAAAAGTATTTTGGACCGCCAATCAAACATTTGGATAGCCACATCTGGTGGGGGGTTTTACAAATATTTTCAAAATAATTTTATACACTATGATCAAAATACGGGCCTAAAAGATAATCGAGTTTATGCTGTTCATACTGCTATAAATGGTATATGGGCATCTAATTCTGATGTGGGTCTTGTTCATATTGATTCTGAAGGAGTACATCATATTCGACAAGATCAAAGCTTATTAGAAGTAAAAATCAAAACTATCACTAGTGATGATTATGGAAACATTTTGGCTGGTACAGATGGAAAAGGAATTCTTTTTAAAGAAATCAAAGAAGTAGACAGTATCGTGATGGATACAACCTATGACAAAAAGAACAAAATCAAACTTGAACCTATAGACACTATAATAAAGACCATTTACAAAGATCATATTATAGATAACGATAAAGGGTTACCTTCTGATTGGATACGAACAGTAAAAGTCATTGATGGTAATATTTGGGCGGCATCATACTCTACAGGTATTTGCAGATTTAAATATGACACAGAAAAAAAGCGTATCAGATCTTTAAAAAAGTTTACCTTAAAAAATGGACTTACCGATTTACAAATAAAAGATATGAAGCAAGATACCAGAGGACGTGTCTGGTATGTTACTCAAAATGGTCATATGGGTTATATCCTCAAAAACAAAGTAACCCATTTAGGCAATGTTTTAAAACAAAAAACTGCAATTAGCAGCTTACTATTTCATAAAGATGTTATTTATATCGGAACCGCCGGTCGAGGCGTATGGTGGTCACCCTTCGATGATAATATTTCTTTTAAAAAATTAAAAGGAAGAAAACGTCCGTACTCTGATAATATCTACCAAATGATATTTGATGATAAAGACAACCTATGGATAGGAAGTGAACGAGGAGTGGATCGCATAGAACTTAATCAATCGCATGAAATAGTAGATGTCTTTCATTTTGGAAGAAATGATGGTTTTTTAGGTATTGAAACCTACCTTAATGCTGTTACCAAAGACTATGATGGTAACCTTTGGTTTGGGGCTATATACGGACTCACTAAATATGAACCAACAGAAACTACAAAAACTACAATCAAACCAAGTCTTTTCTTTGAAGATGTAGAAGTTGCTTACCAAAGCTTAGATTCTATTCGATTGCATATAGATGACAATGAAATTTTAAAACTTAAACCAGATCAAACAGAACTATCATTTAGTTATAAAACAGTAGATCTTGATCATCCTAATGATGTAGCCTATCGCTGGAAATTAAACAACTCTGAATGGAGTCCTTGGTCATCAGACAATAAACAAAATCTAGCAGGGTTGGCATATGGAAAACATTCTTTTTCGGCACAATCAAGAAACTATAGATGGGAAGAAAGTGACCCTATTACTTTTCATTTTTTTATCGATAGCCCTATCTATGAAAAAGCATGGTTTCAACTCGCTATATTAATAATGACCGCATTAATTATAGCTGGTTATGGTTTATCTTATATTCGACGAGTAAAACAAAAAAATAAAGAAGAACGCGAACGATTACAAATGCAAAATCACCTTCTTTCTTTAGAACAAAAAGCATTGCGATTACAAATGAATCCTCATTTTATTTTTAATGTCCTTAATGGTATAAAAGCAATGGGAACTCATAACCCAAATCGTATGAATACAACAATAAACACTTTTGCAACACTACTGCGAGAGACATTGTATAATTCGAGAAAAGATACCATAACTCTAGATCAAGAGATGCAAACCTTAAAACACTATATAGAAATAGAGCAATTAATGGCTAATAAATCGTTTACTTATGCCATTTCTATAGACTCTGACTTAGATCCAGAAGAAATTCTTATTCCTCCCATGCTCATTCAACCTTTTGTAGAAAATGCAGTAAGACACGGTATATTAAAAGGTAGTCGTTATGGGGAGTTAAAGATTCAATTTTATACTACCGAAGAATTCTTACATTGCACTATTATTGACAATGGGCTTGGAATTTTTCAGTCGCAAAAAAATAAAACAAAAACAGATCATCAATCCATGGCACTAACCGTTACCAGGGAGCGACTAGAATCAATTTCAGGAAAAGACTCTTTGCTAATAAAAGAAATTGTAACCGATGGAAACTCTATTGCAGGAACCGAAATTGCATTTAAAATACCTTTAGAAACTGATTATTAAGACTATTATGTTAACAGCAATCATTGTAGAAGATATGCCTGATGCGCTACACCTTCTAAAAAGTACTCTAGCAGCTAATCATCCAGAAATAAATGTGGTCGATACCGCACAAAGTGTGGTCGAAGCAGCCAAAGCCCTTAGGGCAACACAACCCGATATTTTATTTTTAGACATCATGCTTGGTGATGGTACCGGATTTGATGTTCTAGAAATATTTCCAGACTTAAAATCAAAAATAATCTTTGTTACTGCTAGTGATGAATATGCGATCAGAGCTTTTAAATTTGCAGCAATAGACTATGTACTAAAACCATACTCTAACGATGAATTGGCTCAAGCAGTAGCAAAAGCCAAAGAACAAATTCAACCTAATAAAGAACGACTTACCATACTAAAAGAAACTTTATCGGCTCCAGAACAAAAACCCGATAAAATATCATTACATACTCTCGATAAAATTATTATTGTGAGTCTTGATGATATTATTCGTTGTGAGTCTGACAATAATAATACAGCTTTTCACCTTAAGGATGGGCAAAAGATTTTTGTTACTAAAACATTAAAATACTTTTCTGATATGCTTAAAAATTATCAATTCTTAAGAGTTCATCAAAGCCATTTGGTTAACCTACAATGCATTAGTGCTTTCATAAAAACTGATGGAGGTTATTTAATGCTTAAAAATGGAGAAAACATACCTGTATCGGTTAGAAAGAAAAACGAAGTAATGGAGATTTTGGATAGACTACATCGATAAGTCTGTTCTTTTCTTGTATAAATAAAAAAGAGGCTTTTATACATTAAAAATAGCCTCTTTTAGTGGATCACTAACCAAACTTTCTAAATTTCTTGTTAATAATTATTGGGGGAAATTATCTCAAAAAAAAAGAGATGTAGTGAAATTCTGATCTTTAACAACTAAACCACTTGATGCCCCGATAAAAATATTACAACTACACCTCAAATAGTATATTCTATCCAATTACCGTGTAAAGATACTGTCAAAGTTTTCTTTAAGTTTCCTACAATGTATAAGTGGTATATATAATTGTATAAAAGGTCATTTTCACTGTATAAACTGCTTTTTTTACACAAAAAATATCATGCATAAATAGGATACTATTCGTATCAATCTAATTGTTAATTATCCCTTAAAAAACAACAGGTAGCGTAATAACAACTTCTACTTTTCGACAAAAAATTAAGAATTAACTAACTCGAAACTGTATTTTGTATGGCCTCTAAGCTCTTTTTTTTGTGCTTAATTGTAATAGGAATGAACACATCTTGCAATTATGAGACTAAGCCAATAACCCAAAATAAACATTATGCTCAGTTTCTTAAATCTTACAAAAATTTACAGTTTACTCCGCTCGAAAAAACACTTGATTTTTGGCAAAAAAAAACACAACAACACCCTAACCAGGTACTATATTTGGGACCTTTGGCTGCCACTTACATCGAATTATATGAAGCTAATGGAGATATAAATAACCTCATCAAAGCAGAAAATTTGTATGTCGCTGCCAATAAGAAAACGAACTATAAAAACTCAAGGTTTATTAGAGCTTTGGCAGAAGTATATAAGTCTCAGCATCGATTTAAAGAGTGTTTGCAACTTTTGCAAAAATTAGATTCTATAAAAGCCAATCAGCGATCTACGCAAAGTATGACGTTTGATGTATATATGGAGTTAGGTAAATACAAAGAGGCAAAAACCATTCTAAACACCATGAAAAAGAATCCTGATTTTGATTATTATATCCGAAAATCAAAATGGATGCATCATAAAGGAGACTTAAACTCTGCAATTTATTATATGAATCTAGCTACAAATCTTGCTTTTAACTCTGGAAATGAACAATTAATATGTCAAGCCTACTCTAATCTTGCCGATTACTATGGTCAATCGCAAAGGATTGACAAAGCCTATATGTTATACCTTAAAGCTCTTCATGTTAATCCAAACTACGTATATGCCTTAAGCAAAATTGCATGGATTGTTTTTTCGAATGATAAAAATGTAGAAGAAGCATCAAAGATTATAGATGTTATTGCAAAAACTCGTCTAACTCCAGATCTTTTCTTGTTCAAAGCAGAACTTGCAGAATTCAACCAAGAAACTTTATGTTGGAAAAAAAATATTGAACAATACAAAAACATGATTAGTACAAATCCCTATGGATCAATGTACAACACACATAATATTACAATATATGCAGAAGACCCTCAACATGTTAAGATGGCTCTTGAAATTGCATTGGAGGAAGTAAAGAACAAACCTACCCCCCATTCTTATGGATTATTAGCTTGGGCATATTTTGCGAATGGAGATAAATCTAAATCGTTAAAAATTATTCAACAATATGTTACGGGTAAAACTTTTGATCCACAATCAGAATTACGTCAAGCTGTAATTTATAAAGCTAACGGTCAAAATGATAAATATAAGCGTATCATAGATCGATTATTAAAAAACAAAACATTTATACTCGGCCCCAATCTACATAGTAAAATAGAAATACTTTAACCTAAAAGATACTTGTTAACACAAGTCAAGTTGTTTTCTATAAATGCTACCAACTCAAACTAAACCTTTACAAACACTGGTAAATTTAGAGTCTTTATATAACTCAAAAGAGTCTGAATTTTTGTTTATCCATTCATCTACACAAAACAACCATTCATCTATACTAAAAGTATTTTTTGGCGAATGATCTCGAACTTCTTCTACTAAAAAGATCATCTTTATCAAAATTCAAGAAATTATCTGTAACTTAAATCAAGAAATGACGCCATGGCTTTAACCTTTTTATTAATAGACGATGATGAAATTGAGCGACTAAAATTTGCACGAGTTCTTCAAAAAAACAATTATTCTCATAAATTAATTGAGGCAAAAAATGGAGAAGAAGCAATACAATATCTAGAAAATGCAGAAGAATTGCCAAATTTAGTATTTTTAGACTTGAATATGCCAAAGATGAATGGAATTGAGTTTTTAAAAAATTTAAAATCCAATTCAAGACTAAAACATATTCCTTCTATTATACTTAGTACCTCAAACAACCATAATGATCTTAAAGAAAGTTATGAGATTGGTATTGCCGGATACATTGTAAAACCCCTAAAATATGAAGATTACGTCCAAAAAATCAAATGTTTGATTGATTATTGGGCCGTTAACGAGCTTATAAATAAGTAACTTAAAACCTATCCATCATATGAAAGGAATTGTATTTACAGAATTCTTAGAACTTGTCGAAGATAAGTTTGGACTCGAAGTTGTTGATAAAATCATAGAACAATCTAATTTACCATCTCAAGGAATCTACACCTCAATAGGTACGTATGCATTTTCAGAAATGTTAAGTTTACTCAAACACCTTAGTGAGCATAGTGGACTAAGTATAGATGATCTGCTTTTGACATACGCCGAGCATTTTTTTAGTGTTTTAGCCAGTAGTTATCCCGAATTATTAAGTAAATATAAAGATCCTATCGAAATGCTATCATCAATAGAGAATCATATTCATGTCGAAGTTCAAAAAATATACCCTGAAGCCGAATTACCTACTTTTGAAATACAAGAAAAAACCGCCAACAAACTGGTAATGATATATAAATCTAGTAGGGCTATGTACAGTTTTGGCTTAGGATTAATGCGTAAAACGTTTGAGCATTTTGATACTACGGCATCTATTTCTTACGAAAAATTAACAGAAGACGGAACCGAAGTCAAATTTAGTATTGTAAAAACGAATGAGTAATGAAGATATCGAAATATTAAAAAGAGCCCTACAAAGACAGAAAATCGCTAGAAAACAAGCAGAAAAAATTCTTGAAGAAAAGTCTAGAGAACTCTACTCACTAACTCAAGAATTGAAAGCTGCTAATGAAAAGCTAGAAGATTTGGTTGATGTAAAAAAGACAGAACTTCAAGGAGTTTTTGACAACCTTGTCGATGCTTATGTCTTAATGGATATCTCTGGTAATGTTATGAAAATGAATCATGCGGCAATCAAATTATTTGGATATGATATCGTAGAAGAACGACTAAATGTTGTTAAACTCATCTATAAAGAAGATTATCAATATGCGATGGCTTCTTTTCAAAAACTGATTACAAATGGCTCGTTTACCGATTATAAAGCCAGAGTTTACACCAAACATAATGGGGTGCGAACAGTGCATATAAATGCTAGTATAATTAAAGATAAAAATGAAAAAATGATCGGAGCTCAAGGTATTGTTAGAGACATTACAGAGCAACTCAAACAACAACAAATTTTTGAAGAACAAAAGGCACAACTATCCGTAATTGTTGAAAATTCATCTTTAGGAATAGCCTTGACTCAATTTGGAAAAATTGTACAAACAAACAAAGCTTTTCAGAACCTGTTAGAGTACAATAAGGAAGAGCTTTTACAACTAGAAGTCAAAGATATCTCTATTAAAGAAGAATATGCCGAATCTGCTAATCATATGGAAAAATTAAACGACGGATTAGTTGATAATTTTTCTGTAAACAAAAGATACGTAAGGAAAAATGGCAGTGAATTTTGGGCAAAAACAAATGTAGCTGCGGTAAGAAACGTCGATGGTGGTGTTAAATACCAAGTTGCCTTAATTGAAGATATCACTGAACAATTAAAATTCGAAAAACAAAGAGAAGCCCTTGTAAAAGATTTAGAAAAAAGTAATAAAGAACTTAATGATTATGCTCATATAGTCTCTCATGATTTAAAGTCCCCTTTACGCAGTATGAACGCACTAATCACATGGTTAAAAGAAGATTATGCAGATGTACTTGATAGCGGAGCTAATGATTCGCTTAATATGCTGCTTAACAAAGTGGATAAAATGGATCATTTAATCGATGGTATTCTTAAGTATTCTAGTATAGGTCAATCTGAGGAATCAAAACATAATATAAAGCTTCAAGAAGTTGTTAGCGATATTATTGATGTTATTCATATCCCAGACCATATTAAAGTAACTATAACCTCTAAGTTACCCAAGATCAAAGGCGATAGATTTAGATTACAACAATTGTTTCAAAATCTAATTGGTAACGCCGTCAAATACAATAATAAAAAAAATGGAGAAGTAAACATTTCCTGTAAAGAAGATGGTAATTTTTGGTCATTTTCAATTCAGGATAATGGCCCCGGAATACCAAAAAAATATCACAATAAGATCTTTCAGATTTTCCAGACATTAGATAGCACAATAGAGTCTACAGGTATAGGATTATCAATTGTAAAAAAAATTATAGATCTGTATGATGGTAATATATGGGTAGAATCTCAAGAAAATATAGGTACTACATTTTATTTCACTCTAAAAAAACAATAACCATGACAGAAACCCCCAATCTAAATTATATCAAACAATTAGCCGATGGATCCTCTTCCTTTGAACAAAAAATTTTGGGCATTGCAAAGCGAGAATTTTTTGAAGAAAAAAAAGAGTTTTTAAACAACTATAACAATAAGGTATTTGCTAAAACCGCAGAGAATGTTCATAAACTAAAACACAAAATAGGAATGTTTGGTCTGGAAACCGGATATAAGACTGCCACAGATTTTGAAGAAGAACTTAAAGGGAATAATCCCTCGTTATATCCAAAATTTATAGTAATTTTAGATTCCATTGAATATTTTCTTAAAACCATTTAAAAAACCAGATGAATGAATTGCATTATCATAGATGATGAAGAAACGGCTAGAGCAATCATACAACATCTTTGCTCACAGGTAGAAGAATTAGAGGTTGCTCAGGATTTTCCAAATGCAATTCAGGCAATAAAATTCTTAAACAAAGAAGAAGTAGACCTTATTTTTTTGGATATCCATATGCCAGATTTTACTGGATTTGATTTTATTCAAACCTTAAAAAATCCTCCAAAAATTATTCTTACCACTTCTGACAAGAACTTTGCATTAGAGGCTTTTGAGTACGATTGTATCGTAGATTACCTTGTTAAACCTATAACTTTACCGCGTTTTCTAAAAGCAATTCAAAAAGCTGAAACTGCTCCTTCTGCACCTTCTGTTTCTTCAAGTACAAAATCTACAGATGATACAATACCAAGTGAAAACTCTTCAGAAGAAAATGATCTATACATTAACATTGATCGTAGATTAATTAAAATTGATATTCCAACTATTTCGGTCATCGAAGCCAAAGGTGATTATATTTTGATTAAAACAGACAAACAAAATTACACGGTGCATTCTACTTTAAAAAAGATCGAAGAAAAACTCCCCAATGATCTTTTCTTAAAAGTTCATCGCTCTTATGTTATCAATTTTAAAAAGATTATAGATATTGAAGATAATAGTGTTCTTATCGAAAAAGATGTAATACCAGTAAGTCGTTCTAATCGCCCTGAATTAATGAAACGACTCAATCTCCTATAAGGAACTTTATATAAGTTTTTATGATCAGCCTATATTATTTAGGCTTTTTGTCTTTATCCTCCTAGGCTAGAGCAAAGTTTTTATTAATGTTAACTCATTAACTTCATCGTTAAGGTTCAAACTTAACATTTACTCCATTCACCTACAGTTACTTCCCACTTACCGAATAACCCCCTAAAACAGAGTTTGTTTCGATTAATTTTAGGATATCTAAAAACCAAATCTATACAATTATGAAAAAAATAACTACTCTTATAGCGTTACTAATTCTAGCTTTAGGATATGCGCAACAACCTTTTGATTGTAATGATGGAAATTTTTACCAAGTAATATCGGGATCATTAAAAATATATGATCCTATTACTGGTTCTTATTCTGATGCATTACATACATATTCTTCTTACAATGCTGGAGGGTATAATGAAAAAGATAATTTTTTATACGCTATAAAAGGTAGTGACAAACACCTTTTAAGAATTGCCAAAGATATGGTCGTTGATCTTGGAGCATTAACTCCAGCAGGAACAACTGCTTTTGGAGGAGGATATGCTGCAGATGTAGATGCTGATGGAAATCTTTGGGTTTTTCAAAACAATATAGATAAGAGGTCTTTTCACAAAATTACCAATCTTAAAGATTATGATGGTACTTCTTCTCCCGTTTTTGAAGTAGTTATGGCCGATCAGGCATCACCAAGCAACTGTGCAGATATTACATACATAAATGGTTCTTTTTACGGAGGAAGTAGAGGAAAATTGTATAAGTGGGATTTATCGACAGGTACACCTATGTTTTCTAGTAAAACAGTTACTGGTTTACCCAAAAGCACTTTTGGAGCAGCATATGGAGATTCAAACAACAGATTATACCTCTCTGATAATAACGGAGGATTATACTTAATTAATGATTATGAGAGTGCTACACCAACAGCTACTCTTTTAAATCTAACAGAAACAACAAACTCTAATGATGGGTTTAAGTGTGCAAAAGGTATTTCTCCCTTAGATAAAGATAGAGATGGGATTTTGGACTCTATGGATGCAGATACCGATGGTGACGGAATCGAAAACACCTTAGAGTGTAATGGATTAAACCCATATGGAGATGATGATGGTGATGATTTATATAATTATTTAGATGATGATGTAAGTGGTAATGGAGACAATGTTGTACAAGATGCCTATGACAGAGATGGAGATGGTAATCCTGATTTTTTAGATCTTGATTCTGATAATGATGGTATTTATGACATTGTAGAAGCTGGACAAGGTGATAAAGACACAAATAATGATGGTATATACAACGGGTTAGACACCAACTTTCAGGATACAGACAATGATGGCTTGGCAGATACTTTTGATCCTGACCAAACAGGAGTCTCTTTAGTTCTATTAGATTCCGACGGTGATTTAGTATACAACTGTTATGACATAGATTCTGATAATGATGGTATTGTTGATATCATAGAAGGGCAAGTAAGCTCAACTTACATAGGCCTATCTAATATAGACGAAGACACAGATGGACTTGACGATGCCTTTGATCCGGATTATGGTGGAACAACCAATGGATTGGTTGATACAGATAATGATGGTACTTATGATCATTTAGATATCGATTCAGACAACAATGGAGTTCTAGACACTACAGAAGCTTATGATAGTGACGGTGACGGTACCGCAGAAACAACAGCGTCTGGAATAGATGATGATAACGATGGATTAGACGATAATTTTGATTTAAGAAAAAGTAGTTTTGCCCCTGAAAACGGAGGACAAACACCAGATAGTTTTCCTATGCCCGAAATTTGTGACAGATACAACTATCTTGGTAGTTTTTCCTCTCAAGGAAAGCCTTTATATCTAGATGGACAAGATGTAGTTTCGCAGGAAACTTTAGATATGGTAAATGATGCATTACCCGAAGGGTATCCGGTACCAGATTTTAATCCACATTATATTTCGTCGGGTTATGATACCGATGTGGTAATAGAAGAACAAGCAGATATCTGGGTTACTTTTGTAGGAGAAGGTGCTGGTTATAGAAACACTTTAGGGTTTTATACGTATGACATTAATAATCCATCACCATCAATGCCAGTGCCAGAAGACATAACAATTATTTTTCCAAATGTTTCTGCTGTAGGAAGCGGTGGTGAATTAGAAGTTGGTGATAAAGTTAATATAGGTAGCTTTCCTCCTAATACAGGAATAGGGTGGGTACTATTAGCCAATGCTTGGTCAAATGGATGTGTAGGCACAGGAAACTGGCAATTACATTCTAATCCAGATTATAACCCAGAAAGTGATCCATCATTAAGATATCATAATGTATTACTATCTGATCCAGATAATGAAAGAATCATATTAGGGTTCGAAGATATTAGAAGAGATTATGCCTCTTGCGATCAAGATTTTAATGATGCCTTATTCTACATAACTGCTAGTCCATACACAGCAATCAAAACAACCAATTTTGTAGATATTGATACCGCAACTGATGTTACTTCTGCCAATGATGGAGGTTTAGAAAGTAACGGTGATCTTGCTAACTTAATTGCTAAGCGTAATTTTAGAAGAACAAAAACCAATAGTGTTTTTAATGCCAGAGGACTTCAAAGAAGATTCAGGCCTGGAACAACATCTTATAGATCATCAAATAATGAAGACTTAAGTGTTCATTTTCCAGAAACAGGAGTATTGGGTACAGAAACTACTTATGTTTCGAGCCCAGAAGATTTACTAGGTATTACAAATGCAAAAGCAGTGTTCTCGGTAGATTATTATAAAGAAAACGAAAGAATCGCAGCAGCATTAGCTACTTCTACCAAAGGTACTGTATACGACCATTCTAAAACAATTTGCGATCGATTAAATGGTTCTAAATTATTAGACGTAAGAACTGTAGATATAAAAAATCATACAATTGTAAGTACCAAAATAGAAAGAGCAACAGGAGAAATAGAATATGCACTTACTTTTTCTATCAAGAAAGAGGCATCTGAAAACGAAATCTATAGCTTATGGAATATAGACGACTACCCTACTGGTGATTATGTGAATTTTCAAGTTTGGGGAGGATCTGTTTCACAAGTCGCAAACATTGCAAACCATATTATCGATTCATTTTTAGCCAACAAACCATTACGAAGTCATAAAGTAAATCAACGCGTACCAAGCGTATTTGTACAACAAGGTAAATATTCAAACGGAAAATTAACCTTGGATATTGTTAACAAATTTGGTGCAAGTCAGATGAATTTTACTGGAAATATTAGAGCGACAGAACATGCCAACGAACATAAAACAATGCAAACCATACCATTATCAGGTACGTATAATCAAAAAGTAATAATTGATACTGGATACTTATTTGATATTGGGTTTTCTATAGAAGGAGAAAGTTCTAAGCAATTAGATGCCCTATATCTTGCAGATGGCCCTTGGGGTATTGATTACCAAGAGCAAGGTGTTGTACTAAAAAGTTTTGATGTAACAGAACATACTAATGAACTAACTAAAGGTGAAGAAACCTATAGTATTGAACGTAATGCAAATCTAAAAGGAGAAGTAAAAGAAACTATTAATCTTTTTAGAAACGTACTGCCAGGAGACCTTTCTTTGGATGTATCGGGTTATAATGCCTTACAATTCGAAATGCATACCGATAGAGCTATCGAAGTAATTCTAGTTACAGAAGGACTTACAAACTGGAATAATAGACTTAGATACACCATTACAGATACGAGTGAGAAAAAAGTTCATTCAATTTCGTTCTCTGATTTTAAAAATGCGAATATGACTTCGGGAACTATAGAAAAAATCAAAAGCATCGTGTTCTCTGTTCAGGGAGATTATCAAAATTTCACTCCGTTCTTTTTAGAAGTGTCTAATGTAGCTTTCACGGGAATCGCCGATACAGAAATTACAGAAGAGGAAGAAGATGAAGAGGAAACAATCCTGATTGAGGAAACTGAAATTGAAGAAGAAACAGAAGAGGTTATGCAAATAGAAACTCAAGAAGAAATCAAAGTAATTAAACTTAAAAACTATCCTAATCCATTTACAACAGAAACAACAATTGAAGTACCTGGTGTACATAAAGAATTAAAAATTATTGTTATTGATATGATTGGTAGAATAGTAAGGCAAGAACGTATTTCATCCCATGCTAATGCAATAACTTTTAAAACCAAAAACCTAATCCCCGGAATGTATCAATACATTATAAGAGAAGGCATCAATCAAAAATACAGAGGCAATTTTATGATACAATAAGTAAATTTTAGGTTAAGTTCAGGATTTGGGTTATAACGAGGGTAAAAGGCAACTTATCCTCGTTATTTTTTTAATGACATTATCTTTTTATCAAAAATAGGCTGCTTTAAAAAGTACCATTTTAGTTTAAAACCAAACTCAATATACTCAAATCCAGCTGCCGTAGCAGAAGCAATATTACTATACTTACCAAACACATTTGCTATAAATCGATCAGAAAATCGATATCCTAATTTTCCTTCTGATCTAAATGTTGAAGATCCAGGATCCTCATCAACAAACTGTTGTCCAAAAGCTGCACTAAGTTTATAAAACCATTTCTTTTGAGAATCATTTCCTACCTCAGCAAAAACTTCACCCAAATTAAATTGACCAGGGCTAAAATAAATATTAGGCACTTGGTTTTCAAATGCGATATACTGATAATTCACTCCTAATTTCAAACTAGGACGTCGTAGTATCGTGTAATATAATGAGGTAAAAAGTAAATTTCTAGTATTGTCATCAGTCTGTGTAGTATGCATAAGTTGTGTATACCAACCCAAATTTATATTTGTTCCTAAATTATAATTTAAAAAATAATTATTCATCACAATTTCTCTATTCAATAAATCTGCATTAAAATTCTGTAATTCTCTTTTATAACCCAGATCAAGGTTTTGAAGCCTAAACGGTTTTAATTTCACTATAGCTTCTGCAATCAAAGCTTGGTAGTTATTTGTGATTCCATTTGCTTTACTTACTCCCACTCTTGATTGTAAAGAGGTTTTTCCATTTACTTCGTATAAAAAACCTAATGAAAAATCATGAGAAGTAGCTTCATTATTTAATACTGTATTCTTTGTGGTTCTATAATCATATTGCGCTTCAGTTTTAAATTTAACTGACAACGGAATCTCTGATCTGACCATAGTTGTGATCGCCTCATTATTACCGTTGTCAAAAGTAAAGGCCGTTTTTTCTTCTAAAAAAGGGGTATGTTCCTTTTTTAGTGCTTTTATTAATTTTTGAGCATCTGCTTGTCTGGGGTAATACGCTAATGTATTAAAAGCATAAGTATAAGCGTTTATATCTTGTCCTACAGCTCTATATGCATTGGCTATTCCTAAATTCCCATCAAAAGAGCGATGATCCTTATTTAGAATATCATTGTATTTTTGAAGACTCGTTTTAAAGTTGCTTGTATACATACCAAGAGTAGCTTGAAGAGACCATACTCTGGTATTATTAGGATATAATATTTGCAATTGTTCTATTTGTTCTCTTGCTGTTATAAACTTTTTGTTCCATAACAAGGCTTGTATATATCGTTCTTGAGTAGACAAATAAAGTCCTTGATCTTTCTTAAACTTGTGAACTTTGCTCTCTGCCTTTCTTGCTATATGTAATGCTTTTCTTTCTTTATAATTTTTATGAGCTATTAAAGCCAAACCTTGTAAAGCTACAATGCTATCTTTGGGACTAGTAGCTATACTCTTGTATATTGTTTCTGCATTTTCTAAATCATTTTGTTGCAAATAAATATTTGCCTTGTTATGTTGTGTATCCTTATCATTAGCAAAATCTATAAAGTTTAAATCTAATAATTTAAGAGCTTCATTATATCTTTTATCAGATACCATTGTACTAGCATATCCCAAACGAATATACTTTCTCGAGATTAATGCATTGGGGTTTCCTTTATTTAAATCCAACGCTTTATTTACCCACTCTAGGGCTTTTGGGTATTTTTTTAGATTGGATAGTGTATTGGCATACCCTAATATTGCAGGAAAACTTGTGTTATTTTCTATTACCAGTTTTTCATAATACATTTCTGCTTGATCATATTGCTTATCCCAAAGTAATGCTTCTGCATAATTTAGCTTTATTTCAAAATCATTTGGATATTCATTCTTTAACAAAGTAAAGATCGAAACTGCATCTTTCGAATCACCTAACAATCCAACAGATCGACCATAACATAGACGAGCAGTTTTATTTTCGGGATGTTCTTTTAAAATCTTACTAAAAAAAGTCTTTGCCTCTACATATTTACCCGTTTCTAAATAGGTAAAACCTTCTTGCATATTTTGAGCGATTGACAATGTAGTTAGAAACAAAAATAGGAGGTTAAGAAAAAGTAGCTTTATTTGCATTCTTTTATGTACTAAGTTGGTTTATATTGTTAATGTAAGAATAACTAAAAAAAGAGCCATCAAAAATTGAATAAGTTTTGTGAAAATCATACACTTATATCATCTCATTTTTCTAAAATTGACGTTTTGTTAACTTTTTTTTATGAAATTGACTCTCAAATCGATGGTAAAAACATAGTCTTTCGATACTTAAGTTGTTCAAAATTCTTAATTTTCATTAACATATGTAAGATTTAACCTTCAATATTAAGTTAATTAAATGTTAAAAAATCACTAAAAACATTGATTTATCGTCAAAATACACAGTTTTTGGTCATTACGTAAAAAAATTGCGATTTTACCGTAATCAACTTTTAAAAACAGATACTACTTTTATAACCAGTTGATAATCACCTAGTATTATCATTTCAAGATTACTGTAAACTCGTCTCAATGTAAAATAGTCTTCAAAAATCCCCAGAAGAATGTTTAACATTAAAATTTAAAGGAAAAAACCTAATAATTAAGTCAGGTCATTTTTTAAAAAAGAATACTTCCAGCACCCCTCAGAGACGTATCGTCCCAAAACCAAAATAATTATGAATAAAATTACCGGAATCATTATTCCATGCTATAATGAATACAATAGACTGGAAAAGAAAAAGTTTCTTAACTTCTTAATTAAAAATCCATTATATCATTTATGCTTTGTAAATGATGGTAGTTCTGATAATACATTACAGATGCTAACAGAACTCAAACAAGTAAATCCTCAAAAAATTTCAGTTTTAAGTTTAAAAACTAATCAAGGTAAAGCCACAGCTGTACAAACAGGAGCTAATTACTTAGCAGAAATAGATGCTATAGAAAATATCGCTTTTCTTGATGCCGATCTTTCTACTTCGTTAGAAGAAATGGACAATTTGGTTCAAAAATTAAATGACAACCCAGAACTAGCAATGGTTTTTGGTTCTAGAAAAGCAGATGAAGCTTCTAACATAGACAGAAACATTGTTAGAAAATTCTTATCTAATTTTGTTGGATTCTTTATTCGATTTATCCTTCAACTTCCTATTAAGGATACCCAATGTGGTGCAAAAGTATTTAGAAAAAGTATCATCGAAAATGTATATAACCAACGATTTATAAGTAGATGGTTGTTTGATATCGAAATCTTTCTTCGATTAAAGAAGCATATCGGTCTTAAAGACCTTTTAAACCATATTAGCGAAGAACCTTTGGATAGTTGGATAGAAGTAGAAGGGTCTAAAATCACATTAAAAGATTCTTTTCTTATCCCTCTTAACCTTTTAATCATTTGGTATAGTTATTTAAAAATTAGAAGAAATAGCCAAAAAACGTCTAATGTGTTTAATATTAAAGCAAACTACTCTATGGTAAGATAACTACTTTTCTCTCTTTTAAAATTAATTCAACGAATACAATAACTGTTAAAACCTATTTGCGTGCTACTTGCTATTAGTACACAGCAATACTTCAATATATTATGAAAAAAATCATTACTCTTTTAACCATTTTTCTTGTAAATAGTGTATCTGCTCAACAGGCTTTTGATTGTAATGAAGGAAAGTTCTATCAAGTAATTTCTGGTGCATTACGATCTTATGATCCTATTACAGGAACTTATTCTAATCCTTTACATACACATTCTGCCTATAATGCAGGTGGATACAACCCAGTAGATAATTTTTTATATGCCATAAGAAACAGTGACAAGCATCTGCTACGAATCGGTACCGACATCGTAGTCGATCTTGGAGCCGTTGCCCAAAATGGAGGTATCTCTTTTGGGGGTGGATACGCTGCAGATGTAGACAGTGAAGGAAACTTATGGGTTTTTCAAAACTCTCTGGATAAACAATCCTTTCATAAAATAACTAATCTACAAGACTATGATGGTTCTTCACCTCCTGTTTTCGAGATTGTAGTTTCTGATCAAGCTTCACCAAATCCGTGCGCCGATATCGTATTTATTAACGGCAATTTGTACGGAGGTAGTAAAGGAAATGTTTATAAATGGGACCTTTCTACCCCAACTCCTACATTTAGTCATAAAACCGTTACCGACCTACCAAGTCACACTTTTGGTGCTTGTTATACCGATACAAGTAACCGTTTATATGTCTCTAGTAATAACGGAGGGTTATATCTTGTAAATGATTATGAAAATACAACACCTTATGCTTCGCTTCTTAATAATACCGAAGTAACCAACTCTAATGATGGATTTAAATGTGCTATTGGGGTATCTCCCATCGATGCCGATAAAGATGAGGTCTTAGATCCTTTTGATCAAGATACTGATGGAGATGGAATACCTGATGTTGTTGAAGGTGGTGGTACTGACCCATATGGCGATGATGATACCGACGGAATTTTTAACTACTTAGATCCTGATTTTGGAAACGTTTGTAACAGTGGTGTCTCTTTAGCATTTGATACCGATCGTGACGGAATTCCTAATGTATTAGATCTGGATAGTGATAATGATGGAATATTTGATATTGTTGAGGCTGGATTAGGTAGTTATGATACAAATAATGATGGTCTATTTAATTCTCAAGATACCAACTTTGTTGACTCTGATCTAGACGGAATTGCAGATATTGTTGATGTAGATCAAACAGGAATTGCATTTTATCCTCCCGATACAGATGGTGATTTAATATATGACCCTTATGATATTGATGCCGATCAAGATGGTATTATCGACCTAATTGAAGGTCAAAATAGTCTAAGCTTTGTTACTCTCTCTGGTTCAGATCAAGATAGAGACGGAATGGATGATGTTTTTGATCCTGATAATGCAGGAACGCCTCAAGGATATACAAACACAGATGGCACGGATAATCCTGATTTTATGGATACCGATTCTAATAATGATGGCACATTAGACACTGTAGATGCGTATGATACAAATAGCGATGGTATTGCAGATACGCTTGCATCTGGAAATGATTTTGATCAAGATGGTCTGGATGATAATTTTGATTTAAAAGAAACTGTTTTTGATTCGGATAATGGAAACCAGACACCAAATAGTTTTCCTATTGCAAATATTGGAGAACGGTATCAATACATAGGAGCTTATACAACTAATGGAACTCCTAATTATCTTGGCACAAACGAAACCATAGCTACAGATTATCTGTCTCGTATCAATGATGCATTACCCGAAGGAAGTTCTGTACCTAGTCTTAACCCTAATTACATATACTCTGGATATGACACCAATATCATTGTTGAGAACACAACAAATGTAACGGTAACATTTATAGGAGAAAACACAACCTATAAAAATACATTGGGTTATTATACCTATGATATCAATAGTCCATCAACTCAAGCTCCAAATCCCGAAGATATTACCATTGTTTTTCCTAATACTTCTGCAGTTGGTAGTGATGGCGGTTTAATTTCTGGAAATACAGTTAGTATAGGTAACTTTAATACAGATACTGGTATTGCATGGGTATTACTAGTCGACGGATGGAATAATACCTCTGTAGATTCTGGGCTATGGCAAATCTATTCTAATCCTGATTACAATCCAGAATGTGATGAGACTCTTCGTCCACATAATATATTACTTGCCGATACGGCAAACGAAACCATCGTTCTTGGGTTTGAAGATATAAGAAGAGATTATCCGGGAGCAGATCATGATTTTAATGATGTTCTATTTCACGTTAGTGCAGATCAATATTCTGATCTAAAAACTACAAATATTCTAGAACTTACTGAAGAAGGCGTAGTTACTTCTGGTAATGATGGTGGATTAGAAAGTAATGGGGATTTGGCAAGTCTGATCGCCAAAAGAAACTTTTTACGTTCCAAAACAAATAAAGTACATAACCAAAAGAAGCTTCAACAACGTTTTTCTCCTAGCAATAAATCGTATAGATCTGCTTCTAGCATCCACAATCTAAGTATCTATTTTCCATCAACAGGTGCCACAGGAGAAGAAACATCTTTTGTTTCTAGCCCAGATGATTTAATAGGTATCACTAATGCTACAGATGTATTCTCTATAGATTATTATAACCAGAATCAAAGAGTAGGTGCTGCATTGGCAATGGCAACAAAAGGATCGGTATACGATCATTCCAAAACAATTTGCGATAGACTTAATGGTTCTGTTCTAGAAGATATCAGAACACTAACCATACGAAATCACAACTTGGTTCATACCAAAATTAGAAGAGTTACTGGAGAAATAGAGCAAGCATTGCATTTTTCTGTTCGATTAGATGAATTTCAGAATGAGTTATATAGCTTATGGAATATTGACCAATATCCCGAAGGTGATTATCTTAATTTCCAAATATGGGGTGGTTCTATTCCGCAGGTAGCAACCATTGCAAATACAATAATTGATCAATTAATCGATCAAAAATCTTTGGGAAGGACATTTATTCCTAATAATATCCCATCTGTATTTGTTAAAAAAGGATTTTATAGAGGAGGAAAACTTGTCTTAGATATTGTGAATAAATCTGAAGCCAAACAGTTTAACTTTAGAGGAAACAAAAGAACCACAGAACTATCTCAAGAAGAATCAATTACCAAAACAATAACACTATCGGGTGAGTATCAAGAAACGATAACAATAGACACTGGATATTTATTTGATATTGGGTTTGCGATCTCTAGTGACAATTCTGATAAAGCGGATGCTCTTTACCTTGCCGATGGGCCATGGGGTATTGATTATCTACAACAAGGCGCTATAATTACAAATTTTGAAATCTTCGAAAGCAAGCATAATCTAATCAATGATGAGCTGTACAATATAGAACGTGATATTCAAGTAGATGGTAATGTAAAAGAAACCATGAATGTATTTAGAAATGTTCTAGGAGGAGATCTTACTCTAGATATAACCAATTATGAAGCTATAGAATTCGAATTGCATGCAAATAGAGATGTCGAAGTTATTTTGGTTACCAAAGATTTGATCGATTGGAATGACAGACTTCGATATACCATAAAAGCTAATGATACGAAACAATTGTATACTATTTCTTTTTCCGATTTTTTGAGTACAGCAAAGCAACATATAACAATAGAAGAAGTAAGAAGTGTTGTATTTTCTATCCAAGGAGATTATAGCAATTTTACTCCTTTTAATCTTGAGATTGCATCACTTAAATTTACATTAGAAAAAGAAACCGAAATCGAAACAAATCCTACTACAGAGGTAACGATGGATCCTGCAAGTATCGATATAGGAAATGACATAGAAAATGTATCATTACCAAAAAACAATATAGTACTTAGCAACTCTCCTAACCCTTTCTCGGCACAAACAACAATTAAAATGCCAACAGAGAATAAAAAAATAATCATTTCGGTAATCGATATGTTAGGAAGAATTGTACAACAAGAAGTATTAAGTAATAATGGAGAATCATCTGATACTTTCATTTTTATTGCTAAAAATTTAAAACAAGGAATTTACAAATATGTAATTAGAGCCAATAATTTTAATGAAAAATACATTGGAAGTTTCTTAATACGATAATTAATGTAGAACCCTATCTATGCTAGCGAAACTACTATACCATAAACTTTGTTTTGGTATAGTAGTTTTACCAAAAAGGAAGTACCTTTATGAACATGACAATTAATACTGCCCTAAAAAAGTTAAACGCCGAACAAAAGTTTATGATCAGTGTTATCATTGTTAATGGTGGGAATTATTTATATAATTTACTACTTGGAAGAATTCTAGGACCAGAACAATTTGCAGATGCCGCCTTATTAATTACTTTTCTTCTTGTGTTGTCTTTTGTGGCTATGACTTTTCAGTTAGCTACGGCAAAATTTTCTGTTATATTAGAGCATAAAATCCTTAAGAGCTTTGTCAATATTAGTTATCAATATTCGACCGCAATTGGTATTTTTTTGGGTATTTTGTTGATCATTTTATCCAAGCAGCTCCAACTTCTTTTTAATACTCAATCGTCTGCAATGTTTGTCATTTTTGGAATTGGCGTACCAATTTATTTTGTTATGAGCGTGAATAGAGGCATATTTCAAGGCAGTAAGAAGTTTGATAATCTAGCCATCACCTATCAAGGTGAAATGCTTAGTCGACTTATCATCACTCTTATCCTGCTCTATACACTAGGAATCCAATCTTCTATCTTAGTGGCTTTGGGAATTGCAATTTCGTTTCTGTTTGGATTGCTTCCGTTTCGCACTAAGGATATAGAGGTTACCAAAAAACATACGTTACCCAATGCAGAATCAAAATACATTATAAAGTTCTTTCTTCTAACTGCTTTTTACGAACTTACTCAAATCATTATTAACAATAGTGATATATTAATGGTTAAGCATTATTTTGACACCTATGAAGCCGGTTTATATGCTTCATTAGCCTTGATCGGTAGGGTAGTCTATTTTGTAGCCTGGATGTTCGTTATGTTATTACTACCAAAAGTAGTAGAAAAACAAAAAAATGGAGAAGCCCATGCCCCAATATTGTTTAAGTATGTTGGCTATATCACTTTACTCTCTGGAGCTATTGTAACGGGGTGTTATCTGTTTCCAGAATTGGTCATAAACATCATGTTCGGTTCTGAATATATTAGTATTGCTCCACTACTCTGGAAATATGCCATCGCAACATCACTTTTTGCGATTTCTAATATTTTTGCATACTATTTTCTATCGTTAGATCAATATATACCTGTTGTATTATCTGCTTTACTTGGGGTTTCGCAAGTAGTACTCATCATATTCTTTCACACCACATTATCTAATGTTGTTACTGTACAAATAGTAGCAATGGCTATTCTATTATTATTTCAAACTGTCTATTTTTTAAGTCATCGCGGTAGTCCTAAAAAAAGCTCAACGAACAATTAAAACCATTCGTCGAAGGATTATTGTAACTGACCCGCTTTGGTCTATTTAGGCTTTTAAAATGACTCATCTTTGTATTATTAACAACCAAAAAAACAAAGAAGTTATGGCCATACAAATTACTAAAAACAAAGAAATTTTTGAAATAGAAGGAAGTATTGTAGCCGAAAACGTAAGGTCGCTACAAGATCATTTTGAAAAGTTATTATCTAAAACTGATAAGATAATCCTTTGTGTGGATAAGGTATCCAAAATTGACTCTTCTGGAGTTGTAGTCTTAACCAAGTTATTTAAAACTGCCATGAAGAAGAACAAGATTTTTTATGTTATCGGTAAAGAAAATGAAAAAGTAAAAACCGCTTTTGGTCATGTAAACTATATCCTAAAAAGCGATTTCGTATAAAATAACTCCCAAAACTACAATGTCATGAAATTACAAATTATAAATACCTCAGGAACTTTTGAAGTAATCGGAAACTTTACTCTAGAAAATACAGATCTTGTAAAAGATCACTTTAACTACTTATTAGATCACTATGAAGAGGTTGTTATGTCCTTAAAAAAAGTTAAGCAAATTGATCAAAAAGCGATTAAAGTTTTAAAAGATATTTATGCCAAAGCAAATAGACGAAGTAAAATACTTTTTGTTTTAGGCAAGGAAAATAATGCAATAGCCAAGGCTTTTAAAAATAACAAAGCAACTCATATTTTTAGAGAAGACTATTAATCATATCGAATAATGTTAAAATCTTACAAACAGAAGTTTATATTCTTACAAATCAATTGCTTATCTCACAAAGAAGTGTTAAATTGTAGTGAGTTGATCAAAAATAAAGACGTACCCCATTCGTCCTAAAATCTTGAAACCTAATAACCAATAAGATTTCTTTTCGATTTTAATTCGTCTCTGTCTGTTTTTAAGAAAAAGAACCCAAAAACTATACAGATGAAATTAGCAATTGTAACAGCTTATCCCCCTAGCCAAGTAACCTTAAACGAATATGCCTATCATTTGATAAAGCACTTTCGACAACAAAGAGAAGTTTCTGAACTTATTTTACTTACCGATGTAGCACCAGATGATGCTCACTCAAATCTTGAGCACGATGGTTGTAAAGTTACCGTTAAACAATGTTGGCAATTTAATAGCTACACCAACCTTATCTCTGTTATAAAAGCGGTTAGACAAACAAGGCCCGATGCTATATTATTTAATCTTCAGTTTATGAAATTTGGAGATAAAAAAATAGCTGCTGCTCTAGGATTGTTACTCCCAAAATTATGTGTACTTTACAATATACCTACTATTGTATTATTGCATAATATTATGGAACAAGTAGATCTGGAAAGTTCTGGTTTTACAAAAAACAAGATTTTACAAAAAATTTATGGTGGAATAGGTACTATGCTCACTCGACTCATATTGTCTGCCGATATGGTCGCTGTCACTATTGATAAATATGCCCATATTTTAAAAGAGAAGTATAATGCCAATAATATAGTTCAAATACCTCACGGAACTTTTGAATTACCAGCAGAGCCTAATTATGACATCCCCGATGGTCCTATGCAAATTATGACTTTTGGAAAATTTGGTACTTACAAAAAGGTAGAGATCATGATCGAAGCGGTCGAAAAAATACGCGCAAGAAGTAACGCTCATTTAGAAATTGTGATTGCTGGAACAGATAATCCTAATGCTTTAGGGTATCTAGAATCTATGAAAGAAAAATATGCCCATGTATCTCAGCTTAGGTTTACAGGTTATGTAGAAGAAGCTGATGTCTCTCGTATTTTTACAGACAGTGCAATGGTAGTTTTTCCTTATACTTCGACGACAGGTAGTTCTGGTGTACTACATCAGGCAGGTAGCTACGGAAAAGCAGTAGTAATGCCGGACTTAGGTGACTTAAGTTTGTTGGTAAAAGAAGAAGAGTACCAAGGTGAGTTTTTTGACTCGACCAGTGTAGATAGTCTTGCAGATGCTATAGAAAAAATTGTAGTAAATCCTGCATATCGTATCGAGCTAGGGAAAGTAAATTATAAAGCAGCTACCGCATTACCCATGAGTAAAATTGCCGAAATGTATCTCGAACAATTTAACATTATTAAAGATTGCAAAGCCGAAGCTCAAAAAATATACAAAGGAGCCTCTATATAATATTTTTCACCCTAAGTGCGGTGAAATTGCCCCGACCTTTAAATTTCGTTGTAACTGTAAAGCATTCACTTACCTTGTGTAAATGGATGCTTTTCTTTCTTTGAATCACTTCTAATCAGATAGCTTTTTTTATTTATAATATCATTCAAAAAGAATAAAATCTTGTTACTTTTTTGAGACGAGACATTTAATAAAACTACTTGTTTTCAATACATTTTTTGGTAGTGTTTTGAAACCAAAATACTTCTTGTGTTTTCTCCATGGTAATCTACCAACTACGTTCGTTGGTATCTCCTCAAAATCGTATAAAGTCCAAACTTGATTTATTATGAAACCTATAATTCCTATCTCATACCCAACCAAAATAAAACAAAGACCAGTATGCACGCTACATTGCAGAAGTAACTTATAACGGCACTAATATGTCTGACTATCTAATCGATAAAGGGGTAGCTAAACTATGGAAAGGACAATATTATAAATAACAAACGTACAACATTACTGCTGTGGGCTTATCTTTTATTGCTTACTCATACCGTTACGAAATTGTAAACTTCGCAAAGCAAGTTAATGCTTTGATACGGGATGCTAAAGCTCGTAATAATAACTAATACAACAAACCCACAACAGTACTGCTGTGGGTTTTTCAATCGCTTATAATCTATTTTATATTCATGTCCTAATTTGGGACATTACCATTAAATCTATTTTCCTGTATTATTATCTTTTATAAGTAACTTTAAAAAAGATAGTTCTCTATCAGGTATGTCAATATTTTCTAATCCAATATCATTAATTTCGTAGCTAAGTATAATTTGATCTTTTTGTTTTAGATAAAAAAGATTTGCTGTACTTCCTGATACAGATGAGTTTATATCTTTATTACTTATTTCAAATCCTTTTTTTCTTAGATTACTAAGGTTTTTATAAATCGTATCTTTTATTAAATGACTAGCCTCTCTAACTCCAAGTCTATCTCTAACATAAAATTTCCCATTATCTAAATAAACCAGCTTATTTTGTCCACTTAATCTTCCTGAATAAATTTTTAAATATAGCATTTGTAATTTATAATTTGATCTAGAAAATTCATCATATATATTCTTTGAATATCCATCAAAATAACTACCTCTGGGGGAAGAAATTTTATCAGAAACCGATGTAATACCAACCTCTTTTTTTTTAACTACTTTCGCTATTGGAGAACAAGAAGTTAATATTATTATTAATATTGTTAATATTTTGTTATACATTATTTATCTTTTTTGTAATAGTCATAGTTCTTTTTAATTACCCTAATAGTAGCCTTGTAATTGTCTATTTTATTAGTCGAACGATTATACTTAAACAGAACTATATCAGAGTAATAACCTCTCAATTCAACTTTATTTCCTCCTCTTGACTCTCTATAATTGCTTACCTCTCCTCGAATAATATTCTCTGTATGACTAGTATGCAATTCATTATGGACCTTATTAAAACTTACGGCATCCGCTAAATTTCGTTTTCCTTCTGAGGTAAGTGTACTAACAGGTTCTATTTTAGGTGAACTCGTGCCATTATCATGTGTAACAGAATGTGCCACTTCATGACCAATTACAAATTCATTTCCATCACCACCATCAGATGTCCCATTTTCATTCAGGTTAATAGTTATATGAGAATCATTTCCATTCTGTTTATCTTGTGAACCCGTTCTTTCTGAAGCAGAACCAACATTGTTATTAAAACTTATTGAGTGAGTGTTTTTAGATTTTTTTAGTTGTTTAAAATTTGCTCTATGAGTTTTAGATTCTTTACTCAATTGTCTATTTCTACGTTTAAACTCTCTTTTGGCTTGTCTAAACTCTTTACGGCTTTGTCCCTCCTGTCTAACATATTCAACACGCATTCCATCTGGGTCGAAAAGTTGTGCTGGATTATTAAAAACATAGGCGTATGGATTTATTCCATAATAAACTTCCGCTAGTGGATCAATATTCATCCATCGTCCAATAGAAGCATCGTAATTCCTAGCTCCGAAGTCTAACCACTCTAGACCAAGCTCATTTTGTTCTTCTTTTCCTCCATAACCAATTAGTTGAGCAGTACTATTACCATGAGAACTCACGATTTCATTATACCCTCTATGAGTCAACCCAAAAGGGTAATAGTTTTTCTCCTCAATGATTTCAGATTTCGCGATAGTCCCATTAGTATCGGCATCTGTATAGGAGAGTCGAACATTACCTAAGTGATCTTTATATTGATACACATAACTATATCCGGTATCATCTTTCTCTACATAGCCTTCTGGTTGATTAAAGAACTCGAGCGTACCATTCTTATAGACATAATTACCCGCATATTCTGTTGTAAAAGAACCTCCCTCTGTTACGATCTTTTTAAGTTTCGTACCAGTGGCATCGTAAATATAATTAATATTTCCTGTCTTTTCGGTATTAGCAATAGCTACTGTGGTTGGTAAATTTAAATGGTTATAAGTAATGTTTGTAATCCCTTTATTAGGGTCGGTAAGCATATTACCATTGACATCATAGGTATAGTTTGTACCTGCAATGGCATTATTCACTTTTTTAAATCCAAAAGAGGTCGTTGCTCCATCGGTTACGCTTTGTAGTTTATTACCTGCATCATAGTCATAGACTAGTTGATCCATCAATCCAAAATGATCATCTTGTCCATCATTATTGGCATCCAATCCAAGAATAGGACTATCGACAATATGTCCCTGTCTAGACAAGGTCTCGATATTACCATTCTTATCATAAGTAATTCCTGATAGATTGTAGTTCCCATCATTACTAGTTCCGGCAGTAATTCTATTTAAAGCATCATAACTATAGGTATAATGTCTATTGGTGTGATCATTGGCGGTTTGCCATGCAGTCTCACTTATATTACCATTAAATAAAGCTGTAGCTCCGTGTTGTGGAGTATTGTAATTGATCTTAAAACCAAATAAATCCCCATTAGCCGTAGTACCATTATTGATACTTTTTAACCAACCTCTAATGTTATAGTCATAATCTACAGTTTGTAACCCATTACCAGTAGGGTTACCACCTACTTTTTTGTTTGCTAATTGCCCTAATGCATCATAGTTATTACTGGTTAGTAATTCTTCATCACCATTATTGATAACTTGGGTTTGGG
>CANNBP010000017.1 GCA_947502885.1 uncultured Aquimarina sp. | reverse complement strand
TTTAGATTGTTTACGTGTGGTAACGCAAATATCTACAACCCTTTTATTCAATTCAAAAAAAGTTTAAACCACTTCATCTAATGAAATTCATAAAGACAACGGATTCATTAAAAGAAATGAGTTTGATTTTAAATGATGAATCAAATAATATGCGAAAAGTAATTGAGATATTATGGATGAATGATTACTTAACAGAATTACCAAATGGAACTAATAATGAACTAATAATAAATCGGAATAAAAAGCCAGTAGATAACACTGTATGATGTGATCATAGCAGCTAAGTTATCAATCGAATGGTTATTGTATTTTTGGTAAGGCGCAATGTTTGCAGAATGGAAAAGTTAGCAATCACAGCGCAGAATAATCGAAAAGCAAGGTAACATTTTGCCTTGCTACAACACGTACTTATAACGTTAGACAATATTCAATACTCAAATTAATTAATGAAAGAAAAAACAACTATTAAGTCATTTCTAAAATATCGAGACTTAGACTTGATTCTAATTAGTATGTTTTTTGGATTTGGTTACTTGATGATAATCGTGAATGGATATTATCACTTCAAATACCTAGAATTTCTCAGAATTGGAAGGAAAGACTTGATTGTTAGGCTTGGTTTTTTATCTCACACAAATGGAGTTTTATTTTATCCAACATCAATAATTTGGTTAGCAATTATCTTTTGGTTTAAAAACAATCAGAAAGGAAAAAACTTATTAAAAAAATTATTCATGTCTCTTATAGGTTTATTGATTCCAGCAATCCTTTTTTATGGAAATATTGAATTGAATATCTTATTTGGAACAAAAGAAAAATGGATTATAGGTTTGATTTTAATCAATGTGGTAATTTTTATATTAATGAGAAAAAAAACAGACTGAAAAGCCTACCTACAACAACGGCTGAAATTAATACGGGGTTTTGTGCTTAAAATTAAGTTTAGCGTATTTTTATAAAATCCGCCAAATCTTTTGATTTGGCTTTAAAAATGAAAAATTAAAACAAAATAAAAAGTTTTGGCTAAGTGCTTAAGCGGAAATTAATCGCTAATCAATTCCCGTACTAATCATAGCCGAAGCCGTTGTAACCAATTAAAGTGAACAAAAAAGAAGACTATTTCAGAATATTAAAAAATGGTAATACCCATATTTTAAGTGACCGAATTCCACTAAATTGGAAAGAAATCATATTTGTTCCTCTTTCGACCTTTTTTGTAACGTTTCTATCATTCGGGCACTTGCTAATCGGTATTCTTATTGGACTATTAACTGCTATTGGGTATACTCTATATCGTTTTGGGGCTTGGATTTACTATTCGGAAATACAAATTGATGAAAAAAGTGGCAAAATGATTCTTATCAAAAAAATATTTGAGCGAACTCAAAAAATAGATTTAATAACTGACAAATTTGACCCAAATAGATTTGAATTCTCAGTGTTAAATAGAAGTGGTAAAAATAAATTCCTCATGTTTTATCGAACTCATAAAAATTTTGATTTATTGATTTTAAAAAATGAATTTGATAAAAATACAATTGAAGATTACATCAATAAAGAAATAAGAATATAGAACTTTATGGTATATACGAAAGAAACTAAAAACAATGAGCTGTATGTATATGTCAATGGAAAATTGATTTATAAAAAATGGCTAAAAACAGGAGAATCTAAAGTATTTGATGTTATGGCTTATGATAAATATACTGAGTGTTCTATAAAGGAAAAATCAAAATAACTGGTTACAACACGGTATATTTCATACTGTTTATTGCGTTTAATCAAAAGATGTGGTTTCTTTTTGGTTTTCCACGTATATCATTTTGATTTATTACATTTTGAATTAAATTAGCAATAAACAAAAAGCTATACGCTCGTGCTAAATCGAAGTGCCTTAACTTCTGGTCACACGAAAATATATACTTAACGTTACCTGCAATTAAAACCAACAACTCGAGAAAGAAATTAATTAAGAATTTCTATCTTTGTAGTCTGTTATACTAATTCAACATATTATCTAAGTCTTTCCAAAAAGACAATCTCGACAAAACGAGTAATTAACGCATAAAAATCTTCTGGTTTTTAATGCTCAGATAATTACATCCATTTATTTTATCAAATTTCAAACAAAAACAGTTGATTATAAAATCGATTGCTTTATCACTCTGCTATGTTTTTAACATTTCAAAATGTGATAAGAATACCATGAATTAAAATGAAAAGTAAACAGTTAATAAGTAGAAATATAGAAGTATTCTATAATAAAGTATCCGAAGAAACCCGACTTGAAAAAGGAATGGGAATATTTGAATTTGAAAGAATTAAATCACTCATTGAAAAATATATCCCTTCGACATCTTCAAAAATCATTGATATAGGTGGTGGAACAGGAAAATATTCGGAATGGCTTGCTAAAAAAGGACATCAAGTTCATTTAGTAGAACCAATTTCTAAACACATAAGAATCGCAGAAAACAGAAATAATAAACTAAAGAACAAATATTCCATCCAGTTAGGTGAATCTCGAAAGTTAGATTTTCCAAATAACTTTGCCGACTTAATAATTCTACACGGACCTCTTTATCATCTTCAAAAAAAAGAAGATAGAGATTTAACCATTAAAGAAGCCAAACGCGTTTTGAAAAATGATGGAGTTATTTTGGGTTTTGCCATTAATTACACAGCATCAACTTTAGTAGGTCTATTAAATGGTTTAATTCATAAAAAATCCTTTTTTGAAATGTGCAAGGACGAATTAACAACTGGAATACATAATCCACCAAGTGATTTTCCTTGGTTATTAGCTGAAGGCTATTATCATAAACCTGAACAACTTAAAGAGGAATTTATAAATCATGAATTAACCTATCTCAATACTTATGCAGTTGAAGGAATGGCTTGGTTAGATAAAGACTATTTTGCTAATATGCTAAACGAAATAAAGAAAAAAACATTAATCGAACTTACAAAAGTCACAGAAAATGACAGCTATCTTTTACCTTTTAGCCCACATATGATGATAGCAGTAAAAAAACAAACTACTTATGAAAAATAAAGACAGATATTTTAAAGCATTGGCTCAAAATAATGGACTGCTAAATGAAATAGACCTTGGAGAACAACTTGGACTTAATCAAGATGAAACTCAAGAAATAATAGTCCGACTTTTATCTGAACATAAAATAGAATATGTAGAAAATAAATCTTGTAATTATAGACTGAACAAAACAACAAAAAGGAAAAATAAAAGCAGGTAACACCATATCCTATGTAAAGCATTTTCCCAAAACTAGGTTATAAACCATGATACTTTAATAGTATTACTAACTCATGTTAATGTTTTTATATTAGTACACTTAATAATACAAAATAGATCGCAAACCCCGGTAATCTGCCCCAAAACATACTCCCTCTAAAACCACACCCAAAAAGGTGCGATTTCCCTTTTTTGACTTATTTTATGATTTATTATCAGGTATCTTCTAGATCAAGATTGTATTTTAGTCTGCTAAACAAATAACAATCGATTATTATACATTTACAAATGCTTATAAACATTTGTATTTAGAAAGTGTGTATATAATGTTGTTACCAACAAGCAAAAATGACCTACTATACTTTTCATCTTAATGATTCTGGAGCTTTAGAATACGAAACAGAAGTTGAAAAAGGAAATACTAAAATATTAGTATGTGAAATGTATGATGGAGATGAGTTTAATAAATTGAATGACATCCTTTTTTCTACACATTTTAATGGATATGTTTTAAACAATAAAGCTCTAAATATTTTCAAAGAATTAAACTTACCGAAGTATTCTATTTTATCAGCTTCAGTAAAGAGAAAAGAAAAGTTATTTAATATAATTCCAACTACAAAAAAATATAAATACAACTATTTAAAATTTGACAAAAAGGACTTTGAAAGATTTTATGAGTGGATTGACTTTGAAAAAAGCGAAATATGGGTAACCAAATCAAAAAAGGAATTCAAAAAGCTTGAGTCTCATCAAGAACGATTAGATTTTATAAAACAAAATGCGGAATTGAAATATTCTGAGAGTTATTCTTTTCTCTCAAAAAAGATTGTTTTTAAAAGTTCATTTGACAGAGAAATAGATATGTTCAAAATCCCTTTTTACTCATCAGGAGTCTACATTTCAGAAAGGTTTTTTAATAAAATAAAAGCAAGCCAATTGACTGATGTACTCTTTGCAAAGAGTAAAGACGATATTGGAAAAGTATGGAAATCTTCTTTTCTTATAATCGAATTCACAAAATAGCCAGTTGGTAACAATGTATAAAAAACATAGGGCGGTTTAGGCTTAACCAAAAGGTCTGTGTTTATTTACCAAGTCGCCAAATATAAAATTTGGCGTTTACGAAAAAATGATAAAAGCAAAATATTTATATTTGGCTTAGTGCCAAACCGAAACGTATCGCTTATCACCTGCCCTACGTTTCTTATACTGAACGTTAGTGGCAAGCGGAAAAGATACTTCTCTAAACCTTAAAATAACTGATATCAAGTTTTACAAAGACATAAACGAATATATTTCTGCATTGGGAACTCCACGTATGAAGTGCGAGGAATTCTATATTGTTGAATTTAAACCTGAATATGTCACTAAAAATACCGCTATTTCCTATAAGCATAATTATTTCGAAATCTCATTCGCTATTGGCTATGATGCAACTGTTGCAGTTGGAAAGGACATCATCAACCCTTTACAGCTAAATCTTTCTTTCGTTTCTCCCGGACAAGTTACTACTTGGAATGTGCAAGAGATTGAAAAAGACTCTATCAGTTTCATGATTCTGTTTCAACCTGACTTTCTCTTATTTGGTGAGA
This sequence comes from uncultured Aquimarina sp., assembly GCA_947502885.1. GTDB lineage: Bacteria > Bacteroidota > Bacteroidia > Flavobacteriales > Flavobacteriaceae > Aquimarina. Next base: position 140,572 of record CANNBP010000017.1, on the reverse strand, counting down.
ACATAATAAACATCTATAAGAAATTTCCATATTTCAATCATTTCACTTCACCAGGTTACAATCTTAACAAAAGACAACAAGATTTATTCATAGATCTTTTTCAAAAATTAAACACTGAATACCAAATAGTTACAAAAGACTCCTTAGAAATAATAAGGTCTTACTTGACAATCTTCCTGTTTAGTGCAAAAAAAGAATTGGAATTCACTAAAGAAGTAAATTTTACACGAAACAGAAGTCAAGAGATTGCCTTCAATTTTGAGAACTTGGTCATTAACACAAAGAGCAAGCGTCAACCTATCGAATATTATGCGCAAAAAATGAATATTAGCTCCATCTATTTAGCTGAATGCGTAAAAAAAGAAACAAGGAAAACAGTAAAACAGGTGACTAATGAGTACTTGATAATGGAATCTAAATCTCTTCTAAGACAATCAAAAAAATCAATTGCAGAAATAGCCTATTCATTGGACTTCCAAGATGATTCATATTTTATAAAGTATTTCAAACGATATACAGGACTGACTCCTAAACAGTTTAGATTGAGTATTTAAACATATTTTTCTATAACTGTATTGTCTTCTTCATTACAAACTACTTCCAATTACAAGAACGAAACATAATAAATTACCATTAACACCCTGTTTATGACCTATAAATAAGGGGTCTTTATTATTAAATTTACCGAAAATATAAAACTAATTGGTATGAAAAATTTATTTACAGGGTTTCTGCTAATCTTAGTAGTCGCATCATGCACAGAACAAAACATTGCTTTAATTAAGAAAAACCCTAAAGGTTTATTTGACCCTACTTCAGTTTGTTTTGTTCAAACGGTAAGCGCTCCTACAAATGGTAGATATCTATTTGTAGCTGGTCAAGTAGGTTCCGAATCTGACGAAGAAAGTTCCTTCAAAGATTTTAGAACTCAAACTCAAACGGTGTTTAAAAACTTACGAATCGCCTTAGAAGCCAATGAAGCATCTCCCAAAAACGTTGTCAAGCAAACAGTTCTTATTGTAGACTACGATTACGACAAACTTGAAATTTTAAAAGAGGAAGCACAAAAGTTCTATGGAGATAGTTTTGCCGCATCTACACTAATTCCTGTTCCCAGACTAGCCATCGATGGTATGTTAATAGAAATAGATGTTACAGCTTATCTCAAGAATTAAATTTTTAATATAACCATTAAAAAAAAACAAAATTATGATAGATCACGAAAAATTCACAAACTGGCTTAATTTATATGGAAAAGCGTGGGAAACGCTTGATCCAGATGCTATAATTGAAATCTTCGCGGAAGACTCACTTTATTACAAAACACCTTTTGCTGCCCCTTTTAAAGGAAGAGAAGGTATTCATCATTACTGGACGACTAATGCCCTTGCCACACAAAAAGACGTAAATTTTGGTTATGATAGTGCTACGGTTTCCAAAGAAACTGGATTAGCTCATTGGTGGGCAATATTTACTATTGTTGCTACTGGAGAAAAAGTTGAAATTGATGGGTACCTCATGGCTAATTTTGATAGTAACGCACAGTGTACTTGCTTTAGAGAGTGGTGGCATGTTAAAGAACAGTAATAAACTTTCTTCAGGTTTAGTGAGGCATAAAGCAATTATGGTACACTCAAAATTAATCGTTCTAATAGGTTTCTTATTGATAATCTCTTGTCAAAACAAGCAAAATTCTATCAAAAATCAACCAAAAATCAATCAACCAAAAATCAATTGAACAAAAAATGAAATCCAAAATTTCGAATAGTTGGATGTTACCCAAAAAAAACATTCCAATTCCTTTAGCATCGAGCGATCAGTTTAGAAAAATTCTTTCAGCTGAGAAAACTCCAAATATTGAGGAAAACAAAAGGTTTACGATAACTGAGGAGTCCTTCAGAGAAGGATTCATACAAGAGCTTGATGGGTATACAATTAACGAGGTAGAGAAACTTAAAAAAGAACTTAAGGTTTCTTCGGAGAAAGAAATTATCAAAGGAGTTACCGTTAGACGCCTTACACCATTAAAAATTGATGAACAACATACTGAACACCTGTTTATTCATTTGCATCCTGGTGGGCATATTTTTGGAGGTGGCGAAGCAAGTATACATGAAGGCATACTGATTGCAGCATTGGCTAATATCGAAGTTATTTCCATTGACTATAGAATGCCTCCAACCCACCCTTATCCTGCAGGACTAGAAGATGTAATTACTATTTATAAAGAACTACTTAAGAAAACATCTCCTGAGAATATTGCCATTGGTGGTTCTTCAGCTGGTGGAGGCTTAGCTTTTGCAGCCATTCACCAATTAAAAGTATTAAACCTTGATTTACCTAAAGCAATCTTTGCGGGGAGTCCATGGGTTGATTTAACAAAAACAGGAGACTCTCACTTCACAAATGAAGGAATAGACCACATCTTAATTAGCTATGAAGGATGGCTAAAAGAGGCTGCTAAATTCTATGCAGGGGAGAATGATTTAAAAAAACCACTTATTTCACCAATATATGGTGATTTTACTTTATTTCCACCTACTCATTTAGTAATAGGAACTAGAGATCTATTTTTAAGTGATGTGGTAAGGGCTCATAGAAAATTAAAACAGGCAGGTATTATAGCTGAACTCAATGTTTATGAGGGACTTTCTCATATTGATTATCTTATTTACTCTAACATTCCTGAATCAAAGGAAATATTTAAGGAACTGAACAAATTCTTAAAACAATATCTGAAATAGGAATATAAATAATGGATACTGCGAAATATCTAAATCGAATAGAAGAAAAGCCAGCCACTAACATAGTATCCTATATAAAGCCTTTTCCCAAGACTAGGTTTTAAAAACATGATACTTTAATAGTATTACTAATTCATGTTGATGTTTTTATATTAGTACACACTTAATAATACAAAATAGATCACAAACCCTAGCAATCGGCCCCAAATCACACCACCACATCACCACACCCAAAAAGGTGCAATTTCCCTTTTTGACTTATTTTATGATTTATTATCAGGTATTTTCTAGATCAAGATTGTATTTTAGTCTGCTAAACGAATAATAATCGATTATTATACATTTACAAATGCTTATAAACATTTGTATTTAGAAAGTGTGTATATAACGTTGTTAGCCACAATTGCTTCTATCTCCTTAAAAAATAAGGTTTCAAATATTACCTAAAATTAAAAACTCATTTTTAAATTGAAAAAGAAAATAAAAATAATATCACCTTCTACTTCATTTGAGATTGCTCCAGACTATAATTTCGATAAAATAAAAGAATATTTCAAAAAAGAAGGATATGAAATCGAATTAGAAAATGACTGGTTATCAAACAAAAATGAAACTGATTTGAAAATTAAAGCAATCCATAATGCTTTTTTAGATAAATCCACAGATACTATTTTATGCTCATTTGGAGGTTTTTTATCAATAAACTTAGTAGACAAGCTAGATTATGAGTTAATAAAACAAAACCCTAAGCCTTTTTTCGGCTTTTCGGATATTACGGTCTTACTTAATGCCATCTATACCAAAACAAATATTCCTACTTATTACGGACCTTTATTAATAAGTTTTCTGAATGAATTTAAAAGAAATTTTGTAATCGACTTCTTTAAAAAATCATTAGATAATTCCAAGGAATATAACTTTCTAAATTCAACTCAAATTATTGACTATAACGACAAAAATAAGGATACATTAAGGGAAAATGATTATTGGATAATACAAAATGGAAATACAAATGGAATTGTAATTGGAGGTCATATACCAACTTTTAACCTATTACAAGGAACAGAATATTTCCCTAATCTAAAAAATAAAATCCTACTTCTTGAAATGAATGAATTGGATGAAACAAATTCTTTAAATATTTTTGAAAGAATATTACAATCATTAAAATTACAAAAGGATTTTAATCAATTAAACGGAATTCTTATTGGTGCATTCCATAGTAAATGCGAGGTAGTTTTTGATGAATTAAAAGCTGTATTTGATAAATTGCTTCCTAATATAAATATTCCAATAATTGCTAACTGTAATTTTGGACATATTTTGCCTATTATTTCAATTCCTATTGGAAAGGAAATTAAAATAGAAACTGAACCAAAAGTTAAAATAACTGTGGCTAACAATGTATAAGAAAACATAGGGCTTTTGGGCCTAATCAAAAAGTCTGCGTTTATTTGCAAAGTCGCCAACTATAAAATTTGGCATTTACGAAAAATGATAAAAGCAAAATATTTATATTTGGTTTAGTACCAATGCGAAACGTATGGATTATCATCTGCCCTACGTTTCTTATACGAGACGTTACCAACAATTAGACTAATATGATAAAAGACAAGTTCAAAGAAATAGTGAAAACTGCAATTCATCCGCCTCTTAAAGATGCTGGGTTTAAAAAGTCAGGAAATCACTTTATCAAAAAACTTGACGAAACTCAACAAGTGGTCACACTTCAATTAAGTCATGGAAACTCTCATGAACAACTTCGCTTTTATTTCAGATGTGGAATCTTAATTAATGGAATGAAATCCGAAACGAGAGATTTGAAATCCGAAGTTTACGCTGATTACAGGTTCAGTATTAATCGAGTGACTAATGAATATGACAACGACCAATTTGATATTACAAACGACACACAAACAGAACCAATTGTCATAAAACTTGAAAAAGTAATAAAATCAGAATTAATACCTTTTTTTAATAGTCATGAAACTGAAAAAGAATGTATTGATTTCATGACATCACAAGATAGCCTCCAAAGTAGTTTTGATTTGATTAAATATTTATGTGCAAATAATCAAATATCTCAATTGGAAGAATATGTGATTCGATTAACGAAATTCCTTAAGTCAATAAAAGGAAAATATAATGACCCGAATACTGCTCGAAAAAGAGTTGATAAAATGATTTCTTTAATCTCAGAGCTTCAAAAGTTAACTCCTGAATTAAAAGAAAAAATAGAAAAAAGTTGGTAACACTGTATATAGCAAATAGGGCGTTCGGTAGTTTACGAAAGTTCATTGCTATTTACCAACACCGCCAAATCGTTGATTTGGCTTTTAAGAATGAATAAATTAAAAACAAAATACAACGTTTTGGCTCAGTGCAAACTTAAAAGTTTATCGCTTTCTACTGCCCTACTTGCCATATACTAAACGTTGTAAAACATTGAGCAAATATTGAATGTAGAATGAAAAAATGGACGCTTATTATATTTTCAATTCTAATACTCTATTCCTGTGAAAATGACGGAAAAGAAATTACGATTTATAAATGTAATGGATCAGTTGACCGTGCATTTGATGTTACGGAATCTACATTCTGGGATTTCAAAAATAATGGTGATATTGACTCTATAAAATTAAAAAAGCGAGGTTCCTTGGAATTAGAACAAATTATCTCTGAATTAAAAATGGAAAAATTTAAGAGTAAACCTTTTTTGAATCCCGAATATTCAATTGTTTATAAATCCAACAAAATTGACACTATTTATATAAATACTACAATTGATCAAGGTTATTCAGTTAGAAACAAAAAAACCTTTGTTAATGAAAATGGAACGTTATTAGAATTCTTTAAAAAAAATGGATTTCTAACTGATTTGACAAAGTTTAAATTAAATAAATAAACGTTTTACAACACTATATATGTGATCATAGCAGCTTAGTGCTAGATCGAATGGTTGTTGTATTTTTGGTTAGGCGCAATGCTTGCAGAAAGTGAAAGTTAGCAACCAATGCGCGGAAAAACCAAAAATCAGGGTAACATTTTGCTCTGCTACGACACATATATTAAACGTTACTCAACATTAAAACCAAACCAATGAAAAAATTACTACCCTTAACATTTCTAGTACTATTTATGTCAACATTTGTTTTTGGACAAACAGAAACTGACAATCTTGATAAACCTTTAGGTTTAAGAATTAAAAAAAACGGAAATGACTATTTGATTTATGCTGACAAAGATTTAAGTCCAAATTTGAAAGATTACCGAAAAATAAATTATCAAGTATATTTTAGAAAAGTTGATTTTCCCGAAAAAGATTTAAATGGCACAAAATATCAACTCATCACAATTCCTGGAAATAGCAAAAAGCAAGAACAAAATATTGTAAAAATATTAGCAGATGGTTCTAAAGTTTATCCTAGAGCAGGAAAAACAGTTAACGAACCTGATTATGACCAGAATTTCTGGATTAAAGTTGATGATATAGAAAATAATACTAATCCTGAATATTATAAATATGCAAATGACGTATTCTCTGGCTTACTTACAGCACCTTTTAAATATCGCCTGAAAGTCGGAAATGCACCAGAAACTATAATAGATGGAGATTTCAATATTGCACCTTTCATTGGTTGGAAATGGAGAGTATCTTCTGAAAAACAATTTTATGTTGCCCCATTTGGCTTTGCTGGAGTTACTTCGTTAAACTATAACTCTGCAAACAATGAAAATATTATGGATGCTGATAAATTGGAAAATGGAACTGGATTGACTTATGGATTGGGACTTTCGTTTAAGTTCGGAGCAGTTTCACCCGGTTTTATAGTTGGATGGGACAAAGGTTTTGGGGATTTAGGTAGTGGATTTAAATACAATGACAAACCTTGGATTAGTTTTAGTGTAAATTATGATTTTTTTAAACCAAATAAAACAGCCGAAGGAAACCAATAATAACGTTGGGTAACAATGTAAAAAACAATAGCGGTTTAATCGCTAAAACGAAAGTAAGTAAATATAAAAAAGGTCTGTGTTTAACCGAAAAGTAAGTGCATAAAATCCGCTACTATTCTTATACGGGACCGTTAGCATTAATTTGAAAAATGAATAAATTTCTAATAGTATTTTTTCTCATAATATCCTTTTTGGCTTTTGGACAAGAAGAACAGAGTATTTATAATCAAAATAAGAAGATTGTTCTTGAATATTTTCGAGCGGAAACAATAGATGGAAAACTTGATTTTGAATTAAAGATGAAAGATGATGAAGCCCCATTCTATCGTCTTGGAAACATATTATACAATAGAAAAGACTTCGGAATTTTACTTTGGGCACAAGCTATCAAACAAACTGAAAAGTTTTCATTAAAAGAATCTATTAAATTATGGGAAGACATTAAACAAAGAAAACTCAGTAAACCTGAAAAACGAGCTTTCAAAAAAGGATTCAGTATGGAATTGAAAAAACCAAAAACAACCAAACAAACCGAATCTCAATTTGACTCAGATTTTGTTGATTACGTTAAAGCCAAATGGAACCAACAGACATTTGAAAAAGCAGAATTACCAAAGTTTAATGAAATAAATGCATTCTATTCGCAATTAGCAAAACGGAATAAAGAAATACTTTCTGATAATTTTCTTAAAGTTCCAAGTTCTGACTTTTTATTCGCACACTATCTTGACATAAAGCTAAAATGGAATTCTTTCAATCGTAGAACTGACAAACTTTCCATTGAGCAAGTAATATCAAAAACTTTAGACGAAAATCCTGAAAAGAATGAAATGCTTGCATTTTATTATAAAACGATTTTTACAAGTATATTAAATAATCAAAGAAATATAAAACCTTACGAAAAGAATATCGACTTTGAAAAATTGGGATTAAACAAACAAGAAAGTTCAATATTATTCTTATGTGCAATGAGACATTTAGGAAATCAAATGTCTGGATATTCATCAACTAATTTTCCAGAGAACTGCTTTCGTGCTGACTTATTTCTGACAAAAATGCCAAAGTTTAATGGAAAATTATATTATAACTTTGATTTACCAGAATTTGATGATTTTCTAATTAAAATTGACAAACGATATCCGAAGGTTAGTTTCAAGCAAAAGTTTATTCCTGAATTTGAAAAAGCTAAAAAGGATTATATAAAATGTGTGAATAATAAAAACTAATGCGCCAACAATGGGTATAGTGCATAGTTTCCTATCGTCAGCTACGAGACACCATACCCGAGACGTTAAAACCTAACCAACTCCGACAAAGAAACCTCTAGGACTTTCTCAATTTCAAGAAAAACACCCTCTGTCAGCTTTTTATATGACAGCATTCTCATCAGATTCGTAGATATTTGTTTAGAATCAAAATACCAATAGTATGCATGCTGTCAACGAACACCTCATCATCGATTTGATACAACAAGATCTTAGGCATTGTCAGTTGCTTTATGGGTTAGAACGATTGGGGGTTTCTGCTACTGCCATGCACCATCTGCATCTATTAGACATCATCTACCAGCTTATGCAGATCACTCACGAAAAAAGAAACGACTACCTCGCAGAAACCTATGCCGCTTTTATGAGTATGGCTACCGATTATGAGATCACCGCCAATGGCGATACCCTACGCCCGCTGGCAAAAGATTGCTACAACCGCTTAAAATACCTTATCGAGTTGTAGATCATCACCATAAGGGGTAATACAGATAGAACACAGAGTATTAGCGATATCCCAAGCCTTATAGGATATATTTAAACACTTTGAAGGGTCAAATCTATAGGGGTAACCCCTTATCGAGGTGCTTCGAGCTGATACTTTGGTACTTCGATGGATCAAAATAGTAGTTGTAACCCCAAAAATGATCGCTTCTAAGCCTTCTGCAAAGCCTTCGAGGCCGTAAAGTATCTCATATATGGATCAAATCGATCCATCGAAGTACCTATTCGAGGGCTAACATGCCTCAAAATATCAGCTCGAAGTACCAAAGTGATCCATCGAAGTAGTACTGCATGGGGGTACCCCCATAGCGGTAAGGGGCTAGGGTATCCTTTCTGTCTTAAGCCCAATGACAAAATAAAAGCTCTGTTACCCTTAAATACAGCTTATCCTGCACATATCAAAAGGCGGTAATTCTAGATCAGAAAAAACTCATAACACAACACCCTATTCGCCCATGTATTGATCCTAGACTATAAAAAGTGCTGGGAATGGATAAAACTTAACCTCTACTATTTCTATACTTAACAGATTATGGTTATAGTACCATCGATACCCTTACAATAGTACGCTGCAAATAGTAAATCTATATTTCTTATAAAAATAAATCTGGCTCACATAGCTTCATTTTATCGTATTTAATTGATTTATAATCGTTATAACTAATTATTTTTTAGTTTTTTTAATCGGAAATTTCTTTCTGTTTTATTACTTTGGTTGTAATTAATACTACTTACTCATACTGATTTTTAAATAAAAAACTAATAATCAACACTATACCAAAAAAAACAATGACAGTTATACATACCCCCCACCTTAATCGAGCTTCTAAACCAAGCTTTCTTCAAAAAAAAGTATCCATCCCAAGGTTACCTTCATAAAACCAAACCTTGCATAAAATTGTCAACTACTCCACAATATATTCTTGAGATATCCTAAAGAAAATAAGGATACATATCTGGAGACATGCCATATAGAATTAACTCCACAATGTGGATCAAATATAAATAGCTTATGAAACAAAAAAAGAATATGATTCGTGCAGTGTTTCTCCTTCTGGGACTAGGAGGACTACATGCACAAGAAAGTCTCATCACCACCGGTGGTGAAGCCACCGGTACAGGAGGCACCACTAGTTACAGCCTGGGACAGGTTGTTTATACCTCCCATACCGGAAATGGCGCAAACCTAACTCAAGGGGTACAACAATCTTATGAAATTTATAATATTGGTGAGAATGATGACACCACTATAAACGTTTCGTATGCTGCTTATCCTAATCCCACAACAGATATACTTAACCTACAAGTACAAAATACCTCTGCGGCATTAAGCTATCAATTGTATGATGCACAAGGTAAAGTGGTAATAAAGAGCATAATCGCTACAAAAAACACCGCTATCAATACTAGTAATCTGCCCAATGCCACCTATTTTATGGAAATACTAATAGGAGATAGAAAAGTCACAAAATTTAAAATAATAAAGAAGTAATACCAACCAAAGCATGAAGAAAAAAATTACCCTAATACTTGCAATTATAGTAACCACAATGTCATGGGCTCAAAGTCCAGAAAAAATGAGTTATCAGGCCGTCGTAAGAGATGCCGATAATGCTCTTGTAGCCAATCAAGAAGTAGGCATGCAAATAAGTATTTTGCAAAGTACAGTGAGCGGATCCTCTGTATATACAGAAACCCACACCCCCACTACCAACACTAATGGTCTGGTAAGTTTAGAAATTGGTACGGGTACAACCTCAGATGATTTTACGACCATCGATTGGAGTGCCGGACCTTATTTTATAAAAACCGAAACAGATCCCGAAGGAGGAACCAATTATACCATTACTGGTACAAGTCAACTTATGAGTGTACCCTATGCACTACATGCCAAAACCGCAGAAAACATAACAGGCCCCTTAAACGAAACAGACCCTACTTTTACAGCTTGGGATAAGTCTACTGGGATTAGCATTACAGAAAGTCAAATCTCTGACCTAAGCGACGGTTCTGCTACTAATGAATTAAATACCAGCGTTGCTCTTAACGGTACAGATCTTGAAATCACAGATGCAGGAGGCACCATTACGACCGACCTATCAAGTCTGACAACCGTTGTTGCTCTTGAGCGTGAACTTTTTAAAACCAGCGGTACATTTACTGTACCTAATGATGTAACCTCGATTCGTGTGACCATGATTGGTGGTGGTGGATCTGGGGGATCTCGAGGTCCGGGAGGAGAGTTTGGTGCTGGTGGTGAGCCAGGAAACTACGTAAGAAATCAAATTGTACCGGTTACTCCAGGGGCTACATTGGCCGTTACCGTAGGTGCTGGCGGTGCTCCTGCTACTTGCTCAATCCCATGGATCAATGGATGCCCTGGAAATCAAGGAGGCACTAGTTCTGTTGACGCATTGGTAACCGCAACAGGTGGTGCCGGTGGTTGTGGTTCTTGTCTTTCGGGTGGCGATGATAAAAGTGGTAAAGTCGGACCCTTTGGTACTTTTGGATCAGGAAGCGATGGTATAGACATTTTTGAAGTTAATTCTGATGTTGGTAATCCGGGTATGGTATTGATAGAATATTATTTCTGGTAGGATTCTTTCCCTTAAACCCGTTTATGCATTAGAACTTCGTTAAGAAAGCATATATAGTAAAAAAGGCGGTAACATACACAAATAGATAACTTTGTGTATGTTACCGCCTTTTTACATACGCTAAACCAAACCATATCATAATCGCTTAGAATACGTTTGCAAACACGTATAAACGCTTATATTTGAAAAGTGTATAACCTTGTGAGTACTAATGATGAAAAAAATAACTGCTTTAGTTTTACTAATCTCTAATTTAACTTTTGGGCAATTCAGTTTTCCGGATCTAGAATATATTGATATTAAATCTAGTTACCTTGGCGGAAAATTTGGTCTAAAAAAAGCTTTAAAGTTTCAACTCATAAACAAAGATTGTACTGACTCAATGGATTGCCATAAGTATGATGATCCAACTACTCTTATTGGTTTTTGGGAATTAAAGGACAAAACCAAAATTGAATTTCATTATACAGAATCCCCAAGTGATGATCCCACATTCATTGCTGTTTATAATAATAAAACAATCCTAGAAGAAGCTGGAACTACTTTACACTTTAAAGGTAAAACGCTTTACATAGAAGGTAATGCAAACTCTTATTTTGACAAAAAAAGAAAATTTCAATTTGTAAATAACGAATATTCAGAAGTGCCCCAACCCTTTTATTATATAGATCTAAAAGGAGCATTAAACTTTCCTATACAGATTTATCAAACAGATAAGTTTTTAAAAAAAGTAGCATATTTACCAGAGGGCTATGAAATTGAAGTGCTAATGGGGCAAACAGGCGGGGAACTCAATGAGCTAGAAAAAGTATTAATTAAAACGGAATTTGGTTTAATAGGTTGGTTTAACTTCAAAGAAGTCGCTTTCGAAAAACCAATGATAGAGGGATTATGGTATAACGGAGATTAGAAGCTATAACCAAACACATATCCTATGTAAAACCTTTCCCTGATCCTTAATTATAAATCTATAATGTTCTATTATTTAAACCACTTATAATGAAAAAGGTTTATTCAATACTAAAAAGAATAACTATTGTAGGAATACTTTTAAGTATAAGTCTCATAATTTATATAAAAAAACATTGGAAAAATATCACCAATGAAAAGGAAATTCACGAATTAGTTTCTAAAATTCGTGAAGCTGATACCTTACCCAAAAAATTCTATGAACTTTATAAGATTGACAATCCAAATACGTTAACTAATAACTTAAACACGCAGATTTTTAAAGCTATATTTTATTCTGGTTTAAAAAATCCTCCTTGTACTTCAATTGCTGAAATATTAGAGCTTGTACAGAGGAAAAAAGAATCTCGTGATCGATTTAAACTTGGTGCTATATCTTTGAGTTGGGTAATTGAAAGCAAAGTCACTCAAAAAGAATGTTTAAACTGGCTTGCCCAAAATTATGACTTTATAAACCAGACAATAGGGATAAAGCAAGCATCAAAAAAGTATTTTGGGAAAGAAATAAAAGATTTAAATGAAAAAGAGTTTGCCAGTTTAGTAGTAATGATGAGAAATTCAAACTTATACAATCCTTTAAGAAGAAAAGAATTGGTTGATCAAAATGCTAATGAGTTATTGAAAAAAATAAAAATCTCCCAATGAATAGTATAATTCTTTTTGGAGCTATTCAAGGTTTTATAATATGCCTGTTTTTTCTGTTTAAAAAAAAATTAAACAAAAGAGCCTGTGCTTACTTTTTACTGTTTCTTTACTCTCTATCCTTTTTTAACCTAACGTATGCCCTCCTCATTATGAGAATTGATACTATTTTAGGTATTCCTTTAGCATCATTTCCGTTTCCTTATAAGTACCTAATCGGGGTGGGGTTTTATTTCTATATGAAGTCTCAAGTATCCAAAGATGAAAACAGTATTGCCTGGCAAGAATATTTGCTGTTTCTACCTGCTCTATTTTATGGTATATTAAGAACATACTGGTATATCACTATGCATACGGGTATAGATAAGAATATCTTTTTTAAGGTATATACTACTGGCTTTTTTGTATACAACGAGTTTGCCTACCTTACTTTTAATCTTATCTTACTTTTTTTTACGATACGATTTTTAAAAAGAAATAGCACAAAAATCAGAGGCTTGCATAAGGTTAAAAAAAACTGGAATTGGTTGCTAAAATTCACCTATGTATTCACCATATTTACTCTGGTAAACCTAATACACCAAATCGTAATGAGTATTTTTGGTCTACAGGATAGTGGGCCACTATACTTAATAATTTTGATTTTAAACACCGTTTATATTTATTGGCTGGGTATAGAGTCCCTCACAAAATCACAATTCTTGTTTAACGAATTTCATTTTAAACAAGATAATAATACCATAACCGAATCCTCAAACTCACTAGCCTCAAAACTCGAGTACTATATCAAAGAAGAAGAAATCTTTACAAACAAAAACTTAAAAGTATCAGACCTTGCCGCTATGGTAAATATTACCGAGAAAGAGCTATCATCCTACATACACAAATCTTTTGACATGTCTTTTTCTGATTATATAAATCAATTAAGAGTCGAAAAAGTGAAAATGCTTCTAAAAACCGAGGATCACAAAAAGTATACCCTACTTGCTATTGGCGAAAAAGCAGGTTTTAGTTCAAAATCCTCATTTAACGCTGTTTTTAAGAAAGTTACTGGCTTAACCCCTACCCAATACAAAGCAAGTCATAAAGACTAATACGTCCATTATTTTTTTTCTGGACATTCTTTGGACTCCTTTTCTTTAAAAAAAATATGCTTGCTTATAGTTTTGTTTTCATAAATCAAAAAACAACATTATGAAATCAATCTTTACTGGTATTATTATCGGTCTTTTTCTTTCTACATCTTCTTTGCACAGTCAAGATAAACCCCAAACAGTAAAAGACAGTATTACTACATTTTATAATAAACTATTTGACGAGTTAGAAGAGAATTATTTACATACCAAAGATATAAATTGGTTAGATCTAAAACCTTATATAAAAAAGAAAGCTCTAACCAGTACATCCTTTAAAGAGTCTTTAAAAATCACAGTAAAACTATTTGATACGATTAACGGGGCGCATCTACTCCTTTTTTCAGAAAAAGATTGGTATAACAGCACCCTGGGCAAACAACTATCGCAAAAGCAATTTAACCAGAGTCTGGCAGATGCCTATACAAACGGAAAGTCTTTTGAGGCAAAGGTGATTGATAAAAACTATGGTTATGTTTTTATTCCGGGTATGCTGCTAAAAGATGCCACCAGAAAAGAGCTTGATCAGGCAGCTCAAAAAATCTATGATGCTATGATAAAAATCGACAACTCACATGCCCTAAAAGGTTGGATTATTGATCTGCGCTTAAACATAGGTGGTAATTCTAATGTTATGCTAGCTGGGCTTTATCATTTACTAGGAGATGGCACCACCCACCTTGCTTTGGATAAGAATAAAAATGTAAAAACACTAACTAGTCTTAACAACGGTACTTTGTACAAAAATCATAAAATAAACACAGCGATAAGGGCAACTGCAAAACCCAAACCCAAAATACCTGTTGCACTAATATCGGGCATCATGACAAACAGTGCAGGAGAGTTTGTTGTTTTAGGTTTTAGAGGTCGAAACAACACCATTATCATCGGAGAAGAAAGCTATGGCAACACGACTGCCAATGATCTATATGAATTGCCATTTGGCACAAAAGCCGCAATTACCGAAAGCTACGGGACCGATAGATCTGCAAAATTTACCAAAACAATAATCCCGGATATCGAAGTCATAAAAGAAACCAACTTTGAAGATTTACCCAACGATAAAAACATTATTGAAGCCATTAAATTTATCAACTCAAAACAATAAATCGAGAATATAAAACAACCCATATAGTTAAATGTAACTAAATTCATTAATCAATGAAGATACCTTGATTCAATCTTTATGAAGAGTATTAGCCCTGTTTACGTTACAATTTAATCATCATTGTTAATGACAAAAAAACGCTAGTAGTGCTTTGATTTATATATTTGATGTTGAAAGTTATTGAGTATGGAAATATTAATATACATTACGATAGGATTTTTTGCTTTGTTTGTACTTGTTTTATTAAGGTATCGGTTAGTTTACCCAAAAGTAATTAAGGGTGAGTCTCAAGTAAAATATAAAATGATTAATGTAGGGCAACATGATTTTTTAAGACAATCATTCGAATCTTTATTCGGAAAAAAAAGAATATTCTTAAAACAGAAATTTAATGATATTGAATGGATCTATATTGGCAAATTAGATGTTAAGAATCTTCACCCCGAAAGTCCATTAAAAATGAAAGAGAAAAACTATTCGATAAAATTCAAATTTGAAACAAGACGTTTAATTTTTGGAGGCAACAGTGTAGCTAAAATTACTTCATATAAAAAAATTAATGAAAGCCCAGAAATATTGAAATCCTAAAAACAATTACCACTGCCAAGAATAAAAGATAAAACAAAGAAAAGCCTTACGTATACAATTAATCTTAAATTAAGTACTTTTAATTCCTACATTAATCACAACAAAGATGTGAGTACTAATTTTAAGTCAACCTATGAAAAATACATCAATATCACTTCTAGTAACACTTACACTTATACTCACAGCATGTCATACCAAAGAAGAAAAGAAGGAGAAAGAAAAAAAGCAGCAGCCTAACATTATATTTTTTCTTGCCGATGATCTTGGCTATGGCGAAGTTGGTGTGTATGGTCAAAAGAAAATAGAAACCCCGAATATTGATGCATTAGCAACTAACGGAATCAAATTTACTCAACATTACTCTGGAGCACCCGTATGCGCTCCTGCACGATATGTATTTTTAACCGGTAATCACACAGGGCATGCATACATAAGAGGAAACGATGAATGGAACGAACGAGGAGATGTCTGGAACTATGAAGAAGTTTTTAAAAATTCTAAGCTAGAAGGCCAAAGACCTATCCCCGATTCTACGGTTACGTTAGGACATCAACTTCAAAAGGCGGGATATACAACTGGCATTCTCGGAAAATGGGGATTAGGCGCACCAGAATCAGATGGTATCCCAAATCTTCAAGGGTTTGATTTTTTTTATGGGTATAATTGTCAAAGACAAGCCCATAATCTCTATCCGGCACATTTATGGAAAAACACAGACAAAGTACTATTAGATAACGAATTGGTTTCACCAAGCACAAAACTGGATTCACTTTCTGATCCATATGATATAAACAGTTATTCAAAATTTTCGCAAAATGAATATGCTCCAAAAAAAATACAGCAAAAAGCGATTTCGTTTATAAAAACAAATAAGAATCAACCGTTTTTTATGTATTACGCTTCTCCGCTACCACATCTGCCCCTACAAGTCCCAAAAGAATATGTAGACAAGTACAGAAAAGTTTTTGGAGAAGAAGAACCGTATATTGGTGATGATGCTTATTTTCCGAACAGATATCCCAGAGCCACATATGCCGGAATGATTAGCTATTTAGATGATCAGTTAGGAGAATTAATTGCAACATTAAAAGAAGAAGGCATTTATGAAAACACCATAATTATCTTCTCAAGTGATAATGGCCCGACATATCTGGGAGGTGTTGATTTTGATTATTTCGAAAGCTCCAAACCATTTTCAAATGGCTATGGCAAAACAAAAGGATTTGTATACGAAGGAGGAATTAGAGTTCCTTTAATAGCAAGTTGGCCTAATCATATCACCCCAGGATCAACAAGCGACCATATTTCTGCTTTTTATGATCTAATGCCTACGATATGTGATATGGCAGGTATCACACCACCAGAAAATATAGATGGTTTAAGTTTTAAGCCTGCATTATTAGGAAAACAACAACAGCAACACGACTTTTTGTATTGGGAATTTCCTAGCTATAATGGACAACAAGCCGTTAGACTAGGAAAGTGGAAAGGCATAAGAAAAAATATTTTTGATGGTAATCTAACCCTAGAATTATACAACCTAGAAACTGATTTGGAAGAAAAAATAGATGTGGCATCTCAATATCCAAATGTTGTAGAAAAAATAGAGCATATCATGAAACAAGAACACCAACCTGCCGCAAATACTAAATTCAAATTCAAACAACTTGGAGATCTATAAAAATATTGCTAGCCACACTTAAACAGTATTAAGAAAACAGACACTAAAACAATAGAACAACCAAAGTATATAAACTCAATACTAATGGAAAATATAATAAATGATTTAAAAGGATTTTTCACAGAATTTCCTGAATATATTTACCTTATCATAGGGATTGTCTTTATTGTACTTTTTATTGGAGTATTAAAAAATAAGAGTTGGGCGATAGACCCAGAAAGTGGCAATCAAAGAATGTTTTATAATACACTAGGACATAACGCTTTTAGAATTTCTATTGGGGTGATCTATTTATTAGGAACAATTGCAGGTTTTGGCGGCTTTTTTTTATACCTCAAATAAGATGATGGCTTTAAAAATTGTATTTCATTTCATTCAACCAATATGAAACCGAAAATTAGCAAAATAATAATATTAATTTTTATTGGTCTCTCTGCTTGTAATTTATCTACAAAGTATTTTATTGGCAAATGGCAAATCTTACATGTAGTTGAGAACGATACATCAATTAACCTAATCGATAATTGGATCCAATTGAAAAAAGATAGAACTTTTGAGAGTTATGATGGGAGTCTAAAAAAGAGCGAACGTGGTAAATGGACGTATCGATCTGATGAAAAAAGATTATTCATTGTTGGCAATGGAGCGACGGCAAATAGCGAATGGATCCTATCAATTAAAAATGACACTTTGTTTTTCTATTCGACAACAGATAATTCATATCTAATTGCTAAAAAAACAAAGTGATTTAAAAACAAATTATAAAATAGCTTATAGCCATTCCCACTAAAAATCGCTTAACAAAATTTATTACAATTTTGCTACCTTAGTGACTTATAAAAATGTTTCCTTTGGCTGCATTGCAGCTCGTCCTCTGCTATGGCAAGGTCGAGTAACAAACCCCATACACAAACCGTTGACCTGCATTAGATATAGATGGAAAATTTGTCAAAAATATTAGATATTGACCATAGAACTGAAGTAAAACAGTTTCAAAAAGGAAAAATTCTTCAACATGCAGGAGATGCTATAGCACAAACCTTTTATGTAAAAAAAGGTCTTATCAGAAGTTATATCATAGACAGTAAAGGAAAAGAGCATATTTTTATGTTTGCTCCAGAAAATTGGATAATTGCTGATGTAGAAGCTATAGAATTTAATGAACCGGTTAAGTTATTCATTGACTGTCTTGAAGATTCTGAAATCATTATTTTTGACAAAGATTGTTTATTCAAAGCTGATTTCTCTAAAGAAAAAATGGCCGAGAATGCTCAACTTTTATACCGGCGATTAGGAAAGTTACAACGAAGAGTTTTGATGTTAATGGGATCACCAGCAATAGACAGATATACCTATTTTTTAGATACCTATCCCGAATTACCTAATCGAGTCCCTCAACGAATGATCGCTACTTATTTAGGCATTACACCACAAGCTCTTAGTACCATAAGAAGTAAAATAGCACGTTCAAAGTAACCAGTTCATTTCTTCATCTAGATGAATGCATAACTAAAATTAAGTCCTGAAATTTGTATTTAAATTTCTGACTTATGAATACAATTTTAAATATCGAACCGCTAGGTTTTCCATGGAAAACACAAGACCCTTTTCTATTTTGTGCATACCACAGAGATGAATACCCCAAAGGGAATTCAAATTTGGGTGTCGACTTTGAACAACTAAAAGGAAGAAATGTAGGTCAAGACTTTGTAATTAAAGATGGTTGGAGGATGTATCATGGAAGTAATATCCCTGGTTTTCCTTATCACCCGCATAGAGGTTTTGAAACCATTACTATAAATAAAGAAGGCGTAGTTGATCATTCTGATTCTCTAGGTGCTACAGGCCGATTTATGTCTGGTGATGTACAATGGATGACAGCTGGAAAAGGCATTCAGCATTCTGAAATGTTTCCATTAATTGAGGAAAATAAGGAAAACCCATTAGAAATATTTCAGATTTGGCTTAACCTTCCCAAAATATCCAAAATGGTTGAACCTCATTTCAAAATGTTATGGAATGAAGATATCCCTGTCATAAATCAAAAAGACGAATCTAATAGAACAACATCGATTCAGGTTATTGCTGGCGACATAGACAAAACTGCTGCTTTAGCACCCACCCCCGATTCTTGGGCCTCTAATCCAAAAAATGCTGTAGGAGTTTTTACGGTTAAAATGGAGGCAGGTACAAGTTGGACATTACCAAAAACTAGTGATAAAGCTAATCGTTCGGTATTCTTTTATAAAGGTTCAACTATTGAAATGGAAGGTCAAACGATACCATCAGATCATTTAATTGAACTTCTAGCTGGCGAAGACATTTTGATTCAAAATGGAAACAAGGATGCTTATTTTTTAATTCTCGAAGGCAAACCAATTGGTGAGCCAGTTGCACAACATGGGCCTTTTGTAATGAATACACAAGAAGAGATTAGACAAGCTATGAGCGATTATGGTAAAACCCAATTTGGAGGCTGGCCATGGTCAGAAACAGAAGTTGTTCATCCTAGAGACAAAGGAAGATTTGCGCTACATAGCAATGGTATTGAAGAGGTTAAATAAATTTAATCAAAAGGACATTACCAATTGAAAAAAGGAAATGGTCGATTTGACAGGTATTAAACTTGCCGGATGAAATAAAATATACCACATTAACAAAACAAAATGTAATAGCGGTTTGAGAATCATCTCAAGCCGTTTTTCTTATATTTTAAAGTATATTGCATTCTCAAGAGGTTAATAAAATTATGTATTACTAACCTGTCATGAAGCATTATTAATGGTTAGAAAAACAGAATTGAACGAAATAAAACAAGATGAATTACCTTACAAGATTAAAAGTGAATTTTTCAGTTTTTTTAGTATCGCTATTGATGTATTCAACTTCATGCACTCCCCAAGCAAAGACCAATAATCCTCCTAATATTATTGTTTTTTTGGTCGATGACATGGGATTAATGGATACTTCCGTTCCTTTCTTAACAGATGTCGAAGGTAATTTGGTTAAACATTCATTGAATACCTATTACAAAACACCTAATATGGAAAAGTTAGCTGCTCAAGGTGTTCGATTTACAAACTTTTATGCGCATTCGATTTGTTCTCCTACACGTGCATCCATTCTAACAGGACAAAACTCTGCTCGTCATAGAGTGACCAATTGGATTCGATCTGAAAGTAACAACCGTACTAAGTTTGGACCATCAAATTGGAACTGGAAAGGGCTTACTAAAAAATCTGTGACACTGCCACGTATACTACAACAAAATGGCTACAAAACTATTCATATTGGAAAAGCCCATTTTGGACCATTTAATAGTGAAGGTGAAAATCCGCTTAACCTTGGGTTCGATGTAAATATCGCAGGTAGTTCTATAGGAGAACCCGGAAGCTACTATGGTAAAGATGGGTATGGTCATTTAGGAGGCTATAAAGCCAGAGCTGTAAATGATTTAGACAAATACCATGGTAAGGACATCTTTCTTACCGAAGCTTTAACTCTTGAGGCTAATGAAGCAATATCAAAGGCTAAAAATGAATCAAAACCCTTTTTCTTGTATTTGTCTCATTATGCAGTACACGATCCCTTTAATTCTGATCCTCGATTTGCCAATCACTATAGTGCTTCTGATAAACCAAAAGCCGCACAGGCCTATGCTACTTTAATCGAGGGTATAGATAAATCCTTAGGAGATATCGTACAGCATATCAAAAATCTAGGGATAGGAGAAAATACATTGATTTTGTTTCTTGGAGATAATGGCTCTGATGCTCCTTTACCTATTAAAAATGATTATAGTAGTTCTTCTCCTTTAAAAGGCAAAAAAGGAAGTCATTGGGAAGGCGGTACTCGAATACCATTTATTGCCTCTTGGATCTCTCCAAATAAAAAAGCATCTAACCAAAAGACAATGGCTATTCTAACCAATGGGGTTCAAACCCAAATGGGAACCGTGATGGATATTTTTCCTACCTTATGTAAAGTAGCAAATATCGATTACCCTAAGAGTTATATTATGGATGGATTCGAGCTTCAAACCCAATTAAATGGTCAAAAAGATATTAACCGTGATGAGAAATTTCTCAATCATTTCCCACATGGATCCCAACGAACAAATTACTTTACAAGTTTGATTACATCACAATGGAAAGTCACCTATCATTATCCTATAGAAAATCAAGCTCGTTATGAATTATTCAACTTAAAAGAGGATCCGTTTGAAGCTAATGATCTAGCTAATACAAACCGGGTACAACTCAAAATAATGATGAACCTATTGGCAGATGAAATGAACAGTAAAAAAGCACTTTATCCAGAAAAAAATGAAAAGTCCTTACAATTGATTCTTCCCAAATAGGAAATCAAATTTCTTAGATAGAAATTCACAAACATCAATCAGATATCAAAGTTTGATATTTAAATACCTCGTTCGTTATTAAGGTTGTTTTAGAATTTGTATAAAGACTTAAAAGAGTTTTAAAAAGTCCTTAAGAAATAAGTGTCGTAATGCATATGAAATAAGAAAAACTGCCCACAACTTGTTTCAATTAAACAATTTCTGTAAACGCTGTGCATAAAAACATTTATATTTGACTTATTATCAATTCGAGATATATGAACTATTTCTTACGCTATAGCCGACACACAAAACCTAATTAACATGAATAGAACATTAGTTTTTTTGATTGGTTTTTTTATTTTAATGACTTCATATGCTCAAGAATTAGATTGTTATAAAAAATTAGATTTCGAGAGTTTTACCAAAAACAAAACTTCCGACGGCTATAACTATATTAGAAATATCTATAAAAAACTCACTTACCAATCAACTAAAGAAAATGAAGAAGACAGGTCCATTAGTATATTAATGGTCTGTAATGGAAACAAAAAGATCGAACTATTTGGAATTGACGACAATAATGAATTTAGTAATGAAATAAAAAGGGTCTTAACACTCTTGAATACCGAATTTTTAATTGATGATAATGAAAAATACTTTACCGAAATACCTATAAAACTCGATTTTGAACCTCATGAAGATTTTAAATGGAAAACTGATTTCGGTAAAATTCACTTATTCTCGTTTAGTCACATTAAAAAATCAAGTTTAAAAGAACCAATTAATTACATCAAACGTACCAAATGCGAATTTCCTGAAAATAAAAAATAAGTGTGGATAGAATTAACAAGTAAACTTTACTCACCCAAAAACATTTTTTCTGGATTTTCTTTCAGTATACATTTGTTAAATGAGAGATTTAGATAATGAACTGGTTTAATATGACTAGTCCTATACAAAACATTAATCAAAGGAGAACTAAAGCAAATGGAAGAAAAAGAGAAACCCAGACTTTCGAGATTAACTGCTATTCTTACCCAGCTGCAATCCAAGAGAATTATCACTGCCAAACAACTTGCCGAAAGGCATGATGTAAGTGTAAGAACCATCTATCGTGATATTCGCACACTCGAAAAATCAGGGATACCAATTATAACCGAAGAAGGAAAAGGTTATTCTATTATGGAAGGTTATCATCTCCCTCCCGTTCTTTTTTCTGAGGATGAAGCTAACGCTTTAATCACGATCGAACAATTGGCAATAAAAAACAAAGACTTGTCACTTGTCGAAAACATCTCTAGCGCTATAGAAAAGATCAAAGCTATTTTAAGATACTCTCAAAAAGGGAATGCAGATTTGTTAGCGAATAGGGTTTACTTTGGCGGAAATAATAACGAAAAGAAAACCAGTAATAATTTAATGCAAATCCAATCGGCTATTACTCAATATAGACTCTTAACGATGGATTACCTTTCTTCACAAGACAAAAAAACCGTTCGTACTATTGAGCCTTTTGCCATCTATAGTATTCACGGAGATTTTCTTCTCATTGCTTTTTGTCGATTGCGCAATGATTTTAGACACTTTAGAATAGATTTCATTGAAAAGCTTAATACTAAAAGTGAAACATTTAGTCCACACAATATGACTATAAAAGAGTATTTTGAAAAATATGTAAAACCTCAAAAACACCCTTGACATACCTCTGTCACAAGACCGATTTACATTTGCAGAAGTACAAATTAAAAACAACTAAAAATGGAAATTATCAAAATCGTAATCTTGTCGTTATCAAGTCTAATGCTTGTATTTGTGGGCATAATGAGATTGAGCAACCCAATAAAAACTTATGCAAAGAATTCTGGGATTAAACTAGAAAATGATGCCAGCTTACTAAATGAAATGAGAGGTGTGAGTGCAGTAATGCTGTGTGCTGGAATCATTATTTTACTTGGAGTATTTATTGAAAAACTAATCTTTACATCATTTGTTGTGGCATCACTCATTTTTGTAGGCTTTGCAATTGGCAGACTCATTAGTTTAAAAGCAGATGGTAAGCCTAGTAAGCAAATTACTCAAGGAATTTTATTCGAACTTATACTGGGCGCAGCAAACGTTTTTTGTTTAATAAGTATTTGTTGTTAAACTTAGCTAGTGTAAACAACTAGTACATAATCTTGATCTCTCATTGCAATGAATTCCTAATAGGAATTCGTTGCAATTTTGTTACTTTAGTGATACATCGAAATATGTCGTTTGCAATAGGCTTCACCCTCTATTATTACTGTGTTGCGTAACAAAGAACATACAAAAATGTTGTATTCAATTTAGAAAAGTACCGATAGATGAATATTGAACTTAGACCCGCGACCATAAAAGACCTAGAATTACTAGAATACTGGGATACTAAGCAACATGTAATTGATTGTGATCCTTATGATGATTGGAATTGGGAAAAAGAATTGAAATATAATCCTGAGTGGAGAGAACAATTAATTGCAGAATCTGGTAACCGGCCAATTGGATTCATTCAGATCATCGACCCTTATCTCGAAGAAACTAACTATTGGGGAAAAGTTGAGAAAAATAAAAGAGCGATTGATATATGGATAGGTGAGGAAAAAGACCTTAGCAAAGGTTACGGAACTATAATGATGCAACTCGCAATTAAAAAGTGCTTTGCAGCACCAAATGTAAACGGAATTCTAATTGACCCATTGAAGAAGAATATTAAAGCCCATAGGTTTTATAAAAGACTGGGTTTCGAATTTATAGAAGAAAGAGATTTTAATGAAATTTCGTGCTTTGTATTCAAATTAAAAAAAGATAATGTACCTAATAGATAATTGCACCATATAATTGTCTCTCCTATACTAACTCCTTGATCTTAAAAATCGGATAAAACCAGACAAAAAAATCCAAATTGCTATAAAATCGAATATTTCATACTTTAGTATGAGTCCTTTTTTGGTCAACAACCCTAGTTTTGATCAACAATACTTATCTAACTATTATGAAAAACACAATAAAGAAATTTGGAGTTTACGCATTTTTTACCAGCGCAGTAGTATTTTTTTTAATGCTTTTCTTAGGTAAAAACCTAGATTTTGGGATTCAAGAAGTCCTCGGGTATATTAGTATTTTTGTATCCTTATCTTTTGTCTTTCTAGGAATCAAATATTTTAGAGACAAAGAAAATAATGGCAGTGTGAGTTTTGGAAAAGCTCTCATAATTGGGCTTACTATTTCGCTATTTGCTGCTTTAGCATTTGGGATTGTAGACACATTCTATCTTATTAATATTAATCCTGATTTTCCTCAACAATATCTCGAATATTCGCTTTCGAACATGAAAGAAACATTACCGGCAAACGAGTTTGAAATAGAGAAAGAAAAATTGATCAATGACATGAAAAAATATGGCAACCCTTATTTTGGTGGATTGATCATGTTTATTACTGTTTTTATGATCGGTAGTATAATTTCTTTGCTGTCCTCTATTATTTTACAACGAAAGCCAAAACATATATAGTCTCATTTATTTAAAAAAACATGATATGCAATATGAAGCCAAAACACCCGATGAGTATGTAAATGCTATTCCCGAAGAAAGAAGAGAAGCAATAAACATGCTTAGAAAAGTCATTAAAGATAATCTTCCGAATGGTTTCTCTGAAGTAATTAGTTATAAAATGATCGGATATGTGGTTCCGCATGATATCTATCCCGATGGTTATCATTGTGATCCTAAACTCCCATTACCTTTTATGAATATAGCTTCTCAAAAAAACTTTATCGCTGTATATCATAGTGGTATTTATGCAAGTAAAGAACTTATGGATTGGTTTACTGTAGAATATTCTAAACATGTTAAAACTAAACTCGACATGGGTAAAAGTTGTATTCGATTCAAAAAAATAGATCAGATCCCAATGCAACTTATTGGTGAGTTAGCTTCAAAAATGACGCCTGCACAATGGATCGAACTTTATGAAACCAATATTAAAAAGAAATAAAAGCAAATAATATAATGAAAAAACGAGTAACAGGTATCGGCGGTATTTTTTTTAAATCCTCTGACCCAAAGAAAACAAAAGACTGGTATAGGGATCATTTAGGGTTAAATACAGACCAATATGGTTGCACATTTTGGTGGAAAGACAAACAAGGAAATGATTGTTCTACTCAATGGAGTCCGTTTAAAAGTGATACCACTTATTTTGAGCCGAGTAAGAAAGAGTTTATGATGAATTTTAGGGTAGAAAACCTTATCGAGCTTATAGATACACTCAAAAAAGAAGGGGTAACCGTTATTGATAAAATTGAAGAATACGAATATGGTAAGTTTGGTTGGATCGTTGACCCAGAAGGAAACAAGATCGAACTCTGGGAACCTGTAGATAAAGCTTTTTTATAATTAGTCTAAGTTTAAACTTTTTTTTGTACTTTTCTACAAACTAATCAATTATCTACAACAGTATGAGTGAAGAAAACAACAACCTGGGAGACGATATTAAAAAAGGCGCAGAAGAAGCGGCAGAATCAGCAAAAGAATTTGCAAATGATGCCAAAGAAGCCGTTAGTGATTTTGCAGAAGAAGCAAAAGAAGTTTTCGATTCTAAAGAAAATAAAAAAATGCTTGCCGGTATTTTAGGAATAATTCTAGGTAGTCTTGGTATTCATAAATTTGTTCTTGGATATACCAAAGAAGGAGTTATCATGTTAATTCTAGGTATTTTAGGAATTTTTACCTGTGGTATCACATCCTCTATTTCGTGGATCGTTGGACTGATCGAAGGTATTATGTACTTAACAAAATCTGATGAGGAATTTTACCAAACGTATCAAGTAGGTAAAAAGCCTTGGTTCTAAGACAAAACCTATGGCATAGTAAATTAAAAAAGTCAGAAAATTAAACGCTGACTTTTTTAATTCAATTTATTATCGTAATATTGCGATATATAAATATTAGAAATGGGTATAACGAAGACACAAATATTTGATCAACAACAAAACGAGTTGGCTCAATTTTTTAAAATTTTAGGTCATCCAGCTCGAATAGCAATTCTTCAATACATCAGTAAGCAAAATTCGTGTATTTGCAATGATCTGGTAGAAGAAATTGGATTAGCACAAGCTACAATTTCACAACACCTTAAAGAACTCAAAAGTATTGGATTACTTAAAGGAGAAATTGAAGGAAAAAGTATGTGCTATTGCATTAATGTTGATCGATGGAACGATCTTCAAAAGACATTAAATACTTTTTTTAATACGACTAAAATGAATTGTTGTTAAACCAAATTAAACATCAAACTATGACTACATCAGATTTTATTACCTTATTAAACGAGCATCAAAACACATCACTATTATTTGAATATGCTCCAGGAATGTTAGTAGGTACAAATTATCATATAACCGAAGTAAAGCACACCACTATAGATTCTGTAGATTGTGGAGCAGGAACAGATTCTTGGAAAGAAACCATTATTCAGTTATGGGAAAGTCCAAGTGAGTTAGGAAAACCAGACTATATGAGTACATATAAAGCACTTGGTATCCTAAAAAAAGTTGGCAAAATGAAGCCCTATGAATTAGATGCTACGGTAAAAATAGAATACGGGAACACTATGTTTCATGCAGCACAATTGCATATCGTTTCACATGAAATAAAAGAAGATCAGCTCATTTTTAAATTAAGTGTCACTCCAACAGACTGTAAAGCAAAAGAAACATGTGGTGTACCCGAAAGTAACACAACAGAAGCAGCAGCATCTTGCGCTCCTAGAAGTGGTTGTTGTTAACATCACCTCTTTTCTGAAGCCTTTTAAACCAATGTATAGAATGTCAGAAAAAATTCGGATAGAATCTTTCGAAAAAACCAATTGGCCAGCCATAGCTTCTATTTATGCCGAAGGTATAAATACAGGAATAGCTACCTTTGAAACAGTTGTTCCTGATTGGGAAACTTGGGATTCTGCTCATATAAAATCTTGTAGAATTATGGCAACCATAGAAAACAAGATAGTCGGATGGGCTGCATTATCACCCGTGTCTAAAAGAGAAGTATATAAAGGCGTAGTAGAAGTTAGCATTTATATAACATCAAAATACAGAGGTAAAGGCATTGGTAAATTACTTTTGTCTTCATTAATAAAACAAAGCGAAGAAGAAGGTTTTTGGACATTACAAGCCAGTATATTTAGAGAAAATATGAATAGCATTGCACTACATACTAATTTAGGGTTTAGAACGATTGGATATCGTAAAAAAATAGGAAAGTGTAATGGAGTATGGCACGATAATATTCTTTTAGAAAGGAGAAACAAAAATTAAAAAGTAACCACATAAACATCACTATAATGAACATTTTAGTACTATGTACAGGTAATTCATGCCGAAGCCAAATGGCAGAAGGGTATTTAAAAGAATTTGCAAAAGACGCTGCTACTATTTATAGCGCAGGAGTAGAAACACATGGTGTAAATCCTAAAGCAATTGCAATAATGAAAGAAGATGGTATCGATATTTCTAACCACACTTCTAATAATCTAGACGAATATCTAGATGTTAAATTTGATTACATTTTAACTGTTTGTGATAATGCCAAAGAAAGATGTCCGTTTTTCCCAGGAAAAGCAGAACGTTTGCACTATAACTTCTTTGATCCATCAAAAGTTGAAGGTACAGAAGAAGAAATTCATGCAGCCTTTACTAAAACAAGAAATCAAATTAAAACCTATTGTAAAGATTTTGTCGATCAAAATGTATCTAGTATAATATCTAAATAAAAAAGTAATAAAAAACCCTCATAAACTAATCTAAGTTTGTGAGGGTTACAATATTTTTAATAAAGCCTAGGCTATTATTTATCTCCGTTTTTAAAGTACTTCTGTTCTAATTCGGTTTGAAACTCCTCCATAACAGGTTTAACTGTACTATCAGGCAGGTCCGCAATACGTATATACATTAAACCATCTACAGCATTATTAAACAAAGGATCTACATTAAAAGCCACAACCTTTGCATTTTGCTTAATATACTTTTTAATCAAAACTGGAATTCTAAGACTTCCAGGTTCTACTTCATCAATTATTTTATCAAACTTATTTAAGTCACTCTTACTTTCATCAAATACAAAGTCCTTATCAGCATCTTTCAATTTGACTTTAAATTCCTTTTTAGGTCGTACATATTGTGCGACATAAGGATCATAGTAATGAGATTTCATAAATTCGATCATCAAGGACTTAGAAAAACTACTAAACTTATTACTAATACTAACTCCTCCTATCAAATACTTGTGCTCTGGAAAACGCAATGTACAATGTACTATTCCTTTCCAAAGTAAAAATAAAGGCATAGGACGTTGCTGATACTCTTTTATAATAAAAGCTCTTCCCATTTCGATAGATTCACTCATCATTTTATGCAACTCTGGTTCAAATCTAAATAGATCCTGTAAATAAAATCCATCTATTCCCAAATCGGCATATATTTTAGAACCCATCCCCATACGGTATGCTCCAACCAATCGTTTACCATCACCATCCCAAAGAAACATATGATGGTAATAATCATCAAAAGGATCTAAATCGATAGAATTATTGGTTCCCTCTCCTATTTCTCTGAAAGTAATTTCTCTTAATCTGCCTATTTCATGTACAATATTAGGCACATCACATTTTTTTGCTAAAAAAACTTCGTAATTCTTACTTTTTAACAATCGTCTATCACTATTTCTACAAAACTCTAATTCTGCCTCTATAGCACCAAGACTACCTCCAACCGCTATTTCTTTTGGAGACTTAGGGATTTTCAAATTTTGCGGAATAGATTCTCTTAATGTTTTCTTTTCAAAAGGGTTGGCTAACATATATGTTTTCTTTCTAAGAAAACTTGTAAAATCTTCGAGGTTCGTATGTTCTTCCTGATCTTTTATCGAAACAGGGTTA
This sequence comes from uncultured Aquimarina sp., assembly GCA_947502885.1. Classification (GTDB taxonomy): domain Bacteria; phylum Bacteroidota; class Bacteroidia; order Flavobacteriales; family Flavobacteriaceae; genus Aquimarina. The sequence continues at coordinate 111,084 of CANNBP010000017.1, read as the reverse complement.
CCAATTCTTACCTTAATCACTCTATTCTCTTGAGAAAACAACTCACTTGGTAACTTAGCGGTTCTTAACGTATCGCTAATTGCTGCCATTCGATAAAAAAGTCGACTATTACGTGCATGAAAATATATCGGAATCACAGGTACTTTTGCCTTTTGAACCAATCGCATTGCACTTGGTTCCCAAGCTTTATCCACATAATTTTTACCTTCTTTTTGGGTAGAAACTTCTCCCGCAGGAAAAATCCCTAATGGTTTTCCTTCTTTAAGATGTAAAATTGCTTCTTTAATTCCTTTAAGACTAGATTTTGATTCTTTTCGGTTTTCAAAAGGATTTACCGGCATCAAATAAGGCTGTAATGGCTTAAAGTTATTCAGTAAAAAATTAGCTATAATTTTATAATCTGATCGATGCTCTAACATCAATTTAAGTAACAGTCCTCCATCAATACCGCCAAGTGGGTGATTTGACAATGTAATAAATGCTCCTTCTTTTGGCAGTCTTTTTAAATCTTCTGATGGAATCTCGAAAGTAACACCATATTGATCTAGAGTGGTATTGATATACTCTAAACCCTCTAAATGGCTTAATTTATCATAATGTCGATTTATTTTTGAAATCCTTGTAATCTTAAGGAGCATCCAACCAATAAAAACACCGACAAAACCAAGTTTATCTAATTTGAGCCCTGTGGCTACTTCTCTTGCGTTTACTATGGGCATTAAGTATAATTTATGCTAGCCTACAAATATAGCAAAATCATTGAATTGAGTTTTGTATAATTAAGACTCATTTGTGGTTTTCATGAATAAAAATACTTTTTTTGCCTTTGTCATAAAATAAAGCCAAATTTTATTAGACATTCATAATTCTACTAATAAAAAGCACCAAATATTACATTCATACCCACCTGAAAGTGGACAAGATACATAAAATAATTAAGGAAAAAACTTACAAATTATTTATTGAGAAACCATTTGATAAGTTTCTCTTGTCATTTGCTTTAACAAAATATCTTTATCCTTCTCTAAAAACTCAATTGACTCGTTTGTGAAATGTCTTATCGTAAATAATGATACTCCCGTATTATAGGTTACCCTAAACTTTTCTTTGAGTATAGCAAGAAGTGAATCAAAACGATCAAATTTATCATCCAAACATACAGAAAAACTTATAGCCGAATTTTGAATAAGATCTACCTTGACATGATGTTTATGAAATAGGCTAAAAATTTCGCTGATAGTACTCTCTACAATAAATGAAAAATCCAAAGATGATAGTGACACCAATATCTGATTTTTCTTAACAATATAGCAAGGAAGTTGTGGATCTAATGGTTGTCCTTTTTTTACAGAAGTACCATCTTCTAAAGGATTCAAAAATGATTTAACATACAACGGAATTTCTTTTCGCTGTAAGGGTTGTATTGTTTTAGGGTGAATCACCGATGCTCCATAAAATGCAAGTTCGATTGCCTCACTATATGAAATATGGTGTAACAATTGAGTTTCATCAAAAACCCTTGGGTCCGCGTTTAATACTCCGGGCACATCTTTCCATATACTCACACTCTCTGCATTCAGGCAATAAGCAAATATCCCAGCTGTATAATCACTTCCTTCTCGTCCCAAAGTAGTTGTAAAATTATTAGCATTAGAGCCAATAAAGCCTTGAGTTATACTCACTCCATTTCTATTAACTTTTTCAGATATAATGCTCTGGGTAGTCTCCCAATCTACTTTTGCATCTCTGTAGTAATTATTCGTTTTAATAAAATTGCGCGCATCCAACCATTGATTTTGTAATCCTCTCTGATTTAAATATTCGCTCACAATAATCGTAGAAATCAACTCACCAAAACTTACAATTTGATCATAAACATAATCATATTGAGTAGATTTATTTCGTTCTAAGGTTGTTTTTAAATCAACAAATAGGCGTTGGATTTTCTCAAAAACAACGGCCTGTTTATCAGTAAAAAGCTCTTGCAAAATTTGAGCATGAAAACGCTCTAAGCCCTCAATTAATACTTCTAGTTCTTGAGTATCCTCAAGATAAGATTTTACAATATCTTCTAATGCATTTGTTGTTTTTCCCATAGCGGAAATAACAATAAGAAGATTTGTTTCGTTTACTTCTTTTAAAACCTTAAGAACATTTTTTACAGCATCTGCATCTTTTACAGAAGCTCCCCCAAATTTAAAAACTTTCATTCTTTATTTTAATTATCAACTTATTTCTTAATTAGAGAAATTACATTTTTGCAACGTATGTATTAATCCCTTGTTTATCCATTTGTACTAAATACCAGTTTTTTAAAAGTTTAGCTCCGCTTTTTTCATAAAAATCAATTGCATGTGTATTCCAATCTAAGACCACCCATTCTACTCGTTTTACTCCTTGTTCTTGAGCATATTTTAAAACCTCGGTATATAGGGCTTTTCCTAGACCCGTTCCTCTCATTTCTTTTTTAACGATAAGATCTTCTAGATGAATAGATCGACCTTTCCAGGTCGAAAATCGATAATAAATTAATGCTATCCCACCTATTTCACCTTCAACATCTGCAACAAAACAATGAAACAAAGGATGGCTACCAAAACCTTCTTTCACTAACTCTTCAACAGTCAATTCAACCTCATCAGGTTCTTTTTCAAAATCGGCCAATTCCTGTATCAACCCTAACACTTGCGGCATATCTTCTTCTACAGCCTTTCTAATCTTGTAATTCATAAAAAAAGTTTATCAAAGCTATAAAAATGCATTCGATATTAAGATCACTTTAGGGCACTATATTTAAAGTTTAATGTTTCATAACTTAAAAGAAAGAATTTTATAACGTCTCTTTGTATAAAAAAAATCAATAATTGAGGTAGCGAAAACGTTATAGTCAATTAAAAAATAATATTTTTGCACCAAATAAAACTTACCAAAAATGACAAGAAAGAATCAAACCTTAGGAGAATTTATTATTGAAAACCAAAACGATTTTCCATATGCAAGCGGAGAACTTTCTCGTTTGATTAATTCGATTCGATTAGCTGCCAAAATGGTAAACCACGAGGTAAACAAGGCTGGTTTGGTTGATATTACAGGAGCAATAGGTGAAACCAACATACAAGGAGAAGATCAACAAAAGCTTGATGTTCTTGCCAATGAAACTTTTATCAATACCCTTACAAATAGAGAAATTGTTTGTGGTATTGCTTCAGAAGAAAATGATGATTTTATAACGATAAAAGGTCAAAAGAATGACCACCGAAACAATTATGTCGTTTTAATGGACCCACTAGATGGAAGTTCTAATATCGATGTAAATGTTTCTGTGGGTACCATTTTCTCTATATACCGTAGAGTAACTCCAACAGGAACTCCTGTAACGATTGAAGACTTCTTACAGCCAGGTAATTTACAAGTTGCTGCTGGATATATAATTTATGGTACATCTACAATGTTGGTTTATACAACAGGCCATGGTGTAAATGGTTTTACATTAAACCCTGCACTAGGAACATATTATTTATCTCATCCAAATATGACCTTTCCGGAAGACGGAAACATTTACTCTGTAAATGAAGGAAACTATATCCATTTTCCTCAAGGTATCAAAGATTATATCAAGTATTGCCAAGAAGAGAAAGAAGACAGACCATATACTTCGAGATATATTGGATCCTTGGTAAGTGATATTCATAGAAACATGATTAAAGGAGGAGTATATATGTATCCTAGTACTTCTAAATCACCAAACGGAAAACTACGCCTATTATACGAGTGCAATCCTATGGCTTTTATAGCAGAACAAGCTGGAGGTAAAGCAAGTGATGGATACCAAAGAATTCTTGATGTTAAACCTACAGAATTACACCAACGTATCCCTTTTATTTGTGGAAGTAAAAACATGGTTGAAAAAGTAGAGTCTTTCATGAAGTAAAGCGTACAAATACAAATAATCCTATTTTCTCCCTAGAAATATAGTGAATAATTGTATTTTTATGGAAATCCGTTATTTGCATTCCCCATGGTTAAAATAGGGTAACGGATAAAAATGGTACAGAACTTGTATTATTCAAATTGAAAAAGTAACATTATATCGTATAATATGTGCTTTTTTAACGTTTTATTTTAATTTTACGTTAGTTCTAAATAAAATCTAATAACCAATCAAAATGGCTAAAGAAAATACTGCTGTTGAAGAGAAAACTGCTAATGATCCTTCTTCAAAGATTGAAGCAATAAAAAACCTTATTTTTGGGGAAAATATTGCCGCTTATAACTCAGAATTTGAAAGTGTAAAAAATGATATTGCTCTAAAGAAGAAAGAACTTGAAGACTTTATCGAAGATACTCGAAAAGAATTAAATCAAGCTATAGATAATCTAAGTACCGATATAAATATTAGAATCACCGAATTAGAAGATACTCTTGCTGACAAAGCTGATACGTTGGATGCAAAAAAAGTTGATAAAAAAACACTGGGAGATCTTTTAATTAATCTCGGTGAAAAAATCAATCAAAAATAATCCTATCTATCCAGAATTATGGAAGAGCAGGACAAACTTAAAATTCTCAAAGAACTTCTTCTTACAGAAGAAAAAGAGTTTGCCGATTCTATTGCCAAAAAAGTTGAAGAGTTAACACAGATTGTTCATCAGAAAAAAGAACTCTCTTACAAAGTTGACCCAATTATTGATGACAAACTAGAAAAGTTTGTCGAAGAGATTCCAAAAACTTTAGGGCCAACAATTACAGAAGCATTAAAAGAAGAAATAAGAAACTCTCAAGACGCCGTTGTAGAGGCGCTTTTTCCCATCATTGGTAAAATGATTAAGAAATACATCGCCCAAGAAATGAGATTGTTAAGTGAGAATATTTCTCGAAATACCAGACGAGCATTTTCTTTTAAAAATTGGTTTCGAAATACCAAAGCCAAGGCTTATGGAGTTACCGAAGGTGATTTAGCAATTACCGATTATGCAAAACCAAGGCTTATCCAGATGTTTGTTATCGAAAAAAATTCAGGTATCTTGATCTCTGATTTTAGCCCTTTAGCAGATGACACTATAGACAAAGAAATGGTTGCAGGTATGCTTACCGCAATAAAAGGATTTGTCGAAGATGCTTTTAAAGGAGGTGATCAAAACCTTGAACTTATAGAATACGAATTATATACCATTCATATTCAAAACTTCTATTCGTATTATGTGGCTGCCGTTATTTCTGGAGCCTATACCATGATGTTTAAAGAAGTACTTGAAGACCAAATTTTAGATTTTGCAAAAAATCACATTTCTAGTCGAGAATTAGAAAACAATGCCCTTTTTACTAAAAAATTAAAAAAACATTTTACAGATGAAATTGTCTAAAAAAGTAGTGCTTTTGGGACACTTCGGTGTTGGAAAAACGTCATTGTTCAGACGTTTTATGGACAACGAATTTTCTGAAGAATACAAAGTTACGCTTGGAGTTCAAATAAAAAAGAAAGTTATCTCACTTCCCAGTGGTAAAGAATTATCTATGGTTGTTTGGGATATCGAAGGACATTCAGATAGCGTTAAAGACACCAGAAAATCTTACCTTCTTGGATCACATGCTTTTATTTACGTTTTTGATCTTACAAGAGAAGAAACCTATATAACCCTTAATAAAGACATAGAATATCTTAACGAAAACTATATCAAAACCCCTATAAAAGTTATAGGAAATAAACTTGACTTAGTTAACGAAAAAGAAATAAAAAGCCACTTAACAGAGCAAAACATTCCATATGATTGTCTTACTAGTGCTAAAACAAATAAGAATGTTCAGGATTTCTTTTCTGATCTTGCAAAAGAAATAACGAGTTAAGTATGGAAAAGCATCAAAACAATCAATTATCATTTAATCCTCAAGTACAGGTTATTCATCTATCTATTGATAACATGATACTTAAAACCGATAAAAATCTTTTTAGTTGGCAAGAAAACACATCTATTTTTGATGCTCATCCCTTTTTTGAATTACTAATAGGTTTTACAGAAAGAACCGATGATGACGAGGTAATTAACTTTCCTTGTATTCATCTAGAAGACACAAGTAATGCTAGAATTTGTGACATTACGTTTACCTTAAAAAAAGAAGAAACCGTAGTTGTAATTTTTGACTACACCAAAAAATATAAAGAGCTAAATCAAATTGCTCAAAAAAAGAATGAATCTATTTTATTAGCCAAAGAGCTTGAACTTAGAAATAAATATCTCCTAGAGAAAGAAGAATTTAAAAATAGTTTCATAACCAATCTCAATCATGAAATAAGAACTCCTTTAACCAGTATTTTAGGCTTTATAGAAGTTCTCGAAAAAACTAAACTCACTTTTGAGCAAGAAGAACTAGCTCGAATAATAAAAAGAGAAAGTCATCATCTTAATGCCATTATTGATGACATGATTGATTTATCCAAAATAGAATCAGGGAAACTAAAAATTGTTGAAGAACGTTTTTCTTTTCATAAGTTAATCGAAGGTTTTAATGAGTCTTATACGCAAGTAGCAAAAGACAAGCAATTAACTTTTAAGATTAACCTAGAATCTACGATTCAAGAGTACATAATAGGTGATAGGACAAGAGTATATCAAATTCTTAATAACATTCTCACTAATGCTTTTAAATTTACAGAAGAAGGAGAAATCACCTTATCCATCTCTAAAAATTATCAAAGAACTAATAAATTAAGTCTTAATTTTAAAGTAGAGGATACCGGAATCGGAATTTTAGAAGAAAACCTTCCTTATGTTTTTGAAAGATTTGCACGTTTTAATCGTGATAAACAAATACCAGGAACGGGCTTAGGTCTAGCTATCACCAAAAACTTGGTCGAACTCTTACATGGGGAGATTAAAGTGACTAGTATCCCAGAAAATGGGACCGTTTTTAATATAAAGCTTCCTTTCAAATTTGATGTAGTAAAAGCTACTCCCGAACGAAAGAAGAAAAAATACAAACTTCCTGAAAGAAAAAATAAATTTAGAATTCTAGTTGTCGAAGATGAGGAAGTTACACAGTATTTGATCATGAAGATTTTGATTTCTCATGGTAACTTTTTTGTAGACGTTGCAATTAACGGAGAAGAAGCTATTAAATGCATAGAACGCCGAAAATATGATTTAATCCTTATGGATTTAAAAATTTCTAAAATGGACGGTTTTCAAACTACTCACGTTATTAGAAATAGTTACGGTGATAAATTTATATCAGAACTTCCCATCATTGGTTTTTCTGGTAAAACCAATGATAACATTAGAGACAAATGTATTCGTTCTGGGATGGATGATTTTATTGCCAAACCTTTTGAGCAAGAGGAACTCATTTATAAAATCACAAAACAAATATCAAAAAAAGAGGCTACCCATTAAGGTAGCCTTTATATCTTTCTATAAATAAACTTAATTATCTATTCATATTTTTGATCTCATCTGCAAAAGTATCTCCATCTACACCTTGATCTATAAGGATCAAAGCCTTATCAACTACATATTTTGCATTTTCTGATTTAAATCCTAAACCAATACTTAGTTTCTCTAATAACACTACTTGATCATCTCCTTTAATATTATCAGCAAATACCATTCTTGACAAATCAAACAAACGCTCTAATCTTCTTTCATAACTCGACGGAGGATTAATTGGGTGTGAATTGTAATCTTTTAGGATTTCTTTATAATCATTTTCAGAAATATCAAGTCTTGTAGCTAATCTATCCAAAAAAGCCCTCTCTTCATCGGTAATTACACCATCACTCATCGCCACTTTCACAATTGCTGCGAAGTGATCCTGGTTTCTTTTCTGAAATCCGCTATCAAATAAATCAGATATTGACATTGTATGTTTTTTTTAATTTGCCGCAAATATAACTAAACTAAAATCCTTTTAAAATATTAAATACTCCTTTTTTAAGGAAACCTTATAACCTTTGATATAAAACAATAAAATTGTGGTAATTTTTATCATTAGAATGTTTAATTTATTTTTATTGAAACCTCATTTTCGCAAACTATAATTTGTATGACTGTCAACCATATCCTAATCAAAGTTTAGAATTATTATATCACATCTGTCATAAAATGAGATATATTTACAAATCAATGCTCAAAAAAACCAAATGAAAAAACTTTTCTTATTTATTCTTATACTTTCGAACCTTACCTATTCACAACAAAACAATAATTGGATTTTTCATACAAATTCTCAAGATGAATACAATGCTCCAACGCTCGCAAATGGTATGATTGGGCTTAAAGGATCATCCACACATATAAAAGCACAACAAGTTATTCTTAATGGAGTATTTGACAAATATGGAAGTGATAACGTTCAGTGTATTTTAGAAGGAATAAATTTTACGAACATAGAAATTAGAACAACAAATGCTAGAAGTACAATACCCAGTCAAGTTAATAATTGGCAACAACAACTCAATATAAAAGAAGCTGTTCTTTCTACTCAGTTTAGCCTAGGAGATGAGCTAGAGATAAATCACACTATACGTGCATTACGACATCTCCCATATAGTGCTTTATTCGAAATCGAATTAACGGCAACCAAAGAAACAGAAGTTAAAATACTTAATACCCATGAGATCAAACAACCCTTAAAAAACGGTGAAGGGCAATTTAGAACTTTCAATAGAAAACATGTACAATTACCAGTTCTGACTACTTCTGCTAGTTCGCCAAAAAATAAGCATATCATATCATCTGCTAGCGGTTTTATTTTTGACAATAACAAAGAGCAAGTTTTATATAATGAGTGGTCAGAAAACTATTACCAACAATATTTTGTCATTAAATTAAAAAAAGGAGAACGATTCAACTTTTCATTGGTAGGTAGTGCTGTATCGACTAATGATTTTCAAGATTCACAAACCGAAGCAGAACGCCAATGCATTTTTGCAATGCTCGAAGGTAAAGACAAGTTAATTCAAAATCATAATAAAGCATGGCAGACTATTTGGGATACAGATATTATAATAGAAGGGGATGACACGAGTCAAAAAGACATTCGTTTTGCCTTATTTAATCTTTATTCTTCAATTCGAAAAAACACAAATTACAGTATTCCTCCAATGGGGCTAACTAACTTAGACTACTACGGTCATATTTTTTGGGATAGCGAATTATGGATGTACCCTCCCCTATTAATATTAAACCCTGACCTGGCTAAAGCAATGATTGATTATCGAATTAAGCATATAACAGCAGCCAGAAAAAAAGCATTTAGTTACGGATACAAAGGTATTATGTTTCCTTGGGAATCTGATGATATAGGAGAAGAGTCTACACCTACATGGGCACTTACCGGACCTTTTGAGCATCACATTACCGCTGTTGTAGGTTTAGCACTATGGAATCATTATGCAGTCACCCAAGATAAAACATGGTTAAAAGAAACTGCTTACCCCATTTTAATAAATATTGCAGATTTTTGGTTAAGCAGAAGTACAAAAGACACAAACGGTAACCTTCATATTTTAAATGTTGTTGGTGCAGATGAATATGCAGAAAATGTAGACAATAATGCTTTTACCAATGGTTCGGTAATTTCCCTATTTAAACATATTATAGAAGCTTCAAAAATTCTAAATAAACCTGTACATCCTGAATGGGAGGAATTAACTACTAAATTGGTCATTGAAAAGTTTAAAGATGGTACTGTTAAAAACTACAAAGGCTATGATGGTGAACAAACCAAACAAGCCGATGTAAATCTTCTTAGCTACCCTCTACAATTGATCACAGACGAAGATACTATGCTTAAAAACTTAACATACTATCAAAAGAAAGTAGACCCTTCTGGTCCGGCTATGACACATTCTATTTATGCTATTATTTATAGTAAATTAGGAATAAAAGATACATCTTGGAAACTATTTCAAAAAGCATACAAACCCAATCAGCGACAGCCATATGGTGTACTTGCAGAAGGAGCATATGATAATAACCCTTACTTTATGACCGCTGCAGGAGGTATGCTCCAGACAGTTTTGTTTGGATTCTGCGGAGCCGAAATAACCAAGGATGGGGTTATATTTAATTCGCCTCAACTCCCAAAGCATTGGCAAAGCGTTACACTCAAAGGTTTTGGTCTTCAAAAAAAGACTATAAAGATTTCTAACTAACTATTTAACATGAAAAATCTCTTTTTAATCCTACCCATTATTGTACTTCTCTCTTGTAAAAACACCTCTCCAAGTAAGGTTGATACAAAAGAAAATACTGTTGAGTCTAAAATTGACTCTATACTTAATTTAATGACGGTCGAAGAAAAAATAGAACAGTTATCAGGTATAGGCTTTGATACAAAATACAATAAGCGTTTAAAAATTCCTACGCTTCGAATGACCGATGGTCCCGTAGGGATACGATGGTCTGAAGCCACTGCTCTTCCTGCATCAGTTTCATTAGCATCTACATGGGATAAAGACATTTTATATCAAGTAGGGCAATTGCTTGGGAAAGAAGCAAAAGCTAGAGGTCGTAACTTTTTTCTAGGTCCTTGTGTAAACATTCATCGTTTTCCTATTGGAGGTAGGAATTTTGAAAGCTTTGGTGAGGATCCATATCTAGCAGGACAAACTGCTATCCCATATATAAAAGGTGTGCAAAGTGAAAATGTGCTGGCCTGTGTAAAACATTTTGCATGTAACAATCAAGAATGGAAAAGAAGCCATGTAAATGCTATTGTAGATGAACGAGCATTACACGAGATCTACTTACCGGCATTTAAAGCCGCTGTTACAGAAGCTAAGGCATGGACTGTGATGACTTCTTACAATAAGGTAAATGGTCATTGGACTGCTGAAAATGATTACTTATTAAATACTGTTTTAAAGAAAAAATGGGGATTTACAGGTTTTGTCGTTTCAGATTGGGGAGCTGCGCATAGCACAGCAAAAAGTATAAAAGCAGGTTTGGATTTAGAAATGCCTTTTGGTGATCACCTAAATGATTCACTTATTAAAATAGCCCTAGCAAAAAAAGAAATTACAGAAGACCTTATAAATGATAAAGTAAAACGGCTACTTCGTGTTCGTTTTAATGCGAATATGTTCAAGGAATCGGATACTGTTTCAACCGACATATTAAAAAGTGAAACTCATAAAAAAATTGCATACGAAGCTGCTGTAAACGGAATTGTGCTTCTAAAAAACGAACATAATATATTACCCATAAACAGTAAGCGTGTAAAAAAAATTGCAATGCTTGGACCCAATGCTTCATTTGCGCGTGTAGGTGGTGGTGGTTCTTCTAAAGTAACTCCTTTCTATTCGATTTCGCCTTTAGAAGGGCTGCGAAATAAAATAGGTGATGATATTGAAATTAAATATGCCTTAGGCACAACCATTACTAATGACATTCAGATAATCGAGAATATTTATTTTGAAGAAATTGATGGACAAAAAGGACTACAAGCCTCTTATTTTGGGAATATTAATTGTGAGGGTAAAGCTCATTTTATAAGAAATGATAAAGAAGTAAATTTTCTTTGGTATTATGATGCGCCAAGTTGGGATTTTCATGGAGCAGATGATGAGAATTACTTTTCAGTTCGATGGAAAGGAAAATTAAAAGCTCCAAAATCTGGAGAATATAAGTTTCAAATTATGCATAATGATGGGGTTCGATTAACTATTAATGACAAGGTATTGATTGACAAATGGAAAGACAAAAGAGGTAGCACTATTGAAGAAACAAAAATTACACTACAAAAAGGAGAAGTATATGACATTCAACTCGATTACTATAATAATGGTCATGTTTCAGAAATAAAATTGGGTTGGGTAATCCCTAATACTAATTTAATACAAGAAGCAGTTAACCTAGCCAAAGAATCAGATATAGCCATAGTTTGTGTGGGATTATCGGATCATTTTGAAGGAGAAGGGCGTGATCGTGAGTTTCTTATTTTAGAAAAGCAGGATGAACTTATTAAAAAAGTAAAAGCTGTCAATCCAAACACTGTAGTAGTTGTCATTTCAGGAACTCCTCCTATTATGGAAGCATGGGCAGATGAAGTGCCCGCAATTGTTCAAGCGTGGTTTGGTGGGCAAGAAGGAGGAAATGCTATTGCAGATATTCTTTTAGGTAATCGAAATCCATCTGGTAAGCTACCTGCTTCTTTTTATAAATCTCAGGGAGATTCTCCCGGTTTCTCTGATTATAAAAAACCGAATTTAAAGTCGGTATATTCTGAAGGAATTTATGTTGGTTATAGATATCTAGATAAACATAAATTAGAAGCTCGTTTTCCCTTTGGGCATGGGCTATCATATACTACGTTTCAATATCACAAACCTTCCATTACAAAATTTGACAAGTATTCCTATCAAGTTACAATGAAAATTACTAATACAGGGAAAGTTTCAGGAGCCGAAGTTGCTCAATTGTATGTAAAACCAATACACACCAGTGTTGATAGACCTGAAAAAGAACTGAAATCATTCTATAAGGTGTTTTTAGAACCTAATGAGACGAAAAAAATCACCTATATATTAAAAAAAGACGCTTTTCAATATTATGACATAAAAACACATGATTGGAAAATTGACAAAGGTGAATATAACTTTATAATAGGAAGTTCTTCTAAGAACATAAAACAAGTAGTTGAAAATATTTGGATAAAATAATTTAGAAAAGAAAGAACTCCCTAATCAATTTATCTATTAAAAAGATATAGTACTGATCTTGATTATTTGTTTTGGACCAAAAATGAGTTCATAAAAAACTCTCCTATGCCCATTCATAGGAGAGTCAAATTTGTAAAAAGCCAGCTAATTGCACTAAAGGTAAACCACCTTTTTCAAAATTTAACCCTAACAACATAGTCCTACCCAGGCTAAGATCAAAATATATGAATTAACTCTTTACGAGGCAATACTACAACAAGGGAGTTTCATTTTCCGACATTGGTAAAAAAAAGTGATCTTTTTTAATGAAATTTTAGCGACAAGAAAAAACAGCTCTATAAAAACCTTACTTTCAATCGACTAAAAAAATCATTTAAAAACAAAAAAAGATTAGTCTTTACTATAGTGATATAATTTGTAGTTCTTTAGCAATTTGTATTGCCTGAGTCCTTCGTTTGGCATTAAGTTTAACCAAAACATTAGAAACATGAGTTTTTATGGTACTCTCAGAAACAAACAGTTTTTCTGCAATTTCTTTGTTTGATAATCCTTGAGCAACTTCGCATAACACCTCATATTCTCTTTTACTTAATCCTAGGCTCTTAATTTTTTCTTGATCAATTTGATTAGGAGCTATATTTGATTTGTTAGGCGTATGAAGCACTTTCTTATTGGTTGCTATACCAATAACGAAAAAAATTATTGCAATAATAGTAATGATTATTTCGACAGAAGTATATCCTGTTATGACATTATATTCACTAACCTTAAAAAGAATCAGCAAAGCAACAATCAAAAAAGCGAAAATAAAAACTGTTTTCCTCACATTACGAATTTAACAAAACCGAATTCTATTTAGAAAAATAATCAATTTCTTTCTGAATATTACTTCGAGCTTGAGTTTCAAAATGTTCAAAGAAATCATTTGTTTTAAATATCTGTTGCATTGCCAAGAAATGATTTAATACCTTAATCCTTCCCTTTTTGTACATAAAATCTGGATAAAAGTTGTATTCTCTTCGAACATTATTCATATACTCTTGATATAACTCCCAATCACATCCTAATATAGAAAGATCTGCATCTGTAAAATAATTAATATCACTTTGAGGCGATACTGTATGACTCTTGGTTTCTTTAATCATATCAACACCAAAATCAACTCGAGCCTTATCAAATTTTAAGTAGTATAAAACTGTTTCTGCTTTCTTTGCACTTTGCTCTTCGTTATTTTTCTTATGCACATTATACACATAATCATGGTAAAATGTTGCAAACAAGATCATATCCCAATCATTGATTTTTTCTCTAACCAATAATAAATTTTGATAAAGATGTTCTAGATGTGTTAGGTTATGGTAATACCTATTGCTTTGTGTATGTGCATTTTTCACATCCAACCATAAGGATGCTATATATTTAGAATCTTTACAATAATTAGAAAACAGTATGAAAAAAACCTCTTTTAGCAAAATTCATTTTTAATTTTATCGACTATCGTTTGAGCCAACTTTTCTTTAGATTCGACTGTCCACCCTGCAACATGAGGGCTTAATATCACATTATCCATTTCAAGTAATTCCTTTAAAGGTTTTGGCATTTCTTGGTCAGAGGTAAACAAGTTTTCAAAAGAAGATTTTTCATATTCCAAAACATCCAAACCTGCTCCTAATATTTTACCGTCTTTTATTCCTTTTACCAAATCCTCTGTTACCACACTCTTACCTCTAGCCGTATTCATTAACCAAAAGGGTTTTTGAAACTTATCAATAAAACCTGTATTAATCATTCCAATAGTTTCTGGTGTTTCTGGAGTATGAAGGCTTAATATATCGGTTTTCTCAAAAAGCTCTTCGAGTTCTACTTGGGTTGCATCACTATTCTCCACATCGTCTTTGATATCATAGCATATTACCTCTACATTAAAACCTCTTAGTTTATAAGCAAATGCTCTACCCATATTTCCATATCCTATAATTCCAACAGTTTTTCCGTCCAACTCTATCCCTCTATGTTCCTCTCTAAGCCATTGTCCATTTCTAACACTTCTATCACCTTGATTTAACTTATTAAACAATGATAAAATCATACCAAGCGTATGTTCTCCAACTGCATTTCTATTTCCCTCTGGTGCGTTAAATAATTTAATCCCTAGATGTTCTGCATACTTTACATCTATATTTTCTAATCCTGCTCCTACTCGACCGATAAATTTTAAGTTCTTAGCTTTATCCAAAAAGGTTTTATCAATTGCAAAACGACTTCTGATTATTATCCCATCATACTTATGGATTTTAGATTCGATCTCCTCTTTAGATGATAAATAATCTTTGTCATTAGTAAATCCTGCTTCTTGTAATTGGTTGATCAGTATAGTGTGATTAGTGTCTAAATGAAGTATTGTCATATACATAGGTTTATTAATCGTCAAAAATAATTAATAAAAGCATAGATCTACTATCTTTAGAAGATATCCAGTTATATTTTAAGAGTATTTAACTTGAAAGGAAAGCTTATTCACACGTCCAATCTTAGTATTGTTCAAGTTTTTAAAATAAAAATTGATGTGACATTAATACATTACAACGTTAACAACCTACCGGAGCATACTCAATGATACACAAAAAGCTTGAAAACCAAAATCTTTCTTTGATTAAAAACTAACTCGTACCTGTACTCTGAAATCTGAGAATATATTAATAAAAATGAGCTATGCCCCATGTTTACCACTTTTTGTCACCGTGAAAATTTTCTTAAACAGAACTTGATTCGTAATATCGTTTTAAAAAAATTACGCAAAACAACAATTTCAACATAAAAAACACAAAATCAGAATTTTAGACTGAATATATTTTATAAAATATGTTGTTTTTATTTATATTTAAATTTTGGATTTAACTATTCTTTAACATATATTTGTATTACCCTAGATACCTATTTGATTTATACCCTACGCCTATGATTCCTTTAGTTTTACCTAATTATTTTCAGTTTACAGACATATCTAAACAATTATGTAAACGCATTAATTTTTGAGTGCACTACCCCTTTTAAACTATAAATTTCATTTTCGTCAAATATTGCTGTATGATTAAAGAATTACTTAATCCTATAAAAAAGTTGGAGTACTTAAATTTGTTTGTAAGTAGTTTACTACTTCTTTTCTCTGGGAATTCGGTTTTTTCTCAATGCGCTCCCGATGTTACGCCTCCAACAGCTTTGTGTCAAGATATAACGGTAAATCTCGAAGCTTCGGGAAGTATTAGCATTGCACCAGCAGACATAGACAATGGTAGTAGTGATAGCTGCGGGGCAATAACATTTACCCTAGACAAGACTGGATTTACTTGCAATGATCTGGGGGCAAACACAGTAACACTTACTGTAACCGATACTGCGGGTAACACTGCCACTTGTACTGCCAATGTAACAGTAATGGATCTCGTAGCTCCAACAATAACATGTCCTTCACCCATAACGGTAAATCAAGATCCTGGTACCTGTGGAGCGGTTGTTAATTTCGCAACTCCCGTTGATGGTAGCTTACGCATAAATACCAGCGGAACATTAAACACAGGACCAAGTCTGGCTACTAGTGGCGGAACAACCAACTGGTCATCTGTAGCGTATAACCCCGATCTTGATCTTTATTATGCTTTTAGAGCAGGAAGTACAGGGATGCCTTTTAGAACCTACGATGGTACCGGAGCTACTATAGTTACTAATACCACCGGATTTGATTTTAGAGGAATGTGGTGGAACCCAAATACCAAACAATTACAAGGAAATGGAGTAGGGACTTCTGGGTATAGAACAATTAACTTAGATGCTAGTGGTTATGCTACTAATGGAGGAACAACTTTTATAACAGGGCTGAATCAACCTAATAATCAATCAAATGGCGCCTATGATTATAACAATAATGAAATTATTTTTTATCATAATGCACGATTATACACCTATGATCTAAACGGAAACCAGCTTACAGATAATGCCATCGTGAACTTTCCTGAGGCCAGTAATGGAGATATTACGACTCGTTCTGTAGGATATACAGGAATCCCAGGTAAAGAAATAATTATTTATAGTGAACTTAACGCTAGAGTATATTTTATTGATAAAGCTACAGCCACTTATAATGGGGATTTTATAGATATGCCAGCTGGAGCACCTACCCCAAATAACTATGGGTTTTCATATGCCAATGGATATGTATTTCTTAGAGAAGATTCCTCTGCAGATCCCTGGGTATCTTATGAAATTGTAATTGATGACCGATTAGATAATTGTGATAATACTACCATTACTCAGACAGCAGGATTGGTTAGTGGATCCACATTTCCCATAGGAACTTCTACTGTAGAATTTACTGCAGAAGATGCATCAGGTAATACAACTACCTGTACTTTTGATATTACTGTGAATGATATAACACCTCCAACACCAGTATGCCAAGATATAACAATTCAACTTGATACTTCTGGAAATGCTACGATTACATCTGCTCAAATTGATAACGGATCATCTGATGAGTGCGGCATAGATACACTAACATTGGATAATGATACCTTTAACTGTACTCATATAGGAACCAATAATGTCGTACTAACCGTTACCGACAACAATGGTAATAGTGATACTTGTAATGCAGTAGTAACTGTAGAAGACAATGTACAACCCAATGTGATCTGTCAAAATATAACCGTACAACTCGATGCTACAGGTAACGCAACCATAACTCCTGCACAAATCGATAATGGGAGTACTGATGCCTGTGGAATCGCAACAACAGCATTAGATCTCACAACTTTTGACTGCACCAATATAGGGACTAACAATGTCATACTCACTGTTACAGACAATAACGGAAATAGTGATACTTGTAATGCAGTAGTAACAGTTGTTAAAAGTAAAGAAATAGATATTTTAGGAAATGTAGTATCTATAGCTGATGGAGATACTACTCCAGATACTACCGATGGTACTACTTTTCCTTCCATTTTGCCTGGTGGATCGGTAACCAATACATATACTATTGATAATAGTACAGGAACTATCGCTTTGGACATTACTACGATTACTTTAGGAGGTACTGGCGCGGCTGCCTATACGCTAGGAACATTACCTACATCAGTTCCTGCTGGAGGTACTGCTACCTTTAATGTTACATTTTCTTCAACAACTCCAGGATCTCATGATGCTACACTTACCATTATCAATAATGATTGTAATGAAGGCACTTATGATTTTGCAATTACTGGTGAAGTTGGTCTACCTGCAGAAGCTTTAAATTTTGATGGTGTTGATGACTATGCGATCGCAAATATTAATTCTGCCTCAAATGATTTTACAATAGAAGCATGGTTTAAAGCAGATAGTGGAGCTAACGGCTATAGAGCCATTGCTGTTTGGCAAAAAACTGGCCCCAATAGAGAAACTTCTATAGAAGTTAGAGGAACAGGAGTTATTCGTTTAGGGCAATATGATTATGACTCGAGTAGCTGGCAACAAGTATATAGTACTACCAATGTAAAAGATGATCAATGGCATCATGTAGCTGCTGTAAAATCAGGAAATGAATGGACTTTATATATCGACGGAGTTCCAGAGGGTACATTAATATTAAACGCAAACAACAATGCTTCTACTGGATTAACAGATTTTAGAATAGGAAATATTCAGTTAAATAACGGAAATTTAAGAGAGCATTTTAGAGGTGAAATTGATGAAGTACGACTTTGGAATAGAGCAAGAACCTGTAAAGAAATTGTAAATACTATGGGATGCGAACTTACAGGTACAGAGCCCGATTTGCGAGCTTATTATAACTTTAACCATGGTGTTGCTGGAGGCTATAACCCTTCGGAAACTACACTATCAGATCAAACTGCTAACAATTTTGATGCAACGCTTACCAATTTCACTCTTAATAATTCTGTTTCTAACTGGATCTCACCTGGTAGTGGAGTAAGTACCACGGGATGTGCTGTAGTAGCTCCAGAGATAGAAGTAAGTGGAAATTCGACCATTATTACAAATAATGATACTACTCCCGACACCACAGATGGCACTGATTTTGGAACCATATCTAGCGGAAGCACTCAAACCAATACATTTACGATTAGAAATGCTGGAGGAACTACCTTAAATGTTTCAGGTATTACAATAACTGGAGCAGAATTTTCGTTGGGGGCACTTACATTTCCCATTGCAATTCCTGCAAATAACACCCAAGACATTAGTATCACATTTACACCTACGGCCTGCGGATCAGCTAACTTTACAGGTTCTGTTTCAATAGATAGTGATGACTGTATTGATCCAACTTTTACCTTTGATATCTCAGGAGCAGAACAAGACGATGTACTACCAACCATGACTTGTCAAAACATAATTGTACAACTAGATGCTACAGGAAATGCGACCATCACACCGGCACAAATAGATAACGGAAGTTCAGACGCATGCGGAATTGCTTCAACAGCATTAGACATCGCAACCTTTGATTGTACCAATATAGGAACTAACAATGTCGTTTTTACTGTTACAGATAGTAATGGTAATAGTGATACTTGTAACGCTGTAGTAACTATACAAGACACGGTATTACCAACAGTAGTTTGTCAAAATATTACCGTACAACTCGATGCTACCGGAAATGCGACCATCACACCGGCACAAATAGATAATGGAAGTTCAGACGCATGCGGAATTGCTTCAACAGCATTAGACATCACAACCTTTGATTGTACTCAAACAGGAACAAATACGGTTACATTAACAGTAACAGATACGAATACGAATATTTCGACATGTACTGCAACAGTAACGGTCGAAGACAATGTTGCTCCTGTGGCCGATTGTATGGATATAACATCTCAACTCGATACAACAGGCAACCTAACTCTTTTTGCATCAGATATTAACAATAACAGTACTGATAATTGTAATACAACTTATTACTCTTTTACCAGATCACCTCTTGTCTCTCAAAAACTTTTTAATAACAACAATAATAGTCGTGGACATGGACAATCCTTTACTGCAACCGTAACCGGATTTTTAAATACAATACGTTTATACGTAAATAGGGATTATACCAATAGAAGTATTCATTTTTATAATGGTGGTTCGGGAAGTGGCACACCTGGTAGTGTAGGTACTCCAGATTATACAGAATCTGGTGTAAACTTGACAAATAGCAACGGAGGAACTGTTTGGTCAGAAATTACATTATCTACTCCTTTTCCTGTTATTGCCGGAAATGAATATAGTTTTGTTATTCAAGGAAATACAAATATCTATTATGGATGGAGTAATCAATATGCAGGAGGTCAGTTTTTATGGAACTATGGAGATCCCAGATGTTGCAATTGGGGAGATCTAGCCTTCGAACTAGTTTTTGACGAAAGGATGGACTTTGATTGTTCTCATGTTGGCCCAAATACAGTTCCTTTACTAGTTACAGATTCTTCGGGAAATACAGATACTTGTAATGCTAATGTTACTATAGAAGATAACGAAATTCCAACAATGGTTTGTCAAAACATTACTGTACAACTAGACACTGCAGGAAATGTAACCATCACACCTGCACAAATAGATAATGGTAGTTCAGACGCATGCGGAATCGCATCAACAGCATTAGACATCACAACCTTTGATTGTACCAATATAGGAACGAATAATGTTGTACTAACCGTTACTGATAATAATGGTAATAGTGACACTTGCAATGCAGTAGTAACTGTACAAGACAATGTATTACCTAATGTCATATGTCAAAACATTACTGCACAACTCGATGCTACAGGAAATGCGACCATCACACCTTCACAAATAGATAATGGAAGTACTGACGCATGCGGGATTGCATCAACTGCACTAGATATTACCTCTTTCGATTGTACCAATATTGGCACTAATAATGTTGTACTAACCGTTACTGATAATAACGGAAATAGTAATACCTGTAACGCTGTAGTAACAGTACAAGACAATGTAATGCCTAATGTCGTATGTCAAAATATTACAGTACCATTAGATGCTACAGGAAATGCGACCATTACTCCTGCACAAATAGATAATGGGAGTTCAGACGCATGCGGAATTGCATCCACAACATTAGACATCACAACCTTTGATTGTACCAATATTGGTACTAATAATGTCATACTTACTGTTACAGACAATAATGGAAATAGTAATACTTGCAACGCAGTAGTAACTATACAAGACACGGTATTACCAACTGTAGTTTGTCAAAATATAACTGTACAACTTGATGCTGCAGGAAGTGCCACTATTACAGCAACAGATCTTGATGATGGGAGTTCTGATTCCTGCGGAATCGCATCTTATACACTTGACACTTATAATTTTAATTGTTCTAGTATTGGAACTAACTCTGTAACTCTTACTGTTACTGATACAAATGGTAATAGTTCAAATTGCACTGCAACCGTTACAATAGAAGACAACATTCTGCCAATTGCTGATATTCCTGTATTGTTACCCATTTATGAAGCTTGTAGTTTAACGACTATGACTCCACCAACAGCTACCGACAATTGTTCTAATACGATAACAGGTGTAACCTCAACAGTATTTCCTATACTGGTCTCTACAACGATCACATGGACTTTTGATGATGGTAATGGCAATATAATTACACAAGATCAAGAAGTGACTATCGAAGATACTTTTGCGCCAATACCGGATAATACGTCCCTCGAAGAAATTAATACAGTCTGTACCTTGAACAATTTACCTGCTCCAACAGGAAGTGACGAATGTGTCGGTGCTGTGACAGCAACTACCAATACCTTATTCCCCATTACCCAATCAACGGTAGTTGAATGGATCTATACAGATGGAGCAAATAGCATCACCCAAAACCAACAAGTAACCATTCATGACAGTACCCCTACAAATTATACAGCAACAGCAGTTACGAATGGTACAGGAGACAGGGCAACCATTACGGTAAATCTTACGGGTTCTCAATATGCAAATTATGAAGTCCAGTTAGATAACGATCCTTGGACTTCTGCACAAAGAGATGGCAATACCTTTACCGTAACATTTACCGATGTTTTTATTCCTACTTCTGGCTTACAGATTGTAAATTTAAGAAATGTAGATGGATGTTGGCAAGACAGTCTCGAGGTATATTTAGTAGGATATCGTGGTTCTTTTACTCCAAACGGAGATGGAATTCATGATACATGGAATATGATCGGCTTAGCCAACTCTAATCCTAACGCAAACGTTACTATTTTTAATAGATTAGGGAAGTTACTTGCTCAAATCACGCCATCTGGTGCTGGTTGGGATGGCACCTATAATGGTGTTGCTGTGCCTAGTAGTGAGTATTGGTTTAAGGTTAATTATACCGAAATTGACAGCAATGGAAATCAGGTTCCTAGAAATATATCTGGACACTTTTCTTTGATTAGATAGTTACAATTCTATAGTATTTATGAGTTGTATATCATAGAAATGGTATAACTTAAAACAGAATACAATAAATAAAGATTTATAGTTAATTTTATTGGTAAGTTTGCTTTCTATGAGGTTTTATATTTCTGTATTGTTTTGTTTTCTTATGGCATATGTCTTTTCGCAAGAAAAGGACACTACTTTGATACGTCTTAAAACCACACTAGGTAATGCTATAGAAGACACGAGTAAGGTTAAGGCACTACTCGAACTTGGAGAATATCAACTAGATCGTGACTTTAATATGGCCGAAGGTTATTTTAATGAAGGACTTAGTTTAATTAAAGCTAAAAACAACAACAAATACAAAGATTATAGGTCAGCATTTTATATACAACTTGGGGTTGTAAATCGCAGAAAAGCCAATTATCCAAACGCTATCACCTACTATATTAAGGCATTAGAACATTATACCAAAACCAAAGACACTTCAAAAATAGCCGATATTTATCACAATATGGCTCTAGTATATCGATACCAAAAAGAGCACTCTAAGGCCATTAATCATTATAAAAAAGCAATTAAGTTAAAAAAAAGTGTTAAAGATACTTTTGGTCTTGGCGCTGGATATAATATGCTGGGAGTTTCATACCGCCAAAACAAACAATTAGATTCTGCTTTATTTTGTTATACAAAGGCAAGAGCATATTTTACTTCTATCCAGAGTGAAGAAGATTTATATAGAGTCAAAGGGAATATGGCACAATTATACTTAGCAAAAAAAAACTACAAGAAATCCATTGAATTAAATCTTGATAATCTGTCCTATTACACCAAAATCAATAATAGATTATCGATGTGTGTAACCAACTATAACCTTTCTGATGTATATAAAAAAACAAAAGAATGGAAGAAATCACTAAAATATATAGACGCAAGTATCAAAATAGCAGAAGAAGAAGGTTTTAATGAACGTATATCTGTGGGGTACCGTAGAAAAAGTTTCCTTAATTCTAAAATGGGTAATTTTGAGGACGCCTATCAAAACTATCGAAAATTCAATCGAAAATCTGATGAGTTATTTAATCTTGAAAACGATAAAAAAATACAAGCTTTAGAATTAAATTATGAGTTTGAAAAACAAAAACAAACTGATAGTCTTCGATACGAGCAAGAAAAACGAGAAGTAGCCTTAATCGCAGCATCTGCAACTTCTAAAAAGAGGTTGTATTTTATACTATTATTAATCACATTACTTGGAGGGGTAATTATCGCATTCTTAATTAAACGTAATTATCAACAACGTGCTTTGATGCAAAAAGAATTTTACGAAAATGAAAAAAAGATACTGAATCAAGAAATTAAGAGTAAAGAAGAAGATGTAAAGCGTTTGATTGCCGATAATAGTATGCGTCAAGCTTTTAAAGAAAACCTACTGGAAACCATAAAAAAAGAGGTCATTCATGAAGATCCTAAAAAAATCAAAGAATCTTTGAACTCCTTGCTTACCAAACTTAGATTGCAAATCAACACTGAAAACAAACTATCTGGTTTGCAAGAAAAAATAGATGCTGCAAACAAAATTTTTGATGCTAATCTTCAAAATCAATTTCCGGCATTGACCAAAGGCGAAAGAGAAGTATGTGCCTTGGTACGTCTTAATCTTTCAATAAAAGAGATTATGACCATTCGTAATGTTTCTTCTGATTCGGTAAAATCAATGCGTCGTCGAATTCGTAAAAAAATGAACATTCCTCAAGATATCGAATTAGAAAAATTTATTGAGAAACTATCCTAACAATCACTCTACACCTCATTAAATCACAACAAAATACTGTTTTACAGCTCATTTAAACACAAAATGACACCATTTGACACCTAAAAAATAAAGAAAGAAAAGGAATGATGTAGTAATTTTGGTCATTGGAATACTTTTAAAATGCCCCAAATATGAAAAGACTACTACTCCTAGTTTTAGTATTATTACTTCCTATTTTTTCAAAAGCACAAATAGGAAATCAATCTATCGGTCTATCTATCACTCCCACTCAATCTGCTACAGATCGTACACCATCTCCCTATAACGGTACAGAAACTTTTACACCTGGATCCGAATTAACAACTGGTGATTGGAATCTCTCTATTGGTCCAGGGGCGGGCTCTTCTATGGTATCAGCTTATAGTAACATATTGATAGGTGGTATGGCTGGAGGATTATTTGATGATTCTAGAGCCAATGACAATATTGTGATTGGAAATTTTTCTGCAGATCAAACATCACGTACTTTTGACAATGTTTTTATAGGAAATTATGTTGCAAGAAATGCAACGGGTTCTGAAAATGTAATCATAGGTCATCGAGCCGGGCACGACTTAACTACTGGAGCAGACAATACCATTGTTGGAGAAGAAGCCGGTTTTAACCTAACCGATGGCGATGATAATGTACTTATAGGAGAAGACGCTGGATATGAATTAACCACAGGTAATGATAATTGCTTTGTTGGAAGTAAAGCTGGTGCAAATACAACAACCGCTAGCGGAAACACATTTATTGGAGGAGAAAGCAGTTATCTGGTACCCCAATCTTTAGGCAATGGAACCGATTATGATTTTGGACTTCTTACTTCGGGTGTAGGCGAACGTAATACAACAGGGCAGGCAAATACTTTTGTAGGTTCTGGTGCGGGGTTGGATAATGTTGATGGTTTTGCAAATACGTTTTTAGGCTATGCTGCCGGTGCGAATAGTCAACATGCAGATGGCAACACATTTATTGGGTATGGTGCAGGTTGGGATAATAATCGAACAAATGATCGTAACAAGGCAAATAGAAATACGTATGTAGGAGTATTAACTGGTGGTAATAATAGAGAAGGATCAGATAATATTGGAATTGGATGGAAAGCCGATTTTAGTAGTAACGGAAATAATACCAGGAATCAAAGAAACGTATTTCTAGGAAATTCTGTTTCGGTATTTGGAGATGATCAAGTGATTATTGGTCATCAAGCTCGATCAACAGGTACTAAAGGATCAATAACCATTGGTGCACAAAGTAGTACGACCAATTCATATGCTGCAGCAATTGGCTATGATGTAGATGTTGCTCAGGCCAACACTATGGCACTAGGTGGAAACACAAGTACCAATCGAATGAGTGTAGGGATTGGTACCCTAGCTGCAAATCAAAATGCATCCTTAGAATTGGCCGATGTCGATAAAGGATTTTTAGTAAATAGAGTAACCACAGCACAACGTACAACTATGGAAACTGCTGCTGCAAATGGCAACCCTTTAGCTGCTACCGAAGCGGGAATGATGGTATATGATACCGATCTATCATCTTTATTTTTGTGGAATGGTACTCAATGGGTGAATTCTACCATAGATACCGATACAAATACCGATGCCCAGACTATAGATGAGTTTCAATTAAACGGAAATGACCTTGAGTTATCACTTATAAATGATGCCGAAGCTACCAAAACAGTTGATCTTTCTAAATATTTGGATAATACCGATGCACAAACTTTAAGTTTCAGTGGTGGTAATTTAAGTATTACAAACGGAAACAGTATTGATCTTTCTAGCTTACAAGATGGAACAGGAACAGATGCACAAAATTTAACATCGGCCAGTTTAAATGGCACCAATCTCACTATCGATATAGAAAATGGTACAGCAGTAACTGTTGATCTGGCTCCTGTAATTTCTTCTTTGGCATCTGATCTTACTACTGCACAAAATGAAATTACTAATCTAGAATCCCAAAATACGACTCAACAAACTGTGATTGATGACTTGATTAATCGTATTGAAGCTCTTGAGGGCACCTCATCTGGTATACAGAATAAAAGTAATGCCCCTATTTTGTATCAAAACATTCCCAATCCATTTAATGGAACTTCTTCTATAAAGTACTATTTACCAAATGGAATTACAAATGCTTCTATAGTATTTAGCAACTCGACAGGTCAGATGATTTCTACTGTGGCATTAAAAGAAACTGGGGACAGTGAGTTAAACATCAATAGTGATGGGTTGGCTATTGGGACGTATTTCTATACCTTATACATCGGTAGTCAAAAAATAGATTCAAAAAAAATGGTGATCGAATAATCAATCTTTATTTGTAATACAACGATTATGAAAAAACATTTACAACATTTTATACTCTTTTTAATACTTAGCATCAGTGTTTCTTCTTTTGCTCAGTATACAGCTATTCCTGATACTAACTTTGAAACTGCTCTGGCAATCTATGATGATATTGCTAATGACAACCAGGTACCTACTGCAAATATTGCCAGTTTAACTTCGTTAAATGTATCTAATAGTAATATTTCGGACCTAACCGGTATCGAAGATTTTATAGCTCTAGAATCGTTGGAGGTACAAGACAATAATATTTCTACGATAAACTTAAGTAATTTGGTAAACCTCATTACATTTAGAGTTACGAGAAATCAACTTACCACTTTAGACCTAAGCAATCAACCCGCACTACAAGTCCTTATTGCAGACACTAATAATATCGAAACGCTTCAAATTAACTCTTCGGTGTTAAGATATCTTCAATTATTCGGAAATGATTTAACCGAGATCGATCTAACTAATTTTCCTCTGTTAGAACAAATATTTGTTGGTCAAAATAATTTAACAAGCTTAGATCTAAGTAACAATACATCATTGTTTAGAGTTGATTTTCTTCATAATGATATTAAACTCATTGATGTTTCGGCTTTATCGGGATTACGTTTTTTAATTGGTAGAAACAATGAACTGGAGTTTGCTAATATAAAAAACGGTAATAATCCGGCAATAGAAGATCTTCAACTACAGAATAATAGTAATTTAAGTTGTATCGAGGTCGACAATGCCACAGATGCTAATGCAGGAGCTGGAAATTATGCAGCCTGGCAAATTGATGCGGCGACTTCTGCCTATGCTGATCAATGTCTGACCAATGTTCCTGATGATAATTTTGAACAAGCCTTGATTGATGCCGGATACGATTCGGGAGCTTTAGATAATTTTGTGCCTACAGCCAACATTGCAGTAATAGAAAGAATGGATGCCGGTACAGGAGGTTTATTATATAATAAAGGAATCACCGACCTTACCGGAATAGAGGATTTTACTTCGTTAATACAATTATGGAGTGAAGGAAACCCTATAGAAAGTATAGATGTAAGTGAAAACATTAACATAGAAATTCTAACATTTATTAATTCAGAATTAGGCAGTTTAGACCTTACTGCAAATACAAAATTAAAAAATGTAGCCGTTGGTAATAGTCCATTAGCAACTATAAACGTTACTAGCAATACAATGATGACACATGTTGTCATCTGGAACACCATATTATCAAGTATAGATCTTAGTGCAAATACAGCAATGACCAACTTATCTATTTCAGACAGTCCTTTAAGTACTATTGATCTTAGTACAAATGTTGCATTAGAGAGATTATCATTTGATAATACACAATTAACCAGTTTGAATATAAGTAATAATACATTACTAACAGATTTAGAGCTGGATACTAACCCTATTACTAGTTTAGACTTAACTACAAATACAGCATTAACTTCTCTATCTATT
Source organism: uncultured Aquimarina sp. (assembly GCA_947502885.1). GTDB lineage: Bacteria > Bacteroidota > Bacteroidia > Flavobacteriales > Flavobacteriaceae > Aquimarina. The sequence continues at coordinate 83,378 of CANNBP010000017.1, read as the reverse complement.
GAGAATAATCAACTAACTAGTTTAGACATTAGCAATAACACATTGTTAACAGACCTAGAGTGTAGTAATAGTCAATTAACCAATTTAGATCTTAGTGCTAATACAGAACTAGTAGAATTATATTGTAATAATAATGCATTAACAAGTTTAGACCTAAGTACCAACACTTTATTAGAAGAATTGGAAGCCAATAACAATCAGCTCGCTCTTCTAAATGTTAAAAACGGAACGAATTTGAGCAACCTTTCATACTTAACAGTAATAAATAATTCTAACCTAAGTTGTATTGAAGTTGATGACGCCACAGCCGCTACCACTGGTACTGGCAATTACTCGGGTTGGAATAAAGATGCTATCTCTTCCTATTCAGAATTATGTCAATCTTGTGAAATCGATGATGATTTTACCATTCAGACCTATAATGAAACATGTACTGACAAAAATAATGGAAAAATTAGTATTAGTACCAATGAAAATGAAACCTACATTGTAACCATCAATAATGAATCACATACATTTACCAACACCACAGAAATTACTAATCTAGAGCCAGGTACTCATAATTTATGTATCGCCATAGAAGGGTTTCAAGATTGTAAACAATGTTATGAAGTAGTCATACAAGAAGCCACTGTTGTTGCTGGTAAAACTACTATTCAGAAAAATCAAGAACAGGTTTTGGTGACGCTCGACTCGGGTACACCTCCCTATACGGTAAGCATCAATACTAAGCAAGTTTCAGAATATGATAACAATACTTTTTTGATAGCGGTCAACCCAGGAGATGCAATTGATATCTCTTCTAGTATCGCTTGTGAAGGTAAATTATCTACCAGAATAGACGTAGAAAATAAAATGGTAGCGTTTCCCAATCCTACCCAAAACTATATTGAGATACCACTGTTTAATACCAAAGGCACTATCAATGTTGATATGTTTAATGCATTGGGAATATTGATATCTTCGAAGACCTATGCAATCTCTGAGCATAAAATAATAATCCCTATGGAACACTTATCTAACGGAATTTATTTTTTATATCTTGATAAAGAGTTCTTATCTCCATTTAAAATCGTAAAACAATGATAAAATCAATCTATATATTTTTATTCGGAATCCTATTTTTATTTTCATGCAAGAGAGATGATAATGGAGGATCTTCACAGGTTAACCAGATTCCTTCAATTCCTGATTTGGTATTTCCTACTCAAAATCTAGTATGTACAAATTTTAATTTAGAATTTGATTGGGGCACCGCAACTGATGCAGATGGAGATACCATAAACTATATAATCGATATTGCCACAGACAGCAACTTCTCAACTGTTATATTTACCGCCACTACGACCAATACTTCTAATAGCTTTACGTTAGAAAAAGGTACTACGTATTTTTGGAGAGTAAAAGCCAAAGATAGCGCTGGTAATGAAAGTGGATATTCTGATACCTATTCTTTTTATACAGAACCAGATGCAGGTACTCATACGCTTCCTAATCCTCCTAGCATTGTAAGTCCAACCTTGGGGCAAAACGACATAACTGCCGGAACCGTGACTCTAAATTGGAATGCTGGTGATAGCGATACGCAATCCTATGATGTCTATTTTGGCGAGACAAACCCTCCCACCCTGTTTGCAGAAAATGTTACATCATCTACGACCACTGCAACCGCATCTTCTAACAAAGTTTATTATTGGAGAGTAGTCGTAAAAGATAGCCATCAAAATGCTGCGATTGGACAGGTATGGAATTTTAGAACAGAGTAAGTTCAACCCGTGTAACGATTAGGAAATACATTACTGTTCTTTCTTTTCTTCATATAAAGAAATGATAAATTCTTCTAGAGACTCATCAGGGTTTATATCCATTTTTTTTCGAAAGCGATACATACTCTTTTTTACAGCATCAAAAGTGGTGTTTCTAAGCAAGGCTATTTCTTTTCTTGTAAGTCCTAATAATACAAAAGAAGCCAACTCTATATCTCCCTTTGTAAGAGCAGGATAAACAGCTTTTAACGTTGCTGTATAATTCGAATGTAACGCGTTGATATCTTTCTTTAGGATTTCTAATTTCTTATCTTCAATCTTATCTGCTTGCAAACTTGCTAACACCTCTTTTATCTTTGTTCCATCCTTTTCTTTTTGTACTTTTTTAAGATCCTCTCTAACCTGTTGTTTTGATTTTATATATTTTAAGGTTTCTACTGTTAAAGATGAGATTTTATCATTTTTTTGAACTATTTCTTGTTCTTTTATAACGATCTCTTTTCCTAATTGAATCCTTTGCTTTTTTAATTGTTTATAACGATCAGCCAAAGCAGAAGAGAGCATAAAAACTTCAAATACAGATCCAATTAAATAAGCATTAAGTGTAAATGTATTTCCGGGAATAAAATTTAGTGTACCTAATGAGTATAAAGTGATTCCTAAAAAATAAATTGACCACCCAAAAATTAAAAATCGTGCATATTTATTTCCTTTATAATAAACAACTATTCCAGAACAAATAGCAACAACACAAAAATAGATAGCCGAGTAACTAAAAAGACGTGAATCTGTATATGTATTAAAAAATTCGTAACAAATAAGAGGGTAAAAGACAGCAAAAACATTAAATGCAATAATACTTTTAAGTGCCCAGTCAACATACTTACTATAATTTTTTGCATCTAGAAAACGAATACAAAAATAACTAGAACATGTGGTAGCAAAACAAAAAGTAAATGTGAGTCCCCATTCTTGAAAAAAGGGATTATTATCAATAACATAAAGTTTTACAAAACCTCTAAAGTATAATTGAACAGCCAATGTACTCAAAACGGTTATACAGTATACTAAGTAAACAGGATCTTTTAAAGCTCTTGCCAAAAAAAAGTTATAAGCAGTAACAGTTAATAACACACCTATAAGAAGGCAACAAATAACAAGTGCTACTTGTTCATTTTTATAATAATTGGGTTGATCAAATAATTTTACGGCAAAAGTTTTACCCCATTTACTGACAGTTCTAATATAAAAAGTACTGGTATGTTTCTTTTCAATTTCTAAAGGAAAGGATATTGAATAACCAGATAGGTCTTTGTCCTTTTCAGAAATCATTTGTCCAGATCGTAACGTTTTCCAGGCGTTATTTTCCTTATAAAAAAATTGCACAGAATCTTGTAACGATTTCCGAATACTTAAAACCCTTTTTATTGATATATCTTCAGAGTTTTTAATTCTTAATTTCAACCATACCGCTTTACTACTGTAGCCAAAATTTAAAATATCTGTTTTAGATTTAGTGAAATTCTTTTTTGAAATGTTTTCAATAGAAAGGGAACGACCATCTTCTTCAAAATATTCAATATGTTTTCCCAAAAAGTTTGCCCCATCTGTACTATTACCATCAATTGGTACATTACCTAATTTATCCTGTGCGTTACAGACAGACATAAAAAACAAAAAGAACACATATATAGAAAAAGGTACTTTTATAGAGGGTAAAAAAACAAAACTATTCATATATGATCTCTTTCCTTAAGAATTAGAAGCATAAATATACTTCAAATTCTGACATACAACAAAACAACATAAATCAATAAAACCCTAACAAACAGATAATTAGATAAAATGTCCCCCCCTTTGTCTCCCTGGCAAATGACTGTTTATGTCAATTTATGAAATACTTTTGCTTAAGCAGTAAAAAGATGACTTCGTGCACAATTACTGCAATGTTATTTAAAACCTACGGTATAACTCTTATTTATTTTGAATAACTAAAAACTATTTAAAAAACCCCAAATATGAATAAAAAACTACTTTCACTTTGTATTCTATTAAGCTCCTTTTTATCCTACAGCCAAGAAACCAATGTACCCGATAATGCCTTCGAAAACTATCTAGAAACCCACAATGCCAATGGTGATGTAGTTGCCTTAGGAGATCCAAGCAGTATGGGTAATGGAGTTGCTAACGATGGCATGGTAACTACTAGTGCTATTGAAAGTGTAACTAATTTAAATGTTCATTCTTTAGGAATAGCTGATCTTACAGGTATTGAGGATTTTATTGCTTTAGAGAATTTAAAATGCTTTAGAAACTCATTAACCGATATAGATCTTTCTCAAAACACAGAATTGACCTATTTATCTTGCAGTAGTAATAATTTAACAAGTTTAGACGTAACTAAAAACACAAAATTGATCAAATTACTTTGTTCTATAAACCCTATAGGTAGTTTAGATGTAACACAAAACATACTGTTAGAAGAATTAGATTGTGTAACAAATCAACTTACCAGTTTAGATCTCACTCAAAATAGTGCATTAATAGAATTATCCTGTAAGGATAATGAACTAACCAGTTTAAACCTTCCAACAAATACAGCATTAAAATATCTTTACTGTAATAATAATCAATTAAGTAGTTTGGATGTAACACAAAGTATACTTTTAGAAGAACTTGAATGTCATGATAATGTATTAACCAGTTTAGATGTTTCTCAAAACACAGCTTTGGATTCCTTTTATTTCGACTCTAATCAACTCACTATCATAGATGTAACAAATAATATAGCTTTAGTAAGAATTAGGGCTCAAGATAATGCATTAACCAGTTTAGATCTATCAAAAAACATAACTTTAAGACATATAGAATGTCAAGAAAATGCATTAACCAGTTTAGATCTTAGAAACGGAAATAATGCAAATACAAGAATTACAGCTACTGATAATCCAAATCTTTATTGCATCCAAGTAGATGATGTTTCTGGAACTTATCTTAATGGTCCCTTTTGGAGAAAAGATACACATGCATTTTACAGCACCGATTGTAGGCAAACCAATGTGCCCGATGCTATTTTTGAAGACTATTTAGAAACCCACAATGCCAATGGTGATATAGTTGCATTAGGAGATCCAAGCAGTATGGGTAATGGGGTTGATAATGATAACGCGGTAACTACCGAAAAAATCGAAAGTGTAACTAGTTTAAGGGTTAATTCTCGAAGAATAAATGATCTTACTGGTATTGAGGATTTTCTAGCTTTAGAAAGCTTAAATTGTACTCGAAATTTATTAACTAATTTAGATTTTTCTCAAAATACAGAATTGGCCTATTTATGGTGTGGGGATAATAATTTAACAAGTTTAGACTTAACTAAAAACACCAAATTGATCGAATTATCTTGTTTTAGTAACCCTTTAGGGAGTTTAGATGTAACTCAAAACATACTTTTAGAAGAATTAAATTGTGCAACAAATCAACTTACCAGTTTGGATGTAACACAAAATAGTGCATTAATAGAGCTATCCTGTAAAGATAACGAAATCACCACATTAGATCTTTCTCAAAATACGGCATTAACATATGTTTACTGTAATGATAATCAATTAAGCAGTTTGGATGTAACACAAAATATACTTTTAGAAGATCTTGAATGTCAAGAAAATGCATTAACCAGTCTAAATATCAGAAATGGCAATAACTTAAATCTTAATACGAATAATTTTGATATTAGAGACAATCCAAACCTTATATGTGTAGCAGTAGATGACCCTACTCATGCAAATGCTCATTTTAATAATAAAGATCTACAAACAGGATACAGTACCTTTTGTAACACTACTTATGTACCAGATGATAATTTTGAAACCTATTTAGAAACACATAATTCAATAGGAGGGTTAGTAGCTGTAGGCGATCTTACTAGTATGGGTAATGGTATTGCCAATGATAATTATGTGGGAACAGAACGAATAAAAAATGTAACCAGTTTAGATGTTACTAATCTAGGGATATTGGATCTTACTGGTATTGAAGACTTTATAGCTTTAAAAAGTTTAACATGTATTGGAAACTCACTAACCGAAATAGATGTTACAAAGAATGTAGCGCTCACAAATTTAGATTTGTATAGAAATGCTCTAACAAGCATAGATATTTCTCAGAATATACAGTTGACCAGTTTAGTCGTTGCAGATAACCAATTAACAAGTTTAGATATCTCCCAGAATATAAAGTTGGACCTTTTATATTGTGATTTTAATCAATTAACAAGCTTAGATGTAACACAAAACACACTATTGACCGAATTAAGTTGTGATGAAAATGAGCTAGCAAGTATCGATGTTTCTAAGAATTTGATATTAGAGTTTTTATATGTTCGGTACAATCAATTGACTGCGCTTGATGTTTCCCAAAATGTAGCTTTGGAAGAATTAGAGTGTACTGATAATGAATTAGCAAGTATTGATCTTTCTCAAAACCTATCATTACTAGCCTTATATGTTGATGAAAATCAATTGACTACACTTGATCTTTCTAAAAATGTAGCTTTAGAAAGATTAGTGGTTTATGATAATCAATTAACAACGTTAGATCTTTCTCAAAATGTAGCTTTGGAAACGTTAGAAGCTTATGATAATCAATTAACAACGTTAGATCTTTCTCAAAATCTAGCTTTGGAAACATTAGAAGCTTATGATAATCAATTAACATATCTTACTCTTAAAAACGGAAACAATGCAAGTACATTTTCCTATGTAAAAGTAACTAATAATCCTGATCTAAGTTGTATTGAAGTAGATGACGCTACCGCAGCTACCGCCGGAACTGGTAACTATTCTAGATGGGACAAAGATGCTACAGCAAGTTTTAATGAAGATTGTACCGCACCAGTAATTACGTTAACAGGCGATAATCCTCAAACTATTGAATTAGGAGTGGGTTATACAGAGTTAGGCGCTATTACCGATGATGGTAGTTTAGTCGTTATCGATGCTTCCGGTTTTATAGATGCGATAGGCTCCTATATAATTCGATATAATGCAACCGATGTTGCTGGTAATATAGCCACAGAAGTAACGCGAACTGTAAACGTTACAGCATGTCCAATCTATGATTTGCCTTCTGATAATTTTCAGATCCAAATAGCAAGCGAAACCTGTGCCGATAAAAATAACGGAACAATTACTATTAATGCTACCCAAAATCATAACTACACCGCCACTATTAATACACTAACCTATGATTTTACATCGAACCTTGTGGTAGAAAACCTTGCGCCTGGCACTTATCCTGTATGCATTGCCATAGACGGAAATACCGATTGCGAACAGTGTTTTGAAATCATCATTGAAGCAGCAGCACTAGTAGCCGGTAAGACCACATTAGCCGCAAAGAATGGTACAAATCTGGTACAAGTCGAAATCAACTCAGGTACCGCTCCATACACAGTAACGATCAATGATAAAGTAGCAGCCGAGTATGACACCAACAATTTTTCTGTTGAAGTAACTAATGGAGATACTGTAGAAGTGCATTCTAGTCTAGCTTGCGAAGGAAAAATTTCTACCAAAATAGCATCCTTTGATACAAGTACAGCATACCCCAACCCTACCTCGTCTAGTATAGAACTTACCTTTCCTACAACTGCAGAAAACACAATACCTATTGAGATTCATAATGCATTCGGGATAATGGTTTCTTCTAAAGAATATACTATTTCAGGAAACAAGGTAACTGTACCTATGGAAGATATGCCTGCCGGAATCTATTTTGTACGAACCAATACAACAGCCCCAAAAACCTTTAAAATCTTAAAAAAATGAGAACTATCTATATAACCATACTAAGTACCTTATTTCTGCTTTCTTGTAGTGGAGATGATAATGGAAATTCTGTAACTATAACCAACGAAATTCCATCTATACCCAATTTGGTATTCCCTACTCAAAATTTGGTATGTACTAATTTTAACCTTGAGTTTGATTGGGATACTGTAACAGATGCAGACGGAGATACTATAAGTTATACTATCGATATTGCTACAGACAGCAACTTTTCAGCTGTTATATTTACTGCCACTACGGCCAATACTTCTAATAGCTTTACGTTAGAAAAAGGTACTACGTATTTTTGGAGAGTAAAAGCCAAAGATAGCGCTGGTAATGAAAGTGGATATTCTGATACCTATTCTTTTTATACAGAACCAGATGCAGGTACTCATACGCTTCCTAATCCTCCTAGCATTGTAAGTCCAACCTTGGGGCAAAACGACATAACTGCCGGAACCGTGACTCTAAATTGGAATGCTGGTGATAGCAATACGCAATCCTATGATGTCTATTTTGGCGAGACAAACCCTCCCACCCTGTTTGCAGAAAATGTTACATTATCTACGGCCAATGTAACCGCATCTTCTAACAAAGTTTATTATTGGAGAGTAGTCATAAAAGATAGCCATCAAAATGCTGCTATAGGACAAGTATGGAATTTTAGAACAGAGTAATACTTTTAAATTTAGTAAAGAAGGCTCAAACCATTAACAACCCTTGCTCTAAAAGGAAGAATGATTTTATTTATTGTATTTTTGAATAGAAGTCAAATACCGATAAATTGTCATTTCTAACTTTTCTTATTTCTAGTCAGAGTAAAACTTTACCCCTAATTATCTCATTGTTAATGGGAATCTATGCTTTTGCTCAAGTTTCTGATATAGAAAAAGACAGTATTAAAGTTAAAACACTTCATTCTGAAATACAAACAATAATAAATTCTGATCCAGAAGTAGCAACTATAAAAATAGAAGAGACCATAGCTTTAATCAATAAACATGAACTATCGGATCAAAATAAACCCTTCTTTTTATTAAAAAAAGCGCTATTACTAGAGCGTTTAGCCTATTTATCAAGAAGAGAGAATAATTATGAAGAAGCTCTAAAATACCTTCAAGAAAGTCTTTCTCTAAAAAGAGAAATCGGCGAAACCTTTACACTATCCACTACTTATTCTCAAATTGCATGGCTCTGGATTTATCAAAATGAATTAGAAAAAACTAAGATTCATCTTGACTCTGCATATGCCTTAAGTAAGCAATATAATAACATAAAAGAAAAAATACGAACATTAAGTCGTTACGGAATATTGCATCTCAACTTAAAAGAATATCAAATAGCAGAAAAATATCACTTAAATGCTATTAAACTTGCTGACTCTATAAAAGATGATCGATCCATTGTTATTACGAATGCTAATTATTCAGATTTTTTAAGAAGACAAGATAGACTCGAAGAAAGCATTCCATATCTTAAAAAATCTATGGAAATGCATAAAAAAGCAAATAATCAAATAGGTTTAGAATCTTGCTATTATGCCCTAGGTATCACCTATAGAAAATTAGGCCAGCCAAAAAAAGCCATCAAAGCATTAAACCGGGCAATCACAATGTCCAAAGAACTTAAAAACAAATCATTAATACACTCAAGATATTACCAATTAGGTAAAATTTACGAACAACTTAAGGATTACAAAAATGCATATTTGACGCAAAATGATTATGCCTTATCAAAACATAAAGCACAAAACGAGTCCCACTATAGAAAAATGGCAAATCTCGAATCTAAGTACAAGTATGAACAACAACGCACTATTGATAGTATCCAATTTGCCAAAGAAAAAAGAGAAATCGAGCTAATCGCTCGTTCAGAATCAGCAAAAAAGAAGTTCTACTTTTTAGTATTGATTTTAGTAATTGGTGCCTCTGGAGTTATTGGCTTTTTGGCACGACGAATGTTCTTAAGCAAAACCCAGATAACCCTAGAACGGCTAGAAAAAGAAAAAGCTCGAAAAGAATTATTGGATCAACAAGTGACCGCAAAAGAAGAAGAAATTAAGCGATTGGTAGCAGACAACACCATGCGATTAAATTTTAAACAAGAATTATTAGATCAATTAAATAAAGAATTGTCTGAAAAAAAACCTGAAGATCTAAAGGCATCTATCACTTCTTTAACCAAAGAATTAAAATCACAGATCATTACCGAAGATAAACTATCTTCTTTACAACATAAAATTAATGATGTAAATCATGGATTTGATGCCAAACTGGTAAAATTATACCCAGAACTCACCAAAACAGAACGCGAGGTCTGCTCGCTTCTTCGATTAAATTTGTCGATCAAAGAAATCATGACGATTCGTAACGCATCCCAAGATGCTATTAAATCGATACGTTATCGAATTCGTAAAAAAATGGGGCTATCTGCCAAAGATGAATTAGAACAGTTCATTCAAAACATTGTTTGATCGTTTCATACCAGTGCTCAAATCTAGATAAATACGAGAGTGTATCCTTTTGTTATCTAAAAAACTATTAAATTTAAACGGATGTTTTATTATTGTACCTTAAAAGCCCCATTTTTATGAAGAAGTATACCTTTTTGGTTTTCTTATTTCTAGGAATATGTACTACTGGTTTTTCGCAAACCAGAATAGATACCCTTCTGCAAAAATTGAAAAATACTTCTTCACAAAAAATACAGTTAAGAATTTTGGATACTTTGACAAAAGCAATGATTCGAAGTAAACATCCCGATCAATTCCTATATCTCGATCAAGTTATCGCATTAGCAAAACAACTAGAAGATTATGATTTAGCGGCTTCAAAAACTAGGTTTATCACCCAAAATTATATAAACAATAGACAACCAGACTCTGCGATATATATTGTTGAAGCATTGTTAAAGCATAAATCCAAGTTTACTACCCAAAAATCCGTAGCTCATCTGTTATTAAAACGTGCAGCAGCATATTTCAATTTAGAGCAATTAGAAGAAGCCGTAAAAGATTATGATACTTCTGCAGAATTCTTTATGAAATCCGGAGATTCTATTTTTGCAGCAGATGCACGTTATTTTGCCGGCCAAGTGTATACAAACTTAAGAAACTTTGTCGGTGCCGTTAATCGCTTTGAAGAAGCTTATCGATTGTATGATATTTTAAATGATGCATTGTACGCAAATTATGCTTTAAGTGAATTAGCAGGGTTATACGCAAGAAATGGTTTTCGAGATAAATCAATATTTGAACGAAAAAAAGTACTGAAGCATGCTAAAAATGATAAAAGAGCATTATGGTATCGCATATGCTCATGCCCAATTAGCCACTGATTATATGTACAAAAAAGAGTATGAAATTGGAAAACTATATATAGATTCATTGGCAATCTACTTAGATAGTATCCCAAAAAATGGTAACAAGTCAGAACTAATGATACATCCTCACAAACTATATTTGAACTACTACCTACATACAAATGACTTGAACAAAGCCAAGTTTCATATGGATCAAGCCGAAAAATATAGATTATTAAGTAGTGCTCCTGACTACCACGAAGCTTCATTGTTATTTAATAGAGCTATCTATCATATAAAAACCAAAGAATATACAAAAGCACGATCCGGACTGGAAAAATTGTTAGCAAAAAAAGAAAACGTAAGTGATATTAACCTAAATACAAAAGCAGAAAAAAAGATATCAGAAGTGTATGCTATTCAAGGAAATTATAAACAGGCTTATACCCACTTGTTACAACATATATCAACTAAAGATTCTCTTAGTACAGAAGTAAAAACCAATACGTTTTTGTATTACCAGTCTCAGTTTGAAACCGAAAGAAAAGACAATGAGATTTACAAAAAGAAAGTCGAAATTGAAATACTCGAAAAAGACAAGCAAATTGCCAACGGAAAACGAAAGATACTCTGGATTGCTTTATTAACTGTTATACTAGTAGCAGCTGGAATTGCATATTATATATGGCAAACCGGAAAAAGAAAAAGAAAAGCTTTGTCTGATAAAATTGAACAAAACAAACAAGAATTAGAAGATTTCACCAATCAACTTATAGAAAAAAGTAAAGCGCAAGAAGCATTAACCAAAGAGTTGGAGCAATTAAAGACTGATGTAGGAGAAAAAGAGTCTATTAAAAAGCTTCAGGATTTAACCACTACCAAGATTCTTACTCAAGAAGACTGGTATACTTTTAAACAAAAATTCACCACTGTATATCCTAGGTTTTTTATGATTTTAAAAACAAAAGGATATGAACTAACAAAGTCTGAAGAACGTCTATTGGCAATGGAAAAACTATATCTCGATACCAACCAGATTGCCAATCTTTTGGCCATTTCTCAAGATAGTGTCATCCGAAGTCGATCAAGATTACGTAAAAAAGTTGATGCTCCAAAAGGTGTCCCTATTTTAGACTATTTAGAAGCATCTTAAGACATAAAAATCAAGATATACCACTTTTTGTCACTCTTAATATTCGTGAACAGACATTAAAAGGTCTATTTTTGCAAAAGCAAATAATTGATTTATACAAACAACACAGAAACCACTAAATGCCTTAAAAACTGACACTTATAAAAATTGTCCGGTTTTTGTCTGGTGTTTTTTGCTTAGATTTTAAGAGTAAACCTGTTTCTTTGTTTCAACTTTTCTAAAGCCCCTAAGCATATGAAAACAAAATTACTTTATAGTATTACTTCCTTTTTCTTTTTTGGATGCATTTTTGTAGATGCACAAGTATTAAACGAAACTTCTGGAACCGCTTCTGGCGAAAATATCACTACTGGAGATTACAATACCATGTATGGCGATAGTACAGGAACCGCGCAGACCAGTGCTAGTAAAAACACTTTTGTTGGTTTCGGAGCAGGAAAAAATACTACGACTTTTGAAAGTACCTTTATTGGGTACTATGCTGGTCATAGTAATGTAGACGGGGTCGATAATGTATTTATAGGTTTTGAAGCTGGAGCTTTGACCAATAATGATGGCTCTAGTACTTTTAGAGGTGGTGACAATACTTTTATAGGGAGTGAATCTGGAGAACGAAATACTACTGGTTATGATAATACCTTTATAGGTGAAGAATCTGGGCAAAAGAATACTACAGGATACGAAAACGTATTTATTGGTGAAGATGCAGGGTTTGATTTCACAACAGGTTATGAAAATACATTTGTAGGTCATCGAGCTGGGGTTGGAAGATCATTCAGTGGAGGAAGCACTGGGTATAAAAATACAGGAGTAGGAAATGTGTCTATGGAGGACATCGGTGAAGGACATCATAATACTGCAGTGGGAGATTCGGCCGCGGTTGATATTGGTGACGGGATTTATAATACCATGATTGGCGCCGCTGCTGGAGTGGCCACAGAATATGCCGCTTTTAATACGTTCATAGGAGCCATGGCAGGTTGGGATAATAATAGAACCAATAATAGAACAGACGCCAACCGCAATACCTATGTGGGATATTTATCAGGAGCTTCTAACAGAGAAGGTGAAGATAATGCCGGGTTTGGAGCTTTTTCTGGCTATGGCAGAGCTACCAGAACAACAACAGGAGGTGAAGGTTACACTTATTTTGAAGGAAATACAAGAAGATATCGAACCACCTTTTTTGGTTCACAAGCAATTGCAGCGCAAAATGATGTGATTACCATGGGGTATCATTCTTACAACGAAGGGCAGTATGCCATAGGAATAGGTAATGAGGGAAACATGCAAAATGCCGTAGGAGCGATAGGAATGGGGTATCAATTTGGTACTACCGATACTTCTGATTATTCCGTAGGGATAGGATATCAAGCTAATATCGCACAATCCAATGCGATTGGTATTGGTCGATCTGTAGATGTGGATAATACCGAGGCCATTGCAATTGGCGCCAATTCTGTGGCACAAAATAATGGAGCGATCGTAATAGGTACAGGAGCTGCTTCTAATGATCTTATTGATAATAGTGATGGTGATCCTGATGCCGCAAAAAATATTGCTATTGGTTATAATGCAATAGTAAGTGGAAATAATGCTATTGCAATCGGTAATGGAGCAACTGCAGCAAATGATAACACCATGATCTTAGGAGGTGCAGCCAACCCTGTAAGCGTGGGAATAGGTACAGATGCTCCTAATACATATGCATCACTGGATCTTACAGGAAACAATAAAGGTCTGTTTATAAACAGATTAACAACTGCACAACGTACAGGGTTAGAACCAGATTTTCCAGAACGCCCATCATCTAGAGGAATTAGAGAAACAGAAGAAGGATTGATGGTGTATGATACAGATGAAAAGTTATTATACACATGGAACGGTACTGAATGGCTAGCTGCAAATTCTGATAACTTAGGAGATCATACAGCTACCAACATGTTAAATATGGGTGATAATGTAATACGTTTTGATCCCGGAGAAGATAATGGAATAGAATTTAATGGTCGCAGTACCTATAAAATTTCATACGGCTTTGGCGATAATTATAAGTATGGTCCCGTCACAAGAGCAAGTATTAAAACATCTATGAGCACAAATACGGCTAGTGGTTGGACATGGGGGACACCTAGTGGAACTCCTGTAGCCGCTATTAGTACCGAAGGAAAAATGCAAATTGCCAATAGTTTGAATATTGCAGGAGCCTATCAGTTTCCTATCGTGGATGGTAACGATAATCAGATTTTAACTACCGATGGTTCTGGAGCTTTAACCTGGTCTACACAACTGGATAATCAAGAGCTTTCATTAACTACAAATACATTAAGTATTTCTGGAGGTACGGATACAGTTGACCTTTCTGGATATCTTGACAATACCGATAATCAAGACTTAAGCTTATCTTCAAATACACTTAGTTTAACCAATGATGCTACCTCGGTAGATTTATCAGGATACCTTGATAATACAGACGAACAGGCAATTTCTTTATCAACTAATACATTAAGTATCTCGGGAAATGCTGCCACAGTAGATCTTTCTGGATATCTTGACAATACAGATAATCAAGACTTAAGCTTATCTTCAAATACACTTAGTTTAACCAATGATGCTACTTCGGTAGACTTATCAGGATACCTAGATAATACAGATGAGCAAGCTATTTCTTTATCGACTAACACATTAAGTATTTCAGGAAATGCTGCTACAGTAGATCTTTCTGGATATCTCGACAATACCGACAATCAGGATCTAAGTTTATTCTCAAATACACTTAGCTTAACTAATGATGCTACTTCAGTAGACTTATCAGGCTACTTGGACAATACAGATGAGCAGGCAATTTCTTTATCGACTAATACATTAAGTATTTCGGGGAATGCCGCTACCGTAGATCTTTCTGGTTATCTTGACAATACCGATAATCAGAATCTAAGTTTATCTTCAAATGTGCTAAGTATTTCAAATGGAAATACTGTTGATCTTTCAAGATATGTAAATTCTGATCATCAAAACTTGACTTCGGCAAACCTAAATGGTTCTAATCTTACTATCGAAATAGAAAACGGAACTTCGGTAACCGTAGATCTGGCACCTGTTGTTTCTTCACTAGAAACAGAATTGACCGATGCAAAAGATGAGATAGAAAGCTTGCAAAATCAAATGAATGATGTTTTGTCAAGATTAGCATCGTTAGAAAGTTGTGCCTGTAATGATTCTGGAGTTGCCAGTAGAGGAAATGGACCTATACTCTATCAAAACATCCCTAATCCATTTAATGGGACTTCGGCTATTAAGTATTACTTGCCTGCAGGAGTCACTAATGCTTCTATTGTTTTTAGCAACTCGATCGGGCAATTGGTTTCTACAGTAGCACTCAAAAAAACGGGAGATGGTGAACTTAACATAAACAGTGAAGGACTAGCTGCAGGAACCTATTTTTATACGATGTATATAGGAAGTCAAAAATTTGACTCTAAAAAGATGGTGATAGAATAGAGCTATTACTGCAGGCAAAAACCTATATAACTCTCTATATATTAACACATAACAAAGAATCCTGCCACTTTTTGTCACCGTTAAAATTTCATTACAGACAATTATTTATATTATTTTTGTGGATTCGGAAAACAATTTTAAAGCCCCATATATGAAAAGAAAATTACTCCTGGTATTTTTATTGGTTATTAATGGTTTTTTATTTGCACAGGAAACTTATGTTCCTGATGATAATTTTGAAGCCTATCTCGAAAGTCATGATGCAGACGGAAATGTAGTTACCGTTGGAGACATTAACAGTATGGGTAATGGGATTGTCAATGATGATTTTGTGACTACTTCAAAAATAGCTGGTGTTACTGATTTGGATATTTCTAGGTTAACGATTGGTGATGCCACAGGAATTGAAGATTTTATAGCATTAGAAAATTTTAGATGTTTTGAAAATCCACTATCTACTATAGACCTTTCTAAAAATGTTGCGTTACTTACTATAGATATAGGC
Source organism: uncultured Aquimarina sp. (assembly GCA_947502885.1). Classification (GTDB taxonomy): domain Bacteria; phylum Bacteroidota; class Bacteroidia; order Flavobacteriales; family Flavobacteriaceae; genus Aquimarina. The sequence goes on along the minus strand of CANNBP010000017.1, from coordinate 67,325 downwards.
AAAAACAATCTTATTAGTTTAGATTTTTCTACAAACACGGCATTAACTTCTGTAAGCTGTAGCCGAAACCAGATTTCAAATCTTAATATATCACAAAATACACTTTTAGAAACCTTGAAGTGTAGTAACAACCTAATTAACAGTTTAGATGTTTCCAATAATACTGTTTTAAAAATTCTATCTTGTTATAGCAATCCTTTAGGAAATCTGGATGTAACACAAAATCTACTGTTAGAAGATCTGGATTGTGTAGATACAGGTCTTACCGTTTTAGATGTAACTCAAAATCCAGAGCTGCTAGAACTACAAGCTTACGAAAATGGGTTGACTAGTTTAGATGTTAGTAATAATGTTAAACTAGAAGAATTATTTATAGAAAGTAATCAAATTACCAGTTTAGATCTTTCTAAAAATGTATTGATCGAAGATGTGTCGTGTGCATATAATCAGCTCACCTATTTAAATCTTAGAAATGGCAATAACACGAATCTAAACCCTAATGATTTTGATATTCGTAACAATACCGGACTAACTTGTGTTGCTGTAGATGACCCTGCCTATGCTGCTACAAATTTAACCAGAAAGGACTCACAAACGGTATACAATACTTTTTGCGCACAAACCCATGTCCCTGATGATAATTTTGAAGCGTATCTCGAAACACATAATTCCATGGGCTTAGCAGTACCTTTGGGTGATCCTACCAGCATGGGTAATGGAATTGCCAATGATGATTATGTGGGGACAGAAAGAATTCAAAATACAATAGTTTTAAGTATTTCTGAAAAAGGAATTACAGATTTTACAGGTTTAGAAGGATTTGTAAACTTAGAAAAACTATATGCAAATGGAAATACAGCTTTGACCTTAGATCTTACAGCAAATACAGCATTGATTGAAGTAAGCTGCTGGACCACGGGACTCACAAACATTAATGTTTCGGGATTAACTTCACTAGAAATAATACGAGCTGGAGAAAACAACTTATCTACGATAGATCTAAGTTCTAATACAGCATTGCACAGTTTATATCTAGATCAAAATGATTTTATTACTATCGATTTAAGTGCAAACACAGCGCTTTTAGATTTCAGAATAAGAGAAAATTCATTAGCTACTTTAAATGTTGCTAATAATACTAATTTAACAAGATTATATTGTGAAAATAATTCATTAACTACTTTAAATATTGCTAATAATACAGAATTAAGAACCCTAAGCTGTGGAGGGAATCAGTTGACAACTATAGACGTAAGCCCTCTTACCAAGCTAACAGACTTGTCTATTGAAGATACTCCCACACTTACTGCATTAGATGTATCTAGTAATATAAACCTTGAAGATATTGAGGTATATAACAATACCTCGTTAACCGTTTTAGATCTATCCAGTACTACCAAATTGATAGAGGCTTACATCAATAACACAGGCATAACGACATTAGATTTTGATAATAGTCCACAATTGGAGTATGTAGAATGTCAAAACAATAATGCATTGACTTCGTTAAGTTTTAAAAGTGGCAATACAAGTAGTATTGATGAATTGTATGCTACCGGAAATCCAAACCTTTTTTGCATTCGGGTTGACGATCCTACGGCTACTTATTTAAATGGTTGGGAGAAAGATGCTACAACTGGTTTTAGTGATGATTGTAACTGGACGTATGTACCTGATGATAATTTCGAAAATTATTTAGAAACCCATGATGCTGATAATAATTTTGTATCAGTTGGAGATCCAACCAGTATGGGTAATGGAATTGCTAATGATAATTATGTAACTACCACTAATATTGAAAATGTAATAAACCTATTTTTGAATTTTCAAGGAATTACAGACTTTACAGGAATTGAGGCTTTTGCTTCTTTAGAGTTTGTAGTGTGTTTTGGTAATGTAATAAATACAAGTTTAGACTTTACTAGTAACACAAGTTTGAAAAGAATTGATGCTTCTGATATGGGATTAACAAGTATTGATCTTACAGGATTGACTCTTTTGGAAAGAATAGATGTTTCACGAAATAATCTTACGAACATCACTCTTTCTACAAATACGGCTCTTAAAGATTTATTTATTTCTACAAATAACTTAATAGGGTTAGATGTAAGTAATAATGTTTTACTAGAAGATTTAGGAATTCATGAAACTACATTAAGTAGTATTGATATTAGTGCTAATGTAAATTTAACTAGAGTCTCAGCTTCCTTAAATCAATTTACTACATTAAATACGGAAAATAATATATTACTTGAAGATTTAAGTCTAGGTAGAAATCCGTTTACATCTTTTGATGTAAGTCATTTAACAAACTTACAAGAGTTAAATTTAGACGAAACTAATATTACATCAATTGATATTAGAAAGAATACCAACTTAGTAGAATTTAGTGCAAGAAATAATAACGATTTATCTGAATTAAATGTAAAAAATGGTAACAATGATAATTTTACTAGGTTTAGGGTAAATGGTTGCCCTAATTTAATGTGTATTCAAGTAGATGATCCTTCTGCAAGTTACTTATCAGGTTGGGATAAAGACGCTAATGCTGTTTTTAGAGACGATTGTAATTGGACCTATGTACCTGATGATAATTTCGAAAACTATTTAGAAACGCATAATGCTACTGGAGGAACAGTTGTAGTTGGAGATCCAACAAGTATGGGAAATGGAATTGCAAATGACAATTATGTAACCACTGCTGCTATAAATTCGGTATTAGTTTTAAGATTATACGATATTGATATTGCAGATTTTACAGGATTAGAAGCTTTTGCTGATTTAGATAGGTTTATCCATAGAAATAACGCTACAGCTAATCTTAATTTAGATTTTACAGCAAATACAAAACTAGATGAAATTAGGTGTAACGATTTAGATATAAAAAGTATTGATATAACTGGTTTAACGTTACTTACAGATATATATATATATATATGAATGTGATTTAAATACAATTGATGTATCTACCAATATTGCTTTAGATGATTTAGTACTATCTGAAAACAATTTAGCAAGTTTAGATGTAAGTAATAATGTATTGTTAAAAGATTTACAGTTTCATAATAATAATATTACTAGTATAGATATTAGTACGCTTACATTGTTAGAATCATTTAAACCCTCACAAAATTCGATCACAAGCTTAAACTTAGAAAATAATTTAGCGTTAAGATCATTAAGTATTGGAAGAAATCCGATAGATGAGCTTTATATAAGTATGCTTTCTAATTTAGAAACTTTATTTGCAAGTGAATTAAATATTAGTTCATTAGATGTTTCTAATAATTCTTTATTAACGAGAATTTCTTGTAATACAAATCCAAATTTATCTTATTTAAATCTTAGAAATGGAAATAACGATTTGTTTACAGATATGGATGCTACCAATAATACCAGTTTAACTTGTATTGAAGTGGATGATCCAACAGCAGATTACTTATTACAATCGCATTGGGAAAAGGATGCGACAGCGAATTTCGCTGAGTATTGTAGATTTACAACCATACCAGATGCTAACTTTGAAGCTTATTTAGAAACACATAATGAATTTGGTGGATCGGTTGCTTTAGGAAGTTCAAATAGTTTAGGTAATGGCATTATTGACGATAATTTAGTACCAACAGGAAAAATTGAAGTAATTCAATTATTAACTCCAAGAAATGAGGGAATTGAGGATTTTACAGGAATTGAGGATTTCAAAAGTTTAATTCGTTTTTGGGGAGATAATAATACGTTAACCAATACTGATTTGGATTTAAGAAACAATACACTACTACAGAGTATAACTCTAGAAAATACTGGAATTACAAGTATAAATGTTACTGGATTAACTGAATTATTAGAGATAGAAGCAGAGAATAATAACCTTCCAGTAATTGATATTTCATCGAATTCATCTTTAACAAGGTTAAATGTGGCAAATAATAACTTAACAGATCTTGATATCAGTAATAATGATATAGAATCGTTATGGGTAACCAATAATAGACTTGGTTCAATTGATGTGGTTAATCAACCTAATTTGAAAAATTTGTATTGTGAAAACACAAATATTACGTCATTAAATATTACAAATAATTCATTATTAGTAAACTTAGAGTGTGGAGCAAATCCATTAACTAGTATAGATGTAACTCATCTTACAGATTTATTTAATCTATCATTTAGTACTACAAATATTTCTGAGATTGACTTGAGTAATAATGTAAATTTAAGTCGTTTAGAATGTGATAGTACGTCATTGACTTCTCTGGATTTAGGAAATCAAAATACCTTAGATGATCTATCTTGTAAGAATTCATTGTTAACCAACTTGAATTTAAGAAGTGGAAATAATGCTGATCTTGACAATATTGATGTAACTGGAAACCCAAGTTTATCTTGTATCTCTGTTGATGATCCGGCTGCAGCTGCATTATTAGGAACTTGGTTGAAAGATGCAACTACAAATTATGCAGAGTATTGTAGAATGACCTATGTTCCAGATGATGCTTTTGAAACATTCTTAGAAAATCAAGGATATGGAAATGGAGTTATGGATGATTATGTATATACAGCTTTAGTTGAAGTTTCTGAAGGGTTTAATATACATAATGGATTAGTCCAAGACATGACAGGTATTGAAGATTTTAGAGATATGTGGTTTTTAGGATGTCGTAATAATACTAACCTGACAAGTATAAACTTAAGTAAGAATACAAAACTTACAGTAATTACTTTAGCGAATAACAATTTGACAAGTTTAAATTTATCCAATAATGTATTGTTAGAACAAGTATATCTTGACAGTAATGCTAATTTAGGAGATGTAGATATTTCTAATCTTACTTCGCTAACTAATTTGAGTTTATCAAATACAGGAATCAATTCAGTAGATATCTCTATGAATCCTTTGTTAAGACAACTTATCTTAAACGATAATAATTTTACAGAATTTGATATTTCAAACTATCCAAACATTATACAATTACGTATAGCTAATAACCAATTAACTTCCTTAAACGTTGCTAATGGAAACAATGATAACTTCACTTGGTTTGATGCACAAGGAAATCCTGATTTAACCTGTATTAAAGCTGATAAAGTAGTTCCTTTATTTCCTGAAATCTGGGAGAAAGATGATACAGCTAATTTTGCTATTTATTGTGATTTAACGTATGTCCCCGATGATAATTTCGAAAACTATCTGGAAACCCATGATACAGATGGAAATGTAGTAACTGTTGGAGATGCCTCGAGTATGGGTAACGGTATCGCCAACGATGATCAGGTAGCTACCCTAAAAATAGAGAATGTTACTGCACTGAACGTCGAAAGTCAAAGTATAGCAGATCTTACAGGGATAGAAGCTTTCGCTGCTCTTGAATCATTAAACGTTGATTACAACGATTTAACCGCATTAGACTTAAGTAACAATACTAGTCTAAAAGTTTTAGATGCAGCAGAAAACGATTTTATCACTTTAGACCTTTCTGGATACTTAAGTCTCGAAGAGGTTCAGTTAAGATCTAACTCTTTAACCAGTCTATTGGTTAACAATAATCCTAACCTAAAAAAATTAGGAGTGGGAAAAAATGGTTTATCTACACTAGATGTTACTTCATGTACGCAATTAGAAGAACTGGCTGCTCATCAAAATGTATTAGAGTCATTAGATGTAAGAAACGGAAATAATAATCTAATCACAGATTTCTTTGTTAAATTCAATGATTTTCTAACCTGTATTCAGGTTGATGATCCCACAGCTGCTTATCTGAGTAGTTGGGAAAAAGATGATATTGCTAGTTTTAGTACAGATTGTGTTCCTCCTGTAATTACCTTATTGGGTGACAATCCGCAAATCATAGAATTAGGTGCTGGTTATACAGAATTAGGTGCTACAATAGATGATGGGGTGACCAATGTAGTAATTGATGCATCTGGGTTTGTAGACACAGTAGGAAGTTATACCATTCGCTACAATGCCACGGATGCAGCAGGAAATGTAGCTGTAGAAGTTACAAGGACTGTAGATGTGGTAGATACAACTCCTCCAGTAATTACCATATTAGGTGACAACCCACAAATAATAGAACAGGGAACTGGTTATACAGAATTAGGTGCTACAATAGATGATGGAGTGACCAATATAGTTATAGATACTTCTGATTTTGTAGATACAGTAGGTGAGTATACGATTCGTTACAATGCAACAGACAATGCAGGTAATATGGCAACGGAAGTGATTAGAACGGTAAATGTAGTAGATACCTGCCCGTTAAATAGTTTACCTGATACTAATTTTACAGTACAAACCACCAGCGAGACCTGTTCTGATAAGAATAATGGTACGATAAACATTGTAGCCGTTACTGAATTGGATTACAAAGTTACTATCAACGAGCAAGAATATGATTTTACTTCATCGCTAACAATAGGTGACTTATCCCCTGGCACCTATTCATTTTGTATCAAAGTAGATGGTTACAATAGTTGTGAACAATGTTTTGAAGCTACTATTGATAAAGCCGAAAGCCTAGTCGGAAAAACAACACTGCAAAATGGTAACTCCAATAATGAGATGCTTGTAGAAATCAACTCGGGCACTGCTCCTTATACAGTAACGATTAATAATAACGAAGTAGGAATCTATAACGATACTAGTTTCTCTGTAAAGGTAGCACATGGTGATGATTTGGTCGTATCTAGTAATTTGGATTGTGAAGGGACGATTACCTCCAAAGTAAGTTTATTAGATCAGTTTACCATTGCCCCTAATCCTACCAAAGGTAATACAACACTTTTTGTTCCTAATTTCTTTGCGCCCATTCAAGTGTCCATGTATAATTCGTTGGGTATTTTGATATCATCAGCATCCTATACGGTTAGCAATAATCAATTAGAATTACCAATGAAAGAATTACCTAACGGTGTTTATTTTGTTTCAATTAATGAAGAAACTACCTTAAGGGTAATAAAACAATAAAGTACTCCCAAATAAGGCTTCACTATTTCGTATATCACAAAATAGTGAAGCCAATAGCTATAAAACATACAGGTTTTAGTGATATAATCATTTATTTTTGTTAAAATAGAACTGCGATTATAGTTAAACTAAAAACCTACCCCCTGTTGAAAACGGTATTTACATACATAAGTATTATCTTCTTAGTATCTTATTCTGCATACTCACAATCTCATGATAGCCTTGCAATGCTGTTAAAACATAAAATAGAAAAAGCCACCACCGATTCTGCCAGAATTGAATACAAAATTGAATTAGTAGAAAAGATGCGTCGTTTTGATTCTGACACCTCTAGAATTATTATTAATGATGTTTTAAAACAACTTGAAGAAATTCAGAGTTCTGAACTGTATTATAAAAAGAATAAAGCACAAGCTTTTAATTACCTGGGTATCATAGATAGCAAACAAGGGAATGCAGAAAATGCATTATCCAACTATTTAAGAGCATTGGATACTAGTGAAGCTATAAAGGATTCCACTACAATTGGATTTTCATTACATAATCTAGGGATGTTTTATAGGAGACAAAAAGACTATAAAAAAGCAAAACGATATTTTAAAAACGCCATTGCGATTAAAGAAAAATTAACCAATGTCGAAAGCATAGCCGTATCGCATCATATGTTAGCTGTGACCTATTATGCTAATAAACAAAATGATTCTTCTTTGATTTATATTTCAAAAGTGAAAGCATTGCCTTGTTCTAAAACAAGAATTGCTAAAGTAAATGGCAGTTTAGCGGCAATTCATTATAGCAATAAAGAATTTGATAAGTCCATCGCGATTTATAAAGAAAACGTAGGAATTTCTAAGGGAATACGAGATCAAAGTGAATTAAGTATCAGTTATCTAAATGTAGCCGTATTATATAATGCGCTAAAAGAATATGATAAGGCACTACCCTATCTGGATAGTGCAATTACCATTGCTAAAAAACTAAAAAGCAAAGGGTTGTTACTCAAGCAATATTATAGCAGAAGTAATCTTAATGAAACTAGAAAAGAGTATCAACAAGCATTACAAGATTATAAAATCTATAAAGTGTATCATGACTCTATTAATGATACCGAAAAAGTCAAACGTATCACCGCATTAGAGCTAAATCATAAATTTGAGAAAGAAAAACAGGCAGATCGCTTGCAACTCGAAAATGAAGCAGCAAAAAAACGCTTGTATTTGGTATTATTCGCGCTTACTATGATTTTAGGGGGAATCATTTTATGGTTGACCCGAAAAAATGCGAAGCAACGCCTAGCATTAACCAAAAGCACGCTAGAAAAAGAACAATTAGAAAAAGTAAAAGCAGAGTTAGCTCTGGCCACCAGAGAAAATGAGCTTAAAAACATAGTCGTCGAAAACTCCTTACGGCAAGAAATACTAAATAAAACTTTGGGAGAAATCAAAAATGTTATTCAATTAAAAGACGAAAAAGAACGAAGATCAGCGTTACAATCCTTATCAGCCTCATTACTGTCTGAAAATGCAACTCAAAAAAACACAACGGATTTACAATCATATTTAGACACCGTAAGCATCGATTTTAAAGTAATTTTGGACAATCAATTTCCAAAACTCAGTGAAAAAGAAAAAGAACTGCTTTGCTTAATGACTCTGGGATTAAATGCAACAGAAATTAGTAAATTACAAAACTCTACACTATCAGCTATCAAATCCTCACGTTCTCGAATACGTAAAAAAATAAGAGTAGATTCTAAAGAAGATATTATCGAGTATATTAAAAACACTACCATGTAAACAACTACTCTCCTACTGACTTGCAATACTGCAACACCTTTCATTCAGTAAACTGATTACATCGCTGATTCTCAAAGCACATTTTTTACATCGCAACCCCTTTGCAACCCTTACAACCTTTTGTTTGTCTTAAGAGTTTCATAAATTTGCGGTTGATTTATTGTGACGCAAGTTCGTATAAACTTAACAGACCCCAGTATGAAGCACTTTTACATTACCCTATTTTTTATTATTAGTTTTTTTAGTATTGCATTTGCACAGGATTTTCGAATTAAAATAAGAACTTCCTCCCCAAATGAAACCTTCACCATACCCACCAATATCAACGAAACCTACAATTATGATGTAAGATGGAGCGACCCTTATCAATCGGGAGGAATCACTATAATTACTGCTTTTGAAAATGGATTTACTGGGGATGCTACCCATACGTATAGAGAAGCACGTGACTATATTATTACCATAAGAGGTACTTTTCCTAGAATTTTTTTTACTAATGGAGGAGATATACAAAAAGTAGTATCCATAGAGCAATGGGGTACTAATACCTGGACGAGTATGCGAGAAGCTTTTTATGGATGTACCAACCTGGAAATAAATGCTACCGATACACCTAATCTATCTAATTGCACGGATATGCAGGATATGTTTAGAGAATGTATTTCGCTAAAAGATAATGGTGGTGCCGTGCAAAACTGGAATGTAAGTACTATTACTAATTTTATACGAACTTTTGCAAGAGCTCCTATAGATGTTTCCTTTGGTAACTGGAATGTTAGTAATGCCATTCAAATGACGGATATGTTTGAGGGTATTCAACTATCATCAGATAATTATGATGATACGTTAAACAGATGGGCATTACAAAGTTTAAATAATAATGTGGTTTTTAGTGCAGGTAACAGTACGTATTGTAATGCAGGTTTAGCACGAAACAATATACTTACCAATCCATCCGAGTTTAACTGGACCATTATAGATGGAGGTGAAGCTTGTGAAGAAGATAAATTTATTACTACTTGGGAGACCACTATTGCAAACGAAACCATTACTATACCTACTACTGGTTCTGGATACAATTATACCGTAAACTGGGGAGATGATTCTATCTCTGTCGGAAATACCAGTGATGCTACCCATACATTTGAAACACCAGGAGTTCACCGCATAGAAATTTATGGAGATTTTCCAAAAATCTATTTTGATGATTCAGGAGATAAAGCTAAAATCTTAACTATTGAACAATGGGGCAATCAGCAATGGACTAGTATGGCTTCTGCTTTTGAAGGCTGTAACAATTTGAAACTAAATGCAGATGATACGCCAGATTTAAGTAATGTGACTTCTATGAGCCGAATGTTTAGCAAAGCATTTAGATTAGAAGATTTAAAAGATAACATAGGGAATTGGAATACAAGTAATGTGACAGATATGAGCAGACTGTTTTTTCGTTCTTCAGATTTTAATGAAAATATCAATAGTTGGAATGTTGGTAATGTCGAGGATATGACATCCATATTTAGCTTAACATCAAGATTTAATCAACCGTTAAATAATTGGGATGTTAGAAATGTGAAACAAATGGGGCTTGCTTTTGCTGATTCGAAGGCATTCAATCAAGATATTAGTAATTGGAAACTTCAGGGTATTACCAGTATTATAGCAGTGGAAAATTTATTTATTAATGCTACAGATTTTAATCAGAATTTAGGGGCATTAGATTTAAGTAATATTCTAGATAATAGTCAACTAAGTAGCTTTTTTGTAGGAACTAGTATGTCACAAGAAAATTATGAAGCTACTTTAATAGGCTGGGCAACTTTAGACATAGCTAATGGAGAAACCAGAATTCCAAGAGATGTGTCCTTGAATTCTAGTGGTTTAAGTTATTGTAATGCAGCTGCGGCAAGACAAAGTTTGATCATAGAAGAAAGTTGGACAATATCCGGTGATGTTATAAATTGTACTGAAACAGATAAATTCATTACTACCTGGCAAACTACAAGTACTAATGAAAGTATTACAATAAGAACTTCAGGAGGTGGATCTTTTTATAATGTAGAATGGGGAGATGGTACCACTTCCGAAAATCAAGGAGGAAACTCATCACATACATATGCTACTGCAGGAACTTATACCGTTAAAATATCTGGAGCATTTGCAAGATTGTATACCAACAATTTTACAAATATTGGGAACAAAATGCGTTCGGTAGAGCAATGGGGTACTGGGCAATGGTCTTCTTTTGATAGAGCTTTTGAAGGTGCTAGCAATGTAGTGATCAACGCAACAGATATTCCTGATCTTTCTAATGTCACCAATATGTTTAAAGCTTTTAAAGACTGTAGGAAGTTAGTCGATAATGGCGGACAAATGCAACATTGGGATGTGAGTACGATTGGAAATTTTATAAGTATGTTTCAAGGTGCCAATTTGTTTGACGAAAATCTGGGGAATTGGGATTTGAGCAGTGCTACCACTTTGGCAAATATGCTAAATGGCACGAATCTAAGTACCGCAAATTATGATGCCACACTAATTGGTTGGACAGAGAATCCTACTACTCCAAATGATCTAAATTTAGGTGCTTCAGGGCTTACCTATTGCTTAGGAGAGTCTGCTAGAAATATATTGGATATCGATAAAAATTGGAGTATTGGTGATGCTGGTTTAGGATGTGCAACTACAGACTTTTTTATAACAACTTGGCGTACAACTACAGCTAATCAAAGTATTACCATACCTACTACAGGGTCAGGCTATAATTATGATATCGATTGGGGAGATGGAACGATTGAGTTTGGATATACAGGAAACGCATCACATATGTACAGCTCAGCAGGAGTGTATAAGGTAAAAATAACTGGAGATTTTCCAAGGATCTATTTTAATAATACAGGATCAAAGGATCTCATTACTTCTATAGATCAATGGGGAACACAGCAATGGACCAGTATGGAACATGCGTTTTATGGATGTACTGCCTTAGAGTTAAATGTATCGGACGCTCCAGATTTAAGTCAGACCACATCGCTGGAGCGTATGTTTATGGGAACCAATAATATCGTAGATAATGAAGCTTCTATGAATTCGTGGAATACCAGTACCATTACCAATATGGCAAATATGTTCGCCGATTCTATTTTTGACTTTAATATCACTTCTTGGGATGTAGGTAAGGTAGAAAACTTCGTCGGAATGTTTAATAATAATGCGCTGTTTAATCAAAATATTGGCGGTTGGAATGTCGGAGAATTTGTGACAGGTACTATTACTATGCAAGCTATGTTTGATTCTGCTAGTAGATTCAACCAATCATTAAATACTTGGGATATAAGCAAAGTAACCAATATGGTGAGTATGTTTGGTTTTGCAACATCTTTTAATCAACCATTAGATGCTTGGGATACAAGTAACGTAGAAAATATGGGAGGTATGTTCTTTGGAGCATCAAACTTTGATCAAAATGTTGGTGACTGGAACCTTTCGAGTGTCACTAATATGGGTGCAATGTTTCAACAATCAGGACTTTCGACAGAAAATTATGATACCACACTTATTGGTTGGGCAAAACAGGATGTAGGAGAGACAATTCCATCCAACATCAGTATTAGTTTTGAAGGAAGCCAATACTGTTTTGGTGCTGATGCTAGAAATACATTAACGGATACTAACGGATTAAATTGGTCTATCTCTGATGATGGGTTGGCCTGTGCTTCAACAAATTTCTTTATAACTACCTGGCAAACTACTGCTACCAATGAATCTATAACGATACCTACTACAGGATCAGGATATGATTATACTATTGATTGGGGTGATGGAACCATTGAGTTTGGGAATACAGGAAATGCTTCACACAGTTATACGACTGCCGGGATCTATACAATAAAGATTTTAGGAGATTTTCCTCAGTTTGCTTCCTTGGCAGGTGGGATCTCTAATGCTGAAAAGCTGAGAGCCATAGAACAATGGGGAAATATAGAATGGCAAAGTATGTTGCAAGCGTTTTCTCGATGTAGTAACATGAATATTACCGCCGCTGACGCTCCTGATTTATCACAGGTAACTGCAATGGATCAAATGTTTTTTGGTTGTATTAATTTACAATCCCCCGATTTATCTGGGTGGAATACCTCTTCCGTAACCTCCATGACATGGATGTTTATAAATGCCAGAAGCTTTAATGGAAATATCTCTACTTGGGATGTAGGTAATGTAACTTCGTTTGACTTAATGCTTTTAGGAGCTTCTGATTTTAATCAAGATATAAGTAACTGGAATATTGGTGAAAATGTTATCGGAACTGTTAACATGAATAGTATGTTAACTAGGACCGAAAATTTTGATCAAAACCTAGGAAACTGGGATCTACAGAAAGTAACAGATATAGATGATATATTAGCCAATTCAGGACTTTCAGTTGCTAATTACGATGCAACCTTAGTGGGTTGGGCCTCGAATGCCAATACTCCTAACAACCTGGTACTTGGTGCAGACGGACTTACGTATTGTTTTGGAGAAGTGGCGAGAAATACTCTTACAAGTGCGCCATATAATTGGACCATTGATGATGCAGGACTCGATTGTAGTGATGCATTTATTACCACTTGGCAAACTACTACAACTAATGAAAGTATTACAGTTCCAACAACAGGAAGTGGTTATAACTATGTTATTGATTGGGGAGATGGAACAATAGATCAAGGGCTAACCGGTAATGCTACACATAGTTATACCACAGCTGGCACTTATACTGTTAAGGTATTGGGCGATTTACCTAGGGTTTACTTTAATAATGGAGGCGATAAGGATAAAATTTTAACCATAGAACAATGGGGAACAATACCTTGGCAATCTATGGAACTAGCTTTTAATGGATGTTCTAATCTAAAACTAAATGCAACCGATAGTCCAGATCTTGGTTTGGTTACCAATGCAAGAAGAATGTTTGCAGGAACTTCAAATTTTGAAGATCTACAAAATACCATTGGACAATGGGATACAGGAAACATAGAAAACATGAATACGATGTTTTTTAATTCTAGTTTTAATGAAGATATCGGTGATTGGGATGTTTCTAAAGTAAAAGATTTTGATGGCATGTTTTATCAAAACAACGCCTTTAATCAAGATTTGAGCACCTGGGATATCAGTGAAGCAACCACCATGAGAACATTTATAGCCAATACTCGTTTTTCATTAGAAAACTATGACAAGACATTGATTGGTTGGGCAACATTAGATACTGGCGAAACCAGAATACCACGAGATGTAGTTTTATCTGTTGATTTTACAAGATATTGTGATGCCTTTTTAGAACGAAATCAATTACTAACAACGTATAATTGGAGAATTTCTGATAGAGGATTGGGTTGCCCCGAAAATGAAAAATTTAGTATGACTTGGCAAACTACTCTCGCCAATGAAACGATTACGATTCCGACTTTTGGCGGAGAAACCTATAGCTATCTAATAGAATGGGGGGATAATACAGAAGAAGTAGTAACTACAGATGTAGCCCCATCGCATACGTATATCAATGCCAGAACACATACGGTAAAAATCACAGGAGACTTCCCAAGAATATACTTTAATAATACAGGGGATAAAGATAAAATCGTTTCAGTAGAACAATGGGGAACGCAACAATGGACTTCTATGGAGAGTGCTTTTACTGGTTGTTCTAATTTAGTACTAAATGCATTAGATGTTCCCGATTTAAGCAATGTTACTAATATGAATTCTGCCTTTACATTTACTACTGGGTTTATTGATAATGGAGGAGAATTTGGCAATTGGAATGTTAGTGAGGTAACTTCTATGCAAGGTATTTTTGCTTTTTCAGGAATGAATGAAAATATTAATAATTGGAATGTTAGTAATGTGAGAGACCTTTCTTCGGCTTTCTTTAAAACTCCTAATTTTAACCAACCCTTAAACAACTGGGTATTAACAAATGCAAATACTATTAGAGGCATTTTTAAAGAAGCTGTTAAATTTAACCAACCATTAAATGACTGGAATATAAGTGGAGTAAATGATCTATCTCAAGTTTTTAATGGGGCAGAAAAGTTTAATCAACCATTAGATAAATGGGATGTAAGTAATGTTTCAGATTTCTCTGTAGTCTTTAGTCAAGCTACTTCTTTTAATCAAAGTTTAGGTGATTGGGATATTAGTAATGCTACTAATATGGCTCTAATGCTAAGAAATTCGGGATTGTCTAAAGAAAATTATGACCAAACCTTAATAGGGTGGGCACATCTAGAGGCAGAGGAAACAAAAATACCAACAGATTTATTTTTAAATGCTGATAATCTCATCTATTGTTTAGGAATAGATGCAAGAAATACATTGACTAGTGCTCCGTATAATTGGACTATCTTAGATGCAGGAACCGTTTGTACTCTTTCAGATGCTTTTATAACCACTTGGCAAACCACTGCCGCTAATGAATCAATTACCATACCTATCAACACTTTATACAATTACAACTACCATGTAAATTGGGGAGATGGAACTATTAGTAATGGACTTACAGGTTTAACAACACACACCTATACTACCGCAGGAACCTATACTGTAACAATTTCTGGAGAATTTCCTGCTATAGCCTTTGATGGTAGAAATTACCCTGATGCTCAACGCTTACAAACTATTGAGCAATGGGGTATCCAAAAGTGGACAACAATGGATGAAGCTTTTGATGGCTGTGTTAATGTAAAGTTGAATGCAGATGATATTCCTGATTTATCACTAGTAACCCGTACAACGTATATGTTTTCTGGATGTACTAATTTTGAAGACTTAAAAGATAAAATAGGAACATGGGATATGAGAACGATTACACATATTTCTCATATGTTCAAAAACACGGACAAGTTTAATGAAAATATTGGCGGATGGACATTTGATAACCTTTCTCGTTCGTATGATACTTTTAATAAAGCAATAGCCTTTAACCAAGATATTTCTAATTGGGATATGTCAAATAGTGACGACATAGATAGTATGTTTGAAGGTGCTATTGCCTTTAATCAAGATTTGAGTACTTGGGATATGAGTAGTGTTAGAAGAGCCGAGGATATGTTTAATGGTGCTACTGCTTTTAATCAAGATTTATCGAGTTGGGATATTAGCAATCTTAGTAGGTTAGAAGATTTTTTTGTAGCATCAGGAATGTCACAAGAAAACTATGATAAAACACTAATTGGTTGGGCAACATTAGACCCAGGTGAAACACAAATAATGGCTGATGTACAATTAGATGCAACAGTTGGGTATTGTTTGAGTGAAGATGCACATAATACCTTAACCAGTGCGCCTTATAATTGGACAATTAATGATGGTGGCTTAAGCTGTGACTTTACAGATGCCTTTATCACCACATGGCAAACCACAACAGCAAACGAAAGTATTACCATCCCAACCATAGGTAGTGGATATAGGTATGCGGTAGATTGGGGCGATGGTACTATCGAAGGAGGATTTACAGGAGATACATCACATACCTACGCAACAGCAGGTACACATATCATCAAAATTACAGGTGATTTCCCAAGGATATATTTTAATAATTCGGGAGATAAAGACAAAACAATTGCCATCACGCAATGGGGGACTAATGAATGGACAAGCATGGAATCAGCATTTTATGGGTGTTCGAATGTTATTGTAGATGCAGACGACACTCCAGATTTAACCAATGTGACTAGTTTACGTGCAATGTTTAAAGGGGCTACCAATCTTATAGATACAGAAGGAACCATAGCGAATTGGGATACAAGAACTATTGTAGACTTGGGTCAACTATTTATGGATGCAGAAAAGTTTAATACGCCTTTAAATAGTTGGAGATTTTTTGTTGCAGAGGATTTATCCGAAATGTTTAGAGGTGCTAAAACATTTAACCAACCAGTGAATTGGTATACACCTTCTGTTAACAATCTAAAAGATATGTTTAACGGGGCTACAAGCTTTGATCAAAACATGGGATCGTTTAATATAAGCCTTGTAACCGATATGTCGGGTATGTTTAGCAATGCAGGGTTATCAACTCAAAACTATGACCAAACTCTTTCTGGTTGGTTTGTAGAATTGAATGCTACTGATACTCGTCCAAATGATATCGCCTTTGATGCTGGCAGTAGTCAATATTGTATGGCAGGTGATATCATAGAAAAACTAACCAATGATCATGGTTGGCAAATTACAGATAGTGGTGCAAGTTGTGATGAAAGTGATTTCTTTATCATGACCTGGGATTTAACATCCGAAACAACTTTTACCATGCCATCCTCTGGAAATGGATATGATTATTTACTTAGTTTATCAGATGGAGGTATTTATCATATGACTAGTGACATTTTCCAAATGGGAAGACCAGAGAATCTAGGGATATTTACAGTTCGTATTTATGGAGATTTTCCACGATTTGACTTTGATGCTCCATCTGTAGACAAAGAAAAATTAGCTACTATAGAACAATGGGGAAATCTGCAATTAACAGAAGCTATAGGTACTTTTGAGGGTTGTACCAACTTAAAACTTAATGCTACCGATACTCCTGACTTATCCCAAGTTATTTCTACTGTAAACATGTTTAAAGATTGTACTAATCTTGAAGATTTACAAGACAAAATTGGAGATTGGAATATGAGTACGATTACAAACATCTCTACTATGTTTGAAGGATGTAGTACTTTTAATGAAGATATTGGACAATGGGATACCAGTAACGTATTCTTTATGGATGCTACTTTTTCTTCAGCTACTTCATTTAATCAAGATATTAGTGGCTGGGATACTTCTAACATAGCCTTTTTCAGAAACACATTTAATGGGGCAACTGCGTTTGATCAAAGTTTGGGAGATTGGAATATAAGTGGAGTTCAGTTTTTTATGACAGATATGTTTACAAACTCTGGTATGTCACAAGCAAGCTATGATGATACTTTAATTGGTTGGGCAACTTTAAGTACTAGTGAAACGAAAATTCCAAACAATGTAAGATTCGATATCAATGCTACCTATTGTTTAGGAAAAGATGCAAGAGATCTACTTACCAGCGCACCAAACAATTGGAGAATAAATGATGAAGGTTTTAGAGAATGTGATTTTAGTGAAGCATTTATTTTTACATGGCAAACAAATACACATAATGAAATGATGATTATTCCTACTTCGGGTGGGGGATACGATTACACAGTAGATTGGGGAGATGGCACCATCGAAGGTGGGTTTACAGGCGATGCTTCACATATCTATGCTACTGCCGGAGTTCAAACGATAAAAGTAACAGGGCAATTTCCTAGAATATTCTTCTTTGGTTCTGATATTAGAGAACAGTTATTAACTGTAGAACAATGGGGAACACAGCAGTGGACAAGTATGAACAGAGCATTCTCTGGTTGTACTAACTTAGAACTTAATGCTACAGATACTCCTGATCTAAGTCTTGTAACCTTTATGGATTCTATGTTCGAACGAACTACATCTTTAGTAGATAGACAAAACAGGATTGGTACTTGGGATGTAAGTAATGTCATTAGTATGGTAAGTCTTTTTGAAGAATCTACTTTTAATGAAAACATCAACAACTGGAATGTAAGTGGCGTACAAACCATGAGTAATATGTTTCTGGACAATACGGTATTTAATCAACCCTTAGATCAATGGAATCCTCAAAATGTTTCTGATTTTGAGCAAATGTTCAATGGAGCATTAGCATTTAACCAACCTATTGGTAGTTGGAATATCACTAGTGCCAGCGCTTTTGAATCTATGTTTCAGGGAGCTGCTGCCTTTGACCAAGACTTAAGTGGCTGGGATATTAGTCTTACAGATCGTTTAGGTATGGTTAATATGTTTATAGGTTGTGGAATGTCTACAGAGAATTATGATGCTACCTTAATAGGTTGGGCCACTTTGAAAGCAGGAGAAACGCAAATCCCAATCAATGTAACATTAGATGCTGATGCTACTTACTGTTTAGGAAAAGATGCAAGAGATCTACTTACCGGTGCACCGTATAATTGGACGATTACCGATGGAGGATTAGACTGTCCTATACCTGTGATTACGCTATTAGGAGATAATCCGCAAACCATTGTACAAGGAGATCCATATACAGAATTGGGAGCTACAGTAACCTACGGAGCTACTTTGATTATAGAAACATCTGGAGTGAACATCAACCAACTGGGAGGTTATACGGTGACGTATAATGCATCAACACCTTCTGGCGGTAACGCAATCGAAGTAATCAGAACAGTAAATGTGGTCGAACCCTGCCCTATTCTTAGTTTACCAGCAACTAATTTTTCTGTGACCGGGTTAAACGAAACTTGTATAGACACCAATAACGGAATGATCAGTATCATTTCTGCTGCGGCATTGGATTATACAACTACTATTAATGGAGTAGATTATGACTTTACTTCGGGAACAACCATAGACAACCTGGCACCGGGCACTTATTCAGTTTGTATAGGAGTAAATGGATTTACCAATTGCGAGCAGTGTTTTGAGGCTGTGATTGAACCTGCTATAAGTTTAGAAGGAAAAACCGAACTAATTACACAGGCAGGAAACTCAAAAGTAAACATTGCAATAACTAGTGGTACTGCTCCATATACAGTAATGATTAATAATGAAGAAATAGGAGTATTCGATGTTACTAATTTTGATATAGATGTACAACATGGTGATCATATCGAAGTCGTATCAAGCATTGCATGCGAAGGTAAACTCACCACCAATGTAAACTTGATTAATGAATTTGTAATTGCTCCTAACCCTGCTCATGATCATGTTATTATTTCGGTTCCAAATACAGGACTAAATAGTCTACAAGTATCTCTATACAATGCAATTGGCGTTCACATTTCCTCGGGAATATATACCATAGATGCTAGCAAGGTTACTTTACCGATGAGTTCATTGCCACAAGGTGTCTATTTTATCACTATAGATGGAAGAAACACTTTTAAAGTTGTAAAAGAATAAAAAATAATTGATGGTCTGTTTTTATTCTACGAACTGGTTTAAACTTTTTTGATTCATGCGAAAAATTATGATTTTTTGGTCAAATGAAATGTTTTTTACACTTCATAGCAGCGCTACGAAGTAAGAAAAAGATGAAGACTGAGTGAAAAAGGGCATTTTTATAGCGAATTGAAAAAAGTTTAAACCAGTTCTACTAATAGTTTTAGTGTCATTCCGAATTTATTTCGGAATCTCACATATTAACAAATAGTTCTTTATGATGAGCACCTGAAACAAGTTCAGGTTGACAATAATGAGTTGTTATGCATTGCGGACATTCAAATTACTTTTTAATAGCATCTTTAGGAAGTACTAAAGGAAGTTATTTTAAGCCAGGTTTATAAGTGATTTAGAATTGGAATACATCTCTTATTTTCTATTAATACCAGTTATACTTTGAATTTACTGTTAAAGAAAATGAGCTATTTTTTGTTTATGAGAAGAAGAAAAAATAAGCATAGTGGTAATTACGGTTCTTTTTTATTCTGAAGCAGAAACGAAAAAGAGTATTTTATTACGGTAAATTCAAAGTGTAAATGGTATAACTTAATTCTTTTTACATGCCATAAAACTAGAACCTAAAACAAAGCTATGTAAGATGTAATACCAATTGTATTTTGAATTTACTGGAAAATAAAATCAAGATTTTTTTATTTCAGTGAAGAAGAAAAATCAAGCATAGCAGCGCTACGGTTTATTTTTATTCTGAAACTGAGGTGAAAAAAGGACATTTTATTCCGGTAGATTTAAAGTGCAATTGGTATAATTTGCCGAAGGATTACAAAATAGTATCTCTGACCACCGAAATATCTTCTCGATTCAATACAAACAATAGAGTCTGATTATTAATCAGAAGAAAATTCATTAGTAACCTTTGCTATACAATTCTCGTTAGCATAGAGGTTATTTCTTTGCTTCAAAGTAAATAGATAAGGGGTTAAATCTTCTCCAAGAAGTCTTCAAGTGAATCATTAGAGCTTAAGTTGAGTTTTTTCTTTAATCGAGCCTTAGCTATTTTTACGGCATGTATGGTTGTTCCTCTTAGTTCAGCTATTTCTTTTCGAGTTAATTTCATTTTAGAAAAAGTAGCTATTTCAATTTCTGTTTTTGAAAGCTTGGGGAACTCAGTAATGAGTTGGGTAATAAAGTTAGCATTAAAGTCTACTATTTGTTCTTTAATAACTAAAAGTTTTTGATCTTCCATTCTGCTCGAACGAATATCGGCTAAAATAGATTGCGTATTGATTTGAGTATCTTTTTTAACTATTTTTTGTAAATCTTCTGCTATTTTTAATTTTGAGCGTAACTGTTTTACACTTTCCATTTGTAACTCCATAATTTCTTTTGTTTTTAACGAAATATCTTTCTTCACAGAAAGAAGTTGAGCCACTAAATTAAATTTTTCTTTTTCTAAAGTATTGTAACGATCTGCAACAGCCAATGATAATAAAATAGCTTCTAAAATAGAACCAATCATATAAGCATTAAGTGTAAAAAAGTTTTCAGGTAAAATCACAAACACAGTCAAGGTATAAATAATTACACTGGTACAATAAGTCGCCCAAGCAATAACTAGGTATTTGGCAAAAGAATTACCTCCAATATAAGTTTTAATACCAGCATAAAGCGCCAAAAAGCTACATAACAATAATCCCATAGCAACAGGACTGTTATTAGGAGGGTGTCCAAAAAACTTTTGTCGTATCATTACGTAAGCTAGCGCCAAAAGTTCATAATAAAAAATGCCATTGAGTAGCCAATGTGCAGACCTACTATACTTTTTTGTTTCAAGAAAATGAATACAAAACTGTGCTGTTACTACCGTACCAAAAGTTAAAAAAATAGGTGTACACCATTCTTGGAGAAAAGGCATTTCATCAAGTAAAAACTTTTTCATAAACCCTCTAACCGTAATTTGTACCAATAACCCACCTAAAATAGTTCCAGCATACAAAAAATACACATTATCATGTAAGCCTATACCTAACAATATATTATAAAATACAATGATTACCAATGCGCCAATAATTAAGGCCATTGCTAATAATTCGTTTTGCTCGTTGTTCAAATAATCTTCTTCATTAATTATAGATACAGCATATGATTTTCCGTATTGACTATAGGTTTTAATATAATAGGTTTGGGTATGTTCCGGTGCTAAATCTAAAGGAAAATGTAATGAAGTACCTCTAATAGGTTTGTTAGCTTCATTAACCATAACTCCTGTATGGTAAACTTTCCATTCTTTATTTTCTTTATAATACAAACTAACAGAATCCAATAGTGGTTTTTGGATTCTTAGTAATTTGCTAAAATGTTCTGGAGTATTGTTTTTTATTTTAAATTTTAACCAAACATTGGTATTTGTAAATCCGAGATTGATCCTTTCCTTTTCTGATTTTTTATAGTCTAGGTTTACGGCCTCTTCAATTCCCATTTGTAAAGTAGCATCTTCAGCTACATAAAAATAGTTGCCTAACATATTTTTAGAAGTAATTGAGTCAGTAAAAATAGTATCATTAATGCTCTCGTCTAAAATTTCTTGTGTGTATGAAGAAATGGATGATAATAAACCAGAAAGTAATACAAATAAATAAACGTAATTAGTTTTCAAAAGTTTATTGTGTTTGTTTAAAAATAATAGAAATACTCTAGCAAAATTATAAAACAGAAGTCAGAACAGCTAGCAAACCAGGGTACAAATTAGGGTACAAATCGCGTAACTACAATAAAACTAAGCTGTAAGCTACGAAATGATTTACAGGAGATTTATTTTTGCAATTCAATCAATACCCCAATCCAAAATGAAAAAAAACTACTATTTGTTACTTCTAAACCTTTTGTGTTTAGGAATTGTACATGCCCAAAACGAATTTATTACTACTTGGGAAACTACAACTGCAGATGAAAGCATTACCATCCCTACAACTGGATCTGGATATAATTATACAGTGGATTGGGGTGATGGAACTATAGAAACTGGTTTTATTGGAGATGCTAGTCATCCTTATACTACTGTAGGAATGCATACTGTAAAAATAACAGGTGATTTCCCACGGTTTACATCATCAAATAATTTAAATAATGCAAGAAAGCTTAGAACCATAGAACAATGGGGAACTATTACTTGGAACTCTTTTAGCAACGCATTCTATGGCTGTACTAATCTAGAAATAGTTGCAACGGACGTCCCAGACTTATCCAATGTGACTTCTTTAAATCAAATGTTTCGAAATTGTGTGAATTTACAATCACCAGATTTTTCAAATTGGGATACCTCTAATATCACAAATATGGGATTGATGTTTACTAATGCTAGAAATTTCAATGGAAATATCAGCACTTGGGATGTCGGTAACGTTACTGATTTTAATTCAATGCTCATAGGAGTAACCCGTTTTAATCAAAATATTAGCGGTTGGAATATTGGTGAACATGTTGTGGGGACCATTAATATGAATAGTATGTTTATAGGCACTGAAAATTTTGATCAAAATTTAGGAGCTTGGAATCTAGAAAAAGTAACAGATATTTCGGGTATGTTAGATAGTAGCGGGCTTTCTACCGCTAATTATGACGCTACCTTAATTGGCTGGGCAGAGAACAGTAATACACCAAGTGGATTACATTTAGGAGCGTCTAATCTTACCTATTGTTTAGGAGAAGCTGCTAGAAATATATTAGCTGATAACAGTGGGTTAAATTGGAGAATCACGGATGGAGGATTAGGTTGTGCAGATACGGATTTTTTTATTACCACTTGGGAAACTAATGTGAATAATCAGAGTATTACTATTCCAACTACTGGAAATGGATATAATTATTCGGTCGATTGGGGCGATGGTACTATAGAAACTGGAATTACAGGTAATGCATCACACTCATATGCTACTCCAGGAATCCATACAGTTAGAATTATTGGTGATTTCCCCAGAATTTATTTTAATAATAGAGGTGATAAAAATAAAATTCAAACAATAGAACAATGGGGAGCGATTTCATGGACTTCTATGGAAAGAGCTTTTTATGGTTGTAATAGTTTAGAATTAAATGCGGATGATACCCCTGATTTATCTGCTACAACGAATCTATCACAAATGTTTTGGGGTGCCGTTAGATTTGTCGATCGTAAGGATAATATTGGAAATTGGGATGTAAGCACAATCACTAATATGTCTTATATGTTTAGAGTAGCTATTGATTTTGATGAAGAAATTGGAACTTGGGATGTAGGTAGTGTCACTGATTTTTCATCTATGTTTGAGAGTGCTTATAACTTTAATCAAAATCTAAATGATTGGAATATTGGAGAACGTGTTACCGGAACAATTGTTATGAGTAAAATGTTTGCATTGACAAGAGTATTTAATAGTCCATTGAATAATTGGGATGTTAGCAAAGTGACAAACATGTTAGCAATGTTTAATGAGGCAGAGGATTTTAACCAACCATTAAACCTTTGGAATGTAAGGGAAGTGAGAAATATGAGATTGATGTTTTTAGTGGCATCGAGGTTTAATCAAACTTTGGGAGATTGGGATATTAGCAATGTCAATTCAATGTCGAATATGCTTGATCAATCAGGATTATCCACAGAAAACTACGATGCTACCTTAATTGGATGGATAGAGAACAGTAATACACCAAGTGGATTAATTCTTGGAGCGTCTAATCTTACCTATTGTTTAGG
Organism: uncultured Aquimarina sp.; assembly: GCA_947502885.1. Classification (GTDB taxonomy): domain Bacteria; phylum Bacteroidota; class Bacteroidia; order Flavobacteriales; family Flavobacteriaceae; genus Aquimarina. The sequence goes on along the minus strand of CANNBP010000017.1, from coordinate 42,823 downwards.
AACAGACGCTAGAAATACGCTAACTGATCCTACTGGATTCAATTGGAGTATCACAGACCAAGGACAAGACTGTGATTTTACAAACGCTTTTGTTACCACATGGCAAACGACAACGGATAATGAAACTATTACGATACCCACCACAGGAGCTGGATACAACTATATCGTAGACTGGGGAGATGGAACCGCAATTACTTCAGAAACAGGTAATGCAACACACACGTATACCTCAGCAGGGGCGTATGAGGTTAAAATTATAGGCGATTTCCCAAGAATTTATTTTAATAATACAGGAGATAAAGACAAAATTTTAGAAGTGAATCAATGGGGTACACAACAATGGACTTCTATGGAAAATGCATTTTATGGATGTTCTAATTTGGTATTAGACGCTACAGATACACCAATACTATCACAAGCAAATAACGTATCTAGGATGTTTAACAGTGCTATTTCTTTGGTAGATACACAAGATGTGATGAACACATGGGATGTAAGTACCATAGAAAACATGCGGAGAATGTTTGCCGATGCTGATATGTTTAATGAAAATATTGCGTCTTGGAACGTTGGAAATGTCCAAAATTTCTCATTGATGTTCGGTGGAGCAGATAATTTTAATCAAAATGTAAATGATTGGAATATTGGAGCGTTTGTAACAGGAGCGGTAAATATAGATTTTATGTTTATTGCAACAGCTTCTTTTAATCAACCATTAAGTAAGTGGGATGTGAGTAAAGTTAATAGGTTTAACTATACATTTTCAGGGGCAGCTAAATTTAACCAAGACCTATCAGATTGGGATATCAGTAATGTCAATTCAATGCTTGGTATGCTGGATCAATCAGGGATGTCTATAGAAAATTATGAGGCTACTTTAAAAGGTTGGGCAACAGATACTAGTGGAAATGTAAGTGACGGTATTGATGATATTCCTACTGGTGTTAGACTTGGTGCTATAGAATTGAAATACTGTGCCGTTGAAGAAGGTAGAGCTATATTAACCAATACACTTAATAATTGGAACATTATTGGAGATGTTTTGGACTGTGGTTTTGAAGAAGGTTTTATTACCACTTGGCAAACCACAACCGCAGATGAAACTATTGTTATTCCTACCAGAGGAGATGGATATAACTATAGTGTTACTTGGGGAGATGGAACAGAAGATACCAGTATAACAGGAGATGCTTCTCACACATTTACAACACCAGGAACCTATACCGTAAAAATCAAAGGAGATTTTCCAAGGATATATATTAATGGAAATTCTGCAGCCAGAGATAAAATTATCTCTGTAGATCAATGGGGGACACAACAGTGGACTTCTATGGAAAGTGCATTCAGGCGTTGTTCGCTATTGGTTATTAATGCTACAGATGCCCCAGATTTAAGCTTGGTAAAAAGTATGAAAAAAATGTTTGAAATGACTTCTTCTTTGGTGGATCATGGAGGTAATATCGGAAATTGGGATGTGAGTACCATTGAAAATATGGAAGAGGTATTTGATAGTTCAAATTTTAATGAAAATATAAGTACCTGGAATGTATCTGCGGTAAAGGATTTTTCCTCTATGTTTTTTAGAAATACATCCTTCAACCAAAATCTGGATTCTTGGAATACAAGTGCGGGTGAAGTGTTTAGTGCAATGTTTCAAGATGCCACAGCATTTAATGGAGCGATTGGTAGTTGGAATACTGAACAAGCCAGAAGTTTGTCAACAATGTTTAATGGTGCTACTGTATTCAATCAAGACATTAGTGCCTGGGATGTTAAAAATGTAGGGAATATAAACAGTGCTTTCAATGGCGCTACGGCTTTTGATCAAGACTTAGGAAGTTGGGATATCAGTTCGCTGGTAGAAAATACGAATTCTATACAGCATATGTTTAGTAACTCAGGAATGTCCACAACAAATTATGATAATACCTTAATCGGTTGGGCACGACTAGATGCGGGAGAAACCAAAATCCCTGTAGGAGTTAGTTTTGATGCAGAAAACGTTTCGTATTGTTTAGGAGAAGCCGCTCGAACTATATTAACCAATGCGCCCTATAATTGGATCATCACCGATGGAGGAAAGGTTTGTCCAGAAGATGCCTTTATCACTTCGTGGTTATTAGAAGATAATGATAGAATTACGATTAGAACCACTAGTGGATATAATTATAACTATACTATTGATTGGGGAGATGGTACCAAGGACACCAATGTAACAACAGATATTTCACATGATTATACCACAGCAGGAAGGTATGAGGTGTCAATTACTGGTGAGTTCCCAAGATTTACGTTGTTTTTTAGACTTGGTCGGACATTAAGAACTAAAATTCAAACTATTGAACAATGGGGAAATATACAATGGCGTAGTTTTAGAGATTCCTTCAATGATTGTGAAAATTTAAAACTAAACGCAGATGATACCCCAGATTTATCTCAAGTTACCGAGTTATCTAGGATGTTTGAGAACTGTACTAACTTTGAAGATTTGAAGGATAGGATGGGATCTTGGGATGTGTCTACAATAGAAAGTATCGATAGTATGTTTTCTGGCTGTAGTATTTTTAATGAAGATATCGGTGCATGGACATTTACCAATTTGTTAACCACAGAGGCTACTTTTCAAAAAGCAGTAACATTTAATCAGAATATTTCTAGCTGGAATATGGCAACAGTAATTGATATGGAAAATATGTTTACTGGAGCTACCACTTTCAATCAGGATGTAAGTAGTTGGAATTTTAGTCAAGTTCAGGATATAGAAGATTTATTTTCAGGAGCATCTTCGTTTGACCAAGACTTATCTAGTTGGGATATTTCGAGCGTGACAAGCATGACTGGGTTATTTACAGGCACAGCCTTGTCTCAAGAAAATTATGATAACACCTTGATTGGTTGGGCCACTTTAGAAGCAGGAGAAACACAAATCCCCATCAATGTAACGTTAGATGCAGATACTTTTTATTGTTTATCAGAAATAGCTAGAAATACGTTAACCAGTGTTCCTTATAGCTGGACGATTAATGACTTAGGAAATTCTTGTCCTGAAGACTTCTTTATCACTACTTGGCAAACTACTGCTAGTAATGAAAGTATTACCATACCAACAAATGGTTCTGGATATAATTATATAATAGATTGGGGAGATGGAACTGTTGAAACGGGGATAACGGGAGATGCTACACATCAATATGCAACAGCAAATACCTATACGGTAAGAATTTCTGGAGATTTTCCAAGGATATATATTAACGGAAATTCTGCAGCCAGAGATAAAATTATAGCTGTAGATCAATGGGGTACACAACAGTGGACTTCTATGAAAAGTGCTTTTAGTGGTTGTTATAATCTAAAATTGAATGCTGATGATACGCCGGATTTATCCCAAGTAACAAATATGTCAAGTATGTTTAGGGGTTGTACAAACCTAGAAGATCTAAAAGATACCATCAACTCATGGGATATGACAACTATTGAATCTATCGCTTCTATGTTTAATAGTTGCACATTGTTTAATGAAAATATTGGAGGATGGACTTTTACTAGTTTGACTGATGCTTATAACGCCTTTGAAGCTGCGGCTACTTTTAATCAGGATATATCAAATTGGGATGTAAGCAAAGTAGACGAATTTGATGCCATGTTTAAAGATGCTACTTCCTTTAACCAACCCATTGGTAAATGGACGCTAGGCACTGTGGATTATATCGATAGAATGTTTAAAGGAGCAACATCATTTAATCAGGATTTAAGCAATTGGGATTTTAGTAATGTGTATGAAGCTGGAAACATGTTTGAGGGAGCAACCTCTTTTAATCAAGATCTATCCAGTTGGGATATTAGTAATGTAGAGGCTCTGGACAACTTCTTTACCGGGACAGCAATGTCTACAGAAAATTATGATAAAACCCTAATAGGATGGGCAACCTTAGAAGCTGGTGAAACTGCAATTCCGGCAGATATGACATTAAATGCCGATGCTACCTATTGTTTAGGAGAATCAGCAAGAAATACGTTGACAAGTCCAACTTATAATTGGGAAATAAATGATGGCGGTAGAAATTGCCCAGGAGATGCTTTTATTACTACCTGGTTAGTAGCTAATGGAGATGAAATAACAATACCTATTAGAAATTCATACACATATAATTACACTATAGATTGGGGTGATGGAACTGTTGAGTATGGACTTACAGCTGAAGCATCACATATCTACACAACAGGAGATACTTATGAGGTTAAAATTACAGGAGAATTTCCTGCATTATTTTTTTTCGAAAGTGGTTCAAGTTCAAAATTACAAACTATTGAGCAATGGGGAACACAACAATGGCAATGGCTAATCTATGGCTTTTCAAACTGTGTGAATTTAAAGTTAAATGCTAATGATGTACCAGATTTATCTTTAATAGGCTCAACTAGCTCAATGTTTCAAGGTTGTACCAATTTTGAAGATTTAAAAGATCAAATCGGGAATTGGGATATGTCTAACATTATTTCTATTTCAAGAATGTTCAGTGGTTGTACGATTTTTAATGAAGATATTAGAGGTTGGACATTTAGAAAACTTACTACAACATATTATGCTTTCAGAGATGCTATTAATTTTAATCAAGATATTTCTAATTGGGATATGTCTCAAGTTGATGATATGGGAGGTATGTTTTTTCGTGCCAAAGCTTTTAATCAACCTATAGGAAATTGGACATTAAATGAAGTTGGATATATGACAAGCTTTCTTGAAGAAGCAAGTTCATTTAATCAAGATTTGAGCAATTGGAATATGAGTGATGTTTATGATATTAGATACATGTTTTACGGAGCTTCATCATTCAACCAAGATTTATCAAGTTGGGATATTAGTAATGTAGAAGGTTTCGATGATTTCTTTACAGGCTCAGGAATGACCCAAGAAAACTATGACAAAACATTAATTGGTTGGGCAACTTTAGAAGCTGATGAAACTGCAATTCCTGCAGATATGATATTAAATGCTGATGCTTCATATTGTTTGGCCGAAGCAGAAAGAAATATACTAACTAGCGCTCCTTACAACTGGACAATTAATGATGGAGGGCACAATTGCCCTACGCCAGTAATTACTTTATTGGGTGATAATCCTCAAATTATAGAGCAAGGAGATAGTTACGTCGAACTAGGAGCCACCGTTACTTATGGTGCAACTCTGGTGATTGATGCATCTACTGTAAATACAAATCAATTGGGCAGTTATACAGTTACTTATACTGCGACCACACTTTCTGGTGGTGTTGCAACCCCGGTAATTAGAACTGTCAATGTAGAAGAGCCTTGCCCTATTCCCAGTTTACCAGATAATAATTTTACGGTAACTGGATTGAGTGAAACCTGTATTGATACCAATAACGGAATGATCAGTATCAATGCAACCACTGTATTGGATTATACGACCACCATAAATGGACGAGACTATAATTTTACTTCAGGAACAACCATAGACAACCTAGCGCCAGGTACGTATTCGGTTTGTATAAGAGTAAATGGGATTACCAATTGCGAGCAATGTTTTGAAGCTGTGATTGAACCTGCTATAAGTTTAGAAGGAAAAACAGAGCTAATTACCCAAGCAAGAAACTCAAAAGTAAACATTGCAATAACTAGTGGTACTGCTCCATATACAGTAATGATTAATAATGAAGAAAAAGGAGTATTCGATGTTACTAATTTTGAAATAGATGTACAACATGGAGATATCGTAACTGTATCCTCGAGTATCGATTGCGAAGGAGAACTTTCTACCAATGTAAACTTAATTAATGAATTTGTTCTTGCTCCAAACCCTGCCAGAGATCATGTAATTATTTCGGTTCCAAATACAGGGTTAAAAAGTTTACAAGTATCCCTATACAATGCAATTGGAGTTCATATTTCTTCGGGAATATATACCTTAGATGCTAGCAAGGTTACTTTACCAATGAGTTCATTGCCACAAGGTGTCTATTTTATCACTATAAATGGTAGGAATACTTTCAAAGTTGTAAAAGAATAAACAATAAAAAGACAAGCTTAAAAAAACATACCTCTAAGAAGAGGTATGTTTTTTTTTCGAAAAGAAGTTTTCAAATTTTGAGGCAAGTTTTGGCCAATTAAATTGTATACAGTTGACTAAATATTTGTTGTCTTAGATATTGTACGTTCGCTCTTTGTTTCTCCTGTGTGTTTTGTGCTTAGTTTTTCAAAAAGTAACACATGTACTTCTTCATTATCCTTTGTAGATGGACAATGTTCTACTCCTTTAGGAACTACAATTAACTCCCCGGCTTTTACCTCAACCGTTTTATCTCTAAACTTCATATACAACGTTCCCTTAATCACTTGAAACAATTCATCTTCATCCTCATGCTTATGCCAAATAAAGTCTCCTTGTAACTTTGAAAGGTATACCTGATTATCATCTACAACAGCAATACGATGTGGATGCCACTGTGCATCAAATTTGGATAATTTTTCCTGAATATTAATAGCTTCCATGTCTTCTTTTATATTTAAGAAAACAAAGTACTTATTTCAGAGGTGATTCTTACAGGCCTTAACGTTTCTTTAAATAATAGGCACCAACTTGTCTTTGCAGAAACCAACACTTTTTGGGTAGTGGTATTTATAATTTTAGTATGTCTTTCACTTTTGGCACCTTTATAATCTTCTATCCAAGTCTCTATTCGTATTTCGTCATTTTCTATAGCGGGATGATGATATTCTATATAGTGATTAAGAGCTACCCACACATACTTATTTCTAATTTGCTCGTTGGTATTTGTAATCCAATGTTTTTCTGCGACATTCTGCACCCATTGCAGGTACACCACATTATTTACATGATTCATAGCATCAATAGCAGATTTTGGAACCAAAAAACTATATTCAAAAATTTCAGATTTCATATGCGCTTGTGCATTAAAATAACATTGGAAGTACAGTAAAGTTGTTTTTTAAAACCCTAAAATAAGTTTTGCAATCAAAAAGAAAAGGTAAATTCCAAAAATATCATTACTGGTGGTAATAAAAGGTCCCGTTGCAATAGCTGGATCAATACCTCTTTTATCCAAAACTATAGGAACAAAAGTACCTATCAAAGCAGCTACAATAATTACACTCATAAGTGCCACAGCTATAGTCAAACTAAAAGCGAGTTCATATCCCATAAAAAAGCCAAAAATAATAATTAGAAGTGCTAATGCTGATCCATTTATTAAACTTAAACCAACTTCTTTTAATAGTCGATTTAGCAAACTTCCTTTTACCACATTATTTGCCAATCCTTGCACAATAATAGCAGAAGACTGTACACCAACATTACCTGCCATTGCAGCAATCAATGGTGTGTAGAAAAACAAGCTTCTATACTGTGGATTCATCATGATATCTTCAAAATCCTCCATAATAAATACACTTCCTAAACCACCAAAAAGACCTAAAACTAACCAAGGTAACCTTGCTCGTGTTAGTTCCCAAATATTATCATCTGCTTCAACGTCTTGAGATATACCTGCCGCTAATTGGTAATCCTTTTCTGCTTCGTCTTTAATAAAATCGACAATATCATCGATAGTTACTCTACCAACCAATACCCCAATGCCATCAACTACTGGTATAGCCTCCAGGTCATATTTTTGCATGATTCGAGCGACTTCTTCTCCTTCTGTATTTACGTTTACATAATCTACTTTAGAGATGTAAACTTCACTAATATGCGCCTTTGCCGAAGCCGTTAATAGATCTTTTAAAGAAAGGCGCCCTTTTAATTTTCCTTCTTTATCTACCACATATATAGAGTGTACCCGAGTTACGTTTTCGGCTTGTCTACGCATTTCTCGAACACATCCTGCAACGGTCCAAGTTTCTTTTACTTTGACCAGCTCCTTGGCCATAAGCCCTCCTGCCGTATCCTCATCATAAGCAAGTAATTCCTTAATATCTTCGGCTCGCTTTTCATCTTCAATTTCGGCAATAACCTTCTCGGCTCTATCGTCAGGGAGTTCTGCTACCACATCGGCTGCATCATCACTATCCATTTCTTCGAGCTCCTCTGCAATTTCTTTTGCAGAAAGGTTTTCAAGAATACGCTCTCTAAAATCTTCTTCGAGCTCCATAAGAGCCTCAGAGGTTTTTTCGCTATCTAAAAGTTTTATAAGGTAGGTTGCTTCTGGAAGATTGAGTGAACTTATTATTTCTGCAATATCTGCAAAATGAATTTCGCTCAGCATTTCACGAAGACGGATATCTCCCTCTGAATCAATAAGGTGCTTAACCTGTTTTATTATTTCACCAGAAACCTCAAAATGCATACACTATACTTAAAAAGTTTAATATCCCAATTATAAACGCTCACAAAGATAACCAAACAATTTAATTGGAGTTTATGTAGAAGTTAAACCTTTTTTTAAGCAATATCATCTGTTTTTAAAAGTCATAAATTAGGCCTAATAGACTCAACCATTTTGAATAAGTAAGGTTAATTCTAAAAACTGATCTACAGTTAATTGTTCTGGACGTTTATTAAGAATATCCAATACTTTGATTTCTTCGCTCAATTGAAAAACTTTAAGACTATTTCTTAATGTTTTTCTTCGCTGACCAAAGGCCGTTTTAACTACTTTAAAAAACAACTTTTCATCACAAGGCAATTCGTAGTTCTTTTTTCTAATTAATCTCAATACCCCACTATCTACTTTAGGAGGTGGGTTAAACACACTAGGAGCTACTGTAAACAAATATTCAGCATCATAAAATGCCTGTGCTAATACTGAGAGTATACCATACGCTTTACTTCCTTCTTTCTCGCATATACGTTGTGCTACTTCTTTCTGAAACATTCCTGTAAACTCAGGAATACGATCTCTGTTTTCTAATGTTTTAAAAACAATTTGAGTAGAAATATTATATGGAAAATTGCCTGTAATAGCGAATTGTCCTTGCTCGAATATAGTATCTAGATCAAACTTGAGAAAATCAGCTTCTATTACCTTAAACTTGGTGTTTTTTCGCAATACGTCATAATGTTCGAGCTGAAAATTGGTATTAAGATACTCGATCGACTCGGTATCCAAATCCATTGCTATAACATTGATATCTTTTTGAAGAATATACTTGGTAAGTACACCCATTCCAGGGCCTATTTCAATTACATTATCATATCCCTCTAAGGTAAGTGTATCTCCAATTTTTTGAGCAATGTTTTCATCTTTCAAAAAATGTTGCCCTAAGTGCTTTTTTGCCTTAACTGCAGTTTTCTCAATAGGTTTTTTATAATCAGAATTATACTTCTTATTTCCTTTTGATTTACCCATTTTGTTCGCTTACAATTTCTAATTCTGTTCTAAATGCAACAAACTTTCCTGCAAAACGATTTGACTTTGCTCTAAGCGCATCAGCATTCTCATCGTAGTATTTTTGTAACGTTTCTTTATTTGTCGTTGTATACTGAACCGAGTATGTAACCCCTCCCATTTCCTCTTCTACCAATACTTTAGACAACAAAGCTTTACTAAATTTACCTGTAGCAAGCATTTCAGGAATATGCTCTTGTTGCATCCAGATTAACCATTCGTCATGAACAGTTTCTTCTATATTTATAGTGACGTTATATATATACATATTTAAACTATTAACCTATAAAAGGTAATTTATAATTAAGAGTTTCTTATTTTAAAAAGTAAGTTCTATACTTTACTTTTTACACTCTTTTTTGTGTTTGAATTAATTTCTGACTGAATATACTCTTTTGATTTTCCCTTTGGTATTGATGGTGAATTCCACCTTTCATTTAAAATCATTTTTCCAATAAATGCAATTTGTCCAATATGATAAGGATAATGAGCAATTTGCCTTGTAATGCTTTCAATCAACTTATGCTTTTTATTTCTAATAAAAATGGGGGTATCAAAATTAACTTCGTTTATTGAATCCAGTGCAGAGAACAGACAACTCCATCCATCTTCCCATTTCTGAAGCAGTTCTGTGGCAGTCAACTCCTGTTTCACAAACTCTTCATCTCTATTACGCCATTCTTTTTCGCCATCACTGGTAAAGAAGTTTGTCCACCTAGAAAGCATATTTTCTGATACATGTACAATAATGCATGCTATATCATTACTCTCTTCATTATATTTCCAATAGAGATCCTCTTCGTTTAACTGTGAAATCGTTTTATCTGCAACTTCTTTATAGGATTTAAATTGTTTTTTGATGTTCTCTAAATATTCCTCTACCATATTTTATTTTCTATATTACTTACAGAAGTAGGCAAAGTTACAAAGAAGTAAAGCTATATACAGTGCACTTGATCAAATAAACATTTCTTTAATAAAGAACATCAACTATTAATTAATAGCATCACCTCTTAAGCTTCTGTATTTTTTACGAGCTTCGACAAAATAAATGCTATCTGCATGATTGAAGATTATTTTTTCGTAGAGTTCTTTAGCCTTTTCAGGCTCTCCCAATTCGTTAGTATACAGTTCTGCTAACCAATAATAGGCATCATCAACCAAAATATCTTCATTATAAAATTCAATGATTTTAAGGTAATTTACCTTGGCTCTTTCGAAATCTTTTTCTTTTTCTAACAACTTTGCCTGACGTAAAAAAGTTTCATCCTCGATTTTTTCTCCTCTATGCTGCTCTAATATCTTATCATACATAGCAATGGCTTCTTTGTTTTTATTCTGAAAAGCTAGTAAATCTGCTTTAGCAAAAATCTTTAATGCCGTTTGCGTAGAATCCTCAAGAGAATTATCACTAATAATAAGACTAAGCTCCATTGCATCGTTTGCAATTAATTGAGAGGTAGACGATTTTAATACGTCAAGTTGTGTTTGGGCCCAGGCAAAATCCCCTTTATAATAACTTGTTTTAGCTACCTTAAAGCGGGCGTCTTGTGCCAGAAAGTTATTTTTTAATGCGTTTTGCACCTGAGTATAATAGATCAAAGCTTGATTAAATTTCTGATCTAATACCAATATATCTGCAATTTTCATTTTTATTCTCGAGGTTTGAAATCTAGATAGACGCCCTCGAGTAAGCATGTCTTTTAAAAAATCTATTGCTTGATTTTTCTCATCCATTTTAAATGCCAAAAAATGTGCGTAGTCGACTTGTAAACCTATTGTTTGTTGTGATTTACCATACTCCTCAAAAACAGCATCATATTGCTCTACAACGGCTTTATATTCTTTTTTTACTGCATTATCAACTTTGGACTTCAAAATAATTTTGTGTGCCGTTAATTTCATATCCTTTGATGCTGGCGTTTCAAGAATATAATTTAATATTTCGGTAGCAGATTTAATATCCTTTTCTGAAATGGCTATTCTTGCCAGACCAATAATTCCTTGTAAACCTTCTTCTTTTCGTTTATAGATAGCTTTTTCTTGTATAAAAGCCTTTTTAAATTCTTTTTGTTGTACAAATAACCAACTTAGCATTTCATTATACAAGATGTTAGGTTCTTGTTGTAATTTTTTTACTAATAGTTTTCTAAAAACAGTATTGGCTTCGCTACTAGAATCTTCAGAAATATACTCTCCAAAATTGCGTTGTACTATACTCACATAACTGGGTTGTAATTGTAACAAAGACAAATAGCTATTAAACATTTTATGTAAATTTCCTTGTTCTCCATAAATCTTTGCCAACTGCACATTAAAATTAGCTCTAGGATTATCTTTCATTCCTTTTTCATAAATGATTGCAGCTTCATCCAACAAACTATATTTTTCAAAGGTTTGAGCAAGAGAATAGGCATGGTTTACACCACTCTTTTCATAAGTTTCTATGGCTTTGTTGTAATACACCTTCGCTTCTTCAGGCTTTCCCTGCACATCATAATGGTGACCTAATTCTACAAGAATCTGCGCATTATCAGGAGTCATTTTAACCCTATTGGTCAATATTTTTTCTGCTTTATCAAACTGCTCTAACTGTTGATGTGCTTCTACAAGACCTAATATATACCCCATTCTATTGGGGTTTTTATTGTATAGTTTTTGATAAACAGATAGTGCCTTTTCATATTGTCCTTGCTGGATATAGTTTTTTGCCAGCTGCTCTGATTGTGCTGCTGTCGAAAAAGTTAGTAACAAGCTTATATAAAATAGAATAAGGCGCATCTTACGGTGTTTTTTTGTAAAGATAACCTTAATGACTCAAAGTTGCAAAGAGGTTAACAGACTAGTACTTATATGTTCTTTCTTTTCTTTTTATCATTGCCAACCTTTAGACAAGCTCGGGGTGACTCAAACAAAAAAAGTCTAGACTTACGAAACTTTATCTAAAATTTTCGATAAGCCGAAAAAACAATCTCTTAAGCTACTTTTTATAGGCAAATAAAAAAGAGATCTAAAATAGATCTCTTTTTTCTGTTTACTATATGTATATATTTTCAATCAATATACTCAAAACCACAATAAGGCACCAATACCTCTGGTATCTTAATTCCTTGTCGAGTTTGGCAATTCTCTAAAATACCTGCCAGTACTCTTGGTAATGCCAAAGAGCTTCCATTAAGGGTATGTGTTAATTGATTTTTTCCGTTATTATCTTTAAAACGTAGTTTTAAACGATTGGCTTGAAAAGATTCAAAATTAGACACAGAGCTAATCTCTAACCAACGGTCTTGCGCTGTAGAAAAGACTTCAAAATCATAAGTTAAAGCAGAAGTAAACCCTATATCTCCACCACATAAACGTAAAATACGATACGGTAGATTAAGTTCGTTCAAGATCACTTTTACATGCTCAACCATACCATCAAGTGCATCATATGAGTTTTCAGGTTTTTCGATTCGTACAATCTCTACTTTATCAAATTGATGTAAACGATTTAATCCACGTACATGGGCACCATAAGAACCTGCCTCACGTCTAAAACATGGCGTATATCCTGTGCAAGTAACGGGTAAATCACTCTCTTGTATCAATTCATCTCTAAACATATTGGTTACAGGAACCTCTGCCGTTGGGATCAAGTATAAATCATCACCTGTTACATGGTACATCTGTCCTTCTTTATCAGGCAATTGTCCGGTTCCGTATCCAGAAGCTTCATTTACCAAATGAGGTACCTGAAACTCTTTATATCCTGCATCAATATTTTTATCTAGAAAATAATTAATTAAAGCACGTTGTAATCGAGCTCCTTTACCTTTGTACACAGGAAATCCTGCTCCCGTAATTTTTACTCCTAGTTCAAAATCAATAATATCATATTTCTTTGCTAGTTCCCAATGTGGCAATGCTCCATCTTCTAGCTTTGGTATATCCCCTTCTCTAAACACCTCTTCATTATCCTCATCACTTTGCCCATCTGGAACACTATCATGTGGAATATTAGGAATAGTATATAAAATCTCAACCAATTTTTCTTGTATAGTAGTCAACTCAACCGACAACTCTTTGGAACTTTCTTTAAGTTGTGCTGTTTTCTCTTTTAGCAAATTTGCTTTTTGCTGTTCTCCATTTTTAAATAAGAGTCCTATTTCCTTAGAAAACTTATTAGAGTCGGCCAGAGTGTTGTCTAATTTAGCCTGTGTAGCTCGACGGTCTTCGTCTAATTTAATTACCTCTTCTAATACAGGAGCGGCATCAAAATTTCGTTTTTTCAAAGCTTTGATATACGCTTCTTTGTTGGCTACGATGTTTTGTACTACTAACATGGTTCTATTTTTGGGCGATTGCCGGGCTATTCGTTCTATCTTTTTCTTGTCAGTAAACCCTTCGACAAGCTCAGGGTGACAAAAAAAAGGATACCACTACTATCCCTATCGCATTGAGGGAGCTAATTTAAAGAAAAGGATGGTTTTTGAAAGCTAATTTTTATATAATTCTAATCTCAAGCAGCATACTTTTAAATCATAAAAAAACAACCATACTTTATTGGGTATGGCTGTTTATACTATTGTTCGAATGTTATGGCCTGCTGTTACAAACTAACAAAATTGTCCCCATATACAAACTTCTCTACCAAAATATTCATGATAGCAACAAGACAGATATCCGCCGCAATCTTCATCTGTAACGCAACTTTTTGGTCCTCCACCCTGAATACTTCTTTGCTGCACTTTACTAAGTGGTTTTCCCAGATTTAAAAGTGTTTTTTTCATTTTAGAATAATTTAAATGTTAATAAATAAGAGTTCTAAAAGTCAATCCTACTCAGAACTTACTCAATATTAAACATTTACCAACACCTTATCAATATAACGTTCTCGAAATTCTAGAATCCCGTGAAAGATGGTTTATGTAAAAAACTCTTGTTCTTACTCATTATCAAATTCGTATTCTATTTCAAAAAGTACAAGCTACCAGTTTCAATATAATGAAACTAGTAGTTCTTTATTATTATGACATAGTCCAGATTCTGCCCAGATTCCATGTCACTCGAAAGGGTTCGAGTATTAGTTAATAAATCCAATAGTATTTTAACTTTGATCTATCTCATTTAATCTTTTTATCAACTCAGAATCGCACTTTAACCTAGGTTTTATAGAAACAAACCCTTTATAACTATATGTAATATAACCTTCTTTAGAATATATTCTATTAAAAAGAATAAGAAAAATAACTAGCACACTCTTTGGAACGATATCCTCTACAAATCCGTAATATTTCTCAAAACCGAAGTTAACTTTGCTTTTTTGCATTATAACTCCAACATTTCTATTTTCTATAAATATACCCGTAATCAATCCTTCCTGAAATATAAATTCATAGGTCACTCCTTCTTTTTGAATTGTAATTTCACCTGATAAGTGTTTTAATTCAATCTTTATTCCACTTAAAAAGCCTTTAAATGTGGTATAGAATACTTCTTTTTTCTTTATTTTTAAATATCCTTTTTGATTATTATACCTCAAAGTAAATTCAGTTCGAGCATCCAACAAACCTCTTTTAGCAAGGATTTTCTTCTTCTTTCCCTTAAAATGCAATACATATTTTTCTGAAAGAAAAAATGGAATCCTCTCTTCAAACATAAACTTATTCATAAACCAAATTCACTTTACTTAGATAATCCCCTATCTTTTTGTTCCAAATTAATCATACAATTTCACACCTTACTCCCTTATTTTTTTCTTCAATAATATTTTGCTCTTACTTACTTTGATTATTCTCCTTTCTTTTAAAACTATAACTTTGGTAACCCCCACATAATAATTGTGCATGTAGAATCAAAGTATCATTTTTCAATTCTATTGCATATTTTTTATTTGTGCCCCGACCATCCAAGTAAAGTAATCTCTTTTGAGACGTCATCCATGTACCTGTAACCTCTTCTCTATAAAAATTAGATCTAAATTTTTGATCCTTTTTGATCACTAAAGAAGCAATGCACGTTTTTATATTAACTTTCTCTTGTTTCTTGTACAACCTAGCGTTAACATGACAAGGAGTAGAAGTATGAAACAAACACCATTCCCCTATCAAATCATTCATATTAGAATCACTATTCTGAAATGATATAATAAACATCAATATTAAACTAAGAAATTTTACATGCATCTAATAATCTTTTAAATAATTAAGATTGATGTTTAACAAATATTAATCAAAGAGTTTTTTACCTGTTTTTTATTTTTTAGATACTAAAAAATAAAAAACAGGTAAAAAAATCAAAACTACCATCTTATAACCATTGTAATACCACTTCACATAGATTATGGTTTTAAAACCATATGTTCGTTTCTTTTATTCACTCACTATAGATTTATGTTTCGAACAAAAAAAATGTTACCACAAATTTTACTTTTTATAAAAGCTGAAAAACATGTTTTATAGTACCATTACATCTCTTATTTTTGCACATATTTCAAATTCTAAAAATTGGCAACAACGGCTCAAAATATCTTTCTAACCAAAAAAGAAAAACTTCGATGTATCAAGTGTGGCAAAAATATTCCTAAAGGGAAATCTTTTGTTGCAGAAAGCGAAAATCATCGAGGTACCTGTTTTAACTGCTCCCCTTTTGTTGGGTATGTGATGCTTCCTCCTGGAGATGCTGCCATGACTAGAAGATCAAAAAAACATTCAACACTTTGCGGTGTTGTTCTTGCATGGAATCAACGAAGAAAACGATATGAACGACAAGGGCAATTAGTAGAAGAAATCGCCATAGAAAAAGCAAGGTTAGAATGTAAAAAAGATCAAGCCGCTCGAAACGAAAAAAATAAAAAAGCGGCTATCGTAAGAGAAGTAAAAGACAAAGAATACAAAATTAACTTTGCGCGAGCTATTAGAAAACGATACCCTAATTGCCCTACAAATCGAGAATTTAGCATTGCTCAACATGCTTGTGAAAAGTATAGCGGAAGAGTGGGACGTACAGCTAATGCCAAGCAGTTTGATGCTAAGATGATTGATCTAGCCGTTGAAGCTCATATACGACATGCAGAAACAAATTACGATGATCAATTTGGAAAAGGAAAAAGTAAAAAAGAGATTCGATCAGAAATTAGATACGATATCAATCATATTTTAAAACAGTGGAAAGGGTAACCTTTTCTTTATGCTATCAGTTTTAGTATATTATAACCTAGCTATATTCAACTCAATTACTCATGGCAAAAAAAGGAAAAGAAAAAAATACAGAGAACAAAGCAAAACATTCTAAGCTTATTAATCGCAAGAAGAACAAATTGCGCAAAGAAAAAGAAACAAGAGCAGAACGCTTAAAAGCTATTATCAAAAAAGCTAATGAGCAAAACTAAAAAAATAATTATGATGACATGCTATTGTGGTAATACCGAGACTTTTGAAAATTGTTGTGCACAAGCCCACCAAAACATCAATCAAGCCGATACAGCCGAGAAGTTAATGCGATCTAGATATGCTGCATATGCAACAGCCAACGGAGATTACCTTATGAGAAGTCATCATTCTTCTACCTGTCCTACTAAAGATAAAAAAGACATCGTTAGGTGGGCAAAATCTGTTCAATGGGTCAAATTAGACATTATCTCAACTCACAAAGGAGCTATCAATGATACAGAAGGAACAGTAGAATTTAAAGCCTTTTATTATACAAACGAAGGTTTGCAAATGATACATGAAAACTCAAAATTTGTTAAAGAAAAAGGACATTGGGTTTACTTCGGAGAAGCCTAACTTATGTAATCACATAAACTTTACTCTTGGTACTTTATGATCCATGGGTTTGTCGTGAAATAATTCCATTCCACCATCGCTAGATCTATCTCAGGGTCGATATACTGTCGATACTCTTTCCCGTTAATAGATACATTACTATTAACATATACCGCAACATCCATACCCTTGGCCGCATATTCTTTTTTAAGGTGTTGTGCAAACTGCCACATCCCATCAGGCCTTGATGACACTAAACGAGACTGTTTTTGAGATAAATAATCTTTTTTATTAATATGTTTCTTCCTTGCATCGGGATCATTTTTATCAACTATATAAAAACTCGTAGAACCTGACCTTCCTCTTAGCATCATACGCCAACTTAACCTATGTCCTTCTTCTGTCCATAATACATCACCGGGTATAAACCAATGTCTAAGTGGTAATGATATTTGAATGACAAACCATATCAACATAGCCGGTAATAAGAACTTTTTATAACTAGGAACAATCACTTCGTGATCAGTGTAAAACTCTTTCTTTTTCATAAAAATACGATGTATCGTTTCTTTTGAAAAGAAAAACACACTAAAGGCCAGTGACATGTATGGAAAAATTCCTATTTGAAAAACAATAGAATTAAAAAGATGAAAAAATATACTAATATAAAATGCTATTAACCTGGTTCTTTTCCATAACAGCAAAGGAACAATTAATAAATCAAATAAAATCCCAAAGTATGCAATACCAATATGACTCCATTTTGTTTGCAATAATTCTCCAACAATAGGATAATCCGCCCTGCCGGCCATTAAATTCTTTGCAACTGTAAAATCTAACCAATCTGGATAAAACTTAGCGACCGAGGCATATGTATACACAATCCATAATTGTGCTATGATAATTAACACACACCATCTGGGCATTGCTATTTTTTTTAGTGCTGGATTTTTTTTTACATCTAATGAAAAATAATTACCTGCCGGTAATATACTCATCATAATGCATAGCAATAACAGAAGGTAATAGTGATTATTATAGGATGATTTTTGCATAAAATATACGCCAGCCCACATTATTGTGTATGCTATCATACTCCAGCGATACTTAAATCCCAACATTACAAAAATCCCCATAATTCCCATAACAGCGAAATAGAAATACATACCACCACCAGGTAATGGTTGCAAAAAATCTAAACCTATGAAATTAAAAGTAAACTGCGGTTCTACAAGAACTCTTCTAACCCAACCTGTAAAAATAGCACCTATCGCTTCTGCAGCAATTAGAAAGCCAAAAAACATCCTAAATACAACAAGAGCACTGTTATCTATTTGTGTAAATAACCAGCGATTAATCATAATAACGAATTTATAAAGTCACGCGAAAAGTCTTCATCTTGTTGCATCGCATTTTGAAGTTGCTCTAGCGAATCGAACTTTTTCTCATCTCGAATACGGTTTAATATTCTGATTTGAATCTTTTTATCATATAAGTTAAAAGACGCGTCAAAAAAATGAGTTTCTATAGATTGTTGCGTACCATTTACAGTTGGATTAGTACCAATATTCATCATTCCATAATAAGTTTTGGTATCAATCTGCGATTTCACAACATAAACTCCATTTTTAGGAATAATCTTATAGGGTTCCTCAATATATAAATTGGCTGTTGGGTAACTCAATTTACGCCCAAGCTTTTTTCCTTGAATCACAGTGCCCGTAAGCATAAACTCATATCCAAGATATGTATTCGCCTTAACGATATCACCTTCTTTAAGGGCTTCTCTTATCTTAGTAGAACTTACAGCAACATCTTCAACATCTTGTTTAGAAATTTCTTCTACGGTAAAATTTTGTTTTTGCCCATACAATGCTAAATCAGTAATATCAGAATTACGGTTGCGCCCAAAACGATGATCATACCCTATAATTACATGTCTTACATTAAGATTCTCTACCAACATTTGTGTGACATAGTCTTCTGCTGATAAACGTGAAAACTCTTTAGTAAACGGATGTATCACTAAACTAGATAAACCAGTCTCTTCTAATATCTGAATACGTTCTTCTAATGTTGTAATTAACTTGATATCAGAATCTTGTTGCAAAACTATCCTTGGGTGCGGAAAAAAAGTAAGGATTACAGATTCTAAATCGTTTTTCTTTGCATTTTCTACAAGACGATCAATTATCTTTTTATGACCTACATGGACCCCATCAAAAGTACCTATTGTTACTACTGATGGAATTTGATTATCGTATGTTTTGGCATCTGTATAACGTTTCATCTGCTCTTCTTTATTTTATTTTGAACAGTGATCAGATAACGTTCTTTTTTAACCTGAATTATTGTAGTATTGGATATTTTGGTCAGTATCAAATTAATAGTTTTGCTTATTATTTTTAGAAGTTAAGGCTAAAGCATTGGTAAAAATAAAAAAATGTTTTGACACATTTCTTTATTTTCCGTTAAAGGTATTCATTGTATTCGCTAAACCAGCGGTTGCAAAAGATTTTATTAAAGAAATCCCCTTTTCAATACGCTCTGGCATTGCTGCCTCTTCACTTTCATTCCATTCTCCAAGGACATAATCTACTTGTCGCCCTTTTCCAAACTCAGCACCCACCCCAAAGCGAAATCTATTGTACTTAGAAGTATTTAATTGCGTCTCTATATCTTTGAGTCCGTTATGTCCACCTGCACTACCTTTTGCTTTAAGTCTAATCGAACCATAAGGCAAATTAATATCATCTGTAATTATAAGTAAGTTTTCTAGAGGTACTTTTTCTTTTTCTAACCAATATCGCACTGCTTTTCCGCTTAAGTTCATATATGTACTAGGCTTTAGCAGTAAAATTGTCCTACCTTTATATTTATAGGTTGTCATATCTCCTAGCTTCTTAGTTTCAAAAGTGATATCCTCTTCTTTTACAAAACTATCTAGTATTCTAAAACCTATATTATGACGTGTATTATGATATTTAGGACCTATATTTCCGAGGCCCACAACAAGAAATTTTTTCATAAGTTCTTCCTGAGTTTCTTCTATTTTTTCTTTGGAAAACAACTTTTTAAAAATAGAAAACATATGTTTTAGTGGTCTTAATTAACTTAATTTCTTTGCAAATTGGAATTTTTTTTAATTGAATCAAAAAAATTGACACACTTCATATCATATTCTTTCTAAAAAGGCAATATTACATTACCACACATCCATCTTGGATGGTCTTGAAGTTTGTATAAAACAAAAAAAAGCATTCTGGTTTTTTAAACCAGAATGCTTATATATAATAGTTACACTATTTACAAAATTATGCTTCTGCAGCTGGAGTTGCTGCTTCTTCTTCTTCATCTTCGTCTTCTGCAACAGCATTACGAGAAGTTTTCACTTGACAAATAACAGTGTTATCTGGGTGAAGAATTGTATAATCTTCACTTGCTACATTAGTCACATATAATTTGTTTCCAATCTTTAGCTCAGTAATATCTCCTTCGATTACATCTGGTAATTTTGATGCAAGTCCTTTTACTTTAATACGTCTTAAGTTAAAACGTAAAACACCTCCATTACGAACACCTTTTGAATTTCCAGTTGTTTTAAATGGAATATTCATAGTGATTGGCTTGTCGTCAAAGATTTGAATAAAATCAATATGTAAAATTCTATCAGTTACAGGGTGAAATTGAATATCCTGAAGAATTACATTTATAGTTGTACCATTATCCAACGCAATTACCACGGTATGAACGTCTGGAGTGTACACTAAATTTTTGAAGGCAATTTCTGGCGCTGCAAAGTGTACAATAGTGTCTCCACCATAAATAACACAAGGTACCTGACCAGCATTACGTAAGGCTTTTGTTGCTTTCTTGCCTACGCTTTCTCTTTGAGATGCATTGATAGTTAATGATTTCATTTTTAAATATATTAAATTAGTAATTTACATAACGAATTTAGAACTGATCGATTGATTATTATGAACGCTTTTCATAACATCTGCAAATAAATCTGCACAACTTACAACTCTAATTTTATCGCTTTTTTGTTTTAGAGGAATTGAATCTGTTACAATTAATTCTTCTAATTTTGATTTTTCTAGTCTTTCGTATGCACTACCCGATAATATTGGATGCGTACAAATTGCTCTTACACTTTTCGCTCCTCTTTCCATCATCAAATCTGCAGCTTTAGTCAATGTTCCTGCCGTATCAACCATATCATCGACTAATACAACATTCTTACCAGTCACATCACCAATAAGCTCCATATGAGAAATCACATTCGCTTTTGCTCTTTGCTTATAACAAATTACTACATCACTAGATAGTGCCTTTGAATATGCGTAAGCTCTTTTAGACCCACCCATATCTGGCGAAGCTATTGTCAAATCACTCAAGTTAAGTGATTTTAAATAAGGCAAAAATATTGTTGATGCAAATAAATGATCTACAGGTTTCTCAAAGAATCCCTGAATCTGATCTGCATGAAGATCCATTGTTATAATTCTAGTAGCTCCAGCAGTCTCCAGCATTTTTGCAATTAATTTTGCAGCAATCGGGACTCTAGGCTTATCTTTTCTGTCTTGTCTTGCCCAACCATAGTAAGGTAATACAGCAGTAATATGTCTAGCAGATGCTCTTTTTGCAGCATCTAACATTAACAACATCTCCATTAAATGATCCGAGTTTGGGTGTGTAGAGCCAATAATAAAAACTCTAGACCCTCTTACAGATTCTTCAAAAGAAGGTTGAAACTCGCCATCACTATAGGTTGACGTAATAACATTACCCAATTTGGCGCCATAAGCTGATACTATTTTTTCGGCTAGTTCGGTACTTTGTGTACAAGTAAAAAATTTTGCTTCTGTAATTACATTAGGCATAGGGTAAAATGTTGTTTTATAATGAGTTAAATATATTTTCTTAAAAACAAGGTGCAAATTTATAAATTTATTTCTACTCTTGCTCTTATTTTATTACTTATTTAGTGGTTGTAATCAAATATTTTTTTAATTTTGCCGTCCTGTTAGGCTCGAGTGGCGGAATTGGTAGACGCGCCGGATTCAAAATCCGGTTCTTTCGGGAGTGTGGGTTCGATTCCCACCTCGAGTACTACACGGGACACATCTTTTTTATTAGATCGTGTCCCGTTTTTATTTGATCCAAAATCATTTGATAAAGAATCGATTAACTTAAAAAAAGAATTAATACGAGGGGTTCGATAACGGTCATTTTTGTAATCAAATAGAATTCCATCTGGAAAAACCATGTTTTGAACAGATCTCTTTGTTTCCAAATCACCCAAACTCCATAATTCCTGTAAGTTACAAGAAAGTTCCAACGCTAAATCTATAGATTTTTCAAGGTTCGATAAATTAAAACTGTTTTCAGAAGTATGTACCTCGATTGTATCTAATTCTTTTTTTAACTTAGCCTCAAACTTATGATATTGCTCATCTGTAATTTCACGAAAAACGAATCTTTCTTCGAGAACTTCAAGTTTGCTTTTAATTTGGTCTAATCTTTTTTTCTGAATATCGTATTCTTTAAGTTGTTCTTCATATTCTTGAGCAAAGGTATACTTCATAATCTCCTTCATAGGAGCCATGTATTTTTTATCTTTAATTTGTATCTTTCGTAATACGTCTTCAAATTTCTGATGCATAATTTTTGCACTTCTATTTTCCTTACTCCCTATACGGTTGTTTTTGTAGTAATATAAGTTTTTACGTTTAACCAAATACCCAGTATACTTAGTACCACAAGATACAGCAGTAATAAATTGCTTTAACGGCAGGTTTTCATCATCTTTACTATACTTCTTCCCATTTTGATAAAGAAGATCGTTAATCTTCGCAAATTCCTTTCTAGAGACTAATGATTCATGCTTTCCTAAAACAGGTTCATCTAATAAATTATGCACAATTACACCACAATAAAAGGGGTTTCTAAAATAATCACTTAATTTTTTAGCTCTTATCGTCAGTCCCTTTCTTTGGAGTCGCTCTGCAATCTCTCGATAGGTCATGTTTTTTTGAAGCTTCCACTGAAAAGCAAGTTTCAATAGTTTACCATCTTCGTTAATAACAATATTCGGAGTTTTTCCTTTACCTGGATTTAGATTTGTATAACCAAAAGGAACCGTATTGATCCAATGCCCTTTAAGGAGTTTTTCGGTCATTCCATCTACAATTTTATCTCGTCGCTGTTCATTATCAAATTGACCAAACATATAGTATATATTCTGCTGAAAAGCTCCTGATGATGTTGAGGCGTCAACTTCTTGAGTCGCTGACAAGGTGATTACTCCTTGATTTTTTAACTCTTGACTTATATATGCACCGTTTGCTCCTGTTCTAGAAAATCGATCATAAGAATACACAATAATATAAGAGATATCTTTTTTCTTTCTAACATAAGCTAACATTTTTTGGAACTCTTTACGTTCATCACTTTTAGCAGATTCATACGTACCTCCAAAATATTCAACAACAACAAGCCCTTTTTTTTGCGCTAATAATTCGCAATGTTTTTTTTGTGTCTTTAAGCTTGCATTATTTTCGGCTTGTTCCTTGGTGGAAACCCTTGTATAAATAACAGCCCTATTTGTTTGTTCTATTTTTGGTGTGCCTGATTTTTTTGCAAACTTTTGAAATATTCTTAAGTTTTCCATATCCCTTTAGTTTTACTTTTTAATGTGGTTAAATGTTGTTTTACATAGTTCTTCCATTGCAAGAATAGCCTGTTCTGCTTCCTTGTCAGATAGATTTTCGAGACCTTCAAACGTTCTAAGACGTTCAGGTGTCATTTTTTTTATTTTACGAAATTGTTTAAGCTGTTGTTCTTTAGAATCAACACGAACTTTATTCACTAACATAATTGCTAATGTTTTTTAGGTCGTGAAAATCCGATTGTATTGTCGGCGAGAACACGTGTATGTAAGTAAATTCCTCGGCTTTTATCGGCCGTCGGATTATTTATTACAACAAATCTGATATACCTTACTGCGGGTTATTTTTGTTGTACCTTACAAACATATACAATTTCTATTACATTTCACAAAAAATATCAAAATATTGATAACAATATTGAGTCACATTATAAGCTATAATATGGTTTACATTAGTTATTGTTATTCCTTGTAAAATGATAATACATATTTAAGGGCACTATCTCACGATTATTTCATCAAGAAAATTTAACCCAATTTGCTACTAGCAAGAATAAGGAGGTAGAACCAGAACAATGGATTAGTGGTGTACTGACTACCGAAGGCTTACTCTTAAACCTCTAATTTTTTCAAATTTGGCATTGCCAAATTTGAAAAAGCCCACAACATTACTGCTGTGGGTTTATCTTTTTTATTACTCTTACCCGCTTACTCATATCGGCACGAGCCTAGAGCCATCGCGCTAGCCATTACTTTGTGTCGCTCGCGCCAGGGGTTTTTTATACTCGACTTAAATTTATTATGAAAAAATAAAATGTCAAAATTGTATAAATTATAGATACTGTTCTTATTAAAAGATTTGATTTTTGATTTTGATCAATATAATTAATCAATTTTTTCTTTTTAACAATTACAAAACTGACAAAAATACCCAATGAAAATGCTACTATAAGAGAAGTTACATAAACTCTATCGATACTTATTGCAATTATATCATGAGATGAAATGAAATAAAATAGACTTAGTAAGTTAAGAGAAATTTCTGAAGCAAATATTAATCTAGTAGAGAAAATAGAATTTTCTTTACTTATAGAAATCATCTCGTTAATTAAATATTTTTCAAAAAGAAATTTATAAATCATTATCGGTTATTATATTTATTATGTACGAGAATTCCATTTGCAAAAAAGTTATTATTCTTTTCAACTTCTGACAAGTTATAAGTTGTAAATAAACCTGAAACTTCAATTATTGAACTAACTTTCACCTCTACAAGTTCTTGATTTGATAGTAAATAACAAAAGTCACCAAGTTCTAATTTTGCAACTTTAAAATTATAGTTTTTAAAAGTTAAATCAGGATCAAATGAAGCCCAACCTTTATTCTTAACATAATATGGATGATCTTTA
This sequence comes from uncultured Aquimarina sp., assembly GCA_947502885.1. Taxonomy (GTDB): domain Bacteria; phylum Bacteroidota; class Bacteroidia; order Flavobacteriales; family Flavobacteriaceae; genus Aquimarina. Next base: position 17,628 of record CANNBP010000017.1, on the reverse strand, counting down.
GTGTTAATGTTATATGCTAAATTATCAAACGAAATCTTAATTAAATTATTATGGGTTGGAGAATCTACTTTAAGTACTTTGTTAAACTCTATATTTTTCTTCTTTATGTTAAAAGTTTTTATCAGATCTCCAACTTGTATATCTTCAATGTTTTTCGTTTCCCCATCACTCATAGTTATTTTGGTTCCTGCGACAAAACAATAGCCAGATCCTGTAGGATTAAATCCCATATTTGCTCTCCATGCGGCTCTACTACCACCAAATCTAGAATCAATTACTTTTTGAGTACTCATAGCTGCTGGTTTCATTGCGTAAAAATAGAACAATGATGCACCTATAGCATAAGGGCTTGGTGACATTCCAACTCTAGTCATTATTAAATCCGCTCCTAATTCTGTTTCTCTTGCATATTTTGATTTCCCAAATGAATAGCCATAATTTGAATCATATTTGTATTGTACTAAACTTACTCCCATTGAAGCAAAAGCAAGAATATTACCCACTTTCGATAGACCTTGAATATTCTCTTTATATTTGGCAGTTGCAAAGTCATATTGTCTATTAGGATTGTGCATATAATAAGACTTCCCTGTATTTGATACTGCATCAAAAATCTTAACATATGTAAAAGGATCAGCATTTCCAAGAGGTCTTGAAACATACGAAGCTATACCTGAAAATGACCCCATCCATCCAAAATATGAACCAATACCGGATGCTAAATCTCCTGTATTATTCGAACTTGATTTATTAACCGCTTCTTCATCAGCATCTACTCCTTCCATTTCAAGATCTCCAGTCATCATTGTGACTTTTTTCTTCTTGTCTTTTTTACCTCCATTATCTCCACTACTACTAGCATTCTCTTTTTTAAGGCTATTCTCAGTAGATAATCCCCCTCTATCGGTTACAGAAATATATCTCCCTTGAGACATAAATGCTCTCCCATGCGAATCATCTCTTGCTTCATCTTGCCCTTTTCCTTCATGATATGCATTTGCTCCGGCAGGGTCAGAAAAATATACTGGGTTATTATCAAAAGCGGTATAAGTAGACATGGAGTGGTGGGTTACAGGATCAATTCCTGTAAATCTAGCGATGGCAGGATCATATTGTCGTACCTCCATTTCATAAAGATCTAGTCCCAAAGCGTCTTCTTGCTCTACACCATTGTACTTAAATTTCTTAGCAATATGATTGCTAAGCGAACTTACAATAGGATTCAGTTTTTGATGTTTTAGACCAAAAGGATAATAATTGTTTTCCTCAAAGATTTCATCTGTTGTAATACTACCATCTTTATTGGCATCTGTATACGATAACCTTATATTGCCTCGGGTATCTGCATACTGGTATACATAATCTAATACACTTATGTAAAAAATCTACTCGCTCCCCCTTTTTGATCGGTACTGCATCCAAAAATGTTAAAAATATGAACGATCAACCTGTCATCTATCTATCTCGTAGCTAAAATAATAATTTCCGTAATGTTAGCCGTATGAGTAAACGATTATTATTGAAGCTGAAGAGCGCAACGGCTGTTGTGGTTGTCCTTCAGCTTCCATAATGATCATAGCCATCTGGCGATTGAAGATAAGCTGCATGCGTGCAGAACAAAAGGCGTAGCCGAAGCGTAGAGGAGCTGCCGACACACAAAAGGGAACGTAGTGGTTTTGTGTGCCAGACGATTATGTATGTTTCCGATTTATGACAATAATAACTTCAACATAAATAATCGGCTAGGCTGCGACCAAGCGGCGTAGCCCATGTAGTAGCGGTTTTGCTTAATTTAGTATTCAGCGATAGCGTACCATATTGTTTTTAAGCAAAAGAGTAGCTACGGGTGAGAGAGGAACGTAAGCAAGGCTATTTGTTTGTAGTGCAGACTGACGACCGAAGGTGAGGAAGTTGTAACGGTATGGAACAAATGCTTTTTCTGCATTTGTGGAATAACAAAAAATAGCTTGCGACGTGACGAAGGAACTCCTTTGATCAGCTTATGTGGGCTGTGACTGTAAGGAACAAGTACATAATAATAAATTCGACGAAGGAGTCACTTGGCTATTTAATGATCTTGTATATAAATCCGGATTGTTTTCTATTGGTGATTTCTAAAAACTGTCGGTCTACTAGTTCGGTAAGATGATGATATATAGTACTTTTTCCTTTGCCTATTCTGATACGGATATCTTTGTTGGTAAATTCTTTGCCTTCAAAATAACATTGTAATTCTTTATAAAACCATCTTAGATTGGGGGATAATAGGTATTCTTGTTTTGGTAAATGTAATTCATTCTGCAGCATATAGATTGCATTAAACATATCTTCTCTTGTGACATAAAATCTACCAAAGGTATCTTGATCTCGGTATAGTTCATTTACGACAGTAAGACTGTGGGCAGTAGTTGCAATAAGCTCTTTTTGAGAGCTAGTGAAGGTGGTTTGCTCTAAAAGTCTTTTGTATTTATTAATAGTAGTTCTGTAAGGATATAGGACTTTGATAAGGGTATTTAAATCATTAAGATGATATCTACGGTGGCTGAGTTTGTCGATCTTGGTATAGCGTCTTATAGATCGCTTTTTGCGTTCTTGATTCATTGGTTGTATGTATTTGAGTGTTGTACATTAATGTGATAAGGTGGTGGGTACTGATTTTATCCCTAATTATACTTGTCTTGGATCGCAAGACCGCTTTTGTGGTTAAATCACTGACCCATTGTAATTTGACCGATCCAAAAGCGATCCTTATCCGATCCATAACTGATCCAAAGCGATCCGAGGTCATAGACCTCTTTTAGTATTTAGCTAGTTTGTAGTATTGTTTGCTTGTAGTTTTCTATTTGATCGTAGAGATATGTTCGTATTTCTGCTCTGAACTTTTCTATATTATCCCAATAGCTTATTTTGTAATTGTAACTATTCCTTGATCCTGTACCTGCTTTGTGTATATACTCTAGTTCTTCTAATTCTGTTATATAGCGTTGCATTTGTGTTTTACTGATCCTAAACTTTTGTCGTATTTCCCGACGTGTAAATTGGTAGTCTTTTCCTTTGGATTCTACATACTTTTTTAGATTCTCATAGAACTGTCTAAGGATGCCGTCTAATTCATCAGTTTTTAGAATGATACTATTGAACATTAAATCAATCGCTATTTCTAAGTCTTGTAACTGCGTTACTAACATAGTATCATTAACTTTTTGACGTTGATATTGATGTAATAAAGTGATCTGTTCAATATAATCATGTAGCATTTGGGTTAATCTTCTACGTTGCTTAGTAGTTTTGGGGAGTTCTAACCGATAGGGATTTTTGACTTTATAAGGCTGTAGCATATACACCACATTTTGTATAGCCTCTCGCGCTTCGAGTTCCTGGTTATCGGTTATGATTTTCGCAGATTTTTGAGACATATATTCGAGTACTTTTTCTGTTTGAGCTTCGCTTTCATCAATAGCAATTACAAACACACGACTTTCGTTATCTTCATAGATTCTAAAATGAGTAGTAGCAACTAAACTAGCAATCGGTCCAAAAACATATTTTTCTCCGGTGGTGATTTCTCCAGTTTGTTCATTCTTCTGACTTACACTACTGGATAATTTACCATTGCTTTGTAATTCTCTCCATGCGAGTTCTGCTTCTTCGGTAAGGCCGTCATAATCTTCTAAGATGATCCCACAGTTACATAAATCGGTTTCTCCGTAATTATAAAAACTCTTATCGGTAACTCTGGTAAAGCGTTTGATCTTATTTTGATCATACATACAATCTGCTATTTTACCTATCAAATGACTTTTACCACTTCCGCTAGTACCTTGTACAACTGCATGCAAGGTTTTGTGCATTTTATGACTGAGTAATATGGTAAATAAGAACAGTGCATTCTTTTCTTCTCCTATAATTCCAGTAGCTTGTAATTGTTTCGTTAGGATCTCTACAAGATCCTTTGATTGTAATAACGTAATGGTTTGCTGTTGCTCACCATCGCTGATGGTTCGTAGTTTATAGCGTTGTTTTTGTTGGGGTTGCTCGTTCTGTTTGTCTAATCGGTGGCTTTCTAATGCCCTGGTTAATTTGTCTAATGCAGCACGAACGATACTTGTACCGACTTCCAGTTTTTCTGCAATCTTGCGTACTAATTTTTCTACTACATCATCGTGGTATAGATCGATGGTATTTCTACTGGGGGTACGTTCTAGTTCAGTGATTTTATACACCACCAAAGTCATTTTAAGCATGGCTAGGTTTTTCATATCCAACTTACCAAACACATCTATTTTTAAGGTTTCATCTTGATAGATCGTGTGATTCGGTTGGATCGTTAAGCTATAGGTAGATTGGGGTTTGGTCTTGGGCAGGTCATTGACCTGTTTTGGTATGATATTAATCTTCTTTTCTGCAGTAGGCGTATAGATTACTTTTCTTTTTTCATAAAGATGGTGTAGGATTTCAGGTTCGTGAGTATCTAGTAAGCTATTGATATCTTCATTGTCCAACATTTCGACTTTGCTGATCGTTACATTGGGTACAAGTTCTTTTAGTTCCTTAGCATACTTGTCTGTAGCACTGCTACCTGCGTGGTCTCCATCGAACCAGAGAACAATGTTCTCTAATTGTTTTAAATGTAATATGGCTTTGAAGTGTTCAGGAGTTAAGCCATTTGTACCGTATGCAGCTAATATTGCGGTTTCATCTGAAAAATAAAAATGCTGCTGTAGTGTGGCTGCATCAATAATGCTTTCAGTAATGATTAGTTGTTTAGTATTGGGATTCGGGTAACAAGGATATAATCCTTTTCTATCTGCAGTATAGTAATGTTTGCATTTAGCATTATCATAGATACTTCTACCATACAATGATACAATCTGTCCTTTTTCACTTCTCAGAGGGAAAACAATACAGTATTTTAGTTTGTCATATTCTTTACCAGTATTAAATCCTGCAGCTAGTTTTTTATAATCTAAGTTTCTAGTCTTTAGATACTCTCTTGCTTTACTACTTTGGGATAATTTAGGTTGTAGCTTTTTATAAATGATTTCATAATCTTCTACTATTGGTTTTGTAGTATCTGTAATAGAATAATTACTCGTTTGTTTCTCTAACCATTTTACAGCTTCTGGCAGTTCCCAACTGTAGAATTTTTTGACTAGCTCGATCACATCCATCGTACCTGCAGAACAGTTGCCACTAAAACAAGTTGCTATCTGTTTCTTTTGACTAAACTGTAAACTAGGTTTCTTATCCTTATGAAAAGGACATAGGCATTTACCATTTTTATCGGGTTGTAAACCTAATTCTTGAGCGATATGCACGATATCTACACTGTTTTTTAACTGGGTCAGGGTCATTTGAAAAAAGTTTAAAAATATTTTTGATACCTAATTCGGTATAAAGATACTTTTTAAAATACAAACAACAAGTTTTTTAAGATTTCATTTTACCGTTTAAGGTCTGTATATTTGCTAAAACCAGTAAAATACAATGGTTTGATACCTAAAAAGATATTAAATATGGCTACTTTTGGTAAAAAATTGAGAGAATGTAGAGAAGCAAAAGGGCTTTCACAACGAGAACTAGCTAATTTACTAAGTACATCGTATTCTGTAATTGGTAAATATGAACGTGATGAGATGTCTCCTTCAATTAAAGCTGCTCAAAGTATTGCTAAATTAATAGATACTACAGTTGGTTACCTACTTGGAGAAACAGAACAAACCAATATCTTAAAAGATCCTGTAATGCTACAAAGGTTAAACCAAATTAATGATCTCTCCGAAGATGATAAACATTGTATTTTATATACTCTTGATGGTCTATTACAAAACGTAAGAACTAAAAAAGCTTTCTCATAACTTACAATAACTATAATATTCCTACAAATCAAAAACATTATATATAATCCAACTACATTTTCATACACAAAAATGTAGTCTGATTTCACAATAAACTATAATACAGTTTATTACAACGATATTTCTATCCTTTTTTAACCTCCTTTTTTGACCAAATTACATTTTTACACTCAAAAATGTAACCTTTACAAAACAACAAACCCACAACAGTACTGCTGTGGGTTTATCTTTTATTGCTTACTCATACCCGACAAGCTTTGACGCCACCCAGCACAGCTCGGCGGTAGCGGGGGGTAGCGGGGGGAATTTATTCATACTCCTCTAGTTCTGCCTCTAATTCTTCCTTTAAAGTTTCTCCTTTTAAAACAAGAGCTTCTCTTTCTTCATTATAAAAAATCCCAAAATAAACATCTTGTAAATCTGGATCATTTAAATAATCTTCAATAAATGAATAAATAGACATTGAACATGGTTTAGCTCCCATTTCTTTATGTTCCTTAAAAGAACAAAATTCTGCCAAATCTTTATGTGGCCATAAGGGGAAAATTTCATCTCCATCTGTATCCTTAAAAATAATCCAATCAGAATCATTAACTGCAAGTCCCCATACTTCTTCCCAATCCGCACAATATCTAATAAAATACTCTACTCTCTCTTTATTATTTAATTTCAACAAATTTTCTATTTGTTTAGGGTGCATAACTCTATTTTTTTAATATTTATGTCGATGTATTCTTGTTTCTACTTTATGTTCTGCATGGTTTTTGACCAAAGAACCTTTATACCCATTACCTTTGCTGGCTGGAGCATTATTTTTATGAGCTAACTCATAGCCTTTATCTTTCTTCTTTCTACCCGGTGATTTTCGTCCATTTCTTGGTATTCTAAGAGCGTTTTTATTCCCTGTATCTATATGTCTTTGATCATTCTTTAACCACCCTCTATCAGAACTACTAGCCTTTGGATCATTCGCCCATTCTTTCAACCTAGCTTGTTTACCAGATCTTCCCTTTCGTTTTAATTGTTTTGCAGCTTTTTTAGGATCAAGAACAAGCATTACAGCAAACATCACCTCTGAGCTTACATTTAGTTCTTCTCCTATAGCTTCAACAATTACCCCAACAAAATCATCTAAATCTGCCTCTTGTATTCTAGGATCACCACCGGCTTTAAGATTAAACCTTGAACCAGGTGTTTTCGCCTTAATATCTACCTCACATGTAGAACACTCTTCTGTTGTGGTTTCAACTTCCATCTCTTCTGTAGACTCTACATTGCCATCCTCATCAACATTGTCAACATAATCAACTTCGTCTCCTCCATCGTCATTTACATATTCTAAATTACCTTCAGAATCTCTTTTCCATCTATCTTCATCTTGTCCTTTTCCTTCATGATATGCATTTGCTCCTGCAGGATCTGCAAAATATACTGGGTTATTATCAAAAGCAGTATAGGTAGACATCGAGTGGTGTGTAACAGGATCAATCCCTGTAAATCTTGCAATAGCCGGATCATATTGTCGTACCTCCATCTCATAGAGATCTAACCCTAGTGCTTCTTCTTGCTCTACACCATTGTATTTAAACTTTCTGGCAACATCATTTCTAAGCGAACTCACCAAAGGATTTAGCTTTTCGTGTTTCAGACCAAAAGGATAGTAGTTATTCTCCTCAAAAATTTCATCTACTGTAATACTACCATCTTTATTGGCATCTGTATAGGAGAGTCTAATATTGCCTCGGGTATCTGCATACTGGTATACATAATCTAATACACTTATGTAAAAAATCTACTCGCTCCCCCTTTTTGATCGGTACTGCATCCAAAAATGTTAAAAATATGAACGATCAACCTGTCATCTATCTATCTCGTAGCTAAAATAATAATTTCCGTAATGTTAGCCGTATGAGTAAACGATTATTATTGAAGCTGAAGAGCGCAACGGCTGTTGTGGTTGTCCTTCAGCTTCCATAATGATCATAGCCATCTGGCGATTGAAGATAAGCTGCATGCGTGCAGAACAAAAGGCGTAGCCGAAGCGTAGAGGAGCTGCCGACACACAAAAGGGAACGTAGTGGTTTTGTGTGCCAGACGATTATGTATGTTTCCGATTTATGACAATAATAACTTCAACATAAATAATCGGCTAGGCTGCGACCAAGCGGCGTAGCCCATGTAGTAGCGGTTTTGCTTAATTTAGTATTCAGCGATAGCGTACCATATTGTTTTTAAGCAAAAGAGTAGCTACGGGTGAGAGAGGAACGTAAGCAAGGCTATTTGTTTGTAGTGCAGACTGACGACCGAAGGTGAGGAAGTTGTAACGGTATGGAACAAATGCTTTTTCTGCATTTGTGGAATAACAAAAAATAGCTTGCGACGTGACGAAGGAACTCCTTTGATCAGCTTATGTGGGCTGTGACTGTAAGGAACAAGTACATAATAATAAATTCGACGAAGGAGTCACTTGGCTATTTAATGATCTTGTATATAAATCCGGATTGTTTTCTATTGGTGATTTCTAAAAACTGTCGGTCTACTAGTTCGGTAAGATGATGATATATAGTACTTTTTCCTTTGCCTATTCTGATACGGATATCTTTGTTGGTAAATTCTTTGCCTTCAAAATAACATTGTAATTCTTTATAAAACCATCTTAGATTGGGGGATAATAGGTATTCTTGTTTTGGTAAATGTAATTCATTCTGCAGCATATAGATTGCATTAAACATATCTTCTCTTGTGACATAAAATCTACCAAAGGTATCTTGATCTCGGTATAGTTCATTTACGACAGTAAGACTGTGGGCAGTAGTTGCAATAAGCTCTTTTTGAGAGCTAGTGAAGGTGGTTTGCTCTAAAAGTCTTTTGTATTTATTAATAGTAGTTCTGTAAGGATATAGGACTTTGATAAGGGTATTTAAATCATTAAGATGATATCTACGGTGGCTGAGTTTGTCGATCTTGGTATAGCGTCTTATAGATCGCTTTTTGCGTTCTTGATTCATTGGTTGTATGTATTTGAGTGTTGTACATTAATGTGATAAGGTGGTGGGTACTGATTTTATCCCTAATTATACTTGTCTTGGATCGCAAGACCGCTTTTGTGGTTAAATCACTGACCCATTGTAATTTGACCGATCCAAAAGCGATCCTTATCCGATCCATAACTGATCCAAAGCGATCCGAGGTCATAGACCTCTTTTAGTATTTAGCTAGTTTGTAGTATTGTTTGCTTGTAGTTTTCTATTTGATCGTAGAGATATGTTCGTATTTCTGCTCTGAACTTTTCTATATTATCCCAATAGCTTATTTTGTAATTGTAACTATTCCTTGATCCTGTACCTGCTTTGTGTATATACTCTAGTTCTTCTAATTCTGTTATATAGCGTTGCATTTGTGTTTTACTGATCCTAAACTTTTGTCGTATTTCCCGACGTGTAAATTGGTAGTCTTTTCCTTTGGATTCTACATACTTTTTTAGATTCTCATAGAACTGTCTAAGGATGCCGTCTAATTCATCAGTTTTTAGAATGATACTATTGAACATTAAATCAATCGCTATTTCTAAGTCTTGTAACTGCGTTACTAACATAGTATCATTAACTTTTTGACGTTGATATTGATGTAATAAAGTGATCTGTTCAATATAATCATGTAGCATTTGGGTTAATCTTCTACGTTGCTTAGTAGTTTTGGGGAGTTCTAACCGATAGGGATTTTTGACTTTATAAGGCTGTAGCATATACACCACATTTTGTATAGCCTCTCGCGCTTCGAGTTCCTGGTTATCGGTTATGATTTTCGCAGATTTTTGAGACATATATTCGAGTACTTTTTCTGTTTGAGCTTCGCTTTCATCAATAGCAATTACAAACACACGACTTTCGTTATCTTCATAGATTCTAAAATGAGTAGTAGCAACTAAACTAGCAATCGGTCCAAAAACATATTTTTCTCCGGTGGTGATTTCTCCAGTTTGTTCATTCTTCTGACTTACACTACTGGATAATTTACCATTGCTTTGTAATTCTCTCCATGCGAGTTCTGCTTCTTCGGTAAGGCCGTCATAATCTTCTAAGATGATCCCACAGTTACATAAATCGGTTTCTCCGTAATTATAAAAACTCTTATCGGTAACTCTGGTAAAGCGTTTGATCTTATTTTGATCATACATACAATCTGCTATTTTACCTATCAAATGACTTTTACCACTTCCGCTAGTACCTTGTACAACTGCATGCAAGGTTTTGTGCATTTTATGACTGAGTAATATGGTAAATAAGAACAGTGCATTCTTTTCTTCTCCTATAATTCCAGTAGCTTGTAATTGTTTCGTTAGGATCTCTACAAGATCCTTTGATTGTAATAACGTAATGGTTTGCTGTTGCTCACCATCGCTGATGGTTCGTAGTTTATAGCGTTGTTTTTGTTGGGGTTGCTCGTTCTGTTTGTCTAATCGGTGGCTTTCTAATGCCCTGGTTAATTTGTCTAATGCAGCACGAACGATACTTGTACCGACTTCCAGTTTTTCTGCAATCTTGCGTACTAATTTTTCTACTACATCATCGTGGTATAGATCGATGGTATTTCTACTGGGGGTACGTTCTAGTTCAGTGATTTTATACACCACCAAAGTCATTTTAAGCATGGCTAGGTTTTTCATATCCAACTTACCAAACACATCTATTTTTAAGGTTTCATCTTGATAGATCGTGTGATTCGGTTGGATCGTTAAGCTATAGGTAGATTGGGGTTTGGTCTTGGGCAGGTCATTGACCTGTTTTGGTATGATATTAATCTTCTTTTCTGCAGTAGGCGTATAGATTACTTTTCTTTTTTCATAAAGATGGTGTAGGATTTCAGGTTCGTGAGTATCTAGTAAGCTATTGATATCTTCATTGTCCAACATTTCGACTTTGCTGATCGTTACATTGGGTACAAGTTCTTTTAGTTCCTTAGCATACTTGTCTGTAGCACTGCTACCTGCGTGGTCTCCATCGAACCAGAGAACAATGTTCTCTAATTGTTTTAAATGTAATATGGCTTTGAAGTGTTCAGGAGTTAAGCCATTTGTACCGTATGCAGCTAATATTGCGGTTTCATCTGAAAAATAAAAATGCTGCTGTAGTGTGGCTGCATCAATAATGCTTTCAGTAATGATTAGTTGTTTAGTATTGGGATTCGGGTAACAAGGATATAATCCTTTTCTATCTGCAGTATAGTAATGTTTGCATTTAGCATTATCATAGATACTTCTACCATACAATGATACAATCTGTCCTTTTTCACTTCTCAGAGGGAAAACAATACAGTATTTTAGTTTGTCATATTCTTTACCAGTATTAAATCCTGCAGCTAGTTTTTTATAATCTAAGTTTCTAGTCTTTAGATACTCTCTTGCTTTACTACTTTGGGATAATTTAGGTTGTAGCTTTTTATAAATGATTTCATAATCTTCTACTATTGGTTTTGTAGTATCTGTAATAGAATAATTACTCGTTTGTTTCTCTAACCATTTTACAGCTTCTGGCAGTTCCCAACTGTAGAATTTTTTGACTAGCTCGATCACATCCATCGTACCTGCAGAACAGTTGCCACTAAAACAAGTTGCTATCTGTTTCTTTTGACTAAACTGTAAACTAGGTTTCTTATCCTTATGAAAAGGACATAGGCATTTACCATTTTTATCGGGTTGTAAACCTAATTCTTGAGCGATATGCACGATATCTACACTGTTTTTTAACTGGGTCAGGGTCATTTGAAAAAAGTTTAAAAATATTTTTGATACCTAATTCGGTATAAAGATACTTTTTAAAATACAAACAACAAGTTTTTTAAGATTTCATTTTACCGTTTAAGGTCTGTATATTTGCTAAAACCAGTAAAATACAATGGTTTGATACCTAAAAAGATATTAAATATGGCTACTTTTGGTAAAAAATTGAGAGAATGTAGAGAAGCAAAAGGGCTTTCACAACGAGAACTAGCTAATTTACTAAGTACATCGTATTCTGTAATTGGTAAATATGAACGTGATGAGATGTCTCCTTCAATTAAAGCTGCTCAAAGTATTGCTAAATTAATAGATACTACAGTTGGTTACCTACTTGGAGAAACAGAACAAACCAATATCTTAAAAGATCCTGTAATGCTACAAAGGTTAAACCAAATTAATGATCTCTCCGAAGATGATAAACATTGTATTTTATATACTCTTGATGGTCTATTACAAAACGTAAGAACTAAAAAAGCTTTCTCATAACTTACAATAACTATAATATTCCTACAAATCAAAAACATTATATATAATCCAACTACATTTTCATACACAAAAATGTAGTCTGATTTCACAATAAACTATAATACAGTTTATTACAACGATATTTCTATCCTTTTTTAACCTCCTTTTTTGACCAAATTACATTTTTACACTCAAAAATGTAACCTTTACAAAACAACAAACCCACAACAGTACTGCTGTGGGTTTATCTTTTATTGCTTACTCATACCCGACAAGCTTTGACGCCACCCAGCACAGCTCGGCGGTAGCGGGGGGTAGCGGGGGGAATTTATTCATACTCCTCTAGTTCTGCCTCTAATTCTTCCTTTAAAGTTTCTCCTTTTAAAACAAGAGCTTCTCTTTCTTCATTATAAAAAATCCCAAAATAAACATCTTGTAAATCTGGATCATTTAAATAATCTTCAATAAATGAATAAATAGACATTGAACATGGTTTAGCTCCCATTTCTTTATGTTCCTTAAAAGAACAAAATTCTGCCAAATCTTTATGTGGCCATAAGGGGAAAATTTCATCTCCATCTGTATCCTTAAAAATAATCCAATCAGAATCATTAACTGCAAGTCCCCATACTTCTTCCCAATCCGCACAATATCTAATAAAATACTCTACTCTCTCTTTATTATTTAATTTCAACAAATTTTCTATTTGTTTAGGGTGCATAACTCTATTTTTTTAATATTTATGTCGATGTATTCTTGTTTCTACTTTATGTTCTGCATGGTTTTTGACCAAAGAACCTTTATACCCATTACCTTTGCTGGCTGGAGCATTATTTTTATGAGCTAACTCATAGCCTTTATCTTTCTTCTTTCTACCCGGTGATTTTCGTCCATTTCTTGGTATTCTAAGAGCGTTTTTATTCCCTGTATCTATATGTCTTTGATCATTCTTTAACCACCCTCTATCAGAACTACTAGCCTTTGGATCATTCGCCCATTCTTTCAACCTAGCTTGTTTACCAGATCTTCCCTTTCGTTTTAATTGTTTTGCAGCTTTTTTAGGATCAAGAACAAGCATTACAGCAAACATCACCTCTGAGCTTACATTTAGTTCTTCTCCTATAGCTTCAACAATTACCCCAACAAAATCATCTAAATCTGCCTCTTGTATTCTAGGATCACCACCGGCTTTAAGATTAAACCTTGAACCAGGTGTTTTCGCCTTAATATCTACCTCACATGTAGAACACTCTTCTGTTGTGGTTTCAACTTCCATCTCTTCTGTAGACTCTACATTGCCATCCTCATCAACATTGTCAACATAATCAACTTCGTCTCCTCCATCGTCATTTACATATTCTAAATTACCTTCAGAATCTCTTTTCCATCTATCTTCATCTTGTCCTTTTCCTTCATGATATGCATTTGCTCCTGCAGGATCTGCAAAATATACTGGGTTATTATCAAAAGCAGTATAGGTAGACATCGAGTGGTGTGTAACAGGATCAATCCCTGTAAATCTTGCAATAGCCGGATCATATTGTCGTACCTCCATCTCATAGAGATCTAACCCTAGTGCTTCTTCTTGCTCTACACCATTGTATTTAAACTTTCTGGCAACATCATTTCTAAGCGAACTCACCAAAGGATTTAGCTTTTCGTGTTTCAGACCAAAAGGATAGTAGTTATTCTCCTCAAAAATTTCATCTACTGTAATACTACCATCTTTATTGGCATCTGTATAGGAGAGTCTAATATTGCCTCGGGTATCTGCATACTGGTATACATAATTAAACCCGTTACTCGTATTAGGCTCTACATAACCTTCTGGCATGGCAAAGAACTCTAAATTTCCATTTTTGTAGATATGACTGCCTGCATATTCTGTAGTAGAACCACTCCCTGGTTCTGTCACAACCTTTTTAAGCTTTGCCCCTGTAGCATCATATACATAGGTTATGGTACCATTATTTGTCCCTGCAATGGTTACTTTGGTAGGTAAGCTTAGATAATTATAGGTGATATCTGTAATTCCCTTATTACGATCTATAATCATATTACCATTTTCATTATATTCATAATCAAAATCGGGATTGGTACCATCTTTAAACCCATAAGTTTTATTGCCGGTATCAGTGACACTTAATAACTTATTACCATCGTCATAGGCATAGGCTAGCTTATCCATTTCGGTAAAAGTAGCCGTGTTTTGAAAACCATCTCTGGTAAGTGATAAAATATTTCCCATTTTATCATAGGTTACATTACTTAAGTCATACTTACCATCGTTACTCACAGCTCCTGTGATTCGGTTCATCGCATCATAAGAATACGTATACCAACGCTTTGCATGGTCATTAGCGGTTTGCCATTGGGCTTCTGCAATGTTACCATTATATAAGGCTGCTCCACCATGTTTAGGTTGTGCATAGTGCAAGGCAAATCCAAACACATCTCCATTAGCGGTCATACCTTCATTTATCGTTTTAAGCCAACCTCTAATGTTATACGCATAATCTACTTTTTGAAGACCATTTCCATCTTTTTGCCCACCAACATTTTTATAGTGTAATTGTCCTAAAGCATCGTACTCATTGGCCGTAATTAACTCTTCATGGCCGTTAATGGTTTGAGTGTGCACTAGCGGTCTTCCTACATGATCATAGGTCATTTTGTCTAGCGTGACAATAGGGGCATTACTGCTTTTGTTATGTGTGCTTGTACTTTGTTTCACTTTACCTGTAAAATCCAATTGTGTGGCTACCACATCGATGCTACTAAGATAGTCATTTTTTGTTGCTGCATGTACCGGTCGTGCCTTTTTATCATAATAAGTCACACTTGTAATCCAGCTATCGGTATCTAGTACTTTAACTAGACTCCCGGTAGGTAAAGATTTTGTGTTACTTAAGATGGTTTCTCCATTTGCAGTACCTGGATTTGCAAGTTTAGGATCTGGGTTGGCTCCCAAAAAGGCATAATCATCATAATAGTTAATGGTGAGTACTTCTATAGGTTGGGTAGATGGGTAGCCCCCATTATCATAATACATTGTTACACCACCTATGGTAGTAGCCGCTCCTCGATTAACCCATAGCTCACTTGTAAACCCTGTAAGTTCTGCTTGCAAGGTTTTTCGATCTCTATTATCGGTTACCTTACCGGTATAGGCCACTCGCCCATACCCATCATACTTCGTAAAGAGCCAGGTAGATTCTGCCTTTAGTAAAGCATCCTGGGTAAGTACCGGTTGATCTAGTGTGTTATAGATGACATACTCCCATGCTTTACCAGGAATTTTCTTTTCTATCAAACGATTACGGTTGTCGTAGATGTATTGATAACACAGTTCATTAAGCTCGGTTGTAGAGATTCCGTCTACTACATTTACTTTGGGAGGAATCACAAAAGTAAGGTTCCCAAAACGATCATATACATAGTGCGTATCATGAGCAACTTCTCCACCTCCTGTGTTTCCTGCGACAGAAGTACTCGCATAGGTTCTTGTTAAAAGTACTTGTCCTTGCTTATTGGTATAGGTTCGACTGGTATGCTCATTTTCTAGTGCCTGCAATGGGGTATAATTCTCATCTTTGGCAATGGCCACATGTAGTTGATTCACCGCATAATATCCTACTTTGATCAAAGTCGGTTTTTCGGTATCATTACTTGTAAACCCAACTCTAAAATGTACAACCTCGTTTGCCGTATTGTATCTCCAATCTGATCTTACCGTATGATTGGTATTGCTATCAGATCCTATCTTCCACGTACTACCCGGTGCTCCTTGCTCTAGCGCACGGTTAAGAGGAGAGGGTTCAAAAATAGTTTCACTATACGCATTGATTTGTCTGTGATCACTAATCCCAGGAAAATCGTCACCATAGGCCGTATGATAATAACTATTGATATCTTGATCGATATCCACAGCTTCATACGTACCATTAGCCGTATTCCTTTTAAAAGGCAAGTATTGCCTAGCTTGTCTACCATACTGATCATACTGTGCATGGGTCACGATATCCTTGCTATCAGGATTGTGTTTAATACCAATACTTTGCATCTCACGCCCCAAACCGTCGTAATACGTTACTTGTTGGATATGGCGCTGTTCTGCCGGCTCATCATCACCACCCACCTGATACAATCGATCTATGGTTACCGGTTGTTGTGGGGTGATGGTATGTACATAATTAAGGTCTGATAAATTGATTTGCCCAAAGCTAACTCCCGTAAGCATGATCGCAAATATGATAAGGATATGTTGTATATATTTCATGTTTGTATATCTCTTCGTTAGTTATTATTGGTCTCCTCCTGTTGGATTTTCTCCTTGGCCACCGCCATTATTACCCTGACCTCCATTATTGCCCTGGCCGCCTCCACCATTGTTTCCTTGACCTTGAAAATAAACCTTCATACTTTTAAAACCGGTGACATAACCCGATTTAAGATCAACAACCCTACAGTAAATCGTTTGATAACTAGAGGCAGTAGCTGTGTAATTATAAATGAATGTTTTAGATTGTGATGACTGGTGCACACCGCGATACGCGCTTCCCAAATGCCAGTTTACATACCAATCATAGCGATAATGACCTGACCCTCCTCTGGCAGTTGTATTAAAAGCTGTATGATCATACGTAAGATCATCTATCGTTACAGGACCATAAGACTTAATAGTTTTTGATACTTCTTGACACGATCCTGGCACCTTGGTATCACAGACATAAAAGGTAACTTTATGAGTTCCTGCAGGAAAAACTTTTGCAAACGTAGTAGCATTAACTCCTTGGTCCACAAGACCCACATACCATTTATAATGATATGATCCTGACCCACCACTAATATTACCTCCTGTAAAGGTAACTTTGGTTTGCGTATCAAAATGCCCATTTTCTCCTATAAACTTAGAGCTTGATGGTGGACCACCGGGATTGGGGCCCGTATTAGATTCATCTCTATATGGAATATAGGATAAAGAGGGTATTTTCAATGGACTATGAATTCTAATCGTTTTGGTTTTAGTAATCGCTGCTTGCCCGGTACGAGTATCAGTCACGGTACAGGATAGGGTATGAGTACCAGTAGTAGTAAAAGTTCTATTAAATCCATTGGCAGTAGTTACCTGAGTACCGTCTAATTTCCAGCGATAGGTATAATCTCCTGAACCCCCGCTTATGCTAGTCGAAAATCTAACATTGGTATCCTTTAACAGATCTACCAGATTATCAAGATAATTGACCATAATCTCAAAGTTGAAAGGTGTATATACGGCTACAGTTTTTTTAACTTCTCTGTAATGATTGGGAATTTTGCTGTCTACCACTCTAAAGATCACCTCATAGGTTCCTGAACTGGTAAATCTATGATCTAACGAAGTAGCGGTAGCACTTTGTTTGACTCCATTAATATACCACTCATAGGTATAGTCTCCAGAACCTTTACTGATACCTCCAGTTGTAAAACTTACAGTCTCGGTTGTAGTGGTTGGAGTTCTGTTAACCGCTAACAAAGGGGTATTTA
>CANNBP010000016.1 GCA_947502885.1 uncultured Aquimarina sp. | reverse complement strand
GTTTCAGGACAAGAAAAATACAAAGTAGTAGAAATAGATTCAACTAAAAACTATTATTTTATTTGTGTTGAAAATAACTTTAATGAAGCAATTATTGTTTCTAAAAAAGTAGAATCTTCTAAAGGGATTAAAGTAAAAATAAGGAACGAATATTCGTTTAATTTGAAAAGATATGATACTCTTGTAAATCTTTTTGCACCAGGATCATGTTTTGTTGATTTTTCTTACATAGTAATTGAAAATAAAAAAATTCAAAATTACTTATTACATACAAGTGAGTCTTTAGAAGGGTTACATTTTAAAGCAACTAATTAATATCTCTTTACTTTTAGCGCAAGACCTTTTGTAATTAGGTATGGTGTTGAAATACTATAAGCATAATCTGACAGAGTTTATAAACTTGGTGGAATAAGAAAATAAAAAAAATGATTGAAGTCGGTTATATTTTTATATAACCGGTTTTCTGTTGTACTAATTTTTGCACTTTACGTTTGGTTAGAAAATAATCCAACTACAAAAGCAGCTTCCACAATTGTAAAGGTTGTTTCGGCTGGTATAGAAGGAGGAGGAGATGCTGCAGCAAAAGAAGCAGGTAAACAGTTTACATCAACAGGTATAGATGTTACCACGGCAATGGTAGGTGGTGCTATTGGTTCTAAAATTAAGGTACCAAAAGCAAAACCAATAAAAAAACAAGCTTTAGATGTAAAAAAGAATTTAAATAATGGGAAAAATTCTGTAAATGTTGGAACATCAGAAGGTGTAACTCATTTTGATCTTGATGGCGCAACTCATAAAGGAGTAGAAACACCACATGTTCAAAAGTCATATAAAAATACAAATGCCAAGGGTGAAACATTCATAAATAAAGATCGGAAAAATGTACGCCCAATGAACCAACAAGATATAAGGACGGTTAAGAAAGTTTTGAAAAAAAAGACAACAAAATGGAAGTTAAAGAGATTTGGACTAATAATGATTTTAGTGAAATGGGGTGGCATGACTCTCGGTTATATCAATTAAAGTTCCCTGATGAAGACTGTAATTTTGTTCTTTATTTAGATTATATTTTTAAGTGGGAAGAACAAAATGATGGCTTCTTTAAATTTTGGGTATCTCCTTGTAAAATGACTTTTCATAATGTAATTGATGCAGATATTAATATTTCTTTCAGAAAATCGATAGGCATAGATATCATTGATATTAAAAGAAAGAAAATAGGCTTAACACCTAACGGAAAAATGATAGATTGGAAATTTTTAATTGAAACAGACAAAGGAAATATTGGATTAGTAGCTACAGATTTTGAAATGAAAGTAATTTCACAACCAATATTTACTAGTAGTCAAAGTATAAGCATATGAAAAACTCCCGCCCCCGCAAAGCCCTGCTTAGTGGCGATTACGATTGAGAAATAAAAAACAAACCAATTTCATTTTTAGAAATTGGTTTGTTGTATTTTGATCAGGTATGAATAGGGATTATAAGTTGTTTGATACATTAGATTTGTACCTTATAAGCTTTGCTAAAGGATATTGAGTTAGTAAAATAGAAAGACCACTAAGCAGAGCTTAGCGGTAGCTGTAGCTAGGGTTAAATATAAACAGAATGATAACAAGAGATATAATAGAAGATTTTTTTAAGAATATAAATGAGGGTGACGAGTTTGATACTAGTAGTAAACTTTTATGGGGATATTTTTTCTTAGATAATAGTAAGTCAAAGCTTAAGATAGCTGCTGAAGAATTATCGAAAGAAGGATATCGATATGTAAGTATATTTGAAGCTGAAAAAGAAAATTCAAATGATACTGAAGAATATTATTTACATGTTGAAAAGGTTGAATATCATGATGTAGATACTTTAGATAAGTGTAATAAAGAACTTTATAAGTTTGCAGAAAAGAATGAGCTAAATTGTTATGATGGTTTTGATGTAGGTAATGTAATCACCTCTGAAAATATTGTTCGTAAATAACTAGATAACTTGAATTTACATCATTTTGTGAGTTTTATAACTTCGCAGTAGTAAAATAATTAAATAAAAGTAAAGCCAGTTACATTTTGATGTAGCTAGTTTTTTATTATGGTTAATCTTCTCTATCCCTATCCTAACAAAGGGATTATCAGTATTGCTTATAATCATTTAAACCTACCTACTACAGTTGCCATAAATAAAGATATAAATGTCAATTATGGAAGCTAATATAGACAATTTAAGAAGTATTTTTGATCAAATGAAGGGTGATGGTGTTAAAGTTGAAGGAGAATTACTATGGTCATTCTTTTTCTTTGATGCAGATAAAATAAAGATTGATAACCTAAAATCATTTTTTGATAAAAACAAAACTCATAAGGCATGATGGGTGGGATGTTCAAGTAATGTAAATTCACTATGATGTAAAAAATTAAAACCCCATTAAAATTGATGGGGTTTTCTTTATATATAGCTAGTACACCATAACTAATATTTATCCGGTAACACAGACACTGTGTTTTCATCTTATAATTCACCTAATGATTTAAGATAACGTACTGTAATAGCTACAGAAGAATGTTTAAACATTTTTTGTGTTTTTTTAAGGTCATTTTTTGTTTTAGTCATAATAATTTGTGTTTGTATATTAAAAAGTTTCATTAATTTAAAAGTTTAAAACATTATTTAGTGCTGCATCTGTTTTGTTATGATCAAAGTTGCTTTGATATCCTATTGTTGTTGTTATACTAGAATGTCTATATAACTTCTGTAACATTTGTACTGGTATTTTATCTCCTGCAATATTACCAAAACTATGACGAGCAATGTGAAAAGTTATCTTTTTATCAATGTTAGCCTTTTCAGCCAAAACTTTAAGGTTGTTATTTATTCTCACATTGGCGGTTCTTATGCCCTTCCATATTTCCTTTTTACTTTGTTTATTGTATTTATCTAGGTATGAAAAAACGTAGCCGTCTTTAGTCTGATCTTTTTCGTATTTTTTTAAAATTGTTAAGGCTTTTTTAGGTAGTTCTAAAGAATCTCCTTTTTGGTTTTTTCTCATGGTATAATATAATCTACCTTCTTTAATACTACTCCAATTTAAAGTAACAGTATCACCAATACGCATACCTGCTAAATAAAAAGAGAATAAGAAAGTATTTCTATCATGCCATAAATTAGAACCTTTTTCAAGTTTTAATTTTTCTAACCTTTTTATTTCATTTATATCTAACCCAATTTTTAATGTGCTAGGTTTAACGATTTGGATTTTACCTTTTCCAAATGGGTAATACTTGTGTTCTGCTTCTCCTTCTAGGATAGCTCTATTAAATATTAATCTAATAAAAGACAAGGCGTTTGCTAAGGTTAAGTCTTTAGCTCCGATATCTCCTTTAGCTCGTAAGTATATTTGGTATTTTTTTAAGAGACTAACGGTAATTTGTTCAAAATAAACATCTTCGCTTTTAAGAAAACCTTTGAAGTTATTAAATTCGGTTTGATACGCTATTTTAGTTCCAATTTTTCCTAACTTTTCCAATTCATCAAGATAACTTTTTGACATATCAAAGAAAGATAATGCCCCCACTCGATTAGTTTTAATTCTAGCTGCAAGTTGGTTCAATGAAAGTATCTGGTTTTTTGATTCAGCTTCTAAAATCAAATTATTAGCTAAAGCAAGTTTATTGATCAATAAATTGTTTATTCTTGCGCTATGTATATGAGATGATTTTACTTTATTCTTTTTAATATCCCAGTCCTTTTCAAATACATATTCTAAGTATATGTATTTAGGTTTTCTATCCTTTATCAAACGTAATGCTATTGGGAATTGCCCATCTGCTTTTTGCTTGCTTTTATAGAGTAATATTTTAGTTGAAATCATTTGCTTAATCCTTGTAATATTTATTCAAATATACAAAATTGGGTTAAACATAGGTTAAGCTTTTATATGCCTTTAATGTTATTTAATGCTTTCTAATGTGATCTAAAAACACTATAAATACTTGATTAATAGATAATACATGTTATTGGAAGTTATTAAGATATATTTTTCACAAATCTAACAGATTTATGATTGATTTAAAATTATACATAATAACTTAGGTATATATTTCACTTGTTTTGAACCACCGTGCCCGATAACGTTTATATGTATCTTAAATCGCCATCACTTTTCGTAAAGGTTATACGTTACTTAAAAAGAAGTAACCTTATCAAGATTCAATTTTTTTTAAAAAAAAATATAGAAAAATGCAATACATTAAAAAAGTATCGTCTTTTTAATTGAAAGCCCCTTCATAAAAGGTTTTAATGAAATCGGAATCAGAAAATAGTAAAAAACTTAAGGATTTTTTTGGAAGAGAATATGAATCTCTCAAGCTATATGTGAGCACAAAAATAAGCGATACTGCAAATCGAGATGCAGAGGATATAGTTCAAGATGTCGCCTTAAAATTATTTTCGGGAGCAGATAGATATGCGCCAATAAATAATGTTGCTGGTTTTGTATATAGGTCTATAAAAAACAAAATTATCGATGTTATGCGAACCACAAAAAAAACAGATTCAATTGATATTGACAAAGATCTATTAGAATTTGCTGAAGCATTAAATCAATCAACAGATAATTATACTTCTGATCAAATGATTCCGGTGTTAAAAAAATGCATTCAATTATTAAAACCAGCATATAGGGATATTATCATAGCAGTAGATTTTGAAGGGTATTCCTATAAAGAGATTTCTGCAGAAACAGGAATTCCTATCGGAACATTAATGTCTAGAAGGCATAGAGCAATTGGAATATTGTATAAAAAAATAGAATTAGAAATTAACAAACATAAAATTATATTATGACAAATTTTCTCACTCATAAATTCAGGAAAAAATCTCCTATAGAAATTGCAGGAATAATCATTTTTGGTGCAATTGCTATAACCGGATTAGCCATTTTATTTGGCTTTGTAATTATGTGGTTATGGAATTGGCTTATGCCCGAGATATTCGGACTAACCACTCTTACTTATTGGCAAGCGGTTGGCTTATTTATCTTACTAAAAATACTAATAGGAGGTTGTGGTAGTGGTAGCAGTAGTAAGAAATCATCAAAGGATTCAAGTGATGAATGTAAGAAAGATTCGAAAACTGATTTTTCAAAATGGAAATACTACGACAAATTTTGGAAAGAAGAAGGGGACGAATATTATAAACAATATGTCGAGAGACAATCTAACCAAGATCAAGACAACGAATCTAAACCAGATTCAGAATAACCTTAAATTTCATTATGGAATTATTAATATTTCGCACCGATATTAAATCAAAGAAAAAAGTAAAATACTTAAAACCCATCTTTAAAAAATACACCGATATTTTAAGGTGGACAGTAGATCTAGAAGATATTGATAATGTACTTAGGATAGAAGCTACCGCTAATATAACCGCAGATGATATTATAGAAATGGTCCAAATGCATGGTTTTTATATCCAAACATTACCTGATTAATAGTTATACTTGAAATCGTATGATCGTAGTATGAGAGAAATGCAGTAGAATTATTCTGGGGTGTGTAAAGTAAGATGAATATGTAAAGGTTTTAGTCCAAAATTGAAGTGTTGATGTATTATTAATAAGATGTTAAAATCTCCTTAAAACGGTAAGGCTAGTAGTTCATTTTTTTATCTTGATCGATAAACTAAATGTAAACCAATGCAATCAATAAAATTCATTCTTTTAAAGGGGATAATACTTCTTTATGTAAGTACTGTTTTTTCTCAAAATGTAAAGCCTTATCAAGTTAAAGACCACTATACTAAGCAAGAAGTAGATATAGTGATGAGAGATGGAATTAAACTTCATACTACCATTTATTCTCCAAAAGATACTTCAAAAAAGTACCCTATATTATTTCAACGTACACCTTATAGTTGTAGACCTTATGGAGAGGATAAATTTAGAACAAAATTAGGTCCTAATAAGTTTTTGATGGAAGAAGGGAATATTTTTGTGTATCAAGACGTTCGAGGTCGCTGGAATAGCGAAGGAGAATATGATAACATGAGAGCATATATTCCTAATAAAAAAGGAAAACAAATAGATGAATCTAGCGATACTTATGACTCTATAGAGTGGTTAACAAAAAATGTTACGAATTATAATGGTCGAGTAGGTGTATGGGGGATTTCATACCCGGGATTTTATGCCAACTGTGCTTTACTTGATGCACATCCAGACTTAAAAGCAGTGTCGCCACAAGCACCTATTGGAGATTTTTTCTTTGATGATTTTCATCATAATGGAGCCTATATATTAAGTTATTGGAGAGGGACCGCCGTTTTTGGATATCCTAAAAAAGAACGTACCAAAGAGGTGTGGTATGAATTTCCAAAGCTAAAAAGTAAAGATCAATACGATTTTTTCTTAAAGGCAGGATCTCTTAGCAATATCGAAAACCATTTTGATGGTAATTTCTTTTGGAAACAATTATCTGAACATCCAAATTATGATGAGTTTTGGAAATCACGTGGTATCATACAACACTTAAAAAATGTAAAACCTGCGGTAATGACAGTTGGAGGTTTATTTGATGCAGAAGATCTTTATGGGCCTTTAGAAACTTATAAAAGTATAGAAAAGAATAGTAATAATTATAATATTATGGTCTTTGGGCCATGGGGGCATGGAGATTGGTATTATACCAAAAAACGACAGGCTATTGGTAATGTTTATTTTGGAGATGATCTCTCTATAGCCTATCAAAGAGATATAGAGACAAAGTTTTTTAATCATTTCTTAAAAGGAAAAGGAGATGAGAATACTGGTTTATCTGAAATAAGAATATTTGATACTGGTAAGAAAGAATGGAATACCTATGACACATGGCCACCAAAAAACATAGAGAAAAAATCATTTTTCTTATCACCAAATGAAGAATTAGGGAGCGAATCTAAAGAAGGAGCTATTCAATTTGTAAGTGACCCTAAAAAACCAGTACCGTATTCTGAAGATATAAAAATGGAATATAAGTTAAGAAAATACATGACAGATGACCAGCGTTTTGCTGCACGTAGACCTGATGTAATGGTTTTTGAAACCCCTGTTCTTAATGAAGATATCACAATAACTGGAGATATATTGGCTAAACTTAAAGTAGCAACCACAGGAACAGATGCAGATTGGATTGTCAAGGTAATTGATGTATATCCAGATGAAGCAAAAGATACTAAAGAAACTCAAGAATATCTTAAAATGTCTAACTATCACCTAATGGTAAGAAGTGAAGTAATGAGAGGGCGTTTCAGAAATGATTTTAGTAAACCAGAACCATTTGTTGCTAATCAAAAGACTGATGTCAATATTAAATTACAAGATATACACCATACTTTTAAAAAGGGACATAAAATTCATATACAAGTACAAAGTACCTGGTTTCCGCTTATTGATTTAAATCCTCAAACCTTTGTACCAAATATATTCAAAGCAAAAGATACCGATTTTACCAAGCAAACACATACTATATATCACGACTCAGCAATAGAAGTTTCAATTTTAAAATAGTCCACTAACCCTAATACTATTTCTATGATGAACAAATTAAGAATTAAAGGATTACTCATTTTGTCTTTTCTGACCATCCTTAGTTGCAAGCAAGAGGAAAAAAAAGAAAAAGATACCATAGCTTCTACAGTCGAAACTATAGAAGTGTCTTCAAAAAAGCTAAATGATTGGTTTGAAGAGCAGTTTCAGGAAGAACTGAAAAGATCACCGATGATGCAAACCTATTTAGGTGTAAAGACTGAAGATTATGGTAAATGGGATGATATTTCTTCAAAACGCGAAGTAGAGGATTTAGAGTTAGCAAAGAGACGTCTTGCATATTTAAAAGATTCTGTTGATTTAAATAGCCTTGATAATGCAACTACGCTTAGTTATAAATTGATGAAACAAAATCTAGAAAATGAAATAGAAGATTTTCAATATCGATTTTATGATTACCCTGTAAATCAAATGCATGGTATGCAGGCAGAAATACCAAGCTTTTTGATTAGTATGCATCGGATAAGCGATACGACAGATGCAAAAGCTTATATTTCAAGATTACAAGGTATACAGCCTATGTTTGCTCAGCTTGTTGATAATCTCAAGATTAGAGAAAAGAATGGTATTGTTCTTCCAAAATTTGTGTTTGCAAAGGTGTTAGACGATAGTCGTAATATTATTACAGGACAACCTTTTGATGAATCTAATCAAGAAAGTACTTTATTAATAGATTTTAAAGAAAAGGTTAGTGCTTTAGAAATAAGCGATGATGAAAAAAATAGGCTGATAGAAGAAGCGAAAAAAGCACTTATAGAAGGAGTGAAATCTGGTTATGATGGACTTATCACTTTGTTAGAAGAGCAACAACTAAGAGCTACTACAGAAGACGGTGTATGGAAATTTCCGAAAGGAGATAAGTTTTATAAGATTGCTCTGCAGCGAACAACCACAACGGATATGAATTCTGATCAAATTCATGATCTTGGATTAAAAGAAGTAGAGCGTATTCATAATGAGATGCGAGAAATTATGAAACAAGTTAAGTACGAAGGTACTTTACAGGATTTCTTCACATTTATGAAAGAAGACTCTCAGTTTTATTTTACACAAGATGAGAAAGGAAAAAAAGCATATCTGGAGCAGGCTGTGGCATTAATTGATACCATGAAATCTAAAATGGATGAACTTTTTATTACAAAGCCTAAAGCCGATATCGTAGTAAAACAAGTAGAAGCCTTTAGAGAAAAAAGTGCGGGAACTGCTTTTTACGAACGAGGAACTCCCGATGGATCCAGACCAGGAATTTATTATGCAAACCTATATGATATGAAGGCTATGCCAAGATATCAAATGGAAGCACTGGCATATCACGAAGGAATACCTGGGCATCATATGCAAATTTCTATTGCACAAGAGTTAAAAGATGTACCTAAGTTTAGAAAGTTTGGAGGCTACACTGCATACATAGAAGGATGGGGGTTATACAACGAATTTTTACCAAAAGAAATAGGAATGTACAGTGATCCATACTCTAATTTTGGTAGACTAGCTATGGAGCTTTGGAGAGCTTGTCGATTGGTTGTCGATACGGGTATTCATAGTAAAAAATGGACAAGAGAAGAAGGAATCAAATATTATACAGATAATACTCCAAATGCAGAGAGCGATGCGGTAAAAATGGTAGAACGACATATTGTTATGCCAAGTCAAGCTACGGCTTATAAAATCGGAATGAATAAAATTTTAGAGCTACGAGAAAAATCTAAAAAGGTATTAGGAAACAAGTTTGATATCAGAGAATTTCATGATGTAGTATTAACTAATGGAGCTGTACCGCTTACGGTATTAGAAGATTTAGTAGCAGAATGGATTTCAGAAAAAAGCGTTACTAAAACTAGTGAAGTAGGTTCTTAGATTTAATACTTATTTTAAGGATATATTTACAAACAAAACCCTTATAGACAGGTCTATAAGGGTTTTGTTTGTTTAATTTATAAAATGAGGTTATTTTATTATCCATGATTTGAAATGAGAATCAGATCGTATAAACTTGTCTGTAGTTATTTCTCCATCATCATAAGTTACTTTAATAATGTATAATCCATGCTTGTAATTAGAAAAATCGATATATCCGTTAGAGACATCTTCTTTACCTAAACTTTGAACAAGAGTACCATAAAAATTATAGACCTGAATGTTCTTAACTCGCCCTGTACTTTTTACAACACTTTTAGGGGATATCAATTCGTCTTTTGAGTCTAAAGCATTTTTTGAAATTGATCTACTTGATTGAGATGGAGGAGTCGTATTATTCTTCCAGATAATAAACATTTCGGACCCTTTGTTTATAGCAACAATTTCGTCTAGACCATCTCCATTAAAGTCACCTGTTTTAAGTTCTGAAGAATTATAATTAGCATTGCCATCATACCAATTCTTATTTATCGAAAAACTACGACAAGCATAAGAATTCCCTATTGAAACCCAAACGTCAAATTTTTCTGAATTTTTTTGTATGCTAATCACATCATCCAAATTATCATCATTAAATTTTCCGATACTAAATTCTACGTCGTTAAAAATTATACTACCATTAGAGCTAATATCTCTATTAAACCCTTCAGACCCTGTAGTAAACCTTACCCCTGTATTTTGATCTCCTTTAGAGTACCATGTAATAAATTTTTCGTCACCTTTTATGATCATCATTATGTCTTCTAGGTGATCACCATCAAAATCACCAATTTTAAAATCAGATGTACTATAATTCGCATTACCATCAAACCATACGGCTCCGGGATTAAATCTAGCTCCAGTATTTTGGTCTCCCTTAGAAGTCCATATAACAAATCTTTCTGTGTCTTTTTTTATGGCTAAGACATCATCTTTACCATCTCCGTTAAAATCCCCAACTTTAAATTCAGAAGTATTATAGTCAAAAGGACCGTCGAACCATACGGCTCCGGGGTTAAATCTAACCCCAGTGTTGGCATCACCTTTAGAAGTCCAGATTACAAACCTTTCTGTGTCTTTATTTATGGCTATTATATCATCTTTACCATCTCCGTTAAAATCCCCAACTTTAAACTCAGAGCGAGAATAATTCGCTCTACCGTCAAACCATACAGCTCCGGGATCAAATCTAGCACCTGTATTTTCATCTCCTTTAGAGGTCCAGATTACAAATCTCTCTGAATCTTTTTTTAAAGCCAAGATATCATCTTTGTTATCTCCGTCAAAGTCTCCGATTTTAAATTCTGAAGCATTATAATTAGCATTACCATCAAACCAGGCAGCAGCAGAATTAAAATAATTACAATTATTATTTGGGCAATGCTCATAAATTCAGGAATGTCTCTATATTTTACGTGAAGAATATCGAATATTCTCTCCTCAATAACATTTTTACGCATATCTCTCTGAAGCGATATCGTTATGTTGTTTACAGCCTGAATACCTAATCTGTCTTTTAATTGTCTTAGAAATAGTGATCTTGGATATACATATTCATTTGCTGCTTCTACGTATGCAATATCACCATGAATTGAATCAGAAGGGTTTGCTATTCTGTTGTCGCTACATCCATCAAACTTGTAACCAATAACCCAGTTATATCCTAAATCATTTTTAGGTTTATCTAAGTACATAAATGGTTCACCTCTTCGTTTCGAATTTGAGGTAATATTCCATAAAACACTATTCGCTGCCTTTTGATTATGAAAGATTTTTTCAACCGGGTCAACACCATACTGCAATTTAAATTGGCCATCTGTTTTTACGTTATCATATAACACTCCATGTGCCCACTTTTGATGAGGCTCTAAGGATAAATGTTCTTTTTCTGAAAGACAATCTAGAAATACTACCATACTGGTAGTATTATTTAAAGTAAAGGAATGTCTGGCATTTCGACTATAACATCTTTGTACTAGCGAATTACTACTAGAAATATTAAATGAATAATCGTCACCACCTTTGTGAATCTGAATATTATCCTCTGATACCCCGTCTAACATGGCGCAATCTTGAACTGTTAATTGATGAAATATATTATTACTAGTAATAAAAGACTCTCTAAAAAACATACCTGTTAAATTCTTTGCCCAACCATCTTTTCCTCTATAAAAATCAATACCTCTAGCTGATTGTAAAGCGTCATTAAAAAAATTGAATTCACCCTCTTCTGTAATGCAGTTTATTGTTACTTGATTAGTTGTTATGATTTCGCTACAGTCAAAATCTGCTGCCAAAATAAAATCTTGAAAGCCTATATTACGAGTTCTTTGATCATCTGTAATAGGATATACAACGGCATTTGAGTATCCGTTAGCAATATCTATTTGCGTAGTGATAGATGCATCTAACCCTATAGTATTAGTCGAAGGATTTATCTTGGTTATTTTTCGCTCCATTCTTATGTTTTTATCATCTCCTATGGTAGCAGAGAATTCTCCTAAATTCCATCCAGGAAAATTATCAACCCATTTTTGAGTAGGCTTAACATAGATCATAATATTGTCTCCTATCTCGAGAGTATCAAGCCTTGCTAATCGAATAGTTTTTGTCCCTACAGGTACATATGGTTGATCAACTTTGATAGGGGTTTTGGTGTTAAACTGTTCTATAGCCCCAAAACCATTAACATAAAAAGTAGAAGTGGATTTGTCTTTTTGAATGATAATAGTTTTAGCGTCATCTTTTAAATTACCACTTATTCCCTTGATAACAATTCCTGATTTGTTTATCTCAAAAGTATGTACTTTACCTTGTGGGTGCTTGGAGACATAAAATACGCCATTTTGTAATTCAATTCCTCCTCTATATCCATTAGTCATTAAATCCCAAGTAGAAATGGTATTAATTGCGTCTTGGATAGCTTGCCTATCATCTTCTCCAGATGGGAAGATTTTTATGATTCTGTTTTCAGAGAACAATTCGTGAAAATTAGGTATTTTTACCCCTCCTCCTTTGTATCCTGCCTTTGAAAAATCAATAAGTCTCGCTCCTTTTTGATTTAGGACATATCCCAAAGAAGAATCACTTGTTTCATTTGTTGTTAAGATACTAGTGGTTTGTTGTGCGGTAAATTGATATGTACACATAATAAATGCACATAACAGCACATGAAGCTTTTTTTGCATAATAATTAAACTTTAAAATGTTAGTTTTAGCTGCAATACAGAAAGGGTAGGAGGTTCTATAAATGCTAAAAGAGAATTTTTACTGGTTCAAAGATAGAGTATAATCGAGAAACAATTTGTTTTTCTAAGGCTAAAAATAATTATAATACTAAAAAAAATAGATGAAAATAATCGAAGCATTACTTCTGGCTTTTTTGGCAGTTTCTTGTTACAATAAAGTAATTAAAGAAACAAAAGGTTTAAATCTTGATGGTATAAATATTCATCAAGACAATCGAGTACTAAAAATTAATAAGAATAAGTTTACACAAGTTGAAGATGTATATTTTAATCATTCAGTAGGAGGAAAGGCTATAAAAGAAGAAACTTTGGTATGGGTGAAATATGATGAAGAATTTTTAGAAATAAAATTCGAATGTAGAAACAATCCTAGGTTGGATCAAAACAACTATACCAAAGACAATTCATGGCTTTTTAAACAGGAAGTATTCGAACTTTTTATTAGTAAAGGAAAGGAAACTCCAGAAAACTATCTCGAAATTCAGTTAAACCCTAATAATGCTTTGTTTTTGGCTAAAATTACTAACAACTATAGAAGTAATAAAAAGTTTGCTTTAGACTTAATTGATATCCCAACTTCGGGGGTGGTTCATACTGTGGAGAAGGATCGTAAAAACCACGTATGGAAAGGCTATCTTAAACTTCCACTTAGACTATTGCAGCACCCAAAATCAACGGCAGACAATGTATATCGACTAAATATGTTTAGAATTATTTCTAATGTAGACCACCATGATGAAAACTGGAGTGTAAATGAGAAGAATGCTACTTTTGCATGTTGGAGTAGTACAATGGCCAAAACTCCTAATTTTCATGATCCAAATTATTTTGGGTATTTGATTTTAGATTAGATAATACTCCATTCTATTGAGTATTTTTCATACAAAACCTAAGGACGGTGTTACGAAACGCATGAGATGGGATAAAGAAGGATATTTTAACCTATACTATTGACGAGAAATGTTCCTTGCTCCCGCTAGTCTGTGACTAGTTGCATTTCTGTTTTTTCTCTTCAATAATCTCACTTTGAGATATAGAACCATTCTTATCAGCATCTTTACAAGACAATCTAATATTTCCAAGATGATCTTAAACTGGCATGCATAATTAAAACCTATACTCCAATTAGGTTCTACATAACCTTCTGACACGGCACTTTGTTATTTTAAAAGAACGCCCTACTTATCATCAACCTTTCTTTAGCTAAAATAGTAATTTACTTCTATAGCTAGTTATATGCCTATCAGATAACTAATACAACAAACCCACAACATTACTGCTGCAGGTTTATCTTTTTATTACTTACTCGTATCGCTACGAAGTTATAAACTTCGCAGAGCTGGTATAATATTCCTTCCAATCCAATTATTCATCCAATAACCGTTTACAAAGAGTATTCTCTTTCCATCTGGATCTACTGCTATTGTTGGGCTATTTCCAACATAAACGTAAGGGCTAAACTTATAATATTTATCTGCTAACGGATCGATTTCTTTAGATTTTCTTCCAATTTAATGAAGATACATCTAAATCTTCTATAATAAGAGCTATCTTATTCTTACTCTTTATAAAAAATTTGGTTATGTTTTCACTTTTGGAATCTTTTAAATATAACTTGTTTACTTTTCTTTCCCATTTTCCATATTCTTTATCCAAATTCAAAATGATATTCTTTTTCATCATCTTCTTTGTTTGGTACTGTTGATACATAATTTCATATGTTCCATCATTATGTAAAATCAAAACATTAACATTATAAGTTGCAAATGCAGGACTTTCTGATTTATTCTCTATTCTGTATATATCATCTTTACCCTGTGAGTAAATAGTGCTTATACCAAGACAACAAAAGGTAATTAAGATTATTTTTCTCATTAATTTATTTTTTTTTCGTCATGTGAATCTTCATAAATAATTGATTACTTAATGGCTGACTTGCCATTTTTTTCACAGCTTTTCTTTGTGCTCCTGCATTTTTATAATTATTAGTGTCTCCAAAGAAAATAACAGAAGAACCCCATCCATAATGTAATCTTTGATTTAATCCTCTTTGCCTTCTAAAAACATTTGTTTGCTTTACAGCTCTACCCATTGTATAAGGGCCTCCATCGGCTCCTACTCCTGTTTTAATACCTCCATGACCAAAGTACTCGTGTTCAAACACTCTCGCCATATTAAAAGCACGATTTATTTTTTTAATTACTCATTATTCTTTTACAATCGGAACTCAATATCACGTCCGTCGTGATACACAACTTCTTGAACAAGTTTTTCTTCCGGATCTAAAAAAGCAACAAATGAATCTATCGAAGCTAAGTTGTTACTAAAATCAAAATCTTTTAGAAGAGTTTCCTTTGAAATTGCATTATGATATAGATAGAGGTTTATAAAAACTAAGTTGTCATTAAGTCCAGAAAATGTAATTATCATATGACTTTTATCTCTAATTGATAAATTACCTAATAGATCAGAATGAACTCCTTTACACTTCAAGTTGATTTTATTTCTGATTTTAGCAAATTGATTCTCATCAATATCCAGCTTTGAAAAAACCTTTTTTTCAATCTCTTTTCTTGAAGGATGGTTGAGCGTTTTTTTTGATGAAAAATCACTAAAATTAAAATCTGTATAATATGGATAAACAATATAACCACTATCTAGTTTTTCAGGGTATTCACTTATAATTTTACTATTTAAAATTTCTGAAAAAATTCTCTTTTCATCTTTTTTATCAAAACCATTATTGCAGGAAAATACTACAATAATACAAAATACATAAATATTAGTTCTCAATCTCATTATTTCTATTTTTTAGGTTTGATATTTCTGCTTTGGATTATATATTCATTACCATCTTTTTTGAACAATAAAGTAGGATTTACTTTATTGTCATACTCTTCAAAATATCTTTCTCTTGTTGCCAATCCCAATTGTTCTCTAAATTGATTTATTCTTGATACAACATTTCCTGGTCTTTTACTCCCCTGAAAAGGATCTTTAAAACGTCCTCCTATTTTATTTTTTTGATCTTCTGAACTATTGAAAAAACTAGCTCCAAATTTGGTATGTAACGATTCATGTAAAAATGTCATTCCCACCCCACCAGTTAAAGGATCCAAACCTTGTTCTTCCAAGCCTTCTTGTAATCCATTAATCTGAGAAGCATCTAAATAAACTTGTCCTCCAGGAAAACCTTCTGAACCTTCATTAGTTCCAGACACTGTTACTGTACCTTCATCACTTAAAAGGTGATTTACAAATGCTGCTGCTTCACTACAATCACCATCACATTTTCCAGAGCCCGTTAAGACAGTTCGGCCATCTTTTGTTTGGCTTCTTGATATTTCTTGACCACCAGAAATACGTGATAAATCAGCCATAAGTTGTACCACTAACCAAGCATCTCTATTTTGTTGATCTTCATCTTTATTATTAGTTAAATCAGTTACATCAATCTCTTCTCCATTTGGATCAATAAAATAGGTTGGATTGTTCAATCCGTAAGTAAAAGGCGATTGGTCATAATATTTCTCTGCTTGTGGATCAATATTAAACCACTTACCAATAGTTATTACAACGATATTTCTATCCTTTTTTAATCTGTTTTTTTGACCAAATTACATTTTTATACACAAAAATGTAGTGCTCAAAACACCTTATAAAACAAAAAACCACCCGAAGGTGGTCTTAAATCATATTATTTATAATTAGTATTATCGTTTTGATGGATGTTCAATCCTTTTATAACTATTCTCATAGTCTAACTCTTTTTTTATCAAGTTTGATAATTCTGGTACATCTTGCACTTTTTGACCATTTAGATATGTATCAAAAGACTCTCCTAAACATAAAGTGTCTGTTTCACCATTTTTAAAATGAATCACACATCTTATACGAACATCTTGAGAAAGATTCTTGTTTTCTTCTACCTTATTGTTTAGACGTATTAATAAACCCTCTATATTTTGTAAGATTTTATTTTTATCTATCTTATGATTTTGTAACAATTCATCCCCTCCTTCATCCAATAAATCACAAGACATTGGAGTTTGTGTTGTCATATCATTAGGTAAATAATAAATATCTATAAACTTTATACTTGACGTATTATCACAAGAAATAAAAAGAAGAAAAAGGATATACAATAGTTTATTCATGGTTTAATTTTTATATTTTTTTAATTGCTTACTAAAATCACCATGTGAAGTTTTGTTACGTCTTTGGTAATATTGATACGTCTTTTTCCTATCTATTTTATTAGACGTTGTACCTTTTGTAACAACATGATTTCCTCCATGATTTCTTCTGGTAACTTGTTTTCCAGAAATTTCCCCATTTGCTCTTGCTGTTTTTTGCTCTGAACCTGTAATTACACGCTTTTCTTCCTTATTTCCATAATTACTGTCGGGAGTATCTTTTAGAGCTTTATGTTCTTCAGGTTTTGTAGCTCTATGGTTTGCATGATCTGCTTCATGGTCTAACACGGTTGCAGGAGACATAACAGTACCATTATCTGTTTCCGTTCCTAAATTAGGATTCCAATATATATTTCCTGGAGTAGCTTTTGAATTCCCATCTGTTTCAGAAACATTAACTTTAATATCACTATTTTCTGCAATTGCCTGAAGACTTTCTCCACCACCATTAGAGCAGTTACTACAAGCTGCTTCTAATACAGCATTTACAAATTCATTATCTGGAGCTTGATCTGCGTTATCACCTGTATAGGTAAATGATTGGTCAGCTGTATTACCTCAACTACATAGACCAGATAACTTTTCTTGAATTGTTGACCATCAATTCTGATTGTTAAATATTCCATTATTGACTATTAAATTTTATGCATAAAAAAACCACCTCGTTAAAGGTGGCTTTCTATTTAATTAGTTCTATTGTAAATTATACTTTTTATCGCTCTTCAAAATACCATTTAGCACTTTTCCCTCTTTAAACGTGGGGGATATAATTATGTATTTATCTTTGGGATAACTGATAGAATATTCGAATAAAGTATCGTTAATCTTTACTTTTAAATTATATTCTTTATCATCTGCATTAAAATACGTTTCATCATATATCGAAGCTATATTTGTAGTTTCAAGTTTACTTTGATAAACCTTGTTGTCATTAACATACAAAATCAATGTAGAGTTATTTAGTTCTTCATAATGAGGTCTTTCAATAAGGAAGATAAATTCATCTTTACTACAACTAAAAAGGGTTAATGCCAAAAGCAAAACAATCAATCTATTTATCATATTAGTTATTATTATTTATAATTGTTGGAACAACGTCACCTTTTTTGACATTGAAATCATACGGCTGTGAATTTGTAGAATTATGGTATATCCAATTATTACTTGAACTCGGTGCCCTTTGAGTAGGACTTCCTTGATTTAAACTCTCGATATTCCTTGTTATTATTTGTAATTGTTTTATAGAAAATCCACCCCACCTTTCACTAGAATAATCCATATAATTATGTCCTGTATTTGTATCTGGTAGAAAATCTACCCAAGAATGTTCTAAACCAAAATTATGACCTAATTCATGAACTCCTGTATCAGTCATAAACTCTCCGCTTACTGGATTGAACAAACCACCTGCTTCGACATAAGAAACTTTTCCGTCATAAGGTGCAATACCACCAGCTTCACCTCCTTTGGCAGATTTACCTTCGACATCATCTACTATAACTTGTAAGTGGTCAGAACTGTCTACTTCAGATATATCATCTACTCCTTCAATTTGTATATCTGCCCTGTAAAGTGTATTAGTATCTTTATCAGAACCATACAGTGCTGTAGATAGCTTAGAAGATAATTGTTTCGCATATTTCTTAACATCAATATTTCTATCTGAAGTGTTTAAAACCTTACCTGTAACGTGAGTAGTAATAACTGTTTGACCTCTTTTATTTGTAGTACTAGTAGTCCATATACTATCGCCAGCTATTTCTCTATACCTAATCGGGTTATTTTTAGTAAAACCGTAAGGTGTGTGGCTTTCATACTGAATAGCAAACCTATCTATCTTATTAAATCTTGCAATAGCAGGGTCATAGTCTCTCCATTGATAAGCATATGTATTCTTTCCTAATTCTTTTTCGTCTTCCTGCCCTTGGAATGTTTGATAATTATTTTCAGTCCCGTTTATCACATTATTATAGCCTTTATGTGTTAACCCAAAGGGATAATAGTTTTTCTCCTCGATGATTTCAGATTGCTCTACAGTTCCACTATTGTCGGCATCTGTATAGGACAGTCTAACGTTTCCTAAGTGATCTTTATATTGATATATATAACTATATCCGGTATCATCTTTCTCAACATATCCTTCAGGAGTACTAAAAAACTGTAATTCTCCATTCTTATAAATATAGTTACCTGCATATTCTGTTGTAAAAGAACTTCCTTCTGTTACGATTTTTTTAAGTTTCGTTCCAGTGGCATCGTAAATATAATTAATATTTCCTGTCTTTTGGGTATTAGCTATGGCAACTGTAGTGGGTAAATTTAAATGGTTATAGGTAATGCTTGTAATCCCTTTATTCTTGTCTTCTATAAGGTTTCCGTTATCATCATAGACATAATCAGCTCCTGTTTTGTTACCATCTTTAAAACCATGAGTGTCATTGCCATCTGGTAATTCGGTTACGTTTTGTAGTTTATTTCCCTCATCATAGTTATAGACTAGTTGATCCATCAATCCAAAATGAGAATTTTGTGTTGGATCGATATGCGCTACAATAGCACCTGTTCTGTCTAGACTTAAAATGTTACCATTTTTATCATAAGTGACCCCGCTTAAATTATATCGACCACTGTTACTAATTCCGGTTGTAATTCGGTTCAAAGCATCATAACCATAGATATAATGTCTATTGATATGGTCATTAGCGGTTTGCCATTTAGTCTCACTTATGTTACCATTAAATAAAGCTGTAGCTCCATGTTCTGGAATATTGTAATTGATCTTAAAACCAAATAAATCTCCATTGTCAGTAGTACCATTATTGATTTGGGTTAACCAACCTCTAATGTTATACTCATAATCTACAGTTTGTAGCCCATTACCAGTAGCGTTACCACCTACTTTTTTGTGTGCTAATTGCCCTAATGCATCATAGTTATTACTGGTTAGTAATTCTTCATCACCATTATTGATAACTTGGGTTTGGGTGAGTAATCTACCGGTATGGTCATAACTAAACTTATCTACTGTAGTGATTTCTGCATGGCTATCTTTGGTATGTCTAGTTGTAGTTTCTTTTATCTTACCATTAAAATCTAGTTGGGTAGTTACTACATCGATAGTGTTGAGATAGTCATTTTTACTAGCTGCATATATGGGCCTTGATTTTTGATCATAATAAGTAACAGCAGTAATCCATGTATCGGTATCTAGTACTTTTATTTTACTACCTGTAGTCAAGGTTTTTGTTTTGCTAGTAATCGCTTCTCCATAAACAGTAGTAGGGTTGGCTAATTTGGCATTTGGTGTAGCTCCTAAAAAGGCATAGTCATCATAGTAATTAATAGTGAGTACTTCTGCGTTTTGTGTATTGGGATATCCACCATTATCGTAATACATAGTTACACCACCGATAGTAGAAGGGTTTGCACGACTTACTACTTTATTTCCTGTAAATGCAGTAGCCTCGGTTTGTATTTGTTTACGGGTTTTGTTGGGTATCGTGATTTTACCTGTATACACAACTCTACCCAAAGCATCATATTTTGTAAACAACCATTGGTTGTCTTGTTTTAGTAATGCATCTTGGGTTAGTATAGGTTGATCTAATGTATTGTATACAATGTATTCCCATTCTTTGCCGGGGATCTTTTTTTCGATCAAACGGTTTCTATAATCATACTTATATTGGTATCCCAGCTCATCCAGTTCAACCTGACTTAATCCATTACTCAAATCTACTTTGGGTGGCAGTACATAGGTTAAATTGCCATACTTGTCATATACATAATAGGTATCATGGGCTATGTTTTGATCATAGGTTCTTTTAAGAACTACTTGTCCTTCGCTGTTTTTAAACTCTTCGGTAGAATGATCCTTACCTGTGGTATGATTCTCATCATAGGTAATGGTTTTGTATAACTGTCCTTTTCCATAAAAGGCAATCCCCCCAGTAATACTAGGTTGTTCTGTATCTCCACTTGCAAAAACAACCTCAAAAAGATGTACCTCGTTGGCATTATTAAGATCATATTCAAATTTGATCTCATGACCATTACCTGCTTTCCAGGCACTACCTGGTGCGGCTTGTTGTGTTACTCGGTTAAGCGGTGAGGCTTCATACACATTCTCTGAGTACGCATTTACTTGGTTCAGATCGGTAACCCCAGAAAAATCCTCTGGATATTTGTTTAAGTAATAGGTATTGATCTGCCCATTGACATCTACCGGACGATAGACCCCAGTAAATACATCCCGCTCAAAAGGTAAATGTTGTCTGGCTTGTCTACCCAAAGCATCATACTCGATATGAGTGATGATATCTTTGCTATTTGGGGATTGTTTGATCCCTACACTTTGCATGGGTCTACCTAATCCGTCAAAATACGTGACCTCTTGGATATGTCGCTTCTCTGCAGGTTCGTTGGCACCACCTACTTGATCCAGTTGTTCTATCGTTACCGGTTGCTGTGGGGTGGTGGTATGTACATAATTTTGATCTGATAAGATGGTTTGACTCAAACCAACTTGGGTGATTAAAAACGCCAGAATCAATACGCTATATTGTAAATATTTCATGTTTCCTTTTTTGTTGGTTAATTACTGTTGGTCTCTGGATCTATCATCTCTATCACGGCCATCGCCATCTCGGGTGCCACCACCGCCACCATCAGGTTGGTTGACTGTAACGCGTATACGTTTGCTTGTAAATCCAGATGTATACCCAGATTTGGCATCGATGACTCTACAGTAGATTGTATAATAGGAAGATCTACTAGGGCCAAATGAAAAAGTTCTCGATGTAGAGGATTGGTCCCAGTGCGTTGTATTATCAACAAACCATTGGTATTTATAGTCGCCAGAACCACCATTAGCACTAGTAATAGTAATGGGTATCGATTGCCCATCGGTGATCGTATATCCATTGTTGGCTTGTATACTTCCTATACTACTAATTGGATTATGAAAATATAGCGTGATGTACCCTGTTTTAACATGATTAGGGATATTAATGTCTATCACTTTAAACATAAATGAATGATATCCTTTTACGGTGTTCTTTTTGGTTATTGTTATATCAGTATTAGGTTGTTTGATATTATCGATATACCACTCATATCGTTTAGACCCAGAACCTCCCGTTAAATTGGTCCCTGTAAGAGTTACTGTGCTACCTACCATATAATGCCTTTCTGTACCATTAGGTGATGAACTCGGGTTTACCATAAACCTTGGTGTAGCCAAAGGAGCATGATTATATATCGTTACACTAGCTTCTTTAAAATAATTGGGAATTTGCTTGTCATGTACTTCGACTTTGACTGTATAGGTACCCGGTAACCTAAATTTCTGACTGATCTGAGAAGTCGTATAATTTACATTGATAACTCCATCAACATACCATTTGTATTCTAAATCTCCCGACCCACCACTAATCTGAGCGGTTAATTGTGTCCCGATATCTGGTGTGGTATGCGTTGCACTGACACTAAGTGTAGGCGTTGTAAGAGGAGCAAATACCCTAATGTTTTGACCAAGTGAGATTTCTTGTCCAGTAACTAAATCGGTTACGATACAAGCTAGTGCATATTCGCCAACCGATATAAAATCATGTGTTATATTTTTGGTTATAGCTGCAATAGCTTGTCCGTTCAATGTCCATGCATAATGGAAGTTTCCAGAGCCACCAGAAATATTAATATTGGCATTTGCCGTTGAATTGGTTAATACCAAAGTAGGAGCTACCAAATTAGCAGAAACGGCAGCATAATTTGTAGATAACTGCCCCTTATAATTGTAATCATACTTTTTTAGAATTTTACTATTGGCATCGGTAATATGATCTAAACGATTCTGATCATCATACTCATAATAGGTGGTATACCCATTCGGGTCAGTCATACTCGTAATACCAATCAAAGGATCATAAGTATAGGTAGCCACTATGGCATTGGGTACAACTGTCCTAAGATTGTCCAATGCCTGGCGTAAATCTCCTTCGGTGTTCGTATATCCTTTTGTTCTATCAATATCAGCATTAGATTTGGTTTTTAGATCAGCTACATAACTTTCTACCTCGCTATAAGTAGCATTCTCGATCTTAGCAATAGGATAATACTCGTTATAGCCCCAGATATATACCACATGTGTACCATCTTTTCTAGATACTTCTAGTGGATTGCCCTTATAATCATATTTATGATAAACAATTCGATCTTCTAATGGATTATCTGCGGTAATGATACCTTGGGCAGTTTGCATCAACTCTGGTTTTGGAAATGCACTAGCTTCACCTTCCCAATTCTTATATACCATATGCTGAGTTGACAAAAGTTCTTTGTCACTACCCTTTACTAGATAATGTTCACTTTGTATAGGTGTAGTCAACAAATTACGATCCAGTAGAAGTTGTTCTGCAGCACTTGGATTGATGATATCAGATGGGTAGGTAACTATAGATTCTGTTACCTTACCAGTTCCACTTTGACTCGTGGTTTTAGCTACTTCATAGTTAATGGGATTATATTCAAAAACTTGCTGTGTATGTTGTTCTTTCCCTTCTAAGGTTTCTTTTCTTGTCGTATTTAGTATACGATGATACGTATTTACTTCTTTATATTTGGAAACGGCATATAGAGACTTTACTGCTTCTTCTTCTTCAATAGTTTTTGGGTTAAAATTATAACTATATAACCCAAAATCTACCGGAGCAAATAATTTACGATCAAATGTAACCCCCCAAGGATGTTTTGGATTGATATCCTGTTTTGTTCTTGGATCTAAAAGGTTTCTAAATCCACGATATTCATTTTGACTAGCACTGCTTAATGCATACGAGTCACTACTTGGGACATAGCGATATATTTTTTCTGATGTCAGTCTATTTTTTACTACATCTCCTCCCTTATGTATTTCTGGGTATTCGGGTATCGTATATATCTTAGGAGTCTCGTACTCACGTACTGTATACCCATGATTTTGATTGCTGTCAATTCGTGTTTCTTTTATTGCTGTATAATATACTGGAGTACCTATTGCCGGATTGATCACCGAGTAGAACTCTGTAGAATAGGTATGAAAACCATTGGTATATCGAGCACCTTGCGCCGTAGTAATTTGTCTTGTATAACTCTTATCATCTACCGGGTGGATATTAAGTACACCACTAGAAAATTTATCTTCATTTATATAGCTAAATTGTCGCTCGACGCAATCTCCATCACTAGTTGCGCAATCCTTCATAGCTGCCACTCGTACTCCTCCTACTTTTTTACCAACATATCTGGGTAATTCTTCTCGTTCAGGGTTAAACCATCCTTTTTCTAACCGTAAATCAATCTTAGCTGTAAAACCAATTAAACTATTCGTATTGGTATACGCACGTAATACATACCTACCTGGTAATAATACAATTCTGTCTACCCCATAAGATACATTGTTTTGACTATCATCTCCATAAGCTACATCGTCTGGTCCATACTCTTCATAAAATTCGGGGCACATAATCGGTATTTCGGTACCTAGCCCGTTCCCTAACTGAATACCTTCTTCTATAATTTCTGCAGGGTTTTGGTAATACATATAAAACGGAGCAGGTTCTACATTATACTGATCATAAGGACATGGTGTATCATCTACTCTTTTCATCTCTAAAGTTACATGATGTCGATATCGTGTACCTGATATATAGTGTGATAATGTCCCTACTGTAGGTCTGGTAATAGTATAAGGAATAGAAACTTCTTTTATGGCATCTCCTGATCCTTGACCCGATATCTCTACCCCATATACTCTGTCTAAAATATCAACAGAAGCATAATAATCTGCACCAGTATTATCGACCCGTACCTCATTAGATTCATAACTAATCTCTGTATACCCTCTTGTTGGGTAAATGATCTTTTTTAACGCTCCGATCCAGCTATTGCTTAAGCTAGGTTTACGATTTGCTTTATAAGAACTTTTAGGAATTGTTAAAGCATATTGAT
The DNA here is from genome assembly GCA_947502885.1 of uncultured Aquimarina sp. GTDB lineage: Bacteria > Bacteroidota > Bacteroidia > Flavobacteriales > Flavobacteriaceae > Aquimarina. The sequence goes on along the minus strand of CANNBP010000016.1, from coordinate 133,104 downwards.
TCTGCGCTCCATTATAATACCCCCAGTAATCCTGACTGGTAGCTTTATCGTTTACAGAATTTATAAAAGTAGGCATACTTACTTTACTTTGATACTCAAAATCATAAAAGTGCTTTCCTTTTCGTTTAATACTTGTCAAAAGGTCACGGTTACCCTCGTATTCAAAATCATAATAATCAATTACATTACCTTGACGATCTTTTACGGTCATTGTATTGTATAATACTCTATTATCTGGAGTGCTTATGGCACTTCTACTTACCCCAAAGTGAATACTCCCCATAGGAAATACCATACTAGTTAGTACTCGTCTATTTACTGTAGAAATGGTTGTTTGATCTCTATACTCACCAGTAACGGTATAATTAGGAGATGAACAATCATCATTACATCCTAATGTACTTGAGCCTATGTTACCTATTGCGACAAAATCATAACTGTGCATATAATCCAAGGCATAATTAAAAGTAACCTCTTCACCATTAGGGTAGCGTGCCTTAGAGAGCATCCAACTGGTATCAGTATACAACGATTGATCATAATATTCTTCTCTTCCAGAGTCTCTAGGTATACTTTGTTCTTTCTCCTCAAAAGTGTAAACTACCCCATTACTGGCCTCAACGCGAAATTTATCTATTTTGAACGTAGCGCTATTCTTAGTCGTATAAACCTTATGCGCATGCTTGGATAAATATACAGCATCTCCATTTTCATCTAACTTAAACGAAAAATTAACCCCCGCTACCGATACATTATACTTATCAGGTTCGGCATCCCACTCTTTGGCCATAAATTTACGCATCTGTGTTAAAGAAAATGTATTATCATTGGAGGTAGAGGTGCAATACTCTTGTACCAATGCTCGCTTACTTTCTCTACCATAATACCCATACTGCGAATCATCGGCAAGACCTCTAACCTCACGATTAACCACGCCCCCTGCCATAAGGGTCCAACCTAATCCACTTAACGAAGGTTTACCTTCTAACCTCAAACCACTAAAATGATATCCTAAAGAAACACTCCATCCTCCACTTTTTAAGGGAATATTATATAAAGGAATGTTATGACTCATCTGCCCAGTAGCAGATGCATTAGAGAGTCCACCATAACGGCCCAAACTTGCCGACTCTGGCGAAGTTGCTACTACCGAGGGTAAATCCATAGAAAATAAGGGCTCTGTGTCCTGAGCAGTTAGATACCCACTCCATAATACTAGCAAAATAGCTAATACCCTAAACTGTCTTTGTTTTTTCATAAATGATACATTTGATTGTTTTCCAATTGTATTTTGAGGCAGTAAACCTACGACTTGAATTCAATCATCTCGAAGAGAATATTCTCTTTTTGTTGAATAGATATAAATCCTAGGTAAACGACTCATAATGTTAACTTTTAATTTTTTTATTATTCTTTACTTGGCAAGATTACAACAAAGGCGTTTCATTTTTCGGGACGCTGATTTATTTTTGTACATTTTTTTTATTTTTTATACAATTCCTTAAAATTATTTGGATTACAATCAGGTATAAGTCTAAAAACCAGCAAAATAATCTCTATGCAGATATTTTTAATAGAGTCATTTTAAAAAAACGTTTGTATTACAGTACTAAGTAGATTCCAGGTCAAATCCGGAATTACTGTTATTTAACAAAACCACTTGTTTTCAATATATTTTTGGTAGTGTTTTGAAATCAAAATGTATCGAGAATCGATACTTAAGGAGATCATAAGTTTGGATAAAAAATCAATTCTTTATTTACCTAAAAACTCGAAAGCTGGTTTTTGTTTACCATTACGATCTATAAAACCAAAATACTTCTGTTTGTGTTTTCTCCATGGTAATTTACCAACTACACCAGTTGGAATTTCTTCAAAATCATATAAAGTCCAAGGGATATGATGTATTTGTTCTCGTTTAATAATTTCAGAAAATTCTTTATAATAACTAGCCTGTTTCTTTTTTGATGGCCCAAAAGGATTCCACAATCCCCTACTCGAAGACAATCCATATTCTTGTAATACTAAAGGTTTTTTGATTTTTGATCGTAGTGTTTCATATTTTTTTTCAAAATCATTTATATCCAAATAATAATGAAACGATACTAAGTCTACCTCATCTTTTAATATACTTGCCGAATCCATATCAGACCACCCAATAGTTACCAAATGATTAGGATCAAACTGTTTAATTTGATCTATCATCTCATTTAACCAGGCTACAACGGTTTCTTTTTTACGGGTCTTAAAATCTAAATTAGGTTCATTTTTAATATCCCAAGCCAAAATAGCTTTATGGTTGGTAAAACTACTTACTATTTGTTCTGCATGCCGATGTGTTAATGTCCAGCCTAGAGCAGAATAATCTCCATAAAAATCAAACAACGTCACGATTACCTTAAGGTCTTTGATATCGGCCGTATCTAGCACTTGTTTTAATTTATCTAGCATTTCGGGATATACATTTGCTTTTCCGAAAACCTTATATGGTACAAAAATTCGTATCGTATTTAACCCAGCTTTGGTAATTATATCAAAATCCTCGGCAATGATGTTACAGTCAAAATGGTTCCCAAACATATCCCAAGGTGTTTTCTGTGGGTAATAATTAATTCCTTTGATGAGAAAAGGTTTATTTTCTACATAGATTTTGTTATCTATGATTTGCGCTATTCCGCTTCCTTTTTTTAGAGATATTGAATCTTGTAAGTGATTAGTTTCTTTAACCATATGTCGTATCCGCCAAAACCCATCTTCTAACATGAGCATCACCTGATAGTCAGACCTTAATTTTTCTTCAAAAACCATCTGATCTTTTTGATACACACTCTGGTACTCTTTTACGTTTGTGTCACTTATTACAGCTAACTGTCCATCGGCACTATAAAAATCAAGAGCGATATTATGAGCGGTAGTAGTGCCTTTTATTGCTACATTTTGTGATTTGTTATGAGCAACTAAATTGTAGATATGTTTACGTGCACTCTTCGTATAATAGTCTTCTACTCCTTTTATATTATTAGTTTGATACGCCGCATTACGAATATACCATGCATTAAGATAGTCTTGTTCTATGTCGAGTATGGTTTGTCTTTCTATGGGTCTACCTGGGTTAATCGTATCTTTCCACACCAATTTAGGTAGATATACCTGCTCTTTTTTTAAAGCTAGATGCAGCATAGATGTTCGATCTGCCCCAGTATTTAGATAAGATAATGTCTGACTGATCCCAAAAAGTACTGCCACTAGTATTCCTATAAAAGAAATCACCAATAATACCCTATATATATATCTATTCCAACCTATCATTGTAATCGTATATTCTTATATTGTTTTTCTATTCCTAAAGCGGTTATATATACATCATAATTTCCTGATTTATAAAACCCATTTTGTAACCAAAAGGTTATCATCCCATCATATGATGTTTTGATTTGTGTATCTATTTCTTCTCCATTTTTTAAAATAACGACTTTGACCAAAGCACCATCTGGAATTAACTGCTCCATAAAACTCATCAATGGACCAATCATAATCTTACGGTTGCCCATATCAAACTTCACTTCAAAATCATCAATTATCGGAGCGTATTTTACAGTTATTTCATTACTCTCTGCCATTCCGTGTACATAGGCTTTAACTCGCCAAACATCCTCATGATCGGGATGTAATATTTTGGCCACGGCCCGACCATTAATCGTACTACCTTGAGCATGCAATATCGATCCGTTTAGGTCCTTAATTACAAATTCTACCAAAGAACCATCACTAATGATATTGCCATATTCATCTTTAATGATCGAGGTTATAAAATCGGTAATTTGATTACCATCTGCATAAGTATGCTTGCGATTACTAGTGATCTCAAAATTTTCTGGTAAAGAAGGATATACTTCTACAGAGAATTCTTTAGAAACGACTTCTTCTACTTTAGAAAACAACAATATTCTTCCTGATTGCCTATACGAGAATATATTTCGCCAGCCAATCATATCTTTACTATACACCAGATCTTCTCTTTCTATATTTAAAAACTGATGTTTGATATACACTTTTGTACTATCGGGCAATGGGTTATCATAAGAATCTGTAGCAATAATTACAGGCATAGTATAGTCTATACCTCCTGCTATAATACTTGGTGGCCCTATGTAGGATTCTAACTCAATATTAGTCTCTGTATTTGTCATCACATCTAGCTCTCCTTTATACAACACTTTGGATTTGGATAATAAGGTAAATGCTATTTTTCCTTTTTTTCTGGAAATAAAATCAGGTATTACAAATTGCGGTTCTTGAGACATTGAGACCAGTGTTGTAGTACCAAAAGTAGCATGCAAAACAAGTGTGGTATGCGCAACGGTATTTAGTTTAAAACTTAATGCAATCTCATTTCCTGCTTCGTATACATAATTCTTGGTCACTAAAGTTGCAACAACCTCTTTAGAATCCTTTATTCTTGCTCTAAAAGCAATATGAATTGCACCTATGACTACAATTGACACTAAAATGATATGTTTTCCTTTTAGTGTCATCAATTTGAAGATCCTATATATGTATTTATACTCAATGTAATGTAATTAAATCCCTTTCCTTTGATAGGTATAAATTGTTTAGATGTATGTTCTACTATTCGTTCTGGTACTACTTTATCACTTATCAATCTATTCTCTAATCCGTTTACAAGTACATTCTTCATATCAGAATTTATTTTCTGCACACATGATAAATCTAGTAGTTTGTATTTAAAATATTGTTTACGTTGTTGGCGTATACCTTCTCTTAAATATTGATGATCAACCCACACTAATTCATGATCTTGATTATAGTATGAAACCAATAGCATTGGAATAGTAATTTCTTTTAATCCCGAATTAAAAACAGTACCTTCAATTTGATTATTTTTTACAGTTAAATCATTAATCGAAAACTCTTTATACAAATCTACTGTGGCCACATTACCCGCGCATTGCAAATTAAATTTGGCCGGTGTTTCCTCTAATTTCATTATAGTAAACTGATCTGGATCAAAAGTATCAGGCTTTGCTTCTTTTCTATCTACCCATGCAATCCCTTCAAAATTAATTCGAAAACTTGTGATCTCTTTTGGCAGTAATTTGTGTTTCATTTGATGCTTCACATTATACTCTGCCAATTTTTCATTTCGACTATTATACAATGTTCCGGTTACCACAACATCTGCAGGGACATTGTCAATATTTTGCAATTGACCAATAATCGAATATTGATTATCACGCTCTACAATTTTTGCCATTAACACCTCTAAAACAGGTTGTTTAAGTACATCCTCATGATAGGTCTGTTCTGAACTTATTCTTCTTCGCCCATGATTATAATATGTCGTAGTATTCCGTGCATATAATTGATCTGGCGGAATATCTAAATCATATAATGATGGTTTTACAAACCATCTATTGCCATACTGCACTAATTCATGATAAAAAGTTTTGTCTATCTTTTCTAAGGGTGTAATCCAATGTGTTATTGCTTTTACTTTTGCAGTACTATCTGTTTTTGCAATAACATCAACACTAATTTCATCAAGCTTTGCATACGAACTTAAAAGACCATCTGTAACCGATATCTCAAGCATATACTGATCTATCGTTTTATTGCTTTTTGGATCAATGTAAGAATATGCTCTTTTAAACTCTTTAAAATCTAATGCGTCATAATATGATTCTGTAACATTAACAGGACTAATCTGTTTGGCATTTTTTATATAAGTTAAATAAAAACCATAAGCAGTAAGTACAATCATTAACCCTCCCCACAAATAAGATGTCTTAAAAATAGATGAATGAAACTCTCTATAAGGTACTCCAAATTTAAAGTACACCGGAAAACTCTTGTTTTTTGCTTTCAAAGCTCTTATCCATATGAGTTGGATATTAATTATAAGGGCTAACAAAACAGTAGTTAGAGGAATCAAACTCCACATTAATTTCTGAAAAGTAGGAACATCTTCTCTTGGCAAAATACTTGATAATGGGGGAACATTTAGTTTTTCCCAAACCATAATACCATTCTCTAACTGTCGTAACCGCTGCCACCCACAGAAAAACAAAATAGGATCATAAAACTTATCATTTGAGAATACATACTTGAGATTATATTTTTCTGGTACTGTAAGAAACTGTTGTAATGAGCCAATACCCTCGAACCCTCTATATTTAGAATTTTCGAGACGCTCTACTGCTCTCGTAGTTAATTCTGGCAACCTTCTTGCCGAATGGTAGTTACCGTCTACAGTCATCGCATTGGTTTGGGCAGACAACCAAGCCATTTGATCTCCAAAACCTAAGGGCAAAAATCGCCATTTATCATGTTGATCCTGACTTAAAAAGTTCTGGATGGGCAGCATTTTAATCTTTTGTGGTTGTAGAGGTCTAAAATACCCTAAACTCATCGTAAAAAATGTAATACATAAAAATGTAGAAATACTTACCCCTCCTAGAATCCTATAGTAGATACTTCCGTAGTTATCTTGTATTTTCTGTTTTAAATCTCCTTCTACGAATCGATACACAAATTCACCAAACATCGGTAAAGCCATCATAGATGCCCATAATGTAAATCTATCTAAGGTAAGAATATTAAATGCGTTTTCTCCTAGCACCATTTTTGGAATTGGTGTTGTTCCTCCTGTTCCTAAAATAGCTAAAACTGTGATCGATAGTCCAAAAAACAAATACCGCTTACTATAAAATCGATACCATATATATGGAATAAAGAATAGTAAAATCCCCCATGGTATTAAAAAAAACACTAACCCAGAAGAAGTAATTTCAAAAAAATTATCTCTTGATCCATGAGGAATAGGGACTTGAGTTATTGGGTTATTTTTTGTGTTTATCCAATACGGCAAAATACAGGTAATAATTAATAGAAGAGATCCAAAACCAAAACCAACAATTCTTTTAAAAAGTGCTAAAAAACTTCTTAAAAAAAGTGAAACCCTGATTTCTTTATACGAATTTACTTTTTCTCTTGAGACATCCATAATCACCATACCTATCAATGGAAAAATAAAAAATACCATTCCAAAAATTGGAGTTACGTGATGAGAAGTTACAGTAACCGCAATGAGACTTAACGCATTTATTAAATATTTGTAGGAACCTACTTTAAGCCACAAATAAATTTCTGGTAATGCATGTAGTAATACAGACAGCCCTATAATACTAGGTAATTGCCCAAAAATATGGAGTGTTTCTATGAAAGCCGATGAGAATACTGCAAATATTGCCGTATACCCTGCTACTTTTCGATTTGAAGTAAGCAAAAGGGCAAAGCGATAAATCCCCGTAATAAAAAGTATAATTGCTATTATAGCTACGGTAAACAAACCAAACTTTAACCCTCCTATATACGAAAGTAATCCAATACTCTGATGTACTAATGGGGGGTATCCCAATACTGTAAATCCGGTATACCAGCTGTAGTTCCATGTTTCAAACCAATTATTGGCATAATGATTTCCAAAAAATAGATGAATTAGTGCATCATATGTAGACTCTAAGGTGAAGAAAATAGTCGTGCCATGAAAAACCACTCCAATGAGTAATGCACTGATTAAATACCTGTTTGTGGTTTTATTCATATAAAGCTCGCCATAGTTTTCGATACTAAATATACAATAAACCCAGATTAAGTAATAGAAAAACTAGTACATCTTGAAACTGCCTCTAACTTAAAGTGTCACTAGATTTTAAAATCTCGCCAGAACCCTTTGGCATGCACAGGGGTAAACTACTTTGCTAAAACCTATAAGCAATTATATTACATTTTCTCACTTTATAACAAGGTACTCTAAAACTTCTTGGTAAAGTTTTAGGTATAGATGAATGGTATGTCCTTCGACAAAAACCATTCATCGTAGGCAATTCTCTACTCATCGAAATATGCTCTAGAAAAGCTTAATTCATAGGTACTTTTGAAATGTAATCCTAAAATAATCAATTATGAAAACTGGAATCATTATACCTTGCTATAACGAAGAAAAGAGATTAAACGTAACCGCTTTTACAAATTTCATTCAACAAGAAAATGACTTTCATTTGTGTTTTGTAAATGATGGAAGTAAAGATAACACCATAGACGTATTATTAAATATTCAATCTATAAATACACAAAAAGTAAGTGTTATCGATATCAAAAAGAATTCTGGTAAAGCTGCAGCTGTAAGAGCAGGAGCTAGATACCTTCATAGCAGAAGCGATATAGAGTTTATTGGGTTTATCGATGCTGATTTATCCACAGATTTTGAAGATTTTGATGGATTACTACAAACATTAAAAACAAACGAAAAATTGAGCTTTGTTTTTGGGTCTAGAGCTAAAAATGCATCTGATACCATTAAAAAAAATGGTTTAAGGGCCATGATTTCAAAACTAATAAACATTCTTATTGTGTTCATTCTTGGTTTATCAATTAAAGATACCCAATGTGGAGCCAAAGTATTCAAAGCAGATCTGGTTCCTGTTATATTCAATAAAAACTTCTTTAGTAGATGGTTATTTGATGTCGAAATGTTTATCAAAATGAAAAGACACTTTGGAAAAGCAGAAATCATGAATAAAATATATGAGCAACCTTTACAAAGATGGGTACATATGGATGACTCTAAGTTAGGAATTAAAGATTCTTTAGAGATTCCATACAGATTACTATCTATCTGGTTTAATTATAACATACTTCAAAACATAAATTATGCAAGTAAAAGTATAGTGCAAGAACCAATAGTAGAGATCTTCGGATTGCCTACTCCATCATTCGCAGCATAATACTACTAGAATATTTATAAACGTAATAACCCCCTAATAATTAATGTAGCACATTGTCAAATAAAAAAATCACGCTACTTGTCAAAATTGAATCGAAAACGAAGGTTTTATTAAATTCTATTTACAACATATGACTCAAAACTATATTTACAATAACTTTCCCCCAAAAGGTAAATTAGAATAAGTCATCACCAACCTAATTAAAAACCGCTACTTTGTAAATACTTAAAAAACTTTCGTTTTCTTTTTTTAACTAAAATACCTAGGTAGTCCTTGCAAATAGTAAACCTCTCTTAAATCATTCAAAACAACAACAAAATACTATTAAAACTTAATTTACAGTTAGTTCAAGCTTAAAAAAAACATAAATTTTGAATCCTATTTTAAGAATAGATGAATAGTACATCTTTGAATAAAAACCATTCATCGAAAGCAATACTTCATTCATCGAAGTACTAAGAAAAAAAGGAGATAACATCTATATATTTGAAATGTGATTCTGAAGTAAGTCATATAAAAATAAAGAATCATCATACCTCGCCAATTAAACAATACCATTGTCAATTTAAAACATCACGCTACCTGTCAAAATTAGATTGAAAACGAAGACTTTATTGGTTTTGTTTGTAAAAAAATGACAATCTACTATGTTTACAGTAACTTTTCCCCAAAGGGTAAATATAACATGAGTCATAACTCCCCAAACTATTAGCCAACAGTTTACAAACAAAATACAAGTCTTCTTTTCTTTTTTACAAAAAAACTTCAACATTAGCTTATCCAAACTATTATTTCCAGATTAGATTTTATCCAAATCAGAAACTGTAAGTTTATTATTTTGATTTCCTGTATTAAGTGTTGAAATAGGTTCAAATAACATAACACTTACTTCTTTTGGTGCATAAGATTTATGTTCTATTCCTTTTGGGACGATTAGAAATTCGCCAGAATTTAATTCTATAGTTTTATCAACGAATTCAATAAACAACTTTCCTTCTATAACATAAAAAAGTTCATCTTCACCTTCATGCTTATGCATAACAAATTCTCCTTTGAACTTTGCTATTTTAATAAATTGATTATTTAATTCTCCAACTATTTTTGGAGTCCAATGTTCATTAAAAGTTTTCTATTTGGATTTTAAACTTACTTTCTCTATTTCCATCATTACATATTTTTTGTAAAGTTCTCTTTTTGTTACAATAGCCATATTGAGGGCTCTAATTTATACAGTAACTTAGAATGATCTTTTGTAAAACAATAAAAACCAAACTCGCTATTAGTACATACCAAACCTCACACACTTGCTATAGTGCATTAATAAATCCATTGATTATAGGATGTGGTGTTTGTTGTGTTAAAGAATTTTGAGGCACGAACAAAGTCGCTATAAAAAGTATGGTTAGACAATTCTAATATTCTTGCTTCGTCAGTATTATCTGTACCCACTCCTCTTAACCCTGAATCATGCAGTTGTTTTTGATAATCAGAATTGGGACCAAAGTCACAATAGTATTTCTCACTAGCTTCTATTGATTGATACAAATGAAAAGTTTTCGACTTCATATCTTTTATATCTATTTTATATCAACAATAAATTCTTAAGTTCTGGATAATAACTACTAGGACTTAATTTTTACAAGCTGTCGTATACTTGCCAAATGTGATAGTAATACTAAAGGTACAACTATAGAAGGTAACCAAACAAAAGGGAAATACATCAACGCCACATTGGGTTGATCAAATGCTAATTTTTGAAATGGCGTTTGTGCAGATAAAGTAGCTATGACTATTATATTTGCCAAAAGAGCTAGGCATACTAAATTCCAGAACATGAGTAATTGCTTTGAGTACTTTTTTTTGTTAAATATGAGAAAGTATATTACAGGTGCAGATATTCCCGAAATTATATCAAAGTTATACCCTTGATAAGTCATCTCAACAGGAATTAATTGGTATAAAAAAATGCTATGTAATATAAGCTCTACAGGAACCCTTATACTATGTAAAAGAGTTATTTTTTTTATATCCAAAGTATCTATAAATCTTTTTCCTCTTTTGGTTAAGAATAATAAAATAATTAAAACAATACTAGGTGGTAGTAGTAAAAAGAACCTTGGAGGTGTGGTATCTATATTTTGATAAAATCCAGATATTCCAAGTATAAACTGTAATAATCCTACTACCAAACATACTAATATTACCCAAAAATTATTTTTTGCAGCTTTAAAAAATATAAATACAGTTACAAGAGTGAGGATTATAAATAATACGGCTATTGCAAAAGGTATTTGTTCCATTATTTTTGAATAAAAATCTATTCAAATTTGGTCATTTATAAAGAGAGTTTTCTTGACAAATGACAAGAAATTAAATTTTAGAAAAATCTCTACGGATACGACTTAAAGTACTATCTGTTATCCCCAAATAAGAAGCAATTTGTTTTAATGGAGCACTCAATAGTATTTCTGAGTTAGATTTTACTAAATGAGAATATCTCTGCTCTGCTGTCTGATTGATCATCGAGATTGTGCGTTCTTTTGATGCTATAAACTCTTTTACCAAAATTGCCCTTCCAAAATCTCTAAAGGTTGGCATTTCATGAAAAAGTGAATTTAACTGCTCATAAGGGATATAATATCCCTCACAATCGATTACTGCTTGTATATATACTTGAGATTGCGTTCTCTTAAAAAAAGAAGTTACTTCAAATACAATATTCTTAGCAGTATGAAAATCTGTCGTAATTTCGTTGGCGTTTACATCATAAAGATAAGTACGCATTAATCCCTTACTTAAAAAAAAGTAATCATCGCTAAAACATCCTTTGACAACTAATAGATCTCCTTTCTTTATTTTTTTATACTGAAAAAGATCAACAATGGTTTGTATCGATGAAATAGAGCTATCAGGAATAATATTTTTTATAAACTCTGTAAGATCCTGTTTTTCATTTATCATATATCACAATTTACTATTTTGTATCATCCACTCAAAGCTATGGTTATTGCACTTGATTTTTATTGATATATGACAAGTATTTGTTGAAAATTTTATTTTTGAGTATTTGTATACTCAAAAAAAGACCTTTCTGATTAGAAAAAGTCTTTACTATGATTAATACGTCTAAACTTTTATAAAATTGATTGGGTTATCATAAGCCATCATGCCGCCTTTGCAGTTATGTTTGGTCTTGCTTTAGATTTCTTTTTATACTTTTTACCGTACCACAATAGAATACCACTAACTGGCAATGATGCACAGATCAAACTGGCCAAAAAAGCAATAATTTTACCTGCTAAACCACCTATAGCTCCTACATGAATATCATAATTCATTCGAATTACTTTATCTGCAAATTTGGCATTTTCATATTTGCCATAAATACTAGTTGTTTCAATTTCTTCTAAAGTACTCTGATCAAAAAAAAGATAATCCATGTTATAATATACACCTTTAGAGTTACTCACTTCTACCAATACAGAGGTAGAGTCATTTTCTGGATAGTGAAGTTCGAAACTTTTTGCATTTTTATACTTGGTATTTAAAAAAGGAATCAATTGATCATATGCTGGACTTTGCTGTGAATCAAGAACAATTTCAGTAGTGTTTTGAGGAAGAATAAACTGTGGTGCTTTGTCTCCACCAGTTGCCACATAAGCAATAAAATAAAACCAATTAAATGCCATAACACAACCTGTAAATGCAAACAAAAGCCCTAAAGAAGATATATAGAACCCAGTTACGGTATGTAAATCAAAATTTTTCCTTTTCCAACGAGTTTTACTATTCCAATCAAACTTTAAGCGCTGGCGCCAATTTTTGTTATTACGGGGCCACCAAAGAAAAAGTCCGCTAATTAAAATAATTAGAAATAATAGAACCGAATATGATACTACTCTAGAGCCAATAGCTTCTGGTAACCATAAGCGTATATGCCCCTTTAAAACAAAACCAAAGAAACCAGCATTATTATCAACTCTTTTAATAAAGTCTCCGGTATATGGGTCTAAAAAAACACTCTGGTAAAACAACTCTGGTTCTGCTTGATAAAAAACCACTTCTATTGCTTCATTCGGCTGTCCATATACCACTCCATGAATAGTTTTATTTGGTATAACTTTTTCTGCAATCAATTTTATTTGAGAAGGCTTAACAAAGCTTTGCTCTCGAGGTTGAACATATTTATAATCATCATAAAAACTCTCTATTTCATCTTTAAAAACCCATAAACATCCAGTTATAGACACAACAAAAAGTACAACGCCGGTAATTAGACCTAATATTTTATGTAGTTGTAAAATGGTTTTACGGGTATTTTTCTTTTTAATCGAAGACATAACTGTTTATTTTAAATAAGAGCACTCCCAAAAATAAAATTCTCTGGGAGTGCATACTCTCAAATGGTTAGGTTTAGTTAGTTATTTTATAAGTTTTTTTACCGTTTCTAATAATATATAACCCCTTAGGTAAGCTTTTTACAAAAATCATTTCTTCTTCTTTATTTTCGACCATTTTTTGATCTATTAAAGCCCCTTGAATATTGTAAATCATAACTTTGTAAACTTTATCAAAAGAATTCTTTATATTAGTTTCTTTTGATGCCGAACGAGAAAATATATTACTTACAGTATATCTAAATGGTAGTACTAACAAATTATCATTTTCTCCACTTGTCCCCTCATAATTCGAGTTATCCGCATCTACATCTATTAAAATGTAATAATCACCATTATTAGATGATGATGATGCATTGCTAAAAATATCCCATCCATTTATCTGTGTTTCAATACCGTAAGAACTATTAACATTACGACTAGGTATTGTAACTACTTTAAGAAGCTTGTCATCATTTACATTTAAGGTAGCATTCAATGAAAAATAAAACTTAACCTTAGCGCTATTAGAAGCGATGTTTCCAATATTTCTAATATTTAGCCTGTTAAAAGAAATACTACCTGATCCTCCATTTGCTATTAAGTGTTTTTTTCCACTATTAAAAAGTGCATCCAAAGGAGGAGGACAACTTAAACACTGAGAATATAAACTCGAGTCATCTAAATCTACAACAAGGTTTGGGTTTTGAGGTGTTATTGGACAGCCTCCATTTGATGCTGGTCCCGATTCATTTGGGCAATCATCCTCATAGTTTTCAACACCATCATTATCAGAATCTCGATTATCCTGATCATCACAAACATTTCCAATTCCATCATTATCAATATCACTTTGATCCGAATTGACATGTTGAGGGCAATTATCCCTATCATCAGGAACCCCGTCATGATCATAATCTAAACATAAATCTTCTACTAGAGGACCACTTAATAGGCTTGTAATAGAAAAATAAGCATTAGCAGATCCGGCAGTACCTGTACTTTCAATTTTGTAGTAGTTAATAGAAGGTATAGGGTTTGGTTGTCCTCCATCATAAAAGCGATAAATACGGTTTGAAACTATATTTAGATCAGATTTAAAATTAGCAGATATAACACTAGAGTCCATTGCAGTAACACATCCTGAATTGCTAAGAACAACACGACGAATATTGTAATTTTTAAAACTTCCTAAAGAAATACATTTATTAAATTTTTTAGTGATTAGTTTTCGCTCTACACCATGCCCTATTGGTATAATATCACTAACAATAATTGTAAAATCATTATGCTGATTTGGCGCATTTTCATTGAACACATAAACATGCTTTCCTTGAATATTCTGTAATTTAGAGTTATTGATTTTTTTCTTGTAGATTCTTTTACTCCCATTCCATAGTTCTAATAAAAAATATGTTTTATAACTAGCAAAATAATCAAGTTCTACTGTAATTTTAGTTGAAACCAAACAAGCATTAGTGTCATAAACTTGTTCAGACAATTTAACATCATGTGCATTACTTTTTAAGCAAAAAAAAGCAAAAAGGATAAAAAACATTTGTTTCATAATAAATAGGTTTTAGTTTTAATTAGATAGGAGGGCACATATAGTTATAATATTTTTTTCTTTATTTAATGATTAAAACACTCTCGAACAATACAGCATCATCCAAGAGTGTTTCCTTTTCAAAAAATAGATTAGTTAGTTTATCTTACCCCATTGGATTACCACCTTTATCCAGCTTGCTTCCAATGACTTACTTATTATTTTAATCTAAAGAATCCTTTGATAGTTTTTCCTATAATTTTGGCACCTTTAGTACCTGTTGCCGTTGCGACATCAACTTGATAAACATAAGCATCTGAAGCTGTTTCGACGCTAACATAAGCTTTACCATTTTCTACCAAAATTGGTGAAGTATAGCGTTTTGCATGCAACGGAATATTAGCAACATCTGTTACTGTTTTTGCTTCTAAATCAATAATTACAAGTTTTTGATTAAATACAGTTCTACCAAAGGCTTCCCATTTATTACCTGTATCATTAGTAAGGATACGTGCTATTGCCTTATTACCTCCGGCATAGTCTAATGAAAACAATTTCCCTCCGTTAGTAGCTTCTTCTACATTAAAGAAATATTCGTTATCGAATTCTGTTTCATTATTTTTAATCCTTAAGATACCAGATGGTTTTGTCGAAGCTTCTGAGAAACCTGCCATAACTGCACCACAAGAGAATGAATATAAATCACCATTACTCGATTCTATCAAACCTGTTGTAGCTCCATTTATACCAATATTACTAGTTCTATTATCACTAATAATTTTTTCTGGATTTGCTCCTATATTTGGATATGAAAAAACTGCTACAAATGCTTCATCTGGATCTGTGGTACCAAGATCAATTGCTGCTCCCTTATCATCAAATTCATTTTTTATTTTTTGAAAAGGAATAAATAGTTTATCTCCTCTTACTTGCAAAGCAGTAGGCCAAGAAATTTTAGTTTCTCTAGGATCGATAGAAGGCTCTACAAAAATATTAATGTTAGAAATCTGTTTTACCAAACCTGTTCCTGCATCGATAATATGTAATCTTCTAGTAGGTTGATCTCTTGCTATCTCCATAGCTAAAAGTGTTTTACCATCATCACTTGCTCCAAACATTTCTAGAGCATTTTCAAAAATAAAACCTCCTTTTTTTTCAATCAACCCGGCGCCGTTATCTCCATATGCCGCTCCTTGATTATCTTCGCTATACCCCGTAGAAAAAAGTGTTTGCCCTACTGGGTAAAAAAACCTCCAACTTGTAAGTTCTATTCCTGTTCCAACTGCAGAAATTTCTCCTGTCATTATATCCTCTTTGCTTACGATATAATCTGTTTCATTATCCCCGGTAGTTCTTAATGCCATAACAAAACCATTAGAAGATTGACCGGTTACAACAGGATCAACAACTTCTGGATCAGGATCAGGATCGGGAACAGAAACGATAGGTGCATCGTCATCACTATTACATGCTATCAAACCAAGTAGCATTGCCGCTAAGAATAAAATATTTAGTTTTAATTGTTTCATGACTATAATTAATTTAAAAAGTGAAATTCATTTATTGTAAAAAATATCTAAACTTTAAGTAAAAGGCTCTTCCAGGTTTTTGGATTCTGAAATTATCAAATACCAAAGCATCGGTTAAATTTGTTATTGAAGCTGATAGATTATATCTACCTTGTTTCCAACTATAATCTATATCCAACCCATGTACGTTTTGAGCTGGAATATCATTCTTATCGAGAGGGTTACCATTATTTTCTGTTTTTAAAAAGAATGATTCTGTAAACGAGTAATTCCAATAAACAGATAGTTTGTTTTTTAAGAATTTAGCCCCAAGTCTTGTATTCAAGAAAAAATAGGGGATATTAGGTACGCGACTATCATATGCTGCATTCTCAATACCTTCATCAAACCTATCTTTATCAATAATATCTTGATACGTAATATTAAACTGAGCTTCAATTTTATCCTTAAATAAAGTTTTAATACCAGATTCTATTCCTTTAGAAGTAACATTGGTAATATTATCAAACTCACTAAAAACACCTTCTGGTCTTTTTAATCGAATAAAATCAATAGATTTACGATAGAAGAAATTAGTGTCAAAAGTTAATTTGAAAGAAGAAAAGGAAGTATTTAAACGTGTACCTATGTTTAGGTTATCACTTTCTTCTGGTTGTAGATCAAAATTAGGTCTTATAAACAAGCCATTCCCAAGTAATTCGTAACTTTCTGGTATTCGGTAAGCTTTTTCATAAGAAGCTTTTATCGATAAATCATTTATTGGACGTAACGATAGTGTTGCTCCATAACCTGTACCCGAAAAATCAACATCTTCTATTTTCTCACCTGCTATATTTTCTTGATTTGCTGAAAATATATACTGTTTCCCAAAGAAGGTTAGATCATAAAGATTATTGGCATTTTTTAACGTGTATGCTAGTCCAAATATATTTTTTGATAATATGCTGGGAGCCCTAAAAGCTGCATTGTTTGGATTTACCTCATCTATACCTTTACGTTTTAAATAATTAAAAGCATAATTTGCCTCTATATAATGATTGTCTTTTATTGCGTATTTAGCATTCACCTGACTACTTGCAACACGATCTGTAAGCTTAAATAAAGATCTTACAGCTCCCAATTCTCCTAGTGCATCAAGAGGGTCACGCTCTATGTAGTTACCTGTCCAATTATATTTACGGGTACTTGTATCATCATTAGTCTCTTTTACCCAACCTATTAAACCTAATGCTTTTAAATCTAGCTTATTTATTTTCTTTTGATATGATGTAGACAACAACAAGGTCTTGCCTTCTGTGTTAAATTGCCCCAATACTCTTAATATATTATTATCTGGATGCTGATAATTGTTCTTGTTATAGGTTCCTGTTACTCGAAAATACCATTGATCTGCATAAGATTTATTAAAAACTCCAAACTCTGGTGAGACCATTGCCGAAGTATATTCGTCATTAAATCTTTTGATATCCACGTTTCCAAGAAAATTACCTAATTCTAGATCAAAAACTGGAACATCTTTCATTAAGTAATCATTATCAGAATGATTATAAAAAGAAATTAGTTTCAAATAATAGTTGCTATTATTATTAACGTATTGGGTATTCATTGCAGTTCGATGCGTATTAAAAGAACCAATACTATAACTTGCGTCCAAATAGTTTTTTCTCTTATTTTCTGTAATTATGTTGATAGCACCTCCTAATGCATCTGACCCAAAAGATATTGGGACTACTCCTTTATATACCTCGATTGATTGAACAAGGTTAATAGGAAAATTATTGAGTGTTAATGTTGATCCAAAGTTTTCCATAGGAACTCCATCTATAAAATATCTAATTTGATTACCCGTTAATCCATTTAAAGCCAATTTAAAATTCGAACCTAACCCTCCCACTTCTCGTAGGTTAACACCTGGGATACTTTTAATTACCTGATTGATGTCGGTAGTTACATTTTTAAGCTCTTTGGTTTCTAAAACATTGACCGAATAACCCGTATTTCTTTTTTGTTCATTTTGGGTTTTTCCTTTAACGATTACATCTTTTAATTCTTCTATATTCTCTTTTAAAACAATGGTAAGTTTTATCTTTTCTGAAAAACCTATTGTTACTACTTCTCTATTCGTTTTAAATCCAATAAAAGTAGTTTCGATGGTATACTTACCTTGCGGTACTTTGATCGTAAAATTACCTTCAAAATCACTTATTGTTCCACTATTTTCAAGTTCCAAAACCCGTATGCTAGCTTCTGAAACAGGAAGAGACTTTTCATCCAAAACTACACCTGTAATCTCACTTTGAGCATTACAAAATAGGGTACACCAAAACATTAAAAAAAGGATCCCTTTTTTTTCAAAATTTTCCACTGATAATTACAATTTTTTTAAAACTATTTAGTTAGTTTTACATCCTTATTTATATTTGATCTAAATAAATTTAGATGCAAAATTAAGGGCTATAGAACTATAAAAATGACGTATTATGGATAAAAAAAGACGCAATAAAAACTTACCTGATGAAGATTTGGGTGGTAAGAAAAATACTTGCGCCTTGCATTCAATTATTCAATTAAAAAGTACATCAGAACAATGCGGTATTACTTCGAAAAGCTTTACATTTTTAGAAAAAATTGGCACAGGTTACTATAATTTTCACAATTTTGGTGGATTATCAATAAGCGTATATGATGTCCTATTTAAAAAAGACCTTATTTTAGAAGGGCAACTATTTGAAGACATTCTTGAACTTTCTTTTTTAATTGAAGGGGAACAAATCATAAAAATAGAAGGTTTAGCTACTGATTTGGTATATGAAAGTCAAGAATCTTATTTGGTTTACTTATCAGATATCCATGGTTCTATAGCCTATTATAAGAGAAAAAGGTTAAAACAAGTAAAAATTAGAATGGATATCTCATTCATTCAAAAACACCGCCTTAATGAAGAATACGACATTCTTGATCAATATTCTTTTAAAAAATTGAATCAAAATTTCACACAGCCTTTATGCAATAGGACCCAAGAAATACTTGCCGAAATACTAACGGATACAAGAAAAGGCTTACTAAAACGATTGTTTTTAGAATCAAAAACCTTAGAACTAATCGCCTTAATGTTAGATTCGAAACCAGTTGGCAAACTAGAAGTAACAAATCAAACGGATAATGTTGTTAAAAAATTATATAAGATACAACACCTAATCTCTTCAGACTTATCTGTACAATATTCTATACAACAACTCGCAAGACAAGCAGGTTTAAATGATTTTGTCCTCAAAAAAGAATTTAAAAGAGTATTTGGCAAAACTATTTTCGAATACGCTTCAGAATTACGAATGCAAAAAGCAAAACAGTTTTTGCTTCATAGCAAAAAGCCCATTTACGAAATTTCAGAGTTAATTGGTTATAAAAACTCTACACATTTTACAGCCGCTTTTAAAAAAAATGAAGGTATTACTCCAAAAAAATATCGAAATTCTGGAGTTAAGGTAGTATAAAATTTCCCCGTTCTAAGAAAACACATAAATATCTCTTCCTTTTGAAGAAATAACCCTTTTCAGAATATTTAAATAAGTAACTAAATAGCCATAAAAAGCCTTAGACTACTTTGGATTTCTTATCTTTATGTGGGTAACACTAATAAGACAGCAAATCATTTGAGATTTTTTAAGAACATAGAACCAATACGTTTATTATTCTACTTTTCTTTTGTGTCGATTATTATAGTTACTGTTTTTTTTGAAAGAAAACTTTTAATCTACACCTTACCCATAACAATTTTATTTATTGGGATATTATATATACAACATGTTCGGAAAATTGATCCCTGGTATATTTTAAGTCTTATGGTAATGATAATTTCTGATATTTTAATTTATGAAGATTTCACAAATTACTTTTCTGAAATTTGTATTTTAATAGGTGTATTTTTCTTGTTAAGTTCTTTATCTTTAAGAAAATTCATAGCTCCCAATAAGCTTCAATGGAGCACTATTTTATCTTTTCCTTTTATACTCTGTGCTTTCTTAATTTTGTATTTAATATATGCAATATCCCAACTACTTCTTCCTTATGTACTAGCTGCTTTGCCATTTGTAATAATTTGTCTAGCGGGTTCATTAACTTTTACAATCACCTCTTATATTGTTTATATCACTGACAAATATGAGCAAGGTATTACACTTGTTACTGTAGTAGGATTATGTGTTTTCATTGTTGCATTATTACCTATAAATGAATTGTTTTTCTATAGTAGGATTTTTACCGTTCTTCTCAATATAACCCACATTTTAAGCCTTTATCTTTTCATGACTTTTCTTGTAAGTTCTAAATCAAAAAAAACTTCTCTAGAAGATAAAGATTACTTATAACAATTGATCGTTATTCCAGATATTTTGATAAAAAAATATCTCAACTAAGAACAAATCGTTTTGTTAATTTATCTCGTTAAAAGACAAAACATCATTAAATTCTAAATGAAATAAAACTCCCTTGACAAGCTCTTCAAAACCAATTAAAATTTCTGGAGTAACCTTGAAGTTAATCTCTGCTTGTGGAGTATTACATTTAATGGTTTTATAAGGGTTTTTTTGATTACAATCCTTACACTCACAACCCTTTTGTGCCAAGCGTATCACTGATAAAAATGATTTTATCTCTTGGATATCCATAAGAACAGCAATGTCTCCTATAAGGAATTGTATTTTCGATTGTACTTCATCATCATATTTGCTTTTAATCGTAAAGGCACTCCCTACAGTATTGTTATATAATAAATCTAAATTGTACATATTTTAATTTTTAGAATTCAAATTTATTGTATTATTTTTATTTAGAATAATTAAAAATAATATATTTTTGCCTTATACTTATAATTTGTATTCTTATGAAAAAAATAGCCTTGTTTTATGGATCTGATACCGGTTGTACAGATGATGTAACAAAAGATTTTACATCGCTTTGGGGGAGCGAAGAGCTAGATGTTAGAGAAATTGGAGATGTATCCAAAGATGATTTTAATAATTTTGAAGTATTTATATTTGGCTTATCCACGTGGTACGACGGAGATCTACAAAGTGATTGGGAGTTATTTTTTGATGATTTTCAAGAAATAGATTTTACTAATAAAGTTGTTGCAATTTATGGTTTAGGAGATCAAATTGGTTATGGAGAATATTTCATAGATGGTGTTGGTATCTTAGCCAAAGTAGTATTAGAAAACGGAGGAACAGTTGTGGGGCATTGGCCATATGAAGGGTATCGTTTTACAGATTCTGTTGCAGCTATCGAAGATAAAGAAGGCTATTTCTATGGATTAGCTATAGACCATGATAATGAGTCTCAATTAACAGATGAGCGTCTAGAAAAATGGATCAAACAAGTAAAATCAGAGTTAGCTCCATATTTAGTTACTGAAAACATATCCAACTAATTAATATACATTGCGTATCCTTTATATACCCTTTTAACAAAAGAGGTTCGCTATATTTTCATCGAACCTCTTTTTCCATTTCTTGTACTTGATTATATAGTCACTTTAGTTTTTCTATATTGGGCATTGGCCAAAATTTCCATTTTACGCAGATCAAATTCTTTGATTTTCATACAGGCTTTTACCCATAAATTCGTAATATCTAGTAACTCATTTTTGGGCAATGGATTTACCATTTTTTTGCATTGAATATGGTGATACTCAAAGTTAAATTGTTCAAATAATGTATTTACAAACCCTGTTAACTCTATCCAACCTTTTTCTCTCTCAACCACTTTCTCTACCAAACCTAGAGATTGTAAATATCTAGACTTATACGTTCTATTACTTCGTATTAGCATATCAGCATCCAATACATTGACTTTTCTGGTTAATAAGCTATGAGCCCCCATACCTGGAAATAAATTGAATTTATTTTCTGGTAAGCAAAATTGCACCCCTTCTTCGGCTAGTATATAATCATGGGCTAATGCACACTCAAACCCTCCTCCATAAGCATTTCCTTCAACCAAGGCAATACTAATTGCAGGTAATCCAAATGATGTATAAATATTATATATGGCATCAATACACAAATGCGCATAAGTCTTTAATCTATCTATATTTCTGGACTTTATACATTCTAGAAAAAAAGGTAAGTCTCCCCCCATATTATAAATACCGTCATGTTCTGATCCCGAAACTATAAACTTCAATGGTCTATCTGGATCTGCAAAATACCGCCTTACCCAAATTCCAAATTCACGAAATTCATGAAGACCTTTTAAACAAAAGTTAGGCATTCCTGTATCCTTTATTTTCCAGAGTAAGAGCTCCTCTTCTCTAAAATACTTTACTGTAATACAATCAAATTCTCGCATATCGTTGCGTATTTATACTGCTACTTGCTTTTTACCAGTTGTAGTTAGTGTTCCTTTTTTAGATCTTTTAGAAAAAATGTTTTTATCCAATAACAAACGTTGTATTCCTAGTGTCAATAACATATAAAAAGGTATCAAAAGTAGCACTCCATATACTCCAAATTGCTGATATCCTAAAGCTCCCATGCCCCAACAAATAACAACCCATTGAATCATATAAATTGTAGTTACTCGCTTACTACAGTAATACAGAAAATTAAAAACTTTATTCTCTTTTATATAAGTAACTAATAGGTGTGCAATCCACATTATTACCAGATTAAACCCAGCTAGATAGAGTACTCCACCCGGGCCAAGATGAAAATAATCACCAAAATGATACTCAAAATTATAATAACATAAGCCTCCACCAACAAACATTAATGCTATTCCTGCCATAAACATTCTGGTAAATAGATATGAATTACTCTTTTCTCTTTCTTTATACCACAACCCAAAGAACATACCGATAAGAATAAAAGAAAACCATGGGAATACTGCAAAATACACGTTCCATTCTGCGCCCCATAATAAATCCAATATATAATCGACTCCTACTATACCTACTCGAAAACCATGTACTTCTTTAGTTAATATAGCTATGCACAGCGCAATTACTAAAGGAACATATTTATTCTTTGATAACTTGTTTATGATCCCCATAAACAATAATGAAACCCCAGCCAATTGTAATATATCACCAGTACCTAACATGTAGATCATCTGATCTAGAGTAACAGGAGATGTCCAGCCATATGCCGCTATAAAATTGTCAGGTACAGTACCTGCCAAAACAGGGAGTACAAACTTTAAAAAATTCATTAAATACCCCATAACCAGAATATAAAATGCTCGTTTAATAGAAAGCACAATGCTTTGATTACGTGATAAAGTAAAGGATACTCCCATTGCTATTAAGAACATTCCGGTACCTTTTCCTATAAAATGAATTGTTGATCCCAACCATGTTTCGGATTGCGTATGAATATCTCCATAAATCCAAAGTGTATGTACAATAATAACCATTAATACACTTAAGCCCCTTGCCAGATCTATTGCCAAAATTCTTTTATTATCTTTCATTTAGTTAATCTGTTATTTTAATTATTGTGTGTGTTTATTATTTCATCTTGTATCCAAGCTTCTGACCTATACTCTTTTGCCATTTTACCACCATCAATATGATTCCAACCAGGAGGCATTATTAAATATTTGATTTTATCAATAAACCTTGGTGCAGTCTTAATATCACTCCATAGTTCTTTCCAAAGTACAATTTGGATTTGCCATAAACTTTCTCCATTTATACTATCTCCCATTAACCCATACACAGGTTTTTCATCTTTTAACTCTACTTGCATAGTCCCAAAAATTCTATCCCAAATAGAAAAAGTTTCGCCATAATTTGTATCCAAATATTTATGATTTTTAGCATGATGCACTCTATGTAAAGAGGGTGTAATAAAAATACCTTCTAGCCAGGTTTGCCTGCCTACAAGTTTTTCACTTACATGTTCATATAAGCCATATAGATTGGCTATTAATTCAATTATAAAAATCATAAATGGATCAAAACCTAAAATAGGAAGCCATAAAATTGTATGCGGCATGTGAATAAAAATCATGAATGACCCTCTTACAGCCACTGTCATTTTCATTTCTTCTGCAGTATGATGTACGCCATGAATGCACCAAAAAAATCGAACCTTATGACCAAGAAAATGTAATGCATAAAACATAAAGTCATATAACACATAGGCTAGTACCCATATATACCATTCGTACCCTAAAGTGAATAATCGATGATTATACACCCACATCATTGTTCCTAAAATCAAAATCTTACCAAAAAATATGTATGGGATTGATTCTAATACATAGGATAAAATATTTACAACTCCTTCTTTATGGCTCTCGATTTTTTTGGTTAGAAAAAGAACTATCCATTCTATTACAACAAGAGTTATGATAAGAATTCCCGAAGCGCTCTGAGATTTCTCTAATGCTATTTGAATTGCTTCATTCATTGTTCTAATTTGATATATTTTCTTTTTACAAGCCAGAAACCCCTATCCTACTGGTTTCTATTCTATTAAAATGTTTTTCTTTAAATTTAGCCAAAGGATTTTCTAAAGTTCCTTTAATAATTAGGCTTTCTATAGGGTCAGATAGATTTAACATTTGTTGTGTGTTTCTAAGCTGTAATCGGTTTAGACAACATCTATCAAACTCAGGTACAAAAAGATCATACTTCACAAACTTTGAGTTGAGCTCTGGAAATTGTTTTTGATAAGTATGAATACAATCTGCTACCAGTTCCCAAAAATGATCTTCAGAATATCCTAAGTGTTTTTCTACAATGGCAGACATAAATCTGAAAAAGCAATCAAAAACATCTGTAAAAATACTTAGCACTTTCATTTGATCAGAGGTAGCTGTATATAACCGTTTTACCTCATCAGACATTTCTAACTCTTGATTAAAAACAATAACCTCTTCGGTAATATCTTTCATTAGGATATGAACAGGAGTCGCATTTTCCATTACCATGATTATGTTTTCTCCATGTGGCATAAATACCATCTCATACGTATAAAAACAATGTAATAATGGGCTTAAATAGGCAGTAAAATACTTCTGTAACCATAGATCAACCGTATCAGGTGATTTTTGGATTAATTCTGCTAATAATGAGTTTCCTCTATTATCTATGTGTAAAAAAGCAGCCATTGTCATTAATTGCTGATCTTCTTTTATTTTGCAATTTGGATTCTCTCTCCATAAAGCAGATAGCATTTTATTATGTGCATTGGTCTTTCCTAAAACCTCATAATAGGTATTTTGATAACCTATTGTAGCAACTTCGCCCAACATTGTAAAACCTACTTTATTTAGATACCTATCCTCATTAAGTAATTTAGAAATCCAAGCTGTAATATGTGGTGTACTTTGCATATAATACGGTGACAACCCACGCATAAACCCCATATTCAAAATTGACAATGCGGTTTTGGTATACATTTTTTTAGAATTACTCATATTATAGAGTGTACGAATAGACTGTTGTGCCGAGTACTCATCATCTCCCTCTCCCAAAAGCACCAATTTCTGATTCGCTATGTCAGCTGCAAAAACCTGCAATATTTTATTATTCCATTGCCATGGATGTACAGGTATAAAAAGATAAGATTCGATATCCAATCCAAGAGATTGTAGCTTTGAATTAAATTTGGCTATTGTACTTACACCAAGTTCTTTGTGCATAACTTGATTATATTCATAATGCTTAACTGCCGTATACGTAGTTTTGTCTTTATGACCTGCCAACCAAATTAATTTAAATGGTTGATTTGTTTCTGGAGCATATTGTATATAATCCTCTCCTGTAAAACCAATTCTACCATTATTGGCAACAAAACAAGGATGTCCTTCGGCCATGGCATGTTCTATTACCTGAAATGATTTACCAGCCAATTCTCTAGAATCAAACTGTTGATTCGAAAATTTGTAAGCTGCACTTGATAAAGTACTTGAAATTTCCTCTATATAAGTAGGAAGAAGATGCTCTGGAATCCCAAGTGTATATCTAAACTCGGTAATAAATAATAGTGCATCTAATATTTCTGGTTTGTCATTATGCCATTTTACAATTGTATTTTCATCAATATCCCAATGATCCAAAGTACGTATCTTAGCATTAAACTTGTAAGATATACCCGAAACATCAGATGTCAACACATATGTATTATACGTTTCATTTTCTTTAAATAACTTTGGCTCAAAAACCAGTTCGTGAGCAAACTCACTAATTGCTTTTTTTATTAAAGCCTGATTGGCATTTTTCCAAGCTTCTTTTGTGAGATGAGTAACGGCAGATTCTATTGGTTTAGATATGGATATATTGGTCATTTCTTTGGTTTTTTTCTTGTAAGCGTTCTTGTGCATCTTCATAATCCTTTCTTGTACAAAAGGCTAAAGAGGCCCTTTTTTCAGGTAATTCGATTTCTTTTTGATACTTAAACCCAGCTTTTTTATTAAGTACATGAATTTTTTCATTCCTCACATCAGGTTCTACAACAATTCGATCAACATTAGGTTTATTAAAGAAATACTCTAAAATTGTTGTAAACACATTCCATGTAAAACCAGTTATTCTTTGTTCTGATGGTCCAACCAAAATATGCATACCATGATCTCCATCTTTTACAGCATAATATGATGCGATTCGATCTTCTGAAGCTTTATATTTTTCCATCAAAAAAATTGGCTTATCATTGTATATTCCTATATAAACATCATAATGTTTTAAGGCAGATAATCTCTTATATTCTAATAAGGTTTCATCTATAGACATATCAGACATTCCCCAAAAATTAGCATATGGTCGAGTAACCCAATCGTATATAGTATCTATATCTCTATCAATATCTAGATGACGCAAGTGAATAGTTCCAAAGTCCTCAATTACTCTTGAGAATAAGCTATTTGATATTTCGGTATTTTCGTTCATAGTTCATCTGATATTCAAGAAACAGCTTCAACAATCTCATTT
Organism: uncultured Aquimarina sp.; assembly: GCA_947502885.1. Classification (GTDB taxonomy): domain Bacteria; phylum Bacteroidota; class Bacteroidia; order Flavobacteriales; family Flavobacteriaceae; genus Aquimarina. The sequence continues at coordinate 105,907 of CANNBP010000016.1, read as the reverse complement.
CTAAATGCTGCTATTGGATTTTGTAACGTTCCTGCAAACTGCAACAAAGCAACTGGATCATCTAGATCTATCATTTGTTTGTGATTATTTAATTGCAGTCTATTAAGGCAAGACAACTGAAAATTAGGAGCAAACAGATCATATTGTTTGAACTTAGTTTCATGTTCTGGATATCTTTCTTGATACTCTTGAATATTTAAAGCTACCGCTTTCCAGAATTGAGTTTCAGAAAAATTGGCATGCTCTTCTAAAATATGAGACATGAATCTAAAGAATCCATCAAAAATATCTGTGAATATGGATAATAACTTTACATCCTCTGGTACAGGAGCATACATTCTTTTTAGGTGTTCTGGCAATGTTACATCTGGACTTAAAATACAAGCTTCTTCTGTAATATCTTTCAATAATGCCTTAACCGGAATATGGTTTTCTAAGACCATAATTATATTCTCACCATGTGGCATAAACACCAAATCAAAATGATAAAAACAATGCAATAATGGACTCAAATAGGCTTTCAAATATTTTGCTAACCATTTTTCTATAGACAAACCAGAAGCTTTAATGATCTTGGGTAATAACGCATCTCCATGATGATCTACATGAAGAAAAGCTGCCATTGTTAAAGGTTGCTGCGTTTTAGTAACAGCCGATATTGGGCTTTCTCTCCATAATGAAGCTAGCATTTTATTATAATCATTATGAGATCCAAATTCTTCGAAGTAAGGATTTACATAGCTTACAGACGCTATTTCTCCCAGCATACTAAACCCTGTTTCCTGTATGTATGAATCACTATATAAAAGTTCTTCTAACCAAATGGCCATTTTGGGAGCCGTTCCCAAATAATATAATGGTAATCCACGCATAAAGCCCATATTAAGTATCGACAATGCCGTTTTGGTATAAAACTTATGAGGATTTGTACTATTAAAAAGGGTTCTTATAGACTGTTGTGCAAAGTATTGATCCGGACCATAACCCAAACAAATAAGGTTTCCGGTGGCTATCTCTGGAGAGAATATATTAGCTAATTTATTAAACCATTGCCATGGATGCATAGGAATGAAGAAATAATCGTTCGGATCAAAACCTTTGTCTATTATAACCTTTTGAAAAGCTGCAATCGTTTCTGCATCCAATTCCTGATTTATGATTTTCTCATAAGGTAAATCTTCTATCGCTGCGTACACAGCTCTACTTTTATGCCCAGCTAACCATAATAGAGAAAAAGAGTTTCCTGCTTCAGGAGCATAAGCTCTATAATCACTACTATCAAACCCAATACGACCATTGTTTGCTAAAAAGCCAGGGTGTCCTTCGGTCATTGATTGTTCAATGGTCTGAAAATCTGAAGTAACCAATTCTTGCGAACTAGGATTACCTTTAAGAAACTTAAATGCACTTCCATAAAGTGTACTTATTACCTCTTCTAGATAAACAGGCATTTGCGAATCGTTTATACCCAATTGTTTTCTAAATTCTTTGATAAAAAGAACACCATCTAATACTATAGTTTCACTTTTATTAAACTTCTTAATAGAAGATGATTCTATCTGTAGGTGATTTAATGCAAGTGGTTTTGCTCGAAACTGATATTGTATGTTTGGATTATCAGACAAAAGTATATAAGTGTTCCATCTATCATCCAACTCTTCTATTATCTGAGGTTTAATCAATAATTCATGATTAAATTCACAAATTGCTTTAGTGATAAAAAGTGTATTTATTTTTACCCATACTTCGGGTTGTAAATGGGCGATAGATTGTTGGGGCGAAACGGCGTTATCCAAAGTATTCATGGCACTTCTTTTATTAATGTTTGGTAAAAATTTAAGTTGTTGGTATCTATGTTTTTCTAAAAAAGCCAATTGTGCTGTTTTATGTGATAGTTCTACTATTTTATCTAATGTGAATCCTATTCGTTGACATAATGCGAACATTTTTTTGTTTCGAATATCTGGTTCAATAAGAATTCTATTCACTTTTTTATCCTGAAATACAAACTCCATAATAGCATTGAAGAGATACCAGGTAAAGTTTGAAATTTTGACTGTTGGTGGAGCTACAATGATGTGAATACCACAATCATCATTTTTGGCAAAATACAAGGTGCCAATATCATCTTTTTGCGGATGGTATCTTTCTAATACAAAAACGGGTTGTTCTTCATACATTCCTACAAAAACATCATAATGATCAGGCTCTTGTAATTTGGCGTACTCAAGCTCTACTTCTTGTATAGTACTTCCTTGCATTCCCCAAAAAACTGCATAATCCTGATTTACCCATTGATGTAAAACTTTGCTGTCTTGAGATATTCTAAAAGGTCGTATACTAATTTCTCCAAATCCTTCAAAAGACTTTGAGAACAAGCTATTATTAGTAGTGTTTTTTATATGTTTTGTGCTTGTATTCATTCAGAAATAGGTATGTTTTTATTAACTTTTGTTGAAGGAACTTTCACCTCTATTCTAAAAACAAAATAGTATAGTATTAAGGTAATAATAAAGCCTCCTAGAGCTACATAAAATGGTATTTGCACTCCATATTTCTCTACTAATATTCCTATAGAAAAAGAAGACAAAAGCACACCCAAATTTTGAAAAAAGTGAACTTTACTATAATCAATGGCATAAGAATCCGGTGTGCTCAATTCGAATAACAATACATCAAATTTTACAACTCCTTGAAAAATAGCCCAACCATAGATTATTCTACCCGTAATAACCACAGCTTCAATTGGCACTCCTTGTAACAAAAGCCCTATCGTGCCTAAAAACAATGCAGAAATGATTCCTTTAAGATGATGATTATCTGTCTTTCGTTTTGAATTTATCCATAACGCCAATAATGCTACAAACCCAGGGATGGCATAAATAGTACCCGAAACCAGCTTAGAATCATACTCTGATATTTCTTCCCAATAGGTGGCAAAAAAAGGTCGAATCAAAAAGTCACTGAAATATAAGATCATAGTTATCAAACCTATTTTCAGAATAAAACTCTTAGGAATCAAATTTTTAACTGTTTCTGCTGCAGCACTAGATTCCCCTACTTTTGAAGTAGCATAACGCTTACTTCTTAATAAATAAGCACTCATTCCCATTTGGATAAAATCACCAAGTGCCATAATTAAAAAAATATAACTAGCATCGATCAGATCAACTGTTAATCCCCCGATAACTGCCCCCAAAATACCTCCTAAGTGCACTACAACAGACAACAGTCCTATCGTACCTTGATGTTCTTTTTTGGTAATAATTTTTAGGATATAAGGATATACCAAAAGATAACTCCCTTTAAATAAAATCATAATCAAAGAGATGATCCAGAAGTTTACATAAGAAGTTGTCCAATAGCAATACAAGGCCAAAATACCCGCTATGAACTGTGTATATACCAAAATATTTAGCTCTGCTACTTTTTTAGAAACATATGCCCAAAACGGAAATGCAATCATTACCATAAAACAAATAGCAGCAAAATAATAGCCTACATATTTGGGGTCTGTAACTCCAAAACGAGCCTCAAAAAATTGAGGGTAGAAAGGATGTAACAGATAATCACTGATCACTGCTACTAAAGTCATTATGATTAGAAAGTTCTTCATATATAATGTTAAACCGAATGCCACTCTGAGCCCGCTTAAAGACTCAGCATGACAATCGAATAGATGAAATAAAAATTTATGACTAATTTCAATCAGATTATAGAGTTGTGCATAACAATCTCTTCTTCTTCTGTAACCTCAAACTGCTGAAAAGCAATACGCTTTTCGATAGGATAATGGTCAATCCCAGTAAGTTCTTTTATGATATAAGAATTTCTATAACAAGCCATTCCCAAATCCGGAGTTACAAAACCGTGGGTATGCAATTCTGCATTTTGTACAAAAATATCTTCACCTTTGGTATCTATAGCATAATTACGTTGTACATCATATCTCCCTTTTTCGTCCCAATTAATTCTATCTTTTATTCCTTCAATAAATTCTGGCTTTCTATACGTATAACCAGTAGATAATATTAACCCTTCTGTTTGATGGCTATAATGCTTATTTTGCTCTTCTTGATGTATTTCTAAATAAAATTTCTGTAATACCTCATCGTAAACGGCTTTTTGCAAAGCAGAATTTGTTCTAAGATTTATATTGATTTTATGGGTTAACTGCTTTGTATAAAGCAAATCAAAAATATCTGCTATCAAATCCTGATTAATACCTTTATAAAGGTGTTTTTGATTGTTGATCAAATCCTCTCTTTTTGCAGACGGAAGGTTATAAAAATAGTCTACATATTCTGGAGACGTCATTTCTAACGTTAGTTTCGAATATTCTAAAGGAAAAAATCTAGGAGACCTTGTTATCCAATTCAGTTCATAATCCTTTTGATCAATATCTTGTAAAAGATCATAGAATATTTCTGCTGCACTCTGACCACTTCCTAAAACGGTTATAGACTTTTTGGATTGCAACTTTTCCTTTTGATACAAATATTGCGATGAGTGAATTGCTTTATCTTTCAGTGTTTCACAACATTTTGGAATGTAAGGTTGAGTGCCAGTACCTAAAACTAATTTTCGGGTTTTGTAAACTTTTCGTTGATTGGTTTTTATACATTTTGCAAACACTACATAACATTGTTCAATATCATTATATTGAACTCCTAAAACTTCAGTCTGAAAGTGAACATTAGACAATTTTCTAATGGCCCATTGACAGTATTGATTGTATTCTCGTCGAAGTAAAAGAAAATTCTCTCGAATATAAAAGGAGTATATTCTTCCTTGTTCTTTGATATAGTTTAAAAAACTAAATGGGTTTGTTGGATCTGCCAAAGTAACTAAATCGGCCATAAAAGGAATTTGCAAAGTTGTATCTTGCAGCATCATACCTGGGTGCCAATCAAATTGTTCGCTTTTGTCCAAAAAGATTCCATTCACACTATCAATGGTTTCTGTTAAACAGGCCAGCCCTAAATTAAAGGGGCCAACTCCTATGGCTAAAAAATCGACTATATTATCTTCGTTCGTATGCATCTTCAAAATATTTAATTGTTAATGGTATAGGTTCTTGCCGTTTCTTTGATTAATTGAATGATATTTAATAGATCATCAACAGTACTTTTAGGGTTTAGTAAGGTAAACTTAAGATAGATTTTATCATCTAATTTTGTACTTGCAACAGACGCTTGACCTGATTTAAAAAGGGTATTTTTAATAAAGAGATTAATGGTATCATGAACTTCCTGATTTTCGATACCCTTGGCCTTGTATCGAAATACCAAAGTGCTTAGTTCTGGTTTATGAGCAATCTCAAAACTGGTATCATCTTTAATGCTATGATATAGATCTAATGCCAAATAATGCACTTTTTCTAAAAAGTACCCTATATTCTTTTCTCCTGTCATTTTTAGAGTAAACCATAATTTTAAAGCATCAAATCTCCTTGTTGTTTGTATTGACTTTTCAATTAGATTAGGGCATTCTTCATCTCGATGTTCCTTAGGATTTAAATAATCTGCATAATAGGATACATACTTAAAATGATCAGCATTTCTTGCTAAGAAAACACTAGAACATACAGGTTGAAATAAGGTCTTATGAAAATCAATAGTTATAGAATCTGCTTCTTCTATACCTTGTAATACATGCTTATGAGTTTCGGTAAGTGTATAACACCCTCCGTAAGCTCCATCTACATGAAACCAAATATCATATTCTTTAGCTATTTTTGAAATGGTCAAAATAGGATCAAAACTTCCAAAATCTGTCGTTCCTGCAGTTGCTACAATAGCAATTGGGATATGACCAGCTTGTTTTTCTTTTTCTATAGCTTGTACCAACGCTTCTGGTTTCATTTTCATTTTGTCATCTGTAGCTATAGGAATAACTGCATCATATCCCATTCCTAGCAGTGCCGCATTTTTCTTTATACTAAAATGTGCCTTCTCAGAGCAGAAAAAACGAAATTTACTAACTACATCAGACCAACCATTCTCTTTAAGGTTTAATCCATAATGTTTAAAAGCATAATGATCTCTTGCCATTAAAAGTGCCATAAAGTTAGATTGCGTACCTCCGCTGGTAAAAACCCCATCAGATGTAATTGGAAATTGCATTTTAGAGCAAATCCACCTAATCATTTCTTGTTCAATTAATGTAGCAGATGTACTTTGATCCCAGGTTTCTACTGCTGTATTTATAGATGAAGCCATTAAATCACCTACGATAGCTGGCAATAAAACAGGGCAGTTCAAATGCGCTACATAATTTGTATGATGAAAGGCAATAGTATGATCAAGATATAACTCTTTAATTTCTTGTAAGGCCTCATCTATAGATAGAGTTACATTAGGATTGGCTACTATTTGATCTTTTCTGGACCTCAAATCATCTGGAGATTCACCACTGTAAAATTTCTGGTTATCTAAAAAATCGGCTATATATTGCGTGGCTTTTTGAATATACTCTTCATAAGTATACTTTGATTGAGGGTCAAAAAACTGATCAATTTTTAAGTCGGTAACTAAACTAGTTTGTGTATCTAGGAGCATATTATTTTTATTTAATCTAAATAAGCGATGCAAATTTATGCTCACAAGCAAGTAAGTCGATGACGCATTTAGGATAAAAAAAGACGTGGTACTATTCTGTTTGTTGTTTAGAAATAGAATTATAATCATTAATCCTTTAAAAATCAACCTATTTAATATTATAGCAACTCTAATTAAATATCATATTCTTCGTATCAAAAGCATTCTTATTAGAAATAATAGTAACAGATAAGAAACCTTTCTTATATATTATTTGTCTTCTATAACAGTAAACCTACACTCTGTTACATGTATTTTATTCAAAACATTGTTCAATAGTAATTTCGCATCAGAAATAAAAAGCTAGCAAGATATTTCTAACATTCACTTTTAATTCATTGCCCAAGAAGTAGAAACTCGTTTGTGCTTACAAAACTTATCACAATGCTACATCTTTAATTTATGAATAAAATAATTTTAAAAGTGGAGCAGTACCCACTATAATAAACGAGGTGACATGCGAAAAGCCTTATGAGCATGAATAATAAAACTTAGAAAATACCGAATAATAAAAACAGAGAAATTAATACTATTTACAGCGCTACAGGTAATACAATAATAGTTGCTCAACTTAACATCACTAATAATGGAAGTAGGTCAACTGTCAAAATTATTAGGCTAGATGAAAATGATAATGAATATCAAATGGCTACAGGTTCTGCTCATTATTATACAAATTCAGATATGCATATTAAATCATCTACTATCGCAGCACCATTTAAAGATGGGAAATGATATAAAATAATAAATACAGAAACGTTTCCTTCTTTAGAGGTTCATGCATATTTCGTAGAGTTTTAAAGTGTAGTATCCTATTAATATCTCAAATTTTTAGGGTACAAAGTTAGCTAAAGGCAGTAATGTATGACTACTCCTTTTTCGATTTAGGATATCATCTTTGCACAAGTATTGCATCTTATAATTTGTATATTTGCTATAATGAAACTCATCGCTTTTATATTATCGATCTATATGTTGGCACTTAATTTTGTACCCTGTGACGATGATCATTGTACCGATGAGGATACCGTTTGTATAGAAGCAACCGAAATTCACGACACAGAGCATAGCCATGCCGACTTATGTTCTCCCTTTTGTGAATGCCAGTGTTGTCATATGCATGTCACCTATATTGCCCTGGCCAACACGCTTATCGTTGCTCCAGAAATATCGACAGAAGTTTTTTTACATTTCGACAGTATAGGCAACGATTTTACAACAACCTTACTACAACCTCCCAGGGCATAGTTTTGTCTTTTCATGGGATACCTATGTCCCATTCTGATCAATTTCATGATCATTTTGTTTCGAGTGATTTGATACACATCAAATGACATCGATATGTTTAATTGTAGTAACCTTATTTTCTTATGATTAATAAAATCATTGATTTTTCAATCCATAATAAATTCATTATTGGCTTGTTTACCCTTGCCATACTAGGAACGGGTATATGGAGTATCACCCAAGTTCCTATTGATGCCGTTCCTGACATAACCAATAATCAGGTACAAGTGATAACACAAGCACCCAACCTGGGTACCGAAGAAATCGAACAGTTTATTACCTATCCGGTAGAATTGGCTATGAGCAACCTTCCTGATGTTAAAGAGATCCGGTCTGTTTCTAGATTTGGGTTATCGGTAGTAACTATTGTTTTTGATGACGCTATGGGTACCTACCTCCCCAGACAATTGGTTTCTGAAAAACTGCCAGAAATTCAAGAACAAATACCTGCTGGGTTTGGTAAACCTGCTATGGGACCAATTTCTACCGGCTTAGGTGAAATTTATCAATACACCTTAGAGGTTGATGAGAGTCATAAAAACTCCTTTGATGCAACAGAATTACGTACGATCCAGGATTGGATTGTTCGCCGACAAATGGCAATGGTACCTGGTGTCATCGAAGTAAATGCTTTTGGTGGTAAAAAGAAACAGTATGAAGTTTCTGTAAAACCAAATGAACTAAGAGCTATAAACATCACAATTTCTGATGTTTTTGAAGCGTTAGAAAACAATAATCAAAATACAGGTGGAGCCTATATCGAAAAAAATCACCAAGCCAATTTTATCAGAGGTGAAGGGCTGGCCAGAAGTATTTCTGATATTGAAAATATTGTCGTAAAAAACAACAATAACATACCTATTAAAGTTAAAGACATCGCAACGGTAACTATAGGTAATGCCGTTCGGTACGGTGCCTTAACCAAAGATGGTAAAGGTGAAGCTGTGGGCGGAATGATACTAATGCTAAAAGGAGCCAACTCTAATAATGTTATTGAGAACGTAAAGAAACGTATAACACAAATACAGAAATCTTTACCTAAAGGAGTTACCATAAAACCTTTTCTAGACCGAAGTGAATTAATAGCCAAAACTACAGGAACGGTTTCTACTAATTTGTTAGAAGGAGGACTTATCGTAATTTTTGTTTTGGTATTATTGTTAGGTAATTGGAGAGGTGGGCTTATCGTAGCATCTACCATTCCTTTATCCCTATTGTTTGCTTTTATCCTAATGAATGTTTTTGATGTTTGGGCAAATCTAATGAGCCTTGGAGCCATCGATTTTGGAATTATTGTCGATGGTGCTGTAATTATAGTAGAGAGTACGGTATTCTTGTTAATGTCTCAAATCACAAAAAAGAAAGAACTATCGTCAAAACAACGAGATACCATTGCTGCAAATGCTTCTAAAAAAATGATGAATGCTGCTTTTTTTGGTCAGTTGATTATTTTAATCGTATTCATCCCAATTTTAGCCTTAGAGGGTGTCGAAGGTAAAATGTTTCAACCTATGGCATTGACTTTTATTTTTGCCATGATAGGTGCCATGATTTTATGTTTAACATATGTACCTATGGTTTCTGCATTGTTTTTAAAAGCTTCTAAATCTGATAAACCATCTTACGGAGACAAATTTGTACACTGGATTACATCTAAATATGAACCACTACTTCTTACATCATTAAAAAATGGAAAATTAATTGTTGGTATTAGTATACTACTTTTTGGGATAACGATATTCACATTCACCAAAATGGGGGGCGAATTTATTCCTCAACTTGATGAAGGCGATATCGCTTTTCATGCCATCCTTAAACCTGGTAGTTCACTCACTGAAACAATTGAGACTACCACCAAAATTGAGCGTATTGTAAAAACCAAATTTCCAGAAGTCGAAACTGTAGTTAGTAGAATCGGAGTTGCAGATGTACCTACAGATCCTATGCCCATGGATTTGGCAGATGTCATTGTACTTCTGAAACCAAGTAGTGAATGGACCTCTGCAACCTCAAAAGGTGAATTGGTAGACAAGATGAAAGATGCAGTAAGTATCATCCCCGGGGTTAATTTTGAGTTTACACAACCTATAGAAATGCGTTTTAACGAATTACTTACAGGGGTTCGTGAAGATGTAGCTATTAAACTTTTTGGCGATGATTTACAAGTTCTGGCGGTTAAGGCTTCCGAAATTGGTAAGTTAATTACAAACATACCAGGTGTTGCCGATATGAAAGTCGAGGCTACGACCGGGCAACCACAAATATCTATTAACTATAACCGTAATAAATTAGCGCAATATGGACTTCAGGTAAATACTCTTAATAATACTGTAGAAACAGCTTTTTCTGGAGGAAATGCAGGGGTGATTTTTGAAGGAGAAAAACGTTTTGATCTAATAGTACGACTTGACAAATCGAATAGAAGTGATATTTCAGATATTCAAAATCTATTCATTAATTTACCCAGTGGAGCTCAAATCCCACTTCGTGAATTGGCTGACATAAGTTATCAACCTGGCCCAATGCAAATCAGTAGAGATAATACCAACCGAAGAACTTATGTTGGTATAAATATTAGGGATAGAGATGTCAAATCTGTTGTAGAAGATATTCAGGCAGAATTAGATAAAAATCTCGATTTACCGGCTGGTTACTATATCCGTTATGGAGGTGCATTCGAAAACTTAGAGCGGGCTAGCAATCGCTTGCAGACCGTAGTTCCAATTGCTTTATTATTAATTTTTATTCTTATCTATTTCGCTTTAAAATCATTACCACAAACTTTAATGATTTATGTGGCAATTCCTATGGCCACCATAGGAGGTGTTTTTGCACTTTGGCTAAGGGATTTACCTTTTAGTATTTCTGCAGGTGTAGGATTTATTGTCTTATTTGGTGTAGCCGTATTAAATGGATTAGTCATGATCAGTGGTTTAAACGAATTAAAAGAAGAAGGTGTTACTAACTTAAAAGATCGAATCATACAAGGAACAAAAAGGCGTATACGACCTATTATGCTTACTGCCTTTACAGATGTACTAGGTTTTTTACCTATGGCTATTTCTTCATCGGCAGGTGCAGAAGTTCAACGTCCTTTGGCAACAGTAGTCATTGGAGGTTTGTTTACAGCAACCTTACTCACACTATTTATTTTACCTGTATTATATCATTGGGTAGAAAAAGGAGTTTTTACATTCAAACCTAATAAAAAACTAACGACCTCTGTTACTACAGTAATACTATTATTAACTTTTTCTATTAGAACCAATGCCCAAGAAGTAGAACGTATTCTCCCTAAAATAGATATTCAAGAAGCTGTTATCATTGCTAAAGAAAACTATCCACTTTTAAAACAAAAACAATTAGAAGTGAAAAAGCAGCAACTACTAAAAAGTAGTGTATTAGATCTGGGAACCACAAAAATTTTTACTAGCGGAGAAGAAATAAAAGATGAAAGAGGTGTTTATACCACTATAGGAATCGGCCAATCTAATATCGATGTTTTTGGTATCGCTCCAAAAAAACACTTACAAAAACAGCGTATAGAACTTGCCGAAAAAGCATATAAAATTTCTGAACTGCAGTTAGAGAAGCAAGTAAAAAATGCTTGGGCAAATGCGTATCAATACCAAAAGAAATATCAACTTTATGAAGAATTGGATTCTATTTATACCAATTTTGAAAAAGCAGTCAAGCTACATTATGAAGTAGAAGCCATTTCTAAATTAGAATATTCTGCTGCCAAAAATCAGGCGCTACAAATAAGAAATACCAAAGAGCAAGCACATAGTGATTATACTATTGCATTAGAGCAATTAAATTTATGGTTATTATCTGATTCGTTCTATACCATCAACGATGATTATCATGTTAATATTGATACCATTGAAGATGTTTCTATAGAAACACATCCAGAATTTACTATGACACAAAATTTTGTAAATGAAGCCGAAGCTAATTATAAAGCAGCCAGAGCCGGTAATTTGCCAAAACTTAATATTCAAGGAGGCTTACAAAGAGTAAATGGTAGTTCTGGTTTTTATAGTTATCAAGCTGGGTTTTCTGTACCGTTTTTGTCCGGAATCAATAAAGCAAAAATTAAAACGGCCAGAATGAACAAAGAGATTGTATTATCAAATGTAGCGTATCAGCAACAAGAAGTTCGATCCAAATATACTCAGGCCAAAGAACGTTATAAAAAGTGGAGTAGCTCCTGGAATTTTTATAACTCTAAAGTTCTTCCTTTGGCAAAAGAACAAAGACAAGGTGCTTTGTTAGCTTATAAAGAAGGTGCTATTGCATATACTGGTTTTACACAAATTATTAAAGATACTATTCAGGCAGAATTAGATGCTCAAAAAGCACTTGAAAACTATTTTTATAGCTTATTTCAATTACAATATTTTAAACAATAAACTACAGATGAAACAGATCATATATATTATAATCATACCAATTACATTAGTAATTTTACTAGCGTCGTGTGGAAATAAACAACATCAAAATGAATCTGAAATGCATACAGATGAAAAAAAAGAGAAACATGGTGAAGAAGAGCACGGCGAAGAAGTGATGCTTACGGCACAACAATTTGAATCTCTTCAAATGAAAACTGCTATTTTATCTCAACGAAATATGAGTGGTTTTGTAGAGGCTAATGGTACACTTGAGGTACCACCCCAAAATGAAGCATCAATTACAACGGTTGTGGGTGCCAATATCGCATCAATTGAAGTTATCGAAGGAGATAAAGTTAATAAAAATCAAGTCGTTGCTTATTTATCTCACCCAAACATTATTAAAATTCAAACCGATTACCTCAACGTATATAGTAACAGTATTTTTTTACAAAAAGATTATCAAAGGCAAAAAAAACTATACGAAGCAGGTGTAGGTTCTGGTTTAAATTTTCAAAAGGCTGAAGCCGAATACAATGTTTCAAAAGCAGGAGTAAAAGGGCTTGAAGCACAATTGAAAATTTTAAATATTAATCCTTCTGGAGTTCGAAATGGCACTATTTATCAACGTATTGGTCTTCGTAGTCCCATTGAAGGTTTTGTTCAAAAAGTTGAAGTGAAAACAGGACAATATGTAGAACCGCAAACCGAACTTTTTGAGATTGTAAATACACATCATATACATGCCGATTTAATGGTTTTTGAAAAAGATGTTTATAAGGTTAAACAAGGTCAAAAAGTAAATTTTAATGTACAGTCTATTCCTGGAAAAGAACTTTCTGCTGAAATTTATTCGGTTAGTAAAAGTTTTGAAGAAAATCCAAAAGCATTACATGTACATGCCGAAATTGAAAATAAAAAAGGTAATTTAATACCCGGTATGTATATTCAAGGTAAAATTCAGGTAGATAGTACAAGTACTAATGCATTACCTAAAAATGCTATTATTAAAGACGGTAATAAATTTTATGTATTTTCTGTAGAAAAAGAAAATGAAGATTGGAGTTTTAAACCTATTGAAGTCGTACCAGGAACATCAGACGGTGATTGGACCGCTGTTCAGTTTATGAAAGAAGTAGCTCCCCAAACAAAATTTGCGTTGAACAATGCTTACTATCTTATTGCCGAAATGAAAAAAGGAGAAGCAGAACATAGTCATTAAAATGTTATGAATACAATAGAAGATTTTTTAGCAACAAAAAACATTCGGGTTACTGCGATGCGAATGTTAATCTATAAATTTCTTGTTGATAAACAAACTGCAGTTACGCTAAGTGATATTGAGAGTGCTTTTGAAAAATCAGATAGAACAACTTTATATAGAACAATTAAAACCTTTGAAGAAAAATGTATTGTTCACCAAATAGATGACGGCACTGGAGTGACAAAATATGCATTATGTGAAAATAACTGTAATTGTGAGATAAATAATGACCTACACTTACATTTTCATTGTAATACTTGTAATAAGACGGTGTGTCTTACAGATCATAAAATACCACAAATTAAAGTACCCAAAGGTTTTGTTTCTGAAAATGTGAATTTGGTAGTCAAAGGGGTTTGTGATAAATGTAGTGAGTAGTGGTAAAACTATTCAAAGACGCCTCTCTAAATTGCCTAAAAAGTAGAGAATCTAGACGCTCTACCATAAAACATTGTTAATTAAGTTTGTAATATCATTTTTGAATTCATTAATAGTAACAATGCACTTCCATTGCATTACTTTTAATATCATCTTTGAATAATAGATTTAGAAGTCATAACAAATGAAAATAGACGGAGAAACAAGCTTTCAGGCAACAAATGATCAAGACATAGGATGTAGTTGCAATCATAACAATGAGGCAAATGGTTTAAACATTTATATTCCTTCTATAATAAGTTTCACAATGCTAATTATAGGAATCACCTTAGATTACTTTAAATCAATTTCCTTATTCGAAGGATGGATACGCATTGCTTGGTATAGTATAGCTTATTTACCTGTTGGATTTCCTGTTCTGAAAGAAGGATGGAAAAGTATAAGGAAAGGTGACTTTTTTACTGAGTTTTTACTAATGTCTATTGCCACAATTGGTGCATTTATACTTGGTGAATATCCAGAAGGTGTTGCCGTCATGCTATTTTATGCAGTTGGTGAATTATTTCAAGGTGCAGCAGTAAGCAAAGCAAAGGGAAATATAAAAGCTTTATTAGATGTTAGACCAAAAGTCGCCAATGTGTTTCGCAATGGAAGTATTTTGAATATTAGCCCCGAGACGGTTAATATTGGTGAAAAAATTCAAGTACGTGTTGGTGAAAAAATACCTTTAGACGGAAAATTACTATCTAAAAAAGCATCTCTTAACACTGCAGCTTTAACTGGAGAAAGCAAACCCGATACCATAACGCAAGGAGACGACGTATATGCCGGAAGCATAAATATGGAAAATGTTATTGAGATCGAAGTTACTAAAGTATTTAAAGATAGTTCTATTGCACGTATATTAGACTTGGTACAAAATGCTACCGCTCGCAAATCCAAAACCGAATTGTTTATTAGAAAATTTGCTAGAGTATATACTCCAATTATTGTATTTCTTGCGATAGGAATCACAGTACTCCCCTATTTTTTTGTTAATGAATATATATTTAGAGATTGGCTATACAGAGCACTAATTTTTTTGGTAATATCATGTCCATGTGCCTTGGTTATTTCTATTCCGTTAGGTTACTTTGGAGGATTGGGTGCAGCCTCAAAAAATGGAATTCTTTTTAAAGGAGCCTCTTTTTTAGATGCCATGACCAAAATAAATACATTGGTTATGGATAAAACAGGAACAGTTACCAAAGGGGTTTTTAAAATTACAGAAATCAAACCCTATGGGTTATCAGAAGAAGAGCTAATGCAATATCTACTTGCTATAGAAGAACAATCTACACACCCAATAGCGCAGGCTATTATGCAATACAACACGAACTCTAAGTTTACAGCAACACAAGTAACTGAAATAGCAGGAAAAGGATTGCAAGGTATCGTAAATGATAAAATGGTTCTTGTAGGTAATAAAGCATTACTAAAAAACAATGGTATCGAAGTCCCCAAAGAAACCAAAGAAATTGTAGCCTCTGTGGTACTCATTGCCATCGAAAATCAATTTGCAGGATATGTCATCATTGCCGACGAGTTAAAAGAAGATGCAAAAGATACTATTACAGAATTACGTAATGTGGGGATACAACACATCATAATGTTATCTGGAGATAAAGATTCTATTACACAAAAAATAGCAGCTGATTTAGGGATTAATAAGGCTAAAGGCGGGTTATTACCCGAAGATAAGTTAAATGAAGTAGAACTTCTGAAAGTTGATCAAGAAAATAAAATTGCATTTATTGGTGATGGTATTAATGATGCTCCTGTTCTGGCTGCAAGTGACGTAGGTATTGCTATGGGTGGTTTAGGAAGTGATGTTGCGATTGAAACTGCAGATATCGTTATACAAACAGATCAGCCTTCAAAAGTGGTAAAAGCTATTAAAATTGGTCACTCTACAAGAAAGATTGTTTGGCAAAATATCATCCTCGCTTTTGGTATAAAACTAATTGTATTAATATTAGGAGCAGGAGGACTTGCTACAATGTGGGAAGCTGTATTTGCAGATGTAGGTGTAGCATTATTGGCCATACTAAATGCTATTCGTTTGCAAAAAATGAAATGGTAACAAAACAAGAATACAATTAGAAAAGACATTAACTTGTTAGTCATAAATATTTTTTTTTGTTCAAAACTAACAAAAGGATAATATTACTATTTCTTATTTTTGACGCTTCAACCAAAAACAAAACAGATGTCGATAACAAGAATAGATACAACCCCACGAATGAGTAGAATTGTTGAGCACAATGGCACTATTTATCTTTGTGGCCAAACAGCAAAGGATGCTACTAAGGATATCAAAGAGCAGACGGTTACGACTTTAGAAAAAGTTGAGGAATTGCTCACCAAAGCAGGTTCTGATAAAAGACACATCCTGTCGGTAACAATTTATGTGCGCGACATGAAAGATTTCGCTGCTATGAATGAAGTTTGGGACGCTTGGGTTGAAGAAGGTTATCAACCTGCACGAGCATGTGTCGAAGCTCGTATGGCTCGTCCTGAATTGCTCGTAGAAATGTCTGTAATAGCTGTAAAGAAATAGGAGAAGTTGGATCAAAATAACAATTCTATCTAGGCTCTTCTATTTCAGCAAACCCTATACCCTATGTATTAGAAATATGATATGTATTTCTAATATAAATTGAAATTCAATCTCCTAAGAGTGCTGTTTTCTCGATAAGAGACTTGTTCTTTCGAAATTGAATTTTAATTTTTTCTAAAAGGGCCATGGGTAGTTACATTAGTAAATGAGGTTCCGTCATATCGATATAACCCACCAAAACCACCAAGCCAAAACAATCCATCTTTATCCTTTACAATAGAATGTATTGAGTTTAACAAAAGACCTTCTTTTTTATAGAAATTAGTTAAAGAAGCTCCATCATATCGATATATTCCTTTATTTTCTATCGGAAACCAAATATGACCTAAGTTATCTTCGTATAAACTCCAGGCTTCGGCTCTTGTATCATCCCCCTCTACAGGTAATAGCTGAGTAAACGAATTACCATCCCAGAAACAGACTCCTTTATGATGAGTAGCAAACCAAATATTACCGTTCTTATCCTCCAAAATATCATTTATGCTATTATTACATAAACCATCTTTTTCACTAATATTAGAAAGTATTGTTCCATTAAAAACATAAGCTCCACCATTGGTCGCAAACCATATATTTCCTTTACTATCCTCTGTGATACTATGAACAATTTTTGGACTTGTAACTCCTCTCGATACATCTGACTTCGTTTTTGGGATAGAAAAAGGTAAAAACTCATTTCCATCAAAACGACTGACTCCATCAAACGTTCCAATCCAAATAACTCCTTTTCTGTCTATTGTCATGCTCCAAACATCATTACTAACCAAGCCATTTTTCTCTACAAATTTAGTAAACGAACCTGTATCTTGTTTAGATGCTATTTTAGGACTGTACTTAATAAGTCCATTAGAAGTTCCGAACCAAAGGTTGCCTTGTTTATCCTCTTTTATTTGCCTCACTACAGCACCATGAAAAGTTTTATGAGATGAAAAGTGAGTTAAAGTTTTTCCGTTATAACAAAATACCTCATCTCCAACAAACCAAAGATTATCTCTGGTATCCTGAAAGACCCTACGTAATACTGTCATTAGTTGTGCCTCAATATTAAGTCCAAAAAAAGGGTCTTTATACTTTTGGGGCTCTATCACCTTAATATCTAATAATGTATCCATAACATTATTTTTAAGGTTATTGATTTTAGGTTTAACTGTATTGTTTTTAGTATTACAAGATATCGTAGAAATGAATACAGTACCTAATAAAATAATCAAGGTTATTTTCGGCGATCTCTTATTTTTTACAACAATACTCATAAGTTTTACCCATACATTATTGCATCATCAAAACTTGCTCCATCATAAGATTGTGCTATTAATGAGTGATTGCCAAACATTCCGTTTTCTTCATAAAAAAAATCAACACATTCATTTGACAAAAAGTTGATTGCAGTAAGTTTCAGATTTTGTACGAACTTTTTTTCATCTAATTTAGGATTTCCTTCATCTATCCTATTTTCGTTATAGTTTTCCAAAAATTCCTCTACAATTTTATTTTTCGCCTTGACTTGATATCCGGTTATATCACTTAATACTTTGTTTGCCAACGCAATTGTTTCTTCAATTTCAACATCATCTGGTTCTAACCCTATTCTGATTTTCTTATCACCGATTTTGATTTCAATCTCGAAACTATCTTCAAGAGTTGTACTTTTTACTAAATCTTCTTTTTTAATCATTATATGTTATGCTTTATATCTCCTGTCTTCATTGGTTTAGGAAATCTATTTCTGAAGTCAAAAACTATTTCTGAAGCGCCATTTTTTTGAAGGTAATCCAGCTTTGCTACTGCTTCTTCTATTGAAGGGAATTCTCCTTTTGGCATCCACCACATTGCGGTATGAACTTTTCCGTAGGTATAGAACCATTCTTTTCTTCTTTTTAAAAAATCTGTATGAAATGTTTTAAATACAAAACTTTCTAATGATTCAATTGTTTCCCAAACCGAAATATTAATAATTACTTGTTCATCATTATAAGGATTAAAGCTTGTAGCATCATTATTCTCATCCTGTAACCGCCACACAAAACCTTCACTTCTTTCGGCCAAGGCGTTAACTTTATCCAAGTTATCTACAAATTCTTTCATGATTGGGTCATCAATGTTTACTCCTTTCATTCGGGCAACATTAATTTCTGCTATATGATAGTCATTTAACATTCGTTTCTTTTTAAATTGATTGATGAATTTGGAAATGTTTTCCTAGATAAAAATACTAATCCTTTATAATAACCAAAGTTGTTTAGCAATACTTTAATAAAAAAGTATTTAGAAAGTTTTTTCTATTTATTATTGGTTTACTACAATCTCATTTATTATTTAAAAACGACTTTTTTTTGGGAAAAAGTATTTATTTAGATAATTCTAATCTAAAATTTTGAACCACTTTACGTCCTACAATATTCTCGATTAGTCTTAAAAACTCTTCAGAATTTTTATTTTCAACTCTAAACCAATCAATAAGAATTTTGAACATTTTATTTTCACCAACCATTTCTTCTAATTGAAATAATTTATAAACTCCTTTTTTATACATGACTGCATGAGATGGTATATCGGTTTTACCTTTAACATACACAGGAGCAATTCGATCCAATTCTTTTTTAATTTTAGTCAAAAAGTTTTTCACTTCTATTTCATCATAATTTTTATGAATATATTTCCAAGCAACATATTCTGCTATAGATTCATCTAGCCATCTATGCTCTGACAAAGGGTTTGCTCCATTACTCCAAAAATGTACAAACTCATGGGTAATATAGTTTACGAAGTGAAGCGTGTCTGTTACCGAAATGTCATTGCTTAAAACAATAAAATTCTTTCTGGCATATCCACTCTCTTTTCTTGGTGTAATCACTAGTTTAACCGGAGGTATTTTTTTTACCTCCCCAAAAGTACTATTAAGCCATTGGTAGCTTTTTTCACTAAAATTAAATACAAAACCTTCTCTTTCATTATTTTCTTTAGGCTCATAAATCGTAATGTTGCCTTTTTGGCTTTTATGAAGTTTTGGGCTTCCAATTAATACAAAATCTATTTGAGGAATGGTATTTTTAATTTTATATTTATGATTACCCAATGCTTTTGAAGTTCCGCTGGATAGGATATCAAACTTACTTTTTGAAATAATATCTAGTTCTGCTTCTACACTAAACTGGTTGTTATAAGAAGATATAATAGGCAACCATCCCGAATTTAGACTTAACTCAATCCAATCATCAGATATTTTATCAATACCCCAAGGAGCATCCTTTTCTTTAAGTGTAAAAGTATAATCAAAAGTAATGGTTATTGGTTTTTCTATTGTATTCTTAAAATTTAATAGGATAGATTTCTGCTTATTTGACTTCTTCTCTTCACTAAAACCTAGAAGCCCGCTTGCTAAACAATTCTTTATAACCACATTCTCATGAGCTATAAACGCTAAGGTTTTTGTCTGTTCATGAGGGTTATAAGAGATGGTTACATTGGCATTCAATGATTGTGTTTGAGTATTAATAGTTGCTTTGATGGTGTAGTGAGAGGCCATTTTATTCAAATTGCCAAAGGAGTAATGAATACATAATACTGTACAACAAAAGAGGCAAATACTATTCAAAAATCGAGATTTAGGTATACTTATGGTCATTCGATCTAGTAATTATAATTAGTCTATTTTATTGACAAACCTAAAGTTACTTTGTTACAGTTCTTATAAAAACAGATCCCATAAAGTTCAAATAAATACAACTTTTTACTCCAATCGAGTTCAAGGTATAGCTATCAAAAAAATCATTCAAATCGCCATGCCACAAACCTACTTTGCTTATTGCCTTGTTCCATTTTTATTGTTTTATGCATCGCTTTTAACTTATCTAATTGCTTATAGATTTTCGCGAGGTTTTCTTTTTTAGAAACTAATGAAGTAAACCAACCCACCTGAGTCTTAAAAGCAACACTTTGCTTTATCATTCGTTTTATAAATAATGCTTCACCCCCATTGCACCATAGCTCATTAGCCTGTCCTCCAAAATTAAGTGTTAAAGATTCTGATTGTTTTAGGTTTCTTAGTTTACGTATGGTTCCCTTTTCGGCAGTTTCTTTAGACGCATGAAAAGGTGGATTACACATCGTAAAATCATAATACTCTTTAGGATATATTATACCTTCAAAAATTAATGCATTATTACTTTGATGTCTTATCTCAATCTTATTTTGTAAATCATTTGTAGCATCAACATTTGCTTGAGCAGCGTTAACGGCTTTGAGATGTATATCTGCACCAACCATATCCCAATTATAGATTTGAGTTCCTAAAATAGGATAAATACAGTTCGCTCCTACTCCAATATCCAGTCCCCGAATATCATCGGCTCCTTTATGACTTATCAAATCAGCAATATGATGTATATAATCAGCCCTACCAGGTATCGGAGGACACAAATAATCTTCTGGAATATTCCAATCTTTTAATCGATAGTGATGCTTTAAAATACCTTTATTTAAG
The DNA here is from genome assembly GCA_947502885.1 of uncultured Aquimarina sp. Taxonomy (GTDB): domain Bacteria; phylum Bacteroidota; class Bacteroidia; order Flavobacteriales; family Flavobacteriaceae; genus Aquimarina. Next base: position 84,840 of record CANNBP010000016.1, on the reverse strand, counting down.
TGTAGTACTGCATTTGCATCTGCAAAATCAATACTCTTATTACCATGAATATTTTTAAAAATATAATTGGTTAACTCTGAGTGAGACGTACTCAAAGCTTCAAAGTCGTAGGGATGATTATGAATATTTTTTGGATGCAAAATGTAATCTGAATTAAAAAGTGATTTTACGGGTAAAGATACAGACACTTTTTGAGTTATTTCTTGTGCTAGTAATAACAATATACAGTTCATAAAACTATCGCATTACTCTATTCATTTAAGCGCATATTTAATCCGTTTATCGATTAAATACATAAAAAATGATAATAGAGGTATTTTTCTGTGGATTAAACCTTTGGTTTATTAAATAATTGGTATATCTTTTAAGTAGCAAATTCATTTTAAGAGGGTTAAGTCAATTTATATACACATTATGGGCTATATAAAGGATACCCCTTTTTTTAAAGAAGCTATACAAGAGTTAAATTATTCTTGTGGTAATTATTATCTATTCGACACTTATGTTATTGCAGAAATTCATGAAGGAATCATTTACTCATGGGAAGAGCATGCAAAACCAATAGTTGAAGAAATAACTCATTTATACGATCATAATGGAGAAAATATTGTCTATATATCAAATAGAGTTCATTTGTATTCTGTAAAACCTAGTGATTGGATTAAATTCTTTAGAAATGATTATAAGCTTAGAGGGTATGCTATTGTGAGTTATTCGCCTCGTGGGTTTCTTAATTCTTTGATAGAAAAACTTTTCATGAAAAATAGTTTTAAGAATTTTGAACGTTTGGAAGATGCAATACTTTGGGCAAAAAGCCTTTCAAAATCACAACCAAACTCTAACAATAAGTAAACTATTGTACCTGTCTATGTTATCTTAAAAATTACAACATTGCATAATTCATATGACTTTGTTCTCTCTATAGAATAAGTTCACTCTTGAATCTATTTCAAAGGGATTTATTTAACATTTATTTATCACTACCCCCAACCTACTGGGTAACAAATATTTTATTACTTTTGGCGACTTTATTCAAGCAATGAATTAGTCGTTATTTTATGAATGCTTAAACATTTTTTAAAGCAAATTAAAATAACATAGATGTACATGTTATGGGGTATATAAAGGATTCTTCTTTTTACAAAGATGCAATACATGAATTAAATTATCCATGCGGTAATTTTTATCTTTTTGATTCTTTTGTTGTAGGAGAGATTAATGAGGGTATTATATATTCGTGGGATGATCATGCCAAACCAATAGTTGAAGAAATTGCACATCTATATGACCACAATAGTAAAGATATAATGTATATCTCTAATCGTGTCAATTCTTATTCTGTTAAACCTCTTGATTGGATTAAATTCTTCAAAAATAACTACAAGTTAAAAGGACATACTATTGTGAGTTATACTTCGCAAGGAATGCTCAATTGTTTGATAGAGAAACTTTTTACACACGATAATTTCCAAACCTTCGACAATTTAGAGGATGCCATTGCTTGGGCTAAATGGTCTGCTAAAAAAATAAAAATTGAAGAAGAAGAATTTGAAAGCATCTGAAAGTCTAAAAAATAGCGAACCATACTTTCCTACAAAACTACAAAACATTAGATACAATTTTATTAATCTAAAATCTATTAAATTTGTATGTAGACATAGTTGAATGATTACATTATTTATTGTTATTATCTAATTTTTGAAAGCACAACTAAATATAGAAGAAAGAAAACCTATCTGGAAAGCGTTATCAGATTTATACCTAGATAATGAATTACAAGATTATGATTTTAGACATATGGCATCAGTTATTGTTAAAAGCCCGTATAGTCTGGAGGAAGTCAAACAAATAAATCGAAATGAAGTTTTTCCGGTACTACACACTAACTTGTTAAGCGTAGCTGGAGAGTGGGCAGGGTTTGACGAAGAATGGTTAGTTTCTGAAATCACTAAATCTATAAAAAAGAGAAATCTATTCTCTAAATTAAAGACTCGACTTTCGTATAAAACATTCAAATGGATGACAGACGATTATTGGGAGAAGTTAGAAAAAGTATATTTAGACCTTAACCTACATCAATAAAAAAAACATTTATAAAGTCAAAACGGAATTGATTTTATTACAACTACAACTTTTCTTTAGGTAACAATAATTAGCCTTATATAGGCATTGGGGTACTCTTCATATAATAAAAACATCCTCATTCACCAGAATTAATCATTCTTTGTAATAGACAATTGGTTTATATATTTTCCAACAATTATTGCAGTAATGACTACTAGATAAATCTGCCCCATTAACCCAATCAAAACAGAAGCTTTTTGAGCCAATGGCGTAACAGGAAAAATATCTCCATATCCTATAGTTAATAAAGTGATGTAACTATAATACAATAGGCTTTCTGTTAATGTAATTGGATTATTGATATAATCGATAAGCCCTCTAAATGAATGAGGAGAAGCCATTTCAATACTAATACAGATAAAAAAACCTATTAAACCTAAGGAGATATAACCGCTAATCAATCCAACAATCACATTTCTATTAACTATTTTGGCACTCCAGACTTGTTTAATGATCTCTAGAGTAACAATCACATGAAACAAAAAAAGTGTACCCATTCGAAGAAATTTCAACACCTTTTGATCCATATTATCCAATAAAGAAGTTCCAAATATAACCCCCGAAGTAATCAATAACAGTATTAAAAAACACATCAAAAACTTCTTTTTAGAAATCAATAGTATTCCCGCTATCAAGTTTACCAAAAACAATATGGGAGAGATGATGGTTTCAAAAATGTCCTCGGTTATAATCAACGAACCAAATAAGATAGTAACTTGAGTAAAGAAAAAAATCTCAAATCTATATGGATATACTTTTTCTATCATGTTTTATTTATTCATAACTTTTGTTCTTTCATAGCTAATAATAACTCCTTATTATCACCCATATAAGTAAATCAGCGCCAAATATAGTTATTGGTTTGACATACACATACATTTTGGTTTTGTATATGATAAAATACTTACAAATGATCTTATGTGATTTACGCATAAAGCTTTCGCATATAGTACAAAATAATTCAAATTGTTTTTACGATTTTTTTATCCATAACTCGTATTAATTAAGAAGTTTTAGAAAATAGAAAGCTAAAAAATGCTGTTTCGGAAAAAATTTTAATCATCAAGAGGATTGCTACTGTAAATTCCTTTTTTCTTACTAGTGTATGTTCTATTTAGTTTTCTTGTAAAACGGTCCAATTCGTCTGATACCACCCGAATATAGCCCGAGTATTTTTTCAATAATTTTTCATCCAGCTTTTCATTTTGTATGCTAGAAGTTAATCCTTGCATTGTACTCACTGGTTTTCTTAATACATGAGAAATATCGTATGATATCTGTTCTAAAGTTTTTTCGTATTCTTTCTGATACGAAATATCTTGAAGCATTCCGTACCATACGACTCGTCCATCTTCCTTTTTTTCTGGCCTTGCGGTTCCTCTATACCATAACATTATATTTTTATTATACCTAACTCTACATTCTGTATCCCACATGGTAAGATTTGTGAAAGAATCTAACATGCTTTTCTTAATTTCGAACACATCACCAGGGTGAATTACTTTTAAAAGTAATTCTGGATTTTTACGAACCTCATGAATATCTAAATTTTCACTAAGCTTTGTTATACCATGACTTATAAATGGAACAGATAGTTTTCTATCAAATGACATTTCAATTTGAAATATAGTACCAGGAACTTGATCTGTGAGTTTTTTTAGTCTAGCCGAATTGAATTCGATTTTTTTTGCTTGTTCGATAAGTAATTTTCTTGCATTAAGAAAGTCCATTACTTTTTTTGCTAGCAGTTGAAGTGCTTTTTTTTGATTTTCGGTAATATGCCTAGGTTTATCATCAATAACACATAAAGTTCCTAAAACATTTCCACTAGGTGTTTTAAGTGGCGCTCCAGCATAAAATCTTATATATGGACTACTTAGAACCAATGGGTTATTTCGAAATCTCGAATCAAGAAAAGAATCTTCGACCACGAGAACTTCTTTTGAGTTTTTTAATGCATAATGACAAAATGCACTTTTTCTTGGGGTTTCGATTACATTAAGCCCTTTTACTGCTTTAAACCATTGGCGATTATCATCTAATAAAGAGATGAGAGATATTGGTGTATTACAAATTGCCGATGCTATTTCAACAAGTTCATCTAATTCTTTTTCTGGAGGGGTATCCATGATATGATACTCCATCAAATCCTCGAGTCTCTCTTGTTCATACATAATAAATGGTTTTAGTCTAAATTATTCAATATAAGACATCAAAAACAACCTATGTTAATGGTATTATTTTGATTTCTATTTTTATGAAGTAATAGTTTCGTACCATTTCCCGAAGAAATATAGGATTATCTTAACACATTATTCTTAGTTATAATTTGATCTCAAATTACTGATAATGTATACTAAAACTCTATTTGATACTATCTGACTGAACTAAAGATAAAACTGTATATAAGTTTGTAACCTAATATACGGATTACTTTTTAAATAACTCTTTAGGATAGATAAATTCTATGGTAATAATTATAGTATTCCTTACTGTTTGCTTGTTGCAAATAAGTTTGCAAACTGTTCTAGTTTCTCATTGGTAAGTGGTTTCAGGATACATCCCTTGATTAAGTTAGCTGTTTTTACTCTCTCTTCATCTCTAGGGTCAATTGATGAAGTAACCATGTATATAGGAAATGTTATGGATATTTGTTGTTTGCTAATTTCATCCAAAAGGTCCCAACCGCTTAGTACAGGCATATTGATATCTAGAAACATTAAATCTGGAGGATCGTTTTTAATGCATCCAATGATTTTTTGACTATTTCTATACGTTTTGATTATTGCTTCAGGAAATTTTTTCTGAATAATCTTGGCTGCGAGAAACAAATATATCTTATCATCATCTATCAAAAAAATTTTACTATTTTTCTTCTTCATTCTATTTGGATACCTCCTTCATCACTTATTTGGATCATCGGTTTCATTTGTTTTTAATAAACAACCCCATATCCAAAGAGTTTTGAATATGGGGTTATATCTTACTTACGTTGTAACTAAGTTAGCAAAAAATACTGAGAAACAATGTTTTATTTTTTCTTTCCGTTAAAAGAATGCATCAACATTAAGTATGTTTAATATACCGATCTATATCCCCATAGACATTAACCTTTTATTGATTAAGAAGTTGCTTTTTTATCTAAATCTTTGATCTCTTCTTCAAAATATTCTGGTCGCCAAATTAAGTCACCAAAAATGACCCTAAATTTATCTTTAACATTTCTACACTTTTTCACATCCTTCCAAATATTTTTATATTCAATAAAATTTATTTTAATTGGGTTATATGTGTTTATGTTTTTGGTTAACCCATATACTACTTTTTCTTCTTCTCTTTGAAAAGTTCCAAATAACTTATCCCAGATAATCAAAACCCCTCCGTAGTTTTTATCTAGGTATTTATCATTCGATCCATGATGTACTCTATGTACAGAAGGCGTATTAAATACCTCATCAAGCCATCCCAGTTTTTTAATTCGCTCGGTATGAATCCATGTTTGAAATTGTGCTACAAATATTAACCCTACTATTGCCTGAAAAGGGCTAAACCCTAATAAAATCATCGGGATAAGAAAAATCCATTCAAATGCACTCTCTACAATACTTAATCTTAACGAAATAGTTAGGTTATAATCTTCTGATGAATGATGCACACTATGACTTGCCCACAATATTCGATGTTCATGCTCAAGGCGGTGCATCCAGTAATACGTGAAATCTGCTACAAAAAATGCCAGAATCCATGTCCATATATTCATTGGTATCTCTAATGGAGATAACCAACTAATTGGTACTAAACATAAAACACCTATAGCGCCAAAAGCTGTTTTTTCTAGTAACTGATTAATAATAAAAATTATAACATTTGCCCAAGTATCTTTCCATCTTCTTTCTTTAGAAGTAAATATGTCCAATATCAACTCTATAGCTATAAGTGCACTATTAAATATAAAAAAGTAAGCAACATACTGCATTATAGACGCTCCCTCAAATAATGAAATTAGTTTGGCAAAACTCATATCTGTTTTAAATTTATGTTTAATTATTTTTTATTTTCTGGAAAGAAGTACAGGAACCACAAAAACCATAAAAAGTTGATTAATTCCCAAATGGATCCATTTCCTTTAAAGTAATCCACAATCAAAGAAAACTTGTAAAAGCCAATAAAGCCCAGAAAACCAAGAAACCAATATTTATCAAATTTCATTTTACTCATTATCAATTCTATATTTCATAAAATTAGAAGCATAAAAAAATTGAAGATAACTAGTCCAAAAACCCAGAAAATGATCCATTTTGAAGAGTTTAAGTTAACTTGATTCTTGAATTGTGAATTAATGTACAGCCATGCTCCAAAAAATGCCCCCCATACATACCATAACCGTAAATGATCCTGAATCATTCCTGTATACATTATTAGGAAGAAAATGTTTAGTAAAACAAACCCTATATCATCCTTAGAAATTTTCATTGGTCACCACAAGTATCATTATCAACTATTTTACTTTTTTCCATATTTCGGTATTCGAATACCCCCAAAATGAATAACTAACATAAAGTATATCGGTTTTTTTTAAAATAAGCTTAGCATCAAAGACATATTTTTTATTTCCTTCATTGTACTTATACTTAGCATCTCCCTTTCCTTCTTTCATTCTTATTTTTTCCATCGCCAAAGAATAATACTTGGCTCCTTCATCTTTATCATCTTTAATATAAAGGGTATAACATTTTAATTTTCTGTTGATATTTTTAAACTCATAGGTAACGTAAAACTTTTCCCCATCTTCTTCATAACTCGTTTCCCATTTACCAATTAATACATTACCGTCTTGAGCATTAATCCATATGCTAAACAACAATAATATGATCAGCATCAACATTTTGGATGTATTCATTTTTAAACTCATCTAAAACTTTCTTAAAGAATTATGACACAAAAGTATATGACGAATTATCTAGAAGTGAGGTTCCCTATAATACCAAACACAAAAAGTTGTCTTGATTTATCGGGAAAATACGTATCAACACAGAAAAACTAAGACTTATTGTTTTTTTTGAATTCTGTAGGTGTTTGTGAAGTATTTTTTTTGAAGGCTGTGTAAAATGCAGCTTTACTATTAAAACCTACGTCCAAGGCTATTGAAAAAATAGTATCTGGTCTGGGTTCTAATAGCTTTTGTTTTGCTTCTTCTATTCTAAAACTATTAATAAAATCAGGAAAACTCATCTCTGCATTTTGATTAATTGCTTGTGAAATATGATGAACAGACGCGTCTAGTTTATCTGAAAGCGTATTTAGTTTTAAATCAAAATCTAAGTACAGCTTTTCTTCTTTAACAATAGTATTGATTTTCTCAAAAAGCTCAGAAGAATCTGTTAAAGATGATTTGGCATATTTTTTTTTTGAAGCCTTAGGCAAATCTTCAAAATTTCCGGTAAACGCAAAAACAGGAAAATGCATAATTGAAAAAGCAAAGATGAAAAAGAAAATGGTAATCATTAAAGTCTCAAACTTCATGTATACCTCATAACTCTCAAACGCTTCATATTTTCCTATTTTGAGACTACCTATGATATCACTTACCAAAATCCCCATTTGTAATAACACAAAAGAAATCAATACCAATTGTACCCATTTGTACATAAATACTTGTTTCTCATTTAGATTTAATACTAACGGAGATTCTTTTAATCGAAAAAATGCCAAAATGAATAATAAAATATTCAGCAAGCTCATTAAGAGGTATTCCCAATCCAGCCATTCATCATAGGCAGATGCTTCTACAAAATTCATAAACTCACTAAGAGTTGTATACTTAAACAATGGAAAGAAAAATATCCACCTTAATAGCGTATAACCAATAACAACCAGCAACCATTTTTTTACATTAATAGTTCCATTTGTAAATAACACAACAAAATAAAAGAATAAAAAACCTGTAAGATGCCTTAAAAGATAAGAGATTCCAAAATATGGTGTATCTCCTTTATAGTTTATTGTAACATAATAGTCAAATGCCATAAACGCATATATAAAGACAACAGTCGCCAAAACGAAGCGAGTTTTTTTGTCTTTACCAAGGCCTGATTTTCTAAATAAGATGAATAGTAATAGAGATACTCCTATTATAAGACTTAATAATGGCATTATATCTAATATACTCATCTTGTAAAATTAAAACAATATAATATATTCATTTATTTTCTTTGGTATAAAACGTCTACTTGATTATTTAAAAGTTATGATCTATTGCCTAAATGACATATGTATAACAAGTAAATTTACCAAATTGATAATAATACTATGTTAAATGTTTATTTAAAAAAGCCATACACCTAAATGATTTGATTACTGCTTTACTGATTTTGTATTCGATATAAATAGAAATAGCAGAGTATATACTCTATTTTTAATTATGATGATTTACATTGTTTTCCAAGAAATAAGATTGGAATCAAAATTTTGTAGCAAATGTATGTTTATCACCTATATGATATGGTTTTCCCTATAAATCAAGACATGTTTTTATCAAAAAAATGTCAAGAATCTTCAGAAAAACTATGTTTAATATCTTAATGTATGATAAATACATCTGTGATTCTTCGACTACCTCAAATTACATTAACGAGGCATCGAACTGAAAAATCATTTTTTGGACTTTGAAGCTAGTTTTGGTAGAATTAAACTAGCTAATGTAGATTATGGCTACATGTTTTTAAAGTAAAAAGGCAGAAATACGATCTACACGTATGCTGCCTTTTTATAATCACCTCACGTTTTTGTTGTCCGTTTATTTCAGTCAAAAAATCCTCTATTGACTGTGACATAAAGCCTTCTAATTACCCTCCCATTATATATTATTAGTAGCCAGGCACAGTCAATGAGGAAAACTAAAAAAACGTATCAAAATAAAGATTGTATTCCAATGATCTTTAGCCCACAGCTCTCAACTCTGCATACAAAGGATCTTGTTCTATCATTTTTAACAATTGTCTTTTTGCATCAAATTTCTTTTTTCTTGTATACCCTTCAGTATACCCTGTTATTTTTGAAATCTCTTTTGTAGACCTTCCTTCAAAAAATAGATCTAAAAGCTGCCTATTATCGGTACTTAGTTTTTGAAAGTGTTTTCTGTAAAGATGCTCTCTTTCTTGATTTTCGATACTCTTGGTTATAGAGTCATTTGTATCTTCTTCTGCTTCATTTTCTCTCTCCTCTACAATAAACCTTTCCCTTTTTCTTAATCTATTTCTCCATAAATTTTTACAAATTCCATAAAAATATGTTCTCACTGGTACTTTTAACTGCAACAGACCAGACTTTAATTTCTGATAAAGTACCACCAGTGCATCCTGAAAAACATCTTCTACATCTTCTGGGTTTCCGTAGTTACGTAATATAAAGCCTTGAATATATCGCACGTTTTCTTTATAAAAACGTGTCAATATTCTCTGATCTCCGTCAATAATTCCTGCTATGAGTACTTGATCTTGATCCATCATTGTTGCTAGTTTGTGTCTGTTATAGTTTTAAAGAAACGATTACTTTTTTTACTTGCTTACTTTTACACTACAAACATAAATTGACTAACTCGGATGTCCATACAGATATCTGTACGAGATGTGTTTTTTTTTCACAAAAAACACTTAACTACTTGTCTTATAGAGTTTTAAAAATTTAACTTTTTTTAAGATTTTATTGTAATTAATCATTTATAGGCTTAAAATTAATGAAGAAATGTGCTACAAAACCTTATTTATGAAACAAGATGTGTCACTTTGAGTATCAAAATTAGGAAAAGTTATAAATGTAATTTAAAACTTGAAAAACTATACCAATCCCAAATCTTTTACAATAGCAATCAAATGGGTTGTATTTTTTGCTTTAAAATCATCAAAAAGCTTACTTACCTTTTTATCAATATAACTCTCACCATTAGGAGATATTCCTAATTCTTTAAGCTTAATTCTAATTTCTTTTTTGGTGTACCCTTTTGCCAATTCTTCTAACAATATGATATCAATATCATCAAGATGAATCATTGGAGCTGCATCGGGATCACTAGCTAATTCTGGTGGTAACATTATAGTATCTTGGTATACCCCTTCTACACATGATATTAATTCTTTTACCGCATTTTGTCCCTTGCAAACATATCCATCTATTTCGAATTTATCGAATAGCATATTGATTTTGTCAGGTCTATTTTCTTGAGAATATACGATTACTTTAATATCTGGTTGAATACTTCTAACATCTTCTATTAACTCAAGTCCCGATGTTCTGGTTTGAACCTTATGATCGGCTCTAAAGGAAAGATCTGTGATCAATAATTCGAATGCATCTTGTTCTCTATATGCTTTTCTAAATTTCATATAGGCATCATCACAATACTTGGCTTCCTCAATATTTTGGATTCCTATTTCTTCTTCTAGGATTCTAATTATACCTTGATTGGCTATTTCGTAGTCTTCTGCCACCAATACTTTAGTAAACATCTTGCTAGCTATTGATTAGGGATTTCTATTTCGGCCTTAAAACCTTTGTCTTTTTCAGAGTCAAAGATAAGAGTTCCGTTGATAGCTTTCACACGTTTTTCGGTATTACGCAAACCATTTTTAGATTTTAGGTGGTCTTGTTTCATTCCTACCCCATTATCTGAGTACTTAATTTTGATTGTATCTTTGACACAAGAGAACATTAATTTTACCAAATTCGCTTTACTATGCTTTTGCATATTGGTCATTAATTCTTGCAGTACTCTATATATGGTTATTTTTACGGTTTTGTCTAAATGATTCCAATCAATATTATCAAAACCAATAGCAATTAATCGTATCCCATTGTATGCGTAATTTTGCAGCATATTATTAAGTTCTTCAGAAAAGGTTTCTCCTATATCAAACTCGTTGTTTTCTCGTGATATATCTCTTGCTTTGGCATAGGCATGATTAAGTTTATTCTTAATTCGTGGATCATGAGGGTCATTTTGGTATTGCAACATAACCTGAAAAATATCATTACCCAACTCATCATGCAAACGTTTAGAAATACGAGTCTCGGTCTCATAACTGGCCTGAAACTCTACTATTTTATTTTGTTGCGCCAAGTAACGGGTACGTTGTCTAAAAAAGTAAACCGCAAATACGATACTTATAAATAAGAGTAATATCCCTAATAAGTAGATGGTGTTTTGATTACGCACCTGTGATATCCTTCTGTTTTTAATCTCGTTTTCTTTTAGTAAGTTTTCATTCTCGAATCGGGTGGGTGCATAAATCTCACGTGTCTTTTTTCTTAATTGCATGAGTTTAAGACTCACTTCTTTAAAACGATGATGCTCTTCTAAAGAATCGGGATCTAATTCTGTAATTAAGGTTAGCACCTCTAACAATGCCTCATAATCATTAAAATCTTTTATGTGCTCATAAGCTTTGTGAGCGTGGTACTTTGCTCTCTCTAAATCTGTCTTTCTATAGTATTTAGTTAAATGTATGTTACTATGAAACAAACCAAACAAATCTTTTTCTTGTTGCCGAATACTCAATGCTTTTAAAAGCATAGTTTCACTTTCTACATTTTTAGAGTTTTGAAGAAACTTAATATAACCCAGATTACTTAAAATTTGCGCATATTGTTTTCGTTTTTGAAGAACGCTATCTTCTTTTAACAAGAGTTGTAATATTCTAACACTTTCTTCATACTTTTTTTGCTCCGCTAAAATATTAGCTTTGAAATTTTTAAAAATAGGTAGATTATGAACCCCTATTTTCTTTTTGGCAATTGGAAAATTAAACAAGCCTAAAACTTTAGAATTCCAAAGTAAAGCTTCTTCCTGATTACCTAGTTCATAAAAAGATATAGCAATACCATGATAAAGGCCCGATATGATTCTATATTCAAAAGAATTTCTTAAATATTTTAACCCATCTGTAGCGGTCGTTTTACTAGCATTAAAATCTCCTAAGGTTCTTTCAACATTGGACATCGCCATCAAACATCTCCCAGCATTAATACTGTCTTTTACATCCCTACGAATCTTAAACGATTGATTATAATAGTTAAAAGCCTCAAGGTAATTATCTTTCATTTTATTATAATACCCCAACCTATACAATGCTCTACCTATATGAACACTATCATTATTGTACTGAGCATGCTCTAATATAGAATAAGATAAGTCAATCGCTTTTTGAGGACCATTATATTTATTAAGTAGTTTTGCTTGTAAAAAAAGGCCTTTATAATAAAGAGAGTCTATTTCTAACTTTTTAGTCTGATCTAAAAAACTAATAATAGCTTCCGTTCTTTTATCCTCAGAATTAGAATTCTTAGAAGCAATTGTATATAGTATATTTAAAGAATCAATCTTTTTAACCACTTCAGAAGAGATTGAAATACTTTTGGCACTCTTATTGCAATTATTAAAGAGAACAACTATCATGATAGATAAAAAAAAGAGGGATGCCAACGTATTTCGCTTCATCCCTCAAAAGTACTAAATTAAAAGGTTAGATCTAGATTTACCCCTCATCCTCTCCTAATTCATTTTGTCCCCCCTTAGTAGCATGTACTTCGGTTGGAGGTGGCTCATTATCAGCTATGCTATCTGGTGTACAAGAGGTCAAATTAAGGCATAGGATGGCCAATACGAATATGTATTTTAAGTTTTTCATGTTGATTGTTGTTGTTTTGTTTTCCTTACTTTGGGGTATGCCCATAGGTATCAACCCCAGATCGGTATGTTGTTACATACCCATTACCTATGGGAAATGGTTCTATTAGCTGTTGGGAAAGTGCCATCCTGTACAGTCGTGCTTCCCTACTTTCCCTTTTTGGGTCGCAACGAACTGTAACTTGGATGTATTATTAGATCAGTTTTGAAGTTTTCTATATAGATTTTTAGCCATTACCTAATCATTCGTACGACATGATTAGACTTAGAATATAAAGGCATACATCGTACTAAGCTTTGGAGAAAAAACTCCATAAAACTATCATACTGATCTACAGCTCGTTAATCGATATAGAAAGATCGTAACTGACAATAACCGCATTTATTCGATGATGTAATCTGATAATAAGGAGAGGATAAATAGTAGCTAAATAGTGTATTCCTTTTACTATTTTTTCTATTAGCGTTCACTAGATTAGGGCTAGGTATTACTACCAATAGAATCACTATTTTTCCTGTTATTTTAATGCATCACTCAAAAAGTGAAACATTACCCTTATGATCAATTAATAAAGCTTACGAAACGCAGGCCTTATCATTTATGTAATCCAATTTGATTACAACATCGTTGGGCTTTTTAAAGATGAAACGAAATATCATTTCTGGCATTTTACGGCCTATGATATTGGTTTTCATTCTTGGGAGAGGCTTCACAACCGAAGTATATAAACCATCTCCAAGGATAGCACCGAAGGTATCGGTTAACAGATGACCCTTGGCCTCCTGCTCCTTGTTATGTAATTTATAGTACTTCATTGTTGTTGTTTTTTTGTTTGTTAATTATAGTACAAATATGCGAAATTTTATTGAATCCTGCAAGTATTTTTTAAGTTTATTTTATTGATTATCAAATAGTTACAGTTAAATTTAAGCAAAGGAATTCCTGCCCGTTTTTCAACAGGTTTTTGACGTTTTAGCAATTACTTATTGCTCATATACTTAGCCTTCAAATTCTATTCCTTTATGTTAAATTAGCTTCGATTCATTTATTTTAAAATTTTTAATATTTTTTTTCAGTTTACTTGATGATACATTACCATTTTGGTGTTTTTGTATTATTTGCTTCTTCTTGGCTTACTAATTTTGGCCTATTTTTAAGTCTTTTAGCTCTTTTTGATCAAAAATTCTCAAAAAAAAAGCGTCCAGTATATTGGACGCTCGCTTTTCTATATTGTTACTTAATTTATATCATTTCAAAAAATGAATAAAATAGTCACATAGCGTCCTTATATAGATGATTACTTCTATAATCCATCTATTATCACACTGACTAAACAGTGCTCCTGGTTCGATATGTATGCTATTAGGTTTCATTTTGTTATACAAATATTACTAATTTTACTTATAATTTCCTAATAAATGTTAAAATAAATTTAATTTCATTCAAATTTGACCTAAATAGCTTTACAATTAGAAGTACTGATACATCTATATATATGTTGCATTTAGGAACAAAAAAATTAAAATTTATAGGTGCTTACTTTTAGTAATTATGTATTTATCTTATTTATAAACATTTGGGCGCAAACTTATACTATTTATATCAAAATTCATGTATTTTATTGATTATAAAAATACCCTTTAGAAGGTAGAGCTCTACTTCTACTTTATTTGTAATTTTCAAATCTCTAAAAGTCTTAGATCATGAATCAAAAAATACATCTATCCCTAAACGAAGAGGAATTAGCCAAGTTTAGAAGCCTGATTGATCAAAGTAAGATCAAATCACTACAAAAATTAGTATCTACTGTAGTGGATAAAGAAGACCAAGGTGCTTTTATTAAGCGTCGCGTCTTTGAAGCATTATCTGACCTTAGTGGAGTAGATATAGCCAAGATTAAAGTATCTGACAGGTTAAAAAATGATTTAGGTTTGACATTCTATCATAAAAAAGCGCTAAAAACTTATTTTCAAAATATTCTAAAGGAACTGGGACTCGATAGGACTATCACTATATCAGAATGTGAAAATTTAATAAAAGTTGAAGATTGTATAACACTGGTAACTTCTAAACTATGAAACATTTATTACTACTAGGTCTATTATTTTCTTCTTCTCTAATTGTTTCTCAAGAAACTGATAAAATCAATCAATCTTTTTGGGATAACTTTACATTGCGTAAATCATTTACAAGTGCAAACTCTAAGGCAAAAGCCGCAGTAATTACGTATACTAACCCAAAAGACAAAAAAGAATCCTGGTTACTCAATGCAGCTTTGGGGTTGAATATCCTTACTCCCAAAAAAGAAATCATAGCATTAAGTCCGTATATTGAGTATCATCGAAACACCCTAGTTGATGAAGAACAAAATAACTGGCAAACCGGGTTGGCTTTAGAATGGCAAACACGCGATTTAGTACTTAAAAAATGGTCGCCTATTCTTATTGGATCGACAAAATATAATCAGGACATAAAAAATGAAGTAAACTCGTTGCAAGGTAATCTATATGCAACAGCCATATTTAAAGGATATAACTTAGATTACAAACATTTTTATATCCCAAATAATATAGTCAACTTCGGAAAATTATTTCAATTTGTATATACTCCTTATGTTGGCCTAGAAAACGAAAATAGATTAAAGACAGAAACAATTTCTGAAGAAGGAAACATTTATCGAGCATATCTAAGAGTTACCTCGAGTATTGTATTGTTTCCTATTAGTGAAAAGTGGTGTGATAAAATAGAGTTGGTTACTGATTGGCAATATCGTTACAACTTTTCTGAAAACGTTGATGAGTTGACCACAGAAGATCATAATTACTTTTCTGCAGGTATGAATTATATCTTTTTTACTACTGAAAATGGTAGCAAATCTGCAAAGATTGGTGTTGATTATGTTCATGGAGAAAACCCAAGCAAAAACTTCGAAGATCAATCTTATTATGCCATTACATTAAAGGTGAAGTTTTAAACAATTTGTATCATGTTTAAAAATATACTCAATTCTAGTTATATCATGATTTGAGAACTATTAAGCATTTTAATAATAATTGAAATGATATATCTTCTTTCTTTTTTTTCTATGTAATTTTGAAAGCTATTACAGTAGTATTTCATTAAACTAAAACGCATATTACCATTGTCACAAAAAAAGTCTAGAATTCTTAAATTAGCTTTGTTTGCTACTGGACTTTCTGGGATTGTGGCAGAGTATATATTATCAACATTAGCAACTTATTTTCTTGGAGATTCTGTTTTTCAATGGACAATGATACTCTCCATAATGCTTTTTTCAATGGGAGTAGGAAGTAGATTAAGCACCTTTTTTACTACCAAAATTTTAGAGAAGTTTTTAATTGCAGAATTTGTATTGTCACTACTGACATCTACGGCAGCATTATCAACATATTTTCTAATGGGAATGACCGAAAATATTGGTGTCGTAATTTATAGTTTTAGTATTGCAATAGGGTTGCTAATAGGCATGGAAATTCCTTTAGTAACCCGAATCAACGAGGACAATGAAGAACTTAGAACCAATATTGCTGGCGTAATGGAAAATGATTATTATGGCAGCCTTATTGGGGGTTTATTTTTTGTTTTTATAGGACTCCCTTTTTTAGGCTTAACACATACACCTTTTATACTTGGAGGAATTAATTTTTTGGTTGCAATTGCTCTTTTTATACGTCTTAAGAAATACATTCATAAATCGTATAGAATACCATTTACCATTACAATCCCTGCATTACTTTTTACAATATTATTTTTAAGTTATAATGCCGATACTATTGTATTATATGGAGAGCAAAAAAGATATAATGACAAAGTAGTATTCTCTAAACAAACGCGATATCAAAAGATAACTATCACGCAATGGAAAGAGCATTATTGGTTATATCTAAACTCAAGTAAGCAACTGTGCACTTTTGATGAGTTTTTGTATCACGAACCACTAGTTCATCCAGTTATGAAACTTACCAAAGATCCAAGAAATGTTCTGATCCTTGGTGCTGGTGATGGCTGTGCAATTAGAGAAGTATTGAAATATAAAGATGTAGAAAAAATTACATTAGTCGACATTGATCCCGAAATGACAAAAATTGGAAAGACTCATGAAATTTTTACTACCATGAACGATAGTTCATATTATGATCCTAAAGTAAAAGTTATTAATCAAGATGCATTTCAATTCTTAGAAGGTTCTAATGAGTTTTATGATGTTATGATTCTCGATTTTCCTGATCCCAAAAGTATCGATTTAAATAGAGTGTATACTAAAGAATTTTATAGACTTTGCCATAGAAGACTTAGGCCTTTTGGTCACATCATCACTCAAGCTGTAAGCCCCTATTACACAACAAAAGCTTTTAGGTCAATAGAAAAAACATTAGGAGCATCTGGATTTAAAGTACTACCAATACGCAATCATGTTTATTCGTTCGGAGAATGGGGGTGGGTTATTGGTTCAAAATATGAAACTAAAAGTGAGATAAAGGAACGTCTTTTAGAGATGACTTTTAAGGACACCAATGTCCAATGGATTAATAATGAATCTATGAATTTAATGACCTCTTTTGGTAGAGATTTAGTCAAAATAGATAGTGTAGAAGTAAATTCCATTCGTAATCCGGTATTATATAAATACTACTTGGACGGAACTTGGGCTAAATTTTTATAACTCTAGATTATGGATAGACGTCGGTTTTTATACCACAGTGGATTATTACTTACGTTAGCCGCATGTAAAAAATGGAATAAAACTTCTTTACAAAACAAGACATTCCCAATTCATATAGATTCTAACCGATCCACTGGACACTTAGTAAAATCTGCAGTTCGTCTACCAATAACCTCAACTATAACCACAGAAACACTTATTGTAGGAGCTGGGATTTCTGGACTTGCTGCGGCTTGTTCTTTATCTTCAAATGATTTTGTGGTTTGTGAATTAAATTCAGAATTAGGGGGGACTTCAAGTGCAATATCTATTAATAATACCTTGTATTCTCAAGGAGCTCATTATGATTTCACCTACCCCCAAACATATGGTAAAGAAGGATTAAAATTATTAGAAAAATTAGATGTTATCCAGTTTAACAACTATACTAATGTGTGGGATTTTCTTGATAAACAACATATCATTCCTAGAAATAAAGAAGAAGCTTGTTACGTACATGGAGAGATGAAAGCTTCTGCTTTAATGAATTCTGAATTAAGGAAAAACCTCTTTGCTTTACTACAAGAATATGAAGGTAATTTCCCGTTACCAAGTACATTAATTTCTTCAGAGTTTCATAACCTAGATCATATTACTTTTTATGATTACCTAAATAAATACTTACCAATCGATGACGATTTTATAAGTGCTATTGATTATCAAATGCTAGATGATTACGGAGGAACTACAAAGCAAATTTCGGCACTAGCTGGTATTCATTATTATAAATGCCGTCCATATCATACAGATGAAAATATTGTTTCCTTCTCCCCTATGGAAGGGAACCACTATTTCATAGATAAAATGAAAAATCAAATTCCTTCTGAAAATTTACAGTGTAATCATTTAGTTTTCTCACTAAAGCAAGAAGGTGATAAATGGTTTTCTGATGTTTTAGACACTAAAAATATGATTAGAAAAAGGTATATAACCAACGCTATTGTCTATGCAGGACAAAAACACTCGTTGCAATACATTCACCCCAAATCATATCCCATTTTTAATGATGTTTCTTATACGCCATGGGTTGTTATTAACATAGTACTGGATGACAATATAATTCTTACTAATAGCAAATGGCAAAATGATTTTATTTCTTCTAACAACACTTTTTTAGGCTTTACAGATTCCAAAATTCAAAACCAAAAACATGATCGAGTTTTAACTGCATACTATTGTTTTCCTGATATTCATCATTATAGCGTTAAGGATTTAGAATCATCTTACAATACTATCGTTTATGAAACTATCAAACGAATGTCTACTTATTATAAAAAGGATATTAGTGTCGCAGTAAAAAAAGCACATGTCAAACTCTTAGGTCACGCTATGCCAATTCCCAAACCTGGGTATTTAACAAAGCCTAGAAACAAGTTTGTAGATAATCTTGCTTTTGCCGGAGTAGACACAGGTAGATTACCTCTATTTTTTGATGCTCTTGACTCTGGAATACAAGCCGCGAAATTTGTTTCTAATTCTTTCTAATACAAGTCCCAATTTCCATTTAAATAGTATTTATAGAGCATTGGAGAGTTTATTGTGTTAATCTCAACATCTGAAGTATCTATAAGGGGTTTCCCAAAAGAAGTTATCAAATCAATTGCTTCTCGATTGAGCCATTTATTATTGAGTTCTTTAAACGAAGTTTGTTTTAAACGTTGAATCATTTGATTCTTTGTATACTTTTTACTTCCCAAGATCCAGCCCCATTCTCCCAAAGTCAACACCTGATTATGCATTTGTAAATTGGTAAAACCAGCAGATTTCATTGTCTTATCAATACAATAAAATGCTTTTGTGGCATAATATGGACTACCTGCCTGAGTAATAATATGTCCATTAGGTCGTAATGCATGATGCGCTAAATGATAAAATTCTAACGAATATAGCTTGTTAACATCTATGGTTTTTGCGTCTGGTAAATCTATAATTATGATATCATAAAAACTTTCGCTTCTTTCTAAAAACGAAAAACCATCATCGTTAACAATCGTTACTTTCGAATCATGAAGTGCAGATTCATTATACTTTACAATTCCCTCAAACTCTTTTCCTAATCTTGTCATGGCAGGATCCAAATCGACAAGTGTAATTGCATTGATATCATCATACTTTAGCAATTCTTTTACATTGAACCCATCTCCTCCACCGATAATTAGAATGTTTTTGTGCTCTGGAGTCAACGCCATAATAGGGTGTATCATTGGTTCGTGATACAAAAACTCATCAAAAGTACTTAGTTGTTGATTTCCGTTAATATATAACCAATAATGTTCTTTCCATTGTGTAACAGTAATGTTTTGATATTTTGATTGTTCTTGATAAACAATTTTATCTTTATATCTCGATTGTTCACTATATAGAATAACTTCTTCAGATTTTAAAAACCCTATACTTAATAGCGAAGTTAGAGCAAGTATTATACCTGTGATCCATTTTTTTTCTACCACTAGAGCTTTTCTATAATTCCAAAATAACAGTATTGCAACTATAAAATTAAGCGCCCCAAATATAAATGCCGTATTCGTAATACCTAGGTAAGGTAATCCCCAAAAAGCAAATAACAACCCTCCTATTAAACTACCAATATAATCCCAAGACATAATATTAGATATGTTTTTATTTAGAGATTCATAGGTTTCATTTAATCTTGTTGCCAAAGGAATTTCGAAACCAATACAAAAGCCTACTAATAAGGATAATCCATATATAAGAATATGTATAAATTCATTTTTTGAAGCCAGTGCATATACTAGTAAAGGAGAAAAACTTATCAAAAGTGATAATGAAAACTCAATAAAAAGGAAAGTGAGTAGTATTCGTTTGGTAACTAATCTGCTTATGCGACTACCAATTCCCATAGCAAAAAGCATTATTGATAGCACGACAGTCCATTGCACAATAACATTTCCTATAAAATAAGAGGCTAAGGTAGATAGTATAAATTCTGAAGTTAAGCCTGAAACTCCAGTTGCAAAAATGGCAATTTTGAGCCAAAAGCCTTTATTAATCTTTACCATAATACAAAGAAACTAAATCGTCTTTTTATGAAAAACTCAGGCAAATAAGTATCGAACCACCTATATATGAAAACGCTTCGATTATTGCAGCACCGACATTAGGCTTATCCTGATTTACAATTTCATCTGTTAGCCTTCTTTTTGGAAGCAATATTTTATCTGTCAAAAGTCTAGCTAACGGCAACATCAACAAACCTATACCTGTTTCTAACAGAAAATTCTCTCCTACCAAAATCCAACTATCTGCTTCCATTTGTGCACCAAATCGTATCAAATTAGCAACTGCAATAATTGCTCCCGAGAACCCAATTCCAACAGCTATGTTATCATTTTTGATATGCTCATGAATATCGTATGGTGTAATCTTATTGTACACAACACTTACTAAAGCTAAAACGAATTGTGAAATAACCCAAAGTATTAGAATTTCAACAAAATTGTCATGGTTTTCTGTAATAACACCATAGATCACCAAAGCATTGGCAATGCAAATAGCACCTTCGAGTACACCAACTCCTACATTTTGATCTGTAACTATTTCTTTTTTAATCGAAAACTTCCTTAAAATTAGCTTGTCAGAAATTAGGATTGAAATGTTTAATAAAACAATAGACAATAACCCATAGATACCTACTTCGATCAAATCGTCTACTATGTGGACAATACCATCTCCAGAATATACAGCAGAAATTACAATAACCAAACCGATATAGTAACCAACATTTGCAAACGAAAATGCCAAATTATCTTTTTCTACTAGCTCGTGATCAATATTAATGTTTTTATGCATCAGTTGATATACTTTTTTGCCTATAAGGAATAACACAAAACTTATCAATAAATAAATTAATGCTGTGATCAGGTTATCGATAGTTTCTAAAAAATTGAACTGCATATCTTATTGCGTTATTAATTTGTTGTTTAAAAAGTTATTTTCCAAATCCACTACTTCTAGATCTACTTCCCGATCTACTCCTAGATGATGACCATCCGGACTTTGAGGCTCTTCTTTTGAAAAAATTAGGATTCGATTTTCTAGTTTGGGGAGAGTTAGTTCCATATAGTGTCCTCCCTCCAGATTTAGGTCCATAATAATTTCTAGTTCCATAATATCCTCCAGAAGAATAGGTATCATATGCTCCTCGATACACAGGTCGATTTATCATTCCGAACATTTGATTCATAAACATATATCGTCCATAAAATCCCCAAAAACTGATTCCGTTATGGGTTCTCCATTCTCCATATCTACTATCTCCTACATACCTATATCCGGGTGGCGAAGCTGCTTTTGAGATTTTACCCTGATCATTCTTTTCTAAAATAACCATGCCCAAATTATTTTCATGAATAGAAAAGAATTTTTCGCTTACTTCTATCCAATTTGTAGTCTCCTCGTACGGTACATCATCTTTATGTTTAATAATTCTATACTTATGTTTGTACGACTTAAAAAAAGTCCCCTCAACATCCATATCTTCCAGAATTACAGAGAACTCTTTTTCATTACTATTTTCAATTATGAAATTGTCTAGAGGTGTTTTTTTAAACTTTTTGGAACTACAGCCTGTTGTGACACCTATCATAAAGAGGAATACTGTGGCTATTTTTATATAATTTGATGCTGTCATATTTTTATTTTATCTAGGAAGTATATTTGAAAACTCAAACTCTTGAGCATAATTTCCGTGAGATGCTTCAAATTCTTCTTCTCCAACTCTACTAATAGAAATTAGTTCTTTATTATCCATATTTTGATATGTCCAACTAATTAATTCGGAGTATTCATCTTCTTGACCTTCTTCTAAACAATGCCCTTGACTTGATTCCTTCTTAGTAAAAACCTTACTATCATATAATATTTCATTAGGTGCATCATCATTTGCTATAATTGTTTTTACTACGTCAGATTTAATCTCAAACAAATCTATATTTTTCCAGATAGAACAAATAGATTCATCATTATCTTCAATGTACAAATACAGAGATTCATCCCCTGAATCTAGCAAGTATTCTCTTGCAAAAGAATTATTACCCCAATCGTAAATATATACCTTTTTTACTTCCCATGTTTTGATAAAGTAATCAACCATATAGCCTTTTTTAAGGTCACCTACCTTAAAATCAACAGTACTTTCTTGTTTTTCTTTTTTAAAAAAATCAAATATTCCCATACAAATTAATTTATGCGTTCACCACAATGTTTACAGGTTTCATTATTATTTTCTAATGTATTACCAAATCCATTTGCCAAAATACCTGCTGGTAATGCAAATAGCCCTACTCCTAGCACAGCCATTATACCTGCCATGAGTTTTCCTAATGAAGTAATGGGATATACATCTCCATACCCCACAGTTGTAAGTGTTGCTACTCCCCACCACATAGTCGCAGGAATGCTTGAAAATGCTTCTGGTTGAGCTTTATTTTCAACAAAATACATTAAACTTGAAGAAATTATCAATAGCGTTAACACAGCAAAAAGCGAGATAATTAGTTCCTCTTTTTTGGATCTAAGTACATTACGAATATGGCTAAAAGCTCTATTATATCTTGACAACTTTAAAATTCTAAACAACCTAAGTAATCTTATACCTCTAATCACTCTCGAATCGACACCAATCAACAAAGGAATATAAGCCGGTACCACAGCTATTAAATCTATCAAACTAGAAAAGGAAAATAAATATTTTAATCGCCCTTGAATTGGGTGTGCATATTCTTTTTTTTCTGTAATTGACCATATTCTTAGAATATACTCAATAGTAAAAATATAAATAGAAAATAACTCTATGTAGTCAAAAACAAGTTGGTACTCTCTTTTCAATGAGCCAACAGATTCAAGAATCACAGCCAGTACATTTAAAAAAATCAAAGAGATAATGAATAAGTCAATTTTTCGACTCCACTTATCATCTGCTGCTCCTTTTTCTAAAATTTCATAGGAGCGCTTTCTAAAACCTTTATAATCCATTTACTTGATGGCTATGTATTAATCCTCTTTCTAAACTTTTATAACTATGCTTTTTAGAATTGAACTCTTTTACTAAAATATCATATGCTTTTACATAATCCATACTGGTATTACATGTAAAAAAATCTACGGCCGCATATCCATGTTCTGGCCAGGTATGAATCGCTAAATGACTTTCTGCAATAATTACAACGCCAGTTACTCCTTGCGGTGAAAATTGATGAAACACTGATTTTATTATGGTTGAGCCAGCACTATCTGCAGCCTTATTCATTGAAGTCTCTAATGCATTTAAATTATTAAGGATATCACCTGAACATTCGTGAAACTCCATAAGTATGTGCAATCCTAATCCCTTCATTTATGTTTTTCTACTTATGTTATTTCTACAATTAGTCTACCTTATTATTTGCAGCCATTTTTGCCTTTAATGCGGCCAAACTATCAGAAGCTTTAGTATTAGATGTATCTCCAATAGCATTATCAATCTCATCATCTATCGATTTTGCCTCACCAGCGATATCACCATATGCTTCGGCCAAAGCCTCTTCTTGTTCTACCTTTTCTTTCATTCGCTCTAATAAAGAAATTGTATTAGATGAATCGATTGCAGAAATCTGCTTGTTCAAGTTTTTAGTAGCTGAAGCTACTTTTACTCTAGCCTTTAAAGCTTTTAGTTCATTCTCCCATGAACTAATTTTTGATCTTAATGCTTTTACATTAGTTTCAATCTTACTAACATTTTGACTAAAGACTAATTGTTCTTTTGAAGCTCTTTGGATATGTGTTTCAGACTCTGTTTTTTTCTGCAAAGCAATGCTCGCTAAACGATCAGCCTCTTCTGTAGTTATTTGTCCTGATTCTGCTTTTTGAAGTAATAAAATAGCCTTTCTCTCATAGTCTTTTGCTCTTTCAGTTTCCTTAGAAATTTCATTTCTAGAACTAATTTCTAAAGCTTTAACTTCGGCTAATGCTTTTAAACTACTTTCAAGATCTTTTTTCATATCTCGAATCCCTTGTTCTGTCATCTTTATAGGGTCTTCTAATTTATCTACCACTGCATTGGCTTCTGCTTTCCCTATAGTAAATAATCTTTTAAATAAACTCATTCTGTATCTGTATTAATTTTTTGAAAATCCAATAAGTTCTTTGGAATACTCTGATAGTAATATGCTAAGTGAATTGAGAGAGCCTTCTAATTCGTTTATATCCAAATTTGAAATTTGTAAAGTATCTCTAAAAATTAAGACTTTACCAGATTCATCTAAAACAAATGCCCCATGAATAATCTCTCTATTTTTCATAAGTAAGTTTTGAAAAACATCTATAGATATTGACTGTAATTCTAAAAGATATTGCTCAATAATGAGAATTGGGTCTGCACAGTTAATAATGCAATTTTTAATCCCTACAGATTCGTCATTAATAACAATAATTTGATCTTCCTCAATTGAAGTTTTGATTGTGTATCCCAAATCTAAGACAAAACTCTTAACCTTATTAAAGTGATCTTCCATTTACTATATTTTTAATTACCTTTTTTATAATTTAACTACCGCATTGTATAATTTCACTCAAATGCGAGGGTAAATATAATCAAATTTCCACTAAATGCTAAAAAAATTAGCAAAATATAAGTCTATTCAAAAGTTCTGCTAAAAATACTGTAAAGACTGCAACAATACCATTTTTAAACCTCTAAATAAAAATGATCGAAATTTCACTTAAATGCAATCTACAATTGTAGAGTTACAAAACATAAAACGTATACTCGAAAAGCATATTTGCTAAAAAATTTAGCAAAAAGATAATTTACACATATAACGTTGCTCTAATTAAACTTAAAGACCACTATCAACTCCTATCTAGAATAGAATTTGTTGTAAAACATAGGTATTCAACATTCAAAATCCATACTCTCATTAAGAAACTCTTAAAAAAACTCTCTTTTAACGCTTTACAAAGCGTTTAACAACCGTATTCGAATTTGACGCTACAATTTTTAAAACATATACCCCTGCTGGCAGTATTGATATATCTATTGCATTTCCTTCTGAATAATTGTTAGCTTGTTTTATTAACATGCCATTTATATTATAGATATAAAGATTTGAATTTTCAGAGGTTTGTGAAATATAAATTTTATTCGCTGCTGGGTTAGGAAACACCAAAATGTTTCCTTTAAAAATAGAAGGTTGATTGCCATTTATAATTTCAAAATTATTTGCTACATAAGTGATATTATAATTTTGATTAAACAATGTTCCTTTTTCAATTACATAAGTACCTATGTTTTCACCTTCAACTCTTTCTATATTTCCTTCTAACATATCATTCCCTACTAAACTACCACTAGTAATTGTATAGGTTAATATTGGATCTTTTTCTCCTAATATTTTAGTTAGACCTGTATCTGCGGTAACCGTAATAGCTCTTGGGTTTACCTTTAAAGGCTGAGTTACTTTAATGGCTGACTGAAAATCCTTATTTCCAGCTTGATTAGCTATGATTGTAGTAGTACCAGTTCCTAATATTGTCACTACATTTCCTGAAACAGTTGCTACACTAGTGTCAGAACTACTATATGTAACTCCTAGCCCAGAACTGGCAATTGCGTATAAACCAAAATCTACATCACCATAAGTTACTTCTTGCAAACGATCGAATGTAATGGTTTGCTGTTTCCTATTAAATTCAAAAGCTCCAATATCAATAGTAGTTGTAGCATCAAAGTTTCCATCTACTATACGCATTTTATTATCGAGATCTTTTGTAGTAACTTGATTTACCCAAGAGTTTTTTCCTTTATCAATTAGCGGAGAGTTTTTTGTTAATGTATAATCATGATTAGCTTGATCAGAATATAATACATCTTTGATCACCGTACCATTTATATTTCCTGTTCCACTCGGGTTTTCTCCTTTAATATAACAATATAAAGGGTTAAAAATAGATTGATTCGTTATGTTTACATTTAAAGGATGTGTTCCATCTAATATTGAGTTCACCCAAGAACTCGTTGCTCTATTCTCTATTCCCAAAATCCCATAATTAGTTGCAGAAGTATTATTTACAACAGTACAGTTTTCAAAAATAAGGTTCCCATCATTTGAAAAAATGACATTTTTATTTGTTGCCGTATTATTATAAATCAAACAATTTGAAAATAAGGCCAAAGCTCCTTTACCTTTATATATTGCTGCTCCTTCTTGTCCTATGTTGTTTCTAAATATACAGTTTACAAGAATTACATTATTAGTGTTATTTAGATATAAACCTCCTCCTGCTATATCATCTAAAGCTCTTTCTGAAATTTCTGCATGTGCATTTCCTCCTTCTATAATCAGACCGTCTAATGTAATGGTATCTTCTCCTTCAATTTTTACAACAGTATAAGAGTTTCCATGACTATTGTTTAGAATTCCTATATCTCCACTTAGAATAGTTTGATTTTCTTTCCAGTTTCTTTCTGACAAACTGGTTTCTATACCTTCAAAACCTCCATAAATTTTGGTGTTTTTCGGAATAGTAAAAGCGTAACTTTTTTCATTTCCTGGTGTATAAGTTCCTTTTTTAATCCATATTTCTTCTATACTGTTGCAACTTTTTGCGATGTATAATGCATTTGTTAAAGTAGTGGCATTTGCCCATGAATCTCCTGTAGATGTATTAGCGCCATCTTCACTAACAAATATTTTACCTGAAGTATTACTATCACAATCAAAAGGAATAAAAACATAAAGCTCATCGTTGTGAATACCATCATCGGCTTCAAAAAAAAGTTTGTTATCATAAACCCCAAAGTTATCTATAGAAGAACCCGGTTTTCCTTTTTTAATATCTGCTACCATAAAAGTTCCAGATGCTGTACCATCACTCTCCCATAACTCATAACCATGAATACCGTCATTAGCTCGAAAATATATTTTTTCATTAAATACTATTGGATATCTCATATAGGAATGACCTGTTCCCTTATTAATATCTTTGACTAATTTTGTGTTTTCTGATGTACCATCGGTCACCCATAATTCTGCACCATGAATATCATCATTCGCTTTAAAATATAATTTATCTTTTAAAACAATTAAATTGTTAGGAAAGGCATCGGAATTGCTTCCGTTTATCTCTAATGCCAATTTGGTACCAGTTGGTGTCCCGTCACTCTCCCATAACTCATAACCATAAGTAGTATCATATGCACCAAAATAAAGTTTATTATTGTATACTGTCAGACTTTGTGGAGCAGACGAATCACTTCCGACATGAATGTCTTTAACCATTCTGGTTCCTGCAGCTGTACCATCACTCACCCATAATTCCTGACCATGAACCCCATCATTGGCTCGAAAATAAATTTTATTATTATACACCACTAATTCCTCGGGGTTAGCCCCGTTAGGTCCTGGAAATATATCCAACACTAGTTGAGTCCCTTCTGGAGTACCATCACTCTCCCATAATTCTGGTCCATGAGTCTCATCAAAAACAACAAAATATAGCTTGTTATTATAAACGATCATATCTCCTGGACTAGAACCTCTACTCCCCGGAATAATATCTACTGCTAATTTGGTACCTCCCATCGTACCATCACTCTCCCATAGTTCTGTACCATGAATATCATCATTAATAGTTAAATAGATCTTATTTTTATAAAGGGTTAAGTTACGCGGATTACTACTGAAGCTTCCTTCTCTAATATCTGTAATTCTCTTTGTTCCTTCTGTAGTGCCATCACTTTCATACAATTCATGCCCATGTGCACTAGAACGAGCACCAAAATACATTTTGTTATTGTAGGATACAATATCATATATACTAGAATTACTTGTTCTTTTACCGATATTAGATACCACATTTGTCCCCATAGAAGTTCCATCACTTTTCCATAATTGTCCATTCGTCATCTCATCTCGCGCCGTAAAAAACAATTTATTGTCAAAAACGGTTAAGTTATCGGGAAATGAACCATTAACTCCTTCTCTTATATCTATAGCTAAATGAGTCCCTTGTGAAGTACCATCGCTCTCCCACAATTCGGTTCCCAATACATTATCATTTGCCTGAAAATAAAGTTTGCCATTATAAACAGTTAAATAATGAGGATATGGACTTCCTGCTCCATTAACTATATCTTTAACTAGTGATACACTAAGTGTAACTGGGTCTAAGCTTCGCAACTCATACCCATAGGCGCTATCTTCAGACACAAAATACAATTTGTTATTTAATTCTGTTAAATATCGCGGATGTATACCTAGTGCACCTGTGTACATTTCTTCTGCCAATTTTGTTCCTTCTGGTGTACCATCAGTTATCCATAATTTAATTTTAAAATCGTTTCCCGTTGCCGAAAAATAAAGTTTATTGTTAAAAACCTTAAATTGATCTGGGTATGAAGAATTGTTCCCATTAAGTATATCTTTTAACATTATAGTACCTTGACCTGTCCCATCGGTTACCCATAATTCTACTCCGGTTGCTGCATTATAGGCATTAAAATAAAGTTTATTGTTATAAACAGTAAACTTAGAAGGGTGAGTACCATTGGTTCCATTATTCATATCACTAAATAAGCGGGTCCCTGCAACAGTACCATCAGTTATCCATAATTCATTACCATGAACCCCATCATCTGCAGAAAAATATAATTCATTATTAAATACGATAAGATTCGCCACCTCAGAAGAGTTTATTCCCTGATTAACATCTACCAGCAATTTTGTTCCTTCTGGGGTCCCATCGGTTACCCATAATTCTCTGCCATGTATGCCATCATTAGCAGAAAAATATAATTTATCATTAAATACTACTAAGAACTTAGGATCCGAATATTTAGAGCCAGTATTTATATCAGCAAATAACCTTTCTTCTCCCAAAACTCCACTGCTTACCCATAATTCATTGCCATGAACACGGTCATTAGCTGTAAAAAAAAGTTTATTCTTATATATAGTTAAATTGGATATATTGGGGTTATTTGTACTTTTCGTATTAATATCTTTTACCAATTCTACGCGTTGGGCGGATGTGCTAATTCCTATTAAAAAAATGAAAAGAATGTATAAGTGTTTCATATTATATTTGTTTATCAATTCAAGGATATTATAGGTTATACAGCCTTATATAGAAACACCCTATTTTATATTTTAGATTATCTTAAAATAATCTGTTTACTTTAATTTAAAACCAGCATTTACCATTACCTTTCTATATAATTAGGCATTATCCAATGCAGTTACATCATATGAGAGCATCAGAATAAGTTATTTTTGAAAATTATTATTGTAGCAACATTTTACATATTCAAAAAGGATACTTGATAAATATCTTGTTCTCTATAGTTAATTTAAACAGGGTTATCATAAAATGAATACGGATTACAAACAATTTTGTGCATGCCAAAATCAAACTAAAACAACCTAAATTTTTAGAATTACTGGTTCTATGTTTAAAAACTATTTTTCATAGTTCATATGTGGCTATCCGTCTTCAAATACACAGAGTTAATCGATATTATTAAAATCATTTGATATAAGATTCTATGTTTGAAAACTCAACCTGAGTTCTTAATATAAACCGTACAATAGACTAAATAGATTCGGTCAGAAACCAAACTTTGATAGTCTTACTTATAGTGACAACCTGTTGAGGTATTATGTAAGAGTCGTGGTTAGAAAAATGAACCTATTAAATATAGATTGTAATGTTGAAAACAATGAAAAGAAATGTAGTTACTTTAAGCCTAATTGGATTAATAGTTAACAGTATATGTGCACAGAATTCGAACTTTGACTTTATCGTAACTCCAATTACCAAAAATGTCTTTAGCATTGTTTCGCCATCATTTGGCTTACCTACCCCAGAAAACAAAGGTTGGAATTCTAATAGCCATTTTATTGTTACTGAAAAAGGAGTACTGCTTTTTGACACGGGTTCCTCTGAGTTAATTGGTAATAAAATTAAAAAAGCCATTAAATCAGTCACTGATCAACCGGTACGTTGGGTAGTTAACTCACACAGTCATGCAGATCACTGGCTCGGTAATGCAGCATTTATCGACACTGCAACTGAAATTATTGCCAGTAGTCAAGCATTGAAAACAATGAAAAAGTATGGACAAGAAGATCTAAAATTTTATTCTAAAGTGACTAAAGGTACCATAGGCCCAACTCAACTTGTATATCCAAATTTGTTATTGTCTCAAGTAGAAATGCGTAATTTTGGAGGAATAGACGTTCAATTCATTTTTTCTAATGATAATCACTCTCCTGGGGATGTTTTAATGTGGTTGCCAAAACAGAAGATCATTTTTGGCGGAGATGTATTAAGTTCTGATTGGATGCCAATTATTACAGATCATACACATGTTATACATTTGATTAACACTCTTTATGCTGTAACAAAGTTAAACCCATCTTTTGTCTTGACAGGACACGGCAGTGCAACTACTGTAAAATCAGTACTACGAGACGCTGATTTATTGTCAACCATTTGGGATCAAGTAAAACTTGATTATAAAAATAATAAAAACCCCAATGAAACTTTGTTAGCTATTAAAATCAAATTGGAGCCAAAATATAAACTTTTATACAAAGACTTCGCCTCTGAAATCGAGCGACATGTCAAGCTGATGTATAAACAGCTACAGTAAAGTTTTTTGAAGACTGTAAGGTTTTGCAAATAGGAATTTACACTCCAAAACTAACTTCAAGCATTTGTATTAATGTGCACATAGAACTAATCTTATGACTCAATAATTAAAAATAATCTGCTAAAGTTTCTTAACAATTGTTATCGTTTAACCGTTTTTTCAGGTAGTATCTTTGATTTTTCAATATAAAAATTGATCATTATGAGCAATCAAAAAAACGATACCAAAATAAAAAGTATAGTAGCTCGTATTCTTCTCTCCCTAGGAATCCTCGGAGGATTTATAAGTTTCTGGTATACTTTAGAATTTACATGGACTCCTGAATTTCAAGCAACCAATTTACCTGTTGGACCAACGCACTCTAATTATCATGCTTTTCGCGAAGCTCTATTAGCATTGGCTGTCAATTTACTATTGGTAAGAGTTTTTATTAAAGGAGCAACCATTAAATATGAAGCCTGGGCCATTACAGCTTTTATGGCGGCCTTTTATTATCTTGGTTGGTGGGCAGCATGGCCTATTTGGGGATATCACGCACCAAACCTTACAGCAGAATTGAATCATGTAATGGCTACGGTCGGCGGTGTTATAGGCCTTATTATGTTTAGACCTAATAAGGAATGTAAAGAATATTTATAACTTTCTATTTCTAATAAACGAGCTATTCACATTACGTTCTACACACGCTTTTTAATCCTGAGGTTTTAACATAAGATACTAGCGTATAAAGTGAAAACAGATTTAAAGAAAAATTAAAAAATATATGAGTTTCACATTGAATCAATTTTGGAAGTCAGTATTTATTCCTATTATTTTCTTTCCTCCCTCACATTTAATTCATGCTCAAGGACTTGGACCAAGAACTAATTTACTTAGTCCCATTGAGGTATCTGGGGTGGCTGTACAGTATGTTAACCTACATCAAAACATTTCTCCAAGCACTATTTTTTCTGAACAAACAACATTCGAGGTGAATATGCTTGCAGTACAAGGGTTTCATACATTTAAACTTAAAAATCAGTTTGCACAAGTTGTGGCAGCAATAATTCCGAGTTACTCCGACTTAAAATTAACCGAAAACGGATCTAATGAATCTATTAGTTTTTCCTCAAATGGGCTTGCCGATGGATACATAGGTTTAAAGGTAGGGATGATCGGTACGCCTGCCTTAACTGTCACCAAGTTTCCAGAGCATCAATCAGGTTTCGCTATGTTTAGTTACCTTAGATTATGGTATTCTGGGACATATTCTAGTAAAGAAGTTCTCAATTTAGGTAGTAATCGAATGACTATTCAGTACATAGTACCAATGGCAATTCCATTAAACAAAAATAAGGAGAGAATGACTTGGTTAGAAATTTCCCCTAACATTCGTTTTTTCACCAATAATACTGAACCTATGTCAACGTCTGGAAAAATGAAAATAAAACAAAAACCATTATTTACCATAGAGAATCATCTTTCGCATAATTTCTCTAAGAAGTTTTGGGTTGCGGCTAACTTAGAATACGCGTATGGAGGAAGAACAGTAGAAGACGGAATACCTAATGACAATAGAATTAACTTACTTTCTGCTTCTGTCAGTGCTGGTTATAAAATTAACCCATTCTTTAGCATAAGCGCAGATTATGGAAAAAGAGTTTATGGAGACAATGAGATTGATTCGAGAATGATAAGAACAACTTTGGTTTACTCATATTTCAACACTAAAAAAAAGAACACCAAGTAAATAACCCCAAGGCCTAGTTTTATCTATGTTTTTGTTTTCAAGAATAACCTCTCATTATTTTTTGAGAGGTTATTTAAACATACAGAAAATCATTAAAAAAACATCTTGAACATTGGTTTACCAAAGGCACAGAAAAAATGACTTTATCTATCTATTACATTATTCATTTTTTAACAGAAATCTATAAACCCTTGAATTTAGGATTCATTATTTCTATTATCACTTTTGTTTTTTTTATATTTTCATGAAACTTTCTAATAACCCCGTAACTTTTCTAATTTATAAAATATGCTAAAAAGTGATATAGAAAAATCTTTAGGGAATACCTTTTTGAAAAAAGCTACTAAAATTGAAGTGGGTGCAAAAACAATCCTTTTAGAGCAAGGTAAAGTATCAAAAAAAATGTTTTATATCGAAAAAGGATGCGTTCGTTTGTCTACCTGGGCAAATGACCGGGATATAACTTTCAACTTTTTTTTTGAAACTAATTTTATATCCTCTTTTGAAAGCTTTTTTTTTAACACACCAAGTTCATTTAGTGTAGAAACTTTAGAACCTTGCATATTATATTATATGAGTAAAACTGATTTTCAAGAGATGATGGATCAGTCAGAGGGATTAAAAGTAAAAACAAACGATTTTCTATATCAAAAACTCATCTACTATAAAAGTCTTTTTTTAGCATTTATATCAAACAATCCCAAAGAACGTTACGAGAAACTATTAAAAGAATATCCCTTTATTTTTAAACGCGTTCCTCAACATTACATAGCATCTTATTTAGGAATTACGTCTGTTTCTTTAAGTAGAATTAGAAATAAAAAATAGTCGTTTCTCACAAAGTATATAAAGCAATATGAATATCATCTCATATGAAGAATTTATATGCCCATTACAAGAAATCTTGAAAAGAAAGGTCAAACAGAGAGCTTGAACCTATAAGCCTTAGATCATGAGGGTAGATATAACTGACAAAGCATCTTTGTTAATCAGTAAATCAAAGCATTAAAAAGATGCAAAAATCCATGAAACGATCCTCCACAATTATGAGAATTCTTATGTATTCTTTTTCACTTAATTTATAGGTTGTATTTTCATGTATTTAGTAACATTTCCTAACATTTTAATACAAATCATAATAAGATTAAAGAATTAGGGCTGGCTGCAAATTTTTTAATTTCTGTAAATAAAAAAGCCAGATTGAATTCTAAAATTCAATCTGGCTTTTCCAATAACTAATCTATCACTATTTACTTTTGATCGGACTTTACTTCTGTTGCTTTCTCTTTATCCTCTTTCATCATTCTTTGATCTTCTTCAGTAATACGTTTATGTTCAGAAGCTATTTGTTGATGCTCATTCTCCATGTTTTCGTGCTCACTTTTCATAGATTCATGCTCTGCATTCATTTGTTCTAAT
Source organism: uncultured Aquimarina sp. (assembly GCA_947502885.1). Taxonomy (GTDB): domain Bacteria; phylum Bacteroidota; class Bacteroidia; order Flavobacteriales; family Flavobacteriaceae; genus Aquimarina. The sequence goes on along the minus strand of CANNBP010000016.1, from coordinate 50,512 downwards.
GTAATCTCCCCAGTAGCATGTTTTATTTCTAATTCGGCATGTTTCTCCATTAGTGCTTTATGCGCAGTAATAAGTTCACCATGTTTAGCTAATACTGCTGTGTGATTCTTCTCGGTTACGACATGAATAGAATCATTTTCAACATTTTTATGAGCCGATACCATTTGCTGGTGATCATCTTTCATAGTACTGTGTTCTTTTGCCATAGCTTCATGAGAAGCTTCCATTTCTTGATGTTTTTCAACCATTGCTTTATGCTCAGGAGTTTCAGCTGGGTTTTGCTTACAAGAAATAAAGAAAAGTACTGCTAGAATTACTGTTAATTTACTAAGTGTTTTCATAATTTTGATTAATTGGTTTACAATTCAAATTTACATAAAACTAATATGATTTTCATAATCAGAAATAGAGGATTTTTATATACAAAATGAAAAATTTAGTACTCCAAACAGTACTCTAAGTGAAATAATTGATAGTTTTCAAGAAAAAAAAATGGCTACAAACAAATCAACCCATTCATTTTGAATAAATTACAAGATAGCAAGAGAGATTAAAATATCTAACCACTCTATTGATTATTTATTTGAATTGGGAGCATTTATAAAAGCCTATTCAACATTATTAGTAGCTTCATAGTGGTTACACTCTATATTTACTTTCATTTATACTAAAACTTTATTCTATTTCAACCTTTTTTATGTTCTAAAAAACTTTAAATGAGTTCTGTATTAGTAATTATATAAAGTCATGGATTTTTGCACTTTCTAGTAAGCAATTATTGTTGAACTTCACATACTTGAAATGTAACCTCTTCTAAAAATGAAGGCTATACTCAAACCTGAGACCTTCGGGCTATGAAATAAAAAAACTGCTTTTTTATCCTGTTATTTATATAGATTTTACTGGGATTCAAGTTTGCAAATCAATACAAACAGTTACAAATTCAAACAAACAGGTATGTATTTGCTGTACGTAACTTTAACTAAATTATTTACAATACTAAGTTTTCCAAAAAGCTAACATGAAAAAAGATCGAGTGAATACACAAACTCATGTTAAAGTTCAATAAACCGACAATGAGGAAAATCTTTCGATATTTTTAAAAAAATGGTAGGGTATTTTAAAATTCAGCTGTTAATAATTCAAACAAAACAAGGTTGTTAAGCTTTCTAAAATATCATAAATTAAGATTTTAACATTTTTTAACTAAATAAAGTTTGTCACGCTTTCGAATTATTTGACTTATACAAGTGACTAAACAATAATTAAACTGTTTTTCTTAATAATTTTAGTCATATTATTTACAATCTATTTAGATTAAACTTTCGAGAATGAAAAACAAAAATTTTGGTTTAAGTGAAGCATCATTTGAGAAACTAGTAGCTGATTTAAAAAGAAATGACACCTATTTCTTTGAACAGGTATTTCTTAAACAATTTGGTGAAACACTAAAATACTTACGTAGAGAATACAGATCATCTCACGAAGATGCATATGATGCTACGATGGATACATTGATCGAGTTTAGAACTCGATTTATAGATGGAAAATTACAGTATGGAAACCTTCGTTTTCTTTTTACTAAAATGGCATCACAAATGTTATTGAGAAATAAACAAAAAGGTGCTACAGATCTAGAAGGCATAATAATTTTAAACGAAGAAGATACAGAGGTTACAGATACTGATGAGGTTGATCGGCTTAAAAAAGCCTGGCAAACCCTAGGAGAATCCTGTAAACAATTGCTCACCTGCCACTATTATGGAAAAATGAAACTGGCCGAAATTGCTAAAGAACAGCAAAAAACCCCAGCAACTATAAGAAAACAGAAAGAGCGATGTATTAAACAATTAAAAGATCAATTTGGTCTAAAAACAATGGTGAAATTATGAAAGAGAAATTAAATAGACTTTCGGACCCCAATATCTCAAAACAAGAAGAAGATCAAATTCTTGAAGAGGTGTTAAAAAAACAATTTGACGGTGAATTAAAAACCAAATGGAAAGAAAAGCTTGAAAATGAATTCGGCATTAAAAGAAGTACAAATGGTTTTAAAAATAAAAAATATCTAAAAATATTTATAGCTGCAGCAGCCAGTATTGCATTATTCATAACGTTGCAATTATTCAATACTACGTCATCAGATCCTTATGTATTAGCCCAGCAGTTACTTAATGAACAAGAAATAATACATCCGGGTGCAACAAAAGGTATTTCTGATGAAAATCAAAATAGAATATTAGCTATTCATATGTTTAATAGCAAGGATTATATAAAATCTACCATATATTTTAATAACCTGACAAACCCAACCGAAGAAGACTCTTATTATCATGGGTTAGCATTATTATTAAGTAATCAATATACCAAAGCAATTCTCAAATTTGAAGAAAACAGAACTACTGGTGATAAATATTTACAAGAATTGACTTGGTATCAAGCCATTGCTTATCTACTTAATAAGCAACCAGGTAAATCTAATACTCTTTTAAGGCAGATAACCAATACTGAATGGAATTACAAAAAAGCTCAACAATTATTAAAAAAAATAAATACAGATTAAATAAGTAACCTCACATAAATATGAAAACTCTAAAAAACATTTTTTTACTCATTATTTTGTTATTAGTACTTCCAATTTTTGGTCAACAAAACAATACCGATAATAATCACAAAACTACTACCGAGCTTAGAGAAGAAAATGACGATGATGACGATGATGATGACGATGATGATGATGATGATGATGATGATTGTATTATCAAGCATCCATCCCTGTATTTTGTAAAATTAAACCCTCAAATCTCTGAAAAAGAAGTAGATCAGTTATTAAATGAACTAAATTCTGAAGAAATCTGGTATCGACCTGAAATCAATTTACGATTATGGAACACACGTGTATTTCCTTACATCGATGCTATGGGCCAATCCATTACTAATATTAATGCACAAGTTACAAGTGCTGAAAAGAAGACAGATGTGGATGGAGTAGATTTTAATGTTGGTCATATCGTCCCGAATCAACCAACGGGTACCACTGGATTTTGTTTCGAGGATATTGTCCCACAATCCAATATTGGTAACAATCCTGTAAAAATATCAATCTTTGATACTGGTATCACCCAAACTCCCGGAAGTTTTCCTGGTTATTCATTTACCATCCCACAATACACAGGATATGATTATGTTGATAATGATGAGACTCCCGATGATCTTAATGGCCATGGTACCCATGTTGCTGGAGTTATCCATCATTTGCTTAGTCAGACTGGCACTCCTTCTTTAATTTCTTTTGATATCAGAAAGACGCATGATGCCTTAGGTCAAGGATTTGTATCCCATCTTATTCCTGCAATACTAGACGCCGTAAATGAAGGTGCTCATATTCTTAATCTTAGTTTTAGTTATCAAAACAGAAATACAAATCCAATCGGAAGACCCCTAAAACTAGCTATAGACTATGCCGAGCAAATGGGCGCAATGGTAATAGCCGCTGCGGGTAATACAAATAGAAATAATGATACTAATGCGATTATCTCTTTTCCGGCCTCATACCCAAACGAAAACATCCTTTCTGTAGCTTCTGTAAATTGTTTAAGTCAACTAAGTCCTTTTAGTAGTTACGGACAATTTTCGGTCGATGTAGCCTTATTAGGTGATGATATTCCCGGCCCAAGCCTAGCCGGTAACATTGAATATCGATCAGGAACCTCTTTTGCTACTGCAAATGTTACTGCTATGGCGGCGATATTGGCAACACAACAAAACACCTTCGATTATAGAAGCATTAAATGTAGTTTAATTAATACTTCGACTACATCTTCAGATCTTTTTGAAAAGGTAATGGCGAACGGCACTATCAACTTTGCAGCGGCATTTAATCAACTTGGAAATGGGTGCAATACCACAAATCTAAATAAAACAACCACAATTAACACTGCTAAAAATCAATACAATATTTTTCCAAATCCGTTCAAAGAGAGTATAAATTTGAAAACGAACATTAAAGAAAGAGAAGAAATTAATGTGTCAATTTATACGCAACAGGGGCAATTAGTGGTACAAAAAAATGTTCAATTAAAAGATAAAAAAACGGTAACCTTAGCAGAAACTAGTCAGTTAAAACCCGGAACATATATAGTAAAAATCTCAACAAAAACAGGTATCATCAAAACTAAGGTAGTAATCAAAAAATAGTCAATAATCAGAATATAAGGATGAGACTGTCTTAAAAGTAATTTCTGCTGTCATTTCGAGCGGAATCGAGAACAAAACATGTTGAAATTCAGTATATTTCGACTCCGCTCAATGTAACAGGATTACAAGTTTTTACTTTTTAGACAACCTCAAATAATAAAGCTAGAATCAGAACTTATTCCACATAAGTTTTTCCTTGTGCAGATGTTACTTGCGCACCGCCATAAATTTTTCTAAGTTGTAGTCTTTCTAACTTAACTGGCTTTTTCTCGAATTTTTCAAAATTTTGTTTTTTCTTGTTTTTCATAAAAAAGAATTAAAAGATTAATACATAATTTTCTGAATATCTGTAATTAGTAATAATTCTTTCTTGACGTCATGCCAGAACTCATTTCGGTATCTCATAATTATATGATTTTAAGTGTTTTTTGAGTTGAGACCCTGAAACAAGTTCGAGATGATGTATGAATTATCAGTTGTAATGGACATTCAAAACAATTTTTATGAAGGTAGAGAATTACAATCCCAAATCAATATCCCTAACAAAAGTTTAACTCTTTCGTTTTAGTTCCCAGATTATATTTACGAATAACCGTATTTTTTCAACAATTTAGTATCTTAGATGTTGATCACAAAAACATCTATACGCTAACTCTTGTTAAAACAATCATCGTTATTAAAAATCAATCGTTTATTACCATATGTTTCCTGTTTTTTGTATACGTATCAAAAGCTGCAATACAAAAAGACTCTTCTTTTTTTGATCGATATTATCAAGAAATTAATCAAAACATTAGGCAGGGTACTTATGAAAACAATATAAAATTAATTGATCATATAACCCAGCAACAAGAGTTTAACGAGTTAGGCTGTTATCAAAAAGGAAAAATTTTTCATAAAATAGGAGTTTCTCATTATCTTCTTAACGAGGAGTCAGAAGCTATTACTTATTATAAAGATAAAGCTCTTAAAGTTTGGGGAAATTGTGAGGGCGTCCCACAATCAGAAAGAGCGAAAACTATTTATAACATTGGTGTTTCATATCAATATTTGGGTGAACTAGAAAACGCAAAAAACTTTCTGGATAAGGCTCTAAATGTATTTGAAGCTGATGTAAAATACCCTAAGTACGAATTAGCTAAAAAGTACCATGGGATAGGGAAATTTTACAAAGAATTAAATGATATTTTTAGAGCAGAATTATACCTTTTAAATGCGTTAAATCTATATGAAGAAGATGAAAAAACAATAAATCAATTCGAAGTAATCAATAACCTGATTACTATGAATATGGAATTTAAAGATTATGAAAAAGCTAAAAAATTCATCAAGCAAGCTCTATTGATTTACAATCAATTTCACAGCCAAATTCCTAAAATTGATTTGGCATTGATATACCTAAATGCAGGCACAACCCATTTAGGACTTAAAGAATACTTGATTGCCGAGCAAATGGCTCAAAGTGCATTAAAGATATTAGATAGAAATGAAAACTCTTTTTATTACTCTATTGCCATCGAATTACTAGCCATAATTAGTGCAGATCTGGAAAATTTCGAGTTGGCAGAAAAACATATGAACGAAGTACTTGAAATACGTAAAAAACTGAAAGGTAGTCAAGAATATAAGGATGCTATAGCTAGAGCCTATGAAAACTTATGTGATGTATTGATCCGAAAAGGAAGCTTAAACAAGGCAAATACATCATTGAACAAAGCCTTTGAGTTTCTTCTTCCAAATGAAGAGTTTGATCAAAACAACTTGCCTATAATCAGAAAATCAAAGATTCTAGATGATAGGCATTTGATTAGATTAATAGAATTAAAAGTAAAAATATTCGAGACCGAATATCAGGAATCGAACAATATTTCGCACTTAAAAAAAGCTTTAAAAACTCAACATAAAATAGATTCTGTAATCAATCGAAGTTTGGTTTCTTTTCAATTCAAAAAATCTAAATTAGATTTTTTGAATCTTAAGTTTGAGCATTATGGTAAAGCTGTAGAAGATGCATTACAATTACATCATATTACAGGTGATCGGTTTTATCTAGAAGAAGCTTATTATTTTTCTTCTAAGACCAAAGCTATTGTACTTCAGTATGAACTAAATCAGGTTAATGCTTTTCAATCAAATGTTTCTGATGAAGTATTAAAGCGAGAAAAAGCTTTGCGAAAAGAAATGAACACACAACAATCACAACTATTAGAATCTAATAAAAATCAAGATTCATTATTACAAGTCTATATAAAGGCTCAATATGAATTGGATAATTACCTAATAGAGATTGAAAAAAAAGAACCAAAATATTTTAAGGAAAAATATACCTTCATTCGCCCCCCTAAATTAAAAAAAATACAGAAAGATCTTCCTAAAGATATGGTAGTAGTGGAATATTTTATTGCTGAAAATACTATATACAGTTTTTGGTTGACTCACGAATCATTTTTTCCAATCTCCATTCCTTATACTGATGAAATAAAAAAAATATTAGACGATTTTATAACACAATGTCATAATCCAAATAAGGAAGTATCAAAAACTCAATCCAAAACAATTTTTGATAAATTTCTACAACAAGGATTAAGTACAATTGGTGAGGATATTAAGCGTATATGTATTATTCCAGATGGAAAAATACATAAACTATCATTTGAAGCACTAACAACTATTAATAAAAATAATGTTTCAAAATATCTAATCGAAGATTATACCGTATTCTATACGTATTCTATTTCATTGCTGTTTCGTGACCATCATCAAAAACAATTACAAAACTATATTGGTTTTGGTTCTAGGTATAGCACAAACTTAAACCAAAAATTAAAAGAACGAAAGCGATTTTTTGGTAACGAAAATCTTATGCAACTAGCCTTATCTCAGGAAGAAATAAATAGAGGAGCTGCTATTTTTGATGGTAAAATATTTACAGAAAAAAAGGCGTCATTACAAAATTTTTTACAATATGCTCCTGATGCAGATATCATTCATTTATCTCTTCATGGTCTGGTGGATATTGATGATCCTGACAGATCATGTATTATTTTTGATGATCATAAGGAAGAATTTATACTTTCTCCACAGAACCTATATGAAAATAGATTACAAGCGGATTTGGTACTGCTAAGCACTTGTCATTCGGCAAGTGGTAAGATTTATAATGGTGAAGGAGTACAAGGAATGAGTAAATCTTTTCTTTTAGGAGGAGCGCATAACATAATGTCTAGTTTATGGAATGCTTCAGAAGCTAGTTCTATGACTATTACTACCTCGTTTTTAGAAAATATACATTCAGGACTATCGGTTGATAAAGCATTACATGACTCCAAACTAGAATATCTTTCCAGAGCAGAACCTAATAAAAAACATCCTTACTATTGGAGCAATTTTATTCTTCTGGGAGAGGTTGACACTTCTTCAGGTTCTACAAACACGTTAATTTGGATTATAATTATTGGATTATTATTGGTTATTATTTACATAGTTAATGGTTCTAAACCCAGTAAAAATAACTAACCCCACGCCTATGTGCCTTTTTTAACAAACATCTTTTTTAGTTTTTTTCAAAAAAGTTAGTCACACTATTGATTTTTATCTCTTATAAGAGAAATAAGTATTAATAAATATAAATAGTGTTGTGGCTAAAAAAAAGATTATAACAATAAGTATTGCATTCTTTATTTTTCTAATTGGGACTTCTCAAGAAAATCTAAAATTATGGACTGGTTACAGTGCTCAAACACGGATGACCAAAGAATGGAGAATCTCAGCAGGTCAACTGTTACTGTTTAGTCCCGAACTGGGAGAGTTATCTTCTATGCAAAACAGCGTGAATCTTACTTTTAGATTGAATCGTAAAATAAGGTTTGGTACTGGATATCTCAGATCATCCGATCCTTTAGATCCCGATCAGGAAGCTAGAAATCGAATCACTGCTCGTTTTGGCTTAAACATGAAATTGGGAAAGTTTCGTTTTAACAATAACCTTAGAGGAGAATGGCATTTTCCCGAAAGAAGCAAGTTTGAATATCGTCTACGATATGGGCTTCGTATTCATAGAGGGAGTTGGGGATTACCATGGAAAACTACTCCTTTTATAAACAATGAAATCCATTATTACTTATCCGGAAAACCACTACAATATAGAGATGAGGAAGGAGAAAAAGTAGTAAAACAATCCCCTGATGGGCTGCATGCCTATAGATTTACATTAGGAGTCCGCTTTAGACCGTTTAAAAGGGCTAGTGCTAGTGTAAGTTACATGAGACAAACAGAATTTAACATTGGTAACAAATATCGCGAAATTAATGTTATCGACCCAAGAAACGGTAGAGTTCGCAGATCTTTCAACCATTTTTCGGTATTAATGTTTAGATTTTCATATCGACTTGGTTTTAAAAGAAGATCTACCCGATCAGCTTCAGTATCTGACTTCCAAACATTACCCCAACATATGTTATCGAAGGAAAAACCTGAATTCCTAGTGGATTCAGGTTTTACAAAAGCGATTAATAACTGATTTTAATTTTAACCAATATATATAATACTATGAAAACTATTAAAAAATCTAATATCTGTAAGAATGTAATCAGCTACAAGGTTGACAAGACCATTACTAAGAATTATCAACCCATCGCTGGAGATGTAGCTATTTTTGAAGTTGTAAGCATAGGATCCCTAAATGCAATTCAGGACTACCAGGGAAGAAACTGTTATATCTTTGAAGGAGATAAAATTATGTTAACCTTTGGAAACCGATATGCAAGTAATCAATTCGAAGGATATATTCCTGAAAATTATCAAATGGAGTATGATCTAATAGGTAAAGGTGGTGTTGCTGGTATTGTAGTGTCTATGTATCATAAATTAGAACTTAAAGGACCAACCAAGCTTAAATTAGTTGGATTTGCCACTAATGAAGATGGTAAAGTAATTAACACAATCTATCATCACAGAAAACCTATAAAATTTGACGCACAAAAAGTCAGGAATTTTAAAACCATTTTGTCGATTGGATCAAGTATGGATAGTGGTAAAACCACTACTGCAGCCTACCTTTGTCGAGGATTGAAATCTTCAGGATATACTGTGGCATATATCAAACTTACGGGTACTGTTTTTAATAAAGACCGAATGCTTGCCTATGATTGTGGTGCTGATGTTGTAAGTGATTTTTCTGACTTTGGTTTCCCTTCCACTTATTTATGTTCTCTTGATACCATAATGGACCTTTATGAAGGTTTATTATCAGATATGGCTAAAACTAATCCTGATTATGTAGTAATAGAAGTAGCAGACGGACTATATCAAAAGGAAACAAATATGCTTATAGAGCATACTTTATTTACTGAAACTATTGATCATGTAATCTTATCGTGTAGTGATAGTTTATCTGTTAATACCGGTATACAACTTTTATCCCCAATTTTTAACAATCGTTTATTTGCCCTTGGAGGTTTATTTACAGGTAGCCCATTATTGATAGCAGAAGTAGAAAAACAATGCCATATTCCTATACTTACACTAAGTAAGTTATTAAATTCAAATCAACTAACCCCTTTACTCTCGAGTAAGATCAATGTTGCTGTTTAACATACCTCAATAAATTTTTATTATGCAATACTCACAACAGCAAGCCATATTTATAAGTGTATTTATCATCATATTAATATTATCCCCTTTACTGGAAAACTGGGCTAGTAAACCAAAGGATAACTTCCCTCTATCCTACTATCCCATGTTTTCCAAAAAAAGAAAGGCAACCTACGGCTTATACTATTTTGTAGGATATGATGCAGATCAAAATCGACACAAGATTTCTTACAAAATTGCAGGTACTGGAGGTTTTAATCAAGTACGCAGACAGATTAAAAAAGCTGCTAAATCCTCTAATGCTGATCTATATACAAAAAAAGTGGCAGAACGTATTATAAAAAGAAAAGAACACCCCTATGATAAATTGATAAAAATTGAATTGGTAAAAGGATATTATCATTTAGAAAAATATTTTCTAAAACAGGATACGCTTCCAGTTCACGAACGTAAAGTGGCTCACTATAAAATTAAACGGTAATGAAGAATTTTTTAAAAACGATAAGAGATCACTGGTTTATTAAGGTTCCACCACAACGCATAGCACTTTTACGAATAGCAACAGGGTGTTTTAGCTTATGGTATTTACTTTCCAGATTTGATATGCTCCAAAAAATGACAGCAAACACTGAAGCTTTTAATCCTGTTGGAATATTGAGCTGGATGGATAAACCATTACCATCAGAAGTATTTTGGTGGATTAGTACCGGAATCATTGTTGCTAACATATTATATATCATAGGATGGAAATTTAGAGTTACAGGACCAATATTTGGACTCCTTGTCCTATTGTATTTTACCTATCGTAATAGTTGGTCTATGATTTATCATAACCGAAACGCGCTCATTATACACGTAATTATTATTGGATTGGTAGCATCTGCTGATGCTTGGTCTTGGGATGCTTGGAAAAGAAAGAAAAAAAAGTATAAAACACCGAAACCCCATTGGCAATATGGCTGGCCGATACAGTTAATTTGTGTAGTAACTGTTGGTTCTTATTTATTAGCAGGAATAGCTAAACTTACAGGAGATCTTGCCTGGGAATGGGCTAACGGAAGTGCCATGCGTTCTCAAGTAGCAGTGGATGCAATACGTAAAGAAATGTTGGGCTCGGAAGCTGCACCTCTATTCGACTTTTTATTTGAGCATACCTGGTTATTTCTAGGAATGGGTATTATGACCTTTGTTTTAGAGCTGGGATCACCACTGGCACTAATAAAAAGAAGATGGGGAGTAGTTTGGGCTGCACTTACCTGGATGATGCACTGGGGTATATTTTTTATAATGGGAATAAGTTTCCGTTATCAAATGACCGGATTGATATTTCTGTCCTTCTTTGAGCCCGAAAAATTATGGAAACCATCTAAAAAACAAAACTTAGAGATCTCTTCTAATATGGACAATATGGATACAACATCTAGACCAATAATTTTATTTGATGGAATATGTAACCTCTGTAATGGATGGGTTCGATTTATACTGAAGAACGAAAAAAATCAGCTGTATCACTTTGCTTCTTTGCAATCTGAAATTGCAGAAAAATTATTACATAGAAACAACACTTCTCAAAAGCTGTCATCCATCGTATTTATAGAAAATGATACTTTATATCAGAAGAGTGATGCGGTTTTACGTATCTGTAGAAATTTAAACTATCCTTGGAGTATCATCTCTGTATTATTAATAGTTCCTACTGTTCTTAGAAATCTTGCATATGATTTTGTAGCTATCAATAGATATAGATGGTTTGGCAAACAACAACAATGTGAATTGCTAAGTCCCGAACAAAAATTTAGATTTTTAGATCTATAAAGTAGCAAAATGAAAGAGAAAGGTAACCCTAAAAGAGATTCAAAAGTTCTTTTGGGGTTTTAACCTTATTTCGTCACTATTTTATTAATAACCTGATTAAAAAAACTGTATGCTAAACAATAAATGGATCATAGTTGGTGGATTTACTCATAAAAATATAATTCTGGTTATTCTAGCTTTGCTTACAGGATTATGTTATAATATATTAACTATCATGATACCAATAAGTATTGGTAAATTTTATGAGTTGAGTTTTGGTTTTTCTTCACACAGATTAGCCGCTCTTAAGTTTGTTCCATTTATGGATGCTCCAGACTTTGGTTCTTTTTTACTATTTTTTTTCTTCTTAGTTTTACTACGATTATTATTCGAATACTTAAATCGTTATAGTATTGCTTTGGTGGGAGAACGCTTTAGTAAACTATTACGTGAGCAACTTTTTTCAAATCAATTACAGATTGCTATGAGTGTGTATGATAATAAAGGCATTGGTAAATATCTATTACGCTATAGTGGTGATTTAAAGAGTATTCAAAACTATATAAAAAATGGATTAATACGTTTTGCTCAGGATATAATATTGTTAATCATTGTAGTTGTAGCAATTGGGTATTTTGACATGTATTTAGGTATTATTATTGCTTCCTGTATTCTTACTTCTTCAGCTTTGTTATGGCTTATTAATAAGGCCTTATATAAAGCTTCATTAGAGAGACGTAATAAACGTTCTGGGATGCTAAGTTTTGTGAATACTCGCTTACGAGGTATTATATCACTAAAAGCATTTAACAAATACTACCCCGAAGAAAAACGATACCAAAAACGATCTAAAGAACTCTATGACATAGGAAAACGGTATGCCAAAATAGTTGCTTTACTTCAGGCAATTATTCCAGCTATTACTTATAGCATGCTAGGAATTATTATGTTTTATGTATTCTCATCTACACAAGGTTCTGATAAGTTAAATGGTTCTTCTTTACTCGTTTTGATCTTATTAATCATTTCTATACTACCAGTACTCAGACGTAGTCTAAGAGTAAGTATCATATGGAAACTTGGAGATATTTCATTTACAAAATTGATAGACATTTTTAATTTACCAAAAGAGAATGAACTGCCTTTTGAACAAATATCATTAAATACAGCTGAAATTGTTTTTAAAGATGTTAGTTTTGAATATACCAATACCCAGAAATCTGTTTTCAAAGATTTTGAATTGTCCATAATTCCACAAAGTACTACCCTATTTCAAGGAAAATCAGGATCAGGAAAATCTACATTTATAAGATTATTACTTAAATTGATATCTCCAACCAATGGGCAAATCTCTTACGGTAACCTAAAATGTAGTGAATTATCCGAAAAAACGATTAGAAAAAATATTTCTATAGTTTCTAAGGATTTCCCTCTCTATGGAAGAGATGTTTATGAAGCTATTGCCTATAATCGTAAAGAAAGTAATAAAATAAAAGCAGAGCTTTTACTAGAGAAACTACAACAGCATGAAGACAAGCAAAATCGTTTAGAGTTAGACAGTAAAATAGGAGACATGGGCTGTAACCTAACTACTGGGCAACAAAAAATTTTGATGTATTGCAGAGCACTCCTTACTCAAAAACCAATTTTGATCATAGAAGAACCTTTAAAAGAACTCAACAATAAAACACAGAGATTACTAATACAATTACTAAAAAACATGCAGAAGCAAAAGACTTTAATTTTATTAGATGATCACGAAGTAAAAGGGTTTAACATTGATAAAATACATCATTTATAAAATGAATTCTCTAGAAAGAAAAAGTAATTATTTAAACCTGTATTGTTACAAAGTCTCACATGAGATTTTATATTGATGACAAAAAATTATACAATATTCTAAAACAAAGTTATCTCAGAGATGTGCATTTTCGACAAACAATTTTATAAAAATAGGTACTTCACTGATATTTCAACTCAAAATGGCTCAAAAAAACGTTCTCACGAACCAAAATAAAATCTTGAAAATAATAGCTTATTATTAGGAACAAGACTCCCGATTCGTGCTTCGCTCAGGATAAACTTCTCGTCCTGTATAGTATCAATACTATGCAATAAAAAAAGCTTCACATTTCTGCAAAGCTCTTTTCTTAGTAGCGGAAACAGGACTCTAATACAACATTTCAGAAGATTTCACAACTCATTAACCAAGCTCAAAAACCCTTTATTCATATAACTTTATCTATATAACACATTACCTGAAATTTCATTAATTCTTAATTAATATTGATTTTTTCGGGAATATTTCGGGAAGAAATATATCTTTACCAACAGAAACGAATAAGCCATGGCATCTATTAAGTACATTGTAAAAGGAAACAAGACACCCTCTCACCTATACATTAGGTTTTATCACAGTAAACAATTTGATATAACTGCCAAAACAGGCTTATTACTCAACCCTAACAACTGGAATAACAGACTTCAAAGGTTTAAAGCCATAGCAGAAGACATACCAAACAAAGCTGATATAATTGAACACACCGAAAGATTAAAAGCCCATATCATCTCAGAATACAATAAGTCTTATACAGATGGTGAGTTAATAACAAATCAATGGCTAACCAGCATAATTGACAAATACAACAATAGACCTAAAGATGGTGCTGACTATGAAACGTACTTTGTTCCCTTCGTAAGAAAGTGGATAGAAGAATCTTCTAATAGAGTTAACATGGCAACTGGGAAGAAAATAAGTAGTCGTACAATTAGAAAGTATAATACAACTGTTCAAAGATTAAAGGATTATGAAGACAACCATAAAGTTATATTAAAACACTCTGATATCAACCTAGAGTTTCACGGGAAGTTTGTTTCACATCTTGTAGATGAAGCATACGGGAACAGTACTATCGAGAAATACATTAGCCAGATAAAAACATTTTGCAGAGAGGTAGAAGCATCAGGACATAGAATAAATCCAGAGTACAAAAGCAGAAAGTTTACGTTTAGAAGAAGCAAACCTCTTGATCCATATTTAACTAATGCTGAAATCCAAAGAATTTTTAGCTTAGAAATTAAAGATGATAGGCTAGATAAAATAAGAGACCTATTCATTATTGGTCTATGGACTGGATTACGAATAAGTGATTTTAAGGAGAAGAGTAGACTTAAAATAGAAGGTGATGACATCTTAATAGGTCGAACAAAGAAAACTTTAGCTCCAGTTAAAATTCCTATTCATCCACAAGTAAAAACTATACTAAACAAAAGGAATGGTCAGTTACCCAGTTTTAGCCTAAGTCCAGAAGCTCTAGAAAACTTATTTAACAAAGAGATAAAGCAAATTGCCTATCTAGCAGGAATAACTCAAAAAACAATAGGAGATAAAAGAGATAAAGTAACTAATAGAAATGTTAGAGGGATATATCCTAAATTTGAGCTTGTAAGCAGTCATATTTGCAGAAGGTCTTTTGTTACCAACCACTATGGAAAACTCCCTAACAGAGCAATTATGGCAATAACAACTCATAGTTCTGAAAAACAATTGATGGACTATGTAAAAATCTCACAGGATGAATATGTAGAGATGGTTCGTGAACACTGGGAAACAGAAGAAGCTAATACTAATTTAAAAATAGTATCTTAAAAATTAATGGGTAAAGGACTAATAGAAGACAACTACTTAAAAAACTCAATAGAAGAGATCAACCATGCATTCATGATTGACCCCTTGGAAGATCTAACCTTTCACAACCCTGTTCCTCTAACTGGACATGAAATTATTAAATGCTGGAAGTTCTATCATATAGAAGGTATAGATGGTGAAGAATGTGAGATACATCCAAGAACCCCAGAAAATTTCAATAGTAAAACTGATATTAAGGAATTTGATTTTGGTAAGCTAGAAGATATACTTGACTTTGATAAATTCGAATTGGATATCAAAGCAATTGTCACAAAATCGGAGATACATTTTAAAACTACCCTTGAGCAGAGATTACTTAACTTGTCTACGGAATTACAGATAAAACATTGGATTGATCGTTATGTAAAATCTATTATAAAGTCCATTGAATTCTTTGAAGCAATTGCATTAAACAGAGTTCAAGGGTTGGTAAAGAACATCTACTTAAACAGCTATCACAGCACTCTTAGATACTTAAAGGAAACATATAATGACTATTTTCCTATGTCTATAGAATTACCAGCATCTCAGGGCATTGAAGTAAATCCAGTCTCTAAATATATTTATAACGATGACTTACATAAATTTAAAGAGATTGAACAAAAACTTATTGATACAGGTTACTTGAAAGATATAGCTGGCAATTTAAACTGGATTAAAGACAAAACCAAGCTAGTCGATTTAGTTAGAATACTTGAAGCCCAAAATGATTCAATCATAAGACGTAATATGAATGGAACTAAACTGTTTCAATTCTTTGAGAAAAGATATGATATTGATCTAGGTACATTAAGAAGAGAAAGTAAATACAAGACTAGACCGTTAGATACTATATCAATATTTGATTTCCTATTTGACTAATTCCCCTTTTTGTCGAAATTATTCCCTTTTGACTCCCCTTACAAAAAATATTTCTAAGGCTCTATAATACGTAGCTAATTATACAATTCCCCCTTCTTTAACACCCTAAAGCACTATTGTATTTTGGTCAAAAATTAATAAATTATAATTTATGACAGAACAGATTTTATTTTCAGGAATTTCACCTTCAGAGCTCTCAGAACTGATTATAAAAGGTGTAAAAGAAGAGTTTGAGAAACTCGTCAAACAACCTCAACAACAAACAAAGAAAGAAGAAGACAAGTACTTATCAGTTAAAGAGGCTTGTGAATTTCTTAAATGTTCAACAACTAAGCTTTGGAGACTACGTAAAGAGAAAAAACTAAACTCTTATAAGTCTGGTAGGAACATCCTTTTCAAAAAAAATGAGTTGGAAGAATTTATTAATCAATCAGAAAAGAAAGGGGGGCAAAATGATTAGTTGTTTTAGCCACTTAAAGAATCCAATCCCTATTGAGGAGATAGATATTTATGAATTTTTAGAGCGATTAAAGAACCCAAGTATTAGAGTGAGAATTCTTATTGAGCAAGCAAGAACTCTCAAACAAGCAGATCTTAAGGAGGATTATGATAGTGTAAAAGAAAAATTACCTTGTTTCACTCTTAATTTTTCCTTCAAAAGAAGAAAGTCTAATGACAGTATTAAGGAAGCAACAGGATTCATTTATTTAGATGTAGATGGCACATTAGAAGTAAATCAAAATCACCCTTTGATATTTGCTAGTTGGAAATCATTATCAGCAACTGGAAGAGGCATTTTAGTTAAAGTTGACGGATTAAACAAAGAAAACATAAAAGATACTTATCATGCTATTTCAAATGAGCTTAATATTAAAGCAGATCTCAAAGCAGCCAAGGCAACTCAATTTAATGTGCATAGTTGGGATGAGGACATCTATACAAATGAAGACTCCGTTACATGGACTGTAATAGATAATGTTGATAACACCCCCACTTCAATAGCATCTAGAGAGAGGGAAAGAAAGGTTAGGAATGAACTGGGGGAGAAAGCAGAATTACGATATGATAACATTAATGAATTAGACTTTAAAGGGAAGGATTATTTAGTGTTTCCAGATGAAAAAACATGGATAGCCACAGCATATATACCTAAAAGTATAGGAGTAGGAAGAAGGAACAGTATTCTATCTTCTTTCTCATGGCAAATGAGAGCTTTAAATCCTCATTTGTCAAATAAACGTTTTATAAAGCTTATAGAAGCTATTAATAGTTCTTGCTGTCTAGAACCATTAGGCAAGAAAGAAGTAAGCGAAATAGCCTCTAAAGCACTTGCTATAGAGGATATTAAACCTATACTTAACACGCCTAGGAGAATTATTTTTAACCCTAAATGTACACTAACCAATTCCGAAAAAAGGAGAATAGTAAATAAAATTACTGGAACTATTAGGAGTAAACAAACTGAAAAAGAATTAAAAGATATTGTACAAAATTGGGATAAAAAATTGCTTGGTAAAATAACACAAAAGAAGCTGGCCGAAATAGCGTCTAAAAACATCAAAACAATTGAGAAGTACTACAAACATCTAAAAACTGAAATAAGACACAAAAACAAGACTTTATACATAAACATCAATCCTTTCTTCTTATTCAACAATAAAGTATTCTACTGAGCTCTTGCTAAGCCCCAAGGATGATATTTATTGATGCCATTATTGAGCCATAAGTATCAGAATTGGGGTTTACCTCATAAGCTAATTTAGCTCCTTTTTTAGCTAAAGAATCTTTACTAATCCTTTTGAATTTGCAATGATGATGAATAACATCTTGTCTTGTTAATTCATAAACTTTAATAGTCTGTAAGCCTTTCACAGTTTTAGCAATAAAGAAAAGCCCTTTTTTGAGTTTTAAATGCTCCTTCCAATCCTCAAAATGAGGATTAAGTGTTGTAAACTGATTAGCTCTAATCGGGAATTCAATACGATTATAACCAGCAACAAGAGAATCAAAAGCCCTTTTCTTTCCATTACAAGGGTCACATGTTACTACTAAGTTTTTAGGATGAAACATCCACCTAGGGTAACCATCTTTGTAAAGGATATGTTCTAATGGTTCATAGTAACCATCAAAGTCAATAACCTTTCTACAAAATGCACAACGATCATTCTGGTCACTATAATATAAAGTCTTTAGATTTTTTTTAAAAGCATTGAAATCCGTTTTTATCCAATCTCCTTTTTGTGGAGTAAAATCATCAAAAAGATCTAAGTCTTCATTAGAATAAGTATAAGTTTTACCAACTAAGGAGTATTTAATATCACCCATACTTTTTAATAAGTTTATTCATTACTTCTTTCAAAGGGTCTTCCTCTGGCAACTGATCTAAATTTAATTTCAGAAGTTCTTCAACCTTAGATTTAATAAGGTCAGTGTTATCTTCTAATTCACTATTTGCTATCAAATCAAGTACATCTCCTATTTTATCTGCTACATAATAATTTCTAGTCGTTGGTGTTTGAAATACTTCTAATAATAGTTGCTCAGCAGACCACCCAAAAGTATTTTCCGGAACCGGATAGGTGACTTTAATTCCTTCTTTATCTGTCTTCAAACCTACAACTTTTGAGCCTTCCGGTCTTACGTCTGATACTAAAAAGTGAGAATGGGTAGAAATAATAAAATGACAAGAAGGGTAATCTTCAAATGTCTTGACGATGAAATCATTGATATATCTCATTTGCCAATTAGGGTGTAAGCTCATTTCTGGTTCATCAAGTAAGACAAGTGAATTATCTTTTACCTGTGACATGAGCCCTATTAAAGTTGTTATAATATGTTGTTCCCCAGAACTACTTTCACGATATGAAAAATACTTTTGATTTTTATAAAAAACCAATTCTGGAGCTCGAATCAAATCTAATAGAGCTAACTCCTTAAGTACATCTGAAAACTCAGTAATATGGCTTCCACTAACTGCTTCAAAAACAAACACCTTGGAATTGGAATCAGGTAACTTCTTTAGGATATTATCTTGAACGAGCTTGTTACAACCTTCTACAATTTTATTTACTAATTTATTATCGTCTTTTATTTTTTTATAATGAGGGTATCCCCAAGGAGGTGTCTCTCTTTTAGTATATTTTTTATAGTCTTCAAAGAAACCTCTAAACCTTTCAACAGTAAGGGGTTCTTTTTCGTTATAGAAGTGTTTTTGATACACAGGACTATAATGAATGTTTAACTCTCTGCTAAATTCAAGTTTCTCAAGCAAATCTCCTAACTTAAACCTAGTAAGGATTTCATTAGGGGTGTCTAATGAATCTATTAACATTTCTACAGTCTTTCTGATATACGTTCTCGTTCCTGCTTGATTAGCAGAAGTTCTTACTCCCAGATATTTATAAAAAGGAAGAGTTCCTTTGTTATCTGTTATAAACTTGTCAGTAATCATTAACGAAGAAGCCAAAAGCATATTAGGGAATTCAGCTTCTCTAAACTCAATTTCATTGCTCCCTTTAAATAAAGTAGGTTTAGGGTATTTAGTTTTACTTGTAAGAGATATAAAATTTCTAGAATCTGGATAGTAGTTTCCAAAAGTATAAACCTCAACTCCTACCTGATACTTAATTCTAAAAAAACCAGTTAATGAGTTAGATCTTTTGTCTGTTTCTTTAAGACTATTTATCTCCCTGAAAATATCGATAATTACTCTTAATAAATTACTCTTTCCAGTTCCATTAGAACCTATTACTAGGGAAATATAAGGTTGCTTAATAAGCCCCTTATCATTAGTATCAGTGAAATCAATACTTAAATTATCAAATATTTTATGATTCTTTAAATCAAGTGAAATTATTCGAAAGCCATAATTAAATCCCATCCAAGACATATATTATATTTTAAGCAGCTACCCAGCCATTACCTTTTGAAGCTTGAACAAAAACATGCTCAAACACTCGATTACACACATTAGAAAAGTCCTTACGATCATAGCTCCTTGGAAGGTCAGAGTCTAGTACTGTTTCAATAGCATCTTTAACCTTTAGTTGGCTTTGAGTATCCCTATGCCAGTCTTGAATTAGTACAGGAGGCTTTTCTTCTTTTAGACGTTTAAGCAAATGCTTAGCTGCATTCTTAACATCTTGCTCTTCTTTCTTAGTCAGTTTTGCTTTCTGTATAAGATCAAATAACTCAAGTTCACTTTCTGTAAGCCCATTTCTAATACCTCGTTCTTCTTCTGCTCTAAGTTCTTCAGCAAACTTTATAAGATCTTCGAAATAATCCTCAGTAAGACTACCTCCAGAGTTATATCTGTCAATGATTGCCTGAAATCTTTCGAGGAAGGATGAACGAGTCACATTTTCAGATAGCATCTGTTCTAGTTTACTTTCTAGGAACGCTCTTAAATCAGCTATCTCAATGTTCTTATATTGCTTCTTAGGGAACTCTTCTCGAAGTTTTTCAAGGTTTAATGATGAAAGATTAAGTTCCTTCTTGTACCCAGTAATCCTATAACTAACACTAGGCTCTCCAGCTAGATTATCTTTTGCTTCATCTGTAGTTAGAACACTTTGATCAAGAAGGTCAGAAATCCTATTTTCGGCTTTCTCAATATTGGCAGTTCCTATATGTGAATCAACAACTCCTCTCAGGTAATGAATCACCTCAACAACAGAATATTTCTCTTTATATCTGAATATATCTGGACGACAGGCTTCATATAATCCAAAGGCTGTATTATCATACACATTAAATTCTTTTCTAATAGAGTCATTAGCTAAAAGCATATCGGCATACTCATTGAATAGTTCAAGCTTAGAAAAGGTTTCTCCACTAGAAACTATCTTTTGTAAATCTATTCCTTGAGCATTACAGAATAATGTACAAGCCTCAATTGTTTCATCTAGTAAGACATATAATTGAGATACATCTTGTACAGGGTCTTCCCCCTCTGGATTTTGATCTTTATCTGAATCTTCTCCATTACCATAATCAGCCAGTGCTCTTTTAATATTTCGGAAAACATTATAATAATCTACTATAAGCCCATTATGCTTTTCCACACCATCTATAGCAGGAGCTACACGATTAGCTCTAGCAATAGTTTGCATTAACGTATGATTACGCATAGGTTTATCTAAATATAAGGTAGACACCGTTGGAGCATCAAAACCAGTGAGCCACATAGCACAAACAAAAACCAATTGAAGTGGATGGTCTTCATCCTTAAAGTTATCTTCTACTGTCTTCTGGTTTTCATCTAAAGAATTGAGCTTGTCTCTATGATATTGAATATTTAAACCTTTAGCTTTAAAAGTTTCTTTCTCGTTTCCATCCTCACTAATTACAACAGCCATTTCTAGCTTGTTTAAGAAGTTTATGACTCTTCTTAGCTCTTGCTTTTTTTCGTTCGTTAAAGCTTCTTTATGTTCTTTTCTAAGGCTTTTAAGCTGTTCTTTTACATGTTTAGTAACCTTGTCGTACATTTTAACCGCGGTGTACTTATCAACACAAATCACCATGCCCTTTCCTAAGTAACCACGCCTAGGAAAGTGATATGCTATATCCTGAGCAATAGTTTCTAGTCGGTCATCTCTTTTAATGACTTCCATCTCCTTTGAGAATTTATTCTCTAGTTTCTGTTGTTGTTGCTCATCGAGGTTTTCTTCCTCTAAAATTTCGGCTAAATCTTCATTAAGATCATCATTAGCAATAAGCATTTCAGGAAGTCTCTTGTCATAGAATAATGGCACAGTTGCTCCATCTTCTATGGCTTGAGCAAAATTGTACTCTGAAACATATTTACCAAACCAAGCATTCGTTTTCTTTTCTTTTCCTAATAATGGCGTTCCTGTAAATGCTACAAACTGAGCATTCGGTAAACCAGCTCTCATATTTTCTGCTAATGAAGCATACTGAGTTCTATGGGCTTCATCCACTATCACAATAATATCATCTCTCTCAGATAGTAAAGGGTATTTCTTTCCTTTATCATATCGAAATTTATGAATCAATGTAAAAATGTACTTCTTGTTTGTAGTTAGCACTTCTCTTAATTCTGAGCTATTATTTGGCAATGCGGTGTCAGCTTCTTTACATGCACCCATATCTACAAAATTTCTATAGATCTGTGTGTTTAAATCTGTTCTATCAGTAATGACTAAAAAAGTGAAATTCCCTTTAAACTTCCTAAACACTTTACGAGTGAAAAATACCATTGAGTAAGATTTCCCACTTCCTTGAGTATGCCAGAAAACACCGAGCTTTCCGTTTAGTTTTTCTCTATTATCAAAAGAGTCCACTACTTTATTAACCCCAATGAATTGATGATTCTTAGCACAAATTTTATAAGCAGAATTATGATACATAATAAAACTTTCTACATAATCTAGAAGCTTACTATGTTCACACAATCCATTAACAGTATATTTTAAGCTTACACCACTCTTAGCAATACTCTTTTTGTCTGGTCGTTCCTTTTCATCTTCAATACGAAGCCATTCACCAAAGTGCCCCCATGGAGCAGTAAAAGAACCCACACGAGTTTCTTTTCCGTTAGAAAGAATAGTTACTGCATTGTACCAAAATAATTGAGGAAGCTCTTTTTTATAAGTAGTAAGATTATCTTTATAGGCATTCTTAATCGAAACGGTATTGTTCTTCAATTCAATAAAAACAAGAGGCAAACCATTAACATACAGGATGATATCGGGTCTTCTATAGCCTATCTCTCCTTCGATCCAAAGTTGTTGAACAGCCAAAAAGTCATTTTCTTTTGGATTATTAAAATCTATTACCTGTATTGTTGCAAAGGTTTCTTTCCCCAAAGCATCATCGTAATTTATCTGTATGCCGTTTCTAAGGTCATTATAAACCTCTATATTAGCATTTATTAAACTCATAGCTCGTCTTCCTTTGACAAGTTTAGAGAGGGCCTGCCCAATTGCTTTTTCAGGAATATCAGGGTTCAGTTTGATTAGACGGTCTTTAAGAATATCCTCAAAAACTACTTTGCTTTTATCCGAACGATTAGAACCATCATTTAGGTCATTAGCATTGGCTGTATAGCAATTAAGCTTCCTCCAAGGCAATGTTTGATCTCCTAATGTTTGCATTACTGCAAGCTCTATGTCGTCTTCAGATAAAAAGTTCCTCATACAGGTTTAATTGGTTAATAATTTTTTATCCCATCCTTTTAAAACAATAAACTCAATACATTTTTTCGTTTCTAGATCGTCAAATTTATCTGCTTTATTAGCAAACTTAGCTTTAGGGGTTTTCCAGGCTTTAAAAGCATCTCTTACCACTTTACTTTCTATACTTTGCTTATCTGCTATAGCTTTACAGGTTGTATTTAAGAGCTCTATTTTATGACTTCTTTGGTCTTTTGGGTAGTCAGCATAGATATATAGTAATTCTTCCATAGCTTCATCTACCTTGTCCAAAGTTGAATGATGATATTTTTTATCTAAAATTTTGTCCTTGTTCTCACCAAGTATCAATACTTTGTATCCACTGTTTCCTACTTCCTGTTTAGCAAAGAATCTATCACGACCATTTATATATTTTCTAATAGTACCATCATATGTACCATAATGCCAATTCTGCCAGTTAAAACCAGTATCAACCCCATAGATTTTATCTATTAAGTAAGTATTTTTAGCCAATACCATTTCTCCTTGTGGTACTTTATGCTCCTCTTGTTTCTTGATGATATGGGCAAGGATTTGTTTTTGATAGAAAGCTGTAATCGGTTTTTGATCTTCTTTTTTCTCTTTAGTTTTTACCCGAACCTTTAACTTCCCATTTATGAACCTGGGGAGTAAGAGGTCTCTGGTTTTACGAAGATTAACGTTTTGTTTAAATAAGTTATTTATCTCTGAACGAATTGGATTTAGCAATTTCGAAAAACTAAAAGCGATATCTTGAGAAGGAACTAGTATACTATTCTTAAGAATTATGTTTTGAGTCAGCATCGGCTGAGCTGCGCCTGTTGCATAATTTCTTAAATTAAGTTGTTTTAAGTAATATTCAGCTAATTCATTTGGGAATCTTAAAGACTTAGACTTACAAATGATTGTGTTATCAGTAGCCCATAATTTCCCTTCATTGTATTTAATAGAACCACAATAGGCTCCCACTCTCCCCACCACTATTGAATTTTCAGCATTAAAACTACTTGTCTTACCAATCATACCATTAGAACCATACACTGGATATAAGTCATCATTAGATGACATGTCATTTGATTTAATTGATTTACCATTTGAGGCATCTAATACCTCTTCAAGCCTAAGAGCATCCCAACCCTCAGGAATTCCTTTAATAAACTTGGTATTTTCATAATCAGGGAATCGCATTCGCACGAACCATTCTTTATAAAGTTGTTCTGCCATTTGTTCAAGTATGGCAATTCGTTTCGTGTTGTTCTCTATGAGTTTATCATAGTTTAAAAGAAATTCACCAATAGTTTTTTGTTCTTCTATTTCAGGGATCAGTACATTAAGATTACTAATATAATCTTTATCTGCTCTCTGCCTTCCACTAGCTCCAACCATACTGTTAATGGCACTTTCAACAAAGGAATTTGTTCTAACATAGTAATTCAAAAAAGTTTGATCTACTATTCCTTTTTTACCTCTAAAAATGAAAAACTCCGTTGAACCAAAACCTTTTTCACCTTCTTTTAGTTTAACCTGAGTTATTTTTCTATTCTGTAAACAAGGGGTGATTCTTGCGAAAAGGATGTCATCATGCTGAAATTTACTTGAACTAGCTCCATTGAACTTTTTAAGTTTTTTTGTATGCAAAATGGTTCGAGAAGAGTCTACATCTTCCATAGGAACAAAATAAAAATCCTCCCCTCTTATTAGTTTGACAGTTGGATTGATATCGACTACATCTTTAAACCTTACTTTTAGCAAACTAGTTTTCATTAGAAACAATTTTAGTAAGGTTCAACTTTATATTTGATGATAGTACTTCTGAATCTTTATTGAGTTCAAACAAATTAGAAGACAATTTAGATATGCTATTCAAAAACTCTTCTTCCGTCATACCATCCTCTTCAATTACTACACCAACATATCGACCAGAGTTTAATGAAAAATCTTGCTCTTCTATATCGTCATAACTAGCCACTTTACAAAGTCCTATAACATCTTCATATTTTCCTTCTGGGAAGCGTTCTTGTAACCATTGTATTTGCTTGGCAAAATAGATAGCTGATTTACCTTCTGTTTCATCTGTAACAATTGGCTCACGGTTTATTTGCTCGTTGGTATACTCTATAAAAGCATCTAGTAGTCTTCTCAAATTCTTTAAGCTTGGTAAAGCTTTCCATACTTTATCATCTTTGTCTCGTAGTTCTTTTTCAGCAAACTTATGGAGCTTCTCAAAATTTCTAAATTGCTTATCAAAGTCTTTTTTAACGGCTTTCTTTTCGGTGTCAAAAGCTGTGAGTATCTCTGTTAGTTTTCGTTGGCTAGAATTCTTGCTGTCTCCCTTTTTGAAATATTCATTTAATGCTTTTTCGGCTTTCACAAAAACAGAAATATAAGGGCTATCTTGCTCAAACTTTTTGTGGTTTATAACAAAATCCGATAATTGTTCTTCATTTGCACGTTTCTTCTGTGCCTTGGAAATATCTGCTTGCAAGTACCATTTTGAAAAAGCAATTGCTAATTCATCATAGGTTTCAGTAAATTGCTCATAACTTTCTTTACAATAATGGAAAGTCGATTGGACGCTTTCTATATACTGATGTACTAACCCCATAAAACGGTGTTCTTTCTTATGGTGTAAACTGGTAATGACTCCTAAGTTCCAAATTTGCTCTTGAGTAAATTCCCTATGTGCTCTGTCTATCTGGCGATATACATTACGAGCATCAACAAAGAGTATCTTGATTTTATCTTTTTCAGTTTCGAAATCAATTACTTCCTTACTCTTATCAAAGAACCAAAGAGAAGCAGGAAGCGTTACCGTATTAAACATATTAGAAGACAGTGTAACCATTTGAGAAATCAACCCTTTCTTAATCAGAGTTTCTCTAATATCCCTCTCCGAATGTCTAGCATCCGATGCTGAGTTAGGCATTACTAAGGCAGCTTTTCCATTCGGTTTTAAAGACGTAGCAAATAAGTTAATCCAAAGGTAGTTTCCATTAGGCACTAGATTGACTTCACCCTCTTTCTTTTTCTTTGTTTTAGCGCTCTTATTTTGTGGTATGCCATAGGTACTAAAACGTTTATCCTCTTTAATTCGGTCATAGTTCACATCCTTTACATTAAAAGGAGGATTAGCCATAATATAGTCGAACTTACCAAAGGAATCATGAGCATCCTCATAATAAGCATTAGCTTGCTTTATGCTTCCTCGCAAACCATTAACAACGATATTCATTTTAGCAAGCTTTACTGTTGCTAAGGTCTTTTCAGCTCCGTAAACAAATAAATCTTTTTCTTCGGTAGTGGATTGCTTAGTCTTTCTTCTATCTACAAAGTTGGAACATTGCACAAACATACCCCCCGAACCACAAGCTGGGTCAAATACAGTACCTTGATATGGCTCTATAACCTCTACCATATATTTCACTACAGATGTAGGTGTATAGAACTCTCCCCCGCCTTGACCTTCAGACATAGCAAACTTCCCAAGAAAGAACTCATATATCTTTCCGAAGATGTCTCCTGAAGCCGTTACAGGTATATCTGAGAAGTTTTTCAGTAGTGTCTTTAGTAAAGAACTATCTATACGAGATAAAGCAAAATATTCGTCTTGTGGAAGAACATCCTTAAGTTCTGGCTTGAAGCTTTCGATCTCATCCATAGCCTCTTTAATAGCTTT
The DNA here is from genome assembly GCA_947502885.1 of uncultured Aquimarina sp. Classification (GTDB taxonomy): domain Bacteria; phylum Bacteroidota; class Bacteroidia; order Flavobacteriales; family Flavobacteriaceae; genus Aquimarina. Next base: position 23,532 of record CANNBP010000016.1, on the reverse strand, counting down.
GGCAATATCTTTTTCTTCGGGAAGGTTAAGTAAATAATTATACCTTGCCTTGCGTGGTAAATAAAAACCACATTTTTCTATAGCTATTTCGTCAACTGGTCTTTGTCTTCGACTATTCTCTTGCTTTTTTAATTCAGCATCAATATCCTTTTCAACCAGTGTGTATTTATTATCGGCAAACTTTAAAAAAATAAGTCCTAATATTGGAGTATCTATTTCGTTAAGCTTTAAATCTGAGTCAGCCCTCATCTTCGTTGCTGCACTCCATAGATCTTCATTCAGTTTTTTAAGCTCTTGGGTCGTCATTCAGGGATTTTATCGTTTATATCTTAATACAACAAAATAAGGGTTTTTAAATACATTATCAATGGTGAAGTTTATTTATTTCTTTTCACCAGCATCATAACGAAACCTTATTTATTCTTATGGGGTAAGATTACAGTTTTTACTACATTTTGACAAAAGATCGATATAGAATTTAGTCTTGATTATATATCAAATCTCTCAACTCTACATCCAAAGCTTTAGCAATTTTATAAAGAGTTAGCAAGGTTGTATTGATTTCGTGTCTTTCGATACGTCCAACTTGATTTTTTGGTATATCAGCTTCGATTGCCAACCTATCTTGAGACAAACCTTTATTCTCTCTGACTTCTCGTATACGATCACCAGTGTTTTTTAAAACAGCTATTTCTTCTTTGCTAAACATTTACGTAAAAATGATAGTCTTAATTTGTTTTTTCGGACACATATATGTGTCTTTTTAAAGAAAATTCCTTTTATTTGGGCTCAGAAAATATGAGTTATGTGGTATTCCACTATGAATATCATAGGCTTCAGGATTACTTTACTAATAATTAAAAACCAAATTAAAGATGAAGAAACTTACACTAATTTTAATGATTGCGATTGTATCAGCCACTTTGCTTGCTTGCTCAAGTGATGATGATAACAACTCAGAGAATAACCAAGAAGTAGCACTTATAGGAACTTGGATAAAACAAACTAGTTTACTAAATGGAAATCAGGTTACATCTCAGGATATTGTAGAGTTCACCTCTGATAACAGAACAATCTTTACTTATAAAAGCTCTGGAGCTAATGGAGCGGATGTTTTGGAGACGGGTAAATGGAGTAAAGACAATAATAACCTTATTATCACTTGGGATGATGCCGATCAGGGATCAGAAGTATATAAATTAGAAATTACGGAACTTACTGAAACTACCCTTAAATGGAATACAATTATAAGTGGAGAAGGGACACTAGTGGAAACATTTACTAAATAACCTTCAAGATCTATTAATAAAGAGTCTCTAAGAAATTAGAGGCTTTTTTACACCCAGTAACTAAATTTTGACAAAGACCGAAGGATTACAGTATGTAGCTAAAATAACCCCCTAGACTCAAAAAAGGAAATCTAATATATAGAAGGGGGGTGGGGTCTTCCGTTTTGTTTTTTGCTCAAAACTTTTTGACTTTTTATTTCAGGGAGAGGTGTATCGATTAGCCTACCTATGCCATTGTTTTAGCCTCCTATAGTTTTTTACACGTAAATTCAAGAAAACATAAAGCATAACTTTGATAAACATTAGTACTAACAAGCTTACTGGCTTTACCCTTGGTTGTAATAATAAGAAGTCTGAAAATGCCTTTGTGATGCAGTAATAGAGATTATACTTACGAAATACTATGCAATAGAATACATTTCATAGCATTAAAATAAACAGTCTTCAAACTTTTCGGGAGAATTTCGGGAAGAAAAAAAGCCAATTACTTGATTTATAAATAACTGGCTTTCAACTTAGTAGCGGGAAAGATTGAAATATCTAACCATTCTATTGATAATTTGCTTGAAATAGAATCATTTATAAAAAGCCATTCTACAGTATTAATAGCTTCATAAGAGCTATACCCTTATTTGCTTTCATTAATTCCAAAACCTTATCCTATTATATCTTTGCTTGGCACTATGGCACATAGGGTTAGACGTTTTATATTGTTCACTCATGACGCATGAGAATGTTTTTTGTGCCATAAATGGCACATTTCGATTTCGCAATTATAAAACACTCTCCCATTTACATTCTTAATATTTAAGTAATACCATTTGTCATTTGAATTTACTGGTATAAATAGGTTAGAATGGAACCTATGATTTATGTAACATTCAATTCCTATTGTATAACCTTCCATCGATTAATTATAAAGATCTTTGTAATAAATATTATAAAATGAGAATATAATCGTTTTCAAAAAATGAATCTTGAACGACCTAGAATTACCAAAATGATAATGCATGCGCAGTATTTGATATATACTACAAAACATTTTCAGGTAAAAAAAGAGGCAGAAATTCAAAACTCTGCCTCTTTTTATAAAGTTGAACAAAACCTTACAAAACAAATATTCTTTAGTAAGAAAATATTAAAACAATACACAAATCAATGCCATTGAATCATTTTTCTGTTTCCTTTTATTAGTAATTCACTAATAAAACTTTAGGTTCCGGCGATTATTTCCGTCCTTATATAGTCACCGGAATTTAAAGAAACTTAACAATTCTAAGGATAAGACTAGAAGGATCAAATCTTATTAAATGAAGTATTAAAAAATTATAATATAGTAAATATGAAACTTGACAATATGGTAATCGGTAAATATAAAATAGGAGATACAGTATTTACTAAAATAAACCCTAGTATTTCGCTGATAGTAAAGCGATATATTGATGGAATCTACTATTGCGGATTTCAAAATGACCCTGATAGATGGGAATTGGGTCTGTACGCAAAAGCATTGGTAGGAAGTTAAATCCTTTCTGAAGTCGGTTTCTTTAATCTTATATCACTTACATATGAAAACATCAGCAATAGTATATTGCGAAAATGAATTTGGCAAACTAGATGGTAAAGTCGCAAATGGTCTTGTCAGACATTCCGAAAAGTATAAAATCGTTGGTATTATAGATAGTACTAAATCAGGTCTTGATGCTGGGGAGTATCTGGATGGAATTAGAAATGCGATACCAATATTCCAAAATTTTAATCAAGCTATCGAAATGTTGGATAGCATTCCAGAATATTTTATCTATGGCATTGCACCTCTTGAACCATTTCTTAGTGATGTTGAGAAAAAAATTATTTATACTGCTATGGAATCTGGAATGCATATTGTAAATGGGCTTCCAGAATTTCTTTCAGAAGATAAAGTTTGTATGGATCTTGCAAGAAAATACAATGTATCCATTTTTGATGTAAGAAAACCACCTTTAAAAGAAAAACTCCACAACTTTACCGGACGTATAAGAGACGTTCAAACTCCTGTAATAACAGTTTCTGGTACAGATTGTGCAGTTGGTAAACGAACTACCGCACTTAAATTAGTAGAAGCTCTTAAAAAAGATGGCTTAAACGCAATATTTATAACTACAGGTCAGACAGGGGTACTTCAAGGTTCGAAATACGGTATTGCTATAGATGTATTAAGTTCTGGTTTTGCAACGGGAGAAGTTGAAAATGCTATCCTGGAAGCACTCAAAGAGCAACCCGATATTATTGTAGTAGAAGGGCAGGGAGCACTTAGTCATCCTGCATTTACCTCCTCAAGTGCAATCCTACGAGGCGCTATGCCTAAAGCTATTATCCTTCAACATCCACCAAAAAGGCGCACCAGATGTGATTTTCCTAGAATTCCAATGCCAACACTTGAAAGTGAAATAAAAATGTTAGAAGTTTTCTCCGGATCTAAGGTAATTGCAATTACAATCAATCATGAAGGTATGAATGACCAAGAAATTAAAAACACAACAAAGACTTATGAAGAAAAGTACCAATTACCTGTCACTGATGTCTTAAAAAATGACTGTAGAAAGTTGATAGAAAAGCTTTATGAAGTATTCCCTGATTTAATTAATATACCCCCTCTAGTATGCCAACCCCAAGAATAAATATTAATCTTAGTAAGATAGCCCACAACGCTAAGGTGTTAAGTTCACTTTTTAAATCAAAAGGCATAGAAATAATTGCCGTTACTAAAGGAGTTTGTGCACATCCACATATTGCTAATGTTTTGGTAAATAGTGGGATTAAAATTCTTGCAGACTCAAGAATATCAAATATAAAGGAAATGCGTGCTGCTGGGGTAAAAGCTTCTTTTTTATTGATTAGAACACCTATGATAAGTCAGGCAGAATCTGTAGTGTTAGATACCGATATGAGTTTAAATTCGGAGTTGTCTGTTATAAAAAAGCTTTCAGAATTTGCTATCCTGCATGGTAAGATCCATAAAGTTATTGTCATGGTAGAATTAGGAGATTTGCGCGAAGGGATATTACCCTCCCAACTCGAAAATACCATTAAAAAAGTACTAAGTCTTCGAGGAGTTGAACTCACAGGAATAGGCACAAACCTTGCCTGTTTTTCGGGTGTTAAACCTACAACAGAAAAGATGGAATTGCTGTCTTCTATTGCGAGTAGTATTGAAAAAAAGTTCAAAATAAAACTATCTGTGATTTCAGGAGGAAACTCAGCTAATTATAATTGGTTCAGTACTACAAAAGATGTTGGTAGGATAAATAATTTAAGATTAGGAGAATCTATATTTTTGGGCTACGAGCCTTTAACCGGAAAACCGATTCCAAAACTTTATCAAGATGCTTTTATGCTCGTAGCTGAAGTTATAGAATTGAAAAACAAATCATCGATGCCAGATGGCGAGATTGGTCTAAACGCCTTTGGTAACAAACCAAAATTCAAAGACCAAGGCATAATACGGCGAGCTATCCTAGCTATGGGGGTTCAAGATGTAATGGTGGCTGGATTAACTCCTAAATTGGATGTTGAAATCCTGGGAGCAGGTGGCGATCACATTATTATAAACGCCAAAAAAGAAAACTTAAAAGTTGGTAGTGATGTATCATTTACATTAAAATATGGGGCGTTGGTTACAGCCATGAACTCATCCTACATTTTTAAAAATATCATTACTCCTATCAATGGGGAAGAGTATTGTGCTATTGTAGAAGAAAAAGACAGCTTGCACAAAAAGAAAACAGCAGTTATGACTGTCAAGGAAGATCACTCTCCATTGATAAGTCTTCAGGATTCGGATTTTAACTTAATTTTTCAAAAATCTATTCAGAAAAACTATCGTTATTTGGTTAGAGAAGAGGTGTATAAAAAAATAGGGCGAATTAGTGAACTTCTGAACAATCAGGGCAAAAAACTAATTATTAGATCAGCCTGGAGGTCATTTAAGCATCAGCAAAAACTATTAGAACAAAAGGCCAGTTTTTTGAAAAATAAATATCCAAAAAAATCAATAGAAGAAATAAATAAAATTTTATCAAATTTTGTTGCTCCCAAAAGAAAATCTACCCATTCGACAGGCGGTGCTGTTGATGCCCTGATTTATGATTTGCGAAAGAAATGTGTACTTGATTTTGGAACCAATGATGGGCTACATATTGATTTAAATGAAAAATGCTATCCTAAACATCCTGACATTAGTGAAGAAGCAAAGAAAAATCGCAAACTTCTGATGAAACTTTTCGAGGATGAAGATTTTGTGTGTGATCATAAAGAGTATTGGCATTTTGACTATGGCAATATTGGTTGGGCAGTAGAAAAGAATAAGGAATATGCTAACTATGGTGTTTTAAAGGAATCGTTTGTACAGTCAGCAGCTCTTAATTATCCGAATAAAGTGTTCTTTTATCTGTAAATGAATTAATAAATTTTAGCTATCGGATTAGAATAACTACAATGAAGAAGACAGGTCAAATTATAGCTCAGAATATTAGTTTAATAATCAAAACCTGGGAGGAACAAGTTAAAAAAGAAATTCTCTCTTCAAAAAACATGGATGTTGTTATCTTACAGGATCATTTACGCTATTTTATAAAAGATATTTCGGATGTAATGACAAGATATAGTAATCCTATATATGCTTGTCCTGATGAAAAATACATCGAAATTTTTGAAAACTGTTCACAACATGGAAAACACAGAGCTTTATCTTCCAATTATACTGTAGACCAGATCATTCTGGAGTATATTATTTTTAATAGAGTCTTAACAGAGGTTTTAATCTTAAACAATGTATATACATTGGATGTAGGTGAATTATTAAAATACTTTATGGAACTGGCTACACTTAAATCTGTGGAAGCATTTTCGAAATCTATTCAGGATATGCAAGAAAAACTTGTGGGCACATTAGCACATGATATCCGTAACCCCCTTTCTATTGCTAAAACCTCCTTAGAATTGTTAGATTGTCAAGAAGGGGAAGATTTAGTAAGTACAATGAAATACATTGCAATAAAAAGTGTCACCAAATCACTTGGACTTATAGAAAGTTTGATGGATGCAATTACAGTAAAGGCAGGTCAAGGTATAATGTTGGAGTTTGCTGAAATCAATATCTTTAAAATTATTAATGAGATATACAAAGATTCTGAAACAATTTATTTCAATGAATTTGAATTTAAATACACTTCAGATAATATTGTGGGAATATTTGATGGAACTGCTATTCGAAGATTAATAGAAAACCTTATATCTAATGCAGTTAAATATGGATTATACAAATCACCCATTACTATTAATATTAAAGATCTAGGTGAAGCTGTGGAGTTATCCATCCATAACTATGGAAAGCCAATTCCTAAGGAACGACAAGGTCAAATTTTTCAATTCCTAAAGAAAGATAATGATTCTATTCAATTAAATAGTTGGGGAATGGGACTTACATTAGTTAAGATTGTGGCAGAAGCCCATGGAGGTTATGTTAACTTAGAAAGTGATACAATAAATGGTACCCGATTCACTATTTTGATGAAGAAGTCAATCAATAAACCGGGAAAAAAAAGAATTAAACTGTAATTCATAGGTTTTATATTTGTTGTCACACTTTGTAGTTTGCCTATGCTAGCACTCATAACGATAATAATTCTGTTACCCTCCCAAAAAAAAGGTTAGCAATCTTAGAAGTAATCGCTACAGTCATTTAATCCCTCTTGTTTTTACATTTTTATATACGTTCTAAGCTGACTGCTCGAATAATGCCAAAGATATCCGACTCTTTCATAATAAGTGCATCAATACCCTCAATAGTAATTTCTGTTCCAGAATATTTTTCATATAATACGGCATCACCAACCTTTACAGTCATGGGTTCATCTTTCTTACCCTTTCCGACAGCCAATACAACACCTTTTTGAGGTTTCTCCTTAGCAGTATCTGGTATAATAATACCTCCTTTTGATTTTTCTTCTGCAATGTCAACTTTTACCAGTACTCTATCAGCAAGTGGTTGTATTTTAGATTTATACATGATTATTTTTATTAAGTGTAGTTCAATAGGTCTGTAGCTCAATGAAAAGCAACTCTAACTCTGCTCTGGTTTTCTTAAGTTTAATAGCAAGATTATCAAGCATCATTTCTTTTTGATCATTTTCAAATTCAAAATCTTTATCAGATAAAAAAGTGAATCTCCGTTTGAGCATTACCTTTTGCTCTCTCCAACTTCTCGTAATATTTGTTTTAGCCATTTTACTATTTATTTGTTTCCATTAAGCATTTGTTTAGTTAATTGAGTTGGAGGATTTATGATTGTTTCTGGATCTAATAGGAGACTTTTTTTCGCATTAATACTAAGCATTGGAAGAAGGCTAAAGTCAATATTATTAGCATTATTTGTTATTTGATATGGTCTTCTTAAAGCTTCCTCAAAAATACCCAATATAGATTCATCAACCCTTTCGTCGAATTTTCTGGCGAATAAGTTGTCTCCTTGTATTAAGAAATCGACATCCGCTCTTGTCAAAGTTTCTGGTTTCAAAGTTATATCACCATCAACTACCCTTACAACAACTCTCTTATCATCGTTTATGATCGTTTCTTTGAATGAAGTATTCATTAATGCAGTTTGAAAAAATGATTTATCAGCAAATAGGATCTTACGATAGAAATCTTCAAACTTTTTCATTTCGGGACTGTAACAAATAAATTCACAGCATGCTCTGGTCAAGATCATCCATTGCCCGCCGACATACCAAGTCACATTTTTCATGAAAGATCTTTTATAGGGTATGCCCGAAAAGCCAATATCTATCTCCTGAAAATGGTTTTCAAAGCGGTTTAGCGTATCAGGTTTCTTCTTAATTTGATTGACTATTTTTATGAAGTTTTTTTCTTTATTCCTGCTCAAAAAATCAAAAATAAAATCTTGAGATTTCAAAGGAAAATCCTGATCGCTTAGATTAATAAAAAAATCCCATTTAAGACAACGATTTAGAAGGTATTTCATCCCATTAATTTGAGACTGTACCATACTATATCCTCTCCTCTCTACATTTTTACTTTTTAAAAGATAAACGCTGGAGTAATCTGCCAAAAATGTTTTAACGCTCTTTTCAGTGTTTATATCAATCTCTTGATCGATCTGTATTAAGTAGTGGTTTTCTGGATGGTAAATGGCTTTAAACAATCGTTTGAACTGTTCAGGAAAACGGTGAACCAATATGAAGTAGGCAATCTTCGGCTTCTTTTCTGGAATGTTAAAATGAAAGCTTTGCATTTTTGTTATGCCTAATTCTTGTGTCATTTTATGGATGTGTTATCTTGTTCTTAACTTTAGTCATTTTAAGTAATCATTATAAAAGCTCTCTTTCAAAAAACACTACTTCCTTTTTCTTAGGATCTTCTGCAAACGTACAGTAATAGATTCGGCGGTAGTATAATCGTACAATCAATTTAACTTCAGGATTTGCTTTGGCGTAAACAGTATCACCTGGTTTGAATTTATTTTCTTGTCCTTCCATATCCTTTATATTTAAATTCTAAATGCTCACATCTTCATAACCGCTTTTAATGATGATCGACATCATTTTAAACCGTTTATTAGCCTTTACTACATTTCTTGTATGAGCTGGGATAATGATTACGTGACCGGTTTCAATCGTATTTGATTCTTCATTAATAATAATTTCAGCTTCTCCGTCTATAATCTGAATAAGATTGTCAAAAGGAGATATTTTAGAGGGCAACGCTTCTCCACTATCAAATGATAATATAGTTACAGTTCCCGTTTTCTTCTTCAGGATAGCTTTCATAATCACAGATCCAGGTTCATAATCAATAGTATCAACCAACTTAAGTTTAAAGGATTTTTCTAATTCTTGGTTTTTCATGGATAATAGGATAGAAGATTAATGCTAAACTAGAATAAGATGATCACGATTTTTTACATAACGTTCATTCACCACTCCTTTTCTCCTTTCTTTTTGCAGCTTTTGCGGCCCTTTTTTCTTTCAAATTTTTTGCAGGTGCTTTTTTACCTGACTTGGATTTACCTTCTTTTTCTTTTGACATGATTTTCTATTTTTAGATTATTAACACCCCTTCAAGTATAAAAAGGAGTTTGATACGTATACAAAAATCAGTTAATTAATACTTTAATGCGTTACACTAGTTTAGGTCTACATTACATATATCACACTTTTGAATATTAAACAGCCTATTTGTCAGATTAATAATTTATTAGGATATGATTAGATAGTAATTCTCCTTTTGAGGTTTTTCTTATTAATCATAAACAAAAGAGTCTAATTATAAAGAAGAAGGCATTATATCACTCCCCTTTTTAAAAGGCTCCTTATAAACAATTGTACGGTGTGGATATGGGATTTCAATACTTTCTTTATCAAACCTTTTTTTAATAGATTGATTAATATCATAGTGCATATCAAAAGCTTTGTATGGATTATCACACCATACTCTAGCTTTCAGGTTTACACTACTCTCACCAAAACCAATAAGAAAAACCTGAACAATTTCTATACTTTTATTTTTTTGTTTCTTAGATCGGTTGTCAATACAAAAAGGGTGTTTTTCTGCCTCCTCTCTCATAATGGTTTTGGCGGTATCAATATTGCTTTCATAACTTATTCCAATCTCAATTGATTGACATATTTTTTCATTTGCAATACTACTATTGATAACTGTTTCACCACTTATTATTGAGTTTGGGATAATGATCCTTCTATTTTCAAAATTGACAATTACTGTGTGTCTTAAAGTAATATCTTCTACTGTCCCTGTATATTGATTGGCAATTGTGATAAAATCACCAACTCTAAATGGCTTGAAAATAACAATAAAGGTTCCACTAACAATATTAGATAATGCTTGTTGTGCTGCTAATCCAAGAATTGCTAGGAAAATACCAGCACTTGCAAAAACCGTAAGTGCATAAGCTTTAAGAGGAGGGATTAGGAAAGTAATGGTGGCTAGGGCAATTAGCCAAAATAGAAAAGCAACAGCATTTTTAAAAAAATGATAATGAGTAGGCGCTATTTGAGATTTCTTTGAAGTATGCAGAATGTACTTATTGAGTACCCATATCGATACTTTGATAAGTGCCATTGTCACCAAAATGACTAAAACCACAATTACGATGTAATTGTTGCTCCATTTAGTTATGAAATCTATTATTTTCATAGGCGATGACCTGTCTTTATCAAACCCAATATGAAGCTAAAAACTAATTTTGATTATTTTAAAGATAGTTATATGTTAACTTATTTTTTTGTTAAAAAAATCAAATGAATCATATAAAAAAAATATCATAAGCTATAGATTGCCCCATAAGATTATCCTATCATTGTTTTAACTTTTTAGCAACATCACTTACTCCGATGAAGGGTATAGCACCTGCACCTGTAACTTGAGGTAAAATTCCGTTCCATTTTTCTATAGCTTTAAGGTTTGCTTCTATCTTTCTGAGTTCGATTAGATCGGGTGAAATATTCATTTTTTGTAAACGCAATGCCTCTGCTTCAGCTTTCGCTGCGGTAATTGTTTGTTCTGCTTCTACTTTTATACGATCCAAATCTCGTTTTGCCTTTAATGCATTTTGTTCTGCAGTTTGTTTTGCCTCAATAGCATCAGTAAAAGTTTGGGAAAAGCTGAAAGAGATAATAGAGAATGCATCAACTGATATATTTGATGCAAGTAATCTTGAGGTAAGTGCTTGTTGCATTTCGGTGCTAACGGCTGGTCTTTTGGTAATTAATTCTTCTGCAGTATATCTGGCTGAAACGGCTTTCATTACCTCTTGAATGGCTGGATCAATAATACGCTCTTTAAATTCTACTCCAATGGTTTGGTAAACCAAATTTGCTTTATCCGGTATAATATGATAATTCAAGGCCACTGATAAATCTACATCCTGAAGGTCTGAGGAGGAGGATGCAGCATCAGTCATCGTTTTTTGGATCTTTACATCCATTAGAATCACTGTTTGCATTATTGGTATTTTGAAGTGAATCCCTTCCCCTAGTACAACATCTTGAACTGCCCCAAAATTTTGAACAATTCCTCTTTCACCTGCTCCTACCTGAACCCACGGCTTAAATGCTATTAATAGTATAAATACAAATGCCAAAATGAATAATTTCTTCCATTTTCCATTTTTCAATGCATTCTTTATTTGATTTATATCTTGATCATCCATTTTACTTTTATTTTACTACAAAATTGGATAATTAAATATACATTGTGTTATACTACACTAAATCCATATTACATATATCACACATTCTCAAATATCAATACAGCAAAAGATTATTTAGTATAAAAATAACTTTCAACAAGCATGATTTCTGGCAAAAATAGATCACCTTTATGATTATGAATAAAAAAATAATTTTATCAATGGGTTTACCTATCAGGATAAGAAATGTGACTGGTAAAACAGCTATCATTGAGCTTAATGCAGGGCATTTTGTGGTATGTAAGTATCAAAACAATATATCTGTTTATCTAAATGATGCAAAATTGAAAAAGTGGTATCCTGTAAGTTTGTATAAAAGATTGGTTTATATGCTTAAGATCTGGCTAACAGGATATAATTGGTTATAAATCTTCTAGATTTTGTTTACGTTTTTCTTTAAGTTTTTTATAAAAAGTAGGCGTTAAACCAGTGATCTTTTTGAACTGATTAGATAAATGCGCAACACTGCTATAGTGTAATTTATGAGAGATTTCGGTAAGATTTAGTTCATCATAAATAAGCAATTCTTTAACTCTTTCAATTTTATGGATAATGATGAATTGCTGAATGGTAATTCCTTTCACTTCAGAAAAAATATTTGCTAGATATGTGTAGTTATAGCCAACTTTTTCACTTAAATAATCGGAATAATTGACTTTAGGCAATTCGTCTGTGTAATGAATCATTTCGATAATGACATTTCTAATTTTCTCAATTAGAATACTTTTTTTATTTTCCATCAATTCTAAGCCAGATTTACTTAGATTTTTCTCCAGTTGAATACGTTGCTCTTTAGTTATATCTTCTAAGAGTTCAATAACACCTAATTCCAAAACGACATAATGCAATCCAAGTTTTTTTAACTCTTCTTTCACCATGAGTTTACATCGTAAACTGACCATATATTTTATAAATAATTTTGTACTCATGTTTATATTTTGACGCGGTACCTGTTTTTTGTTAAGAATTAAAATTTTATATCATTTTCGAAGATGCTGTCCAGACACCAGCTTCTGTAAACATAGTACGGTTGATACTTCTCTATTCTTCTCCCCCCAATAATTATATTCTTAGTAAACCATATGATGAAATCTTCTCCGACATGTTTATCAATATGTAATAGGCATTTTTCAAGTATAACGGACAAAATTTTGTTAAATTTAGAAATAAACTGAAATATCCAATTATGAGGACTTCTTCTACGTTGAAAACAGCGTCCAAACTGATGTTGCTATTCTTAATTTAGCTTAACCTGTTTTTTGCACTATTGCTGAGAAATAAGAGAGCAGAAAAAGAATATTGAATTTGAGAAAACAGGATTAAACTGGAGCTTTCAGAATTTTAACATGATAAAGATACCTTTAATTTAAATGCTATTCCCAAATCATATGTTAAATACTGAGATGCAATATTTTGTAATTTATAGCAAGCCCATAGACCAACTTAAAATTAAACCTACAAACTGATATTCCAGTTGAAGGGTAGTTCCTTAAAACATTTGAAATTAAAATGAGAGAATCATTCTTAGAGAGAACTGGGCTCATATCGAACTTTTTAATGTCCAATTGTAGCCCAATTGTCAAGTTATCAAGTTATCAAGTCGTTTATGATTTTCCTATTTGACATAATAACAACCGATATTTAGATATAAAAATCAGTTTAAAATATATTTCCATAAAGCTCTCAACATAGAAGTTTGATAAATTCACCTATTCTGTACAATTTAATGAATATTTATAATTCAAATCTAAGTGACTATAAATTTAAAGAGTTTTCCTACGAACCAGAACCGGACTTTTGAATTTATCGAACCTGTTTTTACTGATTACCAACACTTTAAGCGGAATTAAGAATAACAAGTAAAAATAAAAAACCCTTGTAAATACCAGTATTCACAAGGGTTTTCTAAAAAAAGTAGCGGGAGAGATTAAAATATCTAACCATTCCATTGACAATTTACTTGAATTAGAAGCATTTATTAAAAAACACTCTACAGTATTAATAGCTTAATAAGGATTACTAAGGAAAAGGGAGGGTTATGTTATGAGTCTGGAAGTTCTCATAGCAATTCACTTTGTAATTGTTCTGGGACTTAAAAATACCCTTATTAAATAATTAGTTAAGATTGGTAAACTTTAAATGCCTTAATTTTTTCTTTCATTTCATTTTCTTTTACATCTAAACCTAGATAATTATATAGGTTTTTAGATATCTCATACATTGTTAGTAAGTAAGTACTATTGGTAAGTCCCATATTTTCAAGAATTTCTATACCCAATTCCTGATTATTTATAGCTTCGTCGATGTTTTCAGTTATTAGATATAAGTTGGATAATTCATTGTAATATGCTGCTAAATAAAAATCATTCCTATCGAGAGATGTAAGGGATAGGTGTAAGTCTATCCCTGCCTTTAGTAAGTTAATAGCTTCTTTAAATGAACCTCCTATTGCATATGAACGAGATAAAATTCTATATTCAATACTAAGTTGCTGGTCGTCGTATAAGGAATATTTCTTTCTAATACTTTGAACTTTTTTGAAGTTCTTCATTGCATTTATAAGATCACTATGCATTAAATAAATACTAGATAAATTATTCAACGTGGTAATAATTAGTATTAAAGATTCTTTATTTTCCATAGAATATTGTTTCAAAGCTTTTTGAAAATATTCTATGGCCAGATCTTCTTCTTCATTTTCACTATAGCAAAGAGCTAGATTGTTATAAATCACACCTAACTCTCTCTTATCGAGTCCTGCATATTTCTCAGCTCTTTTTGCTAGACTAGTTAGTTTTGACAACTCGTTTTTTGCGCCTAAATAAAATCTTATCGAATAGAAATATTCATTTTCTAGAAGAAGCAACGGTTGATATACACTGCTTCTATATTCTTCTTTTATTGAATTAATTATGGACTCCGCATATTTTAAGAATCTAAATGAATTCTTCGGAGCGTTATACCCTTCTTTAATTCTACTTGTTAACCAAGCTATATGAAAAATATTAGCGATAAAAGGACTTTGCCGCTCTCTCTCTTTATAAATTATAATCTCCCTTACTATTTTATGAATATCAATTCTTTTTCTATCTGAACTTATGTTTATGAGGCCTTTTTTCTCAAGGGCATTGATATTGTTAGTAATTGTAATTTTATTTTCATCATAATTCTTTAATCCATTAATGAGGATTAGTTCCTCTATAACAATATTAGTTGATGGTAATATTGCTAGGTATTCTAAATAATTTTTTTCATTACTTTTGAGAGTAGGAAGACTGAATCTTTCCAATAGATAATTAAAGATTCGAACAGAATTAGACTCATTATTTACATCTATATCAATTTTGAAATCCTTTTTATCAAGTTCTTGCTCCTTTAATGCCAAAATAAAATCAGTAAGAGATAAATCAAAGCTATTTTCAATTGTTTTAGAAGTTAATTCTATAACTAATATGTTATAATCGATAGCTTCAAAAAATTGTTTAAGCAATTCATTATTTATTTTTTCTTTATTACAATGAGATGAATAAATTTCTTTAGCAATATTGAAATCTATTTTTGGTAATCTCTCGTTTGGAATTGTTTTTAAATGACTTCTTGTTAGAATTAGTTTATGCCAATTTGGACTTAAAGACAACGATTTAATCTCTGACAACTCATTTTTGGATTCCTGAATATCAATTACAATTAGGTTTTTGCCATGTATTTTATTCAAAGTGTTTAATAAATTTCTAAATGCAAAATCAATACTTTCTGGTTCAGTTGAAGCTGTAAATTTTAAATTATTTCTCAACGTATCATCTAAAAGTAATGAGGTCGAAATGGACTTTTCTGCGCTTATCCAAATAATATGATCGTACTCATCAAAAGTTTGCAAATATTTTTTACCAAAAGTAGTTTTGCCCATTCCTCCTTCTGAATAAATAGAAATAGTTTTCTTCTTGCCTAAAGCAGAATGGATTTGTTTTAAAAAATCATCCCATCCGTATATATCGATTGAAGAAAAATCTGGTAATAGATTTAGGTGTTTAGGAATTTTTACTGAAGTATTTCTTAACTCATTTTTCAAAAAACCTATATCCTTTGAATGTAAATCTGCCGTCTTTATTAAATTTGCAACATCTACTTTTAACGATTCTAGCTCAACCTTAAAGAGCTTAGTCAATTTGTTGTCAACCAATTGCAATAAATCACCCTCAGTTTGCTTAATAATTGTTGTTAAGTGACCGTTATTAAGAACTCTTTCCGACTTTTTTTCCTTTTGTGAACTTCTATATATTTCAGAAGTCAAAACTCTAAAAAGCAATGAACTTGACTTTCCATTAAATTTTGTGTGCTCTAAAAGTGTATGGATTTCCTTTGTTAGTAGTTCAACACCTTCTTCTGGGGAGAGTTCATTAAATTCCCAAAGGATACTTTTTACAAAAGACCCAATAATATTTTTATCTATTCTGTTTTTAAAATCATCACTGATTCTATTTACAGATTCTTTCTCAACCTCCGAAAGACCTTTTTGTAAAAGTTTAATTCTTCTCTCTTTTATTTCTTTGATAAGGATTTCCTTTACTTTTTTAATGCATAAGGTTAGAAGCTTATAATCCTTTAATTCTGGGTTTTTTGCCCATTCTAATAGCAATTTTTCTTTTTTGGATATTTGTGAGTTAGTAGAAAAGCAAAAAGATGATTTTTCCTTCAGGTCTAGATATTTTAAATAAAGTATAAAAAAATTAAAAATAGATTTCCTTATTTCCTTAGAATTTAGACTAAAAGAAGAAGTGTAGCACTTAACTTGGGTAAAAATAATTTCATCACCTACTTCTTTAATGTCATCCTCAACTTCTATAAGGGTTACAATGTCTTTTTCATCTATAAAGTTTTTAATCCATTTTTTCAATACCAATAGATATTGATAATAAAACCCTCTGTTAGTTGCTATTGCATCAGTATTTACTTCAAATATCTTTATTATTTCTTCACTCATATATTCTATGTGCCTTGATAAATTGGCATATCTGACCAATAAAATTTAAACCATGTATTTCTCCTAGATTGTATACCATCATAACTGTTACCTATGTTTGTAACTGTATAATATTAAGAATGTTTATATCTACATTTGATGTTCATAGTTTTCTTTCTTTGATCGTTTATTTGAACTTTTGTTTAAAGAAATTCAATTTTATATTCTAATTGATTATATATATCTTCTCGATTAGTAAAATCACAATTTCCTTTAAATGTTATATTTTTAATTGATTCCTTCGAATGATTAACGTAGATATTAATATTCTTACAAAATCTTCTTATAGTTTTACCCTCAAGTTCTTGGATTTCCATTCCCCAAAAATCCGGCTCTATTATCAATTCGGCTTCTTCGTAAGGGCGCTTGATCAATTTATCATAATATTCAACATCTGAGGTAGAAAATAACAAGCTATTTCTTAACCTAGCTTTAGGAAACTCCTTTTGAATAGTTTCCAAAATTAATTGATCAATATTGTCCTCAGGGTACTCATCATGTTTAGGATACTTTAAAAGATAATGAAAGGATTTTTCATTTTTAGTTTGTTGTATAAAATTGTAATTACTAGACAACTCACGTTTATAGATTATGAAACCTACAATAATGTCTATATTATTACTATTAGAAATAATCAATTCTATTTTTTTGATTATCTTCATTTCACTTGTTGGCAATACCTTAAATGTATTTTTCATAGTTTATTTGGACTTTATTTGTAAACAACGGTATTTATTGAATAAATGTGATGCCATTTTATGAATCATCATTTTTGCCTTTTCAAGCGGCAGCTTATCAGTATCATCAAGTTTTTTCATACTTTTTACTCCATGTCTTCCTGCAATACCAACTATTGAATAATTATTACAAGTCCTACTAAATTTTTTTATGTCAGATTCGTTATATCCGCAATCTATATAAAATTCGTTAAGTTTAATATCGTTGTTATGTATATGAGTTTTGATAGAATCTAAAATAGATGAAAGAGTAGTGTAATTTTGATCTTCACCTAAAAATAATAGAATACTTTCAAATATCTCAGAATACTGGCTCATGTATAAGCCATATGAAAATATATTTTTTTGATACTTTTCAGTGGATTTTTTACAACTGAAAGGTGAACTAGTATCATATTTTGGTCGCTGTAATTTTACTTCCAACATATTATAAGGATCCATTGTCCAATATTCATCCTTTTGAGTATCATAGAATAGATCTAAACGCAAACCTAAAAAAGGATTTCTATAATATGAGGCATCTAAATCATATTGGTTTGTAAAATATTCAACAGAAAAATTTAATAGATAATAACTTGAATTAAATATTCTAAATAAATAATCTAAAACGTTTATTGCAGACTCAATATTCTCTTCTTTCTCAAGGTATTTGCATCTAAAGTTGAGATTTGGTTGATCATGATAATCATGTCCACAAATAAAACTAATGTCTTTATCATAATTATTATCTAAGTTGATAACAGTTGCGTGTTGCGTATGTATATATCTGAAATTAGAATTCATTTATAAAAAACTATATTTAATTTATTCTATTTTTTAAATGATCTTTATGGTTAAAAAGTATACATATCGTTTTATTGACTTTAAAATAATATAAAATCTAGAATAAGGTAAGCA
Organism: uncultured Aquimarina sp.; assembly: GCA_947502885.1. GTDB lineage: Bacteria > Bacteroidota > Bacteroidia > Flavobacteriales > Flavobacteriaceae > Aquimarina. The sequence goes on along the minus strand of CANNBP010000016.1, from coordinate 5,319 downwards.
GCAAATATTATTATCATAAACTGCTTATTCGATATTTCTAGTTTGAAATTTCTTATCGTTTTATTGAACTTTAAATAGATCTTATTTTCTCCAAGAAATTAAGTTAGTATCACCTTTTTTAATAGGCATAATTTAATCTTTATGTCCTACAAATTCTGTAATTTTATCCTCGAAACTACTTGGACAATAAAAGGTTTGAGTTAAAACGCCATTATTTGGACTATCTTCATTAGCAAAATATGTCCGGTATGTTTTTTCCCCTATCAAAGAGTTATTATTACTTCTGATATATTTAAAGGAATCATCAATAGTATATGAACCAATAGCCTTAGTTTCATCTTTACGTCCATCCCAAAACCTTGTCGCTAATTGATTTTCTGCATAGAAATAAACAATAGAATTGGAAGATACTTTTATATCTAACATTAAATCTTCACCTCCACTTAGGTTAAACCAACCTTCTACAATCCAATCATCATCAATTCCTAAATAAACAATAGATACAGATAACTTACTTAAACATGCATTTTTGAGACGCAATTTGAAATAGTTATATTCTTGTGAATCATAATCTTCTGTGTTGGTTTCGTAATTACTTTCTTGGTTTATATTGATTTTAGGTTTTATATTTATTGTTGTCTGCTTTTTGGTTTTCTCTGCCTTTTTTTCTTTGACAGTTTTATTCATCTTCATTTTACCCCTTCTACATGATGTAAGATTTAAAACAAATATGGATAAACAAGTAAACAATAATATAGAAACCTTTTTTTTCATTGTAATATTTTTTTTCGATTATAGGTGTCGATTTATTGAAGTTTAGTGCTTTCTAAGATCTACAATTTATCAATACACTAATTATGGTTTTCCTCAGTAATCCATCGTTAGATACTAATTTAGATATTTCTGATAAAATATGTATATATAGCCACTAGCAATTATATCCATCAATATAAGGAATACAATTACCTCAAATTATCGTTTATTTGAACTTTAATTTTTTATGCTTTTCGAATCTATTACGGTTGAACATTGTAAATTTATTAGCATTATCCAAGTGGTAATGCTATTCAAAAATTCTGGAGAAGCCACTGTTTCACATTTCAATTCCCCTTTATATTCATCTTTAAAATAAATTCCAAAAGTTGTTGATTTAAATGTCGAATGTGATAAAGCATTACGAATATGTCTTACATAATCACAGGTTATTAGCCTGTAAGCGTTTTGAGAAATAGGGTTTCCGTTTCTTTGAGATCGTTTCAAAATATTTATGATTGGACCTTCTTTCATATAAACAAGTCCAATATATAATCTAAAAATCAATGATCCTTGAGTTTTTAAAAATTCTTGATTAATGCTGGGTAGTGGATCAAATGGGATATTGATATCTAGTTTTTTGCTAATTTTAGGATCTAACACAGATGCTAAATATTGCCAAAAGATTCCATTAGTAAGATGTTCTGAATCTGATTTTTCGATATCTACAATTGATTCATTTATCTCATTCATAAAACTATCATCCTTTAGAGAATCTGCCAAATTATCAATCAATTTTCTACATTCATCAAACTTTTCAAATACTCTTTGATCTTCACAAATTCGATCAATCAATTTGATTTGATCGGAAAAATCTATTGACGGTAAAAAAGCAGATACATTTACATTATCAGGAGGTCCTTCATTTTCCATGCCAAATCTATTATAAAACTTCCTCAAAGAATTTCCATATAAATCTGTATTCATATTATCGTTTATTTAAACTTTAATAATCTATTTCTTTTTCGAATGATTGATCAAAAGGCTATTTTGATATTTCAGTTTCCAACAGATACAAATACTCATCAAGAGCCCATTGTTTTGAATAAAATTCTAATAAAATTGCTAATGATAACTGCTTTGGTCCAGCACCATCATAACCCCATGAAAATCCACTTGGAGAATGAAACTTAACTTTGAGAGATTTCTTAAGGTCCAATTCTTTGTCGTTAAGCCAAACCTTATTGGTGGTTTTATCTCCTTTTAGTTTAAATATTGCCATCGTTTTATTGAACTTTTAGCGGCCTCGTATAACCCCTAGTTGCGGGTTAATATGCGTTATTTTCGGTTAAGCACTGACTTTAGCAACTCCGAGTGGATTCGGACGCAGTCGAATACGCCATAACTGCGGTTATACTTTTTTGTGCGACGTTTTTTATACAGGTTCAAAATACCAAAACTTACTATTGTCAATTGATTCTGTCGTAATCTCAGTTCCATTATTTGGCAAAATAGCAGATACATTGTCGTTATACTCTTTGATAATAATTGACGATTCATTCAATTCTATTTTTCCAATATAAAAAGAACTCTTTTTTGAGTCCGATGGATGATTTATTCTAATCATTCGGATGTTTTTTTCTTGCGCGTTTTCTATGGATTTTAATTTTATCTTAAGTTGATTTTTAAAGTGTTTTATTGTATTATCATCCAGTTCAATTTCTCTATCCACTTTGTTCAGTCCATCCATTAATTTTTTTGTGTAGAGAAATATTAAATTCTCATTAATTTTCTTAATTCCAAATTGGCTGATATGAACCATTCTTTCTGCTTTTAAAAGAACATCCAAAGCATCTTCCATTGAGTTATAATCTTCGTCAATGGTTTTGACAATCATTGACCTGTCTTCTTCAAGCCAAAGATTATAAGTGTTATTCGGATTTCTACTCAAAATTGCGTTAACTACAATTGGGTCGTAAGGTGGTCCATCGCCATAATACAATTTTAAGAGAATTTCATTTTCGTCCATCGTTTATTTAGATTTTTGTAGTATACTCTTTTCCAGTAGGTAATTCCCATTATACAATCTTGCTTCTTATTAGTAATAAAGTTGTAATTGCTTAGTTCAATTTATAACCACTTCAACATTTGAATCATCCTTTAGTATAATCCAAAAACTCTATATAACAATGGTTTAGGACAGAATCACAGCATCTGTAACATATCTGTAATATGTAGTGTCATGACTAAGATTTCCTGCATCAAAACCTGTACATCCAAGTTCAATACGATTTGCAATTCCTCCTGGGTTAACAGTTATTTCTTTTTTAGTGGGGATGCGATCCCCTAGATGAATTGCAACTGTGACTACTGTAGCTTTAATTTTCTTATTGGGATGAGTACTGAATATATATTCTTTTCTGTACTTGTTAGAACATATCTTGTCTTCATCGATATAGAGCCTTATATAAGCCATTAGAAGATCTAGCTCTGTTAGTTTTAAATTCTCTATTAAAGATAATTCTTTCGACCATTGCCCTTGTAATTCCATATTGTATTTAGTTTTGATTTGTAAAATTTAACTATTAATCATTGATCTAAAATCTGAAGGTAAGCTGTAACATACATTTCCAGATACAATCACGGCTAAAGCATCATTATAAACGTTAACTTCAATTTTTTCTTCTTTGCTTTCAATTATAGCATCAAATCTTAATCTCATTGTTATTATTCCTGCAACATCTCCAGGTAAATAATGAAATTCTTCATTAAAAATAATTGAACCTATTCTTTGAGAAACCTTAGTAGAAAATGTAATCTCGTTTTTATCAATTAAAAAAGAAGCTTTAATAATGTTTTCATTTGAAAACTGTTCAATAAAAACTTTATTTACTATTAGATGTATTTTATTGTAATCTACATTTACTTCAGGAGGAGGTGTTCTTCTTATTGCTCTTGCTCTATAATCCGGCAAACACTGCTGCCATTCACTTCCTGCTTGATACCATATTCTTCCATTAGACTCAGCAGTTGTTAATCCTGTTCGTGCCATGACAGCCACACCTAATGCTTTGGCCATTGAAAATAATAGGTCGGATCCACTTTCCTCTGCACCTGTATAGCAGCTAATTATTGTAACATAATGATGTAACTTATCTTTTAATCTGGTTAACTCAGGTTTCCATGATCTTCCATTATATATTTCAATGTATTTATGATAATCGTAGCCTCTAGTACCTGCACCTGTTTCTAGACTTCCAGGAGAACCATGTCCAATGATAAATAACTCTAGCCCATTTGAATTTAGGTTACTGAAAATTTTATTTACCAAATCTTTGGTACTGCTATGTCTCAACGCGTATGATCTACCTGTAGCACAATAATCATTAAATCCATTATCTCTACCAGAACTTATACTTAAGTGTGTTTTGAAATTTTTAGTTATTGATGAATTTATTGTAAATAGGTTGTTTTCGATTTTTTTCATAAAGATATTTTAATCGTTTTATTGAACTTTAAGTTTATTGTTCCCTTGAAAGTCGTCGAACTTCAGTTCTAGATTCTGCCACCACCATCATTTCACCATCAGTCATTGTAATCAAGGTACAATTATTAGGTTCAGAAACCATTTTAGAGATATTATCCGTATCAACTGTAATTTCTTCTCTTTTTATTTTACCAGAATTAATTATTTCTATCAATTTCGTAAGGTTAATGTTTGGCATAATTTATAGTTTTATTGAACTTTAATACTTTTTTATTAAAAACTATTGGTTGTTAATTTCAGGCATTCGCTCCTGCCAAATCTTATCAAGCTGGGGCTCAACTCTTTTTAGGAGAATTAAATATTCTTTTAAAAATTCGAATGGGTTTTTAGAATCAATTTGACCATTTGACTTCATAACATCTATAATTTGGTCTCTCCATTGTTTAATTCCTTTTTCACCGAAACTAATGCCCATTGAATATGAAAAATCGGTATGAGCAAAAGAATTTCTAATACTACCTATTCTTTGCAGATCGCTATACAATTTTTTACTTTCTTTATCATAACCAATAATTTTATGCAAAACTTTTAGCTTACCACCATAACTCATAACGGAACTATTTAAAGCATAACTTATAAAAATTTCTTGCTCATGTGGGTTGAAAAAACTAAGCAAAATATTATTAATCCTATTTTCTATTGATATTGCCCTTTCTAAAACCCACCCCACTGCTTGCGCTTGATCAAAATCAGAAAGTTTTTTCTTTGTTAATCTAGGAATAACTGGCTTTCTATCCATCGTTTTATTGAACTTTTAAAATATTTAATAACCATTCTTTTATTGGCCCATCTGGGCAAGGATACTTAACCTCTTTTTGTGAAATTCTGTTGTGAGCAGTTTTAGTAACTAATCCTAATTCTCTTTTAACGTCAGCTATCCAACAATTTTTAATTACTATACCTAAATCTTTTTCCCCTTTGTTTTGGATCTCTTTGTAGGTCATCGTTTTATTAAACTTTTAACGAACCGTGTAAAAAACGACGCCATCCCAAAGGGTGGGTATGTTTTCTTAGCATGG
>CANNBP010000015.1 GCA_947502885.1 uncultured Aquimarina sp. | reverse complement strand
GTTTACTTGTATTATATTTAAATCAATATGTTAACTTATTAGTTGCTTGTTATGATCTGTAATGATTGGAACCTGTAGCATACGATTTAAGGTGGTTATAGCAACGGGGCTCACCTCTTACCATTCCGAACAGAGAAGTTAAGCCCGTTAGCGCCGATGGTACTACACTCGTGGGAGAGTAGGTCGCCGCCTTCCTTGAAACCCTCATCTTATCAGATGGGGGTTTTTTTATACCCAAAATTTAAATCTAACTCCATAATCCATAATCCAAATCCAAAACAATAAATAGAATAGAATTAAGAGGCTTTAGAGATAAGGTTGTTTTTGATGTTCTTTTCTATTTTGTCAAAGAACTCTTCGTTTTTATAAGGTTTTATCATAAAATCATTAAAGCCAGATCCAGGCTTAAGAATATTCTCGATAGTCTCTGTTGTATCAGTTGCACTTAAAGCTATGATAGGTATATTAATATTAAGTTCTCTAATGATTTTAGTGGCTTCTACACCGCCCATATTGGGCATGTTTAAATCCATTAAGATCAAATCGTATTCTTTTTTCTTTATCATCTCGATAGCGATAAGGCCATCACTAGCTATTGCAGAACTATAGCCTTTTGTTTTAAGCACATTTTGAGTAACAATTTGATTGATTTTATTGTCTTCGACAATAAGAATATTATAGTCTGTACTGTTTATGGATAAAACAGGTTTTTTAACTTTTGTATTCTTATTTGTTTTAAAAGCTGTGTCAATGTCGAAAGTAATACTAAAAAAGAATGTAGACCCTTTTCCAACATCACTTTTTAGTTGTATATCACTACCATGAAGATGTACTAGGTTTTTGACAATATGCAGGCCAAGACCAGTGCCTATGGCTTCGTCTTTTAAATTGGCTTGAGTAAACTTGTCAAAAATTGTTTGTTGCTTGTCTATCGGTATGCCCCTGCCATTATCCTCAATTTCGAAAGTAATTTCTACATTATTATTTGTAATTATCGGATTGGTAAAGTTTAACCATATATCACCATTCTGAGTAAATTTATTTGCATTACTTATAAGATTAATAAGTATTTGGGATAATCTTACAGGGTCACCAATAAGTCTTTCGGGGATAGCAGGATCAAAATTGAGATGAAATGTATTATCATTTTTTATGGTTTGGTATTCAAATGAATTTTTTATGTCGTCTGCTAGAGTTTTGATGTTGTAGCTTGCTGTGTCTAGTTTTATCTCATAAGATTCCATTTTGGTAACCTGCAATACATCATTTATTAAATTGAGTAAATGATCGGCAGAAAACTTCATAAGCTTTACAAATTTATGGTCTTCTTTGTCTTTAGTTCGTTCGAGTAGAATTGATGATAAACCAATTACGCCATATAGAGGTGTTCTTAACTCATGGCTTACTGTTGATATAAATTTTGTTTTAACAGCTGCAAGGCGATCAGAATTTTCTTTAGCTATTTTAAGCTGTTTGTTTTTTATGGCAAGAGATTTTCCTAGAATTTTAGTTTTTCTATGATTGTAGATGAAAAAACAGAAAAGTATAAGGCATAATAAAAGCAAGGTGATAATAAATATAGATATGTTTTTGGATGTTTCTGCTTTTTGTGTTTCTAAAGTAGTTTTCTGCTCACTAATAATTAATTGTTTTTTATATCGGTTTGCTTCGGCTTTTTCTGTTTCTAATGCAGTCTGATGATGCTTTGTGTATTTTTTTAATATGACATATGCCATGTCGTTTCTTCCTATTTTAACAAGTAAACCTTCATACTTTTTGTAAATGACCATAGCCATTCGAAAAAGATGATTTTTTTCTGCTAAGGCCGCGGCTAATTCATAATAATGAATTGCATTTGTGTATGCCCTTTTGTTATAATAGTATTCACCATAATTTGTATAAGTAGTGACAAGTTTAGAGGGGAGGGACTCTTTGTTTTTAGTGAAATATTTTTTACACTTTTCGAGTAGATGAAAGGCCTTTTCTTGTTTTTTTATTTTGATATAAATTGAGGCTAAATTTAGAGCTAAGATATGACGAGATGTATTGTCTATTCCGCTACGGTTTTCGTAAATATGTTTAATTTTTTTCAATGCTCTTTTGGGTTTGTTGAAACCATGAAGATAGACCAGAGCGATGTTATTATTTATCTTAATTGCTATTTCAGGAAAGTTATCAAGTTGTTTGACATATAACTCAGCAATTTTATAGTTTTTAATAGCTTCTTTATAATCTTTATTGGTATAATGGATCACGCCAAGGGTGTTATAACAATATGCTTTTAAAAGAAAGTTTTGTTTACGATTAAATTTTTCAGAAATATCAGTTATTGTTTCAACCGTTCTTACTGCATTAACACGTCCTAGTGAACCAAAATGATTTTCGGTGTGAATAACGACTTGTTCTAATTCAGAAAATGTCATTTCTTCATATTGATAATCATGCTGTGAATATATAAATGAAAAGAATAGATTAAGGCATATTAATAGAGCATGGTGTTTACGTAGTTTTAAAATTTTCATACTAGATTTTGTTTTGGGGTACTTAAATATATGAAAAATCACTCTTTTAATCGTTAAAAAGCATATTAATAGGGTGAAAATGCGTAAATAGTATCAATTTTCTTTGATAAAAGAAAGAAAAAACCTACTTAATTGATTGTTTTTATAACTAAAAGTAGAAGTTGTACCCTTAATACATGTTATTTTTTATTGTAATTTATGATTTAAAAGTTGATTATCAGTTATATAGTAGAGAAGGGAGGGGATAAGAATTAGTATTTTAGTAATGTCAGGTTTATGTTTCTAAATATAGTTTTATGAAAAAAATGTTTCAATACTTAGTAATAGGGCTAATTGCTTTACTTGTATTAGTTTACACAGGGGTTAAATATTCTAATATAGTAGTAGGTGAAAAGGCTCCTGATTTTGAAACTACTTTGATAGATGGAACAAGATTTAGGTTGTCTAATTTAGAAGGTAAATATGTCTTGTTGGATTTTTGGGGTTCATGGTGTCCACCATGTAGAATAGAAAATCCGCAATTGGTGAGATTGCATAGTAAATATTCTGATAAGCTTATAATTGTAACCGTTGCCCTAGAAAAAGATAACGTATCCTGGAAAAAAGTGGTTGAAAAAGATGGTTTTACTTGGAAAAATCAAATTGTTAATCAAAATCGTTATGTAATACTTTCTCCAGTTGCAAGAAAATATGGAGTGACATCTATCCCTGCTAAATTTTTGATATCGCCAAATGGAAAGTTACTAGGTAGTCCTTCATTTGATGAAATAGATCAAATGTTTTCCAAAGAAAACTGAAACAAACCTATCCAGTTAGGTGATGTAACTGGATAGAGTATATTTAAGGTAAATCAAAATTATGAATTTCCATCATCACTATCATCACTATCTCTGCCATTACATAAGTCAAAATTTGCCATGTAATATTCTGGATCTGTGTCACATAAGGAAGTTCTGTAACCTCCATTAATAGTAAGTTGTTGGTGTTTATTTATTATTTGTGCTCCAGTTAGACTAATTAAACTTTTCATCGTTTTTAAATTTTTTGTATTTATGAATACCTCGAACATTTAAAGACACTCGAGATTTGTGTCTACCTTTCGCGAAAAAGTACTTTTATAGAGGTCAAGGCTATCCCTTGATACTATTTTAGAAATTAATTATGTCTTATGGGAGGTTTGTTTTAATCTGTAGCATAATTAAAACAAATGTGATGAGATAACAAACTATTTCTGGTAAGTGATAGTGTTTTGGTAATCAAAGTGTAAAAAATATACTTAAACGATAAAGATGATTAGGATAATAACTTAATCAAATTGTTTAAATTAGATTTGTTTCTCTGTGCTACCCTAATTTTTTCTCGATTATTTAAAATGATAGCTTCTTTTTTGTAGATAGACTTAATGTGTTTTATGTTTAACAAACATGAACGATGTGCTCTAAAAAAACCTTTATGTGATAAGAGTTCTTCATAATACTTAAGTGTATTCGAAACAAGAATCTTTTCATTATTAGAAAGATAAAAAATAGTATAGTTGCTATCTGTTTCGCATTTGATTACATCATTAAGATTAATCATTATATATTCATTATTAACATGCAAAAGTATTTGAGAGGATTGATCGCTTAAGAATTTTATAAATTGATTATACTTTGCTAAAGAAAACATTCTTTGTTTTAGTTTATTGTATCGATCTATTATCTGTTTTAATTTAGGTAAATCAATCGGTTTTAAAATATAATTAAACGCGTAATGTTCAATTGCTTTTTCAAGATATGAATCATAAGCAGTAATAAATATTACTTCAAAATTAGGAGTTTCTATCATGTCTAAAACCTGAAATGCATTACCGTCATTTAAAAGGATATCCATAAAAATGATCTCGGGTTTTACTTTGTTTATTAACTTCACAGAATTAGCAATATTGTCAGAAAAACCCAATATCTCTATATTGTTAAAATTTGAAGAAATCAAAGAGTTTAAATGATCAGCTGCTTCAGTATCGTCTTCTATAATAATAGCTTTAACTTTTGCATTCATTTATTGATACATATTTGCAAAACATTAGTACATGTTCTTGGTTCTGGTTGTACTTGTTTTTCTAATTTTAACAAACATAAATAATTGTTTTGTTAAACATGAAAAAAATAATCGTTTCATTTTTTATGATTTCAAATGTTGTTTGCTCACAGCACGCAACAATTACTCAAAAGAAATTAGATTCTATCAATCTTTATCGTGCTACTGCAGACGAATTGAATAGATTTAAAGAGTTTTTACAGGAGAATGAAAAGTTATTAGGTTGGGCTTATTACTATAGAAGTAAAGGGGTTTCAAAGTATTTTGTAAAGGAGTACGACTCTGTAATTTATTATGGAAAAAAAGCGATAGAGGTATATAAGAATTCTTTGATAAAGAGAAGTGTCGATGAAGAAAGATTATTGTTGGCGTATGACTATATGGGTAAAGTATATTCATTCAAAAAAAAAGATTATCGAAAAGCTCTAGTTAATTATCAAAAAGCACTACAATTATGTGAGAAATATTCTTATAAGTGGATATCCTTTACAGTTGCGGCTATAGGAGATTGTCATCTTGAACTGGGTGATGCTAAAACAGCTGTGAAATATTATAAAAGAGCATTAAAAGATTCCTTATACAATACTCTGCCTAGATCTAATATTGTGCTCAATACAAGATTAGGCTTTACTTATTTTGAGGGGTTAGCTAAAAAGGATTCGGCAAGGTATTATTTAAAAAAAGCCCTGAACAGATCTCATAATTCGGATTATAAGGATAATATTAATGTTATTTACTCTGGTTTAGGAGAACTATATGAGAGTGAAAATGAAATTGATTCTACAATACATTATTATAAATTAGGAAAAAAAGCTTATCATAAATATACCCCCAACTATGACTATGTTTATTTATTTACATTAGCTAATGAAAGTTATGTGAACATTCATGAAGGGCAATTTCAAAAAGCATATGACAATCTAAATGTTCTAAGAGATACTATTGAGAATATTAATGTGTTGAATAGGAATGTGAAAAACTTGTATTCAAAAGTTTATGATAGGTTTATGTTGTATTATTCTGAAACAAATAATACAAAAGAGTTGTTAAAAGTGTTTAAGGCTAAAACTAAATTTGATGAAGCTTTTCATGAAAAAATACTCGAAGAGAAAATTAACGATTTAGAGGTTCAATTTCAAAGTAAACAAAAGGACAAGTCAATAACAGAGTTAGAAGAAACAACAAAAACACAAGATATTTTAATAAAACAAAAAGATCTCATTACAATTGTCTTAATGATATTGTTACTATTACTTTTTGTATTAGGAGCTTTGTTGTTTAGACAAAGAACTCTTCGAAGTAAGTATGAAAAATTAGAGTTGGAGCAACGATTATTGCGTTCTCAAATGAATCCTCACTTTATATTTAATGCCTTAAATGTTATAAATAGCTTAATTCGGAAAGGATCAGAAAAGTCAAGCCTGTATGTGTCTAACTTGTCCAATCTTTTACGTTTGATACTTAATAATTCAAGAGAAGAATTTATAGAGTTGGAAGATGAAGTGAATGCATTAAGAAGTTATCTTACTTTACGATCAGATTTCAATGCAAGTTTTGTTTATAAGGTTACTGTTGATGAGTTATTAAATAAGGATAGAATGTGTATTCCACCAATGTTGATACAACCATTTGTAGAAAATGCCATTGAACATGGAATCGTAAAAAATGAAAAAGGTGAGATTGATGTTGTTATTGCTTCTATTGAGAGTAAAAAAATCATTCGCTGTACAATTGAAGATAATGGCATAGGATATTCAAAAGGGAAAGAAAAGAGTAGTTTTTTAAAGAATAAATATCGGTCTTTATCGACTCATATTGTAAAAGAAAGGTTAGATATTTATCAAAAAAAGCTAAAAGTTAAGCTTCAGTTTAAAATAGAAGATAAATTGAATCAGAATAACGATATTGTGGGGACAAAAGTAATTGTTTCGATTCCTTATTTAGAAAATTAGAAATATTTTAGAGGTTAAGAAACGTTAGATCTGTTCACTTATTAAAAACGTAAATATCATGAGTACACAAAAGTCAAGACGAAACTTTATTAAAAAAACGGCAATAGCAGGAACTGGTATTTCTATATTGCCGAGTTTAACTTATGCGAGTAAAGTAAACAAACAAGAAGATAAGTTAAAACTTGGATTAATTGGTGTTGGTTTAAGAGGAACGAATCATTTGAGAAATGTGCTGCTTAGAGATGATGTGCTGGTTACGGCAATATGTGATATTGATCAAACTCGAATAGATCTTTCATTAGATGCGATAAGCAAAGCAGGTAAAAGTAAACCCAAGGTTTTTAGTAAAAATGAGTATGATTATAGAAATTTATTAGGTTTAGAAGAAATAGATGCTGTTATTATATCTACACCTTGGTTATGGCATACACGAATGGCTAAAGAATCAATGATAGCTGGCAAATATACAGGCTTAGAAGTTTCGGCAGCAAATACTCTCGAAGAATGTTGGGACCTGGTAAATACTCATGAAGCTACGGGTTCGCATTTAATGATATTAGAAAATGTGAACTATAGAAGAGATGTTATGGCTGTATTGAATATGGTTAAACAAAATGTTTTTGGAGAATTAGTGCATTTTAGATGTGGATACCAACATGATCTAAGGTTTGTAAAACTTAATGATGGAAAAACTGCCTATGGAAAAGGAGTGGAGTTTGGTGAAAAAGGGATTTCGGAGTCAAAATGGAGAACGCAGCATTCGGTGACTAGAAATGCTGATGTGTATCCAACACATGGAGTAGGCCCAATGGCTACTATGTGTAATATTAATAGGGGAAATCGTTTTTCTTCAATAACATCAAATGCAACAAAGAGTATTGGTTTACATAATTATATTGTAAAGCACGGTGGAGAGGACCATCCAAATGCTAAGGTGAAGTTTAAACAAGGTGATGTGATTACATCGACTATAGAAACGACAATGGGAGAAACCATAGTGGTAACACATGATTGTAATTTACCTCGGCCTTATTCTTTAGGGTTTAGAGTGCAAGGTGCTAATGGTTTGTGGGAGGTAGATGGTAATAGGATATATATAGAAGGTAAATCAGAACCGCATAAATGGGATCAAGCCGACTCATGGTTATCTAAGTATGATCATCCTTTATGGAAGAAATATGGAGAGCATGCTATGGGAGCAGGTCATGGTGGGATGGATTTTTTTGTAATTAATGCCTTTGTAAGATCCGCTATTGAGAATATAGCTCCACCCATAGATGTATATGATGCTGCGGCATGGAGTGCAATAACTCCATTGTCAGAATTATCAATAGAAAATAATGGGGAACCTCAAAATTTTCCAGACTTCACGAGAGGATTGTGGTTGAAAAGAAAACCTTATAATTGGATCAAGGATACCTACTAAGTTAAAGAATGATCTAATTTATTTTGTCTACCCGAATATTAAATATAAAATGTCTAATACAATAAAAGTAATATCCCCCGGAAGAACCTGCTTGTTTGGGGATCATCAAGATTACCTTGGATTGCCTGTAATAGCATGTGCTATTGATAAATACATTAATTTGACTGCAACTCAAAATGAAACCAATCTTTTTAAGATTAGGTTACCAGATATTTCAGAGGAGAAGATTATTAACGTTGATCAACAGTTTGAAAAAATTAATCAGAGAGATTATTTTGCTTCATCTCTTAAGGTTTTGAGAAGATATGGGTGTATTCCTAATCAAGGGTATGATGTGTTGATAAAAGGAGATTTGCCTATTAATGCAGGTGTTTCTAGCTCTTCAGCGCTTATTGTTGCTTGGGTCAGATTCTTGTTAGAAGCATTTGGGGCTGATCATGAAATAAATAGTCTTTTGGTTTTTAAGATAGCATATGAGGCAGAAGTAATAGAGCATGGTGAGCCAGGAGGAGTAATGGATCAATATACTATTGGTGTAGGAGGTGTTTTATTTATAGAAACAGGCGAAAAGACCTCGCATGAAGTTGTTGGTGAGTTTATTGAAGGCTTGATTGTTGGGGAGTCGGGTATTAAAAAAGAAACGATAGGTACTTTAGGGGATCGAAAAACGAAAGCATTGAAAGCAATTGAAGAGGTGATCAGGATGGATAAGGGTTTTGATTTAAAAACGGCACCCTTAGAGCAGTATGATGCGAAGAAAAAATATGTTTCAGAGGAGTTAAGACCTTATTTTTTTGCAGCCCTAAAAAATCATTCAATTACACTAAAGGCTTTAAAAGAGTTTAAAGGAGGGAATCCAGATATGAAGTATATAGGAGACTTGATGAATCAACATCATAGTGTTTTAAAGGATATTCTAAAAATTACTGTACCAAGAATCGATAACATGGTCTCATCTGCCATTAAAGCAGGGGCGTATGGAGTAAAAATTGTTGGCTCGGGAGGAGGAGGTAGTATTGTGGCAATTGCTCCAGAAAGTAAACAACAGGATGTTATTAAGGCGATCGTTGAAGGAGGAGGTAAAGATGCATATTTGGTCAAAGTAGACTCTGGAGCTAGAGTAATTAAATAATGTTAGTTATGAATAATAGTTTAGTCATCTTAGCAGGAGGAGCTTCTTCTAGAATGAAAAAAGATTCAAAGAAGGATTTGGATAAGGGGGTGATTAAAGAAGCCAATACGAGATCCAAATCTCTTATTACAATAGATAAAAAGAATAGGCCGGTTATGGATTATCTTTTATATAATGCTAAGCAAGCTGGATATAAGAACATATATATAGTTATTGGGGAGAAAGAAGAGCTTATTCAAGAATTATATGGAGAGAAAAATAAAGGAAACCATTTTAATGGCCTTACTATTAACTACGCCATACAATATATTCCCGAAGGGCGAAAAAAGCCTTTTGGCACAGCGGATGCTCTGTGTCATGCAATAGAGCAATACCCCGAACTTAACAAAGAAAGTTATACGGTATGTAATAGTGATAATTTATATTCAGAACAAGTATTACGGCAAATGAGAAAAACACCTGCTAAAAATGCTTTTGCTAGTTATGATAGAGATGCATTAAAGTTTGGTTTGGATCGTATTACTAGTTTTGCTTTAGTTACTGTAGATAATAAAGGGTATTTGAATGCTATAATAGAAAAACCGTCAATAAATGATAGCGAACGATATAAGGATGCTTTGGGTAAGCTGAGGGTAAGTATGAATGTTTTTAAGTTTGATGGAAATATGTTTAAGAACTACGTTTTGAATTGTCCAATAAATCCACAAAGAAATGAAAAAGAACTACCAACTGCAGTATTGAACATGGCAAAAGATAAACCAGAATCCGTATTAGGGATTCCGGTTTCAGAACATGTGCCTGATCTTACCTCAAAAGAGGATATAAGTGTCTTAAAAGAATATATAGAGAAACATTATAAAAACATGTCTTGGAGCAGGTAAACCCATTAACTTTTAGAAATTGCTCGTGAAATTACCATTTTTTGAATTTCACTAGTACCTTCATAAATCTGAGTAATTTTAGCATCTCTCATCAATCTTTCTACATGATATTCTTTAACAAATCCATTACCTCCATGAATTTGTACAGCTTCTATTGTGGTATTCATTGCGACCTCAGAAGCATATAATTTGGCCATTGCACCTGATAGATCATAGTTTTCATGATTATCTTTGTCTTTGGCTGCTTTGTATACTAGCATTCTTGCAGCTTCGATTTTTGTATGCATGTCGGCAAGTTTAAAACCAATAGCCTGATGATTTATTATTTCGGTACCAAAAGCTTTACGTACTTTTGCATAGTCTCGAGCTAGTTCGTAAGCCCCTGCAGCAATACCTAATGCTTGAGCAGCAATTCCTATGCGACCTCCTGCAAGTGTTTTCATGGCAAATTTAAAACCAAAACCATCTTCGCCAATTCTATTTTCTTTAGGAACTTTTACATCATTAAAAATTAAAGAATGAGTATCACTACCTCGTATTCCTAATTTGTCTTCTTTAGGCCCTATTTCAAAACCTTCCCACTCTTTTTCAACGATAAAAGCGTTAATTCCTTTATGCCGTTTTTCTCTGTCTGTTTGTGCAATTACTAGGTAATAATCAGCAGTACTTCCATTGGTTATCCAGTTTTTCGTTCCATTAAGAATGTAATGATCTCCATGGTCTATTGCTGTGGTTTTTTGAGAAGTTGCATCGCTTCCTGCCTCGGGCTCAGATAGACAAAATGCACCAATAGACTCGCCCGTAGTGAGTTTGGTTAGGTATTTTTGCTTTTGCTCTTCGGTACCATAAGTTTCAAGACCCCAGCATACCAAAGAATTGTTAACTGATACTATTACAGAACAAGACGCATCTATTTTGGATAGTTCTTCCATTGCCAGAACATATGAAATAGTGTCCATTCCACCTCCACCATAATCAGGTGAGGCCATCATACCTAAAAAACCTAATTCTCCCATTCGTTTTACTTGTGCTGTAGGGAATTCTTGTTTGTTATCTCGTTCTACAACTCCGGGAAGTAATTCTGTTTTTGCAAAATCACGAGCGGCGTCACGTATCATTAATTGTTCTTCTGATAATTTAAAGTCCATAGTATAAAGTGAATTTATTATGCATGCATAATACAAATTTAATGCTTTTTGATGAATATAAATTGGAATAACCTGATTTATTTTAATAATAATATAAATATAACACATAATATCATCTATTTACTGTTTTTTTGATAAAATGATTTAAGAATGCGTGTGATTAATTTTAACTCGTTTTGATACAGTAATATGATTGAGGAAACTTTATTTTTTAAGGCAAAATATTTGTTTTTCAATAAAACGATTAAAACCGACCTGAGTTTTAAAGGAAATTTTGTTTTATTTAAGCTTTTGCCATGTTTAGTTTTTTATATTTGTGCAGTTACATTTTGACTAGAATTTAATTCTATTATAACACCTTATTAGTATGACTCAGCTCTAACCTCCTTGATGGAGGGATATTTTTTTAATAAGAAATCGGATTATATAAGTATGTCGTTTTTTATGAAAACGTAACATTAGTTATTCAATACATTGAAATTTAAAAGATGAAAGAGTTATTAAGTATTTATGAAAATAAAGAGCCAGAGATAGTTTTTAATTGGAAAGATCCAGAAACTGAGGCCGAAGGCTGGACAGTTATCAATTCATTACGAGGAGGTGCTGCTGGGGGAGGAACTAGAATGAGAAAAGGCTTAGATATGAATGAGGTGCTTTCTTTGGCTAAAACCATGGAAGTGAAATTTACTGTTTCTGGACCAGGAATAGGAGGAGCAAAATCAGGAATAAATTTTGACCCAGATGACCCTCGTAAAAAAGAAGTCCTTAAAAGATGGTATAAGGCCGTATCACCATTATTAAAAAGTTATTATGGTACTGGAGGAGATTTAAATGTAGATGAAATTCATGAGGTTATACCAATAACAGAGGAATGCGGTGTTTGGCACCCTCAAGAAGGAGTGTTTAACGGGCATTTTAAACCAACAGAGGCAGATAAGATAAATAGAATAGGGCAATTACGACAAGGGGTAATAAAAGTACTTGAGAATACAATGTTTTCTCCAGATGTTAGTAAAAAATATACTGTGGCAGATATGATTACTGGTTATGGTGTTGCCGAAGCAGTAAGACATTATTATACTACGTATGGAGGTGAAGTCAAAGGTAAAAGAGCAGTAGTTCAAGGATTTGGTAATGTAGGGTCAGCCGCAGCTTACTATCTTTCAGAAATGGGAGCGAAAATAGTAGGAATTATAGATCATGCGGGAGGACTAATAAATGAAAATGGTTTTTCTTTTGAGGAGATAAAAGAATTGTATCTTAATAAAAAAGGAAATAAATTATATAGTGAGAACTTGATTTCGTTTGAAGAGGCAAATGAAAAAATATGGTCTTTACCAACAGAGATTTTTGCACCTTGTGCTGCTTCAAGGCTTATCACCAAAGAGCAGATTGCCCAAATGATTGGTTCAGGTTTAGAGGTTATTTCTTGTGGAGCCAATGTTCCTTTTGCAGATTCAGAGATATTTTTTGGACCTATAATGGAGTATACTGATGAGAAAGTAAGTTTAATACCTGATTTTATTTCTAACTGCGGAATGGCAAGGGTATTCGCATATTTTATGGAGCGCAAAGTGCAAATGACAGATGAAGCTATTTTTAAGGATACTTCAGAAACCATAAAAAAAGCGATTCAAAAAACATATAATAATAATCAAACAAAAGTTAATATAAGTAAAACTGCATTTGAGATAGCTCTTAAAGAGCTGGTATAGCAAGTGTTATAATTGTATAAGTTAGTAAATTATGTTCAAATATTTTTTAGGAAGTAGTCCCAAATGGTTTAAAGCCATAATGATAGGGTTTTTAATTTTCAATGTATTCTCATTTTTTGTTTTAGGTCCAACAATTACTGCTTGGCTATTTATAGGTGAGTTTATTTTTACCTTGGCAATGGCTCTTAAATGTTATCCTTTACAATCTGGAGGATTGTTGGCTATAGAAATTATGGCTTTAAATTTAACCTCTCCTAAAAATGCCTATCACGAAGTAGATCAAAATCTAGAAGTTATTTTGTTATTAGTGTTTATGGTGGCAGGGATATATTTCATGAAACCACTACTTATGTATATTTTTAGTAAGGTTTTTACTAAAATTAAATCAAAAATGGTTTTATCACTGCTCTTTGTTTTTTTAGCAGCAGTACTTTCTGCCTTTTTAGATGCTTTAACGGTAACGGCTGTATTGATTAGTGTTGCAGTTGGGTTTTATGGAGTATATCATAAAATCCATTCTGGGTCTGGAGATTATGATCATAGTGGAGTGCTAGATAGAGAAGAACTAAGTGGAGAGACCTTAGAGCAATTTAGAAGTTTTTTACGAAGTCTCGTAATGCATGGAGTCGTGGGTACTGCTCTTGGAGGAGTTTGCACATTGGTAGGTGAGCCTCAAAACTTACTTATTGGAGAGCGTATGGGTTGGGATTTTATAGAATTCTTTTTGCAAATGGCACCTATTTCAATACCTGTTTTAGGAGCAGGTTTAATTACAACTGTTGTTTTAGAAGCTACTAAATCATTTGGGTTTGGGGCGCAATTACCAACAGTTGCAAGAACAATAATTGAAAACTATACAGAAAAAGAAGATGCAAATAGATCTGATAAGTCCAAATATGGGCTAGTGGTACAAGCAGTATCGGCAATATTGTTAATTATTGGATTAGCACTTCATTTAGCACCGGTTGGTTTTATTGGTTTGGCTTTGATTATTGTTCAGACTGCATTTATGGGAATAACAGAAGAACACCATTTAGGAAAAGCATTTGAAGAAGCCTTGCCTTTTACAGCTTTATTGGTGGTGTTCTTTGTGATTGTTGCAATGATACACGATCAACATCTTTTTTCACCAATTATTGACTGGGCCTTGTCATTAGATGTAGATAAACAACCTTCTATGTTTTATGTAGCAAATGGTGTGCTTTCAATGATTAGCGATAATGTGTTTGTTGCTACAGTGTATATTGGAGAGGTGAAGCAAGCCTTTGATAATGGAGTGATTTCAAGAGAACAGTTTGAGAAGTTAGCAATCGCTATTAATACAGGTACAAATTTACCAAGTGTTGCCACACCCAATGGTCAGGCTGCATTTTTATTTTTATTGACATCTTCTTTGGCTCCATTAATCGGACTGTCATATACGAAGATGGTAAAGATGGCTTTTCCTTATACAATAGTTTTAGGAGGAGTTGGTTTATTGGGGATAATATATTTCCTATAGATAAAAAGGATATACTTAACTTTCAGAAATGACGTTATTATACTAATACTAAAATTACAAAAATCAAATGACATACTTATTTATGCTTGGAGCTATGACCCAAGAGACCCCAGAGATTGAAGAAAGTTCATTGTCGATTATGGATCTGTTATTCAGTGGAGGAACAGGTGCTGTAGTTATCATTTCTATTCTTTTTGTATTGCTATTTGTGGCAGTCTATATTTATTTTGAAAGACTATTCGCTATCAAAGCTGCTTCAAAATATGATGAAAGTTTTATGCAAAAGATTAGAGAAAATGTTGCTAGCGGGAAAATAGAAGCGGCCAAGATTTTGTGTGCTCAAACGAATAGCCCTGTTGCTAGACTTACAGAAAAAGGAATTTCCCGAATAGGTCATTCTTTGGAAGATATTAATAAAGCCATAGAAAATGCAGGTAGATTAGAAGTGTATAAATTGGAGAAAAATGTTAGTATCTTGGCTACAGTAGCTGGTGCAGCGCCTATGATTGGTTTCTTAGGGACTGTAATTGGCATGATTTTGGCTTTTCATAATTTAGCATCAAGTTCGGGGACGGCAGATATGGGAGTTCTTGCAGAAGGAATTTATACAGCTATGACAACTACTGTAGGTGGTTTGGTTGTCGGTATTGTGGCTTATATTGGATATAATCATTTGGTTGTGCGTACTGATAAGGTGATTCATAGTATGGAGGCAAATGCGGTTGACTTCTTAGATTTGTTGAACGAACCAGCTTGATATGAATTTAAGAGGAAGAAATAAAGTTAGTCCAGAGTTCAGTATGTCGTCTATGACGGATATTGTGTTTTTATTGTTAGTGTTTTTTTTACTAACATCACCTGCTATAACGCCTGAAGCATTGGATTTAATATTGCCAAAAGCAAAAGGGAAAAGTTCTAATGCGCAAAATATATCTGTAAGTATTACTAATAAATTGCAGTACTATATAGATAATGATCGGATTAGTCAAAGTAGATTAGAGTCAACATTGGTTTCTAAACTACAAGGTCAAAATGAACCAACAATAATACTTAGAGCCGAAGAAGGAGTGCCAATAGAAAAAGCAGTTACCGTAATGGATATTGCGAATAGAAATAAATTTAAAGTTATATTAGCCGTGAGACCAGATTAATAATGATAAAATTAGATACTAAACATAAGAAGAAATCATTTATACTGACTGTAATTTTACATGTTGCTCTCATTTTCTTATTGTTTTATCTAAGTTTAAATTATATCGTTCCTGAAGAAGAAGGTGGTATCGCTGTTAATTTTGGTACCACTGCAACAGGATCTGGTAATGTACAGCCTACAGAACCTATTAAGTCGGCTCCTACTCAAACCACTCCAGACGAAGCTTCGTCTGTTCCTGAATCTGCAGAAGAATCCCCAGAGATTAAGGATGAAGTAATGACTCAAGATTTAGATGAAGCACCTGTAATAGAAAAAAAAACAAAAGAAGAGCCTAAAAAGAAGGTAGAAGATGTTAAAAAGAAAACAGAAAAAAAGCCGATCAATAAAAAGCCTTCTAAAAGTACTTCAGAAAAAAAAGTAGAAAAGAAAAAACCTGATCCAAAGCCTGATAAATCCACATTGGATATATTGAACAGTTTTTCTAAAGGAACTAAACGGGATGGAAAAGAAAAAGGGGGAGAAGGAGATGATACATCGCCAGGAGATAAAGGTAATCCAGACGGAGATCCTAACGCAAAATCATATTATGGTACGGGTAAAGGTTTAGATGGAGACGGAAACTATCGTTTAGGAGGAAGAAAAGCCTTAAATAAAGAGAAATTTGTTCAAGATTGTAACGAATCAGGTATTGTCGTGGTTAAAATTGAGGTTAATCAAAGCGGAAAAGTTATTAGAGCTACGCCTGGAGTAAAAGGAACAACTAATAGTGCGTCATGTCTTATGCAACCAGCAAAAAGAGCGGCTTTGGCAACTAAGTTTAATAGTGACTCTAAGGCGCCAGTAAAACAGGTTGGTACAATTATTTATCAGTTTAAACTTTCAGAATAATAGAAATTATATATGAATTATAGGGAGACTCTCGATTGGATGTTTGCCCAATTGCCAATGTATCAACGTCAAGGTGCAAGTGCATACAAAGTAGACCTTCAGAATACTATTCAATTAGCTACATATCTCAAACATCCCGAAACTAAATTTAAAAGTATACATATAGCTGGTACAAACGGAAAAGGTTCTACGAGTCATTTATTAGCATCTGTATTGCAAGAGGCCGGATATAAGGTAGGATTGTATACTTCTCCGCATTTAAAAGATTTTAGAGAGCGTATTCGAATCAATGGAGAGAAAGTGTCAAAGGAATATGTTATTGACTTTATGTTAAAACATAGATCTTATTTTGAAGAGAATCAACTTTCATTTTTTGAAATGACAGTAGGAATGGCTTTTCAGTATTTTGCAGAATCAAATATTGATATAGCTATAGTTGAAGTTGGATTGGGTGGAAGATTAGATTCTACTAATATTATTACTCCAGAGGTTGCTGTGATAACCAATATTGGAATTGATCATACTGCTTTTTTGGGGACTACATTACCTGAAATAGCAACAGAAAAAGCTGGGATCATAAAAGAGAATATACCTGTTGTTATTGGAAGATTTAATGAAGAAACGGTTAGTGTGTTTGAAAATATCGCAGAAAATAAAAACAGTACTTTATATTTTGCTAGTAATTTTAAAGGGGCTATTTTTTCTTCTGATCTAAAAGGAGCATATCAAAACGAAAATATTAGAACCGCACTCCAGGTAATTGCTATTATGAATCAAAAAGGTTGGAAAGTTTCAGAGGAGCAAATAAAATCGGGTTTGATTAATGTAGTAAACAACACGCATTTGCTTGGAAGGTGGCAGATTCTTCAGGATAAACCCAAAGTGATATGTGATACAGCGCATAATGAAGATGGATTGAGATGTGTTATGAAACAGCTCTCTTTAGAGAATTATAATGAGTTACATGTTGTTTTGGGGGTGGTTAGTGACAAAGATTTAGAGGCTATTTTGCCATTGTTTCCCAAAAATGCCAAATATTACTTTACTAAACCATCTATTGCTCGTGGTATGGATGCCAGTGAACTAATGAAAGAAGCTTTAGAATTTAATTTAATCGGAAAAATATATAGCAATGTAGAATCAGCGTATAGTACTGCCTTACAAGAGGCTAGAGAAGATGATGTCGTTTATGTTGGTGGTAGTACATTTGTAGTTGCAGAAATAATTTAATTTTTTTCAAAAAACCTTTGGTAGACTATAAAACTGTGTTATATTTGCATCCGCAATCGAGAACAAGTATTGCGTAAAAAGCTTATAAAGGGCGCTTAGCTCAGTTGGTTCAGAGCACTTGGTTTACACCCAAGGGGTCAGGGGTTCGAATCCCTTAGCGCCCACAAAAAAAAGAGTTCTCAAATTAATTTTGAAACTCTTTTTTCTTTATAACTACGTGAGAATTCTTAAAGGTTGATTTGAAAATCAATTTTATAAGTTTTAAAATAAGAAAGGGCGCTTAGCTCAGTTGGTTCAGAGCACTTGGTTTACACCCAAGGGGTCAGGGGTTCGAATCCCTTAGCGCCCACAAAAAAGAGTTATCATTTTTGGAGACTACTGAAAAAGTAGCTTCATTCTCTAAACAAGACCTTTTAAAAGAGATTTAACATACAAATGTTGAATCTCTTTTTTGATTTCAATAATTTTTGAGGCTTTAAAACAGCTTAACTGGTTTTGTTTGTTGCTTTTTTGAGGAGGTTGTTTTTGAGACTATTCTCTCTAGCTAAATTTTAAAATTTAGTGTAAAAATGGTCAAAGCTCTTTGCATTTGCATATTTTCAATACCATACGTGTGGACTCATAACCATGAACATTTTTCTGCATCAAAATAATAGGTAGTTACTTGATTTTTTTACTAACATTCTTCTTTCCTTGAATTACTTTTCTTATGGTTATATGTTCTTCTAGGAAAACAAACCTATCTGTTGATTTATGTTCTGTTTTAGCATCCATATCTTTAGAAACAACTTCCTGTGTATGGTGCTTAATATCATCGATAGATTCTTTTAAAAGATTTAGTTTTTTTATTGAAGGGGCTTAACTAATAATTGGAGAAGTTTCAAGTAGGGTTGCTAATTCTTTACTATTAGGAAATCTCTTTCTCTAAATCAGTACTGTCATTTTTAATTGGCATTTTATCTTTCCAATCTTCTTGATATCTTTAAGGTGTTTGTCAACGAAATTTTATTAAGGGATATTTCTGAAAAATACTTAAAAGAGATATCATGCCTAGAACGTTCCAGTGTATCAACACCTGATAAAGTGTAAATCACTTTTAATAATAAGTACTTGAAAAGTTTTAATGGACATTCTGCTGTTCTGCTTTGATCTATCGAATATTTGTCTAACAGTGCTTCATAGATAAAACTAAAGTCTATTAAATCTTTGATTTTTCGCAATAAATTTTCCTGAGGAATGATTAGTGGTAAAGAAAACTATATTCACTAAATTGTAATGTTTGTTGTTGGATTAGTAGAACTTAAAACACAAAAGAGGAGCAGAATTTACTAAATTCTACTCCTCTTGTTATAATAAATTTAGACTTTTTCAGTAGCCCCTTAAAAATGGAGCTTTCTCTTTTTCAATATTTAAAAGGATCAGTCTATTAAGTCCAGAAGTTCAAGTCTTTCTTTTGCCAGAATATATCTTGCACGGACATCATCAATTTGCTGTTGAGTTAATTTGTTACCAAAGGTACGAAGTCCTCCAGCGGCATCATTATGATGAATTCCAAAAGCAAACTTAAGATATTCCATAAGCAATGGCTGAGCATCCAGGTACGAAATGGAATTTAAAGCCTGAGAAATTTTGTTTGCCTCAGCCCATTCTCCATTTGTAACATACTCCTGCATAGTAACACTAGCTTTTGGGAAGATACAACCTACACCTGTAATTCCACCGTATGCTCCAGCAAGTCCTGCATGTACAGTGACTGTGTCGACACCTGCTAAAACTTTTAAATCTCTGTTCTCTAACATCAGAGTTTCAATAATTGAAACATCTATAGTCGATATTTTAAGAGCAGTTACTTTAGGGAGAACAGCAAGTCTTTTAAGAAGATCAGTTGAGAGTGAATGATAACCGGCTGCATCAGGATTGTTATAAGGCATAATTGTTACGCCTACATCTTTTGCAGTTGCTTCTGAAAGCTCATAGTACGCATACATTTCTTCCTCAGAAGGAACCATCTTAGTTTTTGGTGGCATGACCATGACTGTATCCACTCCAACCGTTGCAAGTTCTTCAACGATTTTGGCAAGCTCTTCCTTAGTTTCTGCCGCAGCTCCACTGATCAATGGGACATTGTAGTCTTTAGCAACGTCAGAAAGGGCTTTAAGTAAAGAAACGCGCTGCTCAGAGCTTAGGTAGCTATTCTCACCCAGAGTACCAGAGCCGACAAGACCGCCCATTCTGCTTCCTCCTTTTCCCTGAGCTTTTAAAACACCTGCAGCGTATTTTTGTGTTGCATCAAGGTCAATTTCAATGGCACCGGATTTTAATTCTTTCAGCCATGTAAACACGGCTGGCATAACGGTATGCCTCCAATCTGTAGTTGTACTATTTGTTTCTATCATATTTCTTCTTGTCTGAAAATTATATCAATAAAATTTTTTTGCAAAATTATACAAAATTATGCAAATTAAGCAAAAAGCTTCAAAATATGCCTTAGAAGAAATAAAATATATCACTCGCCCGGGTTTAATTCTTCACCTCTGTAGGTAACTGATCCACCATGCTTTTGAAATAGGAGCTCATCATAAGAAACATTTTCTAAATTTAGGATACATGATCAGTACATGTATAAGAACAATTCAATACCGTTTTTTTTCTTTTTTTTTCTCTCTCTTAAAATCTTCAATTGATTCATTTACCATAACTTACACTTTTTCGTTTGATTGAACGGTCAAAGTTGTCACCATATGGATTGCGGCATTGTAGTTTTTGTTTTAAAATCTAACGTTAGGTAAATATTCCATCGTTGTTATGGTTTAGCTTGTAGTTAACAGTTCTTCGTAGATAAAACTAAAGTCTATTAAATTTTTGATTTTTCACAATAAATTTTCTTGAGGAACTATTAAGTCATAAAGAAAACTGTATTCACTTAACTGTAATGTTTGTTGTTGGATTAGTGTAACTGAAAATTAGAAGAGGAGCAGAGTTTAGTGAATTCTACTCTTCTTTTTATAATAAATTAGACTTTTTCAGTAGCCTCTCATTTTTGATAACTCTTTTTTTATTTACTTTTTAAAAGTTTTGTAAGTATTTTCGTACGACATAGCTACAGCTTTATATATAATACCTATTTCTGAATTTTCTTTTTTACTTGAACCGAAAATAATTCAATTTAATTTACAGTAATTTTATGTAAGAATTGTATAACATAATTTCAATTAGTTAAGAGCATTGATTTACGCATTTTACCTCAATATGTGAAAAGCATTGTACAGGCAAAATTTAGCCTTTTTTAATCTTCTTTATGGGATATGAGGTTTAAGTAAATTAATGTTTAAAAAACTGTAATTAAGGGTTTGGAGTGAAGCTTTTTTTTAACAAAAAAGGAATAGAAAGTTAAACAGTGAATAAATCAATTTTAAGTAAAACGATATTTCGGTGGATTTATGGGTTTATTTTTTATATTTGTTATACTCACGTAGAAGCACACATAATTAATATCTTATTAACTTAATATGATGTTTTTTTGTCTTTTTTAAGGTATTATGTTAATTATTTGATTAATATTGAATTGTAATAAATTATCGTATTATGAAAGTGTTTCCGTTCAAGGTTCCCAAATCTGTTGAAGATTCCTTAATATATCAGGAAGATCATGAACTTGTGTTTTACGATAAACTGCATCAACATGAAGAAATACAAATTAGCTTAATTGAGCATGGCGAAGGGACATTAATTGTAGGAGATACTATTAATTCTTTTTCTGCGGGTGATGTTATTGTTATTGGTAGTAATATACCTCATGTTTTTAGAAGTGATAGTGCTGCAGACTCAAAAGTTCCTTCATTCATGATTTCTCTTTTTTTTAAGAGAGATTCGTTTGGGGCAAACTTTTTTGACCTTCCTGAGTTTGATGAGATAGATTCTTTTTTCCTTTCTTCAGAAAATGGATTTAGGGTACAGTCAAAGAGAAAACGTCTAAGAAAGCAAATGTTAGAGCTTAAAGATCAAACCAAACTTAATAGGTTTAACAGCTTTATTGGTATTCTTATGCATTTGTCAAATGCAAAGAAGAAAAAACTATCTTCTTTTATTAATAAGAAGAAATATACAGAGAATGAAGGTAAACGGATAAGTGATGTTTTTGAATATGTAATGAAAAATTATAACAATAATATTTCATTAGAAGAAGTGGCGAATATAGTACATATGAGTAGAAATGCGTTTTGTCGATATTTCAAAAACCGTACGAATAAAACATTTTTTCAATTTTTAATAGAGATTCGAATTGAAAATGCGTGTAAGTTACTTTCAAAAAATAAAGAAGTATCAATTAAAGAAATTTCGTATAAATGTGGGTTTAATAATATTTCTAACTTTAACAGAAAGTTTAAAGAGATAAAAGGGGTAACACCTTCGGACTATAGAAAAGAGTAAAATCTATGTAGAGTAGAATAGTACTTCATTTTACTTGACCGAAAGCTTGTTGGTTTATTATGTTTTAATAAAGAATTTGCTTTTAGTACATTTGTATTGGTGTATTTTAAAATAGAAATTCCCTAGTATTTTAAAATACTAGGGAATTTCTATTTTAATAAATTTAGAAGAATGGTTTACTTAGAAGTTGGCTTGGTAGTTTCTATAGGAAATAATTCTACATCTTTGCCTAACCATTTTTGTAATGTGTTATAAATCTTTTGTTGATCTTCTTCTGAGAAGTTTTCAATACGTGTTTTGTGACTTCCTCCTTTTAAGACCATTTTTAAAGCATCAACATTTTCTTTTGGTGTAGGGGCACATGCTCCCCAAGTATCATATTCTCCATTGATGAATAATATGTTGTCTCCTTTATTTTCTATATAATTCCTTACTTTTTTAATATAGTTTGGGTTGTAGGTTAAGTCTACATCTTTAGGAGCAAATCTTTTGTTGGTTGGTTCAAGAACAATTTTGATAAGGTCTTTTACAGGGGTTGTATCAAAACCATAGTACCCTAATTCTATCATATGCTGATAATAAGAAGGAAGAAGTTTGTGATATGTTTTGTCACTATAAAAATCAATACCAACAAGATCGTCCATGAATTTAAAAAGTTCTTCTGGGGATGCATTTTCTCCTGGGATTTCATCACATTTGCCTCCCCATTGCCAAAATGAGAATGGAAACTCTAAAGCAGCATATTCCAATGCTTCTTCTTTAGAAACTTCGGTAAAGCTTACTTTGTTTTCTTCAGAATACTTGCTTATCTCAGATAATAACGCTTTTCTATTGGATAATAATAAGCGTTGAAATTTTGTGACTTTTGCACGACATTCTTTAGTGCCAATACTATTAATATGTTGTTCGGTTCTAATATCTTCTTGGGTGTTAATCAGTGGTGCTACATATGGCACGGCAACATCGATGTCTGTAGGATATTTTGATTTATAAATCAAAACGGTTTCACCACCTTTACTAATACCAGTAGAAAGCCACTTTTTGGTATAAATAGATTTTAATTTCGTAACCAATTGGTGATAGTCTTCAATGGCTTGATCATTTCTAAGGTATTGCCATGGCATTGGTTCTGGTCTTGATTTGCCATAGAAACGATACTCTACAATTACTTGATTAGATTTTAACAGTTTACTTAATTCGTAAGTCTTCTGCTTTGCTTGATAACCTTCGGTAACCAATACTGTTGGCTTATTGTAATCTGAATGAGATAAGTATACATAGTGATCAAAAGTTCCTGCAGCCGGATTATTATGGTCTAACGGCTGTTTTAATATCATTTGATAAACTTCAGAAAAATGATCGCTATTTTCTAATAATGTTATTTCGGCATCAGGAAATATATTCTTAATTTTTTCTAGAAAACTAACGTTTTCTATAGAAGTTTTAGAACCTTCGTCTGTTTGTTTTTGTTTAGAGTCTTTACAAGATGTAATAGAAAGAATCGTTAATAATAAAATGAAAATGTACTTTGTTTGCTTCATAGCATATGATTTTTAAGGTTCTAAAGGTAGTTTAAGACACCTTTATTAGGTGATACTATATTATCTAAGGGTGATATGATTTTGATGCAAAAAGAGTAGAATTGTATTGTGAAATCAGATTTGATTACTTTTATGCTATGGATATAATACAACAAATAGATACTGATTTTATTGAGAATAACACGGATTTTGTTGAGCTCATAACAGAACTTAAAAATAAATTTTCTTCAGATTCGATACTTGTCCCAATGCGGCATCATCATGATTTTCCTAATCCGGTAGTTAAAGAAGATTCAACTTTGTTATTAATGCCAGCTTGGAATCCTGGTCAAGAGGCAGGGGTGAAGATTGTAACGGTGAGCCCAGAAAATGGACAATATGATTTACCATCGATACAAGGTACATATCTATACCTTGATGCTGTTAAAGGAAGTATAAAGGCGATCATGGAAGCCAAAAGTTTAACGGTTAAAAGAACAGCTTCTGCATCGGCTCTGGCTTCATCTTATTTATCAAGGACTAATGCTTCGTCGTTACTGATGATAGGTACGGGGGCACTTTCTGTAAATTTAATCAAAGCTCATGCTAGTGTGAGACCTATCAAACAAGTATATGTTTGGGGTAGGAATTTTGAGAAGGCACAAATAATTGTTGAAAAATTAAAAAATGAAGATTTTAAAATTGAAGCGGTAGAAACTATTGAAGAAAAAATTAAGAACGTTGATATCATTTCATGTGCTACCTTGTCTAGAACTCCATTGGTTTTAGGGGAGTATCTTCAAGAAGGACAGCATTTGGATTTGGTAGGAGCATATAAAAAGGATACTCGAGAAGCAGATAATGATTGTGTTATTCGCTCTTCTGTGTATATAGACACCTATCAAGGAGGGCTTAAAGAAAGTGGAGATATTGTTTTGCCATTAAAAGAAGGAGTTTTAAAAGAGGAAGATATACAAGCGGATTTATTTGAACTTTGCTCTGGATCTAAAAAAGGAAGAAAAAATGATCAAGAGATTACCTTTTTTAAATCTGTAGGACATGCCCTTGAAGATTTGGCAGCAGCGACTTATTATTATAATAAATATACGAATGAGTAAGGTATATCAAAATATCCTAAATAAAACAAAGTATACCCCTAAGGGAGATTGGTTGCAAGTTGAGACAATTGATATGCATACAGGAGGAGAGCCATTAAGAGTTATTGTAAATGGTTTTCCCGAACTTAAAGGTAATTCTGTATTGGATTATCGAAGGGATTGTAAGAATAATCATGATTATTTGCGAACTGCATTGATGTTTGAACCTAGAGGACATGCTGATATGTATGGTTGTGTTTTGTTACCTCCTAATGATGATGATGGTGATTTCGGAATCATATTTTTACATAATGAAGGCTATAGTACTATGTGCGGACATGCTATTATTGCAATTTCGACATTAGCAGTTGAAATGAAATGGATTGATTATAAGGAAGGCGATAATATTATTAAGATCGATGCACCATGCGGTCGTATTACCTCATATGTGAATGTTGAAGGGGATGAGGTGATAGGAGTTCGTTTTCATTGTGTTCCTAGTTTTGTAGTAGCATTAGATAAAAAAGTAAATGTAGAAGGAGTAGGAGAGGTGACTTATGATCTTGCCTATGGAGGTGCTTTCTACGCTTATGTGGATATGGCCAAAAATAACTTTGATTTTGATCTTACCTCAAAATCATATAGAAAGCTTATCACAACGGGAATGGATATTAAAAATTCTGTTATTGATATGGATAAGGAAATTATTCATCCTTTTGAGGAAGACCTTAGTTTTTTGTACGGGACTATTTTTATTGGAGAAGCGTTGCATAAGGAGGTAGATAGCAGGAATGTTTGTGTTTTTGCAGAAGGTGAGGTAGATAGATGTCCTACAGGTTCTGGAGTATCTGGTCGTATGGCTATTCATAGGAAAAGAGAAGAGTTAGATATAGGTAATACTATGACCATAGAAAGTATTACGAACTCAGTTTTTAAAGGATCTGTTGTTTCAGAAGAAGATTATGGAGCGTATACAGCAGTAATTCCGCAAGTAGAAGGAACTGCATATATTACAGGTATGCATACGTTTATTATTGACCCAAATGATCCAATGAAAGAAGGTTTTATTCTTAGATAATGGTAATTAAATTGATAAAAAGAAGTCGATTAATTTTTAAATTAATCGACTTCTTTTTTGTATCAAGGCTTTTTATAATAGGACGTTTAGATTTAATCGCATTCCGTTAAAATAGTTTAATGTCTCATCTTTTTTCTCATGCGGGCCAGGAGGGGTAGATATTCCGCAAAATACTCGCCAAGCTTCTGCGCTAAGCCATTCAAACTTATGTAGGTTGGCAGAAATATAAAACCACTTTTTTCTAGAATCATAGGTTCTAAGCCTTGATGTAGGTATTGAATAAATTACGTTAGTATCTATTCGCATAGCCGATCTTAAAAATAGAGGCCAGTCTCCTTTTTCTATAAAAAGGTCATCTTGAGAAAGAAGGGGAGTGTTCTTTGTTATGCCGGCTCCAAAATCTCCAAAATCTCCGTTTTTCGCTTTTTCTAAATTAAATGTAAAATTCATTTTCTGAGCATTACCTTGAGCAAAACGGAATTTATTATGTTCAAAGTGTCTTGCGTTACTTGCGGTATGATTTACATAAAATCTTATATCTGGAAGTGAATAGGAATAGCTATGGCCAAAGTTATAAGCTAATTCAAAAGTATCTATAGGGTTTAATGCTTTTAATTTTAATCCAAAACTCTGAGATCCAGAATAACTGGCTCCACCATCTCCACCTCCGTTTGAGGGGGAGTATGTTTCAAGGTACATATCTTTTTCTGCATAACTTTCCAGTTCAATTTTATGAAGTACATCATATATATATTGACGTAACATACAACCTAAACCATATCTTCTCGAAGTAACAGAGGATAGTCTTGCCAAACTTTGTACACCTACACCAGCTTCATGTATAGTTTCGACAAAAAATCTCTCATCAGAGCTTGGAGCCCCATTTTTTCTACCACGAGCTAGTTTAAAAATATGTTTGTATTTGTAATCGCTCTTAGTACTATATTTAATAATTGTTTGATAAGCATAGTCGCTTAATGAAGGAGCACTTTTACTTATAATATTTGTTTTACCTTGAAATATTTTGGTATAAATGTTATTGATTTCAGTGTTTATATAACCGAAATCTTCTGCTTTAGAAGTAACTCTATCATGTTTTGAAGTAATTTCATTTGAATCATTATGGTTTTTAGAGTTAATTAAATCTAACTTTAATAAATCCAGATCATTAGGTGTTAGGTGCAATT
The DNA here is from genome assembly GCA_947502885.1 of uncultured Aquimarina sp. Taxonomy (GTDB): domain Bacteria; phylum Bacteroidota; class Bacteroidia; order Flavobacteriales; family Flavobacteriaceae; genus Aquimarina. Next base: position 133,653 of record CANNBP010000015.1, on the reverse strand, counting down.
CATTTTTAGCATAATCGATAACAAAATTATTGAATGCTTTATTTTCTTCTTTGGTAGGTTTGCTTTGAAAATTTTCCTCAGGATTTACAGGGAAAATAGTTGTGGTTTTTCCCTTTTCAGGATCAATATAGCTTATAAATAAACTTTTTTCATCTAATGAAGCACCGGTAAATTCTGAAATTTGATCACTTGAAGCATTACCAATATAGGCAATAGGTGCTTCAGTTATTATTTTTCTTAATAAATCTTTATCGGCAAAATCTTTTTCGTTTTCTGTAGCGATAATAAATTTATCATCTATACTGTTTTTTCTTTTCTTATTTCCTCTTTCTTTCCATTCGTTTAAGGTAATAACTTTGATGTCACTTGGAATTAAATCATTAAGACGTTGTAAATTGTCTTGGTTGGTTTCATCAATAAAGACTTCGTTATTTAAGCGTTCTTTGGTACAAGCTGTAAAAATTAACAATACAGCGAAAGCATAAATCAATTTTTTGATTTTTTTCATGATAGTAAATTTTTGAATAATAGATTAATGGGGGGTCGGTCAAAACTATTCTTTTTATGAAATATGAGTGTTTTTGTTTTATAAACGAATGTTTACCAAAACATGAATTTTGATGATCAATTTTAAAAAATAGTTATTGTTTAAAAACTAGTTAGAATGTAAGGTGTTGGTATGTAAGGCATTGGTGTGTAGGGTGTTGGGTGCTTTAGTGAGAAGGGTGTTCTTTTCGTTAAGATACTTTATCATAAAGCCTTTTGTTTAGAAAGAGCAATGCCTTAGATTTTTTTATATAAAAAAACTCCGCTTTATTTTTACAATAGAGCGGAGTAATTTGTTCTTTAGTTTATGTTTTGGCTATTCAGTTGCTATTTTTACACCTACACCAAAAGGGTCTTCGATAGAATGAGCAGGTTCTGTAAACCATTTTGGTCCTTCTTCTGTCATATAAATATGATCTTCTAATCGAATTCCAAATTCATCAGGTACACATATCATTGGTTCATTACTAAAACACATTCCTGATGTAAGAACTGCATCTTCGTGTCTGGCTATATAAGGCCATTCATGAATGTCTAATCCAATTCCGTGTCCGGTACGATGTGGTAGACCTGGTAATTCATAATCTGGTCCTAGCCCATTAGCTTCTAATGTTTTTCTAGAAGCATTGTCAATTACAGCACAGGGTTTTCCTAATTGAGCAGCTTCAAAAGCAGCATGTTGAGTCTCTTTTTCAAGGTTCCATATCTTTCTTTGTAAGTCACTAATCTCTCCATAAACATAGGTACGCGTAATATCCGAAATGTAATCATGTAATACACAACCAGTATCAATCAATACAATTTCGTTTTCTTCAAGGTTTTTTGGAGTTTTTACTCCATGCGGAAAAGAAGAGTCTACACCAAATAATACGATACAAAAATAAGATCCAGCTGTTGCGCCATACCTTTTGTGTGCTTCATGGATAAAATCTGTAACCTCTTTAGAACTAATACCCGGACGCAATATTCTTGCGGCGGCCTTTTGCACTTCCATTGTAATATCCATAGCAACTTGCATGATAGCAATTTCTGCTTTGGATTTGATCATTCTGCATCCTGCAGTTATTGGCTTGGCATTTATCAATTGATAAGAAGTTTGCACTTTCAAGATACCATCTATAATAAAGAAAGGAGTGGCTTCGTCCATAGCGATATTGCCGCTAGTAACATTCTTCTTTTTAAGGATGTCAACAAATAAAGTAAATGGACTTTCATGCTCTTCCCAACAGTGTACTGGGCCTTCAATTAGCATAAAGTCTAAAATTGTTCCTTCTTCAAATCTAGGGCCAATATAATGTACCTCTCCATCAGGAAATACTAATGCACCAACCATTCTTTCACTAGAATTCCAACGTGTTCCTGTAAAGTAGTACAAGTTAGTACCTGCATGAAGATAAACGGCAGGGATATTTTGCTCTTTCATAAGCTTACAAGCCTTGCTTACTCTTGCTTGAAACTCTTCTTTTTGAATTGGTTTTGCAAGATGAGCTTTTGGTTGTATAGCATTTAATTCTTTCTCGATGGTAGAACCACCTATTCCTAATGTATTCATGATGTTTTTTGTATATAATGCGATGCCTCCATTAGTGTTTCAATTTCATCTATTTCGATGGGCATTGCATGTGTTAGATTTATGTTTCCTGTTTTGGTAATTCGATAGTCATTTTCTAAGCGACATCCTATGCCTTCTTCTGGGATGTAAATTCCAGGTTCGCAGGTGAGTACCATGCCGGCTTCAATAGTTCTGTAAAGCCCGACATCATGCACATCTAACCCAAGGTGATGGGCCGTGCCGTGCATAAAATATTTTTTATACAAAGGTTGGTCAGGATTTTGAGTCGCTACATCGGAAGCCTTTAATAATCCAAGTTTAATAAGTTCGGATTCTACCAAGGATGCCATTTGCTTCTCATACTCTGTAAAATGTACTCCAGGTTTTAAAAGCTTACTGCCTTCTTTTAAGCAATGAAGTACAGCTACATACACTTCTTTTTGTCTATCAGAAAATTTTCCGTTTACAGGGATGCAACGAGTTGTATCACTATTATAATTGGCATAACAGACTCCAAAATCCAGTAAAATCATGTCCCCATCTTTACAAACATTATCGTTTGTATTATAATGTAGGGCACAAGCATTTTTTCCCGATGCTACAATGGGTTTAAAAGCGTGCCGGGTACCTCCGTTTTTAACCAACGTATAGGTGAGTTCTGCTTCTAACTCATATTCTTTACAGTTAGGTTTTACAGTTTTTAATACTCTATGAAACCCTTCAACGCTAATATCTGCTGCTTTTTGAATAAGATCAATTTCGAGGCTAGACTTAACAGGGCGAAGGGCTCTGGTAATTTTAGCTACTCTATAATAATCGTGCAAAGGATATTTTTCTTTACACCAATTAATCATTCGATCTTGTTGTGTTTGTTGATTGTTTGTAACTCGCTTTATATGCTCATTGTGCCCTAGGTAAAAACCATCAGCTTCAAAAGCTATGAGTTGAAGTATTTTTTCGAAATCATGCAGCCATTCAACTCTTTTAACCCCAGAAATTTCTCGAGCTTCTTCTTTGGTAAGCTTTTCTCCATCCCAAATCTTTATATGTTCATTGGTTTCTTTTACAAACAAGATTTCTTTATTCTCTGGTTTAAAAGCGTGAGGATACAATATTAAAATTGTATCCTCTTGATCTATTCCTGATAAATAAAAAAGGTCATTGTTTTGAGCAAATCCCATTACATCATCTGCATTGGTGTGTTTTACATCATTAGAAGTAAGAACAGCAATGGTGTTCTCTTTCATTTTTGAAGAGAAATTACTTCTATTTGCTATAAATAGAGTATTGGGTATTGAATCATAGCGCATACTAAAAGGATCTGTCTGGATGAAACGGATTAAGGTTTAATGATGTTTTCTTTTCAGAAACAATTTCTGAAACTAACTTTCCTGTTGCGGGACCAAGACTCCACCCCATCATAGCATGACCAGTGGCAATAGTTAAGTTTTTGTATGCTTTTGTTTTTCCTATATATGGTAAGCCATCTGGAGAACAAGGTCTTAATCCACAGTCTGCGCTTGCAATTTCGGGCTGTTCTATGTTAAGTCCATTATAATATGAACTTGCTGCGCTTGCAATCGCATTTACACGAGCAGGGTTGATGTCGTGATTAATTCCACCAATTTCCATCGTACCAGCAAATCTAGTTAGCCCATTCATAGGTGTTACTGCAACTTTAGCTTCTAATAAAATTGCTGGAGTTTCTATCCCTGTTTCTCTATTTACATTTATTCGGTACCCTTTACCTGCCTGTACAGGTATTTTAACTCCAAGTTTTTTGGTCAATAAAGGACTCCAAGATCCGGCTGCAACCACAACTTCGTCAGCATTGATGCTTCTATTAGTTGTCTTTATTTCGCTTACATTTTGGTTGGAGATAGAGATGTCAATTACTTCTTCATTGGTTAAAAATGTAACGCCAACTGATTTTAAGTATCCCATCATGTCTCTCATGAACTCATGAGGTGTCATATGAGCATCACAGTCGTAATATACTCCCCCTTTAATGTTGAGGTCTACGTTTGGCTCATGTTTTTTTATTTCTTCTTTAGAAAGATTTGATACATTCAGTCCCTCTTGTATTCCTCTTTGTCCTACTTTCCATTCTTCTTCCCCTGCTTTATCAGTTTTGTAAAGCATAAGTAATCCTTTTTGTTCATAATGAAAATTAAAATCATTAGAGGATTTTAAATCTTCGTATAGAGACCTACCAAGAAGGTTGATGTCTTTTATTACCGGAATAGCTTTTTCAACCTTGGCTTTTGAAGATGATTTTTTAAAAGCTAATGACCACTTCATAAAATCAATATCCAATCTAGGTTTTACATAAAAAGGACTAGAAGAATTAAACATCCATTTAATTCCTTTTGTGATCATTCCCGGTGCGGCCAAGGGAATGATATGACTAGGGGTAATGTATCCTGCATTAACGAAAGAGGCTCCTTTTGTTATGTCAGATTTGTCGATTAAGGTTACTTTGTGACCTTCTTTTTGAAGGTAATAGGCGGAACATAAACCGATAATTCCACCACCTATAATTGCTACTTCTTTTCCCATAATTTTTAAATTACCTGAAATCCATGTGCGTATGGATCATCTTCATCATCAATAATAATTGTATTATATCCGTATACTTTTGCCCAACCTTGAACACTAGGTATAATTGCTTTTTTACCGTCTAATTCGGTTTCTTCTTCAATTCTTCCAATAAATTTAGATCCAATAAAGCTCTCATGAACAAATTCATCGCCTTTTTTTAATTTTCCTTTGGCATATAATTGAGCAATACGAGCAGAAGTACCCGTTCCACAAGGTGATCTATCAATAGCTTTATCCCCGTAAAAAACAGCATTTCTTCCTGATGAGGTAGGGTCAATAGGATTTCCTGTCCATAGCATATGGCTTACGTCTCTAATCGTATCATTTTCTGGATGAATAAAATAGTCAGGATATTTTTCATTAATTCGTTCACGTACTACTTGTGAATATTGAATTAATTTGCTGGCCGTAAAATCGTGAACACCACTAAAGTTTTTTTGTGGGTCTACAATCGCATAGTAATTACCACCATACGCAACATCAAAAGTGATTTCACCTAATTCTGGGCATTCAACTGTTAGTCCTTCTGCCGCTAGGTATGATTTTACATTTTTAAGTTTTACCCAGTCTACCTTACCATTAGTCTGTTGGTAGTCTATTTCAACTAATCCTGCAGGTGCTTCCATTCTAATTTTACCAGGTACTTTTGGCTTCACTAGTTCTTCTTCTACAGCAATTGTAATTGTTCCTATAGTACCATGTCCACACATTGGTAAACATCCTGATGTTTCTATAAATAAGATAGCAAAATCATTCTCAGGGTTATGAGGTTCAAACAAAAAACTTCCGCTCATCATGTCATGACCTCTAGGTTCGTACATTAACCCTTTTCTAATCCAGTCATATTCTTTTAAAAAATGCTGGCGTTTCTCACTCATTGTATTTCCATTCAAATCTGGTTTACCCGTGGTAACTACTCTAACTGGGTTACCACAAGTATGGGCATCAATACACTTGTACGTTGTCTTACTCATTTTATTTCTTTTTCTGGTATTCTTCTTTTTTAGATTTTATATAATCTAGTATTCTTTGTTCTAATATTGGTAATGTCACAGTGCCTTGCTCAAGAATTATTTCATGAAATTCTCTAATGTCAAATTGTTTTGTTAATTCTTTTTGAGCTTTTTCTCTGAGTTCTCTTATTTTTAACTCTCCGATTTTGTAAGATAGCGCTTGGCCAGGCCAAGAAATATATCGATCTGTTTCGGTATTAATTTCATGTATAGAAAGAGCTGTGTTGGTAGATAGAAAATCAACAACTTGCTCTCTCGACCATCCTTTTGAATGAATTCCGGTATCGACAACAAGTCTGCATGCTCTCCACATTTCATAGGTTAGCTTACCGAATTCTTCATAGGGAGTTGTGTAAATCCCCATTTCTTGTCCTAGAAATTCTGTATACAATGCCCAGCCTTCTCCATAGGCAGATAGGTATAAATCTTTTCTGAACTGAGGTATAGAATCTCCTAGTTCATTATTAAGAGAGATTTGTAAGTGATGTCCAGGGACAGCTTCATGAGCGCTTAATGCAGGCAGGGTATATAGGGTTCTACTTGATAAATCATAGGTATTAACCCAATAATATCCTGGATCTGTTTCTTCTTGAGGATTGACATATCTTCCACTCGTGTATTTTGGAGCAATAGCCTTAGGTACAGGAGCAACTCCATATGGTTTTCTGGGTAAAGTTTTAAAATACTTAGGGAGTTGTGCGTCAATTTTTTTACAAATATTTCTAGCTTCTTTTAATAAATCTTCACTGCTTTTTGCATAGAATTGATCATCGGTTCTAAGGAAAGATAGAAATTCTGAAAAACTTCCTTTAAACTTAATTTCTTCAATAATAGAAAGCATTTCTTTTTTAATTCTAGAAACCTCTTTTAACCCAATATTATGAATACTTTCTGCGGTATATTTGGTACTAGTAGTAGTGTAATAATCGATTCTATTTTGGTAATATTCAGTTCCATTAGGTGTTTCAGAAACTCCTATTGAGGTCCTTGTTTTTGGGAAATATTCTGTTTCAAAAAAAATCTTTATGTTTTTAAATTTCGGAACAACATCATTTAAAATAATGTCTTTTGCAACTGAACGTATAGAATCCTTTTGTGAATTTGTGAGATCTTGTGGTAGTTCTATAAAAGGGATATAGAAAAAACTGTTATCTATTGTATCAACAATATGGCGATTATATGAGGACTCATATCCTTTAAAAATCACACGAGGTTGAGATATTCCTTTAGATAAACCTTCTTTAAGAAGAATTAGGTGTTGGTCTACAAATTGAGGAATGGCCCTTAATTTTTTTATGTATTGTTCAACTTGTTCAAAATTTACAAGAGGTTTTACTTCGTAAATGAGGCTGTTGTGAAAACCTGAGTCTGATAACAAGGGGTTTAAATAGGCCTCAAATTTATATCGATCAATAGTTTCCTGTAGAGTAAAGATAAGGAGATCAAGAGAGATTTGTTCTGATTCTGTAAGCTGACTTTTCTCTAGTAAGGTGAGCTCATTGATTTTTTCTTGAGCATAATCGGCTTCTCCTTTGTAATATTTTTTGGTAAAAAGACCTAAAGGATACGATTCTTCATCGTATCCTTTTCGGTCATTTATTTCTGTAATCTTATCTTTTAATAGTTCGCTTGGAGTTTTCTCTATGTTTCTCTTACAACTAAAACCTAGTAGTACAATGAATAATCCTATCGTAAAATAAAGTCTCATGTTTTTGCAGAGTTATAATTCGTAATGATATCATATATAGAGAATTCTCTAAGCAATAAGATTAGATATTAGTATTTGACTGTTCGTTGTTTACTAATCTGTATATTCCCTTTGGGTTTTCGTTCTTAAGAGCGTCTGGTAATAATTCATTTGGCCAATCTTGAAAGCTAAATGGTCTTACCCAACGTTTAATAGAATTTATACCAACAGCAGAGAATCTTGAATCTGATGATGCAGGGTATGGACCACCATGCGTCATAGAAGGAGCAACTTCTACTCCTGTAGGCACACCATTTAAAATGATACGACCTACTCTGTTTTGAAGTGCATCAACGATACCTCCTAGGTTTTTGTAATCAGATTCTTCAGCGATAATTGTACCAGTCAATTGACCTTCTAGGCTATCGATAATTTCGATAAGCTCTGCTTCATCTTTGCTTCTAACAACAAGTGAAAATGGTCCGAAGACTTCTTGGTGCATTTTAGGATTTGTTAAGAAATCCGCACCAGAAACAGCTGAAATTTGGGTTGGGGCAAAATTAGGTTCAATCTCTTCAGATACAGCAGCTACAACTTCAACTCCAGATTGCGAAGATACAGATTCACCATTTTTAACAAAATCTCTTTTGATATTTGGGTGTAACATGCATTGAGGCGCAATTGCTGTAGTTTTTTCTGCTAAATCTTTAATGAAGCTTCTTGTGTCTTCACCGTCAATAGTAAGAATTAATCCAGGATTAGTACAAAACTGTCCAGTTCCCATAGTAATAGAGCTAGCATAAGTGCTTGCAATATCATTAGCTCTATTGGCGATTGCCGTTGGAGTAATAACGACTGGGTTAATACTACCCATCTCTGCAAAAACAGGGATTGGCTCTTCTCTATTAGCGGCAAGGTTGAACAAAGCTCTTCCTCCGGCGATACTTCCTGTAAATCCAACAGCTTTTACATTAGGGTGCTTTACTAAAGCTGCTCCAACAACTCGACCGCTTCCTGCAATATTTGAAAATACACCGTTTGGCATTCCAGTTTTTTCAGCAGCTTTGATAATTGCAGAGGCAACTAATTCTCCTGTACCGGCGTGCATAGAGTGTGATTTTACAATAACAGGACATCCAGCTGCTAATGCACTTGCTGTATCTCCTCCTGCTGTTGAAAATGCTAAAGGAAAGTTACTAGCTGCAAATACAACTACAGGTCCTAATGGGATGTTTGTTTTTCTAAGGTCTGGCTTAGGAGCTGGTTCACGATTTGCATCGCCTGTATCAATTACATTCTCTCTCCAAGCTTCATTAGAAACTAATTCTGCAAAGGCTCTTAACTGAAATACAGTTCTTCCTCTTTCTCCATTAGCTCTTCCTTCTGGTAATCCAGATTCTGAAGTGTACATTTGAATTAGCTCGTTATCCAAAGCAAGAATCTCATCTGCAATTGCATTTAAGAATTCTGCTCTTTTAGCTCCAGAGATATTTCTATATTCCTTAAAAGCCTTATCAGCTAATTTTACAGCTTCTTCTACTTCTTCTAAAGTAGCCTCAAAAAAATCACAATCGTTCTCAATATTGAGTTTTGGATTGAATGTTCTATGGGAAACAGACCCTGTCGCGGATAGTTTATTTCCTATATAGTTTTTTCCAGTTATCATGTCAATCAATAGTTTTTAAAGTAATTATGTAATGGTAAAGTTAACTTAAATATAAGTAAAATTTTGAGGCTTAATATTTATTTAACCTACTACCGTATTTAACTCTTTGTAATTTGGTAAAGCTGGTCTGTTTTTAATACCAGTTTCAATAATTTCAAGAACTCTTTTACGTTCTTCGTCAATAAGAGGTAATCTAGGAGCACGTACATTTTTAGTTCCTAAATCTGTAGCAATCTCTGCAAATTTAATATTTTGTACTAATCTTGCGTTGATGCCTAAGTGTACCCTAGAATAATACCGGTAACGCCTGCGTCTAATTAAGCTTTGATGTTTATTGCGAACATTTCTAAATCTAAAGTGTTATTATCTTTAAATTTTGTTGTAAATGCAGGCATTACACCTTGCTATATTATTGATATAATCGTTTGTTTGTAAATTTTAGCAAATATACTACGAAATTTAAGGTGATTATGCTGTGAAATTATCCAAGTATGATGGTATATTAACTTTTATTGTTAGAATTGCCCTTTTTTTAATCAATATTTATTCATTATGTTGATGAGGGTATATTTTTTGTGTTTAAAACAAGTCTAAAACTCTTTCGAGTTTCATGCCTCTTGATCCTTTTATAAGGATCGCCTTTTGCTTGTTTTTCAAAGTCTCTTTTATGTCTAGTTCTTCAAATTCTTTGAATTTTTTAATTCTATTGTCAGTGGACTTAGTGTTGTAAAATAAATGTCCTATTAAATAAATTTCTTGGATTTGAGTGTTACTGATTTGGTCAACAATTTTTTGATGTTCTACTATCGTTTCTTTGCCTAATTCAAACATATCTCCAAGAAAAGCTACTTTAGAGTTATGTTTAAGTGCAGAAAAATTGTTAATAGCTGCTTGCATACTTGATGGGTTTGCGTTATATGCATCAAGGATGATGGTGTGTTTGTCCTTGTTTATTATTTGAGATCGATTGTTTGTGGGTGTATATGATTCAATAGCATCTTTTATAGAGTTTGTACTGATCTTAAAGTACTCGCCAATGGCTATAGCGGCTGCAATATTGTTAAAGTTGTATTCTCCAATTAAATTGCTTTGTATTGTCGTGCTCTTGTAAGAGGCAATTACATTGGGGTTAATGTATTGTAATTGTATTTGAGTATCTCCATTTGTGGTTGAAGAAAAACCGTATGTGTTTATTTCTTTGGAGGCTTCAAGTAGTTTTTTGTCATCAAGATTAAGGAAAACAAGTTTATTGTGTTTTTTGAGATGTTGGTATAATTCTGTTTTTCCTTTTAGTACTCCTTCAATGCTCTTGAATCCTTCTAGGTGGGCTTTTCCAATATTTGTTATATATCCAAAATCTGGTTTTGCAATAGAGCAAAGAAAATCTATTTCCTTAACATGGTTAGCTCCCATTTCAACAATGCCAAATTGAGTATTTTTGTTCATGGAGAGTATTGTGAGCGGGACACCTATATGGTTGTTTAGATTTCCGATTGTGGCTGTGGTTTTAAATTTTGTTGAGAGTACACAGTTTATAAGTTCTTTGGTTGTTGTTTTGCCATTACTACCTGTTAATGCTAGTATTGGTATGTTTAAGTAATGTCTATGATAGGAGGCTAGTTCTTGTAAGGTAGATAGTGCATTGTCTACAAGAATATGTTTTTCTGATGTTTTGTGGGTTTTGTTGTCAATTATGGTGTATATCGCTCCGTTTTTCAGGGCTTTTTCTGCATATTGATTTCCGTCAAAGTTGTCTCCCTTTAGTGCAACGAATATATTTTGCTTTTTTAACTTTCTTGTATCTGTGCAGATGCCACTGCTTTCTAAGAATAGTTTATGGATTTGACTAATATTCATTAATTGTTTTTGTATTAAAAAAGCCCTGTCATATGAAGTACAGGGCTTTGGGTATTTAATTTATAACGAACTTTAAATTTGTAATTTTGTTACTTTTTCGGTTTTTGATGTCTAGGTGTTTTTTGCTTTCTAGCTTTTGTTCCTACACGTGACATTGCATTTCTGAATCCGATATAGTCTGTAGACATACCTTGTGGCATAAATCTTCTTTGTGCTGGGTCTAACCAATATGCTCTGTCTTTCCATGAACCTCCTTTGTAGACTCTTACATTATCATCTACTATTGTTGTTCTTTTGCTCGATTCATCATATCGTTTGTCCATTTTTGTGCTATCTTCTGCGTCAGGACCTACATAGTGAATTGGTGCATTGTACATTCTACGATTAGGAAGACCATCTTCTTGGTAACTTTCGTAATATCTAGAAGAACTTTTGTCTCCATCTCTATAATTTCTGTTATCACTTTGTGTAAAGTTAGTTCTCATGTAAGTGTCGTTATCATCAACAGGAACTTGTAAAATACCTCCCGGTAATACACGAGCAACAATTTTACCATTACTTAATGTGTCATAAACAATAGAGTCGGTCATTACGATTTTTACAGTACCATCCGGGTTGATAGCATTTTTTGTATATACATTACCTCTATAGTAGTTAAAGTCATTGTATTCATCGTCAACAATAGGTCTGTAGATGTCTGCTACCCATTCAGCAACATTTCCAGCCATATCGTATAGCCCATAATCATTTGGGTTGTATGATTTTACTGGGGCAGTAATATCAGCACCATCATCACTCCATCCTGCAATACCTCCATAGTCACCATCTCCTTGTTTGAAGTTAGCTAATTGATCTCCTCTTGTTCTTCGTGCTCCAGAACGAGTGTATTTTCCATTCCAAGGGTATTTTTTTCTACCTCTATAGATATTGTAACTTCTGATTTCTACTAGACCTAAAGCAGCATATTCCCATTCAGCTTCAGTCGGAAGTCTATACTTTGGTAAAAGCAAACCATCTTTTCTTTGGATATATAAACCAGTAGAATCATTGTTTTTTTCATAACGTTGAGAAGAACGTCCTCCACGTATAGCCTCGTCATTACCTCCGTAGGTTTGAGAAGGTGCATTTAAATATGTTTCAGTGTCAAAGGTGCTTTCTGCAGATACATCTTCAAAAGGTGCATTTTGCTTAATTACGTCTTCTTCTTCAAGGATTCTTTCATTAACTCGATTTGTTCTCCAGTTACTAAATTCTACTGCTTGAATCCAGTTTACACCTACTACAGGGTAGTTGGCGTATGCTGGGTGACGTAAATAATTATTAGTCATCATTTCATTAAACCCAAGACGATTTCTCCAAACTAGAGTGTCAGGTAATGCTCCGTAATAAATGTTTCTGTATTTTGGCTCTGTTGGAGGGTATACTCCTTTTAGCCAATCTAGATATTCGAGGTACATGATGTTTGTAACCTCAGTTTCGTCCATATAAAAAGATTGAACGTGTTGTTGTGTAGGGGTGTTGTTCCAGTCATGCATTACATCATCCTGAACGCGGCCCATTGTAAAAGTACCACCTTCTACAAATACTAAACCTGGTCCGGTTTCTTGTTCTTTGTAGTTAGTTGCTACTTGAAATCCACCATCCTTGGAGTTGTATTTCCAGCCTGTCGCTCTAGAGCTGTTCCCGTAATCATTCTTAGAGCAACTAAAAAGTAAAACACTAACGGAAAGTGCCATTAGCGACTTAATAAAATACGCTTTTTTCATAATCTTAAGTTCGTTAAAGTAGAAATTAGGGCTCGCAATATAAATAATAAACGTTAAAGTTCCCCTAAATATTTCAAAATATTATCGATTCATATACGCTTTATATGAATTTATAATGTTGGTTTAACGTAATTATTCAACGTTTATTATTATTTGGAGCGGAAAAACTAGGTTTTTTTTGAATAAAATAATTTCTGTTTATAAAATAAAATAGGTGTTGTGTCCTATTGGCTTGAGATCGTTGTTTATAGAATGTTATTAGCTAGGTTAATTGACTTGCGTGTTTGTTAGAGGTGGTTCAATCTCTTTTGTCTAAGTGAGGACAAAGTTTTTTTTGTAAAAAAGAATATTTTTCATTTTTTTTTGAATTTTTAGATTTTCAGTTACTATGTCATTAAATATGTGTTTTTTGATAAAGATTACAGGGGTGATGAGTATTGGAAAAATACGAATTTGAAGCAAATAACTTTCCTTTTGAAAGGGATGCGCTGTTAAAAAATTAATAAAAACATTTATATTTTAACACAATATTAGTTTATCTTGCGGCGGTATTTTAAGAGTCAAGTAAGGCTTAAGTGCTATGAATGAAGGTTTTCTAGGTGTTTTGTGTTTTGATTTGCAATTGCTTTTGGGAGAGATAATTGCAAGAATTTGAATTGAAACATAAGATATCTATAAAATTAACGTTTATAAACAATCGATAAAAAAATAGATCACATTATTTTTAGATAACTAAATAACTATATATTTGTCCAACTCAATTTTTAAATGATATGAAAAGAATTTTGACCCTTAGCCTAGTTTGCGCTATGTTAACGTTTAACATGCGAGCTCAGGAAAAGAACAGAGCAATTACAACAGCAGTCCCATTTTTATTAATTGCTGCCGATGCTAGAGCAGCAGGTCTTGCTGATCAGGGAGTTGCAACTTCTCCAGATGCGTTTTCGCAACAATGGAACCCGGCTAAATATGCGTTTATAAAGAATAAACAAGGAGTAGGGGTAAATTATACTCCATATTTAAGTAATTTAGTTAATGATATATTTTTAGGTAACGTTAATTATTATAACAGACTTAATGATCGTAGTGCTGTTGCAGCAAGTTTTAAATATTTTAGTTTAGGAGAAATTGAATTTAGAGAAGATGCTAATGATGAAGGATTAATTCAGCAACCAAATGAATTGACTTTTGATGTTAGTTACGCACTACAACTTAGTGAAAGAGTATCTATGTCGGTAACAGGTCGTTATTTGCGTTCGGATTTGAAATTACCAGGACAGAATAACGATGACGCGAGTCCAGGAAGTGGTTTTGGTGTAGATATAGCAGGTTTTTATAGGAGTGATGAAATCGCATTTAGTTCTTTTAATGGTAGAGTTAGAGCGGGTGCTGCTATTTCTAACATAGGTCCAAAAATAAAGTATGATGATGCAGGTCAAGAGAATTTTATACCAACAAACTTTAGATTAGGTGGGGCTTTTGACTTTATCTTTAATGAGGAAAATAGAATTACTCCTTCTATTGAAATAAGTAAATTACTTGTGCCTACACCATTAGATACAAGCTTAGATAGAGATGGAAACGGTATTGGAGGAGAAACTACCGATATTGCAATCGCTAATCAAAAGTATAATGATATTAATCCAATAGGAGCTATATTTTCTTCTTGGGGAGATGCACCTGATGGATTTAGCGAAGAGTTGAAAGAGATGACTTGGTCACTAGGTGCTGAATACATGTATCAAGATGTTTTTGCATTTAGAGCAGGTTATTTTAATGAAAGTGAAGAAAAAGGAGCGCGTAAATTCTTATCGCTTGGAGCTGGTTTTAAGTATAATATCGTGAACTTAGATATATCTTACTTATTCTCTACTTCTGCGGTTAGAAGTCCTTTAGAAGGTACACTACGTTTTGGTCTTTCCTTTAATTTTGGAGATGAATATTACGACTAGAAAATTAGTCTCATAAAATATAAAAAAAGCATCATTCTTAAGAATGATGCTTTTTTTTTGATTACATTTCCATGACAAAAACTTTGTAGTTGTGGAAGAAATAGAGATTAAAACCGTTTTGCAGGTATACGATTCATTTTTAGAATTGCCCAAGGATGTTCAAGGTTTAATGAAGCAAGCTGTTTTTGTTAGAGATAAGGCATATGCTCCGTATTCTAAGTTTTTGGTGGGAGCAGCAATTTTGTTGGAAAATGGTGAGGTGGTGTTAGGTAATAATCAAGAAAATGCTTGCTATCCTTCTGGTTTATGTGCAGAACGTACAGCTGTATATTATGCTGGAGCTAATTTTCCTGATGTAGCAATAGTTTCAATAGTGATCTCAGCAAAATCTTTGCAAGAAGTATTGACAACACCAACACCTCCATGTGGTTCATGTAGGCAGGCAATAGCAGAGTATGAGTCTAAACAAAACTCGCCAATTACTATTTATTTTATGGGTGAAAAAGGGAAAGTTGTTAAGTCTTCTTCTTTGGCAAATTTATTGCCTTTTGTTTTTGATAATTCATATTTGTAATATTTTATTGCCAAACTGCTTTTTCCTTAATTTCTAATATGTTATTTTTGCTTTTCGTTCTTTTAAAAAAGGACTAGTGAAATAAAGTAAGCCTTAGTTGTAAACTAGGTTTTTAGACACATATCAGCACAATTTTAAATGAAAAAGATAACCAAAGACGTTTACCTAAATTGGTACGAAGAAATGCTTTTCTGGAGAAAATTCGAGGATAAGCTAGCTCAGGTATACATTCAACAGAAAGTAAGAGGTTTTTTACACTTGTATAATGGTCAAGAAGCTATTTTAGCAGGAGCTTTGCATGCAATGGATCTTACTAAAGATAAAATGATAACTGCATATCGTAATCATGTACAGCCTATTGGTATGGGAGTTGATCCAAAACGTGTCATGGCAGAACTGTATGGTAAAGGTACTGGTACCTCTCAAGGTCTTGGAGGATCAATGCATATTTTTTCTAAAGAACACCGTTTTTATGGAGGTCATGGTATTGTAGGAGGACAGATTCCATTAGGAGCTGGGCTTGCATTTGCAGATAAGTATAAAAAGAATGATGCTGTTACCTTAACTTTTATGGGTGATGGAGCGACTCGTCAGGGATCTTTACATGAAACCTTTAATTTGGCAATGCTTTGGAATTTACCAGTTGTGTTTTGTGTAGAAAACAATGGATATGCAATGGGAACATCTGTAGAGAGAACGGCAAACCATACAGATATTTGGAAACTAGGAAAGGGGTATGAGATGCCTTGTGGTCCTGTTGATGCAATGAATCCTATCAAGGTTGCTGAAGCTCTTGATGAAGCTATTACTAGAGCTAGAACAGGTGGAGGACCAACATTTTTAGAATTAAAAACATATAGATATAGAGGTCATTCTATGAGTGATGCTCAAAAATATAGAACAAAAGAAGAAGTAGCAGAATACCAAAAATTAGATCCTATAACTCAGGTTTTAGATGTTATCAAAGAGAAGAAGTATGCTACAGAAGAAGAAATAGAAATTATAGATAAAAGAGTGAAAGATAGGGTGGCAGAATGTCAAAAATTTGCCGAAGAATCACCATTTCCTGAAAAAAATGTGATGTATGATGTTGTATATGATCAGGAAGATTACCCATTTTTATCACACAAACCTCAATAAATTATGGCTACAGTTATTAATATGCCGCGATTGAGCGATACCATGGAAGAAGGCGTGGTCGCGAAGTGGCTTGTTAAAAAAGGAGATAAAGTAAGTGAAGGAGATATTCTAGCCGAAATAGAAACTGATAAGGCTACAATGGAGTTTGAATCTTTTTATGAAGGAACATTACTCCATGTAGGGATTCAAGAAGGAGAAACTGCACCAGTTGATCAATTGTTAGCTATTATTGGAGAAGAGGGAGAAGATATTTCTGGTTTATTGAATGGTAATGCTACAACAAGCTCAGAATCACAAAAAGAAGAAGCTACACCTGAGGTGTCTGTTGCAGATGCAACCACTGAAGTTCCTGAAGGAGTAGAAGTAATTACGATGCCTCGTCTTAGTGATACTATGGAAGAAGGAACAGTGGCTAGTTGGCTTAAGAAAGTTGGCGATACTGTAGAAGAAGGAGATATTCTTGCTGAAATAGAGACAGATAAAGCTACAATGGAGTTTGAGTCATTTTATAATGGTACTCTATTGCATATTGGTATTGGAGAGGGTGAAACTGCTTCGGTAGATGCTTTGTTGGCTATTATTGGTCCAGCAGGAACAGATGTTTCTAGTCTTAAAGGTGGTGTGACTACAAAAATCGAAATAAAAGAAGTAACCGTTTCCTCACCGGAAACACAGTCAACTCCCGCTTCGGTTTCAAGTGATACAGGAAATAAAGGAGGACGCATATTTGCTTCTCCATTGGCCAAGAAAATTGCTGCTGACAAAGGAATAGATTTAGCTCAGGTAAAAGGTACTGGAGAAAATGGCCGAATTATAAAAAAGGATATAGAATCATTTACACCTGTAGCTGCTAGTGTTTCTGCACCAGTTAAAGAAAGTACACCAGTTGCTTCACCAGCAATTCAAAGTTTTACTCCTGCAGGAGAAGAAGGTTTTGAAGAGGTGAAAAATTCGCAAATGCGTAAGGCAATTGCTAGAAGTCTTTCTGCATCTAAGTTTACTGCACCTCATTATTATTTAACAATTGAGGTGGATATGGAGAATGCAATGGCTTCTCGTAAAAATATTAATGGCTTGCCTGATACTAAAGTGTCTTTTAATGATATGGTGGTCAAGGCTTGTGCAATGGCTTTGAGAAAGCATCCGCAGGTTAATACGCAATGGACAGATGCAGAGATAAAGTATGCGAAACATATTAGTGTTGGAGTTGCTGTAGCTGTTCCTGATGGTTTAGTTGTACCTGTATTACCTTTCACAGATCAACTGTCTTTAACTCAAATTGGAGCTAAGGTAAAAGATTTAGCAGGAAGAGCACGTAATAAGAAATTAACTCCTCAAGAAATGAGTGGTAGTACTTTTACGGTATCTAATCTTGGTATGTTTGGTATTCAAGAATTTACTTCTATTATCAATCAACCTAATTCAGCTATTTTATCAGTAGGTGCTATCGTAGAAAAGCCTGTGGTAAAAAATGGTCAAGTTGTAGTAGGTAATACGATGAAAGTGACATTAGCTCTTGATCACAGAACAGTAGATGGAGCTACCGGAGCACAATTTTTACAAACATTACAGCAATATCTTGAAAACCCTGTAACAATGCTTGCGTAGAATAAGGTATTGACAAAATAAAGAAAAGTGTATTTATTAATTTAAATACACTTTTTTTATGCAATAAATTTAAAGAGTCAATGATGATCTGAAACATTTATCTTTATTGTTGTTAATAACGCGTGCTATGATAACAATCGAGATTGAATATAAAAGTAATCAGGTAAAGAACTGTATAAGGATACGCCTTTAAATGTGCCAGTTGGTCTAGCTTTTGGTTCAGGAGGTGATTTGTATATTGGAAATTTTGTTGGTAGAGATGTGTATAAGTTAAGAATTCGTGGTAGTAAAAAAGAATTGAAATATATAGCAAATGTCCCCGATTTGGGAACAGATTTGCCTTATTTATCATTTATTGCCTATTCGAGAGAGGCGCTTTTTGCTACCGTATATGGATAGCATAAAATTTTTAAAATCAATCCTAGGAGAAAAGATGATGTAAAAGTATTTGGAGGATCCAAAAATGGTGACGCAGATGGAGATATTTCTGAAGCAACATTTTCCTATCCTTCGGAAATAATAGCAGATAGATCTGGAAGCGCAATCTATGTGTCAGAGTATAGTGGTATTGGTAATATTAGAAAAATTAATCGAAATAAAGGAGGGAGTAATCTTCCGCTAAAATTTTATCTATATCCAAATCCGGCAACAGCATATACCAGCATAGTTATTTATAGTAAAAGAAAAGGGGCTAAGAGGCTAAAATTTATGATATGTTCGCTAATCTGGTTTATGAAAATAGTGTAAGGTCAAGAGGTAAGTTGTTTCGAAATAAAATAAATGTAAAAGATTTTCCTTCTGGAATTTATGAGATTATAGTCTTACAGAATGGAAATAAGATAACTAAGAAATTAGTAGTAACTAAGGATTAGTATTGTTGGCTAATAATTTATTTCTAGTTGTTAATAAAGATAAAAAATGAGATGAAAAACTCTCATTTTTTTATCTTTATCCGAATAATCAAAGAGTATTACATGTTATTTAGGGATTTGCCAATATTTAGTTGTTCTTTTAATAGTTGTAATTAACTATAAGAGTTTTGAAATAGAAGAACTTAATATTGGAATTTGTTAACCAAGAATCTACAATAGATAATATTATTTGTTTAGGGTAGAAGTCAAAGGGATTAATTATTAGTTAAAAATAAAATCGATGAAAAGATTATTTATACTAGCGATTATGGTTTCTTTTATTCAATGTAAAGAAATTGTAGTTGCTCAATCGACTGCTAAGAGGTCAATATCTGTTAGGACTACAGAAAAAGAAGTTGGGGACATTATGAATTTTTTAGCAAATGATGATCTTAATGGGAGAGCAACAGGGAGTGAAGGGCTTGAAAAAGCTGCTAAATTTATAGAAAATGAATTTAAAAAATATGGTGTCAAACCTTATTTTGATACATATAGAGATTCTTTTGAAGCTAAGGGAGAGCAAACTTATAATGTAGTTGGATATCTCCAAGGTACGGATGCAACTTTGGCAAAGGAATTTGTTATTGTAGGTGCGCATTTTGATCATATAGGAAAAGGAAAAGAGGTTAAAGGAGATACCATTGCAAACGGTGCTAATGATAATGCAGCAGGGAGTACTGCGGTTATTGCATTGGCTAAGCAATTTTCTCAATTAAAGAATAATAAGCGAAGCGTTCTTTTTGTTTTATTTGGAGCAGAAGAAATAGGTTTGTTAGGGTCAGAAAACCTAGCTAAAGTCTTGAAAGAAAGGGGTATTGATTTGTATGTAATGATAAATTTCGAAATGATAGGCGTGCCACTAAATGAAAAGTCATATAAAGCATATATTACTGGATATGAGAAATCGAATATGGCTAAAAAAATAAACGAGTATGTAGGGAGTGAACTATTAGGTTACCTTCCTAAAGCAAAGGAGTATCAGTTGTTTATGAGAAGTGATAATTATCCTTTCTTTAAGCAATTTAATGTGCCATGTCAGACAATCTCGACTTTTGACTTTACCAATTATGATTATTATCATCATGTAGATGATGAAGTATCCGAAATGGATTTTAAATTCATGGCAGAACTAGTAAATAATTGTGCTCTTGGGATTACAAAAATTTTAAATACACCAGAAAAGGAAATTAAATGGAATTAATTTGTAACCGATTAAAGAACCACCCTTTTTTTTAATTATATGAAAAATATTATTATTACCGGTGCTAGTAGAGGTATAGGTTATGAAATGGCTAAACTATTTGCAGAAGAAGGCCATCAAGTATTAGCATTATCTAGAAATGAAAAGCCTATTCGAGCACTTAACTCCGAAAATATACATACTTTTTCTTTTGATATATGTAATGAGCAGGATTTGAAAAAAATGACTGATTATATTTCAACCACATGGGAAAAAGTGGATGTGTTGATTAATAATGCTGGGAAGTTGGTTAACAAGCCGTTTTCAGAAATATCTACCTCAGATTTTGAAGCTGTGTATAAAGTTAATGTTTTTGGTGTGGCAGAAATCACAAGATTGGTTTTGCCTTTTATGAAAGCAGGATCACATGTGGTTACTGTAAGTAGTATGGGAGGAATACAAGGTAGTATGAAATTTCCAGGCTTAGCAGCATATAGTTCAAGTAAAGGTGCTGTAATAACTTTAAGTGAATTGTGGGCAGAAGAGTATAAAGAGAGCGGTGTCGCTTTTAATGTATTAGCACTGGGGGCCGTGCAGACAGAAATGTTAGAAGAGGCATTTCCAGGATATCAAGCACCATTAAGCGCTATAGAAATGGCAACATATATCAAAGATTTCTCTCTTACAGGTAATCGGTTTTATAATGGAAAGACTCTTCAAGTATCAAGTAGTACTCCTTAATTAATAACTGCAATGCTTTTGTTTACTTTTTAAGCGTATCAAAAGAAATCTTTGTAGTTAATAATTGCTTTCCGTCAATCTCTATTTGAGAAGTCTTGATAAAGGTTAGTATAGTGTCAACTTTATGGTCTAATACGACTCTGGTGGTTACCTTTTTTATAGAATCAGAAATAGATTCAAAAGGAGATATGAAATTTATGTGCTTGATTTTAGTTCCTTCTTCTAAGGAGAGTAGTTTTTTTTGATCGGTTTTAATAACAAAATCAGGATTAGCTTTTGCTAATGTTTTTGTGTCGATATATTCCTCAAGTTTTTGTGTGATTAATAGAGTATAGGCATCATTTTCTGATAGATCAAGTTGTTTTTTTTCTAATTCATAAGTTTTATGGGGTTCTAGATCTCTTGAATTCGATCTTTTGTTAGCACACCCAAAAGAGAGAAGAAATAGTAGAATATATATAAATTTTTTCATGACTTAATCCTGAATTTTAATTTAACAATCTGTCCATTTAACTTTTTGGATTCTATAATTTCGATATTTTTTAAGCTTTGTGTTGGAGTGGTTAACTTATTAATAAACTCTTTTTTAGCATATATTTCAATTCCTAAACGTTGCGGTAGTACTTGAAAAATAGTTGCGTCATTAGCAATTATTCTTGATAATTCTCTTCTTCTATTCTGCCAATCTTTTATTTTTCCATTTGCATAATAATGAAGCATTAAAGCATAATCGTCGGTTTGCATTTGAACATACTCAGATTCTCCTGAAGAAGCGAATCTTAATATAGTGTCGGTTTTATGATAAGGAGATTGAATAACAAAATGAATATAGTCATCTTTTGTTTCCCAAATGAAGCAACCAGCACTATCACTCTTTGAATAAAAAGGAGATTCTTGATTGTTTAAAATAATGATATCTATCGGTATTTTGGTGACGAGTTGATTTCTGTCTTGATCAATAAAACAAAAGTTATAGGTATTTGTATTCGGAGTCAGAAAATATAAAGCAATACATGCACCAAGGCCTATAGATGTAACTAACAACCATTTTTTGAAATTTATCTTCTTTGAAGATTGTAAAGATGTTGGATGGTTGGTTTTGAAATCACTCCAATTGGTATATCCGCAATACAGTGATAGTAAATTTAAAACATCTACACGAGGTAATTTTTCCGAAGGGTTTTTAAAATAATTATAAAAGGATTTTTCGCTGATAGATGCTTTGGTTCGCTTTTGTAAATCTTCTTGAAATAGTGCAATATCCTGTCCTTTCCAATCGGAAATATCATGACTAGAAGAAGTATTGTTCTTTAAAAACTGCTCTGTCACAGCTTTTTTAAGAAGGTCAAATATTATTTTTTCTTCAGAAGTTATGGTTTTAAATTTTTGATAATTAAGTGATTGTGTTTTGTAAAATGTTTTACAACGCTTTTACAAGCGTTGTACAATAAATAAATATGGTTTGAATATATGTTTGTTTTCAGTTTAACATAAGGTAAAAATATAAAAAATGAAAACAAAGAAACTAATGATTGTAAGAAACGTAATGATAATTAGCACATTATTAATGTTTTTTTCTTGTTCGAAAGTAAAAGAATTTGATAATGTGTCAGAGAATATTGAATTGGAAAAAACAGGTGAAACACCATTGCTAAATACATTTGAAGAAGAGGAAAAAATAACAAGTAGTCAAATAAAAATTATTAAAAATGCTAACTGTCGAATTAAGGTTGTAAATGTCGAAGAAGCAACGCAATTGATCAAAAAGATTGCTCAAAAATATAAAGGTTATGTTTCTGATGAACGATTTACAAATACGAATTACTCCAAAGAAAACCGTTTTACTGTAAGAATACCACAAAATTTGTTTGACGAGGCTTTGGATAGCATATGTAGTTTTGCAGAATTTGTTGATTATAAAAATATATCTACTATTGATGTAACAGAAGAATATGTTGATATTACATCGCGATTGAAAACAAAACTTGAGGTAAAGGCACGTTATGAAACTATTTTAAGAACATCGGCCAAAACCGTAGAGGATCTTTTAAGAACAGAAGATAAGTTAAGCAAACTTCAGGAAGAAATTGAATCGGCTCAAGGAAGGCTAAAGTATCTAAGTACTAAAGTGTCTTATAGTACAATTCAAGTGGATATGTACCAAACTATCACACCTAAAAAAGAACCAATAGGTTATAAGCCTGGGTTTATAGATAAGGCAAAAGATGGTATGTCATTTGGTTGGACAATACTAGAGAATCTTACTTTGGCATTGTTTTACATCTGGCCAATTTTATTATTAGGAATAATGATTTTTATATATCTTAAGTGGATAAGAAAATAAAAATTATGAGGATTGATAGGGTACACTAAATTTCGTATTTTGCGATCGTGAAAGATATACTTGCTAGATATATTCCTGACCGTGCAGTAGAACCTGCATTTGATCTCATTGTTAAATGCAACGTACATCTTAAAATTGTTAATGAACGAGTAACGAGGCATGGAGATTATCGAAAAATGCCAGATGGAAGACATCAAATTACTGTTAATGCATCTCTTAATAAGTATCGATTTTTAATTACGCTGATTCATGAAATTGCTCATCTGGTTGCTTTTGAGAAATATGGACACTTAATAAAACCACATGGTGTCGAATGGAAACGTACTTTTCAACAATTAATGTTGCCTTATATTAACCCCGAAGTTTTTCCTTCAAAAGTGCTACCTGTTGTAGCGCATCATTTTAAAAACCCACGAGCAAGTAGTGATACAGATGAAAAACTATCGTTAGCACTTAAACAATATGACCCTGCTAATGATAAAAATTATATCTTTGAGTTACCGTTAGGAAGTGTTTTTAGATTATATAACGGAAAAATCTTTAAAAAAGGCAATAAGAGAGTAAAACGTTATGAGTGTGTAGAATTGCATTCAGGTAAGATTTATCTTTTTAACCCCAATGCCGAAGTTGAATTATTGAACTAACTTATGAATACAAATTATTACGCCATATTAATGGCAGGAGGGGTAGGATCTAGATTCTGGCCTGTTAGCACAACAGAGTTCCCAAAACAATTTCATGATATGTTAGGAACTGGAGAGACTTTGATTCAGCGGACATTTTCTAGATTGGCAAAACTGATTCCTAAAGAGAATATTCTGATCTTAACTAATGAGCGTTATAATGATTTGGTTTTAGAGCAATTGCCAGAAGTTTCAAAAAGACAAGTGGTTACAGAACCTGCAATGCGTAATACAGCTCCATGTATTTTGTATGCAGCCTTAAAAATTCAAAAAAACAACCCAGATGCTGTTATGGTTGTTGCACCAAGTGATCATTGGATTGAAGATGAAGATGCATTTATAGAAAACCTAAAACAAAGCTTTTCGGCATGTGCAGAGAATGATATATTGATGACTTTAGGAATTGAACCAACATTTCCTAACACTGGATATGGGTATATTCAATACGATAAAGAAGATTCGGGAATAAGAAAAAAAGTGATTCAGTTTACAGAAAAACCGAAATATGATAAAGCCAAAGAGTTTTTAAAAGAAGGGAATTATTTATGGAATGCAGGAATATTTATTTGGAGTGTAAAAAGTATTGTTAGTGCATTTACCAAGTTTCAGAAAGAAATGACTTCTCTATTTGAAAAAGGGTCATTTGTCTATAATACCGAACGTGAGAACGATTTTATTCAAATAAATTATCCGTTAGCAGAAAATATTTCTATTGATTATGCTATTTTAGAAAAAGCAAATAATGTTTATGTATTACCTGCCGTTTTTGACTGGAATGATTTAGGAACTTGGGGCTCATTATATGATAAACTAAATAAAACGGATGCTAATAATGCTATTGTTAATGCTAAAGTAATAACAAATGATGCATCGGGTAATATGATACGAACTTCTAGAGATAAAGTCGTAGTTATTGATGGGTTGAATGATTATATAGTAGTTGATAAAAATGAGGTATTGTTGATTTACCCAAAGGCAAAAGAACAAGATATTAAAGAAGTACTCAAAAAAGTAAAAGAAACGTACGGAGAACAATACGGATAACTATGTCAGAAAACACACAGGGCTCTAATGAACAAACGCAAGACGAAAAAGTAGAGCTACAAAAAGAAGCTATAAAACAAGATGCCAAAGGATTATTTAAAAGTGCCTCTAAATTCCTGAAAGAATTACTCGATTTTAGAGAAGATACTGATCGAGAAAGTACCATAGAATTAATTAAAGCAGATATTCCTTTTAAGGGAGCGACTGCTTGGATTTTGATTTGCTCTATTTTTATAGCCTCTATTGGACTTAACGCAAACTCTATTCCTGTAGTAATTGGTGCCATGTTAATCTCTCCTCTAATGGGGCCTATCTTAGGAATGGGAATGTCAATTGCAGTAAATGATATTGATACCTTAAGAAAATCGCTGATTAATTTTGGAGTAATGGTTTTACTTAGTGTGTTTACAGCTTGGTTGTTTTTCTTGTTGTTTCCACTGAAAGAAGAATCTTCAGAATTATTGGCAAGAACCAAACCAGATGTTAGAGATGTACTGATTGCTTTTTTTGGAGGATTAGCTCTGATTATTGCTAGAACCAAAAAAGGAACAATTGCCAGTGTGATTTTTGGTGTAGCAATTGCCACAGCACTTATGCCTCCATTGTGTACAGTAGGGTTTGGATTAGCGATAGGAAAATATGAGTATGCATTAGGAGCAATATACTTATTCACTATTAATACTATTTTTATTGCCTTAGCAACATTTCTAGTATTAAAATTACTTAAGTTTCCAATGCTTCGATATGCTAATTCTGCGAAGCGTAAGCGTATTGCAAGATTAGCATCATTTGTAGCTCTAATGGTTATGATACCAGCAATATATACTTTCTGGGTAACATTGAATGAAAGTCGAGCACAAGGAGATTATGAGAATTTTATGGCGCAAGAAATAGAAGCCAATGAAAACCTCTATTTGCGCAAAGATATCTATAGCTATGATAACAAAACACTAAAGCTGTTTTTTGATGGAGAGATTACAGATGCCACTATTAGTGATCTCCAAAATGAAATCTTGAAATACCCAAAAATCAGTGATTTTAAATTAATGGTTAGAGGTAATAAATCAAGAGGAATAGATCAAGTATCTAAAGCATATGATAGAGCAATAGTCGAATTAGATAGATTGCAAAATACAAATGAAGCTTTAAATACTCAGGTTACCGAATTGAAAGCTAAAATAGTAGAGTTAGAAAAGCAAATAGAAAAGAATAATATGGTAGCTTCTAACGCTTTTTCTTATAAAAATGTAGCCAAAGATGCAAAAATTCGTTATCCAGATTTAGAAGCTCTTGGATATGGAAAAGTCTTAAAATCAAATTTCTTAAAAGTAGATACTGTGCAGGTTATTTTTCCTAAATGGAAATTTAGAGTCTCTGATAGCTTACATAACATTAGAGAAAAATCATTAAGAGAGTGGATTACACAAGAAATTAAGGCAGATACATTATACGTAGAATAAAAACGGAACTTCTTTTTTTAGATAATTAGTATGCACGGTATTGAAAATTACTTAGGCTTGTAATAGAAGGAACAATTTGGTGTTTATTTTTATTGTATTCTTCTTCTTTTGTGACAAATGCATTAAGAAACAATCAAAAAATAGGCAAGTCAATGCAAAAAATAAGCGGATTTGTTTTTTGTAGGTCTTGGTCTTCAGTTACTATTTAAGAAAGAAATAGAATAAATAATCCTTTGCCATGTGTGACTCTATGTAAGTGCACTGTATACGAGTTGTTTATGGTTAAATTAGAAATTAAAAATGATGCGTGATTTTATTCCATTTCCAGTATTATATACACAACGACTAAAATTAAGAGAAACTATTGATAGTGATCTTGAAGAGATTTTTTTTCTAAGATCAGATGCTAATGTCAATAAATATATAGATAGACCTGTACCTAAAACTATAAAAGATGTAGAAGAGTTTGTGAGTAAAGTTAATGAAGGAACAAAAAATGGAGATAATGTAAATTGGAATATTGTACTAAAAGATAATCCGTTTAAGATGATAGGCTCTATCTGTTTATGGAATTTTTCTAAAGACAGAAAAGTGGCAGAAGTTGGATATGCTTTGCATCCAGAATTTCAAAATAAGGGAATCATGTCTGAGGCTATGCGGTGTGTGCTTAATTTTGGATTTGATAAACTCCATTTACATATAATTGAAGCATATACGCATCGTGATAACCTTACTTCTAAACAATTGTTATTAAAGAACAATTTTTCGCTAGTACAAGGTAAAATTGATGAGGGTTTTCCAGATAATTTGGTATTTGAGATAAAAAAAGAATTGTATAACTGTACATGAATATAGATGCTAAAAAGGCAGGTGTAAATGAAGTTGCATATTTTAGATAAAAGTAGTATCGATGAGATTGTGTCTTTAACCAAGCAATTAAATCCTAATACAGAAATTAATACGCTTAAAAAAAGGCATGCAGAGATGTTTACTTTTCAGAGTTATCGGTGTTTTGGGCTTTTTGATAATAATACCCTTATTGCGGTGTCTAGTGGATGGATAACCGTTAAACTTTATTCGGGTAAACAACTAGAGATAGATAATGTTATTGTAGATTCTTCTATTCAATCAAAGGGATACGGAAAGGTGTTTTTAAACAAAATTGAAAATTGGGCAAAAGAGGAAGGTTGTGAAACAATAGAGCTTAATGCATATTCTCAAAATAACAGAGCGCATAAATTTTATTTTAAACATGGTTATGAAATTTTAGGATTTCATTTTCAAAAAAAAATAAAAACATAACTACATTGTGTAAGACTCAAAAGTAGTATGTGGTTTCATTTTTGATCGACTTTCCATTCTTTAAGTAATTGAAAAAGTGAAGGGTACTCCTGTTCTATGTTCTCATCCCACATCATGGTGAGTTTAGCTTTTTGTTTTATATCTTTAAGTTCAATACTTTTTATAGGAAACAGATGATCCTTTAGAGAGGAGATGGGTTCTAATGAGATACCAATACCAGATTCAACTAATCTAAAACTTGTACTTGCAGAGTCAGTTTCATGAATAACGTTTGGGTTAAAGCCAGCATCAACACATATAGATTCTATTATTTGTACATAATTAGGACCATCTACTCTAGAAGGAAAGATAAAACTTTCTTCAGCGAATACAGAAAAATCTTGATATGTATCTTGGTTGACAACATGATCCAAAGGAAGTAATACAGCAAAATTATCGACTTGAAATATTTTACTTTTTAGAGTGGAAGGTACCAAAGGGTTTGTTGCAAATCCAATATCTAGTTCGTTTTGTTGTAACGCCCAATATTGATCATGATTGTTTACTTCTTTTAAAATAGTTTTTAAGCCCGGTAGTTCTTTTCCTATAGCTTTTAAAATTTTAGGTAAAATGGTTTGCATAATAGAATGCGTAAAACCAATTCTGATTTCACCTACCTCGCCATTATGAATATATTTGGTTTGTTTGGATACTCTATCTATTTGAGTGATAAGTTTAGTTGCTTCTTTGATAAAATACTGGCCTGCAGGAGTCAACTTTACATTTCGTTTATTTCTATAAAACAACAAAGCTCCTATTTCATTTTCTAGATGTTTAATCTGTCTACTTAATGCCGGTTGAACAATATTCAACTCTTCTGCTGCTTGAGTAAAGTTTAGTTTTTTGCTTAAAACTAATGCACTTTTTAGTTGATGAATATTCATTTATGCTTTTTTGTTATAAGTGAATCAAAAATAAGTATTTTTTATTATAACATAATGATGCTACTTTTGATTGATAAGAAGTATTAAAAGGAAAAGAAAGATGAATACGTTAAATCAATTAGAAACATTGTCAAAAGTATATGATCCAACAAGTTTTAGAGAGTTAGGGCATGAATTGATTGATTTACTTGCTGATCATTTAGAAAAGGTTCAGTATGATAATAATGCCTCTGTAATAAACTATCGAACACCAGAAGATGAATTAAAGTATTGGCAAGAGGACTTTAATTCAGGTGATAAGGGTATTGGTTTTTTTAAAAATATATTGGATCATTCTATTTCGGTACATCATCCTAAGTATATGGGGCATCAAGTAGCGGTACCCTCTACAATTGCGGCATTATCAGGTTTAGTATCAGATTTGTTAAGCAACGGTACAGGGGTTTACGATATGGGAATGGCTTCAAATGCTTTAGAAAAAATTGTAACGAATTTTGTAGCCAAATACATAGGATATGATAAAAATGGATCAGGAATCCTTACATCTGGAGGTACCTTGGCAAACCTTACGGCATTATTGGCTGCAAGACGAATAAAATCGCCTAGTGATGTATGGAATGATGGCCATCAAGAAAAACTAGCGGTAATGGTTTCAGAAGAAGCGCATTATTGTATTGATAGAGCCGCTAGAATAATGGGGATGGGTAGTTCGGGAATCATAAAAATACCAGTAGATACTAATTTTAGAATAAAAACAAATGTACTAGAAGAATACATGCAAATTGCCAAGTCTGATGGTTTAAAGGTAATAGCAATCGTAGGTTGTGCTTCTTCAACGGCAACAGGATCTTATGACGATCTTGATGTGCTAGCAGATTTTGCCGAAAAACATGATTTATGGTTTCATGTTGATGGGGCTCATGGAGGTGCAGTTGTATTTTCTGAAAAGTACAAACATTTGGTTAACGGAATTAATAGAGCTGATTCTGTGGTAATTGATTTTCATAAAATATTAATGACTCCTGCGCTAAATACAGCTTTGATCTTTAAACAGAGAAGCGATAATTATAAAGTTTTTGAACAAAAGGCTCAGTATTTATGGGATTCGCAATCGACAGAAGAGTGGTATAACTCTGGAAAGCGTACTTTTGAATGCACTAAATTAATGATGTCAATTAAGGTGTATAGTATATTGAAAACACATGGTACAGATGTGTTTGAAAAAAATGTAAACCGTTTATATGATATGGGGCGAGCTTTTTCTAAGATGATTAAAGAACGTTCTGATTTTGAGCTAGCCATTGACCCTCATGCAAATATTGTTAATTTTAGGTATGTTGGAAATAAAGAGCAACCTCAAGATTATAATCAACTTAATGATAACATACGTCAGCGATTAATTGAAGATGGAAAGTTTTATATAGTAAAAACAACTATAAGAACTAAACGATATTTACGAGTTTCTATTATGAATCCTATGACCACTGAAAAGGATTGTGGTGAACTTTTGGATGAAATAGAAAAAATAGGATGTGATATTTATAAAATTACCGAGTGTTGATAAGGTGAAATCAAGAGGTAAATGAATATAGGATAGAATCCTTTTACAAATGAAAGAAGTACTATATATAAGGTTATAAATTTTGTGATATAAATTGTTTTTAAATAGACCATCGTTGTGCGTAATTATTCTAAACTCTAAATAATCATAACGTATTGTTTTATCTGGAAGAATTAGTTAAAAGACATGTAATGGGTATATTGAAGAAATTCGCAAAAACAAACTTAATTGCTTTTTAGTAATAAGTGATTATGGAATTTCTGAGTATTATATGTATTCCGGCTTAGTTACTAGAAAAAAGATGACATTTAAAATTTAAGTGAAGATTTTTTCATCTGTTAATATTTATTATTTTTTTTACGGTAAGATGGAATCGCCATATAATCATATTTATACGGTATAAACCTAATTGTTATGGCTTTTTTCATACGAATTCATTACTTTTAAAGTCAAACATCTTTATGAATCCTAAAGAACTCTACGTTGAAGATTAAAAGATTCAGGAAACGAATTTTATTAGTACTAATAATAGTTCCTACTTTATTAGTAAGTGCCCTAATATTATACATTCAAAGCAATCAATCTGAAATTATTAAAGGGGAGATTGCAAAACTAAATGAAGAACACAAAGGACTAATTCGTATTGGAGAAAGTAAATTATCCATTTTTGGTAATTTTCCGTTCATTTCTATCAAGGTGTATGATGTGCAAATTTTTGAGACCAAAGAAGACAATGCCCCCATCATCATGGATGTAAAAGATATCTACATAGGTTTTAACCTATGGGATATTATAAGTGGCAATTATGATATCCAGTCTTTAATTGTCGAAGAAGGTGTTTTTAATATTGTTATTCATGAAAACAATACAACGAATATTCAAAACTCCTTGGCAAGCACTTCTGAAACAGAAACACCATCTACCAATATTCATCTCAAAAAAATTAAACTCAAAAATCTGGATATTCATACCTTAGATGAAGCTACCAATACAGATGTCGAAAAATTCATCTATTCTGGCAAAGGAGGGTTTAGTCAAAAAAATAGTATCATCGCCGGTCATATCGATACCGATCTTGAATTAAATGTGATCAAAGATGGGGACACAACCTTTATACGTAAAAAACATTTTGAGATTCATACAGATTTAGTATTTAATGAATATACGGGCATTCTAGATATATCACCCTCGGGTATTGCCATGGAAAATGGTGATTTTGAGTTAAAAGGTTCGATCGATACTAAAAATGATGTAGATCTTGACCTTTCTATAAAAGGAACCAAACCTAATTTTGATATGCTGATTGCTTTTGCTCCCGCAGATGTAATACCCGTATTAGAGAAATACAAAAATGCAGGTGAAATCTATTTTAATGCCAGTATCAAAGGCCCAGCTAATAAAGGAAATAGGCCTTTTATAGATGCTAAATTTGGAGCAGGAAAAGCCTTTTTAGAAAATACAGCAAGAGAGAAGAGGATAGATGATATGGGTTTTAATGGTCATTTTACTAATGGAGAAAATAGAGATGCCAGTACTATGGAGTTTTCTCTAACCGATATGACTGCTTCTCTGGAAAAGGGGGAATTTAAAGGCGCTATTTTTGTGAAAAATTTTGAATCTCCAGAAGTAAATATGCAAATAGACTCGAATTTTAATCTCGATTTTATTGCAGAATTTTTAGAATTGGAGCAAGTGCAAGAGGCCTCTGGACAAGTTTCGCTAAAAATGAATTTTCACGATATTATTGATATTGACCACCCCGAAATGGCCTTACAAAAACTCAATCAAGCGTATTTTACAGAATTGATCGTAAAAGACTTGAGTTTAGATGCTGAAAAACTTCCTGCTCCCCTACATGATTTGAATATACATTTGATAATGAATGGCAAAGAAGCCACCCTAAATAAGTTTGAAATGCTGATGGGAAATTCGGATCTATCGATAAGTGGTTTTCTTTCAGATTTACCTGCCGTTTTACATCATACTGACATTCCTGTAGAAGTACATTTGGATATTGCTTCCAAACATTTGGATATTAACCAGTTAACTCGTTTTTCTAAACAAGACACTACCCAAACCGGTTTTGATGAACAAATAAAAGACCTAAGCCTAGGACTTTCTTTTAAAGCTTCTGCAAAAGATTTTACAGAATCTAAGTATTTACCAAAAGGTGAATTTTTTATCGATAGTTTATATGCCGACCTGAAGCATTATCCTCATAAACTACATGATTTTCATGCCGATGTGTTAATAGATAACAAAGACTTAAAAATAGTTGATTTTACAGGGTATATAGATGATAGTGATTTTCATTTTGATGGGCTAGTACACGACTATGCTTTTTGGATGCAACCCGAACTAAACGGAGATGTAGATCTGGATATCAATATTACTTCTAAAAAGTTGCGATTAGAAGATGTCTTTTCGTATAAGGGCGAAAATTATGTCCCAAAAGAGTACCGCCATGAAATTTTTGATGATCTGGCCTTGCATTTTAGCTCTAGTATGCATTATAAAGATTCTGCTTTACATTCTATCGATCTGGCTTTGGATAAGTTAGATACAAAAATGGAATTGCATCCGCTTCGTTTTCATGATTTTAGAGGAAATATACATTATGAAGACCAACATATTGTTATAAAAGATTTTCATGGGGAGATTGGAACCACCAATTTTAATTTCGATTTAAACTATTATTTAGGAAAAGATCAACAAATAAAGAAAAGGGATAATTATCTATCAGTAAAAGCCAACTATATTGACTTTGATGCACTGTTCAATTTTGATTTAACCCCACCAAAACCAACAGAAGTCGTTACTTTAAAAACGGCAGATGTAAAAGAACACGCAGATGCTTTCAATATATATGAGTTGCCATTTACAGATATGCAATTTAAGGCAGATATCACTCACTTTATATATCATAGAATAGATCTTCAAAATATCATAGCAGAGTTCAGAACAACACCTGACCATTACATTTATATAGATACGTTGCGTATGGATGCAGCCGGAGGTAATATTCGGTTAAATGGATATTTTAACGGTAGCGATCCAAAACATATCTATATGCAGCCCGATTTGGTGATGAATAATGTTGATTTGGACAAATTGTTGTTCAAATTCGAAAACTTTGGGCAAGACCATCTCGTTTCAGAAAACTTACAAGGAAAACTTACCTCTAGAATCAAAGGAAAGATTAGAGTATACCCAGATATGATACCAGATCTGGACCAATCTACTATAGAAATGGATGTAAAAGTATTAAACGGGAGATTAAAAAATTATCACCCAATGAAAGCGCTTTCTGATTATATGGGAGATAAAAACCTGAAAAATATTCGGTTTGATACCTTACAAAATAGCTTAGATATAAAGAAAGGCAAGATTAATATTCCTGCTATGAGGATCGAATCTACTTTGGGCCATATAGAATTGTCTGGAACTCATGATAGTAATCAAAATATCGATTATTATGTGCGTGTTCCCTGGAAAACTGTAAGAAAAGCTGCGTGGCAAAAATTATTTGGGAAAAAGAAGGATAGTATTAGTAGTGAAGAGAAAGAAGATGAGATGGTAGAAGTAGATCCTAATAAAAAAGTAAAGTATCTCAATCTAAAGATCAAAGGCAGCATAGATGATTATAAGGTGTCATTGGGTAAGGAAAAAGAAAAGTAATAGCTGATTTGAAAGCTTTATCAGGCGGTAAACCGTACTGGTTTAAAATTTAAACTGACTCAATTTGTTATTATGTACTAGGCTTAATTGGATTGGCTGAACAATTGATTATAAAAGAAAAACCATCAAAATCACAAAAATCAGTGTTCAAAAAAATAAAAAAAGAGTGCTCAGGGGATATGAAATTTGTAAAAAAGATATAAAGAAGTGTATAAGTAAAAAATGTTTACCAACAGTGCCTTTAGTTCATTACAACAAAACTCCTTAGCAAAGCTTCAAATGCATTTGAAGTTTTAGGTTTATTATCCGGAATAACACGCTAGCGCAATTCCGGATAAACTATACTAAGCATTATTATTTTTTAATAAGTACTCTTACTCCTTCAGAATGGCTAGAAAACTCTGGAGCATACATACTTTGTATTGTAGTGATACCGTTAGAGAAATCTCCTTTATTATTGACACGTAAGTCATATTCAAAAACAAATACTCCTTTTGGTAAATAGTCGAAGAAGAAATTTGTCGAAGCGTCTCTAGTACTTTCATAATACCCTAATCCGTCTTGCCATTTGTATTGAGAGATCACATTTATTGGTTCGAAACCAGAAGCTCGCATATCTTTCATATGTACAAATTCCATTGCGCGATCAGATCTTAACTCGATTCGAACCCGTATCAAATCACCCAATTCTAATTGGGTAGCCGAGGTTACTTCTGTAATTTGCTCACCAGTAGCGGTATTCTTTTTTAAGAAAAGTTTTTTCTGAAGCGATAACGGAGTTTTTGCTGAGGTGATTTTATCTAAATCCTCAAAATATTGCCAATACAAAGCTCCCCATGCAATGCCTTTACCTTTTTTAGTAATCTTTGCTGTTGCCATTTCGGGCTGTATTTCACTACCCGCCCAAGATGTTTTAAAATAACCTGTTCCGGCTTCAACCTTTACATCTTCAATAGTGCTTGGGTCAATTTTTTGATTACCTAATGTAATATCAACCATCTCGGTCACAGATAACCAATCGCTTCCTTGTAATAGTAGTGCATAGACTGCATCAGAAGTTGCTTTGGTGGTTTTCCAGCGGTTGGTTTGTTTATTTTTAAGCAACCAAATTTTTAAGTTGTCAACAATTTCGGTGCGTTTTGGCTCTTTCTCGATTTCAGAAAAAACTTCGATTAACAAAGATTGTGTTTCTATTGGTGCTTGATACCAGAACCAGCTGCCAGTATTTGATTTCCAGTACATGCCTAACTCTTCATTAGTGATACTTTTTTCATCTAGAGATCTAAGGATTTTGTTGGCCGTAGTGCTGTCTCCATTTCTATGTGTTATGAGAGCTAGTAATCCTTGGGTATATAAGCTCTGCTTTAACCAATACTTTTGAGATTGATCAAGATAATATCGCCAGGCCTCATTAGTAGCGTTAGATCTTTTGATATTTGTAAAAAAGCTACGCATGTATAAATAATGTATTTGCGAATAACTCAAATGATTTTTGGCCATATCAATTTTGTTTCTTTCGCAGTACTTTTTAAGTTTTTGATATTCTTTTACAAATTCGTTGTCAAGAAATTGAACCGCACTTTGAAGCATGCTAGAATCATTAGTACCAAGCCTTGTAACGCCAAGTTTTTTTAAATGACCAAAACCAATAGCAATATGTTGAGTGATAAATCGGTTTTCACGACCTCCCGGAAACCAAGGAAAACCACCAGAACCATATTGCATTTGCTTTAATTGTTGTAAAGATGCTTGTAGTTCTGAATTCATTTTATTAAGATCAAAAAGAAGTGCAATTCGCTTTTTTTGTTCTGTTTCGCTTTGAGCATCTCTTAACCAAGGAGTTTCTTCGATAATAAGAGATTTTAATTCTTGATTTTTTTCTAGATTACTTAATAGAGCATCACTAGATCTCCATTGATCAAAAACTTGCTTTATTCTTGGGTTAGAGTTAGCAATATGACTCGCTAAACTATTTGCATAGTATCTAGAAAAAATCTGCTCAGAACATTTGTATTGTGCTTCCATAAGGTAGGGGAGTGCTTGTACTCCATACCATGCTGGATTAGAGGTTAACTCTAGTGTGAGTTTATGATGTTTTAAAGTATTAGAATTGACCTTTTTTAATTTGTCTAGTGTAAATGTTTTGGTTTGATTAGAACGTATCCACATGGGTAAAGTTTCGGTTACTAGTGTTCTATTACTTAGTACAGGAAGTACATTCTGTTCACCATCAGAAAAATCTCCAGCTTTGGCTACAATTGTATATTGCACAGTTTGTACATTATCGGGTATTTGTAATTCCCAAGAAATGTTGGTGTTTCCTTTTGCATTTACAACAAAGTTTTGCTGCGCATTGGTGTTATGTAGTTTTGTGTCGATAGCTTTATTTGTAAAAGCATCAACAAGTTGTAATTCTATTGTGCCGTTAAGATCTTTGTTTGTTAGATTAGATACTTTTGAACTTAAAGTAATTTTATCACCTTCTCTAAGAAACCTTGGAGGATTGGGTAATATCATCAGTTCTTTTTGAGTTACTGCTTCAAGAGATGTTACAGTAGTATTCATGTTTTTAGTATGTGCTAATAACTGTAGTTTCCATTGCGTCAAAGCTTCTGGAGCAGTAAAATTAAAGCTTACATTACCCTCTTTGTCTGTGGTAAGCTTAGGAAAGAAAAAAGCCGTTTCTTGTAAGTTTTTTCTAATTGCCACACCTTTTAAGGAAGGTTTTTTATCAGTTTGATTTTTGGTTTCTACGGTATCACTATTTATTAAACCATCTATAACTTCATTTGCAACAGCCGATTCCTCTAATTCGGCATCATCTTGAGGGGCTCCTTCTGCAGCAGATTTCATCATCATGGGTGCAGCTTGCTCTAATCTAGGATTTCTACGACTTTTGCTTCGAATACCATAAAATTGTTGTCCAAAATAAAGTCCAAACCAATTTAATCGATCAAATCCTGGTTCGTTATAGTGATGATTAATAGTGTTTAGGTTTTGTAATCTAAAAGCCGTTATTCCATAACTTTGATTAGCATTTCTTCTACTTAAAATACTATATACAGGTCTATTGATCGGGTGAAAATACCACTCGTGAGATTTAAACTGATCTAAAGAAACGTCATACATACTGGCAAGTAACTCTGCACTTACTTTTGCTCCTTTTGGACCTTCAAAAGTAAAACTCCACGTCTCATCTTGCCCCGGTTGTAATTTATCTCTAAATGTTTTGGTTTTTAAGCTCAACTCTGTTGGTTCGTAAGGAACACTTATGGTTACGGCTCCATTTGTATAACTATTATAATTACCATAACTATAGCTAACAGAAAAACCTCCGAGGTCTTCTTTGAGAACAGGTATTTTGATCGTTTTACTATTTTTTGAAAGTTTAATTAATTTAGTATCTATGATTTTATAGTTTTTTTCGATGTCCACAGTAATCGTAATGTCCTCAGAAGCCGAACTGAATTTTACTATTGCTTCATCTCCAATAGTATAAGAATCTTTGTTTGTGCTAATTTCGAATAGTTGATTATCGGTGCTTGTCTTATCTTGTTGACTATATACCGTCGTATATCGAATATCTTTTACTTCTTGTCCAAATCTATCCTTAGTAAATAACTCGATGATATATTTACCGGATTCCCAGGATTTAATTGTGCCAAGAGATAGATCTTGTGATCCTTTTTCATTGTTTTTTCCTGCCAAAGTTGAAAATGGTTTTTCGAATACGAGTTTGCCTTTTTTCCATGTTCTGTAATCATGCTCATTGTCATAAGCTTCATGCGGAAAAAGTGTATTGAACTCATCTTTCTTAAAACTTTTATAATCTGGAGCTTTCCAAGGGCGAGATCGCAATGGTTTATTGGGAGCTTCTAACTTATGTATTTTTAAGGTTCCAGACGAGCCAATCAATTCATTGTTAAGGTTTTTTGTAGTTATAGACAAGGTATTGTCGTTTTGTATTTTGTCTATTATACTATTGATCGTTATGCTGGCTATAAGAGAATGATAACCAACATTTACAATGGTAGAAGAGCTTCTGGTTTCTCCATTAATATCTGTTACATCTGCGGTAATTTCATAATTGAAAACAGGAGCGTCTTTTTTAGAAACATTGAGATCTGGAATTGCTTTAAAATCAATACTGTATTCTCCTTTTTCATTAGTTTTGGTTTCACCATGAGTGATCTCTTGTGACTCAGATGAATGCCTCGGATACCAATAACACCAACTAGGGTATCGTACTTGACGATGTACTTTATAAACTACTTTTGCATCGCTAATGGCACTTCCAGCATATGCTGTTGCAGTACCTGTAAGTTTGATATTGTCATTTAATTTATAGGTTTTTGTGACTGGGTTAAATGTGGTTTCAAATTTAGGTCTTTTGTATTCTTCAACAGAGATAGACGTAGTTTCATACGTATTGGTCTGAAGAGTGTATATGCCAGTAAGTCCCGAAGATGGTAAAATAAATTCACCACTATAAGATCCATATTCGTTGGTTCTAAAATTTAAAATCTTTACTTCTTGATTGTTTACATCTCTTAAGGTAACAGTGGCAGATTGATTAGGAGAAACAGTAAATTGATCTTTTCCGTTAGAGGACATCATAATTCCTTTAAAATAAACCGTCTGTCCAGGTCTATAGATACTACGATCAGTAAATAAAAATGTAGTATTACGAGTTTTATTTTCTCCTTCAGGATTATAAGATTGATTGAGGTAATATCCTTTAAATAAAGCTTCGTCATTTTGGTAAGTCACCAAAGCATCAATGTTATAAAGATAACTACTTACTTCTATAGAAGCTTGCCCTTTATCATCTGTAGTTAAAACTTTATCTAATTGATTGTTACCATGTCTTCTTTGCTTATCTGTGGTTAAGTGAATTTTTGCATTGGAAATGGGAGCGCCATTATTTCGGTCTAAGACTTGATAAATTGTTTTTCTGGGAGTCTTGTTTTCGACTAATGCTAAATTTGTAATTTGTACGTCACCAAAAGAAAACATTTTGTTATTAGATAAATCTTGTGACTCACTTGCTAAAATCAAATAAGTGTCATGATCCATTTTTGGCACGAGTATCTCTGTTGTATGAGTTTGGTAATCTTTTTCGTTACGCAATTTTGCTTCCCAGCTTTTACTTACCTGTAGATTATTAATGAACTGAATTTTCTCAGGTACTTTATATAGTCTATTTAGACTTTCTAATTGTGTAAGAGTTATTTTAAAAGCTTTGAAATAAAGCTTTTCAAGGTTTTTATAGGATATTAATACACGTGATGGTTTTAGTATAGGAACATACTTTTCTGTCTTTATGTTTAGGCCTTTTTGAAGGATTTGACTTTTTAATGCGAGACATTTATTACTTCCTCTCGAATTAGGGAATTTGTTGATTACAGCATCACAAATAGCTAGGGCATCTTTAAACTTCCATTGATGTGTTTCATTCTCTTTAGGGATATAGCTATTGCCTTGATCTCTATATGTTTTAGCTATTTCATAACCATATAAACCTGAAGATACATGTGATTCAATTTTTTTTTGTTCTGCAAGAAGACATTGTAACAACGCTTCGTTTTTGTCTACAAATACAGTGTTAGTAGCTACAAATTTGATACGTTCTAGATTAGCTTCTGTAAGTGCATCAATGTTTTTGTTTCTAGAATGAAATTTAATTAAGTTTTGATATAGTTTTAAGGCATTATATTGTAAGGATAATGAATCTTGTGTTTCTATTTTTAAAGAAGAAAAAGCCTTGTGTTCTTGCAGATACTTGTTATCGTTAATAGTAAATGCATACGAAGGCTTTGTGATATTTGTCTCAGGAGTTTTGTAAAAGTCTAATGCATTGTGAATCAAAAAATCATAAAGTGTTGGACGATATTTTTTAGATCCTTCTTCTTTGTGTAAAATATTGTCAAACTTTTTAAGATCTGTTTGCTGAGCTAAAACACCATTTTTAATAGATTTTTGATAATGTAAATGCACTTCTGCAAATAATGTTTCTAGATCCCAAGTTCTAAAATCTTTTTGATCTACTTTGCTTGAAGTTTTGGTTCTATTGTAGAATTTCCATCTGTTTTGTTGAAAATATTGCCAATACAAATTGGCTAGAATGCTTTCTAAAATATTTTTTTTAGGAAATTCACTTTCGTCAATTTCTTTTTTAATATCTGATATGATTGTAAGTTGGGCGTTTTCTTCAAGAGTAAGTAGATATTTGGATTTGTAAAGAAACGCTTTTATGGTTTGGTTATCATTCTTTTCTTTTTTAGCCTTATTGTATATGGTCTCAATTACCTCTAGTGAAGATTTAGGTAACCCCTGTTGGTCAAAAGTTTGAACCTTTTTCCATTCATTTTGATAATCATTTTGACCATTCATAAAATATAAATTAGATATACATAATATAAAAAGGATGATATTCTTTTTCATTATAAGTGTTTTTGGTGTTGTAAACAAAAGAAAACAAGTGTTGTGCCAATTCTATATGTTATAACGTTAGTCCGATTGTAAATAGTATTATAAATCTACGCATTTGAAGTGAGGTACAACAGTTTTGTTCCCAATAAACAAAATACATAGTTAAATCTGTTTTGGATACTAATAAAATACTAAATAAGGATATTGAAAATATTAAATTAGGGAAAAGCTGATTTTGTTTAGTTAACGAATAGGTAGGGTTAGGGAACAGCGTTTTTTAAATCATTGTTAATTAGTTTTTACATAGGCTTGTGATGACGAAATTTAAATATCCTGTCAATGCTAACATGAATTAATTTTTAGGTTAGTATTGACAGAATATATTTTACTGTGATTAAGTAGTTTTCTATTGGCGAATTAAATTTGCCTCAGCCACTAATGCATTTTTAGCACTTTTTTGTGCTGGAGTTTGGTTTCTTTTTTTGATGTTATTACTTTCATAAGGATCTACGGTTAAATCATAGAACTTTTGGACTCCATTATCTAACTGAATTACTTTATATTGATCATTAGCAATTGTATAACCAGATTTTGCAGGTTTTGAAGGGTCTGTGATTTCTGAGTAACAATGATTTCTGGGGAAAGAGTTGCCAGAAGAAAATGTAGATTTAAAACTAACACTATTTTCATAGGTGGTTTGATTTACTCCAGCGATTTCTGCTATTGTTGCAAATAAATCAGTGCTGGTGACTAAGCTTGGATCTCTTTCATTTATGCGCGTAACCCCGTTTCCTGAAACAATTAAAGGAACATTAACCCCACCTTTAAACAAACTACCTTTTCCTTGATTACTTCCATATGGAGACTGTAATACCGCTTTTGGCGTTCCATTGTCACCAATAAATATAATTACAGTATCATCTAAAACTGAAGTGGGAATAGAGTCTTGGATTCTACCAATTTCATGATCTATACTTTCAATCATTGCCATATAATATGGAGTTGGGTTGGCACTAATACTGGCTTGATCAGTAGGTAGATTTCCTTGTGAGTGCATATTAGTAGGAGGTAGGTGGTATGGTGTATGAGGAGCACTATAAGCGAGCCAACAAAACCAAGGTTGGTTTTGTTGATTTATCCAAGAGATAGCCAAATCGGTTAGTTTTGATGTGCAATATTCTGTTGTAGAAGATGATTGCCCATTTTCAATAAGATTCCAATTGTAATAATTTGAAACAGCTCCACCAGAATAACCGGCATAGTAATCTGCTCCCATGACTTCGGCATCATTTAATCCATTTGATAAGTGCCATTTACCAATAATTGAATGACTATATGTGGTTGAGTTGTCATCTAAATAGGTCTGCAGAGATTTTTCAGATAATGAGATGTGATTTCCTACATTAAGAACACCGGTATGAAAGCCGTATTTTCCTGTAAGCATTGAAGCTCTGGTGGGAGAGCATTTCGGGTATGCCCAAGCATTGTCAAAGGTTAAGCCATTAGTAGCAAGGCTTTGTAAGTTTGGCATGTTAGGTTTCGTAGCACCAATAGAATAACCTGGAGTTGCATCGACACCCATATCATCTGCAATGATTAGTAAAATATTTGGTTTTGAAGCTGAGGTTTTAGAAGTTGCTGTTGTGGCCATTGATGATGGGGTAGACTCGGCAAAATCGGTTTCTTTTTTATCGCATCCCGCCATAAAAAAGGTGAATACTATAAATAGTATGCTCATTTTTTTCATTAGATTGGTTTTAAAAGTTATATAATAATTAAATGCGGTTATACACCGTGTTGGTACATCTAAGATAAAGATTTTATGGGTAAAATACTGATTAACAGTTTGTTGTTTTGGATTAAGTGTGTTTGTTAACAAAATAAATGTAGGTTTTTGCCTATTTCTGAAGTTGGTTTTAAATGTATATGCATTTGTATTTGGAATAAACTTTTTTAGAGAATCAGAAGGTTGTACAAAGGAGCGATCTAAAATCCTTTTGATATTGGATTAATTTTTATCTTTACTCTCTGATTTAAGAGTAAACTATGCGTGTACATTTTATAGCTATTGGAGGGAGTGCAATGCATAACCTAGCCATAGCATTACATCAAAAAGGATATCAAGTAACAGGAAGTGATGATACTATTTTTGAACCTTCAAAATCCCGATTAGACCGTTACGGATTGTTACCAAATGAATTTGGTTGGTATGACGAAAAGATAACAAATGACCTTGATGCGATTATTCTGGGTATGCATGCCAAAGAGGATAATAGAGAGCTTATTAAAGCACAAGAATTAGGCTTGAAAATATACTCTTATCCGGAGTTTTTATATGAGCAATCCAAAAACAAAACTAGAGTAGTAATCGGTGGTTCGCATGGTAAAACTACAATTACTTCTATGATTTTGCATGTGCTACATTATCATGAAAAAGAAGTTGATTACATGGTAGGTGCTCAATTAGAAGGCTTTGATACAATGGTACACCTTACAGAGGAAAATGATTTTATGGTATTAGAAGGTGATGAGTATCTTTCTTCTCCAATAGATCGAAGGCCAAAATTTCATCTGTATCAACCAAATATCGCATTGGTGAGCGGGATTGCATGGGATCATATAAATGTGTTCCCTACATACGATGGCTATGTTGATCAATTTAGGATTTTTATGAACTCTATTGTTAATGGAGGTGCGCTGGTTTATAATGAAGAAGATAAAGAGGTGAAAGAGTTGGCGGAACTAGTTGAGAAACCATTGCGTAAATTTGCATATACCACACCAAACTATGCTGTTAAAGATGGAGAAACGCTACTAGATACTCCAGAAGGAGAAATGCCAATTGAGGTCTTTGGTGCCCATAATTTAAATAATCTTGCCGGTGCAAAATGGATTTGCCAGCATATGGGTATCGATGAAGATGATTTTTACGAAGCTATTGCATCGTTTAAAGGAGCTTCAAAACGGCTAGAGAAGATTGCAGAGAACAAGCATTCTGTAGCGTATAAGGATTTTGCTCATAGCCCTTCTAAAGTAAAGGCTACGACTCAAGCTGTTAAAGAGCAATATGCTAATAAAAAGGTGGTGGCCTGTCTAGAATTACATACATATAGTAGTCTTAATGCTGAGTTTTTAAAAGAGTATGAAAGTACTTTGAATGCAGCAGATGAAGCAATTGTATTTTATTCTCCTCATGCAGTTAAAATCAAACAACTAGAAGAAGTTAGTAAAGAACAAATTGCTCAGGCTTTTAATAGAAGTGATTTGGTAATTTATACCGATCCTAATGACTTTAAGGGGCACTTACAAGAAAAAAAGTTTACAGATTCTGTGTTGTTATTAATGAGTAGCGGCAATTACGGTGGGTTAGATTTTGATGAAGTGAAAAATTGGTTTGAAAACTAGAAATGTGCTTCAAAGATATCATTTATGAAATCTTGAATGTCTATTTGATTACTTTTGATAAGTGAATGTTTAGCTGCATCAATGTCAGCTGGGATTTTATCTTGACTAAGTTTAAATTTCCCTTCCCACTGCTTAATATCAATTTCAAAACCATGAACGTGAGGCACTAATCTATCCATTCTTGGGTCATTAAGTGCTATCACAAATTTATGATCAGGAGCTTCAAGATATGCTGTCATATTAACTATGGATTGCTTAATGATATTTGGATCATCAATTTCTTTCACCACTCCGTTTGCATGAGCAATTAAGTAATTCCATGTGGGGAGTTGTTTTGTGGTGTAAATAGAAGGAGAAATATAGGCTTGTGGTCCTTGAAAAATAACAGTTATTGGGTGTTCATTTTTTAAGATATCAGCATGTGGATTGTTTTTATCGATATGACCTACCAGCTTGTCCTGTTTAAAAATGAGAGGCGCATGAGTGATAATAGGTTTGTTTTCTTTTACAGAGATTAAGGTAGCAAAGGGGAAAGATTTTGCTACTAACTTGATATTGTCTAAATTATTCTCTTGGTGATGTTTAGGTGGATACACAGAAATTATACGTTAAATTGTTGAAGGTGATGATTGAGGTGTTTGTATTGCAATTGACCCCATTGCTCGGGAGTAAAATTACCAAATATAGGGTGAGGAGCCCAATCTTTTTTATCTCTTTGTTTAAAAAATATAGAAACCAACTCGAGCAATTCTGTTTTTTCTGTTTCGAATACTTTTGGTTCGATTACTTTAAGACGAGGATGAGTAGGAAGATTTTTTCGCCAGGGTTTGTC
The DNA here is from genome assembly GCA_947502885.1 of uncultured Aquimarina sp. Lineage (GTDB taxonomy): Bacteria > Bacteroidota > Bacteroidia > Flavobacteriales > Flavobacteriaceae > Aquimarina. The sequence goes on along the minus strand of CANNBP010000015.1, from coordinate 89,195 downwards.
ATTATACATGGATTTTTTAAAGAATAACTTGGCTAGAAGGTTCGGTTTTACCTTTGGTAGGTTATTTTTTAAAGCTATTTTTAGAGGGTATTTACAATGACAGAGCATTTGAGAAACGTTCATTTTTCCCCAAGATGGTATATTGGTGCTTGAAAGCAGATGTATTCGTTGTTCAATTTCGGTATAGGTATCCTGATCAAAGAGAGATTTCATATCTAACTACTTTTAAGTTGATGTAGTATCAAAAGTAGCACTTTTATAACAAAGTAAAGGCCTTTCACTATTAGTGAAAGGCCAAATTTTGAACCTAATATATATTGTTTTTTTAACTTACTTCATCAAAGAAAAGACCTAAAAAGCCATCAAGATCATCGTTACTAGCAATATCTTTAGGTGTCCCCAAATTGATCATTAGCGGTTGATCCTTGATCGTTCCATATAAAAAGTACTGATAAGTAGTACCCGTCTTGAATTTGAATCCTTTTAATTGGGAACCAAATGAAGTAAATGTAACTTCAGTTTTTGTATTACCATCACCAAAAGCACTGATAGTTGCATCAAACACTGCAGATAACATATCATCTGTATAGTAATCCCATTTTATCGACGTGCCATTACAAGCTTGCAATTCATATTCTGATTGGGCTTGACATCCTTTTGGAACCTGTATGTTATTTCCTACCAGATTTAGAAAGGAAATCTTTTTGTCTTGCCCATAAAAACTAACTGTTGCAAGAAGTAAGACTAGAGTAAGAATATTCTTCATAAATAGGGTTATTTCAAGTTGTTAAATTGTTCATAATACGACTAGGGGTTTCCAAATATAGTAAAACTTTCATTTTCAACCAAATATATGTATAAAATAAAGAATAGTTGTGGTGGTAAAACCACAAAATTTTGGTATTTATTGCATAATAAGGCGTTGTTTTTGAGATAAATAGTTTATACTTACTTAATAGAATTATTTTTAAACTTTAACATTTAGATAACTTAAATGAGAGAATTAAACTCTTCATTTTCGATCAAGGAATGGAACGAAAATGATCGTCCAAGGGAGAAATTAATCGCTAAAGGGAAGAGTGCGTTAACAGATGCCGAATTACTTGCTATATTAATAGGGTCAGGAAATAAAGAAGAAAGTGCAGTTGCTTTAAGTAGGCGAATGCTTGCCTCTGAAAATCAAAGTATTGATGCTTTGGGAAAGCTTTCGTTAAAGCAGTTAATGAAGTACAAGGGAATTGGAGAGGCCAAAGCTATTGCCATTATTGCAGGTCTAGAATTAGGAAGAAGAAGAAAGAATGAAGATGTGCAAAGGGTTTCTAAAATTAGTTGTAGTAAAGATGCATTTGATCTCCTACAGCCAATAATTGGTGATTTGGAGCATGAAGAGTTTTGGGTGTTGTTTCTAAATAATAGTAATAAAGTGATTCAAAAAAAACAAATTAGCATTGGTGGTAAAACCGGAACGTTGGTCGATGTTCGGATTATTTTTAAAGCAAGTTTAGAATATGGGGCTACGACCATTGTAATTGCTCATAATCATCCTAGCGGATCATTAGTGCCAAGTAAGTCTGATGAGATTTTAACGCAAAAAATAAAAGAAGCAGGGCTTACCTTGGATATCCGCCTGTTAGATCATTTAATTATTACAGAAAAAGGCTATTTTAGCTTTGCAGATCAAACTATATTATAAATCGGTAATATACTTTAACTAGACTTATGTTATTAATTCATGTACCCAAAAATACACCTAGAGTATCGTATATATTTAAACAAATATGTAAAAGGAACCTTGGGCTGGATGTAGATTTGACTGCTACCATAGAACCTTTTGTAGCACATGATGGTCCCAAGTTTTCTTATGGGAGGCAGCCTTTAGGTAAAGAGCTTTATTTTCAAAGTGTTGATTTACTTTTTGAGCATGGATTAAATGATGTAGAAGTACAAATACAAGATTGGGAGGAAACAAAATGTTTTTTCGAAGTTGTGCATTCTGGTTCGGCATTACCTTTTGATATTTTTGCTGCCGCTTTTTATTTGCTAACCAGATATGAAGAGTATTTGCCTCATGTAAAGGATGAAATGGGACGTTTTCCAGCGACAGAAAGTTTGGCATATTCTAACGGGTTTTTGCAAGATCCCGTAATAGATATATGGGTTGGTAAATTTAAAGAAGTTTTATTGCTAAAATATCCTGACCTTCAGTTTCCTAATAGGAAGTCGAGTATTATTCCTGTCATTTCGGTCTCTCAAACTTTTGTGTATAAAAACAAAGGTATTTTGAGGTCAATAGGAGGGGGGATTCGTGATTTGTATGATTTACACTTTGATAAGCTTACGGATCGTGTAAAGGTTATTTTAGGCCTAAAAAAAGACCCTTATAACACATTTGATTTTATAATTGATTTACAAAAAGAAAAGAAAAGGAAAGCTAAGGTATTAATAGGCTTAGGAGATTTTTCTACCTACGAGAAAAATGTTGGGCATAATCGTTTGCAACACCATAAAGTTATAAAACATATTGCAGACTATGTTGATGTTGGTTTAAAAGCTTCTTATGAGGCGGTTGGTAATGTTTCAACTTTGAAAAAAGAAAAGTTAAGAATAGAAAATATTGTAAACAGAAGGCTACAATATTCTCTTTGCTCTTTTTTTAAGTTAAAACTCCCTGAAGCGTATCGTAATTTTATTGAATTAGAAATCGGTGAAGATTATTCTATGGGATATTCTGGATACCCTGGGTTTAGAGCAGGGACATGTTCTCCGTTTTTGTTTTATGATTTAGATTATGAAGTGCAAACCCCATTAGTAGTATATTCCTTTTGCTATGCGAATCTTGGAGATGAAGATGGGCTTATTGATTTGGCCTCGGTAAGAAAGGAAATCAATTTATATATGGAGAAGGTGCGAAAAGTAAATGGCGTTTTTATACCTGTTTTTAGTAATACATTATTTAGTGATCTTCAAGATCAGGCTTTTTGGAAATCTATTTTTAAATATATTTGGATGTCACAAGATGAATAAAGATATAAAACACATTTTTTTTGATTTAGATCATACGTTATGGGATTTTGATAGAAACTCATATTTAGCTTTTCAAATGATTTTTGAAAAACTATATATGAATTTAGATGTTCAGGATTTTTTAAAAGTTTATCGGCCTATAAACTTAAAATATTGGAAACTATATAGAGAAGAACGAATTAGTAAAGCAGAGCTTAGAAGAGGTCGTTTAACTGAAGCGTTTGATGATCTTAATAAGAATGTGGCTGTCGAAACCATAGATATTATTGCCGACGATTATATAAAGTTTTTGCCTCTTAATAACTATTTAATTAAAGGAGCTCGAGATATTTTGGATTACCTTAATCCAAAATATGATTTACATATTATTACTAATGGCTTTGAAGAAGTGCAACATAAAAAACTAGTAAACTCAGAGATTCAACATTTTTTTAAAACGGTAACCAATAGTGAAGAAGTTGGAGTGAAAAAACCAAATCCGTTGATTTTTGAACATGCAATAGCAAAATCCGGAGCAAAACCAGAAAAAAGCGTCATGATAGGTGATAATTACGAAGCAGATATTCTTGGGGCCGAAGCACTAGGTTTGCAAACCATATGTTTTAATTATCATAAAGAAGAAATACCCCTGAAAAATATACAAGTTTCTGATTTATATCAGATTAAAAATCATATTTAATCAGAAATATTTGTATTTTAGTTATATATTGATTGTATTGGATATTAAAATCAATGATTTTTCAACTTTTGAATGACGTAAAATAATCTTGCAACAAATTTTATTTGTAGTACCCACTTTGTCAAAATCTTTAAACCCCAAAATAGAGATTTTTAACTACAGATATGATGCATGTATAAGCTTTTCTTTTCTAAAATAATTACAAACAGTCTATTCTTTAGCAGTGGTATATGTTTGTTGTTACAATTTGTTGGTTGTGTAAAGGATATAGATTTTGATCAGATAAATGATGTTGAACTTGCACCAGTATTCGATGTTAATTTTGTTTATGCCAAATTTGATACAGACGTGTTTCATCAAAACTCTACTGTTTTTGTACCCGAAGTTGTTGTTAAGGATACGATGAGCTATGATCTTTTAGGAATTGATTTTGCGGTTAAACACTTAGAAAAAGTAGAATTAACTTTTGAGTTTGAAAATACTATAGAGAGGGACTTTGAGTTTGATTTTGGATTCCTAAATAGTGAAGGAGAACGGGTTGGACCTACATATACTATGATCGCCAAACAGGGCAATGGAAGAAGTACAGTGCCTGTTACCACGATCAAACAAATTACTATGAGTGGTGGAGTAATTGATGAAGTTGAGTTTGCTACCAAATTAGTTTCTTCACTTAGGATTCATAATGTAACAGGTAGTTTACAAGGGGTTTTTCAATTGAGGTCTAAAGGGAGTTACTATATTAATTATAAGCTATGATGTTTTTATGGTTCTCTCATATTTGGTTTGTAGTAAGGTGGAGTGTGTCACAAATTTTGTCACTTACGATTTGTTTGATTTTGTTTAAATCCATTGGTTATTCTCAGAATAAAGAGACGTTGTATGATTTTACAGATATACCACAATCTTTGATGCTTAATCCGGGAGCAGAGGTTAGATACAAATATCATATTGGAATACCATTTTTATCTCAAATTAGTATAAGCGCAGGTATGAGAGGTGCTTCTCTTTATGATGTTTTTGCCGATGACGATGAAGAAAGTGATATTAATAATAAAATAGAAAACACGTTAAATAAATTAACAAATAATGACTATTTGTCGATAACACAACAAGTTGAATTGGTGAATTTTGGGTGGAGATCCAAAAAAAATAATCAAGTTTATTTTTCGGGAGGAGCTTATCAAGAGTTAGATGCTATAGGTTATTTTCCGAAAGACTTTGCCGCCCTTGCATATCAAGGAAACCAGGATTTGGTTAATCAAGTATTTCGTTTTTCTTCAATAGCTGGGTCCGTAGAATTGTTAGCGGTTTACCATTTTGGATATACCAAGAAAGTGAATAAAAAGATAATTTTGGGAGCAAGGGCTAAATTATATTCCAGTATGTTTCATGTCCGTAGCGCAAAAAATAAAGGTTTTTTTACAACTCAAGAAATACCAAATCGTAATAATATCTATCAACATATAATTAGTAATGCAGATATCACTATAAGAACATCTGGGTATCGAGCACTCAGAGATATAGAAGAAAGAGGGGCAGATAGAACAGATGAAGGCGTGGATCAGTTAATAGGAAGAGGATTGTTAGGGGGAAACTTAGGACTTGGAGTTGATTTGGGTGGGACTTTTAAAATAGATCCTCATCTAAGTATCACAGGAAGTATTAATGATCTTGGAGTGATTTTTTATACAAAAGATGTGGAGACGTATAGATTAAGAGGGAATTATGTTTTTGAAGGTTTTGATACACCAATTCAATTTTCTGGTGAAGCGCCTCAGAACTTTTTAGATGAATTAGAAGAGGCGACTTCCATTGATGTAGAAGATAATTCTTATTTGGTAATGAGGCCATTAAAACTAAATGGATCCTTTAGGTATTCTTTTAATAAATATAAAGTTGATAGTTGTGAGTGTTATATTAAAGGAGAACAACCACCTTTTTTAGATGCTTTTGGAGCTCAGTTATTTATGAAGTTTCGACCAAAGAGGCCTCAATATGCAATGTCTTTATTTTATTATAAGCGTTTTTTTTCATTTCTAAGAACAAAACTTACGTATACTTTTGATGACTATTCATATTATAACCTAGGATTTGTTGTGTCTACTCATATTAACAAAATTAATTTTTATATTTCAGCTAATAATTTGATAGATTATGGTAATCTTGCAAAAGCTAGAGGTATCTCTGTGCAATTAGGGTTTAATGTAATAATGTAATTTAATATGTTTCGTATTTTTCTTTTAGGTTTTCTATTATGTTCAGTAATAAATACTACCGAAGCTCAAAAAAGTGTCAATGATTATAAATATGTAATAGTACCAAATGCATATTCTTTTTCTAAAGGAACTGATACATATCAGCTTAATTCACTTACTAAGTTTTTACTTGATAAATATGGTTTTAAGGCATTTTTACAAGATGAAAACTTCCCTGAAGACTTAAGAGCAAATGGGTGTAATGCTTTAAGAGCTGATGTGAAAAAAGAATCAAGCGTTTTTGTAACTAAGCTTATTTTAGATTTAAAAGATTGTAATGGTAAGGTTGTTTTTACATCTGCTCAGGGTAAGAGTAGAGAAAAAGAATATAAAACAGCATATCATCAGGCACTTAGAGGCGCTTTTGTTAGCGTGCAAGAGCTTAACTATAAATACTCTGGATTTAATAGTGAAGAAGCTAAAGTTGTAGAAAATAAACCAATTAATAAAAAAGAAACTCCAGTAGGGTTACAGGGAACAGAGAAAACTCAAAATGTCCTAGTTGTTTCTGGTGATTCTATAGTATATCTCCTAAATGATGAAGAGTATATTTTTGAAAAGAAAGATTATGGTTATGAGGTTTTTAAAAATAAAAATGAGAAAGTTTCAGTAGGAAAAGCCTATGTTTCATCAAACCAAAAAAGTTACATTATACAAGCAGGAGATTTAAGTGGTCATGGTTTTTTTGATGGATTTGGTAATTTTATTTTAGAACGTATTAATCCAGTTACAAATAAATTGATAAAAGATATTCTTGCCAGACAATAAATAAGTTATGAATTTGAATATTTATTTCTAATAACCATATTTTTCACCCCATCTTGATTTGAGAAATACACGTAATGCGTTTTCTCTTTGATTGTTGCCAGGAGCATATAATGTAGTACCAGTAATTTCGTCTGGTAAAAATTCTTGCATTACAAAATTGTTTTTGTGGTCATGAGCATATTTGTAATCTTCTCCATAACCAAGATCTTTCATTAACTTTGTTGGAGCATTTCTAATAGGTAAGGGAACGGATAAGTCTCCTGTTTGTTTTACAAGCTGTTGAGCCTTGTTAATGGCCAAATAAGATGCATTACTTTTTGCAGAAGAGGCAAGGTAAACTGCACATTGACTAAGTATGATTCTAGATTCAGGATATCCTATAGTAGTAACAGCTTGAAATGTGTTATTAGCCATTATAAGTGCGGTTGGGTTGGCATTTCCAATATCTTCAGATGCCAAAATTATCATTCTTCTTGCAATAAACTTAAGGTCTTCGCCTCCTTCTATCATACGAGCAAGCCAATAGACAGCAGCGTTGGGATCACTGCCTCTAATAGATTTTATAAAAGCAGAGATAATGTCATAATGTTGTTCACCAGTCTTATCATAGCGTACTGTGTTTTGTTGTACAAGTTTTGATACCAAGTCATTTGTAATGTTTATGGTATCTTGCTCTTGACTTGATACAATTAATTCAAAGATATTTAAAAGTTTACGAGCATCACCACCACTTAGTCTCAATAAAACTTCTGTTTCTGAAAGTGTAATTGTTTTAGATTTCAGATAATTATCTTCTTTCATGGCACGATGTAGTAGCGACTCTAATTCGGTTTTGCCAAAAGCGTTTAGCGTATATACTTGACATCTTGATAAAAGAGCCGGAATAACTTCAAAGCTAGGGTTTTCAGTTGTTGCTCCAATAAGCGTTACCCATCCTTGTTCTACTGCTCCCAACAAAGAGTCTTGTTGCGATTTGCTAAAGCGATGAATTTCATCTATAAATAAAATAGGATTTTTAACAGTGAATAAGCCTCCACTTTGTTTTGCTTTGTCAATAACCTCTCTTACCTCTTTAACTCCGCTATTAATAGCGCTAAGGGTGTAGAATGGGCGTTGAGATTCATTGGCAATGATATTGGCAAGGGTAGTTTTTCCAACTCCAGGTGGCCCCCATAAAATTAAAGAAGGAATAATCCCTTTTTTAATTTGGTGGGTCAAAGAACCATCATCTCCAATTAAATGATCTTGGCTAAGGTATTCTTCTAAAGATTTAGGACGAATTCGTTCTGCTAAAGGTTTATTTGTATCCATAATGACAAAGTTACAAAGCTTCTCTTAACACTGTAATAAAAAATAAATTAATAAGACTAAGAGTTATACTAGGTGTTGTTTTGATAAAAACCTGCCATTTTAGCCGAATCCCCTAATTTGGAGTTTTTTTTGATATATTATTAATGTTATGGATAAAGAAAAAACTAATTTTAAATTTCATACAGGTGTAATTGCTTATCCCTTGCTATTTGTATTATCTATTTGGATCGTATTTTGGTTCGAAGTACGTTTCGGATTTGATTTTAATTACTTGGGAGTATATCCTAGAACATTAGTGGGGTTAAGAGGGATTCTGTTTTCTCCTTTTATTCATGGTGATTTAACGCATTTATGGCATAATACGTTGCCGTTATTGATACTATCTTCTGCATTATTCTTTTTTTATCATAAAAATGCCTGGATGGTATTACTACTCGGTGTCTTGTTTACTGGAGTATTGACCTGGGTATTGGGTAGAACGGCTAATCATATTGGAGCCAGTGGAGTTATCTATATGCTTTTTGGTTTTTTGTTTTGGAAAGGGATTCTAGCTAAACACCTTAGATTAATAGCATTATCTTTTGTGGTTGTGTTTATCTATGGGAGTATGGTAATGTATGTGTTACCAATTGATCCTAAAATTTCATGGGAAGGGCACTTGTCTGGTATATTATCAGGTACAATCTTGGCTCTTTTTGTAAAAAAAGGAGTTGCTCAGCCCACCCGATATATTTGGGAATCTGATGATTATAATTCAGAAGATGATGAGTTTCTAAAACATTTTGATGATGATGGTAATTTTATTGAGAATGTAGATTTAGAAGAAAAACCAGAGGAAATAATTAGTATCATATATGAATACAAAGAGAATAAGGAGAACATGCCTCCGCCAGATTTATAGGTTATAAATTCCTTTGTCGTATTGCTTCGTACAGAAAAACTCCACATGCAACCGATACATTTAATGAAGCAATATCCCCATGCATAGGTAATTTAGCTTGCTTATCAACCAATTTTAATACCGAAGGTGATATTCCTTTACCTTCGCTACCCATAATAATTGCAGAAGGAATGCTTACATCGGTATTGTATATGACATCTGTAGCCTTTTCAGTAGCGGCAATAACTTGTATACCAGATCCTTGTAAATAAAACATAGCGTCTTTTATGTGATCTACCTTGCAAATTGGAATTTTGAATACTGCACCAGCAGATGTTTTTATTGTATCGGCATTAACAGGTGCTCCTCCTTTTTTCTGAATAATAATTCCATGTACCCCAGTGCATTCAGCAGTTCTTATGATTGCGCCAAAATTGCGAACATCAGAGAGTTGATCTAAAATAAGAAATAGAGGGGTAACACCAGATTCAATAGTACGTAAAACGAGTTCTTCGAGATCATAAAAATCAATAGGGGAGGTGTGAGCAACTACTCCTTGGTGATTATTGCGTGTTAATCGGTTCAGTTTTTCTACAGGAACATAAGAGAAGGTGATATTATTTCTCTTAATGAGGCTCATTAATTCTTTAAATAAGTCTCCATGTAGTCCTTTTTGAATAAAAAGCTTGTCGATCGTTTTACCAGAGCTTATTGCTTCGATGATCGCTCTAATACCAAAAATTAAAGAATTTTTTTCCATAGGAGGCAAAGATATCATAAAAAAAGACATTTAAAATATTTCTTAGCAATACTCATCAAATCATAGTTAAAAAGTGATTGTATTCGTTTATTATGCGATAAATATGTCGTCTATGTTAAGTTAACTATAAAGCTATAAAAGTAGTCTTGTAATTGGGCGAGTTTATATATCTGAATGGATAGGTATAGAAATAATTTGAACTACAAAAAAAATCCCGATAAGGAATTCCTTATCGGGATCTATTTCTTAAGCTATTTTGATTTACTAAGAAATCAAAAATTACTTATTTTTATTGCTTAGTAAACCTAATCACAGTTTGTGCAGGTGTATAACTACATTCACCTGATGCAACTTCAGTAAAAATTAAATCAAATACTTTATCGTCGCTTAAGTCATAACTACTAGGGTTAATTGCTGCGGCATACCATCCTTCTCCAGTTGTACAGTTACATAGACCGTTCTGAGTTGGAAGAATAATCTGACCACAAATAAGGTCAAACAACATATCAGCTGTACCAGAGCAAAACTTAGGAGTTTGAACTACATTAAAACTTCTTCTTGTTTCACTTACAGCAACAACATCAACTATCACATCATCAGAAAATGCAGTACCTCCATCTCCCCAAGGAGCTGTAACAAACCCTGATGTTTGTTTAATGTGATATTTTCCAACAAACTTGGCCTCATCTGCTGGGCATACCGCTACACTTTCATATCTGAATGGAGCTGTGAAAAAAGTTAAAGAAAGATCAGGAGTTGAATTGTCAACCGTAAAAGTTTTTTTATCTGTGTTAATAACTAGATCAAAAACAAATGCAGATGTAGGTTCAATATCAGCAGCTTCAAGACCTAATTTATCCATTACCTCAGGTATGGTTGCAGATACAGTACCTTCAAGATAACCATTGTCATTCTTTGTAAATGATGCCGCTGGAATAGTCGAAACAACTACAGCATCTTCTTCTTTGATAGTTTGGTCATCATCTGTCGATTGGTCATTATCTACTACTCTGTCCTCAAACCATACTTTAAGTTGTACATTCTCAACAGTTCCTAAAGTAGCTTGATCCGAAACTAATTCACCTTTAAGAGCAAATCCAGAGTTTTGTAAATCTGTCAAATCTACTTTTCCAGATGTTTCTAAGCTTCTAAAAAAGACACCTTTATCTTCTACTCCATCACGTGGATCAGCAAACGGTGATTTCTCATCCTCTTGGCAAGAGAATATACTTGCAAGAACCAATGATGGTATTACTAATTTTTTTATAATTTTTCTCATAACTAACAATTTTTAAAAATCTAAATTAAGACTCTCGTCTCTATCCCAAAATAATTTAACCGTTTGATTTGGTTTAGGGTCAATATTGCTATTGTTGTTAATAGCATTATCAGGATATCTAAACGATCTAATAAATGAACCTGGGTTAGGATCTAGTGCTGGATGAATGTTTAAAGGCATTCCAGTACGTCTATAGTTATTATACGCTTCAACATTGTTACCCCAAGAAGCAATATACGCTTGAGTCATAATAACATTAAGTCTCTCTTCGTCATTCGCTGCAGCAGCATATGTTCCCATAACTTCAGTTATATAGGCGTTAACATCAGCTGTAGAAGGTATATTACTGAAATTTAACTCATTTAATTCAGAAGGTGTAAATATATTTTGTACCCTTTCAATAGATCTTCTAATTCCAGCCTCTAATTGAGTTGCTGCATCATCATCTGTATCTAGCAATAGAGCAGCTTCAGCTCTCATGAAATGAACAAAAGATGATAAAAGTATTGGGTGAAGACCTCTACCTTTTAATCCTGATGCATTATTTATAGGGCTTTTTTGATCATTATCAAATAAACCACCTGCAGGATATACTCCCCAAGTAGACATTTTTCCATTATCATCTGGTAAACCAGAAGCATATAGGTGAGGTCTACCCCAGTATCCATCATCTACACTAGTACAATAAGGATCAACACCATTGGTGTAGTGAGATGGGAAAGGAATTCCTAAACAAGGTAATGTAAATAATCCAGCGGCAGTTGTAGGATCTGGATAAGATCCGGTTTGACGATAAATATAATATCTTGTTCTTGGATCAGTAGATGTGTGTACACCATTACCATTAACAAGAAGGTTCATGAAATATAATGACATGTACTCTCCACTTGGACCATTAGTTTCGTAAGCATCTACCCATTGAGGGTGTCTGTTGTCAGGGTTAGAGTTACTAGTACCATACCATATAGCCCAGTCATCATCCAAAGAAGACATAAGATCACCATCATCAATTAGCTTATTAAGCTCTGCTTTAGCTGCAGCAGGATCAACAAGACGCGTATTATTGTGAATTCTAAACTGTAATGATTTTGCAAGTGTTAACCATTTTGCAGAATTACCATTGTAAAAAATATCACCAGAAGCATCTAAGCCAACATCAACACTTGTTTCCAAGTTTGTAACTGCATCTTTTAATAGTTGTAAAGCTACACCATAAACTGCTTGATCATCATCAACATTTGGGTTTAAGTTTTCGGTACCTAACCAAGCTTCAGAATAAGGAACATCTCCAAAAAAGTCAACAAGACAAGTCATAGAGTATGATTCAAGAATTTGAGCTACTGCTAAGTGATGAAGTAAGTTATTTTGTTCTGCGATACCTTTTAAAGTTTGGATATCTTTAAGGTGACCAGCATAACCTCTCCATACGTCACTAAAATCTGTAGCGGTATATAGCGTTTCGTATAAAGTACCAGAAGCTTGTAATAAACGAACTACTTCACTTCCTGCTTCCCAACCAGCTTCAAAATCAGTGTCTCCATCACCTAACCATCTGGCAAAGCTTACCATTACACCATTTAGAAACAACTGAGGGTCTCCTTGATCTGGAGTAATTGCATTTGGATCATTATTAATATCAAGATCTAAAGTCTCACATGAACCGAATGTGATCAAGATCGTTAATACAAATATGACTATGTTATATTTAGTATTCATAATTTTTAAATTGTTTTTTAATTAAAAAGTTGCTTTAACAGATAAACCATAACGTTTTGCAGTTGGACCTGTTAAAAGTTCAAATCCTCTTGAGTTACCTACACCTTGACTAGTTACAGAAGGGTCAAAGTTAATTGAGTCTGGGAAATTGAAAGCTTTAAACCAAAGGTTATTACCAACAGCAGAAAGAGTTAAGCTTCCGAAAGGAGTGTTGTCAAGCACTTTCTTTGGTAAGTTATAAGAAATAGAAGCTTCTCTTAATCTTAAGTGAGTAGCATCATAGATTCTAAACTCTGTATTACCATAGTTTTCCCAGTACATTTCTGTAGAGGTTAACTGAATGTCATTTGGTGTTCCATCCTGTTTTACACCAGGTGCAATAATTGTATTCGCTCTGTCAAAGTCAGTTTCACCTGCTTGACCTCTAATGGTAAGTACACTTGCCGTTGCAGAGTACATATCACCACCGTGAGTATAATCCCATTGCATAGAGAATGTGAAATCTTTATACGATAAGTTATTGATTAATGTAGTATGCCAATCTGGATTTGGATCTCCAAGTGGAGCAATTTCATCTTCAACTAGGTATCTACCTGTGTTGTCAACAACTCTGTTACCGTTAGCATCTCTTCTAATAGGTTGTCCCATTATTAAGTTATATGGCTGACCTTGAACAGCAAAGTTTCCTAGGTTTGTAAATGGTCCACCAGTAAATAGATTTTCTACAGGTAATTCAGTTATTGTACTTTCGTATGCATCAAAGTTAAGGATGAAATCCCAAGAAAAATTATCTGTAGTAATAGGTCTTGCATTAATACCTATTTCAATACCTTCAGTTTTTAATTTACCAGCATTAATCGCTTGTACAGTAAAACCAGTAGCTGGATCTAATGTTTGGTCAAGAATCTGATCTTTTGCTTCTTTAGAATAAATACTTCCTTCAAAACCAATTCTATTGTTAAAAGCTTTTAGTTCTAAACCTAATTCTAATTCAGAAACTAATTCTGGTTTTAAATCTGGATTAGCTAATCTATTGGTAATACCATTTAAAGAGAAGATCGTATTAATAACAGTTTCGTCTGGCTTTAGCCAGTCTCTTGCTCTTACATTAGTTGTTTGACGAGTGTTATAAACTCCTGCAAAGTTTGCAGAACTACCATATCCAAAACGTACCTTCATGTAGTTAATCCCATTTTGGCTTTTAAGACCTGGGAATGCACTTGTTGGCAAGAAAGAAATACTTGCTGATGGGTAAAGAATAGAGTTGTTACCTGCTTCGTGTGTAGAAGCCCAGTCATTTCTAACTGCTAAATTTAAATAAACCATATCTTTAACACCTAAGATTGAAGAGGCATAAAGACCAAATACGTTATCAGCTTCTCTGTAGATACTTGTAGCTTGTTTGTCTTCAAAGTTATTATTGGTAAAAAGACCATAAATTAACTGTCTGTCATAAAAAACTCTGTTTCTATCATAAGTTTCTCTTCTTGAGTTAGCACCTAAATCAAGAGATAAATTAAGATCTTCAGATAAGTCAAATGAAGAATTTACAATCAATGAATGATCGTATATTCTGTTTACTTGTCTTGTTTCATTATAAGATCCGTTTGGAAGATATACACCACCTTTATTTACTGCAAATATATCTTTAGTGTAATACATGTCGTAACCACTTCTGAATAAAGCAGATATATTGTCATTAAATTTGTATTGAGAGCTTAGAGATAAAAATGTTCTATCTGTCGTCTCTTTAACCATTTCATTTTCTGCAGTCCATCTAGGATTCTGGATACTATTATTACTTCTATAATAAACACTTCTGTTTCTACTATCTTTATATGGTAAATTCATTAAATCTATAGAACGAGGAGTGTAAAGTATGTTTGCAAATACACCAGATCCTCCACTAACATTACTAGATCCCGTACTAGAAGCTACAGAAGGGTTAGACTTATCTGTTTTAACATAACTCATACTACCAGTAAAAGTAAATTTATTAGATAGCTTTGCAGTTCCACCGATATTGAAGTTATTTCTTCTTAATGTGTTGTTAGGTGTAAAACCTTTAGTTTCAGTATTAGTATAACTAAAGTTAACATTTCCATGTTCAGATGATTTAGAAACTGCAATATTGTTGGTTGCTGTATATCCAGTATTAAAGAATTCTTTAACACTATTGTAAGGCTTATAAACATATTCTTGACCTACAAATTCTGGGAATTCAGTATCAAAAGTTATACCACCAGCATTTTGCGCACCATCATAAGTATTTCCTTCATAAGGGTGTGGTACTGTAGCATAAGGCTGCTCGAACTTTGCTCCCCAGTTACTAAATGCCTTAGAATAAGAGTTGTCAAAACCACCACCATAAGAATTTTGGTAATCAGGTAGAGAGGAGATCTGCTCTATGTAGTAAGAAGAATTTACTGAAACTTCAAGTTTTTTAGAAGTTGCAGCTCCAGAACCTGCTTTAGTAGTAATAAGTATTACACCGTTTCTACCTTGTGCTCCATAAGTTACAGTTGCACTTAAACCTTTTAAAACACTTAACTCGGCTATGTTGTTTGGGTCAAGGTCTAATAATCTACTTGAAGCACTAATACCAGCACTATCTGTAGAAAGGTTACCATTGTTATTTTCATTAGAAAAAGGAACACCATCAACAATAATTAAAGGTTGGTTAGATCCAGTAACCGTGGAGAATCCACGAATGTTGATGTTTGTACCTGTACCAGCAACACCACTACCTCCAAGGATGTCTACACCAGGGATTTGACCTGTAAGTGCTCTTGATACATCAGTTTCAGGTCTTCTAGCTACATCATCACCTTTTATAGTGGTAACGGCATAACCTAGAGCTTTTTTCTCTCTACGAATACCTTGTGCAGTTACAATTACTTCTTCTAATTCAGAAGCATCAGCTGCAAGTTGAACATTAATTGTGTTACTGTCCCCAACAGCAATTTCCTGAGCTTTAAAACCCAGATAACTAAAGGTTAGCACAGATCCTTTATTAGCTTTGATAGAAAAGTTTCCATCAAAGTCAGATTGTGTACCAGTTGTTGAGTTTTTTACCAGAATGTTAACCCCTGGTAGCGGTAGTCCCTTATCGTCGGTCACCGTACCGGAGATTGATTTTTCTTGTGCAAAAGTGAATTGCACTACAAACACTAGTATAAGTGTTAGAATTTCACTAAACTTTGTTCTCATTTTTAAAATTTATTTGAATTAGCCAGCTCCAAAAATCATAATAATATCTTTATAAAACAACTTTTTGTTATTAAAAGTTTAAAATGATGGTGTTAATTATGTGAATATGATTGTGTAATGTTAAATATTTTAAGCTTTTGTTTAATTCAGAATTCATCTGTAACGTATCGATTTTTTTATGCTTGTTTTGTTTGATTATTAAAACGTTAGTGAATAGTTTGTGGTTAGTGTGGTTAGTTGTTTTTAAGGAGTTGTTGCTTGGGTTTCTTTTAGTTTCTAAATTTATTGTTAAATAAAGGTGTTTTTTGTGGTTGATAGAGCTATTGTTTTTCTTATATATGTAGGTGAATTTAAATAGTATTGAAAATTAATGCGTTAGGATTTGATTTGCTCAGAAATATTTTTACCTTTGCAGCCCTCATAAAAGAGGTATTATAAATAAATTAATAATTTAGTGTAAAGCAAATTATGCCAACAATTTCACAATTAGTACGAAAAGGTAGAACCAAAATAACTAAGAAGAGTAAATCGGCTGCTTTGGATTCGTGCCCACAACGCCGCGGTGTATGTACACGTGTTTATACTACTACTCCTAAGAAACCAAACTCAGCTATGCGTAAAGTAGCGCGTGTTAGGTTGACTAACGGAAAAGAAGTAAATGCGTACATCGGTGGTGAAGGTCACAACCTCCAGGAGCACTCGATAGTATTAGTTAGAGGTGGAAGGGTAAAAGATTTACCAGGAGTTAGATATCACATTGTAAGAGGAGCTTTGGACACCGCAGGTGTTGAAGGTAGAACGCAACGTAGATCTAAGTATGGTGCAAAACGCCCTAAGAAGTAATTAAAAAACTTTTAAAAAGAAGACATGAGAAAAAGAAAGGCTAAAAAAAGACCGATTTTGCCAGATCCACGTTTTAACGATCAATTAGTGACTCGTTTTGTAAACATGATGATGTGGGATGGTAAAAAATCGACTGCTTTCAAAATATTCTATGATGCAATTGATATTGTAGAAGAGAAAAAACAAGACGAAGAAAAGACTGCTTTAGAAATGTGGAAAGACGCATTGTCTAATGTTATGCCTCACGTAGAAGTTAGAAGTAGACGTGTGGGTGGAGCAACTTTTCAAATCCCAAACCCAATTAGACCTGATAGAAAAATTTCAACAGCAATGAAGTGGTTGATTCAGTTTTCTCGAAAGAGAAATGAAAAATCAATGGCTCAAAAGTTAGCTGCTGAGATTATTGCTGCTGAAAAAGAAGAAGGGGCTGCTGTTAAGAAAAGAGTAGATACTCATAAAATGGCAGAAGCAAATAAAGCATTTTCACACTTTAGATTTTAATCATTAAGAAATGGCTAGAGATTTAAAATATACTAGAAATATAGGTATTGCTGCGCATATTGACGCAGGAAAGACTACGACTACAGAGCGTATTTTATATTATACGGGTGTAAGTCATAAGATTGGTGAAGTGCATGACGGTGCAGCGACAATGGACTGGATGGAGCAAGAGCAAGAACGTGGTATTACTATTACTTCTGCTGCTACCACTTGTGAGTGGAAGTTTCCTACAGAAAATGGACAAGCAGTGTCTGATACAAAAGGATATCACTTTAATATAATAGATACTCCAGGTCACGTTGATTTTACGGTTGAAGTAAACCGTTCTTTGCGTGTACTTGACGGGTTGGTTTTCTTGTTCAGTGCTGTAGATGGTGTAGAGCCGCAGTCAGAAACGAACTGGAGACTGGCTGATAATTACAAAGTACCTAGAATTGGTTTTGTAAATAAAATGGACCGTCAAGGGTCTAATTTTATGGAAGTATGTCAGCAGGTTAAAGATATGTTAGGTTCTAATGCAGTTCCTATTGTATTAAATATTGGTGACGAAGAAGATTTTAAGGGAATTGTTGATCTTGTGAAGAATCGTGCTATTGTATGGCATGAAGAAGGTATGGGGTCTACGTTTGATGTTGTTGATATTCCTGAGGATCTTAAGGAAGAAGCAAGAACTCTACGTGGTAAGCTTATTGAAGAGGTAGCTGCGTATGATGAAAATCTTCTTGAGAAGTTTATGGAAGATGAAGATTCGATTACGGAAGAAGAAGTGCATGCTGCACTTAGAGCTGCGGTAATGGATATGAGTATCATTCCTATGATATGTGGATCTGCATTTAAAAATAAGGGAGTTCAGTTCCTTTTAGATGCTGTTTGTCGTTACTTGCCTTCTCCAACAGATAAGGAAGGTATAGTAGGGGTTAATCCTAATACAGAAGAAGAAGAAATACGTAAGCCAGATGTAAAGGAGCCTTTTGCTGCCTTAGCATTTAAAATTGCTACCGATCCTTTTGTTGGGCGTTTAGCGTTTTTTAGAGCATATTCTGGTCGTTTAGATGCGGGCTCTTATGTTTTGAACAATCGTTCAGGTAAAAAAGAACGTATTTCGCGTATCTATCAGATGCATGCTAATAAGCAAAATGCAATTGAGTATATAGAAGCAGGAGATATTGGAGCGGCTGTTGGATTTAAATCAATCAAAACAGGTGACACACTTACAGATGAAAAGAGTCCTATTGTTTTAGAATCAATGGATTTTCCAGATCCTGTAATTGGTATCGCTGTTGAGCCAAAAACCAAAGCTGATGTTGATAAATTAGGTATTGGTTTAGGGAAGTTAGCAGAAGAAGATCCAACGTTTACTGTACGTTCAGATGAGGCTTCAGGACAGACTATTATATCTGGAATGGGTGAACTTCATTTAGATGTTATTGTTGATCGTTTAAAGCGTGAGTTTAAGGTAGAAGTGAATCAAGGTCAGCCTCAGGTTGAGTATAAGGAAGCTATAACTCAGGCTGCAGATCATAGAGAGGTGTATAAGAAGCAATCGGGTGGTCGTGGTAAATTTGCAGATATTGTATTTACTATTGAGCCGGCTGATGAAGGGGTTGTAGGACTTCAGTTTGAATCTACAATTAAAGGTGGTAACGTTCCAAAAGAATTTATCCCTTCAATTGAAAAAGGATTTAAAATGGCTATGGTAAATGGTCCATTGGCAGGCTATGAAGTTGATGCTGTAAAAGTAACATTGAAAGATGGTTCTTATCACGATGTGGATTCTGATCAATTATCATTCGAATTGGCTGCTAAATTAGGGTTTAAAAACTCTGCAAAAGCTGCTAAGGCTGTAATAATGGAGCCAATCATGAAGCTTGAGGTTATTACGCCAGAAGAAAACATGGGTGATATAGTAGGTGATCTTAACCGTCGTAGAGGGCAGGTTAGTGATATGGGAGACAGAGCAGGAGCAAAAACTGTGAAAGCTACCGTTCCACTTTCAGAAATGTTTGGATATGTGACAACATTAAGGACATTGTCTTCTGGTAGAGCAACATCTACAATGGAATTTTCTCACTATGCTGAAACTCCTTCTAATATTTCAGAGGAGGTAATTGCAGCTGCAAAAGGGGTTAACGCTTAATTATTACAGAAATGAGTCAAAAAATCAGAATAAAACTAAAATCTTACGATCATAACTTAGTAGATAAATCTGCTGAGAAAATCGTAAAGACGGTAAAGAGTACAGGAGCTGTAGTAACAGGGCCGATTCCTTTGCCAACGCATAAGAAAATATTTACCGTGCTTAGATCTCCGCACGTAAACAAAAAGTCTAGAGAGCAATTTCAATTGAGTTCTTATAAAAGACTTTTAGATATCTATAGTTCTTCTTCAAAAACGATTGATGCGTTAATGAAGTTAGAATTACCTAGCGGAGTAGAAGTAGAAATCAAAGTGTGATAAAACTTTGATGTAAGGTGATCTTACAATAAATGTCTCGAGCTGCGTGCGAGAGAAAAACGGCAAAAAATACATTCAGGGTTGAACGTGTTTTGACCCTGTTTTTTTTGAAAAAAAAATGAAGTGATGATATGTCGTCATTACTTAAGTAAATAAGTAAATAATTAATAAATATTAAATATGTCTGGGTTAATAGGAAAGAAGATCGGTATGACCAGCATTTTCGATGAGAATGGAAAGAATATTCCATGTACAGTTATCGAAGCTGGACCATGCGTGGTTACCCAAGTCAGAACTGAAGAGGTTGACGGTTATGAAGCTGTTCAATTAGGTTTCGATGACAAAGCAGACAAGAATGCTACAAAAGCGGCTTTAGGTCACTTTAAAAAAGCAGGAACTGTTGCTAAACGTAAAGTTGTCGAGTTCAAAGGTTTTGAGGAGGAGCACAAATTAGGTGATACAGTAACAGTAGAGCATTTTGCTGAAGGAGAATTTGTTGATGTTTCAGCAACTTCTAAAGGAAAAGGTTTTCAAGGTGTTGTAAAGAGGCACAACTTTGGTGGTGTTGGTCAAGCAACTCATGGTCAGCATAACCGATTAAGAGCTCCTGGTTCTATCGGTGCAGCATCATATCCTGCAAGAGTTTTCAAAGGAATGAAAATGGCAGGAAGAATGGGTGGAGATCAAGTAAAAATTCAAAACTTAAAAGTGTTAAAAGTAGTTCCGGAAAAGAATTTACTTGTTGTTAAAGGATGTGTTCCTGGGCATAAAAACGCTTACGTAACGATTCAGAAGTAATGGAAGTAGCGGTAATTGATATCAACGGAAAAGAAACAGGTAGAAAGGCGAGTCTTTCTGATGCTGTTTTTAGTATTGAGCCTAATAATCATGCTGTATACTTAGATGTGAAGCAGTACTTGGCTAATCAGCGTCAAGGAACTCATAAGGCTAAGGAGAGAGCAGAGATTGTAGGAAGTACAAGAAAAATTAAGAAGCAAAAGGGAACTGGTACTGCCAGAGCAGGTAGTATAAAGTCTCCTATTTTTAAAGGTGGGGGTCGAGTTTTTGGTCCAAGACCACGTAACTACTCTTTTAAATTAAATAAAAACTTAAAGAGATTAGCAAGAAAATCGGCGTTAAGTATTAAGGCAAATGATAAGGCAATTACGGTTGTTGAGGATTTTGATTTTGATACAGCAAAAACAAAGAATTTTACTGCAATTTTGAAGTCATTAGGACTTGAAAACAAAAAATCTTTATTTGTGTTGGCAGAGCCAAATAAAAATGTATATTTGTCGTCACGCAATTTAAAAAGCTCTGAAGTTGTAACTAGTTCAGAATTAAGTACTTACAAAATACTTAATGCAGGTAGTGTTGTAATTTTGGAGAGTTCTTTGAAAGCAATTGAAACGAATTTAAGTAAATAGAAGCCATGAGTATCTTAATAAAACCTATTATTACAGAAAAGGCTACCGCTGATAGTGAGGTATTTAATCGCTATGGTTTTGTGGTAGATAAAAGAGCGAATAAGGTAGAGATCAAAAAAGCAGTCGAGGCTGCTTATGGTGTATCTGTTACTAAAGTTCGAACAATAAATGTCCGTCCAGACCGTAAAACTCGTTATACAAAAACGGGTATGGTTACTGGTAAAACAACTGCTATTAAAAAGGCAATTGTACAGGTGGCGGAAGGTGAAGTAATTGATTTATATAGTAATCTTTAAGACTAAAAAATGTCAGTAAGAAAATTAAAGCCAATTACCCCAGGTCAGCGTTTTAGAGTAGTTAATGGATTTGACGCCATTACTACTGATAAGCCGGAGAAAAGTTTATTAGCTCCGAAAAAAAGATCTGGTGGTAGAAACAGTCAAGGAAAGATGACAATCCGCTACAAAGGTGGAGGTCATAAAAGAAGGTATCGTATCATTGATTTTAAACGTGACAAGCAGGGGATTCCTGCAACTGTTGCTACAATAGAGTACGATCCAAACAGAACTGCATTTATAGCGTTGTTAAACTATCAAGATGGTGAAAAGCGTTATGTTATAGCTCAAAACGGTCTACAAGTAGGGCAGAACGTTGTTTCTGGAAGTAATGTTGCTCCAGAAATTGGTAACGCAATGCCGCTTAGCGATATTCCTTTAGGTACAATCATTTCATGTATTGAATTACGTCCAGGACAAGGTGCTGTAATGGCAAGGAGTGCTGGTTCTTTTGCTCAATTAATGGCAAGAGATGGTAAGTTTGCTACAGTGAAATTACCTTCAGGAGAAGTTAGGATGATATTAGTAAACTGTATTGCTACTATTGGTGCTGTATCGAACAGTGATCATCAGTTGATCGTTGGAGGTAAAGCAGGTAGAACAAGATGGTTAGGTCGTAGGCCACGTACTAGACCAGTAGCTATGAACCCTGTTGATCACCCAATGGGTGGTGGAGAAGGACGTTCTTCTGGAGGTCATCCACGTTCTAGAAAAGGTCTTCCTGCTAAAGGATATAGAACCCGTTCTAAGACGAAAGCGAGTAATAAGTATATTGTAGAACGTAGAAAGAAATAATAAGATATGGCACGTTCATTAAAAAAAGGACCTTACGTTCACTATAAGTTAGAGAAAAAAGTAGCTGCAAATGTAGAAGCTAATAAGAAGTCTGTTATAAAGACTTGGTCAAGAGCATCTATGATTACTCCTGACTTTGTAGGGCAAACAATTGCAGTTCATAATGGTCGCCAATTTGTACCGGTATATGTTACCGAGAACATGGTAGGTCATAAATTAGGAGAATTTTCGCCAACCCGTTCTTTTAGAGGGCATGCTGGTGCTAAAAATAAAGGTAAAAAATAATTTAAGTCATGGGAGTTCGTAAAAGAGAAATGGCAGATAGAATTAAGGAGGAGAAAAAGCAAGTTGCTTTTGCTAAGCTTAATAACTGCCCTACGTCACCTAGAAAAATGCGTTTAGTAGCGGATTTGGTTCGTGGTGAAAAAGTTGAAAAGGCGCTTCATATTCTTAGATTTAACCCTAAAGAAGCATCACGTCGTTTAGAGAAATTATTGCTTTCGGCAATAGCTAATTGGCAAGCGAAAAATGAAGACGCAAGCATTGAAGATGCTGATCTTTTTGTAAAAGAGATTCGTGTTGATGGAGGAAGTATGTTAAAAAGACTTCGTCCTGCTCCACAGGGTCGCGCACACAGAATAAGAAAACGCTCTAATCACGTTACAATAGTGGTTGCAGCAAAAAATAATACACAAAGCTAATATAGACTATGGGACAGAAGACAAATCCAATCGGAAATCGCCTTGGTATTATCAGAGGATGGGAATCCAACTGGTACGGAGGTAATGACTACGGTGACAAGCTTGCCGAAGACGATAAGATTAGAAAGTATGTACACGCACGTTTATCAAAAGCTAGTGTATCTAGAGTAATTATTGAGCGTACGCTTAAACTTGTAACCGTTACTATCACCACTGCTAGACCTGGTATCATTATCGGAAAAGGCGGACAGGAGGTAGACAAGTTAAAAGAAGAGCTTAAAAAAATTACGGATAAAGAAGTACAGATCAATATTTTTGAAATCAAAAGACCAGAACTTGATGCGTTCTTGGTTGGATCTAGTGTCGCAAGACAAATCGAAGGTCGTATTTCATATCGTCGTGCTATAAAAATGGCTATTGCAGCAGCGATGAGAATGAACGCCGAAGGTATTAAGATTCAGATTTCAGGACGTCTGAACGGAGCTGAAATGGCACGTACAGAGTCTTATAAAGAAGGTCGTATTCCTTTATCAACATTTAGAGCTGACATAGACTATGCTTTAGTTGAAGCACATACTACCTATGGTAGACTTGGTGTTAAAGTATGGATCATGAAAGGTGAAGTGTATGGTAAGAGAGAGCTTTCTCCATTGGTTGGTTTATCCAAAAAACAAGGAAAAAGCGACAGAGGTGGACGAAGTGGTGGAAACAATAAATCACGTCGTAGAAAGTAATTTTTTAAAGTAAATTAACAATGTTACAGCCTAAAAGAACAAAATTCCGTAAACAACAAAAAGGTCGTATGAAAGGTCTTTCTCAAAGAGGACATACACTTTCAAACGGGACTTTCGGAATAAAATCATTAGATGCATGTTTTATTACTGCAAGACAGATTGAAGCGGCACGTATTTCTGCTACCCGTTATATGAAAAGAGAGGGATCTCTGTGGATTAAAATATTCCCAGACAAGCCAATTACAAAAAAGCCTCTTGAAGTACGTATGGGTAAAGGAAAAGGTGCTGTAGAATACTGGGCGGCAGTTGTAAAACCAGGAAGAGTTTTATTTGAAATTAGTGGAGTTCCTTATGACGTTGCAAAAGAAGCATTACGTCTTGCAGCCCAAAAACTTCCTGTTAAAACTAAGTTTATCGTAGCTAGAGATTATCAAGCTTAATATTTGAGAGATTATGAAACAATCAGAAGTAAAAGAGAAATCTACAGCTGAATTACAAGAGGAGCTTGGTAAATCTCAAAAAGCGTATTCAGATTTAAAAATGGCTCATTCTATGTCTCCGTTAGAAAATCCTTTACAGTTACGTAAAGTAAGAAGATCTATCGCAAGAATAGCAACAGAGCTAACAAAAAGAGAATTAAACGGTTAATTCTGCTGAAAGATGGAAAAAAGAAATTTAAGAAAAGAGCGTATAGGTGTTGTTACAAGTAACAAAATGCAGAAATCTATTGTAGTTTCTGAAGTGAAAAAAGTAAAGCACCCGATGTACGGAAAGTTCGTGTTAAAAACGAAAAAATACGTTGCACACGACGAGAAAAACGATTGCAATATTGGTGATACTGTAAAGATCATGGAAACAAGACCTATGAGTAAAACCAAATGCTGGAGATTAGTAGAAGTAATTGAAAGAGCGAAGTAATTATGGTACAACAAGAGTCTAGATTAAAAGTAGCCGATAACACAGGTGGTAAAGAAGTTTTAGTTATTCGTGTTTTAGGTGGTACAGGAAGAAGATACGCCTCTGTAGGAGACAAGATAGTTGTCAGTGTAAAAGAAGCAACTCCTAATGGAAACATTAAAAAAGGAGCCGTTTCTACTGCAGTTGTAGTTCGTACCAAAAAAGAAGTGCGCAGACCAGATGGTTCTTATATTCGTTTTGATGATAATGCATGTGTTCTTTTGAACCCTGCTGGAGAAATGAGAGGAACTCGTGTATTTGGACCTGTAGCAAGAGAACTTCGTGATAAGCAGTTCATGAAGATTGTTTCACTAGCGCCAGAAGTGCTTTAAAACATTTGTAAAGATGACAAAGCTAAAAATCAAATCAGGAGATACAGTACGTGTAATAGCTGGAGACAATAAAGGTCAAGAGGGTACAGTACAGAAAGTATTGAAAGATAAAAATAAGGTGATTGTAGAAGGTGTGAATTTAGTTTCAAAGCACCAGAAGCCTAGTGCAACAAATCCACAAGGTGGAATTGTTAAGCAAGAAGCTCCGATTCATGTTTCAAACTTATCGTTGTTAAATTCAAAAGGTGAAACGACAAGAGTTGGATACAGAGTCGAAGGAGATAAGAAAGTAAGATTTGCTAAAAAATCTAATGAAGTAATATAGTTATGGCTTATATACCAAGATTAAAACAAGAGTATGGTGACAGAGTAGTGTCAGCTCTTACAGAAGAATTCAGCTATGGTAATGTAATGCAAGTGCCAAAACTTAAAAAGATTGTTTTAAGTAGAGGAGTTGGAGCTGCAGTGGCTGATAAAAAGTTGATCGACCATGCTGTAGATGAATTGACAACTATTACTGGTCAAAAGGCTATAGCTACGATGTCTAAAAAGGATGTTGCGACTTTTAAATTACGTAAAGGAATGCCTATCGGGGCAAAAGTTACGTTAAGAGGAGAAAGAATGTATGAATTTTTAGACCGTCTTATTACTTCAGCCTTACCACGAGTAAGAGATTTCGGAGGAATTAAAGCAACAGGTTTTGATGGTAGAGGTAATTATTCATTAGGTATTACTGAACAAATCATTTTTCCAGAGATCGATATTGATAAAGTTAATAAGATTGCTGGTATGAATATAACATTCGAAACTTCAGCGAAAACTGACAAAGAAGCAAAATCATTGTTAACCCAACTAGGATTACCTTTTAAAAAGAATTAATTATGGCTAAAGAATCAATGAAAGCCCGTGAGGTGAAGAGAGCTAAAACTGTAGCTAAATATGCTGAAAAACGTAAAGCTTTGAAAGAAGCTGGAGATTATGAAGCATTACAGAAGTTGCCAAAAAACGCTTCACCAATTCGTAAGCATAATCGTTGTAAACTTACAGGAAGACCAAAAGGATATATGCGTCAGTTTGGGATTTCTCGTGTTACATTCAGAGAAATGGCGAACAAAGGATTAATTCCAGGGGTAACAAAAGCTAGTTGGTAATAATAAAGAAATTAATTGGTTTAAGGTTCGGCCGTTAAGGCCGAAAACCAAAACCATAAATTAGATACAATGAATACAGATCCTATAGCAGATTATTTAACCAGAATTCGTAATGCAAATAGTGCTCAACATAGAGTTGTTGAGATACCTGCATCAAAGGTTAAAAAAGAAATCACTAAAATATTATTCGATCAAGGATATATTTTAAGTTATAAATTTGAAGATAATACAACACAAGGTACTATCAAAATCGCACTTAAGTACGATAAATTAACTAAAGAACCAGTTATTAAAGAATTACAAAGAATTAGTAAGCCAGGTTTACGTAAGTATGCTGGGTCAAGCGAAATTCCTAGAATTCTTAATGGATTAGGTGTAGCGATAGTTTCTACTTCTCATGGTGTAATGACCGGAAAACGCGCTAAGCAAGAGAATGTAGGTGGAGAAGTACTTTGTTACGTATATTAACAGTATAAAAGGACAAAAGAAATGTCAAGAATAGGAAAAAATCCAGTAACTATTCCGTCTGGTGTCACTGTTGAAGTGACAGGTAATGTTGTTACTGTTAAAGGAAAATTAGGAGAGCTTTCTCAAGAAATCGATAGTATCGATGTGAAAGTAGAAGAAGGTCAGGTAGTTCTAGAAAGACCTAGTGAAGCTAAAGATCATAAAGCAAAGCATGGTTTATACAGAGCTTTGATTAACAATATGATTAATGGTGTTTCAACAGGATTTACTAAAGAGTTAGAATTGGTTGGTGTAGGTTATAGAGCTTCTAGTCAAGGTCAAAAATTAGATTTGGCTTTAGGATTCTCTCATAACATAGTATTAGACATAGCTCCAGAAGTTAAAGTTGAAACTGTTTCAGAAAAAGGTAAAAACCCTATCGTTAAGTTAACTTCTCATGATAAGCAATTGGTGGGTCAGGTAGCAGCTAAAATTAGAGGCTTCCGTAAACCAGAGCCTTACAAAGGGAAAGGAATCAAATTCGTAGGAGAACAATTAAGAAGAAAAGCAGGTAAATCTGCATAATAACTATCGTTATGGCATTCTCAAAAGATTTAAGAAGATTAAAGATAAGAAAGCGTATCCGTGGTAATGTAAGCGGAACAGAACAACGTCCTAGATTATCTGTTTATAGAAGTAATAAAGAAATCTATGCGCAAATCATAGATGATGTAACTGGTAAAACTATCAGTGCTGCTTCTTCAAGAGATAAAGACATTGCTTCGGCAACAGGAAATAAAATAGAAAAAGCAAACTTGGTGGGTAAAGCACTTGCTGAAAAAGCTGTTAAAGCTGGTATAGAGACAATATCTTTCGATAGAGGAGGTTATCTATACCATGGAAGAGTAAAATCATTAGCAGAGGGTGCTAGAGAAGCAGGACTAAAATTCTAAGAAATTATGTATCAGAAATATAAAAACGCAGAATTAGTAAAACCAAGCGGACTTGAACTTAAAGATCGTTTAGTAGGCGTGCAACGTGTAACTAAAGTTACAAAAGGAGGTAGAGCATTTGGATTCTCTGCGATCGTTGTTGTAGGTGATGAAAACGGTGTTGTTGGTCATGGTTTGGGTAAGTCTAAAGAGGTGGCAGAAGCTATCGCTAAGGCAGTGGAAGATGCAAAAAAGAATTTAGTTCGTATCCCTCTACAAAAAGGTACATTACCTCATGAACAAAAAGGTAAGTATGGTGGAGCAAGAGTATTGTTGATGCCAGCTGCGACTGGTACCGGAGTTATTGCTGGTGGTGCTATACGTGCAGTATTAGAATCTGTAGGGGTGCATGATGTACTTTCAAAAAACCAAGGATCGTCTAACCCACATAATGTGGTGAAAGCAACTTTCGATGCTTTGTTACAAATGCGTAGTGCGCAACAAGTAGCAGCTCAAAGAGGTGTTTCACTAGAGAAAGTGTTTAAAGGATAAATCAGGAACGATGGCAAAGATTAAAATTACTAAAGTAAAGAGTGCGATTAACCGTACTCAGAGACAAAAGAGAACCTTAGAGGCTCTAGGTCTTAAAAAGATCGGCCAGGTTGTGGAGCATGATGATACTCCTAATATCCTTGGGATGGTAAATAAAGTTAAACATTTAGTTTCGGTAGAAACAAAATAATAAAAGCACATGGATTTAAGTAACTTAAAACCTGCTGCAGGTTCGGTAAAAAATAATAGTAAGCGAGTAGGTCGTGGACAAGGTTCTGGTAAAGGAGGAACTGCTACTCGTGGTCATAAAGGAGCAAAATCACGTTCTGGGTATTCTAAGAAAATCGGTTTTGAAGGAGGGCAAATGCCTCTTCAAAGACGTGTGCCAAAATTTGGATTCAAGAACATTAACAGAAAAGAGTATCAAGGAGTTAATTTGGATACACTACAGAAATTAGTAGATGATGGAAAAATAACTGATACTGTTAATCTGGATGTGTTATTGTCAACACGTCTTGCTGGAAAGAATGATTTGGTTAAGATACTGGGGAGAGGTGAATTGAAAGCAAAGTTAAAAGTTTCAGCTCATAAATTCACAGCCACAGCAAAGGCTGCTATTGAAGCAGCTGGTGGTGAAGCAGTAACCTTATAATATACAATTCATGAAATTCATTGACACAATAAAGAATATTTGGAAAATCGAAGAACTAAAAAATAGAATCTTAGTTACACTAGGGTTACTTTTAGTATATCGTTTCGGAGCGCAAATAGTACTTCCAGGAGTAGATGCATCAGAACTAGCAAACTTAGGAACGCAAGCTCAAGATGGTATTTTGGGATTGTTAAATGCATTTACAGGAGGGGCGTTTGCTAATGCTTCTGTATTTGCCCTTGGTATTATGCCGTATATATCAGCATCAATTGTAGTGCAGTTAATGGGAATTGCTATTCCTTATCTACAAAAACTGCAAAAAGAAGGTGAGAGCGGTAGAAAGAAAATTAATCAAATAACACGTTGGTTAACTATTGCTATTACATTGGTTCAGGGACCAGGATATATTTATAATTTATTTGCAACCTTACCAGCTGAAGCTTTTGTGATTCCTAACCAAACAGTTTTTGTTGTGTCATCTGTGATCATAATATCAACAGGTTGTGTTTTTGCAATGTGGTTAGGAGAGAAAATTACTGATAAAGGTATTGGTAATGGTATTTCTCTATTAATTATGGTTGGTATTATAGCAACGTTACCGCAATCATTTGTTCAGAATTTCTCATCTAGAGTTTCTGGCGATGGTGGAGGAATGATTATGGTGTTAATCGAGCTGGTGATATGGTTTGTTATTATTTTAGCATCTGTATTATTGGTGATGGCTGTACGTCAAATTCCTGTTCAATATGCAAGAAGAACGGCTAGTGGAGGGTATGAGAAAAATGTATTTGGATCTCGTCAGTATATTCCATTAAAGTTAAATGCTTCTGGTGTAATGCCAATAATATTTGCACAGGCAATAATGTTTGTTCCTGCGGCAGTTGCTGGATTATCAAATTCAGAAACTTCGCAAGGTATAGCGGCTGCATTTAGTGATATTTTTGGGTTATGGTATAATGTGTTATTTGCATTATTAATAATTGTCTTTACATATTTCTATACTGCGATTACAGTACCAACTAATAAGATGGCTGATGATTTAAAGCGTAGCGGAGGTTTTATTCCTGGAATTAGACCAGGAAGTGAGACATCTGAATATCTTGATAGAATTATGTCGCAAATCACCTTACCGGGGTCTATATTCTTAGCTCTGATAGCAATATTTCCTGCTATAGCAGTAAAGTTGTTGAATGTGCAACAAGGATGGGCGCTATTTTTTGGAGGTACTTCTTTACTAATTATGGTTGGGGTTGCTATTGATACAATGCAACAAGTTAATTCGTATTTGTTAAATAGACATTATGATGGATTAATGAAAACTGGTAAAAATCGTAAAGCAGTAGCATAATGGCAAAACAACCAGCAATAGAGCAAGATGGAAGTATAATCGAAGCATTGTCTAATGCAATGTTTCGTGTTGAGTTAGAAAACGGTCACGTAGTAACAGCTCATATCTCAGGTAAAATGCGTATGCATTATATTAAATTATTACCAGGAGATAAGGTCAAGTTAGAAATGAGTCCTTATGATTTATCAAAGGCTCGTATAACATATAGATATTAATAATGTATTAATATATTAGTAAATAAAGATTTTTTGTGTACTTTTGCAGGCCGAAAATCTTGTTACTGATTCATTCCTAAGGTCACATTTTGTGAATTTTGGAAATTAAAAACAAAGAGATGAAAGTTAGAGCATCAATAAAAAAGAGAAGTGCCGAGTGCAAAATTGTGCGTAGAAAAGGCCGACTTTACGTAATTAATAAAAAGAATCCTAGATTTAAACAAAGACAAGGGTAATTATGGCAAGAATTGCAGGGGTAGATATACCTAAACAAAAGCGAGGAGTTATAGCATTAACCTATATCTTCGGTATTGGTAGTAGTAGAGCAAAAGAAATTTTAGCAACTGCCAAAGTAGATGAGAATATTAAAGTTTCAGATTGGAATGATGACCAAATTGGTAGTATTCGTGAAGCTGTTGGAGCCTATACCATAGAAGGAGAATTACGTTCTGAAGTACAGTTGAGTATCAAACGTCTTATGGATATAGGATGTTATA
Organism: uncultured Aquimarina sp.; assembly: GCA_947502885.1. Classification (GTDB taxonomy): domain Bacteria; phylum Bacteroidota; class Bacteroidia; order Flavobacteriales; family Flavobacteriaceae; genus Aquimarina. The sequence goes on along the minus strand of CANNBP010000015.1, from coordinate 58,437 downwards.
GAGGGATACGTCATAGAGCTGGATTGCCTTTAAGAGGTCAGCGTACTAAGAACAATTCTAGAACACGTAAAGGAAGAAGAAAAACAGTTGCAAACAAGAAAAAAGCAACTAAATAATAAGTAGTATGGCAAAGTCAACTTCAAAGAAACGTAAAGTAATCGTTGAGTCGATAGGAGAAGCTCATGTAACAGCTTCTTTTAACAACATTATTATTTCGTTAACTAACAAAAAGGGAGACGTTATCTCTTGGTCGTCAGCTGGTAAAATGGGTTTTAGAGGATCTAAAAAGAACACCCCATATGCTGCGCAATTGGCTGCAGAAGATGCTGCAAAAGTAGCTATCGAAGCAGGACTTAAGAAAGTAAAAGTCTATGTTAAAGGCCCTGGTAACGGAAGAGAATCTGCAATAAGATCTATTCACAATTCTGGTATAGAAGTTTCAGAGATTATCGATGTAACTCCAATGCCACATAATGGATGTAGACCTCCTAAAAGACGTAGAGTATAATAAGTATTCCGAACAATGTTTCGGAGTATTTGTTTTATAATAATAAGTAAATCTAAAGGGAGTATTGGTTATCGAAGGACAGAGACCTTAATTCATAACTACCCTTATAACTAAATAATTAAAAATGGCAAGATATACTGGTCCAAAAACTAAAATCGCTCGTAAATTTGGTGAAGCGATCTTCGGAGACGATAAGTCTTTTGAAAAAAGAAATTACCCTCCAGGGCAGCACGGAAACAACAGACGTAGAGGTAAGAAAAGTGAGTACGCTATCCAGTTAATGGAAAAGCAAAAAGCAAAATATACTTACGGTGTTTTAGAGCGTCAGTTTAGAAATATGTTCGAAAAAGCGACACGTGCACAAGGGATTACTGGTGAGGTATTATTACAACTTTGTGAGTCTCGTTTAGATAATGTAGTATTTAGAATGGGATTATCTAATTCTCGTAGAGGAGCTAGACAATTAGTTTCTCATAGACACATTACGGTTAATGGAGAACTTGTAAATATCCCATCTTACCAATTAAAGGCAGGAGATGTTGTAGGAGTAAGAGAAAAATCTAAATCTTTAGAAGTAATTCAAAGTTCACTTGCTAATAATAGTAAAGTGTACGAATGGATAACTTTTAACAATGATACTAAACAAGGGTCGTTTGTTTCGGTACCAGCCAGAATACAAATCCCAGAAAATATAAATGAACAATTCATTGTCGAATTATACTCTAAGTAATAACTCTAAGAAGAAACAATAACATGGCAATATTAAATTTTCAGAAGCCCGATAAAGTTATCATGATCGACTCTACTGAGTTCGATGGTAAATTTGAATTTAGACCATTAGAACCAGGGTATGGATTAACAGTTGGTAATGCTTTACGAAGAGTTTTGCTATCTTCTTTAGAAGGATTCGCTATCACTTCACTTAGAATAGAAGGAGTGGATCATGAATTCTCTACGATTTCAGGAGTTGTAGAAGATGTTACAGAAATTATCTTAAATCTGAAGCAGGTGCGTTTTAAGCGTCAAATCGAAGATATTGATAATGAATCTGTGACTATTTCTATTTCGGGTCAAGAGCAATTAACAGCTGGAGATTTTCAGAAATTTATATCTGGATTTCAGGTGTTAAACCCAGATCTTGTAATTTGTAACATGGATAAAAAAGTAGCGCTTAACCTAGAGATTACCATCGAAAAAGGTAGAGGTTATGTTCCTGCTGAAGAAAATAAAAAAACTAACGCTCCTATAGGAACCATTTTTACAGATTCTATCTACACACCAATAGTAAATGTTAAATATAGCATCGAAAACTATCGTGTAGAGCAGAAGACGGATTATGAAAAATTGGTTTTCGAAATAGCAACAGATGGTTCGATTCATCCAAAAGATGCACTAACCGAGGCTGCTAAAATATTAATTCATCACTTCATGTTATTCTCTGATGAGCGTATTACTCTAGAAGCTGATGAGATCGCACAAACTGAAACTTATGATGAAGAATCACTTCATATGAGACAGTTGTTAAAAACGAAGTTAATTGATATGGACCTATCGGTACGTGCACTTAACTGTTTAAAAGCGGCAGAAGTTGATACATTAGGAGATCTTGTATCATACAATAAAAATGACTTAATGAAGTTCCGTAACTTTGGTAAGAAATCTTTAACAGAACTTGAAGAACTTGTGAATGTTAAAGGTCTTAACTTTGGAATGGATCTTTCTAAGTACAAATTAGATAAAGATTAATAACCATCATATTTTGCTCTCTACAAGAGGTGGATTGAGCAAGATGATGATTAAAATTAAAATGTCATGAGACACGGAAAAAAAGTAAACCATTTAGGAAGAAAGACAGCACATCGTAAGGCAATGCTTGCGAACATGGCTTGCTCATTGATTGAGCATAAAAGAATAAATACAACTGTTGCTAAAGCAAAGGCGCTTAAGCAATTTGTAGAGCCATTAGTAACAAAAGCTAAAGCTGAAAATAATAAGACGACAGCTGAATCTACACATAATAGACGTATAGTGTTTAGTCGTCTTAGAAATAAGTATGCGGTTGCAGAATTATTTGGAGATGTTTCTTCTAAAATTGGTGAAAGACCTGGAGGTTATACAAGAATTATTAAACTTGGTAATCGTTTAGGGGATAATGCAGATATGGCAATGATAGAGTTGGTTGATTATAATGAACTTTATAATGCTGGTAAGCCTGCTAAAAAGAAATCAACGAGACGTGGTAGAAGTAAAAAGTCTGATGCAGCACCAGTTGCAGCACCTACGACTGAAAAAACAACTACTGAAGAAGAATAAATGACTCTAATTAGTCAATATAAAAAAGGGATAAACAATTAATTGTTTATCCCTTTTTTTTTGGTATCTTTTTTGTGGTGTGTTAGGAATAAATAACTAAAACTATACATATGAAATTAATTAAATTAGGACTCTTGACATTAGGGCTGGTGCAGATGTCTTTTGCTCAACAAGTTACTGGGGTAAGTAATGAAGGTACCCAAATAATGAATTCTTTAGAGTTAATGGGTAAAGGAAATAATCTGCAAGTTGGTGGGGGAACTTATATAGTAAACCCTCCTCGTAAAATTTTTGGTTCATATTATTTGTTTAAAGACTTTTCAAATAACGGAATTGTGTATTCTAATGTAGCAAAGAAAGAGTATAGAATTCATAATATTAATGTTAATTTAAAGTTGGCTAGATTTGAGTCAGAGGTTGCTAAAGATTCTGTGTTCGCTTTTGGTCTAAAGGCTATTGGTTATGCATTGATTGATGATAGGAAATTCAAGCGTATGTATGTTGACTTATTTAAAGAAGAAAGAATTTGTGAAATTCTTGTTGAAGACGATAATTATACCATTTATAAAGCTATTGTTTCAGATGTTAGGTACAATGATCCGGATCCGCAAATGACGAAACCTAATGGAGATCAGTATATTATTAAATACTATTACTATATTAAAAGGGGTGAAAATATAGAAAAGTTTAAATTAAACAAAAAGAGCATTTTAGGGTTGTTTTCGGATAAAAAGAGCGAAGTAGAAAATTTTGTTAAGGAAAATAAGCTTTCTTGGAAGAAAACTCAGCATTTTAAGCAGATCTATCTAAAATGGAAGACGTTATAAATAGACATTATAAATATTTAAAGGGTAAACTGTTTTAGTTTGTCCTTTTTTTTATGCAATTTTGCACCGCATTTCTAACAATTTAATTAAGATTTAGGTTTTGAAGTATCAAAAAAGAAAAAAAGCAATTCTCTTATTAGCTGATGGTACCATTTTTCATGGAAAAGCAGTAGGAAGAGAAGGTAGTGCCTTTGGAGAAGTATGTTTTAATACCGGTATGACTGGGTATCAGGAGATTTTTACAGATCCTTCTTATTTCGGGCAATTAATGGTAACAACCAACGCCCATATCGGTAATTACGGTACGAATAAGGATGAAATAGAATCAGATTCTATTAAAATAGCAGGACTTATCGTTAAGAACTTTAGTTATGAATTTTCTAGAGATTTAGCAGACGCCTCGTTACAAGAATTTTTGGAAAAGTCCAATCTCTTGGCGATTTCAGATGTTGACACAAGAGCATTAGTGAGTTATATTAGGGATAATGGAGCTATGAATGCTGTGATTTCTACAGAAATTGAAGATGTAGAGAAATTGAAAAAGAAACTGGCTGATGTGCCAGATATGAATGGCTTAGAGTTAGCCTCAAAAGTTTCGACAAAAGAGCCTTATTTTGTTGGTAATCCTGATGCATCGTATAAGATATCAGTTTTGGATATAGGTATTAAAAAGAATATTTTACGTAACCTAGAGAGTAGAGATGCGTATATAAAAGTATTTCCCTATAATGCGACTTTTGAAGAAATGAGTGAATGGAAACCGGATGGGTATTTTTTATCAAATGGACCTGGTGATCCAGAACCTTTGACTCAAGCTATTGCAACAGCAAAAGAAATTATAAAAAATGATTTACCATTATTTGGGATATGCTTAGGGCATCAAGTGATTGCTTTGGCAAATGGGATAAGTACTTATAAAATGCATAATGGGCATAGAGGTATTAATCATCCAGTTAAGAACCTTATTTCTGGTAAAGGTGAAATTACTTCACAAAACCATGGTTTTGCCATTAATAAAGAAGAAACTGAAGGGCATTCTGATGTAGAAATTACGCATGTGCATCTTAATGATGATACTGTTGCTGGTATTAAAATGAAAAGTAAAAATTGTTTTTCTGTACAATATCATCCAGAAGCTAGCCCGGGTCCAAATGATTCAACCTATTTATTTGATCAATTTATAGAAAACATAAAAAAAGTAAAAACGACAGCTTAGGCAATTGGTTATAGTATTGTGGTATAGAGAAAACACATATTTCTTAAACAAAAATGATTTATAACGTTATAGTTGATAACTTGATAAGATGTAGCCGGTATTTGTGGTAAAATAGATTTTTTTGCAAGAGTAAAAATGATGTGGTTTTGTATATTGCGAACAATTAAAACTATCCAAAAATATATATAAAACATGAGTGTAATTATTAATGTTCACGCAAGGCAGATTTTAGATTCACGTGGTAATCCAACGATAGAAGTTGATGTAGTCACAGAAAATGGAGTTTTGGGAAGAGCAGCGGTTCCTTCTGGGGCGTCTACAGGAGAACATGAAGCCGTAGAGTTACGTGACGGTGGTACTACGTATATGGGAAAAGGTGTTCTTAAAGCTGTTGAAAATGTAAATACAATAATTGCTGAAGAATTATTAGGGTATTCTGTATTTGAACAAAACTTATTGGATCAAACTATGATCGAATTAGACGGGACCTCAAATAAATCAAAACTAGGTGCAAACGCAATATTAGGAGTTTCATTGGCCGTAGCTAAAGCCGCAGCTAATGAGCTTAACATGCCATTGTATCGATATGTTGGAGGTGTGAGTGCTAATACCTTGCCAGTACCTATGATGAATATTATTAATGGAGGGTCTCATAGCGATGCACCAATAGCGTTTCAAGAATTTATGGTGATGCCTGTGAAAGCAAAAAACTTTACACATGCTATGCAAATGGGGACAGAGATTTTTCATCACTTGAAAAAAGTATTGCACGATAGAGGGCTAAGTACTGCAGTAGGGGATGAAGGCGGTTTTGCTCCAACTCTTGATGGAACTGAAGATGCGTTAGACTCTATAGCTCTCGCCGTTAAGAATGCTGGTTATAAATTTGGAGATGAAATAATGATAGCGCTGGATTGTGCTGCTGCTGAGTTTTTTGTTGATGGAAAATATGATTATACCAAATTTGAAGGAGATAAGGGGGTAATTCGTACTAGTGAAGAGCAAGCTGATTATTTAGCAGAATTAACTTCGAAGTATCCAATTATATCAATAGAAGATGGTATGGATGAAAATGATTGGGATGGTTGGAAGTATCTTACTGATAAAGTAGGGGATAAAGTGCAATTAGTAGGAGATGATTTGTTTGTGACTAATGTAGAGCGACTGTCTAGAGGAATAGAAAACAGTACAGCAAATTCTATATTGATTAAGGTTAATCAAATAGGTACGCTTACAGAGACTATAGCCGCTGTTAATATGGCACATAATGCGGGATATACTTCTGTCATGTCGCACCGTTCTGGTGAAACAGAGGATAATACCATTGCAGATTTGGCCGTTGCCTTAAATACCGGGCAAATTAAAACAGGATCAGCTTCGCGAAGTGACAGAATGGCAAAGTATAATCAATTACTTAGAATTGAAGAAGAGTTAGGAAGTGTTGCATATTATCCAAAAGAAAATGCTTTTAAGATAAAGTAAAGATATTTACTAATGAATAATTATAAAAAAAGGTTACTTTGTAAAAAGTAACCTTTTTTTGTTATGATTTTTAATCATAGTTATAGTTGTGAAATAGACTAAATACTTCGGCGTAAAAGTGATAAAATAGTACCATAACTAAATTGATTAGGTTAATAATTATCTATTACTCATTCTCTGATTGAAAAAACACTAATTTAAGCAGCAATTTGCTAGTAATTAGATCTTCAAGAAAAACTCAAATTGCGAAAACACTATTTTAGAAAGGTGTTTTTTAAATATTTCATAAAATAGATTGTAAGGCATTAATTGATATTACGATTAATATTCTATTAACACTATATTTCGTAAATTAGCAACCCTTACAATAATTGCAAAAATCTAAAATAAACATATGTCAAAAATAGCAACGTTAGAAATCGACGGTAATAAATATGAGTTCCCAATAATTAAAGGAACAGAGAATGAATTAGGAATCGATATAAAAACACTAAGAGGTGCTACAGGCGGAATTACTACTATTGATCCAGGATATAAAAATACTGGAAGTTGTCAAAGTGCTATCACCTTTTTAGATGGAGAAAAAGGAATCCTAAGATACCGTGGATATGCTATCGAAGAATTGGCAGAAAAGGCAGATTTTTTAGAAGTAGCATATCTTTTAATTTTTGGAGAGTTGCCAACAGCAGAAGAATTAGAAAAATTTAGTAACGATATAAAAGAAGAGTCTCATGTAGATGAGGATATGAAAAGGATCCTTGATGGATTTCCTAAAAGTGCACACCCGATGGGAGTACTTTCTTCTTTGACAAGTGCATTAATCGCTTTTAACCCTGGGTCTGTAGATGTAGATTCAGATGAGGCAATGTATGATGCCATTGTGAAAATATTATCTAAATTTCCTGTCTTAGCTGCTTGGACAATGAGAAAAAGACAAGGTTTGCCATTAGATTATGGGGATGATTCTTTGGGGTATGTAGAGAACCTACATAAGATGATGTTTGCACGACCAAATAGAACGTATAAGGCAAATAAGATTGTAAATGATGCATTAGATAAATTATTGATATTACATGCTGATCATGAGCAAAATTGTTCTACTTCAACAGTGCGAATTGTAGGGTCATCGCATGCAGGTTTGTTTGCATCTTTATCAGCTGGGATATCTGCACTTTGGGGACCACTTCATGGTGGTGCAAACCAGGCAGTTATTGAAATGCTTGAGGCAATTAAAGACGATGGAGGAGATACTGCCAAATATGTTGCAAAGGCTAAAGATAAAAATGATCCTTTTCGTTTAATGGGGTTTGGACATAGAGTGTACAAGAATTTTGATCCAAGAGCAAAAATTATAAAAGTTGCAGCAGAGGAAGTACTTGGCGACTTAGGAATAGAAGATCCTGTACTAGACATTGCCAAAAAATTAGCAAAAGTGGCTCTTGAAGATGAGTATTTCATAGAAAGAAAATTATACCCGAATGTAGATTTTTATTCAGGTATTATTTATAGAGCTTTAGGGGTGCCGACCGATATGTTTACTGTAATGTTCGCTTTAGGTAGGTTGCCTGGATGGATTGCTCAATGGAGAGAAATGAGACTCCGTAAAGAACCAATCGGAAGACCAAGACAAATTTATATTGGTGCTACAGACAGACCTTTTGTCGAATTAAAAAATAGATAAGTATAAAATTAAATACAAAAAAGCCTTACTAATTGTAATATTGGTAAGGCTTTTTCTATTATGTATAAGTAGATACAAGAGTAACATAATAGGTAATAAATTTATTAATTCTATATATTCAAGATATTAAATGCCTACAGATTGAAAAAATGATAAAAATATGACTGTAAAATGGTATTTTTGCTAGAAATTAAAAAAAAAGTTAAGGCTAATTCATTATAAAAAAGTAAACAAAATAGATGAAAGAGATTAAATTAATTAAAAATAGGTCAGATATTGGTGCAGGAACAAGAGGTTCGGATCTAGGTGTTGATGCAATAGAAATTGCAGCTATTAATTTTAATGATGATTATTTTAATTTGTATGCATTCGAAAATGTAGAAACAGAAAATGAAACAATATATAACAAGGTTAAAAACTCATTTGCAAAACGTATTGGAAGTGTAATTAATGTTTGTACGAGACTTAGTAATAGTGTCGAGAATAATATAAAAGAAAATAATTACCCAATTGTATTGTCAGGAGATCATTCATCAGCATTAGGAACTATAAGTGGTATAAAAGCTGCTAACCCAGATAAAACCCTTGGCGTAGTTTGGATTGATGCGCATGCTGATTTACATTCTCCATATACTTCACCTTCGGGGAATATTCATGGTATGCCATTGGCAGCAGCTCTTTCTAGAGATAATATGGCTTATAAAGTCAATGAAATATCTAATGAAACAGCAGATTTGTGGAATAAAATGAAAAATATTGGCGTAGAAGGGCAAAAAGTAGAGGCTCAAAATGTTATATATTTTGGGGTTAGAGATACAGAAGATGCAGAGGATAAGTCAATTTTAGAGAATGATATAAAAAACTATACCGTTGAAGAAATGAGGTATAGAGGATTTGAAAAATGCCTTGAAGAGGCAATTCAGAAGTTAGCTTCTTGCGATATGATTTATGTGTCATTTGATGTTGATAGCATGGATTGTGATATGATCTCTAAAGGAACAGGAACACCTGTCTCTAAGGGATTCGATATTGATGAAGCAATAAAAATTATTCAGGCATTTATAAATACTGGAAAAACAGCTTGTTTTGAAGTGGTAGAAGTAAATCCGACTTTAGATAATAAAGGTAATAAAATGGCAGAAGCAGCTTTTGAAGTGCTTAAAGCAACAACAGGAACGATTACAACTAAAATGATTAAATAAATAATTGGCAAAACAAGTAACAAACACAGTATTGATGATTCGTCCTACAGAATTTAGGATGAATGAACAAACAGCAGTTAACAATTATTATCAGAAAAAAACTAATATAGTTTCTGATGTTGTTACAGAAAAAGCTATACAAGAATTTGATGAGTTTGTAAGTGGTTTACGCAAATTAGGAATTGAAGTTATTGTTGTAGAAGATGACCCTATTACAGATACGCCAGATGCTATTTTCCCTAATAATTGGGTGTCATTTCATGAAAACGGTGACGTGGGATTGTATCCCATGTTTGCCTTAAATAGAAGAAAAGAACGTAGACCAGAGGTTTTAAATCAAATAGAAGCTTCTGGTTACGAAATAAAGAACTGTATCGATTACACAAGTGCCGAAAACGAAGAGTTGTACTTAGAAGGAACAGGTTGTGTAGTGTTAGATCATGTTTATAGAAAAGCATATTGTGCCTTATCACCTCGAGCAAGTGAGGAGCTGTTAATTGAGTTTTGTGAAGACTTTGAGTATACTCCAGTTATTTTTACAGCCTATCAAACAATAAACAATGAACGTTTACCTATTTATCATACCAATGTTATGATGGGTATTGGAGAGACATTTGCCATTGTGTGTTTAGATTGCATAGATGATAAAAAGGAACGAAAAAATGTAATCAAACATTTAAAGAGTGATAAAAAAGAAATTATTGCAATATCAGAAAGCCAGATAAATTGTTTTGCAGGTAATGTTCTTCAAGTTGTAGGTTCAAAAGATAAACGTTATCTTGTAATGTCGGCATCGGCGTATAAAAGCCTAACAAAGGATCAGATTTCAAAAATAGAAAGGCATTGTGCTATTTTTTATAGTAATCTTGATACAATCGAAAAGTTAGGAGGGGGGAGTGCACGTTGTATGTTAGCTGAAATTTTTCTTCCGAAAAGTTTGTAATTTGTGTCCAAATCTGCTGTATGCTTAAAATAAAACTATGTTGTAGCGTACAAAAATCACAAAACTTGAAATAGAATAAAATATGCTTTCAAAAAAAACTAAATATGGCTTAAAAGCTCTTACATATATAGCAAGAAAAAGATGTGATCACCCCGTGTTAATATCTGAAATTGCAAAAAGTGAGAATATTTCTCAAAAATTTTTAGAGAGTATCTTGTTAACATTAAGAAAAACAGGACTTTTAGGCTCAAAAAAAGGAAAAGGAGGAGGGTATTATATGATCAAAGAACCCAAAGATATTACTATCGCTTCTGTGATAAGAGTTCTTGAAGGTCCAATTGCTATGCTGCCTTGTGTGAGTCTTAATTTTTATGAAAAATGTAGTGATTGCCCTGATGAAGATAGATGTGCAGTACATAGTGTAATGATTGAGGTAAGAGATAATACACTTAAAGTTCTTGAAAATAAAACATTAGCAGATTTTGTGGGTTAAAGAAATAACCATTTGTTTTTGCCAGTGATTCTTATGTACTTGTATGGGCCGTTGATTTTGCCCCAAACTTGTTTTCCTTTAGTATTAAATCCTTTTGTCCAAGAGGTGATTTTGCCATTACTTACGATTAAAGTACTAGAGATATAGTCTACATTAGGGATGCTAGTATAACATGATTTTTTTTTGGTTTTACCAGAATATATAGAAGAAGTTTCTTTTTTGAAATATAAATGACAACCGGTAACTGCTTCTAAACTTTCAATTTTTATTTTATTAAGGTAATCTAAGTCTATAGTACTCCTTTCTTCTTTTTTGATATTTAAAACTTTATAACTAGTGCTTTTTATGGTTAAAGAGTCAAGCCTTTCATAATGTTGTATGCGTTGATAGTAAATATTTTTAGTTTTTTTAGCATCATAAATTTGGGAGAAAATCCAATATCCAGGTTTATCTTTCCAGATTCGAGTATTGGTTAAGTTAAGATGTGCAAAAGTGAGGTCATTTTCTGCTTGATCTGTATTAGAAAATTCTCCTGTCAAAAGTGTTACTAAGTTATCCAATTCAGGATCTGTTATGACGCCAGATGTACAGGATGATAAAATGAAAAATAAAAAGGTTGTGTATAAAAATAGCCTCATATAAGTGGTTAAGTAATTATGTATTTAAAGTACAAAAAAAATACTATTTATCGGTAAAATATGCACTTTGTCTTATATGAATTACTTTTAAATGGCAATTTTTTGAACCATTCCCCTGAAAATGAAGTAATGAAAAGGAGTTAAAATATACCAATATAATCTCCCCCAAATTCCTTTAGGCCTAAAAGTCGCTGTTTGATGCAATGTATTGGTCTTGTCAATTTCGAATTCTAACCAAGCTTCACCAGGAATGCGCATTTCTGCAAATAATAGGAGGCGCCTATTTTTTTTATCTGCCACCAAAACTCTCCAGAAATCTAATGAATCACCAGATGATAATTCATTAATATGGGTTCTTCCTCTTCTTAATCCCACTCCACCGACTAGTTTATCAAAATACCCTCTTATTTTCCATAACCAATTACCATAGTACCAACCCGTTTCACCGCCGATAGTCCATATCTTGTTTAATGTTTCTTCTGGGTTATTAATCTTTATCTTCTTGCAATCACTGAAACAGCCTCGTTTTGGAACAGTTATGTGTTTTTGTATATTTTGTTTAAATCGCCCGCTTATCATCGAATCTTTCCAACTGGATACAACTTGATTTTGTTCTATTTTAATAAGTGCTAGTTCTACTGCTTTTATATAAGATGAAGGCGATATATTAAGTATAGTTTGCAGGTTATTGTCCTTTGCAATTATTGGAGTACTCATACTATCAACTAAATTTAATGCTAGTTTATAAGAAGTTGAAGTAACAAAATATAACCAATATGATGATAATCTAGGGGTCATTATAGGGATCGTAATTATGAATAAATTAAGCCCCCTAACTTTTGAATATAGCTGCAACATTTTTTTATAAGTTAAAACATCTGGACCAGCAATATCCCAGGATTTGTTGTAGCAATTTATGTTATCAAGTACTCCAGTCATAAACTTAAGTACATCTCTAATAGCAATGGGTTGTGTAGGAGTATTTACCCATTTTGGTGTAATCATAATAGGAAGTTTCTCACATAAATCTCGAATAATCTCAAAAGAAGAACTACCGGATCCAACAATAATACCAGATCGTAATACAGTTAAATTGTAGTTACCTTGATATAATATTTGTTCTACATTTTTTCTTGATCGCAAATGTTTGGATAGATTATTTTGATTTACAATGCCACTTAAATAAATTACTTGTTTGATTTGAAGGTTTTGAACGTATGTGTTAAAATTAGTTGCTGCTAACGCCTCTTTTTTATCAAAATCATCAGTAGATGAGCTCATGGAGTGTATTAAATAATAGGCCGCATCAATACCTTTAGGTAGTAGTTTTAAATCTGGAGTTTTTAAAAAATCTATTTCTACGATAGAAACCTTTTCTAGCATTTCTTGATTAATAGAAAAGCGATTACTATTTCTTACACAACAGATAACTTCATGACCAGAATTAATCAATAGCGGTAATAAACGCATGCCAATATATCCATTGGTTCCAGTTAGTAGAATTTTCATTTTTTTAAGTATAAGATACGAATAAATGTAGAGGGTTATGTCTATTATTTTACTAATAAAGAAGAAAATAAATGATATAAAAACACTTAGTACACCTATGTAATTTCTATTATCTTTACGGCTTAATTATAGAAGATGAGCATACATCATACCATTTCAGAAAAAGTAAAAGAAGCAATAAAGCAATTATATGGAGCAGATCTCGAATCTGTAGAATTGCAAACTACACGAAAAGAATTTGAAGGAGATATAACCGTAGTCGTTTTTCCTATGTTAAGACAAGTAAAAGGAAATCCAGTACAAATAGGAGAGGCTGTTGGTGAATATTTGACAGATAATGTTGAAGAGATTGATAGTTATAATGTAGTAAAGGGATTTTTGAATTTAGTAATCTCTGATATTTATTATCTTAATTTCTTTGAAGAAATACAAAAAGAAGGAAATTTTGGTTTTGTAGCTCCAACCGAAGAAGGAAAAGCTATTATGGTAGAATATTCTTCACCTAATACTAATAAACCTTTGCATTTGGGGCATATAAGAAATAACTTATTGGGATATGCTGTTGCCGAAATTTTAAAAGCAAGTGGAAAGAGAGTATATAAAACACAAATAATTAATGATAGAGGGATTCATATATGTAAATCTATGATTGCCTGGCAAAAATATGGAAATCAAGAAACTCCACAATCAACTAGTCTAAAAGGAGATAAGTTTGTAGGTAATTTTTACGTAAAATTTGATCAAATTTATAAAGAGCAAATAAGTCAATTAATCACTAATGGAAAAACTGAAGAAGAGGCTAAGAAAGAGGCTCCTATAATAAAAGAAGCTCAAGAAATGTTGCGTAAATGGGAAGCTGGAAATGAAGAAGTAGTATCCCTATGGAGAACTATGAATGAATGGGTGTATAAAGGTTTTGAAGAAACGTATAAGGCTTTAGGGGTAGACTTTGATAGTTATTATTATGAAAGTAATACATATTTGTTAGGAAAAGGAAATATAGAAGAAGGATTGGCAAATGGTGTATTCTTTACCAAAGATGATGGTTCTGTCTGGTGTGATCTAACAGATGAAGGCCTTGATGAAAAATTAGTCTTGCGTAGTGATGGCACCTCTGTATATATGACACAGGATATAGGTACGGCTATACAACGAGTGAAAGATAATCCAAGTATTGGTGGTATGATATATACTGTTGGTAATGAACAAGATTATCATTTTAAAGTATTGTTTTTAATCCTAAAAAAATTAGGATATGATTGGGCAGAAAACCTTCATCATTTAAGTTATGGTATGGTTGATTTACCAACCGGAAAAATGAAGAGTAGAGAAGGTACCGTTGTTGATGCAGATGATTTGATTGTAGAAATGACTAAGACCGCTGAAGATATTTCTAAAGACCTTGGTAAATTGGATGGATATTCAGAGAAAGATAAATTAGAAGTCTATCGTACCATAGGACTGGGGGCTTTAAAATATTATATTCTAAAAGTTGACCCTAGAAAACGTATACTTTTTAATCCAGAAGAATCTGTAGATTTTCAAGGTAATACAGGTCCGTTTATACAATATACTTATGCTCGTATTCAAGCAATTTTACGTAAAGCGGATTTCGATAGTAATCAGGAGTTAACAGGTGTTAAATTAAATCCAAAAGAAAAAGAGTTAATCAAGCAGTTAGAAATATATCCAGAAGTTATACAGAACGCAGCAAATGAGCTTAGTCCTGCTTTGATAGCTAATTATATATATGATCTTGTAAAGGTATATAACTCATTTTTTCAAAATGTATCTATTTTCGGAGCAGATACAGAGGAAGAAAAAATCTTTAGAGTTCAAATATCTGGTAAAGTAGGAGAAACTATTAAGTCTGCTTTAGGATTGTTAGGAATTAGTGTTCCTGAAAGAATGTAAGGAAAGGACTCTCTTTTCTTAAGTTTTCTAGAAACTCACTCTAAAGAACCATATTGTTTTGATTGATAGGTGAAATTTTTGCCTGTCAATTAAAATAATTAGACAAAAAGCATTGATTCTTGTGATATTACCTCAATTGATATAATCAATAACAATCATTTTATTCACTTTTTTATAAAATATTCGATAACTCGAATATTTTTTTTGTTTTTTATCTTATTGTAATTCAGTGGTTTGATTGGTTTTTTTTGAGTTGGGGTGATTTTTATTCAAAAAAAAGATAGGGTATTTTCTCTTATAGCCGTTTTATAAATAGAAGCATAATTAGTTAAGCTTCTATATATTGAAAATGAGCAAATAGTTTGATGTGTTAAAACTCACTTTATGTAATGAGAATAGCACTTAATACAATCAAATATACCGTTTGTACAGTGAGATGACAATATGAAATGACTGTATGTTATATTTACTATAAATTTTAACTATTGATTAGCTCAGGATTGATTTGAAATTTTGATTAAAGCATTGGGTTATGTGTTTTCTTAATTTTAATTGTTATTAAGTAAATAAGTATAAATATTACAAATAGATGTAATATTTGGTTCTTAAAAATATAGAAGATTTTATTGAGCAGCTGGGGGGTTGCCAATAATTTATGTGAATTCAGTTTGTTAAAAATGGTTATTCTTTTAGGAGTAACCATTTTTTTTTTAGAAAAAACGAACAATCTTATAAATACTAGTTACTATTTGTTGGGAGGTATGAATCAGTTTTCTATTTTAGTGTAATGAAATTTCGAATAGAAAGAGCTTCAGATCAAGATTTACCTTTGATGCAGCGTTTGTTTTATCAAACGGTTACTATATACGGTTCTAAGATTTTTACAAAGTCAGAGATTAATGAATATTCAAAATTAGCAAGGAATAAGAATTATTGGAAGAATAAATTCCGAAGTGACTTTGTGTATAACGCTAAGTTAAATGGCGAAGTTATTGGTTCTTTTTTATTAAATAGAGATGGAACAATAGACTACCTTTTTGTTCATCAAAATTATCAAGGACATGGTATTGCAATGGATTTGTATGAAACTTTGGAAAAAGTTGCTTTAGATGCTGATATAAAGAGGTTGACTACAAAGATAAACAAGATAACTCAACCATTTTTTGAGAAAAAAGGATTTACAATTATAGAGGATATCGTATTATCTGAAAACGGTAATGAGCGTGTAATTTTAATTGGAGTTAAGAATATCTCAAAAATATAGCCTAAATACTATGTTTGGGCTGGTAGCTAGTCCAAATTGATTTATTTCAGTAATAGAGTTTTCTTCTACAGTTTTATAGTATTTATTCGAAATATTTTCATGATTAAAGATATTCCAGATAGAAACTCCTACAAGTGCATTAATTTTTTTGGTAACCCTAAATTTATAAGTGGTAGAAAAATCAATTCTCAAATAATCAGTAGCTCTAGAACTATTAGCATTTTGATAATTTATAGTGTCATTTGATATAGGGGTACTATAGATAGGTTCGGTTATTGGTTTTCCACTATGCCAATTCATACCTCCAGACAATTTTAAGTTTTTAATTGTATAAGAAGCTGCAATTTTTATGTGATGATTAATATCAATATTATTCGGAAAATTTGTTTCACTCAAATTTAAAAATGTATACTGGTTATTTGCATATGAGTAGCTAAACCATGTACTAATTTTCCTGAATCTTTTATTGATTAAAAAATCAATACCTTTTACTTCGTAACTACCGTGGTCTCTGGCAAATTCGAACTGGTTTTGAAAACCTTGACTTCGTGTAATGATTCCTTTTACATCTTTATAATAAACATCAGCATTGATTAACCAATTATGGTTTTTATAATTTATTCCAATTGATCCTTGAACGCTTTTTACTATTGGTATGTCTTGATCGTTAGATAATATCCACCTTCTATTTTCTACACCTAAGAAATCGTTTTGAAAGTCAATAATTTGAGATGTTGTTTGACTTTTGAGTTCACCTAGTACTTCTAATGTAAAGTAATGAGCAAATTGTTTTTGAAAGCTTATCCTTGGTTCTAAAGTATATTTCTTAAATTTTTCAAAGTAATTTAGACGAAGTCCAAAATGTAAATGATCTTTACCTGCTCGAGATTTATACTCTAATTCTGAAAAAACACTGTGCGTTCTAAGAACTTCTTTAATACGGTTTCTAAAAGTTGGATTATTTAAATCTTGAAGGTTAGAAATCCCCGTCTCATTAAACTGATATCCATTTTCTATATTGAAATTAAAATTTGATTTATAATGAGTACTTAGTTTAATGCCATTTTCTAAAACATCGTTTTCCTGTAATAATCTTTGATTGTTTTCTATATCAGAATTAATTGATCTTAAATTATAATTTGTTCCATAGAATAGCAGTTTGCTCTGAAAGTTTGCGGTCCAATTTCTTTGATGGAAAAATCCTCCCGCTATGTTGTTTTGTTCTAAACTACTTTCTTTTGAAGTGTTTTGAAGAGTATTTACAGAATTCTCTTGAAACTTTAAATCATTATGCATGATAAGTAAGTTTGCCTTAATAAGATCTTTGGGAGACAGTTTATATAACCAACGGATATTCGTGTCATAAAAAGAGAATTTATTATCAGAATTTTGATTGTCGATTACTTCAGAATTTTGAAATGTTTTATCAAAGTATTTGTTGTATGTAGTAGTTTTAACAATCTCATTGATCGAATGTCTTATGGCAAATTGTAATGAAGATTTTTTACTGATACGCGTGTCAACATAGCCATCAAAGCTTATAAGGTTTACACCAATGCTAGCATCTGTTTTTGTCTTCAGGCTATCGCTTGTTTTCATGTCAATAACACTAGATACTCCATCGCCATAAGTTGCACTAGAGCCATTTTTGAATAGTTTTACGTTTTTTGTTAAATAAGGGTTGAATGCTGATATTAAACCAAAAAAATGACTGGATTGATAGATTTTAATACCATCCCATAAAATTAAGTTTTGATCATTAGTGCCTCCCCGTACATTTATATCAGAAATGGTTTCATTAACGCTAGAGATTCCTGGCAAAGCTTGAATAGTTTGTAAGAGGTCTGGTTCTAAAACACCGGGTAATGAACCAAAGTCATTGTAGTTAATTGAAATTGATCCATCTATTTGTTTATCAATACCCTTGACCAAATAATTCTTTAATAAAATTTCATTCAAGTATTCTATTTTTGGATTAAGGGTTATTTGCTTACATTTCTCTTTTTCAAAGTCATTTACCTTAATGGTTAATGATTCATATCCAATATGATTAATACTTACTGTTCCACCAATCATATTAATATTTATCCTAAACTCTCCTGTTGAATTGCTAATTGTCGAGTCACTTAAGCTTTGAATCGTAGCATTCGAAATGATTTTCTGGTTTTTATCGGTAAGTATGCCACAAATTTCTATAAATGTTGATTTGAAACTTAAAGCTACAGTACGATCATTTAAAATTGTATAAATAAATGGAGTCGTTTTTTCTAGATAAGAGATGGTTTCTTTAAAACCTAATGACCCAGGTGGCATTAATACTTTTATCTTTTTTATATCCTTATCAACGTATGAAAAGTTGTATCCAAATTTTTTGTGGATAGCATCCAAAACTATGCTAAGACTAATTTCTTCTTTTTGGGTTTGTGCGTTTGTTGATAAAAGAGAAAAAAGTAATAGAGTATGAAAAAAGATGATTATAGTTTTATTCACTCTCTGTACAAGGTTATTTTTTTTGCATCAATTGTATAATGTAAACGCATTGGTATAGTAATAGATTGTAATGCTGTTTCAATATCGGTATGAATAAAACTGCCAGTGAACAGTGTTGTTAAATCAATGTTTTTGGTAGATATGTTTACGTCGTACTGCCTTTCAAATTCTTTAATAATATATTGATATGGAAGACTTTTGAAAGAACTTTTGTTTTCTTTCCAATCGGGCAATCGCGATGATAATTTGGTTTGCGATACTTCTTTATTAATAACAGTAAAAACATCACCTGGCTTTAAAATACGGCTACTTTTGTTGTAAACTACTTTGACAGAACCTTCATAACAAGAAACTTCAAAGAAATGATCTCTTTCTTTTATATTAAACTGTGTTCCAAGAACACTAATAGTTCCGGTAGAAGTCTGTACATCAAACTTTTTACCACTCGCAACTTTGAAATATGCTTCTCCTGTCAGATCAACTTTACGTTCATTAACCCAATTCTTTTTTGCGTAAGTTAAAGAAGACTGAGTATTAAGAGAAACAACTGATGAGTCTGGTAGTTCAAAAGAAGTTTTTTTATTGGCCGATGCTATAACAGTAAGATTGGGCGTGTTAAAAAAGGCATAGTAAACTCCTATTCCAATTACAAAAACCGCAGCAATACGCAGCAATATAGATATGAATGAAAATTTATTAGTAACCTTATCGTTGTTAGATAATGCGCTTTTTAGATTTTTTAAATTCTCATCTAAATGATAATCCGGAGCTTTAAAGTTTTTTGCTGCCTCAGAAATTTTTACATAAGAATCAAAGGTATCTAATTGCTCAAATACTTGTGATTCTTCTTTATTAAGTTGTCTGTTATCCAGCCATTTTAATATTATATTTTTCTTTTTCATAGCAATGTTTCAATACTATAACAATCAAAGACAGAAAATTCCTAGTCCTGTTCGTATTATTTTTTAAATTCCATCAATTTCTTTTCGTAGTTTTTCTAGAGCTCCATAGATTCTTTTTTCTACGGCCTTGCGTGATATACCTAATAACTCAGCAATTTCTTTATGTTTTTTGCCTTCGGCTCGATTCATCAAGAAAGCTACACGTTGTGATTCGGTTAGTTTGGCCAAAGCCGTTTGATACTTTTGAAGATATTCTTTCTCTTCTAAAATAAACTGAGGATTTTCTTCAGTTTTGATTTTATCGTTGGTTATATGTTGCTGATATTTTAGTTTAACCTTGTTGTGTTTTATTTCGTTTAAAGTTAGGTTGTTAGCTGTTGTAAATAAGAAACTCTTTACTTTTTGAAGAGGTACTTTTTTACAATTGTTCCAGAGCTTTATATAGGCTTCTTGAACCTTGTCTTTTGGGTTTATATGATTACCATACTTATAATAAATAAAGCTATGTAGGTTTTCAGAGTATTTTGTGAAAAGCTCAGTAAATAGTTTTTCATCACAAACATTCTTAAATAAACTTTTAGGCATCCTAAGTAGATTTCTTTAAAATTAAAAAAAAAATGATATCCTGTTAGGAGTTTTTGTTTTTAAATTGTTATAATACAAACAAATACGATGGTGATGAAAATAAAGAAGGTAGTAATACTATTATTATGTTCTGTATTGGTAGGTATATCTTGTCAAAAAGAAGAGAGAGAGTTTATTGATGAGTCTCAGGATAATACGATTCCACAAAATTCTAGGTTAGCAGGTTTAATGAAAAATATAGTAACCCATGATGGATCATATGATGATGTGATTGATGGGGGTAACTGTTATAGTGTTAATTTGCCTTATACTATTTCTTTTAATGGAAATGAGAAAAAAATTGTTAGCATACAAGATTATAATACAATCCATTCATCTGATATCATCCAAATAGAGTTTCCTATTACTATCACAATGCATGATTATGTTGAAAAAAAAATAGAAAATAAATCGCAGCTAGAATCTTTGGCAGCTTTATGTTCTACCCAAGATGATGATATAGAATGTATAGATTTTGGTTACCCTTTTAAATTTACCACCTTTAATAGTAGTACAAATAGTTTTAAAACAATAGAAGCAATTCATGATGCCCAAGTATTTGGGTTTATGAGTGATCTTGATGAAAATGTTTCGGTGTCTATTAAGTATCCCATTACAATGATATTGCATAATGGTGAGCATACGAGTACAGCGCATAATACCGAATTATTATCTACTATTTCGGATTATGCAGTTTCTTGTGATGAGAATGATGAGACTAACTAATTAACTACTTCTGTTTTTTTTGTTTCCAATCCGCAATTAAATAAGTACGTATCATATTGATAAATATTCAATTAGATTAGTTCTGATATTAAATGATTTTTGTTTTATAAAATTTGTTTTTTATAAAACAAAAAGTTAAAAAAATGCTAAAATGGATTTTTAGGGTTAGAGTTTTTTTTTGTGAGTTGTTTAATCATTGAATTCAAATAATAAAACACAAGAACGATGAAACTAAGAAAAAAAATCACCTTAATTTTTATAGTATGTGGATTAGCCATTATTACTTCATGTAATAACGATGATGATGCTACTTCAAATGTTATAGTCCCAATGACAATTGCTGATTTTGTAACTAACAATGCAGATTATAGTTCACTATTGGCAGCATTAAAAAAAACAAGTTTGGATAAAACATTAGCAGAAGATGGACCTTTTACAGTTTTTGCACCTAATAATAGCGCTTTTACAACTTTTCTTGATGGTGCGGCATTAGAAGACGTACCTACAGAAACTCTAACACAATTATTATTAAATCATGTCATAGGCGCAAAAGTAACATCTAATGATTTGTCTACCGGTTATGTTAAGAATTTAGCTCAAGAATCAACAACTAAGGCAAATATTAGTATGTATATTAATACCTCAAGTGGTGTTGTTATTAATGGAGAGTCTACTGTTTTGACCGCTGATATTAATACCGATAATGGAGTAATTCATGCTATCGATAAGGTGATTTCTTTACCTACTGTGGTTACTTTTGCTACGGCAGATGGTGAGTTTAGTAATTTGGTTGCTGCACTAACCAGGGATGATCAATCTGATCAAAATTATGTGGCAACATTAAGTACTGCAAATGGAACTTCGCCAGCACCTTTTACCGTATTTGCGCCGACCGATAAAGCTTTTTCTAACTTATTGACAGAGCTAAATGCGGGTTCTTTGGCAGATATTGCCAAAGCAACATTAACTGCAACATTAAATCTGCATGTAGTTGCAGGAACAAATGTTAGGGCAGAAGATCTTGCTAGCGGAACAGTAACCACACTCGGAGGTGATATTACAGCAGATGCAGGCCAGTCAACACTTACAGATTCAAATAATAGGGTAAGTAACATAATAGTAACAGATGTGCAAGCTGCTAATGGAGTTATCCATGTAATCGATAAAGTAATTCTCCCTGCATTATAATTAAAAAACGTCCCCCTTTTATCAATTGTAACCCCATGATGTTTAAGAGTAAATAAATTAGACATCATGGGAATATTTTCACTCAATATTTTAATTACACATAACTCTAAAATTAACATTATGAAAAAATTATCTAACAAGGTATCAATGTTTATTATTGGTATAATGAGTATTGTTTTAATGTTGTCTTGTCAAAATGATGACAACATGGAAATTAATAAAGAAATAGAACAGATTGACTACGAGGAGTCTCCAGTCATTAGCTTTGATGAAATTGAAAAATTAACTCAAAATATCGTCGATGGTGAGTTACCCATATCCGAGGATAATACGACAACGTCTAAGTCAACGATTAATATAAGTCGAGAAAAAAGAGTTTTTGATTTTTCGGCAACTATAAACAGTGGAGCAAGTCAAGGAACAGTTTTGTCAGGCGAGCTTAAGCTCAACTATACCTTGTATCATGCTAGTTTTGCAATTGTAAGAGGTAAGTTAACTTTTCCAGATAACACAAAAGCATCTGTTAGGGGAGCGGTAATATGTGATGGCATTGTGTATCTGATTATAGACCCACCAGGTAGTGGCTTAATTTTTGGAGTAGGAAAGACAGATGAAGCAGGCAACTTAGAGGGAAGTTTTAGAATTTTTGGATCCGATTCTGGAAAAGGTAATTGGAAAGCAGAACTGACCAAAGTTGTTTATCCAGATAAAACTATTGTTGAGTTGATAGTAGAAGATGGCCGATTTACGACATTAGTAGGAGCTTTACAAGCAGTCGAACTAGTAGATGCTCTATCTCAAGAAGGACCATTTACTGTATTTGCACCAACAGATACCGCTTTTTCTGCTTTAGATGAAATCCCGGGAGCAGATGCTTTAAAAGAAATCTTATTGTATCATGTGGCTAGCGGTAGGTTAAATACAGCAAAATTATTAGAACAAGAGTTGACCAAAACCTTGCAAGGTGAAAATGTTAAAGTAAGTTTTGATGGAAGTAATGAAATAGTAATTAATGATACGGTAAAATTACTTTCTTCAAATATTGGAGGCTCTAACGGAGTGATTCATGTAATCAATGCAGTACTAATACCTCCTTCATTCGAACCAGAAAAGAGTATTTTAGAAATTGCTTTAGAAACTCCAGAATTATCAACTCTAGTAGGTGCAGTGCAATCTGTAGGATTGGTTGATGCTTTGTCGGGAGTAGGACCTTTTACCGTTTTTGCTCCTACGAATGAGGCTTTTTCGGCACTAGATGAAATTCCTGATGGAGATGCACTTAAAGAAGTTTTATTGTATCATGTTGTTTCAGGAAAATATACAGCCGAAGATCTTTTAGAGAAGCAAGTAGTTACAACTCTTCAAGGAGAAAACGTTACTATAGAAATGATCGGTAATGAAGTGATTCTTAATGATAACGTAAAAGTGATAATTGATAATATAGAAGCTTCCAACGGTATAATTCATGTTATTAGTGGGGTGCTATTGCCTCCAACACCTTTGCAAAGTATTGTTGACATAGCTATAGCTACACCAGAATTATCAACTTTGGTTAGTGCGTTACAATCGGCAGAATTGGTTGATGCGCTATCGGGTATAGGGCCATTTACAGTTTTTGCTCCAACCAATACGGCTTTCGAAAGTCTAGATTCAATTCCTCAAGGAGATGCACTTAAAGAAGTTTTGTTGTATCACGTCGC
The DNA here is from genome assembly GCA_947502885.1 of uncultured Aquimarina sp. Lineage (GTDB taxonomy): Bacteria > Bacteroidota > Bacteroidia > Flavobacteriales > Flavobacteriaceae > Aquimarina. The sequence goes on along the minus strand of CANNBP010000015.1, from coordinate 34,817 downwards.
TATGGGGAAATATAAAGCAGAAGATTTGTTAATCAAACAAAAAGTTGTGACTCTTCAAGGCGAAGAAGTAACTGTAGAAATGATAAATGGAAAAGTATTTCTTAATGGAAACATTGAAGTTGAAATTGCAGATATAGAAGCCTCTAATGGTATTGTTCATGTTATTAAAGGTGTTTTGATTCCTTCAACATGTTCCTTTTGATTGCTAAATAATGAAGTGAGTATTTAGTTATAGTATAATTACTGAACTAAATTTATAAGCTATTGAAAATATACGAGCTTCGGTATATTATTCAATAGCTTTTTGTGTGTATCACAAGTAATAAACATAGAATCTCAATCTTTTGTCCTTAATCTTTTATAATTCAATTCATCTTCCTTTATAAATACGCATCAAATCCTTAAATTTGCACGATCTATCCATAAAAGATAGTTTTTTTCAAAACAAAGAATATATGTTTGATAATTTAAGTGATAAGTTAGATAAAGCCTTACATATCTTAAAAGGGCATGGGCAAATAACAGAAGTTAATGTTGCCGAAACACTCAAAGAGGTAAGAAGAGCACTAGTTGATGCAGATGTAAATTATAAAATAGCAAAAGAATTTACTGCGAAGGTTAAAGAAAAGGCAATGGGACAAAATGTTCTTAAAAGCCTTAAACCAGGACAGTTAATGGTAAAACTTGTTAAAGATGAGTTGACAGAACTAATGGGAGGTGATGTTGCTGGTGTTGACTTATCAGGTAAACCATCTGTTATTTTAATGTCTGGATTACAAGGTTCTGGTAAAACAACTTTTTCAGGAAAATTAGCAAATTTTCTAGCCACTAAAAAAACAAAAAAACCATTACTTGTTGCTTGTGATGTATATAGACCAGCGGCGATTGATCAGTTACACGTTGTAGGAGAACAAATTAATGTAGAAGTTTTCAGTGATAGAGGGAATAATGATCCCGTTGCCATTGCTACTGCCGGAGTTGAACATGCAAAAGCAAATGGGTTTAATGTTGTTATTATAGATACGGCAGGACGTTTAGCTGTAGATGAAGCGATGATGACAGAGATTGCTGATATTCATAAGGCTATTACACCAAATGAAACATTGTTTGTTGTGGATTCAATGACGGGGCAAGATGCTGTTAATACGGCCAAAGCTTTTAATGATGTTTTAAATTTTGACGGTGTTATTCTTACCAAATTAGATGGTGATACAAGAGGAGGAGCAGCGATATCTATTAAGTCTGTAGTAAATAAACCTATCAAATTTATTGGTACAGGAGAGAAAATGGAAGCAATTGATGTTTTCTACCCTTCTCGTATGGCTGATCGTATCTTGGGGATGGGGGATGTTGTTTCTTTAGTAGAAAGAGCTCAAGAACAATTTGATGAAGAAGAAGCAAGGAAATTACAAAAGAAAATTGCCAAAAACCAGTTTGGATTTGATGATTTCCTAAAGCAGATCCAACAGATAAAGAAAATGGGTAACATGAAAGATCTTGTTGGAATGATACCTGGCGCAGGGAAAATGATGAAGAATATGGATATTGATGATGATGCTTTTAAGCATATTGAAGCAATTATACATTCAATGACGCCAGAAGAACGATCTAAACCACAGATCATAAACTCGAGTAGAAAAAAACGAATAGGAAAAGGTTCGGGAACATCTATACAACAAGTTAATCAATTGCTTAAGCAGTTTGATCAAATGAGTAAGATGATGAAAATGATGCAAGGCGGCGGCGGAAAACGAATGATGCAGATGATGGGTAAAATGAGATAAATTGGCTTGTGCTTAGCTCAAACTTTATTAAAGGAATTATATAGGGAATGGAAATATTAGACGGAAAAAAAGTTAGTAACGATATTAAGGATGAAATCGCTGCAGAAGTTCTTAAAATTAAAAAGCAAGGTGAGAAAGTACCACATCTTGCAGCAGTAATAGTGGGTAATGATGGGGCAAGTTTGACCTATGTCGGTAGTAAGGTTAGGGCTTGTGAACGAGTTGGTTTTGAGTCAACACTTGTAAAAATGCCTAGTACAACTAGCGAAGTTGAATTGTTGGCAAAGATAAAAGAGTTAAATATCGATGAAAATATCGATGGTTTTATTGTGCAATTACCACTACCACCACAAATCGATACGCAAAAAGTATTGTTGGCTATAGACCCTGATAAAGATGTCGATGGTTTTCATCCTATGAACTTTGGGAAAATGGCATTAGATATGTCAACATTTATCCCTGCCACTCCTTTTGGTATTTTAGAGCTACTAGAGAGGTATGATGTTGATACCAAAGGAAAACATACTGTTGTTATTGGTAGAAGTCATATTGTTGGTAGACCGATGAGTATTTTAATGGGTAGAAAAGGTTGGCCGGGTAATTCTACAGTTACACTAACGCATAGTCATACCAAAAACATTACTCAAATTATTTCTCAAGCAGATATTGTGATTTCGGCATTAGGAGTTCCTAATTTCCTTAAAGCAGAGATGGTAAGAGATGATGCTGTTGTAATTGATGTTGGTATAACCAGAGTTGCAGACGAAAGTTCTTCTAAGGGGTATAAAATTGTAGGTGATGTAGATTTTGAAAATGTAAGTAAAAAAGCATCTTTTATTACGCCTGTTCCTGGTGGTGTAGGTCCAATGACTATTGCAATGCTTCTTAAAAACACGTTGTTAGCTAGAGAAAGACACCGTAATAATTAGAATTAGAGTTTACTTTAAAATAGTATATGTATCAAGGTGATTTTATTAAGAAATCACCTTTTTTTTTGTGCCCATTGTCTTTGTGTAGTGAATGATTTAAAAAAAAACATTAGGTTTATTATATCTGTTATTATAATTGAGGTAAGTAACTAGTGCTGTGTGAGAAAGGTAGAGGTGGAATGTTTAAAATAGAAGTTGTTTCTATTGTATTATAGTAAAAGCGCCAGAATTCGAATGAATCTGGCGCTTTGTTACATTTATATTTTGGTGATTATATAATGTAGGTGTTCTGTTTGTTAATTGTTGTTAAATGCATCTGCATTAATTTTTTCATGATCACTACCACTAGAGTATCCGCTTCCGCTAGGAAGAAGGTCAAGCGCTAGGGTGTATGAAGGAACATTGATTCCTTTTGATGTTTTAACTGTATTGTAATTTAAGATAGACTCGTTCTTTTCGTATAGAGCATTCTTAGTAAATGTACCGTACATTTTACCGTCAACTTTTGTTTCTCTCCAGTCTTGACCGTAAGCAATTTTTAAATAGTACTCACCTTCAGGGATGTTTCTAATGTACTGAGTAGTGCTAGAGTTGATGTATGTAACACGTGTTAACACATCATCACTTTCAGTTTTACCCATTTTATATAGCTTAACAACAATTTCTGTATTTGCTCCAACTTTTAATTTTAAGTAGTTGTCAAGTTTGTAGTCAAACTTACCTTTAAAGTTAAATGATTTTGGAGTAGATCCAGATTTATATGTTTTTTTCTCCCAACTAGAGTATTTGTTTTCTTTTGAAACTGATACAGCTGCAGCTTTTGGATTGCTAGTAGAACCAGACCCAGAACCATAAGAAGGAGTTGTAGACTCAATAGGTGTAGAGGCAACGCTACTTCCACCTTTTGCAGCTCTTCTATTTGCTTCTTCCAGAGCTTTTCTTGTTTCTTCTGTATCTGCAAGAGCTCTTCTCGCAGCAGCTTCTTTGGATTTTTTTGCAGCATCAGCATCAGCAATAGCTTTTGCGGCAATAGCTTCAGCTTCTCTTTTTAGACGCTCTGCGTCAGCAATAGCTTTTCTTGCAGCTTCTTCTGCGGCTTTTTTGGCTGCTTCTGCACGTGCAATTGCTTGAGATGCAGCTAATTTTGCAGCTTCTTTTCTTGCAGCAGCTTCTTTTGCAGCTCTTTCAGCATCTGCAATTCGGCTATCTTCTGTTAAGTGTTTCGTTATTACGAAACCGTTCATACTTTTGTACTGAATAGCACTCCAGTCTCCGTAATTAGAACTCATAACATATACTTGAGTACCTTGAGGTACTTCAGCAATAGTATTAAAGTTTAATCCAGGTCCACTACGAACTTCTAGTTGTCTAGAAGACATTAAGTAAGACCCGTCCTGAGCAATAGCAGACGAGAAGGTAATCACCAAAAGCAGAATAAATGTAAAAAATGACTTCATATCGCTTGTTTTAAGTAGATTGGGTTATAATTTCAAATTTAATAGTACTATAATTTAATCAAAATTTAATATAAATAATACTTTTATTGTCAATAATTGGTATTCAAAAAAGGTGCCAAAGATCTTTTTGATCTTGTTGTGTATTAGCTTTTAAAATAATATTTCAACTTAAAAGACACAATTTTTAAAGAACCTATTTTTGATCTAACTATTTGATTTTTAGTTGTTTAAGTTGTTTGTGTTTTAGCTAAGCTTGAACATTTATGACTAAACAGCTGAAAAGAAAATCATTAAATCAGACTCAAAAGTAGTGTTTTATTATGAAAAACACAACTTGTTTTCAAATTATTTACATGAAAACATGGTTTTATTTTTATTGATTTGTGCTTTTCATCGGTTTTTTAGATACATACAACTGATTTAAAATACTTTTGATAGACAACTTGTCGGTTTTCTCTTTGTGCTTGCATTTTGGGTTAGCAATAGGCTATAGTGGTGGTGTTGGTGTAAATTTGATGTAAACAAACAATTGGGGCGATTATAAATTTAATTTTTTTTGGCTAAAACTAAAGAAAACTGAAATGAATTAGTGGGATCTAGTAATTATTTTGGTTCGCTTATTGTGCATAAGACTCTTTCAAAAAGGATTGATGTTTAATCGAAATTTGAAAGAGTCATTATAATTTGAGGTAAAGATCTTGGTTTGGTTTTAAGCAAGGAGTTTTAGTGTTTCTTTTTAATTAGGTGAGGGAACTTTGATTGAAACTTTAATAACCTAGGTATGGATACATTTCTTATATAAGGATTTGAAGGATTTCTTTTTTCGTAATCTTGGTGGTAACCTTCTCCTTTCCAGAATTTTTGAAATGGAAGTATCTCTGCAGCAATTCGTCTGTTTAACTTCTTGGATAGTTTTTCTTTTTTGTCTAAAATGATTTTTTTCTGTTCTTCGTTTTGGTAGAATATGATAGATCTGTATTGTGAGCCATGATCGGGACCTTGTCCGTTAACTTGAGTTGGGTTTTGAGATCCAAAATATACATCTACTAATGTAGAAAAGGATATGATTTTTGGGTCATAAATAATTTCAACGGCTTCTGCATGACCGGTACGTCCCGTGTTGCTGGATTGGTAGGTTGGGCTTTGGGTGTGTCCTCCAGAATAACCTGATATTGATTCTTTTACCCCTTTTACACTTTCATAAATGGCTTCTACGCACCAAAAACAGCCGCTTGCAAAATAAGCTCGTTCCATGCCGTTAATGGGGTCTACTTGTATTGGAGTGAGGTTTTTGTTTTGATTAGCTTTTGTGTCTTGAGAAGATTGACTATTGCCTTGGCAACTATAAAATAGAAATATTAAACTGTATAATAAATAGGATGTGTTTCTCATGATAATTTTAATTTAAAGGCTTAGTCATTGCAATAATCAAAAACTTTCATTTGACTTATAATAAACGTTAAATGTGTAGTGATTCTTATATTTTAAAAGAAAAAAGGCGGTTATCAATTAAGATAACCGCCTTTTTTTTTTTTATTTTGTTAAACAATTGATTCTTAACCGTTCATTGAGATTAAGAATTCATCATTGTTCCTTGTTTGCTTAAATCGGTCGTTAATAAACTCCATAGCTTCAACAGGGTTCATATCTGCAAGGTACTTTCGCATCACCCACATTCTTTGAATCGTTGTTTCATCATGTAATAGGTCATCGCGACGAGTACTTGAAGAAGTAAGATCAATAGCAGGAAATATACGACGATTTGAAATTTTACGATCTAATTGAAGTTCCATATTACCTGTTCCTTTGAATTCCTCAAAAATTACTTCATCCATTTTTGATCCTGTTTCTGTTAAAGCTGTTGCTATAATAGATAAAGAACCTCCGTTTTCTATATTACGGGCTGCTCCAAAGAAACGTTTTGGTTTATGAAGGGCATTTGCATCAACACCACCACTAAGTATTTTTCCACTAGCAGGTTGTACTGTGTTGTATGCTCGTGCTAATCTAGTTATAGAATCGAGTAGTATGACCACATCATGACCGCATTCAACCAATCTTTTGGCTTTTTCGAGGACAATGTTTGCAACTTTTACGTGCTCGTTGGCTTCTTTGTCGAATGTAGAGGCAATTACTTCTCCTTTTACATTACGTTGCATATCGGTAACTTCTTCGGGTCTCTCATCGATTAGAAGTATCATTTGGTATACTTCTGGATGATTGGCAGCAATAGCATTGGCAACATCTTTAAGAAGCATGGTTTTTCCTGTTTTAGGCTGTGATACAATCATACCACGTTGACCTTTTCCGATAGGAGCAAACAGATCCATTATTCTTGTAGAAATAGTACTTTGTCTTTCGGCAATATTAAATTTTTCTTGAGGGAATAGTGGAGTTAAGTGTTCAAAAGAAACTCTATCTCTTACTACTTGCGGATCTATTCCGTTTATCTTGTTTACCTTTATTAAAGGAAAATATTTTTCACCTTCTTTAGGAGGTCTTACTTGTCCTAATACTGTATCTCCTGTTTTAAGTCCAAAAAGTCTAATTTGAGATTGAGATACATAAATGTCATCAGGAGAAGATAAATAGTTGTAATCACTAGATCTTAAGAATCCATATCCATCTTGCATGGTGTCAAGAACTCCTTCGCTTTCGATAATAGCATCGAATTCAAAATCAGGTTCTTTGTATCGGTTTCTATTGTCTCGATTTCCGTTTTCCTTTTTATGAGGATTGTTGTTTCTCGATTTATTTTGTTGTTGCTTATCGTTATTTCTAGTACGATTATCTTTGGTTTCCTCTCTTTTATTTTGATGAGGTTTGTTAGTAGGACTATTTGTGTCTTTGTCTGACTCCTCTTTTTTATTTTGATGAGGTTTATTGGTATTGGTTTCGTTACTTTTAGAGACCTTTTTTTCTGTGGTGGCGGTGTTGCTTTCTTTCTTTTGTTCCTTAGGAGCACGCGTTTCCTTATTTGCTGGTGTTACGGTTCCTTCAGGTTTACGGGCACGTGGTCTTTTTTGACGAACACTTGGCTTAGCTTTTTCTCCTTCGCTTTTTTCAGAAGAATCTCCAGCAATTACCGTTTTTACTTTGTTAGGGTTGGCAGCTTGATAGTCTAGTATTTGGTATACGAGATCAAGTTTTTTTAAGGTACGGAATTTTGGTACATTAAGGTTTTTTGCAATGTCTTGCAATTCAGGAAGCTTTTTTGCTTTTAATTCAGAAATCTCTAACATTTAAGTGTGTTGTATAATTTACGTTTTAGGTGTAATTTTCTAAAGAAGAATTCTAGGAAAATTTATTTCGAAGGTAAGTAACCTTGGTTGAGAAGGTTACAGGTTTTGTGATGCAAGTATACAACTTTATTTTTAATTTTTTGCACTTATTTCTAAAAAGAAACTCTTATTTTTGCCTTTCTCTAAGAGAAATATAGAATGTTACAACGAATTCAAACTTTATATTTATTATTAGCCGCCATTGTATCGGGGGTATTACCTATATATCTACCATATGGTATTGATCAACAGGGTATAGAACTATATGTTATAGGAGAGTTTTTTCTTATGGGTATGTTTTTTGGATCTGTAATATTGTCTTTAATTACCATTTTTTTGTTTAAAAATAGACAGCTTCAATTTGTGTTGGGGCGTATAAATATCTTATTAAACTTTATTTTACTAGGAGTATTTGTTTATTGGTCTCTAACGGTATCTGGAGAAACTCACGTTTCTGAGAAAGGTATTGGGATGATCATTCCTGTCATTTCTATCGTTTTATTAGTGATGGCCAATAAGGCCATTAAGAGGGATGAAAATCTTGTAAAATCTGTAGACCGATTGCGATAAACCTAAAATCTTAGTAGTATTAGTGCGTTAAAACCCGGAGTATGCCAACTTCGGGTTTTATTTTTTACCTAATTCTATGACTTCAAGGTTTTCTATTTTGCCTTTGTCTATGGTAAATCTAAGCATTGTTCTTACTTTATGAAAACCATGTTTTCCTGCTGCTCCAGGATTCATATGTAGCAAGCCGTGTTTTTTGTCTGGAATTACTTTGAGAATATGAGAATGTCCACAAATAAACAATTGAGGAGGGTTAGTTTTGATTTCTTCCCGAGTATTCATGTTATATTTTGGAGGATATCCTCCTATATGCGTAATCCAAACTGAAACTCCTTCACAGGTAAAACGTTGGTGTAGGGGGTGGGTGGCTCTAATTTTACTACTATCAATATTGCCATATACAGCCTTAAGAGGTTTTAATGCCTCTATAGCATCGGTGACTTTAAGGTCACCAATATCTCCAGCGTGCCACACTTCATCTGTTTCATTAACATAATGAAGAATACGATCATCAATATAGCTATGTGTGTCACTAAGTAAAAGTATTTTTTTCAAAATAGTGTGTTGCTTTTTAGTTGTAATTAAAAAGATAAAAGTACTGTTTTCGTGCCTCTGATGATAAGATCATTTAATAAAAATTTGAAGGACCTGATCTATCATTTTTTATAAACTATATTTGCCCTTGAATTTTGTGAAAATAGGGGGGTATTCTATTTAGATGAATAATGATTAATTTGTTTAAAAAGAATTTATACTCACTAGAGAGACAATGTTTGTTTTTAATTTGAATTAAGCAGTATATTACTAATGAGATATTTTTTAGAGCTTTCATATAACGGTACTTCATATCATGGATGGCAGCGCCAGCCAAATGCTTTGTCAATACAAGAAGTTTTGGAAGAGTCATTATCTACGATTTTAAGAAATAGAATTGATATTGTAGGTGCAGGAAGAACAGATGCAGGCGTGCATGCTCAACAGATTATGGCTCATTTTGATTGTACAAACGGTTTGGATACGGAACAGTTACGATATAAGCTTAATTCGATTTTACCGGCAGATATTGCTATCAGGAAGGTTTATATGGTTAACAATGATGCTCATGCACGTTTTGATGCAACAAGTAGGTCATATGAGTATCATGTTACTTTGGTTAAGGATCCTTTTGCAATACATAAATCTTATTATTATAAAAAAAAACTCGATGTAACGCTTATGAATGAAGCTGCTAAATTACTGTTAAACTATTCTAATTTTAAATGCTTTAGTAAGTCCAAAACCGATGTAAAAACGTATAATTGTACCATAACCAATGCCGTTTGGGAGAATAACGGTGATCAATTAATTTTTAAAATTTCTGCTAATCGTTTTTTGCGTAATATGGTGCGAGCTATAGTAGGAACCTTAATTGAAGTTGGTGAACATAAGTTAAATAAAGAAGGGTTAGTAGCTATCATTAAAAGTGAAGATCGAAGTAAGGCAGGGTTTTCTGTGCCTGCACATGGATTATACTTGACAGCTGTAGATTACCCCAAAGAAATATTATATTAAATTAGATGGCAGAGAAAAGCGGTAAGGCATTTGATTTTAAACTTTTTAGGCGATTGATTACATTTACTAATCCGTATCGTCTTACTTTTTATTTTGTAGCCTTTTCGGCAATAATATTGGCTGCATTGTCAATCGTAAACCCTTACCTTTTAAGGCAAACTATTGATAGAGCTATTATTCCACAAAATAGTGATTTGTTGGTCCAATTTGTTAGTTTAATGCTGAGTATTCTAGTACTGGATGTAATTACTCAATTTCTTTTTATTTATTTCGCAAACTGGTTAGGACAAGGGGTAATTCGTGATATTAGAATTAAACTTTTTAAACACATGCTTGGTTTTAAAAAGCAATACTATGACCAATCTTCTGTGGGTCGATTGGTTACCAGGGCAGTTAGTGATATAGAAACGATAGCGAGTATTTTTAGCCAAGGGTTATTTATCATCATAAGTGATTTGCTAAAAATGTTGGCAATATTATGTTATATGCTGTATCAAAGTTGGCAGCTCGGGTTGTTAGTTTTTGTGGTGTTGCCTTTGGTGGTGTATGCAACAAGAGTTTTTCAAAAGAAAATGAAAGCTGCTTTTGAAGAAGTGAGAACACAAGTATCTAACCTTAATTCTTTTGTGCAAGAGCGAATAACGGGGATGAAAATAGTTCAGTTATTTGCTCGAGAGGAAACAGAATTTTCTAATTTTAAAGAAATTAACGAGAAGCATAAAAAGGCTTGGATCAAAACTGTTTGGTATAACTCTATATTTTTTCCTATTGCTGAAATGTCTAGCTCTATAACAGTTGGATTGATTGTATGGTTTGGGGGGCTTAAAGCTGCTCAGTTAGATGGGATATCGCTTGGATTGGTTATCGAATTTATTCAATTGTCTCAAATATTGTTTCGACCATTGCGACAAATAGCAGATAAATTTAATACGCTTCAAATGGGAATGGTTGCAGCCCATAGAGTATTCGCTATTTTGGATACCGATTCTAAAATAGAAAATAAAGGAACGGTGCAATTAGATCGTATAAATGGTAAAATCACTTTTGATCAAGTGTGTTTTAGTTATATTAAGGATGAAGAGGTTCTTAAGGGGATATCTTTTGTGGTTGAAGCAGGAGAAACAGTTGCGATTGTTGGGGCTACTGGAGCAGGAAAGTCTACGATAATTAATTTGTTGGGTAGATTTTATGAGATAGATAGTGGTGAGATTAGCGTTGATAATATAAATATTGAGACTATTGATGTAAAATCATTGAGGAGTAACATTGCTACGGTCCTACAGGATGTATTTTTGTTTGCAGATACAATTCTTAATAATATCACGCTAAACAACCCTGATATTTCTGAAGAAGAAGTTCAATCTGCAGCAAAAGAAATTGGGATTCATGATTTTATAATGAGTCTACCCGGAGGATATCAGTATAATGTAAAAGAAAGAGGGGCAATGCTTTCCTCTGGGCAAAGGCAGTTGCTTTCTTTTCTTAGGGCTTATGTTACAAACCCAAGTGTTTTGGTGTTAGATGAGGCAACATCTTCTGTAGATTCTCATAGTGAACAGTTAATACAAGATGCAACCAATAAAATAACTAATGGGAGAACTTCTATTGTTATTGCGCATCGATTGGCAACTATCAAAAATGCAGATAAAATTATTGTAATGGATCAAGGTAATATCGTAGAACAAGGTAGTCATATCGAGTTATTAGAAATTACCAATGGGTATTATAAAAACCTTTACGAAGTGCAATTTGCAACTGTAACAGAATAAAAGGTTTATTTTTATGTAAAGGGTGGTTCTACTACTCCAATAAGTAACATGATTAAAAATGCTATTAGTATTAGGATGATATAGGATACTCCTCCAAGAATAATAAATAAAAGTGTTTTTAAAAGGATTTTCTTTAAATTAATAGAATAAAGACGTTTTAAGACAAAGGCAACATAGATGATGTATCCTGAGAATTGAATTAAAGTTATCGTAGTAAGATTGTAGGAAAAAAATATAAATGGTAATACAATAATAGCCATAAGACTTATGATATGTGAATAGGCATATAGATAAATTACCAGATGCTCTGTTAAATTGTATTTTTTGTAATTTAAAAATACGATTCTTGATAATAGTGCTAATATTGGAATCAATAGGAAATTAAGTAATGTTTGATACTGAAATATAAAATCAACAATACTATTTTGTGTTTCTATTTGTTCCATCGATAAGGATGAATTTAATGGGTTCGTCATAAGATCACCTAGACGACCCTTCACGACAAAAGAATAAAACCCCATAATTGTAGCCGAAATGGCAAAATATCCAAAAGCATGGATGTATCGTTTTCTTAGGCCATTTATATAACCACCTATAACTTCTTCTGGTTTGGTAAATAAATGAATAAATGTTCGTATAAAGGAATTATCCAGATTAAAGAATCGCTCAATAAATTCAGAAATTAAATGCTTTGGAGTAATTCGATTTGTGATTTTTTTTGCACCACAATTAGGACAGAAATTATGATTTTCAACATGTTGTCCGCAATTTTTGCAATTTTCAATGGTAATTAGTGCATTCATTAAGCTAAATCTCGTTTTATTTTTTCTATAAGTTCCTCGTTAGTCTTAAAGATGACAAATTCACCATTTTTTATATAGGATACCTTGCCCGTTTCTTCACTAACAACAAGGGCTAACGCGTCGGTTTTTTCACTTATACCTACCGCTGCCCTATGACGCAGGCCAAAACGAAGGGGGATACTATTGTCATTGGTTACAGGTAGAATTGCTCTTGTAGCAACAATATAATTTTCTTCAATGATCATTGCTCCATCGTGTAGTGGACTATTCTTGTAAAAAATACTTTCTATTATTGGAGTGTTTACAAGGATATTCATAGAGTCTCCAGAGGTTTTGACAAAATCTAGAGATGTATTTCTTTTAATGATAATAAGTGCTCCTGTACGAGTTTTGCCCATTTCACTACAAGCAGTTACAATCGCGTTTACATTGGTGATGTCATCTTCTGGGGTATCTCGTATAAATTTTAATTGTCTTAAAAATTTACGTCTTCTTCCAAAATTTGTAGAGCCAATCATTAATAAGAATTTACGAATCTCCTGTTGAAAAACGACAATTAAGGCAAACATTCCAACTCCGATAAATTCACCTAGAACACTACTAAGCATTTCCATAGCAAGAAACTGAGTCAGTTTCCAGACAAGGTAAATGATAACAATCCCAATAAAAATATTGATAGCGGCAGTTCCTTTAACCAACTTATAGATGTAATACAGTAGAAAGGCTACAAGTAAAATATCTAAGACATCAAGTATTCTAAGGTTGATTAAATCCAAGTGTTGACTGTTTTTGTAAAAATAGAAAAATTAAAGAAATAGAGATTTGAAAAACTATCTAAAATCTTTTAAACGAAGAAATAAACTTTCTAGGCCTTTTCATATTGGTTTAATAGATGAATACATTCTATAGCTTCTTTAACATCGTGTACTCTTAGAATTGAACTTCCGTTAAGAAGAGCAGTTGTGTTAAGAACGGTTGTGCCATTTAAAGCCTCTTGAGGTGTACTATTTAGAGTTTTATATATCATTGATTTTCTTGATAACCCTGCTAGTATTGGTGTGTCATGAAATTTTAAGAGCTTTAAGTTTTTAAGAAGCTCAAAGTTTTGTAATGTATTTTTAGCAAATCCAAAACCAGGGTCTATGATAATGTCATTTATTCCATGTTTTCTAGCAACAGTAATTCTCTCTGCAAAATAAGTATTCACCTCAAGGATAAGATTATCATAGGTATCCAATGATTTCATAGTTTGCGGATTTCCTTTCATGTGCATCATAATATATGGCACTTTTAATTGGCCAACAACCTGAAGCATATTGCTATCTAGATGACCCGCAGAAATATCATTAATAATTGCAGCTCCTGCATCAATACATAATTTAGCAACTTCACTTCTAAAAGTATCTATGGATAGTAAAACTTTAGGGAACTCTTGCAATAAAGTAGTAACAATCGGAAGGATTCTTTTTTTCTCATCTTCTGTAGAAATATTATCGGCACCAGGTCTCGAAGAATAAGCTCCTAAGTCTACAAATGTAGCTCCATCGGTAAGCATTTGCTCAACTTTTTTTAAAACTTCTTTTTCATTTTTATAAGAACCTCCATCATAAAAAGAATCAGGAGTAAGGTTGAGGATGCCCATTACCTTTGGGGTCATAAGATCAATTAAAGAGCCTTTACAGTTGATTGTCATCTTTCTGTTTTCATGGTTTTTATTCTTAAACTTGAGGTAGGATTTTTTTAATTCCTATATTAAAGCGAAATTTACGCAAAATTCAACAGTTTTATGCAAGATACCGCCACACAATATGATGCAATAATAGCAATATGCCGTGACCTATTTATAAAAAAAATGAAAGATTATGGTGCTGCATGGCGAATATTAAGATTACCATCTTTAACTGATCAAATCTTTATTAAAGCTCAACGTATTCGAGGTCTACAAGAAAATGAAGTGCGTAAGGTAGATGAAGGTGAAGTGCCTGAGTTTATAGGTATTATTAATTATAGTATTATGGCGTTGATACAAATCGAAAAAGGAATTGCACAGCAACCAGATTTATCCTTTGAAGAAGTAGTACAACTATATGATAAGCATATCGATATTACCAAAACATTAATGCTAAATAAGAATCATGATTACGGAGAAGCTTGGAGAGATATGCGTGTGAGTTCTCTAACTGATTTGATTATTCAAAAATTGCTTAGAGTAAAACAAATAGAAGATAATAAAGGTAAAACTCTTGTAAGTGAAGGTATAGATGCTAATTATCAGGATATGATTAATTATTCGGTATTTGCTATGATTCATCTAGAGGCAACTAAATGATTAAAAATATAATATTGTTCAATTAAAATTGTTATGATTTTTCCCACTATATTGTGAAAAATCAAGTAAAGTAATTTAATTAAAATGAAAATACTCGTTACCCTTTCCAGAATATTTGTAGCTGCACTTTTTTTATTCTCAGGCTTTATAAAACTAAATGACCCACTTGGATTCTCGTATAAATTACAAGAATATTTTGGAGAAGGAGTCCTTAATTTAGAGTTTTTAATTCCGTATGCTTTACTATTGGCCGTATTTATTGTGATTTTTGAAGTAATTTTAGGAGTTACACTATTATTAGGGTATTTAAAGAAATTTACACTATGGTCATTATTAGGAATGATAGTTTTCTTTACATTTCTAACATTTTATTCTGCATACTTTAATAAAGTAACAGATTGTGGTTGTTTTGGAGATGCTTTACCATTAACTCCATGGGAATCCTTTACCAAAGATGTGATTCTATTGGTTTTAATACTTTTCTTGTTTTTGGGGAGAAAATATATTAACCCCATAAAGCCTGTGGCAATACACAAGTGGATTGTATTTATATCTTTTACGGTTTGTTTAGGCTTTGCATACCATGTGTTGATGCATTTACCTGCACTTGATTTTAGAGCATACAAAAAGGGAGTGAACATTCAAAAAGGAATGGAAGTGCCAGAAGGAGCTCCTAAAGCAAAATTTGCCTATAACTGGAAATTCGATATAAACGGTGCAGAAAAAGTAATCACAACAAGTGGTGACTATCCAAAAGTAGAAGGTAAGTTTATTGAAGTTGAAACCGAAATGATTGATAAAGGATATGAGCCACCGATTCATGATTTTGCAATAGAGAAAAATGATGTTGATTATACTGTAGAGTTTCTTGAAAAAGAAAACCTTATTACTATTGTGACTTATAATTTATCAAAGAGCGAAGCTGAAGGTTTTTATGCAGTAAAGCAACTTACAGATAAGGCACTATCTCAAGGATATGATGTCATAGGACTTACGGCATCTACACCAAAGGATATTTCTGAGGTTAAACAACGCTTCGAATTAAATTTCGATTTCTATACAACCGATGAAACAGCCTTAAAAACAATTTTGCGTTCGAACCCAGGGATTGTACAGCTTAAAAAAGGAACAATTGTAGATAAATTGCATTGGAATGATGCAGAGAAATTGAGTTTGCCTAAAGTAGAACCTTCTAAACCTAAGATTAACGAAGTGTTAAAACAGCAATTAGATAGCATTATGAAACTTGATCAAAAGGGGAGAGATGCTGGTGATATTGATTGGGATAAGCAAAAAGTTATTGATAGTACAAACACTATTTTTATAGAGGAGGTTTTTGAAAAATATGGATACCCAGGTAAAACTTTGGTGGGAGAAGAAAGTAGTATTGCGGCTTGGCTTGTTATTCAACATTCTGATAAGATAGGTAAGTATTTACCGCTTATCAAAGAAGCGGGAGAAAAGGGAGAATTGGATCAGGTGTCTGTTGCAATGATGGAGGATAGATATCTTATGCAGCAAGGTTTAGAGCAAGTTTATGGTACTCAGGGAAAAAGAATAAATACAAAAGACAATAAGCAGTTATCAATTATATGGCCAATTAAGAGTGCAGATTCTGTAAATCAAAGAAGGAAAAAAATGGGGTTCGATGAGACCATAGAAGAATATACCCAACGTTTATTCGGAATCCCATATAAAGTTTATACCCTTAAAGAAATAGAAGACCTAGAAAACTCTAAGTAGTTAGTTATGGGGAGCTATTTTATTCATAAACTTGGATATGCATTACTAACATTATTAGGAGTAGTCACCGTTATTTTTTTATTGTTTACACTGCTTCCCGGAGATCCTGCACAGATGATGTTAGGACAAAACGAGACCGAAGAACAGATTAAAAGTGTAAGAAAGAAATACGGTTTTGATCAACCTATTCATAGGCAATATCTATACTATATTAATGATCTCTCTCCGATTTCTTTTCATAGTACAAATCAAGATGATTTTACTTTTTATGAAGATTCAAAGTATAAAGGAGTTCGATTGTTTGAAATAAATGAGACATTAACGGCCATTAAATTTCCATACTTAAGAGAGTCATTTCAGAAAAACGGAAAACGAGTTAGCGAAGTTATAAAAGAAACTTTACCAAATACAGCTATATTAGCTGTCGTTGCTATATGTATTGCAATTTTATTCGGAATCTTATTGGGAATCATAAGTGCTTTGACAAAAGATCAATGGCCAGATAAAATAATTCAATTGCTAAGTACTTTAGGGATGAGTGTACCTTCTTTTTTTAGTGCAATTATATTTGCATGGTTATTTGGTTATGTGTTACAAGAATTTACGGGTTTGAACATGACTGGAAGCTTGTATGAAGTTGATGATTTTGGGGAAGGGACCTATATTCAATGGAAAAACTTAATATTACCAGCCATTGTTTTAGGAATACGCCCTTTGGCAGTTGTAACTCAACTAATGCGTAATTCATTGCTTGAAGTGATGAGTCAGGATTATATTAGAACCGCTAAAGCAAAAGGACTCTCGATGCTTCAAGTAATTAGGCGACATGCCCTTAAAAACTCATTAAACCCTGTAGTAACTGCAATTTCAGGGTGGTTTGCTTCAATGTTAGCTGGGGCGGTATTTGTTGAGTATATTTTCGGATGGAATGGATTAGGAAAAGAAATAGTAGATGCATTAAATACATTGGACCTGCCTGTTATCATGGGAGCTGTGTTAATAGTTGCAACTATGTTTATTGTTATTAATATAATTGTAGATATTATATATGGGTGGCTAGACCCGAGAATAAGAATGTAATCAAAAAGAGAGGTAAATCTTACTTTATTCTTAGTAAAAACATTTTTTTGAGATCAAATTATTTTTTTTGAATCAGATGATCCGGATATAGGATAAAAAAAGCTAAAATATAAATGCAAAATGATAATTTTGCATAGATTGATATGGGCAAGGATGACTTCGTCATTTAATATTTCTGTAACCACACTTTTAACCAAATATAAAATTAAAATTAATGAGAAAGAAAATCGTAGCAGGAAACTGGAAAATGAATAATAATCTGACAGAAACAAGAACATTGCTTTCAGAGTTAAAAACGAAACTAGGTACTACACCACAGGCCAAAGTTATCGTTGCACCTACATTTACCAATTTACAAAGTGCTATTGAGGAGTTAAGTTCTTCAGAGATTATCGTTGCAGCACAAAATATGCATCAGGCTAAGAACGGAGCTTATACAGGAGAGATTTCGGCAAATATGCTTAAAAGTATAGGGATCGAAACGGTTATTTTGGGACACAGTGAGCGTAGAGCTTATTTTGGAGAAACCGATGAGTTGTTAGCAGAAAAAGTTAATGCGGCATTAGAGCATCAAATGACTATAATTTTTTGTTTCGGAGAGGAATTAAAAGATAGAAAAAACAGTAACCATTTTGCTGTAGTGGCAGGACAATTAACCAAAGGGCTTTTTCATATTAAAGATGCAGATTGGGATAATATAGTTCTTGCATATGAACCAGTATGGGCTATAGGAACAGGAGAAACTGCATCTCCAGAACAAGCTCAAGAAATGCATGAGTTTATTAGAGAAACCATAGCTGACACTTATGGACAAGCTATCGCAGATAAAGTTTCAATTCTATATGGTGGAAGTGTAAAGCCAGGAAATGCTGAAGAGATTTTTGCAAAACCAGATGTAGATGGAGGATTGATCGGTGGGGCTTCATTAGATGCAGAGAGCTTTACAACTATAACAAACGCTATTTGATTATAATATATCATCAACAAAGAGCCTCTAGTGTTGAGGTTTTTTGTTGATTTGATCCGGAAATATTTTTTGAAAAGAATAAAAGAACCAATATGTCAAACACGAAATATATAGGGTATAACTTTAGAGTTTCTCCATTGCAACCTGGTACCGAAATTTTAATAGCAGAATTAGGCTATGTTGGTTTTGAGAGTTTTGTTGAAACTGAAGAAGGAGTAAATGCATATATACAAGAGGAAGATTGGGATGAGGATATTTTGGAAGGTGTTTACGTATTAAACTCTGGAGAATTTGAAATTGAATTTAAATTTGAAGAGATAGAACAAATTAACTGGAACAAAGAATGGGAGAAAAACTTTGATCCAATTGTTGTAGATGATCAATGCAGTGTGCGAGCTCCATTTCATGAAAAGCCAAATACCAAATATGATATAGTAATAGAACCAAAAATGTCTTTTGGTACGGGACATCATGAAACAACTCATATGATGATTCAACATCTTTTAAAAACAGAACTTAAAAATAAGTCTGTTTTGGATATGGGTTGTGGTACGGGAGTCTTGGCTATATTATCAGAAATGAGAGGAGCAAAACCAATAGATGCTATTGATATAGATAATTGGTGTTTTTTAAACACTCAGGAAAATGTAGTAAGAAATAAATGCAAAGAGATATCAGTTTATGAAGGAGATGTTTCTCTTTTGTCGGGGCAAAATTATGATGTGATTATCGCTAACATAAACCGAAACATATTGCTAAATGATATTCAACAATATGTAGCATGTCTAAACCCTAATGGTATGTTGCTTTTAAGTGGGTTTTATAAAGAAGATCTTGAGATGATAACTACAGAGTGTTCAAAGCATAATTTGAAGTTTGTAGAAAATCTTAGTAGAAATAACTGGATAGCAGCTTGTTATATTTTAAAATAATATGTTTTACCATAGCACTAGTCCACTAATTTAGTATATTTGCATAAAAAATTTATCTCTTATGAGTACCCAGGAAAAAGTTTTAGAAGAAGTTCTTGAAAAGCCAGTAGAGCTAAGCAATAATGAAATTGTCTTGTATAATGATGATGTAAATACATTTGATCATGTAATAGAGACTTTGATATATACCTGTGAGCATACTCCTGTTCAAGCAGAACAATGTGCAATGTTAGTTCATTATAAAGGAAAATGTACTGTGAAAACAGGTGCTTATGAAGAATTGGTGCCGAGATGTTCTAAACTATTAAATGCTGGCCTAAGCGCAGAAATCGTATAGTATTATCATACAATCAATAAAATTAAAGACCCGTTTATGGGTCTTTTTTTGTTCAAAAGGACTTTTAAATTATAGTATAAATAGAAGTAATATTTCAGTGAATCATTTTATGTAAGTCATTTTTTTTGAAAATGATCTTATCTATAAATATTAGTTATTTTTTTAAGGGTATTTAGTTAAGGTAACCTTATAATTGCTAGTGTGAATATGATTCTTGTTTAACTAAAATGTACAAGTATGTTTTAGTTAAGTGCTCTTTTGTCGATTATATCTGTATTTTGTCGATATTTTTTAGAGTTTTTCATGCTATTTGTTTGTTAGTTTTTTCTTAAATAATTATGTTGGTCTTTTAAGCATACCCCATAAACCCCTAACCAGCTTAAAAGGTAAACATATGAAAAAAAATACTGCTCCCTTAGGTATTAAATCTATGCTACTTAGAAAATCTAAAGTAGTTTCTGTAAAAACATTTAAAAAAAGAAGACTAATTCTCTTCGGAGTTCTATTGTTTTGTTTAGGGCTTTCTTATAGCCAGGCAACGATAACAAATAGTGCTGCTAATGCCACAGATCTTCGTGATCAAATTTTAGGTATTGGTGTTTCGGTTACAAGTCCTCAAATTCTTTATGGTGCCACTGATCAATTCGGAACTTTCGAAAATGGAGTTACGGGCGCGAATTTGCAATTAGAAAGCGGTATTTTTCTTACCACAGGAGATGTTGCAACAGCATTTACGAGTAATGATCAATCTGGAACAACTGTTAATCAGGTTGATGGTGGTCCAGACCCAGATTTAAATCTTATTGACTCAACGGCAGATTTTGATACAGCCGCATTTCAATTTGATTTTGCTACAGATGGAGATGGAGTAGTCATAGAATATCAATTTGCATCTGATGAATACCCAGAATATGTTTGTTCTAGGTTTAATGATGCGTTCGGTTTTTTTGTTTCAGGAGGTGATTTGGCCTCTACTCAAAATATTGCTTTGTTACCTAATAATGCTATAGTATCGGTAAACACGATAAATAACGGAACTTCAGGAACTGCGGCAGATGGAACTGCCTGTGATTTCTCTCAATCAGGATTGCATATAGATAATAATAATGGTGCGGTTGGACCAGTATTTATAGAATATGATGGTATTAGTGTAAAACTTTTTGCAACCTTACCTCTTACTTCTGGTGTTACCTATACTATGAAGATGGCATTAGCCGATGTTGGAGATTCAAGTCTTGACTCAGGAGTTTTTATTAAAGTATTTCGAGCAGCTTACGATTCTGACGGAGATGGAAAATTTGATGCTGTTAATGATTTAGATGATGATAATGATGGAATTTTAGATACGGTAGAATCTGGTGGAGTGGATCCAGATACAGATACTGACGGTGATAACGTACCACTATATTTAGATGATGATGATAATAATGCAGCTATTGGAGATGTGAATAATGCTGTAGAATCCACTTTTGACAATGATGGTGATGGTATTGCGAACCATTTGGATGACGATTCTGATGGTGATATGTGTTCTGATGCTAATGAAGCTTATAATTTAGAAACTGCAGATGCAGATGGTAATGGTTATTTTGGAACAGGTAACCCACCAGCAACTAATAGTGACGGAACGGTTATTGGAGCATCATATAGCACTCCTATAGATACCAATGCTAACTTAACTCAAGATTTTCTTGAAATAGGCCCTAATACTGATAATGATGCCAATTTAAATGGGTGTGATCCTGATGATGATAATGATGGTAATCCAGATGTTACAGATCCTAATGATGTAACGGCGACAGCCAATAATGATCTATTAACAGTTGTAGAAGGAACCACAGCTACAGTAAATGTACTTACTAATGATGATTTTGTACCAGGAGTCAATACGAGTATCACCCAAACAGGAGGTACTGCAATGGGTACAGTTGCTTTTGATCCTTTAACAGGAGAGTTAGACTATACACCAGCAGCAGGTGAAGAGGGAACTACAGTAACTGTAATATATCAGGTATGTCATACAGGAGTAGCACCAAATGTTTGTGAGGATGCAACAGTAAACATAACAGTACAAACTGATACGGACGATGATGGTACTCCAGATGTTACTGATACCGATGATGATAATGATGGTAACCCAGATGTTAGTGATCCAAATCCATTAGTACCAACTACTATGGATGATCTATTAAGCGTTGTAGAAGGAGCCACAGCTACAGTAAATGTACTTACTAATGATGATTTTGTACCAGGAGTCAATACGAGTATCACCCAAACAGGAGGTACTGCAATGGGTACAGTTGCTTTTGATCCTTTAACAGGAGAGTTAGACTATACACCAGCAGCAGGCGAAGAGGGAACTACAGTAACTGTAATATATCAGGTATGTCATACAGGAGTAGCACCAAATGTTTGTGAGGATGCAACGGTAAACATAACCGTACAAACTGATACGGATGATGATGGTACTCCAGATGTTACTGATACCGATGATGATAATGATGGTAACCCAGATGTTAGTGATCCAAATCCATTAGTACCGACTACTATGGATGATCTATTAACGGTTGTAGAAGGAACCACAGCTACAGTAAATGTACTTACTAATGATGATTTTGTACCAGGAGTCAATACCAGTATCACCCAAACAGGAGGTACTGCAATGGGTACAGTTGCTTTTGATCCTTTAACAGGAGAGTTAGACTATAGACCAGCAGCAGGCGAAGAGGGAACTACAGTAACTGTAATCTATCAGGTATGTCATACAGGAGTAGCACCAAATGTTTGTGAGGATGCAACGGTAAACATAACAGTACAAACTGATACGGACGATGATGGTACTCCAGATGTTACTGATACCGATGATGATAATGATGGTAACCCAGATGTTAGTGATCCAAATCCATTAGTACCAACTACTATGGATGATCTATTAACGGTTGTAGAAGGAACCACAGCTACAGTAAATGTGCTTACTAATGATGATTTTGTACCAGGAGCCAATACGAGTATCACCCAAACAGGAGGTACTGCAATGGGTACAGTTGTTTTTGATCCTTTAACAGGAGAGTTAGACTATACACCAGCAGCAGGCGAAGAAGGCACTATTGTTACTGTAATCTATCAAGTATGTCATACAGGAGTAGCACCAAATGTTTGTGAGAATGCAACGGTAAACATAACCGTACAAACTGATACGGACGATGATGGTACCCCTGATGTTACTGATACCGATGATGATAATGATGGTAACCCAGATGTTAGTGATCCAAATCCATTAGTACCAACTACTATGGATGATCTATTAAGCGTTGTAGAAGGCACCACAGCTACAGTAAATGTACTTACCAATGATGATTTTGTACCAGGAGCCAATACGAGTATCACCCAAACAGGAGGTACTGCAACGGGTACAGTTGCTTTTGATCCTTTAACAGGAGAGTTAGACTATACACCAGCAGCCGGCGAAGAGGGAACTACAGTAACTGTAATCTATCAGGTATGTCATACAGGAGT
This sequence comes from uncultured Aquimarina sp., assembly GCA_947502885.1. GTDB lineage: Bacteria > Bacteroidota > Bacteroidia > Flavobacteriales > Flavobacteriaceae > Aquimarina. Next base: position 11,772 of record CANNBP010000015.1, on the reverse strand, counting down.
AGCACCAAATGTTTGTGAGGATGCAACGGTAAACATAACCGTACAAACTGATACGGACGATGATGGTACTCCAGATGTTACTGATACCGATGATGATAATGATGGTAACCCAGATGTTAGTGATCCAAATCCATTAGTACCAACTACTATGGATGATCTATTAAGCGTTGTAGAAGGAACCACAGCTACAGTAAATGTACTTACCAATGATGATTTTGTACCAGGAGCCAATACGAGTATCACCCAAACAGGAGGTACTGCAATGGGTACAGTTGTTTTTGATCCTTTAACAGGAGAGTTAGACTATACACCAGCAGCAGGCGAAGAAGGCACTATTGTTACTGTAATCTATCAAGTATGTCATACAGGAGTAGCACCAAATGTTTGTGAGGATGCAACGGTAAACATAACCGTACAAACTGATACGGACGATGATGGTACCCCTGATGTTACTGATACCGATGATGATAATGATGGTAACCCAGATGTTAGTGATCCAAATCCATTAGTACCGACTACTATGGATGATCTATTAACCGTTGTAGAAGGCACCACAGCTACAGTAAATGTACTTACTAATGATGATTTTGTATCAGGAGTCAATACGAGTATCACCCAAACTGGAGGTACTGCGACGGGTACAGTTGTTTTTGATCCTTTAACAGGAGAGTTGGACTATACACCAGCGGCAGGCGAAGAGGGAACTACAGTAACTGTAATCTATCAAGTATGTCATACAGGAGTAGCACCAAATGTTTGTGAGGATGCTACAGTAAGTATTACAGTACAAACTGATACGGACGATGATGGTACTCCAGATGTTACTGATACCGATGATGATAATGATGGTAACCCAGATGTTAGTGATCCAAATCCATTAGTACCGACTACTATGGATGATCTATTAGCCGTTGTAGAAGGAACCACAGCTACAGTAAATGTGCTTACTAATGATGATTTCTTGCCAGGAGTCAATACTGCGATCACCGATACAGGAAGTGGAACTGCTACAGGTACAATTACTTTTGATCCCTTAACTGGAGAGATGTTTTATATAGCTGCTTCAGGAGAAGGAGGTACTACAGTTACTGTAATCTATCAAGTATGTAATACTGCTGTAATTCCAAATGTATGTACTAATGCTACAGTAACTATTACGGTTGAAGGAGATGATAGTGATGGTGATGGTATCCCTAATTCAATTGACTTGGATGATGATAATGATGGTATTCCTGATACTGTAGAGCAAGGAGGAAATCCAACACTGGATACAGATGGTGACGGTATTATAGATAGTTTAGATCTCGATTCTGACGGAGATGGTGTCCTTGATTTGATAGAATCAGGTAATGAAGGATTAGATGTTAATAATGATGGACAATTAGATGGACCTTTTGGGATTGATGGAATTGCTGATGACATACAAACGACTCCAGATAATGGAGAGGTAAACTTTACTCCAATGGATAGTGATGGAGATGGGATTAGTGATTTTCAAGATATAGATGATGATGGAGATGGAGTAGATACAATCAATGAAGATGTTGATATAGATGGTAGTCCTATTGGAGATGATAGTGATGGCGATGGTATCCCTAATTATTTAGATACTGATGATGATGGTGATGGTATTTTGACAGAAGATGAAAATCCAAATAGTGATGAAGATGGAGATCCTTTAACAGGTGACACTCAGGATTCTGATAATGATGGAATAGCGGATTATTTGGATATAGATGATGATGGTGATGGTATAAATACTATCGAAGAAGATGTAAATGGTGATGGAGATCCAACAAATGATGATACAGATGGAGATAATATTCCTGATTACTTGGATATAGATGATGATGGAGATGGGATTAATATAGATGAAGAAACATCTGATCCTAACGGAGATGGTATTCCTGATGACGCTTCTGATGTCGACGGCGATGGTATCCCTGATTATTTAGAACCCAATAATGTCGATACAAATGTAGAGGATGAGCTTGAGGTATTTAATGTGGTCACACCAAATGGTGATGGTGATCATGATGTTTTGGTAATCCGAAATATTGAAAATTTCCCAGCTAATGAGTTAAAAATATTTAACCGTTGGGGGGTGCTAGTTTACGATGCTTTAGGGTATGGTATTAATGGAGAGTACTTCAGAGGAGAATCAAATGGTAGAGCAACTATTAGCAAAGATAGACAGTTACCAGTCGGAACCTATTTTTATGTCTTAACCTATAAAACTAATACAGGCGAGACAAAAAAACGATCAGATTACCTTTATATCAATAGATAAATCTTTTGGGAGTAGTGAAGACATTACTGCTCCCGTATTACACAATATAACTTCGACAAAATGAAAAAATATTATATACTTATCATGTTATTGCTGATAGTTGCTAAAGAAGGTTTTAGTCAACAAGATGCTCAATATACACAATACATATACAACACTATGAGTGTTAATCCAGCATATGCTGGATCTAGAGATGCAATCAGTATTACTGGATTATACAGAAATCAATGGGTTGGAATTGGAGGAGCTCCTGTAACACAAACCTTAAATATACATACACCTTTAGGGCAATCAAATAAAGTCGGTTTAGGTGTATCTGTTGTTAATGATAAAATTGGACCTACTCAAGAAACATATTTTGATATTGATTTCTCGTATACCATACATACTTCGGTAGAAGGGCAGTTAGCTTTTGGTATTAAAGGAGGAGGACATTTACTAGATGTTAACTTTGATGCCTTAAATCAATATACAAACTCGGATATATTATTAAACACTAATATTGAAAACAAATTTTCTCCTAATGTTGGTGTTGGAGTATATTATCATGATGAAAAACTTTATGTAGGATTGTCAGCGCCAAGTTTATTACAAACAAAACATTTTGATGAATCGAATATAAACAATCAAGCATCTTCTTTTTTAGCTGCAGAGAGAGTTAACTATTATCTAATAGGAGGATATGTTTTTGATGTTAATGAGAATACCAAATTTAAGCCTGCAACATTAATAAAAGGGGTTTCAGGAGCCCCTTTGCAAGTAGATGTATCAGCAAATTTTTTACTATATGATAAATTGACATTGGGGTTGGCCTATCGCTGGAGTGCTGCAATGAGTGCAATAGCTGGATTTCAAATTACAGACAATATGATGTTAGGGTTTGCATATGATTGGGAGACTACTGAACTAGGAAATACAGAATTTAATGCAGGGTCATACGAATTTGTCTTGAGATATGAAATTTTTAAGAAACAAGAAAAAATTATTTACCCAAGATTCTTTTAACCCAAATCAAATTAAAATTATGAAAATGTCAATTAGGATAATATATGTGATTTGTGTGATGAATTCTGTTCTCGCGGTTGCACAAAGTACTGAAGTTAAAAATGGAGATGCAAATTATAATAGTTATGCATACTCAGAAGCTATAGTAGATTATGAAAAAGTGATTCATAAAGGAAATGGGACAATTGATATATATAAAAAACTAGGAGATTGTTACTTTTTTAATTCTGATTTAGAAAATGCTGCAAAATGGTATATGAAGATGATGGAAAAGAAAAATGAGATAGAAAATGATAGTTTGGTAGTAGATGAAATAGGAGGAGAGCATTACTTTAGAGCATCTCAATCTTTAAAATATTTAAAGAAATACAAAATGGCAGATAGTTTGATGCTTAAAGTACAAGGATCAAATACGAATGATTTAAGAGCTACTAAATTATCATACAACCCTTTTTATATAGAAGAAATAAGATTACAATCAGGAAGATATATGATTGAAAATTTGCCAAGAAACTCTGCTTATGTTGACTTTGCTCCTTCAATATTTAAAAATCAATTGGTGTTTTCGTCATCAAGAGGGAGTATTAAAAGTAAATTAAAAAGAAGTAAATGGACAAGGCAACCTTATCTTGATTTATATAGCTATACCCTTAATGATTCAAACAAATTTGAATACCCTAAGAATTTTTCAAAAGCGTTAAATTCTCGTTTACATGAATCAACATCTTCATTTTCAAAAAATGGAAATATGGTATACTTTACTCGAAATAATTTGATTAAGTCCAAATTTGGAAAGGATTCTACTGGAGTAAATCGTTTAAAAATTTATCGTGCAAAATTGGATAGTAAATCAGAATGGACAATTATAGAAGATTTACCTTTTAATAGTGATCAATATTCTGTTGCACATCCTAGTCTAAGTGAGGATGGCAAAAAATTATATTTTGCTTCTGATATGCCAGGAGGATATGGTATGTCTGATTTATATGTAGTAAACATTGAAGAAGATGGTACTTTTGGTACTCCTCAAAACTTGGGATCAGAAATTAATACAGAAGGAAGAGAAACTTTCCCTTTTATTAGTACATCAGGGAGGTTGTATTTTGCTTCAGATGGACATTTAGGACTGGGTGGTCTCGATATATTTACTATAAATTTTGAAGACACAGACAAGAAAGTATATAATGTTGGTGAACCAATTAATAGTTCGGCAGATGATGTAACTTTTATTATTAATGAGGAAACAAAAAAAGGATATTTTGCTTCAAATAGACCAGGAGGTAGAGGAAGTGACGATATCTATAGCTTTGTTGAAACCAAACCTTTAATTACGAAATGTGATGGAAGTTTAAAAAGCATTGCGATCGATGAGTCATCAGGAAAGGTTCTTCCTGATGCAAACGTAACAATTAAAGATGATCTGGGAATAGTCCTATATTCAGGAAAAACTGATGGAGAAGGTATTTTTGAAACGGTATTGGATTGTGCAGATAAAGAGTACACCATTATCGTTGAAAAGGAAGATTATGATACGATTAGTAAAATAATAGCAACCAATAGAAATAATCCAAATCTTTCTGAAACTCTAAGGTTGAAAAACAATCTACCCGAAAAAGGAATTGATTTGGCAAAATTGTTAAATCTAAAGCCTATTTATTTTGCGTCGAATAAGGCATTAATATTAGGTAAAACGGCAAAAGAATTAGATAAGGTTGTAGTATACATGAAAGAATATCCTTCGATTAAAATAGAAATAGGCTCACATACAGATAGTAGGGGTAGTGATCGATATAATATGAAATTATCTCAAAAAAGAGCTTTGTCAACTGCGAATTACATTATAAGCAAAGGCATCAATCCTTCAAAAGTGAAAAGTAGAGGGTATGGAGAAACTGTTTTAATGAATAAATGTAGCAATGGTGTAAGGTGTAGTAAAGATGAGCATGCTCAAAATAGACGAAGTGAATTTATTGTAATTTCGAATTAAATTTTATCAGAAATGAGATAAGTTTTTTTAGGACAGATTAAAGTTTTAATATAGGGTTTAGCTTGAATAATAAAGTTAAACCCTATCTTTTTGTTGACATACATCTTAGAAATGTTGATAAAGTTTTGGTGATTAAAGATACAGTGAAAATGTTATCACTTCCCTTTATATAATATCCTGAAAGTTATTTCTTACATGTAATTACGATGTGAGAATTGATTTTTATACTTTAAAATGTACAAATGTTTAATCTTGATTTCCTGTAAAAACACGAAAAAAACAAATTTATACTTCTTAACAATCAATGATTTGTGGTTATTCCGTATACGGAGTACTGTTCCTTTTGTTTATATTTGAGTAAGGTCGATTTAACGTGTTTAACAGATGTTATTTGCATTTCAGCGATATAATCCCCGCATTTCGTCAAAAAACTACCCCTAGACATTTACTGAAAAATTATATTAAAGTTTCTATCGAACCGTATTTCGTATGAATAAATATTACATTTTAGTTACAGCTATTATTATGTGTTGTTTTAGTGTTAGAGGACAACTCAGTAATATACATTATTTGCCTCCTTTAAAACAAGGTAATGGAGGAACAGGTTCTATAAAAGAACAAAGAATTTATCTGTCTACACCAGAAACTACTCCTTTTGATGTCACAATCTATAGAGGAACAAATGCTACTGAAATAGCCACTATAAGTGGTTTGTCTAATATAAATTCCCAAACTTACAATTTATCTGATGGTAATAATGGTTTAACTCTTGTTACTACCGAAAATACAGGAACTGTTTTAAGTAATGCTGGATTACGTTTTGAATCTTCAAATGGAGAAGAATTTTATGTTAATTATAGAGGCAGGTCAAGTGCTCAGGCAGCTTCATTAACGTCAAAAGGTAGGCAGGCTTGTGGAACTTCTTTTAAATGGGGAGGTAGACCTAATTATGGTAACGGGCACAATACTCTTAATGCAGTTGTTGGTATCATGGCAACACAAGATAATACTACTGTTACTATCTTTGGTTATGATTCAGACTGTTCTTTCAGAAATGGTAATGATGCAGATGGAATCACAGATAACAGTTTATCTATAATGCTTAATGCAGGTCAATCCTATGTTCTGGAAGCACCTAGAAGTAATGGTACAGCGAATATTGATTGTTGGCTAGGTGCTTCGATTCAAGCTGATAAAAAAATAGTAGTTTCTAGTGGTAATCTAAATGGAGCTCCGTCTCAAACGTCAAATAGTAGAGATGCGGGTATTGATCAGTTAGTGCCAGAAAATGTCTTGGGGAGAGAGTATGTATTTGTACGTGCAAATGGGTCAGACCTTAATGAAACTCCTATAATTATAGGAACACAAAATGGGACGGACATATTTGTAAATGGTTCTGGTACTCCTATTGCTACTATTAATAATGGTGATTATTTTCTAATTCCGGGTACTAATTATTCGTCTGGATCTGTAGGAGGTAATATGTATGTTACAACATCAAAAGAAGTTTATGCTTTTCAAAATATAGCAGGCTCTAGTGCTATTCAAACAGGGGGATTAAATTTTATAGCACCAACAAATTGTTTATTACCAACCTTATTAGATAATATACACGATATAAGAAATGTAGCAGGTTCAAACTTTACAGGTGGAATTACAATCACAGCTTCGACAAGTACTCCTGATGGTAATATCATAGTTAACGATGGGAGTGGAACAGTTACATTACCTGCTTCAATACCTGCGACAGGAACACCAGATTGGAAAACGATTACTGTTACAGGATTAACAGGAGATGTGAGTGTTCAATCGACAGGACCAATTGCGGTTGGTTTTTTTGGAGTTAGCGGAAATGCGGGATTAGCGGGATATTATTCAGGGTTCGATACTGTGCCAGTTGTGGAATTAGATACTACTGGAGGTGGGTGCCTTCCAGGGGCAGATGTTTTTGAAGTTTCGGGTAATTTTGATGGATATCAATGGTTTGAAAATGGAGTTATGATACCAGGGGAAACGACAAGTCTGTATATGCCTAGCGAGCCGGGTGACTTCTTTGTTAGGGTAACCCGAGGCCCATGTACTTATGATTCTGCAATTTTATCTGTCTTTAATTGCGACCCAGAAATTGTGTTGACAAAGACAGTAGATAATGTCACAGCTATAGAAGGAGATACGGTTATTTTTACTGTAGAGGTAGAGCAATTAGGAACAAATCCAGCAACCAATTTAGTAATTAACGATGTACTACCTTCAGAACTTACTTTTGGAACAGTAACTCCCAGTTTTGGAACATGGTCAGCTCCCAACTGGACTATAGGAAATATGTATAGTGGAGAAGTTCATACCTTGACAGTTGAGGCGACTGTAAATGAGGTAGTCACTTCGGGAACAGTGACAAATACAGTTAGTAATTCTCAAACAGAAGTCGATGGAAATTTTTTACCTGATGACCTAACCGAAGATGTTACTATTATTAATAATGAACTAGAAGTTACAAAAACAGATAATCCTGCATTAGATGGTAGTTATGATGAAGTAGGAGAAGTGATTACATATGATTTTGTAGTAACAAATACTGGAGATCAAATAATACCTTCTGTAACAATAGTAGATCCTGATATTGATACTGGTAGCTTGTCTCCAGCTTCGGTATCTAACTTGGCTATAGGTGCTTCTGCAAATTTTACAGCAACTCATACAATTACTCAAGCAGATATAGAAACTGATCAAGTTGTAAATTCGGCTATTGCACAAGGTACATTGTCAAATGGTTTCGTAATTTCTGATATTTCAGATGATCCTGATGATCTAACGTCATCTACTAGTGACCCAACAATTACACCAATAGATCAAGTTGGAGGACTTGTTTTAGAAAAAATAGCACAACCAGCGTCAGATGGCTTGTATGATAGTTTAGGAGAAATTATAACCTATGAACTTACGGTTATTAATACAGGTAATGTAAGTTTGAACAATGTTACAATAACAGATCTCAATGTAGATCCAGGTAGTATAACTCCAACTTCAATAACTAATTTACCAGCAGGGGCTTCTGCTGTATTTACAGCTCAACATACAATTATTCAAGCCGATTTTGATGCAGGTAATGTAACAAACACGGCAACAGCTTCAGGAGAAGAGGTGGTTGAAGGTACCGTAGTTACAGATAACTCAGATGATCCTACAACTTCGACTTTGAATGATGCCACTGTTGTTAGTATCCCCCAATTTGGACGCCTTAATGTAACAAAAACTGATGACGAACCTATTAATGGGCCTTATAATACTTTAGGGCAAACAATAACATATACCATAACAGCAACTAGTACAGGTAATGTAACATTAACGAATGTTAACCTTGTAGACCCTAATGCAGATACAGTAACCTTAATAAGTACGACTGGAACTGATGCAGGAGGGGATAACAATGTTGATAGTATGGAGCCATTAGAAACGGCTACTTTTGAAGCTACTCATGTTATTACTCAAGAAGATTTGGATACAGGGGAGGTAATTAATGTAGCAACAGTAGGAAGTCAAGACCCAGGAGGAGGAAGTGTAACTGATATCTCTGATGATCCAGATGATCCTAATAATAACGAAAATGATCCTACCATTGTACCACTAATTTCAACACCAGCAATTAGCGTAACTAAAATTGCTGATGATGATAGTAATGTGGCGGATGGGCAAACAATTACGTACTCCTATGAGGTGACCAATATAGGTAATGTTACCTATGATGAAGTTACAATAAATGATGTACATTCTGGTAATGGAATAATTGGCATACCATCATTACAAAGTACTACAGGTTCTGATGATGGTCTAGATAATGATGTGGATGAGTTAGCTCCAGGTCAAACTGCTATTTGGACACTAGAATATATAGTTACTTCTCTAGATGTTAACAGTCAGGCTGATATAACAAATACCGTAACAGCAACAGGAACACCTAGAACGGGAAGTAGTATTGATCCAACCGCAGATGAAATAGTGACAGTAAATCCTATAGAAACCATATGTGGAGGAATAGCATTATCGCATGATTTGACTACTGATGTTGCCCCGTCAATAGTGTCTTTTAGCTGGTCTGCTTCCGATAATCCGTTGATAACTGGAGAAACTATTTCAACTTCAACAGCTTCAGAAATTACCGATACATTAATAAATGAAGTGACAGTTGCTCAAGAAGTGGAGTATACAATTACAGGTTACGATTCGGGAGGAATTGTGCAAGATGTGTATACTTATACTGTAACTGTTCAACCAACCCCAACTGTGTTACCCAGTAATATAAGTCAAACAAAAACTATTTGTTCTGAAGAATCTTTAAGTATAAATTTGATTAGAGATATTGATAATTATAATGAAGGAGTTACTTTTTCTTGGTCTGCTACAGATAATCCTAATGTAACAGGAGAAACCATTACTACATCAAATAGTGGTAATATAAATGATACACTTATAAATACTACAAATGTAGCTCAAAATGTAGTTTATACCATTATACCCAGTGATACGGTAACAGGTTGTATAGGTACAATATATACTATAACAGTCACAATCAATCCTAAACCTTTTGTAACCACACCACCTACAGATACAGTATGTAGTGATATTGCATTAAACCACGATTTAACCACCGACGTAAATTTAACAGGGGTTACCTTTAGCTGGTCAGCAGCAGATAATGTAAATGTTACCGGAGAAACCACCACTACAAGTACAACTACCAGTATTACTGACACGTTAACAAATGCTTCAGGGGCCGTGCAAACTGTTACTTATACCATTACACCCACCAGTGCCGATGGTTGCGAGGGCGATTCCTATGCTTATGTAGTGACCATTAATCCTGGTCCATTCGCAACGATACCACCTATCGATACGGTTTGTAGCGATATTGCCTTAAATCACGATTTAACCGTGGATGTTAATATGACTGGAGTAACATTTGATTGGGTTGCATTTGATAATCCTAATGTAACTGGGGAAACATTAGCAACAATGAATTCGTCAAATATTAGTGATGTATTAACTAATATTTCAGGTGTTGTTCAGGAAGTAACATATGCTATTTCTCCAACCAGTCCCGATGGTTGTATAGGGAGCCCTTTTGTGTATTCATATGTAGTAACAGTCAACCCAGAACCTTATGTGGCCACACCACCTACAGATACAGTATGTAGTGATGGTACAGTAATCCACGATTTAACCACTGATGTAAATTTAACAGGGGTTACCTTTAGCTGGTCGGCGGCTGACAATGTAAATGTTACCGGAGAAACCACCACTACAAGTACAGCTACTAGTATTACGGATACTTTAGTCAATACTTCGGGGGCTATAGAAACAGTAACCTATACCATTACACCTACCAGTGCCGATGGTTGTGTTGGGGATTCCTATACTTATGTAGTTACTGTAGATCCAGAACCTTATGTAGCGACACCACCTACGGATACGGTTTGTAGTGATATTGCATTAAATCACGATTTAACCACTGATGTAAATTTAACTGGCGTTACCTTTAGTTGGTCAGCAGCCGACAATGCAAATGTTACCGGAGAAACCACCACCACAAGTACAGCTACTAGTATTACCGATGTCTTAACGAATGTTTCAGGAGCAGTACAAACAGTAACCTATACGATTACACCTACCAGTGCCGATGGTTGTGTTGGAGATTCTTATACCTATGTAGTGACTGTAGATCCAGAACCTTATGTAGCTACACCACCCACAGCTACGGTTTGTAGTGATATAGCATTAAACCACGATTTAACCACCGATGTAAATTTAACAGGAGTTACCTTTAGCTGGTCAGCAGCCGACAATGCAAATGTTACCGGAGAAACCACCACCACAAGTACAGCTACTAGTATTACAGATACGTTAACCAATACATCCGGAGCAGTACAAATAGTAACCTACACGATTACACCTACCAGTGCCGATGGTTGCGTAGGAGACTCCTATACCTATGTAGTCACTGTAGATCCAGAACCTTATGTAGCAACACCACCCACGGATACAGTATGTAGTGATATTGCATTAAACCACGATTTAACCACCGATGTAAATTTAACAGGAGTTACCTTTAGCTGGTCAGCAGCCGACAATGCAAATGTTACCGGAGAAACCACCACCACAAGTACAGCTACTAGTATTACAGATACGTTAACCAATACATCAGGAACAGTACAAACAGTAACCTACACGATTACACCTACCAGCGCCGATGGTTGTGTTGGAGATTCTTATACCTATGTAGTTACTGTAGATCCAGAACCTTTTGTAGCGACACCACCTACGGATACGGTTTGTAGTGATATTGCATTAAATCACGATTTAACCACTGATGTAAATTTAACTGGCGTTACCTTTAGTTGGTCAGCAGCCGACAATGTAAATGTTACCGGAGAAACCACCACCACAAGCACAGCTACTAGTATTACCGATGTCTTAACGAATGTTTCAGGAGCGG
>CANNBP010000014.1 GCA_947502885.1 uncultured Aquimarina sp. | reverse complement strand
TTTTAGATTGTTTACGTGTGGTAACGCAAATATCTACAACCCTTTTATTCAATTCAAAAAAAGTTTAAACCACTTCAATACTAATGCCTAATCATTATGTGTTTTTAGTCTAAAAACTTCAGGAAGAGTTTTGTGTTGGGCTAATAGTGACGGGTATTTGTTTTTTTATTGATAATGCTATTTTTAGCCTAATTAGTATTAAACTCTGTTGTTTTTGTACGGTGATTTGTCAATAGAATATTTTTTTTATAGTATATCTTCAGCTTTATCAAATCCAACATATCTCTAGTAGGGTGTGAAAAAAACAGTAGTATTACGGAAACCCGTATAGTAATGACAAATGTTTGTTCTAACTTACATGTATGTTAAACTATATGAAAAACCAAATTAGAAAAGCATTTGCAGAAATTGAATTCTCAATGATTCAGAATATGAGCGAAGTTAACAAGTTTTTGTTTTATGATTTTTATTTTATAGATCTGCAAACTGGTAAAATAGAAGAATCAAACATTTCATTTCTTCCTACATCTGGAATGAAAGTGTTAATGGATCATAAAAAAGTAAAACATGAATCTGTTTTTAAGGTTGAAAGAGTTGTTTTGAATCAATCCTCTTTTACGGGATATGCTTTTGGTGAATTTTATACTTTAAATTCAGATTAGGTTAATCTTCAATTAAAATCTAAACTATAAGTTAATTGTTCTAATTATTGTATTTCATTTCTTGAAAATAATATATACGACTATTCTTAGTCTGTATAACCTAAACTTAATAACATTCTAAAGGGTAGATTTGTAGGTTGTTTTTTCTTGTCCTTTTAAAAAAATGACACACCGTATATTTGTCGATTGTTTTCTGTTTGTTAGGTCAGAGTAGAAGTCAAACCAATATAAGTCAGTATTTAGGGTGTTTCAAGCGTTTTGTTTTCTTGCTTGCTTTTCCTTTAAAAAAAATAAACCACTAATAATTAGTGGTTTATTTATGTTTCAGTGGAGTCGGAGGGATTCGAACCCTCGTCCAAACAAGTAATACAACAGCTTTCTACACGCTTAGTTTTTGTTTAATTTTCGTCGATATGAAAGACCAAAAACTGCCAACTTATCGCTTATTCTCAATTAAGTTTCGAAATTATATCAAGACACTATAATCTCTAGGTTTACTTTTACGATACCTCATAACCAATCGCCGTAAACCAAGGCTCTTGAGAGGTATCCTGCTTGTTCGCCTAGCGAACCGAGGCATTATCCTACTGTGATTCGGATTATGCAGCTAGGGCGTAGTTATTCTCGCCGTTTAAAAAAGTTGAAATATGATATTTACGAGCTATATCCCAGCGCTCGACGTGCTTACCACTCTATTAATCTCGCTGTCAAAACCAGTCGACCCCGATACTATTTCTTGTAATTTGATCATCATTTATAGTGTATATTTACACACCCATTATAAATTGATTAAAAAATACAAGGACGGCAAATATAACTATAATTGTCATATCTTTACCCGCTATTTTAACTAAACAAAAAATATACCAATTCGTATGACTAAATTCGGTGTCATTAAAGAGCGAAAAAACCCGCCAGATCGTCGTGCTGTGTTTTCGCCAACAGGACTTCAAAATATAATTTCAAAATTTCCTAATGCTTCTTTTGTAGTAGAACCTTCTGATATTAGAGCTTTTAGCGATGATGTTTATGAGAAATCCGGGTTTAATGTTTCTGATGACTTGTCTGATTGTGATGTTTTACTTGGTGTAAAAGAAGTACCGATTTCGGCTTTAATACCAAATAAAAAATATTTTTTCTTTTCTCATACGATCAAAAAACAGCCTTATAATAGAGAATTACTTAAGGCAATGTTAGATAAGAATATAGAGTTTTATGATCATGAATTGATCGTTAATGACAAAGGGTTTAGATTAATTGGTTTTGGTAGATATGCAGGAATTGTAGGTGCGTATAATGGGTTTAGAGCATGGGGACTTAAAGAAGAAACATTTACTCTCCCCAAGGCAGAAGAACTTAATGATCAAAAAGAGCTAGAATTAGAATTATCTAAAATTACACTACCCAATATTAAGATTGTACTTACTGGTAAGGGTAAGGTCGGAAATGGTGCAAAAGAAATACTAGATGCTATGAAGATCAGAGAAGTGTCTGTTGAGGATTATTTGAACAAAAATTTTGATGAAGCAGTATATGTGCAAATTGATGTTTTGGATTATAGTAAGAGAAAGGATGGACAAACATTAGATCGGTTTGATTTTTATAACAATCCTTCAGCATATGAAGGAGATTTTATGAAGTTTGCAAAGGTAAGTGATATGTATATTTCGGGCCACTTTTATGGTGATGGAGCACCTGCTTTTTTTACACAAGATGATGCGAAATCTGAAGACTTTAATATCAAACTGGTAGCAGATATATCTTGTGATATAGACGGTCCGGTTGCTAGTACAATAAGATCTTCTACAATAGCTGATCCTATTTATGGTTATAATGCTAAAACAGGGAAGGAAATTGATTTTAAAGACCCTAAGGCAATTGTTGTTATGGCGGTAGATAATTTACCTTGTGAACTTCCAAAAGATGCTACAGAAGGGTTTGGAGAGATGTTTTTAGAACATGTTATCCCTGCTTTTTTTAATAATGATAATGATGGTGTCTTAGAAAGAGCTAGAATGACTCAAAATGGTAAGTTGACGCTAAGGTACGCCTACTTACAGGATTATGTAGATGGTAATGAATAATATTTTTGCAAATTGATAAATATAATATGACAACTCAAGAACTTGTTGCGCAAATACACAAAAAGAAATCCTTTTTATGCATAGGTTTAGATGTAGATATACAAAAAATCCCAAAACATTTATTAGATAAAGAAGATCCTATTTTCGAATTTAATAAAGCCATAATTGATGCTACTCATCATCTTGCGGTTGCCTATAAACCGAATACAGCTTTTTATGAAGCTTATGGTATTAAAGGGTGGAAGTCATTAGAAAAAACTATTGATTATTTGAACCAAAATCATCCTGATATTTTTACAATTGCAGATGCTAAAAGAGGTGATATAGGTAACACTAGTACAATGTATGCCAAAGCTTTTTTTGAAGATATGCAGTTTGATTCAGTTACCGTTGCACCATATATGGGGAAAGATTCTGTAGAACCGTTTCTAGCTTTTGAGAATAAACATACTATAGTATTAGCTTTAACCTCAAATCAAGGAGCATTTGATTTTCAGACTAAGAATGTTGACGAAACTCCTCTTTATAAAGAAGTATTAAAAGTGTCAAAGTCATATAAAAATTCAAAGAATTTGATGTATGTTGTCGGAGCAACCAAAGCTTCATATTTTTCTGAAATAAGAAAAATAGTTCCAGATAGTTTTTTATTAGTGCCAGGTGTTGGTGCTCAAGGAGGCAATCTACAAGATGTTTGTAAATACGGATTGAATGATCAGGTAGGGTTATTGATTAATTCTTCAAGAGGTATTATTTATGCCTCTAATGGACAGGATTATGCAGAAGAAGCTGCAAATAAAGCTTTGGAGCTACAGCAACAAATGAAAGAGATTCTAGATAAGGTATAGAAACTTATTTTGTTGTAAGGATAAAATAAAAAGGAACAAAAACAGTAAAATGCTTTTGTTCCTTTAAATAAAAATTATCGCCTATTGGCATTAAAAACTTGTTTTGCATAACCTATTAAGCCGTATGCAATAAAAAAAACGAAAAATGCCATTATGCCAAAAATGACAAAGTCTAGTAATGTTGAACTCATAACCCCCAATATTTAATTATTATTAATACATTCAATATAGGGAAAAATCACTTAATATCATAATTTAATTGGTTAATAATTAGGTGTTTGTGGTTTGTTTTTGTAAATAAATGGTAATAATGAATGAGATTAATAAGATAATACATGTTGATCAACTCAAAAGAGAAATTTGTTTTCAGAAATTACCTAAACGAATTGTTTCATTAGTTCCTTCACAAACAGAACTTTTAGTTTCTTTAGGCTTAATTGATCGTATTGTTGGGGTTACTAAGTTTTGTATTCATCCCAAAAACCTAAAGAGTCAAAAGGTTATCGTAGGAGGAACTAAGCAGGTTAATTATGATAAAATCGAAAAGCTAGATCCTGATATTATTTTATGTAATAAAGAGGAGAATACAGAAGATATAGTCAAATATCTAGAAAATAAATACCCCGTTCATGTTTCCAATATTAACTCGTTGTCTGATGCTTTAGAAATGATCAACCAATATGGAGATATTTTTGAAGTAAAAGATAAAGCACAGGAGTTAGTTTCGATGATAACCTTAGAAAAAAAATCTTTCGATGATTTTATTTCAGAAAAGCCAAAAAAACGAGTAGTGTATTTTATATGGAAAGATCCTTGGATGACTGTTGGAAACGATACATTTATACATACGATGTTACAATTAAATGGTTTTGTGAATGTGTATAAAACCAAAACTCGTTATCCCGAAGTAGGAAAAGATGATTTAAAAATGATTAAAGATCTGGACTTGATTTTACTATCATCAGAACCATTTCCTTTTTCAGAAAAACACATTGCCGAAATTAAATCATATTACCCAAATACAAAAGTAGTATTAGTAGACGGAGAATACTTTTCGTGGTATGGATCGCGTTTGGTAAAAGCGTTTTCCTATTTTAAAACACTTCATTAATGTACTCAAAGCTATTTTAGTAACAACTACAATACTTTATACACTTTATGCAGGTAAGTTAGTTTTGCGAAAGTATTCTGGATCAATATAACTTATATCGAGTAATAGAGATGATTAAGAGCAAGTACGGCCTTCTAACTTTTTTATTTGAATTAAGATTTCATCAGCTTGCTCATGAAGCTGATCGCTTTTCTCTTTATCAGTAAGTGCCAACTTGTATGCATTCTTCATAAGCTTACAGTAATGATACTGTAGCTTTTGTAATTCGGTTTTATTTTTCAACCAGATAAACATCCCTAATATTTAACTTTATTTTCTTTTTCTTGGGACAAATATAGAGCATAATAAAACGAAGTGTTCTTAACAATGAGTTAACATCGCTTAAATTTGTTATAAATATTGTAAAGAGGTACTTTTTTTTCTGTTTTAACCTCTTTTTTTGGGGATAATTCCCGTAATGTGTGATGTTTAGCTAATTTATGTTCAATTGTGTTTATTTCAGAATTAGATAAAATGATATGCTAATCTTGTAGTGCAAATACTCTTTTTAAAAGGTCAGTAGTTCTAGAACTTAATTTGGTTCTTATATCTTTTTCTTCTACAGCAATCATTTTATAAACTCCTTTTAGTGCTTGACCCGTAACATAATCTGTTAAATCAGGATTTACATTTTTGGTTAATGGGATAGCATTGTATTTGGTGATGATATTAGACCAAATTTTATCTGCACCTACTTTTGAAAAAGATCTATTGATTACTGGGCTAAATTTTTGGTAAAGTTGACTCTGAGTTTTGTTGGTCAAGTACTGAGTGGCAGCATTATCACTACCCAAAAGTATTTGCTTTGCATCTGCAAAGGTGATTTGTTTTACTGCACTAACGAAAATTGGAGTGGCTTCTTTTACAGCATCTTCTGCAGCTCTATTAATTACTTTTAACCCTTCATCGGCTAAGTTTCCTAATCCAATATCCCTTAGAGTTTTGTCTACTTTTTGTAATTCTTGTGGTAATAGAATTTTAACAAGTTGATTTCTGTAAAAACCATCTTTTTGAGTGAGTTTTGTCACCTGTTTGTCAATACCATTATCAAGAGCTTCTCTTAATCCATTACCTATGTCAATGTTACTAATGCCAAAACCACCAGTCGTTTGAGGTAGGTTGTTTACTACTTGTTGAAGTTCTGCACAACTTGAAAGAAGAATTACGAGTGAAAAGGCTAGAAATTTTTTCATAATTATAGAATATAAAAAAGTACTTATGTTTTAAGGGTCTAATGTAAGCATAACTACGAAAAAAATCATTGTTTTATACATATAAACTGTTTAATCCTCTTTATAGATAATAAAAATGTTGGTAGTTGGATAAAATTATAAAAACCGATAACTAAGTATCGGCTTTTATAATTTTTAGAATAGTAAGTAAGGTTACCTATAATTTTCTAAGGTATTTGTTACGAGTGTCTTTAAATGGTCTTTGTGGGCTTTTGTTAAAGTGTTTCCTGTACCATTTGAAACCATTGTTTTTATTTTCTTCAGGTTATATAGAGCCATTGATTTGGCACTATAACTATATTTTGTTTTTTGTGAAGAATTGGGTTTGTTTAACATTTTAATCAATCTTTCTGTGTATTCTAATTGAAGATTTTGTCTAAAAGTATTGATTGAACCAGAAGCATCAGCCTTAAATATTGAATTATTAAGGTCTGTCATAAACTCTGATAAGGTATATGTATTACCGTACAATTCTGAATCTATAATTCTTTGAAGGGTGTTTGGGTGTAAAATATGATTAAGAATTCCTTTTTGAGATTTTAAAATGGTATTATGAATTTTCGGATCTTCTGTTTTACTATAAAAATTAAAACCTCTTCTTTGACGGGCTAAATAACTATATAATTCGTTTGGTGATGCAAATGCATCAGGAGCAAAAATATACTTTGATAGAGCGTTCATAGCTCTCTTTTGATCTTTGTATGCTACAGGAGTATAAGGTTTTGTTTCTCCAGGTTGCCCAATCATTGCTCTGTCAACATAAACCCCTCCAATAAATCTAGAGATGACATCACCTGCTCTTCGGTATTGACTTTTTAAAACATTGAATGCTTGTAGTAATTCTTGATATGAATTTCCGGTTTCATTAAATTGTTCTTTTAATCCCTTTGTCATGGTATTAACCAGTTTAATTCTATCGATAGAATACTGAATCTGATCATTGGATAAATCACCTGTCATTACTCTAGGATCAATTGCTTTTCCTGGATAGCGCATATCATCAGCATCATTACCAAAAATAAGCTCGGGTTGAGTGGATTTGGATAGAATTTTTTCTAATTCATTCTTAGATTTTACAGGGGTGTAACCAAATTGAATTGCCCATATATCATAAGGTCCGACTACATCAGAATAGAAATGCCCTTGATTTGCTTTGTCATTAGGTACATTAATAGCTTCATAATCCATTACAGAACCCGTTAGAGACTTTCCTTTTGTGAATTTTGGATCATATAGTTGAGCAGGAGAGAACAATACACTAGATTTCATATTGTGGTTTAATCCAAGAGTATGACCTACTTCATGCATAATGAGATTAATCATAGCCTCTTTTTTCATTCCTTCAATATCTTCAACAGGAAGTCCAAATGCTTGTAAAGCGGTTTGACCAAACATTGTATTTTCGTGCATTAAATCTCCTAATAAACAGTATTTATGTTTAGAGTTTATAGATAATTGGTCGGTTGCATCTGTATTAAAAATTTTATCATACTTAACACGGTTTGTATGGTGTATGTATTCAAGCATAATATCTGCACCAAGAATTTGTCCTGTTCTTGGGTTTACAAAGCTTGGTCCATACCCTCCGTATGAAGGATCTGGAGACGAAGTCCATCTTAAAACATTATATCGTATATCACCGGCATCCCATTTGGCATCATCAGGTTGCTGTTTTACTACAATTGCATTTTTAAACCCTGCTTTTTCAAAAGCTTTATTCCATTCTAAAACTCCTTGTTTTATAGAAGCTCTAAATTCAAAAGGAGTGGTGTTCTCTATCCACCAAACGATAGGTTGGATAGGTTCAGAAATAGCTTGATTAGGATCTTTTTTTATTAAATTCCAACGATGAATTAAATCTCTATAAGGAGTGGTGCTTTTAGAAGTCATATCTGTAACTTCGGTCGTAAAATATCCAACTCTTGGATCATCAAATCTAGGTGTATAGTCATTCTTTGGCATTTTGATCAATGAATGCAAAACTTTTATAGTAACATTTCTTCCATCTGACACAGCTTCAGATCCTCGGTTAAGTATTGAAGTGTTAGAATATACATAATGACTCTTGATATTTGTGTTTTCTGGATAATTTTTGATTTCCCCAATTTTAGTTTTATCAGAACTTAACTTTCCTAATTTAAATGCAAAAGGAGATTGCTTTGGGTAATTAGGGTATTTGATTTGTTCAAAGGTTTCTTTAAGAAAAAGAGGATCAGACTTGATGAGATATGTTCCTTTTTCATCATCCTGAGCTACTACTTTTAAACTAGCCATAATCCCTTCACTTACATTAGCATTTGCAGATTTTGATAAAGGATTGTTTTTATCAAAATAGAATGATGAGTTCTGTATGATAAATTCAATTTTATTAAAATGTTTTTCAATTTTAAAAACTTTAGAATCATTATAATCACCTCTTGTGGGGCCTGCGTCATGAACACCATCAGCAATTTGACTAAAATAGATAAATTCTTTTCCAATATGATCTTGGGTGATTAACATTTGAGTTGTACCATCTATTGTATCGCGATAAACGGTAAATAATCCCTCAATCTTTTTACTTTTTTTAGTTAGCTCTGCAATGCTTTTTTTTACATTATTGTTTTCAGAATTTTCGACCTTTTCTGTTTTAGCCTTTTTAGATCTTTTCTTCTTTTTTTGAGCAGTAGTATCATGAATTCCAGCCCCTAAAACGAGCAGAAAAACGAGTGTGATGAATTTATTTTTTGATGATGTGGTTTTCATTCTAAAAAAGATATTTGATTTAATTGATGCCGAAGATATTATTTTCTTGTATTGATAATAAGATGTTTAACAGTTTCGTTAACAAAATAGATACAAATGCTTAATCTATGTTTTATGTGTAAGAATATTACTTCACTAAGATTATTTGTAAAAAGTATCAGTATTCATCATTAACTTTTTGCTTCGTCATCAAACATGATTTAAAATTATACGACAATGTTACGCCATGGTAGTTTCATTTTCTGATATTGGGTAATTTTTTTTAAGAATATTTTTGTATTAGCCTAGCGACTAGTTTAGAAATTAGAATACATCAGTTAAAATTAAGGTTGATAGCAGGTGTATAATAAGGCAATAATAAATTGGTTAGTATAATCTGATTTTACAATCGTTATATAATTCTAAAATATAGTTCCATATTAATGCATATTTCTTAAATTGTCTGCCTTAAAAATTATAATTTTCAATGGAGCAAATACCACCTTATACACCTAAGAATAAAGTTCGAATAGTAACTGCAGCCTCATTATTTGATGGTCACGATGCGGCAATTAATATAATGCGTCGTATTATTCAATCTACCGGAGTCGAAGTTATTCATTTAGGACATGATAGAAGTGTTGAAGAAGTGGTGAATTGTGCTATTCAGGAAGATGCTAATGCAATAGCTTTAACGTCTTATCAAGGAGGTCATAATGAGTATTTTAAGTATATGTACGATCTGTTAAAGGAAAATGGAGCAGAGCATATCAAAATATTTGGAGGTGGAGGAGGAGTTATTCTTCCAGAAGAAATCAAAGAATTGATGGATTATGGAATTACTCGTATTTATTCTCCTGATGATGGTAGAAAACTGGGATTGCAAGGTATGATTAATGATTTGGTAGAACAATCTGATTACCCTATTGGAGAGCATCTTAATGGAGAAGAAAAAAAATTGATTAATAAAAGCCCTGGTGCTATTGCTCGTATTATTTCTGCTGCCGAGAATTTTCCTGAAAAGGCAAAAGATACGCTTAATCAAATTCACAATAAAAATAAGGAATCAAAAATTCCAGTACTTGGAATTACAGGTACTGGTGGAGCAGGTAAATCTTCATTGGTCGATGAGTTGGTAAGAAGATTTTTACTTGATTTTCCGCAAAAAACAATCGGTTTAATTTCGGTAGATCCTTCCAAACGTAAAACCGGAGGTGCATTGTTAGGAGATCGAATTAGGATGAATGCGATCAATTCTTCAAGAGTATATATGCGTTCTTTGGCTACCCGTCAATCTAATTTGGCATTGTCAAAACATGTTGCAGAAGCAGTAGAGGTTCTTAAAGCAGCAGAATATGACTTAATTATTCTTGAAACATCGGGGATAGGACAGTCTGATACCGAGATATTAGATCATAGTGATGTATCCTTGTATGTAATGACACCAGAGTTTGGAGCTGCGACTCAACTTGAAAAAATTGATATGCTAGATTTTGCTGATCTAGTTGCAATCAATAAGTTTGATAAAAGAGGCTCTTTAGATGCATTAAGAGATGTGAAAAAGCAGTATATGCGCAATCATAACCTTTGGGATGTTTCACAGGATGATTTGCCGGTTTTTGGTACAATTGCATCACAGTTTAATGATCCAGGAATGAATACGCTCTATAAAGCAATAATGGATACCATTGTGACAAGGACGAGTGCAGAGCTTAAATCAAATTTTCACATTTCTAAAGAAATGTCTGAGAAAATATTTGTTATCCCTCCAAGTAGAACCAGGTATTTGTCTGAAATAGCAGAAAATAACAGAGCTTATGATCAAAAGGCAAAAACGCAAACTGCTGTAGCACAAACACTATATGGTGTCTATAAAACTATTTGTAGTGTAGCAAATACAAAATTGGAGTTGTCTAAAAACGGAATTGATGAAAAAAGCTTTGAAGATACTCAAACAGAGGATAATAGAGTTTTTCTTAATTTGCTTTTAGATCAATTTGATAAAATAAAGCTAAACCTAGATCCATATAATTGGGAAATTATTACAAAATGGGAGGGGAAAGTACAACGTTATAAAGACGAAATATATTCGTTTAAAGTACGAGATAAAGAAATTAAAATAGAAACTCATACCAAGTCATTGTCTCATACCCAAATTCCTAAAGTGTCTTTACCAAAATATGAAGCTTGGGGAGATGTTTTAAAATGGTCTTTGCAAGAAAATGTCCCTGGTGAATTTCCCTACACCTCTGGATTATATCCATTTAAAAGAACAGGCGAAGATCCTACCCGTATGTTTGCGGGAGAAGGTGGACCAGAACGTACAAATCGACGTTTTCATTATGTAAGTTTAGGAATGGATGCTAAGCGACTTTCGACAGCATTTGATTCGGTGACATTGTATGGTAATGATCCTGATAAAAGACCAGACATCTATGGTAAAATCGGAAATGCAGGAGTATCTATTTGCTGTCTTGATGATGCTAAAAAATTGTATTCTGGGTATGATTTAACACATGCAATGACGTCGGTAAGTATGACAATTAACGGTCCTGCACCTATATTGTTAGCATTTTTCATGAATGCCGCAATTGATCAAAATTGTGAAAAGTATATTAAAGAAAATGGACTTGAAGGTGAGGTAAATGCCAAAATAGAGAGTATTTATGCAACCAAAGGAGTGGCTCGTCCAGAATATCAAGGTGAACTTCCAGAAGGTAATGATGGTCTGGGACTGATGCTTTTAGGAGTAACAGGTGATGAGGTTTTACCAAAAGACATTTATGATGAGATCAAAATAAAAACTTTGCAAATTGTAAGAGGAACAATTCAGGCAGATATCCTTAAAGAAGATCAAGCTCAGAACACTTGTATTTTCTCAACAGAATTTGCTTTACGATTAATGGGAGATGTGCAAGAATATTTTATAGAGAAACAAGTTCGTAACTTTTATTCAGTTTCTATTTCGGGTTATCATATTGCAGAAGCAGGTGCTAATCCAATAACCCAATTAGCGCTAACATTAGCCAATGGATTTACTTATGTAGAGTATTATTTAAGTAGAGGTATGGATATTAATAAATTTGGACCCAATCTATCTTTCTTCTTTTCAAATGGGATTGACCCAGAGTATGCCGTTATAGGTCGTGTAGCTCGTAAAATATGGGCAAAAGCCTTGAAAGACAAATATGGAGCCAATCCACGAGCTCAAATGCTAAAATATCATATACAAACATCTGGTCGTTCCTTACATGCACAAGAGATTGATTTTAACGACATTCGAACGACTTTACAAGCATTATATGCGATTTATGATAACTGTAATTCATTGCATACCAATGCGTATGATGAAGCCATAACAACCCCAACTGAAGAATCTGTACGAAGAGCTATGGCAATACAACTTATCATCAATAAGGAGTTGGGACTTGCTAAAAATGAAAATCCAATACAAGGGTCTTTTATAATAGAAGAACTAACCGATCTGGTTGAGGCGGCTGTATTAGAAGAGTTTGATAGAATTACAGAAAGAGGAGGTGTATTAGGAGCGATGGAAACCATGTATCAAAGAAGCAAGATACAAGAAGAAAGTCTATATTATGAAACTTTAAAACATAATGGAGACTTCCCAATTATTGGAGTCAATACATTCTTAAGCTCCAAAGGATCTCCAACAGTTACTCCGAGAGAGGTTATTCGTGCCACAGAAGAAGAAAAACAGTATCAAATAAAAATGCTCAAAGAACTTCATAAAGGAAATGTTGACTTATCTGCAGATTTATTAAAAGAACTTCAGGAAAAGGCAATTAACAACCAGAATATTTTTGAAGCTCTAATGGAAGTGGTTAAGAAATGTTCTTTAGGACAAATAACTGCATCTTTGTTTGAAGTAGGCGGGCAGTATCGTAGAAATATGTAAAAAATATCCTTTTAGAACCTTTTGACTTTAAGTCACGTATAAAATTGAATATTTATAGTGTAGAAACAATAGTAGATGGGGTGAAAAAAATAAAGTAAGCTGAATTTATATAATTGTTATGATCACAATAGTGTTTTTAAATGCTTAAAATGATATATATGAAACTAAAAATGATTGCTTTATTACTGGTTTATACGCACATGAGTATTGCTCAAAACTTCTATAAAAAAGGAGAAATAATAAGCTCTATTTCTGTTTCAGAAGATACTAAGGAAACCTTTGCTTTATATCTACCTAAATCTTTTGAAGCATCACAACCCTCGTCTGTTGTTTTTATTTTTGAACCAGCGGGTAGAGGTGAGGTGGGTATTAAACCATTTATAGAATCATCAGAAACTTATAATCATATTTTAATATGCTCAAATAATAGTAGGAACGGTTCTAATGACGCTAATTTCGAAATTATTAATAGATTGTTTTTATCTGTGTTTTCTAAGTTTAAGATTGATGATAAGCAAGTTTTTTTAGCAGGGTTTTCTGGGGGCTCACGGTTAGCTTCAACTATTGCAGTGATGACAAATAAGATTGCAGGTGTAATTGCGTGTGGAGCGGGATTTCCTTTAAATCAAGCTTATATGCCAACAATTCAAAAGTTCTCTTACGTTGGGATTTGTGGAAAAAGGGATATGAATTATACAGAAATGCTTAATGTAAAAAAACATTTAAAACTACTTAAATTTAGTAATACGTTAATAACTTATGATGGTAATCATAGTTGGCCTCCTTCCAAAGAAATATTAAAGGCATTTGATTGGTTAGCCATACAATTACATAAAAAAAAGATAAAGCTTTTATCAAAATCCGAAGTTTTCAACAATTATGAAAAAAGTTATTCGCTAGCAAAACAATCAGAATTTAATAGTAAACCGTTAATGGCTTATGAAAATTATGAAAGAAGCATAAATACATATCAGGCATTTTATGATTTGGATAGTATCTCCATAAAGTATAAAAAACTTCAAAAAAGTAAAGCTTATAAAAACTCTAAACGAGTAGAGTTAAAAATGATTGCTAAAGAAACCCAGTTAACAAACATTTTTAGCCAACGTTTTCTAAAGGATGATGAATATCCAGAAAAAGCTAATATTCATTGGTGGAAGAAAGAACTTGATAAATTAAAACCTATTGATGACAATCCTAGTTCGAAGGAGATGGTAGAAAGGTTAAAGTATAAAATTTTTGCTTGGGCTGCTGAAAGAAATGACCCAAGTATTTTTAAATCAAGTGCATTAAAGAGAGAATTTTATGATACAATATGTAAACTTATTTATCCTAAATATAGAAGAAGGTAAGTTCTTAAACTTATAAATTCATCATCCAAGAACGCTGTAAATGCTTAAATTTTCTAAGTTCTTTACGAAGTAAAATTAAGAATTCTTTTCCATTACTTTGAGATTGCTCTAAACGTTCACAATTTTTGTAAAGTCTATTTGTAATATGTATAAGCGAAGTTGCTTGCCTGATGCGCTCGTCTTGAAAAGCTTGATTTTCGGCTTTAATAATTTTAGGAACTAAAGCATCAGATTGCCTAATAATATCACCAGTAAAATAAATATGAGGGTCTTCGGATCCATTTTTTTGTAATGGAGCCAAGTCATGAATAAGATAGTCTGAAATATTTCGGGATAACCTAAATATCTCTAGAGCTTTCTTATGTAGCCTCTTATTTCGGGGTTGTAATCTCATTAAACAATTTAGTTGTATCAAAATTAATGTTATTTGTTATATATTTGATTTTGTATTTAAGGTTAAATAGTTAATTTGCTTTAAATGTTTATGTTGATTAATGTATTTTATTTAAAAATAAAATAAGTATAGTTAAGTGGTAGGAATAAGAATAAAGTGTGGTGTAATTCTTCTAAAGAAATAGAAATTATGATATAATTATCAGTAACATAATACTTACTTAATCCTATACCAAATTGATTAATCAATAATGAGAAATAAGAAATTAAAAAAAGACAACAATAAAATCATAAAAAAAGCATTATTAGATAAGACTGAATATGAAAGTTGATGCCATTAATTGGGAAATATTAGAATGCCTACAGCAAAACGCAAGGCTTTCTAATGCAGAGATAGGAAGAAAAGTTGGTTTAAGTTCTCCGGCAGTTGCAGAAAGAATAAAAAAAATGGAGGACTATGGAATTTTAAAAGGGTACACCGCTGAGGTTTCATATGCCAAAACGGGATATCAATTAAAAGCAATGATTACTTTGCGAGCGTTTATGGGTAGACTACAACCTTTTTTGGTTAAAGTAACCGAATTTAACGAAGTCGTGAATTGTTATAGAATAACAGGAAATGAAAATATAATTATGGAAGTGGTTTTGAGAGATCAAATGCATTTGCAAGAATTTATAGATAGACTTATTACTTATGGAGAGGTGAAGACGCATATTATTCTTTCCAAGCTTATTGAGAATAATCCTATCAGTGATCAGTCAAATATGATTTAAAGAATTACAATTTTGGCATAAGAATTGATATTTAAGTGTTAAGGGACATCTTAATCTTGCGTGAGGACATTAGTATGGGAAACTAAAGAGAGTGCGAGGGAAAGATAAAAACGTCAGAATTAGTTCTGGCGTTTTTTTTATTTAGGAAAAATCTTGGATATGAATAGGGGAAATAAACAACTGTAGATTTAAACTCTTAACGCTACTTTTTCTTAACATTTGTTTTTATTTCAGTGTTAAATCATAAAATACTGTGTATTTCATCGAATATTTATGCTTTTTAACGTTTTTATTTTTGTGATAACCAATTTTTTACATTAAATTTATCATGTCTTAAAAAAACACATAGATGTCTTATCATAATTAAAATTTTAGTGAGTGTGACGATGCCTATTAAAATATTAGTTTGGAATACATTAGGGATGAATTAGGTGTGAGGACATTAGTCAAAAGACCCCGAATCTTGAAGCTAAAGAGAGTACGTGATTTACCCCAAAAAACAAAAGCGTTCTGTTTACAGAACGCTTTTGTTGTCGTCTTTTTTTATTTAGTAATATGCTTAGGGTGACTACCACATATAGCAAAATTATTTATTCAGAGATAGTCTTCGTTTTACAATGTACAATAGCCCTGTTCCTAATATTGCAACACAAGCCATAAAAATCCACCCATTGTTATAACCATATGTATCTATTAATTGCATACCCGAGTTGTGACCAAAAATATGAGAAGCAGAGAAAGACATACTATATAGTCCCATATAGGCGCCTTGCCTTCCTTTTTTGGAGCGAGTTAATGCAAATGAATTTCCAAACGGAAAAGCTACCATTTCTCCCAAAGTCGCTATAATCATTCCTAAAACTAAAATTCCTGCCCAAGGAGTAATTAGAAAGAGTATAAAACTTAGTCCTGTAAGTATAAAACCATTAATAACATTGCCTATTTTAGAAATACTTGTTTTTTCTAAATAAGCGATCAATGGCATTTCAAAGAAAAATATTAAAGCCCCATTTAAGGCAAGTAATAGCCCTATTTGCTCTTCTGATAAATGATGTATTTCTTTGTAATATAATGGGATTGTAGAGAAGTATTGCACAAATATAAAACCAAACAAAGCTAAAGCAATTAAGAACAAAACATAAGTACTATCTTTATGTGCTTTGACAGGGTTTTCTATCATAACTTCTTTATCGAGAACCTTGGCTTTTTTAGGATGTAAAGTCTGTATCATAACCAAACCTGCCAGAATACAGGTGATTCCGTCGACCCAAAACAACCCATAGTACCCAAGTGAAGCAATAATTATTCCTCCTAATGCTGGGCCAGCAGAAAACCCTAGATTAATAGCCAATCTTATAAAGGTTAGTGATCGAGTTTTATTTTCGGGTTTACTATATGCACTTAAGGCTACAAAAAAAGCAGGTCTCGCAGCATCTGCAATGGCAATAAGTATAAAAAAACCAATACAAACAGACCAAAAACTAGTAAGGTATTGCATTCCTATAAAAGATACTCCTGTTAATATTAACGAACCAAGTATCACTTTGTAGTAACCAATTTGATCACTTAATTTACCACCTAACCATGCACCAAGAAAAGAGCCTAAACCATAACTTGTCATAATCCAACCAACTTGTTGTAATGAAAAGTCCAAGTCATCAGTTAGATATAAAGATAAAAAAGGAATAACCATTGCACCGGCACGATTGATTAATGTAATTAATGCTAGCCACCAGATTTCTTTTGATAATCCTGAAAATGATTTAAAATATTGAAGTAAAATTTTGATCAATGTAATGTTGATTTAAAGTGATATAAAATGATGATGAATTTATTAGATGTTCTTGTCAAACTAATAAAGAGATTAAGATCAAATCAATAATCATTAGTTTTTAAGCCTAGCTAAAATTATAAAGAAGTGTAAAGCCTCTTTTACGTATAGCAAAAACACCTAAAATGTCTAGCGAAAGAACAAAAAAGAAATGATTTCTCTTGCAGATATTAATATCTATTCGATATTGAACTATCAAATAAACCTATAAAAGTAGCTTTTTATAGAAAAATAGACTATAATTTAGATAAAATTAATTAGTTAACTAATTGTAAGTTGTATTTTTGCATAAAATTAGGTACTAAGTGTTAAGGCTTTCATTTTTCTTCTTCTTCTTTATCGGAAACATAATTGCTCAGGAAGATTCTACAGCAATTAAACGAATATTGTCTTTTCAGGAAGAATTGAATAAAGAATTCGCATCTGAAGAAGAATCACCACTTGTACAAAAAGATTTAGATCGTTTTATCACTCTAGATTTTTTTAAAATAGATACTTCTTTTTGTGTTATAGCAAAGTTTGTTCGTACTCCTCATGAAACACCTTTTGTTATGAAAACTACAACGGGTAGAGAACCAATGTATGTTAAGTATGGAGAAGCACATTTTGTTTTAGAAGAAAAACAATGGGTGCTCGATATATATCAAAATCAAGGGTTAAAAACGCAACCAGAATATCAAGAGTATTTATTTCTTCCTTTTACCGATTTAACCAATGGAGAATTAAGTTATAAAGGAGGTCGTTTTATCGACCTTACAATACCTAAAGGAAAATCAATTCTAATTGATTTTAATACAGCATATAATCCATACTGTGCATATAATGATAGATATTCCTGCCCGATACCACCAGAAGGTAATCATTTGGATATTAAAATTCCGGTTGGAGTAAAAAAATATAAGAAAGAGGTAGAGAATAATTAAAAACTATGTACTATACTACTTTAGGAAGAAGTGTTTTATTTTGTAATAAACATACCTATAAAAATAAGTATTATTCCGATTGCAAATGATCCAATAGCATAGACTAAAAAACTAACATAGTCTCCTGACTTTAGTAATGTCTGATTTTCGTATGCAAATGTTGAAAACGTGGTAAATCCACCACAAAAACCTGTAGCTAAAAACGTTACAGTATTTTGAGACATAACACTATTTTTTAAGGCGAGGCCTAATATTATTCCTATTATAAGACAGCCTAGAATATTGGCTGTAAATGTTCCGTAAGGTATTGCTGCAGAAGAGCTGTTAAGATACTTACTGATAAGATATCTGGCAACACTACCTGTTCCTCCCCCTATAAATACTAAAAGTACTTGCTTCATTTATTTTATGATTTTCTTTTCTTAAGGTATATCTTTTGAGGTCGTAAATTGATTATTTACTTTTTTGACTGGAGGCTAAATTAGTGTTTATTATCATTTCTAGATCGATTTAGGAGGTTGATCTAGAATTAAAAAATAAAAACCGCATTGTAATTAAATACAATGCGGTTTTTTTTATAATTATTTTTTAAAGTATTGGAACGTAAATTTCTGTGATCCAATTTGCTGGATTTAGTTGTTGACTAGGGTCTGTAACATATACTTCAAAAGGAGCCGAATCTGCATTAGGCTCGAGATTATTGTCTTTTAAATATTTGTAAGCGGTTTCCCATGCTTCTTTTAAATTAGTATAATTACCTTTAAGAGTGGTTTTTACTGCTTTTTGTCTTGGTAAAAAGTCACAAAGAATAGGACTCTCTTTAGGAGTAACTACTTTATCTCTTGTCGGTATTCCGCAAGAGAAAATGGCAGTACCTTGTTCTTCATTATATTCATTGTATAATGTAAATGGCTTACCTGTCATAGGTAAATTGTTTTGTTTCATATAACCAAAAACAGCAGGTAGCATTTGCCCCATTTTTTCTGGTATGGCTGCTATAGATGAAGCTGTAGCGTTATACATGTAGAATCCACCACCATGTTCAGTTACACCATCAACATGAACCATATATTCTTTCATTTTTTCGGTAGCAAAGGTTTCTAGTTTTTCTAAGCCTCTTGCATACATAGGCCTAAGCATTTGTGATATAGTGCTGTCTTGGGTTGCCCAAAAAGCTTTTTCCATAAAGGATTGCGTACCTTTCATACCCCAGGTTACTTTAGTCTTATTATCTTCGGTTTTTTCGAATTTCCAGTAAACATCACTTTTACTTTCACCCATTGGTGTTATAAATGTAATATCTTGATCTATGCTGGTAAATGGGGCTACTTTATTGGTTTCCATTTTACCACTTCCTTGAGTTTCACTTTTCCAACTATAGGATGCTCCTTCGCCACTTGTTTTTTCTGGGTATTCCATTATCAGGTCATCAGATTCATCCATCCATGGTCCCCATTTATCCCAAGTTTTGTATTCATTAATTGTATTAAATAATAACTCATCAGGAGCATTAATTACTCTACTTTCTTCTACCTGAAATTCACCGCTTATTGTTGCAACATATACGGCACCTCCAATTAGTACTATTAGTAGTAAAAAAAACAAATATTTTAAGATCTTCATTATTAGTTAGTTTAGGTTGTTTGATGAGCTAATATAATCAATTTTAAGATGCTTTTATTTTGTTACATTTGTGAAAACAATAAAATATAACAAATGAAAGGTAATAAAGTATTATTTTTTATAGCTATTGCCAGTATAATTATAGCGTGTAAAAAAGATCCAAGTGTAAAGGATCAAATTAGTAAACATGAAGAACAACAAGAGAAAATAGAAGAAAAATTCGATTTTGTTGTAGAACAATTTGCTGATCTTAAAATTTTGAGATACCAAATCCCGGGTTGGGATAACCTAACTTTAAAAGAGCAAAAGCTTGTATATTATCTAACTCAAGCAGGATTGAGTGGAAGAGATATTATTTGGGATCAAAATTACCGTCATAACCTTACTATTAGAAAGGCGTTAGAAAATATATATACTACTTATCAAGGGGACAAAGAAGCTGCTGATTGGAAAGCTTTTGAAGTATATATGAAAAGAGTATGGTTTTCTAACGGAATTCACCATCATTATAGTAATGATAAAATTAAGCCAGAATTTAGTAAAGATTATTTTAGTTCTTTGCTCGCTGCCACAAGTACCGAAATTGATAAAGATGTCTATGAGGTAATTTTTAATGATACAGATGTAAAAAAGGTTAATCAGGCAAAAGGTGTTGATAATGTAGCAGTGTCTGCTGTTAATTTATACGGACCAGGAGTAACGAATGCAGATGTAGAATCATTTTATAGTAAAAAGAAATCTCCTAACCCTAATAAACCTTTGTCTTTTGGTTTAAATTCTCAGTTAGTAAAAGAAAATGGTGAAGTGAAAGAAAGGGTGTACAAATCAGGAGGACTTTATGGTTCTGCAATTGATGAAATTGTTAAATGGTTAGAAAAAGCAAAAGGTGTTGCAGAAAATCAGGCACAAGGTGATGCTTTAGGGTTATTAATTGAATATTATAAATCAGGAGACTTACAAACATGGGATGATTATAATGTTGCTTGGACAGCTGCTACCGAGGGTAATATAGACTATATAAACAGCTTTATCGAAGTGTATAACGATCCATTAGGATACAGAGGATCTTATGAGACTATTGTACAGATAAAGGACTTTGATATGTCTCAAAAAATGTCTGTACTTTCTGAAAATGCGCAGTGGTTTGAAGATAATTCACCATTAATGGAAGAACATAAAAAGGATAGTGTAGTTGGTGTAACATATAAGGTTGTAACTGTTGCAGGAGAAGCAGGAGATGCTTCACCAAGTACTCCAATTGGTGTAAATCTGCCAAATGCAAACTGGATTCGAGCAGCAGTAGGTTCTAAATCTGTTTCTTTAGGAAATATTACTAATGCCTACAATAATGCTAGAGGAACTGATCGTTTAAAAGAGTTTGTTCATGATGATGAAGAGTTTGAATTACAGAAAAAGTATGGGCAGTTAAGTAGTAAGTTACTAACAGCTTTGCATGAAGTTATAGGCCATGCATCAGGACAGCTAAACCCGGGAGTTGGAGAAACTAAAGAAACTCTAAAAAATTATGCTTCTACAATGGAAGAGGGCCGTGCAGATTTAGTAGGTCTTTATTATTTAATGGATCCGAAGTTACAAGAATTAGGATTGGTTGATGATTGGGAAAAACTAGGAAAGGCTGCTTACGATAGATATATTAATAATGCTTTAATACTGCAATTAATACGTCTTAATTTAGGAGATGATGTTGAAGAAGCGCATATGAGAAATAGACAATGGGTGAGCACTTGGGCTTTTGAACAAGGTGAAAAAGATAACGTTATAGAAAAAGTAACAAAAAATGGTAAGACATATTATAATATCAATGATTATAAGAAATTACGTGAAATTTTTGGACGTTTACTAAAAGAAACACAACGTATTAAATCAGAAGGAGATTATAAAGCTGCAGAAGAATTGGTAGAAGGCTATGGTGTAAAAGTTGATCAAACTTTACACGCCGAGATATTAGAACGTAATAAGCAATTTACTTCGGCACCATATAGTGGATTTGTAAACCCTGTTTTGGTTCCTGAGACTGATGAAAATGGAGAAATCACAAAAATTAATGTAGTACAACCAGAAGGTTTTGATACACAAATGTTAGAATATAGTAAGAAGTATAATTTCTTACCAGAAGTTAATTAGAAAACTTCTTTGTTTTAAATATAAACACCATCTTGATTATTTGAGATGGTGTTTTGCTTTATTAATATGATTGACTAGAACAAAAGGATAAATAATGATCTGTGAATTTGTGTGATGAAATTTTAGAAATCATATTTTTTTTCAATAGCATATCTTAATAATTCACCTTTACCATGAAGGCCTAATTTTCTTATAATATTTTTACGATGAGTCTCTATGGTAGAAACAGAATTGAAACGTATAGTTGCAATTTCTGAAGAAGTTTTGCCTTGTCCAATTAATTGTAGTATTTCACGTTCACTTTTAGATAATAATTGTTTTGTAGAAGTTGATTTAGCTTTTTCTGTAAAAAAAGAAGGATCAATTGCTCCATCAAAATAAGTTTCCCCCTTAGCTACTTGTTGTATTCCAGTGAGAACTTCTTCAAGTGGAGAGTTTTTAAGAAGGTAGCCAGAAGCTCCTGCGGCTATCATTTGTTGTATAGCATCTTCTTGATCAAACATCGTAAAAGCGATTATCTTGATATGAGGAAACTCTTTTTTTATAATCTTAGTAGCTGCAATCCCATCTATTTTGGGCATCCTAATGTCCATTAAAACCACTTTAGGTTGTTTTCTACGAACAATATGTAGTAACTCTTCTCCATCATTGGCCATGCCAACAATACTAATTTTTTCCTCATATCTTAGGAGCAGTTCAACACCATCAATTAAAGACTGGTGATCTTCTGCAATTGCTACAGTGATCATATCGGTATATTTATTATTATGTTAGTACCTTTTCCTATTGTCGAGTCTATCTCAAAAGTACCTTCTAGATGTTCGATACGTTTTTCGATAGTTGCTAATCCAATTCCTTCTTTTTGGGGTAGTACTTTGGCATTAAAACCTTTGCCGTTATCTTCTATAATAATATTCAAGAGCGAATCGTGATTAGTAAGTGAAATATGTATTTCAGATGCATTGGCATGTTTTATGGTATTTGTTACTAGCTCTTGAATGATTCTAAAGATTGAAATTTCAAGAGTATTATCTAGTCTTTCTTCAAGCCCATAATCCCTTACTTCCATTTGTAAACCATCTCTATTAGAAACACTCTTGGCAAGTTTTGTGATAGCCGATAACAAACCTTGGTTTGCCATTACCCCATTATTTTTTTCATGAGCAATTGTTCTTACTTTTCTATAAGCTTCATCTAGTAATTCATTTGTTTTAGAATACAGTTCTTCCATACCTTTAGTTTTTTCGGTAAGTCGGTTGCTCTGTATATGCTGAAAATGAAGTTTAATGGTGGCTAACGTACTTCCTAGATTATCATGTAAATCATTGGCTAAACGTTGTCTTTCTTTTTCTTGCCCAGCAATAATGGCATCTATAGCATTTAACTCCTGCTCTTTGAGTAGTTTTTCTGTTTTTTGGGTTTTGATTTCATGCTCTTGTTGGATGATACGCTGTTTACGTTTGGTATTTTTATAAACTAAGAATACTAGTATAGATCCTATTATGATAAACGTTATGGATCCGATTAATAGATTTCTATTTTTAACTCGACTTGCTTCGGTTTTTAAGTTGGTGTTTTGTAGTTGTACTATTTCGTTTTCTTTATCAGCAATATTGAGTTTTACCTTTAATTCGGAAATTTTAATCGTATTTTTTACCTTTTGTAGATTCTGTTCATCGCGAATAGAGCTTTTAATATTGAAGTATGCAGATTCAAATTGTTTTAACTTTTCAAAGTAGTAAATAGCCGTAAATCTTTTTTGCACAAACTTAGAGAATAAAGTATCGGATTTATTCCATTCTTTTTTTGCATTAGCAAGGTTTGATTTCGCTTTTTGGTAATCTCCATTATTGGCGTTAATTTGGCATAAATGAATATAACTTGTGAATTTCAAATATTTTAAAAAAGGTTTATTTTCTGCTAAATCTATAACTTTAAGATAAGCAAAAGAACTGTTGTGATAGTCTCCTTTGTTTTTATGATAAGATCCTTTAAAATAATAATAGTAAATACTCAAATTATCATTATAAGAACCTTTAAGATAATGCTCTTGAAGATTTAAGAAAGAAGTATAAAATTGTTTTAATATTTCTTTCTGCTCTGATTGCTTTGTTGATGTTTTCTTTGATGCAAATTTAGTGTTATATATATGAAACCATAGTTTTTCAATATCTGTATTCGCTTTTGATTTAAACTCCTGAAGATAAGTTTTGTAATCCTCGTTACTTTGAACGATATCTTGTGCATAAAACTCTAGCAAAGATAAAAGACATATCTTTATAAGATTATCTTGTTTTTCTTGCTTGGAGAGTGTTAAAGCACTGGTTAGGTTTTTGAAAGTAGGTTCATTATAGGTGCTGTTGTAAAAATGATATGTGCCGATTGCAAGGTCATAAAGGCTAAGGTTTTCTTCAAGAGCTTTGTTTTTTTTTAGGATATCTAGGATTCTAGCGTCTTTGTTTGGGTTTTGCCCAGCATTATGTCGCAATTGCATAATAAAAGTATGGTAAGGGAAGTACTCTCCCTTACCATTTAGGTTAATGTTTGAGGAAATGTCTGAATAATTAAGTGTTATAAAGTCCTCATAAAATTTAGAAACGTTACCATTCTGCAGATATGCAATATTACTTGCAGTAAAAAATAATAGTAACAAAATCTTTTTGATCATAATTGGTTAAACGATTTGTACAAAGTTATTACCAGGGGTACAACTTGGACTGCCATAACTAATATCCCAGTCTCGAATTTTATTTTCTTTTATTTCGTAATCTATTTGTGGTTTTGGAATAACAAAAATCCCATCTCTTATAAAATGTTCACTATCAAACATACCATTTACAAAAGCGCGATCTTCTAGTTTATCAAGGGAGTTAGTATTCAAACGTTCAGTATTTCTGTAGAATTGAATTGTATCACCTTGCTCAACGAGTAATCCATCCTTATGCCATTTGGTTAGATCAATGATTATATTTTCCTGAATAGCTTTTGCTTCTTTACTAATTCTAGCATTAATATCCAATTTAATAATTTTTTTCTTTTCACTTCCGGGACCCGCAGGTTCTATAGGTTTAAATTCAGGTTTGGGAAAATCAAGGCTTAGCTCTACATTTTTTTCTCCTTTGTAATTGATTAAAATTAAGTTTATTTTTTTTATTAAGGTACATTTTCCTGATTGATGTTCCCCTGTTTCAAAATCACACCTAGCAAAAAGACCGAAAAAGGTGCCATAAATTTGTCCAGCGTAGACCGCTTGAAAACGTTCAATACCTGGGTTTAATAAAATAGTAGATGAAAAATCCATAATACATTATTTTAAAAAGTTAATAATTCTTTAATATTTAAAAAACCAGCCTTTACATTTGTGGGTTTTTTGATAAGGGGATCTGCAGATTTTTTTAATTTTTCTAATATTTTTGTGTAATCTGTATCTTTTGAATTTTCAATTTCACTTAGATATAAAGCAATAGCTCCACTTACAATGGGAGTAGCACAAGAAGTTGCCCAAAACATATCAAAGTAATCATTAGGCTGAGCAATAGTATTACCAAAAGACCATAGACAATTAGAGGGAGCTGTAATATCTATTTCTTTACCTGGGCTAGAGAACCATTTCTTGTTATAACAACAATTATCTTTGGTAGCGAACTTTTTATCATGTGTAGCTCCACCAACAGCAATAACATAATTCATACGAGCTGGGAAATCGACTTCATTTCCATTATTTCCCCCTGCAAAAACGAACAATGTATGGTTGGTAGTGGCGTGATGTTTAATGTATTTATATAATAGGTCGCTATGCTTATAATTTATTTTCCATGAACAGTTAATTATTTTAGCCCCATTGTCAACAGCCCACTTAATCCCTTTTAAGGCATAGTCAGGTAGTATTTCGATCGAGAGAGGAGCCCTACAGCTTTTTGCAACTCGATAACTAATAAGATTACATTTAGGAGCAATTCCTCTAAATGTTTTATTATTATTTTTAATTGATCCTTTTATTAATCCAGCAACCAATGTGCCGTGATTATCAAACTTGTACGGGTTTTTACCTTCATTATAAGCATCTCCCTGTACTTGTTTAGTTGTACTTGAAAATTGAAGTCCTGGATGAGAAGTATCTACTCCCAGATCCAATACAGCAATAGTTATTTCGTTACTTCCAAAAGTGTTATAAGGCAGTTTTATTGCATTGTAGTGTTTCGAATTAATTTGAGGATCAAGAGGAGTTATCCCTTCACTTTTATACAATGGTATAGGGTAGAGAGAAACAAACCTAGGTTCGAGACTTTGAATTCTGTATTCTTTTCGGTGTGCTTTTAATTGATTATAATTTTTTAGCGAATTATTTTCTGAAGAAAAAAAGCAGGTAAGAGTATCTTTTGTGACTTCTACATGATTAGTTTCTCGAGAAGAAATAAACCTTTTTAAATCATCGTTATTGTAGAAATGAACATAAAAGCTTTTTGTGCCTATTATTTCTTCATTTTCTTTTAACTGATTATGATGAAAAAGATCGTCAAAATCTACCTCTTTTTCGAGGAGTATTTTCCTTGAATTATTGAGATTATCGATATTATCAAACTTTAGACTACTACCATTTTTAGAAATAGAAGAAGCAGCGTCAATAATAAAATCTAAATCTTTTTCTCTCAAAACATTGGGGTCTACACTAATGCCAATGTTTCTAAAAGTGATGCTTTCTATGTCTAGAAAACTTTGATATTCGTATTTGAGTTGTTGGTCCATAGTCCAAAACTCTCAAAAAACAAATTGTTAATCCATACCCAATACAAGGTATTTTATCCTATTTGAGAACAAATAAGTGAAAAAGATACACTATAATAAATTTTGTAACGCTACAAATGTTTGTTAATCAAAGGGGGTAATTGTACTATTCTGGTTGTAAATATGTTTTTAAAACGAATAGTAATAAAATAAAGATAATAAAACCAATTAAGATAAAAATACTGCCTTTGTAATATTTACGATGCAACTTGATGTCTTTGCGATAACTAAAAATCATTAAAACTATAAATGCAACCACAAAAAACCCTGCAAAAGCTAACTGACCAGTACTAAACATATTTTGCTATTTTTACGGCAAAGATAATCTATAAAACATACCGATGAAAAATAAAATTAGTGCAGTACAAGAATTTCATACTGCATTCGAAATAGGATATAAGAATGAGCCAGTGGCAGATTTAGGTGAAGCCAAAAATACCTTGAGATATAACTTAATGAAAGAAGAAAATGAGGAATATCTAGAAGCGGCTAAAAATAACGATTTGATAGAAGTCGCTGATGCTTTGGGAGATATGTTATATATCTTATGCGGTACCATAATAGAACATGGTTTACAACATAAAATTGAAGAGGTATTTAATGAAATACAGCGCAGTAATATGAGTAAACTGGGAGAAGATGGAAAGCCAATATACCGCGAAGATGGTAAAGTTTTAAAAGGCCCAAATTACTTTAAGCCCAATATTAAAGAGATTTTGGACAGATAGAATAAAAAAACTCCTGATTTTTCAGGAGTTTTTTGTTTAAATAATGTTTATATTGTTCGAATAGCCTTTATATTTTTACTCTCCATCCAAATGGATCTTCAGCCTTATTATATTGGATATTCATTAATGCATCTTTAAAGTGCGAAGCATAAGTGTTTTCCTGTTTTTCTACCTCATAGTGTTCACCTTTATAGCCAAAAGCTTTAACAGGGCTAACAACCGCTGCTGTTCCAGCTCCAAAAATTTCTTTAAGACTTCCATCTTTGGCTGCTTCAACAATTTCTTGCACTTTTACCGGTCTTACTTCTACAGCAACCCCTTCTTTTTCTGCTATTGCAATTAAGCTTTTTCGTGTTACCCCATCAAGGATACGATCACTTACTGGTGCCGTAATTAAGGTGTCATTTATTCTAAAGAACAGATTCATGGTGCCTGCTTCTTCCATATATTCATGGGTGTCAGCATCAGTCCATATAATTTGTTGATATCCTTGTTCTTTTGCTAAATTAGTAGGATAAAATTGTCCAGCATAATTACCAGCAGCCTTAGCAAATCCTACACCGCCATTTGCAGAACGGCTATATTTTTCAGCAACCAAAACACTAACGTCTCCACTATAATATGATTGTGCAGGGGAGCAAATGATCATAAATTTATACTCGTCTGCCTCTGATGCAGAAACACTAGCTTGAGTTGCGATAACAAAAGGTCTTATGTATAAAGAGTTTCCAAACCCTTGCTTAATCCAATTATCTTCTAACTTTAATAACGTATTTAGGCCTTCATAAAAATAATCTTCAGGAAATTCTGGAATCGCCAAGCGTACTGAAGATTTATTAATACGATTAAAGTTTTCATCTGGTCTAAATAAGAAAGTATCGCCATTATCATCCTTGTATGCTTTCATTCCTTCAAAAACAGCTTGCCCATAATGAAACACTCGAGCAGATGGATCAAGAGATAAAGGTCCATAAGGAACGATAGACGGTGTTTGCCATGAACCATTGACATAATCGCAGACAAACATATGATCTGTAAAGACTTTACCAAAATTTAGGTTATCAAAATCAACCTGATCAATTTTTGAGTTACTTACTTTTGTAATTTCAATTGTTTGTGGATCTGCATTTCTCATCCGATAGTCGTTTAAAAGCTGCTCTATTGTTCTAAACAAGCAACTTATAGTTCATAAAAATCATTTTCTGGTTTCTTAAAAATTAAGTATAACCTTTATCATTGACAAAAATACCGTTTTTTGATAAAATAAGAATTATCAAAATGTTTAATTTTACAAAACATTTTGATAATTAAAAATTATGGAAAAATTGATCGTATTTTTTATAACCATCTTTATGTTATATGGATGTAATCCTTCTTCAGAAAAGAAAGAATTTCTTTCAAAATCAGACATTTCTAGAGAAAAGTATGATAGTTTTGGAGCAGATATGAATATCGAGAAAATATATCTTCAAAATGTGGTAGCAAAAAAGTATGAGGATTTGAAAAATGGAGATACGCTTGAAGTTACTTTTACAAGTACCGTGAAGAATGTTTGTAAAGCAAAAGGATGTTGGATGACTTTAAACTTAGATAATAACAATGATGTTATGGTTAAGTTTAAAGAGTATGGCTTTTTTGTGCCTAAAAATATAGAGAAAGATACAGTGATTGTTAAGGGCAGAGCATTTGTGCAAAGTACTTCTGTAGAAGAACAACGCCATTATGCAAGTGATGCTAAAAAATCTAAAGAAGAAATTAATAGTATAAATACACCAAAGAGAACATATTCTTTTGTGGCAGATGCTGTTTTGTTAAAGAAATAATGAAAGACGAAATTAAAAGAGAGATTATAACTACTGCAGATGGTTCAAAAACAATTCATCTTCCAGATTTAAATGAACAATATCATTCTAAACATGGTGCCGTAAATGAAGCAAAACATGTGTTTATAAAAAGTGGACTTCATTATATAATTAGTAAGAATCATTTTGAGGTATTAGATATTCTGGAAATTGGATTTGGAACAGGACTTAATAGTTTTATTACTTTCCTAGAAGCAGAAAAAAGTAATTTATCTATAAGGTATACGGGGGTAGAAGCATACCCTGTATCATATAAGGAAGCGAGTTTAATGAACTACCCCAAAACATTATCCGTAGAAGATAAACAAGATGTTTTTGGTAAACTACATGAATTAGAATGGGAGAAACCTGTTGATATCTCTTCAAACTATACATTAACAAAACGTAAGCAATTTTTTAGTGAGATAAATGATGAGAAGTGCTATGATCTTATTTACTTTGATGCTTTTGGAGCAAGGGTACAACCAGATTTGTGGACGGTTGAAATTTTCAGAAAAATGTATGAAGCTTTGCGGTTAAATGGGGTTTTGGTGACGTATTCGGCAAAAGGAAGTGTAAG
This sequence comes from uncultured Aquimarina sp., assembly GCA_947502885.1. Taxonomy (GTDB): domain Bacteria; phylum Bacteroidota; class Bacteroidia; order Flavobacteriales; family Flavobacteriaceae; genus Aquimarina. The sequence continues at coordinate 133,169 of CANNBP010000014.1, read as the reverse complement.
AAGAGCCATGCAAGAAGTGGGATTTGAAGTAGAAAGATTACCTGGTCCTCCAGGAAAAAGAGAAATGCTTAGAGCTTCAAAAGTTTAAAACATATTGATTAAGGTATGAGTGTTAAACCTATAATAAAGGAATAGGTTTTATAAGTATACAACAGTACTTTGTATTATAATTTGTACCATGTTTTGGGTGTTTTTATATCACTCTTTAGCGAATTAAATATAGATAAATGAAAGTTTTGATTACTGGTGCTACCGGTTTGGTAGGTCAGGAAATAGTAAGTTTATGCCATCAACAAGGAATTGATGTAAATTACCTTACGACAAATAAAGATAAAATAAAATCTCAATCAAATTATAAAGGATTTTTTTGGAATCCCAAGATCAATGAGATAGACACTGATTGTTTTAAAGGTGTAGAGATTATTATAAATCTAGCGGGCTCTACAGTTGCAAAAAGGTGGACATCAGGATATAAAAAGGAAATACTCGAAAGTCGAGTGCTTTCAGTATCAGTTCTTTTTGAAGCATTAAGTGTTATTCCTCATTCTGTACGTCATATGATCTCGGCAAGTGCTATTGGTATTTACCCCGATTCTTTTCAGAACTACTATATGGAAGATTCAAAAGAGAGAGGTAATGACTTTTTAGGAAAGGTGGTTGCGCAATGGGAAGATACAGTTACAAAGTTTAATGAACTCAAAATAAATGTAAGTATTCTTCGTATTGGTTTGGTTTTGTCAAAAAATGGGGGAGCATTTGTGAAAATAGTGGATCCTATAAAATATGGGCTAGGCAGTGTTTTTGGTAATGGAAAACAATGGCAGAGTTGGATTCATGTTATTGATCTGGCTCGTATGTTTGTATTTGTGATGCAAGAAGAAAAATATGGAGTTTTTAATGCTGTTGCTCCTAATCCTGTTTCAAATCAAAAACTAACACATGCTATCGCATTAGGATTAAATAAAAGAATTTTCTTACCCAATACACCTAAGTTTTTTATGCAGTTGATATTAGGAGAAATGCATACTCTTTTATTTTCAAGCCAACGCGTATGCAGTTCTAGGGTTTTAGGACTTGGATTTGTGTTTAAATATGACAATATTTCATCTGCTGTAGATGATTTGTTAAAATAAAAAAAGCTAACTATTTTTTAATAGCTAGCTTTTTTTATTTGATACAACCAATTAAGTAAACTTGTTGTTTGTTTTATGAGTTAAGATTAGCGGTAATATTGATTTTGATTTCTATATCATCGTTAATGAATTTATCTCCAAGGTTTTCAAAAATAGACTTAGATCCATAATTTACGCCCCATTCAGTTCTGTTAATTGTAAAAACATCACTTGTAAGAGTTACAGAGTTAGGGTTTATTGATGTTATAGCAGGAAAAGAAATTGGTTTTTTGATACCTTTAATAGTTAAATCTCCTTCAATAAAGGTTTTTCCATCTCTTTTTGCGATACTTGTAATGTCAAAAGTAGCAGTAGGAAACCTTGCCACGTTAAAGAAATGATCTTCAGTATCTTTTCCTTCACCTTTTAAATGACCTTCAAGACTTGCTTTTTCGTCACCTTCAAGGTCAGTAACAGTAATAGAAGTCATGTCAATATCAAATACACCAGTTTGAATAGCACTTTTTGTTGCAGATAATGTTCCTCGACCAATCTTAATAATACCAGCATGCTGCCCGGTTGGTTTTTTCCCAATCCATTCTATAGTACTACTAGATGCATCAACCAAATAAGTAATGGCTTTTTCAGAAACTTCTTGTGCTTCTGTTTTTACCTCTTCAGAAGTAGTAGCTTCTGTTTCACTCTTTTTTTCGCTTTTGCAAGATATAGTCATAACAGTAATTGCTACAATTGCAAATAGATGCGATAATGTGATCTTCATAAGTATTTAGTTTTATAGGTTAAAATGATTTTCAAAATTATTTTATTATCAGAATAAAAGTCTTAAATATATATTAAAAAAACCTTGTGACATTATGACATTAATTCAAAAATGGCAGTACTTTTGCTAATTCAAAATGAAAACGTATAAAAAGATACGAGTTACATGAGTAAGAAAAACAAAAATACTGAAGATGTAAAAGATCAAGTAGAAGAAGTACTTGATACACCTGTTAAGGAAGTGGAAAACCAAGAAGAAGAGTCTGTAGAAGAACAGCTTAAAGAAGAATTACAGAAAGAAAAAGATAAGTTTTTACGACTTTTTGCAGAATTTGAAAATTATAAAAAACGAACTTCTAAAGAGCGTTTAGAATTGTTTAAAACCGCTAGTCAAGATGTAATTCAATCAATGCTGCCAGTAATAGATGATTTTGATCGTGGATTAAAAGAGATTGAAAAATCTGAAGACAAGGGTTTGATTAAAGGAGTAGAATTGATTTATAATAAATTAAAGGAAACTTTAAAAAGTAAAGGTTTGTCTGAAGTGGAAGTAGCTGCTGGTGATGCTTTTAATGCAGATGATCACGAGGCAATTACTCAAATTCCTGCTCCAAATGAAGATCTTAAAGGTAAGATTGTTGATGTTATAGAGAAAGGATATAAGCTCGGAGACAAGGTAATTCGTTTTCCTAAGGTAGTAACCGGTCAATAAGAAATTATGAAAGAAGATTTTTATGACATATTAGGGATAAGCAAAAATGCATCAACTGCAGAAATAAAAAAAGCTTACCGTAAGAAAGCGATAGAGTTTCACCCAGATAAGAATCCGGGAGACAAAACAGCCGAAGAAAAGTTTAAAAAAGCTGCAGAGGCCTATGAAATTTTAAGCGATCCTGATAAAAAGGCACGTTATGATCAATATGGTCATCAAGCTTTTGAAGGTGGCGGTTTCGGCGGTGGTGGCGGAATGAATATGGATGACATATTTAGCCAGTTCGGTGATATTTTTGGTGGCGGTGGCTTTGGAGGCTTCGGTGGTTTTGGAGGCGGTGGAGGCCGACAACGAAGAGCCAAAGGTAGTAACCTAAGAATTCGCGTAAAACTTAGTCTCGAAGAAATAGCAAATGGAGTAGAAAAGAAGATTAAAGTAAAACGTAAAATTCAAGCTCCAGGAACTACATATAAAACTTGTAGTACGTGTAACGGTAGTGGACAAGTCACTAGAGTTACCAATACTATTTTGGGAAGAATGCAAACAGCTTCACCTTGTACTACTTGTGGGGGAGCGGGACAAATGATAGATCATAGACCTTCTGATGCAGATGGACAAGGTTTAAAAGTCTCAGAAGAAACAGTAAGTATAAAAATTCCAGCTGGTGTAGAAGACGGTATGCAACTTAAAGTTTCAGGAAAGGGTAACGAAGCCCCTGGTAATGGAATTGCTGGAGATCTTATCGTTGCAATCGAAGAATTAGAACATTCAGAATTACAAAGAGAAGGTAATAATTTACATTATGATCTATATATTAGTTTTTCTGAAGCAGCATTAGGAACATCAAGAGAGATCGATACAGTGTCAGGAAAGGTTAGAATAAAGATCGAAGATGGTGTACAAAGTGGGAAGATATTAAGATTAAGAGGTAAAGGAATACCTAGCCTTAATGGATATGGAAAAGGAGATCTATTAGTGCATGTAAATGTTTGGACACCAAAAACACTAAATAGAGAGCAAAGAGAATTTTTTGAAAAAATGTCAAAAGATGATCATTTTAGACCTAACCCTGATAGCGAAGAAAAATCATTTTTTGAAAAAGTAAAAGACATGTTTTCATAAATGAGTCTAATGATATCGATAGAAATCGTGTGATGTCATAATCATAGTATACACCAAATGTATGGTTAAGAAAAATTCGTATATTTGAGCATCATCATTTATAAATGATGATAATTTTTCTTTTTCATAGCAATTTTTTTCCCATCCTTAATATAAATATTTAGGGTGGGTTTTGTTTTTGTTGATATACCATTAATTTTAAGCTTAAAGTTAATGAACATAAAAATTAATAAGGTATCGAATACTAATTCTGATATATTTGCAAGAATAACAAGATACCGAGAATAGTTTAACGGTATATATTCATAATTTGAAGTAGCAGACTCTGGATTCTGGAATGAAGAGATAGAGCAGCAATAAAATTCAGAGAGAAATGATGTTATATAAATAATTAGTAGTTACATTTAATATTATGACCAATCTTTTAGAGGTAAAACAAGTCTCAAAACAATTTGGAAATTTTACGGCATTACAAGACGTGTCAATAGAGGTGCCAAAAGGCAGTATTTTTGGTTTATTAGGACCAAATGGGGCGGGTAAAACAACATTAATAAGAATAGTTAATCAAATCACCATGCCTGATGCAGGAAGTGTGTATTTAGATAATGAACCTCTAAACCCTCAACATGTAAGAGATATAGGATATTTGCCAGAAGAAAGAGGCTTGTATAAAACTATGAAAGTAGGGGAGCAAGCATTGTATTTAGCGCAGTTAAAAGGATTAAGTAAAACAGAGGCCAAAGAGCGATTAAAATATTGGTTTGATAAATTTGATATTTCACATTGGTGGAATAAAAAAATACAAGAGCTGTCAAAAGGAATGGCTCAAAAAGTACAGTTTATAGTAACGGTATTGCACAAACCAAAACTACTTATCTTTGACGAGCCTTTTAGTGGTTTTGACCCGATAAGTGCAAACGTAATCAAAGACGAAATTTTACAACTTAGAAATGATGGAGCAACTGTAATATTTTCTACACATCGTATGGAAAGTGTAGAAGAGTTATGTGATCGTATTGCTTTAATTAATAAGTCAAAAAAAATACTAGAAGGTAGGGTCTCAGATATAAAAAGAGCTTATAAGTCTAATACCTTTGAAGTAGGCCTTCTTACACAGGATAATGCTGGAATATATACAACAATTCAAAATAAGTTTGAAGTGGCTCCTGCAGATTTTAAGGCAATTGATGATCAATTAAAAATGAAAATAACTTTAGATAAAGATGCATCTCCTAATGAACTATTACAGTATTTGTCAAATACAGGACAGGTAGTGCGATTTAACGAGGTAATTCCAGGGATTAATGAGATATTTATTAAAAGCGTAGAAGAACATGAGTAATCTTAAGTTAATTATTAAAAGAGAATTTATTGCCCGTGTTCGCAATAAGACTTTTGTTGTAATGACATTTTTGAGCCCGTTAATAGTTGTAGCAATGGCATCACTTGTGATCTGGTTGGCAACATTAAATAATGATGAAGCTCGAAAAATTGCATTTTTTGATGAAACAGGTCTATTCGTTTCTGATTTTAAAGATACAGATACCATAGATTATATAGATTATAGCAAATTACCATTAAATGATGCTAAAGATTCTGTAGTTATAAAGAAAATGTATGGTCTACTTTATATTCCTAACAAAAACACAAATAAAGAATTAGCTTCTGCGATTCAATTTTATGCAGAAGAAGCTCCAAATATTTCTGTTTTAAATGCGTTAGAAGATGTAATGACTAGTAGGCTAACTCATCAGAATTATAGAGACAAGGGACTAGATCTAGAAATGATCGAAAATTCAAAAGCAAATGTAAATATTCAAATTGAGAATTTTTCGGGAGAAAAAACATCAAAAATGTCTAGTTATATTAAAATGATTTTTGGTGGAGCAGCAGGGTACTTTTTGATGATGTTTATCATTATATATGGTAATATGGTTATGCGCTCTGTAATAGAAGAAAAATCAAACCGTATTATTGAGATTATCATTTCTTCGGTTAAACCGATGCAATTAATGATGGGTAAAATATTAGGGACTTCTTTTGCAGGAATTTTTCAGTTTTTTATCTGGGTAATCCTAGGAGGAGTACTGCTTACTGTTGCCACTTCGGTTTTTGGTTTAGATCAACCTCAAATAACAGGTGTAGACCAGTCTTTAATTTTAGAAGAAGGCAGTCAAGAAGAAATAAAATTGCTATTTCAGGATATACTAAAACTTCCTTTAGGAACACTGGTATTGTCATTTTTTATCTATTTTGTAGGAGGGTACTTTTTATACAGTTCGATTTATGCGGCAATTGGTGCTGCAGTAGATAATGAGACAGATTCTCAACAATTTATGCTGCCAATTATCTTACCATTAGTTTTGGCAATTTATGTAGGGTTCTTTTCGGTTATAGAAAATCCACATGGCACAGTATCAACAATATTTTCGATGATCCCATTAACATCACCAATAGTTATGTTAATGCGTATACCATTTGGTGTACCTTGGTGGGAAGTAGTCATCTCTATGGTTTTGTTGATCGCAAGTATAGTCTTTTTGATATGGTTGGCAGGACGTATATATAGAGTTGGTATCCTTATGTATGGAAAAAAACCAACTTACAGAGAGATATTAAAGTGGATGAAATATTAATAATATGATTCAAGAAGAAATTGCCGAACAAGTAAAAGAAGCGATTCCAAAAGATGTGTGGACCAAAATTCATGAATTTTGGAACTATGAAATTTTCCATTTTGGTACAGATGAGCATCCTCTAGTGCTTACAGCTGGACTATTTCTTTTTGTTATTATTGTGTTTTTATCAACTTCTTTAATTTTAAGAGCGCTAAAAAGGGTGTTTACACGAAAAATGACAAGGCAAGACAAACTCAAATTTGAGTCTGTTTTTTCATTTTTTAAATACTTTATTTATTTTATAGTTATCTTTTTTGCTTTAGATGGAATTGGTTTTAATATAACGGCAATATTTGCGGCATCTGCTGCTTTATTAGTAGGGGTAGGACTCGCATTACAAACGTTTATTCAGGATATTCTATCAGGGATATTTATTTTTATGGATAAAACTGTTCATGTAGGAGATATTATAGAAATAGAAGGAAAAGTAGGACGCGTAGAAGAAATAAGATTACGAACCACTAGAGCGGTTACAATTGATAATAAAGTATTAATTATTCCCAATCATAAATATATGTTGTCATCTCTATATAATTGGACTCAAAATGGAACGGTAACTAGAGAGTCTGTAACAGTCGGAGTGGCGTATGGAAGTGATACTAATTTGGTTAAGGAGTTACTATTAAAGGCTGCAATTACAAATAAGCATGTTTTAAAAGATCCTGAACCTCTAGTTCTTTTTACAGATTTTGCAGATAGTTCTTTAAATTTTAAATTGATTTTTAGTATTAATGATAGTTTTCAAGGAGTAGTACCAAAAAGCGAAATACGATTTGAGATTGATCGTTTGTTTAGAGAAAACGAAATAAGCATTCCTTTCCCACAACGTGAAGTGACTGTGATAAAAAAATAAACCCAACCATCAATTATATAAGTGGTTTAGCGCCTCAATTATGAAAATAAAATATCTTACTTATCTTATCATACTTTTGTGTACTCAGTATTCTATTTGGTCGCAAGGTGTAGATTTAGCTAGAGTCGAGTATACCTATATTCCGCAAAGTAATAATAATACATTCAGTAGATTTAAAATATCGGGTAATTACCCGATAGAATTAGATGAAAAAGGAACATATTTGATCATTACAGGAGAGTATAGATATAATAGTCTAGAAATAAATGAAGAAATGACTTTTGATGGTCAGGATGAGTTAGGTAATTTTCAAACTGCAGGATTAGAGATTGGTTATACTTTTAAAATGAAGAATAACTGGCGCTTTGGGAGTAAACTAGGAATGAAGATTTCGTCAAATTTTGCAGGTTCAGGAATAAAAAATGATGACTTAAGATATACAGGGGCGGTATATTTTGTAAAAAAGTATAAATATGAGCAAGAACCAAAATCGGCAAGTTTGGTTATAGGAGTAAAATATACTAACCCGGCAAGTTTAAATTTCCCGTTACCCATCTTAAATTATTATAAAAGATTTCATATCAATTGGTCTTTTTCAGTTGGTACTCCAAAAACAAGTATTAAATATTTTTTCAATAAAAAAAATACGCTTCAAGCTTTTGTTGGAGTGGATCGTTTTTATTCTAACTTGCAGAATAATAAGTTGATAAGAGATAGTGGAGGTGCAGAACGTTTTGCAGAAAATATTTCAATGCTCAATGTAATAGGGGCATTGGGTTATGAATATTATTTTACGGAACACTTATTGTTCTTTGCTTATTCTGGATATACATTAAGTAATGAAATTCGCTTAAGAAATGCTAACCAAGATAATGTGATTTTAATCAATAGTGGTAATACAGTTTATTTAAGAAGCGGAATAAAATTTAAAATATAATGGCAAAAATATTAATAATAGAAGACGAAGCAGCGATTCGACGAGTACTTGTAAAGATCTTATCTGAAGAAAATAGTAAATATGAGGTTTTTGAAGCAGAGGATGGACTTGTTGGAATAGAAAAAATTAAAGTAGAAGATTACGATCTCGTTTTATGTGATATTAAAATGCCGAAGATGGATGGGGTTGAGGTATTGGAAGCTATTAAAAAGATAAAACCCGAAATCCCTATTGTTATGATTTCAGGTCATGGTGATCTCGATACCGCAGTAAATACAATGCGATTAGGAGCGTTTGATTATATTTCTAAACCACCAGATCTTAATCGTTTGCTAAATACGGTTCGTAATGCTCTAGACAGAAAAGAACTTGTTGTAGAAAACAAAATGCTTAAAAAGAAAGTCTCTAAAAATTATGAGATGATTGGCGAGTCCAAAGCTATTTCTGATATTAAAAACATTATAGAAAAAGTTGCTGCTACAGATGCTAGAGTATTGATCACAGGACCAAATGGAACAGGTAAAGAATTGGTTGCGCATTGGATTCACCAAAAAAGTGAGCGCTCAAAAGGAGCTATGATAGAAGTAAATTGTGCTGCAATTCCGGGAGAATTGATTGAGAGTGAACTTTTTGGTCATGTAAAAGGAGCTTTTACTTCTGCAAATAAGGATAGAGCAGGTAAATTTGAAGCAGCCAATGGTGGTACAATATTTCTAGATGAAATAGGAGATATGAGCCTTTCTGCTCAAGCCAAAGTATTAAGGGCGCTACAAGAAAATAAAATCCAAAGAGTCGGAAGCGATAAAGATATAAAAGTAGATGTAAGAGTTATTGCAGCGACAAATAAAGATCTTAAAAAGGAAATCGCAGATAATAAGTTTAGAGAAGATTTGTATCATAGATTAGCTGTGATATTAGTAAAAGTACCAGCTTTAAATGATAGAAGAGAAGATATTCCATTATTAGTCGAGTATTTTTCAAAAAAAATATCAAAAGAACAAGGCTCGCCCATTAAGAATTTTTCTGACAAGGCTATAAAGAAATTACAACAGTATGACTGGACAGGTAATATTAGAGAGTTGCGTAATGTTATAGAAAGATTGATTATTCTTGGAGGAGAAGAAATAAGTGAAGAAGATGTGAAGTTATTTGCGACAAAGTAAACTTTCATCTTTTTTAACGACTATAAAAGTAGGATGCCCCAAATAATGAAACAATATTTTTTATTAGTTATGACCCTTGGGTTTTCGTATATGTCTTATGGGCAGTATGATCCAGGAGTGACTAACTATGGCTTGACCATGGCAAAAAATTTGGGGCTTGAAAATGAAGTTAGTGGAGGTGTAAGAATAGAATACGCATATAATTGTTTTACTACATATATAGGAGAGTTTAATAGATCATTTGCTGTAAGCCCTGAAGATGTATATGAAGGGTATAATGAGTTAGCTTTTGGAGTTAATATTATTGCTTTTAATTGGTATCCTACTACCATTACAGCTGGTATGGGCTATATCGGAAATGATTCTAGTGTTTTTGAAAGTATAGAAGATGAAGCTTTTTTAGCATTTAGAACAGGTGATTTTAATCATGGAGCCCAAATAAAACTAAGAGCATTGTATCAAGTTAATTCTCCGATTCATATTTTTACAGAACTAAATATAAAGAGCTTAGGAAGAAGGTATGACACCTTTTTAATAGGATTTAGTTATGATTTTAATGCTAGGTAATATAATAATGTCTTAAGCTTTTAAATCAATTGTATAACTGTTTTCTGCAAATAGAAAACTTTAGTATCTTTCGTGAAGCAACACAAATCAAAATATGAAGAAGATACATGGTGATAATTTTAAAGTAACGGATACTGTAGAATTATCAAAAATTCCTACCACTTTAGACCTTGATACTACCGAGAAAAAGGTTGAGAACGAACTTGAAGAAGTACGAGAAAAATTAGGAGAACTACAAGATACAATATATGCACATGGTAAATATGCGATATTGGTTTGTCTTCAAGGAATGGATACATCAGGCAAAGATAGTCTGATAAGAGAAGTATTTAAAGATTTTAATGTACGTGGGATTACTGTTCACAGTTTTAAAGTTCCTACATCTCTAGAGTTAGGACATGATTATCTTTGGAGACATTATATTGCACTGCCACAACGTGGTAAATTTAGCGTTTTTAATAGAACGCACTATGAAAATGTTTTGGTAACAAGAGTTCATCCTGAATATATACTGGGAGAAAATCTTCCAGACATACATTCGGTAGATGATATAGATAATCAGTTTTGGGATCAACGTTTAGAGCAAATTCAAAATTTTGAAAAGCATATAGCACAAAATGGTACGTTGATTTATAAGTTTTATTTACATCTATCAAAAGATGAACAAAAAAATAGACTATTACGTAGGCTAGAAAAGAAAGAAAAAAACTGGAAATTTTCAGCAGGAGACCTTAAAGAAAGAAAGCTTTGGGATCAATATCAATCATGCTATCAAGAAGCTATCAATAGAACCTCTTTTCCGCATGCACCTTGGTACGTTATTCCGGCAGATGATAAACCTGTAGCGAGATATGTTGTTGCAAAAATTTTATACGATACATTAAGAGAATATAAAGATATTGAAGAACCAGAATTGGATGACAAAACAAAGGCTAATTTAGGACTTTATAAAGAGCAATTAGAGAATGAATAAAAATGAATTTAATATACAAAGGATGTTGAAAAATAGTATTCTGATCATCTTTGCAATACTGTCTTTAAGCAGTTTTGGACAAAATGAGGTAAAAGAAGATTCGATTTTGGTAAAGAAAATTTATGATGCTTCTTTGCTTAACGGGAAAAGTTATGAATGGTTAGATTATTTATCTAATCAAATTGGAGCAAGGCTTTCAGGATCTGTTAATGCACAACTCGCTGTAGAGTGGGGAGAAAAAGAATTAAAACAATTGGGTATTGACAAAGTTTGGTTACAACCTGTTATGGTCCCAAAATGGACTCGAGGAGTTACAGAGTTTGCATATATTGAAACAGAACCTGGTAAAACGACAAATGTGCCTATTTGTGCATTGGGAGGATCGGTTCCAACACCTATAGGGGGTATAAAAGCTTCGATTATAGAAGTACAAGGCCTAGAGGATCTTGAAAAGTTAGGTGAAGATAAAATAAAAGGTAAAATTGTATTTTATAACCGACCAATGCAAGCCAATCTTATTGATGCATTTAGTGCTTATGGTGGTTGTGTTGATCAAAGATACTCTGGAGCTATAGAGGCGTCAAAATATGGAGCTGTTGGTGTTTTGGTTCGTTCTATGAATTTTAGGCTAGATGATTATCCGCATACGGGTTCTATGAGTTATGGAGATCTAAAGGATGCAGATAAAATTCCGGCAGTCGCAATTAGTACAAATGGAGCTAACCTTTTAAGTTCGATGTTAAAATTAAATTCTGAGGTTAAGTTTCATATAAATATGAATTGCAAGACCTGGAAAGATGTGCAATCGTATAATGTCGTAGGAGAAATTACAGGAAGCCAATTTCCTAGAGAATATATGGTAGTAGGAGGGCACTTAGATTCTTGGGATTTGGGAGATGGTTCTCATGATGATGGAGCCGGTGTAGTACAATCAATGGAGGTTTTGAGGTTATTTAAAAAGATTGGATATAAACCAAAACGATCTATCCGTGTTGTTTTGTTTATGAACGAAGAAAATGGTTTGCGCGGAGGTAAAAAATATGCGCAATTAGCCAAAAATAAAGGAGAAAATCATGTTTTTGCGTTAGAAAGTGATGCAGGAGGATTTACGCCAAGAGGTTTTTCTTTTGATTGTGATGATGCTAATTTTAAACAAGTAGAGAGTTGGGCATCTATTTTTAAACCTTATCTCATTCATTATTTTAAAAAAGGAGGAAGTGGAGCAGATATTGGTCCGCTAAAAAAAGACGGAATTGTTCTGGCTGGATTAAGACCTGATTTACAAAGATATTTTGATCATCATCATGCAAAAAATGATACGTTTGATGCAGTTAATAAAAGAGAATTAGAATTAGGTGCAGCAACAATGACCAGTTTGGTTTATTTGTTTGATAAATATGGTATTGTAAAGTAAATAGTCTTTAAGCTTCAAAATTACTGGTATAAAAATGGTAATTTTGATTTAAATATAGAATAGGACCAAGGCTTGAAAAGTAGTCTTGGTCCTATTTGTTTTATGTTATTCTTTTTCTTGTTTTAGTTTTAGGGTTTTAGCTCTAATCAACTCAATGTGCTTTTGTTTAGTTTCACTTTTACTTAATCCACTTAAACTATCTAAATAACCATTAAAGACATGACTTAAGTTTAAAGGAGAATGTTGTTTGCCATGAGAAGCACTGTGACATAAAAAACAATTGACAAGATTGTCAATTTTTGTAGTATGTATGCCGTCAGAACTAAAACCTACTTGAACATAAGTTTCCATAGTTATATTGTAGGCTGCGACAGATCCTCTTGTGAAGCCTGTTGTGTCAGAATTGTGTAAACCTCCGGTAGAAGCAGAAAGAGAGTCTAACAATGCAGCTTGAGCCTTGATTCCTTCATAACCTTCGGTATCGATCCAAATTGAACCATTATAAAAATAATTGTTCCATGTTCCAGATAACTTGCTCTTAACACTCTTATTAATTGTACGTATATTATTAAAGTTTTGTGAACCATTTTGACTCGATTTCATAAAAACCTGAACGTTTTTATTATCAATACTTTTAATTTCTACAGGAGTACCATATTTATATACCGAAAAGATGTTTGTGTTAATACCATTGTTAGAGGTTATATTTTTTACAGTTGCTGTGTCGTTTTTGTCAAAAAATGGATAATTAGAAGTGCTAGTTACTGGCGCATCACTTGTCGGAGTGGCTTTACTCCAATCATAATCGGGGGCAAGGCTTTCATGTTCGAAGGTTGCCCAAATAAACTCAGGGTGGTTTTCGACAATACCAACAACATGAATTCCAAGAAGAGCTACTTTTGTAGATACTCCATTGATTTCTCCATCAGTTACAAAGTAAGAAGAAGAGTCTGGTAAAGCCTTGATGTCTACCCAAGAAGTTTTAAGTTCTAATGCACCAATTGGATAAGTAGTTTCCTTTATATTTTCAGGATCTTTTTTTGCTATTGGGGCATATTTGATCATTGTATCATATAGCAAATCATTCATGAAGATTGCATAGTAAACAGTAGTAGAAGGTGGGGTGCCACTCGAAAAATCCGGAGTCTTTAGGATATCAGAAGTACCGCTCGCCTGAGCTGTATCTGTTAAAACAATACCATTTTTTTGTTCTAATCTCTGCCCATGAGATGTTACTTGGATAAGACTATCAATAAACATAGGACGGCCTTTAGTTTCATTCGTTAACCAAAGAAATTTTTGCCATGACCATTGATGAAAATCACAATTTGTGACTGTGCTATTGTCTGCAAATACGCTTGTTGGTCCTTCGTTAGGAGCAGGAGTTTTACGAGTTCCGTCTACAATAGTAAACCAATCCGCAGAAGCAACACATTCTGATTTTTTAATACTCTTGTATTCTTCGTTTTCTGCTTTTTGGTCGTTCTTTTTTTCTTGTTTAGAATCATTTTTGCAAGCATATACAACAGTAAATGCTAGTAAAAGAAATAGAAGTCTAGTTTGTTTCATGTGTAATTAATTTGGTTAATTATTTAATGTAATACAGTTTTAAAAGGGGTGATTTAAAAAGCAGAGTATTCTAAATAAAGGAATATGATAAATAACTTCTTTTAAAAGAAAATTTTAAAAGCGATATTCAAAATTGGGATAGTAAATATCGATTTCAGTATTTATTTGAATGTTAAAAGTACTAAAAAATCATTAGAAAATACGAATTCCATAATGCAAAAATGTGGACTGATTGAAGTTTAATGTTAATACTTTTAGATATTAAGCAGTTATTTTTACTAAATAGAGAAACATGATTTTAAAATCGAAACAAGAAGAAATGATAGCATTTAATAATCTTTTAAATATTAAAACAAGAGGTTTACTATTTAATAGTAACATTAAGTTTAAAACAATAGTGTATAATAATAGAGTTTGGTTTTTGTAAGCAAGTGTCTTTAAATCTGTTTGTTATGTTGTATTTTTTGTATATTTGTAATGTATGACAGAATAGTTGTTCTTTAACACTGAAGAAGAAATTGGAAGAATAACTTTAAGGAATTTTTACAGATGTAATACTTCAGTAACCTTTCGAGAAAGAAATGGTTATTGTGGTATTTTTTTTTGAATAATATTGAACATATATAATGATCAAAAATGTAATAAAGCTGTTTTATGTTTTGATAACCATATGAATGATGATTAGTGTTCTGTATCAAGATTAAAAGTATCTTGTAAGATTACCCAAGCCCCCCCCTTAACCTATAATGTATGGTCTTTAAATTTTAAGAGGAGAAAGGATGGAGTTAACTAGATTGCAAATTATTACAATATCGGCTTTAGTAGCTTATTCTATTTGGGAAATTTGTGTGTACCAATGGGCAATAAAGAACGTTATAGGTTCTTCAATACGAATTGATATATTTATTATATGGCCTATTCTACTGGTTTTGGTTATACTATCGGTAGTTGAAGTTTGTAGAAAACCTAAAAATGATCATAAAAGTAATAATAGATTAAAAGAATAATTAGTCACTTTTTTTATTTTGTATATTACCAACGAAAACGATATTTGTTCACAATACGAAATGTCATTTTAAAAACAACATTATGATCATTAAAAAGTCGATAATCTTTAGTGCTTTTACTATTGGAGTTTTAGGAGCTTGCGCTGAAAAGAATAAAAGAGAAGAACAGAAGCAAGAGGATGTCAAAGTAGAAACAACAAAAGTAATGGTAGAAGTTAAACAAACTATTTCTGAAGAAGAAAGAAAAGAAAAAGATAGTATTGCCAGAGTTTTAGATAGCATTAAGCAAGTAAAAGAGCACGGACATGTGCATTAAACGGTAGTTGCTAAATGTTTAAAAATAGACCTAAATTCTCTATACTTTTAATATTCTGCTTACTATCAATTGCAGCATATTCTCATGGAGTTGATGATAAAACACAGTCTTTTCTTTTAGGAAACAAAGGCATAGCATTTGGTCCCTTTTTATATATAGGGGCAAAGCATATGATTACAGGATATGACCACTTGCTTTTTTTAGTAGGGGTCATTTTCTTTTTGTATCGAATTAAAGAAATACTCTTGTATGTCAGCTTTTTTACTTTAGGACATAGCATTACATTATTATTAGGGGTTATGGCAGATATTAATGTAAACGCTAATCTAATTGATGCTACTATTGCTTTATCTATTGTGTATAAAGGTTTTGATAATTTAGGAGGCTTTAAACAAATAATAGGGGTTCAACCAAACACTAAAATAGCAGTCCTTGTTTTTGGGTTATTTCACGGTTTTGGTTTGGCAACCAAATTACAAGAATTCAAGTTTGATAAAGACGGACTTTTTATGAATCTACTTGGGTTTAATTTAGGCGTAGAAATTGGGCAATTTTTGGCATTAGGACTGGTATTAATACTTATTGGAGTTTGGCGAAAATACGATAGTTACATGAAGTTTTCTAGACTTACTAATACTCTTCTTATGGCAGCTGGATTTCTTTTGTTTGGATTTCAATTAACTGGGTATTTTACCTCAATGCAATAAAATATGACAATAGAAAATCAACCTATATTGAAGAAAAATCAGATAGTAAAATCAGTTATAGTTGCGTTACTAATAGGGGTTATAGTTTTGGTTACGGCAGTACTGCCTGCAGAATATAATATAGATCCTTTGGGTATAGGTAGGTTATTAGGTTTTAGTAAACTTTATGTACCTGATGATGGTTCTCAACCTATAAAAAATAATTCACAAGACATATTGTTAAATTTTAAAAAACTTAAGCTAGAAAAATTAGGATCACCTGCTTCTGTACCAAAGCCTATTGAAGCTAATAATCCTGCACCAATGGATCAATACATTGTAAGATATGATACAATAGTAGTATCTATACCTGCAGAAAAAGGGATAGAATATAAGTTTAAAGCTCTTAAATATGGTAGTGTCAAATATGAGTGGGCTACTACTAATAGTAAGATAGTATATATTGATTTTCATGGAGAGGTGAAGCAAGAAAATCCACCTAAAAATGTGTTCTATGAGAGTTATACTTTGGCTTATGCAAACAATATGGCTGGTACTTTTACGGCTCCTTTTGAAGGTAAACACGGTTGGTATTTTAGAAATGATACAAAAGAAGAAATTGTAGTTAAAATACGACTAAAAGGGGAATATAAATTATTTGATAAATAGTGAGATTTGTTTAAGGATATATCCTAGCATACTTTAACAATCAAGGTTACCACCACAAAATACTGCTATATATATAATCGCGATAATACCAATTAGAATGTTTAAAATCGGTAAACTGGCAAAAATTATAGAAAACAGATATTTTTTTTTGGTAAATAAAACCCATGCAGTTACAATACCTATAAAAGTGACAATAGGATAAGTAATAAGACTTATAGCAAATAGTATTGTTGAACTACTATCTTCAGAACCAGGACTATCAAATAGCATTGCTGACATCATAATCATTGGCAAAGAAGGTAAAACTAATACCCCAAATACACAGCTGGCAATAATTAGATATATTCTAGTAGTATTTCTTTTTTTTATTTTTTGTTGAGATGTTTCTTTAGTAGCCATTTTTTTGTAAATAACGTTAAATATACGATAAGAATAATTTAGTTCGCTTTGGTTCTAATACCTTTGCCAATTCAAAATTATAAAATGCTAAAACAGTATACCAAAGAATTTAGATATAACCTTAAATTAGCTGCACCAGTAATGCTTGGTATGTTAGGGCATACTTTTGTAGGACTTGTTGATAATATAATGGTTGGTCAGTTGGGTACAGCAGAATTAGCTGCAGTTTCTTTGGGTAATAGTTTTATGTTTATTGCTATGTCCTTGGGTATTGGTTTTTCTACAGCAATTACACCTTTGATTGCAGAGGCTGATGCAGAAAATAATTTTAAAAGAGGGAAATTGATTTTTAAACATGGTTTGTTTTTATGTTTAGCTCTCGGTGTTTCTCTATTCCTTTTGATTTTGATAGCAAAACCCCTAATGTATTTTATGAAACAGCCTGTTGAGGTTGTAGAGTTAGCGATACCATATTTGGATTTAGTTGCTTTCTCATTAATTCCATTAATTGTATTTCAGGCATTAAAACAATTTTCTGATGGGTTGTCTATGACTAAGTACCCAATGTATGCTACTCTGGTTGCGAATTTGGTTAATGTGGGACTAAACTATGTATTGATATTTGGGAAATTAGGTTTTCCTCAAATGGGAATTATAGGAGCAGCTATTGGGACATTAGTATCGAGGTTTGTGATGGTGGTTTTTTTATGGGTTTTTCTTAAGAATAAAGAAAAATCTAATGGATATGTTACCTCGATTAAATTTTGGGTTTTAAGAAGAAAAGAGATTAATAAAATTATAGCTTTGGGGTTTCCGTCTGCATTACAGATGTTTTTTGAAGTAGCAATTTTCACGGCAGCAATTTGGTTATCTGGTATTTTAGGTAAAAACCCGCAAGCTGCAAATCAAATAGCATTAAATCTTGCATCAATGACTTTTATGGTTGCGATGGGGTTAAGTGTTGCCGCTATGATTCGAGTTGGAAATCAAAAAGGATTACAGCATTTTAGAGATTTAAGAAGAATTGCGCTCTCAATTTTTCTACTTACTTTCATTATAGAGATTGTATTTGCAATATTTTTTATCTTATTTAATGAGTTGTTACCTCAAATATATTTGGATGTAAAAGATGTAGAAAATTTAACTGATAATACAGAAGTGATTACAATTGCGGCCAAACTATTAATTGTTGCCGCGTTGTTTCAGATTTCTGATGGTATACAGGTCACAGTTCTTGGAGCTTTAAGAGGGCTTCAGGATGTCAAAATACCTACACTTATTACCTTCATTGCTTATTGGATAGTAGGATTTCCGATAAGTTATTATCTAGGTCTTCATACCGAATATAAAAGCTCTGGTATTTGGTTAGGATTATTAGCAGGGCTTAGTGTATCAGCTATATTACTTTATCTTAGGTTTAAGATGTTAACTAAAAGATTAATAAGGGTTTAGTAGAGGTTTGTTTAAGGTTGAATATGAATCTTAGAATACAATAATATTTGATTTGGATAGATGTTTGGCATCGATTTTGAATTAAATTAAAAAAGGAAATACCATTTTTAGACTTATTACGTTTATTTGGTATTAACGAATAATTAACTATCTTTCAAAAAAAACAGAACACAAAAATGAGAGTCCCAAATTCTAAATTTTGTTTGCTGCTTTCTCTTATAACCTTTTTGGTTACACAAAATAGCGCAGCCCAAAACTTTACGCATAGTAAAAACGAAAACCTAATTCCGAACCCTAGTTTTGAAATGACAAATGTTGCAATTTCGAGAATGGAAATGGAAATGCAAAATTTTGGAATTATGAAAGACTGGAAAGCTTCTATTAACTCTCCAGATGCACATCATTCAAGACTAGAAGAAATTAGATTTATCCATAAATCCCCAAATTTTTTAAAACAGTTTGGAAAACAGGAGCCTAGAACAGGAGAAGGTAAAGTAGGAATGTATATTGCTGGTGGTCCATATAAAGAAGGAGTAACTGCCAAATTAAGAAAGCCACTTGGGAAAGGAAAATATTATTATTTTCATATGTATGTTTCTTTAGGAGAAGGAATCTCGAATTCTTGTACTTCTTCAATAGGATCATATTTTACTGCTAGAGTTCCAAAAATTACCGAAACATCAAAATTTCCATTGCATATAAAATCTTCAAAAATGATATGTGATACCAAAGGGTGGACCAAGGTTTGTGGGGTTTATAAAGCAAAAGGAACAGAAAAATTTATTTCACTAGGATATTTTGCCGATAGCCCAAGAGGAAAATCTGTAAAAGGAGGAGGATTTGATACAGCTTACTATTTTGTAGACGATGTGTTACTTATGGAAATGAGAGATCCTAAAAATTTGGTAGCTGGTCAAGTTTGTAACATGGCATTAAAATTCTCACCAGTAGAGTTTCTGGTTGGAGAAAGTGAAGCATACAAAGAAATTCAACAAGCTTTAGATTCTTATATTCAATATGTAACTATATTTAAAGTGAGTTCAGTAAAAATTATTGGCCATGCAGATGATGCCGGTTCTTCCTTTGAGAATGAAATCATGTCTGCCATGAGAGCTGCTAATGTAAGAGAGTATATGATTTCTAAAGGCGTAGATGAGTCTTTAATAGAAATTGTTGCAGCAGGAAACACAATGCCTGTCGTAAAAGATGATTCTGATCTTGATTCAGAATCAAATAATAGAGTGGAAATCAAAATAGAATAGCTATTTAATTTTTCTCTGTTTACATATAAAAAAGATAGTACCTTTGGAGTTTTGTAATAATAAGTAAGTATTCCATATGGACTTTCCTAAATTTTTATTAGGGGATAATACAGATTATCCAACTGCAATTTTTGTAATTCATACCGAGTTTCCGAGATTTATTATAAACCTTGAAAATGATGAAGTAGAATGGCTTGAAGAATTTGATAAAAACGATGAAAATGAATTGTTAGATGAAGCAGAAAAACTTTTTAAGTCAGCAAATGAGTTTTATGATAGAGAAATAGAAAAATATACAGATTCATAGGTCTTACTATTGTTTAAAAATTCATTGATCATAATATAGATTTAAAGTTTAGGGCTTTTCATAGTTCCTTAAGCTTTCTTATTTTTGAAACAAAACTTACAGCTTGTTTATGGAAGAGTTGATACAATTAGATAAAGATCTTTTTTTATATCTTAATAATTTAGGAATACCTGCATGGGATAGTTTTTGGTTATTTATGACCGAAAAATTCTATCAAATACCATTGTATGCTGTGTTATTGTTCTTTTTTTATAAGTATTTTGGAGTAAGAGGTGCTATCATCACTTTGGTAGTTGTGGCTTTATTAATTACAGCCACTGATCAATTATCTAATTTATTTAAGAATGTATTGTTTATGAGGCCAAGGCCTTGTAGAGCAGATGGTGTTGCAGATTTTACAAGGTTTATAGCAAAAAATTGTGGGCGACATGGTTATTTTTCTGGTCATGCTGCTAGTTCAATGGCATTAGCTTTTTTTACAGGGTTGGCTTTAAAAAAACATCTTAAGTATATTTTTCCGTTCATGGTAGTTTGGTCTATTGTAGTAAGTTATAGTAGAATATATATAGGTGTACACTATCCTGGAGATATAATTACAGGAATGGCTATTGGTATCTTGTTAGGATTTGGTGCTTATAAACTACATAATTTTCTGGTTCAGAAATATGGACAAACAATAAAGTAAATCAAAATATTTTTATTTGTGATGTTATTAGAATTAATGGTATAGATATTGCTTGGTTTAATCAATATTATTTTTTTCTTTTTCTAACATAATTTTATGAATAAAAAGTACTTTCTAGTATTTCTAGCTTCTTTAATTTTTCTTCTTGGATATTCACAAGAAACACCAATATTAAATGCTGGAAATAAGCCGTTAGGCCTATCCTCATTAGACATAAAAGTAAATGTTATTGGTAATATTGCTACTACCACTTATGACATGCTTTTTTATAATCCAACAGATGAAGTTTTAGAAGGAGAATTAGTATTTCCCTTAGGAGAAGGACATCATGTTTCTCGTTTTGCATTAGAGGTTAATGGAAAACTTAGAGAAGCAGTTGTAGTAGATAAAGAGTTAGGAAGAATAGCTTTTGAAGAGGTGGTAAGAAGAGGAGTTGACCCTGCTTTGTTAGAAAAAGGAACAGGAAATAACTATAAGGCTAGAATTTATCCTATTCCTTCAAAAGGTCATAAAAGAGTTCTTCTGGCATATGAACAAGAATTGGTTTTTAATGATGGAGCACATTACTATAACTTACCATTGAGTTTTAAAAATAAACTAGATAAGTTTTTATTAGAAATATCGATATTTGATCAAAAAAGTAAACCAATAATAGAAAAAGGTAATATATCAGGGCTTCAGTTTTCTAATTGGAAGAGAAACTTTAAGACAAAAATATTTAAGCAAGATTATACTCCAAACCAAAGCTTATCAATTAAAATACCGTTACCTCTAGATACTAAAAAGTTAATGGCTTCAAATACGTATTTTTATATGTATAAGGTAATTAACTCAGAAAAGAGGTTGAGAGAATCCCAAAGTGAAATATCGATATATTGGGATGCTTCTTTATCGATGAAGAATAGAGATTTAAAAAAAGAATTGAGTTTTCTGGATAGCTATTTTGCTTATGTAGAGAATATAGACGTATGTTTTATTGCGTTTAGTAATAGTAAATTGGTTGACACAACTTTTAAAATTAAAGATTGTAATTGGAAAAATTTGAGGCAAGAAATAGAACAAATTGTCTATGACGGAGGAACCTCATATAAGATGCTTCCTGAAGGTAAAAGTGATACAGATGCTATATTATTCTTTTCAGATGGTATAGCTAATTTAAGTGAAGCAGATTTTAAAAGTGGCTCTCCTGTTTTTATTATAAATAGTATGGTCACTTCTAATCATTTTAGACTAAAAAGCATTGCAGAAAAGACTAATGGGGCATACATAAATTTGAAAACAAAATCTATTAATGATGCTATGGGTTCTATAAAATATGAACCTTTTAAATTACTTGGATATGATTCAGTTTCAGAAGACATTGAGATATACCCTAATTCACCAGTAAGTGTCTCTCATGATTTCTCGATATCTGGTAGAGGTTATACTGAAGGTGATGTTATAGGTTTAAATTTTGGATATGGAAACGAAATTACTCAAAGGACAGAGATAGTTATACGTGAAAATAAAGAGTTAGATATAAATATATCGAGAATATGGGCTCAAAAAAAGCTGGAATATTTGACTGAAGAAGCCGAAAAGAATAAAGAACAAATAGTCGCTTTAGGAAAAGAATATAGCTTGGTAACAGATTATACTTCTTTAATAGTTTTAGAAAATTTAAGTGACTATTTAAAATATGAAATAACGCCACCAAAAGAATTGTTAGAAGATGCTATTAGAACTAGGGTAGCAAGCGAAGAAATTAGAAGAGGAGAAAGTAGTATGAGAGCAAGAACAGCTCTAGAAAGACCAATATCTGAAAATCAAGAAACTATAATAGATGATGATGTATCACTAGATGAACTTGATGTAGATATAGTTCAAGTTTCTAATGAGGATATTGATGAAAGTGAAGACATTGATGAAGGAGAATATATTTCCTTTTTACATTTTTCTGTTTTGGATATAACACCAGTATACCCTGGTTGTGAAGAATATTTATCTAAGGAAGAAAGAAAAACATGTTTTTCAGAAAAGGTTAAACAATTTATAGACAAAAGGTTTAATTCTAAATTGGCGAACGATCTTAATTTATTACCTGGGACTAAAAGGATAAATGCTAGCTTTATGGTTAGTAGTCAGGGAGATATTATTAATATTGAAGTTAAAGCACCTCATAATATATTGGGAGAAGAAGCCATGAGAGTATTAAAATTATTACCCAAAATGACTCCAGGCAAAGAAAGCGATTTGCCGGTAGATGTATTATACGAATTGCCTATTGTGATAAACATAAAAGATACAGGTAAACAAGTTAATTTATATGCAAAAGAAGAGAACGTTGTCTTAAAGGCAAATATAGTTGATGTCCCCACTAACCAAGAATATAATAATTCACTTGTGTCTAAAACGTATTCTGGAGATCTTAAAGTTAAAGAGAGGTGTGTAATGACAGATTATATTATAGCACTACAGGAAACAAAAAATGAAGAAGATGCATATGAATTATATGTAAAACAACGTGAGAATTATTTAAAGGTTCCTGCCTATTTTATTGATGTATCTAACCATTTTCAAAACGTTTATAAATCATCAAAGTATGCCTCAAGAATTCTATCGAATATTGCAGAAATAGATTTTGATAATTATGAGTTGTTAAAAGTATTAGGATATCAATTACAAGTAAATAATAAAAATGACTTAGCTCTTTTTGTTTTTAAACAAATATTAAAACTAAGACCAGAAGATGTACAGTCCTATAGAGACGTGGCTATAGCCTATCAAAATGCGGGAAAATACCAAGAAGCACTAGATTTTTTTAATAAAATTGTTTCAGGTGAGATATATGAAAATTCCGAAAGACGAGTGTTTAGAGGGCTTAAGGATATTGTGATAAATGAAATAAAATGGCTTGTTCAACATCATAGAAATGATTTGGATCTTAGAAAAACGAGTAAAAAAATGCTGAAACCTAAGCCTTTTGATATTCGGATAACTATTGATTGGAATCATAATGATACAGATATCGATATGCATATTATAGATCCAAATTTAGAAGTGTGTAATTATGAGAATAGAAAAACAGAAATAGGAGGAAGGCTGTCTAAAGATATGATAGAAGGGTTTGGTCCAGAGGAGTTTACTCTAGAAAAAGCTATAAAAGGTGATTATTATATAAAGATTAATTACTATGGGGATCGTTATCAAAAAGTAGAGAACCCTACATTCATGAAAGTGACTATTTTTAAGGAGAACGGACTAGAAAATTCGTCGAAAGAAACTAAGCTTATTCGGTTAACCAAAATAGATGAACAAGAGATTATTGCAAAAATTACTATCTAAGTAAGCGATTAGGTTTTAAAGGCTATTCTTTTTTAAACCTTTTCTTTTTTTTCTTTTTGCCAAAAAGACGTTTAAAGAAGTTATCTCTTTTTTCTGGTTTGCAATTTAGATCTGTTATAACTCGTTCATCCGGTATAGCAAAGGTACTTTTAGTAATAATATCAAAAGTAGGATCTTGATTCATTTTTTGGTATAATTTTGCAAAAATAGGCAATGCCGTATTAGCACCTTGTCCCAAAGCAGTGGTTTTAAATCCAATAGTATAGTTGTCGTTTCCTACCCATGTAACGGTTACCAAATTAGGTGTTATACCAATAAACCATCCATCTTTATTATCTTGGGTTGTTCCGGTTTTTCCTGCGATATCATTGGTGAGTTGATATGTTGTTCTAATTCTAGAAGCGGTACCTTGATTTATTGTAGATTTCATCATCTCAAGTAACACCTGTCTAGTGTATGAAGAATAAGCTTCCGCTTTTGCAATTGTAGGCTCAAAAGAAGCAATATGATTCCCTTTTCTATCTTCAATGCGAGTTATATAATAGGGTACTACATTTTTTCCTTCATTTACATAGCTTGCATAGGCACCAGCAAGTTCTTTTACTTTAATACCATCTGTACCTAGAGCCATTGCTGGATCTTTTGAGAGGGTAGCGGTAATCCCCATTTTTTCTACTTGATCAACTACTTTGTCAATACCGATTTCATTTAAAACTTTTACAGCAATAGTATTTACAGAAGTACTAAGTGCTTTTTCTAAAGTATAATTAAGGAAAGGGTCTTCTTTTGAAGAAGAGTTTTTAGGAGTCCAATTGTTTAAATTGGTATATGTAATTTCTTTTGTAGAGAAATAGGTGCAAGGTTTCATGCCGTTTTCTATTGCCGTTGTGTATACAAAAGGTTTAAATGTAGAGCCTACTTGTCGTTCACTTTGCGAAACATGATCATATTTAAAATATCGATAATCAATTCCTCCTAAGTATGCTTTTACTGCACCGGTATCAGGAGAAATAGCAATCATACCTGCATTTAAAAACTTTAAGTAATGTTGAAGACTATCTAACGAAGACATTTTTTTTACAACATTATCTCCCCATTCAAAAATTTCTATATCTTTTTTGGCCGCAAGAGAGTCTTCGATTTGTTGTTCTGAAAGCCCTTGTTCTTTATATGCCTTGTAAAGAGGTAGGTTTTTAACAGCAGTTTTGATAAGATCGGGGTTATTTTTCCAAGGAGGCAAAGAACCAAACGAATCTTCATATTCTTTTTGTAAAACATGCATATGTTCTCGCATGGCTTCTTCGGCAAGTACTTGCATATTTCGATCTAAAGTAGTGTGTATAATAAGTCCATCATTATATATGTCATAAGGACTTCCGTCTGGTTTTTTGTGCTGTTCTAGTATTTTGATGAGCTGCTTTTTTACCTCTTCTCTAAAATAAGGTGCTAACCCAAGATCATGATTAAAGTATTGATAATCCAACCTTATAGGTTGACTCATTATTTGATTAACTTGAGTAGTATTGCTATATCCATACTTTAGCATTTGTTGTAGCACTACATCTCGTCTTAATTGGCTTCTTTCTGGAAATAACCTTGGATTATAACTGTGATTAGCTTTTAATGTGCCTATCAGTGTAGCGGCTTCAGATAATGAGAGTTGTTGAGTAGATTTGTTAAAGAATTTTTGCGAAGCACTTTCTATACCATATGTATTGTCAGAAAATGGGACAGTGTTGAAGTAAAGCGTTAGAATCTCTTTTTTTGTATAAATATCCTCTATCCTTTTGGCTACAAAAGACTCTTTAAGTTTATTTATCACCGTACTAAAATACGTATACTTTTTTCTGCCAAATAGGTTTTTGGCAAGTTGTAATGTAATAGTGCTACCACCTCCTGAAGATTTATCTCTAAGTAAAATTGTCTTAAAAAATACCCTAAGCAAACTCGTATTATCAACTCCGTCATGCTCATAAAACCGAACATCTTCTGTGGCGATAAGCGCATTAATAAGATGTTGTGGTAACTGATCAAAAGTAATGGGTTGCCTATCATAAATAAAGTACTTTCCGATTAAATCCCCATCCTTATCTAATACCTGTGTGGCTTCAGCCTGTTTTAAAGAACGTAACTCGGCTTTGGTAGGCAATTTTCCCCAAGCACCAAAATAAATGCTAACATAAAAACAAATTGCTGTGAATACTATACATATGAAGAAGAGTATTGACCATTTTAACCACTTTTTTTGTACTATTTTTCCTAACATAAATGTAACATCGACATACATAACGTCGAAAATGTAATATTATTTGGAGTTACTAATTTCTTGTTTTATTCTAAAATCCCTAATGAATAGTAGAATCATAAAAACCATAAGCAAAGAAAAAGGTAACGAAGTAATAATAAGAAGTTTTTGCATTGCTATAAGAACATTTATTTCAGTTTTAGCATTCCCTAATAAGATGATACCAATAGAAAATATAGTCAAAACAATGCTCCACAAAAATCGATGCTTTTTAGATGGAGTTTGTTTGCCATTGTCTGTAAACATACTCAGTACAAAAATAGCAGAATCCAAAGAGGTAACTAAAAAACTAATTAGTAATAGAATAGTAAGTGAGTTTATAAAACTTTGCAAAGGGTAGTTTTCAAAAAATATAAAAATAGAACTAAACACATTATCAAATTGCCCTTGGTACATTCCGATGTTTTCAATTATTTGGAAAGCAGACTCTCCAAAAGTTGTAAACCAAAAAAAAGTGCCTAGTGATGGAATAAGAAGTACCCCAAGTATAATTTCTCGTATAGTACGTCCTTTTGAAATTCGTGCAATAAAAATACCTGTAAATGGAGCCCAAGCTAACCAGAATGCCCAATAATAGTATGTCCAGTCTGTTAAAAAAGCTTCCCCTGGATTATATGCACCAATAGCAAGACTAAGCGGAATAAAATCTAATATATAATGATAAAACGATGTAATAAACCGTATTAAAATAGATAATATATCGCCTTGTAAGAACACAAAAAGTAAAAGACCAATTGTGATATAAATATTCCAAGTAGAAATAACTTTGATCCCTTTATTTACTCCTCTAAAAACAGATATAAATGCTAACACAGAAATGAGTAAGAGTATAGAGATTACTCCTATAACCCCAAAATCATGACTAAAAAGATGATGTAACCCACCCTTTATTTGAGTTGTACCTAAGCCAATAGCCGCTACTAATCCAAAAACGGTGGTGAGAATTGCAAGAATATCAATACTTCCGAAAATGAAAGTTTGATTCTTTTTTGAAGAGGTAAAGTTTTCTATAGAAGAAAAAGCACTAC
The DNA here is from genome assembly GCA_947502885.1 of uncultured Aquimarina sp. Taxonomy (GTDB): domain Bacteria; phylum Bacteroidota; class Bacteroidia; order Flavobacteriales; family Flavobacteriaceae; genus Aquimarina. The sequence continues at coordinate 105,849 of CANNBP010000014.1, read as the reverse complement.
TGGATAATACTTTTTTTGAGTGAACAAACATATAATATCCTATAACAATGGCAAAAATCGCATAGAATGCCCAAGCTGTAAAACCCCATTGATAAAATGTGTATTCTAATGCTATAGTTTTTGGGCTTACCTCATTTGAGATAGGAGGGTTATATTTCATAAAAACGGGCTCTTGTACAGCACGTAATAATATTCCAGCTCCCATTCCGGCACTATAAAGCATAGACACCCATGCCAATCGAGAAAATTGTGGTTTATCTATTGCTTTGCCTAATCGTTTTTTACCCCAAGAAGAAAAGGCCAGAGCAACTAGAAGTAATACGCATGTTAATCCTAGCCATAGATAAAAACTCCCAAATCGCTGGCGTATGTAAATAGATATTGTTTCTATCTCATTATAAGTTTCTAAGGTGAAAAAATAAAGAAAAAAAGAAAAGAAAATTAGAATTCCTAAAGAGATATAGAGCAAGTTGTTTTTTTTGAAATTGAATTTCATATAGCAGTATTTATCCCTCTTAAATTGAATTGTTATAAATGTAAAATGTATATAAATGTCTAAAAAAGTTTTGACAATAGTCGAATATGTGATAAAAGTTTCTAGTTTTAACATACATATAATCAAGAGATAACTCTTTTATTTTGATTAATATATATTTAATTTAAAATGTAAAGTCGAGTAAAATATATTTGTATCTTACATTTTAAAAACCGAACTTAATACCAGTAAAATAAAATCTAGAATATAGTATACGATCTTTCTGATAGGTTGATATTCAGTTGATTTAAAAGTATTGTTGCTTTTAATAAATTGAAAAATAAAAAGAGGTTTTATGGTCTGAGTTGTTCTTTAGTTTAGGCGGCTATCTCTTTCTGTATTTGTTGGATATCTAACTTCATTATGATCCATAGTTTATTCTATTGGCATGCTCTATTAAATATTACTTTGTAAAGGTTGCAGATGATCCTTTAAGGGTGGATGCAACATTATAATCATATTTATACTATTACAATTTACTTATATATGTACTAACTTAAACCTACAAACCTATGAAAAGAGTAATTGTTGATTATAAGAAACTAAATAAGAACATTTTAAACCTTTTGGTAGAGAAATTTCCAGATGGTTATGCAGATCGTGATATTATTACTTTTAGAAACCAACATAATGAAGCTATTGAAGCTGTTGAAGTAAGGACAGAAGAAACCATTTACTTAGTAAAGATTAGTAAGAGGTTGGCCGATACTATGGAGAGTTTTGAAGATGAAGAAACAACCAAAACAGATACTAATATCCCCGAAGGAGTGGGTAAAGAAGAGGTTGGTAACTTGGATGATAAGTAAATAGCTATAATCGATATACTAGAACATAGTATTTAATATAGACTAAGCGTATTTTTATGTGAACTACCGATGCTTCTTTATTTATAATAATAATGGGAAGAATACATTTGTTTGAATTTGAGGATCAAAATTGGTTTCCGGATTTTTTAAGAAATTATGGAACAGATTTTTTGCGATTTATGTCGAATAAAACCAAAATGTATAAACCAATAATTCCTATTCTTGAAAAAACTCTACAAAAAAGTAAACAAAATCAAATAATTGACCTTGGATCGGGCGGGGGCGGTGGTTGGTTGTGGTTAAATTCTGAGTTGATAAAGAGTTTTCCCGAGCTTAAAGTCGTATTAACTGATTATTACCCAAATCTTATAGCATTTAAATTTATAAAAGAGCAGACAACCAATATTACATTTATAGACACATCAGTAGATGCAAGAAATGTTCCAAAAGAATTAAAAGGCTTAAGAACACAGTTTTTATCATTACATCATTTTAAACCAATTGATGCGCAGCGTATTTTGCAAAATGCAATTGATGCCAAAAGTTCAATATGTATTTTTGAAGCACAAGAAAGAAGTGTTTTGAGTATATTGGCAATGGTCTTCTCACCGTTAAGTATTTTTCTTACTACCCCATTTATTAGACCATTTAAATTTGGACGAATCTTTTTTACATACTTAGTACCTGTGGTTCCGCTTTTTGTATTGTGGGATGGTATAATTTCTTGTTTAAGAACATATTCGGTAAAAGAAATGAAAAGTCTTATAGAAAAATTGGACAATAAAAATGAATTTAATTGGGAGGTCAATCGATTAAAATCGGGGCCTGGTGTAATCCTTTATTTGGTAGGAAATAAAAATTGACAATAGTTTTTATATTAAATTACGCAGTTAACTGCGTAATTTAATATATTTGCCACATGAGTAATGACTTAGTTAAAGATTTGGGTTTAAGAACTTTGGGTACAAGATTAAAACGAGTGGCGGATAAGATGTCGTATAGCGCAAGAGATATGTATAAACAATTGGGGATCGATATTGAGCCAAATTGGTATTTAGTTTTAACCTTAGTAAAAGGAAATAATATCATTTCTACAGTAGATATTGCTCGAAGTTTGGGATTTACTCATCAATCTGTAAATACAATGACCAATAGAATGATAAAAAGAGGATATTTGATAAGTTCTAAAGATCCAAATGATTTGAGAAAAACAGTGTTTAATTTAACTCAAAAGTCTGAGGATATTTTACCCGAGATAGAAAAAATATGGAATTATGGTGAAGAAGTAATAGCAGAGTTGCTTCATAATCAAAAAGAAATACTAAAGCATTTAGATATTATGGAGGATGAGTTGAATAAGTTGTCATTTGGAGATAGAATATTAACAAAACTATAAAATTGGTATTATGACTAAATTTCATAATTATGAAATAAAAGTAGAGTGGACTGGAAATGAAGGAGACGGTACGCTAAATTATAAATCTTATAATAGAAATCACAAGATTGGTGGTTCTGAAAAGTATGAGGAAATCAAGGGGTCATCAGATCCATCTTTTTTAGGCGATAAAAAACGATATAATCCAGAGGATTTATTTGTTTCTTCTTTATCAGCTTGTCATATGCTTTGGTATCTACATTTATGTTCAATGAACAAAATTGTGGTTACTAGTTATGTTGATAGCGCTACAGGTATTATGGAAGAAGGTAAAAATGGTTCAGGAAGGTTTGTTGAAGTAACTTTGAACCCTGTAATAACCATAGAAAATGAAGATCTTAAAAATAAAGCCATAGAACTTCATCATGAAGCAAATAAAATGTGTTTTATTGCAAATTCTTGTAATTTTAAGATTGATCATAAGCCAATTATAAAAATGAAGTAGGTTGCTTGGAGTAAGAAAGTTTATTTTGACTAAGGTTTTAAAAAAAGTAATATTTTAGTTTGATTAATTTATAGATTATAAAAAAAGGTAATTAATGATGCCGTTTAGAGGTTCAGGCTTTTTTTATACAGTCTGAAATATTTTTAAAGTATTGGAAATGAATAAGATTAAAATAGGTATTATTGGTTATGGTGCATGGGTTAAGGATGCTTATCTTCCTGGTTTAAAACGGGATGGAAGAGCAGAAATTGTAGCGTTTTCTGCAAGAAGCGAAACAACAATACGCTTGATTAAACAAGATTTTGGAAATACTGTTGATGTTTATAAAGGATATGATGATTTATTAAAGTCTTCAGAAATAGAAGCGGTTATGATTGCTGTTCCAGATGCTGTGCATTCTAAAGCGATTACTGCTGCATTAAACTCGGGTAAACATGTGTTTTATGAACCACCAATAGCCCATACAAGAGAATTAGTCCCTCAAATTATTAAAAAACTCTTAGATGCAAAACAAATTACACATGCAGATCTTGAGTTAGCTCTTGTGCCGGCTATTGTAAAAGCATCTGAGTTGATCAAAGAAAAAAGCATTGGTAATATACAAATTGCAAGTATTAAGTTGCAGTCTAATTGGGGACCAGATCCAAATCAAGATATTAATAATATAGGTAGGTTATCCGTTTGGTATACCCATGTTTTAAATGTTTTATTAGATTCGAGCCCCAAACGTGTTTTGATAATGGATGGTTATGGAACAAAAGGACGTAGGCAAAGCCAAAGTACAGGTTTTTATGACTATGATGGGATTTGGGGAGAACTTAGGGTTAATATTGATAGTGCAGAAGAGTTAACTATTAATATAGAGGTGGTTGGAGATGATGGAAATATTTTAATAGATGTACTTACTGGAGAATTGAAACTAAGGACTAAAAGTTCTAAAAGATGGGACATTAACCATTTACCAGCTATACAACCATATGCAGATTGGCCAGGAATGCATGAGTCGATAACGTCTTATTTAAATGCCATAGAGAGTGGAGAGCCTAGTTTTGCAAATGCTACCACAGTTGCTAACCTACATTTAATAGGTTTGGCTTCAGAAGAGTCTAAAGATACAGGTACTTGGGCCAAAGTTAAAGAAATAAATGAATTGTATTAATTGAAATGTTTAATTCAATGGTTTGTAAATTTTGGTAAAAAAAACAATTTTCATCTCAATAGAATTATTTGTTAACTATTCTATATTTTAAGAGATAGGTCTATAAACCAACAACACCTCTTATAAAAGAGGTGTTGTCTTAAAAATTTTATTTTGGGGCTACAAAATAAAATTGATCGATTGAACCATTATATAGTATTAGTTTTCTATAGCGTTAAAACTAGCAAACTGCTGCATTGCTGTTTGTGTAAGCTCTTTTGCTCTGTTTACATAAAAGTTTTTAGTATCATCTAAGGATTCGTTTTTTAACTCATTTTCACTACGTACATAATCAGCCGCAGACTCAAATCCTGGTTTATCGTTAAGAACAACGCTTAATTCTTGTAAAGCTGTTTGTAACTTTTGAAGTGCTTGTTCTGCTTTTAACTTTACAACAGATTGTTGCTTCAATTCTGCAGCTCTTTTAGCTTCGAATTCAGCTTTTCTCTTATTTTGTTCTGCGATTTGTTGCTCTAATTTTTGTTGTTCGATTTCTAATTGACGTCGTTTCTCTTCTAGCTCCTTTTGTTTGTTTGTCACTTCGTCTGTAGCTTCGGCTAAATCACTTTCTTCTGCAGTCTCAGAATATGTGCCTGCTGTTGCTTGACATGTAGTTAATTGTTCTAGTAGTTTAGAACCTAATTCTTTAGCTCGTTTTGCAAAAAATCTACTGCGTTCAAATGTATCTTGCTCTAATGAACTTTCCATGTCAACTCTTGCTTGATATGCCGTTTCATTGGCATCTTTACAATTACATTCATCAGAAAGGTCTTCTGCTTTTTGAAAAGCTTCTATTGCTTTATCAGCATATTCTTGTGTATGATACACATTATTCGCGCCGTGCGCTTTTTTACTATGAGAGTACGCATAACTTGCAGCAGTTAGAGCGTCTGTGTAAAGATCCTGTGCATTAATTTCAGGAATAGAACATAGAAAAACTATGAGGATTACAATCTTCTTCATTCTTTATGGGGCTTTTAGATAACAAAACAATAATACAATATTTTATGGGTAACTTCCAAACAAAAATGTCATTAATCGATGAAATGCGCACTTTATCTTGGTTTTTTACGGGTAAACCCTAAAAATAGTGATCAATATCCTACTTATTTTATTAAGAGGTAGATAGCGATCTTCAGTTATTTGCATACTGTTTTTTAATGTCTCTTTTTTAAGACAATAGCTAATTTATAATAAACAATAATGATGTCGTATTTACAGTAAGATAATTACGGTAAACCTATTTAATTAATAAAGGTAAAAGTTTGTTATGCGAAGTTTTGTTACTTTAAAATGAATAATTATTGAACTTAAACGTTTTGATAAAAGACTGAGTAGAAGTTTAATAATAGATATGAAGTTTAAAGTTTAATTTGATGACTATGTGTAAAACGTATTATTTGAATTATTATTTTCTCTATCTGAAAAAAATATTTGCGATTTAGCTACTAACTTTTGTTAGTTAATTATGTATCTTACGTCTATAAATTTTATGAAACAACTTATTATATCTTCCATAAATTATAATCTAAGTAGTGCCATTGCATTACTTGAGTCCATAGATTCGACTACTTATTGCAATACCTCTGTAGAACCTTATTGTTCTAGTATTGGAGATCATATTCGTCACACTCTTGATTTTTTTGACTGTATAATCAAAGGATTAGATTCGAATAATATTGATCTTACTGCTCGTAAACGTGATGAGGTTTTATCAACAAATAAGGAATCTGCTATAAACCATATCTATAAACTTCAGGAAACCCTACAGTCTTATTGTAATATAAATACTGATTACTTAATTCATGTTACAGATAATATGGGAAAAGGAAAGGTTACGGTTAATTACACTTTGGAGAGTATTCTTACACATGCAAATAGTCATACGGTTCACCATTATGCTACTATAGGATATATTCTTAGTAGTTTAGGAGTGGATGTCAAAATCCCAGGTTTTGGTTATAATCCAACAACACCAATAAATAAAAGAGAAGGTATATAGCCTTAGTTTACTATAAGTATACTCAGTTTTTTTTAGTTTTTTTACCAAACATAGATTCCATTATAGTTTTAATCCCAATAAAGGCCATCGTAATGGCAAATATGGCTCCCAAAATACCCAAAATTAATATAAGTAAGTATAATGGGTGGTCCTGATTTTTAAAAGAAGAATGTATAACAACGGGACTGATAAACATAAAAATGAGTGCAATAGCCATACGTTGCACTCCTTTACCTAGTATTTCTTTATTTGTTCTTTTAGGAGTTTCCATAGTTGTTGATCACATTTCTTACGTTGCCGTATTGTTTTAAAAGCTTTTCTGCCTCTTCTTGGTTAATGCTTAACTCTTCCATTATCATTCGAACTGCCCTACCAACTAGTTTGGTGTTACTCAGTTGCATATCTACCATTTTGTTCCCCTTTACTTTTCCCAATTGAATCATTGTAACTGTTGAGATCATATTAAGAACCAGTTTTTGTGCAGTTCCTGCTTTCATACGAGAGCTACCAGTTACAAATTCTGGTCCAACGATAACAACTATCGGAAATTGTGCAGTTAGCGCCAAAGGACTTCCGTCATTACAGGTTATACAACCCGTAATGATACCATTATCATTACACTTTTCAAGGGTTTTAACTACATAGGGAGTTGTACCAGAGGCTGCAATGCCAATGACCACATCTTTTTCTGATATATGGTATGCTTCTAAATCTTTCCAACCTTGATCAATACTATCTTCTGCATATTCGACCGAATTTCTAATGGCTTTGTCACCACCTGCTATTAATCCAATAACCAAATCAGGTGAAACGCCAAAAGTAGGAGGGCATTCACTAGCATCAACGATCCCTAGTCGTCCGCTTGTTCCAGCTCCTATATAAAAAAGACGACCTCCATCTTTAAGCTTTTGAACTATTTGGGTAATTAAATTTTCTATTTGTGGGATTGCTCGTTCTACTGCATCAGGAACTGTTTTATCCTCTGTGTTTATATTAAAGAGCAATTCTTGAACATTCATTTTTTCTAAATGGTCATATTTCGAAGTCTGCTCTGTAGTTTTGGTAAATGACATGCATCAAAAATACTCATTTTTGACTTTATACCCGTTTTATGCAATAGATTTTCTAGTTTATAAAAACGGTCAATATTTTTAGTTAAGCTTTTGTCTTGTCTAGATATTAAGTATCTGTTTCTTTTACTCTAGGATATTGATAAACTGGATTAGAATATATGATTGTTTTTTGTTTATCAAAAGTTTACAGTTTAAACCTCTTTTAATAAGAGATTATAATTCTTATTTAGATATCGTAAAGTCAAATCTACTTGCTTCAGAAAGAGTAAAATAACCCAAGGGATAGTTGTTAGAGTTACTGGTGTTAATAATATTGCCTCTTAGAACAGCAGGAGGGACTTGAAAAGGGTTTCCTCCTCCTTGATCACTTTGCTCTATAAGTAATGTTGCATAGTTGTAGTATTGTTCATCTATTCCTAATATTTTGATGGTTATGTCTTTATCTGCAACCATTTTATCGTAGAAATAAGAAAAACTAAATGATTTACCTTGATAAAAACGATCCTCTCCAGTTAGGAATAAATTAAAATCAAAATCAAAGAAGTAAAAATCATCGCGAGATGCATCATCTGTGTATGAAATAATGATTTCGGTTTCATCACCATCAAATAGTGTGGCATCTCCTTGTTTTATATTATCGATGGGTACCGTTGGTACGAGTTGCGTTTTGGCGATATAAGTTTCATTATTATATTGTACTGTAAGTTGATAAAGAGTGTTAAATTCGGGAATAAAATTTGTTGAAAAAGGAATGAAGAAACCTGATTCTTCGGATTCTATAAAAGAAATGACAGTATTATCTGATAGATTAGTAATAAATACTGTTGCATCACTAACGGTAGGTACATTGTTATTAAAAAAAGGAGCAGATAATGTTAATTTAACTCCTCCTTCAACAACTGCTGGAGTTTCATTTTGGAAGTATTCAAAGGTAGCATCAATAACCAAACGGGTTTCTCCTGTAGGTACTTCCACTTCAATTTCATCTTCACAACTTACAGCAATAAATAGTATGGCTAATAAATAGATTGTCTTTTTCATTTCTTAGAATTTAAAATTGTAGGTTATTGCCGGTATGATTCCAAAAATTGAGGTTCTAATTGCTTGATTTACAAAAGTATCTTCGTTTCTTGTAAAGGCAATAGAGGCTGCGTTTCTTCTATTATATATATTATAAATACTAAATACCCATTCACCTTTCCATTTTCTGTTTTTGTTTTTTCTAGGGGTTAATGTAGCCGATAAATCAACTCTATGATATGATGGTAATCGTTCACTATTTCTTATTCCATCATATAATGGAACAGATAATCCTCTATATGCAAATTGTCCTGTTGGGTAATTGGTAGGTTGTCCAGTTTGAAAAACAAAATTACTACTAAATTTCCATTTTTCGTTTAGCTGATAACTTCCGTTAAACGATATGTCATGAGTTTTATCATATGGAGTATTATACCATTCGCTGTTATTGATTCCTGGTTCTGTAGAAGTTCTTCCGGGGGTTCTTTGTTCTGATTTTGATAGGGTATAGGCTAACCATCCTTTAAATTTTCCTTCATTTTTTCTAAGTAATAGTTCTAGACCATAGGCACGTGCTTCTCCATTCAAAATATCTTGCTCGATCGCATTATTAGCAATTAAATTGGCCCCATCGATGTAATCAATTCGGTTGTTAATGTCTTTATAAAAAGCTTCAATTTCTGTTGAATATATACCGTTTTTACTATTTCTAAAATATCCAATAGCATATTGATTGAGTAATTGGGGCTTTATATATTTACCACTAGGAGTCCATACATCAAGCGGAGTAGGAGAGCTGGTGTTAGATAATAAATGTAAGTATTGCGCCATTCTATTGTAACTTGCTTTTATTGAAGTATAATCATTAAAAGCATAAGCAAGAGCTACCCTAGGCTCTAGGTTGGTAAACGTTTTGATTTGATCACTTCTTTTAAAGTTTTCTATCCCAATTGGTTTTGCGGCTTCATAGAATTCGAATTCTTCATTAAAAAGTAATGGATTGTCATTTTCATAAACATTAAGTTCATCTTGTCCTAACCTTATAAAATTACTTAATCTTAGACCATATTGTAGCGTTAGTTTTTGAGAAACTTTATGTTCTACATCAATATATGCTCCAAATTCATTGGCGTATTTATCAATAAGTTTTTCTGGGTTAATCCCAGAACTGGCACTATTAGGTTTGATTTCACCAGGGTTAAATCTATAGTAGATATTGTTTATTCCGTAATTAAGCTGAAATGAATTGCTTAAATAGTTCTTAAAATCATATTTTAAATTAAAATTTCTTATCCCAGAATCCCATTCGAAACCTACAAAATCGAGTTCTAAACCATAAAAATAATCAGAGTAAATTAGGGATAAATTAGAGAATAAACGATCAGAGAATAAATGATTCCATCTTAGATTAAGAACGGTATTACCATATGTATTCTCAAAAATTTTGTCAATACTAAAAATATCTCTACCAAAATATCCCGAAAGATATATGTTGTTATTTTTATTGATCTTATAATTTAATTTTGAATTGATGTCATAGAAATAGGCAATATTGTTATTGTCAAAAAGTGGCAAAAAAAGATGAGCATAAGAAGCCCTACCAGCAACAAGAAATGCTCCTTTGTCCTTTTTGATTGGACCTTCTACTAATAACCTGCTTGCAACAAGTCCTAAACCTCCGGTAGCTTTGTATTTTTTACTATTTCCTTCTTTTTGATAGATATCTAATACAGAAGAAACTCGCCCACCATATTTTGATGGTATTCCTCCTTTATAAAGTTTAATATCTTTTATGGCATCAGGATTAAATACAGAAAAGAAACCGAAGAGATGAGATGAATTAAAAATAATGGCTTCATCCAACAAAATAAGATTTTGATCTGTGGCTCCACCACGAACATTAAACCCAGAAGCACCTTCACCTCCACTAGTAACTCCTGGTAATAGGATAAGTGATTTAATTACATCTGCTTCTCCCAAAACTACAGGTATTTGTTTAATAGTGGCTGCCGAGAGTTTATTAACACTCATTTGAGGGGTTTTAATATTAAGCCTGTCTTTTTTTTCGGTAATTACAATCTCTTCAAGCATTTCAGAAGATTCGGTAAGTAAAAAGTCTAGTTTTCTGTCTTCAGAAAGATCAATTTCCTGCCGAATATCATTAAACCCCATATAGCTTACCTGTAAGTTATATTTACCTTTGGGTAAGGTAATAGAATAAAATCCATATTCGTTTGTTACTACTCCCTTTCCAATTTCAGGAAAAATAATAGTTACTCCAATTAGTGTTTCATTACTAGATTTTTCGGATACAATACCACTTAGAGTGTACTTTTCTTGGCTATAAAGATAGGATGTACTGCACAAGAAGAAAAGTAACCCAATTAAACTAATAAAAATGTGTTTTTTCAAGAGCAATTGTGTTTACAAATTAGTACCAAACATTCATTATTTTCTGCAAAATAGTTATTTCGGGTACATATTTTGTCAATTTTCATGCTTTTGTCTTACAGTAAAAGTAAAAAGACTCATTATTAAAGTGAGGATTAATTTTTTTTTGGAAAATGTAGAGGTTAATTAGAATATGAGGTTATTGAGTGTTTTGTCAGGGATAGTGGGTTTGACTTAGAATTACCGAGTTTTCTGTTTGGGGTAGTGAGTTTGACGTAAAATTATTGAGTATTCTATTTAGAATAAGAAAGTTTGATCTTGTATGCAAATGTAAAAAAGCGCAAGAAATATATTTCTTACGCTTTTTTAAAACTCTATTTTAAACAGATCTGTTAAAATAGGTATAATGAATTATTTATTTGGAAGAGTATTGAAAACTTGTAGTAACCGTTTGACTAAGTCTAAAATATCCAAAAGCATTATTATCTGTATTGGTTGTGTTTATGCAATTACCACGTAAAGGAGCAGGGGTAGTACTAAAAGGACTACCATCACTTTCTGCCTGGTCGGTTAGTAAACTAATATAATTGTAATATCTTTCTGATATTCCATATAATCGAAAATCTACAATTCCTTCTAATGATCGTTCATCATCATCATCGTCATCGTCATTTACATAATATTCAAATTCCATTACATTTCCGTTGGTAAACTTGTCGAAATCATAGAATAATTCGGGAAGTATTTCATTACGGTCTTTAAATTTTCCGAAATAAAAGTTTTTTTCATTTTCTGGATCTTCAAACTCTGCTGTAATCGAAAGTTCGTCTTTATCTATTTCTTGAGTAACACTTATAATGTCTGTAACAGATCTCATAGTTTCTTTAGCGATATATGTTTCATTATTATAAATGATTTCTAAGGTGTACGATTGGTTTAGAATTGGTGCAAAACTATCAGTAGTATATTCTCCATTATTTTGATCTACAAAAACGACTTCGGCTCCGTTAGAATCATTGGTTATTTTTACACTTGCTCCTGTTACTATTTGATCCTCATTTTTATCAAAATACGGTTTAGAGGCCGATAATTTAATCATTTGTTCATTACCAAGAGTTCCTTTTTCCCAGTCTATTGAGGCTTCAACTACTAATCGAGGATCAGTTTCTGGGACATCTACTTCGACAACATCTGTACATGATGCAAAAGTTAAGATAGTTAGTAAAACGATTTTTATATATGTTTTCATTTGATTTTATTTATTTTTAATTGTTCTGTAGAACACGACAATAACATTTTAGGTTGGTGTAAACCTACTAATTGTCTTAAAATTTAAAGTTATATGTTATTGATGGTACAAGTCCAAAAATGGCTGTTCTTGTTGCTTCATTAGCTCCTGTTTCTAAGTTTTGTCCAAAGGATATAGAAGCTGCATTTCTGCGGTTATAAACGTTGTAAATACCAAAAACCCATTCCCCTTTCCATCTTTTATCTGGTCTTTTATTAGGTCGATATGTAGCTGAAATATCTAACCTATGATATGCAGGTAATCTATTTGAATTCCTCTCAGAATAGTTTGCAATAGACAAGTTTTCATAGGTATACTCTGCATTAGGATAGGTAACTGGCCTTCCGGTTTGAAAAACCAAATTAGAACTAATAGTCCACTTATCACTTAATTTGTATATTCCTGTAATCGAAATATCATGAGTTCTATCATGGTTTGCATTATACCATTTACCTTCGTTAATACCAGGACCCGCTACATTTTCACCCAGAGTTCTTTGTTCTGCCTTAGCCAAAGTATAAGCAATCCAACCCGTAAAATCTCCTTTGTTTTTTCGTAATAAAAATTCTAATCCATAGGCTCTTGATTCTCCATTTAGTATTTCTGTTTCAATATGATTATTTCCTATCAAATCAGAACCGTCTCTATAATCAATTCTATTTTGTATGGTTTTGTAATATGCTTCTACTTCTAATGAGTATATATCGTCATTAAAATTTCTAAAGTACCCAAATGCGTACTGATCAGATAACTGAGGTTTGATAAATTTACCACTAGGTGTCCATACATCTAATGGAGTAACAGACACAGTATTTGATAATAAATGGATGTATTGCGCTGTTCTAGAATATCCAGCTTTTAAAGAAGAAGATTCTGTTAAGGCAAAAGATAAACCTACTCTTGGTTCTAGGTTTCCGTAGTTTTTGATGGTTTCGCTTTTCTTGTATGCTGTTTCTCCAATTTCTGTTCCTGCTACATATATACGTTGTTCTGGATCATAAACTACAGGTTGATTATTTGCATAATTAGCTAAACTTTGTCCTCCTAGTCTAGAGAAATAGCTGTATCTAAGACCATATTGTGCTGTAAGTTTTTCTGTGACTTTATGCTCGCCATTAATGTATAAACCTGTTTCAAAAGCTCTTTTTTGATCCAATTTCATAGGGTTTATTTCTGAAGTCCCTGATGTTGGTTTAATTTCTCCAGGCTGAAAATCGTAGGTAATCACATTACCTCCAAAATCCAGTTTTAAATTATTACTGAAGTAATATTTTAAATCGTACTTAAGGTTGTAGTTTTCTATTGACGAATCCCAATCAAACTGAGCCGTATTAATGGTTAATAGATAATCATACTTACTATAGATAAGTGATAAATTAGAAAATAGTTTGTCAGTAAAAATATGATTCCAACGCAGGTTTCCAGATGCATTTCCATAGCTACTTTCAAAATTCTTTGAGACATTAAGTATATCTCTTCCAAAGTACCCTGAAAGGTATAGCTTGTTTTTATCACTTATTTTATAATTCGTTTTTAAGTTAAGGTCATAGAAACTTACTTTACTGTCTTTTAGATCATCTGATAATTTCATAAAAAGGTGTGCATAAGAAGTTCTACCTGCTACAAGAAAAGATCCTTTTTGTTTAAACATTGGTCCTTCTACAGCTAAACGACTAGAAATTATGCCAACCCCTCCAGTAAGACCTAGTCTTTTGTTGTTTCCTTCTTTTTGTCTTACATCTAATACAGAAGAAACTCGACCTCCGAATTTTGCAGGAATTCCTCCTTTGTATAATTTAACATCCTTTATAGCATCTGCATTAAAAACAGAAAAGAAACCAAATAAGTGCGATGTATTATATATGATTGCTTCATCAAGTAACACAAGGTTTTGATCGACAGCCCCTCCTCGTACATTAAAACCACTACTACCTTCACCAGAGTTGGTAACACCTGGTAGCGTTTGTATAGATTTTATAATATCAACTTCTCCAAGAACCACAGGAATTTTTTTTATGGTTTCTGATTTAAGTTTAACCGTACTCATCTCTGGTTTTTTAATATTTATTTTTTGAGTTTCACCAGAGGTAATAACGATTTCATCTAATTGTTCTGATGATTCGCTCATTTCAAAATTTAACTTTTGATCACTATTTAAAGTGATTTTTTGAACAATGTCATCATAACCCATATATGAAATGATCAGAGTGTGATCTCCTTGCAGGGCAGTAATAGAGTAAAACCCATATTCATTGGTTACCACTCCAATTGTTGTGTCTTGTAAATATACAGAAGCTCCGAATAGAGTTTCTCCGTTGTTTACATCATTTATTGTTCCGCTTATGGTATACTTTTCTTGGGCGGATAAAAGTGATGTAAAAAAAATAAGAGCGAAAATTGTTTTTTTCATTTGTGTAATGCTAAAAGGTTTAAAATAATATTGGTTTTTTAATGTGTTAGAATGCCATTTTTTTAAAATTGGACATTAGTTATGTATCCAAATTCGTTTTTATTCGATTTTGGATAGGGTAAAACAAAATTTATTAATGATAAGAACCTAAGGTGTACCGCTGATCTTTACTTCTTTGGTTTCATTTTTTATTAATTTTTTTAGGTTACTGATTTCCACTGAAAATGGATAGGATACCATTCACCATTAATAGATGAGGTATTAAGATCTAGTTCTAATGATGCATTGTTTTTGGCATATACTTGATTGTTTTCTTCAAATACATACACAACATTCAGGTTTTTTTTTCGTGCTTTTTTCAATTTATTCATTGTTAGGAAGATTTTTTTTGTATCGATTTCTACCAAGATTGAAAACGCCTATTTTTATTCCAGCGCCAAAAGTGTATCCGTTAATTCTATTAACTGTGCCAGGTTGTAAGTTAAATTTACTCGAAAACCGGTATTTTACTCCAGCTTCTAATTGAACATATCTTGAGATATTAAATAAAACATTTATACCAGGCTCAATTACAAATATATTATCCCATTCTCTTACATAATTTTCGTCTTCTAAAGAGTTATCTTTTTTTAAAGTGTCTACGTAACCAACAGAACCACCACCTATGAGTATTGGAAAAGAAAGGTTAATTATTGAAGGAGTGAAAAAGATAGGTTCTAAATGTGCTCCTATATAGCCTCCTAACAGATCTCCTTCTACATCATTTTCATCAAATGATGTGTCGTCTAGAGCATTTTGGTTAGAATAAAAGTAGGTATTGATAATTCCTATCTCAAACTTTTGATTCGCAACATAGGCTAATTTCAAACTAGCCGTTATTGTACTTTTATTTTCGATTTTACCATAACCAGCATTTACTCCCAAGTATACTCCGTGTACAATGTTTTTTCTGTCATTAAATTCTATATACTCTTTATCTTTAGATTCTTGAGCTATACCATTGTATAGAGAACCTAAAACAGAAAAGAATAGTATAATTCTTATTTGACGTTTCATTTGTTTGATTTGTTATATCATTTACAGCTAGCTTAAATTATAATAATTGTATTCGCTTTAATTTATTCCTGCTTAATGATTAGATTGATTAATTGATTGATGAATTTAGTATAGGAAGAAACGGGATCACTCTTTTAAAATAATAACTCCCTTTTTTCCGTTGATTTGAAATTTTCCTTGATTGGCGCCTTTTCCATAGACGGCAGTAATATTTCTAATTCTTTTTCTTTTGTCAATAACATCTGTTTTTATATTAGTAAATGATTTTGGTATTCTTAATAATCCTTGTTCTAAAGAAGCATTAAAATCAATGAACAACCCTTTTATGTTTACACTCAATTCTGAGGACTCTTGATTAATAATCACACTGGGGTTTGGGTTATCTATATTAGAAATCCAAATGTCAGCAACTTCTAAGTTAAGGTCAATGTTTTCATAAACAGTATTTATATTCGTATTACTAAACATGAGTTCACCATAAATATTTCCAACTCGACCAATGGTTATTTGATCTTTGCTAGAGTGCACTTCAAGTAGTTCTACATCGTCGATATGAATGATAGCCCCGCTACTATTTATTTTTAGGTCATTTGATTTTTCGATTTCAATTTCTCCATTCTTAAAACGTATATGACCATATGTGATTCCTTTAGTTTTTAATTTACCAAACTTCATTTCGATATTGGCATTATTTATATCCTTATTAAGCCACATATTACCATGTTGTATATTAGCCTTTAGTTTGCCATTCCAGTTACTCATAACGATATCCCCAAATTTGTTTATGATGTTAATTTCGGCATTAAAAGGTAAATGGATAGTATAGTTTATTTGGATATTACCCTTGTCAAAATCGAAAGGATTCGCTTTGTTAAAAAATTTAGAGATTAAGCTATTACTCTTTTCTTCAATTGTAGAAGTAACATTGATGAAATCTGCTGCTGTAGTAAAAACAGGGTTAATACGGTTTAGTAGTTCTTGTGCATCTTCTTTTTTCTTCTTAGTTACTTGTATATCAACAGATATTTGAATGTTTTTTTGTTTCCATCCATTAATAATAACATTTCCATATTTGTTTTCTATATGTAGCTCTCCTGCATTTGTTAGAGGGTAGGTCTTATCAATCTTTTTGGAAGTCCTTTCTTGTGCAGATATAATATGCACAGAAAATAAAAGAGTAAGAAGTACAAATATGTATCTATAAAATATAACCTTCATTGGTATTTGTATTTTTAGATTCATTGATCTGTTTTAATAAATTTTCGATCAATTCTATTCTTTTTTTATAATTGTTAACAATGGCTTCTAAAATATATTCATTGTTCAGGTTTTTTGTCATTTCTTGCCTCAGCGTATTATATTCTTCATCAAGTTCATCCATAAATGACAAGAACTCTTTTTTGTTTTCAGGTTGTAATCGGGTATTGTTTTTTACAAGTTGTACTTGAAAAGAGACTAAGTTCTTATAGTAAGAATCGATATCTTGTAGTTCTTGGTGTGCAACACTATTTTGTTTGTTATAGTTATAATTAGAGTTCAAATAGAGTTGCATAATAGAAAATACTCCAAATAAAACTAGGAGAGTAGCAGCAACTTTAAGTAAAGGTGATTTCCATAAATATATCGTCTTTTGTTTATCTAAATCGGACTCAATAGCATCCCATATTTTACGTTTATCAGCTCTATGATCATCGAATAGGTGCTTATTTTTTGATATGTATTTTTCAAAATCATCCATTGTATTATAGGGTATTTACAATTTCAATTAATTTTTTCTTTGCTCGATGGTATTGCGATTTTGAGGTTGAAATTGCAATGCCTAATATTTCTGAAATTTCTATGTGATCATATCCTTCAATCAAATAGAGATTTATTATTTGCCGGTATCCATCTGGTAGAATGGTAATACCTTTTTTTATTTTATGAATATCTAATGGAGCTGTTAACTCATCATTTGTTTCTTCGGTAACATGGTATTCATGTTGCTCGAAAGAGCTTACGGGTATTTTTTTTTGTTTTAAAAGGTTTATACTTTTATTGATCACAATTCTTTTTAACCAGGACCCAAAAGTACTTTCGTATCTAAATGATTTTAGGTTTTTGAAAGCATCCACAAAACTATCTTGTACGATATCCTCTGCATCTTCTTTGATACCTAATATTCGCATACTCACATTATACATGG
Organism: uncultured Aquimarina sp.; assembly: GCA_947502885.1. Lineage (GTDB taxonomy): Bacteria > Bacteroidota > Bacteroidia > Flavobacteriales > Flavobacteriaceae > Aquimarina. The sequence continues at coordinate 88,005 of CANNBP010000014.1, read as the reverse complement.
CGTCGACATAGAGCTCATATAGTTGATATTGAGAATTTCTATCACCAGACTTGCTTTTTTCGACAATGTCTTTGTGCGTATAAAGAATATTGGTCTTCAATTAACTTTGATTGATTGTAAATTTCTTTAAAGGTACTTTCTTTACGTTATGTAGTATTGACAAAATAAAAATTAAAAGGTTGCATGAAGTCATAAAAAAAAATATTTTTTTTTATAAAATTTAATTTTTTGACAATAAAAAACGACCTGCAAGTGTTGTTTTACAGGTCGTTGATTTTTTTTTTGAATTAAACTTTAAGCCTCAATAATTGCATTTAAAGTAGCGCTTGGCCTCATGGCAGCTGCTGCTTTTTTATCATTTGGCCAATAATATCCTTCAATATCAATTTGAGAGCCTTGTGCACTATTGAGTTCATCAATAATTTTTGTTTTATTATCATCTAGTTCTCTTGCAATGCTAGCAAATTCTGTTTTCAAATCTGTATTTTGATTTTGTTCTGCCAGAGCCTGTGCCCAATACAATGCTAAATAAAAGTGGCTTCCTCTATTATCTAATTCATTGACTTTTCGTGATGGGGACTTTTTCTTGTCTAGAAACTTTATTGTTGCTTGATCTAAAGCTTCGGCTATCACTAATGCTTTGTCATTTTTATTTACTTCTCCGAGGTGCTCTAATGAGACTGCTAGAGCAAGGAATTCACCTAAAGAATCCCATCGTAAATGACCTTCTTTTACAAATTGTTGAACATGCTTAGGGGCCGATCCTCCTGCTCCTGTTTCAAATAAGCCTCCTCCGTTCATTAAAGGTACAATAGATAGCATTTTTGCACTTGTTCCTAATTCTAGAATAGGAAATAGGTCTGTATTGTAATCCCGTAGAACGTTTCCTGTAACAGAAATGGTGTCTTTACCGTCTTTTATTCTTTCAAGAGAAAAGCGTGTTGCTTCAATTGGAGACATAATTCTAATATCTAGATCAGATGTATCGTGTTCTGGTAGATAAGTGTTGACTTTTTTAATTAATTCGGCGTCATGTGCTCTGTTTTTATTTAACCAAAAAATAGCGGGTGTATTCGTCGCTCTAGCTCTACTTACGGCTAGTTTTACCCAATCCTTGATAGGAGCATCTTTGGTCTGACACATTCTCCAGATATCTCCTTTCTCTACAGAATGTTCAATCAATACATTCTCAGACTCATCAATTACTCTAACTATACCATTTTCTTTTATTTCGAATGTTTTGTCATGAGATCCATATTCTTCAGCTTTTTTAGCCATCAAACCAACATTAGGAACGGTTCCCATGGTCGTTGGGTCAAAAGCTCCATGTTCTTTGCAAAAATCAATAGTCTCTTGGTAAATCCCTGCATAACTACTATCTGGGATTACTGCCTTGGTATCTTGTGTATTGCCTTGAGCATCCCACATTTGACCTGAGTTACGTATCATAGCCGGCATTGAAGCATCAATAATAACATCACTAGGAACATGTAAATTGGTTATTCCTTTATCAGAATTAACCATAGCCAATTTAGGTCGATTAGCGTAGCAAGTTTGTATGTCTGCTTCTATTTCTGATCTCTTGTCATCGGGTAATCTTTCTAGTTTAGAGAGTAAATCTCCAAAACCATTATTAACTTCTACACCAATTTCTTCTAATGTACTTGCATGTTTTTCAAATACTTCTTTAAAGAATGCTTCAACGGCGTGACCAAAAATGATAGGATCAGATACTTTCATCATGGTAGCTTTCATGTGTAATGAAAACAAAACATTTTTCTCTTTTGCATCTATTATTTGCTCATTAAGAAAATTAACCAGTGCTTTTTTGCTCATTACAGAGGCATCAATAACTTCTCCTGTAAGAACGGCGGTTTTTTCTTTAAGGGTGCTTTTGGCTCCATTATTATCGATAAACTCTATTTTTACATTTCCAGATGTAGATAGGGTAACTGATTTTTCATTAGAACAGAAATCTCCGTTAGCCATTGTAGCTACATGTGTTTTAGAGTCAGAACTCCATGCTCCCATAGAGTGTGGGTTCTTTCTAGCATATTGTTTTACTGGTTTTGGTGCTCTTCTATCAGAATTACCTTCTCTTAAAACAGGGTTTACTGCACTCCCTTTAATTTTATTGTATCTGGTTTTGATTTCTTTTTCAGTGTCATTTTCTGGTTCTTCTGGGTAATTTGGGATATCAAAACCTAGTTGTTGTAGTTCTGCAATAGCAGCCTTAAGCTGAGGTACAGAAGCACTAATGTTAGGAAGCTTAATGATATTAGCTTCAGGTTTTTGAGCAAGCTCACCTAATTCTGCTAAAGCATCTACTTGTTTTTGATCCGTAGATAGTTTTTCTGGAAAATTAGATAATATCCTTGCAGCAAGAGATATGTCTTTTACTTCAATATTTATATTTGCAGCTTTAGTGAATTTTTTGACAATAGGTAAAAAAGAGTATGTTGCTAATGCTGGTGCTTCGTCCGTTTTGGTGTACACAATTTTTGAGTTGTCAACTCCCATATTTTTTAGTTTTTATTGGGGCAAAAAAATGTGGCTTAATATGCGGTTTGTGCCCAAGTTTATAATGATATTAAGCAGGGAAAATAAGTGGTTGTTTGTTCTGTTGTAAGACAAACAATATTGATAGATATTTATGTATTGACTCTATAGGATTTGTAATACATATATTACCACTAAATTTCGCCAAGCGAATATACAAATCTAGTTCTCTATATGCAACCTGTATGTCCTTAGTTTTGAGTTAAAAACCTGTGAATTATGGGATCATGAAAATTAGAGTTAAAAAAATATAATATGCTAAAAGTAATAGAAGTTTATTAGTATACTTTTAAACAAAAAAAAGCCATATCAAGAATATGAATATTTTGATATGGCTTCATCGGAAATAATTTTAATGTTAGCTGTTTTACCCGCTACTAAATAAAAACTTTCGTTTTTTATACCAATAAATTTTATTTCCAATTTGAGTAGATTTAAATTTATCAAATTTAATTCGAAATATTTACTTCTACTCGTTCGACTAAAATTGATGTTTACATTTTACCGAATTGTCTATACAATTCCTTGGCTATATCATCAGCTAGTCTAATGCCATTTAAAATTAAAAAGGTGTCAAAACTTAATTTTTTCTTTCGAATTTCATTTTGAAATTATTTTACAGTAACTCCTATAAATTGATTTCAAGGATGTACTCAAAAAAATAACTTTCGTCTCATATTTATTTTAATGATAAATTGGTCTTCAATATGTTCTGAGAACATTAGTTTAGAATTACATAGAAAAAGAATCCTTGTGTCATCTTGTATGTAATTGTTGTATAAATATAATAAATATATATGTATAGAGCAATTTGTTCTATGTTATTAGTTATTAACATGTTATGAACTCGTGTTGTTAACTTTTGTTCATAAAAAAAAGCCGCCAATTGGCAGCTTTTTGTACTTGTAAAAAGAAAAAAAGATTAGTTTCTTCTTTCTTTGATACGTGCTTTTTTACCAGTAAGTTCTCTGAAGTAGAATATACGTGCTCTACGAACTTTACCTCTTTTATTAACTTCGATTTTTTGAAGTGCAGGCAAGTTAACAGGAAAAATACGTTCTACACCTACAGTTCCAGACATTTTTCTGATTGTAAATGTTTCAGTAGATCCAGAACCTCTTCTTTGAATCACTACTCCTCTAAAAAACTGTGTACGTGTTTTGTTTCCTTCTTTAATTTCGTAGTATACTGTAATAGTATCTCCGGCAGCAAATTCTGGAAACTCTTTTTTTGCTACAAATTCGTTTTGTACAAATTTTACTAAATCTTCCATTTTATAATATGGTTTCTTTTTATTGTTAAATCAACATTCACGATTTTCGTCAGAGGTTAATCTAATCAGCGTGCAAAAATAATAAAATTCTATTAATATAAAAGCTGTATTCTTGTTTTTTTAATGTATTCATTTTAAGTGAAGTAGAGTGTTCTTGAGTCGTATTATCTAATTAGACTAAAATTACCTTTTTCTTTAGTTTTTTTTGTGTAACGAATTGCAAACCAGTGTTCTATAGATGGAGTTTGTCTTCCGTTATAAAAACCACCTCATCCTGTACTAGAAGGTGTTAGTTGAGTTAATAATTTGCCATAACGATCATATATGTAGATGTTACTATACTCTATTGAAGAATTGTTGGTCACCCATGTGTCATTAAAACCATCAAAATACTCAGGAATGGTATATGTATTGATAAGGTGTTTGTAACTGATCTCTCATCCTTAATGATATAAAAAGTATCACTAATGTTAAAAGTTATTCCTAAAACTAAAGTATTTTTTCTTAACTTTTTATAGTTACATTCTCTTGTTTGTTTTGAATCAGTTCTAAGTCCTTATCCTGTTTTTAGATCTTGTAAACATGGTGTTGTAACTTATTTTAAAAGAATTGTATGCACTACTAAACCTTTTTGCAAGGATATTATGGGTACTTTATTTGTTTCTGGCTTTAACTTAATCGCTTTACGCTTTAGAGAAATTATTTTTTCTAAGATACTCTTTGTTTTTTTCTAATGCTCTTGCGGGTGTTGTACATGTTTGTCAAATTGTTTCTTGAGCATTACAATAAAAAATAGAGGTAAGGAGTAGGTTAATTATAAAACTTAAACATAGTTGTGCTTAGTCATCAAGTAAATCAGGTCTACGGTCTTTTGTTCTTTGGTACGCTTGCTCTTCTCTCCATGCTTCTATTTTTGGGAAATTACCAGAGGTTAGTACTTCTGGTACCTTCCAACCTTTATAATTTGCAGGTCTTGTATAGATGGGGGGAGCTAGAAGGTCATCCTGAAATGAGTCTGTTAAGGCAGAGGTCTCGTTACCTAGAACACCAGGAATAAGTCTAATAATTGCATCACATAATATTAATGCTCCTAATTCTCCGCCAGATAGGACATAGTCGCCAACAGATATTTCTTTTGTTATAAAATGATCTCTTACACGTTGATCAACACCTTTATAATGGCCACAAAGAATAATAAGATTTCCTTTTAATGATAATTGATTTGCAATGCCTTGATTTAGAGTAGTTCCATCAGGAGTCATATATATGACTTCGTCATAGTTTCTTTCAGACTTTAGCTTAGAAATACATTTATCTATAGGTTCTACCATCATCACCATTCCAGCGCCCCCTCCAAATTGATAATCATCTACTTGTTTGTAATTGTCGGTAGTGTAATCTCTTAGGTTGTGAAAACAAACTTTGACCAATCCTTTGTCTATAGACCTCTTCATTATAGAGGCTTCAAAAGGACTTTTAAGTAAATCAGGGACTACTGTAATAATGTCTATTCGCATCTTTCTAAGTTACCATTTATTAATGTGTGCAAAGATGCAAAAGAATATGGTAAAAATCTAGTAAATAAGCTTACTTAGCTCCAGCTTTACGTTGCTTGTTAATTTCATCCTGAAGTTTTCGCATTACTTTTTGTTCACGCTCTAATGCTCGACGTCGATGATCTTCAAATTCAGCTTCAGTTTCTGATAAAGATTTTTGAGCTTGTAACGTTATTGCATTACTATTCTTAAACTTAAAAATGAAAAAAGCTAGTAGACCTAAAAGCACTCCAATGATTCCCCAAATAATTGTGTTATAACTTGATTTGGTTAGAGCGGCACCCAAAAAACTAATGCTATCTTTTTCTTGAGTCACAGATGCCAAGTCTTGATTCGTTTTTGTTAAAGACTCTTGTAAACCCGTAATTGTTGTATTTAAATCATTTATCTTGAGGAGATTTGTATTTAATTTAGACTCTAATGTCTTAAGTGTATCACTTAAATTGGTCTTGAACTTGTCTAACCAAGCACGTTTAACAACTTTGTATTCTTGATAATTGCCTGATTTTTTCACCACGATATCAAACTGCTCTTTAATTTTTTCTTTGTTTAATGCCTCAGTAACATTGATTACTTCTTCTTGAGCATAGGAATTTTGAAAAAAAGATAAGAGTAGAGATATAACTAATAGATATTGTGATAATTTCATATTGATATTCTTAGTATTAATGGTCAGATAGATTCTCTATAAAATATCTAGTTAAGAGGATTGTAGTAACTAATTTATAAAATAGAGTGTATGGTATCGTTTGTTAATGATTATTAATTTCTTCTGTAACGGTAATAAATGTACGATATTGTAGGTAATTACAAAGTTTTTTTTAAAAGAATTTGATACAAAGATACTTTAATCAATAAATATTCTTTACGTCATGTTGTAATGCTTAACATGATTTTTGTTACGGTTTTAGAATAATGATAATAAAAAAAGCCACTATTTTGTAATAGCGGCTTTTTTGATTTTTTGAAAATAGTAAGATTTAGTAATACGTAAATCGTCTTACTTTGGCAATATATTTAGCTAATCTAATTACTTGATGGCTATATCCATATTCGTTATCGTACCAAACATATAAAACTGCATTATCTCCTTTGGCATCTACAATAGTTGCATTGCTATCGTAAATAGAAGGGGCAGAAGAACCAACGATATCACTAGATACTAACTCATTGTCTAGAGAATATTTAATCTGCTCAACTAGATCTCCTTCTAGAGCATATTTCTTAAGTATAGCATTCATACTTTCTTTAGAAGCTTTTTTTTCTAAATTAAGTTTTAATATTGCTAAAGAACCATTTGGAACCGGTACTCTTATGGCATTTGAAGTTAATTTTCCTTCAAAGCTTGGTAATGCTTTAGAAACGGCTTTTCCTGCTCCAGTTTCTGTTATTACCATATTAAGAGCAGCAGCACGACCTCTTCTATATTTGTTGTGCATATTATCTACCAAATTTTGATCATTGGTATATGCGTGTATGGTCTCTAAATGACCATTGTTTACACCAAAACTTTCATCTACAGCGTGTAGAATTGGTGTAATTGCATTTGTTGTACAAGATGCAGCAGAAAAAATATCTACATTATCAGGGTTGTGCTCTTTATGATTTACACCATGTACAATATTAGGAATTCCTTTTCCAGGAGCGGTAAGTAATACTTTGCTTATTCCTTTTCCTGCAAGGTGTCTTGTTAAAGCTTCTTTGTCTCTAAAAGCTCCTGTGTTATCAATTAATAGCGCATCTTCAATTCCAAACGAAGTATAATCTATCTCTTCTGGATTATTTGCACTTATAACTTTTACTGTAGTACCATTAATGATAAGAGCACTATTTTCAAGATTTGTTTCTACCGTGCCAGAAAAATCTCCATGTACAGAATCACTACGAAGTAATGACGCTCTTTTTTCTAAAACTTCTTGAGTAACAGCACCTCTTGTTACAATTGCTCTAAGTCTTAATTGGCTACCTTTACCAGTGATAGTCATAAGTTCTCTCGCTACCAAACGTCCAATTCGTCCAAATCCGTAAAGAACAACGTTTTTAGGAGAAATAGGTTTAAACTTAACCGCATCTTTAAGTTTGTTCTGTACAAAGCGATTGATAGAACCATACTCATCACTTGCTAAGTGGTATTCGTAGGTCAATTTACCTATATCCAATTTTGAAGGAGGAAGGTTCATTAGCTTAATTGCCTGAGCAATTTCAACAGAATCAAAAATTGAGATTGGTTTTTGTACAAATTCACCAGCATATTCATGCAGATTGATGATTTCGCTTACATTTTTATCAATTAATTGATTGCGAAAAAGTACCAACTCAATTGAATTGTCATACCATAAGTCGCTTACTGTCTTAATAAATGCAACAGTAGCGCGACGTCGATCTGCCTGAAAGGCAAGTTCTTTTTCATAAACTTCGTTAGAGCTCATAATATGTTGTGTTTTACAGTCTTGTAATTTCGTGCAAAAGTATATATTTCAAACGTTTTCGTGAAACCTTTTGTGAAAAAAAATCCCATCACTTAACAAAAGTGATGGGATACTCTATTTTATGAGGGTTTTTCTATGTAATTATTGAAAAACAAACTCTCTTTTTTGTTTATTTCGATCTACTAAAGTGATGGTTATGTCATCATCCTTATATTTACGATCTATGATTTCTTTTACTTCAAGGACACTTTTTACCTTTTTGCCATCTACTTCACTAATAATAAGTCCTTGTAAGTTGTATCTTTGCATTCTGGCACTAAGTGCTTTTTTGATAACGACCCCATGATCAAGATCAAACTTTTTTAGGTAACTTTCGTCAACATTTGCAACTTCTACACCTACGTCATCTAGATTATAAGTTTGAATCTCATATTTTGATAAAGTAACTGGTAAGACTAGTTCTTTTCTGTTTCTTATTACTTTAACGCTAATAACATCATTTGGTCTTTTACTATTTACATATCCTGTTAAATCAGCAAATTTTCTTATAGATAATCCATCTATTTCATGTATTACATCTCCTTTTAATAGTCCAGCTTTTTTTGCACCGCTATCTTCTGCAACCGAGGCAACAAATACTCCCTGAGAAACGGGGATATCATATTCTTCTATTGCTTTTGGGTTAATGGTGGCTCCTGTGATACCTAGTATTCCACGTTGTACCGTTCCAAACTCTATAATATCATCGATTATTTTTTTTGCATTATTTGAAGGAACAGCAAAAGCATATCCTACATAACTACCAGTTTGAGACGTAATAGCCGTATTTATCCCGATTAGTTCACCTTGAGTATTAACTAGTGCACCTCCGCTATTACCGGGGTTTATGGCAGCATCAGTTTGTATAAAAGATTGTATGTTATTATCTGTCTCATCCAAATCTCTTGATTTGGCACTAATAATACCAGCGGTTACAGTTGATGTAAGATTAAAAGGGTTACCTACCGCTAAGACCCATTCTCCAATTTTTGCAGAGTTCGAGTCACCAAAAGGGATATAAGATAATTTTTCGTCTGCATCTATTTTAAGTAAAGCAATATCTGATTCTGGAGCAGTACCTACTATTTCTGCTTTATATGATTTATTATTGTTTAAAGTGATTTCTAGGTCAGAAGCACCATCTATCACATGATTATTAGTAACTATATACCCATCTTCAGTAATAATAACTCCAGATCCAGCACCTTGTATTCTTCGTTCTTGTGCTCCACCATTTCTAAAAAACTCCATAAGATTCCTTGGGGTACGCGTTATACCATATTGTTTAACGTGTACAACAGCATTAACTGTTTTTTCTGCGGCAAAAGTAAAATCAATATTGCCAGTAGAATTTGTGTTTGTATAATTTGTAGGTATTAAATTGGGTTTGGCTTCATTTTGCTTAACAACAATGGGTTCAGGCTCTAGGAACATTTTATAGGCGCCTAATGTAATCCCTCCCGCAAGAATTGCCACAACCATCAAACTCAAAAATCGTTTCATTTTCATCTCTTTATTTGTTTAAAAAACTTACTATTCTATATATATAGACTATAAATAACATTTAAAATTACAGATCTAGTATACATTTTTTATAAAATTTAACTCACCATTAACAACGCATATTTGATAACATTCTTCGTACCTTTGCTGTTTTAAATTAAAAGAATAATGACTCTTACTTTTTATAAATATCAAGGTACAGGTAATGACTTCGTAATTATTGATAATAGAGAAAATATAGTCTCCAAAAATAATACCAAATTATTTGAAAGACTTTGTGACAGAAAATTTGGAATTGGAGCAGACGGATTAATGTTGTTAGAAAAGCCTAAGGATGAGGAAGATGATTTTGTTATGGTCTATTTTAATGCAGATGGAAATGAAAGTTCTATGTGTGGAAATGGAGGAAGATGTTTGGTCGCTTTTGCTGCTTTTTTAGGTGTAATAGATAACAAAGCAACATTTACTGCTATTGATGGTAAACATCATGCAGAGATTAAAGATGGTTTGGTGCATTTGCAAATGCAAGATGTGAATACAATAGAGAAGTATGATACACATCTCTTTCTTGATACAGGATCTCCTCATCATGTGGCCATGGTAGAGGATTTATCGAATTATAATGTAAAAGATCAGGGAAGAAAAATAAGAAATGGAGCACCGTATTTTGAGGAAGGAAGTAATGTGAATTTTGTTGAAAAGAAAGAGGACAGTGCATTTGCTGTTCGTACCTATGAGAGAGGTGTAGAAGATGAAACTTTATCTTGCGGGACAGGTGTTACAGCCGTGGCATTGTCAATGCATGCTACTAAAAGAACAGAAAAAGAGGATGTTAGTGTAGATACTGAAGGAGGGAAATTAAAAGTTAAGTTTGAGAAAACAGAAAAAGGATACGAAAATATCTTTTTGATAGGTCCGGCCGAGCAAGTTTTTAAAGGTGAAATCGAGTGGTAACATTAAAAGGAGATCATATATATTTAAGAGCTTTGGAACCCGAAGATCTTGATTTTGTATATTGTATCGAGAATGATGAGCAAATTTGGGAAATAAGTAGTACTCAAACTCCATATTCTAGATTTTTGATCAAACAATACTTAGAAAATTCGCATAAAGATATTTATGAGGTAAAACAATTACGATTGGTGATCTGTTCTTATGACCATAACCCTTTGGGATTGATAGATTTGTTTGATTTTAATCCGACCCACAATAGGGCAGGAGTTGGAATTTTAATAACCGAAAAAGGGAATAGAGGAAAAGGTTACGGGACAGAGGCGTTAGAGCTTGTTGTGAATTATGGAAAAACACATCTTCATTTGCATCAATTATATGCAAACATATCAGAAGATAACGCACCAAGTATTACATTATTTGAAAACCAAGGCTTCTGTAAAGTTGGGGTTAAAAAACAATGGAATTTGGTCAAGGATATTTATAAAGATGAATTTTTATATCAATTAATATATGTACATTAAAAAGATACTTTTAGCTATTGCTTTAATAGGTGTGATTGTAGGTGGGATTTTCGCTTACTATGTTTATCAAGCTGTGTTTTCGCCTAACACTAGTTTTACAACGAATACAACTACGGTATATATACCAACAGATGCAACCTATACAGAGCTTATAGAGTTGATGACTCCTTATGTAAAAGATATTTATAGTTTTGATAGAATTGCGAGAAGAAAAGGGTATGTGGATCATATCAAACCAGGAAAGTATCTTTTAAAGAAAGATTTAAATAATAATGATATTATAAACACTTTAAGAAGCAAGAATAATCCGATTCAGGTTAGCTTTAATAATCAAGAAAGATTAGAGAACTTAGCAGGTAGGGTAGCCAGTCAGATCGAAGCAGATAGCGTTTCATTAATTCGTGCTTTTAAGGATGAATCTTTTCTTAAAGAAAATAGTTTTTCATTAGAAAGTGCTTTGGGGATGTATATTCCTAATAAGTATGAACTCTTTTGGAATACTTCTGCAGAACAATTTAGACAGAGAATGTTTAAGGAGTATAAGAAGTTTTGGAATGATAAAAGAATGTCTAAGGCAAAAGAAATAGGGGTGACTCCAGAGCAGGTGACTGTGATAGCTTCAATTGTACAAAAAGAAACAGCTAAGGTGGATGAGCGACCAAGAGTTGCAGGAGTATATTTGAATAGATTTTTTAATGGATGGAAACTTGATGCGGATCCAACGGTTATTTATGCAATTAAAAAGCATACTAATGATTGGAATGCTGTAATAAAACGTGTTTTGTATAAAGATCTTGAAATGGATAGTCCATATAATACCTATAAAAATGCATCATTACCTCCTGGGCCGATATTTATGCCTGATATCTCCTCTATTGACGCTGTTCTTAATTATGAAAAGCATGATTATTACTTCTTTGTAGCTGATGTGAAAAATATGGGGTATCATATGTTTGCAAAAACCTTAAGTCAGCATAATCAAAATAGAAAACAATACGTAAATTGGATTAATAAGAAGGGGATAAATAGATAATTTTGACTCTTGCTTATAACGGAAAAAAAAGAGACGTTTTTTCCGTTTTCACTTTGAAATCGAACAAACTTATTAACAATATAGTGTGTTTTATGTGTATAATTAGCTTTTTTCTGTTTTAATTCTTTCCGATAAAAATACTTTATTTGACGTTTAAGTGTTTGTTTTTTGTGTTAATTAGCGTTTTTTAACGATTTTTTTGTTTGATTTTTAGTGTAAAACACTGTTTTTCAGGTGTATAAAAAAATTAACATTTCATTCTTTTCCTATTAAAAAAAAGACGTATCTTTGCACGGCAAAAATTTAAGTGGCGAGGGGCATTTTTAATGGCCACTTAGAAATTTTTTATATGACAAAAAGAATAGTAGGATTATCTACGTTACTTACGATTGGGGGAATACTTTTGGTAAGTTTTACAACAGAAAAGAGTGCTGATCTTAGTTCTTATAGTACGGCCGGTTTGGACTTGTATTACGTAGCGCCAAACTTTAATGATATAAAAGAAGAAGAAGCTTTTGTATCACCCGTATTGGGTACTTCGTATGATGGATTTAAAGAGGCTCTGGCATTTAAAGAATCTAGGGGCGATTATCAGGTAGTTAATCAGTTTGGTTATCTTGGTAAATATCAATTTGGAAAAGGTACTTTGGCATTAATAGGTCTAAAGGGGATTAGTAAGAATGATTTTCTTGGTAACCCTGCTCTTCAAGAAAAAGCTTTTTATGCAAATTTATGTAGAAATAAATGGGTGTTGAGAAGAGATATTAAGTGGTCTGTTGGTAAAAGGGTAAATGGAGTAGATGTTACAGAGTCGGGTATTCTTGCTGCAGCTCACTTGGCTGGTCCAGGAGCGGTTAAGAAATACTTGCGTAGCGGTGGTGTTGAAGGGTTTGCTGATGCTTTTGGTACTACAATTCGTTATTACATGAAAAGATTTGGTGGTTACGATACTTCATTTGTGGTTCCTGTAAAGAGAGCCAAAGTTAAGCGTTAAGATCTTTTAATCTCTTTGGATGATGTATATGGTTGGTCTTTTATGAAGATCAACTTGTTCTCTATTCCATTCTTCGATTGTTTTTGTGGATATGTATTCTGTGGTTAAAGTAATGTCACATGCAATACATAGGCGTGTATTAGGATTGAGAATGGCTTTAAGGTCTGCAAACATTTTGTCGTTGCGATAAGGAGTTTCTATGAAAATTTGAGACTGATTTTTCTCTAAAGATGTTCTTTCTAAGTGTTTGATGGTCGATTTTCTCTCGTTTTTATCAATTGGTAAATACCCATTAAATGTAAAGTTTTGTCCATTCATTCCGCTACTCATCATTGCTAATACTATAGAAGAAGGGCCTACAAGTGGGGTTACAGGAATGTTTTTTTCATGAGCTATCTTAACGACTTCTGCACCAGGATCTGCAATTCCAGGGCATCCAGCATCAGATAAAAGTCCTATTGATTCACCATTAAGGCAAGGAGCAAGGTAGTTTGGTATTTCAGAGATATCTGTGTATTTGTTAACTGTATGTATGATAAGGGATCTTTGAGATTTACTTGGGCTAAGTTTTTTGATAAATCTTCTTGCTGGTTTTTCGTTTTCTACAATGTAGTGGTTTACCTGTTCTAAAACTTTTTTTATAGAAATAGGAAGAACTTCTAGTGGAACATCATCTCCTAATCTTGTTGGGATGAGGTATAGCTTGCCTTTTGGATCTAGGGGTTTAAATTCCATAACTATATAGTTGTTTTAGGTTTAGTTTGTAGGGGTGTTCTGCTTTATGCACTAAAATAGTGTTATTTTTTTATTGTAGTTTGTCTTAGTGTAATTATTTGTATTGATGTTGTGTTATTGGTGTAGAAAAGTAATAATTAAATGTTTTGAGTATGTTTTTTAAGTTTGGTGGCAATATTTTCACAGGCTTTATCCAGCATTTCATAAACTTCTTGAAAGCCTTGTTCTCCTCCGTAGTATGGGTCGGGTACGTCAAGATTACTGTCTAGGTGTAATTCGTTTAAGATTTGGTTTACCTTGTTTTTGTGAACAGGGTTTTGAGTGAGTTTGATTATGTCTTTGTAATTGGCGTTGTCCATTACGTAGATGTAGTCATAAGTGTCAAAGTCACTATTTTTAAATTGGGCAGCTTTTTGACTTGAAATATCTATATTGTGTTTTTGGGCAATTTGAATTGAACGTTTGTCTGGTTTACTACCAATATGGTAGTTGCTGGTACCGCAAGAGTCAATTTGATAATGTTTGGGATCTAGCTTTGATTTTAATATTCCTTCTGCAAGTGGTGATCTGCATATGTTGCCAAGACATATCATTAATATTTTGGTTTTCATATGAGTATTGATTTGAGTGTTGTGAGAACTTTGGTTATAAGGTCAGTTTTTTTCCTAAATCTTCTACGTACTTTCTGAATTGTTTGTCTGTAGATGATAAGTTGTCAACCGTTTTGCATGCATGAAGAACAGTTGCATGATCTCTTTTTCCAATTTGGGTCCCTATGCTTGCTAATGACGCTTTGGTGAGTTTTTTTGCAAAAAACATGGCCAACTGTCTCGCTTGAACAATGTGACGTTTTCTTGTTTTGGATTGTAGTGTTTCTACATCCATTTGGAAATAATCACTTACTACCTTTTGTATATAATCTATAGAAACTTCTCGTTTAGTGTTTTTAACATAATTGTCAACTATGGCTTTTGCTAAGTCAATAGTTATGTCTTTTTTGTTGAAAGAAGAATGGGCTATCAATGAGATTATGGCACCTTCTAGCTCTCGAATATTTGTTTTTATATTATTGGCCAAAAATTCTACTATTTGTTCAGGCATTTCAACACCATCTCTGTATAGTTTATTTTTGATAATAGAAACACGTGTTTCAAAATCAGGTTGATGTAATTCTGCAGAAAGTCCCCATTTAAAACGTGATAATAATCTTTGTTCAATGTCTTGCATATCTACCGGAGCTTTGTCACTGGTTAATATGACTTGTTTTCCGTTTTGATGTAGGTGGTTGAAGATGTGAAAAAATACATCTTGGGTTCCTGCTTTTCCTGATAGTAATTGAATATCATCAACAATAAGAACATCTATAATTTGATAAAAATGAATAAAATCATTTCTATTGTTCTTTTTTACAGACTCTATGTATTGTTGGGTAAATTTCTCTGCAGAAATGTATAAAACTGTCTTTTCTGGATAGTTATCTTTTATGTTAACTCCAATGGCATGTGCTAAATGGGTTTTTCCTAATCCTACTCCTCCAAAAATTAGTAAAGGATTAAAAGAGGTTCCTCCTGGCTTATTGGCTACAGCCATACCTGCAGAACGCGCTAACCTGTTAGAATCACCTTCTAGGAAATTTTCAAAATTATAACTAGGGTTTAATTGAGATTCTATTTTTACATTTCTTATTCCAGGAATAACAAATGGATTTTTTAATTCAGGGTTTTTGCTTTTTATTGGTACATCAACTTCTTGAGAGTTAACTGCAGATCTGTTTGCGCTAGGAATTTTTTCAGTAAACGGTTTTTTGTTACCGTAGGTGTTTTCCATCTTGATAACATAGACAAGTTTAGCGTTTTCGCCTAATTCTCTTGTAAGAGAGACTTTAAGTAGTTTTACGTAATGTTCTTCTAACCACTCATAAAAAAACTTACTTGGTACTTGAATGCTTAAGGCACCACCTTCTGTAAGCTTTACAGCTTTGATGGGTTCAAACCAAGTTTTGTAAGCTTGAGGTGTTATGTTGTCTTCTATAAAAGATAAACAATTATCCCAAACTGATTGCGCGGTTACATTCATTCCTGTGGTTAAATTTGCTTTTTTTTTGTTATGGTATCAAAAAGGAAATGTTGAAAAAATCCTTACTGTTTTTGCATGACAAATATGTGAACAAAAAATGTAAAAAAAAAACGATATCGGTGTTGAATATTAATTATTTTTTTTGCATAATTTGATTAGACTACATTAATCTTTAATTATTTATGATACTATGTTAATCATTTCGGAAACTTTGCTAAAAGTACGTTACTCAGAAACAGACCAAATGGGGGTCGTACATCATGGTAACTATGCACAATATATAGAGTTGGCACGAATTGATTGGTTATCCCAATTAGGGATATCGTATAAAAATATGGAAGAAAATGGTATTATGCTTCCTGTTTATACAATTGATTTTAAATTTAAGAAATCTGCGTACTTTGATGATGAATTGACTGTTAAAACTTCATTAAAGAAAATTCCTACAGTAAAAATAGCTTTTGATTTCGAAATTTTTAATCAAAATCAAGAATTATTAACTATTGCATCAGCAACTTTGGTTTTTATGAATAGTGTGACAAAAAAACCAATCCCATGTCCTCCTTACTTACTTGAGAAAATTAAATCACATTAATTTTCTACTTTTTTGATTTCTATTTCATACAACGAAGAAAAAGCGTCTTTTATTTTATGAACATTTTTTTTTCTTACCGAAATGTAAATGTTGCAATTTAGTTCTAGTTTTTGAGATGTGATTTTGATGTTATTTTCTTTAATAATGCGCATCACTTTATTCATGTCTTTATATTCAAAAGTGATTACAAAATGAATATCTATTGTTTTTTCTAAAATAGTAGATGATTCTAAGGCTAATTGAGCAGAGGTTCTGTATGCATTTATCAATCCGCCAACTCCCAATTTTACACCACCAAAATAGCGAACAACTACAATTAGAATATTTGTAACGTCAAAAGATAAAATTTGACCATATATTGGCTGCCCCGCAGAATTAGATGGTTCGCCATCATCATTGATGCGATATCTAGGTTGTTCGGTTCCTGTTTGCCAAGCATAACACCAGTGTCTTGCAGAATGATGCTTTTTTTTAAGTTGATTTATGAAATCCTTGGCATCTTCTTCGTCTGAAATAGGAAAAGTATACCCATAAAACTTACTGTTTTTGTCTTTGAACAAGGTTTCGGTACCCGGTTTGTCTATTGTTTTATATGTATCTTTTATGTCCATTATGTAGATATATTATACGGATAATGCTACCAAAATAATACTTAAAATTGCTAGAGAGATTCCAATCCAATTTTTTATAAGTAATCTTTCTTTGAAAAAAAGAATTCCGGCAAGTGTAGAGACTAATAAAACAGCTACATTATTAATCGTAAAAATAGTTGAGCTATCCATGCCTTCGTGACGTAATGCTTGAATTAAAAAATAAATCGAAAAATAATTAGGTACGCCTAAAGAAATACCTGCAATGATATTTTTTAATTCAATTTTTGTGCTACCAGTTGCTACTTTGTAAATTAAATAGAATACGCCAGTAATTGCTGCAAATCCAAAAATAGCAGAAGAAAATATAGGGACATCGTGTTTAGAA
Source organism: uncultured Aquimarina sp. (assembly GCA_947502885.1). Lineage (GTDB taxonomy): Bacteria > Bacteroidota > Bacteroidia > Flavobacteriales > Flavobacteriaceae > Aquimarina. The sequence continues at coordinate 70,760 of CANNBP010000014.1, read as the reverse complement.
ACGTATTGAGTTTCTAGAAATTTGAGACTAGTATCAATTACCCCACTACCTATAAAAACAAGAATAGGAAATATTAAGTTAGCTTTGGTAATTGGTTTTCCTTCTGTAGATTTCATAGACGTTAGATATACCGCTATAAGAGCTAAAATAATTCCTATTATTTTAGTGAGTCCAGTACTTTCTTGGTAAACGAAAATTCCAAATACAATTGGGATTGCAAGACTCATCTTTGTAGCTACGGCAGCTACTGATAACCCATTTTTTTGTGTTGTAATAGCCATTAGGTTAAACACTAGAATAAAAATTATGCCTAATACCATAGTGTGATAAAACCAATCCTTTTGGAGTATCTCTATTATGTTAAAAGGTTTTGAGTAAGCAATGATTCCTGATACAGAGGCAGTAATATAATTAACAACAATGGCTTGTAAGATGTTTACATCATACTTTGAAAATAATTTGAAAATGATAAATATGGAGCTCGCAGCTAAAATGCTGAATATTAAATAGATCAAAATAAGCTGGATTTTATTGTGAATAGGTTGGTCACATCTTCTTTTAATGGATTGTTGTTCCAGGTATTGATGCCTAATGTAGAGGCAGCATCAGTATTTTCTTTAGTGTCATCTATAAATAATGTTTCTTCTGGGAGTAGCTGGTTTTGGTTAAGAACAAAATCGAAAATTCCGGTGTTGGGTTTGCGTAGTTTGATCTCGTGTGATAAGTAAAAAGAATTGAAACAAGATTTAAAATTTTCGAAAAACGGTACGTTTTTCTTAATCCATTCAATATGTAATTCGTTAGTATTGCTTAATAAGAGTAGGTTGTATTTTTTTGTATTAGCTAAGTTTTGTATAAAATCAAAACGATGAGTAGGGAAGTCTAATAAAATAGCATTCCATGCTTTTGTAAGTTCACCATTTGATGCTTTCGGAAAAATATTCTTTAGTCTATTAACAAGCTCTGAAGTGGTAATTGCGCCAACTTCATAAAGTTTGTTTAGGTCAGATACCTCATCTGTTGATTGGATATTTCCAAGTTTTTTTAGCTCTCTTATAGTTGCTGGTTTGTCTAGATTGATAAAGACATCACCAAAATCAAAAATTATATTTTTAATCATTTTGGTATATTGTTAAGGTGTCAGACATTATTTTTTCTTTAGAAAGTATTTTTCCAGTCAGAATTGGTTTTTTTATTCCGTTTCCAAAAGTAGTATTTCCGGTAAAAACTCTTGCTTCATCCCAAAGATTTTTATCGATGAATGATTGTAGGGTTTGTTTGCCTCCTTCTATAATTATTGATTGTATGTTGTAATTGTATAGGATATTGCAAATTTTTGTTGTGATATCGTCTTGTCGATCAATACTTTCGTAGGTAAGGTTTTTAGTATTTGTTTTTGCGTATTCTTTAGTCGTAATAACTATGGTTTTTGTTGTTTGATCTAGCACGCTTGAATCTATTGGTGTTTTTCCTGAAAGATCAATGATTACGCGTACCGGGTTTTGTCCAGACCAATCTCTAATATTGAGTTTGGGGTTGTCGTTCACAACGGTTTTGTTTCCAACAAGAATTGCAGGTTCTTCTGATCTCCATTTGTGAACAAGCTGTCTAGAGTAGGGGGTGGTGATCCAAACCGGAGCCCTTTTTTTTGTAGAAGTTGGGGCGAGAAACCCATCTTTGGTCTCTGCCCATTTTAAGATGATATATGGTCTTTTTTTATTGTGAAAAGTGAAAAAACGCTTGTTTAACTCGAGGCATTCTTTTTCAAGAACTCCAATAACCACATCGCATCCCGCGTTTATTAACTTCTGAATTCCTGTTCCTGATACTTTGGCAAATGAGTCAACGGTGCCAATAACAACTTTTTTTATTCCTTTTGCTATTATTAGATCACTACATGGGGGAGTTTTGCCAAAATGACTACAAGGTTCTAAGCTTACATAGATTGTGGCGTCTTTTAATAGGGAGTGATCTTTTACCGAGGATATAGCATTTACTTCGGCGTGTGGTTTTCCTGCTTCGTAGTGCCACCCTTCTCCGATAATGATATCGTTATGAACAATAACACAGCCTACTAATGGGTTGGGGTAAGTGGTTCCTAATCCGTTTTTGGCTAATTTGATACATCGTTTTATGTATTTCTGGTGTGTAGTCACTATTATTTAATGCTTATTTTTTGTTCTTTATTAATGTTGTACGGGAAAGAAAAGTTGCCTAAGTGATATCTGATAATTCCTTTGTATTGTACATTGATAGAGTCGGTTTGAATTACTTTTAGCACACTATTTAATAAATTGCTTTTGTTTTTAGTGTATACCTGAGAAAGAGAAAAAGTACCTTCTAGCGGAATGGTGAATTCTTTTTTTGCGGGGACATCAAATTCTTGAGCTCGAATCACACCTATATCAATGTTATCAACAAAAAGATGGATGTTTTCAATAGATAGTTTACCTTGTAGGTTATTAGGATTGTTAAAAACAGCATCGGCATTAAGGGTTATTTTGTCTATATTCAAATTCTTAACCTCAATAATATCTACATATTTGAATTCTGGTTTTTTAGAAAAAGAACAACTAGCAATAAGTATTGATAATGTTGATAATAATAAAAAATTCTTCATTGATTTCTGTAGAGATTTAATGTATATTTCGATATTTTTAAGAGTATACACTTTTGGTTAAAATTAGATTGATTTAGACCTTTTGGTTTCGTATATGTATTAGTTGCAAAAATACTATTTATAAGCATATGAGTACTATAAAAATTCGCGAGATAGAGTTAAAAGACAATGTAATGCTTGCAAAAGCTATTAGAGAAGTTTTGATCGAAATGGGAGTGCCTAAAGTTGGTACGGCTTACGAGGATAAATCTTTAGATGAAATGTATCAAGAATATGATTATGCTCGAAGAAGGTATTTTGTTATTGAAGAAGATTCTGTTATTCTAGGAGGAGCTGGTATTGCTCCTTTAGAGAATGCAGATTTACCTAATATTTGTGAGCTACAAAAAATGTATTTTTTGCCTCAGGCTCGAGGTAAGGGAGTGGGGTTTTTAGTTATGCAACAATGCCTTGATTATGCAAAAGAACAAGGATATGTGAAGTGTTATTTAGAAACGATGCCTTATATGGAAGCTGCTCGTAAATTATATAGAAAAGTTGGTTTTAAATCTTTAGATGCTCCTATGGGGGATACAGGGCATTATAGTTGTCAGGAATGGATGATAAAAGAGTTGTAGTAAATGGCTTTATGTTAAAAGTAAGAAGTGAATGGATATAAAAAGTCTTAGGGCTGAATTTTTAAAAAGATTGTTGCCGATTTATGAAAAGGATGAAGTTTTGTCTTTTTTTTATATGTTGTCTGAAAAAATTATAGGCTTAAATAGAGTAAATGTTGCGATTAATTTAAATAAAAAATTGTCGCAAGAAGAACAGATAAGTTTTGATAAAGCCGTTGTAAGACTAGTGAGTCAAGAACCAATTCAGTATATAATTGGTGAATCTTGTTTTTTTGGATTGACTTTTTTAGTAAATGGTGATGTGTTAATCCCTAGACCAGAAACCGAAGAGTTGGTGGATTGGATTTTAAAAGATCAATTAGATAAAAGTGAGTCTATTAGTATATTAGATATTGGCACAGGTAGTGGTTGTATAGCGATTTCGTTAGCTAAAAACCTTCCAAAAGCAAAAGTATATGCTGTGGATATTTCTGAGTCGGCTTTGAGTATGGCTAAAAAGAATGCAGTAAGGAATGATGTTGATATAACATTTGTGCATGCCGATATTTTAGAAACTCAAGAATTGTTTCAGTATTTTGATGTTATTGTTTCAAACCCGCCATATGTTCGTGATTTGGAGAAAAAAGAAATCAAGTCTAATGTGTTGGATAATGAACCGCATAAGGCATTATTCGTTTCTGATAAAAACCCTCTAGTTTTTTATGAAAAAATAGTCAATCTAGCAGGTAAAAAATTAAAATCAAATGGTTTGCTATATTTTGAAATTAATCAGTATTTAGGAATTGAAACTAAAAAAATGATTGAAGATCATGGTTTTGATTCAGTGTATATGCGTAAAGATATAAATGGTAATGATCGCATGATTTGCGCTCAGGTTAATAAAGTTTTATAGATTATGAGTGAGATAAAATCGATCTGTGTATTTTGTGGTAGTAGTGAAGGGAACGATACTGTTATTATTGATCAGGCTTATGAGCTTGGGAAAACATTAGCTAATGAGCAGATGGTGTTGGTGTACGGAGCAGCAAAAATTGGTATAATGGGTAGAGTTGCCCAAGGGGCTTTAGATCAGAAAGGAAAAGTGATTGGAGTGATCCCTGATTTTTTAAAATTAAAAGAGGTCGTGCATTTGGGTTTAGGTGAGTTGATAACTACAGAAACTATGCATGAAAGAAAAATGAAAATGCAAGAGCTTAGTGATGGTTTTATTGCCTTGCCAGGTGGTTTTGGAACTCTAGAGGAGTTGTTCGAAATTGTGACATGGTCTCAATTAGGTTTGCATCAAAAACCAATAGGTGTATTAAATGTGGGCGGGTTTTATGATGAATTATTATTGTTATTAGAAAATATGGTTCGTAAAGGTTTTTTGAAAATAGAAAATTTTGAACTATTAATAGTAGACGAATCAATTGAAGGGTTGATGACTAAATTAAAAGAATTTAAGCCAAAACAAGTTCCTAGGTGGTTAAAGTCGGATCGAGTTTAATAAAAGGGGGGAGAATAGGTTATTTAAAACAAACAATGTAATAATAGAGTGATAGTAAGAGTCTTTACTTACTTAATGCTCTGGATGTTTTCGAAATTTAATATTGTTATAAGGTATTTATATTCTTTTATAGCTACTTGTTTCGAATTATAATAATTGTATTATTCATATGAATATAGAACAACAAATCAATAAGATAAGAGAAGAATTAAGACAGCATAATTATAATTATTACGTATTAGATACTCCAATAATAAGTGATTATGAGTTTGATATGAAGCTTAAAGAGTTACAAGGGTTAGAAGAGAAATATCCAGAGTTTTATGATCCTAATTCCCCAACCCTTAGGGTAGGAGGAGAGGTGACTAAAAATTTTGAGACAGTTGTACATGATTATCGCATGTATTCTTTGGATAATTCATATTCTAAAGAAGATCTTTTGGATTGGGAGAAGCGAATTAAAAAACTTGTTGACGGTGAGGTTAGGTACACTTGTGAACTTAAATATGATGGAGCTTCGATAAGTCTTACTTATCAGAAAGGTGTATTGTTAAAAGCGGTTACAAGAGGAGATGGTATTCAAGGTGATAATGTAACAACTAATGTAAAAACAATTAAATCTGTTCCTCTTAAGTTAAAAGGAGATTTTCCTTATAGATTTGATATTCGGGGAGAAATTGTTTTGCCGTATAAGGGATTTATGAAAATGAACCAAGAACGAATTGAAGCTGGCGAAGAGCCTTATGCTAATCCAAGAAATACTGCTTCTGGAAGTCTTAAATTACAAGATAGTAGTGAGACAGCAAAACGACCTTTGGATTGTTTATTGTATAGTATTGTTGGAGAGAAAACAGGTATTGTAACCCAGTTTGAAAACTTAGAAAAAGCAAGAAAATGGGGGTTTAAGGTTCCGGAAGAATCTAAAATGGTGAATTCTATAGATGAAGTGCTTGAGTTTGTTGAGTTTTGGGACAAGAATCGTCATGACTTGCCATATGAAACTGATGGTGTTGTGATTAAAGTTAATGATCTTCAGCAACAAGATGAGTTGGGTTTTACGGCAAAAGCACCTAGATGGGCTATGGCTTATAAATTTAAGGCGGAGCAAGCGTCTACTAAGTTGAATGAAATCACATATCAAGTTGGAAGGACAGGAGCGATTACTCCTGTAGCTAATTTAGAACCCGTGTCACTTGCTGGAACCACTGTAAAAAGAGCTTCGCTTCATAATGCTGATCAAATCGCAAAATTAGATATTCGTGAAGGAGATACTGTTTTTGTAGAAAAAGGAGGAGAGATTATCCCAAAAATAGTAGGGGTGGATTTAGATAAAAGAGATCAAAGCTTAAATCCAACAATATATATAGATCAATGCCCAGAGTGTAGTACATCACTTGTAAGAAAAGAAGGGGAAGCACAACATTATTGTCCTAATTTTGAAGGGTGTCCTCCTCAGATTGTCGGTAGAATACAGCATTATATTTCTCGCAAAGCTATGGATATAGAAGGGTTAGGGGGAGAGACTGTGGCTTTGTTAGTGAAAGAAAAACTTATAACAAATTATGCTGATTTGTATGAGTTAAAAAAAGAAGAAGTGATTCCTTTGGAAAGAATGGCCGAAAAAAGTGCTGAAAACCTTGTTCTTGGAATAGAAAAATCCAAAATGATCCCGTTTGAAAGAGTTTTGTTTGCGTTAGGAATTCGATATGTGGGAGAAACAGTAGCAAAAAAACTAGCTAAGCATTATAAATTTATTGATGTGATTGTTGCTGCTACCGAAGAAGAATTGGTTGGTGTAGATGAAATTGGTATAAAAATAGCACAAAGTGTAGTTGATTTTTTTGCTATAGAGGAAAATAAAAACCTAATTAATAGGTTAAAGAGTTATGGAGTTCAATTAGAGGTTTCTGCAGAAAAACTGGCAAGTCAAACCGATATGTTAAAAGGTCAAACCTTTGTGGTTTCTGGTGTTTTTGAAAAAGTATCGAGAAATGAGCTTAAAAAAATGATAGAGGATAATGGAGGAAAGATCTCTAGTTCTATTTCTTCTAAAACATCTTTTGTAGTTGCAGGAGCAAATATGGGACCTAGTAAATTACAAAAAGCAAACACATTAAATATTCCTATTATAAACGAAGAGGAGTTTTTAAGTAAAATTTCATGAGAATGAAAATTCTTATTTATATCTTATTATTTATTACAGGTGGACTTTATGTTTTAAGTAAGATATTACAATTATCAACTTTAGAGCTCTATGTAAAACCTACAACAGTGCCCCTCTTTTTTATGCTGTATTGGTTTAATGCAAAAAGAATAGATACGGTGTTTGTTTTGGTTTTGATTTTGGCCTTTTTAGGAGATATTTTCTTGCTTACCGATTTAGAAAATAGTTTTGTTTATGTTTTATTGTGTTATGGGGTTTGCTATTTGCTACTGTTTTATTTTTTATGGAAAAATTATCAACCTATAGTGTATAATAGTAGCGATATTGTTTATTTGATGGGGTTTTTTGTGGTTTGGACGTTTATTGCTTATGAAGTATATGATGCAACACAAGAGGCAATGGGAGAGATAAAATATTATGGTCTAATATATTTGTTGATATTGTATTTGCTTTTTATAGGAGCGGTGTTTCAATATATAAATGTAAGATCATCAAAGTCACTATGGTTCTTGGTTGCAATCTTGAATTTTGTAATTAGTGATTCTTGTTTTGCTTTAGATAGATTTTATGTCGAGTCAGTTCAGTTTGAGGTGATATATGCAATATATCAGTTGCTAGGTGTATTCTTTTTGGTGCAATTTATGATATCAAGCCCAACTCCATTAAGGTTAAGTAGATTTTAAGTTAGGGGAGAGGTTTAGATGTTTCTTGTGTTAAATGTAGTTTGTTATCTATTTAACAAGTAGTTTGATTTTGTTTAATTCTTTATATGATATTGGTCTTAATTAACTTTCTTTTTAATATGCGGCGTTAGATAAATCTATAGTCGTAATTGGTGATTATTTAGCTCTTGTGAAACAGGAGGTAATGGTATAGTAAACGGCGGGTATAGCTTTGTTTTAAAGGGATTATGTTTTGCTGGTTTTTGGTAGCTTCTTTTTTTCTTGGAGTGTGCACTGTGATTTTAAAATGTAAAATAGCTACATTTGTAGCTTATCAATTTTTTAATGAATGATTTTTAAGGGTCTTAAAAAAAATGCCATAAAAAAAAGCTTAGAGGTACACTTAGAAAAAAGGGATACCGGACCTCAAAGCATTTCTAATCTTAAAACACTGGCTGTGCTTATTGATGCATCGCAATCTGTTAATATTGTTTCATTATTGAAACTTGCTAATGAATTGGGGGTGAAGTCTGATAAGCTTAAAGTTATAGGGTATAAAAAAGATTTAAAAGAAATTATTGATGATAAGGAGGCTGCGTATTATAATGATAAAAGTTTTGGAGTTAACGGAACTATAAAGAATAAGTCATTACAAGATTTTGTAGATACGAATTATGATGTTTTGATTAATTTTTATGAGGATAGTCTAATAGAATTAGACTATGTGGCAGCGGCTTCAAAGGCAAAATTTAAGGTTGGTTTTACCACTGTAGATCATAGAATTAATGATTTGATTATAGGTGCCACTACAAATGATACGAATCTTTTTATCTCAGAATTAAAGAAGTATTTAAAAATTTTACAGATTATTTAGTATGAGTGATTTTCTCACAGGGACGGGTGTGGCTTTGGCTACGCCTTTTGAAAAGGATGGTTCAATAGATTATTTAGGTGTTACATCATTAGTTAATTATTGTATAGAAGGTAATGTTGATTACCTAGTGTTATTAGGTACAACGGCAGAATCTGTTACGTTATCAAAAGAAGAAAAAAAGAAATTAGTTGCTCACATAATAGAAATTAATGATAATAGGCTTCCGCTAGTGATTGGAGTTGGTGGTAATAATACATCAACGGTTATCGAAGAAATTAAAGAGGTTGATGCTTCGAATTTTGAGGCAATCCTTTCTGTTGTTCCAATGTATAATAAACCAAGTCAAGAAGGTATTTATCAGCATTACAAAGCAATTAGTGATGCTTCAGAGTTACCTATTATTTTGTATAATGTGCCTTCTCGTACATCGGTAAACATGGAAACAGAAACGACCTTACGCCTTGCGCAATTAGATAATGTTGTTGGTATTAAAGAAGCTGTTGGAGATTTTACGCAAGTCTTAAATATTATAAAGGATAGGCCTCAAGGGTTTAAGGTTATTTCTGGGGATGATGCTTTGGCATTGTCTACTGTAGCTGCTGGAGGAGATGGTGTGATTAGTGTTATAGGTCAGGGAGTTCCAAAAGAATTTTCAAAAATGATTCGTTTAGGTTTAGAAGGAGAGACAAAAGAAGCTTTTGATATTTTGTATAAACTTTTGCCTATTTTGGAGTACGCTTTTGAAGAAGGCAACCCTTCAGGGATTAAAAATATTTTAAAAGAAAAAGGAGTTTGTCAAGAAAATCTTAGATTGCCATTAGTGCCGGTATCTGATGGTTTAGCAAGTAAGATAAAAAATTATATTTCAAATAACTAAGAAGTAGTCTAGTAAAATGGCTAAAGAAATAAAAGATCCTGGGATTGGTAAATCTTCTAGTAGATATGCTAAAAGATTTGTTAATCCTGATGGTTCTTTTAATATAAAGCACATTAATAGGACTAGTTCATTGTCAGAGAACTACAATTATCTTATTACCATAGGTTGGAGCAGGTTTTTCTTGTGGGTTGTGTTGGCTTATGTTTTGGTTAATATATTGTTTGCAACATTTTATACTGTTTTTGGTATAAATTGTATTACTGAGTCGACAGGAAACGTGTTTCAGGATTTTATTAATGCCTTCTTTTTTTCTGCTCAAACTATTACGACTGTAGGTTATGGGGCAATGGCTCCCAAAGGAACAGTTTGTGGTATAGTATCTTCTTTTGAAGCTCTTGTTGGTTTAGTGAGTTTTTCATTTGTTACTGGATTGATATATGGTAGATTCTCAAGGCCACGGGCTAATATAAGATTTAGTAATAATATTATACTTCGTGAACATAATGGGGTGGATTGTATTATGTTTAGGTTAATGAGCAGAAGTGCAAATGTGATGATTGGCCCTAAGATAGTGGCAACATTAAGTGTTTCTCAAGAAGGCGAAAATAAGAAGTTTGTTAATAATTTTTACAACCTAGAGCTAGAGCGAGATACAATTACATATTTACCTACTACATGGACGATAGTTCATCCAATTAATGAATCGAGCCCATTTAAAAAGTATGATCGAAAACAATTAAAAAAGCTTAATGGAGAGATTTTAATTTTGGTAAGCTATTATGACGAATCTTTTCAGCAAGAAGTGCATCAAGTACATTCTTTTGTTTTAGAAGAAATTAAACTGGATAGGCGATTTGTATCTGCTTTTTATTACGATGATAGGGGTAATGTGGTCTTAGATCATGATAATTTGGATAAGACAATAGAGGTTTGAGGGTTTAAATAGGTTCTTTACTTAGGGTTTGTTGATTTAAGTGCAAAATTATCGATATTTTTGCAACAACAGCTTGGTAATTGTGTTTATAAATACAATAAGGTTTAATGCTTTGAAGAGTAGGTAGAAGAGGTTGTTGTAGTCCTTTTTTTGAAATTAATTTTCTAATGTTGTATCAACAGTAGATAATATCAAATTAATAGATAGATTAAAGTTTTTGTAATAAGGTAGAAATATATATTTTTGCCAGATGTTTTTTTACGATATGAAGAAATTACTATATATATTTACTGTTGCTTTGTTTTTAGGGTCTTGTAGTGAGTACCAAAAAGTACTAAAAGATAAAAATACCGCAACCAAATATAAGTTTGCTGAGAAATTATATAAAGAAGAGAAGTACAAAAAAGCTTTGCGAATTTTTGAGCAAATTGTTCCGCAATATAGAGGGAAGCCTCAAGCAGAAAGAATTATGTATTATTACGCAGATACATATTATCAATTAGAAGATTATTATTTGTCTGGATATCAGTTCGAGAGATATGCCAAGTCATATCCAAAAAGCCAGAAAAAAGAGGAAGCTTTATTTAAAGCAGCTCAAAGTTATTATTACCTGTCTCCAAGGTTTAGTTTAGATCAAGAAGATACAGATAAAGCGATTGAAAAACTTCAAGTGTTTATTAATTCTTATCCAGAGAGTGAAAAACTGAAGGATGCGAATAGCATGGTAACAGAATTGAGAAATAAAAAAGAAAAGAAAGCATATGAAATAGCAAAACGTTATCATCATAGAGAAGATTACAAAGTAGCAATTTCATCATTTGATAATTACCTTGTAGATTATCCAGGATCTCCTTTTAGAGAAAAAGTGTTATATTACAAGTTAGAATCTCAATATTTGTTGGCTGTAGGTAGTTATGAAGATTTGGTAGAGGAACGTTTGGTTAGTGCTCAAGGATTCTATAAAAATTACAAAAAGTACTTTAAGACAGAAGGTGAATATCTAGAACAAGCTGAAGAATTGGGAGAAGATATTAAGACAAGATTAGAACAGTATAAATAGAAATAAAAAGTAGAAGATGGATTTGAAAAAAAGTAATGCTCCTGTAAATACGATTACTATCGATAAAAATCGTATTGATCAGCCAACAGATAATATCTATGAGGCAATATCGATAATATCAAAAAGAGCAACACAGATCAATACTGATATTAAAAAGGAGCTTCTTGAGAAATTAGATGAGTTTGCTACTTATAATGATAGCTTAGAAGAAGTTTTCGAAAATAAAGAACAAATCGAAGTTTCTAAGTTTTATGAAAGATTACCTAAGCCACATGCGCTTGCTGTACAAGAATGGTTAGAGGGTAAGATCTATCATAGAAATACAAAAACAGCAGAAGATAATACAGGATCTTTATAAAAATTTATGTCTGTTTTAAGCGGTAAAAAAGTTTTAATTGGAGTCACCGCTGGTATTGCTGCATATAAAACAGCAAATTTGGTGCGTTTATTTATAAAAGCTGGAGCAGAAGTTAGAGTTGTTATGACTCCTTCTGCAAAAGATTTTATTACACCACTTACGCTTTCTACCTTATCCAAAAACCCTGTGTACTCTTCTTTTTTTGAAGAAGAAGATGAGAATGCATTATGGCATAATCATGTAGAAATGGGGATATGGGCTGATTTGATGGTTATTGCACCAGCTACAGCTAATACGCTCTCAAAAATGGTCTCGGGTAGTAGTGATAATTTATTAGTCGCTACATATTTGTCGGCAAAATGCCCAGTTTATTTTGCACCAGCAATGGATTTAGACATGTATAACCACCCTTCAACTCATCAAACATTTGAAAAGTTACAAGAGTATGGTAATATAATGATTCCGTCTGAGTCTGGTGAATTAGCTAGTGGATTGGTAGGGCCAGGACGTATGGCAGAGCCAAGTACAATAGTTCGGTTTATTGAAAATGATATTTTGAATAAGCTTCCGCTAAAGGGAACTAAAGTGCTAATTACTGCTGGACCCACTTATGAAGCAATAGACCCTGTTCGGTTTATTGGTAATCACTCTAGTGGGAGAATGGGGGTGGAGTTGGCAAAAGCTGCATCGAATCTTGGTGCACATGTAAATCTTATTTTAGGGCCTTCTTCAATACAAATTGAACATAGCCAGATTAAGGTTACTCGTGTGGTAAGTGCACAAGAAATGTTTGACACTGTAGTATCTCTATATAATGATTGTGATATCGCAATAGGAGCGGCTGCAGTAGCCGATTATAGACCTAAGTATGTTTCTGATCAAAAAATCAAAAAAACCGGAGGAGAATTTTCTATTGAATTAGAAAGAACAAATGATATCCTCAAATGGATGGGGGCAGAGAAAAAAAATCAATTTCTTGTTGGATTTGCTTTGGAAACTCAAAATGAAGAGGAAAATGCAAAAAATAAGTTGAAAAATAAAAACTTAGATTTGATTGTTCTTAACTCTTTAAATGATAAAGGAGCTGGTTTTAAAGGTCAAACAAATAAAGTAACTTTGATTAATCATAAATTTGAAATTAAAGCGTTTGATTTAAAAAACAAGTCAGAGGTGGCACAAGATATTTTTAATGAAATAAACACATTAAAGAATGAATAAGTTTTTTCTTGTCATAGCATTAAGTATTTGTACGGGGTTGACAGCTCAGGAGTTTAATGCAACGGTAGCCGTTAATGCAGCGCAAACTGGTAATCCAAATTTGCAAATATTTAAAACTCTAGAGCGTTCGTTGACGGAGTTTATTAATAATACAAAATGGACAGATGTTGATTATCGTAACGAAGAACGTATAAATTGTAGTTTTTTTATTACTCTTGCGAGTTACAATAATGATTCTTTTGAAGCAACAGTTCAAGTTCTTGGCTCTAGACCAGTGTATGGGTCAGGATATACAACCACTATATTTAATGTTAATGATAAACAATTTAACTTTAATTATTTAGAGTATCAACCGTTGGCATATAACCCCAATAGTTTTGATTCTAATCTCGTTTCAGTTATAGCTTTTTATTTATATACTATTTTAGGTGTTGATGCCGATACTTTTGAGCTAGACGGAGGTACAAAATACTATCAAGAAGCTAATAATATTGTTAGTAATGCTCAAGGTAGTAATAGAGTTGGTTGGAAACGAGAACAAGATCCAAATAGATTTAGGCTTAATGATGATCTTCTTTCAACTACATTTAGTGGATATAGAAAGGCACTTTATGAATATCATAGAGAAGGTTTGGATATCATGCATAATAATTTAAAGAAAGGAAAAGAAGCAATAACCAAGGCTATGAAACCTCTTAATGAAATGCATAATTCTAGGCCTAATTCATATTTAATGAGAGTATTTTTTGACGCTAAAGCAGATGAGATTTCAAGTGTTTTGTCAGGAGGCCCTTCGGTTAATATTGCTGAAACAGTTAGTGTTTTGAATAGAATCGCACCGACTTATTCTGATAATTGGAAAGAAATTAAGTTTTAGGAAGCCTGATGTTTTAGTGATGCAAAATGTGATCATTTGAAACTTTGGTTTAAAAAAACTGAAATATAGAGAGGCAATCTTTTCAAAACTATACTATCTTTACTTTTTTTAATAATCAAATTATTTCTATCCTTTGTTACGAGGTCTTTCAATAAAAAACTTCGCGTTAATAGAACAGTTGCAAGTATCTTTTGATGCTGGTTTAATTACTATAACGGGTGAAACTGGAGCTGGTAAATCCTTATTACTAGGTGCTTTGGGGTTGTTATTGGGTAAAAGAGCTGATTTAGGAAGTGTTAAGGACAGTTCGAAAAAATGTATTATTGAGGGGACATTTGAAATAAAAAAATACAATCTTACCTCCTTTTTTGAAGATGAAGAATTAGATTATGAAGACCAGACAATTATAAGGAGAGAAATCTTGCCATCAGGAAAATCTAGAGCCTTTATAAATGATACTCCGGTAACACTTAGTTCGTTAGTTTCTTTAGGGAGTAGGTTGATAGATATTCATAGTCAACATCAAACATTAGAGGTTACCACAAATGATTTTCAATTTGAGGTTTTGGATGCGTTGGCAAATACAAGTCGTGAAATAGAATCCTATAAAAGAGGTTTGGTCTTATTAAAGGAGAAAGAGAAGTGTCTGGATGAGTTGATAGCTAATCAAGAGAGTTTTACCAAAGAATATGAATATAATTCTTTTCTTTTAAAGGAATTAGAAGATGCCAAGCTTAAGCAAGGTGAACTTCCTGAATTAGAAGAACAATACGAGCGACTTAATAATATTGAAGAGATACAAGAAAGGCTATCTGGGTCAATAGCCATTATTTCGTCTGAAGAAGTTGGTGTTGGAGATCAATTTGCTGTTGTTAAAAATAATTTCCTAAAATTAGAATCTTTCTCAGGAGGCCTAAAAGAACTTTCGCAACGAATTCAAAGCCTTCATATAGAATTAGATGATATCAATGCTTCGATATTAGATGAATTTGAAAAACTAGAAGCTGATCCTCAGCGTTTAGAACAAGTAAGTCAACGTATACAATTATTACATAACCTTCAAGTAAAGCATAATTGTTCGGATGTAGAAGAATTAATAAATATTTTTAATCTTTTAAAAGAGAAAGTTGCTAAAACTGAATCTCTAAGTGATGACATAGAGTCATCTAGAATAGAGATAGAAGAAATAAAGGTGAGGTTAGATGTAGTGGCAGAAAAGATTCATAAAAAAAGAAAGAAAGCACTTCCTTTATTGATAGATGAATTAGAGATTATTCTTAAATCATTAGGGATGGTTAATGCTTCTTTTGAAGCTTCTTTAGAATTGCAGGAAAAATACCAGTCTAATGGTAAAGAGATACTTTCGTTTTTATTTTCGGCTAATAAAGGAGGAGTGTTTGGAGAGTTGAAAAAGGTAGCTTCGGGAGGTGAATTGTCTAGGATTATGCTTGCTATCAAATGTGTGCTTTCAAGATATGAACACTTACCTTCAATTATTTTTGATGAAATAGATACAGGAGTGTCAGGAGAAGTCGCCCACAAAATGGCAGATGTTATGATGAATATGAGTAAAAACCTTCAGGTGTTTAGTATTACTCATTTGCCGCAGATTGCCGCAAAGGGACAAAGTCATTATAAAGTCTACAAAGAAGATGTTCAAAATACCACAGTAACACAGCTTAGGCTTTTGGATACTGAAGAAAGAATTGTTGAAATTGCAGAAATGATTAGTGGTAAGAATAGCTCAGATTCTGCATTAAGTCACGCTAAGTCGTTGTTGCATTTAAAATAATCTATAAGAGATTGTAAAAAGGTAGTTAGATTTGCTCTGATTTGGGGCGTTTTATTATCTTTACCGCTCGTATAACCATACTTTAATTTATAATTAAATGTCACACAATTTATTAAAAGGTAAGAGAGGAATTATTTTTGGAGCACTTGATGAAAATTCAATTGCTTGGAAAACAGCAGAAAGAGTTTTTGAAGAAGGAGGAAGTTTTGTTCTTACTAATGCACCAGTTGCCATGCGTATGGGAGCAATAAATACTTTGGCCGAAAAAACTAATTCTCAGGTTATACCTGCAGATGCTACCTCATTAGAAGATCTTGAAAACTTAGTAGATAAAGCTGTAGAGATTTTAGGTGGTAAATTAGATTTTGTATTACATTCGATAGGAATGTCTGTAAATGTTCGTAAAGGACGTCATTATACAAATCTTAATTATGATTGGAGTCAAAAAGGATGGGATGTCTCGGCACTTTCTTTTCATAAAACAATGCAGACATTGTATAAAAAAGAAGCCATGAATGAATGGGGAAGCATTGTTGCTTTAACTTATATGGCAGCTCAACGTGTATTTCCAGACTATAATGATATGGCGGATAATAAGGCGTACTTAGAGTCTATTGCACGTAGTTTTGGATATTTCTTCGGTAGAGATCATAAAGTTCGTGTAAATACTATTTCTCAATCACCAACACCTACTACTGCAGGAAAAGGAGTGAAAGGATTTGATGGTTTTATAGAGTATGCAGATAAAATGTCACCACTCGGAAATGCTTCTGCATTAGAGTGTGCAGACTATACGGTTACTCTTTTTTCAGACTTAACAAGAAAAGTAACGCTTCAGAACTTATTTAATGATGGAGGTTTCTCTAATATGGGAGTAAGTCAATTAGTTATGGAGAAGTTTGTTGATGAAGAGTAAAAACTAAACAACATTATAAAATTTCATACAAAAATCCCATATGCTAAAGATGTGGGATTTTTTGTTATATAAACACGCTTCTATGGAAATATACTTTTCTTTTATTATACCCGTCTATAATAGGCCTCATGAAATACAAGAGTTGTTACAAAGTATGTTGGCAATGGATTATGATAAGGCTTATGAGATAGTTATAATAGAAGACGGTTCTACAGAAACATCAGAAAGTGTAATTAAAGATTTTGAAGATAAATTAGCTATAAGTTATTATCAAAAGGAAAACACTGGCCCTGGTGATTCTCGTAATTATGGTATGACAAGAGCAAAAGGAGATTATAATATTATTTTGGATAGTGATGTTATAATGCCTAATAATTATCTCTTTGAAGTGGATAAATTCTTATCTGCTAATTATGTGCATTGTTTTGGAGGGCCAGATGATGCGCATGAAAGTTTTTCTGATCTTCAAAAGGCTATTAGTTATAGTATGACATCATATTTGACTACTGGCGGTATTCGAGGTAGAAAAAATACTATGGGTAAATTTCAGCCGCGAAGTTTTAATATGGGATTGTCTAAAGAGGCATTTAATAAATCAGGTGGATTTGGAAAGATTCATCCAGGAGAAGATCCGGATTTAACCATACGTTTATGGAAACTAGGGTATAATACGGCACTGATACCTGATGCAAAAGTTTTTCATAAAAGAAGAATTTCATGGGAGAAATTCTATGTACAAGTAAATAAATTTGGATTGGTTAGGCCGATATTAAACAAATGGCATCCAGAAACAGCTAAACTTACTTACTGGTTCCCTTCATTGTTTTTAGGGTTTATTGTTGCTTCGGTTTGTACAGCATTGATAGGGTGGTGGTATCTTATTGCGGTATTGGCGAGTTATCTTGTTTTAATAAGTTTTGGTGCAACAATGCATTATAAAAGCATAAAGATTGGTCTGCAATCAATTTTGGCTGTATTAATACAATTTTATGGGTACGGAAAGGGATTCTTGAAATCTTATTATTATATTCATTTATTAAAAAGAAATCCTAAAGAACAATTTAAAAAATTATTTTTTTAAAATAACAAGTATGTCAAGTAGAAGAAAAGGTAAATTTTCTCTTAAGAAAAGTAACGTGAAAACGTTTTTGTTTTTTCTGTTATTTACTTCCATACTTTGGTTGTTTACACAATTTTCTAAAAATTATACTCAAGAAGTAGAGGTTACGGTACAATTTACCGGAATACCAAAAGATAAGATTGTAAATAACAAAAGTGACCATACCTTAAAAATGGTCCTTAATGGTAATGGGTTTAGGTTAATAGGCCATAATTGGAGTAAGACTATTTTAGAATTTTCTGTTGATGATGCGGTTAACTCTAATAATGGAGTGTATTCTTTTTATGTGGATAAAGGAGGATTAACGATTAATAATAAGCTGGATTTTAAAGGTAAAGTTTTAACAGTGCAAAAAGATACCTTGAGGCTATACTTGGATCAAAATCTTCAAAAAAAAGTGCCTATAGTTGTTGCTCAAAATATTCAATATGCGGTGGGCTATGGCAGTGACCAAGGTTTAGAGGTTTTGCCAGATTCTGTGTTGTTGAGTGGTCCGTCTCAGATAATAGATACAATTGAACAAGTTCGTACAAAGCATATATCTTTAGATGGTTTAAATGTTGATTATAGATCGGGTTTAGAGTTGGATACAGATAATTTGCCTCTCGATGTTGTTGTAAATCCTTTACTGGTAGAAGCTAATATTTCGGTGAGCAAGTTTACAGAAGGACATCAAAAAATACCCATTACAATTCAAAATGTTCCGGAAGGATTAGATGTTAGGATTTTTCCTAAAGAAATTTCAGTAGTGTATCGTGTTGGGTTAGATAAGTATAATGATATAAGTTCAAGAGATTTTGTTATAGTTGCAGATTATGCAAAAGCTTCAGATGAAAGTTCTTTCTTAACAGTAGAATTGATTAGTAAATCTGAATTTATACATGATGTACGTTTACAAGAGAAGCAAGTGCAATTTGTGGTGTTAAAATAAAAAAATGACAGTAGTTGGGTTAACAGGTGGTATCGGCAGTGGTAAATCAACAGTTGCTAAAATGTTTGAAAAGCTTGGTGTTGCGATTTATATAGCAGATGAAGAGGCAAAAAAGTTGATGAATAATGATGAAGAGGTAAAAGAGCAGGTAATTGATTTATTTGGAGAAAAGGCATATCAAGATTCAAAATTAAATAGATCTTATATTGCTGATATTGTTTTTAATAATTCAATAAAATTACAAGAGTTAAATGCGATTGTACACCCCGCAGTGGCCGAACATTTTGATGAATGGAAGAGTAAACAAGGTGGGGAATATGTGATAAAAGAGGCTGCTATATTATTTGAAAATGGTAGTAATAAGTACTGTGATTATGTGATTCTAGTTTCTGCTCCTGAAGAAATTAGGATTCAACGTGTTCTAAAAAGAGATAAATCGGCCACTAGAAAGGATGTCCAAGCACGGATACAGAACCAGTGGGGTGATGCTGATAAAATTAATTTATCGGATTTTGTGATATTTAATGAGAATATAGAAGAAACAAAGGTGAAAGTTTATGAAATTCATAAAATATTAACCTGTAAGTGAGTTTATTTTTAGTAAATCTCATTTTGTTAACATTTGGTTAAACCGTAAAGTAGCTAAATGTTAAAGTCTTACTTTTGAAGTATGAATAAAAGGTTATTCGTGTTACTAATAATCCTGATGAGTTTGTCGTTGATTGGGATTATTTTTGTTCAAGGATATTGGATTAATAACACAGTAGAGAATAATGAAGAGCAATTTTCTTTTAATGCTAAACAGATACTTATCTCTGTATCGAATAAAATTCAATATAGAGAATTTGAGGAAATGTTTTTTCCTTTACAAGAAATCTTGGATAGTATAGATGAGCCGGATAATAAAATAATACGCCAGCTCTTAAATATTAGTATTGATAATACCACAAGATCATTTACCAATGGTGTTTTAGAAGAAGATTATAAGTTATTCTCATCTTTTGTAAATCTAAACATAGATACAGTACGGTTAAAAAATATTTTAAATCGTAACACAGAGGCTGCTGTACAAGAAACCCAACAGAATAACTTTACCAATAGAAAGTCCAAATCAAAACTGGAAAGAATAAGAGGATTAACAGATCTTCAGAGAATGGATTATGAGATAGTTATAGGGGAAATAGCTAGTTTTATACCAATTCATAGAAGGGTTCAGAAAAAAGAAATAGAGTATTTACTAAGAAAAGAATTAGAGGAGAGAGATATAAAAGTAGATTTTGAATATGCAATATATAGTAATGCATTATCGACAAAAGTACGTTCTGATGACTTTAGTTGGGATTACCCAACAACTTATGGGATACCGCTTTTTGTAAATGAAGAAGGAGTAAGTGACTATCAATTATATGTCAACTTTACAGGAAAAAAACAATATGTACTCTCTACTATAAAAGGTATGGCAATATTATCAATATTATTCACTTTGATAATCGTTGTTGCTTATTCTAGTGCTTTATCTCAGTTGATACAACAGAGACAAATATCGCAGATCAAAACAGATTTTATTAATAATATGACGCATGAACTTAAAACTCCAATAGCTACAATTAATTTGGCCTTGGATGCGATCAAAAATCCGAAAATAGGAGGGGATCAAGAAAAAGTGAATCGTTATATGAAAATGATACGTGAAGAAAATAAAAGAATGCATGCTCAGGTAGAAAATGTATTGCGAATTTCTCAACTAGAGAAGAATGAACTTAATATTAAGAAGGAAAAACAAGAACTTCATGATATTATTGAAGACGCTATTACACATGTATCTTTGATTATTGAAAATAGAGAGGGATATGTAAAAATGCATTTGGGAGCGCTCAAAACAACAATCTTGGCTAATGATAGTCATTTGACTAATGTAATAGTTAATATTTTAGATAACGCTATAAAATACTCAGAACAAGAACCAAAAATTGATATCTATACAGAAAATGTAAAAAATAGTATTATCTTAAAGATTAGAGATCAAGGAATTGGTATGGGTAAAGTGGCTCAAAAAAAGATTTTTGAGAAATTTTTTAGAGAGCACACAGGAGACCTACATAACGTAAAAGGACATGGGTTAGGGCTGACTTATGTAAAAAGGATTATTGATGACCATCATGGTCAGATTTGGGTAGAAAGCGAAAGAGGAAAGGGCTCAACATTTATAATTAAATTACCGTTAATATCTTAGAAATATGGAAACAGAAAACAAAAAGATTTTGCTTGTAGAGGATGATCCAAATTTTGGAACAGTTCTAAAAGATTACTTAGTAATGAATGATTATGAGGTTGTACATGCTAAAAATGGTATGGAAGGTTTCGAAAAATTCAAAAAGGATGATTATGATATGTGCATCCTGGATGTGATGATGCCTTATAAAGATGGATTTACTTTGGCTAAGGAGATTAGAGAAAAAAATGAAGAAGTGCCAATTATCTTTTTAACCGCAAAAGCCATGAAAGAAGATGTGTTAAAAGGGTATAAAGTTGGGGCAGATGATTACCTTAACAAACCTTTTGATAGTGAGGTATTATTGATGAAAATACAAGCTATTATGCAACGTAAGAGTACTGAATCTGTTGCGGATAGTAAACAGTTTGAATTTAAAATTGGTGGTTTTCACCTTAATTCAAAACTTAGATTCTTATCTTTTAAAGATGAAGATCCTGTAAAATTGTCTCCAAAAGAAAATGAATTACTTCGTTTACTGGCATTACATCTTAACGACTTAATGCCAAGAGAATTGGCATTGACAAAAATTTGGAGAGACGATAATTACTTTACTTCTCGAAGTATGGATGTGTACATCGCTAAACTTAGAAAGTATCTAAAGAAAGATGAAAGCGTTGAAATTCTTAATATTCATGGAGAAGGGTTTAGACTTGTTGTTAAGAAAGATGGAGGATCATAAATAACAGAATAACGGTAACTAGCTAATTATAGAAAGTTCATTATTGCCTTTGAATAAGGTTATAATGAACTTTTTTGTATATAATCTATATACAAGCTAATTGTATCTTGATAGTCAAACCATTTGATTTCTTGATCTTTTTTAAACCAAGTAAGTTGTCGTTTTGCAAAACGACGTGTATTTTTTTTAATTTCAGATAAAGCAAAGCCTAAATCCCATTCTCCGTCAAGGTGTCTAAATACTTCTTTGTACCCAACTGTGTTTAATGCGTTTAGGGATTTGTGTTTCTGCAAGTTTTTGACTTCATCGAGTAATCCTTCTTGTATCATTAGATCAACACGTTGATTTATTCTGTTGTAAATAATTTCTCTTTCTGCAGAAATTCCAACCTTAATCGTATTAAAAGAACGTTTTTTTAAAGGGGCATTAAGAAATGAAGAATAAGGTTTCCCACTACTAATACATACTTCTAATGCACGCATTACCCGATGTGTGTTGTTGATATCGACCTTGTCAAAATATACAGGATCTAGTTCTTTAAGTCGTTTTTGGAGAACTTGGATACCATTATTTTTGTATTGGATATTTAGATCTGTTCTAACTTGATCATCAACCTCTGGAAAATAATTTAACCCCTTGGTGACAGCGTCAATGTATAATCCAGATCCTCCGATAAGAATAACATAATTATTATTCTTAAATAATTCATCAATTGTTTTAAGAGCGTCTTTTTCAAAATCACCAACATTATAATCGTCTGTAACACTTCTATGTTGAATGAAATGATGCTTTGCTTGCTCCAATTCGATATGATTTGGTGCCGCCGTGCCGATACTCATTTCTTTGTAAAATTGACGACTATCGGCCGAAATGATCTCACAACCAAAGTGTTTTGCTAGTTTAATGCTTAAGCTTGTTTTACCTATGGCAGTTGGTCCTACGACTACAATTAGATTTTTGTTATTCATGTGCGTAAATTGTTTCCGCAGTTATGGCAAAATTTTGCACCATCTTTATGGTTCTCTAGATTACAGTTTTGGCAATGTTGTGTATTAAGAGGAAGAGGATCTTTTGTTTGTCTTGAGTATTCGGCACTTACGATGCCTGTAGGTACGGCAATAATTCCATATCCTAATATCATTACTACAGATGCAATAAATTGACCAATAGGAGTTTCCGGAGAGATATCACCATATCCAACTGTTGTAAGAGTAACGATACACCAATATACACTTTTAGGAATACTATTAAACCCATGTTCGGGTCCCTCTATAAGATACATAACGGTTCCTAAAATTATCGAAACAATCAAAACTGCAAATAAAAAAACTGATATTTTTGCTCGACTGGCAATTAATGCCTTGGTTAGATTGTTGGATTCTCCTATGAAACGAGCTAGTTTCAAAATCCTAAATACTCTTAATAAACGAAGGGCTCTCAAGGCAACTAATGCATGAGTACCGACAAATAGTATAGAAAGATATTTCGGCACTGTAGCCAGAAAATCGATGATTCCAAAAAAACTAAAAATATATTTTTTTGGTTTGTTTATGGTAATAACTCTTAATATATATTCTATGGTAAACACAATAGTGATAATCCATTCAAGTACGTTGAATAAAGAAGCATACTTATCATTAAGATAGGATACACTTTCTAGCATAACCACAATTATACTGGCCAAAATCATGATCAGGATAATTACATCAAATGATTTGCCAGCAGGAGTATCTGCTTCATAAATGATTTCATGAAGTTTTTCTTTCCAGGTTTTATGTGATGACTTTTGTTTCAAAACGATTGTTTTTACTAAAGTAATAAAAAATTAATCTCCTTTTTTTATTGCAATAATACTATTATTGGCAATATTTGCCATTCTGTCAAAAAATACTTTTAGTGATTGATAGTATTCTTTTGGGTAGTAGTCTGCAGAGAATAAAATTCTATAACTAATTATTAATGTTTGTAGATTCGTTTTAGTAGATAACATAAGAGTTCCTCCATCATTAGGTAAACTTATAGATGTGTCTTTAGGAATTTCTTCAAAACTGTAATTTTCCGGTATTTTAAAAGAGATTTGGTATGTATAAGAATCTTTGTATCCAAAATCTATTGGGTATGTTCTTTGATTAAGTTTAAAAGGATTTTCTTTAAAAAAAGGATTGCTAAAAGGATTTATATATAGCAGGTCTTCGATCTCCTCAGGATTTCGTATAAAAGAAATATCTTCAATTAATGGTTTGAGTAAGTTATGTTGATTTTTGATGTCAATTTTAGTGATTTCAAGATCAGGATTGTTGTTTTTGATCTTTTGAATATACTTTTCTTTGTCAATCATTTGATTACGTCTAAAGTACCCATGATAACCTCCGTAAGCATAGTTAGCATTACAAACAATGCTGTTGTTAGGTTGTAGGGCCATTTCTTCTTTGTAGTAATAGTAGGATCTCATTTTTGGACTAATTTCTGTCCATGAACTTCCGTTTTTAAAATCCATTAACCTTCCATATCTATTGAGGCAACGAAAAGGAACATTTCCAAAAGGTAACTTAGCTGTCGAAGCATCTAATAGAAATGTTTTATTATCGATATTTAATTGCACTAAAAGATAATTAAAATCAGAAATTACGGGATGTAATTTTGTGATATATCCATTTTTTCGAGTTGATGTTAGAACGGGGTATGGGGTAAAACCTTGTTGTTTTAAAGTGTTGTAAAGTAGTAAGTTGATTTCGGAAATGTTTCCAGATTTAGTTTTAATTATTTTTTTTAGATCTACTTTACGCAGAACAAATAAATCTCCGTTAAATGAATAATTATTTGTTATATATTTATATATACGTTTTGCTTTTTCTATAGAGGTGGGGAGTTGCGAAATCTCTTCAGGAAGTACTTTTTTAACCAAATTTATTTTTTTTAATAACAAGCCAAAGTCATGATCTTCCTTTAGTTCTTTATCGACATCTTTCCATGTTTTGGTATATTTTTCATGAGTACCATCGAACCCTTTAAATTCACTAAGTTCATAGGCTATTCTTGAAAAATAATTCTTTTTTGCTGTCATGTATTTTTCTTCGATAAATGCTGGTATATCTTTCATGATATAAACATTATGAGCGCAATCTGCTTTACCTCTTCCCGTAATTTTAAGACAGCCCTTAGTTATCGAGGATTCGTCTACTTTTAACTTTTCATGCCCTATTAAACGAGTATTATAAACATAATTCCCTGGGATATCGGTTATATACTCACTATGTATTTTTGGAATGTCGTCTTGAAAATCCCACTCTCTAAACCGCCAAATAAATGGAGAACTTGTTTGGTATGAATATGTGATAACACAACCTGGCTTAAGGTTTGGAAATGTAAATTTTACTTGAATGTGATTGTCATCGTATTCGTTGATGAAGATTTGTTCCTTGGTTAACTCTACTTTTTTTATTTGATTATCTTCATACGTGTGTGTATAAGCAACTATATTTTTGATTTTCTCTTTAGAGCTGTTGTTTTTTTTGTAAAGAGGGATTTCTATCGTTGCTTTATCATAACCGAGCTCATTTAGAATTTTGATCTTGGCATTATAATCCGTTATGATGTTATAATTTCCTCCATCTTGAATTCTACTATAGCCTTTTTCGTAAATATAGAAAGCATTTGCTGTACTATCTTTTGAATATGTCTTCCCAATTAGATCCTCCTTGCTAACAACAATGTTTTTTGTGTTATAATTTTCTTGTGCATAATTTATTAGTGTAGTCAGTAGAAATGACAATGTGAAAAAAAAAATTTTAATCATTCGGAAGTGTTTGAATCTTTAATTTTTTATGAGTGCGTACATAGCTTTGAATAATGTGTTGGGCATGACGATTATGACTCATTGGGGTAATGATAGTTCTTAGAATTTCTGTATTGTTAACTTGATGGTTAAGGTTAAAATATCCTATGCCTTTAAATTGCCCTTTCTCTATGAATACAAAGCCACGCTCATCTACAGTTCTACCTTTATCAATAATAATCATATTTTGTTCTTGAAAAGATTGATGGTCGATAAGCTTTTGTGCTCTAGCATTATAATTTTCTACTGATTCCTCAAGTATGCAAGCACCAAAACATTGTTTTATAGTGTAATTAAAACATTGTTTTTTGTTTGTTTCGAGTCCTGTTAATTTTTGACAAAGATTATATTCTTCTACCCATCGATGTAGATATAGTTTTCCTTGTTGTCTATTAGTGAATGTAGTAATACTAGTTTTTTTGTTATCTGCTTTTTCAATTCTTAAATTGATGTATCCATCATCATCGATGAATTGATAAAGAGCATGATCAAAATTACTTTTTCGTAATGCTCGATTGTATATTGGTTTGTTTAGTTTTATTTCTTCACTCTCTTTTAATAAAGCGAGAAGTTCACTACCGGTAATCTCATAAGTTACATTGACTACTTCTTCTTGGATCTTTCTAGATTTTTTATTGTCATTAGTAAAGTGTTGAGTAAGACGTTTTTTTATGTTTTTACTTTTACCAATGTATATTATAGTTCCATCTTGGCGATGCATATAGTATATGCCTGTCGAAGCAGGTGTTTCTTCAATAATACTAAGAAGTCTATTGTCTACTTGGCGTTTTGTGTCTTTTCGAACTGTATCGATAATTATTTTCTTTTCTAAATCTTTAGATAGAAGTAGTTTAAAAAGTTTCACAGTAGCCAAAGCATCTCCATTTGCTCTATGACGATCAGAAAGAGGGATACCAAGTCCTCTAACCAATTTTCCTAAACTGTAAGATTGTTGATCTGGTATTAACTTTTTTGAAAGTTCTACAGTACATAAGGATTGACGTTCATATTCGAAACCAAGACGTGAAAATTCTGTTTTAAGAATTCTATAATCAAAACTAGAATTGTGTGCTACAATGACACAGTCTGTGGTTATTTCGATAATTCTTTTGGCAACTTCATAAAACTTAGGAGCGTTACGAAGCATTTGATTATTTATACCAGTAAGATTAACAACAAAAGGTTGTATGGGTCTTTCGGGATCGATAAGGCTTATAAATTGATCAACAACGGTATGTCCATCAAATTTGTAAATTGCAATTTCAGTAATTCCTTCTTCATTATATTTTCCTCCAGTTGTTTCTATATCTAAAATTGCGTACATAATTTGTCTTTAGTCAATACCACTTTAGTATGTAATAGTTTCTTATCTGTATATTTAATTATTAATTGTAAAGATATGAAGAGGTTTTAAAAGTAGTAAAATCGTAAGGATAACCACTTTTTTACATACCTGATAACTACAAGTTAATTATAATTTCTGGCTCCAAAGATAGAACTTCCAATTCTAACCATAGTACTATCACAATCTATTGCTAATTTATAATCCCCACTCATTCCAATTGATAAGGTTTTTAATTGAGGGTACTCGGGTTGTAATTCCTTGAAAAATGTTGCTACTTTACTAAATTCGATTTTTATTTGTTCTTGATTTTCTGTAAATGTGGCCATACCCATTAAACCTTGAATGTGTACGTTGGTTAACTCCTTGGTTTCTTGAGCTGTTAGAATTGCAAGTGCATCTTCTTTATTTAACCCATACTTACTGTCTTCTTGAGCAATTTTAATTTGCAATAAGCAGTTAATTATACGGTTATGTTTTTTGGCTTGTTTGTTTATCTCTCTAAGTAGTTTAACGCTATCCACTGCATGAATTAAATCTACAAAAGGCGCCATGTACTTTACTTTGTTGGTTTGTACGTGTCCAATCATATGCCAGCTAATGTCTTTGGGCATATTTTCCCATTTTTCTGCCATTTCCTGGATTTTGTTTTCACCAAAAATACGTTGACCAGCATGATATGCTTGCAGGATATCAGAAATAGGTTTGGTTTTAGAAACAGCTACTAGGGTTACCTCTTTCGGAATTGTAGCTTTTATAGTATTAAGGTTTCTTTCGATTTCATTCATAAGGTGCAAAGATAGTTATAAAGGGCTCTAGACCAAAAGAGTGATATATTAAATATTTAGGTGTTTTGCACAAAATTTAAAATTCATAAATAGTAATACCACTTCTTAACTTTGGTTCAATATAAGTGCTTTTAGGAGGCATGGTTAGACCTTGTTCGGCTATCTTTTTGACATGAGCCACAGAGGTGGGGAAAAGACAGAAGCCTACTTTGTATTCTCCGCTATCTACCAAGCTTTTTATAAGCGCAATGTCATTTTTACCATGTAAATATTGGATTCTTGTATCGGTGCGTAAATCTTCGATATTCAAAATGGGTTGTAATACAGTTTTATATAGTATTTGAGCATCTAATTCTTCTAACGCATCTGTAAATTTATAGACAGTTTTTCTAAGGTTTAATGAATAAAAATCTCCATCAAGATACATGCTGAAATGATGTAATTTTGAAGGTTTAGGTACTTCTAGTCCTCTTTTCTCTATTCGAAACCATTCATCTAATTTGACCAAAAATTCTTCTTTGGATAATCCGTTTAAGTCTTTTATTAATCGATTAAATTCATAAATTTTTAAATTAGATTCAGGAATTAGGTAACTCATAAAAAAGTTATAAGGCTCGTCTCCCTTATGCTTTGGATTATTTTCTTTTAGTTCTTGAGATAATAAAAAAGAAGAAGCCGATCTGTGGTGGCCATCTGCAATATAAATCGTTTCGATTGTTGAGAAAGTATCTCGAATATTAGAAATAGATGTTTCATCATCTATTTTCCAAAGGTAATGCGTATCTCTATACGTTGTAGTAAATTCGTATTCTGCTCTGGTTTGTGTCACTTCTTCTATGATTTCGGCAATAGAATCATTATCAGGATATGTTAGTAGTACAGGTTCTGCATTAAACCGAGCAGTTTTTAAATATTCTTTAAAAGTATGTTCACGATCTTGGATAGTATCTTCATGTCTTTTGATGATATTGTTCTTGTAATCTTCAGCACATGAAGCAGCAATAATTCCGTGGAAAGACTCTTGTTCTCGATTTACAATTTTGTAAACGTAATAGCAAGGGGTTTCATCTTGTATAAAAATCTCATCTTCTTTAAATTCGAGGTAACGATTTCGAACTAACTTATATCGTTCTTCTCCAGAAATTTCTTTTTGATATTTATAGCCCGGATTTACAATGTGTAAAAAAGAATATGGATTGTAATTCATTCTAGAATCACGCTCAAAAGGAGTATAGCTTTGATAGGATCTACATGCGACAAGACTTATTTTATCACGTGTGGGTCTAACCGCTTTAAAGGGATGTATTTTTGCCATATTCTAGTACATATGATTTAAGAAAAAGTGATTCTTACTTCGGTTTTTAATGTTTTATAAAAAGAAAATAAATTATCTAAATTGTTTAGCTACATTTTCTGCTTTTCTGTTTTGTGAATAATCATAAAATCCTTCCCCACTTTTTATACCAAGCTTTCCTGCCATAACCATATTAACAAGTAAAGGGCACGGAGCATATTTAGGGTTTTTAAAACCATCGTGCATAACATTTAGAATAGAAAGACATACATCTAACCCAATAAAGTCGGCTAATTGTAAAGGTCCCATAGGGTGTGCCATACCAAGTTTCATTACAGTGTCTATTTCTTTAACTCCAGCAACTCCATTATACAAAGTTTCGATAGACTCATTAATCATTGGCATAAGAATGCGATTAGCTACAAACCCTGGATAATCATTAACTTCTACAGGTATTTTTCCTAACTTTTGTGAAAGCTCCATGATAGTAGTGGTAACTTCATCAGAAGTATTATACCCTCGGATGATTTCGACTAATTTCATTAATGGAACTGGGTTCATAAAATGCATACCAATAACCATTTCTGGTCGATCAGTTACCGCAGCGATTTGAGTTATGGATATCGATGAGGTGTTGGTAGCTAGAATAGTGTCTTCTGGACAAGCTTCGTTTAATTCTTTAAAAAGCTTAAGTTTTAAATCTACATTTTCTGTGGCTGCTTCGACAACTAGTCCAGCATATTCTACACCTTCTTTAATATTGGTGTAAGTAGATATGTTTTTAAGAGTAGCATCTTTGTCTGCTTCAGATATCTTTTCTTTGGCAACCATTCGATCAAGGTTCTTATTAATTGTAGATAAGCCGCGATCAATTGCTTTCTGAGATATATCTATAAGTTGTACTTTAAAACCATTCTGGGCAAAGGTATGTGCAATACCATTTCCCATTGTACCTGCACCAATTACAGCAATATTTTTCATCAGTAGTATATTTTGAAAATGTTCAACAAATTATTGTGTCAAACAGAATCAAATGTGTTGATGTTTTTTCTATTATTTTCTGATTCTGTTTGGTGATATATTTAACCTAAATTATTTTTTATTAAAAACAATCAATTATTCTTAGCGCTACTTCTAATGCTTTTTTTCCTTGTTCTAATGACACAATAGGGGTAGTATTATTATTTATAGCATCTGCAAAAGTGTCTAACTCATCCAAAATTGCGTTGTTAGAAGGAATACTTGGGTTGTCAAAATAGATTTGTTTCTTTACTCCTTCTGCATTCTGTAAGATCATTGCGAAATCATCTGGAGTTTCAGGAACATCTTTCATTTTTACTACCTCACATTTTTTTTCAAAGAAATCTACAGATATATATGCGTCTTTTTGAAAAAATCTTGATTTTCTCATGTTTTTAAGCGAAATCCTACTCGCAGTAAGATTTGCTACACAGCCATTTTCAAACTCTATACGTGCATTGGCTATATCTGGAGTCTCACTAATTACAGACACACCACTTGCACTAATTTGTTTTACTTCAGAATGAACAACATTTAAAATAGCATCGATATCATGTATCATAAGATCAAGTACTACAGGAACATCGGTACCTCTTGGGTTGAACTCGGCTAACCTGTGTGTTTCGATAAACATAGGGTTGTCTATCTTGTTTACGACTGCTGTATAGGCCGGGTTAAAACGTTCAACATGACCAACTTGACCTTTTACATTGTATGTGTTGGCTAATTCAATAAGTTGTTTAGCTTCATCTACTGTATTGGTTATTGGTTTTTCTATAAAAACGTGTTTACCTTTTTGAATAGCGAGTTTGGCTACTTCAAAATGGGCAAAAGTGGGTGTGACAATGTCAACAACATCAACAGCATTTATCAGTTCATCAATTGATTCAAATAGTTGATAACCAAATTCTTCTGCAATTGATTTTGCCTGTGACGTATTAGTGTCATAAAAACCAACAAGGGTGTATTTTTCAGATTGTTCTAGTAGACGTAAATGGATTTTACCAAGGTGTCCCGCACCGAGTACTCCGGCTTTGAGCATAATTCGTGATTTTACACAAAAATAGCATTATTTATAAATTTAAATCTTAATAATCTCTAAAATGCAAAATATTAATTTCTAAGTAGCAAATAATGTGAGTTGTAGAAGTGTTGAAAGTCTTTTTTCTAGCTTTGAATAAGGAAATAACCTAAGAAGAGGAATTGAATTTTGTAATTGTATGAGTCTATGTGAAATGACGTTTTTCTGTCATATTTTCATGATAAAAAACATGAACGGATCAAATGTTTATGTAATTTTATCCGGCAAAATAACCCTTAGAATAGTGAAAGATACCCTTAGACATGCTGGACAAAGAAAACAATTAGTTGACGTTTTGATAAAAAAAGGAATCAAAACTAAAGCGGTATTAGCCGCTGTAGGAAAGATTCCGAGACATTTATTTATGGATTCTGGTTTTGAAGACCATGCATATCAGGATAAAGCTTTTCCTATTGCTGCTGATCAGACAATTTCTCAGCCGTATACGGTGGCTTTTCAGAGTGAACTATTAAAGGTTGATAGGGGAGACAAAGTTCTTGAAATAGGAACAGGGTCGGGGTATCAAACGGCTGTATTATGTGAGTTAGGAACAAAGGTCTATAGTATAGAAAGACAACAAGAGTTGTTTAAGAAAACAAAGCTGTTTTTATCCAAATTAGGATATAGGCCTAAGCATTTATCATTTGGAGATGGGTATAAAGGGTTGCCAGAGCATGCTCCTTATAATGGAATTATTGTTACTGCAGGAGCGCCTTTTGTTCCTAAACCATTATTGGCACAGTTACAAATCAATGGGAGATTAGTTATTCCGGTAGGAGAGGAGGTGCAGATTATGACACTCTTTATTCGTAAAAGTGAAACAGAATTCGAAAAGCATGAACTTGGTGAGTTTAGATTTGTTCCTTTATTAGAGGATAAAAATTAATACCACTTTATATAAGAGAAAGTTACTATTCTTTTATTTTTTATAAACTACAAGAAATAAAAATGGTGAAGAGAGATTTGTTAGGATTGTAACTAAAAAGAGATGGTGTTATCTAAATGCTTTTTTGATTCTATCTAGATTTCTTTTGTTATCACGGTCTTTGATGGTCTCTCGTTTGTCATACATTTTTTTACCTTTTGCAAGAGCAATGTCAAGCTTGGCTAGGCCTCGATCATTAATAAATAGTCGAGTAGGAATAATAGTAAGCCCAGAATTTTTAACCTCTTTTTCTAATTTTTTAAGCTCTTTTTTGTTAAGTAGTAATTTTCGTTCACTTTTTGGATTATGATTAAAATAGGTTGCATGCGAGTATTCTTCAATATGCATGTTAATCACAAAAAGTTCACTGCCATTATGAAATTCGCAAAAACTTTCTGCAATGCTAGCTTTACCTTCTCTAATAGCTTTGATTTCTGTACCAGCAAGTTTTATACCTGCTGTATATCTATCTATAAATTCATATTCGAATTTAGCTTTACGATTCAGTATGTTAATTTTGTTCTGCACTATCCTTTATTTAAGCGTAACTGATAAAAGATAACAAAAATACAAAGAACAAGATGATAAGTGGATCTTTTATAAAGTAATTTTATGAAGACTTAGACTGTTTTTAATGGATTGTAAGTAAGATCGATCGATTAAAACAGAATTATTCTTCTATTGGGTGAAATTGAATTGTAGAAATTTTTCTGTCATTATCAACCTGAAGCTGGATTTCGAGATTAGATTTATCAAATTTAGCCATATAGCTTACAACACCTTCTTCAGTTTGAATAAATGTTAGACTTTTTAGGCTTCCGAATTGCTCATAACATCCTTTTACAAAACCGGTTACTCCTTCTTTTGTCATTTCTTCTTGTAATTCTGTAGCATACATATTAAAAATAGCATCTACATCTTGCTTGTTGTAATTATCTTGAAAAGATTGCAGAATATTTTCATAAGTTTCTACATTTTGACCAATAGTCAATTGAGTTGAAAAGCAAACTAATAAAAGGATTATATAATTTTTCATAGTAATGTTATTTTGGGATTTAGGGACTGCAAAATAATTATCTTTTTTAAAAATTAAAAAAAATTAACAACCACATACCACCTTATGTTTGAGAATATGGGGAAACGAGTTTAACAAAACACTTACAATAATTGCTTATGGAAACTGTAATTTAGTGCTGTATTTAATTAAACAAGTATGCAACGTTATATAATATTAATTGGTTTGGTATTTTACTCTTTTACTGGAGTTATGGCTCAGGTTTCGGCAAAGGAGATTATAGATAGAACAATAGAAAAAGCTGGAGGAGATAGGTATGACCGAGCTATTATTCATTTTACTTTTAGAGGAAAACAATACCATAGCAAAAGAAATAATGGTAACTATCAACTTGAGCGGTTTATATATAAAAATAAAGAAACAATTCATGATGTAGTAAGTAACTCTGGTTTAAAAAGAACTATAAATAATTGCCCAATAACTATTGCAGATTCTTTGGTTACGAGAGTAAGTGATGGTGTAAATTCTGTTCATTATTTTGCTAATTTACCTTATGGACTTAATGCTTCTGCTGTGAAAAAAGAATTAGTGGGGGAGTCAACTATAAATGGAGAGGCTTATTACAAGATAAAAGTCACATTTAAAGAAGAAGGAGGGGGAACAGATTTTGATGATGAGTTTTTATACTGGATACATAAAACTAATTTTACTATAGATTATCTAGCGTATAAATATGCTGTAAACGGTGGTGGAATACGTTTTAGAGAAGCGTATAACCCAAGAATGGTTAATGGTGTACGATTTGTTGATTATAACAATTATAAAACAGATAATTTGACTACATCTTTGGATGTACTAGATGACCTCTTCGAAAAGCAACGTTTAAAATTGCTATCAAAAATAGAGTTGACAGATATTTACGTTTATAGCAATGCTATTGTAATAAGAAATTAGAAAAATAATACTGATTTATTCAAGTATTCCTGTTTCCCAAATGACAATTACCATTGATAAAATTGCTATAATAAAAAAACCAATATAAATAAAAGGGCTTCTTTTTTTATAGGAAGAGCCCATATTATTTGAAAATTTCATAAAGCAGATATAAGAGGTTGTTTTTATAAGACGTTAAAAAAAAGTAAATGTTACACTCGTTGCATTTTTAATTGTAAAATTCGCTCTTCAAAAGTTTTTTCTGATATTGGATTTAGTATATTTTGAAACAGTTCAATAAGCATGTCATTGTGATTCCACCGTTTTTGCTGTAAAAGGTTAAAGTGAACAAAAGTACTCCACATTGTTGCTTTTAATTCTGTTTTATCATGATTCCACATTCTTATTTCTACATGTAGTTGATTTTCGGAGTACTTAATTAATTGAGAGTCTATTAATACTTCTTCCATTAGTAATGCGGGTCTAATGTAGGCAATTTGATTACTGCCAACTACCCAACTAATTCCTTTTGTTTTGGCAAGCTCGAAGATGTCCAGATTGTAAAATTTTTCAATTTGATCTTCTCTTGCATTAATCATATAGTTAATATATGCGGCATTGTTGAGGTGGTTAAAAGGATCACAATCTTGAAATCTGATTTTTGCCTTGCTTTCTAATATTTTTGGAAGTTTCATATGATATAATTGATATATACCAATTGGTATATTTATGGTTAAAAAAATTATTGCATTAGTTCGTTATTGATCATAGTGTCTATTTGATCCATGGTATGAATAAGGTAACTATTGTCCTCCATGGTGTGCGTCATAAAAATAGCACCGATGACCATGGTGTATATTCTTTTAGCATATAATTGAGAGTCAATTTTATGGTTTATTTCTTTTAGTTGTTGACCAGCTTCTAGAATCTTAATAAGGTTTCCTTTGATTTTTGAGATTGTATATTTTACACGTTCAAACAATAAAGGATTTTGGTGTTTGGCATCTACTCCCATATTAAGAACCGGACATCCACCAAGTTCTTGACTAAAGTCATAATAGTTTCTGTAAAAATCTGTAATCAAAAATAATTTTTTGAGAGGAGAACTGGTAGTAGCTTGGTGATCTGAAATTCTTCTTAGCATTTTCTTTACAGTAGTGTCGAATGCAGCTACCGCTAATTCTTCTTTGTTCTTGAAATTGCCATAAATAGCTCCTTTTGTAAGCCCAGTTGCCTTGGTTATATCGCTTAAACTAGTTCCTGCATATCCATTTTTATTAAAAATTGGAGCCACAATTTCAATTATAAATTCTGAAGTTTGTACGGCTTTGGTCTGCATGGAGTTACAAAATAAATTAAAATTAATTATACAAATATACATAAAATATACCAATCGGTATATTATTAAATCTATGAATATGGATTGAAGAAGAGTTTTGGGATTTCTTTTTATGAATTGTAAATGTGGTTAGTTATCTTCTTCGTAGACTGTTTGGTTAAACTCAGGTTCAAAAGTTTTAGAAATACTTCTAGGAAGGTCTCTTGAGTTTTTTATCTCTTTTTCTTGAAACTTTTTTAAAATTTCGAATTTTTCTAAAGCATTATTGGCTTTATCACATGCTGTCGAAATATCTTTCATTTGATTAGCCCTTATTTTTTTTAGAGTAGTACTACTATTTTGGTAGTTTTTAAATTCACATTTGATAAGCTTTCCTTCTTTAAAATAAAATTTATCAGTAAGTGTAAGTGTGATGTTTTCTATAGTCCGTTTTCCAAAACGTTTTTTTCTATAGTCTTTATATCTAATTGTGTGAGTTGTATTTTGAAAAAAAAGTTGATCATCCCAAATATAAAACTCGTCTCTATATGTAATATGCCCCCAGACATAGATATGCAGAATGTATTTTAATTCATTACCATTGTAGTAAAATGTAAGGGGTCCCTTTTTTGATGTGTCACTGTATTTATATTCTGTATGGTACTGCCTTAGTGCATCTGTGCTCATGAATTCATTTATCACCTGATATTTATTTTCAATATCTGATAATATCTCATCTTTGTCCTGGGCCAAAGAGAATAAAGTGGTCAAAAGAGTTATTACTACTAGTACTGGTTTCATTTCGACGGCAATGTACTTAAAATGGCGCTGTATTACACGTTAAGTTATCAACTTTTGTAGGAATAAAACTGTTAATATATACGGTAAAACCATAATCAACAAGGGTTTTGACGGTTTTTTTAGTTCGAGATTTTAGGTAAAAAAAAAGATTAAGTAACCAATTTCTAATTGAAATGGTTACTTAATCTTAAGTTTTTGACTTAAAAATCAACTTCGAATTTGCTATGAAACCAAGGTATCTTGGTTTCTGAAAACCAAATTACTGTCGAATTCATCCAGTAATATTGCACTTTCTGTAGAAACTTTACCTGCAAGAATTTCTTTGGATAATGTATTAAGTACTTCTTTTTGAATTGTTCGTTTTACAGGTCTTGCACCAAACTCTGGTTGAAACCCTTTTTCGGCAAGGTATACAATTGCTTCTTCGGTGGCATCCAAAGTAATGTGTTGTTCTCTAAGCATTTTGGATACTTGCTTTAATTGAAGCCTTACTATTTCAACTATATTGGTCTTTGTTAAAGGAGTAAACATAATAACGTCGTCAATTCTATTTAAAAACTCTGGACGTACAGATTGTTTTAATAGCGCAAGAACATCAATTTTAGCAGCGTCCATTGCGGTATCCATATCTTTTATTGCTTCAAATTTATCTTGAATAATATGGCTACCAATGTTGCTGGTCATGATTACGATAGTATTTCTAAAATCAGCCGTTCTGCCTTTATTATCTGTTAATCTACCTTCATCTAATACTTGCAATAAAATATTAAACGTATCTGGGTGAGCTTTTTCTATCTCGTCTAATAATACAACAGAATAAGGTTTTCTTCTTACCGCTTCGGTTAATTGGCCTCCTTCTTCATACCCTACATAACCTGGAGGCGCACCAACCAAACGACTTACCGAATGCTTCTCTTGGTATTCACTCATATCTATTCTAGTAATTGCACTATCGTCATTAAACAGATAATCTGCAAGTGCTTTTGCCAATTCTGTTTTACCAATACCAGTGGTACCTAAGAATAAAAATGAACCAATCGGCTTTTTTGGATCTTGTAACCCAGCTCTACTTCTTCTTACTGCATCACTTACAGCAATAATCGCTTCGGTTTGCCCTACCACTCGTTTTTGAAGTTCTTTTTCTAATACGAGTAGTTTTTCTCGCTCGCTTTGCAACATTTTAGTAACTGGTATTCCGGTCCATTTGGCTACAACTTCTGCGATATCATAATTGGTTACTTCTTCTTTAATAAGCGAAGATTTATTTTGTTGTTCGCTAAGTTGTTTTTGTAAAATATCTAAGTTTTCTTGAGACTCTTTAATCTTACCATATCTCAATTCTGCAACCTTACCATAATCTCCATTTCTTTCTGCTCGTTCGGCTTCAAGCTTGTATTCTTCAATATTGGTTTTGGCATTTTGTATGGCATCAACAACTTCTTTTTCGCTTTGCCATTGAGAAAATATCTCGTTTCTATCTTCTTTTATATTTGCCAACTCTGCATTTAAAAGTTTAAGCTTATTTTCATCATTTTCACGCTTGATAGCTTCTATTTCAATTTCCAGTTGCATAATTTTACGATCCAATACATCTAACTCTTCTGGTTTGGAGTTAATTTCCATTCGCAACTTAGAAGCAGCTTCGTCTATTAAATCTATAGCCTTGTCTGGTAAAAACCGATTTGTGATATACCGCTGAGATAATTCTACAGCAGCTATTATTGCTTCATCTTTGATACGTACTTTGTGATGAGTTTCATAATTACCTTTAATACCTCTAAGAATAGAAATGGCACTCTCTGTATCGGGTTCGTCCACTACTACCTTTTGAAAACGTCTTTCTAGAGCTTTGTCTTTTTCAAAATATTTTTGGTATTCATCTAGAGTTGTGGCACCAATGGCTCTTAGTTCACCTCTTGCTAATGCAGGTTTTAATATGTTTGCCGCATCCATGGCGCCTTGACCCCCTCCAGCACCTACTAGGGTATGAATTTCATCAATAAATAAAACAATATCTCCATCACTAGTTAATACTTCTTTTACAACAGATTTAAGTCGTTCTTCAAATTCACCTTTAAATTTTGCTCCCGCAATTAAAGCTCCCATATCTAAAGAGAATATCTGTTTGTTTTTTAAGTTTTCGGGAATATCTCCTGCAATTATTCTGTGTGCGAGTCCTTCGGCAATAGCCGTTTTACCAACTCCAGGTTCACCAACTAACATGGGGTTGTTTTTGGTACGGCGAGATAGAATTTGTAATATTCTTCTAATTTCTTCATCACGGCCTATGACAGGGTCAAGTTTGCCGCTTTCTGCCAGCTCATTAAGGTTTTTGGCGTATTTGTTTAATGCTTGATAGGTGTCTTCTGCGTTTTGAGAAGTGACCTTTTCACCTTTTCTTATTTCAGTGATAGCTTCAATGAGATGTTTTTCTGTAACACCTTGATCTTTTAAAATTTGAGCAATCTTGCTTTTTGATTTAAAAATAGAAATTACAAGATGCTCTACAGAGACATATTCATCGTCCATTTTTTTGGCGATGATGTTTGCTTCATTTAATGTTTTTCCAGCTTCGCGAGATAACTGTAGTTCTCCTCCTGATACTGTTGGAAAACTCTTAAGAGTACTATCTAAAACTTGTTGTAATAAAGATAGGTTTACATTAAGTTTTTTTAATAGAAATGGAAGCACATTTTCGTCTATTGTAAATATAGCTTTAAAAATATGTTCGTTTTCTATTTGTTGATGCCCAAACTCCTGAGCGAGCTGTTGTGCTTGCTGTATAGATTCTTGAGATTTTATAGTGAAATTATTAAAATTCATTTTTAGCTTATTTTGAGTTTTCTAACTTAGAATCAAATAATATTCCCAGACTTATTTGATGTCAAAATGTCTTGATTTTGCTGTGATCTCATGTCTTTTTGACTTGTTTA
The DNA here is from genome assembly GCA_947502885.1 of uncultured Aquimarina sp. Lineage (GTDB taxonomy): Bacteria > Bacteroidota > Bacteroidia > Flavobacteriales > Flavobacteriaceae > Aquimarina. Next base: position 32,015 of record CANNBP010000014.1, on the reverse strand, counting down.
GAGAAGGTTAACTTATTATTTCTATAAAGAGTTCAATATAAAATACCAGAATAAATTAAAGAAAAGCCAATAATTTTAAGTAACAAATTAATTTGTTACTTAAAATTATTGGCTTTCTTATTTTTTTTAACCTAAAAATTTAAATGCTTAGGTGCTTATTCATTTTCTGGAGAAATGATCTTGTAGACTATTCCGGCTAGTATTGCGCCTACAATTGGAGCCACCCAAAATAACCATAATTGACCCAAGGCCCAGTCTCCTGCAAATAAAGCTTGACTTGTACTTCTTGCAGGGTTTACAGAGGTATTTGTGACTGGTATACTTATTAAATGTATTAAGGTTAAACCTAGTCCAATTGTTAATCCTGCAAAACCTTTTGGTGCTTTGGAATGTGTTGCTCCTAGAATTATGATTAAAAACATAAAAGTCATAACTATTTCGGTTACCAAAGCAGCAATCATATTATATCCTCCTGGAGAATGTTGCCCGTATCCATTGGCTGCAAAACCACCAATTTCAAAACCTGCTTTTCCTGTGGCTATAACATACAATATACCTGCTCCAGCTATCCCACCTACAACTTGTGCTGCGATATAGGGTAAAAGGTCTTTTTTGTCGAACCTACCTCCAATCCATAAACCTATTGATACAGCTGGGTTTAAGTGGCACCCAGAAATATGTCCAATAGCATATGCCATAGTTACAACTGTTAAACCAAAAGCCAACGCTACACCGGTAAATCCAATTCCTAATTCGGGATATCCAGCTGCTAAAACAGCGCTTCCACATCCACCTAAAACTAACCAAAGGGTTCCAATAAATTCTGCAATTAATTTTTTCATAAATGTTACTTTATTTAATTATTATTTGTGTGTAATTGTATACAATGGTTTATGCTAATTTATTTGGTATTAGGGGGTATTGTAAATGTACCTAAAAAAGACGTAGGATGAGGTTTGTTCTTTTGCCTATTTATGTATTCTCGATTACAGAAAGAATTAATCGATGACTGGTATTATTTGAAAAGAAAATGTATAAATTCTTTCACCAAAATATGTTTGTCTATGAATGATTCCAATTTTCTGCATTGCCATCTTCATTAGGGGATAGTCCAATAATATCACCTTCAGTTGTTACTCCTAACCCTATTACAGTTCTATTTACATAATTAAAATAACTAACGACTTGATTGATTTCTAAAATTTCACCATCTGTAAGATTTTGTTCTCTTAATTTATGTATGTCGGATTCGACGATTGTATGGTGAGCCAAAGTTAGTTGTTTTGCATATTTGAGTCCGGCAAGATATTGATATTTAAAGTGAAGCTGTACTTCATCTTGGAGTAGACAAGATTTTATTTCTTCGAATTTAACATCATCTTTTAGCAAACGTTTTAGTCCGGCAGCATGATGGTCAACACAATAATTACAATGGTTTAAATGACTTACATATACTCCAAGGGTTTCTAGATACCATTTGGGTAATGTGTTATTGATATTGTGTAAAACGTTTTTATATAATCCCATATGACCAACCAATGTGTGTGGTCTTAGGCTATGAATGGATAGAACATTGTCAATAGAATTATTGGGTCCTTTGATACGATCATACATTTTTTTTAATTCGCCTGTAGCTTCGTGATATGCTATTTTTTTGATCCAACTCATTTGTTAACTTTTAGATATTTTTCAAGCTCGCCAAGAGAAAATGCATTCTCATATTTATTTTGATTAATAGTATTATTTTCGTTAGAATCATAATCAATTAATATTTTCCATTTATCATTTTCTAATTGTAATACAACATGAAATTGACCATAAGAATTTTTAGATTGTTTATTGTCGTTTGTATAAGTTACTTGATAAATTCCTCTATCTGAAACTAAAGAGTCAGAGTGAATTCTTTCAAATAACCTAAAATCAATGGTAACGGGTTTACGTTCAGGGTTACTCCATCTTTTTTTATACCCTTTTAAGTATTTGATTGAATTCTTAATGCTTCCGCCATCTCCCGAAATTCTTATCATTTGATTGCTATGAATAGCTGCAAACAAATCATAATCTAGTGTTTGATATGCTTTAGAGAAATTATGATATATATCTTTGTTAATCTTGGTATGAAAAGAATTTTGTTGAGCCTGTATAGTGTGTGAGAAATATAACAATACAAAAATAATAAGTATAGAAGTATAGTTCTTTGGTATCATCTTTAATTTTCTTTGTGTGTACTGTACAAGATAATGGTTTTTTTCAAAAGTAAGATAGGGTTTTAACGTACCCTTTTGAGAAAAAAAGGTACGTATCGTGGTTACTGCAAGCTAGAAATGATTGTAATGCTGTTTTATGACTTAGAAGTTTGATACAGAATACAGTTTTTTAAACGATTATCATTAAGTAGTTTAGGGTGTTCAAAAGTTTTAATACGTTCCATTCCTATTTTTTTCATGATCAATTCTGATTTCACATTGACTTCTGGAGCGACGGAATAAATTGTAGTTAAACCAATTTTTTCGAAGCCATATTCTAAACATGCTTTTGCTCCTTCTGTAGCATATCCTTTATTCCAAATAGATTTTTTAAGTCTCCAACCAATATCTATAAAAGGACCAAGTTCATCCAAATAAGTTTGTTCACTTAAACCGATAAAGCCAATAGATTCTTTTGTGTCGAGAAGATCAACAGCAAAATAGCAAAAGCCTTTTTTAGAAAAAAGTTCTTGCATTCTAGTTATAAAAGCTTTAGAATCTTCTTTTGATGGTTTGGAAGGAAAGAATTCCATAACATCGTCATCGTTATTAATCTCGGTCAACGTTTCTAAGTCATTAAGTGTCCAGTTTCTAAAACCTAGGCGTTTGGATTTAAAAAGATAAGTTTCCATAAGGATTGGTATTGATTAAATAGAGTATTTTGAAAAATGTCGGGCAAATATAGATTAAATCGTCTAGTGCATTGTATTTTTACTATAAATAAAAGTAAAAGCATAAATACATAGGTTTTATGGCAAAAATGTATACCGAAATAAGTACAGAACAAAAAGAATTTATAGGTAAACAAAAGGTGTTTTTTGTAGGTACAGCGGCTACAGAAGGTAGGGTTAATATTTCTCCTAAAGGAATGGATACTTTTCGTGTTACAGAAGCAAATCAAGTAATTTGGCTTAATCTAACAGGAAGTGGAAATGAAACAGCAGCACATTTACTTAAAAATGATAGAATGACGATTATGTTTTGTGCTTTTGAAGGAAAACCATTGATTTTAAGACTTTATGGAAATGCAGAGATTTATCATGAAAGGGATAAGGAGTATCATGAGTATATTGGTTTGTTTCCTAAAATAGCAGGATCTCGACAAATCATTAAAATGAATGTAGACTCTGTGCAGACATCTTGTGGTTATGCAGTACCTTTTATGGATTTTAATGAAGAACGAACACAACTAAAGTCTTGGGCAGAAAAAAAAGGCCCAAGTCGATTAGATTCTTATCGTGAAGAAAAGAATAGTGCTAGTATAGATGGCTTTAATACAGGATTAAAAGAAATATAGAAACTTGTTTTTAGTTTTCATCCTCTTCAAAAACGGCACTTTCATATGCTCCTATATCAGGAGCTGTAGTACTTCTGGTATTTCCTAATAAATCAATTGTTAGCCCAGAAATAGATGCTTTACCGTTTGCAAACGATTCTTCACTTATGTTAAGCATATTTTTTTGTGGATCTTTAAAACTAGGCTCTTCATTAAATATTGATCCTTCATATAGCGTGCTATTGGTAAAGTCGTATAAAGGATTATTTATATATTTATCACTAGTGTCATTAAATTTAATTAAACTGTTTTTAAAACTATAATTAAATGTAGAACCATCTACTTTATTAAATAAAAGTTCTAAGTCTTTGTCTCCATAGATAATACAATTTGTGAAATTAGCTTCTAAATCGTCAGTTACAATTTCAGAATCACTTACTTCAAAGCTATTGCCAATTAACATTGTAGGAGATTCTCTAAACCCAGCACCAATAGATGAGTAATTTGTTATGGTACAATGATTAAAGGTGTAATTTCCTCCTAGTATTACCTGAAAAGATACTTGTCCAGAATTATTAATAACCAGATTTTTGCCTACAATACGGCTATTATTAGCCAAAAGCCCAATATTTGAGGAGTTATATATCTGAGTGTTAGATAGGGTTAGGTTTGGAGTCGAACTTCCGTCATTTGTCTCTGATATGATACCTACAGTTGCATTTTTTATTGTTGCATAATTGATAACATTACCAGTACTTTCTGGAGCAATCCAAATAGTACCCCATTGTCCTGGAGTATCACTAAAATTAGGTTCTAAACGATCACCTTCAAAAACAACCTCATTTTCAAGAAGTTCAGGGTCCATACTAAGTGCTCCATTTACAAGTAATGTGGTACCTTTTAATACCATAAGTCCAGAACCACTATGAAAATGTATTCTTGCACCGGGGTCTATTGTAAGAGTTTCGCCATCTGGTATAGCGGCATAGCCATATATTACATAAGGCTTCTCGTTGGTAAAATGAAGGTTGTTATCATCCAGAAAGAATCCTTGTACTTTTATTTCATTATTTTCTTGATCAACACCAAGAGATATCGTTTCTACTTCTCCTGTCATTGTATCACGAGATGGAAACAAGAATACAGCATCTTTAACCAAAGTCACTAAATCTACGTCTTGTTGATTTCCTGTGGCATCAAACAAAATTTTATCTGTATACAAAAACTCAAAATCTGTTGTTTGTGCAGTAATATCTGTAGTGGTTTCAACAAAAACAAAAATACTGTCTTTGGCCAATACTTGTATATCTTTAAAAGATTTCCCAGGGATCCCATCTACATTAAGCCTATAGTTAGAGCCCACCCCTCTCTCTAATTCGATTGTAGGTATAGTAAGATCATTATCAGTTCTATTATATACTTTAAAACTATATGTGCTAGATCCAATGTTGCTAAAAATGGTATCCAAAAACAAGGTGTCTGTAGAAAATTGTAGATTTCCTGCACTTGATTCGGATTCAAAATCATTACGACAAGAACTCCATAATACTACTAGGGTTAGTAAAAAAAGAGAAGATAAATAGCGCATATGTATATAAAAATAGTCTTAATATTTAGTCTTAAGTGTATGGTATCACCATTGCAAAATAGCAAAGATTTTTGTTTTTATTGATGATATCGTTTCAATCTTTTGTCTTTTCTGTAAGACTAAAAAATTAGTTTAACAATGTTGACATAATAAAGTATAACTATTAGGATACTCAAATATTGTTTTTTAATAGAAATTTGATAAGTACAGTTCTTCTGTAAGAAGTAAAACATTTGTACATTTGCGTTTCATAATTAATACGCACAACATAATAATCTATTATGAGTACATACGATGTAGCCGTAATCGGCTCAGGACCTGGTGGATATGTAGCCGCTATTCGATGCGCACAACTAGGGATGAAAACAGCAATAATCGAAAAATATAATACTTTAGGAGGAACATGCCTTAATGTAGGTTGTATTCCAAGTAAAGCCTTATTAGATTCTTCTCACCATTATGAGCATGCAGTAAAGCATTTTGCAGACCATGGGATTGAAATTCCTGGAGATATTAAGGTTGATTTAGAAAAAATGATTGCTCGTAAGCAAGCCGTTGTAAGTCAAACTTGTGATGGGGTTAGTTTTTTAATGAAGAAAAATAATATAGATGTTTATGAAGGAGTAGGGGCTTTTAAGGATGCTACGCATGTAAACATTACCAAAGCAGATGGTGCTGTAGAAACGATTGAAGCAAAACATACCATTATTGCGACGGGTTCTAAACCATCTTCTTTGCCATTTATCAATATAGATAAGAAGCGTGTAATTACTTCTACAGAAGCTCTTGAGCTTAAAGAAATTCCAAAGCATTTAATTATAATTGGTGGTGGAGTAATTGGATTAGAGCTAGGACAGGTATATAAGCGCTTAGGTGCTGAAGTTTCTGTAGTTGAGTATATGGATAGAATTATTCCAGGAATGGATAAGTCTTTATCTAAAGAATTACAGAAAGTAATGAAAAAGCAGAAATCTAAAATTTTAACTTCTCATAAAGTAACAGGAGTTACAGTATCAGGAGATGAGGTAACGGTAACTGCAGATGATAAGAAAGGAAATCCTGTTGAGTTAAAAGGTGATTATTGCTTAGTTTCTGTTGGTCGTCGCCCATATACAGATGGATTAAATGCAGAAGCAGCAGGAGTAAAGCTTACCGAGAGAGGGCAGGTTGAAGTAAATGATCATTTGCAAACTTCGGCGTCTAATATTTATGCTATTGGAGATGTTGTAAAAGGTGCAATGCTAGCGCATAAAGCTGAAGAAGAAGGTGTATTTGTTGCAGAAACATTAGCTGGACAAAAACCACATATTGATTACAATTTGATTCCTGGTGTAGTATATACATGGCCAGAGGTTGCTGCAGTGGGTAAAACTGAAGAGCAATTAAAAGAAGAAGGAGTAAAATATAAATCAGGACAGTTTCCTTTTAGAGCACTAGGTAGATCTAGAGCTAGTGCAGATTTGGATGGTTTTGTAAAAATATTGGCTGATGAAGCTACAGATGAGGTATTAGGGGTACATATGATTGGTGCACGTTGTGCTGATTTGATAGCCGAAGCTGTTACCGCAATGGAGTTTAGAGCATCTGCAGAGGATATATCACGTATGTCTCATGCACATCCAACATTTACCGAGGCAATTAAAGAAGCAGCATTAGCAGCAACAGATAATAGACCATTACATATATAATATATAGGTTTGTAGTGCCTAATGTAAATAATATAAAACCCACTTTTTAAGTGGGTTTTTCTTATGGTTGCACTTAATTAAATTATAAATACATGAAAAAAATAATACTATTATTAGCATTCATATTTATAACTATTCATTTAAATGCTCAAAAATCTGACTTAATCGTTGGTAATTGGGTTTTTACAAAAGCACTGAACAAAGGAATTGATGATGCCGGATTAGCATATATAAAGTCAGAAGTGATTGGAAAATGGAAGTTTAATTTTAAATCGGATGGAAAATTCGATACCTATATGAGGGGAGAACAAACAAGCGGAACTTGGAGTTTTGACTCAAACTCAAACTCGATAACTACATCGGGTACTGAAGGGGGACCACAGGAATTCAAAATTTTAAAATCAACTAAAGGTGAATTAGTCTTAAAACTCGGATTAGGAGAGTTCTTGCTGACTAAAATTGAATTGTAAAACTACGCACGACACAATATATGATGTTATAGCTGCTAAAAGATGAATCAAAAGGTTCTTGTGTTTTTGATCAGTTGCAATGCTCGCAGAAAGGAAAAGTAGCAACCAATGCGCAAAAAAACCGAAAAGAGAGGTAACATTTTACTTTGCTACGACACATACATTTACCGATGAGGTAAAGAATAATCATTTAAATTGGAAATACAAAAAACGAAAAACACAATGGTCAAAAAAATTTTAGTAATCATATCTTTTATTTTTTCACTAAACCTTAATGCACAAATACCTAAGCTAAAAGATATTCAACATATTAAAGAGTCGAAAATTATTGTAGGTCTCACAAGTAATTCAGAGTTAAATACAGCACTTAAAGAAGTTGTTTCTTCTATATGGAATTTAAGTGAAATTAAAAGCTTCTTGCCTCTTAAAAGTGCTTTGTCAAAGGCTTCAAAAGATGAGAGCTTATTCGTTCTTTATCTTGGCTCAACAGAAACTGAATCCTTTAAATTTGGACCAAAAGGATATCCAGTAGAGTACCGTTATATATCTAAAGGGAAATTTTTAGGGTTTTCAAAAGGTGGTAAAAGACCATTGATGAAAAGTTTTATACCTTCTTATGATAATATAATTCCTAAAGAGTCAATTGCTCAAGGAGTTAAATTTGTTCAAGAAGTTTTTAAAACAATGATTGAAAATAATTTGAAAAACGGACTGAAAGCAATTTCGGAATTTGAAAATAATGGTAAAGATTTAAAAAACAAAACATTATATATCCCTGAAGGATGGGTAGATTCAAAACTTACAGAAGAACAAATTGAAAAGTATTATGGATCAAAATTTGAAATTGTCTCCTATCAAAAATGGAAAGAAGCAATTTTAACTAAGAAAGCTGGTATTGCTTATGTTATACTAATACCTATTCCTGTTGGTGGACAGTACTTATATCAACATCAAATATGCGATGCAGAGACAGATACTTTTTATGCGGTAATACAGCCAAAGGCTGGTGTAAGCCTTAATGGGGTGAATATGTCAAAATCAAATACAGGTCTTATTAACAAGAAGAATATTAAGAATTATAACAAAGTTTTGGCTGATTAATTTCTTAGATATAACTCGAAAAATTTAAAAGCCCTACTAGTACTAGTGGGGCTTTTTATATGTTCTCTAATCTTTTTAAAACTTCGAGTTTATAATTTCTACTAATGGGGATGGATTTATTATTTAAGACAATTTCTTCGTTAGAAAAAGAATCTATTTTTGAAATAGAGATAATATAGGATCGATGAATTCTCATAAATTGATACTGAGGTAATTTAACTTCAATATTGCTTATTGTTTCTCTAGAAACGATAATAGCAGAATTACAATGAATTTTTATATAATCACTGTAACTTTCAATATAATGTATGTCAGAGAAGTTTATTTTTTTCATTCTTCTATCTGATCTAACAAAAATGAAATCATTTTGGCTAGGTTCTGCTGTTTTAACAGCAACTACTTTATGGTATATTTCAAAATAATTGTTAATAGAACTTAAGAGTCTTTCAAAAGAAATTGGTTTTAATAAATAATCGACTGCATGTAAATCAAAACCATCAATTGCATATTCACGGTATGCAGTAGTGAAGATAATTTTAATTGAATTATTAATTGATTTGGCGAAAGAAATACCAGAAATCTCTGGCATATTAATATCAAGAAAAATAAGATCGACTTTTTTATTGTTGATACAATTAAATGCTTCTAGTGCATTATTACAACTAGCGACTATCTCTATATGATTGATTTTTGATAAATGCGCAATGAGAATTTCTCTTGCTGTAGGCTCATCATCAACAATTATGCACGAAATATTAGATCTCATATATCTGTTCTTTGATTGTATTTAATTTCAACTTTATCATATACCAATTTTCATTGGTGGATATTTGAAGCTCATAATTGTTAGGGTATAGTGTAGATAATCTCTTTTTTATATTAGATAAACCTATTCGGTCTTGAGTGTTTTTTGGGGGATTAAGAATTGAATTTTTGATATTGAATTCTATTACATTATTTTCATGTTTGAGATCCATTACAATGGATAATTTCTGGTTTTTTATCTGACCATGCTTAAAACTATTTTCTACAAAGGGAATAAGTAACATCGGAGCTACATCAATTGATTCATTTACTTCTTCGAAGTTAGTAAGTATTTCTAAGTTGTCACCAAATCGCATCTTTTCTAAAGCTACATAATCTTTTATATGTGCTAGCTCTTCTTTTAGGGCTACAAAAGGTTTATCTACTTGATATAATAAATAATCCAACAAGTTGGATAACTTTAGGATCATTTCTGGCGTTTCGTCAGATTTTTTAAGAGCAAAACCATACATAGTATTTAAAGTGTTGAATAAAAAATGTGGATGGATTTGCATTTTGAGATAATGCAGTTCTTGTTCTTTTAACTTAAGTTGAGCCTCTAGAATTTTACGCTGTAATTCTTGATTGGCTGCAGATGATTTATAATTGTGTTTGACTAAACTAAAGGCACTAACTAGTGCTACAATTATATAGACAGCTATTAAAACAAAAAGTAAGCTTTTGCTCATTGGAGCCATTCCATCTGATTTAAATTCTGAAAGAAAAATTAATCCATAAAATATTGAAATAATGATAAAGTATGTAGATAAAACGATAGTATAGATACTATATAAGATGAGGTATCCATATTTTTTTGATAGTACATATTTCGGGATCAAATAATATATTACGACATAGGTCGTCGTAATAGTAACTGGCATTAAGAAAGCAGAAAACGAAAAGACATAATTAAAATTATCACTTTCATACCCAAAAAAGAGAGTGTAGAAAAATAAAACTCCAGTCCAGAATAGGATATGAAGTGTTATTTGTAATAGTTTTTTGAATATGAATCTTTTTGAAATCATAACTATTCACAATATCTTGATTTTTTATTTTTGATGCACTATTTTAAGTTGAATAACTGAATTAAATCCTTTTTTAGCAGAAATAGGATAACTTTATCATTTTATAGCCACAATTTTGTAGAAAAGAATGTTAATTCTGTCAATAGGCTTTTAAAAAAATGATAAGGGATTTTAATAAATAGTTTTGAGTATGTCTAATTCAAAAAACAAATAATTATGTTATTACATTTTATGCTAATTCAAAACAGATCCTTTTTTTCAACAGTATATCAAAGAATGCAAGAGGGAGGAATGGTATTTATGACAACGATAATGGTACTTTTTATCATAACCGTACTTATGATTATAAAAAGTTGTATTCAACTTAAAAAAGAATCATTAGTCACAACGAAAAATATAAAATTGATAAACTCAATTGGTTTATTAGCGTTAATTTTTGGTGTTTTCAGTCAATTGTTGGGCTTTATATATGCACTGGATCATTTTGAGTTTTTAAATGGTGCGTCACCGGCCACATTGGCCGGCGGATTAAAAACTACGTTTCTTCCAACTTTGTTCGGAACTTTGACTTTGATTATATCAAGAGTTTCGACAACTATTTTGGTCTTTCTACAAAAAGAAGAATTCGAGAAGGAATAAATATTCTTATTAGTTATGTGACCCATCACAGTATGGTGGGTTACTTGTTTGTTTACAAGTACATAAGTATACTTCCTTATTTTCTTCAATACTAAAAATCATAGGCGTAGTCGCCTTAGCTTTTTTGTGAGAACCATTACAAAACGGTTGGTCATCACTATGTCCACAAGTACACCAAGCATAGTTTTTATCAGCTTCTAATTGGCATGCTATTGGTGAATCACCTCCTTTAATGTTGTTTTCCATAATAAATTTTTGAGAGTTAAAAATATTAATTCTTATGTTAAGATTAATTTTAAATAGTCGTGATCAGTATATTTCTTTCTAAAAAAAATAGCCTCTAAAGTTTTTAAACTAAAGAGGCTACTATGTGTAACTGTATTTGAGTTGATTGGTAAAACCGTATATAAATTATTTACTTCGTGGTAATGTCTGGCATTCCATCATGTTCATAATTTAAAACAAATATGCAATCAAAATTAATTTTACCTTCGGCATCTAACTTAGACATATTTACTGCCCCTGATAGACGAGAGCTACCTTTTATGTTGGTAAAATACCCATCTCCGTATATAAAATCATTATTTATAGAATCTGTAGAAGCAGGAATAGCTCCAGTAATATGGGTAACATCAGGAGATCCATGCGTAGTTGGTTGAACCGTAGTAAGTCCTTGTGTAGCAAACGTTCCTGTATAGAAATTGTATATTGTTGTTCCTTTCAATTTAATTCTTGGTAGTCCTGCATTATCTACTTCAACGACCATAACATCAGAAAGACAATCAGTACCATTACCAACTCTTCTATTTGTTCTGGCATCAAGGAGATCAACATCAAAACACATAGCGGTAGAATCCACACCAATGTATTGTTTTTCAAATTCTGATGGAAACCTTTTTGTTCCGGTTCCTTTTAATCTAAGAACACTAGTACCATAAGATCTATAGCTCGGTCTTTTAGAAGGGATGATAAATAGACAATTAAATGATATGTCATTTGGGCTATGCATATTTACAGCACCAGATAAACGTATTTTTCCTTTTGCATTTTTATAATGACCCGTTCCTTCAATAATATCATTAGAGTCTGCCGTAGGGATTGCTCCGGTAATATGAGTAATACCAGGAGAACCATGAGTTGTAGGTTGAACAGTTGTAAGTCCTCTAGTAACCAGTGATCCAGATCCATCATTAAAGTTAAAAAAAGCAGTTCCTGTTAACGCAATACTACCATCAGCATTGACAGTAACATTAGATAAACAATCGGTTGCAGTACCTACAACCTGATTATTAGATACATCTATAAGTGTAAGGTCAAAACAAAGCCCTGTGGTTACCCCGTCTCCATTAAAATCAGGAATTGAACGTTCTTCACCTATAGCTCTTCCTACTAATTTTACAATTCTAGAGTATCTAAGAGGGGAATAATCTCCAGATTTTTCAGTGGATTCAGAACCATCATAAGGTTCTTCATCCATATCAGATGAGCAAGATTGTAATGTAAAAGAAAATAAACAACAGAGTAAAAAGCCCTTAGAAATAAGTTTTAGAAGTGTCATAAAAGTTGAGTTTTAGTTAGATCAAAATTAAGGATAATGGCCATCACAGAAGTTGGTCCTAGCGTTAAAAATCTATTAAAATAAAACCCACAATATAAATGTAAGATGTTGGTTGGTAAAACGTTACTTTGTCTGATAAAGTGCGCAAAAATATTGTTGTATGAATGTTTGTAGATGCTAATAGCCTATGTGTTGCAGGAATGATCTTAATGTTGTTTTTAGAAATATTTAAGAAAAAATGATAATGTATTCTTCTTATGAAATAGAAAAGGGAGATTAGATACACAATCTATTAGGTTTATTTCATAAAAAAACCTGATTAGATCAAAATGTAATGATTAACATTTTATAAAAAATTATATTCTTGCTTGATAGGTATAGAGATCAAAATATCTTCCTTGCGCTGTTATAAGTTCATCATGTGTACCTTGTTCTGCGATTCGTCCAGATTCGATAACAAGTATTTGATCTGCTTTTTTTATTGTACTTAATCTATGTGCAATTACAAATGTAGTTCTACCATCCATTAGCTTACTAAGACTTTTTTGTATTAAAGCTTCACTTTCGGTATCGAGATTAGAAGTAGCTTCATCAAGTATTATAATTTTTGGATCTGCCAAAATAGCTCTAGCAATGGCGATTCGTTGTCTTTGCCCTCCGGATAGTTTTACGCCTCGTTCTCCAATTAACGTATCCAATCCGTTTTCAAAACGATCGGTAAATTCATTTACATAAGCAGCTTTTACAGCTTGTTGTAATTGGTCATCAGAGGCATTTGGTCTTGGAAAAAGTATATTCTCTTTAATAGTACCTTCGAACAAAAAATCATCTTGAAGAACTACACCAAGGTTACGACGAAAACTTCTTAACTTCACTTTAGAAATATCATAATCGTCAATTGTGATAAGTCCAGACTTAGCATTTAAGAAAGTGGCTGCTAATCCTGCAAGTGTAGATTTACCAGACCCAGAACTACCTACCAATGCAGTTACAGATCCAGAAGATGCTTTAAAACTAATATTGTGCAACACATCTTTATTTTCTTCATACGCAAAAGAAACATCGTCAAAAACAATATCTCCTTTTATATTTTTAAGTTCAATTGTACGGTCCTCAATCTCTTCTTCGGGAGTCATGTTCATTAGTTCTTCGGTGCGATCCAAACCGGCTAAGGCTTCTGTTAGTTGGCTTCCTATATTACTCATTTGAACAATAGGAGCTATCATAAATGCCAAATACATAGTAAAGGATAAAAACTCACCAGAGGTCATGGTTTCTTGCATCATATAATATCCTCCAATTCCCATAATCCCAGTTGAAGCGATTCCTGCTAAAAGAAATGTAGAAGAGCTAGTCATTAAAGCTGTTGCTGTTAAACTCTTTTTTACATTCTGAAATAGACGATCAACCCCTTTTTCGAATATTTTATTCTCTTGTTCTTCTGCTCCGAAACCTTTGATTACTCTTACTCCAGCCAATGTTTCAGTTAGTCTTCCTTTTACTTGGGCATTTATTTCTCCTCTCCGTCTAAAAATGGGACGAATATATTTAAAGGCTTTTAAAGCAACCAATCCAAATAATGAAACGGGTACCAAAACAAACAATGTCATCCAAGGATTGATACTAATTAATAGTCCAATTGATACTATTGCAGTAAAAATACCACCTACCATTTGCACTAAACCGGTACCGATTAAATTTCGAACTCCTTCTACATCACTCATGATCCTAGAAACAAGAGATCCAGATTTTGTATTATCAAAAAAACTAATGGGTAATGAGAGTACTTTTTTCTGCACCTTAGCTCTAAGCTCAGAAATGAGATATTGAGCCTGAACACTCAATATTCTAGTAAGTAAAAAAGAAGTTGTGGCTTGTATTAAAATTGCCGCCCCCACGATGAGTAGTAATTCATACAATTGCCCCATGTCTTTACTAGGAACCACATCATCTAATAGTGTCTTGCTCTTCCAGGGTAGGATTAGACCTGCTATTCGATTAAAAATAATCAAAATTAAACCAGTAAAAACTAAATTTCTTCTAGGCCATATTATGGTTTTAAACGCTTTTATTATAGATACTTTAGATTTTTTTTTATCTGATGTAGTGTTGTATTCTCTCATTTTTTTTAATCAGTTTTTAAATAAAGAAATCGTGTAATCTAATAACTTTATATTTCCATAATCACCATGTCCAGGGATAATAACTTTTAAATTAGGATAGGTTTCTTTAATTGTAGACACCGTATTTGACCACTCCAGAATATTTGCATCTTCAAGATTACCTTTTGACGCTTCTAAGCTCTTAATTAAACATCCTCCGAACAAAATTTCTTCATCAGGAAAATAGGATACTATATTGTCTTTGGTATGTCCTTCTCCAAAAAAAGTATTAATGATTTGCTTATTTCCAAGTTTTACTTCAAATCTATCTTCGAATATAATGGAGGGTTCAATTTTTGAGTTATTTTTTAATAAAGTGGCAGTTCTTTTACTTGCTATAGTGGGTATACCTTTATTTTTGAATATGTTTATGCCATAGGTGCAATCTTCATGAAAATGATTAAATATTACTCCTTTAATTTCTAGTTTTTGGTCTTTTTGTAGCCAATCAATTAATTGTTTTGTTGCTTTGTTATCTAAAGGAGAATCAAATATATATGCAGCCGTTTTATCAGTATAAATAAAGCCATTACACGGAAATTTTGCTCCATTGGATAATGTTATTTTAGAAATATGTATATAGCTATAATCATTGATTTTTATGAGCTGTAGATCATCAGATATTTTTATGTTTGAAGGGGGTGTTTTTGAGTTACATGAACTTAAAAACATGCCGAATATGCATAACATAAAAGCGAATGGCTTGATGCTTTTTATCATAAGAATTATACGTATGTGTTTGTTGTAAGAGCCTACTAAGATATAAATACTATCCCGAATTCTTAGTAGTGGCATATGCCAAAGTTTTGACAAAAATTGGTTTACGATTTTCTGAAAAAACGAATAACTATTATATACAATGTAGTTGGTATACCCACCCAAATTAATTCATTAAGAATGACTTTTAGGCCCCAGATGCTAAAGAATTTACTTGCTCCTATAGGAGAAACCTGAATAGGTCTCCAGGGTAAAAAGTATCGTGTGTTATCAAAAGGAGAGAAAAAGGCGATACCAAGACCACCAGTAGTCATAGCGTCCAGAATACCATGAGACGCAGTGCAGATAGAAAAATATAGCATAAGATAGAGACCGGTTCTAGTCAATATGCTTTTGTAATAAAAAATTAAAGTAATAAGTATACCTAACAGAAACGCAAATAGCAAGGAGTGAGAAAACCCACGATGTCCCCAAAAATCTTCATATGCGATTCCAAATTTGAAACTTACTACATCGGCATCTGGTATGATTGCACATAATCCACCCAATATCCATAATTTTTTTGTGTAGATTTTTTCTGAAAAACTTTTACCAAAGGCATAGGCTGTAAAAGCGTGTGCAAAGATGGATGCCATATTTTATGATTTTAAAATCTTGTCTAATTCTGATTTAGTAAGTTTTTTCCAGTTTTCGAGTAGATCAACATTTTATTTTTGATAATAGTATCAAGAAGTTTGGTGGGCTTAACGCAATTATTTACTTGAAGTTTTACTTTGTTTCTTGTTTCGAGCATATATAAGTTTAGATTTTCCTTTGGAGGCTTCTCGTTGCTCTATTTCAAAACTTTTAATTGATTTGATTAATGGGGTTAGTTTTTGAAACCCATAGTTTCTAGAATCAAAATTAGGTTGCTTTTTTTGTAATAAACTACCAACATCACCAAGAAAAGCCCATCCATCATCATCGGCTAGGTCTGATATAGTATTTGAAATTAATTTGATGTCTTTTGTAGTGATTTTATCAACGTTAGTTTTTATAGTTGGAGCATTGTCAATTGATTCAACTTCATTATCTTCTGATTCATATTTAAGAATTTCTAGATAGATAAACTTATCACAAGCAACAATAAAGGGATTAGGCGTTTTCTTTTCTCCAATTCCAAAAACCTTCATTCCCGCTTCTCGAAGCCTAGTTGCAAGACGAGTAAAATCGCTATCACTCGAAACTAAACAAAAGCCATTAACCTTGTCAGAATATAAAATATCCATGGCATCAATTATCATGGCAGAATCCGTAGCATTTTTGCCTTTGGTGTACCCGTACTGTTGTATTGGTGTTATCGCATTTTCTAATAGGATTTTTTTCCACTTAGAAAGATCCGGTTTAGTCCAATCTCCATAAATTCTTTTGATGGTTGGATTACCATATTTGGCAATTTCTTCCATCATTTCTTTTATATACGTAGACGGAATGTTATCACCGTCAATTAATACTGCTAGGTTCAAATCCATTATAATTATTAAAAATGATTAGGTGTAATTTGATAATATGAAAAAACAACGTTCTCCATATAGAAATATTTACCTTTTCTTTCTCTTCTTGTTTTTTAAATTAAAGGTTTTGTCGCCTTTGGTTTTCGGTTTTTTGTATTTCTTTTTAATTTCTCTTTGATAGGATCCCCCTTGATTGGTTTTTTGGTTTTTAGCCTTTTTTTCGTGAAAAGCAGCTCCAACTTCGTCATCGTTAGGGCGCTTATGGGGGTTGTTTATTTCTTTAATCTTGGGTTGTTCTTCTGGAGTAAGCTGATCAGAAATTTCTATTTCAGTAGGTAAATCGAGTTGTTCAATTTTCATTTCCATTAAATTCTCAATATCCTGTAAGTGTTCCAGCTCTTTATCTGTAGTAAGTACAAAGGATACTCCTTCTTTTTCTGCTCGTCCCGTTCTACCAATACGATGCATGTAATTTTCTGGGTATTCTGGTGTATCAAGATTGATTACTTGGCTAACATTTTCAATATCCAAACCTCTGGCCATTACATCAGTGGCAATAAGTATTCGATTTTCTCCTTTTCTAAATTGTTCTATACTTCTTAGTCTATAATTTTGGGTTTTATTAGAATGTATAATACAAATTTCGTCACTGTATTTTTGTTCAAGTTGCTCGAACAATCGATCAGCAATTTTCTTGAAACCAACAAATATTAGTGTTTTATGATATGTTTCTTTATCAGAAAGTAAATGTTCGAGAAGATTAACTTTGGTATAAAAATTAGGAACTCGATACCCATATTGTTTGATGTTTTCTAAAGGAGTTCCACTCTTGGCAACAGATATTTTATGTGGTTTTACAAATGTTTCAGAAATCATTTGATCCACTTCATCGGTCATAGTTGCCGAAAACATAATATTTTGACGTTGCTTGGGTAAAATATCAAAAATATTGATGAGTTGATGTCTAAACCCTAAATCCAGCATAACGTCTACTTCATCAATCACTAATTTTTGGATTGATTTTAATTGTAATACCCTGCTCACTGCCAAATCATATAAACGCCCAGGAGTAGCTACAATTATATCTAAGCCTTGAGATACTGCTTGCTTTTGCGTGTTTATGTTTGTGCCTCCGTATACACCTGTGATACGAATATTGATATATGAAGTAAGTTTTTCAATTTCATCAACAACCTGTACAACAAGTTCTCTTGTGGGCACCAAAATTAATACTCTTGGATTTTGTTGAACCGAGTAATTAAGCATTCTTAAAATAGGTAACATATAAGCATATGTTTTACCTGTACCCGTTTGAGCTATTCCAACAACATCTTTACCAGACATGACCGGAGAGAATGCTTGCTCTTGAATTGGAGTAGGAGTAGTAAACCCTAAATCATCAAGGGCATTGAGAAGTTGTGTACTTAAATTTAAATCTTGAAAAGTCAATGGATTGTTTTTTTGATATTGCAAAGGTAGCCTTATTTTGGGACTGTATGCATTTTGATTACTTTTGATTTTCTAACTACCATATATAATGAAGAAAATTCTTGCATTTGCAGGCTCAAATAGTAGCAGTTCTATTAACCAAACACTTATAGAGTATGTAGCTTCAGAAATTAATATACATGAAACTAGAGTGATCAATTTGATTAATTATTCAGTTCCTATCTATAGTGAGGATGAAGAAAAAAATAATGGGTTTCCAGGAATGATATTGGCCTTGAAACAGGAGATCAAAGATGTTGATGCTTTATTAATTTCTGTTAATGAACATAACGGAAGCTTTGGTGCGTTTTTTAAAAATATCATTGATTGGTTATCCCGGTTAGATCGTAATTTTTTTGAAGGAAAAAAGATTTTATTAATGAGTACTTCACCCGGGCAAAGAGGTGGTGTTGGTTCTTTAGAGTATGCAAAAAATGTATTTCCAAGGTTTGGAGCCGAAATAATAGACAGTTTTAGTTTCCCTTCTTTTTATGATAATTTCTCAACAGAGACAAAAACTATAACCGACGAAACTCTTTTGTTGGGATTAAACGAAGTTCTCAGTACTTTTGCACATCAAATCTAATTAGCAAGTGCGCAGTATAAAACAATACACTTTAGAAAATCCTTCAGAATTTAAAACCAAATTGCTTCTTTGGGGGCAACAATTTGAGGAAATTACTTGGATGGATTCTAACAATCATGTGCAACAATATTCAAGTTACGAAGCAATATTGGCGGTAGATGCGTTTACAACCATTAAAACAGATTGTGATAATGGTTTTGGAAAACTACAAGAGTATCAAGAACAAGCTAAAGATTGGATTTTTGGATACCTATCATATGACCTTAAAAATGATGTCGAAGATTTGGTTTCTGAAAATTTTGATGAATTAGGATTTCCTGATTTGTATTTTTTTCAGCCTAAAAAATTATTCTTTTTAAAAGAGAACATCCTTGAGATGCATTATCTTAGAATGATTGATGATGAAATAGAAGAAGATTTTAAAGAAATCAACTCATTACTAATAGATGGTTCAGAATTTAAAGAAAAAAAGGAATCACCTTGTGGCAAAATAAAGATAAGCCTAAGAATTACAAAAGATGTCTATAAAGATAAAGTAAATGCAATGTTAGCTCATATTCATAGAGGAGATATTTATGAAGCTAATTTTTGCCAGGAATTCTTTGCTCAAAATAGTTGTATAGATCCTTTGCAAACGTATGTACACTTAAATGATATTTCGAAACCTCCTTTTGCTGTTTTCTTAAGAATGAATCATCAATATTTACTTTCTGCTTCTCCTGAACGATATTTAAGAAAAGAGGGGCAAAAAGTTGTATCTCAGCCAATTAAAGGAACTGCAAAAAGATCAAAAGATCTTGTAGAGGATGCTAAGTTAATCGAAACGCTTAAAAATGACCCAAAAGAGAGATCAGAGAATATTATGATTGTTGATTTGGTTCGTAATGATTTATCAAGAACAGCTGTAAAAGGTTCGGTAAAAGTAGAAGAGTTATGTAAGGTATATACATTTGATCAAGTACACCAAATGATATCCACAGTGGTTTCAAATATAGATCACAATATGTCGCCTGTTGAGGTGATCAAAACAACATTTCCGATGGGTAGTATGACCGGAGCTCCTAAGGTATCTGCTATGCAGATTATAGAGAATTTAGAAAAATCCAAACGAGGTTTGTATAGTGGAGCCGTTGGATATTTTTCTCCAAAAGGAGATTTTGATTTTAATGTTGTAATTCGCAGTATTCTTTATAATGAAGAAGAACAATACATCTCGTATACCGTAGGTGGTGCAATAACAGCGAAGTCAGACCCAGATAAAGAGTACGAGGAATGCTTACTCAAAGCCAAGGCAATGAGAGAGGTGTTAGAAGGAATATAGGTTGCTCTTTGGTATCGTTTCTATATTAAATTAAGTTTCTTCTAAAGCTTTTTCTTACATCAATAATGGTTTCTTTAACTTCTAATGAAGTCATACCTTTAATAGTAGCAATTTCTTCAAAATTTAATTTACCAAATACAAACAAATCAATGATTTTTGAAGTTTCCATAGGAAGCCAACTATAAAACTTACCAAGTAATTTTTGCTTTCGATAATCAGAAGTAGGCTCAATTTCAATAATTTTAAGAATTTCAGAATCTAAATCGTCATAAATAAAGTTTTGTTTGTCCCTAGCATCTTGATGATAACAAATATCATCTAAATCTTCTTTCATGATTAATTCATTATTTCCTTCGACAGTAAAACTTTCTTCTAGTTTTTCGAGTTCTTCTTTTAAAAAATACGCAGTGCTAATGTTTTTTTGATGCCAACCTTCGCTTATGTACAAATCGTCTAAAAGCTCATCTGTAATTTTAAAAAGAGTAAGCTCTAATGATAATGTGTCTATTTCAATATCTATTTCATCCATATGCAATTTTACAATGGCATCATCAATTATACCATTAGAACAGTACATATTTTGCGGCAAAATACCTGTGCTTTCTGCTATGTATAATCTATGTTTGACATAAGGATGTAAATGTGGTACGATGGATAATAATTTTTTACTAAATTGCTTTTGGTCATTCGATTGGTGAGGTCTCTGTAATTCATGTGGCCTATTCATTGATCCGTAATTTAAGAGGTTGTTTTCTAAAAATAAGAAAAAGAAACCAATTTAAGTGTTAAAAACTTGATAATCAGATGTCGATAATGAGTTTGCTAATCATTACTGTAGTAATACAAAATCGTATATTTGAAAATAAAAACTTTTAATGTAGAATCTATTGTTACAAGAGTTTAAAAATCATATCACATCAAATCTTTCATTTCTTTTAAGGGGGAAGGTATTAGTTGCGTGTAGTGGAGGGGTGGATAGTATTGTACTTACAAGACTTTGTCAAGAATTGCACATGAATATCGGAGTTGCGCATTGTAATTTTGGACTTAGGGGAGACGAAAGTAATCGGGATCAAAAGTTTGTTTCTGAATTAGCAGAAGAATTAGATATTCCTTTTTTAGTAAAACATTTTGATACAAATACTTATGCAAAAAATCATGGTTTATCTATACAGTTAGCTGCAAGAGAATTACGTTATGAATGGTTTGAAGAATTAGCTAAGCTACACAGCATTGATTTTATACTTACTGGGCACCATACAGATGATAACCTAGAAACTTTTTTAATTAATTTATCCAGAGGTACTGGAATTGATGGCTTAACAGGGATTCCTGAAATAAATGATGTTTTTGTGCGCCCTTTACTTCCTTTTACCAGAGAGCAGATTTTAAATTATGCTACCTCTAATTCGATAGAATGGCGAGAAGATAGTAGCAATAGTAGTACGAAGTATTTAAGAAACAAACTTAGACACGAAGTAATTCCGCAATTGAAACTGGTTAACCCTCAGTTTCTTCAAAATTTTAATAAAACTTTGTCACACCTTAATCAAAGTAGTGATTTTATTAGTAGTCAAACCTTTGTTATTAAAAAAGAGTTATTTGAAGTATTAGAGAATAATACAATAAGAATACCTATTAATAGAGTACGAGATTTTGGAAACCCAAGGGCATGTTTGTATTATTTATTGCGAGATTATGGTTTTAGAGCTTGGGATGATATTGAACAAATTATCACTGCTCAATCTGGAAAACAAATTTTTTCAGAAACACATCGACTAATAAAAGATAGAGAATGTTTATTGTTGACAGAGTTAACGGCAGAAGTTTCTGATTGTAGCTATACCGTTCCTGAAGAAGAAAATATAGTAATGATTCCATCGGGAACCCTTAAATTTAAAGAAGTTACCGAAATGTCTCAAACTGATCTTACAACTGTTTATGTTGATAAAAGAAAGTTAAAATATCCATTGATTGTAAGAAAATGGCAAGAAGGCGACTATTTTTATCCCCTAGGGATGAAAGGAAAGAAGAAATTAAGCAAATATTTTAAAGACGAAAAACTATCATTACTGGCAAAAGAAAGAGTTTGGTTACTTTGTTCTGGTAAAGAAATAGTTTGGATCATAAATTATAGAGCTGATAATCGATACAAAATAACACCCCAAACAGAAGAATTATTAAAAATCACAATACATAGATGAGAAATATCATATTACTACTTTTCATAGCGTTGGCAATACCTACATTAATTTCTGCTCAACCATTAGATCCTGTTGAATGGGAAGTAAGTGTCAAAAAAGAAACAGATGATTTGTATACTGTGTTCTTTAAAGCAAAATTAGACAAAGGCTGGCATATGTATTCTCAAAAAGTAGTAGAGACCGATGAAATTGCTCCTACACCAACAGAATTTACATATAACTCTGATGGTAAGAATTATATTCTTGTTGGGGAAACAAAAGAACCAAAAGGTATTGAAAAGTTTGATAATATTTTTGAGATGGAGGTTAAGTATTTTGAGAAAAAAGCAACCTTCTCGCAACAAATTAAACTTGTAGATAAGAACCTTAAAAAGATAAAAGCCGAAGTCTATTTTTCTGTATGTGATGATGAAAAATGTTTGGCACCAGAGAGTGTGAAATTTGACATCAACCTTTCTGGTATAGTGAAAGAAAGTACAGGAGATATAGAGAGCATTACAGAAGAGGATAAGGAGAAATCAGAAAGCCTGGTTATTGATTTAAAAGGGCGTGATACATATCCATCAGAGCAAGTAGAAGAAAAAAGTTACTTTAATATATTCGTTTTAGGGTTTTTAGGAGGCCTAATAGCATTGCTGACCCCTTGTGTATTTCCTATGATCCCCTTAACTGTTTCCTTTTTTACAAAAGGAGCAAAGGATCGCAAAAAAGGAATGTTTAATGCTGTTTTATATGGTTTTTTCATATTTGCTATATATCTATTATTAAGCTTACCTTTTCATTTATTAGATTCTGTAGACCCAGAAATACTTAATAATATCTCGACAAATGTTGTTCTTAATACCGTGTTTTTTGTGATTTTTATTGTGTTTGCAATTTCCTTTTTCGGTTATTTTGAAATTACACTGCCCGCATCTTGGAGTAATAAATTAGATAGCAAAGCTAATAGTGTAGGAGGTGTTATAGGTATATTTTTTATGGCTCTAACACTAGCTTTGGTTTCTTTTTCTTGTACAGGACCAATTCTAGGATCATTGCTAGGAGGATCCCTAAGTAGTGACGGAGGAGCAATGCAGTTAAGCGCAGGAATGGGTGGTTTTGGATTGGCTCTAGCCTTACCATTTGGGTTATTCGCTTTGTTTCCAAATTGGTTAAATTCTTTACCAAAAAGTGGAGGATGGTTAAATGCCGTAAAAGTGGTGTTAGGTTTTATAGAGTTGGCATTAGCGTTTAAGTTTTTGTCAAATGCAGATCTTGTAGAGCACTGGGGAATACTTAAAAGAGAAGTGTTTATTGCGATTTGGATTATCATAGGCTTAGGGTTGGTTTTATATCTTTTCGGAAAAATACGCTTCCCTCATGATAGCCCTATTAAAAAGTTAAGTGTTGGTAGAAAGACTCTAGGAATTATAACACTAGCTTTTGTAATATACTTGATTCCTGGACTTACAAATACCGCATATGCTAATTTAAAGTTATTGAGTGGTTTTCCTCCACCGTTGTTTTATAGTATTTATGAAAAAGAATCGCATGGTCCTTTAGGATTAAATGCATATACAGATTTTGATGCAGGTGTTAAAGCAGCCAAGGCTCAAAATAAACCTATTATGATCGATTTTACTGGTTGGGCGTGTGTGAATTGCCGTAAGATGGAAGAACAGGTATGGAGTTATCCAGATATTATAAATGTTCTTAAAAATGACTACATTCTAATTTCGTTATATGTCGATGACAGAAAAAAACTATCAAAAGAAGAAGGGTTTAAGTTTTTAAAACCCGATGGTAGGGTAAAAGAAATTCGTACGGTTGGAGATAAATGGGCTACGTTTCAGACCATAAATTTTCAAAATAATTCACAACCTTATTATGTTTTAGTAGATTCTGAAATGAATTTACTAAATAAAACAACGGCATATACACCCGATTCAGGAGAGTATCTTGATTGGCTACAAACAGGATTGAAAAATTTTAAGAAGTAATTTTGTCAATTTATGCCATAGATATTTTTTGTGTAATGCATCTGTAAGATGTAAATGTATGATATAAGGGTTGTTATAATATATTGAAATGAGTTTAAAAATAATATTTGGAATTGGAGTTTTAATCGGAGTTTTGTTTATAAAAAAGGCAAATCCGACTTTACTTAAGTTGATTACGATTGGGCTTGGAGTTAGCTACGTTTTGAGTCTTATTACTACAATGACTGCTGTAATAGGGTTTATATGTTTTGGGTTTTTATCTTTAGTATTTGGAGTTTATTCTGTAGTAAAAAAACTATGGCTAAATGCTATAATTGCGTTTTTCGTTACTATTACGATAACACAAGCAGTTTTAGGCTTTTCTGATTACTATTATATTAAGGTACGATTCTTATTGATAATCCCCATTTTATGTTATATTTTAATTTGCATAAATAGAAAAAAACATTTGAATGAATTTTCAGTTTTAACAATACTAATGGCTAATATTTTTGCTAGTTATTTAGATTTTGTGAAAAACTGGTTTTAAATGATAATTGAAAACAAACAATACGAGAAAAAGATACGATAAGATAATATTCTTAGTTGAGTAAAAAGTGGAGGATGGTTAAATGCTGTAAAAGTTGTGCTAGGTTTTATATAGTCGTTATTCTTGTTGAATAACTTTAATCATTTCTATTCTATATTTTTCTTTTCGCCTAACGAGTTTTCTTACACTTATTTCTGATTCGGGATAGTCACCTAGTTCTTGAATAAGTCTAGTTCCAAAGCATTGTAAATCTGCTCTTTTTCCAGAACAAACTAAGTGATTAGATAATGACGGGCTAGAAATTTTTTTTATCCAATTATCGGTATATACATTAACAACTTCTTCCATTTCGTTTTATACAGTACAACAATGCTATAATTACAATTGTTTTTATATTCTATATATTCCTTACGAATCTAACAGAATTGTGATAAGTGAGTGGTTTTTTATTTGTAACAAACTGATTGTTAGTGTTTTTGTTGTTGTGTCTTTCAGAACAGGTTAAATATAGGTTAAACAATTGTTAAAAATATTTTCTTCCTGCTTATTTCTTAAATTCAAATATAAATGGTTTATCTCATACTCCTAATATCTTTTTTAAGGATTAATACTTTTTGATAAAAATATAACTTGAATACTATACAGGAATATAGTCAACTTAAAACTGTTAAAAAAATACTTGTAACATACGGTAACATTTTATGTTCATAAGACACGTACATATAAAACTAATTAAGGTTTTAAGAAAAGATATACTGTTCTTACCCTATAAAAGTATCTGTCCTACCTTACTTTTTAGAGCAGTTTTTATCCTTCTTGTTCCCTAATCTGACGTTTTAGTGCTTAAAACTCATTTTATAAGCACTAAAACGTATAAGAATTGGACTTTTTTCAAGTGTCATTATGTAATATTAGAATGTGTTAACATAACTTTAACTTGTTATTAGAGAACATTACAATGCATTTCGAATCATAATCGATTTGAAGCAGATTTGGGTATTGACATTCTACCTTTTTTAGTCAAAATTTACAACAGGTTAAACCAAGGTCAGACATTGCAAAGTCAACTAACAAATTAAAACAGTAATTCAAATCAAGTAATGGAAGGAAAATTTATTGCTTTTGAAACAAAAGCATTTTACAAACTTATTGAAGAAGTTACAAAGCGCGTAGCCAATCAAGTGAACCCTAAAAAGGAACAAAAGCATAGAGAGTGGTTAACCTCTCAAGAAGCTAAAGAACTTTTGGGAATAAAAAGCAGCGGAAAGTTAAAACGGTTGTTAAATGATAAGCATATTAGCGCATCGCAACACGGTAGGACAATTATCTATTGCCGGAAAAGTATTTTAGAATTTTTAGAAGAAAGTAAAATTTGATAATATAAAAGGCATTGATATGAACTCAAAGAAAAAAACATTTATTACCACTAGTAATTTTAAATCTACCACAAAAAAAATCCTAGCCCATGCCTATAATGTTACAGATAAAACATTAAACAAATGGTTAGCCCCTCATCAAGAAGCGATAGGAGAATATCGTTCTCGTTGCTATACACCTAAACAGATAGAAACGATTGTTTCTCTTTTGGGGATGCCAGAACGATCAGATTTAATTTGTGTCTAAAACATACAAAGATATTTCTGTAGACTTCGAACAGGCAGTTCAACAGATTCAAAAGGATTTGCAGTATTTAGTAGATAAGGGTAAAGTAAGTAAAGGTTTTATAAAAAAGCAAAACCGAATACTTAAAGCCCTTATCTACTATTACAATCATACTCAGGAGCAGATTACATTTTATAAATCAGAGCTTATAAATACCCAAAAAGCCAACGGCTTGTATAGGGAAAAATTAGAACATCGCATCATACAATTTGAAGCCATTTGTATTATGCATGGTATTATCGATTTCCCTCGTTTTATTGCTTTACCTCAATTTGTTTTAATCGATTGGGCTAAACGTTTAAATAATGAAAATAGGTTCTTGTATTCTGATATGCAAATAGACTTTTTTAAAGAACTACCTACAGATAAGGGCATATTGCTTGAAAATATCTTGTTTAAGAATGTACGTGACGAAATTAACTCTCAACTCAAAAAAATAAAGAACAACAAAATACTAAAAGATGGCATTAGAATATAAAGAAATTGGTGGCGATAATGAATCCAATAACCAAGAAGAAAATAATAACTATTCGATAGAAGATGTAAGCGGAGAAAATAAACCTAAAACACCCAAACGTAGCATAAATGTAATTACCGTTATTCAGAAGTATTTAAAAACGAATTACGACATACGTTTTAACTTATTAACTCTCACTCTGGAATTTAAGAAAACAAGAGATGAATTTTTTAAAACTTTAGATGATAGGGCACTTAATACCATTTGGATAAACTTGCAATTAGATGGTGTTAAATGTTCTGATAAAATCCTTGATAAAATAATGAGGTCAGAGTATACCAAATCATACCATCCTCTTAAAAATTATTTTGAAAACTTAGCCCCATATGATGGTAACGACTATATAGGAATATTAGCAAAAACTATAGAAATCACTGATTTAGTCGCAGACGATTTACAATTAAAGGAACTTTGGCGTACCTATTTAGAAAAATGGTTAGTGGCAAGTGTTGCTAACTGTTTAGGTAAGGGAACAAACCATACTTGCCTTATTCTGGTTGGAAGGCAAGGAAGTGGTAAGACAACATGGCTCAATAAGCTTTGTCCTTCAGGAATGGAGGACTTTGCTGTTTGTGGGCATATCAATCCTTCTATGACCGATAATAGAACCATTAATTTACTTGCTGAAAAATGGTTAGTTAATATTGACGATCAATTAGAAAATATCTTTTTTAAGGATTTTAATTCTTTAAAAGCTATTATTACTGCACCCAATGTTACCAATAGAAAAGCCTTTGCTAGATTAACTAAAACAAGGGCAAGAGTATGCTCTTTTATGGGTTCGGTCAACAATCCACAATTTTTAACTGATACTTCAAACCGTAGGTATTTAGTGTTTTCTACGGAGCAAATAAATTTCAAACATACTATTGATATGCATAAAGTTTGGGCACAAGCACTACATCTGCTTAATCAAGGGTATGCCTATTGGTTTTCTGATAGGGAAATCGTACAACTCAATAAAATGAATGAACATTTTCAAACAGCAACTATAGAACAGGAATGGTTAGCAAAAATCTATGAACCTTGCGAACCTACCTCTAAAAATGCGATGTTTTTAATGTCTTCTGAAATCTTATCTACATTATGTGCTTTTTCTGGATTAAAACTAAATCATAAAAAGCTCTCTCAAGCATTTGAAAAACTAGGATATGGTAGTCCAATTTCAAAACGTATTGATGGTAGAAGCCCTAGAAAGGTATATAGTGTTTGTAGAGTATCAGATGAACAAGAAAACAAATTTCAAAGAGACAGCAGAAAAGAGAGCCATAAAGACAGTTTAAAAAATAAAGAAGAGCCTAAAACTTTCGATAAGGATAAGGATTCAAATACTAATGATGATCCAAACCTATTCACGGATCAAAATTAACCCTCTCCTTTGCTTTTATTTTATTAAGCCGATAGTTTACTTATCGGCTTATTTTTTTTCTATAATAAGCCTTTATAATCGTTTTTTTTAATCAACTATATTTCTAACTACAATTTTTAAGAAAAACATACAACAGTTACATTTTTCAAAAAAACTGGAAAAGTACAAACTACCCTACTACATAACTACCTTAAATTTTCAAAACCCCTCTAACCCCTATTAATACTATATATAATAATATTATATATATAATATATATAGTATATAAATAAGTAGATTGTAGTTTTGGTGTAGTTGTGTTTTGAGGGAAAGAATGTACTGTAGTAGTGTAGTAGTGTTGTTTTTACGTTTTAAAACTTTTAAGTTATTTTTTACTTTCTATTTTTTTAAGTGTTTTTATGGGCATGAAGTAGTCTAAATCATAAACATTACTTTCTATTTTTATACTATTTACATACTTAATCAAGCAGAAACCAGTCTAAATATTACTAGTTTTTTATACAATGTGAGTTTCCGTAATTAAAATCGAAATTGAGATTATACATTTGACTATAAAAAATAGTAATTATCACATTACTGATATTTGTCATGTTAATCGTATTTAACTTCTAATACTAAGTCAAAAAAATAACATCATGAAAAAGCACAAAGACATACTTGAAGCTCAAAAAAGATTCGTTCAACGAAGAAAAGACTTTTTAGAATTGAATTATATTTTTTTTGATAATCTGGTGAGAGAGATTGGAAAAGAAATGGAAATTCCAAACGGGAACTTTAAAAAATATCGGGCAGGCACAAATGATAATATTAATATTATTGAAGAATGGGTTGAGCTAAATGATGATGAAAGTTGTTCAATGCGAGTTGGAATTATAGTTGAGAATATTGTCCATAACGTAGATTTGGTTAATTATAAAACCGAAAATAAGTTAACGTTGAGCGTTTCTTGTGTCGATGAGATTAAAGAATATGAATATGAGCTTTCTAAGATTAAACCAGAAGCAGTTAATTTTAAAAATGTTGTAGCTTTTATCTCGGAATCATTAGTAGGTCGTTATGATAAATGGAAATTTTGAAAGAAAAAAATGAAAAAAACAGGAAAATGTAAAATTTGTAAAGAAATTAAAGAATTGAATTTTGAACATATTCCACCACGTTCGGCTTTTAATAAGGAAACCAAATACTATACTTTAAATCAAACTGATTATTTTGAAAACCTAGATGAATACGTTTTTAAAAATCTAAAACCAAAGTCTCGAAAACATCAAGGTGGATTAGGTCAATATTGCTTTTGCGAAGAATGTAATGGTTTTTTGGGCTCTAAATATGTTCGTACTTATAAAAAATTCGCACAAATTGCTATGAGTATTATTCAATATAGTGGCAATGCTAAGGCATACCAATTTGATATTTCAGACATAAACCTGCTTAAGTTTCTTAAACAAATAACATCAATGTTTATTGGGTGCAATGATCACGTGTTTACGGAACTTTATCCAGAGCTTTTAGAATTTGTAAAAGATGACAATAAGATAGACTTATCAAATAGATTTAGGTTTTATATGTACCTGAATAACGAAGGACAAAATAGAAATGGCATTATTCAGTTTACTAATTTATATGGTACGGTGTGTGAATTCAATTTTATACCTTTCGGATTTGTTTTAAGTATTGACAATCCGAATAGAATAATGGAATTGTCAGAAATAACTAACTTTAAGTACTATGAAGAAATCAAAAAAAATGGAAAAGTACCAATAATCTTAAATAAATACCCAACTTATTATCCTTTCCCTCTAGATTATCGGGCAAAAGATGATTTAAAGAGTAATTTATAGTTTTATACTTGAAATTGAGCCAATTTAATTATGAGATAAAAAGATCTTTGAGTTATTTTTTTAAAATTTTTAGGCTATAGAAAATAATATTCTAGGTTCTTTAATTAATATTTACCCGAACTTACCGTCTGTTATCCTCACTTTCAGGAAACCACTTTCTACATAGGTCACATCTTTGACCTATGAAAAAAATCGCATTTCTTTTCTTTTTTTTAGTTGTTTTCATTGCAAGCGTTAAAGGCTGGCGTGTCTATAGGAAGGTGCGCCATGCCCAACGTTTAAAAATAGGAGTTCAGAAATTCAAAATACTCAATTTTTCCTTTACCCCCGTTAGTAACATTGTCCTGTCTTTGGGTAATTTTAGCAGTAGTACTTTTATGATTTCCCAGATAAAAGTAGCTGCCTACACCCAAGACGGGCAGTTACTAGCCGAACAAACCGCCCCATTAGCCAATTCTTTTACATTACTTCCTAATCAAAATAGTACGCTTCCTTTAGCCTTTAGTATTAAAGCTGCTACTGTGATTAGTGCCTTACAATCCATAGGAGGATTAACAAGCGTGGCAGCGAATTACCTCACTTCTGGTAAGTATGGATTACCGATTGTATTAAAGGGTTTTGTAGAAGCTGAAAATACCCAAATTCCCATCCACGAACCTATAACCATCTAAGCCATGAAAGAAATCTATTTTTTAGTGTTTTCTATACTCTTTAGCGGAGTTCTTGCCGTACTAGGCTATTTCTTACGTACGGTACATACCGAGTTTAAAACTTTGCTTAAAGAACTTACCGAATACACCCAAGAGCTACGCAATTTGATAAGCGGTATACAGGTACAAATAGATAAAGGTATTGAAGCCGATATTATCGATCTTAAAAAAGATGTAAAAACCTTGTATAGCAAGGTGAATGTACAATCTGCCCAAATCTCTAAACTGCAAAACCAATCTTCACAATGAATACTTATCATGAAACACATAGTATCGGTAAAATCGAAGATGCCGGCAACTTGGTACAAGGCGGTGGTATTGATAGGTACTGGGAGCGTTACCCTATCAGTCTGGATTATAAGAAACTATTCAACGATACGATTACAAGCGATTGGCTCTATGATAGCGATTTGGCGTTAAAACAGTTTAATCTGCGCAGTATTGAATTTGGTAATTGGATGAGCCAAAAAGACCGCGCCAATTTTTTATATGCTTCTGCTTTATCGCTGCATCATTTAGCCTTGATCTATGACCTTAAACATATTCAGATTGGGCTTAACGGTAAATTGTCCTTAGCATTAGGCGCACGGGGTACAGGAAGCACAAAAGCACACTATGAGCCTTTATCCCGTTCGGTAATTAATTTGACCAAAACCAAAGGTATAGGCTCTTTAGCCCATGAATTTGCTCATGCCTTAGATAACCTTATTTCCTTTCATACAGGAAAGAAAACACAAACCTATGTTTCTGGTGGTGATAGTACCCGTAAAGGCTACAATGGGGACATTGCTAAAAATGGCAACTACTTCGAAAAACAATTCGAAGAACTGTTTAATATTCTGTATTACACCAAAAACGGAGATGAAACCAAGTTTGCCAAAAACTTAAAAGATCAAACTGATTACTATAATCAACGTGCCGAAGTATTCGCCAGAACCTTTGAAGTATATACACATTATAAACTGCAAGAACAGGATATGAAAAACCAATTTTTGGTAAAACCTTCTTTGGCTTACAAAGGCAAAAAATACCCAGACATTAA
>CANNBP010000013.1 GCA_947502885.1 uncultured Aquimarina sp. | reverse complement strand
TACTATCTGAATTTCCATTTACATCTGTTACCGTTAGGCTTACTGTATTCGCTCCTATTTTTGTACAATCAAAACTAGTGATATCTAAACTTACAGATTGCACTCCACAATTATCAGAAGAACCATTATCGATTTGAGCAGCCGTAATGCTTACGTTTCCTGAGCTGTCTAATTGTACCGTGATATCTTGAGTAATTACAGTTGGAGCAATTTTGTCTTCTACAATAACATTAAAAGAGAATGTAGCAGTATCTCCATTAGTATCCATAGCAGTTAAGGTTACAGTATTAGTACCAAAATTAATATTAGTTCCAGCAACTGGCGTTTGTGTTATGGTAGCTGAACTTATGGTAGGTACATTTGTATAGTCTGCTAATGTAGCTCCACAAAAATTGGCATTGGTACCCACTGTTTGGTCTTCTATAAATAATAAGGAATTAATAGTAGTTTCATAAGCTCCAATATCAATAGTGCCATCAGACACTCTGGCATTACCAGCTATATCATTTGTTGATGAATTAAAGGTGTTATTACCTGCATTAACCAATGGACTTATTGATGCGGGAATTAACCCATCATCAGCAGTTCCTAAAATATTATCAGCTCCATCAGTATCTGCTGAGTTTACAAAAGGGTCTACGGTTAGGGTAACGGTTATATTAGGTGCATTTGTTCCATCACTAGCATTGTTATTTCCTGAAGCACTACCAAAGTTATTGAAAATATCATTAATACCATTGCTATCAATGTTATTGTAAAACACCGTGTTGTTTATAGTTGGAGAAGATGAATTAATATTAGAGATCCCTCCTCCAGTATCATTTGCAGTATTGTTGTAAAAAGTAACATTATTTAATACTGGAGATGAAGATGAGATGTTTAGCATCCCTCCTCCAAAATTATTTGAAACATTGTTATAAAAATTAACATTATTTAATATAGGAGACGAAGAAGAACCGTTAAGCATTCCTCCTCCAGCGTACTTTGCGGTGTTGTTATAAACGTGTATATTATTTAAAATTGGAGATGAAGTCAAATTGAATATTCCACCCCCTTCAAGATTTGCGATATTGCTAGTAATGGTTATATTAACTAAATTTGGAGAAGAATTATAGTTAGATATACCACCTCCAGAAAATCTAAAGCAGCTTCTCCCGCTAAAACTTATACTACTTGTACCATTAGCATTTCCTTCAGTTATTGTAAATCCATCAATAATCGTAGACGTGTCTAAATTCGCTGTAACTACTACGTGGTATGCATTGTCAGTATTATCTCCTTGAGTACCTAAATCACCACTTAAAATAGTTGGATGTCCTGTGGTTCTTTCATTAAGGTTAGTTTCAGTACCTATAAAACCACCATATATTTTTAAATTTTTGTCTAAATGGAAAGCATAATCTCTGGTGTTAGCACTACTATTGGGTGCGTTTGTTGGTAAATAGGTTCCTTCGGCTACCCAAATTTCACCATCTACATCTACAGCATCTATAGCATCTTGTAGATTGGTGTAAGCATCTGTCCAACTTGTTCCATCGTTATTTCCTGTAGCATCTATATCAACATATAAAAAAGTAGGATACATATACTCATAAGCTCCAATATCTATAGTAGTTTGAGATATTCTAGCATTACCAGCTATATCAGTTGTTAACGAATTATAGGTATTGTTACCTGCATTAACTAATGGACTTGTTGATGCAGGTACTAATCCATCATCAGGAGTACCTAAAATATCATCCGCTCCATCAATATCTGCTGAGTTGACAAAAGGGTCTGCAGTTAGAGTAACAGTTATACCTGGTGCATTTGTTCCATCACTGGCATTGTTGCTTCCAGAAGGACTTGAAGAATCGTTACGTATATCATTAATACGATTATTTACAGTATTATCATAAAAAGAAACATTATTTAAAATTGGTGACGAAGAGGAACGATTATACATTCCTCCTCCCTGACCATAGGTAAGATTATTATAAAAGGTTACATTATTTAATATTGGTGATGAAGATAGAAAGTTAGCCATTCCTCCTCCTCCCCATCCATCTCCAAAAGAAAATGCGGTGTTATTTGTAATGGTTACATTATTTAAAATTGGAGAAGAGGAACCTCTATTATAGATAGCTCCTCCTCCCTTAACTACAGTATTATTGGAAAAAGTTATATTTTGTATTGTTGGAGAAGAACTTATATTATACATTCCACCACCGAAATATCCGAAATAAGTGTTACCACTGTAAGTAGTGTTATTTCCGTCAGCAAATGCTCCAGTTATCGTAAATCCATCAATAATTGAAGAGGTATCTAAATTAGCTGTAATAAATACATGGTATGCATTATCGGTAGTATCATTTACAGTACCTAAATCTCCACTCAAAATAGTTGGGTGTCCTGTGGTTCTTTCATTCAAGTTAGTTTCAGTACCTTTAAAACCACCATATATTTTTAAATTTTTGTTTAAATGAAAAGAATAGTTTCTGGTATTAGCACTACTATTGGGAGAGTTTGTTGGTAGATAAGTCCCTTCGGCTACCCAAATCTCACCATCTTCTGCAATAGCATCAATTGCGTCTTGTAAATTGGTATAAGCATCTGTCCAACTCGTTCCATCGTTATTTCCTGTAGCGCCTATATCTACATAGGTTTGTGAATATGATAGCTTTGAGAATAGTAAAAAACAAAAAAAAGTAAATAGTAATTTATGTTTCATAAGGGGTGAATTGAATAGGTGTAGAAATAGTAATCAAATTTTTTATCATCAAGACAAGATTTTTAGTAAAACTAGTAGAGCTAATTACAATAAAAACTTTAAAATATGTAGTTAACTATAACCTCTAATGACGAAGTTGCAAAGTTAAAGAGAAGCCTAAAGCAAGGCTAAAATAAGTAGGGTACAAGTCAGGGTACATTTACAAAAAAACCTCATGTAAAAGCAATAATTATTTGAAAATCAGTATTTATGTATAGTTGATTAGCTAGAGACGGAAGGTTTTGTTTGTTTTATAAGTATAACCTTAAAAACTTTCTAAGAAATCCTCTAGACTATCCATAGCTGATAAATTTAATTTCTTTTTTAAACGAGATTTTGCAGATTTTACAGCATGGATAGTTGTTCCTCTTAGTTCAGCGATTTCTTTTCTGGTAAGTTTTAGTTTAGAAAAACTTGCAATTTCAATATCTGTTTTAGATAGTTCTGGAAACTTTGAGGAGAGTTGAGCAACAAAATCACTATTGTAATTCGCTATTTTTTGTTTAAAAATTAATGCTTTTTTATCTTCTATTTTGCTAGATCTAATATCAGCTAAAATTGAATTTACATTCACATCAGTATCGTTGTT
This sequence comes from uncultured Aquimarina sp., assembly GCA_947502885.1. Taxonomy (GTDB): domain Bacteria; phylum Bacteroidota; class Bacteroidia; order Flavobacteriales; family Flavobacteriaceae; genus Aquimarina. Next base: position 172,039 of record CANNBP010000013.1, on the reverse strand, counting down.
AACTATTTGTTCTAAACTTTGAGCAATCTTTAATTTAGAAGGTAGTTGTTTTACACTTTCCATTTGTAAAGCCATAACTTCTTTACTTTTTAATGAAATATCTTTTTCCATAGAAATTAACTGAGCCACTAAATTAAATTTTTCTTTTTCTAAAGTATTATAACGATCAGCAACAGCAAGTGATAACAAAATAGCTTCTAATATAGAACCAATCATATAGGCATTAAGTGTAAAAAAGTTTTCAGGTAAAATAACAAACACCGTTAAGGTGTAAATAATTACAGTAGTACAATAAGTAGCCCAAGCTATAACTAAGTATTTGGCAAAAGAATTTCCACTAATATAGGTTTTAATGCCAGAGTAAAGTGCAAAGAAACTACATAATAATAGCCCCATAGCAACGGGGCTGTTGTTTGGTGGATGTCCAAAAAAATTCCATTAAGTAACCAATGTGAAGATTTACTATACTTTTTAGTTTCCAAAAAATGAATACAAAATTGAGCGGTAGCTATGGTGCCGAAGGTTAAAAATATTGGAGTACACCATTCTTGTATAAAAGGCATTTCATCAAGTAAATTTTTTTTCATAAAACCTCTTACCGTAATTTGAACCAATAATCCACCTAAAATAGTACCAGCATATAAAAAGTAAACACTATCGTGTAACCCAACACCTAAAAGTATATTGTAAAATATAATAATAACTAAAGCACCAATGATTAATGCCATAGCCAAAAGTTCATTCTGCTCGTTTTTTAAATAAGTTTCTTGATTTATTATAGAAACGGTTGTTCACCCCTTCAATACCGGTTAATACAATATCCAAATCCCCATCATTATCATAATCACTCTAAGCTACAGAACTAAAAGATACTTGTGCCAAATTCGTTGTTGCTAGTTCGGTAAAGGTTCCTGCCGTATTGGTATATATTTTCGAAACCCCTACACTTCCTGTATACCCAGTTAGCAAAATATCTAGATCTCCATCATTATCATAGTCTCCCCAAGCTACTGCACTATCTGTTACTTCTGTTAAATTTGCTGTGGCTAGTTCTGTAAAAATTCCTGCTGTATTCGTATATATTTTTGAAATCTCTGTACTTCCTCCTATACCTGTTAGCAATATATCCAAATCGCCGTCATTGTCATAATCACCCCAAGCTACATCACTTTGAGTTACATCGGTTAAATTTGCTGTAGCGAGTTCGCTAAATGTTTGCGCATAGGTATAAACATTGATCAATAATACTAAAAAAGGGAATAGTAGTTTTTTCATCATACAAGGGGCATTTATTGTTATTTTGAGATACTATCTTATTTATTTCTATATGTTATACAGTTAAGTATCTATGTACCCTATTTTTATTTTATATATCTACACACATTCATAACATAGTTCTTTACACTGCCCTTTGAAGAACTTGGGATAAACTATAGGCGAGTATTCAAAATATGATAATAGATTCAGCATCTAGTGCAGAATGACATCCCTTTTTGAGAAGTTAAAAGACAAAAAGCCACCGGGGTTACCGATGGCTTATAATTAACATAAATTCGAGATAAGAAAATTTACTTGTCTTCGATACAATCCGCTAAGGCGGATCACTCTGACTGACGTAAATTTTCTTATGCCGAACTCACATTATTTATTATTCTGTTTTAAAATCCCATAACTGTCCAATGGTAGCGTTTTGATAAGGATCTTTAGCAATAACCCTCCAGTAATATCTGGTATTTGCCACTACCGCTATACTCGCCGAGTTTACAGCCACATCTTCTGCATATAATACTGGTGGATTTGTATCTCCAAAATAAAGATCATACAACAATTCATCTCCATTAGCATCGCTTGCAGTCCATTCTAAGTTAATCATATTTCCAGTCAAAGTAGCACCCAAGGATGGACCTGTTAATGAAGGAACCGTTGGCAATGTTTGTATAGGAGCATCGGGTTCGGTAAAAAATGTTTGTACGGTAGCATATTCACTTTCGTTTTCTTTGCTGTCTAAAGCTTTTACCCGCCAATAATAAATCACTCCTTTTTCGAGCATAACTGTTTTATTAGTAGCTGTTGTGTTTTCGTTTAAAAATAGGGCTGTAAAATCACTATTAGTTGCAACCTCAACAACATAGCTTACCGTATCACCATCTGGATCATTGGCCAATCCCCAATTTAGTTCCAGGTTGTGAGCGGTACAGGTTTGACTGTCTACAGGAAATAGTAAACCTGGAATTGACGGTGCTGTATTGGTCTCTGATGGGTTTTCGGTAGATGAAAAATCATCATCACCATGACAAGAAAAAAGTATCATGGCACTATAGAAGAGTACATAAATTTTTCTCATTGTTTTACAATTTTAAATGTTCCTAAAGCTGTTTCATTAAGGGTCATAAAATAAACTCCAACCGGTAAAGCTTCTAATGATATTGTAGCCTGACCCGAAGTGACAGTATAAAGTCCAGAGGTTACCCTTACCCCTATAGCATTATAGATGTCTACCGAAACTGTATTTGATGTGATCTGTGGAATGGTCAGTAACACTACTCCCGAAGTAGGGTTAGGTGCTATGGTGATCTGATCTAACAAATCTACTTTGGCAGCTAGTTTCCCTTCACAACTTTTACCAGAAAATACCTCAACAATATCCCCATGTTTTACGTCTACAGAAAAGGAAGTATTTTGATATTCTGCAATGACATTATCATTAATACTAAGCGTATAAGGTGCTGTACCCGATTCGATCGTTATCAACATTTTGTTTGTCGAAGTGGTCGTATCTATTGTCGTCTTTCCTGCTAATGTTACTCCTTCTTGAATAGTGACTTCATAACATTGCTCGCAATTTGAAAATCCATCAACCGTAATACAAACCGGATAGGTGCCTGGAGCTAAATCTGTGACTGCTAATGTCGAGCTAAAACTATAGGTTTGATTGTTTATTTGCGCAACATAATCTAATGCCTGCGCTGCATTGATCGTTATTCCTCCATTATTCTTATCGGTACAAGTCTCTCCCGAAGCCTGAATGTTAAAGTTATCTGCTGGCAGATCCAATAAAGGACATGCTCGAACCACACGTACTGTTCGGGTTACTTCTGTAGCTATATTCCCCGAAGCATCAGTAGCATTATATCTTATCGTATAATCACCCAAGGCATCTACAAAAGCTGAAGCATCTATCACTACCATACTACCATCATCTGTTGTAGCACCCAACTCGGTATATCCATCTCCTACTACTATAAACTGAGGATTAGCTCCTGTTAAGGTAATTACCGGGGCAGTAGTATCTACCACATCAACAGTTCGGGTTACTTCTGTAGCCATATTACCCAAAGCATCGGTAGCATTATAAGTAATGGTATAGCTACCTATCGCATCGGTAAAATCAGAAGTATCTATGACTACCATAGTACCATCATCTGTAGTAGCACCCAACTCGGTATACCCATCACCCAGTTCTATAGTTTGTGGATTAGCTCCTGTTAAGGTAATCACGGGTGCAGTGGTATCGACTACCTCAACCATTCTGGTTACTTCTGTAGCATTATTACCTGAAGCATCGGTAGCATTGTATCTTATCGTATAGCTTCCTACGGCATCTGTAAAGTCTGAAGTATCTATGACCACCGTACTACCATCATCTGCAGTAGCACCTAGCTCGGTATACCCATCTCCTAACTCGATTGTTTGTGGATTAGCTCCTGTTAAGGTAATCACCGGTGCAGTGGTATCTTCTACATTAACTGTTCGAGTTACTTCCGTGGCATTATTTCCTGATGCATCGGTAGCATTGTATCTTATCGTATAGCTACCTAAAGCATCGGTAAAGTCTGAAGTATCTATAACCACCATACTACCATCATCTGCAGTAGCACCCAGCTCGGTATACCCATCTCCTAATTCGATCGTTTGTGGATTAGCTCCGGTAAGTGTAATCACAGGTGCAGTGGTATCTTCTACATTAACCGTTCGAGTCACTTCTGTAGCCATATTACCTGAAGCATCGGTAGCATTGTATTTTATAGTATAACTTCCTACCGCATCGGTAAAATCAGAAGTGTCTATGACTACCATAGTACCATCGTCTGTAGTAGCGCCCAACTCGGTATACCCATCACCTAATTCGATTGTTTGTGGATTAGCTCCTGTCAAGGTAATCACGGGTGCAGTGGTATCTTCTACATTAACTGTTCTAGTTACCTCTGTAGCATTATTTCCTGAAGCATCAGTAGCATTATATCTTATGGTATAGTTTCCTACGGCATCGGTAAAGTCTGAAGCATCTATCACCACCGTACTACCATCATCTGCAGTAGCACCCAGCTCGGTATACCCATCTCCTAATTCGATTGTTTGTGGATTAGCTCCCGTTAGGGTAATCATCGGTCCTGTGGTATCTTCTACATTAACTGTTCGAGTTACTTCTATAGCATTATTACCTGAAGCATCGGTGGCATTATAAGTTATGGTATAACTTCCTAAAGCATCGGTAAAGTCTGAAGCATCTATAACCACCATACTGCCATCATCTGCAGTAGCACCTAATTCGGTATACCCATCGCCTAATTCGATCGTTTGTGGATTAGCTCCTGTAAGTGTAATCACAGGTGTAGTGGTATCTTCTACATTAACCGTTCGGGTTACTTCCGTAGCCATATTACCCGAAGCATCGGTAGCATTGTATTTTATAGTATAACTTCCTACCGCATCGGTATAATCAGAAGTGTCTATGACTACCATAGTACCATCGTCTGTAGTAGCGCCCAACTCGGTATACCCATCGCCTAATTCGATTGTTTGTGGATTAGCTCCTGTCAAGGTAATCACGGGTGCAGTGGTATCGACTACCTCGACAGTTCTGGTAACCTCGACAGCATTATTACCCAAAAGCCCTACTGCATTGTAGGTAATTGTATAACTTCCTACCGCATCGGTAAAATCAGAACTATCAATAATGACTGTAGAACTATCACTGGTAGTAGCTCCCAGCTCTGTATACCCGTCTCCCAACTCGATTGTTTGTGGATTGTCACCTATAAGTGTTATGATAGGGGTTTCACAATTATCAGTAATATCCTGCACACTATCCCAAGCCGTTTGATTAGCTCCTTGAAATGTTAAGGTAGTTGCTCCATCCCCGATAGTAACATAATTATATAAACCGCATAGATTGGTAATACCTAGTTCTTGATTCTGAATAATCAAATTAGAATTCACATTTCTAAGCGCATACAGATTTATACTTTGTAAACTATTATTATTTCTTATAGTTGAATCACTTCCTGTAAGGGAAGCTACATTTTGTAAGCCATCAATTTCTAGCAGATTTCCGTTAAAACTAATTCCCAGAATCCCAATAGAAGTTAACGATGTTAAGAAAGAATTATCGAATGTTGTAATTAATTCATTTTCAGCAATATTTAATGAGTTTATAGAAGTAACAGCTAATTTAGGGAAGCCCTCCAGATTAGTTACCAAATCACAATCTGATATATTGAAACCACCAAAAGTTGTTAAATTATCCATTCCTTGAATAGTATTAAGAACGGTCATATCGGTTAAAGAAAGGCCTCCTCCAATACTTGTAACACTTGATAAAAATGATAAATCAGTCACGGCCATATCATGAAATAATGCAGCACCATTTATGGTACTTAACACGGTTGCTGTTATAGAGCTCAGTGATGAAGAGTTATTTATAGAAAAATCGTTTCCAATACTGGTTAGTTTTGGAAGCGTAAGCGTAGTTAAAGCAACGCAACTACCCATAGAAATACGACCTGTAACTGTTAGCAACTCTGGGGCGTTTATAGATTGTAAACCATACATATCTGCAATTAGGAAATTTCCTGTACTCTCCAGAAGCGGTAACGTAAGACTAGTCATGGCAGAACCATTATTATTCATTCTAAATTCACCACTCATCTGGGTGAGTTTAGGAACTGAAATAGTGCCTAACTGTCCATTAAATGTTACAGAAAGTCTTGAACTCATGGTTTGCAATTCATCAAAAGCAATCGTTGATAGCATCCCATTACCCGTAATCGTTATACTCGGAATAGAAGTGACTTGATTCAGAGCCGATATGTCGGTTAATTGATCCAGATTATTGACTTCAAAATCACCTCCCAAGTCTGTAATATTAGAAAAATCAGCAATTGAGGTAGTGCTAGGCATGTTTTTTAAAGTAAAATCTCCATCAATAGTGGTCAATGCATTAAATCCGGAAAGGTCATCTACAATATTTCCTTCCAAATACAAATCCCCAAAAATGGTATGTACATTAGAAAACCCTGACAGATCGGTAATGGTTCCGTTGATCGTTACATTTCCTTCTATAACCCCACAGCTACCCAAAGTATTGGTTATATAATTATCTACTTCTGCTTGTGTAGTTAGAGTAACACCTCCAGCTACAACACAATCACAACTTCCTGAGATATTGTTTGCAGAAGCATCAATCCAGTTACTGGTAGCACCGGTTAATGCAAAATTGGATAACGTTCCGTTAAAGCTATTACCAGAATTATCGGTTAAGGTGGTTAACCCACTATTATCTGCTGCTGCAATACCAGTATTAAAATTATAGCTGGCTATTAAATTGGATTGGGACATATTTGTTGTACATCTATTTAGTTGTGTTACCTCAAAAGCACTTAATGTTTTTGTCCATATTCTTAACTCATCTAATTGCCCATCAAAATAGCCTCCTGTATCACCACTAGGTGAATCTGCAACAGCGTATCCTAGTTGAATATTGGCAGTTGTCGTAGTTGCGGTTGCGGTTCCATTCCACCCGGTACTTCTTGCTAGTTCACCATCAATATAACATCTGGCATTTCCAGAGTTGAGAGTAACCGCTACGTGATGCCAGTTACCATCATTCACCAAAGTTGCAGGGCTCAATAACCTTGTAACATAATTTGAAGCACTGGCATAGTAATAAAATTCTATTCTTCCACCATCCAGGTTAATACGCCATCCACTATTTCCATCTGGGGTAAACTTGTTGATGACTCCTCCGAGTCCATCGGTAGTTTTGATCCAGAAATCTACAGAGAAATTCAAACTATTTTGGGAAGCATTGTGTGAAATTGTTACTAAATCATTAGCACCGTCAAAATCTAAACCAGTACCAGCAGGAATTCCTGTTCCTTGTATGGTAAAACTATATGAAGGCTCATCACAATCATCACTATCGATAATTACTGTAGCCGTTTTTATCCCGCCAGATGTTGGTGTAAAATTGATCTTTAACGAAGCTGATTGAGTTGCTAGTATTGGATTATTATGTGGGTTTTGCGTAATGGTAAAATCACCCGTATCGCCAGTAAGTATAACACCATCTATATTTAAAGTCCCTGAACCCTCTGTGTTACGAACAAAAAAGTTCATCTCGGCAGAATTACCAACCAAAACGCTTCCTGCATCTGTATTATCACTGCTATCAGGAGTTGTATCCCCATTGAAAATATCATTGCCATTACCTTGTACATTAATTTCTGGGATCGCAATTGAACAATTTCCAGAAATGCCATTTGCCGTCGTATCTATCCAATTAGAAGCACTCCCTGTTAATGCAAAATTTGTTAAAGTTCCGTCTAAATTGTTTGAGGTAGCATCATCAGCAGTTGTTTCTGTAGCATTACTAGCACTAACATTACCTTCATTTAAGTCATAGTACGCTACTAATCCAGATTCATTTCCTGCTAATTCACAGCTTTGCTGTGCTATAATTTCATCTGAACATAGTGTTCTAGACCAATAACGTACTTCGTCTATATCTCCATTAAAATAAACGTTATTAAACGTAGAATACCCTATATAAAGTGATTCTGTGTTTGTTGGGGCATCTGGAATATTATTAAAAGTAATCTCATTGTCTAATACACCATCTATATAATATATGACCTTTCCATCTCCAAATGCTAAAGCAATATGGTGCCAGTTACCATCATTAAGCCCAGAAGCACCAGATGAACTAGTTGATTCAATGTTTGGTACAGCGTACTCAAGTTGTAGCCTTCCAGAACTGTTTAAGTACAAACAGAACCCATTAATGTCCGTCGTATCATACTTACATATAATGCCTTGTCCTGCTGTTGCAGATGTTGCTCTAAAGTATGCTTCTATTGTAAAAGTATTTGTATTGAATGCAGTATTATGATTAATACTAATATGATCATCTGTTCCGTCAAAACTTAATCCAGTTGCAGGGATAAAACCAGTTCCCTCTATTGCAAACTCAAAAGTAGCATCGTCACAGGTATCATTTAGAATACGAACCGTTGCATTTTTGGTTCCGATAGAAGCTGGTGTAAAAAGGATACGTAAATTTTCTGATGCACCTGCCGCAACTGTAGTTGGTGATTCTATAATGGTGAAGTCAGCAGCTCCGTCGATCACAATATTTGAAATATTCAATGTACTGCTACCAGTATTGCTAATGGTATAATCAGCAGGTTCTGCTTGTGTTAATTGTACATTTCCGAAAGAGGTGTTATTATTCGCAGTTACAGTGGTATCTCCATTATTAATTGCATTACTGTTTGACGCAATCTCTACAATAGGTTCGTTATATGTGGTACACGTTCCGGATACTCCATTGGCAGTAGTATCTATCCAGTTGGATGTACCACCTGTTAGTCCAAAATTATTTAATGTTCCTTGAGGGGGAATACCCGAAGTAATGGTATGATTAGGATCTAATAGCCCATAGACAGGAAAGTTATTTCCGTTAACTTCTCCGTTATTAAAATTATAATACGCTATTAAATCACTTTCACTTCCTATTAACTGGCAATTTGCCTGGCTCGAAAGTCTACAGGTAGAAAGTGCTTTGTCCCATACACGAAACTCGTCTATAGCACCGACATAATATTCTCCTCCGCCCGTGGCACTTCCCAGGGTTAGATTATTACTACTATCTACAATAGCTTCAGAGAGTGTTAAGCTGTTTTCTTCTGTATCATTAATAAATATTCTATAATTAGTACCATTATATACAATTACAACATGCTGCCATTGATTATTAACTATCGGTGGAGTCATTAGGTTTTTAGCTCCACTCGAAGTAAAAAAGTTAAAGTGTAATTGCGATGTGATATCTATACGCAAACTATATCCTGTACTACCGGCTTGATTATCTAGTATGAAATGTTCTTCTGTACCAGAAATTTCAGGTCTTATCCAAAGTTCAATTGTAAAATCATCACTCAGGCTATAATTACCATTATTGAACGTAACGTTATCATTAACACCATCAAAATGTAATCCTGTTGCACCTTCAAACGCGGTTCCTTGTATGGCAAATGTATAGACCGGATTAGTAGGGTCATCACTAGTAATCGTCACCACGGCATTTTTTACTCCAGCCGATTGTGGCGCAAAACTTACTTCAATAGATTCTGACGTTCCGTTTAATACCGTTACTGGCCACATGTCATTGAGCACAAAATCTGAAGCATTGGCTCCGGTAATTGTAATATTCGAAATATTTAAATCACTGTCACCACTGTTTTGAATGGTAAAAGGCGTCATTTCTGAGTTACCTGTTCCGGTTTCGAGATACAGTGTCCCCTTTATTAGATCTGGAGTTGTATCACCATTGGGTATAACGGTCATCATATCGGGGCCGGTGATACTAATCTGTGGTGTAAAAAATTCTTCTTTAAGGGGCTCATTAAGAATTTTTGCAGATACCTCAGAAGTACTACTTCCTATCGCATAAAACACCACAAAAAATAATAGTAGAAGTTTTTTCATATAAAGGGAACTTGTAGGTTAAAAAATATTTACAATTCAATAGGCAATAGTACAAATCTGTATCGGGATTGGCCCTGCTTTTATGGTTACAAAAAGTTTCACCCCTTTGTTTATAAGGGTTTCAAAAAAATATCAAAAACAATAGTTGAGCCGCTTTTTACCAATATTCATATATTTGTAGTATGCTATTAATCCCCTTATACCCCATGAGAGTTTTGTTATTTATAGTCTTGGTATTGTTTTTACTTCCTGTAAAAGGACAAGTACAACAAGACAGTTTAGAGATAGATCTAAGACATAAAGTGGATACTGCAGCCAATGATTCGATAAAAGTGCATTACCTGATCGAGCTTACCAAGATTGTAGAAAAATATAGTATTGATCAGGGAAGAGATCTGATGAATCAAACCCTACAATTTATTGAAGGTCTCAAAAAAACTCCTTCTCCTTATTTTTTAGCAAAAAAAGCACATGCTCTGGATGTATTAGGAAAATATGAATCCAGACAAACCAACTACAATAATTCTCTGGCACTACGATTACAAGCCTTAGAAATCAGAGAACAGTTACAGGATTCTTTTGAAATTGCTCAAAGCTATCATAATATAGCCATGGTCTTTCGGTATCAAAAAGAGTATGACAAGTCCAAATCGTATTTTAAAAAATCTATTACCTTACAACAAAGCAAATTAGATAGCACACAATTAGGCCGAACCTATAATATGCTTGGGGTCATCTATTATTATAACAAGCAGAATGATTCTGCCATGTATTATTATGAGCTTTCTAAGAATTATTACCCTACGCTTAAGGGTAAAGCAAAATGTAATGACAATATTGCTGCTATCTATTATACAACTGGTAATTACAAAGAAGCTATTAAGATTTATAAAGAAAATTTAGGTCTTTTTAACTCTACAAAAGATTACAATTTCACCATCAATAATTTAATGCATCTTGCCAAAATACATTCTGATTTAGGTAAGCATCAGGAAGCTATTGCCTATGTAGAGGAAGCCTTAAACCATGCCAAAAAGTATGGAAGTACTTCAAAGCTTCCTCTTATTTATCAACTACATAGTCATATTTATGAAAAAAAGGGAGACTATAAACATGCGTTCGGGTATTATAAAACTCATAAATTCTATTACGATTCTATTTTCAATGTAAAAAATGCAAAAAAGATTACTGCTCTGGAGTTGAATCATAAATTTCAGAAAGAAAAACTGGCAGATAGCCTTCAGTTTGCCAGTGAAAAAAAAGAACTCAAGCTAAAAAACGAAGCCGAACAAGCCACCAACCGACTTTATATTACATTGTTACTTTTGGCTTCGGCAGGAATCATTATAGTATTGATCATCGTTAATAATCGTAGAAAATTAAACCGGGAACGTTTTAAAAAGGAGCAACTAGAAAAAGAGTTATTAGACGAGCAACTAAAACATACTACCTACCAGACCAAACAATTGATTGCAGATAATAAAATGCGTTTGCAGTTTAAGCAAGAGTTTCTGTTAAAACTAAAAAAGGTAAAACGATATGCCGATGCAATTGATGTTTCTGATTTTCAATCTTTAATTACCGATCTCAGTTCGCAAATTAACACAGAAAGTAAGTTTGATTTTGTAAGCGATAACATAGAGCAATTAGATCAGGAGTTTTATCAAAAACTTAGATCACTATATCCCGATCTTACCAAGTCTGAACGAGAAATTTGTGCACTTATGCGCATGAACTTAAGTCTTAAGGAGATTATGATCATTAGAAACGTAACCATGGGATCTATCAAAGCTTCTAGGCATCGTATTCGAAAAAAAATGGGATTAACCCGAGAACAAGAATTGGAGCAATTTATTAATGGGTTGGTTTAGGTTTTATTAAAGATAACTTGAAAACATCCATTTCTAGCCTTTTGGTTAGAAATGGATCTATTTTTCAAACAATTAATCCAACACAAACTTAAACCCAGCAGAAATGATATTAGCATAAAGCCCATCACTTCTTTGATAGTGATTAAACCGTACATCTAAATTTTTAAGTCCGAACTTGAAAATTTTAAACTTCGTAAATATATCTGTATACCTAAACCCTATACCGTACTGATGGCTATTAAAAGTGGATAAATCATAGTCTGAAGTATAAAACTCTGATGTACTAATGTGCGTCTCATAAGGAGCAAAATAGTCTGCTTGTTGTTGCGTATAATATCGATACGTAGGCATAAAAGTATACTTACCACCAACAATTTTTATGGGCAGTTCTATAGAGGCTGTATGTGCTGTTACTCCCCAATTATCGGTATAAAATCTATAATAATTTCTAAGAGACAGTGCTTCATTTATATAATAGTTTGCACGTATCCCCACTGGTATTTTCCATCGAGTACCAGGTAACTGCTCATTATCATCTGCTAACTGAAAAACTTCGGTATTAGAAGGAGAAGTATAATTAGAGATAGCATCAGCATTACTTCCGATGTAAAAATTAGGGCGATCTGCAAAATAAACCCTGTGATATGGTGTTGACAACAATCCTTGTTGATATAATACATCTCCGAACAAAGAAACTTGTAACTTTTTGTTTAAGATCTGAGAAAAGCTTAACGACATCGAGTATGAGTTACGCCCTTTATTCGTAAACTCTTGAAATCCTTCTGGATTATATCCATTAGAGATCATACCATTTTGATCCCACACATCAACTCCTTGAAAAAAGCCTCTGTTCTGAAAATCTGCTCCATAGGCTGCAAATTCCTCTAATTCTGTTGGGTACAAGGTTTTCCAAGTATCTAAATATACACTACCACTTACCCCCAAACTAGTGTTTTTTTTGTTAAACTGTTTTACATAACCTGCACCAAACCCAATAGAGAAATAATCATATTCAACAGAAAAACTACCATGTACATTCCATACCTCATTTCGATCATCAGAACTATGACTATAATCCACACTAATGTTACTCCATACATCACTTTGTGACGCACCAGATGAGGCAATCCATGGACTACCAGAAGGCATTGAAGCTCCATAATTTCCTTCATCTTCTTCCCCTCCTCCTTGCGAAGCTCCAGAAGCATCAAAAGGATTAAGGTTACTTGACGAAGCAGAGGTATATGCAGAAATACCTGCGTCAATGGTGAGTACATCGTCATCATTAATAGGAATACTTACTACAATAGTAGGAGTAATATCTGTTAAATCCTCGGTACCAATTCCTCCTCCTACAGACGAATGGGTACCATCTTGTTTATAATAACTCATTAAAAAATCTACTTCGGTAGATTCTAATACTCGCTTTTTGTATACAGGAATTGAGTCCTTCTCTTGAGAGAAAGACACAAAACCTAAACAAAACATTACAACTACAATTACTTTCTTCATGTAAATCAATTCCTATTTTGAGGGCATTATTATTTTAGGTTTGTAACCTTAACCATTCCTATTTTCTCAGATTCTACTTTGTTTTTTTTAAGGCATATACCTTACAAGGTTAGTTACATCCACAACCTCCTCCAGACTTTCCTCCATTTGCACCAGCGGCGGCTTCTCTGTAAACCTGAAAATTGGTCTCGAAACGCTCACTACTATGTGCTGATAGTTTCATATCGGGGTCATTAATGTTTACTTTTTCGTATTCTTTTACCGTAGCGCATGAAGTCGTTAAACCAATCACTAAGCCCACAATGCATATCTTTTTCATATGTTTATACTTTTTATCTTACATTCTTTGTTTTTCTAAATGATCTGAGTATTCGATTTCTCCTGTATCCTTTACAATGATGCATTCTATATCCTGAAGCTGATTGATCAAGTGCATCCCGGTCTCTACTCCCATAACAAATACAGAAGTTGCCAAAGCATCTGCAAGTTCTGCTTTCGGTGCAAAAACGGTGACGCTTATAATTCCTGATGAAGGGTATCCAGTTCTGGGGTCAATAATATGTGAATACCTTTTTTTATTAAAAACCACATACTTTTCATAATTACCCGAGGTAACTACAGCCTTTTCTTTTATCGGCAGCAATGCAAATATTTTTGATTTATTGAGAGGGTTGGTTATAGCAACTTTCCAATCTTCTTTGTTAGGTTGTTTACCCCAAGTATTCATATCTCCAGAGGCATTAATAATACCCGCAACGACGCCTTTTGACTGTAACAAAGCTTTAGCTTTATCGGCGGCGTACCCTTTACCAATAGCTCCGAAACCAATTTTCATTCCTTCATGTTTCAGAAATACGGTAGTTTGTTCTTTATTCAATTCAATATGTTGATACCCTACTTTTCGTACAGAAGCTTTAATTGCTTCTTTGCTGGGCATTTTTGTCATGCTCCCATCAAATTTCCAAATCCGATCCATAGAGGCATAACTAATGTCAAAAGCACCACTAGTAACCTTTGAAATATGGATGGATCTGGCGATTAAATCGAATAACTCCTGATCAACTTTTACAGGTTCTTTTCCTGCGTTTTTAATAATTTTAGAAGTTTGAGAGTTTGGATCCCAAGAAGAGATTAGTTTTTCAATTCTGGCAATTTCGCTAATAGCCATATTGATATATATATCTCCTTGAATACTGTCGTTTGCGACTACAGTAACATCAAATCGACTGCCCATCAATTTTTGAGTACGCTTATATACGTTTTGGCCATAAAAATTACACGAATACAGAAGTACCGTACATATGAATATTATCTTTTTCAATGTTTAGCTTTTAAAAGATTCTAATAATTTGATATACTCAGACGGTGATATTTTTTTATAACCCGTTTGTCCTAACATTTTTCCATCTTTATCTAAAACCACTACAAAAGGAAAATATCCGTTCTTGTTATACTTTTCTGCTAACTGATCATTATGATCTTGCTGATCTTTGAGCAGTTTATTTTTTTTCTTTCTCGGAAAATCGGCTTGAAGCATTACAAAATGTTGCTTGGCGTAACTTTTAAATTCTTCGGTACTCCAGACCTCCTTATCTAATTTAATACAGGGAGCACACCAATCTGATCCTTGAAAAACCAAAACAATATTTTGATGTTGTGCTGTTGCTTTTGCCTTTGCCTCTTCGATATTTGTATGCCATTCTTGAGCAGATAAAGACAACATTGTGAGACAAAAAATGCTGGTGATAACAAATCTTTTCATCATATTTTTGGGTGTATTAAAAATTAGCTTTCTATAAGTTATACAGCTTCATCATACAATACCCCAAAAAAAATTGTAGTTAATTTGTTTGTTATTAGAAATTAAGACGTGTAAGTCCCTTTATTTTTACTTTTTTTTTTAGATTTGAGAATTGATATCTTTAGAAAATGTCTAATAAACCCCGATCAGTTTGCGAAGAAAAAAACTTTGACTCCCTATTCAATACTCATTTTGAATCGGCTAGAAATTTTATCTACTATAAATGTGGCGATTTACAACAAGCCGAAGATATTGCACAAGATGCTTTTGTAAAACTTTGGAAAAAGTGTGCCGAAATCATTTATGAAAAAGCTAAAAATTTGATCTTCACGATATGTAATAATGCACTTTTAAATGAGTTTGCACATCAAAAAGTTGTGCTTAGGTATGAGGCTACACCACATAATGATATTAATAATGAAAGTCCCGATTTTGTTATGGAAACCGAAGAGTATCGAGAAAAGCTTGAGAATGCCATTGCTAAACTTTCTATAAAAGAACGTGAAGTTTTTTTATTAAGCAGAATCGACAAAAAAACATATAAAGAAATAGCAGAAATCACTAATATCACGGTAAAAGCAGTTGAAAGAAGAATGAGCAACGCCTTTATAACTCTTAGAAAATTACTAGGAAGTGATTTAAATATTTAAAAAAAATAGGGTAAACTTAATTATGACTGTATAATACATACAAGAGGTATTTAGAAATTAGTTTTAAATAGCCTAAACTAACCGAAAGGTATATATTTACTATCATGGAAAAATATGAATCAGATAAGACTTTTATTGCCCGTTGGGTAGCAGGAGAATTGAGTGAAGAAGAAGCATTTGAATTCGAAAAATCTGATGCTTTTAAGGATTTTAATCGTATTAATGAAGAAATTCAAAAGTATAAAGCACCAGCAATTGATAAAAGACAATCACTGATCGCTACAAAAGCCAAAATATCCTTTGGTAAACAAAGAAAAAACACCTATAAAACATGGTATGCTATTGCAGCATCTATTGTAGTTATTCTAGGTATATTTACCTTTTTTAACGCTACAGAAAGCTATATTACATCTTATGGTGAGCAACTGGCTATAACACTACCAGATGGTTCTAAAATACAACTAAATGCTGATTCTAAACTTAGTCATAAACGATTTTTGTGGTTAGACAATCGTAGTGTTTCTTTACAAGGTGAGGCCTATTTTGAGGTAGAAAAAGGAGAAGGCTTTAAAGTAACAACAACAAATGGTAATGTAACCGTTCTAGGTACAAAATTTAACATCAAAACCAGAGCTAAAATTTTTGAATTAAACTGTTTTGAGGGTGTTGTGCGCTTTGATAAACTAGCCACTTCAGAAAGTCATATTCTAAAACAAAATGATAGAATTATCTCCTCTGAAAATAAAATTATCCCCCAAGAGATTAGAGAAAATAGTCCAAGTTGGATAAATGGCATTAGCACTTTTAAAGAACGCCCTTTAAAAGAAGTACTTGATGAAATGCGCATTCAATATAATATTACATTTCAGAGTAAAGACATCGACTTATCTAAACTTTTTACGGGTAGTTTTGTTCATAACGATCTAGAAAAAGCTTTAAAATCTACATTAACCCCTATGGGAATTTTTTATACTCTTTCTAAAGATAAAACTATCGTATATTTGCAATAGGCCAACTTAATACCCCTAAAATTAAGATTACACTCGTTGCATAGACGACCCAACTTGTATACACTTGTATATAGTTTACCAAATTGCCTAACGTACACATATTAATAAACTTATTATAAATGAAACACAGCTTTATATTTGTAATTGTATTTCTAATAACTTCATTATCCTTTGCTCAAGAAAAAATAACTGTTTCATATACCAATACACCTCTTAAAGAAGTACTAAGTGATATAGAATCCAAAACCACATTTCTCTTTTCTTATAGTCAAGAACTTATTGCTACAAAAACGATAACGTTATCTCAAGAAAGTATATCCATTGAGGATTTGTTTCCGTTATTGGCAACACAAACAAATCTCGTTTTTGAAAAAGTATCTTCTCAACAAATAATCATTACCCAAAAAAGGGTTATCTGTGGGTATGTCGTAGATGCTACATCTCAAAAAGCAATTCCGTTTGCTACAGTTTCTATAAATCAAGACCACAGTACTACAACCGATGATACTGGATATTTTATCTTTAAAGATATTAATTCAAATACCGAAAATGTTCTGGTAAGTTTTGTTGGTTATGATGATGAAAATGTAACCGTTCCTATTGGTGAACCATGTACGACAATAGCATTAAATCTTCTATCGTCTTCTCTAGATGAAGTGGTCGTATTAGGTTATGTTACTTCTGGAATAGATAGAAATCAAGATGGTTCGATAAGTGTTGATTCTGAAAAATTAGGAATTTTACCGGGTTTGGTAAGCCCTGATATAGCTCAAAGTATACAATTAATCCCAGGTATTTCTACCTTAGACGAATCTGCTACAGGCATTCAAATTAGAGGGGGATCACCCGATCAAAATTTGGTGTTGTATGATGACATCAAACTATACAATACAGGATATTTTTATGGTATGTTTTCTTTGTTTAACCCTTTCGCCACAAAAAAAGCAACCATCTTTAGATCAGGTACAAGTGCTAGTTATGGGGATCGTATCTCTGGTATCATAGACATTTCAAGTGGAGATGAAATTCCGCAAAAAACAAAAGGTGGTTTCGAAATTGATGGTTTGTCTATAAATGGATATATAAAAACTCCTATTTCTCAAAAAGCTGCTGTATATGCTTTTGCTAGAAGATCTTATGCTGATATTATAGAAACTCCTACCTATGATAGTTATGTAGACAAAATTTTTACAAATTTTGGAGTAGCCAAGGATGTTAATGGTAATGTGCTCGAACTTGAAACTGACGATGACTTTAGCCCCGAAACAAGTAACAATAAGTTTGCCTTTGCAGATGTAAGTGCCAAACTAGTTCTTAAACCTAATGCAAAAAATAATATTTCTGTAAGTGGTTTATATACTAGAAACCGCTTGGATTTTGATTTTATTGGTGGGGATGAACAAATCGTGGATTCATTAATAACTCAAAATAAAGGGTTAAGTGCCAATTGGAAACTTAAAACAAGTGATAATCAAGAAGAAGAGGTTTCAGCTTATTTTTCTGAATATAATTCCTTCTACCAGAATAATGAATTAAAAGATGAAACAGGCAATAGTATTTTAGATCTATCAGAAATTAGCATTCGAGAAAATAAAATCACAGATGTGGGTTTAAAATTTATGTCTACCACTTCTTTTAAAGAAACACAAAAACTATCTCTAGGCTATGAACTCTCCTATACCGATTTAAATATATTGATTAGTAAAGAAGAACCTTTTGACAATGAGAAAGAAAGTTCAGTACAAGATGATACTAATCTCAAAAATGCAATTTTTGGAGAGTATACTTTTTCTTTTAAGAATAAAGGGTTTGTAAATACGGGAGTTAGACTTTTACATTATAATTCATTAGGCGAGTTTTTAATAGAACCTCGTATCAATTTTGAATACCCATTAACCAATCGATTAAGATTTAAAACAGCAGTCGAACGAAGAAATCAACCTATTTCTCAATTGGTTGAATTTAACCATACCGAATTGCGTTTAGAGAATAATTTATGGCGCTTATCTGATGATAAAGAATTTCCGTTACTAAGTAGTAACCAAATTTCTGGTGGGTTATTATATCACCATAAAAGCTTAAATATTGATATTGATACATATTATAAAGAATTAGAAGGGTTAACAACTTTTACCAGCGGATTTAGTAACCCTTTAGAAAATCTAGAAAAAGGAGAAAGTGTTATAAAGGGTCTGGATTTTTTATTAAAATATAGATGGAATAAGTATAAAATTTGGGCTGGTTATACCTATAATGATATTACTTTTCAATTTCCAAATTTAAAAGATACACCGTTTAAGTTCCCCGGTAATAATGACATTACGCATAGCTTTAGGATTTCTAATACTTTGCAATTAGAAAAATGGCAATTCTCTTTGGGTTGGCAATTTCGAACAGGAAGACCTACTACCCCTGTAAATAGTTATGAGATTAAAATTGATGCTGATGGTGAAAACGCAGGTGTTGTTAATTTTGGATCCATTAATAGTGGGCGATTACCTGATTTTCATAGATTAGATGCTTCTGTACTATATGACTTTAACCTAAAAGTCGGTAACAAAAAATTAAAAGCACAACTTGGGGTATCTGTATTAAATATCTATAATAGAGTTAAGCCTTTAAACGTAATCTATAAAGCAGAAAGAAAACCTCTTGATGATGGTGGGATTGCGGTAGAA
This sequence comes from uncultured Aquimarina sp., assembly GCA_947502885.1. Taxonomy (GTDB): domain Bacteria; phylum Bacteroidota; class Bacteroidia; order Flavobacteriales; family Flavobacteriaceae; genus Aquimarina. The sequence continues at coordinate 152,749 of CANNBP010000013.1, read as the reverse complement.
GGTACTACTGGTGCAACTCTAGAAGAGCGCGAAGTAATCTTAGAACAGGTAATTCAACGATTCTCATTAGGGGTAACACCAAATGCTGTATTTAGAATATTTTTTTAAAAGATCTACTTTAACACTTATATGACTTCTAATCTTTTGTCTTATTACTATAAATCTAAAGGATAATACTATTAAGTTACTAATCCATTCTATTTGATCTTTCCTGATCTCTGTTTTATTATGTTATTGTTCTTTTTTTGATTTTATGCACTTTTATAGCTAATGTAGAAATCAAAAGTATCAAACCTTTAATCTACTCCTATATAGATACCATTTCTTTGGTGTTATTTGGTCTATATTCTAGGAATATTATGTCGATATTCCTAGAATACAGTCAATACGCTCTTTATTTCAGGGTTTAGTCCTTCTACTTTTGCACCCTCAAAATTTATCACAACAATTTTTCTTGTCATTTTAATAATGACAAGAAAAGCAATCATTTATTAAAACTTAATTTAACAATGGAATCAAAAAAAGTAAACCATAAAAAGCTAATAAGGAGCTTTTTAAAAAAAGCATATATACTAGGTGCTTTATGGTTTTGTGTATCTGCAAGTGCGCAAGACGAAAAAACTATTAACACAAATAATCATCACCGATTTAGTTGTGGTGTTCATCAAACTCCAGGAGTAAACAGTATCCAAAGAACTGAGATTAAAAAAGGAGATGCAGTTTTACCAGAAAATATCGTAGAGCTAGAAAGCCTACCGGGAGCAAATCATGTTATTTATTTGGATTTTGATGGAGAGCCACATGATAGTGATGGTCCATATTTCACTCCTTATGACTGGACAAATGAAGAGATTACCAAAGTTTGGGAAATTGTAGCAGAAGACTATGCTCCTTTTAATATTAACGTAACCACAAAAAGAGAGTTATATGATGTTCTTCCAAACAATAAAAGAGTTAAGGTTATTTTTACATCAATATCAGATGTATCAGTAACTGGGGTAGGAGGAACTGCTAGTCTAGATACTTTTGGTACTGATAGTCCTGGTCATCCCATAATATATGTTAAAGATGGAAATACTGCATCGCATGAGGTTGGTCATACCATGGGGTTAGATCATGATACCTATACAGATGAATCTGGTAAAAAAATAGATGAATATTATGATGGCCACAATAATTGGGGGGCCATTATGGGTGGTGGTTTTGGAGAAGTAGAACAATGGAGTAAAGGAGAATATAACAGTGCAGGAAATAAAGAAGATGATCTAGCTATTATAGCCAGAGATAAAAATGGTTTTGGATATAGAACCGATGATCATGGTGATGTGCCAAATCAGGCAACAGTAATTGTACCAGATACACAAGGAAATGTTATTGTATCAAGAAATAAAGGTATTATCGAAAAAAATACAGATAAAGATGTATTTTCTTTTACTACTATAGGAGGAGATGTAGAGTTATTTTTTAGATCTCCTTTTAAGAAAGTAATAGGTTTTTGGGATAATTCTAATCTAAATATAAAGGTAAGACTACTGGATAGCAATGGTACAGAAATCATGTATTCAGATCCAGAGGGGTTAGAAGCAAACATCACTACTAACTTACAAGCGGGCACCTATTATTTAGAAATTGATGGTGTAGGAGAAGGAGAAAATCCAAGTGTAGGATACTCTGATTATGCTTCTTTAGGGCATTATGTTATTTCTGGAAAATACCCTATAGATCCTACAGAAACTGAAGCACCTTCTACCCCAACTAACCTTGTAGCTTCTAATATTACACAAACAAGTTTAACAATAGAGTGGGAAGCTTCTGTTGACAATACAGCAGTCGAAGGATATGAAATTTTTAAGGGCAACCAATTACTAACAACAGTTGAAGGGACATCTGGTAAAATTAAAGGATTATCACGTGATACCACTTACGAATTAAAAGTAAGAGCAAAAGACATAATAGGGAATCTATCAGGCTTTTCTACGCTAACAATTAGGACTGCAGAAATACCTTCTGGACCTACAGATTTAAAAGCTTTTGATATAACAACAGGAAGTTTAACACTCTCCTGGACAAAATCTATTGATTACACAGAAGTGGTAGCATATAATATTTATAAAAATGATGAATTAATAGGAGCGGTTAATGATACATCATATAATGTTACAGGGTTAAATTTTGGCACTGATTATTTATTTAAGATAGCGGCCAAAGATGCTATAGGGAACTTATCTGAATTGAGTTCTTTGAATATTCGTACTGGAGCGTATTGTAAAAATGGTTTTAACCTTGAATTTACCGAAGATATTAACCATGTACAATTAGGAGAAATAGACAATACATCTAATGGTTCTCCGGGATATGAAGATTATACTAATCTGTCAACTACTTTATCAAAAGGAATAAACCATACGATTATAATAACTCCTTTTTGGTCTGGAGCTGTCTATGAAGAAGGCTATAGTGTATGGATTGACTACAATCAAGATGGTGATTTTGAAGATGAAGGAGAACAAGTATGGGCACAAGCTCCTACAAAAGATTCATCTGTAAGTGGTGATTTCGTGGTTCCAAATAATGCCCTAAATGGCTCTACTCGTATGAGAGTTGCCATGAAAGCAGGAGGAATACCCAAATCCTGTGAAGCACTTGATTATGGCGAAGTAGAAGATTATACAGTTATAATCAGTAATGAAACAACTTGTACCGATGGTATCCAGAATGGAGATGAAACTGGTGTTGATTGCGGTGGATCATCTTGTGAGCCTTGTCAGGTTGAAATAACCTATTGCGATATGAAAGGTAACAATAGTAACGATGATAATATTACTAATATAACCTTTGCAGGGATTAATAAAACCTCTTCTGATACGACTGCCGGTTATCATAATTATACCGATAATGTAGCTAATGTTGCTAAAGGAGCTTCAGAAAACATGATCGTAACCTTCCAGGGATGGTCTGGTGGTAACGATGATGAAGTATATGTTTGGATTGACTGGAATCAGGATGGTGACTTTACCGATGCCGATGAAAAATTCGAAGGGACAGGAACCGGTACTTCTCGTACCGTAACTATCGTTACTCCAAATACTGCTAGTAATGGTGCTACCAGAATGCGTGTAGTATTAGGTTATGAGAATACTGATGGTGCAAACGCTTGTACCAACATTCGATATGGTGAAGTAGAAGATTATACAATTACGATCAACGAAGGGGTAACACCAACGTGTACAGATGGTATACAAAATGGAAATGAAACAGGAATCGATTGTGGAGGAGATTCTTGCGAACCTTGTATAGTAGCCGCTACTTGCGATGATGGTATCCAAAATGGAGATGAAACGGGGATTGACTGTGGAGGAACTTCTTGTGCACCTTGTGTCACTTCTGAAACGGTGGTATACGTGGATATGGACGATAAAACAGCTAATTCGAGTAGTACATGGAATACTTTTAGAATAGAAGTTGGTGATAATCAAAGTTTCGGGGTTTGGCGTTCTGCTAATACAATTAGATTGGTTACTTATGGAAAAGATATTGTCTGTGAGGGGGCTACGAATCATATTACTTTCTTAAATGAAGGAGTAGAAGTTGGTGCAAATAGCAATTTTGTAGCCGATGGAAATAGTCATATAGTGAGTTCATCTTCGCATACCAGCTGGAATGGAAAATCTGGATATATTGGATTTACATTTAAAATCAATGGAGCAACACACTATGGATGGTTTTATGCAACAGTATCTAATGATGGTACATCATATACTATAAAAGATTATGCATATAATACTACAGGAGGACAAGGTTTGATTACCAAAAGACCAACTACATTGGCTTCGAGCCTTTTGAGTTCACCAGAAATAAATAATAAAGTTAATGTATATCCAAATCCATTTACCGAATCACTTACACTGGATGTTTCTCGACTACCTGAAGAACGTTTTGTTATTAAGATGTTTAACACACTAGGAGAAGAGATTTTTTCTAATGAATATGATAAAAATACAAACAGTGTAACTATTGGTAATGAAATAACATTGTTAGGTGTTTACTTTGTAAAAATATCTACTGCAACATACTCTGAAACATTGCAAGTAATAAAACAATAGCATCTAAGAAAATTGTATAAGAAGGTACTGTCAAAAATGACAGTACCTTTTTCTGTTTAATACTAGTTCTTAAATCAAATGATTTTGGGAACCTAAGTCTGATTAAATAATAATTGAATATAGATCTATAGTTATTTTATTATCGATCATCTTTAAAAAAGAATTTAGGATTACAAAAAGTTCGATAAATGTAACCCCCTCTTATTTAGACCTATAAATTCAAATCAAAATCTAAAAAACCAAGTATTTTACAGTTTTTCACACCTTAAATTGTTAAAAAACGTTAAAATAGTACCTTTTTATACATAGTACTGTAACAAAAATCAAACCTTCGCGTCTATTAGGTAAATAATCAATTAAAAAACATAAATTATGAGAACTTTAAACAGCAACCAATTGACTCAAAAACTTAGTAGTACAAAAGGATACATTTGGAATACCAAGAGGAGATACAGATAAGATAATCTCGTTTAAATTTTAATTTAAACATAAAAGATACCCATCAATCAAAAACATCAATCAAAAAAAAATAAATTATGAGAACTTTAAACAGCAACCAATTAACCCAAAAACTTAATAGTACAAAAGGATATATTTGGAATACCAAGAGAAGATACAGATAAGTTATATCTCGTTTAAATTTTAATTTCTCGATTTAAACGTAAAATCATCAATCAATCGAAATCATCAATCAAAAAACGAATCGTTATGAAGATCTTAAAAAAACATAGAAAAAAAATAAAAAGCATTTTGCAACGGCAGCGTATGTTAATAGACGAAACTATAAATGTATATAACTATGGAGATCACAACCCTATTAGAAGAAAACGATACGTTTATGATGTAGAACGATAACAACTTGCCCCCCTTTATTAAGGGATAATAGAAACAATTTTATGTTGAGTGTGTTAAAAGTCGTAGGTTAATTAGGTATCCTATGGCTTTTTTTTGCATTTATCCTAATACTAGTTCTTATATCAAATAGCACAAAAGTTCTTACAATCCTAAACCTGATTCATACCTCTATTCGAAAACAAATGTTAATTATTTCTAAAACGATTTCTAATTTACATCCAACGAATACTCATTTATGTGGGGAAATTATCATTTGAAAATATACATTTGAAATAAAAGTTGTACCCATGAATTTAATAAAATCACTTCGCCTTCTTACGATTTCAGGATTATTAATTTTTACTTCATGTAATGAAACTCAAAAAAAATCAGTTTCTAAAAACGATGATAGTAAGTTAATTGCTCAAGCCAACGTATTACCTACAGAAACAAAGGTTCCTACTATTTATGAAACAATTTCTATAGATGTTAGTTTTACCAAACTTCATAAAATCATAATGAACACCAAATACCCAGAATTACTTCATGAAAAAGGGCCTTATACAATTTTCACTCCTCTAAATGGCGCTGTTAATAAGCTGCACCCAAAAACACTTAAAGGATTGCAAAATTCAGAAAACCAACAAAAACTTGAAGCAATTATGGATTGTCATATCATCTCAGGGGTAATTAATAGACAAGATATCATCAAGGCTATTAAAGAAAATGGCGGAAGCGTTAAACTAAAAACTATAGGAGGCACTCGATTGATTGCTTCAATGAAAGGTGATAAGATATATCTTATTGATAAAAAAGGTAATGCAGGAAGATTAATGAGAAATGATATCGAAGCATCTAATGGAATTATACATACTATAGAATCAGTGATGATGCCGGCCAATTAAGAACTTACCTCCAAAACCCAATAAACGAAAAAGAGACAAATATACGTGCATTTGTCTCTTTTTTACTTTTATAATGTTTTTTAATATTACACCGCACGAATCACAAAGTAATTCTTCTTTCCTCGTTGTAACAAAACAAATTGATTGTTGATTAAATCGTTATTTGATATCGAATAACTATCGGTTACTTTTTCCTTATTAACCGATATAGAGTTTTCTTTTAAAGCTCTTCTTGCCTCTCCATTAGATTTTAAAAAGCCTGTTTTCTCAGCCAAAGCTCCTATCATATCAAGACCCTCACCAATTAAATCTTTGGCGATCTCTGCTTGAGGAACTCCTTCAAACACATCTAAAAAAGTTGCTTCATCCAAATCTTTTAAGTCTGTAGATGTAGATTTTCCAAAAAGTATGGCTGATGCTTTTATAGCATTATCCAAATCTTCTTTAGAATGTACAATCACAGTAACCTCATCAGCTAGTTTTTTCTGTAATACCCTTTGATGTGGAGCTTCTTTATGGGTTTCTACAAGTGCATTAATTTCTTCTTCTGTTAAGAAAGTAAAAATTTTAATATACTTTTCTGCATCCTCATCACTAGTATTTAGCCAATACTGGTAAAATTTATAAGGAGAAGTTCTATTAGCATCTAACCAAACATTTCCTCCTTCAGATTTACCAAATTTAGATCCATCTGATTTAGTTATCAAAGGACATGTTAAGGCATATCCTTTTCCTCCTGCAATTCGTCTTATCAATTCGGTTCCAGTAGTAATGTTACCCCATTGATCACTTCCACCCATTTGCAATGTACATTCATTTGCTCTGTACAAATGTAAAAAATCATATCCTTGCACTAACTGATAGGTAAATTCTGTAAATGACATCCCTTCTGATGATTCTGAAGAAATTCTATTTTTTACTGAATCTTTTGCCATCATATAGTTTACCGTGATATGCTTACCAACATCTCTAATAAATTCTAAGAATGAAAACTCTTTCATCCAATCATAATTATTAACTAATACTGCTGCATTGGGCGCTTCACTTTCAAAATCAAGAAACCTGCTTAATTGTGCTTTTATAGCTTCTTGATTATGTCTTAATGTTTTTTCGTCTAAAAGATTACGCTCTGCGGATTTTCCTGAAGGATCACCAATCATACCTGTAGCACCTCCAACCAAAGCAAAAGGTTTATGACCAGACCTTTGATAATGTGCCAATAACATAATCGGAACCAAATTACCGATATGTAGTGAATCTGCTGTAGGGTCAAACCCCACATAAGCCGATCTCATTTGTTCCATTAAGTATTCTTCGGTTCCCGGCATTGCATCGTGCAACATCCCTCTCCAACGTAACTCTTCTATAAAATTCTTGGTCATGGTACTATAATTCAATTAAGAGCGACAAAGATAAAAATATGACCAATTATTGAGCTATCATTTTTGTAGAAATCCTTAGGCATCTATAAAAAACGTGTACTACTCAATGTGTACAAACAAAAATCTATTCTAACCCTTTCTTAATCGGTAATGGTTAATACATTTCCTTCTCTACGTATATTATAAAATCTTAATCCATATCGCCCCCCTCCTTTAGTAGGTTGACCGGTAATAATATTGTATTCATTATCACAACCGTCACATTTACAGGTCGCCATAACTCCTTTAACAGACAACCTAGAACAGTCACTTGGGGTCAGGTTTGGATCACTCAATTCGAAAGCAATATATTGTGTATCATTTACATTAAAAACACCTATACCTCTTATACTTCCATTATCTGATTTATCTTCAACATAACCCGAAGTAAACTTTAAAGGATTAAACTGAGGAAGGTTAAGGTTTATTTGATAACTACCTATTGCAGAAGGTGGAAGAAACGGATTCTGATCACGATTATCATCATCTCCTTTACAAGAAATCATTAAAAACCCCACTACTATCAAACATACAATCTTATTCATTATCTATATTTAGTATTATTAGTAAACATGTTACGAAAAAAATAAGACAAAAAATCATCTAGTTTCTTCATAACATTAGTATTCCGACGGCAAATTAAGCAAAATTGCAATCTTCAGTAAATTTTTTGTTATCTTTGAATAACGAATCCCATTCTTGTGGGATTTTTTGTATTTATATAAACGATGAAGTTATGAGCAAAGTATCTTATTATACTGCAGAGGGGCTAAAAAAATTAAGAGATGAACTAGGTCAACTTAAAGATATAGAACGTCCAAAAGCTTCTCAGGCAATAGCAGAGGCACGTGATAAAGGGGATTTAAGTGAGAATGCCGAATACGATGCCGCAAAAGAAGCACAAGGGCTATTAGAGATGAGAATTTCTAAACTAGAAGAAACCCTTGCCAATGCAAGATTAATCGATGAATCCCAATTGGATACATCAAAAGCATTAATACACTCTACCGTAAAAATCAAAAACCAAACTAATGGTGCCGAAATGATTTATAAACTGGTAGCACAAAGTGAGGCTGATCTTAAAACGGGAAAAATTTCTGTAGATTCACCAATAGGAAAAGGACTTTTAGGAAAAAGTGTTGGAGAAGTTGCTGAAATACAAGTACCTAATGGCATTATGAAATTTGATGTAGTTGATATTACCAGAGAATAGGTAAAAGACCATACAAATACCAAAAAGCCTTTTTTTTAAATTTAAAAAAAAAGGCTTTTTTTATTGACTCAATCTCATTTTAAATTAGATAGAAAGCGGCCTGTTTTGTAACATCGAGTTTTTTACAATGTTATTCTACTATAAATGATTAAGGTTAATATTTCAAAATTACTATTTATAGGCATGAGCAACGAAACAATCAAAACTAAAGGCAGGTTTAATAAAAATTGGAAATGGTTTTTAGTTCTTCTTAGTTTTATTTCAATTTCGATATTTTTACTATTACCGTCTGGAATTGGTAATCAAATGATTCAGATCACTAAAACTTATTCAGACACTGAGCTTTATGAATACCCTTTTCATATGGCCGAAAAAAACCAAAAGGTTATTGACTTATTAGGTAAGTTAAAACCTATTGATAATCTAGCCATTTTAGAAGGTGAAGTTCATTATTCAAACAACAATAAATCTGTTGATTTATCTATTAGAATAAGAGGAAACAAGAGAAACGCTAGGTTAGATATTTCTGCTGATAAGATAAATGGAAAATGGAATTATAAAAAGATCAATGTTCGAATAAAAAAGCCCATTGAAGAGAAGCAAATTATTGAAATTATCAAACAATTAAAGTAAAAAAGGCTTTTTTATACTAATAGGTAACATTTCAAATAGTATATTTATGTTTGATAAAAATTAACGTTTACACTATATACCCAAACCTAATTATGTCTTCACAATTTAGACTTAATCGTGCATATAAAAATGCTAAAATCATTCCTTTTGATGATGATTCTAAATTTGTGATTTTTAGTGATTGCCATCGAGGGGATAATAGCTTTGCTGACGAGTTTGCGAATAACAGAAATATTTACTTTCATGCGCTCAAACATTATCATGAACATGGTTTTACTTATTGCGAATTAGGAGATGGTGATGAGTTATGGGAAAATCGTAATTTCCAAATGATTTTTAGAGCTCATAAAAATGTATATGAGTTACTTGCTCAATTTTATACAGAAAATAGGTTAGAAATGATCTGGGGAAATCATGATATGGTTTACAGAAACCCTAAATATGTAAAAAAGCACCTCAACACATATCTTGACCATAAAACCAATCAAGAAACTCCTCTTTTTCCTGGGATAACTTATCAAGAGGCTATCATATTACAGCACCAAAAAACAAAACAAGAGATTTTTATGCTTCACGGTCATCAGGCAGATTTCATGAATTATACTGCATGGAAAGTGAACAGATTTTTGGTACGTGTCTTATGGAAACCTTTACAAATAATTGGAATTTCTGACCCAACCAGTCCTGCAAAAAACTATAGAGAAACTATTCGGGTAGAACGTAGAATAAAAAAATGGATAGCCACAAAGAATAACTTATTTACAATCATTGGTCATACGCATCGACCTAGATTTCCGGAAGCTGGTGAATTGGCTTTATTTAATGACGGAAGTTGTGTTCATCCCAGATCAATAACCGGTATGGAAATCGAGAATGGAAATATAACCTTAATTAAATGGGAAATCTCGACTTCAGAAAATGGAATCTTACAAATTATTAGAACCCCATTAGAAGGTCCTGAAAAACTCTCTAAGTTTACCACATCATAACGGCTTTTTTATGAAGTGCAAAAGACACTTCATAAAAAAATACTATTCTTCATCAGGGTCCAAAAAGTTTAACCACTTTTATACTCCACTTTCAATTCTAATTATATTCTATAGTTTATTTTTTAGGTTTTTATTTCAAAATCTAATTATCTAACCCTATCATTCGCCTATTACTTCGTCTATACACCCCGTATAAACCATTAGTATTTATAGATGGTTTTTTTCATTTTTAATGTAAAAACCATCGAACGTACCTCGCAAAATACCCTTACAACAAAACAAGAATAAAACTCTAAAAAACAAGTATTTACCCATTCACATTCATCTAAATGATATGGTAATTTTAACCTGTAATATTACACAAACACAAGTGGAGCAAGAAACCACTTTAATAAACTAGGCGCAAACCGAAAAGCCTTATGAGTAGGTAACCAACATTAAATAACAAATCATGGAAACATTACAGGAAGTTTTACAAGAAAAGGCAACACTAGATGCTCTTGGCTCACCAGCAGAATATGAAGTCTATGCCGAGTACATGTCAAACATTATTAAACAACTACCCAATCCAGGGGAATTAAAACTACTAAACAATACATCTAGTGCACAGGCATCTTTTTATTTTTTGGATGATGCGACAAGCGCTGTTAACGCAACGTTATACAACAATTTATTAAATCAAAGAATTGTTGGAGAAGGTAAAATAAATGATGTAGATCAAGTCGGGCTTACTCAAGATTCTTTTACCAATGGTTATCTAAGTGTTTTTACAAAAATACGATACCAACTATCTCCTAATGACAAGGCTACTCAACAAAAAATAAACTCAGAAGTAGCATCAACAGTAAGGTCACTTATACCATTATGGAATGCATGGGTAGACGCTATCAAACCAGATGATGTAAAGAAGCTTAATGAAACTAATACAGACATTGCTCTTATACAAATGACCAATACATTAAATACGGTTTGGCTTAATCCAGCGTATTCTGAAACTATACAAAATGATTCATCATACCCGTATACGCATTTAAATGATTTTAATGACATTTATAATAAAATACCTACTTCTGTTTCTAAAAAAATGAGAGACCATATGATCGAGGTATTTAATAAGTCTGGGGCAGCTGGTGCGATAACAGCAGATATCGCAAATGCGACACAAACCTTAGCCGGTATAATCGACAATATTCAAAACCCAACTACGGGTAATTCTGGCAATGGAGGAATAGCTATTACTGGTTCTGATAAAGCAGTTCCTGGACTAGTTTTCGAACCTGCCAGACCAAATGCTATCGTAGATCAGCTTAGCACAAATCCTCCATCAACAGTTTACAAGTTTTCAAGAAGAATTACAAAGTCGAACGAGACAACATTAAATGTTCAAGCGTCTGCAAGTGGCGGAATCTCAATTCCTATTTTATCTTTCTTCTCTGTAGGGACTAGTGCTGGTGTAAAAACTAGTGTTTTTGAAAGAGATTATTCTGGATCAGATTTTAAAGTTGATGTAGTTGTTAACAACGCTACAATTAATCCATTAATGAGTAGTAGTCCTAAATTGTATAACATTTCTACTAAACAAGGGTGGATGTCTACGGCTCCTGCCAAAGAAGCGATTAAAAATGGATACCCAGCACCAACAGGTGTAACAGGTTATGTTTTTAATAGTGAACCTAACTTTAACTTTGGTCAAGGAGAAGATTTTGGCTATATCAATTCATTAATATTTAGTCAATTTCTTGAAATGAGTATTAGTTTCGAAAAATGTGATAGCAAACAGGTAAGAAAATACTTTGAAGAACATTCTAACACAGGTGTATATTTCTTAGGTATTCGTTTAGGTGGTGTTAGTCAATCAGCTAGTTATAGCTATTCTTTTAGTGAAGAAACAAAAACTTCGATCAAGGTAACTATAAAACCACCTGCTCCTGGATATACACCAGGGACAGATAATATTACTCAATCTCTATCTCAACTGGTAGCAGTAGGAGTAGAATATCCTTTTGCCTAATAATAGCAATTGATTAGCAAAGTTCAAATTGATAATGCTAAAGCTCTGCACTTGAGCTTTAGCATTATTATCTCACATTTAAATTGTTTTGTATGAAAACCACAGCACAAGAAAATGATACCCACCGCATATTTGAAAATATGCTTGCAAAAGGTGAAGGTGGTGCTACTATACAACCAGAAGATTATCAAGCCTATGCAGAATATATGTCAGCTATTATTTTACAATTGCCAAACGCTAACCGATTAAAACTACTTACCGGTACCTCGAGTGGGCAAGCATCGTTTTACTTTATGAACGAGAAAAAAGAAATCAACGCTACGCTCTATAACAATTTACTAAATCAGCGAGTTGTAGGAGAAGGAACCCATTATGGCGTAGACCAAGTTGGACTAACAAATGATTCGTTTACAAATAGTTATTTAAGTGTTTATACAAAAATACGATATCAATTATCTCCTGATGACAAAAAAGCTCAACAAAAAATAAATGATGATGTAGCTTCTACAGTGAGAACTCTTATACCTGTATGGAATACATTGGTCATAAAAGCAAAACCATTAGGTATACGGATTTTAAATGATAGAAATACAGACATTGCGTTGATACAATTAACGGATACCTTAAACACAATCTGGCTTAATCTGGCCTATAAGGAAACTTTAAAAAATGATCCTTCATATCCTTATATACATCTAAATGATTTTCGAAATATCTATAGTAAAATTCCAGATTCTGCTCCAGAAGAAATGGTCACATTATTGATAGAAGTATATAATCTTTCTGGCGCTGCCGGAGCCATAACCTCTAATATTGCTAATGCTACTCATACCATATCGGGTATTATTAGTAATATTCAACAACCAACAAGTGAAAACAAAGGATCTTCCTTAACAAAATCCTCTAAAACCGTTCCTGGTTTATCATTTGACCCGATCGACCCAAACAGTATTATTCATCAACTTAATCAATATCCCATACTATCATATACAAATACTCACGAAGTTACTAAGCTATCAAATGACACTTTAACTATTACTACACTAACCGCCCGAGAGATTGAAATTTCTCCAATAAATTTTTTATCATGCACTGCCTTAGACGGCTACAGGTCAAGTATATTTAAAGAGGCATTTGCAGGTTCGTCATATCATGTAAAAGCTATCATTAACAATCCAGTAGTTAATCCACAAATAAACTGTAACCCCTTACCATTTAATATATCAACCAATCAAGGTTGGATGTTAACAGATCCAATAAAAGATGCTATTAGCAATGGTTACCCCGCTCCTTCAGATATTACGGGATATGTTTTTAATAGTAAACCAAATTTCAACTTTAATAAAGGCGGAAACTTTGGGTATATTAACGCAATGGTTTTTAGTCAATTTTTAGAGTTATACATAACGTTTAATTCATGTATATCAAAAAAAGTTAAAGAATATTTTAGGCAGAACAAATCATCCAAATTTAATTTTGTTGGCCACCAATTTATTAGCTGCGAATATCATTTTTTAGAAGAAACAGAGAATTCGATTATAGTCGTTATAAAGCCTACGCCTCCTGGATATTTACCTCCAGAAACGGATAATATCGAATACTCATCATGTCAACTTGTTGCTGTTGAAGTACTATATCCTTTTGCTTAATTATTATAGCAAAATCAATACTTGTAATATGGTATTATAACTAACCTATATTTACTACTTCTTCAATTTGTGGGGCATATTTTTTGATAGTCATCTCAACTCCTGATTTAAGAGTCATTTGATTTACACTGCAACCTACACATGCTCCTTCTAATTGGACTTTTACCAATTTATCATCTTCAATAGATACCAAAGAAATATTTCCTCCGTCACTTTCCAAAAAAGGTCTAATCTCTTCTAGTGCCTTTTCTACATTAATTCTTAATTCTTGAGAAGTCATGATCTATTTTTTTACGGCAGAACATCCTGCCATTGTTGTTATTTTAATTGCTTCTGTAGCGGGTAGGTTATCATTTCTACGCACTACTTCTTCAACTACATTTTTGGTCAACCCTTCAAAAGCTTTTTCTATTGGAGTAGCTGTTTGTAATGCAGCGGGTCTACCTACATCACCTGCTTCTCGTATACTTTGTACTAAAGGAATTTCTCCTAAGAACGGAATATCAAGATCTTCTGCAAGGTGTTTAGCTCCCTCTTTACCAAAGATATAATATTTATTGTTAGGTAGCTCTTCTGGAGTAAAATACGCCATATTTTCTATAATTCCTAAAACTGGTACATTAATACTCTCTTGCTGAAACATCGCCACACCTTTTCTTGCATCTGCAAGTGCTACATTTTGTGGTGTACTTACTACCACTGCCCCAGTAATTGGTAAAGACTGCATTATAGATAAGTGAATATCTCCTGTACCTGGTGGTAAATCTATTAGCATAAAATCAAGTTCTCCCCAAGCCGCGTCAAATATCATTTGATTAAGTGCTTTTGCTGCCATAGGCCCTCTCCAAACTACCGCTTGATTAGGTTGCGTAAAAAAACCAATGGATAAAATTTTAACACCATAGTTTTCGATAGGTTTCATTTTAGACTTACCTCCTTCTGTTACAGAAAGTGGGCGTTCTTTTTCTACATCAAACATAATCGGAGCAGAAGGCCCATAAATATCAGCATCTAATAAACCAACTTTGAATCCCATCTTGGCCAACGAAACAGCCAAATTAGAAGTTACAGTAGATTTACCCACCCCTCCTTTACCAGAGGCAACAGCAATAATATTAGTTATACCCGGAATTGGTTTTCCTTTGATTTCGTTCTTTGGAGCTTCAGTCTGAGCTGGAGCCTCAACTTTTATATTAACAGTAATCTTTGCCTTTTCATATACCTTTTCATGAATCGCTTTCAAAACATCTACTTCTGCGCGTTTGCGAATATGTAATGCAGGAGTCGTCAATACCAAATCAACAACAACTTCATCACCAAACGTAATTATATTCTTTACCGCTCCACTCTCCACCATATTCTTTCCTTCTCCGGCAACGGTAATGGTTTCTAACGCTTTTAAGATCTCTGATTTCTCTAACTTCATAAGTATTATTTCTTTTTCTTATAAATTCGCCTGACAGGACGAATTCTAGCTGCAAAGATACACTGAATTGTTAAGATTATAAAACCAACAAATCGAAATGATTTATATAGATATCATTAATTATGATACCATTGATTTTAATTTATATAACCCTCAATTACTCTATCTTTTTTCAAATTATAAATGTAAAATCAAAATTTACATTACAACTCTATCATAGGGTCCCAAAATAATTTTTCGAAATCTATGATTTGATTATCTATTACCTCGACACCTTCATTCTCTAACAATTGCTGCATTAGATTGGTACCATCAAAGTGATGTTTACCTGTAAGAATCCCTTTTCGGTTAACCACTCTATGAGCTGGCACATCTTCTCTCCCATTACAAGCATTCATAGCCCACCCCACCATACGTGCACTTCGCGCAGCACCTAAACACTTAGCAATTGCTCCATAAGAAGTTACTCTTCCGTAAGGAATTAGTCGAGCTACATCATATACTCTTTCAAAAAAATTGTCGTTATCTTTTACTCCCATGTATAAATAATTCTTGCCAAAGTGATCATTACTAAAACGAGCATTAATATCCCCATAAAGTAATTGGTGTATTTTGTTATGGATGCTGTTTTCTTTTCAATTTTCAAAAAGGAATATACGTATAAGTATAATGTAGCAAATGTACCTGCCCCTGCAGCAATTATAAACGCGGTAATACGATAAACATCATATTCTATTTTACCACTAACACTCATTGCCGCTGCGATCGCACAAAAATAAGGAATTGGCAATACATTAATTGCAGAGATCATAACACCTTTAAAAAGACTACGAGTTTCTGCATGTTTATATACTTTGATTTTATTTTTTGAATATTTCGCCTTTACAAAGAAATAGATAGCCATTAAGAAAAAAATTACGGCTCCTGTACGTAGCAATATATTCTTAACATAAGGGTTGAAAAATATATACTTTGCCAAAAGAATAGCTATTAAAGCCTGAACCACTACAATTATAGAAGCTCCAACAGCTACTAAAATTCCATTTTTCTTACCTCTTTCCAGGCAGGTTCTAGCTACGGTCATGTTTACTAATCCAGGAGGAATTACACCAACCAGAGAAGCAAAAAAAGTGACTAAAAAAAGTTTGGTAGTTTCCAAATTACAATGCCATTACTTGATCTTAAAACGAATGTAAGTTATTGGTTTATTTCGTTCTAAATACTGTTTTTCATAAAAAGTTTGAATCTCGGTAACAGCCTCTGGTGCTCCTTCATTATGATAGACATTATGATTTGCATAAAGTACTTCATGTCCTTCGCCATGCAATAGCCCCAAAGTATAACCGTGCATAAACTCGCTATCAGTTTTAAGATGAACAACCCCGTCTGATTTTAATATTTTTTTGTATTGCTGTAAAAATTTATGATTGGTTAATCGATGTTTGGTACGCTTATATTTAATCTGTGGATCTGGAAAAGTAATCCAAATTTCATCCACCTCTGCTTCATCAAAAATATGATCTACCAATTCAATTTGAGTTCTTATAAATCCAACATTAGTCATTTCATTCTCTATAGCCGTTTTTGCTCCTCTCCAAAAACGAGCACCCTTTATATCAATTCCAATAAAGTTTTTATCAGGATATTTTTCTGCAAGTCCAACGGTATACTCTCCTTTTCCACATCCTAATTCAAGTACTATTGGGTTTTGATTCTTGAAAAAATTATCATTCCATTTTCCTTTATACCCCAATGTATTATTAAGTACATCTTCTCGAGTTGGCTCAATTACATTTTTAAAGGTTTTGTTTTCGTTAAACCGCTTTAATTTATTCTTACTTCCCACAGGTTCTTTTATTTCTTCTTTCTTACTATTCTTATGAGTTGGATACAGATCGCTAACAAACTAAAACTTTGTTTTTATAATTTTACTAAAAATTGCTTACAACTAGGACTTATGTTACTAATTTGTAAACCATTACTCGTTTTTTTAACAAAAATTTTAGTTAAGGTAATTTTTTGGTAAAATTAAGGAAATATATGCAGACGAAAATAGGATTACTTTTATAATTAATACCGATAGGTAACTATAATAATTAATTAAAACTGTAACGTTTGAGCAAAAAGGTACTTATAGCTCCTCTTAACTGGGGATTGGGTCATGCAACACGATGTATTCCTATTATAAATGCATTAATAAACGAGGGGTTAGAACCAGTAATAGCCTCTGATGGTGTTGCTTTATCATTATTAAAAAAGGAATTTCCGGATTTACAAGCAAAAGAACTTCCTTCTTACAATATTGAATATGCAAAAAAGGGCAGCAATTTTAAGTACAAAATGCTACTTAATAGTCCAAAAATTGCACATGCTATCACAGCTGAAAAAAAAGCTATAAAAAAAATCATTAAATCAGAAGAATTTTGCGGAATCATATCTGATAATAGAATGGGAGTGCGTCACAAAAGTTTACCATCAGTATTCATTACTCACCAATTAACGGTTCTTAGCGGAAAAACTACTTCTATTAGCACCAAGTTACACAATAAGTACATCAAAAAATTTGATGTGTGTTGGGTGCCAGATATGGCAGATGATCCTAACCTAAGTGGTGAATTGGGACATCCCAAAAAAAATAACATCCCAGTAACTTATCTTGGTCCACTAAGTAGATTCCAATACAAGGTTGTACCCAAAAAATATGATATTATGGTTTTGTTATCTGGACCAGAACCACAGCGTACTCTATTAGAACAAAAGCTGTTTCAGGAGTTTGAGCAAAGTGATAAAAAAATTGTTTTTGTTAGAGGGCTTATTGAAGAAACACAACAAACTTATGTAAAAAACAACATTACTATTCATAACTACTTAACCGGAGTTGATCTAGAAAATACTATCAATAGTAGTAATCTCATTATTTCTAGATCTGGATATACCACAGTAATGGATCTTGCTAAATTAAAGAAAAAAGCGTTTTTCATTCCAACACCTGGGCAATTTGAACAAGAATACTTAGCTGAGCGCCTAACAAACAACAAATTAGTACCAAGTTGCAATCAAAACGATTTTACCTTAACAAAATTAAGAGATTTAAATGCTTATAAAGGACTAAGTAGTTTTAGTACTGATATCGACTACGGGGAACTTTTTCACTTTTTCCAGAGTAAATGAAAATTCACTTCCCACACGATAATCGCTCTCTACATATATTCGTTCGTGGTGAGCTTCAATAATGTGCTTTACAATAGCCAAACCTAATCCAGAACCTCCTTCTTTACGCGAACCACTTTTATCTACTCGATAAAAGCGTTCAAATAATCGAGGGATGTGTTCTTGTGCAATTCCTTCACCATTATCGGTTATTCTAACAATGGTTTTATTCTTAATTAGGTCCTCGATACTCACTTCTGTAGTACCATCTTCTTTACCGTATTTGATAGAATTCACAACTAAGTTAGAAATTACTTGTTGTATTCTCTCTTTATCAGCATGTACAAATATAGGCTCTCCATAATTCATGTCAAAAGTAAGAGCAATGTTCTTTTTTGCTGCCTTCATCTCATACAGATCAAACACACTTTGCACCAATTCTACAATATCAAAATTGGTATAATTAAG
Organism: uncultured Aquimarina sp.; assembly: GCA_947502885.1. GTDB lineage: Bacteria > Bacteroidota > Bacteroidia > Flavobacteriales > Flavobacteriaceae > Aquimarina. The sequence goes on along the minus strand of CANNBP010000013.1, from coordinate 133,947 downwards.
ATTAAGATCACCTACTTCTAACTTGGTAATCATATCCAAATCATTTACGATATAGATCAATCTCTCTACTCCTTTATTTGCTCTATTCAAATATTTATTCAGGATCTCTGGATCATCCATAGCACCATCAAGCAAGGTAAGAATATACCCCTGAACTGTAAACAAAGGCGTTTTAAGCTCATGCGAGACATTACCCATAAATTCTTTACGATAGTCTTCTCGTATTTTTAAAGTTTCGATTTCGGTTTTACGCTGTTGTGCAAATTTTTCAACTTCCTTAATCAACGTTCTCATATCTGTTGTTACCGGACTACTATCCATAGTGTCTACTTCGAGCATTTCTATATCATCATATATTTTACGTACTCGACGATAGATAAACTTTTCTACTCTATATTGTATAACCAAAAAACACAAACCATAGCTTATCAACATAAATACTAGGATAGCAAGTATATCAAACTGATGTTGAACGTACAAAAAAACGCTCATGGCGAGCGTTAGTAATACTGTAATATATAAAGACGATAGGTATGCAAACCGATACGACTTTTTAAAATTTTCTGCCATTTAAATTACAAACTTATATCCAACTCCTTTGATGGTTTTAAAGCTATTGTCTCCTATTTTTTCTCTTAGTTTTCTAATGTGTACATCAATAGTACGACCACCAACAATAACTTCGTTCCCCCAAACTTTATCCAAAATATCTTCTCGCTTAAAGACCTTACCAGGCTTTGAAGCTAATAAAGATAATAATTCAAATTCTTTTCGAGGTAATACGATCTCTTTTTTATCTTTTATGATCTTATATTCGTCACGATTGATTACTAAATCCCCTATCTTAATTTCATTATCAGACGTCTCATCTTCTTTAAGTCTTCTCAACAATGCCTTGACTTTACTAACTAGAACTTTTGGACGAATAGGTTTTGTAATGTAATCATCTGCTCCTGCATCAAACCCGGCCACTTGAGAATAATCTTCTCCTCTAGCTGTAAGAAAAGTAATAATGGTATTTTGCAACTCTGGCAATTTACGGATTTGCTCACATGCTTCGATACCATCCATCTCAGGCATCATAACATCCAGAATAATTAGTTGTGGTCTTTTCTTTTTTGCAATTTTCACAGCTTCTGCTCCATTTTCTGCAGTTACCACACTGTAACCTTCTGCAGTAAGGTTATAACCTACAATTTCTAAAATGTCAGGCTCATCATCTACAAGTAAAATTGTAATATCCTTTGTATTCATTTTTTATCGAATTATATCACTTGAGGTAAATATACTATGTTAATGTGAGGTTTTCATAACTATAAGGTCTAGAAACAATAAACTAACACAAACATTTTATAAGCATAACATTAACTTAATATCACAAAGGCTATCTCGTAAAACTAGTCTTTATGATCTCTATATGTTGTTAACAAATTAGTGGTAGCGCTTATAAGATCTTTAGTTTCCATTAACAACCCAAAATACAAGGTTGTATTCTTAGGGCTATTTTCCTCTGTTCTTGTACGCTCGACTTGTTTATTTATTTTCTGATCAACCAATGTCATCAAGTCATCCCTATCTTTAGAAATGATTCCGTTAAGGTTATTAAAATCTCTAGTATCAAATACATCTTTTACCTGTTTCAAGAAGATTGTAAGTCGCTCATCTATCTCCTTAAGATCTTTAATCTGATTAAACCTTAATTTCTTATGATTATTATTGACATGCTTGTGACTTACTTTTGCAATGTACTCAAGAGATTGTGTTATATCTTCTAAATAACCTAAAATTGAGATATAAAATTTACTGGCTCCAACACTAGTTTCATCAAGGTTTTTAATAAAATAGAAAATACTATCTCTAAGTTCATCGACTTCCTCTTCAAGTTTAGCAATTCCTTTTCGATTCTTTTTTAAGGTAACAAGATCATATTTTGCCAAACTATTAATCGTACCTCCGTAAATTTTACTTCCTCTATTTACAAAAGACTTAATATTATCGGCACTTTCTTCAATCACACCTTGTATCGAACTACTCTCTGATTTTTTCAATCGATCTTCGGCTTTTTCTGCTTTAGCTTTATTACGGTACTTTATAGTATTTCTAGCTAAAAGTAATACTGCTACAAGAAGTAAAACAGCAATCATAGCCGGACCACCAAGGTTAATCAAAAATGCTATGGTAGCAGCAGCCACAAATGCACTTATCGCTGTAAAAAACCAACCTCCGATTACATTTAACACACCTGCAACACGATACACAGCACTCTCACTACCCCAAGCTCTATCAGCTAAAGACGTACCCATAGCCACCATAAACGTTACGTATGTTGTTGACAATGGCAATTTCATAGAGGTAGCTATCGATATTAAAATACCAGCAACCATCAAATTAACTGCAGCTCTTACCATATCAAAAGCTGGTAAATCTTCTCTATTAGCAGTTAATGCATCACTAGTTGAAACTAATTCTTGATCAAATTGCTTATCTGAAAGCTTCTGAAAAGATTTTGGAGTAATAGATCCAATAGCCTCCGAAATAAGTATTGTACTTCTTACAATACTTCTTGATAAGAAGTTTGGGCGAAATTTTTCATTTCCATCTCCTTGTCTAGATAAATCTATTGAGGTTTTAACAACATTTCTAGCTTTTGTAGAAAACCATAATGTCAAGACCATTATAAGACCTGCTGCTAATAATAGATATGTAGGTGTTGCTACTTTTGATGCTAGAATATCCATTGTAAAAGAGTCAGCAGCCACCCCTGATACAGACCAGGCTTCATAAGATTGCCATGCAGCGATTGGCACCCCAATAAAATTGACAAGATCATTTCCTGCAAAGGCCAAAGCCAAAGCAAATGTACCTACTATAATAATTACTTTATAGATATTAGTCTTAAAAACAGTAATGATTAGATAAGACAACAATGACCAAAACACAAAACCAACTGCAATAATCATAGGTACATTAGTTTCTAAAAAACCACGTAATGTTAAAGCTACTGTACCGGTCTCAGCATTAATCTTAAATAAATCTTTTTTAGCTTTTACAAGTTCTTTTACCGTTTCATATGAAGCATTAAAGTAAGTATTAGCCCAATCCAATAATCCTTCAGCTCCTCCATTATACACAATATCAATAACAGATTTTGCGTAATTAGTACCTTTAATTCCTTTAATAAAAATAAAATATAGGATAGCCGTCAAAGCTACTCCACCAAATAAAGCTCCGACCCATTTGGCTTTCTTTTCAAAATTAAATGATAGCAACAACCTAGATACATATTGAACAATTGCTCCTATAGAAAATGCCACAACAACAGAGAGTAAAATACCTATAATAATCTCACCCGCTTTCTTGGTATTAATATAATTTCCTAAGTCTTCGATAGAAAGAGAAGAATCTGCCGCTATTTTAAGTAAAGCCACACAAACCGCAGCACCTAGCAATTCAAAAACAATAGATACCGTCGTAGAAGTAGGCATCCCTAAAGTATTGAAAAAGTCTAACAACAATATATCGGTAATCATAACCGCCATAAAGATGATCATAATCTCATCAAAATAAAACTCTCCAGGAACAAAGATTCCTTTACGGGCAACCTCCATCAACCCACTTGAAAAAATGGCTCCAGCGGCAATCCCTACACTTGCAACTATCATAATTGTTCTAAAAGAAATTGCTTTAGAACCTATAGCCGAATTTAAAAAATTAACGGCGTCATTACTCACTCCTACAATAAGATCGGCAATAGCTAATACGGCCAATGCAACAATCATTACTATGTAAATATCATTCATATAAACTGGTATACTGGTAAACCACAAAAATGTTACTATTATTCAAGCCGTATGTTATTGAAATGTTATCTTTTTATAGTGTCTTTGGTTTTACAAAACAACCTTATTTGTTTTTTACATGTAAGACCTGTTTGAGTATTACAGAATAAGTCATTTTTGCAGAACATATATTAAAAGAAATACACTTTCTCCAAAAAGCCTTTAAAAAGGGCATTTTCCAAAAGAACCTTCCCAATACAACACTCATTGTTTACGTGAAAACTAGGGGATAGTTAGGTGTTTGCAGCGTAATCCCGTAAAAAAACCAAGTAACCAAACTACGGTGTTAACACATTTTTAAAAATACAAAACACTGATTATCAATACATAACAAGTTTAATGTTAATTTAATGTTACGTAAAGGTTGTTTAAAAGTAAAATTAGTGCTACATTTGTAATGTAATCATTAAGAACCCCGAATTTAAAATATAGATATATGAGAAATTTAGTAATCATTATGGCGTTGTTATTTTCGGTAACAATTTTTGCTCAAGATATAAAACCCACTTTTGAAAAAGAAGGAGATCAAATTAAAGGAACTTTTTACTATGAAGATGGAACAGTAAGACAACAAGGTTTCTATAATAAGAAAGGTATTCTTCATGGAGAATGGAAAGCATATGATACTACTGGAAAGAAAATTGCGATGGGGCAATACACATATGGTAAAAAAACTGGTAAGTGGTTTTTCTGGGGCGCTGATAAGTTATCAGAAGTAAACTATGACAAAAATCAAATCGCAGAAGTAACAACTTGGTCTAATCAAGATAATGTAGTAGTTAATTACAAGAATTAATTATTACGCATCAAAAAGTACAAAAACGTCTCGAAAATCGAGACGTTTTTTTTATGCTCTAAAACGAAAAAAAACACCTACAACCCTTTCTGATATTGACTTTTGATCAAAAAATATTTTTAATATTATTTTTATAATTACTTAACACCTAATATTTACATAACAAATCAAAACCACCCAAACACATCCTACTCTATTCCCTTTTTGTTTTGTAATCAATGTTTTAATTTCTCCCCCCGTACAAGGTAGATACCTCAATAAAACTACTTAATAAACATAGGTGGTTAACTTTTACTTAACATTAATATCATTTACAATTAATCTGTTAGTAACACCAACTTAACAAAGTCTGCCTTTCTTTGCCCGGAATTTCAGAACACGTTAAATGAAAAAAATTGTCACACTCTTCGCGTTATTTTTTGTAGGAATAATCCTAGCGCAAGAAACCGGATCTGTTACAGGTAAACTGTTAGATAAAGATGCCGGAAATCAGCCCCTTCCTTTTGCCAATGTATTAATTACGGGTACAACAAAAGGAACCACAACAGATTTTGATGGTTTATACACTATCGAAAACCTAGAACCAGGAACATATACCTTAGAATTTAGTTTTGTAGGATATGAAACTAAATATATATCAGATGTAGTAGTTAAGCCAAATGAAACTACTACTGTAGATACATCTATAGGTGCCAGTGCAGCTGCACTAGACGAAGTAATAATTAAGACTACAACTAAAAAAGAATCTGAAGCAGCAATCCTGTTAGAGCAAAAAAATGCAGTAGCAATACAGCAGAAGATTGGAGCACAAGAACTTTCTAAAAAAGGTGTTAGTGATGTTGCAACTGGATTAACTAAGGCGACAGGTATCTCTAAACAAAGTGATAAACTGTATGTTCGTGGACTTGGTGATCGTTATAACAACGCATATCTTAATGGATTACCAATCCCATCATTAAATCCAAAACTAAAACTTATTGATTTAGGTATTTTTCCTACAGACATTGTAGAAAACTTAGGGATATATAAAACATATGCTCCTAATATCTATGGTGATTTTGCTGGAGCAAGTGTAAATATAGATACCAAAGATCGCCCGGGAAAAGGATTTCTAGAAGTAGGCTTTTCTGCAGGTGTAAATTCCAATGCGATTAGCGATGACTTTTTTCTACTTAATGGTGGACAATATGATGAATGGGGTATAGATGATGGATCTAGAAGAACACCTATCTTTTTGGATATACCAGACTACAACTACAATAGTACACAAATAGACTATTATCCTTTTGACACTTCTTTTAATCCGCAAAAAAGATTTAATGGACCCGATGGTGGAGCAAGCATTACAGGAGGCAAGACCTTTACTCTTGGAGAAGATGGCCCTAGCAAATTAGATGTATTGTTTACAGCATCTTTTAGCCAAAACCACGAAGCTTCAACAGGTCTAGAAGCTGCTTATAATTCTGGTGGAGAGTCAACCGTTGGTATTGGCTTTTTTGAAGATGCCAATAGATACAGATATAACACCAATACCACTTTACTTAATAGTATAGGTTATCGTTGGAATAGCGACAATAAAATTCTTGCTACAACCTTATTTGTAAATGACACTCAAGACGAATTAAGAGAGTTAAGAGGTTTAAGTAGTGAAGATACCGATGTTTTTATACGAATAAGAAGAGGTACATATGAACAAAACAATCTACTTACACAGCAACTAACAGGAGAACATAAGTTTGAAGAAAGTAAGTACAAATTAAGTTGGGGAACTGCTTATAATAAAGCAAAAGGATTAATTCCAGACAGACGTCAATTAGTATTTACCGAAGTTGATAACGGAAACCTTATCCTTGGCGATGCTACAAGTCCTGATTTTGCAAACAATCAACGTTTTTACCAAGAATTAAACGAAAATGATTATTCTGCAAAAATTGATTTTGATATTAATTTTGGAAAAGACGAAGACGACGTTTTTAAAAACAAATTAACTTTTGGAACATTCGCAAGACATAAAGACAGAGATTTTGAAGCCAATCAATTAAACTACAACTTAAACAACCTTAACAATGTTAATGTTGATTTTAACAACCCAGATGCGTTGTTAAATGAATCTAATTTACTTGCTGGCGAATATATTGTATTAGAAAACCTAAACCCTACACGTGCCTACGAAGCGGATTTCACAAATATTGGTGGATATTTTAATTTACAATACGCTATAAATGAAAAACTAATCGCTAACGGTGGGGTAAGAACTGAAATATTCAAACAAAATATATACTATCGTTTACCTCAAGACTTAGAGACAAGTGATTTTAAAAGAAACACTTTAAAAGAAACATTTGTTTTACCAAGCATAGGATTAAAGTATAGCATCAACGAGCAATCTAACCTAAGATTTGCAGCTAGTAAAACGGTTACCTTACCTAAGTTTACAGAGGTAGCTCCTTTCTTAGACGAAGATATTACTGAGGCAACTCTTGGTAATCCAGAGTTAAAAAACTCAGATAACTATAACATTGATATTAAATGGGAGCATTTCCCAGAGCAATCTGGTGAATTGTTTAGTGCCACTCTATTTGGAAAACTTATAGATAATCCTATAGAAAAAATTGGATTAGCATCAGCATCAAATTTTAATTCTTTTGGTAATACAAAAAGTGCTACAGTATATGGTTTAGAATTAGAATACAGAAAAAACCTAGGTAACCTTTTTAAAGTTGAAGAAACTGCATGGAACGACCTTAATTTTGGAATCAACACCACAATTATGCATTCTGAGGTAAAAATTAATAAAGACACCAGAATTAATGGAGCAGACATAGCACTTACCAATGACAATCGTCGATTACAAGGCGCTTCTCCATTCCTATTAAATGCAGATATAACTTATACAAAAGAAATCAATACTCATAAAATTACTTCGGCATTAGACTTTAACATCTTTGGAAATCGTATATATGCTGCAGGAAGTAATAGCAGAGGAGATATTTTTGAAAAAGGCTATGGTACATTAAACTTTAATATTAAAGATCAAATAGGAGAACATATTGAAATTGGTTTTAAAGCAAAAAATCTTTTAAACCCTTCAATCAGTAGGTTTCAAGATCAAGAAAACATAAATCAAGAACTTACAACTTTTCAATATGATAATGGGATCACCTTAAGTCTAGGTGTGAAATACAAATTTTAATAAAACGAATACAACTTATAAAAATGAAAGCTAAGAATTTATTTACGGGAATATTAATAGGAACAGCTGTCTTATTTAACGCTTGTACTATTCAAGAAGATAATATTGGTGATGTTATCATTAATCAGGGAACTAATGAAAACTCATCAGAAAATATTCTAGAAGGAGCAATTACTTCAAATTTAAAACTAGAAGCAAGTAAAGTATACGAGTTAAGAGGTGGTGTTTCTGTAAAAAGCGGAGCTACATTAACCATTGAAGCAGGAACTAGAATTATTGCTGGTGATGTTGGTGGTGTGTTTTCATACCTAGCCATAGAACAAGGAGCTAAAATTGTTGCAGAAGGTACAGCTAGTCAACCTATCGTATTTACTTCTAACAAATCAACACCTAATCCAGGAGATTGGGGTGGATTATTAATCGCAGGAAAAGCTCCTATCAATAGAGGAACAACAGCTACTACAGAAGTTGCCAATCTAACATATGGAGGAACCGATGCTGCCGATGATTCTGGAGTACTAAAATATGTTCGTTTAGAATATACTGGTGGTAAAATTAACGATAATGCAGAATACAATGGACTATCTCTATATGGTGTTGGAAACGGGACTACACTAGAATATATCCAAACTTTTAATGGTAATGATGATGGAATCGAATTTTTTGGAGGAACAGTAAATCTAAAGTATGCCGTAGTAACAGGAGCTGGTGATGACTCTTTTGACTGGACAGACGGATGGGTAGGAAATGGCCAATTCTGGATTGCACAGCAAACTTCTGTTGCTGGTGACAAAGGAATAGAAGCAGATAACTTTGCCGACAATCCAACTGCAGCCCCTTTCTCTAACCCTACTTTATCAAATATTACATTAATAGGAGCAGAAGATGGAGACGGAGAAAACAAAGGAATCGAATTTAGAGCAGGTACCAAAGTAACTCTATATAACGCTATCATTAAAGCATTTCCTGGAAAAGGTATCGAAGTTGATGATGACCAAACTTTGATCAACCTAAATAATGACGAGGTGATTGTTAAAAACTCTATCATCGATAACGTAAAATCTTTTGACCTTGACCATGGAGGTGCTACAAAGGACCTTGCTGACTTTGCTACGTACCAAAATTACACTCTTGATGGTTCTGGTGATCCTTTCAATACTGCTGCAACAACTATTCCTGGTTCTGCTCCAGAAAACGAAGAACTAAAACTAAATGGATACACAGGAACTTATCAATACACAACAGCTGTTGATGGTGTTGACAACTTCGACCCATCAACGTTAGGATCATTTTTTGACGCTGCCCCATATGCAGGTGCATTAGAAGAAAATGGATCTTGGACATCAGACTGGACTAGATTATAAAATCTTACAAATTATAAGTACAAAAGCCTGACATTGTCAGGCTTTTGTTGTTTTATACATATATAGATAATCTCTCCAAGAATAAACTTACTAGGCATCCAATAGAAAACCATTTTCAGATTTCAGAATTAGTTTTAATATCAATTATGAATTAAAACTTCACCATATCTATGGAATGGTATCTCAAAAGGTAAAAAAAAGATTTTTTGTTCTCCCCTACCTACTCTTATAGTTTTACCTAAATGTTAAACATCGAATCAAAATCATTTATGAGTTAACATTTTCCTAATCTTTCTCTAACAATTTGTAAAAAAATCACGTTTTTAACATTTAACTTAAACAAACCTCTACATCACACCTTGTTTAGTCAACAAAAAACAATATTGATTACTGTTATTTAAATAGTTAAAAAACAAATCAAGTACAATACACGTCTAAAAATCTACTAAAAAATAGAATGCAATCATTTTTATGCATCACAATCCCTTAAACTAAGGATAATAATGGCGTAAAGAGAATTACTGTAAAACCGTATTTATTTGTACCAGATTTTGAAAACATACAATGAGAAAATTTTTTACAGTAATAGCACTTCTATTTGTAGGAGCTATTTTTGCCCAAGACACCGGTACTATCGCCGGCAAATTATTAGACAAAGAATCTGGAAACCAGCCCCTTCCTTTTGCCAATGTGGTAATTAAAGGAACCTCAAAAGGAGCATCTACAGATTTTGATGGATTATACGAAATCACAGGTGTACCTGTAGGAACTTATACAATAGAGTTTAGTTTTACAGGATATCAAACTGTAGAAATTCCAAATGTAGTCGTAGAAGCAGATAAAGTAGCCGTGATAGACGCTACTATGGGTGCAACCGCAGCAGCATTAGAAGAAGTAGTTATTAAAGTAGTAACCAATCGTGAACGTGAAGAGGCACTATTAATTGAACAAAAGGCTGCTGTAACACAAAAAACTTCAATCGGAGCGCAAGAGCTTGCTAAAAAAGGTGTAGGTGATGTTGCAACAGCAGTTACAAAAGTAACTGGAATATCAAAACAAGAAGGATCAGGAAATGTATTTGTAAGAGGGTTAGGAGATCGCTATAATGTAACAACACTTAATGGTTTACCATTACCTTCAAACGATCCATCAAAGAAAAATATACAATTAGACATTTTCAATACAGATATCGTTGAAGCCATTGGTATTGATAAAACATTTGACGTAAAAAACTACGGTGATTTTGCTGGAGCCAATATAGATATTACATCTAAAAAATATAAAGGTAAAGGTTTTGTAGAATTAGGTTTTGAATCAGGTATAAATACTATTACAACAGGTGCTGATGATTTCTTTTTAAATGACGGGCCTAATAAAAGTGGATTTTACAATCCAAGTATCCCAGATTCTCCGTTAACAAACTATAACTTCACTACGAGTTGGGACAGAGAAAAAACGTCAGCTCCTATAAATACAGGAATCTCCATAAAAGGGGGAGACTCTTTTTACATTTTCGGAGATGAAACAAAACTAAGTCTATTTGCAATAGGATCTTTTAGCAATAATTACAACTATAGAGAAGGTGAATCTAGAGGTGGAGTTACCGCTAATTCTGTTGCAAACAGCGATTTTGATTACTTTAACTACGCATACAACACTAATACAACTTTAATGGGTAATGCTAGTTTAAAACATAACAACAACACCCTAAACTATAATGTTCTTTTCCTTAATACATCTAGCCAACAACAAAAGGAGTTTAACGGAATTATAGATATTGAAGATGATGCTTCTGAAGGAGGTGGTTTTATTCAAAGATCTGTCTTTGAAAGAACATCTTTAATGATTCATCAGTTACTAGGAAGTCATGAATTATCTGAGAGGTTAGATATAAATTGGGGAGCCTCTTATAATGATATTATTGCATTAGAACCAGACCGAAGACAAGTAACCTTATTACCTGAAATAGCAGAAGAACCAAATGGACCAAAATCTTTTGCTCAAATATCTTCAGCATCTGATAACCATAGATTTTACGGAGAATTAAACGAGGAAGAAATTGCTGCAAACCTTAGTACTAACTTTAAATTTAAAAAGAATGAAGATGATAAGTTTGATGGTAAAATTACTTTAGGGTATAGCGGAAGGTTTAAAGATGTAAATTTTGAAGCTACTCAATTTAACTTTCAAATATTTAGAAACCCAAATCTTGGAGTAAATGTTGATCCTTATAATGTTGACCCTTATTTTAGTCAAGAAAACATCAATAATGGACTCTTTAGAATAAGAACTTTTAGAGGAACAATAGATGTTCCTGGAGCATTAGACCCTCAATTCTATAGAGGTGATCAAAGTATACACGCAGGGTTTTTAAATGCTGAATATGCTTTTTCCCAAAAACTTACTGTATTAGTCGGTCTTAGAGCTGAGCAGATTAATCAATTCGTTGAATGGTCAACTTCTACACGACCAGAAATTGATGATAACGAATTAGACTCTTTTGAATTTTTGCCTTCTCTTTCTGTTAAATATGAAATTAATGAAAAGCAGAATTTAAAATTCGCAGCAAGTAAAACATATACTTTACCTCAATACAAAGAGAGAGCCCCTTTCTTATATCAACAAGTAAATCAAGATTATTTCGGAAACCCTGCAACTGCAATTTCTACAAATTACAATGTTGACTTAAAATGGGAGTTCTTCCCTAAATCAAGCGAAATACTTTCTTTCGGAGTTTTTGGTAAACGAATCTTAGATCCTATCAATAGTTTTGTCGCCGTTTCTGCTGCCAACGATATTTCTTGGGGAAATACTGGAGAAAAAGCTACTGCAATAGGGGTAGAACTTGAAGCCAGAAAGATACTTTTTGAAAATGAGATTGAAAAAGAAGAAAACACTCTAAAGAATAGCTTAACTGCCGGTTTAAATGCTTCTTATATGAACACAAAGCAAGATCTCGATGGCACAAAAGTATTAGAGCCTGCTCAAGCAATCGGTCTGCCAGTTAATTTTATACCTACTTATACAGAAACGGGTATAACTGGTGCTTCTGATTTAGTTGCTAATGCTGATATCAGTTACTATACCGATTTTGCAGAAAACAGAAACCTTAGATTAACGATAGCAGCCAATTACTTTTCAGATAGAATTTACTCTCTTGGAAGTGTTGGTAAAGGAAACATTGTTGAAAAAGGAGTTCCAACTCTAGATTTTATTGCTAAAGCACAATTAACCAAAAGTCTTTCATTAGGATTATCGGCTAAAAACCTTTTAAATCCAACCATAAAAAGAGTTCAGGAAGCAGTTAATGGAGACACTAATAATGATCCTGAATTAAATCTAAATTTTCAAGAAAGAGACGTTACTGTTCTTTCTTTCAAAAAAGGATATGACTTAAAACTATCATTAAGTTATAAGTTTTAATTAAATCAAAAATAAATCAATCTTTAAAAAGGAAAACAATTTTTATCAAAATTCAAAAACAATGAAAAACAATCTTTTAAAATTTATACTAACCTTTGCTGCAGTAGCTATGATAGCTGCCTGTAACAAGGATGATGATGGTGGATCCTCTTGTTCAGATGGCAAACAAAATGGAAACGAAACTGGTGTTGATTGTGGAGGTTCTTGTACTCCTTGTGAAATTGCTACACTTCAAGGAGAGGTAACAGAAGACACTTCTTTAGATGCAACTCTTTCTTATGAGCTTACAGGTGCTTATGTGGTAAAATCAGGATCTTCTTTGACTATTCCTGCAGGAACAACTATTAAAGCTGCAGGAGGTACTTCTGCATATATCGCCGTAGAGCGTGGTGCAAAGATCTTTATCAATGGTACTGCTTCTGCTCCCGTAATAATGACTTCTGGTTCTGCTAACCCTGCTCCTGGTGACTGGGGTGGATTAGTAATTTGTGGTGATGCACCAACTAACAAAGGAACTAATGTAACTTCTGAAGTTGCTGACCTTACTTATGGTGGTAACAATGCTGCTGACAACTCTGGAGTTGTTAAATACTTAAGATTAGAATATACAGGTGCTACTTTCTCTAATGATAAAGAATTTAACGGAGCATCATTCTTCGGTGTTGGTTCTGGAACTGTTGTTGAATATGTTCAGTCATACAATGGTGGTGACGATGGTATCGAATTCTTTGGAGGTACTGTAAACGGTAAATACTTAGTATCTACTAATAGTGGTGATGACTCTATCGACTTTGCTGATGGATGGAACGGAACAGGAAACTACTGGTATATCTCTGGAGGTGCTAAAGCTGGTATTGAAGGATCAAACAATGGTGATGATGGTAACGCAACACCTGTTACTAATGCAACATTATCTAATATTACTGTTGTTGGACCAGTAAGTGAAGGTGCATTATTCTTTAAAGAAGGTGGTGGTAAATTTACAATAAATAACTTCTATACTACTGGAATTGATTTAGGTATCAAAGTAAAAGACACCGATGCAGAGGCTGCAGCACGTATCGAAAACAATGATTTAAAGATTGATAACATTCAATTTGCAGCTACAGCAAATGGATTTAATGCAACTGATTATACAGGAACAAACCAATCTTTTTATACAGAAGGGTTTAACAATGGTGCAGGAAATGGAGCTTCTTCTCCTGATTGGGCTGCAGGTTGGACTATTGGTCTAGACAATAGCGGACCTAGTTCTACAGAAAATCTACTTGGAGAAGTTTCTAACGATGTTACGCTTGATGCCAATGTTGAATACTTATTAACTGGTTCTTTTGTTGTTAAATCTGGAGGTTCTCTTACTATTCCTGCCGGAACAAGAATTAAAGCTACAGGTGGAACAGCTTCTTATATAGCTGTAGAACGTGGTGCTAAAATATTTGTAAATGGAACTTCTTCTCAACCGGTAGTAATGACCTCTGCTGCTACTAATCCTGCTCCTGGTGACTGGGGTGGACTAGTAATCTGTGGTGATGCACCAACTAATAAAGGAACTAATGTAACTTCTGAAGTTGCTGACCTTACATATGGTGGTTCTAATTCTACAGATAATTCTGGATCTATCAAATATTTAAGAGTTGAATATACAGGTGCTACTTTCTCTAACGATAAAGAGTTTAACGGGGTATCTTTGTTTGGTGTTGGATCTGGAACTACATTTGAGCACGTACAATCTTTACATGGTGGAGATGATGGTATCGAATTCTTTGGAGGTACTGTAACTGGTAAATACTTAGTATCTGTGGGAAGTGGAGATGATTCTATTGACTTTGCAGACGGTTGGAATGGTAACGGTGACTACTGGTACATCAAAGATGGTGCAAAAGCAGGTATAGAAGGATCTAACAATGGTGATGATGGAGATGCGACTCCTGTTACTACAACTACTCTTTCTAATATTACTGTTGTAGGACCTGTTACCGAGGGAGCACTATTCTTTAAAGAAGGTGGAGGTAACTTTACAATTACTAATTTCTATACAAGCGGTATCAACTTAGGTGTTAAAGTAAAAGATACAGATGCTGAAGCTAAGGCAAGATTAGAAAATGATGATCTTACTATCAACCCAATGCAATTTGCTAATACAGCTGCTGGATTTGTACAAACTGACTACACAGGAGCTAACACAGACTTTATAACTGTTGGAAACAACACAGGTGCTGGTAATGGAGCTGCTGCTCCAGACTGGGCTAACGGTTGGACTTCTGGTCTATAACAAACTTATTTCATCCTATTCGGATGAAACACAATAGTAAAAACCAGGCTGCCAAATGGCAGTCTGGTTTCTTTTTACTTATAAATAAAAGTATCTACTCCTCTTCATTTACCGTAATATCATCGGTAAGCCCTATATTTGTATTTGTATTACCGTTAAGTCTTCGCTCTACCGATTGATTATACTGATTGGTCAATGCATTAAGGTTACCAATATACGTAGTGTACTTTGCCACTCCATTAGTTTTGGGACACATAAAAACCTAAACCAACAATTCTTGTAATGCTGGGTCAGTAGTTTTGTTATCAAGAAACAAAATTCTCTGCTTAGATTTTTTTTAGAAATTCGATGATCTTATCCCCTACAGATCTCCCCATCAACAGTATGCTACACAAAAATTCATCTTGCAAGGATAAAGGATCGTAGTTTCATTTTTTTCTTGGACTCTGATCATATATGGATTAGTAAGTTAAGATCTTTTTGATAAAAATAAAACGCTTTAAAACCAGATACAATAACATATCATTATTGGTCTTTTTATACTACTAGGATACAGTTAAATTCTACACTTTCACCTCTTTCCACTTTCCTTTTCTAAACCATATAATCCCGATGACAGCAATGAGCACCTCGGCAAAAGTAATAGCCCATAAAACACCTACTACACCCCAATTCATAACCAAAGCAGCCAGATAGGCAAATGGTAGTTGAAACACCCAAAAGCAAAAGAAATTAATAACGGTTGGGGTTTTAGTATCACCGGCTCCATTAAAAGATTGAGTAATGACCATACCATAAGCATAAAAAACATACCCAGCTGCAATCACTCTTAAACTTAATGCGCCGTACTCAATTACTTGTAAATCGTCACTAAATATCTTCAATATCACCTCTGCAAAAACCAAATAAAATACAGATACAAAAAGCATAAAATAAGCATTATACTTTCCTGTTTTCCAAACAGACTGTTCTGCACGTTCTGGTTTTGCCGCCCCAAGGTTTTGTCCTACCAATGTTGCCGCGGCATTACTCATCCCCCACGATGGCATTAATGTAAACATTAGTACCCTAATAGCGATAGTATACCCTGCTAATACTTCACTACCAAACTCGGCCATAATACGCATTAAAAAGACCCAACTTGATGTACCTATAATAAACTGACCTATCCCGCCTAAAGATACTTTTATAAGCGTAAACATGAGTTGCGCTTTAAAAACAAGGTCTTTAAAAGTAACCTTGATTTTGCTCCATCCATAAAATAAAATCAATAACTGAAATATCACCGCACTACCTCTACCAATAGTTGTCGCAATTGCTGCTCCTTGAACACCAAATGCTGGAACAGGACCAAATCCAAATATAAAAATAGGATCTAGAATGATATTTAATACATTAGAAAATATAAGCACCCGCATAGCAACAGAGGCATCACCTGCTCCACGAAAAACAGCATTAATTAAGAACAATAACATGATGGTCACATTACCTCCCAATAAGATTTGTGTAAACCCATATCCTTCTTCAACAAGATCAGGTTCCCCCCCCATAAGTGCTAATATTTCTTTGGGGTAAAGAATCCCTGGAATACTTATTAAAATTGATAGAACCACACCCAAAAGTATAGCCTGCACCGCTGTTTGCGAAGCGCCTTTAATATCCTTTTCTCCTACTCTTCGAGCAACAATAGCGGTAACTCCCATGCTTAATCCAATGGCTACAGCATACACCAATGTTAGTACAGATTCTGTTAACCCAACGGTAGCAATTGCATTAGCTCCGAGGCTGGAAACATAATATGCATCTACAAGAAAAAATATGGATTCCATCATCATTTCAAGTACCATTGGTACCGAAAGCATAAACACCGCTCTACGAATACTTCCCGAGGTAAACTCTTGTTCCTTGCCAGTAATTGCAATCTTAAAAAATGAAAATAAGCGAGTAATTGTAAGTTTATTTTGAGTCATGAGACTTATAGAATTATAAATTAAAAAAGAGGAATTTGAGTTTAGAGCGTATATTTCTAAACTTGAGAATTGCCATTTGGAGACAATATGTAGATCTGTATAATTCTTTTATAACTTCATGATATAACAAATATGAGGCATAATTTTTGAATTACAAAAACAAAACTCAAAATTTGATACTTTTATAATTTAAAAAAAGGGGAAGTAATTTAAAAAATAACATTTTTATAACCTTTGGCTTTTCATCTTAATTCTGATAAATTTCATCTAAAAGATTAAAGCAAAAATGTC
The DNA here is from genome assembly GCA_947502885.1 of uncultured Aquimarina sp. GTDB lineage: Bacteria > Bacteroidota > Bacteroidia > Flavobacteriales > Flavobacteriaceae > Aquimarina. Next base: position 116,799 of record CANNBP010000013.1, on the reverse strand, counting down.
AAAAATTAAAGAAAAAACCACAGTCAATGTACGTAATAACCGTCAAATGCCTATTTAACAATTAACTAAGCATATATTTTGTTATTTTTTTGATTTTTATGTTGTATATTTATTCCCCCAAAATAAAGTTTTGTATGAAAAAAATCTACTTACTAATTATATTTATTGGCGTTGTTTGCATTTCCTTTACTCCGGAAATACAGGCACAGGCTGATACTGTCTCAAGACAGCCATCAAAGATTGAAGGCTTGAGCATATATCCGAACCCTGTAAATGGCGATAAGCTTTACATAAAATCAACTAAAAACTTAACTAAAACAGTTTCTATCTTTACCGTTTTAGGTCAACAAATACTTTTTAAGGTTTTAATTGGTAATGAATTAGATATTTCTTCATTGCCTCCAGCTGTTTATGTTCTTCGAATTAAAGAAGGTGACAAAAAAGCAACATTAAAATTGGTCAGAAACTAGCGTGTTTTACTAATAATACGATCATTTTATACATATATTACTTTATCAATCCCTGCTCATTTTTGAATATGAGTTCATTCCTTTTCGCATTAAAGGATCAATACAAAATAATGCCTTGTTTTTCATACCTTTGTTCAACGCAATTTGTTGAACGTACTATATGCTAATCGATTCCATTTTTTCTATTCAAAACGATACTGATTTTGAGAGGGTTTCGTTACAGATTTTTCATCACCAATATACCAACAACAGTATCTATCAACGCTTTTGTAACCTTTTGGGAATTACAAAAACCTCGATACAAAGCAGTCATGATATCCCCCATCTGCCTATTCAATTTTTTAAACAAGAAAAAATAGTAAGTACCAATACACCTACTTCAAAAATTTTTACAAGCAGTGGAACAACAGGAACCATAACGAGTAAACATTATGTAAGTGACCTAAGTCTATATGAAGATAGTTTCAGAAAAGGGTTTAAACATTTCTACGGAAACATAACTGATTATGTGGTATTAGCACTATTACCATCTTATCTAGAAAGAGAAGGATCTTCATTAATATATATGACAGAAAGATTAATTAAAGACAGTAAACATATAGAGAGCGGTTTCTACTTGCACAACCTAGATGAGCTAGCAGACACACTCAAAAAACTACTTTCTGAAAACAAAAAAATTCTTTTACTTGGTGTATCGTTTGCCTTATTAGATCTTGCAGAACAAACCGACATTCTCTTAAATGAGAATGTGATTGTGATGGAAACTGGAGGGATGAAAGGTAAAAGAAAAGAAATGGTTCGAGAAGAGCTTCATCATACTCTTAAAAAAGGATTAGGGATCTCTCAAATCCATAGCGAATACGGAATGACAGAGCTATTATCTCAATCTTATTCTAAAAAGGATGGAATATTTTATACTCCACCCTGGATGAAGATCTCTATTAGAAACACAGAAGATGCACTTACCTCGTTAGGTAATGGTAAAACAGGAGGAGTTAATATAATTGATCTGGCAAATATCAACTCCTGTGCTTTTATTGCTACTCAGGACTTAGGAAAAACATATACAAATGGTAGTTTTGAAATTCTAGGGCGATTTGACCATAGTGATATACGCGGTTGTAACTTAATGACACTTTAAGCTATGGAAAAAAAGAATAAACTTGGTTGTTTTACTTTTCCTTCTATTGTTCTTCTTGCATTAGTAGGAGCTGGATTCCTTCAAAACTTTATCCCTTTATCTTTATTCTTCAGTTTTGTACTCATATTATTTTTTCTATCCTGGCTACTAGGAAAATATGGATCTTCTAATCAAAAGTTTCGATGGAGATATGTAATGTACAGTATCTTAACCATAACAGTTCTTTTAGGAATACGCTACATGCTAAACGCTGTACCAGTACAAATAGAAGGTCAAAAAACTATAGTTTCAGAAAAGATTCATCGAGAAAAGGTTTTCGAAAAAGGAGACTCTATTATTCTACTACAACAAAATAGACGATGGAATGATAATTATGGAAGCTCATATACAGGAGAGTTTTCTGTTAGAGAAAAAGATTATTTGGCCTCTAAAAAACAATACTTTAATTACACACAAAGAGAAAGCTATAGTTCTTGGGGAAAACTGTATCAATATCTAGCAACAGAAGATACTCCTAAACTCGATTTGATCCTTAAAGAGCTTACTGCAATAAAAAAAGCAAAAAAATTGAATCAATTTGAATTTGCAGAAATGGTAGTAACCTTTATACAAGATATACAATACTCATTTGTATTTGAGAAGGCTTGTCTTGCTCCCGAGCATTATGAAGAGTCTATCCGAAGCGTATTAGTACGATGCCAAGAATGTTGCATCGGAAACATCCCCTACGGAATTCAAAATCCAGTTGGTTTTATGGGAAACCTAAAGGGTGATTGTGATACGCGCACCGTAATTATCTATGCTATTCTTAGTCATTTTGGGTATGATGTAGCTATTCTTAACAGTGATTATTATAGACACTCTATACTTGGATTAAATATCCCAGCAAAAGGCCAATATAAAACACAAAACGGAAAACGCTATTATGTCTGGGAAACGACAAATAAACATTTTACAATCGGTACATTACCAAAAAATTTTGACAATATAAACCATTGGAATATTGTATTAACTAATACCTAATATTATGCAAACAAAATTATTAACTCTAGCATTTATAGAAATAGCATTAGCAATTGCAGTTTCAGTATTAATACTGTTTATATCATTTAAAATGCTTCAAAAAGTTTTTTTTAAAAACAATTCTATTCGAGAAGAGAATATGGCATTTTCTATTTTTACTGCGGGTATTATATTATCAATAGGGATTATTTTAGGAGAAATCATTCCTTCGATAACCAATATGATACGATTATCAATGTCTGAAGGAAATGATATTACATTTAGTAAAATTATTCAGTACTCTGGTTTATATCTGTTCATAGGTTTTGCATTTGCTATTATCATCAATACATCTGTATTTTTACTTTTTTCTGCTTTAACCAAAGGTGTAAATGAGTTTAAAGATATTCAAGAAAACAATATCGCATCTGCTATAGTTGTTACTGCCACATTATTATCTATTACTTTGATTGCAAAAGATAGTATTAGCTTATTGATAAGTGCTCTTGTACCCTATCCAGAAACCACTAATTTTTTATTATAACCCCCTCAATCATAAAAACTTGTTAAAATTGTAAGGAACTTCTTTTGTTACACACTAAGTAAGTGTATTAAAGATTTTCTTACTATGAACAAATTTATTATCATATTATTTCTTGGGTTTGCAGTTTCGTTAAGTGCGCAAAATGCAAATTACAATACTAGCAAAGACTATGTTGCAAAAGGGTATGATGTAACAGAGTATTTTAATAATAAAGCTGTAAAAGGAAGTAGTAAATTTATTTTGACACATGATCAAGTTAACTACAAATTTGCTTCTATAGAAAATCTAGAAAAATTTAAAAGTAATCCAGAAAAATATATCCCTCAATATGGTGGGTTTTGTGCCTATGCCATAGCAGTATCGGGAGAAAAAGTAGATATCAACCCTAATACTTTTGAAATAAGAGATGATAAGTTATATCTATTTTATAACTCATGGGGGATTAATACGCTAAAAAAATGGGCAAAAGAAGATGCTATGAAATTGAAAAAGGAAGCTGATACCAACTGGAAAAAGATTAAGATTTAAAAACGTATTGCAGTGTTATTGAGCTGCATGTAATGCTAAGTTTTTTCAATAATTGATTGGTTAGTTGACAAAGCCTGCTAGAGACCCTTCTCAGCGGGCTTTGTTTTTTGTAACCATTCCAAAATTCTATTCCAAAAAAGAGATCTACCCCAATTCACTGTCATCACTCACCACACTTTTATCATTGTTGTAAAAATCAACAAACAACAATTCATATACAAATTACCTTTCCTAAAAAATGACATTTAACAGCTACATTTATAAGGATATTGGTTATCTTTCCCAAGAGGGCAAACCCCACTCAACTTTATCCAAAAGTTGGTTTTATTGGTTCATAAGTTTGATAAAAGTCCTATATGAGTAAAGCTGTTTATATTGCTACAATAGAACCTAATAGCGGTAAATCTATCGTTGTATTAGGTTTAATGAGAATGCTACTGGGTAAAATCGCTAAAGTAGGTTATTTTAGACCTATTATCGATGACCCAAAGTCAGGTAAAATCGATAATCACATTCATACTGTCACCACATATTTTGACATGGATATTAACTTCGAAGATGCTTATGCATTTACTCGAAGTGAAGTTCTTCAAAAATACAATCAAGGCAAATCTGGAGATATCATTAATGGGATTATTCAGAAATACAAAAACCTAGAAGAGAAGTTTGATTTTATCTTAATTGAAGGTACTGATTTTTCTGACGAAGGAAATATCATAGAGTTTGATATTAATGTAGTTATCGCAAAAAACCTCGGAATTCCTTCGATTTTAGTCGCAAGCGGAATAGATAAAACCACAGAAGAAATTGTAGGTAATCTTAAATTAGCTCATGATACTTTTAGCAGCAAAGATGTAGAAGTAATTGCTGTTGTAGCTAATAAAGTAGAAAAAGGATTAGAAAATGAATTAAAAGGTTGCTTAGAAAAAGATTTAGGAACAGAAGTCGAGCAAATTGTTATTCCGAGAATTAATTCTTTAATTAACCCTACCATAAAGGAAATATGCGAAGATTTAGATGGAAAAGTTCTCTTCGGAAAACAATTTCTTAATAATCAAGCGGGTAGTTTTGGAGTGGGTGCTATGCAATTACGAAATTACCTCACCCACCTAAAAGACAATAGTTTAGTTATTACTCCAGGAGATCGAGCCGACATTATTTTAGGTGCATTACAAGCAAATATATCTGACAACTATCCTAAGATTTCGGGAATCATCCTTACGGGTGGAATCATGCCCGAAGAACCAATACTTAAACTCATTGAAGGTGTTTCTCTATCTGTACCTATCATTTCTGTAACTCAAGGAACTTTCTCTATCACCAATAGGATTGGTGCTATTAAATCCAGAATTTATGCCGACAATCTTAACAAAATAGACACATCCATCAATACTTTTCAGCATTATGCTAATGCCGATAGTTTAATTGATCCTTTGATCACCTTCGAATCTAATAGCATCACACCAAGCATGTTTCAATACAACCTTTTAAAACGTGCACTGCTACACAAAAAACACATCGTATTACCTGAAGGGTCTGACGAAAGAATTCTAAAAGCAACACATCGATTACTTGCAGTTGATGCTGTAAACATTACATTAATAGGTGACGAAAAAAAAATAAAAGACAAGGCCACCCAACTGGATTTACAAATTGATTTTGGCAATGTAAATATTATTTCTCCTGCAAAGTCTCCTCATTACAAAGACTATGTTCAAACTTTTTATGAATTAAGAAAACATAAAAATGTAAATATGGATATGGCCAGAGATATGATGGCAGACGTTTCATATTTTGGCACAATGATGATCTACAAGGGCCATGCAGATGGTATGGTATCTGGAGCTGTGCACACCACACAACATACCATAAGACCTGCTTTGCAATTTATTAAAACGAAACCCAACACAAGAGTCGTTTCATCTATATTTTTTATGTGTTTAGAAGACCGCGTTTCGGTATTTGGAGATTGTGCAATTAACCCAAACCCCAATGCTGAAGAATTATCGGAAATAGCAATCTCTTCGGCAAAATCTGCAAAAGCTTTTGGAATTGACCCAAAAATCGCGATGTTATCCTATTCTTCTGGCACTTCGGGTAAAGGAGAAGATGTCGAGATCGTAAGAAAAGCAACAGCTATTGTTAAAGAGACACATCCCGAGCTTAAAATTGAAGGACCGATACAGTACGATGCTGCTGTAGACATAAGAGTAGGCAAAAGTAAACTTCCAGATTCTGAAGTAGCTGGCAAGGCTAGTGTATTAATTTTTCCAGATCTTAATACCGGAAACAATACTTACAAAGCAGTTCAAAGAGAAACTGGTGCATTAGCCATTGGACCAATGCTACAAGGGTTAAATAAACCTGTAAATGATTTAAGTAGAGGATGCACGGTTGATGATGTATACAATACAGTAATTATAACCGCAATACAAGCTCAAGGAATTTAAAAAAAGTACACATATACGCGCTTATCAAATAATTATCATGCAAATATTAGTAGTAAACTCTGGAAGTTCATCAATAAAATTTCAATTATTCCATATGCCTGAAAAACGAGTTATTTGCTCAGGTTTAGTCGAACGAATTGGATCTAATGAAGCTAAAATAAATTACAAAACACCTGACCAAAATATTGAACAAACGCATGCCATAAACAATCATAAAACAGGCCTACATCTAGTAGCTAAACTTTTATTAGATAAAAACATTGGAGTGATTGAATCGACTTCTGATATTACTGCAATTGGACATAGAGTAGTTCATGGAGGTAGTACTTTTTCAGAAACTGTAAAGATTACAGACAAAACAAAACAAAAGATTAAAGCGCTTTCGACATTGGCACCATTGCACAACCCAGCAAATTTAGAAGGAATTATAGTTTCAGAAAAAACGTTTCCCGAAGCCATACAAATTGCTGTTTTTGACACAGCATTTCACCAAACAATGCCAGAAGAAGCTTATAGATATGCTATCCCAGAAAAATTTTTAAAGGAACATAAAATTCGAGCCTATGGTTTTCATGGCACGAGTCATAAATATGTTTCAGAAAAGGCAATCGAACATTTAAAAAAAGAACAATCAAAAATTATTACTATTCATTTAGGTAATGGATGTAGTATGACTGCAGTAAACAACGGGTTAAGTATTGATCACACGCTGGGCTTTGCTCCAATGAATGGACTAATCATGGGCACGAGATCTGGAGATATTGACCCCTCTGTAATATTTTATATGTTAAATGACTTGGGATACTCTGTAGACGATGTATACACATTATTACAAAAGCAAAGTGGTATGCTCGGTCTTACTGGTTATAGCGACTTACGTGATATAGAAACAGCAGCAGAAAAAGGAGATATTAATTGCCAAAAAGCTTTAGTGATGAATACCTATCGAATTAAAAAGTTTATCGGTGCTTATGCAGCAATAATGAATGGACTTGATGCTATAGTTTTTACGGCTGGGATAGGAGAAAACTCTAGTACCATGAGAAAATTAGTGTGCGACGATTTAACCTATTTAGGCATAGCACTTGATGAGCATAAAAACCAACTAAAATCAAAAGAAATAAGAGCAATCAACACCTCTTCTTCAAAAACAAAAATACTGGTTATCCCGACAAACGAAGAGCTCGAAATCGCAAAACAATCTTACGCTTTATTACAAAACATAAATCTCTAATACAGCACTAAAGTATATATTGGTCTATATCTTAATTTGCCTATTAATTTGTTGATTTAATGATATAAAAGTTTCAGTACGCGAAACTCCATCAATAGCCTGAATGTCCTTATTTAACACATTCATTAAATGCTCATTATCTTTACAAAGTATTTTAATAAAAATCGACCAGTTACCAGTAGTATAATGGCACTCTATCACTTCTGGTATCTCTTGCAATTGACTAACCGCTTTGGGGTTACTTACCGCCTTATCTAAGTACACACCCACAAAAGCCATTGTTTTATATCCTAAAACTTTAGGATCAATAATAAACTTGGATCCAGCTATCAAACCCGAAGCTTCTAATTTACGAAGTCTTTGATGAATAGCTGCACCAGATACTCCCACTTTACGAGCAATTTCTAAAATCGGCTTTCTGGCATTTTCCATAAGACTACGTAAAATCTCTTTATCTATACCATCAAGCACTAAACTATCATTATGTTCCTTCATTAGTCAAAAAAATACCATTAATAAATAATTCAAACTACAATTTATATGTAAAAGCATAATTAAATAAACTACTTGTATTCACAAAGCAAATATCTAATAGAGTTATTTTACACCATCTGGGTTATACCCTAAGTATTCACATTCCTTTTCTTTAAATACAATACCATATTCTTCGAGTTCTGCTAGTATGGGCGCATAAACTTCTTCTTTAATAGGTATTTGCACTCCAGGGCTAGTTATTTGCTTATTAAGAATACGTAGTGTTGCCATAGCAACGGGTAAACCAACAGTTCTAGCCATTGCAGTATATGTTTGATTTTCACCTATACTTACCATAGTGGCATCAATCTGTTTTCGTTCACCATTTAGTTCATAACCAAACTTATGGTACATAACAATCATATCTTTATCCCCATCATCAAGTGTCCAGCTATCCATTAAAATCTTTTGTAGAATTTGCGCCGGAGTTGCATTAGGGATACCAACTTTTTTATTTGGATTAAAAATATCTAACTCCTGTAATTTATCCCACATAATATCATCCTGATCAATCTTAAGATAATGTCTTAATTTAAGTTCAACAGAATCTGAAGGGGAATAAGCCAAAAACAAATTTGTAAAATCTCGATAGCTCATGTTTTCAGAATTAGCAATCGTATAATCATCTGCAGTCATACCTAACTGCACAAATGTATTCCAAGCTTTAGAAAACCCAACTCTTCTTATTGTTCCTCTATAAAGAGTTAACACATCATCTAATCCATATATCTCTTGATACTTTAAAGAGTTTCTGTTTGCATAAGCCTCGAAACGACCATGATCATCTATTTCAAGAAATTCTGTTCTTCTAAACAATTTATGATAAGGTATATACTTATATGCCCCTTCCTGTAAAAACTCTGCAGCACCGCCCTGTCCAGCGATAACTACATTACGAGGATTCCATGTAAATTTATAGTTCCATAAATTTGTATCATTTTCGGGAGCAATTAATCCACCTGTAAAAGATTCAAATAAAATAAGCTTACCTCCTTTACTTCTAATACGATCAATTACCTGCATCGCGCTCATGTGATCAATTCCTGGATCTACACCAATCTCATTCATAAACACAAGTCCTTTTTTACGCGCTTCTGCATCTAACTCTTTCATTTCTGGACTCACATATGATGCTGTTACCATACATTTATCAAATTTTAGACAATCTTTGGCCACCTCAATATGGAACCGAGCAGGTAACATTGACACCACTATATCAGTGTTTTTAATTACTTGTTCACGTAATTCTTGATTAAAAATATCTAGAGTAATAGCCTCTGTATTTGAATGATCTCCAGCTAACCTCTTTGCATTATCAACAGAAATATCACCAATCGTAATATGAAGATTTTCTGTTATAGATTTATCTTGAAAATATTTAATCAATACTGCAGTAGATTTACCTGCACCAATAACTAAGATTTTACGCATACCTTCTAAATATTTTGATAACTTTGATACGAATGTAATAAATACCTCAAAAAACAGGTTCTTAATAACCACCTATTAATTACAGTTTACCCAATAATGTGTCTATTTTATCAAAAACACCCCTTAATATAATCAATTATGACTAAAAAAAGTTCTAATAAAACAATTTTGATTACCGCAGCCATCATGGGGTTAATAGCTGTTCTTCTAGGCGCATTTGGCGCTCATGGACTCAAAAATCAAGTTGACCCAGAAAGCATAAACTCTTTTACAACAGGAGTTAGATATCAAATGTATCATGCTATTGTATGCCTTATTATAGGTAATATGTCTGTGCTTCAAGATACTGTTAAAAAACGTATTTTTTATTTTTTTACAGGAGGAATAATTCTTTTTTCTGGCTCAATATATCTTTTAGTAATCGATGAAATCATTGGAATATCTTTGTCAAGCATTGCTTTTATTACACCTTTAGGAGGTTTACTCTTAATTATAGGCTGGATATTTTGCATCTTGTCATTTGTTAAGATTAAGTAAATTTTTTGTCGGTTGGTGTGATTATTATTTATAATTTTGCACATACATAACAAAACACAACATATTTTTATGGAACCACTGTATCCAACTACGAAAACGTTTTCGTTAAAGAACTATGGTATTGAGAATGCTACTATGCGCTACCAGTTATCATCTGAACAGCTTCAAGACGAAGTAGTGCAAAATGGCCAAGGAGAAATCACAAAATCTGGTGCTTTATCAATCAAAACGGGTGAATTTACCGGTCGATCTCCAAAGGATCGATTTATTGTTAAAGATGACATCACAAAAGATAAAGTGTGGTGGGGTGATATTAACATCCCTTTTGACGAAAAGGCATTCGATGCATTATACAACAAAGTAACAAAGTATCTTTCTGGAAAAGAAATATTTGTGCGAGACAGTTACGCTTGCGCAGATCCAGAATACAAACTAAATATTCGAGTACTTAACGAGTATCCATGGTCTAACATGTTTGCATACAACATGTTCTTAAGACCAGAAACTAGTGAATTAGAATCTTTTTCACCAGATTGGCTTATTGTTAATGCTCCTGGTTTTATGGCCGATCCTGAAGTAGACGGCACAAGACAACACAATTTTGCTATCCTTAATTTTTCTAAAAAGATTGCATTAATTGGTGGTACTGGTTACACTGGAGAAATCAAAAAAGGCATCTTTTCTGCTTTAAATTTTATTTTACCAGTAGAGCGTAATTGTTTGCCAATGCACTGTTCTGCCAATGAAGGAGAAGACGGCAAAACATCTCTGTTTTTTGGACTTTCTGGAACAGGTAAAACAACATTATCAACAGATCCAAAAAGAAAATTGATTGGAGATGACGAACATGCTTGGACAGAAGAAAACACTGTATTCAATTTTGAAGGCGGTTGTTATGCCAAGGTAATCGATCTTTCTTCTGAAAAAGAGCCAGAAATCTTCGGAGCAATTAAAAAAGGTGCTTTATTAGAAAACATAATCCTAGATAAAGACGGAGAGGTAGACTATGGGGATGTAAGCATTACGCAAAACACAAGAGTAAGCTACCCTATTGACCATATAGAGAACATCAAAGTACCTAGTAGAGGCAAAACAGTTACAAATGTATTTTTCTTAACTGCGGATGCTTTTGGAGTACTACCTCCAATCTCTAAATTAACCAAAGAACAAGCCTCTTACCACTTTATTAGTGGATATACCGCCAAGGTTGCAGGAACAGAAGCTGGAGTAAACGAACCATTACCAAGCTTTTCAGCTTGTTTTGGAGCTCCTTTTATGCCATTACACCCAAAAGAATATGGGGACATGTTAATGGAAAAAATCGAAAAAACTGGAGCAAATGTTTGGCTTGTTAACACTGGGTGGACTGGTGGAGCATATGGTACAGGAAATCGTATGAAGTTAAAATATACTCGTGCTATGATCAATGCTGCACTAGAAGGAAAACTTGACGATGTAACCTATGCTACAGACAAACATTTTAACCTTAATGTACCGCAAAACTGTCCAGATGTGCCTTCAGAAATTTTAAACCCAAGAAACACTTGGGAAGACAAAGATGCATATGACACAAAAGCTACAGAATTAGTTAACTCTTTTGAGAAGAATTTCAAACAATTCGAATCTTAAAAGACTTTTAAATTCTTAAAAACAAAACAGGGATCCATTTATTTGGATCCCTGTTTTGTTTTACCCTAAAAGCTCAGACCTTTACACAACAAAAAAAGAGACCTCAATAAGATCTCTTTTTTTTGATTTTAAAATAAAAATTCTATTTCTATTTCTTATTTGCTTCTTTAATATACTTCTGCAATGCCATGGTCATTGAAGGAGTTTCAGGCGTTGGCGCCTGTATATTAATCTCTAAATTATGCTTCTTTGCAGCTCTAACTGTTGAATTTCCAAAAACAGCAATACGTGTGTTATTCTGCTTAAAGTCAGGAAAATTCTCAAATAAAGACTCGATTCCAGATGGGCTAAAAAACACTAATATATCATAAAAAACGTTTCTTAGATCAGAAAGATCACTTACTACGGTCTTATAAAAAACACCTTGTTTCCAATCTACTTTCAATTCATTTAAAGTATCTGGGATAAGGGGCTTTAATTTATCTGAAGAAGGCAATAAGAACTTTTCATTTTTGTACTTCTTAATTAAAGGAGACAATTCCTGAAATGTTCGTTTACCAACATAGATTTTTCTTTTACGATAAACCACATACTTCTGAAGATAATAGGCAACAGCCTCGCTTTGACAAAAGTACTTTAGAGAATCTGGCACTTTAAATCGCATTTCTTCTGCTATTCTAAAAAAATGATCAACAGAATTACGACTAGTAAGAATAATAGCGGAATATTGTGACAAATCTACTTTTTGTAATCTTACCTCTTTTGCATCAACCCCCTCTACATGAATGAAAGGGATAAAGTCAATTTTAACTTTCTCCTTCTCTTCCAAATCAAAATAAGGTGAATTTTCTACTTTAGGCTCCGGCTGTGAGACCAAAATTGTTTTCACTTTCATATAATATTCTTTCTTTTTTTGTAAAAGTCCTTTGTTAACTAAATAAGCTTATACAATATAAAATAAGGGGCAATTTCAAGTCCGCAAAGATACAAAATAAAATAAAACAAGTTGTTGAAAATAATGTTTTCATTTTTCTTGTAATATGAAAAGAGCATAATAGCATTTAAAATAAGCAATAAAACAACCAATACAACAAACACACTCTTAGATGGTTGAACTACATATATACATACTATATTTATTGGCATAAGTAACATTCCTATAAAATTGCGATACGACACTTTATAAAACAAATACATGTCGATTATAGAGTCAATTGAAAAAATTGCTGCTATAATTTTTTCAATTAGCAATTTACAAATCACAACTAACGTATACAGAGTAAGAATTTTAAAATAGGTTATTACCTGATCTGTTTCTTGCCCCTTAAACGTATCAAAACATAAGTATACGAACAAAGACACTGAAACAATTTGAAAAACTACAAGAACCGCATTAAACAAAGAAGATAACTTGTTTAATTTTTGATGAGCAATAATATATTTACTATTTGCTAAAAGCATTACAAAATCAGAAAACCTAAGTATATTGATCTGTTTTGCCGCAGCTAGCAATACTAAACACGTGACAAGAACAATAGTAAGCCAGTTATTTGTTGCTATTTCTCTAGTAATAATTTCCATAATTGGTTATAAAATTACAATCAATTAACATATATAAACAAAAATAATCCTCAATTATTTTCTTATCATTTTCAAATATTTTGATGTATTACTTTTAAAACCTATGTTATCAAAAAACTACTACCCTAATTATACTATTTATTAACTAGTTAACTTTCTTAATTTTATATAAAATTTTGGTAGTTTTTAGTTACAAAAACCAAAATTCTTATTTACAAGGAAAAAGTTCTAATGAGTTCAGTTATATTTGCCTGAAAAATGGTGTAAATGGTGGATGCCTTAGTAATAATACCTACCTATAACGAAATCGAAAATGTAGAGCGAATCATTAGAAATGTGTTTTCGCTTCAGCGTAGTTTTCATATTCTTATTGTCGACGATAACTCGCCAGACATGACTGCCAGTATGGTAAGAGAATTGCAAGCTGAATATCCTGATGCTCTTTATTTAATCGAACGTAAAGGAAAGTTAGGGTTAGGAACCGCTTACATCACAGGTTTTAAATGGGCTTTAAAACGATCATACGAGTATATTTTTGAGATGGATGCAGATTTCTCTCATAATCCTAATGATCTTATGCGCTTATACAACACTTGTGCTAAGGGATCATCTCATGTAGCTATTGGATCTAGATATGCTACTGGTGTTAACGTAGTTAACTGGCCCATGAGTAGAGTTTTACTCTCTTGGTTAGCTTCAAAATATGTTCGTTTTATAACAGGCATGGATATTCATGACACAACCGCTGGTTTTATCTGTTATAAAAGAGAGGTGTTAGAAAAAATTAATCTCGACAAAATTCGTTTTGTTGGGTATGCCTTTCAAATCGAAATGAAATTTAAAGCTTACTTATTAAAATTTAAAATAAAAGAAATCCCGGTTATCTTTACAGATAGAACCAAAGGAACCTCAAAGATGAGTAAAGGAATTATTTCTGAAGCTGTTTTTGGAGTTTTAAAAATGAAAATAAACAGTTTATTTAAACGTTACGAAATATGATCATGGATAGTGTGCTTATTAAAAATGCAAATATTGTTAATGAAGGAAAGATTTTTAATGGCGATGTATATATAGAACAAGGTATTTTCAAAGAAATTGCACCACAAATAAGTGCAAAATCACCAGATGTGCATATTTTTGATGCAGAGGGAAAATATTTATTACCTGGGGTCATAGATGATCAGGTACATTTTAGAGAACCTGGGCTTACTCACAAAGCAAACATAAAAACTGAATCTAAAGCAGCAGTCGCGGGAGGCATTACTTCATTTATAGAAATGCCCAACACAATACCTCAAACCACTACAATAGAAAAATTAGAAGAGAAGTTTGAAATTGCAGCAAAAACAAGCTACGCAAACTACTCTTTTATGTTTGGAGGGACAAATGACAACATAGAAGAAATTCTTAAAGTAGATCCAAAAAAAGTAGCTGCTCTAAAGTTATTTTTAGGCTCTTCTACAGGAAATATGCTTGTTGACAATCCAGAGGTTCTAGAAAAAATATTCTCTTCAACTGATTTATTGATCGCCGTTCATTGCGAGGATGAGCAAACTATAAGAGAAGCAACTGAAAAATATAGAGCCCAATATGGAGATGATATTCCTGTAGAATTTCACCCAATAATTAGAAGCGAAGAGGCTTGTTATTTATCCTCTTCTAAAGCTATAGAATTAGCTAAGAAAACTGGAGCTAGATTACATGTTTTTCATCTATCAACCGCCAAAGAACTTGAGTTATTTACTAATAAAATTCCACTTAGAGAAAAGAAAATAACCGCAGAAGTATGCATACATCACCTATGGTTTTCTAACGAAGATTATAAAGAAAAAGGTACATTAATCAAATGGAATCCAGCAGTTAAAACCGCTAATGATAGAGATGCTTTGTTCGACGCTCTATTAAATGACAAATTAGATGTCATTGCTACTGATCATGCACCACATACTGCCGAGGAAAAAGACAATGTATACACCAAAGCACCTTCTGGAGGACCTCTAGTGCAACATGCATTACCTGCTATGTTAGAGTTTTTTCACCGTGATAAGATATCATTAGAAAAAATTGTAGAAAAAATGTGCCATAACCCTGCCATCTTATTTCAAATCGAAAAAAGAGGGTACATCAAAGAAGGGTATCATGCAGATGCTGTATTAGTAGACATTAATGCTCCTTGGACTGTTAATAAAGATAATATAGCTTATAAGTGCGGTTGGTCTCCTTTTGAAGGCACAACATTTAAATCAAGAATAACACATACTTTTGTAAACGGAAGCCTTGTTTATAAGAACTTTAAATTTTATGATGTGCAAAATGCACAGCGATTAACATTTGATAGATGAATAAAATCCTAATATATTGCTTTCTTTTTTTAACGTGTATTTGCTGCCAAAGTCTAGACAAGCCAATTACCCCTAAAAATATACTCACAGAAGATCGCATGGTTGAAATTTTGAGCGACATGGCTTTTATTAATGCTGCAAAAAGTTCGAATAGAAAAGTTTTTGAAGAAAACAGCATCAACCCAGAATCTATTATCTTAAAGAAATATAATATTGACAGTGCTACTTTTGCTCAAAACAATGCTTGGTATTCGAGTAAATTTGAAAAATATAAAGACATAGTCACTCGAGTCAAGGCTAATATTGAAAAAGAAACGACCAGACATAAAGAATTGCAGAAAAAAGAAGACTCGTTAAAAGCTATTCAAGACTCTATCAGAATTAACAAAAGACTTGAACAGGGAAAGTCTCCTCAAAGTAATAAAGAAGAAGAAGAAATAAATATTAAATCTGTTCCAAAAAGTAATTAGCAGTTTCTTCAATACTTTTTTCAATAGGCTTAAAACTATAAATCAATTCTTTTTTGATTTTGCTATTCTCATAGTGCCTCTTTAAAAATGCAGAGCGTATCGATGATTTATTAATAGATTGTTTTGTTCGAAATAGAATAGCACCTATACGTTGTGTATAATAAGCCATTTTCATTAAAAACGGTGTTGCCTTTTTTACAGGCAATGGTTTATTTAATGCAGTTGCCATCATACCAAATGCTTTTTTAAAGCTTAGATTTTCACCAACAAGAACAAATCTTTCGTTTTGACAATTACCTTGCATTAATCGGCTCATAATAGATACCACATCCTGAATATCTACATATCCAGTAGTTCCTGTGGTATAAAAATTCATCCCATTATAAATCCTTTTAAATAAAACACCGCTTCCACCATCAAAAAAGCCTGGTCCAATAATAATCCCTGGATTTACAATAACCGCTTTTAGCCCCTCGTGAACACCTCTCCAAACTTCCATTTCTGCACCATATTTAGTAATTGCATATACAGAATTAGGCACCTCTGGGTTCCATTCTGTATTTTCATCAATATAAGCATCAGATAAGCTCTCTCCTAAGGTGGCAATTGAACTTACATAACAGAGTTTCTCTACCTTATTCACTAAACACAAATTCACAACCGTTGCCGTACCTTCTATATTAGTCTTTCTCAACTCCATATATTTAGCTGGGTTAAAACTAATTTTTGCCGCACAGTGATAAACATGAGTTACACTCTCAAAGGCTTCGGTCATTGCAGGAATATCATTAAGATCTGCTTTCACCCAATCAATGGATTCAAATACATCTTTTCCATCTTCCAAAAAATAAGACGTAAATACTCTTTTTGCTTGTTCTTTCTTAGTCTCAGTCCGATAAAGCGCCCTTACTTTCGATTTTTCTTTTATAAGACTAACCAAAAGATGTGTTCCTACCAATCCTGTTGCTCCTGTTACTAATATCATTTTAAAACGTCTAGAGCACCAAAAGTAAACAAATAAGGCATATATATCTTAAATAAATTCAAACATGAAGCGAGAGAAGTTTTTACTGCCAGTTATATGCCCAATCTTTCCACACAACTTCTAACCCCTTTGATTTTAACATTTTTACAACTTCTTCAGTTGGGCGTTCGTCAGATATCTCAAACTGCTCAAGAGATTGAGGTTCTACAACATATCCGCCAGGATTCGTCTTTGATTCTGCACTAATAGAGGTAATTCCTAAATTAACAATATGCTCTCTAAATACTTCACTTTCTCTTGTAGACATAGACAGCTCCACATCCTCGTCAAACAATCTAAATGCACATATTAATTGCACTAAATCGGCATCTGTCATCTCGACTTTAGGATCTAATCCACCAGAATGCGGACGTAATCTAGGAAATGAAATAGAATATTTGGTTTTCCAATACGTTTTTTGCAAATACTGCAAATGCAATGCTGTAAAAAAACTATCAGCTCTCCAATCCTCTAACCCAAACAAGGCACCTAATCCTATCTTATGAATTCCAGCTCTACCTAATCGATCTGGTGTCTCCAATCTATATTCAAAGTTAGATTTTTTCCCTTTTGGGTGATGCTTTTTATACTCCTCTTTGTGATAGGTTTCTTGATATACCAAAACTGCATATAAGCCACTATCAATCAATTTTTCATAATCTGGTTGATCAAGTGGTTGTACTTCTATGGTAATATTGGCAAATTTTGATTGTATAAGTTGAATCGCATTATTAATATAATCAACTCCAACTGTTCTATTAGCCTCTCCGGTAACCAAAAGAATGTGATCATACCCCTTAGATTTAAGAAAATCAACCTCCTTAATAATTTCATTATCAGTCAATGTTCTTCTTGGGATTTTGTTTGTCATACTAAACCCACAATACGTACAAATATTTTGACACTCATTACTTAAGTACATTGGAGCATACATTTGTATTGTATTTCCAAAACGTTTTTTAGTAATACTACTACTCATTTGAGCCATTGTTTCTAAGTATGGCTTAGCCGCGGGAGATACCAATGCTTTAAAGTCCTCTATACTTCGCTTTGACGCCTGCAAAGCACGCACAACGTCATCATCGGTTTTTGATAAAATACTCGATAAGGTTTCATCCCAATCATATTGATCAAATATGTTTTTAAAGGTATACATTTTTACAACTTTTAATCACCAAACTGCAACTACTAAAATATTGCATAGTAACAGTTATTGTTTTATCTAACCCTTTTAGGAAAGAAAACTAGTTAATGGACTACTTGCCTCAGCATGATTCTTAATAGGTGCTAATTTGGCATTATATGCTATACGACCAGCTTCAACAGCCATTTTAAAAGCTCTTGCCATCTCTACAGGTTGTTGAGAAACTGCTATAGCCGTATTTACTAAAACTGCGTCTGCACCTAACTCAATAGCCTGTGCTGCATGTGACGGACTACCAATTCCTGCATCTACAACCACCGGAACATTACTTTGGTCAATTATGATCTCAAGAAACTCTAATGTTTTCAACCCTTTATTACTACCAATTGGAGCTCCTAAAGGCATAACACATTGTGCGCCTACTTCTTCTAATCTTTTACATAAAACAGGATCTGCATGGATATATGGCATTACTACAAAGCCCAGCTTTACCAGTTCTTCTGCTGCTTTCAATGTTTCTATTGGATCTGGTAATAAATACTTAGGATCAGGATGAATCTCTAACTTGATCCAATTGGTTTCTAACGCTTCTCTTGCCAGTTGCGCGGCAAAAACAGCCTCTTTTGCATCTCTAACTCCCGAAGTATTTGGCAATAAATTAATTCTTGAATGATCAAGATGTGTCAAAATATCATCATCATCACTAGTAACATCTACACGTTTTAACGCAACAGTAACCAATTCACTTTCCGAAGCAATTAATGCTTCTTTCATCAATGATGAGGAACTAAACTTACCTGTTCCTGTAAACAAACGTGATGAAAACTCTTTATCTGCAATTTTTAGTTTATCCATGTTAATCCTTATTTATTAATTGCTTTTTTCATCAGCATTCTTATATATCCTATTTTCTCTTCTAAATCCACCTGATTAGTTAACATTCCTGAAACAGCAACTCCATCAACACCTACTTCAAAAACATTTTCTATGTCTTCTTTTTCAATACCTCCAATTGCAATAACAGGTATATTTGCTTTTTTAATCCTTAAATCAGAAACTATTTTTTCATACCCTTCTACACCCAATATTGGGCTAAGATTCATTTTTGTGGCCGTATATCTAAAAGGGCCTAGTCCAATATAATCTACGTTATCTTTAATATGTTGCAAACAATCTTCAATGGTATTAGCTGTTCTTCCGATTATATAATTTCCACCTAAAATTTTTCTAGCCTCAACTGGACTCATATCGCTTAATCCCAAGTGCACACCATCAGCCTGAGAAGCTTTTGCAATACTCACATTATCATTAATAATCATTATCGCTCCATATTGATCACAAACCTCTCTGCATTTTATAGCCGTATTTAAATAGGTAGCAATATCCACATCTTTAAGTCTCAATTGCACCCACCTACATCCCGCCTCACAAACTTCACCTATGTTCTTAAGATGTTCTTGAGGGGTTTGACCCTGTGAAATGTACTGCAACCCTTCTAATTTTTCCTGATACATCTTATCTTCTACTTTATACATGCTCTCATGATTCATTTTATCAACTCTAACTTCCTATATCCTCAATTCTCATTTATGATATCCTAATAAACTTTTATTAGATCCTAACACTTTTTCAATATATCTCTTTCCGCGAAAGCACGCTTTTAATAGATTAAAATCCTGCGCAAGATATGTTGTAATTGCAGATGACAAAACACAACCGCTCCCATGTTTTTCTGATAAATTTCTGCCCTTCGAATTAAAAACATATTGCTCTCCAGTTACCATAAACAACCTATCCTTTCCTATTGAAACCTCATCATGACCTCCTTTTAAAAGCAGGTTTGTTTTACTAGAGATATGCCTAATCGTTTCTTCAATATTTTTGTCAGGATACAATAATCCTATTTCAACATAGTTAGGTGTTACCAAGTATACTTTTGTTAGAATTTCATCAAACAAAGAATGTATTTTTTTGAATTGAGTATCATTTTTTGAATTAGAAAGATCATGAAATGAAAAATCCGAACTTGATCTTAACACGGGGTCCAAAACAACCTTAATATTTTTATTTTTTTCTAATAAAAGATCAATAATCTCATTTAAAACATTCCAGTTTTCTACTATTCCAATTTTCACATAATCAATAACAAATCTATCAAACAAAATTTCTACTTGCTTTTTGACAACCTCAACATCCACCCAATGACACGTTTTAAACTCTATGTCATTCTGGATTGTATTTGCTGTTTGCACAGCAAACCCATATCCTTTTAAATTCTCTATTGCTTTAATATCAGCAGTAAGACCTGCGCCTCCTGAAGGATCGAATCCTGCTATTGTAAGTACATTAGGGCGAGTTTTCATAAAAATTTAGCGCTACTTTTTACTGTTTGATAGGCATTATAAATATCCTTAAAACTTTGGATTGGATTATTCGAATTCCATACTCCTCCTAATACCCCTACGCCTCTAAATCCTAAATCAATAGCTGCTTTGATTGAATTCTCTTGAATTCCTCCCATTCCTACTACCAACTCATTTAAGTCATTTACATCAAAACCTTTTCCTTGATATCCAACCTTAGAAATTGAGCTAAAAACAGGACTAAGTAAGACATATTCAAAATCAACAATACAATTTTTAATATCTGATTTAGTATGAAAAGAACTACTCACTTGATACCCCATATATCTATATTCATTAACATAACTAGACAACTTTTCTTTTAAATCAATTCGAGGTTGCTCTTGTAAATGAACTCCTCTTAAACCAAACTCACTACAAAGTTCATGAAACTGATGTAACATGATATTGGAGTAATACTTCTGATCTATCTGAGTAAGCAAATTTCTATACCTTTCTTTATCAAAAGTTGGTTTACGAAGATGTAATACTTCGAGGCCATTTTGAAACAATTGATTTATCAGATTTGCCTCATTCTGTATTTCTTTCTCTGATGTAAGTAGAATAAACATTGTTTCTTAAATTATAGTAATTAGTCCCTCACTTGGATGATCAGGACTAATTACTAAAAAAAGTTATTGACTATAGTTTATAAGTAAACTTCGCTTCCTTTTTCTTTAAACTCTTCTGCTTTTTCTTGCATTCCGGCCTCAAATACTTTTTTACCTTCTATTTCTTTTTTAGCTGCATAATCACGTACTTCTTGAGATATTTTCATAGAGCAGAATTTTGGACCACACATACTGCAGAAATGAGCAATTTTTGCACCTTCAGCAGGTAATGTTTCATCATGATATTCTCTCGCTCTTTCTGGATCCAATGCCAAATTAAATTGATCTTCCCATCTAAACTCAAAACGTGCTTTACTTAACGCATCATCTCTATGTTGCGCTCCAGGATGCCCTTTTGCCAAATCAGCAGCATGCGCTGCCAATTTATAAGTAATCACCCCTACACGTACATCTTCTTTGTTTGGTAATCCTAAATGTTCTTTTGGTGTTACATAGCACAACATCGCTGTACCATACCACCCAATCATAGCAGCTCCAATACCAGATGTTATGTGATCATAACCTGGTGCAATATCTGTTGTTAAAGGACCTAAGGTGTAAAAAGGAGCTTCTCCACAAGCTTCTAATTGTTTATCCATATTTGCCTTGATCATATGCATAGGTACATGTCCAGGACCTTCGATAAAGGTTTGTACATCATGTTTCCAAGCTATTTTTGTCAATTCACCTAATGTTTCAAGTTCTGCAAACTGAGCTTCGTCATTCGCATCAGCCACACAACCTGGGCGCAATCCATCTCCTAATGAAAAAGCAACATCGTATGACTTCATAATCTCACAAATTTCTTCAAAGTGAGTATACAAGAAACTCTCTTTGTGATGAGCCAAACACCATTTTGCCATAATTGACCCTCCTCTTGATACGATACCTGTAATTCTCTTAGCTGTCATAGGAACATAAGCTAATCTCACTCCTGCATGTATCGTAAAATAATCTACCCCTTGTTCTGCCTGTTCAATAAGTGTATCTCTAAAAATCTCCCAAGTTAAATCTTCTGCTTTCCCATTTACTTTTTCTAATGCTTGATAAATTGGCACTGTTCCAATTGGCACAGGAGAATTACGCACAATCCACTCTCTGGTTTCATGTATATTTTGACCAGTAGAAAGATCCATAATATTATCTGCTCCCCAACGACATGCCCAAACGGCTTTTTCTACCTCTTCTTCGATACTGGAAGTAGTTGCCGAGTTACCAATATTGGCATTAATTTTTACTAAGAAATTACGCCCTAAAATCATAGGTTCGCTTTCTGGGTGATTAATATTTGAAGGAATAACCGCTCTTCCTCTCGCGATCTCTTCTCGAACAAACTCTGGTGTAATTTTGTTTGGAATATTAGCTCCAAAATCTTGTCCCGGATGCTGTTTTGATATACGCTGAGCCTCTTCAATTTTTTGATTTTCACGTATGGCAACGTATTCCATTTCTGGTGTTATTATACCTTGTTTTGCATAATACATTTGTGATACGTTCTTACCCTTTTTTGCTCTTTTTGGTTTACGAAGGTGATTAAATCTAAGATGATCGATACTCGAATCATTTAATCTTTTGTTACAATATTCTGAAGTAAAACCACTTAATTCTTCTACATCACCTCTATCTAAAATCCACTGCTCTCTTATTCTTTCTATACCATCATGCACATTGATTTCTTTAGAAGGATCTGTATAAGGCCCACTAGTATCGTATACAGTAACAGACTGGTTTGGTGTTTTCTTTTGGGTCATACTATCAACAGTATCACTCAATTTGATTTCTCTCATTGCAACTCTGATCTGTGGATGGATTTTACCTGGCACATAAATCTTTTCTGAACTAGGAAAAGGAGTTGTACTGATTACTTTATCTTGTGGTGCAGTATCTTTTTTCTTCATAATTATTGGGTTTTAGCTTAGGGTTTGACCGTTGTTTTCTTATTAAAAATGGTTATTATTATCCTCCTTGAGTAGCTTTAATAATAACTACTTGGTCCTTTTCTTTTAAAACTGTAGTATTCCAGTTGTTCTTAGAAACTATCTCATTATTAATTGCTATTGCTATTCCTGTAGCTGAAATATCCAATTGTTCTACTACTTTTTCAATAGTACTATGTTCTGGAACCGATTGAGGTTGATTATTTACGTTTATGGTCATTTTATATCTATATAATACCAGAAACTTTGGGTTGCACTCACCTGTACAGAGAAGAAAACACATACATTAAACATATGTGATTTTACTTTTCCCTTCGACGGCATTAACCGCATCAGGTTCAAAGGGTATTTCTCAGACCTAACCAAAGTTAAGGACACCCCTAAAGTTTACACTGCAAAAGTAATAAAATTATATGGAAAAGAAGTTGTAAATGAGTATTTAACAGGACCAACCGTTTTATATTTACTTTAAAATATTATTTTATAAAACTATCACCTTATCATTTTAGGTTAATTACTATCAAATCGAGTATACTATTGAACAAACAGGCAAAAAACAGCTTGTTTTATTGATTTATTGTAACTTTATTTAGCCTAATAACAATGCGTTTTGATTTTTTAAGTTAAAAGCTATAGATATTGAACCCATGAAGAACACAAAAAGATCGGTAACTTATAAAATAATTGCGGGCTACTTACTTATAGGTATATTAGCCGTTACTGCCTTTTGGGTCATATACCAACAATTGACCAATTACACCCAAATCACTAAGATTAAAAGTGAAAACAATGAAAAACTCTTTTTGGTTGGTGAAGCCATAACGGGGTTATATGAAGCAGAAAGCTTAACCAGAAACATCATACAAACTTCTGATGTTGAAAAATTTAATACTTACAAAACAAAAATAGATACCATACTTAAAACTATTAATGAGGTTTCTAAAATATCTAATGATACTTTACAAACTAAAAAAATTGATAGCATTAAACATCTTATTGATCGTAAAAATGAAAACCTTGCAGAACTCATAGAAATATATGAACAACGAAAAGAAAAAGGGCTTTATGAAACTGCTATTGATGAACTTAAGAAAGTAAACAAAAGTTTTGATGGTTATACTGATTACGACATACGATTTAAAAAATATGATCGTCGTACTAAAAAGGCATTGATTAACGTGTTAGAACTGTCTAGAAGGGACAATGCAAAACGGCTTACAAACCAAACAGTAGATTCTCTGGCAAAATCAGTTAAACGAGTTCTGGCAGATCTAGCACAAAAAGACAAAAAATATAAAAGAGAGATATCATCAAAAGAGAATGATCTTCTTAAGAATGACCAAATAATCACAAAACAATTAAGAGACTTACTTGCTTCTATCGATCGTAACGAAAGAAAGCAATATTATGCACGTTTAGAGGCCTCTAGCCTAGTTCTCAACAACACTTCTGATATCATTCTTATCATTGCCGGTATTAGCCTGTTAATTGCCATTATATTTCTTCTCCTAATCACAAAAGACGTATCCAAAAGCCAAAAATATCGAAATGAGCTTGAAACAGAAAAAACTTATACAGAATCCCTCTTAAAAACAAGAGAATCCATAATCAACACTGTTACACATGACCTTAGATCTCCTTTAAACACAGTAATAGGGTACTCTGATTTATTAGAAAGAACAGGATTAAGCACAAAACAAGCACATTACTTAGACCACCTTAAAAAATCATCAGATTACATTCTACATTTGGTAAACGATCTATTAGATTTATCAAAACTTGAAGCAGGAAGAATGATTATAGAAGAACTACCATTCTCTCCCGATAAGTTAATTGAGAATACAGTTTCTAGTGTTATCCCTTTAAATGACAAAAAAAACCTGACCATTAGTATCAAAACTGATGATGCCCTAAAAAAACAATACTTAGGAGATCCTTTTAGAATTAAACAAATACTAACTAATTTATTAAGTAATGCATATAAGTTCACTAATCAAGGATCGATAACTATCACTAGTGAAATTATTGAAAATGGTTTATGTGAAAAGCAATTGGTTATTTCTGTTAAAGATACTGGTATAGGCATAACAAAGAAGCAACAACAATATATTTTTGAAGAATTTTCTCAAGGTGATGACAATACAGAAAAAAAATACGGCGGTTTTGGACTAGGCCTCGCCATCACAAAAAAGATCATTAAGCTACTTAATGGTAAAGTTAAACTTGAAAGCGAACTGGATAAAGGAAGCGAATTCACCATTAATATTCCTATTAAAATATCTACTTCTTTAATTCCAGAAGAAGAACCGATAGCATCTGAAATACAAAATTTTGGAAACAAAAAAGTTTTAATTGTAGATGACGACACAAGTCAATTAGCATTAACAAGTGAAGTAGTTTCTCTTGCTGGATTAACTTATGATATTTGCAAGAATGGTTTAGAAGCAATCTCTTTGTTAGAACTAAACAACTATGATCTCGTTCTTACAGATATTCAAATGCCAAAAATGGATGGTTTTGCTCTTTTACAACATATAAGAAACAATACTGATCAACCAGATTTGCTTGTTATAGCTTTATCAGGAAGAATAGACACCTCTGCCGAAGATTATAAAAAAGAAGGCTTTGCGGCAAGTTTACGAAAACCTTACGCTCCTAAGGAGTTAATAAATCTAATTGCTCAAGTTTTTCAAGGTACTTTGTCTAACTACAACAACTCCTCATATAGCAATACCTATACCAACGAACTATACTCACTTAACGATTTAATGCTTTTTGCTCACGGCGACTCAGAGTCTCTTTATGCTATTCTGGATACATTTTACGAAAGTACAATTGAAAACGTTAAGGAATTAAAAACTACATCATCTAAAAAAGATATTACGGAGATTAAAAAAATAGCACATAGAATGCTTCCTATGTTTAAGCAAATCAAAGCAAAAGAAGTAGTTCCGATTTTAGAAAAGCTTGAACATCCCAACCAGTACAAACTTGACAAACAAGCCACTCTGGATTTAACAACAGAAGGAATCAAAAAAATTGAGGAACTAATGCATAAACTTAAAGTTGAAAACTAAAGGCTAATATCGTATTGTTTAAGCTTATTATAAAGTGTTTTGCGGTCTATAGATAACATTCTAGCTGCCTTAGCCTTGTTTCCATTAGCTTTTTCTAAGGCATCAAGAATCAACTCTTGTTCATTTTGATTTTTAAACAAACCATACGTTTGTTTTGCATCATTTTGTGCATAAACGATATCATTAGGCAACACATCCAAAGTAATCATCTCTTTTTGAGACAGAAGCACCGATCGTTTTACTATGTTTTTTAACTCTCTAAGATTACCTGGCCAAGTATACTTTTTAAAAGTATCCAAAACTTCATCTTTAAAACCAACAACATTTTTCTCTAATTCGGCATTTGATTCTTCTAGAAAATGATTTGCAAACAACATAAGATCTTCTATCCTATCCTTAAGCGGTGGTACTTTAATACTAAACTCATTAAGCCTGTGATACAAATCTTCTCTAAAATCACCTTCCTTTACAGCATGACTTAAATCTTCATTAGTAGCAACTATTACTCTAATATCTACTTCTATTTCTTTATTACTACCAACTGGTTTTATTTTTCTTTCCTGAAGCGCTCTAAGTAGCTGGACTTGTAACTCATAACTCAAGTTTCCAATTTCATCCAAAAACAACGTACCTCCATTGGCGGCTTCAAAGTGTCCCACTTTATCATTAACAGCCCCAGTAAAAGATCCTTTGATGTGTCCAAAAAACTCACTTGACGCAATTTCTTTTGGTATAGCTCCACAATCCACAGCGACAAAAGACTTATCGGCTCGTTTACTAGCTTTATGAATGCTACTCGCTACATATTCTTTACCTGTACCACTATCTCCAACAACCAAAACAGACATTCGAGTAGGGGCAACTAAGGCGACATATTCATTTAATTTTTTTGATGCATCACTAACTCCTCTAACAAAAGAAACATTAATATGATTTGATATTTCGGATGTTTGATTTTGTTTTTTCTTATCTTCTCTTTTGACTGAAGAAGTACCTCGAAGTGCTTTTTCTATAGTTTGAAGTATTGTATCCGGATTAAAAGGCTTAGAGATATAATCAAAGGCTCCTTGTTTTATAGCATTAACGGCCATATTAATTTCGGCATAACCGGTCATAATAATAACCTGAGTATTTGCATTATGCTTTAATATTTCATCCAAAACCGTAATCCCATCACAATCAGGAAGTCTTACATCTGCCAGAACAACATCAAATGTTTCTTGTTTTATTTTCTGAATTGCCTCATTACCCAAAAATGCGGTAGAAACTTTATACTCTTTTTTTTCTAAAAAAGTTTTTAGCATTGTACAAAAAGCCACATCGTCTTCTACAATAAGTATCTTAGGCATATTTAATAATTTATGATCAAAAAAAGCTAATGTATAAAATTACGATTTAACCGTGATTATACAATGAAATTTATAAGTTTTAAGATTTGATTATCACATAAAAAAAGAGACTCTTGGGATTGAGTCTCTTTTTTAGCACTAAACAACTTTATATCGTCCTTGGTTGCAAAACGATATCCTTTTCTACCCCTAGATTTAAGATTTATTGTCGTTTGGCTTTATTAATTTGCCATTAGCGCTTGCAAATACAACTATTGTATTACTATCTTTATCTTGTAAAATAACTTTATATGTATTATCCTTTGACATATATGTTTTTACAATGTGTAATGTTTTGAAATCTCTAGCTACCATATGATGAATTGGTAATGACAATTCATTACTATCAATTTCGGTATATTCTTGATGTTCGTACTCATAGTCTTTATAATCGACTTCTTCATTAAGAATGGCTAATTCATCTTGGCCTACAACACCCTGCGCCGAAAAAATACTTACTACAATTGCTACTATCATTGGTAACTTTTTCATTTTGGGTTATAATAAAATTATTTTTACACCTTAACATAAGTAATAACCGTTCCAAAATTGGATAGCGCAATAAAAATAAGACAATTATCTGATAATCAGATTTTTATATATCCATAAAGAAATTCAAAAGCCGCTGAAAAAATGTAGAATCCACACAAAAGTGTAGAAATATTACACGCAAATTGCAAAAGTGTTTTATTAAAAATCAGGTTTTCTACGATTAGCCTTTTTTAATGATCGCTTTTGCTTATTCTCTAACCTCTTTTTTATGGCTGCTTTAGATGGCTTAGTTTTTTTCCTTTTTTTAGGAGTATGAAGACTTATTTTTAAAACATTTAAAAAACGTTTAATTACCAATTCTTTATTTTTATGTTGGCTTCTACTTTGCCCACATTGCAATATTAAAATACCAGATTTGCTAATGCGTTGAGATAGCTTCTGAGCAACAAGTTCTTTTTGATCATTCGTTAACCCTTTGGATGCCTTAACATCGAATGCAAGCTCTACTTTTGACGATACTTTATTAACATGTTGCCCTCCGGCTCCTGAACTACGAATAGCTTTAAAAGTTAATTCTTTAAGTAAAACAGAGGTGTTCACGAAAAAAGTGTTGATTGATGTGCAGATTTAAGCAAATCATTAACTGTTTTTACGGGATTAAAAGTAGTTAAAGGAACCTCGACAAAAACACTTATCCAATTGGCCATGGCACCATTCCATAACCCAGGTAATTCTAATGCTTTCAATACTTTACCATTCATCGATTTTCTGGTAATAAAACCAGCTTCTGGATCAACGTACTCCAACAAATTAAACTTATTACCTTTATAATCCTTAATTCCGCAAACCAAATCTACAGGGTTAAAATGCGTAGAACTACTTAAAATTTCTTTTTGCCTGTTATCTTCTTTATTAATCTGTGGACCTTCAATAATTTGAAGTATTAACCTTCCACTTTCATGCTTAATCCAGAATGGACCACCGCCTGGTTCTCCTTCATTAATTACCATACCACAAACTCGAACAGGCCTATTAAGAGATTCTCTCAAAAATTGAATTTTATATTTTTCGGAAAACTTATCAAAATCCAAAGGTAATCTAACATTAAGTTGCTGAACCAAGAACTTCTTAATGTCTTTGAGTTCTGCTTCGGTAGGATTTTTTTCATCAAGAGACTCTAATATTCTAAATACCTCATCCTGAATTTCGATTAACTTTCCTCCTAATATTTTTTTATAAGAAGACACCTCATCTTGATACTTTCTCACCACCACATTATCTATATTCTTTATATAAATAATATCAGCTTCCAAATCATTTAAATTCTCAATTAAAGCTCCGTGACCACCTGGCCTAAATAATAACGAACCATCTTCATTTCTAAAAGGCTCATTATCCTCTGTAACCGCAATTGTATCTGTTTCTGGTTTTTGAAAAGAATACGTAATATCAAACTTGGTATTTGTCTTTTCTTCTACCTTTTTTCTAATTCTATCAAATTCTTCTTTAAACCCTTCTCGATGTTCTTTTGAGATCGTAAAATGTAGTTTTGATATTCCGTTACTAAAGGCATTATAACCTGCTGCTTCATACAAATGTTCTTCAAAAGAAGTAGCCACACTATTTTCATATTTATGAAAAGGAAGCAACCCTTTAGGAAAAACCCCATAATTCAATCCCTTTTCCTTCAACATCATTTCTACAAAAATATACAACTGCTTTCCTTCTGATAAAGATTCGAATTTAGGATAAGCGCTTTTAACTTTATCCATTACAATATCATAAAAGGGAAATTTCTCCAAACCAATCAAAAAGAGTCGTATCGCATTAGCTTTCTCATGATTCGTATATGAGTTGAGGCTTTCCTTTTCATATTCATAATTTTCTAGAAAACGAAACAACTCCTTAAACATTCGAGTTGCTGCTCCAGAAGCAGGAACAAATTTTACCGATTCTAAATCAGACAACCTTGACTCATACAATTTAGACAGCTCTGTCTGATAATGATCAGAAAACTTAAGAATTCCATTATCCAAAGTAGCTGCGCTACGTAAAGCAACAAAAGGAATTTCATTTTTAAACGTTTCAATTTGCATCAGTACTTTATCCACTGTAAGTCTTTTTGACTTAATCAGCTTAATATCTTTATCTGTAATATTCACTTTTTTCTTGTATTAAATTGGTCAATATCGTTACTACACTTATTATAAGTATAGAATAATCACCTAAACTGTTTTGGGGAGGAAATCTTCAGGTTTTATTATTCTTAGAAGTTGGGAATATAAGTTAAATGATATAAACCTTAAACTTTTTATGTCCAAAAATATATACTATACTAACAAATTACTTATGATTAGAGATTATATTTACATTAAGGATGCATAAGGCAATGCATATACACACGTAAATCCTTCAAACTCTATAAAAGTTATATCATAATGGCTAATATTATTATTATAACTAATACTTCCTGCAGTAAATGGAACTTTCAAATCAAAAGGTACAATATGTATATGTTGTTCAAAACTTAATCCTGCCGTAGCATATAGCTTATATAGAGATTCTTTAGCTCCCCAAACGACGGTCAAAACTCTTGTCCTACATTCTCTATCTTGCTTTGCTACAAACTCATCTTCAGACCCTATAAACTTATGCGCAATACGATCAATTTTATCTCTTTGCTTTTCTATATCGATGCCAACAGGTCTATCACTTATTATAATCCCTGAAAATTCATAGGAGTGTGTAATCGAAATCTCTTTTCCATCTTTAAGATAAGGTTTCCCAAAATCATCATAATACAAGTCATGATCAGTATACCCCACAACGGCAAGCAAATGTCGAATACTCATAAAACCTCTTCTATGCATTTCAGATTTCATGTTATCCACTCTATTTTGACAGTGATCGGTTAATTCAATTCCCTCACATAATGACTCATAAGATTCTTCAATCTTCCAAATCAACAGGTTAGTGTTTTGATCTATTGTTATAGTTTTGTAAAGAGGCATTTATAGTGTTAAAGTTATTACGTACCTTTGCAAACCGAAAATCCTAGGTAATTCCTTGATTTTTGTGGCACGAATTTATAATAATTTCGTACTAAATACTAAAAAGCACCTCATAAACATAAAATTAACGACTATGAGCACCAAAACAGTACCATATGTTCCTTACAAAGTAAAAGATATTTCATTAGCTGCTTGGGGAAGAAAAGAAATCGAATTGGCCGAGGCAGAAATGCCTGGACTTATGTCTCTTCGAGAAGAATATAAAAATGAGCAGCCACTTAAAGGTGCTCGTATTGCTGGTTGTTTGCATATGACAATACAAACTGCCGTACTTATTGAAACCTTATTAGCTCTTGGAGCAGAAGTTACATGGAGTTCATGTAATATATTCTCTACTCAAGATCAAGCTGCAGCTGCTATTGCCGATGCTGGCATCCCTGTATATGCATGGAAAGGAATGAATGAAGAAGAGTTTGACTGGTGCATTGAGCAAACCTTATTTTTTGGAGAAGATCGCAAACCTCTTAACATGATTCTTGATGATGGTGGAGATTTAACCAATATGGTATTAGACAGATATCCAGAATTGGTTGAAGGAATTAAAGGTTTATCAGAAGAAACAACCACAGGAGTACACCGTTTATATGAAAGAGTAAAAAACGGAACTTTACCTATGCCCGCTATCAATGTAAACGATTCTGTAACCAAATCTAAATTTGATAACAAATATGGGTGTCGAGAAAGTGCTGTAGATGCAATTCGAAGAGCTACAGATACAATGCTCGCTGGTAAACGTGTTGCTGTTTGTGGGTATGGTGATGTTGGAAAAGGAACTGCCGCGTCGTTTAGAGGAGCAGGTTCTATCGTTACGGTTACCGAAATTGATCCTATTTGTGCATTACAAGCTGCAATGGACGGTTTTGAAGTAAAGAAATTAGAAACTATCATCGATAAGGTGGATGTTATAATTACTACTACTGGTAATAAGGACATTGTACAAGGAAAACATTTTAAAGCCCTTAAAGACAAAGCTATCGTTTGTAATATTGGTCATTTTGATAATGAAATTGACATGGCTTGGCTAAACGATAACTACGGAGATACTAAGGATGAAATTAAACCTCAAGTAGATAAATACACTATCGATGGTAAAGATATTATTATCCTTGCCGAAGGACGATTGGTAAATCTAGGTTGTGCTACAGGACATCCAAGTTTTGTAATGAGTAATTCATTTACGAACCAAACTCTAGCTCAAATAGAACTTTGGAATCATTCTGAAAATTATAAAAATGAAGTATACATGCTACCTAAACATCTTGATGAAAAGGTTGCTAAGCTTCATTTAGCTCGATTAGGAGTTGAACTAGAAACACTAAGACCAGAGCAGGCAGAATATATTGGTGTTACTGTAGAAGGTCCTTTTAAACCTGAGTACTATAGATACTAAATGTGTTAAAAAATCGCTTAACATATAAGCGCTATGACTTTTCAATATTGAAAAGTCATAGCGCTTTTTTATTTTAAAGTATCTTATTGATTAATCCTGAACTAAGGAATATGTAAATCTATTCTTAAAAACTCTATTATCATTAGTTTTATAAGAACATTAAAACTTCATCCAAATCTGTATTCTTATCACAAATCATACAGATCTATTTAAATTCACTACAACTCGACTCGAGAATATAACGAGCAACATATTTTACATGTCATTATAAAAGAGTTAAAAACCCTGCTTTTTAAGCCGGAAAAAAACATGATAAAAAGGGGATAATCCCTCTTGAAAACATATCAAAAAATGATTCTATTTGGATATTATTCTTAAAATCATTGAATCATGACATACAAATATTTAGTTCTCTGCATTCTATATATTCTGATATCCACGTACTCTTGTACTCCAGAAAAAGACACGAATAAAGCTTTTGAAATAGCACCCAACAGCGTACGATCTAGCGAAGCAATCTATATCAAAAAAACGGAAGGCACTTTTTCTTCCAAATCCAATCTCATTGTTTCTATAGGCGAAAAAAATGCACGTATTCTTTCTACAACCTCTACAGGGTTATTAAAAGTGTTGGTTCCCAAAATCAAGACCAGTATAGTAGACGTAAAAGTTTCTGAAAACAACCAACAAATTGGTTCTGAAAAATTAAACATTTTAGATTCATCTAGTGAACAACTTCTCTTAAAACTTGACCCCAATGGTAATCTCGAATTGCTTGAACGCAAAGAAAACAACAGTATCGTTTCTTATCAATTTGCTACAGATGATATACAGCTAAACTATGACCTTATAGACCAAAATCAAAATGTCATTTTTTCAAGTTCTATTGCTCACCCTCAGAAAATGGGAGTCGAAATTTTTGATGACCCCGAAGGAAGAAAAATCCATAGAACGCAACCAAAATTGACCTCTATGATCTTTTCTATTCAAATTCCAAAATCCAGCAATGCTATAGCTGTTCGATTTTATGAAGCTAACCAAGGAGTTGATCTAGCCGACCAAGAAGGAAGAAAAGAAAGAATACCACTTTCAGAAATCAACCTACGCTAGAGCATATATCACTAATCAAAAATATTGAATCATGAAAAATAATATATTAATATATATCGCACTGCTCTTTCTTCCATCTACTATTATAGCACAAGTAAATGTACAAGGTACTTATACCTCTATTTTATCTAGCGGTTCTACCGCTTCAAAATATGACATTGTTTTTATCGGAGACGGATTTACAGCTGCAGAACAAAACATCTTTAATCAAAAAGTAAACGATGCAGTAACCGCCTTACAAAACTTACAACCATACTCAGATCGCATGTGTGCTTTAAACATTTGGCGTGTAAATGTTGTCTCTAATGAATCTGGTGTTGATCATCCTGCAGACGGAATCACAAAGGATACAGAATTAGATTGTCGATACGGAAATCCCGCTGACAGCGAAGCAGAACGATGCATTACATCTGACTCCCCAGCAAAATGCTATGAAGCTGCAAATTATGCACCTGCGTATGATGCAGTTTTTGTACTAGTTAACGACACCCAATGGGGAGGATGTGCAGGAGGGCTAGTTTTCTCATCTATTTCGACAAATTTTGCAAATATAATTACCCATGAATTAGGACATAAAATTGGTAATCTAGCAGACGAATACACTTGTTATATATGTAATGGGTCAGATAGTAATGAATCATATACAGGACCAGAACCGACAAGAGTAAATCTAACAACAATTACAGATAGAACAACAACCAAATGGGCAGATAAAATAGATGCTGCTACTCCTCTACCAACAACTACTAATATACCACCTGGAGTTGTGGGGTTATGGGAAGGTGGTGGGTATAAAGCTAGGGATATCTATCGCCCTCAGTCGAATTGTCAGATGAAAAATTCTAATATACGTTTTTGCAAAGTATGCCGTGATGAAATGGAGCGAATTCTAACCTCACGATGTTCTTTTTGTGATCTCAACCCATCAAGCGTGCTATGCTTGGTTGGTAGATGGGATCTTATTGAAGTTCCTTGGTGGTATCGATTACGAATAAGATTTCCTTGGCCACCAGTGTGTTTAAGTTGCCCTCCAGATATTTTTCGATTCGACTATGAAGTTCTTTTTGAATCTATTGTAAACCCAGGAGCTACAGTAATTGTATATGATCAAAACGGAAAAGAAATTGCTCAGGGAGTTACACAAGAACAAGGACAACCACTATCAGTAAAGTTTTCGGGCACAAGGTTTAAAAATTATACTATTGAACTAGATACAGGTAAACCTTCTAGTAAATCTTTACAGCTTAACCCTAAAATTTTAGCAAATGGTAAAGAAATGAGGTTCTAAAGTACAATATTATAAAAACCAAAAACAGGAGGTGGTCTAAAAGACCCTGAAAAAGAAGTCACCTTTTAACCCATCTCCTGTCAGCCATAACAATCTACAATAGCTATTGTGAACCAAAACAAGATGAAATAACTATATAATTTTGCTTTTAAATTTCTTAGCGCAAAACACTTCCTCGACTTGTTTGACAGTACCACAGTTTGAAGCTACTTATTAAACTCTCATTTTTCTACTTCTCTACAATCATTCTCACCGTTTCTCTTTTCTTTTTAAAATCTATAACATCTACAAAATATACTCCAGAAAGTGACCTTATATTCAGATCAGAATTTTATCAAGTAATTAGATCTTTATTTCGAAACGAAAATTTGAAATTCATATTTCTTAAAAGTTAAAAATATATCATAAATATTGTCGCTATATAGTATAATTACAATTCTTACAACAAAACCAATCCATACACCAAGAAATCAATTAAGAATCAACAAAAAATTTACGTTTTTCACGTATTACATTGTGATTTTTTCACAAAACACGCATTATATTACCTTTAACGAATACTATATTGTTGTTTTAAGTGTAAGGTTTTTTCTTACTCCTATATTGCAAAGAATTAATACAAACTTAACACTGAAAATGAAAATTATTACAAGAACTTTACTCTTGGGGGTAATAGGACTTTTGTCCTTTTTTACACAAGCACAGGATATTGCTCCAATTCCATGTGAGGTTGAATCCCGAGAGGCCTATTTAAAAGAAAATCCCAAAGCCCAAAAAGAAGCAGATGAATTAGAATTGATGACGAGAAAGTTCATTATTTCTAAACGATTAAAAGCAAGAAATAACGCTAAATCAGCCACTTCTGCAAATAGAGTCGGCAAAAAATACATTGTTCCTATTGTTTTTCATGTTTTCGGAACTGACTTTGCAGGCAAAAAAGTAGATGATGCTTTGGTTAAAGATGCCCTTAAAAAGACCAATGAAGATTTCAATGGGCTAAACAACGATTATAATGATGTTTCTCAAGCATTTAGATCCCTAAGAGAAACTTTGGACATAGAGTTTCGGCTTGCCGATGTTGATCCTAACGGCAATCCTACAACAGGTATCATGTATTACAACACACGCTCAGGTTTTGGAGCAGATTATAAATTTGATAAAGAAATTGCAGAATTTGCCTGGGATAACTACAAATACTTTAATGTTTACATTCAATTAGATTTAAAAAAGGATGGTAAGTTAAATAGATCAGGTGTTGCATGGTACCCTAACAAAGGGCAATCTGACGAAGGTACTGCCAGAGCCGTATTTAATGGTAGATACTTAGGAACCAATGGAGATGAAAATTTCAGAAGGATATTAACTCATGAATTTGGACACTACCTTAATTTAGCACATACTTTTGATGGAGGTTGTTCTGGAACTGGTGATAATGTAGACGATACACCTGCAACAACTGTAAGTTTACAATGTCTTGTTACTGAAGAAAGTTGTTCTGGAGCTGGAATACCTAACTCAGAAAACTTTATGGATTACACTGATTGTTACAGAATGTTCACAAAAGGGCAAGTAACAAGAATGGAAGCTGCCTTAGAACATGTAACACGAAAACCATTATGGCAAACAGCAAATCACGCTAATGTATTCCTTCAATCATCTACTCAACCTAGGTTATTTTATGATTTCACTACTTTTTCTGAAAGTTTTGAAAATGATGGATCTATAGGTGGTGGTAGAGATGTAAAAATAAGACTTGTTGATGGACCTAGATTTTCCAGCATTGGTACTCTACCTAGCTCAAGTTATACCGTAGAAAACCTTCCTGCTGGATTAGCGGTTCAAGTAATCAGTAGCTCAAACACAGAAGCTGTTGTACGTTTGACAGGAAAAGCAAATACACATGCAAAGTCTAATAATCTCAGAAACCTTAAATTAACTTTTAACAATGGTGCTTTTTCAAATTACTCGGCAACCAATATCAAGGGATATAGTAGACCTGATTTACGTATAGAATTTAATGACGCTTATTTAAGTACATACATATCTCCAGACAACTTAACGCAAGTTGCTGTGGATGGAGATAATTTTTCGTCCTTTGGAATTTACCCTGGACAACAAAGACCAAGATATGAATTGTCTATTGAAAATGAACAATTAAAATTTGGATATGACACTGGAAATAAACATGTTGCCGTTACTGCTGACAAAAAAGTATTGTTTATTGAAGAAGGAACAACAATCGGGGCTAACCTAAACTGGGATCATGATACTACCGACAGGGTCTTATTAAACGAAACCTATCAAGCTTGGAAAGGAAAAAGAGGTTTTGTAGGTCTTAGAATAGAAAGAGAAGAGTTTCCTGGAAAATATTACTATGGATGGGCAAGATTAGAAGTCTCGGCAGACGGAAAAATTGTTCGTTTTATTGATTTTTATTCTCATCAAAGCCCTAATGCTGTAGTAAAAGCAGGAGAATCCGACAAGCCTATAATCGCATTGTCTAAACCTATATTTTTTGAAGCCGAAGCCAATAACGGAACATTTACAGAATCTATAGATGTTATTTTAGAAGGATCAGCCTCTTTTACATCACAAAACTTGGTAAATGGATCTCATTTTACAATTAGTAACTTACCAGAAGGACTATCTGCAAACATTCAAAAAGTAAATAATAAATTAGCAAAATTAACTTTACAAGGAACTGCAAATAGTCATGTAAGAGGTGATGGAGCCCTAACAAAATTAACTTTTTCTGAGTCAGCTTTTACAACTGCCCCAGGTAATAGAACGGATTTTAATCTTCAAGTTAGATTTTTTGATCCTTACGGAATTACATATATAGATACAGCTAACCTGTTTCCCTTGGTTAATGAACAAAACAAAGGGCAATGGTTCTATCTTGATACAGATTTTGATTTTGGAGATAATGCGAGATATGCTGTTAACTTTTATACTGATGGTGGTGATAGCCAAAATTATATCATCATTAATGCCAGAGGAAAAGGTTTTACAATGAATAAAACCAATTACCATGCTATTTCATTAGCACAAGGAACTCAAGTAAACGCCTCTAGCCCATTTGTATCTTCACAATGGGGAGTAAATCACGCTCCAAGATTTGCAGGAAAAAATGTAGCTTCTAACGGAAAAACGATTTATTCAGGCTTGCGTTTTAGAGATAGAGCTGGTAGATTACATTATGGATGGGTTCAAGTAAGAGCAGAAGCTGATGGATCCGGAGCTCAATTATTGGCTGCATCTTTTAATCGTAAACCAAATGAAGGGATAACAGTAGGACAAGTAGAGAATGTACACTGTTATGCTGGAGCAAATATGAACGAAAAATTTGATGACTATTCTAGTGCAATAGGTACTTTTACATTCGAGCAATTTTCTCAAAAATCTGATTTCCCACAGAACTACACTAACTTCACAAGTAAAACAATCAAAGTACGTCCAGGGAAAAATAATTTTTCTATAAAAGATGATGGAATAAAAACATCTGGAACCAATATTATTGGAATGTGGATTGACTTGAATAACGATAAAGATTTTGAAGATGCAGGAGAACAAATTCATATGTCGCAACCTTATTCTGCAGGTAGTGATTATGGCGCAGAGGTGACTTTACCAAATGTAAACGGAACATATACCTTGCGTATTACCATGAAAAACGAAACAGAAGCTGCAGATCCTAAACCAGCTCCTTGTGATTTCTTTTTACATGGAGAGGTCGAAGATTACACCATAAACATTTCTGCTTCTAACCCTATATATCCTATTGCTAAATTTGATATGCCAGAGAGTATTTCTGCAAAAGGGTTAGTACAGGTTACAGATCAATCTACAAGAGAACCAGATTCTTGGAATTGGGCTTTTGAAGGCGGGGTTCCCGCCACATTTAACGGAAAAACACCTCCTTCTATTTACTATGAAAATAGTGGAGATTATAAAGTATCTTTGACTGTTAAAAAAGGGAATATTGAAGTTAGCGTAGACAAAACATTAAAAGTTAATCCACATGCTACCGAGTATTGTGAAGCTACAAGGAGAGGAACATATGCTAATAGAAACGATGTTACAAAAGTAGTTTTTGGTTCTATTTCTAATACTACCCCAAAAGGAGGCACAGGCTATGGAGATTTTACATCTCAATCCACAAATTTGGTAGAAGGACAAACATATCCAATAGAACTAACAACATACCAACAAATATCGAACACTACGAATGATGCAGCAACAAATTTAGTTGTCTGGATAGACTGGAACAGAAACAATGAGTTCTCTCTAGACGAAATCGCTTATGAAAGAAGAGCTATAGGTACAGATACACCAGACATGGTTCTTACTAGCGATATAACTGTTCCTAAAATTTACTCAAACGGATCTTCATTAATGCGTATCATTAGGTACTATTCTTATGATAAAGAAGATAGACCAAGATGCGGTGAAATAGTTGAAGCTGATATTGAAGACTATACAGTAAACCTTAGTGGATCTGGAGTAATTATTAATCCACCAGTAGCACAATTTACTGCAAATTCAACAACAATAACAAAAGGAGAATCTGTGAGTTTTACAGATCAATCTACTAATACACCAACATCATGGTCTTGGGCATTTACTGGAGGTACACCGATCACGTCTACAGCTCAAAATCCAACTGTTACTTACAATACACCTGGTACATATCAAGTAGTACTAACAGCTACAAATGCAGGGGGAAACAATACAGAAACTAAAACTGGGTATATTACAGTAAATGATTCAAATCCTAATCCAGATGACACCTATTGTCAATCAGCAGGTACAAGAATTCAATATGAATGGATAGCTGAAGTTCAAGTAGGAACTTTTACAAATACTACTTCAGCAACCAAATATGGTGACTTTACATCCAAAACAATACCGTTAATTGTAGGTGAAGCAACGTCAACTATATTAACACCTGGATACGGAAGTTCTGTAGCTAAAGAGTATTTTAAAGTTTGGGTTGACTATGATCAAAATGGAACGTTTGATACTAATGAGGTAGCTTTTGATTCTGGTACCGCTAAAGAGAATGCACAAACAGGAGCAATTACAGTACCTGCAAGCGCAAAACAAGGAGAGACCAGAATGAGAATCTCTATGAAATATAATGGAGCACCTGCTAGCCCATGTGGAAATATTGGTGATGGATCTGTTCAGGATTATACAGTTAACATAGCAGGAGTAGTTACCAACCCACCAGTAGCACAGTTTACTGCAAATTCAACAACAATAACAAAAGGAGGATCAGTAAGTTTCACAGATCAATCGACAAATACTCCAACATCATGGTCTTGGACTTTTACAGGTGGTACACCAGCTACGTCAACAGCACAAAACCCGTCTGTTATATACAATACTGCAGGAACATATCAAGTAGTACTAACAGCTACAAATGCAGGGGGAAACAATACAGAAACTAAAACGGGGTATATTACAGTAAATGATTCTAACCCTAATCCTGATATCACTTATTGTGAATCTGCTGGAACAAGAATACAGTATGAGTGGATCTCTGAGGTGAAAGTTGGCTCGTTTACAAATACTTCTACCGCGATTAAATATGGAGATTTTACATCGAAGACAATACCATTATCTGTTGGTATAGCAACTTCTACAACATTGACACCTGGGTACGCAAGTAGTGTAGCAAAAGAATATTTTAAAGTTTGGATTGACTATGATCAAAATGGAACTTTTGATTCTAATGAAGTTGCTTTTGATTCTGGTACCGCTAAAGAGAATGCACAAACAGGAACAATTACAGTACCTGCCAGTGCAAAACAAGGAGAGACCAGAATGAGAATCTCTATGAAATATAATGGAGCACCTGCTAGCCCATGTGGAAATATTGGTGATGGATCTGTTCAAGATTATACAGTTAATATTAGCACAGCAACAACTCCAACAATCGAATATTGTGAATCTGCTGGAACAAGAATACAATACGAATGGATTGCAGAAATAAAAGTAGGAACGTTTACCAATACATCGGCTGCTGCCAAGTATAGCGATTTCACATCTAAAACCATACCTTTATCGGTAGGTGAAGCAACGTCAACTACGTTAACACCGGGATACGCGAGTAGTGTAGCAAAAGAATATTTCAAAGTTTGGATTGACTATAACCAAGATGGAACCTTTGATTCTAATGAAGTTGCTTTTGATTCTGGCACAGCTAAAGAGAATGCACAAACAGGAACAATTACAGTACCTGCAAATGCAAAACAAGGACAGACAAGAATGAGAATCTCTATGAAATATAACGGAGCACCAACTAGCCCTTGTGGAAATATTGGTGATGGATCAGTTCAAGATTTTACTGTTAATATTAGTAATGTAGCTGCAAAAGAAGGGGCAAAAATTTCTGGAAACGATATGATTGTGGTTCATCCTAACCCAGCAAAGGATATTGTAAATATTAGTTTTATTCACTCAGATACTGTTAATGATTCGAATAAAGTTATTACATTGCGAGATATCACTGGCAAGGTAATTAGAGAAATTACAGCCAAAAATGGAGCACTTACTACTCAATTTAATGTAAAAGATTTGAACAGCGGAACTTATATAATTAGCATAAGAACCAACGGTAATATAGAACATAAAAGATTTTTAAAGAACTAAGTAAAGGCTAATTACTTTAATTAAAAGAGGCTATCTGTAATGGGTAGCCTCTTTTTCTTTCTTCTTACAAATTACACTAAAGCTTCAACCTTTCTAAATCATAAAAATAAAAATCCCGATCTTCATTCATAGCAACAAAAACCCCACTTTTAAACATTCCGTTTAATGGCACAGTTACCACATCACAACCATCAGTTTCTGTGGTTCCAAGATTAATTGGCTTTATAAAACTATTTTCTTTTCTTGAGAAAATATTAAACTGTCCTTTCTGTTGATCCGAAACGATAAGAACACCTTCTCCATTTGGATATTGAGCAATTGCAATCCCCTCTATATCATCTTTAAAATACTCTCCCCCAAAAAATGCCAATTCTTTATTTCCTTTTGCTGGATCTGCATAATACTTTCTAATCCCAACACCTTCATCAGAATAATATACATAACCTAGTTCATCATCTACAGCAATGGCTTCAATCTCTTTTTCTCCACTAAACTTTCCAAATTGCCTTACTAATTTTGACTGTACCCCTGTACTACCACTCTCTAAGCTATATTGATATAGATATTTATCTTTTGGCCCCGCTTTTCTACTTACAATGGCAAAAATATTTTGAGTAACAGGGTTTTTGTATAAACTTACTCCCATTGGCCTTCTTAGTTCAGGATCGATTTCATCTTCAAACACGAGAAAACCTCCATTATCCAAAGGCTTCATATCTGGCACCGAAAAAAGACGAATACGGCTTCGCTCTCTTTCTGTAAAAACAATAACATCAACCGTAGTAGAGTCATTTAATCTAAAACCATACTCTAGATCAATATTATTAGGGTATTTTATGTTTTTGATTACTTTTTCTGGAATTATTTTTCCATTTAAATCAAAAGCATAGATGGCTCCATTGGTATCTTTATCTGTTCCAAAAATGATACTTTTTGAAGAGTCAGTAGGATGCACCCATATGGCCGGATCATCTGTATCATGTGGTACTTTTTCTGATACAACATCAGGGTTAATTAATGGTTCTTTTTTATCACATGAAAGTAATGTAATAGCTATTAGAAGTAGTATAATAATATTTTTCATTGGTAAGATAATTTACATAATATACCTTATTACCAATTTTTATTGGTAATATTATTGATATAAGATTAAGTCAAAAAGCGTGATTCGATATAACGATTTTGAATGAAAACGAGTTGTTTTCTTATAACGAATTCACGCTTTTAACAAATAAATGAGTGTATGTTTAGTTTTTAAATAAGTCGTACTTTAATCCAAGTGTTAACCTTCTTTCGTAGTACTCTGCCTGCATTATACGCTCTGAAATCCCTTGATAGAAACGTAATGGCTGATTAGTAATATTATTAATATCTGCATAAATACTTAGGGTTTTAGTTATATTATAACTAGCATTAAGATCCATAAAAAATTGCTTGTCATAATAACGATCTTCAAAGCTATTTTTACCTACTTCATCTATATATGCATCAGAAAAATTAGCAGATAATCTTACACTAAATTTAGAATCATTATATCCAATTGATCCATTAAACATATGAGGTGCAGTATTTGGCAAATCGATATCTTCTCGCTCTACTCCATCTGCACTAGACGTTAAGTATGTATAATTAAGATAAATATTAAAATTCTTAGCAAAACCTGGTAAAAAGTCTAATTGACGCTGAAAAGCTATCTCGGCTCCAAAAACAGTAGCTCCATCTCCATTAACCGGTTTAGAAACATCAAAACCTGTTGTTCCCACCCCATAAGTATCATCTGTAGCTGTGGTACTGAAAGTATAAATAAAGTCCTCAATGTTTTTGTAGAATAGACCTCCAGAAACGATTCCTACAGAAGTAAAATAGTGCTCTGCCATTACATCAAAATTCATTGATGTTGTTGATTCTAAAGCAGGATTTCCTGCAATAACCTCTTCATCACCTCTTACTATATCTACAAAAGGAACTAAATCAACATAATTGGGTCTCGCTAAAGTATTAGTCCAAGCAAATCTAAAAATTGTCTGATCAGACATATTATATTTTACATGTATACCTGGCAAAAAGTTGGTATACGACCTTTCTTCGGTAACTTCTCCTATCTTGGTCTCTTCTTCTTCAATTTGATTACCTGTAGCTTTAATCTCTGTATGCTCAAGCCTTACCCCAGCCAAAACACTAAGCTTTTCTGATAATTTTTGATTGGTCATTGCATAAGTAGCATATACATCTTCTTCAACATTAAAATTAGCCCTCAAAAATTCATCTGGCACAGACTCTCCATCTTTAAGAGTAAGCCCTCCTAACCAATCTTTATCTGCAAAAATACCGGCTTGATATTTGTTTCCTGCCAAAAAATCAGAATCAGAATAATCTCTTGTTTCAATATTTGCAAATGTTCCGAAATCATCTTCGAGATCAAATTCAAAA
This sequence comes from uncultured Aquimarina sp., assembly GCA_947502885.1. Classification (GTDB taxonomy): domain Bacteria; phylum Bacteroidota; class Bacteroidia; order Flavobacteriales; family Flavobacteriaceae; genus Aquimarina. The sequence continues at coordinate 72,885 of CANNBP010000013.1, read as the reverse complement.
AAATTATTATCCCTTTTCTTACTTTTAAAGCGACTTCTTACTCCAAATTTTATGATTCCGTCTCCTTTACCAAAAAAATCAGAAGGCAGTTCTACATTAGCAAAAAAGTTAACATCTTCTTCTTCTGTATATTTATTTTCTTCTGTAATCTCATCAAACTCAAAACTAGAAAGATCATTAGCCTCTGAGCTATTTACTGGAGTAAATATTGGAAACTTAGGATTAGAGTTATCATTATTGATAAGATACTCTGATTGGTATCCTGCATATCGCTCATTAAGTCGTTCCTCTGATGCTTTAGCATACGATGTCATCCAATCAACTTTTACATTACCAAACAAGTGATCTCCACCTAAACTATAGTTTTGCATACGTTGATCTTCTAATCTAGCACTTTTATTTCTACTATTATCAATCCCTCCTTTACTCTCACGTTTTACTGCTACCGGAAAACGAGTTAACGATCCATTTGTAATCGTAAAATCATTTGATCCAATATCTTCGGCATCAAGAATTTCTTGCTTAAGACGAAACCTATTTTCTCTATCATCTCTCCAATTGTACATAGTTTTCAAGAATACATTATGATTACTATTAAACTGATAGTCTAGATTAGCCGCAAAACTTCTTCTAATTCGTTGCACTAGATATTTACGTATCTGAAATTCTTTGGTATATGGCCTAACATCAACCCCTTCAAGAACATCTTCTCCCTCTGCATCTTGAACTCCAGTATTATATTCGAATTCATCTGCCCATTCTGCCTCGATATTATCTGATCCAAAATCATTATCGTTGACCGATGCAGACACCATCCATCCAAATTTCTTATTCTTTGTCCTATCTCCAACCAAAATAGATCCATTAAGTATTCTTTTATCGGTAATAAAATTAATTCCCGAACCTAGAGTTGCAGAAAGTCTGAATCCTTGCGGAGCAGTTCTAGTAACAAGATTTACAGATCCTCCTAAAGCATCAGCTTCCATATCGGGAGTCACGGCTTTACTAACTTCAATAGTTTGAATCATATCAGAAGGGATAAGATCCATTTGTACATTTCTATTATCCCCTTCTGCAGAAGGTATCCTACTTCCGTTTAGGGTTACAGAATTTAGCTGTGGCGAAAGCCCTCGTACGATGATATTACGCGCCTCTCCTTGATCGACCTGCATAGTAATCCCCGGAATACGTTTTACTGCATCTCCTATATTAGCATCAGGAAATTTGCCTATCTGATCGGTAGAGACCACATTAGTAATATTCATGTTACTTTTTTGTGTATTTAAGGCTCTGGATTGACCACTAGCACTAAACCCAATTATGGTCACATCATCTAATTGTTCACTCTCTGTCGTCAAAACAATGGTTAAAAAAGCCGTTTCGTTTGCCGAAATGTTTACTTCCTGTTCTATGTCTAAAAATCCTAAATACTCTATTTTTAAAGTATGCTTTCCTTCAGGAACATTAACAAGCGTAAATTTTCCATTAAAATCTGAAATCGTAGCCTTGTTAATCGATTTTATTAAAATAGAAGCTCCGGGCATATAGATACCGTTTTCATCTGTTATGATTCCCGTTACAGAACCATTTTGTGCATATAAATTGCCCGAACTTAAGGCAATTATTAGCGTTACAAAAATCAATTTTAAAAATCTGAATGGTTTCATTTATGTGAGTTTAGAAATCGATTCAAAACTATACAAACACAAGATATTGTGGGTAAAACGTAAGGCAACAAAGGGTAAACAATTGATTAAAAGAGGGTGAACTTTAAGGCAACAATTAAGATTTTTTTACATTGAAATAACAATTACAAAAAGAAGGCAAAAACAACTTGCTTATAGAGCAATCATAAAATTAACTAGTTCTTCTTTTTGATCTATTGGAAGTTTTTTACGCAATCGGTAACGAGCTACTCTTACACTATCTGGAGTAACTCTTAAAATTGACGCTATTTCTTTTGAGGATAAATTAAGTCGTAACAACATTCCTAAACGTAATTCTGCAGGAGAAAGGTTATCCTGAGACAATGAAGATAGTTTTTTGACAAATTCTGGATGAATCTCTTTAAAGAAGTTATTAAACTCATCCCACTCACGTTCTTGCTTAAGGTGAAAGTTGATTTCTTTTGCTATACTTTTTATTTTAGAATGTGCATCTACATTCTTTCTAGCAGCAATATTAGTAAGTGTAACAGAAAGATCTGATAACATTTTATTTTTTTGTGATAAATGCAAACTATATCTGGACAATGTAGATGTTTTAACATGTACCGCATGTTGCAAATTCTTTTCTTCGATTTCCTTTTTTTCAATTTCTGCTTTTAGTGTTCTTTGTTTGTATTCTTGTAATTTTGAATTTTCTTTTCTTTTTCTTTTAAAATAAAAAAACAAAAAACCAACAATCAACAATGTAGCCCCAAAACTTACTAATAACAAATCCTGATTTGCCCTACTTGTTTTCTTTTGCTGTAACAATAAGTCAATTTGAGCTTCTTTTTGTTGGGTTTCATAAACGGTTTGAAGTGTATTAAGCTGTTGTATGTTTTGAGATGACGTTAATTCTTCATTAATCCGTTCGCTTTTAAGCAAATACTCAAATGCTTCCTTAAAATTACCTGTAAGTGCATACGCCTTAGACAAATCTTTATTTGCACTTTTTACTTGATACTTATCCATGTATTCAAGAGCTAACCGATGAGCCTTTGTCGAATATTCAATTGCTTGAGTATATTTTCCTGTTTTTCGATTTACATCTCCTAAATTGTTAAATACACTTATCAATCCTTTATCATTCGTCTTTTGAAAATATTTTTCAGATTTTTTAAAATACTCATATGCCAGTTCATATTGCTCGAGGTCCTCATAAACACTTCCTATATTTTCATTTACCATAGCAACACCCTCATCATCGTTTAGTTGCACAAATAATTTAAGACTCTCTTGTTGATACTTAAGCGCCTCAAGATATTTCCCTTCTTTTTCATAATAAGACCCCAATAACCCTTTTGATAATGCATCTCCCTTTACATATTTGGATATTGAAGATATATATATACTTTCATCAAAATATTCTTTTGCTTTATTTGTGTTTTTTAATGACAAGTATATTTTACCAATTTCATTTTTAAAATGCACAGCAAGAGTATCTTTTTCATTAATTAAGGCAAGTGCATTATTAAACTGATCAATAGCCTCATTATACATCCTTGCATTTTGATAAAACTTCCCTAGCTTTAAATATTTTTGCGCTGTATTATATCGGTTACCTTTTTTTTGAGAAGCCTTTACTTCCTGTTTTAAAGATTTAAATACAGCATCTATTTGCTGCTTCTTTTCTTGAACTGAATCATATTGTGCATGTAAATTAAAAACAGCAGCAAATAAAGCCACATATATAGAAAAAACAGGTTTTTGTATTCGTCTCATAGAATCTCGTATATAACTCTCGTAAAACTCACCAAAGTATAATGTCTAAAAGTCAAAATTGTTATGCACCTATTATACTTTTGTTATTTAATTCTTTATAAAACCAAAAAACCCCTCTCATTATTGAGAAGGGTTTTTTAGGTTTTGTTATACTATCTAGTTTGTTGCTTCTGCTAACAAGCAATTTTCGTATAAAGCTATTTTATTTTGAATCATAGCCAAACCATCTTTTCTTGTGGTCCTAGGATCAATTCTTACTTTTTCTCCATCTGGTAAATGAACTACATAAAACCCTTCTTCAAAAGAAGACAATTTAATAACTTCTCCATTTGCCTTAATTGCACTCCATGATTTTTGCGATGGACTATAAACCAAATCTACCTTTTCACCTTTTTGTTTTCCATCAATCACCTCGATTTGTAATCTATTTTTGGTGGCAGTCATTTTAAATGTACTTCCATCTTTTTCTACAATTTGAGTTTCAATATCTCCTTCTGCCATTGCCAAAGGATTAGATCCGCTCCAAAATTCTATAACATTAAAAATGATCATATCTCCAAAAAGAAATAGTCCATATACAGGAACAATATTTAACACCCAAAAAATCAAATTGTCTAGAAATTTACTATTAGTTAAACCGTCATTCCAATCTCTAAGCCCATTAAAAGCGCTAAAAGATCCTAAACAACTAGAAAATAAGATAGAACTAGCCAATGCAATACAAATTGTTTGTTTTTTCATAATTAAAAATTTAAAAAGTGAATATTATAATTAGGGCACTGAACTCAAAATTTGAGTTTACTTGTTAAAAATTTGGGTTTACAAGTAGAAAGATAAAAAAAACAAAATTCTTGACAGAAAATAATGCAATAAAAAAAGAAGCCCTTTTCTAAAAAGAAAAGGGCTTAATAATATATAAAAAAGATAAAATTGTTTTTATGCCTCGAAAGGAACTATAGAAACATATGATTTATTATCTCTCTTTTTTGTGAATTTTACAAGACCGTCCACTTTTGCGTGAAGAGTGTGATCTTTACCTGCGTATACATTTTCACCAGGCTTATGTGCTGTACCTCTTTGTCTAACAATGATGTTACCAGCAATAGCAGCTTGACCTCCAAATATCTTAACACCTAAGCGTTTCGATTCTGATTCTCTACCGTTTTTCGAACTACCAACTCCTTTTTTATGAGCCATGATACCTATTTTTTAGTTTCACACGTCCTTTTTAAAATAAAGGCATAGTGAAAAAGTTAAACTTTTAGTTTTCTATACCCCCTTTATGGTTGTCTTGCCATTCTTTAAGTTCATCCCACTTTCCATCAGCAGCCATTTTAGCTTGCTTTGGCCAAGATCCAGGATTCTTAGAGGCATATCTAGAACCTGCAGCCACCAAAATTTCTTTTAGTTTATCTACATCAGTTCCTGCAAGATCAGTAAAAGTATTGATTCCAGCATTGTTGAATAATTCAGCAATTTTTGGTCCTATACCTTCTACCTTTTTAAGATCATCTCCTTTTGGAGCTGATTTTTTAGGAGCAGCTTTCTTTGGTGCTGCTTCTTTTTTAGCGGCAGGTTTAGTTTCTTTTTTAGGAGCAGCTTTTTTTGCTCCAGAAGTAACAATGCTTTCAATAACAATTTCTGTAAGAGATTGACGGTGACCATTTTTAACACGGTAACCTTTACGTCTCTTTTTCTTGAAAACAATAACCTTATCACCTTTAAGGTGTCTTGTGATTTTTGCTCCTACTTGAGCTCCATCTATAGCTGGGGCGCCTAAAGTTACATTGTCACCGTCTGCTGCAAGAAGAACTTTGTCAAAAGAAACTTTGTCTCCTTCTTCTCCTGCTAAACGATGTACAAACACTTTTTGGTCTTTTGCAACTTTAAATTGCTGCCCTGCTATCTCTACAATTGCGTACATAGCGTAACGTTTAATTAATTATTTTTTTAAATAAAAAGAACTCGCCTATTTTCATAGGCGGGTGCAAATATACTGCTAATTAATTAAATCACAAATATTTTAGGCTTCTATAGGGCGTGTATTTCTATTTTTTTTAGGGTTCCAGCTTTCTTTTAGTAACTGCATGAACGATAAAGTAAGCACAAAGGTTGTTGCAAAACCCATAATTGCCGCTACAAAAACCACAATACCCACTCCTACATGATAATGCGAACTCCAATTGGCAAGCATTTCAGGTAAAAAAGTTGTATTAATGTTCGTTACATAAATTGCAAAAAAAGCTGTAAAAATAATTGTAGCATTAAATCCAGTCAAAAGACCAGCCATAAAACCTTTTTGATACTCAAAATTATGCCCTTTTTCAAGTTTATAATTTTTCATAGCTTTATACAATCCAAAAGCTACAATAATGCCATTTCCTAAACTAAAAACGGGATTCGTTTGCACACCCAACAAAGAAAGAATTAAAAAATATGCTATTAAACCAATAGCAATAAGAACACCAAATTTAACAGGAATAGTTAACTTTTTCATCATTCATTTCTTTAAGATTCTTACTTAAATATAAGAATTTATATAGTTTTTACGACATAAAACGATATTAAAGTTTATCTTTTTAAAACAAATGACAATAAAAATGTTTCTTTTACATATTAAAACTGTAACAAACCCCGATCTTTATACACAAATCATTTTAAAACAAAATTATTACTAATGAAAAATAGATTTTATGCAATCGTTTGTGGGCTTACAACGGTACTATCTGCAAGTGCCCAAGAAGTAAAGTTCACAGAATATGATCTTGACAATGGTCTTCATGTAATCTTACATCAGGAGAATAAAGCACCAATAGTAACCGTTGGAGTTATGTATCATGTAGGCGCAAAAGACGAAGAAAAAGGAAGAACCGGATTCGCTCATTTTTTTGAACATCTTCTATTCGAAGGAACAAAAAACATTGAAAGAGGAAAATGGTTTGACATTGTATCCTCTAATGGAGGAAGAAATAATGCCAATACAACTCAAGACAGAACCTATTATTATGAAACCTTTCCTTCTAATAATTTAGAACTGGGATTATGGATGGAATCTGAACGTATGCTGCACCCGGTAATTAACAAAATAGGTGTGGATACCCAGAATGAAGTTGTTAAAGAAGAAAAAAGACAACGTATTGACAACGCTCCATATGGAAAGATTGTTTATAGAACGGGAATAAATCAACATATTTTCAAAAAACACCCTTATGGTCAATCAGTAATAGGAAGTATGGAAGATCTTGATGCCGCCAAACTTGAAGAATTCGTCGCTTTTAACAAGAAGTTCTACAATCCTAATAATGCAACTTTGGTAGTTGCTGGTGATATCAAAACTGAAGAGGCTAAAAAACTAATCAATGATTATTTTGGAACCATCAAAAACAATGGAGATAAAATAAACAGAACTGTCATCAAAGAAGATCCGATTACGGCAGAAATCAAAGTAACTGATTATGACGCTAATATTCAAGTCCCTGCAAAGGTTTTAGTATACCGCACCCCTAAACAGACCGATAAAGATGCATATGTTTTAGATTACATTTCTACCATCCTTACCGGAGGAAATAGTTCAAGAATGCATAAATCTATGGTAGAGGACAAAAAAATGGCATTACAAGTATTAGCTTTCACAGATTCTCAAGAGGATTATGGTACCTACATAATGGGAGCACTACCTCTCGGAGATGTTGGTTTAGACAAGCTTCAAGCAGAAATGGATGCAGAAATTGCTAAACTTCAGAACGAACTAATATCTGAAAGAGAGTTCCAGAAACTTCAAAATCAATTTGAAAATAATTTTGTGAATTCCAATTCAAGTATTGAAGGTATTGCAAACTCACTTGCAAGATATAATGTTCTTCTAGGCAACACCGATCTAATTAATAAAGAAATTGAGATTTACAGATCAATCACACGAGAAGATATTCAAAATGTAGCCAAGAAATATCTTAATCAAAATCAACGTCTTAATCTTGACTATTTACCTCAATCTAAAAAATAAAAAAAGTCATCATAACAAAGTTTCCCTATACTATTAAACAAAGAAAAGTTTCATAGTTCATAAATTTTGTAGGCTTAAAAAAATAACTCGAACAAATGAAAAAAAATATATCATTTATAATTGCATTTCTTTTGACAACGATGTTTGTAACTGCGCAAATTGATCGGTCAGTAATGCCTAAATCAGGACCCACTCCTACAATTAATCTAGGAGAGCCACATACCTTTCAAATGGGTAATGGCCTTACAATACTAGTAGTAGAAAACAAAAAACTGCCAAGAGTCTCTGTTAGTTTATCACTTGACAACCCTCCTAATTCAGAAGGAGATAAAGCTGGTACGTCTAGTATTGTTTCACAAATTATGGGAAAAGGTACCAAAACCATTACCAAAGATGCTTTTAATGAAGAAGTAGATTTTCTAGGAGCATATCTTGATACTGGAGTTGATGGTGGATATGCACAGTCATTATCTAAATACACAAATCGTATTATCGAACTTTTTGCAGACGCTTCTTTAAATCCAAATTTCACTCAAGAAGAGTTAGATTTGGAAAAGAAAAAACTTATCGAAAGTATAAAAGCAGGTGAAAAAAGCACTGAAGCAATCGCTAACCGAGTAAGAAAAGCATTAGGGTATGGCAAAAAACACCCTATAGGAGAATATATTACAGAAAAAACGGTAAACAATATTACACTAGAAGATGTAGAAAAATACTACAGAAACAATTTTGTTCCTTCTAATGCTTATATGGTAATTAGTGGTGATATTACAGCTGACAAGGCAAAAGAACTAGTTGAAAAGTACTTCACACCTTGGAAAGCAGGAAAAGCTCCGTCTTTTGGAATTCCTGAAGTTAAAGATGCACAATACAGACAAATCAATTTTGTTGATGTACCCAATGCTGTACAATCAGAAGTAATTGTAATGAATATTTCTGATTTAAAAATGTCTGACCAAAACTATCATGCTGCGCTTGTTGCTAACTATATTCTAGGAGGATCATTTAATAGTTATATCAACATGAATCTTAGAGAAAAGCATGCATATACATATGGTGCTAGATCATCACTACCTAAAAACAAAAACTACAAAACAGCATTTAGAGTAACAACTAAAGTTAGAAATGCTGTTACCGATAGTACAGTTGTTGAAATACTAAAAGAAATCAAAAGAATACGCACAGAGGACGTAGATGATCAGGTACTCAAAAATGCTAAAGCCAAGTTTTTAGGAGATTTCATTTTAGCTTCAGAAAAAGATCGAACTATTGCCAATAGAAGTATCGAAATAAAAACAGAAAACTTACCTAAAGATTTTTACCAAACTTTTATTTCTAAAATCAACGCAGTAACAAAAGCTGATATAAAAAGAGTTGCAAACCTGTACTTTAACTCTGATAAAGCAAGAATAGTTGTTGTTGGTAAAGGAAGTGATGTATTAGAAAATTTAGAGAAGATTACTTTTGAAGAAAAGAAAATTCCGGTTTTACATTTTGACAAATATGGCGAAAAAACAGAGAAACCAGATTACAAAGCTGCTATCCCAGAAGGAGTAACAGCACAATCAGTTCTAGACAGTTATTTTAAAGCTATAGGTGGTAAAGATAAACTTGAAACAGTACAATCTCTATTTATGACAGCTGAAGCACCTTTTAACGGAAGTAGCTTGGGGCTTATCGCAAAAACTACAACAAAAAACCAATCTGTGATTGAGGTCAAGTTTGGAGAAATGACTGCACAAAAGATTGTTTTTGATGGCACTATAGGTTATGTAATGGCTCAAGGACAAAAAATGGATTACACAGAAGAGCAAATCAAAGAAGCTAAAGCTGATGCGCATCCTTTTGCTGAGCTTAAAAACTCGAATGCTACTCTTAACGGCATCCAACCACATGACAAAGGTAAAGCTTACGCTATCAAACTTAGCGAAAAGAAAACAGCTTTTTTTGATACAGAAACTGGTCTTAAGGTAAAAGAAATCACTATTCAAGAGCAGGGAGGACAAAAAATACCTGTTGCTATTTCTTATAGTAATTACAAAGAAATTAACGGCATCAAATTTCCATTTACAATTTCTCAATCTTTAGGCCCTCAAAATATTGACTTCACGGTTAAAGAAGTTAAAATTAACGAAGGAGTTACAGACGAAGATTTTAAATAGAATTTCATTTATTTAAAAAAAAGTAGAGACCTGTTAATTTAATATTAACAGGTCTCTACTTTTTTAGATTGGCAAGGTATATACCCAAAATGATAATTAAACATGAATATGTGCTAAAAGATTTTTCATTAAAGATCGAAAAAGGAAAAACAGTTACACTTCTTGGGCAATCCGGAAGTAGAAAATCCACAATAGCCAATTTGATTACTAGATTTTATAATGTTAATAAAGGAAGTGTAATAATTAATAATAGAAACATCAAGGATTTGACGAAAAACTCATTACGAAGTTTGACTGGGTTGGTAGCTCAAGATTCGATTTTATTTAATAAAACAGTAAAGAGTAATACCATTTAGACTAGAAAAACGTGTTCTTTGGCTCAATAAAAGAAAAAAAAAGGTTGTACAATACCGTGAAACAAATGAGTAAAGAAACTATAAAATCAATCACAGGGAATCATCATTATTTAAACGCATTTAAAGCGATATTTAATCATTAAATTGGTATTAGTAATATTAAAAAATTCTTTAAAACAAACAATTGACTAATTTTTCATAGAATTCGTTCTCATCAAGCTATTTGAAAAAATTTCAAATATGAACAAAAAAAGAGCTGTCTATACAGACAGCCCTTCATAACTATTTCGCTAAAAATTAATATACTTATACTATTCTTTTACAAAATGAGCAGAGATTGTATCTTTACTGGTAGAGATTCTTAAAATATAAGTCCCTACTCGTAATTCTGAAACATCTAATTGAGATTGATATTTCCCTTGCATAACTGATCTACCCAACATGTCAAAGACAGCAAAGGTAGTAGTTTCATTTGGTGTAAAAGAAATATTCAATTTAGTAGTAGCTGGAACCGGAGTTATTATAAGTTCTTCTGGCGGTGCTATTTTACTAGTAGATTTTGCTCCACAAGATGATACAAATACCCATTCTCTATTGGTTCGTTTCCATAGATTTCCTTTATACACTACTTGATCATTAACTGAATAAGTCGAATTGTTACTCCATTCATTAATTCCTGTACAAGAACTAGCTCCACATTTTCCGATAAATTTCCATCCTTGATCTAACTTTTCAAAAAGATTTCCTTTGTACACAACTCTATCACCAGTTTGGTATGGTACTCCCCATTGCCAAGAAGCTACGCCTTCACAAATATTATTTGAATCCTCATCTTTGGTAGTAGCAGAAGCTACATTACTAGATTCAGACATATTCCCGGCAGCATCCATTGCTTTTACCGTAAATTGATAAGTAGTAGAAGCTATTAATCCAGAAACGTTAAAAGATGTTTCGGTTCCTCCTGCGGTACCAATCATTGCTGTACCTTGATATACACTATATCCCGTTACACCAACATTATCGGCAGATGCCATCCAAGTAAGTGATAGACTTGTTTGTTTTATGTTAGAAGCCACTAATTCTGTTGGATTAGTAGGTGCTTCGGTATCTACAGTATCATCTGGCAATGTAGAAGCGGTAACAGTGTTACTAAATCTTGACTTATTTCCTGCAGCATCCATCGCTAATACTTTAAAAGAATACTCTGTGCCTGCTGTTAATCCAATAGCTTGGTATCTTGCTCCTTCTACAGTTGCTATCATAACATCTCCTTGATATACTTCATATCCTGTTACACCAACATTATCTGTAGACTCAGTCCAATTAAGATCAATGGTAGTTTGCGTCTCGTTACCAGCAGTTAACTCTGTTGGCTCCGTTGGAGCTTCGGTATCTACATCTGACAATGTAGAAGCAGTAGCAGTATTACTAAATCCAGATTCGTTTCCGGCAGCATCCTTTGCTTTTATTCTAAAAGAATATTCTGTACCAGCTGTTAAACCTGTAGCCTGATAACTAGTTCCTGTTATGGTTGCAATTGCTGTATTTCCTCGATACACATCATATCCCGTTACACCAACATTATCTGTAGATGCTTCCCAATTTAGATCGATGGTAGTTTGTGTCTCGTTACCGGCCGTCAATCTTGCTGGAGCTGTTGGAGCTTCTGTATCTGCTTCTGGCAATGTAGAAGCAATAGCAGTATTACTAAATCCAGATTCGTTTCCGGCAGCATCCTTTGCTTTTATTCTAAAAGAATATTCTGTACCAGCTGTTAAACCTGTAGCCTGATAACTAGTTCCTATTATGGTTGCAATTGCTGTATTTCCTCGATATACATCATATCCCGTTACACCAACATTATCTGTAGATGCTTCCCAATTTAGATCGATGGTAGTTTGTGTCTCGTTGCCAGCTGTTAATCTTGCTGGAGCTGTTGGAGCTTCTGTATCTGCTTCTGGCAATGTAGAAGCAGTAGCAGTATTACTAAATCCAGATTCGTTTCCGGCAGCATCCTTTGCTTTTATTCTAAAAGAATATTCTGTACCAGCTGTTAAACCTGTAGCCTGATAACTAGTTCCTGTTATGGTTGCAATTGCTGTATTTCCTCGATATACATCATATCCCGTTACACCAACATTATCTGTAGATGCTTCCCAATTTAGATCGATGGTAGTTTGTGTCTCGTTACCAGCTGTTAATCTTGCTGGAGCTGTTGGAGCTTCTGTATCTGCTTCTGGCAATGTAGAAGCAGTAGCAGTATTACTAAATCCAGATTCGTTTCCGGCAGCATCCTTTGCTTTTATTCTAAAAGAATATTCTGTACCAGCTGTTAAACCTGTAGCCTGATAACTAGTTCCTGTTATGGTTGCAATTGCTGTATTTCCTCGATATACATCATATCCCGTTACACCAACATTATCTGTAGATGCTTCCCAATTTAGATCGATGGTAGTTTGTGTCTCGTTACCGGCTGTTAATCTTGCTGGAGCTGTTGGAGCTTCATTATCGCCAGTATCTGTTCCAGCAAGTGGAGCTTTCCATATACCTCTACCATACGTTCCAGCAATTACTACTTTATCTTTATAATTGATTTCTATATCACGAACTGCAACTGTAGGTAAGCTAGGAGAGTAATCTACCCAAGCATTATTTCCATCTTTGTGATATACTCCTAAGTATGTACCTAAATAGATTGATTCAGTACCTTTTTCGTGTCTTACAATAAATTTACCTTCACTTGGTAGATTACCAGAAATATTTGTAAAATCAGAACCCTGATTACTAGACTTAAAAACTCCACCATTAGAAGAGCCACTAGTAGTCACAAATAAAACATTACTGTTATCATTATGTACCTCTATTGATGTTATATTCGTTGAAAAGCTAGAAACCTGACTCCAATTTATACCTTTGTTCGTACTACGGTATAAATTTCTAGCTCTTGATGCGTACATATTATTTTCATTAGAAGGGTCTATTTCTATAAAATCTAATTTACCTCCAAAATTAAAATTACCTTGTTTTACAAATCTATTGTTTACCAATTTATAGAAACTAGAATATCCAGCATATAAATCCCCATTACTATCAGATACTAATGGAGTTACCCAATTACCACTCTCAGGGCCTTTTGCTACGTAATTTTGATTAGCACCTCTATCTGTAGTTCTATATAAATGTAAGCCGTTTTGTATAAACCCATAATATGTACTAGGGTTATTACCACTTACAGCACAATCCATACCATCAGCTCCATGATAATTATACCAAGTAGAGTTTTTTAAACCATACCCTCCATTATCCTGCAATCCACCTGCTAGATGTGTGGAGCTAGCATTTGATGCTACAGAAATCCTATAGAATTGACCAATTTGTAACCCTTTAGTATAATCTGTAAAACTATTGCCATCATTATTAGAGATGTATACACCACCGTCACTACCACATAATAATCTTCCTTTATGATACCTTAAGAAATGAATATCAGCATGGGTATATGAAGCTTGACGAGGAGCATTCCACTCGTTAATTCTTGAGAAATTATCACCACCATCTGTAGACTTCCAAACATTAAGACATCCTACAAATAAAATATTAGGATCCTTATCAGAAACACCAAATGCAAGATCATACCAAGCTTGACTGCTTTCGAATATATTAGATGTCTCCCTTGTTTTAGTGAAGCTAGCTCCACTGTTAGTTGATTTATATATTCCTTGAAAAGAGTAATTATTGTTTCGAGTGTTAGCACTTAATACGTATACATATTGTGGATTCGCAGGTGTAACATCAATTACTAATCTCCCAGAGCTAGACGGTAATCCACTTTGTACTTTCGAAAAATTATTACCAGCATCTGTAGACTTATAAAAAGCTGAAGAAGTAACAGCATAAATAGTATTAGAATCACCAGGTTTTAATTTGATGTCTTTGACATTACCATTTAAAGTTCTTGTCCAACTAGTACCGGCATTAGTTGTTTTATAAAGGCCAACACTAGTAGCTATCCATAGTGTATTAGAATTATTAGGATCTATATAGATATCATTACTAGTAGTTGATGTATTGTTGAATTCTAAACCGGTTTTAGCCCAAGTAGTACCTCCATCAGTGGACTTAAGAACTCCTATACTATAGCTATCACGGGCATCATCATCACCTGTTGATATGTATATAATATTAGAATTTTTGGGATCTATTGCGATTCCAGAAACGCCAATTTGGGGAAAATCATCGATAAGTGGTATCCAGGTAGAACCACTGTTGGTAGATTTCCAGATACCTCCAGCAGGAGCACCAACGTATATGATGTTATCATTATTAGGATCTATGGCCACCACATTCACTCTTCCTTGACCTGGAGCCCAAGAATTCCCTTGTTCATGGTCAAAAGGCCCCATTGGAGTCCAATTAAAATTGGCTTTACTTTTGTTTGTAGCGGCCATTTTTTTCTTAGCTGCCCATTGATCCCACATGAATTGAGGTGTAGGAAGCGTCCCATCTGGCAGGATAGAATTTTTATTAAATACATCCCATCTCATACCTGGCTTGTACCCACTTCCTTTGGCCTTATGATCGCGGTTTTCCCAGTATTTATTAAAGGCTTCGTTAATTTCTTGATATGTAATAGGCCCCCTTTTAGCAGATTTACGCCTGGAGTCTTCTAGTTCCAGACTCCAAGGAGCTTGTGCTTGCATTGCATAGCAAGTAAGTACAAATAGAATAATGCAAATTTTTTTCATTTTTTTAAATTTGAGTGTAGATTAGTATTTGAGTATAGTTAGTTTTCATAATACGTTGACAATCATCGTTTATACAAATAGTTACGAGTAGTACTTAATACTGAGAATTACTGATAATAGCTTACAGGGAAGTTTTAAAGCATATATCTGTTTTCTTGCAAGGTGTTGTATAATTTTATATACAATTTTGAGAAGAAATATATAATCTCTATAGTTTTAGTGACTTTTAGTTAAAGCTCTACTTTTACTTGCTTCTGAGTTTAGAATACGAAGTAATTACAGTTAGATTATATAAAGTTGATTTTTCATAAGAATGATTGTCTTTTGAGTTAGATTTTAATTTAGTTAGATGCAAATATCAACAAAAAAATGACATATCACCTATTTTTTCGACAAGCACCTGAAATATTCGTTAATGTAACAGTTTTGCATTTAGTATATCTTAGAATTAAACGAATCTAGTGAATCACTGCTTGTTTCGATGTCGTATTAGTCTGACAATTAGTGTTTTTTTGTAAGAAATTCATTCCGCACACCTTTCTTAAGGATCGTATTTTATTGGTTTGTTCGGTAAAGAATGTTTAGGATCACTTGTAGCAGATAGAGATGTTTTTAAAACTACAAAAACAAGCGGGTTTGATATAGAGAAGATACATCTAAAAAATATAGAACGTATAGAAAAACTGGCTCTACTGGTGATGATCGCATTTGTTTGATGTTATAAAGTAGATATATAGCTCTACTTAAACCTAAAATCCATTACCATCAAAAAACACAGAAGAAAAGCTAGAATAATGTTCGAATATGAACTCGACCACATAACTATCGTATTGTTAAGCGCTACGAATCAATCGAATATAAACATAAATCAGTTTTTGTTATTTTTTCTATTAGAAAGATATACCCCAAGTATTATAACTAGCGAGGCTAATCCTTGATTAAAAGTAAACACTTCATTATCCAACAACCCCCAACATAAAGCTACAATAGGTATTGTATACGTAACCGAAGTTGCAAAAACAGGCGTGCTAATCTGCACTAGTTTATTAAACAGCACCTTTGCAATTCCCGTGCCCACAATAGCCAATATAGCTATATACACCAAACTTGTTTGCACCTTTTGACTCATAATAACTGTAGATTTAAAAAAGCCTGAGAAAATCAATACAATCAATGCAGGAATCACTAATATCAAAAAGTTTCCATTAGCAATAGCCATTGGCGAAATATGCTGCATATGTTTCTTAATAATATTCACATTTAATGCATAACACAAAGAAGCACACAATACCAACAATGCATACCAATAGTTTTGACCTGGATTAACAGATGCTCCTTCTAAAATAAGAGCCAAACAACCAATTAACCCAACTATAACACCAATAAGTTGATTTCTATTAAATTGAATGGAAAAAATCAATGCGCCTAAAATCAAAGTCACCAAAGGCGTCATAGAATTAAGTACAGAAGTAACCCCACTGTCAATCTCTGTTTCTGCAAATGCAAACAAAAATGCAGGTATAAATGTTCCTAGAAAAGCAGAAATCGCAACCCATTTCCAATCTGAAGCTACTATCGTCTTCATGCTTCTAAAACCAATAAGAAACAAAAACACAGCAGCAAATAGTGTTCTTAATGCTCCTAATTGTATAGGTGTAAGACCAATAAGCGATTTCTTAATAAGAATAAAAGAACTACCCCATACCAAGGATAGTATAACCAAATACAACCATTTTCCCTTTGAATTCTGCATTGCGCCGTAGATAAGCTGCAAAAGTGATAAAATTAAAGGTGGTGATAATCAAATTTAGATGAAAATTAACTAAACCTTGTCTTTTATTCTTTCCAATGAAGAGTTTCTATTAAATGCCTTATATCATTACGAAGATAACTTGCAGCCGGCAATATTGAGTCATAATTAGGCTTAGTCTTAAAATAAATTGAACCGACAAGAAAGTTCTTAACACTATCTGTTGCATAAAACTGAGACGGAGAAGCAGCATCACCAGACACTTTATAAATCATTCCGTACACCTTTTTCTCCTCATTAATATATTCTTCTGGCTTAATTGCATCAGCCTTAATAACGTGTTCTTGAGTAAGGTTTTGTGCATCTCTCAATAAAGAATTTAGGTTATTGTCGACCTGATAATATGAAATATAAATAGTAGCCCTTAATTTTTTATATTCAAGATCATACCAACACCTTTTATTTCTTCTTGCTCTCTTTAAGTCTGAAAATTCGTTTTTCTCGAAAGAAAACGGGCACGGTAAAGAGGTTTCAACATATTCTGGTTTAGGATAACTTAAACGCAACATACCCTTTGGTTTAGGCAATATCTCTCCTCCACATGAGATTAACCCCACAACACAGATCATTAAAAAAAGTTTAATTAATTTAGTTTTCATTAATAGTCAATTTCACCTGTTTTATCCTTTTATTATCTAATGATTCCACTTTAAAAGCGTACCTATCAACAGAAATAACCTCACCTCTTTTCGGAAAACTTCCTGAGATTTCTAGCAACAATCCGGCTATGGTTTCTGCATCTCCTTTTAGATTCTCAAAAATAGTGTTGTTTTCTAGTTTTAGGACTTTATAAAAATCCTTTAAAGCCGTTCTTCCTTCAAAAACATAATTTTGATCATCTAATTTTGAAAACACAAGATCCTCATCATCAAATTCATCACTAATATCTCCCACAATTTCTTCTATTATATCTTCTAAAGAAATTAACCCACTTGTCCCCCCATACTCATCAACAACAATAGCCAAGTGGTTTTTCTTGTGCTTAAAATCATTAAGTAGATCGTCTAATTTTTTATTTTCTGGCACAAAATAAGGTTCTCTTAATAATGAAGTCCACTCAAAAGAAGTCTTATTAATATAAGGCAAAAGATCTTTTACACATAATATCCCTACTACTTTATCTATACTCTCTTCATATACAGGGATTCTAGAATACCCATTTTCAATAATATCAGAAAGGATTTCTTTATAAGCTACCTCTTTATTTAGCGCAAAAATATCCATTCTTGGCCTCATTACTTGCTTGGTGTCTGTGTTTCCAAACGAAACAATGCCCTCTAATATTTTCTTTTCTTCGTCGGTAGTTTCTTTATCAGAGGTAAGCTCTAAAGCTTGTGATAGCTGATCCACACTTAAGTTTGATTTTTGCTTACCTAATCTATCATGAATTCTTATGGTAATATTACGCATAGGAATACTAAATGGAGTTATCACCAAATCCAAAACCCCTAAAGGTTTTGCCATAAATTTTGCAAATTTAACTCTATTTCTACTTGCATAAATTTTTGGTAAAATTTCTCCAAACAATAATATAAGGAATGCCACCACACCTACTTCTACAACAAGTCTTACATTAATACCAAACCAATTGTAGTAATCAAGGCTACTGAAATAAATTTCACCCAGACTATCAAAAAGAAGTATGATAGCAATGTTAATAAAATTGTTTGCGACTAATATAGTAGCCAATAATTTTTTAGGATTATCTAAAAGCTTTGATATGATTTTTAAATTCTTCGAAATATGTTCTCCCTGTTTTAAGTCTGTTGGAGTTAAAGAAAACAGCGCTACTTCACTACCCGAAATTAAAGCAGAAAAAATCAACAAACCAATAAGTGCTATCACATTAAAAGTATGCATGATATCAAAAACAAAAAGCGAAATAAGTAAAGGTGCAGGATCAGGGTCCAAATTATCTTGGTTTAGTTAAACATATCAGAACGGAAGATCATCATCTTCAGTCTCTGTCGAGTTGGGTGCAGCTGCCTGTTGTTGATTATTGGCAGTCATATCTGCTTGAGGTGAATTTTGGGATTCTACCCCCGAAGATTGGCTTTCATTTTTAGGAGTTAAAAAAGTAAAATCTGTACACTGTATTTCTGTACTATATCTATCTTTTCCTTGTTCATCTTGCCACTTACGGGTCTTAAGACGACCTTCTATATAGACTTTATCTCCTTTATTAAGGTATTTTTCACAAATCTCGGCCGCTTTATTTCTTACAACGACATTATGCCACTCAGTGCTATTTACTCGCTCACCAGTACTCTTATTTACATAAGAATCATTAGTCGCCAAAGGAAATCTACCAATACAGTTACCTCCTTCAAAATAATGCATCTTAATCTCATCACCGGTATGCCCTATTAACATTACTTTATTTAGTGTTCCTGTCATTTTAGTGTCTACTTTATTAGGGGTTATAATTACAAAGAAATAATAAACCTCTTTAAAACGCTATCAAAGTCCTTATTATTTTAAAAAAATCAAAATACACCCCGATTTCACAATAACTATTTTATTACGTTATTCAAGTAAGTGCGTATCTCTCTTTCTAAGTAAATGTACTAAAAAAAATGAAAAACGTATCTCGTAAAGAGTTTCTTAACGTATGTTTATATTAAACTCAAATAAGTTTTACTTCCTTCTATTTTTTAAAAAAACTATCTATAAAATTACTTAACAAAGTAGGAACTGGATATTTGTATACATCATCTATACAAACAACTTTATTAGGCTCCTTTATTTTATCCAAAGCTTTTACTCTAATGATATAAAACATGGTATACAAATGTTGATGAGATAATTTATGTATAACGGGTTCGTCCTTATAAGGAACTATTTCATAGTCTTTATTAGAAACAACTTCTTTAAATTCATTATAAGATGAAATTTCATTAATATCAAACTTACTGCTTTCTATCAAAGGAAATTCATACAAACCTTTCCAGATGCCATTACCTTTTCTTTGTCTAATTATTGTTTGAGCATCACCTACATAAAATACCAAATAATGAAAATACCTCTTTTTAACAGTGATCTTTTTTAACTTAACCGGTAAGAGTTCTATTTTTCTTTGACTTAACGCCTCACAACCATCATTTAAAACACAATCATTACAGTTTGGGCTTTTGGGCTTACATTGCAGTGCACCAAACTCCATAATAGCCTGATTATACTCTGCAGGCTCGTCATAATCCATTAACTCAACTGCTAGTGCTTTAAATTGTTTTACTCCTTTTGTACTATTAATAGGAGTATCGATACCAAAAAACCGTGATAACACCCTATACACATTTCCGTCTACAACGGGCACTGCTTCTTTAAAACAAATTGAAGCTATTGCACTAGCCGTATAATCTCCTACTCCTTTTAGATGTAATAAGTCTTTATATGTATTAGGAAAGACTCCTTTTAAGTCATTTGCAATATAGATTGCAGTAGTATGAAGATTTCTAGCTCTCGAATAATACCCTAATCCTTGCCATAGTTTTAACACTTCTTCTTCTTTTGCTTTTGCAAGATCAAATACTGTCGGAAATGCACTAATAAACGACATATAATAAGGTAATCCTTGAGCAACTCTTGTCTGCTGAAGTATAATTTCACTTAACCAAATATGGTATGGGTTTTGGGTTTTTCTCCATGGCATCTCTCTTTTGTTTTGTAAGTACCACGTAATGAGTTTTTTAGAAAATTTCATAGAAAATTTATAAGATTTGTAAAATTAAACGTTTAAAGATTAAAATATCATCTTAAGTATTGATATTTTGGATTTTAAATTCTTATATTTGCCCCCTTGAAAATTTAAAAAAACCCTTAATAGGTATTATAATGACTAAAGCAGATATTGTAGCAAAAATTTCAGAAAAATTAGGAATAGAAAAAGGTGATGTTCAAGCAACAGTTGAAACCTTTATGGAAGAAGTAAAAAGCTCACTGGAAAGTGGAGATAATGTTTACCTAAGAGGATTTGGTAGTTTTATCATCAAAACTAGGGCAGAAAAAACAGGTCGTAACATTTCTAAAAACACGACAATTAAAATTCCTGCACACAATATACCAGCATTTAAGCCTGCAAAAGTATTTGTAGAAGGCGTAAAAACTAATGTAGAAGTAAAGTAATTAATAATTAAATAAAAGCACACACTATGCCAAGTGGTAAAAAACGTAAAAGACATAAGGTAGCTACGCACAAGCGTAAAAAAAGAAGAAGAGCAAATCGTCATAAGAAAAAGTAGTTTCTAACTACTTTTTTTATTTGAACAGTAAAGTTCTTTGAAATCGAAATAAAATAGCATATGCACTACCTAATATGTCTATTTTATTTCATCGGAATTGAAAAATTCCTGTGAAAAAATTGTTTAATCCATTCCGGTTATAATCGGGATAAAAATCTAATCAGAGTGAACAACGAATTGATCATTAGGTCAGGTTCCTCTACGGATTTTGCCTTACTAAAGGATGGAAAACTAATTGAATTACATAAGGAAGAAGACGATAGTAATTTTGCGGTAGGTGATATTTTTATTGCCAAGATACGCAAATCTGTCCCAGGTCTCAATGCCGCATTTGTTAATGTTGGTTATGAAAAAGATGGTTTTTTACATTACCATGACCTTGGCCCTCAAGTATCTTCATTACTTAAATTCATAAAACGTGTAAGCACAGGTAAATTAAAAAATTATTCTCTAAAGGATTTTCCTTTAGAGAACGATATTGATAAACACGGTATTATTACCAATGTGTTAAAATCAAATCAATCGCTATTAGTACAAATAGTAAAAGAACCTATTTCTACAAAAGGCCCTCGAATAAGCTCAGAGCTTTCGATAGCCGGTAGATATATTGTTTTAGTTCCTTTTTCGAATCGGATTTCTATTTCTCAAAAGATAGAATCTTCTGAAGAAAAAGAGCGTTTAAAACGACTTGTTAAAAGTATTAAACCAAAAGGTTTTGGCATTATTGTACGTACAGTAGCAGAAGGCAAAAAAGTAGCAGAACTAGACAAAGATTTACAAAATCTAATCGGAAGATGGGAAGGCATGTGTAAAAAACTATACAAAGCCCAACACCCATCAAAAGTATTAGGTGAAATGAACAGAGCATCTTCTATATTAAGAGATGTATTTAACGACTCTTTTACTTCTATAGTAGGAGATGATGAAGATCTCTGTAGCAGAATCAAAGAGTATCTGCAGGAAATTGCACCAAAGAAAGAATCGATTGTAAAACTTCATAATCCAAAAGTTCCTATATTCGAAAAATATGGTATCGAACGCCAAATCAAGACAAGTTTTGGTAAAACAGTATCCATGAGCAAAGGAGCCTATTTGGTTATTGAGCATACAGAAGCTATGCATGTAATCGATGTCAACAGTGGTAATCGGTCTAACAAGGCCAAAAACCAAGAAGACACAGCACTAGAAGTCAACCTTATTAGTGCTACAGAAGTAGCTCGTCAATTACGTCTAAGAGATATGGGAGGAATAATTGTAGTCGATTTTATCGACATGAATAATGCCGATAACCGTAGAACTCTATTTAATCACTTAAGAGACGAAATGAAAGATGACAGAGCGAAGCACAAAATATTACCGCCAAGTAAATTTGGCTTAATTCAAATTACGCGACAACGCGTGCGACCAGAAATGAATATCAAGACCCGAGAGGAAAACCCTAACGGAACCAGCGGTGAAGTTGAGGCACCAATAGTTTTGATAGAAAAAATAAAGGTTGAGTTAGAAAAATTAATAAAAAAAGATCATAAAAAGATAATGCTTAGCGCACACCCTTTTATTGCAGCTTTTTTAACAAAAGGATTTCCATCCACCCGATCTAAATGGTTTTTAAACCACAAAAGATGGGTTAAGATTGTACCTAGAGACGCTTACACGTATTTAGAGTATCATTTTCACGATGAAAATGGTGAATTGATAAAGTAAAAAAGACCCAGCTTTTAAAAAAAGGCTGGGTTTTTTATTTTTATATCAGCTCATATTCTTAAAGAGGCAGACCCTCTTTCTTTAATCAAAAAAACTCAAATTTATTTTTACTTAACTACAAATCGAGTAGCTTCATCTTTTTTATCATTACCTAATCTTGCAAAATAAATTCCAGATTGTGCAAAGGACATATTAAGTGCATAAACAAACCTGCCATTCGCATCTTTTTCAACATTATTTGAAACAATAACTTGACCAAGCACATTAAAAATATAGAGTCTTTTTTGGGATTCTATCCCAAAATCTGTTTTAGAAATCACAAACATATTATCAGGTTCGCTTATTACGATTAAACCAGTCTCTAAATCTGCATTTTCTCCTATCTCAACAGTATAATCATGCGTAGTTCCAAAACTCATTGAGCCACAAGGCTCATTTAACAACGCCCCCTTATTGTTTCCACTTACATCTCCTCCTCTAATCCTAAGCAAATGTTTTTGCAAAGGTGCATCTTTAGGTATCGAGAAAGAAAAATCTTGATCTGCATTTCTTTTTTCTATAATCTGATTATCAATTAATAATTCTGAATTTTCAAAAACACGATCATCATTAAAATCAATCCATAGTGATATTCTCTCACTACCTTCATTATCTGCAAACCCAGACCTAACCCTTAAAACATAAGTCCCTATTGATCGACTTAGATTAATCTTAAAGTTATCTGTAAAATCTTCATAACCATTTGTACAAGGTATATTAGGATTATAAACATTAGATAATTTAAATGAAGTAATCCCATCACCTGATTGCTTACAATTTGATGTTGGCTTACAAAATATTCTTTTTACAATCCGTTCTATTGTATCATTTTCTGAGTTTTCATCCAAATTTAACGCTGTACCAAGTGTAAACTTAAAATCACCTATACCCTTTGCATCAACCATTGTTGCAAATGTATACGTTACCTCTTCTTGTGGCAGCAAAGTACCCTCAAAAACCTCATTAACCGTATTTCCATCATTCAACCTGTAAAAAACAGGAATTTCAGTTTGACTTGTAGTACCATAATTATACAACGTAACCACAACTGACTCTAAAGTATTAGATATTCCACTCTGTAATTCTGGAGAAATTAACTCTCCCACACCCACATCATCAGCAAATAAATTATTTACTATCAACGAAGCACAGTTATTTTCTATATTAGCATCACCAACCAGTGAAGTTTCTACATCAATAGAATACATTCCTTCTGCACTTAGGTCTGCCTGATTGGTAAATGAAAAGGAAACAGTCCCCAATGGAGGGATTGATCCAGCATACAACTCATTAACCACAACCCCTCCATTAACACTATAACTAACAGGAATATTACTTTGAGCACTAGAACCATAATTTTTTAGGGTTACAGTAATAGTCTCATTAGCTGTAAAATTATCATCGAAAGGAGCATCAATACTTACAACCCCAACATCAGAAGTTGTATTATTCGCTATTTTAAAAACCCCAACAGTATTTCTAGCATTATTCGTTGTATTCGAAAAATGCTCTGCGATATGCCAAAACGTTTGATCATCAATAGGGTCAACGGTTAAATGTGCATAATCTCCATAACGATTTCCTCCATTTTGACTTGGTGCCGTCCCCTCAAGAATCGTCTCTTCTGGCACCGTCATTACCCCCAAAGGATCACTTGCAAGTCGTCCTGTATATCGAATTGATACAAAACTATCTTCGATAGCTCCTGTACTTATAGTTCCCATTGTTGTATACCCCATTCCTATATTTCCAAAAACATCCATTCCCATACTTCCACACCATGCACTTTTTCCATTAGGAGAAACATATGTACCTTCTTGAAATACTTCCCAAGGTTGCCCATCCTCGTTTTGCCTTAATTCATACCAACGAATTCCCGAAACACTATCAGCATTAACATCAATATCAATAGGAAAATTAAGCACTACGGCATTATAATCACAAAACCTTCTGTAATTAGTAGCATACATAATAGCACCTTGTAACACATCTATTTTTTGAGTGTTTATTCCTGGCTGAGGAATATTTGCAGTAGATCCACCATCAAAGGTAGAATCAAAAGGCGTAACCTCAATCTCTTCAGCTTCTTTAATTGTTGATTGACTTGGCGACACCCAGTTTACATTAATCTCCCACAACTTTAGAATATCTTTACTCACTCCCTCCCATTCGTCATCCTGAAAATAAATTATCCTAGCATCACCCTTAGGAGGCAATACCCCTCCTATTGCATTAAAAGATGCTGGACTATAAAAACCTCCAACTTTTGCACCTGGAAGAGGAAAACTTACCATTTTTGCACTGGCATCACCCTTAATCATCTTTTCTCTTTCAATAACAAACACCACATCATTAGCTTCTATAGCATTTTGATCTTTATTTGCTGTTACATAATACCCATCTGACCAAATCGAAAATTTAGTGTAATCAGGAAAACTACCGGTATTAAATCTATAGGTATACCAACCATCATTTACAGGATCAGCTCCTTTACATATTGCTACCAAAAAGCCATTGGGTGTATCTGAGAATTGAGTAATTACAAATCTATTTGCAAAACCATCATAAAACACAATTGGATCTCCTTTGTTTTCACTTGGAAATAGATTTTCTAAAGATGTTGATGGTACTAAAACATTACCACTTCTATCATGAATTGCAAAGGCAAAATTTTTGGCACTTACATAATGATTAGGACCAATAGCGCCTGTAGGATCTGTTGGAGTGGCTGTACTTGAATTCACTTCAAAAGTAAGTAATGGTGGCCTACTTACGCTTCTATTTAAGGCCTTCTTTTGTTTATCCACCAAAGGATCTTTACCTTTTGGATACCCCTTACCTGGAACAATTTTATTTGCATCTTTTTGCTTAGGATTAATTTTTCCTTTCCTTGGTTTTGCAGGGATCAATTTTCTGCCTGTTAATGGCTTAATCTCTTTCATATAATATGCTGTTGTAACCTGATTGGCCAACATTGGTTTTTGAGATTGCGAAAACCCAACAGTTATAAAAAACAGAAATAATATTGTAAAAATTCTATTTAACAGCATAGACCTTATTTTATAGTTAAGAATAATCTTAACCTAGCACTAAAATACAATTTAACTTCAAAATTATACCATTTGACATTCTGATATACCTGAATATAACACAAACGTCATCTCCTAATATTTATTCAGTAGAACTCTAATGTATTTTTTACAATCAAGAGCAATCTTAATATCCATACATTAGCCTAACAAAACTCTATTAAAGAGGATAAACACTATCCAAATTACAGTAAAACAAAGGATTATTGTAATTAAAAAACGTCCTTACTGCTTTTTACACCCACTACTTTACCAATAAATTATCTATATATCTAGTGTTTATATGCTTTATATTTTTCATTTTTTTGCACAACACCAACCAGCACATAACATTGTAAATTACAACAAACAACGAGAGGTTGCCTTTTTGGACAACCTCTCGCTAAACATAGTTTACTTAAAAATTAAAATTTTTAAAATAACTTTATAATGGTTATTTCAACCAATATTCTGCTTCCGTTTTTTCTGAGATAATGTTTTTAAGCTCCGCTATTGAAACTCTTTTTTGCTCCATAGTATCTCGATCTCTAATTGTTACTGTATTATCATTAATCGTATCATGGTCCACAGTAATACAAAATGGTGTTCCGTTTGCATCTTGCCTTCTATAACGACGCCCTATTGCATCTTTTTCATCATATATAACATTAAACTTCCACTTAAGATCATCTACAATTTGTTGTGCAATTTCTGGCAGACCATCTTTTTTCACTAAAGGAAGTATCGCAGCTTTTATTGGAGCCACCACAGCTGGTAATTTTAAAACAACTCTACTACTACCATCCTCCAATTGCTCTTCTTGTAATGCCGTAGAAAACACAGCCAAAAACATCCTATCCAATCCAACAGACGTTTCTACCACATAAGGAACATAACTTTCTTTTAGCTCTGGATCAAAAAACTGTAGTTTTTTACCAGAATGTTGTTCATGTGCCTTAAGATCAAAATCAGTTCTAGAATGAATCCCTTCTAATTCTTTAAATCCAAAAGGGAAATTAAACTCGATATCTGCTGCTGCATTAGCATAATGAGCTAATTTATCATGATCATGAAAACGGTAGTTTTCTTCTCCTAATCCTAAAGACATATGCCAATTTAACCTAGTTTCTTTCCAATATTCATACCACTTCATTTCTTCTCCAGGTCTAACAAAAAACTGCATTTCCATTTGCTCAAACTCTCGCATTCTAAAAATAAATTGTCTTGCTACAATTTCATTTCTGAAAGCTTTCCCTGTTTGCGCAATCCCAAATGGTATTTTCATTCTTCCTGTTTTCTGAACATTCAAAAAGTTTACAAAAATACCTTGCGCTGTCTCTGGTCTTAAGTAAAGATCGGTTGCTGATTCTGCAGAAGCCCCTAGTTTGGTCCCAAACATTAAATTAAACTGTCGAACTTCTGTCCAGTTTTTGGATCCTGTTTCTGGACAACCTATTCCAAGATCTTCTATTAATTGTTTAAAGCCAGCAAGATCATTTTCCTCTTGAACTCTAGTAAGCTCGACGGTAATTCTATCTATTTCTTTTTGTCTTCGAAGGACATTAGCATTGGTACTCCTAAATTCTTCTTCATTAAAAGCATCTCCAAAACGCTTTTTAGCTTTGGTAATATCTTTTTCAATTTTCTGATTGATTTTTTCTCTAAAATCTTCAACCAAAACATCTGCTCTATATCTCTTTTTCGAATCTTTATTATCAATTAAAGGGTCGTTAAAGGCATCGACATGGCCAGAAGCCTTCCAAGTTGTTGGATGCATAAATATTGCAGCATCTAGACCCACAATATTCTGGTGCATGTTTACCATGCTTTTCCACCAATATTCTCTAATATTCTTTTTTAGCTCTACTCCGTTTTGACCATAATCATATACCGCACTAAGTCCGTCATATATTTCACTAGAACCAAAAATATACCCATACTCCTTAGCATGAGCAATTACTTTTTTAAATTTATCTTCTTGATTTGCCATTGTAATTGTTCACTTTTTAAAACATTCTTACATTATTTAATCATGTATGAATTTTCAAAAATTCGTTCCGTAAAAATAGTTGAATTTAAATGATTTGAAAATGAAT
Source organism: uncultured Aquimarina sp. (assembly GCA_947502885.1). GTDB lineage: Bacteria > Bacteroidota > Bacteroidia > Flavobacteriales > Flavobacteriaceae > Aquimarina. The sequence continues at coordinate 45,233 of CANNBP010000013.1, read as the reverse complement.
TTTTATAATTAATGATAGCATCTTTCGATTTATCATAAAAGCACAAAAAAACCGCTGTATTTTGAGAATACAGCGGCTATATAAATAAACTTATAAAATTTATCTTAATTCAAACTGTGTATTTGAAATCATTTTTGGTCCAGAGAAAAGGTTCACTACATAGTTTCCTTTAACAAGTTCTCCTTCTGCAGCATCAACCAACACACATACATCTAATGCTTCATTTTCATAAAACACCTTATTACGACCACTATATGTAAGTACAGCGTCATCAAAATTTACAGATATCTTATCTCCAATTAGGTTATTTTCTGGATTAATTACTTGCACAAAAAGATCTTTATCCCCTTTTTCTGTCAATTTATTTGGAGAAAGCGTAAAACACACTCTTACCTTTTGCGCTCTACTTGCCTTAGTAGAACCAGTAATTTTTCCACTATTACGAATACGAACTCCTTCTGCTTTTATATTTGAAGCCGTAAGAGCAGATCCTCTTTCTACAATATCTGCAAGTTTACTATTTTGAGTTTGTAACGAATCTGATAAAATAATAGTTTGATTAAGTGCTGTAGAAGTACTATCCAAATCTGTTGTCAACTGTGTATTTGCAGTAGTCAAACTATCTGCAAGTTTAAATAGCTTTTCACGTTCTTTTTTAAGTTTACTCACTTCTCTTCTATAACGAGAAATTAAAGCCAGGTTAGCATCATTATCTTTTACACTATCAAGTAAAACTACAATACGTTCTTTTGCTTTTAACAAATGATCATCCATTACTTCATTAAGAGCAATAGCATTGTCATACTTAGTTATTAATTCCCCTAATTCGCTCTCAATTAGATCTTTTTCTTGTTGCAAAATTGCTTTATTTTGCTTCTCTTCGTTATAAAACTTATAGGTAAATATCCCTAAAATAAGTAATAACGCAGCTAGAACACCTATTAAAATCTTTAGGGTCAAGTTATTGTTTTGAGTTGTCATAGATTAAAATTTATAGTTTTGATGGTTATTTTAATTGCTAAATATAAATAATTAATGTTAATCCCTTGTATTATTATGTTAAGAGACATTTTATACTTATTCTATCCTCTATACTGTGCTGCATGCGACAATCCTCTTAATAAAAACGAAAGATTACTCTGTACAAATTGCAGGCACGTCCTTCCTTTAGGGAATTACCATAACGTAAACGCAAAAAAAATCGAAAAAGTATTTTATGGACGAGTCAAAATTGAAAATGCAACTTCGTTATTTGTTTTTCAGAAGGATGGTTTAGTACAAAATTTGATTCACAATTTAAAGTATAGAGGTAAAGAAGAAATAAGCAATGAACTTGGAAAATGGCTAGGACATGAATTACAACAATTAAAGGAATATCAAAGTATTGACGCAGTTATACCGGTTCCTATACATAAAAAGCGCTTAAAAGAAAGAGGATACAATCAAGTTGAAAAATTTGGAATCGAAATTGCAAAAAAACTACAAGCCGATTACCATGATTCTATTTTGAAAAAAATTTCCTACAACAAAAAACAATCTAAACATGGAAAACTGAATCGATGGACAAATACGGTTGAAACATTTGGAATACAAAATGAGTCCTTACTCTATAATAAACACATTTTGATTGTTGACGATATTGTCACGACGGGTGCAACAATAGAATCATGTATAAATGTATTAAAACATATTCCTAATATAAAAATAAGCATTGCTACTATGGCACTAACGGAATAGGATCATATGTGACATAAACTATTAGGTTTACCCTAGTATACTCTGTATTTTTAAGTTTTTTGTTTTTAAATATAGTTGTTTCTTTGTGTCTTAAAATTATTGAAGAATTATGAGCAGAAGAATAAATATAGTATTACTAACCCTGACCATACTCCTTATTGTGGTTAGTTGTGCTAAAAAAGGATCGATAACAGGCGGGCCCAAAGACGAAACACCTCCAGTTTTCCTAAAAGCTTTGCCTCCAAATTTCTCAACCAATTTTAACAAAAAAGAGATTCGTATCTACTTTGACGAGTATGTCAAGCTTAAAGATGCTCAGAAACAAATAATTGTTTCACCTCCAATGGATCCAAAACCTACAATAACACCATTAGGAGGCGCTGATAAGTACATCAAAATAAAATTTACCGACACTTTATTAGAAAATACTACCTACAGTATTAATTTTGGAGAAAGTATTGTAGACAATAATGAAGAAAATCCATATCCCTTTTTTAGATACGTTTTTTCTACTGGTGACTTACTTGATTCGTTAAGCATTAAAGGTACAATTAGTGACGCTATCCAAAAAAAAGCCGATTCTTACGTTACTGTTGCCTTGTATGAAGTAGATGAAAACTATTCTGATTCTTTGATCTATAAAAAAGTACCCAGATACGTTACCAATACATTAGATAGTCTCGAATTTAGCTTACATAATCTTAAGAAAGGAAAATTTAAATTAGTCGCGCTAAAAGATGCTTCTAACAATTATATGTATGAACCTAAACAAGACAAGATAGCTTTTCATCAAGAAATTATAACTCTTCCAGAAGATACCGCTAAAGTTTTTGACTTAAAAATATTTAAAGAACTTATAGATTTTAAAGCCTTTACACCTAAACAAACATCTAAAAACGAGATTATTTTTCCTTACGAAGGTAAGGTTGATAGCATGAAAATTAAATTGGTAAGTACTATTAAAAATAAATTAGAAACTCGCATTTTTCCATATGAAGAAAAAGACTCTTTACGATATTGGTTTAGACCTTCTATTGAAGCAGATTCCTTATTATTCGAAATCACCAATTCGAAAAAATATAGAGACACTTTAACTACGCGATTTAGAGACATGTACAAAGATTCTTTAGTAGTATCGGCAATCACAAGATCTGTTCTTTCTCTTAACAAAAACTATGAATTTACAGCTAGCACTCCATTAGATAGTATTAATAATGAATTAATAAAGCTAACAGACAAAGACACACTTGACATTCCTTTTTCTTTGACCCTTGATACACTTAAAAACAAGGCTGAGCTTGCTTTTGAGAGAAAAGAGCAAAATGCATATACATTACAGTTTTTACCAAGTGCAATTAAAGATTATGTAGGAAATGTAAATGACACAATACAGTTTAAGTTTATAACTAAGAAACTCGCTGATTATGGCACCATTTTTTTAACACTTCAAAATGTTAAAGAATATCCTGTTTTGGTCCAAATAACGGATGAAAAAGAAAAAGTGATATCAGAAAAAATAACCAACAAAGATGAAATTCTTGTTTTTGATCACTTAAATCCTGCAAAATATTTGATTAGATTAATTTTTGACAGCAATAAAAATGGGATATGGGATACCGGTAACTTTTTAAAAGGAATACAACCTGAAGAAGTCCGTTATTTCCCAGAATCCATAGATGTTCGCGCAAACTGGGAAATAAAACAGACTTTTGTATTAGAGTAATTTAAAATCATCTCTATCTGCAAGAAAAGGTAATGCTTCTCTAGTGGTTTTAACATTTGAAGCTTCTAAAGTTGCATATAGAATGCTATCTTTTTCTATGGGAGTATCCTGTAAAATTGATTTACCCAAAACATCATATATCGCAGAGTGTCCGTTATACTCATACCCCATTCCATCAAGTCCAATACGATTAACCCCTATACAATAACACATATTCTCTATAGCTCTTGCTCTAAGCAATGTATCCCACGCACCAATACGTCGTTTTGGCCAACTAGCAACATATAACAAAACATCATAGCCAGAAGTATTACGTGCCCAGACGGGGAACCTAAGATCATAACAGATTAAAGTTTTAATTTTCCAACCTTTATATTCTACGATCACCTCTTTTTGACCTGCAGTATACACCTCCTGTTCTTTAGCTAACGTAAACAACTGATGTTTATCATATGTTTCATAAACTCCATTTGGAAACATAAAAATAAGGCGGTTAAAATATTTGTTTTCTTCTCGAACAACAATGCTTCCAACAATCGCACAATTTGTTTCTCTAGCCATTTCTTTCATCCAGCACAACGTATCTCCTTCCATACTTTCTGCAACCTCAGCCGCATTCATAGTAAAGCCAGTAGTAAACATTTCTGGTAAAATTATCAAATCTGTATCTTCTGAAATTGTACGGATTTTTTTGGTAAACATCGATCTGTTTTGCACGGCATTCTCCCATGCTAAATGAGATTGTACTAGAGCAATCTTAAGATTTTCTTTCATTTAATTTAGTATTCTTTAAGACAATTATTTAGGATCAAGGGATATTACATAATCATAACTTTCATTAAGATAAACCGCCAAAGCGTCTAAATCTTGAAGCATACTATCTGGAATTAGAACATACCCCTTCATAACAGCTCCATATGATTTGTAAATTGTAGAGTTAAACTTTTCAATATATGCCTTTTGAGTTTCCTTAGAAAACCTAATTCCAATCTCTCCATCTTTATTAAACAAGGAAAACATATATCCATTTGCCGAGGTATATGGCATTGTTTTACCTTTTCTTTTAAATCTTGGACATTTATCTATTAATTGATCATAAACCTCTAACTTTTTATCCCACATAGCTATATTTTTTAAGTTTCTATGATCATACCTTGTTAACAAAAATACTAAATTTTAAAATCAACATATGCTTCAAAAATGTTTTTTGAAGCCCTATTTTTTTCAATCTCTTTTTTGATTTTTTACAAAAAACACACCTACTTAGTTAAAATTTTATAGTTCCATAACAATTATTTTATATCACACCTTAAATTACAGCTTCTTTTTTCTAGAAAATCCTTATTTTCGCACACTTAACAGAAAGAACGATCAAATGAGCACGAAGTTTCCTGAGTATAAAGGACTTGACTTACCAGAAGTAGCAAACGAAATACTAGATTTCTGGCAACAGAATGATATTTTTGACAAAAGTATTAGTGAGCGTGATGGAGCCCAACCATTTGTATTTTTTGAAGGACCACCTTCTGCAAATGGGTTACCAGGTATTCACCACGTTATGGCACGTGCTATTAAAGATATTTTTTGCCGATACAAAACCCAAAAAGGATATCAGGTAAAGCGTAAAGCTGGATGGGATACACATGGGCTTCCTATCGAACTAGGTGTAGAAAAAGAGCTTGGGATTACCAAAGAAGATATTGGTAAAAAAATAACAGTAGAAGAGTATAACAAAGCTTGTAAAAAGGCAGTAATGCGATATACTGATATTTGGAATGACCTTACTCAAAAAATTGGATATTGGGTAAATATGGAAGATCCTTATATTACCTATAAATCCAAATACATGGAAAGTGTGTGGTGGCTTCTTTCTGAAATTTATAAAAAAGGCTTACTATATAAAGGATATACTATCCAACCTTATTCTCCAAAAGCAGGAACTGGATTAAGTTCTCATGAGCTTAATCAACCAGGAACATACCAAAACGTTACTGATACCACTGTTGTAGCTCAATTTAAAGCCAAAGAAGATAGTTTACCTTCTTTTTTACAAGAAGTTAAAGAAAATCTTTACTTTTTGGCTTGGACGACAACACCTTGGACTTTACCTTCGAATACAGCATTAACAGTAGGACCAAAAATTGACTATGTGATTGTAAAAACATACAATCAATACACATTTGAGCCTATTAATGTAGTACTTGCCAAAAATTTGGTAGGAAAACAATTCGCTGGAAAATTTGCAAAGGTTGAAACCGAAGAGGAACTAAACGGTTATAAAGAAGGAGATAAAAAAGTACCTTATTTTATCCTTAAAGAATGTAAAGGTATAGATCTACTAGGTTGTCGATATGAGCAACTGATAGACTACACCCAGCCGTATAACAATCCAGAAAATGCATTTAGAGTAATTACTGGTGATTTTGTAACCACAGAAGATGGTACCGGTATTGTACATACCGCTCCTACTTTTGGTGCAGACGATGCTATGGTTGCCAAACAAGCTTCACCAGAAGTTCCTCCAATGCTTGTTAAGGACGAAAATGATAATTTGGTTCCGTTGGTTGACCTACAAGGTAAATTTACAAAGCATGTAGGTGAGTTTGCTGGAAAATATGTTAAAAATGAATACTATAATGATGGCGAAGCTCCAGAAAAATCTGTAGATGTAGAAATTGCCATTAAACTAAAAATAGAAAATAAAGCATTTAAGGTAGAGAAATATGTGCATAGCTACCCAAACTGTTGGCGAACAGATAAACCGGTTTTATACTATCCTTTGGATTCATGGTTTATCAAAGTTACCGACTTTAAAGATCGTATGCACGAGCTTAACTTAGGCATCAACTGGAAGCCAAAAGCAACTGGAGAAGGGCGTTTTGGTAATTGGCTTGCTAATGCTAATGACTGGAATTTATCTCGTTCTCGTTTTTGGGGAATACCATTACCTATCTGGAGAACTGAAGATGGAAAAGAAGAATTGATCATTGGTTCTGTAGAAGAATTAAAAACCGAAATAAGTAAAGCCATAAAAGCTGGAGTTCTCGAATCTGATATATTTGCCGACTTTGTAATTGGAGATATGAGCGAGGAGAACTATGACAAAATTGATTTACACAAAAATGTTGTTGATAAAATCACCCTAGTATCTGCTTCAGGAAAACCAATGAAAAGAGAAAGCGACTTGATTGATGTTTGGTTTGATTCTGGATCTATGCCATATGCGCAATGGCATTATCCTTTTGAAAACAAAGAAAAAGTCGAAGCTGGTGAGCGTAAAGCTGATTTTATTGCTGAAGGAGTAGATCAAACTCGTGGTTGGTTCTATACACTTCATGCCATAGGTACTATGATTTTTGATGATGTTGCATACAAGAATGTTGTTTCCAACGGATTGGTCTTAGACAAAAACGGACAAAAAATGTCCAAACGACTAGGAAATGCTGTAGATCCATTTGAAACACTTAAAGAATTTGGACCAGACGCCACGCGATGGTACATGATTAGTAATGCAAACCCTTGGGATAACCTTAAATTTGATGCCGAAGGTATTGCAGAGGTTAGACGTAAGTTTTTTGGTACACTTTACAATACTTATTCATTTTTTACGCTATACGCGAATATCGACAACTTTACCTATGGAGAAACAGATATTCCATTAGAAGAACGCCCAGAAATAGATAGATGGATTTTAAGTGAACTACATTCATTAATCAAGAATGTAGACGAATATTATAACGAATATGAGCCAACAAAAGCTGCTAGAGCTATTTCTGATTTTGTTCAGGAAAACTTAAGCAATTGGTTTGTTAGATTAAGTAGAAGAAGGTTCTGGAAAGGAGATTATCAAAAAGACAAAATCTCTGCCTACCAAACATTGTATACCTGTATGCTAAATGTTGCCAAACTTGGAGCACCCATAGCCCCTTTCTTTATGGATCGTTTGTATAAGGATTTGACATCAAATTCTGCGAATAAAACTCATGAGAGTGTTCACTTGGCGCATTTCCCTAAGTATGACTCAAATTTTGTTGACAAGGCATTAGAACATAAAATGCAAAAGGCTCAAACTGTATCTTCTTTAGTACTATCATTACGTCAAAAAGAAAAGATCAAAGTAAGGCAACCTTTGCAACGTATTATGATACCAGTATTGAATGAAGCTGAAAAGGTAGAAATTAACGATATCGCCGAATTGATTAAAAATGAAGTGAATGTTAAAGAAATTGAGTTACTAGATGATGCTTCTGGTATTTTGGTAAAACAAATTAAGCCAAATTTCAAAACTTTAGGTCCGCGTTTCGGAAAAGATATGAAATTGATTGCCAATAAGATACAGTCATTCGACCAAAATAGTATTAAAATTCTTGAACAAACTGGTCAATTTGATTTAGAAATTAATGAGAAAATTATTACTTTAGGTATCGATGATGTAGAAATCAGCTCACAAGATATAGAGGGCTGGCTGGTAGCAAATTCTGGAGCTTTAACAGTTGCATTAGATGTAACTATTAGTCCTGAACTTAAAAAAGAAGGAATCGCCAGAGAACTAATCAACCGTATACAAAACATACGTAAGGATAGTGGTCTAGAGGTAACAGATAAAATTGAAATTGTTTTTCAGGAAAACGAAGCTATACAAGAAGCTATTGCTACAAATGAGCATTATATTAAAAATGAAACCTTAACAGAATCAATTGAATTTGCATCAGATGTAATAAATGGTACAGAAATTGCGTTTGACGACATTGCAACCCAATTGGTAATTAAAAAACATTAAGAGTATGGCAGAAGACATGAAAGTAAGGTACAGTGATGGCGATTTGGCAATGTTTAAGGAGATTATCCTTGATAAAGTAGAAAAAGCCAAAAAAGATTTGGAATTACTTAGAAGTGCGTACAAAAACGATGGAAACAACGGTACAGATGACACTTCACCTACATTCAAAGCATTTGAAGAAGGAAGTGAAACCATGTCTAAAGAAGCCAATACACAACTTGCAATTCGACAAGAAAAATTTGTACGTGACCTCAAAAATGCTTTGCTACGTATTGAAAACAAAACATATGGTATTTGTCGTGTTACTGGAAAATTAATCAATCCTGAGAGATTAAAGCTAGTACCACACGCAACCTTAAGTATTGAAGCAAAGAACATGCAAAGTTAATTATAAAAAAAAGGCATCTTGTACAAGATGCCTTTTTACATTTTTATAAAACGGTAATCTATACCATATTTGAGATTTCTACTAACCCAATAGGGTTTTTAATCGTTATTAAATTGTTCTGATTTACCTCGATTAATTCTTCTTCTTTAAAGTCATGTAATACCCTAACTAGAGATTCTACCGAAGTTCCTACAATATTACTATGGTCTTTTCTAGAAATTTTAAATCCGCCATTAGCATCTCCTAAAAACTCTTTTAATTTAATGATCGATATCGCACATCGTTCTCTTACACTATGCTGTGCCAAAATCCTTGAGTTATTTGTAAACACACCAAACTCATGCGCCATACTTTTTAATAACTTATTTAAGACAATGTCACTAGAATACATAATTTGTAAAAAAATATCTTTTGGAATAATATCTACTTCACAATTTACCAAACAGGCAGCCGATCCAGAATGTGGTTCTCCCGAAATCAAAGCATGATGCCCTAGAAGTTCTTTTTCTTTTACCAAATAAAAGATATGTTGCTTACCTTCTATTCCAGAGTTATATTTTTTAATTTTTCCTGACCTTAGAATGTACAAACCTATCGATATCGTACCTTCATGAAATAGCACTTCACCTTTTTTAAGTTTAAGTTTTATTTTATGTCTTTCAATAAGATCAATATTTTCATCAGATAGATCTTCCAATACAGATTCGTTGATAAAGGAATATCTTTTGTGGGGGAATAAGATGTTTATCATTTCAAACTAATTTTATATAACCAAATGATAATAGCTTTTTAGTATAATCATAACTTTTTTTTACTAAAAAAAGTATGCAATCAAGGGGAAATGTTAGTGTTTTACCAATAAAAAAGGCGCTGTACGTTAAAACTTTAACACATATTAACACACGTAGATTACCAAACTTCTTTGTTCCAACACCCAAACTGCTTTAAAAAAGTAGAAAATACAAGATTAAACCAAGAAAAACTTAGAATGATTTCTTTAGTTCAGAATTCAATTTACACAACAAGAACGCACAATAACCTTTATAAGATACTATATGGTTCCAGTTTAATGAAATTAATTATAAAAATCTAATCAGAAAATAATTCAAAAAAAAACTGCACGTAAACAGAGTTACGACAGTTTTCTTACTGAATCTATGAATTTATCCTTAATTAAGCTAACTATTATCTTTTATACCTTACTATTCAAAAAATTTATTTAATAATTCTAACACTGATTAATCAGTCATCATTAGTAAGCACCACTCTACCATTCAACTCTTGAACAGGTCTATAATTTGAGTGCATTATACGTTTAAACTTTGCTAATTGTCTTGGAGAAGCTGTAATTGGAGTTTTAACAACATACCAAGTTACTATTTCGTTACAACCAGGAGTTGTCAAAGAACCATTATAAGTATAGTAATCCATATTATATGGCAGCAAATCCTCTACATAAAAAGTACTAGAAGTATCTGTATAATTATCTCCTTCATATCTTGGTAAATTATTCATAAACCTTTTTAAGGTATGGCTCTTTCTACCTTTCACAAAAAACACACCTATTACCGCTAAAAGACCAGTATTAGGGTCTTGATGCACCAAATGCATTTCCATATCATATCGATATCCATTAACTGTATGCTCACTACCGGTATGAAAGTGAAACTGTTTTAGGTCGTACTTAATGCCATTTAAAAAAGCAGAGCTACCATTATCATAATTAAATTGTATAGTATGCCCATTGTTATAAATATCAACTGTACTTGCTTTATATCTGGTATAAATATTTTCTAGATTATCATCATCTTCGACAACATTATTTATAGCTATATTAATAGGAGATTGAGCATTTCCTGCACAATCTTTCCAATCTTCTCCACAAAGGTTAGCCCAGTTATCTGGACCAAGTTCACCTTCATATTCAAAATGACAATCTGAGGATGATTTAGAATTACCTGTAGCAAGTTTTGCTAATGTTGCTTCATCATTTAAGCTGGGGTCTTTTTTAAGTTCGTTAGAATCAAAGTCTTCATGATTACAAGAAATTGTAACACAAATAAAAGACAATGTCAATAATTTTAAAAAATTGATTTTCATGAGTTTACGAGTTTGTGATTTGTGAAAGCAAAAATATATTGTCAAATTTTAAAAAACTTTGAAATGAGTCAATTGAAATAATGACTTTTATCAAGTTTTTAGTTGATTTTTTTCAATCATAAACAAAACAAAAATCAAAAACTGATAATATCAGACGCAAATAACTTGGTCTAGATATCTTTTCAAACATTGCAACTTTAATTAAACAAAAAACATATTCTTAATACAGTTAATAATGTGTTTTTTATCTATAATCTTTTGACCAAATATTAATAAAGAAATAAGAGAATACCCTATTCTAGTCATTAAACGATTATATAATAAAATAAAATACTATTTTTGTCCGTCACTTTAAGACAGAACAAACCTGCTTTATATGTCATTAAAAAAGTCCATTTTAGTCATAATTTTAGTATTGTTAATTGATCAGATCAGCAAGATCTATATTAAGACACATTTTGCCCTTCATGAAGAAGTAAGAGTTTTTGATTGGTTTCGCATCATATTTGTAGAAAACAAAGGTATGGCATGGGGTTTTGAACTTCCAGGAAGCTATGGAAAACTTATCCTTACCTTGTTTAGGCTAGTTGCAATAACAGGTATTGGGTATTGGTTATACGATTCTGTTCGCAAAAATAGCCCCGCAATTCTTACATTTTGTATAGCCTTAATTTTTGCCGGCGCTTTTGGAAATATTGTTGATTCAATTTTTTATGGACTTATATTTGAAGAAAGTACTAAAATCCATGTGGCGAATTTTTTACCGGAAGGTGGTGGATATGAAGGCATATTCTACGGTAAAGTTGTAGATATGATTCAATTTACTTTTTATAATGATATTTTACCTGAATGGATTCCGATTTGGGGAGGAGAACCTTTTTCCTTTTTTGACCCTGTTTTTAACATTGCAGATTCAGCAATAAGTGTTGGTGTTTTTTTATTGGTAGTTTTTAATAAGAAAGCTTTTCCTAAAAAAGAAGGGTAGAATACAAATTATTATCACCCCTTAATGTCTTAACTCTTAACTACGCGTTAAGCTAATATTTTAGTAAAATCTTCTAACTTAATTGGTTTTGATATGTACCCTTCTACCATATCCATGGATGTCGCTCGTTCTATATCTCTAATATCAATAGAAGAACTTACAACATACAATATTGTTTTTTTCCTCATCTTGTCTTTAATCTTAGAGAATTCATCCAAAAACTCCCAACCATCCATTACTGGCATATTTAAATCCAAAAAGATCAATTGAGGTATATCATCTTCACCAATAGAGTCTACAAAAAAATCAATAGCCTCTTTCCCATTTTTAAAAACCACAACCGATTTTGACAACTTTTTAAACTCTATAATCTTGCATAACAATTTGATATACATATTGTCATCATCAATGATGCATACTCTATCTTTGGTACGAGACATTCTTAGGGGTAATTAATTAATGTTCCTCTAAGATAGTACAAGTATTTTTGATTACAAAAAAAACGATGACCAACCCTTAAAAATAATACGTTTTTAATGGAGTCACACAAAGGTTAAGCCTTATGTCTGTTGGTGTTACTCCTAGTATTTCTTTTTCTTCTGAAAACAAAGAAAGTCCAATTTTAATAGTATTGGGATCACAATTTGCCAAAAATCTATCATAAAACCCTTTACCATAACCCACTCGATTTCCTTTCTGATCAAAAGCCAGCAATGGCACAAAAACTACTTCTATTTTTTCTTCAGGAACCGGAATTCCATCTATAGGCTCTGGAATCCCCCAATCGTTTACTTTTAGCACCGTTGTATCGGTAAGTAAAAAATGACTCAAAGTAGCATCTTCAAAATTACTTTTTGAAACAATGACGTTTTTATCTTTACCAAGAAGGACATTTAATATTAATTCTGTATTGACCTCTTTTTGTTTTTGAATGGGTAAAAAAAGATGATAATACGACTTTTCCCAAATCGGAAGCTCAAGTAATCTATTTGCAATCTCAATACTCAAGTCTTCAATTTCATCATAATTTAAATCTAACCTAAGTTTTTTATACTTAATCCTAAGTTCTTTTTTATTCATCCATCAATTCTTTAGAAATACGAAAAATAGCATCTCCTTTATATACTATTGCAGATTCATTTACATTAATCAAATACCCTTCATTGCTAGCTTTTACAACATGCCTCATCTTACCATATGGATCTGTTATTGTTGCCAGTATCTCTCCTTTAACTACATGCTTGCCTATAGGAACCTTAATATGTAAAAGACCACTATACTTTGCACGCATCCAAAAACTACTCTTTACAATCAAACTACTACTACTTCTCCTTGGCAACTCAAAACTATCATGCAGCATCTTCAAATGATATAATACGCGCATAGTACCGTGCACACCTTCTCTAGCAACCTCTTTATCGCTACTTTGAGATTTACCTCCTTCAAAAAGCAAAATATTCTTTTCCTTTTTTGCACAAGTAGCGCGGTAAGAACCTTCAAGATTTTTAGATAACAAAATAAAGGGAGCATTAAAAATTTTAGCCAAGTCAACTAAACTTTGATTATTTGGATCAACTCGAATATGCGGAGCATTAAACCTACTACCACCTCCTGTATGAAAATCCAAACAATAATCAACAACTGGCAAAATTTCATTAATAAATTGATAAGCAAATCGACTTGCCAATGATCCATTTTTGGTACCAGGAAAAACTCTGTTAAGATCCCGACCATCAGGAAAAAAGCGATTCATACTTAAAAAACCAAATACATTAAGTACCGGAATACATATAATTGTACCTTTTGATGGCCTATTTATCTTTTTTGCTATAATTTGTCTAACAACTTCTACTCCATTAATCTCGTCTCCATGAATTCCTGCTGTAATAAGTACTACAGGCCCGGGTGTTTTTGATCTTTCAACAATAACGGGTATCTCTACTTTTGTAGACGTATATAGTTTTGCTATATTAAAATTAATTGTAACACTTTTACCTGGTAATACTTGTTCTCCAAGGATATTAAGTATATCATTTTTGGTTTCCTCTATCATATAATCTTATACACTTCTTTCTATATAACGAATTATTGTTTTTGCAATATCTTTTCCTGTAGCGCTTTCGATACCTTCTAACCCTGGAGATGAGTTAACCTCAAGAATCAATGGACCTCTTTCACTTTGTAACATATCTACACCGGCTACTCCTAATTTTAAAGCCTTAACAGCTTTTATAGCAGCATTCTCTTCTTCGTCACTCAAGGTAATGATAGAAGCACTTCCTCCTCTATGAAGATTAGATCTAAATTCACCTTCTTTTCCTTGTCTTTTCATTGCTCCAACAACCTGCCCATCTACTACTAGCGCTCTTACATCGGCACCTTTTGCTTCTTTAATATATTCTTGAACAATGACTCTAGCCTGTAACCCATTAAATGCCTCTAATACTGATTCTGCAGCAGTTTTTGTTTCTGCCAATACAACCCCCAGCCCTTGAGTTCCTTCTAGAAGTTTAATAATTAAAGGAGCTCCGCCAACATGAGAAATAACCTCTGACACATCTTTAGAGTAGTTTGTAAATACCGTTTTAGGTAGTCCCAACCCTGCTTTAGACAATATCTGTAAACTCCTAAGTTTATCTCTCGATTGCACTAATGCTTGAGACTGTACCGTTGTAAATACATTCATCATTTCAAATTGCCTAACTACCGCTGTGCCATAAAATGTAATTGACGAGCCTATTCTTGGTATTACTGCATCTATATGCTCTAATTTTTTACCCCGATAATATATCTCTGGCTTTTTCTTTTCAATAATAATATCGCAATTAAGCGGATCAATTACTTGTACATTATGCTTACGCTTTACAGCCGCCTGAACCAACGCATTGGTAGAATATAAACTTGCGCTACGCGACAATATTTTTATGTTCATTATTCTTTTTGATTAAAAGACTGGTTTTCTAATTGTGGATCTATTAAAAATTTTCCATTTAAAAATTTACGCCCTATTAAAACAGGAAAACGCATATCATCTCTAGGAGACAATGTAAGAGTAATAGGGTATGTCTTATTAAATACAACTATCTTCGTTCGAATCGCATATCTCACCTCAACTTTGCCATTACTACTTTTAACAGCGGTTATGTCATAGTTTTTAAACGTAAATCGTTTACCATCATACTCTGGGTGTGTAGCATCTAGAAAGCTACATTGTAAAACCTCACCAACCTCTTCTATGTCAATACAATGAATAGAAGACGTATAGGCTCCTGTATCGATTTTGGCATCGATATCTGCAATTGATAAAAGTGGAAAATCTACTTTATCAATCCTTCCAATTATTTTCTTTTCTTTTTCCAAAAAAATCAAATTGATATGAAGCTACTAATGTACTAAAAATCGATAAGCATTATATATTGTCACATATTTTTAATAATGCTTATATTCTAGTATATTTTTAACAAAAATTAAAGCAAGATCATTAGTATTACAATTGTGGTAAACACTTAACTTTACCCTTCAGAATGCAAGAAGCTACATTAAACATACAAATTAAAACTTTACCTACTACTCCTGGGGTTTATCAATATTACGATAAGGATGGCAAATTATTGTATATAGGTAAGGCCAAAAACTTAAAAAAAAGGGTTGGTTCGTATTTTAACAAAAACCATGATAATTATAAAACCAAGGTTCTTGTAAAAAAAATTGATTCGATAAAACATATTGTCGTAGAAACAGAAACCGATGCATTACTTCTAGAAAACAATCTAATCAAAAAACATCAACCTCGGTTTAATGTAATGCTTAAGGATGATAAAACATACCCTTGGATATGCATAAAAAAAGAACGTTTCCCCAGAGTTTTTCCTACTAGAAATATCATAAAAGATGGCTCAGAATACTATGGTCCCTATACAAATTTCAAAACGGTAAATACACTCCTTGAACTTATAAAAGGCTTATATCAGCTTCGCACCTGTAATTATGATTTATCACATGAAAAAATCATGAATGGTAAATATAAACTCTGTTTAGAATATCATATAGGAAATTGCCTAGCTCCGTGCGAAGATTTGCAAAGTGAGAAAGAATATATGGAAAATATCGAAGCAATTAGACAGATTGTAAAAGGTAATTTCAAAGATTCTTTAACTCGTTTTAAAGACCAAATGATGACTCATGCCGAACAAATGGAGTTTGAAGATGCTCAACGAATTAAAGAAAAGATTCAGGTACTTGAAAACTATCAATCCAAATCAACTGTTGTAAATCCAAAAATAAGTAATGTTGATGTGTTCTCAATTATGTCTGATGAATCTTACGGATATATTAATTTTCTTCAGTTATCATATGGTTCAATTATAAGATCTCATACAACCGAGGTTAAAAAAAAGTTAGACGAATCTGACAAAGAACTTTTAGAACTTGCTATTATAGAACTTCGTCAACGTTTTGGATCTACGTCCAAAGAAATTTTTGTTCCGTTTAAAGTTGATGTGGGTGAAAAACTTAAAATAAGTATCCCTCAATTGGGAGACAAAAAGAAAATCATCGATCTATCATTACGAAATGCAAAATACTATAGGCAAGAACGCTTTAAACAAATAAAAATCATTGATCCCGAACGCCATACTAAACGTTTAATGGCACAAATGAAAAAGGATTTACGATTACCAGAAGAACCTATACATATAGAGTGTTTTGATAATTCGAACATACAAGGAACCAATCCCGTAGCTGCATGTGTTGTGTTTAAAAACGGAAAACCAAGTAAAAAAGAGTATCGAAAATTTAATATAAAAACAGTAGAAGGGCCTAATGATTTTGCCTCAATGGAGGAAGTTGTATATAGACGGTATAAACGACTAACAGAAGAAGAAGAACCACTACCTCAATTAATCATTGTTGATGGAGGAAAAGGACAACTCTCTTCTGGACTAAAAGCTCTGGAAGCATTAAATTTAAGAGGAAAAGTAACCATTATTGGTATCGCCAAACGGTTAGAAGAAATTTATTACCCGGGAGATGCGATCCCTCTATATCTGGATAAAAAATCAGAATCATTAAAAGTGATACAACATCTGCGTAATGAAGCTCACAGGTTTGGAATCACATTTCACAGACAAAAAAGAAGTAAAGCTGCTCTTGATACCGAACTTGACCTTATTCCTGGAATAGGAGAAAAAACTATAGTAGAATTATTAAAACATTTCAGATCGGTAAAAAGAATAAGCGAAGCTTCTGTCAAAGAATTAACCGAAGTTATCGGAAATTCGAGAGCAACCAAAGTTTACAATTATTATCTTTCTAAAAAAGAATAAGCGTGATTAAACATTGTCAATTAAAACTATCTACAATTACGGCAGTCTTTTTTACATTTTTTGTTTCTTCTATTTGCTGGACCCAAGAAAAAGAAACGACAGATACTATTAATACTCCTTCTGTAAAAGATGTAAAAGTTGGCTTAGTATTAAGTGGTGGTGGTGCAAAAGGCCTTGCTCATATTGGCGCCTTAAAAATAATTGAAAAATCCGGAGTTCGAATTGATTATATAGGGGGAACCAGTATGGGAGCAATAGTGGGAGCCTTATACGCTTCAGGATATAGTGCTGCTGCTTTGGACTCAATTTTTAGAACAGTAGATTTTGACGTATTAATACAAGATGAGCTTCCTCGAGAAGCTAAGACTTTTTACGAACGTGAAGATTCTGAAAAATATGCCGTAACTCTTCCGTTTGACAAATTTAAAATTGGTTTACCTAAAGGATTATCCAAAGGACAAAACTTTTATAATCAATTCTCTAGATATACAGCTCATGTAAACAATATTAGAAACTTTGATGAACTTCCGATTCCATTTTTTTGCATGTCTACAAATATTGAAACCGGAAAACAAGTACTGCTAGACAAAGGGTACCTGCCAGAGGCCGTAGCTGCAAGTGGTGCATTACCTTCTATTTTTAGTCCGATCGAATTAAATGGAATTCTGATGACTGATGGGGGTGTGACGAATAATTATCCCGTAAAAGAAATAAGAGATAAAGGCGCAGAAATAGTTATCGGGATTGATGTACAAGATAGTCTAATGCAAGAAAACGAGTTAAATTCTGTAACCAATATTATGTTACAGATCAGTAATTTTAGAACATATAATGCCATGAAAGCTAAAATTCCTGAAACCGATATCTATATCAAACCATCTATAATGGATTTTTCGGTTATGTCTTTTGATCAAGTCGACGAAATTATCTCAAGTGGTGAAAAAGCAGCTTATAAAAAGTATAAAAATCTAAAAGAGATTGCAAAGGGTCAAAGCAATCCCTCTAAAAAAATTGCACCTCCCAAAAATTCGGAAGCCATATACCTTAGTAACGTTGCCATTAATGGTCATAAAAGATACACCAGAGCCTATATCAAAGGAAAATTAAAACTAAAAACTCCTAGAGTTATTAGTTACGATAAGTTAAATGAAGGAATTAACAACCTTGCAGCCACCGGTAATTTTGACCGGGTTAGCCACCGATTAGAGGACAGAGCCGAGGGCAAAGAACTTGTACTTAACCTGAAAGAATCTGAAAATAAAATGTTGTTACGTTTTGCATTGCATTATGATAATTTATTTCAAACTGCCGGTTTAGTAAATGTTACTCGCAAAAGCCTATTTTTAAATAATGACGTCCTCTCTGTAGACGCTGCTCTGGGAGATAACATTAGATACAATGTAGACTACTATATTGATAAAGGATTTTACTGGAGTACAGGATTAAAATATCGTTATACTAATTTTAAAAAAGCTGTTGCTTTTGATTTTATTGAACGATTTGGTGAGATTCCTGATGTAAACATTAATAGTCTTACCGTTGATTATACCGATATCAATGTCCAGGCTTATGCAGAAACCCTTCTTCAACAAAACTTTTCTCTAGGTCTAGGAGGAGAATACAAACGTCTTCAGATTATTTCTGAAACATTTGGAGAAGATGAAAACCAAGTCCCTAGAACTGTATTTGATGATAGTGATTATTGGAGCGCTTTTGGGTACATCAAGTTAGATACATATGACAACAAATATTTTCCAAAACGAGGTTATTTATTCGAAAGTAATATTCATAGTTACCTATTTTCTTCAGATTTTACCAATAAATTCAATGGATTCTCTATTGCCAATGCCCGCTTAGGATATGCAACTACAATCTCTAATAATCTTGCAATGAATATTGATTTGCAAGCAGGTACAAAAATTGGAAATACTGCATTAAATTCTCTCGATTTTCTTCTAGGTGGATTTGGAGCAAAAACAATCAATAATTTCATACCTTTTTATGGATATAATTTCTTTGAAATTTCTGGACAAAGCTTTGCAAAAGCTATGTTGTCATTTGATTATGAAATATTTAAAAAAAATCATGTAAATATAGCTGCCAACTATGCTAATGTCGGCAATAAGCTATTTAGTACAGGAAAATGGTTCGAAGATCCCGAATTTTCTGGTTATGCACTAGGTTATGGTATGGATACCTTTGCAGGCCCTATACAGGTTAAATATTCATTTTCTCCAGAACTAGATGAAAGCATATGGTTTTTTAGTATTGGGTTCTGGTTTTAACAATTAAGAAACAAAAACCAAGAATAAAATACACACACCAGTAAAAGAAAAAGTTAAGACGTTTCTTATAAAAGAAATATTTCCGATATTTGTAATGTTATGAATTTGTATTGGACAGACTTACTGTTGCTATTGCACTATCTTATAAAGCGCAATCCCGAATAGGGTGACTATACTTTTATGATTTATTTTAAAAAAGTAGTAATCACCTTAAATACAAAACATCATGCCTTTTTATCATACTTTAGGAAAAATACCTCCCAAAAGACATACCATTTTCAGAAAACCCGATGACAGCCTTTACTATGAGCAATTATTTGGGACTATTGGGTTTGACGGAATGTCAACCAATTCATATCATTGCCATAGACCAACACAGGTTAAAGAAATAAAAGGAAGTTATAGTGTAGCTCCAAAAGTAGCTATCAAAAATAACATCAAATCCTATCGATTTCATGGATTTAAAGTTAATCCTGAAAAGGATTATTTACAAAGTCGAAAAAATGTACTTACTAATAGTGATGTAAGTATAATATTATCAGCACCTCAAGAATCTACAACAGATTATTTCTATAAAAATACCGATGCAGACGAGTTAATTTTTATACACCGTGGTACCGGTAAGTTTCGTAGTCATTTAGGTAATATTGACTTTAAATATGGTGATTATATTGTAGTTCCTAGAGGCACAATATATAAATTAGATTTTGATACTACAGATAATCGTTTATTTATTGTCGAATCAAGACGACCTATATATACACCTAAAAGATACCGCAATTGGTTCGGACAATTATTAGAACACTCTCCGTTTTGTGAGCGTGATTTAAGAGCTCCTTATGAATTGGAAACTAATGATGAAAAAGGAGATTTTCTTATCAAAATAAAGAAGCAAGATGAAATTTTTGATATGGTCTATGCCACGCATCCATTTGATGTAGTTGGATATGACGGTTTTAATTTTCCGTATGCGTTTTCTATTCATGATTTTGAGCCTATAACGGGTAGAATTCATCAACCACCTCCTGTTCATCAAACTTTTGAAACAGATGCATTTGTGGTTTGCTCGTTTGTACCAAGATTGTATGACTACCATCCAGACAGCATTCCTGCTCCTTACAATCATAGTAATATAGACAGTGATGAAGTTCTTTATTATGTAGATGGAGATTTTATGAGCCGTAATGATATTGACGCTGGTCATATATCCTTACACCCAGCAGGAATACCTCATGGTCCTCATCCAGGAGCTGCAGAACGAAGTATCGGAAAAACCAAAACCGACGAACTAGCAGTAATGGTAGATACTTTTAAACCATTGATGGTAACAGAAGAAGCTATGCATATAGCCGATGAGGATTATCATAAATCCTGGTTAGAATAAATACGAAAGAAAAATGTTGAATTACAGAAAAGATATTACAGCCCATTTAAGAGCCATGTGGTAAATCTACCATAATGCTTAAAATGATTTGGTAGATATCTTTAACTTTTAGGCTAGTATATATTCAATTTTTATTATCTAATTATCAACTTAACTAATTTAAGAATATTATGTCAACCCATATAACACCCAACAATTTAGAAAAAGTAGTTCCTCAAGCTGAAGACTTTCTTCCTTTATTAGGAACAGATTATGTAGAATTATATGTAGGCAATGCCAAACAAGCAGCATATTACTATCAAACAGCATGGGGATTTCAACCCATTGCATATGCAGGATTAGAAACGGGACGTAAAGATCGTGTTTCATATGTAATGCAACAAGACAAAATAAGACTAGTACTTACTTCTCCATTACAGCCAGACGGAAACATAAACACTCATATTAACGCACATGGTGATGGTGTAAAAGCCGTAGCGCTATGGGTAGATGATGCTACCAAAAGCTATGAAGAAACCATCAAAAGAGGTGCAAAATCTTATATGGAACCTACCGTCGAAAAAGACGAACATGGTAGCGTAGTTTATTCTGGAATTCACACCTATGGTGAAACAGTTCACATTTTTGTAGAACGAAAAAATTATGATGGTCCCTTTTTACCTGGATATATAGCCTATGATAAACCTTATAAAACTGAAGGAACAGGTCTAAAATTCATTGATCATATGGTTGGAAATGTGGGATGGAATGAGATGAACAAATGGTGTGAATTTTATGCCAAAGTTATGGGATTTGCACAATTAGTCTCTTTTGACGACAAAGACATCTCAACAGAGTATACTGCATTAATGAGTAAAGTAATGAGTAACGGTAACGGGCGT
This sequence comes from uncultured Aquimarina sp., assembly GCA_947502885.1. Classification (GTDB taxonomy): domain Bacteria; phylum Bacteroidota; class Bacteroidia; order Flavobacteriales; family Flavobacteriaceae; genus Aquimarina. The sequence continues at coordinate 23,646 of CANNBP010000013.1, read as the reverse complement.
ATAAAATTTCCTATTAACGAACCTGCCGAAGGAAGGAAGAAATCTCAAATAGAAGAATATATTGATTTTTATAATGGTGCCGGTGTGCAACACATGGCATTGGCTACCGATAATATTATAGAAACGGTCTCTTCTCTTCAAAATCGAGGAGTTGAATTTCTTACTGTACCTTCTAGCTATTATGATACCGTACTAGACCGTGTTGGTGAAATAGATGAAGACCTTGCTCCTTTAAAAGAATTAGGAATTTTGATTGATCGAGATGACGAAGGGTACTTACTACAAATATTTACCAAACCTGTTTTAGACAGACCTACTCTTTTCTTTGAAATTATACAGAGAAAAGGAGCTCAATCTTTTGGAAAAGGTAATTTTAAAGCGCTATTTGAGGCAATAGAAAGAGAACAGGAACAAAGAGGTACTTTATAAAAAATAGTAGAAACTTAGCTCTCATGTTTAAGTTTTATAACCAGAAACCAAATATCATATTTTCAGAAAAATGCATTTTTTAATAGCTAGGATATAAACATTTGTTAAAATCCTTAATAAAAAAACGTTTTCGATTGATAATTATTCAAAAATAGTTCATTTTTGTATTTCCAAGTGGAGTGGTTACCACTTATACTTAAAACAATAATTATTCTCATAATTTAAGTTTTTAGTTGGTTAATAAAAGTAAAAAGAGAGCTGTGGTGGCTCTCTTTTTTGTTTAATTTTTTAGCTTTTAGTAACACAATTCATTTTTATGGCTTCACTTTAAATAGTATTTTTGGAATGGATATTGTAATTAGACTTTATATCAATCAAATATTAACAATACCACGAGCTATGAAAAATTATATTGCAATACTGTTTTTAACCATAACTACGATTACGACTACTGCCCAAGAAAATCATAAGGCATTTGACTCGGGAGAATGGTTTAGATTCAGGATTCATTATGGTCTTTTTACAGCTAGTTATGCAACGCTCGAGATTAAAGATGAAAAACTGAATGGTATGCCAGTGCATCATATTGTTGGTACAGGAAAATCCTCTGGATTCTTAAGCTTATTTTTTAAAGTCGAAGATTATTACGAGACCTATATAGACAAAAGCCTAGTAAAACCTTATAGGTTTATTCGAAAAATTAATGAAGGAGGGCACACCAAGGATATCGAGATCAATTTTGATCATCAAAAAAAGGAAGCTTTAGTTTTTGACAAAAAGCATAATACTAAAAAAACTTTTCCTATTAAGGCCGATATACAAGACATGATGTCTTCTTTCTATTATTTACGCAATACAATAAAAACCAATGCGTTAAAGAGCGGAGACGAACAATTTGTAAATATGTTTTTTGACAATGAAAGCTATCGTTTTAAGTTAAAATTCTTAGGAAGAGAGGTTCTTAAAACAAAAATGGGTAAAATTGCATGTTTAAAGTTTAGACCTTACGTTCAAGCAGATAGAGTTTTCAAAGAAGAAGAAAGCATGACTGTATGGGTTAGCGATGATGACAATCGAATGCCAGTAAGAATCCAAGCAGACATATTGGTCGGTTCTATAAAAGCAGATCTAGATGCATTTAAAGGGCTTAAACATCCATTTAAAATTATAGTAGATTAATGAACGAACCTATACAACCAGAAATTGCAGAGAAAATAAAGCAATTAGAGAAAAAATTTAGAAACTCTGGTCAAGACCTTGGATCTTACCTCGACGGGCTTCTTCATGATAGATATTTAACCTATTGGGATTATATACATCTAGATACTTTATTGAGTTTACAAATACCAAGGACTCATTTTCCAGACGAAGAGATCTTTATCACTTACCATCAAATTACAGAACTCTATTTCAAATTAATCATACATGAGTTAAAACAGGTAATTGATGACAAACTACAAAATGCAGAATTCTTTACCGCAAAAATAGAAAGAGTCAATCGATATTTTAGAGTCCTAATCAGTTCTTTTGATGTAATGATCAAAGGAATGGATAAAGAACAGTTTCTTAAGTATAGAATGTCACTATTGCCCGCTAGTGGATTTCAATCTGTGCAATTTAGGCTCATTGAAATATACTCTACACCACTAGTAAATCTTGTAAACACTAAGCAAAGAGAAGAATTCACCGAAGAATCTACGCTAGAAGAGGTTTTTGAGTATTTATACTGGAAATCTGGTGCCACGGATCAACAAACCGGAGAAAAAACACTGACTCTTAAGCAATTTGAATACAGGTATACCCCTAGAATGATGCGTATTGCAAATCAGGTAAAGCAAAGCACCATTTTTCACAAATACCAACAACTACCAGAAAAAGAACAAAATAATGCTCACCTTATCAAAGCATTACGTACTTTTGATGTAAATGTCAATATTAATTGGTTGTTAATGCATATGGGGGCAGCTTATCGATACCTTAATAGGGAAAAAGGTGAAGTTTTAGCTACAGGAGGAACCAACTGGAAAAGTTTTTTACCTCCGAGTTTTCAAAAAATCCTCTTTTTTCCTGATCTTTGGTCCGAAGAGGAAAAAGAGAACTGGGGTAAACAATGGGTCGACCATCAGTTTAATAGCCAAAAATAAAACAGTCGTCACTTGAAACAGATAGGTTACTTACTACTCATAGCGGTAGTATTATTTTCATGTAAAAAAGAAAAAGAAGAAAAAATTACCATTCCAGAAACGGTAACAGAAAAAAAAGAACCACCTGTTATTAAGGAATTTGGATTTAATCTTAATGATTTTAATGTCGTAAGAGACACTATAAAATCAGGAGATAGTTTTGGGGCTATCATGGATACTCATGGTATCAATAGATCTAAAGTGTTCGAAATAACCAATACCATTAAAGACTCCTTTAATGTTGCCAAAATTAGGGCAGGAAAACCCTATATGCTCCTTAAATCAAAAGATACTACAGAAAAAGCACAAGTATTTGTATATCAAAATAACAAAATCGATTATACCGTTATTGATTTTAGAGATAGTATTGTTGCTCAAAAAAGAAAAAAACCGGTTTCTATTGTCGAAAAAGTAGCTTATGGCACTATAGAAAGTAACCTTTCTCAAACTTTTGACGATTTAAACCTAAGTTTTTTGGTAGCCTATAATATGGCAGACATTTATGCCTGGACTATTGATTTTACACGACTTCAAGCAGGTGATCAATTTAAAGTAATATATACCGAAAAATTTATAGAAGATTCTATTCCCGTAGGAATCGACCAAATAAAGGCTGCTTATTTTGAGCATCGCGGAAAACCATTATATGCCTTTAGGTTTAAAGACGATACGATTAATAATACCTCTGATTATTTTGACGAAAAAGCAGAAAATTTACGAAGAGCTTTCTTAAAAGCTCCAGTAAAATTTAGCAGAATCTCATCGAGATATAATCTTAAAAGAAGAATAAAATATTATGGCAATAGAATTAGACCTCATCGAGGAACTGATTTTGCTGCTCCAACCGGAACTCCTATTCTAGCTACTTCTGACGGAATTGTTACTAAATCAGAACGTAAAGGAGGTAATGGCAAATATGTAAAAATAAGGCATAACGCCACTTATGAAACGCAATACCTGCACATGAGTCGCCAAGCTGTAAAAGTGGGACAATTTGTTAAACAGGGAGATGTTATAGGTTACATAGGAATGACTGGTAATACAAGTGGACCCCATGTATGCTATAGATTCTGGAAAAACGGAAAACAAGTAGATCCTCTTAGAGAAGAGTTACCAACTGCTCAGCCTTTATCAGAAGAGCTTCGTCCTACTTTTATAAATGCTATTACACCGCTAAAAAATCAATTAGATAGTATTCAGTTTAATAAACCGCAAGAAATTTTGTAGCCAATGCTCTTACCTACCATTGATCCAACTACTACAAAAGCCTGGAAGGCATTACACAATCATTTTACTTGTATAAAAGATGCGTATCTAAAAGATTTTTTTGCCAACAACTCTGATCGCGCCTCAGACTTTTCAATACTATGGAAAGACTTTTATGTCGATTATTCTAAAAATCGCATAGATAAAACGACAAAAAATCTCCTGATCGATCTTGCCAAAGAAGTAAAACTTGATCAAAGTATTCAAGAGTATTTTGCAGGAAGCAAAATTAATAATACTGAAAAAAGAGCGGTATTACACACAGCATTAAGAACACCATCTGATGCTGTAATCAGAGTTAATGGTACTAATATTGTTCCTGAGATAAGTGTTGTTAAAGAAGAAATAAAAGCCTTTAGTCAGAATATCATAACAGGAAAATTAAAAGGTCATACGGGTAAAGCTTTTACTGACGTGGTAAACATTGGCATCGGTGGGTCTGATCTGGGACCTTTAATGATTACTGAAGCTTTAGCGTTTTATAAAAACCACTTAAACTTACATTTTATCTCTAATGTAGATGGAGATCACTTGCATCAAAAATTAAAAGAATTAAATCCCGAAACTACTCTTTTTATCATAGTTTCTAAAACATTTACGACACAAGAAACCTTATTTAATGCCACCACAGCAAGAGAATGGCTAGTTAATCAATCTTCTCCTCAGGCTGTAATTAAACATTTCGTAGCCGTATCAAGTAGTATTGAAAAAGTTACTGATTTCGGAATTTCAGAAGAGTATATATTTCCTTTATGGGACTGGGTAGGTGGTAGATTTTCTTTATGGAGTGCCGTAGGCTTATCTATTAGTTTAGCTATTGGATACGACAATTTTCAAGAATTATTAGATGGAGCTCATGAGATGGATGAACACTTCAAGAATACTTCTTTTGAAGAAAATATTCCAGTTATCCTTGGGTTGTTAAGCTTATGGTACACAAATTTTTTTAAAGCCGAAACCGAAGTCGTTATTCCTTATGCTCATTATTTGCATAGATTACCTTCTTATTTACAACAAGCCGTTATGGAAAGTAACGGAAAAAATGTAGATAGAAACGGAAAACCTATTACTTACCAAACAGGGGGGATCATTTGGGGAGAACCTGGAACAAATGCGCAACATGCTTTTTTTCAATTAATACATCAGGGAACCAAATTAATCCCAGCAGAGTTTATTGGTTTTAAACATTCATTATTTCAAGATAAAAAGCATCATAATGCTTTAATGGCCAATTTTTTTGCACAAACCGAGGCCTTAATGAATGGTAAAACAGCAACCCAAATCACCAAAGAGCTATCATGTGATGCGTCACACCCGTTAGTGCCTTTTAAAGTTTTTAAAGGAAATAACCCGAGCACAACAATACTTATAGACAAATTAACTCCAAAAAATCTAGGCGCCTTAATTGCCATGTATGAACATCGAATTTTTGTACAAGGTGTTGTCTGGAACATCTACAGTTATGATCAATGGGGCGTAGAACTGGGCAAACAACTAGCCACAACTATTTTATCTGAGATAAAAACCAATCAAATCCATCAACACGATCCATCCACATCTGCCTTATTAAAAAGGTTTTTAGAGCGTTAAAAAAGGTAGCCATTAGCATATAACATGTTTAGTTAAGATCTTTGAATCGGGTTTTATAAAAAGTTGACATTAAAAAAACATAAACGTTGCACATTTTTTTCAATTTTGTATTATACTTTTTTGGTTAACAACTTTTTAATACCTTTAAAGAGTTCACTATCAAAATGATATAAAATATTTATACCTTACAGTTGCCCATAAATCTTACCAAAAATTTAACACTGCGATAAACTATGCATGCATAAAGATTTGTTCTTTTGCACAGATTATCATATCACCGACCAAGGCTATGTTAATTTTCTTAAAAACAAGATACTAGGAACTCTATCGTAGCTTAAAGAAAGTGATGAAACGTGGACAATAAAAAAACAATTAAAACACATTCATGAAAAAAATTACATTTTTATTTGTTATCATCCTTATGGCATTCGTTGGGGAAACTTATGCGCAAGGAGTAGTAACGGGAACCATTTTTGACGCAGAGTCAAATGCCCCGTTACCTGGAGCAAACGTTATTGAAGCAAGAACTTCTAACGGAACAACCACAGATTTTGATGGTAAATTTTCTCTTAAAGTAAATGGCACTACAGGTACAGTTAACATTTCTTATGTTGGTTTTGCATCCAAAAACATTGCTTTTGATGTAACCAAAGGAGATCAAGATCTAGGTACGATTAGCCTAGCTTTAGACAATTCTTTAGAAGAAATTGTAATTGTCGGTACAGGAATTATTGACCTTGCCGAAGACAGAAAAACTCCTATTGCAGTTTCTACAGTTAAAGCTAATGAGATTAGAGAAAAAGGAATAGGTAACGTAGAATTACCAGAAATTATTAAAAACACTCCTTCTGTGTTTGTTTCTAATCAAACAGGTTTTGGTGATGGTGCCCTTTATGTAAGAGGTTTTGATGATACCAATACAGCTATTCTTTTAAATGGTCAGCCTATCAACTCTCAAGAAGATGGTCGTGTATTTTGGTCAAACTGGTCTGGACTTTCTGATATAGCAAACGCGGTACAGATACAACGTGGTTTAGGTTCTTCTAAATTAGCAATCTCTTCTGTAGGTGGTACTGTAAATATCGTAATGAAAGCTGCAGATAGAAGCAAAGGTGGATTTGCTAGATTTTTAGGTGGTAATGACAGCTACTTTAAAGGTACTGTTGGATATGACACTGGTATTAACGATAAAGGATGGGCTTTTTCTGTTTTGGTTGACTATTGGAAAGGACATAGAAAATGGGCCGAAGGTACTTTTGGTCAAGGACAAACCTATTATTTTGCCGCTGGTTATAAACCAAACGAACAACATTCTTTCAATTTCTTAATTACAGGAGCACCACAATTTCATGGACAAAGATGGTCTCAAAGCAAAGAAAGATTTGATGCCAATCCAAAATACAACCAACACTGGGGATTCTCTGAAGACGTTGACCCTACCGGAAGCTTTTACACTTCTAAAGTGGATACCGAAAGAGGGAACTATTATCACAAACCAGTTACCAACTTAAACTGGGATTGGAATATTAATGAACAATCTACTCTTTCTTCTGTATTATATGCTTCTTGGGGACGTGGTGGATCTGTTGGGCCAAGAGGAGCTAGTGCCTTAAGAGTTAGTGACCCTGATGGTGACGGCCCTTTAAGAGGACAAATTGACTTTTATGGTATAGAACAAAGAAACCTTGCAGATGCAGATGGTATCGGTGACAATAGTGCACGTGATACGTATATTAGAAGAAACTCTGTAAACAACCACCAATGGTATGGGTTGATCTCAAACTTCAATACAGAGTTAACAGAACAATTATCTTGGAATGTAGGAGTTGATTTTAGGTTGTATAGAGGTGATCACTTTAGACAAGTAACAGATTTCCACGGGTTAACAGGTTGGTCTAATGACCGCCCAGACGGTAAAGTGGTTACAGAATCTTTTGACTCTAATCCTTGGGCCGCATTATTTAATTTTGCTGATGAAGACCAACGTATTGATTATGATTATTCTGAGAACATTAACTACCAAGGAGTATTTTCACAAATAGAATATGCTGGAGATAAGTTTAGTGCTTTCTTTCAAGGAGCAGTTTCTAACCAATCTTACAAAAGAGACGGTAGAATGTTTGTTGCTGAAAAATCAGACGGTCTTAATAAGATCGGTTATAACGTAAAAGGTGGTTTAGGCTACACTATTGAAAATACACATACATTATATACTAATGCTGGGTACTATTCTAGACAACCATTTCTTGATAATGTATTTCAGAGCATAAGAAGATCAAATGACTTAGTTCAACCAGAAGTAGATAATGAAGATATATTAGGAGTTGAAGCTGGTTATAAGTTAAAGGCAGGTAGATTTAATGCAAGTTTTAATGCATACTATACCAATTGGGATAATCGCGTTATTTTATCAAGTGGTTCTCTGGATCTTAATGCTGTATCCACACCAAATGACTCTGATGATGACACTAATGTTAACTTCTTTGACAGAGGTGTAAATCAAATACATACCGGAGCAGAATTAGAGTTTGCTTATCAAGCGACTGATCGAATCAATTTAAAAGGATATATTTCTGGTGCTTCTTGGAGATTTAATGACAAAGTAACTAGAGACACCTATAATGATGATACTAATGAATTAATCCGTACAGAATCAGACGTTGATTTGTCTGGAGTAAAAGTAACTACCGCTCCGCAATTTACAGCCGGTCTGGGGACCAAAATAAATATTACTCAAGCATTAGCAGTTGATGGAAACATTAATTACTATGCAGAACAATATATTACAGATTTTGGTTCTGGAGATTTACAAACTAAGAATGTAGGTAAAATCAATCCATACTCTTTAACAGATCTTGGATTAACTTACAACTTTAGGTTTGATAATAGCAAACTTACTTTTAGAGGAAACGTTTATAATGTTTTTGATGAAGTAAGAGCTCAATCTACAGATAACTTTGGATTCTTATATACAAATGGTATGACCTTTAATGGTTCTGTTACCTACAAGTTCTAATTTAGAATAGATATAATATTACTAACCCTCTTTATTTGATAGCCAATTAAGGAGGGTTTTTTCATTCATAATATTTACCTTTGGATAAATTAAATACATCATTATGTACGAAGCTATTCAAATTGTTCACTCGTATTGGGCTTATCTTGTTCTCCTAGTTGTAACCCTGGCAACCATCAATGCCCTTCTAGGTTTTTTTAGTAAAAGAGAATATGCTCCCAAAGACTTTAGAGTATCACTATTTGCACTTATTGTAACGCATATCCAACTTTTGATAGGGATCATTATTTTCTTTGTATCCCCATTGGTAGTATGGTTCTCGGGCACACATAAAGTAGGAGAAATAATGAAAGATGCTACTTTGCGATTGTATAATGTAGAACATCCTATGGTTATGATCTTAACCATTGTTTTTATCACAATAGGATATTCTAAACATAAAAAGAAACTTACTTCTACCCCAAAATTTAAAATATTAGCTATCTGTTATGCCATTGGTTGGGTTTTGATGCTATCAAGAATCCCTTGGGCAAATTGGTTTTAATATAGTTATATATAGTAACAGTAAACAAAAAATCCACAACATTATTGTTATGGATTTTTTTGTTGTATTACTTTTAAAACTTAAAGTCTAATTAAACCCCATAAGCGGTTAAGACCAACTTTCTAGAGCCTCCATAAACTCTATGTTCACAAAGATAGATCCCTTGCCAAGTACCTAGATTTAATTTTCCGTTGGTAATGGGTATGGTAACAGATGGCCCCATAAGCGAAGCTTTGATATGCGCAGGCATGTCATCGGGTCCCTCATAAGTATGTATATAGTAAGGTGCATTTTCGGGAACCATAACATTCATATGGCTTTCAAAATCTTGACGTACCGTTGGATCTGCATTTTCATTTATGGTTAAACTTGCAGAAGTATGCTTTATAAATACCTGAAATTGCCCTACATCAATCTTACGTATTTCTGGCATCTTTACAAGAATCTCTTGAGTAATTAAGTGAAACCCTCTAGAGTAGGGTTGTAGTTCTATTTCTTTTTGAAAAAAATTCATTGGTCATGTAGTTTGATCCCTAACAATAATATATCTATAACACTTAAAAAAGAGCTACGCTTACTTATAGTATACTTTCTTAAACAATTTAATACAAAATTTACGATTAAAATAAGTTTATTCCTTTTAACTCCTATACCTTTATAGTGTAAAATTGGGATTATATTATGGATTTATCGCAGATAAAAATGGTTGCTACCGATATGGATGGCACACTTCTTAATAACAAAGGTGAAGTAAGCCGTCAATTTTTTGAACTTTTTGAAGAATTACAAGACCTCGGAATCGTTTTTGTAGCTGCCAGTGGTAGACAATATTATAGTATTATTGATAAGCTAAAGCCGATTAAAGATGATATTTATGTCATTGCAGAAAACGGAGCGCTTACCATGAAAAAAAATGAAGAGCTTTTGATAACCGAAATTTGTCGTGATACATATCTCGAGTTAATCGAAATCACCAAAAAACTAGAAGGGTCTCAAGTTATCCTTAGCGGTAGAAAACAAGGATATATAGAAGACTATGGGCAAGATTTTGAAACCATGTTTAGCGAGTTTTGCGACCGTTATCAAATTGTAGAAAACTTATCCGAAGTAACCAATGATCGATTTCTTAAAATAGCAATTTGCAATCAAAAAGGTGCCGAAAAATACCTGTATCCCGCATTAAAACACCTGGAAGATCGTCTTAAAGTAAAAGTATCTGGAGAAATCTGGCTGGATTTATCTCATAATAATGCCAACAAGGGATATGCCTTGCAAAAGCTTCAAGAGCGCTACAAAATATCTCCAGAAGAAACCATGGTTTTTGGAGACTATAACAACGATCTAGAAATGATGAGCAGAGCCACTTATAGTTTTGCGATGCAAAATGCACACCCTAACGTAAAAGCCGTAGCCAATTATACTACCAAAACTAATGATGAAAACGGGGTAGAGCATATGCTTATGAGAATGATAAAAGCCAAAAAGACTTCTTAAACTTTAGCTAATCATCTAATCCACAGGTGTATAAAAACCTTAAAATACAACTTGGTATAAACACTCTCATTTCTTAGTCACTGCAAAATATCGTTATTGTTTAATTATCGTTACAGCGAGCTACCTAGTCGCAAGTTCAATAGGGATTCTGTAGAAAAACAGCATTGACATTTCGAGGCAAGCTTCGAAGAATTCAACCCAACAATTTGGATTGCAAACTAAATGAAGTGCCTTTATTTACAATGATTTCAAGTTAGTTGCAACAGGTTTAAAATTATTGCTTTACATCTGATGCAGTGATAGCTATTTCTATTGTCGCTTTTTCTTTTGTAGCCTGCCAAAAATTTAGCGCACTACCCCACGCATCTGGAGCAGAGTTTTTAGAAAAATTATCCAAATTAGTTGCGATCGAATTCTTTTTTTCATCACTCAATGGCGATGTTGAAAGCACTACAGTAATTCCTTTAAATTCTTTCTGAGAGTTTTCTTCAGACGGAATTCGAGCACCATGATCGGCTATTAGTTCTGCTGCGGTTACAGTAGTAATAGCATCAGCAGTAAACGTGCCATTACCTGTAGAAACGGGATTTTTTGCAACTTTAATCGATTCTAGTTCATCTGCCTTAATTAATCCCATAAGATATAATTCTGCATTACCATAAGGCACTGTATTTGCTCCATTGGCATTAGTTCCAAAACTTGTTTTACCAGTAACATTTGCTTTATAATTGCCACCACCCATATCTGTTAATTCATTAAATCCTCCTAACTGCCCTCCTACACTAGAATAACCCCAATGCCCTCCTACAGTTGTCGAAACAAAACCATGATTACCCCAATAATGGGCAATCTCATGTAAAAAAGGCCCAGAGCGAATATACTCTGTCAAAGGCATATGAATAATACTTTTCAGTTTACCAGCAGATCCATACGCTGCTGTATTATCATAGATCGAATTTCCAAGCCCTTGTACATGATTTTGCGCCTTTGTAGAAAGGCCATAATATAACCCTGCGGGTTGTTCTGTTTCGACAGATAGTATAAAAATAAAATCAAATGTATCGTTAAGATGCTCATATACTTTATTAGAAACCGTAGTAAAATCTCCTTCTCTATTAATGAATTTATTATACTCTTCTTCGCTTAAAATGTAGTTAATAAACGTACTATCATCACTTAGTATAAAATTATCTTCAAAAACAGCAGAATCTGGGGTTATCACAGGATCAGTAGGGTCTGTAGTTTCTACCTCATCTTGATCATCTTCTGCATTAGAGATACTATCATCAGAACCACAAGAGCTAAACGTTAATACAGAAACAATAAAAAAATATACAGATAATTGTTTTAAAAAAGATCTTTTCATAAGTAGTTTAATTTAGGAATACTAATCCATGAGAGATCTTAAAAATTCATCTCAACATGAACATTATACATAGATTTGGGATCCACATAAGTTTGTAAAATACTAAAAATCCTCAAATAAAAAAAACACTCCGTTGTAATTCAAAACTAGAACTACAATGGAGTGTTTGACTTTAAAGAAGACTTATTTAAAAACTTAATCATTAAGTTTTAATACAGCCATAAATGCTTCTTGTGGGATTTCTACGTTACCGACCTGACGCATACGTTTTTTACCTTTCTTTTGTTTCTCTAATAACTTACGTTTACGAGAAATATCACCTCCATAACATTTGGCGGTTACATCTTTACGAAGTGCTTTTACGGTTTCACGGGCTATAAATTTAGCTCCGATCGCGGCCTGTATAGGTATATCAAACTGCTGTCTTGGGATTAACTCCTTCAGTTTTTCACAAATCTTTTTACCAATATCATACGCATTATCCTTATGTAATAATGCAGACAAGGCATCTACTATATTTCCGTTAAGTAAAATATCTACTTTAACCAATTTAGAAGCCCTCAAACCTATTGGCGCATAATCAAAAGACGCATATCCCTTGGATACTGTTTTTAAACGATCATAAAAATCAAAAACAATTTCTGCCAATGGCATGTCAAAAGTTAATTCTACACGCTCTGTAGTCAAGTATGTTTGATTGGTTATCTCTCCTCGTTTTTCTATACATAAAGACATTACAGATCCAACAAAGTCTGATTTGGTAATGATAGTCGCTTTGATAAATGGTTCTTCTACTCTATTCATAGAAGAAGGGTCTGGTAGATCAGAAGGATTATTAACTATAATAATGTCATCTGGTTCTTTATTGGTAAATGCATGATATGACACGTTAGGTACTGTAGTAATAACAGTCATATTAAATTCACGCTCTAATCGCTCTTGGATAATCTCCATATGCAACATCCCCAAGAATCCACATCTAAAACCAAAACCTAATGCTGCTGAGCTTTCTGGTACAAATACCAATGAGGCATCATTAAGTTGTAGTTTTTCCATAGAATTACGCAATTCTTCATAATCCTCTGTATCTACTGGGTAAATCCCTGCAAATACCATAGGTTTTACATCTTCAAAACCTTCGATTGCATTTTCTGTAGGAGTTTTTGCATCGGTAATTGTATCTCCTACTTTAACCTCTCTTGCATCCTTAATACCTGTAATTAGATACCCTACATCTCCTGTATTAATATCTTTTTTGGGTACCTGATTTAATTTTAGGGTACCTACTTCATCTGCAAAATAGTTCTTTCCGGTAGCAACAAATTTAATTTGCTGTCCTTTTTTAATCGCACCGTCTACTACTCTAAAATATGTCTCTACACCTCTAAAAGGGTTATATACCGAATCAAATATAAGCGCTTGTAAAGGCGCATCAGGATTTCCTTCTGGAGCCGGGATACGATCTATAATAGCAGTAAGAATATCTTCTATTCCCAGCCCAGTTTTAGCACTGGCAGGAATCACCTCTTCTGGATCACACCCTAATAAATCAACAATATCATCTGTTACTTCTTCTGGATTTGCACTTGGCAAGTCTACTTTGTTAAGTACAGGAATAATCTCTAGATCATTTTCTAATGCCAGATATAAATTAGAAATTGTTTGTGCTTGTATACTTTGCGCCGCATCTACAATCAATAAAGCTCCCTCACAAGCAGCAATTGATCGAGATACCTCATAAGAAAAATCTACGTGCCCCGGAGTATCGATAAGGTTAAGTATATACTCTTCGCCTTCATGTGTATATTCCATTTGTATTGCATGACTCTTAATCGTAATCCCACGCTCACGCTCAAGATCCATACTATCAAGCAACTGTGCTTGAGCTTCTCGAGCTGTTACCGATCCTGTAAAATCTAGTAATCGATCGGCAAGCGTACTTTTACCATGATCAATATGTGCAATTATGCAAAAATTTCTAATGTTTTTCATTCGTTCTTTTCAATTAAGCTTTTGGGCGTGCCCTGCTAAGGCAGGTCGGGCTTTCCGTTTCAATTCCTCGCACTTCCTATGTCAGGCTGCGGGATTTCCTCTACGATCCCTCACGCAAATTTCAGGCTGCTAATGACTTGCAAATATAAGCGATTTTAGAAGGTTTATACTATCTGCACGAGTATTTTTATACCAACATGGGTTTACAAAAGACTTACATTATCCCCGAGGTCTTTTATTATTTGTATTTTTGCCAAAAAAAGTAAATACCGTGGCCAAAATAGGAGACATAGATGTAGGAGAATTTCCGTTATTATTAGCACCGATGGAAGATGTAAGCGACCCACCATTTCGTGCCTTATGCAAAGAGCAAGGTGCAGATGTAGTGTATACAGAATTTATATCGAGTGAGGGTCTAATTCGTGATGCTGCAAAGAGTGTGATGAAACTAGATATTTATGAAAAAGAGCGACCAGTAGGGATTCAAATATTTGGAGCCAATTTGGATTCGATGTTAAAATCGGTCGAAATTGTAGAAGCCTCTGGACCAGATATCATAGATATTAATTTTGGATGCCCTGTAAAAAAAGTCGTGAGTAAAGGCGCAGGAGCAGGGATACTTAAGGATATAGATCTTATGGTATCTCTAACCAAAGCCATGGTAGAACACACCAAACTACCCGTTACCGTAAAAACGCGTTTGGGCTGGGATCATGATTCTATCAAGATCGTAGAGGTAGCAGAGCGAATACAAGATGCCGGTGCCAAAGCCATTTCTATTCATGGTCGTACAAGGGCACAAATGTATAAGGGCAATGCCGATTGGAGACCTATTGCCGAGGTAAAAAATAATCCTAGAATGCATATTCCTGTGTTTGGTAATGGTGATGTAGATACTCCAGAGCGTGCCATGCAAATGAGAGATGAATATGGCCTAGATGGGGCCATGATTGGTCGCGCTAGTATTGGGTATCCGTGGTTTTTTAAAGAAGTAAAGCATTATTTTGAAACAGGCGAGCACTTACCACCTCCAACCATTAAAGAACGTGTAGTAGCCGCTCGCAGACATTTACAAATGGCTATTAATTGGAAAGGAGAAAAACTTGGAGTTTTTGAAACCCGTAGACATTATACCAATTACTTTAAGGGCATTCCTCATTTTAAAGAGTATCGAACCAAAATGGTGACTAGTGATCATCCAGATGATGTGTTTGCCGCCTTTAATGAAGTAGAAGAAAAGTTTAGCGGATTTGAATTTGTTTAAATAGTATCAGATAATACTATAATGATATACCGAAGGGCTTACTTAAATTATTAGTAAGCCCTTATCATTCTTTGTAAAGCTTAGTTAGGTACACATACACCAAAGGATCCATTACGTCTACATGACCAATCTCCTGGTCCATCCCATGGCCCCATACAATCCCTACGGGTGTTGCAATACCTAATACCGCGACCTCCACCATTGATGTTACGTTGCTCTGTTTTACTTAATGTTTTTCCTAAATTTAAAAAAACTTTTCTCATGGTTATATATTTAAGTTGATATGGTAAATTTATGTAACTGCGAGTAAACAACATAACATATTTGTAAATATTCGATTATCAAAAACTAAAGCTTACTTTTGTGTTACCCACAAAACCTAATAACTTAAATGGCATGTGCTTATGAAGAAATTACCCCTAATTTTTGCTATACTTTTTGTCATCATATCACAAACATCACGAGCTCAATCGACAAAGGATACGCTTTTGGCTTTTCAATACTTTAAAAAGGCTGATTCTTTATTAACGAATAGAAAATTTGAAAGCTCTAAAGAATTTTTCAATAAAGCTATACCTATTTATAAAAATGCAGAAGCATGGGAAAAAGTAGCGAATTGCTATAACAAAATATCTATAAATCAGAAGTACAAGACTGAGTATAAAGAATCTCTAGAAAGCGCAAATAATGCTCTTAAGATTTGCAAGCAGTACCTCAATAATAATTGGCAAGAAGCTCATGCATATGATAATATCGCGCATTATTATGAAATAAGTGTATCAGATTTTAAAACTGCATCAGCATATTTTAATAAAGCCTTTGAAATTCGTAAGAAAATTTTTCCTAAAAACCATGAAGAGATCGCACTATCTTATGATAAAATAGGAATGTTATTTCATAAAAAAGGATTAATTCCTAAAGCCTTTGAGAATCATAAAAAGTGCTTAGAAATAAGAATACAAGTGTTTGGAGAAGATCATATTACTACGGCAGATTCCTATAAACGATTAGCTATGATATTTACACTTCAAGGTAAGTATGAAAAAGCGATATTGTACTATAACAAGGCATTAAAAATATATGGGGAAATACATGGAAAAAATCACATCTCAACAGCAGAAATATATTCTGATCTTGCAAAGGTCTACTCCCATCAGTCAGAATATAAAAAGGCAGAAGCTCTTTTAAAAAAAGCATTAGAAATCAGAACGAATAGTAATTCTGGTAGTCGTGAAAATCTCGCATATTTATATAGTACTTTTGGAATATTGTATAAAAACATAGGAAAATATGATGCATCTGTTAGTTACTATAAAAAGTCTTTAGAATTAACAAAAGAGACCAATAGTCTTCTTTTGATCTATTCTTATTATGGCTTAGGAGTGGTATATGGGCATATGGGATTTAACGAAGAAGCATTGCATTATAAATATAAGGCACTAAAAATATGCTTAGCCAAATCGAAAAACAATAACAATATTGGTCTTATTTATAATAGCATTGGAATTTCTTTGAAAAATACCGGAAACTATGAAAAAGCACTCCAATTTTATAAAAAATCTAGAGATCTTGCAATTGAAAAGTTTGGGAAAAATCATTTTCACGGAGCCGCCGCAATTAATAATATGGCAAATATATACATAGCACAAGAAAACTATGAGAAAGCATTAGAATTACTACAGGAAGCTTTATCAATCAAGATAAGTAAATTAGGAGAAAATCACCCAAATATTGCAACTAGTTATCTTAGTTTCGGAGATATTTACTTGGCTAAAAAACAATATAAAAAGGCTTCGAATTATTATTTAAAAGCTTTGGCTATAAGAAAATCTGTTTTTGGTAATGACCATAATGATGTAGCATCTTTATTTGACAGGTTAGGGAATTTAAATCAGGAAATTCAGAAATTCGACAAAGCCATGCTTTATTTTAATAAAGCCTTAGACATTCGTAAAAAGATCTATTCAGAACCTAATCAATTTATTGCAGCATCTTATAAGCGAATTGGCGAATTGCATTTTAATACAAAAAAATATCAAAATGCATTACTTACTTATAAAAAAGCACAAAAGTCAAACATAAAAAATAAGATAAATTCTCTTAGCGTTAAAAATCTTATTAACAACTCTCTAGACATAGATCAATTAGCCGCTATTGTAGAAAATAAAGCCAAAACATATATATCTTTATACAAGCAAAATAATAACGCCACCGATCTTACAAATGCTATTGTTTCGTATCAACAAGCAGATACAATAATCAATTATATTCGAAAAACCCATACAAATTATAAGGATAAAATTAATTTTTCTAAAACAGTAAAAAACATATATCTAGGAGCAATCACCACACAATTACTAGTACACAAAAATCAAAAAGATCAAAGAAGTATCGAGGAGGCTTTTTATTCTGTAGAAAAAAGCAAATCGAATACACTAAAAAAATTTCTCACGAATTCTAACGCAAAAAACTTCGCCGGTTTACCACGAAAAATAGTTGCTTTGGAAAAAGAATTAAGAAATTATGATTCTTTTTACCAGTCAAAAATAATGAAAGAACGGTCTAAACAACAAATTGACAGCTCAAAAATAACTCATTATGAAAGTGAATTGTTTAGGATTAACAGACGGCAAGATTCCCTAATCAATCTTCTAGAAAAAAATCACCCTAAATATTATAAGCTCAAGTATAAAAATGATATAGTCTCTGTGGCCAACATTCAACATCAATTAGATGATAAAACTACTATTCTTCAGTTTTTTACAAATGATACTACTACTTATGCTTTTACTATTTCCAAAAATGATATCGCAGTACAAGAATTATCTACTCCCCAACTCACCGAACACGTTGAAGCTTTTCAAGAAAGTATAACATCACAATACCCAGATGTTTTTAAACAAAAAGGACATTATTTGTATATTCAACTTATAAAACCAATTTCAGACAAATTAGTAGGTGATCAACTTATAATAATACCTGATGAATCGTTATGGCATCTTAATTTCGAGTTATTATTAACTCAAAAAAAAAGCTCTACTAATCCTAAAAATCTACCTTATTTTTTAAAGGATTATGCGATTTCATATGCAAATTCTACAAGTCTTTTATTCACTCCTTTTAATGATAAGCATGCTTCTAAAATAAGTCAAGAATGCCTTGCTTTTTCTTTTTCAGATAGTACAGAAACTACAGAAAATCGTACCATTAGTTTAACCTCATTTAGAGATACAAAAGAAGATTTACCTGGAACAAGAAAAGAAATTCGAGCAATCTCGAACATTATTGATGGGCAATATTTTTATGGCTCTCAAGCTATAGAAACTAATTTCAAAAAAAATGCTGGACAGTATAATATTTTACACCTTGCATTACATGGTGAAGTAAACCATGAACAACCTGAAAATTCTAAACTATACTTTACAAAAAGCAAAGACACACTAGAAGATAATCTACTTTATGGATATGAATTATTTGCTTTGGACATTCCTGCAGAACTTACTGTGCTAAGTGCCTGTAATACAGGAGCAGGAAAAATAGCCAAAGGAGAAGGGATTATGAGCTTAGGAACAGCTTTTCAATATGCGGGGACTAAAAGTTTATTGCTGACAGGTTGGGAAGTATCGGATACCACAACTCCTCAATTAATGGAGTATTTCTATACAAATCTATCAAAAGGAATGAACAAAGCAAAAGCATTGCAACAGGCCAAGTTACAATATTTAGAAACAACCAATTTTAATAATGCTAATCCTTTTTATTGGGGAGCCTTTTATCTTGTAGGCGATACTTCTGCAATGCATTTTGACAATTCTTTTTCATTATACTGGAGTATCGCAATTGGAATTCTTGTCGTCTTACTTTTAATAGTATTTGTGTATCGAAAAAAGAAACGTATCCCAAAAAGCTAGAAGATTTCGTATCTTATTTATTTACCAATTTTTCATTAATTCTACTCGACGCTAATAAAGAAGCAATTAAACCTATGACCGTTATAGTAAAAAATACAACCACAAAACTCATGGGAGTGATACGTGTAGGATAAGGCAAAGAAGGTGTTATCATTAACAATCCTAATTGCTGTTGTAATGTAATCACTATAAACCCAATTAATAACCCTAATAAAGTACCCAGAACCGTCATTAAAGCTCCTTGAAATAAAAATATTCGTCGAATTCCTGATAAAGATGCTCCAACGCTATATAGGGTCTTTAGATTTCCCCTTTTATCAATAATCATCATGATTATCGCTCCTGCAACGTTAAACAAAGCAATAATAGCAATTAGCGTAAGAACCAAATAAGAAACCAAGTTTTCGGTATTAAGCATCTTATACAAGGTATCATTCAACTGAATTCTATTCTTTATAATTACGTCATTATTAAAAATAGTTTGCAATCCAGCTATTACAATTTCTTCATTGGCATTGGAAGATAGTTTTAACTCTATATTCGACACTTTATCTTCGGGTAATTCTAATAATTTTCGAGCTAATCCTATGGTGGCAAAAACATATTTTTGGTCTAGTTCTTCGTTTACACTATAAATACCAGTATTAACTACTTTTTCTGATCTAAACGCTTTAGAAGGGTCATTAGGAATACCTTTGCCTGGTTTGGGCACATATATACTAAGTAAATTGGTATAAGTTTGCTCTACCATCATACTCAACTCCCTACTAATACCATTACCAGCAACAACCTGAAAATCATTACTCGTAAGCCAATCACCATAAACAAGTATACTATCGGTATGTATAACATTACTATAATTGGCGTCGACTCCTTTAATAAAAGCTGTTTTTTGCTTATCTCTATACCCTAAAAAGACACGTTCTTCAATAACTTCAGAAAAATAAGCTACATCTTTAAGTTGATTTAGTTTCTCTTTTTGAGTTTGTGTAAATGTAAATGTCTTTCCGCTTGACGGAAAAATTTTAAGATCTGGATCAAAATAAGTCGAAAACTGTAAACTAAAATCTTTAAGACCCGCAAAACCACTTAATACAATAAATAGAGACATTGCCCCTATAACCACACCTGCTGCCGCAATACCGGTAATGATGTTAATTGCATTACTACTACCAGGAGAAAATAAATACCGCCTAGCGATGTATAAAGAGAAGTTCAAATTGTTTAACAGCCTTTTATTAAGATATCAACTATTTAATTTTGCATTAAAGATAAGAGAAATGAAATTGCCATACCAACCGAAATTTTCTAGCTACAACAAAAACATTACCAATCACTGTCTACTTCTTTTTACGTTTTTCTAGCAATTCTGGATTTGATATTGGGTTTTCTTCTCCTTTTACCGCTTTTTCTATTGTAGATATATATTCTAAAGAATCATCAATAAAATAAGATAACTCAGGCATTCTTCTTAATTGATTCTTGGTTTTTTGCGCTACTTGATGTTTGATTTGTGATTTTACAGCATTCACTTCTTTTAAAACTCTCTCACCTTCATTATGGGGAAAAACGCTCATATACACCTTAGCAATCGAAAGGTCTGTAGTTACACTTACTTTGGTTACAGAAACCAAAATCCCCTTTACTCCTGCTTCGCGTAGAGCAAGCTGTATTACATCTGCTATATCTTTTTGTAATACTCCTGCTATTTTTTTCTGTCTATTTGTTTCCATGGTGCAAAAATACATATTAATTATGATTAGAACATAGCAGCATTTTGCATTTAAAGATTAAGATGAAACTTTTATAAATTTCTAATCAAAAATCAAATCTATTATACCAGGAATAATCAATAACCTTGATCCGAAATACTCATAAACTCTATCCAAATTAAAAAATATGATTAGGTAAGTACCAATGATATTTTTAAACCTTTACTCACCAAAATCCGTTATAATGGGCTCTATTTTAGTTTTTTGGCGAATCAAATGTTAAATATTAACTAAAATCTACAAAACAAAGGGTTAAACATATTATTATTACGTTATATACGTAACAAAGTAATTGATATTATAATCTACTTACCTAGTATAGTATAGTATAGAAAATATATCGCAAAATTGAAACAATCATAGTTAGTATAAGTTGAGTTTGTGTTAATATACAATTATGTTTCAATTCAGACTCCTGAGATTAGTTACCTCAGGAGTTGTTTTTTTATACTAGATAGCGACTTTTGCATAGTTAATATACTAAAACAAACTTCTATAATTGTATTTTTACTCTTTAGCCAAAAAAACATCTATGAAACATATTAACAAAATAGAGCATTTAGGTATTGCTGTAAATGATATTGAAAAAGCCAACAAAATCTATGAGCAACTTTTGGGTGTAGCACCTTATAAACAAGAAGCTGTAGAAAGTGAAGCTGTAGTTACTTCATTTTTTAAAGTAGGTGATAGTAAAATTGAATTATTAGCAAGTACCAATCCAGAAGGTCCTATTGCCAAATTTATATCTAAAAAAGGAGAAGGAATTCATCATATTGCTTTTGATGTAGATGACATCCAGTTAGAATTGGACAGATTGGAGAAAGAAGGGTTTCAATTGATCAATAAACAACCCAAAGCTGGAGCAGACAACAAGCTTATAGCTTTTATACATCCAAAAAGCACAAATGGAGTTCTTATTGAACTTTGCCAAGAAAAGCCTGTAAATTAAAAGGTTACAACGTTACAAAAACAATCTAAATCGCTTCCTTTTTTACTTTTTTCTAAAGCTTTAAAAAAAAGCGAAAAAAAGTTTGTTGTGTTTGTATCAAATCCTTAAATTTGCCCTCCGCTTACCGGTCCTATAGCTCAGCTGGTTAGAGCACCTGACTCATAATCAGGGGGTCCATGGTTCGAGTCCATGTGGGACCACATTGAAGCACAAAGAGTTACAACAAAATAGTTGTAACTCTTTTTTATTTTTAACCATCTTCATAGAAAAATTTGCTCAGTTAGAGAACATAAACCACAACCAGATCTAATAATTCTTATACAAAAGTTAGCTTTACGATAGAACATAATAACTGAAAGTTCTTTACTAGCTTCAACATTAATCTCTCCCAAAAACTCTTCATTTTAACTATTTAACAAGATTATTACAAGAAAAGATTAAAAATGTTAAAAAAAGTTAATTACACAATAAATCTAGAATTTCTGCAGCCGTATTCCGAAGCCAAAACACCAGACATAAACACATGATTTATAGATGAATAGGCACAATCTCATGTGTTTTGTTATTTAAGAAGTTAAATCTGTCATTTTTATCCTAAACGAAGAAGTTTGACTGCTAAAATATTTTACAAAAACTAATGTTTAAGACATAACTAACTCATTTAAAACTCGATAACAATGAAAAAAATTTATGTGTTTATCTTAAGCATGGTTACTTGCTTTTTAACTACAGAACTACAAGCTCAAGTAATCGACAACAATCCTCAAGGAAACCGAATAAAAAACGGAGAAGATGTTTTAATCGAAAACCACCCTTATCAAGCCGATTTAGGAGGTTGTGGTGGTACAATTATTGGCCCTACCTGGATTCTTACTGCAGAACATTGCGTTGGAGGAATTGTAGGTAGAACTATAGGTGTTGGCTACACCAAAAGAAGCGATAAATCCACCGGGCAGACATCTGTTGTAAAAAGGGTAATCAATTTTCCGTGTTCTGGCTGCGATTTAAGTCTTTTAGAATTAGAAACTCCATTAGACTTATCAGGTAGGTACGCCAAAGCAATTAGGTATGCATCGCCAATTGTTTTTACCAAAGGCTATGTTAAAAAAGACATGGAATGTTATGCTACGGGCTGGGGACAACTAGACCCCAATACCGGTGCCACACCAGATAACTTGCAAGGTGCTCTTCTAAAATTTGGAGTAGTTCAATTATCAGACGAGCGTATTAGAGTAGAAGAAACCGAAGGAAGAATGGTATGTAGAGGAGATAGTGGAGGACCTCTAGTTGTCTATAATAGTGATAAATCTGAAAGAATCTTAGTAGGAGCAGTAAGTGGTGGAGAAGGGTCTCCTTGTTCTGACTATGGCTTTTGGGGCAATGTTGCTAATGCCGCTACTTGGATCGAAGAACAAACAGGAATCAAACCTTATACCGAATCAGGAAACACTGACACAGAGGCACCTACTGAGCCAACAGGATTAACAGCTGGCAATGAAACTCAAACTACTATCGACCTTAATTGGATTGCAGCTACAGATAATATTGGAGTAACTGGATATGACATCTATCAAGATGATATTATGGTGGCCACAGTAACAGATACAAGACATCAAGCGACTGGATTAAGAGCAGGAACTTCTTACTCTTTCAAAATAAAGGCAAAAGATGCCGCAGGAAACGAATCGAGATTTAGTAACACTACCACTGCATCTACCCTACCAGAAGACACTACAGACACAGAAGCTCCTACAGAACCAACTGGATTAACAGCTGGTAATGAAACACAAGCCACCATCGATCTTAACTGGACTGCAGCTACAGATAATGTTGGAGTAACTGGATATGACATCTATCAAGATGATATTAT
>CANNBP010000012.1 GCA_947502885.1 uncultured Aquimarina sp. | reverse complement strand
GTGACCGGGCTGGGGCTCGAACCCAGGACCCTCTCCTTAAAAGGGAGATGCTCTACCAACTGAGCTACCAGGTCATAGATAAAAAATTATCCAAATATTTTAAAGAACTGAATAAACAAAATTTTACTTATGTTTATTACTTAGTGACCGGGCTGGGGCTCGAACCCAGGACCCTCTCCTTAAAAGGGAGATGCTCTACCAACTGAGCTACCAGGTCATACATTCTTTTCCTTGAATGCGGGTGCAAATATACTATCATTTATTTATTTTTCAAGAAGAATTGGATATATTTTTTATTTTTTTTTGCAGATGTTTTTTTTTGAGCATTATCTGCTTAATTTTGACAGCATGAATATAGTGCTAATAGGATATATGGGAAGCGGAAAATCATTGATTGGTAATGGTTTATCCGAAAAGTTGAAATTTGACTACTTGGATTTGGACGATTATATAGAAATTCAAGAAAAAAAATCAATTTCAAAAATTTTTGAAGAACATGGAGAGATATACTTTAGAAAAAAGGAGTCTTTTTACTTAAAAGAGATTTTAGAGACAGATAAAAATCGGGTTATTTCTCTCGGAGGAGGGACCCCATGTTTTGCAAATAATCTGGAAATTATACTTGCGAATAAAAATACTACAAGTATTTATTTGCAAACTTCGTTGGGTGAGTTAACAGAAAGATTGTATAAAGAAAGAGAAAAACGCCCATTAATAGCTCATATAGAGACCAAGATAGATCTAAATGATTTTATTAGAAAACATTTGTTTGAGCGCTCTTTTTATTATAATCAAGCAGATAATAAAATAATCACAGATAAAAAGGAAATGAAAGAAATATGTAAAGAAATAACTTCTTTACTATTTTAAGAAAGCACGATCTTCTTTGTCAAACTCAACACTAACATGCTCATGTAGTGAGGTAGAAAGTGAAATTCCTTTAAAATCGGCTTTAATCGGATACTTTTTATGATTGCGGTTTACTAATACAGCAGTTTTAAAGCGTATTAAGGGAACGTTTAAGAAATGTTTTACGCCATATATTAAAGCAGTACCAGAGTTAAGAACGTCATCTGTTAGAACTATAGATTTGTTTTGGTAATCGATTTCTTTTAAAGAGGTTTTTACTGTATTGTGAGGGGATTTCTTGTCCATGGTTACTTGGCATAAAATCACTTTAATACTAGAAATGTTCTCTAAGATTTTTTTTAGTCGTTGCGCAAATATGTAACCATTTTCTGCAATACCAGCAATTACAATTTCTTTTTCATTTACATTAGATTCATATATCTGATAGGCGATACGTCTAATTTTATGTTGTATTTGCTCATGAGTAAGGATAATGTTGGTTGTATCTGCTTGCATATTAAAAATCTTAATCTATGTTTTAAAATACAAAAATGAAAATATCATTTCTGTTCTTAGTGAGTAAAGTAAATAATATTACTTTGAATTTTCAAATATAAAAAAGAGTTCGTTACCCTTGCGTTGATCAATTGAATTATAACATTTTTCTAATGTTAATATATTGAAATAATCAGTAAATAGAGACTTGTAGTTTTTAAGATTACCTCCAAAAGGTGGTCCTGTGGCATTGAATTCTATATCAAATAAAAGTCCAACAAGTTTGCCTTTTTTAGTAAGTAAATCTTTTGTTTTGTTGATGTAGTTATTTCGTTGGGTAGGGTGTAACGCGCAAAAAAATGTTTGTTCTATAATAAGATCAAATGTATTGTGGTATTCGAAAAAATCTGTGCAGATTAAATTTCCACTTGGAAAACTCGGTAAGCGTTCTTTAAACTTGTTTAAAGCTTCATTGGTTATATCTAAGATGAATACATTTTTAAAGCCTTTATTGTGTAGGTACTCTGCTTCATATGCATTACCGCAACCAGGGATAAGTATTTTAAGATCAAGATTGGTAAGTTGATCAAAATAAGTAGTTAATGGGGGAGATGCATAACCAATATCCCATGCAGTTTTTTCGTTTTGATATCGATGACTCCAATAGTTTTTATTCAATTTCATTCTTCACTGTCATTTTTTGATTCGTCGATAAACCAGTCATCAATATCTCTTCGGTCTTTTTTGGTGGGCCTTCCTGTTCCTTTTTTTCTATAATAATCTTTAGAGTACTTTAAAAGGTCTAATTTTTGCAACGCTTCCTTTGGAGTAGTGTCTTTACGGTATATGTCGACTAACTTGGCTCCAATTCTATTGTCTGGAATGTCGAGTACGGTAAGTTCATAGTTTATTTGATTTTTACGAACAGTTATGTTGTCCATAGGGTAAACCTCTCTTGATGGTTTTACAATCTGATCGTTGACTCGTACTTTGCCTTCTTTGCATGCTTTGGTGGCAATACTTCGAGTTTTGTAATATCGGATAGACCATAAATATTTATCAATTCGCATAAAAAAGATTTAAAATGTATGTAATCTCTACTAAATTATAAAACAAAAGTACAAGAAAATTGTATCTTGCGCCTTCAAAAAAGTAATCAGATGAATGTAAGAAAATATATTTATGCCGTAGGGCTTACTATGATAGCTTTGATTAGTTGTAAAAAAGATGATGATGAAGATGATCCAATTGTTATTCCGCCTAGAGATCGTGCAGAACAACAGGTGGTAGATGATGCGAAACTTGTAGATTATCTAAAAACTCATTTTTATATCGATGTTGAAGTTAATACCGATAGCGACCCAGATATTGAATATGTGACAAGACGATTTGATACGATTGCAGGTGATAATGAGAATGAAGTTTCTATTATGGATTCGGGTAAATTGGTTACCAAAGAGATTGTACGAGATGGGGTGTCGTATAAACTTTATGTCCTTAAGATTGATGAGGGAGAAAATGCTGTAAGAAAGCCTACTGTAGTTGACTCTACATTGGTGACCTATAGAGGTGAATTATTGTATGATAATAAAGATGGGGATGGAGATGGAATTCCTGATGAAGCAGATGCAGATACAGATGATGAAAAAGGGACAGATACGGGTAAAGTAGATTCTGACAATGATGGTATTATTGATGAAGCAGATGCTGATACAGATGGTGTAGAAGGGACAGATGCAGGTAAAGTAGATTCTGATAATGATGGTATTATTGATGCTAAGGACCCTGTAAATAATAATGATCCAGATAGAAGAGTGTTTGATAGTGCAATTACCCCAATATGGCTTGATATGATTGGTGTTGTAGAAGGTTTTAAAACTGCAATAATAGATTATAAAGGTGCTACAAGTTTTACAGAAAACTCTCTGGATGGTACGGTAAGTTATTCAAATGATTTTGGTAATTATACGGTGTTTATGCCTTCTGGTTTGGGGTATTTTAATTCGCCGCCAAATCAAGATATACCAAGATATTCTTGTTTGATTTTTAATACACAATTGTATACTGTTAATCAAACAGATCATGATGGAGATGGTATTCCTACTTATTTAGAAGATTTAGACGGTGATGGTTTTGTTATAGATGCAGACGATAATACAGATGGTGATACAGCAGTTAATTATCTGGATGTTGATGATGATAATGATGGAACTTTAACCAAAGATGAAATTACCGTTGTAGATGCTAATGGGGATAATGTGATTACCATTGACGAGATTACTTTTTACGATGATGATGATGATGGGATAAAGAATCATCTTGATTCTGATGATAGAGATAATAAAAATCAATAAGAAGAAACATTATATCAAATAAAAAAGGTAGCCTACTAGGTTACCTTTTTTATTTGATATAATGTTTAGAGGTCTATAGAAAGTCCAATAATAAATTGTTCAGGTCTAGAGTCTACTTTTATGTCGTTGTCGATCGATTCTGCTTTATTTTTACTAAGACCTCGTTCATAACGTACATCAAAATTTATACGATTTAATTGAAGCCCAATTCCAAAATGTAAGCCTACTGTGAAGTCGTTTTTTACTGAATTAAGTTTAACGTCTTCTAAGTTATTTTCTATGATATATTGTAGTGCTGGGCCTCCGAAAATGTGTATTGGCCCTAAAACAGAAGCGCCAAGAAGAATTGGTAAGTCTAGCTTCTTAACAGAGTATTCTTTTTTTGAGTTTTCTAAATTATAAGTACTATTGTTGACTGTATATAGTAGCTCTGGTTTAATATATAAGTTTTCAGTAATGCCACCTCTTACAAAAACACCAAAATGATATCCGATTCTATCATTCGCATTGGTGCTGGTTATATCGTTTAATTCAATTTTACCATTATCACCATAGTTTAATCCAGCCTTTACTCCGAAAGCAGTTTGTTTTTCTTGTGAGAAAGATATTGTACAACTGATAAACATAAAAAACACAACGATTTTTTTCATTTTAATAAACTTTTTTAGAACCCTAAGAATGTGCTGTAATGTTGACTTAAGTGTAATTTTGTGATGAATTACAATGTAATTCATGTGTTTTGCTGTTTTTAAGCTAAATTTAGGATAACACCGTTTTAGAGTAAAAATTAATAATTAATTTGAATGTTTTTGGTGTAAGTTATTTCTGAAACAAGTTTTTTAATCAGAAGTAAACTATGGCTAGTGTTTAATAAACGAATAGAATTTACTTTTATTTTAGAGCAATAAAAAAGCCTTCTATTTTTTTAGAAGGCTTTTCGGTTTTTTTTCGAAAATATATTTTATTTTCTTTTAAGGACACGCTCGGCTGCTTTGCTTATTGCAGCTGCATTAAGTCCATATTTTTCCATAAGTTGATCCGGAGTTCCACTCTCTCCAAAAGTATCATTTGTAGCGATGAATTCTTGAGGAACTGGATACTGTTGTGATAATACTCTAGAAACACTTTCTCCTAGGCCTCCTAAATGATTGTGTTCTTCAGCAGTGATTATGCATCCTGTTTTTTTAACAGAGTTAATAATTGCTTCGTCATCAAGAGGTTTTATAGTGTGAATATTGATTACCTCGGCACTTATTCCTTGTTTTTGTAAAGATTCTGCTGCTTGTATAGCTTCCCATACTAAATGACCAGTAGCGACAATGGTAACATCAGTTCCTTCTTGAAGCAAAATAGCTTTTCCTACTTCGAACTTTTGATCTTCTGGAGTAAAGTTAGCAACCTTAGGTCTTCCGAATCTTAAGTAAACAGGTCCCTCATAATCCGCTATTGCAATAGTTGCAGCTTTGGTCTGATTATAATCACAAGTATTGATTACGGTCATACCTGGCAACATTTTCATTAAACCAATATCTTCTAGTATTTGGTGTGTAGCTCCATCTTCTCCAAGTGTTAATCCAGCATGTGAAGCACAGATCTTAACATTTTTTCCGCTATATGCAATGGATTGACGGATTTGATCGTAAACTCGACCGGTAGAAAAGTTTGCAAAAGTACCAGTAAAAGGAATTTTACCACCAATAGTCATACCCGCTGCAATCCCCATCATGTTGGCTTCTGCAATACCAATTTGAAAAAATCGCTCTGGATTATTAGCGATAAATGCATCCATTTTTAGAGATCCAATTAAATCTGCACATAATGCAACTACATTCTCATTTGTTTTTCCTAATTCTTCTAAGCCAGCTCCAAAACCAGAACGAGTATCTTTTTTTCCTGTATCTATATATTTTGTCATTTTCTTTTTAATTTGGGAATTAATAATCTCCTAGCGTTTCAGGATTTTGTGTTAATCCAATTTCTAACTGCTCATCATTAGGAGCTTTACCATGCCAAGCATGTGTATGCATCATAAAATCTACACCATGCCCCATCACTGTATGCATTAAAATACAAACAGGCTTTCCTTTACCAGTTCTGCTTTTAGCTTCATTTAATCCTTCCAATACAGCAGCTATAGAGTTCCCTTCTTTTATTTCCATTACATCCCAGCCAAAAGCTTCAAATTTAGCTCTTAAATCGCCTAAAGGAAGTACATCATCTGTAGATCCGTCAATCTGTTGACCATTATAATCAATAGTAGAAATAAGATTGTCAACTTTTTTTCCGGCAGCATACATAGCAGCTTCCCAGATTTGACCTTCTTGTAATTCTCCATCTCCATGTAAACTATATACAAGATGTGAGTCATTGTTTAGTTTTTTGGCTTGAGCAGCACCTAATGCTACAGACATTCCTTGTCCTAATGACCCCGAAGCAATACGTATACCAGGTAAACCCTCATGAGTAGTTGGGTGTCCTTGTAATCGACTGTTGATAAGTCTAAACGTATTTAACTCTTCGACAGGAAAATACCCACTTCGAGCTAGTACACTATAGTACACAGGTGATATATGACCATTAGACAGGAAAAAAATATCTTCATTGATACCATTCATGTCAAAGTCATCTTTTCTGTCCATGACTTCCTGAAACAGGGCAACAAAAAATTCTGTACAGCCTAGTGAACCTCCTGGGTGACCAGAATTAACTTTATGAACTTGTCGTAGAATATCTCTACGAACTTGTGTTGCAAAATCCTCTAATTGTTTTGTTTTTGGCATTATGATGCTGATTTCTTGATAATAAAATCCCAAAAATACAGGTTTTGAATACAGTGGCAAAATGTATTTGGAGCTTTTAATAAAGAAACTAGTAGGAATAACATTAAGTTTTAGAAAATCTAAGGTGATTAAATTCGTATTAGTTAGTTATCTTTGCGCTCTACCAAACAGAAAATATGCAATTTAACCTTTTGTCCAAAGATCCTTTAAGTAAAGCAAGAGCAGGAAAAATAACCACAGATCATGGAGTTATTGAAACTCCTATTTTTATGCCTGTAGGTACTGTCGCAACTGTAAAAGGAGTACATCAACGTGAATTAAAAAATGATATTAATCCAGATATTATCTTAGGAAATACTTATCATCTTTATTTAAGACCCCAACCAGCTATTTTAGAAAAGGCAGGAGGACTACACAAATTTATGAATTGGGATCGAAATATACTTACGGATAGTGGTGGCTATCAAGTATATTCTCTATCGGCAAACCGAAAGATAAAAGAGGAGGGGGTTAAATTTAAGTCTCATATTGATGGTTCATATCATGTGTTTACTCCAGAAAATGTAATGGAAATACAAAGGACTATTGGAGCGGATATAATAATGGCATTCGATGAATGTACGCCTTATCCTTGTGATTATCATTATGCCAAAAGAAGTATGCATATGACACATAGGTGGTTAGATCGCTGTTTGCAACACTTAGAGAAAATACCGGTTAAATATGGGTATGACCAGGCTTTTTTTCCGATAGTACAAGGAAGTACATATAAAGATCTTAGAAGACAGTCTGCAGAGTATATAGCAAATGCTGGAGCGGTAGGTAATGCTATAGGAGGCTTGTCTGTAGGGGAGCCAGCAGAAGAAATGTATGCGATGACAGAAGTAGTAACTGAAATTTTACCAGAAGATAAACCTAGGTATTTGATGGGGGTTGGAACACCAATAAATATTTTGGAAAATATAGCATTGGGTATTGATATGTTTGATTGTGTGATGCCAACTCGTAATGCACGCAATGGAATGTTGTTTACTGCCCATGGGACAATTAATATAAAAAATAAGAAATGGGAAGATGATTTTTCTCCAATCGATGAAATGGCAATAACTTTTGTAGATACAGAATACTCAAAAGCATACCTAAAACACCTTTTTTCGGTAAATGAATTGCTAGGAAAGCAAATAGCCACAATTCATAATTTGGGTTTTTATTTATGGTTGGTTCGTGAAGCTAGAAAACATATTTTGGCTGGGGATTTCAATTCATGGAAAAATATGATGGTTAAACAAATGGATAAAAGATTATAGTTTGAAAATACTAGACTGGTACATACTTAAGCGATATTTAGGAACTTTTTTTGCAATGATTCTCCTTTTTATACCAATTGGGATAATTGTAGATCTTTCTGAAAAAATAGACAATATGATAGAACATAAAGTTCCTGTTAGTATTGTTATGGGATATTATTTAGATTTTACAGTCTATTTTGCTAATTTATTATTTCCCCTTTTTGTATTTCTATCAGTAATATGGTTTACTTCTAAATTGGCTAATAAAACTGAAATTATTGCTTTTTTAAGTTCGGGAGTTTCGTTTTGGAGATTTCTTAGACCTTATATGATAGGGGCCGTTATTATTTGTTTGGGTGCATTGGCAATGGGATTATTTTTGGCTCCTAAAGCGAGTCAAGGATTTAACGAATTTAAATACACTTATCTTAATAATAGAGGAAGAAAAGTACAAGAAACCAGAAATATATATAGACAAGTTAATGATAGTACGTTCTTATATGTGAATCATTTTAAACCTCTAGAAAAAACAGCAACCAATTTTACCTTAGAATATTTTAAAGGTAATAAACTAGATACAAAAATTTCGGCTAGAGAAATTATTTTTAAGGATAGTATTTATGAATTAAAGGATTTTGTAAAACGTAAGGTCTTAAAAAATAAAGATGTAATTGAGAAAGCATTAAAAAAAGACACTGTTTTGCCATTTAATATAGATGAATTTACACCTGTTGCTTATGTTGCAGAAACACTAACTTATACAGAGTTGAGTAAGTTTATTGAAAAGGAGAGTAAAAGAGGGTCGTCTGATATTAATAGATATACGGTGGTAGCCTATAAAAGATGGAGTATACCTGTATCTGCGTTTATACTTACGATAATTGGTGTAGCGGTTTCTTCAATGAAGAGACGTGGAGGAATGGGGGTCAATTTGGCCGTAGGTATTTCGATGGCGTTTGTATTTATCTTTTTTGATAAAGTGTTAGGTACAATGGCAAATCAATCAGATTTTCCGCCTATAGTTGCCGTGTGGTTTCCTAATTTTTCATTTGGGATTTTAGCCATATATTTATTGTATAATGCCAAACGTTAAATTTAAAAATTACATACATCTCCATTTTATAATATTTATATGGGGGTTTACAGCGATTTTGGGTGAGTTAATCACGATAAAAGCTTTACCCTTGGTTTGGTATAGAATGTTATTAGCATCCGGCTTTGTCTATTTGTACATATATTTAAGAAAAATATCGCTAAAGGTTTCTAAGAAGCTGTTTTTTATTTTGTTTATAGCGGGAACCGCAATTGCTTTACATTGGATTGCTTTTTTTGCTGCAATTAAGGTTTCTAATGTATCGATTACCTTATCAGTGTTGTCTTCAGGAGCTTTTTTTACATCATTATTAGAACCAATTTTTTACAAAAGAAAATTGATTTGGTACGAAGTTATTTTTGGAGTTCTTGTGATAGTTGGCTTGTATATAATTTTTAGAGTTGAAGGAGATTATACTTTAGGAATTATATATTCTTTGGTGGCAGCTTTTTTATCTACAATTTTTTCTTTAATAAATGGAAAAATAGCAAAGGATAATGATCCTTCTATGGTATCTTTTTACGAACTTTTGAGTGGAGTTATGGCTCTAAGTTTATTTATAGGAGGATTAATGTTGTTTACAAACGAAGAGAATGAAATATCTACTTCATTTTTTCAAATGTCAACTATGGATTGGGTATTCTTGTTTATATTGGCTTCAGTATGTACGGCTTATGCTTTTATTGGTTCTGTTCAAGTAA
Source organism: uncultured Aquimarina sp. (assembly GCA_947502885.1). Classification (GTDB taxonomy): domain Bacteria; phylum Bacteroidota; class Bacteroidia; order Flavobacteriales; family Flavobacteriaceae; genus Aquimarina. The sequence continues at coordinate 173,154 of CANNBP010000012.1, read as the reverse complement.
TGAAATATTTGAGCCCCTATACCGTGATGTTAACAACAAACTTAGAACCCGTATATGGAATATTATTGGCATTTTTTATCTTTGGAGAATCAGAAAAAATGAATCCTCAATTTTATTATGGAACCCTTATAATCCTAGGTACAGTAGTACTTAATGGTGTATTTAAGAATATTAAGGATAAAAATAAGAGAAAACTATAGGTAACTTTACCAAGTAAGTTTTTATATTTGTCCGCTAACCCTAGTAAAAAAATATATTCTTTATTATGGAATATTTAGAATTTGAACTCCCCATTAAAGAGCTTGAAGAGCAATTCAAAAAGGCTTGCGCTATAGGTGAAGAAAGTGAAGTTGATGTAACTGACACCTGTAAGCAAATAGAAAAGAAACTTAAGGATACTAAAAAGGATATATATAAAAACCTTACTCCTTGGCAACGTGTACAGTTGTCTAGGCATCCTTCTAGACCATATACTCTAGATTATATAGATGCTATATGTGGAGAATCTTTTTTAGAGCTACATGGAGATCGTAATGTTAAAGATGACAAAGCAATGATTGGTGGTCTAGGTAAGATTGGTGATCAAAGTTTTATGTTTATTGGTCAACAAAAAGGATACAATACCAAAACAAGACAATATCGAAATTTTGGAATGGCGAATCCAGAAGGATATCGTAAAGCCTTACGCTTAATGAAAAGCGCTGAGAAATTTGGAATACCGGTTGTTAGTTTTATCGATACGCCAGGAGCATACCCTGGATTAGAAGCAGAAGAAAGAGGGCAAGGAGAAGCAATTGCTCGTAATATATTAGAAATGACTCGCCTTAAAGTTCCTGTTGTTGTAATAATAATAGGAGAAGGAGCAAGTGGAGGAGCATTAGGTATAGGAGTAGGAGATAAAGTGCTAATGCTAGAGAATGCATGGTACTCTGTAATTTCTCCAGAAAACTGCTCTTCTATATTGTGGAGAAGCTGGGATCAAAAAGAACAAGCAGCCGAAGCATTAAAACTTACTGCAAAAGATAGTGTTAAGCTTAAGGTTGTTGATGAAATCGTTAAAGAACCTCTTGGTGGAGCACATAGCGATAGAGAAACTACATTCAAAACCGTTCGAGATAAAATTTTAACATCTTTTGAAGAGCTAAAAAACTTATCACCAGAAGAATTGATTAAAAATCGAATGGAAAAATATGCGAATATGGGAGACTTTAAAGGGTAACCCTTAAAAAACCGCTTACTGACTAAATCTGAAGTTGTATGCTTCAGATTTTTTTATGCTTATCAACAATAAAATAAACTTATTAACAACCTATTTGTTAAAGATCGGTGAACATTCGTATCTTTATATTTAGGTACATCTCTTTACAATTTTTTTACATTCGTAGTCATGGAAAAAGTACAGCAAACTCAGCAAGGAAATTACGGTCGGGGGAACGTAATTGCGCTAGAGAAAGGAAAAATTCCCCCTCAAGCAGTTGATTTAGAGGAAGTTGTGCTTGGGGCGATGATGATTGATAAAAAAGGGGTTGACGAAATTATTGATATACTTAACCCTGATGTTTTTTACAGAGAAGCACATCAATACATCTTTGAAGCGATTTTCAAACTCTTTGAAAACTCTGAGCCAATAGACTTATTAACGGTTTCAACCCAACTTAAGAAGGATGGTAAACTAGAATTAGCTGGCGGAGATTATTATTTGGTTCAACTGACCCAAAAAGTAGCATCTTCGGCACATATTGAGTTTCATGCTAGGATCATTTTACAAAAATATATACAGCGTAGTTTGATAAAGATTTCTAACGAAATCATAGAAGAATCCTACGATGAGACAGCAGATGTTTTTGATCTCTTGGATATGGCAGAATCTAGGTTGTATGAAGTTACTCAAGGTAATATTAAGCGATCTACAGAAAGTGCACAAAGTCTTGTAATACAAGCTAAGAAAAAAATACAAGAAATATCAAATAAAGAAGGAATGAGTGGAGTTCCTTCTGGGTTTGATAAATTAGATAAATTAACTTCAGGATGGCAGCCCAGTGATTTGATTATTGTAGCGGCACGTCCGGGTATGGGTAAAACAGCCTTAACTTTATCCATGGCAAGAAACATGGCTGTGGGAAGTAATATACCAGTTGCATTTTTCTCGTTAGAGATGTCTTCTGTACAGTTGATAACACGTTTGATCTCATCAGAAACAGGACTTTCTTCAGAAAAACTACGTACGGGTAAATTAGAAAAGCATGAATGGGAACAACTTAATGTAAAAGTAAAGGATCTTGAAAAGGCTCCTTTGTTTATTGATGACACTCCATCATTATCTATATTTGACCTTAGAGCAAAGGCTCGACGTTTGGCATCACAGCATGGTATTAGAATGATCGTAATTGATTATTTGCAGTTAATGACAGCAGGAGGAAGTGGTAAGAATGGAAACCGTGAACAAGAAATTTCTACAATCTCACGTAACTTAAAAGCTTTAGCAAAAGAATTGAATATTCCTGTAATCGCACTTTCTCAGTTATCTCGTGCGGTAGAAACGCGTGGAGGTAGTAAAAGACCATTACTTAGTGACTTGAGGGAATCTGGGGCGATAGAGCAGGATGCAGATATTGTTGCATTTATTTTTAGACCAGAATATTATAAAATTGATGAATGGGATGATGAAGAAAGATCATCTACACAAGGGCAAGGAGAATTTATTGTTGCAAAACACCGTAATGGTGGATTAGAGAATATTAGGTTAAAATTCATTGGTCACTTAGGTAAATTTGATAACTTAGATGACTTTAGTACGCCTTTTGAATTTCATTCAAAAATGAATGAAGGAGAAGAGAAGGAAGATCCTTTTAGTACAGGACACCTTCCGAGCGCAGATGAAGCTTTTGGTAGTAGTATCAATGACTCATCTACTAATGATGAAGATGAAGTACCGTTCTAGTGGCTAGAACGTTTAATTTAGGATCTTTGTTGGATTAACGGTATTATTTTGATCCTAGGTTCCTTTAAAACTTAAACTAATGTTCGTTATAAAACCATGTAGTGTTAGAATTCTAATAATTGCTTTTCTCGTGGCGTTTCAGTCCTATGCATCGTATGTGCTCATACCAATGGATGCAGAAAGTCAACAAAATCACTTAAAAGCATATGGTATTACTTATTGGACATTGAGTAAAGATTTAAAAGTAAAATGGCTTTTAAATTATAGAGGAGGATCTTTTCTTATGCCAGATACCGAAGGGATTAGAAGAGAATGCACTATTAGAGGAGTTTCTTATGAGGTTATTAGTAATGCCGAGACTAATGAAATTCTTAAAGAAATTGATAGCCCTTCCCAGAACATGGAAGCCGTTGTTTTGGAAAAAGCTCCAAAAATAGCTGTTTACTCTCCTAAAGGTAATCAGCCATGGGATGACGCCGTTACAATGGTCTTGACATTTGCAGAAATTCCTTATACAACGATTTATGATAGAGAAGTGTTAGAGGATAATCTCATTTTATACGATTGGTTGCATTTGCATCATGAAGATTTTACAGGGCAATATGGTAAGTTTTATTCATCGTATAGAGCAGCACCTTGGTATATAAGAGAAAAAGCAGCTGCAGAAAAAAGAGCTAAGGAATTGGGCTATTCAAAGGTGTCTCAACAAAAACTGGGAGTTGCCTTAAAAATAAGAGATTATGTAGTAGGAGGAGGGTTTATGTTTGCTATGTGTAGCGCAACAGATAGTTTTGAGATAGCTCTATCTGCAGAAGGTGTTGATATTTGCGAACCAATGTTTGATGGAGACCCTAGTGAACCGGGTTATCAATCAAAAATAGATTATAGTAAAACATTCGCTTTTAAAAACTTTACACTAGAACGAAGTCCTAATGTTTATGAGTTTTCGTCAATCGATATGACAAGAAAAAGACGTATTCCTAAAACTACAGATTATTTTACTTTGATGGATTTTTCTGCAAAATGGGATCCTATACCAACAATGCTTTGTCAAAATCATACTGCTTTGGTAAAAGGGTTTATGGGGCAAACTACAGCATATAATCCTAATGAAATTAAATCTAATGTGTTGACTCTTGGAGAAAATAAGACCAATAATGAAGCGCGATACATACACGGTATTAAAGGAAAAGGTTTTTTTACATTTTATGGAGGGCATGATCCAGAGGATTATACTCATAGAGTTGGGGACCCAAAAACCGAATTAGAGTTACACCCTAATTCACCAGGATATCGTTTGATTCTAAACAATGTTCTCTTTCCGGCAGCAAAAAAGAAAAAACAAAAAACTTAATTTATTTTGTAAGGCTCAATATAAAAAACGACTACGGTTTTTTATAACTCACAATTCGATTTTACCATGAAAAGATTAGTTGCCTTATTATATATAATTATCGTCTTTATTTCTTGTAAACAAGAACATAAAACTGAAAAAGAAAGTCAGGTTAAAGAAGCGCCAAAAGAGAAGATTCTTAAGGATAGATCGAATGATTTTCCAGATGAAATAGCTGCTGTTTTTACTGCTCATGGAGGGATAAAGACTTTTGATCAAATGAACTCACTGATTTTTGAAATGTCAAATCCAGAAGGAAATGAAAAACATTCTACGGATCTTAAAACTAGACATGCACGAGTAGAAACAGATAAGTTTGTTTTAGGTTTTGATGGTAAAGAAGCTTGGATAAAACAAGATTCAACCTATTTTAAAGGGAATCCAAGGTTTTATCATAACCTTATGTTTTATTTTTATGCTATGCCATTTGTCTTAGGAGATGATGGTATTGCATATGAGAAAGTTGAAGATCTAAAAATAGATGATGTCTCGTATCCTGGCTATAAAATATCATATGGTGATGGAGTAGGGGATTCTCCAAAAGATAATTACTTTCTATATTATGATGACACAACTAAAAGGATGAAGTTTCTTGGATATACGGTTACGTTTTTTAGTAAAGAAACAAGCGAGAAAATTAGTTTAATAGAATATTCTGATTGGAATGATGTTAATGGCTTACTTTTACCTAAAACCCTTAAATGGAGAACATATGAAAATGGAATAGTTGGAGAGGTGAAAAGTGAAAGAAATTTTGTTAATGGGCACGCAAGTAAAGAAAAAATACCATCTTCTTTATTCGCAAACCCATCAATCGAAAAGAAATGAAATAATAAGATGTAATGTAAAGAAAAAAAGCTCCAGAATTTTCTGGAGCTTTTTTTTCTGATCGAGGAAGAGGACACATTGTAGTCCTAATTTTATTTGGTTTTGTACTTGTTGCTATATCTTTTCCAAAGCTTGGTTTGATGACTCTCTAGGCTAATTTCCCTACCTTGTATAAAAGCTTTTTCCAATTGATTAGTTCTCATGTCTAGAGCATCTCCAATTGAAATAAAAAGTGTAGCATCTTTACCAACTTCAAGAGTGCCTGCGATATCATTTATGCCTAATATCTTTGCGCTATTACCAGTGATCAATTGTACAGCTTTTTCTTTGTCCAGCCCGTGTGCTGCAACTGTCCCAGCTTGAAAAGGTAGATTTCTTGCATTTGCACGTTCCATTTGACCACTATTTTGTAACGCTACTAAAACACCAGCTTCCATTAATATTTTTGCATTCTTATAAGGTAAATCATAATGTTCATCTTCTTGCCTAGGTGTACTATGCGTTCTCGTGATAAGAACAGGGATGTTATTTGCTTTTAATTGTTTAGCAACTTTATAACCTTCATATGCACCTACCAAAACGATTTTTTTGAAATTGTTTTGTTTAGAAAAAGTGATAACATCTAATATTGCTTTTTCTGAGTTTACATGAATAAATAATGTTTTAGAGTCATTAAAAACACCTTTCATAGCGGTATGAGGTAGGTTTTCTAAAGTGTCAGATGAAGCTACAGTGGCTCTTGCTTGTGCAATAAAATCATTTAATTCGGTAATTCCTTTATTATAGTTTTTATTAGGTTTAAATCCAGGATCTTCTCCTAACCACCATTTGCCTTGACTATACAAATTGGGCCAGTTAATATGTACACCATCATCTGTTTTTATGGCGGCATCTTCCCAGTTCCAAGCATCTAATTGAACAATCGAAGATGTTCCAGAAATGCGTCCTCCTCGAGGTGTAATCTGAGCTATTAGAACTCCATTAGGACGCATACTCTCTACAATCTTACTTTCGGCATTATAAGCAATAATACTTCGTATATGAGGGTTGTATGCTCCTATTTCTGTATGGTCACTAGTGGCACGTACAGCGGCTATTTCTACCAACCCTAATGTCGAGTTTGGCGCAATAAATCCAGGGTATATATGTTTTCCTGTTGCATCAATAATTTTTCCTTTTGATGAAATGGTATTTTTGTTTCCGATTGCTGTTATTTTTCCCTTTTCAAAAACAATACTACTATTCTCAATAATTTGTCCATTACCTATATGTGCAATAGCACCTACAATAGTAATAACCTCTTTTTGGGGTGCTCCTGGCGTTTGTTGAGCACTTATTTTTCCTATTGAAAAAATAAACAACACTAGTATTATGGATATGATATTTTTCATATGTATTATTCTTATTATCGTATCGCACTTATCAAGATAAAATCACATTGGTTTAGTGCAATTGTAATACGTTTTTTTTTTTAGTTGTTAGTTTAATTGATGGTCTCTAAAGTTTCACACTCAAAATGTTGTTTTTCTTTTTTCTTAGCTGGTTGAGTTTTTAAACCACTATTTTTTGCTTTAAGTAGCATTGTCGTGAGCTTATTTCTCTCTATGGCAATCGATTTTCTCATCAATTTATCTTTTTCAAGATCAAAATAAATGACACCGTCAATAATTGTTTTTTCTGCCTTAGCATATATCGATAATGGATGATCGGTCCATAATACGATATCAGCATCTTTGCCAATTTTTATACTACCAACTTTATCATCAATATGAAGTAGTTTTGCTGGGTTTAATGTTACAAACTTTAATGCATCTTCTTCACTTACAGCTCCGTATTTAATGGATTTAGCAGCTTCTTGATTAAGTCTACGTGACATTTCGGGGTCATCACTATTTATTGCAGTTACAATACCTTGATTGTGCATGATTGCAGCATTATAAGGTATGGCGTCATTTACTTCGTATTTGTAAGCCCACCAATCAGAGAATGTAGATCCACCAACACCATGTTTTGCCATTTTATCAGCTACTTTATACCCTTCAAGAATGTGTGTGAAAGTATTGATTCTAAAATTAAACTTTTCAGCAACTTTCATAAGCATATTAATTTCACTTTGAACATAAGAGTGACAACTGATATGTCTTTGACCATTAAGTATTTCTGATAAGGTTTCCATTTCAATATCTCTTCGAAATGGTTTTCCACTATTTTTAAGTTTATGATATTCTTTTGCTCTAGAAAAATAATCTATATATAGTTGTTCAACTCCCATTCGGGATTGAGGAAAACGACTAAAACTTTGCCAATTACTTTGTTTTACATTTTCACCAAGAGCGAACTTAATAAATTTTGGAGCATTAGGGTAGATGAGGTTTTCTGCACTTTCTCCCCATTTTAATTTTAAAATAGCTGATTGCCCACCGATTGGATTTGCAGATCCATGTAGTATTTGAATCGAAGTAACACCTCCAGCAAGATTACGATAAATATTAATGTCGTCTGGAGAAATCACATCTTCTATAGTTACTTCAGCCGAAGAATTATGCCCCGCTTCGTTAATGGCAGCAGCAGCAATATGAGAATGTTCATCAACAATCCCTGCCGTGATATGTTTGCCGGTAGCATCTATTGTTTTGGCGTTTCCTGAATCTAAATTTTTTCCAATGGCAGAAATCTTTCCATTTTTGATAAGTACATCAGTTTGAGTTAGTATTCCTTGGGCTTCATTGGTCCAAACGGTAGCATTTTTAAACAGTAAGCTTTCTTGTTTTGGCAATTTACTATTGCCATAGGCTATATTAGGATATGTTATGGCTAGAATTTCTGGTTTTTTATTTTCGCCCTTTGGTTTTTCTTTTTTAATAATATTATTTTGGATTTTTCTCTTTACAGTGAATGATGTCGATTCTCCATTAGGTAAAATAGCTTTGCCAGACCAATTAGAAGTGATTGTGTCAATTATTGATGTTATTCTATAGTAATTAGTTTTTGTGGTATCAGCATCTCTAAAAACTATAGATACCCAATCGTTTTTATATTCTATTTTCGTTCCTAATTTAGAATTACCAAGTTTTATCTCGGCTTTTGGTTTTGATGGTTTTCCAGATATTTTTAAGTCGTATGTTTTTCCAGAAAGATTCATGGTATAAGATCCAGTAATGTCAATGATATTCATATCGTTGACAATATTTTTTTGACCTTGAACCCAATTTTCATAAATAACATTGTCTTTTGAAAATAACTCTCCTTTTGTAATTAAAAAATTGGCATAACTTCCCTTTTTGATACTGCCCATAAGGTTGCTTTTTCCTAATATTTGCGCAGGAATAGTAGTAAGGGCCGCAATAGCTATTTTTTTATCTAATCCATACTCGATTGCTTTTAAAATTCTTGTATTTAAATCAGAAACTTTTTTCAATTTATGAGTGGTTAAAGAAAAGGTAATGCCATTTTTTGATAAAACAGATGGATTAGTCGGAGCTTGATTCCAATGACGCATATCACCAAGACTAACCATGTCTGCCATGTATGGAATGGAAACGTCATATGCATCAGGAAAATCCAACGGAATAATATACTTTGCGTTGGTTGCCTTTACTTTTTCGATTCTCGCATATTCATCTCCACCACCTACAATAGTATATTGTGTGTTAAATTGATCACCAATTTTATCTGCTCTAAATCCGTTTATGCGACTACCTGCTTCAAAAATTTGAGGGAGGTTTTTGTTTTGATTTAGCGCCTCTAGGGTTAAATCTTTATGTTCTGATTTACCTAAAGCATACCAATTGGCATCGTGATACATTTGTTTTAACAAAGCCATGGCTCCCATTAATGAAGTAGGGTATAGCTGTTTGCTTTTTTTACTTTTGGTAAAAGAAAGAAATTGAGCCGATCGATCACTAAGTAAACGATCATTTTGAGTTCCTTTATTGTTTAGGGCTATTAAAAGTCCGGTTCCACGTACAATACCATCCGGCATATGAGTATTAAGAGCTCCAAACCCTTCTTTTATATAGGCCGTTGCTTTTTTTTCATCATACTTAAAATAAGTAAGTGCATTTGTTTCTGATCGTATATGGTCATTCCAATAATAACCTTCTCTTGATGAGTGATATTGGGGATTTCCAGACCATGGACTGCCTCCTTTTCCTTTTGGTTTTTGTATTCCAAATTGAGTAAAAGGATCTATAAATGAAGCATAAATATGTTTACCTTTAAGATCTATGACAACGCTATTTGAAGGTATAGACACAGAATTACCTACTTCTATAATTCTACCTTTTTGAATCACTAATATTCCATTTTTAATTTCAGAATAAGGGGTAGTATGAATAATTGCGTTTTTAAATACCGTATAATTTGAAGTGGTGGTATGTACTCCATCATTTTTTGGGAAATATTCTTGGGCACATAAACTCAAGCTAGTGAACGTGAAGGTAAATAGAATTAAGTATTTTTTCATAAGAAAGATTGTAAATAGATTTTAAAGATAGCGGTTGCGGGAAAAAGAGATTCTTAATTAATAATTATTTAACAACCAATTAGAGAGATGACTTGTTTGTTTTTTTCTATTCTTAAAAAACAAACAATTTAAAGCATTAATTGTCGATAGTTTTGGTCTTATAATAATTGACTAACAATGCTACAACATAACTATAAGTATCTATTCCGTTGGGTTGATTGTTAGCTTTTAAATAAGAGTCATAAGTGCTTTTGAAAAGAGGTTCTAATGGGTTTTCATAGGATTTCCAGAATTCACTTACCTCTGTATAGTTTTTTCTAATTCCGGGTCTTAGTTTTTCAATAAGACAAATTGCCTTTTCTTCATTACGTAAATAGAGATCGTTAAGACAAAATCTTAAGGCAAAAGTTGTTCCGCTGTACTTGAAGTATAAATCATCATACCCAATTGTAGTTAAAGCTGCAATAAAATTGGCTTCATTTTCTTTGGCAAAACCTAATTGATGAGCTTCTTCGTGACAACTGGTGGTTGGAGTTTTGTAATTAAGAATTAATCCATTTACTTGCGCTTCGTTGGTTATAGGATTAAGATATCCACTAAAACCCATGTAGGTAAGTGGAAGACTCAATATAGATTTCTTAATACTCTTGGGATGATATTGCAAAGACGGAAAAGTCTTTTGTAATTGTTGATATGCAGGAATGGTTTTTTGAAAGATTTCTTCTTTAGAATATGGAATATGGATAGGTAAAGAATCAATAGGCTCAAGTTCTAAATGTAATGAGTTTGCCTTGGTAATTAATTTTTCTGAAACTGCAATCAATTCTTTCTGAGTATATTCATCATTGATGTTTAATATTTCGTGTAGAGGTAATCTATAATAATTCATTCCCCAAAGGATATGAAAAGAGGCATAGACAATAGATAATGTTGCGCCAATATCTAATACTACCTGTTTCCAAAGAATTGATTTTTTTAAAACTTTTTTTAATAGAAATCGAATTAATAAAATAATTAAAATACAGTATGCTATATCACCAAATGAAAAAGGAATCCATCCAAATGTATATCTCAACAAGGTAGAAATGTAGATAAATATACCATTACTATAGAACTGCTCAATAAAGTTTGGGAAAAACGAAAAAATCTTGATCAAAATAAACTGTACTGGCAGTAGTAATGTTAAGTATAGTTTTGTTTTGGTTCGCATAGGGTAAATATATTTACAATTCTGGAGTATAGATCAGAAATTTAGATTTTTTTAATCCATTTTTTAAAGTTTAATTAGCTCGAGTTTACTTCAAAATTCAAAAATGCTTTCTACTCAATACATAATGAATTTGAAATCGAGTAATTGACTCTTAATATAAGAGGTTTGTTCATAACGGTGAGATATTCTAGGGGTGTACATGTCAAGGGGATTTTTTTTAATCAAAACCAAGAAAGTTCTATACACTTTTGTGATATTATATTGGGATATGGCATTTAAAATTTGGAGTTTTGCAAAAGTGGTCACAAAATATAGTTGACTTACTATGTAATACTAAATTACTCAATACTTATATGTCAAATATGAATTCAGAAATAAGAGCTTTAGAACCCAAAGCAGTTTGGAATAAATTTGCAGATCTTAATGCAGTACCTAGGCCTTCAAAAAAAGAAGAACGCGTAATTGCCTTTATGAAAGATTTTGGAGAATCACTTGGATTAGTAACCGAAATTGATAAAGTAGGTAATGTATTGATTAAAAAACCTGCAACTTCAGGATTAGAGGATTGTAAAACAGTTGTTATGCAATCTCATTTGGATATGGTACATCAAAAAAATGCAGACACCGATTTTGATTTTGATGCTCAGGGAATAGAAATGTATGTTGATGGGGATTGGGTTAGAGCAAAAGGTACTACTCTTGGAGCAGATAATGGTTTGGGAGTGGCAACTATAATGGCAATATTAGAATCTAAAGAAATTGCCCATCCGGCTATAGAAGCATTGTTTACAATTGATGAAGAAACTGGAATGACAGGAGCCAAAGGACTAGAAGGAGAATGGCTAACTGGAGATATATTATTAAACCTAGATACCGAAGAGGATGATGAAATAGGTGTAGGGTGCGCTGGAGGTATTGATGTTACTGCTAGAAGATCATATGCTGAAGAAGAGGTTGCTCAAGGTAAGACAGCATATACAATTGCTATTACAGGTCTTAACGGAGGGCATTCGGGAATGGATATAGACAAGGGGTTAGGTAATGCCAATAAAATTATGAATAGACTATTATTTGATGGTTTTGAAAATTTTGGATTACAAATTAGCCAGATAAAAGGCGGTAGCTTAAGAAATGCTATTCCTCGAGAGAGTTTTGCTACAGTTGTTGTAGATACTATACAGGCAGAGGCTTTTGAGTTTGAAGCAAAAGAACTTATAATAGGGATAAAAGCAGAATTATCTGTAATTGACCCTGATCTAACTATAGAAATTAAATCTACAGAGTTGCCTAATACAGTAATGGAGTTGGGAGTGCAAGAAGGAATTCTTAAAGCTTTGTATGCTGCACATAACGGAGTATATAGAATGAGTGCTGCTTTTCCTGGTTTGGTAGAGGCTTCTAATAACATAGCAAAAGTTACTATAGAAAATGGAGAAGTAATTATTGAGTGCTTAACGCGAAGTAGTGTAGAGTCTTCGAAGCACGATTTGGCAAACAAGTTAAGGGCTACTTTTGAGCTTACAGGATGTGATGTTACTGCTAGTGGGGATTATCCTGGATGGGCACCAAATATGAGTTCACAAATTTTGGAAGTTTTAGATGGATTATATCAAAAGTTAAACGGAGAAAAAGCCCATGTAGCGGCTTGTCATGCAGGGCTAGAGTGTGGGATTCTTGGGCAAAATTACCCAGAAATGGATATGATTTCTTTTGGTCCAACTATTCTAGGTGCACATTCACCAGATGAAAGAGCTAGTATATCATCTACTCAAAAATATTGGAAATTTGTACTGGAGATACTACAGCATATTCCGAAGAAATAATTAGATAAAATTTGTATTTTATAATAATCGCTCCCTTAGTTTAGACTTTGGGAGCGATTTTTTTTATAAAATCATCTCATAAATTATGAATCTTTGATATTCTAAAAGTAGAAATCCAATCCATGCACAGGAGATATAATTACTGGAATTTATAACAAGAACGAAATCAAGACGTAAATAGATTATGTATTGAAAAGACTGTTATTAATTTGAAGGCCCTTTATGTTAAAGAAGTTTTTTAGGTATTTTAGAGATTTGAAATATTAGAATTAACTAAAAAAGTACATTGCTCGTCGGTCGTGTTTTGTGATTTTGTATTGTATTAAGTATTTAAAAAGCGCCTTAATGTTTCCTCTACAAAAAAATGTTTATGGTAAAAAATAGCTTGATAATTTTTGCATGGTTTGTATGTTTTACTAGTTGTGTTACACCACAAAAGCATACTTATAGTTCGTCAAGTTCTACATCTTGTTGTGATGACTCTACATTACGAATTCCTGATTCTTTAGTTCATACCCCTAGAGATATTGCAAACTATATTAATGATAGAAACTTCTTTGATGAGGAAAAATTAAAAATAATATTTAATTGGATTACCGAAAATATAGAATATAATATAAACCAAAAGCATGATTTTGAACTTGAGCATATGATAAGTATTGATAGAACTTTTTTATCTAGAAAGGGAGTTTGTTATGATTATGTAGAATTGTTTAACGCACTTGCTTCTATGGTAAATATCAAATCACATCTAATTTATGGGTATACCAAACAGCATGGATTAGTAGATTCGAATATTCATGCATGGTGTGCTGCTCAAATTGATTCGAGATGGTATTTGTTTGATCCTACCTGGGGAGCTGGATTAATTAGGAATTCTAAGTACATCAAAATGACCAATTATCGTTTTTTTAAAATTGCCCCAGAAGAGCTTATTAAATCTCATATGCCTTTTGATCCTCAATGGCAACTTTTAGATTATCCAATTACTCATGAAGATTTTGGATCAAGTATTGAAAAGAAAAATATAGAAAGACAATATTTTGATTTTACAGATAGTCTTCAGGTATATAGTATGAGATCTCGTATTGAAAATTTGATTTCAGAAAAAACTAGAATTGAAAAGAATAAAGGTAGTAGAGTTTATAATAAAAAGTTAATACATGAGTATGTAAGTGTATTAGATGAAAATATAAATACACATTATTTTAATAATACAGCAGATAGATATAATGAGGCATTAGGATTGTATAGAGAGGGGATTGTTTCGTTTAATGAGTATGTGGATTATTGGAATAATGAGTTTTTTCCTTATCAGAAAGATAAGTTAATAAAGGCGAAACTTGATCTAATAGAAAAAAAGTTTATCATATCAAAAACCATAATAAATTCTACCTATAAAGGCGATAGAAAAATTCTTCTTCTTATTCTTGAATTACGTGAGGAAATAATATCAATGTTATCAAGAGTAGAAAGACAAAAAGAGTTTTTGAATGAGTATATGAATACAGAACATGAAAAAAGAAGGTTATTGTTTTATAGCAAAATTTAGATTCTTGATTTGATGTTAATTGAGTTTAAGTATGTTAAAACACAAAGACCTTTCAGTTTAACTGAAAGGTCTTTGTGTTTTAACGATATTTATTTTTTTATTGGTTAGCTTCTTGTGCAATATTAACCAACTCTATTTCAAATACAATATCGGTATTAGGAGGAATTGGGCCAGCTCCTCTTTCTCCATAACCTAGATGTGCAGGGATAAATAAAATGGCTTTATCACCTATTTTCATTTGTTGTACACCTTCTCTAAATCCAGGGATCATTTGGGCATCTGGAGAATACGGCATTGGAATTGGAGCATATCCTCTAGGATCTGCAGCTCTACGCTCATTATAAACTCCTAGTTCTTTTGCCTTTTCAGCAATATTAGTATCAAATACTTTTCCACTTGCAAAATAACCGGCATAATTTACATTAACAGTATCACCTTGGTTGGGTTGCTCACCATCTCCTTTGTGAGTAAACACAATTTCTAATCCACTTTCTAGTTTAGTTGCAGTGGCTTTCAATTCATTGAATTTTGCAGCAGTCTTTTCTCCTAATTCTTTAGCTAATCGTTCCTTTTCTTCTTTTTCTTCTTCAAGAACTTTTATTTTGTCTGTAAATGCTGTTTTGGTGTCAAATGCTTTTGCATCACTACCTTTACGAATGATATTAACTTCAAGCATTTTTATTTCACTTTCAGGTTTGTCTCTAGCAACTGTTTTGGTTGTACCTATGCTATCTATAACATCTTGACCTATTACAATTTCTCCAAAAACAGTATGTTTTCCATTTAGCCATGGAGTCTCTTTTAAAGTAATAAAGAATTGACTTCCGTTGGTGCCAGGACCAGAATTGGCCATGGATAATATACCTTTGGATTTATGAGTAAGTGAGTCTACGATTTCGTCAGGAAATTTATAACCAGGATCTCCTGTACCAGTACCAAGAGGGTCTCCTGTCTGAATCATAAATTCCTTAATTACTCTATGAAAAATAATGCCATTATAATATTTTTTTCCTTTGTACGTGCTATCGACCATAGTATTAGTTCCTTCTGCCAAAGAAACAAAGTTAGCAACGGTCATTGGAGTTTGATCATAAAATAACTTGGCTACAGCAGCGCCTCTATTTGTGATAATTTCTGCATAGATACCATCTTCAAGTTCTGGGTATTTTTCGTTACAACTGTTAAGTGCCAGTGCAATAATGGCCAAAAATAATAAATTTAATTTTTTCATTTTTATGGTAATTAATTTTCTGTTGTTGATTCTTTCGTAATTGTATTTAGTTTTACTTCTGATATTAACGGAATATTTGTTCCAATCTTATAATCATCGCCATAATATCCATACGCCTGATAAGACGGGAAAAGAAATGTTACCATTTCTCCTTGTTTCATCAGTTTTATTCCTTCTCTAAGTCCTAAAAATAATTCTTGTTTGTCAATGCGGTATGATATCGTGTCTAATTCTTGTTGGCTATAGATAATATTGCCACTAAGATCTTTGATGTTATAGTTGAAAGTAACTATATCGCCAAATTTTGGAGTAATCCCGGCTATTGTATCCTTTTTGTTATAATAATACCAAAATCCGGTCTCTGATGCAATATAATTATTGACTGTATCATTCTTGATGATTTTTTGGATTCTAGCCTCTTCTTTAGCAGCCAATTGCTTATTACGATCTATAGACTTAGAAATGAATGATCCAGATTTAATATTTACAGGTTTTCGAGCTTCGGGTGTTTTACATGAGGTTAATAAAACGACAAGGCAAAATATGCTCAGTGTTAATTTCATTGGTTCAGGACATTTTTATAAGATGGTAAGATACTAATAAATTTTTCAACTGTCTTGGGTAAAGATAGATAACTTCTACCACCAGCGGCATTGTGATGTCCCCCTCCATCAAAATGATTTCTTGAAAATTCATTTACTGAGAATTCGCCTTTTGAACGAAACGAAATTTTAATAATACTTTCCCCTTTATTTTCTATGAAGATTACAGCAAATTTAATTCCGTTTATTGATAGTCCTAGGTTTACAAAACCTTCGGTATCTCCTTTTTTGAAGTTATTTTGATCTAATTCTTTTTGGGAAATTGTAATATAGGCTGTGTTATATTCTGATAGTATTTTTAAGTTTTTTAATGCAACACCTTTTAATTGAAGCCTAGACAATGTATTAGCATCATATACCTTTTCATGTATACTAGTATTGTCTGCTCCTTTATCTATAAGGTCCGATATTACTTTATGAGTTGTACTTGTTGTAGATCTAAACCTAAAAGATCCTGTATCAGTCATGATTCCTAAATAAATACAAGTAGCAATTTCGGGCGTAATTTTATCAATGTCATCTAATTTTTCTATAAAGTGATAGACCATTTGACATGTAGAACATATCTCTGAATCACTATAGGTATAAGTTGCATAATCATCTGGTTGTTGATGATGATCAATCATTATAAAAGTAGCATTGGATGTTTTTAAAACTCCTTCCATATTACCACTTCGTGATAAGTGATTAAAATCTAATGTAAAAATAAGATCCGCTTCTTCAATTTTTAAGGTAGAAGTTGCTACATCATTATCATACTTTAAAACGGTATTTTCATTGGGTACCCATTTTAAAAAATCAGGGTAATCATTAGGAGTAATTACAGTTACTTCATGTCCAATACTTATAAGATAATGGTAAAGTGCTAAACTAGAACCAATAGCATCACCATCTGGATTTTTGTGGGTTACGATCACAATTTTTTTTGAAGAAGAAAGGACTTCTTTTATTTTATTAGTTACTGTAGTATTCATAGGTCAGCGAAGATACAATAAATAACATTTGAGTAGTAAGGAACAATAATTTTTATAAAATGACTTGTTTTTTAACTTATATTCCTGATGAATACCAATTTAAGGTCTTCAAGTTAAAGAAGAATTAAATTTGTTAATAATCGATTTCATTCAATTATTCTTGTTTTTGAAGCTTTTATATATACTTTTGCACAAAAATTTTGAAAACAGAGTTTTAGATACTCATTATTATTAATACATACTTCGATACCAGAAGTAGTTAACAAAAATAGACTATGGCAACGAACAGAACATTTACAATGCTTAAACCTGATGCGGTAAGAAAGGGATATATTGGTGCAATCCTAGAACAAATAACAGCTTCTGGTTTTAGAATTGTGGCTATGAAATTAACACAACTTACAACTGATGATGCAAAAGCTTTTTATGCAGTACATAGTGAGCGTCCGTTTTACGGAGAATTAGTTGAGTATATGACTAGTGGTCCTATTGTGGCTGCAATTCTTGAAAAAGAAAATGCAGTAGAGGATTTTAGAACTCTAATTGGGGCAACTAATCCTGAAGAAGCAGCAGAAGGAACCATTCGTAAGAAATTTGCTACTTCAATTAGTGAAAATGCAGTACATGGTAGTGATAGTGATGATAATGCTGCTATTGAAGGTGCTTTTCATTTTTCAGGAAGAGAGCAGTTTTAATAAAACGACACATATAAAAAAACCATCTCTAGTATAGAGATGGTTTTTTTATATGATTATTTGTAATTCAAAGATAATTATAAAGAAAGTTTTTCTTTAACGTCATTTGCGATACCGTCTTTATGAAGCATGATAGAAATAGTTTTCATTCTAAAATAAGCTTCAGACATATAAATGTAACCTTTGTAGTTGCCAACTTCACCCCAAGAGTTTTTAACTTTGTAATACTTTTTTCCTTTTTGATCAACTCCCTTACCTACAATATGCATTAGGTGGTCATCTGTCGTATTGTAACGCTCAAATTCTCTTTGTCTAGTTTCGGGAGTTACTTCGTTTTCTGTGATATAAGTTCGAAACACCTTTTCAGGATCTTTTTCATTGGTTAAGATTGCTAACCCAACATGCTTATTAAATCCAGATTCTCCAACATCTCCATCCCAAGCAATTGTGAAACCTTTATCTAAAGCAGAATCAACAATGCTTTGAAGTTTATCTAGAGGAACGTTAAAATACGAACCATTAGAAAAGTTATCAGGTATTTCTAAAATAAATGAGCTATTCATCGGGTGGTGAGTAAAGGACGTTATGCTAACATAATTATCGGGGTTTATGCCCAGTTCTTTAGCAAACTCATGTGGTGTATATGTTTTATTATTATAGGTAAAACTCTTCTGTCTTTTTCCTATATAAACATCAAGAACAGAGTTAAAGCTTTCCCACCAATTTTTTGAAAGCATTTTGTTCTTAACGGCACTATCTACCATCCCTTTTAGTAAGGTAACTAAATGATCATGGTCATAGGTGGTTTCGCCACTTATAGAAAAACCAGAATATATATTATGAGGTATAACACCATATTTTTTAATAGAATTCATAACATCATGAGCCAATCCTCCTTCACTAAACTGAGCTTTACCTTTTCTTAAAATATAATTTTGAGCTTTGTCTAAATACATATTTCTAACCTGATATAATTCAGATAGGTTATGGTTATCATGCCCAAGTCTCGATATTTCTGATTCAATAAATGATGTTGTAGAAAAACTCCAACACGTACCAGTCTTTCCTTGACTTAGTACTGGAGTACATTTATGTGATACTTTATCGGTAATAGTATAATCGGGATGAACTTCTTGTGCATATCCAAATTTGATCAAAAAGAATATAAATACACACTTTATTAAAAACATTTTTCTCATGGTGCTGAAATTATTAAGATGCGTAAGTTACAGGAAATCGTTTAATCCTTAAAAAGGAAAGGTAAATTTTAAGATAGATTTTTAAAAAAAAAAATATTTCTTCAGTCAATTTACCTTTATAATCATTACCAAAACACTCTAAAACTTATGTTAGGAGTGATTCCTAAAGAATATATTTCGGTATTAATGAGTCTGCTCATAATTGAGTTTGTTGTTCTAAACTCTTTATTAAGTACATTTTTTTTATTGTAAAGGTTTAATACAGATATGCCGATACGGTAACGTGTAGATGCGTTTTTTCTTAATTTAAAGTCATAGATACCGGAGAAGTCTAACCTGTGGTATTCAGGTAAATTATGATCATTTATTTTGTCATATTCTAAAACGAGAATAGTACCAGTATCATCTACATTAGATATTTTGGTAAATGCTTTACCGGTATGCCACATCCACCCGAGAGAGAATTGAAAATTCTTTATTTTGTAAAAATGAGACCATTTTATTGTGTGTTCTATATTCCAGTTACCAGGAAAAGGTAGATTTTGATTAATTCCGTTAAATAAATTTCTAGTATTGATATATGAATAACTTATCCAAGAATTATAGTTGTTAAATTTCTTTTTAATAAAAAAATCAACCCCTAAAACTCTACTTTTACCTCTGTGATATGTGTTGTCTGTTGGGTTTATAAAACCAGAAGTTCTAGAAGTAATATTTTCAATTTGTTTAAAGTAACCATCGATGTCAAAATACCAGTTATTTCTTTTGTATTTACCTCCAAAAGTATATTGATAACTATTAATAATTGGAAATTGATTCTCATTTGCTAGTGTCCAGATTTGATTTTCTAGGGAAAGTTCACTTATTACAGATTCTCTTATTTGACTAGTTGCTTGACTTCGGTATTCTATACTGGTATTAATTTTTAAGTTTTTTGAAATGTTTTTTTGAGCAAAAATTCTGGGTTCGATATGTGTGCTATTAAGTTCGCTATAGTGATTTAAGCGTAATCCAGCAGAAAGGAGATAATGCTCTTTTTTTTGTAATTTATATTCTGCGAATGCGGCATGTGTAATCAATGAACGATCATCTTCATCTAGAGTGAGCTCAAAATTTGTGGTTGTTGTTACAAATTTATATTTAATTCTGTTTTTTGAGAATTGATACCCAAAAGATACATTTTGGTGATTAGATAGTTTAAATTCTAAACTATAATTAGCGCCATAATCCCGAACTCTATTTTTTTTAGTCTCAATTTCGCTGGTGACACCTAATTCTTTTGTGATAAATTGGTAGTTCAAGTTGTATTTGGTGTAATATCCACTAATATTTTGCGATACTCTTTTGTTAAAAAAATGCTTCCAGTTTATGTTATACCCTTCGTTTTTGGTAATGAGATTGTCATTGAAAGATTCTGCGCCACCTTCTTGCTTAAAGTTTAAGTCATTTCGATTGTAAATAGTGTTAACCTCAACAATGTTTTTGTCTGAAGGTTTTATTATAAGATTTACATTATAATCGGTATAAAAGAAATTGTTACTCTTTTTGTCAAATGAAGAATTTTCTGTGATTTTGGTATTTTGAAAAACACGTTCAGAAAGTTGTTTGTAGGTGAAAGTTTCAAAAATATCTGTGTAAGATCTTCTTCCAGATACCTGTAGTGATGCTTTATTAGATATAATAGGTATATGCCCTACAATATCTGCATTGGTCATATTGAAACCTGATCCACCAGAGAATTTGTTTGCAATTTTATTTTCTGATTTGATGTCTATCACTCCTGCAACTCTATCTCCATATTTGGCGCTTACGCCGCTTTTATAAAAATCAACTTCTTTTGCTACATAAGGGTTAAAAGCTGATATCATGCCGAATAAATGTCCTTGTTGATAGGTTTTTATACCATTCCATAAGATTAAATTTTGATTGGGAGAACTACCTCGTACAAATATGCCCGAAGCTGTTTCAAAAGGGTTGCTAACACCAGGAGTTAACTGTATCGTTTGCAAAATATCGGGTTCTGTTTGCCCTGGTAAGACTTCTACCTTATCAATGTCTATGTGGATTGCATTTTTATTTTGAGTTATTCCTTTTCCTAAATGTTCTTGGATAAAAACTTCGTCAAGAACTTCTTCATGTTTATGACTAAGATAAACGGTCGTACACTTTTCATTTAAAAAGAACTTAGAATTAATTACTTTTTCTTTAAATCCCGAAGCGGTAAAGAAAATATTAGTGTTATATGGTATTTGATGAGCTTCAAAATATCCGGTTTTATTTGTATGTATAGAAATGCTATCTGAGGCAAAAAATAGTTGAATATTTTTTAGAGGTCTTTTTTCAGTACTTATAATATTACCGCATATAGAGATTAGATCTTTTTTATTAAACGACCGAATCGTAATGTATTTATTTCCAGTAGATTTAAAATGTAGTTGTGTTTTTTGTTGTAGCTTATTAATTAGATCTTCGACAGAAAGTTTTGGGGTAAGATATATTGATATTCTTTTATCTTTAATTATATCGTCTATATAAGAGAATTTAAGATTATAAGTATTCTCAATTACAGAAATTACATCAGATAAAGGTTTATTATGAATATTAATCGTTTTCATTTCTTCTTGAGAAGAAACAAAAACACTCCAAAAAAAGATACAAAAACAAATAAATCTTGTCATTCTGCTATTCTAATACCGTTCACGGTTCGGCCATCTTGAGATATGCTAAACTCCATGTCTAAAGTACTAAAAACTGTCCTTAATGCAACTTCTTTGTTATTATTTGGGAAATTTCCTGTAAATATTGTTTCAGGATCTATATTGTTTACTTTGATTTTTATACGATACTGCTCTTCGAGTTCCTTAAAAACATATTTGATAGGAGTACTTCTAAATGAGCTTGTATGGGTTAACCAAGATGGTTTTTGTATGTCAAAAACCCAATTCTCGTGTAACTTATTCTTTATATTTCTGTATCCCTTTCCAGCGGTTAGTATATCCTTATTATTAACACTAACTTTTCCTTCAAAACAAGTCACTTCGAAGAGTTTATCTTGAGATTGTACATTAAATTGAGTGCCTAAAACAGAAACTTTACCATTATCAGTAGCAACCGTGAACTTTTCGCCTTTTTTAACTTTAAAAAAAGCTTCTCCTTTTAAAAAAATAGTTCTATTAGTATCCCAATTATCTTCATCAAAAGAGGCAGTAGATTTAGCATTTAAAATCATTTTTGAGCCATCAGGTAATGAGATAGCTAATTGTTCACCAAAACCTGTATTAAAAGATTTATCTGGATTGTATAAGAAAACACTTAAAACAATAGCGATAGAGGCGGCAACTGCTATATAGGGCCATAGTTTTATTATCGAAGATGGCTTTTCTTCAGTTAGACGATTAGATTTCGACTTTATAGATGATAGCGCTTTTTCTGTATCATAATCTCTTACGTCTAATGTATCAATACCAGTTTTTATTTTTTGATATTTTGGATAATCAGGATGAGACTTGAAATCACGAAGTTCCTCAGCAGAAAGTTCTCCATTAATCCATCTTGATAAGAATATGTCATCTTTATTTTCTAACATAACTTCGTTATATAATAGGTAAACGTTTTATTTCTCAATTACCCTACCTTTTTATTTTAATTTAGTAGAATTATACTTTTAATCAATCAAGTTTATTTTAATGAAATATAAATTAACCTAGTTAGTTGTATTTTAGTTTTTGTATCTATTATTAATTAGAAAGTTAGATGTTTCCAACCTTCTGACGTAATGAAACCAACGCTTTATGCATTAATTTTTCTATAGTTTTTATCGATACTCCAGAGAGTTCAGCAATTTCTCTATATGTTTTTTTATCAATACGGCTTAACAAAAAAACTTCTCTTTGTCGTTCTGTCAAATCGGCAATAGCGTTTTTTAATTGTTCCATATATTCTTTCTCCAAAATTATAAATTCAGGAGATTCGTTATTGATATCTGTTTTACGCTGTGTAATATAATTCTTATGTTTAAACTTTACTTTTTCATGTCGAGTATTACTAATACTTAGATTGTTGGCAACAGTATAAATGTAACTTTTGGCTTTATCAATTGATACCTTAGCACAATTATTCCATAATTTAATAAAAGCTTCTTGTACGATATCTTCTGCTTGATCGAGATCTCCAAACTTATAGTATATATAGTTTCTTAAAAGTTTTGAGTGATTTTTGAAAAAATCATCAAAAGCACGCTCATTACATATAGAATTATTAGTGTCAGACATTTGTGTAATAATATATTGCCAAAACTAGATTTTTTTTTGACGCCATCAAAGAATAAAAAACAAAAAGCGGTAGGGTAAATCTTTCTTAGAACGCTTTATATATAGGGAAGACATAAATATTTCAATTTATTAATTAAAATTTAGTCGCATGATGTCAGTAAAAAAATGCTTTTTACTTAATTGTGTATCATTGAATTTAATTTGTATTCTCTTCTGTTTTTATTCCTTGTAAAAAGTAATTTTTAATTGCTTTTGAATTAAGATATTGGTTAGTTAGTTTAGATTAATTTGGTTGATTTCCCAAAAGTGTATTTACGCTTTTGGGAAATTTTTTTATATGTAATAAAAAAATAAGACGAGATGTTGATCTCGTCTTATTCATGATGAATTGAAAAATTTGTGTAAAGAAGGTTAATTTAAATCCCAAAATAACTTAGTCTCAGGTTCGTCACTACCAATGGCATTTGATGCCGAAGTCCAATTTGTACCATTAAGAGTTTGTTCGACAATAGGGTAGGTGTATCTATTTGGAAATCCAGAAACGGGCTCCGCTGGTGCGGTTAAAGTAGGGAAATCCAGAAGTCTAACTGAAGTCCATGCCTCAATACCTCTGTTAAATAGGGCTATCCATTTTTGATTACCTATTACTTCTTTCCAAGTAACACTACCAGTCAAAGTATTATAATCTACTGTGGGTTGTGCTAAGTATGTTGTTGCATCTGCATTGCTTCCTCCCCAACTTTCTATAGATTCAATGATAGCGGCATCATAATGTTCCTTTGGAGTACCACCAACAGCAAAGCCCCTTGCTGCGGCTTCGGCTAATAAAAACTCTACTTCGGCATAATCCAATATAACTCCAGGAGTATCTGCAGCTTCTACATAATCGGATACATGTGAATGAGAAGAGTAATTTGATGTACTTCCTATTTCTCCTCCTACATATATACCCGTTGATGGTACAACTTTGAAGTATAGAGGTCTTCTAGGATCATTTAAGGTATTCATCATATCGATAATAGTTGCGGCGGCCACAAAATCTTGCCTTCCACTTAATATTAAGTTCGTATGTACAGGGTTAGTATTTGGAGATGCAGCCAAATATTTGTAATTGGCATTATCTGATCTATTTGTAAATACACCACTAGCTACTGCTTCTTCAACCGCATTTTGGGCAAAAGTATTATCTACATCAGATAATAAAATACCCATTCTTAATTTTAAAGATGCTGCAAACTTTTTCCAAAGTTCTGTATCTCCACTGTATATGTTGTCTGCTTTGTCAAAACTACCTTTACTCGTGTCAAACGCATCTATAGCTGTAGAAAGCCTATTAATCAGGTTTTTGTATATAGTTTGACTGTCATCATATTTGGGTAACAAATTATCAATATTTAAAGCTTCGGTATATGGTATATCTCCAAAGGTTTCAACTAATATACTATAAGTGTATATAGATAATACCTCGATTACAACTAGTTTATTGGCTTTCTTTTCTATGTCTTCAGGTAATAAATAGTCTGTGTTTGTGATAACTTTGGATGCTTCATCTAGGTCTTTAAGAACATCCTTGTAGAGCTTACTCCAATGATTCGCAGGAATATTTCTGGTTATCTGATCATAGTTACTCTCATCGGTATAGGTTGTTTCTTGTAAGTATTGAACCCATAATTTAGTGTTATTGTCATTTACATTAGGAGTGACCATTTGATCAACCAAATTCTTTTGCGCACCTGTAAATAAAGTTTCACCAGGTACCGAAGAAGGATCTTTAATATTTTCGTTTAGGTTCTCTAGGTTATCTGAGCAAGATGCTATAATTACTAGAGTAATTAATATTATTATTTTTTTCATCTTTTATTTTTTTAAAATTGTAATTTTAAGTTGAAACCTAGATCTTTTGTAGTTGGTAAGGAACCTACCGAATACCCTTGTAGATTACCAGCACTTAATCCACTTTCTGGATCTGCATGAGGTAAACTTTTATCTATTATCCATAAATTGGATCCTATAATACTTACAGAAACTTCATTTAAGAAAGTTCTTTCTATTATTTTTTTAGGGAAAATATAGGTTAAAGCGACTTCTCTTAATTTGACATATCCAGCATCATATACAAAAGCAGAATCTGGGAGCCCTCTTCTGTACCCAAAAGCACCAAATCGATCTGCTCTAATTCTTGTTGTATTGACAGATCCATCTTCATTAACACCAGGGTTTATAAATCCACCACCGTTGGCAAGAGTATTTCTTACCGGATTTCCAAGATCATTAGTAAATGCCGTTTCTTCATATAAACCTGTTGCTAGTCCGTAATATTGATCTAATGAAAAAATGCTACCTCCTTTTTGAATATCAATCAAAAAACTGAAGGACAAATTTTTGTAGTAAAATTTGTTAGATATTCCCATTAACCAATCAGGGTTTGTATCACCAATTACATTATTTGAAGCAGAGGTTTTGATGTACTGTCCATTCGATGCGTCCACAACACGTTGACCATTCAAATAGGTGTAATCCGTACCTTGTATTACCCCATATGGTTCTCCAACTCTTGCATTTATGGTAATTCCTCCTTGAAACGAACCTAATTGAAGGTTTTCTATTCCATCTTCTAATGCAATGACTTCGTTTTTGTTTTTAGACCAATTTAGATTTACATCCCAAGAGAAATCCTCTGTTTTTACAGGTGTGCCATAAATTGATAATTCAATTCCTTTATTTTGTATTTCTCCTGCATTCAGAATTTTAGAAGAATAACCAGTACTTCTTGTTACAGGTACTCCAAAAATTTGATCAATAGAGTTGTTTTTGTAATAAGCGACATCAAAACCAACTCTGTTTTGTAACAGTTTCATTTCTACTCCTAATTCTAAACTAGTCGTTCTTTCTGGTTTTAAATTGGCATTGTTCTTAATATCTTTAACAGATGTACTAGAGCTGCCTATAGGAATGTTTACATTATAGCTGTCATAAAGATAATCGAATGGAGCGCTATTACCTACTTCGGCATAGTTGGCTCTTATTTTTCCGAAGGAGATAACCTCTGTATTAATTAAGTTCGAAAAAATAAAACTAGTTGCTACAGAAGGGTAGTAAAAAGTGCTATTCCCTTCGGGAAGGGTAGAAGAATGGTCTTTACGTATGGTAGCGTCTAGGAAATAGGTTTGCTTATACCCCAATGATGCACTAGCATAAATACCATCAACTCCAATTTTTTGATCTCTTTCTTCGGGTAAAGGTAAAGGACCAACACTATTTTGTAACGAATATAGTTTAGGAACACTTAGTCCACCACTTGTTGAAGCATAAATATATTGTAGATGATTTCGTCTAATATTGGTACCTAAAACTCCTTTAATATTTAATTGATCATTTAGATCTTTATCAAAATTGAACATAAGATCGTAATTAGTTTCTGTATTTCTGATATCTTTTCTACCATATCCAGAATTAGCATTTTCTCTATTATCTCTTGTTCCTGCTCCAGGGTTAACTCCAAAACTTGTTGCAACACTACCATTAGCTCTCCTTTCTTCTTGTAGTTCAGAATAAGTGTCGGTTGCAATTCTTCCTGTAATGTTAAACCAATCTGTAATTTCATAGTTAAGAGAAACATTACCTATAAAACGATTTCTATTATCGGTTTGAAAATTTTCATATCTGGTCCAGTATGGATTATCCCAATAGATAGGTAATGCTCCTGGCTCTCTAGAACTTGGGTTCCAGGTGACATTTCTCTTTGTTGCAAAATAGATATCTTTTTGCTGTTGTAAATCTACATTGGTTTGCCACCATTGTTTAAACATTCCAAGTATATTATCATTATATCCAGTTGAATTACGCCCTAGACCATCTGTTTTGATATAATTGGCATAACCTGTAGTAGATAATTTATCAGAGAGTTTAATATTTCCACTCATAGAGAAATTATGCTTTTTAATCGAACTATTTGGTAGTAAACCTTTTTGGTCAAATTGAGTGTAGCTTAATCTATAAGATCCTTGATCATTTCCTTTGTCTAATGAAACCGAATTTGTTATGGTTACTGGGGTTTCAAAAAATGTAATAGGACCGTTTTGAGCATTTACCCATGGCGTGGCTCTTAGATAATTAGGAGAGTCTATATCAAAGGCATCCCATTGATATACCAAAATATTCGGATCAAAAGCGGCTCCATAGGATGCGTCTTCGGTTAATGGAGTAACAAAATCTAAATTTCCATCATTATCTATATCGATTTGATCAAGGTAGCTATCTTCATTAGGGCCATAATATGGGCCATAACCAGCTCCATATTGTGATTGATACTTTGCAAATGTTGTTTTGTTTATTGATCCAAAAGTAATTCCTGTATTTATTGTAACTCCCATTCCTTTGGATTTTCCTCCTTTCTTGGTAGTAATCATTATTACACCGTTTGCAGCCCTAGAACCGTACAAGGCAGATGCTGCTGCACCTTTTAAAACATTTATAGATTCTATATCATCGGGATTAATATCTGATGCAGCGTTTCCATAATCATATTGACCTCCTCGAGCTTGTCCTTGAATTTTTGAGTTAGTGTTTGTGTTGTTGATGGGCACACCGTCAATTACAAATAAGGCTTGATTGCTACCTGTTAGCGAAGCATTACCTCTTATGACGACATTTGTAGAACCACCAAGGTTGTTATTTTTTCTAATCTGAATACCAGAAGCTTTTCCTGAAAGTGCATTGACAAAATTACCACTTCTAACTGTGCTTAATTCATCTCCATCAACTTCTTGAGTAGCATAACCCAAAGATTTTTTATCTCTTGATATCCCTAAGGCAGTAACAACAATTTCTTCTAGTTGAGATGCTGCTACCTCTAACTTTACATTGATTGTTTGTGAGTTTTCGACTATGATTTCTTGATTAGAAAATCCTAAGTAGCTAAAAACTAAGATACTTCCTTTTGAAGCTTGAAGAGAATATAATCCATCAAAATCAGTCTGTGTTCCTGTATTTGTGTTTTTAATGGTTATGTTTACTCCTGGTAAAGGTGAGTTTTCATTATCAGTGACTTTACCACTAATAAGATTTTCTTGTGCAGAAGAAAACTGCACAATTAATACTGCAAAGAGTATCGTTGCGTGTTTTGTTAATAATTTCATTGGTTTGTGTTAATTTTTGTTATTTGAAGAATAAAGTATTAAGAAAAAAACACCTAAAAGGAAGGTTGTTAGGTGTTTAACATTAAGTTAACGTACTCGTTTGTAAGGAAAGTAATATAATACGACTAATTATATTGGCTTGTATTTGAAAGGAGAATTTCGAAGGTATATGATGAGAAGAGGCTTGTTGCGAAACAAATTTTTTTTGATATAGTTAGAGTTTTGTGCTTTGATTTTGTTTTGTGAAAAATAATCGAAATTCTAAGAGGTAATGTTAAAAAATTAAGACTTAATTTAAGTTGAATGTTTAAACACTACTTTTGTTACACAGTATAATTGGAAATACGATTTTGGAAAAACAATAATTTATCTAGAGCATTTTTAAGTCTATTTGTTTTTTTTATAATTTAATTCATTAATTGTAGTTATTATGAAGTAAATATGTTTGGTAGGGTATATTACTTTGAAGACGTTTTAGATATACGAAAAATTTATATTGGAAAAATTGAAAACATATTATAAAGTATTTTTTGGAATATTAATTATTCTGATGAGTTCTTGTATTAAAGATGATGGCACTTCCTTTTCAAGAAATAATGATGAAGAAAGTGATGTGACTTCATCCTTAGCTATGATTACTACTCTAAATTATTTCAAAATAAATAACTTAACTGCTGCTGAGACGGATTGTTGTTTTGCATTTGAGTACCCAATTATGTTTTATTATAATACGGGCGTTACTATGCAAGTGTATAATTATCAGGGGCTTTTAGATGCCATTAAAACACAGGATATTAGTTTTAATATAACGGGAACACAATTTCCGATAAAATTTAAACCGCAAAATTCTACCATTACTTTTCTTATAAATGATGATAAAGAGTTAACCGAGTTACTTGAAGCGTGTCAAATTGCAACACTACGTAATGATTTTGATACATTGAATAATCAATGTTTTAAAATACAGTTTCCAATCATTTTATATGATAATAATAATATAGAAGTAAGTGTAAAGGATAATCAAAGTTTGGATAGCCTTTTGATAAATTTAGGAGAGAATTATCAACCCAATTTAAAATTCCCAATAGACTTATTAGTGGCTCCAGATTTTACAAAGATAACTGTATCGTCTTATTACGAATTATATGCTATTATAAATAGCTGTGTTCGATGTCCAAAAGCATCCTACACAATTGAGTCATTACCAAGTAATGAATATAAGTTTACTCCTAACTTTGAACTAGGAGAAGGAGAAGAAGTAGTATTTACGATTAACGACACTATTGTTGAAGATCAAATTATTGACGGGAGTGTATTTATAAGAAGTTTTACACCTGGAGTTTATGATGTTTGTTTTGAGATTACAAGCCCAAGTTGCAAAGAAGGGGATAAGGCATGTACTCAGCTTGTTGTGAATCCTTCAGTTTGCATTACTGATAGTGATGTTGACTTTGCTTTTGTTCCATTGACTCTTAATGAATATCAATTTATACCAAGGCCACTACCACAATTTGTTACAGAATCAAATGGTTATATCGCATCGTTTTTAATTAATGATGTTATTATCCCTGATCAGCCTATTGATGAGGGACCCTTTACTAGATATTTTACACCAGGATCATATAATGTATGTATGCAAGTTGTAACTTCCGGTTGTGTAAATGTGGTAAAAACATGCAAGCTAATAGTTGTTGATCCTATTTGTCCAACATTAAGTTTTACATATCAACAAGATTTATATGGAGGACCTAACTCTTATCAATTTACTCGAAGTATTTCTGGTCAGGTTGAAGGATCAGAACTTATCGAATGGTACCTTAATGGCTCTTTGGTAAAAAGTGAACTGCAAACTACAACCAATACATTTATCGATTTAATACCCGGAGTTAATACAGTATGTGCAAAGATTATCACAGAATGGTGTCCAGATGGAATTGAGTATTGTGACTATATTACTATTCCTTAACAGGTGTTAGCTATCTAAATACTATTTTTTTTATCAGATTTTTGCCTAATGCTTCGTTAAGATTATCAATTATTTTCTGCTTGCCATAACTTAACTCTTCTCTTAATACAGATGAGGTAAGTTCTACGTAAAGAGTTTCTCTATCGAATTTGATGTTTCGAGTGTATTTTACAATAGCTGGCCCCATTATAGATTCCCAAACCTCATGGGCAGATACTTTGTCTAATCCTTTTTGAAGATTATTGTCAGATACAAAGTCCTTTAAAACTTCTCCTAAACTTTGATGTTCTTGATGACGTTTGGCCATTATAGTTTGATCTTTTTATATCGTTTGTAAAAATACATATTTCCGGATTCATTTTTAACAATCATTTTGTTTTCTTGTAACAAAAGAATGTTTTCTTTCCAGATCATTAAGTTTGTTTTATAATAAAGTTTTAGACTGTCATTTTCAATCTTGACAGAGAATAATTCTTTGTCTTTTGAGATTATGTAGTTCCCGTTAAGTCGTGGTTGTACTTTTTTTCTAATACCTAAAGTATCTTGAACTTCAAAAAAATCAATGGTTGAGTTAAAGTTATATTCTTTGGTGTTACCATCAGATAATATTACTTTTTCAATTTCCCAATAACCATTTAGATGTTCAATATGATAATTTGGAGTCGTAGTACATGAAATTATACATAGTGAAAATACAAATATTAAAAACTTAGGAAGCTGTAAAAAATTAGTCATTTTTATTCAATTTGATAATTTTATAAGATTGTGAAATCTTTTTTACGACATTTTCTGTTCTATCCGCATGCGTGTCGCTAATAAATAATTGTCCAAAATTTTGATCGTCTACAAGCTTAATGATATGTTCTACACGCTGTTCATCAAGCTTATCAAAAACATCATCAAGTAACAATATTGGGTTTACCAAACATTGCTTTTTGATAAAATCAAATTGAGCAAGCTTTAACGCAATTAAGAATGATTTTTGTTGGCCTTGACTACCAAATTTTTTAATTGGATAGCCATCTATTTCAAAAGATAAATCATCTTTATGAATACCTACACTAGTGTATTGTACCACTCGATCTTTGGGTAAGCTACTTTTTAATAAACTTAGTAAATCAGTTTCAGATAATTTACTTTGGTATGTTAAGCTAACATTTTCTGAACCAGAACTTATGGCATTATATCGATTTATAAAGATCGGAATAAAAATCTCTAAGAACTCCACTCTTTTCTTGTAGATAGTGGTTCCGTATTTATTTAACTGTTGATCATAGACGTCTAAAGTAACAGGATCAAAAGTGGCATTGACAAAAAAGTATTTTAATAATGCATTTCGTTGCGAAACAACTTTAGAATACTTTAAAATTAAGTTTAAATACTCTTTATCACTTTGAGAAATAACTCCATCAATAAACTTTCGACGGGTATCACTACCTTCAGTAATTAAATCTCTATCGGCAGGCGAAATCATTACCAACGGTAAAAAACCTATGTGTTCACTAAATGTGTCATAAATTTTACCATTGCGTTTAATTACTTTTTTATGACCTTTTTTGGCACTTATAATGATTTTTTCATCACGATCTTCTTTAATGTAATAGCCATCAACTACAAAAAAATCAGAACCATGTTTAATATTTTGACTAGTTATTGGATTAAAATAACTTTTACCAAAAGATAAATGATAAATTGCATCCAAAATATTTGTTTTTCCCACTCCATTATTGCCAACAAAACAGTTGATCTTACTGTCAAAATCGAAATCGATAGACTCGAAGTTTTTATAATTGATTAGGGATAGAGATTTTAATATCATAAAATTCTGGCTATAAGGTAATCTTAGCTATGAAGGAATTCTTAAATAATTTGCGCAAATTATTGAAAAATAATAAATAGTTGTGCTTTTAATTATGAATAAAAATTTTATTTTTGCCCTTCATTAAAGAAAACTTATGGCAACTTACAAGAAACGAGGATACAAACCAAAGAACAAAGCTGAAGAAGTTGTTGAGGTAGAAGATAACTCAACAACAGCAGAAGTGTTTAATACCTTAGACGAAGGGGCTTCTAAAACCGAAGAATGGGTTGCAGCTAACCAAAAATATATATTAGGAGCGGTAGGGATTATTGCTGTTGTAATTTTAGGATATCTTGGATTTCAGAAATTTATTCAGGAACCAAAAGAACAAGAAGCATCTAATGAAATGTTCAAGGCACAGCAATATTTTGATAATGCAGTAAATGGAAACGCTACTGTACGTGACTCTCTATATACACTTGCACTTAATGGTGGAGAAGGTAAGTATGGATTTCTAGAAGTTATCGAAAATTACGGAGGAACTAATGCTGCTAACTTAGCGAATTACTATGCAGGTTTCTCTTATTTAAATACGCAACAATACCAAAAAGCGATAGATTATCTAGATGATTTCAAAAGTGATGATCAAATGCTCGGTCCATTAGCTTTAGGAGGTATTGGAGACGCTTTTTCTCAGCTAGATCAAATAGAAGAAGCTCTAGGGTATTATGAAAAAGCCGCAAAAGCACAACTAAACGACTTTACAACACCAAAGTTTTTGTTAAAAGCTGCAATTACGGCGATATCGCTTAACAAACCAGAGATAGCAACTCCATATTTAGAAAGAATCAAAGAGGAGTTTCCTAGAAGTGCAGAGGCTAGTCAAGTAGATGTGCATTTAGGAAAGACACAGGCAATGAAGTAATTTTGTGTTGTGCACAGAGAGGGAGTGTAAATAAATCTCACTCTGTAAATAGCGAATTTTAGATTTAATATGGCTACAGAGAATAAAAATTTATCAGAATACGATAAAACAACAATCCCAAACGCGAAGAATTTTCGGTTTGGGATTGTTGTTTCAGAATGGAATGAAAATATAACCGAAGGACTGTTTAAAGGAGCTTTTGATGCATTTATAGATTGTGGAGCACTCAAAGAAAATATTGTTAGATGGAATGTTCCAGGTAGCTTCGAATTAATATATGGCTGTAAAAAAATGCAACAATCATATGATATGTTGGATGCCGTAATAGCTATTGGTTCTGTGATACAAGGAGAAACCAAACATTTTGACTTTGTATGTGATGGCGTTACCCAAGGAATTAAAGATTTGAATATTTCTAGTGATATTCCTGTGATTTTCTGTGTGCTTACAGATAATAATATGCAACAATCTATTGATCGATCAGGGGGTAAGCATGGTAATAAAGGAACAGAAGCAGCTATAGCAGCAATAAAAATGGCACAATTGCGCAAAGAAGCTAAGTTTTAGCTCTTGTTTATAATATATTAGCGTTACTATCTATGATTGAAGAAGATATAAAAAAATCACTGAATCAGTTTTCTAATCTTCTTAAAGAAGGTACTAGATATATTGCTAATGCGGCAGAAGAAGATTTAAAACATAAAACGTCTGCAAACTCTTGGTCTAAACAAGAAATTCTAGGACATTTAATCGATTCTGGTACTCATAATCTACAGCGGTTTTTAGAAATTCAATTTGCAAGTAAACCTTATCAAATACGTAAGTATAATCAAGACGAATTGGTAAAACATAATGCTTATAACGAAGCAGATCCTATGGAGTTACTTAGTTTCTGGCTGTCTATTAATGAAAGAATTATTCAGGTGATATCAAAACAGGAAAAAGAAGTGTATGATTATCAAATCCAATTGGTAGGTGGAGAATTTTCTGATTTTAGATTTTTATTTACAGATTATGTTATTCATTTAGAACACCATGTTCGGCAAATATTAGCATAGTTTTGTACTTAGTTTGTTGTTCTAAATAACCCACTTGGATTTTTTAAGGTATCATGTGTTTAAGTTTTTTTTTCGATTGTAAATCAGGAGAAATAAAGGAATTTAAAAATGGTATAATACTTGTATCAATGGTTTTGGTGTTATTGTATTGCTAAAAGCTTTAGATTACAAGGCATTTTGAGTATATTTGGATAATATAAAAGATATAGAAGATTTTGAAATTAAGTATTCCGAAAAGAAGAAAAAACAGAAGATTTAACTACACACCCAGATATTATAAAGGGAAAAGTGAAGGTAATATCTATGATTTTGAAAATAAAATAGCAAAATTTCGGGATGCTACTAATGATATTGATTTTGGCTCTCACTGGGCAGAGGCACGTCAATCTAGCCGCCATAGAGGTAACAGAGAAATTAATAAAAGAGTGATTTATATCGCGATGATTTTGATTTTTATCTTTTTGTATATAATAGATTTTGATTTATCCATATTTACTGCACAACAATAGATGTCTGATATCATTCAACTATTACCAGATCATGTAGCCAATCAGATTGCTGCGGGAGAAGTTGTTCAAAGACCAGCTTCGGTTGTTAAAGAATTGCTGGAAAATGCAATAGATGCTCAGGCTACCTATATAAAATTAATTATAAAAGAAGCAGGTAAAACGCTTATTCAAGTTATCGATGATGGCTTAGGGATGAGTGATACCGATGCAAGATTAAGTTTTGAAAGACACGCAACTTCAAAAATTAAAACAGCAGAAGATCTTTTTGAATTAGATACCAAAGGATTTAGGGGTGAGGCATTAGCTTCTATTGCTGCCATAGCTCATGTAGATTTAAAAACAAGACAGGAAAAAGACGAGGTTGGTACAACAATACAGATAGAAGGAAGTGAAGTTGTTACTCAAGAAGTATGTGTAACCCCAAAAGGTACCTCTATAAGCGTAAAGAATTTGTTTTATAATATCCCGGCACGAAGAAATTTCTTAAAATCTAATACAGTAGAATTAAGACATATTATAGATGAGTTTCATCGTGTTGTTATGGCGCATCCTTTTATAAGGTTTGATATGTATCATAATGAAAACGAAGTTTTTAATTTGCCTATCGTAAATCATAGACAGCGTATTGTAAATGTTTTTGGAGGAAAGACTAATGAGAAATTGGTGCCTATTAAAGAGGAAACCGATTTGGTAACCATTAGTGGTTATGTTGGAAAACCACAATATGCCAAACGAACACGAGGAGAACAATTCTTTTTTGTTAATGATAGGTATATTAAAAGTCCATATTTAAATCATGCGGTTAATGCTGCATTTGAAGGGTTGTTAAAAGAAAAAACACACCCTAGTTATTTTATATACCTTACTGTAGACCCTAAGTCGATAGATATTAATATTCATCCAACCAAAACTGAAATTAAATTTGAAGATGAACATGCGCTTTATGCAATGTTACGTTCATCAATAAAGCATAGTTTAGGGCAGTTTAACGTGGCTCCTGTATTGGATTTTAATAGAGATGCTTCTATGGATACGCCTTATGATTATAAAGGTAAGGTTGCACAAACGCCTACTATCGAGGTTGATAGAAGTTTTAATCCTTTTAAAGATGAAAAAATATCAGGAGGTAGTTCTTCTGAAAATAAAACATATACTTCTTTTAAGAAAGAAACACCGGCAAGTTGGGAAAACTTATATGTAGGATTAGAGTCAGAAACGACAACACCAAAACAAGAAGAAAATAGCTTTTCTTCAGTAGAGTTTGAAAGTGCAGAGGTAACCGGTTCTCTATTTGAAGATAATGAAAAACAAATAGGTCATCACACCACATATCAACTTAAGAAAAAGTATATTGTTACGACTATAAAAAGCGGGATGGTAATTATAAATCAACATCGTGCGCATGAACGTATACTTTATGAAGAACTGTTGCGTAATATTACCATGGCAAGTGCTGTGAGTCAACAATTGTTATTTCCGTTAGTATTATCTTTTACAACAAGAGAAATTGAATTGTTGAATACAGTGAAAGAGCAATTAGAAAATGCAGGTTTTGTATTTGGAGAAGCTGCTGATGAGTCTGTTGAGATTTCTGCAATACCATCGGCTACTTCAGAACAAGAAGTTCCAATGCTTATAGAAAAATTATTAGAAGACCTTAACAGTGAGGTTCCCGAAAGTGGTTATTCGCAAACAGATGTGTTAGCAAAATCAATAGCCAAAAGTATTGCGGTTAAAACTGGAGTTGTATTACCAGCAGAGCAATTACAATATATGGCAAATAGTTTATTTGCTTGTACAGAACCTACAATTACACCAGATAACAAACCGACTTTTATTACGTTAACCGTAGATGAAATAGATAAGAAATTTTAAGACATAAATGGGGAGAATTACAGAAACAGTAAAGGCATTATTAATAATTAATGTCATTTTTTTCATAGGATCTCAAACTTTAGGAGATAATGCATTTGAATGGTTTGCACTATGGTTTCCTAAAAATGATAATTTTCAGATTTGGCAGATTATTACACATATGTTTATGCATGCAGATGCAGGACATATTTTCTTTAATATGTTTGCATTGTATATGTTTGGGAGTCATCTCGAAAATTCTATTGGACAAACAAAATTTCTATTTATTTACTTCTTTTCAGGGCTTGGGGCAGTTGGTTTTCAAATATTATTTACATACTTCCAATTCCAACCTGGGTATCAAGCATATTTGGATGCCGGATTGTCTCCAGTAGAAGTAAATGAGTTTATACAAAATACAATTACCGCTGGGCAATATAAAGTATACCCAAATATCTCTCAAGAGTTGACTGAAAAAATGATAACGGGGTATGCAACACCAATGGTTGGTGCATCAGGGGCAATTTTTGGTGTGCTAGCAGCGTTTGCTGTTTTATACCCTAACTTACCCTTGTATCTTATGTTTATTCCTGTGCCAATCAAGGCTAAGTATTTAATAGGAGGATATTTTTTGTTGGATTTATATGGTGGAATTACAGGACAAGCTGTTTTAGGGCCTTCAAATGTTGCACATTGGGCTCATATAGGAGGTGCCGTAATTGGTTTTATTACCATGTGGTATTGGAAAAAGAATTCGTTTAACGATAAGCGTTGGTACTAATATGAATACTAATAATTTATCATATCAATTTAAGTCAGCAACAATTATTATAAAGCTTATAGTAATTAATATTGCTCTATTTTTAATTGCTACTATAGGAGGATGGATTTTCAAAATAGCTCCGGGTGCTTTTATGGATTGGTTTGTTTTGCCAGTTGATCCAAGTTCTTTGATTCTAAAGCCATGGAGTATTCTAACATATAGTTTTTTGCATTTTGGATTTTGGCATATTTTCTGGAATATGCTTGTCTTATATTGGTTTGGACAATATGTTTTAAACTTGTTTACCGAGAAGAGATTTTTAACCATTTACCTTTTAGGAGCCATATGTGGAGGTTTATTATTTGTATTGGCATATAACTTATTTCCAGTTTTAAATAATACTCTGGCTTATTTAATCGGAGCTTCTGCAGCGGTTAGAGCAATAATGATTTTTATTGCAGCTTATACACCAAATACAGAAGTTAGGATTTTCTTTTTTAATGTAAAATTATGGCAAATAGGTGTGTTTGTGGTGTTGTCTGATTTAATTCAAATTCCATCTTCTGGTAATGCAGGAGGGTTGATTGCTCATTTAGGAGGTGCTTTGTTTGGGTATGTGTATGCATTGCAACTTAAAAAGGGAAATGATATTGGCGAGTGGTTTGAAAAAATAATGGAGGGTATAGCTAATTTGTTTAAACCCAAAAAGAAAAGCCCTTTGCGAACTGTTCATAAGTCAAAAACATATAAAACTACTACAAAAAAAACGTCAACATCGAGGTCAAATAAGACTCCTAATCAAAAACAAATTGATGCTATCTTAGATAAGATTAGTAAAAGTGGTTATGATAGTCTAACTAAAGAAGAAAAGGACTTTTTGTTTAAAGCAGGTAAGGAGTAGTAATGAGAAAACTGGTGAATAAGATTGTTTTTGTGCTTAATTCTATAGCAGCTTTTACATTGTTATTGTCTTACTTATTGCCTTATATTTCTCCAAAAATGTTTCCGCTACTGTCTGTGTTAAGTTTGGCGGTGCCGATTTTAATTTTGGTAAATGCACTGTTTTTGTTGTATTGGGTTATATTGTTAAATAAAAAAATGATGTTATCCCTTGTAGTATTAATACTAGGGATTTCTCATGTAACCTCACTATATAAACTTAGTGGAAAAGCAGTTGAAGAAAATCAGGAAGAGCTACTTTCGTTAATGAGTTATAATGTACATAGTTTTAACCGTTTTGAATGGATAGATTCGAAAGATATTCCTCAAACCATATCTAAATTAGTAAAAGAACAAAACCCTGATATATTATGCGCTCAAGAATATTATAATGATGTTTTTACAGACTTTACACAATATCCATACAAATATGAAGACTTTAATAATGATAACGGAGAATTGGCATTGGTTGTGTTTTCTAAATATCCCATAATTAATAAAGGGTCTTTACATTTTAAAGAAACAGTAAACAATATTATTTTTTCTGATATTGTTGTTAAAAAAGATACGATTAGGGTTTATAATCTGCACTTACAGTCTCATAAGATTAGTTCTATGACCAGTCAATTGGCAAAAGCTGATTCTCAAAAATTACTCAAAAGAATTCAAGTGTCATTTGTAAAACAACAAGAACAGGTTGATCTTTTATTAGCACATATGAAATCTTCTCCCTATAAGAATATAGTTATGGGAGATTTTAATAATACAGCGTATTCGTATGTTTATAATAAAGTGAAATCAACTGGTTTTCAAGATACCTTTAAAGAGGCTGGAGAAGGATTTGGTAAAACATTTGAGTTTGATCTTTTTCCGGTTCGAATCGATTTTATCCTTGTTCCAGAAGATTTTGAAGTTTTATCATGTAAAACATTTGATCAACACCTTTCTGATCATTATCCAGTATTTTCTAAAGTAAAATTATGATCATTCTATACGTCTAGCTTTTTCTTTTATTTTCTTTTCCCAACCTTTCTCGAGAACAGCATGTCCGTTTTGAGTCATTAGTCTAATTTTTGTAATTACAGTTTCTTGTATCACTTTGGGTAATGTGTAAAATGTAGAGCTAATCTTGGTTAATCTGCCACCATACTCACTATTTTGATGTCTTATTGCTATTCTTTTGTGATTGTAATAAATCATGATTTTTACACGACCATCTGCGTACATATCTTGACCTGTTGTGCCATAAACTAGTATGAGATCGGTATGACCATCCTGATCAAAGTCAGCTAACTCTGAGTACTTATTCCAAAAGCCAATAGAAGTTTCCCAGCTGTCATCAATGACATCTTTAATAGTTGCTCTTTTCCTAAATTTTTTGTCAATATACGATAGACTATAAGCCTTTATAGCATTAAATATGGTGTCGTTTTGATCACTTATCTTATGAATGCGGTCTGTTAAAACTAAATAATGTGTTCCAGAACCATCTTTGTAAGTATACGTTTCATAGATAGGGTATTTAATATCAAGGTTTCTTTTAATTCTTTTTGTAAAAGTTGATTTAATCTCTTTTTGTGAAAGTCTTTGACCTGTTTTAGAGTTTATGGTAATAGGATCCTTTCTCCCTAATTTTGTTGCTACGACTTTGTCATTTGTCTTGATTTCTTGATCAGCTTTATTTTTATCTTCTTGAGATTTTTTCTGACAAGAAAATAGTAATAATAATATAGAGAAGAGTAAAAATTTATTCATAGATCGATTTTTTTAACCTGTTTATCTATAAAAATAATGAATATTTTATAAAATATTGATTTACATCATTAAACAGTCAATTTGATCTGTTAGAATATGCCATAATAATGCAAAACCTATGATTCTAGTTTTCTTGAAAATTAATAGAATTAGATATCCTATAATGGCATAATAGTGATGTAGTGGGTGGTAGCCTATACTACATCGATTGGGATCAAAAATAGGAGTAGCTAGGAGATGATCAAGATCTATTAACATTGCAAGAATAAAGATAATATATGCTCTTTTCCATTGTTTAGGAAAAAACAAATAAGCAATACCTATTGGTATAATAAAGTGGAAGCCGTAGTGAATGATGGTATTAAGCATTACAAGAGAATATGAGAGGTATATTTTTTTTTTTTTTTTGGAATATATACTTTGTTGTAAACTGAAAAGGTAAATGAAGTTATATGTTTTTAAGAGAATGAAATTGATTGTTTTAAGAATTAAAATTATCTATTCACCATCAATTAAAACGAAGCTAATAAAAAAAAGACTGAGAAAGTGAAAAATAATCGCAAGGATTTTCTTTTAGAAAAACTAAAAAATTGATTGCTGCTCAAGATAGGTTATGGCATTAGTACCTTCGTTAAAAAGTAAGTCTAAAACAGAGAGGTTAGAGATAAATCCATTTTTATTGTCAAAAACCTGTATATAAGGTTGTAATTCGTGTGATTTTTCTTTTTTGGAGTTGACAAGACATCTTAGATCCATTATTTCTGTTGGTGTTTTGACATATTCTTTGGACTTTGTATGGTCAAAATCATATTGAAGACAATCTAGAACTACTTGCATGCATTCGTAATTAAAGTCTAGAAGGAACTCTCTTTTAGTATCGAATAAATGTCTAAACTCATCCTCATAATATTCAAAAAATGGAGAGGTTCTATACGCACTTTCTATAGATTTCCAATGTTGTTGTTGCCATTCAAAATCATTTTCAATTCTTATATCACGGTATAATTGTCTTCCATTCTTTTGGCTATGCTTAATAGGGATGGATAGTAATAGTTTCCCGTTGGCACCATAAATATACATTCGATTACGATATGTTTGCTTTTGATAATTGTCCTCATTTTCAAAAATAATTGACGAAGATTTTACAATAGCAACATATTGGGCTATAGAACCAAAATACACAGGATGTAGTAAGGCAGTTTTCAATTTAATTGTAGGTATTAAGTTAAACTTTTCAAACTGTAACTTTGAAAAGTTTAACTTGATGATTTTATATTATGCGGCTTTTTTTCTTTTACGGTACTTACTGTAAATAAACCATCCAGCCATTAGAATCAAGAAATACTTGAAGTAGGAGACAGGCTTGTCATTTCCTCCAACAGTGGTAAACATACGATCCCATCTTATTTTATTAAAAAGACCTTTGGCATTTGTATCCCAGCTAAACCATATAAAAACAGGTTTTCCTACGATATGATTCGCAGGGACATATCCCCATGCACGACTGTCTTCACTATTATGTCTATTATCACCCATCATCCAATAATAATCCTGTTTAAATGTATAATCCTTAATAGGTTTTCCATTAAGTAATATTTGGGTTCCATTAGCAGTAAGTTTATTGTCTATTCCCATTTCAGAACCTTCATATACTTCGATGATTCTTCTATATAAAGAGAAACTTTTAAGATCCATTTTTACTGTTTTACCAGCTTCTGGTATGTAAATTGCTCCAAAATTATCCGAATTCCAATTTACTTTACCATTGTTTGGAAAAATAGAAGGGTCTTTTTGTCCTTTGGAAGCAATTATTCTCTTTACACTTGCAACGTTTGGATGATGTTTAAATTGACTAGCTGCTTCTTCGGTCAACCCAGATGCAATAAATTGAGATTCATTATATCTGAATTCGTTTGGCTTTGCTTTGTAACGATTATATAAGTTCTGAAGGTTGAAATTACTTCCTTTAGTAGTTCCGGTATAAGAAAACTGTAATTGTGCGCGATTAGGGAGTTTTGTTCTTTGTCCGTTAATATGAACATAACCATCTATAACAGATAAAGAATCTCCCGGAATACCAACGCAGCGCTTTACATAATTTGATTTTTTATCAATAGGTTTATAAAAGCTTTTCTTTGATTGATCTCTAAAAAAACGAACGGTATCTATAGGCCAGCTAAATACTACAATGTCATTACGTTTTATTTTTTGAAAACCGGGTAACCTAAAATACGGATATTGCGGACTGCTTAAATATGATTTTTTACGTATTACCGGGATCGTATCATGAACCATAGGAAAAGATACAGCTGTCATTGGTGTACGTGCTCCGTAATGAAACTTACTTACAAATAGAAAATCACCCACTAGTAAAGTTCTCTCTAGTGATCCCGTTGGGATCGTGTAAGGTTGCATAAAATAGGTATGAACGATCGTCGCTGCAACTATGGCAAAAAGAATAGAGCTTGTCCATTCTCCTGAAGCTGTTTTAGGTTTTAGATCACGATCCTCGATATAGTTTTCATCGAGCATATAATTTACATAATAAATATAAAAACCTAGAGTAGCTACAACAAGAATAGTATCCTTTGTGGTGTTTTTTCCAAAACTTCTAATTGTTTCTACCCAAATAACAGGTAACATAATCACGTTAATTACAGGGATAAAAAGAAGAATAACCCACCACCAAGGTCGATTTATAATTTTCATTAACACTACAGCATTGTAGACAGGTACTATCGCCTCCCAGGCTTTTCTGCCAGCTTTAATGTATAATTTCCAAGTTCCTAAAAAGTGAATAACTTGTATTATAAGGAAAAAAATAAACCATTCTTTAAGTATCATCTTGTATATATTTTTTAGTATAAGTACCCTTTGAGTGTAAAGTGTTACAATTTACAACCCTAAAACATCTTTCATAGTAAAAATTCCTGTTTTGTCCTTTAGCCATTCTGCAGCAACTACGGCACCTAGAGCAAACCCTTGACGATTATGAGCGGTATGCGTAATTTCTATACTATCTACTTCAGAATGATAGGTTACGGTATGAGTACCTGGTACTTTTCCTATTCTTTTAGAATTGATAGGGATTGTTTTTTCATCTCCACTATCTAATTGCCATTCAGTTTTATTACTATTCTCAATAATTCCTTCGGCCAAAGTAATTGCTGTACCACTTGGGGCATCTAGTTTTTCTGTATGATGAATTTCTTCCATGCCAATATCGTAACCTTCTAAAGGTTTCATCATTTGAGCAAGCTTTTTATTAAGCTCAAAAAACAAGTTTACACCTAAACTATAGTTTGAAGCATAAATAAAACTTCCTTTTTTTTCGTTGCATAATGCAATAATATCATCATAGTGGTCTAACCATCCTGTGGTTCCCGAAACTATTGGAACATTTGCATTAAAGCAATTAGTGATATTATCTACGGCGGCAGTTGGTATACTAAAATCTATTGCAACATCGGCTTTAGATAAGTCATAATTAGTGTCGTCTTTGTCTACTTTTAGTACGATGGAATGACCTCGGTTGATTGCAATTTTTTCAATAGTTTTACCCATTTTGCCATATCCAAGCAGTGCGATTTTCATAATTGATTGTGGTGTTATTCAATTTTAAGAAAAGTA
Organism: uncultured Aquimarina sp.; assembly: GCA_947502885.1. GTDB lineage: Bacteria > Bacteroidota > Bacteroidia > Flavobacteriales > Flavobacteriaceae > Aquimarina. Next base: position 129,632 of record CANNBP010000012.1, on the reverse strand, counting down.
TCTGTTTTCTTAAAAGCTATAATTAAGGGATACACCATAGTTTAATTGTGTATCTAACTCGTTAAAATTTATTTTTGGTTTAAATGAAAGGTCTTCTGTAACATTATATTGCATTAAATGTGCAGTTACATTAGCATCAACGATATTTAAAAGGTAACCACCTACTGTTAACAATAATGATAACTCTTTTTGACGCCTAAAACGTTTTTGAAAATCTATCAATTGATCGTTACTAATTCTTGGATCACCATTAGCGTTTGTTGGAGCGTAAAACTCATCATCGGTAAAGCCTGCAAGTCTACGTTTGTAAATGTCTCTAACTCGATTGTAGCTTTTGTTGTTCTGAATGTATAAATAGATTCCCGTTCCTAGTGCAGCGTATACAATAGGAATTTTCCAGTATTTTTTAGTATATGCTTGTCCTAGTCCGGGTAAAACAGCAGAATAAAAAGCAGCTCTCGCAGGAGCCAAAGGTTCATAAGGATGTACTTTCCTTCCCTTCTTTTTTACGGCGACCTCTTCTGTAGTAACTTTTAACTCATCTTTTTCTTGTGAAAAAATAGGATGAATCGAAAGTACTGCAATAAGAACGATATAAAAGGATTTAACGTTCACTATCTATAAGTTTCTTTATGCGTTTAAAATCTTCTTCAGACGAAAATGGGATAATTAATTTACCACTTCCTTTGTTGGTTACTTTTACATCAATTTTTGCGCCAAAATAGTCCGAAAATTCTTTTATTCCTTTTGCAATATCTTTTGGTAATTGTTTAGTGTTTGAAACACTGTTAGTTGGAGTCTCTTCGCCATTGTTTATTGACCTTACTAATTTTTCTGTTTCTCTAACAGACAAAGATTTTCCTATAATCTTTTCGTAAATGTCCAGTTGTTGAATCTGATTATCTATGTTTATCAAAGCACGACCATGTCCCATAGATATAAATCCATCGCGCATTCCTGTTTGAACAATAGGATCTAATTTGAGTAATCTTAGATAATTTGCTATAGTAGACCTTTTCTTTCCAACTCGATCACTCAATTGTTCTTGAGTAAGACTGATTTCATCAATTAATCTTTGATAGGAAATAGCAATTTCTATAGGATCTAAATCTTGTCTTTGGATGTTCTCTACCAAAGCCATTGTTAAAGACTCTTGGTCATTAGCAATTCTAATATAGGCTGGGATTGTTTTTAATCCAACTAATTTTGATGCTCTAAAACGACGTTCCCCGCTAACTAACTGATAATTATTGAAATCTAATTTACGAACCGTTATTGGTTGAATAACCCCAATTTCTTTTATTGAGGTTGCTAATTCACGTAATGTTTCGTCATTAAAACTTGTACGTGGTTGAAAAGGGTTGACATCAATACTATCTAATTCTAATTCGATAATATTACCTACGACTTTATCTGCATTTTTATCTTCAACAGATTTTATATCATTTTCTGGATCTTTTAATAAAGCTGATAATCCTCTTCCTAATGCTTGTTTTTTTGTTGCCTTCGCCATGAATCCTTAACTATTTTTCTTTATTATTTCGTGTGCTAAACTTAAGTAATTGCTTGCACCCTTACTAGATGCGTCATAATTAATTATACTTTCGCCATAACTTGGAGCTTCACTTAAGCGAATATTTCTTTGTATAATGGTTTTAAATACCATTTCATTAAAATGTTTCTGTACTTCTTCAACGACTTGATTTGATAATCGTAATCTAGAATCATACATCGTTAGCAATAAACCTTCTATGTCGAGATTCTGATTGTGTACTTTTTGAACACTTTTTATTGTGTTTAAAAGCTTTCCTAGTCCTTCTAATGCAAAATACTCACATTGTATAGGTATTGCTACCGAATCAGAAGCTGTTAATGCATTTAAAGTTAGTAGTCCTAAAGAAGGAGCACAGTCAATAAGAATATAATCGTATTGAGACTTTAAATGTTCTATAGCATTCTTCATCATATATTCTCGTTGATCTTTATCAACAAGTTCAATTTCAATGGCCACCAAATCAATATGAGCTGGTATAATATGCACATTTGGAGAGCTAGTCTCTAAGATAGCTTCTTCAGGTTTTACCGTATGCTCAAGAATTTGATAGGTTCCTTTTTCAATAGTTTCTACATCCAATCCAAGCCCAGAGGTGGCATTGGCCTGCGGATCTGCATCTATTAATAATACTTTTTTCTCTAAAACACCTAGAGATGCAGCTAAGTTAACTGAGGTCGTTGTTTTACCAACGCCTCCTTTTTGGTTGGCAATTGCTATTATTTTACCCATAGGGGAAGATTTGGATTTTACAGCGATAAAAATACGATTTATTATATATTATAAAAATGAAAAATGTTAACAGTGTCAGAATAAAAAAGACCATCCCCGCTAAGGATGGTCTATAGTGCTTTTTAGATTGTTAATAAAACAAGATGTGTATGACGTTTTTTATAATAGGTTAGGGGATATATTATAACTTAATACTATAACCTAATCTAAAAATAATTGTTTTGTTAGGGTATATTGAAGGTTTTTCTTTGAAATGATCTCCAATGACTTCGTAACCAAACTTGAATGTTAGATCATTGTCATTATGTATTCTATAATTAAATCCAAGTTCAAGACCTAAGCCTCCAACGGTTCCTTGTTTACTAAGGTTGAAACCTTCATAAAGCTCACTTTCGTTACCGTTGGCATCAACTTTAACATATGCGCTAGATGAATTAAGTAAGAAGTTACCTAATGCATATGCACCTATACTTGGTCTTAATCTTTTTTGTGGCTTAGCAAAACTATAAACAATACCAAGTCTAAAGCTAGCAGATTTGGCATTAATTTTAGTTAATTCATATTTATCCTTTAGGACATCATGTATTCTATAATAGTTGCCTTGAGCATTAATATGATTATAATGTATACCAAATAGAAATGATGTTTTTGAAGAGAAAAAAGAAGGAGTATATGTGTAATTAACCCCAATTGTAGGTGTTACTTTGTTTTCTAATTCAAGTGCTCTAATGTTTTTACCTTCGGGAGTTGTTTTTGTGTTATTTATACCGATATCAAAACTTATTCTGTGAATGTCTTTTTTTTCAAGTATTTCTGAATTAAAAGTTGATTTGTCGAAATGAGTATTGTATTCGCTAAATATTTTTGATAAACTGGTTTGCGAAAGTTTTACGTTTTTAATTTTTTTGGAAATAGTAGGATGGTCATTAAATTCTAAATTGAGTACACCTATATAACGCTTTACTTTAAATTGAGTGACTTGACCATTATTCTCTACTCTATTATCAATTCTATTGATAATATCTAGTTCTTTTAAACCAGATTTCTCTGATTTTAAGAAATAACGAATGGGTTTATTACTATTCTTTAGAGAAAGCAAAGAAGCCCTTCCTTCAATAATAATCTCTAAGAAATAGTCTGATTTTTCTAATGTTTGCGAACTAAATTTTCTTTGAAAATTATCGAAAGAATAATAATCAACTAAGTTCGGGTTTATAGTTTTTGAGGGGTCATTTACAGCTTTCTTAAACAAAATTGCTGTAGGTGAACTAGGTTCATATTCTATGTACCCATTTTCTTGATGACCATCTTTAAATTGAATAATTCCTTTTTCGAATTTGTTTTGAGCAAAAAGAGCAGTGCTTATTAGTAGATATAATAATGTAATCCTAAGTGTCATTTTTTTAAATTTTATTTAAGCGGGCGAAAGTAAATAAATTTTCGTGTATAAAAATGAGAGAATTGTTTTTTATGCAATCTTTGCAGTAATTAATTTTAAAAGCTTTTTTTTGAGTTTAAGATTGTATAAAAAGACCAATTTTTTTGTTGAATTTAACAAGGTTTTAGTTGTTTTTTTGGATTGCACTAAGAATAGGGAGAAGACCGTTGTTAGATTGGTTTTATCGGCAATAGGGGAGGAATAAAAAGGTCAGATCTATAGTAATAGAGATCTGACCTTTTTTGTTTTTGTAATAAATATACTAGAGAAATAAGTGGTGTTACTTCCCTTTTTTAGCTCTAATCATGGCCTCAAGCATATCCCACATTTCTTCGGGTACTTGTTCTAATAAATTAAATTGTCCTGCTCCTTTAAGCCATTCACCTCCATCCAATGTCACTACTTCACCATTTACATAAGCAGAAAAATCAGAAACTAAATAAGCAGCAAGGTTAGCTAATTCTTGGTGATCACCAACACGAGCCAAAGGGACTTGTTTTTTCATGTCAAATTTATCTTTTAGTTCACCGGGCAATAAGCGATCCCATGCACCTTTTGTAGGAAATGGTCCTGGTGCAATTGCGTTAAAACGCATTCCGTATTTAGCCCATTCAACAGCTAATGATCTAGTCATTGCCAGAACACCCGCTTTTGCAGTAGCACTTGGTACCACATAGGCTGACCCTGTCCAGGCGTATGTAGTAACGATATTAAGAACAATAGTGTTTTTATATTGAGTATCTATCCAATGTTTACCAAAGGCCAAAGTACAGTTTTTAGTGCCTTTAAGAACAATATCAATGATTGTGTCAAAAGCCCGATGTGATAGACGTTCTGTAGGTGAAATAAAATTTCCGGCAGCGTTATTTAGTAATATGTCTACTGATCCAAAAGCATCTAGAACTTGATTTTTCATAGCCTCAACTTGGTCATATTCCCTAACATCACATTGTACAGGTAAACATGTTCCTCCAGTTTCTGTTTCGAGTTCTTTTGCAGTATTTTGTAATTTCTCAAGGTTACGAGAAGTTATAGCTACTTTGGCACCAAGTTCAAGAAAATATTTGGTCATAGATTTTCCTAGACCACTACCGCCACCTGTAACAACAATATTTTTTCCTTGCAGGGCCCCATCTCGAAGCATTTTTTCTGTATAACTCATATAGATACTTTTATCACATTATATTTTTTGGAAAGGTACAATTTAAACTTCAATAAAACTATGCATGCATAGTTTTATTCGTGTGTTGCTATCAGAATTTTTAAAATTGTAATAGCAGCTTCACTAATTTTTGTTCCTGGTCCAAAAACAGCTACTGCACCAGCATCAAAAAGATGGTCGTAATCATCGGGAGGAATCACTCCCCCAACAATAACCATAATATCTTCTCGACCATATTTCTTAAGGGTCGCAATAATTTGAGGAACCAATGTTTTGTGTCCGCCTGCTAAAGAAGAGACGCCTACAATATGTACATCATTTTCTACTGCTTGTTTGGCAGCTTCTTCTGGTGTTTGAAACAAAGGTCCGATATCGACATCAAACCCAACATCGGCATAACTTGTGGCTACTACTTTGGCACCACGATCATGACCATCTTGTCCCATTTTTGCGATCATAATTCTTGGCCTTCGACCCTCTAACTCTGCATACTGATTAGCCAATTCTCTGGCTTTCTCAAAGGCTTTGTCATTTTTTATTTCTTTTGAGTACACACCTGTAAATGATTTAATTTCTGCTTTATACCTTCCAAATTCTTTTTCTAGGGCATTGCTAATTTCTCCTAATGTTGCTCTTTGTCTAGCGGCCTCTATTGCTAAAGCTAATAAATTTTGTTGATTATTACTCGCAGCTAAAGTTAAATCATGTAGGGTTTTTTGAACCTCTTGTTCATTTCTTGTTTCTTTTACTTGTGTTATACTTTTTATTTGTTGAGATCTTACAGATTGATTGTCAACTTTTAGTGTGCTGATAGGATCTTCTTGGTCTAATTTAAACTGATTTACGCCAATTATAATGTCTTGCTCACTGTCTATTCGAGCTTGTTTTCTTGCTGCAGCTTCTTCAATCCTCATTTTTGGTATGCCAGCTTCTATGGCCTTTGTCATACCACCAAGGCTTTCAACTTCTTCTATTAGCTTCCAAGCTTTTTCTGCAATATCATGAGTTAAAGATTCTACATAATAACTTCCTGCCCAAGGGTCTACGGTTTTTGTTATTTTTGTTTCTTGCTGTAAGTATATTTGGGTGTTTCTAGCTATTCTAGCAGAAAAATCTGTTGGTAAAGCAATGGCTTCATCTAGGGCGTTTGTATGTAAGCTTTGTGTACCCCCAAATGCTGCAGCACTAGCTTCAATACATGTACGAGCTACATTATTAAAAGGATCTTGTGCAGTAAGACTCCAACCACTGGTTTGACAGTGGGTTCTTAGCATTAAAGATTTAGGGTTTTTGGGATTAAATGGTTGAACCAATTTGGCCCATAGCATACGTGCAGCACGCATTTTCGCAATTTCCATAAAGTGATCCATTCCAATGGCCCAAAAGAATGACAATCGAGGAGCGAATGAATCAATATCCATTCCAGCTTCAATCCCTTTTCGTATATACTCTAAACCATCTGCTAATGTATATGCTAACTCAATATCACAGGTAGCACCGGCTTCTTGCATATGGTATCCCGAGATACTTATCGGGTTAAATTTTGGCATGTGCTCAGAACAATACTTAAAAATATCACCAATAATACGCATAGATGGAGTCGGGGGATAGATATACGTATTACGAACCATAAACTCTTTTAAGATGTCATTTTGTATAGTTCCTGCTAGCTTATTTTTGTCTACTCCTTGTTCTTCTGCTGCAACAATATAAAAGGCCATAATAGGGAGTACAGCACCATTCATAGTCATTGATACGGACATTTGATCCAAAGGAATCTGATCAAATAGTATTTTCATATCCTCTACAGTATCAATTGCTACACCGGCCATTCCTACATCACCAAAAACTCTTTCATGATCACTATCATATCCTCTATGTGTTGCCAAATCAAAAGCAACAGAGAGTCCTTTTTGTCCAGCTTTAAGGTTTCTTCGATAAAAGGCATTACTTTCTTCGGCGGTAGAGAACCCTGCATATTGTCTTATTGTCCATGGTCTACGCACATACATTGTAGAATAGGGACCACGCAAATATGGTGGAATTCCGGCAGAGAAATTAAGGTGTTTTAGATCTGAAATATCGTCCTTATCATAAAAGGATTTTATTTTAATTCCTTCGGCAGAAGTATGAGTTGAACTTTTATTGGGTTTTTCAAGTATACCTTGTTTCGGTAACTGAAGATGTTGTATGTCTTTTCTATTCATTATTCAAAAACCTCATTTTTTCAAATAGTATTATGGATATAAAAATAAGGTTTTAAAATGATTTATTTTCGTAAAGTACTTAATTCTAACATAAGTTTATATTAGAATGTTCATGGTGTTATTTAAATGCTTTTTCGATTACCATTAAAATCGAATAATAAATATCAAAGGCGATAAAGTTTTTTACCTGTTTGGCGGATAGGTATTTGTCTGGTAGGTAATAAACTTTTTGAGAAACTAGAGAGGTACTGATATTTCCATCTTCTTCTAATGAATTGATAATATCTTTAAAATCTCTACTGTCGCTAGAATTTTTAAGACATTGAATGAAACCTCCTCGGTAGTTAAAGATTAATAACTCTTTTTCATCTTTTTTAGGAATAGAAGGTGAAGGACCTTTTTGAACTTCTTGGTTTTCATATTCACTTAGCTTGATCCAAAGAGATTTTCTATTGCTTGCCATTTTTTTAAATTCACGAACTAACCTTATAGAGTTCTCTGAAGGCAATTTTTTTAGATTAATTGATAAACTGGCAACTTCTGCTAAAAATGTACGATAAGTTTTGATGGAGTCATTACCAAATTTGTAATAACTAAATAGGTCTTTCTCAAATGAATTGTATGCTTTTTGGATGATACCAGTGTCATCAACTGAATAGCAAAAAAAATCAGATTGTGCGTACGTTACTTTTAAACAAGCTAATACAAGTATTAGGATGCTAGATCTAATCTTAAGGGGCATTGATTTAGATTTAGTAATGTTAATGTTATAGGCTAAAATTTATAATTTGCCCGTCAAGTTAGTGATTTGTTTGCTGAAATTAACATTTTATTGGCATTATTTTTAAGAAATGTTATTAATAAGAAGAGAATTCTTGGTATGTATTAGCAACTAGAATGGTTGAAGAATTATCTAACTTTTTTAACAAATACAAGAATAAGTTCCAGTTGATAATTTATATGCGGTTAAAAATTTAGAGATATTATTGAGTGCGTAATAAATAGTGTTTTAAAACCAAAATCATCTAAATGCCTTTTCTATAACTAATAGAATAGAATAAAAAATATCAAACGCGATAAAACTTTTTACTTCTGGAGTATTAAACTCATTAGTGGGTAAGTCATGAATTCTTTGAGCAATTAAAGAAGGGCTTACATTACCATTGAACTCAAGGGTTTCTATAATTTCTTTAAATGCGTCGCTTTCATTTGTGTTTTTGAGGCACTGAATAAAACCACCACGATAGTTAAAGGTTAAAGTTTCAGAATCGTTTTGTACGTCTTTTTGAGTATTTGCATTTTCAGAAGCCTCCATTCCTTCATCGTATTCACTTAATAAAATCCATAAAGAATTTCTATCTGTTGCTTTTTTCTTGAATACACGAGCTAATTCTAAAGAAGTCGTAGATGGAAGTTTTCTTAAGTTTATGGATAAACTATAAACTTCGGTAAGAAAAGTACGGTATGTTTTTATAGTGTCATTACCAAAAGCATAATGATTAAATAAATCTTTTTCAAAAGAATCAAATGACTTTTTTAGAATCCCAAGATTGTCTATTTGTAGACAGTCAAAGTTTTCTGTAGAGGTTTGAGTATTACCATTAACATAAATACATAATGTAAAAATGAATAATACAACCATATGTTTAATCTTTTGGGGCATAGATTAAAATGTTAGTTATACAAATTAGGTTATTACGTAATGTACAAAAAATTAATGACTTATGCTAATTTTGTACGGTTTCTGTTTCTTTTTTGTATGGTAATCGCCTTGTTATAATCGGAGAGATTAACGTTTTTCTCACATTCTTTTTTTCAAATACAGGTTTTTCGAAATTTGGAGTAGTTTCATTTTTATTTTGATACGTATTAACGCCAGTCAATACAATCTCTTCATTATCAAATAACTCTTGTTCTTTTTCTGAACTTTCTTTGATTTTTTTCTGAATAACCCCAGATTTAAGTTGTTTTAAAAAACCTCCTCCTGTTTCAATGTTTTTAAACAATGACAACGCTTTTTCTGCCATTTGCTCTGTAATACTTTCAATATAATAAGCTCCGGACGTAGGATTAGTAACTAGATCAAAATAGCTTTCTTTTTTTAGAATGAGAAGTTGATTTATGGCAATCCTTGTTCCAAATTCATTTTCGAGGTTGTAAATGGTATCATAAGGAAGGTTTTGTATTGTATTTGCTTCTCCAAGAATAGCACTCATGCATTCTGTAGTAGTACGTAACATATTTACATTATAGTCTAAGAAAGTTTTGTTTCTGTGTGTAGGGTAGGCTATAACGTGACATTGTGGATTAATATCATAAGCTTTAGCTAATGTATTCCATAATACTCTAAGAGCTTTAAGTTTTGCAATTTCAAAAAAATAATTTCCTCCTACTGCTACTTTAAAAACAATAGGTGTTTCTTTTAAAATAGAAGAGTTACTTTCATTACAATGATTAAGATATTCGTTGGCATGAGCTAGACTGTATCCTAGTTGTTGAATCATTGTTGCACCAGAGTTTTGATACAAGTCTAAATCAATACTAATTGTACTTGCCAAGTTCTTACATTTAACAATTTCATCAAAAGCAAGATGGTCATTCTTTAAATTAGAATACCAATTTCCTGTACGTCCCAAATTACCAATGATATCAGTAAGGACATAAATAATCAATTTTTTATTTTGAGCAATGGCATTTATTTCTTGAACATAGGCTATAGATAAAAATTGGGTTTCGATATAAACAGGGATATCGATAGGTATATTTTTTAATAGCTGAGCTGGTTCTACATTTTGATTAGTAATAACAAAGTGAATACTTTCTGCACCCTTTTTTAATGCTTCCAAAACTTTTTGATCACCAATTATGGGATCTGCAACTTCTATTTTTAAGGAGTTTTTCCAATAAGAAGAAGAGGAATTAAAAAGTGGAATACTGATTTCGGACTTATCTTCTTGATGATAAAAAGGTTTAATGTCGATTCCTTCTAAAGATTTGTGAATCAAAGCTTCATTGTAGTCCGCGCCTTTAAGATCAAACTGAATTTTTTGTTTCCATTGTTTTGCAGAAACTTCATCAAAGTTATCAAATAAGGATTTACTCATCTTTTTACAGGTTTTAGGGAATACTATCTTCGTATTCTATTATATATATTTCTTCATCATCACGCTTCATAAAATACTCTTCTCTAGCGAATTTTTCAAGTTCGCTACTATCTTTTAACACTTTACTATCTTTTTGATCCTTTATGATTTCCTTTACATAGTATTCTTTATTGTTCTTGAGTTCTTGTATTTCTTGGTCTAATTCTCTGTGAATCAACCATGAATTTGTGTCAAAGAATAACATCCAAACCACAAACAGAAGTACAATAAGTACATATTTATTTAAAAATATAGCAAATATTGGGATTAGTGCTGGTTTGTTTTTTAGTTTCTGAAAATACTGCTTTAACTTCAATTTAATTGAGAATAATATGAGTGGTAAAGGTACAAAAAGTTAATTCAAGCGCTCTTTAATTATAGTTCTAACAATATCGACAGCAACATCATTATAACTATTATTAGGGATGATAAGATCTGCAAATTCTTTTGTGGGGTCAATAAATTGTTGATGCATAGGTTTTAGGGTGTTTTGATATCTTTCTAAAACCTCATTCATATCACGTCCTCGTTCTACAATATCTCTTTTCAATCTTCGAATTAAACGCTCATCACTATCAGTTTGCACATATATTTTAATATCAAACAACTCTCGTATTTTGGGGCGTGTAAGGATTAGTATACCTTCTACAATGATAACCTTACCAGGGCGGGTACTTATTGTTTCATGAGTTCGGTTATGCGTAATAAATGAATAAACGGGTTGTTCAATAGTTTTACCTTGTTTGAGAGCCGTTAAATGTTCTGCTAGAAGATTAAAATCAATAGATTGTGGATGATCAAAATTTATTGCTGCCCTCTCATCAGGGGTAAGGTGCGAGGTGTCATTATAATAAGAATCTTGAGAAATAACACTCACTTCATTTTCTGGTAATTCATTTACAATTTGATTTACTACAGTGGTTTTTCCGCAACCTGTTCCACCAGCGATCCCAATAATTAGCATGTATTTTTTTTTACAAATTTAAATTTTTATTTAAGAAGGAAAAAAGGTTACTCCAGATGAGGAATCTATAGAAGATCCTGTAACAGATTTTAAACAGTTTATTTCTTTTCTATCTCTTAAAACTCCCATGAAAGCAAAAATTATAGCTTCTTTATAATCTATTATTGAGACCGGAGGAATAACGACTGTAGCAATTGACCTTAATTTTTGCTTTAAAGTATTGATTAAGAATTCATTTTTTGCTCCTCCACCAGTAATCAATATTTTTGTGTTTTCTTTTTTTGTGTTCTTAACAGCTAAACTGATTTGATCGCAAATATGAAGTACTGCTGTGTGTAATAGGTTTTCTGTTGTATCATCGGTGTGATCAAGAATGGGTATTATATTTTCGATAAACCACTCATATCCTAGCGATTTGGGAAAAGGAAGTTGATAATATGCTAAGGCATTTAACTTATCTAACAATTTTTGATTCACATTTCCTGTTTGAGCAATTTTTCCTCCTTTATCATATGTTTTTCCAATAGGAGTGCAAAGATAATTTAATAACATATTTGCTGGAGAAATATCATATGCTATCCTCTGTTTATCTAGCTCAAAAGAGATATTACTGATGCCGCCCAGATTTAGACAAAAGTCATATGCTCCAAATAATTGTTGATCGCCAATAGGAACAAGAGGAGCGCCTTGTCCTCCTAAGGAAACGTCATTGGATCTGAAATCACAAATAACTTTTTGGCTACAAGCATTTGCCAAATGTTGACCTGATCCAATTTGATAAGTTAAGCCAACTTCGGGTTGGTGAAAAACAGTATGACCATGACTGGCTACAAAATCAATAACCAAATTGTTTTGATCTATAAATTGTTTTACTTGTTCACCAAGCCATGTACCATATTGATTATGAAAAACTAAGAGCTCTAAGGCACTTAGGTGTACGGTGTTTTTGAGTTTTTTTCTAAAGACTTCGTGATAATCAATACTTTGTTTACTAATAATCTCAAACTTCCAGTTATTGTTTGTCTTTTTAAAATCACAACAAACAATATCTAATCCATCAAGTGAAGTACCTGACATTAAACCTATAGCTGTATATTTAATAGGGTTTGTTTCCATGGTTTTATTTTGAAAGTTCTACAGGAATCTTTCCAGAGGCTATATGCTGTCCTAAAAAATGTTTTGCGGCAATTTGCTGAAAAGGGTTAAAGTCTTGATATATAAGGATTATATTGTTGATGTTCTCGGTTTCTAACACTCTTAAAGAATATGGGTTACCAAATAAGTATATACATACATTATTTGTTTTACTAAGGTGCGCTATATTTTTAACAATGTTATCATCTAATCCAAATTGATTAGTGGGCTTTATTAAAGGAGGGAATAGTGCAATGACAATATTATTAGAAGTAATGTTTTTTACTACATTTTCTGTGTAATCGATAACAGTAAAACTTTTGATTTTTTCTACTTCTTGAATAAATGTGCAATCAATTGAGTTACCAATAACAATAACTTCGAAGTCTTGAGTCTTGTATTTGTTAAATTCTTTTGGTGATGATTTATAATGTGTTAAGGATGCTTTAGCTAGTTTAGTATTAAGCGAAGTCGTATTTTTAAACTCAAAGATTGGCTTTATAGGTTGTTCGACGTTGATTGTTTCTTTTAATTTTTGAATTCTAGAAAAACTTTCTTCGATTTGCTGGATATTGGCGTTTCTATCTATCTTTAAAATCCCTTCTTCAACATGCTCAGCAAAACATAAAATATCATTTCCGGCATCAAAAGCTTTCCACTCTAAAAGTCCTTTTTCGGTATATTGTTTTGAAACACTATGCATATTAAGAGCATCAGAAATTACGACACCTTCAAAGCCTAATTCTTCTCTTAAGATTCCCTTAATAATTTCTTTGGATAGAGTGGCAGATATGTTTTTTCCTGATGTTAGTGACGGAACTGCTAAATGACCAATAAGAATACTATCAATACCAGATTTTATAGCTTGTATAAATGGAAATAATTCTTGATCATAAATCTCATTTTTAGATTTAGAAATTATAGGTAATCCCAAGTGGGAATCTACTGCAGTATCTCCGTGACCAGGAAAATGCTTAAAACAACCTAAAATGCCAGCAGATTTTAATCCTTTGTATAAGGCTAAAGCTTTTTGAGTAATATGTTCTTTGTTTTCGCCAAAAGCACGATAACCTATCACAGGATTATTAGGATTAATATTGACATCTACTACAGGAGCCAGATTAAGATGAACTCCCATACTTTTAAGCTCAAATCCCATTTGCTTTCCAACTTCAAAAATAAGTTCATTCTGTTCATTGGGTATTGCTCCTAAAGTTATAGCATATGGATATTGAGGTGTGTTTTCTACTCGCATGGCTAACCCCCATTCTGCATCAATACTTATTAACAGAGGATGAGAAGCTATGCTTTGATAATGAACAATAAGTTCTGCTAAACGTTTGGCACTATCATCATTTCTAACAACTGCTTTTTTTCCTTCAAAATTAGTAGCAGTACTTGCTCTACTATGAAAAAAAGTAAGTCCTCCTACTTTATAATCTTTAATGAGTCGTTCAAGACTTTTAATGCCTTCATCTGTATCATTAATATAAGCCGCGGGAAAAAATGACTGACCTATTTTTTCTAATTTAGAAAAGTTTGATGCCGTTTTTTTTTGAGAGATGCTTTGCATATGTATTATCTAGTTTTTATCCTTCTTACCATAAGTTGCTGGGTATTGAATGTATCGAGTGAGTATAATTGCAGGAATTGCTGCAATTGCTACCCATATAAAAAATCCTGTATATCCAATATACTCTTGGATATACCCACTGATCATTCCTGGTAGCATCATTCCTAGAGCCATAAATCCAGTTGCGATTGCATAATGAGAAGTTTTGGATACACCTTCTGCTATATAAATCAAAAACATTAAATATGCAGCGAACCCAAATCCATATCCAAATTGTTCTACTATCACAACTAATGTTGTGAAAACTACAGATGATGGTTGCCAAAATGCTAAAAGTATATATAAAAGATTAGGTAAGTTAAGTGCGAGAATCATAGGTAGCATCCACTTCTTTAGTCCATGAGACGAGATGACAATTCCTCCTAAAATCCCTCCAATAGTTAATGCAATAACTCCAAAAGTTCCATAAATAGTACCCACCTCGGTAGTAGATAATGCTAATCCACCAGCTTCTGGTTTATCCAACAAAAAAGGAGAAGCCATTTTGACCAATTGAGATTCACCTAGGCGATACAATAAAATAAAAGCCAAGGCTATGCCGATCTGTTTTTTTTGAAAAAAACTTTTGAATACTTCAAGAAAACTAACAGCAACATCTTTTTCCTCTGGCTCTGTTTTTTCAACTTTTGGTGTAGTAAAAAGATTTAAAACCGTGAGCAAAACCATAAAAAGTGCAACAACAATCATCGTATAGGACCAAGCTTTTTGATTGTCGCCATATTGTTCTTCTAAAAAACCTGCAAATACAACAATTAGTCCTTGTCCCGTGATCATAGCTAATCGATAAAAAGTACTACGTACTCCTAAAAAAAATGATTGTTTTTTTTCGGATAATGCTATAAGATAATACCCATCTGATGCAATGTCGTTTGTAGCAGATGCAAAAGCAGCAACCCAAAAGAAAGAAAGGCTTAGTACAAAGAAATTGTTTGTTGGTGTAGTTAATCCTACTCCCAAAAAAGCAAGTGCAATTAGTAACTGCATTCCTAAAAACCAATTACGTTTGGTACTTTTTATATCAACTAGAGGGCTCCATAACGGTTTTACCACCCAAGGTAAATATAACCAGCTGGTATATAAACCTATATCAGCGTTACTAATACCAAGTTTTTTATACATAATGACCGCAACCGTTATAATGATAACATATGGCATTCCTTCAGTAAAATATAAAGAAGGTACCCACGCCCAAGCACTTTTGTCTTTTTTAGATGATGTCATGAATTGTTTTTATAGAAAGTAAAATATTGACAAATTAAAAATACAGTATAATTTATTTTTTCCTTTTATGGTTAAACTCAAAAGTGCTTAAATCTATTTCTGGTATAGACTTTTTATAAAAGAAATCTATAATTTGGTTTTCAAGGTATGAATTAATTTTTTGAGTTTTTTGTTCTTTTACCATTTTAAAAACATTCATTGCTTCTGATTTTTTAAATTCCTTAATTAATTGATCAGGGTTCGTAACGGCATTCATACCTCGGTATTTTTCAATTTTTTTCTTCATCCAACGATGACTCATAAGTTTTAATTGACTATCTCGATAAGCTACAGTAAGTGTATTTATCTTATCAAGATTGTTGTTTTCTTCTTGATTTGTTCGATCAAGTAAGGTCTTTGCATGAATATATTGTCTTTCAAATTTAAGATCAAGACGACGCATGTCCTGTTTTAAATGTCTGATTACTTCGTATACAGCATTGTTATATATGATTAAGAATTCTTCATAAGAGTATAGGGCATCAAGAAATACAATCGCATGTTTTCTATACAATTTTGGAATAGGTTGACTTCTTACGTTTTTAAATAATTTAGACAATACGATTTGTTCTTCTTCGGGAATGTCTACGAATAGGGAATTGTTTTTTAAAGCTCTTAATTGTGCTGTAATAGTTTGTCTTGTACCCTTAAATACTGTTGATTTATATTTAAATCTATATCTATTTGGGTTAAGAAAATCATTTTGAGCTTGAGCCTGAAACATGAATATAAGCAGAATAATGAATTGTAAATGTCTCATATATCATGTTTGGTTAACACAGGTATTTTTTGAATTATACAATATTACTGGTAATTGTTCAAATTTATAACGAAGAAGTTTAAGTTTTTTGTTTTAGTTTATTTATAAATGTGTTTCGATACAAGTTAGAATATACGATATGTTATTTTAATCTAAAAAGGGTTTAGTTCATTGAAGACCAAATTGATACCGTTTTTTAAGAAGCATGCCTTACTAGTATGTTTCGAAGTTATTAATTTTTACAAATTATGAACTAAAAAAGTAATATTTCCTCTTTCTTTGTTATTAAATATCTAATATACCAAATATGAAAAAAACGTGTTTAACTTTTCTGACTTCTTTGTTATCGATTGTTCTTTTTCTGATTTCAATTTATACTACATATGGACAAGTAGAAAAAGATACTTTATCCGCTTCAAAATATTATAAAAAAGGAGATTCGCTTTCATTAAATCGGAAATTTAATGAATCGATCCAATTCTTTGAAAAGGCACGATTAATTTATGAAAAAGTTCAAGTTTGGGATAAGGTGGCAAGTTGTTATAACAAAATATCAGAAAATCAATGTCGAAATCGAAAGTTTGAAGAAACATTTGGGAGCGCAAAAAAGGCACTAGAAATAAGTAATACATATCTTGTTAAAGGGAATTTACATGAAGCAAATGCATATGATAATTTAGGTGAATATTATGAATATATGCATAAACTAGATGAAGCATTAGAGTATTTTCAAAAAGCATTAAAAATAAGGAAGCAATTATTTCCAGAAAATCACCATTATATAGAGCGTTCTTATAGTAATTTAGCAAGGTTTTATTATATCAAAGCACAGTATGAAAAATCTTTGGAATACTGTAAAAAGGTGTTGGCAATTATTTTGAAAGCATCAAACCCCAAGGAGCAAAAACTAGACGATATCTATCGTAGGATATCTATTATTTATTCAAAACTTGGACAAAATAATAAGGGGTTATCTTATGCTCGTAAATCTTTAGATATAACTATTGAGACCTATGGAGAAAATCATATACGAACAGGGAAAGGATATTTTAATCTTAGTGCAAAGTATTATTATATGAGTCAATATGATGAAGCACTATTATACAGTCAAAAAGCATTGCCAATTCTTACAGAGAAAAATGATTTAATTTCACAAGGTAAAGTTCATAATCTTATGGGAGGGGCTTATTTTGAAAAAGGAGAGTACAATAAGGCATTAGAATACTTTAAAAGAAGTATGGAAATAACTATGAGATTAGATAATCCTCATTTAAATACAATAGCAAATTCGTACCATAATAGAGGTAATGTGTACAGAGTAATGAAGAAGTATGAAAAAGCATTCGATTTTTATGATAAGGCATTAGAAGTTTATAAATCTATCTCAAAAGGAAATTATGACAATGTAGCCAATATATACAGAAGTATTGGAGGGGGATATTTAGAAAAAGAAGAGTATGAGGAGGCATTAAAGTACTACCAGAAATCTTTAACTATATATAATAACCTTTTAGGAAAGAATAGTTCTGTTACTTCCGTTTTGTATTTGAGTATTGGAGATGTTTATCTTAAGAAAAAAGAATATGATGAAGCATTGGTGTATTATCGCAAATCTTTGATGATTTTGGAAGGAGCTAGTGATAAAAAACACAACCATATTGTAAATGTTTATACTAATATAGGAAGTGTCTTTCATCAACAAAAAGAGTATACAAAAGCTATTACATTTTTTGATAAAGCATTACAGTCTAATCTTAAAAAAAATAACTTAAAGTCAACTGAAGGTGATTTCAATCCTAATCATTTTTTACATTTAAAAAATTTATTGAATACTCTGAATGAGAAATCTAAAACATTACTAGCACTTTATAGAAAAAATAAAAGTATAGCTAATTTAAAACAAAGTATTGACATTTACCAAAATATGGATATTTTGAGCGATCAAATTCGGCAATCTTTTTTTAACTATCAAGATAAATTAACCTTTGCACAAAAGATTAAAGAGGTGTGTTCTAGTGCTATATATGCTCAATTGTTATTATATAAAGAAGAAGGAGATGAACTGGCGTTAGAAAAAGCATTTTATTATGCAGAAAAAAGTAAAGCAAATACTTTGAAAGAATTACTTTCTGATGCAAAGGCCAAAAGTTTTTTAGGGTTGCCAAATAGTTTAGTCTCGTTTGAAAAAACACTCAAATCGGACCAATCTTTTTATCAATCACAAATCATCAAAGAGCAATCTAAGGCTAATATAAATGTTTCAAAGCTAAAAGGATTTGAAAATGACCTTTTTGAGGTTAATAGAAGAGAAGATTCTTTAATAAGATCTATAGAAAAAAACTACCCTAAGTATTATCAAATTAAACATAAAAAAGAGATTATTTCTGTGTCTGCAATTCAGCAACAATTAGATGATACAACAACAATGCTAGAATTTGTAACAACAGATAGTATTACTTATGCATTTACAATTTCTAAAGATATGATAGCTGTAAAAGAGTTATCGATTTCAAAACTAACAGAACGAATAGATAAGTTTCGTAAAAGTATTATTGATAGAGATATTTCTGTATATAAAAAACAAGGAAATGAATTGTATACAACACTTATTGCTCCCATAAAAGATAAACTTATTGGTAATGAACTTATCATTGTACCTGATGGCTCTTTATGGCATCTTAATTTTGAGATATTGACAAGACAAAAAGATAAATCTAATAACCCTGCACTTCTATCTTATTTAATAAAGGACTATGCAATTACCTATGCTAATTCTGGAAACCTGTTATTTAACGTTTTTAAGAATGATCAAGAAATTAGGAAACTAGAAGAATGTCTTGCATTTTCATTCTCAGATGGAAAGCAGATAGCAGAAAACCGAGCTATTAGTTTAGAAGCACTTAGGGGTGTAGGAGAAGATTTACCAGGCACGAGAAAAGAGATCAAAGCGATTTCAAAAATTATTGACGGGCAGTACTATTATGGATCTCAAGCTATAGAGGCTAATTTTAAAAACAATGCAAGTAAGTATAATATATTACACTTGGCATTGCATGGAAGTGTAGATAATGAATATCCCGAAAACTCTAAATTGTATTTTACTAAAAGTAAGGACACTATAGAAGATAATTTACTATACAGTCATGAACTATTTTCCTTAGATATTCCAGCTGAACTTACTGTGCTGAGTGCATGTAACACAGGAAGTGGTAAAATTGCCAAGGGAGAAGGAATCATGAGTTTAGGAACTGCTTTTCAATACGCAGGAACAAAAAGTTTACTATTGACTAGTTGGGAAGTATCGGATAAAACTACTCCCGAGCTAATGCTTCTCTTTTATAAAAATCTAAAAAAGGGAATGAGTAAAAGTAAGGCCCTACAACAGGCCAAGTTACAGTATTTAGCAAATGCAAATATAAATAGAATGGATCCTTTTTATTGGGCAGGCTTTTATTTAGTTGGCGATTCAACCCCTATACACTTTACTAATAATACTTTGTTGTATTGGAGTATCATATTAGGGGGGATGGGTATTCTAGTTTTTATAGTACTTTGGTATAGAAAAAAGAGGTCATAGTGTAATTGAGTAGTATGATAATTTGAGTTGAATAGAGTAAATGAAATATACGTAAATCATTTTCTACCAAACGTTAGCAGTTATTTTAAACAAATAAACCAGAAACATTGTTTCTGGTTTATTTGTTTAAAAAGGGTTCAACTCAAATTTCTTAGCAATACGTGTCTGTGAAAATTAGAAGCGTATTATGTTTTTAATTGATTGAATATCAGTGTTTATGTAGAATGTCCTCAAAAATTGAATGAGGATTTTCATTATTAAATCTAATTTTTTTGTTTAACTTGATTATGTGCAAAAAAATAATATGTGACTTTTTTAAAACCCTTGTGTCTTACTTAAGAGGTTTATGTGAAACAATAAAATATATTGAAAGAAACAAGGAAGGAAAATTATTTAGAAGATAAAGAATTGGTCTTTAAGATTGCAAAAAGCAATGATACCCAATTGTATGCTATTCTTTATGATAGATATGCAAAAATGGTATACGCAAAATGTATAAGCTTTGTAAAGACCAAAGAAGAGGCCCAGGATTTAACTCATGATATTTTTGTGTTGTTGTTTGCCAAACTAAAAACCTATAAAGGAACTTCTAAGTTTTCAACATGGTTATATTCTTTTACTTATAATTTCTGTGTTAATTATGTGCAGAGGGTTCGTAAGAAAAAGAATGAAAAAATTGTAGTATCAGATATACTCACAGATTGTGCAAGCAATGATGAAGAGGATATTTTGGATAAAGAAATCATGAAATTAAAATCAAAAAAGTTAACCATTGCTTTGCAACAAATAGAACCAGATGATAAAGTGATATTAATGATGAAATATCAAGATGACCTCTCAATAAAGGAAATTAAGGATAGCCTGGATATTGGAGAGAGTGCAGTAAAAATGAGGTTAAGCCGTGCCAAGTCGCGATTAATGAAAGCATATAATACCCTATAGCGATGAAAAACCCTTTTAAAAAAATATTGCAAAATGAAGAATTACCAGATTCTATTAAGAAGAAAGTGTTTGATGACGTAGAGGTAGTCAAGTTATCATTAGAATTTGCAGACCTGTTTGCGGTCAAGTACCCTAGCTCTCTTGGAGAATTATTGAAACTTACTAATAAACCAGATAAAGATCAATAAAACCAACTAACAACTAATTTATAAATCTATGATGGAAAAATTATTCAATATAAAATTGCTAGAAAATGTGTTTGATGAATTATATGATATTATACCTAATATATTAGGGGCTATTTTATTCTTTTTTATAGGGTGGTTATTTATAAAAGTCGTTCTGTTTGTTGTTAAAAAGACATTAGGGTATACCAAAATAGATATGTTAGCGACAAAAATTAGTGAAAACGGAATGTTACTTAATTCTTCTATTAAGATTAAACCAACACAAATTGTTTTGACTTTTTTAAAATGGTTTTTGATTCTTGTACTAGTTATTATTGGCTCAGATATTTTCGGGTTAACTATAGTCTCTAATGAAGCTAGTAGATTAATTGATTACTTACCAAAGATGTTTAGTGCAATAATCATTTTTGGGTTTGGTTTATATTTGGCTTCTCTTATAAAAAAATCAGTTTATACTATGCTTAAGTCTTTTGACTTAAGTGGCTCCAAAATAATAAGCTCTATCCTTTTTTGTATAGTATTTATTATCGTATCAATTACTGCCTTAAATCAGGCTGGAGTAAATACCGATATTATCACTAATAACTTATCGTTGATTTTAGGAGCTTTTTTAGCGGCTTTTACCTTAGCATTGGGTTTGGGATCAAGAGATATTATATACAGGTTACTTCTAGGGTTTTATTCAAGAAAGAACTTAGAGGCAGGACAACACATTATTATTGATGAGATAAAAGGTACTATCGTATCTATTGATAATATATGTATGGTTTTAGAAAGTACCAGTGGAAACAAAATTGTATATCCAATCAAAGTAATTGCAAATAAAAAAATTGAAATTATAGATAAAATATAAAACTACTTCAGATTAGAATAAATCTATTTTCAAAATACAGTTTATAAATTAAAAGGAATACATAATTCTAAGGTTTTGTGTTAATAGAATGTTTTTTGAAAAAAAGTAAGATTAAAAAGTGACTTTATTAAAATTAGTGTGTCAAACAAATAGAACGAAGATAAAAGTGGGATTTTATCTTTTGTAAAAAAGGGAAAAGAGGGATGATAGTATTAATTGTAGTTCAAGTTTTATTAGTAATAGTTTTATTGGTTTTTATGTTTAACAACTGGTTTGAGTATTTAAAAGATAAAAGACGAATACAAGAAAGACAAAAAAACAAAAAGATGCATAAGTAGTATAATGCTTTATTAAGTAAGCGAGCTTGTCGAAATAATACAACACTACACATTGTGTAATTAAAAAGGGTATTTTTATTTTGTAGGCTACTATAATGGTTTTGGGGGCATGACATTTATAGTAGTATGGGTTTATAGCAAAATAATAAAAATGCCCTTTTTTGCTTTTATCTTTTTATTGAAGGTTAATACGATAGAGTGAATTAGATTTTATCAGAGATCGATTTTTTATAAAAATTACCTATTGGTATTTCTATAGTGCCTATTTCAATATCGTTTTTGGTATAAGCAGTAATTTTATCCTGATTTACAATATACGAACGATGTACACGAGTAAAACGATTATCTATACGTTTTTCGAAGTTTGAGATACTTTCTTTTATTACAAGTGTATCATTTTGTAAATGTATTTTAATATAATCTTTTAGACTTTCGATATACAAAACATTATCAAAAAGTACTTTGATTTGTTTTTTTGCCTTGTTAACAAAGATATAGTTGACAACAGCATCAGAATCTAGGGTAGTTTGAGATGAGTTTTCTTTAGATTTTAGTTTTAAAAATTTTTGAATTGCCTGAAAAAAGCGTTCAAAAAAAATAGGTTTTAAAAGGTAATCTACAGCATTAAGGTTAAA
Source organism: uncultured Aquimarina sp. (assembly GCA_947502885.1). Taxonomy (GTDB): domain Bacteria; phylum Bacteroidota; class Bacteroidia; order Flavobacteriales; family Flavobacteriaceae; genus Aquimarina. The sequence continues at coordinate 107,114 of CANNBP010000012.1, read as the reverse complement.
ACCATCTAGAGCATAATCACGATATGCTGTGGTAAAAATAACATCAGGTTTATGAATTAGGTTTGTGAAAAAGTCAGTGCCCTTTAAAAGAGGCATTTCTATATCTAGAAAGATTAAATCGATTTGCGAATCATTCAATACTTTACTCGCTTCAATAGCATTTTGACAAGAAGCCACAAGTTCAAAATCAGGTAGATTACCCAGGTAGGTTTCAATTAATTCTCTAGCCAAAGGTTCATCATCAACAATTACACATTTAAAACTCATATAATATCTAGTTTTAGGTTGGCAGAATATGAGTTTGATTTGTTCTTAATAATCAAATCATAAGCTTTAGGATAAAGCAGTTCGAGTTGGTTTTTGATATTCGTAAGCCCTATTGATTTTTTATCTTTCTTTATTTCTACACCTTGTGGTTTACTGTTCACCACAGAAAAGATGAGTTGTTCATTTTTCTTAGAAATATTTATCTCTATTACTGCTTGTTTAATTTCATTAGTAACGCCATGCTTAAAAGCATTTTCTATAAAAGTTAGCAATAATAATGGTGCAATTTTTTCTTCGCCACTTACATTTTTACTAAAAGAGATATGGACTCTATCTCCATATCTTATTTTTTCTAATGATAAATAGTTTTCAATAAGATCAATTTCTTTATCTAAGGATACATAATTGTCATTACAACGATATAAAATGTAATCTAAAATGTTGGATAATTTTTGAATTACTTTAGTAGTATCATCAGATTTTTTTAATGCCAAACTATATAGATTGTTAAGTGTGTTAAATAAGAAATGTGGATTCAATTGATTTTTTAAAGCAGTTAGTTCTGCTGTTTTTTTCTGTTCATTTAATTTTAATAATTGCTGTTTGTCATTATATAGCTTTAAAGCCAATAATAAAAAAGCAGGATATAATAATGATAATGATTTTGTTATAAATTCATTTACGTGAGTTACTCTACCAAAAAGTGATAAATCAGAAAAACGTTTAAGATAATTGACATATGTAGAGGGGTAAGTGATTTCTAGATGATATTTAATAATGGCCATACATATGGTATGAGATAGCAAAAGAATAAATAATAAACTTAATGTAAAAGCAACTTTTTTACCTTTATTAAGGAATACGGGCAATAGAAAATCGATAAGCATAAAGGCGACAAAAATCTGTTGTGTAGATTTTATAGCAGAGACCGTAAATAGTTCGCTTGGCCCAGAATAAATCCAATTTGTACTAGCTGCAGAAAAAATAAATAGAATTAGCCAAAATACAAGGTATTTGAGTTTAGAAGTTTCTAAGTAAGAATAGACTTTTTGAAGCATAGTACTTTAATTAGTAATTGTAAAGTTACAAATAAAGGTAGGTTAATATAATAAAAGCATATAAAACCTAAGTAAACGATGACATACAATCGTTTTTTGTAGACAAAATAATTTTTCGTTTGCAACCTGATTTATGTCATTGCTAATCAGTGTTCTGTCTTTTTTTTTAAAACGATGTGAAGAGGTTGTATAGTTTAGCCTCATAACATTAATTTTTAAAAAAAATGATAACGTTAAGAAAAAGAATTACCACGTTAGTTAAGAAACAATATTGGTTAGCATTTACTCTTTTTATAATGCTATGTAGTGTTCATGCACAAGATATAAACTGGAAAATCGACCCTTCTCATTCTAAAATTGGATTTGGGATTTCATACTTTAAAATAGGAGAAATTAAAGGTGTTTTTGATAAATATCAAGGCTCTTTTGTGAGTAATAACAATGATTTAAGTTCTGTTTCCTTATCTATAGAAACCGCTTCGATAAATACAAATCAAAAGAATAGGGATAAGCACTTAAAGACCGATGATTTTTTTGCTGCAGACAAGCACCCCGAAATAAAATTTGTAAGTACTTCTATTAAAAAAATAGCAGATAAAGAATATGAATTAAGAGGGGATTTTACCATGACAGGAATAACCAAACCAATTACTTTAAAACTAATTTTTAAAGGAGAGTTTCTACATCCCAGATTTAAAAAACAAATTAGAATTTATCAGATAGAAGGGATAATACCTCGAGAAGACTTTAAAGTGGGGACAAATTATCCGGCTGCCAAATTAGCATTGAGTAACGATGTTGCATTACTATCAGAAATTCATATTACTAAAGAAAACTAAATGAAAAAATACTTGATAACATGTTTTTGCCTATTTGCATTAAATTTTTATGGACAAATGGGCTCAGTTTCAGGAGAAATATTGGATCAAAAAACAAAAGAACCAGTCCCTTATGCTACTATAGTGGTTAAATCAGGAGGGAAAATAGCAACAGGTGGGATCACAAATGAAAAAGGACGTTTTTCAATAGATAAAATCCCAATTGGATCACACCTATTTGAAGTTCAGTTTATCGGATACAAAACTGTTGAGAAATCTATTTCAGTTGTAGAACCTAACAGTAAACTTAATTTGGGTAGAATATTGATCGAAGAGGACGCAGTTTCTTTAGAGAGTGTTGAGATTACTGCAGAAAGATCTACTATAGAGCAAAAAATAGATAGAAAAGTAATCAATATAGGCAAGGATCTTACTACCGCAGGTTCTTCAGCAAGTGATATAATGGGAAATATTCCTTCGGTAAGTATGGATCAAGATGGAGGTATTTCACTTCGTGGAAACGAAAATGTACGTATTCTTGTAGATGGAAAACCAACGAATATTAGCGCTGCTGATTTATTGCAACAAATACCATCTACATCTATTAAACAAGTTGAACTTATAACTAACCCGTCTGCTAAATATAACCCAGAAGGAATGAGCGGAATTATTAATATTATCCTCAAGAAGAATGCGAAACTTGGCTTTAATGGTTCAATAAGCTCGGGAATAACCTTTGGTCAAAAAGTAAGGTATACCAGTGCGTTAAGTCTTAATTATAGAGTAGGGAAAATTAATGTATATGGTAGCTATGGTAATAGGTTTGGGGAGCAAGTAACAGATGGTACTGTAACTCGATTGGTAGAAAATACGAATCAACTTACTAGAAATGTTAATGATCGTACTTCGCACCTGTTTAAGGTAGGTGTTGATTACTTCATTAATGATAAGAATACGTTTTCTGTTTATACAAATCAAAACCTTTTTAAAAGACTTGGTAATGGTGTTAGAAGCATCACTTTTTATGATAATTTAGATTCGAACTTCGCTCAGTTAGGTGATATTATTGTAGATAATACGAATGCAACTTATAATGTTGATTTTAAACATGATTTCACAAAAAAAGGCCATTATATAGAACTAGAGATGGATTATAACGAATTGCAAAGTGATACTAATAATGACTTTACATATACAGGAAATAGCCCTATCAATGCGTATTTAGAAATCATAGATGATAAGCGAACGAATACTACAATAAATTTGGACTACGCACACCCTTTAGGCAAAAACTCTACCTTAGAGATGGGGGCAGAGACACGCTTAAGACGTACAGATAATATATATAATACTAATAGCGCAACATTAGATAATTCTGATTTCTCATATGATAGAGATATTTATTCGGCTTATACGACATTTAGTCAAAAGCTAGGTAAATGGCAATATAACATTGGTGTAAGGCTAGAAGATTATAGTGTTAGTACAAATTTGACCAAAGTAGGGGCATTAACAGATACGTTTACCAATGACTTTTTTAATGTATTTCCATCTGGTTTTTTAAAGTATTCACCAGATGAGGAACAAAAGAACTCCTATCAATTAAGTTTTAGTAGACGTATAGATAGGCCTTCTTTAAATCAAATTAACCCAATTAGACAAATAAGCACACCACAAATTGTAATTATTGGTAATCCAGAACTTAATCCACAATTTACAAACTCTGTAGAAGTAAATTATAGCCGAAAATTTAACAAAGGAAATATTTCTATTGGGAGTTTCTATAGAAGAATTGAAGATGAGATTAATAGGATTGGTTATTTTGATCAAAATGATCCAGCCTTGCTGGTAATAGATTATGCAAATTTTGATAGTAATGATACATATGGGTTTGAGTTTTCTTCGGGGTATCGTCCTGCAAAATGGTTAAATATAAACAGTAGTTTTGATGTATATACCAGAACACAAAAAGGAGTAATCGAAGGAGAAAATGTTGAGGTAAATAATACACTATTAAATGCTAAGATAAATACTAGTTTTAAAGCAACAAAAAACCTAACATTTCAGTTGTTTGCGCTGTATAGAGGTCCTCAAAAGATATTACAATACGAACTTAAGGATAATGCATTTGTAAATGCAGGAGCTCGATATAACTTTGCAAAAGGTAAAGGTACCTTAAGTGTTAATTTTAATGATATTTTTAAGACGCAACGTTTTGCTTTTGAAACGTACAGAACAATCATACAAGAAGGAGAATTTAAACTTGATACTCAAAATGTTTACTTAGGTTTTTCATATCGTTTTGGAGGAGGAAAGAACAGTAATGTAAAACGAAAAAAACGAGATCAAAATGTTAAAGCAGACAAACTTTTATAATAATTCACTCAATTTTTAAGTTTAGAATAGTCAATAGTTGTTTGTAGTAAGAAGAAAGATGGTATCGATTATGATCATCTTTCTTCTTTTTTTTATAGATATTTAATGATTTTATTAATTGATTTTGTAAAAAAGACCAGCACTCAATGCCATTTGTTTGGGCACATGATTTGCAGAAAAAGCACTGTTTAGTCCTGCCGTAATACCAAAACTATCAGTAAAGCTATAAAGCCCTTTTAAACCAATTGCAGTATACTCTTGATCATTAATATATAATCCTGTTTCTAATGAGCTTGCAGGAAAAGTAATATCTCCATTTGTAAAAGATTTTACAACATCAATAAAACCAACAAGTACAACTCTTTTAATAGCTGTGATACCTAGTTCTCCACCTATTTTAAAGTTAGAACTATAAGAATTAGTTCGTATATCTACTCCTGTAAATGCCTGAAAATAAAAATTAGAATAACCCCTCCCGATATTAAGGGTAGGAGTAAAAGTCCATGCATCATAACCCGAACGAATACCAGAAGAAATGTCAAAGCTACTGGTATTGGCCTCGATATTTAATTGACCAGCCAGTACAAATTTGCCAGAATAAAGTTTATGTTTAACTCCTACTTGTAGGTTACCCAAAGTTGTTTCTGAAGTTTCGCTAATGGTTAACGGAAATGTTGAGTTTTCGATAATCGCTCCTGTTTGTATTGATTTTATAGGAATATTAACCAAAAGGGTCAGGTCATCACTTAGTCCATATTCTCCGTATAACTGTATTGTATTATCTGTTATTTCTCTACTTGTTGTATATTCAGAATCGCTATAAATACTATTGTAATTTGGTATTGTGTTAAATGAAATTTGAGAATAAAGTTCTCCCTTCTTTTTGGTCCATGCACTTTGCGCTTCAGATTTTTGAAACGAAAATACAACGGTAAATAGAAGTAAAATTGAAAAGTGGTTTAGCTTTAAGTTTTTCATCATCATCAAATGGTTTAGTAATGGTTCAATTGTCTTATTGGTCTACCTTTACTAGAAATACTTACTAACCCTTTTTGGTAATCTAACTAATTTAGAACAAACTATAGGCTATTATCTGCTTTTAGAAAATATTAAAACTATGATTTTTTTACTAGAATTTACTTCTCAAAAAGCTGATTTATATTTTTAAAAGCTTTAAACTCTAAAGCATTATTTTCTGGATCCATAAAAAACATAGTAGCTTGTTCACCTACTTCACCTTTAAACCGGATATAAGGTTCAATTACAAATTTGATGTTTTTTGATTTTAATTTTTCAGATAAGGCTACCCATATATCCCAATCTAGAACAACTCCAAAATGCGGTACAGGTACATGTTGTCCATCAACGGGGTTCGAAACTTGTTCTTCTTGGGTGTTAGTTCCGGGTTTTTGATGAATCACTAATTGATGTCCAAAAAAATTAAAATCAACCCAATTGGTATCACTTCTACCTTCTGGGCATTCTAATACGTCTGCATAAAACTTTCGGCATATCGCTAAATTGGCTACAGGTATGGCAAGATGAAATGGAGGTGTGGTCATGATGTTTATGCTCATGTCAAATTCGACATTATATATTTTGTGGTATGCTAAATTAATTAGTTCAATAAAGATAGTCATATTCCTATAAAATAAAGAGAGAACTACGATCCGAAAGTAACGATATAACATTTACGAGGAAATAGTTGGATATTGGGTAAGGGGCTTTAGGTAGTTTGTCAACGGGGCATAGGGTGTTAAGATAGAGACTAAGGGGTGTCAGACACCCCCTTAGGCCGTTTCAATATGTCCTTGAGTTAGTATAGCAATGCCTTTTTACTAGTTTTGATATAACCTTTAGCTAGTATAATAACGTCTTTTTTCTAGTCTAGTCCCTCTCTTTAAGTAGTAAAGTCATACCCTTTTATTAGTCTTGATACACATCTTGAAAAGTATAGCAACACCTTTTTACTAGTTTTGATATAACCTTTAGCTAGTATAGTAACATCTTTTTTCTAGTCTAGTCCCTCTCTTTAAGTAGTATAGCGATACCCTTTTATTAGTCTTGATACACGTCTTGAAAAGTATAGCAACGCCCTTTTAGTAGTCTCAAGGCATCATTTGGGTGGTATAGCAATATCTTTTTAATTGCCTTGATATACTTATTAGATTTCTTTAAGTATCAATTAAGCAGCTGATGATTAGGTTTCGCGATATACAAAAACTATTGGTTTAATAATCATATCAAAATCATTATTAATTTGTTCCCTATGACTGATTGATTTAAAAAGGAAGCTCTCTTTATTTTGTGAAAAGAAAATCTAAGTACTCATAAAAGTTATCTATTTTTTCATTTTCAGGTTTCATGCCATCGCTACACCAATCATATAAACCATGAGCTTTGTTATGCCTTTTGTCATCTGGACCATACCATGCTTTTACATATTTCCAAAAAGTTCCTTTAATTAAAGAATCTGTTTTATTACCTAGAGGAGTAATTATGTAAACTCCATTTTTTCCTTCATTAAAATTATCTTTTTTAGGCAAAGGACCTTTACCGCCATAATAAGAATGTATTACCAGTTGGTCTATACTTTCGCAAACTTCTTTAGCTTTTGCCTTGGTTTTTTGATTTAATTCTTGATGATTGCTAATTTGCTGCGCAAAATCATAGGCATCTATATATGGAAAGACTATTTCTTGTTCTACTTTTTCAATACCTTTTTCATGATAATACCCGGAGACTTGTTCTATAATAGAGTACATAATAGTATTCTTTTCTGTAGAAAGAAGTTTTGCTAGTTCGTCTATTTTTAATTTAACATCAGTAATCTTAGAATTATCAAACAATCCCCAAGAAGACCATTGTTGGCTATCGTATATTTCTTCTATAAGCAATTTAGAAAATTGATCGGGGGTCATATTAAATGGATTAAGGATTTTTTCTTTTCCTTCTTCAAAATAATTTTTCTGCTTTCCAGAACTATTTTTAGTTGCTACGCTTAAGCGATTAAATATATTTTTATAATCCCATGATTGTGACACAGGAGCCGAAGCAAGGACATAATCTGTAGAAAAAGAAGTTTCATTTGGTCTCCACTCATAAAAATTCTCTAATCCTGCCATTAAGCATACATCCAGTCCTAATATATCTACCGATTCATCTACAGATAATACATCACTAAGTTCGGTTGAATATAGAAAATCTTCATTTTTTGCTTCATTGTCTGGACACATACTCCATCCATCTCCGTGTGATCGTATTATCAACATATAGTGTTTGGCGGGATAGTATGTTTTACAATATTTGATAAACCGTTTTAAGAGATTGGCATCCCCCATATTAGCTTCATAGGAGGTTTCTTTTTTAAACTCTGGTAGTATCTCTTTTCCTGATAATTCTTGGTAGCTACCAGCATCAAATTTATATAGTTTGGTATCTGTAAAATTTTCACCTAATGTTTTTGAATCATTAGAAAACCCTTCAATTCTATCTATTAGTGTAATTACTTCGTAGCCTGTTGATTGTTTTCCTTTAATCATCCCATTAATATCATTAAAAATATCTAGTTCTGAAGAGTTTGATCCAGCACCATAATACATTATAGTCCAACCATTATCAGTTTGGGCATAAATAGTTGTTGTTAGAGATAAAATAAAGAGAATAATAAATAGTATTTTGAATATAGGTTTCATTAAAATTGTTTTTTTGATTTACATATGTAAAAATATGATTATCAAAAAAATGAAAAGATCAATCCGGGATTGAAGAAGTGCTAAAACAAAAAAACCATACGAATTAGGACGTTTTTTGAAGCTTTCTAAAAGCTCCTGGAGACATTCCCAATCCATGCCATAGTGGTCAAATGGTTCATGTTTGCTTTTGTATAATGAATTGTCAGCAATCCAGGTGTTAATAGTTTCTTCCATGTTTTTTACTCTATATGTTTTCATGAGACTGTAGGATTGTTTATTACTTTTCTGCTAGTTTTTGCCAGTTATTTAATAAATATTCGGTATCCTTTTTTGCTTGTTTCATACCCATAGAAAGAAAATATCCACTTAGAAAAGGGGTATTAAACTCATAGGTAAAATCCAACAATAAACGAGTTTGGAAAGGACTTATGGTTTCCACTTTCCAGGATCCAGCTAGGGATTTTAACGGAAAAGGATAATCTTCTTTTTGAGTATTAACCTCAAACCTGAATTCTTCTTCAGGCTTCCATAGGGTACACGTTTCTTCCCAGCTACTACCATCAGGTGAGCTGCATACACGTTTCATACCAAGACCGCTTCCTGCTACAATCTCTACATAATGAATGTTGGGAGCGGTTACTTTGTGATAGTTACCTACATCAGAAATTACTTTCCAAACTTTTTCTTTGGATGCATGAATAATTCGTTCTGCAGTAAAATGTTGTTCGCCTTTTGCTTTTGGGTATTGAATAAACCCGTAGCCTAATAAAAGTACAATGTCTATGACTAAAAATAGTGCTAATCCTTTTAAAAATTTACGTATCATATCTTTTCGTTTTGAAGTAAAGGTACCTAAGAAAAGTCCCGAATTAGCTGTGAATAAGGTACTCTCAATTAATTGAAACACCTTTGTGTTGCATTATGATCAAGGATACTTTCTCATGTAATTAAGGAGTACTATTTTTATGATATGAATAGTATAGAATCTTTTGCTTTTGTTATCACTTTTTTACTAGGAGGTGTTATTTTAATAGGGTGTTTCATGATGTTGATTATTATTAAAAGCATATCCTTAAAACAATCCAGATATTTTTTGGTATTGACACTTTTAGGTTTAGTACAACACCTATTGACTTATTTATTATTTACTACTCAACTAATCAAACAATGGCCACATCTGTTTGGAGTTGGATACCCTTTACTGTTTTTAGTTGGTCCATTTTTCTATATGTTTATCAAAAGTTACGGAAATCAAGCTTTTCGATTAAAGAGGAAAGATGCTTTACATTTATTACCTTTTGTGATTATCTTAGGGTTGTTTATTCCTATATATTTTGAAGATGCAACAACCAAGCGAGCATTAATTAATTATTATTATGATATTTTGCCTAATGGAGGGGTTTCTTTATCAGTATGGTTTCAAAATAGTATGCATTTACTTTTATTACTAGGCTATGCTGTTGCTTCATTTATGTATATCTATAAAAGGGATCAAAAGAATAGTATTTTATTAAAGCGTTTTAGTATTCTATTAATATCATTAGCTTTTACAGAATTAGTATTACAAACAGGTTTTTTATTATCAGGAGCATCGGCTATTACTGCAGAAATAGTATTGTCTGCATTAATGTCTATAACTATACTCTTATTAGGGTATTGGATTGTAGATATCAAACAAGTACTACCAGTGTTGGAAGGAACAAAGTATAAAACATCGCCATTATCTAATGCACAGGCAAAACAAATAAAAAAAGCTATAGAATCTTTTTTTGAAGAAGAAGCATCTTATATAAACCCTAATTTAAAAGTTGCAGATGTTGCTAATGCTATCGATGTGCCATCACATCATATTTCACAGGTATTGAGTGAACAAATGCAGGTTAATTTTTATGAAATGGTTAATAGACATCGTATTTCAAAGGCAAAAGAAATGTTACGATCGGGAGCCTTGGATAAACTATCTGTTCAGGCGATAGGCGAAGAGTGTGGTTTTAGTAGTAAAACGAGTTTTTATAGAGCTTTTAAAAAGATTACACATATGACTCCAACAGCGTTTCTTAATACGTATACAAAACAAAAAACTTCTTTGTAATACTAGTCTGTTTCTTTTTTTGAACAAATCAATCTATTGATTCTACTTTTATAATGACATTAAGATCAACAATTATGGTGTAAAAATGTAAGCAAATCTATTTTTGTAATGTCACGGTTTTATTTTATGTTTGTGATCCCTACACTTAATGAAGAAACATAATTATTAGAAAATATAATTACGACTTCGATATACACACTTCGTCTGTTCAATTTTATCAAATTATGAAAAACATATTTTTATTCTTGGCGCTTACAACGTCTGTATTTTTTTATTCTCAGGAGAAAATAGAGTATATAGATTATGATGAGATACTACAAGAAATAGAAGAATTAAGTGATAAAAATGAAAATGAAAAAATTATAGAGCATCTCAACAAAATCAGTATTAATGATTCTGTATATGAGTCATCATTAATTACAAAATCCTATTACCTTCTTCAACAAGACAAATATGATGAGGCGGTAAAGATATCCGATATGGGACTTAAACTACCAAACGGATTACATAGATATTCGTTTTTACTAAATAAAGGTGTTGCATTACTACGATCAGAACGTTATGAGGAGGCTTTGAAACTATGCAATAATACAATTAAAGAATATCCAAAAAACTACGTGCTTTTTTATAATAGAGGGATTATTCATGAGCGATTAAAACAATTCGATAAAGCTATAAAAGATTATATACAGTCGATTACACTTAATCCATTTTATGCCAAGAGCCATTTGCAATTGGGTAGGTTGTGTGCTAGAGAACGTAAAACCAGTCAGGCATTAATGGCTATAAATATGTATTTATTACTTAATCCTGATGGAGAGGATTCGTTTACTATTCTTAATTCTTTAAACGTATCGGTTTCAAAAAATAGCGAAATCGAACCTAGAGGAATAACAATTTCAGATGATGATGATGATACCTTTCAAGAAATTGATTTGATATTAAACAATAGAATTGCGTTAAACCCAAATTATAAGATCGAAAACAAAATAAATATCGCCCTAACAAAACAAAACCATGCACTTTTTGAGCAGCTTGATGACTATGAGGGGAATAATGGTTTTTGGGATAGAAAATATGTGCCTTTCTATAAATGGGTTTTTAATAACGGCCACTTTAACGACTTTACATACACTATTTCATATGCTATCGAAAATGAAGAGTTTAAAAAGATAGTTCAAAAGAATGTAGATAATATACAGACATTTATAGATGTTTTTTATGAAAAATGGGGAGATATTGTGAGTAATGAAAACCAACAGCTGTTCGAGGGTAAGGAGCAAAAGGTTACGCACTTGTTTAATAATTATTCGTTACAAGCAGTTGGAAAAACGAGTGGAGATAAAAAAGTTGGCAATTGGGAGGTATATAGTACACAAGGAAAATTAAAGGGAAAAGGTAGATTTGATGATTCTGGTAAACGAATAGGTGAGTGGGTTTGGTACGATAGTTTAGGCAATATTGAGAGTACCGAACAATACAAAGATGGAAAGTTAGAAGGAAACTATACCTCTTTTTATATCAATAAGAATATTGACGTGACCTGTAGTTATAAAAGCGGAAAACTTGAAGGAACCTATAAAAAACATAATAAAAAGGGAGCATTAATAGAGAAAAAAGTATTTATCGATGATATACTGGATGGATCTTATGAATCCTATTATGCAATTGGCGAATCAGCCAAAGAGTATGTGTTAACCTATAATAATGATCAACCCCAAGGTGAACTATTGCAATATCATCCTAACGGAGAAGTCTTTATGAAACGTAACTACAAGAATGGCGAAATTATAGGTAAAGAGAATAAATACTATAATAATGGTATTCTAAGATCAGAAAACGAGTATACAAATGGGGTTTATAATGGAGTATACAGTAGGTATTACAAAAATGGCACAAAATATGAAGAAGGAACTGCAGTAGAAGGATATTATGACGGAGGCATAAAATTGTATTTTGATGATGGAGTACTTAAAAATGAATTTAGTTACAGTAAGGGAAAATTAAACGGCCTCTATAAAGAGTTTGATGTTGATGGAAAATTGTATTATGAATTTGTATACAGAAATGATGAGTTTATAGAATACAAGTACTATAATAAAGAAGGAGATGCAATTAAAGAAGCCAAAAAGAAAAAAGGAGAATTCTATTATCAAGGATATTCACCTCTAGGAGATTTGGTTACTGAAGGAATGTATGATGTGAAGGGAGGAAAAAAAGGAGAATGGAAATTTTATGAAAACGGAGTTCTTATTAATAAGGGAACATATGAGGATAATAAATTAAATGGGAAGTATTATGGTTTTTACAAATCAGGGCAAAAAGAATCAATTTCAGAGTATAAAAATGACTCGTTAATTGGTTATTATGTTGCTTTCCATAAAAATGGAAAAATGTCTAGACAAGGATGGCATAAAAATAATAAAAGCCATGGTATCTGGATTTCGTATTATGATGATGGTAAGATAGAGCACAAGAAGTTTTTTCATAAGGGAGATCAACATGGCGTACAAGAATTCTATAGTGTCGAAGGAAAATTGTGGTACCAGTTGTTTTATGAATACGGAAATTTGGTGTCTGAAAAATACTATACACCAACAGGAGAGGTGTTACAAGAAATAAAACATGATCCAACAAAAAAAGAATTTACAAGTTCTTTTAAACAGTATAATGGCAATGTATATTCGACAACAGATTATCTGTATGGTATAAAACATGGTAATTATACAAGATATTATGCTGATGGAAAAAAGAATATTGAAGGAAAGTATTTTAATGGAGAGTTTCATGGTGATTGGATTTGGTATCATGATAATGGAGAAATAAGTATGAAAGGATCTTATTTTCATGGAGACCATACGGGAAATTGGGAAACCTATTTTAAAAGTGGTAAATTAAAAGAAAAGTATAGTTATAAATTTGGTAAGTTAGAAGGTCCAAATGAGACGTATAATGAAGAAGGAGTTTTAACTCGTGTGATACCTTATAAGAATGACAAAATACATGGCGAGAGAATGTTCTATAGCCCAGAAGGTAAATTACAAGTGGTACGCTATTATCATAATGACGAAATAATAGGTTATAGTTATAATGATGAGAACGGAAAACTTAAACCAATGATTCCTATAGAAAATTATACAGGGGTGATCAAAGCTTATTTTGATAATGGTAAACCATCAATAGAGGCAGAGTTTAAGAACGGAATTTTTATAAACGAATTTAATGCATATTATTATTCTGGAAAATTAGAGCGAAATGCAAAGTATAAAGATGGAGATAATCACGGAAAATACATGTTCTATTATCCAGACGGTAAGGTTAAAAAAGAGATGAATTACCGTTATGATAAGTTACATGGGCCATATATAGAGTATTATACAAATGGAAATCGTAAAGAAGAAGTAAATTATATACATCATAATCGTAGCGGAATTGCTAAGTATTATGACGAAAATGGGAAACTTATAAAAGAACAGTCGTATTTTAATGACTTTGTGGAAAAATAGATAATGATGAAGAAAAACATTTTGATTTTAAAAGGACTAATTCTACTGTTGTCCTTTGGTACATATGCTCAACAATCTCCTATATATGAAAAGTATAAGGCAAAATATCCAAATGCGCATGCGGTAAGATTATTAGAAGAAAGAAAAGTTGATATTAGTTTAAAGAATAATGAAATTCATATCACCCAAGAAATTTTTGAAGAAGATTTATACCTTGGGGCAGCTGCAACTTATGGATCAAAAAGATCAATTAACTACTCTTCGTTTTTTGAAGTAGAATCAGTAGAAGCAGCTTCATTACTATATGAAAATGGAAAATATAATGAGGTTGAGGTAAAAGATTTTATAGAGAAAGATGAAATGAATCAAAGTTTCTATGATGATACAAAATCTATTAATTTTATTTACCCAAGTCTAGAACCTGGATCAAAGTCAAAACTGAAATACAAAGAAAACATTAAGAATCCTAGGTTTTTAAATTCATTTTATTTTGCAGATTTTAAACCAGTCATCAAAAATAAAGTAACGATAAGTGTAGATAAAGAAATCGCGCTTAAATTTAAAGAGTTTAATACAGAGGGGGTTAATATCAATTTTTCTGAATCAGAAAAAAGAGGAAAGCGAATCTATAGCTGGGAAGCTAATGATGTAGAAGAATATGACTTAGACCCTAATTCTCCTAATTACAGAAACTCTTTTCCGCATATTATACCAATTATAACATCATATACTAGCAATAATAAACAAGTAAAAATACAAGGAGATGTTTCAGATTTATATAAATGGTATTATTCTTTGGTAAAAGGTATAAATACAGATGAAGCAGATGAAGAGTTGAAGAAAATAGTAACCATACTCACGCAGCATAAAAAAACAGATTTTGAAAAAGTTAAAGCGATTTACTATTGGGTACAAGAGAACATAAAATATATTGCTTTTGAATATGCTTTAGGAGGTTTTATTCCTAGAGAAGCAAATGATGTATTCAATAAAAAATATGGGGACTGCAAAGATAACTCCAGTATTTTGTACAAAATGCTCGAAGTGGCCAATTTAAAAGGAAATCTAACATGGATTGGTACTCGAAGTATACCCTATAAATATAACGAAGTTCCAACACCCGTAGTTGATAATCATATGATCTTAACGTTTATAGATGGTGATAATGTTTACTTTCTTGATGCTACTGGGCGATATATTCCGATTACAATGCCGTCACCTTTTATACAAGGAAAAGAAGCACTCGTCTCAATGGGAGAAGATAATTTTATTATAAAAGAAGTGCCAGTTATGAAAGCTGAGCAAAATGCAGTCATAGATTCAACTCGTATAAAGATAGAAGACAAAACCATTCGAGGAACTGGTAATTATAGACTTAGTGGGTATGCCAAAATAGACTTTTTTAATACGTTTGAAGAAAAGAAAAAAGAAGCTAACCTTAAAGAAGTATATACTTATAAACTTAGAAAAGGAAATAATAAATTCTTGATCGATGATTTTAAAGAAGTGAATAAGTATGATTATGACAATGACTTTGAGGTAAAATATACATTTAATATAAAGGACTATATAAACAGTTTAGAAGACGAAACCTATATTAACCTAAATTTAAATAGAGAATTAAGTAATCTTAAAGTAAAAGAGGATAGAAAAACAGCGCGTGAATATAGATATAAAACCAATAAAAAGTATATTACCGTGCTTGAGATTCCTGATAACAAAACAGTCGATTATATACCAGATGATTTTAAAGTGTCTAATGATTTTTTTACCTGTGCAATTTCATATACCAAAAAGAGTAATGAAGTAATATATGAATTGGCAATCAAGCAAAATTTTATTCTTCTTTCGCTAGATCAGCAAAAAGAACTTAATAAATTGATTAAAAAAGTAGAAAAGAACTTCAAAGAGGTAATTATTTTAAAAGATAAGAAATAACAAAATAATAGGGTGAGCATTACCTCACCAAAAAAACAATAAAAAACGGATGAAATTAGTTAAATCATTTATAGTAATAGTATTCCTTAACCTATTTGTAACTAGTGCTTTTTCTCAAAAAGCTCCTTTTTACGAAGCCTACGATTGGGATAAAAATCCAATCGAAAACTTAGATATAGAGAAATTCAAAGACAAAGATGTAGTCGCTTTTAAAGATAAAAGGGTAAATGAGTTTTATTTTATAGAAGACAATGCCTTGGTCGAATATGCCTTGATGCATAAATTATATTGGTTAAACTCAAATGACAAGATAGAAGAGTATAATAAAGTATACCTTCCTTATTCTGCCGGTTCAGAGGTGGTTAAAAATAAAGCAAGGGTAATCACCAAAGAGGGTAAAATCCTTGAATTAGACGATTCAAAAATATTAACCTCTCAAGATAATGAAACCAAAAGAACATATAAGTATTATGCCTTAGAAGGTGTAGAAAAAGGTGGTTTTATAGAATATTATTATGTAGTAAAAAAGTATCCTTCATATACCGGAAATAGAATAATACTACAATCTGATTTTGATAAACTGAATATTGATTTTGAATTGTACGCCCCAGTTAATTTATTGTTTGAAGCAAAAAGTTATAATGGTTTGCCAGAAATGGTGAGAGATACCTTAATTAAAGAAAAAAATCACTG
The DNA here is from genome assembly GCA_947502885.1 of uncultured Aquimarina sp. Lineage (GTDB taxonomy): Bacteria > Bacteroidota > Bacteroidia > Flavobacteriales > Flavobacteriaceae > Aquimarina. The sequence goes on along the minus strand of CANNBP010000012.1, from coordinate 90,671 downwards.
GAAACTAAATGTTGATAAACTTGCGGGTATAGAAGATGAAGAACAAGCGCCTTATAAAGCAATGCACAAGTATTTGGTTTATAAATTAGCAAAAAATGCTGCTAATCCTTCAAAAGATATAGTCTCTTATAGTCTTGCTTCTCAAAATATTTACAATTCATTATACCCAGAAACAGATAAAAAAATAGACAATAAAATAGAAGCATTTGTTCGTTCTATACCGGATGCAAAAAATGAAGACTTATCTGTGAGGGTAAGAGCCATAGAAAATTATATAAAGTCTAGCGTATATATTGCAGAGGTAAAAAGAGATGATTTAGAGGATCTATCAAGTATTACTGATAATAAAGTAGCCAATGATCAAGGGATCATGAAGTTGTATGCTGCTATTTTTAAAGCTTTAGATATCAAACATCAAATTGTATTGACAAGTGATCGAACCGAAATGAAGTTTGATAAAAGCTTTGAAGCCTATAATTTTTTACAAGAGTATTTGATATATTTTCCCGGTAACAAACTATATCTGGCTCCTACCAAATTAGAATCTAGGTTGGGATACCCTCCGGGAAACCTTACAGATAATTATGGACTGTTTATTAAGCAAGTAACTCTAGGTGGATTTGCATCTGCAGTAGGAAGTATTAAATATATTAAAGCAGTAAACCATGATAAAACCAATTATAATTTGGTGATGAATGTAAACTTTGATAGTGATGACTTGACTGTCACTAATCTAAAAATGAATCGCACGATGGATGGATACTACGCAGTATATATTCAACCATTTATGGATATCGCCAAAGAAGAAGATAAAAGTCAAATGATAGATCAGATTATAAAATCTGTTAATGAAAATCTTGAAATCGTGGATAAAAAACTATTTAATGATTCAGCAAAAGATTTTGGGACAAAACCATTACAGATTATTGCGAATCTAAAATCAGAAGATTTTGTAGATAAAGCGGGGAACAAATATTTATTTAAAGTAGGAGAAGTATTGGGTCCACAGCAAGAGATGTATCAAGAGAAAGCACGTAGACTTCCTGTTGAAAATGAATTTGAGAGAAGTTATGATAGAAAAATTATAGTAGACATTCCAGAAGGATATCAATTCAAAAATTTAGATAATATAAATATAGATGAATCTTATTCAGAGGGTGATAAAGAATTGTTTATGTTTAAATCTACATATGAAATAAAGAATAATCAATTAGTCATACAAATCAACGAACGCTATAATCAAAACATCGTAGATGTTCCAATTTATGAAAAGTATAGAACTGTAATTAATAGTGCCGCTAACTTTAATAAAGTTACTGTTGTATTAGAAAAGATATAGAGAAACTAGTTTAGTATTTTTAGAAGAATACGAGTACATTTTTTGGATCTGTAAATAGAATGCTGTTACAAGCAATATTTACAGATCCATTTTTTTTGAATAAAAATAAAGAAATGATTCATAAATATACATTGAGTGTCATGCATTTTATATATCGAAATATATAGATCAAAATCAATAAAAAGGAAAGAAAATTCAAGAAATAGATATGTTTTTGTAGTTCATATCATAAATTTTATGCAATTTATGAAGTCAATTATGGGTAGTTTTTAAAAAAATGAAAAGTTAAAAGAAATATAAAGTTCTATATGCACTTAATGTTATAACTTACTTTAAGTTACTGTCATGGGAGGGATTAGAAGTAGAATGGTTTTTTTGTAAAATGTACGTTGAATTACTTTTATGAGTTCTTTAACTGGAACCACTCTCTGATGTTGATAGTTTTGTAGGACTTTTCAGAACAATACCTGAAGACAGAATTAGTTATGAGAAAAATTATACTTTCTATCCTTGGATTAGCATTAATAGCTGGAGCTGTAGTTGTGGCCCAAATGATAATCGATAGTAAAAGGAAAACGAAACCAAGATCATCTAAAGTTGTAAAAACAGTCTTTGTCGATACCGTAAAGAATAGAACTATCCCAATTCAGATCGCAGCCAATGGTAATCTAACAGCTAAAAGAAGATTAGAATTATTTTCTGAAGTCCAAGGAATTTTTAAAGGTGGAGCTAAACTTTTTAAAACAGGACAAAAATACAGTAGCGGACAAACGTTAATTCGAATAGACGCATCAGAGTATTATGCCACAGTACAATCGGCAAAAAGCAATTTATATAATTTGATCACCTCTATTATGCCAGATCTAAGATTAGATTATCCAGAGATTTATGATAAATGGCAGAATTATCTCATAAACTTTGATATGAATAAGGTAACTCCAGAGTTACCAGAAAGTACTTCAGAAAAAGAAAAGTACTTTATTACGGGTAGAAATATTCATGCGACATATTATAATGTGAAAAATCTAGAACAACGTTTAGCAAAATATAGAATCTCTGCACCGTTTAACGGAGTACTTATCGAAGCATTGGTAACAGAAGGAACATTGATTAGACAAGGACAAAAACTAGGAGAATTTATTGATGCAGGAGTTTATGAAATGGAGGTAGCAATAGGAAAAGAATATTCTGATTTGTTGAAAGTAGGAGAGGCTGTTGAATTGTCTGATCTTAACAAAACAAATACCTATACAGGAATTGTAACCAGAGTAAATGAAAGAATTGATCAAGCTTCACAGACAGTTACCACTTTTATAGAAGTTAAAGATCAATCTTTGAAAGAGGGAATGTATTTAGAAGCTAATCTTAATACACGAAATGAAGAGGATGCAATCGAGATTGATAGAAGTTTACTTCAGGAAGAAGATAAAATCTTTGTTGTTAGAGATAGTATTTTGGATATCGTTACTGTTAAACCTGTATATTTTTCGGATAAAAAAGTAGTGCTTAAGGGAGTTCCAGATGAGACTATTATTTTATCCAAGAGCGTACCAGGAGCATATGCTGGTATGTTGGTGAAAATATACAAGGATAAAACGAATATTAATGTACTAAGTGATACATCTGCTAGTACGGCTAAAAAATAATAGTCATGCGTAAAATTATTGCTTATTTCATTAAATATCATGTTGCGGTAAACGTAATCGTAATAGCCTTTTTTGCATTTGGTATTGTAGGAGTGATTTCTCTTAAATCGTCTTTTTTTCCATTAATAGATTCTAAAAACATCAATATTGATGTTACATATCCTGGAGCTTCTCCTCTAGAAGTAGAAGAAGGAATAATACTGAAGATTGAAGATAACCTTAAGGGGTTGGATGGAGTAGATCGTGTAACTTCTACATCTAGAGAGAATAGTGGTAGGATAAATGTAGAAATAGAGAAAGGAAAGAATATCGATTTTATGCTACTGGAAATAAAAAACGCAGTAGATCGTGTTCCTTCATTTCCAATAGGTATGGAACCTTTGATTGTAGCCAAACAAGAACCTATACGCCCTACGATTAATTTTGCGATAAGCGGAAGCGAAGTGCCACTGGCAACGCTTAAGCAAATTGCCCGTCAGGTAGAAAATGATTTAAGAGGAATTGATGGTATTTCTCAAATTACAATTAGTGGTTATCCTGCAGAAGAGATTGAGATTGCTGTAAATGAAAACAGCTTATTGGCATTTAACCTGAGTTTTGATGAAGTTGCTCAAGCCGTGAGCAGAGCAAATATTTTGACTACAGGTGGAACAATAAAAACTGATGCCGAAGAATACCTAATACGAGCAAATAATCGTTCATATTATGGAGATGAATTGTCCAACCTTATTGTACGGGCTGATGCAACAGGGCGAACCATACGTTTAAAAGATATTGCTGTTATCAAAGATCGATTTTCAGAAACGGCAAATGCAACTTATTATAATGGAGACTTAGCTGTTAACGTCGAAATTACTAGTACCAATACAGAGGATCTTATCTCTTCGGCAGAGAAAGTAAAAGAATATATAGAAGATTTTAATCAAAAGTATAATAACGTACAATTAAATGTAATTAGTGACCGATCTATTACCTTAGTGCAACGTACAGAGCTTCTTACCGAAAATGCAATTATAGGGATGATCTTGGTACTCATATTTCTGTCTCTATTCCTAAATACTAGATTAGCATTTTGGGTAGCTTTTGGGCTTCCGGTGGCATTTATGGGAATGTTTATTTTTGCAAGCTCTTTTGGAGTGACCATTAATGTGCTTTCACTTTTCGGAATGATCATTGTTATCGGTATTCTTGTTGATGATGGGATCGTTATTGCAGAAAATATCTATCAGCATTATGAGAAGGGGAAAACGCCCGTTCAAGCGGCAATAGATGGTACTATGGAAGTAATACCGCCCATTGTTTCGGCAATTATAACCACAGTATTAGCTTTTGGGATATTTTTATTCCTAGATGGTCGAATCGGAGAGTTTTTTGGAGAGGTCTCTGTGGTTGTCATCCTTACACTGGCAGTATCTTTAGTAGAAGCGTTGATTATTTTACCTGCCCATTTAGCACACTCTAAAGCCTTAAGAGCTCAAGGTAAAAAGCCTAAAACTACAATCGGACAACTTTTTACAAGGCTGCGCTATATCAATACTATTGGCGATAGGATTATGCGTTGGTTAAGAGATAAAATATACAGTCCAATGTTGCGGTTTTCGCTACAAAACAAGCTTTTTACCTTTTCAATTTTTATAGTGTTACTTATTCTAACAATAGGTAGTGTAGGTGGAGGAATAGTTCGAACTTCTTTTTTTCCACAAATAGCAAGTGATCGACTATCAATCAATTTGGCAATGCCTAATGGAACCAATGAAAAGATAACCGATAGTATAATTTCGGTGATAGAAGAAAAAGCATGGGAGGTTAACGAAGAGCTGTCTGCAAAGTATTTAAAAGGTGCTGAATATGATAATAAAAAGCTATTTAAAAATGTCATTACCAATATAGGACCAGGATCAGCCACAGCTTCATTGATTGTTAATTTATTACCTGGTGAAGAACGTCCTGATGAGGTGCCTTCTTCGATGGTAACGAATCTCATACAGCAAAAAATGGGAGAAGTTACTGGAGTAGAGAGTTTAGTATATGGCAGTGGAGGTAACTTTGGAGGAAGACCAGTCTCTGTCTCATTATTAGGAAATAATATAGAAGAGTTGAAAGCTGCAAAGGAAGAATTAAAAAGATCTCTGGTAAACAATGCTTTGCTTAAAGATGTTACAGATAATGATCCTGCAGGAATTAAAGAAATTCGTATAGATTTAAAAGATAACGCTTATTTACTAGGGTTAAATCTTCGTGATATAATGTCACAAGTACGTGCTGGTTTTTTTGGAATACAAGCACAACGATTCCAAAGGGGGCAAGATGAGATTAGAGTATGGGTGCGCTATGATAAAGAAAACCGTTCTTCTATTACTAATCTGGATGATATGCGTATCATAACAAACAGTGGAGAACGAGTACCACTGGGTGAAATAGCAAATTATTCGATAGAACGAGGAGATGTTGCCGTTAATCATCTAGATGGGCGTAGAGAAATACAGATTTCGGCAGATTTAAAAAATGTAGAAACCACTAGTGCAACCGATATTATGCAGGAGATTAGAACAGCGATCATGCCTGAGATAATTTCTAAGTATCCAACTGTAACCGCATCTTATGAAGGACAAAATCGTGAGGCGGGTAAGCTTTTAGGTTCTTTAAAACCAGTTGGACTTACAGTATTGGCATTAATATATATCACTATAGCATTTACCTTTAGAAGTTATAGTCAACCTTTATTATTATTGTTACTTATTCCTTTGAGTTTACCTGCTGTAGCTTTGGGACATTGGATGCATAATTTTTCAATCAATATATTATCGATGTTGGGGATAATTGCACTTATAGGTATTATGGTTAACGATGGTTTGGTGTTGATAGGCAAGTTTAACAATAACCTTAAAGAGGGACTGTCGTTTGATGAATCTATTTATCAGGCCGGTAGATCACGTTTTCGAGCTATTTTTCTAACATCATTAACTACCATCGCGGGTTTGACTCCTTTGATTTTTGAGCAGAGTCGCCAAGCAAAATTTTTAATACCTATGGCTATTTCGATTGCATATGGGATTGGTTTTGCTACTGTTCTTACCTTATTGGTATTACCATTGTTTCTATCATTTAGCAACAATGTAAAAACCAGTACCAAATGGTTATTTACAGGAAATAAAATAACCAAAGAAGAAGTAGAACGCGCTATAAAAGAACAAAAAGAAGACCATGAAGAACATCATGAATTGCAAGCTTAGGTACATCAAACTTATTTTTTTTCTGTGTTTAGCTTCCAATACGATAATTGCACAAGAATTAACAAAAGAAGAAGCTGTAAGGTTAGCACTAGAGAATAATTTTGGAATCGTTATTGCAACAAACAACATAGAGATTGCCAAGAATAACAAAGGAATCCTTAATTCTGGATATTTACCCGTATTATCAGGTAATGCAGGAGTTAATTATCAATCTGCAAGTACTAATACATCGTTTCCTACCACAGGAGACCCGGATAGGGATATTGCAGATGCAGAAACACAACGATATAATGCTGGTCTAAACCTTAATTATACCTTGTTTGATGGATTAGGGCGTTTTTATAATTATAAAAGATTAAAAGAACAATACAATCTAACAGAATTACAAGCCAGAGAAACAATTGAGAACACAATTTTGCAGTTGTTTACCATTTATTATGAAGTAGCAAGACTTTCTGAAAATGTTGGGATACTAGAAGAAACGTTAGAGATTTCACAAGAACGGGTCTCTAGATCTAATTATCAATTTGAGTATGGTCAAAATACTAAGCTCAATGTATTAAATGCACAGGTAGATGTAGCAAATGATAGTATAAATTTATTGAATACTAAACAACAATTGCTTAACACCAGAAGAGATCTAAATATTATTCTTAATGAAGAATTAGAAAAACAATTCGAAGTTGATACCGCTGTAAGATTCACGCCTAAACTACAACTAGACGATTATTTAGAAAGGGCACCAGCAAACAATGTCACTTTATTACAAAATGAAAGCAACCTAAGAATTAGTAGCTATGATATTAAAGTGAATAAATCTGGATACCTTCCCACGGTAGGTTTGTCTGGGTCATACGGGTGGAATCAATCTCGAAATCCAGCTTCAGCCTTTTTTCCTGATAATATATCTAATACATCAACTCTTGGAGCTGGAATAAGTTTGACATGGAATCTTTTTGATGGTGGAAGTACAATAACCAGGGTAAAAAACTCAAAAATAGCTTTAGATAATCAAGAATTATTAAAAAATCAAATAAAATTGCAGGTAGAGCGAGATATAGCCAATGCTCTAGGGACTTATAAAAATCGATTAAAAATATATAAAATTCAACAGCAGAATGTAGTTACAAATGAAAATAACTTTGAACGATCTAGAGAACGATTTAAATTGGGGCAGGTAACATCTATAGAATTTAGACAAGCACAGATCAATTTGATACAGGCAAAAACAAATAAGAACTTGGCAAAATATAACTCTAAATTGGCAGAGCTAGAACTTTTACAACTTACAGGCCAACTACTTAATGTAGCCTATTAATTAAAACCTATTTAAGGAAACAGTCTAAATTTTGGTAGCTTTTCTTATTTTTATAAGTTAAAGCATTATTAATTATAGATAGTACAAAAGTTTAATTTCCAAGTATTTTATCCATTACCCAACTTGTATGCAGTGCTGTGTTGCCTATAGAAGGGTGTTTGTAATTTTTATGAAGCAATTGTTTTTTCATATTTTCAACATGGTAAATTTGTATGTTTTCGGGATTTTTGATGAAAATTGTTTCCTCTTCTTCGTCATGTTTTAATTGTAAAGGACTTTCTTTAAATACAGAGAATTCTATTTTTCCTTTACTTCCTAATATTTCAACACGATCTTCCCGGCGATCACTACCAAAATTCCAATTACCAGTTCCAGTAACACCACTTTCATGAATCCAGCATGCTGTGATTGTATCTTTTGCAGCATATAATCCCTGTTGATTATGACTTATACCTGATGCGTCTTTAATGTTACCTAAAAGAAAAGTGAATAAATCAAGTCCATGACTTGCTAGATCATCAAAATATCCACCCGGAGCTATTTTAGGATCTGTTCGCCAGTTATAAGCACCTGATAAATCAATGTCATTAGGAGGCTTACAAAAATGCCAATTGATATGGCGTACCTCTCCAATCATATCTTTTTTTAACCATAAAGAGATTTTGTTAAAACGAGGTAAAGAACGTCTGTAATATGCAACGAATAACGGAGTTTTTTTAATTCTAAAAGCTTCATTGATAATCATACTTTCTTTATAACTAGGAGCAAGTGGTTTTTCGATACAACAAGGTTTTCCTACTTCGGCTACTTTAAGCGCATAATACATGTGGGTATCTGGTGGAGTAGCGATATAAACGGCATCTATGTCATCATCATTAATTAAATCTTCTGCATTGGCATAATATTTTTTAACATCATGCCTTTTTGCATAATCTTTTAGTTTCTCTATATCACGTCTCATTACTGCTGCTAGCTCAAACCCTTCGGTTTTTTGATATGCAGGTCCACTTTTAACCTCAGTTACATTTCCGCATCCTATAATTCCCCAACGAACTAATCCTGCGTAGTTGTTTCTACTCATTATTATAGTTTATTATGTATTCCATTATGTATCGATATCGATACAATTTTAGACCAGTTTTTCAAATTCTATAAGTATGCTATTAATAACTTGTAAAGTTTCATCTCTTTCTTCATCCAAGCACATTTCAAACAAAACAAATTTTTCTGGTTGTGATTTGATTTTTTTCAATGCTAATTTAATCAGTTCTACCTCGCCCAAAGAAGATTTAAAGTATATGATTTTATTTCCATATGCTTTCGTTAAATCTACTTTGCCGCTTATATGGTTTTCAACAATTATAGCAGATAGGGCAATGATTGCATCTTCAAAATGAACGTATTGTCCAAACCCTGAAGATGCAAAAGTCACATTATTATCGGTTTTATGGTCAAGCAAATTAAGGTTGTCTAGATATTTTTTTAAATCGGTATGAGTATAAACCATTTCTAATGTTAATTCATCATTAGAAATCTGTTCAATTAAATCTAAAAAATCTCCACCGAAATCAGACCCAAAGGCTATGTCTTTCCAGTTTTCAATCATTGTATATGTTCTTTTTTATATTCAGTTGGTGACAGTCCTGCATGTTTTTTTAAAACTCTATAGAAAGTAGCACGAGATTTAAAACCACTTTCTTCGGCTAAAGAATCAAGAGTATGGATTTTATCAAGATTAGAATTTAATTTATTAATAAAATCAGTTACACGATATCCATTTATAAAAGTTAAAAAAGTGATGTCTTTCTTTTTTAATACTTCCATTAGTAATTGATTGCTAATGTTAAGTTTTTTTGATACCATTTTTGAATTCAAATCAGGGTTTAGAAAAAGGTTTTCTTCTTTTATAATGTGACAAATATGGGTATACGTTTCATCCAAAATACATTTGGGTGTAAAGTTTTTATCTTTGAACCAAATAATTTTCTTGGATTAATAAGACTATTAAACCCAAGAAACATATAAAAGGCCAATGTCAAAATCCAATAGGGGTAATAATAACTTCCTAAACCATTAGGATAGTTAGATAACTCAACAATATAATACATGAGCCATAAAGCAAGCAATGTAATCATTCCATAAAAAACAAAAACATAATAACTGTTAATAATGTTCGTCTTATTTGTAAATAATTTAACACCTTTAATCGCAAAAAACAAGGTAACTAATATAGCCAAGCCTTCATGAAATACCCAAAATAGTTGACGATTTAAAATTTCTGATTTCAAATCCAAATTAAAGAAGTATACATATATCCATATGATACTAATAAGCAGAATTTCTAATACTCCTGGGATAAGATATAAAAAGTCTTTTTGTGATAACTTATAATCGGGTTTAATAGATGATTTTACAAAGAACAGAAAGACTGCTCCGATAAAATAAACAGAAGGGAAACCGATGAGACACAACCAGTCATACTTATTCCTTAGACTGGGTAAAATACTATATGAAGCAATACTAAGAGAAATTAATAATATAAAAAGGCCAATGTAATTAGATACTTTTCTATGCCCCTTCTTTATCGATAATGTAGATGAAAAAATAATCCCCGAATTGAATACTCCCACTAAAACAAGCACTTGTAGAAAATGAAAGGTCATTAATTAAAATTTAATAAAGAGCTCATGTATTGATGCAATTTTAAACTCAAAAGTTGTTAATTTATCTCATTTCGTTTTTTGAGACATATGTATTACGCTTTTGTTGATCATCAGAATCTTCTGAACTTAATTTTACAAAAATTAAATAAACGAAAAAATGATATCAAAAAAAATGTTTCTTGGTGTATGTCTAATAGTATTAACAATAACTTCATGTAAATTTGATGATGATGATGATGATGATGATGATCAGACGAGCAATCAACCTCCAGAAAAGTCACTTTTATAATGGCATAAGTCGATGGCAAAAATTGGGAAGCTAATTCATTCTTTGTGAGCTACATTAACAATATTATATCTATTGAGGCTGTTACATCAAGCCAAATAACAATAGAAATTTCTGTGCAAAATGTAACAGGTATAGGTAATTATACGCTGGATAACATAAGTATCGGAACCTATGAAGAAGGCTTGGCAGATGACCAAACTTATACAACTTTTGGTACTTTAGGTTCTGGTACTATAACATTTACAACTTTAAATAAAAATACAGCAGAAGGTTACTTTTCTTTTGTTGGAGGTAATGGTTTGGGAGCTAGTAAAACTATTAGTAATGGTTCATCTTACGAAATAAGAGTATTACACATAAATATTATTATTGATAAATTTAACGGCTTTAAAAAACAGATATCTTAAAAATTGTGTTTAATTTTTGAGATATCTGTTTAAATTAAATTCAACTCTTACTTTAGAACAAAGTTTTTATGACCGATATGATATTTTTTATACATTTGTATCGATGAATATGTCAATTAAATATAATCATATACCCGAAGTGCCCTCTCCCAGAGTACGCCGCCGCTGCGTACGCTAATTCTATTTTGGTAATTATTGATTTTTTTTAATTTTATTTATTTCACATCTTTTGCAAATTTTTATAAACATAGTACTTCAAAATTTAGTTATTTCTTTTAATAACTACACTCCCGTACGCTGTTTTAACCGCCGCCGCCCGTAAGGGTATAGTTCTATTTTTGGGAGCTTAGGTGTGTCCGGTTCTTCATTTCCAAAGTAAATTTTTCAACATATTTTAATCATTTAGCCCAATTTTGAGCATGAAACCTTCGATTTAAAGTTTTATGGCATGATTGGTAGTAAAATCAACAACAATGAAAATTGTTATTGCCGATAAATCACACATTGTTTATGCAAATATCATATGCGATACCATTGCTCTAGCTGCTCAAGTTAGAGGTACAGGAATTGCCAAGCGTAAACCTGAATATATTATTTCTAAAATAGAAATAGGCAATGCTGTAATTGCCTTAGACAACAATAAGTTTGCTGGTTTTTGTTATATCGAAACATGGAGCCACGGTAAGTTTGTGGCCAATTCAGGGTTGATTGTACATCCAGATTATCGTGGGAAAGGACTAGCAAAAAAAATTAAAAAGAAGATTTTTGAACACTCCAGAACCAAATTTCCAAAGGCAAAAGTATTTAGTATAACTACAGGGTTAGCGGTAATGAAACTAAATAGTGATCTGGGTTATAAACCCGTTACTTTTTCTGAGTTAACCGATGATCAAAGTTTTTGGAATGGCTGTCAAACGTGTAAAAACTACGATGTATTGCAGCGAACAAAACAGAGCATGTGTTTATGTACAGGGATGTTATATGATCCAAAATCTAACGTTGAAAACAAAGTAATAAAATCAGGGGTCTTTAAGAGACTTAAGAGTATAAAACAAACAAGATTTTTAAAGAAAAATAAAAAATGAAAAAGTTAGTGTTAGCTTATAGCGGAGGGTTAGATACATCGTATTGTGCAATTCACTTATCAAAAGATAAAGGATTTGATGTACATGCAGTAAGTATAAATACAGGAGGTTTTGATACTGCCGAAATTAAATCAATAGAAACAAATGCCTATAAGATGGGAGTTGCTTCTTATAAAAATATTGATGCGGTAGCGTACTATTATAAAAAAGTAGTTAAATATCTTATTTATGGCAATGTACTCAAGAATAATACCTATCCACTTTCTGTAAGTGCAGAGCGAATTGTTCAAGCTATCAAAATTGTAGAATATGCAAAGAGTATTGATGCAAAATACATAGCCCATGGTAGTACTGGTGCAGGAAATGATCAAATACGTTTTGATGTTATTTTTCAGACTTTAGCTCCAGAAATTGAGATTATTACGCCTATAAGAGATCATAAATTGTCTAGAGAAGAAGAGATTGAATATCTAAACAAAAACGGTGTTGGTCTTTCTTGGGAAAAAGCAAAGTATTCAATTAACAAAGGATTATGGGGTACAAGTGTAGGCGGCTCAGAAACCTTAACATCAAATATACCATTGCCCAAAAGCGCATATCCATCGCAGTTAAGTAATGAACAAGAATCAAAAGTTAAATTAACTTTTAACAAAGGAGAGCTAATAGCTGTTAATGATAAGAAGAACGATCCTATCAAAAATATAGAGTTGTTAAACAGTATAGCATCGACCTATGCTATTGGTAGAGATATACATGTTGGGGATACTATTGTAGGTACCAAAGGAAGAGTGGGTTTTGAAGCTGCCGCTGCAATGATCATCATTAAGGCACATCAATTATTAGAAAAGCATACCTTAAGTAAATGGCAATTACAACATAAAGAGTATTTAGCAAGCTTTTACGGAATGCATTTGCATGAAGGACAATATTTAGATCCTGTAATGAGAGATATTGAAGCGTATTTAAAAACTAGTCAGGAAAAGGTATCAGGAGAGGTATTTCTAACATTAAAACCATACCACTTTACTCTTGATGGGATAAGTTCTAAACATGATTTAATGAACCCAAAGTTTGGAAGTTATGGAGAGATGAATGAATGTTGGACTGCAGATGACGCAAAGGGTTTTATAAAAATTATAGGAAATCAAGGTAAAATATACCAACAAATAAATAGTATAGCATGATTAAGGTAGGGATTATTGGAGGAGCTGGATATACCGCAGGAGAATTGATACGATTGTTACTGCAACACACCAAAGTAGAGATAAACTTTGTATATAGTACATCAAATGCAGGCAATAGAATAAGTGCAATTCATCAAGACTTAGTTGGGAGTACTGATATGACATTTACAACTACGATTTCTATGGATATAGATGTGCTTTTTCTTTGTTTAGGTCATGGTAATTCTAAAACATTTTTGAAGGATAATACATTTTCTAAACATACTAAAATTATCGATTTGAGTAATGATTTTAGATTAAATGCAAATAATGATTATCAACAAGAATTATTTGTATATGGGTTACCCGAATTGCAAAAAAATACCATAAAAAAAGCTAAATATATAGCTAATCCAGGTTGTTTTGCAACTGCAATTCAGTTAGCATTATTACCACTGGCAAAAGAAAAATTAATACATACCGATGTACATATTAATGCCGTTACAGGGGCTACTGGTGCAGGAACTTCTTTGTCTAAAACAACACATTATACATGGCGAGATAACAATTTTTCGCACTATAAACCTTTTACACATCAGCATTTAGACGAGATTAAACAAACGATAAAATTAGTACAATCAAACTTTTCATCAGATCTTAATTTTATACCTAATAGAGGAAACTTTTCCAGAGGTATTTTTGTGACTGCCTATACTGGTTTTAAAGGCACATTAGAAGAAGCCAAAACCATTTATAAAGATTATTACAAAAGTGAGTCTTTTACTTTTATATCAGATGATGAAATCCATTTAAAACAAGTCGTTAATACAAATAAATGTCTGATTCACTTACACAAGCATAACAATAAACTACTTATTACAAGTTGTATTGATAATTTATTAAAAGGAGCTTCTGGACAGGCCATTCAAAATATGAATCTTCTGTTTGGATTTAACGAAACAGAAGGGCTACAATTAAAGGCCAATTTTTTCTAGAATAAACTTGCATAAAAACAAAAACATGAAAATAGCAATTATAGGAACGGGAAATTTAGGAAAATCAATAGCCAAAGGATTGATAACAAGCGATGCAATTACTCACCTGTACCTTACCAAAAGAAAGACTTCAGAAATATCTGATTTTGAGTCGTATAATAATGTTACAATTACCAATGATAATGCGGTTGCAGTGCAACATTCTGATATTTTGATTTTTGCTGTGCAGCCAACACATTTTGAAAATATTCTTAAAAGTATCGCACATTTACTTACAGAGAAACATGTTTTAATTTCTACAATAACGGGCTATTCAATAAACAAAATTGAAGCAGTCGTAGGAAGTGATCAATTTATTATAAGAGCAATGCCTAATACAGCTATTGCTGTTGGTAAATCAATGACTTGTTTATGTAGTAATAGGTATGGGGCAGAACGTATTAAAATAGCAGAATCTATCTTTAATAGATTAGGTAATTCTATTTGTATTCCAGAAACACAAATGCAAGCCGCAACTGTTGTTTGTGCAAGTGGAATAGCTTTTTGGATGAGACTTATTCGAGCGACCACCCAAGCAGCTATTCAATTAGGGTTTGATGCGAAGGAAGCTCAAAAACTTGCTATGCATACTAGTGAAGGAGCCGCCAATTTGTTAATAGCAACTGGTAATCATCCAGAAGAAGAAATTGATAAAGTAACTACTCCAAAAGGATGTACTATAGAAGGGTTAAACGAGATGGAACATAATGGATTAAGTTCTTCATTAATTCAAGGTATGGTTACTTCTTTTAAGAAGATTAATATGATAAAAGAGGAACAAATATGAAACTGTTTGATGTATATCCGTTATTTGACATTACTCCTATAAAAGGGGAAGATGTTTATATATATGATGATAAAAATACAAGGTACTTAGATTTATATGGGGGACATGCTGTAATTTCTATAGGACATTCTCATCCAAAATATGTCAATGCTATTTCTGATCAGGTAGCCAAACTTGGTTTTTATAGTAATTCGATTCAAAATTCATTACAAAAACAACTAGCGATTTTATTAGGAAACATTTCTGGTTGTAGTAGTTATGAGTTGTTTTTGTGCAATTCGGGAGCAGAAGCCAATGAAAATGCTTTAAAATTAGCTTCTTTTCATACAGGAAAAAAGAAAGTGATTGCTTTTAAAAATGGTTTTCACGGAAGAACATCTGCGGCGGTTGCGGCAACAGATAATTCTCGAATCATTGCTCCGATAAATGCGCAACAAGAAGTTACTTTTTTTGAATTAGGAGACCTTGTTTCTGTTGAAAATGAGTTGCGTAAAAATGAGACATGCGCCGTAATTATTGAAGTAATTCAAGGAGTAGGTGGATTAGATGAAGCGACAACAGAGTTTTTTCAAAGCTTAGAAAAATTATGTAAAAAACATCAAACACTTTTGATAGCAGACGAGATTCAGTGCGGTATAGGAAGAACAGGTGATTTTTTTGCCTTTCAAAAGCATCAAATTAGACCTGACATAATCTCTATAGCTAAGGGAATGGGAAATGGTTTTCCAATTGGCGGAATCATGATTCATCCTAATATAAAGTCCTCTCATGGTTTGCTAGGGACTACTTTTGGAGGTAATCATTTGGCCTGTGTTGCAGCTATTTCAGTTTTAAAAGTTTTAGAAGAAGAAAACTTAATGAATAATGTAAAGAAAACCTCAGCATACTTCAGAGATAAGGCAAAAACAATTCCGGCAATAAAAACGATAAAGGGTCGAGGACTAATGTTGGGATTAGAATTTGATTTTCCTATAGCCAATTTGAGAAAAATACTAATAAGTAAGCATCATATTTTTACAGGAAGCTCTAAGAACCCTAATTTATTAAGAATACTTCCTTCATTAACAGTAAAGAAAGAACATTTAGATGTTTTTTTTGATGCGCTCAAACAGGAAATATAGTAAAATTTAATACACATGTTTTGATCGCATCAAAACCCCAAAATTGATATTTATGAAAAAATATACAGAAATAGATGATTTGAATAATATACCTCAAATTATTGATGAGGCTATTCAATTAAAACAAGATCCTTTTCAGTTTTTAGAATTAGGAAAACACAAAACATTAGTTATGCTCTTTTTTAATTCGAGTTTAAGGACAAGGTTGAGTACCGAGAAGGCTGCCAAGAACTTGGGGATGGATGTTATTGTTTTAAATGTTACAGATGCCTGGAATTTAGAATTCGAGGATGAAGTAGTTATGAATTTAAATACATCAGAACACATTATAGAAGCGGCACAAGTTATTTCTCAATATGCCGATGTAATAGGGGTAAGAGTGTTTTCTACATTGAAAGATAAACAAAGAGATACCTCTGAGTTAGTTCTAAAGAGTTTTGTGAAATATGCTTCTGTACCTGTAGTAAATATGGAAAGTGCAATGGGGCATCCTTTACAAGCATTGACCGATGCTATTACAATTGAAGAGCTAAAAACAAAATCCAAGCCCAAAGTAGTAATTTCATGGGCACCACATCCCAAAGCATTACCTCATGCCGTAGCTAATTCATTTATACAAATGATGCAAGAATTGGATGTAGATTTAACGATAACCCACCCAAAAGGGTATGAGTTAGATACAAAAATAACTAAAGATACTTGTGTGGTCTATGATCAAAAGGAAGCCTTAAAAGATGCAGATTTTGTCTATGTCAAGAACTGGAGCGGTTATACGGATTATGGAAAAGTAATTAGTAAAGATTCAAACTGGATGTTAACCAAAGAGAAATTAGGAACTGCGAAGTTTATGCACTGCCTACCGGTTAGAAGAAACGTTGTTGTAGAAGATACTGTTTTAGACAGTAAAAGTTCTATCGTTATAGAACAAGCTAATAATAGAACATTCGCAGCCCAAGTTGTATTGAAACATATATTAGAAAACCTAGAATCATGAAAAAACTGAAGGTAGTTAAAATAGGTGGTAACATCATCAATAATGAAATGGCTCTAGATGCATTTCTAAAAGAATTCTCAAAACTGAACTCTCCTAAAATTTTGGTACATGGTGGAGGGAAATTAGCAACCAAATTAGCTAAAAAAATAGGAGTAGAGGTACAAATGATTGATGGTAGGCGTATCACAGATAAAGATACATTAGAGATTGCAACGATGACCTATGCAGGTAAAATCAATAAAAGTATAGTAGCAAATTTGCAGTCAAATCATTGTGATGCCATTGGGTTTTCTGGAGCAGATGGAAATAGTATCGTTTCGATAAAAAGGCCCCAAAAAGACATTGATTTTGGTTTTGTTGGTGATGTTATAAAAGTAAATACTAAGACATTAGAAATACTACTTGAACATCAAATAACTCCAGTTTTTTGCGCAATAACACACGATAAAAATGGACAATTATTAAATACTAATGCAGATACCATCGCTGCCGAATTAGCTATAGCTTTTACAGATATATATAAGACAGAACTTTATTATTGTTTTGAGAAAAAAGGAGTTTTAAGGGATATAACCAATGACCAATCTGTTATAGAGAACATTACTATCAAAACGTATAATGAATTGGTAGCCAATAGAATTATATCTGACGGTATGCTACCAAAATTGAATAACTGTATCTCGGCAATTCAAAAGAATGTAGAAAAAGTGTGTATTGGTATGCCAGAAATGCTTTTTAATCCTTTATCAACATATACAACAATACAGGCAATATGAAATCAAAAGAACTAACAGAGAATGCAATAAACTTGCTTAAACAGCTTATAGAAACACCCTCTTTTTCTTCTGAAGAAGATGACACAGCAATTCATATTGAGAATTGGTTTACCAAAAACCAAATAGATTATAATCGAAATAAAAATAATGTTTGGGCTACCAATGCATATTTTGATCAAAGTAAACCTACATTACTTTTAAATTCTCATCACGATACAGTAAAACCTAATAAAGGATATACAAAAGATCCTTTTAAAGCAATCATAGAAGATGGTAAACTTTATGGTTTGGGTAGTAATGATGCCGGTGGGTGCTTGGTATCATTATTAGCAACATTTGCATATTTCTACTCAGAAAAAAACCTTAAATATAATTTGGTAATTGTAGCCTCTGCAGAAGAAGAGAGTAGCGGAAAAAATGGATTAAATAGCATGTTGTCGATCATACCCAAAATTGAAGTAGCCATTGTGGGTGAACCTACGCAAATGCATTTGGCTGTGGCAGAAAAAGGGTTAGTTGTTTTTGATGCAACGGTAAAGGGTACGCCTGGACACGCAGCACACCCCAATGATGATAATGCTATTTATAATACCATAAAAACCTTAGAGTGGTTTAAGAACTATCAGTTTGAAAATATATCAGAAACTTTGGGGAAAGTAAAAATGACGGTTACACAAATCAATGCTGGTAAACAGCATAATGCAGTTCCTGCAGAAGTAGACCTTGTTATTGATGTGAGGGTAAATGATAAGTATACCAATACAGAAATAGTTGAGGTATTACAAAAAGAATCACCATGTGATCGTATTGTACCACGTAGCATAAAATTGAATTCTTCATCAATTCCTGTTGCACATGAATTGGTGCAAGCAGGAATACAATTAGGGAGAGAAACCTATGGTTCTCCTACGTTATCTGATCAGGCTGTTTTAAGTTGCCCATCACTGAAGATGGGACCAGGAAATAGCACAAGGTCACACTCGGCAGATGAATTTATTTATATAAATGAAATAGAAGAAGGAATAACCACATATATAGCACTATTAAATAACGTTTTGATGTAATGTGTTTTTTGATTTAAAACCGACATAAAAACAAAACCATTAACCATTAGATCGGGTTTACCTGACCTAACTAAAACTTAAATAACGATGAAACTTTGGGATAAAGGATTTTTAATTGATAAAATAATAGAACAATTTACTGTAGGTAATGATAGGAAAATTGATTTACACATCGCAAAATATGATATACAAGCATCTGTGGCTCATATAAAGATGTTGAATAAAATAGGTTTGGTTTCGACCAAAGAGTTGAGGGATATCGAAAAAGAACTTTTAATGCTTCAAGAAAAAGTTAAAAACGGAACTTTTATCATCGAAGATGAGTTTGAAGATGTACATTCTAAAATAGAATACGAACTCACCAATAAATTGGGAGAAGCTGGAAAAAAAATACATACTGCAAGATCTAGAAATGATCAGGTTTTAGTAGCACTACATCTTTTTTATAAAGATAATTTAAAGCAGGTTATTGGTAATACAGAAAATTTATTTAAAACCTTATTGCAATTGGCAAATACTCATAAAGATAAAGTGTTGCCAGGGTATACACATCTTCAAGTCGCTATGCCATCGTCATTTGGGCTTTGGTTTTCTGCATATGCAGAGGTGTTAATAGATGATATGTCATTACTTAAAACGGCTTTAAAAACAGTAGATCAAAATCCATTAGGCTCGGCAGCAGGTTATGGGAGTTCATTTCCTATAGATAGAGATTATACAACCAAAGAATTAGGCTTTTCTACCTTAAAGTTTAATGTTGTTGCAGCACAAATGAGCAGAGGAAAAAATGAAAGAACTATAGCAATGGCCTTAGGAAGCTTATGCAATACCCTAGCAAGGTTTGCTATGGATATATGCTTGTATATGAGTCAAAATTTTGGGTTCATTTCATTTCCAGACGAGTTAACTACAGGCAGTAGTATTATGCCGCATAAGAAAAATCCAGATGTCTTCGAACTAATACGAGCTAAGTGTAATAAAATTCAGGCATTACATACAGAAATGACTTTTATAACCAATAATTTGCCAAGTGGGTACCATAGAGATTTTCAAATCTTAAAAGAAAATATGATTCAGGCTTTTATTGATATGAGAGATATAGTGGATATTTTTAATTATTCAATACAACAAATTTCTATAAAAGACATTGATTTGACTGATGCTAAGTATAAATATTTGGGTACAGTAGATAATATTAATAGTTTAGTAGAAGGGGGTATGAGTTTTAGAGAAGCATATCAAGAAATAGGTAGCCAAGTTCAGAACGGAACATATGTTTCTGGTGATTCAAAAAAACATACTCATGTGGGTAGTATGGGTAATTTGTGTTTGGATAGAATCAGAGATAAAGCTGGTATTTAATAGTTAACTGCCTCGGAGCAAGATCACAAGGCATCCAATGGAAAACAGTTTTTACATTTCGAGGCAAGCCTCGGAGAATTAAACTCCATAATGTGGATTAAATATGATTACAAAATTTGATCGATTTTTGTTTTAGTATTTAGAGATAGGAGTAACATTTTGTATTACTGTGACACTTATAAAAAGTATTACTAAAATGTTGAAGTAAAATAATGACCGATTATCAAAAAAATAGACTTGAGGTTTACAATAGAAAAATTGACGATATAAAAATGCATTCTAGTTTCTTTAAGAAGAACTTGATTAAAGTTATTGTTGTAGGAATAGGGATTGCTTTAGTTGCACCTTTTTATTCGGGCGGATCTAATGATTTAAGTAGGAGTAACTCGCAATCTATTATGGGTAGGTTAGGGAGTAATTATTTCGAAGCGGTTTTATGGATACTTGCAGTCTATGTTTCTTTTTGTATTATTGGTCATGTTGTTTTTAATTTGCAGGATAAGTATAGAATAAGAAAATTTCAAAAACTTAAGAAAGAACTGTTAAAAGACTAGTTTGGCGTATCACAAAATAAATCTGTATAATAAATGTGTTTGAAAAATTGATCTATTTTTTTTTACAGCAATTATTGATTTTTTTGAATATGAACGAATATGATTTCTAATAAAAAATGTAGAACAAGGATGTTTAATATCCTTAGCTAAAAATGCACTGAATGTTAGAAAAGCTTAATTTTTCATTAGAAATGGATCAAGATATGCTAATCTACTCTGGGCATAACATTAAAACAGATTTGCACGCACATTTTTTAATTTCAATTGTTATATCCAAAAATGAGAAGTTTAGAATAAAAAATAAAGACAAAACCGTAGAAACCAATTTTTGTATTGTACCAACCAATTATTTGCACGAATTTGAATCTGCAATTAATGATCACATTGTATTTATCTTTTTAGAGCCCGAAAGTAGGTATCCTAAATTAATTAAAGATCAATTTGAGTTAACGGATCAAATAATAACTTTTGATACCGGTGTATTTGAGCAACAAAGAAAACTACTTTTTAAAGAAGCTATTGTATCGATTCATACTGCAAAGGATTTTATTGATATGATCCTTAATTCTAAATCTGTTTTTAAAATCGATGATAGAATTCTTCAAAGCTGCCATTGGATTGAAAATAATTTGGATAAAAAGATAGAGATAGGGGAGCTCTCAAAAATGGTGTTTTTATCGAGTAGCAGGTTTCGAAATTTGTTTAAGCAAGAAATAGGGATATCAATCTCAAAGTATATTCGTTGGAAAAGATTTAAACTAGCAGGCCGCCAACTACTAGAGGGGGATAATTTTACACAGGCTACATACTATGCTGGATTTTATGATGCCCCGCATTTTAATAGAGCTTTTAAAGAAATATTTGGTATAACTCCTTTTCAGGTACTCAAATGATATAGTCGTTTCATACAATTTTGTTCTAATGCTATGCTTTTACTTTGTTAAAAACAATGTTAAGCAACAAAATGGGGCAGATTAAAATCAAAGAAAATAGAATTCAGTATAGCACATATGGAAAAGGAAGACCAATTATTTTTATACATGGTGCCTTATCTAATGGCAATACTTGGCGAAAAATACTTCCAACATTATCTCAAAACTATCTATGTATAGTGCCTGAGTTTCCTTTTGGCGGACATAAGATTCCAATTCGCAATGAATTTGATTTTACTCCAAATGGTATAGCTAATAGTATTGCCTCTCTAATGAATATGCTTAATTTGAATGAAACTATACTTCTTGCCAATGATACAGGAGGAGTTTTTGCTCAGTTTTTTACGGCAAAATACCCTGATAAGGTTTCTCATTTGATACTTAGTAATTGTGAAGGGTTTGAAATATTTCCGCCTAAAAAGTTTAAGTCGATTAAATCGCTAGTCAAATTGCCTGGGTATCTATGGTTAATGGGGGAACTATTTAAATCAACAAATTTTCTGAAAAAAAATATCGCCTTTGGTTTGTTATCACATTCGCTAAAAGGAGAAGAGTTGTTCGATTTGTATATCAAAAGCTTTACAGAGCAAAGAGCAATTCGAAGAGATTTTAAAAGAATGGCTATAGAATGGGATCCAAAATATACATTATGGGCAGCAGAAGAATTACGACAGTTTAAAAAACCAGTGTTAATTTTATGGGGAAAGGATGATGTTGAATTGTTTCCAATTGAATTAGGTAGAAGAATAAATGCTATTTTTTCAAGCTCAACTTTTATTGAAATTTCGAATTCAATGACATATATACAAGAGGATCAGTGGATTGAGTTTGTAGAGCATGTGGGAACTTTTTTAAAGGATTGAATGATATTGATATTTTAAAAAAAAGTCGAAAAAATTAACATTCATACTAGAGGTATGGCATCTACTTTGATGCATTAAGAAATAGTTGTTTTATGAGTAGAATAACGAATAAAAAACTAGATTAGAATTTAAAATAGAATACCCCTTAAAGGCACTATGATAAAAGTAATTACACATATCAAATCGATCAAAATTGATATAGATTATCTTCCCGAATCATATGCGCAGTTTCTAAAAGAATATGGATACGGTTGCTATTGCGGGCTTATTAATATTACCCAACCCGATGAACAGGTGATATACAGTACGTTTTCGGATTTTGACTTTTGGGAGTTTGATAGCAATTTTACTAATAATGATCTTAAAGAAGCTGTTCAACTAGGATCAACTATAGATGGAGATATTATATGTTGTTTAAAAAATAAAGGGAATATACTTTATATACTTCCAAGAAATTCTGAAATTATTTTAAGTTTTAAGAACTTAGATGAGATGCTTTCTTTTTATAATAAAGAGTATAAACTTTTAGACTTTTATTTTGAGCCATCACAAGGTAGAAAAATAGCATCTTTATCTTTAATACATGAAGATAAGTTATTAGATATAAATACAATCCGTACCAAGTTTTTAAGAGATTTTGAATATGATTATGTAATTGGAGAAGAGCAACCAAAATATGTAATCAAAAAAATAGGGGGTTGGGTAAAATTTGATTTGGTTTATAAAAACTCCATTGCGATTAGCTATCAAGAAATAGAAAGTACTAAGGATGCTCATAGGTTATATTTTGAATTTCTGAAAAAAGCAATAAATGAATTAAGCATAGCAAAATGAAAAATATATTTATACTAGTAGTAAGTTGTGTGTTATTAGCTTGTGGAAAGCATCAAAAACAAGACAAAGAAGCTACTTTAAAAGATTCGATACAGGTAGTTACTAATGATGTTGAAAATCGTATAGTCGATAAGGAAGGAAAAATTACTATTTACGAAAATAGAATTCAAGATATCATGCTTCCTTTTGAGAAAGAAGAAATGCTTCAACAGTTAAAAAAAACTTTTAGTAACATGAGTGTTACAAAAAAAATGGGACAGCAAGACGGCCCTGATTTTCCATTATATGAGTTGAAAAAAGGAACTGATAACGTTTGTTTCTTTAGAATGGATTCTGAAGATACGTTAAAGTTAAATGATGTCTATATTAAAGAGTCTTTGATCAAAGATCAATATGGATTGTGTGTTGGTGACAAGTACCAAAAAATAAAAGAGTTGAGAAAAGGAAAGGTAAAAACCTATACAGATTACCATCAGCATACCTATGCCTATTTGGATAAATCAAATATAATGTATGAAATTTCTGGAGATTTGTCACTTCCAGATACTGTTGATATAGAAAACCTAAAGCTAACAGAGGACCAAATCAAAGACTGGATTATAGAGTATATCATCTGGAGAAAATCAGAAGTGACTCAATGATTGAGTACTTTGTTATGAAAGTTATTTAGACATAATTTTAATGGTTGAGTAACTTTGAATTAATTACCTTTATGCATATCAAAAAGAGACTATAATCAAATTGAAAATTATGTTTTTTACCTCTAATTATGCTATATAAAGAATAATACTATGGCCGAAAAATTTACTCCAGATACTACACTATCTCCTAAAGAACTTGCAAAACATTTAAGGCAACCCGATGGGGAAACGGGGAGACAAATTGGTTTAAGAATGAATAAAGGGAATAGACACATTTGCCTTAATTCGTACAAAGTACTTAAACCTTATGATGGAAATCATATTTTGGAAATAGGAATGGGTAATGGCTTCTTTATAAAAGATCTATTGGCCATGGGGGAAAACTTAAAATATAGGGGAGTAGACTTTTCTACAACCATGGTAGCAGAGGCAAATTTGCTAAATAGCGATTTGATTGATAAGGGAGTGGTAGAATTTAAACAAGCTTCTATAGAAGAACTTCCGTTTCCTGACCATAGTTTTGATTGTATTACTACTACAAATACACTTTACTTTTGGCCAAAACCGGAACAAAACATTCTAGAATTGTTACGTGTTTTAAAACCTGGAGGAAAACTACTTATTGCTTATCGATCCAAAAGCTTTATGGAGCAATTAGAATTTACTCAATACGGATTCGAGAAATACGAATATCAAGATCTAGAAGACTTGTTAGAAAATGTTGGTTTTGATAATATATCAACACAGGTTATAAAAGAACCGGCCATAGAGTTTGAAGGAAATACTTTTCAGATGGAAGGTGTCTATACTACGGCAGTTAAATAATTCTATACAAGATAACGACTTCAATTAAGGGGACTAATCCCATAATTTTTCAAAAATCATTTTTGGTTAATATCACCCACAACGGGTGATATACTCATTTTGTTTTATTCGTAGTTTTGACCAATTAAAAAACGATTGATAATACTAAAAATAAGCAAGGTATAATCTTAAACTGGGTTAAAGATTATGTCAGACAATAAAAAGTACAGTATGGTACTCACGCTTTATTTTTTTAAGGGTACATAGGCTGTTTCATATATAAAATGGGGTGAGTAATTACTAAGGTGATTATTTAATTGGTTAGTTTGCCTTTGTTAAAATTTGTTGAGGTATTCAAAATAATAAAACAACAAGTTTTAAGATTAAACAAAGGTGGACTAGCTTTTATGATTTAAGAGAAAGGTGTTTATTGCTTTTTGTTGGATTTAAACTGTGTACTTAAATAGACTTGTTTCCAAACACCATCTGCATAAGAACCGACTTTAAAATTATAAGTGTAATCGTCTACATATTCCCACATATCGGTAACGACTGATTCTCCATATTTGTATTGGTAAACTATATTTTTTCCTTCAGAAAATACAGTTCCTTCTGTTAATCCTCCAAATACATCAAACTCCCAAAATTTTATACGATTAGACTTTTTATCATATTGTCGTATTCCATGATTTCTTAAACCTTCTTTGGTTTGTTCTTTGTTGATGTACCCTATAGATTTGACAACAACAAGAGTACTGTCCAAAGAATAATTCATAACAATCTCTTGTTTAAACTTGCTACCATCTCCCCAGTTGCCCTCGGCGTTCCAGGTTTTTGAAACTAAGTTTTTGAATAATGACAAATCAGAAGTTTGACAATACGTTAAAACCGGTAACATAAGAACGAATAAAATTAGTTTGGTTTTCATAAGATGTAATATGACTTATAAATATAAAGTTATTAATGATAACATTTAAAAATTTTAGGATTTAAATAAATGATACATTTACCATTCTCGAATATTTCCTTGATGCCAAAATTGACCACTTTTTGGTTTTGTATTTAGCAATTTTTTAATGTCTTGTGCGACATCAATAGGTGTTTGGGTTGCATCAGGTCCTCCCATATCGGTCTGTGTCCATCCTGGATCAAGTGAGGATACAATTATTTGTTGTTTTTCTAATCTTTTACTCAGTAGTTTGGTGTACATATTAAGAGCAGATTTAGACATTTTATAATGAGGTTGATATTCATCAAAATTCTTTTCGCTAAAAGAACCCCATTCAGAAGTAATATTAACTATGTGTGCATCTTTATTGAAATTTGGCAACAACCTTTCTGTCAATTCAATGGTTCCGAATAGATTTACACCAAAAGTTTGTTTTAATTGATCCAGATTGATTACTGCTTCATCCCATTTTTCGATCAAAATACCTGCATTGTTAATTAGAAAATCAATTTTTTGATTTCCAATCGTAGCAGCAAAACCTTGAATAGACTCACTATTAGAAAGATCCAAAGCATAGAAGTTTACATTGGGTTGAGAAATAGAGGATTTTCCAGAGGTCGAGGTTCCTATAAGGTTAACATCTGCATTTGCTACCAAAAGCTCTAGGGTTGCTAATCCTATTCCTCTACTAGATCCAGTTATTATACCTGTTTTCATTTTTAGTTTTGATGATTATGATGAATGAATTGTAAATATACCTATCAATAGAGACTCAATACGCCTTACACAAATCTAAGAGATTTTTGATCAGTATAATATTGAACTTAGTCACTAAAACGCAATTGTATCTAAAATCTGTTGATCAGGCAACCATTACTGGAGTTTTTACGTCTTTTTAATTAGTAATACATCAAATATGAATGATTGAAAAGCAACGTATTATGTTAGAAAATCCAAAAGTAAATATCAAAATCAAACTTTCTTTATTATGGACAGCTGTATTATTTTGTTATATCTATGCAGATTATTTTGAGTTATATGTTCCAGAAAAAGTAGATAGCCTTTTAACAGGGGTAAATATATTGGATAGCCCTACAAAATTGTTAATTGCTTCCATAGTTTTAGCGATCCCTACTGTAATGATTATAGCATCGATCCTTATGAAACCAAAAATTAGTAGGATTCTCAATATCATATTCGGAATACTTTTTACTCTCATGATGCTTTTGATTGCGGTTAACTCTTTGACTCCTTGGTATAGTTTTTATGTTTTTGAAGCAATCTTAGAAAGCTTTATTACGATACTAATTGTTTGGTATGCCTGGAAATGGCCAAAACAAATATCAAACAGAATTTGATCGCTTCAAAGGTTTTCTGAAAAATGCAGTTATTATATGCAATTGTTATAAAACATTTGACTAATCCAAAACATACTTTCACTCAAATTTAAGTATAGTTTACTCATTTAAATTCTTAAAATTTGTGTATAGCATTTAGATTTGAAGTATGAAAAAAATATTTCCTTTATTCCTGTTAGTTATAGTCAGCTGTAAATCGACCGATATGAAAAAAATGTCTGTCTTTAAATTAAGTAATGACTCCGTAAATTTATATGCATTCATTGGAGAAAAAATTTCTGTTACAGAATTTGACCCAAATGAGAAACATACTCAAATAAAAATTGATTCAATATCAGGAGATACAATACGTAGAATAAGTTTTGTAATGGACAATGGATTTAAAAGCAAATATAAAGTACTTAAGAATGTATATAATGAATTAGAGACAGATACGATTGATTTTATTGCGTACGACCACTATGGAAAACCTGAATTTGAAAAGTATGAAAATGTAATGCTTTATTTATCTTATAGTGAAGATAAAGGAATTTACTATCATCAGAAATATATATATGATCCAATAAAGAAAACCGAAAATGGAACATGGCAAGGGGTAAACGGAGAAAGTATTGAAATGCTTTTTAAGAAACAAAAAAAAGGATATTTATCGGCACGAGGAGTGTTTAGAAAGAAAATGAGGAGAAGATATTAATATTTATATTGTTAAAAAAGATAACTAACATGATTATACATACACTCATCAGAAAAAATGACTAGCCCGCAAAAATCTATGTTGCTTTTATGAGTAAGGCTACCAATTGAGATTATACTTTTGGATAAAACGGTAAATCTCACTCCAGAGCAACGGAGACAGTACGGTCGAACCCCCAATCAAAATAAGCTTATTATAGACAAAGCCAAGAGTTATATGGAGCAACATCCTAGCTGGATTTCTAATTTTTTGGATAAAAAAGAGTTTGATCACAATTATAACACTCGTCAGCAAATGGTAGATAACAAAACATAATTCGACTATGTTAACGATTCTAGTGCACTAAGTTTTTATTGCATGATGCGTTACCTAACCGGTGAGAATGAAGTTGATGCTAAATCTGTTTATTAGGATTATAAAAACCCCTTTTAAAAGAAACAAAGGTGGCAACCCCGATACGTCCAATTCAAAACTATAAAGCTACCATCATCTCATATCAAAACTGCATCAATTTGTATAACTGGGTAGTGTTTTAAAGATGGATAATGAATAAGTCCATGTAAAAAATCGAGAAATAAGGTAACTTTTTGTCTTACTATGACACATATACATAAATACGTCAGCAATAACCTTAAAAAACAATGAGAAAAAATAGAAAATATATTATTTCTATTGGAATTACCGTAATAGTATCATTGGTTATGTTGATTGATTTTACCTTACCAGGTAAGGTATTTATAGAAGAAGTAATAGATGTTGAAAAGAAAAGACAACAATACTACAATGCAGGGGGAAACTATCACTACTCATACAAGGTAATTACATCTAAGCATCATTTTTCAGTATCTGAAGGTTTTGCAAAATCAGTTCAAAATAGGGAAATCAAATATTCGGTTTCTTTAATATTTAATGAAATAAATAGACATAGTTTACACTCACCTGAAAACAGTACAATCTATTCTTTTAGAATCGTATCGGGATTAATTCTTCCTCTTATAGTGATTATTACGATTGCCATAGCCTATAGCTATAAAAAGAAAATTAGTACTTTAATATTTGTGCTTCAAATCATATTATTGGCTAATTTTATATTACTAATATTTTGCTAGAATAGATAAGAATAATAGCGGTTAAATCACTGGGAAAAAAATTAACTGAATATATAAGTCTGTATTTAATAGAAAAGTTAGTGTGTCAAAATCTGTTGCTATTTTTATACTAAATCATTGAAAAACATTTTAATAAATAAACATATCTAATCATGAAGAAGTTAGTTTTACTAGTTTTAATACTTGGTTTTCAAGCACAATCAGTTGCACAGGTAGATACAATCTCTGTAAAAACAATCAAGGGGATTACCAATAAAATGATCACATTAATATCAGGAGAAATAGGAGAAGAAAGAAATTGGAAGGAGTATAGAAATCTATTTTTACCTAGGGCTCAAAAAATGTCATTAATAAAATCAAAAGATGGTAAAACTAAAATGAGTGTAATGAACATAGAAGAGTTTGTTAGAAAAGTAGGACCGTACTATGCAAGAGATGGGTTTGAAGAATACTCAATAGGGTTAATAGTTAATGAGTTTAATGGAATTGCGATTGTTTTTCAAAGTTTTTATTGCAAAAATCTAAAAGGGACTTATGAAAAAAGAGGTATAAATAGCTATCAATTGGTATATCTAAATGATCGATGGTGGATTGCAAATACCTTGTTTACCAATGAAACCGAAACGAGTAAAATTCCAAATACATACCTATTTCAAAAATATCAAAACCCTACAAAGGATAAAAACTAAGACAGGTTTTACAATATTCTTTTGCAGTCATATATTAGTTTGGCATATAAAATCAATATATAACATTTTACTCAACCAAAGGGTATAATGGCTCAATCTTACTATCTATTCATTTTGATGGAAGCTATTTTTGAAGAAAAATTAATTGCTATGAAAAATGTTTTTTTTGGTGTTATGATTTTAGTAGGTATTTCAAACTCTTTTTCTCAGTCAGTACATCAACAAAAATGCCCATTGAAAAGTGAGAATCTCAAATGGTTGGCAAAAGTCAAACAACTAAATAGAATTGATTTAAAATTAAAATTTATCAAGGATAGAATTTTGGCAGATTCTATGGATTGCTTAAAAGCGGTAAAAAGAAAAGTGCTGTCTAAAGAATCTCTTAATCAAACAATAACTGAATATGTAAAAGCTGGATATGAAAAGGCAGGTTTTAACTGTAATTTATTTTTTGTACTTACCATAAAAGGAAAATTTGCATCGTCTTTGAATGAAGTCGATAAGAGCACATTAAAATTGATTCAAACCAAGGGCATTGATAGTATCACAACAATAACCGAGAACTTGACTCATCTTCTGTATGGTCGTGAATCTGGATATTGTGGAACGGTTTTTTTGAATAGTTCAAACAGAAAATTAAAAAGAAAGATAAAGCGCAGCCGATAATCTTAGCAGTATGTTAAGTATTCATATTCCTCCTTAATTTATTTATATTTTAGTCTTGGTTTTGTTAGAAGAGTTACGCAAAACCATCTGATCAATTCAAAAAAACACTATGAAACAGTCTACTATACTTACAGTATCTCTTTTTTTTCTTCTCACCATATATACACAAGGGCAAACCAAAAAAGACTCTTTAGCCATTAAGCAAGCTGCATTAGATTATATCGAATCTCAACATAACGTGAAGCCTGAGCAATTTGAACGGTCCGCGCATCCCAGAATGGTAAAAAGAACGTTCTGGAAGGATAAAAAAACAGGAAAAGAATATTTGAGAGAAACGTTTACCGATGCGATGATTTTACTTGCCGAGACATACAATAAGAAAGGAGACAAGTTTCCTGAAAACCCCAAAAAGGAGGTGGTTATTCTAGATGTTTATGGTAAAACTGCTTCGGTAAAACTTATTGCCGATGAATGGATTGACTATATGCACATCATAAAACTAAACGGAAAATGGCAAATAGTAAATGTACTTTGGCAGTTTAATGAAGTTAAAGGTCATTAAAACGGAAGAAAAAACATAGCGTAACAACTCGTACAATTAATGGCTAAATATTTTTTTAAAAATTGCTCGAAACAAACCGTTTCTTGTCTTAATCGATTATATTTCGTTCAAAATTATTGTTACCGCATATACGAAATGTGTACAATTAATAAAACAAATACAAAATGAATACGGTGGATAAGGGAGTACGGTTAACAAATTATTTGATTGACTTAATAATTATATATGTCTCTTGGCTTATGATAATCTTGATGATGCCAATTTATAAAGAGTACTTATTGTTTTATTGCCTTATGTTTTTGTACTACGTAATAATGGAATTTAGTTGGGGACAAACACTTGGGAAAATGGTAACAAAAACTAAGGTTGTACACAAAAGCGGTGGAAAACCAAGTTTTGTAAATATTTTGATCAGAAGTTTCTGTAGGTTAATTCCGATTGATGCACTATCCTACCTTTTTGGAAGTGGAATGCATGATCAATTATCATCAACAAGAGTAATAAGGGGTTAGAAGTCAAGAAATCCTACCTAACTAAAATACGTTGTTATATCAAATCTGTCATGGATAAAAAGGATAAACTAATGGCGATTAGATTATTCGACATATGAAAAAGTAATGGGTATTGAAACCCAAAAGAGACTCTAGTATATCCATAAATGATAGCACTCATTAATTGAGGTAAAGTCAGAATTGGTAACAAGAGAATATTTGTTAGGTTCAACTCATATTTTGAGATATGTACAAAAGCAAAAATGATACAAGACGAATAATAGATAACCTGAAAACGTTTTTGCCAAAATTGAGCTAATTTAATTTTTAGAGATGTATGATTAACTATCAAAAAGACGAGTGTTCCTAACGAAATAGGAATGATAATCCTTACTAGAAAACTTTCATCAACAACGCTCATATTTGTATGATAAACGAACTTGGTTAAAACATAATAGCAGAACGTACCAGACGATAGAGCCAAAAACAGGGGCTTAAATTTTAATGAGAGCCTAAAAGCTACTTCTTCAAAAAATGGTAAAATTATACCTCCTACTAATAAAAGAACAAGAGGTGTAAAACGTTCAGACATACTCTCTGTTTGAACGTTCTCTGGATCATATACAAATGCAAAGAACAAAACTACCGGTAGTAAGCATATCATCTTGAAAAGAAATAACCCAATAGTGTCATAAATTTTAAATTTGGTTGATTTTTCTATCTGCTCTTCGTTTTTTGGGTTTTTAATAAAACCCAAAATTTCTTTAAATAAAGAAATATAATATCTCGGTTTAATCAAAGGATATTTCATACCTATGGTTTATAAAGACGACGATAGATATAAATATTTGTTACTTAGAATAAAAACATAAGCTAGGAACATAATATGAGATCTGAACTAAAATAACCAAGAAAACATATCAATTAAAAAGCAGATTTATAAGTAAGAATTCAGGGGTATTAGTAACTTTATAGCTTTGTGATATCTTAACTTACATTCTTACTAATATAAAACTCAGTTATGTGAGAATAACGAAAAATATACAATGAGATGAAAGCTGTTTACTACGATCAATATGGAGAACCAGAAGTATTGCAAGTAAAAGAAATAGAAAAGCCCGCACCCAAAAACAATCAAATACAGCTTAAAATCTGTACTGCTGCTATTACAATGGGAGATTGTGAAATGCGTAGCCCCAAGATCCCCAACTTTACGTGGTTTATCGTTCGTTTGTTTTTTGGTCTTAGAAGACCCAAGAAAAGAATTCTGGGTAGTTATCTGGCTGGCGAAGTAGAAACCGTAGGAAAGTCAGTATCCAGATTTAAAAAAGGAGATCAACTCTTTGGTATTAGTGAGCGTTTTGGAGCTCATGCCGAGTACATCAATTTATCTGATAAAGCAACTTTAACTACTTTACCAACAAATATGACCTACATCGAAGCTGCACCTGTTGCGTTGGGGTTAGATTCATTACATTTTTTAAGAAAGGCGAAGATCAAAAATAAAGAAAGAGTGTTGATCAATGGAGCAGGAGGAGGTATCGGAACCTACGCTATACAACTAGCCAAGTATTTTGGAGCTCATGTAACCGCGGTAGATAGTGTAGATAAGTTAGAAATGCTTCGAACTATTGGAGCTGATGAAGTTATTGATTATAAAACAAGTGATTTTACCCATAATGGACTAACATATGATATCGTATTTGACGTAGTAGGCGTACTTTCATACTCAAGATCATTACGATTGTTAAATAAAGAAGGAAGGTACATTTCGGCAGTGCCACTGCTTTCGAGATTATTTTCAAACTTATGGGTATCGATGACTACCAAAAAGAAAATGATGACCGGTTTGACAAGTGCTAGAGTAGAAGATTTAGAATTTCTAAAGGAATTGATCCAAACAGATAAATTAAAAACGATCATTGATCGAGAGTTTGTATTAGAAGAAATAGTTGATGCCCACAAATATATTGAACAAGACTTGAAAAAGGGAAATGTTATATTAAAGTTATAGTTTACATTTTTTGATTAGAACTGCGTTCATAGTTCTTATTTTGCTTAAAATTATGTTAATTTATTAACTAATCATTAGGGTTTTTTTTAATGTTCTTTCGTAATTTGTAGTTAAAACTCTGCTGCCTATGATTTAATTTCTCTTCTAGATTCCTAGATAAGCTTTATTATTTAGTCATTTTTACTCTTTTAAACCTTCTATACCCACCCCCTAAATGACCATACTATTACTAACAACATTATTTGTTTTTGGCTCTAATATCTATATCAATCATATCCAACGAGGATTACGATTAAATGATGTTTTATATGTTTGGTTTACAAACATTTCTGTTATCTCATTATTATTTTTCACCATCTTAGATCAAGATAAACTATCCAAGATCTGTTGGGCCTTTTTATGTGTTATTATAAGTTCTTTTATACTACGATTATTTTTTGGTCGACGTAGTTTAAAAAGAAATGAGAAGGTAGCAGTCCTATTTATATTTATTTACACCATTGTTGGTATAGTAGGATACTATTTTTTTAAGCTTAGTGGTCAATTGTAGGTGTTTGTAAATATTTATTTTATTTGGATTATTGTCATTTTAGGTATGTGGTAATATGACGAATATCATTTTATAAAGCAATGTCACGATGTATTTTTGGTTATCTAAAAATACATAACCATGAAAAAAATTCTTGTACCCGTAGATTTTTCTGAACACTCAAAGTATGCATTGCAAGTTGCTGCAAGTATTGCTAAGAAACAGAATGCCGAAATTATTGTATTACACATGTTAGGATTATCAGAGGCGGTATTGATTAAGAACGAAGATCAAGAAGTCGCCGAAGCAATGTATTATATGAAATTGGCTGAAAAGAGATTTGATACATTTTTAGATGAAGAATTTCTAGATGGAGTTAAGATTACAGAGACTGTACAAAACTATAAAGTTTTTAGTGAAATAAATGACGTTGCTAATGATCATGATGTTGATTTAATTGTGATGGGATCACATGGTAGCAGTGGTTTAAGCGAAGTATTTGTGGGATCTAATACAGAAAAGGTAGTTCGCACTTCTACCATTCCAGTATTGGTAATCAAAAACCAGTTTGAAAACTTTGAAGTGCAAGAGGCTGTATTTGCTTGTGATTTTAAGATAGAAAGTGTTTTGGCATATCATAAAGCAATGCAATTGTTTAAATTATTTGATGCTAATATACACTTGGTGTATATTAATCTACCAGGAGAACAATTTAGAGATTCGATAGCCATCGAAGAACGCATAAAAGAATTCTTGTTTAAAGTAGATTTAGGAGCTCTGGATAGTTTTGAAAAAGTTACTATTCATAATGACTATTCGGTAGAAAGTGGGATATTTAAATATAGTCAAAAAGTTAATGCAGATATGATCGCTATCCCAACACATGGGAGACGTGGATTAGCACATTTTTTTAATGGTAGTATAGGAGAACGTATTGCCAATCATGCAAATATTCCGGTAGTTACATTTAAAATTTAAATTTTATTAAAAATTAAATTAATTGAGTGTATAAATGAGATTACTTCTGTAAATATTGATTATACAATCTTTTTTGTTGCTTATTTTGTTAAAAAAATATGACTTAATTTTTAAAAACCTGATGGTTTAGGCGTTTTTTCCTAGGGATAATAAAATAGGATTAGGGTGCAACGTTTTTATATACGTCTTTAATATGAATGCGATGCAAATGATGATAAGTTTCCTATAGTTTTATAAATATATGTTATAAAGTTATTTATAAAATGGAGTTTTATTAAATTTAAGAAAAACAGCGTTCAACAATCAATAGGGTAAGAATAAAAATTAAGGTAAAATGAAAAAGTTAGTAAATTTAATTGTTGTTGTTGTAGGTATGGTGATCATGTTTAGTTGTTCAAGTGATGATAATACTGTACCGGTAATAGACGAAAGAAGCTTTACAACAGAGAGTAATACAGATTTTTTTATAAATAGAGATGGTACGGTAGATATTACCGTTACTGGAGAGTATAAGGATCTCACTAATATAGGAGATATAAAAAGTAGAGGTTTTGTATATGGTACATCTTCAAAAACTGAAGTAAGTGCAACAAATACGATAAGTTTAAGAGGTGCTAACCCGGTTACAGGAGTTTTTGAAAAGTTACCCAAAGGAAAAACATACTATGTAAGAGGTTATTTTGAAATGGAAGATGGTTCTTATTTTTATGGTAATGAAGTACAGTTTAGTACTGATGTAGATGCAAGTACTACCAGAACATTAAAAATGGAGATGAAGCCTGAGCCATTTTTTATATCATCTACAGAAATGACTCCTCATCTAGATGTAAAAGAAATAACAAAAGAATCGCCTATAGAAATAGGGTTTGAGTATAGTCTAAATAGTGATTTTTCAGATAGCACAATTGTATTAGATACCCGATCAGGCAACGTATGGTTAACTTTTTATCAAGTTGTTGTATCAAACCTTACGGCATCTACAACATATCATTTTAGACCTTATGCAAAATATGAAGATGGCACAGTGACTAATGGAGGAACAAGTAAGCAATCTTATACAACAAGTGATCCAGTTGTTTTTTCTGTAAAATAGATTTATAAAGTTATAACCATCAAACTAAGCCTGTCGAATATACTTTAAATGTAAAGTATAGCAACCTAGACAGATTTAGTTTGATGGTTTTTATGTGAAAAGTCAGATCAATATAGATTAGTTTGATCTGAAAATTTCTTTTCTTATTCTGATAATACCTGTATCCATGATTTCTTTAATGATATAAATTCCGTTACGAAATTGTTCTTTATCACTAGAGTTAAGCTTTTCCTTTTTCTCAAAAAGCTTAATTCCTGAAAGGTTATAAATTTCGACGATAACTGATTGATTATATTGATTTTTATAAATTTGTGTATTAGATTTTTTACGAACTTGGATTTGTGTTTCACATGTTTTTTCGCAAGATTTAATTTGTGCTACAAAATTGTCTTTTATCTGCACCCCAGGTTTAAAAACAATTTCTAAACCAGCTTGATGAGTATAGATAGTGCCTGTCTCAGGAGTTATAGATGTATTTCCCGAAAAATATATACCATTACTGGCAGAAACATCAGAAGACATAACGATTCCTGAATCATCAAAATATTTATTAGCAATACATCCCGGAGTGTAATCACCGTAGTCTTCTCCATCTATTTGATCAATCAGCGGATAAAAACCATCTGATCTATATGGCTTTATCATGTTAGGTATTGTAATATTGGTTACATTAGGATTTGATTGGTTAGGTGTAAAATATCCAATACTATTGGTTTCATGAGTACCATTTCCTTGTAAAACATACATATCACCATTAAGAGCTTGTTCTATATGCGAGTTTCCATAATTCGAAGAATTGGAAAGCATAGAAGGCGCTGAGGTAAATCCTGTAGAATTATATGTTATTTCATAAATACCAATAGGGCTATCTCCTGTATAATATATTTTATTAGAATTTTTATCAAATTCAACTCCTTTAACTTGACCAGAAGTTTGATATTGATATAGTGTGGGGTTAGTGGTAAGGGAATATAAATATAGAGTATTTCCAACACTCCAGCTTAGAAAGTTTTGATCGGTAGCAAGTTCTAATTCAGAAATGTTACCGCTGGAGGTATATTCGGCTTCAAGATCACTAATCGATTGTATACCAATTTTACCTACTACAATTCTCTTTATTCCAGAACGCCAAATTCTACCGTCATGATAAGAAAAATCACCGGCAAGATATATAGTACGTTGCTCGTTTTTTTCATGACCTATGGCCAATGCAAACTGTCCCATATTTTCGATTATTTCACTACTATGTTCTATCGTTTTGCCAGTATTTTCATTATAGTATAATTTATGCATAGAAATATACCAACCACCAGATCTCATAGATGGTTGTTTTTCTATACCTAAGATGATATCAGCACTAAAAGTGTAATAAACATTACATTCTTTTGGAGCTGGAAAAATAGGTAACTCATCATTATTGATATAACCGGCAATACCTAAAATAACTTTATTTTCTGGTATTGCATTGGTATCATATGATGCGTAACTGATTCCGAACATAAGATTGCCTGTGTTATCAAAATAAGCATTAGAAACTCCTTGCTCATTAACTATTCCCACGGCAATATTGGTTTCTGTATCTAAGATATTGGTACCTCCCAGGTACCACTTAGGGTTCTGTGCGTTGCATATCGAACTATAGATAGTCAATACGACAACGAATCGCATATGTAATTTCATTATAAAAACAGAAGTTTAAATTAATTGTCTTTATGTAAGTTGCTTACCTTCTTTTTCAACTTTTCAATAGTTTCTTTTTGGGCTATCAAATGCAAGGTCAATTCTTCTATTTTCATCATTTGTAAACGTACGAGCTCACCTAGGTCTACTCCATTCTCATATATTTCTGTCGCTTGAGGAATACCCGGTAAATGCCCATTATTTTCAATATAGGTTTGTACTTCTTCAAGCGGTTGTAGATTATAATCTTTTTCAAACACAAAGTCAGGCCAGTTTTGAGATAGCCTTACTGTTAATTCTTCCATAATTCCTTTACCATCTACAGAGAAAGCATAACCGTTTGGTACGTGATTCGTGTTTACACTTAGAGCACCTTCGGCATTAATACGTATCCCTTTTTTACTTCCTGAAGCAGGGGCTATAATTAAACCAGATTCTTGGTTACAGCAAGAGCCATCTTTGTGATCGGCAAAGAATATTCCAGAGTCTCCTTCTTTAGTAATACTATTCCATCCCCACCTTATTAGATTACTTTTAAAGAAAATTTCATTACCATCATTTCCATCTTCTAATATACTTAGATCCTTATAGGCACCTCCTCTAATATTCCATGCGTTATCGGGAACAGAAATGATCATTCCTCTATCATCATTTACATTGGTTTGTACATGTAGCATACTTTTAGGGCTTGTTGTACCAATACCTACTTTATTTTCCTCTAGAGTGAGCTCCGTTGTTCCAAAGTCTATATTTTGATCATCCATGGATGGTTTAGACAAGTTAAAACGTATTTCGTTATTAGATATGGCATATAACATTCTGAATGCCGTTTTATTTGACCCAGAGAACTTTTTCCATCCATTATCATAATAGGTATTCCAGCTTAGACCTTTCCAACCTCCATTATGTATGGTAAATGGAGTAGAACTACCTATTTGCAAAGCTTCTTTTGGCTCGTTCGTACCAATACCTGTATTACTGTTTGTATAGACTTTTGTACCATTATCTACCCAACTGTCTTGGGTAGGGTCATTCTGTTGTGAAAGAATCACTTGCGATAGTAGTAATGTTGTTACGAATAGTACTGTTTTTTTCATGGTTTTAAGATTAAATGTTTACAATTGATTGATGTGATTTTATAATTAAGTTGGTTATTTCTTGTTTCAAGTATTTTCTTGTTTATTCTTGGTCTTTTTACTCGGTTTAGAGGGATGAAGTTACTTAAAAATTAAGGGAATTTTCCCTGTAAAAAGCACACTATTTCCTTCGTTTTTCTTTCAAATCAGTAACCATAAGGCCTTATTCAAATTGTTAAATTTTATGAAGTTATAGACTTTATTGTTTGACCATAGTTAAGTTACTTTTTAGCATCAAATTTGAGATAAGAATAACCTCTTATAAAACAAACCAAAAACTTTGGTTACATGTTTTTTGCAGTTCATAACATGCATAAAGCCACTCATACGGTTTTAAAATATTGCAGATACCCCTTGATATAACTTTGTATAAGGATGATAAATGCAAATCAACCATCAAATATTTGATAGTAATTGATTGAAGCTTTGGCATATTTAAAAGCTTCGAGAGATATAAATGATGTATTACTAATAAAAAAAAACAGATTTATGAATACTCACACAAATACCTGGGGAATAGAAGTAACCAAAGGTACCTTAAAAGTTTCAGATGCAAATATTAGTCATTTTAGCTTGCCTAACAATGAGAAAGGCTTTGCCAGTTTGGTGAACCAAATCCCTAAAAACAGCATGTGTATTATTCATACCAAAACAAATGATCATATAGAGTTGGTTAATTTTTTAGATCGTAATGATATCCCTTTAGCAATTATCTATCCTTTAGAAATGTGATATTCAATATTTATAGAAAAGAAAAATAACATAGGACCTGTCTAGGCAAGTTCATAATAAAAAATAAAATGACATCAAGCGAGAATAAAAAGACTATTTCAACAGAAAAATTAAGCAAGTTTTTAAGACAAAATAAGAACATGAATTTGGATACAATTAATCTGACCAAAGATGATATTGTATCCAAATTAAACTGGAAAGGACTTAAAAATGAGTCAGAAGAGATTTTGAAACAGCTAAAAGGTTATCAGCGATTGTATAGAGTTTTAGAAGAAGACAATACTAAACTAATTCTGGCATTACTTAAGCAAAACATTCATTCTGCAATTCAGATTGGTGCAATGACACAAAAGCAGTTTATAAATGATTACGCTAAGACTTTTAAAAATGATGTTGAATGTATGAAAAGAGCCTACCAAAAAGCTGGAACCATAAGAAATCAACTGGTTCTAAGATATATGGAGTATACACAAAATAGAGAGGCTCATGCCACCCAAATAAAGACATTATAATTTGATGTAGGAATTGTTTTTCAGATAGCCAATCACAAGCTATTGGTTAATGATTTTTACAAGAACCATAGTCTAATTTACCCAACACATTAGGTCAATGATTTCCCCTTTTTAAGGAAGGGAAAGAACTCTAGTGCCTTATTAAAAATTAAATAATTATAGATAAAATGAGCAATAACAGTAATTTACCAGATTATCAAGAACTATTTGGTGATCTTGATTTTAAAAAGGGTGAAGAGGCTAGATCGGTCTATTCACCGGCTGCATACTTAGCAGATTTATTACAGCTAATAGAAGATGAATTCGATACTCCTGCAATAGGTACAGGTGTTGATGAACGCAGATCAGACATTAAAGAAATTCTATTGAATGAAGAAAATACCTATACAGAGATTCCTTTTCTAAACATCGTGAATAGAGTTTTAGAAAAGAAAATAGGTGGTAAGGCTACAGATGAAGAGAACTTAACAGAAGTATATCAAAATATCTTACCAAGTACTAACTATCCATTTAACCTGCCTTTTAACCTAAATGAAACCGAAATACAATTATACCTTAAATATCTTGGGATATCTGCCGAAGAACTGTA
The DNA here is from genome assembly GCA_947502885.1 of uncultured Aquimarina sp. Taxonomy (GTDB): domain Bacteria; phylum Bacteroidota; class Bacteroidia; order Flavobacteriales; family Flavobacteriaceae; genus Aquimarina. The sequence continues at coordinate 49,981 of CANNBP010000012.1, read as the reverse complement.
TAAGTTGTTTGCTACGGATCAACAATGGGATGAAAGTATTTTGGTAAGGGAGTATCTAGGGATGGATACTAATGAAGTAGATATCGTTGTAGATTCATCAAGGGATATTTCTCAGTTGAATAAGTATTATGGATTCGATCCAAGACAAAGTGAAGCGGCTCTTGTTAGAAGGTTATCTGATGTAAAAACCTTCTTAGAGGTAACAGGGATTAGTGGAAAAGAGTTAAGAGAGTTGTTATTTCAAAATTTGAGCGAGCAAGAGATTGCAGATAAACAATCTTCACTTTTTTATATCAATCAATTAGGGTATGCTGCATTAAATAGCACAGAAGATACAATAATCTGGAAAGATGGAGGAGACCCTAAAAGTTTTTTCTGGAGAGTTAATTCTGTTCTTCGTTTAGTCAAAAAAACAGGATTTAGTTTAACAGACTTAGATCACATTCTACGTCTATCAGATACTGTAGATGATCTTGATCATAGTGATCTAAGGATAGTATCGACCATTAAAAAAATAAAAGAAACAACAGAATTACCTTTAGACGAGGTTATTGCTATAGTTGATTTTATGAATGATATTGGTCATAGCGATGAAAAAGAACCTCATGATTTATTCAATAAGATCTTTAATGCTAAATATGTAAAACAAGATAAAAAATATATATCTAGTGGTAATACATATAAAATTCCACACCAATATATAACAGAAGGTTATACCGAGTTATCTTATGCAGATGACCTTTTTCATGATGATAATATTGTATTTAGAAAACGAATTCTTCATGCAGTAGGCATTTCTAAAACAGATCTAGAGAAAATTATACAACGACTTGATGATAAAAAGGTAAATAGTGACCTTTGGATGAAAGCGTCTAATAAGAAAGGGTTGTTAAACTTCTTATATCGTTTTACAAAACTTAGTCAGATCTTAGATATTTCTCATGAAGAGGTATTTACACTTTTTGATGTTTTAGAACAAGACTCTAGTATTTTAAGCTTTAACCAACACAATACTTTTTTTAACCATAGACCTGATTCTCAAAATTGTTATACGATCTTTTTATTAGGCAGTGTAGACGATAAATTATGGTTAGTACAAACGATACATTCATTGGTGAAATGGATGATGGAGTATGATTTTACTGCTGATTTACTCTGGTATATTGCAACAGGAAAGTTTAGAACAGAAAAAGCAGAAATGACTGCAAAAGAGCTAACAATCTCTCAGTTAGAAGGGGTGTTAGATGCATTTAAAAAAGTAGAAGTTACACCAGCTATTTTTGAAAAAGGAAATTTTGATACTAGAAGTGCTTCGGTAATTTTCAAAACGTTAAAGCAACATGATCATGGGATTTGTAAACGAACACATAAACTGGTGCATAAAGGTAAAGATGCAGCAGCAGAAATTGCAACTCAAGCCATTCCGGTTTTGGGAAAAGTTTATCCTACAGATTTTCAAGGATTAGGGATAGAAGAACCTCTTGTAGAGAAAATCAAGAAAAACCTTACGTACAAAGGATATACGACTGTAAATGGAATCATAAATGTGGTCAATTTACCAGAAGAAGCAGAAGATTTTAAGTTAGAAACTGATTTTAGTTATTATCTAAAAGATTTGTTTGAAATCATACATCAACTTTATAAAGAAGTTGAGGAAGAAACTCCAGAAGAGGACGAAGTAGCTTTTTCTATATTCCTTTCAGATTTACGTTCCCTACCTCTTTTTGAAGAAGAACTAGAAGAGTTATACGATAACCTAATATTTAATCATTATATCGATGAAGAAGGAAGTGTTAAATTTAGTAATTTCTTTAGTAACATTGATAATGCCACTAATTTTGATATCAATACGCATATTGTAGAACATTCTGATGAGGTATATAAATTACTAAAGCATCAATCATTACAATTTAAAGAAGCACAACTTAAGTTAACATCGGGTTTATTTGATGAACTCGAGTTATCAGAAGTTGAAGTAGAAGATTTAATGCATGATTTTGTGTTTAATGGGCTTACCAATGAGCAAGGCATAGTATTAGACAAAACTAAGTTACTAGTAGAGGATGTAGAGAGTTTTAGATTGGCATTACAATTTTATCCTAAGCGAAAACAAATCTTACATACGATACAAAACAAAGTAAAACAGGTACAAAAAGAGCACCTTGTTATTCGTACAGATAAGTTAACAAAGATTGCAGGCAAAGTTATTTCTAACTGGGCTTTTGAAGATTTACAAGGAGATTATTTGGATGGAAATACACTTATTGATGAAACCAAAGGTTTCTTTTTGGATACCGATAATCAAAGTAAATTAGTATTAGGCTATTACTTCGAAGAAGCAACAGGAACAGCAGTCTTTCAGAGAATGCAAGATATTATTGAAATAGCAAAGATTTATCAATTTACAGATGCTCCTTTGATAGATTTAAAGTTTACCATTTCAGAGATTAATGAGCTTCTTGATTTGTTAATAGATTCAAATTTATTGACTTACTCTAGACATATTCCTGTTGACAAAATAGACTATTTCATTAATTCTGATAATGCCATTGAGTTTAGTCTAGAGAATTTCGAAGATTTTAATAAAGAAGTATTCTTTTTATTACAATCTGTAGCCAAAGAAACTAAAGCGGCACATCAGCAAATTAGTGATGCAATATTAGATATAGCTAATAAACAAGAAGATGTATTGTGGGAACAGTTACAAGGTATTTTTGGTTTAGATAAAGATACCATAACGGCGGTTTCGAATCACGTTTTCGAAGGGGTGAAAGATATAAAAGTAAGTTGGTTAGCCCCTATAATAGAAGTAGCTAATTCTTTGGGTAAAGTAACCAAATTACCAATAGATAAGGCTTTTACTACTGCTTTTCAAAGAATTCGTCAGTATTCTGTTTTGGCGAATAAACTTCAATTAGGAGCCAAAGAAACAGAAATAGCATTTGGTGATCAGGATTTAGTAGCTAAGTATGCAGAAAGTTTGGCATTTCCAGAAGGGGTAACCAAAATTGATGCATTACTAGAGGCTTCAGATTTTATTTACCTGTTTTTTAATTCAAAGTACTGGACGTATCGTAGATCAGATTACACCCTTGTAGATATACATAATATCGATCTAGGTAAAGATAAAAGCTTACAAACCGATGAAGAAAAGGAAATTATTGAGCTTTTATGTAAAGACGAAAAACTAAAAGATATTCTTGAAGAAGATCTTATTAGAAAACTATTTAAAAAAGAAGGAACACTAAGTGTTAATGCTTCTTTTATAGATAAAGTAGGAAATACCTATGTCGTAAGTGGAGATCATTATTACTTATGGATGAAAGATGGGGATAGCTGGTCAAAGCGAAAAAATGAATTTGGTCAGGTAGATAATGCCTTTGCAGAGATTAGTAGAGTAGATGCTTCGTATATCGATGAACAAGGACGTTTATTTTTGTTTGCAGACGATTTATATATCCGTTATTCGAATATAAATTCGAATATAATAGATAAAGGGTATCCTAAAAATATACAAGAGCATTGGCAACATGAAGGTTTATCGTTGCATGTACCTCAAATTTTCCCCAATGGTGTAGATGCTGCATTCGAGGGATTAGATGGAGAAACATATTTCTTTAGAGGAAATAAATTTATTAGCTCTAGAGATGAAATGATCAAAGACATAGCTCGTCATTGGGGGAAATCAAAATATGATTTTAAAGATATAGATTACATCGATGCTGCTTTTACACATAAGGATATTACTTATGTGTTTATCGAAGATCAGGTAACTGCTTTTGCAGATTGTTTAGAGAATGATGATATTCAAGAAGTAGATGGTTTTCCAAAACGTATTCAGGATCAGTTTATGGATATACCAGCAGAGTTCGTTAATGGTATTGATGCCGCTTTTGTAGATGTAGATATTGTACACATTTTTAAAGATGAACATTCTATTTCTTTAGAAGCCGATGCCAATGGTATATTTACTGTAAAACCTAGCCAAATTGTAACATTAGATGGCCTATCTAACCTAGAAACGATAGAGAGCATTGATGCTGCAATGGTAGGTCTAGATGGGTATACCTATATGTTTAGTGGGGAGAACTACATTCGATATAAAACAGGAAATTATAAACAAGTAGACCAAGGATATCCCAAACTAATTTCTAAGGACTGGGAAGGATTAACTACCATTAAGGCGGCTTTTGTATTAGATGGTAAAACTTATGTTTTTGGAGAAAAGGATGGGCAGCAAGTATATGTTAGGTATTCGACCAAAGACTATGATGAAAAAGATAAAAAAGAAGAAGGAGAGGATTCGTATATTACTCCAGCTGGGACCTTACTCGATGTAGAAGAAATAGAAGTGTTCCCTGCAAAGACTGATGATAATTTCTGGAGTTTACCAGAGAGTCTGATCAATACTTTTACGGTTGATGCAGTTTTAAATGCTCATGATGGTAAAACATATTTGTTCTCTGGTAATCAGGTGATCGAATTCGATAATATTCACCGTTGGTGGTCAGAACCCAAAAGTTTGTACGAGCAATGGCCACAACTTCCAACAGGCATCACTAAAATCGATGCCGCGTTAGCAGCTAAAGATGGTAAAACCTATTTGTTTTTTGGTGATCAATACATCCGTTTTTCAGATAAAGCAGCATGTCATATTGATCATGGATACCCTAGAGCAATTAATACATATTGGGGTAATGTTAAAAACAACTTAAAAGAACTGTGCAGAGTTGATGCAGCGGTAACATTAACCTCTAGAGAAGAGGATGAAGATAAGAAAGGGTATGACTTACCCAAAATAGAAACTGTACATACTTATTTGTTTTCAGGAGATCAGTTTTTTAGATATAAAATAGGAGAATATACCAAGGTAGAATTAGGATATCCTAAATCTCTGGATATGCTAAAAGAAGAACCTCGTTTCAAAGCATTAGAAAAGGTAATGCCTAATAGTATTAATGCTGTAATAGCAGATGAACGAACAGTATACATATTTGATGGTAATCAATGTCATATAATATCTGATGAAGAAGATATTGTACATGATAAACCAGAGTTCACTGATATTAAAACCACTTTAATAGAAGAGGGATCAGTTTATATGCTGGAAGGAATACAATGGAAAAAAGTTTCAGCTTTAGAAGGAGAAACGGTTACCAAAAAGAATCAATCACCTAAAACTATTCAAGAGGCACCATCAGACTATAAAACTGATTTGGATTCAGTTTTACAGGGTACAGACGGTAATACGTATTATTTTAAAGGGGAAAAATGTTATAATGCGTTGCTTGGAACCGAGTATCATATAGAAAATCAGTGGGGTAAACCACAAAATACTATTTATGATACAGGACTTATAAATGCAGGGTTTGTGGGGCGTGACGGTAATACCTATGTGTTTAGTGGTACACAATATTATAAATATACGGGAACAGATTATATCGGAACGCGTACAGAAGAACCACCAAAGCATAATGTAAGTGATTGGGGAGGAATAACAGAAGTAGCATTAGCCTATACCGTAGATCATCAAACCTTTCTTTTTGAAAAAGCAGATCAACAAGGTAATTTTAGATATGTTGTGTACAAAACAGACGACTATATCTTAGAACAACCTAAAATGTACTATGGAGACTATTCTTTTTGGGGAATTCCATTAGGACAACAAGAAAAAGGGTTTAACACTTTTGATACTGTGTTTAGACAAGGCGATAATTTAATCTTTATCAAAGATCAAAACTTTATTCGTTATCATCTTCAAGAAAAGAATTGGTCATATCCTATAGAGATTAGTTTATTATATCCAGGAATTCCTTTTAACAAAGTAAACTTTAAAAAAGTTCAAACTGCATTTAAAGGTAGTGATGATAAGACGTATTTCTTTGATGAGATGTGTTTTGTAATCGGGACACATAATGCAGATGGTACGTATACATTTTCGAGTGTCGAAGACGTAAAACAATACTGGGGATTGGTAGAAAATCCATTACTTAATAAGATTGATGCAACCTTAGTGGATAATGGTACAACTTATCTGTTTTCAGGAAATGAATATGTGCGTTATTCTAATAATATGTATGCTGCCGTAGATAGAGGGTATCCAAAAGATATAGATAAACATCTGCGAGAAGAAACTCCTTTTAAACATATGGGAGACAAATTTCAGTATGAGCTTGACAAAATAAGTGCAGGAACAGTTACTGGAATCACTGGTGTGATCACAAATGAACGAAATACGTATGTCTTAATTAATAATCAATTGCATGTTGGTAGTAAGACGAAGTTAGATGCTTTTGAATTATCAGAATTACAAAGCCAGTATAATGCTTTTCAATATAAAGGGCAGGTCGATGCTGCTTTTGTAAAAGGAAATCTAACGTATTTATTTTGCGATGACCAATATGTAAGATATACAGGTAATAAATATGATACAATAGATCCTGCATACCCTAAACAGATAGAAGAAGATTTGGCTGCAGAATTAGGAGTATCAGAATTACCAGAAGATTTTAAATATGGTATTGATGCGATTTTTGCAGATGCTAATAAGGTAACCATTTTTAAAGATGACAAATTCTGGTTATCAGATACGCAAACAGAAAAGTTAATTTCAGAACATTGGGGCACAATTCAAAATAATTTTGAAAATGCAAATAAAACAATTGATGCAGCTTATACAGATAAAGAAGGTAAACTCTATGTTTTTAAAGGAAACCAATTTGTTTGTTATAGTGACACAACTGTTTTGTTTAGTGATGAAGATGATATTCCAAAATATGTAGATGCATCATATCCAAAATTACTAAAAGAGCATAAAGCAATGCTTCCTATAGAATTTGTTTCTGGAATTAATGGAGCGTTTATGCTAGAAGATAAGTTATATACTGTCAAAGGGGATCAATATGCCGTTTCAAAGGTTGATATGGGAATGAATATTTGTAATCACCAATTTTATCCACAACCTTTTGATAAACGTTGGGGAGATTGGTCAGATTATTTATTGATGGATATTTATCTTTTAGCGAGATTAATGCGACTGAATACCAAGTATAGTAGTAGTGATGAAACATTAATTAGTTTACTTGTAGCCAAAGACGGATACACCAAAGAACCATATTATGCATTGTCTGAAATTTTTGGTTTTGACAAGGAAGATATTCGTTGGGTAAAACAACAAAATACATTTTTAACACGAACTAATGCGTTAGAAGATGATTTTGAGATCGAAACGATCATTCGATTATATGATATTTTGTCGACTACAGAACGTATTAAAGTAGAAGTTAAAAAGTTGTATGCCGAAGTATGGCAATTGTTATATGGCACAATGAGAAATGCCAAAGATGCAGCATCAAATATATATGCAATGTTGGGCGCGGTAGATTATAATGATAATTATGCTACTTTATTTGATCAGATCGATAGAGAGTTAAATACTATAAAGCGTAACGCTCTGGTACCTTATGCAATTCTTAAGGATGAAGATGTAGACAACACACGTGATCTTTATGAAAAACTATTGATCGATACTCAAATGGAAGGTGATGCCACTACTTCTATGATAAAAGAGGCAACGATGGCGATTCAGTTGTTCTTCCATAGATACTTCATGAATTTAGAAGAGATAGAACTCAAAGGTAATAATCCAGAAGATAAACGAGATTACCTAAGAGAGCAATGGAGCTGGATGCGTAATTATCGTGTATGGGAAGCCAACCGAAAGGTGTTCCTATATCCAGAAAATTATATACGACCAGAGTTGAGAGGAGATGACTTAAAAACTCCAGCCTTTAAAACTCTAGAGCAGGATTTAATGCAAGGAGAGATTACAGATGATGCTGCGCAACGTGTATATAACAAGTATCTCGATGAGTTTACAGAAGTATCTCGATTAAAAATTGCCGGAGGATACATGTATGATGATATCAGCGAAAATAATCCTGATCAAACCAATAAAAAATTGGTCATGTTAGGTAGGACAAAGACTGATCCATACCGTTACTATTATCGTTTTGGAAACTTTTTAGACGGACAGGCCAACAACGATAGTTGGGAGCCCTGGAAAGCAGTAAACATAACTATCGAGGCCGATAGAGTATATCCTGTGTATGCGTTTAATAAAGTATTTATGTTCTGGAGCAGGACAGAACCAGTACCTAATGATGATAGTAGCACAACCATTGTTGATAATGAGGATAGTAATACTCATGACGTTTCTTCTGCTCAAGGTGGAAATAAGTATACAACCCGTATTTATTATTCATACTATAATTTGAATAAAGAGTGGATACAACCTCAATTATTAAGAACTAGTTTCGAAGAAAAAGTAGAAGTTCCTAAAGATTCAAATAATCCCGACGGACCTAAAGAAACTAAACTGGTTACTATAGATCATTTGCTTTCGAATAGTGAAATAACAGATGTAGAGTTATACGTAGAATATACCAGTAGTTTGGGAGAAGAAACTCACGACAATATAGTTGTTAGTTGTAAATTCAACCATGTGGTAGAGCGTAAACAAGTTTTAAACTTTGGTTTCTTTAGTTTTCCTATTAGAATACCTGTAGTCGAATCAGTGACAAGAGCATTTAACCTTACTCCCGAATTATATACACAACGTAAACAAGATACCGTTGCTTTTGGAAATAAAGGAAAAGAAGTATTCGAACGTTTATTTGATGAAGGAACAATAGAAGAACAAAATGTAGTGCCTCTTAACACAGCGGCAAATTCTTTGGATGCACCATGGTTTGCTTATGATCATAAAGGAGGAAGTTTCTTATGTAAGCCTAAGATCGAATTGTTAAATAATAATATAGAGTTTGATGATGTACCTAACAATTTAAAAGATATCAATGCGGCATTCGAATATAATGGGATCTCATATTATTTTGTGAAAGATAAATACTTTACTTCTGTAAACTCTACTTTACGTAACATAAGTGAAAATTGGGGGTTTGGTACTGTACCTGCACGTAATTTTACAAGGGTGACTTCTGGATTTAATTGGACAAATGGCTTACAGTATATATTGGATGAAGATTACTGTACTATTTGTAATGGTGAAAATCTGGATCAGCAAAAGAGCGGTAATGTAGAAATCATTTTTGAAAATAACCTGTATGAAGTTTTAGGGCGTTTAGGGTATACTGGTAGTAAGCGAACACAAGAAATGAAATCATATAAAATTGTAGCTGCTTACGCTTTATTATTACGCAAATACGACACAGATTTTTATACGCAAGCCCCAGATAATAATGATTTCGAATATCCAGAGAGGGTGCATTTTTCTGTAGAAGATGAAGACGGTACTCATTATACGTATATCTTGAATGTTGATAGAGGCAACGGAGGGAATTTAGAACTCACAACTCCAGCAGAATCCATTATTGATTTTGTAGATAATAGCCATAATACAAAGGGGTGGTCTGCAGCATTTTCTATGTCAAGTCAGATAGATGAAGGTAGCCAGGATAAAGAAGTGGTTCATTACCAGTTCGGTTTTAAGGGTAAAGAAATGAAAGTGATTACCCAAACCTCCAAAAATATTGAGAACGAAGAGTTCTCATCTCCAGAATTGTATAGTTTTCAAGGGGTTGATTATAGAACGCTAAATAGGGAAATTACAGCAGCTTGTAAGGCAGATAATGCATTATACATTTTTGATGGTAACGAGTATATTGTGATCTATATTTCTAGAAATGAAAGAGTAGGTAGGAATTCACAATATCCAGAGATTATTGCAAAAGCAATAAATGAGTGGAGGGGGATTGATCAAAATAAGCAAAAAACTCCACCAGTTTCTGTTGCTACAAAATCATGGTTAAAAAGTCCGGCACAACAGCTTTATGTAGATAAAGTAGATGCAGCATATGTAACCCCAGGAAGTTCTCAAAAATTAGTGTTTATTATCGATAGAACATATGTGACCTATACCCTCACCGGTAGTAAACCTGATAACATCGATGGCAATCAAATAAAATTATTAGATACCAAGGTATCAAAAATTGATGCAGCTTTTGGGATTGGTGATCAGATATACTTGTTTCAAGAAGGCAATTTCTATACACTCGATGATACCTCGAATTATGAGCCAGGGACATTAAATAATGCAGAACCTATTAAAGGAAACTGGAGTAATTTACCAGGTTTATTTGCCAAGGATTTAGATGCAGCATTTACTACAAATGCATCATTAACATTATATAAAAATGAAAAACTTATAGAGTACAATATATCAAGTACAGATAATGATAAGCCAAAACTCTATAGGGTAAATGATGTTCCTTACGAAGTAATTCGATTAACATCAAGTACAGCCAATGACTTTAATAGATTACTTTTTCAAAATGGTGTAGATAGCTTATTACAATTAACAACCCAACAAATTGATGAAACTCCATCGTTTAGTTATGATAATAAAGATGCTACTACCATAAAGGTAAAATCAAAAACATTGGTGATTAATTTACCAGTAGGCTCGCATATCGATTATAACAGTGCCAATGGAATCTATTATTGGGAAGTATTTTTTCAAGCTCCATTCTTGATTGCAATGTCTCTTAATACCGATCAGAAGTTTGAGAAGGCAAAAGAATGGTTTGAACATATCTATGATCCAACTGCAGCCAAATATTTCTGGAAATTCTTACCATTCCAGGCGGTAGACATAGATGCATTGATAGAACCTGCTAAACAGTTAATACCCGAATTAACCATTTCTAACACATTTACCGAAGCGAATAGAGATGAGCTAAAAGTAGAAATGGAGAGTATAAGTACCGAGCTTAAAAAGTATGATGATGAGTTATTAGGACATAGCACCGCAGATAGTATTGACACATTAGAAAATTATTTAAAATCTACATCTAATGATTTTAGTAGTGCATTAAGCACCGTTGAAATGTTGATAAACGATGCAACCATAAGTGATAGTCCAGAGCAACAATTATTAGAAATCATGCAATTAATGATGCAACTCCCAGATAATTATAGGAGGATGCAAAATACCAAAGCACAGATCAACAGGTATCTCAATGATCCATTTGATCCGCATGCAATTGCAGGGTTACGTTCTATAGCGTATCGTAAAGCTATTGTTATGAGTTATATCGACAACCTTTTGGATTGGGGAGACATGTTGTTTAGACAATATACTCGAGAGAGTATTAACGAAGCAAGAATGTTATATATACTAGCATATGACTTATTAGGTAGAAAACCAGAAAATTTGGGTAAAAGAATTCTATCAGAAGCCCAAAACTATGAACATTTAGCTCATAATATAGGTGACGATGATTACGATTTCTTGTTCTTGTTAGATCTTGAAAATGATGGTGAAGATGCCTATAGTAGTCTTACATTTTCAGGAAGTGAGCATGATGGTTTAGCAACGATAAATGCATCAATTATCAATCCATATTTTCATATTCCGGAAAATAATGTATTCCTAGAGTATTGGGATCGAGTAGAGGATCGTTTATATAAGATCAGGCATACGCTTAATATTATGGGAGAAAAACAACCGTTACTACTCTTCCAGCCACCTATTGATCCTATGGCATTGGTCAATGCTGTAGCGGGAGGAGGAAGTCTTAGTAGTGTTCTAGGTATGCTAAGTACCACTGTACCTCATTATCGTTTTTCCTATATGCTAGAAAAAGCCAAGGCTTATACCGAGAAAGTATCGCAATTTGGTGGAGAATTACTCGGAGCCATCGAGAAAAAAGATGCCGAAGAAATGGAGATCCTGCGTAATAAGCAAGAAGCGATGATTTTGGCAATGAGTACACAAATCAAAGAAGATCAAATTAAGGATGCTGATTATTCGATCAAGAATTTAGAAGAAAGCCTAAGTAATGCTAAAAAACAGAAAGATCATTATACTCGTTTAATAGATGGAGGGTTATTAGGAGAAGAAGAAACCCAAATAGACTTAATTATTGCCTCGACGGTTCTAATGGGGACTGCTGGAGCATTAAAAGTAGCAGCCGCTATTGCATATTTAGTTCCTCAAGCAAAAATAGGACCTTTTATTGTAGGTACAGAAACAGGTGGGCGTCAAATAGGAGAGGCCTTGGATAAAGGATCAGATGCATTAGAAACAATTGGAGATGCCATAAGTACAGGAGGTGAGATTGCCGGAATCTATGCACAGCACAAGAGATCTGTAGAAGATTGGGAATTGCAAAAAATGATGGCCGAAAGCGAAATAAAACAGTTGGAACTTCAAATTTTATCCGCTCAAATTCAAAAATCGATTGCGCAAAGAGAATTGCAAATTCATGATCAGGAAATCGAGAACAACAAATCGATTACCAATTTCATGAAAAACAAATTCTCTAATCTGGAGCTGTATAATTGGATGAGTAGCAAGCTGTCTGGATTGTTCTATCAAACCTATAAAATGGCACATGATATCGCTAAACAAGCCGAAAAAGCATTTGTTTTTGAAACAGGAAGTAAAGAAAGCGATGTGAACTATATCGGGGGAACCTACTGGGATAGCCAGAAAAAAGGACTGTTAAGTGGAGAAACATTAGGGCTTGACATTGCAAAAATGGAAAAATCCTTTATGGAACAAGACAAACGAGGAATGGAGATCACCAAAAATGTCTCATTACTCGAACTAGATCCACTGGCATTTATCCAATTAAAAATAAAAGGAACATGTGAGTTTAGATTAACAGAAGAGTTGTTTGATCAGGACTTTCCAGGGCACTATAATAGACAGATGAAAACTATTTCTCTGGCCTTTGATATAGGTGAAGGAAAAACGGTAAATGCAACATTAACTCAGTTAAACAATAAGCTGGTAATGGAGCCAGATCCAAAAGCTGTTAAGTATTTATTGAATCCTAAGGGAGAACAACCACTAACCATACGTACAGATTGGAAGGTAAACGAGCAAATCGCATTATCTTATGTGGATCAATATGATGAAAATAACGGAATGTTTGAACTTCGATATGATGATGAACGTTACTTACCATTCGAAGGTACAGGAGCGGTATCATTATGGAGATTAAACTTACATGGTAAGGCCGGTAGTTACAATCCAGAGGATTTGTTAGATGTAACGATTAAAGTTCGATATACAGCAGAACAAGGAGGAATAGCTTTTGCAAATGCAGTAAAGGGATCTTTAAAACCTTATAAAGCAACTAGTTTCTTTGATCTGGCATATACATTCCCAGATCAGTGGAACGAGTTGATGTTGAGTGATAGCAATACGATGGAACTTACCTTTACCAGAAACATGTTTCCTGGAATGACAGGAAGCAAAGCAACGGGAATATTGGTGCGTTATCAATATGAAGACGGAGGATCGGCAATTTTTGAGCTCAATGATGAGTTAAAATTAACCGATAACCAATACCTAGAAGCTTCTAATTTGATGATTGCCAGAAATGGTTCTAAGTGGAAATTTACTGTCAAAGGTGACAAATCCCAGATCAGTAATGTAGAAATGGTAGTAGTCTATAAAGCCAAAGTTTAATGCACAAATAGAGCATTGCAACTTCATTCTTTCCAATAGTCTGTAAGCTCTTATAACTTGATTTCAGGAACACTTTAAGACCGTGTTTTGGGTAGTAATACCCAAAACCGGTCCCTGAAATCATATCATAAAATTAAACTGAGCAAACAATGCAAATCAGAGATAAACCATAATGTCTGATGCATGATCAATGCTAAATAAAACAAAAAAATAAGCATGAAACTATCACGAAAAAAAAAGAAACAAAGAGGACAAAAGTCTAACTCTAATTCCACACCGGGTAGAAAAAGAAAACCTAATAGCGGCGGAACCAAAGGTTCAAAACATAAAAAACGAAGAGAAAAGCGAGCAAAAAAAGATACGGATTCGACAAGAGGGCAAAAACCCTTAGATGCCAAAAAACCAGTATATGATTTATTTAAAGGACGTAATGTATACTTGATAAAAGATGCAAACGGTAAAAAGAAATTTGTACCCAAAGAAAGTGATGCTACGGCCAAAGAAAAAGCAAAAGGTCTTTTTGTAAAGGATAGCACAATTATTAGAACAGGTAAAAATGCATTAGACAAAAATGCCAAACCTAAACGTGACGATAAAAGGGATAGAGACACCTTTCCTGTAAAAGACGAAAAAGGGAATACACAGTATTTACCCAAAGAGAGTGATGCCACACAAGAAGAAAAGAACTTAGGGTTATATGTAGAAGAAAAAAGCCTTAATCTTCCTAAACAAGCTAGTGAAGGTGGATTACCAATCAACGATTTGGGTAAAAACAGAAAAGTATATCCAAGTATATCAAACGAAGGTAATCAAGTGTTTTTACCACGAGAGAGCGATGCAACTGATTACGAAAAAAAGAAAGGGCTTTTTGTTAGTGATGATAGTGCAGCTGCACAGACTAACGGAAAACAGATGTCTGATGGTAAACCTATCAAAGATTTAGGTAAAAATAGAAAGGTATACCCAACAGAATCTTCTAGTGGAGAGACCGTGTTTTATCCTAAAAAAAGCGAAGCTACTCCAAGCGAAATCAAAAAAGGAGAATTTGTTACCGATGAGAGTGTTGAAGACCAATTAAAGAAAAAAGCAAGTGACAAAAAAGAACCAAAATATAACAAGGATAAAAATCGCTTTGAGTATGCTTATGAAGATAAAGAAGGAAAAATTACCTATCTACCCAAAGAAAGCGAAGCCACCGATGACGAAAAAAAAGATGGTCAATTTGTAAATGACCGAAGCACAGAAAATCCAGCCGATCAATGGCAACCTACAAAAAATGGAAAACCTAAATACGAAAAGGATCGTTACCTCTATCCTGTACAAGATAGCGAGGAAAACACAACCTATTTACCTTTAGAAACAGATGCTACAGCACAAGAATTAGATAATGGATTATATCTACCTCTCGATACTTTAAAAGACCCAGCACAAATCACAGCTCTTGCCCAGCGGGCCCAGCGATTACATCCTATAGGTCCTGCAATTAAAGGAGATAGTACTAATGAAGATAGATTGCTGTATGCCAGAACCAATGCAAATGGAGAGACGAGTTATCTACCCAAAGAAAGCGAAGCCACTGCAGATGAAATAGCCAAAAAACAATTTATAAAAGATAAAGAAATAGATGTATCAACTGCAAGGCAAGATGTAAATAGAAAACCATTTGCAGAAGCCACAGATGGTACTCCTTTATGGGATGGCAAAACATTACCACCCCCAACTACTTTACAACAAGTAGAATTACTAAGTAATCTAAAACCAAAATTTGATCCAGAGCATGGGCGTATGCTATATCCAGTAGGAGAACCAGACGATGAGGGTACTCAACAATACTTACCGCTGGCAGATGATGCAACACCCGAAGAAATAATTGATGGCGCTTATGCTCAGTTTATTACCGAGCAACCTTTAGAAGATGTAGTGTTGCAGAACACAGGATCCAAAACCTATGCTGTAAATAAAGGAAACATAACGGCTATTGCTGATAAAGATTTGGTAGAAGCTTTTTCTAATGTCCCACTACAATTAAAATCTAATAAGGAGATACAAGAACAATTAAATAGAACAAATGCTTCACAGCAATGGGTGGCATAAAACGATATAAAACTAAAAATTATGTTGGATAGAAGGAAAAAAACAAGAAAAAAATCTGAACAGAAACAAATAGGAACCTTTGGAACCTCACCTCGATTTCAGGATACGTTTACCACAAGAACTGGTTTACAAGGAAGAGTTTTAAAAGGGAGATCAAATAGCGCTGATGATATACGACAAACGAGAAAAACTAGTGTAACCAAAAGAGAACTTAATTCAAGGGTAAGTTCTAATATACCTAATGACTCTGGATCAAGTAGTAGTCAGAATAGGTCTTTAAGAAAAAGTAGTGATTCCTCCCGAGGTGAAGTCAAAAAACTAACTGCTACTGAGGTCAAAAAAAACTTTGTTAAAGACTCTGGGGAAGCTGCATTTAAAGATTCTGGATCCCATAATTTTAAAGAGGGAGTAAATAATCGCTCTGGGAAAATTTATGATTTACAACCTAAAGGCGAGGGTATAAAATGGTGGGCAAATGCAGCAGCAGGTTTAGAAAAACAATATAACACAATGTTGATTAACAAGGAAATTGGACAAGTCAATGTTAATGTAGCAGGGGGAACTGTTCCTATTGCTATGCAAGGAGATTTACAAAAAGGAGCCGATTTTATTGTAACAGCAACAGGACAAGAGCTTATTGTGGAAACAAAAAAAGGAGGCACTCCATCTGAACAAGATGTTATAAACAAATTTAAGGAGAAAAACCCCGCTCTTGCTTTAACCGATGATGAAATAAAACAAGAAATAAAAAAGTATGAAGATTGGAAATCAAATTGGAGTGGTTTAGGTAAAAGGGCGAGGAAAATATATAAAGAAAATAATCCATTTTCTGATTTAAATATTCCTCTTACAAATGATCAAATGGATCAGGTTATATCTTTTAAAACCAATAATAAACCAGATGAATCAAAATTAACAAATGATCCTAGTATAGGAGATGATGTCAAGGTAAGTTATCCAGCATTTTCAGGAAGAATAGACGATTTAAAAGCTAAGTTCGGATTAGTAGATGCTGATATAGCAAAAATAATGCTCGAAATGGTGAAAAACCCAAATATACCAATGAATGAATATAAGCTAGAAGGTATAGATGGTTTAGGAGATTCTCAGTTACAGAAGACATTACGAGAATTGATGGTAACCTGGATGGTGGCCGAACCCGCAAGATATAGTGCAGTGGTATTTGATAGTGTCAAAATTTTAGAGAAGATAAGTACCAATAAAGATGGCTTTTCTTTTAAAGATGCTTTAAAAGATAATGGCTTGCATCCTATGACTGGTAAAGGTACAGCTGCCGAAGGACGTGCGGCTAATCAAGCACTTGAAAATGATAAGGAAACTCCAGATAATAGTGTTACTACGAGAAGAAAAGACTTGTACCAAGATGAATCTCAAGAAATAGGTGATATGATTAAAAAGTATTCATGATTCGTTAATCAATCAAGAAACCTTTCAATAACCAATAATTACAAAAAATATACTTAGACAATCTACCCTAGAAACAGATAGGGATGATTGCTGCTATTTAAAACTTAAAAATGAGAAATAGAAATAAAAACAAATCAAAAAAAAAACCAGATCAAGTTGGAACCTTTGGAAGTGCACCACGTTTTCAAGATACTTTTACAACCAAAACTGGCTTGCAAGGAAGGATTTTACGAGGTAGAGAAGATACCGTAAGAAGTAACAAAGAACGAAGAAAGTCAGGAGGTGATGATGAAGCTTCTATCTCAACCTCACTTAGAGTAAGAACCGACAGTCAAACGCAAAGCATATCACAAGTTGAAGTTAGAGGGAGAACTCTAGATCAAATTAGAAGCTTGACTTTGGATCAAGTTAGAAACTTACCTAATACTCAAATTAATGCCTTGAACGATGACCAAATTAGAGTGTTATCTGCTTCACAATTAGCAGCGTTGAGCTTAGGTCAAATACAAGCTTTGGAGGCAAGAAAATTACAACTTTTTAAAGAGCAAGAAGATGTAACCGATGAAATTTCTTTGATCGTTCAAAAGATATTAAAGCAAGTTGATGAAATAGATGATACAGAAATTTTAAGCATAGTTAGTGAGTGGTATAAGACTTCAGATAGTCCGGACCCTATGCTTACTTATAGATTCATGAAGACCAGTTATATGCTTTCTCAAAACAAAGATGTTCAACAATTACTCCAAGACGGACGAATTAATGATCTAAAAATATTAGTACGCGCTCTAGAAAATAGTACTGTTAGAGGTTTTGCTAATCAGATTTTAAGGGATTGGAGTGATAATCCTAAAGAGGATATAGCGCAAAGAGGGTTGGCATTCGAAATATTTAGAAATAAATTATTAGAAATCCAGGATAACGAAAAACATAAAACAGAATATCTCGAAGAAGTATTGGATCATAATAAAGGATATGCTCAGGTTTTTGATTCAACACAGAAAATTTTTGAGGATTTTCAGCTCTCTCAGACAGATAAAATCAATAATATTTTAATTGAAGATACTAACACAGGAATTTGGAATAATTCACAAAGTTCTAGTTTAAAAAGTGAAATCGAAGCGAAGCAGTTTGTAGATGATGATGAACAGATAAAATTATGGGACACGCTCATACAAAGGTTGTTTAAAGAAGTAACCAATCAAAAGGAATATGACAATGTTCTCAAAGAAATCAAATTAAAAAGTAATGCAGATGATATGTTTAGAATAATATCAGAGCTTAATCCAAATCTGGGCTTACAAAGAAGGCTTTTAGACGAAAGCATCAAAAACTTTTGAAAATATAAAGAGGTGTATAAATATCAACATAACACCCGCTTGAAGTATATAAACATTTAGGACATCACTTTAATCATAAAATTTAACGAATGAATAAAAGAAATAGGAGAAATCAAAACTCCAATAATAAAATCCGTAATGGAGATAATAGGATAAATAGGAACCGTAATAGAGATAATAGAACGAGTAATCTTAGGGTTAATCAACAAATACGATCAAGAATAGGGCAAAACAATGCTCGTAATGCAGCTAGAAATAGACCTGATGATCCAATAAGTCCTGCCACAGATGCGAATACAGTTAGTAGATTGACAACGCGTAATGTTGGGTTTATTAGACCAGATTCGGTGACATTTTGGAGACGAGAACATATTACAGCATTAGGATCTAAGTTATCAAATCTAACAGCTGCAACTTTTAGAAGTTTACATGTAGATGCTATAAGAGAGTTAAGTCAAGAACAATTGGAAGGTTTAACCAAAGGAAAAATACAATTAATGACATCAGCGCAGTTTGCAAATATTCCAAATATTGGTCATTTAAGCGATGTAGGTTTTTCTTATTTAAACCCAGGAATACATATTGCAAATTTAACTCCAGATCAAGCAGGGCAGATACGACCAGAACAAACTGCAAAGATGAAAGCAATACAACTAGAAGTTCTTTCGCCCAATGCATTGGCGCGTATGACTCCCGAATCTTTGGCGGCAATTACCCCTGCAATATTTTCTAAAATTGATGATGATCAAATCAAAGCGTTACAACCAGAGCAAATTGCAGCTATAACACCGGAGCAAATAGCTAAATTATCTGATGACCAGCTAAGTGAATTAAGTTCAGAGCAATTGGCAGAGTTACAACCCGAATCATTTGCAGCCATCTCTAAAGAGGCAATAAAAGGCTTAAGCAAAGAGAAATTAGAGGTAATAAAGGCAGAACATATTAATGTGATGACCCTTGATCAAGTCGAAGGAATTATAGAAATAATATCCCCCGAAACAAGTAAGGCTGATATACAAGCTTTTCTAAAATTAGAAGAAGGAGGAACCCCTGCCGAATTGTTTCAATTACTCAAGGGAATTGGATTAGATAGAATCTTGGCTATTTCAGAGATCACAGCTTTAGTAAAAGCTAGCGCAGGAATAACAAATAAAGATCATATTCTTCAGATATTAAATAGTATCGGGAATCGAAGTAGTATTTCTGAAACTACCACTTTGATCTCTAATGCAAGTCGAGCTAGTTTGATGGATATTGATGCCATGATTCAAGCTGCACCTGCAGAAGGGAATCCGGCGGTAGAGTTAACTAACCTTCTTGGCAGTGTAAGTTCTCAGACCAGCATCCCTGAGATTACAACTTTGATTCAAGAAGTAAGAGCAAATGATGCTAATGCAACTATTCAAGGAATTAATGAATTGATAGAGAGTATACCTCAAAAACATCTAAGACATGCAAACAATTTTACGGGTCTAATACAAGCTATAGGAAATAGGGGATCTCTAGCAAAAACCACTGAGTTGATAAATCGTATCGGTGTAAACAATAGTTTAATAGATATGACCAATTTAGTAACTGCTGCAGTAACTTTAGAAAATACGATTACTTTAGAACGATTGGCCAATTTTATAGAGCTTACTCCAAAAAGTAATACTCGGGCTAGTGATTTGGAAGCTTTAATACAAGCAACAGGTGCACAAGGAACTATTGATGATTTAAAATTCTTAGTAAGAGATGCTATAACCTACGGAACTATACCTAATATTACTGATTTGGTTAGAAGTATTGGTGTTAAAAATACAATTTCAGAAATTACTAGAGAGCTACTTAGAGAAGTATTCAACTCCCGAATACTTGGAGATAGAGCAACAATTGGTGCGATAACAGCTTTGATTAATGCAGATCTTACAGAAGCCAACCCCGCTACCGCTTTTAAAGAACTTATTAATAAAGTAGGAAACAGAAGCCCTATAGGCGATGTCATAGCTTTTGTAAGAAGAGTTAAACAAATACACCCAGCTGCTACTATCACAGAAATAAATACATTACTTGAAGAAGTAAATAGACATAATCCTAATACTACAATTGCTGAAGTTAATGCATTATTTAGGGCGACACCTGCAGGAGGAAACCCATTAACAGATTTAACAACTATTTTAAATAGAATTGGAAACCGTAGTACTATAGCAGAAACCATAACTTTGTTGCAACGAATTAATGTGCATAATGCAGGAACGGCTGTGGCAGATATTGATGCTTTAATACAGACAGTCCCTAATGGAGTAAATGCATCAACAAGGCTTACTACTTTAGTTAATAGAGTTGGTGGCCGTAGTACCATAGTAGAAACTACTACCTTACTTCAGAGAATAAATGTACATAGAGCAGGAACTAGCACCACTCATATAGATGATTTGTTACAAACAGTAGCAGGTGATGCAGCTAATCCCGCAACAGAACTTACAACTATTGTGAATGGTGTTGGTGATCGAAGTAGTATAGCAGAAACGACAACTTTACTGGCACGAATAAATGTACATAGAGCAGGAACAAACAATGCAGATATTGTGGCATTAATTAATGCAGCACCGGCAGGAGGAAACCCATCTGCAAGGCTTACCACATTGATTAATAGAGTAGGTGATCGTAGTAGTATAGCACATACTACTACTTTGATACAAAGAGCCATACATCATAATGCAACGACTACTTTGGCAGAAATAGATGCTCTTGTAAATGCAGCAGGAAATCAAGCAAACATTGCTCAAGACCTTACCGATGTTATTAATGAAGTTGCAAATAATGCTAATGTTCCCGAAACAACATTAATGATTCAAAGGGCGACAATTAGAATCGGACCAGGAAATACAAATGAGTTGGTTGCTTTAATTCATCAGGGGCCTGTTCAAAATACCCCTGCCAGAGTTAGAGCTCTTTTAAATGCGCTTGCAGGTGTAAATGTGGGACAAAGATTGGCAAAGTTTCAAAGGATTAGACCCAGAATAGCGTTGTTTGAGCAACGAGCAGCTAATGGAGGTATAGTAGCAGTTCCTGCCTATGGAACAAGAAGGTACGATGCGACAGGCAATGTAACCTTAGCTCCTCCTCCTTCACCGAACTATGCCTCACAGCATTCTTGGGATCATTTTTATAGAAGGCATAGTTATAGGCATTTTGATTTTAATGATATTAAACTGAATAATAGTATGTGGCCCGACGGTACAAACTTAAGAAATATGTTAGATGCAGAATTGCCAGGGGCAGTAGTTGCAGGTTTTTTTAATACAGCACCACCATACGGACCACCTTTTTACACAGCAAATACGGCTAATGTACAAATTGGTGTAAATGGAACTAATAGATTGACTCAACTTTACCCAACAGGAGGAGCAGATGAAGATTTTTCTGATAATGAGTTAAATGCAATAAATAACCTTCTTTAAACTAAATAAACTAATTTTAAACCATGAATACTATGATTAATTGCTATATAAAAACAGTAAGTAAAGAATATAAGGCAGAAAATGAATGGGATCAGTTAGGTGCATTAATAGCAGCAGATCAACTGAATATTTATTACATAACCGCTCGATTTGTGATTTCACAAGTAGGAGAAGAGGATATGATTTTTGAAGATGATATGGGACCTCTTATTCAGAATTTACTGCTTCTTTCTTCTCAACATTTATTAAACGACGAAGACTATAGTTTTAACTATTGGGGTTATAAAGGCACGGTTCAGATGAACCATGAAAATGAAGAAGAAATCTTGATAGAAGGAGATTATATACAGTCTACGACATATCCGAAAAGAGCATTAGTAAAAGCGATGCTAGATAGTGCAAAGAAAATGATGCAATTAATGAAAAACTTACATGAAGCAGATGAGAATTTTGAGATAGAAGCTCATGAATTTTTTCTTAATTTTTACAATGAAGCTATGACAAGTTATACCGAAAAATATTCTAGATAATACTATAGATAAATTAAAAAATAATCCAGAATATAACCTCACTGGCAAGTTCTAAGTCAGTGAGGTGTTTTCAACTTCAAGGAATTAAGGCTAATCTGTTAAATCAAAAAATTTAAGGGGTAGGGTAATTATGAGGTCATTGTAACTTCTAATAAGTTAATCAATCAATACGATTCTACCATTTCAAAAATGATTGTCTAGATCTACTTAAGTCTGAGAATCATTAGCCTTGTTTCCTTTTTTTAAATCATCAAAAACATATACAAAAACTACGCCCTTGTAAAAACTTGGGTGATATAACAATATTCAAAATTTAAAAAATATGCCTGGAAAAAATAAAAGAAATAGAGGTAGAAGTAGAAGTCGCAGTAGAGAAAGAGATAAAAAAAGCCGAATTGATAGAGGAGGGCGAAGTGATAGTAGAGATGATAGTCCAATAGGAAGAAGGAGAGGTCGTCGTAGAGATTTTGATAGAGATGATAGCAGTGATTCAAGCTCTTCTAGAGAAAGAAGACCAAGAAGAGATACAGAGAGAAGAGGTAGAAGGGATGTTAGTAGGACGCCTGATAGAGGTTTTCGTGGTAGAGAGCGTAGAAGAGAAGCTGATAGAATAGAAAAAGACCGAAGTAGAGAAAGGGAACGACAAGAACAAAGAGAAAGTATTATTGAAGGATTATCTGCAAGAAAAAAAGCTGAGAGAGAAAGTGCATATCGACAACTTTCTGTAGAGGATAATCAGGATTTAATTTTGGGATTTAATAACGCAGATGTAAAAAGTTGGTTGGGGTCTTTAACACGTTCTGGACTAGAGCTTGCTTTGGGAGATATAGAAAACGTATTAAAAGAAAATAGTACGGCTTTTATTGGTTCTTTAAGTGATGCGCAAAAAAAAGAAGTAAATGTTGACAGATTAACAAATGATCCCCCTGTAGCCGAATATGCAACATTATTTTCAAGACGATTTGATACAATTAGCGAAGATCAAAAAAGCTTTAAACGATTAGCACAAATAGGATCGGAACTTGTAAGAGCGGTGCAACAAATACCAAATTCAAGTGGTGTTGGTAGCCCTGGTTTTACTAAGGATAATGTAGACAAAATAACGGTAAACAAGACTGCTATACAAGCTGCAGATCACATAAGAGATCAGATATTAGGGGATGCAGGAGACGGTATAAGAAATAGAATTAAAAACCCTGTTAGCGACCAAGATTACAACGATGCAAAAGATGATGCAGGGGTGTTGATTGCAAAAATAGGTTTTAATACTGCCCATTTGTTGGATGGAGAAATACATGCAATCGGTCTTGGTAATGATGTGTTAGCGGCCAGTTGGGTCAATGGAAAACGTTATGCACGATCTTATGATGATGTAGTGGGAGGTATAGATAGTATCACTAAATGGTCACAAGTCCAAAAAGCCAATATCATTTCATATTATGCTGGATTAGAAGCGAATTTGCCTATAGGTGTCTTAGCTAAAGATCTTAAAAGTGTTGATGGCGCTAGATTACGAGAGTTTGCAGCTATACAAGTAGCAGAACGAGGTAGAGAACTTAAAAGAATAGAGGAATCAGGTAAACCAGATAAGAATATTGTAAAAACTGCTCTTGTTAAAGCTGGAGTTAATGGTTTTGCAATAACATACGCAGGTAGAAATATGACTAAAGATGCACCTTTTGCACAATCAGGTGGGCAAGATGCGTTGAGAGAGGTTTATAAGAAATAATATGTATTAATAAAAAAGAGCTGTGTTTGTAAAATCTAACATGGCTCTTGGCATAACAACAACCAACATATGACAATACTTCAAAAAGCACTATCACAGTATGGTGTAAAAGAAATAGGGGGTGGTAAAGACCATCCCCAAATCCTAACCTATTTTAACATTCTTGGTTTTGATGGTAATAAACTACATGATGAAACCGCCTGGTGTAGTGCCTATGCCAATTGGGTAGCCAAAGAATGTGGTTATACTTATTCTGGTAAACTTAATGCTCGTAGTTGGTTAACAGTAGGAGAGGCTTTGCAAACCCCGGCAATAGGTGATATTGTCGTTTTATGGCGAGAATCACTAGAAAGCTGGAAAGGTCATGTGGGCTTTTACATAAGAGAGAGCAAAGGTCATATATACCTTTTGGGAGGAAATCAAAATAATAAAGTTGGGATTAACCCATACCCTAAAAATCGAATATTAGGGTATAGAAAACTGATAAAAAATGGATAAAATAACACAAAGTACTTTTTGGCTGCTGGCGCTGTTAGCCCCGGTAAGAGCCGTAATGATTACCATGATTTTTTTAATTGTGGTAGATTTTATAACAGGACTATATGCCTCATATAAAGATAAAATCATGATTCGTAGCGATCGTATCGCACATACGATTTCTAAGTTCTTTATCTATAATCTTGTGATACTTGCGTCTTACTTTTTAGAAAAGCATATTGTAGATGAGGTCCCTTTCTTAAAAATTATAGCAGGCTTTATTGCTATCACAGAAATTAAATCGATACTAGAAAATTTTAATAGAATTTATGGAGTCAATCCTTTTAAAGCATTGGTGAATGTACTTAAAAAAGGAGGAGTTTCGGGTTCTATCGATGAACTCATCGATAAAAAGAAAAAATAATCTCGCCAACCAGTATAGTTTAAACCAGTTCAATGATGAACGATTGTCACACTGAGCCTGTCAAAGTATAGTACGGTAACAAATGATGATCATCTTTGACAAGCTCAGATAGACAATAATTGGAGTAAACTTAACCATAGGAATAATACGAATTCGATAAAAATTATAGTACTAACTTAAACAAAATTACACATGAAAAACATTACATATATTCTTCTTACAGGACTAGCGATAGTATGTCTAACCCTATTTTTTCTAAATAGAAATAGTAAAGAAGAAACACCAGAATCTATCGAACAAATAGAAGCAGAACTTTTAAAAAAAGAATATAATCAACTTTTAAAGGCAAATCAATTTTTAGATGATAGAGTAAGTAGATTAAAAACTAAAGTAGATAGTCTAACAGGTTTGATTACAAAAGATGAGTTTTTAATTAAAAAACTAAAGGAACAACAAGATGAAAAAATTGATAAGATTAAAGAGTTAACCAAAGAAAAAAATTACCTGTACTTTTCTGAGATTTAGTAAAAAACGGAACATTAACACGGTTGTTTATTGGATATTTGATGTCATGCAAAAGTGGTTTTACTACCTTGTTTTGTGTTGATCGAATGCTGAAAAAACACATCCTTCTTTGAAAACCTTGACTTTTAAATAGTATTGTTGTTAATCAAAGAAGGTTTGTTTTTTTGAAGTTTAAGTTACTGTTTTATTGAGTTTTGTGTTGTTTTTAGGTGTCTAATTTCTTTTTTTTAATTACTACGTATTAAAATTTTTAAGAAAAATTTCTCATACAAACTGTTTACATTTTCCCCGTTTTAGACATAGTTACAATCATAGACATACGTCTATAACGCAAAACTAAACTTAAAACCTAGTCCTCTAACTTAAAAGTAGAGGATGCAAAAGAATCATTATGAAATGTAATTACCTTTTTAGAAAACAAAAACGATTTTTAATCTTAGTGTATATAATATTGATATTCGATCAATGTATACATATATGGCAGCATGTATTTTTAGTAATAGCCAGAGTTGATAAAGTTGTAATAGAAATCCCAACTATAACCAATTTTATCTAGTCAAATTTGAGACCAATACTAATTAAAAAATACCGCCGTGATCAAATCCTTACTTTTGATAAGTATTGCATGTGTATTATCATTAACAAGTGTAAACGATGTTATGAGTACAAGAGAAATACTTTACATAAAAACAAAACAATACAGTCCTTTTGATATAGATATCTTGCACAAACAATATGCAGCGTTTTTACAAGACCTAAACAATAAAACACTAAAAACATATTTTTCTTATGATAAAAAAAATACAATAGATGGTAAAACAAATACCTTCAAAAAATGTCATGCTTTGCATCAACAAATATTAAAAAAAGAAGAGATTCAACAAAAAATTCTAATAGCGAGTAATATTACCATATTGATTGTATTATTTTTTGTTATTCGTTTTTATAAAATCACATTATCAAAAAAAAGAATAATTAGAGTACAAAATAAATCACTAAATAATCTAAATAGGTTAAAAGATGAACTGCTTTCTGTTTTGGCGCATGATTTAAGATCACCAACCCATCATCTGATAATGATTACCGATCATATGAAAACAGAGTTAAAGGAAAACAATTTAGAGAAGTTAAATGAATTAATTCGTATAGGAAACCTAGCAGCCAATAAGTCATATTTATTACTGGATAACTTACTACATTGGATTATGCTTCGAAATAAGAATATGTTTTTTCAGAAGGAGAAAATAACCTTGGTATCTCTATTAGAACAAATTATTCCGGTATTTATACCTGCAATAGAGATGAAAGAGATAAATTTTGTTTTTAATGTATCGAATGAATCGATAGTGTACGGTGATATAAACTCTCTAAAAGTAGTTTTTAGAAATCTTATTGATAATGCCATAAAGTTTACTCCAAATCAAGGAGACATATCGATAAAAATTATAGACGATACCACACATAGTATTGTCGCTATAACGGATTCGGGGGCAGGTATAGATGAAAAAATACTTCATAAGCTACATAACATAATGATTGAAACCACTACAGACACCAACGGAAAAAAGAGTACAGGTCTTGGACTTCGGTTATGTTCTTCTTTTGTAAAAAGAAATCAAGGAACTTTAACCATTCAAAGCACTAAAAATGTAGGAACAACAGTTTTTGTAAAATTACCCAAATCAAAATGTATCGATAATGAAAAAAATTAATGTGTTGATTATTGAAGATAATGATTTTGAAGCGAACCTTTTAAAAGAACATTTAGAAAAAAATGATTGTCGAGTTGTTGCTATAGCTTCTAATCTTAAACAGGCACTATCTTTATATTATACAGAGCATATTGATATTGTAGTTATTGATATTTTCTTAAACGGAAATCCTGATGGAATCACTTTTGCAAATAAGGTTAATCTCAATAAAAATACTTTGAAGCCTTTTGTGTTTTTAACAGGTCATATGGATAGAGCAATTTTTGAAAAAGCAAAAATTGAACAACCATTTAGTTTTTTGTTAAAGCCTTTTAATAAGTTAGAAGTTCTGTATGCAATAGAGCTGGCATTAGAGAAATCGGTTAACGATATGGGGCATAAAGAAAAGAAGTCAGAGGCCAATAATGATGCTTTTTTTATTAAAAAAAATAGTGTTCTTCATAAAATACTGCTTAACGATATTTCTTGTGTTGAAGTCGAAGGCAGATATTCTAAGATTATGGCCGACAAAAATACTTTTTTACTAGAACACACACTGGTTGATCTGCAAAGGCGATTACCAAAATCAGTTTTTGCACGTTCTCATCGCAATTTTATAGTGAATATGAATAAAGTCAAAGAGGTACATTATAATGATAACCTAATCATTCTAGAAGATAATGTGAAAGCTCTTTTAGGTAGAAGTTATAAAAATGACTTTATCCATGGATATTCGGTCTTAAGTTGAGGTAATGTAAAGAAAGGTTAGTGTTTAATAGACTTATTTAAATAGTTAAAATAAATAACCATTTATACTTTAAATTTTATCAAAAACTTTAGAATCAATGAAATTTAAGGTGTAAATGGTATAATAAATATGGTAAATGCAGATTTTGTTTTAAAGCTAAAGCAAGTATATTGTATGTATGATACTAGTATTCGGGATGAATAAGTCGTAAAAATAGTGCTACTTATATTTTAAAAATGATAGTAGTTTTTATACTCTTTAAAGGGATAGAGTTAATTACTTAGCTTACTGCTATCTTTAAAAGAAGAAACATTATGATTTATACAATAATCTTGTAATTGGATCTTTTTTAATAAATGTTGAATTGTAAATGATATAGGTGTTTTTACACAAGTAAAAATTAAATAAGAGGTAATTACAATTTGCCTAAAAATATGATTGATTGAAACAATTCTATGAATTCTTTTTTTTCTTAATTTATGCAGTTGATGTATTGTTTTAATACTTATGATAAGCATGGAATAATCTTGAACCTCTTTTACAAAATCTGGATTTTTTTTCCATTCATTTTTGAACGTAATTAACTCATTTGGGGTCATAGTATGAGTCAAGAACTTCTCAATTAATTGATCTTTAGTAATATTCTTTTTCATGATGCCATTCTATTGTTAAGGTTTCTCCAATATTTTAAACAGCGATTTAGTGTGGTTTTGGCACTATCGGCTGTGTTGATATGTAAGGAATGATCGGCAATAGTTTTATGTGAGTGACCACTTACATATTTTAACTGAATAATTTGCTGGCATTTTTTGTCAAGTAAACTAAAAGCCCTTAGCGCTTTTAATGCATAAATCTCTAAGTATTCTTCGGGTTCAAAAAGAGTTATCCCGTAGTTTTTATGTATGGTTTCTTGATAGGTTTTAGAGGTTTCGACCCAGTATCTAGAGAATCTTTTTTTTTCTTTTAAACTTTTACGGTATTGGTTTGCGCCTAGGTTCTTACACACTTTAATAAGATAAGCTTTATTGATCTCTTCAACAGTTCCATCTTTAATTTGTTGTAAGACTAGAAGGCATGCATCATGATAAATTGTTTGTGCCTCGTGCCTATCCCAAGAATAATGTTTTTGAATAGTTTTTACTATTTCTGATTTAAAACTGATAATAGATTTCTCGACTATAGCTAAGTCAAGACCGGATTTGTTTTTACTTCTAATTTTCATTTTAATTAAATTAATTAGGTTTATTCGTAGTATGGTAAAATGTGTTTTTATTTAGAATTACGTTTACGGTTATTCTCATTTAGCATGAAGTAACCGTGCCAAAAGGAAAGAAGACGTAATTCTAGAAGGGGTTTAAAAACAAGAAATTTAGAAATAAAAATTTGTGTAATACCTTAGATCTTATCAATCCAGGTATATTTTAATTTTTTGTTATGATTTTATGGAGTTTAATTAGACTCAAAAAAAACATAGGCTGTCTGGGTTTATCCAGACAGCCTATATACAAATAAGATTGTTTTTTAGATCAATTAATCAATTATGATTTTTTTTACTTGGATACGATTTTCATTTTCTATTTTCAAGATATATATGCCTTTGGGTAGAGAAGAAATGTTATGAGAAACATAATGGTTACCAGCATTCATTCTTTGATTTATTAATGTTCGGACCTTTTTTCCAGAAATAGAATGTAATGAGAGTTTTAGAACCTCAGATTTACTATGGTTGACTTGTATTTGAAGTAATTCTTTTACAGGTATCGGAAAGATGATAATATCATCATTATTCGAATATGCTAACTTTTTTGCAGCGCAAGGCTCTATAAGCTCCCATGGCCCCCATGGCCCCCCAGTACCGGGTTCATTATTTTGAGTCCACCACTTGTTTTGGTATATATTGTTTTTATGAGATACTTTAACACCTCCTTCAGAAGGGTAAGTAGTATTTGGATTCCATGCAGAAATTCCATTACAATCACCTCCTGTAACTACTTCCTTAACGGCTATCATGATTTGATTTGTAGCGGTAGCCCCTTTATCATCAGTTGCAGTAACTTTGATAGTATAGTTTCCGAAAGCAGGAGGTGTCCAACTTATGTTGTTTCCTTGGGCGAGTAAAGCATTGTTTACTTCAAATTGAACACTAGCAATTGTCCCATCAGTATCTGATGCATTTGCAGATAAAGTAATAGCACTCAATGTTTCTTGTTCAAAGATTTGGCCATCATTAGGTTGATTAATGCTAACGATTGGCGGTTGGTTGCTATTCTTTTCATTAATAGTGATGGCAATTTGGCTAGTAGCTGTAGCACCCTTGTCATCAGTTGCGGTAACTTTAATTGTATAGTTTCCGAAAGCAGGAGGTAACCAGCTAATATTATTTCCTTGAGTTAAGTTAGTTCCATTGGCTTCAAACTGTATAGAAGCAATAGTTCCATCAGGGTCTGATGCATTTGCAGAAAGCGTTATTGCGCTCAATGTTTGTTGTTCGAATACTTGCCTATTATTGGGCTGAGTAATACTTACAGTAGGAGAGAGGTTACCACCACCATTACAGGTGAATAATTTTTTCCAGGCGCTACTTACACCGGGTTCTTGGTTTTGTGTCCAGTGTTTATTTTCATATATAGCATTATTATGAGAAACAAGACTGCCCTCTACCCAAAAACCTGTTCCTGGATATACTTTATTAGGATCCCAAGGTTCAAAGTCACTACAAACTGGATTACCAGTAATGAAATTGGCAACATTAGAATAATTAGAATAAATATCACCATAAATTGCTCTGACTCTAGCTTGATAAGAAGCTCCTTCAGAAAGATTTATTAATGTACCTCTATAATTTTTTCTTGATAAAAAGATAATCCATTCTTGATCTTCTGCTTTTTTGTAACTGATTTCATAGGCAGATGCATGATCAATGGTATCCCAATTTATGGTTGCGTTTTTTGGTCTTTTTTCTGTAACTCTAATATTTGTAGGTATTTCGGGATTAATTAAATCGGTCCAAAATATTTTTCGCTCAGAATATAGGGATGTTTCCGAAGCTTCTTTTGAGCGTACTTGAAAATGATACTCAGTCGCTTTGTTTAACCCTTGCACATTGTATGCGTTTGTATTTATGTCTGATATCGTAATCCAATTAGCCTGACCTGTTGCTTTATAGCGTATTTCATAACTGTTAGCAGATATAATATTATTCCATTTTATTACTATACTCGTTTCTGTTCTACTTTCTTGAGTAATATTTAAAGGGATAGTTTCGATATTGTAGGTTAGCGCGTTAAGTGCATTTAATCTTCCTGATCCTAATTTGTCAATATAATCTGGATTAAGATGGTCGATTGAGTCTGAACTTCCTTGTAATACTGCTTTGACTTGACTAGGTGTTATATTGCCATAGTTGTGAGAAATAACTAATGCAGCTACTCCCGATACATGAGGAGTTGCCATTGATGTTCCACTTAGGTAACCGTATGCAGAATTGTGTAATGTACTCAAAATGTGAACTTCTTTTGGGTCGCTTAATTGTTCCTTTCCTCCTCCTGGTGCAAATATCTCTCCCCAGGTTCCAAAATTTGAGAAACTTGATTTTTTATCTTTATAGTTGGTCGAACCAACATGAAATACAGAAGTGTTCGAATCGGGATAAGAATCATTATATTCATGATTATCATTTCCCATAGCAAATACTACTATCCCTCCGTTCATCGCTTTACTAGGTCCACCTGCATTGGCGATAAAATAATCAATACCGGCTTTTGTAGCTGTAATTTGGGATTGATTATCATATGGATATGCGTGAAGACTCCAACTATTTTGGGAAATAACGGCGCCATGATCTGCAGCATATACGTAAGATTCTTCTAATCCACCAACTCCAAAACCTAGAATAGCACAAGACATGATTCGTACTCCATCACCATTACCTGTACCTCCCGCAACACCTGCAACACCAACACCATTGTTGGTTTCTGCTGCTACTGTACCAGCAACATGAGTGCCATGCTCCATACCTATAATGTTTCCAGTTTCTCTTACATAATCATAACCGTTTACATCGTCTATATACCCATTGTTGTCATCATCAATTTCATTACCAGGTATTTCGTTTTCATTGATCCACATATTCCTTTTTAGATCAGGATGGTCTACTTGTACTGGTTCATCCATGATCGCTACGATTACACGAGAATCTCCTTTTTCAATATCCCAAGCCTTTTCCAATTTAATATCGCTGCCAGATGTACCTCCATTTTGCCCAGTGTTGTTGTAATGCCACTGTTTAGCATAATCTGGATCATTAGGAGCTCCAGAAAAATTATTAGCTTTAAAAGCTATGGGTTGTGGAGTGTTTTCTGAAATGGGTACTATTTGAGCTTGAGATTTATTAGAATATCCATCACTAAGCTCTGCTTTGTATCTGGCATGTGCAGTTTCAATCTGATTAGATTTTTTATATAAATCTATGGCATCATCTACTGTTATTGTATGATCATAAGTAATTTCGTACCATAGATGTAAGCCAGATTTACGGTGTTTTTCTTCGAATTTACCTGCGTGTCTAAATACCCTTTTCATTGAGGTGGTTTTCAGCTTTCTATTACATTTGTCTATATCTGTAATCCCAGTTTTAACATAGCCATATTGTTTATAAAAACGCATTTTTCCTTTTTCAGAAGTGTTCTTTTGAGCCTTATCCAATGCAGTAGTTTGTGTAGAATAAAATTTTATAACTACTGTGTTTTTTTGTTGATTTTTATGATTGAATTTTTCTTGAGCTATTACTGTTCCTAAAGAGAAAAATAATAAGATGATTAGTGAAATTTTGTGTTGGCTTTTCATGTGTTGTTATTTTTTACTGATTTTATCAGTAATTAGGTTTTTAGAATTTTGAATAGAGATAATCTGCCTTTTGAATATTATTAGTTATCCCCTGTATTTAAGAATAAAATACAGGGGAGATGTTGGTTATTTAATTATTATTTTTTGAGTATAAAATTGGTTTTCCGAGTTGAT
Source organism: uncultured Aquimarina sp. (assembly GCA_947502885.1). Lineage (GTDB taxonomy): Bacteria > Bacteroidota > Bacteroidia > Flavobacteriales > Flavobacteriaceae > Aquimarina. The sequence goes on along the minus strand of CANNBP010000012.1, from coordinate 17,038 downwards.
TTTTAAAATATATAACCCATTAGGTAATTGAGAAATATCGTAAGACAATTGCTGGGTATTCTTTTTTAAATTTTTACTCTTTAATTCCATCTGATATTTACCGGTTATATCATATAGCATTATTTTAAGAGATTTGTGGTAAGCTTTGTTTAATCTAATATTTAAAAGGTTACTGGCTGGGTTTGGTGATATAGTAAAGTTCTCTTTGTTTACCATTTTTTGAAGTAAAGAAGAAGATGAGCAAGGGCCTACAAGTTCCCATGGTCCCCATGGTCCACCAGTACCAGGTTCGTTATTTTGAGTCCACCACTTATTTTGGTAGATCATATTTTTATGAGATACTTTTACTCCACCTGTAGAAGGATAAATAGTGCTAGAATCCCATGCAGGAATTCCATTACAGTCACCTCCCGTATTTACATCTTTAACCGTTATTGAGATTTGATGTGTTGCTGTTGCTCCTTTATCATCTGTTGCAGTAACTTTGATGGTATAATCGCCAAAAGCAGTTGGTGTCCAACTGATATTATTTCCTTGGGTTAGTGCATTGCCATTCACTTCGAATTGGATATTGGTAATAGTACCGTCAGAGTCTGTAGCATTTGCAGAAAGTATTATTGAAGATAATGTTTTCTGCTCAAATACTTGACCATCATTTGGTTGAGTGATGTTTACTGTTGGGACCTGATTACTAGTTTTTTGGTTAACCATTATCGAGATTTGATGTTTTGCTGTTGCTCCTTTATCATCTGTTGCGGTAACTTTGATAGTGTAATTTCCAAAAGCAGTAGGTGTCCAACTGATATTATTTCCTTGTGTTAGTACAGTATCATTTACTTCAAATTGAACACTAACAATTGTTCCGTCAGAGTCTGTAGCATTTGCAGAAAGTGTTATTGCAGATAATGTTTCCTGCTCAAATACTTGACCATCATTTGGTTGAGTGATGTTTACTGTTGGGACCTGATTACTAGTTTTTTGGTTAACCGTTATCGAGATTTGATGTATTGCTGTTGCTCCTTTATCATCTGTTGCGGTAACTTTGATGGTGTAATTTCCAAAAGCAGTAGGTGTCCAACTGATATTATTTCCTTGGGTTAGTGCAGTGCCATTCACTTCGAATTGGATATTGGTAATAGTACCGTCAGAATCTGAAGCATTTGCAGAAAGTATTATTGAAGATAATGTTTCTTGTTCGAATATCTGCCCATCATTTGGTTGAGTGATGTTTACTGTTGGGACCTGATTACTAGTTTTTTGGTTAACCGTTATCGAGATTTGATGTGTTCCTGTTGCTCCCTTATCATCTGTTGCGGTAACTTTGATGGTGTAATTTCCAAAAGCAGTAGGTGTCCAATTGATGTTGTTTCCTTGGGTTAATGCAGTACCATTTACTTCAAATTGAACACTAGCAATTGTTCCGTCAGAGTCTGAAGCATTTGCAGAAAGTATTATTGCAGATAATGTTTCTTGTTCGAATACTTGCCCATCATTAGGAGCTGTTATTGATACTGTTGGTAAAACATTACCTCCTCCTTGTGTGCATTCTCCTGTTTTTGACCAAGGCCTACTACCTTCTGGTATAATTCCTGCTTCAGAGTACCAATTGGCTTTATAAATTGAACCATCATATACTACGATATCGCCTCCATTATATGCTTTGGTATGAACCCAAAAAGGGGTTCCGTTACAGTTCATTGATTGAGTTGTAAATTTTGAAATAGATGAATATTCTGAGGTTAATGTTTCATTCTTTCCTCGAATCTTTACTAAATACTCGGTAGAACCCATTAAATTTCGAAGTTGTGTAAATCTAGAATCAACTTCTCTAACTTCGGTTTGTAGCCATTCGAGTGCACTTGTAGGTTTATAGGCGATTTCATAAATGGTAGCCCCAAGAGATTTACTCCAAGTAATTTCTGCTCTAGACCCCGTAATATTTGAGAAAGAAATCGATGAAGGAGGCAGGATAGTATCAATTGTGGTAGCAAAAATTATAGAGGAAGAAAAATAAGAAGTTTCACTACTGTTTTTTGCCCATACTTGTACTTCGTAGATTGTTCCTTTTTCGAGGTTATTTAGATCATAAGTGTTAGAGGGAAGTAAAGAAGTTTCAGTCCATTGTGTATTTTCTAAAAGTTTATATCTAATACCATACTGATTAGCCCCAGAGACGTTGTCCCAGTTTAACTTTACTCCATTAACAGTTATATTGCTGGCAGAAAGGTTTTCAGGAATTCCTAATCCTTTACTAGCTCTTAAAGATCGTAAAGCATTTAAACGACCGGCACCTAATTTTCCTTCATAACCCGCATTTAAATGATCAATAGGATCAACTCCCTGTAGCAATGCTTTTTTTACTTTTTCTGGAGTAATAGCTCCATAATTATGAGAAATAATCAAAGCAGCTACACCAGAAACATGTGGAGTTGCCATTGAAGTCCCCCAAGAAAAACCGTAGCGATTATTAAAAACAGTACTTAATATGGTACTTTTATCTTTGCCACTGGTAGATTCTCCACCAGGAGCAGAAATGTTGACCCAGGCTCCATAATTTGAAAAATTGGATTTTTTATCTTTATTATCTGTAGCGGCTACAGAAAATACTTTTTCATATGCACCGGGGAATATTCCTCCAGGTGCTGTGGAGTTGTTGTTTCCTGCAGAAAAAAATAATATTCCACCATCCATTGCAGCATCAGGCCCACCTGCTTCTGCAATAAAATAATCGATACTGGCTTGCATAGAAGGTTCAAATTGACCGCCAGAATTCCAACTATTTTGTGAAATTACAGCGCCGTTATCTGCTGCATATACAAAAGCTTCTTCAGTTTTTCCAGAGCCTCCACCATGTATGGCATTGCTCATAATACGTACACCATCATTATTTCCGGTACCTCCTGCAATTCCTGCTACTCCTATACCATTATTTGTCTCGGCGGCAATAGTACCCGCTATATGAGTTCCATGATTGTTAGTTACTACAATAGTTCCGGTATCCGCTGCAAAATTGTACCCGTTGATATCATCTACATACCCGTTATCATCATCATCAATCCCATTACCTGGAATTTCTCCAGAATTTACCCACATATTACCATCTAGATCAGGGTGGTTGGCATCGACTCCGTAATCCATGATAGAGACAATTACCCTAGAGTCTCCTGTTTCTATATCCCATGCTTTTTCTAATTTAATATCACTACCAGGAATTCCATCTTCTTGCCCTGTATTATGATAATGCCATTGCTCATTATATCTGGGGTCATTTGGAAAAGCTTTATTTGCAATTGTTTTAGCATGTTGATGCTTTTGAGATAAGGTAGAATGAATACCCTTCTTTTCACTAGTATTAACATCAAAAGGTTCAGTTTTGTAGCTCGCATGAGCAATTTGAATTTGTTCGGATTTTTGATACAAAGACAAAGCTTTATCTACTGAAACGGGTTCTTTAAAATGTATTTCATACCACAGATGTAGTCCATGTTTTCTATGTTTGGCTTCAAATTTACCTGCATGTCTAAATACTCTTTTCATAGATTGAACACCTAATTTTTTATTACAGGTATCAATACTAGTGATCCCAGTTTTTATATATCCATCGTCTTTTGAAAACAATGTTTCATTCTTGCTTCTTGACTTTTTTTGAGCTCTATCAAGAACTTCTGTTTGTTGGGGTTTAAATTTTATAATTACAACACCTTTATTTTGTCCTTTAGCATTAAATTTTTGTTGAGCTAACATTGGTCCAAAACAAGTGTTTAGTAAAATTAAAATTAACAAGATGTTTGATTTTTTTGTCATTTTTACAGTTTTTCAGTTAATAAAGTGTGTTTTTATTGTGTTTTTGTTAGTCTTGTTAGTAAGACAATATTTTTTTAAGAAAGGGTGACAAAAAATATTATAAAAACTTTATATACAGTAAATTATGTGGTATAACCGTAAAATTGATCGTTGTTTAACCGTGTTTAAAATATGAGTAAAAAGGTGACTAAACTTGAATAAATCGTGTTTGTGTTTTGGGGTTACAGGTTAAATATACGGGTTGTTTTTAAAAAGGAGATACCTAACTATTTTGATATCTTTTACATAGATTTGTTACAATCTCACTAAGCCGACAACCATTAATGAATATTATAATTGAAGAAATACGAAAAAAAAACCATCAAGTTTTTAAAAACTTCTTTTGTAAAAATTATGAAGGTTTAGTCATGTATGCTAACGGTTATTTATTTGATAGAGCTACAAGCGAAGATATTGTACAGGATGTATTTGTTTATATATGGGAAAATGCAGAGAAAATCAATTTAAACTCATCGCTTAACGGGTATGTTTTCACAATGGTGAGAAATAGAAGTTTAAATTTTTTAAAATCTTTAAAAATAACAGATGATTGTAAGATATTAGATTTTAATTTTCATTTGATCACAGAACATGTTTTTGATACAACATCAGATGAGGATAAGAAAATTATATATCATCAACTCCTTAAAATAGTTGATACGCTACCGACCAAAATGCAAAAAGTTGTTAAGTTAAAGTTTATGCATAATTACAAGTATGCCGAAATTTCTGAAGAATTAAATATTTCTGTTAATACAGTTAAAACTCATTTGAAAAGAGCAAAAGTGATTATTTCTAGTATGCTAAGTGCCCTTTTACTTTTATTAGATACCAATCCATAAGTAGTGAATTTAGTTTCGATTTCACTTAATTTTAAGAAATAGTTTTAATTTTTGTCACCCATTTTAATTTTTTGTTTGTCCATAGTATTAAGAGAAAGTAAATTAGTAAGTTAAGTGGAGTTTAAATTAATCATAAAAAGGATAAATGGATCTCTTTCTGCAAAAGAAGAAGAGATTTTTGATCATTGGTATAATGATTCGATTGAGCATAGAAATTACTTTGAACGAATAAAGGAAAATTATCATAAATCGGATGAAGTAATCGATATAGAAGAAGGATGGGAAAAGGTATATAATACGATCAGAACCGAGCCTAAAAAGATATATTATTGGAAATATATTGCTGCTTCTTTTATTCTTATCTGTTTAACATCTACTTTTTTTATTACCAATAAAAACGTTGACTTTTTTAACAAAAAAACAGCTGCTCTTATACTCCCTGGTAGAGATAGGGCTGTTTTAACATTAGCAGATGGATCCAAAGTTGTTTTAGAGAAAGGGCAGAAGTTTGAAACAAAAAACAGCATAAGTAATGGTGAAAAACTAATTTACCATTCAACAGATGTGACAAACCCCAAAGTAGAGTATAATTATTTAACAGTTCCTAGAGGTGGACAGTTCTTTGTTGAGATAGAAGATGGAACTAAGATTTGGTTAAACTCTGAATCTAAACTCAAGTATCCTAAATCATTTGGTAAAGGAAAAGACAGAAAAGTAGAATTAATTTATGGAGAAGCTTATTTTGACGTGTCTTCTAATACAAATCATAAAGGTTCTGTATTCAAGGTCTTTTCTGGAAATCAAGAAATTGAAGTTTTAGGAACAGAATTCAATATTAAAGCGTATAACGATGAAGAATTTATATATACCACTTTGGTAGAAGGTAAAGTGGCTTTGTTTAATAAAGAAACAAGAAAAATATTATCACCTAATCAACAGTCAATTATCTCTATTCAAAGAAATGATATAACTGTTAAAAATGTTGATGTATACAATGAAACAGCTTGGAGAGAAGGGGTTTTTAGTTTTGAAAATAAACCTTTAAAAGGGGTAATGAAGGTTTTATCCAGATGGTATGACATGGAAGTCAGTTTTGAAAACAAAAGTCTAGAGACTGTTCAGTTCATTGGTGTATTGGGTAAAGAACAAAATATAGAAGATATATTAATTATGATAAAAGAGTTAGAAGTTATCAATTCTTATAAAATAAAAGGAAAGAAAGTAGTATTAAAATAAGAAGGGAACGAAGAGTAGACATTTGACGGTATCGATCTTCGCCCCTAATCTTTAGAATAACCAATTAAATCAATATTTAACCAATTAATCCACGCAAATTTATGTAATTTAAATTAACTAGTGTCCTTTTCTATTTTAGAAAGAGGCTATTGAGTATAATAATGAGGGCTTTCATATTTCTATTCTGTACGGTCACTTTTGGCTTTACAACACATAATGTTTTATCACAGAATGCAAAAATTATCATTGATGCAGATATGACTATTACTGTAGATGAAGTTTTTACAATGATAAAAAAACAAACTGACTATCGATTTATTTATAAAAAAGATATGTTTAAAGGTTTTCCTAAAGTATTTGTAAATAAAGGTGTAATAAAAGCGAATGTACTTTTAAATAAAAGCTTGTCCAAAGGAGGTTTTGTTTTTAATTTTTTATCTAAAAAAAATATAGTAATTAAAAAAAAAACTCAAAAATCAATTGATAAAACATCACAGTATTATAATTACGGGAGTAATAAAAGACGAAAATGGATTGGCATTACCAGGAGTAAGTATTTTACTTAAAGGTTCTAATAGCGGTGCGATATCAGATTTTGATGGAAATTATAGTATTCCTTTTTCTAGTTTACAAGATACACCAATTTTGACTTTTAGTTTTTTAGGTTATCGAACGCAAGAAGTTAAAATTGACCAACAGCGAGTGATTAATATTCAAATGATACCTGATGTATCTAATCTAAAAGAAGTCGTGGTTATCGGTTATGGTACTCAACAAAAAAGAGATATTACTGGTGCAGCTGCTACGCTAGATGCAGAAGTATTAAAGACTAATACTTTTCCTACTATAGGAAGTATGATTCAGGGTACACTTCCAGGAGTTCAGGTGATCGCGGGTACAGGAGAACCGGGTTCTCTGGTGCGAATTAGGATACGAGGTGAAGCAACAATAAACGAAGGAGCAGATCCTTTGATTGTAATTAATGATGTTCCTATGCCAAATGAGTTTAACCTTAATGATATTAATCCAAATGATGTAGAATCACTACATGTTTTAAAAGATGCGTCGGCAACTGCAATATATGGCTCTAGAGCATTAGCAGGAGTAATACAAATTACAACCAAAAGAGGGACAAAGTATACCAAGCCCAGAATAACCTATATTCAAACTACAAGCACCAAAGGATTAGAAAAAAAAATCAATGCTTTAAATGGAGATCAGTTTAGAGAATTATATGATGAAGGGTTATTAAATTATATTTCTTCTCGATATGATCTTCGAGATATAGCATCTGCAAAAGCTTATACTTCAGATAGTGGTACAAACGTGTACTCCTACTACAATGAAAAAGCACAAATAGGAGAGGCAAGTACAGATTGGGTAGATTTGTTGTTACAGAATCCCATTTCTATAAACCATTACTTATCACTTTTAGGAGGAGATAAAAAAATGCAGTACTCATTTTCATATGGATATCATACAGAAGATGGAGTTTTGGTTGGCACAAGGTTTAAAAGAAATTCATTAAATTTTAATTTTGATCATAGTTTTAGTGATAGAGTAAAGGTTGGTTTTAGAATTACCGGGGGGTCAAGTTTAAGAAAAGGGGGAGTGGCAACTATTAGTACTGCCACAAACAGACGACCCGATATTCCTGCATATGATGAAGATGGAGGCTATTTTATAGATACCTATATACGAACAAGTGGACCACCATGGGCTCCAAAAGAAGTATTAAGAGCTAGAGATAATCCTTTGGTATTAGCAAAAGAAGTAACTAACGATAGATTAAATAGGAATATTACTTTAAGTCCGTATGTTGAGGTAGAGTTTCTTAAGAATTTAAAACTTACCACAAGATATAGTGCATACCTTTCTTTAGGAGAAGGAGAATTGTATTACCCTAGTTTTTCAGATTACTCGCTGTTTAGAGAAGCCAAAGGAGTATTGGATATAAATAAAACAGAAACTTCAAGTACGATTTTTACAAATTTTATTTCTTACTTAAAAACTATAGAAGATCATGATATTTCTGCAACGCTCGGAGTAGAGTATAACAAAGCCATTTACAAAAATCAAAATGATGAATATCGCAATTTTCCTGATGATTATATTCTTCGTACTTCAGGAAATGCTGGTGACTATGAAAGAGGGTATGATTTAGAAGAACAAACCTCTTCAATTGGGTATTTTGCAAGACTTAACTATAAATACAAAAACAAATTCTTACTTTCTGGTTCTTTTCGTATAGATGGTTCTTCTCGTTTTGGATCAAACAATCGATATGGGGTATTTCCCGCTTTAGGTCTAGGGTATATTATTTCTGAAGAACCCTTTTTTGAACCTATCAAAAAAACCATGAATCATTTAAAGATCAGGCTTAGTGGTGGTAAAAGCGGAAATGATAGAGTAGGAGCCTATAACCATTTAGGAAGGTTTAGGGGGAGTAGTAGTTATCTCGATCAACCGGGAGTTCTGGCAGAGAGTATAGGAAACCCTAATCTAAAATGGGAAACAAGTACCGAATACAATATGGGATTAGATTTTGGTCTTTTTGAGAACAATAGAATTAGAGGTTCTGTTGATCTATACAAAAAAGAGATTGATGATATGTTGGTATTTAGATCACTACCACAAAGTGCGGGTGCAGATAGAATCAAAGAAAATCTGGGAAGTATTACCAATAGAGGAATAGAAGTGGCATTAAGTGGAGTTATTGTTCAAGGAAAAAACTTTACTTGGGATATGGGAGTTAATATCTCTAAAAATGAAAATGTACTGAATAAGATTGGCTTTGAAAGAATTACAGCTATCGATTCAGGAAGCTTAATTCTTGGCAATTATGTATATGAAGAGGGGGAGCCTTTAGGTCAGATTTTTGGGTATAAAACAGATGGATTATTTAGGAATTATGAAGAAATTGATCAATACAATGCTTTAAATCCAGACAGAATGTATCAAGAAACATTTTGGAGAACCATACCAGGACATATTAAGTTTGTGGATACGAATGGAGATGGTTTTGTAAATGAAACATCGAGAGAAGATGAACCAGATGATAGAGTAGTTATCGGGAATACTCAGCCAGATTTTACAGGTGGTGTATATATGAATTTTGAGTATATGGGAGTACGCTTAAACGTGAGATCTACATTTCAATTAGGAGGTGATAAATATTGGTCTTATGGTGAGAAACAATTTAGAATGGGCAGTAATATCAATCTTACAAACGTAGATGCACTTGCTTTACAACGTTGGACGCCAGAAAACCCAAATGCCAAATACCCTGCATTTCATAATGGTTATTATACAAATAAGACCAGTGATTTTTGGGTGTATGATGCTTCACATCTTAAGATTCAGGAAATTGTTTTATCATATGATTTACCAAATTCATATATAGAAAAAACTAATTTTCTTAAGGGAGTTAACATTTTTACTTCAATCAATAATGTTGCTACAATTACTAATTATCCAGGATATGGTATAGGAGAATTCGAAACAAGTCCTAGTGGCAGAGGTGCCGGGAGTATCTTCGACAATTCTACATACCCCCAGGAACGTATTTTTAGATTAGGAGTAAAAATTAATTTTTAAAAGCTTAGAGTTATGTTTAAAAATGAATTCAAATATTTTATAGCAATACTTTTCTTTTTTAGTATACACTCTTGCGATATAGAAGAGATACCCCCACATGATTTGGTAGAGACCAATGTGATAACCGATCAAGATACGGCAGAAGCAGCATTAATAGGAGCGTACCAACCTCTTGAGATTATTAATGAAGCTCCGTTTGGGTCTATTTATGTATCTGGGGGTAGTCATATGGTTGGTTTTACCACGGGAAGCTTTGGAGAGTTTTATGATCAATTACAAGAAAATAGGTTCACAAGATCCGTAGGTTGGAAGGAGTGTTCTATGATCATCAATGGGGCAAACTTGGTAATTACAAAAACCCCCTCAGTTTCTGATGCTCAATTTAGCCATGGTAGGAAGAATGAAATTATTGCAGAAGCAACATTCTTAAGGTTTTTTGCACAATACTATTTATTAAGGCATTTTGGCCAATTTTGGGATATCAGTTCAGAATACGGTGCCTTAATGAGGCGTGAACCGGCAAATATCACTAATGTAGATATGAAACAATCTACAGTATCAGAAACCTATACGTTACTTCTTGAAGATTTGGATTTTGTGATAGCAAATGGAGCAGATTTTAGTTCGGTGTATCGAGCATCAAACCTTTTAGCCAAAGCTTTTAAGGCTGAGGTGTTATTAATGAGAGGGACTAATACTGATTTACAAAATGCCATAATCCTAGCAGAGGATGTTCTTGGCAATACAAGTCGAACCAAAGAAACTAGTTATGAGGCAATTTTTAACAATGGTTTTGAATCTTCAGAATTGCTATTTACAAGGTTTATGGACGAATCATTAGAAAGCTATGCTCAAAGACATGTCGATAGTATGTTTAAGATGTTTGGAGGTGTTATAAGTATTACACCAATGTTAAACGACATACTTGATGATGATGTAAGGGCGCCTTTATACTCAGAAATTATAGACGAAACCACTATTGTTCCAAAAATTTTTAAAGAAGACGCCCGTTGTTTACCCTATTATATGCGTACTAGCCAAATGGAACTGGTAAAAGCAGAAGCCTATGCCCGTTTGGGGCAAAAAGAGAACGCTATAGAAGCAATTAATATACTAAGATTACGTGCAGGAGAAAATGAATTGATACCTAATGCTATTACCGATGATGCTTTTATAAAAATAATTTTTGATGAGATATGTAAAGAAATGGCGCTTGAAAAAGGGTATGAATGGTATACTGCCATACGTCTTAAAAGTGCTAATGGAGCGCCATTAATTTTTGAGATCAAACCAGAAATTTCTTCAGTAAATCAATTGATATGGCCATTACCAGCTGATGAGACAGAGTTTAATATCTTAATCAAACAAAATCCCGGTTATTAATATCATGTATTAAAATATTATTTTAAATGTACTAGTATCTCTTTTTTAAGGTAGATAAAAGTAACCAGGGTTGATAAAATATCGGCAATAGGAAAAGACATCCAAACACCATTTACACCAAAAAACTTGGGTAGTGTAAATACTAATGGAATTAAAAATATACCCTGTTTTAACAAAGTCAAAAATAAAGCAGGGAGCGCTTTCCCTATTGCCTGAAAATAAGCAGACCCAATCAATTGGGTTGTAATAACGGGGGTTGCTAAAAAGGCGATAACCAATGCGTTGGGAGTTAACTCTAATAATTCATCATCTTTGGTAAAAACACCTACTAATTCTGTTGGGAATAGCATGATTAGTACAAATATCAAAGCTGCAATTCCTGTTCCGAAAAGAATTGAGGTATTAATGGTTTGTTTCACCCTTTTTACATCTTTGGCACCATAATTATACCCAACAATAGGTAAAAAACCTTGTGTTACTCCTAAAACAGGAAATAGTGCAAACATCATTACTCGATTGATAATCCCATAGACCGCAATAGAAACTTCGCCACCATATTTAAAAAGTGTATAGTTTAATAGAATTACAAGTAAACTAATAGTGCCTTGTCGTATAATAGTTACTCCGCCCAAAGCTACAATTTCTTTTAATATAGAAATATTGATTTTAAAGTATTTAGGGAGGATACGTAGTTGAGAATTTTTAGAAGTAAAAAACCAAAAAATAAACAAGCCTGATACTCCATAAGATATAGATGTTGCCAGACCGGCACCATAGATACCTAGATCCATAAACTTAATAAATATGATATCTAAGATAATATTTGCTATAGCCGGAAATATTAAAGTAAACATAGCATAATTGGGTTTACCCAAAGCTCTAATTACCGGATTACCCATCATAGCAAAGGCCAGAAATGGAACCCCCCAAATAATAACCTGAAAATACTGACTTGCGGGACTAACAATATCACCATTTGCACCAAACAGTCTTAATACAGGTAGACTACAACAAGACCCCATAATAAAGGTACATATAGAAAGTAGAATAGTTAAAGCAATTTGATTTCCGAATACCTCAAAAGCTTTGGCGTTGTTTCTTGCACCCAATGCTCTCGAAATTATAGAACTTCCTCCGATGCCGATTCCCATGCCTACAGAAGAAATCAAAAAAGCTATAGGCAACACAATGGTTATGGCGGCAATTGCCATAACCCCAATCCAGCGACCCACAAAAATTGTGTCGACGATCATGTTGATTGACATGATTAAAATACCAATAGATGCAGGAATGGCTTGTTTAAGTATTAATTTGCTAACTTTTTCTGTTCCTAACGTATTAACTTGTCTATCCATAGATTGATTATGAATTTTTAAATATCAACATATTTCTTTCTTATAAAACCAAATGGTTAAATGTTTAAGTAATAATTAACATAGAACGTTAATTGTGTAATGATTTTAAGTTAAAACCATAAGTTAATTAAGAATTAATCATGTATTTGTACTCTATTTGTTTTTCTTCGAAAAGCAATCCATTTTCGTGCCAACTAATGTTAAACAGGTATTAATATTTAGTAGAGTATGTCTATAAAAAGTGCAATAGATAAGGTTACATCTAGATAGAAATTACAGAGATTTATACCCAAGTAGTGGCAAATAATTTGAGGGATATCAAAAATCTGTTAGATTTGTGAAAAATAGATTCCAATGACTTCTAATAACACATAATATCTATTAATCAATTATTTATGGTATTTTTAAATCACATTAGAAAACATTAAATAACATTAATGGCATATAAAAGCTTAACCTATGTTTAACCCAATTTTGTATATTTGAATAAATATTACAAGGATTAAGCAAATGATTTCAACTAAAATATTACTCTATAAAAGCAAGCAAAAAGCAGACGGAAAACATCCTATAGCATTACGCTTGATAAAGGATAGAAAACCTAAATACATATACTTAGAATATGTGTTTGAAAAGGAATGGGATATTAAAAAGAATAAAGTAAAATCATCTCATATACATAGCGCAAGAATAAACAATTTATTGATCAACAAACTTGCTTTAGCTAATAATCTGATTTTAGAAGCTGAATCAAAAAATCAGATACTTTCATTGAACCAACTTGCAGCTAGAATTAAAACTAATCGAGTGGGGGCATTATCTTTCTTTGATATGTCAAAAAGTTATCTTGATGAATTGGAAAAGTTGGGAAAAATTGGAACTAAAATAGCGTATCAAACCGAGTTTAATAGCTTCAAAGGTTTTCTGAAAAATGAAGATGTTTATTTTGAACAAATTACCGTAAGTCTCTTAAAAAAATACCAGATATACTTACGAGCTAAAGGAGATATCGGAGCTAAAGACTTAACCTTAGCAAACGCCTTATCTTTTATTAGATTAATATTTAATCGAGCTATACAAGAAGGAGAAGCAGAACACAAGTTTTATCCGTTTGGTAAAGGAAAAATTCAAGTCGTTAAACCTAATACATTAAAAGTTGGATTAGACGTAAATGAATTAAAAAGATTAGAAAAATTAAAACTTGACAAAGGTTCTAGTTTGTGGCATGATAGAAATGCTTTTTTATTCTCTTTTTATTTAGCAGGAATGCGTATTGGTGACACCGTCACTTTAAAATGGAATAGTATTATAGAAGGTAGACTATATTACACCATGAGAAAAAACCAAAAAGGGGATTCTTTAGAATTACCAAAAAAAGCCTTAACAATTTTAAAAAAATACGAAAAAGATCAGACTAAAGATGGTTATGTTTTTCCCTACCTAAAGACATATAATACACAAAGTAAAAAGGAAATATGGAAAGGAATAAGAACAGCTAATGTGAGTATCAATAAAAACCTTAAAATTTTGGCAGAAAAGGCAGGAATTGATAAAAAAATAACCTTTCATATTGCGCGTCATAGCTTTGGTAATATCGCAGGAGATAAAATACCAGTACAAATGTTACAGAAGTTATATAGACATTCTAGTATAACAACCACAATAGGATATCAAAGCAATTTTGATCATAACAAAACAGATGCAGCACTAAATAATGTTTTAAACTTTTAAATCACTAAAACCTTTTAATATATAAACACAAATTATTATGACTAAAACAAAAAAAGACACTAAAAACGTGCAAAAAATATTTAAACATTCTTCTGTAACCATTACAGTATGTTACCTTCAATCATTAGGACTATTAGACGATGAAAACGCAGTGTCAATGTTACCAGATAAATAATACTTGTTCACTTACATAAAAATAAACCCCGTCGAAATCGACGGGGTTTATTTTTATTTAATACACAAAATAAGATGGCCCTTTTTGCCCCTTGGTGACATGATGAAACGCTAGAATCTTCGATCTTTTCATTAAAACATAACATTCAATTTCATTATCCACACTTACTACAAACACGTTCTTCTCTACTTTCTCTCCAAAATCCTTTATATCAGGCTTAGAATAACTATTAAACCTATTCACATTAAATTTTACACTTTTATTAATCAAATGTTCTCTATCAGCCTTTAACTGTAAAACGCATTTGTTAAACATATCAGCTATAGAATCTTTTGACTTACTATTACCATTACCTTTTTTATCTGCATATTGGACAAATAATTCTTCTTGAGATTTATTGTTTATAAATACATCTTCAAAAAAAGATTTAACGATTTCACTCTTTTTATCCTTTTTATTCTGAGAATAAACAAGAGCTGAAAAAAGCAATAAAAATGATAAGCTAAGTTTTAATTTGTTTTTAATATACATCTTAGTTAAGTTTTAGTTACATCCACCTGTTTTTATAGGGGCATTTCCTCCTGTTTTATTAATACTAATTGTAGAGGTTGGGTTCATTGCCCTAATATCTTCTCCCAAATCCGAAGGGTTTCTTCCTTCAAATTTAAAGAAAAAATGTTTATACTGACCTATTGTCTTAGGTAAATTCAACCCTGCTTTTCTTCCTATATCTATACCAAAATCTGAACAATTATAAGTATTCAAAAAATAGGTTTTGGGGTGATCAACAATATAGTCAATTATTCTTTTTAATTGATCTGGAGTTACTTCTGTTGATATACTTACATGATATGGTGATCCGCTATTATCATGTATTTCTGCCACCTGATCTGAGATTAAGGAAGGCATTGCTTTTCTAGGGTAAAATCCAAGATACCTTGATATACTACCTTGTTCTATTCCAACAAATGTATGCCCTATTGCTGCTGTTATTTCTCTAGACCCTTTAACAGGTTGTTCCACATAAATAGTCAATCTTGCAGGTTTAGTAATATCAAAACATTCTGTTTCTTTTTTAGGGTTAACCTTCTTTTTTCCTGCATCTACATAAAATACAGCTTCTTTTTCTATCAAATAATTACCTACATCGGCATCCGATAAACTAAAGTATTCAAAGAATATGTTGTTTTTATATTGCCCATAGGGATATACCGTACCAAAATTGAATAAATCTGCTAAATTTTCATTTGTTAAGTTTCCTAAATTAATATCATTAGCATCAAACATTGCTCTTAGATACGATCCCTCTGTGTTTTTTGCCGAATTATCAATCTCGAATAAACGATATAAAAGTGGGCTAAAGCTTAATAAACCATCATTTTCTCCTAAACTATTAAAAGTCCATTTATAGGCAAGGTTTACCGCATCGTGTTGAAAACCATCTATAGCATCTCCCCCAGAAACAGCATAATTCTTGAAACTACCTGTAAAAGCAGCATTATTTTTATAATTAAGAACTAAATTTTCACTTCTTTTTAAAGCTTCGGTATTGTACTTATTATGCTCAAAATAACTTTTCATTCTTGCTTTAAATGTTTTGTGCTTTGGTGCTTCTAAAAAATGTTGTACGGTATTATCTAAAGAATTAACAGCATAATTAAAAAGAGCTTCGTCTGCCGGCATATCTGTCCATACCGGTGCTGGGCTATCAATACTAGGACCTAAATCCACATAAGCAAATAGTTTGTCGGTCTTATCTTGGTCTTCAATACTAAAAATATTATGAAGATTCCCAAAAGGCTCATATACATAAGGGTAATGGTTTGAGTTTATAGCAACCATATACCGAGTCATAAATCGTATCGCTTCTTCGTGACTCAAACCATTATAATGATCTATATATTCTTGAGCTAATAAGTCCTCAAACAATTTTACATTCTTTGCATACGAAAGCCTATCATCCCATTCTTTATATTTTTCGTACGCCATTCGTTGTTCATGTCTAATTCGGATTTCTTTTTCTAAAGCAGAAGTAATTTCATTGATATTCATGTTTCTTAGGAGCTTCCCATTATATTTTAAATCTCCATAATCTATTCCGCCTTGATCTTTTATAAATTTCAAAACAGAATAATTTATTGAAGAAGATTCTAAAAGATCACTATGGTACCCTGCAAGACCACTAATCTTTTTGTCTACCTTATTATAATAAGCTTTTCCAGCATCATTAGTCTCATGCTTTTTAAAATAAGCCTTTTGTACATCATTAAAGTTTTGTTGCACACTTCCGTTCATTGCTTTTGTTAATAGTTTTTCTTGGTTTTTTAGCCATTCATCCTTTATACTTCCATTTGTTGATGGCATATAATATTCAAAAAGTTTCAACTGAAAAATTCCTAAACAAAAACAGCTTTCTATACTAGTATTATTCTTTTCTTCACAATCCAAACAAGCTTTTTTACCATTCTCTGTGTATTGTGAAATTTGCGCATTTACGGTATTTGATAATAAGTATAGCACACTTACTATCATTAGTTTATATATAAATTTCATGTGTTTATTCTTTGTGTGATTGACTTATAATTTGATAACTGATTTACTGTAAGGAGAACCATTAACAAGCATTTGTACGACATACGTACCACTAGGTAGTCCAGAGCTATCTACTCGAATCACCTGTGTATCGTTACCTTTACTTTGTCTTGTAGGTACTTGTACTCTTTGTCTGCCAAATAGATCATATAAAGCCACTTCTACTTCTGCTTCTTGATCTAGGGTATAGGTGATATTAAACTCATCACCTATAGGATTAGGAGCAATCACAGCAAAATCTTTGTCTAACACTATAGGCTTCACTTCTTCTTTAGAAACTTTAG
>CANNBP010000011.1 GCA_947502885.1 uncultured Aquimarina sp. | reverse complement strand
ATCTAAATCAGCTTCTACATCTCCGTTTACAAATCCTGTTATGGTATAAGTAAGTGTTGGGTCAGTAGTACCATACAATTTAGTTTGTCCAGTATTGGCAGTTACAGTTAAAGGAGCTTGATTAATTGTCAGTGTAATATCTTGCGTAGTCGCACAAAAACTTCCTGCAGCAGCTTGAGTAGCTCTTATGGTAACAGAACCAGCATTACCCAAAGTAACTGTTTCATTATTGGTTCCTGATAGACTTGTACCATTCGCAGCTCCAATAATTGAGTAAGTAATGGTTCCTGTAGAATTAGAAGTTGCATTTAAATCAAAGCTTGCATTACCATAAGTTTCTGTTATGTTATTAAAGGTTATTGATGGTGTAGTAGCTACTGTTACTTCAACTACATTTGTTTCATCTGTACATACTACTGTATTTTGCGTACTACTATCTATACGTTTATACCATGTTGTTTGTGTTAATGTTCCGGGGTCGTAAGTGGTATTGGTTTCTCCAACAATATCACTAAATCCAGCAACAGCACTAGTAGTACTTCGTTGCCACTGATAGGTTAATGTTCCTGTAGCTACTGTAGTCGTTGTTACAGAAAAAGCAACTGGATCTTCTCCAGAACATATTACTTGATCAGAACCAATTACTCCTTCTGTTGTAAACTCATTTAAAGCAACAATAACACTTAACCTATCTAAACTTGTCGTTATTCCTCCATCATTTGTCTGTCCCTGATAATAGGTAGTACCGTTTACTAATACAGTAGAAACACTCAATGCTGTTCCTCCAGAAGGAGCAGCAAACCATTGTGCGGTATATCCTGTATTTGTAATTGTTGATAAATCAGCTATATCTGGCGCTGTTGTTTCACAAAATGTTTGTCCAGAAGAAGCATCATTATCATTAATGGTTATTTCTACTTCTGCCAATGAAATTATTGCATTAACTGGGTTAGAAATTCGTAAAATAATTGTTTCGTTAAATTCGTCATCTGTATCGTGTTTTATCGTAATATCGGGAAGAGTAATAGTTTGTGTACTAGTGCCAGTAGGTGCTACAAATGTTTCTGTTGCCGATGTTACACCTGCAGCAAATGTATAATCAGATCCTATTGTTGCAGTACCACCTACAACCTCCCAGTCTAATGAAACATTTGAAGAACAATCTCCTATGACCTCTATATCAAAAGAAAAAGATACTGCGGTTTCGCTTCCTAAATCGACAGGTTCTGTAAGAGTGGTAGAAGCACTCCCTGCTAACATCACACTCGATAAATCTATAGAAGCGCTTGGTGGGGCTCCAAAACCAGCAAAATATCCAGCTCCTCCTTGCCCAGAACTACCTCCTAAAAAACCTACATTAATAGGGTTAGTAGCTCCTATAGAGCCATCTCCTTCTCCCTTTACATTAATCGAAGTCGTTCCTGAAACTATATTATAGGTATATGTGTACCATTCTGTATTTCCTGTAATATTAGATGAAGTATTGTCTTCTGTACCTCCTAAACCGGGAGGTGCTATTACTACTGGGCTACCTGCTCCCGTTGGTGTAATGGTTGTTTTTGTACCAATGGGTACAGAAACATTCAGAATACTTGTTGCCCCAAATTGTAAAGGGTTTGCTATGGTAATCTCTTCTGTTTTAGAACATAAATTTAAAGGGGGTATCAAGTTCATACTACCCGCAGCATTCGAATCAAAACCATTGGTAAATTGATATACAAACGTAGGTTTGTCTGAAACAATATAAGCATTTTTATTACTCGTACCACTTGTAGCTGCTGTCCACAAAGTAGTATCATTGATAAGCACATAGTCTCCTGCATTGACTAATGTGGTATGTGCCGTACCGCTACCATTTAAAAACACTTGAGTGTTTGCTTGTGTAGCAACTACTATAGCATATTCTCGAGCATCAACAGCATTTCCTTGTACGATCAAAAAATCACTCCCTGCTTGATTTACAGGCACCAACTGATCATATCCAATATCACGGCTATTAACACCTGTAGAAGGACCACCATAACCTCCTGAGGCGACTACAATGTCCTGATCTGAGGTTACCGAAATACCATTATAACTATTTCGTTCTGCAGGAGTATCAAATTCTGGAAGAGTGCCATTAACTATTTGAGTTAGTACATATGTTTCTCCTTGACTTAGTGATTTGTTAATTGTAGTTGGAGTACCACTATGCCCATGGAAACTTCTACCATTAAAATCTGTAAATACAACATTGGTAGTACCTGGTTGGGTAGCCATCACAGAAATAAAGACAAGATTACTAGAATTCTCACTATTTATAACAATAGTACCTGTACGAAACTCTTGTCCCAACCCTATATCTCCTTTGCCAGAAAGGGATGCTCCCTGTGCACCAGATATATGACGCATGTTTACATAAAAATTATTGCTTCCTGCTCCCGTAAGAATTAACCCTTGAATATCAGGGTCTTCATAACCCGTAGTAATAGAGGCATCTAAATTTCCATTTGAAGCATTAATATCTGCAAAATTAATTACTCCTGTTCCAGAAACATCATTGGCAGACCTGGTTCCTATTGTTAAATTTAAAGGGTTACTGGCACTAATAGATGCTATTCCGGTAGTAGAGTTATATTGTCCTGCTGCAGGAGAACCAGCTGTAATGATAGTAGTGCCTGTGCCAGCTGTTAACTGACCAGTTGGCAAAACTGTAGTTCCATCTCCCAAAGTGATAGTCACCTCAAAGGGAGTCGTCTCTAATGTGGTTAAAACCATAAATTGATCCCTATGAGTAGAACCGGCTCCATCTAGAGAAACCATAGGAGGGACGTAGTGGGTATTAGAGTATTGAGCATATATCTTAGGAATTGAAAGTAGTAACAATATATGCATAAGGTATATTGTCCTTTTTTTTGAAGCATTTGTTAAGTTCATAAAGGGGTGTTTTTAAGGCGTTTGTATGTTGTTGTAATCATATGTCAAAAAAGGATGAATTATAACAAGTAGAAAAAAACTCATTACACCTTATAATTAAGGTTAATAAGAGGCTATATTTTATTTAGATCTTGAGTGTTATATAAAATATATGTTTAATAAGGGAGTGACAACAGATTTACATTTCTAATAGTAAATACTGTTTTTTATAGTAAATTTTTATCATAATTACTTTGTTAGAGGTTAGTTAAGTTAATCACCAGTTTATGTTGTTTTTGCTATATCATTATGATACTAAATAATCTTATTATGTAGAAAATTCGAATAAAAAAAGAAATAAGCGTTTACAAGATAAAAAAAATAAACATGACAATTAACATTTTATTTTAGTTTTAAATAAAAATAGACCGACTAAAAGTATGAAAAGAAAGATTAAGTGTTGTTTTTTCTATATGTTTTACGATGTAAACCCATAAAGAAATGTTGATGAAATATTATCTCATCTTAGGCATAATGATACGTTAAAATAGTTATTATGTCGCTCTAGGTATTAATAATTTATGTAATTCGGGATGGGCTATTTTTTGTAGTGCTAAATATATTTGTGACTTCATAACAAAATAATTCTTATGCATCATTTATATGAGCCATTCTAATCTTATTAAAAATTTTGTCTTAAAAATGGTAGGAATTCCTTTGTTTTATTAGATAATTATAAAGTGTTTTTCTAACTCATTGATTTTAAATAACTCAAATTCGGTAGGTTTTGTTATTTACTGTAGTGATTATAATGGGGCAACGTTAGTTAGCCCCTTTACGGTTACAAGGTTAAATTGAAAATCTGATAATCAACCTTCTGCAGGTGTTTTTTGGTTTGTACTTGAAAGAATGAGTGTTTACAATACTCGTACCGCTTACTCACAAAAAAAACAGCCAACTATTGCTAATTGACTGTTCATTACTATTTATTTCTTACTCTTACCCTCCAAGCTTTGACAGCACGAGCCTAGAGCCATCGCCCTAGCTGTTACTTATTGTTGCTCGCGCCAGCTTGGGACACTAATATGACTGATTATTTGATTAACAAAAATGTAGCTAAGTTGTGGAAAGGGTAAATCTCTACACCTTTTAAAACAATAAACCCACAACATTACTGCTGTGGGTTCATCTTTTATTGCTTACTCATACGCAGCACGGAAAACATTTCCGCGCCATCCGGGTTAAAATGTTAACCTCTAAAAAGTTTAAAGACTTCTTTAATAAAAATGTCTCTTCGCTCTAATACATAAAAAAACCAGCTACATCAACAATGCAACTGGCTCTTATCTCTTATTTTATTACTCTTACCGGTACTAGTTGCAAACTAGCACTAGCAACATACTATACCCGAGCGAGGGTTAATTACTATATATAATAAATATCAAAACCTCTATCATCGTATATATCCATGACAGTTATTATGTTTTTTTGATTAATACATATTTGAACTCTGAGATTCAGAGAGGGATCAACAGCCATTTCAAAATTAAAATGATTATCTAATAATACTTTCAAAAAGTGTTCATCTATTTTTTCTGATTCAAGAAAAGCAACACCCGACGGTTGACCATTTCTATATGATAGAGTTATTTTAAAACTATCATCTCTACTAGAATTAAGCTTAATTAAATTCTCTATGAGGCTATCCTTTTCCCAAAAAAGTATTTTGTATGTTAAATTTTTAATTGATTTAATCGAGGAAAGAAAATCAATTATGAAGCTTGACTTTTTGGTTAATTCTATTGGCTCAAGATCAAATCGACCTTTTACAACATTTTCCGCCTTTTTTGTTTTTAATAATTTCCCTAAACTTTTATCAAAATTTTTAGAGGTTATATGTTCTACAACCATAATTATCTTTTAAAAATTTGCAGATCTTCACCTGCTGTTCCTATTCTTCTTAATCGTCCATTAACTTCTTCAAATACCTTCCAAGCACCACCATTATGAGAATCAACATCTTTAGAATAATATTTCCCTTTATATTGATAGACTTTTTGCCCATGTTGAAAACCAAATTTTTTGGTTAACTTAAATCCTTTTGGGATTTTTGAAAGATTCTTAGAAGTAGTCGTCCACCATTTCATCAATTGCTCAGGACTAAACTTAGTAACTAAGTTTTTATTTCCTCCTGGACCAAAAGGAAGATCAATTGGTGCTCCTAAAGGTGCAATATCTATTGGATTACCTGATGGATCAACGAAAGATAACCCATCAATAGATCTTCTTTTTCCAAAAAGCCAAGGTTCATTATGATGTAATTCTGCAACAAATTTATCCCAACCACTTAAATTTGCTACGGATACATTTCCTTCTACTGTGTAAAGTACGTCTGGTAAAGATTCTGAAAACTCACCAGCACCATCAGTATCTTCTGAGTCTCCACCACCAGGAGTTATAATGACTTCTCCTAATGATCCACCGTCTCTTACCCATTGACCATCTTGATCAATAAGATAAGTTGTTCCATTAACATCATAAGTATCCCCAGGTTTAAAATCACTAGAATCTGGACATTCTGGACACAAACCAGAAGGATCACTATATAAGATAGGATTGTTCCATGCAAAATTGTAGGGAGTTACATCTACTTGATAAGGGTCGTCTGCCAATGCATCAATAGATATAAATCTACCCATAGTTGGATCGTATTGTCTCCAATCCATTTCTATCATATCCAATCCTAACTCTTCGGCTTGTTCCTTTCCATTGTATGTAAAATGCTTGTTTTCGGAACCTCTTACAACATTATTATACCCTTTATGTTCGAGTCCAAAAGGATAAAAATTACGTTCTTGTAAAATTTCATGTGTATTATCACCATCTCCGTCAACGTCTGTATCATTTCGAACTAAATCTATCTTGCCATCACCGTCCTTATCTGAGTACGTGATTCTTACATTATTTACCTGATCCTTGATGTAATATATATAATCGAATCCATTAGAATTGTTAGGTTCAATGTATCCTTCAGGGTGTGATATTTGCTTAAGGGAGCCATTCTTATAGACGTAATTACCAGTGTACTCTGTGGTAGTTGCATTTCCGCTTTCAGTAGCTACTTTCTTAAGCTTAGCCCCTGTAGCATCGTATACATAGTTTATCGTCCCATTATTAGCCCCACTTACGGTTACTGTTGTTGGTAAGTTAAGATGGTTATATAAGATGTTGGTTATGCCTTTGTTACGGTCGATGGTTAAGTTGCCATTAGCATCGTACTCAAAATCGTCATTTGTATTCACACCATCTTTAAAACCATAGACATCATTGGCATTATCCGTAACCTTTAATAATTTATTTCCGCTATCATAACTATAAATTAGCTTATCCATTTCTCCGAAAGTACTGGCAGCACTATTAAGATGACCTTTTCTATCTAACGATAAAATATTTCCCATTTTATCATAGGTAATACCACTGAGGTTATATTTATTATCGTTACTAGTAGCACTCATTATTCGGTTTAAGGCATCATATGTATAGCTATACCAACGTTGTTGGTGGTCATTGGCTGTTTGCCACTTCGTTTCACTAATGTTACCGTTAAATAAAGCTGTAGCTCCGTACTCTGGAGTATTGTAATTGATCCTAAAGCCAAATAGATCGTCGTTGGCAGTAGTACCTTTATTGATCTGTGTTAGCCAACCTCTAATATTATAGTCAAAATCTACGGTTTGTAACCCTTTTATCTGGTTTAGCGTGATATCGCCTCCCACTTTTTTACTTTGTAATTGACCCAAAGCATCGTATTGGTTACTAGCAATCAACTCTTCATTACCACCATTAATAATTTGGGTTTGAGTAAGTACTCTTCCCATATGATCATAGGTGAATTTGTCTATAGTCACAATAGCTGCATTGCTGTCTTTGGTATGGGTTGTTTTGGTTTGTAACACTTTACCAGTAAAATCAAGTTCATTCTCAATAACATCAGAACTACTAAGATACTCATTTTTTGAAGCAACATATATAGGTCTCGATTTTTGATCATAGTAGGTTACCGTAGTGATCCAATCATTGGTTCCTAGTACATTTATTTTACTTCCTGTTGCCAAAGATTTGGTCTGATCAGTGATAGGCTGATCTAAACTGGTACCTGGATTTACAAATATGGTTTGAGGAGAGGCTCCTAGAAAGTTATAATCATCGTAGTAATTTATAGTTAGTACTTTTCCTGATCTGGCTTTAGGGTATCCACCATCATTATAATACATGTTTACCCCTCCTATGAGTATTTTTTCTTCACGATTTACCCATAAGTCATTGGTAAAAGCATTTGCTCTGGATTGTAGAATCTTTCGAGTGCTACTATTTATTATAGACCCTGTATATGCAATCCTACCAAAGATGTCGTATTTGGTAAATAACCAGGTATCCCATCGTTTACCTGAGTTTTCTTTTCTTTGGTTAGCGTCTTGGGTCATAATAGGCTGATCTAACTTGTTATAAACAATATACTCCCATCCTTTACCAGGAATTTTCTTTTCGATCAGACGGTTTCTGTAATCGTATCTGTATTGATAACAGAGCTCATTGAGTTCAGTAGCAGAGATACCATCGCTTGTATTTACCTTGGGAGGCACAACGTAAGTTAAATTACTATACTTATCATACACATAATAGGTGTCGTGAGGAGTATCATTGTTATAAGTACGTTTTAACACTACACGCCCTTGTTTGTCTTTAAACTCTTCTGTAGAGTGATTCTTACCTGTGGTATGATTTTCATCATAAGTAATCGATTTAGACAAGATTCCTTTGTCATAATAGATAGTACCATCACCCGTTAAGGCAGGGGTCTCGATGTTGTTTGCTATAAAATCAACATCAAAAAGTCGTACTTCATTGGCGGTATTGGTTTGATAATCCATTTTGATCTCATGACCATTACCGGCTTTCCAATCTTTACCAGGAGCTGCTTGTTGTAACACTCTGTTTAATGGAGAGTTTTCAAAAACGCTTTCAGAATATGCATTAACATCTGCTATTGCTACTCCTATAAAATCATCTGGATATTTATTTTTATAATAGGTATTGATATCGGTGATTACATTTACGTTTCTATAGCTGTTGGCTCCTCCGTTAGCCTCATAGGGTAGGTATTGTTTGGTTTGTCTACCATAACCATCATACTCGATATGGGTAATAACATCTTGCTCTTGGGTAGAAGCTTTGACTGCTACCTGTTGTTTGGGTCTACCAATACCATCATAATAGGTCACACTCTCTATCACATCACTAGTAGCACTAATTTCACTAGAAGAGTTAATTGCTCGTTGATATAATCGGGTCGCTACATAATTTTGTGTTTTTGCATAGTAACATCCAGCTGCCTCACCATATACATTAGGACATCGATCTACACTATTAGATACATATCCTATTGGTTGTGTACATTGTTGTTTGGTCACGTGAGGATCTCCATAAGTATCATTATCAACATCGGCATACCACAAGGTATCTGGGTGTATCTTAGGATCATCATCATTACAATCACCTAAGGGTAATTCGGTTTGGGTATAATCAGGTCCGGGGCTTGCACATTGCTGCACTCTGCTAATAGCAAAATCATCTCCATCTTTATCAAGATACCAATAGGGTAATGGATCAATCGTATAGTTTATAACAAAAGGGGCGCTCCAACAGTCAGAACTGTCATTTTTTGCTCTTAAATATACAGCAGTACCTTCGGTCACTTCGATTGTATCCGTAGCATTAGTTGTATTAGTTTCTTCTTCATTTTTCTGCCAATACCAGTTTTCTCCTGTTGAAGGTTGATTGATTCGTTTTAAAATGATTTTACCACATGCTTTGGTTTTAGTAACAACTCCTGTAGGGGTTTCTGGGCGTACTTTTACAGTATACAAAATATATAATGGATCACTCCAATAACCGGTTGCATTGTTTCTGGCACTTAAAAAATATTCATTACCGCTAGATCGTAAAATTGATTTTGACGAATTATCTGTATTAGGGTGTGCTGGATGCTCATGCCAATACCAGGTAACTCCATTAGGAGGATTACCTCTCTCAAGTGTTACAACTCCACATCCATTTTCTATAGTGGCAGTAGGTTTACTTGGTGGGTGATTAACGGTATAAATTACTTGTTGAGCGTCTAGGCTCCAACATCCTGTCGTATTGCTTCTAGCTCTTATGTAGAGAGCACCTTCACTGGTTTTGGTGATCGATGTTTCTTTATTAGCAGTACTATATTCATCCAAAGCATTTTGCCAATACCAGCTAATATTTGAGCCTACTGGAGGAGTGCTCTTTGTAATGGTGGTTTTTCCTGGTTCTTGAGTAGTTTCTATAGAACTTACAGGAGTATCAGGAATCGAAGATGATTGCAAATCATAGGAAATTCCTAAAGGATTTCCCCAACATCCACTGGTATTGTTTCTCGGCCTTAAAAAATATGCACCACCACTAGTTACGGTAATTGTTTTTGACGAATTTACAGTACTGCTACCTCCCATACTACTTTGCCAGTACCAGGTAATTCCTGTTGGAGGGTTTTCACGAACCAAAGTAGCCTCACCACAACTTGCATCTGCAAAAATAGAACCGGCAGGTGGTTGCGGAGGAATACTATAAATGGTGTAAGGTATTTTACGAGCGGTACTCCAACAATTACCCGTAGTACTCTTTGCTCTTATATAATAATTAGCCCCACTTGTTAAAGTGATTGTTGATGAGGAATTAGATGTACTGGTACCATTGGCAGTACTTTGCCAGTACCAGATCATACCACTAGGGGGTGTTCCTCGCCTAAGAATAGTACCACCGCAGTTAACCGTTACGGTAGGTGTACTAGGAGTAGGAATATATACACCCTCGTCAATACTTCCGTCACAATCATTATCCAATCCATCACAGATCTCTGGTGCTCCTGGTTTTACAGTATTCTTATAGTCATTACAATCCCTATTGTTTCCAACATAACCAGAAACCCAGTCATCTTCATAACAACGTAAAACATACGTATTAGGGTCTCCATACCCGTCTTTGTCCCTGTCTATATAAAATCTAACCTGAGGATTATTACACCCTTGACTACCTCCTCCTCCAGGAGGACCGTCAGAAGGTCTTTGTGCTCGCATAGCAGCCGTTTCTTTTGAATTTGTAAATCGACTAGGGGTTTGTTGCTGAGCTAAAGTTGTAAATTGTAGTAGTATTAAAAACAATAACACTACGCTTTGTTTTGTATATAGTATATTGAGATATCTCATTTTCTGTTTTTTAGTTGGTGTAGTGGTACTCGTTTTCAGAAATTAGCTTGCCATCGGCATCTCTTACATATTGCAGTCTATGAGAGCTATCATATTCGTAAAACATGGTATATCCGTTGGCATTGGTCATACTGGTCACACCAATCAAAGGGTCATAGGTATAGGTAGACACCATAGCATTTGGTAATGCACTTCTTAGATTGTCTAAGGCAACTCGCAAAAGTTCTTCTTTACATATAGCTTCTCTACAATGATCTGTATCAGCATTCGAAATAGCCTTAAGATTGGTAATATAAGGAGCTACTTCATTATAACTTGCATTCTGGATCTTGGCTATGGGGTATTGATCTTGGTACCCCCAAATATAAACAATAGACCCTCCTTGTTCTTTAGATACTTCTAAAGGGTTACCCTTGACATCATAGTCATAATATCGAATACGATCCTCTAGAGTATTAACACTGGTGGTACGGCCCTTTAAGGTTTGTACACTTTCTGGGGCTATAATCCCCTCATCCCAGTTTTTAAACTTTGTATATTGAGTTGTAAGTACTTCTTCTGGAGCCGTACCTTTTTTTTCTGAGGTAACCACTTTAATAGGGGTAGCAATACGATGCTGTGTAATCAAACCCTGTTCTGCGATTGTTCTATTGGCTATATCTTGTGGATATTGTGTATGTGTAATCAAGATATTGTTTTTACTATCGGTGACTACAGTTCTATTTAACTGTAAATGATCTGGGTTATCAAAGTGATAGTTAGTTTGTACCTGTAAAGAATCCTTTAAAACCTGATTTGTATCATAAAAGTAAGAGGTATTGGTAGTACTGTTTTGATAAAACCAAGGGATGGTCATAGTATAATCTACCATTTCGTATGCTGATAAAAGGTTCTCGAGATATTGTTCATCTGCAACTCCCATGAACCTAGCTTGTTCAAATAATTTAAATCCACGAACGGTTGCTGTTCTTCTGGGATCTTCGGTATATGTATTGGTCGTTTTTTGTACCAAATATGCTTGTTCCCCTATAACCTTATAATCTTTACGTTGTAATAACTTTCCTCGTTTCCAGTTTGTGTTTATCCGTATTGTACCTCTAACATCGTAGGTGATATCCTTATCAGTAGTAAAGGTATATACAGAAAATCCATTGCTGCCATTAGCAGAAGTTACTTTTTCTGTCACGTGTTTATACACAACACTACTACCTTCTATTCCCGAAACAGAAGAAGAACTGTATGTATTGGTTCTAGAGGCTCTCCAAGAAGTACCTAAAACACCCTTTCCCCCTCCAGGATCTGTTATAGGATCACATTTTGTAGGATCATATACTGTAGAGCTCGATGAATACCAGTTTTGTAAATCTTTTTGAAGAACACCGCTACTTTTTGTAGGGTCTTGTGGGTCGACATAGGTATATTCCTTCTTTAAAAGTAACCTACCTCTATCATGATTCTCTATACTTTGGATTCGTAATCCGCCAGTAGTTACATTGATCAAATCATCAGAAGGATCTTCATAATATTCTATACTAGCACTTACTTCAATATCATCGCCATAAGCCTCAACCTCTAGAGCGCTCTTTCCTAACAAAGTAATAGTAGTTTCATTACTAGTCGATAATCGACTTCGTGCAATACGTATTCCGTTGACACGAACCTCTCCGTAGGAATGTTTGTTTTCTGATGGAGGATTATTTTTGTTAATAATACTAAAAGTTAGTTTTGCAGTAGCCCGGTGTACATCATAAGAATAGCTCTTGGTGATAGGACAATTCTGATATTCTTCTGGAGCATTGATGCAATAGTCTTCATCTATAGGGGTAAAGGTTCCGTTTCCTCTTCCATGTACCACAAGAGAGCCTTGTTTTTGCACGTATTTTTTTAGAAAATCTTTGCCAAAATACGTATTAGGTTCATAGATAAATCGCGTTGTGCCTCCTGTGGGATATGTAATTTCTTTTAAAATCCCAGCTTCTATAGTTGATGGATTTACGGATCGATCTGCACTCCCCAGTCTTCGAATTCTTCCCAAATTACCATAATTGACTATATGAGGTGGTATTAAGTCTGAATTTGACTTGTTGTTATAGTACCCCCAATAATCCTGAGATTTAGAATCTTTGTTAGGTAATGCAATAGTTGAATAGCTAAACCCCGTTTCTTGTTTGCCTATCTGATCTAATACCCCATCTAAACGTAATCGGTATTTTTTTGGAGATTCATTATGGTCAAACGATTCAAAATAAGAATGCATAAAGGTATAATCCTTAATGGTCGTGACGGCACTCCCTTCTATATATTCTACCTGCATAGATGATAAATACCCTGGTTTTACAGCAATTCCTTGAGCAACTAATAAGTCACTGACCAAAAAATCTTTACGGTCACGTTTGATGTTAAAGACCACACGCCCTCCATCAAATTGAATCTCTTTAATCTTTTTGGTACGGGTTCCATAAGAAGCTCCACTTCTTGTCAATGGAGAAAACGAAGTGCTTAATTCCTCGGCTTCTGCCTTACATTGGGCTTTTGGGTCTTCAATAGTAGTAACCGAAATTTGATCGCCATAATTATACTGACCAAAGTTACCATTATCGTGATATTTAAAATTAATACTCCTATTCGACGGGGTTTCTATGCGATCTACCAGCCAAGAAGTAATATGTTCTCTTTGTGAATGCTGTTGTGCTGTGGACGAATATTCTCGAGTTCCTGCAAAAATATAACGATTTCCTAGTTTGTCAATAATGATAAAATCTGCCATCGGCGGTACGCCATTACCTTTTATTACAGTAAACGCATCTGGAGGATATACAACAATCCCATCGGTACCCGAGCGATCAAAATAAAACTTACCACTAGCGGTAGGAGAAGAAAAATTATATACATCTTTTACCCAGGACTCAGAACTAACATTTCTGATATATTGATGCTCAAATCCATAAGGATGGTCTTTCATATATTGCTTAACCTCGGTTGCATTGGGCATATCGTCAAATGCTTGGTTATAAGCATCGGGACCATCTCTAGCATCCAGAGTAATACTAGCACCTGCACTAAGATTCCAACCTAGACCAACCCAAGTAGCTTCCTGACTAACCTTAATCCCAGAGGCGTGATATAGTAATTTGATCGGTAAACTATATCCACCAGATTGCACAGTATACAAGGGGATTTCTATATTAGGCAAACCCGTAGATAAATCCACAGGATACTCCCCATATTTCTGCATCTCGGCAGCTTCGGGGGACTTGGGAGCGTATTCAGAAAGTTCCTGAGTGCTCCCCATAAAACTCAACAACAGTGTTGCCAAGGTTATAACATATTTCATACAATGATTGTTTAACGAAATGATTCCAATTTTTCCGGTTATAAACATACCATTAATTATTAGAATCATATATGGAAAAAAACCTTGCTACCTGTGTTTTCGATAAAAGTTTTCATAACTCGGATTAAGGACTCAATTACTTGAGTTTATAAGGTTCTTTTTAAAGAAGTTTAAATATTAATACTAGATTTTAAACAAGTGATCTGCAATGACGATGTAAGGTTGAAAAAAGATAACAGTCTTTTTATAAGAAAATTTTCAGATTACCTTGGGGTTATATGTATAATTTTTCTTGATTTTTAATCTACATTGTGGAATTTATTGTTACATAGTTGACTTTATTTGTTCTTTTTAAAATAAATGTATAATACGCTAAAAACGAACAGCTAACATTAGTGTTAGTAGTGAATAAAAGCTCCTCATTTTATCAAATTTGAGGAGTTTTCGCTTTTTGGAGAAATAATTTCATTCTACATTCGTGACAAGATCTTGCACATTAAAAATCGATTTTTTAAAAGGGGAAATCCGAAAACCTTACAGAATAGAGTAGGTATTTATCAATAATAACTAAACGTTAAAAGTATGAAAACACAAAAAGGAAAAAAGATTAGTTTAGAGAAATTTACCATAGCTAAAATTAAACAAAGTAATATGAATACAGTTAAAGGAGGTAGTTATACTTTACCGACAAATATGATCAACAAGAAATAGATTATGAAAACACAAAAAGGGAAAAAGATTAGTTTAAAGAAATTTACCATTGCTAAAATTCCGTTAGATGATATGAATACAATTAAAGGTGGTACTAGTAATCCGACTGGTGATAGTTATTCAATTGATACTAATATTCCAAGTAATGTATACTTGAGTAGTAGTTATCCGACAGTTATTAGATATAAGAATACAGTTATCGCATAATACAGTACATCTCTAAGAATAGACTGGAGACAATCATTGATTGTTGATTGTTTTTACCATATTGTTTTTGATACTTCAAAATTTTAAACATTTAGTTTAGAAATTTTATTAGTATGAAATTACATAGAGTAATAGGCATATGGTTAATCGAATAAAACCATTCTAATTCACAGAGGATATTGCAAAACAATTAGAATTGACCCTTTTTATGTATTTGAATTTATTAATGAAACTTAGAAATAAAGTTACACTTATCTTTTTTAATTTTCAATATGGCTTTGTTATACTAAAAAAACAAGAATTACATACTGGTTTTTAAAGTAATCATTGAGTATAATGTTTTCTAATGCATAAACTGGGTTTAATCTAAGAATGTTATATATACTTGCTAAGTAAGTATTCTATAGAGCTTTTTGGACATCAGCAATCAAAAGGACCAAATTCCCTACATATTTGTAACCTTAATTTTTTTTAAAAAATGACTTAGGACTAGTGTTTCGTAACATAGATGTTACGCAAATACTGTCCAAAATGAGACTGCTTGTAATTATTCTAAATTCATGAATACGTAGCTATAGTTTTCTATTTAACAAGGAGTACCACCTATACTTCCTATGTAATATTCAAAATATAAAACATTAATAAAATAAAGTCATTAACAAGGATTTTAATAATCTATCAATGAATAAATTATGAAAAAAACAATTCTCTTATTACTATTTGCAGTAATTACATTAGGGGCTTACAGTCAAGATAAACCCAGAATTATTATAGAAACTGATATCGGTGGGGACCCTGATGATCAGGCTACCTTTGTACGTTTTTTATTATATGCCAATGAGTTCGATATTGAAGGTATTATGATTAACAGCGTCAAAATACAGAATAGTAAAGACTATGGGTTTGGCTTCGGTCTTCCTATCGATATGGCTAAAGGTTACATAAATGCTTATGGGAAAATAGTTGATAATTTAAACCGTCATGCTCCTAGTAATAGACAATTTCCTTCTGCAGAGTCATTATTGGCTGTTACAAAAAGAAGTCGTCGAGACGAAGTAATTGAAATAAAAGAAGGGTCCGATAGAATCATAGAAGTATTGAAAAAAAATGATGACAGGCCGATATGGTATACTGATTGGGGAACAAGTTGGGATGGGATAAGTGCGTTAAGACTAGCTTTAGATCGTATTAAAGAAGGTAATCAAGGAATTAGTTATGCTGCTGCTGTACAAAAGATTAAATTTATTGAATATGAAAACTTAAGAAATTCCACAAGCATTATTAAGGATCATCTTGGTAAGATACCTTTTATTATGGATACTTTTTTACCTGATCAAGGATCTGGCCGATGGGCTGCTCGATGGTCTAAACTAACTGGAGAAGACTGTAAAGAAAGTCATGATATAAATAACGGTTGTAGACGTCAGGATTGGGAATATCTAAATAATCTACATAATATCTATAATGATGATATTAACCATAATAATGATAAATTACGTTTAGCAAGATATTATACCATACAAAAAGAAGGAGATACCGCAACTTGGATGCACCTTTTAGAAAATGGGATTAATGTAGTGGGGTCACCAGAGTTAGGAAGTTGGTCTGGTCGTTATACTCAGGCACCTGGGCAAAAGTTCTGGAAATGTCAGGAAACAGATGTCTTGAGAAATGCAAACAAAAGAGATAATACCTTAATTAGATGGGGAGATAGGATAATTAAAGAGGGAGATACGATTGATCAAGCTACAGATATTATCAATGATTTTAAAGTAAGGTGGGAATGGGCATTACCCGGTAATACCAATGCTAATCATCACCCGATACCTGTTATTAATGGTAATAGTGGATTAGCACCCATACGACAAAGTGTTGTGCCTGGTCAAAAAATAAAATTAGATGCTACAGGATCTTCAGATCCTGATGGTAACACCTTACGCTATCAATGGGTAATTTATAATGAGATTTCTTTACCTGGAGCTAGCTTGACTGCTAGTACTGGTGTTTCAACAGAAATAACAATTCCTGATAATGATACTGGAGAATTGGGTTATGTACATGCATATGTACGTATTACAGATAATGGTACGATACCATTAACACGTTACAAAAGAGTAATTTTTGAAGTGCCAGCCAAGCCAAGCCCAAAGATTACTTTGGTAGATGCTTCTAACATAGAACTACTTAATGAACAGTTTCTTCCAAAATCACGGATAGATTATACTATTAGTGCCAATGTAGTTTGGGATGATCAGATGATTGATCGTGTTGATTTTTTTAACAACGGTGTAAAAGTGGCTACTGATAATGAAAAGCCGTATTCTTTTGGTGTTAGTAGAGTTGTAGATGCAACACATAGGGTATTTGCTAGATTACATTACAAATGCGAAGGTGTTTCAGAAATCAGAGACTCTGAAACAGCTACTATCATTGTTGCTGATAGACTTATAAAAGATGTAACTACTCCTAGTGATAAGGATTATAAAAACTTAAGAGATTTTGGAAAAGTAAAACCTTATACAGATTACAACACTACGATAACAGAATTCCCAAGTCACCTTGAGAGGGCTGACTATGTTGCCACACCAAATAGGGATCGAGGAAGTAGTAACGGAAAGTTGTTTACGGTAAACTTACTCCTTTCGTCAGAAGTATACATTGCTTTTGATGGTAGGGCTCCAATTACATTTAGCGATAGGGAGTATATTGATACTGGAGAGCATATACGAACAGATGATGGAGCTATCTTACGCTTATACAAGAAAAAGTTTAACGCAGGACCTGTGGTGATAGGAGGTGCCAATGTAGGGAGTACAGGTGCTAATAACCTTTTTGTTATTGTCAAATCCTTACCTGTTCAAGTAGCCATAACATCACCAGCCAATGGTTCTCAATTTTCTATTGGGTCTAATGTGCCTATACAAGTGAATGCGTTTGGCTCATTTCCAATAGAACAAGTTGAATATTTTGTTACTTATGACGGAAACGTTACCAAAGGAAATGACCTTAGCGCTCCTTATAGTTATCCCTTGAATAATATACAAGGAGGTGTTTATTCTATCCAAGTAAGAATGTGGTATAAAAACAAAGGCGTCAGTACATTTATTGATTCTCCTGTATCTAAAATATATGGTACCAGATCATTGATAAAAAGTATCTCTACACCAAGCGATAAAGTATACCGTAAAATGCAAAGTTTTGGTAACAATAGTACACTGTTCACAGATACTAATTTCAAAGTTACTCAACATCCTTCTTTTTTAACTGGTGCAGAGTATATTATGACTCCTAATAGAGATGCTGGTAGTAGTAATGGAGGGTTGTTAACAGCAAATTTAGTGGCTGCAGCAGATGTATATGTTGCATTTGATCGTAAAATTCCGGTAGTACCTTCATGGATACGAGGATATTATCAAGACACTAGAGAACACGTAAGAACCAATGGAGGAGCTATTATGCGTGTATATAAAAAAAGAGTAGGTGCTGGTAATGTAGTTTTTGGAGGAGCTTCTGCTAGAACCGCAGGGGCTACAAATTATATTGTAATAGTAAAGGCTGTTGCTCCAAGTATAGTAATTACTTCGATTGCAAATGGTCAAAATTTCCAAGTTGGAAACAATATCCTTATCGCAACAAATCCTTCAGCATTTTTACCAATTACAAAAGTGACTTTTTTTGATAACAATAAAGTGATTGGAGAAGATACCACAGCACCTTTTTCTTTCACCTTACGAGGATTAACAACTGGTTCTCATAAAATTCAAGCTAGAATGCAGTATGGATTCCCGGGTCAACTTCAATATGCATATTCTGGGATAATAACCATACATGGAACTAATGTGTTAATAAATTCGATTTCGACTCCAAGTAATAAGCCATACCGCAAAATGAAAGGTTTTGGTAATAGCGTTACGCTGTTCACGGATTTGAATTCTAAGGTGACTCAACACCCTTCCTTTTTGACTGGAGCAGAGTATATCATGACTCCTAATAGAGATGCTGGTAGTAGTAATGGAAGGCTGTTAACCGCGAATTTAGCAGCTGCAGCAGATGTATATGTTGCATTTGATCGTAAGATTCCGGTAGTACCTTCATGGATACGTGGGTATTATCAAGATACTAGGGAACATGTAAGAACTAATTGGGGAGCTATTATGCGCGTATATAAAAAACGAGTTGGTCCTGGTAACGTAGTTTTTGGAGGAGCTAGAGCTAGAACTGCGGGAGCCACAAATTATATAGTAATCGTTAAACGAGCTACCTCGGCAAAGTCTCTAAAGCAGGATGTAGATTTGGTAATGGAGCAACCAGATCAATTGAAATTATACCCAACCCCAACAACAGGCGTAATGTTTATTGACACTAATAACCAAGAACAAACTTGGACCGTATTTTCAATGAGTGGTAAAGTAATTACTTCTGGCAAAGGTAATTCTATAGACATTAGTAATGTAGCCGATGGATATTATATCGTAAAGATTGGAAATCAAACTTTTAACATAGTTAAAAAATCTTAACTATAGCTATCTAATAAATGTAGATATATGGTGATTAAACCCGGTTTGTACTAAGACAGAACCTTTATTACAAAGTTTTAGTACCTATCGGGTTAAAAAACGAATGGAAACAGGAGGAATTATTGATGTAAACGAAACATTGTGGTTTTAGCAAATTTTTCTGCCGAAAATCAAATAAATAAACACAAAAATTGACACCCAAAAGTCTAATAAAATTGTTTTTGATGATAACGTTAAAAATATCAATTACCCAAGCACAAAGTTTGGATCAAATAGGAAAAGTTCCTTTGCTAAAAGTAGGTGGAGGGATTTCGGCCAATGGGACCTATTATGATGGTACTTCTAATCGCGATCCATTTTCTTTTAATGTTAATGGTAACCTTAATTTTAACGTAAGCGGACTTTATAATATGCCTTTATCTTTTTCATATACTAGCCAAGATTTTAGTTACAATACTCCTTTTAAAATTAATAGGCTTAGTATCCACCCTTCATATAAATGGATTACAACACATTTAGGAGATGTGAGTATGACATTTTCTCCTTACACAGTTGGTGGGCATCAATTTACTGGAGCTGGAGTTGATTTAACACCAAAAGGCCCTTTTCGAATTAGTGCTTTATACGGAAGGTTCTTAAGAGCTACAGAATATGATAATGAAATACCTAGTATTTTACCGGTATATGATCGTTGGGGATATGGAATGAAATCGGCATACAGTTTTAAAAAGTGGGATGTAGAGTTGATCTTTTTTAAAGCTAAGGATAAACTTTCTTCTTTAACTACAGAAATTCCTGTAGAACTTGGAGTGACCCCTAAAGAAAATCTAGTGGTTTCACTAAAAAGTGGTGTTGATATTGTAAAAAATCTCTCATTTAATTTCGAAATAGCTCAAAGTGCTGTTACAGAAAATATAAATAACCCTACTCGTAAAGAAAGTAGAAGGCTCCTTGGTTTTTTGATAGATGAAAAGATTTCTACTGATTTTTACAAAGCATTTAATGTTAACTTTTCTTATAGTTTGTTTAATGGGAGTATTGGTGTTGATTATGAGCGTATTGATCCCGGGTATAGAACCTTTGGAGCGTATTATTTTAACAATGACTTAGAGAACATCACATTAAATGCCTCACAAAACTTATTTAAAAATAGATTATCACTTTCTGTCAATGCAGGATTGCAACGGGATGATTTAAAAAATGAAAAGGAAACTCAATTACAGAGAATTGTATCCTCTGTTAATGCTTCTTTAGTAGTTTCAAAAAAAATAGATATAAACGCTTCATATTCTAATTTTCAGTCATATACTAATATAAAAAATCAGTTTGATGAGATTCATCAAATTGATGAACTCAATAGCAGAGATACTTTAAATTTTACGCAAATATCTCAAAATGCATCTTTAGGAGGAACCTATAAGATCATGAATACCGAAGATAAAAGACAAGGGCTTTCCGCTCAAATCAATTATCAAACCTCAAAAGAAGATAGTGGAAACCTTAGTAATAATTCTTCAGATTTTTACGATGGTTCTACTACCTATTCTTTAGAATTTCCAAAAAAAAGTTTACAGTATAGTGGGGCAATGAATTTTGCATATAATGAGGCTCTCGAAGAAAGCGTATTTACTTATGGTCCTACATTATCTGTAAGAAAGAGATTTTTTGATAAAACAGTGAGTACTGGTTTATCGAGTTCGTATACTATAACAAGTACGGGAGGAAAAACCCAGAATGAGATATTTAGTAATAGATTTAATGCACAGTATACTTATCAAAAACGACATAGTTTTTCGTTCAGTGCTATTTTTTTGTTGCGAAAAGCAATACAACGTGTTTCTAATGATTTTACCCTTCGAATTGGCTATGCATACTCTTTTGATGTCAAAAGGCCAAAGTTAAAATTCAGAAAAAGAGAGAAGACACTAGCTTCAAAAGAAAAACAAGAAAAAAGAGAGGATTACTTCTATAGATTTAGATATCGTGATATAATTTATAAAGGGTATTCTAACGATATCATAGCTCAACTCCTAGTGACTTCTAAAAAAGAATATTTACATAGTAAGGATGTTTTTGGAAGCACGGAATTATTAACAATGTTAAGTAATTTAAAAGAAAAGAATGACCCCTTACTATTTCAAAATGATGCGATCACTTTTTTAGAAAACTTGTACCGATACATTGATTTTGTTGGTGCTTATGAGCAAAAGTTGGTTGAGGTATTAGAAGATCTTAAAATTGATACCAAGAAAAAGGATGAAGAAATACAAATGACTTTTAGGATTACCAAATTTAAAATGGAAAGGAATCCATTACATAAAATGAGTATTTCAGAAAGATCTACTATGGATAAAGGCAGTATATCTGAGTATAAAGAATTAGTTAATGAACATAGAAAACAATCTGAAAAATATGATGCGCATCATTATATAACAGGCCGGGTGTTTGAGATCAATGCTAACAAAAGTAGCAGTGAAAAGGAAATTGAGGATATACGATTAAAAGCGAGAAA
Organism: uncultured Aquimarina sp.; assembly: GCA_947502885.1. Lineage (GTDB taxonomy): Bacteria > Bacteroidota > Bacteroidia > Flavobacteriales > Flavobacteriaceae > Aquimarina. The sequence continues at coordinate 180,435 of CANNBP010000011.1, read as the reverse complement.
AAATATGTTTGAAATATATAAATCAGACGGTAACCTATTAAATAGTAATGAGTATTTAGAAGGTGAATTTGTAATGTATCTCGATATGGAATACAGAGCCAGTAAATAATTGAATGGTTAATTAATACTATGAATATGATAAAAAGGATATTATGGGTTTTAGGTTTGTTATGTTGTGTTTTACAACATATTGCCGCGCAAAACTTTCCGGTTCAGATCAATCCTATTGGTTCTAGACCTTATCCTAGTAATTTATCGGCATTTGCAAAATCTAAATCTCTTAGTAATCCTTTACAAGTACGATTATTACTTACAGATATAACTACAGGAAACCAAAGACCAATCAATTTACGAATTAAGATTAAAGGATCTGGAATTAACATTGTTGGTAATCCTGTATTTATCCAAAATCAACAGTTAACTCTAGACGCAGGGATTCCTTTAATATTAGGAGCAATAGATTTAGCTCCTTATTTTGAGTTTCAAAATTTACTAGGGATATCACCTGATCAATATGAGACATCTTTAAGAGATGGGAGTTATGATTTTTGTTTTGAAGTGATCGATGCTCGTTCTGGAGTACAGATATCTGAAACTAAATGTGTAAATCTACCCGTATCTCACATAAATCCACCGTTTTTGACATGGCCAATAAACGAATCAAAAATAGTAGCCACAGATCCACCACCGCAAATTAATTTTAATTGGAGTCCGGCTTCTGGCGGTAATATAACGGGGGTGAAATATAAATTTAGATTAGTGCAAATCCCTTTAGGAACGCAAGATATTCAAGGGTTCATGTTAGGAACTCAAGGGGGAAATAGTTGCATAGGTAATAATGATAACTTTAGCGTACTATGCAGAGATAATATTATAGGCACTAACCTATCCTATAATTGGCTTGCCAATCCACAAGATAACCCTTTACTCAAAGATCATATTTATGCCTGGCAAGTACAAGCATATGTGGATCAAGACGGTGAACAAATCAGTACGTTTTTTGAGAATTTTGGATTGAGTCAAGTATTCTGGTTTCGATATCAAACTCCTTGTATTGCACCAAATAATGTAGAAACAAAACAGGTAGGAGCCCGTATAGCAACTATTGGATGGGATATAGAAAGTACACACATTGATTACATCATAAATTATAGAGAAAAAGATGGAGATTCTAAGTGGTATCCCGTAACGACCCCTAGAAATTCTACAGCTTTATCTAACCTAAAACCGGCTACAAAGTATCAATATAGAGTTGCGGGTAATTGTGATGCAGAAAATGTAGCTTATGGACAAGTACAAGAATTTGAAACAGTATCAGAAGATGTAGCTATGTATCAAGGGTGCGGTATAGAACCCAATCCCTATACGGTAGATCCAAATTCCCCAAGTTTGGATAGAATATTTCCGGGTTTTGTAATTATTGCTGGAGATTTTCCGATCACGGTTACCAAACTAGAAAAAAATAATTCTCCTTTTAAAGGGTATGGATATGCGGGTATTCCTTGGTTGGGCTTACCAGTGGTTGCTGTAGAGTTTGATGGTATTACCATAAACTCAAAGTTACAATTAACCAGCGGTGTAATTACCACAACTTATGATGCTACTTTTAGTGATTTTCCTGGGTTTGATACTCCATATAACCCAGATGATCCAGATACAGGTATTGATCCAGATGTTGTTCATACGGTAGATGGTGTTATTGCTAACTTGGATGTAGATCCTGATCCAAATGTGCGTACGATTACTGTTTATGATGATAATGGACAAGTGCTAGATGTGGTTACTATGCCAGAAGGTGATGCAACTACGACTCTTGTGGATAGTGATGGTAATAATTGGGTGGTAGATAGTGAAGGTAACGTACAAGAACCTTCTGACAGTAATACAGTAGACCCGGACTCTGATGTCATAACTGATAATCTTACAGCAGAAAATATTCAAGTAAATTTCTTGCCATCAGGAATCTATGCTTTTGATCAAATACCCAGTAAACAAACTAGTAACTTATTAAATAATTCATCAAATAAATATGCCGTAATAAAAGAAGCAGATAGTATAACAGATTATTTTATCCCACACAAAGCAATACAACTCAATAAGAAAGATGAAATTATAGGGCTACTTCGAGTTACAGACGAATCTGATGTAAGTAACCTTACATTTAAGAATGAAGATGATGTTAAGATTGAGGCTACATTAAGTCAAAATAATACAGTAGTTACTCTTGCACTAAATGGTGCAAATAGTTTTAAAAAAGAAGTTATTAAAGCCGTAGTATCCAAAGACGGTAAAGAAAAATTAGCAGGGCAATTTACCTTATGGCATCTTCCAGAAGTAGCTCCGATAAATGTAACAATAGTTCCAGTCAATTTCAGTAAAGTTCCGAGTAAAGTTTCCATCCAAAATGAGTTGAATACTATTTTTAATCTTAGTTCTGTAAAAGTAAATGTTTCTATAGCAGATAGATTATACCCAGAATCTGGTTTAAACAGAGAGAAGTTAAACGTATGGGATACTGATGTATCATTACCTAAATATTCTTATGAGCTTAGAAAATTCTATATAGGAGAGTTGCTAAAAGACAGACTCATCGAAAAAGATCAGTATTATATCTTTGTTAGTGACGAGACACCCGATGTAGAGGTTACAGGAGCAATGCTATCTAATAATCAATTCGGATTTATTTTTCAAGATCAAACTACTAATAGTAATGCCGTTGGGTTTAAAAGTAATTTAGGGCAAATCATTGGTTATCATATCGGTAAAGGGGTTTTTGATTTGCAAAATGCTACTGATTTGGGAGCTGACAAAGGATCAACTCAATGGTTAATGGATACAGGTGGTATAGGCATAAAATTACCACATATGCATTGGGATAAAATACATACTGACTTTACCCCATATAATTTCCTAAACCCAGATCAAGATGCGTTGTTTGATTTACCTGAAGAAGAACAATTTGCAAGTTTAAATTTTGGTAAAAATAGGAACGAAACATTTACGTTTTTAAGTCCTTCTTTAGAAGGAGTAATATTGCCGCCTGCAGTAGGGAAGATTGAATTCTTTTATGGTTATCGTGGTAAAGCGACACAAGGTGATTTTAAGCAATTCATGGATTTTATTCCAGGAACACTTAGAGCATTTACTATAGGCAATCAAACTTATGAAGCCGACATAGTACGAACAGGTGATACTTGGATTTTCAATGGATATAAATATGGAGATGAATATTATACTTATGAGAAGTATAATATAGAAAGACAGACTTCAGTAGATAACTTCGAAGAGGAACCTATCGTTTTTCTCAACAGAAAACTAATAAAGTTAAGTACTGCAGAAATAGAAATTTTGCCATATTCATATGAAGCCAAAAGATTTAAAACTGTATTTGATTTTCAAGCAAATGTACAGGCGCATAATGAGCGTAATGAGTTAAGTTCAAATCAAAGAGCTGTCTTAATAAATAATACTACACTAGTTACTAAGAAAGCAATTGATTGGGCTTTTAAAAATAACCATAATCAAGGACATGCCTTTGTGTATCATAAAATAGCAGAGTTAAGAACAGCATTTCCTAACATTCTAGATGATAATATAAAAAACGATAGGACTTATAATAAATGGCACACTGTACAAAATGGCTGTAAGGATGATTTTGGAGGAGAACGTAATTCTCCTTCAAGGTTTGTAAGTATTTTAAAATCAAGGTATTGTGAATGTGGGTTATTGGGGCCCAATAATAATGAAGTATGTGAGGATAAAGACAACCCCAATTACTCTAAACCACAGACCTTACATGATTATATTATAGAGTTTTTAAAGTTTATTCGAGATGATATAGAACAAATTTTAGGAGAAGAAGTACAGGATGTTTTTGTTGAACTAAATCAAGATGATGCTTGTGATTATATCCAAAATGTAGAATTTAAGACACTAACTACTGCTCTTAATGCAGGTACTACCAGAGAATTACAAAACCTAAGTGCTCAAACAATTATTTGTATCATTTCAAAATATGCAAATGGATTTACCATATTCGAAGGGCAATCTTTTCGAGGAGCAGAAGAGCTGGCCATAATTAGAGTATTAGAAAATACATCGACACCAAATGCAAAACAAGTTATTCTTGGCTTAGAAGGAAAAAATAGTTATGATCAAGAAAAAACACTGTATAAACAACTTTTTGATAAGGTTGATGATAGTTTCTTAGGTTTTTTTAAGGATAATAGATTATCATTTATAATCACTTTGATAAAGCTGAATGCACGAAGTGGTGATTTACATGATATACGATTGGATGAATACGCCAATAACCCTAGAGGAAGAAATTTTGCACAAGAGTATCGCAATATTGTGCGCAGACTTGCAGAAGAAAATATTCCTTTTAAGGATTGGCTTGTATTATTTGATAAGGCTACATTAGAAGAGAACGAAAATGGGTTTTTGAAATCTAGGTTTGGATATTTGGATATCCAAACCGATTATGACGAAAAATCGGGGACTTTTAGTGCTACACAAGTGCTAAAAGAAGGAATATCACCGGGAGTTCCTGTGAGTGAGCCTTTGAAAGGATTAAAACCTTTTGATTTGATTAGTTTTTCAGATAGAACAAGTCTTAGTATTCTAAAAGACCCCAAAAACACTATCTCATCTTATCCTGTACCAGCACTTGTACTCTTATATTCAGATAATAAGCTTTTTAATAGAACATTTATACAATCTGTAAACACTGCAATAGATGTCACTTCTTTAAGTTCTACTCTTTTAGCAAAAAAGGCCACTAAATATGCTTTGGCATATCATATAGCAGAAGATTTAGGGTCATTGTCTTTAACAGCATTAAGTGACCAGGTTGATAATCAATTTACGCAACAGTTAAGTAATTTTTTAGCTCTTAAGAGTTTACTTAGCATATCGTTTGATGGAATTAATAAGATTAAAACTACATCAGTTGCAAAGAACCCGTATGATCCTCCAAAAGTACCAGATGTAGCTAATGACGTTATCAAGATTAGTATCGATTCTCCAGAATTTTTAAAATCAATTGCAAGAAATGACGGGGCTTATTATTCTATTAGTTATTATTTAGTTAGAGGTCAAAAAGAGGCTGTTAAGTATAATTTAACTGGAGAATTAAATAGGATTAAACAAAGCTTGCAATTACTTCGAAATGCAAGAAATGCAGCTTCTGCTTTGCCAATTGGAAAAGTAATAAAAGGAGAGGCGCGTTTTGAATATTTTGATGATGTTCCCTCTATTGCAAATACATTCAAGGCATTTACAACTTGGCAGGACGGTGTTGCAATGACGCAAAGTAGAGCTGGAACCTTTTGGCTAAAACAAAGTCAAAATCACCAAGATATTGCCCAATATACCAGTAAAGATGGGCTTTATTATATAAAACACGATCAAACAACTGGTGAATTATTACTTTTTGATGTTTCAACAAAAAAACCAATAAGCTGGGCAATAGATAGAGAAAAAAAGGAGGGTCAAGAAAAATTATTTGATCTGTTATTAGAAAAGTATAAAAGGCAAAATAATGCAGAACCAGAAGTTGCAACTTATGAAGAATTAATAGAAAACTTTAAAAGGGTTTATGGGTATACCAATAACAATATCATACACTTGCCTAATGGTTCTATATCATTAAGCTCGGATAAAGTCAATGTGATTTTAGGAAAATGGAAACCAAATAATTCTCCTAGTGTAACCGGCGAAATAGGAACCGATGATATCATTGAAGAATTAACCATTTTTAAAAACTACTCTTTTGCAGATAATCCAGATGAGTTAAGAAAAGGAAGTGTCCAGATGTTAAACCTGCCAGAAAAAGTATTCGATTTTAATACTTTTTCTGGACAATATAGTGTTGGTTTTCAAAAATTTATAAATAAAAATAAAACAAAAATGAGAATTATTCTTGTTACAGATCCTAAGAAAAAAAATGTACTTAGAGGATATGATGAGCAAGGAAATTCTACAAAAATACCAACAGGATTTGGGAAGGATATTAAATACCTTATAGATAATAATATAAAAACTGTGTACCTAAAAGATGGAAGTACTATCAATTTGGATGATGTCGATCTTTCAGGAATAAACTGGGGCGAATGAAAAAAATATACATCTACATAGTACTGGTATGTATTCCAACACTAATTTGGAGTAATACTAGTAGAGATACCTTGGCTATAAAAAAAGGGAAAACAATCGAATTTGCAAGAAAAACGATTTCGCAAACGCGTACTTTTCCAAGTTTGGATAAAGCAATAGAAAAAACGCATGCGTATCATTTGTCTCCAAAAACACGCAATATTTCTAACAAGAAAATAAAAATAAGTTCGCAAAGTCAGAATTTGTTAGAAGAGGCTAAAAGTACATTTGATATACTTGAAGAAAGCCAGAATTTTATTGAGCAATTAATTACTTATGATGATATAAAAACTTTACCTGTAGGTATCAGTAGAGAGATTGGAAATGTTCGATATGATTTAGGGATTAGCAGAGTTACTTTTTATCAAAACTATGCAGAAATGACCGCTTTTGTTAGGGTTAGGACACCTATGACAGGCCGTAATCCCGCTGATATTGATGCCGAAGGAAATACAATATTATTTTTTGGATTAGACAAGATAAAATTATCACTTACTGGGGGATTGGTAGGAGTAGATAACAATCTTGTATTACTCAAAGATTATGAACTGTCAAATAATAGGCAAAATCAAAATGGAATAGCAAAAGGGTATTCTTTATTATTAAAAGGGGGATTTGATAGTGCTACTGGTCAGGTTAACTTAGACAAAGGATCATATGTTTCCATAGATTGTGATGGTTTTAATAGTTTAACTCTTAATGCAGAAGTACAATTTCCTCGTACAATGCTAGAACCTGTAGATGCAAATAATGAGGTTGTCTCTGGTGAACAAAGAGTTGCAGCGTCTTTTAAGATAGAGAAAGCAAAAGATTGGAATGATATTTTGGTAACAGAATTGACCTTTCAAAAGTTTCAAATGACATCGTTTAAAGGGTTAATTTTTGAAATAGAAGATGCTTCCTTTGATTTTAGTGATGTCCGAAATCCAGGAATTACGTTTCCAGACGGATATGAATCACAAGGAGGGGATACTTCCAATACCTGGCGAGGAGTACATATACAAAGCGCAACGATTATTCTACCAAAATCATTTAAAAAAAGAAATTCAAAAGACCGTATAACGATCAATGCTATGAATCTTTTGATAGATAGGCAAGGAGTTTCTGGATTATTTAAAGCTGAAAACCTAATACGCCTAAATGAAGGAGACGCTTCAAAATGGCAATTTTCTGTCGATACTTTTCAAGTTAATTTGGTAGCTAATGCTATTGATGGGGCTGGTTTTGCAGGAAAGATAGTATTACCAGTATCAAAAAATGCAATAGATAATCAAAATGATGATGGGGCAGTATTGAACTATGATGCTATAATTTTTAATGCTCAAGACTATAAACTCACTGTCGATAATATAGGAAAAGAATTGAGATTTGATTTGTGGAAAGCAAATGCCGTAATTAAAGAAGGTTCTTATGTAGAGTTTAAGGTTGAAGATGATCAATTTGTTCCAAAAGCAGTTTTGAGTGGTACATTATCTATAAAAAATGATACGAATGATCCGCCAGATGATTTTGCAGATAAAGTATTTGAAGTACCTAATATAGAATTCGAAAACCTACAAATACAAGCAAAACAACCATATTTACAAGTTGGCGCTGATACCGATAATGGATTTATAGGTGGGTCGTTTGGTTTTGGAGAGGGAGAACAGGCAAGAGTAACTGGTTTTCCAGTCACGATATCAAATCTAAGCCTAAAAACAGATGAGAATAGAACAGCAACATTAGTTTTTAGAGTGGGTATTAATTTAATGAAAGATAAGATTTCGGCAAAAACCAATATTCATATAAAAGGAGAATTTGTTGAAGAAAGAGGAATCCAACGTTGGAAATACGATTCTTTTGAAATAAAAAATATGTTTCTAGACGCAGATTTAGAAGCATTAGAACTTAGAGGGACAGTCGAGTTTATGACCGATAATCCTGTATACGGAAATGGTTTTAAAGGGGACATAACAGCGATATTTAAAAAAGGAATTAACGTTAGATTAACCGCTACGGCTATATTTGGGCGTACCAAAGATGAGGGTGACGTACCTGGATTTCGATATTGGTATATTGATGCTTATGCGGGCAAGCTAGGCAAGCGTAATAGCTTTTCAAAATTGGCAGTAAGTGCATTTGGAGGTGGTGCTTTTTATCGAATGGATAGGGCAGGTTTTTCTTCTTTAAACAATGTTACCGGCCTAGATTATAAACCCGATCGTTCTGTAGGATTAGGAATAAAAGCAATGGTCGAATTTAATAACCAAGCGACATCTAAATTATTTAATGGGGGAGCAGCATTCGAAGTTGTTTTTTATGAAGCTGGAGGAATGAAACGTATATCGTATTATGGAGAAGGACATTTCTTATTAGAACAAGAAGAAGACCCCAAGGAAAAAATAATTAGTGGATTAAGAAATGTGATTACCAAAGAAGAAGGATATGCTGGTAATCTCGAAGGAGATAAAGAAACAAACCTTCAGGGAGTAGCAGAAACTATTTTTGACAGTGATAATATAAAAGGGAAAGATGGCATACATGCTTTTGTCGCTTTGCAATATGATTTTGGGGGAAATGGAACTAGAAGCTCACTTCATGGTACGGTAGATGTCTATTTTAGGATGAAAGGAGGTTCTATAAGAGGTGGAGGTCCTGATAACCATGCAGGAACAATAGAGTTTCATTTCGAAAAAAATAATTGGAGCGTATTTCTGGGAAAACCAGAACATCCATTAGCGTTAACATTAGAAATTGGGGGATATACCATTACAACAACCGGGTATTATATGGTAGGGTATAATATCCCTGATTTAACACTACCCAAAAACAATCCGGTAACCAAGATTTTAAACCTTACAGATAATGAACGCTTGTTTAATAATAAGTCTGTTACAGAAAATCAAGAATTTTTAGAAAAAGGGAAAGGATATGCATATGGGATAGGGTATCATCTGGATACAGGCCCTATCGATGTAGGATATTATTTTTATCAACTTAAAGCGGGTATTGGATTTGATTTGTTGGTGCAAAACGTTGGTGATAATGTCTGCAAGCATAATAATGAAACTCCAGGAATAAATGGATGGTATATGTCGGGACGGTTATGGGCTTATATAGAGGGAAGTTTTGGGATCGTAATCAATCTCTATTTTTGGGAAGCTAGAGCAACCATTATAACAATAGGTGTGGCAGTCGAATTAAAAGGGGAACTGCCTAACCCTTGGTGGTTTAAAGGAAGAATTGGAGTATATGCAGAAGTTTTGGGAGGGGTTATAACAGTGAATATTCGAGCCGAAGTAGAATGGGGTACACGCTGTGAGTTAATAAGACCAACGGGTCTCGACTTTGCAATTATTTCGGACATTAGCCCTCCAGAAAATGAAACAGGAGTAGATGTATTTCTCTCACCCGAGGTTGGATTTAATGTTAAAATCGAAGAGCCTTTTGATTATATAGAGGAAGATGAAACCATAAAAAAATATAAAGTTCGACTAGATGAGTTTTCTGTAAAACAGGGAGAGAATGTTTTACCCGGAAGATTAAAGTGGAATAGAGGAAAAGACCTTGTAACTTTTGAAACCGATGATATATTGCCCCCTCAAAAAAAGATAGATCTAAAAGTAAAAGTGGTTTTACAAGAACAACAAGGAGATGAATGGGTAGATATTGTAAATGATGGCAAATTGGCAGAAGAAATTAGAGAACAATCTTTTACAACGGGTATAGCGCCAGACTATATTCCTTTGCATAATATAGAATATTCATACCCGGTGGTTAATCAAAAATATTTGTATCCTAAACAGCACAAAGGTGGATACTTGAAACTGAAAAAAGGACAAGATTATTTATTCTCTAGCAGTGCGTTTCATAAGGTTGCGGTTTTTGAAGGAAATGGAAATGATGAAAAGAAAGAATTTAGCTATAATAATGCTAGTAATACATTAGCATTTGCATTACCCAGATTAGTTAATGAACAAGAATATTCTTTGGTCTTAAATAATGAGCCCAAGGATAATAACCAAAGTACTTTGTCTAGAGAAGATAAAGTCATAGATGGAGGGTTTGAGGTCAAGCCAGAAGATGAAGAGGAGGGAACAATTTCTGTTAGAAATGCAAAAATTCAAGGAAAAAGTACCAGTGCCGAGGTAATTGAATTGTTGAAATTTGATTTTGGTGTGAGTATATATGATACGTTTAGGGCAAAAATAAATGCAAAAAGACAACAAAGATCAGTGATGGATATTGTGTCTGTATTTAATCCTAATACAAATCAAGATGAATATATACCAGATGCACATTTTTTACTTGCTATTATTGATGAAACAGAACCATTTGATCTTCCAGAAATAGAAGGAAATGAGTATACAGGAACCGATGAAGATGATATTAATATTCCACTTATTAGCATCGAAGCTAGTTTAAAAAACAATCGGTATTATAATAACTACATCTATCCGTTGGTGTATAAGGGATACCCGTTGCGAGATGACTTTACAGTTACCAGAGATGTCGATGAGATGGGGTTGCCTCCTACCAAAGCTGTTTTAGTAAGTTCACATTATACACATAGTCTAGAGTACAATCCTGAAGATTGGTGGATCAAAGAATATATGCCGCACCGCTATCACTTAGCCTATTATTACAAAAAAGATTTTGTAGACATACGATACAAAATTGTGAATGCTTTTTTTCCGAATGAGACGAATCATCAAGAAGAAATAACTCGGTTTAATTATATCATAAATGGAGAGTTTCCGGTAATACAACGAGGAGATTACCAAACTCAAATTAAATATATATTACCAGGTGGGATAACCAGTGATTCAAAAAATTATACTTATACAGTCGAATGATTTTTAACATGAATATAAAACCATATTTTGTAGTAATTACATTTTTGTTGGCAATCAATATATGCCAAGCACAAAAAAGGAGTGCCAAGAGTGAAATTAAAGTAATATCCAGAGTACAAAAAGGGCGCATTTTGTTACGGTGGGCACCTAATAAAGCTGCCGCATGGAAATTGTTAAATATCTATGGATATACGATTAGTAGGACTACCGTTTCTCGTGATGGGAAAACACTCATCAATGGAGAGAATAAAGTACTTCATAAGGCTCCACTTTCTCCAGGTAAAAAAGAAGAATGGGAAGAGATGGCCAAAGCAAATGATAATGCAGCAATTGTAGCACAAGCCATTTTTGGAGATCAATTTATGGTAGCACCGCCCAACCCATCCAGTACAAACCCTTTTGAACGGATACTTAAAAAATCGGAAGAATTAAAACAGCGGTATAGTTTCTCGCTATTAGTAATCGATCAGGATTTTGAAGTAGCTCAAAAAGCAGGATTAGGTTTTATTGATACAGATGTAAAAGTCAATGAAAAATACTTATATCGTGTAAAATCCAATGTGCCTACAGATATATATGCAATAGATTACGGAGGAGTGTTTACAGGATTAGCAGAATACGAAGCATTACCAAAACCAGTCGACTTTACAGCAACTTTCAATGACAAAGAAGTGCTCCTAAGTTGGAATTCGGCGATATTAAAAGATTACTATAATAAGTACAAAATAGAAAAATCAACAGACGGGATACATTTTTCTTCAATTACCAAAACCCCTTATACGGTTAACAAGAAACGAATAAGAGATGGTAACACTATGTTTACAGACTCTATCACTAATCTTACCACTTTTTATTATAGAATTAAAGGGGTATCATCTTTTGGAGAATTAGGGCCACCATCTAAAATCATAGAAGGGCAAGCAAAACCTTTTTTGACGATTAACCCTACTTTGACTACACATAAAATAAATGACAAATCGGTGCTACTTAATTGGAAGTTTCCTAAAGATAAAAATAAGATGATCACTGGTTTTAAACTCCTTCGTTCAGATACCAATACAGGTACATATGAAACTGTGACAGCTCATATCTCAAAGGAAAAAAGAAGTATTAACTATACTAATCTTGGGATGTCAAATTATTTTAGGATTGTGGCTATAGGTAAGTATGGAAAAGAGCGCGAGTCTTTTTCTATGCTTGTGCAACCAGAAGACGCAACCCCTCCAGCGGCACCAGTTGGACTAGCAGGAGTGATAGATACTTTAGGGATTGTACGGTTAACATGGCAGCAAAACAAAGAGCCAGACCTTTTAGGCTACAGGGTTCATGTTACTAATAATCCAAATCATGAATTTAGTATTATTACACCATCTACCATTGCAGAAAACAGCTTTATAGATACCATTTCGGTTACCAATTCTAATGCTAAAATTTATTATAAAATAAATGCCTTAGACAAAAGAGCGAATCCATCAGAATTTTCAGAAATTCTTGAATTGGTTAAACCTGATATGTTACCCCCTAGTCAACCGGTTATTAAAAAAATTCAGCAATTAACGAATGATAGTATACAGCTTTCTTGGTTAGCAAGCCCAAGTAAAGACGTACAAAACTATTTAATATATAGAAAAGAAGACGATCAAAAAGATTGGCAATTGGTGCTTAACGGAACAAGTGAGGACAGACTATATATCGATACCAATATAAAAGAAGGAAAACTATATAGCTATACCATACTAGCAAAAGATAAAACAGGGTTAGAATCTACACCAGTTTCTCCGGTTTCGGTTGTTGCAAGATATATAGGAGTACGACCTGATATAAAAGGATTTTCTGCAGCTCCAAATATTGAACAACATTTTGTGCAACTTAATTGGCGATATAATGAAGAAAACATCACACAGTTTGAGATATATAAAGCAAAAGAAGAAGCGCCCCTACAATTATACAAAACAGTATCTGCAAATGTTAGAACGACTAGAGATACAGATTTAAGTATTAATACAAATTATAAGTATGCCATAAGAGCAGTGTTTAAAGATGGAGGGATGTCAAAGAAGAGTGAGTTAACCCTAAAATACTAAGGCTATGAAGAGATATATTACGATTTTAATGTTAATAGGAGCAATGTTTTCTCAAAGGCAAATACAGGGTCAATATAAATATAAAATAGAGTATTCGGGAGAGGTTACAGACTTTACAATGCTACGATATAGAGTAGATTTTTATTTAACAAACAATGGACAAGTAACAAGTCCTGATTTTCTGTTTTCTTTTAATTATGAAGGAAGATTAGACAGTTATAGTCTTCCTAGAACTGATAGAGTAATTAATTCTAGCACATTATATTCAGGTTTCAACAGAAATACTGTTTATCCAAACGCTACTGGAGCAGCGTATTATAATTTTGAATGTAATAGGGATAGACTATTTAATCCAGGTGAAGGGCGCTCTACTTTTTTCAATATCTATCGTTTAGAGCAATTTTCGTCCTTAAATAATGGGAACGGAAATTCGATATTTAAATGTAAGGATACGCCAATTAAAATCACCAATGATGTTAACTGTGAAGGAAAACCAATTCATTACGGTTTAGAATACAGAACCGCATCTCGAGGTTGGACACCTCTGTTACCATATGGATATAATATACATCCTTTTAACCTTAATCTTGAAAATATTCAAATAGGTAATTCTGATAATTCTATTTTTATTAGAGCTAAATATTTGCCTAATGGAGAATACTCTGATATTGTTTCACTCTCTATGTTATCCTGTGCACCAGAAGCTAGTGGGGTTTTTCCAATAAGTGCATCTTGTGGAAGAAAAAACGGGGGACTTACAGTTTCTTTTAAGGAGCCTGTCAATAAGCAAATGCTATTTGTGTTAAGAGAAAATGGTAGACCTGTAGAGAGCTACCAACAATATGTGGCAGGATCCAGTTTTACATGGCCTGCAAATAGGTTGCGTTCTGGAACGTATACGCTTACTTATCAGCCTCTTCCTGGTGAAGTGATCGATTATCCTGGACCAATTGTGATAGGAGATACTCCAAAGATTAGGTTTTCTGCTGTAAAAAATGAAGATGTACAATGTTTTGGAGAAAATACAGGCAGACTAACAATTACAGCAAGTAGAGGTAATGGTCAATATCAATATAGAGTTGATAGAGGTTCTTGGCGCAATTTCACAAGCGGGAATAGGCATGTGTTATGGGGATTAGCAGGGCGTCAGAATTATAGAATTGAGGTTCAGGATACAAGCGGGTGTGTAGGAGAAACAGCTTCAGGAAATGTAGGAGAAAATGTATTCATTAATGGGCCTCAAGATGGAGTCTCATTTTCTAATATAAGAGTTACACCAGTAGCATTTAGAGGAGATGCTACCGGGGTAATTAGATTAACAGTATCAGGGGGGACAAGACCCTATAGGTATAGATGGAGCAATGGTAGCGCCACAGAAGATATCGCTGGGTTAACAGCGGGTTTTTATACGCTTACAATTATTGATAATAACGGATGTAATTTTGTTTCTCAACCTATAGAAGTTACAGAACCTGATGCACTAGGTGTTGATATCGATATAAAACAAGTGGTATCTTGTAATAATAACACCAATGGTAGCCTAGAAGCGAACCCAAGTGGAGGTACAGTTTCTGCTGGATATCAATATGAATGGACAAAAGTTGGAGATCCAACATTTAATAGAACGACAAAAAGGATAAATAACCTATCCTATGGAACATACAATGTAACACTAAGTAATATAGGAGCTTCTTCTGTATCAGATAGTGAAACTTTAATTAGCCCAGTCCCTCTTGCAATATCTCCTTTTTCTATAGATCATGTAAAATGTTTTGGAAACTTAACCGGAGCAATACAATTTACAATCTCTGGAGGAAGACCACCATATACTGTTAATTGGGATAATGGAGAAACACAAGTAACCAATGGCCCTGTGGCATTTATTAATCAACCAAGTGGAGATTATAATTTTGAAGTTTTGGATACAGAAAATTGCCCGATTAGTAATGATAATCCTATAACGATTTCTGAAGAGGATGAGATCATTATTGATGTTTCTGGTTTAGGAATACAAGGTCCTACTTCTGTGAGTGGTACAAATGGCGCTTTAGATATTATTGTATCAGGGGGTACAGGACTAGGAACATATTCTTATGCATGGACTAGTGATCAATTCGCAGGAGTAAGAACGACAGAAGATTTAACCGGGTTGACAGAAGGAACTTACTCGCTCTCCGTTACAGACGGCAATGGTTGTCTAAAAACAAGAATATTTGAATTAAAAGACCCTGAGCCCTTAATAGCAAGAATACAAGTAGATCAAGATATTCTATGCTTTGGGCAAAAAGCAAATCTAACTGCTATTGTACAAGGAGGGGTTACAAACTCTGCTCAGAACTATAGTTATCAATGGTATGTTGTTGAATCAGGAGTGTCTGTGGAATTAATAGGAGAGACTAATCAAACAATCACAGGGCTCGATGAGGGTGTTTATGAAATTAAAGCTACAGATTTGGTAAATGTCTCTGATATAAGTGATGCAAAAACGCTGGTAGAACCTAGCGAAATTCAACTAGACGGGACACATGTAGATGTATTTTGCAATGGGGGTACTAATGGAAGTATTGATCTTACTGCCACAGGAGGTACGGGAGTATTAACTTATAACTGGAGCAAAGAAGGAGACTTTCTATTTAATAGTACAAATCAAGATTTGAATAATTTGACGTCTGGTGTATATAAAGTTGAAGTACGGGATGAAAATTTGGAATGTCTAAAGGAAACAACTTTTATAATCGGACAACCAGATAATCCACTAGAAATTATAGCATTTTCAAAAGAAAATGTAAAAATATTTAATGAAAGTACAGGAAGTATTTCAATTACAGTATCTGGGGGAATACCTGATTACATATATAAATGGACAAAATTAGGAGATCCAACTTTTTTATCAACAAACAAAGATTTAGTTAATATTAACCAGGGTACATATAATGTAGAGATTAGCGATAGTAATGCAGATAAAACTATATCAAATGTGGGATGTATGACCTCAATGAACTTTGTAGTTACGCAACCGGATAAGCTAGAAGTAGAGATTGTTGTAGATAAGCCTTTGGATTGCTTTGGATTTTTAGATGGTGTTTTAGTAGCAAATACAATAGGAGGAATAGATGATAAACCTTATAGTTATCAGTGGTTCAAGATTATTAATAACCAAGAGGTTGAAATAATTCAAGATGCATCATTAAGTTTTATAGAAAACTTAGGAACTGGTATTTACAAAGTGGTTGCAACAGATGTTAATGAAGCTATTGCAACCGATACTTTTATTTTTGAGGAACCTGATAAAATTGTAGTTTCATTAATAGATAAAACAGATGTAAAATGTTTTGATCAATCTACAGGTAGCTTGCAACTTAATGTTATCGGGGGAACCCCGTTTGATGATAACACCTATATAATCGAGTTATACAGAAATGGTACTTTTTATCTGAACGATTCATTCTCAATTGGTGATGTACAATTTGATAATTTACCCGAAGGAGATTATGAAATCTTAGTACAAGATAAAAATGGATGCCCAGAGATTGAAGTGCCAGATTCAATGAAAATAATACAACCTGATGCCCAGTTATTGATTTCAGAATTTCAAGAGGTTGACTTAACAGGGTTTGAAACACAGAATGGTGAAATAAGTATAACTGTATCTGGAGGAACTCAGGATTATCGATATGAATGGCGTCGAGAAAATGAAACTACTATTATAGGTACAGATAGTATCATAGATAATTTACCCATCGGGAATTATGAAGTAAAAGTTATTGATGCCAATGGTTGTATAACAGATGGGGTCTACACACTGGTTCAACCAGATAAACTTGAGGTTACAGTTGATTATCCAACCATTGGAGGAAGAGTATCTTGTAATGGAGTAAAGGATGCAATATTAGAATCTACTGTGATTGGCGGAGTACCTTTTAATGAAAACACAGGAAATCCATATTATCAATATGAATGGTATTCTAATAATGATCCAAGTTCTGTTTTAGGAACAAATCAAATACTTGACAATATTGGTAAGGGAGATTATTTTGTAATTATTACAGATGCCAATAATAATAAAACAACATCTTTGACTTTTGAAGTAAACGAACCTGACGCAATTGATATCAGCATTTCTGGTATAACTGACGTTAAGTGTTTTAATGATAATTCTGGGATTATAACCGTTGAAGTTTCTGGTGGAACTCCTTTTAATAATGGGGAATATTTATACAATTGGAGTAATGGAGATACAACCCAGAATATTTCAAATCTATATGCGGGAAATTACTTTTTAACAGTAACAGACAGGAATGGCTGTCAAATAAGGACACCTGACATAACAATCACCGAACCAGGACAATTAAGCATAACAGAGATTACCAGAATTCCACCTTCATCACCAAATATGCGAGATGGATCCATAACTATAAATGTAACTAGTGGTACGCCTCCCTATAGTTTTGAATGGTTCGCTCTAAATGGTACGCAATATCCATCAAATACAAATACTTTAAGCAATACAGGCAATAGTGAATATTTTGTTGTTGTTATAGATGCTAATCAATGTACAATACCGATAAGAAATGTTGATGATCCTTTACCAGGACTTTCTGTAGATGTAATCCAAATTAACCCAGTACTTTGCCAAGGTTTTAATTCTGCAAGTTTGAAGGCAAATGTTATAGGAGGTATCCCATTTTCTAATAATGATCCATTTATCTTTAGGTGGTATGAGGTAGGGAATCCTAATTCGATTGGATCTGGTAGCGTTCTATATGAACTCCCTATTGGTGACTATTATGTTATTGTAGAGGATGCAGCTGGTGATTCTATACAAAGTGATGTATATGAAATAACTGGTCCTCCATTAGAACTAGAGGTCGATCTTAACGCTGATTATATGAATTGTGGGGATCTAAACGATTGGAATATTACCTCAAAAGTATTGGGAGGAGTGCAACCGTATACTTATTTTTGGCAGAATGGATTTAGCATTGATCAAGAGTTAGTAGATGTTCCTTCGGGTACCTATACACTTGTTGTTCAGGATGCTCGTGGGTGTATTGCTCAAACTTCTATCACTACATTTGCCCCAGTTCCTTTAGAGGCAGATATTTTAGGTACTAACCCTCTATGTTATCAAGGAAGTACAGGAATAGCAAAAGTTGAAGCTAGAGGAGGAGTTCCTCCTTATACGTATGTATGGAGTACAGGCGCAACTAGTCCCGATATTTCTAACATCCCAGAAGGTGAATATTTTGTTGAGGTTATGGATAGTAAGGGGTGTAAGATTATAGAAGAGGTGGTGTTAGTTGATCCTGAAGAAATTATCTTGGATATTGGACCCTCAAGTAAAATATTATGTCAAGGACAAACATATACGGTTGATGCCAGTATTAATGATCTTAATGCAGTATACCGATGGACTTCTGATAAAGGATTTGAGAGTTTTGATGCTGAAGTTACTTTATTTGAAGAAGCTAACTATCAACTAGAAATAACAACAGGACTTGGGTGTATTGCAACTGCAAATTTGACGATAATAGTTAGAGATACTCCATTAATAGCAGAGTTCTTATTGTCTTCTGATCTATTTGTAAACCAGTCGTTTGTGTTGGCGAATGTAAGTTTTCCTATTCCAGATCGTGTTGAATGGATACTTCCTGAAGAGGCCCAGATTATTGATGTTAATGACACATATGCAGAAATTCAATTTAAAGAAACGGGAGAGTACGAAGTGAATATGACTGTTTTTCTTGATGGTTGTCGCGAGTCATATACCGAAACCATTGTTGTACGAGAACAATCTATCTTATTTGATGATAGTACAGATAACTTTTTAAAAAACCTAACGGTTTATCCTATTCCTACAGATGGTAATTTTACCATCGATATTGGATTTAAAGAAGTCGTGCCTATTTCTTTTAATATATATAGCGTGTTGAATAATAGTCCAGTATTAGTATCGGCATACAAAAGTGATGGAGCTTCAGAATACTCAATACCTATGAACCTGAAAGGGCAAAGTTTACCTTCTGGTGTATATTTCATAATTCTCGAAATACCCGGTAAAAGTTTTGTACATAAGATTATTGTTGAATGATTATATGATCATAATTGTTTCTTTTTATCATATGCTTCAAAATAAAATGCATCGATAGCGCTACTATCCCTGAATTTTCTTTTTCGCCTGAATCGAAAATAATTCAATTTAGATTACGGCAGTTTCATTTAAGAACTGATATGTGAAAAATCAAGGAATGGGAAGGATTATAAAAAAATGCTTCAGGTCAACTAACTATATTTTGATGCTTCGATGGTCTTGCTTTAAGGTAGTTCATTGCAAATTGTAGAGTTTATTGATGCAAAGTTAAATATCACTTGTTTAAAAAAAAAATACTTAATGAATTGAGAGAGATGTTTTTAGTATTGGATTTAATAGTGGGTAAAGGCTCCTCATTTTATCAAATTTGAGGAATTATCGCTTTTTGGAGAAGTAATTTCACTTTACATTCGCAGTAAGAATTTACATATTACAAGTCGATTTTTATAAAGAAAAGAAAACTTGAAAACCTTATTAAGTAGCGCATGTATAAAACTAATTTTTAAACTGTATCGCTCGTTTTTTACTCTATTTAAATAGAAAATCAATCCCAAAAAAACGTTTATAAACATTGTTTTAGGTATTATTAAATGGTTGGTTAATTTTTTTTAAATGTTAGCGTAAGGGGAGGCTCTTTTTTTTTCGACTTTATAATGAAACAACATTTAATGATACGATTTCATTACAATTAAGGAGGTTCTTTTAATTAAAATAGACTTTATCAAATTATTATAAACAACAAAAATTAAACAATGAAAAAACTTATTTTATTAACTATTTCGGTCATCCTTTTTAATTCTTGCGAAAAACAAGAAGATAATTTAGCTGATGAATTTGCAGAAGAAAACCATGAATTTGCAGAAGAAAATAGTAAAGCACAACATATAGACAAAAAATCTACTAATTTATGGGTGCAATATCATTTAAGTCCCAATTATCACAATGCGGGAGAGCTTGATTATAATAGAGATGGTCATATTGACGCTTGGTTTGTTAAAACTTCTAATACAAGGACAGGTTATATCGAAATCCATGTTTTAGATGGAAAAACCGATTACAATAGGCTTCTTTTTAAGAGAGCTTCTATTCTTCGCACCACTGTTACTAATGGTTATGATTTTAAGGTAGGTGATTACAACAGAGATCGTCGTGTTGATTTGTGGGCTATTAGAACAAGGAATGCAGGAACAAATAGGTTAGAAGTGCATATTATTGATGGGGCAACAAACTTTAGTTCCTGGATGATAAATAGGGTAACTCCACGTCCCGAACTAAATAATCAAGAAAATCTAGGTGCATATTTAACGGATTATAATAATGATGGTTGGTTGGATATTTCGATTTACGATCATAGTGAAGGATGGCCTAAAATTTATCTTGATGTCTTGGATGGAAGGGTAAAGTTTAGATCATACCTAGCCAGAAGAGTATCTGTATACGGCGCACGGCAATAAAAATTAAGGCGGGTTTAAAATAAAACTTGCCTTAATTATATTTTTTTAAATGTTAGCGTAAGGGGAGGCTCTTTTTTTTTCGACTTTATAATGAAACAACATTTAATGATACGACTTCATTACAAGTAAGGAGGTTCTTTTTATTAAAACAGACTTTATCAAATTATTAGAAACAACAAAAATTAAACAATGAAAAAACTTATTTTATTAACTATTTCGGTCATCCTTTTCAATTCTTGCGAAAAACA
This sequence comes from uncultured Aquimarina sp., assembly GCA_947502885.1. Classification (GTDB taxonomy): domain Bacteria; phylum Bacteroidota; class Bacteroidia; order Flavobacteriales; family Flavobacteriaceae; genus Aquimarina. The sequence goes on along the minus strand of CANNBP010000011.1, from coordinate 159,567 downwards.
AGAAGATAATTTAGCAGATGAACTTGCAGAAGAAAATGACGAATTTGCAGAAGAAAATAGTAAAGCACAACATATAAACAAAAAATCTACTAGTTTATTCGGAGAATATTATTATAATAAAGATTTTGTTATAGCGGGAGATGCTGATTATAATAGAGATGGACATATGGATGCTTGGTTTATTAAGATTGCTAACACAAGGACGGGATATATCGAAATCCATGTTTTAGATGGGAAAAACAACCACAGCAGTCTTTTATTTAGCAGAGCTTCTATACTTCGCACTACTGTTACTCGTGATTATACTTTTCGCGTAGGTGATTATAACAGGGATCGTCGTATTGATTTGTGGGCTGTGAGAAGAAGGGGTGCAGGAACAAAAAGGTTAGAAGTTCATATAATTGATGGGGCAACAAATTTTAGTTCTTGGATGATAAATAGGATAACTCAACGTCCCGAATTAAATAATGTGGAATTTATAGGTTTGTTAACAGATTATAATAATGATGGTTGGTTGGACCTTTCGATTTACGATTATAGCGAAGCATGGTCTAAAATTTATTTTGATGTTTTGGATGGAAGGGTAAAGTTTACATCATACCTAGCCAGAAGAGTACGTGTATACGGCGCACGACAATAAAACTCACCTTAATTATATTTGCATGATTGATTACTAGTGGCTTATTGTGTAAGGTCGTAACTAAAAATCATAGCCCTATAGTGTTTTACGTAATTATAAAACGTCAAAACAATAAAATACACTTAAATGAAAAGAACATATTTAATTTATCTATTCGTAATTGCAACTTTTGTATCCTGTAAAAACGAAAAACAAACAAACTATAATGATCATCAAGCTGAAGGAGTTACAGAAAAAGAAACCTATACGTTAACAGATAATGAGCAAACAAAAAATATAATACATAGTAGAACAAAAACGTTTTCTTGGGATGATATTTCAGAATCAACAGTCGACATAGGAGCTTACCCTTATATTACTCCGCCAAAGGGGATGAGTATCGATAAAGATGAATCTAAATCATATAAATTTGATAAACTCCAATTATTCGATGGAAATACTTTTTTTGTTGTTGATGGTAAAGTAGAAAGAATGCGGATAATAATGGACGGAGACAAAGAGTGGGAACACTATTTATTTGACAAAAGCGTATCAGAATATTTAAAATCAATTGGTGCAAAATTGATTTTTGATGGTAAAATACCTTATGAATTGACTCAAAAATGGGGAGACTCGCCCAATGCAATATATGAGCATATGCACGAATTTTATGCAGGAGATGTTGTTAATGGTCCAATCAGTATCTATGTTCTTAAAACGTCAAATAAAATGATAGGTTTTCAAGTCTCTTCAGACTCACAAACTATAGGAATTGTAGAAATGGAAAGTTTTAAGCAAACCATAGAAAAAATTACCGCTAATGATATTTTAGATGATATCAACAATAAAGGGTATGCGACGCTACATATTAATTTCGATACTGGTAAATCGAGAATTAAAGCTGATTCTTATGGTGTTATTAATGAAATAGCAAAAATGATGAAGGCAAATACCGATTTAAAAATTAGTATCGAAGGTCATACAGATAATACTGGAGATGAAATATCTAATATGAAGTTATCTAAAAATAGAGCAAAATCTGTTCTTATAGCACTTATAGATGAAGATATTGATGAGTCCAGACTAAAAAGTGAAGGTTTTGGACAAATTAAACCTATAGAAGATAATTCAACTGAAGAAGGAAAAGCTAAAAATAGAAGAGTCGAACTAAGAAAAATATAATAGAAACAAAAAAGCCCGTGTTATTGCACTATTCTTATATCTCTATCCGATTCAAATACATCCTCAATATATAAATGAAATTAAAAGTACTATCGAAATTTATCCAAAAATTTTAATGATGAGCGTTCGGGGTTATGAATGAAATCCAACACTTTAGTGTTGGATTTTTTTAAACAACGATAAAAAATACGCCTACAGTAAGAACGTTAGGATATTATTGTTTACTTAATCTTAGTACCCATTCTTTTAGTTTTGTTCCAATTAATTCGGGATTATCCTCTTGAATAAAATGGGTTCCGGGACCAATATTTACAACCTCCATATTAGAAATGTTTTCTATAATCCAGTTTCTTATTGATTTAGGCATAAAAGCTCCAGGTTCTGCATAGAAGAATAGCTTTGGAATATCTGATTCTTGTAACGCCTTTCTATAATTTTTTACAATCGCGGTTGTTAATTCAGGTTTACCATCAAAAGGTACTTGAGATACAAATTTCCATATTGGCTTTCTACTTTCTACAGTTTGAAATGGTGCCTTATAGGCTTCTAGTTCTTCTTTGCTTAACTTTCGAACTACCCAAGTTGGTAAAACATCATTTAAAAAAATATTATCTTCTGCTATCATTTTCCAACCATTTACTCCTCTTAACTGCTTAAAGAATGCTTTTGAGGTATCATCAAAATATGTTCCGATATCTTCAATAATACCTTCCATAAATGCAATCGCTTTTACATTTTCGGGGTGATTGGCAAAATAATTAAACCCTAGACCAGAACCCCAATCATGTAAGACCAGAATAATATTTTTAAGTCCTAATTGCTTAATTAGAGTTTCTAGATATTCATATTGCTCAAGATAGGTATAATCAATACTTGGTTTGTCTGATTTACCCATTCCTATTAAATCCGGGATGTAAATAGGATGTCCCGTTTCAAGAACTGTAGGAGCTATGTTTCTCCATAAATAGCTGTTAGAAGGGTTGCCGTGTATAAAAATTATTGGATTTCCCTGTCCTTCCGCATTTGAAAGTATGTGCATTTTACTACCTAGTACTTCATGATAATTTGATTTAAATTGCTGATTGTTTTGAGCCATAACTTTGAGATTTAGAGTTAGTATTAAAAAAAGTATTATAGGTAAAAAATTGATTTTATGAACCAATAATATGTTGATTGAATTATCCATTGAATTTATTTTTTGTAAATAAAATCGAGTTGTTGGACAAAGTTATATACATTTGATTTATGAAAAAAATGAATTATTTTTATAATAATCATAATAAAAATGAATAATGAATATCTCACTTAGGAATTTAAAATTGGTAAATGTTATTGTTAAAGAAGGATCTGTAACTAGAGCAGCTGAAAAGCTTTTTCTTTCACAACCAGCACTGAGTCATCAGTTAAAAAAATTGGAAGATGAGGTAGGTCTCAAAGTATTTAATAGGGTAAATAAAAAACTAGTATTAACAGAAATAGGACAAATTCTTTTCGATACATCAGAAATGATGTTGGCTTCATTAACCCAACTTAACCATAAGATAAGCGAAATTAAAAATGGAGAGAAGAGAACAATTCGTATTACTACTGAGTGTTATACCACTTATCATTGGTTGCCAGAAGCTGTTCAAGGGTTTAAGAAAGAAAATAAGAATATATCTGTGAATATTGTGGTTGAAGCAACAAATGCGCCTCTTAAATATTTAACAGAAGGTAAGGTAGATCTTGCTTTGGTGAGTACTATAAGTGATCATTCTTCTATAAATTTTAAGGCGATTCTAGAGGATGAAATGGTAATCGTAATGTCAAAGGAAAATGATTTAGCAAAGTATAGTGCTATCGATCTTTCAAATTTGAAGGATCAAAATTTAATTCTTTATGATTTACCCGAAGATAAAAATTACGTTTTGAATCATATCTTAAATAATAATAAAGGAGTAGTAAGTTCTATTCAGAAGGTACAACTTACCGAAGCTATTATTCAATTAGTTCGTGCAAATTTGGGTATTACAATTATGGCAAAATGGTCTGTTGTCCCCTTTTTAAAGGATAAGGAATTAGAAGCCATTCCTTTTAAATCAAATAAAGGCATGAGAACATGGTATGCGGCAAGTTTAAATAAAAACTCGGAAATAGAAGATTTGTTTATTGAACAAATAAAACATGTTTTGAATAACTAATATAGTTTTGAACTTATTGAAAAAACCTAGAAGTCTTGCTTATGGGATTGTATATGAAAGTTGTTTAAATGTGATTACACGTAATGTTTTTTTTAAATAAATATTCTAATTATACATAGGTATTCTATTTGGCAAGAAGCTACATAATATGTAGCTTTGCTACTAAAAGTGTAGCAAATGGATTTAGAATCACAACCAACGCCTGGTCAACCCGTAAGAGGGTCTAAAACAGGACAACCTATCATGGTCATATTCGATTTACTTGGACGAAACTGGGCTATGGGGATCATATGGCATTTGACCAACAATCCGAGTACATTTCGAAAAATTCAAGAATACTGTGAAAATATTTCTCCAACTACATTAAATAAGAGACTTAAAGAGTTGATAATGGCTGGTCTGATTGAACGGACTTTAAATGGGTACGCTCTTACTAATCAAGGAGAGGAGCTTTTTAAATTATTACAACCTTTAGGTAAGTGGTCTAGAAACTGGGCCGATCATTATAGCCAAAAATCGAATAAAACATGAAAATAATTCAGAAACCCGAGTCGTCAGAATTTCCAGAATACTCTCATATCTATATGGATTTGTTAAAGGATGACGGAAAAATCTTGGAGCACCTTTGGCAGAATTTTTTATTGATTAAAAATTATATGACCAATTTACCAGAAGAAAAACTCTTATATAGATATGCGCAAGATAAATGGACAATCAAAGAGATTTTAGTGCACCTTATTGATGATGAGCGTATTTTTTCATATCGAGCCCTTAGATATGCCAGAAATGATAATACGCCATTGCTTGGTTTTGAGCAAGATGATTATGCCAAATATTCTAATGCTAATGAGAGAAGTTTAGCCAGTATCTTTGAAGAGTATGAAACAGTAAGAAGATCTACAATCTCTCTATTTCAATATTTACCCGAGGATAGTATGATGAGAAGTGGCTCGGGAATAGATGTAGATGGAAGTGTTATTAATAAAAGAACCGTAAGAGCATTGGTATATCATATCGCAGGGCACGAATTAAGACATTTTAATATTATTAAGGAAAGATATTTCTAAGAAAACAACGAATTTTTATTTTTCTAACCTTAGGTATATTGATATATCTATTTAATTTTGATCGGTTTACTGTTTTTTTGTGAGATTAGTCACACTAGTGGTTTCAAACAAATCAAAAGAAATAATTAGCATAAAACAGATGAATACCATTTTAGAATCAAATTTTAAGCTAAGATTTTACTATTTTTAGGTAAGGAACATATATGTTCAACGACACATTACTTATTCTAAAGTATAATTTTTAATATTTGACCTCATACGAATCAAAAACGGCTATCGTTATTTTTTCTCTTTCTCCAGAAGAAGAAAGAAAAAATAAACCCTTTATGGCTTTTAAAGAACTAGGTAATTCTCTCTTTACCGATGTTCTAAAGAAAGTAAAGCGGACAAAGTTACCATATTTTATACATGATGAAACTCTTCAAAAAGGTAAAAGTTTTGGAGAAAAGATTGTTCATGCTATTGATACAACGATAAAAAAAGGTTTTGATAACATAATTATTATTGGTAATGACACACCAGAACTTAGTTTTTCTATTTTAGATAAAGCAGTTACAGCACTTAATCAAGGAAAGCTAGTTTATGGGCGTTCGACCGATAATGGGATTTATTTATTAGCCGTTAATACAAAAACATTTGATCGTTATGCTATCAAACATTTACCTTGGCAAACCAAAAGTTTAAGTCAAGCTTTAGAAGGCTATTTAAATGGTTGTGAGTTACCATTTTTACGACTTAGAACTCTTCGAGATATAGATAAAATTCAAGATGTGCATGTTATTCTTGATAATGCTTTGAACAGTTTGAGCACTGAGATAAGACATATTTTGATAACATTTTTATTTTCTTTTAAGCACGTATACTATTTTATAAAGAGTACTAAAAACTTCATTCTTAATTTACCGTCAGGTACCCGGGGTTCTCCTATGCTTCAAATATAACTGTTTACATAAATAATTAATCATAGCCCTAGACAGTGTCCTATAGTCTTGGGGTAAACTATTATATTCATACTTTAATTAATGAAAAATATTTTTCTATGCCTCCTACTTTTTGTGGGAAATACAATTGCTTTGGCTCAAGAAACTACCGGAAGCATACAAGGAATTATTAAAGATAACCAGGCAAAACCTATTGCGTTTGCTACTGTTGTTGTTGTTGATCTTGAAACTAACTTTACCTATGGTGTAATTTCTAGAGAAAATGGATTTTACGCAATAAATAACCTTCCTCCAGGTGTACATTATCAAGTTGAAATTTCATTTTTAGGCTTTAAAACAGTTACTGAAAATGATGTGATTATCAATCTAGGAAGTACAACCATAAAAGATGTTGTTCTCAATGAAGAAGGCCTTTCTTTAGAAGAAGTTGTGATTACAGGTGATACCAATAGACAAAAAAGTGGAAATGAAACATTTGTTGGTCGTAAGACAATTAAAGCTACTCCAACGATAAATCGAAGCGTACAGGATCTGACCAAAAACCTACCAGAGAATAATTTAAATTCGTTTGGTGGTGCAAGTAATCGTTTTAATAATTTAAATATTGACGGAATAGCAAATAACGATGTAATAGGTTTTCAAGAGCCTGCAAGTGGTGCTTCAGGTTCATCTGCTAATGGAACACCAGGTGGACTTTCGAGAAGTCAACCTATTGGTTTAGGAGCAGTAAAGCAAGTTAGTGTTAAACTGGCTCCGTTTGATGTAAGTATTGGTAATTTTAATGGAGCTAGTATTAATCTGGTCACAAAAAACGGAACCAATACTACCAAAGCAGAGATTTATGGTTATGGAAACAATCAAAATCTTATTGGGCGTTTTGCTCAAGGTACAGAGCAAGAAGTCGAATCCTTTTATAATACTCAGGTTGGTGGTGGAATAGGTGGCGCTATCATAAAAGATAAATTGTTTTATTATGTAAATTTTGAACAGGCACTATCCAATACTCCTGTTCTTAATGCCCCAGGAAGTTCGAGTTCTAATATAGCACTTGAAGATGTAACAGCTATTCGCAGTAGATTGCTAGAGGTATATGATTATGACCCCGGAGTTTTTAATGGAGCAAGTTTACGAACATCTAGCAGTAAATTGTTTGCACGTATGGATTACAATTTGTCTGATGTACATAAAATCTCTTTACGTAATAATTATGTAAATAGCTTTGCTGATAACCTAGAATGGAACAGCACCTTTTTTAATTTTGGTAATCAAGGGTATCGCCATAATAGCATAGCAAATAGTTTAGCACTTGAGTTAAAGTCTAATTTTAAGGGTGGAAATACAAATAAACTATCTCTGGGGTTTAATATCGTAAAAGAGAATCGTGATTTTGAAGGTCGCGTTTTTCCGCATATTCAAATTGCGACTTCTTCTGCAGGTCGTATTTTTGCAGGAACATATAGAGAAGCTTCAGTATATAACACAGATTTTTCGACACTTCAATTGGCAGATACCTATACCTTTTCTATAAATAAACATAATTTTTCTACAGGAGTATTTGCTCAATTACATGATGTAGATTATGGATTCTTATCTGCATGGAATGGTCGTTGGGAATATCGATCTGTTGAAGATTTTTTAAATGACAGGCCTAGAAGAATTCGAGGAGTTTATAATCGTACCAATAATAATTTTGACTTTGTCAATGATCGACCGTCGGCTACTATTGGGGTGTTAGAAACTGCAACATTTATTCAAGATAATTTTCGGTTAAATGATAACTTATCACTTACAGCTGGTATTCGTCTTGATGGGCAATATCTTACTCAGCAACTACCTGTAAGTGAAGAAGTAAAAAACACACCTGAGTTTGCTCAATATAATAATACAATTTCAAGAAAGCCACAGTTTAATCCTAGGTTCGGATTTAATTATAAAATTGATAACGACGGTAGGTATACACTTAGAGGAGGAACTGGGCTATTTTCTGGAAGAATACCCTATTTATGGTTTGCATATACAGAGTATATATCCGGTACAGAGTATTTTAATATTGATTTACGTCCCGAAGAGTCTGTTGCGCTTACAGAAAACTTAGAGGATTTGAGAAGTACACAATCTAATTTGGCCGAAATAAACCTTATTGATACAGATTTTACACTTCCAAGAGATTGGAAAACAAATATTGCTTTTAAAGCAAAATTACCGAATCGATGGACTTTGGACATAGAAGGAACTTATACCGAAGTTTTGAATGGCGTGTTTTTTAAATCGATTAATCGTAAAAACAACTTAGGAAGTTTTAACGGAGCAGACAATCGTTCCTATTTTTTAGAAACCGGAGATACGAGTAAAATTAACCCCAATTTCACGAATGTTTTCTTATTGACAAATACAGATAAAGGTTTTAGGTATAATATTACTGCTGGGATACATAAAGAAATAGGAGCATATAGGGGATATCTTGGTTATACTTATGGAATGAGTAAAGATATTTCGAGTACAGTTCGTAGCTCTCCTGCGGCAAATTTTGAATGGAATCAGGCTGTTTTTGGAAATGATCCTTCTCTTTCATTTTCAAATTTTGATTTACGACATAAGTTTGTTAGTAGTCACTCATACAGTTTTGATTTAGGTAAGGAAGACACAGGGTTTATTTCATTTTTATACAATGGTCGAGCAGGAACTCCTTTTTCATATGTGTATCAAGGAGATTTAAATCGTGATGGATCTTCTAGAAATGATGTAGTTTATGTGCCCAAAGATGCCTCAGAAATTAATTTAATAGATATTACAGATTCTTCCGGTAATATTACAGTTTCGGCTGCTCAACAATGGGAACTTTTAAATGCTTTTATCAAAAATGATAAATACCTAAGAGAACGTAGAGGCCAAATAGCCGAACGAAATGGAGCTAGAACGCCATGGAATCATGAATTAGATATGAAATTAGAATATGGCCATAGTTTTAAAAACGGACAAAAAATTTCGTTATCATTTGACTTACTTAACGTTTTTAATTTTCTTAATAAAGATTGGGGACGATTAGTATTCGTGCCAAATGTGGTAAACTCTAGTTTTAGTTTACTCAATTTAAAAGGAATCGAAAATGGTGAGCCGCAATTTCAATTTAATATTCCCGAAGGAACAGAACCATATGTAACAGATTTATTTAATTCTAGGTGGAGAGCGCAGGTAGGGATTAAATATCAATTTTGAAATGTAGCAAAATTTATATTGTTAAGTAACAGTAAAATAGACTTTATATATATATATGAAAAGCCAGATAAGATTATCTGGCTTTTGTGTATTAGAACTTTATGGAATATGTTGTTTTTAAGATTGTATTGGTTTTAGTCTTATTGTAAACTCCCTATATATTTAGCTTTTAGGAAACAGATGAAAATTTTTATGAACTGTTATTTTTTTTGAAATAACAAACTAGTAGGGTCTAGTATAGCAAATGTTAAGGTATTTATAATTTAGCATTTTAAACATATTCTCAATGAAACACAAATACATAAATTATGAAAATTAAAAACTATTTTTTTACATTAATGATGCTATTTCTGACGTCCTATATCTATGGTCAGAAAATCGGAAATGGTTGTGGGGTAAATTTGTCGATAAAAGATCAAAGAGCTTTTAAAAAAGCTACATCAAAAATTAAAAAAGAAAGAGTTTTTCAAAATATCCTTTCACGAACTTCGCAAAGTAGAGGGGTCGGTTTATTAAGTAAACCTTCAGTTACTTATAAGATTCCTGTTGTATTTCATATTCTACATAATGGAGAAGGGGATGGACCAAATAATAAAAATGAGATTAGTAAAGAAATCATGGCATGTAAGATAGCAGATGCCGTAAATGTTGCTAATAAAGATTTCAGAGGAGAGTACCCAGAGTTTAACGCTACCGATCCTAGATTTGATGGTGTTAAAGATAAGCTTGATAATATTGAGTTTATATTGGCTAAGGAAGATCCAGATGGAAATTTACTTGAGGCACCAGGAATGAACTGGAAAGCCGATGGAGATCTGATTTCTTGGGGATATGATAAAAGAATAACCGATGATCCATGGTGGTGGGGTAAAAATGGGAAATATTATTTGCAAGTATTTATAGTACACTACCCTAATCAAAATGGTAAGTGGAATCAATCAGGACACGCTTTTTTACCAAATGGACCACACGAAGATGCATTTCCCCGAATAGTTTATAACTGGAGATACATTGGTACAACATCTGCATGTGGAGATAAAGGTATTTATGGAGGGCCTAACTTTGAAAAAATATTCTCTCATGAAATTGGACATTACTTTGGATTGAGTCATGTTTTTGCCCCTCAAGTAGATGGTGAACCTGTATGTGCTGATGGAGATGGTCTTGAAGATACTCCTGATACACTTGGTTCTGAAGGTTGTAATAGAGATGTTGAAAATATATGTGGTACATTTCCAAACCTAGAAAACCATATGGATTATAACACTGCTTGTCAAAATATGTTTACTAAACAGCAAGTGGCATTGATGAAGTATTGGTTAGATGATACCAGCGAGGTAAAACATCCTAGAGGCCTACTTTGGCAACCAAATAATTTAAAAGCAACAGGTATTGTTCCTGATATTCCTGAAGCTAAATTTGAGAGCGATTTAACTTCATTATGCAATAATCAATCTATTAAATTTAAAGATGTTTCTAATGGATTACCAACGTCTAGAGTATGGACTTTTGAAGGAGGAACACCAGCAACATCAATAGAGGCCAATCCAACAGTTACATATGCTACGGCAGGTAAGTTTAAAGTAACGTTAAAAGTAACTAATAGTTTAGGAGAGGATACTATTCAGGTAATGAGATATGTAGATGTTGATCAACGTTCTACAGCTGCTTTATCAGAAGATTTTGAAGGAGTTTTTCCTCCAAAAGGATGGGATGTATATAACCCTGATAACGAACTTGCATGGAGTAAGCGTAGTGATGCAGGACATGGGGATAGTTCTAGTATGGTGATGGATAACTCAAATAATAACATTTTAGGAGCTAAAGATTATATTAGATTACCATATTTTGATTTTACATCTAGTAACAGAAGTCAAATGTATTTTGATGTTGCCTATACCAAATTTGATGATAGCAGTCCTGATGTATTAAAAGTTCAAGTATCTACAGACTGTGGAGTTACATGGAATGATGCATATTCAAAAACACATACAGAATTAGAGACAACAGAGGTTATTACAGGTAATTCTAACGGTTGGATCCCTAGTAAAGATGAGCATTGGAGAAAAGATATATTAGACCTTAGCGCATATGATGGAAACCCAAATGTTGCTATTAGATTTTCTAATACTTCTGGATATGGTACTAGAGTTTGGATTGATAATGTTAATATAGTTCTTGATAATGACAATGTACCTACATCTGATTTTTACTCTAGAGAAAGAAGTACAATTTGTAATAGTTTAGATGTTACATTTAAAGATGTATCTACAGGAAACCCTACTTCTTGGTTATGGACTTTTGAAGGTGGAACGCCAACAACTTCGACTAGTCAAAATCCACCCGTGATTAGCTATACGCAAAAAGGTTCACATAAAGTTACACTAACAACTAGCAATGCTAATGGGAGTAATACGGTAACGAAAAGTGACTATATAACTATTGTAATCCCTAATGATAATTCATTTTCAGAAGATTTTTCAGGAACATTCCCTCCTGCTGGTTGGGATTTAAATAATCCTGATGACTTTTTGGGTTGGGAGAAAAGATCAGACATCGGTCGTGGTGACAATTCATGTATGATAATGAATAATGCAGATAACGAGAATCTTGGAGAAATAGATGAGATAACTCTGCAACCAATGGATTTGTCGACTGGAAATACAGATTTTTCTTTTGATGTAGCCTATACCAAGTTTGATAATGATAGCCCAGATGTTCTTAAAGTCTTGGTGTCTAAAGATTGTGGAGTGAGTTGGAAAGAAGTATATTCTAAGACACATATAGAATTAGAAACTTTTGGACCAGCGGCTAAACCTAATGATTGGAAACCAACTGAAGATTCTCACTGGCGAACCGAAAGAATCTTGTTAGATGAGTTTAAAGGAGAAGTAAATGTTTTGATCAAATTTCATAATGTTTCAGGTTATGGTACAAGAATCTGGATTGATAATGTGAAATTCAATTTTAATAGTCAAGAAACACCAGTGTCTGATTTTTCTGTAAACGAAAATATATGTAATAATGTTCCTGTAACCTTTACAGATCACTCTACAGGAAGTCCTACATCTTGGTTGTGGACATTTAACGGAGGAACACCTTCAACATCCACAGATCAAAACCCAGTCATTACTTATGAAACTCCTGGAGTATATGATGTAACTTTAGTAGCAACAAATGGTTTTGGTACAGGTACAATAACAATAAAGAATGATTTTATTACTATCGGTAGTACAGCAACTCTTCCTCTTACAGAGAATTTTGAAGGAACTTTCCCTATCGAAGGATGGAAAATTATAAATACAGATAAGGATGAGATTTTATGGGAAAAAAGATCTGATGTTGGAAATGGAGATAGTTCGTGTCTTGTGATTAATAATGCTGATAATCCAGAGGATATGATTGATGAGCTGATTGTGAATCCATTAGATTTTGAATCTGTAGAACCAGAGTACCTTAAGTTTGATATTGCATATACAAAATATGATAATGCAGAGGTTGATGGAGTTGAGGAAAGTGCTGATCGATTAGAGATTTTGATTTCTACTGATTGTGGGGTAACATGGACAAATGTTTACAACAAAACACATACAGATTTAGAAACGGTCGAAGTATTAGATGATCCTACTACCATTGGGGTAAATGAAACTAATGATTGGATACCAACAGAAAGATCTCATTGGAGAGAAGAGGTTATTGAATTAGCTAGTTTTGCTAACCAACCAAGTGTATTGATAAAATTCAAAAATACATCTGGATATGGTACTAGAATTTGGATTGATAACCTAAATGTAACCGGAAAAGCTACTATAAGACCAGACTATTGCGCAGCAAATGGTCAAAATGGAATAGAAGCGATAACAAATGTAAGTTTTGCAAATATCGATAATGCTTCTGGTAGAAATTCTTCTGGATATGAAAGCTTTATAGATAAGGTGGCAAATGTGAATAAAGCTAGTAGTTATAACCTTACCGTTGATATTGAGGGGTATAGGGGAGGAACACCTGATGAGATATATGCTTGGTTTGATTGGAATAGAGATGGTGATTTTGATGACGCAGATGAATATATACCATTAGTAAAGACTTCAGGAACCAAAGGAGAAATAAGTGTTACGGTTCCTCAAGATGCTGTATCCGGTAATACAGGAATGCGTATAAGAGTAGCGTATTATCCAAATTCTAATATAGCTTGTGGTTCTGTAAAATATGGAGAAGTAGAAGATTATACGCTTAACATATCTTCATTAGAAAATATAGATAATGATGAGATACCTAATGATAATGCAAGTACGTTTAAGAGTCTTTCGGTCTCTCCAAACCCAAATTCAGGACATGGTTTCAATGTAAACTTTAATTCACCAGAAACTGGATTAGTCAAAATACAATTGTATAATCCTATGGGAGTTCGGGTGTTTGAGTTACATGAGAATAAAGGATCAGAACTTAGTAAGAATATAAAAATGAATCAAAAACTAGCTTCAGGCTTATATATTTTAAAAGTAGAAATGAAGTCAATAACTAAAACTCTAAGGATCGTAATAGAGTAGAGGTATAACTTGTTTTTATTAATGTTTGTGGAAAAAGCGTTTATGAATTTAAAATTCATAAACGCTTTTTGTTTATTTCATCTAACTTATCTTAGAAATTTTGGGTTCTACCCATAAGTATCCCATACAAATTAGAAATAGTATGAAAAACGTAATTGGGTTGATTAATTGTTTAGATTTAGCCTGTTTTGATATAGAGCTGAAATTTTCAAAATTTCTATTGTTTTTTTGTATTCGTTTGTAATTATATAATGACTGCCAATGCGTAGTATCTGAAACGAAATAATTAAAAGAAGCAATACTATCTTGTTGTAATGATAAATTTAAATTGTTCCATCCCGTATTTTTGGGATACGTCACTCCTGTCCAGGTATTATTAAGGTTTATATTTTCAAGTAATGAAATTTCAAAACCATCTATTGTCTTAACTTTAGGTTTTGGTATAGCTGTTCTAAGTTTAAAAGTGAAAGGATGGTCTGGATAGGTTATTATTGCATCTGATTCCCATTTGACAGCAGAAGGTACTTTATTACCGATCTTTTTAATCAAGGTAGACCAAAACTCTTGATACGTATTTGCATACCCATTTAAAACCAATTCAAAAGTATTCCCTACAACAGTAGTTGCAATGCGACCATGTCCTAACCGTTTGTACGCCGATATTATTTTAGAATCCTTGTTTCTATGTATAGGATGTATTCGAAACTCATTTTTAAAAGCATATGGATATTGAGTAAGTTTTATTTTAGGTTGATTAAAAAAAGTAGTTTGAAGATTTTTTGTTGTTGAAAAATCAAACGATCCAATACCGTTTTTTAATCGAAAGAGATTATTGTCAGGTTGTATAAAAATTCCTAAACCATCTTCTTTTACCGAATTCTCTATTGCAAAAAGAGTATTCTTGTTAAGCTTTTTTAGCGAATTATAATCCAGAATGACTATATCGAACGATGCTAAACTTTTTTTAGAGATTTTACCTATAGATTTTTGATTAGAATTAAAATATTCATACTTATATCGATTCTTAGTTATTTTAGTTTTAATCACTACTTCATGTCCGATTTCGGCAAGGTAATTTTTTAAATATTTGGTTTCAAAAGTAGGTGATTCATTTAGGATTAATATTTTAATTGGGATAGAAGAAGAAACAACAACAGGAATAGGATCTCGGCGAATATTATTGTTTAAAGTGTCTTTTTCGACTATAGAGAATAGATATTTACCTTCTACTGTTAATTTTGTTGAGAGCTCGAATTCTTGTTCATTATTAGATATAAGAAAAACAGAATCCAAGCCAATTTGGCCCGGTCCTTCTAAGACTAATCGGTTACCTTTTTTCGAATTTGAATATAAACCTTTAAAACTGATAGATTCACCCACAGTTGGTTGTTTATCATACTTAAACTTTATTATTCCGGTGGGAATTGTTCCTTTTAAGTAATTCACATAAGAACTATCTAATTGCCAAAAATCGAAGGAGGCTACCCCATTACCTAAGACAAAAACCGAATCAGAAGTACTCGAATTATCAAAAATAGGATGATTATTCTCATATCTTTTTATTTTTAGTTTTTTGTGCACTTTTTTTAAACTATCCAATTGATTTTGATTGAAACCATTAGTAAGTAGTGCCATTTTGATTCCTTTCTTTTTTATAGGAATTGTGGGCTGTAAAGCAATCATAGAAAGTGCTATAATTGCTAACAATGCAATTGCTGATTTTGTCCAAAACCTTAATGTTCCGAATTGAGAAAATTCTTTCCATATAAAGATAACCCATAGCAGTATTCCTATGAGTACCGTTTGCCATATCCAAGAATTATTCAAAAAAGTAACTTCATTAATCATGATTATCAAGTTCTTTTAGAAGTAATTCATTGATTTTACTAGTGTGCATATATGTTTTGGTTGGATTTGGTTTTGATGTAGGCAATGCCATATATAACCCTTTTTGTATTTCTTTTAAACTACTAAGAGTAGCTTTTTTAATTTCTATGAGCTTTTTTAGTTCTTGAAGTGTTCCTAGGTATTTTCCAGGGTTTTTAATTGCTATAACCGCAAGCTCATTACCAGCATTTTTTAAAACGAGTATGTCCTTGTCAGAAAATATGTTATTTTCAGACAAGTGTAATTCAATCCTTTTAGTTGCTAAACGAACAGATGCAAATTCGTCTTTTTGAGTCAACTTCTCTTTTTTACTATAATTAGTTACTTCATCTATTTTACCTGTTAATCTTTTATCTTCTTTTATAGGAGCTGGATCAAAACCAATACGATGAACGTAGATTCGGGCGCTGTTTTTAATTTCTTGTATAAGTTTAAGCGCTTTGTACTGATATGGTAAGGATTTTTTTGGGTCATATAATCTTAAATGTAGTTCGGCATCCCACATTTCATTCAAAGCCTGTCGTAATTTACTTTTTAGAGATTGAGTAAACAAAGTAGACTCTTCTGGGTCGTCATGATTATGTAAGTACTCTTGCAAAGGATCTTTTTTTTGATTGAGATCTTTTTCTTCTTCGACGAGATGATGTTCATTTTCACTATCATGGTTATGGGTATACTGTGCTAATGGATCATCATTACTTTCTTCTTCTTCATGATCATGCGTTTCTTCATTTTCTTCGTGCGCTGTACCCATTTCTGATTCATCGCCCATAAATTCGGCATATCTTTGTCGTAGTACCTTTTGATCGAAGCCTAACTCGTTGCTTTTATATTTGAATTCTTTCTTAGAAAATTTGGATCGATTACGTATCAATTTTTCTGTATCAATAATCAATTGGCGTTGACTTCTAAAATAATCGGGCATTAAATCAACGCCCATGGTTCCTTCTACTGCAAATTGATCTGATACAGTATCTTTTATTACAGCAAAATAAGTCTCACTTCTTGATACATTGGGCTTAAGTCCTTTTTGATCAAGAGCTTCGATATAAAAATATAGCTCATCTCCTGGATTCATTTTAATTTTATCCAGGTTTATGTTTTTCTGTAGGGTAAGTTTTTTATTTCCTTTAGGTATAGGATCGTCAAAATATAACTTTTCCTCTCTAAATTTAACCGCTTCTCCAGAACCTTTGCTAACCGTGGCGACAAGATATACATCGTGAATACCAAAATCATCATAGATTGAAGCCGATAAAAGGATATCCTTGTTTTGATCAAAGGAGAATGAGGTAAACTGTTTAATTCCTTTAACCTCTATACGAGGACTTTTATCAGGAAGAACTTCTATAGCATATAGTTCAGAAACATAGGATGTTCCTAGTTTATCGCTAAATTTAAAATTATAGAAACCTGAAGAATTTAATTTTGATGTTCGGATGTATGTATTATTGACAAATTTCATAGGATAGCTATTCTCCAGACTCTCCATGGTTACATCGGCTATTTCTCCTTCAAATTCTAATTTCCAAGATAATTCAGTCCCTTCAACTGCTTTAATATTCATTTCGGTAGTTGAAACCTGTGCCAGTCCTGTATATTTTGGATAAGTAATGGTTATTTGTTGGTTTTTTAATTTAGGAGGATTTGAATCCCTTTTAACCGAATCTATAGCGGTAAAAACAATTTCTGTAGCATTTGTTTGTGGTATCTGCTTCTTTAAAGAGATAGTTATATCAAGTTGATAAATAATTAAACTTATCAAAACCAGTGTAATGAGTATTGCACTTCCTCTTACCAAACTATGAGGGGATCTTAACGTGTTGTGTTTTTTGTTAAGAATTACACCTATCCTATGGCGTTGTAATTTGGCAATGTTTGATAATTGTTGTTCAGGGATTAATAAAAGTCCAGAACTATACTCTACATCTTTTAAATGTCGATCAATATAATTAACTACATCCCTTAGACTTGGTTTTAATGGTTTGATTAAAACGATAGAGAATAGGGTTACTATTACAAAGGTACTTATGGTAATAAACGAATTAAAAAATAAAAAGTAAGAAAGAAGAGAAAAACCTAAAACATAAAAACAGACCTCTAACCATCGCTTTAGCCTCCATCGTTTTTTAAGTTGATTTAATATGTTATTAGGTAACACGCTCATTGTTTTTTGAATTTAGCTACTATTCGTTCAAGAATGAGTATTAGTAATAATGCAAACCAAAACCAATGTGTAATCTCAAAATTGGTATAACCTAGACTTTGTTGCTTACCGTTGGTTTTTATAGGTGCTAATTCTTCAGGTTTTAATGTTCTGGTATCATATCGTTCTGCTCTTTTTCTTGTATTATGATCAAGGTCTAAAATTGTGAGTAGCTGTTCTGTAAAATGTTCATCGACTACATTTTCTATGGTTAAAGGTCTTGTAAGGTTAAAGGTTGTCGAAGAAGAACTAGGTTCAATAAGTTGGTTTGAAAAATCACTAAGGTTATATACTAATTGTTTTGATGAGGTCTGCGGTACAGGAGACTTAGATAGCCATATGATTAAACTATAGGTATCTAAAGACAAGTCTCTTGGTTTTTTTTTGACAAACTCCAAATCAATTGTTCTATTTAAATATGTTGAGATAGTTTTGATTGAAGCTTTTATTAAATTCATTTGATTACTTAAATCTTCATTATAATATAGCAGTACTTTTATTGGTATTTCTTCTGATAAGGGTAATTGTTTTAGGTTATCTTGAGTAACAATAGTGACACTATCTTTTTTCGGATTAAATGTGAGTTTACTATCATTGGATGATATGTGAGTTTTTTGAAAAAAAGCATGAGTACTTGTACTATTAAAAGAAAGCAATTGTATTTTGTTTTCTTTTTTGACAGCCTTAAGAATTTCTTTGTTTTCTGTATTAGAATCGAAGATTATCCAAGAAATGTGCTTTTGAGTTTTTGGTCGTTTACCCTTTATTCTTGAAATCGAAGCTTTTGTGAAAATGACGATACTATCTGTAGGTAACGCTTCTATTTCTTTTACAAGTTGCCAGTACTTTGGAACGTTATGATCAGGATTACTAAAATTTTCTGGTTTTAATTCGGGTAACCCATCTTCTAATATTCTAATAGAAGTGTTTGTTGTTATAGTATCTAAAATACTCTGTATTTTTTGGTCTTGTAGTAAAGAAGCTTCGACGATATAAGTTAAGGGAATATGGTTTATTTTTCTTTTTACATATGGTTTTGTTAATATCAAAACCACACAACAAATCGTTAAGATTCTTAAAAAAAGTAACAACAATTCATTAAGTTGTATTCGACTAGATTGTTTAGATTCAGATTCAGATAGTAATGCT
Organism: uncultured Aquimarina sp.; assembly: GCA_947502885.1. Taxonomy (GTDB): domain Bacteria; phylum Bacteroidota; class Bacteroidia; order Flavobacteriales; family Flavobacteriaceae; genus Aquimarina. Next base: position 140,570 of record CANNBP010000011.1, on the reverse strand, counting down.
ATGCTGCCAATTTTTATTGTTTTGCCTTGTTTTTTACTCCATAAGTGAATAGCAATGGGTATGCTAAGTCCAATAAATGCCCAGAGATATGTTGGGTTAAAGAAAAACATATTAAACAAGTTTATTCCGTTGTTTCAAAAACGCCTGCAGTGTATCTCCTATATCTTTGTCAGATCTAAATAAATGATAACTAATGTTATTTGATAACAAAGTATTTCTTGTAGTTTCAATCATTTTATTCAATGCATACAGATACTTATTTTTAGCAGATTTGGTGTCTACCTTAATTCTTTCTTTTGTTTCAAGATCTTCAAAAGTTACTATGCCTTTATAGTCAAATTTCACTTCATTTTTATCTAAAATATGCAAGACTACAACTTCATTTCTAGGTGTTTTAAGTTGTTTAATAAAAGAAGTAAGTTCATTATTATGTTCGTAAAAATCAGTAGCAAAAAAGATAAGCTCTTTATGATTTCGGTTATGAATCTCTTGAACTGCTTTGGTGTTTATTGGCCATTTACCTTTTACTTTCAGATTAATCAATTCCTGCAGAAAACGATTATAATGTTGTGTCGTTAATTGAGAATGTAGTACGCTATTTATAACACTGTTAAAAGCAAAAAGCCCAATTTTATCTCCTTGTTTATTAGAAATATATGCTAATGAGGCTATTAAAATTCGTAGGTATTCTATTTTAGATAATTTCTCACCTTTATGAAGCATAGATTCACTGGTGTCTACAATAAACTTGATACTAATGTTGGTTTCAATTTCTGATTGTTTGATATAATATCTATCAGATCGAGCAAGCATTTTCCAATCCATTAACCTAAGATCATCACCTTGTTCATAATTACGATACTGACTAAATTCCATTCCTGGGCCAACATGAATACTATGATTAAGGCCAGATAAGTAACCATCTACAATTACACGAGCTATAAGTGCCAATCCTGACACACTTTTGATAAGCTCTGGTTGTAATAGTTGATGATAATTCTGTCTCATTTTTTCTATTTGATTTATATCTCAATAGATGAGATTAATTGATCGGTGACTTTGTCTGAGGTAATGCCTTCTGATTCTCCTCTAAAATTAACAATGATTCTATGACGCAATACTGGTTTTGCAACTTGTTTAAGATCTTCAAGAGTTACTGCCAGGCGACCATTAATAAGGGCTTTTGCTTTTGCAGTCAATATCATTGCCTGCCCAGCTCTTGGACCTGCTCCCCAACTTACCCATTCTTTTATATGATTATGAGTTGTTGTTTCTGGTCTGGTTTCTCTAACCAATTTACTTACATATGAGATCAAATGATCACTTATTGGTACTTCTCTAACCAATTGTTGTAGTCTAATAATATCTTCACCAGAAATTACTTTACTAAGAATCTCATTTTTAGTGCCAGTGGTTTTCTTTAGAATAGATGTTTCTTCTGTTTCACTAGGGTAACCAATTTTAATGTAGAGTAAAAAGCGATCTTGCTGTGCTTCAGGAAGTATAAAAGTTCCCGATTGTTCAATCGGGTTTTGAGTGGCTAAAATAAAAAAAGGCCTATCTAATTGATATGTTTTATTAGAATAAGTTACCGCAAATTCTTGCATCGCCTCTAATAGTGCAGCTTGCGTTTTTGGAGGAGTTCGATTGATTTCATCGGCCAATATAATGTTGGCAAATATAGGACCTCTATTAAACTTAAAAAATTTCTTTCCTGTACCATGATCTTCTTCTAATATTTCTGTACCAATAATATCAGATGGCATAAGATCTGGTGTAAATTGTATTCTTTTAAAATTTAAATCGATCGCTTGGGCCAATGTTTTAATCATAAGAGTTTTTGCTAACCCAGGTACTCCTTCTAATAATGCATGCCCCCCAGCAAGAAAAGTAATTAACAATTGTTCGATTGTATTTTCTTGGCCAATAATGACTTTACCAATTTCTTGTTTGAGACGTGTGAGTTTTTCTATAAGTATAGTTACTTCCTGTTCAATACTTGCCAAATTTTTATTCATACATTTTTTTTTATGATGTAACAGCGTACATCACGATATTTACTCCAAACCGAGTATTGTCTATTTTATACCAACGTTTATTTCTGTAATCATAATCCCATTCACAACCGTAGTCTTTGTTACTAAATAAAACTCCTATTCGTCCATTGATTTCGATAGCTTTGAGATATTCGTGTACAATATCATCTCCCCAACCATTTAATTCTTGAGAAGTAGTAGGAGGACCATTTTTAAATTCAAAAAATATGGTATAGATTTCATGATTATTAGGGATTTTTTTCAATTCATTTGGACCAAAAATATCCGCCATTTGATGCTCAAAAGATTTCGAGAATAAACCATCTATATCATGATTGCAATCATCGGCAAACACGAAACCGCCATTCTTAACATATTTTTCAAAATTTTCTTTTTCCTTTTTTGTAAACTGAACGAGTTTATGTCCTGAGATGTAACAAAACGGACTTTTAAATATTTCGTCACTACTTAAAGGAATAATTTTTTCTTGAGTATCTACATTTAGAGTGGTATACTCGACCAGAGAATTTAAGAGGTTAGAAGGCATTCTTTGATCCACATCCCAATCTCCTGATTCATATTGTAATCTTGTAAAAAAAAACTTATTATTCAAGGTTATTTATTAAAAAATCAATATCGTTTTATCGAAATAAAAGCTGGTTGTTGTTAGTTTTAAAAAACAACCAGCTTTTTGATATAAGTTTATTAAACAGCATCTGATAAACTGGTAAATGTAAAATCTCGTACCTTCATATAAGGCACTAGATTACCATCTATTCTTACCTGTTGACCAAGTTTTTCTAAATTATTAAGCATAATAATAGGACTTTCATTAAACCTAAAATTCTTTACAGGATGCTTTATTTTTCCATTTTCGATATAAAATGTTCCATCTCTGGTAAGCCCAGTATATAATAAAGTCTGAGGGTCTACACTTCGAATATACCATAATCGGGTAACTAATATTCCCTTTTTAGTACTCTTAATTAAATCTTCAAGCGAATCATCACCTCCTTGCATGATAAAATTAGAAGGATAGGGTACGGGTTCTTTGCCTTTCTTTTTAGCCCAATATCTACTATAAGCAAGGTTTTTAACAACTCCGTTTTCTATCCAATTCATTTTCTTAAGTGGTTGTCCTGCACCATTCCAGGTACTAGTTGGTACATCTGGATGTAATGGGTCTGACCAAATATTCACTCGTTCATCTACAATTTTATCACCTAATTTTGTGCCTCCTCCTTCTTTTGACATAAAACTACGCCCTTCGTCTGCAGTTCTAGCACTTAAGGCATAGCCAATATTTTCTAACAATCCTACAGAAGCTGCAGGTTCTAAAATTACAGTGTATTTACCTGGTTCGATAGCTTTTGCCTCTTTGGATAATATAGCTTTATCAATTGCTATTTTTGAAGCTTTGGCAGCGTCAAACTTGCTAATCTGATTAAAGTCTCTCGATACCCATCCAGAGCCGGTACCGTCATTTGTTCTCATAGTAACTGTAAACTCTGACGAGGTTGATTGATTATAAGCAAACAACCCTTTGGAGTTTAATATCGCATCAAAATCAAATGAGTCATTAAAAAATCCGGCTGCAGTAACATTTTTGGTAGCTGCTGGTTCGATACTACTATTGGCTACATTAGCTCGATACTCTGGAGTGATATTTGCAGAAGCTTTGTCAAAAGTAATCGATTTGTCATATGTTTGTGGATCTAATGGTTCCATAAACTCGGGGTTTTCTGGAGAGAGTTTGGCTAATTCTTCAGCTCTTTGCACAACTTTCTTTAAAGATTCATCATCAAATTCATCAATAGTTGCTGTTCCTGATTTTTTCCCAAAACTAGATTGTACGACCAAAGTCTGATTAGATCTGTGTCCTGCAGTAGACACTGTGTTACGTGCATAGCGGATATTACCACTTTCACTTCCACTCATATTTATTTCACAAGTATCAGCTGTAGAAAAGCTTAGAGCTTTTTCCATAATTCGCTTTGCTTCTTCTTTTGAATATATTGCCATGATATTTTTATTATTTGTTGGAAAAAGATATTTAAATGGTTCTACCTGTATTAATAACATTAATATTATCGAAACGTGTAGTAGAACTTCCGTGTGAGACAGCACTTATTTGAGCAGGCTGCCCTTTACCATCAAAGAATGAACCGAATAATCGATAGTCATCTTTGTCACAAATCTTAGCACAAGAATTCCAGAATTCTTGTGTGTTAGATTGATATGCAACATCGTCTAACATTCCTACGATAGCCCCATTTTTTATTTCATAAAAAGCAGTACCTCCAAATTGGAAATTATATCGTTGTTGATCAATAGAATAAGAACCTCTTCCTAGGATATAAATACCTTTTTCTACATCTTTGATCATATCACTAACACTATACTTTTCTTTTCCGGCTTCTAGAGAAACATTTGGCATACGCTGAAACTGTACATCATTCCAGCTTTGAGAGTAACAACAACCATGTGATTCTTTTTGATCTATCATGTGCACTTGATCCCGAATAGCTTGATAATTTGTTAAGATCCCATTACGTACTAGGTCCCATTGTTTTGTTTTGACTCCTTCATCATCATATCCAACAGCTCCTAGTGACCCTACTTGAGTTTTATCGGCAACAAGATTTACAATATCACTACCATACTTAAAGTTTTTAGCTTTCCATTTGTCTAGAGTAGCAAAACTTGTTCCTGCATAATTAGCTTCATATCCCAGGACACGATCCAATTCTAATGGGTGACCAACAGATTCATGGATAGTTAAGCCAAGATGATTAGGTTCTAACACCAAGTCATATTTTCCTGCTTCAACAGACTTTGCAGTAAGTCTTTGTTTAGCTTGCTTAGCGGCCATAGTAGCATCTTCTACCATGTCATAACTTCTTTTGTAAAGTTTCATTCCTTCTGGACCTTCTAACTTTTCAGAATCTACCCCATCCATATATTCATACCCCATTCCCATAGGGGCACTCATAGCTTGACGTGATTTAAATTTGTTGTTTTTGCGATCAACAGCGGTAACTGTAAAAGTTGGCCAAATTCGATGTACATCCTGATCTATATAAGATCCATCTGTAGATGCAAAATATTTTTGCTCATTAACCATAAATAACCCAGAATTCACAAAGTTTGCCCCATTTTTTAAAGCGGCTGCATTCGCACTTAATAAAAGATCCACTTTTTCTGAGATAGGAACTTCTTTAAAATCTTTCTCTATTGGTGTTTTCCAACTCACCTCTCCATAAGGTTGTACAGGTGCAAGTTTTACGGGTACTTTCTGTATTTTTGAATTGGCTTTTGCGATTGCAACTGCTTGATCTGTTGCTTTTTTTATCCCTTTCTCACTAACGTCATTAGTAGAGGCAAAACCCCATGTACCATTAGCAATTACACGGATACCGATACCAAAAGACTCAGTGTTTACCACATTCTGTACCTTATCTTCTCTAGTAAATACATATTGATTAAGGTATCTTCCTATACGTGCATCGGCATAAGTTGCTCCTAAAGTTCTAGCCGTGTTTAAGGCTACATCAGCTAAACTTTTTTTGATGGTAATGTCCATACCTGGATGAAGTAGTGCCTCTGCAGAAATGTTATTACCCATTAGTACCGATGGTAATATTAATGCACTAGACCCTAATCCTGCATATTTAACAAAATCTCTACGTTTCATATATAACCTCCTTTTTTGATTGATTGAATATTTATCTTGATGTATTACCCTTGTCAACTATATTTAAGCGTGTAGGTTTAGTAAACCAATACTTACAAATCTGGTTAATTTGGGTGAACATTAAAAATAGACAATTTATACTAAATTACCATTCTCTTCTACTCTTTTTAGAAAGTAAATTTGATGTTTGTTTTTAATGAAATGATAGTATCTTAAAATAAGATGTAAATTATTGTTTTTCAGTGTTTTAAATATAATTATGGTACAGTGTTTTTGGTGGTTTTTTCTCCTGATTTTTTGGATCAAAACAACTGATTTTGAGCACTTAATATATCTAAACTTTTGTTAAACTTTTTTATGTATAATTCTGATAATCAAATATTTGGATATTGTTTATTGACTTTGGTTTTACACCTTGTTAAATATTTGCAAAAATCAACGATTTTTTGTGGTTTTAACCCATTGTTATTGTGCTATTGAAATATATTGAAATATTATTTCCTACACTATCAACATACCTTTGTATTGATAAAAACATTCATTGCGACCTATTTTATTTTAGATTTTGAATCATGTATATAAGTGTAAAGAATGGTGTAAGTAAATTTAATATTAAGCGATAACAACGAATACAAATCAAAAGAACTACAGCTTTCACAATACCAAATGACATGGCAATCTAAAATTGCAAAATGTTAATTCTGTACTTATTATAATAGCATTCTTATAAAGGGTAAAATGCATGGTTGGTTTAAATGATTATATCTCCATTGTAAAAACTGCGAAAGCCTTATCTAGTTAGCAACTGGTTTAATGAATAACTCAAGAAATTTTATATAACGAGAATACGATCTTTTTTAAGAAAATAACACAAAATCAATTTAACATGAGAACAAAATTTTTTTTTCTATCATTTTTAATGATATGCGTAACTACGATTAATTATGCACAGACTTCGGCATCCACAGCAGGTATTGCCGTTCAAGGGATTGCAAGAGATGACAATAATACAGCTAGAGCAAATGCATCTATAAGTCTTACTTTTGAAATTTATTATAAAGTAGCTTCAACAGAAGTACAGATATCAACAGAAACACAAAATTTAGAGACAGATGACTTCGGGATATTTTCGCATGTGATTGACCCTACTTTTCAAAACAATCCAAATTTTGCGAACTATCAGGCATACCTAAGGATTACCGAAGGTCCTACCACTATTTCTGATGAGAAACTAAAGCATGTACCTTATGCAATCGCGGCTAACAATGGGGTGCCTTCGGGATCTATTATGCCATTTATAGGAACAGAAGCACCTGCCGGTTGGGTATTGTGTAATGGTCAAAGCCTTACGTCAATTACTGGTGCTGCAAATTTAATAACAATTTTAGGGTCTAATAATGCACCAAATTTGCAAGGTATGTTTCTTAGAGGAACAGGAACAAGCCCTGTAAATAATCAGGATGGTCCAGCTTTAAAAGGAACGCAACAAGATGCTTTCGAAAGCCATAGTCACAATGATAATTTTTCTATAGATAATGGTGGTAGCCATTCTCATGGTTATAAAGATCGAGATATAAAGGAAAGTTCTAATTCTGGAGATTATGCGGATGGTGATGGGACAGGAGGTAGAGATTCTGAAAGGACAACAGACCCAGCCGGTAATCATAACCATGGCATAAGTGGAGGAGTATTAGCTACAGGAGGATCAGAAACTCGCCCGGTAAACTATGGAGTACACTATATCATTAAACTATAAAAGATATAGGTATGAGAAATTATATAATAATATGGTGTATAGGACTCATATCCTTGAGTCTTTATGCACAAAATGATGAAGGAGCAAAGATTACTCCTGTATCAGAGTCTGTACAGAGTAACGGATATACAATTCAGGTTGGACTGCCTTTTCTTGGACAAGATTTAAACAGTTCAAAAAGAAAAACGATCCCGGCAGATATTAGATTTCCATGGGATGTTTTATATCTATTTAATACATTTTCAGAAGAATCGTTCAATGTATCAAAAGGATACTTTGGGGATAAAATATTGATTAATTGGACACTCAGAAGTAATTTTGATTTAATAAGTACGATAAATGTTTATAGAAGAGAATATACTGATGAGGGAACGAATGAATATACATTTATTAGTAGTATAGCACCTGATCAAACTACTTATGAAGATGAATATGTTGAGGGAGGAGTACTATATGAATATAAATTAGAGGCAGATGGCGTAAGTGAAATCGACGATAAATATACAACTTACATTACCGGAATTGGATATAGAAATCCAACCGCTATTGTTACGGGTAATATAAGTTATGAAGGAGGAAGTCCAGTAAAGGATGTTACCATAAGAGCTAGTTCAGAAGGGAGTGACTCTAATATAGGAAGTGTACTTAGTATTCCGGCAACGGGTAAGGTGACTATAGAAAACCTAAATAAAACTATTACAACAGCAGCTACATTTCAGGCATGGGTTAGACCAGCTAGTGATTTTATCAGTGATTCAGATTCTGAGATTCGCTTATTTAGACTTGTGAATTTCGGATTTAATTACATAGATGCGACGGTTAACTTGAAAGTAGTTTCAAAAACTTTAGTGGTAAATATTGGAGGGAGTGAATATCAAATAAAGAATTTTATTCCATCTGGACAATTAAACTCAAGAGGAGATGATGAACTAGTTGATGTAGAGGATTTTAATGTAAATTTTGTTCATTTTTCTATTGTGCTCAATGATGGTGAAGTGCCCCTCTTGTATATTAATGGTAGAGCAATTACTGAAGCATATAAAGATGAGATAAATACACAATTAGATGAGTTTAATGAAGATTATGCAGGGCCATATCTAGAAGTAGTTGTTCCTACACAAACAAATACATTAAGTCTGGGAGGCGTACTTTCAGAATGGGATGATATATATCTAGGAGGAGGAAAATCTGTAGATGTTGATGAGATTCGAATCTGGAGAGAAGTATTAGATCCTTTAAATATTAGAACAGATTATAGACGTTACATAAGTGGGAATGACTCTAGATTAATTTCATATTTAAGTGCAAACGAAAATGCAGGAGCTTATGCCTATGATTTGTCGAGAAATGGGTTTAATTATAATAAAAATCACGGAGTTTTATGGAATGCTACAACTGCAATTTCTGACAAGGTTATTTGGGTAAATGGAGCCGGAAATATACCAACATCGGATCAACTAGGAATTCTTGGAGTAAGCGATAGTAACGGAAATTATGAAATCACTGCGATCCCATATTCTGGGACAGGAGAATCTTTTACCATTACTCCGTTGTTTGGGCAACATCAATTTGAACCTAGTCAACAATTGGTGTTTTTGGGGCAAGGTTCTGAAGTGGTTAATAAAATTAATTTTGTTGATGTATCTTCTTTTAGCTTTAAAGGAAAAGTACTGTATGATTCAAGAGATGTGTTTAAATCTTTTGTACAGATCAATAGTGCAGATCCAGATGTACCAGATTTTTCGGGGTTAACAGATGGAGACGAATATGTTAGCGGCCCTGGTATTATTGATGAGGGATATAACTACTACCAAAAAGGATCAGAGAAATATGCTAAAGGAGAATACTGGTATAACAATCGTGGTACACTAGATGATGATACCGATGATTATTTAGAGCGATATGCGCGTATTGCTTCAGAAGGAGTTAGTATTTATGTAGATGGACAAATAGTACTAGATGAGAACAACATTCCTGTAACTTCAGACGACGAAGGAAACTTTGATATCAGTGTACCTATAGGAAACCACTATATTACATTAAAGAAAGATGGGCATGAGTTCGTTTATAATGGTAGATTTCCTGCAGAGTCAGGAACCTTTAAAGAATTTTTTGAGGATGCTAATGAGCAAATTATTTTTGTGGATACCACAAAAGTTACTGTAGTTGGTAAAGTAGTAGGAGGTGCTGTAGAGGCTCAAAAAGCAATTGGTTTTGGTCAGGATGGGTTATTTACCAAAGATGTAGAAGATGATGATGGTAACACAAGTACCGTTACCATAAGTTCAAAAAATAATATAGGAATAGCTGACATCACTCTGGATTATGCACCTGTTGGAGCCAATGTTACTCCTTACACCAAGTTTTGGTTCAAAACAAATGCGACATCGGGAGAGTATAGAATCTCGGTATTACCACTTAATTACGAGATTAATGCAACTACGGGATTAAAAATTTCTTCAAACTCTGATATAAGTTTGTTAAAAGCCAATGAGTCTGTCAATATTATGGAGGTGGTAGAAATGACAACTCCAGAATTTGAGTATGAAGACGGAAGTAAAGAATTGGGAGAACCTTATCATTATGAAAAGAGTTTTACCTATCGATCAGTCCCTGTGTTAAGAGTAACAGAGCAAACTTCTGATGAAACAGTGACCATAGCAGACGAAGAATTTAGTACCAATGGATTCGAGTACCCTGTATATACCCAGTTTTCAAATTATTCGATTACATTAAATAGTTTCGAACGATATATTAATGAAGATGATACCAATAATGTAATAGAAGATTTAGTTCCTGTAATAGACGGGGAATTAATAATCACTAACAATTTAGCACTAGAAGGTTCTACATCATTAGAAAATGATCCATCTGATGCAAGTATTACCAAGTATACTTTTAAAGGAGGTTTGCCAGCAATTTCTCCTCCATTTTTACAAACTATCGATATAAAATACCGTATCAAAGGAGTCGATTATCCCGCAGAGAACTATATTCCTAATGGTATTATTTTAGGAGGGCAATCAGACGGAAGCCAAACATTTATTACTGCAGCACCTGATGTACCCGATATTATCCTTAGAGATCCACCAGGGTCTAATAGTTTTGCTTCTATAGAAGAGGGTGAAAGTATTTCATTTAATACAGAGACCGATATGGCGAGTACTATAGGAGAGTCAGAAACCTTAAAATTAAAATTAGGAGTTAAGTTTGAAGCTGGTGGAGGATTAGCGGGTCCTGTGATAGAGTCTGAAACGACTGATAATATCGATGCAGGTATTCAACTATCCAGAACCTCTACCGATGGAGAAAGCTTGACCAAAACCTATACATTTACCCAAACGATTTCTACCAGTGATGATCCAGAATTTGTAGGCGCAGAAGGAGATTTGTATATCGGGCAATCAAAAAATTACTTTTATGGTTCTTATGACGATGTTCAAACATCAAAAGAAGTAATAGGTACTTCTCCTTCTTTTCAATTGACAAATACAGATGGAGAAAGTATTTATGTAAGCAAGCAGAAAGCCATGTACTTTGTAGAAGAGCCTTCCGAAACATTTTTTGTGTACTCTCAAAAATATCTTTTCGAAACTTTAATTCCAGAATTAGAACTTATTGTTACCAATATTGATAATGGAATTGTAAATGAGGGAGATCCTGGAGTGCTAACACGTAAAGAATATGTAGAACAAATTCGATTATGGAGAAGCATTGTACGCGAAAATGAAAAACTTAAATACACGGTTAAGAACGATAGAGCATCTTATAAATCTGTGATAACAAATCGTATTAATGAATTTAATACCAAAATAGAAGAAGCCCTTGAAGAAAGTGATTTAACAGTTGCATTAGAAGATAACCTTAAAAAGAAATTGACCAATTCTAACAAAATTAAAAATTTATTGGACAGTAATTTTGAAGATAATATCTCTTTTGATGCAGGTGTTGGAGAGTTTACCAGAAGCGTAGAAACATCAACGGTTTCATCTTCAACCAAAAAAATTAATCTCAATATACAAGAAAACTTGGCTCTAGAGTTTGGTTTCCAATTAAACAAAATGGGATTGATTAGTACTACTTCCTTCTTTTTTGAGCAAGATATTAATGCCGAAATTACAGAAGAGGAAGAGTCTACTGTAAATATTAGCTATACGCTTAAGGATAATGACCCAGGAAACTTATTAAGTATCGATGTGGTTAACTTGTTTGACGGTAATGGACCCGTATTTAGTACAATAGGAGGAAAAACTTCATGCCCTTATGAAGGAGCAGAGTTATCACACTTTTACAATCACTCTAGTTATGACGAGGATGCAACAGAGATAACACCACTACCAGAAGATCAAAGAGAGCAGTTGAGTTTTGCAACTCAAAAAGCAGAAGACCCTATGATTAGTGTAGAAGTAGCAGATGTAAGTAATGTTCCCGAAGGGAAGAATGCGGAGTTTGTTTTAAAACTTGAAAACAGAAGTGATATCAATAGTGATGCAGCAAGTTTTAATTATTTTGAATTGATTGTAGATAATACCACCAATCCAAATAATGCACTCATCAATATTAACCCAAATGCAACTATTGTTTATGTACCTTATGGAGAACCAGTGTATTATACAATGACATTAGGGAAATCTATTTCTGATGTGTATGATTATGAAGATATTCGAGTGGTATTACAATCTCGTTGTGACCCGGTTAATGTATACGATGATGTAAGAGTATCTGCTCATTTTATCCCTTCTTGTTCTGAAGTAGAAGTTAGCGCTCCGTTGGATAATTGGGTGTATAATATGGATACAGCATATAATTTAGATGGGTCTACAAATCCATTAAAAATAGATTTAAGAGGATATGACCTTTCTTTTTCGAGCTTTCAAAAAATTGACCTCGAATATCGTTTGGCAACTTCACCCAACTGGAGTCGTTTACAAACCTATTATACAACGCAAGAGTTTTATGACGAAGCTGTATTGGCCAACGAAACAGAAATAGCATTGATCACCAATCCATCTTTATCTTTTGGATTGGATATAGCGGGATTAAAATTACAAGACGGTGATTATGAGATAAGGGCTAGAACGACCTGTACCAATGATACCGAGTATATTTCAGATATAATTACAGGAAGTGTAGATCTGCACGCGCCACAACGTTTTGGAACTCCTTTACCAATTGATGGAATTTTAGGAGCCGGAGAGGATTTAAAAGTAAGTTTTAGCGAGAATATCTTTTACAACTCGGCAGTTAGTAATATAGAAATTAAAGGAGAAACAAATCAGTTGCCAATCAATAATAATGTATCTCTTTATTTCGAAGGCGCTAACAATACTACTGTTATTAATAATCCAAGAATTAACACTGGTGATTTTACCATAGAATTTTGGATGAAAAATAGCACCGTAGCTACTACAGCTTCTATTCTTACACAAAATGGAGGATTACAGATTGGCTTAGAAAATGGAGAAATTTATTATAGACTAAATGGACTTGTTGCCAAAGGAGTACTTGCTAATGATGGCCTGTTTCATCACTATACTTTTACGCATAAAAATAGTACAGGAGAGATTAGTATTTACGAAGATGATAAAGAAATTGCCGGTTTTACTGGTAATACCAATACACAGTTTACTAATAATAACGAATTGGTAATGGGAGGTAACTCCTTTATAGGTAATATTCATGACCTAAGAATTTGGAATAAAACCATTACGCTTGAAAATGCATATGCTAATCGATTTACAAAATTGATTGGTAACGAAAACAGTTTGATTGGATATTGGCCGATGAGCGAAGGACGAGGTGACTTAGCAAAAGATCTGGCCAGATTTAAGCATGCGGTTGTAAATGCATCCTGGGATATCAAGCCTAAAGGAAACTCATACGAATTTGATAATGGGCAATTCCTAGAACTGGACAATGTAGACTTTGTACAACTTACAGATGAAATGGATGCAACGATCTCATTTTGGGTAAAAACAGAGAGTCCACAGTTAGCTACATTATTTTCTAATGGTAGAGGAGATGGGTCTGACCTTACACAATCAAATGGTCTTACCAATAAATGGGCAATTAATATGTCTGCAACCGGAGGACTAACTTTCGAGAGTGAAGGAAATTCTTATCAGCTCACAACACAAAGTATTGCCGATGATTCATGGCATCATGTAACGCTGTTGTTTAATCGTATAGGATCGCTTCGAACTTATATAGATGCAGAATTGGTGTCTTCTAACCAAATGAATGAAATTGGAGGTTTCTCTGGAAACAAAATTTGGTTAGGTGCCAGAGGGCATGTAGACATAACCGGTACAGAAACTATAGATCAAAATTTCTCAGGAAAAATAGATGAATTCCGTTTCTGGAATACGTTACGTAATGTGGAACAAATTAGCAGAGACCGATTTAACGAAGTCGATGTAGAAAGTATTGGGATGTTATTGTATGCAAGAATGAATGAACCCGATCCTGCAACAGGAAATGGACCACGATATTATCATGCCTATGCCAATCAAACCATTATCCCGAGTAATGCGGTGATCTCTAGCGGAAACGTATACTATTCTGAAGATGTTCCCGGGATTCGACCAGAAAGAGATTTGATTAAATTTCAGGTAAATCATGTGATTAATGAGGATGATATGATCCTGGAACCCGTGGTTACTGATTGGGCATCATTAGAAGGACAAATTGTAGATATTACAGTGCACCGTATGTTTGATGCATCTAATAACATGCAGCAATCACCCATAACTTGGACAGCTTATATCAAACGTAATGAGATGAGTTGGTTTGTAGAAGGATATGATGAGGTAGTTGATATTGTAAAGAATGCTAATGAAGAGAAATCTTTCGAAATTACTATCCTTAATAAAGGAGGTAACGGGCAACCATTTACTATCTCAAATATTCCAAGCTGGTTAACTTTAAGTGAAACTACAGGAACCTTATCACCAGATAGTAGTAAGATCATAACAGCTACTATTGATAGGGAGTTGACAGCCGGCGACTATTTAGAGAATTTATATTTACAAACAGATTTTGGATATGATGAAAAACTGCAAATAGAATTGCGATCATTAGCCCCAGAACCAGATTGGACAGTGAACCCTAATGACTATGAGTACAGTATGAATATTGTAGGTAAAGTGCGTATTGATGGGGTGTTTTCTGATGATTTATATGATCGTGTGGTGGCATTTCACAATGGAGAGGTACGAGGAGTGTTGAGTGTAGAGTATGATCATTTATATCAAGAGTATTTTACATACTTAACTATTTATAGTAATACGGTAGCAGGAGAAACAATCGAGTTTAGTATTTGGGATGCTACCCAGGGTAAAGTTTTGGGAGCTACCGTAAATACAGAAACAACAGTACCGTTTAAAGATAATGATGTATTAGGAACTTTAAATAATGCCGCTATTATAGAAAATACAGGAATCATTATTCAGGAAATTCAAATGAACCAAGGATGGACTTGGGTTTCTCTAAATGTAAACGATGTTAATTTTTCAGACCTTAATAAACTAACAGAAGAACTTCAGTTAGAAACTTCAGATAGGATATTAAGTCATTCACCTTCACTTTTAGAAACTTTTTATGAAGATATATCTGTTCCAGAAAAAACGGGTTGGTCTGGTGATATTAGTGCAGATGGTGGTTTATCGACCAACAAGATGTATAAAATTAAATTAGCGCAAAGTCAAACCTTGTCATTAACTGGAAACCCTGTAGAGATTAGCACCTGGAGTTTCCCGATAAAGGAAAACTGGAACTGGTTACCATATCCGATAACATCAAACCAGGCAATTAATGATGCATTGGCATATTTTGATGCAGAAGAAGGTGATGTCATCAAATCCCAGAATTCGTTTGCGATTTATGATGCACTAAATGGTTGGAAGGGAACTTTAAATTATTTGGTTGCAGGAAATGGATATATGATGAAATCGAGCAAAGACCAAAGTTTTGAATATCCAACTTATTTGGCAAATAGATCCGCTAGAAGGACAACCGATGTACAACAAAAAACAGCTTCTCAATTTACATCGTATGCTCAAAATATGAATGCAGTGGTGGCATTACCAGAAGGGTATCATGAGTTATTAGTATATGATACAAAAGGAGTGCTAAAAGGGGTTGCAGAAAATCAATCGGTAGACACCAAAGAATTGAGTTTTATAACCATTTATGGTGATGCTCAAGAAGACTTAAAGTTTTATATAAGCGATGGGGTTCGTAAAAAACAAACATCCTTTACAACTCATTTTAAAAGTAATAAGGTGTTAGGTACTATTGCAAATCCTGTACTACTTGAGGCGTTAGATAGTACGATTTCTATTTTTCCAAATCCATTTGCTACAAATTTTGTTGTAAAGACCAATGTGATGAAAGAGGAAACAGCATTTGTAAGACTATATAGTTTAACAGGACAATTGCTCTTTACTAAAAGGATAGTAATTGAAACCGGCGAGCAAACTACTACTATTTCGCCACAAGTGGCTAGCGGAATATATCTATTGCAGATAGAAATGAATAGTAATACTATTGAGCGAAAGGTTATTAAAAATTAATAAGAAATTCTGACGCTTACTTCTTGGTCATACCTAAAAGAGGTAAGTGTCAGGGTTCATCAAAACCTAAAAAAATGAAAGATTATATATATAGTACAATCATACTGCTTTTTATAGGCTATAATGCCTTGGGGCAAGCACCAACATGGAGTGTTAATGAAAATGATTACGAGTATACGATGTCATTTGTAGCATTTTTAAATGTTAATGGTACCGATTTGCAAAGTACAAATGATAAAGTTGGAGCCTTTGTAAATGGGGTTTGTCGAGGAGTAACCAATTTAACCTATGTCTCTTCAGAAAATAGGTATTATGCGTATTTAAACGTATTCGCAAATGAAAATAATGAAACCATAGATTTTAAGATTTATAACTCGAGCAGTAATCAGGTTATTAGTGTAAGTAAAACAAAGAGTTTTGAGATTAATGAACATTATGGAAATGTATTTCAGGCATATAGTATTGCAGAACCAGCATTGAATACTGAAGCAGCTATTATTGATTTTGACTTTGCAAATAGTACTGAAAAAGATAAGATTTTTAAAACTAACGCAATTACACTGCTATTAGATAATAGTGATGATGTTACTTCACTGACTCCTGTTTTTCAGCTAAGTAATGGAGCTAAATTATTCATAGGTACGATTGAGCAAGAGTCGAACATGAATACAATCGATTTTAGCTCACCAGTACAATTTAGAGTGGTTTCAGAAGATCAATCTGTACTAGAAGAATGGACCATAGAAGTAAAGCAAACTTCTGGAGATATTATTTATTACAAAAAGGATGCAGTCTGCTATCAGGGTGGAGGTATAAAAATTGTATCTACCCGAAACAATGAAGAAGTGTCCTTACTTAAGAACGGAGTTATCTTTTCTAAGCAAACCATTACCAATGGAGAAACAATATTTAATAATCTGGAGGTTGCAACCTATAATGTACAAATAGGGAATATTAGTAAAGAAATTATAATTAATAAAAAAGAATAGTCATGAGAATGAAAGCATGTATTTTAGTAATCATACTAGCCATTATATTTAGCAACTGTTCTAATGATGATAGGCCTGAAAGTACTATTGTAAAACCTACCAGTATTAGTATTGTAAAAGCAGATGGGACTTTTATTTCTGTATTCGATTGTGTTAACCCGAGTGAGAAGTACTCTGTATTGATCAAAGTAGAAGGAGAAGGAGGTGGACCTGTAGAAAAGTCTGTGGTAGAATATACTTTAAATGGAGAATTGTATAGTATGACGTTTAATAGAGTAGAAGATCAAATGAATCAAATTACTCTGATTGAAGGAGAGAATATTATACAACTCGTAGCTACAGGGTTTATAGCTAAAGTATCATATGTTACCCAAGGAGAATTTGAGTTAGTAGAATAAATTAGATTATAGTTAGGTAAAACAAGATGCACCTGCATACTAAATGTTTACAGGTGCATTGCATTATAATTTATTGAGTTATACTAAAAAGTATATTAATGTTTATTATAGGCATTTAGCTTTGACATAAAACGAATTTCCCCATATAAAAGGCTCATAATCACTTGGGAAATATAACCCCCAATAGTGACAATTCGCACTATCATATCCAAAGCCAGGAGGGCAACAATTGTTTGCTGTAGAAATACTACAATTTTGTTTTGTGTAAAATCCATTCCCCCATATAAAAGGTTCATAACCAGAAGGGAAATGTATTCCTGAGTAGCAATTCGCACTATCAAAAGTAAAACCTGTTGGACATGTTGTTTTCTTCTTTTTACAATTTAACCAATATTGATAATATTGATTAGCTCTTGTACAATGTCCCCAAACATTTCCGTATGCTTGGCATTGAATTGAATAAGTTACGTAGGTATTGTATAAACTAGTACAATTACACGGAGCTTTTTGTAAAACAGTATTGGATTTGAGAAATGTTTGTGAAGTAAAGATTTCTGATGATAACTGAATAAAACTGAATAAAAATGCTTGACCATTCTTATCTAGTCTATCATTATCCCTAATCTGCTGTTTTAAAGTATCATAATTTTTATCTTGACCCGCTAAGATATCATCACTTAAATACATAATACCATTTTGATAAAACTCAACTAATTTAAGATCAGTGTTTTTTGTAGGCTGTATGTCAAAACTCAATATAGGAAAATCATTTGTGGTTAATTTTCCTGTTTGTTGATTTTTTATCCACTGTTTTATTTTAGAGATATCTTTTTGAGTAAATAACTGTTGTTCTGTGTTCTCTGTTTCTAGCTCATTCTCTTCTTTGGAACAAGAAGAAAAAATAATTAAAAAAATAAATGTAACGAATTGGATTAAAGTAATTCTATTTTTCATTTTATGTAAAAATTGGTTAATTATTTACAAGGTATAGCTTTTTTATAACGTTCATGTTATTAAGTAGTTATGTTGCTAGCTCTCTTGAAGTGATTTAATATTAATCAATTTTTGTTTTTCAAAAAGAATATTTTTTAGCGGTCAATTGTAGATAAGTGTTCATGTAATTTATAAAAAAACAATTATCATGTTTGAGCATATGATAACATTAGTTTTGATGTAATACACATTTATACTTATATCGCTTTAGGTAAATAGTATAGGTGCTTTGTTAGTTTTAGTCTATATCATTTATCTAAATATTTATTAGGTTCTATATATTCATAATCTGGTGAGTCTGTGAAAAATTGCCTTAGTTGCCAAACGTGCCCTGAACCATAAATTAACAATAATCGTTCTTCTTTATTAAAATCTGTTAGATCATACGCATTTGCAAAAATTCTTAAATTTCGTCTATACCATTTTCCTACAGAGTCAGCTCCTAAATAATGGTCTCCTGCCCCTTCTAAAATAGTTGAGGTTAAATAAGCTTGATGATCTTTTAATCGATTGCTAGGAGAGTTTATTGCAACAAAATGTTCAGTTAAGGTTTGTACTGTTTTTAATGAATCATAATGTTTGTAAAAAGAATCATACTCATGTCGAGTGGTTTTTTCAAATTGTCCATGAGATTTGAGATAGGTGCTTTCATCATAATTATCCCAATCCAATTCTACTCCAAACCAATCAGCGGTTGCATCTGAGCAAAAAATTTGGTTATGACCTAGTTTTTTGGCAAGCTTAAAGCCTATTTGATAGACTTCATCTCTTTTGTCATCAATCTTGAATGTACCATTAAGATAGTTTTTAAAGTAGACTTTAGTTATACTATCCCATTTAATGCGATTCCATTCTACAAGTATTTTGGTAGGTTTATATGCTGCTATTCTACTTAGAAGTGTATCCAATTCTGTTTGTCTTTCTTTTTCTAAAATATTGAAATAAAATTTTGATTTATAACCATCTAGACCAGGGTTGCTAAAATGAAAAACACCTAAAACCATTGCTTTGGCTTTATGTTTTTCTGTAAAATTAGTTGTTTTTTTGTTTGGCTTTGTTATTTCTTTAAGCTGTTCTTTATTCGTTGCTAAGTTTGTTTTCTGATCGCAACTCACTAAAAAAAATAGAATTGATACTCCTAAAATCAGTTGTTTCATTTTTGTGATTTATGGTTTTCTAATAGATGTAAATCTTACATGAATTGTTACAGTCAATTAAATTTTTATAACGGGTTATTTGAAGTTTATGGGTGTATGTTCATTATAACCTAAACTCTGTTTTATGATCGTTTGTATCAAAAATAGTTGGATAATGCTCCTTAGCAATCTTAATCATAAACTCTAAGGGTACATCTTCAAAATGACCATAATCTTCGATATACTCCATAAATAGATTTCCTTGATCATTATACTTTTGTAAAAAGGAACTGTTTTCACCATCAAACTCCAAAGGAGAAACATTATATATTTTACATAATGATTTATTAAAGGCAGGAGATAACTTAAGCCACTTATCATTTAAGCAAAGGTTTACCATACCATGTGGAGTTAATTCATTTGTTCCGAACTTCTCGATCAATCGCTCTATTGCAATGTGGTTTTTAACTTTACCTAAATGAAGTCTGGCAGGAATCTCTAGAGAACGAAGGCATGTGATCAATAAGATAGATTTGTCGACACAATGTCCTTTTGTTTTTTTAGCAATAGTACTGGCTTTATATTTTTTTTTAGAAAAGCTAAGGTGATAAGGGTCATATCGCCAAGAATCACGAACTTTTAGATAAAGCGCTTTGGCTTTTTCTTTTTTTGTTAGTTTATTGGTTTTAAATTCAGAGACTATTTGTTGAATTTCATCAGTTTCATAGTCAAAAAAATATGTAGGCGACAAATACTCCATTTCTTGATTTTTTTAGAGGTAATAAACCTGTAATTGTTCAAGTTTATTTAGAATCTTGAATAAAACATTGATTATGAGGTAAGATATAAAAGATTTAGTTTTTTTTATTTAATTTTTCCACTTTAGAAGCTAATTTTTTAAAATCCTTAGATTTTATATTGTAGGATACTGTTGTATGTTCTTGATAAACAATATCACCAGTTTTTCCGTTTACTATATTTATGATTTTATTAGAGTTGATTTGGTTATACATCAAATAATAAAAATCATCTTTTGCATTAAGTATTTTTTCTTCAAGCTTACTATAATCAATGACTTCATATGCAAAAGAATAATCCTGGGTTAACTTTTCTATTTTTGGACTCTTTTTTTCTGAAGGAAGAAAAACATTATATGTATCGTTTCCAGAAAAAGGAGTATAACCGTATAATAAATTAGAGTCTATGTATAAAGTTTTATTATTAAGGTTTTTTAATTCTGGAGAGGTGAAGTCATCATAGATATCAATCGAATTATTGTTCTTTAAACTTTTATTGATTAATTGAAGGTAATTTTTTAAATATCCCAATCTAAAATTAAGTAAGTCTCCAGATATTTCTCTGTCTCCAGATGATGCTTCTATTTGGCGTCTTATTTTAACATCAGGAGTGAAATAAATGGCAGCAACTCTTGATTTCCACCAAATCTTTCCTTTTTTCTTTTCTTTTACTTTATCTACCACATGAAAGTCTAAAAAATTAAAAACATAGGATACAACCATCCCAGATTTTGTGGTTTTTTCAAGTTCCATAGACTTGAATCTGGCCAAAGCATCATCAGTTTTTATGTTATCACCTGTAAAATCATTTTTAGAAACTATACGATATGGTGTAATATCCCAAACTTGATTAAGTATCTTTTCATAAGATTCTTTAGAAAGGAAATCAGGTAAAACAAATGTGGTTTGAGTATTTGTAAACCTTTTTACATCTTGCTTACTTAGTTTGTTAAACTTGTACTTTGAGTAGTTGAAATCTCCAACTCTTACCTGTGAAATAATTAGTGTTGGAGTAACAAAAATAAGGCAAACGATTACAATTTTAAAAATAGAATTCATCTTATAATAGAATTTTGAATATGATCATTGTTATATATATATGTCATAAAAATCAAAATGTTACCATGTCATAGTTAAAATTGTAAATCTTTTAAGAGGTACCCGAAAAAAGGACTTAATGCTTTGATCTAGGTAATAATAATTTCAATTTTATCATTTAATGGGATATCTTTCTTTTTAAGATATCCCATTAATCTTAGTAAATGTAACAATAAAAGTAGGAGGTTTAATCACAAAATCGTAGTGAAAGTGGTTTTTTATTTTCGAAGAACCTTTGGGATAACAAAACCCCAAAATTATCGATACAGCTTTAACTTAATAATCACATTAATTGGTTTTGGGAATTTCTCTCCATGTATAACTTTTGTGTACAATTTTCCATATGCCTTCATATTTAAGAAGTAAAAAGTAATCGGTAAATATTTTAAAACCTGGAATGATAATTTCTGCTTTTACAGTAGCAGCATCTTTCTCATAATCAATAGAAATAATGCGACCAATTCGGTTTGATTTTTTTCCTTCTTTTATTCCAGAAATATAGTTCTCACCAGAACGTATCCATAAGGTGTCGTTTGAAACCGTATAGAGATTAAAGTTAGGATGAAAGGCTTTTTTTAACCTGTCAGGTTCACCATTTGCTGTTCCTTCTATATAGTGCATGATGGTTTCGGAAATTTGCTCAATTTCTGATTTTGAATTACTTGTTTGGGCATAAATATTACATCCAAATATAAGGATGAGTATTGTAAGTTTGGTTTTGATTGATTTCATCATGTGGGATTTATGTTTAATTAATTATTCTTATTGAAATATATTTTACCTAACGAATTATTTTTTAATTTTTTCGAAAACTAGATTTTTAACCCTAGAAGAATTTAGATGAAACCCAGTAATATTGCCTTGTTGATCCCGTTTATATTGAATAGCACCAAAACTCCAGGAATTGCTTAAAAAAAGATCTGAATCAATAGGAGTAAATGTTATATTGGGTTGATTTTTGTTGCTAGTATTCAGTGTTTTGTCATTTGCATTTATCGTATAAGTTGCCTTGACGGTTGGGCAGTAAAAAGTACCTGTAAATTGTGTTAATCTTGTAGAATCATAATTAATAGGGATATAGGCTTCGTAAAGAAAGTCGTCACTCTCACCAGCGGTTAGAGTCATTCTCTTTTTTTTATCTTTTTTAGAAAATTTGATGATTACAACGTCATCACTTGTTACAACCATTTGAAAAGTATCATTAGCTATGGGGACTAAGGCACTTTCTCGATTACTTTCTGGTCTTAGAAATCTTAAAGTATCGTTTTTTACATAAACTCTTCGATTAATGGCATCTTCATTACTCCAGTAATTGGCACTATAGGTTTGTAATTTTTTAACATCAACTTTAATTGTTTTAAGTTTATTAAAATCAATAGTAACAGGTTCTGGAAAAATATCTCCAAGCACTTCAAAAGCCATCGGCATGGCAAGACCACCATTATAAGTGTTGTTATTTCCTAAGACAAAAGAGACAAGATTTTGATCAGGAAATACGAAAATATTACTCCCATAACCGCCTTCTAGTCCATAAGCCCAAAATTTAGGAATACCTCGTTCTAAATGTTTATATTGTTGGTTATATAACAATTTTCCAGATAGGGCATTATAAGTTGTTATACCATCATTTAAAGTAACAGGGGATGTTAGTTTTTTGATTAATTGTAAACTACCAACTTTTGGGTTAGCAAAATTAAGGTACCAACGACTCAAATCTTTTACTGAAGTATATAAATTAGTAGATCCTACAATAGAATAGTTAATAAGATTATTTTTAAACCCATTTTCTGTTGCTTGATAAGAAATAGCAGCATTGGGTATAATCATTTCAGAGTCATCACAAAATAGTGTGTTTTTCATGCCCAAAGGATCAAAGATATGTTCTTTAGCATATGCAGCTAAACTTTGACCAGTTATCTCTTTAACAACTTCGGCTAATAGAATCATTCCTGAAGAAGTAGGAGAAAACTTTGTACCAGGTATATATTCCAATTCCTTTTGTTGAAAAATTAAGTCTAAAGCATCTTTTTGAGTAAAAACATCTTTATCTCGCCAGCCAGCAATTTCTTTTAATGACCAAAAATCATGTAAACCACTAGATTGGCTTAATAAATGTTTGATGGTAATTTTATGCCTAAAATCAGGTAGTTTCGGAATGTATTTTCGAACATCGTCTGATAGGGATAACTGTCCTTGTTCTTCAAGTAATAAAACTGTAAAAACAGTAAATTGCTTTGACATAGCCCCAATTTGAAATTTGGTGTTAATGGTAATGGGAGTGCGATGTACTACGTTGGCATTTCCAAAACCTTTTAAGTATACAATTTTACCATCTTTTAATAAACCTGCTGCTACACCCGGAATATTTTTGTTAGATTTCCATTCTACGAATATTTTATCTAGGTTCTTAATCGTTTCTGTTTGAACGCCTACTGTTTTTTCTCGAAGCAGGCGTATGATTTCATATGTCATTTTTGAGGCAGAAGTAGGGTCTTGTCCTGTAACAAATCTGCCATCCACAACATAAAAGCTATCCCATCCTTGATCTGAGTATACAAAGTTACCTTGGTTGTTTTTAATTGCTTGATCCATCACAAACGGAAATGCTTTGTAATATTCTCGATTTTTATTTTCAAACTTATCGGGATATCCAGTTATTTTTTTTCCAGAATATAAAGACTTTCCATTCTCATCTTTTAGATAAGCCAAGCCCGCTGTTCCATGGCAAATTGCCGAAACAATCCCATTGTTTTTATAGATATTTCTGGCAATGGTCTGAATAGACTCGTCTTCTGCAACACCATACATGGCTGCACCACCACCACTATAATAAATAGCTGCATAATTTTTAGAATTAACTTCGGTTGGTTTCTTGGTATGCTCCAATTTATTCATAAAAAAGCTGTCGTATAAATACTTTTTTTGAATACTATCAGAGGTGTTTAAATACCCTATAGGAATAGCTCCTCCTTTTGGACTGATAAAGTCTACAGTAAATCCAGCTTTTGTAAATATGTCATAAGGAATGACAATCTCTTCAAAATGATTGGAGGCACTTATTTTGGAGGTTCCATAGAAATCTTGATTCGATGTTACAAATAGTATTTTTTGTTGTGCCTTTACATTTGATAGTGTAAGACAGAGATATACAAACAATAGTAGTATTATATCAACTTTATGATTGAGAAATGATCTATACATATTTCAGAACTTTTAGTTTTTCTGTAAATATGCGTAACCTTTTAATTTCAAAGATTTTGATCTATAAATATGTAGTTCAAATCTATAAAACCGAACTGGTTAATTCAGGTTTCTTTGGTATTCTGTGGGAGTCTGTCCTGTTATTTTTTTAAAATTGGTAAAAAATGTTGATTTAGAATTAAAGCCACTATCATAACCTAAACTTTCAACAGTATAGTTTCTTTTTAATTGTAGTAGTTCTTTGGCTTTTTCGATTCTATATTCGTTGATAAAGTTTGAAAAAGATTTATATAATTTTTCATTTAGATATTGTGATAATATGTGTTTTGATACTTTCAGTTCTTTTGCTGTTTCTTCTAGAGTAAGGTTCGGATTTAAAAATAATTCTTTTTCGACTATAATAGCTAAAGCTTTTTCGATTTGTGTTATAGTGTTATGATCAATTTCTTTGTTTTTATATCTCTCTTTTTCTTGGAAAAATGTGGATTTCTTAGCAGATTTAAAAACCACTAACAAAATGATTAGGTAAAAGATAAAAGAAAAAGATAAGGCTCCAACGATATAAGAAGTGTATGAACCAATATAATACGCCAACCAAATAATAATAACCCCCAAATAGATGCTAAGTAGCCAAACATCAATATTCTTTAGTTTCTCTTTTTTCTTTAGTTTTTTGCCAATTGGCAATAAGTATTTTGTTGAAATAATAATGTAAAACAACCATTGAAAGTGTATGCCTGTTACAATCCATATTTGCCAAATTTTAAGATGCTCGACATAAGGATATAAAACTCCTAGAATGGTTACCCCAGTAATAAATGGAATGACGTGGATTACCCAATTTGATTTTCTTGAGTTGGAATATGATTTTAGATATAAAAATAAAAATGGTCCAATAAGTATACAGGCAGAAAGTCCAATTTGGATAAAAATATTGGCTAGTTGTGGGTTAAAATAAAAAAATACTGATTTAATAATTCGAATACTTAACATTAGGAGTAACAATGCTAAAAAATGGTTCGAAAAATTTTTCTTATTAGCCACCAATGCAAAATACAACGCAAGTATAAAACCGTTGAATGCACCTAGAGCACTAAAAAAGAAGATGAGTTGATTTGACAAAGACATTTCTAAACTATATTTTTCTTATGATTTGTTGAATTGTTTTTTTTTCTAAAACAGAGTTCTAGATCTGAGGTTAACATTCTACAAAAGAAACAAAAAATAATAATTAGTGTTACTTTTTAGGTTAATATGTATGAAAAACTATTTTAATACACTTTATTAGATGGGACCACATTATTCTAGTTCTTTTGTATCCAGTTAATTAATCTTTTGTTAAAAAGCTCACTCTCTTCATATTGCGGAGTGTGTCCACTTTTTTCAAATAAGGACATTGTTAGATTATTTATGTTGCTACATTTTGTATTCCAAAGGGTAGAAGGGGCGATATAATCACTTTTTCCAATTGCAACAAAAACTGGAATATCCAATTTTTCTTCTGGCGAACACAAATCATAAGTAGCAACTACTTTACCAAATAAGTGATATAAGAAATCTAAGTTATAATTTACTCTTTCAAAGAATGGTGTGGCATCTAACTCTTCATCATGCCATCTTTTTGGACCAGAAGCGACAAGACTTCTAATAAAGGTCTCACGACGATCTAGATTATTAGTTGTTTCTTTTTCAAATTGCTTTCTCTTTTGCTTATACAATGCTCGTCTTTTATTAGGTGCATTCTCCCAATATGTCTTGACAGAATCTTTATAGGTTGTTGTTCCAAAAGTTCTTGGAGTAGCCATCATTACTACATGAGATACATATTCTGGATGTTTTTTAGCATACTTGTGTGCAACTGCACCTAATACAGAATGACCACCAATTACGAATTTTTCAAGACCCAATACAGATCTTAATGTATCAATATCCTTAAAAAGATGTTCTATATGATATTGAGTAAGGTCTATAGGTTCATATTTAGTTGCATTAAATCTCATTTCTATAGAGTATAGCTTAAAATGATCAAGAAATTCCTTTGAGAAGTATTCTGGATCCGATCCAATTAAAAGAAAAGGAATACCTTTTCCTTCTATTGAATAATTCAAAATGGTCCCATCAATAGTGACGCTCCCTGATTCGTTTGTGTCCTTAAGAATTTTTTTTTCCTGATTTCGGGTGTTATTCTTACACGCAAAAAGAGTCAAAAGAATAACAATGATTATGTGAGAGTATCGCATGAAATTATTTTTTTATGCTATTACTCAAATATAATACTTTTCGCCAAGGAGAATAGAATTAATACAAACTCTGATGTAAGTTACTTATACCATAATTACAAGATTATGTGGTTGTTACTGTTTTAGATGTTTAGCTTTACATGGTTCTTTACATGGGATTTGAATAACTAATTTATAAGTCAGCATTGAGCAATATGACGTATTTAGAGTAGAGCTAGATTCGGGATATGTTCTAGAGATATCTGTATTGGTTTCTGTTTCTAAAACACATAATTTACCATTGGTAGTTAGAATAACTTACAGCATTTTTGTAACTAAAATCACGTAGAAATACGGGTTAATTTGGGAGAGTAATTATTTATCTTTGGTTAAGTTACATGGAAATGATGAAGTGAAAATGCAAAGAGTTTCCAAATCAAAATCTTCTATTTAGGCAGATATAGCCGACTAATTTTGTAATCAATTTTTATTAACCAAATAGACTTTAAGTATGGCTTCGAACATGAAACTAACGATTAACAACAAAAACACTGCTGGGGCAGCAAGTAAAGATGTGTATGTATGTGTACTCGGTAATGACCCGAACAACATAGACTCTAAATTTGGCTACCTAAATTTAGTTGATGGTACGACTCATTTTAGCGATAAATCATCGTGGAAACTGGATCCAACCACCATGGTGACAACTTTAGATAAGATTACTTTTCCGTTAACGATTCCTAACATGAATAGTGCTAGAATTTATTTTTCGGTTCGTGAGAATTTTACGACTTTTCCAGCTTCTGGGCCAAGTGCTAGTAAAGGTAATACGATCTTGTTTGATAAGATTGAGTTTGACAGTGGTTCGAACCCGAATATCAATGGTACTAGCGTGGATTTTTATGGTATTTCTTATGTGATTTCTGGTACAGATGTAAATAATGGTGCGGTTTCTTATGGTTTCACCAAAACACGTAGTGAGATTATTTCTGCTTTAAATAACTTTACAGTTTCTCCATCTGCTCAACATAGTGGTAACACAGGTATTATGAAGAAAACCTTTATCTCAAATGATTCAGAGGTTATTCGTGTACTCGCTCCTAAAACTATGGGATTAGGAGATTGGGGTGACTCACAACCAGAGTTTGTTGATTGGGCAACAAAATGTTCACACTTTCTCGACAACTATGTAAAAAACAAATGTTTTGCAGGAGGACGTAAATTTTCTTTTTATAGTAAAATGTGGACTGAAGCTGGTCCTAATACTATTTACTATGGTACTACGCCGGCAGAAGGTGGTTCTATTAACTTATGGACAGATGAAGCATGTACAATACCCTATGCTCCTGTACCAACATTAAATATGCCTATGACGACTTGGCCAAATCCTGACTTTACTCCAAAGGCAGGTGTAACTTCTTTATATCATAACGTAGCAGGAAAACAAGATACAATTGATTGGGGGTTTGTGTTATTAGGAAATAGCGCTGGTACTGGGGCTGCTGCAAATTGGGGAACAGATCCACTATGTATGGCTATTATGGTATCTATTTGTCGAGGTGTGATGCACTTGGATAATGGAACCAAAGATTGGATTGATTCTTCAAAATATTATCAAGGTAACGGAGCTACTCCTCCTGTAAGTACAGAAGATATGCCTATATTTTACTATTCATCAATCCTTCATGCTAATGGAAAAGATGGCAAAGCATATGTATTATCATATGATGATGTGTATGGTTCTAATCCATCAATTTTTTTTAAAGGTAATCCTAACGTTACTATAGATTTGTATGGTTTAGATAAAGTAACTAAACCCTCTCAAGACAAAGTGCAATCGGCAGCTAAAGTTAGTGAAGGTGCCGAAATTTAACTTATAAAAACCGTTATATATTTACCTCTGCAGACCAGAGTTTAAAAGTGATCTCTGTATATATAGTTTAAAAAGATTGTTAATTAAGTGGTTAAAACAATAGGGTGATTTACCTCTAATTTTAAGCTACATTTCTTAATATTTATAAATACATAATATTGTGGCGACTGTACCAAAAGCATCTCTTGGTACAGTCGCCATTTTTTTTTTGCATAATTGCCTAAAGAATAAGTAATTATTTATAGTTGTTGTAGGTAAATGTTATTTGATCTTAAATCAATTCACTGTTTCTGTAAATAAATCAAAATATGTACAAAGCAATAAGTTACTGTTTGGGTCATACATTTTACCTTGTAATTTTTATTTAGATTATAAATTTAATGGTTCTTTTGATAGTCTTCTTCCATTCTTACACGTTTGTAATATAGTATATGAGAGTGTGGTAATTTTGATCTCTTAGTATAATACACAATACACTCTATGTATTCTTTTCTACTTCTGTTAAAGCCTTGGATGGTTTTGTACCTCTCTATAATTTAATTCTTTAAATAAGTCTGTTCACCTATTTTAAAACATACACCTTTTAATAAAAATCATATGGGATATTAAAATTAAGGGATGTTATGTTGATAAAGATTTACATAATTTAACTTTTTTTTACAAATGCAACAAGATTGCATTTGTAAAAAATATCATATTATTGCAATGCTGTTGCAATAGTAGGGTAAAAGCTGACCGCCTTAACAAATGTCGGCATATGTTTAATTGTTTTAAATTTTTTTCACCATGAAAAAAGAAATTTTAATTGCACAAATTATTGAAGAAAGAGTAACAAAATCATCCATTGGAACTCACTGCAGTAATTGCGGACATTGTACTGCAACACTTTAAATTGCATTGCATTTGTTTGGTGGTATGGAATTACCATACCACCAAACTCAAAAAACTTAGATTATGCAGTTAGATAAAAAACAACTGACTAAACTATTACAGTTTAGAGACGAAAACATAATATCTCGATTTTCCGATATGTATGAAATGGAAGAAGAAGAGATCAGCGATATTTTACAAGAGACTCTAAAATTCCTTTATATCAGTCAAATTCCAGGAGTTTTTATTCCCGATGAGCTTTTAATTTTAGATGAAATGTGGCACAACCTAATATTGTTCACGCCATTATATCATCAACTAAGTGAAAAATATCTAAATGCAGATTATTTTCATCACATACCTGCTTCTAGAGAAGAAAAGGAGGTTAGAACTCTTAAAATGCAGACTGACCCCAAAGCAGCAAAAGCCGAATATGCCCAAAAGTTAGAGTTTTTACTAACTGTTATCTACGAACATTTAGGAGAGGAAACGGTAATTAAGTGGTTTAGAGATTATCCAAAAAAATACAGTAAAGAGCGACTGAAATTAATGCGTAAGTAAATGAGTATTTTTCCAAAAAGAACTATTCCCAAAAGTACAGTAACCATACATTGGAACTTTAATATTTCCCATCTCAAAGAAGTACATATCTTTCCATGGGTACGTATTGGAGTCAAAGATCCTAACGGAAAAGTAACAATGTTATTTGAAAACCATGTTTTGGGGCTTCCTAATAGTAATCAAAAAATTGACTCAAGTGATAAACCAAGTTTAGAGTTTCTGAATAAAAATATTCCTCTTTTGGTTATTGCAGAATATTTAGAAGGGCAAGCTACCAAAGAAAGATTGATTGAAATACTTCAAAATATACAATCAGGAAGACATTATTATTTTAAATATGATGTGCCAGAAGATGCCCCTATAGGTAAATACACCTTAGTGTCAGAGGTGCATAGTAGAGGAAACATTCGGCTTTCTAAAACCATAAAAGACGATTTCTTTTTCGTTGAAAAAATTAGTCTTAAAAATTGCAATCATAGTACCAAAAAGGCAATTGTATATAATCACTCTGAAGAAAAAACACCTGTAAAAATTGTTAGCTATTATAAAGACGATCAAGAGAAAACTCAAGTTAAAGTTCGGGTATTTGAAATATTACCTCAAGTAAATACTGAAATAACTCTCTTGTCAACTAATGATTATTTATTGTATAACGAAGAAAGAGAGATGATTCCGCTAACTATAGTTTCTAACAATTACATCATCCGAAATCAAGAAATACTTGAGTTGACTAAGGCTAATGGGCAATCATTTCTATTAAAAAAAGATAATGATGAAGCCTATGAACTAAAAGAAGAAACTAAAAACCTCTGGAATAAAGCAGATGGATTACTTCCCTTCGATGATCTAAATTTAGAAGAGGCAGAACAGTTTAAAGAATTACATAAAGAGGGTTTGCTTAAAACAGTAAATATATAGTAGAGTAGTAATTATGGGGGGTATCAAAGAACATATTATTTTATTCATATTATTTCCTTTGACAGGATTTTGTCAACAAGGAAAAATCTTTGGTAGTATTACAGATACTTCCAATGTACCCTTGGTTGAAGCTCATATTTATAATATGAGTACATCAAAAAGTACGATTAGTGATAGTGAGGGGAAATTTGAGTTAAAAAACCTATCCTTAAAATCTCAAAAACTACTAATAAGCTATACAGGATTCTCTTCGAAAACAGTAACTGTTTTGCTATCTCCAGATATTCTAACCACAACAATTAAGGTTACTTTATCTGAAAGTAGAGAAATGTTAAATGAAGTAATTCTTAACAGTGATTTAGAAATTACGCGATTAAAAGAGTCACCTCAAATTGTTTCTCTTATTAAAGTTAGTGATTTTAAGCATCGATCTATTGCAGCAAAGGATTTATTAGGAGTTGCTTCTGGTGTTCAAATTAGAGAAAGTGGGGGTATAGGAAATAATACCGAAATTTCTGTACAAGGACTTACTGGGAAACAAGTCAAATTTTTCTTAGACGGAGTTCCTTTAGAATTTCTATTTCCCATTCAAGAATTTGGAATTGGTCCTTCTTTGGCAATGTTACCCCTTCAAACAATCAAACAAATAGAGGTTTATAAAGGTACTGTTCCAGTACATCTAGGATCAGACGCCTTAGGAGGAAGCATTCATATCATTTCGAAGTCTGAACAATTTGATTTTATAGAAGGAACTCAAGGGTATAGCTCATTTAACACATGGCAAACTACATTAAACGGAAGAAAATTACTTAAAAATAATTGGTCTATTGGCGTTAACGGATTTTATACTGATACAGACAATAATTATAGAATAAACAATGTGCAGGTTATTAATAGTAATGGCAATCCAGAGCATATAAGCACAGATAAGTTTCATGATGATTTTAATAGTTATTCTGTTCAGGCAAGTGTAAATACTAGTGATAAAAAATGGACAGATCATTCAAGTCTAAAGTTTGTTACAGCGGGATTCGAAGATGAGATTCAACATAATTTTGAAATGAGGCAACCATATGGAGAAGCAGTAAATAGTGCTTCTTCGTTTAGTACAATTTTGGATTATCGAAAAAAAGAGTTATTCAAAAATTTAGACTTAGAAACACAATTGTCTCATAATTATTTAATCTCTAAATTTAAGGATACCTCGTTAAATATATATGATTGGACAGGTAGTGTTATTGGGCAACGAATTTCGGGTGGTGAGATTACTACTTCAGGAAATGACCTAACATATAAAGCAAACACTTATGGGGGTCGATTTTTACTAGGGTACAACCCTAAAGAGAATACACAAATATACTTAAACTCAACTTCTTCGTTTTTTAATAGAACAGGAAAAGACCCAATAGCAACGGATTATTATCAGCAAGACTTCTTCCAAACCGCCACCGAGGTTTTTAAGCATGTTATGGGCATAGGGCTATCTCAAAAAACACTCAATTCAAAACTACATCTCAATAGCTCTATTAAGTGGTATCAATATAAGGCAAATGGGCCTAATATAGGCAACGCTGATATTGCCTATATTGAAACCAAAGATGCTGCCTTTGGGGTTGGTCAAAGTTTTTCTTTTAAACTATCAACCCCTTGGTTGTTAAAAGCTTCATATGAATATGCAACTAGATTACCCGATCGAACAGAAAGTCTAGGAGATTTTAGATTTGGAATAGCCTCAAATTTAAATCTTGATTCTGAGAGAAGTCATAATGCAAATTTGGAAGTTAACCTAACAAAAAAAAGATGGAATTTTAGCGTTAATGGTTTTTTTCGATCCGTTTCAAATATTATCATCTTACAACCTGTGCCTCCACCAGTTTTACCAACTTACGAAAACTTACTTAAAGCCCGAGTTTTAGGTGTTGAAGGTAATTTGTCATATGCTCTTTTTCCAAGTGTAAATCTAAGGAGTAGTCTAACATATCAACAAATAACAGATAGATCCGAAAAGGATAAAGCTGGGGTCTCAAGCAATCGATACTTTGGAGAACAATTGCCTAATCGTCCAACTTTATTTGGAAATGCAGAAATCAAAACTATGCACAAAAATATACTACA
The DNA here is from genome assembly GCA_947502885.1 of uncultured Aquimarina sp. GTDB lineage: Bacteria > Bacteroidota > Bacteroidia > Flavobacteriales > Flavobacteriaceae > Aquimarina. The sequence continues at coordinate 107,343 of CANNBP010000011.1, read as the reverse complement.
GAAAGCAGATTCTTTAAGCTTTTGGTGGCAAACAAATTATGTAAAGACTTTCTTTAGATATTGGGAAATTGATGGTAGAGAAGAAGATAAACTAAAAATACCAACTCAATGGCTTCATCAGGTAGGACTATCATATACAGATAAAAGTAAGCATTATACCGTGAGCTTAGAAAGTCATAATCTTTTTGATACAGAAGCGTACGACAATTTTGGAGTACAAAAACCAGGAAGATCACTATATCTTAAAATTAGAACCTATTTCAATTAAAAATTTCTAAAAAACACAATTAAAACTATAGTCATGTTAAAAGTAATTAAAAACCCCAGTAAGCTAATTTTATTAATCGCAGTTGCTGTTACCGTTCATTTAACTTCTTGTAAGAATGATGATAATGATGTTGTTACTCCTGTTGATAACCCAGTTGATACTCCTGTGGCAGAAATCAATTACGGACTTGCAATGGTTTCTGGATCGGGTAATACAGTTTCTACATATGTACAAGGAGTAAAAGATCTTGATGCTTCCGAAATCGACAACTCGAATGGAACAGAACTAGGCCAATTTGCTGCTATTTATACAGATGGAAACTCTTTGTTTACAGCTGGGTTTGGAGCGCCAGCTACGATGCAAAAATTTGTTTTTGATGATCAAGGAAATGCAGCTTTAGATCAATCAATTGTAGTTCCTGGAGCCAATTCCTTCTCTTCTGTCGAAATTGTTAGTCCAACTCAAGGATATGCTACTGTAGGAGGGGGATTGGCACGTGTGATCATATTTAACCCTACGACAATGAAAATTACAGGAGAAATTGATATTTCTGAAGCTGGAGAAGGGCTTTTTTACTCAGATATGCTGGTGAGAGATAATCATATGTTTATTGCCCTTAATGACTTTGGATCTGCTGCACAAATCAGTTTAGCGGTTATCAATTTGTCTGAAAATAAACTAGATAAAATTATTACAGATGAACGTACATCAACCCTTTTCAATACTTTAACTTCTGAGATATTAAGCATCGCTGATAATGGAGATATTTATGTGTCGGCAACTGGATTGTATACGGATAAACCAGGAGGAGTTGTTCGTATTAAAAAAGGACAGACCGATTTTGATTCTGAGTACTTTTTTGACCTAGCAGCAACCGTAGGTAAAACTTGCTTTGGGATTTATCATTTTGGAGATGGACAAAGTTTTACTCTTACCTCTGATGATGATGCAAACTTTTTTGGTACTGATGGTGCAAATCCAGTTTTTTCATATCACAAACTTAATTTAAGTACTAAAGAAAGTCTAGGGGTTTTATCAGAAAGTTTACCAAAAACGTTTGCAGCTTCAAGAACAGCATTTATGATGCAAATAAGTGATAACGAAATAGTATTTCCAATTGCAGGAGCAAATTTGGATGCTATTTATAGTTATAACCCAACAACAGGAAAAACATCTCAAAAATCTAAAAGCTCCAGTGGCTATATTACAGGCATTGTAGCATTAACAAAACAAGATAACTAATGTTACAAGCAATTGATTTAACCAAAAAATATGGAGATTTTACTGCGGTAAAATCTCTAAACCTTTCTATTGACCCTGGACAGATTTTTTGTCTACTAGGAGCCAATGGAGCGGGAAAATCGACCACGATCAATTTGTTTTTAAACTTTATAGGAGCCACAAAAGGTAAAGCATTAGTAGGTAATATGGATGTAAAGGCTAATCCTAAAAAAACGAAAGGGTTGATCTCATATATTCCAGAAAATTTAATGCTTTATAAAAACCTAACCGGGTTAGAAAACCTTGGTTTCTTTTGTGGTTTGGCAAGAAACCCTTTAAGTAAAGATGAATTGGAGCACATTTTGCTTCAATCGGGTTTACAGTGTGATTTTATACACAAACGGGTTCATAGCTATTCTAAAGGTATGCGACAAAAAGTAGGTATTGCATTGGCAAGGGCACGTAATTCTAAAATTCTTTTATTAGATGAACCTACGTCTGGTCTAGACCCTAAAGCCAGTAATGAATTCTCTGAACTATTACTCGAAATGAAAGAAAACGGAGTTACCATTCTTATGGCAACACATGATTTGTTTAGAGCAAAAGATACTGGAACCCACATTGGTATTATGAAAGAAGGACAATTACTAGAAAATTTTAATACAGACTCAGTGAGTTTTTTAGATCTAGAGAGCCTTTATTTAAAACACATGAAAAACTAATTTTCATAAATCGTACCAATCTTTAATGATCACGACCAACTTTTTTAACAATGAAAGTTTTAAAATTACTTATTAAAAAAGAAATTAAAATAGCCCTAAGACAACGTCTGATAAGGATCATGGCTATTATTATCATATTGTTATTAAGTACTGCTTTATGGGCTGGATACATTACATATAAACAGCAACAAGAAAACGTACGATTGGCTCAAGAGCAGCGTAGAAGTGAATGGTTGCATCAAATAGATAAGAATCCTCACACAGCTGCTCATTATGGCACCTTTGTTTTTAAACCTAAAACGCTTTTAAGCTTGTTTGATTTTGGGTTAGATACCTTTACAGGAACTTCCAAATATTTAGAAGCCCATTACCAACATGAATTTATGTTTAGGCCAGCTCAAGAATATAGCAGTACAATTCGTTTTGGACAGCTTAGTGCTGCATTGGTATTTCAACTTCTTATTCCGTTGTTAATTATTTTTTTATCCTTTAATTCTTTTACATCCGAAAAAGAAAATGGAACTCTAAGATTATTAATGAGTCAGCATGTTTCTTATAGTACCATTGCAACAGGAAAGATTATGGCCAATTTACTGATTTTATTTTCACTATTGATTCCATTTTTTACATTGGCTCTGATTTTTTCAGGTAGTTATGCAAATACAGATGTTATTCAGAATTTGTCTTTTCGCGTTCTTTTATTACTTGCTTTATACGTATTGTATATTATTATTTTTGTGACCTTATCGGTATGGGTTTCTATGCTTTCAAAAACGAGCCGTAATTCGTTACTCGTGTTGTTATCTGTTTGGGTACTTTTTACTGTTATTGTACCTAAAGCATCAACAAATATAGGCACGCAAACAACTCCCTTACCTTCATTAAAAGCTTTTAGAAGCGCTATCGCAGACGATATTAAAAATGGGTTAGACGGAGACCTTTCTGCACCTGAAAGAAGAAAAGAATTAGAGAAAACTTATTTAGAAAAATATAAAAAGGATTCTTTGCATCAGCTTCCTTTAAATTTTTTAGGAATTAGTTTGCAAGCTGGCGAGGATTATGCGGGAAAAGTTTATGATTATCATTGGAGAAAACTTGAGCAAACTATTGAAAAACAAAATAGTATAAGTAGTTGGGCTAGTTTTATTAGTCCTTATATAGCAATAAGGAACTTATCTATGGGACTCTCTTCAACAGATGTAAACGCTTATTTTCATTTTCATAAACATACCGAAACTTACAGAAGAAATTTGGTCAAGAAAATGAATATGGATTTAGCCGAAAACTCAAGAAATGGAGAATTTTTTGAATATAAAGCTGATGAAAATTTATGGAAGACTATTACACCGTTTACATACACAACAACGTCTGTTAAACGTGTTATTACTTATTACTTTATAGAAATAATTGCAATCATTACATGGATCCTACTCCTATTACTCGCGATTTACAGTTATTCAAAAAAAATTAAACCTATTTATGCTTAGTGTATTCAAAATTATCATAAAAAATGAGTGGCTTCTTTTCGTAAGGAATAGGTTTCAGATAGGTTTATTGGTTGGAGTTCTGGTTTTAGGGATTGCTTCAGTATTTAATGGAATATTGTTGGTAAACTCGCAAAAAGAAACGATAGATGATATTTCTAAAATTGAATCTAAAGAATTTCAAGAGTATGAAGAAGCTTTCAAAAACGAAGTAACCAACTCAGAACAAAAAAGACGTTATGTAAATGCTTCTAATCCTGCTTTTGCATGGCACCGCCATACCTATAATGCTATTTTTTCAATACATGATTATGCACCTTTGTCTATTGGACAATTAGATCTCAATCCTTTTTATTATAGACTAACAGGTATGAGTTTGTATTATCAAATTTTTGAGAATGATCTTGCTAATCCGTTAAAACTGTTTGTGGGAAATTTTGATTTATCTTTTGTAATCATCTACCTTTTTCCATTACTTATCATAACGTTTACATACAGTCTTTATGCCCAAGAGAAAGAACAAGGAATTTTACCAATGCTTAAGCTCCAAACTTTAGGAGTTGATCGAATTGTAATATCTCAATGGGCGTTTTATTTTATTCTTATTACTGCCTTGGCTTTAGGAGTTACCTTACTTGGTTTATTGTGCAGTGGTAATATTTTAAAGGCAGATAACCAATTTCCTGTTTTCATATGGTGTGTGGGAGTGCTTATGTATTGCTCATTTTGGTTTGGAGTAATGTTATTTATTATTGGGTTAAAGATGAGCTCAGCTTTTAATGCGATTATAAGCTTGGGGATTTGGTTGGTATTATTAATTGTCATTCCAGCTATTTTAAACATTTTGGTGACGATTCAATATCCTATTGATAATACCCCATTAGCTACCATTTCTAGAAGAAATAGCATGGATAATGAAAATGATCCCAATGAGGCGCATCAAATCATTCAAGATTTTTTTACACATGACCCTCGTTATTATAGACCTAAGGATTCTTTGTCTAATGATCTAGCGGCAAAGGCATATGCTGGGTTAACATCTTTACAAGATATTCATAATACTTCTCATGTAGAGACGTATAGGCATCAGGTGCACCAAAGGGATTTGTGGACCAAAAAAATGAACTGGATCAGCCCAGCAATAAATATTCAAGAGCTGTTTAATCAAGCAGGACATACCGATGTTTGTTCTTATCAACATTTTCAAAAATCGATTAAAATCTTTCATGATCAAATCACTGCTTTCTATTTCGAAAAATTGTTTTGGGATAAAAGTATTACGCAAAGTGATTATAAAAATCGCCCTCAATTTCAGTTAATAGGGAAAAAAAACCTAGGATCGAATCTAGTAATGGATTTAGGGAAAATACTAATTACTTCTGTTTTATTTATGATTATAGGATGGCTGTTTCTAAGACGAAAACATACTTAAGAAGAGGGATTACGAATTCATTTTAATACAAATACTCATCAAAAACACATCAAAAAACGAACAATTATTATTCAATTTAAACTGTTATTTAGTGAACTTTACTTTACATAAAACACAATATATTCTTCTATTATACTGTATGGCAATACAAGGTGTAATAGCACAAACCAATGACTTTTCACCACCCGAACACCCTTTGGCTATTGAGGCAAAAAAAGCTTCAGGAGAAATTAAGATAGATGGAAAACTCATTGAAGATGATTGGCAACAAGCGCGTGTAACAAAGGATTTTTTTAGAAGAGAACCCAGACAAGGTGGGGCCTATAAATACGAAACAGAAGTAAAAGTTCTGTTTGATGAAAAAAATATTTATTTCGGAGTTTTTTGTAAAGACTCTTTAGGGAAAAAAGGAATTCGAGTTCAAAACCTTCAACGTGATTTTAAAGAAGGAGAGAACGATATTTTTGCAATTCAAATAGATGCGCAGAACCTAAAACAATATAGTGTTTCCTTTCAAACTACACCTTTTGGAAATCAAAAAGATCTACAAGATTTTAATGACAGAAGTCGAGATGCTAACTGGAATGCTCTCTGGACAGTACGAACGCATCGAACAGAACAAGGGTATTATGCAGAATTTGCAATACCATTTAAAGCATTACGCTATGAAAAACCAAAAAATGGAAAAGAAATCACATGGGGGATTACCATGAGTCGCCTTGCACGAAGAGATTATGAGCAAACAGTTTTTCCTCCCATTCCTCAAGCAGCCAGCCAATACCGAATGACCTATGCGGCTCAGTTAAAAGGCTTAGAATTACCAAACGCCAGTATTAATCTTCGGGTCGAACCGTTTGTGCTATCTAAGTATACCAGAAATGAGTCTATGGGGGAAAAAACATCAGAACATGACCCTAAAACGGGATTAGATGTAAAATGGGCATTCAACCCCAGATCTGTTCTTGATCTTACTGTTAATACTGATTTTGCACAGGCCGATGTTGATCTTACGGTAAATAACTTAGAACGTTTTAACCTCTTTTTCCCAGAACGCAGGTCTTTTTTTTTAGAAAACTCGGGGATTTGGGCCGGGAGCTCTAGCAGATCAGTACTTCCTTTTTTTAGTAGGAAGATTGGATTACAAGGAAATTTTAATGCAACTCCAGTTCCTTTAGATGTAGGGGGTAGATTTACAGACCGTAACGAAAATAGAACATTAGGAGCTTTATACATTCGACAAAGGGAAGCTGATAATAGTGCTGCTGCCAATTTTGGAGTGTTACGATACACCCAAAACTTTGGTAAAGAAAACAATATTGGTATAATGTATAATCATCGTCTTGATGAATCTCATGAAACCATAGATGGGCAAACAAATAACAATTCTACAGCTACAGTAGATGGTTTTATGAGATTTAATGATACTTGGTCTCTTTCATATTTATTGTCTGGTACTTATGACGAAAGCGAAGATAGAAAGGGAGTAGCAGGAAGTCTTTTGGCAGCATATCGAAGTAGTCATATGTATTGGGGGTGGTCTTCGGATTTTGTAAGTAAAGATTATTTGCCAGGTACGGGGTTTGTTTTCCAAAATAATGCTGTTCATCATGATCCTGGAGGCTATTTTATTATTCGACCAAAAAAAATCAAATGGATTCGGCGATGGGATCCTGGTTTTTTCTTTAACTATTACCATGATTATGAAAACCCTGAGAACTTTCAGCAAGCCAACTTATACTTGTTTCCTCTATATGCTTTTTTTAGTGATAATAGCTTTTTAGAATATGCTGTTACGCCAACCTGGCAAAACGTAAACTTTGAGTTTAGTCCCGTGGGGATTGCAATAGAACAAAAAAAATATTTCTATAATCGACAAACCATTCGATACCGTAGTGATCAATCAAAAAAGTTGTCGATATCGTCGTCTTTGTCTTGGGGAGGGTTTTACAATGGAAATCGTACAATCATAAAATCAGGAATCCGATATGCTCCTATCCCACATATTTCAATTGGTGCAGATTATGAATACAATGCGCTACAGAATTTAGGAATCGCAAAAGAAGACAAAGATACCCATATATATAATGCAAATTCTCGTTTAGCTATTTCACCTCAACTGCAACTTACAGGATCTTATCAGTATAATTCGTTTAGTAAACAAGGATTTTGGAATGCACGATTTAGTTGGGAGTATGCTCCGTTATCTTTTATTTATTTGGTTTTTAACGAAACCCGATCTATGGATCGCTTGAATCCAGCAAATAATCAGCAGTTAATAGGTAAACTTACTTTTTTAAAGCAATTTTAGATGGCAAAAATAGATCTGCAAAATACTCCTTTAAAACAATTGATGATAAAATTATCAATTCCAAGTATTATGGGAATGATGGTGGTGAGTCTCAATACAATAATTGATGCTTTTTATATAAGTCACTTTGAAAATCAAGAAGCTTTTGCTGCCATATCTATTTTATTTCCTTTTACATTGGTTATTAATAGCATCATTGTATGTATTGCAGCCGGAAGTTCTTCATTACTTAGTCGTTCATTAGGTTCTAAAGACGTAAACACTCAAAGAAAAATTCTGCCTAACGTTAGAAGCATATCCATATTAAGTGCTTTTGTTTTGTTCGTAGCTTGCCAACTCTTCGCAGAAGAGTTGGTTGAGCTTTTGGGAGCAAAAGAAAAGGTGGCTTTTTATGCAATCTCATATATAAAAGTTTACAGTATAGGTTTTTTCTTTTCGATATTTGGATTAACAGCAAATGGATTGATACGTGCAGAAGGGAATATAAAACAGGCGATGCATTATACTATTTTGTCTGTGGTTATAAATATAGTATGCACTCCTTTTTTTATGGAGATACTTCAACTAGGCATTGCTGGAGCTGCTTTAAGTAGCGTTATTGCTATGGGGATTTATGCTCTTGCTACTTCTATATATTTGTATTCGAACAAGTCTCAGTTTCCTTCAGGAAGATTCTTTCAGTTCAATATGGATCAAACCATTATCAGAGAAATATTGAAAGTAGGTTTTTCCTCAAGTTTGTTACAACTTTCAAATACGGTAAAGCATTTCTTTTTGTTTCAGGTTTTGACCACTTTAGGTACCGTTACTGATATTACTTTATTTAGTGGAGTATTACGGGTGTTTACCTTTATGGCCATTCCAATATTAGGTTTTTTACAACCATTACAACCCATTGTAGGTGTAAATTATGGAGCAAAAAACTACCATAAAATACAAAAGGCATTTGCACTGTTTACAAAGGGTGCGGTTCTTTTTGCAATAACTTTATTGATTCCTGTTCTTTGTTTTACAGAAGAGCTTTTGAAAATTATGGTAAACCAAACTATTCCTGATGTAACAACTTTATGGAGGATACGCGCTGTATTTTTGGTTTTATTAGTTTTGCCAATTGGTTCAAGTGCTATTATTTTATTTCAATCTTTGGGAAAAGCAAAAGAGGCTAGTATACTTCCTTTATTACGTCCAATTTTACTGTTTCTTCCTTTGTTATGGGTTTTTAGACGTTTTTATGGGTTAGAGGGGTTGTATTATGTACTTATTGTAGAAAACATCTTTTATGCAATATTTGCGTGGCGATTAGTGCAAAGTGTGAAAAAGAAAATAAAAACACCTATTTCAATACCATCAAAAGCAGCTTAAGAGAATTAATGAGTTTCTTAGTTATATTTTTCTAGCAACAACATGAAAAACATGCCAATATTTTGGAGTTCCAGAAATGGTTTTTCCTTCTTCGGCTATTTCTTTATTAACAATAACATCAAAATTTTCTAGAAGCTTGGCAATTTCAATGTTAGAATGAAATGTCATGTGAGAATTTTTTTGAGTGTTCCAACTATCTTTAGGGCCAAAAAAATGCCCGCAAAAAAATGCTTTGGCTGGTAATGCCTGTACAATTGCCTGCCATAAGGACTCAAAATGGGTCGGTGAGCAAAACGGAAGACTAAAACTGGCATTTATTAGCTGAGCTTCAGGCAATGTAGTTATGCGGTTAAAATTTAATACAAGGGTTTTAAAATGTTTTTTTAAATCATTGGGTATTGAGTTATATAAATGAGTAAGCCCTTCTGTTTCTTTATCTATAGCAGTAACCTTAAATCCAGCTTCTAAAAGCGCAAAAGTGTCTATGCCTGTACCAGAGCCCAAATCCAACGCATGTTTATTCTCAAAACCGGACTCTATTGATATGATATGAATTGTTTTCTGAAGAGTCGCGGCAGGCGAATACTTCTTTTCAAGAAAATAGGTGTAATGATTTTTCCAGTCGGTAGCCATTGTGTTAATTCATTATAGTTTTAATAAAAAACATCACTCTTGCCTTTGTTAACAATATCAGAAAGACAAAGTATTCTATGTATTTAACACCAAATAAATCCTAGAGTTATCTTGCTCATTAATAATTGTAGAAAACCGATGTAACTACATTGTGCGATAGGTTTACTACTTAGTACAAGAAGAAAAGTAACTTTGTACTTTTAGAGTGCATTTGGTGTGATTAAAAGACCCAAGAAGACAGTAATAAGGAATTTTCGTATCTTTCGGCTAAAAATCAATTGCAACATACTTGCAATAATAGTGAATTATTGAATCATTATTTCACTTTTAACTATGAAAAAAAGAAGGAATACACAAAAACAAGATTTGGTATTAGATATTCTGGCTAATGCATCTCATACGATGTCGGCAGAAACGATTTTGGAAGCAATGCCTATTAAGGTAAATAAAACGACTGTATATAGAATATTAGACCGATTTGCTGAAAGCGGAAAGGTTCATTTTGTAACGGGAGATGATGGTAGGGCTTATTATGCCATTTGTAAAGATTGTTCTTCAGAACATAACTTGCATAATCATATTCATTTTCAATGTAAATCATGCAACCAAATAACATGCTTGCCTTATAAAATAAATGTGCCCGAACTAGAGAATTATGAGGTACAAGAAACTCAATTTTTACTTATAGGAAAATGTAAAGAGTGTATATAAAATTGTTTAAATTTTAAGTTCATAAAAGTTACTTTGTAACCTTTATGAACTTAATTTTACAGAAAGAAAAAAAGAATTGAGAAACAATAAACTATTTTCTTTTAGGTATATTATTATAGCGGTATTTTAATTCAAACTATGTTTTTCTTGACAAAGGAAACCAGAATATATATCGTTAAAAAGATGGTCATATCTATTATATATTTTACCACTTATTTTAATAGGATAATTAAATAGATTGTCTAATTCAAGTTGCAATTCTTTTATTTTTTTATTTAAGTAATGAGAAAGTATTGAGAATTGATTATGGTCAGTTTGCCAAGATGCTTTTGAGTTTTCTATCTGTATTGCAACTTCATTATAAAATGTTTCTAAGCCTTTAATTTCTGAAAAAAAATGTCCTCCCAATGCGTCTGAAACAATTTGATTATCATTAGAAAGAATAAAGTATATTTTTCTAATGTTATGTGTTTTGATCAATTCTTTTAGATACTCTAAAGTTTCAAGATCAGATAGAAAAGAATTGCCCAGAGAAGTATAAAAATAGTTCTCATGTCTATGTACATTATTTATAATTGATTCTAAGCAATCGGTTGGACATAAAAAGAAAAGGGTTTTAGGCATTAGATACAGCATTTGGGTTGTAAGGAAAAGAAGAGTGATGCAAATTGATCTTTAACTCGCCTTCAATTAATTTATAACCAAATGTGTACTCAACTTTTACTTCATTGTTATCTAAACCGGTAAAGAAGTAATTTCCCATCGCAATTGCGTAAGACTCCTGTAAAATAATATCAGAATTTTCAAATTTTACTTTGATCCAAGGTTGTATTGCAAACCCTGTATCTTCTTTACATGCTCGGTCGTCACCTGCAATAAAATAGGATAAAGCTTTTAGTTGGGTAGGTCTAAATTGCTCTATTGCACATTTGGTTGGTTTAAATAAAACCGGACCTACATCAAAGGCATATAGTTTTTCAAGAAATTGATTTGAAAACACTTCACATTCGGATCTGTTATCCTTAAGAGAGCCTATTTTTACTACACCTTCTCCCCATTTTTTTTGAGCGTCTAGTATTTGTTCTTTTGTTATCATTTTTATAAAATTTGATTATTAATTGCTTTTAAAAATTCATCTCTTTTTATGCTATCTTCAAAAGAACCACCATATTCTAGAGTGGTTGTAAAGCTATTTTTATCTTTGATACCTCTTGAAGAAACGCATAAATGTTTGGCGCAAATCATAACAATTATGTCTTCAGTTTTTAAGGTGTTTTTTAAATCTTTAAAAATTTGTAAAGACAATCTTTCTTGTACTTGAGGACGGTGTGCATAGTAATCCACCAATCTATTTATTTTTGACAGCCCTATTACTTTGTCTTTTGGGATATAGGCAATATGAGCATATCCTGTAATGGGTAAAAAATGGTGTTCACAGGCAGAATTGATTGTGATGTTTTGTTCAATGAGCATTTTCTTGTAGCCATATTTATTCTCGAAAGTTGAAAGTTTTGGCTTGTTTTTTGGGTTTAAGCCATAGAATAATTCTTTTACATACATTTTGGCAAAACGATATGGAGTACCTGATAAACTGTCATCAGATAAATCAAGTCCAAGTTCTTCCATTATCAATGCAAAATACTGTTGAATGTTCTTGATTTTTTCAGCATCCGATTTTTTAAAGGCATATGGCAACATAGGCGTTTCTGTGTTTGAAGAGATGTGATCATCACCTATTATTTCAATATGTTTTTTATTCATGATTTGAGCAGCATTTATGAGTGGTTTTGCACTGACAATAATTTAAGTTATATAGGTGTAATGTAATTAGGATTAGAGTGACTGCAAATATTATATTCTCAGATAAGGAAAGCCATTTTAATTTTTCGTTCATGATTAGGATGAATAGTGTAATCCACCCTATCCATAAGGCCGGTTTCATAAAGCTGTTTATGGTCGTTTGAGTTGAACGGTATATGGCAATAAAAGAAATAATCAGGAATATGTAATCTATGTTTCTCCACCATAACGGGGTAGCCTCACAATCATGTACAGAACAAGTTTGAGCGATAAAAAGTAATGGGGTGGCTAGACAATGTATCAGACATAATGCACTTGTCAGTGCACCAAAAGCATCTGGTTTACGTAATATTAGTTTCAATGTTTAAATTTTAATGCAACTTAGTTGCAAATATAAAAATATGATTCGTTATTACAACTAAGTTGCATTAAAATTAAATTATAACTTTAATTAGAAAAATATTACTAATTAAAGTTTTATAGGATGAGTTTTAAATAACCTTGATAATGTCTATATTGTTGAGGTAGTTAATCACTTTGGTTGAGAAAATAAGACCGTTATATTGTATCTTGAGTAAAAGTGATAATGTTTTACACTTTTTTCATAAAGACTGTCTAATGATTTCGATAACAAAAGAATAGATTTAGACTTACGGGGTTCAAATTTTATGTTAGCCCATTTTTCGCTTAGATGCCTAAATTCAAGTTGGTAATGATATTGTTGATTTTTTGATTCAGGAATTTCTATGAAATCAAACGATCACTTTTCAATTCTTGTTTTTGCTTGAGCTTTTTCCCATTTTGAAAACAGAAATATAAAACTCATTGTTTTCTTGGTTTCCTCTTGGAATATATAATTCTTTAGTTTCAGGAATAAAGTCTATGTCTCCAAAATAATTTGTACTCTTCTTTAATCTGGTTATGTTATTTTGTTCATCTATATGTAACAACATACTATTTTCTACTGTGGTTAGAAAAAAGCCTCCTTCGGCATCAGATACTATTCCGTCAAAATCTTTTGTTCTTTCGTTTAGCTCAAAGACAGATATTTCCTTAGAATTTGTGTGAATTGTACATAGGTTTAATCCAGCGACCAACAGCTGTTTATTTTTGATGAGTAATCCATTTGCCCATTTAAGTTTTTCTTCATCTTTTACCCATACTGTTAATTTTCCGTTCTCCAACTTGAGAACTGAATGTTTGAAGGATGAAGAAACATATATCTCTCCATTCTCGCTTATTGCAACATCATTAAGACCTGAATTTGCAATTGGTTCCACATACTTTTCTATGATTTCTCCGTTTCTGGTATTAATTACTACTAAGGAATTCACATCTGCAACATACAATAAAGAATCTTGTATAGCCATTCCTGTGGGTCTGTTTAAGTTTTTTACCCATTTCAACTCTTCTAGATTTCCATTTTTAGATATTTTTGAAAGAAATCCAGAGGTTCCTAACCCATAACCTAATCCACTGGATGTATAAAAAACCTGATTCTTTTGATCATAAATAATACTTTCTACATTACTTAAACCATCATTAATCAGCCACTCATTTTTTGAAGAAATATGCCAATTTTCCTTATTAGAAATGTCTTTGCTAGTTTTTTTAAAATCTGTGGATTTCTTTTGATTAACACAGCCAAAGAGCAATAAAATTAATACTATCGATATGACCTTTATATTCATTTACAGAAGAATTTGTTTAAAATTACAACATTAAATGCATTAATTTTTTGATGAAGAAATTTTATTGTAACTAGGTTATGGTGTAGAATTATATGATTCAAGATATAATCGTCAACCAAAGTATTATTTAATTTATTGAAATAAAACATACCTGGGTGGAATAAGCCCATTTAATCTCATATATACAAGCATTTGCCCTCTGTGATGTGTTATATGATCACTAAGTAATAAGAAAATTTGCCTTTTTGTTCTGTCCAACCCAAAATAATCCAATCTGTCATCAAGCTTAACTGGATCAAAACTTTGAAGTAATTTTATAGTTTCATCAAACGTTTTATGAATTATTTCGATCATTTCTTTTTTGGATTTATTAGTAGTTTTGAATACGGTATCCGTGTTCCAGTCTCTAGATTCTCTTCCTCCTAAAAGTGATTGACTATGCCAGTCCATGGCAAAACCGATATGCATTAAGTTTTCAGCAAAACTTAATGATTCTTTCGAAGCCTTATACCCATATTTTTCTTCGGGCATTGTTTCTGCTATAAGGATTAAGTATTTTTTAGAGTTTTCTAATCTTTCCAAGTAGTCTTTGATAAAAATATCTTGTTGAGCGTGTAGGGGAGATGGTACTATGTTTATTAATACAACTAGTACAAGAGGAAGTATTGATTTCATGATATCGATAGTTTATTTAATGATTATAACTATCTTTTACAAGATGCGTTACAGGTTTTATAATATTAATTTCTGATGAAAGAAATTTTGATAATATACAAAGTGAATTTGTGAGTAATTAAGCTCATTATAATTCTAGCCAATTTTTATACCCATTCAGCTTTAATTCCTTGTTCAGTTAATTCATCAATTATATGGTCTTTTGCATAACATAATATCACATTTTTTAAATTTGGAAATTGCTTCGCATCAACTGCAGTATTTATATCCCAATAATCTTCCCAACCTTCTGCAAATCGCAAAAGTTGCATGTAAATATCATTTCCTCCGTCCTGATAAATTTTGGTTATTTCTTTTGCGAATTTTTTGGGTATTGGCAAATCTTTAAAGTATTGCGTTACCTCTGGGATGGGTTCGTAACCTTCTTCTTCTAAATCAATTTCCCTTTTAGTATACCAATTCACAAATTCAAACAAATCAAATTTTGGTATAATCAATTCTTTATTATACATAAGTTCTTGAATTATGGATAACTTAAAACCGAAATCAGAAAATTCTATTTGTTCTTCATTTAACTCTTTTATGATATACTTATTTTTTGGTATTTCTTTTATCGATGATCCTTTAAAAGTTGTTATTTCAATAGCATCTATATTGTTTTGATCTGAGTCAAACCACACACTAATATTATTTAAGATTAAAGCTCCTGATGAATCACCATCAAAGAGTTTAACCCTCTTGTCTTTATGGGTTCTATAGTAAGAAATAACTTCTTCATGATCAAAAAAGAATTGACCATTAAAAAGTTGCTTGGGACTAAAATCAAAATCTTCTTTTTTTAATACTAATTGTAAACTTTCTATTACATTACCATCTTTCGAATATGCTAGAACTCCCAGTTCATCCCAAGTGTAGATTGTATTATGCTTTTTCTTCACTACCCTATTAGAAGCTAATAATGCATTTTTTAAAGCATTAAGTTTAATCGGAAAACTGAAAGGAATATCATTAATTCTAAAATCTTCTTGGGATAATTTTAAGGTAAACATATAATTCAATCTCGTTACAAAATCACTATAAGGCTTTATATAAATAGCCCTTTTAATGTAGTTTATAGATAGTTGTTAATTCAATAACTCTTTCAAATGTTCCCAATTTAGTAATTCTGCATATTCTAATGCCGTTTTATGGGTTTTTGATTTTTTCAATTTGTCAGCTCCTAACTTTATTAGAATTTCAACATTAGTTTTATTACCTGCGATTGTCTCTCTATGCAAAAGTGTTAATCCATTTTCATCTGTTTCTGATATTTCATTTGGATTTTCTTTTAGGAATTCATGCATTTTTTCTGACATATTTATACTCATAGGGTGTTCAACTAAGTTTTCTGGATTTTCCTTTTGTTGGTGAACCAGTAAAACTTCGTCATAGTCTCCAAAATCTAACCCCCAAGCTTCATCATGATTTCTTCTTTCCTTTTCATTCATTCTAGAACGTATGACTTGAATTGTAAAACCACCATACGTTTTTCCTTGAATAGAAATCATCCAATCACCTATCTCATTTACGCTTTTGGTTATTAAATCTCCTTTTGCCACATTTGTTAATTGATTTGGATCATTTACCAATTCGCCAGTAATAACTTCTCCATCAAAATTGATATTATTAATCCACATATGTTCAACTAATGGTTCTACTTGATCAGTTATAGTTTGCCGAAATGGAATTTTTATCATTGCAAAATCGTGTCCAGGAACTATTCTTCTATATTCCCAATATAATTCTCTCCAAAAATATCTAAAATTCTCTTGAGCATTTTTAGTTGCTTCTTCCATTAGTTCATCCTGCTTACTAAAAAAAACAGTATCGTCCTTTTTGTTATTGTTTTTTTTGCCAAATAAGCTCGAAAATAACCCCATATTCTTTTTTTAAAATTATAACCAACGCAAGTATTACCGTTTGTTTTTATGTAGTTTAGGTAGTGTTTATGGATTAAATTAAGATTTACCTCAATAAATGTCGCTTAGAATTATTTTTCCAACCTGCTTGTGATTCATAGTCAACAAAGTATATTTTGAGATCTGATTGTGACTCATAATCTACAAAGTATATCTTTTTGTCGGCTTGAGATTCATAATCAACCCAGTACCAAAGTCCATCTTCATCAGCTTGAGACTCGTATTTTACTTCATAAACTTTAAGATCGCATTGTGATTCGTATTTCACAACAAAGACATTAATGTCGGCTTGAGACTTATACTTTACTTTATAAACTGATTGTGCAGAGGCACTATTTATAAAAGCCGTTAAAAGGATGGCCATACCTAAGAAGTTTCGTAATCTTTTATGTATCATTTTGTAGTATTTTTTATCCACAATGTAGAGTTTAATCATCTAGGTCTGTGTCGAAATCTAAAAGCTGTTTTTCGTTGGATCCAAATGTTTACTCCGATTTATTTAGTTTAAGTTAATGTCAAGACTAAATTCACATATATAATTTCTTTTGCTAAAGTAAAATATGCAACTTAGAACATATCATAACTGTTTTTTTCTTTTTTTGATTCAAGATAAATTATGAATAAGTTCTTTGTCAAGATAGAAAAAATAAGTGAATGGCTAGTAAAACTTATTTCATTAATTTTACCAAATGAATTCAAGCACACCTCCAGAAATAGTCATTAAAGGAGCGAAAACAAATAACCTGAAAAATATTTCATTACAGATTCCTCACCATAAATTTATTGTGGTAACAGGAGTATCAGGATCCGGAAAATCAAGCCTTGTATTTGAAATAATTGCCAAAGAAGGACAGCGTAGATATTTTGAAACATTACCGTCTTTTGCTCGACAGTTTATGGGTAAGCTCAATCGCCCTGATGTAGATGAGATCGAAGGACTTTCTCCTGTAATTGCCATTGCACAGCATACAACAGGAATGCATGCACGTTCTACTGTAGGTACAATGTCTGATATTTATGATTTGTTGCGTTTGTTGTTTGCAAGAACAGGAATGACAGACGCACCTATTGGGCTTTCTCGAGCGCTGTTTTCATTCAATTCTGGGGTAGGTAAGTGTAAGCGTTGTAATGGAATAGGGAAAGAAGAGCAAATAGACTTGAACCGTTTAATCACTTTTCCCGAAAAATCAATTAGAGAAGGAGCATTGGCACCAACATTACCCAATGGATATATTATGTATTCGCAGGTTACTATTGATGTGCTTAATCAAGTCTGTGAAGCCGAAGGGTTTAATGTTGATATTCCTTGGAGTGAATTGACCGACCAACAACGAAAGGTAGTTTTATATGGTAGCGATAAAATAAAAGTGCCTTTTGGAAAACATAGCCTTGAATCACGCTTAAAGTGGACAGGGATTAAAGCCAAACCCAGAGAAGAAGGATATTATAGAGGAATGATTCCGATTATGTCGGATATTTTAAGAAGAGATAGAAATGTTAACATTCTTAAGTATGTGCATGCTTTAACTTGTACAGCGTGTAATGGAACTCGCTTAAATAGTGATGCCTTAAGTGTTCATGTTCACGGAAAATCAATAGCAGAAATAGCGACTTTAGAATTGCATGAACTTCGATCATGGATTCAGTCAAACACTTGGGGAGCTGTGGCACTTGAAATTATCGAAAAAATTGAAGCTCAAATTGATATATTAAAAGATCTAGGATTGGGTCATTTGACCTTAGATCGCCCTTCAAAATCACTTCGTTCTAGTGAGATTCAGCGTATTCGAGTAGCCAATCAAATTTTAGCCCCTTTA
Source organism: uncultured Aquimarina sp. (assembly GCA_947502885.1). Taxonomy (GTDB): domain Bacteria; phylum Bacteroidota; class Bacteroidia; order Flavobacteriales; family Flavobacteriaceae; genus Aquimarina. The sequence continues at coordinate 89,261 of CANNBP010000011.1, read as the reverse complement.
AGTGATGTGCTTTACGTTTTTGATGAACCATCCATTGGACTACATCGAGAAGAGAAAAAAAGATTGATTTATCATTTTAAAGAACTAGTTAAGAAAGGAAATACGGTTATTATTGTTGAGCATGATCTTGATACTATCACCAATGCAGATCATATCATAGAAATAGGCCCCAAGGCAGGTGTTAATGGAGGAAATCTTATTTTTAACGGACCATTTTCAGAATTTTATAGACAGGATGAGTTAAAAGAAATAAGTCCAACTTATAGGGCAATTAAGAGTCCAAATGTAGAGCGTAACTCATTAGTAAAATCAAAAAATAGTGCTATTCAACTTATTGGATGTCATGAAAGAAATCTGAAGAATATAACAGTCGAATTTCAGCTGGGAAAACTCAATGTTGTTAGCGGAAAATCTGGTGTAGGAAAATCTAGTTTAGTAAAAGATACTTTACTTAAAGTAGTGCAAGAGCAATTAAGGATTGAAGTAGAAGAACCAGCCAAACTAACCAATTCTAAAAATATTGAAACGATCAATAAACTTATTTTTATAGATCATTCTCCAATAGGAAAAACACCGCGAAGTAACCCGGCAACCTATTTAGGATTGTCGGATCATATTCGTGATATTTTTGCTAAACTACCTCAATCAAAATCTCAAGGATTTACTAAATCTCGATTTTCATTTAACAATAAAGGTGGAAGGTGTGAGACATGTCAAGGAGCTGGAAAAACACAAATTGGAATGCACTTTTTGGGTAATGTAGATTTGATATGTGGTACATGTAATGGAGATCGGTTTAACGATGAAACACTTAAGATCAAATATAATGGATTGTCGATTGCCGATATTTATAGACTATCAATTAATGAAGCTATTGTATTTTTTGTGAATCAGAAAAAGGTCTTGGCAGGACTCAAAGTATTACAAGAAATAGGACTTGGATACTTAACCCTTGGACAGTCCTCAACAACACTTTCTGGGGGAGAAGCACAGCGTGTTAAAATTGCAAATCAGCTGCAAAAAAAAGATACAGGAGATACATTATACGTGATCGTAGAGCCAAGTATTGGGTTACATCATGATGATATTAATTCTCTATTTCAATTATTTGATACTATTAATAAGAAAGGAAATACTATAGTTTGTATTGAACAAAATGAGGCGATTATTGCTTATAGTGATTGGCATATAGAATTAGGACCCAAGAGTGGTACCGCTGGGGGAGCAATTATTCATCAAGGCCCACCCAATATAAATAAGGAACATATCAATATTGAAACCCAAAAAGAAATTCAAAATACCGTCGTTTCTAATGAAATCCAATTGAATGGAGTAACAACTCATGGATTGGCAGCTATTAATGTTCGTATTCCCAAAAATCAATTGACAGTGGTAACGGGAGTTTCGGGAAGTGGAAAATCATCTTTGGTATATGATACACTGTTTGCAGAGTCTAATGCACGTTTTACTGAGTCATTATCTACATATAACAGAAGTTTTCTACAGCAACATAGTGAGGCCGAAATGACTTCTTTTTCTGGATTAGGGCCAGCAATAGGGATCAACAGAAAAGGAGGTGCCGCATCTAATAGGTCTACAGTCGGTACTCTGTCTGGAGTGTATGATGCATTTCGATTATTATATTCGAGAATAGCCCAACTAGAAGGAGAAACCTTTACTGCTCAGCATTTTTCTTTTAATCATCACTTGGGAGCTTGTCCTAATTGCGAAGGCCTTGGAGTTGCATCAAAATGTGACCCTCAAGAGGTTATAATTTATCCTCATAAATCAATATTTGAAGGAGCAATGGCGACCAATAAAGCCATTGCTTATTATGCAGATATGAATGGTCAATTTATGGCAACACTCAAAGAAGTAGCCAAGCAAAAAAAGTGGAATATTAACCTTCCTTGGCAAGATTTGGATGATGAGATTAAGAATGTAATCCTTTATGGAACGGGTGAAACCAAGTGGAATGTTACTTGGGAGTTTACGACCAAATCAAGATCGGGAACGCAAGAATTAACAGCAAAATGGTTGGGCTTTTGTAATTATATTGATGATGAATATCAACGAAAATTGCATAACAAGAACATTAAATATTTAGAGGATGTATTACATGATGTTAAATGTGTAAAATGTAATGGAAGCCGATTGAAACCAGAATTGTTACATACACAATTTTTAAACAAGAATATTCATGAAATTTCTAGTTGCACTATTGAATCTTGTTTGCAATTAATCGAACAAATTGATCATACCACAGATGAGGTTGTATTGGCAATTAGTAAAGTGGTTATACCAACTGTAAAAGAGTCTTTAAAGACGTTAATGGATCTAGGGTTGGATTATATAAACCTAGATAGAGTTGTGAGTACACTTTCTGGGGGCGAAAGGCAGCGAGTTACATTGGCAGGTCAATTATCAACACATTTGTTTGGCGTGACTTATGTTTTGGATGAACCCACAATAGGATTGGATGAAAAACAAGTTCTTGTTCTGTCAAAAACGTTACAAAGGATTGTAACCAATGGAAACACGGTCGTTGTGGTTGAGCATGACCCTTCTTTTATCAAGAATGCAGATTATATTGTTGAGATGGGACCGGGATCAGGAAGCTTAGGCAGAAAAGTTATCTACCAAGGAAAGGTTACTGATATTATTAATGTAAAGCATTCTATAACCCATCAATTGTTCGAAGCAGAAAAAAATGTTAGAACTAAGAAGCAAAATCAAAGAGAAACTCCATTTGAGATTAAAGGAGCATTTGCTAACAATCTTAAGAATATTGATATAGTTTTTTATTCAGGGCAGATTACTGCAGTTACGGGTGTTTCAGGTAGTGGAAAATCTAGTTTAGTTAAAGATGTATTATACAATTCTTGGGTAAAAAATAGACCAGTTAATTGTACTTCGTTAGACGGTTTGGATCAATTTGAAGAGGTGTTATTAGTTGATCAAGAAATTTTGGGGCAAAACAGATTAAGCACCCCAATATCATATACTAGAATTATTGAGGAGATTAAATCCATTTATTCAAAAACAGAATTTGCAAAAAGAGCAGGGTTAAAGAAAGCAGATTTTTCGTATCAAAGTAAGAACGGAAAATGTGCTACGTGCTCAGGTCATGGTAAGATAAAAACCAGTATGGATTTTATGAGTGATATCTGGCTTACCTGCGATAATTGTAACGGAATGCGCTATAATGATGCTATTCTAGCTTGTAAATTGAATGGGCATTCTATTGGTGATGTATTACAGATGACCGTACAAGAAGCAATTGATTTTTTTGATACTGGAGCGGTTGTAGATAGCCTGGGTATTCTGAAACAAGTAGGAGTGGAGCATATCCTTTTGGGGCAACCAGGTAATACGTTGTCAGGAGGTGAATCCCAACGTCTAAAACTAGCAAATGCGATGATGCAGAAACGAAAAGGTACAACGTTATACCTTTTTGATGAACCAAGCACCGGGCTTCATTATTTTGATATACTACAATTAAGTACTGTTTTTCAATCGATAATTGATCGTGGTGATACGATACTATTTATTGAGCACAATAGCACTTTGATCGAGTTGGCTGATCGAGTAATTAGACTGGGGCCAGAAAGTGGCGAGAGGGGTGGATTGGTAATGAATTGAAACGTGTTTTCTAATATGTGATTAGAACAGTATTTTACATAAAATACTTTGTCTAGATCAATTTTATGATAATCTTTTGGATGCTTTACATCAATTCCAATTACTTTTTCATTGTATTATCTGTTGACTTTTGATTGAAGGGTATGATCAACTATAATAGTTTTTGCTTTAAATTTATTGATCCCAAGTTCTATTCGGTCTTGAGTTAAATCATCTTTAAAATTACCTTGGGATCAACAAATTCTTTTCTCAGTTGAGGTTAACAAATTCTCAGTCGATTTTTCTGTTTTTGGGTAGTATGGTTCTTAATAGTTACTTCATTTAATTTGATTAACTTCACTTTACAAGTTCGAATTAAGTGATAACTAATCAAAATTAAAGACCACAAAACATGATGTCAATAAGCTATACATTTGCCTTATTATCTATGATCTAAAAAAATGTAATTGATCATCTAATTAACCTTTTTTCGGTTACTCAAATTCTCAATTATTTTTAGTGCTACATCTCTAGATGATAAATAATTTTGACCGGTTATTAAATTTCCTTGTACTTCTACATGAGAAGAATTTCTGGGTGAGAATTTAAAAATACCACCTCTTTCTTCTATAGTTTTTTGAATTAAAAACGGGAAATGCTTGAAATACTCAGCCTCTTTCTTTTCAAAAGAATCTGGATATCCATTAACTATTTTGTTTTTATAAAGGTAGTTACCATCTTTGGTTTTTAAGTTTGTAATTCCTGCTGTTCCATGGCATACAGAAGATATAATTCCGTTGTATTCTTCATAAATGGTCATGGATATTTTTTGAATATCTTTGTTCTCGGGCACGCCATACATAGCACTTCCTCCGCCAACATAATGAACCGCTTTATAGTTTTTGGCGATTATTTCTTTTGGATTTTTTGTGTTTTTAAGGGCATACATAAAGTCATGATTATATAGATATTTCTTTTGAAGAGTATCTGATGTGCTAATATACCCCAAAGGAATACTTCCTCCATTTGGACTTACAAAGTCAACTGTATAGCCCGCATTTGCAAATGTGTTGTATGCATTTACAATTTCAGAAAAACTATTCCCAGTTGGTAATTTAGAATTTCCATAAAAGTGTGCATTGGATACTATAAAGAGAATTCGATCTCCATTTAAATTGCTCTCTTCGCCACCGGCAGATTTGCTAATTATTTTCCATTTACGTTCAATTTTTTTTAAAAGAAATAAATCAATATACCTTTGACCTTTCTCTGGTATAATTATTTCTGCTTTGGCAGTAGCGATATTTTTAAAATTGTCAATTGATATTATATTTCCTATTCTTCCAGTAAATTCGCCTTCTTTCTTATTTTTATACCAGCTTATATATTCTTTGGCAGGAACAATCCACAGTGACGAATTTTTATTTTCTAAGTAAAGATTGGCATCATCATAAAATGCTTTTTCGATGAGTTTGGCCCGATTATAAGAAGTGCCATTTATATAGTTTAATACAGTATTTTTTATTTGAACTTCATCGGTTTGCGCGATTATAGATGTAGCGAACACTAGAAATCCAATTAATAAAAGAAAATGTTTCATAAGTATTTTTATTATTGTTAATTTATTCGATTAACAATTTTACTTAGATCATTCCTTAAAATCTATATAAAATTATACTATAAAACTCCTGAAGTATACATTAGGAATTTTAAAAGAGATACTATTTCTTTACATATTTGGCAGGTGTTGTGTTGGTTACCTTTTTGAAAGCTGTATAAAAAGTGCTATTGGAGTTAAATCCACATTTTTCGGCAATGATTTCAATTTTTAGATTAGCATTAGCCTTTAAAAGGTTTTTTGCTTCTTCTATTCTGTATTCATTAATAAATTGAGAAAAGCTCTTGTTCAAATTATTGTTTAATAATTGTGATAATAACTGTGGACGAATATTTAATTTTTTGGCAAATATTGGTAAAGTAAGATTTGGGTTTTTAAATAGCTCTTCTTTGGTTAAAATGGATTCAATTTTTTCTAAAAGTTGGTTCGCCTCGTTTTCTTCTATCCTGTTATTGGCGTATTTTTCCTTCTTAATAGAAAAAACAAAATCCTTTTTTCTTTTGTAAAAAAGAAGTAAGCCAGATAAATAAAAAACAAAAGTAAAAGATAATGCCCCTGCGATATACGACGTATAACTCGAAGTGAAATATGCTAACCAAATTATTAAAACTCCTAAATAGACGCTTATCATCCAAATATCATCGTATTGCGTTTTATTTTCTTTGTCAACCATTTTTTTAAAAACATTCTTGACTAGAGGGGCGGATATAATAATAAACATAAGCCATAGGTAATTAATGATCTTATAGAAATAATTTTTCCAAAGGTTTGGGTGAGTTTGATACGGATAAATAATACCCGTACCAATTACCAAAATGACTAAAAGAAGTAAGAAGTAATACGAGTTATAATTTGGCTTTTTACTTTTAGAGGTTTTAGACTTTAGGTAAAAATATAAAAAAGGGCCTATAAAAAAACAAGCAGATAATCCTATTTGTAAATAGGTTTTTGACAGTTCGGGATTAAAGTAAAAGAATAAAGATTTCCAAACACGTATGCTTAAAACAGCTAATAATGCTCCTAAAAAATAATTAGATGTATTTGAAGACTTTGAGAAAAACAAAAAGTAAATGCTTAATGCAATGCTATTAAAAGCACCTAATGCACTAAAGAAAAATATGAATTGATTATCTAAATTCAATTTGTTTTGGTGTTTTTTTGTTTATGACTTGTTAGTGTTTTGAACAAAATGGGTTACTTTTTAAAATAGCCTTGTAATGGTATTATTTTTTTAGTATTCCCAAATAGTTTATCCATGGTCCGACTGTTTTTACATAATTCTTGAAATTTGCCCAATGTGATTTAATCATGAAATAAAAGCTTCTAAAGACTTATAAATGTTGTTTTCTTATAAAAAATGAATTTGTATAACGTTTATCGTTGTTCAATATGGATTTTATCTATATAGATCACCGTTCAAGTATTTTAATCCCGAATCACAAACGACAGTTACAATTGTTTTTCCTTTTCCGATTGTTTTTGCTCTTTGTAAAGCAGCCCAGACGTTAGAGCCAGAAGTAACTCCTCCAAAAACCCCTTCTATTCGGGCTAATTTTCTAGCGGTTTCATAAGCATCTTCATCTTTTACCGAAATTATTTCATCAGCCAAATCCATTCTACATATCTCAGGAATAAATCCAGCTCCCATTCCCTCAAGTCTATGTGTTCCACTAGTATCTCCACCAGATAATGTCCTAACATTGTACGGTTCTATAGGGATACATCTTACCCTCGGTATTTCTTTTTTTAATATTTCTGCATTTCCAGAAAAACAACCGCCAGTTCCTACACCAGTTATAAACTCATCGATATTTGTACCTAGATCAGTCATGATTTCATTTGCCATTTTGTGATAAGCATTGCGATTATCAACGTTTTTAAACTGATCTGTATAAAAGGTATTTGGTTGCTGTGCTATCTCCTGTACTTTTTTAATGGCATTATCAATGACTTTTGCGGTTATTTTTCCGTTTTCACTTGGTACTAAATCGAGTTTTGCCCCAAAAGCTCTCATTGTTTGCAATTTTTCTTTGGCAAAAGCGTCAGACGAAACAAAATGAGCTTTATAGCCTTTTGCAGAGCAGATCATTGCCAAAGAACTGCCAGTACTTCCACCTGTGTAATCAACCACAGTTCCTCCAGCTTTTAACTCTCCTCTTCTTTCGGCGCCTTCAATCATTGAAAGAGCCATTCTATCTTTCATACTACCTGTTGGATTTGCGCCTTCATATTTAACATAAACATGGGCATCATTTGTATCGGTAAGATGTTTTAATTTGATTAGAGGAGTGTTTCCAATTCCTTCCATTTTATTTTTTTTTACGGCTCTTATTTGTTGCCCATTCTTTTAATATATCATTCAATTTCGTAAATCCTAATCCGCCAAGTAACATTCCGATTGGCATTCCGATAATTGTCCGCCAAAATTCTTTTGGGTTTCTTTTGTAGTCTGGTAGATATGCCCAATACAAAAAAACACCAAAAAGAAGTATTAGTAGTATAATTATTAAAAATTCAATCATATCATTTACTTGGCTGTGTCATACATTCGCATTTTTAAAGATAATAGAACATATCAATTGTTGCAAATAGTTATAATTTAATGACATTTGATGTTAAGGTTTACCTCCATAAGTTGATTCCAAATTTGATGATTTTTTTCTTGAGGAGATAGATAAAACCAGACTAAATATTTTTCTCTTGAAGGGCAGTAGCCACTTTTAATTTTAGCGTTTAGCACAATTAACTCTTTTTTAAAGAATTCATCATAAAGCTCTATCGAACCTTCAAAGGTGTTTTTATCTGTTTGTCTTAAAGAAGGCTTTGTTTCAGGAATTTTTTTAAAGAAACTAAAATTAGTGATTGCTCCAGTATTCATTAGCCCATCAAAATAAACATTAAGTATACGTTCTAATTCTGCTGAGTTTAAATTTGGATCTTCCTCAATCACCCATAAAAAAACATATGAAAAATAATCCTCACTATCTTTTTCACCCCAACATGGTGCAAATCGAATGTGTTCTTCACCTTTATATTCTATATCTCCAGCGAATATTAATGGAAATTCTAGAACTTCGCTACGCCAATCATTTTTTGCATCAAGAACGTTCTCTATATTATTATGTAATCGATAATATAGGTATCCACCTGCTATTAGAATAATGATTAATAATACTAGTAATATTTTAAGTAATTGTTTTAACATCTATTTATCATTTAAATTAGTTACAACGTTATGTATTAGGTATATACCCCAAAGACTATGAATTATATCAACAATGTTGTTGGTTGTTTTTTCTATTTTCATTCAATCTCAAGATCATTTTCATCCCAAAAAATTTCCAAAGCGACTTTCTCATCAATCCAATTTTGTTCTTTCCATATACCAATAAGAACCCATACGTAATATAATAAAACCTGTTGGTCCGAGATCAAGAGTAATAAGGGAACATTTATCTCTTAAATTACTTTTCTGATGATATGAGCAATTCGCAAAATATCTGATGCGTTTTTTTTAATATAGGATCATGGTCTTCTTTTCTTTTCGCTAGAGAAAAAACTCCTCTTTCTTTAACGATACTGGATAATGTATATCCATTTTTTTTTAAAGAAATTTTTGTTGCATCAATAATATAAAGTTCATAATTACCATATTTATAAAAAGCATTGTTTTTCTTTTTTATATGATTGTTAATGTATAGATAAATGATGTCAAAATTTGTGCTAGAAAAGCAATTCTCAGTTTTATTAGTGTCTAACATTTTTAAATCATTTTTACTTGATTGTCCAAACACGGTCATCTTAAAAAATAGTATTGTTAGGAATAGTTTCATGTTTTTTGTTATTCTATTCGTTAAGATATAAAGGTTATATAAGCTAAAGGTTTGGTGTTTATACTAAACTTAGGGTTAAGCACTCAAATCCCCATTAATCATTGTTGTGGCGCGTTTTTATTCATTATTTAAATTATCAAATTTTTGTTTCATAGTAGGATTTCCGTATGTTAATTTCTTTATGGTTAAACCTTCTGCTTTATCATTAGCCAATCTTAAATTTCTATCCGATGATAACAAAGCTTCTTTTGTTTTCTGTAAATGATTTATTGTTTTATCTATTTCCGAAATTGCGGTGTTAAATTTTCTATTAGCCAGTTCGTAATTCTTAGCAAAACCTGTCTTGAAAGCGTTAATTTTATCTTCAAAATTAGTAATGTCAATATTCTGATTTCTAATCTGAGCTAACTCTGCTTTATATTGCATAGAGTTTAAGGCTGCATTTCTCAAAAACGAAATTATTGGTAAAAAGAATTGAGGTCTAACAACATACATTTTTGGATAATGATATGAAACATCAACAATACCAGTATTATAGAATTCACTTTCGGATTCTAATAACGATACAAGAACTGCATATTCACAATTTTTAGCTGTCCTATCTTTATCTAATTTAGAAAAAAAGTCTTCATTTTTCTTTTTGGTAGCAGTTGTATCATTCTCGTTTTTCATTTCGAACATGATAGAAATGATTTCATTTCCAGAAGCATCAGATTCTCTAAATATAAAATCACCTTTAGTCCCAGAACTAGCATCATTGTCTTTTCCAAAAAAAGCATTGGGAAATGCTGTCATCCTAATTCTGTTAAATTCGGATTCGCAATGTTGTTCTAAGCTTTCGCCAACCATTTTCGTTGACAATTTTTGTTTGAAATCTTTTAAACGCGCAATTTCGTCATCCTTCATTTTGATGGTTTCGTCTTTTGTTGTTAACTTGACTGTAAACTGCTCTTTAATTGATTTTTCAAGTAACTCTTTTTCAGTTTCTTTAATTTTTAAATCATTAGCAAAATCATCACGTTCTTTTTCTATTTTTCTAGTTGCTTCCGATACAGCTAATTGTTTTTCGGACTCTGCTTTTTCAATTTTTGATTTCATTTCAGAAATCTCAATTTCTTTTTTTGCTAATTTATTTGCAAGCTCAAACTCACTCTGAGCTTTTAATTGTGTTAATTCTCTATCTTTTTCCGAAAGTTCTTTTTGAAATGTGCTTTTAATGTTAACTTGAACTAACTCAATTGCATTAACTTTCTCAATATCTTTATTTTTTAAATCATTAATTAGTTGATTTCTTTCTTTTTCGACTTCTTTTATAGCTTGGGATACTGCTAATTGTTTCTCAGATTCTGCCTTTTCAATTTTTGATTTTATTTCAAAAATTTCGGATTCTTTTTTTGCTAATTTTTCTGCAAGTTCAGAATCACTTTGAGCTTTTAACTCTGTTAATTCTTTATCTTTTTTAGCTAATTGCTCTTGTAGTGAATTCTTGATATTTGCCTCTGCAAGTTTAATTGCATTTTCTTTTTCCTTTTCTGCAAGATTTAATCTATCATTTAGTTCTTCTTCAAATTGATGGTCACGAACTTGTTTGAGTATATCAGCAAACCCAGCTTCATCAACTTTAAACACTTTACTGCAATTAGGGCAAATTATTTCGTTCATATTTGGTTAGTTTTAATGTACTACAGCGTATCGTATATGGTTTGTATTTCGAAGAGTATGAATTATACACTTTATTGTTGCGTCGTTATTTTTATTGTTTTTTTATTTTCGACTGTTATTTCTGAGCCTTCAGCTAGCATTACTGAAACTGGGGTGGCTGAATTTAGAGATTCAAATTCTTTTCCGTATACAGTTCCAAAGTCTATATCAATTTCATAATCGTTCACTTTATACACTTCCCATCTTGGGTGCGTTACCTCATATTCATTGGATTTACTTTGGTTTACTTTTGCATAACCCCAATAATGTTCGGTGATGAATTCTATCTCACTGTTCGATTCAATCTTAAATTTTTCAATACTCGCATCAATTTTTATTGAATTCCATTTACCTGATTTTTTCCATCTGTATTGAATAGTCCGTCGATTGTTGCTTGAACTCCAAGAGTGTTCCATTGGCAATGTTTCGTAATTTTCATTATAAACTGTATTTGCCACAAAAGTCAAAGCTCGTTTAGGTACGATTTCTTTAATAAATACAACTCCTCTTTTCCATTCACCATTGTCGAATCGTTTAACATAAAAGCGTAAATTAACTTCTTCAAAATTCGTGTGAAACGGAATTTTAAGCCCTAATAATTTAGTGTTAACAAACATAAATCCGACCAAACTAACATAGCAGTTTCCATTCCACAAGTCTAATTCAGTACCTATAGGCAGATATTTATCAAGTAGTTTTTTATCAATTACGTAATTCGCTAAGGCGAGTTTTCTCCATTCTGCTTTTAGAAAGCTCATTTCGTTTCGTTTTAATGCACTACAATAACATTATATATCCAATTGGGTATACTTCTAAAATATAAAAGTACTAATAATCTTATTTTGTATATCCTCCTAGTCGGTATTTTATAGTTTTGGTATTAGAATCTGCCCATACTAGAGTTAGTTGTTCTTCTCTTGCACATATAGCTATAGGGCTTTCTGGGGAGATATTAAGAGCTGTCATTTCTTGCTCATTCGTCCATCCAGCTTGATCAAGCGTACCAAACCCATTAGAGAGTTGGTTTGTAGCAGTATAAATACCAGTAATTCCAAATACAGTAGAATAGCCTTGAGGAGTATCGGCATACCCTCCTCTATGTACCAAATGCATTTCTCCTGATATGGTAGCCATTGCCATTTGCCCTAAATTTTGATATTCATTGGCTAGTGTGGCCATTTTTTTAGAAAAGTGACCTACAGGATAATCTGTAACAGACCATTGATGTAACGAAGTGTTATTTTCTACTGCGGGTTGATCCTCAAAATCAACAGCATCAAAAGCATTAAAAGGCCCTACGTTATATGAAGTCATACGCATTTTGCGTGTATTTCTTTCTTTATAGACCAAAAATAGTGATGCTCCAACTTGTCCTAAGGTCATTGCACCATCGGTGAGTTGATGCACAGGAACAACTGTGTTGCAAAAACCGTCTTTAGTACCTTGCATGGATTGAATATAATTTGCATTAGATACCCAGCATAGCATAAATTTGTTTTCAGAATTTGCCATATCGTAATAAGCGGTTAAGGCAAAACTTCCAGAGGTTTTTTGTCCAATAGAGATGACTTTTGACCATTTCTTTTCTGAGGTATTGTAGGTTACTGATAGAAGTTCGTTGGCTTCACCTAGAAACACTAACAAACTTATGTTGTCTATAGTAGCCATTGCTATTGGTCCATATGTAGTTAACCCTAATTCTTTGGGTTGGCTCCATCCAGCGTTTGATAATGTGCTATCAAATAAATGTCCGTTTGTATTAGAAAACACTATGCGTTGACCTTCGTCTTGATTAGTTATTGCTAATGCATTACCTACTGCAAAATCGGTATCGACAGGAGCGTTCCAACTAAAGGATTCTTCCCAAAGAAAACGAAACCAATTTGCTTGATAATCGTTTTTGTATAAGGACCCTAATTGATAATTTTCTTCGATGGTTCGAATCAAATTATAATGATTGTATGGTGTAGAAACAGTCGTACCTGGTGGGATCATATCTCCCAAAAGTACTGTGTATATCTGATTAGGTCCATCATAATTAGTGTCATAACCGGTAGCATCAAAATCAGCTTCGTCAAATGTGATGACCAAAAGTGTTCCTTTGGGGATATTGGATTGTGCCCATGCCTTTTTGGGATCGGTTAACAGTAAGTCTATGTCCAAATTTAAGCCTAAGGATGTTAGTCCTGTTTCAGTGCCCCCTTGGATTTTTGTGGTATCGATATTTCCTAAAAATACGTGCTCTAGCCAAGCCGATAGTTGAGGTACTAATTGGGTGCGTGGATTAGTATCGATATGGGTGTTATATAAATAATGTCCATCATTCCAGATATCAGGTGTAAACCAGCTGTATTCTGGCAAAGATTGTTGGGATATATCTTTCCAAAAATCGATGTCACTTACTATTTTACTCCATCTATTTTGATCTTTTTGAATGCTATGAAAAGAAGCAAAAGCATTGTGCTTACGATAATATCTAGAAAGATCTTTTGCGTTTTTGGGTGGGTACTGCGTAATGGGTTGATCTTTTTCTGGATATGTCTTGTTTTTCCATATTTTTTTCCATGGTTCACCTGGGTAGGCTTCCATATAGGCTTTCCAACTTACATTTTTGGCATCTAATAAATCTACTAATGTTTCTTGAAGCAATGGAGTCGATGGGGGAGTGTCGTTGGTAACCCCACATATTTCTCCTGCCAAAGATGCTAAGTAGTTGGTCTGAGAAGGGTGAAAAGCACCAAAATAATTGGTCATGTCTGCACCAGCAGCGGCCAATTTCTTTAAAAAAGAATCCTGAATCACATAGTTTCTATATTGATTCTCAAACATAACTGTAATAATACGATCAAATGGTTTTTTCATGGTTGATTAATTATCAGTACTTTTTGTTAAATGAAAAGTTTACTTCTAAAAGTCTAATTTCGATACGTTTTTTATTTCATTACTAAAAATCACTCAATTTGAGGGTTTTATGATTTGAAAAATTATATCAAAATCACCTTATAAATATGAGATTCAGGGGTTTTTAAATTTACTTTGTCAAAGTGTTTATTGTGGTTCTAATTCTGAAGCTAGTTCTGTAACCAACCAGTCAAATTGTTTTCTTTGGTCTAAAGGTATATATTCAAAAGGAGGTCCAGCAACTTTGCTACCTTTTGTGTCTGCTACGGGGCAATTTAATAATTCTGACGCCAGATGTTTCATTTGATACATCATTCCTACAGCTTTAACAATTAAAGAACTTTGACCATTAAAAGTAAGGTGTAATAATCGTAAAAAATGAGAGTATAATTGATTAAACTCATCTGCTTTTGTACGAGCAGCAGAACCTATCGCAAAATCACTTGCCTTTGGATTATCAACCATATTAACCGTTGCTTTCCAGTTTATAGTTACTTTTTCACCGGTAGGATTTTCATTTGGACGATCTCCTTCTTGATACTTTTGACCTACATAAATTTCATTAAATCTATAGTAGTGAGCAACTTCTTGATCTTGTCCAAAATAAGTTTCGTCGCTGTCATAGATAGAACCCGAGGCACCTTCTCCTTGATCTACGATAACATCAATAGCCAGTAATGCAGTTTCTAAGTTGTTTACAACGATAATTTCACCACCACTCCCATAGTATTCTTTTGGCGTTATTTGCAAAGTTAGGTTGCCGTCAAAAACGGATTCTTCTCCATACTCTTCAACCAAATAAATGAGCTGTTTTTTTATAGCTTCATAAAATTCTCCAATAGTCTTTTCGTCTAAGTTGATTGGGTGTAAAAAGCCTTTGCTATCTTCTCCTTTTACATTAAGTTTTTGCTCTGAAGGTTTTTCAATTTCGAGAAATGCTTCGATAGCAGGTTTAGAAAATTTTATAATCCCTACATCAAATTTGCGATCTGCAAAATTTAATTCTGCTGGATATTCAGGTATAAATTTGGGGTTGTCGATAAATGGTTGACCTCCTACGGCATTTAAAATATTACAAGCAAGAGTCATGTGTAACATCTCTTCCATAACGACACTCCTAATGACCTCCCACGCGAATGCATTGGTGTCTTGATTGATTGTGAAAAATGCTGCCAAATATGGAGGTATGGTCGAATGCTCTAACTCTATGGCTGTTTGCAAATTTTTGAATAATTCTTCTTTATATGTAGCTAACATATGATATGTTTTAATCCACATTGTGGAGTTTAGTTTCTCAAGGCTATCCTTGAAATAAAAGTTATTTTTCTGTCAGGTGCTTTAGGGGTTCACTTTGGGATGATTTACTTTGATTTAGGTCATTGTCAATATTTTCTGCTGCCCAAAATGATAATGCGGCCATTGTTAATGTGGGATTCGAAGTACCCATTGAAGGCATATTTCCACAACCTACCAAAAATAAATTTTTATGTTCGTGACACCTTTGGTATTTATCTACCACAGAGTTCTCTTTGTTGGTTCCCATAATATGTGTTCCTGCTAAATGACCCGCTCCTTGCCACCATAATTCTTCTCCTTTATAGGCTATAAAACCACCAGAATTAGAGTTATAAATGGTTTTATCCTCACCGTTTATGGTTTTAAAGAATTGTTTAGAAAATGCTTTTGCTGCCAACATTCCTTCTTTTTCATGATCTGTAATGTTATAGTTTATAATTGGGCGATAATTACCCAAAGCATCTTTATAGCGTTCATCTATGGTTACACAATTATTGGCAATTGCTTGTTGTTCTATCAAAAAACCAAAACGAAACTCTTTTTGTACTTTGTCTAAAAGTTTGTTTCTTAATTTTTTTCCGAATAATTGGTTAGATAAACCTTCTGTTAATTCTGTAGCTGGAGATCCTGTTGGCCAGTTCCAACCCCAATTACCGATTTCTACTCTAAAGGCGGATCTGTTTTTTCTGAAACTTCCATCTCTTAGACTTGGTATACCCGATGTAGATCCCGGGCCACGAAATGAGCCAATATTTTCGGGTGCTAATCCCCAAGTTAAGAGAACAGGGTGATCCATTAAATTTTGTCCGATGTTTTTATTATTAAAATCAGAGGCTAACATTAATTTTGCATTCTCTACAGCATGAGCGGCCAATACATACCTTTTTGCCGTTATTGTTTTTTCTGTATATGCACATGATGAACTAGATTTTAATGTTTCTGAATTTTCATATTCTTTATAGGTTATACCAGAGATATCACCGGTTTCTTTATCATACAAAATTTTTGAAGCTACACATTGAGCTTTTATAACGACTCCTTTGTTTACTGCCTTTTGTAATGTTTTTAGGGCATTGTATTTTGCTTGTACAGGACATATAGGTACACATGCCGAATTACCTTCACAGCGTTGACCCAAGTCGGGATTACCAACAGCACCCACTGGTTGATAACCTTTGCCATTATCATATTTAGGATTTGGATTACTATTGCGTCCTTGTGGTGTGCTAACTATGTTATAATTAAAATTCTGTCCTTCATAATTGAAAACCGCACCTTTGGTCCATTCGGTTAATTTCTTATCTAAATAACTTTGAGGAATTTTGGTCATTGGGTATACATAGTCTTCCTTAAAAGTTAATCCTAAGTACCGTTGTTCTTCGACATCTGCAGAAACTCCTATTTCTCGTTCTGCCATTCGGTAATATGGCATGAGATCATAATAATTAATTGGCCAGTTTTTTCCTGTGCCAAACAAATCATACTCTTTAAAGTCGCTAGGTAGCATTCGTAGGCACGTGCCTAGCCAATGTAGTGTTGTTCCTCCTTTGGCTCTGGTGTATGTACTTTGAAAAGGAGCTGGTCCATATTGCTTGAAATATCCATTTTCGTTAAACTGTTGTATACCATCTTCGATGTTTTCTACATCTGTTACCAAGGGTTGAGGTGCATTTGCGTTTTGTGGGTATGGGGAATTAGGTATTTTTATGGTGCTATTGTAAAAATGATGTACATAGTTGCGATAACTTTCAAAGCTAAAATCTTTTTTTTCACCCGCTTCTAAGATCAAAACGTTATGTCCTTTTTCTGCGAGTTGATTTGCGACAATTGCTCCACTTATTCCTGCACCTACAATTACAACATCATATTCGTTATGTTTACTCATTTTGTTTATGGGGTTATGTCAATTTGTTTGTTGAGTCAGATGAAAAAGTTAGAGGAGCAAACCCCCAAGTGCCAAAACCAGGTTGTTTACCACCCATGGGGTGGGCTGCTATTGATTTCCAAATCAAACCTTCTAAATAAGACTGAGATGATATGATATAATTTTGATCACTTGTTGGGCTAAAAACCCATTCACCCAAATACCATAATTGTATAATTTGGGAAATTGCAGTCTCATATTTAGAATGACTAACTAACTCACTAATATTTTGTAATTCGTCTGTTGATGGTTGTTCAGGATTGGTTACCGTGATTTTTTGAACTTCAAAAAGTAATTCAAAAAAAAGACCTTCTTCTAATTCGGTATGAATAGTATCAAAATAAGTTTGTAACATTCCTGTGCCGATAATATCAGCTTTAGAAAAACCTGTAAGTATGATACTTAATTTTTCAAATACCTCAATAGGTTCTAATGGGGGTGTTTTCATAAATGATTGATCGATGTTGATCTTTTGAAAAATGCAGCGATTTTTTAAAAGATAATTTTAATTTTTTGTGTTCTTAATAGGTAATAATACATTTAGATGTAATCACAATCTTAATTGATTCATAATTGAACTAGCAAAAATTAAATCAAAAAATGCTATTGGTTAATAGTATTAAAGTTAAACACTTTTATTGAATACATCTATTTTACGTATTGCAACATTCAATATAAAAGTATATATGTCTGTGAACACCTTAAAAAGCAACAAAAAAGAAAAGTTGTTATTTGTGTACATTGTAATGATATTATTAATTATGGAATAATTGGAGTTGAGATATTATAACATGATAAATTATAGAACCCCCTTTAAACAATTTAATTATTTATTATATTCTATAAAATAATTGAACCTCTGTATTTGTGATCTGCTAACACAATGCCAGTATTGCTTTTTACACAACTCCATTATTCCAGGTTTTTTAATAGTACTAAGCTACAATTCTATTGTTAGAAATAATATTTCATCATATTTCACCGGTATTGCAATACATGAAAATAACTGCTTGGGTTTATGCTTTGGTGTAGATTATCAATAGGTTATCATTTTGGATTTAGAAATTTCTATTAGATGGCTCTATTTTTTTTGTTGATTTCTACTTTTGTTGTTGAAATTATTTTATTCTCGTTTGGTATGGGTATTTCTACGAATACAGAGAGAACCCTGTCGAATATAGATTGAAAGCTACCATTTATAAATTCCCTCTTCTTAGGAAGCTAAACAGTTGATATTTTTATCCCTCATAAACAACAAATTGAATAAAAATGAAAACATTAAAAGTTAGTGTATTTGCTGTAGTTGCTTTACTTACTATAAGTAATATTAATGCTCAAAAACTTAAGTCTTTTGGAAGCTCTATAGAGAAAAAAATAGGACCTGTAACCAAAAAAATACCTTACACAGATGTGGTAAGTTATTTAGGTCATGCTGCATTAAATACAGAGGATGAGGTAAGAGACGGAAAAAAATTCTATTACATCTATGTTTGGATACCTGCTGTAGCACCAGAACTAGGATTACGCATGATGTCTCCTGCAAAAAAAGTAAAAGTAAAAAATCCTATTAAAGGAAAAACTTATGATGCTAATGCAGATGGGAAGGATTATTTTGATACTTATATTACATTAGAAAGGTCTGATATTTTTGCAAAAGAAAATATAAAAAATGCAGCTAACGCTTCTTGGCATACTTTAGCAAAAAATGATGATAGTGGTGAAATGCCTAAGCAACCTAGTGGTAGTTCTTACAACTCATTATTACGTTATAAGAGTGAGGTTGGGGATCCTGTAAAAGCATTAACTAGAGGTTTGTACAGAATCGGTTTTACGACATATAAAAAAGGAGAAGTAAAAGGGACATTTTTGGCTCAAATTGGGTCTCCAATAAAATTACCTGGTGTTGTTATGGCTAAAACAATAGACGAGTTATTAGCACAAATGAAATAAGGCTAATTTAGATTTTTAGATTTTGATTACTGTTATAAAGGATGTTCTTAAAAGAGAGCATCCTTTTTTTGATTTTCTTTTTTTTCTAATTTAAAAAAGGATCACTCCATTTAGTATCTGTATATACATTGTTTCCTGATAATGTTTTAATAAAAGCTTCTAACGCGTCAATTTCTTCTATACTTAAATTAAGGTTTTGACCATTTTGCCCGGGACCACCTCGAAGACGATTGTCTAAGTTCGTATTTCCGGTGGCATCTATACTATTATAATGCTCTATTGCATTGATAACAGATGGCATACTTGCATCATGCATTAAAGGACCATTTAGCGCTCCTGTAGTATTAAAAATATCTCTTAGAGTTGGGGCTCTGGTCACCGTTATATCTACTGCGTTTATATTACCAAAAACACCTATGATACCGTTGTTCAAGCTATTTGGATCAATGTCAAATTCGGGAGCAACATGACAAGTAATGCAACCTGCTCCATTTTGATTAGGAGGTCTTGTAAAGAGGTCTTTTCCTAGGTTTTCTTGAGTTGTAAAGTTAGGAAATTGTTGATTATCGTTTTGTACTGTAGCCCTTCCAACATCGTATTTAGAATCAAAAGACTGGATGCTTCTTATAAACTGAGCTAAGCTTTCTTGTAAACGATTTTCTGTTATGTTTACATCTCCATATACGAACATAAACAATTCTTGATAGTAAGTTAAAGCTTCTAGTTTGGTGAAAAGATCATCTAACCCTAGGTCACCATTCTGGCCACTAAAACCCATTTCTGCATGATCCTGTATGGGTTGAGTTGTTTGCTCTTCTAGGGTATTTGCACGTTCGTCCCAAAAAAAACGCACTTCTCTTGAAAACCTTGCATTTATAAGTCTCATACTATGCCTGCCAGTAGAGCCATTTACACCGATACTTACATCGTTTTGATCTCCAAAGGCAAAAGCTTGTTGATGACAACTCGCACAAGATATGGTATTATTACTTGACAGATTTTTGTCATAAAACAAAACGCGCCCCAATGTTGCATTCGCATCAGCAATTACATTTCCATTAGTATTATCTCTTGTAATGTAATCTGGTATAGTTTGATTGGCATAATTTTCCAAATTGTCTAGATCAATATTTTGACCAAAAAAATCTGAGAGTATAGATGTATTTATTAAAGGACTAGAATTTTGATTTTCAGAAGTTTCTTCATTTTCAATATCAGTATAATCATCTTCATTGGTTGAACAGGAAATTAAAATTGTTGCAAAAAGTAAGGGTACCATTTGTCGTAAATACATATGAATATGGGTTTATATTTTGGGTGTATGTATTTAGACTATATAAATCCTAAAAAGTCAATTTGCCTAGCATGTTTTTTAGTTTATTTTTATAAATAGTTGATTTTGGTATGAATTATTCAATAAAAAAGTTTTTTATGGTAAAATGTTAAGAATTAGATAAACTTTGCTAAGAAAAAAATACTTGTAATTATTGTTTGAATTGAGAAGAAAAACATAAAAAGTGTCAAGTGAATCTTTTTTGAGAAATAATAGTCGGTTATAAGTATTTGCCTTAAAATTTGTTGTGATTTTTTAAATAAGAAAAGAAGCTAACCAAAAATCTATTTTTATAGCGTTTATTGATTAGCCTCTTGAAGCGTTTAAATCAAATTAATATAGAATCACTATATTAATAACTGTTATTATTTAATAATGTAGCACTCCAAACGGATTTGATCCAGAATCGTATTCAGATAGTTTTTTTAGAGTTCCGTTTCTTTTTACTTTATAAAAGATAACTTTGGTCGCAGTACCACCCGAGTGAGATAAAAATAAAACCTTACCTCGTCTATTTACAGCTAGATTATGTGGTATATCATAATCAGTAGTGATTTCTGAGATTACTTTGTTTCTATAGCGATCAAGAACACCTATTTTATTATCTGCAATTCCAGTTGTAAAAACAAATCTTCGACTATTCGTTATTCCGTGTGTGGAACTGAATGGTATTTCTGCTTGTTGATTAAGATTAAATCTATTAAGGACTGTTAGTTTATTTGCATTTTGCGTTGGCACGTATAATTTTCTTCCAACAGGTAAAATATGAGCGTCGCCCCCAACAACTTCATGCTTGATATATGCTAATGTTTGTGTGTTATACATTACAACATAACTTTTGTCAGAGCCATCCAAAACCGTTACATAGGCAGCATACCCAGAAGGAGAGATAGTTACATCATGTTGCACAGCATTATCGGTAAGTTCGGGTATTTCATTTGTTGGTAAAGGCAAATTTTGAAGTACCGTATTAGAATTTAAATCAATTACTGAAGTAGTTTTTGAGACAATGTTATTTACCCATAACTGATTTGCATAATCATTAAGCCACATGTGAAATGCGCCTTCTTCGATTTCAATCTCTCCTTTTAATTCGAAAGAATCTGCATCATAATAAATAACTTTTTTATTAGAAAAATCGCCGACATACACAGTGTTATTCTTTTTACTGTGTGCAAGATAGGTTGGTTGAGCTCCTTCATCTGGTAATGTTATTTCTTTTACAAAATCAGTGGTTTTTGCATCAAAAACAGTTACAGTCGATGAGCCTCGATTGGCAACAAGAAAATATTCAGAATCGTAATACCCATACGTTTTATCCGATATCTCAGAATCCACTTTTTTAAAGTCAGACTCTTCACTTTCACAAGAATTAAAGAGCATTGTGAATACTCCTACGGCTAAAAATAAAAGACATTTTTTCATTTGTGCTTGAGTTTTAATTAATATAAGTATGATGGTTTGTGAATCAAGTTCCTTAAATATAACAATTATTAAACGGTTTATTTATATAGCTTTAAACCTTGTAATGCTATGGTTGATACTTCCTTTTTTTGTGCTAGGATAGTTCTATATCATCATACCATTCATGGTATGATGTACTTTTATTGGTTAATTTTAACCCACATTGTGGAGTTTGGCTCTACAAGGCTTGCCTTGAAATCTCAAATTTGTTTTTCGTTGGATGCATTGTGAACTAGCTCCTACGTAGTTGACTATTTAGATATAGAATCTAACATTTTAGGGGGAAAGATATATGCACTATGACCTATGGGAAGGTAGTTTTACTTTTTGATTATTAATTACATAGAGGTTTAATGTGAACTCAGTATCTCAAATTTAAAATGTTAAAAAATAGAACACTGTTAAGGGTTTACCAAAAATGTATAGCTTTTTGGATAAAATGCCAAAATAGTGTTAATGTTTGATGTGAAATGATACCATAGTTGTTAAGGTCGATGTTAGAAAAGTAATTAATTTAGGAAGCATTACATGAAATAATAAACTTTTTTACAAGATTTTTATTTCTAAAACGTTACATTTAAGACCCTTAATCTACATTTTTATTTTTTTTGAACTTTTATATAACTATTATATTATTATTAGAAGATACCCCGTCAAATTCAATATTACAAACAGTATTAGGCGTTTTTGTTACGGTAGGGATCGTTTCAATTTGTATTTATTATGTTTTACGATATTTAGAATCGGTATACGTAAACTATAAAGGCAAGCCTTATTATGTACATTATTACCCTACTCTTAAAAAATTACCATCCCATTTACAGTTATTTTTAGAAGAAAATAATTTCTATAAGATTTTGGATAAAAAAAGGAAAAAGTACTTTGCACATAGGGCGGCTACTTTTATTGAGACTACCAGATTTGTGGGTAGAGATGGATTGGTTATAGATGATTTTATGAGAATGCAAGTCACCATCATGGTAACACAACTAACTTTTGGAATGCGGCATTACCAATTAGAGTATTTAAATACTATAATATTATACCCAAAATCATTTTATTCAATATTAAACCAGACTGAAAATTTGGGAGAATTTAATCCAAGATCAAAAGCATTGGCCTTGTCTTGGAAACACTTTCAAAAAGGGAATTTACATCAAGACAAAGGAAAAAGCCTTGGGGTGCATGAAATTACTCATGCTATTCATTATAACTCCATAAAAAATAATGACATTAGTTCCGAAATTTTTTATGATACCTTCCTTCTATTAGAGAAACACTTGGGGTCACCAGAACTAAGAAAAAAGATAGTGGATACCAAAATATTACGAGAGTATGCTTATACCGATAAGTTTGAATTTATAGCAGTTTTGGTAGAAGTTTTTATGGAATCCCCAATGAAACTCAAAAAAGAGTTTCCACAGATATATCACTATGTATCTCGAATGCTTAATTTTAGGTATTTTGAGAATAATTCGAATCAATTAAGTTAAATTTTTTCTTATGTGTTTTTTTTAAGATTGATGTTTCTAAACACCTATATGTTTTTTATTCTTTAAACTGAAAGTCATATTACTTGAAACTACAGAAGATATTTACATCTATACTGTTATAGTAGAGATCACTTTGCTATATTTATCACCGAAAACAATTTTAATTTATTCAAGTTATATGGAAGAATTTCAACAATTAGCACCTGTAAGTTCACTGACAGATGAGAGAAGGGTGGCATTTTATAAAAAGACGTATACGCATCTTGCAATGGCTGTTTTATTATTTGTTATTGTAGAATGGGTGTTTTTTCAAATAGAACCTATTGTAAATTTTGCATTCTCTATGACTCAAGGCTGGAGATGGTTAGTTATGTTAGGAGGTTTTATGTTGGCAACCAACTATGCTGAAAAAATGGCATATAGAAATCACAATATCAATCAACAGTATTTAGGGTTGTTAATTTATGTAGTTGCTGAAGCATTTATTTTTATTCCACTTATCGGGATGGCTATGATGATTGCAGAAAGTGGCGGAGTCAATATCCTTAACCAAGCGGCGATTTTGACATTGTCATTATTTACCGGTTTATCTGCTGTAGTACTTTTAACCAAAAAAGATTTTTCTTTTCTTAAATCCATTTTATCTATCGGTTTTTTTATAGCAATTGGGCTTATTGTTGCCGGTATGTTGTTTGGATTTAATCTAGGATTGTGGTTTAGTGTAGGGATGGTAGTGTTAGCTTCTGGATCGATCTTGTATCAAACATCAAATATGGTTCATAAATATTCTGAAGATCAATATGTTGGTGCATCATTAGGTTTGTTTGCTTCTTTAATGCTATTGTTCTGGTATATATTAAGTATCTTATCTAGAGAATAATAAAGATTATAATAAATAAAATAAAAATCCATGTTTTGAAAAAGACATGGATTTTTATTTATGACATTATTTTTGAAGTAATAGAGTTTAGTATTGTGGTTGCATGAACTCTTGAGTTTTCTATAAACCAAAGATGTGTATCCATTCCTCCGCATATGACTCCTGCTAAGTATAAATTCTCAATATTAGTTTCCATCGTTTCTTTATTGTATTGAGGATATAATTTTTGATCATTTGATAATTTAATTCCTATTTTTTGCAAAAACTTAAAGTTAGGTTTATAACCTGTTAATGCTAGAACATAATCATTATCAATACTAATTTTTCTTTCAGGAGTTTCAATATTTATTTTCTCAGGTAATATTTCGGTAATAGAAACATTGTAATACGCTTTGATACTACCTTCTTCTATTCGATTTTGAATATCAGGTCGAACCCAATATTTTACTCGTTTTCCTATTTCAGAGCCTCGTACCAACATGGTTACATCTGCTCCTTTTCTATAACATTCTAAAGCAGCATCGACTGCAGAATTACTAGCGCCAATTACGGCTAGTTTTTGTTTAGCAAAAAAATGAGGGTCTTTGTAATAATGTGATACTTTGGGTAGGTTTTCTCCAGGAACATCGATCGTATTTGGTATATCATAGAAGCCTGTAGCAACAATAAGGTGCAAGGAACTATAGGAGTTTTTGTCTGTTTGGATATGAAATAGATTGTCTTTTTTTTCAACAGAGCTAACTTTTTCGAATAAATTGATTGCTAGATTATTTGAAGTTACAATTCTTCGATAATATTCAAGAGCTTCGTTACGTTTTGGCTTAGCTTCATTACTAATAAACGGAATACCATCTATTTCTAGTTTTTCTGAAGACGAGAAAAATTGCATATTTGAAGGGTAATTATACAGAGAATTAACAATTGTTCCTTTCTCTATAATAAGGTAATTTATCCCTTTCTTTTTAGCTTCTAATCCACAGGCAATTCCAATGGGACCGCCGCCTATTATTATTAAATCTATATGGTTCATTAGAAAATCATGTAATTCTTGTGTAAAACTAATGATTTTAAATGTTTAAAAATAGACGAATTGTAAAATACAAAAAATGCAAGCCCATCCCTGAAACTTACATTTTTTGCTACAACTAATAATTTATTTAATTATTAGTTTTTTAATAACTGTTTTCGCATTTATGATGATGTTTAAAAAATAGGTGCCGGGAGGAATTGCAGTAGTGTTTATGATAACATCTTTGGGACTGTTATAGTTTTTTTCTAGAACTAGATTTCCTTTAGAATTAATGAGGTTAATACTAATAGGAGAGTGTTTTTCGGGATTGTTAACTTTAATTTTTACTTCGTTCTTAGAAGGGTTAGGATACATGATTACTTTTGGCTCAGCATCATTTCTTTTTTTTATTATAGGGAAAGTAGGATGCTTTTTACCTTCTTCTATAGTGTAAAATTTATTAACTCTTAGTTTTGAAAAAGTAGAAACGTTCCCTGAAGGCCAGTAAATGGTTAATCGGTCGATTTTGGGTGCTTTATTTAGTCCAAAATGTACACGTAAACTGTTATGTCCCATAAATGTATTTGAGGCCGAAACTTCTCTTGTTTGAGTGACTAGTTTTCCTTTAATTTTAGAAACTAACTCTACTCTGGCACCTAAACCGGCTTTGTTAGAAGGGTTTCCTATGAGTTTAATATTCACAAAATGATTTTTTGTAACCAAATCGTTTCTAAACAATCCTTTAATTCCTCTACCCACTACAAAGAAGTCAAGATCTCCATCATTATCATAGTCTCCAATAGTAGATCCTGTAGAGTTTCCTTGTGTAGCTGCGTTTATAAGGTTAGTGTCTTTTTCAGTAAAAGTTCCGTCTCCATTATTAATAAAGTACCCGCTTCCTGTTGCGCTTGATGCCGTAATAATCACATCTTGGTCTCCGTCGTTATCAAAATCCCCCCAAGCATTTGACAAGTTTTGATTATTAGTTGATGAAAATGGGGTAGGAGTTTCGGTATAATTTCCGTCATTGTTCTTATAGAACTTGTTTTCAATACCAGAGTAGTTTGTAAGGCATATATCTAAGTCACCATCATTATCATAATCTACAGCATTATAGCATTGTCCATCCTGAGAATCATCTGCAAAGGAAAGTTCTGTTTTGGTAAGTTTTTGAAACCCTTCGGCTCCAGTCTCGATTTGTAAGTTCTTATATATAAAATCTGGAGAAATACCTGCTGGACCAGACGCCGGGCCACTGGCTATAAATAAGTCAGTATCACCATCTTTATCATAATCGGTCCAATTTGAGACTGTGTATGGAGCTAGAGCTGTTAGGAATTCATATGAATCAGTAACTTGAGTAAATGTACCATCACTATTTCCTCGATATAGGCGATTAGGAAAATGATTTTGACCAAGAAATAAATCTGCAAAGGTTAATATAAAATCTATATGACCATCATTATTGTAATCACACCATTGTGTACTCCATGTTGCCGAATTAATTGTGTTTAAAATAGTATTTGCTTCAGTAAATTTTCCTTTTCCATTATTGGTGTATATTCGGGTTTGTAGCGTAGAGGGAGCAGAAAAACGAGAATATAGCAAGTCTAAGTCTCCATCATTTTCATAATCGGCCCAACTACAGCCAACTAAAGCTGTTGCTATGGGTATAGAAGTACTGTCCTTAATGGCTTCAAATTTACCTTTGCCAAGATTTTTGTATAGCATACCACCATAAAATAAATCTAGAAGGTCGTCATTGTTGATGTCGGTCCAGGAGGTGCCAAAATAAGTGCCTCCTATTGCTGGACTGCTAACAATAGGGTTAATAGAATCTTTGATTAATGTGAATTTTTGCGAAAACATTGCTAATGTAAAAAAGCAGCAAAATAGAAAGGTAAGAGTTCTCATAAGCTCGAATCGTTTTAAGAGTTATATGAGTAAAGCTCTTTAAATACAGTGGGTATAAGGTTTATTATTATAATTTTTTACCTTTTTTAATGATACTCCACAGTTGTTTTTTTTCTTTTATATTCTGAAGGGGTACATTTAAACTTGTTTTTGAAGGCGCTATTAAAAGTTGCTTTATTATTAAAACCAACATCAAAATAAATAGTTTTTATACTAGCCTCTGGGTTCTCGACAAGTAATTTTTTGGCTTCATTTAATCTATATTCATTTATGAATTGATTAAAATTCATTTTCGATTTTTCGTTAATTAATCTCGAAAGTAGATGACTTGATAATCCAATATTGTCGGCCAAGTGAACTAATCTAAGGTCGTTATTTAAGAAAGGTTTATTGGTGTTGATGTATTGAAGCAATTGATTATAAAATTCGTCTTTTGTAGTATCTGTAAGTTCTGTATTTTTTTCTTTTTCTATAAATAAATTAGATAATAATTCTCCATTAAAAATAGATGGTTCTTTGTATACCATATATCCAATTCCGTATATCCCTAAAGACATTGCAAATGAAATAGCATAATCCCAATGAGCATTAAAAAATGAAAATCTTACCAGAGTATAGTAACTAATATATGATAGCGTAAAGATAAAGAATAGTGAAAGTAAAAAACTTGACCATTTTTTCCGTGTTATTTCATATTCAGATTTTTGTTCACTGTTAAAGTGAGCTATAAAATCTTTACTTATTATTATATATATGATAAGTGATAAGGCAATTAGCCAAGGTGACCGTAAAGACCACAAGATGTAATGAAAGAACTCTCCCTTGTATGCTGCAATATCTTGAAAGCCATTAGATTTGATAAGGTAGTATGCATTAATAATTGCTGATAGTATTGCAGGAAAAAAATGATACAAACTAGGACGCAAAGACTTGCTGTAAAATCGAGATAAATAAGTGTATAGGAGTGGGCCAAATGCAAGATACCAGCTAGAATCAAAAAAGTAAAAGTAGGGATAGACTAACTTGTAATTTGTCCAGAAAAAAACGTACTGAAGTAATATAAAAGAAAACCCAAGAATGAGTAAAATAACAGGAAGGTTGTTCTTCCTTCCTGTTTTGTGTATGCTTAATACAATACTTAAAAAGAACCCCAATGAACTTACGATCAGAAACAGTGATGTCCATGTGTCAAAAGATGGGATAGGGGTTTGTTCCATTTTAAGCGTTATTCATTAATAATTTCTTTTAATTCTTGAATAGTTTGGGTTGGGTTAGTGCTTTTAAAAACAAAGCTTCCAGCAACCAATACGTCTGCTCCAGCATCAACAAGTTGTTTTGCGTTTTTATTAGTAACACCTCCATCAATTTCGATTAACGTGTCAGCATTATTAGCAGTTATAATTTCTCGTAATTGCTTAACTTTTTTGTAAGTATTTTCAATAAAGGATTGTCCTCCAAAACCTGGATTTACACTCATTATGCAGACCAGATCAATATCATTGATTACATCTTCTAGTAAACTTACATTGGTATGAGGGTTTATCGCTACCCCTGCTTTCATCCCTTCTGCTTTTATCGCTTGCAGTGTTCTGTGAAGGTGTGTGCATGCTTCATAATGAACCGTTAAAACATCACTACCTAGGTCAGCAAAGGTTTTGATGTATCTATCTGGGTCAACAATCATAAGGTGTACATCAATTGTTTTATTAGCGTGTTTTGCGATATCTCTTAATACTGGCATACCAAATGAGATATTTGGAACAAAAACACCATCCATAATATCTATGTGAAACCAATCTGCTTCACTTTTATTAATCATTTCGATGTCGCGTTGTAAATTAGCAAAGTCTGCTGCTAATACTGAAGGGGCAATACGTTTTGAAGCCATATAGTTGTGTTGTTTTCGGCAAAAATACTATTTAAGTTTTAAAAAATATAATATAGAGCAAGGGATGGTGAATATTTGTAGTGGGATTCTTTAAGTAACTTTTAGTAATTTTTTGGCTAAATATGAGGTGCTTTTAAAATGCGCAGGTTTATTAAGAGATTCTTTATTTAAGAATCGCTGTATTTCGCATTGATTATGATGATTAGATATTACGGTAAAAGAAGAATGATATTCAGAAAAGGGAGGGCCTTGTATTTCTTGATCTAACATTTTAATGACATTATGATGTCTAATGTCTTTTTTTATTTTTTCAAACATTGCTTTGATTACTTTTTTAGAACCTTCAATGATTTGAAAAAAATTACCATCAGAGTAAATTAATATACCAATAATACCACGAGCATTATTTTGCATGTTAACATAATCCATGAGTTTTGTGATATCAGAATTTGATAAATCTGGATTAACTGTACTAACATAACTAATGGCATATCTCATGATAAATCTATTAGAATGGCTTTACTTAAAGTTACAAAGAAAAGAGGGTTTTTACTAATGTGTTGATAGTCAAATACAAGTAGAAAAAGTAATTTAACATCAAATTGAGTAATATTTATGATTTTCCGTAATTTTTGTTATGGTTTTCCGTAATATGAGATCTTAAAAATCAGTGCGAAATAACTTTTATGTAGTTATAGTATGCTCTTTTCGTTTTTAAGATTGTGTAATTAATATAAGTGAAGTTGTCTTCAATTACACATAATTTAAAAATAAAGCATTTGATATGGAAATCAATGTACTCTTTATAAAATGAAAAAACCTCCGGTAATCAGCCGGAGGTCATTCATCAATCAAAAAACGAACAGTTATGTTATAAAACTGTTTGTAACCGCAATTTAGGAATTTATCCTAAATATGTTTTTAATATTTTACTTCTAGAAGTATGTTTTAATCTTCTAATTGCTTTTTCTTTAATTTGACGTACACGTTCTCTTGTAAGGTCAAAGGTTTCTCCGATTTCTTCAAGAGTCATAGGATGTTGATCTCCAAGACCAAAATAAAGTCGTATTACATCTGCTTCTCTAGGAGTAAGTGTTTCTAGTGCTCGCTCAATTTCTGTACGAAGAGATTCGTGTAATAATGTTCTATCCGGATTAGGTGATTCTCCAGAGTTTAGTACATCATATAGATTAGAATCTTCACCTTCTACAAGAGGAGCATCCATACTTACATGACGACCAGAGTTTTTCATAGACTCTTTTACATCATTAATAGTCATATCCAATTCTTTTGCAATTTCTTCTGCACTTGGTGGGCGCTCATGAGATTGCTCTAAGAAAGCATATGTTTTATTAATTTTATTGATCGAACCAATTTTATTTAATGGTAAACGAACAATACGTGACTGCTCTGCTAATGCTTGTAAGATAGATTGACGAATCCACCATACTGCATACGATATAAATTTAAAACCACGCGTTTCATCAAAACGTTTTGCAGCTTTTATTAATCCTAAATTACCTTCATTAATCAAATCGGGAAGCGTTAATCCTTGATTTTGGTACTGCTTTGCTACAGATACCACAAATCTTAGGTTAGCCTTTGTTAATTTTTCAAGGGCTCTCTCATCTCCAGCTTTAATACGCTGAGCTAATTCTACTTCTTCATCTGCAGTAATAAGGTCGACCTTACCAATCTCTTGCAAATACTTATCTAGCGAAGCGGTCTCACGATTTGTTACCTGCTTCGTAATTTTAAGTTGTCTCATCTATTTATCTTCCTTGAAATTTAATTTGTGAACTCTTAGGGCGTTTGTTTATATTATATACGTAATATGTTATGTAAATGTTACAAAAAAATAAATTTTATTTTCAAAAGCTTAACTTTCATATCATTAGTCGTAAAAAATATTTTATGCTTACTATAAGGTAAAAGAAGACTTAGATAAAGTTATTTATTTATTACTGATAGTGTATTTCATTATGAACAATGATGTGTGGTTTGGATAAAAAAAATACGCCTTTAGTGTTAAAGGCGTATTTTTTTATAAGAATGAAAAGATTAGTTTTCTTTTCTACTAGGTCTTGGTTTTCTGTCACCTTTTGGCTTATCACCACCTTCTAGTCTTGGAGGTCTTGGTAAAAGCGCTTTTCTAGAAACTTTCTCTTTACGAGTTCTTGAATCAATACCAAAGTATTTTACATCAAAAACATCTCCCATATTCACAACATCACTAACATTTTCTGTGCGTTCCCAAGCTAATTCTGAAACGTGAAGTAAAACTTCATTTCCAGGAGCTTCTAAGTATTCTACAACAGCACCAAAATCTAACATTTTGATAACTTTTACTTCGTAAACACTACCAACTTGTGGTTTAAATGTTATAGAGTCAATTTTTGCAAGAACAGCATCAATTCCTTCTTGATTTGTTCCTAGGATTTCTACATTTCCTTCTTCTGTAACAGGATCTTCATTGATTACAATAGTAGTACCTGTTTCTTTTTGAAGTTCTTGAATAACTTTTCCTCCAGGACCAATCAATGCTCCTATGTAGTCTCCAGGAATTGTTCTAGTAACCATTTTTGGAGCATGAGCTTTTACATCTGCATTTGGAGTTGCGATAGTATCAGTTATCTTTTCAAGAATATGTAAGCGACCATCTGCAGCTTGTTTAAGTGCATTTACTAAAATCTCATAAGAAAGTCCTTTTACTTTGATATCCATTTGACAAGCAGTAATACCATCAGCAGTACCAGTAACTTTAAAATCCATATCTCCTAAGTGATCTTCATCACCAAGAATATCAGATAATACAGCGTATTTTCCACTCTCACCATCAGAAATTAATCCCATCGCGATACCAGATACGGGTTTTGTCATTTGTACACCTGCATCCATCAATGCCATTGTTCCAGAACATACAGTAGCCATAGAAGACGAACCGTTAGATTCTAATACTTCTGATACAACTCTTACAGTGTAAGGGCAATCGGCAGGAATCATTCCTTTTAGTGCACGTTGTGCTAAGTTACCATGACCAACTTCTCTACGAGAGGTTCCTCTTATAGGTCTTGCTTCACCTGTACAGAAAGGAGGGAAATTATAATGTAAATAAAATGTCTCTTCTCCTTCATAAGATGGCATATCAATTTGATTTGCTTCTCTAGAAGTTCCTAAAGTTACCGTAGCCAGAGCTTGAGTTTCTCCTCTTGTAAATATTGAGGACCCATGAGTAGAAGGTAAATAGTCTACTTCGCACCAGATAGGTCTTATTTCTGTTGTTTTTCTACCATCAAGTCTAAGACCTTCGTTTAGGGTTAAATCACGAATAGCAGATTTTTCAGCCTTAGCATAGTATTTGGATACCAAATCTCCAAAATCTTCTATTTCCTCTTCAGAGAAAGAAGCAATAATTTCTTCTTTTATTTCAGAAAAAGCTAAACCACGTTCTTTTTTTGAAGATCCACCTTTTGCAACAGCATATACTTTATCATAAGCCAAATCATGAATTTTCTTGGCTAGATCCTCATCTGCTCGTTCTGGATCGTATTCTCTAACTTCTTTTTTACCAAAGGCTTCAGCTAATTTAAGCTGAGCTGCACATTGTATTTTTATATGTTCATGAGCGAATTTAATAGCTTCCACCATTTCTTCTTCGCTAATTTCTTTCATTTCTCCTTCAACCATCATTACAGAGTCAGCAGAAGCACCAATCATCATATCGATGTCTGATTCGTCTAATTGAGCTCTTGTTGGGTTGATGATAAATTCACCATTTACACGACCAACACGTGCTTCTGAAATAGCACATTCGAATGGGAAATCTGACAATTGAATAGCTGCAGAAGCAGCTAATCCTGCCATAGCATCAGGCATTACATCATCATCATGAGACATTAACTGAATCATAACCTGTGTTTCTGCATGGTAGTCCTTAGGGAAAAGTGGACGCAATACACGATCAACTAATCTCATAGTTAATACTTCGCCATCACTAGGTCTCGCTTCTCTTTTGAAAAAACCTCCTGGGTAACGACCTGCAGCAGCAAATTTTTCGCGGTAATCTACAGTCAAAGGAAGAAAATCTACGTCACTTTGTTTGTAGTTTGAAACAACTGTACATAATAACATACACTTGCCAGATTGTACAACAACAGAACCATGAGCCTGTTTTGCTAATTTTCCGGTTTCGATAGAAATTTCTCTACCATCACCAAGGTCAATGACCTCTCTATACACTTTTGGAATCATAATTTTTTTGATTCTAACCTAAACACTTTAATATTATATAAGTGATAGATTTTATTAAACATTGGTTTCCGTCTTACTCGGGCGGACAAGGTTGTGTTGTTGTTGTAGTTGTTGTGCGACCAATGAAAAACTAAGGCATTTACCTCAATTCCATAAAAATGAGGATGTTTTTATTTTTAATTAAGAAATAACTGTAATTAAAAAGAGAGGCATGAAGCCTCTCTTTTTTGATTATTTTCTTAATCCTAATTCTTTTACTATTGCACGATATCTTAAGATATCTTTTTTCTTAAGGTAGTCTAGTAAATCTCTACGCTTACCTACTAATTTTACAAGAGAACGCTCAGTGTTATAATCTTTACGATTATTCTTTAAGTGCTCAGTAAGGTGAGAAATTCTGTGTGTAAACAATGCAATTTGACCTTCTGCAGAACCACTGTCATTTTTTCCTTTTCCGTGTTTTGCAAAAATTTCTTCTTTAACTTCTTTAGTTAAATACATTC
This sequence comes from uncultured Aquimarina sp., assembly GCA_947502885.1. Taxonomy (GTDB): domain Bacteria; phylum Bacteroidota; class Bacteroidia; order Flavobacteriales; family Flavobacteriaceae; genus Aquimarina. The sequence continues at coordinate 55,682 of CANNBP010000011.1, read as the reverse complement.
CAATATTATTTAAATGATTTTTATGTATAAGATAGCGCTTTACTATCAGCCTGCAAATATAATATTTTTTGTAATAGAAACATGCTTTATATAAAAAAAACGAAGAACAATTAAACGTTTTGAAGAATCTAAGGTCAAATATTAATAACATTAAAATTAAATAGTATGAAGCGTTATGTAATTAAATTTAGTTTTTTGATTTTCTTTTCTTTGATTTTGATTGGGTGTGATAAGGATGAAACAGAGGATTTGTCTCCTACTTCTTCTGATTCTGAAGCGACTAGTCTTAATGCTAAGGTAGATACAGCGTCGGAGGTAATAAGTGATACATTTTTGCAGGCTTATGAGAATGAGGAAAACTTGCTGAAAGGTCCAAAACATTTGCATTTACCAGATTGTGTGACTCTTGGTGTAGAGGTAACCGATACTTCTAAAGTGGTACAAGTAGATTTTGGATCAGAAGGATGCGAGGTAAGAGGGGGGCATATTGTTAAAGGAAAAGTAGTATTGTCTTATTTGAAAGATACTGATACCAAAACTGTAGTTATTAATTATAGTTTTGAAGACTTTTTTATAGATGACATGCAGTTTTTGGGATCAAAAACAGTGACAAGAACAAAAGAAAATGATAATGGAAACCCTCAATATACTATGGAACTCAATTTGACTATTGCATTTGCAGATGGTGGTCAAGCAACGCGTATTGGTTCAAAAACTCGCGAATGGATTGAAGGCGCTTTTAATGGAAATTGGGGAGATAATGTATTTTTAATTACCGGGGAATGGGAAACTAATTTTAAAAATGGAGACATTCATAGTGCTAAAATCACTTCTCCCTTAAGAAGAGAGGCTAGTTGTAGATTTTTGGTAAGTGGAATTATCGAAATCTCAAAAACAAATTATAATGGTACGTTAGATTATGGAGATGGAAATTGTGATAATATAGCAACCTTTACAAATGATAGTGGTGATCAGGTAGAAATTAAATTGTAGTTATTAAAATAGCAGGATAAAAAAAGTGCCTTCTTGTTTTAAGAAGGCACTTTTTGCTATTATAAATTTTATAATGTAGTCTAATTTGCTAAAGAACGATTTAGAACTAAATTTAAATAAAGATTTACTTTTTGTTTTAACTCATGTCGAGGAGTTATGAAATCTAAAAATCCATGTTCTTTTAAGAATTCTGCTGTTTGAAACCCTTCAGGAAGTTCTTTTCCAGTTGTATCTCTAACGACTCTTGGGCCTGCGAATCCAATTAAAGCACCTGGTTCTGCAATGTTAATATCTCCCAGCATTGCAAAAGATGCTGTTGTTCCTCCCGTTGTAGGGTCTGTGCAAAGTGAGATATATGGTATTCCTGCATCAGCCAGTTGTGCTAGTTTTGCAGATGTTTTAGCAAGTTGCATTAAAGATAATGCGGCTTCCATCATACGAGCACCACCAGATTTAGAGATGATCATTAAAGGTACATTGTGTTCTAATGAATAATCAGCAGCTCTTGCTATTTTTTCACCTACAACACTTCCCATAGAACCACCAATAAATGAAAAATCCATACAGGCAACTACAAGGTCATTTCCTTCTGATTTCCCTACTGCTGTACGAACGGCATCTTTTAGTTTTGTCTTGTCCTGTGCTTCTTTTAGACGGTCAACATACTTCTTTTTGTCTTCGAACTTAAGGGGGTCTTTTGAGCTTAGATTTTTATCAAGTTCTTTGTACTTGTTGTCATCAAATAAAATCTCAAAATACTCTTTACTACCAATTCTTACATGATAGCCGTCTTCAGGGCTTACATAGAAGTTTTTTTCAAGTTGTTCTGCATCTACTATTTTTCCAGTAGGTGATTTATACCAAAGTCCTTTTGGGACATCTTTTTTATCTTCGGTGGCAGTTTGTATACCTTTCTGTGTTCTTTTAAACCAAGCCATAATTTTTGTTATTTTAAAATCTGAATCTTAAGATTTCAGTTTTGGTTTTTCTTGATGTTATAATGTGTTTACATTATTTAGATCTTCGAATGCTTTTTTAAGACGGTTTTTAAAAGTTATTTCTCCTTCTCTTAGCCATTTTCTTGGATCGTAATATTTTTTATTAGGCTCCTCAGGACCGTCTGGATTACCAATTTGAGTTCTAAGATACTCGATTTTATCATTCATATAGTCTCGAATACCTTCGTTAAATGCAAATTGAAGATCGGTGTCAATATTCATTTTAATAACCCCATACCCAATAGCTTCTCTGATTTCCTCTAAAGTTGAACCACTTCCTCCATGAAATACAAAATCAATATGGTTAGGTTCTACGTTAAATTTTTCTGAAATAAACTCTTGAGAGTTCTTTAAAATTTTTGGTGTTAATTTTACATTTCCAGGCTTATATACACCGTGTACATTACCAAAGGCAGCGGCCACAGTAAACTTATTACTTACTTTGCTTAACTCCTCATAGGCATATGCAACTTCTTCAGGTTGAGTATATAATTTAGAATCATCTACATCACTATTGTCAACTCCATCTTCTTCTCCACCAGTAATTCCTAATTCTATTTCCAAAGTCATACCTATTTTACTCATACGAGCTAGATACTCTTTGCATATTTCTATATTTTCCTCAATAGGCTCTTCTGATAAATCAATCATATGAGAGCTGTATAGAGGCTTTCCTGTTTCTTTAAAGAATTTTTCTCCTTCATTTAATAGACCATCAATCCAAGGTAGTAGTTTTTTTGCACAATGATCTGTGTGTAAAATTACAGGTACACCATACGCCTCGGCTAATAAATGGACATGTCTTGCTCCAGCAGTAGCACCTGCTATAGCTGCTTTTTGATCTTCGTTTGACAAGCCTTTTCCAGCATTAAATTGTGCTCCACCGTTTGAGAATTGGATAATTACAGGAGAATTTAATTCTGCAGCAGTTTCTAAAACAGCGTTTATTGAACTAGAACCTATTACATTAACTGCGGGTAGTGCAAAAGCTTTTTCTTTTGCGAATTTAAAAATAGCTTGTACTTCGTCTCCCGTAGCAACCCCTGGCTTGATGTTATGACTCATAATTTAGTTTTGGTTTGTAAGGCTACAAAAATAGTAAAATTATACCGAAACCTACACGATAAAAAAAATGGATTGAAAGATATGTAACAATGATAATTTAGCCCCTTTTTTATTTAGAATTATATTTTTAAAAGGGTTGTTTTTTTGTAAAAACACAAAATAATCATAAGAAATTATCTTAATTTATTGTGTATTTGATTGATGTTTAGAATGGATAGTTAATTCCGAAGTTGTATACTGCTTCAGAAAAGTTATATTTTTTAAACCAACGATTGTCTTCATCATTAGAAGGGTTAAAGGTTTTGAACCCTATGTCAAGACGAAGAACGAAGAAATTAAAGTCGTAACGAAAACCAAATCCACTTCCTACAGCTATTTCTTGTATATCATCAAGTTCAGAAAACACAGCATCTTCGTCTTCTATATTGTCTAAAACATTCCAGATATTACCAGCGTCAATGAATAATGCTCCATGAAGTGACCCTAATACATTAAATCTGTATTCACTATTTAATGCAATTTTCATGTTAGCTTCGTTAAATTGATCTTTTCCTCCTGTACTTCCTGGTCCTAGACCATAAACAACCCAAGCGCGATTATCATTAGGTCCTCCTCCAAAAAAACTTCGAGCAAAAGGAATACTGTTGGCATTACCAAATGGTAAGGCCAATCCGCCAAAGGCTCTAAATGCGATGACATTTTTCCTTCCTAGATCCCAGTGTTTTATATAATCTAACTCGGCTTTGGCATATTGAGAAAATTCTACTCCAAAAATTTCGAAACGATCATTATCATTTTTGCTTAAACCAGCAAGGTTAGATATTGTAGTGAGTACATTACCAGCAAGTTCGATTTTAGCTTTAAACCTAGAGTAATCTTCATCGTAAAGGTTTTCTCGGTTGTTTTTTGTAAAAGTATAGTTAGAAGCAAAAATAAGATTGTCTTCGGTTAATCGAACTTTTCTCTCATTAATGTCTCTTACAGTTTGTGTTTGTTCAGCGGTTAGGTTTTGATTGGCTTGAGAACTTAATGTCTGTGCAATAAATCCATTTGCTCCATCTGGTATGCCAAGGGCGACATTATTTATACTTAAAGGTTCGTCATTGAACTGTCTAAAGAAAGGAGAATCTGGATTAAGTACTTGGGTAGCTATATCATTTAATCTATTATATGATGCATTGTAGATGTTAAAGTAGTTACTGGTATTTAGATTTCTTACGTATTGAACATTTATAATATCTATTTGATTTGATAGGATATTACTTGGTTTCCATCTGTAATTAAATACACCAGTGGCATTTTGTTTGTCAAGACCAATGTTTTGTTGAATATTAGTTCCAAAAATAAGATTAGTGGTCGGTGACATGTGTTTTGGAATCAATTTATTGACATTAAACGGGAAAAGTATTTTAGGAAAAGATAGCCTCACATCGGTACCTACTTCTGATATGTTAAAGAATTTTTCTCCTCCATCTACTGCGTCGCTAGAAGATCCAATGCTTCCTCTAGCAGAGATTTCTAAAATTTCTGCTCCTCTAAATACGTTTCTAATAAGTAAAGATCCTCCAAAACCAATACCAAAGGCTTGAATACTAGATGTCGAAACGTCAAAATCTATGTTAGTGCTATATTTTTTCTTAGGTGTAAGCCTAATATTGGCGATAAGGCTTTTGCCACTAGGGTCATTTGGGTCTGCACTATATCTAATGTTTGGATATTTAAAAGCTCTTAAGTTGTTGATTTGATTATAGGTGAATGTACGATCTTTTTCTCTGAAAATTTCATTTGGTGTGATTAAGACAGCGTTTGTAATTGCCTTTTTAGTGTATTTAATTTTGTCAAACCCATAAATTGTATAGCCTTTATAGAAAGCAGTGTCTTTTGGAGTTTGATCACGATTTTGAAAAGTATAGTCTGTGAATATATTTACCTTACTAATTTTGTGAACTTTAAATGGAATTCTAGCAGTTGAATCTCCAGAGGTTACAGATCGGTTTTTTATAAGCAGATTTAAATTGACTTTATGGTCAGTATTAACCGTATCGGCATCAAATTTTATAAACTCTTTCTCAAAGTGAAATAAACCCGAATTTCTATATACAGAAGTTAATCTGTCTCGTTCGGTCTCGATGTCCAAAGTATTGAACTGTTTATTTTTGATTATTGCAGATTTTTCTGAATTAACCTTATAGATAGAATCGGCAACTTTAGATTCTATTTTGGTTTGTAAAGAATCAATAATGTACGGGTGATGAGGCTTGATGTAATAATCTACAGATGCCTTTTTGTTATCCTTTATATTGATCTTGTAATCTACTTCTGTGTTAAACCAACCATTATTCCAATAATATGCCTTTAACTGTTTGGTAGAACGTTTGACTTTTGATTCATCTATTATTGTAGGGGGTTCTCCAGTACTTTTTACCCATTCGTTGATTCCTGATAAGCCAACACCTAAACGATCTACTTGTTTTTTAGAAAGAAGTTTGGTGATTCTTTTTTTGCGATTTGGTTTTCTGATTAGCCAATCTTGATAAAGAGAATCTTGGTTGACCTTTGCAAGATTGTAAAGGTGTAGCCGAATTGGTATTCCTAATAATTTGGTATTCGGTTTTTGATATAATTGATTATAGGTTTTTGGGTCTTTGGAAAGAGTACTATCAATAAAAACTTGGTTTTTACTTAATAAATATTCCCCCTCAGGAACTCTCTTTACCGCATCACACGAAAATAAAAAGGTGGTGATTAAGGTAAATAATAATATTTTTGTCAGAAATTGTTTCAATCCATATTCATTATTGATCCAAAAATACACTATTTGTATGGTTAGCAAAAACCAAAAGAAGTTAATAAAGAGTTTATATCAAAAAAAATATAGAAAACAGCATAAATTATTTGTAGCTGAAGGTAAAAAGGTGATAACAGAGTTGTTAGATGCTGGTTTAAGACTTCATTCTATTTTTGTTGTTGAAGAAGGATGTTTTAATGTAAAAAAAGATGTTGAGTATGTTGTCTCTTTAGATGAGTTAAAACAAATTAGCTTTTTGACAACTCCACAGTTTGCATTAGCAGTTTTTCATATTCCTAAAGAAGAACAAACTGAATTTGAAGGTTTAACTTTGGTATTAGACGACGTTCGAGATCCTGGAAATTTAGGGACAATTATTAGACTTTGTGATTGGTTTGGTGTAAATAACTTGGTGTGTTCTTTGCAAACCGTAGATTGTTATAATCCCAAAGTGATTCAGGCTACTATGGGGTCAATTACTAGAGTTGTTGTAACTTATTTAGATTTAAAAGAATTTTTGAAAGAGAAAAGGGGAAGTAGGAAGCTATTTGGAACTTTTATGAATGGAAATTCTATATACAAAGAAAAACTTCCTAGTAATGGTATTATTGTAATGGGGAATGAGGCAAATGGAATTTCGAATGAAATAGAGGAATTATTAAGTGATAAGATAACAATACCTCAATTTGGTGTTGGTGAAAAAACAGAAAGCCTTAATGTAGCCACGGCTACAGCAATTGTGTTAAACGAATTTAAAAGAATGCCTTAGAAAGGATGCTTTATTGAAAAGTAAAGTTTATAAAGATTCCTCTTGTCGACATCTTGTCAATATTAGCCGTATATGGACTATTAGGATCATTGTCTTTTAAAAGCTCATCAGAAGTTGCAAATACACCCCTAATTGAAGGTGTAAACTTAAAATAGAATAGATATAGATCAATACCAAAGCCAATTTCATAATAATTGGTACCTGTTTTCATTCTAAATTGTCCTGCACTATTATCATCAGGGTTTTTTTCGTTACTAGATAGATTTATAGATCTGGATATTCCTCCTATTATAAATGGTTTGATGTTGTTAATTCTTTTGGTAGATACTTTTAGTAGTAATGGTAAATGCACGTATGTAGACTTAACTTCTCGTAAAGATTCAAATTCCGAAGTAAAAGCAGGGTTTCTAAATTTTAAGTTTCTGGTATTAAAAGTAACCATAGGTTCGAACCTAAGATCTAGATAATCATTAATCCTCATGTTTCCTAAGAGTCCAACACTAAAACCGATAGATTCGTTATGGTCTATGAAATCAAAATCCGTATCACCATTTGGATCATAGGCATTGGTGTCATAATCAAAATTAAAATCATAGATGTTAAATCCAAGAATATAACCATAACTAAATCTTGGCTTATCAAAATTTTGTAGGTTTTGTACCTTTTCTTTACTAAATAACTGTGCATTTATATTATGAGCACAGAGTATAACAACAATTAAGATAAGTAATCTTCTCATTTAAACTAAAATTAAACTTTATGTAGCGTGAAACACTTTACTACATTTGCTTTTATTTTTAAAATCCCTGGATACACAAGGTTTTGCTATTTATTTTGTGGCTGTATAAATTGTCGCAACACCAAAAGTTTGAGGGGTATCTCTGACATCTATAAACCCAATTTTTTTCAAAATATTGTTGAAGGCTTCTCCATAAGGAAAAGCAGCAGCACTTTTACTTAGGTATGAATATGCCGATTTATCCTTAGAAAATAATCTTCCTATAAGAGGAAGAATTTTTGTTGAATAGATCTTGAAGCCTTGTTTGTAAGGGGTTTTTGTAGGTTGTGAGGTCTCCAAAACAACAAAGACACCTCCAGGTTTTAAGACTCTAAAAATTTCGGAAAGTCCCTTTTCTAAATTTTCAAAATTTCGAACTCCAAAAGCTACAGTGATTGCATCAAAATAATTGTCATTATAAGGTAAGTTCTCACTATCTCCTTTGACCATTGTGATTATATCGCTTAATTTTTGTTGCGCAATTTTTTGTTTTCCAATTTCTAGCATCCCTGTAGAAATGTCTAAACCAATAATTTCTTCTGCTCCTGTTTTAGAAAGATTAATGGCGAGATCACCAGTTCCTGTGGCTACATCAAGAATTCTGTTGGGCTTTGATTTCCCCACAGTTTTAACCACTTTTTTTCGCCATTTGATATCGATTCCAAAAGAGATGACCCGATTTAAACCATCATAGTCGCCAGAAATGGTATCAAACATTTCTGTAACCTGTTCTTTTTTAGACTTTGTCTTATCTGTATAAGGAGTTATATTTTCCGACATTCAAAAAAATTTAGGCAAATATACATTTTTGATATTGATCATGAGAATTGTTTTGAATTAAGTTGTAGGTAATCAAATTTTATCAGTTAAGCAATTTACATTATCTTTGTACGCTTTTATATTCTAAGGTCCACTTTATTGTTGTTAAATAATGTGTTTTTTTGACCTTGGTATGACTTTATGTTTAGATGGAAAACAATATACAAAACCAATGAAAATCATTATTGCCGGTGCAGGTGAGGTTGGGTTTCATTTGGCTAAATTGCTCTCTTTTGAGTCTCAGGATATTACCCTTATAGATACCGATAAAGAATGCCTCAATTATGCAGATACACATCTGGATATTCGGGTAATTAAAGGAGATTCTACTTCAATAGCGATATTAAAAGAAGCTAGAGTTGCTAATGTTGATATGGTAATAAGTGTTACCTCAAGCGAAACTACAAATATTACTATTTGTGTTTTGGCTAAACAACTAGGAGCTAAGCGCACTATTGCTAGGATTTCTAATACAGAATTTATAGAAAATAAAGAAGAAGTTGGATTTATCAAATTTGGAATTGATGAATTAATTTCTCCAGAAGCTCTTGCGGCAAGCGAAATAGAGTTGCTCCTTAATCAGTCTGCTTTTCATGATAGTTATGAGTTTGAAGATGGCGCATTAACAATGGTAGGAACGACATTATCAAAAGAGGCTTTGTTTGTAGGGAAAACAGTAAGAGAAGCTGCAGAAGTTTTTCCTGAGTTACATTTTATGCCTATCGCAATTCAGCGTTTAGGAACACAATATACACTTATCCCAAGAGGAGATACTACTTTTAAAGAAGGAGATCAAGTCTATTTTGTTACCTCTAAAGGAGGAGTTGAAGAACTGTACAAATTAACAGCTAAAGTTAAAGAGCAGATAAAAAGTGTGATGATTCTTGGAGGAAGTAAAATTGGTTACAAGACATCTAGAGATTTATGTGATCATAAGTTTAGAGTTAAACTTATAGAAAAAGATAAAGAAAAAGCTTTTGATTTGGCAGACGAATTACCAAATGCTTTAATTATAAATGGAGATGGTCGTGATGTAGAATTGTTACATGAAGAAGGTATTGATGATATGGATGCCTTTATTGCTGTAACGGGTAATTCTGAGACGAATATAATGTCTTGCCTTGTTGCAAAATCAAAAGGAGTGAGAAAGACTATTGCGCTGGTTGAAAATATGGATTATTTTCATTTGTCGCATTCTATAGGAATCGATACTTTGATTAACAAGAAGCTTTTGGCTGCAAATAATATATTTAGATTCATAAGAAAAGGGGAGGTTGTAGCCATGACCAAACTGAATAATATGAACGCAGAACTTCTTGAGTTTGTTGTTAAACCTACATCCGAAGTGAGTGATAATTTTATTAAAGATCTTGACTTTCCTCGTTCGGCTATAATTGCAGGAGTTATAAGAGATGAGAAAGGGATGATTCCGCTGGGTGATTTCTATATTCAAGCAGGTGATAGGGTCGTGGTTTGCTGTTTACCAAAATCGATTAAGAAAATAGAAAAACTTTTCTTATAGCCATGCCTAAATTAAACTATAAGATTATTCAACATATTATGGGGCTTTTATTGCTATGCAATGGAGGTTTTATGCTTCTGGCTACTATAGTTAGTTTTAGTTATGCAGATGGGGTAACTCTAGAGATTATGATGGCATCCTTGGCTACTATGTTTATAGGGATCGTATTAATGTTTCTAACTAGAGATCATAAAAAAGAGGTAAATAAAAGGGATGGATACATAATAGTTACTTTTGGCTGGATATTTATGTCTTTAAGTGGTACGTTGCCCTACTTATTTTCTGGAGCAATACCAACTTTTACAAATGCTTTTTTTGAAACCATGTCTGGGTATACCACTACAGGTGCTACTATTCTTAATGAAATAGAGATAATACCTAAAGGGATTTTGTTTTGGCGTAGTTTGACACATTGGATAGGTGGTATGGGTATTATAGTTTTGGCTATTGCAATCTTGCCGTTACTGGGTATTGGTGGTATGCAGTTGTTTTCTGCAGAAGCACCAGGTCCTAGTGCAGATAAGCTTCATCCTAGAATCACTGATACAGCAAAGCGATTATGGCTCATATATTTTGGCTATACAGCAGCAGAAACTGTACTTTTGAAACTCGCCGGAATGAATTTTTTTGATGCAATAAACCATGCTTTAAGTACTTTGTCTACTGGTGGATTTTCTACAAAAAATGCAAGTGTAGCATATTGGAATGATCAACCTATTATACAGTACATTATTATATTGTTTATGTTTTTGGCAGGAATGAATTTTGTACTTAGTTATTTTGGTTTTAAGGGTAAAGTGCAAAAAATTATTAAGGATGAAGAGTTTAAATTATACTCGTTATTTGTTGTAGTTTTTACAGTGATTGCAGCTTTAGTGATTTATTTTAAAACAGACCCGTCTCTTTCTACTATTGATCATCCAATGGTTTGGGGAAAAGCAGAAAGTGCTTTTCGTCATGCATTATTTCAGGTTTTAGCGGTAGTTACAACTACAGGTTTTGTGAGTGCAGATTTTACAATGTGGACTTCTTTCTTGTCTGTGTTTTTTTTCGGAATTATGTTTCTTGGTGGATCAGCAGGTTCTACCTCTGGAGGAATGAAAGTAGTACGTCATTTAATAACTGTTCGTAACGGGATTCTAGAATTTAAAAGGACGCTTCATCCAAGAGCAGTACTTCCGGTACGATATAATGCAAAAGCAGTTTCTAAAGAAATTGTATACAATATACTCGCATTCTTTGTGCTTTATATGCTTTCATTTATTATTGGGGCTGTTGTTTTGGGTGCTCTAGGTTTGGATTTTGAAACAGCTATCGGTGGAGCAGCTTCTTCTTTGGGTAATGTGGGCCCCGCTTTTGGTAAATTAAGTCCTGTGAATAACTTCGATGTTCTACCGGATTTTGGAAAGTGGTGGTGTAGTTTTTTAATGTTGATAGGAAGGTTAGAGCTTTTTACAGTATTGATAATACTTACTCCATTCTTTTGGAGAAATAGATAATTACTAGAATATAATAGACACGAATGAATAATGATGATTAAACATTCGTGTCTGTATAATATTTTCTTATTGCATTCTCCATTCCCAGTTAGCAGAAGAATAAGGGAGTATATCCCATAACTCAGTAACTTTGCTAATAGTGTCTTTGACAGTTCCGGTAATGCTTTCAAAATAATGATCTTCTATTAGGAAAATGTCTAATATAGATTCATAGTATCCTATATAGTTTGGAGTGAATTCTTTTTCGGGGATAATGTTTAAAATCTCATCATCCGTTTGAGCGATATCAAAATTTTCTTTAAAAATGTCTAACACATTTTTCTTAACAATACGCTCTTTTTCTAGAGTATTCATGACGATTTGTTTAAGTTGGTGTCTCCGAGATACTTAATATTTTTTAAGGGTAAATCAAGTATTTCGAAGGTCTAATATAACACCAATTTTAGTGAATTAGTATTAAAGAATCGTTTTAAATATCAAAAAATATGGTTAAAAACATGTTTAATTTTTGAGACAATGGTATTACCGTAATTCAGTTGTGTTTTATGTGTAATCAATTGGTGATGAGGTGATGTTTTTCTTACATGGTTCTTTTTTAAAACAAAAAAACCGATTACATATGATTTATGTAATCGGTTTTCTGAATATCCTTAAGTTGGATAATTTTGTTTAGCTTACTGCGCTTTTTATTCTTTCTGTTGCTTCGATAATTTCTTTGGTACTAGCAGCATAAGAAATTCGAATACAATTACCGTTACCAAAAGCTATTCCTGTTACTGTAGCAACGTTAGCTTTTTCTAAAATGAATAAAGAGAAGTCAGTTGCATTTTCAATAGTATGTCCTTGGATGGTTTTTCCGAAATAATAAGAGATGTCAGGAAAAACATAAAAAGCTCCTTCTGGTTCGTTACATTCAAATCCAGGGATTTTTGAAAGTAAATCCAATATCAATTTTCTTCGTTCTTTAAATTCATCAATCATATATTGAATACGACTAACTGGGGCTTCTAGTGCAGTGATTACTGCACGTTGAGCGATACAATTTGCACCACTGGTTACTTGTCCTTGCATTTTGTTACATGCACGAGCAATTTCTTTAGGAGCGCCAATATATCCAATTCTCCATCCTGTCATTGCAAATGCTTTTGCAACTCCATTAACAGTTACCGTACGGTTATACATGTCTTCAAATTGAGCCATAGAAGCATGCCCACCTACATAATTAATGTGTTCGTATATCTCATCACTTACCACAATGATATCTGGATATTTTTGTAAAACATCAGCCAATGCTCTTAGTTCTTCTTTACTGTAAATTGATCCACTTGGGTTACAAGGAGAGCTATACCATAACATTTTTGTTTTTGGGGTAATAGCTTTCTCAAGTTGCTCAGCAGTCATCTTAAAGTCAGTTTTTATAGATGTTGCTACTTCTACAGGAACACCACCAGAAAGCTTAACGATGTCGCTATAACTTACCCAATATGGGCATGGTAAAATAACTTCATCTCCTGGGTTAAGGTATACTTGAGCTACATTATAAAGAGCTTGCTTAGCACCTGTTGATACAACAATTTGCGAATGATCATAAGTAAGACCATTGTCACGATTAAACTTTGTGATAATAGCGTCTTTTAATTCGGCATATCCATCAACTGGAGTATACGAATTATAGTTATCGTTTATAGCTTGTACAGCAGCTTCTTTAATAAAATCAGGAGTATTAAAATCTGGCTCACCTAAGCTAAGACCAATAATGTCTTTTCCTTCGGCTTTTAATTCTCGAGATTTAGCAGCCATTGCTAATGTCGCAGATGCTTTTAGTGCATTAATTTTGTCAGACAGTTGTATTTTCGTTTCCGATACTTTTGTACTCATTTTGGCTAGATAAAATAATAATTAAGATTGTATTGCGGGTTTCATTCCCATTTCTTTAAGGTGTTTAAAATGGGCTATAATTGCTTTACGCGTGGTTTTGTATTCGTGGTATGGTAAATTAAACTCTTGTGCTGTTTCTTTGACTATTTTAGAGATTTTCGTGTAATGTACGTGGCTAATATTAGGAAAAATATGATGTTCAACCTGGTGATTTAACCCTCCAGTAAACCAATTTACAAGCCTGTTTTTTGTTGAAAAATTCACAGTAGTGAATAGTTGATGGATAGCCCAAGTGTTTTTCATGTTACCATCATTATCAGGTAAAGGCATTTCTGTGTCTTCTACAATATGTGCAAGTTGAAAAACGATACTTAGAATTAATCCAGCAACATAATGCATTACAAAAAAGCCAATTAAGATTTTCCACCAGGCAATAGACATAATTATCATTGGAATTACAATCCAAATCATTACATAAATGATTTTAGTAATAACCACGGTACTCCATTGCTTTAATGGGCTTGGCAGCTTACCATAAGAAAGTTTACGAGCTAGGTAGTTTTTGGTTTGCTTAAAATCGGTTGTAAGCGCCCAGTTAAAGGTTAATAATCCATATAAAAAAATAGAATAGTAATGCTGAAATTTATGAAAGCGTCTCCATTCTGCATGTTTTGTAAAACGAATAACTCTACCAGCATCCATGTCTTCATCAAGACCATGTATATTAGTATAAGTATGGTGTAGTACATTGTGTTGAACTTGCCAATTGTATACGTTTCCGGCCAGGATATACATGCTGCTGCCCATTAATTTGTTGATCCATTTTTTAGAAGAATATGAACCATGATTTCCATCATGCATAACGTTCATTCCTACTCCAGCCATTCCAACACCCATTACGATAGTGAGTAATAACATTAACCATTGATTAATATCAAGGGTCAGCATTAGGAAATAAGGAGATAAAAATAAAGAAAACATCACTATGGTTTTTAGGTGTAGTTTCCAGTTACCTGTTCTTTTAATGTCATTTTCTTTAAAATATTGATTAACTCGCTTATTCAATATTCTAAAAAATTTTGCAGAATCTGTTCTGCTAAACCGTATGTTGGGTGTAGTCATAGTATTGAGGTTGATGACCAAATGTTGTACGTCAAAATTATATTTGGTAAAGTTAGGTATTTAAATTTTTTTAAGTTCCTAAAAAGAAACGAAATATATCATCTTAACATGTATTTTTGTGCTTAAATTTAAATAGTTGATGGATATCTTATTAAAATACTTTCCTAATCTAAGTGAGGAGCAACGAATTCAGTTTTCTAAATTAGAAGACTTATATACAGAATGGAATGCTAAAATAAATGTAATCTCTCGTAAAGATATAGAATTATTGTACGAGCGACATATTCTTCATTCTTTAGGTATTGCGAAAATAATGAAGTTTGAACCAGGGACAAGTGTTATTGATGTTGGTACCGGAGGAGGTTTTCCTGGAGTACCGTTGGCTATACTTTTTCCTGATACACAATTTTATCTAATTGATGTGATCGCAAAAAAGATAAGGGTAGTAAATGAAGTTGTTAAAGGTTTGGGGCTTGAGAATGTAAAGGCAGAACAACGCAGGGCAGGAACTTTTGATGATCGTTTTGATTTTATTATAAGCCGCGCGGTGACTAATATGCCGGATTTTGTAAAATGGATAAGGAAAAACACCAAGAAAAAGAATGAGCATCAATTGCAGAATGGTATTTTATACTTAAAAGGAGGAGATCTTACAGAAGAATTGTCATCCTTTCCTAAAGCTATACAGCATAATCTTTCTGATTATTTTGAAGAAACTTTTTTTGAAACAAAAAAGGTGGTGTATATGCCATTAAAATATAAGGTATAGGGCATTCTTGTTTTAAGGTTGTGTTCTAGTCGTTATGAATTGATAAGTCTTCACTGTTAAACTTTGTTCCAATAGGAAGGGATGTTCCGTTCTTCATTTCAACAGTTTCATTGTCGTATGAACGCAAGTAGTTTGTATTGATGATAAATGATTTTTGAATACGAGCGAAATTTTCACTTTCTAATTGGGTTAAGCATTGTTTAAGACTTTTGTATACGGTAATTTTTGAGGAATCATTTAGATGGTAATTAACATAGTTGCCCAGGCCTTCTATGTACATAATAGAGTTTGTTGCGATAATATGAGTGCGTCGATTTGATTTTAATTCGATCATTTCAGAATTTGACTCTTCATTTTTATCTTTTTCTCTAAAATAGAGGATTAATATATAAAGAGAGGAAATGAAAAGAACAGTAGTATTTATAAGTAATGAAGATCTAATCAAGGCTGCTGGTTTGAAAATCTCGCTAAAATCGAATACTTCAAGATTCTCATAGAAAAAATACATAAACAATCGTTGTCCAATACTAGCAAGAATTAGCATTCCCACATAAAAGAAAATAAATTCTTTAAACTTTTTAAGAAGTAAATATTTTGGAATGAGATATAGGACACAGAGATAAACAGTCAAAATTCGTATTGGGAGTAAGATGAATTCTAGAAAAAATGAAGATTTGTAATTGTCATTTTTTACCCATATTAAGCTAAAGGCGATGTAGTAGATAATCCAAAAAATTACCTGGATGATGACCTTATTCTTTTTTGTAAGTTCTGTGAGCATATATGTAAACCATCAAAAGGGTTATTTGGCATAAAAATCACTGTATTTCGTATAAATTAGAATAAGCGATCTATGAATAACCATATTATTGTCTTTGTGTAAGTCAAAAAATGACGTTCTCATTTTTTTTAGAAATACACCTTTTAATCATTAATTCACAAAGATAAAAACTAAGAAATGAAAAGATCATTTTTAATACTAGTAACTTTTTTCGGTTTTGTAAATTACATTTTTTCTCAAGATTTGCCTAGGAGAGCTTCTTTTGAGGCTAAAATTAAAGGCCCAAATAAAGAAAGGTTAGGGGCAAAAATAGAAGAGTTGAAGATAGGGACTCCAATGTTTGAGGCAGGTTTTAAGGTAAATGATGTTATTATAGAGGTTGATGGTAGATTAGTGATAAAGCAAGAAGATTGGAGTGCTGTAGTTTATGGGATTAGAGCTGAGAAAACAACAAATATTGTTGTGAAAAGAGGGGTGAGTAAAATAAATAAAAAATTGATTTTAAATCCATTGCCAAAAGAAAGTCATGATGAGATAGAAATTTTTTATGAAGAAATTTTAAATGATTTTGGGCAAAGACAACGTGTCATCGTAACAAAACCAAAAGGAAAAGGGCCATTTCCAGCTATCTTTTTAATACAAGGGCTTAGTTGTTCTACAATAGAGAAATATTCAGGTAGAAGTAATAATTGGGTGCATTTGATTAAAGATTTGGCTGAGAAGTCTAATATGGTATTGGTGCGAGTAGATAAACCTGGTGTGGGGGATAGTGAAGGAGACTGTGGAGAAACTGATTTTAAAACTGAAATTAATGGTTATGAAGCTGCAATGCGTTTACTTAAATCAAAATCATATATTAATACAAATAAGGTTGTAGTATACGGAAACAGTATGGGGAGTGCTTTGGCTCCTTATTTTGCAAACAAATTTGGCGCTGCAGGAGTAATATCAGATGGGACTTTTTTCAAATCTTGGTATGAGCATATGTTAGAGATAGAGCGTAGAATTTTAGGAATAGAAGGAAAATCACAAAGTGAAATTTATGATTTAATGAATAAGGTATATATACCGATTTATTATGAGATGCTTGTGAAAAAAAGAAATTATGCAGATATAATCTCTGATAACCCTTTATATGAAAAGCATCATAGGCATCCTTTGTTGCATATGTATGGTCGTTCAATGAAATACTATCATCAGGTTCAGGATTTTAATTTTGCAGCTGAGTGGGAAAAATTAAAAGTACCTGTTAGGATTCGATGGGGAACAAATGATTGGATAATGACCGAAAATGATAATGATATGATTATTGATCTTTTGGATAAAGCGGGGCATAACAATCATAAATTGTATAAATATAAAGATTTAGATCATTGGGCGACAATTCATCCAAATTATAGTTCTAGTTTTAATTTTAAACCAGGAAAATGGGAGGATAAAATTAGTGAACAGATAATTAACTGGGCTTGGGAAATGGTTAAATGATTTTGGGTAGTGCCGTGAGAGCGTATAAAGATGTTGTTTTATTGATTTTTTCTTAAGTTGTATCTCATCTCGATAATATGCTTCTCAAAACCCGATTTTTCGTATGCTCTAATAGCTCTTGGGTTTTTGTCATATACTTTAAGTCTTATTTCTTCAATGTTTTTAGATGAAAACCAATCGCATAAAGCCTTGATGATTTTTTGGTTAATTCCTTGGCCGCGATATTCATTTTTGACAAATAAAAAACCAATAAAACCTAATTGTTCTTGTATGAAGTAACCTTTTCTGTTTCTAATTTGACCATAGCCACTTCCTATAATTTCTCCTTCATGTTCTGCTACGATCACTTCGGTATCTGTAGCGGTAACGTATGATTTTATATCATAATAACTTATGTTTCCAGATTTTATAGTTACATCCATTGGTCTTTCTGTTTCAATGATTTTTTGCTCAAAATCAAGTAGAGTGGATGTATCTTGTGTTGTTGCTGATCGAATGATAATCTTGGATTTACTCATAGATGTAGGTTTTTGTGTGATAATGTAGTAATTTTTATTTTATTAAATATTTGTACTAAAATCATACTTGGATAAAGAGAGTTCATTTCTTGAAATAAAAAAAAGCGCCAATCGGCGCTTTTTAAATTATTTTACTTTAGAAGACTATTCTCCTAAGAAGGGATATCTATAATCTGCTGGAGAAACAAAAGTCTCTTTGATCATTCTTGGAGATACCCAACGTAATAGGTTAAGGTACGAACCAGCTTTATCATTTGTTCCAGATGCTCTAGCACCACCAAAAGGTTGTTGGCCTACAACAGCTCCGGTACATTTGTCATTGATGTAGAAGTTACCAGCACAGTTTTCTAATGCTTTAGTAGCCTCGGCAGCAGCATAACGGTCTGTAGAGAATATTGCTCCGGTAAGCGCATATTCGCTAGTCCCATCAACAAGTTGTAATGTTTCAGCCCATGCCTCATCTTCGTATACGTATATGGTAATTACTGGGCCAAAAAGTTCAGTACACATTGTAGTATACTTAGGATCCTTAGTTACGATAACAGTAGGCTCTATAAAATATCCTACAGATTTATCATAATTACCTCCTGCAATTACTGTTGCTTCTTCGTCTTTTTTAGCTTGATCAATATATTTAGCAAGTTTGTCAAATGAACCTTCAGTGATAACAGCAGTAATAAAGTTGCTCATATCTTCTGGAGATCCCATTTTGAAAGAAGCGACATCTTCTTTAATGTATTTTTCAACATCAGCCCACATGCTTTTTGGAATATACGCTCTAGATGCAGCACTACATTTTTGTCCTTGGTATTCAAAAGCACCACGAGTGATTCCTGTAGCAACTTGCTTAGCATTTGCACTAGGGTGAGCAATGATGAAATCTTTACCTCCAGTTTCACCTACAATTCTTGGATATGTTTTGTAGTTATGTATGTTGGTTCCAATTTTTCCCCAAATATCATTAAATACTCCTGTACTTCCTGTAAAGTGAATTCCAGAAAAATCAGGACTAGCTAACAAGGTTTCTGTGATCATAGAAGCACTACCTGCTACTAGATTGATTACTCCAGGAGGGACTCCAGCTTCTTGGAACACGTCCATAAGTACCTTTGCAGAATACATTTGTGTGCTACTTGGTTTCCATACTACTACATTACCCATTAAAGCTGCACTTGCAGGAAGGTTTCCAGCAATGGCAGTAAAGTTAAAAGGAGTGATAGCATATACAAAACCTTCTAAAGGTCTGTACTCTAGTCTGTTCCATGCAGCAGAAGTAGATTCTGGTTGCTCGTTGTATATTTGAGTCATAAATTCTACGTTAAAACGTAAGAAATCTATAAACTCACAAGCAGCATCAATTTCTGCCTGAAATATGTTCTTAGATTGCGCTAGCATTGTAGCAGCATTTATTTTCGAACGATAAGGACCAGCAATAAGCTCTGCAGCTCTTAAGAATACGGCAGCTCTTTGCTCCCAAGGTAAATCTGCCCATTTTTTACGAGCTTCTAATGCAGTATCTATAGCTTGTTGAACATGCTTTTTTTCTGCCTTGTGGTAAGTCCCTAAAATATGTTTGTGGTCATGAGGAGGAGACATAGTTCCAGTATCCCCAGTTCTTATTTCTTCTCCGTTAATATATAAAGGAACATCAACAGATGAATTGTACATTGATTTGTATGTCGCCAAAACTTCTTCTCTTTCTGGTGTTCCAGGAGCATATGACTTAACGGGTTCGTTTAATGCAGTAGGAACTTGAAAAAAACCTTTTCCCATAACTTGTTGTATTAGTTTAGATTAGTAATTTTTTTATTGTTGTGAATCTAATAATTCGGACGGCAAAGATAGAAAATTATAGAAGGTATATAACCTTTTGCTCTTAATATATAATATACAGAGTGTATTTTTTTTTGTAAGTTGTCAAAAAATTGGTCGACCTAGAATTTATGTGTACAGTAACGTTAATCCCAACTCAAGAAAATAACTTTATTTTGACCTCAAATCGAGATGAAGCCGTTAATAGAAAAACATTGCAGCCAGAGTTCTATCAGGTAGGTTCTACAAGAATGTTGTTCCCCAAAGATGCATTGGCAGGAGGTACCTGGATTGGGGTAAGTGATAAGAATACAATGGTTTGTTTGCTTAATGGAGGTTTTGTAAAACATCAAAGAGTGTCTTCTTATAGGCAGAGTAGAGGAGTGGTGGTAAAGGACTTGCTTGAATCTAATGATTTGGAAAAGTCAATTATGTCTTATAATTATAAAGGAATAGAACCATTTACTATTGTTGCAGCTAATTGGAAATCAGACCTTCAGTTTTTTGAACTTGTTTGGGATGGAAATCAAAAACATGTTAAGAGGTTAGAAAGAGAAACACATATTTGGTCATCATCCACATTGTATAGAGAAGATGTAAAAGCTTTGCGCAATGAATGGTTTAGAAACTTTGAGGATAAAAATGATTTAACATCAAGTTCGCTTCTCGAGTTTCATAAAAATGCTGGAATAGGTGATAAGGATATGGATTTACAGATAGATCGAGGTAATCTCAAGACAATTAGTATTACTCAGATAGTTAAAAATGATGAAGAAGTAGCTATGCGGTATGAAAATTTGCAGGACAACAAAGTGAATACTGTGGTTTTTGAAACAATAATAGCATGATTAATAGTGTAAAATTTATTTTATTTTGAAATATACAGGTAAAATAATCTCGCTTGCTTTTCCAGAAACATTTGTAAAGTGTTCTGATGAACCTCTGGCAAAAGCTTTGTTGGCAGCAGGGTTAGGTAAAAAAAACTATATCAAAGCAGGCCATGCTGCTTTTGTTCTTATAGATAACCGAACAGGAAAGGCAGAATATTATGATTTTGGAAGGTATATTACTCCAAATGGGTATGGTAGGGTTAGAAGTGCAATAACCGATATAGAATTAGAAATCCCGTTTAAAGCTTCTTTGTCCAAGGATACAAAGCTCGATAATGTTGAAGAGTTTTTACTTTGGTTAGAAGCAAACCCTCACAAAACTCATGGTAGTGGTCGTTTGGTGGCTTCAGTGTGTGATTATATAGATTATAATAAGGCAAAAGAATTCGTTTTGGCTGTTCAAGAAAAAGGAAGTGTTCCTTATAAAGCTTTTGGTAAAGAAGGGAGTAATTGTTCTCGTATAGTAGCAGATACTATTTTGGTAAGTACCGATCAAGTAAAGATCAAAAGACCATTATTGCGTAATAAGTTGTTTACTCCAAGCCCTTTGGGTAATGTTGAAAAAGCATCATTGGGTAACCCTATATTTCAAGTTGAACAAGGGGTAATGGATTTTTATCCAGGTTCAATTTTGAAAGAAAATCTCACGAATTATTTTGATAAAAATATTCCAGAGACCAATGTTCATGATAAAGGAAAAGTGAATGTGTCTATAGAAAATGCTCATTTTTTACATGGTATAGGAAGTAGTGCATATTTTACATTGCATGAATCTTGTGAAGAAAATGTATTTGTTGTAAAGCGTTATACAGAGTGCGGTAAACAGGATTTTAGCGGTTCTTTTATAGCTTTAAGTGATGGTTTTGATAGCGCTAAAAAGTATAAATTTGTTTATGATTCTAATTGTAAGTATTGTCATGTAGAGCAAGACGGAAAAAAAATAAGATTAGAATCGATTAAAAAGGTAGCTACTAATTTAATGCAAAGGAAGCAAGCAGTTTAAAGCTTGGGATCATAACTTGGAATTTCTGTGCAGAAGTGAAGTTGATCATGTTGTAATGTCCTTTCATGGATCCAAAAGGAGAATTAAGTAAGCAGCCACTGTTATAGGTGTGGGATTCACCAGGCTTTAAAACAGGTTTCTTTCCTATCACACCTTCACCTTCTACTATTTCTGTATTGTTTAAGGCGTCTTTGATTTCCCAGAAACGAGAAGTGAGTTGTACAGGGTACTTACTTTGGTTTTCAATACTAATGCGGTAGCCAAAAGCAAAATGTACTTTGTGGTTTTTGTAGAAAGTACCTTCGAAATTGGTGTCTACTGAAATTTTTATGCCGCTAGTGATTTGTTGAACCATACGTTATGATATAAAAAAACAGATCTATTTAGTGTAAACATAGAATCAATTACCGCTAAGATAGAAAATAATAGATTTATAAACAGAAATTTAACAATTGTTTTACCTCTTTTTTATGAATAAAAATTAGCTATTTTACGTTTTGCTTTTGTTTAATGGTTAAAGTTTGAGGTGTTTTGTGATCAAAATATGAATACTGCACCAATAATGGCTATGATAGAACCGATACTTGCTAGAGTAAAAAAGAAAAGGTTAACCATTAAAAATTTAAGAATTGTTTTTATTATTCCTTGTTGGTAAAACTTTCGCATAGCAAGGTACAGATAGGCTAAAAAGATGAACATAGCAATTGTTATTGCGGTTTCATTTTTTGTGATTTCATCAATTAAGAAAGCTATTCCAATTAAAATAAAAAATACAGTCTGAGTATGAAAAGTGAAAATCAAATGTTCCATATACGTGAAAGATTTTCTGATATATACAAGCCATATTGCTAAGGCAAAGAAAGGCAGGAAAAAGAAAATAATAAGAGGTAGTTTGTTAAATAAATACTCAAGCAATTCAATAGGGTTGTGATTAAGCATGTTTGTTTTGACACCTCTTTTGTATAGGTATTTGTTAAGCCAGCTTTTTTTGTGTTTAAGACTGTCTAGGGCATTTTCAGGGGATAATTCATTTGTTTTTTCGTAATACCGCGTATATGTTCTGAATCGTTGGCCAAATGATGTTAAATTAGACATCGAGTCTAATTGGGTCTCACTATAGTAGTCAGGTAATTTTATGTTTGGATTTTTTTGTTCTGTAAGCGAAAAAGAATCTATAATATTACTGGTACTTGTAGGTTGAGTTAGGGTAAAGTTGCTTTTTTTGTTCATTTGATAAGACATTCTGTCAAAGTCAATAAACAACCCGTTGATAATAAAGAAAATAATTGATATGCTAAGATAGAATCTAAATGGGTTTGCATACTTAATTCTTTTTCCTTCAATATATTCTTTAGAAATTAAACCAGGTTTAAATAATAAAGCAACCATGGTGTGTCTTAGTCTAGAGTCATATGAAAAAATGCTAGAGAAGTACTCGTTAAAAAAGTCTTTTAAAGAAAGTTTTTTAGTGGTATTTGCCTGACCACAATTATGACAATATCTGTCTATAACATCCAAAGGAACACTGCAATTTAAGCATTCATTACCCCTGTATTTCTTTAAAAACCTTCCTTGGTCTTTCATATGATATATGCTGATTTATATTTTAGTACTAAATTAAAAGAAGGTTTTTAGAGTAAAAAATATAAGCTGCTTAATTGGTAATGTTAGTAGAACTGCCTTTTCCTTTTCCGATAGCTCGGTCATATCGTGCATTAGGAGCTCTGTAATAAGGTATAACTATATATTCGTTTTCAGTTTCGTCAAAATCTCCACTTATAAAGCCATGATCAATAGTTTTGTCTGGTTTTAGAAGAACATATTTGTAATTGTAAAACCCTTGCTTAAAAAGTCTTTTATTGTAGTATAGGCCGCTTTTTTTATCGTATTTAAGAAGAGTAGTTTCATCAAGGGTGTAGTTATTGAAATTACCGTACAGGTGTATTTCTCCATCTCCAATAGATTCATAACATTCTAATAAAAAATGCATCCAGGCATAATCAGCTTCAATATTATTGTCTTCTGCATCCAAATTTCGAATAACAAAACTCCCGTTAATATCAGGGTTGTAGGTGTATCTACGATTAGATCTTACAACATTGGTGTATAGATAATTATGATAAAGTTCTTTTAAATCAATACTCCTAATACTTACAGTTGAGGCCCTAATGTCTTTGCTGTCAAAAGATAGGTACTCATTTCCTCCTCCAAAAGATGATTCTTGGTCATATTTATAAATCAAAGTATTGGCAATGGTGAATTGAGGAACCAGGTTGGTGATAGAGTTACTAATGTCGTTATTCTGTACTACTAGTGTTTTTATATTTTGTCTAGGGTTTCTTATGATTTCGTTAGGAGAATCAATCTCGAATTGAACTGATTGTTTGGAGTCAATATGCTTTAAGTTTCTTGATCTTTTTATGTAAACCTTGACTGTAGCTATAGGTTCGTAAACGATGAATTTTCTTGAGAAAACAACTTCATCATCATCGTCGTAAACTTCTATTTGGTAGTTTCCGCTAACCTTGAAGCCTTTTGTATCTTCATTGGGTATACTTAAACGATAATGACTATAAAGTTGTAGTGTGTTAAATGAATTTTCGTAATTTAATATTCTAATTTCATCAAAACCATTTAAGTATTCATTTTTGTATAGAGGAGAAGGAGTCCAGTCAAAGTTGTGGTGAGTTATTCTGTAGTAATAATCAGCTTCATCTCCATTTATATCATCAAACGAAATTCTAAAGGCTTCACCGAGTTTAAGTATAGGAATACCAGAATATTTTTCGCTAGTGTGTATTTGTATTGTTCTTATATGTTCGGCTGTGTTATTTTTCGGAGTATTAGATTGAGCGAACAATACACATGGTAAGCTAACAAGGGTAATAAATAATAGGTGCTTTAAGCTTTTTGACATTTTACGGTAATTATCAGGGGTAAATATAAGTAAAATGCCGTCATTTTGGTTTGTTTGTACTTCAAATTGGATAAGATTTTATGTGAATTTTTGCCTTGAGTTTGTTTTTTTGATTTAATATTTTGGTTGACTTATCTTATTTAGAAAGAGTATAAATAAAAATCTTATAGCAAAACCAGCTTTCACGTACGTGTTTTAATTAGTAAATTTGCACGATTTTTTTAGTTAATTAACATAGACTACAAATATGTCCAAAGACATTCGTATCCGAAAAGGTTTAGACATTAAACTTGTAGGCGAAGCAGAGAAAATAACTGTAGATGCTACAAGGAGTAATGTTTACGCAATTAAGCCTGACGATTTTCATGGTATTATCCCTAAGGTTATTGCTAAACAAGGGACAGAAGTTAAAGCTGGTGATCCACTTTTTCACTCAAAATCTAATGATAACATACTTTTTCCATCACCTGTAAGCGGTGAGATTGTAGAAATTGTTCGTGGTGCCAAGAGAAAAATATTGGCATTCAAAATTCTTGCAGATCAGGAGCAGCAATATGCTAGTTTTGAAGCTAAGGATGTAAATGCAATGAGTGGAGAAGAAGTGAAAACCCACTTGTTAGCATCAGGTTGCTGGCCTTTTATTAAGCAACGTCCTTATGATGTAATAGCTAATCCAGATGTAGCGCCAAAAGCAATTTTTATTTCTGGATACACTACAGCTCCTCTTGCTGCTGAAAGCAATTATGTGCTAGAAGGGAAAGAAAAAGAACTTCAGACTGCAATAACTGCTTTAAGTAAATTAACAAAAGGTGAAGTACATGTTTCTACTTCTAAAAAGGGAGATTCTCCTTTGGTTGGATTAGATAATAGTACTGTTCATACAGTGTCAGGGCCTCACCCAGCAGGAAATGTGAGTGTTCAGATAGCTAAAATTGATCCTATAAATAAAGGAGAAGTAGTTTGGGTGGTTAATCCACAAGATTTAATAATAATCGGAGAACTATTATTAACAGGAAAATTTAATGCAGAGCGTTTGGTTGCTTTGGCAGGTTCTTCTGTTAAAGCTCCAAAATACTATCGAACAAAAATTGGAGCCGAAGTTGCTTCTGTAGTTTATAGTTCTGGAGTCAATGATGAAGGTAATATTCGTGTTATTAGTGGAGATGTTCTTACCGGAGAAAATGTAAAGCCTGATGGTTATTTAGGTTATTACAATAATACAATTTCTGTAATTCCAGAAGGTGATGATTACGAGTTTTTTGGATGGAATAAACCGGTTTTTAATAAAATCTCACCATCTAGAGCATTAACTTTTTCTTGGTTATTTCCTAATAAGAAGTATGATCTTAATACAAATACAAACGGAGAACATAGAGCTTTTGTAGTTACAGGTAGTTATGAAAGTGTTTTTCCTTTTGATATCTATCCATTGCAATTGCTTAAGGCATGTGCTGTAAATGATTTGGACGCGATGGAACAATTAGGAATGTATGAGGTAGCGCCAGAAGATTTTGCGCTAACAGAATTTATATGTGTTTCTAAACAACCACATCAAAAGATTGTTAGAGAAGGGTTGGACTTAATGTTAAAAGAAATAGGATAGTGCTATGGGATTAAAAGATAAATTACATAAACTAAAACTTAAATATAAGGACAAAAAGATGGCTCCTGCATTTAATGCAATCCATACATTTTTGTACTTACCAAACGAGATAACGCATTCTGGAGCTCATGTAAGAGGTGCAGATGATTTGAAACGTACCATGAATACTGTGATCATGGCTTTGGTGCCATGTTTAATATTTGGGATGTTTAACGCAGGATACCAACATCACCTTGCAGCAGGAGAAATTGAAGCTGTAAGTGGTGGTTTTTTTAGTTCAGAATTTTGGTCATTTGCCAACTTAACTGTAGGATTATGGAAAGTTCTTCCTTTGGTGATTGTGTCATATGTTGTGGGATTAACAGTAGAAGTTATTTTTGCCGTAATTAAAAAACACGAAGTAGAAGAGGGGTACTTAGTTACGGGGATGTTAGTGCCTTTAATTGTGCCAATTGATACACCATTATGGATGCTGGCAGTTGCGGTTATTTTTGGTGTGGTAATAGGTAAAGAAGTATTTGGAGGTACAGGAATGAATATTCTTAATCCAGCTTTAACTATTAGAGCATTTTTGTTCTTTGCATATCCAACTTGGATGTCTGGAGACAAAGTATGGGTACACGGAGCAGTAGAAAGAGCAAGTGAAATTGCTGGAGGAGCACAATTAGATGCTATATCAGGAGAGACAATCTTAGGTAGTTTAGCTCAAGGTGCACAAGCAGATCAGCTTAAGTATAGTGTTTCAGATATGTTTTTAGGTTTTATACCTGGATCTGTAGGAGAAACATCTACAGTGTTAATTTTATTAGCTGGACTATTCTTGGTGTTTGCAAAAATTGGAAGTTGGAGAATCATGCTAAGTGCTACTTTAGGTGCATTGGTAATGGGACTAATATTTAACGGTGTAGTAAGTTCAGAGTGGATCAACGAAAGTAGTAAGTTCTATGGGTTAATGAGCACAGAGTTCTGGCATCATTTACTTATTGGTGGATTTGCTTTTGGAGTTGTATTTATGGCTACCGATCCGGTAACAGCATCTCAAACTAATAAAGGGAAATGGGTTTATGGATTCTTGATTGGATTTATCTCTATTTTAATTAGAGTTTTCAACCCAGCATATCCAGAAGGAGTAATGCTTGCAATTCTATTAATGAATGTATTTGCACCGACCATTGATCATTATGTTGTGCAAGGGAATATCAAGAAAAGAATGAAACGTTTAAAATTAAAAACGGCGTAATCATGGCAATTAATACAGATAAAAATTCGTATACAATAATCTTTGCCGTGGCTATGGTAGTTGTGGTAGGTTCGTTGTTAGCCTTTACGGCATCGTCTTTAAAAGGAAAAATAGACGCGAATAAGCGTACAGAGAAACAGCAAAATATTCTTTTTGCGATGGGAGTTACTGATACAGAAGACCCCAATGAATTTGTTCCGGCAGAAAAGGCTCAAGAGTTATTTGACCAGTATGTAGGAGATGAACAGTATATTCTTACTGGTGATGCAGCTCAAAAAACTTCGGATGCGTTTGATATCGAGGTTAAAAAAGAGAATGATAAAGTAAAACAAGATGCTAACTATCAAAGAAAATTACCTTTGTTTATTGGAAAAAAGGATGGAGAAGAATTCTACATTGTTCCTATGAGAGGTAATGGTCTTTGGGATGCAATCTGGGGATATGTTTCATTGGATAAAGAGTTTAAAACCGTAAAAGGTGCGTTTTTTGATCATAAAGGAGAAACTCCTGGTCTTGGAGCGAATATCAAAGAAGCGTATTTTAGAGATGATTTTATAGGTGAAAGTATACTAGATGCTTCGGGAAACTATAAAGGTATTACTGTTAAAAAAGGAAATGCAGATCCTAAGAATGAAGATAAATCAGATAATGAAGTAGATGCTTTAGCTGGTGCTACAATTACTGGTGATGGAGTAACCGCAATGGTAAAGAAAGGGATGAAAATGTATCAACCATATTTTGAAACTTTAAAAAAATAACAAATGGCTGAAGTAACAGAAGAAAAAGTTGAAGCTAAAGTAAAAGAGCCTAAAGAGCCTTTGTTTTCAAAGAAAAACAAAAAATTATTAACAGATCCTCTTGCAGATAATAACCCGATTACGATTCAAGTACTGGGTATATGCTCGGCTTTAGCAATTACAGCTCAGTTGAAACCGTCTATAGTAATGGCGATTTCAGTAATCTTTGTTTTAGGAATTGGTAACGTTGTTATTTCTCTTATGAGAAATATCATTCCATCTAAAATTAGAATTATTGTACAGTTAGTTGTTGTAGCTGCATTGGTTATTATAGTAGATCAAGTATTAAAAGCATTTGCGTATACATTGAGTAAAGAACTTTCTGTATTTATTGGTCTGATAATTACCAACTGTATTATTATGGGACGTTTTGAAGCATTTGCACTAGGTAATGGTCCATGGAAATCTTTTCTTGATGGAATTGGAAATGCAGCCGGGTACGGAGTACTATTGATAATAGTAGCTTTCTTTAGAGAATTATTAGGATCGGGAACACTATTTGGAATTAAGGTATTAGGGGATCCAATTGAGAAAACTGGTTTATACGCTATTGGATATGAAAATAATGGTTTTATGGTATTAGCACCTATGGCGCTAATTACTGTTGGAATCATCATTTGGATACAAAGAAGTAGAAATAAAGCATTAATCGAAGATCACTAGAGAGTTCACAGTTGTATTTTGAGTAGTTAGTTATAATTCCTCAATGATCAACTAAAAACTAATAAAATATGGAATATTTAGAATTATTTTTAAAATCAATCTTTATTGATAATATGGTATTCGCATTCTTTTTGGGGATGTGTTCTTACCTAGCCGTATCCAAAAAAGTATCTACTGC
This sequence comes from uncultured Aquimarina sp., assembly GCA_947502885.1. Classification (GTDB taxonomy): domain Bacteria; phylum Bacteroidota; class Bacteroidia; order Flavobacteriales; family Flavobacteriaceae; genus Aquimarina. Next base: position 26,795 of record CANNBP010000011.1, on the reverse strand, counting down.
TGTAGGTTTGGGTGCTGCCGTTATATTTGTATTGGCAATTACTGTACCTCTTAACTTTTTATTGGATAAATATATCCTTAGAGAAGGAGCATTAGTGTGGTTAGGTCCTGAATATGCAGATTATGATTTAAGTTTCTTGACTTTTATACTTTTTATTGCAACAATTGCAACAATGGTACAATTGGTAGAAATTATAGTAGAGAAATTTTCTCCATCTTTATATAACTCATTAGGAATCTTTTTACCATTAATTGCAGTAAACTGTGCAATATTAGGAGGATCATTATTTATGCAGCAAAAAGAATTTGCAACGATTTCTCATGCGGCTGTATATGGTATAGGATCTGGAATTGGATGGTTCTTAGCAATACTTGCGATAGCAGCCATTAGAGAGAAAATTAGATATTCTAATGTACCTGCTCCTTTAAGAGGATTGGGAATAACATTTATCCTTACAGGGCTAATGGCCATTGGATTTATGAGTTTCGGAGGAATGTTGACTGGTGGAGATGAAGAGGAAAAGAAAGAAACAAAAACCGTAAAGGTCGAAAAGGAAGAGACTACTAAAAAAGTAGCCGAAAATACTAACGTAACAACACTTAAATAATATGATATTTTTAGCATCTACCGTTGGAACAATAGCGATAACAATTATTTCGTTTTTGGTGCTGATTCTTGTTTTAGTAGGGATCCTATTATTTGCAAAAGATAAACTATTGCCATCTGGACCTGTAAAAATTAAGATCAATGGCGAAAAAGAAATAGAAGTGGCTTCGGGTGGTACATTGTTATCTACCTTGGGAGCACAAAAGATATTTTTACCATCTGCATGTGGTGGAGGTGGAACATGTATCCAATGTGAATGTCATGTGTTAGAAGGAGGAGGAGAAGCTTTGCCTACAGAAACACCTCACTTTTCAAGAAAAGAATTACAGCACGGGGCACGTTTGGCTTGTCAGGTAAAAGTTAAACAGGATATGAATATTGAGATTCCTGAAGAAGTATTCGGAATCAAAAAATGGGAAGCTGAAGTTGTGCGTAATTATAATGTAGCTTCTTTTATTAAAGAATTCGTAGTACGTATCCCTGAAGATATGGGATATAAAGCAGGGGGATATATTCAGATTGAAATACCTCAATGTGAAATAAAATATGCAGATATAGATATTACTGCGCATCCAGAAGAACATGAAACACCAGATAAGTTTCAGGCAGAATGGGATAAGTTTGGTTTATGGCCTTTGGTTATGAAAAATACTGAAACTGTAGAACGTGCTTACTCTATGGCTTCTTACCCAGCAGAAGGAAGAGAGATTATGCTTAATGTGCGTATTGCTACGCCGCCATGGGATAGAGCTAAAAATGGTTGGATGGATGTAAACCCTGGAGTTGCATCATCTTATATTTTTGCTCAGAAACCTGGAGATAAAGTTGTCATTTCTGGCCCTTATGGAGAATTCTTTATTAATGATTCAGAGTCAGAAATGTTATATGTAGGTGGTGGAGCAGGTATGGCACCAATGCGTTCTCACTTGTATCACTTATTTAAAACATTAAAAACAGGAAGAAAAGTTACGTATTGGTATGGTGGACGTTCTAAGCGTGAATTATTCTATTTAGATCATTTTTATGATTTAGAGAAGAACTTCCCTAACTTCAAATTTTACTTAGCTTTATCAGAGCCGTTAGAAGAAGATAACTGGAAAGTTAAGAGTGATATAGATGCAGAAGGAGATGGTTTCGTTGGATTTATACATAACTGTGTTATCGATAACTACTTAAATCATCATGAGGCTCCAGAAGATATAGAGTTGTATTTCTGTGGACCACCATTAATGAACAAAGCTGTTCAAAAAATGGGAGAAGATTTTGGTATCCCAGATGAAAATATCAGATTTGATGACTTTGGAGGGTAGAACCAAAAAAGCCTTAAAAGACAGAAAACCGATACATAAATCATGTGTCGGTTTTCTGTTTTAAAAATAGTATTTATATACTGTATAATACGCCAAAATAGAAATTATCCAAGCTTAAAGAAGCTGTGAAAGAATCATTCTCAGAGCTAGATCGATAATCGCCTTCTATACTATGATAATCTTGTTCTGATTTCGAGTATCCAACTGTTCCAATTCTCGAAGTTAAGGATAAATTTTGTGTAAGAAATATGTTAATTCCAGGAGTTAAGTATACAGAATAACTTTTTTGTTCACCACTTCCAGACGAACTTAGTGAGTTGAGATCGTTATTTGTGCTTTCTGAAGTTGTTTTGCGGTAATTACTTGCAATTTCTGCGAAAAAATTAACTCTTTTATCTGGGTTAATATAATATCTGCCAAAAACTCCCGTAGTAAACCCATCTTGTTTATTTGTGTATGTGCTGCTGTTTTGGTTTTCAGATTTACTCCATAAATATCCGATTCTTGCACCAGCAGCAAAATGATTAGATATGAAATAACCTACCTCTGGGATGATAGCTATAGTATTAGATTTGATTTTTTGTTCAAGATCATTAGTATCGAATTTACTTTTTGAACTGTTAGTAGAATAGTTAATTGCTCCAGAAATTATTAGATCTCCCTTTTTGAAGCCATACTCTATTTCTTCTTGAGCAGACGAATTAAAAATACTTAAACTACCAATTAATAGTGACATCATGGTTTTTTTCATACTGTTGTTTTTGTTTTAATAAATGATTTTTTAAAATGTGTGATTTTATTTTAAAGACCAGTCAAAAAAATATATCGTTTACTAATTTTTTGTTAAATGCAATTCTTCCCTTATTTTTAAGTCTTTAGGAAGAGAGATCTTTTAGAGTGGGGTAAAAGACGAATTAAGATTATAGATTATAAAATATGAAGAAATATATTTTGTCTCTTGTTATAGCAATAGTTATTGTTGTATTGTTAAAGAAAACAAGAACGGGTTTAAGGGTAGCTACTCAAATAAAGGGAGTAGTAGCTAATGCTGTAATTAAACCTGATCACATTAACCCCAATGGGGATTCTATTGTTACTCGAGTGGTTGTCCCTGATGGATATAAGCGTGTTGCATATAAAAAAGGAACTTTTCAAGAATATCTTCGAAACTATAAGTTAAAGCCTTTTGGAAGTAAAATTGTTAATTATGACAGTACAGAGTACTTTGCACAGCATTGGCATGATGCAATTTTAGAAGTTCCTGTGCCATCGAATGGACTACAGCAATGTGCAGATGCATTAATGCGTATAAGATCAGAATACTTATGGGAGAACGACAGAAAAAAGGAAATAGGATTTAAATTTACATCGGGGCACTATTGTTCATGGCAGAAATATGCAGAAGGGTTTAGGCCAAAAGTAAAAGGAAATAAAGTAACGTTTTATAAAACCGCATCGGCTAATTATTCTAAACAAAACTTTCATAAGTATTTAAATCTAATTTACATGTACGCTGGTACACTATCAATGTATAATGAATTAGAAAAAGTGAACATTAATGATATTCGAATAGGGGATATGCTTGTTAAACCCGGAACTCCAGGTCATATAGAAATTATAGTAGATGAAGTTGTTAATGTTGATGGTGAAAAGATGTACTTATTGGCACAAGGCAATACACCTGCACAAAGTGTGTGTTTATTAAAAAACTTCGAAGACACCGATATTTCTCCATGGTATACATTTAGCAAGAATAAATCGGTGGATACGCCGAGTTATTATTTCGAAAAGGCACAGTTTATCAGATTTAAATAATTTATAATTTACTATTTACATAGTATATTTGCTGCTCTATGACAAGAATACTTACCAAACAAGAGTTACATAATCTTGCAATGAATATTGTGGGTGAAGAATTAGAAAAAAGAGGGTTTGAGTTTATTGCTATTAATAGTACATTAGGAAAGCATCCTCAATTCGTATGTATTGATAAAAGTAACCAACGTTATTTTGTTGTTGTTAAAGCGATTTCTTATCCAGATAATCCACATAATTATGATATGGTCTGGATGGAATCATTTAAAAAGCATGCAAGAGAACAAGAAGCTAAAGTGTTTTATGCTGGAGTAGGGCTGCAAAATGCTGAAAATCCAACAAAACCAGTTATTTTAAATGAAGATTATGTTCTTGAATATGCTGGATTACAAGTTGTAGAAACCCATTTAAATTAATAGAATATGATTCGAAAAATTATGATGATTATTGTGGTGGGATTATTAGTTTCTTGTTCGACAGAAACCAAAAACCATCTTAATTATGTTAATGGTAAAGCGTTTGGAACTACATTTTCAGTACAATTTATAGATGATGAAAAATTAGATTTTACTACCTCATATGATAGTATTATTGGTGTAATTAATACTTCAATGTCTACATATATTCCACACTCTGATATTTCTAAAATAAATAAAGGAGATACATTGGTACGGGTAGATCAGCATTTTAAAAACGTTTTTAGAAAATCAAAAAAATTATACAGACAAACAGATGGTGCTTTTGACCCAACTATTGGTGTTTTAGTAAATGCATGGGATTTTGGACCAGAAGGAAAAATTGCTTCATTGGATAGTCTTAAAATTGATAGTTTATTGCTTTCTGTGGGGCTGGATAAAGTAGCTTTAATCGAAAACAAGATAGTTAAAAGTAATGTTAATACTTATATTGATTTCAATGCCTTGGCAAAAGGTTATGCCGTGGATGTATTTGCTACATTTTTAGAAGAAAAAGGTTTTGAAAACTATTTAGTCGAAATAGGAGGTGAAATAAAAGGAAGAGGAAAAAATATAGTTAAACAAAAGCCTTGGAGAATTGGAGTTGAAGATCCTAATTTTGATGATTCACAATCATATAGTAAGGTTATCTCATTGAAAAATGAAGCGATGGCTACTTCTGGTAGTTATAGAAAATATAAAGTAGATGAAAAAGGTAATCGTTATGCACATATTATTGATGCAAAAACAGGGTATCCTCATAAGTCTAATTTGTTAAGTGTATCGATTCTTGCAAGTACTTGCATGGAAGCTGATGCCTATGCAACGGCATTAATGTCTATGGGATTAGAGAGGTCTAAATCTTTTTTAAAATCACATCAAGAACTTAAAGCTTATTTAATTTATGAAAATGATCAAAAAGTAATAGAGACTCTTGCTTTAAATGGTTTTCCAAATGATTAGTGTTTATAGCAAACTGGAAGGATTTCTCCTGGCGCAAGACAGTATTTAATTACTTCTTCTTTTTTTAACAAATTAGTATAATCAACTTCATCAACTTTAAAACCAATAGATCTCAGTTTTTCAAAATAGTCTTTTCCGTATACTCTTACATGATCATATTGACCAAAAATCTGTGCACGTTCTTTAGGATCTGTGATGCTATCATCTTCAAAGGTGGTGTCTCTATCCAGTTCTTGCGGAACTTGTAGGATAGCCATTCCGCCATGTTTTAGAATGCGATAGATTTCTTGCATGGCCTTGGTATCATCAGGAATATGTTCTAATACATGATTACAAAAAATAATGTCATATGTGTCGTCTTTAAACGGTAGGTTACAAATATCTGCTTTTATATCAGCTAGAGGAGAGTTAAGGTCTGTGGTAGTATAATCTAAATGAGATAGTTTTTTGAATCGTTTATAAAAAGCTTGCTCCGGTGCAAAATGTAAAACCTTGACCGACGCAGTAAAAAAGTTTGTTTCTGTTGTGAGGTATAGCCAAAGTAACCTGTGACGTTCTAAAGATAAGGTGGATGGAGAAAGTACATTTTCTCTCTGTTTACCATAACCATATGGTAAAAAACGTGAAAAACTTTTTCCATCAATAGGATCGGTATAAGTGTTTCCTTTTAGTAGCATTGATAAAATAGGGCGTACTAAATAACTTAGCCTAATTAAAAGAGGTCTAGGGATACGATTTAAAACAAGTTTAAAGAGCTTTTTCATAATTGGTATAGTGTGTACTAAACCGTTAATATTTCTTGTCTAAAGGCGTCTTCTTCAGTAGATTCTATACCTAATGCTTGATAAATATATTTAAAGGTTGATAAAATCTCGGGTTGACCATCAATTATAGCAACGTCGTGTTCAAAATGCGCACTAGGTTGACCATCCTTTGTTAAAATAGTCCACCCATCTTGTAATTGTTTGATACGATGTGTGCCCATATTGGTCATAGGTTCGATAGCAACGACCATACCTTCTAATAATTTTTTTCCTTTACCACGTCGTCCATAATTTGGCATCTCGGGATCTTCATGCATAGTACGACCCAATCCATGTCCTACTAATTCACGAACAACACCATAACCAGCTTCTTCAGTAAATTTTTGAATAGCATAACCAACATCACCAACTCGATTTCCTACTTTTAATTGTGCAATACCTATATATAAGGATTCTTTGGTAATACGTAATAAACGCTGTACTTCTTCAGATATTTCTCCTACTCCAAAGGTATACGCATGATCTCCATAAAATTCATTTTTCAGAGCACCGCAATCTATAGATATTATATCCCCTTCTTGCAAAGGAGTATTATTAGGAATCCCATGAACAACTTGAGCATTAGGGCTCATGCATAAAGTGTTTGGGAAATCATAAAGTCCTAAAAATCCAGGAACGGCTCCATGGTCTCTAATAAACTCTTCTGCCAATTTATCAAGATGTAATGTAGTAACACCAGGCTTAATTTCTGACGCCAACATTCCTAAGGTTTTGGATACGATCAATGCGCTTTCTCGCATTAATTCTATTTCTTCACGTGTTTTGGTAATGATCATGCTCTTTAACTATTCAAAATTCAAGAAGGCAAATTTACAAAGAATAACCTTAATCTTGGTATGAATGTTTATAGGGTTTACCAGATACAATATCCAATATGTCTTTTTCGAGAGTTTCTCTGGCAAATTCTACATATCGTCCAAGTTCTTTATCACCTTTATAAAAGATAAATGTTGGTACACGTTTTATATCTAAGTCTTTTTCAAATCCTTCTGGAGTATTTTTCTCTCTGGTAACGGTTATAAGTTCAAGATTGTTATAATCAAAATCAATATGATCGAGTATTTTATAGAAAGTAGGAGTTTCTCTTTTGCTATCTCCACACCAAGTACCCATAAATGCTTTTATAGAAACATCTTTTAGGTAAGGTGTAAGTTTTGATGCGGTCTCATTATCTACCTTATATTCTTTATAATTCAAGTTAAACCAATCACTAAATGGCTTCTGTTCAAGTGCTTTTCGGTTTTGTTTTCCTATCAATATATCAGGTTTAGATTGAGTCGTATCAGATACTTTCGAATGTTGGTTTTCTGCTTTATGATGAGCATGTTTTGTAGCTTCTTTTTGAGCATTAGACGTACTAGCACAAGAAAATATACCAAGTGATAAGATGACTAAAATAACTTTTTTCATGATGACGATAAAATTGAATTCATACGAAGATACTATAAAAGATAGTCTAAACTTTTGCATTTTGAGATAGTTTAACAAGCTTAAGAAATGTGTTTAGCTTTTTTTGTTTAAAATATAACTTGATTGCTAGGATTTTGGGTGTCTCATACCAAAAGTTAGAGCTTTTATATGAAGGAATATGAAAATTCGAGAAATGTTCGACCACAGGTAATAGTATTTAAACGATAAAGAAAGTTGACATATCGAATAGCAAAAAAAACAAGCTGTTCTTTGTGTAAATTAGAATATATAATTTTAAAACAGTGAACTATGAGAGCTTTATACCCGATTTTTCAATTAAGTGCGAATTTTTTAAGTTTTTTCAAGAACCTTCCAGGAGCATCTGCTTATGCAATACGTAGATAAGTAAAGAAATGTTAAGGATTAATATCTATTTAGATGTCGAATTTGAACCAGAAAAGGATGAGTGTATAATTATTACAATCTCATCCTTTTATATTATATGGCTATATTTTATTTATTTGATCAATGATTGTTGTGTCATTGCATTTGGTTTATCAACCCCCATCAGATCTAATATGGTAGGTGCAATATCACCCAAAACACCATCTTTAATAGCAATTTGTTCTTCATCTATTATTATCAAAGGAACTGGGTTTGTGGTATGTGCTGTATGCGGTGTGCCATCAGGGTTAATCATAGTTTCACAGTTACCATGATCAGCGATCAAAATTGTTGTATAATTGTTTTCTAATCCAGCATTTACCACGTCTTTTACACAGTTATCCACAGCTTCACAAGCTTTTATAGCTGCTTCCATTACTCCTGTATGCCCTACCATATCACCATTAGCAAAATTTAAACATACAAAATCAACATCACCTTTCTGTAATTCGGGAACCAATGCATCTCTTAATTCAAAGGCACTCATTTCTGGTTTTAGATCATAGGTGGCTACCTTTGGAGAGTTTCGTAAAATTCTTGATTCTCCTTCAAACGGTTCTTCTTGCCCACCAGAAAAGAAAAAAGTTACATGAGGATATTTTTCAGTTTCTGCAATACGAATTTGTTTTTTTCCTACTTTAGATAAGACTTCGCCTAGAGTTTCTGTAATATTATCTTTGTTATAAATTACATTAATACCTTCAAAATTTTCATCATAATTTGTCATGGTGTTATAATGTAAATCAAGTTTTTTGGTATTTTGTTCAGGCATATCTTTTTGAGAGAGCATTTCTGTTAATTCTCTGCCACGATCAGTTCTAAAATTAAAAAACAAGACTACATCTTCTTCATTTATTGTTGCAATTGCTTTATTATCTTCATGCATGATAATAGGTTTGATAAACTCGTCTGTAATATCAGAATCATAGCTTGACGATATGCTATCCAAAGCGTTTGTGCTTATTTCACCAACTCCATTAACAATAAGATCATAGGCAAGTTTAACACGTTCCCATCTTTTATCTCTATCCATAGCATAATAACGTCCAATAACAGAGGCAAGTTTTCCTGTTGTCTTGGCCATATATTTTTGAATATCTTCGATATGTCTTTTTCCAGATTTTGGATCTACATCACGTCCATCTGTAAATGCATGTAAATAGACATCGTTTAATCCAAATGAATTCGCAGCATCAAGTAACCCTTTAATATGATTAATATGTGAATGCACACCACCATCACTTACAAGACCTAATAAATGAACATTTTTGTTGTTTTCTTTGGCATACTTAAATGCGTTAACAAGAGTTGCCTCATCTTTAAGGGTGTTATTTTGTATAGCAAGATTTATTTTAGCCAAATCTTGATATACAATTCTTCCTGCACCCAAATTCATATGCCCTACTTCGCTGTTTCCCATTTGCCCATCAGGTAACCCAACGTGTAAACCATCTGTTCTTAATGAAGCACAAGGGTATTTTGTGTACAAAGCATCTATAAAAGGTGTTTTTGCATGATCTATTGCAGAGACTTTAGGATCAGGAGAGGTCCCCCATCCATCAAGAATCATTAGGATTACTTTTTTGTTCATATGTCTTATTAATAAGTGTCTTGGTCTTGGTTTTTTAGGTTTTATATTTCTAAAATGAAATAAGGCGCAAAGGTACAACATCGTTAATAAGCGTACAAAACTATAAGGTAGGACCAAGGTTATTTGGTAATATAAAAATGTTGTGTACAGATTCTATTTTTGTGAAATTATTAACGAAGTAATGTTGATAAGGTTAAAATTAAGTTATTCTAATAATTTAGATGTCATATGTGTGAATTATGCAATTTATTTGCGCCGTCAAAAAAAAGACATACACAAATCATTTTAACCTAACAAAAGAAAAAACAATGAAAAAATTATCAATCTTAGTACTATGCATGGCATTTAGTTTTGCTTTTGCCAATGATCCAGTCGACGAGCTTACTACCTATAAAGTAGCAAAAACAAAAATTGTTGATGTAGCACCGTTTTGTATTTCAATAGTTGAAGGAAACTATGAAATGGTTAAAAAAATGCTTGAACTTGGTTCTAAGGTAAATAAGTATTCGGGAGAGATGACACCTCTTATGTATGCTGCAAGATATAACAAAGTAGAGATTATTAAGCTTTTGGTTGCCAATGGTGCAAAAGTAAATGCTAAAAACACTAGAGGCTATAATGCGATAAAGTATGCTGAAATTTCTCATGCAAATGAAGCTAAAGCATTATTGATAGAGCTTAAGAAAAAGTAACCCCCAAATGTACCGTCTTATCTATGGATGGGTATCCGCTTTCTATTTTAAAAATGGGGAGCGGATTTTTTTTGATATACTTATTTAGGCTTGAAAAGTTAAAAGAATGTTATTTAGCGTTAAAAGGTGTAACAAAGAGTGGGGTTTGTTTGTCATATGAGTATCAATCAAATAACTTAAAAATTGAATTCATTATGAAAAAAACTGTTTTTGCCATTTTAATGGCTATGTGTATTACTTCTGTAAGTTTTGCAAAAGAAGTAAACTTGACAACTACTGGTCATTCTTATGATCATGTTATGACAACCAAAACGACTCCATTTTGTATGGCTATTGTAAAAGGTGATTTTGACACGGTCAAAAAGTTAATCGAACTCGGAAGTGATATTAATCAAAAATCGCATGGTATGACTCCTCTAATGTTTGCTGCTAGATACAATCGTACAGAAATAATTAAACTGTTGATTAAAAAAGGAGCAAATATTAAAGCTAAAGATGATAAAGGTAATACTGCAATAAAAATTGCGAAGTTATCTAATGCCAAAGAGGCAATAGCATTATTAGAAGAATTATCTTAACAATATATGTAGGATAATCTTTTTTAAAATTTGGCCCATCCATATACATTAAGAGTTATTTAATTCTGATGTTTTTTGGATGGGCTTGTTTTTTTTAAACTGAAATGCACTTCATACAGTCAAAATGTGTTTTTATGTAATGAAAGCTACCACTTATACAATTGGTAATGAGATAGTAATATTGATTTTTATCTTTGTTGTTAAGTGATCCTTTTAAAGTGTTAAGTCAAAAATAATATACATTTTTGTCAAAATGTGAAAGCCGTTAGCGTATTCGTATACCAACGGCTTTTTTATATGGTGTTTAATAATAATTTATTGTGTTTTACCCTTTGCTATACTCTCTAATGGCTTCTCGTATTTTTTCCATACGGTTATCTGGATCAGGATGTGTACTTTGAAATTCGGGAGTACGGTTTGGACCTGCTGCTGTTTTGAGAATTTTCATTACCCCTATCATTTCTTCTGGATTATAACCTGCATTGATCATGAATAAGACACCTAGTTTATCACTTTCTAACTCATCACCACGACCATTACCCAAAAGTACATTTTTACCTATACCATTTACTAGTCCACCCATGTCAGCTCCAACAGAAGCACCGGTCGAAATTGTTTTCCAGAATTCATGTTCAGCTATTCTTTCTGCAGAATGTCTTCCTAATACATGGCCTATTTCATGACCCAAAACTCCAGCAACTTGATCTTCGTTTTCTAGTTTAGCTAATAAGGCATAAGTAATAAATATTTGCCCTCCTGGTAAAGCAAAGGCATTGATTGTATTTGGATCTGCCAATAAATGAAATTCATATTTATACGGAGTCTGTTTAGCCATACTTGAGTTGACCAGTTTATTACCAACCATATCGATATAACTCTGTAATTTTTGATCAGAATATAAGCCGCCATGTTGTTGTGCCATTTCAGGAGCGCTTTGTAAACCTATAGCAATTTCTTGATCACTAGTCATATTAATATTTTGCACCTTATTGGTATAAGGATTTAAGGTCTTGTTGTTGCACTTTTTTACAAATGCAAATGCAACTATAGCAACACCAATTAAAATCCTAACTTTTAAACCACCACGTCTCATTCAAAAAACAATTTTATAATTATAAGTAGATATAAAGTTAGTAAATATAAAAGTTGCTTACTAATAAAATGTAAAAAACACTTTTTAGTAAGCAACTACTAGAGGTTCCGTTTTTTACATTGTAATAATAAACGGGATTTAGTGCTAACCACAGCATAGTTGAGTTAGCGCGGTAGGTTTATTGATAGAATAATTGTGTATAATAATATTTTCCGTTTTCATCTTTTACACTAGAAATACCTATATGTGTAAAATTACCTTCAAGGTTTTTTCTATGGTCATCACTTTTTATCCAAGCATCTACTACACTTTGAGCATCAGGGTAGAAGCTTGCAACATTTTCGCCATATCCCATGGCTTTAACTTTTTCTACAAGAGCTTTTCCTCTGTCATTAAGCCCGTCATGACTAATTACTTTTTTAGAAATCATATATAGTGTGTGATCCAAGGCTAATTGATCGGCTACATCATTTATTTTTAAAGAGACAAGATTTTTGCTAGCACGATATTCGTTTGTTAATTGTAATATTTGACTAGAAACCAAAGCGTCATTTGGATTTTCGTCTTCAGTAGGTGTGTCTTCATCTTTTGTGCATGAGAATAAGCTACATAAGATAAGGATTAAGCATAGGTATTTCGATAAGGAATAAGTCATTTAACTGGGGTTTTTTATTAAATAACTGGATAACAGCAGTTTTAGTATGTGAAACCTATAGGTTTTCTATTAATTTAGGGTTAATATCTAATATATTTTCTTTAATATATTGTTTGATAAAGGTTTCTGTAAGAAAAGTACTGCCCAGTAACTTTGTTTTTTTTAGTTCGTTTAAGATATTTAGTTTTCGATATGCATTTAACATGGGAATTGAAAGTGGAGCATAGGAATAATGCCAGGGCTCATATTTAAACCCTTTTCTATTTATATCGTCTGTATAAACAAGATGAAAACCAAAAGTAGAAGCATTGATATCCATCCATTCTTTAAACTTACAAAATGGACCATTTTCTTCAAAATGTTTGGCAAGAAGTAAACTCTTAGGTTGTGTTACATTTCCATCTACGATATCTATATCTGTTCCCCAATGATGTCTGGATGTACCAGGAATGGTAGAGTATTCTATAATTTTTGAAATGGCTTGATTGGGAGATAGACCCTTGGCCGTAAATTTATTGTATTTACCTTTCCAGATTCGATTTTGATGAGCATGATTTCTATAGCTAGAAACAACTTTTATTTTAAATCCGCTTTTTAGTGCCTCAGTTTTCATAAGTAAAAAAGCTTTATGAGCCTCTTTTCTTAATTTATAGCCGTCACCAAAAAGCGGAGGATTACTTTTACCCATCAGATCTTCTGTAGAAAATCTAGGTTGCTTCATACCAAAAATAGGTAATGATGCTCCAATCATCGCTAAGGTACTTATGCTAATAAAATCTTTTCTTTTCATGAGAATGTATTTGTATTAGTGTAGACCTCTAGATAATTTTATTTATTCTAAAATACCATCTACGATACCGTAGTCTAATGACTCTTGGGCATCCATCCAGTAATCTCTATTGAAATCTTTTAAAACTTTTTCAACATCTTGACCACAATTATCTGCAAGTATTTGAGCACTTAGCTCTTTTGTTTTAACAATTTCGGTAGCTTGAATTTCGATATTAGATGCTTGACCTCTGGCACCACCACTAGGTTGGTGTATCATAACTTTGGCATGGGGCTGTATAAATCTTCTACCTTTTGCACCTACGCTTAAAAGAATAGAACCCATAGATGCAGCTAACCCCGTACAAATTGTAGAAACAGGGCTTTTTAAACTTTTAATAGTATCATACATTGCGAACCCCGAAGTAACATACCCTCCTGGACTATTAATATATAATTTTATTTCTTCATCACTGATCATGTCTAAGTATAGCAATCTATCAATAACATGTTTGGCAGATTTATCATCTACTTGTCCCCAAAGAAATACGCTACGTTCTTCTAAAAATTTTTTATCAATCAGATCTTGTATTTTTCCTGACTTTTCTTTCATCTTTATATTTTTTTATTCTATGTTTTATAAATGCTTAACAGATGTGAAAATATGGTATGATATACATTTACATCTATGACATAAATGTATAATTATTTTTGCAGACAAGCATCATGTGAATTGGGCATTTCGCAAATATTTAAAGATGTTGGTGTAATAATGTATGCCAAGTTTATGTATATTAATGGATAGAGAACTTATTTTTAAAAATCACTCACAGTAAAATACCAATCTGCATCGTTTACAAAGAGAGTAGTACTACCATTAAGTCTTACATATATTTGAACTGTAAAGGTTGTTGTAGTTTGATTGGTAACTTGGATGGATGACTGAAAAGCATTGGGGTCGTTAACCGATACTTGAATAATGTAATTAGCACTTGTTCTTGCAGTAGCTAATGTAACCGTATAATTTCCAAAACCATTCCTAACCACCGAAGCTCCTTGGGTTTTTAAATTAGTTCCGTTTCCGGCAATTTTTCCGAGTGCAACTACAGATGAAGTACTCGACCCAGTACTATTACTATTGTTTATTTGTTGCCAGTTGGTTCCATCACTTTTAATCCATAATACAGATTGACTATTAATAGTCGTTTGATTAGAGTTAGTGAGATCTCGATAAGTACTAATAGTTCTATTAGCATTTGTACTGTTTTTTAAGACATATATTCTGCCTTCGCAGGTATTGGCATTAGGGAGTGTGATATTATGAGTGCCCGTAATATGAATAGTATGATGGTCTTCTGTTAAAGTTAGGTTTCCAGTTGTGCTAAGTATTGAAGTTGAAAGAGAACCTTCAATTTGCAGGGTTGAGTTGGCCATTGTAAATCCAGTAGATGGATCATCATAATCAGTATCAATAGGTACTTCTTGTGGATTTAAATTAATTCCGAATCTTGTAGTTGCATCTGCAGTATTGTTACTTCCTTGTACTCTAAAAAACTCTCGATGAAATTGTCCACGACGATAATCATACCGTTTAAATACCATTTGTTCATCGCCATCATCACCAATGGTAAATTCTAATCTACCATCGTTTGCAGGTCCTGCAGAACCTACCTCAAAAAGATCAGTTGCTCCCGTGCTTCCTTTTAATCTAAAATTTCCATTAGGTGTAGTAAAAAACATGGGTTTGTAAAAAGATGCACCTGCAGCTGTAAATTGAAGAGCAGATATGTTGCCATTTCCATTAACATGAACCAGAGGTTGATCATTATCTGTGTAGTCAGGAATAGCTTCGGTTAATCCTAAGGTTTGTCTTCTTCCAAATTGCAGTAGTGGTAAATTATTAGATCTTATTTCCATGGCTACATCATCAATATGACCTAAAAAAGATGTACTTGGTAGGCCAGTATTACCATCTACAAGCCAATTATCATTAGACGTGGAAACCCAATTGGTCCCATTGTAAACATATATTTTGTTGTCTTCAAGGTTGTAAAGTATTGATCCGGTAGAGGGGCCAACAATGCTATTCATTTCGACAATAGTAGTTGCAGTAGGTAAACCCATTACCGAAAGTGCATCGATTTGAGAAAAAAGAAACCTCGGTAGAATAAGTAAAACAATAAATAGTTTTTTCATTATATAATAATATTTTAATTATACTATTAACTTTTGAAAAACCAAGCACAGCAGAAAAAGTACTGTTTTGCTATACTATATGTGAAAGTATGGTGTTATCTGGTGATATACAGATATCCTGCACGGTCTTTCTGTCCACTGCCAAGTTTAAGTACATAGTAATACGTACCTACTGGAAGTTCTTCTCCTTTGGCAATAGTTGTTCTTCCTTCAGAAATTCCTCCCCAAGAATTATCATATCCTTTTTTGTTATATACTTCTACTCCCCATCTGTTAAATATAGACAATTCGTTATCTGGGAATTGATCAATACCTTGGATTCTGAAAACATCGTTTTCTCCATCTCCATTCGGTGATACTCCAGTAAAAATTTCAAGGTCCCCATCTAATAAGATTTCAGACGAACCAAAAGTAAGTATTTCATAGTTGTCTGGTATGATAAGATCAGAAGTGATATTACCACTATTAAGATCTCCTTGAAATGAAGTGTTTCCTAAATTTACCCATTGATTACGTGTTTTGTCCCAACCAACAACTCTTAAGTTTTCTAAATTATCAACAAGAGTAGGGATGTTACTATTATCATCCCAAGTTAATGTAACACGGGTTTCTGTGTCTCCATCAAGATCCCAAAATTCGAATCTGCTTACACCATAAAGTAAGTTCTCAAAATTATCTGTATTGAAACTACCTGAAAAGAAATTTGGAGTATTTGGGTTTTCAAAAAAGTAAGCTCCTTTTGAAGTATTAATAGCAGCTTCACTTTCAACACTCATAGGTCTTAATCTAAAATCATCTCCGATTGGAAAAGTGAAATCCAATGCTCCGGTCATAGAAGCATATCCATCAACATAACGACTATCACTCTCACCAGAATAAGGTGCGTCATTGATATAGTCTAAAGAAACGTCTACTTGGTCTCTAGGCGTCTGTACTCTACCATTTACAAATTCTTGAAAATTTGCAACACCTAAACTAACTTCAAGAAATAAATCATCAATAACATCAATCTCTACGTCATAAAATACAGGTCTATTACTTCCTGAAACAGTGATATTATTTTGAGTATTATAAAAGCCAGTGAATCCTAAATTTTGATCAAAAGTACCATCATTGATTACATCCATATGAAAACCAACTTTTCCTTGATCATGTATCTGTACATTTCCAAAATTGTGAAATGCTTCCTGCGCAAAGGTGGTATTTATTAAAAAACAAACCGCTAGATATGTTACTTTATTCATTTTTTTAGGTTTTAAAACCGTTGTTACGGTATTACAGTAATTGGTATGGGGTAAAAGTACTAAAAAAAACGTTATAACCGTAATTTAATTACGATAAAAAGCATAAAAGTATCGATGAAATGTAAATTTTGGAGGATAAGGGGTTTTTTTTAGTGTTTATCGTTAATTTTTTATTCGTTCTATTGCCTAATTCTATAGGTGATTCGTTAATTTATAATTAATATACCCGTCTTTACCATCATAAAAATGATTAATACTTTGAATAATAGTTTTTTAATGAGGTTTTTGACTAAGGTTGGATAAGGGGTTTTTAGTGTTTAACGTTATTTTTTTAATTTATTATTGTCTTACTCTATAGGTAATTCTTCTATTGGTAATTATTGTAGCAGATGTTAATGCCATAGAACCTCCAAATTCAGAGGTAGAGTTTGCTACTGTGGCAGTCGCAGTAATCGTATTACCAATTGCTGCAGGTGAAGCCAGTGTTATAGTAAAATTAAATCTATTCGTATTGTCTGTATTTCCATCTGCATCATTATATAGTGATGTGGTAGCATCAGAATCTGATCCACTACCTTCTGTAGCGGCTCCTAAGAATATTTGACCCTCTCCATAATCCTGAGTCACGACACCTATTTGGTTATCACCTGTTGTTGCTGTTCCCTGAGAAATATCAGTTAAGAAAAACTCGATTGTAGCTCCAGGTCTAGACCAACCTACTATTGTCATTGTTGATCCAGAAATTGTAGCAGATTCAAAAACTGGAAAATTAATACTTCCATTAGGGCCAGTATCAGTATCATTTAAATCATTAAGAGTTACTCCATCACCCACAGGATTACCAGTTGTAGATTGGTCAATATCAATACCCAAGGATGGACTAGATGTACCATTCGCGTATATTGAATTTTGAGATATTAAGTTTCCAGAGGTATTACCTCCAGTAATTACCACTCCGGCTCCACCACTGTTCGTAATCATATTAGAAGTGATTGAAGAATTACTACCATATAATCGTATTCCGTTGTTTTCTACAACTCCAGAACAAATACCACCGTTTTGCCCAGAATTACTAATTGTATTGTCATTTATAGTAGCTCCTCCTGGGTATTGCCATCCTTCAATTCCTATTGCGGCCGTATTATTAATTAAATTATTTTGTATAACAACTCCTGTACCTGTGCCTAATTCAATACCATCTGCACAAGTGGTTGTACCATTAGATTCAATAGTGTTTAATTGTATTGTTGTAGATGTACCTCCATTTATGGTAATACCACTACTATTATTTTCGGATATATAATTATTGGTTATTTGAGTCACTGCGCTTCCCGATATTCTAATAGCCCTGTCTAATCTTGTTCCTAAAACCCCATCAGCATTAACACCAAGAAGATTTTCTGTAAGTACTACAGGTGAACCACCAGATCCTGAGCTATTTTGGATTCCAACGTTTCCTCCAGAATGGATAGCAGTATTTCTAATTGTTACTCCATCGGCTTGAATGGTCAATACATCACCTAAAGTAGAACCATCTATTTGAATTTCTGGTAAGCTATAAGTAGGTAATGCGGTAGCCGAAATCCCAACATTAGTTTGAGCTGGGGTTACGTTTCCAGTATTGGTATCACCAGAATATGCAGTTTGCGTTCTTCCGTCTATATGAGTATTAGCTCCTGTAATTGTAGATAAGTTAGCACTATTACTAATGTTGATATTAAAATAACCACTTGTAAAGTTTGTATCTGCAGTTCTTCCAAGAGGGTCAGAAGTAGGTGGAATCATAAAAATGGATGTATCAATTCCTGCTGCAGGGTTAAAGATACCGTTAGCTTCTATGTCCAGACCAGTTTCATCTAAATTGTTGGAGTTTACTATAAATTGTTCTAAAGAACCTTGACCACTTTCATTGGTATTTACAATGGTGTTGAAATTAAAGCCAAAGTCAAAATCAACGACTCCCTCACTTACTATGGATACTGTAGAAATCGTTTGTGCACCGGTTAAAATACCAATTCCTACATCTGCTCCAGCTGGATTCGCACCTCCAACCTCATTGGTTATATCTGTGTAATTACCACCAGTAGCATAGTTTCTTCTAAATGTTTGTATAGGAATACATGTTGGGCATGCAGCACCACCACCTCTTGTGGATGGAACAGCCCCGTTTACCACTCTAACACTATATGAACCATTTGCCATACCTCCAAAAGTATAGTCACCACTCGCATTTGTAGTAGTTGTCTCTTGTAATACTCCAAGATTATCATATAATTCTAAAGTAACACCTTCTATACCTAAGCCCGATGATGCAGCAAAATTTCTTCCTGTACCTCCAGGATAATTAATATCTTCGAAAACAGTACCTGTAATAAGGTTACTAGGGACCTTTAGTAATACTGAGTTAAGTACGACAAGGTCGCTACCCGTCTGAATTTGAGTAGTTGCAGTTGTTTCTCCTTGTGCTATTAAGGATGAAATATCATATGTGTCCAAGTCAAACCCAAATAAAGAAGTGTCTTCAAATACCGGAACCGCTGTATCATCATATATAGTTGCATTAAATACATTTTGAAGTGCTGCAGAATTGTTTCCATCTCCTAAAAGATTTGTAGTTCCAGCTCCTGTAGTTACAGATATTACTTCATTTCCTGTTCTGGCAACGTCTCCTTCCCAGGATAAAACCGAAGTTTTAGATCCTGCAGATCCAATTGCATAAAAGCCACTTAATGTATAATTTGTGGTTGTATTTGCAGCAGCATCAAAACCGTTATACATGTTAATACTCACTGCGGGAAATGTAGGGTTTGTATAAAATATATATAATGCCCATCCTCCAAAAACAACTGTGCCTCCACAAAAGTTTTTATTGTCAATTACCAAATCGGTAAAGTCATATGTATTGCTAGAAGGATCAGGAATACCATTAATAATTGTTGTTACATCTGCTACCATTCCATAGAACCCACCGCCATTTGCAGAATTAACAACACTAGCGGTTACAGTTTGTCCTTCAAAAGTAACAACATCATCTGCAGCTCTACTAGAGTGACCCCACAATAGATATGCTTTTTCTATTGTAGATCCAGCGGGTATAGTAGTAGTAAGTACATTAGATGATGCATCTGTAATAGCACAAGGATCATCAGCTTCGTCCTCTGTTCTTAATGTCCCTGCTGTTAATGCATAATCAAAGTATCCGTTAAACTCATCAAAAAGAGTTAAAGGCACATCATCTGAAACAGGAGTATCACCTACATCGTCAGTTATAGTACCAGTACCCGCAATTAAACCTACATTGGCTAAGCTTACATTTTCTAAGAATACAAAAAATGTTTCGGTATTTTCAACAAATGTATTATTTATGATAGGTACCGTAATAGTTCGTGTTTCACCATTGGTACCTGCAAAATTTAAAGTTCCGGTTGTATTGGTGTAATCAGAATCTGCAAATGCTGTAACATCTTCTGTTCTGAAATCAACAGAGAATGGGCCAGAGGCATTTCCATTAAGAGTAACAGTGAAATTAGCTGTTCCTGCAGCTTCATTTACCGTTACATCATTAACGCTTAATAGTACGGTTGAACAAGAAATATCGGCCGTCCAACCTTCTCCAGTAACAGATCCATCAGAAGTAAACACGAATGTTAAACAGCCCGAAGCATCAGTAGAAACTACCGATGTAGGTATGTTACCATTATCATATATATCAATTAAAGTTGCAGTTGTTGTACCATCATAAACTTGTAAAAAGTCAAAGTTATCTTCGACATCAAAGGAAGTAAAATTTAATACCAGTGATGTGCCCGGAGTGTCTGGGCACAGTGTATACGTAATATTTTCATTGTTACTGTATCGACTATTAAAACTTCCTGAGTCTACAAAAAATCCACTACAAGTATTGTCCGTTACAGTATCTGTAATAATAAATGGAATCTCATCATCAATAATGGTACCTTCGGCTTGATTATCCGATATCGTTACTAGAACATTACTTACACTTGTTAAGTTTACAAAAAAGCTTTCGTTTCCTTCTGTATCTGTATCATTAATAATGGGTACTGTAATAGTTTGTGTTTCTCCACTTGTTCCTGAAAAACTAAGAAGGGGAGGGGAGCTGGTTGTTGTATAATCTCCAGGAGCATTTGCAGTATTGTCTGCAGTTGTATAGCCTACAGTAAAACCTCCAGTAATATCTGCACCAGAATGAGTAACAGTAAATGTAGCAGTTCCCGAAGCTTCACCAATAGAAACAAGGTCACCGATACTAATACCTGCATCATTATCTTGAATAGTTCCTTCTCCCTGAGTATCTGCTATGGTTACCAAAGCGTTACTGGCTGCACCGAGATTAACAAAAAAGTTATGATCACCTTCAATAGCAATATCATCAATAATAGGAACGGTTATTTGTTGTGTTTCATTTATATTTCCTACAAAATTAATAGGCGATGCGGTTGCACCAGTAGCTGTATAATCCGCAGGGTCGGTGGCTGTTCCATTTGCAAAAGTAAATGGAATAGAAAAACCACCTGATACACTGGCTCCAGACAATGTTACTGTAAAAGTGGCTGTTCCATTACCTTCGTTAACAGTAACGTCATTAATTGCTATTGATGCTAAATCATTATCGATAATAGTTCCTTCTCCTTGTGAATCGGTTATTATAACAGCAGGACTACTAGGGGAGCTA
Source organism: uncultured Aquimarina sp. (assembly GCA_947502885.1). GTDB lineage: Bacteria > Bacteroidota > Bacteroidia > Flavobacteriales > Flavobacteriaceae > Aquimarina. Next base: position 5,458 of record CANNBP010000011.1, on the reverse strand, counting down.
AGATTAACAAAGAAGCTCTCATTCGTTTCTGCTATTACATCGTTAATGATCGGTACTATAATATTTTGAGTTTCTCCACTTGTTCCAGAAAAACTTAGAAGTGGGGGAGAAGCAGTGACCGTATAATCCCCAGGTGCAACTGCAGTATTGTTTGCTGTTGCATAATTTATTGTAAAGCCACCAGGAACATTTGCTCCGGCATGAGTAGCGACAAAAGTGGCTGTGCCAGCATTTTCATTAATAGAAACAAGGTCTCCAATACTAATTCCTGCATCATTATCTTGAATAGTTGCTTCCCCTTGATTATCGGTTATGGTTACTAAACCACTACTAGCCGCACCTAGATTTACAAAAAAGTTATGATCACCTTCGAAATCGGTGTCGTCAATAATTGGAATAGTTATTTGTTGCGTTTCATTTATGTTTCCTGCAAAATTAATAGGAGAAGCCGTTGAACCTGTAGAAGTGTAATCTGCAGGATCCGTAGCAGTTCCATTTGCAAAAGTAAATGGTACAGAAAAACCACCAGATACATTTGCTCCTGATAACGTAACAGTAAAAGTTGCTGTGCCATCACCTTCATTTACTGTTATATCATTAATAGCTATAGAGGCAGTGTCATCATCATTAATAGTCCCTTCTCCTTGAGAATCAGCTATTGTTACCGCTGGATCACTGGGATTACTAAGGTTAACAAAAAAGGTTTCGGTATTTTCTGCAAAATTATCATTAGTGATAGGAATCGTAATAGTTTGTGAGCTTAAACTGGTTCCTAGAAATGTAATTGTTGGTGTAGGAGAACCGGTTCCTGTATAGTCATTTGGTGTATTGGCGGTATTATTTGCGGTTGAATACTCTATAGTAAAGCTACCAGCAGTGGTTCCTCCAGTATGAGCAACCGTGAATGTGGCTGTTCCTGCGTTTTCATTTACAACAACATCATCAATAGAAATAGAAGCATTTGAAACATTACAAGAAATTGTAGCTTCCCAACCTGATAAGTTAAATACATTGTCAGAATGAAAGAAAAAAGTCAAACAACCAGATGCATCTGTAGAAGTTATAACTCCTGGAGCATTTGTATTAAAAAATTGTCCAATTAATGTTGAGCCTGTAGAGGGACCATCATGTATATTTAAATAGTCCCAGATAGTTGCACCGGGGGGTTCAACATCAAAAAGCGTAGAAAAATCAGCTACAATTTTCCCGCCAGGGGTATCTGGACATATCGTATAGGTAATATCTTCGTTATTGGCATAATTTCCTATTGGACCACCTGTATCAAAAAAGGAAGCATTACAGGTATTAACTGTTTGTCCGTCAGTAATTGTAAGTATGTTTTGTAAAACGTTAAAAGTAATAATTTGAGAAGATGGATTTGGACCACTGTCAGAAACTAATACTATACCATCAACTGTAACAGTTACTAATGAAGCACCGCCATTCCAGCCATCTCCGAAAGAATCTTCAATATGTATATAATAGTTAGGAGCATAAGGAACGTTTGTAAAATTTACAGTAGTAGAATACGGATCATTTCTAGTTCCTCCTCCATTAAAACAATTAGTTGGATTACAGATGGTGCTTCCTATTTGATTGTTAGATGAATCAAAAAGGCGTACACGATTTTCTGATGACCAACGTGGCCAGTTTACATCAATAGTAACTGTAGTTGTTTGTGAATATGATACTGTACTATATAACAATATCAATAACCCAAAAAGTTTTATGTTTTGACACGCTTTTATATACATCGTCGTTATTTACTTAACTACAAATACTACATTAATAAGAGTATTATCATTAGTTGGGGTATTAGTAATATCATAAGTCATAAGTCCTGCATCATCAATAGAAATATTAGCGAATACACTAGGGTCAGCATACGTTACATAATAATGCAATTCATTTGCAGCATAAACCGGTATTGTACCTGGTGCGCCAGGGTTAGCAGCAACCGGAGTTGCAAATTGAGCAGTGTATTGTGTGTATAGGTTAACAGTTCTATTTGTTCCTGTAGTAGACGCGTTTATTTCTATGGAGGGAGGGTAAAATACCCGTGCCGCTCCTGAGGTTATAGGTGCAATCGCTTGTATGACCTCTTGTAAAGTGGTTTCGTTTGTAGGTGTTGTTTCTCCGGCTTCATCAACATCAATTGCAGTTGATAGAGTTATTTCAGAGTCCAATTGATCATCAGTGGCTATTTGCCAACCATTGGTTGGCCCAGTATAGCGATATATTTCTTCATCAGCAGAATTAAAAACTACGGAACCTATTTGTGGGTTTAAAATAGCATTTATCTCTGTTAAGTCAGTTGCTACAGGAAGACCCAGTAATGCATTTGCATCATTAGGCCCTATTTGTGAATAGGCCTGATTCAACAGCATTACGAATAATAAATATAGGGGTGTTTTCTTCATTTGATAAACTATATTTTACTTTTTAACCTTAGGTTTATTTTTACAATTAGATAGATATTTTAGAAATCAAATACTGTAATCATGAATTCTAAATCAATATCATCTTTTTCGTTACTTCCGTTATCACTATCACCAATATTTACTCTAAATCCAGCAGTAGTCTGGTTGTAGTAAGTGATTCCTGGATCATCAAACCTAGCATTAGTATTTCCAGGACAATTACCATCACAATCCACTACCGATAACTGAATTACATAATTGGCATCAGGCATTGCATTAGTGAATGTGATTTGATAATCACCTTCATTAATTCTTGTTACACTTGCAATATTGTGTTGTTTAGCAATTGCATGAGAGGCATATGTGCTAGTTGCATCTGGGTTATATGTCATGGTTACTTTAGCAATAGCCTTTACTGGACTAGCAAAGAATGCTCCACCATCAGTACCAACATTAATATCATTACCCGTATCAGTACTCACAACATTGGCTGTTTGTGTATCGACTGGTGTATTTTCATTAGTATAAGTTATTACACCTGTTGTTGTATTTTGACTTAGGTTTGTTACTGTTTCTAAGCTAGAAGAATCTACCCAGTTTGTACCCGTAACTGTGGAGGTTAATACCTGATTTGCAGTTCCGGCGTCACCACTACTATCTATAAAGCTACCGTCTACACGTAAATCACTAAGAACTCTAGTACTATGTTGTAATTGTATTCCACCAACACCAGATATTTGTAATGTATTACCTGTTGACCCTAATTGCATTGCTTGTGTACTAAATATTTGGGCCGTATTGGTAGAGAATAGTTGCAAGTCGTTTACTCCACTTATTGTTAAATTGTTCCCTGCACCACTTACTACTCTATTTCCTGCAAGAGTACCATCTGCACTATATAGTGTAGTTGCTGTTGGTAAAGCAACACTATTTCCTCCTGAAATAGATAATGTATTTCCAGAGATCGATAATGTTTGGCTATCTGTACCGATAGTTGTTGGATCAACTTCTACAATGTCTCCATCTGTTTCTACTCCAAGTATTCTAAAAGGAGAGTTATTTAAAAATGTATCTACTCCATATTGAGAAAATTCAACTTGATTATTATTCTCTAATGATAAAGTTTTATTTAATAAATCTACGGAAGATGAGTTGCCACCTGAGTAGAAACTTAGAGCCCCTGAACCACTTGATTCTAAGGAAATAGCGGCGGCATAATTAGTGCCAGAATTTCGGAAACCAATTCCTATTTCATTGCTATTGTTTGTTCTTTGTAGAGTTAATATAGATCGACTATTTGAATCTGATTCAAAATTCATTAAAAAGGATCCCATAGACATTGCTCTATTTCCTGTAAGAGTTCCATCTATATTGTAGATTGTGTTGTCTGGTACAGTAACTGTACCTCCTCCATCAGATAACGTAATATCGTGATCACTAATAGATAATGTTTGAGCGATTCCTACACCAGCAGGACCAGCAGGTGTGAAATTAATATAACGTAAGTCTCCTCCGCCAGGTAGTGTTAATCCTGTAGCTAGATCTTCAAAAGTTACATCAATTACCCAATTAGTACCATTAAATGTAGGTAGCGAATTAACTGAATAGGTTACAAAATTAGAGATATCATTAGGATCCTCCATTAGAATTACGGAGTTTTCTTCTAAGCTTTGAATCCAGGCATCAGTAGTAATTCCATTTAAGTCTGTAGGATGTATTGATATTTCTGTAACCGCAGTGTAGTCGCTATTATCGAATCGATATTCATTAACACTTACATTTCCAGCAGTAGCAGTGTTGAAATTATATTCAAAAGTATGTGGTCCCATAGCTCCGGTTTCTCCTGTCGCACCTGTTAATCCAGTCATCCCTGTTAACCCAGTAGCCCCTGTAAGTCCGGTACGACCGGTTAATCCAGTTCTACCGGTTAATCCTGTGCGTCCTGTAAGTCCAGTACGACCTGTTAATCCAGTTCTACCGGTCAGTCCTGTGCGTCCTGTAAGTCCAGTACGACCTGTTAATCCAGTTCTACCAGTTAATCCTGTGCGACCTGTAAGTCCGGTACGACCTGTTAATCCAGTTCTACCGGTTAATCCTGTGCGACCTGTAAGTCCTGTACGACCAGTTAATCCAGTTCTACCAGTTAATCCAGTGCGTCCTGTAAGTCCGGTTCTACCGGTTAATCCAGTACGACCTGTTAATCCTGTGCGACCAGTTAATCCAGTTCTACCGGTTAATCCTGTGCGTCCTGTAAGTCCAGTACGACCTGTTAATCCAGTTCTACCGGTCAGTCCGGTACGACCAGTTAATCCCGTTCTACCGGTTAATCCTGTGCGTCCTGTAAGTCCAGTTCTACCTGTTAATCCTGTGCGTCCTGTAAGTCCGGTTCTACCGGTTAATCCAGTTCTACCGGTCAGTCCTGTGCGTCCTGTAAGTCCGGTTCTACCGGTTAATCCAGTTCTACCGGTTAATCCTGTGCGTCCTGTAAGTCCAGTACGACCTGTTAATCCAGTTCTACCGGTCAGTCCGGTACGACCAGTTAATCCCGTTCTACCGGTTAACCCAGTGCGTCCTGTAAGTCCGGTACGACCAGTTAATCCCGTTCTACCGGTTAATCCTGTGCGTCCTGTAAGTCCAGTTCTACCTGTTAATCCAGTTCTACCGGTTAATCCAGTACGACCTGTTAATCCTGTGCGACCTGTAAGTCCGGTTCTACCTGTTAATCCAGTTCTACCAGTCAGTCCTGTGCGACCTGTAAGTCCGGTTCTGCCAGTTAATCCAGTTCTACCGGTTAATCCAGTGCGTCCTGTAAGTCCGGTTCTACCAGTTAATCCAGTTCTACCAGTCAGTCCTGTGCGTCCTGTAAGTCCGGTTCTACCTGTTAATCCAGTTCTACCTGTTAATCCTGTGCGACCTGTTAATCCAGTTCTACCAGTTAATCCAGTTCTACCAGTCAGTCCTGTGCGTCCTGTAAGTCCGGTTCTACCAGTTAATCCAGTTCTACCAGTTAATCCTGTGCGTCCTGTAAGTCCGGTTCT
>CANNBP010000010.1 GCA_947502885.1 uncultured Aquimarina sp. | reverse complement strand
AAACCAACAGATGGTATTACAGCATCGGTAACGGCTTTTAGCTTGTTCCCTCCATTATGATAGGTATAGGTTAAATTATCCATCATCCCAAAACTCGTAGCGGCGGTATTGGTATGCCCTTTACGTTGTAATTTGGTAATATTCCCCATCTTGTCATATTCTACATGAGATAAATCATATCGCCCATTGTCGCTAATTGCACTTGTGGTACGATATAACCCATCGTGGGTAAAAGCATACCAACGCATTGTATTGTCACTAGCTGTTTTCCATTCAGCTTCTGATATATTCTGTATATAGTTAGCGGTTGTTCCGTGAATAGGATTATTATAACGAACCTTAAAGCCCATTAAATCATTTCCTAAATTATCAGGGTCGTTAATACTCATTAACCAACCACGTACATTATAAGTATAATCTACGGTTTGTAGTCCGCCACCTATTTCTTTAGATATAAGTTTACCTAATTCGTCATAAAAATTTGTTGCTAACACTTCTTCTTGTCCATCTATAGCTTGGGTATGCTTTAGCAACCTACCCATATGATCATAGTCGAATATATCTTCTGTGATAATAGCTTGATTTCCTGTTTTGGTATGGGTTGTTTTACTACGTTCTACTTTGCCTACAAAATCGTATTTACTCTCTACAACATCAGTAATTCCTAAATAACTATTATTTGTAGCAATATAAATTTGATTATCTTTCTTATCATAATAATTAACCGTAGTAATCCAATACGAAGTACCTAAAACTTTTATCCTTGTCCCTGTTGTTAATGACTTAGTACGATCTGACACAGGTTCACTATACACATTATTAGGATTGTTAAAGAATGTATCTTCACTAGCTAAGAACCTATAATCATCATAATAAGTAATACTTAATACCTCGGCGTTCTGTGTATTAGGATATCCGCCATTGTCATAGTACATCGTAACGCCACCAATCATAACAGCATTACCAGATTCTACCCAAAATGGATTTGTAAAGTCATTGGCTTCACTCTGTAATTGTTCATGAGTTTTGTTAGGTATTGCTATTTTACCTGTATAAGCTTCTCTGCCAAATGCATCATACTTGGTAAATAACCATTCATCATTAGCACGTAGTAATGCATCTTGTATTAAAATGGGTTGATCAAGCTTGTTAAAAATTGTGTATTCCCACTCCTTGCTCGGAAGTTTTTTAGCAAATTTTCGATTTCTCTTATCATATTTATATTGATAACACAGTTCTGATAATTCGGTAGCATCTACGCCATCGCTAGTAATGACCTTTGGTGGGAGCACGTATGAGAGGTTGCCATAGATATCATAGACATAATAAGTGTCATGTGCTACATTTTGATTATAGGTTCTTTTTAAAATAACCTGATCCTCAATGTTTTTAAACTCTTCGGTAGAGTGATCTACACCAGTGGTATGATTTTCATCATAAGTAATGGTTTTATACAGCTGCCCTGCTCCATAAAAGGCAGTACCTCCGGTAATGCTAGATTCTTCTGTATCTCCACTTGCAAAAGCAACTTCAAAAATGGGTACTTCGTTGGCATTATTAAGATCATATTCAAATTCGATTTCATGCTCACTACCCACTTTCCAATCTTTACCAGGTGCAGCTTGTTTAAGTATTCGGTTAAGCGGTGAGGCTTCATACACATTCTCTGAGTATGCATTTACCTGGTTCAAATCGGTAACCCCAAAAAAATCTTCTGGATATTTATTTAAGTAATAGGCATTGATCTGTCCATTAACATCTACCGGGCGATAGACCCCAGTAAATACATCACGCTCAAAAGGTAAATGTTGTTTGGCTTGTCTACCCAAAGCATCATACTCGATATGGGTGATGATATCTTTGCTATTAGGGGATTGTTTGATCCCTACACTTTGCATAGGTCTACCTAATCCGTCAAAATACGTGACTTCTTCGATATGTCGCTTCTCGGCAGGTTCGTTGGCACCACCTACTTGATCCAGTCTCTCTATAGTAACGGGTTGCTGTGGGGTGGTGGTATGTATATAATTTTGATCTGACAAGAGGGTTTGGCTAAAACCAACATTGGTTAATACCAGTGCCAGTAGTATTAGACTTTTTTGTAAATATTTCATGTTTTGATTTCGTTTGATTAATTATTAGATGTCTCCTCCGGTTGGGGCTTCATCTCGACCGTTGCCATCTCCTTGACCGCCATCGTTATTTCCTTGGCCACCACCATTGTTTCCTTGACCATGAAAATAAACTTGCATACTTTTAAAACCGGAGACATTACCCGATTTAAGATCAACAACCCTACAAAAAATCGTTTGATAACTTGAGGCTGTAGCCGTATAATTATAGATAAAATAAGATGATGATGATGATTGATAAGGACTACCAGAAGTGGTATTTACATACCAATCATAACGGTAGCTACCAGAGCCTCCTCTGGCTAACGTTTTAAAACCAGTATGATCATAAGTAAGATTATCTATCGTTACCCGTCCATAGGACTTAATGGTCATTGTTCTGTCAATAGATTCTCCCGGTATCTTGGCATCAATGGTTCTAAAAGTAATCTTATGCGTACCTGGGCTAAAAGCTTTTGTAAAGGTAGTTGTATTATTTCCTTGGTCTACCCCATTGACTAACCATTTGTAGCTTAGAGATCCTGACCCTCCTTTAGGAATCCCTCCTTCAAAGGTTATCTTTTTAGAACTAGAGAAATGTCCTTCTTCTCCATTATGATAGGGTGACTTGATATAGGATAGGGATGAAGAATACAGTCGATCATAAACTGTAATCGTTTTAGTCTTAATAATAACGGCTTGCTCATTATAGGAATCAGTCAATGTACATGATACTGTATATGTTCCTACAGTGGAAAAAGTTTTGTTAAACATTACATCTGTACTTACCTTAGCTCCATTTACTTTCCAGAGGTACGTATAATGCCCTGAGCCACCACTTCTATTGATCGAGAACTTTACTTCTGTACCCTTTATTATATGAGTATGATTGGACTTGACTTCAAGTTGTAAAGGAGGGTATACCTCTACAATGGTTCTCTCATCTTTATAATTATAGTTATATTTCTTTAATACTTTTCCATCTGCATCTGCAATATGATCCAAGCGATTAAATCCATCATATTTGTAATAGGTAGTATATCCATTAGGCTCAGTCATACTGGTTACTCCAATCAATGGATCATAGGTATAGGTAGATACCATCGCATTGGGTAACCCATCTCTCAATTCTTGCAATGCATTTCTTAAAACCTCTTCTTTACAGGTACTTGATTTGCAATGATCATTATCTTGATTTGATTTAATTTGTAGATCTTCTGCATATCCTACGACTTGTGCATATGTTGCGTTTTCGATTTTGGCAATAGGGTATTGATTCTGGTAGCCCCATATGTAAACAATATTGGTTCCATTTGCTTTGGATAACTCAATAGGGTTACCATTATTATCATAGCGATGATATTGTATGCGATCCTCCAGAGGATTTTCCGTAGTAATTTTACCTTTGGCGGTTTTTAAGTTTTTAAGGTTCGCAATATTGTTTGTCCAAATATCATAAATATTCATTTGAGTACTAACAATATTTCCATTCTTTTTTATAACCGTTTTTATAAGTTCTTCCCTATTGTCATCTTTTAGTTTTTGAGCAACCAGATGTGATAATTCTGGTGTACTTTGAGTAGTGTTGCTATACAAATACGCTATAGTTTTTTTCTCATTATTCCCATAAGTTATTTCGGTTTTAGTAGGTTTTAAAGAATTAGTATTGTACAAATAGTTTTCTTCTACTTTTATTTCTTTTCCATTTTCATAACTCCTAGTTACTTTTGTGGTTAACATTTTATACCCACTTTGGTATTTATATTCTGGAATATTTGAATGTACTGGAACAAACTCAGTTACCTGTTCAAAAGAAAGAGGATAAGGGATTAATTCGGTTACGATTCCATACGCTTCCTTTTGTTCAAAATACTTTGGATTGGGATTAAGTAAAGCTGAATACCCATTATAGGTTTCTCTAACATTTCCTTGTTTTACTCTTTTTAAATACCCAGATACCCAATCATAGGTATTAGGAGTATATTTTGCTAATGCACCTCTTCTTTCGTTGTATCTATCAATATATTCATATTGGTATTCATTTTCATACAAAACAGATTCATTAACAGGAGAGACGATCTGTTCTATTACTTTTTTATATCCAAAGTTGCCATTTCCAATTGACAAAACAGGATGAACAGGATATGAATGTAATTTCAATCCAGCTGATATATCTAGTATGTAAGGAAAATCACCTTTCTCTATTGGAACTACTTCAGTCATTTTGATTTTTTGAAGAAATACAGGCATCTTTAAAAAGTCTGAAATAAGGTAAATAGGATATTTGTACTTTTTCATCATTTTTGGTGTTGTACTGCCTACATCGAAATGTTTCATTTCTTTAATTCGAAGCCCTCCTGTTTTTACTGTTTGAAGCCTTGGTATTTCTTTTTTCCATTTCAAAGAAATTCTGGCTTCGTCTTTTCTTTCATCATAATATGAGGTTTCAATAATCATTCGTAAACGATAATCACCAGGAGATAAATTAAGAGAACCCGAACTGATTAATTCGCTAGAATAAACAATGGACTCATGGACATTCCCGGTGTTTTTTATAATTTCAAAATAGACTTTATAGATTGGACTTTCTTGCTCTCCCGTTATTTTAGAATACGTTGTAAATTCTACTTTTCCTTGATCTTTTACATCTTCAGATATGTTAAAATCTGTAATATAGCTATATTCATATAGGTTAGTATTTGGATTTAATCTTCTACGATCCCAATGGGTTCGATCATTTATAAGACTTACAGATTGGTTTTCGAGAGGTACTCCAAGAACATGCTCCAAACCATATAATTGAGAAGTTTCAAGTTGAAATCTATTATTTTCATATATATACTCTGTACGTCCCCCTTCAGGATAAGTTATACTGGTTAGCATGCCAGATTGAGTGTAAGTAGAGTCTATGGCTCTGTTACTTCCTCCAACGGTTAATAAACTTCCATTGATGTCATAGAAATTAACTTTAGGTAAAACACTATTGTTGCTATTTTTTCCATTATAGTACCCCCAAGCATCTTGGGCATATGAAAACCTTCTAGGTAATGGTCTAGTTTCATTATATGCCAAGGTATATGTAGCTATTTTGTCTCCTGTATCGGTATCAAAAAAATCTACACTATCTAATTTAAGTCGCTTTTTAAATTCTTGGTCAGTCATTCTATACGGGTATGAATTGGAATACCAAAAATCATTTTGCTTAGTATCTGCACTAATAAAATAAGAATGATTGAGATTAATTTTATTTATTAAATTTCCATGATAATCACGAACTTCTACTCTTTCTAATTTAAACCCTGAGGGTGAATCTTCTCTTGAACCATAATTAAATGTCAATTCTTCTTTACTTGTCCTAATTTTAATAAGACGGGATTTTCTTCCTATAGAACTGGAAAAACTCTTTGAATTATACTTGCTTTGATGTCTATAGCTATAAGGAGAAACTATTTGTGTTTCTCCATTGAAGGATGCTTCATGGAAATTATCTGTTGTGTATTCAAAGTCAATTGTTCTTTTATTAGGCGTAATTATCCGTTTTATCTTCCATCCAGTAAAAGCATTAACCGAAGTGTATTTGTCTGATTTTGCAGAAACATTTTGTGTAGTGTTCAAAAACTCTCCAGCACTATTTGAGAGTCTAGAATCCCAAGTATCTACCCCAAAAATATACTTTATTCCGTTAGGGTCTTGAATTTCCCAACGGATGATTATATTTTCATCAAATATAGGAGTTATCTTAAGGTTGTTTTCTGGTAGCATAACAAGCTCGCCATAAGGATTCGAAACTGATCTTTTTTGATTAAAAACAAATTTCCCAGAGTATCCATTAAAATTATATATAAATTCATCGGGTTGAACATCTAGTGAACCTTCCGTTTGGTTAGTCGGAAGAGAACTTAACTCACTGATGACATGAGCTATAGGCCCCGAAAAGGGAGTAGAATATTTATAACTAGAAGGATCTTTTAATAGATTTTTGATATACGGAACAGTTTTATCAGTGGTCAAATAATTTTTCTCATCTGGTTTTCCTTTAATAACTCGGGTTATTTGACCTCCTTGAGATAATCCCCAACCTAATCCTACCGAAGTTGCTACCTCATTTACACGGATACCTCCTGAATGATAATTTAGACCTATTGGTAAAGAAACTCCATCAACATTAATTGTGTACATCGGAATATTAGTACTCGCCTGGCCTGTATAAAATGAAACTGGAGTTTCATGAAATTTTAATAGCGAAGCTGTCTCTGGTGTTGGAGGAGCAAATAATGGCATTCGAATTTCTGATTGTTGTGATAACCCTACCCATGTGTATGATAGAATTAAAAATAAAATGCATTTTTTCATAAATAAATATATAGTTTCTGATTTCAATTTTTTTGAAGGTAAATCTTGGTCATATATCTCACTCCTACAACAAATAACAAAGGAGAAAAATGTCTTCTTAACAAATGGCAATCTACTTTAAACCAACTGATTGAAATCCAAATTAATTAATTGTTTAATTTTTTGTTGCAGCAAGATTACAATAAATGAGTTTCATTTTTCGGGATTTGATGTCTTTTAGGCATTTTTTATTTTTTTCATTCTATCAATTCAATGTTTTTATATCTTAATGTCATGACTTGCCATTATGTTACGCTTCACTTATTAAATTTTATGTATCTAATAAGCTTTTTTGTTTCTGAGGCAAGATTACGACAAAGGAGTTTCATTTTCCGGGATTGGGATATTTTTGGTGTTTTTTATTTATTAACAAAACCAAAAAAAAATTGTCCAACTTCAGTATAACAATAACTTTTAAGCTGAGAATCAAATACGATAGGGGCATTTAATTGTTTCATAACATTCAATGTTCTTAAAAGTCTCCTTCTTGAAACTTTTAACCTCATAGCCAGTTCCAAGGGTGTTCCTGTAAAACCTGAACAAATAATTTGGTCTACTTGTTCAATCAATTCTATCTGCTTTAACAGAGTATTCATAACAATGTATTAAGAGTTAATGTTTATTTTAAAATCATCAAGTATCATGATGAAGTATACGGTATGAAGTGTTACTAACCTTTTTTGAGATCAAATGTAATAGGAAGTATGAGTCTAAAACAAGATACACATGTCGGAATTGATAAAAACCGAGCATAAAAACCATTATTAAAACCCTGTTATTGAAAGACTTGTAAAACAAAAGCCTTAAACTAAAAAGAGTCTAAGAAACCATCATAAAACCAAAGGAATAATGAGGTTTTATTCCTAAACCGGATCTATATCATTATATATAAAATCCAACCTTTATGACACATTTTAATGAACACTCCCCATAAGGTATCTTACAAAATGCTTGGTCGGTGCTAAAAAGTCAATAGTTTGTGCAACATAATGCATAGTCGGTCTTAAAAAATGCTTGGGCAGTGTTACCAAGTGCCCTAAAAACTAATATTTATCAATTTTTAAAAAAAATGAGTAACAAAAGCCGTAGTAGTTACATTCATTACATATATAAATTGGTTAGAAACGGTACGTAAATTTTATACCAATACTACCGATGAGGCGTTAGATAAAATAGCACTTATCAAAGTAACTGCTCAAGATATTGCTACAGGTTTATCACAAATAACAACTGTAGAAATTGCTAGAGCAAAATATTTGAGAGAGGTAGGAGAATCTCAAGATGCTACCAAACAAAAAGATGCTGTCTTTGCCAAAATTGATAAATGGATGCAACAGTTTTATGCCATTGTAGATATCGCTCTAGAGGATCACCCGCAACTAATGGAAGCTTTAAGTCGTAAACAAAAAAGTCAATACAATACCGTTATTTCTTGATCTATTATCAAAAAGCAAGCCTTGTGAGTAAAGTGCTATACTGTGGATTAAGAGCAAATTACCATTAGAAACAATCCAAATTATGTAATTGTAAAAAATCGATTGCATAATTTGGGTCTAATGATATTAAATCCCTTAATATGGGTTAAATAGCACATAGTTAAATTTATGTAAACCCACTCTTTTTCTGGGATGGTTTTCTTTATATTGACGATTCATAAGAACACATCATCTTTTGCCTATCAAAACAAAGTTGAAGTCAGTCACCTAGGTTTAAACCCATAAGGAGTAGAGCAGACACAAATGTTTAAAAAAATCGAGGTAAACCTCGTAAAATTAAATTCCACAATGTGGATAAAATCATTTGATTTTGAGGCGAAAGACAAAATAGAAACTACATATGAGATATATTTTTACGCTATTTTTTACTCTACAAAGTTTTATTTTTTTTTCACAAAACAGTTTGTCTCTAGATTATTATCTCCCAAAAGACATAACCTATAATAAAAACATACCTACACCAGAAAGTGTACTAGGCTATGTTCCTGGAAAATGGCATGTGAGTCATGATAAGCTTGTTCATTACATGACAACTCTTGCAGAAGTATCACCCAGAATTACAATAGAAAACAGAGGAAAAACTTTTGAAGATCGACCATTAATCTTACTCACTATAACATCAGAAAAAAACCATCAAAATCTCGAAGAAATTCAAAAAACACATGTCTCACTTACTCAAACCAATTCTTCTCAAATAGATATAGAAAATTTACCTGCTATTGTATATCAAGGTTTTTCAATACATGGTAACGAACCCAGTGGATCTAATGCTTCTTTAATTACCGCTTATTATCTTGCCGCGGCACAAGGAGCACAAATTGATCAAATTTTAGAACATACTGTTATTTTACTAGACCCTTCTCTTAACCCAGATGGTTTGCAACGTTTTGCAAATTGGGCTAATACAAATAAAAGTAAAAACATTAGTACCGACCCACAAGATCGAGAGTACCAAGAGGCATGGCCAAAAGGAAGAACTAATCACTATTGGTTTGATATGAACCGAGATTGGTTACCGGTGCAGCTGCCTGAATCAAGAGCCCGTATTAAAACTTTTCATCAATGGTACCCCAATATTCAAACAGATCATCATGAAATGGGGAGTAATAGCACCTATTTTTTTCAGCCTGGAGTTCAGTCAAGAACGCACCCTTTAACTCCAAAACTGAATCAAGAACTCACCAATAAAATTGGAAAATATCATGCTCGTGCTTTAGATTCTATTGGTTCTTTATATTATACTGAAGAGAATTTTGATGATTTTTATTACGGTAAAGGATCTACTTTTCCGGATATTAATGGTGGAGTTGGAATTTTATTCGAACAAGCGAGCTCTAGAGGGCATGCACAAGAAACAGTAAATGGTGTTCTTACATTTCCATTTACCATCAAAAATCAGTTCAACACAGCGCTTTCAACTCTAAAAGCAGCTAAATCACTTCGCAAAAAGTTAATCAACTACAAACGAGATTTTTATAATAACGCCAGAAACGAAACACTAAAAGACGCGTATATTTTTGGAAATGAAAAAGATGCAGCATCCTCATATCATTTAGCAGAAATTCTTAAAAGACATAAAATAAAACTTTATGAGCCTAAAGAAAATATTACAATTAAAGGAAATGTTTATAAAAAAGGATATAGCTATGTTGTACCTAAAAATCAACGCCAAAGCAGATTGTTAAAAGCAATTTTTGAAAAAAGAACTAAATTTAAAGATAGTTTATTCTATGATGTTTCTGCTTGGACATTCCCTTTGGCTTTTAATATGGATTATGAAGAAAGTGTATCTCCTAACATCATTGGAAATGAAGTAATCGAACTTGCACATACAGTACCAAACAAAGTTAAAAAGAGCAATTATGCATATCTTATGCAATGGCACGAATATTACAGCCCAAGAGCTTTATATGAAATTATATCTAAAGGAATACGAGTAAAAATAGGAATGAAACCATTTACTCTAGAAGGTAACACCTATGACTACGGTACCATATTAGTGCCGATACAAAATCAGCGACTAAACTCTGAAGCCTTGTATACCTTATTAAAAAAAGTAAGTTTGAATAATCATATACCTATTACAGGGGTTTCAACAGGACTTACCAAAGGTATTGATTTGGGTAGTAATAATTTTAAAGCACTTTCGCTTCCCAAAATTGGGCTTTTTACAGGCGACGGAATCGTTTCATATGACTCTGGAGAAATCTGGCATCTTTTGGATCAACGGTATGACATACCTATTACGAAATTAACAACCAATAGACTCTTTGCTACGGATATATCAAAATACACACACCTAATCCTACCTCATAGTCAAAACTTAAGTTTAAACATTAGTAATATTGAAAAATTAAAGTCATGGATTTATAACGGAGGAACACTAATTGGCTACAAGGGTATTGCTAAATTCTTTAAAAATAATGAGTTAATGAAAATAGAGTTTAGCAAACCTAATAATCTTGCTAAAAACATAACTTTTGAGCAGAAAAGAGATTTCTATGGGGCCCAAGTTATTGGTGGGGCTATTTTTGAAGCAAAATTAGACCGATCACACCCTATTAATTTTGGTTATAAAAATAACAAAATATCTTTATTTAGAAACTCTACTTTGTTTATAAAACCAGAAAAAAGAAGTTACAACAACCCAATACAATACTCTAAAAACCCATTATTAAGTGGATATATCAGTAAAAAAAATCTAGATTCATTATCAGGAACGGTTCCATTTAAACACGCAAAACGAGGCAAAGGAAATGTGATTTTATTTACAGACAACACCAATTTTAGAGGTTTTTGGTATGGAACAAACAAATTATTAATGAATGCTATATTCTTTAGTCAAACTATCAATTAAACATCAAAATCTGAGATATCTAAATTATAGTTCTTCTCTAAATTTATAATAGTAAAATAACACCTCTTGAGGAGCTTCAGTTTGTGGATAATGCCCTATTTCTTCTAATATAACAACTTTGGCATCGGGAACAATCTCTTGATAAAACGTTGCCATATGTTTTCCCGAAATAGGGTCACTACCGCCATTAATCAAAATTTTTGGAATTGCCGTATACTGTATTGCCTCTCGCCACCTAATTTTATACTTGTCTCTTTCTTTTAGATACTGTATAATCTTCGGAATCACATTTTTTCCTGAATTATAAGCTATCACCTGCCAAAACTCTTCTATTTCTTTTTTACTTGCTTGCGTATTTTTTCCAAATATTTTTTTGAAATTTTTAGCTAATGTTTTTCTTCCCATAACAAGCTTAAGAATACTACCCATTGGGGTTAATAACAGTTTTTGAGTTATTGTTGGAAAGTTGGTTTCTGGAAACATTCCTCCATTTAAAAAGCACACAGACTTTATGTCTAATAAATATCGAGAATCTTCTTTATATCTTGCCAACATTTCTTGCACCACAGTATCTCCATAATCATGGGCCAAAATATGAAATGTCCTTACTCTTTTATGCTCTAAAAAAGCTTCCCATAATGCTACTTGAGATGCTATTGTATAGCTATAATCAACAGGTTTAGAAGAAAAACCATACCCCAACATATCTATGGTATACACTTTATACTTTTTAATCAAAGTACCCCAAAGTTTATTCCAGTCCCATGAAGATGTAGGAAAACCATGAATTAGTATTAAAGGTTCTCCTTCTCCAGATTCTTTATAAAAAATATTGTACCCATTGTAATTAAAATATTGTCCAGATTTTTTCCATTCTTCAAGTTTCATTTACTTTAAATTTTAATTTACATTTTTTCTTTTTCACCCTTACAAGAAATTTTAAACCTTTTGACTTCTCTCAAAATTTAAAAAGTTATCTTTCTTACCCCCCAAAAAAAACAATCTACAACTTACTTAATTCATTCTATTTTCGAAGGCTAAATTTTCAATTTAATGTAACTAAAATAGTATTTTTGAGACTTATTTAATAGATCATCATTACCGAAAAAAATAATTATGGCACGTACTCCTTCAAATATGTTACCTCTTGGTACAACAGCTCCAGATTTTACACTTGTTGATACGATCACCAATGACCCTGTTGGTCTAAACAATGTACAAGGAGAAAAAGGTACTGTAATTATGTTTATTTGTAACCATTGCCCTTTTGTAATTCACATAAATGATGAAATTGTACGAATTGCAAATGATTATCGTGTACAAGGATTTGGTTTTGTCGCAATTAGCAGTAATGATATCGAAAAATACCCTCAAGACGCTCCTGAAGAAATGTGGAAAACAGCTAGAAAAAACAACTATACTTTTCCGTATTTATTTGACTCAACACAAGAAGTTGCCAAAGCATACGATGCTGCTTGTACACCTGACATCTATCTTTTTGATGCTGAGTTAAAATTAATTTATCGAGGACAATTAGATGATTCTAGACCAGGCAATGGCATACCTGTTAATGGTAGAGACCTAAGACAAGCTTTGGATGCAGTGCTTCGAAATGCAAAAGTTTCTGAAAATCAAAAACCTAGTATTGGGTGCAATATAAAGTGGAAAGAATAGAGTTTTCGATATTTAATCCCTCTTTATTTATATTCAAACACATATTATAATTTAGCTATTAGTGCTAAATGTGCAAGGTGATGATTACCATGCCAAGCATAAATGCCAATATCTTCTCCTAATGAGATAGGTGTATTACCTTCTGGATGTATAAATTTCTTTTTAAGATCTTCTTGAGATAATCCTTTTAAAAAATATGTCCACTTTGCATGTAGGGCACTAATAAGGTTCAAAGACAAATCAATAGGCGCTGATTTAGTATCAAACAATTCTGCCCACAACTTTTCATTATAAGCCTTAATAACGGGAGTCTCTTCGGTCATTGCCCATTTAAATCTTATGTATCCATTATGATGACTATCATGAATATGATGAATCAATTGCCTTGCTGTCCAACCCTGATCTCTATATGAAGTTTCTAGTTGAGTTGTATCAAAATTAGAAACTAAGTGCGTTAGTTTTTCTGGTAACTCTTCGATATCTTTAATCCATCTTTCGATATGAACTCGTGTAACAACCTGTGGACATTCGAACTTGCCTATAGGATATCTTCTATTCATTTTTCTCAAAGATTATTCGAGTTTTGCATATCTAAACTCTTCTTTTGAAGAAAGGTCAGTAAGTATTAACATATCTTCGTTTACACTATCAATTCTATATCTGTACATTTTATTATCACCAGGAAAAACACAAATCATTACGTTATCTTCTATCCTTGTTTTTAATCGGTTTGCGAATCTTCCATTATAAAAATTAAACCTCATCGTACCTTCAAAAAGAATATAATCGGCTGTATTTTCAATAAAACTCCATTTTCCTTGCAAAGCATCATAAAGATCTCTATTGTAATATTTATTGTCTAAAAGACCTTTCATTTTACCAGCGTACTTAACAAAATCCTTTTGTGCAGAAACTCCATCTATAGGCTTCCCCATAGTACTTTTCTTAATCTCTTTATTCTTATTAAAGTAATGCTTCGATTCGTACTTAGTAAAAAAACTAGAATAATCTAATATTTTTTGACCATTCTCATTTACCGTTTCCATATAAGGACATTGTTTATAATTCACATAAATCAATTGATCATTCCAAAAATAAAATGTAGTAAGTATATCGGCAATTTGTGTACCTATTTTTCTAGATATTTTTTTTAAACGTTCATGCTCATAGTATCCGTTCAACTCAGCTCCATGATCGACCATTTTATCCAAAAACTCTTCCGAGTCCAAATAAAATGTATCAAATTCGGTATAACTATCTATTATCTCTATTTGATCATTAATCTCTGCTAAAACATCATTTTGACCTTGTCCAAGAACTATATTTACGCTGGCAAAAAAAATCCAACACACAAAAAAATTTTGCTTCACTCTCATTTCGGGGGGTTATAATTTGGCATAAAATATAAAAAAAATATCCTTAAGTTTAGTAAATTCAGTTATTTAACAAAAGTTAACCTTATCAAAAATTAATTTAACTTTTTTAAGACTACATTAATAATCCTTCCTATCTTTTTATACAAACCCTATTAGCCACTTAATCGTAAAACAAAAAAAGCCTTGGATTAGTAACCCAAGGCTTTCATAATATATTAAAAACTCATCTATTTTACATCAACAAGTTCTACATCAAAAATAAGTGTTGCATCTGGAGGTATTACTCCTCCCGCCCCTCTTTCTCCATATCCAAGGTATGGAGGAATAACGAATCTTGCTTTATCACCTACTTGTAATAATCCAATACCTTCATCCCATCCAGGAATTACCTGTCCTACACCTAATGGAAAATCAATAGGTTGATTACGTTTATAAGAAGAATCAAACACTGTACCGTCAGTAAGACTTCCTTTATAGTGCACAGATACAGTTTTCCCTTTTTCTGCCTTAACTCCTTCTCCGTTTTGAAAAACTTTATATCTCAGACCACTTTCTGTCTTATCAAATCCGGCTGCTAATTCCTCTAGTAATTCTTCTGATTTTTTCTTAGCAGCTGCTTCACGCTCTGCTTTTGCACCATTAAATTTTCTAAATGTTTCTGTTGCATCAAAAGCTTCTGCATCTGCTCCAACTCTCTGTATTTCTAGAGTTTGAATTTCATCACCTTGCTCTATTGCATTTACAACATCTTGTCCTTCTACAACTTTACCAAAAACCGTATGCTTTCCATTTAACCAAGAAGTTTCTACATGTGTTATAAAAAACTGGCTTCCGTTTGTACCTGGTCCTGCATTTGCCATAGACAGCACTCCTGGTCCATCATGCTTTAAGTCTGGGTGAATTTCATCATCAAATTGGTAACCAGGCCCACCAGCACCAGTACCTTGAGGATCTCCCCCTTGAATCATAAAATCAGCAATAACTCTATGAAATTTTAATCCGTCATAATAAGGTTTTCCTTGTGGAATTGCCTCATTCTCGAGGTTACCTTCTGCCAAACCAACAAAGTTACCTACTGTTCCTGGTGTTTTTTTATATTCTAAATTAACCAAAATTGCACCTTTTGTGGTATTAAATTTTGCGTATAATCCTTCTTCCATGTCAATATATATTAAGTTTTTTAACTTTTTAAGCTGCAAAGATAATTAATTGTCTTTTGTTGATCTGTAGTTATATATAGCTTTTTAATTTTATATTTTCAAAAATAAAAATTAAGATTAGGTATTCTACAAATGATCTAGTTATTTAAACAGCTTGTTTGATAATTATTCAAAAATAAAATCTAAGACAATAATTCTACAATTAGTTTGTTATACAAAGGTTGTAGTTTTCTTATTAATATTAAGAAATCTACTACTAAAATTTTCACAACAAATTATTTTACCAATCAATAAGCTAATTAAAATTGTTTATGCAATGAAATTATTACTCTCTTTATTAACATTTCTTTTATTTTTTATTTTTTCTACTTCGGCTCAGAGCATATATAAATCCGGATATTTTATTGACAATAGCGGCAAACGAACGGATTGTTTGATAAAAAAAATGCCTTGGGAAACCAACCCTACAGAATTTGAATGGAAAAAAGCAATATCATCAAGTCCCAAAACTGGCAAAATTGAAGACATCAAAGAGTTTGGTGTTGGTCAAGATTATATTTTTAAAAGATTTATCATGGCCTTTGACCTACAAGGAGACACCGTAGGAAAATCTAGTAAAGACAAAGACCCTAGACTAAAGCTTAAAAAAGTATTTTTGAGATTAATCCTTAAAAGTGAAGCAACCCTATATCAGTACTCTAAAAATGATGTACATCGATTCTTTTATACAGATAGAAAAATAGCTTACCCCGAATTATTAGTTTTCAAGACCTATTATGTTCCTGATTTAGAAGAAGAGGTAGGAGAAAAAATTATCACAAAAGAAAATACTCTTTTTAGAGAACAGTTACAAAAATCTCTAAGCTGCAGAAAACAAGATGCTTCTGAATTAGCCTATACTCTTAAAGATTTAAAAAAGTACTTTAAAGAGTATAATGAATGTAAGGGAGCAAAGATTGCGTATATCGTTAAAACACGATTTAACCAAAGTAAAATAGGTCTTATTGGTACTCTGGATTTTGTTAGTTTCTCTCATCCATCAGAACTTAATCCTACAGAATCTATAATTTACGATGACACTTTGGCTCCTAGGTATGGTATTTATTTAGAAACTTTTATTCCGTTTTTTGGAGTTGATCTGAGTTTTTTCTTAGAGTCAACGTATAGATCTTTTTCTACCAAACAAACCAATTTCTCTGACACAGATATAGACGGTCCCGAATTAAACTTTAAAAGTATTAATGTTGCTTTTGCTCCTAGGTTTCATCTTTATTTAAGTTCTAATTTTGAAGTGTTCTTTGAAGGTGGACTTTCTGTAGATCAAGATTTAGGTACAGAATCAATATTTAACAGTGTAGAAAGTACTACTCTTGATTACTTCTATGGAGGTGGTTTTGGAGCAGGACGCTTTAAGGTTGGATATAGAGTATACACCGATAAAAACATCGCTAAGAGAGAAGCTTTGAGTGATGCTCTTTCTGAATCTACTCTTTCTACTACAAGTTTTTATCTAACTATTAGCTTATCTAAGAGTAACAGAAATAAATAAAATATAAAAGGTTCGAGTTTATGTTAAAACATAAACTCGAACCTTTTAATTAAACTCTTACTACCGTTTTTTCTAGTAATAAAATTTATTTTCAGCTTTAATTAGCTACTTCACTGATAAATTTTATTCGATATAGACGCAATTCTTCATCATCATAATCCCCATCAAATTCTTCTATTGCAACATCTATTTTATCATTTTCTGCTTCTAAGAAATAATCATGAATTTCTTCTTGTTGATCTTCATCTAGAACCTCATCAACCCAATAATCAATATTAAGCTTTGTACCACTGTATACAATCGCTTCCATTTCTTTAATGAATTCGGTCATATCCATGCCTTTTGCTGCAGCAATATCATCAAGAGGTAATTTACGATCTACATTTTGTATGATATATAATTTAAGCCCACTATTGGCACCTGTACTTTTAACAACAAAGTCGTCAGGCCTCATAATATCATTATCATCAACATATTTAGCTATAAGGGCTACAAATTCTTTTCCGTACTTTTTAGCTTTTCCTTCTCCAACTCCATGAACATTTCCTAGTTCTTCTATATTGATTGGATATTTTAAAGCCATATCATCTATAGAGGGATCTTGAAAAACCACAAATGGAGGAACACCCAATTTCTTTGCTACTTTTTTACGTAAATCTTTTAGCATACCTGCTAGTTTATCATCGCCTCCGCCTTTACCCCCAGCCTTTGCCGCAGTAATAATAGAATCATCTGCAGCTTGGTTATATATATGATCTTCAGTCATCATAAAACTAACCGGATTTGCTATAAATTCTTTACCCTCTTTGGTTATTCTAATCACCCCGTAGGTCTCTATATCTTTACGCAAATACCCAGCTACTAATACTTGACGAACAAGAGCCATCCAGTATTTATCATCATGATCTTTACCGGTACCAAAAAATGGTTGTTCATGTGTTTTATGAGAAATAATAAGGGCATTACTCTTACCTGTAAGGGTATTAACAAGGTCTTTTGATTTATATATTTCTCCGGTTTTTGCAACAACTTCTAACAGTAGTTTTACTTCATCTTTGGCTTCATTCTTCTTCTTAGGATTACGCACGTTGTCATCCATATCCGCTCCTTCTCCTGTTTCTCCGTCAAATTCTTCGCCAAAATAGTGTAGAATAAACTTTCTTCTCGATATTGAAGTCTCTGCAAAAGCGACTATCTCTTGTAAAAGCGCGTGACCGATTTCCTGTTCTGCCACAGGCTTACCGCTCATAAACTTTTCTAATTTTTCTATATCCTTGTATGCATAATATGCCAAACAGTGACCTTCTCCTCCATCACGACCTGCACGACCCGTTTCTTGATAATAACTCTCAATACTTTTGGGCATATCATGATGAATTACAAAACGCACATCAGGTTTGTCAATTCCCATACCAAATGCAATTGTAGCAACAACTACCTCTACATCCTCCATCAAAAACATGTCTTGATGTTTTGCTCTAGTTTTTGCATCCAGACCAGCATGATAAGGAACTGCTTTTACCCCGTTTACTTCTAAGGTTTGTGCTAGTTCCTCTACCCTTTTCCTACTCAAACAATATATAATACCGCTTTTACCACTATTTTGTTTAACAAAACGAGTAATATCAGCATCTACATTCTTTGTTTTAGGACGTATCTCATAAAATAGATTTGGTCGATTAAAAGAAGCCTTAAACGTATTGGCATTACTCATCCCTAAATTTTTAAGAATATCTTCTTGTACCTTGGGAGTAGCAGTTGCCGTAAGTCCAATAATAGGTATCTTGTCTCCTATTCTATGTATAATGCTTCGTAAGTTTCTATATTCGGGTCTAAAATCATGTCCCCATTCACTAATGCAATGTGCCTCATCGATTGCCAAAAAAGATATTTCTTGAGATTTTAAGAAATCTACATATTCTTCTTTGGTGAGTGATTCGGGCGCCACATACAATAGTTTGGTCACACCATTAATGATATCCTCTTTAACTCTCTTAACTTCGGATTTATTAAGGGACGAATTAAGTACATGCGCTATACCATCTATTGATGAAATACCACGAATGGCATCTACCTGATTTTTCATCAAGGCGATCAACGGTGACACAACAATAGCTGTACCTTTACACATTAAAGCAGGCAATTGATAACATAGGGATTTTCCTCCGCCTGTAGGCATTATTACAAAAGTATTTTCTTTTCTAAGAATACTTTCTATTACCTTTTCCTGTAGTCCTCTAAATTGACTAAATCCAAAGTGGGTCTTTAATGCACTTTGCAAGTCAGTTTCATTCAAGCTCATTAAACCATTTTACTTTTATATCCAATTAAATAAAGAATCGTTTACACCAAAACCTATTTCCCCAAATACAGATTTAGTGGTTGTTTTCATTTTAATTTTAAATGTCAAAGATAAACAAAGCATAAATTTAAATGCTTTTTTTTATGACTATTTAAAATTAATAAGGTATTGCATACCTTTGCGCATATTAAAGATAATAAAATCTTTAATTATATAACATACAAAATTATTAAATTTTGAACACTCAGGAAACTATAATGGCTTATGCCAAAAAAACGATAGCAGAAGAAGCTCAAGCAATTGCTTATTTAGAAGAGCTTGTCGACGAAGAATTTTCTAATGCTGTCGAAACTATTCATAATTCAAAAGGTAGAGTAATCATTACAGGTATTGGAAAAAGTGCTATTATAGCTACCAAAATTGTAGCAACAATGAATTCTACAGGTACCCCAGCTGTATTTATGCATGCAGCCGATGCAATTCATGGAGACTTGGGTACTATTTTAGAAGATGATATAGTTATCTGTATCTCAAAGAGTGGTAATACTCCAGAAATTAAAGTACTAGTTCCTTTAATCAAAAACTTTAAAAATACACTTATAGGTATTACAGCAAACAAGGATTCATTTCTAGGGCAAGAAGCTAATTACACCTTACATGCCTATGTAGAAAAAGAAGCCTGCCCCAATAACTTGGCTCCTACTACAAGTACAACTGCTCAATTAGTTATGGGGGATGCACTAGCTGTTTGTTTATTACATTTACAAGGTTTTTCTAGTCGAGATTTTGCAAAGTATCACCCTGGTGGGGCATTAGGAAAAAAACTCTATTTACGTGTAAGTGATATTACTTCAAGAAACGAAAAACCTCAAGTAACTCCTGATTCTGATATTAATAGTGTAATCGTAGAAATGACTGAAAAAAGATTGGGTGCTACAGCCGTAACCGAAGATGGTGTGATACAAGGAATCATCACAGATGGTGATTTGCGAAGAATGCTTTCTACAAACACCTCATCTTTTGCTGGTTTAACAGCCAAAGATATTATGTCTCCCAACCCTAAAAGAATAGACAACCAAGCTATGGCCATTGATGCTCTTGAAAAATTAGAAGAATATTCTATTTCTCAATTATTAGCTGAAGAAGATGGTAAATATGCAGGTTTTTTGCATATTCATGACTTGATGAAAGAAGGTATTATATAATGGCAGCTACACAAAAAGACCCTCAGTCCATGTCTTTTCTAGATCATTTAGAAGAGCTTCGTTGGCATCTAATTCGAGCAACAGTTGCTGTGCTTATTGCAGGAACAGCTGCATTTATCGCCAAAGAGTTTATTTTTGACGTTATTATTTTTGGCCCTAAAAAACCAGATTTCCCTACTTATAAAGGTTTATGCAATATTTCTAAACTATTAGGTTTTGATGAAGGGTTATGTTTTAAAGAACTACCATTTAGTGTACAAAGTAGAAAAGTTGCAGGTCAATTTTCTGTTCACATATGGACATCAATTACTGCAGGATTTATTTTTGCTTTTCCATATGTTATCTATGAATTTTGGAAATTTATTGCTCCCGCAATGTATGACAAAGAGCGTAAGTACTCTAAGGGTTTTATCATCGTTTGCTCTTTTTTATTTTTTCTTGGAGTCCTTTTTGGTTACTATGTGATTACTCCTTTATCCATTAATTTCTTAGGAGGATACCAAGTTAGTAAAGAAGTGTTAAATGAATTTGACATTGATAGCTATATTGCACTGGTGAGAGCATCGGTTATTGCATGTGGATTGATATTTGAACTTCCTGTAATTATGTTTTTTCTTACCAAAGTTGGATTAGTTACTCCAGAATTTTTAAGAAAATATCGAAAATTTGCATTAGTAATTGTACTCATACTGTCTGCCATCATTACCCCTCCTGATATTGCTAGTCAAGTTATCGTAGCAATTCCGGTTTTGATATTATATGAAGTAAGTATATTTATTTCTAAAGCTGTTATAAAAAAAGAAAAGAAAAAACTAGAAAATTTACCTAAATGAGTGATATCATCAAAGAGTTTAACGACTACAGAGAAAAAATGAATACCCGTATTCTAGAAGATAATAATAAAGTAATAAAAAGAATCTTCAATCTGGATACCAATGCATTTACAGAAGGAGCTCTAGATGTAAAAACCAAAGAACTACTAGGGCTTGTAGCGTCTACCGTTTTACGCTGTGATGATTGTGTTCGTTACCATTTAGAATCATCGTATAAAGAAGGGCTATCAAAAGAAGAAGTAGTCGAAGCATTAAGTATTGCAACGTTGGTTGGAGGAACTATTGTTATTCCTCATTTGCGACGTGCCTATGAATTCTGGGATGCTCTAGAATCAAAAAACGATGAAAACATCTAGGTAAAAAAGAATAGTGTAAATTTACCCACCCAAAATAGCAACACTACAATAGTAAAGAAGTCATTCTGATATGAAGTTAAAAGCAGAAAATTTAATAAAAGCATATAAAGGTAGAAAAGTAGTTAAAGGAATTTCTCTAGAAGTTAATCAAGGAGAGATTGTTGGGCTTTTAGGCCCCAATGGTGCTGGAAAAACCACTTCTTTCTATATGATCGTGGGCTTGGTTAAACCAAATGGAGGTAGAATTACTCTAGAAAATACTGATATCACCAAATACCCAATGTATAAAAGAGCTCAAAACGGTATTGGTTATCTAGCTCAAGAAGCATCAGTATTTAGGAAACTAAGTATTGAAGACAATATTTTAAGTGTTTTACAACTTACAAAACTATCCAAAAAAGAACAGCTACATAAAATGGAGGCTCTCATCGAAGAGTTTGGTTTAGGTCATATTCGTAAAAACAGAGGGGACTTATTAAGTGGTGGTGAACGTCGTCGAACAGAAATCGCACGTGCCCTTGCAACAGACCCTAATTTTATACTTTTGGATGAACCATTTGCAGGAGTAGATCCTGTTGCTGTAGAAGATATCCAACGTATCGTGGCCCAATTAAAAAATAAAAATATCGGAATTCTTATCACAGATCATAATGTACAAGAAACTCTAGCCATAACAGATAGAACCTATTTGATGTTTGAAGGAAGTATTCTTAAGGCTGGTATCCCAGAAGAATTAGCCGAAGATGAAATGGTACGTAAAGTATATCTTGGTCAGAATTTTGAGCTTCGAAAAAAGAAATTAAACTTCTAATAGACAAAGGTTCTTAATCGCGTAACTCCTTTATAATAAATGAAAATTGAGAAAAGATTAAACATCTTAATCGTTAGTAGCAGTCAAAGAAATGAATCTAAAAGCTTTGAAACTTCTGAGCATTTACAAAAGCATATATTTGAGTCGCTCCCACATGTTTCATCCTCTATTTTAGACTTATCGATTTACCCTTTTTTATTAGATCATTATGGTTATGGCCGTGATCATGATAAAAAGCAGCTTGATAAAAGTAAAAAAGACGTTTTAGATCAACTTTATCACTGTGATGCTGTAGTATTTGTTGTTCCCGAATGGGGAGGTATGATACCTCCAGCTTTGGTAAACCTACTTTTACTATGTGCAAATGGTTCTGCTCAAGGTTTACCTCTTGGTCATAAACCTGGCTTTATTGTTGGTATATCGGCATCTGGAGGAGGAACGTACCCTATCTCCCTTTTAAAAGGGTATGCTGCAAAAAATAGCCACTTAACATGGTTACCATTGCACTCTGTTATTTCTAATGTTGATGACTTCTTAAATCAAGATTGGTCACCAGAAGAAACTAATAGATTCTCGCAAGTACAATCTCGATTATTAACAGGAATAAAAAGTCTTGTAATCTATGCAAATACATTAAGAAATGTACGTAGTGAATTAGTAACTCTATCTCAAAAACATCCTTTTGGTCAATAACTTGTGACTTAACACCAAGTACGTATTCTTATTTTTTACAATATAAATTCACCTTCAAAAAGTACGTTCTCATATCAACCAAAATAGTTTTTCTTTGATTTAACTATAACAAACATCGTAACAAAGACCCAGCTTAGTCGTCATCGTTTTACTACAACAACTAGAATGTATAAAAGTAAAAAACATGACGAATAAAATTACCTCAGTATTTATAAGTTCAATTTCTTTTCTTTTGGGTATTATATTTATTACCGCCGGGATTGAAAAATTAACAGGGCTTCCAGATATAATTGGGCCTCATTATCTCATTGAAGAATTAGAAAAACATGGGCTTGAACTCTACGGTAAATTCATCGCTTATAGTCAAATAATCATTGGTTTTTTACTTATTAACAATCGATTTAGACTTTTAGGAGCAATACTATTATTCCCTCTTCTTTTAAATATTCTATTCATTGTTACTTCATTAGACTGGAATGGAACGCCCTATATCGTTGCTTTTTTACTCTTTCTAAATTGCATTCTAATACTAAAAGATTTTCATAAAATTAAATTCGTGTTCTCTAATAATGATCTCAACGAATTGAAGAGGATAAAAATTAGGAGAACAAAAGTTAAACTTGATATTTATTTCTGCTGCCTATTAATTATCATTTTGATTGGAGGAAGTCTTGGCTGGACTCAATATGGTAAAATTTTAACCAAAACAGGAATGTTATCCATCTTACTTTCTATATTAATTTTAAACATATACAGAGCGATTAAAAATAAAAAACAGAGTTAGCCGATGTTCTAAACTATTAATTCTATTATAAATTAAAGGTTTAAAAAGTGCTATGATTTATCATTACACAACTTTAACAATAAACGACACCTATTTAGGTCTCTGATAAGCTAATCTTTTTGAAGATTCTGGAACCATATAAGTATCTAAACCATTAATAGTTGCAACCTTACCCTTTGTTAAATTGATAAGACCATCATCTTCAATTAAAACATCATCTACATAAAGATCTAAAATCTCCCCCAATATCAAAATAGTTCCGTTTGATTGTATGTTATACTCCTCGCAATATTTCATTGCCAATTGTACAGGCGAACCTTTAACAAAAGGAGCATAAAAGCTATCCTTATAATTTTCTTCTAACGCCGTCTTATTAAATTCTGATATATCTGAGGGATACTTAGCAGAGGTATGGTGAGCATCTTCTATTATCTCCTCATAAACATGGTTAATTGTATAAACACCTGTTTGCATAATATTATCATAAGTATTTCTAGCCACAGTTGTAGGACGTAGCACAAAACCAAGAATCGGGGGTGCAGACCCAAAATGTGTAACCGAACTAAACACGGCAACATTACTTACTTCTTCTTTAGACTTGGTACCTATTAAATTTGCAGATTTAAATCCAGAAACACTATTAATCAGATTTATTTTATACAAATGATCAAGTGAATCAATATCTGTTCTTTTAAAACGCATTATTAATTTTTTTAAAATTATTAACCTTAGTGTTAGTGGATTTTAGATCATGCATTAAATTATACAACCCAAAAAATGTTCTATTCATATAAATAAAATGTTTAGACCCTCTATTTCCATTCATTTTTTTGAGTTCTGTACTTTTTGCATATTTCTGACCCAAATCTGCTATTTTACCAAAAAAAACATCATCAGAAAAATCGAAATTTTCTTCTTGAAATGGTTGAGTAAACAACGATAACATTTCATAAAAAAGTGAACTAAAAAACTTCTTTTCATATTCTGAGTCATCTGATCTCAAAATCTCTAGTTCAAATAGTTTTTTTTCAAAGAACGTCGCGTTATTAATATTTTCTCTTTCTGAAAGTTCAAAATATGGAGTATAAAACTGATTAGGGATTTCTTTCATACAACCAAAATCAATAACAATCAATTCATTATTATCTGATACCAGAAAATTTCCTGGGTGCGGATCGGCATGTACTTTTTTTAAGGTATGAATCTGAAACATGTAAAAATCCCATAATGCTTGCCCTAGCATATTTGCTTTTTCTACATCCTTATTTCTTGAAGCATACTCTGAAAGATGTATACCATTCATCCAATCCATAGTTAGAATTCTATCTGTAGAATATTTGGGATAATACTCAGGAAATTTAATCCCTGATATATTCTTACACTTCGTAATTATTTCAATACTCTGCTTTAATTCAAGTTCATAATTCGTTTCTTCTAACAACTTATTTTCTACTTCTTTAAAATACTCATCAGATCCTTTACCCTTAATGTTAAACATTTTTATGGCAATAGGCTTTACCAAAGCAAGATCTGATGATATACTTTCTGCAACACCTGGATATTGGATTTTTACTGCTAACTCCTTTCCATTCTTAGTTGCTTTATGAACTTGACCAATACTAGCAGCATTTACAGATTCTGCAGAAAAAGTATCAAATACCTCTGACGGTTCTTGGTTAAAATATTTCCTAAAAGTTTTGATGACTAACGGTGCGGACAATGGCGGCACAGAAAATTGAGATAAAGAAAACTTATCAACGTATGCTCTTGGAAGTATATTTTTTTCCATGCTTAGCATTTGAGCAACTTTCAATGCCGAACCTTTCAGTGTTTTAAGTCCATTATAAATATCATCAGCATTTGCTTCATTAAGATTTTCTCTTGCCTCTTCTTTAGATTTTACAACCTTATCACCATAATATTTTGCATAATTAACGCCAACTTTAATTCCGGTAGATAATAATTTAGAAGCTCGGTCTATTTTAGAAATAGGTATTTTATCAATAGATTTCATATTACACACTCATCTTTTCTTTCCACATAAATTTTGCCAGATCTACAATGCTTTTTATTGGAGCTACATCAATTAAATCAAAAGTTGCCCGAATAGATTTTTCAATAAAAATATCAGTCTTCTCAAAACCTTTAGATTCATCATTTAACCAAAATTCTAAAACAATAAGTAATTGCAACCAAGCAGCTTCTTTAAGACCTTTATCTCGAACATCATTTAACTCCTCTTTTTTAAAGTCTATGCGCTCTAAATCCAAATCATCAATAAAATTTAGATATTCCTCTCTAAGTCGAGTTAATAGTTTTAATGACTTAAGCTTACTCTTATGGTTTTTAAGTCTTAACAACACATAAGACCTATTAGCAGAAAGTACTTCAAAGAAAGTATAATAAAAACTTAACAACTTTTGCTTCTTATCAAAATCAAAATACTCCTTAGATTTTTCTAACAATGTTGTGGTTTGAACACAAAAAAAAGCAAAAATTCTTTTTTCAATATGCTCAAAACTACTGAAATGCTCATAAAACTGTGATTCATCAAAATCATGTTTCTCTGCAAAAGCATAAACCGATGAAAAGGTAGTCGATGAAAGAAGTACATCCCTCATATATAACTCGATAATCCTTTCTGATGTGATATTTTTATTTTTTTCCATAACATAAGTATCTATAACAAAAATACAAAATGTTTTACTAATTATCCATTTTGTAAAACAAAATACATTTCAGGTTTTATCATAAACCATAGATCTTTAATATTTCTAACAAAAATGATTTTAATAAAATGAATAATAACCTTGTACTATTACCAAAATTCAAATTAAAACTCCTAAAATTCACAATATCATAATTTTACAACTAAAGTATGTGGATAAATATTTAGTTTCTGTTTTAAAATTTATCTTTAATATGCTAACTACTTAAATAAGTATTCACATTTAAAATTCAAATTATGTTAAAAAGCATTTTAAATTTAAAAGAAGTTCAGATTTTAGAAAAACAACAGCAAAAACAGATTCATGCAGGTAATTGGTATGGGGTTGATTGTAGTCTTCAACAAAACTGGCAACACCCCTGCTGTTATGGATCTTTAGCTTGCCAATAAAGCGATAGAATCCTTTGTTTTTTTTTATATTAAGCGAGCTAGTCTCGCTTTTTTTATTAATCTTTTGAAAACAACAAAGACACTAATATATAAAGTAATATAACACAAGGAATCGCCAAAAACTTTAATAACACAAGTAATACTAATGTTACTAACAGAAAAATATACCTAATTTTATTTTCTGCAAATCCCCAAGTTTTAAATTTTAATGCAAATAACTTAATTTCTGCATTTAATAAATAACAACTTAGAATAGTTAAGCCCAATAAAAACCATTGATTAAGAATAATTTCATGAACCCATACCTCTTGTTGAAACTCAAGTATCAAAGGCAAACTTATAATAAGTAATGTATTTGCTGGAGTTGGCAACCCAATAAATGATGAAGTTTGACGGGTATCAATATTAAATTTAGCCAATCGATAAGCAGATGCTAATGTAATCAACAAACCTAATAAAGACATATAGGATAGGCTAAGATCAGTAAACACGTGATCAGAGCTCCATGAATCATGAACTTGATAAAAAGGCTTACCAACCACTTGCGTAAATAATTGATACATTACTATCCCTGGCACGACCCCACTTGTTACCATATCTGCTAATGAATCAAGCTGCAATCCTAATTCACTTCTAACGTCTAACATTCTAGCAGCCAACCCATCAAAAAAATCAAACCCTATTCCTAATACTACAAAAAGAGCCGTTAACTGTAAATGGCCTTGAACTGCAAAAATAACTGCTATAGAACCGCAAAAAAGATTAAGCAATGTGATGCTATTTGGAATATGCTTTTTGATAGACATAGATTGGATTTTGTGTAAAAATAATAAACTATTCTGGTCTGTTGCTATAGTTTTAAAATATCCCAATAAAGCTTAACAAAAAAGATGCATTCAAATGTATTCATTGTAACCAAATAAGTTTAATTTCGTTATTATATTGTATCTATAATTTTTTATATGAAAAACATTCTGCTTGCTATCCTTTCTGGATTGATCCTTGCTATAAGCTGGCCAACATATGGTTTTCCATTGTTTTTGTTCTTTGCCTTTGTACCACTTTTGGTTGCAGAATATACTACACGTTATCATAAATACAGCAAATCTCAAATCTTTGGATTAGCCTATATTACTTTTTTTATTTGGAACATAATTACCACCTGGTGGATTTATAATTCAACTCCAATAGGAATGTGGATCGCCGTACTTGTCAACAGTTTATTAATGGCTATTGTTTTCCTTATATACCACATTGTTGCAAAAAGAACATCCTTTACAATCTCAAGCTTGTTTCTAATATGTTTCTGGATGGGGTTTGAGTATTTTCATTTACAATGGCAAGTATCTTGGCCATGGCTCAACCTAGGAAATGGATTTGCTGATTTTACTTCTTGGATACAATGGTACGAATATACAGGAACCTTTGGTGGTACACTTTGGGTATGGATAGTAAACATTAGTGTTTTTAAAAGTATATTACTTTTTATTCAGCATAAAGATAAAACGATACTATACAGATCTCTTTTACGTAATGGTTTGTTTATTTCAATACCAATTATACTTTCTTTTATTTTACTAAAAACATACGAAGAAAAAGGCAAATCTATTGAAGTAGTCATCCTACAGCCTAATATTAATCCATATACCGAAAAATACAACACCAGTGATAATCGTGTGGGTAAATTATTAGATTCTCTCAGCAGGACCGTAACAAGTTCTTCTACAGATTTTATTATTGCTCCAGAAACAGTTTTTGCAGATAATAATAAGCTTTCTAATTTTTCTAATTCAATTGCAAAAAGAACTGCTCAAAACTTACTTATTTCTTATCCCAATGCAAATTTCTTATCAGGAATTTCCCTCATAGACGTTTTTAACGACCCTAAAAGGATACGCAAACAAACTAATATTCATAAAGAGAATGTGTTTTATGATGATTACAACTCTGCTTTTTTTGTTAGCCCTGATGGTCTTACGGGTTTATATCATAAGTCGAAATTAGTAGTTGGAGTAGAAAATTTTCCGTACCAAAGTGTTCTTAAACCAATTCTTGGAGATGCAATGATAGATCTTGGAGGAACTGTTGCAAAAAAGACAACTCAAGAAAATAGAGAAGTTTTTTTCAGTAAAGATAGTATTGGTATTGCTCCATTAATTTGTTATGAAAGTATATATGGCGAGTTTGTAACAGGTTATATAAGAAATAAAGCTGATTTTTTAGCTATTATTACTAATGATGCATGGTGGGGAAATACACAAGGACACAAACAACATTTATCATTTGCAAAGTTAAGAGCAATAGAAACTCGTAGAAGCATTGCTCGTAGTGCAAATACAGGTATTTCTGCAATTATAGATCAAACAGGAAAAATTGTTTCGTCATTAAAATATGAAGAACAAGGTGTCTTAAAAGGTACACTTATGACAAATGATAAAATTACCTTTTATGTAAAAGCAGGAAACTATCTTGCAAGAATTGCTATATTTTTATCTATTACTATCTTTTTGTTTTCGGTAACAAGACGAAGAAACTCATAAAGGAAAAATTACTATTTATCAGATTTATCTATAAACTTTTAGACTTTGTTTCTATGTATCTTAGAAACCTTGTACCTTTACGACCTTATACAAAGTTGTGAATTACGTATCAATAGAACATATAGCAAAATCATTTGGGGAACGCATTCTCTTTAAGGATATCTCATTTGGAATTAACGAAGGGCAAAAAATTGGATTTGTAGCCAAAAATGGAACGGGTAAAACTTCGCTTCTCAATATTATTGCAGGAGATGAAGAACCTGATGAAGGTCAAGTGGTTTATCGTAAAAATCTAAAAGTTGCTTTTTTACCTCAAGAGCCAAACCTTGATCCCAATCTAACCATCGAGCAAACCATTTTTGCATCAGATAATGAAATACTTAAAGTTATTGATGCATATGAAAAAGCATTATTACATCCAGAAGACACAGAAGCATATCAACTCGCTTTTGAGCAAATGGATGCCAGTAATGCTTGGGATTTTGAAACTCAATACAAGCAAATCCTTTTTAAACTTAAACTAGATGATTTAAGTAAAAAAGTTAGTGATTTATCCGGAGGGCAAAAGAAAAGACTAGCATTAGCCAATATTCTTTTAAGCAAACCAGAGTTATTATATTTAGATGAACCAACAAACCATTTGGATCTAGAAATGATTGAATGGTTAGAAGAATACTTTGCAAAAGAGAACTTTACATTATTCATGGTTACTCACGACCGTTACTTCTTAGAAAATGTTTGTAACGAAATAGTCGAATTAGAAAATGGTCAATTGTATAGTTACAAAGGTAATTATGCCTACTATCTAAGCAATAAAGACGCTAGGGTTGCTAATGAGCAGATTACTACCGAAAAGGCAAAACAACTATATAAAAAAGAGCTAGATTGGATGCGTAGACAGCCAAAAGCTCGTACAACTAAATCAAAATCCAGAATTGACGATTTCTATGAAATCAAAGAACGTGCTCATAAACGTAGGAATGATCACGAGGTACAACTCGAAATTAATATGGAACGAATGGGAAGTAAAATTCTTGAGCTTCATAAAATTTCTAAAAGTTATAATGACCTCCTTTTACTTGATAAATTCGAATACGTATTCAAAAAAGGTGAACGTGTCGGTATTATAGGTAAAAATGGAACGGGTAAATCAACTTTTCTTAACATGATCACAGGGGCAGTATCTCCAGATCATGGTAAAATTGTCAAAGGGGATACTATAAAATTTGGGTACTATACCCAAAGAGGTATTACTATAAAAGAAGGGCAAAAAGTTATTGATGTTATTCGTGAATTTGGAGATTATATCCCATTAAAAAAAGGGAGACAAATATCTGCGCAACAATTATTAGAACGTTTCCTTTTTGATCGTAAAAAACAATATGATTTTGTTGAAAAATTAAGTGGAGGTGAACGAAAAAGATTATACTTATGTACCGTTTTAATACAAAACCCAAATTTCTTAATTCTTGATGAACCTACAAATGATCTAGATATTGTAACACTTAATGTACTCGAAAATTTCTTATTGGATTTTCCTGGTTGTCTAATGGTTGTATCCCACGACCGTTACTTTATGGACAAAATTGTGGATCACTTATTCGTGTTTAAAGGCAATGGTGTTATTCAAGATTTCCCTGGTAATTATACAGATTACAGAATATATGAAAGTAGTAAGGCTCCTGAAGTAAAAAAAGCTGAAGATAACTCCCAACCCAAAGCAAAAAATAGTTGGAAAAAGGATAATAAAGCTGCTTTATCTTATAACGAACAAAAAGAATTTAATAGGATTGAACGAGACTTAAAGAAACTTGAACTTCAAAAAAAAGAGATTGAAACTATATTCGCCGAAGGAAATTTAGAAGGAGATAAAATTAATGAAGAGTCTCAAAAACTTCAGAAAATTATTCAAGATATTGAGGAATTTGAAATGAGATGGTTAGAACTCTCTGAAAAAATGGAAGGATAATTTTTTAAGAAAGATGCTATTTAAAACTAAGGAATACTTAAAGTTTCTTATTCGATCTACCAATCAACATGGGGTACATTCGCCTTTTGTATATTCTTTGGTTACCAAATGCTTTTATGACAGAAAGAATAAAACATCGTATCCTATAATAAAATCAATATCAAAAGATCAAAACTTATCAAATATTAGTTTTAAAAATCTCAAATTGATACATCGTCTTCTTTATTATTTTGATTATCAAAAAATACTCATTTTAGAAACTTCTACTTTAATAAGTCAACTTGTATTACTAAACGATCAAGTTACGTTGTCAAAAAAAATAACCGATGACGTTTATGATTTCATCTATTTTGATTTTAAAAATTATAAAGATTCTATTTTAGAGTCACTACTATCAAGAACACACAATAATTCTTTGCTAATCTTTAATCAAATTCATCAAACAGAGAAAAATATTGAGATTTGGAACCTAATCAAACGACATCCGAAAGTACGTGTTACTATAGACACTTTTGATTTTGGTTTTGTTTTTTTTAGAAAAGAACAAGCTAAAGAACATTTTGTTATTCGACCATAACATCTTTTGATTAACTTATATCAAAAAATTGTACTTTGGTATTCTATTTTAAACAAAACACATGCAGCCATTACATATTTTGCTTCTTATTGGGGCATATTTTGGGGTTCTCCTTTTAATCTCTTATTTCACAGGTAAAAACTCTGACAATGATGCTTTTTTTAAAGCCAATAGGCAATCTCCCTGGTATGTAGTTGCTTTTGGTATGATAGGAGCTTCTTTGAGCGGAGTAACTTTTATATCTGTTCCTGGATGGGTAGAAGCTTCCCAATTTAGCTATATGCAGGTTGTATTAGGGTATATTTTAGGATATGCTGTAATTGGTACCGTACTACTCCCATTATACTACAGGCTTAATCTTACGTCTATTTATACGTACCTAGAAACACGATTTGGTTCTTATTCATACAAAACGGGGGCTTCATTTTTCTTATTATCTAGGGTTGTTGGTGCCAGTTTTAGATTGTTTCTTGTAGCCAATGTTTTACAATCTATACTCTTTGATGCATTAGCCGTTCCTTTTTGGGTTACTGTTATCATAACCATCCTATTGATTTGGTTATACACTTTTAAATCAGGAATTAAAACAATTGTCTGGACCGATACACTACAAACCTTGTTTATGTTAATTGCAGTAGGTGTTGCTATATATTATGTTTCTAGTGATTTAGGAGTTGATGGGTCTAAACTACTTGGCTACGTATTGGATAGTGATCTTTCTAAACTCTTCTTTTTTGACGATTTTAAAAGTGCTAATTATTTTTGGAAGCAATTCTTTTCGGGAGCCTTTATTGCAATTGTAATGACAGGTTTGGATCAAGATATGATGCAAAAGAATCTTACATGCCGAAACCTAAAAGATGCACAAAAAAATATATTTTGGTTTACAATTGTTCTTACTATTGTAAACTTTATTTTTTTAGGCCTTGGGTTATTACTTACACAATATGCATCACAAAATGGAATCGATGCACACAAAGACCAACTTTTTCCAATAATAGCAACTCAAAGTGAATTAGGATTTGGCATCGCTGTCTTTTTTATACTTGGCTTAATAGCCGCTGCTTACAGTAGTGCCGATAGCGCATTGACCTCTTTAACCACATCTTTTAGCATTGATATTTTAGATATCGAAAAGAAATACACACCTGCCGATCAAATAAAAACTCGAAAAAAAATACATATTCTTTTTTCAATACTACTTATGCTTGTCATCATTGCATTTAAGTATATCATTAAAGATGAAAGTGTGATTGCAAAATTATTTGTTTTTGCGGGATATACCTATGGTCCTTTGTTAGGTCTGTATGCTTTTGGATTATTCACTAAACTCCAAGTAAAAGATAAATGGGTTCCTGTTATTGCAATCTTATCCCCTATTCTATCCTATATTATTAGTCTAAATAGTTTAATTTGGTTTGGTTTTGAGTTTGGCTTTTTTATACTAATTCTTAATGGCCTCTTAACATTTTTAGGTTTAATACTGATTCGTAGAAAGCAAAACTAAAGTACAAGCTACCTCTACTTCTATGGCAGCTTCTTTAAGTTTTGAGAAAAACTCAGGATTTTCTGTGCCTGGATTAAAGATAACTCTTTTAGGGTTCAAATCAATAATATCATTATAGTATGAAGGTTGTCTCAAAGGGTTTATGTACATGGTTACCGTATCTACCTCATCTTCTATCTCAAAGTCTGTTAGAATCTCTACACCTTCAACTTCTCCATCCTTTACTCCAACGGCTATAACCGGATGATTATATGCAAGTAATTTACGAATTGCACGATTAGAATATCTATCTACTTTAACAGAAGCGCCTACAACAACAGTTTTTTTGCTCATTTTTTTCACAGTTAATTTATAAACAACAAAATAGACGTTCTTAATCATCTAAAAACTCCTAAAACGTTAAAAATAACTACTAAAATGTTAAAAAGAAAATCTCTCTGTAACAGAATTCACAAGGCTTCGTCTTATGTATAGAAAAAGATTTAATTTTTCATAGATTTAGTTAGTTACTTGAGTAATAATCAAATTTTATTCATAATTGATGGTTAGTGTTACTATTTGATTATTACAAAAAACCGCCTTTATACATAAAGGCGGTTTTTGATTTTACCAATTACTTAATTACCTATATGTTTAATGATAATAAGCAGAGGTTAGTATATATTTAATCAATAAATCGATGTAATTCTAAATAAAAATGATCTAATTGAAATGGCTTAGATATCACTCCGTTCATACCTGATGAAAGTATTTTTTCTTTATTCTCGCCAAGATCAACTGCGGTCAAAGCTATTATAGGAGTGGTTGTATTAAACCCTCTTATTTTTTCTGTAGCTTCATAACCACTCATTTTTGGCATATGAATATCCATTAAAATAACATCAAAATGTTCTTTTTTAAGTAAGTCTATTGCGTCGAATCCATTATCAATTACAACAACATTTGCATTTTTAGTTTCTAAAATACGCTTTGTAATCATTTGGTTAATATTATTATCATCTACTACCAAAAACGTCTTGTCAATTAGATTAACGCTTTCATAATCTTCAACATTCTCTTGAATTTCAGGTATTTCTTTTTCGTATTGAAATTTAATTTTAAAAGAAAAACTTGCGCCTTCATTTGGTCTACTTTCAACATTAATTTCACTTCCCATGGCATGTAGCAATCTCTTTACAATTGCTAATCCCAAACCTGCTCCTTCATAATTACGGTTAAGTTGTACCGATTCTTGATAAAAATCTTCAAAAATTCTAGATTGCATTTCCTTAGAAATACCGATACCATCATCTTTAATACAAATTTCTAATGTAATGTAATCATCAGACTTGTATTTACAATCAATACAATTCACAGTTAACCAAATATTTCCATTTTCAGTAAACTTTAAAGCATTACCTAATAAATTAATTATTATTTGTGAAAGCTTAATAGAATCTCCTTTTAGTTTTTTAGGTATCGCATCATCAATATAAGTGTGTATACTATTGTTATTCTCTTTTTTTAAGTAACTAAGTGCATTCTTTATATTGTTTACAACATCTAAAACATTAAAATCTATAACGCTTAGTTCTATAGTATTAGCGTCATACTTATTAATTTGTAAAATATTATTTATTAGAGAAAGTAAATGTTCTCCTGATGATTTTAGAGCTTTAAGATAATGTCGTTGTTCCTTTTTAGGGTTTTCATCTATCAAAATATCGGTAATTCCTGTAACTGCATAAAGAGGAGTACGAAGTTCATGACTAATCGTAGAAAAGAAATTGGTTTTTAATTGGGAAGCATATTCAGTTTTTTCTTTAGCATCTAAAAGCTCTTTATTCTTTATTTTTAATCTATTATTTAGTTTTTGACGATTTTTATCTGATCGATACAAAAGAACTACAGCACTAATTGTGATAAAAAATAGCGTTAAAAGCGCTAAAGAAAAATATTTTATTTTTTGAATTGATTTTTCTTGACTCTTATTTAGTTCTTGGGTTAATGTTAAACTACTCTCTTTTTCAAATAAATCACGTTCTAATTGATTTTGTTCATTTAATAGTTCTTGTTGATTTTCGAAGTTTTTTTCAAGATAAACAATTTGGTTAGACATT
Source organism: uncultured Aquimarina sp. (assembly GCA_947502885.1). GTDB lineage: Bacteria > Bacteroidota > Bacteroidia > Flavobacteriales > Flavobacteriaceae > Aquimarina. The sequence goes on along the minus strand of CANNBP010000010.1, from coordinate 174,303 downwards.
GCCTCTTTTGCTTTATCCGACTGATTTAAAACATCGTACAAAGCTGCTTTTTGTTTTTCGATTTTAATTAACTCTGGATAAGACTGATGTTCTAAAGCTATCTTTTTTGCAATATCAAAATTTTCAAGAGCCCTTTCATTTTCATTAATTTTAGCATAAATATTCGCCAAATAAATGTATGTTTTTATAATAATATCAGGCTGTTGTTCTGTATTGGGTTGGTATAATTTTATCGTTTCCTGTAGGTAAAAGGTTGCACTTGCATAATCTCTTAATATGTATTTGATTTCTCCAATATTAAATGTGGGCCAAAGTGCTTTATAGGTATCATTAAGTTCTAATGCTAACTTTCTTGATTCTAAAAGGTTTTTCTCTGCATTTATATAATCTTTTTCTCGTGTATCTATATTAGCAACATTATTATAATGAAAAATAAGGTAAGACTGATAGTTTGCTCGTAATAAAGCCTCTTTTGACAAAGCATAATTTTCACGAGCTTTATCATGATCTCCCATATTACTAAACAAGCTTCCGATACAGTTGTATACATCACCAATAATAGAATCATTATTGATTTTCTTTCCATATTCTAAAGCAAAAGTAAGTTGTTCATAAGCTTTGGTATACTCACCTTTATTAGAAATTATGAAAGACTGTGAAATTAGATTCTCTAAGCTATCTCTACTTATTGTATTTGAGGATTGTGCATTACATATACCAATACCAATAAAGAATAATAAAACTAACGTAATTTTTTTCATAGCCAATCTTAACGAACAAGATACTTAATCCTCAACAACAACATAAACAATTAGAAATCAAGCCCCAGATAACAACGCTAAAAAAGTTGGTTTAAATATAAAAATAAGATTCCCTTCTACATCTTAATCCTTCTAGGAAGTCCCCATGTTATTTCTAAAATTAATGAATTAACTCTTATTTCCCATATTTATTGTTAAATAAATGTGAATTAAATCATATATCAACCTTAAAGCACAAAATAAACATGAAAACAAGATAATATAACACAATATACAAAAACAAATTATCCTTGAATTTCATTTTTCAACCTTTATTCTTGTTAAAACGTAGTATACAATGAATTACAACTCGTTTTTATATTACAAATTTCCTACCCACATTATATTACCGTAATGATAATAAAATGTTAAAACCAAAAATAATATGTAACATACCCAAAAAATAGTCGTCTTATCCCAAACATGATTAATCATTATGTGATAAAAATTTAAAAACTTTGCATCCTATACTATGTAATACAAAGTACAATGCATTGCATCATCAATCAATCAAACAAACAATCAAATGAAAACAGTTTATCAAAAAGTTATGTTATTATTTTTCTCATTTTGGAGCTTGCTTTTAACGGCACAACCAAATGATAATGCCATTGTTGGTAGTATTCAAGGAAAAGTTATCGACAAAGCGCTTCAGCAACCAATTCCATACGCCACAATTGCAATTCAGGATGGGAGTAATAAAATTATTAGTGGTGGAATAAGTACCGAAAATGGAGATTTTGTAATCTCAGATATCCCTAAAGGTAATTACACTTTGCAAGTTCAATTTATTGGTTACAAAACATATTCTCAAACCATAGAAATATCTCGTAAAAATAAAGATATTAATATTGGTACAATATCTTTGGAAGAAGAAGCCGAATCGTTGGACGACGTTACTATTGTAGCAGAACGAACTACCATAGAGCAAAAAATCGATCGCAAGGTAATTAATGTAGGAAAAGACCTTACTACAACTGGTGGTAGTGCTTCAGAAATCATGAATAACATACCTTCTGTAAACGTAGATCAAGATGGTAATATCGCCTTAAGAGGTAATGAAAATGTTCGTATCCTAATTGACGGTAAACCTACTAATATAGACGCCGCCCAGTTATTAAAACAAATTCCGTCTACGTCGATAAAAAAAATAGAATTGATAACCAATCCTTCTGCAAAGTATAACCCAGAAGGGATGAGCGGTATTATTAATATCATCTTACATAAGAATAGCAACATAGGATTTAATGGTAATATTAATCTAGGATTGAATTTTGATCAAAATGCAAGATTTAATAGCTCTATTGACCTAAACTACAGAACGGGTAAAATAAATGTTTATGGTAACTATGGTAACAATACGAATAAAAGAAATCAAGGAGGTTTCATTTTTAGAGAAGATAACAATACAAAACAAGCTGTAAGTATTTTTTCTAACGAAAAATCTCATATTTTTAAAGTTGGCCTTGATTACTATGTAAATGAGAAAAATACCGTTTCATTTTATACCAATCAAAATTTATTTGATGGTAAAACTGATTTAGGTACCGATGCTTTCTTTCTAAATAATGATTTTGCTGATTATAAATTACTAAGTATCGGAGCTCAAGACAATATTGGATCTACCTATAATTTTGATTATAAGCACGATTTTACTAAAGAAGGACATAATATAGAATTAGAAGTTGATTACAATATTTTTGAAAGTACTAACAAGGATAAATTTAGTCGTATTGGTGGAAATGGAACCTTCCTACCTTATATCGATGACATTGAAAAAGACAGAAAAAATACAACTATCAATCTAGACTATGTCAACCCTCTTTCTGAAAAAACTAAATTAGAATTAGGAGCCGAAGCTCGTTTAAGAAGAACAGATGATACTTACAACACAACATCAACAATTTTTGACGACTCTAGATTTAAGTATGACCGAAATATCTATTCTTTTTACGGAACCTATGGTCAAAATTTTGAAAAGTGGTCATATCAACTAGGTGCACGTATAGAAAGTTACGATGTTGTAGCTACCGAAAATGACACAAAAATATTTGAAGATGACTTTATTACAGTATACCCATCTGCTTTTGTATCTTACAAATCAGGAGAAAAGAACAGTTATCAATTAAGTTATAGTCGTAGAATAGATCGCCCGGGGTTAAACCAAGTTAATCCTATTAGAGAATGGAATATTGGAAGAATAACGGGTAAAGGAAACCCATCTCTAGATCCACAATTTACTAACTCATTAGAATTTAATTATACAAGAAGACTAAATAAAGGTTCTATTACAAGTGGTGTCTTTTATCGCCTTATAAACGATGAAATCAATCAAATTATATTACAAGATCCTCTAAATGCCGAAAATCAAGTATTAACACATGACAACTACGAAGATAACTCAGCCTATGGTATAGAAGTAAACAGTAATTATAAAGCAACTAAATGGTGGAGTATTAATGCGAGCTTTGATCTTTATGGACAAACACAAAAGGGAGTTGTTGAAAGTGTTAGTGATACAGGGGTAATAGAGCCAATTAATAAAGAAGTCGATGCCGTTGTTTATAATTTTAGAGTTAACAATAGTATAAAAGCCACAAAGAATCTAACTTTTCAAGTGTTTGGATTTTACCGTGGTGACCAAAAAGGAGTTCAATTTAACTCAAAACCTTTTTACTTTGTAAATACAGGAGCACGTTATAACTTTCTTGAAGGTAAAGGAACTTTTAGTGTAAACTTTAATGATGTTTTTGATACTATGAAATTTAGATTTGATAGTGAGAACCCATACCGCCAAAATGGAGAATTTAAAGGGGAAACTCAAACTATATACCTAGGCTTATCATATAGATTTGGAAGTGGTAAAAACAGAAAAGTTTCCAGAAAACGTAGAGATAAAAATGAAAAATCTGGTGGAGGATTACTCTAATTGTTTAATTTAAAAAACCTATTAAAAGCTCATTATCAATATTCTAATTATATTTTTCAGATACATACTTGTCAAAAAATGTTCTTTAAGTTAAATAATTGTGAAAAATCATAGCATGTTGTAACACATTAGAATTTATGACGTTTATATGAATAGAATCATGGTTATGATTTATTTGAATTAGCCTTTAAAAAATTAGTAACCAAGAGTTATGTAATATAAAAAACGCGAAGTAGTCACTTCGCGTTTTTTTGTCTTCTATCTATTTAGAATTACCATCGAATAATTGCACTACCCCAAGTAAACCCACTTCCAAAAGCTGCAAGAACCACTAAATCACCTTCTTTGATTTTTCCTTGTTCCCAAGCTTCTGTAAGTGCTATAGGAATTGAGGCTGCAGTCGTATTACCATATTTTTGAATATTGTTAAAAACCTGATCATCTGATAACCCAAACTTCTTTTGCACAAATTGAGATATTCTTAAGTTTGCTTGATGTGGTATTAACATATTAATATCTCCTGGAGTTAACTCGTTTGTTTGTAAACCTTCATTAATAACTTCAGAAAAACGAACAACTGCATTTTTAAATACAAACTGTCCATTCATGTATGGATAATATGGAATATCTTCCTGTGGGTTTTCCGCAATAATTTCTGGCACCCAATGCCCTGTATTAGGCCCTTCAAGAGATAACTCTTTTGCATGAGCACCTTCACTATGCAAATGTGTGGATAAGATTCCTGAGCCCTCCTTATCACTTCTAGTAACCACGGCTGCACCTGCCCCATCTCCAAAAATAACAGAAACACTTCTTCCCCTAGTGGTCATATCTAATCCTCCGCTATGATTCTCACTTCCTATAACCAATACATTTTTATACATTCCAGTTTTCACAAACTGATCTGCAACCGATAAACCATATACAAAACCACTACATTGATTGCGAACATCCAATGCAGGTATTGTACTCATGTTTAACATTTCTTGCACTTGAACTCCACCTCCTGGAAAATACATTTCTGGACTTAGGGTAGCAAATACGATTAAGTCTATATCATCTGTAGTTAAGTTTGCTCTATCAATAGCTATCTTAGCTGCTTTTGCTCCCATTACTGAAGTACTATTACCATCTCCTTTTTTTATGTGACGTCGTTGTTGTATCCCAGTTCGTTCCTGTATCCACTCATCATTAGTATCCATTACTTTTGCCAAGTCGTCATTAGTCACGATATTCTCAGGAACATAAGATCCTAGTCCCGATATTTTTGATGTATACATATGGTTAAATATTGTTTGTTTTTTGCTGTAAAAATTTCCTACAATATATGTATTCTTCCCTGTTTGAAAAAAGAAACTTTAATTATATGCTATGCATACATAACAAACAAAAAAACCGTTAGTTACACTCATAAAACAGCAAAAAAAATCAAAGAACCCACAAATTAATTTAAGACCAAAAGTGTTTTTCTACTTATTTGCAACCCCAATAACAAAATACTTCTAAGAACTATACTCCCATAATACAAAATCATAAATACATGATATGAATCAAAAAGTTGCATTCTCTGTTAAGGATTATGTGCAATTAGTTATAGACATGGTAAACAATACCAAAACCTGACAATCATCACATAGAAACAACGTCATTAATGTCAGTTTGACAGATCAATCACATTGGTATTTTTTTTGAACATGAATCATCTCATAACAATAAAGACAACAAAAATTTAAAAAAATAACAATGGCAACAGGAAGTATTAATGTATCTGTAGAAAACATTTTTCCGTTAATTAAAAAGTTTTTGTACTCTGATCATGAGATTTTTTTACGAGAATTAATTTCTAACGCGACAGATGCAACTTTAAAATTAAAACATTTAACTAATATTGGTGAAGCTAAAGTAGAATATGGTGATCCTAGAATTGAAGTTATAGTCGATAAAGAAAATAAGCAATTGCGTATTATCGATCAAGGACTAGGAATGACTTCTGAAGAAGTTGAAAAATACATCAATCAAGTAGCTTTTTCTGGAGCAGAAGAATTCCTTGAAAAATACAAAGATAGTGCTAAAGATTCTGGAATAATTGGTCACTTTGGTCTTGGTTTTTATTCTGCATTTATGGTAGCAGATAAAGTAGAAATTATTACAAAGTCTTATAAGGATGAGCCTGCTGCTCATTGGACATGTGATGGTTCTCCTTCTTATACCTTAGAAGCACACGATAAAACTGAAAGAGGAACTGAAATCATTCTTCATATTGGTGAAGAGGAAACAGAATTCTTAGAAGAAAATAGAATTAAAGAGTTATTGGTAAAGTATAACAAATTCATGCCTGTTTCTATCAAGTTTGGAACTAAGACTGAAACTTTACCAAAACCTGAAGATGCTAAAGAAGAGGATCCAGCCCCTACTCAAGAAGTAGATAATATCATAAACAATCCAAATCCAGCATGGACAAAGCAACCTGCTGATTTAAATGACGAAGATTATAAAGGTTTTTATCGAGAATTGTATCCTATGCAATTTGAAGAGCCTCTTTTTAATATTCACTTAAATGTAGATTATCCTTTTAACTTGACCGGAATCTTATATTTCCCAAAATTAGGTCAGGATATGAATATCCAAAAGGATAAAATTCAATTATACCAAAACCAAGTATTTGTTACAGATAATGTAGAAGGTATTGTGCCAGAATTCTTAACAATGCTACGTGGTGTTATTGATTCTCCAGATATTCCTCTAAATGTATCTCGTTCATACTTACAAGCAGATGGAGCTGTAAAGAAGATTTCTAGCTATATTACTCGTAAAGTAGCAGATAAATTAGCTTCTCTATTCAAAAACGATCGTGAAGATTTTGAAAAGAAATGGAATGATATCAAAGTAGTTATTGAATATGGAATGCTTTCTGAAGATAAATTCTTTGAAAAAGCAGACAAATTTGCACTATACCCAACAGTAGATGATACTTATCTTACTTTTGAAGAACTTCAAGAAAAAATTAAAGATAGTCAAACTGACAAAGACGATAAACTTGTTGTGCTATATGCTTCAAACAAAGATGAGCAACATCCATATATTGAAGCTGCAAAAAATAAAGGATATGAAGTTTTATTATTAGACTCACCTATCGTATCGCATTTAATCCAAAAGCTAGAAACTAGTAAAGAAAATGTGTCTTTTGTTCGTGTAGATGGTGATCATATAGATAATCTTATCAAAAAAGACGAAGAAACAATATCTAAATTATCTGATGAGGAAAAAGAAACTCTTAAAACTGATTTAGAAAAAGTTATTCCTTCTGATAAATATACAATCCAGTTAGAAGCAATGGATAGTAATGCATCTCCATTTATGATTACACAGCCAGAGTTTATGCGTCGTATGAAAGAAATGCAACAAACTGGTGGTGGAGGAATGAACATGTTTGGTAATATGCCAGAAATGTACAACCTAGTTGTAAATACGAACCATGATTTGGTTGGAGAAATTTTTAGTACAAAAACAGATAAGAAAAAAGAACGTTTAATAAAACAATCTTTAGACTTAGCTAGACTTTCTCAAAACCTATTAAAAGGAGAAGAATTAACGTCATTTATTAAACGTAGTTACGAGATGATTAAGTAAGTCTATACTACTTTTTATAAATAATTAAATAAAAACCGCTTCATAATTTGAAGCGGTTTTTTGTTTATCTATACATTAAGAAGCGCATTTACCAATACGATTCCAACGATTTGTAGCTCTCTCATATAAATATCCACGATAGGTAACTCGATCTCCTACCTGATAATTTTGATTACTAGACCATGGAGCGACTCCTTTGCATATATCATCTCCTATCACATCTCCAGAATACATCTTGCGTATCCCTTCAAGATCACCAGGCGAAAGTCCATCTCTCTGTATTTCAAAAGTAGACCCATCCTTTTTTACTATTGTAGGCTTATCTCTTGCAATAGAAAAGAAATAAGACCCATACATCATAATACTATTTAGATCCAATTCACTAGTATACTCATCTCCATCAAGTCCTTGCTGTATATATGTTTGAAAATTATAATCAGCACCATTTGATATATTCTGAAAGTTTACTGTAATATATTGATCTCTATCCTTTCGACTTTGTTCATGCCACAACCCCACTGCGTGACCAATTTCATGTATGGTATTACCGGTTGAACAAAAATCACCTAGAGTAATGTTTTGTCGACCACCTTGACGACCTACATAAGAAGAACATCCTCCGCCCGATCTAAAATACACATAATCTGGTTGATTGGTTCGTTGCACAAATCTTAAAACTGTATTAGCCTCCCAATGCGCAATAGCATCTGTCACTCTATTTTTATTAGGCAAACTATTCTCTACAGTATAATAAACCGTATTGTTTGGCCAACGCCCTCCTGTTCTTCCTGTACTCTTGTCTATAATTGCATTGGGGTCATCTTTTTTTAAAATCATATCCCCCAAAACATAGTGTCCATCAATTTTTTCTACATCAATTGGCTGTCCGTCTACCTGAATTGTAGTTAGCTCTCCAGATGTATCAGGATATGCCAATTCGTACTGAATATTCTTGGCTTCGGTTTCTGAGTTGTTAAACTGTTCATCCTCGCAAGAAAAAAATGTTGTACACATGGTAAACATAGTCACCCCTAGGGTAACATTCTTAAATACTGTTTTCATAATAATATAGTTAAGTTTAGTTAGAATATGAACGCGGTATCCCTATTCTTATTTCATCATGTATATTATTTAAACCACTGATAATAAAGAATCAACATATTTCACCACCAAGTATTACTTAAATAACATTTTTATTAAAATCACATAAAAATGGCACGAATGAGTCAATTCTATTAATTAAAATTTAAAATATTAACACATTCATTGCAGCTTTTTTTGTATCTTTAAAAGACACCAATACACAATTCTTATGACTCCCCTTTTTAAAAAATTACAGCTTCCTCCTTCTTTAGATGAAATACTAATCCTTAATGAACCAGAGGGTTTTTGTAAAGAATTAGATTGTCTTAAGGATGTTGTTGTTAAAGAATCATTGATTCAAGTATCAGAAGTTGATTTTGCAATTGTATTTGTTACTGAAAAAAAACAAATAGAAAATCGTATAGAAACACTATATCCAAAACTAGTAGGGGATGCCATATTATGGTTTGCCTACCCCAAAAAAAGCTCTAAAAAATATACTACAGAGATTACTAGAGATTATGGTTGGGGAGTTTTAGGGGATTATAATATTGAACCCGTGCGACAAGTATCCATAGATGAAGATTGGAGCGCTTTACGCTTTAGAAAAGTAAGTTTTATAAAGAATATGACCCGAAGAAAGAGTTTTGCAATTAGCGAGCCTGGAAAAGAAAAAACTACTGGTGTATAATTTCAAATTGTTTAATTTAAACCCAGCATAAAGTAGTTTTACATATTTTGAATATACAAAACTTTATAAACAAAAAAGACTGTCTTTACAGACAGTCCTTTTCGAATCCCAATAATTATGAATTAACTACTTTTTCATTAACTTTATGATCGTTTCTTGATTATTCTTAGTTTGTACTCTTGCAAAGTAAATACCTGCTTCAAAATTTGAAGTATCCAATCTATCCTCATTAGATTCCAAAATTAATTTACCCATTGTACTAAACACTTTTACATTTACTATTTGATTACCTACATAAACAACATCTTCTATTGGATTAGGGAATAATGTAACCTTATTCTTAATATTACTTTTTACCATATAATAATAGGTTTTGATATTATCTTCACCCTTATTAGCAAAGGTAATTACCACTCGATATCTTCCTGCTTCTGTAACCGTATAATCCTTTTCTGAAGAAACGTTATACCAAGAATTGCAATCAGTATCTTTAGTTTGACAAATATTTTTTGCATTTACATTACAGTTAGTTTCATCGAGTTTTTGCCAAGTTATAGATCCTATATTTGAGTAAGAAACATTTAATTTTTCTCCTTCTACATGTACAATTTCTATTACTGGATATGTTTGTTCAGCTATTTCACAAAACAATATCTCATTTGCATATGCTATTAATGGGTTAGCATCTTCAACTTCAATTTGTACTGCAATTGTTTTCGAAGTACAATTTGAGCTATCATAAACTTGTATTTGATGTTTTCCGATAGCCACATTATCAAACAAGTATGTGTTTGAAACATTACGTACTGGTGTTTCATCATCAAAAACCAATGTATAAGGTCCTTTATTTTTTTCTATCATGACCAGTATACTACCGATCCCATCTAGGTATGTTGGATTAGTAGATGTTATTTCGATTTTCATGGATGAATCATCACTATCCATCACAGCAAAAGTTTCTAATCCATCCATACAATCAGCACTTCCAGATTTAGTTACTCTATAATCACCTGCTTGGGTAACGACAAGATCTTGAGACGTGCCAATAACAATGTTTGGGTTTTGAAGGTTTACCCATTCATAATTAGAAAACCCTATTTCTGCAGAAAGTGTCACTAATCCACCGCAAAGCGTTACTGATTTTGAATCCGAAAAACAAACCCCATCTTGAATCAAAGTATTTGAGAAAGTATCAATATCTGTAAAGCACGCATCTTTTCCAGAGATACTTTCTTCAGTGGTTGATATACCAGAAGTAATACCTGTATAGGTATACATTACGTTATTTTCAATTTTATTACTACAAGCATCCCTCAAATCTGAACATGAAGGCACTATAGTGACCCCAAATCGAATGCTATGATCACCTCCGTTGGTTACCATAAGATGATCTGGAATTAAAAAATTAAGTTCTCTGTTTACAACATCTATAGAAGCTATAATTCCTGGATCACTAGTAATTATACTATTTTCTATATAATCAACATTTATGGGCAAAACATCTTTAATATTAACATTAATAACATCTTCAGTTCCTTTGTTTTCTATTGTAAATTCGTAAAAAAGTTGATCTCCATATTGAACGTTATCTCCAGAGATATCAATTCCATTAACATCTACAACTTTTTCGACCACTACTACTTCTGGTTCTTGAACTTCTATTTGAAAAGCGTTAAAAAAGACACTAAATGCATCTCCAGAAGAACCCGTGTAAAAAGTAGCAGAAGTTTGATCATTACCTATAACAATATTATTTGGGTTTGCGATATCAAAAATATCCATATCAAATCCCAAAGTATTTTCTGAACTAGGATGCCTTGCTACAACATTTTGGCCATTTACAGAGATCGAACTATCAAAAAAATTATTTAAAGGATTAGACGGTGCTGTATATATATCATGTACTCCTCCATCAGGTTTCACTATTTGAAAAACATCTCCCGCAAAAGGTTTCTCTCCTTCTAAAGCGGCAATAGCATATTTGGCTTTTACCGATATTGGAGCAGGTGCAGTTTGAAAACCTGCATAGGTAAATTCTTTTTTCTGACTACCAGGTTGCACTGTCAAAAAACCATGACTTGTGCTTATATGTTTTGTTGAATACGTTTCGTCTTCAAAAGCAACTACTAATAACCAACCTCCGGAAATCCCATTAGAATTATATCCAGAAAAACCTGTTGACGCTCGCATATTGGCAATGGTATATGTACCGTTAGGATTATCAAGATCTTGTAAAATTGTAGTAACATCTGCATAACATGCATATGGTATGTCCATTGGTGCCCATACACCTGATAACTTAGGGTATGCATCATAAATTACCTCTGTCTGGCTAGACGGAATCGTAATATAACCACTTGTTCCTGGTGGCCTAATTTTTATGGTTCTAAAATCTGGTCTAGGATCCGGAATAGGTAAATCATAATATTGCACATAATTAGCATCTGTATCGTCTCGTTTCACAAAATAAGATGCTGCCCAATATAAGCCAGCATAAACAATCTGTTCGCAACCCGAAGATAAATCTAAATCTGCACTACTCGAACTAAATGTAGTATCATCATTATCAATATCAATATATCCAAAGGTCTTTGTATTATTAGACCCAGGACCATTATAACTTATATTAGGGGTATACAATAGGCCTGCATATTCTTGATTTAGGCCAACTATAGTGTTTCCTATAGTTTTTAACTCTCCATTAATGGTCATTTGACCGCTAGGAACTTGTGTAAATGGTACCTGAGCTTCTATTTGGTAAGTCGTAAAAAATAAACAAGCTACTACAAATTGAAGTTGTAATCGTTTTTTCATAGTGGTAGGTTTTAAGGTTTGTTGGTTTTATATACGAAGTAAAAACACACTAAATAATCCTTTTTATAAATAGCAAAATAGTTTTTACTTACAGATACAAAAATAACTGTTCAAACCACTGTATCACAACATATTGACAAAAAACAAAGGGAATTATAGTCGGAATTCTAGAATTTCGTGTTCTTAAAAATCATAGTGCCACGAATTTAAAATGGATAGTTAACTACTAAAGCATCTTATAAAAAATAAAAAGAGACTGTCTTTTTGGACAGTCTCTTTTTGTATGAAGTCTATTAAAAGGAATAAGTAACTAATTATTTAACAATTATAAACTCACTTCTTCTATTTAATTGATATTCTTCTTTCTTGCAGTTTGATTCATTACCACACTCATTTACAGGCTGAGTTTCTCCATACCCTTTTCCTGTTAAGCGATCTTTAGAGACTCCATTGTCAATCATATATTGTACAGTGGCTTTTGCTCTTTTTTCTGATAACCACTTATTATATGCATCATCCCCATGACTATCAGTATGTGATTTTACCTCAATTTTCATTTCTGGATATTGATTTAACACCTCGATTACCCTAGCAAGTTCAACTTTTGCATCAGAACGAATATATGCTCCTCCGAAATCAAAATAAATAGTTTTCAATGCTAATATCTTAGCAAGATCATCACCTATATTCGCAGTTTTTATTTTCTTTTCTAATAACAAAGGAGTATCCATTGTTTGTGTCTCATCCAAAGTATTCACAAGCTTTTCTAATGTAACATACTCTTCTCTCTCTGCACGAACAAAATAACTGGATTGGCATTTTACCAGTTGTGAATAGGTAGCTTCATCCCCAACTATAAAACTTTGTACTAGATTATTATTATTATCATAAATAGACACTTTCGTCCCAGAAAGTAACTCATTAGTATCTTTATCTGAAACTAACCCAGCAATTGTAATTTCACAAAAGCTCTTTAAATCCTCTATCTGTACAAAACTATAAATATCATCACTTCCTTTTCCTCCCTCTCTATTTGATGAGAAATACCCTCTTTTTGAAGAATTTACAATAAATGCAAAATCATCATTTGGTCCATTAATTGGTTTCCCAACATTTACCACCAATTTTTCTTCTTTTGTTTGTGGATTAAGATTTGTTACATAAATATCTAATCCCCCTAGTCCCATATGTCCTTCAGAAGAAAAATACAAAGTATTATTTTCTCCTATAAAAGGAAATGTCTCTTTTCCTTCTGTATTTATACGATCACCAAGGTTTTTAGGCTCTCCAAAAGTGCCATCAGCATTTATTGTAACTTCATATAAATCTGAAGACCCCTTACCTCCTGGCATATCTGAAGAAAAATATAATGTTTTTTCATCATTACTTAAAGCTGGGTGAGCTACTGAATATTCATCACTATTAAAAGTAAGACTTTGTGGTGTGGTCCACCCTCCTTGGGCATTTCTATAAGAGCGATAAATCTTTAATTTATTTGTTCCTTTTTGATCACGTTTTAACTTTCTATTTTCAAAATTATTTCGTGTAAAGTATACTGTTTTTTGATCTTTTGTAAAAACAGGAGTTGACTCATGAAATTTAGAATTGATTTTTCTATCAAACCTCTCGACTTCTGAAGATAAACTTTTATCTGAATCATTGTATTTCGCCTCAAAAAGATTTAAAAAAGATTCATCATTCCATTGGTGAATAGCTTTTCTTGTAATCAATGTATCTCTTGAAGATGTAAAGACTACATTCTCTCCATAAAAAGCAGCTCCAAAATCTGCAAATAGTGTATTCACAGCAGCATTTTTTATTTCAAACCTTCCAGACTGAAAATCTATACGTTTTAAATAATCAGATGTACTTTGAAATAGTTTTGCGCGTTGATCATTACTATTAACTTCAGCAAACTTTTGCATATACTTATTTGCTTCTTGATAATTCTCTGTTGCTTTTAAGGTCTGTGCGTATCGAAAATAATACTCAGGTTCAACCTCATTAGTATAAGAGTTTATCAATTCTTCATACCATTTCAATGCTTCTTTATACTGGCTATTGAAATAATAACTATCTCCTAAGTTCATATACAAATCAGCACTCTTGTATCCTTTTTTAACAACCTTTAAGTATGTCTGTTGCGCATCTATATACTGATACCTATCAAACTGATTTTTACCTTTTTTAAGTTTCTTTTCTTGAGAAAAAATTGTATTACTACTAATAAGTAATACGATAAAAGCCCATACTATTTTAAGTAAATACCCCTTCATGTGTTTTTCGATTATATTTAAAATGAGATTAGAAGAAACGCGGTGTTAGCATTCTATTATATTTTTTAAAGAGTTCGAATCGAAGCATAACTTCATAACTACCATCATTAAATTGAGTTTGTCCTAATTCTGTAGTTTCTCTATCATAAGCAAAACCTATCATTAGAGCATCAGAAATTTGAAAACCGACCATACCACTAACTGCAGCACTCCAACGATAAGCAGCTCCTAATGTTAAACGATCATATAACAAGAAATTAGCAGAAACATCAACTTGTAAAGGAGCTCCAAAAACCAATTTACTCAATACAGCAGGTTTAAACTTTACTTCATCACTAATATTAAATACATACCCTCCTATTAAGTAGTAATTGATACGCTCTTCTGCCAAGAAACTTACTGTGGTATCATCATTACCGGTAGTAGCACTTTCATCAAAATGATCCGTTTCTAACAAATTTGGAGCACTTAATCCCATATAAAAGCGATCGGTATGATAATAAACTCCGATACCTACATTAGGACTAAACTTATTATCAATATTACCATTATCAAAAACTACATCTGCAGTGTCAAATCTGGTCAACTCATTAAAATCAACATTAAGTAAATGACCTCCTGCCTTTATACCCAAACTCAGTTTCCCACTTTCAGAAGTAGGTATTGTATAGGAAAAATCAATATCAAAGTAGGTTTCATCTGTTGGTCCTATTTGATCATTAACAATGGATAGTCCTAATCCCATTCGCTGACTTTCACCTATTGGTGTATTAAGTGTTAAAGTCTGTGTGCGTGGTGCTCCATCTAGACCAACCCACTGACTACGATGTAGCCCCATTATACTAAACACTCCACGACTTCCTGCATAAGCAGGATTCACACTAACTGTATTATACATATACTGAGTGTATTGTGCATCTTGTTGTGCATAACCTTGAATGGTAATTAAACCGAAACCTGTTAACAAAAGTAGTATTAGTAGTCTATTCATAAGTCTTCTTTATTTGATTTAGGTATTAACAAATATATAGTATTCCAAATAAAACGTTATCTATTAATATATATATACCCAGCTTTTGATTTTTCTACACCTATTCCATTTTCATATTCTAACACATAGTAATATGTTCCCACTGGTAATTCATCACTTTCTTTAACTGTTGTACGCCCACTGCTAATTCCTCTAAACAATCTTGACTGATCTTGCATATACCCGTCTTGTTCAAAAATCTTAACTCCCCATCTATTAAATATACTTAGTGTATTTTTTGGGAATTTATCTAATCCAACAATCAGGAATTCATCATTAATATTATCTCCATTCGGACTTATTCCAGAATAGATCACTATCTCATCATCCATTTCAATTATAGTAATTGTTTCATCCTCTGCATCACCATCATCATCAATATCAACATCTGTAGTATTTGTAGGATCATCAGACAGATCCATAACATCATCACCTTTTGGATCTAGACCCATTGCCGTTGCTTGATTAGATACACTACCTAAAAGTACATCTTCTCTTGTTAACACATAAGTTGCAGTAAAGTTATTTGTATCAATTTCACCTATTTCAAGATCAATTGAACCTCCATTAACTTCAATTCCTAGCAAAGGATCTTCTATAATGATATCTGTTATATCAACATTACCTGTATTTTCTATAGTAAAAGTATAATGTATCTCATCACCTACATTTGGTAGTCCATCATTATTAACATCAACATACACTCCAGTTTTTGTTAAAGCCAAATTAGGATTCGTTTCTATCAACGTTACTGTTGGATCATTGGTAGGATCATTATCTGTAGATCCATCTCCATTTGGTGTTTCAATAGTATCGTCGCCTGCATCAGATACATCATTTACATCTCCTTTTATACCACTAGGGCTATCAGCAATAGTACTTGCACTATTCTCTACATATCCAAGGTCAATATCATCTTGTGTAATTGTATGTATAGCAGTCACTACAACACTAGTTCCTGGCATCATAGTTGGAATATTACTTAAACCTCCTGGATATGTAATACTTCCTGTATCTGCATTAGCATCAATAACTTCAACATTTTCAAGAATTGTATTACCTGTGTTGGTTATCTCCATATCATACTCGATAACTTCATCCAAAAGATTACCTGAAGCACTAACAGTCTTTATTAATTGCATTGAAGGGTTAGCTGGATCATTATCTTCAATAGTACCAATACCTTGAGGTGTAGTAACAGTCAATCCTGTATTTGTTGTATCTGTCTCAGCATTAGTAATATTAACTTCGAATGTTTCGGTTGCTTCATGTATTAAATCCTCAACGGTAGCAACTGTAATACTTGCACTACTATCCCCTGCTGGAATGGTAACTGTTAAAGTAGCGGGTACAGTATAATCATCAGTAACAACAGCAGTAGCATCATCAACAGTAAAAGTAACTGTAATATCTTCACTACTTGGGTTGGTTAAACTCACTGTAAAAACAGCATTGTCTCCCTCATCAACGGTAACACTGTCTATACTTACCGTAGGTACTGGATCATCATCATTAATAGTACCAATACCTTGATCTGTCGTAACCGTTAATGTCGTATTAGTCGTATCTGTCTCAGCATTAGTAATATTAACTTCGAATGTCTCTTGTGGCTCATTGGTCGTATCTTCAACGGTAGCAACTGTAATACTCGCACTACTATCTCCTGCTGGAATGGTAACTGTTAAAGTAGCGGGTACAGTATAATCATCAGTAACAACAGCAGTAGCATCATCAACTGTAAAAGTAACTGTAATATCTTCACTACTTGGATTGGTTAAACTCACTGTAAAAACAGCATTGTCTCCCTCATCAACGGTAACACTGTCGATACTTACCGTAGGTACTGGATCATCATCATTAATAGTACCAATACCTTGAGATGTAGTAACCGTTAATGCTGTATTTGTTGTATCTGTCTCCGCTCCAGTAATATTAACTTCAAAAGTCTCTTGTGGCTCATTAGTCGTATCTTCAACGGTAGCAACTGTAATACTTGCACTACTATCTCCTGCTGGAATGGTAACTGTTAAAGTAGCTGGTACAGTATAATCATCAGTAACAACTGCAGTAGCATCATCAACAGTAAAAGTAACTGTGATATCTTCACTACTTGGATTGGTTAAACTCACTGTAAAAACAGCATTGTCTCCCTCATCAACGGTAACACTATCAATACTTACAGTAGGTACTGCATCATCATCATCAATAGTACCAATACCTTGAGATGTAGTAACCGTTAATGCTGTATTTGTTGTATCAGTCTCGGCTCCAGTAATATTAACTTCAAAAGTCTCTTGTGGCTCATTAGTCGTATCTTCAACGGTAGCAACTGTAATACTTGCACTACTATCTCCTGCTGGAATGGTAACTGTTAAGGTCGCTGGTACGGTATAATCATCTGTAACAACAGCAGTAGCATCATCAACTGTAAAAGTAACTGTGATATCTTCACTACTTGGATTGGTTAAACTCACTGTAAAAACAGCATTGTCTCCCTCATCAACGGTAACACTGTCTATACTTACCGTAGGTACTGGATCATCATCATTAATAGTACCAATACCTTGATCTGTTGTAACCGTTAATGTCGTATTAGTCGTATCTGTCTCAGCATTAGTAATATTAACCTCGAATGTCTCTTGTGGCTCATTGGTCGTATCTTCAACTGTAGCAACTGTAATACTCGCACTACTATCCCCTGCTGGAATGGTAACTGTTAAGGTCGCTGGTACGGTATAATCATCAGTAACAACAGCAGTAGCATCATCAACTGTAAAAGTAACTGTGATATCTTCACTACTTGGATTGGTTAAACTCACTGTAAAAACAGCATTGTCTCCCTCATCAACGGTAACACTGTCTATACTTACAGTAGGTACTGGATCATCATCATTAATAGTACCAATACCTTGAGGTGTGGTAACTGTTAATGCCGTATTAGTCGTGTCTGTCTCCGCTCCAGTAATATTAACCTCAAAAGTCTCTTGTGGCTCATTAGTCGTATCTTCAACTGTAGCAACTGTAATACTTGCACTACTATCCCCTGCTGGAATGGTAACTGTTAAAGTAGCAGGTACAGTATAATCATCAGTAACAACAGCAGTAGCATCATCAACAGTAAAAGTAACTGTGATATCTTCACTACTTGGATTGGTTAAACTCACTGTAAAAACAGCATTGTCTCCCTCATCAACTGTAACACTATCGATACTTACAGTAGGTACTGGATCATCATCATTAATAGTACCAATACCTTGAGGTGTGGTAACTGTTAATGCCGTATTAGTCGTGTCTGTCTCCGCTCCAGTAATATTAACCTCAAAAGTCTCTTGTGGCTCATTGGTCGTATCTTCAACGGTAGCAACTGTAATACTTGCACTACTATCCCCTGCTGGAATGGTAACTGTTAAAGTAGCGGGTACAGTATAATCATCAGTAACAACAGCAGTAGCATCATCAACAGTAAAAGTAACTGTAATATCTTCACTACTTGGATTGGTTAAACTCACTGTAAAAACAGCATTGTCTCCCTCATCAACGGTAACACTGTCTATACTTACAGTAGGTACTGGATCATCATCATCAATGGTACCAATACCTTGAGGTGTGGTAACTGTCAATCCTGTATTTGTTGTATCAGTCTCGGCTCCAGTAATATTAACCTCAAAAGTCTCTTGTGGCTCATTAGTCGTATCTTCAACTGTAGCAACTGTAATACTTGCACTACTATCCCCTGCTGGAATAGTAACTGTTAAAGTAGCGGGTACAGTATAATCATCAGTAACAACAGCAGTAGCATCATCAACAGTAAAAGTAACTGTGATATCTTCACTACTTGGATTGGTTAAACTCACTGTAAAAACAGCATTGTCTCCCTCATCAACTGTAACACTATCGATACTTACAGTAGGTACTGGATCATCATCATCAATGGTACCAATACCTTGAGGTGTGGTAACTGTTAATGCCGTATTAGTCGTGTCTGTCTCCGCTCCAGTAATATTAACCTCAAAAGTCTCTTGTGGCTCATTAGTCGTATCTTCAACGGTAGCAACTGTAATACTTGCACTACTATCCCCTGCTGGAATAGTAACTGTTAAAGTAGCGGGTACAGTATAATCATCAGTAACAACTGCAGTAGCATCATCAACTGTAAAAGTAACTGTAATATCTTCACTACTTGGGTTGGTTAAACTCACTGTAAAAACAGCATTGTCTCCCTCATCAACGGTAACACTGTCTATACTTACAGTAGGAACTGCATCATCATCATTAATAGTACCAATACCTTGAGGTGTGGTAACTGTTAATGCCGTATTAGTCGTGTCTGTCTCCGCTCCAGTAATATTAACCTCAAAAGTCTCTTGTGGCTCATTGGTCGTATCTTCAACGGTAGCAACTGTAATACTTGCACTACTATCCCCTGCTGGAATGGTAACTGTTAAAGTAGCGGGTACAGTATAATCATCAGTAACAACAGCAGTAGCATCATCAACAGTAAAAGTAACTGTAATATCTTCACTACTTGGATTGGTTAAACTCACTGTAAAAACAGCATTGTCTCCCTCATCAACGGTAACACTGTCGATACTTACGGTAGGAACTGGATCATCATCATCAATGGTACCAATACCTTGAGATGTAGTAACAGTTAATGCCGTATTAGTCGTGTCTGTCTCCGCTCCAGTAATATTAACCTCAAAAGTCTCTTGTGGCTCATTGGTCGTATCTTCAACGGTAGCAACTGTAATACTTGCACTACTATCCCCTGCTGGAATGGTAACTGTTAAAGTAGCGGGTACAGTATAATCATCAGTAACAACAGCAGTAGCATCATCAACAGTAAAAGTAACTGTAATATCTTCACTACTTGGATTGGTTAAACTCACTGTAAAAACAGCATTGTCTCCCTCATCAACGGTAACACTGTCGATACTTACGGTAGGTACTGCATCATCATCATCAATGGTACCAATACCTTGAGGTGTGGTAACTGTCAATCCTGTATTTGTTGTATCAGTCTCAGCATTAGTAATATTAACCTCGAATGTCTCTTGTGGCTCATTGGTCGTATCTTCAACGGTAGCAACTGTAATACTTGCACTACTATCCCCTGCTGGAATAGTAACTGTTAAAGTAGCGGGTACAGTATAATCATCAGTAACAACAGCAGTAGCATCATCAACTGTAAAAGTAACTGTAATATCTTCACTACTTGGATTGGTTAAACTCACTGTAAAAACAGCATTGTCTCCCTCATCAACGGTAACACTGTCTATACTTACCGTAGGTACTGGATCATCATCATCAATGGTACCAATACCTTGAGGTGTAGTAACCGTTAATGCTGTATTTGTTGTATCTGTCTCCGCTCCAGTAATATTAACTTCAAAAGTCTCTTGTGGCTCATTAGTCGTATCTTCAACGGTAGCAACTGTAATACTTGCACTACTATCCCCTGCTGGAATGGTAACTGTTAAGGTCGCTGGTACGGTATAATCATCAGTAACAACAGCAGTAGCATCATCAACTGTAAAAGTAACTGTGATATCTTCACTACTTGGGTTGGTTAAACTCACTGTAAAAACAGCATTGTCTCCCTCATCAACGGTAACACTGTCAATACTTACGGTAGGAACTGCATCATCATCATTAATGGTACCAATACCTTGAGATGTAGTAACAGTTAATGCCGTATTTGTTGTATCAGTCTCGGCTCCAGTAATATTAACCTCAAAAGTCTCTTGTGGCTCATTAGTCGTATCTTCAACTGTAGCAACTGTAATACTTGCACTACTATCCCCTGCTGGAATAGTAACTGTTAAAGTAGCGGGTACAGTATAATCATCAGTAACAACAGCAGTAGCATCATCAACAGTAAAAGTAACTGTGATATCTTCACTACTTGGATTGGTTAAACTCACTGTAAAAACAGCATTGTCTCCCTCATCAACGGTAACACTATCGATACTTACAGTAGGTACTGGATCATCATCATCAATGGTACCAATACCTTGAGGTGTGGTAACTGTTAATGCCGTATTAGTCGTGTCTGTCTCCGCTCCAGTAATATTAACCTCAAAAGTCTCTTGTGGCTCATTGGTCGTATCTTCAACGGTAGCAACTGTAATACTTGCACTACTATCCCCTGCTGGAATGGTAACTGTTAAAGTAGCGGGTACAGTATAATCATCAGTAACAACTGCAGTAGCATCATCAACTGTAAAAGTAACTGTAATATCTTCACTACTTGGGTTGGTTAAACTCACTGTAAAAACAGCATTGTCTCCCTCATCAACGGTAACACTGTCTATACTTACAGTAGGAACTGCATCATCATCATCAATGGTACCAATACCTTGAGGTGTGGTAACTGTCAATCCTGTATTTGTTGTATCAGTCTCAGCATTAGTAATATTAACCTCGAATGTCTCTTGTGGCTCATTGGTCGTATCTTCAACGGTAGCAACTGTAATACTTGCACTACTATCTCCTGCTGGAATGGTAACTGTTAAAGTAGCTGGTACAGTATAATCATCAGTAACAACTGCAGTAGCATCATCAACAGTAAAAGTAACCGTGATATCTTCACTACTTGGGTTGGTTAAACTCACTGTAAAAACAGCATTGTCTCCCTCATCAACGGTAACACTGTCAATACTTACGGTAGGAACTGCATCATCATCATCAATGGTACCAATACCTTGAGATGTAGTAACAGTTAATGCCGTATTAGTCGTATCTGTCTCCGCTCCAGTAATATTAACCTCGAATGTCTCTTGTGGCTCATTAGTCGTATCTTCAACGGTAGCAACTGTAATACTTGCACTACTATCTCCTGCTGGAATGGTAACTGTTAAAGTAGCTGGTACAGTATAATCATCAGTAACAACTGCAGTAGCATCATCAACAGTAAAAGTAACCGTGATATCTTCACTACTTGGGTTGGTTAAACTCACTGTAAAAACAGCATTGTCTCCCTCATCAACGGTAACACTATCGATACTTACAGTAGGTACTGCATCATCATCATCAATGGTACCAATACCTTGAGCATCATCAACTATAACTGCGGCATTAGTTGTATCTGTTTCGGCATTAGTAATATTAACCTCAAAAGTCTCTTGTGGCTCATTGGTCGTATCTTCAACGGTAGCAACTGTAATACTTGCACTACTATCTCCTGCTGGAATGGTAACTGTTAAGGTCGCTGGTACAGTATAATCATCAGTAACAACGGCAGTAGCATCATCAACAGTAAAAGTAACAGTAATATCTTCAATACTTGTTGTACTTAAACTCACCGTAAACACCGCATTATCACCTTCATCAACAGTAACATCATCTATACTCACTTTTGGAAGGCATACATTTAAAGCTGCATTTGTTACTGCAGCACTTGTTCCTAAACTATAGTTAACACCTGTTTCGGTTACTAATCCATTACCATCTACTGTAGCTGGGTCGGTTGTTCCAAATTGACCGCCATCTCCACCATCTGCGGTAGCATCATCATAGGCTTCATTTGCATCACTACATCCGTCATTATCACTATCTAAATTTTTATAATCTGGCGTTCCTGCAGTAGTCACAGTAGGCGTAATACCAGTTCCACCTGCTGCAGCTGAAGGCACTCCATTTGTTGCCGTATTATCTACATTATTATCATTATCATTATGTCTTCCATCATTATTCGTATCTGCCCCACCAGCTTCAACTACATCATAAATACCATCATTGTCACTATCTAAATCTAAGTTATTGGTAACATTATCTCCATCAGTATCACAATTCGCTGTATAGTAAAACAAATGGAATGCACCTGATTCTCCATTTCCACCATTAAGAATATAATTTACATTCGTTATAGGCCCATGACTTTGCCAAGCGGGTCTCCCCGTACTATCTACAAAAGGGCTAAAAGATGGATTATAAGCTGAATCATCTGTTAAAATTAAATCGCCTGGAGTTACACCTGTAGGTCCAACAGGTATTAAATTGGTAATAATTGTTCCTTGAAAAGCTGGAGTATAATTTACTGACTCTCCCTGAAAAAATCGTCCACTACCATTTTCTATACTCAATTGATATGGTTTACTAAGTGTAAAAGATAAGGTTCCGTTTTGAGTATAAAAAAATATTCCAGAGTTTGGAGCCGCTGCTCCTGTTACATCCAAACCATTAGCTTCATAAATTTCTGTTCCGTCACCATCATATGTATATTTTACAGTGATATCCAAGCCTACTAACTCTGGAATACCTAGTGTTGTTCCTATATCGGTAATAGTCTGTCCACTTGCAGATGCTACAGTCGGTGGGTTAAGTCCTAAAGTTGTCCAGTTTAAAGCTATTTTTGTTAATGCACCACATTCAACACTATCCAATATCCCATCATTATCATTATCTAAATCCACAAAATCACCAACACCATCATTATCTACATCGTTAAATACTGCATCGCAACCATTAGGGGTTCCATCTCCATCATCATCTGGCCCTCCTGATTGTTGGTAATCACTAATTAAATTCGTATCTGAATCTGCTGGTGTTGTATATGTGGCTGCTGTAACAATACCTGTAATTGGGTCTACTATAGCCGGATCAACACCAAACACCCCAGTATCACCACCATCGGCAGTACTACTATTATATGCTTCATTAGCATCACTACAACCATCACCATCACTATCTAAGTTTATAAAATCTGGTATTCCTGCTGTTGTTTCTGTTGGTGTAATACCAGCTCCAGATCCTGCAGTTGATGGTACACCATTTGTTAATGTATTATTTACATTATTATCGTCATCATCATGTCTTCCATCAGCATTTAAGTCATCTCCTCCAACTTCTACAACATCATAAATACCATCGTTATCACTATCTAGATCAAGATAATCAGCTATACCATCATCATCTGTATCTAAATCATTACAAGCAAATAATATGATTTCAAATGCATCTGCAACGCCAGTTGTTCCCGATTGTAAAAATTCAAGTGTAAATGAAGATACTCTTTGGTTAATTTGTAAAGAACCAGCAGATGCTCCATCATCATCCAAAGTACTTTCAGTACTTCCCGATGACACAGTACCTACACCACCATCTCTAACCGTTATATTTCTGCTTCTAAAATCCTGTGTTCCTGCTAGCTCAACCCACGTCAACCCTCCTTGCAAGGTAACTTCAGCTGAATTTTGAACAGCAGAAACTCCTCCTAATCGATCAATATGAATAACAGGGTTATTAACAAGTACAGGATTACCTGAACTATCTTCGAAATTTATTGTTAAAGTTGTTCCCCAAACATATCTGTTTTGTAAAGATGCATCACCTTCTAAACTTTCTGACCAAAAACCTGTTCCAGCTGCATTGAAACTACCTGTAGAAAATGTATCAGTACTAGCAATAGTCGCTCTTGCAATCACTCCGTCTCCGTAATCATAAGAAGCTGTTGTTCCTGTCGTATTCCATGTACCTGATTGTATAGGAGTACATTTCCCTTCATCAGTATCCAATATCCCATCATTATCATCATCCAAGTCACAACCATCTGGAACTCCGTCATTATCATTATCTGCCGTATCATCAAATCCTGCACATATATCTGAAGTATCTGGAATTCCATCGTTATCTGAATCTTTATCCGTACACACTTCAAGTATCAACCCTATTCTATCTCGTCCTAAACCAGCCGGGCCAACTAAATTAAATTGTACAGTAAAAGTAGACACTGTTGTATCTATTTGTAAAGAACCTGCAGCTGACCCATCCATATCATTTAGACTACTATCTGCTGTATAAGTTCCACCTTCTGGTGTCCCTGCTCCAACATCTTTAACAGTTGTGGTTGTTGTATCAAAATCATTAGTCCCTCCTAAAGAAGTCCAGGTCAGTCCTCCCTGTAATACAACTTCAGCAGAATTTTGAGTTACCCCATCGGATCCTCCTATCTGATCAAAATGTAGAATAGGATTATCAACATTTACGGGATTACCCAAATGATCCTCAAAATTTATTGTCATTGTAGCTCCCCATTCATACCTATTTTCTAATGAAAGTTGCCCCTCAACAGTATCTGACCAAAATCCAGTTCCTGCAGCGTTAAAAGTACCTGCTGAAAACGAAATACTATTTGTTGTAGTTACTTTTGCAATAATTCCATCTCCAAAATCATAACTAGCCGTAGTACCAGAAATAGTCCAGAAACCCGAATGTTCTGGAGTACACATTACCATACCATCATCAACACAAGTATATGAATCTTCTGCATTTACGTTTATGCAACTCAGTATTAATAGAATAAATACTACAACTTTACTTAAAACACCTTCTTGTACGAACATAGCTGTTCCTCCAAGTTTTATATCTTTTTTCATAAACTCTTTTTAGTACTTTGTCTTTATCAATAACAAAAAATTAAACCATTGTTTAAATGCGGGAAAACCGTATTTTAGGGGGATTACAAATTTTAGCATATTTTTTAAATATTAACAATAAAATGACATGTATTTTTTCACTTTTCGACATAACATGTTTTTTACCGACAAAAAACACTAATTTCCCCTAAATGTAAGTACACTATTCTTTAAAATTTCGGACCAAAAGGTCTTTGAACGAATCTTTTAACCTTTAAATTCAGGTATTTACCCCTTAACAAAATCATACTTTTTTTTACTATGACATGGAGACAAAACGTGTCTTTTTATTATTTACCTCAAACTATAATTGTATTGACACTAGACTTGTATAATAAAATTAAATTGATCTCATTTATTTATTTTTAACCTTATATTTGCGTCCTCGCCAAAAATCAATTAATAAAGGTCAATATGTAATTTAAGTGATCATAATTGGTTACACAGGCTCTAATTGGATATTTAGAACAATACGAAAAAAGCGGATGAAATTTACAGACGAAATAGGAAGAAGAAGAACTTTTGGGATCATATCTCACCCAGATGCTGGTAAAACTACGTTAACCGAAAAATTATTACTTTTTGGAGGGGCTATTCAAGAAGCTGGTGCTGTAAAATCCAATAAAATAAAAAAAGGTGCCACCAGTGATTTTATGGAGATTGAACGTCAGAGAGGTATATCCGTTGCAACATCTGTATTAGCCTTTGATTATAAAAATATCAAGATTAACATTCTTGACACACCTGGTCACAAAGATTTCGCAGAAGATACGTTCAGAACACTTACGGCTGTAGATAGTGTTATTGTGGTTATTGACGTTGCAAAAGGGGTTGAGGAACAAACTGAAAAGTTAGTTTCTGTTTGTCGAATGAGAAATATCCCTATGATCGTTTTTATAAACAAGCTTGATCGAGAAGGAAAAGACGCATTCGAACTTCTTGACGAGATAGAACAAAAACTTGGCCTTACCATTACCCCTTTAAGCTTTCCTATTGGAATGGGATATGATTTTAAAGGCATATATAACATATGGGAAAAGAACATTAATCTTTTTAGTGGTGATAGCAGAAAAAATATTGAAGAAACTATTGAAATCTCAGATTTATCTTCCCCAGAACTAAATACCATTATTGGAGATGATCCAGCAGATACGTTAAGAGACGAATTAGAACTTGTAGAGGGTATATATCCAAAGTTTAGTAATGAAGACTATCAAAGCGGTAATTTACAACCCGTCTTTTTTGGTTCTGCATTAAATAATTTTGGTGTGAGGGAATTACTGGATTGCTTCATTAGCATTGCTCCTCCTCCGAGACCTAAAGAAAGTGATACTCGTATTGTATTTCCGGAAGAAAAGGATTTTACTGGTTTTGTTTTTAAAATACATGCTAATATGGATCCAAAACATAGAGATCGTTTAGCTTTTATAAAAATTGTTTCGGGTACTTTTGAAAGAAATGTCCCATATTTACATACAAGACATAAGAAGAAACTTAAATTTTCTAGTCCAAATGCCTTCTTTGCAGAAAAAAAAGAAATCGTTGACATTTCTTATCCAGGTGATATTGTAGGCTTGCATGATACTGGTAACTTTAAAATTGGCGATACATTAACCAATGGAGAAGTATTACATTACAAAGGAATACCTAGTTTTTCTCCAGAACACTTTAGATATATCAATAATGCAGACCCCATGAAATCTAAACAACTAGCAAAGGGAATTGACCAATTAATGGATGAGGGAGTTGCACAGCTTTTTACATTAGAAATGAATGGAAGAAAAGTAATTGGTACCGTAGGAGCACTACAATATGAAGTAATTCAATATAGACTTGAGCATGAATACGGGGCTAAATGTACTTATGAAAACCTTAATGTCCATAAAGCTTGTTGGGTAGATACCGAAATTACCAATGAAGAAGAATTCAAAGAATTTAAACGTGTAAAAAGTAAATTTTTGGCAAAAGATAAACATGGACAATTAGTCTTTTTTGCCGACTCTTCGTTTAGCTTACAAATGACGCAGCAAAAATACCCTTCGCTTAAATTTCATTTTACTTCAGAATTTTAATTATAGATATAAACTAACATTATATATTTTTCTTTATCTAATTTTCTAGTAAAAGGTAAATTATATTAATAAAAAAAAATCGCAGTAAACTCTAGAGTTTACTGCGATTTTTTTATCATTAAAATGATCTAAGCTTCTCCCGTAGGCCCATAATTCATAGGTATGGTAGGTGGTTGATCATAATCTTTTATTTCTCCATGAGCAGACTCAAATCTATTCACATTATCGCCTAGAGCTTTTAAAAGTCTCTTAGCATGTTGTGGCGTAAGTATAATTCTACTTTTCACCTTACTCTTAGGTCGACCAGGCATTATATTCACAAAATCAACTACAAATTCTGAAACAGAATGATTTATTATAGCAAGGTTACTATAAGTACCATCGGCTACAGTTTCATCAATTTCGATATTTAATTGCTTTTGGTTTTTATTATCTGCCATATTAATATATTAATGTTAGATCTTTAAATTAAAAAAAGAAGCCTGCCTATAAAAGGCAGGCTATTTGAAATATTAGTTATAGTTAACTTCTTTTCGCTGTTGCATTCGCTCTTCGAATTCTTCATTCGACCCTACTATGATACTCTCATAGCTTCTCATTCCTGTTCCTGCTGGTATTCTATGCCCAACAATTACATTCTCTTTAAGTCCTTCTAAAGTATCTACTTTACCGCTTACCGCAGCTTCATTTAATACCTTAGTAGTCTCCTGGAATGATGCCGCAGAGATAAATGATTTAGTTTGTAGCGATGCTCTTGTAATACCTTGTAGTATTGGAGTCGCTGTAGCAGGAGAAACATCTCTTGCGGTAACTAAGTTTTTATCGTCTCTACGTAAAGCAGAATTTTCGTCTCTTAAATCTCTTGGAGAAACAATTTGACCAGCTTTAAGGTTTTCACTATCTCCAGCGTCTTCGACAACTTTCATTCCGAAAATTTCATCATTTTCTTCAATAAAATCAGCCTTATGAACAAGTTGATTCTCTAAGAAGATTGTATCACCTGGATCCTGAATTCTAACTTTACGCATCATTTGACGTACTACTACTTCAAAATGCTTATCGTTTATCTTTACACCCTGTAATCGATATACTTCTTGTACTTCGTTCACTAAATATTGCTGTACAGCAGAAGGCCCTTTGATCTTTAAGATATCTTCTGGTGTAATTGAACCGTCTGATAATGGCATTCCCGCTCTTACATAATCGTTTTCCTGAACCAGTATTTGATTAGAGAGCTTTACTAAGTATTTCTTAATCTCACCAATTCTAGACTCAACAATGATTTCACGGTTACCACGTTTGATTTTCCCGAAAGAAACAACACCATCGATCTCACTTACCACTGCTGGGTTAGAAGGATTACGTGCTTCGAATAATTCTGTTACCCTTGGAAGACCCCCAGTAATATCCCCTGCTTTTGCAGATTTACGTGGTATCTTAACTAAAATCTTACCTACTTTAATCTTCTCATTATCATCTATCATAAGGTGAGCCCCTACCGGAAGGTTATATGAACGTAATATTTCATCTCCCTTACCTAATATATGTAATGTAGGAATCTTTTTCTTATCTCTAGATTCAGAAATTACTTTTTCCTGGAAACCAGTTTGCTCATCAATCTCTACTTGATATGTAACTCCTTGTTCGATATTTTCATATCTAACTTTACCAGCAAATTCAGATATAATTACACCATTATAAGGATCCCATTGACAAACTACTTGATCTACAGACAGTGTATCTCCATCTTTTATAAATAACTGAGAACCGTATGGGATTAAGTTTGTACTTAAAACAATTTTAGTTTTAGGATCAATTACTTTGATTTCAGAAGTACGAGAGATCACTACATCTATTTCGTTTCCTTCATTATCTTCTCCTTTAACCGTTTTAAGTTCTTCAATTTCAGCTTTACCAGCAAACTTAGATCTTAATTGGTTATCCTCAGAAATGTTACCTGCAATACCCCCTACGTGGAATGTACGCAATGTAAGCTGTGTACCTGGTTCTCCAATTGACTGTGCTGCTACAACTCCAACCGCTTCTCCTCTTTGCACAGTTTTACCGGTTGCTAGGTTACGACCATAACACTTAACACAAATTCCTTTCTTAGCTTCACAAGTAAGTGCAGAACGAACTTCTACCGATTCTACAGGAGAATCTTCAATTGCTTTTGCTATAACATCATCAATCTCAACTCCAGCTTCTACAATCACTTCCTGAGTTAATGGGTTTATAACATCACCTAATGAAGTTCTACCAACTACTCTTGCAGCTAATCCTTCAATAATTTCTTCATTTTTCTTCAAAGGAGATACTTCTACTCCTCTTAATGTACCACAATCTTCTATGTTAACAATAACATCTTGTGCCACATCTACCAAACGTCTTGTTAAATATCCAGCATCTGCCGTTTTAAGAGCGGTATCTGCTAAACCTTTACGAGCACCGTGAGTAGAAATAAAGTATTCTAGAATCGAAAGTCCTTCTTTAAAGTTAGAAAGAATCGGGTTTTCAATAATTTCTCCACCTGCAGAACTAGCTTTCTTAGGTTTTGCCATCAATCCTCTCATCCCAGTTAACTGACGAATCTGTTCTTTAGATCCCCTTGCTCCTGAGTCAAGCATCATATATACCGAGTTAAACCCTTGTTGATCTTCTCGGATACGCTTCATCGACAATTCAGTTAATTCAGCATTTGTTGATGTCCAAATATCAATTACCTGATTATAACGTTCGTTATTGGTAATTAATCCCATATTATAGTTAGCAACTATATTATCAACCTGAGAATTCGCATCAGCAATCATGGTATGCTTTTCTTTCGGGATAATAATATCTCCTAAACTAAATGACAACCCACCTTTGAATGCAAAATTATAACCTAATGTTTTAATTTCATCCAAGAATTCAGCTGTTTCAGGTACACTAGTTACTTTCAAAATACCACCAATAATATCTCTAAGAGACTTCTTAGTTAATACTTCATTAATATAACCAGCCTGTTCTGGAACCTTATCATTAAATAGAACTCTACCTGTTGTAGTTTCTATAATTTTAGTGACTAATTTTCCGTCTTCAATATCTTTTGTACGAACTTTAATATTTGCATTAATATCAAGTCGTTTCTCATTATAAGCAATCACTACTTCTTTTGGAGAATAGAATGTCAAGTCTTCACCTTTAATTTCTTTCTCTGGAGTAGATCTACGCGATTTTGTCATATAATATAATCCAAGTACCATATCCTGTGAAGGTACAGTTACTGGAGAACCATTTGCAGGGTTCAAAATATTATGAGACGCAAGCATCAATAATTGTGCTTCTAATATCGCTTCTGGCCCAAGTGGTAAGTGAACCGCCATTTGATCCCCATCAAAATCGGCGTTAAATGCCGTACATACTAATGGGTGCAACTGTATCGCTTTACCTTCAATAAGTTTTGGTTGGAAAGCCTGAATACCCAAACGGTGAAGCGTTGGAGCACGGTTAAGTAATACTGGATGTCCTTTAAGAACATTTTCTAATATATCCCAAACAACTGGCTCTTTTCTATCGATTATCTTCTTAGCAGACTTAACAGTTTTTACAATACCACGCTCAATTAGTTTTCTAATTACAAATGGTTTGTATAATTCTGCAGCCATATTTTTTGGAAGACCACATTCAAACAATTTCAATTCTGGTCCTACAACAATTACAGAACGAGCAGAATAATCAACACGCTTACCAAGTAAGTTTTGACGGAAACGTCCTTGCTTACCTTTAAGTGAATCTGATAATGATTTTAATGGTCTATTAGAATCAGTTTTTACAGCAGATGCTTTTCTTGTATTATCAAATAAAGAATCTACAGATTCTTGAAGCATACGCTTTTCATTACGTAAAATAACTTCTGGAGCCTTGATTTCCATCAAACGCTTCAAACGATTGTTACGGATAATTACTCTACGATACAAATCATTTAAATCTGAAGTAGCAAAACGTCCTCCATCAAGTGGTACTAATGGACGTAATTCTGGCGGTATAACCGGAATCACTTTAAGTACCATCCACTCTGGATTGTTTTCTCTATTCTTATTTGCATCACGTAACGACTCAACCACCTGAAGTCTTTTTAAAGCTTCAGTTTTACGTTGTTTAGAAGTTTCGTTATTTGCTTTATGTCTTAGTTCATAAGATAATTCATCAAGGTCAATTCTTCTAAGGATCTCTATAAGACACTCTGCCCCCATTTTAGCGATAAACTTATTAGGGTCTGTATCATCAAGATAAAGATTCTCTTGAGGAAGACTATCTAAAATGTTTAAATACTCTTCTTCAGTAAGGAAATCCATTTTTTGAACTGGCTCACCTTCTTCATTCTTTGCTACACCAGGTTGAATTACTACGTAACGCTCGTAGTAAATGATCATATCCAACTTTTTAGAAGGAAGACCTAATAAATATCCTATTTTGTTTGGTAAAGAACGGAAATACCAAATATGTGCAACAGGAACTACTAAGTTAATGTGTCCTACACGGTCTCTACGAACTTTCTTTTCGGTAACTTCAACTCCACATCGATCACAAACAATACCTTTGTAACGAATTCTTTTATATTTACCACAAGCACATTCAAAGTCCTTTACAGGTCCAAAAATACGCTCACAGAACAAACCATCTCTCTCAGGTTTGTGAGTACGATAATTGATAGTTTCGGGTTTTAAAACTTCTCCATTAGACGCTGCCAATATTGATTCTGGAGAGGCCAAACCTATAGAGATCTTGTTAAATCTCTTTACTGTATTCTTATCATTATTTCTTGCCATAATATATGGTTGCTTAAGAATTATTGTAATTTAAATTTGAATAGCTATATAGTAAACTGCACACTTAGTAAAACTAAGTGCAGCAGTCTATTTCTTTTTACTATTCTTCTAATCTGATATCCAGACCTAATCCTTTCAATTCATGCATTAATACATTGAATGATTCTGGTAATCCTGGTTCTGGCATAGGCTCACCCTTAACAATACTTTCGTATGTTTTTGCTCTTCCTATAACGTCATCAGATTTTACGGTCAATATTTCACGTAAGGTACTTGAAGCACCATATGCTTCTAGTGCCCAAACTTCCATTTCTCCAAATCGCTGACCTCCAAATTGTGCTTTACCACCAAGTGGTTGCTGAGTAATCAATGAGTATGGACCAATAGAACGTGCGTGCATTTTATCATCTACCATATGACCTAATTTAAGCATATAGATCACACCTACTGTAGCTGGCTGGTGGAAACGATCTCCTGTTCCTCCATCGTATAAATACGTATGTCCAAATCTTGGAATTCCAGCTTCATCAGTCAATTCATTAATCTGATCCAATGATGCTCCATCAAAAATTGGAGTAGCAAATTTTCTATTCAATTTTTGCCCAGCCCAACCAAGAACAGTTTCATAAATCTGACCAATGTTCATACGTGAAGGTACCCCTAATGGATTCAATACGATATCTACAGGTGTTCCATCTTCTAAGAATGGCATATCTTCTTCTCTTACGATACGTGCCACAATACCTTTGTTACCGTGACGACCTGCCATTTTATCTCCTACTTTAAGTTTACGCTTCTTAGCAATATAAACTTTAGCAAGTTTTATAATTCCGGAAGGTAATTCATCTCCAACAGAAATGGTAAATTTCTCTCTTCTCAAGTTACCTTGTAAATCATTTTCTTTAATCTTATAGTTATGTATAAGATCTGCAACCATACTATTAAGTTCGGTATCGGTAGTCCATACTCCTTTTGTAAGGTGAGCATAATCGTCAACACTATTAAGCATTTTCTGAGTATACTTTTTACCTTTAGGAAGAATTTCTTCACCAAGATCATTCATTACTCCTTGAGAAGTTTTACCTCCAACAATTGTAAATAATTTATCCACTAATTCGTTTTTCAACAATTCGAATTTAGTATCATATGATCTTTCTAAAATATCGATATCTTCTTTATCCTGAGATCTTTTTCTCTTATCCTTTATAGCACGAGCAAATAATTTCTTATCAATTACTACTCCATGTAGAGAAGGAGATGCTTTTAAAGAAGCATCTTTCA
Organism: uncultured Aquimarina sp.; assembly: GCA_947502885.1. Lineage (GTDB taxonomy): Bacteria > Bacteroidota > Bacteroidia > Flavobacteriales > Flavobacteriaceae > Aquimarina. The sequence goes on along the minus strand of CANNBP010000010.1, from coordinate 140,471 downwards.
CATCCCCAGCTTTATCTCCAAAGATCGCTCTTAGAAGTTTTTCTTCTGGAGTAGGGTCACTTTCTCCTTTTGGTGTAATTTTACCAATAAGAATATCTCCTGGTTTAATTTCTGCTCCAACACGTATCATTCCATTTTCATCAAGATCTTTTGTAGCCTCTTCAGAAACATTTGGAATATCATTTGTAAGTTCTTCGTTACCAAGTTTTGTATCTCTAACCTCTAAAGAATATTCATCGATATGAATTGACGTAAATATGTCATCTCTAACTACTTTTTCAGAAATCACAATCGCATCCTCAAAGTTATACCCTTTCCAAGGCATAAAGGCTACTTTCATATTTCTTCCAAGTGCTAATTCTCCTTTTTCGGTTGCATATCCCTGACATAAAACCTCTCCTTTATTAACTCTATCTCCTACACTTACGATAGGCTTAAGGTTAATACTAGTACCTTGGTTTGTCTTACGGAATTTTATTAGCTCATACGTTTTAGAATCTCCATCAAAGCTTACCATTCGCTCTGTATCGGTTCTATCGTACTTAATTGTAATTCTTTGTGCATCAACATACTCAACAACTCCATCTCCTTCAGCATTTATTAATACTCTCGAATCTGAAGCTACCTGACGTTCTAGTCCAGTTCCTACAATCGGTGCATCCACTCTTAACAGAGGTACCGCTTGACGCATCATGTTTGATCCCATCAGTGCACGGTTTGCATCATCATGCTCTAAGAAAGGAATCAAAGAAGCTGAAATAGAAGCAATTTGATTTGGTGCTACATCAGAATAATTAACATTTGTAGGGTCAATCACAGGGAAATCACCTTCCATTCTGGCAATTACCTTGTCTGCAGTAATCTCTCCTTCTTCATCCATAGGGATGTTTGCCTGAGCAATTAATTTTTCTTCTTCCTCTTCTGCGCTTAAGTATCTGTACTCATTGATATCAACTTTACCATCAGTTACTTTACGATACGGAGTTTCTAAGAATCCCATCGAATTCACCTTAGCAAATACAGCTAATGATGAAATAAGACCAATATTTGGTCCTTCAGGAGTTTCAATAGGACATAAACGACCGTAATGTGTATAGTGAACATCACGAACCTCGAATCCAGCTCGCTCTCTTGATAAACCTCCAGGTCCAAGTGCAGAAAGTCTACGCTTGTGTGTTATTTCTGCTAAAGGATTGGTTTGATCCATGAACTGAGACAACTGGTTGGTTCCAAAGAATGAATTAATTACAGACGATAATGTCTTAGCATTAATTAAATCAATTGGTGTAAATACTTCATTATCTCTAACATTCATACGTTCACGTATTGTACGTGCCATACGTGCTAAACCAACACCAAACTGTTGTGATAATTGCTCTCCTACTGTTCTAACACGACGATTAGAAAGGTGATCAATATCATCAATTTCTGCTTTAGAGTTAATTAACTCAATAAGGTATTTAATAATAGTTATGATATCTTCTTTGGTAAGTACCTGCTTATCCATCTCGATATCTAAACCTAATTTTTTATTCATTCTGTATCGTCCAACTTCACCTAAGTTATAACGTTGATCAGAAAAGAATAACTTGTCAATAATACCTCTTGCAGTTTCCTCATCAGGCGGTTCTGCATTACGTAGTTGACGGTATATATGCTCTACTGCCTCTTTCTCAGAGTTAGTAGGGTCTTTTTGTAAGGTATTATGTATAATTGCATAATCACCTTTTTGATTATCTTCTTTATGTAGTAAAATAGCTTTTGCCCCAGATTCGATAATCTCCTCTAAATGATCTTTATCAAGTATGGTATCACGATCTAATACTATCTCGTTACGTTCTATAGAAACTACCTCACCTGTATCCTCATCAACAAAATCTTCATGCCATGTATTTAATACACGAGCCGCTAATTTACGTCCTAATACTTTTTTCAATCCGGATTTAGATACTTTAACCTCTTCTGCAAGGTCAAAGATTTCTAAAATATCCTTATCACGTTCAAAACCAATTGCACGGAAAAGTGTAGTCACCGGTAATTTTTTCTTTCTATCGATATATGCGTACATTACGCTGTTAATATCGGTAGCAAATTCTATCCAAGATCCTTTAAAAGGAATAACTCTTGCAGAATATAATTTTGTTCCATTCGCATGGAATGATTGTCCAAAGAATACTCCTGGTGAACGGTGTAACTGGGATACAACAACACGTTCTGCACCATTAATACAAAAAGTACCACTAGGTGTCATGTAAGGGATTGTACCCAAATATACGTCCTGAACAATTGTTTCAAAATCTTCGTGTTCTGGGTCTGTACAGAATAATTTTAAACGCGCTTTTAAAGGTACACTATAAGTAAGACCTCTTTCAATACATTCTTGAAGATCATATCTTGGAGGGTCTACAAAATAGTCTAAAAATTCTAGTACAAATTGATTACGTGTGTCTGTAATCGGGAAGTTTTCCATGAAGGTATTATATAAACCTTCGTTTCCTCTTTCTTCAGATTTTGTTTCTAGTTGAAAGAAATCCTGAAAGGACTTGATCTGTATATCTAGAAAATCTGGATAATCAGGTCTGTTCTTTGCGGAAGAGAAATTCAATCTTTCAGTTTGCGTTGCTAACATCAATGGACGGAATTAAATTAAAAATTTAAAAAAGGGATGCGTATTTTTAACATTTCATGTTTATATACGCAAAATGGTTTAGACCTCAGAGAAAAATCTCCGGGTCTAAACCTTTATATCAATCTAAGGTAAGCTTATTTAAGCTCAACCTCTGCTCCAGCCTCTTCTAATTGAGCTTTAAGAGCTTCTGCTTCATCTTTTGCTACTCCTTCTTTGATTGGGCTAGGAGCACCATCTACTAATCCTTTAGCGTCTTTAAGACCAAGACCAGTTAATTCTTTAACAAGTTTTACAACTGCTAACTTAGCTCCACCTGCAGCCTTAAGTATTACATCAAATTCTGATTTCTCTTCTGCAGCTTCACCACCAGCAGCAGCTCCACCAGCTACAGCAACTGCAGCAGCAGCAGGCTCGATACCATACTCTTCTTTTAATATATCAGCTAACTCATTAACTTCTTTTACTGTTAAGTTAACTAATTGTTCTGCGAAATCTTTTAAATCTGCCATTTTCTATCGTTTTAAATAATTTTTTTTAATTGAAATATAATTTGTTAAAAAGTGCGTACACTACTAGTATTATCCTTCTTTTTCGGATAATGTTTTAAGGATACCGGCTAGTTTACCACCGCTAGACTTTAATGCAGAAACTACATTCTTAGCTGGTGATTGTAATAGACCGATGATATCTCCGATAACTTCTTCTTTAGACTTGATATTAACTAAAGCCTCAAGGTTTTCGTCACCTACAAATACCGCTTCTTCTACAAATGCTCCTTTTAATACAGGCTTCTCTGATTTCTTACGAAATTCTTTGATTACCTTAGCAGGTGCATTACCTGTTTCAGAAAACATGATTGAAGTATTACCTTTTAATGTAGTTGGTAAATCTCCAAAATCCTTATCAGATTTCTCCATTGCTTTAGCAAGGAGTGTATTTTTTACTACTTTTAATGATACATCAGCTTTAAAGCAAGCTCTACGTAAATTTGAAGTTGTTCCTGCATCTAATCCTGAAATATCTGCCAAATAGATATTTGCATTTTCAGCCAACTGAGCAGTTAAGTCTTCAATTACTAGTGATTTTTCTTCTCTTGTCATAATCGTTTTTCTTAATTACCCAGCAAAGTTTTTAGAGTCAACTTCAACTCCAGGACTCATTGTAGAAGATATATATATAGATTTAATATATACTCCTTTTGAAGCCTGAGGCTTTAACTTTACTAATGTTGTTAATAATTCTTTAGCATTTCCTGCTATTTTATCGGCATCAAATGATGACTTACCAATAGCTGCATGAACGATACCAGTCTTATCAACTTTAAAGTCAATTTTACCAGCTTTAACATCAGATACTGCTTTTGCAACATCCATTGTTACCGTTCCTGTCTTTGGGTTAGGCATTAATCCTCTAGGTCCTAATACTCTTCCTAATGGTCCTAATTTACCCATAACACTTGGCATTGTGATTATTACATCAACATCTGTCCAACCGCCTTTAATTTTATCAAGGTATTCATCAAGACCAACAAAATCAGCACCAGCTTCTTTAGCTTCCGCTTCTTTATCTGGTGTTACTAATGCTAATACTTTAACATCCTTTCCTGTTCCGTGTGGTAATGTTACTACACCACGAACCATTTGGTTTGCTTTACGTGGATCCACATTCAAACGAACTGCAAGATCTACTGAAGCGTCAAAATTAACGCTTGTTATTTCTTTTACTAAAGCAGAAGCTTCTTCTATTGAATACGCTTTGTTCTTATCAACTTTAGCGTTTGCCTCTTTTTGCTTTTTAGTTACTTTTGCCATTTTGTAAACGTTTTTGGATTAAAAAGGAGCCTGTCCTTTTACAGTTACACCCATAGAACGAGCGGTACCAGCAATCATTTTCATAGCAGATTCTATAGTAAAGGCATTTAAATCTGCCATTTTATCTTCTGCTATTGCACGAACTTGATCCCAAGTAACACTTGCTACTTTTTTACGATTAGGCTCTCCTGAACCTTTTTTTGTTTTTGCTGCTTCCAGTATTTGAACAGCTGCAGGTGGAGTTTTAATTACAAAGTCAAAAGATTTGTCTTTGTACACATTAATAACAACTGGTAATACTTTACCAGCTTTATCTTGTGTTCTACCATTGAATTGCTTACAGAATTCCATGATATTTACACCGGCAGCACCCAAAGCAGGTCCAACTGGTGGAGACGGGTTAGCCGCTCCTCCACGAACTTGTAGTTTTACAACCTTACTTATTTCTTTAGCCATGTTTCTAATTTTAAATTAGAATTGTCCTACAAAGTGGAAGCAATAAGAACAATTCAAGATATATAACGTAACAATAATTATATTTTTTCTACTTGCATATAACTTAATTCTAATGGTGTTTTTCTTCCAAAAATCTTTACCATTACCTCAAGCTTACGCTTTTCTTCATTTACATTTTCTACAGTCCCATTAAATCCGTTAAATGGTCCATCAATCACCTTCACTGTTTCTCCAACTGTATAAGGTATAGCAACATTGTCAGTCTTAACTGCAAGTTCATCCACCTTACCTAACATTCTATTAATTTCGGCTTTTCTAAGTGGTACAGGATCCCCTCCTTTAACCTCTCCTAAAAATCCAATAACTCCATTTATTGACCTAATAATGTGAGGTACCTCACCAGACAGATTAGCTTCTATCATAACATAACCAGCGAAATAAACACGCTCTTTCTGTATTTTTTTCCCGTTACGTATCTGAATTACCTTTTCTGTTGGCACTAAGACTTGAGAAACATAATCTTCAAGACCCATATGTGCTATTTCACGCTCAATATAGTCTTTAACTTTATTCTCTTGACCGCTTACGGCTCTCACCACGTACCATTTCTTCGTATTATCTACTTCAGCCATTGTTTTATTTTAAGATTTAACTAAAGTAAAGTAGTACTCTATAACATTACTAAATGTTAAATCAATACCCCATATTATCAAAGAAAAAATAACAGAAAAAATAATTACAACAAGGGTTAACCTTTGTGCTTCTGCCAACGGAGTCCATGTTACATGGTTTTTTAATTCGTTATACGATTCTGCAATGTAATTTGTTAATCCAGCCATTTTTTTTTGTTTTTAAAGTGAATTAGATAATCAAAATTTATTTGAACAATCCTCTTCATTTTCATCAACTTCAATTCACTAAAAAAGTATTTTAAAATTGATTTACTATCAAGAAATTTCCTTTCCTAGCTTTCGTCTATCAAGGTTCTTACTTTAGTTATCTTTCAATATTTCAAAAAAAGTGTAATTTCCATTTTACATGTATTACACTTTTATAAGCACGGGTTGAGAGACTCGAACTCCCGACACCTGGTTTTGGAGACCAGTGCTCTACCAACTGAGCTAAACCCGTAACATAAAGTCAAGGTATCCACTTTAGCGAATACCTTAACTTTTATATACTATATGTATTAGTCTATAATTTCAGTTACCTGTCCGGCACCTACTGTTCTACCACCTTCACGGATTGCAAAACGAAGACCTACATTCATTGCAATTGGTTGAATTAACTCAACAGTGATTGTTAAGTTATCTCCAGGCATAACCATCTCAACTCCATCAGGAAGTGCAATATTTCCTGTTACGTCAGTTGTACGTACGTAGAACTGAGGACGGTAGTTATTATGGAATGGAGTGTGACGTCCACCTTCTTCTTTTTTAAGGATATAAACCTCAGCTTTGAAGTTTTTATGTGGAGTTACAGATCCTGGTTTAGTAATTACCATACCACGAGAAATCTGAGTCTTTTCAATACCTCTTAATAAGATACCAACGTTATCTCCAGCTTCTCCTCTATCTAATATCTTACGGAACATCTCAACTCCAGTAATAGTAGAAGCTAATTTTTCTGCACCCATACCAATGATCTCAACAGGATCTCCAGTATTAGCAACACCAGTTTCTATACGACCAGTTGCAACAGTACCACGACCAGTAATAGAGAATACATCTTCTATTGGCATTAAGAAATCTTTATCTACATCACGCTTAGGTAACTCGATCCAGTCATCAACAGCTGCCATTAATTCCATAACAGTATCAACCCACTTTTGCTCTCCATTAAGTGCTCCAAGTGCAGAACCAGCAACTACAGGTCCATTATCACCATCATACTCATAGAAAGAAAGTAAATCTCTTACTTCCATCTCAACTAATTCTAGTAATTCCTCATCATCTACCATATCCACTTTGTTAAGGAATACAACAATTCTAGGAATACCTACCTGACGACCTAAAAGTATATGCTCACGTGTTTGAGGCATAGGACCATCAGTAGCAGCAACCACTAAGATCGCACCATCCATCTGAGCAGCACCAGTAACCATGTTCTTTACATAATCGGCGTGACCTGGACAGTCAACGTGTGCATAGTGACGATTAGCTGTTTGATACTCTACATGTGATGTATTAATTGTAATACCTCTTTCTTTCTCTTCTGGAGCGTTGTCGATAGTATCGAAATCTCTCGCTTCAGAAAGACCTGCTTCTGCCAATACCTTAGTAATCGCAGCAGTCAAAGTTGTTTTACCGTGATCAACGTGTCCAATAGTACCAATATTTAAGTGCGGTTTGGAACGATCAAAAGTTTCCTTTGCCATAATTAATTTATTTAATCTTAGTTATATATTAGTGTTCAATTTAAATACCTGAACTCAGAGCCAATGACGAGATTTGAACTCGTGACCTCTTCCTTACCAAGGAAACGCTCTACCCCTGAGCTACACCGGCTTTTTAATGAGCATAATGACAAATTAGAACACTTTCATTGTATTAAGAAAGAAATCTAATAAATCATTATCTATAGTTAAAAATCCTATGCTAAAAAAAAAGATTAGCGCAATATTTTTTTTGAGCGGGAGACCGGGTTCGAACCGGCGACATTCAGCTTGGAAGGCTGACGCTCTACCAACTGAGCTACTCCCGCTTTTTGAATCTCAGATTTCATTTAATCTAGACCCTTGGACTTACACTTAAAATCATTAGTTAACAATTTTAAATATCTAATCTTAAAAAGCAATTCATCTAAACAGAATTTACTATTTTAAAATTTTGTGGGGAGAGCAGGATTCGAACCTGCGAAGACGTAGTCAGCAGATTTACAGTCTGCCCTCGTTGGCCGCTTGAGTATCTCCCCAATTGTTTAATTCACATTCTTTTTAAGAACCTTTGAATTTTGAGTGTGCAAAAATAGTTATTTATTTTACAATTCAAAATTCTTTTTTAAAAAAGTTTTTTTCTTTCGAAATTTCAACTTTTTTGAGCCGATGGAGGGACTCGAACCCACGACCTGCTGATTACAAATCAGCTGCTCTAGCCAGCTGAGCTACATCGGCTTTTCACCATGTTTTAGAACATAAAAAAGTCCGCTATTTCTAACGGACTGCAAATGTAAGAGAATTTATTCCTTCCACAAAACTATTTTTAAAAAAAAATAGCTAAACATGTGCATTTAATTTTTCCTTGCGTCTTTTCAATTGTCGCTCCAATGAACTAACACACTCATCCACACCTTCTTCGAAGGTTTTATTGATTTTTTTTATCATAAACTCATCACCAGGCACACTTACTAAAATTTCAGTAATTTTATTTTCTTTTCCACTTGTATTCATAACTTTTAAGAATACGTCTGCATGAATTATCCTATTAAAATGATTTTCTAGTTTATCTAATTTAACTTGAATAAAATCGACTAACTTTTGATCTACATTAAAATTTACAGATTGCAAGTTCACTTTCATACTTTGTTAGTTTAATTGGTTGTACAACATTTTTAAGCTTAAAAGAACGATCAACTTAAATATCACTTACTTTTTATTCCTTGGGTGAGATTGTTTATACACTTTTGTTAACTGCGCTACACTATGATGAGTATATACCTGAGTAGCAGCTAAACTGGAATGTCCAAGTAATTCTTTTACAGCATTTAGATTTGCTCCTTCATTTAGCAAATGTGTCGCAAAAGAATGTCTTAATATATGCGGACTTTTTTTTACTTTTGAAGATGCCTTACTAAAATAGTTATTTATAACGCGATAAACAAGCGTTTCATAGATTTTAACTCCTTTTTTTGTCAAAAACAAAAATGAGGTTTCTTCTCCAGAAATTAAATCTGATCTTAACTTTAAATACCTATTTAATGTTTCACAAACCGAAGGCAAGAGAGGAACATACCTTTCTTTACTTCTCTTTCCTAAAACTTTGATTAAATTTCTACCCATATCTATATCTGAAAGCTTAAGATTAACCAATTCAATCCTACGGATACCTGTAGCATAAAAAACCTCTACTATAAGCCTATCCCTTACCCCTTCAAAACTATCATCATCAATCAACAACGCCAATACACCTTCAACTTCTTCTGCTGAAAAAGGTATTTGTAATTTTTTTGAAACTTTAAGTGATTGGTGCTTAACCAAAGGACTCTTATCTATTTGCTCGGTTTTAAGCAAAAACTTATAATACGTTTTAAGCGAGGACACTTTTCTGTTTACCGTCCTATTAGAGACACCACTATCAACCAAAAACACTATCCACGAACGAATCTGAGCATAATTAGCCTCTGACAACACCTCTGTATCATATTCTCTCTGATAAAACTCAAGAAAGGAAAGTAAATCTGCCTCATATGCCGTAACAGTATGATTCGAATATTTTTTCTCTAGAAGCAAGTAATCTATAAACTCTCGAACAAGCATAAAAAAACCGTTAAGAAACAAAAATATAAAACTTTTGTTACCTTAACGGTTAAAATTTATCTTTAAAAAACGGAATCTATTTTCTCTTTATCGAGAAAATACTTTTATAGATAACGTTATTTTACTATTAAATTTCTTCTTGATCTCTTAAGTGCTGTATGTACTGCGCTTTTTGAACTTGTGCTCTTCTTTCTACAGAAGGTTTTGTAAACTGTTGACGTTTACGAAGCTGACGCATCGTTCCTGTACGATCAAATTTTCTTTTAAAACGTTTTAACGCTCTATCTATATTTTCTCCGTCTTTAACTGGTATAATTAACATAGTGACACCTCCTTTCGTTAGAATTTTTGAGCTGCAAATATAACACAAAACTATTGCCTACAAAGTTTTTTAGACTATTATTTACAAAAGAGTTAAAAAAACATTCTTTTTCAAATATTTTGCAGCACAATTAGTTACGTAGCAGGCTTATATTCTTTCTTATCTATTATTATTTTTGCAATTATCTCTTTTAATATTTCGGAGGTTCCTCCACCAATAGGCCCTAACCTACTATCTCTAAATAATCTTGCCATTGGATATTCCTCCATATACCCATAACCTCCTAATAACTGAAGACATTTATATATAGCCTCATCAGCAATTTTTGTAGAAAGTAATTTTGACATACTTGCCTCTTTCACCACATATTCTCCATCATTAAGTCGTTTTGCCACTGAATAATTAAACTCCTTACACATTTCTACTTCACTTGCTATTTCTGCAACTGTATGACGCAACGCTTGAAATTTATCTAATGATTTACCAAATGCTTCTCGTTCTGACATATATTGTAAAACATATTCTAAAGCATACTCTGTGCGGGCATGAGCATTAACTCCCATAATTAATCTTTCCAGAGCAAAGTGCTGCATAATATATGAGAATCCATAGTTTTCTTCTCCCATTATATTCTGAGCTGGTATTCGCACATTATCAAATGCGATCTCTCCGGTGTCAGAAGCTTTCCATCCCAATTTTTCTAATTTTGTAGCTGATACCCCAGGAGTATCTCTATCAATAATAAAAATACTTATTCCTTTATTTCCTAATTCTGGATTTGTTTTTGCCGCAATCACCAAATAATCACTATATACTCCATTTGTAATAAAGGTTTTTGAGCCATTAATAATGTATTCATCTCCATCTTTTATAGCCGTTGTTCTCATTCCTGCAACATCAGAACCACCAAAAGGCTCGCTAATTGCCAAACAACCTATTTTATCTCCAGATATACTAGGTGTTAAGTATTCTTCTTTAATCCTATGATCTCCTTCTTTATTCACATGGGTCATCGCCAAATACGCATGAGCCCAAATAGCAGCAGCAAAACCTCCTGAATTTATTTTTTGTAACTCCTCAAGAAGTATCACTGTATAAAAAAGATCTAATCCTAATCCTCCATATTCCTCGGGATAAGCAATCCCAAAGTATCCCATGTCTCCAAATTTCTTCCAAATAAACCGGTCAATATCACCTGTTTTTTCCCATTGTTCTATATAAGGTACAACTTCCTTCTTTAAAAAGGCTTTAAGGCTTTGCCTAAATAACTCATGTTCTTCTGTAAAATACCTACTATTCATATAATACTTTTATCTTTTTTTTAGCTCAAAACTCATTCAAATATTATCTTTATTAGCAAATTACGCATTTATCCTTCATATACCACACGACATCAATCAATTATCACCACTGACTATTTTAACATACTAAAAATGCTTCAAAAAAAACAAAGATTAAACAAGCTCTGTCCAATTACCTTTTAACAACCTTTGCCATAAAACAATCGAACCTAACTTTATAGTAATACATTGAATTATCATATAAAGATTCATCAAAAATTATAGCAATTTTTGTCTTAATTTTAATTTAACGTCAAATATAATGCTATTCTATCTATTTTTTCTAATGAAAAACCGTTGATTTTCTTTAATTCACTAAAGTTAGAGATCTTTCCAGTATCTTTAATTCGATCTACAATCTCTAGAGCCATTTCAAAATCAAAATAAGGTACTTCTATTAATTCTTTAACTGTTGCTGAATTAATATTTATTTTTTTTATCTGCTTAGGAGTCTTGACTGTAAACATTGAAAGAAGTTTCTTTTGTTGATTATCATACAACCCCCTAATGTCTTTGATTTGTATATCATCAACAAAGCCACCAATCTTATTCCTGTAATTGACGATTCGTTTCGCCATAAAATCAGGTAGCTTCACATCATTTTGAAGTTCTGTAAATGTAACAACATTTAAATCTTTTTTTTGAGCGTATGACTTCGTTGGGTATTTCTTATTCTTAAATTTCTGATTTCTTGATTCTTGTTTTACCCAATCAGGAAATTTAAAAAGTGATGAAATCTCGTTAAGTAAAGAATCTGAAACTTGTGTTACATCTTTAAATTCGGTAACAGAGTTAATCCATTTCCCACTCTTTCTATACCTGTTCAGCCTATCTAATTGACCAGAAGTCAGACCTAGCATATATCCTTTGTAATCTGAAATGAAATTTGGATTAAACAGTTGTGCCTGAAACTTCTTATTTTTTAGTTGAGCTATTTGTTTTAGAGAATCTACTTGTTTCTGAAACTCTTTTAATTCAACAAAGTTATCCTCTACTTTTGTTTTACTAGATAACAAATAATAAGTGGTAACACCAACAAAAAGGACTATTGATAAAAGAAAAATCCCATTTCGAAAACGTGAATTCATCTCGAAATGGGATCTTATATTTTTCATAGAAAAGTCCTTCTATTTTTGAGAAGCCTTTATAGCATCAAAATACCTAGCTAGTTGTTTTTTCACAACAGGGAACAAGAAGAATAAACCAATCATGTTTGGAAACACCATAGCAAATATCATTGCATCTGAGAATGCCCAAATAGAATTCATACTTGCAGCTGCTCCAATTACTATAAATGTTAAGAATAATAATTTATATACTAAATCTGCTCCTTTACCTCTACCGAATAAAAATTTCCAAGATTGTAATCCATAATATGACCATGAAATCATAGTTGACACTGCAAATAAAACTACAGCTATTGTTAAGAAGATATTAGAGTACGGTATATACTGTGCAAAAGCCATAGATGTAATACCTGCTCCTTCATAAGAAACACCATCAATCAAAACCGCTCCAGATCCATCACCTCCATATTGAAAAGCTCCTCCTGAGTTAAAAATAATAATTACTAATGCCGTCATCGTACAGATAACTACTGTATCGATAAAAGGCTCTAAAAGCGCCACTAAACCTTCTGAAGCAGAATATTTGGTTTTCACAGCCGAATGAGCAATAGAAGCAGATCCTGCGCCAGCCTCATTAGAAAATGCTGCTCTTTTAAATCCTACTAACAACACTCCAATAACTCCTCCTACCCCAACTGCTTTTGGGTTAAAAGCCTCTGATATAATTAATCCAATTGCATCATCTACAAACGAGAAATTACTAAAAATGATATACAAACATGCTATAATATACATTACTGCCATAAAAGGAACTACTTTTTCGGTTACCGAAGCAATTCGTTTTATTCCTCCTATAATAATGATACCAACAAGAATTGCAAGTATGATCCCAATCCAAAACCCTGCACCTGTACTTTGAAGATCTAAAAGTTCTTTTAAAACAACGGTAGCTTGATTAGACTGTGCAGCATTTCCACCACCAAAAGATCCTCCAATACAAAATATTGCAAATAACACCGCAGCTACTTTCCCGAACACCTTAAATCCTTTGTCTTTAAGCCCTTTACTTAAGTAATACATAGGTCCTCCATACACCGTACCATCTTCTCCAACATCTCTATATTGTACACCTAGTGTACATTCTACAAATTTTGTTGACATTCCTAAAAACCCACAAATAATCATCCAAAACGTAGCTCCAGGTCCACCAAGGGCAATTGCCAATGCAACTCCTGCTATATTTCCGTTACCTACAGTACCAGAAACAGCAGTTGCCAAAGCTTGAAAATGACTTACTTCTCCTTCTTTACTTTCATCACGTATCGTATCTCTAATATCACCATCTACAGCTGCATCTGGATCACCAAGACTATGTCCTTCTACATCATCATATTTTCCTCGTACAACATTTATAGCTTTACCGAAGTAACGAATATTTGGAAATCCAAAGTATATAGTAAAAAACAATGCACTAAGTACTAGCAATATTAAAACGAAAGGTGTTCCAAAGATTTGGAAAAAAATTACGTTAGAGAAAAAATCAGAAATTGGTTTAAAACCTTCATCTATTTTTTGATCAAGACCTTTCTCTGCGGTTTCTTGGGCGAATGTAAAAAAAGGAGTGAGAATTACTAAAAGTGAAAGAAGAGATCTCTTCATGATTTTATGAATTATATTGAATTTAATTATTTCAAACAAAAGAGCAAGATGCTAAAAAAAAGCATTGATTACAATTTTTTGGAAGTTAAATGTTTTTCCTATAACTAAATATTAAACTCTTTATTTAATAAATTAATTTGCTCAGGACGCCCTAACACAACAATTTTAGAACCTGGCCTCAAAACTGTATCTGCCTCTGGATTAACGATATAATCCCCTTCTGGAGATTTATACCCTATAATTGTGCATCCTGTTTTTGATCTCATATCAATTTGCCGAATGGTTTGTATTTTTTCGGTATCGAACATATCTTCAAAGGACACTTCTTCAATATTTATAGATTTTTTTCCTACAATTGACAAATTATCCAAAAATTCTATCAAATCAGGAACCACAACCAAAGAAGCCATATGATCCCCACCAATACGGTCTGGCATAATAACATTATCTGCCCCTGCTAATCTTATTTTCTTATATGATGCATCTTGGGAAGCTCTACTTATAATTTTAAGTTTCTTATTGATTTGTCGTGCAGAAAGTACTATAAACAAATTATCAGCATCTTCTGGCAAAGTACATATGAGGCACGCCGCATTTTTAACCCCCGCTTCTATAAGCACCTCATCCTCTGTTGCATTTCCTTTTAAAAAAAATAAATTTCCATTTTGATATCTTTCTATTACGGCTTCATCTTTTTCTATAATAATAAATGGTTTATCGTATGCCATTAATTTTGCAGCCGCTTGTTTTCCATTTCGACCATAACCAACAATGATAATATGATTTTCTATTTGATGTATCATCTTTTGTGTTTTTCGGTATTGAACTCTTTTAGGATCGTTTTTACTAACAATATATTCTGTTATTACTGATACAGTATATGCAAATATGGCAACACTTGTAGAAATAAGAAATACTGTAAATAATTTAGCATTATCATTAAGTGGTTCAACTTCGCCAAAACCAACTGTCGACATAGTGATGACAGTCATATAAAGTGCATCAACCCATGTGTAATTAGAAAAAAAACGAAATCCAATAACCCCTATTAGAACAACAACAATTAATAAAATTACAGCAAAAAATAATTTGGGACTTCCCCATTTATCAATCTTTATCATAGATCAAAAACTGAAGTTCGCTTGGTATACACTAAATCCTTAATCTTTAACCAAAAGGCCATATTAAGGTATATTACAAAGCCTAATCCTACCGTTGCAAAAGTTAAATAAATAAAGAATAGTCTTACATTCTTTGCTCGCATACCGAGCCTATCGGCTAATCTTGAAGAAACATAAAAGCCATTGCGTTCTAAAAAATGTCTTAGATTATAAAGCATAGTGCAAATTAATTATATTATCCTTAATATCGAAGTGATATTAGCATTTTTATATCTCAACATCGTATCTTCAATTTTTCAACAAATAATTTCCAATAGCACAATTGAGACAAGCTTTTTTATCACAGTAATTAGTTTTTTGCTGTATCATAGCTTGAGAATGCATGGCGTTCTTAACCTTAACTTTAAGGTTTACAAAATCATGAACAATACTATTTTTCTCTGGTTGTAATTGAGACAATAAATCAAAAATCACTTCATTTTCGTTTTCTCCTCTACTTTGACTATACAAAAACTTAATTGGAATAATTGTATTTACAATAATAAGGTCTACAAAAGGTTTCGTTATTATTTTTTCTCTCCATTTTGACTCCTTAGTAAAAGTATAATGGTTTTTCCAAAAATCGCTGGTCCCGACCTTAAATAACTCATAAAACCTTTCAATTTTTTCTGCCTCTATGATGCTACTAAAAAGGTTTTTATTTTTAAAATATAACATTGCCAATTGTGCAATACGAACCGTAGGAAAATTGGCTGGCCTAAGTCTAAAAAATTGAAAACGAAGAATACCTAAGTTACTTAATCCATATTTCCTTTTAATAAACTCATATTCTGTTTTAAGACATTGTAAATACGAAGTTTCTTGAGAAGTACTTAAAAAACCCGCTTGACCAAAAAGTAAAGCCTCTAAAACATTTAGGTTACTGCTACATTTTCTAAACACAGAAAAATCAATAGAATCGACTAAGCTCAAAAAAGCATCTCCATTTGTTTTCAAACCAAAATTCTTTGCTAACATTTTAAACAAAACCTCTTCCCAATTATTAGATGATTCTTCTAATTGTTTTGAAACCAGTATTGTTTTCTGTTCTAGCCTTTCTAAATATAATCTTTCTTGCCAATTAGAAATCACAAAATCTGGCACACTAAACAATTCTTTCTCACAACTAATTCTATTTACATTTCTTTTCTCAAAAAGGATTTCATATCGTTTTATTAAATCATCTGCCACATAATCTTTTAATTGTAAAGTTGGTATGATGGTTCCATCATTTCTAAAAATCTCTATATCATCTTCCCAAACCACATGCAATATCACATTATCATAAGAAGGATCATTCTCATGATTATGCAAATACCAGTTACTAGATATGATATGTATTTCGATTGTTCCGGCCCATTTTTGCCCTTGAATAATTAATCGTGCATCAAAAAAATCGGGCCCAGAATTACTTATATTATGCCAACCAGAATGCTGTAATACAACTTCTTCATTTCTTGTTGTTTTAAGGTTAGCTAATTCAAATTTTTTAAATTTCCATAGATACTGAAGAAAATCCTCACTCATTTATGTAATAATTTTTAGTATTGTAAAATAGAACTGCCCTATGGGAGACAGCTTTTCTTATTACACATTTTGGGTAGGATCGAAAATGTGAATTTATTTTGAGTAAATAATTAGTGCTCAAAATACTAAATTTTATTCGAACCCTGTAAGCATATTATCGCTTAATTGACTAAAGAAACTTAAATCACCAATCTTAGTTAAAAATGAACGCCATTTTAAAATCAATTTTTATTGCTTTATTTCCTGTTATTGCTTTATATTTTTCTATTGCAAGTATTGTATCTCTTATTTCAAATGGAGTTTCATATCCTCAAATCGGGCTATTAGTTAGTTCCTTTACAATCGTTCTTTTTTTTATATTACTCTTTTTAAAGCCCGTAGCAAGAACAAGTAGCAACCTAAAGTCATATACACTTTTTATTAGCATTGGTTTTTTAGGCAGTGTTTTATCAAATAGCCTGAACAACAGTATTTACCTTGCAATACCTGCCATCGGACTGTTTTTAGGATGGGTACTTTATCTTAAATGGTATTCTGTTTTTACCCAACGAAAAGAAAATATGATAATCAGAGTTGGTGAAAAATTACCAAGATTAGAACTTGAAGATGCTGATAAAAACAAAGTCAATACCTCAAAGTTTACAGGTAATCCATCTATATATTTATTTTATCGCGGAAACTGGTGTCCATTATGCATGGCACAAATCCAAGAAATTGCAACACAATACAAAGAGCTTCAGAAAAGAAACATAAATATGGTTTTTATTAGCCCTCAACCTCATGGATACACAAAATCTCTTGCCAAAAAATTTGAAATCCATTTTAATTATTTGGTTGACAAAAATAATAAGGTAGCCAAACAGCTTCAAATTTTTTCTAAGAATGGTATTCCTATGGGGTTTCAAGTATTAGGTTATGATAGTAATACAGTAATGCCTACTGTAATAATTACAGATTCTAATGAAAAAATCATTTTTGCAGATCTTACTGATAATTATAGAGTTCGCCCAGAACCTGAGACATTTTTAAAGATAATAGACCAACAAAACACGTTATAAGACAGTTTATAAATCACTACCCTATACTCATCTATTAAACTAATGTATTAATAGAATCACCTAAATAACCTTTCTTATGCTCTTTCAAGAATTATATAAGTTGAAGTTTTCTTATTTTTTCTAAATACACTTTATACAACCAAAATAACGTTTTATACAATCCAAGACACCATTCATACAATTAGTAATTAAATATCCCTCTAAGTTTATAACTTTATACTGTATTGATTTTTAAACAAATACAATTACTACAAAACCATGCTTTGCAAATAAATCACACGATATTTCACATGGTTTTTTAAACAAACTAATAGTCACTAACTCTAGTTTTACCCAAAAATTGAAAAGATTTCTTTGTTTATACATTGAACAAAAGGAATATGATTTATGGTAAACAATCTTATAAAAAATAACCCAACATATGTTTAACACTTAATTTAACATTCAAAACACAAACTCAATTATTATGAAATTCATTTTAAAGAGCATTGCTCTATTTACCTTACTATGTACTTTGATGTACTCTTGTCAAAAAGATGAAATAATCTCAGCGAATCCCGAAACTACACAAAAGATACCTAAAGAGGTACTTTTAAAAATTACAAAACTAGGAGTTAATCCACATAACGTGAAAGCCTACACTCTTATTAAAGAGAGTGGCACTAAAGAAAGTGGTTGGCTAGCTAATGATGTTTTTTTTTCAAAAAATGACTTAAAAACAATGGATGATTTGCCCTCTATACATGACAAAACTGCTCAGAAACTTTACAGAACAACAAATCTGGTAAATGTGCCCAATCGTGGATTTAGAGTAATTACTATAAGAGGCGTCAATCTTGAAAGAAACATTGAAAATGGTCTGGTTGCAGCGATAGAAAATTTTAATCGTCGTAGGCTGAAATTTTGGCTACAACTATCCTTTGGTTCTAGTGGTAACGGAAGTGATATCGTTGTAACTCAAAACAATAGTTTTGATCAAGGTGCAATAGCCGGATTTCCAAAAAACGGAAATCCATTTAATAATGTTATTATTGACAGGGGTGCAGCTTCTATTGGTCGAGCTTCTTTGGAGCAACTTATAACTCATGAAATCGGACACTGTTTTGGGCTTAGACATTCAGATTTTAGAACCCGTAGCTCTTGTGGGCGAGGTATTGTTGATGAGCAGACATTTCCTGATGGTATTGCTGCAGGAGCAATTCATATTCCTGGAACAAGTACTAATGTGGATTTTCAAAACTCTGTAATGGCAGCTTGCTACAATCCAAGCGCTCCAATTCCTAATTTTACTTTTGAAGATATAAAAGCTCTAAGAGAACTATATCAATAAAAATTGAACTAGACATAACACTAACATATGTTGGATTATTAAATTGAGGTCGTCAATTATGACGATCTTTTTTAATTCTCTTATTTTAAAATTTAGACAATTATTTCCCCAGATAATAGTTAAAAACGACGCAAAACGTTTAATTAGTAATTTACCCTACCTTTTTTTTGCTAAAAAATAGTTAAAATAAGTTAAATTGTACTAATAGTCAGCATTTATGGATTATTGGAATACCAAAGTAAAGATTCATTTCTTTACTTTGTACTATAAATTAGACGGGAAACTAATTTCACTTCAAAAATATTTAATTTAAAACCCTAAGCTTAGTTGAGTTTGTGTTAGGTTATTGATGGTTGTCATTTGGTGATGACCATCTTTATTTTACGGCATTTATGTTTTAGTAAAAACGCTCTAGAACATGAACTTAAAAAATGAAAAACTTAGCTTTTCTATAGCTAGGCAATCGCTTCAGGGTGAATATTAAACTTTTCGAAAAAGGCCTTTTTAAATTTTGAAGAATTTGAATAATTCAACTCATTCATAGCTTCACGTATTGACACGCCTTCTCCAATAATCATAGTATAAGAAACTTCTAATCGTTTGTTATTAAAAAATTCTAGCGGAGTTTGATTATGAATCTCTTTAAACATATTAAAAAAATTAGTGCGACTCATACTTGCCATTGTAGCCAATTTATCAACCCCTACAAAAGGTTCCTTAAGATGATTAACTAAAAAATCACTTACTTTATAGATATTACCTACTTGCGCACTATTTATAATAAAAGGATTACACTCTGTTCCCCAACGCAATACATCTTTCCAGAAAGTTTCTAGTAGCCTAATACCGCGTGCAACATAATATAAATAGTTTTCTATTTTACATGTATCTGGTTGTACTATTTGATCAAAGAGTACCGATTGTTTATAGGAAAGGTAAAACTTATCAATATACTGATGTGAATACCGAATGTAATTATCCACTCGCTCAGCCATATCGTTATTCTTTAGAAAAAAGGGTTTTGCATAAGAGCTTTTTAAAACTATGGTAGTAGATCGCACCTCTGCCCCCTTGTTAATATAAGTATGTTCCCCTTGCCTAGCATCCATACATCTCATATTACCAGGAGTATAATTATTAGAATAAGAACTTATAATTTGATTCTTTTCTAATTTATGATCCAAAGCATATTTTCTAAAATGCAACAAAATATCCTTTTCTTCAATAGGCTTTCTTATACATTCTATATCGGTATTAGCTCGATAGTTATTAATTATAAGAAAAACTTCTGGCGAAATTTTACAATACAACAAATAACCATCTGCTATTTCTGGTGGAAAATAAATCCGATCTATATCGCTATCTGGGCTTAATTTAGATTTAAAATATTCCCTTAACTTATCTAAATCTGAATAATCAAATAAAAATTTACACATACTCTGACCAATTAGCACCCCTATTTCTCTTAACACATAAAGAAACATCTCCTTCTTGTATAAAAAATAACAGAAAGCATGAAACAATCCCTATATAAATACAGTGACAGGCTGGGGTAATAACATTACATTAAAGATAAGAATTTATTTTATATGGCTTATTACATCATATTTCGTGACAATGTGATGTTTTCCATTTGCCAAAGCTACCAAAACAGCAGGAGCACCTTTTTTAATAAGTTTGGATATTTCATCTAAAGAAGTACTGGCTTTTACTA
The DNA here is from genome assembly GCA_947502885.1 of uncultured Aquimarina sp. GTDB lineage: Bacteria > Bacteroidota > Bacteroidia > Flavobacteriales > Flavobacteriaceae > Aquimarina. Next base: position 119,924 of record CANNBP010000010.1, on the reverse strand, counting down.
TAGGAAAAGGTGCTTTCATAACATCTTTGATTGGAGTACTATCCATATTCTTATCATCTAAAAATGCCTTGAATAAAGCAGACTCATCTACAGAACCAACAAATCCCTCAGTATCAACTACCGGGATTTGAGAGATTTTAAATTTACGCATGCGCTCAATAGCATGAGACACTAGCTCTTCTGTTTTAACTGTAATCAGTGGTTTATCTATGTGATCTTTAACCAAATCATCTGCTATAGAAATCTCTTCTTCAAGAAACCCTCTCTCTCTCATCCAATCATCATTAAACATTTTACCAACATATCTACTTCCGTGGTCGTGAAATAAAACAACCACAACATCATCTTTGGTAAAATGATCTTTTAATTGCAACAGTCCTTTAACAGCAGCTCCTGCACTATTACCCAAAAACATTCCTTCTTCTTTTGCTAACTTTTGAGTATATACAGCGGCATCTTTATCCGTTACTTTTGTAAATCCATCAATTACAGAAAAATCTACGTTCTTTGGTAGAATATCTTCGCCAATACCCTCTGTTATATATGAGTAAATTTCATTTTCATCAAAAATACCTGTTTCATGATATTTTTTAAATACAGAACCATAGGTATCTATTCCCCAAACTTTAATCTCAGGATTTTTTTCCTTTAGGTATTTCCCAACTCCAGATATAGTACCACCAGTACCAACTCCTACAACAAAATGAGTGATTTTTCCTTCTGTTTGTTCCCATATCTCAGGCCCTGTACTTTCATAATGTGCTTGTGTATTAGATGGGTTATCATATTGATTTACATACCAAGAATTAGGTGTTTCTTCTGCTAATCTTTTTGAAACGGAGTAATATGATCGAGGATCATCGGGCTCAACATTTGTCGGGCAAACCATTACTTTTGCCCCTACCGCCCTAAGGATATCCATTTTTTCTTTAGATTGCTTATCTGCCATTACACAGATTAATTTATATCCTTTGACTATAGCTACTAATGCAAGTCCCATACCTGTATTGCCAGAAGTACCTTCTATAATAGTTCCACCTGGTTGTAATCGACCATCGGCTTCTGCATCTTCAATCATTTTTAGTGCCATTCGATCTTTGACCGAATTCCCAGGGTTAAAAGTCTCATATTTAGACAACACCAAGGCATCAATATCTTTTACAAGTTCATTTAATTGTACCAAAGGTGTATTACCTATTGTCTCTAGTATGTTTTTTGCGTACTTCACTCTTCAATTTTTTGATTTCCCTATACCATAAAAGCTTAGAATCACAAAGATACAAATGTAAAGTATAGAAGAATGTTAAACATTACTCCCTTAATTAGAAAGTCTAAATTGGAAATCAAAAACCACTACTAAAATAAAAATCAATAAGTTAAAGCAAAGATATCTTTTATAAAATATCAAAACCACCTTTTAAAAAAAGGGCTATTTTAACAGATTTAATAGTTCTTGAGCTTTACTTGTGTTATAATGTCTTCCTGAAATGAGAGTTTGCAATGCAGTTATTGTTCCTTCTCTATCTCCTTGTTTTAAATATATCATTGCTTTATACCAATATCCTTTTGAGCTATCAATCGTATCACTTTTAATAAGCTCATTCATATGTTGTAATGCTTCTTCATATTTATTTAACTCTAATGCAGAGAGTCCTAGGTAAATAAGTATACCTGGTGTCCGATTTTGTTTAGTGACAGATAAAAACAATTCATAACTTTCTTTATATCGCTTTTCTTCAAATAATTCTTCTCCTATAGAAAGGTCATTCTGCTCCCCCCTGCTTGTTAGAGATGGTAGGTTTTGCCATTCATTATATTGCACATAAAGGTCATCTAAAGAAGTTTTTGAGTTATAGTTAAATAGAATAACCAAAATTACTACCGATGCTACCGCTAGTAAAGGTACAATCCAACTTTTATTCGATTGTCGTTTTTCTTTATTTTGAAACTCATTTTGTGCCTTGATCACAATATCTTTAAAATCCCTCGCATCCTGACTCCTAAAGTACGTTTCAACAGATTTTTTATCCGCATTATTTGAATCAAAAGGTCTAGTTACCCAATCACTATCATTTACAATAGTACATAATTCTTTATGAATCATAAATTCTTCATACAGTTCTCCTCTCTTATTTAATTCTTTTTCAAAAAGAAATCTTTCTTCTTTAGAAAGTTCTTCCCTAAGATAAGCATCGATTTGAGTATGATATTTTTCTGGATTTGTATTCATCACTTATTTCAGGTTTCTAAATCGTTTATCTGCTTTAATAGTTTCTATAAGTTTTGCTTTACACTTAAAAACACGTTGTCTAGCGACGGTTTCTGATGTGTATGACATTTGCTCTACAATTTTACTATAAGGTGTCTTCTTTAGAAACAACATGAGTACCTTCTTACAATTACCAGATAACTTTTCTAGTTTTTCTCTAAACAATTCCCAGCGTTCTTGTTCTAACAAAGCACTTGCCATATCAGACTCGTCACTTTCTAGTTCTATTACTCCATCATTTGTTACCCTACTTCTTTTATTTTTATTAAGTTCTCTGCGCCAAAGGTTTTTACACGCAGTAAAGAGGTATGCTTCAAAAGTACTATGAATAGTCTCTAACCGTTTGGTTTTTATACGTGCAGATATTTGCAATAATGCTTTTTGAAAAACATCTTCTGCATCTTCTTTTTGTCCATTGTTCTGTATTACAAACTTTAAAACTTTATTAAAAAAAAGAGTATATATTTTGGTGATGACTTTCTCATCTGAGTCAAGTATACCTTTAATAAAATAATCACTGTCCTGCATAAAAGTCTAAGGTAAGAAATAAGATTTTGTTGGGTAACAAAACTACTCCTTTTGAACTAAATAATAAATAATTAAACAAATTACGGTTTAACAATAAGTTAAATACGTTATTTTTACAACCTTATACAATTGATATGAAAAAATTCTTGACCAATTTAGCATGCTTAACACTAATCATTATACTTGGTAGTTGTTCTAATGACGACAATGATGTTACTTCAAATAAAAATGATATCATAACTACTTCAAAATTCAAAACGAGTGTTTTACCAAAAAATAATTCTTTAATTAATAACGAGAAATCTTTAAATGCATCCTCTTTAAGAGAAGGTAGACGACAAACCGGAGGTCTTTTAGCTACTGCTATAGGAATACCTATGACTATACAATACGTAGATAACCTTCCCGAAATAACTAAAATAGCGCTTCGATCTCGTGATTTTCATTCATTTCGTATTTTAAGTATACAACAAGAAAGCTGTGAAGATGTAGAAACATGGTTAATTGAACGAACAATGACTGGAAGACCTGGTCCAGAAGAAGAAGCTCAAACAACTGATGACCATCAAGTAACAGGAAGTCTTATTGTTAATGCAATATTAAACTATGAAGGTAACTGTTCTGATTTTTACACCAATATTTAACCATATTATTAAAGTATAGTTGTAATTCTTTTGATCATGCGATTTTTGATATCTTTAGAGAGTATATAAGAAATTAAATCTCTTTTATGAACGTATCAAAAAAGTTATTGATATTGTTTTTTGGAATATTAAAATTAACTTATGGGCAAGATGAAATACTAATAGATAGTATTATTTCGTCTTCTATGGGTTCTGAACTTAAAACTTTAAAAATTCAAAATCTACTTAAAGAAAAGAAAGATCATCTAAATTTAACTTATAAAGTTTCTATTGCATTCTATCGTAAAAAGCTATACGATCAAGCAATAATTTTTGGAGAACAACATCTTGAGTTGATTCAAAAAGAAAAATCACTTGATACTTTAGCATATAGAAAAAGCCTAAATAATTTAGGCTTTCTCTATTTTAAAAAAGGAATGTACGATATAGGTAAACCAAAATATCTAAAAATCCTAAAACAAAATAAAACAGACATATATAATGGTAAAGCATATTATGGGTTAGGTACCTTATATCAACATGAAGAAGATTACTACAAAGCATTTGACTACTACCAAAAGGCACATCAGTTTTATAAGTTATTAGATTATAAGAATGGTATTTTTAATAGTGCCATTAAAATATCATCAATATGTAACCTCTTATCTAACAAAGAACTAACAAAGAAAGGAATTACTTTATTAGAAAACCTTATTCAATCTGATTTGGTTATCCCAAGGTTCCACTTGTTGGCTATGCACAAAAGCTTAGGTAATTTGTATAATGATGGTACTACTAATTATCAAGAACAATCTATTCTTAATTATTCTAAAGCACTTGAGATAGCAAAAAGAAGTAAGAATCAATCTCAAATTATTGGATTGCATAATAACATTGGTAATGCATCTCTAATCTATGATCTAGAGCAAGCCAAGTATCATTTACAGGAAGGGTTAAAAATTGCTAAGAAGGGAAACCAAAAAGGAATGCTTACTCATAATTTGGCAATCTATCACTTTAAAAACAATGCTATTAGCGAAGCAATCCAATCATTAAAACAATCAATCCAACACTACTTAAACACAACCACTCCACTTCATGAAATTTCTATTAAAGATTTTGAATCTTCAGTTTACAAAACGTATATCTTAGATGCTTTTGTGTATTTAATTGAGTATCAAAATCAAGATAAAACATCGCAGGAAGATTTAGATTCTATTTATGCTCATATTCATATTGCGGATCAATTAGTAGATTATATTCGCTTTGAAATTGAGGATCAACAATCTAGACTATATTGGCAAGAGCAGGCTTCAAAATTATACCAGCATGCTGTAAAAACTTCTTTTTTAGCTCAGAATCCAGAAAAAGCTTTCCATTATATGGAAAAAAATAAAGCTATACTGTTATTAGAAGATATCACCGATCGAGAGTTGAAGAAAAATGCCAATTTACCTCAACCCATTCTTAATCGTGAAAAAAAGTTAAAAGATGGTATTTATGCTAATATGGATGTATACATAGCGACCAAAAAATCAAAAAAAGATTCGGTTGCTGATCTTATGAATGCTTCAAAAATTGTGTATCACAATTTTATTGATTCCCTAAAAACAGATTATCCTCAATACTATCATTACAAAACTCCGTTACCCCTAATTTCCTTTAAACAGGTCCAATCTTCATTACAAAAAGATGAAGTTATTATCGAGTATATTCTTAACAACATAAACGGGTATGGCATATTCATCGATCAAAGTGAAACTAAATTTTTCGAATTAAAAAATGTATCTCAACTTCATAAAAACATAATAAAGTTTCGAACCAAAATTGAATCCCCTTTTGTTACTAAAAAAGAAATTGAAGATTATAATACGATTGCATATCAAATCTATCAGACCTTATTTTCTTTTAAAAATGCAACCGCATATTTAAAAAATAAAAAGATTACCATTGTACCCGATGATAATTTACAAAATCTTCCTTTTGAAGCTTTAATAACTAACTCTAAAACAAAATCATATTTAATTTCCTCAACAGAAATCAATTATGCGTATTCTATTTCCTTCTTAAAAGAGAATCAAAAAATCGAACGTAGTCATACTATTGATTATAGTGCCTTTGCCCCAGTTCATTTTGATTATGATGGGCTTTCAAGCTTAAAAAACAGCCTACAAGAAGTCAAAGAATCTGAAAAATGTTTTTCTGGAGATTTATATCTTAACAACGACGCTACCAAGGATAACTTCATAAAAAACACTACGCATTCAAAAGTCATACATTTATCTACACATGCTAATGCTACAGATTCTATAACGCCCTGGATAGCTTTTAAAAATTCAAAACTTACTCTTAACGAATTATATACCACAAAAAACAATGCCGAATTGGTAGTCCTGAGTGCTTGCAATTCTGCACAAGGTAAACTTAATCGTGGTGAAGGGGTTATGAGCTTAGCCAGAGGTTTCTTTTATGCAGGTGCAAATAGTGTGATTTCATCACTATGGAATGTTGACGATAAAGCAGGACAATATATTACCACACATTTTTACAAATGTTACAAAGCAGGGAAGACAAAATCTGAAGCTTTACGCTTAGCAAAATTAAGTTATCTTAAAAATCATAGCCTTAGCGAGCTTTCACCATATTACTGGTCATCATTAATTCTAATAGGAGATCCTAGCACATTAGATATTACCAATAATTATTGGATATGGTATACTACCACTGGTGCCATAAGTTTGTTCGGTATCTTTTTCTTTTGGTATAGAAAAAGAAAATAACCCATTTCTCATTATCCAAAACACTATTTCCAAAAAGAAAACTTTCTATCGTTTGATTACACTTTTGCAGACAAATCAAAGACTACCTTTATATTTAGTAATCATATTTTTTACTTAGAATTACTATACTTTCATAGTGATTCAAAAACACAGAGTTACTCTTTATCTGTAACCATTTACCGCCAGTCCGTCTCCTTTTTCAAATCCACTTATTATTACATTTTTCTTTGCCTCTGCCCTAAATCTTCAATTTTTATGGGTAACAAATAATTAACTCAGGAACTGATTAATGTTATCTAAAAAACTACATATGAAACATTATTTTTTGTTAGTCATACTTTTTACCCGTATGCTTTGTAACGCACAGGAGATGCCTAGTTTTACTCCTCCATCACCTGAAGCTTCAGGATTAGGAAGCTATGGGCAAGTTCCTGTAGGAATGTTTACAGGAACCTTGCAACATTCTATTCCTCTTTTCGAGGTTAGTCAATCCAATTTTAAACTACCCATCACTCTTTCCTACAGCTCTAATGGTATCAATGTTGACAAATATGCTTCTGTTGTGGGTATGGAATGGGCTTTAAATACAGGAGGTGTAATTACAAGAATGCTAAATGATCAAGAGGATGAATATTATAGAGTAAACCTTCCTGATTATGTTATGGGTAGTGACGAAATGAATGATTTTTTGAGTAATGTGATGACAGGAAATATTGACACACAACCAGATCTATATTCCTTTAATGTTAATGGTTTTTCTGGTAAATTTTACTTTGATCAAAACTGGAATCCTACACAAATAAGCCCTACACCTGTAAAGATTGAAAAACTAGTAAATACAACAGGTAATGAGAATGAACTTGATTTTAAACTAACCACTCCCGATGGTGTACAATATTGGTTTGGTGGAGTTAATGCCTCAGAACATTCTTTTTCTAGATCAGATGATATGGGAGCTGGTGGTTTTAGCGCTCCTTCAGATGTTTTAGATGTCGCTTGGTATGTATCAAAGATAGTTCTTCTAAATGGAGAAGAAATCCTATTTCAGTATTTAAATAACAATTTTAACTACGATTCAGGAATCTCACAAGTAGTTTCAGCTAGTTATAATAGTCAACCTGGTTCGGCACCAGTCTATACCTCAGCACAACAAAGACATCCTGTAATAAACAAATCATACAGTTCTATTTCTAATATTTCTAGCATTACTTGGGGTCAAGGCAGATTAGATTTTCATTATGCCAATAGAGGTACAGGAAATACCTTGTTAAAATTAAATAACATCAAGTTATATGACAATAATGACACCCTTATAAAAGGGTATCATCTCAATTATTTTACAGCTTTATCTGATCCAACACATACAAATATTGGAGCAGAAACCAATTCTTCTAGGTTATTTTTAAAAGAACTCATCCCTTTTGACAAAAACCTAGTAGAAGATAACAAATTCACTTTTGATTATTACAATACGAATGAGTTACCGCCAAGGTTAACATATTCTAGAGATTATTGGGGATACTTTAACGGTGCAGATAATGATTATTTGGTTCCTAATGATGTGTCTTATTATACTCCTACCGATTACGCCGAGCCTCCTTTTAATTATAGCGAAGTACAATACTTATTTAGAAATGTTGGTGGAGATCGAAAAGCAAATGGAGCTTTTGGAGTCAAAGGCCTCTTAAAAAAGATCACCTATCCAACCAATGGGTTTAACAGCTTTATTTATGAACCTCATACCCAATACAAAGGAAGCCACCAATACACCAATTCTCTCTCAGAAAGCACAAGTATCCAGACAATCGAAGATCAGTATGGTACACACAGTAGCAATGTCATCATAAATAACGTTCCAGAACAAGAGGTTACAATTTATCCATACGTAGATAGAGTATTCAATTGTGGTGGTTTAGGAGATCCTAGTCATCATACTAAAGCTACTTTTTATGTGTATGATATTACAGATAACAACAATATTTTTCCTATCGATTTCTATTTCAATCCTGCTTATGGGGGAATTCCAAGTACACATGGTCCCTCACTTATTATAGATGATGATTTTCTAAACACCAACCCTTACTTTGTAAAATTAGAAGAGGGGCATGATTATGAATTCAAAGTAGTAATTAACAGACCTTGTCTTAATGCAGGATTCTCTTTTAACTATTTCGGTAATAAACAATTCGTCTACCAAAACGAAGAAGTTGGAGGTGTTCGAATTAAAAGTATCATATCTAATGACGGAAACACATCGTATTCTGAAGATTACCAGTATGCGGATCTAGGATCTCTAAATCAATCCTCTGGAGTTACAGAACAAATTAAACCAGGACTCTCTTTTTCTAAAAGCAGTAGTTTTTTTAATGGTGGTCCTCTTGGATCTCCTAATGATGGTACTACCATAAATCAAGGGGTAGCCTTATCTTCCTCATCTTTGACCAGTTTATATTTTAGTCAATCCTATCATATTGCATACAGCTCTGTTGTTAAATCTTTTAACGAAGGGATGAACAAAGGTGCTTCTCAATATAACTACAATATAGCTTTTGATGCACTTCCTATAATTGGCTCAAGTAGCACCCTTGTAGGTACACCTCGTACCAACTCTTTTGGAACAGGAGAATTGTTAAGTGAAAAACACTATAAACAAACTGCCAATGGTCTAAAATTAATCCAAGAAAAAATAAATAGTTACCATACCGATACAAACCTACAAAATGAAATTCAAGGCTATACTGTAGGATATGATGGTTTCTACAATTTTACTGCAGTATTATATGATTTCTCTACACAAGGTACTACTACTTATTATGATGTTAACAAATACTATGTTAAGTCTAAATGGAGATATCTCGATCAGACCATAGAAAAACAATATGACTTAAACGGATTAAACCCTATAGAAACCACTACTAATTATTTCTATGACAATCCAGATCATTTACAAGTCACCAGAACCGAGGTTTTGAATAGTGAAGGTAACCTTACAAAAACAAAAATGCAATATCCAGAAGATATTACTTCTGTAGTAGCATTAACCTATGATAACTTAACCACTGATGAGCTAAATGCTATCAACTTATTAAAAGCACCTACTAACATTAACCCTAATAGACAAAATAGAGTTACCACTCCGATCCAAACAGAAACGATAATCGAAGATATCAATGGCAACCTATTATCAAAAAGTGTACAACGCACTAATTACAAAATAGAAAGCAATTTAGTATTGCCATTTGATATTCAAGTTTTAAAGGGAACATATTCTACAACCAATACTTTAGAAAATCGTATACAATATCATAAGTACGATCAAGATACAGGTAAGCCATTAGAGATTAGTAAAACAGACGACGTGCATGTTGTTTACATCTGGGGATATCAAAATCAATTCCCTATTGCCAAGATCGAAAACGCTACTTATTCTCAAGTACAAGAGTTTGTATCTAACCTACAAAGTTTATCCAATGCCGATAACGACAGAACTTTAAATTATGATGGTAAAGAAGGGCTTTTACGTCAAGCATTGGATAATTTAAGAAATCAATTACCAAACGCTATGGTAAGCACCTATACCTATGATCCGTTAATCGGTGTAACCAGTATGACCGACCCAAGAGGATATACCATGTATTATGAATACGATGATTTTAATCGCCTTCTATATATCAAAGACAAAGCAGGTAATATATTAAGCGAGAACGAATACAATTATGGAAACTAAAACTAAGCTAGAAATGAACAAGTTACTAATCACATTAGCAGTAATCTTTGTGTCTACCTTAGGTTGGGCACAAACGACTACAAAAAACTACGTAAAAAAAACTAACTATCAACAACCCGTACAAAATGAAGATGAGATAGGCAATTTACAAGAGGTAGATAAATTTGAAAATATTACCTATTTTGATGGATTGGGTAGACCAGAACAAACCATATCAGTACGTTCTGGAAATCAAGAACAAGATATTATTACCCCAATAGTGTATGACGAGTTTGGACGGCAAACCAAAGATTATTTACCATATGCCAAGGCTGTAAACGAAATGTTTACTCCCAATGACGTTTTATTACCAGAACTCAATACTTATTATATAAACACTCATAGTGATGATTTAGATAGTGGCGCACCTAATCCTTACTCTGATAAATCACTAGAAGCTTCGCCTTTGAGTAGAGTTCTAGAACAAGGTGCACCAGGAAAAGATTGGAAGATCGATACAACCACAGATACCGATCACACCATTAAGTTTGATTACCAAAGTAATATTAATGAAGAAGTCCCTTTTTATAAAGTAATATTTCCGACAGGAGATACCGAAGTACCACAATTACAATATGCAGGAACATATCCAGCAAATCAATTATACAAAACAGTAACCAAAGACGAAAACTGGCAACCAGGGCAACCTTCTCTAAAAGATCATACCACAGAGGAATTCAAAAATAAGCAAGGACAGGTTATTTTAAAAAGAACCTATAATAACAATGCTGCCCATGACACACAATATGTATACGACACCTATGGAAATCTTACCTATGTACTTTCTCCAAAAGGATCTGATGCCATCTTAGGAGTTAATAATGCAATTGAACAAGATATCTTAGACGAACTATGTTATCAATACAAATATGATTATAGAAATAGACTCGTAGAAAAGAAAATACCTGGTAAAGGTTGGGAGTATATCATCTATGATAAATTAGACAGACCTGTACTTACCCAAGATGCCATACAACGAGAGATTACCAATAGAAAATCCAATCATTGGTTATTCACTAAGTATGATATTTTTAATCGAGTAGTATATACAGGAAAGTTTACTTATCATCCTAACGGAGGTGTCGACTTTAGTCGTTCTACATTACAAGCATTGGTTAATGCGCAAGTCGACTTTAATGAGGTGAGATCAACCAGTACAACAACTATTGATGATGCAACCCTACATTATAGCAACAATGTGTATCCCAATATAGGTATTGAAGTCTATACGATAAACTATTATGACACCCATCCTACTGATATTAGTGCACAAATCTCTAACCCAGAAGTTTTTGAACTAGCAGGAACAAATCATTATATCTCAAATAACACAAAATCTTTAGCAACTGGAAGTAAAGTTAAGGTATTAGACACCAATGATTGGATCATTAGTGCTACCTATTACAATGACAAGGCACAACCCATTTATATAGGAAGTGTTAATGAATATCTTGGCACCAAGGATATTGTAAAAACGGCATTAGATTTTGTTGGAAAAACTATAGAAAATGAAAGTATTCATAAAAAAAACGGGCCTACAATCACCATCAACGACCATTTTACTTATGATCATGCTGCACGATTGTTAACCCATACCCAAACCATAAATAACGGTTCTCCAGAGCTAATCGTAAATAATAGTTATGATGCACTAGGGCAATTGATCCAGAAAAAAGTAGGTGGTGATGTAAACACAGTACCTGAAACATCAATTGGGTTACAAACTGTGGATTATACGTACAACATAAGAGGTTGGTTACGCCAGATTAATGATATCGATGCTACAGGAACTGATTTATTTAGTTTTAAAATCAACTACAATACCACTCAAACCCAACCAAGTGAAGCCTTATATAATGGTAATATTAGCGAAACACATTGGCACACCGTAAATGATTCTCCTACAACAAAACGAGGATATGCTTATAGTTATGATGCTTTAAATAGATTAGAAGATGCAAAAGGCATACAAATTGTGTTTGGGACGCTTCATGCTAGTCATAATTATTATAGCGAAAGTGGTATGCAGTATGATAAAAACGGAAACTTACTACGATTGAACAGAAAAGAGGATGGATCAGCTAGCTATATAGACCGATTGTTCTACACCTACGATTCTGGAAACAAACTAGTAGCTGTACAAGATGGTTGGTCAGGAGCATCTGCTATTAAAGGGTTCATAGACGGAAATACCACTGGTAACGATTACACCTATGATGCCAATGGTAATATGCTTAGAGATCTAAACAAAGGTATTGGTACCACTACAGCAGATGGTATTCGTTACAATCATTTAAATCTACCAACACAAGTACGATTTAACAATGATACTACCAAAAACATTAGTTATATCTACGACGCTACAGGCACAAAACAAGCTAAGGTAGTAACTAATGGAGGTTCTTTGACAACCACCAAATATGCAGGTAATTTTATATATGAAGAAACTGGGTCAGGAGAAGTTTTAAAATTCTTTAACCACCCAGAAGGATATGTAGAGCCTATAACCACCAATAGCATTCTAATTAAAACAGAAGCACAAGGTAAGAGAAGTGCAGCACCTAACTCTACTTTGTATAAATATGTATATCAATATAAAGATCATTTAGGAAACATACGACTGTCTTATACTGATACCGATGATAATAACACGATTAATACTAGTACCGAAATCATAGAAGAAAGTAATTATTATCCTTTTGGGTTAAAACATAAAGGGTATAATAATGTGGTAAACGGCACGCATCACCCTTATGGTTTTGGTGGCAAGGAGGAACAGAGTGAATTTGGAATTAATTGGGTAGATATCACAGCTCGTAACTACGATCCTACTCTTGGTCGTTGGATGAATCTTGATCCATTAGCAGAATATATGAGACGGCATAGTCCTTATAACTATGCATTTGATAATCCTATTTTTTACATTGACCCAGATGGAATGGCTCCAATGGCAAATGAATGGCCTCCAAAATGGGCTAAAAAAATATACAGAGCAATAAAGAAAGAATTTAGTCGCGATCGATCATCAGAGTTCACAACTATGAAAAACGATTTACAACCGATAAGAGATTTTTTTGCTCCAGGAGATACTCCTAGTCCAGATAGAGAAATAACAGACAAAGGAGGAGTAATGTTGGTAGATGATAGCGGAGAGGCATCTGGCCCACAAGATCAGGTCGCAATAGGTAATCCCGATGAGGTTTGGAATGTAGAAGGTCTTTTACAAGCTGGAGGAACATCTAAAAAATTAGGAAAATCTAATGGAACAAAAGTAACAAAAGGAGTCGGTAAAAGGAATGGTAAGTACAAATTGAAAGATGGAGATAAGAATGTATTTAATCACTTATCCGAAGGTAATAAAGATGCCGAAAAATTAGTTAAACAAGTTAAGTCAATAGTCGAAATGGGAGATTTGGTATCATCAGACTCAATAAATAAAGTAATAGTGAATAGATACATTACTGATTCCGACGGTAACTCTTCTGTAGTGAGTGACACACTTACAGATGCAGGTTTTTATCTCCATGGTAAAACAACCAATATTGCTCCAGACACTCAAATTGATAGCGTTACAACCAAAGACATTAAAGTTAAAAAAGAAAATTAATTTATATACTTTGCAATAATTCGTGACTTCGTGACACCCGATCACGAGGATATGATAGCGCAGAAATGCTTTCTGTGCTGCGTATGAGTAAGTCGTAATAAACTAGAAACAGTCAAAATCTAATATAGGTTTTGGCTGTTTTTGCTTTATAACTCGCTCTACATATGTCTGTGACTTCTCAGCGGTACGAATAGGTAAGAAAAATAAATCACACAAATAATTAGATTAAAAAGCTTCTTGAAACCCTAAATTTTGAAAAAAATCAATTTTATGGGTAACACGTTTGATTTTTAGGAACTATCAAGTAATTAATCTTAATAAATACTATATTATGTTAAAACAAATTTCAAGTTTAGGAACTACTTTAAATAAAAAAGACCTAGAATCTATTAAAGGAGGAAGAGAAGTTTATTATTTACCCGCTGGAGATGGGAATTGTGCGAAAGTTGTTAGAGATAACGATGGAAATTTAATAAAATTTAAAGTTAGAGATCGCTATGCCGGAAGGTGTTAGACTTATATTAAATCTTGCTCTCCAAAGCAGGCTGTGCGAACATCTGTGACTTCTCTTTGACGATAGTGAGTACATACAACCATTAAAAAGAGCGTCCTGAAGCACAAGACACTTAGCTATCGCTAAAATGATCGCTATCACCACTATGTCTTTGACTAGTATTGCTCTGAGTCAACAGTTAAGAATGAGAATTAAATATTAAAAACCAGTTACAACACTGTAACTGGTTTTTATGGTCAGTATAAAGGCTACATTTTTTTGTGTAAAAATGTATTGGGATTATTTATGGTATTTTATAGGATTAGACACCTATTTTAATTCTTAGTAAACTTATTGTAGTAGTTTTTATCTTCAGTCTTTATAGACATAAAATAAATCCCCGATTCTAATTCTTCTATTGAGAAACTTGAAGCTTTTTTCTTTAACACAAGAGTACCCGCATTATTATATATCAACACCTCTTTTATGACAGCAGCTGTTCTAATATTAATAAAAGAACTAGCAGGGTTTGGATATATATACACCTCATCGTTCTCAATACTATTGTATAAATTATCATATGTTTTGCATCCAAGCGACTTAACATTGTATATTCTATACTCATACCAATTCGTACATGGTCCCCACACCCCTCTTTTGATATAGTAATTGTTATTTAGAAATATAGTACCAGGAATGGTATACCAGCCATCATTATCTGGAGAAGAGTTCCACCATGCAATAGAAGCAACATCCTTACCACTTTTTTGATCAATCAAAACATACATATCATCCATATTGACTAAAGGTTTTTTAGGCTTGACTCTCACTCTTTTTGAACAATCAATCTTGTAACTAAATGCTGATGGTTCAGAAGGAGGCTGTCTAGTTAATTCATCATAGGTATACTCTCTCCAGTCTGCACAATCTGCCCAAGCACCACGTTTTATCGCATAACTTTCTCCACAAACAAGTTCAGTAGAAAACTCATACCAGCCATCAACATCTGGTCTCTTTCCCCAAGAAGCAAATTCTTCTTTTATCGAACCTGTCTCATTTTCTAGGATATACATTTCAGTGAAATCAGAAGGTAATGGTGCTATACCTCTAACTTTTACTTTTCCTGTTTTATAGTTTATTTTATATTCATATTTCATAGGAAGATTAACAGGTGCTAAGGATAGATCTACATTGTCAATATTCATATAACTATGATGATTACTTTCATAATTATAAGGTATTGTAGTGATTTCAATATATGTAAAAGTATTACCAAGTTCTTCAGGAATACAAAAAATCGCAGTACGATACTTCCAATTCGAATTGCCTTCTGCACCAACACCAATAGTCTTCGATAAATGTTTTTCGGTACTTAAACCCTGCGCGCAACCAGCATAATTCTTTAAAGTTATTTTAAGTTGCATCTCATAAAGATGAATATTAGCAAGTCTTACATTTGCGTTACAAGAAAACTCATAGCGACCTGCAACCAAAGGTTGAATTTTTTGTTCTACTGTTTCATAATTAAAATCATTTACAGATGGGTAATTTTTACCTAGAAGACTCAAATATTGATTGTTTCCGTCTGACAAAATCGAAGGGTCATTGAAAAGAGTTGGTGATAGACCATTACTTACACAACCATTAATCCATGGAGGAGCAACGTTTGCAGATATTAAACCGTCACTTGTAGCGGTAAAAGAACCATTTTTGATAATTTGAGCGTTCACACTCAATAAAAAAAACATAAAGTTGATTAATAAAAATACTTTTTTCATAATTTTTAAAATATTAAAAGGTTTTTAGAGTATGATCATACTATTTAGAAGTATTAAATGATCATTCAATGCAATGTATAGTAAATAATCAAAGAGTTATGGTAAAAAAACAGTTGTTTGATTATAATTGACCTGCGCTCTTCGAAGAATAAAGCTCTACGATAGTTTACAACTTCGCAGTTCTCTGAGAAACAGTAAACTTAAGTTAATAAACCATAAAAACCAGTTACAATGATGTAACTGGTTTTTATGGTTTATTAATTAGCTATCTTATTTATAATGACACCCAAACACCTAACATCCATCTGGGTTGGTTACTACAACAACTTCAAAATTGATCGTATTCGATATGATATCATCCTTTAGATTAACGATAAAGTTTTTAGACTTGTAATTGATTTTCCATAAGGTACGGTCTATTTCAAATTTTGATTTCATTAGTATTTGATTCTTACTGTTTTCAATGGTAGATTTATATTTAATCAATTGCCGAATACCATTAATGGTTAAGTATGCGACAACATCTAAATCTGTAGCAGTTACATAGTCTACATTTATAATTTCTAATCTAGCAATCGGGTGTTTTTTAACATTAAAAAAATCTTCATTCTTCAAATGGGAAACCAGCCCTTCATTGTATTTCCCATCTGTATTGATAATAGAGTTCATATCAATTTCAAATTCTCCTCCTGCAATGGCATTAGTGCTTTTATTAAAAACGGTACTATTTGTGCGTATTGTTCCTGTTTTAAATTTTACAGTCCCATTATGTGTATTCACATTAAGAAGATCAGCTCCTTCCCAATTAATAATGCTTTTAGCAGTATCAACTATAAACCACTGTTGTGCATATCCTAGCTGTATTGTACATATTACTACGAGTACTAAAGTTATTTTTTTCATTGCGTATGTTTTTCTGTAAAACTAGAGCAGGCGCTGGGTTGCACATAAAAAAAAATGTAAAAGAAGTGTGAAAAGTTGTAAAATTTCACTTAATTGACCTTTTAACCCGTTTTATGCATTAGAAAATCTATTACATCTTGTAATTACTGCAAATACAGACGCCTTGCTTCGTTTTTTAATTTAACCGTAGCGATGCTATGCTAAAATCAAAAAAACGACTGTATTTATGGCACCTCCAAGCTTCATTACGAAGTTCTAATACATAAATCCGGTTTAACCCGTATTCTTGTGAAGTCTAAAAGATTATATATATTCATACCAATAGCAGTGATACTCATTATTACTCTGGTTAGTTATGTATCTCAAGAAGAAGTCCCAACTCATTTTTCTGAAACTGTAAAGATCGCATTAAGATCTTCTGGCAATCAATTATTAATTGCTAATAACGATACAACTTCTTTAATATCTCCTATACGTCAATTAGAAAAAAATAAATATCAATTATCTTTTGAAACTAATCTTTCTATAGATCCAGACACACTGGTACAAAGTATTAAAAGTAGTTTTGAGGTTTCAGAAATTTCAAACAATTATATTGTTGAAGTTATTGATTGCACAAGTAAAGAAGTGTCATACAGTTATCTAATCACGGCACAAGAAGAAAAGAACGTAGTTCCATGTAAGGGCCGAAATTTACCTTTAAATTGTTATGCAATTAATGTATTATTTATCGACAGCCCATCACCTTTTGGGCCATATCAAAAACATGCACTTATATCACTTATTATAATAGGTTGTATTGGTTTTGGTTTTGTGTATGACAGAAAAATTAAAGAAAAGAAAAACACAACAACTAAGGTATTGGATTACGCAGCATTAGGTGACTACAAGTTTTATAAAGACCAACATAAACTTGTAAAAGAAGATCTTGTGATTAAGCTAACCGCAAAAGAATGTGAATTGCTCAACATATTCAGTCTAAATCAAAATCAAATCGTCAAAAAAGAAGTACTCATCAAAGAAGTTTGGGAAGATCATGGTGTTATTGTAGGTAGAAGTTTAGACGCTTTTATTTCTAGAATTAGAAAAAAGTTTAAAGACGATCCCTCTATAAATATTGTAAACATACATGGTGTTGGATACAAATTAGAAGTTTCCTAAAACAAAACATAGCTCT
The DNA here is from genome assembly GCA_947502885.1 of uncultured Aquimarina sp. Taxonomy (GTDB): domain Bacteria; phylum Bacteroidota; class Bacteroidia; order Flavobacteriales; family Flavobacteriaceae; genus Aquimarina. Next base: position 102,000 of record CANNBP010000010.1, on the reverse strand, counting down.
TATTCCATTCATTATTTAATTGCAGCAGTATTATTTTTGAGCCTTATCACCTGATATTAAAAAAGTGATAATTCCCTCTTTTTTAATCGTATATCAATTTTGAGACTACCTGAAATTCTAGTACTTTTAACAACCATAAAAGAATGACTTGATGCTCAAAAAACCGCTTGTCCTGTTTATACTATTAATCTCTCTTTACTCTTGTAAAAACATAGTTGATCCAAATCAACCTTTTTTTGAAGATAAAGACATGCTACAAAGTGGGTTTATAAACAAATATTACCTTACAACATACCCTAATGACAATAAATCTACTAGAACAGATATTCAATACTCTTCTGTAAAAAAAATAAATGATAGTGTTTTTACCAAAGAAGTATATAATCCTGCGTTTAAACTAGAAACCATTTCACAATTTATATTTCAAAACTCTGTAGCCAAACAGATCAATAAAAAACATTATTATCATCGAGATACGATTAGTTTTCTTTATCCAAAAAACACAACGGCTTACAATCTAACTTTTGGCAGGGATACTGTTAATTATACCGCAAAAATACCGATTAATGACTCTCTTCATTATAAGGTTCATCAAGCTACTTTTGCATCAAAAGATACCGTTATAGATACTAAATCTGCCAAGATCATACAACAAGTTAAAACCATTACTCTCTTTGATAAAGAGACCCCTAGAAATACTTTTAATAGTAAGATTCAGTCTATATATGTAAAGGATATTGGGTTATGGAAACTTACCCTAAAGGATGATAAAGAAACTAAAGAACTAATTCTAGTAGAACAAATACAACCAAAGCAGTTTGAAAAACTTGCTAAACACAGTATCAAAAGAGTTGGTTATATTGACTTTGAAAACACTATTGACAGTGATTATAAACTAGAACTATGCGGCTCTCATGATCATATCTTTGATTATTACAATGGTCAAGAAAACCGAAGCGGATATATTGGTGGAAAGTCAGGTTTAAAAACATTTATTGACAGCAAATTAGACCCTACTAAACTAAATAATGAATCAGGGTATTTAACCTTCAGGTTTGTAATAAATTGTAAAGGAGAGGCCGGTAAGTTTGTAACCAATCAAGCCGATTTTGAATACACCAAAAAACAATTTCCAAAAGAAACTGTAATGCATTTATATACTATTCTCTCAAGTATTGAAAAATGGCAACCTTGCATAGTGAGAGATGTAAAAAGGGATTCTTATTTCTACGTAACTTTTATTCTTAAAAATGGAAAAATTCAAGATATTTTACCTTAGTATTCTTTCAGGTTGGTTTCTTTTATCTATAACTTCTTGTGAACATAAACAATCGTTATATGCAAAAAAGTTTACTGAAGCAGAGTCAAAAAAATATTCGAAACAGCTTATTAATGGACTTCATAAATATTATCAAGGAACCCCAGAAGAACATTTTTTACTTCAGGAAGCTAATAGGTTAGACTCTACTTTTTCTGATGTATATAGAGAAATGGGTGTTCCTAGAGTAAAAAGAGGCATTAACACTGAAGCAATGAAATTTTATGCCAAGGCTGTAAAATATGATGCTAAAATCTGGCAAGGGTACAGAGGTTATTTATATCTATACTTTTATAGAGATTATGATAATGCAATTAAAGACTTTGATCAATTAGATGCCCTTACTCCTAATTTTGTAGATTACCCTCAATCTGAAAATATAGATTTTATGAGAGGTATTTGTTATTTAATGAAGAAGGATTATCCCAAATCATTAGAATATTTCGAGAAGTTTTTTACTCATGAATCAAAATCAGGTGACTTAGACTATGTAGAAAGTAGAGCCTTTATTTATTATGGAATTAATTATTTTGAAACTGGTGAATTTAAAAAGGCATTAGAAAAATTTAATCTAGGAATCGAGCATAACAAAAATGCAGATCTTTTATATTGGAAAGCAAAGACAATGATTGAAATAGAAGAAAACCCATCAAAAGTCCTCTCAATTCTTAAAGAGTCACAAAAATTACTACATCAAGGGTATAATACAAGACGTCCATACGTTGAAGAATTTTATCAAACCTATATCGAAGACATAGATGCACTAATCAATCACCTTAAGGCTCCTAAAATCAACTAGAAATAGAATTAAGCTCGTAAAACTATTACTGAAAACGAATCGACTTGGTTGGTGATATTTTAGTAATAATATATGATGGAACAAGTAACATTAAAATACATAAGACTATCGTTCCTACATTAAGTAAAAGAATATGTCCTAAATCGATATAAACCGGTGCTGTACTTACATAGTATGTTTCTGGATTAAGACTAATAATCTCATAATGTTGTTGTAAAAAAAGCAGCCCTAAACCAATAAGGTTACCCCAAAACAGACCAATCAAAATCAAATAAGCCGCATTATACAAAAACACCTTTCTTATACTCCAATTAGTTGTTCCTAGCGCCTTTAAAATACCAACCATAGGAGTTTTTTCTAGGATCAAAACCAACAATGCCGTAATCATATTAATTCCAGCAACCAAAATTATAATCCCAATAATGCCAATGATATTAAGGTCAAAAAGCTTAAGCCACTCGAATATCGTTCCATATTTTAACGCTATGGTTTGACTATCCATAGTTGAAGGAATATTTTGATAAACATCAAGTCCTTTTTCATCTATCTTATCAAAATCATCAATAAATACTTCAAAATTACCAACTTCATCAGATTCCCACTTATTCATTTTTCTTACATGCCTAATATCTGCAAAAAGATACAGCTCATCAAATTGCTGAAAACCTGAATTATAAATACCCACAATTTTAAAAGCTCTTATATACGGTTTAGATTTTGAGCTTCCATTTTTTTTCAAAAAATAAGTAATAGCCTTGTCCCCTACTTTTAAGTCCAAGCGATTGGCAATATGCGCAGACAACAATATTTCTTCATTAAGTTTATCTTTGAAATTAGGAATTCTTCCTTCGATCAAGTACTCTTCAAAAGAACGCCAATCATAATCTTCTCCAACACCTTTTACTACAACTCCATCAAAATCAGTTTCGGTGCGTATTAGCCCCATCTTACTCGCCGTTGCTTGCATGTGAGTTACCCCCTCAACTTCATCAAAATCAGGATAAAACTCTTGATTTGACGATATAGGCATTAATGACTCTACACTACTATTATTATCAAAGCTTGAGATCAAAATATGCCCATTAAAAGCAGCAACTTTTTCTCTAATTTTGTGCTGTAAACCAACTCCCGTTGCAACAGTTATCAACATCATAATCATGCCTATAGCAATTGCAAAAATTGCAATTTTTATAATAGGAGTCGAAATACTAGTTTTATGTTCCTTACCTTTGATCAGGCGTTTAGCTATAAAATACTCAAAATTCAAGTTACTTATGGTTTTTGTTAGAACTGTATCCAAAAATACACTATTATTCTTTTTTATACTTTTTATTTCGTGTGTAAGTCGAATAAAAACAGATTTTCACTCTTCTACTACAGAAAACAAGAACTCTATTTCTGATGCATATATTTCGCAAGACTCAATAAAAAACAAAAATACTATTGTTATTGGAGCCAATTTTCTAGATACTTATTTACCGCTTTTAGAAAACAAAAAAGTTGCAATAGTTGGTAATCAAACCTCTGTCGTTTTTAAAGACAGTATTACCAATCGCAATTATACGCATCTGGTAGACACTCTATTGTCTAGAAAAGTAAACATTCAAAAGGTCTTTGCTCCAGAACATGGTTTTAGAGGAAAAGCAGATGCAGGAGAGCTAGTTGCCGATGGTATAGATATTAAAACTGGTCTCCCAATAGTTTCTCTACATGGTAAAAGCAAAAAACCTTCAAAAGAATCATTATTAGGAATTGACATAATCATATTTGACATTCAGGATGTGGGAGTTCGTTTCTACACTTACATCTCCACCTTACACTATGTAATGCAGGCTTGTGCAGAAAACAACATCCCTGTTTTAGTATTAGATCGCCCAAACCCTAATGCATATTATATTGATGGCCCTACATTAAAATCAAAACACTCTAGTTTTCTGGGAGTTCATCCAATCCCATTGGTGCATGGTATGACTATAGGAGAATATGCGCAAATGGTAAACGGCGAAGGTTGGCTTGGTGAAGAATTACAATGCGACATCAAAATCATTCCTGTGAAAAATTACACTCACGACACGCCGTATAGCTTACCTATTCGTCCTTCTCCAAACTTACCAAATGACATTGCTATAAACCTGTATCCAAGCCTTGGTTTTTTTGAAGGCACAACTATTAATGCTGGTAGAGGTACAGAAATGCAATTTCAAATTTTTGGCTCACCAGATTTAAATCTAGACAAATATGATTTTGCATATACTCCAAAACCTAATTTTGGTTCTAAATATCCAAAACATAGAAGCGAAGTTTGTTATGGTAAAGATTTAAGAAAAAGTAAACGTTTGGATTCGATAAACCTTGAATGGTTGATAAATGCCTACAAAAACTCAAATGCAAAAGATAAGTTTTTCAACACTAAATCATTCACTATTCATGCCGGAACGCAAAAATTACAACAACAAATAATTGAAGGACTAAGTATGCAAGAAATTAGAAACTCTTGGACAGAAGGCATTCAAAAATTCAAAATCACCAGAGCGAAGTACTTGATTTACGAATAAAGTTAATCCGTTACATTTCAAAGTAAAAATATAGGTCACTCTTTTTTACCTATTCTTTCACTTACTTAGGTTTATTGTCAAAAATTAGAAATCCAAATAGAGTTTATAGAACTTTTGAGAAGCAGCTATAAGTCAACTACCTCTGAGCAAGCTCACGAGGCATCTTGCGGAAAAACAGTTTTTACATTTCGAGGCGAGCCTCAGAGAATTAAACTCCACAATGTGGATTAAAACTCAAATTTCTTATATTTGGTATAATTTTTAACATAAAACATCTAAGATAAATGAAACTATTTAGTATTGAAAACCTTAAGGATAAAAAAGAGTACATATTGGAAAACAAATCATTATTAAAAATATGTGGAGCAGGCCAAGATTCAGGAGGAACTCAACAAGTAGCTGGATATGATATATCAATATCTAGACCCCTATAGAGTGTAAAAAGTAAACTTTAAAAAAATAAACTATTGTGCAAAAGGACAATGGTTTATTTTTTTCCAAAGAAAACTAAAATTTAAATTGTTCAATATACCTTTATTAACTCATTCTGCTTTTATAATCGCCACTTCAAAACATATTTTCACAACAGTTTTTCTTTCATCTTTTCTACAATTCTAAATGCTGCCGGACAAATGGCTACATTTTTCAATGTAAGATTTGTTATTTGCTGAAATTTTTTTCGATCGGTATGTGGGTATTCTCTACAGGCCTTAGGTCTTACTTCATATATCGAACAATAATTATCGGTTCCTAAAAAAGTACATGGTGTTTGTTGTAAAATTAAATCCCCATCTTCATCAGTTCGTAAATACTGTTCTTCAAATTGCCTAGGTTTCATCCTAAAGAATTTAGAAATTCGATCTACATCTTTATCTGTAAATAACGGCCCAGTTGTCTTGCAACAGTTTGCACACTCTAAGCAATCCGTTCTTTTAAACTCATCATCATGCAATTCTTGCATGATATGATCTAGTTTCTTTGGTGGCTTTTTTTTTAATTTAGCAAAGAATTTTTTGTTTTCGTTATGCTTATCTTTGGCCAGTTTTGGTAGTTGATCTATGAATTCTTGCATATTGCAAAAATACAGTTTTTAAAAGTTCTGAACGCTACAATTACAACAGATCATTACATTGATAGGTATTAATGCGATTTAAACAACTTATAAATTAATTATAAATGAATAACGATATCTTCGGGTTAGCTATTAAAGATTATTATAACAAACAATATACAGAAGATATTGTGGTAAAAGCAGATGACTTTGATGATGATCATATTCCTATTCCTTATTTGTTTAGAGACTACTCTGAAATGCCTAAAATTGAGCAAAAGGCATTAGATTTAGCATTAGGAAATGTACTTGATATAGGCTGTGGTGCTGGTAGTCATAGTTTACACCTTCAAAACAACCGAAAACTAAATGTAAAAGCTATTGATATTTCTGAAGGTGCCGTCGAAGTTTGTAAAAGCCGTGGGATCAAGCAAGCCGAAGTTCAGGACATTTTTAACCACCCTCCTGCTACTTATAACACCCTTCTATTTTTAATGAATGGAAGTGGAATTATTGGTACCTTGTCCAATATTGATAGGTTTTTTGCTCATATAAAAACACTATTAGCACCAAATGGGCAAGTTTTAATGGACTCTTCAGATATTTCCTATCTCTTTCAAGATGAAGATGGTGGCTTTTGGGTAGACGCATCTGCAGGATATTATGGTGAAATGCGATACAAATTAACCTATAAAACTCAAGAATCTCAAGAGTTTGATTGGTTATATATAGATTATAACACATTGCAAAATGCAGCTAATGCAAATGGTTTTGTATGTGAATTGATTTTAGAAGGTGAACACAATGACTTTTTAGCCAAGCTAACGTTAGCCAATTAATAAAATATTGTAGCAAGTGACTTTGAGTTTATTTAATACCGAACATCAACCTATTCGTCTTCCTATGATAGATGCAGATGTTACTTATTACCCAAACTTCTTTAGTCCAAAACAATCAACCACATTATTCAATACCCTTTTAAAAACTATTGAATGGCAGCAGGATGATATCACCGTTTTTGGAAAAACTTATCCCCAACCACGACTTACGGCATTATATGCAAATAATGATATCCCTTATAGCTATTCTAACATTACTATGATACCAAAACCCTTTACAAAAGAATTGATATCAATAAAGGAGCGTATCGAAAAAGTATGTCCAACAAAATTTACTGGATGTTTACTTAATTTATATCGTAATGGACAAGACAGTAATGGTTGGCATGCCGACAACGAAAAAGAACTAGGCAAAGACCCTATAATCGCCTCAATAAGTCTAGGAGAAGACCGTTGGTTTCATTTTAAACATAAAACCAATAAAAACTTAAAGCAAAAAATTTTACTTGAGCATGGTAGTTTACTTATCATGAAAGGAAAAACTCAAGAATATTGGCTTCATCAAATACCAAAAACAAAGAAAAAAACAAACCCAAGAATCAACTTGACGTTTAGAGTATTTTTAGCATCATTTTAACATAGTAAAATTCATTTCAGGCTATAGATAACACTAACTAAAAGTCTATTACATATAAACCCAAACGGGGAGATATTAGCATATTAATTTAATTTTTGTAACTTTAAAAGTGTTAAAATGTAAGTTTGATGTAAACATTTAGTCTAAAAAACTATTCTATTTGAATAGTTTTTGTTTCGAAATGAAGAAAAATTACCTCTAATAGTTTTACTAGAAGTATACACTTTTCATCTTCAACAACTTAAAGGTTTTTAGATATAATTTCCTTACTCATACTACGACGAGCTTTGAAATGATATTTAAACGATGCGATTTTCTTACATCAAACTGATAAAATGAAGTCTATGATCCGTTACACGTTACATGAAACTTTTGTAGTTAAACAATATACCATCAATAAATGGGAAGCGGAGCCTCATAATCATAACTATTTTGAGATTATCTTTATAGAAAAAGGAAAAGGGTTTCACACTATTAATGATATTAGATTTCCTTATGAAGAAAATAACATTTTTTTGCTAGCTCCAGAAGACGCTCATTATTTTGAAATAGAGGAACAAACGCATTTTACATTTTTTAAATTCACAGAGCTTTTATTTTCTAACAAAGTTAATCTTCCTGATAGGAATTACTGGTTACAACGTATAGAACAGCTATTACATCATCCCAATATCATACCCGGAGATGTTATTTCTCACGAAAAAGATCGTAAAGTGATATGGGATATTCATAATTTGGTTCTTGATGAGTTTAAAAACGAAAAAATATATTATCAGGAAATTATTTCGAATGCAATAAGTACTATATTAAGTATTATTGTTCGTAATATTTCAGAAAAATACGATGCCAATCAAAATGATGTTCAGATTAATCAAAGAAAAATAGATTTGATATTGAGTCATATTAGACAACATGCCTACGATAATGCATTGACCAAAATTAGTTTTTTAGCCGATAAGTTTGGTATGTCTCAAAGCTCGATAAGTACGTATTTCAAAAGAAAGACAGGAGAATCAATTCATCAGTATGTTACAAAGTACAAAATGAAGTTAGTAGAATATCGATTGTTATATACCGAATTTACCATTGCAGAAATTGCTTACCAAATGGGATATACAGATGAAAGTCACCTCACCAAAACCTTCAAAAAACATTTTTCTATGTCGCCTAGGCAATATCGAAAAGAGGTTACCGCCGACAAGTAGTAACGACCTATTTAAAAATTTCGTTTAATATTTTAGCCAATCTTATCCCTCCTTTTTGTAGTTGAGTGCGAACCATAGGGAAATAATCATACATATATCGATATCCCAGCTTTTCTCCTGCGTTTGCAGAACCGTAAACCTTTTTAGCTAATTCTTGAGATTCATGAACCCAATCAACAATAGAGCCTTCTTGAATTACTTTGATTTGTTTTTTTGATAAAACTTTAGTGTTTAACGATAATTCTGTATAGCTCATATTATAATAATCTATCATATCACTATCCCACACTCTATGTAGATTAGACCCTTCATTAAACCACCGCACCTGAATATCATTTCCGCCTTTATCTTCTCCTCTTCCTACATGTAATGGCTGGTGTAAATCTCCTATAAAATGTATTAGCATTTTAAGATAAAATGCTTTATCCTCTGTTGAAGACTTTTCATTTCTTAATACAGCAATACATTTATTTATTCCTTGTACCAAATCTCCATGTTCACTTGGTGTTTCTTCTCCATATTTTTTATCAAAAGGAAAGTTAACATAGTGCCATGGACCATATTTCCTATAAACTTTATCACTTTTTATATCGTCGGCATGATTAGACACCAAAGCCATACTTTGTCCATTAAGAATCTTTTCAACTATTCGTCGTGTTCTATTTGTTAAATAAGCATCTGCAATTTCTCCAGTTACCCTATGTCCTGTTTTACCCCAATCATAAGAAGCAGAAAACCCATACGTCGAAATAACTAATAAAAATAGAATACATTTATATTGAAGTTTCATTCTTTTAATTTTGAAGCAAAGATAAAAAAGGGTATGTTAGTGATTCGTTAAAATTACCTCTAGTTAAAAATAAATTGAGAAGTCATTGCCATTGTGGTTAGTATGGATTAAAATATGCTCAGATTTTTATCGTTTTAGTATTTTATCCTTGTTGATATTGATTATACCGTTTATTATTGCATATAGCTACAAGCATAACCCTACATTATATATGAAGCATATACTATATTTATTTTTGATCTTGACCACTACTTTATCTTTTGCACAAGAAGAGGAAAAAGAATATAATTCTGCGGTAGTCAAAGTAAATTCATTTATAGAAGGATTATTAGTGACACCATATTCTGATGAAAGCGTTCCATTAGTTATATTTATTATGGATTCTGGAGCAATCAATAGAGATGGTAATGATAGAATGTCTAAAAACGACACTTTTAAGCAACTAACCTATCAGTTGGCCAAATTAGGAATTGCTACATATCGATATGACAAAAGGCTTTTTAAAATTGATGGATTAGGTATTCGGGAACACGAAATTTCTTTGGATCATTATATAGAAGATGCCGTATCGGTTATTGATTATTTTAATAAAAGTAAAAATTATAAAAAGATCATTGTTGCTGGACACGGTCAAGGTTCTCTCGTGGGAATGATTGCTGCAAAAGGTAGAGCAAATGGTTTTATTTCGATAGCAGGCAATGCAGAGTCGGTTGATCAGGTTATTATAGAACAAATAGCAAAACAAGCCCCTGGTCTAGACAAAAGTGCTTTTATTGCTTTTAAACAGCTAAAAGAAAATGGCAGAGCAACTGGATATGATCCGGCACTAGAATCTATTTTTGCTTATCACTTACAACCATTTATGAGATCATGGGTCAAGTACACACCCGCAGAAGAAATTGCAAAACTTGAAATCCCCATACTTATCATTTATGGAGACAAAGATATACAGGTAGACACACTACAAGGTGAAAAACTAACTGAAGCTGTTCCTGATGCTCAAATCATGTTTATAAAAAACATGAATCATATATTAAAAGAAATAAAAGGAGGACGACTAGAAAATCACAAATCCTATAACGAGCCCTATAGAAAAATAATACCCGAAGTTATTACCGGTATTAGTAACTTTGTAAATCAATAATTTGACAGAAATAATCACCAAATCAAAAACACTAATGCCACATCGCATTATATTCTCTGATATTGATGGAACTTTATTAAATAGTGACAGAGAATTATCAGAACATACAATTGCAGAAATCAAAAGAATTAAGGACACAATACCTGTGGTTCTAATCTCTTCTAGAATGCCTAGCGCAATGACTCATCTGCAAGAAGAATTAAACATTAAAGATCAACCTCTAATTTGTTATAATGGAGGTTTAATTTTGGTAAATGAAAAAACCGTTCATTCAACTTTTATTTCTCCAGATATAACAGAAGTATTATGTGAATTCAACGCTAATCAGAACTTTCATATTAGTCTATATCACAATGATGATTGGTTTGTACCCGAAATGGATTTCTGGGCAAATAGAGAAGCAACCAACACTAAAGTTCAACCTGTAGTTAGGTCTTCAAATGAAGTACTTCAAGAGTGGAAAATTAATAAGAAAGGAGCTCATAAAATTATGTGTATGGGTGAAGAAAATTATATAAGTGAAGCGTACTCTTTTTTAGAAAATAATTTTGGAGATACCCTACACCTATACCGTTCTAAGCCCACTTATATAGAAATAGCGCATAAGAACATCTCTAAATTAACTGCTATAGATTTTTTACTTAACACGCATTTTAACATTCCAATCTCTGATGCCGTTGCATTTGGCGATAATTATAATGATATTGCAATGCTTAAAGCTGTAGGAACTGGTGTGGCTGTTGCTAATGCAAAACCCGAGGCAAAAGAAATAGCCGATGTCATTACTCTTGCCGGAAAAGAAAATGGAGTCGCAACTTACATTCAAAAAAATATAATATAACTGTGCATAGAACCAATCAAATTATTATTAAACTACTATTTGTATGTACCCTTTTTAATTTGGTTACTAGTTGTAAAACACTTCAATCTACTGTTCAAAGTAAAAAAACGACTAAAACAGAAATATATACAAATACATCCCCTATTCGAGCTTCGTTAGATCTTGTCAACGTTATTGATGATAAGGTTAAAGTTGAAATTCAAATCGATACACAAGGACAAGATACTATCAGTTACTATATCCCAAAAATTGTACCTGGTACTTATCAAAATAACAATTTCGGTTTGTTTATAGAAGATTTTAAAGCTTTTGATAAAAATGGAACGCCATTACAAACACAAAAACATGGCGCTAATCGTTGGAAAATAAACAATTCGGGAGAATTACATAAAGTTACATACTGGGTAAATGATACTTTTGACTCAGAAAGTGAGCATCAAGTATTTTCTCCTACCGGTAGTAATATTGTAAAAGATAAAAATTTCATTTTAAACCTCTACTCCTTTGTGGGGTATTTTAAAGGGATGAAAGAAAATCATTATAAATTATTTATAAAGCACCCTTCTACCCTTCAAGCATCTACTTCGGCTACCGAAATATCTTTTGATCAATCTACAGGAACTGCTAAATACGACACAGATTACTTTTCTTTTGACCGATATGCAGACATGGTTGATCACCCCATAATGTACTCGCAACTTAACCGAGCTATTTTTATGGTAAATAACATCGAAGTACTTTTAAGTATTTACTCTAACAGTAAAAGACATAGTGCCGTTGAAATCATGCCTCATTTAAGAAGAGTGATCAGAGCGCAAAAAAACTTCTTAGGAGATATCGATTCTACAAAAAAATATAGCATTATACTATATCTATCATCGGCAAAATCAAATGATGCACAAGGATTTGGTGCTTTAGAACATAATACATCTACTGTGGTAGTCTTGCCAGAATCACTATCATCACAAAAACTAAACAAAGCCCTTACAGATGTTGTTTCTCATGAGTTTTTTCATATTGTCACACCCTTAACTCTTCATTCTAAAGAAATTCATAATTTTGATTATAATCAGCCCAATATGTCAGAGCATCTATGGTTATATGAAGGAACAACAGAGTACTTTTCAATCTTATTTCAAGTTACACAAGGTCTCATTACCAAAGAAGAATTTTTTGAACGTATCGTAGAAAAAATAGAATACTCTTCTTTTTTTGATGATACAATGGCGTTTACTACAATGAGCAAAAACATATTAGTAAATCCTTACAAAAAGAATTACAGAAATGTTTATGAAAAAGGTGCGTTAATATCAATGTGTCTAGACATTATTATGAGAGAAAATAGTGCTGGAGAACAAGGAATTTTGGATTTAGTTAAAAACTTATCAAACAAATTTGGAGCTAATAAACCTTTTGATGACAAAGATTTTATTAGAATAGTTGGAATAACTTCTTTCCCAGAAGTAAGTGCCTTTTTACAAAAACACGTTGTAAATAATGCTCCTATAGATTATGAATTTTATCTTAAAAAATTAGGCGTTAAATACGGTATCAAAAACATTCCATCATCTTTTTTTATTTTTGAACAAGAGCCTTTTGTCAAGGGCTTAGAAGCCACAAAAGAAGTACTATTTACTTCTGATACACCATTTAATAGTTTTCTTAAAGCATTAGGTGTTAAAAAAGGGGATGTTTTACTTAGTATTAATCAAAAAAAATACACCCTTAAGAATATTTATGATCTATTCGGAGATTCTAACAAATGGAAGATTGGAGATACGATTACTTTTAAAATCAAACGTGACAATAACATCATGACTTTATCTACCCAAGTTATAGAACCAACAGTAGAAAAAATTATATTACAAGAAGATAATAACTCAACAGAACAACAAAAAATATTATTCAAAAAATGGATAGATGAATAAGGTAATTTTTCCTTATTAAAGAAATCATATATTCATTTTATAATAGATAGTTATCAATTAAATAATCAATAATGGAAAATGTTCCTTTTTTTACTGAAGACACTGTTGTTTTTGGCATTTTATTACTTTGTCTTGGACTTGTATTTTACACCTCTTCAATAAATACTAATTTCTGGAAAACCTTCTATAAATTTGTTCCAGCCTTATTACTATGTTATTTACTCCCTGCCATATTTAACTCGCTCGGAATTATATCTCCCGAATGGAAAGAACTTGATAGTGATGGTAACTTAGTCGAAAAATCGTCTAAAGTATATCATATAGCAAGTAGATATTTACTACCTGCATCATTAGTATTAATGACTTTGAGTATTGACCTTAAAGCCATATTCAATTTAGGTCCCAAAGCATTGGTTATGTTTTTAACAGGTACTATCGGAATAATAATAGGTGGTCCTCTTGCAATTTTATTGATTTCGGCTGTTTCTCCTGAAACTGTTGGGGGTGCTGGATTTGATGCTATATGGAGAGGGTTATCTACACTTGCCGGTAGTTGGATCGGCGGTGGAGCTAATCAAGCAGCCATGTTAGAGATTTATGAGTACAACCCAGAAAAGTATGGAGGAATGGTACTTGTGGATATTGTAGTTGCTAATATTTGGATGGCAATACTTTTAATAGGAATCGGTAAAAGCAACAAAATAGATAATTGGTTAAAAGCCGATAATACAGCTATCGAATCTTTAAAAGAAAAAGTTTCAAGTTATGCTGCTAGTATTACTAGAACTCCATCCCTTACAGATTACATCATCATGCTATCAATTGGGTTTACAGCAGTAGGGCTTGCGCATTGGGGTGCAGCAGGGATGTCTTCTTTTTTATCTGATAATTTTGAGATTTTCAATGATAGAAGCTCAGCTTTATCATCTTTTACTTCAAAATTTTTCTGGATGATTACTATTGCCACTGCAATAGGAATTGTATTATCCTATACAAAGGCAAAACAATATGAAGGTGCAGGAGCAAGTAAATTAGGGAGTATTTTTATTTATATTCTTGTAGCTACTATTGGTATGAAAATGGATCTAACTACAATTTTAGATAAACCAGGGCTTATTGCTATTGGTTTGGTTTGGATGACAATTCATGCAGGCTTACTTATTGGCGTTGCAAAATTGATTAAAGCTCCATACTTTTTCTTAGCAGTAGGTAGTCAAGCAAATGTAGGTGGAGCCGCTTCGGCTCCTGTTGTTGCAGCTGCATTTCACCCTTCTTTAGCAACTGTAGGTGTTCTTTTGGCTGTTTTTGGCTATGTAGTAGGTACTTACGGAGCAATCTTATGTACAATTTTAATGCAAGTAGCCTCTGGAAATTAATTTTTGGTTTTCAAAAGAATAAGATAATTTTATTCAATCACTTAGGCTATACCGCTTACTTGTTTTGGATAAAATCGCCTTTGCATTTAAAAAAAACTGCATTATTTAAAATAAAACATGCATATTTGCGACCTTTACCAAACCAAAAAACATACGATGAAATATTTATCTATTTTCATATTTACAACAGTTCTTCTTATCAGTTGTGCCACTCCTGTAAAAGAAGGTAATCTTACCATTACTGGAAACATAAAAGGATTAAAAAAAGGAACCATCTTTTTGCAAAAAATAAAAGATACTGTATTAATAACTATTGATTCTATTTTGGTAGACGGAAATGCTGAATTCACTTTTATTTCTCAAATTGAAGAACCCGAAATACATTATTTATATTTGGATAAAGAAGATGGAAAACAATACAACGATAGAATTGATTTTTTTGCAGAACCTGGAGAAGTAATGATTACAACTAGTGTTCATGATTTTGAAAAAGACGTGAGAGTTGTTGGAGGAAAAAATCAAACGAAATACTCAGAATACAAAAAGATACTACAGCGTTTTAATGATCGTAATCTTAGATTAATTAAAGAAGATTTTGAGGCCGGAAAGCAAAAAGATGAAGAAAAATTAATCGAAAATGATAAGGCATATAAAAACCTTCTTAAGCAAAAGTATTTATACACAATCAATTTTGCCATAAACAACAGAAAATTAGAAGTAGCTCCTTATGTCACCTTAAACGAAGTATATGATGCTAATATTAAGCTTCTTGATACGGTGGCAAGATCATTAAGTCCTAAGGTTAAAAAATCATTATACGGTAAGCAATTAGTTAATTATGTAAAAGATCTAAAAGCTAAACAAAACGAAACAAAAAAGACTGAATAACCAGCAAGTATACTGCTATCATATAGGGCACCCTGTTAAATATATTTTTTCAGTTTTACCTTTTAGAATACCTTTTTTCCAACGATAAGTAGCATTACCTAATCCTTGTAGTAAAACATCTAAATCTTCAGAACGATAAATACGGCCACTTGTGATTACTGCATCCCAGGCAAAACATAAAGGGATTACTGGAATTAAATAAGTGAATATAATTTGTTTTGCTGTTAAGGGTTTAACCATAGGGGTGATAAATAAACACAAAATAGCGCTTAAAGGAACAAAAAGCCACCATAAAACTATTGGAAACTTTTTATTAATCTCAAGTATACATATGGGTTGATTTTTTCTTTGAGCCTCTACCAAGATACTTCTGGCCGATTTGGGTTTCATATGATGAAAACTTCCAACCATAGTTAAAATACCTTCTTCTACATTATTAAGCTTTGTAGCATCTAAAGGTGAAGTTCTATACCTTATATAATCATAGACGCGATTGATTCTTTTTGCTTCTTCTAAATTTGGATATAAGTCAGACAGAGTCAACTTTACATTTTCAATTTTATATTTATTTCTCAAAAGCACAACTGTATCCAACATTGGACCACCACTTCCTGAACACAAATCAACGATTTTTGTTGTACCTGTTTTCTTCATTAGCTTATTTAATAATAGTGCCATTTCTTCACTCGTATCGAATTTTCTATGCATTACTATTATCAATCTGGTAAGACAAACTCTAATCCAATTGGGAAACCATCTCAAATCTTCAAATTCAAACAAATGTACTCTTCTCATTATGCTTTCTGTTAGTATTTATACCAAACATACAAAGCAAAAGTACTTGTTTTAAAAACTACTTTTTTTGATCTAAATCAAATTCTTATCGTGAAGCTCTAATTCTACTTAAAGTCTCTTGTGTAATCCCTAAAAAGGAAGCTATATCCCCTAAAGGAACCCTTGATTCTATTTTAGGATGCAAGTCAATTAAACTAGTATAACGCTGTTGAACAGTTCTAAATTGAAGGGATGCTATTCTTTCTCTAAGCTGATGAATAGTTTTTGATAATACCAAACGATAAAGATGCTCAAAGTCATGGTGTTTCTTGCAAAGATATTCTAAATGATCAGCATCAAGTTCTATAAGTATACTGTCTTCTAACAATTCTATATAGTGAGTACTTTTTTGACCAATTATATGATTCGTAGTTGATGGAATAAAATCATTTTCAAAAGCAAACCAATCGGTAACATTTTTTCCGTCTAACATATAATATGCTTTAATAGCACCTTTTACAATGAAATAAAATTTGCGAGAATATGTCCCTTCTTTTGCAAGTAGATGCTTTTTCTTATACTCAACAATTTTTATTTTTTCTGACCAATCATTAATAGTTTCAGGACTTATTTCACAATACTCTTCAGTAATTCTATTAAATATACTTTCTATCACGTTTAAAAATAAATACAGTTATGAGTTGGTAAGCAATTTAAACATCTTTATCCTATAAAAGTTAATTTTACTTTTACATAAAAAAAGTCCTGAACATTATTATTCAGGACTTTAACACTTATAGAGCCGATGGAGGGACTCGAACCCACGACCTGCTGATTACAAATCAGCTGCTCTAGCCAGCTGAGCTACATCGGCAAAGCGGTTGCAAATATAATAGCTACAACCGTTTTTCCAAATATTTTTTTAAAAAATTTTATAAAGCATTTACTTTTTCTACTAAAGTCTCTGCTGTTTTCTGCAAATCTTCTCTTATAGACTTGAAATGTTGCTTTGGATTTTCAAGGTTACGCTGATTCGCTCTAGCCATAAAACCATCAAATGAAGCTATAGCATCATCTATAATCGCTTCTCCTTCTTTACTATCTTTATCAGGATTTTCTAGTCCTTTCATGTACACCACTTCAATGATATCACCTAATACATAGTTTATATCTTTTTTTAGATCTCTCTTGTTTGCCATATCGAATTATTTTTTTGTAAAATTAGTGTTTTCTATTAAGAACTCATCCAAACTTAGAAGTTTCAATAGAACTTTTTATACAATTACTTTTTTTGAGTAATCTTTTTCAATGTAGTCAGTGCTGTATCCATATGTTTAGAAGCACTACGATTATTGAATTTCATACATACAACTCCTTCTTTATTGACTACATAAGTTTCTCTACCCGGTAATAACCCGAATAATTCTGACTCTACTCCAAAGAGCTTTTGTAAAACATTATCTTTATCAGATAAAAAAATAAAAGGTAGTTGGTAACGCTCTTTAAATCTAACATGAGATCGAACTCTATCACTACTTATTCCTATAACTTCTGCTCCAAGTGATTTAAAATCTTCGTAATTATCTCTAAAACTACAAGCTTCTTTTATGCATCCCGGAGTAAAATTTTTAGGATAAAAGTAAATTACTACAGGCTTTTTACCTATAATATCAGAGCTAATAAACTCTACCCCACTATCAGAAGTTGCACTAAATATCGGAACCCTATCACCTACGTTTAACCCCATGATCTACTCTCCTGTATAGGTTACAAAATTACGTGGCGTTTCGTATAACGTTACTTCTATATCATATTTCAATGGAATCTTATCGCGTAACCTTCTCCAAATTACAACCGCAATATTCTCTACTGTAGGGTTCATTTCTTTAAATTCGGGAACCTCTTCATTCAAGTTTTTATGATCCATATATTCCTCAACTTCGGTTTTAATATAATTCTTTAAAATCTTAAGATCTATTAAAAATCCCGTTTCAGGATCAATCTCTCCTATTACCCCAACAACAAGTTCATAATTATGACCATGATATTTTGGATTACTGCACTTACCAAATATCTCTGCATTCTTCTCATCACTCCATTCTTTACGATATAATCGATGGGCCGCATTAAAATGAGCCTTTCTGCATGCTTTAATCCTCATAAGCTTATGTGCGAATAAAATTTTTCAAAAATAATCTTAAACCATGCTGTATATTTTTCAGGATAATCAAGTATATCCTTTTTAACAACATCTATAGCCATCCATTTCCAATCGGCTACTTCTTCTGGATTTATAATAGGATCTTCCTCATATCTACCTAATAATACATGATCGTACTCATGTTCTGTAAGCCCATTATCAAAAGGAGCTTTGTATATAAAAGAAATAGAATCCTTAAGCTGAGTAGTAAACCCCATTTCTTCTTGTAATCTCCGCATTCCTGCTTGGATATTACTCTCACCATCCCTTTGATGACTACAGCATGTATTTGTCCATAAACCCGGTGAGTGATATTTATGTAAAGCCCTTTGCTGTAGCATTATCTCATTTTTATGATTAAGTACAAAAACAGAGAAAGCCCTATGCAATACTGCTTTTTGATGAGCTTCTAGTTTAGGCATAAGCCCTATTTGCTCATCATTTTCATTTACTAAGATTACTTGTTCTTCTTTCATTATTCTTTAATTGCATCAAAACTACAAAATCATTAGTGCAATTCATAATACATAAAATTGAATACGGTATACTTTTTGTGCACATAAGTAAGTTATTAAAAATAGTGTTAAAGTAAATATTGATATTCTATAATATCATTTCTTTGTCCGTAATTAATTATAAAACAAACCCTGTGCACCTACTTAAAACTTTTAGTTACTTATTGTTTTTTTCTTTTATCCTAGTTGGATGTTCTGATGATGATAGTGTCGCCATCAATGCAAGTCAACAAGAAAATAAAAAACCCTTAGGTGATTCTGCTAATGATTTATTAAGCGCTACGAACTATACTGGCTTACATATAGAAATTGTATCTGTAGAAGGCTTTGAACCCACTAAAGAAGCCATTACTGGTCTACAAGATTTTTTACAAGAACGATTATTTAAACCGGACGGAATAACAATAACTAGCCGCTCTGTTTCTTCATCGGGCAAAGCTCCCTTTTCTATTAAGGAGATTGCACAAATAGAAAATGATACAAGAACTATCTTTAATGAAGAAGGGAATATTGCTGTTTACATCTATTTTGCTGATGGAGGTCATGAAGAAGACAGTGATAGTGATAAAACAATAACTCTTGGATCTGCATATTTTAATACTTCAATCGTCATCTATGAAGGAACTTTACGTACACTTAGTAACAAACCTGCCTCACCATCTTTAATTGTAGCAGAAACAACAACTTTACATCATGAGTTTGCCCATTTATTAGGTTTAGTAAACATTGGTACTCCAGATCTTTCTAACCACGAAGATCCAGATGCAAAAAATCATTGTAATGTTACTGGATGTTTAATGGAAGCTTCAATAAATTTTGGGTCAGGAATGATAGGTATGGGAAATGAAATCCCTCAATTAGACCCTCTTTGCATTGCTGATTTAAGAGGAAATGGAGGCAGATAAAGTGATAAGGTTTAAAATAATCATTAAAGTAAAATATCTGGTTATATCAACACTCATTCCCTAATAATTACAAAAATTGCATCAAGGGTTTTCTCTATAGTTTACACGTGTTTTTAATGCGAAATCGATTGTGATTGTATACTTTCGGAGGCAATTTTTCTTTTCAAATCCACAGAATAACACTTAAGCTTTACACAAGTTTTTAATAAAAAATTAATTAATTTCTCAACAAAATATTAGTTTTCTTTAAGATTTACTATCAAATAAAGTTGTTTATACCTAATATTCCACCATTCATACAATAAAACATACCGTTCATACAATTTGGACAAAAGAGTTTAATCATTGTATATACATTTGCTTGTAACAAATTGTATCCCCATAAACTATTCCCTCTTTCTGCAATATTATAAATAAGTCTGCATGTAAATTACCTCAACAGTTTACTGCATTAATTTATTATCCTAAATAATTATAATATTATGAAACAAAGATTAATTCGCCCCATTGCTTTGGGATTAAGTCTAATCGGTTTAACAGTTTTCTCTGTAAATGAACTAAATAAAGAGAATAAAGAACTTGGATATAATTCTGAAGAAATAAGTCTCCAAAGAAAACAACATATGGAGTATTTAAACAATAGTCCTTTTAAAAACTTCCAAGATCTTTCCAAAAAAGAACGAAAACAACTTCGCTTACCACCAAACAAATACTATGACCAAATGTGGGAGCTTAGCATGAACCCTGCAACTGGGAAGCCAGAACCTGAAAAAGTAATTGCTTTAAGAGAAGAACTTCATAAAAAAAGAGCTCAAAGAGCACCAGGTGATAATGTTAACAATCCTTGGATAGAACGAGGACCAAACAATGTGGGAGGGCGTACACGAGCTTTACTATTCGACCCTAATGATGCCACCAATAGAAGAGTTTACTCTGGAAGTGTAAGTGGCGGATTATGGGTAAACAATGATATCACAAATGCAAATTCGCAATGGACTCGAGTGGATGGTGTTCCTGGAAACCTTAATGTAACCACTATAACCGTAGACCCAAGAAATAACAATAACTGGTATTTAGGAACTGGTGAACAACATTCTTTTAATGACGTTATAGGTAGTGGCGTTTATCGATCTACTAATGGAGGTACAACTTGGCAAGCTGTAAATATTCCACCAGCTGGAGGTGGAGATTTTAATCAAAATAATAATCTCTTTATTTCCGGAATAAATTTTGTAAATGATATAATTGCCTGGAATAACACAAGGCTAAACCGAACAGAACTTTTCGTTGGTGTGGGTGCACTTCTTCATAACGCAGGTAATCCTAGTAATCCTATTGGCACTCAATCTGCCGGTATCTATAGATCTATAGATAATGGAGTTAACTGGAACCGAATAGAATCTGCAAACCTAAGATTTAGAGATAACAATAGAAATTATTTTTATATTCCTAGTGATTTCGAAATTGGAGCAGATAACCGATTATGGATGGGTACTGTTGACAACATAAACATTGACGGAAATCAAGGAGGTAGAATCTTTAGCTCCACAGATGGTGGCACATGGACAGAAGCAGGAATATCCCCTCTTGCAAATGTAGACAGAGTTGAGTTGGAAGCTTCTGCAACAGATCGTAATAAGCTATATGCATTAGTAGAAGGAACAACAAATGTAACCCCTGTTAGTATATTGAGAACTTCGGATGCATTTGCGACTGCGGCTAACCGTACAATCACAAGTCTACCAAATGATGCTGATACAGGTATTTCTGCAAATGATTTTACAAGAGGACAGGCATTCTACAACCTAATGATAGAAGCAAATCCTGCAAATGATGATATTCTTTATGTTGGAGGCATTGATCTTTTTAGATCTACGAATAGTGGAGATAATTGGACACAAATTTCTAAATGGTCTAATGAAAATAATCTAGCCGGATTAAATGTACCATCTGTGCATGCCGATCAACATGCTATGGTTTTTAGGCCAGGAAACAATAATCAAGCTATTTTTGGTAATGACGGAGGTGTATATTATGCCAGTAGCTTATCTACTGCCCAAAATAACACAAATGTAATACAAGCAAGAAACAGTGGATACAATGTTACTCAATTTGTTAAAGCCGCAATTGGCCCAGCTGAAACAGGTAGTCAAAACATTATCTTCACCGCAGGTGCACAAGACAATGGAACACAGATGTTTAGAAACAATGTTGCTGGAATCAATAGTTCTGAAGAAATAGGTTTTGGTGATGGATTTAATACTTTTATTGATAGGGACGGTGAACATTTAATACTTACCAATTTTAGAGGTTTTGCAACCCGATTTGATTTACCATGGAACGGAGTAGGACAAGCAGGTAATGGAGGAACTCAATTATTTGGAGACTCAAGAATTGGTGATTTTGTAAACCAGATGGGGTATGACAGTGAAGCCAATTTTTTATTAATTAATGCAACTCCAGTGGGAACCTCTAACTTTGCAATCGGTACGATTGACGTAACCAACAATAATCGTGATGGTGCAACTATTACTAATGTCCTATTAACAGCAAAACCAACAGCTTTTGTCCCATCTCCTTTTGCCGATGGTGACAATAATCTTAATAATGATGCCGATGGTAATAACACTTGGTTAGTTGGACTGGCAAACGGTAATTTAATTGAATTAACAAACGTAGCTAGAGGAGCTGCTAATTGGAGGAATATTAATACTCCATTTATTGGATCAATTTCATCCATACGATACGGAGCTACAGCCAATGATATCATGGTTACCATGCACAACTATGGTGTTACAAGCATCTGGTCGACTACTAATGGAGGTGTTAATTGGGTAAATAAAGAGGGTAACCTACCTGATATGCCAGTTAGAGATATTTTACAAAATCCATTAGATAGAACAGAAGTAATTATAGCTACACTACTTGGTGTATGGAAAACCAATAATTTCAATGCTGCTAACCCAAACTGGGTACGTTCTCAAAACGGGATGAGCGATGTAAGTGTTACTTCATTCGATTATTTTGAGATCAACAATGAGAACACCATTATCGCATCTACATTTGGTCGAGGAGTATTTACAGGTTCATTTACAGCAAATGCTGTCGCAGATAATCAAGCTCCAACGGCACCAACAAATTTAACTTCTTCTAATATTACACAAACTTCAGTAAACCTTTCCTGGACAGCATCACAAGACAATGTTGCGGTAACAGGGTATGATGTACTACGAAATGGCGAGGTAATCAGACAGAACTTAAACGCTACTAATTTTCAAGTAACAGGACTTGCTTCTGGTAGCGACTTTACATTTAATGTAAGAGCAAAAGATGCTGCTAACAACATCTCTAGTAACAGTAACACTTTAAATGTAAGAACATTAGAAGATCAGGTTGGAACAACTTATTGTGCTGCTGGTAATCGAGGCAGTAACTTTATAGCTGAAGTTATTTTTGGCTCTATTTCTAATACAAGTCAAAACAGTGCATATACAAATTTCACAGCTCAAAGTACAAATGTTCAAAGAGGAGAGTCTGTTACATTAACGGTTACTCCTGGAATTACTAGTTCGAATTGGAACTCTAATGTTGTTGGAGGTTGGATAGATTGGAATCAAGATGGAGATTTTAATGATTCTGGAGAACAGGTTTTAATGAAACCCAGAGGTACGGGGGGAGGATCAGCTAATGTTGTTGTGCCAAATGACGCGACAGAAGGTAGTACAAGGTTAAGAGTACGTTATAGATGGTCCAGTGATCCATCTCCTTGTGGAGCAACACAAGGTGACGAAGTAGAAGATTATACAGTAACTGTTCAAAATAACGATAATACAGTAGTAAATCCGGTTGACCCAACACCAGCAGTAACATATTGTGATACCAGTGGTAATCCTAGAGATGAGTTTATCAGTAACGTTTCTTTAGGAACTATTAATAACGCATCTACTGGTGGAACAAACGGTTATTCAGACTTTACAACAATAAGCACTAACCTTAGCAAAGGAGTTCAATCTACGATAACGATTACTCCTTCTTGGAGAAGTACTAGGTTTGCTGAACGTTACGCTGTATGGATTGACTATAACCGTGATGGTGATTTTACAGACCCAGGAGAACAGGTAGTTAATCAATCCTCGACTAGAGATGATATAATCAATGGTAACTTTACTGTTCCGAACAGCGCTTCTGATGGAACAACAAGAATGCGCGTAATGATGAGTGGAAATAACATCACCTCTTCTTGTGGAAATATTAGTTTTGGAGAAATCGAAGATTACGCAGTAACCATTTCTGGATCAGCCGGTGCCATAGCAAATAATAAATCAGAAGCCGATTTAACTCAGAGTATCGATTTATTCCCTAATCCGGTGCGTAAAGATGGAAACATGAACATTAAATTTGCCAAACAAACTAATGTATCTACATATCGTATTTATAATATCGTAGGTATTAAAGTTAAAGAAGGAGTATTAAAAACTTCAACACTTAATGTTCAAGAATTAAGAGCTGGAAACTACTTTATGGAAGTACTCGATGGTAACCAAAAAATGATCAAAAGATTTTTGAAAGAGTAACCATATTATATAATTAATTAAAAATGCGGTTGTAGATAAACTACAACCGCATTTTCAATTCTAATAAAACTCCTTATTTTACCAAAAAGGGTATTACTTTTTATTTTTTGCTACCCAAGAATTGATTTTATTCTCTAACAATGCTAATGGTACGCATCCTGTTTCCAATACTTGATTATGAAACTTTCTTATATCAAAAGCATCTCCTAATTCTTTTTTAGCATTTTCTCTAAGTTCTCTAATTTTTAATTGACCGATTTTATACGACAGTGCCTGACCTGGATTAGCCATATATCTTTCTATCTCAGAAATTATACTCGACTCTGACTCTGCCTCATTATCCAAAGAATATTGTATAGCTTGCTCACGTGTCCAACCTTTAGAATGCAATCCTGTATCTACCACCAAACGAATAGCTCTATGCATTTCTGCTCCTAACATACCAAAATATTGATAAGGATCTGTATATAAACCAAGTTCTTTTCCTAATGATTCACTATACAAAGCCCATCCCTCTCCATAACCGCTATACCATAATGTTTTTCTAAACTTAGGAAGGTCATTACTTTCTTGGGTCAAAGATATTTGATAATGATGTCCTGGTATTGCTTCATGTAAAAACAATGATTCATCGCTATACATATTATATTGTTTTACATCGGGTATAGGCGTATAAAAAATTCCAGGTCTTGTCCCATCCAAAGACCCTTGACTATACTCTGCACTTGCAGATTTTTCTCTAAAAGCTTCTGTACGTCTTACCTCAAAAGGTGTCTTAGGTTTTACATCAAATAGTTTTTCTATTTGAGGTTTCATACGATCATGAATTGCATTAAAATTATCAATAACTTGTTGTGGGTCTGTAAAAGGTTTTAATTCTTTTTTATTTCTAACATGATTAAAAAATGATTTTAGATCTCCTTTAAAACCAACTTGCTCCTTCACTTTCTCCATTTCTGAAGAAATTCTTGCTACTTCAGACAGTCCTAATTCATGAATTTGTTCTGCTGTCATTGTAGTAGTTGTATACAACTTGATTTGATACTGATACCATTCTTTTCCTCCTGGCACTTCAGAAATACCTGAGCTTGTTCTCCCTGCTTCCATATATGCTGTACTCATAAACTCATGAAGACCTTTATATGCAGGGATAATTTCTTTAGTAATCATTTCTGTATAAGCCTCAGTGATACGTGTTTTGTCTTCTTCTGAAAAGTCTGTTGGAAAATTCTTGACAGGTGTAAAGAATAAATGTTGATCAAGATCTTCTACGGTCAATGCTTCTAATTGCGGTAACACTTTTTTAATTAAAGATTTAGGCAACACATACCCAGCTTGCATCCCCTCTTTCATCTTAGCTTTTGCAGATACCATCCACTGTACATAACCGTTAAGTCGTTGTAACCAATTAATATAATCAACATTAGTTTTAAAAGGTTGTGCACTACTACCTCCTGCTAACTGACCAATTATTAAATTAATAGACCACATTTGATCAATAGGGAAATACTCTCTTTTATAATTATATCCATCTAAATTAATATCACACTCCCACTGAAGAATTGCTTTACTCATTTTCTCGTTATCCGTTAAAGTGGAATCGGTAAATTGATTAAGCTGTTCTTTATACTTTGCATAATATGCTTTAAACTTATTTACGGTTTCATCTGCCAATGGATTCGGAAAATAATCATTAAATCGATTATCACCTGCCATTGTTGCCTGTATAGGATTAAGTTCTAATCCTTCTTCATAATAGTTATCAAGCATTTCGTTAAACTTGGCACTAATATCAACTTCTTCTATTTTTTCATTTTTTGTGGTTGTTTCGTTTTTGCAGGACACAAAAACAGTAAACAAACAAATTACCACAAGCATTTTTTTAATCATGATTGATGTATTTATATTTAAAAATGAAAGATATGAAAATTAGTAAGCTTTAAAAACACAAAATCTAATCAAGTACCTTTTACAAGAAATTACATCTAGAACCTATATAGAAAACCTATCTAAGGTTACCTTCTCGTTTTGGTTATACAACTTAATAAGCTTTATGGTTCTGGTTTCTCCTGGCAATCCATAGTTTTTGTAAATAGTATATTTCATAAAGGTTTGATTGCTCTTAGAGTCATCATAAGATAGTATATTTATAATCCATTCTCCAGTAGCTGTATCATCAATAATAAACTCTTTGGACATAACTCCTCGTTTCAATTCTTCATTGACCAATTCATGATTTCCATCAAAACGATGCGTCCAGTTTTGATATTTTTTTGTTGGAGTTACAAACTGAAGTTGAAATTCGGCGTTTGGATCATTCCACTCAAAAACAATTCTTGCTGGCGCGCCTTGTACTGCAAAAAACTCTTTTGGTAATTGAACATTTTTTAAATGAGATCGATAATGATTAAATAGATGTCTTATTTCAGACTTTGCTTGTTTATAAACTTCACCATACTTATCATCGACATAACTATCATTTTCTAATATGCTTTTATAAATATGAAATGCTTCTACATATTCTTTATTTAATTTATACACTCTTCCTAAATCTAATTGAGACTGAACATATTCTGGTTTTAAATCATTCAGTTTTTTATAAAGAAACAATGCTTTTTGATAACTTTCAATTTCTTCTAAATGAAATGCCAAAGTACGTAATGCTATATAGCTATCACTTGCTACCTCTATAACGTTTGAAATTATTTCATGAGAAAATTTTTGATCCCATTTTTTAAAATACTCTGAACTGTATACATAAAAAGAGATTTCGTTGAGATGTCTTTTCCTAAGCTCATAATATACATTTTTTGCACTTTTATAAGTACTACTTTCCCATAAGGTGTTAAAATATTCTGGTCTACCTTTATTCGGGTTAAGTAAAGAAGTTGATTCGGTATATTCATTCCCTTTTACCCGTATATCATTTTTATTTTCTGAAGGATCAATATCAAAATTAGTTTTAATTACAAACACACCATTACCACCCAATCTCCCATACCTTAAAGCTCCTGTAATTCCTTTTATTAATGAAATACTCTCTATTTGATGGATTGTCAAATGTGATGGTGGTTGACCTTGAATAATATTATCAACAACAAATAATGGGCGCGGAACATCTCCTCCTAAACCACCTGCTCTTCCACGCATTCTATACTCTGCAAAAACTCCGTTTCCTACTACTTCAACACCTATAAACCTTCCTCTAATAATTTCATCCAAGAAAACAGCACTTTTACGAAAATCGTCTTTATGCAAAAATTGCCCCGAATGTCCTCTTCTACGTTCTTGAATTTCTGCATCACTAAACTTTTTTCTTTTCCCATTTAAGACAACCTCATTAAGGTTCTCATATTTTGGTTTTAGCTCAATTTTTAGTTTTTCTATTCCATCATACACGATACTTTTTGTTTTCATGCTTATATGCTGAAAAGACAATTTCTGGTTATTTTCTACTTTAATTACAAAATTTCCGTTTTTATCTGTTATCGCCTGAGAAAGCTCTCCGGCTACAGACACTTTACATCCTTGAACGGGTATACCATTAGAATACACATTACCAGATACTAGTTTTTGCAAACCCCTATCATACTTTGTATTATCGTTTATATTTTTACCTATATAATTTAAAGCTTCATAAACTGAAATTTCAGCCAAATTCAGATAATATCCTTCACTAGAAAAGCCTCCTTGCTGTAATTGTGAGTCATTAGCTGTTTTACTAGAATTAAAATAAAACACAGGAACATCATAAATGAATTGATGCCCACCAAAAGTATCCAGACCATCTGTAAAAACAAGATATTGATCTGGTAATTTTGTTTCTTTAAACAACTCAGAAAAATCACTAGCCCCGTTATGTTTAAAACTGCTTAAGGTTTTAATCAAAGATTTAACATCTCCATTTTTTATTTTAAAATGAATTCTATCTCCTAGCACATCAGAAAAAGGAACAACATCTATGTCAACCTCATTAATTTTAGAAAAATAATACGTTAAAAACATCAATTCTTTCTCCATATTTCTGGATTGCATTGATAGCGAAGTATCCCAATAAAGTACAATGCTACTTGGTGGTTGGCGTTTTAATTCATCTTCAGAAAGCTCAGAGTGAACTATACCTACTTTAAAAGCAACTCCTTCATTTCTTCCTGCTACCCACCCATTTTGACTAGTAGACCTTGTAAATGAATTCCCTCCTTTTCCCGTTTTTACTTTAAATGAAAAATCTTTCCCAAATACATCAACCAATTCAAAACCAATTATAAAGTCATCATTTACATGAATATTATAAGGAGATAAATCCACTATCTGCTCCCCTTTTTTTGCTGATATGGTGTGATAAATATTAGTCTTTAAAATATTATGATCAGGTAAGTTTTCTTTTTTATCATAAATATTTATTCTCACTAAAAGACTATCTGAGTTATTTTCGGCAACCATAAATTTCAAATACTCTAGTCTAGAGTTAACTCTTTTGGATCTAATCAAGGTCGCTACTTCGGCTCCAAGTGATTTTCTATCATTCCAGTGAATCAATTTATCCACAGAATATGAAATATACCCTATAGAATCTTTTATCTCTTTATTTACCGAATCACCAATCGAATCATCTTTATACCGTAATGGTTTCAAGGTTATTATATTTTTCTTCTGAAGTCTATTAAAAAGCTGCTCTTGTGTTAGCTGTAAAGATTCATAACCCTGATGTGAAATTTTAAAAACATCTTTCTTACCGATTTTATTTTCGTCATATTTAATATAGAATCTCCCTCTGCTATTACTAACTGTTCCTATCGCTTTGTCTACAAACCCAATATTGGCGTAAGGAATTACCTTTTTTGTTTGTTTATCTAAGACATATGCATTAATAGTGGTCTCATATTGAGCAAAAGCCCCTATACATTGGAATAGTGCAATTAAAAATAAGGAGAAGAGTGTATTGTTTTTCATTATTGGCCCTATTAATATTATTGTGTAATAGAAAATATGTTAACAAATACTTTGCCACATTACTACAAATACATTAAAAAAACCAACAAATCATCATTTCACTAATATGCTCGCTTATACTTTTCTTTTTCGATAAGATTGATGGCTTGTTTTCCTGTTCCGATTAGAAATTTTGTTTTTAATGTAATTCTTTTCTTAAGTTTTTGAAAAAAAACAATAAAATGCAAATGTGGACCCGTTGCCCATCCCACATTTCCGCTATACCCTATAAATTGCCCTATTTTTATTTGATCACCAATTTTAACTTTGACACCATCCTTTTTAACATGGGTGTACTCTGCAAAAGTACCGTCATTATGATAAATCAATATGTAATTATTGTATTTGGCACAATCTGGTTCTGTACAACTTCTACTATAACTTTCTTCTATATCCACCACTACTCCTCCTCTTGCAGCATAAATTTTGGTGCCTATAGGCATTTTAAAATCTAAAGCATTTTCGCCCTTATGAGATGTTGCTCCATTATAACCTTGAGATAACCAATATTCGGTTCCTTTTTCAAAAGGTAAGTAATATTCAAAATTCGAATCATATGCTTTTTGACTATGATTTCCATAATTATAAATCGATTCATACCCAAGTTTAATACGTTTTCTTCGATCAATCACATGCAACTCTGTAATGATATGTCTTTTGGTCATTGCGGGTACAACAAAAACAGTTTTATCTCCCTGGGTCGCTTCTAGATTCTCTAATCTAAAATCAATTTTTGCAGAAACCGGACTATATTCATTATTATCTGCCAGTATAACAAACCCTTGATCTAACTCTTCATAATATAATTTAAAATTATCTTGAGCAAACATCGTAATCGAAAACAAACAGAAAATAAGAAAGGTAAAATTTTTCATCGGCATATATTTTATTCAATTTAATCATAAAATATCACTTTTAAAATTATTACACTTTCGGGTACTATTTTATGAATCAAACTATATACATATACTAGAACAAAAACTATACCGCCTAAATATTTAAAAAAATGGTTTTATACTAATTTTGGGCTACGCCATATGTTATCAATAGTTAAACTTGTATGTAACACCGCCTAACACCTGAATTCCTTGAACAGGATAATTAGCCCAACGTTGGTAATTTTCTCCCAACAAATTATTTCCTTTAACAAAAAAGGAAAGTTGTTGATTTAAACGATATCCTAAATTGACATTGGCATCAAAAAAAGAATCAAGAGTCAAAGTTGGTTCTGGTTGATCAATTACATTTGCTATTTGATTATTTACATCTTTACGTTCTCCCATATAAAACAACTGCGCTCCTGCAAACCAATCATCATTGATTTGGTAATCTATGATTGCCGATGCTTTTAATTCTGGAAGATTCCACGCTTCTTGTTCTTTTTCTAATGTATACTGAAAATATTCTGCAGACATTCCTAATGTAAATTTCTTATTTACTTCAAACTTAAGCTCTCCATACCCCGTAATAGTCTTAATATCATCAAAACGGTAAGAGAATGAGTTACCATGATCAAACCCTTCTAATAGAAGCGCACTTATTCTATCATTATTAACGAGTAGTGGTTTCTTATTTTCAGATGCATAACTTCCCTTAACATTATAACTTACAACATCGCTAATTTTACCCTTTAATCCCAAATATGCATCATA
Source organism: uncultured Aquimarina sp. (assembly GCA_947502885.1). Lineage (GTDB taxonomy): Bacteria > Bacteroidota > Bacteroidia > Flavobacteriales > Flavobacteriaceae > Aquimarina. Next base: position 71,017 of record CANNBP010000010.1, on the reverse strand, counting down.
AAGTCTATTGGTAGGTGTCAATTCAAGAGTAGGTGATACAAATGGGTTAATTTGTACAGCATCTCTATAGGTATTTTGCAAAAGCCCCCCTTCTAAACCACCATATACAGTTACCGCTTCTTCTAATAGTCTATAAGAAGCTGTAATCTTTGGATATATAAAGAAGTCATTATCATCATTCCCTTCGTCTATAGCATAATATATAGCTGCTCCTAAATTTACGGTTAGGTCATCTCTTAATATTACCAAACTTGGGTTTACTCCAAAATTGAGAAAAGTATACTGATTTGGTGTTTGAAAAACCAGATCTTTTGCACGATCAAATCTTCCTTTTAAATAATCAACTATAAAATTTGTAGTAATCAAATTATCGCCTACCTCAAACTCAAAAGTTGGTTGAGCCACTAAATGATTCTCTTTAGAGCTTGTTGCATCACCAAAATACCTATACTGTACCGCTGCTCTCTTAAAATACAGATTATCAAACTGAAGTTTACCTCCTAATTTTACACCAAAATAACTCTGTTCTGGATCGATTGCTGCAAGTTGTTCTTCATTCAACTCTGGTAATTCTGGTAAACCATACCAATTATACAGTTTATGCTCTACTCCTACCTCGATACCATGAGTATAATCTCTAGTTCTTGTTGTATAATTTACATCAAGTGAAGTGTCATAATATTTATCCTCTAATTTAATATTTTCTATACCTCCTTGAGAAGAGTTATGATGTAAATACAAGCCTACATTATCAGAACGATTTAATTGAAAATTACTATAAAACTCGGCAAGTGCAGAGGTATAATTACCAAACCCCAGTGTAGCATAATTATCGAATATTTTAATCGGTTTTGGTCTATCGATATTTGCTGCTTTACCTTTAATGGGCGTATATGTTGAAGCAACCGGAACAGAAAAGATACTATATCGAATTTGTTTCTTTTTCTGTGTTATAGAATCATTTATTACCGGTTCGGTTTTTATTTTAAACGCATCACTAATTGTAGGTGTATACGCCTTAACAATAACCACTCGTTCTGTATCTAAAGTCTCTTCGTCCTTTTCTTGAGAAAAACCTAATACACTTGTAATAAAGATTCCAAAAAACAACATCTTCTTTGATATTATAAATCTTTGAGGCTTTTGAAAAACATTCGGAATAAAAAGCTTCATTTTTTTAAAAAATATAGACATATACTACAACTTGTTTTAAACTAGATATTATTGTTCTGTTTGGATGGATGAGTTTGTTTTTGCTTCTTCATCTTTTATACTTTTAAGCTCTATACTTGCTTCATCAACAACCTCTGGATAATCTGTAAAATTCTTTATTACACTTTCTAAAATATAAGTAGCTTGGTAAGCATCTTTAAGGGCATAAAAATTCTTTGCCATTAACACTAGTCCTTTGGCACCGTATAACCTATATCCAGAAAAATCCTTTGCTAGTCTTTGTACAACTTCGTTGGATGTTTTATAATTTCCATCCTGATTCTTAAAATATGCTTCGTAATACAATGCTTCTGCCGCCAATTCTCCAGTAGCTATTTTCTGCACTTCGGCATAGGCATTTTTGGCACGTTCTATATTCGAGGTCTTGAGAGCAGCACGGGCAGTAAAAATTTTAGCATCACTTTTTACCTCATTTTGTATCTTAGGGTTTTCTAATACTTTATCTGCATACTCAATTGTTTTTTGATAATTTAATAGCTGATAATGAGCTTTCATCAAATTAGATTGAGCAAAAATGATATTTTGAGGAAAATCTGCTGTATTCTCTAAACGCTCTAATAAGGGGATTGCTTTTTTATATTTAACTCGCTCTAAATACAATTGAGACAACCTAGCCAATGCACGTTCTGAATACTCTGTTTGCTCATTTTGTAATACAAATTCATAATGTGGGATTGCAGCATCTTTCTCTCCTTTTTTAAAATATAATTGTGCCAAATGAAAATGGCTTTTAAGGGCATGTAACCCTTTTGGAAACTCTTCTAAGTACTTATTAAACCCAACAATGGCGGCATTATCATTATTTTCTATAAACTGTTTTTCTGCTGCTTCAAAAGATGTATTATCCAGATCCGCATCACTCACATCGATAAAACTTAAGCTTTTTACCCAAGATGCATATTCATCTGTTCGTCCTAGGTCGACATATATCAATCTTGCTGTATTTACGGCTTGTATAGCCTCTTCTGTCCCAGGATATTCTGCTACTACTTTTTTAAACTTAGACAAAGCTCTGTCTCCTTGATTACCATTATAAAAAACTAGACCTTGTTTGAGAATCGCTCTTGGTACATACGAGCTTTTTGGCAAGTCTTTAATAAGTCTATCATACGCCTGGATACCTCTTTTAATTTTATTTTCTGATATATACACGTCTCCCAACGCAAACATTGCATCATCTCTATACGTCGATCGCGTATATGTTTTTAAAAACATTTCGAGATCACTAATTTTCTTAGCAGGTTTATTTACAAACCCATAACTTATCGCTTTTTGATAGTGAGCATAATCAGCATCGGCCCCATTACTTTTAATCGCCAAATTATACGCTTCCATAGCTGGCCAATATTTTCTTGAAATAAAATGACTATCCCCTAATCTTAAATAAGTATCTGCTAGCCTTGCCTCGTCAATCCCAGTATTTTTAGAAAACACATCAAAATGCTCTGCAGCTTGAGGGTATTGTTTTAGTTTAAAATATGTGTACCCTAAATTATAATCGATATGTCCATATTCTTTTGTGGTTGATGCCCCTTGACTACCTTGAAACTGTTTAAAACTTATCAAAGCATCATTAAAGTTAGTTAATAGATAATCACTCTCGGCTTTCCAATATATAGCTCTAGCCGTAAAATTAGGATCAACTTGTTCTTTTAACGAAGTATCAAAATAAGAAATAGCTTCAGAGTAACTACCTTCATTATACAATTCTATACCACGATAAAAAGCAACTTTCTGATACACTTCTTTATCAGCATAATTTCTGCTTCCCTCGAGAAGATCCATAGCTTCTTTATAATTTTTTGAGGTAATATACGAGCTAATCAACAACTCCTTTATTTCTTCTTCAAATTCTGTATTGGGGTATTGTTCTAAATATGACAACAACACTTTTGGAGCACTCTCATAAGAATTTCCTATTTCATAGCTTAATTTTGCATAATTGTACAATGCATCTTCTTTAATTTTTGCTTCAAAATCCATTTCTGAAGCATTTTTAAAAGCATTTAAAGCTTGCTGTTTTTGATCTGTTTTTAAATACGATTCTGCTAAGTGATAATATGCATTCTGGGCAGTAGCATTATCTCCTCCTACAATTTTATTAAATTCTGAAATTGCATTTTGATAATCACCCTGTTTGTAATAAGCATAACCCAACAAATAATAATCAGTATTATTCCATTTTCCTTTTCGTCCTTTATACTCTTTAAGATATGGGATTGCCTCTTCATATTTACCCAGATTAAAATAGCTTTCTCCTATAATCTTATTCAGTTCGGATTTTTCTGAAGGCTTTGCTCCCGACAATTGCTTCTTACCTTCATTTATAGCCTCCTGAAAATTGCCAGACTTAAAGTTCATATCACTCTGAAAATAGGATAAGTTTTTATTGTATTGATCCAAATCCTTTACTTCATCAAATAATTTATCTGCTTCTTTATAATTATCTCCTTCATAAGCAATAAAACCTAAATAATATTTTGCCTTTGCACTATACTCTGGTGTATCTTCTACTCGATTCAAAAACTTTTTAGCTTCATTGAACCGTTGAATTTTAAAATAGGCATACCCATTATTAAAATTATATTTTTCCTTTTCTCTTCTGCTTAAACGATTTTCATCAACTTTATCATACCATTTTCTCGCATATGCGTATTTACCATTATCAAAATAATACGTAGCGGCATCCATATAAGCTGCGTTACGCTTAACACTTGTTGGATACTGTATAACAAAATCTTCTAAAAGCTGATCAGCATCTTTTTGATTTAACCAAACAGCACAATTAGCTATGTAATATGTGCAGTCTGAATCTATACTTTCATCATCAGAACTATCTCTTACTTGATCAAATAAATTTTGAGCGGCAAGAAATTGTTTATTATTATACAATTCTAAAGCTTGATTATACAATACCAGCTCATTGGTGTAAATCGCAGATTGTTGTGCTTCTAACTGTACAGAAAGAACAATCACAAAAAGCATCGAAGTGATGTATTTCATAAAACTAACGTTAAGCTATAGTGTTTATATTGCAAGACACAATAAATAGCATATTTGAATAAAATAACATCAAACATACGCTATTTGTACCCAGTATCCAGATTCTATTTGTCTTGATTTCTAAAAAAAAGTAAATATCGTTTCCCGTGAATAATTTTTATGTTAAAGATACCCTAATCTTCTAGTGTAATAACGAAAGAAATGCAATATAATTACATTTTAAACGATTTCTCAAATGAAATGAACTACTTTAATTCTTTCTTTTCACTTCATTCTAGGATGATTTCATATAAAAATGGTATTAGAAAAAATATCTAACAAAGCTTCTTAGTTATAGTGCGCTCTATAAAATTAGGGCATCAAAAAACTCAAGCTATATTATACACATTGAAATCACTTACTTAACATAACCCATAAAAAACCAAACAATGTATTCTAAAAGCGTCACAAACATCTATTTAATTTAAAAACAAAAGCTTGTTGTATTATTAACAGAAAACTTTTTACTTTTACCAAATACATTAATTCAGAATCAAAAACCATGTCTAATACCGTATTGACTCTTAAAAACGCTTCAATTTACCAACGCGAGAGCTTAATTCTATCCGATGTTAATGTTGAAGTAAACAAAGGAGACTTTGTTTACCTTATTGGTAAAACCGGTACTGGTAAAAGTAGTTTTATGAAAACGCTTTATGGCGATATACCTTTGGTAGAAGGAGAAGGAAGTATTGTTGATTTTGATTTACCTAGCCTTCAAGAAAATCAAATTCCTTTTTTAAGAAGAAAATTAGGTATTGTTTTTCAGGATTTTAAATTACTTAATGACAGAACTGTTAAAGGCAATTTACTCTTTGTTCTTAAAGCTACTGGGTGGAATGATGAAAAAGGAATGAATAGCAAAATTGATGATGTTCTTGATAAAGTGGGTATGAAAGCCAAGGACTCAAAATACCCTTATCAATTATCTGGAGGAGAACAACAACGTGTTGCCATCGCCAGAGCTTTACTTAATGATCCTGAATTAATATTAGCAGACGAGCCTACAGGAAATCTTGATCCACAAACCTCTGTAGAAGTCATGGAAGTTCTACAAGATATTAACAAAAATGGCAATACCATTCTAATGGCCACACATGATTATGCTTTACTTCTAAAATATCCTTCTAAAACCTTAAAATGTGATGGAAATAAAGTATTTGAAGTAGTACAAAGAAAAAATTAAGTCTCTATTTGGTTTCTTTTTACCCTCATATAGATCTAATAAAAAGTATGTGAAAACCAAATAAATATGTTTTTTGTCGACAAAAACTGTATTTTACCGGTATTTTGTTGTTTTTTACAAGTTAGCTTCCATTTAATCGGCTTATATTTGTCATGTAAACAAAAACGAAATACACATACGGAAGCTTCCCCCTAACAATAAAAAGTATACCGTACTAATTACCCCAAATCGTTTCCCCCAAAATATCGACAAAAAATCCCGACTTGATCGGGATTTTTTGTTTCTATCAATTAAAGAAAAAGAATACTTAACCTATATTTTATAAAAAAAATCCTTGAAGTATTTCTCTTCAAGGATTTAATTTTCAAATATTTATTTTTCTATTTTAAACGATCTTATTTCGTTTACGCTCTACTTCTGTAAGATAAATTTTACGTAATCTTAAATGATTAGGTGTTACCTCTACATATTCATCTTTCTGAATATATTCTAAAGCTTCTTCTAATGAAAACTTGATAGCAGGTACTATTTTAGCTTTATCATCAGCTCCAGAAGATCGTACATTACTTAACTTTTTAGTCTTAGTAATATTAACAGTCATATCATCACCTCTAGAGTTTTCTCCGATTACCTGTCCTTCATAAATATCTTCTCCCGGATCTACAAAAAACTTCCCTCTATCTTGTAATTTATCAATTGAGTAAGGTATAGCAGATCCTTTTTCCATAGAAACTAAAGAACCATTTATACGTCCAGGAATATCTCCTTTTAATGGCTGATATTCTTTAAAACGGTGTGCCATAATTGCCTCACCTGCTGTTGCAGTTAATAATTGATTTCTTAAACCAATAATTCCTCTAGAAGGTATCAAAAACTCACACACCATACGCTCACCTTTGGCTTCCATACTTAACATCTCTCCTTTACGCATAGTTACCATTTCTACCGCTTTACCTGAAACTGTTTCAGGTAAATCAATGGTTAACTCTTCAATAGGCTCACATTTTTTACCATCGATCTCTCTAATAATTACCTGAGGTTGACCAATTTGTAACTCATAACCTTCACGTCTCATTGTCTCGATCAATACCGATAAATGCAGTACCCCTCTACCGAATACCAAAAATTTATCTGCACTATCTGTCTCATTAACTCTAAGCGCTAAATTTTTCTCTAGCTCTTTGGTTAATCTCTCTTTGATATGGCGTGATGTTACATACTTACCATCCTTACCAAAGAAAGGAGAGTCATTAATAGTAAATAACATACTCATAGTTGGCTCATCAATTGCAATAGTTTTTAATCCTTCAGGATTTTCTATATCAGCAACTGTATCACCAATTTCAAAACCTTCTAACCCAACCAAAGCACAAATATCACCTGCTTCAACTTTATCAACTTTCATTCGACCAAGCCCTTCAAAAGTATGAAGTTCTTTGATTTTTGACTTCTTAATAGAGCCGTCACGTTTTACTAAAGATACTTGCATACCTTCTGTAAGAGTTCCTCTTTGCAAACGCCCTATAGCAATACGCCCTGTAAATGAAGAAAAGTCTAATGACGTAATCAACATTTGTGGAGTTCCTTCTTCTATTTTTGGTTCAGGGATATGCTCAATCACCATATCTAATAATGGTTCGATGGTGTCAGTTTCCTTTTTCCAATCTTCACTCATCCAGTTATTCTTAGCCGATCCATAAACGGTCGGAAAATCAAGCTGCCATTCTTCTGCTCCTAATTCAAACATTAGATCAAAAACTTTCTCATGAACTTCTTCTGGAGTACAGTTCTCTTTATCAACTTTATTAACTACTACACAAGGTTTTAATCCAAGGTCAATAGCCTTTTGTAATACAAATCGAGTTTGTGGCATTGGCCCTTCAAAAGCATCTACCAAAAGTAATACTCCGTCTGCCATGTTTAATACACGTTCTACTTCACCACCAAAATCGGCGTGACCAGGAGTATCTATAATATTGATTTTTGTTCCTTTGTAGATAACAGAAACGTTTTTTGAAGTAATTGTGATACCTCTCTCACGTTCTAAATCATTGTTATCCAAAATTAAATCACCCGTATTCTCATTTTCACGAAATAATTGGCAATGGTACATAATCTTATCTACCAACGTAGTTTTACCGTGATCTACGTGAGCAATTATCGCAATATTTTTTATAGCTGTCATAAACGCCTCATTTTTAAGGCTGCAAAGGTACGAGTTATTTCAACAGGTTGTACATGAAAACTCAATTAATAAAGAAACGCTCGAGCTTAAGCCTTAAAAAACTAATAATAAAACCTTTACCGGCTCCTTTATTTTATTACTTCCCAAATGCCCATCCCAGTCTAAAGTTTATAATTGGTGACAAATCAGAATCTAGATTATCAAATCTATATCCTATACCTAGTTCTAATCCCAAATTAAAACCAGCTCCATAGGTACGCTGAAATCCCCAAACTGGACCTACTAAACCAGCATAATCAACATTCGTTTCTATTTCACCTATTAATGGATCTCCTAGAGTAAAAGCCGAGGTTACCGCTATATAATTTGCCGAATTCTTTGAGGTGTTCTTACCTTTTCTTTTTCTTTTTTCAAAATTATAGTAATATCTATACGCCAATTCAGAAGTAAGAAAAATACCATATTTTTTATTTCCGAAAGTATTACGATATGCAAAGCCAGTTCCTAATCTAAGGTCTATAGTAGAATTTTTGGCAATACCTACTTCGTATTCAAGTCCAGGAGTTATTAATAAATTTATTTTAAACATTTGTTTTTCTACAGACTTTCTATTCGGATTTTCTTGTGCAGAAATAATGATTGTACTTAAAAGAATAATAATTGTTAGTATTTTTTTCATTGTTGTTATTTAAGTGAACGAATTCTTTCTTATCAAAACTCTTGCCAAACTTAACTCACTTTTAATAGTATTTCTTTCTTCTGAATGCTTAATAAGATATATCTTTGCATCCAAAATATTTACATCATGCGTTTAGAAACCATCCCTAATCTTAAAAACTTAGATGCTAACAATTTTTTTCTACTTGCCGGCCCTTGTGCAATAGAAGGAGAAGAAATGGCTTTGCGTATAGCAGAAAAAGTGGTTACTATTACTTCTAAACTCAAAATTCCTTATGTTTTTAAAGGATCTTTTAAGAAAGCTAATCGTAGTCGTATTGATAGTTTTACGGGTATTGGCAACGAAAAAGCATTAAAAATTTTGCGTAAAGTAGGAGAAACGTTTAATGTACCAACTGTTACAGATATTCATGTTAATGAAGATGCAGCTTTTGCGGCAGAGTATGTTGATATATTGCAAATTCCAGCATTTTTGGTTCGCCAGACAGACCTTGTAGTGGCAGCAGCAAAAACTGGAAAAACAGTAAACCTTAAAAAAGGACAATTTATGAGTCCTGAAGCAATGCAACATGCTGTTAAAAAAGTAAAAGATAGTGGTAATGAAAATGCAATGATTACAGATCGAGGAACTATGTTTGGTTATCAAGACATGATTGTTGATTTCAGAGGGATTCCTACCATGAAAGAATATGCTACAACAGTTTTAGACATAACGCATTCATTACAGCAACCAAACCAAACTAGTGGTGTTACAGGAGGAAGACCAGATATGATCGAGACGATTGCTCGTGCTGGTGTAGCTACTGGAGTAGATGGACTATTTATAGAAACACATTTTGATCCTGCTAATGCAAAAAGTGATGGCGCTAATATGCTTCATTTGGATCATTTAGAACAACTTCTTACAAACTTAGTTGCTATTCGACAAACTGTTAACAAACTATAATACAAAATCATAACAAACTATCTCACTTCTTTGCTATAATTAAGAAATAAGATAGCTTTATCAAAATGTATTTCTTCTAGATTAAGAATATAATACTTTTAAGTCTTTTAAGATATCGATTACTATTGGATCTTTAATATCTTCTGGTTTATAATACCGAAGTGATTTCATTATTTTTCTTCCGTCTGTAACAAGATGATCTAAATGTATATCAATTTGATTTGCTTTCCAGAATCCAACATCAACATAACCTTTTGGTGATACATTAAGGTAACAAAATGGCTTTCCGTTTAAGTAATAAAATGGTATTTTGTATTTGTATTTTAACTCGATGTCTGTTACAAATGTCTCGATCAAGACTTGTAAATGTAATAGTATTGTTTTAAAGGGCTCTGGTTGTTTTAGAATATAGTCTTCTGCAGGGTTCATAATTTGCACTCTTTTCTGAGCACAAGATATTTATTACTTCTAAAATCAAAAAACCGTTTATCTTTTATTTTACCTTTATAATAGTATTTCTAATATTTCTTGATTTCCTTGCATTCGAGCATGATCCATAGCAGTGTTTCCTCTGTTATCTTTATATTCTATATTAGCCCCATTATCGAGTAAAACCTCAACAATATCTTTATGTCCAAATGTTGCTGCATAAATAAGAGCTGTGGCTCCATTATAATTCTGTTGGTTAATGTCAGTTCCTTTTTTAAGTAGTAAACGAACAATTTCTACATATCCTTTAAAACATGCTCCCATAAGAGCCGTGTTACCCGAAGTATCCTGTATTTTGATATCTGCCCGATTTTTTAAGAAAAATTCTACCACTTCTTTATTTCCATAATATACAGCCAACATTAAAGGGCTATATCCATAAGTATTGACAACATTAATATCAACATCTTCTACCTTCGTCATTTCTACTAACCCTTGTATATCTCCATTTCTACTAAGTTCAAATATTTTTTCTTGACCCCAAGAATACACACTTGTAAGAATCAGAATAAATAATATAATAGTTTTCATATTATTAGTTTTTATAGTCAATCTGGGAAGAGCAATAGAGATTAAACCGTAACCCACACACCCTAATTCTCACGAATCACTATTATATAAATTAATGAAACTTTAACAACTTATTCATGAGTATTATAAAGCGAGCTTAGCTAAAAATCTATTGCTTATGTCATCCCAGAAGCCCCAATTTTTTTTTAAATTATCTTAATGTATTATTTAGTTCCCGCCAACAGATATAAAATCCTTTTGAGAAAACCCTAGAGCCTTAGCAATACGCATTCCAAAGTCTTTATCTGATCGGTAGAAATAAGTAATCATCTTTTTTTGAATAGCTTTACTATTTACCTGTCCAAGATCACCTCTTAAATTGCGAATTAAATTCGTTTTATCTTTTTCTGAAAGCGTTCTATAAAATTCACCTGCTTGAGCAAAATCATTAGTTTTTGATATCTTTTTTTGAGTAATAGCGATATCCTTAAAATGAGTTTGAGATGGTTTATATTTCTTATTTTCTGCAAGTGAAACTTTTGTACTTGGTTGGTAATTAATATCCGCATCAGGAAACTTAGAATTTGATGCGCTCGAATAACTATCAGAATTATAATTAATCACTTTAGCCTTTGGTTGATTTACTTTGATCTGTTGATTATTTGGGCCTAGACGATGCCTCTGTGTATCAAAATATGAAAAAAGACGACCTTGAAGTAACTTATCTTCTGAAGGTTCTATACCTGGAACTAAATTACCTGGAGACATAGCTACAGATTCTACCTCTTGAAAATAATTAATTGGATTTCTATTTAAAATCATCGTTCCTATTTTTATTTTCTCGATTTTATCAGCAGGCCAATCTTTTGTTGCATCTAAAGGAAAAAAGTCAAAACTATGTAAATTTTCAGGTTTGATCATTTGAACGTACAAATCCCATTGTGGATATTTCTTTGCATCTATATCATTTCTCAAACTAACCGTAGCATGTTGCCAATCCATAGATTGTTGTTTAGCTGCTTGATCCAAATCCAAATTATGCTCTCCTTGTTTACTTACCCAAGAATATTTAACGTAGACCACTTCTCCTTTTTGATTTACCCATTTAAAACCATGAACACTACTACCATTCATAAACTGGTACCCCTTCGGGATTCCCAAATCAGAATACAGCCTTGTCAACATATGTGTTGCCTCTGGTATATTAGAAAAAAAGTCAAAAAATCGATTAGGGTCTTGCTTATTTGTAATTGGAGATGGTTTAAGAGAATGAACCATATCTGGAAACTTAATGGCATCTCTAATAAAGAATATCGGAAGATTGTTTCCTACAATATCATAGTTACCATTATCAGTGTAAAATTTTACTGCAAATCCTCTTGGATCTCTTGCCGTTTCTGGAGATCCTTTTCCGTGAATAACAGTAGAAAAACGTACAACAACATCTGTTTTAAAATTGTTACCTTTAAATAACCCTGCCTTTGTATAAGGCGACATATCTGTAGTACTTTCAAAAACACCAAAAGCACCTGCTCCTCTAGCATGTACTACCCTTTCTGGGATACGCTCTCTATCAAAAGCTGCTAATTTTTCAATTAAATGAATATCCTCTAATAACACAGGACCATACTCCCCTACTGTTTTAGAATTTTGATTATCTCCAATAGGAACACCACCATTTGTGGTAATAATTTCTTGCCCATACATTATAGTTGAGCAAAATACAATAACGACTGCAATACGAAGTATTTTTTTCATGTGTGAAATATATTTAAGTTGGTATATACAAAGTAAGGGTTGTTAACTATATATATCAAATTAATAATCTAAATAACTATATTTAGATTATCAATAATCTTGTTTTAAAATGACATTACAACAACTAAAATATATCGTGGCCCTAGACCACAAAAGACATTACATAAAAGCGGCTGAAGATTGTTTTGTTACTCAACCAACGTTAACTATTCAAGTAAAAAAACTTGAAGAGGAAATAGGTACTATTATATTTGATCGTAACACGACTCCCTTAACTCCAACTCCAATAGGAGAGATTCTAATTGCCAAAGCAAAAAGCTTACTTCGAGAAGCCGAAGAATTTAAAGAGATTGCAAACAATAATACATCTAATATAACGGGGTATTACACTTTGGGGATTATCCCAACTATAGCTCCATACCTCCTTCCTTATTTTTTAGACAGTTTTTTAAAAAACAACCCAAAAACCAAATTAATTATTAAAGAAATGCAAACAGAACTTATAATTGAGGCTTTGCATAATGGTACTTTGGATATCGGAATAGTATCCACACCACTAGAAGATAAAAACATTCGTGAGATTAATTTATACCAAGAACCATTCTTAGTCTATTGCGAAGACCAAAACACCTTTGGTTCATCAGAAGTTGTTACCCAAGATGATCTTACTCCAGATAACTTATTGATATTAGAAGAAGGTCACTGTTTTAGGAATCAAGTTTTAAACATTTGTAAAGAGAATGAAACTTATAAATACAAAGCCTTTTCGTTCGAAAGTGGTTCAATACAAACAATCAAAAACTTAGTAAAAGCGGGCTTGGGATATTCATTGGTACCTCAATTATCAATTCAAGAAAAAGAAGAAAAAGTACATCTAAAACATTTCAAAAATCCAAAACCAACGAGAGAAGTAAGTATTGTAGTAAATAAAAACTTTACCAAAGAAAAACTAATTGAAAACCTGCTTGTAGAAATAAAAAACACCATACCTAAAGAGGTTACCGAAATCAACAATTATATGAAGGTTCGATGGAAATAAAAGGTTGATCGTATAACTATTCACCCCCTAAGAAAACATCTCATACTTAGTTTATTTTTCAAATTTAATTTGTAGAATTCAACAAATAACACTTACTTTGCATTTCAAAGTACTTTTAAAATGAAAAAAGAAGAATACTTAAAAGACATTACAGAGATCAAAGATATGATGAGTAAATCATCTCGGTTTTTCTCTCTCAGTGGATTATCAGGAATCATGGCAGGAGTTTATGCTCTTATTGGTGCTTTTATAGCTTATTATCTTGTTAGTAAAAGTGGACGAGATTATTTAATTCTTGATGGGTCTGTTTTTAATTACATTCTTATGGACTTGGTGGCTGTAGCCTTATTAAGTGTTATAACAGCAATTATTTTAAGTACTCGTAAAGCAAAAAAAAATAATGAAGTATTATGGAACGGTACATCCAAAAGGTTACTAACAGCTTTTTTGATTCCACTAGTTACAGGAGGTATATATATAATAATAAAAATATCAAGTCATCATTATGGACTAACGGGGTCTTTAATGCTTATTTTTTATGGGCTTGCATTAGTCAATGCATCAAAATACACTATTGGTAACGTAAAATACTTGGGATACACAGAAATTATATTAGGTTTGATATGTGCAATTTATCCGGGATATGGTTTCTGGTTTTGGGTATTAGGTTTTGGTATCATGCATATTATCTATGGCAGCCTTATTTACTTTAAACACGATAGATCGTAACAATTCTAAAAAACAACCAATGTAACTAACAAAAGATATCTCTAATAGGTACTTTTGCGTAAACAAGTTATGGAGAGCATCATTAATAATATAAACAAAGCTTTTGATCATCGAATTCGACTAGGTATCATGTCTATTCTTACGGTTAATGAACATGCTGATTTTAAGACATTAAAAGAGCTTTTGGGAGCGACAGATGGCAACCTTGCAAGTCATACCAAAGCCCTTGAGAAAGAAGAGTACATTAGAGTCGAAAAATCATTCATAGGTAGAAAACCTAATACACGATACAGTGCTACCAAAAAAGGTATAGAAGCGTTTAAAAAACACGTAGAGGCTATAGAAAAACTATTAAAAAAGTAAACTATTTTTTTTGACTATTAACTTTGAATTTCAAAGTACTTTATAAAAACATATTACACCAATGAAACTTCTAAAACAAAATACAAAAAACACTTATTTGACAGGTAGTTTACTATTAGGATTACTTGTACTACTTGGATTATTCATTTTTAATCTAACCACCTCAATCACAATTATTTTTTTCTATTTACTGATTGCTTTTTCGCTAAACTCAATTATAAGCATAGATCTAATCATTGACTTTATTATCCATCCTGATTATCTTAAAAAAAATAGAAGAACAATGCTATTAATAGGCATTAACACAATAATCATCTTTCTATACACCCTCATTGTACTTAATCATAATTTTCAATCTTATTTATAATCATGAACACCTTAAAGAAAACATTTCCGTTTGTTATCGAACATACCATTGCAATAACTTTTAGTTTATTACTAGTCTTTATTAGATATCTAAAAACAGATTCATTTTTTTACTTGTTTCTTATCTGGAACTTGTTTTTAGCATGTATACCATATGGCATTACACTTTTTATTCATGTGACAAAAGCTAACCGGTTTATCTTCTGGTCATGTTTTTTAATTTGGTTGGTTTTTTTACCAAATTCACCTTATATATTAACCGATTTTCAACATTTAAGAACAAGCACAATATCATCCATTTGGTATGATGTATTACTAATACTATCATTTGCTATTAATGGCCTTCTTATTGGCTTTACTTCTATTCGAATGATGCAATCCATGATCAATGAGCGATTTTCAAAGAAAACTACTAAGATTATTATTTACACTATCCTCCTATTGTGCGGATTTGGAATTTATTTAGGAAGAATATTGCGATGGAATAGTTGGGATGTGCTTCAAAATCCAATTCATTTATTATCAGATATTGCTAAAAGGATACTCTTTCCTATTCAATATATAGATACCTGGGCTTTCACACTTGGCTTTGGTGGATTTCTAATTATAACCTATCAAATGTTATACATCACAAAGAATAGATATTAATCTAGGCTTTCTTTTTAACAAATCAACATAACAAATACTAAATTTTACATCTATGGAAAAACAAAAAAAATCATTTACTCAGTGGTTAACAACTTCTATCACGGTAAGAATGCTAATGGTCGGAATATTAATCTTGGTGCTGCTAATTCCATTATCTTATATCAAAAGTTTAATACAAGAAAGAGCATATAGACAAGAAGAAGTCGTAAAAGAAATCAACCAAAAATGGGGTAACGAAGTATTACTATATGGACCTGTTCTTAAAATACCTTATCAAATACATACGACCAATAAAACTTGGGATGATAAAACTAAATCATATATTAAAGAAACGATTACAACCATAAAACATGCATTTTTCTTTCCAAATACACTGGATATCAATGCTAATATTGAATCCGAAACTTTAGGCAGAAGTATCTATGAATCTGTCGTATATACAGCAGATATGAATATCAAAGGCTCTTTTACAACTCCTAGTTTTGAAACTCAAGACATTGCCAAAAAAGATATCCTATGGAACAAAGCAACCGTTATTATCAACTCTACAAATTTAAAAGGTATACGCAGTAATCTCGAGCTAAAACTAGGCGCACAAAACTACCCTTTACAGTCGCGATATACACAAAACTCTTATACCAATACATTGGAAACAAAATTTCTTAAAGAAGAATCGATACCCAAAGAAAATTCTATTGACTTTAGTCTAAATCTTAAAATAAATGGGAGTGAGCAATTACGCTTTATTCCGGTAGGTAGAGAAACTAATGTAGCAATGACTTCTAATTGGGCATCTCCAAGTTTTGATGGCAACTACTTACCAGATACAAAAACTAAAGAAATCTCGACAGATGGTTTTAAAGCTAATTGGACAGTATTACAAATTAACAGAGAGTTTGAGCAGGAGTTTTTTGGAGATTTACCACAAATCAACTCGTCAGCTTTTGGTGTAAAACTTCTTATACCAGTAGACGAGTATCAAAAAAGTGAACGTGCTGCAAAATATGGATATCTGGTTATTGCTTTAACATTTCTAGTGTTTTTCTTGATTCAAACCATCAGCAAGGTTCACATTCACCCTTTTCAATATTTAATGATAGGATTAGCATTAACCATGTTTTACACTTTATTAATTTCGATATCCGAACATTCAAGTTTTTTACAAGCGTATTTAATTTCTGGAACTTCTGTAGTAGCTCTAATTTCTATATACTCTAAAGCCATTCTTAAAAGTTTTAAGTTTATGTCATTTATCGCTGCTTCTTTAGCTGCTTTATATTCCTTTATTTTTGTAATCATTCAATTAGAAAACTATGCTTTACTTGTCGGAAGCATTGGCTTATTCTTAATTCTGGGAACTATAATGATGATATCTAGAAAGATTGACTGGAAAAATGATTAATCCACACTTCTAAAACAAAACAAACATGAACATTGTCGTTAGAACCATTGAAACCATAGAGCGCATTGATCGCCTTATTCGTTTAAGAGCTACTGGCACACCAGAATCAATGGCATCTCGTTTAGGTATTTCAAAAACCAAACTTTATCGAATTATTAATATAATGAAACGCTTTAACGCTCCAGTTATTTATGATTTAGAAAAGAAGAGTTTTATTTACGAAAATTCGGTTGGGTTTAATTTTGGGTTTTACCCTATTAAAACAGAAAGAAAAAATCATTAATAATCATAATTTCTTTCTAATTGAAAAATGTTTACTAAAGAAATAACAAAAAAGCCATGCTTCATTTTTTTGGAGTGTGGCTTTTTATCTATTTTTAGCCTTTAAAATTTATTTGATGAAAACAAAATTCATAGTTATCCATTTTTTACTTTTAACATTAAGTTTTTTATCCTGTAAGAAAGAGGTTAAAAACAATCAGAACCTTCTTAAAGAAGTTACATTTACTAAAGAAGGTGAACTTACATTATTTAGTATAAATGATTCTATTACAAAAGAAATCACCAAACTAGATATAGAAATTGCAGATGATGAGTATCAAACACAAACTGGATTAATGCATCGTAAATCAATGTCTAAAGAACAAGGAATGTTGTTTATTTTTCCAGACGAAGCTCCTCGATCCTTCTATATGAAAAACACATTGATTCCATTGGATATTATCTATATTGACGCCAATTTCAAAGTGGTCAGTATTCAAAAAGATGCAAAACCTCTTGATGAATCAGCATTACTGTCAGATGGGCCAGCTAAATACGTTTTAGAAATTAACGCTACATTAACTGACTCTTGGAGTTTAAAAGTCGGAGATTCTATTTCATTTACAAAAATGTAAAACCTACAGTACTCTACTAATTGTTAAACCATCACGAATTGGTAGCAATACTGTTTCTACTCTAGGGTCATTTACCAAAAGTTGGTTGTACTCAATAAGTGCCTTTGTCGAAATATCATCTTCATTCACTTGTTCTATTACCTTACCACTCCATAGTACATTATCAGACAATAGTACTCCTCCCGTAGTCATTTTATCAATAACCAATTCAAAATAAGTTGAATAATTTGGTTTATCGGCATCAATAAACACTAGATCAAATTTTTGGTTTAGGTCAGTAATAATTTGCGTCGCATCTCCTATATGTTGATGTATTTGTTTGCCATATGCTGATTGATCAAAGTACTTTCTCTGAAAATCTTCTAACTCTTCATTGATATCAATGGTGTGCAACTCTCCATCCTTTTGCAAACCTTCTGCTAAACATAATGCAGAATATCCAGTATAGGTACCAATTTCTAAGATGCTTTTTGGATTAATCAACTTAGACAACATACTTAAAATCCTACCTTGATATGGACCACTCAACATTCGAGGCTGTAATATCTTTTGATACGTTTCTCGACTAAGTTGTTGTAATAATTCTGGTTCTTTTTCTGTGTGTTCAACTACATAAGAATCTAAGGCTTCGGGTAAAAAATGCATATCTTAACTTTTTTGTAAAATTAGGTGTTTTAAGGAAATTTAACCTCACTAATTTCGAATTAAAGACAATTTATAACTAGGTAAATCGCCCATTTACAAATTGTCTTTTTGCCTATTTACTATTAAGTATTCTAATCATTATTCGTTATACAAATACAAAAAGGATAAAGAGCTACTTAATAAGCTACAAAATCTCTATATAATCAATGCATTACTTTATTTTTACTTTTTCTCCCAGTATTTTATTAGTAAGATCTTCTTTGGCTTCTTTATCATCTCCAAACAACCATTGCAGTACATTATCATCCCATATCTCATCATATTCTGTTTGGTTTATAATATCTCGTTCAAGAGCCAAATCAAGAATCTTACCTGGATACGATGATTGAGGAGCACTTTCCATCTCTCCCAAAGGATAAGGATCATCTAACCCCATAAGTACCTGACTACTTCCTTGTCGTTCGACAGTAAGTTTTAGAGAATCTGTATCATGTACCAATGTATCAAAATATATATTTGGATGCCCTACTGCTTTTCTGGGATGTTGTTTTCCTTTAAATAAATCGGGTCTTCCATCAAATCCTTGAATTCGTCTTCCTAAGTTCATTTGTGCTAATTGCCCTCCATGAGCAAAACAAGTTCTTATATTTGGATATCTCTCTTGCATACCATTTAGAGTATAAAAGTGATATGCATCTCCACATTGTGCCAGCATCCATACCAAATGAAAACGCCATGCCACATTCTCTAACTTGATCATTTTATCACCGTCATATGGGTGTACTTCTATTGCCAATTTATATTTATCTGCCAATTCAAAAATAGGATCATTTTCTTCATCAAAAATACACCGCCACTGTCCTATCGAATCCATAAAATGTGTAGGAAGACAAAGTACTTTCATTCCTAATTCCTCTACACAACGCTCCATTTCCCATAATGCTCCATTAATAAATCCTGGGTGCACGACAAAACCACAAGTAAACTTATCTGGATTATCATGTTGAATACGGGCATTAAAATCATTTTGAAAGCGTAAAGCATGTTTCATTTCTTCAAGACGCAACCCATTACCATATAACTGTGATAAATTTAATACTACGGCATGATCAATATTAAAATGCTCCATCCATTCGAGCTTGTCATCTAAGAAAAAACTAGAATGTGTAACGGGACGTTTCCAACCTTTTTGTAACATATATTTTCGTTCATCATCAACCCAAAAAATTTCCTTATCTTTCATGAATTGAGGAATTTCTTCTGGGTAAGGTAATAGATGTGAATGTCCGTTTATTCTTAGCTTTCTTTTCATAATCCTTATCTTTCCTAAATTATTTATACTTGATTACCGCCATTCTTATTTTTAATTTTTCTTTTGAGGAGCATCCATTACATCTCCACAACTAGCACATGTACATTTATCTTTGTCATTATAATAAGTATCAAAAATAATTGGCATATCAGTTTCTATATTATCCAAAGCAAATTCTTCTCGATATAATTGTTCATTACAGGTTTCACAATACCATTCTAATGCATCCATCATTTTTTCGGCTCTAGGATACTCTATAACCAACCCAACAGTATTTGGTCCTCGTTGTGGAGAATGCGGTATTTTTGGAGGCAATAAATATATTTCTCCTTCTTTAATATGGACATCTTTAGGGACTCCATTATCAATTATCTTTAATACGATATCTCCCTCTACTTGATAGAAAAACTCTGGAGTCTCATTATAGTGATAATCTTTTCTATTATTAGGCCCTCCTACAACCATTACTATAAAATCTCCGTTTTCCCACACACATTTGTTACCTACAGGCGGTTTTAACAAATGACGATGTTCTTCTATCCAAGCCTTAAAATTTAATGGTGAAACTAAATTACTCATGTACTTATTTTATTAAAAATCTTTATCTAACCGCCATTGAGAACAAAACTCTCTAGCTTCTTTAAATTTAATTATTTTAACTGTCATTTTATAATAACAAATAGTTAACTATAATGACTTTGTTCTTCCTCCATCAACAGGAACATTGATTCCGTTAATATAAGAAGCAGCCTCAGAAGCTAAAAATGCAACAGCATTTGCTACTTCTTCTGGTTGTGCAAAACGTTTTGCAGGCACTTCTTTTTTCATCAAGTTAGCAACTTCTTCTATTGATTTCCCAGTTTTATTAGCTTTATTTTCAATAATTTCATTTAACCTCTCTGTTGCAGTCGCTCCAGGAAGTACATTATTAACTGTTATTCCAAACTCTCCTAGTTCGTTTGCCATTGTTTTGGACCAGTTAGCCACAGCACCTCGAATTGTATTAGATACCCCTAAACCATTAAGGGGTTGTTTTACTGAGGTAGAAATAATATTAATTATTCTCCCATACCCTTCATTTTTCATTCCTGGTGCTACACTCTGTACCAAGACATGATTACACTTTAAGTGTTGTGCAAAAGCATCTGTAAATTCTTCTAATGAAGCTGTAAATACAGGACCTCCTGCTGGGCCTCCTGTATTGTTAATCAAAATATGATATACTTTCTGTTCTGAAGAAATCTTATGTTTTAGATCTTCAGGATTCTTAAAATCCGCAACAATATACTTATGGGATTGTTCCTG
Organism: uncultured Aquimarina sp.; assembly: GCA_947502885.1. Lineage (GTDB taxonomy): Bacteria > Bacteroidota > Bacteroidia > Flavobacteriales > Flavobacteriaceae > Aquimarina. The sequence continues at coordinate 50,285 of CANNBP010000010.1, read as the reverse complement.
ACTTACAGACAACTCTGTAAGCACTTGTTTAAGTTTTTCTTCATTTCTAGCCACAAGAGTAATATTTGCTCCCATTCTAGCTAATTGCTTGGCAGAAGCTTTTCCTATCCCTTGTGTACTACCGCAAACCAATGCATTTTTGTTCGTAAGATCTAAATTCATTATACCGTTTAGTTTATATTCTAACTACACTTTTACATGCTTAATGTTACATTCTGGTTATTTTACTTAGAAGTAACTCTCATAAAATCATACCCCAAATGAGGGGTTATATAGATATTAATCCTAGTATTGTATACATACATTTTTAGGCTCTGTAAAAAAACGTAAAGCTTCAAAACCACCCTCTCGACCTACTCCAGAATCCTTTATCCCTCCAAAAGGTGTTCTAAGATCACGCATCATCCAAGTATTTACCCAAACAATACCTGCATCAATGTGTTTTGCCATTTTCATACTTCTATTTAAATTATTGGTCCAAATCGTACAAGATAATCCGTATCTAACATCATTAGCTAACTCTAGTGCTTCTTCATCATTATCAAAAGGCATGATAGTAACCACAGGGCCAAATATCTCTTCTTGAACCAATCTACATCGAGGATCGCTAACTTCAATTATAGTGGGTTGTAAATAATATCCTTTTTTATGATCTACAATGGTTACATATTCTCCTCCACAAAGAACCTTACCTCCTTCTGCATTTGCATCATCAATATATCTTTTCACTTTTTCTAAATGAGGCTTTGATACTAATGCTCCTATATTTGTATCTTTATCAAGAGGTTGTCCTATTTTTAATGCCTTTGTTTTGGCTATAAAATCATTCTTAAATCTTTCGTATATACTTTTTTCTACAAGAATACGAGAACCACATAAACAGATTTGACCTTGATTAGAAAATGAGGATTTAAGTGTTGTCTCAAGCATACGATCATAATCACAATCAGCAAAGATGAGGTTTGGGTTTTTTCCTCCAAGTTCAAGTGATAGTTTCTTGAATAAGGGTGCTGCTATTTTGGCAATATGTGCGCCTGTCACTGTTCCTCCTGTAAAAGAGATAGCTTTTACTTGTGGATGTGCTACAATGGCCTGACCAGCTTTAGCCCCCAATCCATGAACAATATTTAAAACTCCCTTAGGCAATCCTGCTTTGGTACATATCTCGCCTAGCAAGTATGCGGTCATAGGTGTAATTTCACTCGGTTTTGCTATTACCGTATTACCTGCAGCAAGTGCCGGAGCTATCTTCCAAGTAAATAAATAAAGTGGCAAATTCCAAGGAGAAATACACCCTACAACCCCAATGGGATGCCTTAACGTAAAGTTAATCGCATTAAAACCGCTACTTTCATGCGCCTCACTAGCGAATTGTGTTATTGCATGTGCAAAAAATTGAAAATTATCTGATGCTCTAGGAATATCAACACTTCGTGCTAGGGTTAAAGGTTTTCCATTATCAATCGCCTCTGCAATTGCTAATTCTTCTAAATTCTCTTTTATAAGTTTCGCTATCTTGAGTAAAATTGTGCTACGTTCTTGTAATGAAGTTGCTGACCAACTTAAAAAAGCATTAGATGCCGCTTTATAAGCCAATTCTATATCTTCTGAAGATGAATCAGGAATTTGACTATATACCTCACCCTTAGCTGGATTATAATTATCCAGCCAATTATTTTTAATAGGAGCAATATACTTTCCATCAATATAGTTTTCAATCTTTTTCATTGCACATGTTTTCGTCGTTTAGCTAAAAATATGTTTTAATTGGTTTGCTGTATATTTTAAATCACCAGTATAGGTTTGTATTTCATTTTTATTAAATCTTGCAGAAGGGCCAGAAGTACTTATAGCTGCGATACACTTTCCTTTAGCATCAAAAACGGGAACTGCAACACAAACCAATCCAATTTCATTTTCTTCTAAATCAAGAGCGAATCCTTCTTTTTTAATACGCCTTATCTCTTGTTTTAATTTAATTTTCTGAGTTATTGTATTTGTTGTAATCCTTTCAAGATTAATGTTATCAATTACCTTTTCAAAGTGCGGTTCTGCAAAAGCCAGCATTACTTTTCCTAAACCTGTACAATGCAAAGGTTTTTCTGTTCCTATTTGTGAGTTTATTTGTAAATCATGCCTCCCAACCACCTTATCCAAAAAATATACTTTTTGATTCTTGTATATCGCCAAATGCGCAGTTTCACCAGCCCGCTTGACCAAATCCTCCATATAAGGTTTTGCTTTTGAGATAAAATTTTTATGTATGCTTACCTTTTGACTTAGTTCAAAGAGTTTAAGACCTAATCTATACTTTCCGTTTTCTGGATTTTGTTGAATAACGTTGAGCGCATCCATTGTAGCCAACATTCTATACACTACACTTTTGTTAGTTCCTATCTGATTAGCTATTTCGGTAACACCTAATTCTATTTTTTCCATAGAAAAACAATCCAAAATCTTGAATGCTTTTTCTACTGAAGTATTTAGAATTTTTTTATCCTCGGCGTTATCCATAAATTTATTTTAAACAATCTAAAACCTATTAACCTTTTTTCTTATAAGCTACTGCTTTAATTTCTATTAATAAATGTGGATGCGGTAACTGATGAACAGCTACTGTTGTCCTTGTAGGTCCTGTATAATCAAAATATTGAGCATATACTGCATTATAACCTCCAAAATCATTCATGTTTACCAAAAAAGAAGTAATATCTACAACATCTTTTAAGCTAGCACCTTCTTCTTTTAAAATATCATTAATATTTTCTAAAACTGCTTTTGTCTGTAGTTTAATATCCAAATTGGTTGTACCAAACTCATCAACCTCAACTCCTTCAAATGTATTATCTGGCTTTCTAGAACTTGTACCTGAAACGTATATAAAATCCCCAACTCTTTTTACATGAGGAAACTTACCTCTTGGAATTGCCTTTCCTTCTATTAATTTTCCTTTGTTCATGATATTTAAATTATTAAAATTTGCTCAAGCTTACCCTTTTTTATTTTAATCCCGCAACCTTATCTTCTTGAAGGATTTCATTGGTTTCTCTTTGTACTTGTTTTAAAATCTCCTTTAAATTACTTTCGGTACTGATCTCATCTTCTGTAATAAGATTTAACAATGCCTTATCTTGAGCTCTCCCAATTTTCATAGCTTTTGCATAGTTCATTTTTTCATTAAAGGTTACCATCGAATATTTTGAAAAATAGTCTTCTGGAAATCCCTTTTCTAAGTCCATTTCTAATTTTCGTTTCTGTTTAAAGATTGAGTTTGCAACATGATCCCGCATTTCATAATAATTATCAATTGCCAAATCAGCAATTGCATCTGTATCTTCTTTTCTTACTTTTTGATATGCTTTTAAGGTTGTCTCCCAATCACCACGATGTTGTTCTAAGACTTGATCAAAAACTACCACATCTTCAAAAGACGCATTCATTCCTTGTCCATAAAATGGTACAATAGCATGGGCAGCATCTCCCATCAACAATGTCTTTCCTTTATAGGACCAAGGAGAACACTTGATTGTACCTAAGGCTCCTGTAGGGTTATTAAAAAACTCAGCATGGATTTCTGGAATTAATTCTAAAGCGTCAGGAAATTGGGTGCTAAAAAATTCTGTCACTTTTTCGGGAGTAGTCAAGTTATTAAAATTATACTCACCTTCTTCATATGACAAAAACAACGTTACAGTAAAACTCCCATCCAAATTTGGCAATGCAATAAGCATATACTCTCCTCTTGGCCATATATGTAAATGTGCAGAGCTAATTTTATGACTTCCGTCTTTATTAGCCGGAATTTCTAACTCTTTATAACCATGAGTTAAATAATTCTGTGAATAACTGAATAAAAACTTCTTTTCGAGGTAGTAATTCTTTCTAAGAACAGATCCGGCTCCATCAGCTCCAAAAATAACATCTGCATTTACTGTAAACTCTTCTTTATTTAAATAACACTTAAACGATGCCTTAGCTTCTTCAATATCTACAGAAATACATTTTTTATTAAAATGCAATGTTACATTTTCATGCTTTTCTGCTTCGGTAAGCAATAAACCATTTAGTCCTCCTCTTGAAATAGAATTAATATATTCATCATCTCTTCCCGAATAATTTGAAGCAAAAGTATCTCCATGAATATCATGCATTAACCTACCATACATTGGGATACAGAGTGGAATTACTTTTTCTGCAATACCGACCATTTCCATAGCTTTCAACCCTCGATCAGACAATGCTAAATTAATCGATCGTCCCGAGGAAAAATTAGCTACTCGAACATCAGGTCTTTTTTCATAAACAGTTACTTTATATCCTCTTTGTGCAAGTCTAAGCGCTAAGAGTGAGCCACAAAGACCAGCTCCAATGATAAGTACATTTTCTTTTCTAGACATTATAAAGCTTTCTTTAATATTTCTATCATTTTGTATACATCTTCAAAACTATTATAAAGTGGCACTGGTGCAAAACGAATTACATCTGGCTCTCTCCAATCGGTAATAATATGTTTATCTGTAAGCTGTTGATGTAAACTTTTATCTGCATTTTTAACTTGAATAGACAATTGGCATCCTCTTTCATTTGGATTTGAAGGTGTAATTATTTTAATCCTGTCTGTGTCTATTTGGCCTATCAAATATTCTAAATAACCTGTTAAGGCAACAGATTTTTTTCTTAGTGCATTCATTCCCACTTCTTCAAAAATATCTAATGATGCTTTGATAGCTGCCATAGATAAAATTGGGGGATTACTTAATTGATACCCCTCTGCTCCCGGCATTACATCAAACTCTTGGCGCATATTAAAACGTGTTTTTTTATTATGACTCCACCATCCAGAAAAACGTTTTAAATCATTATTGTAAGCATGTTTTTCATGCACAAACAATCCTCCCAAGCTTCCGGGGCCAGAATTGAGATATTTATATGTACACCATACTGCAAAATCCACTCCGGATTCGTGTAGTTCTGGTTGTATATTACCAACACCATGAGCCAAATCTATCCCAACCATACAACCCTTGGCATGTCCCAAATTTGATATGGTTTTAAGATCTAAATATTGCCCTGTATAATAGTTAACCCCTCCTATTAATAATAATGCAATCTCATCTCCTTGTTGATCAAGAATAGCTTCTAAATCTTCTATTCGCAAAAGCTCTTCTCCTTTTCTTGGTTTCCATTCAATAACTCCATTTTTATGATCAAATCCATGAAAATGCAATTGAGATTCTACAGCATATCTATCTGAGGGAAATGCATCACTTTCGATTACAATTTTATATTTGGTCGATGTAGGTTGGTAAAATGACACCATTAACAAATGTAAATTCGTAGTCAAAGTATTCATAATCACCACTTCTAAAGGCTTTGCTCCTACTATCTTTGCCATAGCGTCGGTTAAAAACTCGTGATATGGCATCCAGGGGTTTTTAGCCTCGAAATGACCTTCTACTCCCAAATTAGCCCAATCTTTTAGCTCTTGTTGAATATACGACTCTGTAGTTTTAGGCTGTAAACCTAATGAATTACCGCACATATAAATCCAATTCTTACCATTTCCATCTTTAGGAATATGAAATTGATCTCTATAACAGCTTAGTTCATCATTTTCATCTAACTCTTTGGCATATGCAACTCCAGTTTTTAATCCTAATGACATTATACTATGTTTTAATAATTGAAACAGTGTTTTACTAATTTAAAATAAATAAAAATTCGGCACAAGTATTTAACGTTATATTAAAACTTGTACCGAATTTTGATTCGTTCGTATGTAATGTGTGACCTAAACCGCTAAAGGTTTAAAAAAACTTGACTTGTTTTCTTTTCATCCAAAGAATAATAGCACTTAAAACAAAAGTTACAATTGCTACAATAAAAAGCGTTCCCCCATCATTATTAATTTCGATACCTAATTTGGTTAAGTGCATCATAATTGCACCACCTATTATACCCAAAGTAAGCATTGCTCCAATCCACGCTGTTTTTGGAATGATGAGCAAAATTCCAGCTATTAATTCTACAATTCCTGTCCCTATTCGACCATAGGGTTCTAATCCGACTTTTGTGAATATATACACACTGTCGGGATGAGCAGTAAACTTAAATCTAAGTGTCTGAATCAAGATTATTGCTACGATCACACATAACAATTGAGGTAAAATCTTTTTCATTTTTGATTGAGTTAATTAATTTTAAAATTTTGACGATTGTGTTACAGATACCTATAAAATAGGCATTAATTTTTCCCTTTTCACCAATAAATGTATCATTTCTTTAAGAGAAATACAATTTTTTACTAGTATTATATTGTAATTATCATTTTACAAAAACTTCTCAGAACCATTTAATCACGCTTTTGGTTTTCTCGATCGAATAAAGAATATTAACTTAATGATTAGTTTATTCAACATAATTAAAACACAACTTTAATACACTCATATCATATAAAGTAAAATCTCGGTTTATGTAGCGTTTTAATTTGCAAGCCACTCACAAAAAGTCGAACTTACACATCACTAGTCTTAAACCAATATTTTATTTATGAGTGAAAAAGTTGAGTTAAAAAGTGAAGATAACCGCTCCAAAGTAACACTTCTAAATGGTCAATTATCAAGCTACTTATTCGACCAAAAAGAAATTATGCATCAAAAAGGTGATCCCGGATGGAACAATACCGAAATTGAAATGTTTCCAATTATTGGTGCAACTAAAGGAAATAATTTTTCTATAAGCACGCCAAAATCAGAAGCCAAGTTGGATCAACATGGAATCTTAAGGGTTATGAAATACAATTTACTATCAAAAACCTCTTCTGAAGCAAAATTTGATAAAAATTATACTGCGAATACTATTTTATCTAACCCCAAATTTCCTGATCGATCTACACTATCGTCACTTAGCTGGCCATATAATTTTGATTTCAAAAAAAGCTTTAAAATTACAAACAAAGGGCTTGTCATCACATTTGAAATATCCTCAGAAAAAGATATGCCATATATGTTAGGATTTCACCCTGCATTTAAAATATATAACTCAAGCTCAGTTTTCAAAACATCAAACAAACAATTTTCTTTATCTCAAATCCTCGAAGCCGGATCAAATGCCTTTCCTATTAAAAATTGTAATCAAGTAATTCTAACTAACAATGGAGACGTCGAAATCGACATAAAAACTTCTGGATTTAGACACATCATGTTTTGGAGCGAAGTGCCGAATATGGTTTGTATAGAACCTATTACCTTTTACCCTTCTAGTGTTTCTGCAAAAGAGTTATATCAAGGTTTTGATAAGAGTTCGGGCTATGAAAAATTTGAAATCATGATTTCTCCTTCTAAGTTGTAACAACTATTTAATGAGTCACAAAAGTAACATTAAAACAAAGGAGCAAAAAAGAGGTCATAAATCCAATATTTTCAAAAAAAAAAAAAAAAAAAAAGTAACGTTTCAACATTAATACACACAAACTAATTACAAAATTAATTTTTAGTATTTAACTCTGAAATCATGTCAAAAAATCATCAAAGTTATTTTGAAACCAATAGACAAACATGGAACAATAAGGTAAATATTCATGCATCTAGTAAGTTTTATGATTTAGACGGTTTTGAATCAGGAAAAACTTCTTTAAACTCCTATGAGCTAAATGCGCTTGGTAAAGTTTCTGGCAAATCTATGCTTCATCTACAATGTCATTTTGGACAAGATACGCTTAGCTGGAGCAGAATGGGTGCAAAATGCACAGGAATTGACATTTCTGAAGAAGGAATCAAACTAGCTCAAGAACTAAACTCTAAATTGAATCTAGACGCAAAATTTGTATGTTGTAATGTTTTGGATACATCGAAGTACATTACAGATACATTTGACATCATTTTTACCAGTTATGGTGTTATAGGGTGGCTACCTGATCTAAAACCATGGGCAAAAATGATAGCAGAACGATTAAAGCCTGGCGGAACTTTTTATATGGTTGAATTTCATCCAATTGTTTGGATGTTTGACTACCTAAAAGAAACTCCAGAATTAAGATATGGATATCAACAAAAAGAAGTTATTTACGAAGAGTACAAAGGAACTTATGCTGATCCAAATTCTGAAATGATCAGCAAGGAGTATGCCTGGAACCATGGATTAGGTGAGGTTGTTTCATCTCTTGCTGAAGCCGGCTTAACAATTAAGTTTCTCAAAGAGCACAATCCTGCTCCATACGAGGTACTTCCAGATTTGATTAAAAATGAAAATCAAATGTTTGAAACTAGAGATAAATTATACCCACTAATTTTTGAAATTAAAGCAATTAAGTAGCTGTATTTATTCTAATATCCTTTTTAAGATCTTCAATTTTCCTGAAGTGTATGGGGCATATTTTAAATTTAACTCTATCCAAAAAGGTTTCTGTAATACGCTTTTTTGATGAGAAAATGCATCAAATCCAAATTTACCATGATAACTGCCAATTCCACTATTACCAACACCCCCAAAAGGCAAAGATTTCTCTGCAAAATGCATCATAGCATCATTTACAGCACCTCCACCAAAAGAGATTTCTTTTAACACTTTATTCCTAATTGTTTTGCTTTTTGTAAAAACATAACAAGAAAGAGGTCTGGGTAGTTTATTTATTTTTTCAATAGCCTCTGTAATCGTTTCAAAGGATATTACTGGCAAAATTGGTCCAAAAATCTCCTCTTGCATCACTTTATCAGAAAACTCAACATCTCTTAATATTGTTGGAGATATCACTCTATCATTTCTATCCCTATCTCCTCCCAAATAAATTTTAGACTCATTAATTAAATCACATAGACGTTCATAATTTTTATCGTTTATAATTTGTGTGTAGTTATCATTCTCGATCGTATAATTGGCTTTCTCTATATGATCTTTCATCGCCAACAAAAATTCATCATGTGCTGCCGATTCTACCAAAACATAATCTGGAGCAATACACGTTTGCCCTGCATTAAGAAATTTAGCCCAAACCAACCTCTTTGCAGTCATATCCATATTTACATCTTTGGTAATAATTACTGGACTTTTACCCCCTAATTCAAGAGTAACAGGTGTAAGATGTTTTGCCGCAGCCTGATAAATAATTTTTCCCACCGCAACACTACCTGTAAAAAATATCTTATCAAATTTGACTTCTAATAATGCCGTAGTTTCTTTTACTCCACCTTCTACAACCGTAAAGAAAGAAGGTTCAAAAGCTTCATTAATAAGTTGAGCCATAATTTTTGAAGTATGAGACGACACTTCACTAGGCTTAAGAACTACGGTACAACCTGCAGAAATCGCAGCTACTACGGGACAAAGCGATAATTGATAAGGGTAATTCCAAGCTCCAATTACTAATACTGTCCCATATGGTTCAGGAATACTATAACTTATACCCGGAAGGTTTAACAAACTCGCAACGCCTTTCTTGACTTTTGACCACCTTTTTACATTCTTAACAGCAATATCAATTTCACTATAAATCACGGATAATTCTGTTGCATAGGTCTCATATGAAGATTTCTTAAAATCTTTATAAATGGCATCAAACAATACCTGTTCATTCTTTTTTAAGACGTCTTTTAGTTGCCTCAACTTTTTGATTCGAAAACCTATTTCTTTAGTTTTATTCGTATTGAAAAAATTATTCTGCTGATCGATCAATTCTTGACAATTCATAATCTTGATGTTTTTATTACTTTTAGAATACACCACTTAGGTTAATCCAAAAAAAGTAGCCCGAAAAATATACGATTTTTCGGGCTAAAACTTATGTTATAGAATTGTAATTATTTCTTAAGTCGAAGTTCTTTTTGCATCTGTTTAACAGTCAATGTACTTCCATCATGACTCCATCCTGGAGGTCCAAAAACGTACATAAACTTGTGATACCAATTTTTAGATTTTTTTGTATCATTCCAGATATCTTTATATTCATGTGTTAGAATAACCCATGGATTATATGAATTAGGAGCATGAGTCACTCCATATTGAATATCTATAGATTCATCCAATGGTTTCCAGGTTCCAAATATTTTATCAAAAATATTTAAAAATCCACCATGGTTTTTATCCATGTATTCGATATTCTTTGCATGATGCACTTGATGCATTGTATGGGTATTAAACACCTTTTCTATAATTCCCATTTTTGGCACGTAAACAGAATGCAATTGAAATTGCCACAATGCTTCTATCCCAAGGCAAACAACTACCATTTCGGGTGGAAATCCGATTGCAGGCATCCACATATAAAACAACGGCTTATACAAAAGAGTAAACCATCCATTACGCACAGCTGTTCCCAGATTAAAATTATCTGACGAATGATGTACAATGTGTGCAGCCCACAAAACTCTTACCATATGGTTCTCTCTATGAAACCAGTAATATGTAAAATCATCTGCTAATTGACAAATAAGCCATACATACCATGCATAACCAAAAGACTGCCAACCCATAATATTTGTTCGAACACCATCAACCTCTGGGTTAAATACGTCATAAACAAAATTAAAAAGTACAATAGAAAATATTGTTTTAATTAGTGGACCTAACAAAGCAGATCCAACACCCATAGTCAAACTTGCAGATAAATCTTTCCAATTATATAAACTTTTATGATCATGAGTTTTACTATATGTAAGCTCAAGTAATATTAGTCCTAAAAAGCACGGTACTCCATAGACTAGAGGGTTCGTAAAATCCATTTTTCTTTTAATTTTTTTTGGGGTCAGAATATATGAAGAATTTTCAGTAAATCATTCACAAAAAATAAGTATTGTTAAATTATAATTTTTAAACCAGTACATTACATTAACTCACTTTCACATTTACATATTACATTCTAGGTATAATTTATATAACACTACGCCACACAAATTGAGTATGTATTGTTCAAGTTAGCATTTATACACATCCATTTATTAACATAACAATAGTAGTCTTTTTCGCTAAAATATGCACTAAGCTACATATATTTGTATCATAACAACATATTACACATGCTTTAATGATTTTTACAAAACGATAATTAACCCAGTAATTGTTCTACTGTTTCTAACCAATTCAAACAACAACTGGAGTATTATTTTATTTATATATTCTTAAACCTTAAAACAAAATGAAAAAAATCACTCTTATTACCATAGTGACCCTATTGGTATTATCATGCAACAAAGAAAACCTGAACGAAACTACAGAACCAACTACTAATATTTATGACTCAGAGAAACTACTTTCGGTATCTGAAGTAAATAATTACATTGCAAATGAACTACGATTAAATCGTGACATCGATTGGACCAAAGCTCCTTCGGTAGTTCTTTGGAGTGCTGTGATACATGGTAATGAAATTTTAAGTATTGGATATGGAAATAAAGGAGAAAGTTTCTCTATTCAAAAATCACCAAGACTAAAAGACGCCAAAGAAAACATCTACAACATCATTCAATCAAAAGAAGGTGTTAACAAATCTAATACTGAAGCTGTCGAAGATAAAATACTAAATGTAGTAGACATAAAAGTCACCAAATTACAAACTATTGAAGCTTTACAAAAGGCAGATCAAATTAGATATTTAGAACCTATTGGCTACGGACTTTATTTACAGAAAGATAATTCTGATCAACAAAAATCTGCAGGTTGTAGCACAAATAACGAAACTATTAACAGTTCTGACTACAGTATTATTTCTCCCAATTCTCAATTACCATGGAATTTTAATATTCACAAAATTCCTCAAGCATGGAATTACAGCACAGGATCTGGTATTACTGTTGGTTTAATAGATACCGGAATATCACCAAATCAAAATTTATTAGGTAGCGGCTTTAATGATGGAGCATCTAACGGACGTACTATACAAAAATATGGAACTTTTATTGACTCTATTTGGCCTTGGTCAAATAATGTTGATGGTCCTAATGATCAATGTGGGCACGGTACCCAGATGGCATCTGTATTAGCTGCTCCACGTAATAATGATTTTATGCCATTAGGAGTTGCTTATAACTGTAACCTGGTAGCTTATAGAGGGACTGAAGATGTTATTCTTGATGACTACCATGAGCGCAAAGGAGTAAGCAATGCATTAAAAGCTCTTGGTAATAGAAATGATGTAAAGATTATCTCTATGTCGATAGGCTTTCCTTGGTCAATTGGCAATGTAAAAGATGCTGTAAAATATGCTTATTCTAAAGGTAAAATGATCATTGCTGCAGGAGGAACCTCAACAACTTTCACAAATTGGTTTGGAGTTATTTTCCCTGCAAGTATGTCTGAGACAATAGCAGTAACGGGAATAAAAGATAACGGGTACAATACTTGTGACATTTGCCATGATGGAGATGAAATAGATTTTACAATTGTAATGCAAAGAAATGGAAATGCTAACAGAACTGTACCTGTTTTAGGATTTAATACCGGAACAAGAAAATATGTAGGAGGTTCTTCAATTGCTACGGCCACAACCGCAGGTATTGCTGCATTAATTTGGGCTCGCAACCCAAATATGACTAGAGCGCAAGTTCTTGACAAATTAAAAAGAGCTGGGGACTTTTACCCAAATCGAAATGATGAATATGGATACGGAAATATTGATGCACTAAAAGCTGTTCAATAACTCTAAAAAACACAATAACACGGGTTAGAAACAGAATAAAGACTACCTACTATGGTAGTCTTTATTTTTTTGATATTTAGCACATTTCCTAAGTCGATATATATCACAAAAAAAGCCCTCTAATATGTTAGAGGGCTTTCGTTACTATTATAACTAAAGAATTAAGCCGGAACTTCTTCTTTTTCTTCTTTCTTCTTTTCTTCCTTCAACCCAACTTTACTCACTGTATCGTGCATTATTGGTGTTGCAATAAATAGAGAAGAATATGTACCAACTAGCACACCAATAATAAGAGAAAACATAAACCCTCTTAATGGTACAGCAAAAATAAATATTGCAATAAGTACCAATAAAGTTGTTAAAGACGTATTCAAAGTACGACTCAATGTACTATTTAAAGCTCCATTTACATTTTCACTTAAAGACCATCCTGTATGTTCTCTAAAGAATTCTCTAATTCTATCAAATACAACCACGGTATCATTTAATGAATATCCGATTACTGTTAATATTGCTGCAATAAAAGCTTGATCGATCTCCATGTTAAAAGGCATAAATTTATAGGTTAAAGAAAATACACCTAACACCAATAAAACATCATGGAATACCGCGGCAACCGCTCCTAAACTAAATTGCCATCTTCTAAATCTTAGCAAGATATACAAGAACACAACAATAAGCGACCCTAGTACAGACCAAAAAGCAGCTTGTTTAATATCATCTGCAATTGTTGGTCCTACTTTCATAGAAGACATAATACCAACTTGTTTATTCTTATCTCCATTTGCAAATTGATCATAAGTTAACCCATCAGTTAAATGAGGTTTCAAAGCAGCAAACAACTTATTAGAAATTTCAGTATCTACTTCTTCTCCCGTTTCATCAATTTTATATTTTGTAGTAATTTTCAACTGATTATTAGCCCCATAGGTCTTTGCTTGAGCACTTTCAAAAACTGCTACCAAATCTTTCTCAACCGTTGTAGGAACTACATCCTTAGCAAAACGCACTGTATATGTTCTACCTCCAACAAAATCTACTCCATAATCAAGTCCTTGAGTAAACAAAGATGACAATCCTGCAAGAATAATAACTCCAGAAATTACATATGCTATCTTACGCTTCTTCAAGAAATCTATTTTAATATTTCTAAACAAGTTTTTAGTAGCTCCTGTCGAGAATGCTAATTCTTTTCCATTTTTACCATACCCATCAATAAATAGACGTGTTACAAAAATTGCAGTAAATAATGATGTCAAAATACCTATAAGTAAAGTAGTAGCAAAACCTTTAATTGGTCCAGTTCCAATAATCAATAAAATAAGTCCTGTAAGACCAGTAGTTATGTTTGCATCAAGAATAGATGATAATGCATTATTAAAACCATCTTTAATAGCATCAACTTGAGATTTACCTTTGGTTAATTCTTCACGAATTCTTTCAAAAATTAACACGTTCGCATCTACCGACATACCAATAGTCAATACAATACCTGCAATACCAGGAAGAGTTAAAACAGCTTTCAATCCGGCAAGTACACCAAAGATGAATAATATGTTTACAATAAGCGCAATATCTGCAAAAATACCCGCTTTACCATAGTAAAACACCATCCAGATTAAGATTAATACTAACGCAATAGCAAAAGACATGATACCACTATCAATTGCTTCTTGTCCTAATGATGGACCTACTACTTCTGCTTGAATAATATCTGCTGAAGCCGGTAACTTACCAGCTCTAAGTACGTTTGCTAAATCCTGACCTTCTTCGATAGAAAAATCTCCTGTAATTTCGCTTCGTCCTCCACTAATTGCTCCTGTAGTTACACCTGGCGCAGAATAAACTATATCATCAAGAACAACAGCTATTTGACTTCTTTGGCTAAAAGCACGGCCAGTCATTTCTTCCCACTTTTTAGCTCCTTTACCATCCATTTGCATAGTAACAGTTACTACACCTAATTGATTATACTCCTGTCTTGCATCGGTAATTACTCCACCACTTAACTCTGCTTGATTACCACGGTTACCCTTTATTGCATATAGATCCAAAAACTCTGAATCTTTTGCTGGCTTACCCCATGCGAACTTAACAAAACGCTGTTCTGCAGATAACAATGCTCTAACTTTTGGATCATTAAGGTAAGCCATAAACTTATCTGCATTCTTTTTCTCAACAGTTGCAATCACAGGACCACCTTGTCTTCCTTGCGCTACCATTAAATCAAAAATAGGATTTACTTGAGTTTCTAAATCAGTAGAATCTTCTGCATTCTCTAATAAATCATCGATAGACGCTTCTTCTTCTACTTTAGATGAATCAACTTTAGTACTATCTACAACAGCATCATTAACTTCTTCGACAGCTTCTTCTTTTGCTTCTTCAGTTTGTACTTCTTCTTTCTCTTCTTTTGTAGTATCTAGTTCTTCTTTAAGCGCGTTATTAGCAGCTACAAGATGACCAAAAACTTCTTCCATTTTATATACATCCCAGAATTCTAACTGAGCAGTACTAGTTACTAAGCTTCTTACCCTATCAATGTCTTTTGCTCCAGGAAGCTCTACCAAAACACGACCAGACTCTCCTAGCCTTTGGATATTTGGTTGTGTCACACCAAACTTGTCAATACGCTTACGTAATACTTCTACTGCTGATACAACTGATTCGTCTATTTTTTTTCTTAAAACAGGCTCTACCTGATCATTTGTCATATCATAAGTAATATCATCACTTAGATTTTTATTCGCAAAAATATCTGGTGATGCAAGTTTTGCATCAGGAATTTTTCCGAATTCTGTAAAAAAGTCTTCTATATAATCATTCTGACTATTTTTTTGAACCTCATCTGTAGAAAGCAAAGCTTGATTAAAAGAAGGATCTTTAGAATCATTAGCCAACTTACTTAATATGTCTTTTACAGATATCTGAAGAATAACGTTAATCCCTCCTTTAAGGTCAAGCCCTTTATTAAGCTCTTTATCCTTTGCGTCTTTATAGGTTATACCTGCAAAGATTTCTTCTTTACCTATAGAATCAAGGTAACTACGTTCTGCTGCTTCTCTTAAATTAGAATAGTCTTTTACACTCTCTGGGTACTTTTGTTGAGCATATACCTCAGCTTCTTTTTCTTTTGTGTAAGTCATATACGTATATGATAATTGGTATATACACACCAATCCAAACAATACCGCAAATAACCTAACGACTCCTTTATTTTGCATTATTTATTGATTTTGGTCAGATTTGTTAGTTTAAAATCTGACAATTATATTTAATTATTTATGATGTAATTGGATGTATTCAAACCAATTAAACAATCGATATTCAAAAGCAAAAGTTATTGATTAGCGACTACGCTTCTAACTTTTTTAGCTTTAAAAAATGTAATTTGATAAGTGTAGTAATATTTTACTACTAAGAGATTGGTCCAGCTCTTACTTCTGGAATATTTCGTGAAGTGTTATCTATTGCTATTGCAATTTTAGAATATACTTTTTGGGCGACTTTTATAAGCCCGTCTTTGTTTACGTCAATTTCACCTGCAAAGGTGTATCCATTATAACCAGAATAGCCGTCTCTTTTTTGATTTACTTCTAAAACATATTTACCATTAAAGTCAGTATTAAAATCTGTACTTTTCTGGATTTCATATACATCTAAGTTGTAATCTTTTGAATTTTTATTTAGCGGAAACTGGTCTTTATTTTTATTTTGATCATAAACTACATGATCAAGATCAAGTTCTACATTTTGATCCTTAGAAAGTACTTTTTTAATAAACTCTATATCTGCATCACTATAATATGCAATTTTAAGTTTACCATCTTCAAGACTTTTAGATACCCTTGTATATTTAACTCCTATAGATTCAAGTCGCTTTTTTACATTTGTAATAGCATTTTGAGCATCAACAGAAGTAACTTCGGCATTAATAAATTCTAGAACGATTTCTTGATTAGGCACAACAGTTTGTTGCTGAACAATGACAAGCATTGTCAGTAATGTCAACAAAGTTCCGAAGTACCATTTTTTCATCATCCCGCAAATATAGAAAAATAAAAACTTCATTTCTAAAGTCTTTACTCAAATATCTAGTTTGATTTTTATAAATCTAATAAACCGTTAAAAGAAGACAACTCAAAAAAAACTTATAAATTGTATTCCTAAACAATAAAAGCTGCAATTAAGCAGCTTTTATAATATAGTTCTTATAGATTAACGAGCTACTTACAGCTCTAACAATCCATTTGTTTTCTTTACTCCTTCAGCACTTTCTGCCAATTTTGTTTTTTCGGCATCACTAAGCTCTATTTCTACAACTTTTTCTATACCATCTTTTCCTAACACAACAGGCGCTCCAATACATAAATCACTTAAACCATATTCTCCTTCTAACAATGTAGAACAAGGGAATATTTTCTTTTGATCACATGCTATAGCTTGCACTAATCCAGAAACTGCTGCTCCTGGAGCATACCATGCAGATGTACCCAATAATCCTGTTAGCGTTGCTCCACCAACTTTGGTATCTGCTGCAACTTGCTCCAAACGTTCATCAGATATAAATTCTGAAACAGGTACACTATTTCTTGTTGCCAGTCTTGTTAAAGGCACCATTCCTTTATCACTATGACCTCCTATTACCATTCCATCTACATCAGAAATCGGAGCACCTAACGCTTCAGCCAAACGATACTTAAAACGTGCACTATCTAATGCTCCACCCATACCTATAATTCTATTTTTAGGCAAGTCAGTAGTTTTATGAACCAAATAAGTCATTGTATCCATAGGGTTACTTACTACAATTATAATTGTATTAGGAGAATGCTCTATCAAACTTGAAGATACCGATTTTACAATACCTGCATTAATTCCTATCAACTCTTCACGAGTCATTCCCGGTTTACGTGGAATACCAGAAGTAATTACAACAATATCACTACCTGCAGTTTTAGAATAATCTCCTGTAGTACCTGTGATTTTTGTATCAAAACCATTTAAAGAAGCCGTTTGCATAAGATCCATTGCTTTTCCTTCTGCGTACCCTTCTTTAATATCTAACAGCACTACTTCTGAAGCAAAATCTTTTATTGCTATGTATTCGGCACAACTTGCACCTACTGCACCAGCACCTACTACTGTAATTTTCATTATTTATGTCTTATTTTAATTAATACTTAGCCATGTATTGAGGTAATTTCAATACATGCGCGAAAATACAAATTCTTTAGTGAATTAATTAACAAATAATATGTTAATTACCAACCGGCACTAAGCCCCAAGGAAAGATTACTATAGTTTTGAAAAGAATAATCCATATTAGCCTTAAAAACACCAAACGTAACAACAGCACCAAATGTTGCTTTAGCACCTCTAGCTTTATTTTTAACACTTATAGGATCTACTATTGTTTCTGCAACTCCATCCAAATTTTGAGCCTCAAACACCCCCATAACTTCTGCTTTACTAGAACCAAAATAATATCCTAAACCAGCATAAAAATTTAAAATAGGCAACTTAGTCGATACCACACTGGACAATAACCAAGAATTGGTATTTAAAATAACCTCTTGATTGGCAGTTGTATTGATATCATAAAAACCTTTTACATTAGTATAACCCAATAGCCCCGAAAGTCTAACAGGCCACCTTTTTAAAGGAAATACCCAATCTGTAAATTCGTGTTGAAATGCTATTCCATACAACTGTATTTTTGCTCCTTTCACAGCTTTAAACTTAGGCAAGAAGCGTAATTTAACTTCGGTACTTTTTATTAACCCAAGTGACCCCTGAATAAATCCACTAGGAAGCATCTTTACCTCAGAATTTCCTATTCCATTTGGCAATACTACTTCCAATTCAGAAGGCTGCCCTTCATTAATAACCACCACTACATCTTCAGCGTTAGCCCCCACCGCATTAGCAACTGACCTCCTTGTTTGCCCATCACGAAAAGTAACTCCCGTATACTCTCGAGTATCCAAAACAAAGGACCTCTTTTCTTCTCTAACAAAAGAAAGATTTCCTACAATACCCACTTCAAAATGCCACAACTTTTTGGTTTTACCAGAAGTGAACCACCCATTAGTCATTATGTTTACTAATGACTCTCCTGCCGGAGCAAAATAATCTTCACTAAATTTATGCGCATTATCGATTCCAATATCAAGAATACGATCTATGTCGGTTTGTGAAACCACTGTATATCCAAAGAATAGAGCAATCAGTAAAGTATATTTTTTCATAAGATTTGGGCTTATTGGGAACTGCAATATAAAAAAAATCCGCTATACCGGTTAGCATAGCAGATTTTAAGTAGTTTTTAAAACTTTGTATTACGCATCAATATTTGCATATACAGCATTCTTTTCTATAAACTCTCTACGTGGAGGAACTTCATCTCCCATCAACATAGAGAAAATTCTATCAGCTTCGACCAAATTATCTATTGTAACTTGGCGCATTGTTCTATATTCAGGATTCATTGTAGTATCCCAAAGTTGCTCTGCATTCATCTCTCCAAGACCTTTATATCGTTGTATTTTAGAGTTTTCTCCAAAATCTCTTACAATTTGATCTCGTTGATCATCATTCCAAGCATATTGTTTTTTAGCTCCTTTCTTAACCAAATATAATGGCGGTGCTGCAATATAAATATGCCCTGCTTCTATAAGTTCTTTCATGTATCTAAAAAAGAACGTTAGAATTAATGTAGAAATGTGACTACCATCGACATCGGCATCACACATGATTACAATTTTATGATATCTTAATTTAGAAAGATTTAAAGCCTTACTATCTTCCTCTGTACCAATGGTTACACCAAGAGCGGTAAAGATGTTTTTGATTTCTTCATTTTCAAAAACTTTATGATGCATTGCTTTTTCTACATTCAAGATCTTACCACGTAATGGAAGTATAGCCTGAAACATTCTATCACGTCCTTGTTTGGCCGTACCACCTGCCGAATCTCCCTCGACAAGAAATACTTCACATAAAGCAGGATCTTGCTCAGAACAATCAGAAAGCTTTCCTGGTAACCCTCCGATACTCATTACTGATTTACGTTGCACCATCTCACGCGCTTTCTTAGCAGCATGACGAGCTTGGGCAGCAAGGATTACTTTTTCTACTATTGTTTTTGCATCGCTAGGGTTTTCTTCTAAATAGTTTTCAAGCATTTCTGAAACTGCCTGAGAAACCGCAGAAGTCACCTCACGGTTACCTAATTTAGTTTTGGTTTGCCCTTCGAATTGAGGCTCTGCAACCTTTACCGAAACAATAGCTGTCAATCCTTCTCTAAAATCATCTCCAGCAATCTCAAACTTCAGCTTATCTAACATCCCTGAAGCATCTGCATACTTCTTAAGTGTAGAGGTTAATCCTCTTCTAAAACCAGAAAGGTGTGTCCCTCCTTCATGGGTATTGATATTATTTACATAAGAATGTAAATTCTCTGCATAAGAATCATTATAAATCATTGCCACTTCTACAGGAATATCATTCTTTTCTCCTTCCATAGAAATCACATGACCTATTATAGGGTTACGACTTGCATCTAGAAACCTTACAAATTCTTTAAGACCTTCTTCAGAATGAAATACTTCTGAAACAAACTCTCCTTTATCATCTTTATTACGCTTATCTGTAAGGGTAATTTTGATTCCTTTGTTAAGGTATGCCAATTCTCGCATACGACTTGCCAAAGTATCGTAATTATACTCTGTAGTTTGTTGAAATATTGATGTATCCGGCCTAAATGTTACAATTGTACCTCTAAAATCCGTTGTACCAGTAGACTTTACAGGATATAAAGGTTTACCTCTTTCATATTCCTGCTCCCAAACCTTACCATCTCTGTGCACAAATGCATGTAAGTGATCTGACAATGCATTTACACATGATACACCAACACCATGCAACCCACCAGATACCTTATATGAATCTTTATCAAACTTACCTCCAGCACCAATTTTTGTCATTACAACTTCTAGTGCCGAAACTCCTTCTTTTTTATGAATCTCTACTGGGATACCTCGACCATTATCTCTAGTCGTAATAGAGTTATCCTCATTTATGGTAACTTCTATAACATCACAATGACCCGCTAGAGCTTCATCAATAGAGTTATCGACTACTTCATAAACCAAGTGGTGTAACCCTCTTACTCCTACATCTCCAATATACATTGATGGACGCATACGTACGTGCTCCATCCCTTCTAATGCCTGAATACTATCGGCCGAATACTTATTTTTATTTGTTTCCTCGCTCATAAACCAGCTTTATTTTTTATTATAATTTTGGTCAACGAACAAAGATAAAAAATCAAGAAAAGGATGAAAGGATTTTACTAAAGATGATTTAAAGAGTTATTAACAATTGGTTAAGAATAACACCAGAAAAACAAAAAAAGCGCTTAAATCGCTTAAAAAGCACCTTAAACGTTAATTTGATTCAAAAGTTATTTACACTTGATTTTTTGATTAACATATATAATGCATTACACCCTTTCTATGGGCTTCCAAATAAGGTTTAACCGTATCAGATTTAAAGAACTATATATAAATCAATTCTTTTTTAAACTTAATCTCTACTATAACCGATATATCTGTTTCTTCTCATCCTCTTTATCCAAAAAAATCAACAAATCAACTTTCTCTTCTTATATCTCGCCCTAATTTTGTCTTATTTTTTTCTCATCAGCTACTAGACATCAAGAATCAAAAAAACCTAGTTAAACCAACCAAATAAGAGGTTTATATCTACCAAAACGATTCACTCTTCCACTCATACTCAACAATAAAGCACAGAAAATCAAGTTATAAGAATATTCTCACTATTAATTAACACAAACTCAAAATGAAAACAAGTAATTTATTTTTGTACGCTAAATTAGCGTTAGTATGTCTTGGGCTTTTTATAAGTTCATGTAGCAGCGAAAGCTTTGAAGAAGCTACAGACGAAAACAATCAACCACAAGCAGTAAAGAAATACTTTGGAGACACTCCCGTATTTGTTACTGCCGATGCAAATGGAGGTTGGATTTCTGATGATATGCACTTCGAAAAGGATCAATTATCAGATACACCAAGAGGATCCTTGCTTAATATAGTTCCTAATGCAGAGATAGAATCCAAACTATCTTTAGCAAGCTTTGCTAATAAATGGTCTAACAACACTGTTGTATACAGAATTAGCAATTTGAATAACAATTTGCGTTCTGAACTACAAAAGGCAATGTCAGAATGGTCTACAAAAACCAATGTAAGGTTTAAAGAAAGAACCAACGAATCTACTTATGTTACCATATCAGAATCCACAGATGTGTGCTCAGGTTGTGGTAGAGCCACAATTGGTTCTAGAGGTAGTTCTGGAACATTATTATTAGGCAGAAATGCCGGTTCTAGTCTAATCGCACATGAGATCGGTCATACTTTAGGTTTCTTACATGAGCAAACACGACCTGATCGCGATGATTATGTAAGAATAGTTTTTAGTAATATAAAACCTGGTTTCGAAGGTAATTTCACCAAAAGCTCATCAGCTCTTTTAACTACTAAGCAATTTGATATAAAATCTATTATGATGTATCATCCATATGCTTTTGGTATAGACAGAAGTAAACCAACAATAGTAGATGTAAGAACAAATCAACCATATACTGGGGCACAAGAAACCATTTCCCCTCTAGATATTGAAGGTACCAATAGTGTCTACCCTTCTAGCACCAACCCTAACCCAGACAATATTTGCGAAGGTGTTGCCGATTATGTTTCTGGGCAGAGATACAACGTAGGAGATAGAGTAATTTACAATGGGTATTTATATGAATTGGATTTTTCTGCATGGAACCGTATCGGAAAATGTGGTACCACCGTACAACCAGTTGACAAATGTGCTGGCGTAGCAGATTATAACAGAAACACAACATATAAACCAGGAGATAAAGTAGTATACAATAATACTCTGTATACACTTACCGATGCTAATAGATGGAAAAATGAAGGAGCTTGCGGAAGCTAAGATTCTTTTTTTTACTCATAATCTTAAAGAGGCTGCCCAAAAGGACAGCCTCTTTTTTTATCACTAACCCTTTTTTATTACAAATAAAAACAGGTAATAATTAACACAATTTTCAAGCTTATTTAATACGCATCTGCATGAACATTCATTACAGCTCTACCACTAGGGTCGTTCATATCTTTAAAGGCCGCATCCCATTCTAAAGCTATTTTTGTGCTACATGCAACAGATGGTTCTTGTGGCACACTTAATGCCGCAGCATCGCTAGGAAAATGACCTTCGAAAATCGAACGATAATAAAACTCTTCTTTATTTTGAGGTGTTTGTATTGGAAATCTAAAACCTGCATTCTCCATTTGCTCATCAGATACTTCTTTCTCTACAACATCTTTAAGAGTATCAATCCAACTATACCCTACTCCATCAGAAAATTGCTCTTTCTGTCTCCATGCTACACTTTCTGGAAGATATGATTCAAAAGCCTTACGTATCACCCATTTCTCCATTCTTTCTCCATTAATCATTTTATCTTGTGGATTAATACGCATAGCCACATCCATAAACTCTTTATCCAAAAACGGCACTCTTCCTTCTATACCCCAAGCCGCTAATGACTTATTTGCTCTTAAACAATCATACATATGCAGTTTATCAAGTTTACGTACTGTCTCTTCATGAAATTCTTGAGCATTAGGCGCCTTATGAAAATACAGATACCCTCCAAACAGTTCATCAGCTCCTTCTCCAGATAATACCATCTTAACTCCCATTGACTTAATTACTCGAGCCATTAAATACATTGGAGTTGAGGCTCTAATTGTTGTAATATCGTAGGTTTCTAAGTTATAAATCACATCTTTAATAGCATCCAATCCTTCTTGAATTGTAAACTTTATTTCGTGATGAACTGTACCAATATGATCAGCCACTTTTTGTGCTGCCTCTAAATCAGGAGAGCCTTCTAATCCAACAGAAAACGAATGTAATTTAGGCCACCAAGCATCTTTAGTATCCCCAGACTCTATACGTTTCTCTGCGTACTTTTTAGCAATTGCTGAAGTTACAGAAGAATCCAATCCACCAGACAACAACACTCCATAAGGCACATCAGACATTAACTGTCTATGTACAGCAGCTTCCAAAGCATCTCTCACCTCATCAATACTAGTTTGGTTATCAGTTACATTGCCGTAATCAGACCAATCTCTAGTATACCATTTCTTTATTTCTCCATCTTCACTAGACAAATAATGCCCTGGAGGAAACAACTCGATCTTAGTACAAACTCCTTCAAGTGCTTTTAACTCAGACCCTACATAAAATGTTCCATTTTGATCCCAACCCATGTATAAAGGAATGATTCCCATATGGTCTCTAGCAATAAGATACGAGTCTTTCTCAACATCATATAAAGCAAAAGCAAAAATACCATTCAAATCATCTAAAAAAGCAGCTCCCTTCTCTTTGTACAAAGCCAAAATAACTTCACAATCAGAAGCTGTTTGGAAATTATATTCTCCATCTAAATGTTCACGTAATTCTGTATGATTATATATCTCACCATTTGCTGCAAGAACCAATTTTTTATCTTCACTAAATAAAGGTTGTTGACCAGAAATAGGGTCTACAATAGCCAATCTTTCATGAGCAAGGATTGCTCTCTCATTTGAATATATCCCGCTCCAATCTGGTCCTCTATGACGAATTTTCTTAGACATCTCTAATAATTGAGGTCTCAAAACCTCTGACTCCTGCTTTAAATCAAAAGCGCAAACAATTCCACACATATCAATGTTTTATATAATTTTATAAGGCAAATATCAATATCAAGTTACAAAACAAAAACACTATAAGTATTTTTACTTTCAATTAAAAACAAAAAATACAAATACTACACTTAAATGAAACCAATTAAACACATACAAACCTATACTACTACTAAAATGTTATCTATGAGATTTAACAGAATATTATATTCCATATTAACGCATAGCTGTAAGTTCAATAATATCTTTACGTCTCTAATTAAAATAAATTCAGAATTATGAAAAAATTACTGTTACTAGTTGCTGTTATGTTTTTAGGAACAATAACTTCAATTAATGCTCAAAAATTTGCAGGATTACAAAAAAGCCCAACTGATATTTCCTATGCAAAAAAAGATAGAAGTTCTGGTCCCGAAATAAAAGTTGTATATAATAGGCCACAAAAAAAAGGTCGTAAGATTTTTGGAAACTTAGTTGCTTTTGATAAGGTATGGAGAACGGGAGCAGATGAGGCTACAGAAATTAAGTTTTATCAAGACACAAAAATAGGAGATCAAGCTATCAAAGCAGGAACATATTCATTATTTACTATTCCTGGAGAAAAAGAATGGACGATTATCATCAACTCTGAATTGGATGTATGGGGAGCATACACTTACAATAAGGATAAGGATGTAGCTCGAATTAATGTACCTGTAAGTAGTGGAGATTCGATTGAAGCTTTTTCTATAGCATTTAACAAAGTAGACAAAGGATATCATATGTTTTTAGCTTGGGATACTACTCGCGTTGCGGTACCCTTTAGCCTATAAACAAACCTATGCGAGTTAAACATTTTGATTTAATAATTCATTATTGTTCTAAAACAGTATATCAAGAAATATTAAAATTGAAGCAAAAAAAACAACATTGTAATTTCTTACAATGTTGTTTTTTTATTTTCCCCTTATTTATAAGGTAATGTAGTTCTTATATTACCTATGTATTGCATGACCAGATGCCCCAGGTAATTCTTTTAGAAAATCCATTACTACTCTAAAAGTTAATCTAAATTTCGTGTAAAATAGCCCCATATGTTGTTTTTATAATTAATAATATAATTCAAAGATACTGCCCCTCATACGGTATATCAATGAACTTTTTCTGTTTTTAGATGTAGAACAAAATTTTATCGATAAATAACTCAACTTATATTCTAACATCTAAAATTGTTCTTTATCTATGGATTGCATTACTGCAAGCCGATGGTAATTCTTTTAAAAAGTTTCTTAATGCTTTAAAATCGATAATCAAAATTCCGTAAAATATCCTCATAACTTTTTGATTTGTAATTCCTTATACAAATATAACACCCAAATCGCCAATCCTAAAATAATTAACACTCCCTAATTTAAATTTTAGACATAAAACCGTAATATTCGACATAAAACCAAATACAAAATAAAAAACCTCTATTTATTAAGGATTTTTCCTACGGAAATCATGTAGAATTCAGGGGTTTTTTCCCCTTTCCAAAGTCTATAGATTTTGTATAGTATTCTATAAAAAGAGTAATATCTTGCTAAAAAAGCCCACTCAATAATCTACTTAAGGAATATTCAAGTATTTATGTGTCTGAAGAGAAACTTTCCATTTTGGATTTTCCATAACATAATCCACAATTAGCGGGATTATTTTATCACGAACACTCCATTCTGGCTGTAGATACAACACACATTGTTCTGTAACCTGAGCAGCTTGTTGTTCTGCAAATTCAAAATCACTTCTATTATAAATGATACATTTTAACTCATTGGCTTTCTTGTAAACCTCTTTTTTAGGAAGCTTTACTTTTTTAGGAGAAAGACATATCCAATCCCATTTTCCTGTCAAAGGATATGCTCCAGAAGTCTCTATATGGGTTTGAGCCCCACTATCCTTTAAACCTGTAGTTAATCTAGTCATATCCCAAGTAAGAGGTTCTCCTCCGGTAACAACCACAACATTACTATATTTTACAGCATTTTCTACTATAACCTTTGTTTCTGTAGGCGGATGCAATTCTGCATTCCAGCTTTCTTTTACATCACACCAATGACATCCTACATCACATCCCCCTATTCTAACAAAATAAGCTGCAGTTCCTTTATGATATCCTTCTCCCTGTATGGTATAAAACTCTTCCATTAAAGGAAGCATTTCACCCTCATTAACCAATTTTTGTATACTTTCTTGCATAAGGATGCAAAGGTAAATAATAATAAATTATCACCTAAGTTTTGATTCATTAAGTATTCAAGCAGAGAAAGATCAAAATCATTTTGTTCTAATGGCAATGCATTCTATCTCAATTGAAGCTCCGACAGCAAGACCTTTTGCTGCAAACGTAGTTCGTGCGGGTTTTTGAGGAAAATAGGTTTTATATATTTCGTTAAAGGCAGAAAAATCATCTATATCAGACAGGATCACGGTACACTTTATCACATCTTTTAATTCTAATTTATGATGTTTCAAAACCGATTTAATATTCTCCAAAGTTTGTTTTGTTTCAGGAACTATACCACCTTCTACTAGTTTTCTTACACTATGATCCATACCAATTTGGCCAGCCAAGAAAAATTGGTTTCCTACTTGTACAACATCAGAGAAAGGTGCATTTTGCTTTTTGGACTCATGACTTTTATGAAAAATAACCTCATTATTAGTTTCTGATGCTTTCTTAGTACAACTCATTAGAAACACACAAAGGCAGGCAATAACTATTGTTTTCATAAGTCAAATACTTTTAGAATTAATATAACGATATACTTTTCATTAAAAATAACTTATAATTTCGATACAAAAATTAAGATTCCTATTTTTATGCAAAATTACATCCAGTTATGAGCGATAATCAGGCTTTTTTTGATCATATAAATGAAGGTTATAAAACCAAAGGTGATTTTTTAACACTTGGAGCAGCAATGCATAATGGTGAAACAGTCACAAATGCACATGTCAAGGTTCCTTTAAAAACATTAAATCGACATGGTTTAATTGCTGGTGCGACTGGAACAGGTAAAACAAAAACATTACAAGTTATAGCAGAAAACCTAAGCGAACAAGGAATTCCTGTATTGCTAATGGACATTAAAGGTGATCTAAGTGGTATTGCAGCTGCAAGTCCAGGTCACCCAAAAATTGATGAACGCCATGAAAAAATAGGAATCCCTTTTGAAGCCAAAGAGTTTCCTGTAGAAATCCTATCACTTTCTGATCAAGATGGTGTTCGACTTAGAGCAACTGTTAGTGAATTTGGCCCCGTTTTACTATCGAGAATACTTGATGTAACAACAACACAAGCCGGAATTATTTCTATCATTTTTAAATATTGTGATGATAATAAACTTCCATTATTAGATTTAAAAGATCTAAAAAAAGTACTACAATTTGCTACTCAAGAAGGAAAAAAAGAGCTAGAGAAAGATTATGGTAGAATCTCAACGGCTTCTACAGGATCTATATTACGAAAAATAGTAGAATTAGAGCAGCAAGGAGCTGACATTTTCTTTGGAGAAAAGTCTTTTGAAGTGCAAGATTTATGTAGAATTGATGAAAACGGAAGAGGAATGATTAATATTATTCGACTTACCGACATACAAGACAAACCAAAGCTATTCTCAACTTTTATGCTTAGTCTACTTGCCGAAATATATGGCACTTTTCCTGAACAAGGAGATAGTGGACGACCCGAATTAATCATATTTCTTGATGAAGCTCACTTGATTTTCAAAGAAGCTTCTAACGCATTAATGGGACAAATAGAGAGCATTGTAAAATTAATTAGATCCAAAGGTGTTGGACTCTATTTTGTAACCCAAAATCCAAGCGATGTCCCAGAAGGTATTCTTAGTCAATTAGGGTTAAAAGTACAACACGCACTTAGAGCTTTTACTGCTAAAGACAGAAAAGCTATTAAGTTAACCGCAGAAAACTATCCTATATCTGAATATTATGACACCAAAGAAATCCTTACTTCCCTAGGAATTGGAGAAGCTCTTGTGTCTGCTCTAGACGAAAAAGGTCGCCCAACTCCATTGGCAGCAACCATGTTAAGAGCTCCTATGAGTAGGATGGACATTTTAAGCGAAAATGAATTAAAAGCATTACTTAAAAAATCTAAACTTATTCCTAAATATAATGAAGAAATAGATAGAGAAAGTGCTTATGAACTTCTAAACAAAAAAATAGAAAAAGCTGAAGCCGAAGATGCTAAAGCTACTGCCAAAAAGGAGAGAGAAAAACTTAACAAAAATTCGTCTAGATCATCATCTAGAAGAAGGTCTAGTACAACAGAAAAGGCAATCATTAAAGTACTTACAAGTGCAACATTTATTAGAGGAGCTCTAGGGGTGCTTAATAAATTGCTTAAATAATATATTTTGATAAGATAATCTGCGTTTATAAATATGCAAATCATACATAACCAACAATCATGATAAAAAATATTTTAAAAACCCTGTTTATCGCATTACTAATTTGTAGTTGTCAAAAAGAACAGAAAGATGATCCTTTTATGATTAGTAAAAATAAGATTGGCTTATTAACAAACGAAATTAAAGTACAACAGCTTGATTCTATTTTTTCTAACGATTCTATTGTTAAACAAGCCACCGGAGATCAATTTTTAAAAAACATAAAAGAAATTGAAATTCATGAAAAAAAAGGAAAAAAACTTCTTGTTCTAGAGGCATATAACGATACTGACCCATCTTCAAAAATTGCCACTATTCAAATTTTAGATCCTAGATATAAAACTGCTTTAGGTGTATCTTCTAATAGTATTTTTAAGGATATAAAAGACAATTACGAAATTTCTAAAATTAATAATACTTTAAGTACAGCAGTTATCTTTGTTGATAGTATTCAGGCATATTTTACTATTGACAAAACAGAATTACCAGCTAAGTTTCGATCTACAACAGATATAGCCATTACAGTTTCAGATATCCCCGATACAGCCAAAATTAAACACTTCTGGATTCATTGGGGTTCTAGCAAGAATTAAGTTTTTGTTCATCAATATAGTATTCATTCAATTATGAAAAAGAAATATACGCTACAAAAAACACCATTTATTGTACCCACAACAGATGGCAAATTAATTGAAGAACATTTTGGCATGGCTACCGATCAAAATAACAAAATTAGTATTGCTCACATGGTCGCTCCACCTGGTTGGAGCGAGCCGTTTCAAACTCCAGAATTTGATGAATACACCTATATCATTAAAGGAAAAAAGAAGTGTGTAATTGAAGAGGAAGAAGTAATTATAAAAGCCGGAGAATCTATAAAAATTGAAAAAAACACAAAAATTCAATATTCTAATCCTTTTGATGAAGAATGTGAGTATCTTGCCATTTGTATTCCTGCATTTACTATAGAAACAGTACATCGAGAAAATTAATGAAAGAAAAATACAAGAAATATCTCCCAGTAATCCTAGGAAAATACATTCAATTACTGTTCGTTTTTAATCCTCAAAAAGCATTAAAAAAAGCATATCTTTTATTTTGCACTCCTAAAAAAGGAAAGGTACTTCCCGAGCAAGAGGACTTTCTAGATGATGCCGAAGATGAAATAATTACAATAGACAACTTACACATTCAAACCTATCGATGGCCAAGCCTAGGAGAAACGATCCTACTGGTCCATGGTTGGGAAAGTAATACCCATCGCTGGAAAACCTTAATTCAGAAATTACAAACCAATGGATATAATATTGTTGCTTTTGATGCTCCAGCCCATGGTAACTCTTCAGGGAAAATATTAAATGTGCCTTTATACACCATATGTCTTCAAAAAATAATTGATTTATATCGACCAAATCACTTAATAGGCCATTCTGTTGGTGGTATGGCTACAATTTATCATCAATACACGCATCCAAATCACGAAATAGACAAATTAGTTGCTTTAGCTCCTCCTTCAGAGTTGTCAAGAATTATGAATGGTTATCAAGATGTTTTAAAGCTTTCATCTAAATTTATGGACGCACTTAACCAATTTTTCAAAAACAAACATGGATACTATTTCGAAGAGTTTTCAATGGCATCTTTTGCTAAAAAACTAACTCAAAAAGGATTACTCATTCATGATGTAAATGACACTATTGCTCCTTTTTCTGAAGCCGAAAAAATTTGTGAAAATTGGAACAATGTAAAGTTTATCAAAACAAAAGATCTTGGGCATTCCTTATTTTTTGATGAAGTAGACATGTGGATTATTGAGTTTTTAAAAAGCTAATAAAAGAATTTCCTTACTTAAGAATAAGACTTGTAAAACAACACAAATTAAAATTTATAATTCAATATTATATTTATCTTTGCATTGTGGAAAATTCTAAACTTACCAGACTTAATAAATACCTTAGCGAAGTTGGATATTGCTCACGTCGTGAAGCTGATAAACTAATAGATCAAGGACGAGTAACTATTAATGGTAAAGTACCCGAAATGGGAGTTAAAGTAACTCCTGAAGATACGGTACGAGTTGATGGTGAATTAATTAATACGCCTAAAGAAAAGCATGTCTATCTGGCATTTCATAAACCAATAGGAATTGTTTGCACAACTGCTCAAAATGAAAAAGACAATATTGTTGATTATATCAATTACCCAAAACGTATCTTTCCTATTGGGAGATTAGATAAGCCCAGCGAAGGTTTAATTTTTTTAACTAGTGATGGAGATATTGTAAATAAAATCCTCAGAGCTAGAAACAATCATGAAAAAGAATATGTTGTTACTGTAAATAAATTAATTAGCCCTTTATTCTTAAAACGAATGCGTAATGGTGTCCCTATTCTTGACACCGTTACACGCAAATGCGAGGTTGAACAAATAAATAAATACGAGTTTAGAATTATACTAACACAAGGACTTAATAGACAAATTCGTAGGATGTGCGAATACCTGGGATATGAGGTAACAAAGCTAAAGCGTATAAGAATTATGAACGTCTCTTTAGATGTTCCCCAGGGAGAATGGCGTTACCTTACTGAAAAAGAATTAAGTGTTCTTAATTCTGATGTTGAGACATCAAGTAAAACCGAAGAAGCATCTCAATTAGAAAGCTCTACACCTAAAAAAACTAATCGACAAACAAGAGTTAATCAAAAAAACACTAAAAAGAGAAACTCAGAGACTCATAGTTCAAAGACACCATCACCTAGAAGACGTCGAGACAGAAGAAAGTAATTGCTCTTGATTTTGTGCTGTTAATTATATCTTAATCTTCAACTCTCCTACTTGATCTATACAATCAAAATAGGTAAATTACCTTATAAATTAACACACAATCTCATGAAACGTTTTACATTTTTTCTTTTTTCTTTTTTATATGTATTAAGTTGGGGACAAACAGAATATGAACCATCCGACGCTCATCCATATGGGCAACCCAATCCTAACGCTCCTAAAGAAATTCTTGATTTTGCACCGTTAATAGGAACTTGTGATTGTGCATCAAGAACAAGAACCAAGGATCAATCTTGGACAGAGCCTAACAAAATGACTTGGGAGTTTAAATATATCATGAATGGAATGGCTGTTCAAGATCAAACATTAAAAGCAGATGGGAAGCACTCTGGTAGCATTAGACAGTTTATCAAAGATAGTAGTAGATGGTATGTACATTATTATTCTTCTGCCAAACCTAGCTCCGTTCTTTCTGTTTGGGAAGGAAATAAAAAAGATGATAAAATCATTTTATATCGAAAACAAAAAGCTCCTAATGGCACAGATGGTTTTTACAAACTAAGCTTTTATGACATAAGCAGCATGGGTTATAAGTGGGTTGGAGAATGGGTAAACACCAACGAAACTTTTTCTTTCCCTACATGGAAAATAGAATGTACCAGACGTAAAAAACCTAATACATTAACGGATAATGAGCAAATAAAGGCTGCAGGAAAAGCTTTTTCTTCTGCTTATCTAAAACAAGACTATGAAACTATAGCCAGAGCATACACCAAGGATGCAAAAATATTCCCTAACAATACTCCTATTATTTCTGGATATGAAGCTATTAAAAAGCGTTGGTCAGGTTCTAGTGGCTATACGCCTCTCGAACATGAAATTATGCCAGAAGAAATCGTAATCTTAGGAGATACTGCTCATGATTATGGTTTGTTTAAAGGTAAAAACAAGAATAAAGATGGCTCTGAAGTTTCTTACAAAGGGAAATATGTTATTGTCTGGAAAAAAGTGAACAACGAATGGAAGATGTATCTAGATATATGGAACAGAATTAAGGAGTAATTTTAATTTAAACAAGAATAATGATCTTTATTATCATCATCCGTAGAAAAGTTTAAAATTGTCTTTTGATAGGTCCTGTTACCTCATCAATATCCTCTTTAACTTGATCTATTTCTTTTTTAATATCAGAAGAAATTGACGATGGCAAGTTCGTATCTAGACCATGTTCTTCTGCACTTTTGGTGATCTCAGTTTTGATATCATTTGTAGCATCCTTGATCACACGCATTCCTTTACCTAAACCTCGTGCAATCTCAGGGATTTTATCTGCTCCAAAAACCATAACCAATATAAAAGCAATAAATGCAATTTCGGTTCCGCTAATAAATAATGGTAATACTGTCATAACAATGCAAATATAATCAATATTGTATAGAAAAAGCCATTCTGAAAATGATCAAAATGGCTTTTTATGTTAATGATATAATTTAAGATCAATACAAATACCTACTGACCCTTTATTTTATTTTTAAATCGCTCAAATTTTCCTTGCGAATTTTTAGTTGGCCAGCTGTTGTTTGATGTATCAATATCTGCTGTTTCTCTATCGGGATCAACAACAATTTTTGCAATTCCTTTACTTGAAGCAATAGCTCTTTTAACAACATCATTTTTTCTCCAAATTTCTGCTGGATATGTTATCCTTTCTTTTGTACCATCATCGTATGTGTACTCAACTATCAAAGGCATTACTAAACCACCTGGTTTTTCAAAAGTTACCTCATAAAAATATTTAGGTTCTTTTATATTCTTGCGCTCTTCTACAGAGAAATTATCCATTAGGTATTCTTTTAGAGAAACTGGATCTTCTACAATACCGTCGTTAGACTTAATTCTATTATAATCTTTACCTCCTTCTTCTACCATAAATACTAATTCTGAAAAATTAGCTCTCCTAAGCCCCCAACTGGATGATGCAAATTTTTGAGCATCTAACGTTCCTACTTTAGACACCACATATTTTTTAACATCAACAATACCGATATCTGTATAATCCGTAGTATAAAACCATCCTCTCCAAAACCAATCCAAGTCTACTGCAGAAGCATCTTCCATAGTCCTGAAAAAATCTTCTGGTGTAGGGTGCTTAAACATCCAACGCTGCGAATATGTCCTAAAAGCATAATCAAACAATTCTCTACCCATTACAGTTTCTCTTAAAATGTTAAGCCCTGTAGCTGGTTTTCCATAGGCATTCGAACCAAACTGATGTATATTATTAGACTGAGACATTATTGGCGAAAGAAAACTCTGATCACCACTCATATATGGCACTATTTTATGAGCAGGACCTCTTTTTGAAGGATATTTCTTGGCATTACCTATAGCTTCAGGGTATTGTTCTCCAAAATCTTGTTCTGCTACATATTGCACAAACGTATTAATCCCTTCATCCATCCATGTCCATTGACGCTCATCACTATTAACAATCATTGGAAAGAAATTATGACCTACTTCATGAACAATAACACTCATCATGCCGTATTTTACTCCATCATTATAAGTTCCATCAGGCTCAGGTCTACCATAATTCCAACATATCATAGGATACTCCATTCCCTGACTTTTTGCATGTACAGATATTGCCTTATGATATGGATAATCAAATGTCATTCTACTATATGATTTTAAAGTACTAGCAACCACTTTTGTAGACCAATCTTCCCACAATGGGTTTCCTTCCTTAGGGTACATCGACACAGCCATTACATCTCTATCTCCAATTTTAACAGCCATCATATCCCAAATAAATCTTCTTGAAGTTGCAAAACCAAAATCACGAACATTCTCTGCTTTAAGCTTCCATGTTTTTTTCTTTTTAGAAAACTTTTTTTCCTTTGCAATAGCTTCTTCTTGAGTGACAATAACAACTGGTTCATCAAAAGATTTTTTTGCATTTTCATAACGGTTCATCATCTCTTTGGTAAAAATTTCATCTCTATTTACCAACACTCCTGTCCCATCTAATATATGGTCTGCAGGAACAGTAATATCTACTTCAAAATTACCGAATGGTAAAGCAAACTCTCCCCTACCCCAAAACTGATGATTTTGCCATCCCTCGACATCATTATATACAGCCATACGAGGATAAAACTGTGCAATTACATAGGCTCTATTTCCATCTTCAAACTCTTCATATCCTGATCTTCCTCCACCTTTAACATGATTATTAATATTATACCACCACTGTATAGAAAAAACGAATTTCTCGCCAGGCTTTAAATCCTGATCCATTTCTACCCTCATCATGGTTCTATTGATAGTATATTCAAGAGGGTTACCATCACTACCTTTAACCTCGGTAATATTAAAACCTCCATCAAATGGCTCAGTGAGATAAGTGCTTAAAAATTTACCTCGTGTTTGAGCTGGGTCCATACCATCAGGGTTAATCAATGGAGTTTTCGAATCTTTGGCCCTCATATTTTGATCTAATTGCACCCATAAAAATTCTAAATTATCAGGAGAATTGTTCGTATATGTTATGGTTTCTTTTCCAGAAAGTTTTTTGTTTTCATCATCAAGCTCTATCACCATTTTATAATCTGCCTGTTGCTGATAATATGCAGAACCCGGAGCCCCAGATCCTGTTCTATACATATTTGGTGTTGCAAACTCATCATAAAGTTGTTTAAACTTATTTTGATTGGTATGCCCCAACTCTCTTTTGTTTTTACCTTTTTCCAAATTTTGGGAAAACGAAATACCCGAAATAAAAAAAGTAGTTAAAAGAGTTAAAAATATCTTTTTCATTGTAGTCATTTTGAACTTGCTAGAATTATTCTTGCAAAATAATTGTTTTTTGAAAATTTAATAATTTATTTACTAAATTTTAACACGCCAACATCTCTTCCTGCCTCAAGAATCAAGCTTTTTCTTTTATTTCCACTCTTAACATGGATAATATTCTGTTGTTCATCAAAAAGATCAAGCAATAATTGATTTGTAACTTCTATTGTTTTTAAGGTTGTAACATTTTCAATTTCCAAATAACAAATCATCAACTCGTCTTCATATTCTTTACCTATATAAGAAAAAGTAACCGGTTGTCCATTTACTTCAAACACCATCTTTTTAGACAAATAAGTCCTTAAATATTTATCAGCAGTCGGAGTTTCTCTATTTTTATCTAACCTTATTCTCTCATCATACCTTTCACGTAATAAATCCTCTAAGTCATCAACAAAAATTCTTGAAATAATTTGCAATGATTTCTGTGACTCAATATACTCGACCTGAGTAACACTTACATAAAACTTATGCACTAATGTAAATGAACATAAGCCAATAATTAATATGGAAAGAAAAACTAATTTGATTTTATTCATTGTAGAGTTATAATTCGATAAAATTAACCATTTCTATAATTTCAAATTAAAAAATTATGCCAAACTTAAAATCGCTTTTTAAAAATCATTCTCTTTCTCCCCCAAACTCTTTACGTTTAGAAGAAAATATCTGCAATACATTATTATGATTGCTATTTTTAAATTCACTCTCAATAGTACTTGTTTCAACACAAAACAATAAAAATTCATGCAATTTATCCTTTGGTAAACTATAGGTAGCAAGCAAAAACCTTTTTCCATAAAAACTTTTAATTGCCTCAAGGCTTTTATTCTCTTTATCCATTTTTCGTGTGGCTTTCAAGGTTTTATAGTACCCCGAAAAATGCTTATACATTGCTTCTATATCAATCCTAGTAGGAGTAATTGCTTTATAAATTGGAACAATTTTTTCTTCTTGAACACCGTGATATTCTGGAATCCCTACATCCTCTGGTGAAATTGATTTTTCTATAATTACGCTTTTTACATCTTTGTTTAAATCTCCAGATAATTGCATGCCTACAATAACATCTTCTAACTCTGTAAGGTTTTCTTTTAGAGAAATATTGAACTTTCCTTGAATATACTTTTTTTGATCAAGTGTTATAACCTTAAGATCGTATTGAACCGAGGACAAAACCAATATATCTCCAATCGCCGCATTAATAAAGAAAATACCATTCTTATCTGCAATTGTAAACAAATTGGCCGTTTTATTAATTATATGAATCCCTTCTGCATCTTCATTAAGTATTCTTCCTCGTATCTCTTTTCTTTGACCCGAAACGACATTATAAATTATTAAAAACAAGATGATTCCTAAGTATTTTTTTTGCATTAAAGAAAGCTATACATTTTATCATAAAGACAAATCAAACCATTCAATGTTGCAATCCTCTTAAATTACTTTTGACTTTTATATCGTTTACTTTGGTAAGCCAAAAATTGTAAAAGATCAAGTTCTTTTCCTGATTTAAGATAATCAAAATCGAGCCCATTATTTTCTGCAAAAACAATAAAATCATTTATCTCTTCTATTTCTAAGGTAAGATAATCTTTAAAAAACTGATCATTATACATATCACGTATTTTACTATCAATATCCTGTGTGTGTGTTTGCTTTTCAGGTTTTCCTTGGATTTCATATACCAATCTAAAAAGGTTAGCAAAATTTAATCCATTAATCAATCTATTTTCTTTTATACTATTGTTAGTTACCGAAGACAATTCATCTGGAAAAAAATCATAGTCACTATCATTAATTATCGAAGAAGTATCTTCTAATACATTACCTACACCACTTCTAACATATGATACTTTTTTTATATCAGTTTTGACATTACCAGACAAATCATATGGGGTAACTACCACTTCTTCTAGTTGGTTTATTGACTCATTAAGAAAAATATGAAGACGTTTATTATTCATTACATTTTTATCAATAAATATCACAACATTTTGATATTGCATTGCAACCGCTTCTAGCTTATCACCAATGCCGGCCTTAATTTTAAACACTCCATTTTTATCTGTTATTGTCCCCTTATTACTGCTACGATTATAAACTACTACTCCTTCGACATCATCTCCTATGGGCGCACTTATTTTTCCGATAATATTAACTCGAGAAGTGATCTGCCCAACAGCCGTAGTTAATGCAAAACATGTTAACAAAGCAATTAATTTTATTTTCATATACGAATGAGATTGATTTTCCTTATTAAGATACTACATTTTTTTTATCTTCCGCAAAGATTTAGAATCAAGTAAACATTAAATAACTTTTATAAAAAGTAATGAAAAACTGTATCATAGCAAGTACTTCTACCATTCATGGTAGCGCACCTTTATCATATTTACAAGAAGTTTTAATCGAATTATACGCCAATGTTGATGAAATTCTTTTTATACCATATGCCCGTCCTGGCGGAATTTCACACGATGAGTATACCATAGGCATAAATAATATATTTAAAAAGATCAACAAGAGGGTGGTAAGTGTTCATATGTTCGAAAACCCAATAGAGGCCATAAAAAATGCTAAAGGAATTTATACAGGTGGGGGAAATACATTTCTACTGGTAAATCAGTTATACAAGAACAAAATTATTGAACCTCTTAAAACCGCAATAAATTCTGGAACGCCATATCTTGGAACAAGTGCCGGAAGTAATATTTGTGGACTTACTATGAAAACCACTAATGACATGCCTATAGTATACCCACCAAGCTTTATTACTTTAGGAGTTGTTCCTTTTAACATTAACCCACACTATCTTGATCCAGATCCCAACTCTACACATAAAGGTGAGACTCGAGAAACAAGAATTAAAGAATTTCATAACCTAAACTCTCCTCCTGTTGTTGGACTTAGAGAAGGCAGTTGGCTAAGAGTTCGTGACAATAGCATCACTTTAAAAGGAAACTTGAAAGCTCGAATCTTTGAACAAAACAAAGCACCATATGAAATAGAAACTAACAGTTCTCTATCTGAATTAAACTAATTTTTTTTCATGGAATACGAAAGAATTTTAAACACCATTGAAACTGAAGTTTTCAATAAACCATATTTAGGAAAAGTGGCGTCATATATACCCGAATTAGCCAAAATTGATTCAAAAAAATTTGGTATGCATCTATACTGCAGTAATTCTGGACACTATAGTTTTGGAGATAGTGAAGAACGTTTTTCTATCCAAAGTATCTCAAAAGTATTTGGGCTAACAATGGCTATGTCTGAATTAGGTGATGAGCTATTTAATAGAGTAGATGTAGAGCCATCTGGTGACCCTTTTAATTCTTTAGTTCAACTTGAATGCGAAAATGGAATACCGAGAAACCCTTTTATCAATGCAGGTGCCTTAGTTATATGTGATATTTTAATCTCTAAACTAAAAAACCCTAAAAAAGAGTTCTTGGACTTTATTCATCAAATAACAGAAACAAATACCATTACGATAAACAAAAGAGTCTTTACGTCTGAAAAAACGCATAGTCATCGCAATGCAGCTCTATTAAATTTGATGAAATCATTTGGTAACATCAAAAATGATATTGAAACGGTTCTTGATTTTTACACCTACCAATGTGCTATAGAAATGTCTTGTAAAGAGTTATCTACAGCATTTATGATCTATGCCAATAGCGGAAAACAACTATCAAACAATCAGCAAATATTAAGTTCGAGAGCGGTAAAACGTATCAATGCGATTATGCAAACTTGTGGCTTCTATGATGAAGCAGGCGAATTCAGCTTTAGAGTTGGACTACCCGGAAAAAGTGGTGTTGGAGGTGGAATTGTAGCCATTCACCCTGGACAATACAGCGTATCTGTCTGGAGCCCTCCTCTTAACCCAAAGGGAAATTCTGAGTTAGGAATGTATGCTTTAGAAAGATTAACCACTTTAACTGGACTTTCTATTTTTTAGTTTCAATAAATGCCCTTGACATCGATTTTTTTAACACATACTCATCGTAAATCAACATTATAATTATTGCAATTATAAAATAGACAAAAACCGAATTATAAGTAGTCCCTCTTCCGGAATGCACAATAATTGATGTGGCCGATAACGGAAGAGAAACTACCAAAATTTTGATCCAATCCCATAGCTTTCTTCGAACTAAAATATACACCAAAGGAAACAATAACAAACCTATATATGAAACAGGAATAGTCTTAGTTAATGTCCTAAATATCCGTTTCACAATGATCTCAATATACCATACAGGATCATTTTTAATATCTGAAAGCACTTTCTCTTTCACTACCTCTTCATAATATGGTAATTCTTCGGGTTTTTTATAATACAATTTAGCTTCATCATAATAATCATCTGTATGATATCTTCTTGAATAACTTATTTTCATTTTATACTTTCTATTCAAAACAGGAATTGCATAATCATATGCTTTAATATCATTCCATTCATATCCATATTTTGTATCAAAATCTCCTAAACCACAAAACACAGGATGCCAAAAATTATGTCCACTTATTTTTGCTCCATTATATACATGTCCTTTATTAAGACTTACTAATTGACTTGTTTTTTCAAATTTTAAATTGAAAAAATCTCTAATAAACCCTTTACTAGAGTTAAACGAAAAAATAATCACTATTACAAAAACAATCTTATGAATAATCTTTAACTGTTGAGACAATATATAAATTAACAACAATGAAACGATTACAACAGATATTTCATTTCTAAACTCACTAAACAAACCTACTATAGCCCCCGAAATAACAGCTATAAACCCAAGCTTAAAATAAGTTAAAGTTTTAGAAAATAACACTTGTACGTTTAATCCTAAAATCATAAAAAATATAGACCCCATGAGTCCAAAAACATTTTCGTGAGAATAGATTTCATACAAGAAAAATGGTGTAAAATTAATCATGAGTACCAAACCAAGCCCTAATAAAGGTTTCTTTATTTTCCAAAAACCAAAAAAAAGCGTTGTCAAACCTATTACAAATAGTATAGAATTAAATAATTTAATAGATGGCTGCTCAGGAGATCCTCTTAAATATGCATTAGGTAAATACGCCCAAATCCTGGCACTTTCTCCAAGTCTTGACCAGTGTAAATATTCCATTATTAAATCCTTTCCCCTCGTATTGATCTCTTGTTTTGCCCCTTCTTCAGAATATACTAGATCAGTATTTAAGGTTGCTAAAGGAAATTGTCCTGTATAAAAGTAAAAATAAGTAAACTTATAAGCCTTATCTGGAGAAAAACCAGCTGCATCAGCTCTTACTTGAGAAGAAACAAAAGGTTTATGATTAGATTTCACATATAATAAAACATTCACTAGAACAATTGCTATTAAAATTATTCTAAGGCCTTTAGCAAGTTTTAAAAATGAATTAAATTGACTTATCCAATTACCCAATTGATTCATATTAATCTTTTTTATGTTTAATAATATAAATAGGTCTTTTTCTCATTTCCTGGATAAGTTTTTCAAAGTAAAGTGACAACACAGAAAGCGTTACAAATAATATCGAAAATGAGGCTGACATAAAAATCATAATAGTATTATATCCAGATGGAGCTTCTGTACCATAAAGGTATGTATATAGTGTAAATCCAATCATTCCAAAAGTAAACAAAATAAAAAAAACAGATAAAAAAATACTAATACGTAATGGCTTATTTGAGAATGAAAATATTGCATTAAAAGCTAGTTTAAGTAAACTAAAATACGAATAACTACTTTCTCCATACTGTCTAGCTGGAGCAATAAAAGACAGTGTTTTTTTTGAAAACCCTAAGGATTGCACAAACCCTCGAATAAATCGATTTTGATCTCTAAAGTTAGATCTCAAAATTCCTTTTATCTGTTTTGAAATTAAAAAAAAGTCTGTCGAGTTTTCTTCAAAACGAATAGAAGATAACAAATTGATAATCTTATAAAACAATTTTGAAAATTTCTTCTTCAAATAACTACTATCTCCACGTTCTGATCGCTTCATCAATATGATATCGTGCCCCATATGATAAGCCTCTATCATTTTTGGTATTTCCTCAGGTGGGTGTTGTCCATCAGAATCGATACATATAACAGCATCTCCTTTTGCATTATCAATCCCGGCTATCATTGCAGATTCATGCCCAAAATTCTTT
Source organism: uncultured Aquimarina sp. (assembly GCA_947502885.1). Lineage (GTDB taxonomy): Bacteria > Bacteroidota > Bacteroidia > Flavobacteriales > Flavobacteriaceae > Aquimarina. The sequence goes on along the minus strand of CANNBP010000010.1, from coordinate 8,615 downwards.
GAAAACTCTATACTAATATTTTTGATATTATTTAGATCTTCCTCAAGTATTTGATTAATTAATGCTTGTGTACCATCTGTACTACCGTCATTGACCCATATAAGTTCAAAATTCAAATGATTTTCTTTACTAAGAACGTTCTTTAGTGAATCCCAAAAATGAAGTACCCCACCCGCTTCATTAAACAATGATATAACTACTGAGATACTTTGGTTTTTCATTTAGTCAGAGAATAAAAAGAGTTAATTCACACTTCACCTATAGCCTAATATTCCTTTTTAATATAAGCCATAATGATTTTTTGATTTTGTAAATCTCAAAAACAAGTAATCCAATGTTTTGATTTTGAAAGATACTTTAATTTTAGAAAAAAGCTTAAAAACGATCTACACATTTATCATCTAATCTAAAAAAATATCATCGATAATATCATAAACAACATAAAACTGTTATATTTATTCACGAGTTTTATCAAATAAAACCTTGTTTTTGCTTAAAAATACTTGACATAGTTGTTGTTTTAATAAACCAAGAACAAAGCATCGCATAATCTTTATTAATTTCAAAAAGTATATGTTTAAAAACTTTACTTCACAAAAATTTGAAACCAAAACTTTATTAGCAATTCTTATTGTAACATTTTTGGTATATCTTAATCATTTTGATAATCCATTCTTTTTCGATGATACACATACCATATCAGAAAATGAATCGATCAGAACTCTTTCTAATTGGACTTCTTTTTTTAGTAACGCAGACACATTTAGTTCTCTTCCAGCAAACAGAGCCTATCGCCCCATGATTACACTAATGAACGCAATTGATTATGCAATGGCTGGCGGATTAAATTCTAGATATTATCATTACCATATTTTTATATGGTTTTTAGTTCTAATCACCTTAGTATATGTTCTAACCAAGCATTTGTATAAAGAAGCACTACCAAAATATAAATGGATAGGAATAGCTTCTCTTTTTGCAACGGCTTGGTTTGCTTTACACACAGCAAATGCAGAAACCATCAATTACATCTGTGCTCGATCCGATTCTTTTTCCACCCTCTGTATAACAGCCTCACTTATACTATATATTCATCCGTTTGGAAAAAAATGGCATTTATATTTAATTACCATGTGTATTGGTATTTGGACGAAGCAAACAGGAGTAATGTTTTTTCCGATTCTTGTTGTTTACATCTTACTTTTTGAAGAACACGCATTGCTAACAGATTTCAAAAAAGTGACCACAAAAAAAATAATTAATCTTACAAAAAAAATCGCACCTGCAGGAATCCTTGGTTCTTTCCTTTTTCTTTTCAATCAATATTATCTAACTCCAGAATCTACAGATTCAACCAATTATTTCGTAACAAGATTTGAATATATTAGCACACAGTGGTATGTTATTACTCATTATTTAGGAAACTTTATTCTTCCTATTAACTTAAGTGCAGATCCAGACATAGCAATTATTAAACCTTGGTATAGCCCAAAACTATTGGTTGGATTACTAATAATTTTAAGCATGTTATTTATTATGATAAAAACTGCTTTCAAAAAAGAACTTAGACCAATTTCTTTTGGGATAGCTTGGTTTTTTATAGCATTGTTACCAACAACAATAAACCCATTATTTCAGATAGCCAATGACCATAGAATGTTCTTTCCTTTCATAGGTCTTTTTATTGCAGTTCCGTGGAGTATATTAATCGTTATAAAAAAGTACTCGGTTCTAGAAAAAAATAAAACTCGAATTCTTGCGACTATTGCCCTTATTCTTGTTGCTCATGCTTATGGAACAATACAAAGAAACAAAATATGGGATTCTAGTGAATCATTATGGCTAGATGTAGTTGTTAAAAGCCCTAAAAACGGTAGAGGGTTAATGAATTACGGATTAACACATATGGCAAAAGGTAATTATGAAATAGCTCTAGATTATTTTAACCGAGCCTTAGAATTTACCCCAAATTATTATACGCTACACATTAACCTTGCCATTTTATATGGTGGAACCAACAATCATACAAAGGCTATATCTCATTTTAAATCAGCAATAAATCTTAATTCAACATCTCCTGCTCCAGAATACTATTATGCTAGATATCTTGTGGGGCAAAAAAAATACAACGAAGCATCCAATTATTTAAATTTAGCTATCGCCAAAAGTCCTAATCACACAAAATCCAAAGAACTACTAGCTCAGATATCAGGCAATGTTACAACAGCTGAGGATGAAATAGTTGCCTTAATTGAAAAAATCAAACAAAAACCTACTCCAAGATTGTATTTAGACTTAAGTATTAAATATTACGAAATGAGAGCGTATCAAAAATCTATATTAGCTTGTCAGGAGTTACTAAAACTATCTCCAAATAACGCCGATGCATATAATAATATTTGCGTTGCTTACAATCAACTAAAAAAATGGAAACTAGGTGCAGAAGCTTGTAAAAAAGCTTTAGAAATAAACCCTAATTTTCAATTAGCCAAAAACAATCTGAAATGGGCAACAGATAATATTAAATAACTAAACATTCAAGAACAATAAACCCCCATATAATGCTTAATAACAAAACAATCGCAGTTGTAGTACCATGTTACAATGAATCCAAACAAATAAAAATGGTTTTGGACAGCATGCCCACTTTTGTTGATCGAATAATTGTAGTTGATGATGCCTCAAAAGATGATACTGCAGGTACAGTGATGAAACTTCTAACTGACAACTCCTCTTCTCTTAAGTTAACTTCTATTCTTAAGACTGAAATAACTCATAATATATATAATCGAGCGGATATAGAAGTAAGGCAAAAAAGTATTGACGAAATTCAAAAATTCACCCCTTCAGAGATTATTAATACCAATCCTGATGATGAAAAGATTATTGTTATTAAGCATCTAGAAAATGGAGGTGTTGGCGCTGCAATCGCTACAGGTTATAAATGGTGTAAAGATCATAATATAGATTGTACAGCAGTAATGGCCGGAGATGGTCAAATGGATCCAGATGAACTTGAATCTATCTGTAAACCTGTTGTAGACGAAGGAATAGATTATGTAAAAGGAAATAGATTAATTCACAAAAGTGCATGGGTAATTATTCCAAGGGTACGTTTTTTAGGAAATTCAATTTTAAGCATACTTACAAAAATTGCATCAGGATATTGGGGTGTTTCAGACACACAGAGTGGATACACAGCTATTTCTAACAATGCATTAAACTCTGTTCCTCTTTATGACATATACAAGAGATACGGCATGCCCAATGACTTACTGGTAAAACTCAACATAGCTTTCTGTACTGTTAGAGAGGTAAAAATAAAACCTATATATGGAGTTGGAGAAAAGTCAAAATTGAATATCATCAAAGTTTCATTACCTATATTATTTTTATTAATCCGGTCATTTTTCCGAAGACTACAAACCAAGTATTTATACAGAAGTTTTCACCCTTTATATCTCTTATATTGGTCTGCATTCATTATTGGAATAATCAATACCTACTTTTTATACCAACTAATCGCCAACTTTTTTGACCCAAACACGAAAACACCAACAGATTATTTAATAATTTTTATCTTTCTTACCATATCTGGTTTTCAATCCTTATTGTTTGCAATGTGGATGGACATTCAAGATAACGAAAGATTATCTAAATAGTTTTACTTTTCAGACCGACGTAAATCCTGTAATTTAATAGGTGAAAAATAGAACCAAATTGCACCCGGAATAAATGATATAAGTTGTATCAAAAATATAATTAAAGATAATGCAATAGCATCCTGAGCGGGTAATCCGTAAAGTTTAAAAATAACAACTAACGAAGTTTCCCTTACTCCAATTCCTAATACTGTAATTGGGAGAAGCGTTAGTATACCCAAAATAAAGGTTCCTAAAAACAGCCCTAAATGATCAATTTGCAATCCCATTGAAAAAGCTACATAATTAAAAACACCATATATTAAAAACATACTTATACAGGTAATAAAAAAGCTTTTAAAACTTTTTACATACCCTAAATCATGTGAGTTAAATGCTTCCAACCACGGCTCCAATACTCTTATAAGTCTTTTCCTAAATTTTAGGATAAAAACAATAAACAAAACAACACCCAAAATCCAAAGTAAAATTGACCAATCATTTTCAGGCAGTTTGAGAATTTTAAAATTTATTTGAAAGTAAAAAAGAGCCATCAAACTAAATAGTAACAAACAAACCAAATCAAAAATGCGATCCATGATTAAACTTGTCCATCCTATTTTTTGATTTGGTAATACATCCTTAATATAAAGTAGCCTTCCAAAGTCTCCTAATCGTCCAGGTGTGATATTTGCTAAAAAGAGCCCTATAAAAAACACTTTAAAAGACCTATACCTTCCTAAAGGTATTCCATATGAAATAGAAATAATTCTCCACCGTACACTTTTTAAGTAAAAAGCTACCCACAAAATTAACAGCGAAATTAAAAAATGATGAAATGAAATTTTTTGAATAGATTCAATTGTTTCTTTCCATCCTATTTTATAAATCAAAAAAAACAATAGAAGAAAACCAATAAACTTTATCCAATAACCAATTCGCTTCAATATAACATCTTATTAAATATTAGTATATCAAGATTACATATTCAACAATAACAATCTTATCCTTTTCAGTTACTTTTTTCTTTTTCCATGTCACCAATAAAAACCAAATCCCCATGAATTTTTTCACAGCTATAGAATTTCATTTTCATTTCTTGCTCAAGCATCCATTTGTATGGAAAAAATCGAACATGTTCATCTAACGTATAATAGTATGCTCTCTGACAAGGAACCACAACACATAATGTTTTCTTAGTTATCCTTTTTAGTTCCTTAACAGCTTTTTCAAAATCAATAACATGCTCTAATGTATGGGTTGAAAACACAATATCAAATGAATCATCATCAAAAGGTAAATCTTCGATACTTGCTTGGTAATATTCACTATGTTCAAAAGTCTTACCTCCTATTATATCACATCCAGTCGTTTTAAAACCTTTTCTATGCGCATAATCCAACAAGAAACCATTTCCACAACCAACATCTATAAAAGAAGAATCATTAGATTTTATTTTATCAAAAACATAATTAACACATTGTCTTGACATATCGGTTTGTCTACTATTAGAAAACCTAGTATCTCTTGTAGAATAAAAGTCAGAGAATTCTTTATCCGTCCATTTATAAATCATCGATTTTAAATTCATGATAACTTTTAAGTTCCTTCCTTTATATGCATAATAATAAAATGGGTACATAAAAAGTTTTGAATCTCTAATCGCTGGCGGAAGCCATTCATCCATAAAATACCTAATGACATTAGTAAAACTTCTACTATTCATATATGAAATACTATTAATTTGATTAACGAATGTAAGTATAAAAGAAATAAAAACTTATATTCTTTCTTAGAAAAAGTAAAGTAAAAAAATTTCACATACTATTTACTAAAGAATAAATTAATTCAGAAAAATCCTATTGAGAAGATAAAGTAATTTGAGCGGGAGACCGGGTTCGAACCGGCGACATTCAGCTTGGAAGGCTGACGCTCTACCAACTGAGCTACTCCCGCTTTTATACTAAGGCAAATGTATTAGATTTATTTAAATAGAAAAAACTAAATCGAATTATTTTTTGAAAAAAAAGTATGTTTTAAACCAGAATTAATGAATATCAATAGGTTACTTCAATTCGCAAACAAGAACACTAAAGTAACGACAAAAATACGTTTTATCGGTAAAAATTGTGTTTTATCGATAAAAAATTATATTTTTGTAGTTAAAGAAATATTAATATATTAGCAGTTAATGTATCTTTAGTAAAATAGAACGCTTTTAAAACAAACAACTTACGTTAAAACCGTAGTTCACTAAAAGCCGCCTTTTTATATATTAGAAACCCCAATTAATATGAAGATAAAAATACTCCTGCTTATATTCATACTTTTTACGTTGACCGAAATACGGGCCCAAGTAAAGATTGGTGACAATCCCAACCAAATTGATGGCTCCTCTGTTTTAGAGTTACAAAGTATTGATAAGGCCTTTGTTTTAACTAGAGTGACTACTTCACAAATGAATACCATTACTCCTTTGAATGGAGCATTAGTATATAATTTGGATGACGATTGTGTATTTCAATACAATAATAATAGTTGGACTAGTCTTTGCTCTGGAAATGACAATCAAGCCCTAAGCTTTAACTCAACTACTAATATATTAACCCTTCAAAACGGTGGATCGGTAGATTTAACTTCTTTAATTAATGATCCAGACCCAGATCCTACTAATGAAATTCAGGTACTAAGTAAGACAGGTACCACTATTACCTTATCTAATGGAGGAGGAAGTATTAATGAAACAATATCAACACTTGAAGATTTAGGGGGAGGAATTTTCAGATATACAGCCGAAGATGGCGCAATTACACTAATAGACATAAATGGTGCTGTTGGTACAACAGGTGCAACCGGGCCTACTGGTCGTACTGGACTTACAGGACGCACAGGAGTAACCGGTAGAACTGGATTAACAGGTAGAACTGGATTAACTGGTCGTACCGGACTTACAGGACGCACAGGATTAACCGGTAGAACCGGACTTACAGGACGCACTGGATTAACTGGTAGAACCGGACTTACAGGACGCACTGGATTAACTGGTAGAACTGGATTAACCGGTAGAACCGGACTTACAGGACGCACAGGATTAACAGGTCGTACCGGACTTACAGGACGCACAGGATTAACTGGTAGAACTGGATTAACTGGTAGAACTGGATTAACTGGTAGAACCGGACTTACAGGTCGCACAGGATTAACCGGTAGAACGGGATTAACTGGTAGAACCGGACTTACAGGACGCACAGGACTGACCGGTAGAACGGGATTAACTGGTCGTACCGGACTTACAGGACGTACAGGACTGACTGGTAGAACTGGGTTAACAGGTAGAACTGGACTTACAGGACGCACAGGACTGACTGGTAGAACTGGATTAACTGGTAGAACCGGACTTACAGGACGCACAGGATTAACCGGTAGAACCGGACTTACAGGTCGCACAGGATTAACCGGTAGAACTGGATTAACTGGTAGAACTGGACTTACAGGACGCACAGGATTAACCGGTAGAACTGGATTAACTGGTAGAACTGGATTAACTGGTAGAACTGGACTTACAGGACGCACAGGATTAACTGGTAGAACTGGATTAACGGGTAGAACTGGACTTACAGGACGCACAGGACTGACCGGTAGAACTGGATTAACTGGTCGTACCGGACTTACAGGACGCACAGGACTGACCGGTAGAACTGGATTAACTGGTAGAACTGGACTTACAGGACGCACAGGATTAACCGGTAGAACTGGATTAACTGGTAGAACTGGACTTACAGGTCGCACAGGAGTAACCGGTAGAACTGGATTAACTGGTAGAACTGGATTAACTGGTCGTACCGGACTTACAGGTCGCACTGGACTTACAGGACGCACAGGATTAACCGGTAGAACCGGACTTACAGGTCGCACAGGATTAACCGGTAGAACTGGATTAACGGGTAGAACTGGACTTACAGGACGCACAGGATTAACTGGTAGAACTGGATTAACTGGTCGTACCGGACTTACAGGTCGCACAGGATTAACAGGTAGAACTGGACTTACAGGACGCACAGGATTAACTGGTAGAACTGGATTAACCGGTAGAACCGGACTTACAGGACGCACTGGATTAACTGGTAGAACCGGACTTACAGGACGCACAGGATTAACCGGTAGAAATGGATTAACTGGTCGTACCGGACTTACAGGACGCACAGGACTGACTGGTAGAACTGGATTAACTGGTCGTACCGGACTTACAGGTCGCACAGGATTAACAGGTAGAACTGGGTTAACAGGTAGAACTGGACTTACAGGACGCACTGGACTGACCGGTAGAACTGGATTAACTGGTCGTACCGGACTTACAGGACGCACTGGATTAACCGGTAGAACGGGATTAACAGGTCGTACAGGACTTACAGGACGCACAGGATTAACTGGTAGAACTGGATTAACCGGTAGAACCGGACTTACAGGACGCACTGGATTAACTGGTAGAACTGGATTAACCGGTAGAACCGGACTTACAGGACGCACAGGATTAACTGGTAGAACTGGATTAACCGGTAGAACCGGACTTACAGGACGCACTGGACTGACCGGTAGAACTGGATTAACTGGTCGTACCGGACTTACAGGTCGCACAGGATTAACAGGTAGAACTGGATTAACCGGTCGTACCGGACTTACAGGACGCACTGGACTTACAGGACGCACAGGATTAACCGGTAGAACTGGATTAACCGGTAGAACCGGACTTACAGGACGCACTGGATTAACCGGTAGAACTGGATTAACTGGTCGTACCGGACTTACAGGACGCACAGGATTAACAGGTCGTACTGGATTAACCGGTAGAACCGGACTTACAGGTCGCACAGGACTGACCGGTAGAACGGGATTAACAGGTCGTACCGGACTTACAGGACGCACAGGATTAACAGGTCGTACTGGATTAACCGGTAGAACCGGACTTACAGGTCG
>CANNBP010000009.1 GCA_947502885.1 uncultured Aquimarina sp. | reverse complement strand
TCAATACTCATCGAAGTAATACCACAATTATCAGTTGAACCATTATCGATATCCACAGCAGTAATTGATGCACTACCTGTACCATCTAACTGAATTGTAAATGGAGTAACACAAGTAGCAACAGGGTCAATACTATCCTCGACCGTTACTGTAGTTGAACAACTATGCGAATTACCTAAAGCATCTGTAACTGTTAGCGTAACTGTATTAGCTCCTAAATCTGTACAATCAAAATTACCCTTATCAATACTCATCGAAGCAATACCACAATTATCGGCTGAACCATTATCGATATCCACAGCAGTAATTGATGCACTACCTGTACCATCTAACTGAATTGTAAATGGTGCAACACAAGAAGCAACAGGGTCAATACTATCCTCGACCGTTACTGTAGTTGAACAACTATGACTATTACCTGTAGCATCTGTAACTGTTAGCGTAACTGTATTAGCTCCTAAATCTGCACAATCAAAACTACCCTTATCAATACTCATCGAAGTAATACCACAATTATCAGTTGAACCATTATCAATATCCCCAGCAGTAATTGATGCACTACCGGTACCATCTAACTGAATTGTAAATGGAGTAACACAAGTAGCAACAGGGTCAATACTATCCTCGACTGTTACTGTAGTTGAACAACTATGCGAATTACCTGTAGCATCTGTAACTGTTAGCGTAACTGTATTAGCTCCTAAATCTGTACAATCAAAATTACCCTTATCAATACTCATCGAAGCAATACCACAATTATCGGCTGAACCATTATCAATATCCCCAGCAGTAATTGATGCACTACCTGTACCATCTAACTGAATTGTAAATGGAACAACACAAGCAGCAACAGGAGCAATACTATCCTCGACCGTTACTGTAGTTGAACAACTATGCGAATTACCTAAAGCATCTGTAACTGTTAGCGTTACTGTATTAGCTCCCAAATCTGCACAATCAAAACTGCCCTTATCAATACTCATCGAAGTAATACCACAATTATCAGCTGAACCATTATCAATGTCCCCAGCAGTAATCGATGCACTACCAGTACCATCTAACTGAATTGTAAATGGTGCAACACAAGAAGCAACAGGGTCAATACTATCCTCGACCGTTACTGTAGTTGAACAACTATGACTATTACCTGTAGCATCTGTAACTGTTAGCGTAACTGTATTAGCTCCTAAATCTGCACAATCAAAACTACCCTTATCAATACTCATCGAAGTAATACCACAATTATCAGTTGAACCATTATCAATATCCCCAGCAGTAATTGATGCACTACCGGTACCATCTAACTGAATTGTAAATGGTGCAACACAAGAAGCAACGGGTGGTGTATTATCTGTAATTTTAACTGTAAATGTGCAGGTATTTGTATTACCATTACCATCATCTGCCGTTAAGGTAACTAAAGTATCACTTGTAACTACAGTGCCAATTGCTGGGTTTTGGGTAACAGTAATAGTTGTGGCACAATTATCACTTGTTGTTGACATTCCTGTATAATCTAACAGAGTATATTGACAATTCCCATCGAAATTAACATCTTGATCTGTAGGACAAGTTATTGATGGAACAGTATTATCAATCATTTCAGATAAATCGGTAACTGTTGGTTCAAAATGTTGATCAGCATCTGGATCTCCAGTTAAAACATCTGTAAAATTACCGCCGGTTATTGTTCCTTGATTAGAAATTGAAGTCGTTGTTGGAAAAACCATCGCATTAACATCTACATCAAAAGTGATTGTAACAGCATCCCCCGAAGCAATACTCCCCACATTTACTTGAACATCTGCATCACCTACCGTATTTCCTAGAGCTACGCTACCAGCAGTAGTTGTAACAGTCCCGACATCTAATGTAGTATTTGCATCTGGAGTATCAGTAAAAACAACATTAGTTGCTGTTTCGGATCCAACGTTTGTAATTTCTATTTCATACTGAAGACCACCTGTACATTGGTTAACCGTGAATATATCTTTTTTTGTTGCCGAAATAGTTGTGGTTGTATGAAAGGTAACATAGAATACGTTATCCTCAAAGTCTCTATCTCCCCCATTAAATAAATCTTCTACACCGATAACAAAACTATTTGGATCCTCTACAGGAGATACTACCATAAGATGTGGCATTTTACCTTCCTTTGCTCTGATAATAACATTTTGAGAGTTTGCTGTAATATCATATGAATATCTTTCATTTATTACAGTGTTTACATCTGCTGCCGTACCGCTAAACCAATCATTCACTCCTCTATATTGAACAATTCTCCTGCTTTCTGTCCAGTTTTCATATAGATCTACCCACGTTTGATTCACAGGGTCAATCGCCACAGGACTTGTTCCATCTGTTGGAGATGATGCAATTGCGGCCCAATTCGCCCCTGGAACTGGAGCAAACGGTGCAATGATATCATGATCTCCTGTATTTCGATAATCCGGGAACCAATTTGCTCTAGAACTTCCTCCAAAATTATCTCCGGTTGTCGAACCAGTACTAATTGGAGAAGATGGTGCATTATCTGGATTAAATTCTGTTTTAGAATAATACGTATTTACGTTTGAACCTCCTGAGCCCCAAAAAACAGAAGTAAAAAAAACCAATTCTCTATCTGGGCTTACTACAATATCATCAAACCACCGATACTTATAAAAACCCTCACCTACAGGATCTGTACCTAGAATAGCTTGTGGAATATTTGTGCTTTGTGGATCTGTTGTATCATAGATATTATAATCCACCTGACTATTAACATTACTATATATATCAGTAATTGAATATGGTGAATGGGTAGTATAAATATTAGTCTGGAAATTACCAGAATCATCATCGCAAATATAAAATATCGTACTTCCTGTGGTATGTTCTATCCCACTTGGTGATCCTGCATATATCCAGTTTCCTAAAAGACCATCAAAAGATCCTAAAAGTGCATGAGATGTATTTACACCTTTATTTACCGTATATGGGGGCATCTTATTACTACCTGTAATATATTCTAATACATCAGGTATTGAATTACTATTGTTATCTATATACAGATAAGTTCCTGGGTGTTCGTATATACCAGACCCCAAAGTACTATTAGGCAAAAACTGCCAATAATCATTTGGTGTATTTCCATTAGCTGCCGCAACGGTTCCATTTCTAAAATACGATGCTGGCATAGAAGATAGAACTGCCGCTGGCCTCGTATCAATTGCATCTGGGATTCCGTCATTATCATCATCAGGGTCACTTGCATTGGTTAAACCATCTCCATCCAAATCATCTCCTGGAGCAGTTTCGTAAAAATCTGGCAAACCATCTTGATCCGTATCAATATCAAGAAAAAAAAAGCCCAAAATTGCACTGGCCCCAGCACCTTCACCAAGATAATCAACTATAAGCGACTGTGTTTGAGCAGGTGTAATCGTAGAAACTGATTCAATACTTTGACTATAAAAATTGGAGGTAAAAGCAATACTCACTATTATTCCAATTTTTTTCCAAAATGTTACAGGGTAGTTTTGCATCATAAGCAATGGGTTATTAGCGTAAAATTAAGAGCACAAATAAACATCTTTTTTATCAGGCATAAAACTTTATTATTAAAATAACATTTTGATTTTCAATATATTTACATAAAACACATTTCTATAAAAATGTTTTAATTTAAATCAAATCGTTTTTTAATATTCCTTAAAAAAAAGACATCAAACTTATTAAATTCTTAAAAGAATAAAACCTTACTATAATTTGGCCATTTTACCAATGTATTAAATATTCCAATCTTTGATAAGATACAAAAAGATAGCATGGTTTAAAAATCAGTAATGTTTCTTATTTTTAACAAAAAACAATCCATGTACATAAAACGAAATATTAGTTTAGGGCTTATTCTAAGGTTTGCCTGGAAAAATATTATTTTTTTCACCATATATTCGGCCAGTATTTTTTCTATCTATCATTTTTTAGGATGGAAATTTATAGACATTCCATTTCAACCTTTAACTGTGATTGGTATTGCAGTGGCTTTTTATATGGGCTTTAAAAATAGTCAAAGTTATGATCGATTTTGGGAAGGTCGTAAAATTTGGGGAGGTATTGTAAACTACTCTCGAACATGGGCCAATCAAGTTATATGCTTAGTTGAAGATGATCACAAGACAAAACAAATCCTTATTTATAGGCACCTTGCATGGATTAATGCTCTTAGAATTCAGTTAAGACAACCTACTTCTTTTTCTTTAAAAGAAAATAGTGCTGTAGAAAAACTTTTTAAAAAGCATGGAGAACAAAAACCTGCTTGTGATGCTACTACAAAATTTGTTTCTGATGAAGAATATAATGATCTCTTAAAACGAAAAAACACTGCTACCCACCTAGTTAAAAACCAAGGATTACATCTTAAAAACCTTCTTGATGAAGGAAAAATCACTGAATTTGACAAACAAACTTTTCATCATATTTTAGAAGAGTTATACAACCTTCAAGGTAAATGTGAACGAATTAAAAACACTCCTTTTCCTAGGCAATATGCTTACTTTAGCACATTATTTACTTGGGTTTTTATTCTTTTACTTCCTTTTGGACTGTTAAACGTTTTTGAAAATGAGCTACATGAATTAGAGAATGGCCTGAGACAATGGTTTGTTTTCTTTTTAACACCTTTATCTGTTTTAATTAGTTGGGTTTTTATTACTATGGAAAAAATCGGAAGTAATAGCGAAGATCCTTTTGAAGGTAGAATCAATGATGTTCCTATGACAGCACTTTGTAAAACGATCGAAATTGACTTAAGAGACATGTTAAATGAAAGTGATTTGCCAGAAAAAGAAAAGGCAAAAGATAATATTTTGTATTAAACAAGTGTTCTCTTTAAGATGTTATATCCAAAACAAAAAGTACTACAAATATTACTCCTTATTTCCTTTGTATCTCTGGCACAGCCTAAAGTGACTTTTACTTTTGATGATGGAGTTACAAATGACTATCCGGGGTACTCTTTTGAGACTTGGAACAACATGATTCTTGATCATCTTAACATTTCAAAAATCAAAGCCATTTTTTTTGTTACAGGAAACAATAAGACAGATGAAAAAGGAAAAATGTTACTTAATAGTTGGAACGAAAAAGGACATAAAATTGCAAATCACACGTACTCCCATGTTAATTATAGTAGTAATGAGGTTAGTTTTCATGATTTCAAACAAGAATTCTTAAAAACCGACTCTATCATCAAGCAATATTCGAATTACACAAAACTATTTAGATTCCCATATTCTGGAGAAGGTAATACTCAAGAAAAATTAATTTCTTTTAGAAAGTTCATGAAGGACAAAAAATATGGTAATGGTAGAGTTACTATTGACACATCTGATTGGTATATCGACAGTCGATTGCAGAAAAGAAGACAAGAAAACCCTAATACCGATATCGAAGATTTTAGGAAATTCTACGTCGATCAAATAGTACAAAGAGCCATTTTATACGAAGAACTTTCTTATGAATTAACCGGACGACATATACATCATGCATTACTACTCCACCACAATCTAACATCTGCTTTGTTTTTAGGAGACTTAATAAAAGCTTTTAAGAAAGAAGGATGGAACATACTCTCTGGAGAAACAACATATACCGATCCTATTTATGACAAAACACCCACACATGTAGGAGGCAGTTTTTTATGGGGCTTGGCAAAAGATACAGGTGTATTTGAGATTAAATTAAAAGCTATCGAAAAGGGTGCTTTACCCCCAAAAGAAACAATGGACCATTTGGGACTATAAATCAAAAAAAATAAGAATGCCAATACTTCAATCCTCCTTTAAACCCCCTATTTTATTTAGAAATGGTCACGTTTCTACCATCTATCCTAATCTATTAAGAAAGGTAAAAGGAGTACATCAAAAAAGGGAGAGATTAGAGTTAAGTGATGGTGATTTTATTGATCTAGATTGGAGTTATTCATTAATACAGAAAACAGAAAAACTTGGAGTTATTATCCATGGTTTAGAGGGAAATGGACAGCGACAATATATGTTAGGAACTGCCAGACATCTTAATAACAATGGGTGGGATTGTGTTGCAATAAACTTGAGAAACTGTAGTGGAGAAGTAAATCGACTCTATAAATCCTATTATGCCGGAGTGAGCGAGGATATAGATCATGTGATTTCTCATATTGTTTCCTCATATTCATACAGTAATATATCTATGTGTGGGTTTAGTTTAGGAGGAAATATAATGCTTAAATATCTAGGAGAAGGACGTTCTCTGCCACCCGAAATAAAAGCAGCTATAGGTGTTTCTGTACCTTGTGATTTATATGACTCACTCTTAGAGATTAATAAACCACACAATTATCTTTATCAACAGCGTTTTATCAAACACTTAAAGGCAAAACTTTATGAAAGACAGCAGCAATTTCCTGATATTCTAGATACATCTGATATTAAAAACTGTACTTCTATTATTGATATTGATAATTTATACACCAGTAAGGCTCATGGGTATTCCAACGCATTAGAATACTATACAAAATGTAGTAGTAAACAATTTTTAAAGGACATAAAAATTCCTACCCTAATTCTAAATGCCAAAAATGATTCTTTTTTAGGGGATCTTTGTTATCCTGTTGAAGAAGTTGCAAAAAGTAAAACTGTATTTTTAGAAATACCAAAATATGGTGGGCATGTTGGTTTTTATTTACCTAACAGAATATATTACAACGAACAAAGAACATTAACCTTTTTTGAAGAAAAGAAATAACCAACTTTAAATCAAATCTTTAGAGGTGAATTTTCTCCTAAAATTGATTGGTTTCTATCTATAGAAATGTTATATTAGACATTCATTTTTTGTAAACACCTCTCTACGTACATTGCGCATATTAACAATACATAGAGTTTATGTATTGACGTTCATACTGCTATTTTTATATCTAACCTAACTCTTAAAAACCAAAAAATGATAGCACCATCTATAGATAAATTACTTTCGGTAATGGCTCATAAAGGATATAGAGTCTACAACACACCTAATATTGATTGGAATATTAATATTGTTGGTATTCGCAACAAGAATTTAATACCAGATAAATTTGATGATACCTTGGTTGTTTTTAACAATTTTCTTGATCACTGGCATGTCTCATACTACCCAATTACAACAGATCCAAGCGTATTCTATTTAAGAAAACCAGTAAACCCAAAAGGAACCGCTATCCTTCTAGAAGGCCAATATAAAGGTGTTTATAAAATAGACAAACACAATAATAAGTATTATGCCCTTTGTCAAAGGTTAGGAAATGTCTCTGTTTATCGAGATAATGACAAGAACGGTACACTTGCTTTAGAATCAAACACTATACAACAAGGAAAATTTGGCATTAATATTCACAAAGGGCCCAAAAATGGTAACTGGGGAACAGACAATAACCCAGCATATTCTGCAGGCTGTCAAGTTTTTGCAGATTCAAGGCATTTTAATGAGTTTATGAATAAATGTAAAAACGGTGAAAAAGCATTTGGTAACAAATTTACATACACCTTATTAAATGAAAGGGACTTCGACTAATTGCCCTTCTATTTTTTTAACTAAATTTATTTTTAAACACTTCGTCATACATACTCTTGCGCCCCTATAGAGAAGCTACTAGTTAAATGAAGTAAAAATTTATACCGAAATCACTTCATCATTATCTAGTAACTCTTCTTGTCTTAGTCTTAATAGTATTTGTGCTACGGCTACCGTATCTTTTTCACAGTAGATGATAATACGATCAATATCGCCTTGCTCATAAAACACCTCTCTTACCTGACCTCCATCAATATCATCTTTGGGAGAAGGTATTCCCAAAATACCCGTAAGAAGCTTTAGAGAAGTATAGTGTTTGTAATCTCCAAATTTCCAAAGATCCAAAGTATCTAAGTGAGCAATTTCCCATGGTTTCTTTCCAAAAAGATTCAACTTTTCTGGCAAAGAAATACTATGAATAATCATTCTACGAGCGATATAAGGAAAATCGAACTCCTTACCATTATGGGCACAAAGTAAATGATGTGGTCTATTAAAATGTAATTCAAGTAAATTTTTAAAGTCTAAAAGCAATTGTTTTTCTTCTCCATAAAAAGATGTAGTTCTAAAAGATCTAACTTCTCCTTTAAAAGTAAAATACCCAACTGATATACAAACTATCTTACCAAACTCTGCCCAAATTCCTGCCCTGTCATAAAATTCTTCTGGAGAAAAATCCTCTTTACGTTGGTACTTTGTTTTTTCTGCCCATAGATATTTCATTTCATCATTTAGATCATTAAAGTCCTGATGTTCTGGCACAGTTTCTATATCTAAAAATAAAATATGCTCTAAATTAAGTTTATGAAGCATTTTCTAACATTTTATAAGCCTCGTCAATAAAAATATAGAAATCCTCTGTAAACGGCTTATCACCAATAAAACCACCACGTTTATGCCCTAATCTTACAATCATTACATCATCCTCTGGAATACAAATTACATACTGGCCTAAAATACCTCTCATCGCGAATATTTTTTTCCCCAGATGATTCGATAACCAAAAACCATAACCATACATTTGTCCATCTTCAAATCTAGGTTTTGTAGCCAACTCTGTAAACTCCTTTGGTAGCAATTGTTTTCCATTAAAAACACCTTTATTTTTAAACAACTGTCCAAAACGAGCAAAGTCTCTAGCATTGCTTGCTATACAGCAATATGCTTTTTCCATACCGCTATCATTACTATCCAATTGCCACAAGGCCGCTTGCTCCATTCCCAGAGGTCTCCAAAAACTCTCACTCAAATATTGTGATAATGATTTACCAGTAGCTTTTTCAATTACCATACCCAATAATTGTGTGTTTCCACTTAAATATTCATATTCTTTCCCTGGTTCCTTTACCACGTCTAAGCCCAAAAGAACATCTCTAATATTGGTATCATAATATGCTTTTGCTGTAATAGAAAAAGGGCTTGTATAATGTTCTGTCCAATTTAACCCAGATGACATAGAAGAAAGGTCTCCTACTGTTGTTTTTGCAGCCAAACCTTCAGAAAATTCTGAAAAAAAATCTCCTAATGGTTGATCCAAACTTTTTATATGTCCTTGCATTATTGCTTTTCCTAACATACCAGTAACAAAACTTTTTGCCATAGAAAAAGAATTTGTTTTAGAACTTACTCCATATCCTTCTGCATAATTCTCATACCAAATACTATCATTTTTGATTATCATATAAGCAACGGTACCTAATTCATTATTGATTGCATTTAGGTTATCTGTAGCGTTTACTTTATTATAATCTTTATGCAGTGCCCAAGAAGAAGTTGTATTAGCTTTTTCTATTGTTCTATTATCAAAATGAGGATAGTCATCGATATATGCAGTCGTATGTCCAGTCATGTAGACTACACGCACTCCTTTTAATATATAATCATAATCAAATATGTATAACAACACGACTATTAATAACAGAAAATAGAATATAGCTTTGAGTATTTTTTTGATAATTTTCACAATGAAAAACGTTTAATTTATTTGTTTAACGAAAGTATGAAATTAACTTATATGAACTGATAGTATATAATAATGTTTTACAAATAAACCCTAATCCTTAATAAGCCTTTTAGTTAGAAGTTTATTAAGGATTAGGGTTTAGTTTCAAATATAATCTATAGTCTAAATTGGTAAGTTTTTAAACTATATTCATTTTTGCATATAATTCTCTCTTACAATTTCTAGAAACTGGTAATGATTTTCCATTTTTCATGATTACCGATCCGCCTTGTTCTTTAAGTAAGAAATCAATGTGGTTTAAGTTAGCAATATAAGATTTGTGTATTCTTAAAAAATTATACTCTTGCAGTTTATTTTCAAAATGTTTTAAACCTTTGGATATTACAATTTCTGCATCATCGGTCATAATAAACGTAGTGTAATTTCCATCACTTACACAATACAAAACATCTCCTGTTTTGATCATATGCACTCCTTTACCGTCTGCAATTGATATCTTTGGTGTTTCTACAACTCGTGTATATAATTCTTTGAATCCGCTCATAAAATCATTACCCGAACTAAGTGTCCCCTTCATTCTTATAGTTTTATCAACTACTTTGATCAATTGGCGAGGGTCGATAGGCTTAAGCATATAATCTATCGCATCATATTTATACCCTTTTATCGCATAAGTATCATAAGCAGAGACAAAAACAATTTTAAAATCTATTTTATCTAATTCATTAAGAATATCGAAAATAGAAACCGCTCCCAATTGTATATCCATAAATATCAAATCTGGTTTCACTTTTGAGAGTAGTGAGAGAATAGACTCTCTATCGTTGGCTTCCCCAATAATATTTACTTGGGGGCAATAAGAATTCAAGAGCATCCTAATGTTCTCGCGATCTTTTTTTTCGTCATCTATAATAACACATTTAAGTAACTGGCTCATTTTTACTTCCTTTTTTGGTTAATAGGTAATGTTATTACCACTTCTGTTCCTTTTGGTGTACCAGATTCAAAGAAAAGGTCATTAATACGTACACCTGCATTATGACTTCCTATTTTATTTAATATTCGTAAACGTTCATTTGTATTTCTTGTGGCAATTGATAAGTGCGGAGCATTACTACCTTTCTTTTTAAGTCGCTCGGCCTCTTCTCTTCCTATACCGTTGTCTTCAATTGTACAAATTATTGCATCATTCTCCTTTTTGAACGAAAGCTCAAGTAACCCTTTCTTGTTAGCATGAGAAAATCCATGAATAATCGCATTTTCTATATAAGGTTGTACAATCATGGACGGTATAGTCGGATTTGTATCTAAAATCCTTTCATCAATATTATATACTGCCTCAAAACTTTCTTCAAATCTTCCTTTTTCTATATTAATATAAGATTTAAGTAACTCTAATTCTTTACTAAAACAGGTATATATACTATCAGAACTTGATAAAACCTTTCTTATTAACCCCGAAAGTTCGGTCATATATTCTATCGCCTTTAAACTTTCTTTTTTTAAAATATAATTCTGTAATGTGCTAAAAGAATTAAATAAAAAGTGTGGATTCATCATCGACCGCAGAGATTTAAATCGATTTAAGCTTAACTCCTCATTTATTTGATGAAACCGTAATCTATTCTTGTGTTCGTGATACAATAATGTCGATAGAATAAGTATCAAAAAGAAAGCTAACAAATAACTAAATAATTTGACTTTACTTATCTCTTCTCCTTGTTTTAAGTTAACTTCTCTTAAGTTAGATAATTTTTTCTGATTTTCTATTAAAAGATGCTTGGACTCGATCTTTGCTATTTGCTTTTTAATCTCTCGATTATCATAATCTTCTTTCAAAGATTTGGCTTTTTTAAGAAAAACGATACTATTTTTATAGTCCCCTAGCGCTTCATAAGCTTTAGAAAGGTCTTCATTTACAAGGACAATCGAAGGTATGTAATTACGTTTAATAGAATATTCTAAAGCAATATCAAAATATGCTATGGCTTTATCATAATCTTTGGTATCGTGATACAAAGCTCCCAAAGTATGCATAAATGCCGGATACATCGTACTATTTTTGTATTTTTCTAAATCTTTTAGATTTACATTATTTGATATTAAATCTAGTGCTTTTTTCGATTCTCCATTTTCATAATAGATATATGCCAAGTTGTTATATGTCATATAGCAATTAACATTTTCTGGAATCTTATCACATAGTTTTGTTGCTTTTTTGAAATAATAATGAGTAGAATCTAAATCGTTCAAATCAGAATAAACAGATACCAAACTTGTATAAACATTTAATAATCTTTTAGAATCTGTACTTTTTAGATACTTTAGAGATGTTATATAGTCTTTCTTGGATTCTTTATAATTTTCTATATCATATAATAAACCTGCCCTAGCCAATAAAAGGTTATGATTTAGAATATCATCATTCACATTTTTAGCCAAACTAAATCCCTGATTGAGAACATTCAAAGATTCTTTATAATCGCCCATTTTATGATATAGCCCTCCGTACCGTTTTTTAATCTCTACTAAGCATAAGGTGTCTTTAACTTTATTACAATAGCTTTCAATAAATGATAGGGTTTCTTCGGCATCACTATATTGATTTAGCTCTACAGAGGCATATACTATTTTGATTCCTGACTTTAAAAGTCTTTTTTTATCACTCCTTCTTCTGGCTAATTGAAAAGCCTTGATATAGTTTGATCTTGATAGGCCGTTCTCTCCTAATTTGGATAGGCTATCTCCTCTTTTAATAAGTAAATCGATTGTATCTTTTGTAGAATGTAAAATAGGGAAATTCTCTTGCTTATGCTCAATGTCCTGAGCATTATTATTGGATACAAACATAAGTATCACAGCACATAGCGTGAAAATTCGGGTTCTAAAAGTGGTCATACTACTAAGACGTTTAACTCTTAAAACACCCTACCTAGCAAATGTTAATATTGTACTAACACAAACTTAGAATTATCAAAATAAGGATTGTTGTTTTACTGGGTTTTCATGATCAAGCAACCACTTTTTACGCCATAAGCCACCTGCATATCCAGTTAATGAGCCGTCGGTTCCTATAACACGATGGCATGGTATTACAATCCATAAAGGATTTTTACCATTAGCAGTAGCAGCAGCTCGAATACATTTTGGATCTCCTAATCTTTTTGCTATATCAAGATAGGATACCGTTTTTCCGAAAGGAATTTTAAGCAACTCATTCCAAACTCGTTTCTGAAATTCTGTCCCTTTTGGATTTAGAATAAAATCAAAAGTAGTACGCTGCCCGTCAAAGTATTCTTGTAGTTGAGTTACTGCCTTTTTTAAACTTGCAGGAACTTCTATGTCTAAGGAAACTACATTCTCTTTTGTAATAGATATACTACTCACTCCTAACTCATCGCCAGAAATTGAAGCAATACCAAGAGGAGTTTCTATATGAACAAGGCTCACCTTTATTCTTCTTTTTTATCTTCTAAAATACCTAATTTTCTTGCCCTGTTTTCCCAATTTTTTCTGGCTAATTCTTGCATATTAGAATCCATATCGCTTTCATCCATGATCTCTAGACCTAATAACGTTTCGATTACATCTTCCATGCTAACCAATCCACTTATCGAACCATACTCATCTACCACCAATGCCATATGTTCTTTCTGCTCTACTAACTTTTCGAACAAATTTGGTACTGCGACATCACGATCAACAACAAACATTTTCCTTTTAAGGTCACTAAGCACCTTATCATGATGGTCTTCGGCCATTTCTTTGAAGACCTCATCTTTAAGTACATAACCTGTAATATTGTCAGGATTGTTTGCATAAACTGGAATTCTAGAAAACCTAAGGTTTTTATTCTCTTCAAAAAAATCTGAAACACTTTGATCTTCAGAAGCAATTTTTAAAACGCTTCTCGGAGTCATAATATCTTTTGCCTGAACAGCTTTAAAGTTTAGTAAATTCTTAATCACCTTGGACTCAGACTCTTCAAATACACCTTCTTCCTCAGCTATATCTGCCATTGCCGTAAAATCTTCACGACTCAATACTGATCCATGGTGCCCTTTACCTCCAATAAGCTTTGTAGTAAGCTGCAATAACCACAAAATACCTGTGTACTTAAGAGGGGCTATTAAGACAAGTAATGCTTTTGATGTAAAATTTGCAAGCTGTTTCCAAAATGTTGCTCCTATTGTTTTTGGTACTATTTCTGAAACAACCAATATTAGTATCGTCATAATAGCCGATACAATTCCTACCATATTAACCCCAAGTATTTCGAACTTATAAGGTAACTGTTCTGCTTGAACTCCTACTAATATCGCTCCAACAGTATGCGCAATAGTATTTAGAGTTAGGATAGCAATTAGTGGTTTGTCTACATCTTTTTTCAAGGTCTCTAATGTAGAAGCGTATGATTTTCCTTCTTTCTTTTTAAGATTAATAAAAGTTGGTGTAACGCTTAAGAGTACAGCTTCTAAAATTGAACATAAAAACGAAAAGAAAATCGAGAGAACCGCGTAAATAAGTAATAAGGTCATGATGTTTTGTCTATACTGCTAAGGTATGGATTTTGTTTGCTTTATTTAAACAAAAAATTACCAACCCACATATCTTGGGGGTTTAATATCATTAAGATTAAGATATACAATAAGTTGACCTCTATGGTGTGTTACATGATCTTGCAACAAATTTAGAATTTGCAACTTTGATTTTGGCCCTGCAAAAAACTCAACTTCTATTTCTAAATCTTTTTCGTTAATTCCATTAATTCGATCATAAACCTTATCAAAAGCTTTACTTAACTCGGCAATAATCTCTGTCTTTTTCTCTGGAATGTTGCTCTCAAGGCTCTTTTTATCAAACTTTTCTTCAGAAAAGTAGGTAGTCGAAAGCCAAAGCATATTTTGTCGAATATGCAACAACTGTTCTTTAAATTCCATTTCTCTTTCTGTAGGTTTAAACCCAAATCGCTCCTCTGGCATTTCTTGTGCCAGTTTTACTAAATATTCCTTAGAATTTTTCCATTTCTCAAGAAATGCTGTTTTTATAGAAAGTTGCTGAGAAATAGCTGATCCTGAAATCAGAAAAAAAACAATTAAAAATTTATTTATCATTTGACTATTGCTTACTTATTTGTGTCATATATACTTCTAAAGCCTTAAGCTCCTCTTCTGTAAATGTTTTAATTATAGAAAAGTTCGTTTTCATGACTGTATATGTTTCTGGATCTACAATAGGCTCTGCTTCTTGCTTTAAAAATGCAATTACATCTGCCTCTTTTTCTGCATAAACCTTCATGATTTCTATTACACTTGGGCCAATAGATTTTTTGTCCACTTTATGACATGTATAACATTTTCCTTTACCATTAAAAACAGCTCTACCAACATCGAATGGGGAGCTTTCTTTCTTCTTAACTCCTATCTTAACACTCGTTTCTTCTTTCTTTTTTTCTGACTGACAACCTGTAAAACAAAGCATAAAGCCCATGATCAACAGCAGTACTCCTTTGGTATTCTGCATAAAAATATTAACTATACTTTTCTTTAATCTTTTCTATATCACTTTTAAATCTTTCTAATAAGTCTTTTGAAAAATTAGAAATCACTTTTGTTTCTTGAACATCCTTACCGTCACTAGCTTCAGCTAATTTTGTAAGAGCATAAATCATAAAATCATATTCATAGTCAGGGCCGTTATCAGAGAAAACTTCTATAACTTTTTTATATAAATCCTCGATATCATTTTGGTTTCTACTTTCATAATCAAACGACCATTTAATATCTTTTCCCTTTGGGTGAGCTTGTAGTATTTCTTCAAGTGTTTCAGATTCTTTTTCTTGTATTACTCCATCACTCATAGCAATTACATACAGTAATTCTCCAAATGTTTGATACAACCTGTCTCTACTTATCATATGATCTTATCTTAAAATTATTTTAACTCAAAAGTCTAACTACATCTTTGGCAAAGTAGCTTGCAATGATATGTGCTCCTGCACGTTTAAATGCCATGATTTGTTCTAACATAACCGCATCATGATCTAACCACCCTTTTTCTGCCGCTGCTTTTAACATTGCATACTCACCGCTAACTTGATATACAGCAACAGGCACATCTACAACATCTCTAACATCTCTTACCAAATCCAGATAACACAAACCTGGTTTTACCATAACGATATCGGCTCCTTCGTCAATATCCATAAGTGTCTCTTTAATTGCTTCATCTCTATTGGCAAAATCCATTTGATAAGTTTTTTTATCGCCAAAACCCGGAGCAGAATCTAATGCATCTCTAAATGGTCCATAAAAAGCAGAAGCATACTTGGCACTATAACTCATAATTCCTGTATTTTTGAAGCTCTCTTTTTCTAACAATTCTCTAATTGCGAGAATTCGACCATCCATCATATCACTTGGAGCTACAAAATCTGCTCCAGCTTGTGCATGCGACAATGACATCTCTGCCAAAACATTGCAAGTTTCGTCATTAACAATATAATTATCTTTTACGATTCCGTCATGACCATAAGACGAATATGGATCTAAGGCCACATCGGTCATAACCAACATGTCTGGCACTGTTTCTTTTACTGTCTTAATTGCACGTTGCATCAATCCATCTGGATTAAGAGCTTCTGTCCCTTTATTATCCTTTAGTGAATCTGGCACCTTTACAAAAAGTAAAACAGATTTTAAGCCCAAGGACCAAAGCTCTTTAAGCTCCTCTTTTAGTAAATCCAAACTATATCTATAATACCCAGGCATGGATAAAATTTCTTCTTTTACATTTTTCCCTTCAACGACAAATAAAGGAACCAAAAAATCATTTGGCGTGATTATATTTTCTCTTACCAAAGAACGAATTGCATCATTTGTTCTAAGTCGCCTGTTTCTACGAATTTGTTGCATTCTTAACCTCTAAAATTTAATAGGTGTAAAGATACTCATATATCTCTTATACTTTTTTAGTAATCATTAACAATTACTATAGTCTAGTAAATGTACTTTTACTTAAAAAACATTTCAAACCCTGTAACAAAACCTTAACAAGTTCTACTAACTATAAAACCTTTAATTAGCAAAAGTATGCTCACTATAAAGAATCTAAATAAAACATATCCTAATGGAACGCAAGCATTGAACAATGTAAATTTGACTTTGGAGAAAGGAATGTTTGGGCTTTTAGGCCCCAATGGCGCAGGAAAATCAACCTTAATGAGAACAATTGCTACATTACAATTGGCTGATTCTGGCAGTATAGAGTTTGATGGTATTGATGTTTTTAAACAACCCGAAGAACTACGCAAAGTACTAGGATATCTACCTCAAGATTTTGGGGTTTATCCTAAAGTCTCTGCCGAAATGATGCTTAATCACATTGCAAAGGTTAAAGGCATTATTAACAAACAAGATCGCAAAGGTTATGTTGCTGATTTATTAAATAAGGTTAATCTCTATAAGTTTAGAAACCGTAATCTTGGTGATTTTTCTGGAGGTATGCGACAACGTTTTGGGATAGCTCAGGCATTACTTGGTAACCCAAAGCTCATTATCGTTGATGAACCAACTGCTGGTCTAGATCCTCTTGAACGCAATCGTTTTCATAATTTATTAAGTGAGTTAGGAGAAAATGCAGTAGTGATTCTTAGTACGCATATTGTTGATGATGTAACCAACTTATGTCAGAATATGGCTGTATTTAACGAAGGTAAAATTCTAGCACAAGGAGATCCCCAAACGTTTTCTAATTCTTTAACCGGAAAAGTTTTCAAAAAACAAGTCGAAAAATCAGAATTAGAGGTGATAGAAAATGAGTTTACAATTTTGTCAAATTATCTAAGAGGTGGAAAGTTTTTTGTAAATGTTTATAGTGATACCAACCCTGGAGAAGGGTTTCAACCCGTTCCTAATGATCTAGAAGATTTCTATTTCTACTCTATCAATAAAAAAGAAGAGCAAGAAGCATAGTATAGAAATTTGCTATTTAGACAAATACGATCAATACAAATCGAAATGTAAAATAGCCAGTCACTATAATGATTATAAAAAAGAAAAGATGAAAGAAATACTCTTATTCGAACTACAATATCGCCTTAAAAGACCGGCAACCTGGATATATGCTGCATTAGGGTTAACAATCGCTACTCTAATTGCTGTTTTTCAAAAATCGGTTACTGCGCAATTTGTAAATAGCCCAAATAACATCGTAGATGTTATTGCTCCTATATCTATAATTTCCATTTTTTTCTATGCAGCAATAATGGGGGTACCAATTTATCGAGATCAAGACCATAAAACAGCTCAAACTTATTTTACATTTCCGATACCACAAAAATCTTATGTTTTAGGTCGTTTTTTAGGTAGTTTTACAATAGCTTCTCTTGTTAATCTATTTATTGTTTTAGGCGCAATTATTGGTTTTACAATTGGAATCATTCTTGACCGACCCGATTACGGAAAATATGACAGCTTTAATCTAACATCGTATATTCTTCCTTTTATTTTTATTTTAGAAATTAATGCTTTACTAATAGGATCACTGTTCTTTTGCTTAATGGCTTTTTTCAAAAAAATGCCTATTATTTATTTAGGCGGGATCTGTCTATTTCTCTTGTATAGCATTTCTGGTGATTTAATGAAAAGTATAGATAACCAATGGTTAAGTGTATATCTTGACCCTTTTGGTGGCAGAGCTTTTAGTTTTGTAAAAAAATATTGGTCTATTAACGAATTAAACACCTATCAACTTCCGATATATGGCAAATTCTTGATCAACCGATTAATTTGGTTAAGTATAGGAGTATTTCTTTTCTTACTTACTTACTTCAAATTTGATTACAAAACGTTTTTACGCTCAGGAAAAAAATCAGATAAACAAAAGAATGATGAGTTTATACCATCTTCAATAGGTGCAATTAGCCAAGTTTTCACAAAAAAGACACAATGGCAAACTCTGTTCTCTTTAAGTAAAATCGAATTCTTATCCATATTAAAGAGCCCTGTCTTTATCATATTATTGCTTATTGGCGTTGTGTTTTCATTATTTAGCATCTATAATGTTAACGAATTATATGGCACTCCTAACTTACCACTAACCCGATACGTAGTTACCTATATCAATGGGATTATTTCTTTTTTATCTATTATAATACTAGTTATCTATGCGGGGGAGGCTGTACATAGAACGCGTAACAATAAGACCTTTGTATTTTACGATGCCTTACCCATTAGTAATTCTAATTTGTATTTTTCTAAGATTCTATCTCTTATAGGAATAGCCGTTGTGTTGATTTTTTCCAATATTCTTATTGGTGTCTTATTTCAAACTTTTAATGGATATTTCAACTATGATTTGGGAATGTATTTCACGTACAATTTCATGCTCATTTTTCCAACATTTATAATGACCATACTATTAGCTTTCTTTATTCATGTAATGGTTAACAATAAGTTTCTAGGGCATTTTATTATTATTATTCTCTATTTTGGGCTTCCACTATTGGTCACATTGGCATTTAAAAACAACAATCCAATGTATCTTTTTACCGGTGTTCCTCCAATTTTTTTAAGTGACCTCAATGGTTTTGGTCATTATTTGATTGGCACTTCTTGGTTAAACTTATATTGGATATTGTGTACCGCTATACTTATGATGATTGGTAAGATATTTTGGAATCGAGGTTTCTTTTCTTCAGCAAAAGAAAGATTAAGACTTGCAAAACAACGTATGACCACTCCGACTATATTGGTATTTACTGGTATTTGTATAGCTTTTATAAGTGTTGCTGGATACACATATTATAACCTAAATGTATTAAATACGATTAAGGATGGATACTATTCTGAAAAAGTTCAGGTCGATGCAGAAAAGAAATACGCTAAATACATAGGAAAAGCACACCCACAAGTAACAGATTTAAAGGCTTATATAGATATTTTCCCTGAAGAAAGAAATGTAAAAGCTAAAGGGGATTTTAAAATTGTCAATAGTTTCGATACTCCCATCGACACGTTACGACTCGAAATTAATTTTCCAGGAGCCCATACAAGCTTAAAAAAAGTAACTTATAATGGTGCATCACTTAAACCAGTAATGACAGATTCTATTTACAGGGTGTATTTTTATAAACTTCCAAAAACAATGTTACCTAATGAAACCGCTAACCTATCTATAGAGGTGTTTTCTGAAACCAAAGGTTTTGCCAATAGTATAGAAACTCAGGTATTGCATAATGGATCTTTTTTAAATCAAACCATTTTTCCAAGATTTCACTATGAACGTAGTTTAGTAGACAATGGTGTTCGGGTAAAACATGGTCTGGATAAACTAGACTATCTTCTTCCTCCAAGAACAGATTCTACGGCATTAAGAAAAAATTTGTTTAATGAAGATGCTAACTATATCAATTTTGAAGCTGTAGTTAGCACAGCCGGAAATCAAACCGCTTTAGCTCCAGGTAAACTAGTAAACAAATGGAATGAGAACAATAGAGCATATTATCACTATAAATTAGAATCTAAGACCGATCTTTTCTTTAATGTTGTTTCTGCAACTTATGATGTTGAGAAATCAAATTGGATTGGTCCTAGTGGAAAAAAAGTTGACATAGAAGTTTACCATTCCAAAAAACACAAACGTAATCTCAAATATTTTGTTGAAGGAGTTAAGGTTGCTTTGGATTATTGTTCTAAAAACTTTTATGAGTATCCCAATTCTGTAATTAGAATCGTCGAGTTTCCTGCCCATTCAACCTTTGCGCAATCTTTTGTTACAACAATACCTTATTCTGAAGACTTTGGTTTTGCGGCAAACTTTGATAAAGCAGAAGATTTCAATTATGCCTTTAGAGTTACAGCTCATGAAGTTGCTCATCAATGGTGGGGACATTTGGTTACTCCAAGTAAAACTTCTGGTGCCAATATTATTTCTGAGACCCTAGCAGAATATTCTTCTCTTATGACAATGAAACACCAATATGGAGAAAACGGAATCAAGAATTTCTTAAAACATTCATTAGATAAATACTTAAGAAGTCGGTCATTTAGCTTTAAACCCGAAAGATCCTTAATTAATGTAGAAGTAGGACCACATATTTGGTATGAAAAAGGGTCAATGGTCATGTACGAGCTTCAGGATATTATTGGAGAAGATAAAATCAACACCGCTCTAAGAGATTTTATATTAGAATATAAGAACTATGAAAAAGGCGTCTATCCAACTTCAGAAAACTTATATCAGGCTATTTTAAAAGTAGCTCCGGATTCATTAAAATATACGGTAGAAGATGGGTTTACAAAAATTGCTTTATATGAAAATAGGGTAATAAAAGCTAAAACCAAAAAGCTCGATACTAATTCTTACGAAACTACGTTTACTGTAGACTCAAAAAAAATCTATTATGATGATAAAGGTAAAGAAGAACGTACCGATGATAAAACCAATTATATCGAAATCGGATTATTTGGCGAAGACATTATAGATGAGCAAGAAGTTCCTCTTAAAAATCCATATTATCTTAAAAGAAAATGGTTAAAACCTGGCGAAAATACGTTTACCATTGTTACAGATAAAAAACCTGTTAAAGCTGGTATTGATCCTTACAATAAATTAATAGATAGAAATTCTGGCGATAATCTTCAAAGTATTGAAGAAGAGTAGTCGCCATTTGATAACGATCGGGAAGCGCTGTCCCGATCGTTATTTTTACTACAACTTTAATTGATTCAAATTGGAAAGTTTATATACCTATTTTAGATTCTCCTGAAGTAAAAAGCCTTAATTTGACAGAATAATTTTCAAAAAAAGTATAAACAAAAAACCTTTCGATATTAAATATCGAAAGGTTTTTTGTTTCATCAATGCAACCATTACTACAAAAATTACGTCTATCATATAAACTCTTATTGATAAAAACTCAAGTATGTACTTTAAAAAGACGTTATTACTATTACCGTTACTATTTCTAAATACCATAATATCAGCTCAAAATATCAAGGCCAAAGTTATAGACCAAAAAACCAATCAACCTATACCCTATGCCACCATACAATTATCAAATGATCAAGGTATTATTACCAATGAAGAAGGTCGTTTCAGCTTGACTCTCAAGGATAAAATTGCAAAAGTTGATTCGATATATATTTCTTCAATGGGATATGAAAAAAGAGGTTTCTCTATTCAAAATGAAATAGATACCATTATTGCTTTAAACCCCAAAGCCATAGAACTAAGTGGTGTTTTTGTCTCAAATAAAAATCTAACTGCAGAAGAGGTAATTGATAATGTCAAAGCACGAATCTCTCAAAATTATAACTTTGATCTATCACAAAAACATTTATTTTTTAGAGAGTCCGATTTTAGTAAAATAAAAAAGCTGGATATAAAATTTAAAAAATCAACGATTAAAGAGCTGGATAAAAAGCTAATGGATAGTATTATATCAATCCTACCTAAAAAAACAGAATTCTATACCGAAATGCTGGGGGAGTATTCTAGCGATGCTAACAGAAGAAAATTGCACATTAGCAAGGCCGCAGAATTATACGATAAAAATAATTCAATTTCTATGGATGCGTTATCTGAAAAAATGGAAGCTATTTTTAAGAAAAATATAAAGCCAAATTCATATCTTAAAATCAAGTCTGGATGGTTCGGAACCAAAGTGCAAGTTGATTCTATACTCGAAAATGACAAAAACGCGGAAGAGATAAAAGATCAAATGGATGAACAAAAGAAAAAAGAAGATAAAAGCGAATTTCAGAACCGTAGAAAAGAAAGCTTAAATAACATATTATCCTCATTTTTTTATAATGAAGATGTTAAATCTAATTTTCTTAATAAATCGAATCGATATAAGTTTGAGTTAAATGATTATACCTACATAGAAGATCAAAGTGTTTACATCATTGATTTTGTTCCAAAACGTAGTGAAGATTTCAAAGGCACCTTATACATTAACACCGAAGATTTTGCAATCGTTAGAGTTGACTATGAAAATGTAAAACCCCTCAAAAATTTCAAACTTTTAGGAGTTCATTACCAAGATAAACTATATCGCAATAAATTAATTTTTTCCAAAAATCAAAACAATAAATATGATCTAAAATACCTAGAGTTGTATAGAGGTAAGCTTTTTGGGTTTGATAGACCTCTAAAAGTTATCGAGAAGAATAAGTTTGTTAAAGGTAAGCGTAAACAAAACGAATTATCATTAGACATCAATTTTGTAACAACAAACACGCTTAAATATGAAATTGTCGTTTTTGATTCTAAATTACTTAGTGAAAGTGACTACACTAATCTTAAAGAGAATAAAGCTATTAAACCCACATATTTATCTAAATACAGCTCCGAATTCTGGAAAGGTTATACTATTATAGAACCTAACTCAGCTATTAGGCAATTTACCGTTGCTCCAGAATCCGAATAGTATGTAAATTGTAATTAAAAACTAACAAGATCTCGAGAGAATCAATCCCTTACTTTAAGTAGGGGATTATACTAGGTTTCCATCTAGTAAATTAATAACTCTTGAGCCATACGCCATATTTTTTTCAGAATGTGTTACTTGTATAATCGTCACCCCTTCTTTATTTAATTGCGTAAATGTTTCCATAATCTCTTCGCCTTGCTTAGAGTTAAGGTTTCCGGTTGGTTCATCGGCAAGGATAAGTTTAGGACTTGCAATTAAAGCTCTGGCAATACCTACCAACTGTTGTTGCCCGCCACTTAATTGCGAAGGAAAAAGATCTTTTTTACCAACAATATTAAAACGATCCAACATATCTCCAACTAGTGATTTCCTTTCTGAAGAACCATATTTCTTATATAGCAAAGGCATCTCCAGGTTTTCTTTAACGGTTAATTCATCAATTAAATGATATGACTGAAATACAAACCCTATATATTGTTTGTATAAGTTTGATCGATGTTTTTCTTTAAGAGAATGTACTGACTCATCTAAAAAAGTATATTCACCCTCATTAAAGCCATCTAACATTCCTATCACATTAAGCAACGTGGATTTTCCTGATCCAGAAGGCCCCATAATAGAAATAAAATCTCCTTCATTAACCCAAAAATTAATATCCTTAAGCAAAAAGGTTTTTTGTCCTCCTGATTGCACCCATTTTGATACATTTTTTAATTGTAATAACATATGCTAATATTCTTTTAATTTTTATTTCCTTTTTTTACCAGATAGTAAATACTATTCTGTTCTTAAATTTTTTATGGGATTTGACATTGCTACTTTAAGTGTTTGAAAACTTACAGTTATTAATGTAATACCTATGGCACTTATAGCGGCTACAATAAATACCCAAACATCTATAGGAGTTCTATATGCAAAATTCTCAAGCCACCAGTCTACCAAAAGATACGCGATTGGTGTTGCAAAAACAATGGCAACGACTACCAGTTTCGTAAATTCTGATGAAAACAAAACAGCTAAACTAGAAACCTTTGCTCCCAAGACCTTTCTTATACTAAGTTCCTTTACTCGTTGTTCTGCTGTAAAAGCTGACAAACCAAATAGCCCAAGGCATGCAATAACTAAAGCCATAAAAGTAAATACGTTAAGAATCGTAGCCATTCTTTGTTCTGAAATAAACGTATTTTCAAAATCTTGATCCATAAAACTATACTCAAAAGGTATAGAAGGATCAATCCGTGCTAAGTCATTTTCAACCTTATTAATTAGTACTTGAAGATCTTCTACATTTGTCACCATCATAGGATTAA
This sequence comes from uncultured Aquimarina sp., assembly GCA_947502885.1. Classification (GTDB taxonomy): domain Bacteria; phylum Bacteroidota; class Bacteroidia; order Flavobacteriales; family Flavobacteriaceae; genus Aquimarina. The sequence goes on along the minus strand of CANNBP010000009.1, from coordinate 228,975 downwards.
GCCTCATTGAATAATAAGATAATCCCCCACCATAGTCCCATACTTTATCATTTTGATGATGAATAATAACCAACGGGGCAATCTTTTGCTGAACGCTATTGATATTAAAATCTTTAACTACACCCATTACTTCAAATTCATCTTCACTACCTGATGCTAAGGCCAAAATTTTACCAATAGGAGAATCTGTCTTATATGTTGTTTTATCACCCCATCCTAATGCTCTTACAGCTTCTTCGTTAAGAATAACCTTATACTTATCATTTGGTCTTGAAACATCAAAATTGCTACCGGCAACAAACTCTACACCCAATACATCCAAATAATCTTCTTCTGCCCTTAGGTTTCTAAGTTGAACCACATCATTTTGGGCATCAACAGTTTTATATCTATCCCCAGTCCAAACATTTGGAGGTAGCCCAAACGATTTCCCAACCTTAGTGAAAGCCGGATTAGACAAAAATTTCGTTTTAAGTACTTCTGTATCAAAACCTATCTGTTCGATATTATGTATCTGAAGAATATTTTCTTTTTCAAACCCAACATCTAACGAAGATGCATATCCCAATTGTTTTTGAACAAACAAAGTACATATGACTAAAGCTATCGAAATTGTAAACTGAACTACTACTAATCCGTTTCTAATACCTTTACCTCTAAATTTTTTACCAATTTTTCCTTTAAGGGTCTCGATTGGCTGAAACATTGAAAGATAAAAAGCTGGATAACTTCCAGAAATTAAACCTAGTACAACAACAAATATCAATACCCCTATTAAGAACCACGGATTAGTAAAGTGCGATATTAATTCAATATTTACATCTGCAATTGTATTAAATATTTTAAGAGAAAGTTGCACCAATACTAAGGCTAAAACAGTACCTATGAACACAAAAAGTGTTGATTCTAATATGAATTGTTTAATTAATGATTTTCGCTTTGTTCCTAATACTTTTCTTACTCCAATTTCCTTGGCTCTTTTAGAAGATCTTGCCGTCGATAGATTCATAAAATTAATACATGATAGCACCAAAACTAAAAGACCAATTGCACCAAATATTTTTATAAATATTGGATCTCCTGTTGGTCCAAAAGAATGTATTGTTGGTTCTCCTGCAATATATATATCACTGAGTGGTTGAAGATAAAGTCTCCAAGCATTTCCTGCTGTAAACTCATCAAAAGTTTGATTAAAAATACGTTCGGTAGTAGGTGGAGCCCATTTTGGTGGTATTGCCTGTATTTGATCCGTTAATTCTCCAATATCTGTTCCTTCTTTAACCAATCCATACGTTGAGAAGGCTGTCCATATCCATTTCCAACCATTGGCATGCATTTGATCTGAGAAACTTTTTAAAGAAACGAGTACCTCAAACTGAATATGTGATTTATAAGGCACATCTGCAACTACACCATTTACTGTATATGTTTTCCAGGAACCATCAAAATCTTTGACTTCTACTGTTTTTCCTAAGGGGTTTTGATTACCAAAATAACGTTTAGCGGTTTTGGTGGTTATCACCATACTAAAAGGTTCTGCAAAAACTGTCTTTGGGTTTCCTTTCAAAAGATCAAAAGAAAAAACATCTAAAAAATTTTCTTCTACCGCAAAATACTGTTCTTCTTTGTAAATACTAGTTTGATTAGACTCTCCTCCTACTTTTACAACTTGAGTTCCTGTATTTAACAGTCGAGTTATCTCTTCAAAATCTGGAGCATCGCTGCGTAATGCAGTAGCTACATTAGGGCCTGTGGCAGAAGATACTTCATTCCAATCTCTCCAAATATTTGGTTGATTTACTCTATAAATGCGTTCTCCTCTTTCGTGAAAGGTATCATATGTCATTTCGCTATGAATATAAAGCCCTATAATAAAGCAAGTGGCAATACCAATACTTAAACCCAAAACATTAAGAATAGTAAATTGTTTTTGGCGAATCGCATTTCTCCAAGCTATTTTTATATAGTGTTTGAACATCATTTATTTTTTTACTTGATTTCTTATAAGTTTTACTCTGCTCTAAGGCTTTTTACAGGATTTACAACGGCAGATTTAAATGATTGTATACCTACTGTGACAGAAACAATTAAAAGCGCTAATGCTCCTCCTAAGACCATCATCCACCACTGTATATCAATTCGATATGCAAAACTCTGCAACCAACTACTCATAAGCCACCAGGCTATAGGAATTGCAATACAACTAGCTATGCCTACAAGTACAATAAATTCTTTAGACAATAATATCAATATCTTTACAATACTCGCCCCTAACACTTTACGCACACCTATTTCTTTAACTCTCTTTTTTGCCATTAGAGAAATTAAACCAAACATACCCAAGCAAGAAATCAAAATGGTAAAGAAGGCAACAAAATTTACCGTTTTTAAAATCCCCTTTAAAATATCGTATTGTGCATTGGTTTTATCAGATAATAGTTCATACTCAAGGACTCTTTTTGATTGGATTTGAGCAAAATCAGCTTCGAGTTGTTGAAACACCTGTTTTTCTTTTCCTTTTACAATCTTAAGCATCAAATAATTGTTGTATTTCAATTTTTGCTTTCCTCCATAAAAATGTGCCAAGGGTTCTATACTGCTTTGCATACCTTGATAGTGAAAATCTTCAGTTACGCCAATAACTTTAAAACCTTCTGAAGTTTCTCCCTTATTGTTAAGCCTTTTATTATCAAGATTGGTCCATCCAAGTGCTCTCATAGCACTACTATTTATTACAATAGTACCATTTTCAATAGCTTCATTTTGGTCTCTAAAATTTCTTCCAGAAATCAATGGTATATCCAATGTTTTAAAATAACTGGCATCTGTATGCCCATACCTAATTCTAACCTCTTTCCCTGTTTCTGGATCAACAAAGTTATTGTAACTTCTATTGTATGCCGAAGGAACCATTTGGGTAGTTGAAAAGCTTTGCACAAATGGATTCGCTTTTAACTGATCCAAAATTTGAGAAAATTTGGATTCGGCGGCTTTCTCATCTTTATAGTCTAAGTTAATTTTTGCAATACTGATATTATCCTGTGAATAGCCCAATGGAGCCTCTTTCATAAAATTAATCTGATAGTTCAATATAATTGCAGTACAAATAAATAAAATGGCCAACGAGAACTGCATGATTATAAATGCGTTTCTAAAAAAAAGATTTTTTCTTATGGAGTTTAGTTTACCTTTTAATGCAACAGATATCGGCAAAGCAACAAAGCGAAATGTTGGCAATGCACCTACAACCAATGTTATGAATACGCCTAACCCCAAAAAGTATAAAATAACAGGGTAATCTTTAGGCAACTCGATAGCTATTTTTCCAAAATTTCCTCCAAACGTTTCATTAATTTGTGGTAACAGTAGTAAAACAAATGCAATGGAAGATATAAAAAGAGAAACTAAAACCAACAAACCATTTTCTAGACAAAACTGAAATACAATACTCTTTTTATTATCTCCTAAAATCTTTTTAACAGCCAATTGTTTAGTTCTACTATACATCACAGATGTATTCAAATTAATAAGATTAACTAATACAATTAGTAACACAAAAATTATGGTTGCAATAGCACCTTTTATTATGATTCCTGCAATCGGAATATTATCCACTCTTATTTTTGAGTATGGCTCTACTTTAATTTTTTCAACATTTGAAGGGTCTGCATAGTTTTGACGAACCAAGTTCATTACTTGAGCTTCAAATTTTTGCACATCTGCACCGGCTCTAAGACGTATTGTATTCGACGTAAATGTACTTTTCCACCCCGAATGTTCTTTAAAACTAGGGTTATCCTCTAATAATTGTGTCGTTAATAAAACCCCAAGACGTAATGAAGAATACGAACTAACAGGCTCTAAAACACCCGCAATTTTTAAACTAAGTGTATCATTAAAAATTAATTTTTCACCTATAGGGTTTTTATCTCCAAAAAACTTTGTGCTCACCTCATCAGTTAAAACAACATCATATTTATTCTTTAATGCTTTATCCGCATCTCCATACTTTAAAGGAAGCGTAAATACTTCAAAAAAATCAGGATCAGCATAAGAGGTTCTTCTTTCCTGCAAATTAATATCTTTATAAGAAAGCCATGGTTGGTTCCATCCTATAAGGTGAGTCCCGGCAACCACATCTGGGCACGAACTCTTTATTTTATCCAATAATGGGTATGTCGTTTCATTATAACTATGTCCCGTTGTTGTAAAAGTTTTTAAATAGTACAAATTTTCTTCTTCTTGTATAAAGCCATTGGCGTTATAATATGCATGTACTACAAAAACTAAAGTCATTATACTGGCTAGCCCAAGGGTTAAACCTAATAGGTTAACAAGGGATAACATTCTATTCTTAACTAAATTTCTGTAAGCAATTTTGATATAATGTTTAAACATCTCTATTGTATTTTTTTAAAATTTTATTCTGTACGTAAACTTTTTATTGGATTAGCAACAGCTGCCTTAACTACCTGGTAACCTACAGTAGCAAAAACAATACATATTGCGATCAAGGTTGTTAATGCAAACAATTTCCATCCGATATCAATCTGATACGCAAAATTTTGTAACCACCTATTACCCATATAGTATGCTAATGGACTTGCTATAATCATAGCAAAAATGATAAGCTTTAAAAACTCTTTTAAGTGCATTGTAGTAATACTAATCACAGACGCCCCCAATACTTTTCTAATTCCTACTTCTTTGTATCGCTGTTCTGTTGTAAATGATGCCAAGCCAAACAACCCTATACAAGCGATAAAAATTGCAATTAGCATAAATACCAAAACGACATTTGACGTTCTCTTTTCTGAAGCATAATTAAGATCAAAATTCTGATCAAGGAAAAAATATTCGAATGGAGTATCTGGGTTATTAGTTTTCCAGACTTGTTCTATACTTCCTAGTGTACTTTCTATTTCTGAACTTTCGATATTTGCTACCAAGTAATTCGTTTGACCTCCTGTTAACCTTCTAAGTCCATATGCCATTATAGGTTCGTGTAAACTTTGAAAATTAAAATCTTTAATTACTCCAATAATCTCTAAGTTGAATTTTTCTTTATTCCACTCAAAGAAAATTTCTTTTCCTATCGCTTTATCCGGTTCAAAACCTATTTGTTTAACTGCAGTTTCATTTAAAATAATCGACAAGCTATCTTTCTGGCTATTTTCTGAAAACCCTCTTCCATACAAAAGTTCATACCCCAAGGTTTTTACATAATCATCATTTACCCATCCATATCTCGTCCAGATACCATCTTCAACCGTCTGCCCCTTTTTATAGAACATATTATCACTAATTGTTAAAAGACCGGGATATGCACTTCCTCCTGTAACCGATTTTATATTTGGATTTCTAAGTATTTCAGATTTCATAGTTTGATATCTTTCTGCAACCGAAGAACGTCTTAATGGAATAATAAGCTGTTGTTCTTTTTGAAATCCAAGATCTTGATCATTAATAAAATTCATTTGTTGCCAAATCACACCTGCAACCAAGATTAAAGTGGCAGATATAGTAAATTGAAAAACAACCAATCCCTTTCTTATAGCAGTAACAGAAAAAGAATTCGTTAGTTTGCCTTTTAATACAGTAATTGGCCTAAAAGATGACAGGTAAAAAGCGGGATAAAGCCCAGATAATACTCCTGTAATTATTGCCAAACCGCTTATATAAAATACAAAACTGGGATATTGTAAAAGAGATAAATTCTTATCTGCAAAAGAATTGAACAAAGGAAGCATTACAACCACAATAATCAAGGCGAAAACTAATGATATTAAAGCCAAAATCATGGACTCCCCTAAAAACTGAAAGATCAATGATTTCTTTTTGGCTCCCAATACTTTTCTCATTCCAACTTCTTTTGATCTTTTCTCTGATCTGGCTGTAGAGAGGTTCATAAAATTAATACAGGCTATTAATAATAAGAATCCTGCTATCGCACTAAAAATATAGATCGAAGTCATACTACCATTTGCAGATAGCTCCATATTAACATCAGATTTTAGGTAAATATCCTTAAGAGGAGTTGTAAACAGGGTTCTCTCTGTTCCTTCTAATAAATATGGGCCCGCATTTTTATCATAAAATGCCGGTAGCTTTTCTTCAAAACTTGTAATCGAAGCATCACTGTTTAGCTTTACATAGGTATAAAACATATTATTGGTTGCCCAATTTGTTTGTTCATCTACCCATTCTCCCACATCATCATTTTTCATTGACAATAATAAGTTTGGCTTAACGTGTGATTTATTTGTATTGTTTTTAAAAACTCCCTTTACAGTATACTTCGTATTTGCATAAGGAATTTCTATACCTATTACTTTATTTACTGGATTTATATCTCCAAACATTTTAGTAGCGACCTCTTCAGAAAGTACAACAGTATTTGGGGTGTTTAGTGCAGTTTTGTATTCGCCATACTTAAAATCATACGTGAAAATTTCAAAAAAAGTAGCATCAACATAAAACCCATTAGATTCATAAAACTGGTTATTGTTTTCTTTATCTTTTAATAGGAACTTATCTATATTGGGAAACTTAAGTATTCTGGTAGATTCTTTAACTTCAGAAATCTGATCTTCGAGTCCTTTGGCCATTGGTGCAGAAACCGTAGCTGTGGGGGTCCCCATAGACTCCATAGATACTCTATAAATCTGATCTACATCTTTATGATGTATATCATACGTCAACTCATCAATAATATATAGTGTAAGCAAAAGACAAGTGCCTAAACCTATCGAAAGACCAAAAATATTGATAAAGGAAAATGTTTTATTTCTTAATAAATTTCTCCAAGCTATTTTGATATAATTCTTAATCATGATTACTTCGTTCTTAATTGATACATTATTCGTCTCTTAAAGCATCTACAGGGTTTCCGCTTGCTGCTATAAAACTTTGCCAGCTTACTGTAAGTAATGTAATACCCAAAGCCATTATCCCCGCAAAAGCAAATATCCACCAGCTGATACTGGTTTTTACTGCAAAATTTTCAAGCCAGGAATTCATAACGTACCATGCTACTGGCACAGCAATTACAAAAGCAATTCCTACCCATTTAATAAAATCTATATTTAGGATTTTCAATATTTTAACCACAGAAGCTCCATTTACTTTTCGAATGCCAATTTCCTTTTTACGTTGTATACAGGTATATGAAGTAAGTCCAAATAGACCAAGTGCGGCAATACCAATTGCTAATGCTGTAAAAATTCTAAAAGCATCACTAAACTTATTATCTTCTTCATATTGAGCTTCAAATTTTTGATCCACAAAACTATAGTTGAACGTGCTTTCAGGAAAAACAGAAGACCAGGTTTTTCTCAATTGTGCAATAATTGGTCTATACTCTGCAATTGTTTTGGAGTTTAACTTTATCATTAAAAAATCCTTAGTAGGCGTATACCTCAACATTATTGGTAATACGGGATTTTTTACTCCAAAATGATGATAGTCCTTTATAACTCCAACAATGGTCCAATCACGTGACCAAAACTTTAACTTTTTACCAATTGCGTCATGACTATCTTTAACACCTATTTCCTTTACAAATTTTTCATTAACAACTATATCCCTGCTATATCCTTTACTGTTTGAATAAAAAGATTGACCTGCAATAAACTCCATTCCCATCATTGCAGTATAATTATGGTCAACCTCATAATTATACCAGACTTTTTTCTCATCTAGAGTCCCATCGGGATAAGTAATCCCCATAAATGAAGATAGTCTTTCATAACCACAACCTGGATAACTATTTGAAAACGATGCATCAGTAACCGATGGGTTCTTTTTAACTTCATTCAATAAGGCAGCAAAATCATTGTTAAAAATAGAGTCACTTTTTTCCGTTAATATTTCTCCATTGATTGTCAATACATTAGAAAGGTTTACACCAATAGATTGTTCTCTCATAAAATTGATTTGTTTGGTAACCACAATGGTACCTATCAATAAAACAATGGTTGCTAAGAACTGAGTGATGATCAATCCTTTTCTTACATTTAACCCATTAGAAGATGTTCGTACTTTACCTTTTAATGCTTTTGAAGGAGAATAATTGCTTAACACTATTGCTGGATATAATGCTGCTAGTATCATACCAAGAAACACACTCCCCAAAATAGATAGTACATTTGGTATACTACCTAGTTCTAAGGATAATACTTTTTCTGTAAATGAATTATAAACGGGAAGTAGAATCAAAGTAATTATCCCTCCCAAAATAAGTGCAAGTACATTCAAAACAACAGATTCTATCACTGATTGTAGAATCAATTGTTGCTTTTGAGCTCCTGCTACTTTCCTAACTCCGACTTCTTTTGCTCTCTCGAGGGATTTTGTAGTAGAAAGATTAATGTAATTTAATAAGGAAAGAACAAGGATTATAATAGCAATTGCGGTTAAAAACTTTACACGCATAATGCTCCCATTAGCCTCTGCTTCATATGGCTTATTAGAATAAAGATGTATATTTTCTAAAGGCTCAATATTATGACGTTCATCGACATTATCTTCAAAGTTACTATTAAGAATTTTTTTTCTAAGTACTTCTATATTTGTATTTGGATTAATCTTTAAATAAGTGAAATACACATTGTTATTCCAATTGGGTTCTCTTTGATTTTTGGATATTCCATCCCAACCAACTATGGTATTATAAGACAATAAATAGTTAATTTTAAAATGTGTGTTTTCGGGTATATCCTTCATTATACCCGTAACTTTTACAGTAACAGGCTTGTTTCTATAAACTCGTAGTGTTTGGCCTACGGGATTACTGTCACTAAAAAATTTCTTTGCAACTGTCTCTGTTAATACAATAGAATTAGGTTCTTTTAGCGCCGTATGCACATCACCTTTTACTAGACCGACATTAAATATATCAAAATAACTATGATCTGCTAGAGAACCATTATTTACTTCTAAAACCTTATCGTCTAATTCAATTGGAGTTTCTTCAAGTTTATAAAAACGAACAAAATCTATTACTTCAGGAAACTCTTTTTTAAATGTAGGTCCCACCATATTATAGGATTGAGCATCTCCAGGCACAAAAGAGTTTCCTTCGAGATACTCCATGTACACACGATACACGTTCTCTGATCCTTCGAATTTGTCATAACTACGCTCATAATTGGCATATATCATAATCAATACAAAAGAAGCTATACCAATGGCTAGCCCAAAAATGTTGATGAAAGAATAAAGCTTATTCTTTAAAAGGTATCTTAGGGCTATTTTAAAATATAAGGTATACATAATAGACAGTTATTTATAACTTTTTAATGATCGAACTTTTTGTTTACTCTGATCTCAAACTTTTTAATGGCTTTATAAATGCAGCACCAATAGACTGATAACTAATGGTTAATACAGCTACTGCTATTGCCAATAAACCAGACCACACAAATACTTCCCAACTTATATCAATACTGTATTCAAAATCCTCTAACCATCGATTCATAACCAGCCATCCTATAGGAATCGCAATACAAATAGAAATTAGTATTAGCTTTAAAAAATCTAAGCTCAGTAATTTGTATATGTTTCTAAAAGAAGCACCCAATACCATTCGAATACTTATTTCTTTATTACGTTGTTCTACCATAAAAGCCGATAGGGCGAAAAGGCCGAGACAGGCCACCAGAATAGCAAATATGGCGAAGCTGTTAAAGATGACTCCCATCCGTTTTACATCTTCATGCATTCTGGCAAATCTTTGGTCCAAAAAGCTATATCTAATGGTTTGATTAGGCGAAAATGTATTCCAGGTCTTAGCTATGTCTGAAAGGAGTATGTCCACATTAGCTGTTTCGACCCGTAATGAAATCATTTCATCCTCTTTACCAATTACAAGAGATAAGGGTTCAATCTTATCTTTCAGTGTTGCAAAATGAAAGTTCTCAATCACTCCTATTATGGTATATGAGTCACCATTACTAATTTTTGTGCCGATTGGGTTCTTAATACCAAGCTGTTTAACCATTGCTTCATTTACAATAATTGCTTGTGTACTATCAGAGGCTATTTCTTTATTAAAATCTCTCCCTTCTTTGACAGTTATACCTAGTGTCTTAATATATTCATAATCGACTCGCCATATCTGTCCACCTGCTCCATCTTGTTCGACAGTATTATTTTCAATTCTAAAATAGTTCCCATTTCGTTTTGTTCTGTTAACAGGCAGATAAGCACTAGCTGTAACAGCTTTAACTTCTCCAATATCTTTAAGTTCCTTTTTAAATGTTTCGAGCTTATTTCCTAGAGTATTTGTTCCTTCTATTGTAATTACCTGATCTTTATCATATCCTAATTTTTTATTCTGGATATAATCCATTTGATCTTTAATAATCAATGTTCCAATAATCAGTACTACCGAAGTTGTAAATTGAAATACAACCAAAGCACTACGCAGCTTTCCGCTTTTGCTTCCAATTCGCAAACTTCCTTTTAACACTTGAGCAGGTTTAAACGCAGACAGATAAAAAGAAGGATACAGACCTGCTATTATACCCACAAACATTGCAGAAATTAAAATTATAGGAATAAACCAAGTAGCTCCCCAAGGTATCGATAAGCTTTTTGAAGCAATCCCATTAAAATATGGCAACAACAGCCAGGCCAACAGAATACCTATTATAAAAGAGATACTACTAAACAGTACAGATTCTATCAAAAACTGTGTAATTAAGTTTTTTCTATATGCACCAACAGTTTTTCGAAGTCCAACTTCTTTAGCTCTATTCGCCGATTTTGCCGTAGAAAGGTTAATAAAATTAATACATGCTAATAACAAAATAAATCCAGCAATCGCACCAAAAAGCCAAACAAATCTTATATCTCCATGTTGTAATGCATCTATCAAAACATCATTTCTTAAGTGTATATCTTTAACATTCTGCAAAGAAAACTTCATTGTATTCAAAGTTTTCATAAAGTCTGCACTTCGATTTTTAAAAGTAGGGAGGTAAATCGTTTCTTTAATTTCAGAGAGTTTTTTCTTTACCTCCTCCATATTCGCATCTGGTCTAAAAAGAGCGTAGGTATGGTAATTATGACTAGTCCAAGAAACTTGTTCTCCCCGAAAAAATTCAACACCTGATAATGTGAGTAAAAATTCAAACTGAAAATGAGAATTTTTGGGCAAATTTTCAATAACCCCTCCTACTGTATATGGATCTTTTGTGTTATTATTAAAAATCAACGTTTTCCCTAAAGCATTTCCATCCGGAAAATACTTCTCTGCCTTTCTCTTAGTAATTACAATAGATTTTGGTTGTGTTAGAGCACTTTTTATATCACCACTGTACATTTTAAAACCTAGAATCTCTAGCAGTTCTTGATCAACAAATGCAAACCCCTCGTCATAAAGATTTTGTGTAGTTTCATTAGATCTAATTTCTTTACCTCCAGTACCATGAAGTTCACTTACCAAAAGTCTTCCTGCTTTTTCTATTTCGGGGATTTTTGCTTTTAATGTTTTCGCAAATGGTGCGGGCATATGTATCCCACCTATTGGTTTACCATCTAATATCCCTTGTTTCCCTATACGATATATATCATCTGCTCTATCATACTGGGTATCATAACTTAATTCGTCTTTTATATACAAAGAAATGAGTAAACATGCCATGATTCCTACTGCAAACCCTCCGATCTTGATCACTGCAAACATCTTATCCTTTGCAATACTTCTCCAGGCTATTTTAAGATGATTTTTAAACATAACTTTTATTTTTAATATCAATACTAGTTTGATATAGGTTAATGATTTATTCTGTTCGCAAACTTTTTATTGGGTTTGCCATTGCGGCTCTTATCGCCTGATAACTAATCGTCACCAGAGTGATTACTATAATACCACCTATAGCCAAAGCAAAAATCCACCAGTCAATAGCTATCCTATACTTATAATTCTGCAACCAGTTATTCATAAAATACCATGCTAATGGCGCGGCAATACTACCAGCAATTAAAATAAGTTTAAAGAAATCTTGAGTTACCAGTATTAGAATATCACTAATGTTACCGCCAAGCACCTTTCTAATACCAATCTCTCTTGTTTTTTGTGCCAAGAAGAAAGATATTAAGCCATACAAACCAAGGCAACTAATAAAAATGGCTAAACCAGAAAAAAGTTTTGACATTTGTAAAAAGCGCCTTTCTTCTTCATATTGTTTTGCCACAGCCTCATCTAGAAAACCAAATTCGTACATGTATTTTGGGAATATTTCTTTCCAAAGTTTCTCTACTCCCTCTAAAGTGGCATGTGCATTTTTTGTATGAATTTTAATAGCGAGTTGGTAAAAGGCTTTTGAATAGGGAGCAATAAATATGGGATTGATATCATGATGAAAGTTTTTATCATGAAAATTAGCAACTACCCCTACTATCGATGCTTTAATTTCTGCACCATTTAATACAATCTGCTTTCCTAATAGTTCTTGTGAGTTCTCTAAACCTAATTTTTGCGCTAACTTTTCATTCACCACCACTTCGGATACAGAATCTGTTTGATAAAAATTTCGTCCAGCTACCAGTTGCAAGTCAAACGTATTTATATAATTAACATCCGCCATCTTTGCCGAAATAGAAAACTCTTCATCTTCTGATCTATTATCATATTGCATCGTAGTTCCCCAATTGTTACCCGATGCTCCTGGGCTAGACATGCATGCCGTTACATTTTTTATTCCCGAGAGGTTGGTCAATCGCTCTTTTAACCCGTCTAGTTTTACTTTTTCGATATCATCAGGTATTTCGATAATTACTATTGATTCTGTATCAAAACCCAAATCTGCGTTTACAGCATAACTAATTTGCTTGCTAATGACCACTGTTGCAATAATCAAAATTATAGAAATCGAAAATTGCGAAACCACTAGTACTTTTCTAGTTAACTTTCCTCCTGTATCGTTTTGAGTTAGCTTTCCTTTAAGCGCTAAAGTTGGTATGATTCGTGCTAATAATATTCCTGGATAACTACCAGCAAAAAACGAAACAAGCACTAGTAAAGCCAATACAAATCCAATCACTTTAGGCTGTACTAGTGATTTAATAGAAAGTTCTAAAGCAAAAAGTTCATTAAAAAAAGGCAATACCATTACAGCGATAGTTATACCAATGGTCATTGCAAAAAGGCTGATAATAGTTGTTTCTGAAATGAACTGCCAAAAAAGATGCTGTCTAAAACTTCCTAGTACTTTTCTGATCCCTATTTCCTTTGAACGTGTAAACGCCTGAGCTGTAGAAATATTAATAAAATTGATACATCCTATTGTAATAATAAAGAAACCTATCAAACTAAAAATCCAAAGTAGGTTTGTATTAATCCCTCCATATTTTTCATTTAAATGAATATCTGCTAGAGGTTGTAATTTATAACGATGTACATTTTTACTTTTTGGTCGATGTTTGGTTACCAATTCGATTAAAGTACTTTCGATCTGTGTAATATTTTGGTTGGGACGAAGCAGAGCAAAACATCTTAGACTACCATTAATTCCTCCCCAGGAATCACTAGAGACAAATTTATCATAGCTCTTTACTGTGGCAAACGAAGGAAATATTGTTCCTTGAATTTCTGTGGTTTTTGGTAAATCTTTTAGTACACCTATTATTTGAATAGTTTCGGTATTTCCCAAAACAAATGTTTTTCCCAAAGCACTTTTACTACCAAACATTTTTTGCACAAAACTTTGGGTAACGTATGCCGTATTAGGCTCATCAAGCGTTCTTTCTCCTAATTCTTCGACCAGAAGAAAATTGAATATCTTAAAAAAGTCTGCCTCTGCAAAAACAATGTCCTCTTTAAAAACTTTTGAAGTATAATCTTCTGTACCATTAATCTGCCAGTTTTCTCGATAATAGATTTTAGCAACCTTTTCTGTATAATCATAATTAGTCTTAAAACTCATAGCAAAGCCCGGTGGTACACTAGCATCATAATCAATATCATCTCGATGCTCTTCGGTAACTACTCTGTAAATTCTATCAGCATTGTCATGAAATTTATCAAATTGTAAATGATGATTCACAAACAAAAAGATTAGGATCGCACAACCAAAACCTAACGCAAGACCCAAGATATTAATAAGAGCAAATACCTTGCGTTTATGAAGGTTTCTCCATGCTATTTTTAAGTGATTTTTAAACATAATCTTTTGTTTTTTGATGATAAATTATTCGGTTCGTAAACTATGTATGGGATTCGTTTTTGCGACTTTAATCATCTGAAAACCAACTGTAAAAACGGTAATAACCATTGCAAATAAGGATACTAGTACAAACACCCATAATTCTATTGATGTACGGTAAGCAAAATTAGTAAGCCACTCATCTACTATAAAATAAGCTATTGGAGAAGCCAGAAGAACCGAAATCAACACAAGCTTTGTAAATTCTGTAGAAAACTGTATTGCAAGTTGTGATACCTTGGCACCAAGAACCTTTCTAATTCCTAATTCTTTTACACGCTGTTCTGCAGAAAACGCAGCTAATCCAAAAAGTCCGATACATGCAATTAGCAATGCCAATAAGGTGAATATATTAAGTACCTTTGCCATTCTTTGTTCAGATTTAAATGTTTCTTCAAATTCTTGATCTACAAAACTATATTCGAATAAAATCGAAGGATCAAGACGAGCCATTTCCTCTTTTACATCTTCGATTAGTTGCTGCAAGTTTCCTAAATTCTCTACAACATGGGGATCCAGTCGAGCTGCCATAAATGTACGTCCTCTACCGTAGTTCCACACCCAATCATTATCTTGATGTAACATAACAAGAGGCCCTATTTTTTCTTTTGTAGTACTAAAATTAAAATCTTTGACAACTCCTAATACTTCCATTTTATCAGCATTATCATTGGTCATCGCAACAAATTTTCCTATTGGTGAATCTGTTGCATATGTATCCTTTTTACCCCAACCTAACACCTTTACTGCCTCTTCATTAAGTACTACCCCATACTTATCTGTTTTACGATTTGAATCAAAATTTCTACCAGCTATAAACTCTAACCCTAACACTTCTAAAAAATCACCTTCGGTTCTTACATCAGTAAAATGTATTGCTGGATTTTCTGGTCCAAACGCTCGATATTTATCTCCAGACCATACATTGGGTGGTATCCCATAGGACTTGCCAACATGGGTAAAAGCCGAATTGGTTTCTAATTTGGCTTTCAAGGTTTCTGCTTTATCACCTAGTTGTTCTATATTATGAATTTGTAAAACATTATCTTTTATTAATCCTAAATCCAAAGAGGACGTATATACCAGTTGTTTTTGCACAAAAAATGCACAGATGATCAATGCAATAGATATGGTAAACTGAAAAACTACAAGTGTATTTCTCAAGTTTTTCCCTTTAAATACAGAGTTTACTTTACCTTTAAGTGTTTCAATAGGTCTAAATGATGAAAGATAAAAAGCAGGATAGCTTCCTGAGGCAATACCCAAAACAAAAACAAAAAGTATAACAATTCCTATAAATACTGGATTTACTAATAATCCTATAAAAGACAACTCTTTGCCTGCAATAGTATTAAAACCATCTAATGAGATTTGAGCCAACACTACTGCAAATAAAGTACTGGCAGCAACAAACAAAGTTGATTCTAAAATAAATTGTTTAATAAGTCTACTTCTGGCAGAACCCAGAACTTTTCTAATCCCTACTTCTTTTGATCTTTTAGAGGCTCTGGCCGTAGAAAGATTCATGAAATTGATACTACATAAAAAAAGAACCAAAATACCAATGGCACTAAACAATTTTACAAATTGTGGATTTCCAGTGGATCCAAACCGATGCTTACTTGGTGCTTCTGATAAATAAATTTCTTTGAGTGGTTGTAAATATAGTCTCCACTCTTTTCCATCGGTAAATTCATCATAAGACTGGTTAAATAATCGCTCAGTTGTAAGTGCAGCCCATTTTGGTGGTATCGCTTGTATTTTTTGAGTTAGAGTTTCGATATCTGTTCCTTCTTTTACTAATCCGTAGGTAACATAACCTGTTGATGCCCATAACCAATTTTCTCTTTGCATCTTTTTTCGAATTGTATTTAAGGATGTCAAAATATCAAATTTAATGTGCGAATTCTCTGGAACGTCTGCCAAAACAGCACTAACCGTATACGTATCCCAAGTACCATCTGATTTTCTAATTTCTAATGGTTTTCCTATAGGCTCTTTATTTCCAAAATAGCGAGAAGCGGTTTCTTCAGTAATGACCAAACTTTTGGGTTCTTTCAATGCGGTTTTTGGATCACCTTTTATAAACTCAAAAGAGAATATTTCAAAGAAATTTTCTTCGGCAAAGAAATACCTTTCCTCTTTAAAAATATTCGTATGCTCTATAGCGCTCTTTTTACGTATATTTTGCGCGCCAGGGTCTAATAATCTTGTAATCTTTTCAAATTCTGGGGCATCTGCCCTTAATGCCACAGCAACATTGGGCCCTGTAGAAGCATATTGATCATTCCAATCTCCCCAAATGTATGATTGATTTACCCTATAAATACGATCTCCCTTTTCATGAAAAGTATCATATGTAATTTCATTGTAAACATATAATCCAATAATAAAACAGCTAGTAATGCCAATAGTAAGCCCTAAAATATTAAGAAAAGTAAACTGTTTTTCTCGGATCATATTTCTCCAGATAATTTTGAAATAGTTTCTAATCATGATTACTAATTTTTAACCTCGATCCTTCGAGATTGATTACTTACTCTATTCTGTTCGTAAACTTTTTACTGGATTTTGCAAAGCTGCTTTAATAGTACCTGTACTTATGGTTGCCAGTGCAATTAAACTAGTCATAAGACCAGCTGTAATAAAAAACCACACAGATAGATCAATTCTATAAGTATAATTCGCTAACCAATTACTTGCCGCCAACCACGCAATAGGTACTATGATTATAAAAGCAAATACCACTAGTTTCATAAAATCTTTTGCCAGTAAATAGGTTAGAGATGTAGTACTAGCCCCTACCACTTTGCGTATTCCGATTTCTTTTGTTCTCTGGCTAACAACCAAAAGTGAAATAGCCAATAATCCTATACAACTTAGAACAATAGCTATAATAGCACCACTAGTTATAATCGCCATCATTTTCTTTTCTCTTCTTAAAGTTCGATCAATGTTTTCATCAAGAAAAGAGCCTAAGAATCTGGCATTAGGTTCTATTTTTTGCCATGCCTGCTGTATCACGTCAAAAGATCGTGTAATGTTTGTTGGGGCAATTTTTATATAAGCATAATACAAACGCCAATCCTTATCCATGAATAGCGTAATTGGAGCAATTTCTTTATCTAACTTTGTAAAGTGATAATCTTTTAGAACCCCTACTATGGTATAATCTCTACCATCACTATTAATTTGTTTATGCAAAGGGTCTTCTTCTCCCAGCTGTCTTGCCATTGATTCATTTATTAAAATTGACAGGCTATCGGTAGCAAAATCTCTACTAAAACTACGACCCGAAGCTAATTCTATATCCAATGTTTCTGGATAATCATAATCAACTACCAGCATATTAGTTTTCATGCCTCGATTTTTATAATCAAATCCCATCACACTTGAATAAGCATTACCATCCTTACCCAAGCCAAGTGTATTGTTTGAAGCTGTAACACTTATTATGTTTGGGTGGTCTTTTAATTCTTCTCTAAGAAGCTGAACGGCTGCATAACTATCTTTCTTGCCATTAAGCGGTACCGAGATCACATGTTCTTTATTATATCCTAAGTCTTTGGTACGCATATACTCGAGTTGCCCCCTTAATACCAAAGTTCCACTGATTAATAAAATGGCAATACTAAACTGGATTACCATTAAAAAGTTGCGAACCCCATTACCTCCTTTTACATTAAGTTTTCCTTTTAATGCCTGCAAAGTGCCAAGTTTACTTAGTAATATAGCTGGATACCCTCCTGCTATAAATGTGATTAAGAAAAAAGCCAATATCGCACCTGTTAAAAGTGTAGGAGAAAAAACATTATCTAAGGTGGCTCTTGTTCTAAACAGGATTTTGAAATCATCCAGAAATAGTACACTTAAAACAATCCCGATAAGTATCGTAAACAAAAAGATAAATATACTTTCTCCCCAAAACTGATAAAACACATGTCGCTTTGCAGCTCCCATTGTTTTGCGCATACCAATCTCTTGTAATCGACCAGAGTTTTTGGCAATACTCATGTTTATAAAATTTATACAAGCGATAAAAACAATTAGAAAAGCGATGCCCAAAATTATATATGGTAAGGTTCTGGTTACTTTGGCTTCTCCTTGATTATAATTAACAAAATGCCTGTCTTTAAAAGGTAGGAGATTTAGCGTACAATACTGCCCATCTTCAGTTGGACTAGCCCCATCACGTTTGGCACTTTCTATTTGATTTTTATAGTGTAGATTGGTAAACGAAAATGTACGTTTCTCAAATTCTGAAACAGAAACCTCATTTTGTAACTGCAGGTATACATCATGATTTTTAGATTTCCATTCATCGATATACCCTTGATATTTAGGCATATTAACAATATTGATAGCCATATCAAAACTAATACTACTATTAGGTGTAATATCTTTTAAAACAGCCGATACCTCCATAGGTTGCTCTTTGCCTTTAAACAAAACCATAACTGTTTTTCCTACTGCATCAGTGGTACCAAAAATTCGATTAGCAATTCTATTGGTAATTACGACCGTAGGTCCTTCTATAAGAGATTGACCGGTAACACCTTGGATTACTGGAAAAGAAAATATGGAAAAGAAGTCCTGATCTACCCAGGCCAGGCTCATATTTAACTCCTTTTCTTTATAAGTAACTACACCTCGACCACTTAGATACCTAGTAATACGTTCTACACCGGGCACTTCTTTTTTAAGAGCTTCTGCAAAAGGAATAGGTTGACTTATACTTGCCTGTGTCCCTTTTGGGCTTTGCTCTGTATAATATACCTGATATGTATTATCAATGTCTTTGTGAAACTTATCATAAGACAATTCAAAAAATGCAGTCATACTTAAAAGAATTGCCACCCCAAAGGCTATCGAAAGTCCGACCATATTAAGAAAAGTATATGCCTTATTCTTAAGTAAGTTTCGCCAAGCAATTTTGATATAATTTTTAAACATAACTAGCTGCTTTTTTGATTGATTGATGATTTATTCTATTCTTAAGTTTTTTATAGGACTAGCTTTCGCTGCTTTAACAGATTGAAAACTTAGGGTAACTATAGCTATTACAGCAATCATAACATCTGCGACTACAAATGCCCACCAAGGCATGTTTATTTTATACTGATACTTAGCTAACCACAGACTCATGAGATACCATGCTACTGGACTACCAATCAGAATAGCGAATAGTACTGGTTTTAAAAAATCTTTTGCCAATAGGATAGTAATCCCAGAAACCGAGGATCCCAGTACTTTTCTTATACCTATTTCTTTTATTTTTTGTTGGGCAGTAAACATTACTAATCCAAATAATCCAAGACATGAAATAAAAATAGCTATAAACGAAAAGTACCTTGATAGTTTAAAAAACATAGTATCACTTTTGTAAAGTGCATCATAGTCTGTATCTAAAAAACTATAATCTAACGGAAAAGAAGGGTTCATTTCTTTATGCAATGCCTGCAATTCACCTATGGTACCTCTTATATCTGAAGAGCTAATTTTTACCATAACAAACTGTGCAAATCCCTTACTACCATCGGTATATCTCATCACGAGGGGCCCAATTGCCGATTTTATAGAACTGAAATTAAAATCTTTCATTACTCCTATGATTCTTCCTTCACTTTCCCAGTGATTTATCTTTTTACCAATAGGATCTTCAAATCCCATAATCTCTAAAGCCTTCTCATTAATAATAAAGTCATTGTTATCTGAAGGATTACTTTTAGAAAAGTCGGTCCCCATAAGCATTTCAGTTCCCCATGTTTTGACAAAGTCATCGCCTACCGCCAAAGTATTAAGCTGGGTCCAAACATTATTTGGTCTTTCAAGCCAATAGGCACTACTTCCGTTGTTTTTAAAATCCAAAGGATTTCCAGACATAAGTGTCATAGATTCTATCCCTGATACTTGCAAAGCCCTATTCTTGAAAACCGAATATTTATTTATCATCTCTCCGTCAAATTGAAATAACATAACATTTTGACGGTCAAAGCCAGGATTACGATTTTTGATAAAACTAATTTGTTGGGACGCAATGATCATTACAGTAATCAGAATTAAAGAAAGTGCAAATTGAAAAACCACTAACCCTTTTCGAATCCACTTAGCACTAGCTCCCAAATGTGTTTTTTTTCTAAAAATTTCGGTCGCTTTGAAAGAAGACATCATTATAGCTGGATAACTTCCAGAAAGTACTCCAGTACATAACGCTATTAGAAATACGCCTAACCAAAAAACGGGAGAAAGATCATGCAAACTAATATCTTTATCTACAAGTTGGTTAAACAGAGGTAGTACCACCATAAGTAATATTAGAGAAAAGGCAGTACTGATCAGAGATAATATTATAGCTTCTCCCAAAAACTGGTTGATTAAAACTCTTTTTTTTGCTCCTAAAACTTTACGTACTCCTACTTCTTTACTTCTTTTTAAAGCTCCTGCCGATGCCAGATTCATAAAATTTATACATGCAATCAATAATATAAAGAATGCTATAACACTAAAAATCCTTACATTTTCTATTCTTCCGCCAGAAATCACCCCATTTTCAAATTCAGAGTATAAATATTTATCGCCATATGGTTGCAAGCCTAACTCTATGTCAAAATCTGGTATGTCTTTTAATTGTTCTTTTAAAAAAACTTTGACCTTAGTTTCTACTTTTTCGATATCGACTCCTTCTTTAAGTAATACAAAGGTGGCGGTTGCTCCAAAATTTGTCATTTCTTTTATCCACGAACTATGTATTTTCAAGAAAACATCTTTATGTAGGTAAAAATCATACTTTTCGGTATTGGCTTCACTAATATTTTCGAATACTGCAGATACCTGATATTGCTCAGAGTTTTCATAAGTAAGCATCTTACCAATGGCATTTTGAGGGTCTCCAAAAAACATTTCTGCCATTTTTCTTGAGATAACAATATCAGTTGGACTAGTCAAGGCAGTAGTCGCTGTTCCTTCTAAAAAATGAAAAGAAAACATAGATAAATAGTCACTATCCACAAAGATTCCTTCTTGTTTAAACGCCTTGTCTTTATTGGCAAAAGTTTTTGTATGTGGCCAGGAAATAGCCGCTGCTTTTTCTATTTCCGGAATTTTTAGTTTTAGTTGGTCACTAAGTAAACTAGGGGTAATGTAGTCTGTATCTAATTTTCCTTGAAAAGTAAATTTATTATAGACCGAATACAGTCGGTCATTGTTTTCGTGATAATTATTAATTGCAAATTCATCATTTATCCATAGATAAATTAATAGACTACATAATAAGCCTATTGTCAAACCAGCTACATTAAGTAGAGCAAATATTTTGTTCTTTACAATACTTCGCCAAGCAATTTTGATATAATTTTTAAACATAACTATCCGCTTTTTTGATTGATGATTTTTAGTCTATTTTTTGGATAGTGGCATCCCCAATAATAATTCCTTTATGTATAGATGGATTACCATTATAGGCAACTCTTGCCTCGCCAAATGCTGTTACCTTAAGGCGATCAGAAACATTTACCCTAAAACTTCCTTCGCCATAGGCAGTGATTTTGGTATTTTGATTAGTCATACCAAGTGTGTTAATTTCTCCTTCTCCATAAACCGTATATTTCTGATTTCCTACTGTTCCGTTTTTGATTTCCAAATGACTCTCACCATACATAGTAACATACAATGAGTTTACTGTAATCTCATTCATTGTGATTTTTGGTTCACCGTATGTTTTTAACTTAAACTCATCTCTAACTATTGGGCTTTCAAATTTTATAATTTCCTCACCTCGTACAGAAAGTTCTTTGAGTTGTTTATAGGTTATGGTAGCAGTGATCATTGTACCTTTGTAGATTGGTGTTTTTTGTTTCCAACCATTCTCATGGTATCCTTTTTTGGTCTTGGTAACCATTTTTGCACCATCCAAATAGATATGCAAAGTTTTTCCGTTGACTTCGATATTGATTTTTTCTTCTGGTAATCGAGCATTGTCGATAACAACTTCTTCGGTATTACCTTCTTTAAAATTTACTTCGATATGTGGGCTAATGAGTACTTCATCAAAATGAGCTAAAGCAACAGTTTTAGACTGTCCATAACATAAACTCATACAAAAAAGTAAAATTGCTAGTGCTAAATGATATACATACTTGATCATGACTTTGATTTTGTTATTAATTTTAGAATTATTGTGCGTTAACACCGAAAGGTTTATTCTGGCTTTCGGTAACAATTTGTCCGTCAAAAAGATTAATTACTCTATGTGCATAATGCGAGTCTCTGTCTGAGTGGGTTACCATGATAATGGTCGTTCCTTCTTGATTTAATTCTGTTAACAGGTTCATCACTTCGATTCCGTTTTTAGAATCCAGATTTCCTGTAGGCTCATCTGCCAAAATAAGTTTGGCATTGGTAACTACTGCTCTGGCAATAGCTACACGTTGTTGTTGTCCTCCTGATAATTGCTGCGGAAAATGCTTTTCTCGATGTGCAATTTTCATTCGTTCTAATACTTGTTTTACTTTATATTCTCTTTCACTTTTTTTCATGTTAAGGTAGATTAACGGAAGCTCAACATTTTCGAAAACCGTAAGCTCATCGATAAGATTGAAGCTCTGAAATACAAACCCAAGATTTCCTTTTCTTACTTTGGTTCTTTGGTTTTCCTTTAACCCTCCTACTTCTTGACCATTAAAGTGATATGATCCTTCATTAGGATTATCCAACATACCAACGATATTAAGTAATGTAGACTTACCACATCCCGATGGTCCCATAATAGCTACAAACTCTCCCTCTTCAACTTTTAAATTGACATTATTTAATGCAAGAGTCTCAACTTCTTCAGTTCTAAAACTCTTTTTTAAGTTCTTGATTTGTATCATTTTTTGATTGTTTATTTTCTTAATTTTCTTTTATTTTAATATAATTTTTTCGGCATCTCCAAAGCTATCATACCCCGAAGTGATCACTTGTTCACCTTCTTCTAGTCCTTCTATTAATTCATAATATCTAGAGTTTTGTTTACCGATACGTATTTGTCTTTTCCAAGCTACTTCTCCGGAAGCGTCTACTACAAAAATCCATTGCCCTCCGGTACTTTGAAAAAAGCTACCTCTTGGTAACAAAATTGCATTACTAGATGCTCCTAACTGAAGTTTTATATTATAGCTTTGTCCAGCTCGAATAGTTTCTGGTTTCTCACCAGTAAAAACAAGGTCTACCTTAAATTTACCACTACGAACCTCTGGATATACTTTACGCAAACGTAATTGATATTCTTTTCCATTACGCTCTAGTACAGCTGTAAGATCTCTTTTAACTCTATCAATATAATGTTCATCAATAGTGGCTTCAATTTTATAATCGGTTAGTACATTTATTTGCCCTATTCGTTGGCCTTGTTGAATGTTTTGACCTATTTCTGCATCCAAAAAACCTAATTGACCATCGGCTGGTGCCCTCACATTAAGGTGATCAATACGTTCATATACCATCGATAGGGTTTTTTTCATTCGAGCCAAATCTGCATCCAATTCGTTTAAAGAGGTGCTACGTAGCACATCGTCTTGTTCTGTTTGTAATTTAATAATATCATATTGCTTTTGCGAAAGCTCATAACTCTCTTTTGAGGTTAAATAAACTTCTTTAGATATTAACTCATCTTCAAACAAAGCCTTATTCTGTTCATAATTACGTTTCAGTTTTTGTAATTCGTACTTAGAACTTACCAAGTCTTTTTTTCCTTCTACTTGCCTCGAATCAAAAGTAAGCTTGGTCGAGCGTAGGTCATTTTGTTTTAGAGCTAGATTATTTTCGCTTGCCAATATTTGCTCATACAGCCCTCTATTCTCTAATTTTAATATAATATCGCCTTTTTTTACCATTGTCCCTTCTTCGATGAGTTTTTCTGTTACCCTACCTCCTTCATAAGCGTCCATATAGATTGTACTAATAGGTGCTACTGCTCCATTTATAGTAATATAGTCATCAAATTTTCCAAATGATACAGCTGCGATAGATACTTTTTCTTTTTCGGTTCTAAAGGTAGAAGCCGTATTGCCAAACATCATTTTCCAACCGGCAAAAAGCAATAGAACACTTATAGCAATGTATCCGTAATGTTTAGGTCTTAATCCTTTTTTCTTTTCAATTTTTATGTCCATCTTATTGTGCGCTTGTTATATTAAAAACAGGTGACCCATTATAAAACTCTAAGGTACTTTTGTTTACTTTTAATCGCAATCGTACTTGTAGGTTTTCATTTTTTGAGGTTGCCAAAAGGTTTTTTGATTGATTTAATTCTATAGTACTTATTAATCCTTTTTCATATTTTTTTTGAGCGATATCAAATGCCAGCTCCTGTGCTTTTACCTTTTGTAAGCTTTGTTCAAACTCTATTCTTAATGAATTTTGCTCTTGCACCAATTGTTGTATCAATTGATACATCTCTTGTTTCTTTACATTAAGTTCATTATCTGCACGCATTAATGCCACCTTTTGCTGTTTTACTCTTGATCGATTTGACCACCCATTACTGATCGGTATGTTAAGTGAAAGTCCAACATACTGCGAAGCATTATCCTTTATTTGATCATTAAAAGAGATCACCTCACCAGCACTATCAATATTGGTTTCAAAATATCCTGTCTGGTATCCTGCAAAGAAAGATAAAGAGGGGTACAAGCCCCCTCTAGCCATGGCTAATTGCTTTTTTGATGCCTTAACTTTTAACTCTTCTGCCTTTATCATAGGTAAAAATGTTTTGGCAGTGTTGTAAATAGAATCCTTATCAGACACAAAACCTTCTGGGTTTTGATCTATGGCATCAAGATCCTGAGTTATTGTAATCGTATTGGCATTTTCAAGATTCATTTCTTGTACCAACTTAAGTTTTGCGCCAACCACATTATTCTCGTTTTGCGTTACTAATAATTGATCTGCTAACAAGGCAGATTCTGCCTCATATAGATCAGCTTTTGCTTTTTGTCCAAGTTCTACTTGTCTTTTGATCAAATCATAATTCTCCTGACTCGTTGTTTCTTGTTCTTTAGCAATTTCTACAAGTCCTTGCATAAATCGTATATCATAAAAAGCCGACATGATTCTAAATGCCAATAAATATTTTTGGTGTACCACCTGCTCGTTAGAAGCTTTGTATAAAAATTTAGATGCTTTTATTTGATTCATTTTCTGAAAACCTCTAAACAAATCTATATCTGCATTAATTCCGTAATTATTAGAGAAGAAATCGGTATTCACGATACTATTGTTATTGGGATCTACAGATCTACCATATCTAATGTTATAATTTGAAGTCGCATTAATACTTGGCAACAAATTTCTTATAGATTGTCTGTAAGTCTCTCTATTCGCATCTTGGTCATATCTAGAAGTATTAAGTTGTAGGTTATGTGTTATTGCATATGTAATGCAATCATCTAGTGACCATGATTTCTGGGCGTACATCGTTTGTACCGACCAAAGCAATAAAAAGCAAAAGATTATATTCTTGTAATGTATCATGTATAAATACTTAATTCTATTTTTCTGATGCCAAACTCTTTTCTAATCTCGTGCCAAGAATATAAAATATTGATTATCAATCAATTAAGTGTTTGTAATTATAAAAAACTATTTCAACATGTAAAATTTTTATACAAATAGTGTCAAATATTTTTACACTCGTATAGAGGTATTCCTTTGTATTTGTAATTTTACAATGAGTATTGCCTCAACCCGGATGTGATAGAAGTTCGCCATGAGGCTTTGAAATACCTTAAATACAATGATCTTCTTAGTTTAACATAGCGATGCTATCGTTACACTAAAAAAATCAATTAAAACGCTTGTATTTGTAGAAAGCTAAAGACATAATAGATTTTCTATTATATAATCCGGGCGTAATTCGATCCCTTCATTTTCTTTGTTCATTCAAAGAAAACAAAATAAAAGACGTCTTTTTCAAAGCTCTGCTTTGGAACGTCAATACATAGAACTCTGGTAATAACTTTAAAAATAGTATCGTGCAAGACGGAAAAATTTTAATCGTTGACGACAACAAAAGTGTTTTAAGCGCACTCGAAATTTTATTACAATTCGAGTTTAAAGAGGTCGCAACAATCTCAAATCCAAATCAGATCTCATCATTACCTAATCTAAGCGAGTATGATATCGTTATTTTAGATATGAATTTTTCTGCTGGAGTGAATACTGGAAACGAAGGATTATTCTGGTTGCGAGAAATCAAAAAGAAAGCCGTTCATACCTCGATTATTATGATGACCGCCTATGGTGCGGTTGATTTGGCCGTTCGGGCTTTAAAAGAAGGGGCTTCTGATTTTATTCTAAAACCATGGACCAATGAAAAGTTAATGGCTACGATAAAATCTGCTTACAAGTTACGTAAATCACAAAAAGAGGTACAAGAGTTAAAACAAAAAGAAAGCCACCTAAAACAGGTCATTAATCAAAATAGGAATTTTATTATCGGTAATTCTAAGTCCCTTACTGCTGTACTCAATCTCGTACGAAAAGTGGCCAAAACCGATGTAAATGTTTTAATTACTGGTGAAAATGGTACTGGAAAAGAATTAATTGCGAGAGAACTACATAGAATGTCCTCCCGAATGAACGAAGTGTTTATTGGTGTGGATATGGGTTCTATATCTGAAAGTTTGTTTGAAAGCGAGCTTTTTGGACATACCAAAGGGGCATTTACCGATGCCAAAGAAGATCGCGCTGGTAAGTTTGAAGCTGCCAACAAAGGTTCTCTATTTCTCGATGAGATTGGTAACCTATCCCTACAAACCCAAGCCAAGTTATTATCTGCCATACAAAACAGAACTATTGTAAGAGTAGGTTCTAACAAAACCGTTCCTGTGGATATACGTTTAATTTGCGCAACCAATTGCAACCTTACACAAATGGTCGAAGAAGGTATTTTTCGTGAGGATTTGTTATATCGAATCAATACTATACATATCGAGGTACCCCCTTTGCGAGATCGAGATAACGATATTTTAGTACTAGCTGATTTCTATCTCAAAAAATTTGCGTCAAAATATGGTAAACCTGCACTTCGAATTAATGCCGCAGGTCAAGATAAACTAATGGCATATCGCTGGCCAGGCAATGTACGTGAATTACAACATACTATAGAAAGGGCAGTAATCTTGAGCGAAGGAAACGTATTAAAACCTACAGACTTTTTACTAAGTACGCATACAGGTGTTTCTCTGGATAAAGGCCCAGAAACTCTCGATGAGATGGAGCGTCTTATGATTGCCAAGGCACTAGACGAACACAATGGTAACTATAGCGCTGCAGCTAACCAACTAGGAGTTTCTAGACAAACTTTATATAACAAAATTAAAAAATTAGACTCTTAATGGCTAGTAAAAACTTTTATCTACAACTGATCCTAAGGGTAACATTGCTTTCTTTGACAGCTCTATTAGCTGGTTTTGCCCTTTATAAACAACAACTTCTTCTTTCTTTTCTATGTTTGGTTGGTGTTATCATACAAACCATAGTATTAATTAGACACCTTAATCATACCAATCGAAAAATTGCTTACTTTTTTAATGCGGTAAAAAATGAAGATTTTACTCTTCGTTTTCCAGAAATGGGCGGACCAAAATCCTTTAATGAGATACACCAAAGCCTTAATGCTCTTAATAATGTCATCCAAAAAATACACATACAAAACCAAACGCAAGAACAGTATTATCAAGAGATACTAAAACAGGCAGAAATAGGAATTTTAACATATAACGATAAAGGGCACATCTTATTTACTAATCCCAAGGCAGAAAAACTAATCAATCATACCCCATTAAACCATATCAAACAATTGGCACAAGTAGATAAAAAATTATATGCGTTGTTTACCACGATACAACCTTTTGAACGTAAACTTATAAAACTGACCAATGAGCGCGAAACCATACAACTGTCTATCAAATCAACAGAAATCAATCTAAACGGTGAATTACTGCGATTAATGACCATACAAGATATTCATAAAGAGCTAGATGAAAAAGAGACCGATTCGTGGATCAAATTGATTCGAGTGCTTACTCACGAGATTATGAATTCTGTAACACCAATCACCTCGATTTCTGAATCTATTTTGAGATATTACAAAGGTGAAAATGGGCTCTTGACCATTAATCAAATAGACGAAAACAAAATTAAAAACACTGCCAAAGGACTTGAAGTGATCAAAAATCAAGGTAACGATTTAATGAGTTTTGTACAATCCTATCGTAGTTTTCTTAATGTACCTTCACCAGATAAAAAACTGATTAAAGTCAAAGAATTATTAGAAAAAATTGCCGTTTTAATGGGGCAAGATATCGGTTTGCATCATATTGAGTTTAAAATAATGCATACCCAAAACGATCTAGAAATCTATGCCGACGAAAAACAGGTTACGCAAATACTCATGAATCTATGCAAAAATGCGATCCAAGCCTTAAAAGGTAGTCAAAACGCAAACCTTAGCCTTATTTCTGGTATCACCAAAGACAACAAAAAATATATTACTGTAAAAGACAATGGTCCTGGGATAGCACCAAATCTAATAAACGAGATATTTGTTCCTTTTTTTACTACCAAAAACGAAGGCACCGGCATAGGCCTTAGTTTATCCAAACAAATGATGCATTTACACGAAGGTAACTTAACTGTACATTCTATACCCAACGTAGAAACCTCTTTTTCACTGTTGTTTTAATACCTTTTATAAAGCATCAATTCGAGTATTTTTTTAAAGTGAAACAGAAAAAGCTATATCAGAATAGCTTTTTTCTAGGCAATTCCATTTTTATAAATGTATTGCTTTTTGTAGTATCCTTAACTTTTAGATTTACTATTTAAAAAAAATCATAAAAAACACGTCCAATATCAGAAAGTGAAACTATGATGTTTTACTATTGCATTAGAAAACCTAAAATGCATGATTTTATATAAAGAAACTTCTCGGTTGCCAAAATTTATCAGTATTGTTTTTATAATACAATTCTTACTTTTTTTGATGTACTATATCACTCAATCAAAGGAAACATCACTGCTTTATCTTTCTATAGGAATACTACTTATAAGTCTACTATTATTAGGATTAAAACTAGTAATTATCATTAATCAATCGGCAATTAATTATAGTATTTCTGGCATCTTAAACAGATCAATTGAATGGTCAGAAATAGAAAGTTACGAGATTAAAAAAGTAGATGCTTTTCAGGATTTTATGGGTTGGGGTATTCGATATGGCAAAACCCATGGTTGGGGTTTTATTTTTAACACCAAAGATGCTCTTAAAATAAAGAAGAGAAATGGTAAAACCATTACTCTAAGTGTTCAAGATCCTACCAAAATCGAAAACCTTATCGCAAATCAAATTAAGTCATAATCCAAAATAATTGTATGCAATCTCTTAAAACATCAATGAAAAAACTAATCTTGCTCTCTATTATTACACTAACCCTGATAGGATGCAGTCAAAAAAAGTTAACAAAAACTGATAAACTTGTAGCCACCGCAAAAATATGGGGGTTTCTAAAATACTACCATCCAGAAGTTGGAAAAGGTAAGTTTAATTGGGACGAACAACTTTTTCAGATTTTACCAAAAGTAGAAAATGCGAAAAATAAAGAAGAATTATCCAAAGTGTATTTAAATTGGATTGCATCTCTTGGAAAGGTAGAACCATGCTCTTCATGTAAAATAAAAAATGGTATCACATATTTTGATAAAAATTTTGACCTTGGATGGACTCAAGACGCTACTATTTTCTCAAAAAAACTAAGTGAGCAACTAAAATTTATCGAAAACAATAGATTTCAAGGCAATCATCATTATGTTGAATCAGTAAAAGGAGTTGGAAATATCAAAGTAAAAAACGAACCTGAATATCCTAATTTTGATTGGAAAGATGAGAAATTAAGGGTTTTATCTCTTTTTAAATACTGGAACACCATTGAATATTTCTTTCCGTATAAATATCAAACAGATGAAAAATGGAATATCGTTTTAGAACAATTTATACCCAAATTTCTATCTCCAGAAACAGAGCAAGAATATCACCTAATAATGCGTGAATTAGTTGTAAAGCTTGATGATACACATGCTGGACTCACTACGAAACTGACAAAAAGCTATTTTGGGTTAAAAAAAATCCCTTCCAAATTTGTAATTATTGACAACAAAGCAATCTTTACAAAATTTTACAATGACTCTATAGCAAAGAAAAATGATTTAGAAATTGGAGATGCAGTAATAAAAGTAAATGGAAAGTCAATTTCAGAAATTCTTGAAGAAAAAAGACCTTATATCAATGCTTCAAACTCCTCTGTGCGATTAAGAAACTATCATTATGTTATTTTTAATGGCTCTACCGATTCTGTAAATATTGATTTTGATCGAAACGGAACCTTATTAAATAAAACTATAAAAAGGTATCCTTTTAAACAGTTCAAGTATAAAAAAACCAACAAAGAAAAATGGAATATAAATAAGGATAACATTGGATATGTACATATGGGTGCTCTCCAAAAAGAAGATGTTCCTACTATGATGGATAGCTTATTAACCACAAAGGCAATTATATTTGATATTAGAAATTACCCTAACGGAACTATGTATGCTATTTCCAATTACTTAAACAACGAACCGAAAGAGTTCGTGATATTTACCGAACCAGATGTAAACTATCCAGGCCGGTATACCTGGGCAGAAGCCTATAGTTGTGGAAAAAACAATGGAAAAGAATATACTGGAAAAGTCATTTTACTTGTAAATGAAAGAACACAAAGTCATGCAGAATTTACAGCTATGTGTTTACAAACAGCAAATAATGTTACTATTATCGGAAGTCAAACCTCTGGAGCCGATGGTAACGTAAGTGAATTGAAACTTGTTGGTGGATTTAAAACCTGGATGACTGGAATTGGTGTTTTCTATCCCAATGGTAAAGAAACCCAAAGAATTGGTATTATTCCTAATATTGAAGTTAGACCTACCATAGAAGGCATTAGAAACGGAAAGGATGAAGTACTTGAAAAAGCAATCGCATTCATTAATGAACAATAATTAAGCTGTCATAAATATAGTATTGTGAAGCAACTAACATCATGGAAATAAACAACAAAACTGCTCAAAGTTTAATTTGGGGAGCAGTTCTTATGGTAGCTATAGCATTTTTCTTTTATGAACTAGGAAAAGATGTTGCACAACTTGAAAAAAAAGAACCCAAAAACGTAGTTCCATCAAACCAATAGACTGTAAATGAAAAATAAAAAACCAATATATTGGATTATTTCTTTTCTATGGGTCTATCTAAATCCAGTGTTTTTAGCAAAGCATCAAAATATATATCCTCTTGATCAGGGACAATAACAACTTTGTAAGCTGTGTTTTTAATAACGTAATAAGATGATGTATCTAAATCGAGAGTATTAGAATGAAGGTTAACTATTTTTTGTATAAAATCATTAATTAAAAGCACCTCATCATAGCTTATTTCCCGACGTATAGTTGGATGATTACTTTTATAGACCAGATAATCGCTTCTAAAACTTAGAGACTTCGTTGTTTTGTTTACTGGATGAAACTCAAACGTAAAATCCTTTGATGCAAATATTTTATTTACGTTATCTGCATTAGGTTCTAATGTACGTGCACAAGCAGTTACCAATAGAATAATTAGAAACATAATTACTTTTTGCATTATCATTATTCTTAGTTAAAACTACTAGTAATAAAATACCGTATCTGGATATAATCTTATCCAAGATACGGTATTTTATTTTGTTTAAGAGATCTAATTTGGTTGTTACTTTGAAGCCAAGCGTTTTATAGAGTTTTCAAAATCTATATCGTTAAGGTTACTAATTAATAACCCAACCCCACCATTTTGAGAGGCTACAATATATTCTGTTTGAAATTTTCTTTGCTTTTTATATGACTTCAGGTACTTAAGTTTTACAACCTTAGACTCTGGAGTGAAGAAAAATCGACCATGTATCCTCTTGTATCGAACTTCTTGTCTATTAGACTCGTCTTTTAATTCTCTATTTAATGCGGATACAACTTTTGCCGCTCTATGTTCTGACAACAAATAGAAGTCACATACATAAATAAAAACGTAGTTTTCGACATTGTTTTCATCTACAAATATCTCGTAGTCAACTTTTTTATCTTCAATTTTCTTTAATTCTTCTAACGCAATTTTTTTAAACTTAGACGTTTCGTCTATAGTGTCTAATTTCTTCACAAACTCTTCTCGAGATGTTTTAGAGTAACTACTAGTAAGTGTAAGTGTATTCTCTTGAAACGTAATCGAGTTCTTCGAATACTTAGAAGATTTAGATTTGTTAGGCCCTTGATTACATCCTATAAGTAGGACTGTAATAGACAATAGTAGAATTTTTTTCATAGGCTTCTAGGGGTTAATTAATATAACATTACTCGAATAAGCCCTAAACGATTGTCTAGCAAGGTAATAAAAAAAAACTACTTTACAACCATTCAACTGGTTTTTTAAGCACTTTAACTAATTTCTCCTCTTCACTACCTGTTTCTGGATGATGATTATACTGCCATTGCACATGAGGTGGTAGACTCATTAAAATACTCTCTATCCTACCATTCGTCTTAAGACCGAACAATGTTCCTTTATCATGAACAAGGTTAAATTCTACATAGCGCCCCCTCCTAACCTCTTGCCAATCTCTCTGCCCTTTGTTGTAGGATAATTCTTTTCTTTTATCTACAATTGGGACATATGCCTCTAAAAAGCTATTTCCTACCTCGGTTACAAAATCGTACCAGTTTTGCATTGACATTTGATCTGTCTTTTTGCAATAATCAAAAAACAAACCTCCTATACCTCGACCCTCTTCTCGATGTGCATTATAAAAATATTCATCACACTTCTTTTTATAAATAGCATAAAATTCTGGATCATGCTTATCACAAGAGTTTTTACAGGTTTGGTGAAAGTGCTTAGCATCTTCTTCAAACAAATAATATGGTGTTAGGTCTTGCCCACCTCCAAACCAACTATCAACAATAGTCCCCGTTGCATCATACATTTCAAAGTAACGCCAATTAGCATGTACAGTTGGTACCATTGGGTTTTTAGGATGTAAAACTAAAGACAATCCGCATGCAAAAAAATCAACCTCTCCCACATTAAAGTAACTTTGCATTGCTTTTGGTAAAGCTCCATGTACTCCAGAAATATTCACTCCTCCTTTTTCGAATACATTACCGTTTTCGATCACACGCGTCCTTCCTCCCCCACCTTCTGGGCGTTCCCAAAGATCCTCTTCGAATTTGGCTTTACCATCGACCTCTTCTAGTTTTGAAGTAATCGTATCCTGTAAATTTTGTATGTATTGATAAAACTTATCTTTCATTTTGTCTATATGGTTTAAAAACGGACTTCCTATTAGGTTTTAAGCTTCTATGAGTTGCTTTTCTTTTAAAACCTTAACTGTTTCTGTAGAAGCTGCTACAACCGACAAAGGTAATGTAATCAAAAAACCAATAATAGGAATAAACAACATTAATACAAACACAATTCCGTTTCCTATAGCAACACCTCTATTCTTTTTTACAAATAGAATACTGTCTTTATAATTAAAATGACGTTCCATTGTATAATCCATATTACCAAAACCGGCATAGTAAGCTTGTACCAAAAAAATGAGAATCGTTCCAGCAATACCAATAACCGGAATAAAGCTAAAAACAAGAAGTGGAATCATAAAGAAGAGTTCTTTTAAAAGGTTTCTTACATTAATACGAATACCTCTTGCCAGCTGCTCTCCAAACGAAGTTTGTCTATGTTGATGATTAGTGTCACCTGTAAGGTGATTTTCTATTCTTTCTGAGACTGGACTCATAAATGGCGCAGATAATGCCATAACAATATGCTTATAAAGCAATAGTCCTATCACAATAATACACAAACCACCAATATAGGTACTTATAGTTGCAAAAGTTTCTGATCCCCATTCCCAAGGCCATATACGTGCAATCAATGCCCCCAAATTATCAGAAAAAGTGTAGGCCAATGTCGCTATTGATATTCCTATAATAAGGCTTATCAACATTGGAATAGCAAAAAACTTCCATAACTTTAATTTAGAAATAAGTGTAAATGCTCCAAAATAAGCAGTAATACCTTCGATAATATTTTTAAACATAATTTAATCGATTAGTAATTTTTGTGTTTTTTGATACAACGCAATAGAATATGTAGTATTCTGTTTTTGTACATAATCATAAATAGCAAGTGCTTTTTCTGCTGTATTCTCAATTCTAGTATTTTTTGAATTTAATTCTGAAAGTAAATCAGCAAACAATTCTAAATGTTCTAGTGTAAATTTCTTATTTACTAATATTGCAATCATCGAATTATCATCTTTACTTAACAACTCATCGATACGTATTTCTAATTCATTTTCTAGCTTTTTTTTAATTTCAGAGACTTTTTCTTCTTCAAAATCTATTTTTAGTTCTGAAGTCTTTGACAATAACGTTAACAATAACTGAGTAAGCTTACGGATTTCTTTTAACAACCAATCTTCAACCGCCATAATTCTTTTACTTATTATTATATTATTTACCCGGAAAGTTTGCTTTTCTTTTTTCTAAAAATGCCTGAGTCCCTTCTTTAAAATCCTCTGTCCCAAAACAATTTCCAAATTGTTCGATTTCTACTTGATACCCATTTACCCCATCTTCATAAACTGCATTAACCGCTTTGATAGCGGCACCTATCGCTATCGAAGAATTTCTGGTAATCTTTCCTGCTAATTTTGTTGCCAATGGGATCAATTCTTCTTGGGTAGTTGTATAATTTATTAATCCATATTGTAATGCTTGATTGGCATCTATCATACCCGCAGTCATAATCATCTCCATAGCTCTACCTTTACCTATTAATTGCGGTAGTCGTTGTGTACCACCATAACCAGGAATAACACCTAAAGAAACTTCTGGCAATCCCATTTTTGCATTCTCACTGGCAATTCTAAAATGTGCCGCCATAGCCAATTCCAATCCACCACCAAGAGCAAAACCATTAACTGCTGCAATGACTGGTGTAGAAAGGTTAGCTACATAATCAAAAAGTAACTCTTGCCCTTTGGCAGCCAATTGCTGTCCTTCTGTAACAGAAAAAGAAGCAAATTCACTAATATCTGCACCTGCAACAAAGGCTTTTTCTCCACTACCCGTAAGTATAATAACTTTGGTGTCGGCATCGAGATCTGCAACCCTAAAAGCTGCATGTAACTCTTGAATCGTTTCTTTATTAAGCGCATTAAGTTTTGATGGTCGATTTATAGTAATAGTAGTAATCCCATTATCTTGAGATGTTAAAATATTTGTGTACATAGCCAGTTATTTTTAACCTCTACCTAAGCAGAAATGTAATTATTTAAAAAAAGTTTTATAAAGTTATGGCACTTAGAAGAATGAAAAAAATTATTCTTTCGGAAACTTTACATTAAAGATAGTGCCCTTGTCTTCTTTGGATGTAAAGGTAATATTTCCTTTATACGTCTCTACAATATTTTTTACCATAGCCAAACCTAACCCCATACCACTGGTTTTGGTAGTAAACTTTGGTTCGAATACTTTTTTCTTATTCTCTTCAGATATTCCTATCCCATTATCAGCAACTGTAATTACCACAGTATCATCTTCAGAAAATACATTAACCATAATCTTGGGTATTCTTCCTTTTGGTATTGCTTGTATTCCATTTTTTACCAAATTCGTTACCACTCGAATAAGCTGTGTTCTATCTAATTTTGCTATAATTTCTTCTTTCACCGAAGGGAAAATTATATAGTCTTCATTAAAAATATCCAACGCAAGACCCACGATTTTTACCACATCCAGTGTTTCATTTTTCTGTGCTGGCATTTGAGCAAAATTAGAAAAAGCAGAAGCGATAGAACTCATCGTATCTATTTGTTGAATAAGCGTATCGCTATATTCTTGAACCTTTTGATGTATTCCTGGATCTTCTGGATCAAATTTTCGTTGAAAACTTTGCACTGTTAATCTCATGGGTGTTAACGGATTTTTGATCTCGTGTGCCACTTGTTTTGCCATTTCTCTCCATGCTGCTTCTCGTTCACTTTTGGCTAGCATCGCAGCACTCTGCTCTAACTCATCAATCATACTATTATAAGCATTAACCAACGAGTATATCTCTTCGCTTGCATCTCCTATTGCTATTCTCTTATTCCTTTTATCCAATCTCGTTTGATCTATAGTCTCTGAAATAGTTTTTAAAGATCTTGTTATATACTTTGATAAAAAGTAGGCCAGTAAAATAGCGACAAAGAGCATTAACAAATATACCTGTCCCAAACGCTTAAGAAATTCTATTAATTCTCTGGTAATTAGATCATCATCTTCTAGATAAGGTAAATTAAGCACTGCCAATGGTTTAGCCCTACTGTCTGAAATATAGGTATATGATGACAAAAATTTATCACCATCTTTTTCAGATTTCACCAAATATCTTTTATCATAAAGCGATTCGAGCGTATCTATAATGATTGGTTTTAATTCTTTACCTATAATATTCTCTACAAAACTAGTTTCTGATGTTATTAATAGTCTTCCTGATAGATCATATATATTAATGGGTAACGAATGTTCTTCTGAGATTTGATATATTCGTTTTTTCTCTCGAAAGATCAATATAATATTCTCTTCGGTTACAGGGTATGTTGTGCTTTTTAGCACATTATTAATCGCAATCTGTATGCGTTCTTCTTTTCTTTCTAACCTCTCTTGATGATACTCTTCTGCTTCTTCTTTATATTGATAGATCGTCACAGCAGCAATTAATATCGAGGCCAATAATATCAATGCCGTCATTGAAATAAAAATTCGAGTACGAAGAGAAAGTTTTAATAGCCTCATAGTATTTTTTGATTCGTAAATATAACAAATATCGCACCAAAAAAAAGGCGCTTAAAAAATCAAGCGCCTTATCAACAATCAAGTAAAAATTAAAATCTCAATGTTAGAATTTTATCTTACCAACAAATCTAGATTTTATAGTTTTATTCGTTTTTGCAACTGCCTTTGTTTGATCTGAGACAGGGTTATATGTAAAGGCATTATCTTCATTCTCCTCTGCCGATGTCCAAAGCTCTGCGTCTACAAAATCAGTAAACCTTGCCCAAAAGAATCCATTACCTCCGTTACCCACCATGTTAAGTGCTTTCATCTTCTTTATTTCTGCAACTGTTGGGTTTCTTACTTCTAAACCTGATTTAGTTTGAGTTTCTTTCCATCCATCATTGCTAACTACATCTTTTATTCCAACCAAAAGTGCTTCTCGTTTATCTTGATCTATTTCCAAAACAATATAATTACCATTTATCAAACTAGAGAAATCCTCTTCGGTGATAGGATACACATCTCCTACATTCAAATCTTTTGTAGTAATAGTCAACACATTAGCATCTTCTGCTACAATAATACTATTGTCTCTATATTTTACATATGGTCTAAAGTAATATTTGGTCGAAGGGCTTAAAAGCAGTGCCCTAACGTCATGTCCACCCAAAACAATCTGACTATCAGATCTTATTGCCTTAACATCTGTAAAATTACTCTTAGTACTATATTGCACTCCAACTTCTATAGGAGCTTCTATAGTCATTTCGTCTATAATTACAGAGACATTTGTACTTCGACTACTTGTACCAATTTCGCTAGGAGGATTAATCTTTAATTTTACAGTCTTGTTTCCTTGAGGTTTTGAAGTTGTAACTTTAATTTCATTACCATAAAAATAGTCACCTTCATCATTTTTAATAAACCCTCGAATATAATAAACGGTATTAAGATCCAATCCTTTGATCGTTCCTTTTGTAGCATCATTTGGCCCTATAGCGGTCACTATATTATTTTCAGACACCAATGTTTTTTCAGTTTTACCAAATACGAATCCTCTATTAACCGAATTAGTATTTCCGTCATTATAAGTTCCCGATACAGAAACAGTAACTTTACCGTCACTGTCTATAAAAGTTGTTGTAGCAGAGTCTGTTTTAAAAGAGGTATTATTAAATTCTGCTTCAGGAACAGGAGCGTCATCATCGGTTGAACAAGATACAATCAGCAATGAAAATGCAAATACCTTTAAAAAACCTAATAAAAACTTCATTTCGTATTTCATAATTTTACTTTTTTTTAATTCCTAAGTTGTGATTTTTATATTTTAACACCGGGTTTATAACTAAGACGTCTCTACTTTATTGACACCCTATTTATTTTTTTAAAATTTTCTTCAAAAAGCACATAAACCCCTTAAAAACAGTTATTTTAAAAGCTAATTTTTGTAGTAAAAAAGTATATTATAAAACAAAAAGAATAGGCTGGGTCCTATAAAAACTTATTAGGTGTAGCTCAAATTCATTACATTTACCTAGTTTCGACACTATGAATAATTCTATTTTACTTTCTGTACAAGATTTAAGTGTTAGCTTTTCTTCTGGAGGAGAGCAAAAACAGGTCTTGCATAACATTTCATTCGATATTCATACTCACAAAATACTTGGGGTTGTTGGAGAATCCGGGAGTGGAAAATCAGTAACATCGCTAGCCATAATGGGTTTACTGCCTCAAAAATTAGCTTCTATTACTTCTGGATCTGTACAGTATCAAGATCACTCGTTACTCGACCTTACTCAAAAAGAGATTGAAGCCGTTCGAGGCAATGAGATCGCGATGATTTTTCAGGAGCCTATGAGTTCTTTGAATCCGTCTATGAAATGCGGAAAACAAGTTCTCGAAATTCTACTTAGGCATACTTCTTTAAAAAAGTCTGAAGCCAAGGCAGAAGTACTTTCTTTATTTAAAAAGGTAAAACTACCTGATCCGGATCGGGCATATCGGGCATACCCTCATGAACTAAGTGGAGGGCAAAAACAGCGAATCATGATCGCAATGGCCATTGCATGTAAACCTAAACTTCTTATTGCCGATGAGCCTACAACAGCATTAGATGTAACGGTACAAAAAGAAATTATAGCACTACTCAAAAGTCTACAAGAGGAATATAAAATGAGTATTTTGTTTATTTCTCATGATCTTTCATTAGTTTCTGAAATTGCAGACCATGTTGTTGTTATGTATCAAGGAAAGATTGTTGAATACGGAACTACTGAAACTATATTTCATAATCCCCAACAAGAATACACCAGAGCCTTAATTAATGCAAGACCACCCATTGATATAAGATATAAAAAACTACCCACTATAGCCGATTTTCTTGAACAGACAGATCAAGATCAAAAAAGAGAAATTATAACTAAGGAACAACGAGAGGCTTTTCACAAAGAGCTATACAATACACCACCATTACTCGAAGTAAGAAATGTAGAGAAAAGTTATTTTACCAAAGTCGGTTTATTTGGCAAATCCGAGTTTAAAGCAGTTAACAATGTTAGTTTTAAACTTTATGAAGGAGAGACTTTAGGATTGGTAGGTGAATCTGGCTGTGGTAAGTCAACATTAGGAAATACAATATTGAAGCTTGACAAAGCTGATAGCGGTCAGATTTTGTATAGAGGTGATGATATTACCAAATTATCTTCTTCTGAAACCAGAATTTTACGAAAGGAAATTCAGTTAATTTTTCAAGACCCCTTCGCATCTTTAAATCCAAGATTAACCGTAGGCCAAGCTATTATGGAGCCTATGAAAGTTCACAAGCTGTATACCAATGATGCAGAACGAAAACAAAAGGTTATAGAGCTACTTAAAAGAGTAAGTCTTACCGAAAACCATTTTGACCGGTACCCTCATGAGTTTAGTGGTGGACAACGCCAACGAATTGGTATTGCCAGAACTATTGCATTGCAGCCTAAACTTATTGTTTGTGATGAATCGGTAAGCGCCTTGGACATTTCTGTACAGGCGCAAGTTTTAAACTTACTAAATGAATTAAAAGACAATTTCGGGTTTACCTATATCTTTATATCTCATGACCTAGCAGTCGTAAAATACATGTCTGATCAATTGTTAGTAATGAATAAAGGAGCTATTGAGGAACATGGTGATGCTGATCTTATCTACCAAAATCCAGAAAAGGAATATACCAAGAAACTTATTGAAGCCATACCAAAAGGGAAATAACGGTGCTTTTTATAATATATGATTAAAAAAGCTGTATCAAAGCACTCTAAATTGAATTAAAATCAGTGTAATAAAAAACCTGTTAAGCCATATTCTAGTTTAACAGGTTCAATTCATCGCGACTTGGGGAGTTGCGATTAATCAACAACAAAAAATCACATTAACAAAAATACTTTTTTAGCTACATAGATACAGTTAGAAACTAGTTCTAAAGTTGGTTTTACAGTTCTTTGCAGCTTGTTTAGACGCTTTTTCATAATAGGGACAATATGTGTGGGTTACTAACTCGTTTAATTCTTAAAGTTCTTGCTATAGGGGGCAATAGTTTTAAGTGGTACTAATATCTAATTTATTTTTAATAAAAACGTTTAAATACTTAAAAAATAGATGAAATACACAAAACTTTAACATTTAAAGGTTAAAAGTTCAATTTACTTACGTAAAATGGGGATTTCAAAGATTCAAACAAACCTTCAATTGTAGGTTTTTTCTTTCAAAAATAAAAAAATAAGAGCGTTTCATTATAAACGACACATTGTTTCAATTATTATTCGTTCACTATAATTTATTATTCGTTATCCTGTAATTAGAATTAGAAAAAATCAATCTAAATTCATTTCAGGAATATCTCCTTCAATAATCAAGTTTCCTTCGGTTGCATTTTTAATATCTTCGATAGTCACCCCAGGCGCTCTTTCGAGAAGTTTAAACCCTTTATCTGTTACCTCTAAGAAACCTAAATTGGTTACTATTTTTTTAACGCAACCTACTCCTGTAAGCGGAAGAGAACAATTTTTTAATAATTTCGACTTTCCGGCTTTATTGGTATGCATCATTGCGACAATAATATTTTCTGCACTTGCAACCAAATCCATTGCACCTCCCATCCCTTTAACCATTTTACCAGGTATTTTCCAATTGGCTATATCTCCTTTTTCTGAAACTTCCATAGCACCCAAAACCGTTAAATCAACATGCTGTCCTCTAATCATACCAAAACTAGTTGCCGAATCAAAGAAAGAGGCTCCCGGCATGGTAGTTATTGTTTGTTTTCCTGCGTTAATAATATCGGCATCCTCGTCTCCTTCAAATGGAAAGGGCCCCATACCAAGCACCCCATTTTCACTTTGAAACTCTACCTCTATTCCTTCTGGAATATAATTAGCAACAAGTGTAGGTATGCCTATTCCTAAATTAACGTAATATTTATCTTTTAATTCTTTGGCTATACGCCTTGCAATTCCGTTTTTATCTAACATAACATTTAAATCTTTGTGTAAATTACGAACCTCTCTTTATCCTTATTAATAGATCAAAAAGATTCTACTTGTGAGTAAGTTATTAAAGGATTACGTTCTTGATCGAACCGTACGTTGCTCTATTCTTTTTTCATAGGTTTTTCCTTCAAATATTCGTTGAACAAAAATACCTGGAATATGTATTTGGTTAGGGTCCAAGGTTCCTGCAGGAACTAG
Source organism: uncultured Aquimarina sp. (assembly GCA_947502885.1). Classification (GTDB taxonomy): domain Bacteria; phylum Bacteroidota; class Bacteroidia; order Flavobacteriales; family Flavobacteriaceae; genus Aquimarina. The sequence goes on along the minus strand of CANNBP010000009.1, from coordinate 187,118 downwards.
TTCTTCAACTTCGGCAACCGTAATTTTTGCTGCACCACACATACATGGGTTAAAGTTTCTTGCTGTTCCTTTAAAAATTAAATTTCCAGCCTCATCCCCTTTCCAAGCTTTAACAAATGCAAAGTCGGCTTTAAACGCATGTTCTAGCACATACATTTTACCATCGAACTCACGAGTTTCTTTACCTTCTGCGACCTCGGTACCGTATCCTGCTGGTGTATATATAGCCGGAAAACCTCCCTGCGCTGCCCGACATCTTTCTGCCAGTGTTCCTTGTGGTATTAACTCTACCTCAAGCTCACCACTTAACATTTGTCGCTCGAACTCATCATTCTCACCCACATAAGAAGAAATCATTTTCTTTATTTGCTTTTTCTGTAGTAATAATCCTAATCCAAAGTCGTCTACTCCTGCATTATTAGAAATACACGTGAGACCATTAAGATTTGATTTTGCAAGTTCTGCAATTACATTTTCGGGAATACCACATAGGCCAAACCCACCGAGCATAAAGGTCATATCATTTTTTACTCCTACCAAAGCTTCGGTCACACCGGATACTGTTTTACGAATCATACTAGTCTAATTTTAACTGACTAAATGTACTAAAAATATAACAGTATATTACCCTTAAAATCAGGTTCTCTTTAAATGAAGTTATATGAGATTTTATATAGTTTTAAATCATTGATATACATAAAATACCACCCTCAAAGTAATACAATATTACCCTTAAACACAACAACAAAACGGATAAATTGTTAAAACAACTTGTTACAAACTAAACTCGTCTATATTTTCGTCCTGAGTATTTTTCTTTTTAAAGGCATTACAATCCACTTCGATACTTAAATTATCAGGTCTTTTAAATGCTCCTGTAGACACATTAAGTGTTTTATCTGCGTAACATTTTTTCATGTAGACTCCCCATATAGGTAAGGCCATAGCTGCACCTTGCCCAAAAGTAATCGTTCTAAAGTGTGTTGCTCTATCATCACCTCCTACCCATACTCCTGTACAGAGATTAGGTACAATACCCATAAACCAACCATCACTTTGATTTTGTGTAGTACCTGTTTTACCTGCAATCGGATTTTTAAGTTGATAGGGGTGACCTGTTACTACATTTTTAAGATCGTAACGAGAAGAAGGTCCTGTTCTTAGTCGTACTCCAGAACCAGATTGAGTAACTCCTTCCATCAAATTAATGGTTACATATGCAGCCTCTTTACTAATCACATCCCGTGTTTCTGGCACAAACTGATATAAAACTGTACCATTTTTATCTTCAATACTCGTAATTGTTACAGGTTTGGTATAAATCCCTTGATTTGCAAAAGTACTATATGCACCAACCATTTCTGATAGCTTTAAATCCACAGACCCCAAGGCAATAGAAGCCACTTGCAAAATCTCTGATTCTACTCCCATTTTTCTTGCTAAACGTATTATTGGTTCTGGCCCTACCCTATCTAATAAACGAGCAGAAATTGTATTAACAGATTTGGCCAAAGCTTCTTTAAGACTCATATATCCCGAGTAACTTCCATCACTATTTTTAGGCGTCCAATCCTTATCAAGAACCCCATGAGAACCTGCTGCAATAGTGATTTGAGATTTTGGTAATGTATCACACGGAGATAGTTTTAACTGATCAATCGCAGTAGCATATACAAAAGGCTTAAAAGTAGAACCTACTTGTCTTGCACCTTGATATACATGATCGTACTGAAAATGCTTATAATTTACTCCACCTACCCATGCTTTTACATGACCTGTTTGAGGCTCCATAGACATTAACCCTGATCTTAAAAACCTTTTGTAATAAAGAATAGAATCTTTTGGTGTCATTATCGTATCGATCTCACCTCTCCAACTAAAGATTCGCATTTGGGTTTTCTTATCAAAGGACTTCAAAATTTCTTTTTCACTTTTACCTTGACTAAGCATTTTCTTCCTTCTTGCAGATGATCGAATACTTCTAGCAATTATTCGTTCTACTTCTTCTTCAGAAATATCTCTAAATGGACTGGTTTTGTTTTTCTTTTCTTGCTTATCAAATTCTTTTTGAAGATTTGTCATGTGCTCTTGCACCGCTTCTTCTGCATACTTTTGCATTCGAGAATCAATAGTTACATTGATACGCAGACCATCTCTATAGATATTATAAAATTCATCATCTCCATCCTCATTCTTTCCTTTTGGATTCTTTTTTACCCAATTAGACATCCAACTTCTTACATACTCTCTAAAATAAGTAGCTGTACCATCATTATGCCCCTCTGGTGAGTAATCTAATGTAAGTGGTAATTCTTTTAAGGTATTAAATTGCTTCTCATCGATGTACTCATATTTTTTCATTTGTCCCAGTACAACATTCCTTCTATCTCTTACCATTTCTGGTCTACGAAGCGGATTATACAAAGAAGAATTTTTAAGCATCCCTACTAATACGGCAGCTTCTTCTACTTTAAGTTCTTTTGGACTTTTACCAAAATAAATTCTGGATGCAGAACTTATACCAATTGCTTGATTAAGGAAATCATATTTATTAAGATACATTGTTATGATCTCCTTTTTGGTGTATTGCCTCTCTAAGCGAGTCGCAATTACCCATTCTTGTATTTTTTGCAAATACCTTTCAAATTTATTTTTGGATCCTCCTGTAAAAAGTTGCTTTGCTAACTGTTGAGATATGGTACTTGCCCCTCCTTTACTACCTAAGAAAATAAAAGCTCTTAATGTACCTCTTGCATCGATACCAGAATGATCATAATATCTTGCGTCTTCTGTTGCTATCAATGCGTTAACCAAGTGATCAGGCAGGTCACTATAACTTACAGGGGTACGATTTTCTTTAAAAAAAGTACCTATTTGTTTTCCATCTGAAGAAATAATTTGAGTAGCCAAATCATTTTGAGGGTTTTCTAACTCTTCAAACTTGGGCATTTCTCCAAAAGCTCCCCAGCTAGCTAATAGAAATAAAAGGATTACTAACAATATTCCTGAACCAAATAATACCCAAAAAGCTTTAATAAACTTCAATGTATAATTTGTAGGGGTTTTTGTTCTTTTTTTTGTTTGCTTGGGTTTTGCCTTTGCCATATTTTAGGTGTTTAAATCTATGGGTTGTAGGTTATATAAATTCAATTTTTAATGATCTTTTGATTACAATTATACTAGTTATGGTTTTTTAATGTCCTCTATTCTAAAACCAACATCGGTAATTCCTTCTAGCGACGACACTCCATTAACTTCTCCATTTTTTCGCATTGCGTGTTGAATGGTAATTGTATAAGTTCCTTTTTCTTTAAAATGCACTTTTTCTTTATACCACAGTTTATTTTCTTTAACATCAGAAAACCCTGTTCCTAACCATTCTCCATCGGGTTTAGACATCGTATATTCTAAGGTATCTTTGACTACTTTACCGTTAGGAAATTTCATCTCGCTTATTAAAAACAAGTTACTGTAACGATAAGCGTTTGTATTGCGCACATTAATAAACAAATTGTATGCCTGTAGCGAATCCAGTTCTGGAAGTGTAAAATTTATTTCTTCGTCTATTTCCCAATTATCAGATACCGTTTGGTATTCATCAAAAACTTGTCTATCATCACAAGAAACTATGCTAATAACAACAAAAACTATTAAAAAAAACTTACGCTTTATCATTATTTCTGTTACGAGGCTTACGCTTTTTATTGCGTTGATTATTTGATTTTTTTGGACTTCTACGTTCTGTAGTGTCATTTTTCCCTTTTGTACTTACAGCTACAGCTGCTTTTTTACCTTTAGAACCTGTTCCTGCCTTCTTTTCTTGAACTTTTGCTTTATTTTGAGGCTTTTTCTTATTGCGGTTTCTTCTTCTACTTGTTCTCTTTGGCTGATCAAATCTAGTTAAACTATCTTGTCCTACAACGTTTCCAAAGTCGGTTTTGGTATCCTCAATAAGATCAGAAGCATATTCTTCTAGACTTGCAACTTTTTCTCCACTGTTATTTGCTGTAATAATTTCATTTACATCTTCTGTAGAAATCTTGTGCCAATTCATCCATTCTCCCTCATAGGCATACCACAATACTCCTTTAAAAATGTCTATTTTTTGACATACTGCAGTTCCTTTTTCAGTTTTAAGCTTAGTTTCTGTTTTAGGAAAATTTGATAGTGCATCAATATAGGCATCTAATTCATAATTGAGACAACATTTTAATTTCCCACACTGACCAGCAAGTTTTTGAGGATTTAAAGATAATTGTTGATATCTAGCAGCACTTGTATTTACCGATCTAAAATCAGTCAGCCATGTAGAACAGCATAATTCACGGCCACAAGAACCAATACCTCCTAATCGTGCTGCTTCTTGTCTAAAGCCAACTTGACGCATTTCAATACGTGTACTAAACTCTTGAGCAAACTCCTTGATCAATTGTCTAAAATCAACTCGTTCTTCTGCGGTATAATAAAATGTTGCTTTTGATCCATCTCCTTGAAATTCTATATCAGAGATTTTCATTTGCAGCTCTAATCGAATAGCTATTTCACGTGCTCGAACTTTCATGCTCTCTTCACGATCTCTTGCTTTTTGCCAAATATCTATATCTTTTTGAGTAGCTTTTCGGTATATTTTTCGAACATCTTCACTATCCAATTGAACTTTCTTTTTTCTCATTTGGACACGAACCAATTCTCCTGTCAAAGTCACCATACCCACATCATGACCTGGAGAAGATTCTGTTGCTACTATATCACCTATGCTTAAAGATAAATTTTCGGGATTTTCATAAAAACCTTTTCTTCCGTTCTTAAACCGTACTTCGACACAAGAAAATGGTGTCGACCCACTTGGTAACGACATATTAGACAACCAATCAAAAACTGTAAGTTTATTACAACCATCGGTACCACATGTACCGTTATTTTTACAGCCCTTTGGTTGCCCATCTTTTGTAGAGGAACAACTGTTACACCCCATACTTTCTATATATATTGAAATTTGTCTGCAATAAAAATCACAACAAATATGGTTCTTACTATGGTTAGAAATTGTTTATTTCTAACATCTAAATCGTTAAAGATACTATATGAAATGAGAATAAAAAAATTATCTCTTTTACGCAGCACAAACTTTTAAGTATTACCTTTTGTATTTCAAGGCTTCAGAACGCCCCTTTTTAAAAATTTTATTGCTATTTCCCTTACCTTTACGTAATGCTTTTTGTTCTTCGTATGGCAAGCTGTTTATTTCTTTACATTCGGTAGAACAGCAATTTTCTAAAGATTTGGCGCATTCATCACATTGAATAAACAACAAATGACACGCTTCATTTTCGCAATTAACATGAGTATCGCATGGTTCGCCACATTGGTGACAACAAGCGATCACATCTTCAGAGATACGTTCTGATCTTCTATGATCAAAAACAAAATTTTTACCCAAAAACTTATTTTCTAGCCCTTTTGCTTCAACTTGTCGTGCATATTCTATTATTCCTCCTTCTAGCTGAAAAACATTTTTAAACCCCTTATGCTTATAATATGCACTTGCTTTTTCGCAACGTATACCTCCGGTACAATACATTACTAATTTTTTATCTTCTTTATGATCCTTTAAATCCTCTTCGATAATATCCAAAGAATCCCTAAAAGTATCAACATCAGGAGTAACAGCTCCTTTAAAATGCCCTATTTCACTTTCATAATGATTACGCATATCTACCAATACCGTATCAGGGTCCTCAATAAGGTTATTAAATTTTTCGGCATCAACATGTACTCCTTTATCTGTGACATCAAAAGTATCATCATTCAAACCATCGGCAACAATCTTATGACGTACTTTTACTTTTAGTTTTAGAAAAGATTTTAAATCTTGCTCACGAGCTATATTAAGACGCACATTCTCAAGAAAAGAAATACTATCTAAGTGTTTTTTAAAGCTTTCAAAATTTGGAGCAGGAACAGATAATTGCCCATTAATCCCTTCATTAGCGACATAAATACGACCTAAAACCTCTAATTCGTCCCAATGGATAAAAAGGTGATTTCTGAAAATTTCTGGATTACCAATACGTGCGTATTTGTAGAAAGATAGCGTAAGTCGGTCTGTACCGGCTTCATCAATTAAAGCTGCTCTTTCTTTTGCACTTAGTTTGTTGTACAGTTGCATGCTATACTTTTTTTAAGTTATAAAGAAAAAATTTAGAGGCAAAAATACGAATAGAACAGTAATCTACAACTATTCGAAGTCGTTTTTACAACCGTTAACAAGAAAGCAATTAAATATAAAAAAAGCCTTGAACTGGTATTCAAGGCTTTTTTTGGGCTAATTCGTTAGTAATATAATATTTAATTTTTTTACATAACAACTATTAAATATACTAACGAAGCTAACCTCCTTCGACCATACAATTACTAATCGTACAGCCTTTAACATTATGTCTAATGACTCTTTTAAGAAACTTCATGTTACTTTATTGATTCATCATTGCTTTTATATTAGATGCAAAAAAAAGGAAGGGGTTGCGTACACCACATAAAAAAAATATGTTTTTGTTTATTTTCTTAGAACTTTTATCAATTACACCTCTAATGTTCTGTTGTTAATAACGATTTTAAAATCCTCATAACTACTATTAAAAGAAATAGTATTTTAGCCAAAAGTTAATATCAATGTCAAATCCCGATATATTTGAACAACAAATGAGTACAGAGAAAGACGCAAAATTAAAAGCCCTAAAGCTTACCTTAGATAAATTAGATAAAGCATACGGAAAAGGAACAGTAATGAAGATGGGAGATAGTGCCGTACAAGAGGTAGATGTTATCTCTACGGGATCTCTTGGATTAGACTTAGCATTAGGCGTTGGTGGCTACCCAAAAGGAAGAGTAATTGAAATTTATGGTCCAGAATCTTCTGGTAAAACAACACTTACATTACATGCAATTGCTCAGGCACAAAAAGCAGGAGGTATTGCTGCATTTATAGATGCAGAGCATGCTTTTGATCGTTTTTATGCAGAAAAATTAGGCGTTGATATAGAAAACCTGATCATTTCTCAACCCGATAACGGCGAGCAAGCTTTAGAAATTGCTGATAATCTTATACGATCTGGTGCAATTGACATCATTGTTGTTGACTCGGTGGCTGCATTGACACCAAAAAGTGAGATTGAAGGTGAAATGGGAGATTCTAAAATGGGGCTTCATGCTCGATTAATGTCTCAAGCACTTCGAAAGTTAACTAGCTCAATTAGCAAAACCAATTGTACTGTAATTTTTATCAACCAGCTTAGAGAAAAAATTGGTGTGATGTTTGGAAATCCTGAAACCACAACAGGAGGTAACGCCTTAAAATTTTATGCTTCGGTGCGACTGGATATTCGTCGTTCTACACAAATAAAAGACAGTAACAGTGAAGTAACTGGAAATAAAACACGTGTAAAAGTTGTAAAAAACAAAGTAGCACCACCATTTAGGACTGCAGAATTCGATATTATGTATGGGCAAGGTATTTCTAAAAATGGTGAAATTATTGATATTGGAGTAGATTACGAAATCATCAAGAAAAGTGGTTCTTGGTTTAGCTATCAAGACACTAAACTGGGTCAAGGTAGAGATTCTGTAAAATCATTATTAAATGACAACCCAGAACTTATGGAAGAGCTTGAAGAAAAAATCAAAGAAGCAATTAGAATTGCAAAAGAATAACCAACAAAGTTTATCTGGCCATATGCCCATCATTTTTTAAGGTTAATTTATAATACGAAGTGTTTTTCAGCACTATAATGACTTAAAAACCCGAAAATTCGGGTTTTTTTTATACCTTAAAAGCAACCTTATGCTCTGTATCACATCTACATATAAGATAAGATATATTATTTCTCAAAACCCCAAGTATGAGAATGATAAAAACGTTTTTGGTATTTTTTCTTGCAATTACTTTGGTAAACTGCAAAAATGATGATGATATAACATTCTTTTATGAGTTAGTTCCTATCAAAGAGGTACAGATACCTAAAGAGTTTGAGCGAGGAAAAAAATATACAATAACCGTATATTATCAACGGCCTACGGATTGTTATTCTTTTGCCGGTTTTGACACAAATAGCACTGGAAATGAACAAAAAATATCTGTAATTAATATCGTAATTAATAAAGATAGTTGTAAAAACATAACATCAACAGATTTAGCAAAAGCAACATTTGAGTTTTTCTCTGGTGATGAAAAGGTATATATTTTTAAGTTCTGGCAAGGACAAAAAGAAAACGGAGACGATCAATTACTAATTATTGAAGTCCCAGTAGTATAGTAATATAATTATATTAAACAGGATATAGGTAGTGGGTTTAGACCAACTTATTAAAAAATGTAAAAAGAAAGATGCTCATGCACAGGAACAATTATACCGATTGTTCTGTGGCAAGCTCTTTTCTATTTGCCTAAAATATGCTACCGATCATTCTAGTGCAGAGGACACTTTACAAGATGCATTTATTACAATTTTTGACAAAATACATCAGTATAAGTCTCAAGGATCTTTTGAAGGCTGGATGAAAAGAATAACGATTAATACAGCTTTACAAAAATATCGTAAACAAAAGGTTTTCGAAATTATTAATGAAGACCTTATTGAAGAAGTTGAAGTTGAGATTGATGAAGAACAAATCTCCTTAGATTACCTTCTAACAATCATACAACAACTACCAGACAGATATAGACTTGTATTCAACCTTTATGTTTTAGATGGTTATTCGCATAAAGAAGTAGCAGAAATGCTTGATATATCGACTGGTACCTCCAAATCCAATCTAGCACGAGCAAGAAACATTTTAAAAGAAAAAATTGAAACTAACCAAGAACCTTACATTCAATCAATTGAGGGATGAGCATGAACGATAGAAAAAATATAGACCGCTTATTTCAGGAGAAATTTAAAGACTTTGAAGTCACTCCTGATGAAGCAGTATGGAAAAAAATAAAAACCCAACAAAACAACAAAAAGAAAAAAGTAATCATTCTTCCGCTTTGGTATAGAGCTGCTGGAGTTGCCATACTTATTACCCTTTTAACAGGCCTTAATTACATATTTTTTACAGATACCTCTTCGGAAAAAAATACGATTACAAAATCAAAGATTAAAAATCAAACTAAAGAATCCCCCTATAAACCAACTACTACAAAAACCCCATTTGTAACTGAAGAAAGCATAACTGTTTTAAAAGAGAAGAGTAACTCTACTACTCCTGATAAAACTAAAACGGTTACTTTTCCTGATAAAGATGTATTAAAAGAAAAGTCTTTAGAATCTAAACAAGATAACTCATCAGCTGGTAAAATCACTTTTAATAACTCTAAAAGCTCAACTACAAATCCTAACACATCACCTAACATCTTCTCGGAAGATAAAACCAAAATAGAATCAACAATCTTAACAGGTAAAATTCTCAGCAAAGAACCTGTTGCATTATATAATAAAGAAAAAAACAGAATAGTCATAAGACCACTTAAAACAAAAAGTGCTGATATCAATACAATTGCTGAAACAACCAATACATCTGAAATTAATACTACAGAAAACAAGAGATCCATTTTTGATGTTATAAATAAAGACAAAGAGGTTGTCGAAGTATCGACTACTACAAAAAAATGGAATATTGCTCCGAGTATTGCTCCAGTATACTACAATACTCTTGGAAATGCATCATCAATAGATAATCAGTTTGCTGATAACGATAAAAATGGGCAAGTTAATATGAGCTACGGTGTACAAATTTCTTATGCAATCAATAAAAGATTTAGTATTCGTTCTGGATTAAACAATGTAGATTTAGGCTACCAAACAGAAAATGTTGGCTTCACTCCATCCGCTAATAGTCCTAACTTGCAATCTATCGATTATAACACTGCTTCTGATATAATTTTGATTTCTGACAATGAAAACCCAAAAGGTTTTTCTGCATTTCAAAAAAACCCAAACAGTGTTCAACAAAGTTCTGGTCAATTAAATCAAAGTATAAATTACCTAGAAGTCCCCTTAGAAATGAAATATGCACTTGTGAATAACAAAGTTGGGATTAATATGATAGGTGGAGTAAGTACATTGTTTCTTCAAAAAAACCAAATTCATATAGAAACTGGTGATTTTGAAACCCTTATTGGTGAAGCAAATAACCTAAATAATCTAAGTTTTAGTGGTAATATAGGTTTAGGAATAGATTATGAATTAACAGAACAATTGGAAATTAACCTCGAACCAATATTTAAATATCAATTTAACGCGGTTAACGATGTTACTAATTTTAGACCCTATTATTTTGGGGTATACACAGGGATTAATTTCAAATTTTAAACGAAATAAAGTTTTTTAGTTGGTTAGAAATTATTGCATGTAAGCAATGATGAACAAAGCCGTTTCTGGGGAGGAACGGCTTTTTTATATAGAATAATTACCTTAGTTGATTTTATTAATAAAGCGCATAAGATTACCCTCTACAGCTTTGGGAATCATTTCGTTTTCGATCCAAGTGTGAGCATTCCCAAAATACCTCATTCCTAAATAATTTGCAGATTCTCGAAACGGCATTGCAAAACCTTCTTTTAATTCTTGATCAGAACCACAACTAATCATTCCCATAGATTTTCCTCTTAATTTTCTTCCAATTTCTTTTTCTATCTGTAAGCAGTCTGTAATTCGATCAAAAAACACTTTCATTACTCCGCTCATTGCATACCAATATACAGGTGTTGCAAAAATTAAAACATCGTACTCCTCTGTAATCTTTTTTATCAAAGGCAAAAAATCATCATTTTGGTTTTTAAACTCATAATCATAAAAACCAATCTTCATGGAATTCAAATCAATACTATCATACCCCGTTCTTTCTTCAAGAAAAGAAACTATTTTATGTGTATTACCTTGACTCCTAGAACTTCCTTGTATTATTACTCCCTTTAAATTCATGTTTCTATATTAAATAATTTCTAGAGCAAAACTATGTCACAGTCGGTTAGAATCAAATAAGGGGCAAATTTTACCCCATAAAAAGTCATAAGAATCTACTACATTTAGTTTAATTCATTTCCAAACTTTGTAAGTGCATCAAAAACAGGTAGCAATCTACTACCCAAAAAAGTAATTGAGTATTCTGTCTTTTTTGGAAATTCGTTAAAATCTTTCTTCTGAATCAACCCATCATCGATCATTTCTTTTAATTGCTGAGTAATAGCCCTTTTTGAAGCTTCTGGTAATCCTTTTTCTATATCTTTTAATCTTACATTGGTTTTTAGCAACTCACTTAGAATTGCTGGTTTCCATTTTCCTGAAATCACATGTAGTGCTTTTTCTATAGAACAGTCGTTCTTTTTAGGAGTTTTGCGTTGATATGAACTCATTACTTCTTTATTTACATTGTTTTAGCGTATTTCTCATAAAACACGACACTTAAAACTACTTAAATATTGGTTATCACTATTTCTGTTTTTGAACAAGATCGTCCTCTAGTAACCTTAAAATAATATCTCTTATCTCTTTTTTAAATTCTTTCTTATGATCTTGTGTTAATCCAGAAGTAGAAACTTCTTTTAAAACTCGAGCTCTCATAACTCCAGGCCCTCCACTAAAAAAAGTATATGAAAAACGCTTTTTAGAATCCAAAAAAACCAAAGGCAATACAGAAATTTGATGATCAATCGCTAACCTAAAAGCACCATCTTTAAACTCATCAAGTACAACGGATTCATCATCGGGAACACCTCCTTCTGGAAAAATACAAATACTAGTCCCCTTTTGTAATCTCGCTTGAGCCCTATCAAAAACTTCCTTTCTACTTTTCTGACTATTACGATCAACCAATATACATGTGCGTTTATAAAAAAAACCAAAAACAGGAATTTTAGTAAGCTCTTTTTTTCCAACAAAAACAAACGGATTCTTTACACAATGCAACATAAGCATGATATCAGACATAGATGTATGGTTTGCAACAAACATATAACTCCTATTTCTATCTGGTCGTTGTTCTCTACTAACCATAGGTATTAACCCTGATCCATATAATACGATTTTAGCCCATATACGTGCAAAAACAAAAAACTGGGGGTACCATTGTTCTCTAGATGTAAGTATTAACAACAAAGGAAACATTAAAATAATGGGTGCTGCCATAAGGACGTAAAACCAGATACGCCATATTAAAATTAGAATATTCTTGAATACATGCATTTATCAAAAATACATAATTGATTTGAGCTATGTGAACAAAAAAATTACCTTTGTCTGTAAATTATAAAAATTACAATGTCCAGAATTCTAACAGGAGTGCAGAGTACAGGAACTCCGCATTTAGGAAATTTATTAGGTGCAATTATTCCTGCCATCGAAATGGCGAATAAACCAGAGAATGAATCGTTTTTGTTTATTGCAGATATGCACTCATTAACTCAAATCAAAAACGCTCAAACATTGCGTGAGAATACGTATTCTACTGCTGCAACTTGGTTAGCTTTTGGATTAGATGTAGAAAAGACTATTTTTTATCGTCAAAGCGATATACCGCAGGTTACAGAATTATCTTGGTATTTAAGCTGTTTTTTTCCATACCAAAGATTAACTCTTGCTCATTCATTTAAAGACAAAGCCGATAGATTAGAAGATGTAAACGCAGGATTGTTTACTTACCCTATGCTAATGGCTGCAGATATCTTATTATATGATGCAGAAATTGTACCGGTTGGAAAAGATCAAACACAACATTTAGAAATGACAAGAGATGTCGCTTCTCGAATACATTCTCAAGTGGGTGAAATCTTTGTACTGCCTGAAATTCAGCTAAAAAAAGAAACAATGTATGTTCCTGGCATTGATGGCAGTAAAATGAGTAAGTCTAAAGGAAATATCATTAATTTATTCTTACCCGACAAAAAATTACGAAAACAAATCATGACTATAGAAACCGATAGTCTACCACTAGAAGATCCAAAAGACCCAGATACTTGTAATGTTTTTGCATTATATAAATTGGTTTCAACTTCAGAACAAGAAGAAGAAATGCGAAAAAATTATTTGGGAGGTAATTATGGTTATGGGCATGCAAAGCAAGCGTTATACGAGTTGCTGATTGATAAATTTTCAGCAGAACGTGAACGCTATAATTACTATATGAGCAATTTGGATGAAATAGACAAAGCTCTAGCCATCGGAGCAGAAAAAGCCACCAAAGTTGCCAATAACGTACTAAAGAGAGTTAGAGAAAAAGTTGGTTACTAAAATCAACCAATAATTATTCAAAAACATGACAAATAAGAACTTCTTATTTGTCATGTTTTGTTCTATAACATAATTTATATAGATTCAACTTCTTAACAGGTTTATTCTAAAAACAAACCTATTGATTTAAAGGCACATATCTTCATACAACACAAAAACCATAATAGGTCTATGGTTTTCCGTAAAAAAAAATGGTTTTTTTTTTATAGCTTAACATCTAGAAATTTTTACGTAATACCTCTACTATATCTTAAGAAGAGTTATCTCTCTTATTAAAGATGTTTAAAAGTTCGCAAAATTAGGATTTGATTATTTAAAATTTACCAAAACAAAAATCATCCAACACTGCTTATACAATGTAAACAACTTATATATAGAAGTGGTAATCGACACAAAAAAATCATCAAAAGAATCGCTTAAACTAATATTTAAACTTAAAAAAGTCAGAAAGGGAATAATCTAGTGCATTACAAAGGAGCCTAATAACTTCAACTGAAGGGCGGGTCTCTCCTTTTTCGATATCAATAACAGTACGATAACTTACTCCGGATTTTTCTGCTAATTGCATTAGCGTTAATCCGGCGTCTAATCGTAAACTTCGTAATCGATCGCCTAATAGTCCTTTAAATTTATCATCCTTAGCCATGCCCAAAAATGGCTAATTTCCTGTTAATAAGGTAGTTGAACATTATCTTATTGTTGTAAACTGCTGATTGTCTATATAAAATATGCAGTATATTGCATATTTTAGTATATTTGATAAAAGACTTTTAGAGTTATGACCAAGGAAGAGTTATACAATTACATGTTGGCGTATCAACAGGAGCATGAATTTTGTGAAAAGGAACAAAGCAATTTTATTTCTTTATTGAATACCCTTAAAACCGAAAATAAAACGCTCGAAACAGAGCAAAAACAACTAACCAAAAACAAAAATGATGACAGAGGAGAAACTTTATGAACGATTAATGGACCACAAAGACAAATATGGTGTAACACAAGAAGTAATGCAACACTACAAATGGGCTTTAGAAGTAATTAGAAAATTTCCGATTAGTACCGAAAATCGAGAAGAAAATTAGAATTAATATTTTGGTTAAATCGTTACGGTTATTCACTTAATTACATTTGACAATTTAAACTAATGCAAAGACAATTCATTTATCTTTGGCACCTTATGTATTTACACGAATAACTGTAACGATTAATCATGCTTAATAAGCAATTCCTATCTGATTAAACAGTCTGTTTTTAGGAATACTAACTCTTAAAAAAACAAATCTAGCAACTCTAACGATACGGTTTGTTTTTAAAAACACTACCCATCTCAGTACTTATCAAAAGACATAAAATGCACTTTATTTAATAAAATAGTCACTTTATACAATCAAACATACCGTTTATACAATTTTAGAATAACAATTTGGTTGGTTTATTATATTTACTATATAGAACTCATTTTTAATACCAACTTAAAATCATGAAAACATCACTACTGATATCCAAATCCTTGATTTGGATAACCGCTTTTCTAATGAGCATTACGTTTGGAAATGCACAGTCCAAAAAGAACCTTACTCAAACTAATAACACAACTAAAACACAAAATAGAGGACATCAACTCTACAAACTGTCAAAGCTTTATAGCAATACATCTCAAATTGAAAACTCTGGAGATAATGCTTTAGAGAGAATGAAATATGAAATTGAAAGAACAAAAGATCCCAAAACCAATACAGTCCCCAAAGGTATAAAGAGCGCAGAAGTGACCTTTTCTAATAAAATTGCAAAAGGAAATGATTCGAAACAATCCCTTGCAAGAGGTGCTAAATCTTCTCAATCCAAAGATTTTTCTTATTGGAAAAATCGTGGGCCCTATAATGTAGGAGGACGAACTCGTGCCTTGGCTATTGACATAACTAATGAGAATGTAATTTTTGCAGGAGGAGTATCTGGTGGCTTATGGCGTTCATCAAATTCGGGTGAATCTTGGAGAAAAGTAACAAATCAAAGACAAACGCCAAGTATAACATGCATCGTACAAGATCCGAGACCAGGAAAACATCACATTTGGTATTATGGCACTGGAGAACTATTAGGAAATAGCGCAAGAGCTGGAGGTGCACCCTTTGATGGTTCTGGAATATTTAAGTCCACAAACGGTGGAAGAACATGGAGATTACTTGATGCAACCAATGATGGTAACGTTAACACCCCTTCTCCTTTCGACAGAATCAATTCTATAGTTGTTAATCCTACTAATGGAGATATTATCGTAGGGACTTTTAATGGGGTACATCGATCACAAGATGGAGGAAACTCGTTTGAAGAAGTATTAGAAGGTGGGGCAGAAAACACAACCGAAGTCGCCGTAACCTCAACCGGACAAATTTATGCAACTATCGATGATGATGGCGTACCCAATACCGGTATTTTTACTAGTACCACAGCAGATAAGGAAGATTGGACCAAAATATCTCCAGACTCATATCCAGACGTATACAGAACAGTAATAGGAATAGACCCTTCTAACGAAAATCTGGTGTATTTCTTTGCTGCCGATGGATTTGGAGGCATAGGAGATTATTTATTTAAATATGATGCTAATGCTGCAACACCAGAAGATGCATGGACCGATCTTACCGCCAATCTACCAACAACTATTGGAGGAAGAGTAGGAAACCTAAACATACAAGGGGGCTATAATATGGTTGTTAAAGTAAGTCCTGCAGATCCAAACCTAATATTTATAGGAGGAACGAACTTATATCGATCAACCACTGGTTTCACAACTCCAACAGCAAAAGAAGGTTGGATTGCTGGATACTCTCCAGAAAACAATGTTACCTTATATCCAGACCAACATCCAGATCAACACGCTCTAGTTTTTTATCCATCAAATCCCAATAAAGCATTATCTGGTTCTGATGGAGGAGTTTTTGTTACCGAAGATATAACTACAAGTCTATCAGAAAATGAACCTGTAGATTGGATATCATTAAACAATGGATACCTTACAACACAACCGTATCATGTTTCCTTTGATCCATCTGCAGTTTCAGATAATTTACTTGCCGGATTTCAAGATAACAGTACTTGGTTTACTAATTCTGATGATCCCGAAAGTCCATGGAGAGACCAATTTAGTGGTGACGGAGCATACTCGGCCATTGCAGACGAAGGAAAAGTACAATATGTATCTTCTCAATTCGGAAACATATATAGATTAAACGTTAACGAAAACGGAGAAGAGGTATCCTTTACAAAAGTAGCTCCACCCGCTAGTAACTTTAGATTTGTTACACCATTTATTCTAGATCCAAATAACGACAACATCATGTACGTTCCTGCAGGAAATAGTATTTGGAGAAATAGCAACTTAGACGAAATACCTTTGTTTTCAAACTCTTCTACTCCTGTAAATTGGACGAGGTTATCAACCTCTGAAACTCCAGAAGGAAGCTCAATAACATCTTTAGATATTTCGACATACCCAGTAGCCAATAGATTATATTATGGTACCAATAGTGGAGGAATTTATAGAATGGATAACGCTATAGTTGACAATCAAGAAGCAATAGATTTATCTACAGGAAAAGGACTTCCAGAAGGTTTTGTAAATGATATTAATGTAGATCCATCTAATGGTGATAGGGTTATTGTAACATTTTCTAATTATAACGTTATTAGTCTTTATTATACTGAAGATGCTGGAGAAACTTGGACAAATATAAGTGGTAATCTAGAAGAAAATCCTGATGGAACTGGTAATGGTCCATCGGTAAGAAGTACTGCTTTTTTTGGAGGAAGTACAGGTTTTTTAGGTTCTCTATTACAAAAAGTATACGCTGCAACAAGTACAGGTCTTTACTATACCTATGGCCTTAGAGGTGAAAATACACGTTGGTATAAAGAAGGATTCGCTATTGGAAATGGCGTTGCCGATGAAGTTGTAACACGAAAAGATGGATTTATTGCGCTTGCAGTGCATGGTAATGGCTTATTTAGTGCAAGATTCCCAGTCTTTAACGAAGTACCACAACCTTCACTTAGTGTTGCTTATTCTTTAAAGGATATTAGAACAGGAAACAGAGATGAAAGAAAAATAAACATTAAAGATTTATTCGTTCATTCTGATGGCGACCCCGTAGCGATAGAAATCACCAACTCTAACTCAGAAATAGTTGAGGTTGCTATCGAAAGTGACTCTCTCGTTTTATCTCTTGATCCAGTTAAAACAGGTACATCTACGATTAACCTTATTGCAACTTCTGGAGAAGAACAAGTATCCGAAGGACTTACCATTACATTAGTAGAACCAGGGATTTACGATCAAATTGGTTCTGTAGCAGGAAGCACAACTTCAGAGAACATTCTCGACTTTAGTATCTTAACCGAGTCTGCAGATGATTTTAATGTTCCTAGCGGAAGTACATGGACTGTAGAAAGACTACTTGCTTACGGAAGCTCAGGTTCAGCCAAATTAACTAATGTGACAGTAATTATTTATAAGGATAATGAAGGAAAGCCTGGAGAAACAGTTTATAACAGTGGTGGCATTGCCCCAATCTCTGAAGCTAATGATCCTATTTTAAATATTGAATTACCCGAAGCTCAAGTATTAGAAAGCGGAAATTATTGGGTATCTGTTTATACTAATATGGAGTTTTTACCAGAAGGCAATAGATGGTTTTGGTTATCTCAAAGCGAACGCGTTGGTAACGAGGCTCATTTCAAAAATGAAGATGATTTTTTTGGAACTGGTGCTGTTGATTGGACACCTGCTTCTGTAGCATTTCAAAGAGAACCTAGAGATCAAATTTTTCAAATCTTCGGAACAGTAAATGACAATACTTCTCAAAAACAACAACTTGCAGCTTTAAAAGCTGTCGAAAAAAGGATTACCACTACTCCTAACCCTTCATCAGATCGTTTCACTTTTAATTTTAAGAATATAAATACAAAAGAGAAAATGTCTGTTAAGATTTATAATGTTCTTGGTAAAGAAGTTTTTTCCAGATCGAATATAGATTCTACTAAAGATCTAACTTGGGATGCTTCAGCAATGGCACCTGGTTTTTATGTAGTTAATATCTTAGACGGAAAAAATAAACATGCTTTTAAGATTTTAAAGCAATAAATACAATCACAAAAAAGGAGTTAGAAATTCTAACTCCTTTTTTTATTTTTAGCACTATGTATAAAATTTTATATACAATAATTGGAATAATTCTTTTTTCTTGTAAGTCAATATCTACTGCCCAAGAAAAAAAAGCCACACCTATACAAACTCCTAACTCAAAAATAGAAAAGCAAATCACACCCGGCCCAAATAACCTAGGTCCCAACTCAATACAGCTAACAGCAGAGATATATGAAGTTAGTAAAGACTTTAAAGTTTGTGACAGAAATTATAAAGTTGCAATTTTGGTTAAAATTAAGATTGTTTCAAATGGTTTCGGAATAGTAAACCCATTATCAACAGGTCAAGAAATTACTTTAGGAGTTCATAAATCACTACTCAAAAAGCTCGATGTAGATCCAAATCAATTAAAAACAAGGCAACATGTTACCGTCATTGTTAGAGAAAGATTATGTCTTGATGCAAGCGTTCCTACCTATGAGATTACATCATTTTTACCCAGATAGATTACCTTTAAAAAATGCTAAGCAGCTTCTGATAACCAAACTATCGTACCTACCACTATTAAAATAAAAATTATCAAGAAGAATATTTTCCAAAAAGAGTAAGGTCTATTTCCTGAAATATTTCCTGTTTGTCCATTAATAAAAAAATTGTACTTTTTTCCATTATACCTATATGCACTTATATAAACAGGAAGCAGAATATGTTTAAACGTTTCTTCTTCTAATTTCATATCTATTTTATGAACCCTTTGAGTGTCCCCTCCTATATCCCTACAAGCCCAAGTTGTTGCTATCTTTTCTGCTTCTTTTGTAGAAGATAAGTGACCGTCTTTTAATGGAATCGTATATTTCTCTGTTACAAAACCAGCTAAAAAACTTGTATCAAAAGGCTCTAAATCATCTAAATTCCAATTAGACAGTTTCTTTGGGATTGGATTTTTACGCTGTTGCGATGCTTTTATTAAAGTATCATCAACAAAACCACTTATAGCTCCACTCGCAGGAGACCATTTGGTTCTTCGCTCTTGTCTAGTTCTTCTAACCGTTTTGCCATTAACTGTTGTTGTATAAGGTACATTAACATAATAATAGTCACCTCTCTCACCTCTATAATCTGCATATAGTTGTGCATCAAAAGTCCAATACGGTAAGTATAAACCTTTTGTATTTTGTGGATCCAATGCAGCCTTTTTAAGATTATTAGGTGCAAACCACAAATTTTTAACCCATTTTGAAAAAATTTGATGTGATTTTCTTTGATCAAATTGAAAAGGAAGTACTGCACCTGGTAAGATCCAATTTTCTTTATAAGCATCTTCTATAATCAAAGGCATGGTGCAATACACACAATGTAATGACTTATAATTTTCTTCGACATGCTGATTAGCTCCGCAGTTTTTACAATGCAACATCATAATCTCTTCAGAATGGGATTGTGAACCCATTTCATCAAGATAGGGCTTCAATTCTAACTCCTGAAATCCATTTTCATCTACTTGAATAGCTTCGTGATGACCACAATATTCACAATTAATTTCTGATGTCCCTGGTTTGTATCTTAATTCTGCTCCGCAATTAATACATGCCTTTTTAAGTTCTGAAACTACTTTTTCTTCTTCCATAGCCTATGCTTTCCTATAAAATAGGAGTACTCCATCAAATGTAATTAATTAACTTATTTATATGCTTGGTAAAGGAGGTGGTGTATTTCCTCCTAGAAAAGACTTTAATTCTTCGACATCCTTAATTGCTGCCCAATTATCCATTCCTTGTTTCCAAACCAGAGAATCCTTATTAACTGTTCTATTTGCAAACAATACTTTTAATTGATCAAATGATACAGGACCCGCTTGTTGTCCATTTTGTGCATAAAAATATTGTACTTGTACAGGCATCGGCGGCGGAGATACTGGAGCTACTTGTTGGTTTTGAACAACCTGTTGTTGCCCTCCTGCCATAGGATTCATCATACCTCCCATTTGCTGAGCAAGAACAAATCCCATTCCCATTCCCATTCCTGCACCAGCAGTACCTCCTTCATTAGTTGCTGCAGCTTCTATAGCCTTTGCGGTTTTAAATTTGGTCAATTTATCAAGATCAAGTTTATCGATTCTACTGTATTCGAATATTTCTTTTTTTAATTCTTCTGGCATAGATACATTCTCGATAAAGAACTTTTCGAGAGAGATCCCTACAGAGTTAAACTCAGGTTGCATAACAGTCAAACAAGTTTCTGATAGTTCTGATGTATTTGCAGCATATAATTCAATTGGCAAATTAGCTTCACCTACTGTATCTGTAAAACGGGTTGAGATTAGACTTTTAAGGTGTTCATTAATTTCAAAATTTGTGAAATTAGCATCTGTCCCAACAATATCAATTATAAACTTGCCTGCGTCATTTATTTTAAATGCATATGTACCAAAGGCTCTAATTTCTACTAGCCCGAAACGGTCATCATTAAGTGTTATTGGATTTTTTGTTCCCCATTTTTCATTAGTAAACAAATGCGTGTTTACAAAATACACTTCTGCTTTAAAAGGGCTATTAAATCCATATTTCCATCCTTTTAAAGTCGTTAAAATAGGAAGGTTTTGTGTGTTAAGTGTATACGTACCAGGTGTAAATACATCTGCCAACTGTCCTTCGTTAACAAAAACAGCTGTTTGCCCTTCTCTTACTATGAGTTGAGCTCCATTTTTTATTTCATTTTGATATCTTTCAAACCGATGAACAATCGTATCATCTGTATAATCTAACCACTCTATTATATCTATAAATTCGTGGCTTAGTTTTTTCTTTATTTCGTCAAAAATTCCCATCGATGAATTAGTTTTTAGATTTGAGTCCTAAAGCTACAAAATTGAAAGGGTGAAGAAAAGTTTTTTTTACCTAAACCAAAAAAACCCAAAGACATCATTTATTCTTTGGGTTTTAAATTTCACTAATACTTATTTATAGCTAATCCTTAATATTATAATATCCCATAACTTCGTTATAATTCTTAAAATTTACACTATTTGACTCACTACTAGCTACCAAAACAAACCTAAGTCTTAAATTAGATTGTGTAAAAGTTGCTCGTAAGGTTGCCTTGCCAACCTCAATTTTATCGATCTCTAAAATTATTTGTTGACCAAGACTAAGTGGTAATGTTTCCCAATAATTGTTACCTGTTACGGTAACGTAGGCAAATACAAAACCTGTATCAAAAATCTCTTGTGTTAACTGTGGGATATCAAATACATTATCTCCATTTGATATAGTTTGGCCTTCGAATAAAACAGAAACAACATTGGCATTACCATCCTGCCCAGTAGCACCTTGTACTCCTGCTATGCCATCAACTCCATCAATTCCGTTTACACCATCTTTACCATCCTCACCATCTTCTGGAGAGCAGGAAAAAGAAACCACCGTTAAAACAATTATGAACACATACTTTGAAAAACTGACTATCGTTCTCATACTTTTATATTATTTGTGTGAATACTAGATTGTTTAGTTACGGCAAATCAGCTAAGACATTACCGTACAATCTTATATCACAAAGATGCACTAGGCTAAAAAAAAGTACAAGAGTCTAAAACCTATATTTAACAAGGTGTTTACCTTATTGATTAATAGGTATATCTCCTAAAATAATCAAAATCTGAACGAGTTTATTCAAATTTAATTTCTTCCTTTTTCATCTGAATAAATTTGATAAACCGGATCACTTTGCCACCATTGTTTGGTGTTCACATCCATTACTGTAAGTGGTCCTTTAAAAGCCGCTCCCGTGTCAATATTCCAAACACATGTGGCATTAACAGGTATTGTTTGATTTATTCTTGTTACAGGGGTATGTCCTATATATATCTCATCAAAAATCAATAGGCGTTTAGGATATTTATCATTTGTCTTTTGCAAATTAGGGTCTAATGCCAAAGCTGTCTCCCATAAAGTTCTATCCCAATAACATAGTTTATTAAAGTATTCTTTATGCGGCCCATGAAGACTTGTAAATCCCGCATGTACAAACAATCGATTATTATCATCTATATAATAATCCACAAGGTTTTCATAAAATTCAAAATGCTTTTTCAGTTCTTCTTCAGATATTTTTGCATACGAATCCATTGTAGCCTGCCCGCCATGCTCTACCCATTCTGGGTAGTATGTTTTTTGCTGAAGCCAGGAATAACATAGGTCATCATGATTTCCTCTTACAAAAATACAATTATATGATTCTTTTAGTTCTATCAATAGTGAGATTACTTGAGCACTATCACTCCACCCATCTACATAATCTCCTAAAAAAATTAAGGTATCATCTTTATTTAATTTTACTTTATCTAACACTTGTTCTAAGGCTTTTAATCCTCCATGTATGTCTCCAATGACTAATGTTCTTCCCATAATATCAAGTAATGGTTTACGTTGGTTTTATTGATATTTATTTGATTTGTGTATTTTGACTTTTTTAAAACCTTGTTAAAAATTAATTCAAAAAATGTTGACATGCTCTATTTAGCTCCATCCAAAAAGAACAGAAACCAAAGTAATGTCTGTTCATTTTTTTAGCTATATCTAACTTTTCTAAGTATTCGGATACTTTCTTTGTAAATAGTGTAGATCTTACTATCGTAAGCTTTTAAGTAAGGTTTTGACTCTTCTAATTTTTCTTTTGCTTCTCCAAAATCATTAAAATAACAGATTAGGTATGTAGCAGGAAGGTTAACAATATCTTTCTCTTCGTTTTTTGACAGGGTAATTTTATGTTTTAATTTTTCCAAAAGTGCATTATTACTATTATACAAATGGTGTAATGTTTTACGATCAAATTGAGGGGGGTCAAAAAGTAATTTACTTTCTATATCATAGCTTGCATTATCCTTAAAAGTAATAACTACTTCTTCTAATGGGTAGTAACTATATGTGTCTTGAAGACCTAGCTGTACATATTCAACAATTTTGAATTGATCATCGGATAAGGATATACTTACCTCATCTAATTCTGAGTAAAACAATTTAACATGTTCATTTATCAATTCGATATCTACTCTAGAGTAGTACACTTCTCCATTTTGCCTTTTCTCTTTGGCTGCCCAGCATACAACAAAATATTCTTTAAAAACTTTATAGGCTGGATTATAATCGGTTCTTGAGTTCATAAAATGAAAAACCCCATCCAGCGTGAGTTCTATATTATTTTGTGCATGACTCTCAATAGAGTTTACAATTTCAGAGTTTACATCTTTAATCTCTATATCAAACACTTTGGGCATACTTATACTACCGTCTCTAAAAAACACCGACCCACCATAATATTTCCAAATATTCTTACGAAGTGAACATAATTTTCCTTCTTTTGAGCGGATGGAAACCAATCCAACCACTTTATCTGATGGTAAATGTGGAAATGGAATATTTTCGTATGCTACTCTGGGAGGATTTGATAAGTAAGCATTAACCAAATTCTGAATTTTACTATCATCAAAAAAATCAACTCCAAGAATTTGATTATCTTCATCCTCTACTCCTATGACTATATACGAGTTATTTTTTGGATTAGAATTTGCAAGCGCACAGATATGTTTTAAAAACTTAGCTTTCCCTTCTTTCTCTCCAATATTAAGCTTACGTTTCTTATCATAAAAACTGTTTTCGTCATTATGAGCAAGTAGGTTTTTAATAAGGAGGCGTTTATTAATCACTTTGGGAATTCATTTTAGACCTATCCCACTATATATCTTACACTTAACACAGGGGATACCATCTTCTTATTGGGTAAATACAGTAACATTCTATATGATAAACTTAGCTAATTTTATTGGGTTAACAATGAATTATAAATAAAGAAATTAAAAACTTTTCTTAATCAATGTACTATTTGCTTGCGCACTTGGAAGCACAACAAGATCGGCGATATTTATGTGATATGGACGAGTTACTACAAAAGTTATTATATCAGCAATATCATTTGGGGTTAAAGGATCAAATCCCTTATAAACATCATCAGCCCTTTTATCATCTCCTTTAAATCTTACATTGCTAAATTCGGTTTCTACCAATCCAGGGTGCAATGCCCCTACCTTAATTCCATGCTCAATAAGGTCAATACGCATGCCTTTGGTAATTGCATCTACAGCATGTTTGGTACCACAATATACATTCCCTTTTTGATACACTTCTTTCCCCGCAGTCGAACCAATATTAATAATATGACCTGATTGCTGCTCAATCATTTTAGGAAGTACTGCTTTTGCAACATACAGAAGTCCTTTAACATTACTATCTATCATGGCGTCCCAATCATCAATATCCCCATCTTGTATAGTATCAAGACCATGAGCATTGCCTGCATTGTTAATCAAAATATCTATGGACCCAAACAAATCGGGAAGGCTATTTATACTTGAAAAAACTTTCTCTTTATCACTTACATCAAAGCTTAACATATGTACTTTTACTCTTTTGCTCAATTCGTTTTGTAATGCTTCTAGTCTATCAAGTCTTCTACCACAAAGCACTAGGTTGATATTATGTTTAGAGAATTCTATGGCAGTAGATTTTCCTATTCCACTAGTCGCACCAGTAATTAATGCAGTTTTCATATGTCCTTATATTTTCTTTAAAAATTGCAACACCATTACTTATGTTACGTCTTTTGGTAAAATCATCGTGAAAACGATGAAGATTGCTATGTTTATTTTTTTGCAAAAAATAGTTAAATATACTATGAAAAGCATAGATAAAACTTAATTTTCAACATAGATTTAACCAAGAATTAACAAGTTTGCAAAATTTATTTCAACAATTTGCAATGTTGAATAATGAATATTAAATTCACGCCTTTAAAAAAAATTAAATAAATGGAAGAGAACAGTTCTATTGATATAGCTTCAATCAACCAAAAGATAGAAAAAGAATCTGCTTTTGTAGATTTACTAACCTTGGAAATGAATAAAGTAATTGTTGGACAAAAACACATGGTCGAACGATTACTTATTGGGCTGTTAGGTCAAGGTCACATTCTATTAGAAGGTGTTCCTGGATTAGCAAAAACACTAGCTATCAACACCTTGTCTAAAGCTGTTCATGCTAGCTTTAGCCGTATTCAGTTTACACCCGATTTATTACCTGCCGATGTAGTTGGTACGCTTATATTTAATATGAAAGAGAATGATTTTTCAATTAAGAAAGGTCCAATATTTGCCAATTTTGTATTAGCAGATGAAATTAACCGTGCTCCTGCCAAGGTTCAAAGTGCATTGCTAGAAGCTATGCAAGAAAAGCAAGTTACTATTGGTGATGAAACTTTTATACTTGATAAACCATTTTTGGTAATGGCAACACAAAATCCAGTTGAACAAGAAGGAACATATCCTCTTCCTGAAGCTCAAGTGGATCGTTTTATGTTAAAAACTGTGATTGACTACCCAAAGCTAGATGAAGAACAACTTATTGTAAGAGCTAACCTTAAAGGCTCTTTTGAAAAAGTAAATCCTGTAGTCTCTCTAGAACAAATTCTAAGTGCTCAAAAAGCAGTTAGAGAGGTGTACATGGATGAAAAGATCGAAAAGTATATTCTTGATATTATTTTTGCCACTCGTTATCCAGAAAAATATGGTTTAGAAGAGTTAAAACCACTTATTAACTTTGGAGCATCTCCTCGTGGTAGTATTAATCTTGCCACAGCTGCAAAATGTTATGCTTTCATAAAACGAAGAGGTTACGTAATCCCAGAAGATGTACGTGCTATAATTCATGATGTACTTCGCCATCGTATCGGAATTACTTATGAGGCAGAAGCAGAAAATATAACTTCAGAAGATATCATTAATAAGATCGTAAACGAAATCGAAGTACCATAGAGTTCTATTGTTTAAAGTGCATTGGATTTCAGATTATAAAATCTGAAACCTAAAACGTTCACTTTGTGAATAAACCTGAAAACAAGATTATGGATACCAAAGAGTTACTAAAAAAAGTACGAAAAATAGAGATTAAAACTCGCCGATTAAGCGATCATATTTTTGGAGGAGAATATCATTCTACATTCAAAGGTCGTGGTATGACTTTTAGTGAGGTTCGTCAGTATCAATTTGGAGATGATGTTAGAAATATTGATTGGAATGTAACCGCTCGATATAACGAACCTTATATTAAGGTCTTTGAAGAAGAACGAGAACTCACAATGATGCTGATGGTTGATGTTTCTGGTTCTCAACTTTTTGGAACACAAGAGCAATTCAAAAAAGGGGTTATTACAGAAATTGCAGCCACATTAGCATTTTCTGCCACTCAAAACAATGATAAAATTGGATTGATTCTCTTTACAGATGAAATTGAACTTTTTATACCTCCAAAAAAAGGACGATCTCATGTACTTCGAATTATTAGAGAGTTGCTAGAGTTTGAACCTAAAAGTAAAAAAACTAACATTACCGAAGCGCTAAAGTTTTTATCAAACGTAATGAAAAAGAAAGCTATTGTTTTTATACTTTCTGATTTTATTACAGATGATTACCAACAAACTCTAAAAATTGTATCAGGAAAGCATGATGTAACAGGAATTCGAGTTTATGACAGAAGAGAAGAGGAAATCCCAAATCTTGGTATGGTGCAAATGCAAGATGAAGAAACATCAGAACTTGTTTTAGTGAATACAGCTTCAAAAAAAATAAGGACCAATTATAGTACCTATTACAAAGAAAGAGTGAATTATTTTAAAGATAGTTTTACAAGAAGTGGCGCTGGTTCTTTAAGCAGCAGGATAGATGAAAGTTATGTAAAAAAACTATTAGGTTATTTTAAAAGACGGGGGTAACTAAGATTTAAGAATGGCAAATAACGAATTACAACATATAAAGACAACCTATTCTGTTCTCTTGTCTATAGAGGTAAAAAAACTACTGTTACTAGTTTTTTTCCTTATTAGCATCGGTCAACAAGGTTTTGCACAAGTATCTGCTACTATCGATTCTACCAGTATTGTAATAGGGAGTGAGATTAAATATACCATGCAAGTTGAAGCAGATTCAACACAAATTATAGTTTTTCCCGAAGGACAAACATTTACTCCTTTAGAAGTAATTGAATCTAGAAAAATAGATACTTCAAAAAATGGTAAACGTTTCAATTTAATTAAAGAGTATGCACTTACTCAATTTGATTCTGGCCAGTATACGATTCCTAGACAAAAAGTGATGATTGGTGATCAGGTCTTTTTTACAGATTCTCTTAAAGTAGAGGTTCGCGATGTTTTGGTTGACACAACCAAACAAAAAATGTATGAGATCAAACCTTTGGTAGAGGTAAAAGCAAAATCAATTGTTAACTGGAAAAAATGGCTTTTATGGATCGGTATACCTCTACTAATTCTAGGATTAATTTTCTTTCTTCTGTTTAAAAGAAAAAAACGAAAAGAAGCCAAAGCAAATGAATTACCTCCTTACGAAAGAGCGATACAAGCTTTACAACGAATTGATGAATCTCATTTATTAGAACAAGACTCTCATAAAGAATATTACTCTCAAATAAGCGATACTGCACGTAAGTACATAGATGAAGAAGTGTATGATCACGCTATGGAAAGTACTACAGACGAATTGATTGCCAGATTAGATGAAGAAATAAAATCAGGATCACTTAACCTAGATAAACAAACGATAGAAGAGCTAAAAAAAGTACTTAAAACGGCAGATATGGCTAAATTTGCAAAATCTAAGCCAGACATAATTACAGCCAAAGCAGATCGTAATGTCATAGAGCAAGTTATTCATAAAACCAAAAGTGCTATACCTGAACCAACAGAAGAAGAATTATTAGCAGATGAAGAATATCGCAAATCAGTTTTAGACAAAAAACGTAAAAAGAAAATTGTTCTTGGAAGCGTTGCTGGTATTGCAGTAATTGCAATTACATTAATCATTTTTATCGCAATAAAAGGATACGATGTTGTAAAAGATACACTACTTGGTCACCCTACCAAAGAGTTGGCAGAGTCTGAGTGGATTACTAGTGCATATGGTGCACCTCCTGTCACTATTTCTACTCCCAAAGTTCTTATTAGAAACGAGTTTCAGATGACCGAAGAACAAAAACAGCTTCTTAAAGGAAACGAAACCTTTGTTTACGGAAGTTTAATCGGTAACTTTTACATAACACTATCCACTCTTAAGAATGACAAATCTTCAAAGATTGACTTAAATAAGGTTGTCGAGGGTGTTGTTGGAAGTTTTGAAGCTCTTGGAGCTAAGAATATTTCGGTAAAAGACGAAGAGTACGAAACATTGGCCGGTGCCAAAGGAGTAAAGATTTTTGGTAATCTAGAAGTTACAAATCCAGTTACCCAAAAGAAGCAAAAAAGTGATTATTTAATGCTTAATTTTGCCGAAAATGGAGGTTTTCAACAAATCACTGTTGTCTACAACGTCGAAGATCGCTATGCAAAAGATATTGCAGAACGTATTATTAATTCTGTAGAACTTAAAAATGCCAAATAAAGATGTTTGATAATTTTACATTCGAAGACCCGCAATTTTTTTGGTTATTTTTATTATTACCGATAGCCATTGCATGGTATATCTGGAAACGAAATAAGCAGCAAGCAGCACTTAAGATTTCAAGTATAAAAGGCTTTAAAGTTTCTGGTAGTTGGCTTACCAAATTAAAACCCTTGCTCTTTTTATTACGTTTACTTACACTATCCTTAATCATAACTGCACTTGCTCGACCAAGAACAGTTGATGTATCAACAAAAACTAAAACCACAAAAGGGATAGACATTGTAATGTCTATCGATGTTTCTGCAAGTATGTTGGCAAAAGATCTTCGCCCAAATCGATTAGAGGCATTAAAAGATGTGGCAGCAGAATTTATTAAAGGTAGGCCAAATGATCGTATTGGTCTTGTGGTATATGCTGGAGAAAGCTTTACAAAAACACCGATAACTAGCGACAAGTCGATTGTACTTAGCAGCTTAAATGCGGTTAAATATGATAATGTTCTAGAAAATGGTACCGCTATCGGAATGGGTCTAGCAACATCTGTAAACCGACTTAAGGATAGTAAAGCTAAAAGTAAAGTAATTATTTTGCTTACAGATGGATCTAACAATGCCGGTTTTATAGATCCAAAAATTGCTTCAGAACTCGCGGTAGAGTATGGTATTAAAACCTATACTATTGGACTAGGAACAAACGGAATGGCATTAGCTCCTGTTGCAATATTACCAAATGGATCTTTTCAATATGGAAGGGTGCAGGTCGAAATAGATGAAGATTTACTAAAAGAGATTGCAAAAGTTACCGGTGGAAAGTACTTTAGAGCAACTAATAACAAAAAACTACAACAGATTTACGAAGAAATTAATAAATTAGAAAAGACTGATATAGAAGAGTTTAAGTTTTACAATTATGAAGAAAAATTCAGACTGCTAGTACTTCTAGCTGGTGTTTTAATTTTCTTTGAATTCTTATTACGTTATACGGTATTTAAAAGTTTCATTTAACCTCTTGTCATTTTGGTTTAAACCAGAATCTCTATTGTTCAAATATAATTGTGTATGTATTTACTCGAAGAAAAAATATATTTCTGGCTATTATTAAGCATTCCGATACTGATTTTACTCTTTATAGGAGTTCTTATCTGGAAAAAAACTACCCAAAAGAAATTTGCTGATACAGCCTTACTAAAAAAATTAAGTCCAGACCAATCTACTTTTAAATCCATTTTAAAACTCATCATTATTAGTTTGTCTCTTGCTTGTTTTGTAGTTGCTTTGGTAAATCCAAAAGTCGGTACAAAACTCGAAACCGTAAAACGCGAAGGAGTTGATGTTGTTTTTGCCATTGATGTTTCAAAAAGTATGTTGGCAGAAGATATCGCACCGAATAGATTAGACAAATCCAAACAATTAGTTACCCAAATCATTAATAACTTGGCTAGCGATAGAATTGGTATTATAGCATATGCAGGTAGTGCATTACCACAATTACCAATTACAACAGACTATGCTTCTGGTAAAATGTTCTTACAAGCCATGAACACAGATATGCTATCCTCTCATGGTACTGCAATTTCTGATGCCATTGCACTTGCAAAAACCTATTATAACGACGAAGAACAAACAAATAGGGTTTTGTTTATTATAAGTGATGGAGAAGATCATGAAGGAAATGTAAATGCTATTGCAGAAGAAGCATCCAAAGAGGGAATTAAAATATTTACTATTGGTGTTGGCTCTGAAAAAGGAGCGCCAATTCCAATAAAACGAAATGGTATTGTACAAAGTTATAAGAAAAATAATCAAGGAGAAACAGTCATTACTAAGCTAAATACAACAACACTTCAAGAAATTGCCAGTGAAGCAAATGGTGTTTACATTGATGGTAAAAACACATCTTCTGTTGTTGATGAGGTAACTACCATTTTACAAAACATGGATAAAAAAGAATTTGAAGCCAAGCAATTTGCCGATTTCAAAGATCAGTTTCAATGGTTTCTAGCCGCAGGATTATTATTATTATTTTTGGATATTTTCTTATTAGAAAGAAAAACATCATGGGTTAGAAAATTAAACTTGTTTAACGAACAATTATAGCGCATTATGAAGACAGTTTTAACTATCATACTATGTTTACAATTAGGAATTCTATTTTCTCAAGAAGAAAATCGTGATCAAGTTATAAATCAAGCTAATCAATATGTTGCTTTAGGTAACGAGGTATTAGTAAAAGATGGCAATTTTCCTAAGGCAGAAGGAGAATACAGAAAAGCCATTGCCAAAAACCCTGTTAACCCAACAGCTAAATACAATTTGGCAAATGCATATTATTCTTCAGAAAAGTATGACGAAGCCACTCAAAGGTATTCAGAAGCAGCTAAAGTAGCAACAAACAAATTAGAAAAACATAAAGCTTTTCACAATAAAGGAAACACCTTTATGGAGCAAAAGAAATATAAAGAAGCCGTAGAAGCCTACAAAAATGCGTTAAGAAATAATCCAAAAGATAATGAAACCAGATATAATCTGGCATTAGCTAAAAAAATGTTGGAGCAACAGCAACAACAAAATGATCAAAATAAAGACGATCAAAATCAGGATAAAGACCAAAATAAAGACGACCAAAACCAAGATAATAAAGAGGGAGACGATAAGAAAGATAAAAAAGGTGACGAAGGAGAGAATGAAAAAGAGAAAGGAGATGAGGATAATAAAGACAAAAATGATCAAGGAGAAGAGGATCAAAAGGATAAAGGAGACGAAGAGAAAGATGATAAAGGTGATCCTAAAGACAATAAAGAAGGACAAGATCAAAAAGACAAAGAAGGAGAACAGCCTAAAGAACAACAGCCGCAGCAAGTACAAGGAAAACTATCTCCCGAACAGGTTAAGAGTTTGCTTGAAGCAATGAATAATCAAGAAAAAAAGGTCCAAGATAAAATGAATGCTAAAAAAGCCAAAGGATCAAAAGTAAAAACAGATAAAGATTGGTAACTCAACAAAAGATACTTGAAAACTCATAATTAAGTATCTAAACAACATATAAAATGAAACTAAAATTAATTTTTCTAACACTATTAATTACTACAATGCAGCTTGCCATTGGGCAGGTAAAATTTGAAGCCAAAGTAAGTAAGAAAAAGCTTGGGGTAAATGAAAGATTACGGGTGGATTTTGAAATGAATCAAGACGGTGATAATTTTAGACCTCCATCTTTTACTGGCTTTACTGTAGTAGGAGGACCCAATCAATCTATTAGTAATTCTTGGATCAATGGTAAACGATCCTATGCTAAAACATTTAGTTATTTTTTAGAACCTACACGTAGAGGAAAATTCACCATCAAACAAGCAACCATAGAGATTAAAGGTCAAACCTACAAAACCCTTCCTGTTACTGTCGAAGTAACCAGCGCTGTAGACAAACCAAAAGATGGTAATAATACAGATTTTGTGGCTAGTGAAAATTTACACTTGGTTGCTGAAGTATCAAAAGCCAATCCCTACTTAAATGAAGCAATAACCGTTGTTTATAAACTCTATGTAAGCCCTAGAATTAGTGTTAGCAACTGGCGAGAATTAGATAGCCCAAAGTATAGTGATTTTTGGAGTCAAGCCATAGACATGAAACAGCTTAAAATAGAGAATGGTGAATATAATGGAGAACCTTATCGATATGTTATATTGCGTAAAACGGTCTTATATCCACAAAAAACAGGAAAACTTAATATTGAGCCTCTATCATTAACTGTTTCTGTAGATGTACCAACCAATAGACGTGATATCTTTGGCGGCCGATTATATTCTACCGTTAACAAAACTGTGGCAGCTGGTAATAGAACTATTAACGTAAAACCATTGCCTTTAGAAGGAAAACCAAATGATTTTACAGGGGCTGTAGGGTCTTTTGATTTTAAAGTAATAACAAACAAAAAAGAATTAGACGCTACAGAATCATTAGATGCAAAAGTATTGGTCTCTGGTAATGGTAATTTAAAGTTATTTGATTTACCTAAACTTAATGTGCCTAACGGACTTGAACAGTATGAGCCACAACACAATGAAAGGGTTCGAACAAACCTAACAGGTATGGGAGGAAATATATCTGACACATATACACTAGTACCACAATACAAAGGTCAATACCCAATTCCGTCAATTTCATTTTCTTATTTTGATTTAAAAACTGAAACCTATAAGAGAGTTTCTTCAGAAGAAATTGTAATTAATGTAAAAAATGGTCCTGATGGAGGAAGCGCAATTACCTCTTCAGAATCCACAGGAAGTAATAAAAAGGTAGTAACTCAAATAGGAAATCAATTTAGATTTTTAAAATTAAAAGCAAAACTTCAACCCATATCTAAAACGTATTTTTTTAAATCTACTGGGTTTTGGTTGTCACTTACTGCTCCTTTGTTAGCAATTCCGTTATTTCTTTTCTTTGGAAAAAAGAGACAACAAAGATTAAATGATGTAAGTGGCAATAGAGTACGTAAGGCGGATAAATTGGCTAGAAAATATCTTTCTGAAGCCAAAAAGAGTCTAGGTAATCAAAAAGAATTTTATATCGCAATGGAACGAGCTTTACACAATTATTTAAAAGCTAAATTACATATCCAGACAAGTGATATGAGTAAAGATCGAATTCAACGACTATTAAAAGAACGTGAGGTTGAAGATGCCATATCAATCGAATTTATTGCACTACTCGAAAGTTGCGAATTTGCAAGATATACACCATCATCAACAACGGCTATGCAACAAGATTATGACAAGGCCTCTAGAGTAATTTCAAACATAGACAAACAACTATAAATGTATGAAGGGAATAGTTCAAGTACTCATTTTTTTAAGTATCGCATTCGGTTTTTCTCAGCATGAAGAAGCATTTCAAAGAGGAAATTCATTTTATAATCAAGAAAAATATCAGGAAGCAATAGATTCTTATTCTTCTATTATTAAGGCTGGTCATGAGTCAACTGCATTATATTACAATCTTGCAAATGCTCATTATAAACTAAGTAACATAGGCCCAAGTATTTTTTATTATGAAAAAGCTCTAAAATTAAATCCAAACGATGAAGATGTTCAAAACAATTTAGTTTTTGCTCAAAAAGCGACAATTGATGCAATTGACGTAATCCCCGAAGGTTTTGTCTCTAAAACTATAAATAAGCTTACCAGCATCTTTAATTTTGATAATTGGGCTTGGTTTTCAATAATCTGTGTCATCATATTTGTAATTCTATTTATGCTTTATCAAACGGCCCAAAGCTCATCCAAAAAAAGATTGTTTTTTATTGGCTCATGGACCTTATTAATTATTGCGATGTTTGGAATTTTCTCAGCCTATAGGCAATTTAACTTTGTCGATAAAAATCAATTTGCTATAGTTTTTGCTCAAGAAACTACCATAAAGAGTGAACCTAATCTAAGGAGTGAACAAGTGTTTGAATTACACGAAGGAACAAAAGTAAAAGTCCTAGAAACTGTTAATGATTGGAAAAAAATAAAGCTTAGTGATGGTAAGATTGGTTGGATTCCGA
The DNA here is from genome assembly GCA_947502885.1 of uncultured Aquimarina sp. Taxonomy (GTDB): domain Bacteria; phylum Bacteroidota; class Bacteroidia; order Flavobacteriales; family Flavobacteriaceae; genus Aquimarina. The sequence continues at coordinate 152,662 of CANNBP010000009.1, read as the reverse complement.
AAACTGATATTAAAGAATTATAACTCATCCCAAAAGTTCTGAGGGGGTAAACTTAGTAGTATTGAATCTAAGATTTTGTATTCTATAGATACGAACAAATTAATAAAAATAGACCGTAAATCACAAAAAGAAGCTACCGTTTAAAGTAGCTTCTTTTTTGGTATATAATTTTAAATAAAAACATTTACCTAAAATCATTTCCCAATCTTTCTCTAGGTCCACCTGGAGCAAACATAGATCTTATTACTGTTTTTTGCCCTTCTGTAAACATGTATGCACAAGTAGTATAATCCATAAAATTCATCGTCATATCGGTACTATCACAACTTTCAGTTGGAGAATCGGGACATTGAAATGCTTGTGACCCAATAGTATTAGGAGTATCGGCTATACCATCATCAAAATTACAACTATCCCATCTACCAGGGTCGTTACCAACATCCGACCAAGTATGGTTTAAACCCAAATAATGTCCAACTTCATGCGTAAGTAAATGTCCATTATACACATTATCCGGACCAAATGCGCCTGGATTTACAACAATACCATCCACAACAACACCTTTTCTATTTTCTGCATTATCCCATGGCCAAGAAGAAAAACCTCCATTAAAATTTCCTAACCATATATTAAGATTTACTTTATGTGCTATTGCTGCCGACCCACCTTCATCAACATTTTTCACAAAACTCCTATTTCTTTTAAATCTTCGCCATTGCTCATTTGTAACTCTTTTATAAATGATTTTTTTTAATCTGAATTGAATATTAAGATGCTTTGATTTAACATTCTCAAACTCATCAGGAAGTCCCGCTAAATCAGGATTATTCATAGCAAAATCTTCATTTAGTATATCTATTTGCTCTCTTGCTTGTTCTCTGGTCAGCTTATGACTCAGGTTTGTCCAAAAAGAATGAATAACAATTGGGATTTCAATAAGCCTTTCATTCGATTTTTGCCCATTAGACTTCTTTAGTTTTTTATCGACTATAAAAGATTTAATATGTTTTTCGATCGATTGTCGTCGTTCCAAATTAGCTTGAGATAGCTTTTCAGATCTCGAATATGAACTACATAAACTTTTGAAATCTTTTTCAATTTGATGCTCATTTTCCAAAACTTCATCAGAGGTATGTTCCTCAGAGCAACCAATAAATACTAATAAACAAAACACATAAAATAGTGTAATTAGGATATTTTTTTTCACAATAATTAATTTTAAATTCAATACATTACGTTATTTGCAGAGTACTTCAAAAAAATAAAACATAATTAATAGGGATAATTTTAGACCATAAGAACGCAATACTAAATATAAGATTTGCAAGAATGAATTTTATCTACATCTACCAACAAGTAATAATGATTTTACTGTAATCTTTTAAAGTTTTTTTCTGCGACGCAAATATTGTAACATTTTACACTCTTAAAAAAGCGCATATTGCCCATATTCATGGAATGTAGGCTTAACATTCATGGAATATTGACCAAATTATCTGAAACAAACGAGCAACTGTTCACTCACTCGCACGCTCTCATCAATTCTCACAAACCGTATAATATATTGAAAATCAAACACTAAAAAACAAATATGGATTTAATATTTTAATAAGTTATTCTTTTTAGTAGATCTAATGAATTTATATTTTTCCCTTTCGAAATTCACCATAATAACGTTATACTCAAATCAAGAAAAAGTCAGTATTTATTTACTTTTCTTTTTTTTCAAAATTTATTTTTATAACATGAAATATGGTTACCTTTGCCGGCTGTTATTATCATGCTAAATTTATGACCATATGCTTCAAAACACTTGTAATAAAATAATAATCAGCAAACTAGAAAGGTAGTTATTATAAATACAACAACCTCTTAAGATTATATAACACTCAACAAAACCTGAATTCACTTCTAATTTACCACCCCCCGGTCAGAATAAAACAGTACATATATTATTGATAACACAAAAGATTTGACACATCACTTGTCAAGAAAAAATACATGATAAAATGACTTACGTTTTTTTTAAAAAAATTGTATTCAAAATACCCAAAATAGGTATACTCTATTTTATTTACTTTACGACATTATCAAACTTCTTATTTTCTCAGAATAATGATTCTTTAGCACAACAGTTGAGCAAAGAATCTTCTGATGTGCTTTTAAGAAATGAGAAAAAAGAGATCATTCGTTCTATACATACAAAACTAGCAAAGGCTCAAAAAGAAAAAGATACTTTTGCCATTCTATCGAGTTATTCTTATGTAGAAATAATGTCTGTAGATGAAACATATATTCATTATTTAGATCGTATTCTAGAATTAGTAGAAAACAAAAAGCGTTTTGATTCTATACGAGCATGGACTTACTATGATATTCATATACATTACACGCATAAATTTGAATTTATCACGGCTATTAAATACTTAGATAAGGCAAAAAAAATCGCTGCATTACTAGAAGACAAAAGGTTACTAAACAATTGCAAGTTTAGCTCGGTAAACATTAAAGCCACCTTTGGTAGTATCGAAGAGGCTTTATTCTTGTACAGAGAAGAAGTAAAAAAAGCAAAAAGCAACACCATATCCAAAAATGACAGTATCAATCAAGGATATAACTATAGTATTTTATCATATTACCTAACAATGAATAAAAATTATGATTCAGCTAAGTATTATAATAAAATAGGGAGAACACTTGTTAAAGACCTTGATTTTAATGCATATCAACATCTTGAAACAAATAATGCAATTATTGACTATTATTTAGAGGATTATGAAAAAGCAAAACAAACTTTTGAGAAACTTAAAGTAGGGTATGCAAATATGAGTACAGCGAATTACTCTGAGGTGCATTATTATTTGGGGAAAATATATAAGAGTTTAGGGGATTACGATACTGCCTATTACCATTTCAAAAAAATTGATTCTTTATATGAAAAAACGAAAAAAATCAATTTTGAACATCGAGACAGTTTTTTTGAATTAATGAATATACATAAAAACGACGACTATGAAAGAGGCTTACAGTACCTTAACAAACTACTAAAACATGATAGTATATATAGAAGATATGCCAGTACTATAAATAATAAAGTACATTATAAATTTGATATTCCTGACCTTATTAAGGAAAAGAAACAACTTATTGCCAATTTATCAAAGGACAATAAGAGAGCTAAAACCAAATCATCATGGTATCTTGGTATCGGAATTTTGATACTTATCTTATTCATTTATCAGACATATGCTTATTTTAAATATAGACAAAAAACAACGGGTTTAGTTTCTGAATTAAGTCAAACTATGGCAGACAAAAAAGATAGTGGACCAGAAACAACAAGTTCTAATGAAGCTCTGCATATTTCAGATGAAATAATACAACTTACACTAGTACAATTAGATCAGTTCGAAAAGGAACTAGGCTTTTTAAACCCTAACTTAACACTACAAGAATTATCAAAGCAGGTAAACAGTAACTCAAAATATCTCTCAAGAATTATTAAAATACACAAAGAAGAATCCTTTTATAGTTATATTCAAAAACTAAGGATCAAACACACTATAAATCGACTTAAAAATGATCCAAAGTTTAGAGAATTTACAATTGATGCAATTGCAAACGAATCGGGATATAATCAACGAGAATCTTTTTCAAAATCCTTTGAAAAGGTCTCAGGAATCCGCCCATCTTATTTTATTAAAGAATTAAAAAAAGAAGCTACTGAAAAAAGTAGCTTCTTTTAAGAAAATAATAGACAAAAAAGGAAATCTAATGTTATTGTTACTTAAAACGGAAAATGCCTTTGTTCAATTCTTAATTTGCCATTTGTGATCTAAATCCTCCTGGAACAAAGTGTGACCTCATACGGCTTTTTTGTTCTAATGTAAATATAGAAACACAATCTCCTCTAGTATAATCCATAAAATTCATGGTCATATCTTTACTACCACATGTACTTCTTGATAGCACACATTGGTCAAAAGGCGTTCCTATTGTAAGAGGTGTATCTGATATACCATCATCCTGATCACAACTTTTTTTCTTATTACTAGAGCGTTCTGGTCCCCATACATGGTGCAAACCTAAATAATGTCCTACTTCATGCGTTGCAACTCTACCTACATTCTTATTATTAACACCAAACTCTCGATGTCCTAGAACAATACCATCAATGTCACGAGAAACTCCGGGAAAATAAGCATAGCCTCCATCTTGATTTCCAACCCATATATTTAAATTTCTATAAGGATCCACTGTTGCCGATCCTCCACTTGCTGGTCTCTTCATCAAATCTCCATCCCAATAAAAAGCTCTCCATTGCTTTCTTGTATTCACTTTTTTATAAATAACCTGCGCTAACCTAAAACGTATATTAACATTTCCCTTAAGATGCTGAAACTCTCTTGGAACGTTATTTACTTCTGGATTTTGAAGATTAAAATCTAATGTTAGAACATTAATTTGATCTTCTATAGCCCTCCTTGAAAATTTATGCCGTTGTTGAAACCATAAATTATGAACAACAACAGGGATTTCTATTGCATTTTCAACATTTTTTTGTCCCAGAGATGCTCTCCGATTTAAATTTTCGACATATGATTTAGCATGATTCTCCATTAATTGAGACATCCTTAAATATTCGGGGTTTACCTCCTTCAATTTGTTTGACTTTATAGTTGTACTACATTTAGTATCTGAAACCTCATCTGCTTGAACATTATTGATCGAAACATTTTCTGTGGAAACATCTTCTTGAAAAGTTTCTTCCGAGCAAGCCGAAAAAAACAATAAAATGATCAAACAAAAGGGGATAATTAAAACATTTTTCTTCATGATTGTTTGTGTTTATTTGTTAGTTTATTGCAGAATACCTTAAAACATAAATCTTCAAAGAGCATTTTCCATTTTAAAGAAAAACACATTGATTAAAACCTATCAATCCAATATGTTTATAACAAAATATCTATGCTATTTTTAAGTAGCTTCTGCGAAATAAAGATTGAAGTATTTTGAGCTATAGGCAAGAAAACTTAGTCAACATTCTTGGAAAATTAACTGATTAACATTTATGAAAAGAAAAATATAGAAACTGTAAAACAAGGCTTTTACAAGTCATATTGCAGCATATTAAGATGGTATTTCTCGTAAAATATCAATTAGTTTAATTTTTATTTAACAAAAAATTAAACATGCATTTTTGGGCATATACCTTTATCAAAACTGTTATATTTTTTAAAAACGAATCTAGTATACAACCAAATAAGGGTTTCAGTTTTATTAAAAAAACAAACATAACACACTATATTTTAGTACCATTAAAATAGTATAAAATCCCTTATTCAAATTCATTTTATCCTTTAGAAATAGAAAATAATATCTAATTTTATCATATATTTGATATATACCAAACACACAAAGTATTCAATTTACATATTTAATATTCTCTAAATATTTAATACTTGTGCCATCAAAAAACTCTTAAAAAAAACCTTATACTATAGTTTTTAACTCGCTTTTTGTATAATTAAAAATGCCTCATATTTTTAAAGGAATCATTGATAAAATGTCTCAAATTTGTCGCTATATTTTTATTTATTTTCTCATGTTATCTAGCTGTTTACTAGGTCAACATATCGACTTGTCAAAACAAAATTCGTCTCTTGAATTATTAGATACCACCATAAACCCTAACATAAAAGACGCTATTCAGTGTGGGAAGTTAAAGCTGTTAGAATCAAAAAAAGAAAAAGATACCGCCAATATAATATCAAATTATTATGATCTAGGTAATGCGTACACCAATGAAACATATCTAAGTTACATGGATACAGTTTTAAGATTAACTGCCGGAAAAAAATCCTTTGACTATATAAGAGCATTAACCTTTACCGATTTGTATTTATATTATATGGATCGCTATGATTATATCGCAGCAATGAATTATTTGGTAAAAGCAAAAGACTATGCTATATTATTAAATAATGATTTATTGTTAAGCTATTGCAAAGAAGACTTGATAACAATTAAAGCAGATTTTGGAGATATACAAGAAGCCATCGATTTTTACAAAGAAGATATAAAAAGACTAGAAAAAAAACCACTAGCCACCAATAAGATATGTCTTGCAAATCATTATAGCAACATATCGTATTATTTAACAAAGGTTAAAAAATATGACTCGGCTCTATACTACAACAGAAAAGGAAAAATACTTGTCAAAAACCTCGATCTATCAACCTATAGATACTTAATGGCCAATGAAGGAATTACCAATTATTATTTAGGAAATCTAAAAGAAGCGAAACGAATTTTTGAAAAGCTTGAAACGGTACATGCTACTTTAAATATGGCAAATTTTGTAGAAATACATTATTATTTAGGAAAAACAAACAAAGGTTTAGGGGATTATAATGCATCATATCATCATTTTAAAAAAATCGATTCTTTATATGAAAAAGAACAAAAAATGAGTTTCGAATATCGAGATACTTACTATGAGTTGATGAATATGCACGGCGAAGAAGAATATGAAATACGACTAGAGTATGTTAATAAACTATTGAGATTTGATAGTATTTATACTGTAACCGCCAACTACATCAATGATAAAGTACTTGATAAATTTGATATCCCATCACTTATACAAGAAAAAGAATTACTTATTACAAATTTAGCAAAAGACAATAAGAAGTTTAAAGCTAAGTCTTTTTGGTATCTTGGCGTCGGAATATTAATAATTATTCTATTAGGCTATCAAACCTATTCTATACTTAAGTATAAACAAAACGCAAAAAAACTTGTCTCTGGATTAGGTAAAACAGGAATTGACGATAAAAAAGTTATAGCAAAAGTACTACCTCTAAAAGAAACCCTCAATATTTCTGATGAAATTGTGACACATATTTTATCTCAATTAAATCAATTCGAGAAAGAATTAGGTTTTCTAAACCCTAATCTTACATTACAACAATTAGCAAAACAAGTAGGTAGCAACTCGAAGTATCTTTCAAAAATAATTAAAGTATATAAGGCAACCTCTTTTTATGGTTATATTCAAAACCTTAGAATCGATTACATTTTAAATCGTCTTAAAAATGACATAAAATTTAGAGAATTAACCATTGATGCTATTGCAGTCGAATCGGGGTATAATCAACGAGGATCTTTTTCAAAATCTTTTGAGAAAGTTACAGGAGTAAGACCATCTTATTTTATTAAAGAGCTAAAAAGACAAAACATAAAATCATTTTAAAACTAATATCACTTGCCCAATCCTACTTTGTAATCTTAGAAAAAGAGGGTAAAATATTTTGTTAAAGAATTAAAAAAAAACACAACACACAAAACTGTAAAGTAAGTTCGATTTCTACGACCTATAACAAAGAATTATAGCCCTATAGAAATTTTTAGGGTTGATTTAACGAATTAGATCATAAATACTCTTATTTTTGCCTGAAAAATGCCCTGTATTTGAGAACAAAAATCAAAATAGCGAAATTTTTAATTGTTTTTGGGTTTCTACTTAGCATTGTAAACTACAGTATGGAGTTATTCGACTTTTATTATTGTGGTGATAGCTTGTCAATAGTTCTCGAAGAAGCAGAAGGATCAGAGCAGCATGATACAGAAACTCCTGAAAAGGATGATCATAAAGAAAAGGATAAAATTTCTCAGTTTAGTTCAGAAAACAGTGCTACATTAGTAGACTTATGGAAAGTAAGTTTCCATTTTCTTTTTGTCCCCAAGACTCAAGTTTATCCAGAAAATAATACTCCCCCTCCCGAGTTTTCATAAAATATTTATTGGCGCCAAATCTGGATACAGATGCTTTATACAAATAAAGGGTCAGTTAATTCTTTTGGCAATTTTTTAAAAACTCAAAATATTATGTATTCGATACATATTAAAAAATAATTATTGTTATGTTTAAAACATTAAAAAATGATTTACCGGCAAGTATTGTCGTGTTTTTTGTGGCATTACCCCTATGTTTAGGTATTGCCCTTGCCAGTGGAGCTCCACTATTTTCTGGTTTAATTGCCGGAATTATTGGAGGTATTGTAGTAGGACTCTTAAGTGGTTCTCAAATTGGAGTTAGCGGACCAGCAGCTGGATTAGCTGCGATTGTATTAACATCTATCGGATCTTTAGGTGGATTTGAAAACTTTCTTGTAGCTGTTGTTCTTGGAGGAGTAATCCAAATTGTACTAGGATTATTAAAAGCAGGAGTAATAGGATATTATTTTCCATCATCAGTAATTAAAGGAATGCTTACTGGGATTGGGATTATAATTATTCTAAAACAAATTCCTGTCTTTTTTGGATATATTGGAGAAAAAGGAGAAGGTACTTTTGAGCAAATTTTGAGTTCTTTTACAGGATTAAGCTTAGGTAGTACAATAGTTGCTATAGTAAGTTTGGGAATTCTACTTCTTTGGAGCAATGTTTTAAGTAACAAAGGAAAAATATTTCAATTGGTTCAAGGTCCTTTGGTTGCGGTGGTAGTAGGTATTGTTTTTTTCACAATGTTTGGTGCTTCTGAAACTTTAGGAATAAACCCTAAAAGTTTGGTAAGTGTTCCTGTTCCATCTGATATAGACTCTTTCTTTGGTCAATTTAGTTTTCCTAATTTTGCTGTTATTACAAATGGTGAAGTATGGTTAGTAGCATTTACTATTGCATTAGTAGCAAGTTTAGAAACCTTACTTTGTGTAGAAGCAACAGACAAAATTGATCCTCAAAAAAGGGTAACTCCTACGAATAGAGAATTAATGGCACAGGGAACAGGAAATGTTATTTCTGGTCTTATAGGAGGACTGCCTATTACTCAGGTAATTGTTCGAAGCTCTGCAAACATCCAATCAGGTGGTAAATCAAAGTTAGCAGCTATAATTCATGGGTTCTTTTTGTTAATTTCTGTGATTGCTATTCCTACATTACTAAATCTTATTCCGCTTTCTGTACTAGCTGCAATACTTTTGATTGTAGGTTATAAATTGGCAAAGCCGTCTACTTTTGCTGCCATGTGGAAATCAGGTTGGAAACAATTTGTGCCTTTTATAGTAACTATATTAGGTATTGTTTTTATCAATTTATTATGGGGAATTGGATTAGGTCTTGCGGTAGGAGTTGTCGTTATTTTGTTTAAAAGCTACCAAAACTCTCATTTCTTACATATCGAAGATGAAAGTAATGGTAAACGTAAAGTAAAAATGACCTTGGCAGAAGAGGTAACTTTCTTTAATAAAGGTGCAATCTTAAAAGAACTTGATAGTTTAGAAGAAGATACTTATCTTACACTTGATGTAAGAAAAACACGTTATCTAGATTATGATATTGTAGAAATTTTGGAAGATTTTTCTGAAAAAGCTAGAAATAAGAATATTGATATCAATCTAATTTCTGAAAGAGGAGTGGTTGAAAACCCAGATAGCTATATTAAATTCTTTAAATTAAGACCTAAATCCGCATAATAGAGAAAGGCCTCTTTTTTAAGAGGTTTCTTAAAATAAAATATTAATGAAAGTGCTCAACAGCAATTTCGTATAAATTAAAAAAAACAATAATAAGAGATGAAAGCACATACTCAAGAAACACAGGCTGCAATTACACCACAAACTGCATTAGAATTATTAAAAGAAGGAAACCAAAGATTTCAGAAAAAACATATGGCTAATAGAGATCTTTTAGATCAGGTTAGTGACACCAAAGGTGGACAATTTCCTTTTGCAACCATCCTTAGCTGTATAGACTCAAGAGTTTCTTCAGAATTGATCTTTGATCAAGGTATTGGTGATATTTTTAGTGCTCGTGTGGCAGGTAATTTTGTTAATGAAGATATCTTAGGTAGTATGGAGTTTGCTTGTAAGCTTGCTGGTACCAAACTAGTAGTTGTTTTAGGACACACTGCTTGTGGTGCTGTAAAAGGAGCATGTGATGATGCAAAACTAGGTAATCTAACTGCATTATTAAGCAAAATTAAGCCAGCTGTTGCAGCGGTAGCAGAACCTACTGACCCAGCAGAAAGAACTTCTAAAAATATTGATTTTGTGAACGAAGTTGCCGTTAAAAACGTAAACTTAACCATAGAAAATATCAAAAACGAAAGTGAAGTGCTTCGTGAAATGGAAGCAAATAATGAAATCAAAATTATTGGTGGAATGTATGATATTAGTAACGGAAGTGTTACTTTTTTTGAGTAATTTTATGTCCTAAAATTTTATTAAAAGTACCGATGCTCCTAAGTATCGGTATTTTTTTTAGTATTTTTTAGAAAGTTTTAACAAAAAACATCATAAATCAATGAAAGGATTTTTTAGTAACTTAAAAGGAGATACCTTTGGTGGATTAACCGCAGGTATAGTTGCACTACCTCTGGCACTTGCCTTTGGAGTGTCATCAGGTTTAGGACCCACAGCGGGATTATACGGTGCCATTTTTATTAGTTTTTTTGCAGCTTTATTTGGAGGTACTAATACGCAAATATCAGGACCCACAGCCCCGATGACAGCTGTGAGTATGGTAGTTATTGCAGGAATCATTGCTTCTAATGATGGTAGTGTAGAAAAAGCACTACCTGCCATTTTAACGGTTTTTTTGCTTAGTGGATTGATGCAAATTGGCCTTGGCGCTATTCGTTTAGGGAACTACATTAAGTACATACCTTATCCTGTGGTATCAGGGTTTATGACAGCTATTGGAGTGATCATAATACTCACACAAATATTACCCTCTCTAGGATATTACCCTAAAGAAGATACCGAATTGGTAGGGCAATTCAAACCTCTTGCAGAAGAACTTATCCTAGAAAATATCCTTAAAGAAGAAGCTGCAGAAGAAATCCTAGTTCTCGAAGATTTTAAAGAAACCATCTCCAGAGCAGAAAAAATTACGCAAACAGATATCCTCAAAGAATCACAAACCCTAGCCGCAAAAGAGGCATCAGGTGCTTTGGGGGCCATTAAAGTATTTCCTAAAGCTATTAGAAATATTAATTGGTTAGAACTTTTATTAGCATTAGGAACTATCTTCATTATTTATGGTTTTAAACGAATTACCAAAGCTATACCAAGTACACTAGTCGCCTTAGTTGTCATGTCGGGTATTGCTTATGGCTTTGGATTAGATTATCGTCCTATAGAAGAAATCCCTAGTGGATTGCCAATTCCCAAATGGGAAATCTTTACCGGGTTTAGTCTAGCCAGTATTACACCTTATTTCTTTACGGCACTTACGTTAGCATTACTTGGTGCAATTGACTCTTTATTGACCAGTGTAGTGGCAGATAACATGACCAAAACCAAACATAAGCCTAATAAAGAATTAGTAGGGCAAGGAATAGGAAATAGTATTGCGGCATTGTTTGGCGGTATCCCTGGTGCAGGCGCTACCATTAGAACTGTGGTAAACATTAACTCTGGTGGCAAAACAAAATTATCGGGTATGATTGCGGGATTGGTATTACTTATTGTTATGTTAGGCTTTGCTCCTGTAGCCTCAAAAATACCTGCAGCGGTACTTGCTGGCATATTAATTACTGTAGGAATTGGAGTAATGGATTATAAAGGACTAAAAGCCATACCTAGTTTACCTAAAGATATTAAATTAGGGCCGCTTAAATTAAGTTCTGAAGTAATGATTATGTTAATCGTTTTAGTACTATCTACCTTCTGGAATTTGGTATTTGCAGTAGGAATTGGATTAGTAATTGCCTCACTAATGTTTATGAAAAAAATAGGTGATCTTACCGCAGAACGCTGGGATTTAAAACCTCTTAAAGAAGAAGCATGGAAAGATGAGAAAGATTTTCCCAAAAAATTAAAAGAAGAAGTATTTATCAAGCATATTAAAGGTCCTTTATTCTTTGGATCTACTACTGATTTTCAGCAATTGGCAGCACAAATCCCAGATACATCCTATATAGTAATCATGAGGTTAGATCGTATGCAATATATGGATCAATCGGGGCTATATGCAATGGAAGAAATTATTCTTGATTTACATCGGAAAGATATCAATGTTCTTTTTGTAGGGCTATTAAAACAACCAAAGTATATGATGGAAAGAATTGGCATTATTCCGGATTTGGTTCCTACAAACTGTATATTCGAGGATTTTGATACTTGTTTAGCCTATATTACAGAAAATGTAGAAGATACCGTATCATCTTTATCTGATTAAATATATCTAACAAATCATTAACTTCTAAACGATCTCTTCTCTAAGAGATCGTTTATCTTTTAAAAAAGATAGGAAATAGCACCGAGCTCAAGAATAATTAAACACTTTGTTCCCCTGAGTCTTTGATAAACTTTCAACTTGTAAAATAATATCATATTTTTACTGTCTCCTCCCTTCACTTACGTTTTATTAAAACAAATACTTATGAAAACTAAAACTATCTATTTACTTCCTGTCATTTTGGGGCTTTTAATAGCATGTAATAAAGAAAAAAAAGTGTCGAAACCACAAACAACTATTGCCCCTCCAATAGCAAAAAAAATTGCTGAGGAATTAAAATTGCATGACGATGTTCGTATTGATAATTATTTCTGGATGCGCTTAAGTGATGAGCAAAAAAAATCTGAAAATCCCGATTCACAAACTAAAGACGTACTTGATTACCTTAATGCTGAGAATATTTATAGGGATTCAGTAATGAAACATACTGAGGGGTTACAAACAAAACTATTTAATGAAATCGTCGGGCGAGTTAAAAAAGATGATTCTTCTGTCCCTTATTCTTATAATGGTTATTCATATTATACCCGCTATGAAGATGGTAAAGATTATCCCTTTTATTGTCGTAAAAAACTAAATGATAATTCTAAAAGTGAGAATGAAGAGGTTCTTCTTAATGGTTCTAAGATGGCCAAAAATCACTCTTATTATGGAATCGGAGGCCACTATATAAGTCCCAATAATAAGTTACTAGTCTACAGCATTGACACAGTTTCTAGGTTGCGTTATACGGGATATTTTAAAAATCTAGAGACAGGAACAGTACTTTCTGACAAACTAGATAATACTGGTGGGAATTTTGTTTGGGCAAATGATAATAAAACTCTATTCTACACTACGAAAGATTCAATTACACTAAGACAAAATAAAATATACAGACACGTTTTAGGAACTGATCAGTCTGATGATATATTGGTATACGAAGAAAAAGACGAGACTTTTGCTTGTTACGTATTTAAATCAAGATCAAATAAATTTATTATGGTCGGCAGCGACCATACCGTATCTACAGAGTATAGATATATAGATGCCAGTAAACCAAATGATAAATGGAAAATTATTCAACCTAGAGAACGTGGTTTAGAATATAGTTTAGACCATTATAATGACCACTTCTACATAAGAACGAATCTTAATGCAACAAATTTCCGTTTAGTAAAAACACCAATTACAGCAACTACGAAAGAAAACTGGGTAGATGTAATTCCTAATCGAAAAGATATTTTATTAGAGGATTTTGTAGTTTTTAAAGAGCATTTAGTTTTACAAGAACGAGTGAATGGGCTACTATCAATAAGAGTTATGGAATGGAATGGCGAAAATGATCATTATATTAAATTCAATGACCCATCTTACATTTCGTACCCAACCACAAATCTTGATTACGATACAAATATTTTACGATATAACTACACCTCTTTAACAACTCCAATGAGTACAATAGAATACAACATGAATACCAAGGAACAAACCTTATTAAAAGAAGAGGAAATTCTAGATTCAGGTTTTTCAAAAGATAATTATATATCAGAACGCCTGTATGCCACTGCAAGAGATGGTTCAAAAGTACCTATATCTATTGTTTATAAAAAAGGGATTGATAAAAATGCCAATACTCCTTTACTACTAGGTGGCTATGGTTCCTATGGTTATAGTTCTGAACCTTATTTTAGTTCAAGTAGATTAAGCCTTTTAGACCGTGGAGTTATATATGCTAAGGCTCATATTAGAGGAGGTCAAGAAATGGGTAGGTATTGGTATGAAAATGGGAAATTATTAAAAAAGAAAAACACATTCACAGATTTTATCGATTGTGCCGATTTTCTGATTAAAAAAGGATATACCAGTTCAGAACATATGTATGCAATTGGTGGTAGTGCTGGTGGCCTATTAATGGGAGCTGTTATGAATATGAGACCCAAACTATGGAATGGCATTATTGCTGCTGTTCCATTTGTTGATGTTGTATCCACAATGATAGATGAAACCATACCTTTGACTACCTTTGAATTTGACGAATGGGGAAACCCTAAAAACAAAGAATATTACGACTATATAAAATCCTATTCTCCTTATGATAATATAGAAGCAAAAGATTATCCAAATACACTTATCACAACAGGTTATTGGGACAGTCAAGTACAATATTGGGAGCCGGCTAAATGGACTGCTAAGCTTCGTGAATTAAAAACAGATGATAACTTACTCATTCTGAAATGTGATATGGAAACAGGTCATGGTGGTGCATCAGGACGTTTCAAAAAACATAAACAAACTGCACTGTATTATGCTTTTATCCTAAATCTTGAAGGCATCAAAGAGTAAAATACTGTATTAATTTCATTTAAGAGGCTTCAGCATCATTTGTTGAAGCTTCTTTTAGTATACTAGGTAATACCATAGGTGCTAATTTTCTTACTGGTGTATACAAAATAGAAGCATCTAGTGTTTCTTTTTTTACAAAATGAAATGTTCTGTTTCCTGCATCAAAAAACATAATTACGACACTTGCAATAAATGCAAATTTTAAAACCCCAAAGGCTGCTCCTAAGAGTTTATTGAGAATTCCTAGTGCAGCAAAATCAGCAATTTTAGTAAGTAGTTTACCTGCTAGCGATATCAAAAGAACAACAAGAACAAAAGTAACTGCAAATGCTACCAAATTCATTGTTCCTTTTTGCCAATCCACATATTGATCTAGATAAGCCCCTGTAACATGAGAAAAATGAATAGCTATATAAATCCCAACAACCAAAGCTACCAAAGATGCTAATGAGACAAATAAACCTTTACTAAAACCTCTTATTAGACCCCATAGCAAAAGAATACCTAAAGTAATATCTATAAAATTCATTGTTATATATTTCTACTAGCGAATATAAAACTTTAATTCATTAAAAGAGATAATTCCCCAAACGACAAAGGCTTTTAAACATTGTTAGAAATACAGTCTAAAAACAAGGTTAGGCATAATCCCTAAAGATTCTTGTTGTAGTTTGTCCAACTCTCTTTCGCCAGTTGTCGAAGAGTCATCGACCCTGTAACTTATAGATAAAGGCACTTGCCTATTATATACATTTAGAATCGAAGCTCCCAATTGACCTCTCCAGCTTCCTCTTTTATTTAATTCAAACTTATAGATAGCCGACATATCCAACCTATGATAATCTAATAAACGTTTTGCATTTGTTTCACCAAATACAATATCATCATTTATCAAATCTGCATCTGTAAAAGGAGCTCCTGATCGCCACAGCCATCCCAATGAAAACTCCCAGTCACCAGTCTCATAGGTATTTGATATTCTAAAATTATGTCTTATATCATTATTCCCAGGAAAAGAAGCTTCTTGTATCTCAGAAAAAGTATATTTTATATTATTAAAAGTATATCCTAACCAGGTTCTAAAATTTTTGAGTCTTTTTTTCAACAGAATATCTACTCCGAATATAGAGCTCTTCCCGGTAGAAAGTTCATCTTCTATCGTATTAAACCCATTTGTAAGCGATGTTAATCCATTAATATTTTTGTAATATCCATCGATTTCAAAATTCCAACCTCTTTCTGAAACCAGAAATCCTCCCGAAAATTGAGTGCTTCTTAACACAGGAACTTCATTATCGCTATGCAACCATATTTTGTTTTCTAAACGCAGCTGTGTATCTTCAAATTCTATCAACTGACTAATAGGCTGGTACCTCAACTCCCCTGTTGCCTTTACCCTTAAAAATCCCAACAAGGGATATTCTATGTTTACTCTAGGTTCTATCAAAAAATCTTCAACAATAGAATAATGCGATGCCCGCATTCCAACATTTACAAAACCTTTGTTTTTTGGCAAAAACTTATAGTTTACATATATCGTATTTACATTATTCTTTACTCTATTTGATTCGTTTATCGAAGTTTCAAACTCACTTTCTCTTGTAACGGTATAGAATACTTCATTTTTAGAAAACTGATATCCTATTTTTATCAAATTTTTAGAATCCAAATCATATCCAATGTTAAAATCTAAACCTCTATCCTTAACTACATTTTTTCTAACAGACTGTTCTTCGATAATAGCTCCTTGGCGTTCTGCAAACAAATAATCAGAATCAAATTTAGAATAATACGCCTTGAAACTATGATGAAAATACTTCTTCCTTGTACCTTCCCAAGACAAACTAGCTCCTTTGTTTTGTATTTCTAAATCATCACTAATCTCATCTTCATCATCATTAATTTTAAATGCAAGGTCATTATTGGTATATATACCACTAACAAGAACCTTATCATTTTTAGAAATATCCAAAATTAATTTTGCACTAAGATCATAGAAAAAAAAGTTATTATCAATGATACGTTCGACAATCTCTTCTTCTTCTTCATTTTCTTCTTCGTTTATCGGATTTGGTTTACTAGAGGTTTCAACAATTTTTGTATTTTGAAATACTTTTTCGGAAAGCACATTATACGTTGGGGTTTCAAAATAATCAGTGTACGATCTTCTACCAGAAATTACCAAACCAATATTAGTACCTATAGGAGTTTTAAGAAACATATTAGCATGAGTTCCGTTAGCACCAAACCCTCCATTAATTTTTTTAGGCACTTCTTTATCACTACTAATATCTATTACACCAGACACTCTATCACCATATTTGGGATCTGCTCCTCCTTTAAAGACTTTTGCTTCTTTTATTACATTAGGGTTAAATGCAGAGATCATCCCAAAAAAATGCCCTGTATTATACATTTTAATGTCATCCCACATTATTAAATTTTGATCGGAAGAACCACCTCGAATTTCTATTCCCGATACAGATTCATCTAAACTATTTATACCTGGTATTAACTGGACACTATGAAGGATATCAGCCTCACTCTGCCCAGGAAGAATACCTAGTTCTTCATTTGAGATGATTAACGATCCATCAATGTTCTTATCAATACCTGTTGTTATATATTCGGTAATCAGTACTTCTTCTAATGAGGTGCTTGTAATTAACAGAGGTATTCGTGGACAATTCAATTCTTTAAAAAATGAGGCTTCTATTACTTTTTTCTTGTAACCAACGTACTGAACTGTTATTAAAGCATCATCATCAATCTGTCCTAGTTGAAAAAAACCATCTTCATTCGCAATGGTCCCTGTTTTATCACTCTCTATGTTAATAGTGGCGTATGAAAGTGGAGCATTTGAAATTTGATCAAAAAGATACCCACACACCTCTACTTTTGTACTAGGCACACTAATAATAATTTGTCTATCAGAAATCTTTTTAAAAGTAAGCCTAGTTAATTTTCTAAGCATTGTTAGAACTTCTTCTATAGGCGTATCATTAATATTTAATGTAACATTCTTACCTTTTACAACTTCGTTGCTAAAAGAGAAAATAAGATCATACGATTTGGATAATTCTGTAAGCACTTGTTGCAGAGCAATATCTTTATAATTTTTGGTAATTTGTCCTTGTACAGGAACTATCCAAAAAAATAAAAGAAATAAAAATACTCTCATCATGAATTTCTAACATTTAGTGCTTTAAAAAATGTTTGTCCAAAAACATTACTGTATAGAAAGTGAAACAACTCTACCATTAACAATATAATTAATGCCCATAGGCACTAATACTGATTCTAAAGCAAGGTTTAAATCATTATAATTAAACCCTCCTGTGTAGAACATACTTTCATCTATTCGATCTCGTTTAAAAGTTATATCATATTGCCGTTCAAATTCATCTAATACATCTTTTAACGGGGTATTATTAAAAATACTTTCTCTACTTTTCCATAAAGGACTCGAACCTTTAACACTTTCTCTTAGAAGGTTATTATTTTTCAACAACACTCCTTCTCCGCGCTCTAATATTTCTTCTTTATTACCTTCTACTGATACGCTAACTTTTCCTTCATAGCATCCAACACTAAATTCATTAGGTCTACTTTTTACATTAAATTGTGTTCCTAAAACTTCAATTTTTCCAGACTTAGTAACTACTGTAAAATTAGTTCCAGATTGAACTTTAAAATAAGCTTCTCCGTCTAATATAATTTCTCTATTCTGCGACCAAAAAAATCGTCTATGTTTCAAAGTCGAAACAGCATTTAATTCTACCGAACTATGATCAGGAAGTTGTACCACCAATTGCTCTCCAGGACTTGTGGTATACGTTACCGTATTAAAGAATACCCCAATAATTAATACAATAGATGCGGCAGCAGCAATGGTATAAACGACTGGTTTTAGGTTAATTACTTTAGCTGTCTTAGGTTGATAAATTTTACCTAACATTGTTGCTAACGAAGGTTGTACATCAAAAGAAGGGGCTTCAAAATATGTCAATCCCTCTATTATTTTCTTATAATCATCATACTCTGGAAGGCTTTTTAATTCTTCCAATTCTTCAGAGCTAAGATCATTATTCAACCATTTAGCTAAATATGGATTTTCCTTTTCGTTCAACATAGTTTCTTCCTTGTATCAACATAACAACAGGCGAATCATAAAACTCCCTACCCTAATTATATGTTTTTTACCAATTTCCTTAATTGTTTTAATGCGTTATGCATTCGTTTTTCTACTGCCTTTACAGAGATATCAAGCATTTCAGAAATTTCATTATAGGTTTTTTTATCAATCCTATTTAGTAAAAAAACCTCTCTTTGCCCATCTGTCAATTCTGAAATTGCCTTTTGTAGCTTATCCATAAATTCTTTTTCCTCCATTACATAATCCGGAGATTCTATATTTTTATTTCTGCGAGGCATTTTTGCGTATTCTAATCTCACTTTTTTATGAGCCACTTGATTAAGAAACAGATTATTTGCTACTGTGCATAGAAATCCTTTTGCTTTCTCATAAAAGACTTTCTTGCAGTTATTCCACAATTTCACAAAGGCCTCTTGCATCACATCTTCCGCTTGCTCCTTATCTCCACATTTATAATAGATATAATTCCTTACGGCTTCGGCATGCGTTTCGAATATTTTAGTAAAGACCAATTGATCACACACCGATTTTGAGGATTCCTCCATAAATTTTTTTTTGAGTCAAGGTAGGGTGAAATAAGTTCTACCTGTTATTAATCCAAAAATAGCTGATTATGACCTCGAAAACAAATCTTAAAACTGCATTAATCTTAATAGCTACCATTGCTATAATTTCTATAGGGTTTAAAGTCCCTTCAATTCTTAAAAACTATGACAATTTCAATCCTAAAGAAGTGTACAAGCTTAAGTATAGATTCTTTTTTAAATCAGGAGCGAACAATACTTCTTTAAAGACATACGTCCCCAAAAGTAACAGTAGGCAAAGAATTTCTGAAGAACAAATATCAAACGATGGCACATTGTTGTTTCTAAAAAAGAACGAACAACAAGGAAATACTAGAGCAATTTGGAATACAAAAAGCATCAATAGCTACCACGCTATTGATTATGATTTTACATTCGAGGGTAAAGACAAAAGTTTTATTGTTCCAAAAATATTCAAGAATACTCTAAAGGTTAATAAGGAATATCTAAACCCCACTTTAAACATTCAATCAGATAATAAAGCAGTTAAAGATTTGGCAATTCAACTTACAAAGGATACCAAAAATGATAAAGAAGTAATTCAAAACATTTTTGATTATGTATATGCTATTCCATCTGCTCCAATCATTACATTAACAGACGCTGTAACTACTATTTTACAAAAGAGAGCTTCTTGTAACGGAAAAAGCCGGCTGTTTGTAGCTCTTTGTCGAAGTCTTGATTATCCATCCAGAATAAAAGGAGGAATCATAGTTGAAAAAGGTAATAAAAGAACCTCTCACGCATGGGTAGAACTATTAATTAATGATATCTGGGTGCCATTTGACGGATTAAACAATCATTTTGCATATCTACCAGCAAACTACTTAGAAATCTATCAAGGAGATAAATCATTGATTACACGCACTGCGGGAATTCAATTCGATTATATCTATGAAATTGAACAGTTGCATCACGTCTCCTTTCTAAATATGAATTCTAAGGAACTACATACATTACCTGGTTTTTCATTGTGGAATCTGGTAGCTAAAGATATTGTTCCTACTGGAGCTCTACATCTACTATTACTTTTACCAATCGGAGGCTTATTGGTTGCTTTTTTAAGAAATATAGTAGGCCTAAAAACTTTTGGAGTATTCTTACCCGTATTGATTGCATTTTCATTATCTCATACCGGTTTCATTTCTGGAATTGCAATCTTTGTTGGTCTGATTATACTTATTGGATTAATCTCATATCCTTTTGATCGATTAGGTCTATTATATACTCCTAAATTAGTCATATCATTAACCATAATGGTATCAGTAATTCTACTCTCAACCCATTTTGGAGTTAAAAATAATATTCTATGGTTAACTAAGTTAACGTTCTTTCCGATCATAATACTTACGATATCCGCAGAGCGTTTTTCTCGATCTACAGTAGAAGATGGTTATGTAAGAGCACTTGATAAGCTATTTCAAACATTAATAGCTACATCTATTACTTACTTTATACTTTCTTGGTCGTTCTTACCTTCTATTCTAATACTATTTCCAGAAATAGTATTACTGGTCATTGTATTAGCAGCGTTTTTAGGAAGATATATTGGTATTCGTTGGGCAGAATTGTTTCGATTTAAGCCATTATTATTATCAGAGCGATAAAATGTCATTTTTTGGTAGGGTATATACCAACTCACCTGTTTCTAATGCAAACGACTAAAAACAACCTTAAACCTATATTATGTTCTCAATAATCCTAAATAAAAAATCAAATAAATCATCTAACGTAGTAGGACTAAACGAAAGAAATGTGAATTTGATTTATCCTAACAATCCAAAAAAATACTACCCATTGGCAGATGATAAAGTTTTAACAAAAGAAATTCTGCATAAAAATAATATCCCATGTGCTAAAACCTTTGGGGTTATTGAATACAATAGTGATATCAAAAAAACTTGGCAATCCTGTAATTCAAACAATGCCCTAGCTATAAAACCAGCTAATGGTTGTGGCGGAGGTGGAATTAAAATTCTTAAAAAGGATAAAAATGGTGATTGGTTTAGTAGTGGAAAAAAAATAAGTGATCGCGAAATATTTCAACACATGGCATCAATCATTATGGGGTTTTTCTCATTAGGATCTCACGATAGGGTACTTATAGAAGAATGTATTGAACCTCATCCTTTTTTTCATGAAATATATCCAGAAGGAGTGCCTGATTTTAGAATAATAACGCTTAATAACACCCCCCTAATGAGCATGTTAAGAATGCCAACTAATAAATCTGATGGTAAAGCCAATTTACATCAAAATGGAGTTGGTATCGGTGTTGACATGAAAGAAGGAAGATTATTAGATGTATATGACGGAAAAAAATATAGTAATCACCATCCTGATAGTACTTTTTTGGTTAACGGAGCCCCAATCCCCTACTGGAAAGAGATTCTAGAAATCTCTATAGCAACGGCAAAGGCATTTCCATTAAACTATTTGGGGATCGATGTTGTTATTGACAAAGTAAAAGGGCCACAAATCATGGAAATTAATGTACGGCCAGGTTTAGGAATTCAATTAGTAAATAAAATGGGACTAAAAGGGGCTATTCAACAAGCTATATAAACAAAAAAAGAAAAATTGTAATGAAAATAAAAACCATAATCTATGTGATGATCTTAGGCTATTCTTTAAGTTATTCGCAAACCAAAAATACCTTTAAAATAGAAACACAGGGAGGGTATGAATATAACTACTTTAAAAGCCCGGATGTAGTTAGAGTCAATGATACAATCCTTACCAAAGAAGACCTAATATCTAGTAGTATTTATCAAGATGTATCACTAGGGTATAAATTTAGATATAAACAGAAAAAAAACAGACTTAGATTATTCATAAAACCCTCTGCAAGAATATTTTACCAAAATATTGATGATAGCTATTGGAGTTTAGATTCACGATTAAAATATGATTACAATCTAAACAGAAGGTTTAAGGTATTAGCCGAAGCTAGATTTAAAAGAATGAATAGAGAAGGTCTAGATGGTGATCAAAATGTATTAATCAACCCTTTGGGATATACTAATTATGGAACAACAGCTGGGATAGAGTTCATAGCATTTAAGAAAAATGAAATGACATTTGAGGGTTTTTATAATTTCAAAAACTTTGATGCCTTTGGAGTGCGTGATTTACAGTTTAATGAATATGGCGCTCAGTTTTTGAGTGTACAATCTATAAGCATAAATAGACTAGTTCATAAAATAGGTCTACATGCTTCTGCAAAGAAAAGGTTATATGACACTTTTAACTCTAGTGATACAAATACAGATGGTGAAAGAGACTGGGATTATTTAAAAGGAAGTATTTTCTATGAATTACCGTGGAGTGAAAAGTTCAAATTAAAACCTAGGCTTACCTATTACTCCAGAATTGACAACTCTACCAATCGCTCTGGATTTAACCAGCTTACCCCAGAAATTGGTCTTTACTATAAGAGTGAACATACCAAAATCAACGCTTCTGTATCTTATGTAACCAGAAAATATAAAGAAATCGAAGCAAGAAATACTGAAATGAGGATAGGAGAAAAATTAAAATATGAATACACCAATTTTCAGCTAAATTTTGCCCATGAAATTAGAACCAATATTTCATTAACGGCTACTATTTACTCACGAGTAAGAAGTACAAATTATACAGATATCGACGCTCGTTCTTTCAGAAACTATAGAAATCAATACGCCGGAATAGGCATATTGTGGAAATTATAGCTTGCCCCCCATGTTTGTTTTGGTTAGTACTAACCAAAGAAGCCGTATAAAATATTTTATACGGCTTCATTTTATCTATCTTTTAAAGAATATCTCTTCAAAAATACTATAGATCAAATTTGATCCCTTGAGCCAAAGGTAATTCTGTAGTATAATTTATAGTATTGGTTTGTCTTCTCATATATACTTTCCAAGCATCTGATCCAGACTCACGACCTCCACCAGTTTCTTTTTCACCTCCAAAAGCTCCTCCTATTTCGGCTCCAGAAGTTCCTATATTTACATTTGCAATTCCACAATCAGATCCTGCATGAGAAAGAAAACGTTCTGCTTCTCTAAGATTATTTGTCATAATAGCCGAAGATAACCCTTGTGCTACTCCATTTTGAGTATCAATGGCATTTTCTACATCTCCGCTATACTTTAATAGATATAATACTGGTGCAAATGTTTCATGTTGTACAATTTCAAAAGCATTGTCTGCTTCAGCAATTGCGGGCTTTACATAACATCCACTTTCATAACCATCACCAGAAAGAACACCTCCTTCAACAACAATATTTCCACCTTCCTCTACAACTCTTTTTAATGCATTTTGGTATCCCGCAACTGCATCTTTGTCAATTAAAGGACCTACATGATTGTTTTCATCTAAAGGATTACCAATTCTTAATTGCTTATATGCATCTACAACCGCATTTTTTACTTTATCATAAATAGATTCATGAATAATTAAACGACGAGTAGAAGTACAACGTTGTCCCGCAGTACCAACCGCTCCAAACACGGCTCCTATCACAGTCATTTTAATATCTGCATCTGGAGTAACTATTATTGCATTATTACCTCCAAGCTCTAAAAGTGATTTTCCTAGACGTTGCCCAACTGTAGCTGCAACTATTTTTCCCATCCTTGTTGACCCTGTTGCCGAAACTAAAGGCACTCTTTTATCAGTAGTCATCATCTCTCCTACTGTATAATCACCATTGATTAAACATGAAATGCCTTCAGGCAGGTTATTATCCTTTAATACTTTTGCTATAATATTTTGGCATGCCACCCCACATAACGGTGTTTTTTCGCTAGGTTTCCAAACGCATACATCTCCACAAATCCATGCCAAGGCAGTATTCCACGCCCAAACCGCAACCGGAAAATTAAAGGCTGAAATAATCCCAACAATTCCTAAAGGATGATATTGCTCATACATTCTATGCCCTGGACGCTCTGAGTGCATTGTCAAACCGTGTAATTGACGAGAAAGACCTACGGCAAAGTCACATATATCAATCATTTCTTGTACCTCTCCTAATCCTTCTTGATATGATTTACCCATTTCGTAAGAAACTAACTTACCAAGAGGTTCTTTTAATTTACGTAACTCTTCTCCAAATTGTCTAACAATCTCTCCTCGTTGAGGTGCAGGCAAAATTCTCCAGCTCTTAAAGGCCTCACTTGCCGTTTGTATTACTTTTTCATAATCAGATGCTGTAGTTGCCTCTACAGTACCTATTAACTCACCATCTACTGGTGAAAATGATGAAATTTTATTATCTGATGAGAACCAATTTACTCCTGTCGAGGTTCCTTTATTATGTTCAGAAACACCTAGTTGTTGTAGTGCCTCCTGAATTCCGAAATCTACTATTGCTGTTGCCATACTATACGTTACTTTTTGAAAGAGGTAAAGATACTGTGTTTTATATATAAATTAAATTTTGATCGACTTCTCTATTAATTTTGAATACTATTATCAAAATATTTATTCTAAAAAACTAAATTTAAGAATATAGATATAAAAAAAAGTCAAATTGATTATTTAAACATGGTTCATATCTAACCCATTATAGA
Organism: uncultured Aquimarina sp.; assembly: GCA_947502885.1. Classification (GTDB taxonomy): domain Bacteria; phylum Bacteroidota; class Bacteroidia; order Flavobacteriales; family Flavobacteriaceae; genus Aquimarina. Next base: position 127,790 of record CANNBP010000009.1, on the reverse strand, counting down.
TATCACTATATGATTTTACCGAGTTAACCATAAAAATACGTAATTGGGTCGAAAACTTTCAAAAAATTCGGTTAATATCCTGTACAATTTTAGCGGACTCTCCAGATTAAATAATCCTAATAAGCAAAACATTTGATCTATAAAAAGAAATCGCTCAAACAAGATTTCTCTTGTAGAGCGATTCCCAACTAAATAACCAACCAAAAAGTTAATATTGTTCGTGCTAAACTATAGCATCTTATTATTTCTTAAGCTTCATAAAATCCGCTTTTTTAATTCTCTTTTTATCATTTTGAGAAGAAGATTTTTTAAATATTATACCTCCTCTACCAGCAAATCGATACACTGTTTCTGAAGCTGGATGAAACAATTCTATTGTACTGTCATTGATAACGGATAACTCAAAGAATTCATTGTCTAGATAACTGTAATCAAGTGTTAAAGTTTTCTTATCAAAAGTGTTAACGATTTCATTAATTTCGTAATGTCCTACATAATCATATATAATATCATTAATCGCTATTCCATTTTGATCTCTAGAACTTTCAAAATTATCTCCCAATCCGAAATATGAGAATTTCAAATAGTTCTCATTATCAAACTCATTTAATGCTCCAAAGTCACTAGTATATACTTTCTCCCAAACTTCATATTCCTGTAAGAAATAATGAATGTTATCATAAAAGACTCTATCATAATCAAAAGTGTTGCGCTGATATCCATCTAAAAAATAACTTGTTCGAGTTATTGGATCATATAGCTCTATTTGATTGTCCGATAATTGCGTAATTACAAGAGCATATTTTCCGTCTATATCATGATTAATGTCTATTTCTGTAGTAAAGGTTCCATATGAACCCACATCTAATCCAAACCCATTTCCATTACTACCAATTCCAACCAAATTATTATTTGCATAAAAGGTTCCATTTTTAAAAGAAACAGTGAATGCCTTATCTAGAAAAGGAATCTCTCCATTACCATTTTTGCGTTCAATGTCTACATACCATATTTCATATGTATTCAATAAAGCATTAAGACTAATTCCAATGTTTGAATTAATAAAAGGTTGTGGCTCTATATATACATCTTCTTCAACAATAACCTCTGCTACACAAGAAGTTAGTAGTATTGATCCTAAAAAAATAATCGAAAGTAATTTTAGCGTTTTCATAAACATTGTGTTTTCAATTTCAATTTTCAATATCCAAAAGGCGTGCCAAAATCATAACAATATGATTACCAATACTTTAATATGAGTTCTATTTTCCTTATTTTTGACCCCAGAAATTATTTTATGGAAAATAGTCCAAAATTTGCAGTATTAGGTGGTGGTAGTTGGGCAACTGCCATTGTAAAAATGCTTACCGAAAATTTAAATGAAGTGGGATGGTACATGCGTAGCACTTATGCGCTCGAACACCTAAAGAAACAACAACACAATCCTAATTATTTAAGTTCTGTAGAGTTTAGAACCGATCAACTTAAACTTACCAATGACATCAATGAAGCTGTGGCATATGCAGATTATTTAATATTCGCGATTCCTTCGGCTTTTTTGCATACAGAACTTGAAAAATTAAATATCTCTATAGAGCATAAAATTATTTTTTCTGCTATAAAAGGTATTGTACCAGAAACTGGACTTATTGTTGGTGAACATTTTCATGATGAATACCAAATACCGTTTGATAATATCGGCGTTATTACAGGGCCGTGTCATGCAGAAGAAGTAGCCCTAGAACGTTTATCATATCTTACCATTGCATCTAGGGACAAAGAAAAAGCCAAAGTAATGGCCGATCATCTTATAAGCGACTATATCAAATGTAAAATTAGTGATGATATCATCGGTACAGAGTATGCCGCTGTTCTTAAAAACATATACTCTTTGGCTGCAGGAATTGCCCATGGACTTGGATATGGTGATAACTTTCAAAGTGTATTAATGAGTAATGCCATTCGAGAAATGAAACGTTTTATTAAAAAGGTTCATAAAATGAAACGTAATATTAATAATTCTGCTTATTTAGGTGATTTATTAGTTACTGGATACTCTACCTTCTCACGAAATCGAATGTTTGGTAATATGATTGGCAAGGGGTATACTGTAAAGAGTGCTCAAATGGAGATGAATATGATTGCAGAAGGATATTACGCTGCAAAAACCGCTTTTGAGTTAGATACCACTCAAACAACTCGAACGCCCATTATTGATGCTGTTCATGCCGTTTTATACGAAGACAAAAACCCAAAAAAAGTATTTAAAAAACTGGCCGATAAACTAGACTAATTATTCTTATCTTCATAATCTTGATTTTCACTTAGATATTATGAAGACACTTATTGAAACTTTTTATACTGCATTTCAAAATTGTGATGCTGATACCATGGTATCCTGCTATCATGATGACGTTGTTTTTGAAGATCCTGCTTTTGGTAAACTTAAAGGAGATCGAGCAAAAAACATGTGGAGAATGTTATGCAAAAATGCCAAAGATCTTAAAATCGAATTCTCAGAAATAGAAGCAAATACAACAACCGGAAAAGCACATTGGGAGGCTTGGTATTCTTTTAGCCAAACCGGACGAAATGTGCATAACAAAATAGATGCACAATTCGAATTTAAAGATGGTAAAATTATAAAACACATCGATCATTTCAATTTGCACAAGTGGGCATCACAAGCTTTGGGTTGGAAAGGTAAAATACTAGGAGGGACCTCTTTTTTTAGAAAAAAATTAAATCAACAAACTAATACCTTACTTAACAAATTTATTACATCTTGATTTTTGTATTTTTGACTTATGAACACTTTACAAATCACACAACCTCTTGTTTCTATAAACTGGCTTTCTAAACATTTGAATCATCCTGATCTTATTATTCTTGATGCAACTATCAAAAAAGTAACCTCAGCAAAAGAAACTAATACTTTGTCTTTAAAAATATCAGGAAGTCGATTTTTTGATATCAAAAAAATATTTTCTGACCTCAACACAGATATTCCTAATATGTTACCTACTCCCGAGCTTTTCTCTAAAGCTTGTAAAGAGCTAGGTATTAGCAATCATCATACAATTGTAGTATATGATAAATTAGGAATCTATTCGAGCCCAAGAGTGTGGTGGATGTTTAAAAGTATGGGGCACGCAAACGTTGCAGTTTTAGATGGTGGTTTTCCTGCTTGGACAAAGGCAAATCTCCCCTGCCAACCTAGTGATACTATACCAAATTATGATCAAGGAAGTTTTACAGCTGTGTTTCAGCAAGAATTGGTTAGTAATGCCAAAGATATTCATACATGTATGTATGCAGAAGATACATTAATTATAGATGCTCGTTCTCCAGGTAGATTTAGAGCCACTGAACCCGAACCCAGAGCAGACCTTAAAGGTGGGCATATTCCTAACTCAATGAATCTACATTACAAAAATGTATTAAACGAGACGACAATGAAATCTCAATCAGAATTAGAGAACATCCTAAAGAGTTTTACTATTGGAAATAAAAAACTGATCTTTACCTGCGGATCAGGAATCACTGCTTGTATACTTATGCTGGCTGCAGAAATAACTGGCTACTCTAAAATGTCTATATATGACGGCTCTTGGAGTGAATGGGGACAATTAAATAATGTCCTAATAGAAAAATAAAAATGACATACAAATCTATACTCATGCGAAATTTTTTAGTTATTACATCTGCCTTATTATATTTCTGTACCCTTTCAGTAACTGCGCAATCCTCAAAGTTTAGCTTGCAAGATTTTTATACTTATAATTCAGAATTAGAATATACTGTAGATTCTATTTATAACACCTTAACTGATCATCAAAAAGTAGCGCAAATGATTATTACTTCTGGCGGTGAGATTGGTAAACCACATGCAACCGTAAAAAAATTGGTTACTCAAAATGCAATAGGAGGTGTAGTTTTTTTAAAAGGACAAAAACAAAAACACATAGAAGATATTCTTGCTCTAAACGAACTTTCTGTCAAAAATAAAAGCTTACCTCTTCTTTACAGCATGGATGCAGAACCTAGTTTACTAGCTAGTAGAATTAAAGGCGCACGTGATGTAGGTAAAACTATAGATATTAAGACCGAAGAACAATCTGATGCTGTTGTCAATTCTATTAACCAAGAACTTCGAGAAATTGGAGTACATCATAACTATGCTCCTGTATTGGATGTTAGCCCTAATAACGAGGCAATAAAATCAAGAAGTTATGGCAATGATAAAGAGAGTGTAGTACAATTAGCAAATCAATTTATAAAATGTACCCAACAAGGCGGGATTATAGCAACCGCTAAACATTTTCCCGGACATGGTCTAGTTAAAGGAGACACGCACAAACAAAGTGTGTACATCGATGGACCAATGCAAGAGGTTGATAATTACAAAAAGATTATTGAGGATGGTGTTTTATCTATTATGGTGGCACATATTACCATAAAAAACAATGAAAAATACGACACCAACGGGATTCCTTCTAGTTGTTCTCGAAAAATTGTAACTGGTCTGTTAAAAGAAAAAATGGGGTTTAAAGGCATTATTATCTCTGATGCTCTTAATATTATGAAAGCTGTGACTATTCTCGACAACGCACCCTTACTTGCTTCTAAAGCTGGTTGTGATTTAATACTAATGCCACAGGATGAAATAAAAACTATTAATGCAATTCTTACCGAAATGAAGACAAATGCAACTTATAAAAAGCAAATTGCACAGTCTATAAAAAAAGTCCTAAGATTAAAGGTTTGTGCAGGAGTGATTTAACTCCGTAATTACTTTAATTTTAATAATGCACGCTATAAAATATTATTCATATTTAGCACCCCTTTTTGACTGAATTACAATACTTTTTATATACTATCTACAGTTCCAAAAACCAGAAAACAACTTAAACCCATAGGCTTTTTCATATTCCTTTTTCCTTTTATCCACGTCAATAGAAACAATAAATAATTCTTTTCGCATTTCATTCGTTTTCTCCAAAATAATATCCTTCGGGTAATTAGCAAATTCGTTTAATTGATATACTTGATTCTTTTTGTTATCACAACCTGCACGCATAGTTTGTCTATAACTATATACATGATCATGTAACAAACCTATATCCCTAGGATGTATATTTCCTTTAAGCATTTCTGTATAAAGTAGATCTTTATATTTATGGTACGAACAAGGGTTATGCAAGAAAATTACCATGGTATGTTTAGCATTTAAATATTTTTCATCAGAGATCATATACCAAAGTCGTTTATCCTGTTTTCTCTGGTTATATAAATCTTTGTGTGGTTTATTAATTTCTTTAAAAATTGTGCTATCAGATATACCGATCATTCGATCTCCCGGAAATCCTCGTTTTTTAATAGAATCTTTAATACTCTGGGTAATCTCATAAACTTGTTTTCTATAGGTCGAATTACTACTCTTACTATGCTTATTCTGTTGATCTTTTATTGCCAATTTGTAAATGAGATCTAAATATTTGAAGTCTATTTTATTAAGATATTTCTTCCTGTTGATATCATACACCTCTAAAAGCTTCTTGTTTTTTGAACTATTGGTATATATCTTTTTTAATAGCTGATATTCTTTTAGGTGATTAATCTTTAAACCATGTTCAAAACCTTGCTCAATATAATGCTGATATGGCCTATTAGAGAACGCAGCTATTTGGGCAGCATTGATTAAATCTTTTACAAAAATAAAATCATAATCATTAAAAACTTGATCATAATAATATAAAGCACTATCTACCTGTTTATGAACAAAAAACAGCTCTTCTGCTTTATTAATACTCATATGATAGTTAGAATAATCTTTATTCTTTCCAATGGCTAGACAACCAACACTTATACTTAAAAATAATATTATCTTTTTCATATAAATTTAAAGCTATCTACCATGATATTAAATAAAGACAACACTCTATAACCTATCACCTTGTTCTATTTGTAAACGAACTCGTAGTGCTATATAAAAATCAAAAGCAACCGATCTTATAACCACTTGATCTTGATCTTTTATCATTGCTGTATATGTCCTTAGAATGGCATGATACCATTCCCATAATTTATCATTTTTGTTATCAAAACCTATAAGTGATAGAATAGCCTCACCTAATTCTACACCACCAAAAGAAGTGTCGAATCCTATTGTATTTAATTGGTTTATAAACTTGGTTCCCAATAATTCATTTTTAATCAAAAATAAGATCAAATCTTGGTTTGGTGACAATTCGAATTTTGGAAAATTTTGCGTTTTAAGCTCTAATTTCATCTGTTATAATTTTAAACTATCGTACATCAACGTAGTTCCCGGACTTTGCTTAAGTAAGTATCTGAGAAACGACCAAACACTATACCAAGTCGACCTTCATATTAGAAGCGGGTATAAAATATTTTGAATTTACATAAGCACTACATGCAACACGTTTCTTTTATCTCAAAGAACCTATTGCCTTACCTATGCTGTCTTAAAATTACCGGGTAGGATATGTAATTTTAAAACTAATTATTTAATGTTCTTCTATAGGCAGCTTTTTCTTCTGCTACCTTTAATATTTCGGCAGAACACCCCATTTTATAGATTTGTTTTGCCAATTGATCACTTATATATTCATCTTTTAATTTTTGGATATCCAAGTTAAAAACCACAGCTAATTTAGGAAGTCTCTTAGCATCAAAATCACGCTTTCCGTTTTCAATTTTACTCAAATTAGCAGCATCCAAATCTAACTGAGCTGCTAGTTGTGTTAAAGTAAGCCCAGTTTTTGTTCTTAAGATTCTAATATATTCTCCAAAAGTTTCTTTCATTTGACTTGTCAATCCTTGACAAATATATAAATTAATTTGAACCTATAAAAAAATCAAACTTCTTCTGATATATATACAAGTACTGTTTTGTGAAATGTCATTTCTTGTATAGTATCAACAAGTATTGATTCTTCTACACATCTCACTAAATTAGAGAGCACTTCCTGTTCTGAATATATTTCTATTTCCAAAAAATTGTCTCTTCCAATTTGATTGTTATGCAAATCCATTGCAGTTTCGAGCGCTGCATTAGGAACAATTTTTTCATATAGATCTGTGATTCTTTTTGCCCAAAAAACTGCTTTATCCCTATTTCCTTTCACTTTTATAGCACTGCAACATATCAACATATTCCATAATGCATGTCTAAACGCATTGGCCTTACCATTACCATGATGGGTTTTACCATAGTACTTCTCACAAAGTATGATCGTACGTTGAGTAGCCTTAAGTGTTGGAAAAATAAGTAGGGGATTAGAAAGCATTAACCAAGATAAACTAAAGATTTGCCTATAACTTAATCCTAATATCAGTTTCCAGATATTCATTTACACCCTATACTCTTTAACGGCATCTACAAACGCTTGTGCATTTTCTACTGGAATATTTGGCAAGATACCGTGCCCTAAATTTGCGATATAATTATCCTTGCCAAACTCATCTATCATCTGTTTAACCATTTTTTTGATCTCCGCTGGTGGTGATAACAACCTAGAAGGATCAAAATTACCTTGTAAGGTAATATTCCCACCACTTAAATAACGAGCATTACGAGCAGAGCAAGTCCAGTCTACACCAAGTGCAGCTGCTCCCGATTTTGCCATATCATTCAAAGCAAACCAACATCCTTTTCCAAAAACAATCACCTTTGTTTCTTCTTTTAATGCATCTACAATTTGTTGTATATATTTCCAAGAAAACTCCTGATAATCTACAGGCGAAAGCATTCCTCCCCAACTATCAAACACTTGTACAGCATTAACACCTGTAGCTACTTTAGCCTTTAAATATGCAATTGTTGTATCGGTAATCTTTTGTAATAGTTGATGTGCCGCTTCTGGTTGAGTAAAGCATAATTCTTTGGCTTTATCAAAATTCTTAGACCCTTGTCCTTGCACAGCATAGCACAAAATAGTCCAAGGTGAACCCGCAAAACCAATTAATGGAACACGGTTATCCAAACGTTCTTTGGTCAACTTTATAGCGTCCATTACATACCCAAGTTCTTCATATACATCTGGAACGACCACCTGCTCTACATCTTTAAGCGATCTAATAGGGTTGGGCAGCCATGGACCAATACCATCTTTCATCTCAACCTCGATATTCATTGCCTGGGGGATTACCAAAATATCACTAAACAAAATAGCAGCATCTGGCCCAATAATATCAATAGGTTGTACAGTAATTTCTGAAGCTAATTCTGGTGTTCGACATCTAGTAAAGAAATCATATTTTTCTTTTAGAGCCATAAATTCTGGTAAGTATCGTCCCGCTTGACGCATCATCCAAACTGGAGGACGCTCTACTGTTTCACCTTTTAAAGCCCTTAGAAACAAATCATTTTTTAACTGTGTCATATCTTTTTTTCCTAAATTGGTTTCTTCTATTCTTTTATACTTGGTTGATTAAAATAACTCTAGATTATCTTAATCATTTATTTGAAATATTTTACCGCTTGCACAATAACGTTTTCTATAGTTGATTTTTTGGCAACTACTATAGAAGCATTATGTTTATTGGCTTCTGAAGCTGTTGTATCTCCTATACAAAAAGCCACACTATTCTCTATACTATTTTCTAAAACAAAACTTTGAATCGCAGATGGACTAAAAAACAAAACCCCATCAAATGAACGATTAAATTCTTTTAAACTTGGATGTGTTTTATATACTATCTGCTCTTTATAATCAACCTCATTTTGGGTTAAAAAATCAGGAAGTTCATTTCTTCTTAAATTTCCACAAAAGAACAAAAAAGAGTTGTTTTTATACCTATCTACTAATTTTTCTGCTAATTCCGTGGCATTCCTAGCCGTTTCTATAACATTTTGTTGATTTTCCTCTAATAATTTTCTGGTGTTCTCTCCAACACAGTAGCAATTTTGAATTTTAATCTTAGAATTTAAAACTGCTTTTACAGCATTCTTACTTGTAAAAATCGCATGAGGGATCTCAACCTTATCTCTAATAGTCAACAGCTCTATTTTGATTGCATCGTATTCCACCAAACTAAGTCCACCATTAATGATTAGTTCTTTTTGTGCTAGTGTAAGCTTTTTTGTAGATAATATTGTTGTTGTTTTACTCAATCTAATTCATTTCAGCTTTTATCTTTGCCATCAACTCTCGACCACCATTATTCAACACTTCTTGGGCGTATATCTTTCCAAGATTCAAGTTATCCGATACATCAACAACCTTATTTACTTCTATTTTTTCAATTCCATCAAGACTGAACAAATTTCCTGTAAAATGAATTTGGTTATCTTTTATCTCTGCCAATGCACCTATTGGTGCAGTACAACCCCCTTCTAATTCTCTTAAAAATTCACGCTCTATATGTACACAAGTTTGCGATGTTTCATCATTCAAATTCGCCAAAGCTTCTCTACAAAAGGCATCTTCACTTTTGGCAACTACCAACATTGCCCCTTGTGCCGGAGCAGGAATCATCCAATCCAAATCGATATAACTTTCTGGTTTCAAATTAATTCGTTCTAAACCAGCAGCAGCAAATATTGCACCTTGCCAATCATTATCAGATAGTTTTTGCATTCTGGTGTTAACATTACCTCTTAAATCTGTAACGTTATGAGTTGGGTATCTATGTAACCACTGTGCTTTTCGACGAAGACTACCTGTAGCAATTGTCCCACTACCTTTTAAAAAATCAAGCCCCTTGTGCACCAAAATATCTTGTACGCTAGCTCTTTTTAAAACAGCGGCCTCTACAATTCCTTTGGGTAAAGCCGTAGGCACATCTTTCATAGAATGTACTGCAATATCAATATCACCATTAAGCATAGCAATATCTAACGTTTTAGTAAAAATTCCTGTTATTCCTAGTTCATACAATGGTTTATCAAGAACGAGGTCTCCCGTCGATTTTACAGGGACCAAATGGGTATCGTACCCTAAATCACTTAAATGTTTTTGCACGGTATTGGCCTGCCATAGCGCTAACTCACTATCTCGAGTACCTATACGAATTGTTTTTGCCAAGGGTTATTTGTTTTGTAATTGAAAAACTTTCTGGATTAATTCGATACTTTCATTTGCTGCAGTATGATCATCTTTGAGATGATTTGCAAAATGATTAGTAATTTTCTGAATGATGCGACTACTAATAATATCAGCTTGTTCCTCATCAAAATCAGCATACTTTTTACGCTGCAAATTAATCTCCATATCCTTCATGGTAGTTAACTTATTTTTTAGCGCTCTAATCGTCGGAGCAAATTTTCTGGTTTCTAACCAGTCATTAAACTCTGATTTTATCTCTTCTATTATTTCCTCGGCCTGCGGAATGTATTGCTTTCTCTTTTGCAAAGTATCATCTGTCATTTTAGATAGATGATCTAAATGAACTAAAGTTACATTTGATAATTCTGTAACATTTTCTGAGACGTTTTTGGGAATCGATAAATCCAAAATTAACAAAGGTTTATCCGAATGTATCAGTTGTTTAGAAATTGTAGGGTTTTGAGCTCCCGTAGCTACAATCAGTATGTCTGAATTTTTTATTTCAGATTGAATGTTGGCATAATCTTTTACAATCAAATTAAATTTACCTGCTACCTTTTCTGCTTTATTCTTGGTACGATTAATTAATGTAATATGATCATTTTTAGTATGCTTAATTAAATTTTCGCAGGTATTTCTTCCTATTTTACCTGTACCAAAGAGAAGAATATTTTTCTCTGAAATATTTTCTACATTCTTAAGAATATATTGTACTGAAGCAAAAGAAACTGATGTTGCTCCTGAAGAAATTTCAGTTTCATTTTTAATACGTTTGCTAGCCTGAATCACAGCATTAATAAGACGCTCAAGAAAAGGGTTTGTAACCCCAACTTTTTTAGACGCCTTAAAACTTAACTTTAACTGACTTATAATCTCAAAATCCCCCAGTATTTGACTATCTAGACCTGTACCCACTTTAAATAAATGTGCAACTGCTTTACTATTTTTATGTACATAAGCCACTTTTTCAAACTCTTCTACTGTACCATTTGTATGCTCACAAAGTAATTTAATTAATTGAAAAGGGTGTTGTGCAAAACCATGTAATTCTGTTCTGTTACAGGTAGAAGTTACTAATAAGGCTTCAATACCCTCATTCTTTGCCTGCTTCAAGATACCATCTTTAACCTGATCACTTATACTAAAACGTCCTCTGATCTCAGCGTCAGCTTTTTTATAACTAAGTCCAATGGTGTAAAAATTTGTTCCTCTTGCTCTTAAATGGGGCTCCATGCAGTTACTATCTATATTCTTATGGCAAAAATATTTGAGATAGCTTAAAAAAAATAACGCTAGAAGAGTTTTTAGTATCGAAAAACGCTATTTGCGGCACATTCTTAGCTTCAAATGATTAAAAAGGCCTATTTTTGTATAGCTACGAGCATTTCTTATTGCGATAGTTTAGACTCGTTCTAAATAATAAAATTAAAATCTTTATGGAAATTGAATTAAAAAACAACGCTCCAGGAATTTTGGAAGAAACCCAAATAGAGGATGGTTTTCACATCCTAAAATTTCAAAACGAAACAAATGAAGATCAATGCATTGTACGTAATATAGATAGCAGTTTTATTCAATTTCATTTTTGTATTAAAGGTGCCGTAACCTTTAATTTTAATAACGGAAGTTATTCTATCAATCTTGCCGAGGAAAATTCTCTTTTGCTTTACAACCCTCAACGTGATTTACCAATGAATTTAGAAATGCAAAAGGATTCATGGCTTGTTACGATTCTTATTTCTATAAAAAAATTCCATTCCTTATTTTCTAAGGAAGCGGATTATATACCGTTTTTGGGAGAAGGCAATAGAGACAAGAAATACTATACTGATGCAGGTATATCCCCGTCAATGGCTGTAGTACTTAATCAAATTATGAGTTACAGTTTACATCAATCTGTAAAGTTGCTTTATTTTAAAGGTAAAGCATATGAACTACTAAGTCTATACTTTAATAGACCTGAAGATGCCAATATTGAGCAATGTCCATTTTTGGTTGATGAAGAAAATGTATTAAAAATACGAAACGCAAAAGAGATCATCATTTCTCGTATGGCAGAACCTCCTACTCTACAAGAATTATCAAAGGAAATTGGATTACCCTTAAAAAAATTAAAAGATGGGTTTAAGCAAATTTACGGAGAACCAGTCTATACATTTTTATTTGATTATAAGATGGAAGTCGCCAGACAACTACTTGCATCGGGAGGGCACAATGTAAATGAAGTAGGGTTAAAAATAGGATATAGTACCGCGAGCCATTTTATCGCTGCGTTTAAAAAGAAATTTGGCACAACTCCCAAAAAATATGTAACAAGTCTATCTTAAAATAGCACTACATATGTATTAATCGTTTCTCGGAATTCCAACCCCTTTCTGTAGAGATACTATAGAATCATACATTCCTTTGTTCTCTTCGGTAACATCACCGTCACCAATAACTGATACAAATTCAAATTGTTCTAACAATTCAAGGACAAAAGGCAATTTATCCTTTTCAACATCTAAAATTATACGTTTCATGTGTTTTAATTTAATTTGATGGTACACTCACATGGAACCTAGAATTTGTAAAAGACTGTAAAACAAAATTCTTACATCTCTCTTAACTAACCGGGTTCATCTTTGCTTTTTTATTCGTTTACAAAATACTAAAATAAAACTACTCTTCATTTTAGTTTACTATTATTTAACGAATTTTAAGCACAATTAAACCTAATCAATTATTGATTACTCAATACTGTCATCAAAAAGTCTTATCGTTTTTGCTATCATTACACTTCATAGTTTGTATTTTTGCCCCGTAAAAGATAATCACTATGAGTAAAGGAGTCCTTCTTGTTAATCTAGGATCACCAGACAGTACAGATCCAAAAGATGTAAAAAAATATCTTGGCGAATTTCTTATGGACCCCAGGGTTATTGATGTACCATTATGGGCACGTACTTTACTTGTTAAGGGGATTATTCTAAATACTAGACCTAAAAAGTCTGCAGCTGCATATCAAAAAATATGGTGGGATGAAGGCTCTCCATTAATTGTTCTTTCAGAAAGATTACAAAATAAGGTTGCTGATCGTACTTTGATTCCAGTGAGTTTAGCCATGCGCTATGGATCGATGAATATAAAAAAAGGGCTTCAAGAATTGCATGACAAAGGAGTAGATGAAGTTATGATTATCCCTCTTTATCCACAGTTTGCTATGGCAACTACAGAAACCATTCTTGTTTTGGCCGAAGAATTGCGTGCGACTCATTTTCCTAAAATGACATTAACAAATGTGCCCGCATTCTACAAAAAACCTGAGTATATTGATATTCTTTCTAAGAGCATTGCCGAAAACATACAAAACCTCGATTATGAACATCTTTTGTTTTCGTACCATGGTGTTCCAGAAAGACATATACGGAAAAGTGACATCACCAAATCTCATTGTAAAATAGATGGAAGTTGCTGTAATACAGCTTCACCATCTCACGAATTTTGCTATAGACACCAATGCTATACTACAACAAAAATGGTAGCCGAAAAATTGGGATTACAAGAAGGCACATATTCGACATCATTTCAATCTCGTTTAGGTTTTGATCCTTGGTTACAACCATATACCGATCGTACTATTGAACGTATGGGTAAAGAAGGGATTAAAAAAATGGCAATTGTTACACCTGCTTTTGTTTCTGATTGTTTAGAAACTCTAGAAGAGATTGCAATGGAAGGAGAAGAAATTTTTCATGAAATGGGAGGAAAAGAATTCACAACTATTCCTTGTTTAAATGATCGCGATGAATGGGCAGATGTATTAGCCAATTGGGTAAATGAATGGGTTTCTATTAAAACACAAATGGCATAATGGCAAGAGTATCCTCTGAAGCACTAGGAACAGTGTCTATCGGAAAACTACTTGTCAAACAAGCAGTTCCTGCATCAATTGGTATATTAGTAATGTCTCTTAATGTACTTATTGACTCGATTTTTGTGGGTAACTGGATTGGCCCTATTGCCATTGCTTCAATTAATGTTGTTTTACCCGTTTCTTTTTTTATAGCAGCCTTAGGTATGTCTATCGGTATCGGGGGATCTAGTATTATTTCTAGAGCATTGGGAGCAGACAACAAAGAAAAAGCTATACAAACATTTGGAAATCAAATCACCCTCACCTTACTCCTTACAGTTTCACTAGTAATAATTGGACTTATTTTTGTCGACACCATTATTCCAAGATTTGGCGGAAAAGGTGACATTTTTGATCCTGCCAAAATATACTATATCATTGTATTATACGGTGTACCCATCCTTGGTTTTGCTATGATGGGTAATACTGTAATTAGAGCCGAAGGAAAACCAAAGTTTGCAATGACTGCAATGATTATTCCTACGGTTAGTAATTTATTGATGGACTATATTTTCATCAATCTTTTGGACATGGGAATGCATGGTGCAGCTTGGGCTACTACCGGATCTTACCTAGCATGTTTTTTGTATGTTGCATGGTTCTTTTCTTCAAAACACTCTGAACTAAAAATAAAACTTCGCCATTTACGATTAAAGAAAAACATAGTTTCTGAAATTGCATCACTAGGAGGAGTAACCATGGCTCGTCAAGCAGTTGTAAGTATTACTTATCTTTTAATGAATAACATTTTGTTTGATCTGGGCCAAGAAGGTTTAGTTGCTGTTTATGCCATAATAGGAAGAATGTTAATGTTTGCTTTATTTCCTGTATTTGGTGTCACACAAGGTTTTTTACCCATTGCCGGTTATAACTATGGAGCTCGCCAATACAAAAGAGTACGGGAATCAATTAATACAGCAATAAAATATGCCGCAATTGTTGCAACAATTATTTTTATTGGCTTAATGATTTTCCCTTCAGAAATTGCTGCTTTATTTTTAAGTGACAACCCAAACCTTACTGCAAAAGAATTGGCATTAAACCAATATGTACTTGCTCATACAGCAACACCTATGCGTTTAGTTTTTGCTGCTACTCCAATTATTGCACTCCAACTGATAGGAGGAGCATATTTTCAAGCAGTTGGTAAAGCGATACCCGCTTTGTTACTAACCTTATCTCGTCAAGGTTTCTTTTTTATTCCTTTAATTTTAATTCTTCCAAAATTTTTTGGAGAACAAGGAGTTTGGATTTCATTTCCGATTGCAGATGTTTTAGCAACAATTGTAACAGGCTATTTTCTTAACAGAGAGATTAGAACAAAGCTTACAGCATCAAATACTACTTGATGTCCATTTTTGTAATTGATAATCCTTTTTCTTTTAGATACTCACAAAATTCACTTTGCCCTCCTATTTTAGCATGATGCAATAATGTAAATCCATGGGCTCCATTAGCATAAATTAAATCTGGATATGCTTCTAATATTGGCTTAACCAAGGTAATTTTACCAAGCATAGTTAACACAAAAAGGTTTACTCTTGCTCCTTTTGAAATAAGGTACTCTGCAACTTCTTTGTTTCCTACATGACCCGCTCCTTCTATTGCTTCTTCAAAATCTCCATTTCCCCAATCATATCGACTATATACCAAATTAGGGTACTCTTGTATCATTTCTTTAACTTTACCAATATCTCTATGTCCCGCACCAACAAATTCTTTTACTAGATTAATTGGTAAAGGAACTGATTCTTGTACCGACTTTGAATGCATTAAATAAGGTGCAAAACTCACAAACGCTATACTACTTAACGAATTTCTAATAAACATTTTGCGATTCATTACTTTTCTAATTTTGATTAATTATCTGATCGCAAAATCATAAAAAAGACATTAAAGCTTTTTAAAAATCATGATCTTTAAAACGAAAAAAAGATCAAATAGAACTAAATTGATTTCTATACTGAGATGGGGTAAGTTTAGTTTCGGATTTGAAAGCCAAATTAAAAGAGGTCACATTACCAAATCCACAATCATAAGCAACCGTAGCTATTTTTTCTGAAGCATAACTTTGGTCTACAAGGAGTTTTTTAGCTTTTTCTATCCTATAGTGATTTACAAATTCAGAAAAATTCTTATGCTCATTTTCATTAATCACTTGTGACAATTCATGTGGACTTACCCCTAATTGTTTTGCAACAGATTTTAACGAAACAGCATTTCTTAAATAAATGTTTTCATTCTGAAACATTATCTTTACTTGTTCAAGTAATTTCTTTGATGCAACCCGATCAATATTTGAATTACTATATTTTTCAAGAGCAAAAACATGTCTTTTTAATAACAAATATGAAAAACCATATATTAAAAAAGAATAAAAAATTGCCCCTCCTATGTAAAAGGGTATCAACCCTATAAGGTTACTCAAATAAAAGCACCAAATAAGATTAGTTCCAATAACAATGCTTCGGTACCAATTTAAAAGTTGGTTATTCGCATTTTTCCTCATTTTATAAATATAAACCCAGGACAAAACCAAATAAATAGCAAGATGAAAAACTACTAATCCATAACTCAAAAAGGCTTCATAGCCTTTAACATCACCAATCAAGTTGCTAGACAAAATAAAAAGAGCGAAAGGGATTAAGTGTAAATAATATAGTCTCGAAAACGTTTTACTCTTTTCTAACAATGCCTTGCCATAAAACCATAAAAAAGGGCCAGTTATAAATATTCCCGAAATACCTAAATTACGAAACAGAGGGTCCAAGGGCATATAATTATTAAAAACAGATTTAGTAATTCTTACAGTTAACCCAAATAATACAAATGCCAAAAATCGATTTGCCCTTCTGTTTCCTTTTTTCAAGTTAAAAAGATAAAAACATAGAAAAAGGGCTTGTGCCAATCCTAAACAACTTAAAACAAGTACCAAACCTTCTATAACCATATCTCAAAAATTTAAGAATGTCTTGACATAATGTAACCAAAATTATCCTTACGCCATAACATTACAACCTCATTTACAGCCATGACAAATAGATCAAAGTAAAAACAAAAGTTTTATTTTATTTCTTCTATAAAATTAATATTTAGTTCAATACCTTGCGCATACCAATATTTTGAATTACTCCACTAATGTTAGAATACTATAATTACATAAAATCACTGCACCTTATCTTTGTAATCACATGGTTCGCTGGGTTATTTTATATCCCTAGATTATTCATATACCAAATAGAAGCCTCAAAAAAACCATCTCCAGATAAAGAGATTTTGAGCCAACAATTTAAACTAATGGCCAAACGACTTTGGTTTATTATTACGTGGCCTTCTGCAATTCTAGCCACTCTTTTTGCCATTTGGTTATTAATATTAATGCCAGCTTGGTTACAACAACCTTGGATGCATGTAAAATTAGGCTTTGTAATACTTTTAATTGCTTATCACCTTAAATGTCACCACATTTATAAACAATTACAAAGTGATATTATAAAGTGGTCCTCTGGTCAAATGCGTATGTGGAATGAAGGTTCCACAATTATTTTGTTCTCTGTAATCTTTTTGGTAATCGTTCGTGATGCAGTAAACTGGATTTATGGAGTTATTGGAATCGTATCTTTATCTATCTTATTAATGATGGGAATAAAACTTTATAAAAAAATACGAGACAAAAATCCAAATGCGTAGTTAACCTTATCCTAGAGTAATTATTGACTTGTAAATCTTACTTACTACCCGTACCTCACTACTTTTCATTATCTTCGTGTAATTTTTAGCATTATTTTATGATTAAATCCATGACGGGCTTTGGGAAATCTATCCTTCAGTTACCCACAAAAAAAGTAACAATTGAAGTTAAATCTCTCAATAGCAAAAACTTAGACCTCAATGCCAGAATTCCTTCTCAATATCGAGAAAAGGAACTCGAAATGAGAAATACCATTGCCAAAAAACTTGCAAGGGGTAAAGTAGATTTTGGACTATATGTCGAAATTACTGCCGAAGAAACATCAAATAAAGTCAACGAAGGAGTTGTAAAGGAGTATATCAAGCAATTATCTAGTATTCATCAAGGGGATACCACAGAATTGCTTAAAATGGCTGTTCGTATGCCTGATGCCTTAAAAACAGAAAGAGAAGAAATTGATGAAAAAGAATTTAATGCAATAAAAGAAGCATTAACCAAGGCCTTATCTGAAATTGAAAAGTACCGTATAGATGAGGGTAAAGCACTTGAAAAAGACTTTAATATTCGCATAAAAAATATTGGAGAATTACTTAATCAAGTAATGAAAATGGATCCTGAACGAATGGAAGGGGTTCGAGAACGCTTAAACAAGGCAGTTTCTGAATTAAAAGAAGAAACAGATCAAAATCGCTTTGAACAAGAATTGATTTATTATTTAGAAAAATTTGATATTACAGAAGAAAAAGTTCGACTATCAAATCACCTTGAATATTTTGCCACAACTCTTAACTCATCTGATTCTAATGGAAAAAAACTTGGTTTTATCACTCAAGAATTAGGACGTGAAATCAATACCATTGGTAGTAAGTCTAATTATGCCCCAATGCAACAATTAGTAGTACAAATGAAAGATGAACTCGAAAAAATAAAAGAACAACTACTAAACGTTTTATAATGAACCAAGGTAAACTTATTGTGCTTTCGGCCCCCTCTGGAAGTGGAAAAACTACTTTAGTTAAATATTTACTTAATCTTGAAGAACTTAACCTAGGATTTTCTATATCTGCTGCTTCTCGAGAACCTCGTGGAGGCGAAATACACGGAAAGGATTATTACTTTTTATCCCTTAGAGATTTTAAGGATAAAATCAAAGCCAATGAATTTCTTGAATGGGAAGAAGTATATCGGGATAACTTTTATGGTACTTTAAAATCCGAAGTGCAACGCTTATGGGATCAAGGAAAACATGTAATTTTTGATATTGATGTAGTTGGTGGTTTAGATATTAAGAGGATTTATCCCGATAGAACACTCGCAGTTTTCATAAAACCCCCAAGTATAGAGGAGTTAAAGATTCGTTTAAAAAAGCGTAAAACTGAATCTGAAGATAAAATCAACATGCGTGTTTCCAAAGCTTCTACAGAAATGGCCACAGCACCACAATTTGATGCTATTGTCACTAATGATGATTTAGAAAAAGCCAAAAACGAAGTTTATCAATTGGTAAAGAAGTTTCTTATAAAATAAAACTTCTAGTAACGAGATTTGTTTTTAATGAAAAAAATCGGATTATACTTTGGGACTTTTAACCCTATTCATATAGGTCATCTTGCGATAGCCAATCACATGGCAGAATATTCTGACTTAGACGAACTCTGGATGGTAGTTACACCACATAGCCCACACAAAAAGAAAAGCTCCTTGTTAGACAACCATCATCGATATGAAATGGTCTATAGAGCTACACAGTCCTATCCAAAATTGAAACCAAGTGATATCGAATTTAAACTTCCCCAACCAAATTACACTATAAATACACTTGTTCATTTAAAAGAAAAATACCCAAAAGATGAATTTCATCTTATCATGGGAGAGGATAACCTAAAAGGACTTCATAAGTGGAAAAACTATGAAGCCATCCTCGACATGCATCATATTTATGTGTATCCGCGTATTGCAAAAGGCGGAGTTGAAAATCAATTTACAAATCATCCAAAAATACACAGAATAGATGCTCCCATAATGGAAATCTCTTCGACTTTTATACGAAAAGCTATCCTTGAAGAAAAAAACATAAGACCATTACTTCCAGAAAAAGTATGGGAGTATATAGATGAAATGAATTTTTATAGGTAAGTAGATTTTAGTCTTTTGAAACGATTGTTTTAAGTAATTTTTTTCAAAAAAAACTTTGAGTATTAAAAAATGATACTTGTCTTTTGTAGTCTTGTATCAAAATTACAAAGAGATGATTTCAAAAGAAGTAAAACTATCTTCAGAATTTAAAGTTCATACCACCAAAGCAATTACAGCAATTGTCATTTTCGTTTTGGTTTACATTCTAATATTGCTTTTCTCACTTGCAATAACTGCCCTATGTGTATATGGAGGAATAATGATTGCGATAACTATTACCAATCTTTTTGGAATAGCTCTTGGGATTGGCCTAGGTAGTTTAGGCTTTTTTATACTTTTCTTTTTATTAAAATTTCTGCTCAAGTCTAACAAAATGGATCGCTCTCATCTTATAGAAATAACAAGAAAAGACGAATCCGAACTGTTTCAACTCATTGATGAAATTGTTAAACAAGTTGGCACAAGTTTTCCAAAAAAAATATATCTATCACCAGACGTAAATGCTTCCGTATTTTATGATTCAAGTTTCTGGAGTATGTTTTTTCCAGTAAAGAAAAACTTACAGATAGGATTAGGATTAGTGAACACTATTCATAAACAAGAATTAAAAGCAATATTAGCACATGAATTTGGTCATTTTTCTCAAAAAACGATGAAAGTAGGAAGTTACGTATACAATGTAAATCATGTAATTTTTAACATGTTATACGATAATGATTCTTATAACAAAGTCACTAATGATTGGGCTAATTCAAGTGGGTATTTTTCAATTTTTATAGCGATTGCTTCAGTGATAGTTGAAGGTATCAAATGGATGTTACAAATTATGTACAACCTAGTTAACAAAAATTATTTGGCATTATCCAGAGAAATGGAATTTCATGCAGATGAAATAGCTTCAAACATAACAGGCTACAAACCTCTAAAAAGCTCATTGCTTAGAATGCCCCTTGCGGATCACTCCTTTAATTCGGTTTTATCTTTTTATGAAGGAAAAATATCAGAAAATCAAACAAGTAAAAATGTTTACAAGAAACAACAGTACTTAATGAACTTTTTGGCCAAACAAGATGAGCTTTCAATTCTTAATGGTTTACCAGAAATCTCTTTAGAAGAGCTTAACAAATTCAATAAATCGAAATTGGTAATAAAAGATCAATGGACATCACACCCAAGTACTGAAGAAAGAATTAATAGACTAGAAGCTACAGAAATTAAAACAAATCATACAGCTACAACACTTGCCAATGACTTATTTTATGATATAGATAAAACGCAAGAACTACTTACTCGACAATTATTTAAAGAAGTAACCTATGAAGCAACTCCGACCACAATGTCTTTAGAAGATTTTAAGTCAGAATGTAAAAAAGAGTATACAAAGAATACTTTTTCCAAGGTTTTTAATGGATATTATGATGATAAAAATCCAATTCCCTTTGATATTGACAAAAACATAAATCAGTCTACAGAAAAAACCAGTACAATGCTGTTTTCCAACTCCAAAATCAACATGCTATATCATGCTATTGCACTAGAAAATGATATAGAAGGCATTAAGAGAATTGCATATAAAACCCTTAAAGTAAGAACATTTGATTATGGTGGTAAGAAATATAAGCAAAAAGAAAGCAACGCCTTAATTATTAAACTTCAAAAAGAACTTGAAAAGATTATAGAAGAAATAAAGAAAAATGATATTGACATTTTTAATTTTTTTATAAGCATAGAAAAAAAGTTAAACAATACTGGTCAACTCAAAGAATCTTACCAAAAGTTTTTTAAAATACATAAAGAGTACGATCACCACATGGGGGTTTTTCAAAATTTATCAGAGAAGCTTCAGTTTGTTCAATTTACAACACCATTCGAACAGATAACCTCTAATTTTAGAGATATCTTACCTTTAGAAAAAGAGCTTAAAACCCTAATCAAAAACCTCTTAAACAACTTTAGGGATTCATCAGAAATTAATAAAGCTACTAGAGACAATTTTGAAGCATACTTATCTAGTAGCACTTTAGTGTATTTTAGGAATGAAAAATACCATGATGAAAATCTTAAAGTGCTGTTTACAGCTCTAAATGACTATGGGTATTTTTTATCTAGAAACTACTTTCTTTATAAAAAAGAATTACTTGATTACAAAGCAACTATCTTAAATCAACTTATCTAGAAGTTTCTGTTTGAAACGTTCGTTTTATTCTTTTTATAAGGCCATGAATACGATCACTTCCTCCTGCTATAATACCGGCGGTAAGAATAATATCAATTGCCTGTA
The DNA here is from genome assembly GCA_947502885.1 of uncultured Aquimarina sp. Lineage (GTDB taxonomy): Bacteria > Bacteroidota > Bacteroidia > Flavobacteriales > Flavobacteriaceae > Aquimarina. Next base: position 105,714 of record CANNBP010000009.1, on the reverse strand, counting down.
TAATGGTAGCCTGAACGCTAGACAAGGTTTCTTCGGGACCATGAAATACGATACCTGACATAATTCGTAAACCTGAAAAAGAAAGCAATAATCCAAGAATAAATCCAATCATAAGCGTACGTCTCTGTCTTTTTAGTTCGTGTGCTACAAGCACATCCTCTAGTTCTTTTTTTTCCTTCATAATCGCGATCACTTTATCAGGATTTTCTTGATCGATTAATTGATCAAAGTTGGGGTTTTCAAGCGTACCTGTCGTATTTAATTTTTCAAGATATTTATTAATATTTGCAACACGCTCTTTACATTGTCTTTTAAACTTATAATCAGGGTCATCAATAAAAATCTCAATAAACTGTTCGACCACGAGCATAATTACCGATAGGTATCCCAATACAGCTACAACATTGCCAGGTGTAAGATGAGAAAGATCAAGAGGAGGCAAATGTTCTTCAAAATAAATGAAAACCGCAATTGATACGACAATAAGAATTATGGCTAGTGGGTTTTTATATAGTGCTTTCATGTCGTTTTAGGAGTATTTCTATAAAAATACGAAAACTCTATTTTTTAAGAAAGATTCGCCCGTGTATTAACAAATCAAATTGCTTCAAATAATTTTCCTGGCAAGGGCCTTACGATCCCTTTGAGCTCCATGTTTAATAAAACAGAAGCTACTTTATAAGTAGGCATTTGGCATTGTAATGCAATTGAATCCAGCAATTCCTTACCATTTGCGTTAAGTAAATCATATATTTTCTTTTCATGATCATCTAATTCGAGAAATAGATTTTTTTGCACTGGTTTTTTACTCTTTTCATCCAGCTCCCAATTGAGCATATAAACCAAATCAGAAGCACTAGTAAGCATATGTGCTTGCTGTGTTTTAATTAACATATTACAACCTTGACTTAATGGGTCATTCGCCCTTCCTGGAACTGCAAACACCTCTCGATTATACGAATTTGCAATTTCTGCTGTTACCAAAGATCCTCCTTTTCCTGCACTCTCAATTACTACGGTTGCTTCACTAAGCCCAGCAATAATTCTATTTCTACCCAAGAAGTTTTTTCTGTCAAAGGTATCTGTACTCCAAAAATCTGTAAAAAAGCCACCATTCCCTTCGATTTGAGCCATGTACTTTTTGTGCGATTTTGGATATATTTGATTTAAACCATGAGCCAAACAACCAATGGTTTGTAAATTATGTTTCACCGCTTCTTTTTGAGCCGTAATATCGACTCCATAAGCAAATCCAGAAACGATAATAGGGTTTAAAGGAGCCAATGTTTCTATAAGTTCTTGACAAAACTGTTGCCCATAACTTGTTATTTGACGCGTTCCTACGACACTAATAACTCTTTTTTGATTAAGATTTATATTTCCCCTGCTAAATAATACAACAGGACTATCAACACAATGCATTAGTCTATCAGGATAATTATCTTGATCATATACCCAGTAGGAAATATTATTTTCTTTTATAAATTCAAGTTCATTTTCTGCAGCTCTTTGGTGTTGAGGATTATGAATATCACTAACTTTTACAGCACCAATACCATCAATTTTAAGTAAGTTACTTTTCTTCTCTGCAAGTACTGCTTCTGCACTTCCTATTTCTCGTATTAATTTTTTGATAGAACTATCACCTAAATTAGATACTTTTTTAAGGCTAAGTAACGCTAAAAGTTTTTCGGTTGTCATGTAATAAATTGTAAGTCAATGCAAGAAACAAAAAAAACACAAACTGTTAATAAATTCGCGCGATAGACTTTAAAAACCTTTCATTTTTTCATACCTTTGATTATTCATTCAAATCATCCGTTGTTTTCAACAAAAACAAATCATTTTTCTGATTTACAGGTGGTTATAAAATTTTAGAACAGAAGCAAAATGAACAACATCGCTAAATATATAAGTGAATTATTATATCGTTATGAATGTGTAATCCTACCAGGGTTTGGAGCATTTCTAACTAGGCGTCAACCTGCTACAATTCAAGAAGGTACTGCTTCATTTCATCCTCCAAAAAAATTAATTTCTTTTAACCAACAATTAAAAAACAATGATGGTTTATTAGCAAATTATATTTCATCTGCAGAAAACATCTCGTATACAGATGCAGTTGCCAAAATACAACGATACGTCTTATCTCTAAATGAGAAAATGAATCAAGGGCAACGCGTAGATATGATCAAAATTGGAGTTTTCTATACTTCTGTCGAAAACACTTTGCAATTCGAACCTTTACAAGAAGAAAATTATCTTACAGAAGCGTTTGGATTAAGTTCTTTTTCTTCTCCTGTGATTACTCGAGAAATCGAAGTACAGCGAGAAGTTTACAAAGAGGAAGTTGAAACTATCGAAGAATCTACACCAATAACCTTTACTCCTGAAAAACGTAGAGAAAGACCTTATTTACAATATGCAGCTGTTGCGGCAATTGTTTTTGGAGTTGTTGGGATAATGGGACTTAAAAAGTTTAGTGACACAACGATAAGCTATAATAATTTAGAACTTAAAAAAGCTAATCAAGAAATAGAGAATAAAATACAGGAAGCTACTTTTGAAATATCAAATCCGCTTCCGGCAATCAATCTTAATCTCACTAAAGAAAGTGCTTCTGAAGCTATAACAAATGAGGAGTTAGGAAAATTTTATATCGTTGCTGGCGCCTATAGAGTAGAATCTAATGCGAATAAGAAAGTTCAAAAACTCAAAGCTTCTGGACATATAAATGCTCGCGTTATTGGAGTAAATAAATATGGGTTACACCAAGTAGCCTACGAAAACTATACAAACAAGATCGAAGCGAGAAAAGCACTATCTAACATAAAGTCATTAGAAAACCCTACTGCTTGGTTATTGATTCGTGACTAATAATCGCAAACCGTATTACGGCAAAAACACAACAACACCTTTTATTGCGTTCCGTAATACAGACGAATTAACATTTATTTCATTTATCAGATCCGCACCAACCTACTGAAAAGTAAGAAAATACTCTTTTTTTAGGTTTTTTATTTGGATCAAGTCTAAATAAAAGGTATTTTCGCACCTTGATTTATGGAACCAATATTTTCTTCTACATACTACAGCTCGTATCAATCCTCAACCGAGAGATGCTTTTACATTGATTTTGGTCATAAAATAGTCAAAGTTTCTTTTTGTCAACTACTTAGTCTTCGACATAAAGCAAAACAGATGTCTTCATTTGATTACATTAATGATTTGCTACATCATAACGACACTGTACTACTCACACTGTGCGATAAGCAGCATATAATTTTGTTAGACACGTTGATGGTTTTGGATTTTATAGACTTTATAAAAGGTACATTCTCAATGCTTGAACTAAATGAAGCTATAGCTTTATAACACTACCTAATAATTAGACTTAATACAAATTAAGTATCGATTAAGCGATAACGGTAAATTTTCCATATTTTTATTAAAAATACAGGGCTATGGAAAATCTTACAAGACAAGAAATAAGCATTAATCTAGAAGTAATGGATATGCTTAATGAGCAAATTGAAAAAGAACAAAAAGCTTCATCAGTATACTTAGCAATGGCTTCTTGGTGCGATCAAAAAACATTAGTAAATAGCGCTAGTTTTTTTTACAAGCAAGCTGAAGAAGAAAGAGAACATATGATGAAAATTTTTAAATTCATTAACGATACAGGTGGTTCTGCATATTCTCCAAATGTTTCTAATATTACCCACGAATTTTCTTCACTTAGAGAAATTTTTGAAACGGCACTACAACACGAAATAGCAATCACACAATCCATCTATAAAATTGTTGCCAAATGTAGACAAGTCAATGATTTTGGGTCTGAAAACTTTTTAATGTGGTTTGTAGAAGAACAATTAGAAGAAGAAGAAACTATCAAAGATATATTAGATATGTTTGATTTATCAGGAGATATGCCACTTCAGTATATTGATGAAAGAATACCAAACGGCAAATAATCATAAATTATTCGCTAGTAAAAACTATTAGGATCAGGTAATAAATAGCTTTATTACCTGATCCTAAAGGTTAAAAACCTACCTGTTGGTTGTTAATTAACCAATAAATCAACTCTTTTTTCTTTAAGTCATTAAACAATAATACTATTCTTTACCAGAATCCCATCCTAATACTTAAAAACCAATAGGTCTTACCATAGTTTTGTGGTATACCTTATCTTTGGTGAAATTTTAAGTTATATGGAAGCTAAATCACCGTCGGCATCTATTGCCATACTAACCGACCTTGTTTTACCAAGCGAAACAAACCCTCTTAACAACCTTTTTGGAGGAGAACTACTAGCCAGAATGGACCGTGCAGCAAGTATTTCTGCAGGACGTCACTCTAGAAGAATAGTGGTTACGGCTTCTGTAAACCATGTAGCATTTAACAAAACGGTTCCGCTAGGTAGTGTTGTAACTGTAGAAGCAAAGGTTTCTAGAGCTTTTAAGACCTCTATGGAGGTTGTTATTGATGTTTGGGTAGAAGACCGCCAGAGTGGCGATAAAACCAAAGCTAACGAAGCCATTTACACTTTTGTGGCCGTAAATGAAACAGGAACACCAGTACCCGTCCCCCCTATAACGCCAGAAACTGCAGAAGAGAAACAAAGATATGATGCAGCCTTAAGGCGTAAACAACTAAGTCTGGTATTAGCCGGAAAGATGAAACCTAGTGATGCAACCGAACTAAAGGCTCTATTTGTATAACTAGAGATATAGACCATCTGATTCAAACTGAAACAATCGTTCTATCGCTTTTTAAACATCAGTTATAGAACTAACTACAAAAAAAGAACCGTTGATTCTGTATTTCAGAATCAACGGCTATCAAAAAGCATATCACTGCTTTTATCAACACTTAAAGGTTTATCTTTTAATCAATCTGTCACTATGAAGCAGGCCTCCATTTTGATTTTCTATTACCAAGAAATAAATACCAGATTGAGTTATATTAGAAACAATTGTTAATCCATTGTTTTTTGAAACCACTTTTACATTTTCAGAATATACCATATTTCCGTTAAAGTCATATATAAAAACTTTATACATCTTATTTACATCATCAAACGAAGTATTCAGATGTATTTCATTTGTAAACGGATTAGGAGAAATCTTAAAAGATGGTTTAAAACTATCAAACAAATTCTTAGCAACGTTATCAATTAGATATTCTACAACAAGCCTGGCAGCTTTGCTTGACCCTCCTTCATACGAATCGGCTACCCTCTTTGCAGATGTACTTGTTAAACTATTTCCTTTTCCTTTTATTATAAAACTAAGATTATTACCCGAATTCCAGCTACTTAAGTTAACTAAATTCTGTACCATATTTTTTAAATCAGGAGAACGTTGAGCACTGCCATTTTCGTTACTCGACCATGAATCAGGGTTCCAGATTACTTTACTAGAAAAAGTTGATCTTTCAGACACATCATTGGTTCCAGAAAATGCAGAAGAATTAGCACTATTATGCAATGCTATTTCTAGCTCTGCATTTGCACTATTACTTTCGTCAGCAGTAAATTGTATGTAAGCATTAGTTATGATAGCATTTTTTGGTATTGCAACAGACCTAAAGCGTAAACCTATAGTTTGATAGCCTGAATTATTATAACTGTCATACACCATTTCCAAATCGCTACTATTCGAATAAATTGCCCCATTTTCGCTTTCTTCGACATCATCATCACCATTAGTGATCGCCACTTCTATCCTTCCTGTTTGCCCACCTGTAATTTCGCTAAAATTAGCCGTAACACTCTTATTGTCATTCATTAAAATTGTATTTGGACTAATTGTTCCAGAAAGATCTCCACTCCATCCATCGAATTTCCAACCCAAAACAGGAGTAGCACTTAAAGTAGCAATACTTCCATCATTATACACTCCCGCTCCGTTCACAGCTCCTTGACCAATAACATCAGTAGTAAGTGTATATGTCGTCGATGTTTGATTTTTTGTATAGTTTGCATAAATAGAATATCTATAATTGCTCTGAGAACCCGAACCATAATTTGAAGGCATATTTATACCACTTGTTGACCAACTAGAGCCCGATGCTTGATACCTACCCGGACTTCCTGTAACATATGCAATACCTGGATTACTAGAAAATATCCATGCCAACCAAACTGTAGTTCCGTTTGAAATGGTAATCGGACTTTGCAAAGAGATGGTTTGCCAGCCTCTAGTAGTTCTTACTGCTGTAATTGCGGTTTGAGCTAACCTATTACCAGGAGCCCCATTATTATCAGAATAGACACCTAATTGAACATCCCCTGTACCTCCTTCGACATGAACAGCAAGGCTTTGTACTGTTCCATTTTCGCCAATTGTATATGGCATTGCTCTTCTTGTAGAATGAGTTGCATTACTAGTTCCTATACTCGTTATGCCTAGTTTATAAAGTTGCGCAGTACCATCTAAAGTCATTACAGTCTCCGTGCTACTATACCCAGAAATATTTCCTGCAGCATCTTTTGCCCTTACTCTAAAAGAGTAAGATGTATTAGGAGACAATCCGCTTACCGTATAACCTGTACCAGCAGTACTAGCTACAATACTATTGCCTTGGTATACATCATACCCCGAAACTGAAACATTATCTGTTGAAGCACTCCAATTTAAAGACACTGAATTTGAAGTAATGCTAGATGAATTTAAATTTGCGGGTGTTGTTGGAGCCTCGTTATCTACAATATTTGCATTATTAATAATTACTACACTTCCATTAGAAGGATTCCAAACATCAAGGTTCGAAGGAATTTGGAATACGTTATTATTTGACACTGTGCCAACTTGTGATGCATTATCAACCTTGATAGTCCGGATTTCAATTTTACTTTCATCCACAAAGATCCATTTAAATTGATTAAATCTTCCTGAATTTCGCGTCCAGTTTTTACCATCATTGTTACTACGAAGTGGTGCACCCCAACAACCTTCTCCGGCATACACTGTACCATTTTGATCATCTCTTACAAACCCCTCGTCACTACCAGAGCCTGTTGATGGACGCACGGGCCAAGTTGTTTTTACAGTATGAGCATCACATTCTACAACAAGCTTTACTCCTTTATCATAAAACAACTGTGCCCAGTTACTATACTGACTATTTCCTTCGGATTTTGAAGAAACATGAGGTCTCATTGGTTTATGATATTGCGCCATCTTCCAAATTAAACCATTACTAGCGTTCAAATCATTTTGTAACCAACTCGTTTGACTTCCAGAAATTGATATTTCTGTATTTAAAGTATACGTTCTTATCAAATTATTTCCAAAAGTAAGCGCATAGTATACGCTCGATGATGGCACATCAAAAAGGTTATAAATACTATTGTTACTATCCTCATGATTACCTCGAGTTGCAACAATTGGAAACATTCTATTGTCGGCTGCAATGGTTAATTGCCAATCATTGAACCATTCTTGCCATTCACCGCTAGAATCCCCATTAGTCATATCGCCTCCAAATAACACGGCATGTGGTTTTAGTTTAGCCACCAAACGATTTGCATTTTGACGAGGGGTTCGATTATTCCTTGAATCCCCTCCTGCAATAAATGAAAGCCTGCTATTATTAGAGGGTGCAGTTTTAAACCAAAAGCGTTGACTCGTTCCTTGGCTATCTCTAATCACAAAATAGTAAGCAGTATTAGCCAGTAAACCAGTTAATCTTGCAAAGTTATTATTCATTCCCTTATAAGACACTGTTCTATCAGGTGTTTTGGAATTTGGATAACTACTATAATTTGTACCAAAATCAGTTGTACCAAAATACACTGTAGGATTGTTTCCCGAAATTTGATTCCATCCGATTACAATAGAAGTTGCCGGATTATCTCTTAATGTCAGGCGATATTTGTCATTCGAAGCTTGTACATGTAATCCAAGTAGAATCACAATTAGTAATGCTAGTTTTTTCATTTAGTTGAGTTTAATTAGTACAATTGTTAATATAACTACTTCACCGATATCAATTCATACAAAACTAGCACTCAGACATATCAAAACAACATTGAGCTTCTTTTTTAACTGATATTTAATTTTCTTAACCCAAGAACACTACAGATATATCATTTAATTGTCATTTTCTTAACAAAAAGACACCTCTATAACATCCTGACGATACAGATATATAAGAGCTTACTGATTATTTACTTTGAATAGGTTTAATTAACAATAGAAGACAGCAAACACCTATATTTAAGCAATTAGATCACATAGAAAAGCAAAAAAATCATATAAATATAGGTTTCTAAATAAAATCAATACTTATATAATTTTAATGAAATCAGGTATTTATTCTAAATAAAATAATTAAAAAACATAGTTTCTTAATTTACATTTTATAGATCCATGTTTGAGGATTTAAACGTTTGGCGTTTTGATAGATTAAAAATTTCATAATGGCTCTACCTGTGGTTGGATTAGTTCTTACCTCACCTATAGCCTCTTTGGTTGCCACTTTTTGACCTTCTTTAACAGTAATATTTTCAACATTGTAATAAGTAGTAATATAATTACCATGTCTAATTTGTACCAAACGACCAGCACCCTTTAATTTTTGGATAGCAATCACTTCACCTTCAAATATAGCCCTAGCCCGTTCTCCCGCCCTAGTTTCTATCTCAACACCACTGCTATTAATTTGAATATTTGGTAAGGTTGGGTGTGGTTGACGCCCAAATTTTTTGGTCACTTTACCAGTACCCACTGGCCAGGGCAGTCTACCTTTGTTAGAGGTAAAATTATCTGCCAATTTTTTTGCTTCTGCAGTCAAAGCAAATGTCGTCGCTGATCCTTTTTTGGTGACTTTTTTTCCAGCCTTTTTGTTAGCCTTGGCAATTGCTTCTTTAATTAATTTTTCGATCGCTTTATCTATAGCGCTTGCCTGTTGCTGTTTCTTCTTAATTTGCCTTGTATATACCCCTTGTTTCTTTCGAATAGTGGCCATAAGCACTTGCTGTTGCTTTTTTTCTTTTTTCAGGCTTTCTTGAGCTTCACGATTTTCGTCAATTAACTTTTGCTTATCACTTTTCTGCTTTGACAATGCCGAATTTAATTGCTGAAGCTCTTTGGTGCTGCTCTCTATCTTTTCTGCCTGTTCTTTTCTATGCTCATTATATTGCTTCATATATTGCAAACGTTTGTACGCTTGCATAAAGTTTGACGAAGACAATAGAAACATAATTCTACTTTGATGCGATTTACTCTTATATGATTTAGCCACCATTTTGGCATAATCTTCTCTTAATACATTTAATTCTTTACGATAAGAATCAATTTTTTTAAAATTCGTATTAATCTCTCTTGATAATAAATTAGCTTGCTGATTAGTAATTTTTATAAGATTTTGTCTTGTACTAATTTGCGAACCTATTGATTCAACTTCATCCAAAACAGAACGTTCTTTAACCTTATTATTAGCACGTAACTTTTTCATTTCTGCTATCTCCTGTCTAAGACGCTGTCGTTCTTCTTCTAATTGCTGCTGTTTAGCACTCTGAGAAAAGGAGGGCAAACATGCCAATACTAAAACTATAAAAAATATGATTTTTGAGAATCTCATTGAATAGTAACTTGCTTATATCCTGATGGTATTTTAAACGGAAAACTTACTTTAGCATTATAATCCACTGTCTTATAATCGATCTCTAGTACGGTTTTTTCACTCTCTTGAAGAGCTTCGATACGTATTTCTTTAGGGAAGTCCTGATTTCCAATCTTTTGATAGCTTTCATAATTAATATGAATGCCTTTTTGCTCTTTAGGTTGAGTCAATCGTTGTGAAGCTATTTTATAACTATCAGAATGAATTAAAAACAATCGTTCAAACAATTCCAACTCTGTTTTTGGTTCTAATTGATACGTTTTCTCATAAATAGATGACTTATACTTATCATCTCTTAAATTAAAAAGTGCTTGCCCTAATAGCATTTGTTGCACTTTATCAAAATCAAGATCTGTCCCTAACCAATCACTAAGTAATTTAAAATCCCCTTCGAAGTAGGTGTTGTTGATTTTTTCATAATAACTAACATTTTGAGGAGTTATTAATGCCTTGGCTAATGTAATTCCAAGCATTTTTACACTCACCCAAATAGTTTTATCTTTTTGTACTCTTAACGTAGCACTTGGACTAAATGACTTTTTACCATCATCATATTTCACCTTAATTCGAGCATTAAACGTATCAAAATTGAATGATTTGTTATAATGATTTGCTATTATTTTTTCTGCATTAAGTTTTTTAACCCTCGTTTCGCTTAAGGTTTTGGTACTCTTACAAGAAGAAGTAAATAATACCATTAAAAAACACAATAAATAGACAGTTTTATTCATTACCAACTTAGGATTTTTTCTGTAATTGTTCAAATTTTTGTTGGTATTTAGAAGCATTTTCGGTATCTCCAAGCTTTTGATAGGCTTCACTAATTTGTTGGTAAAAATCGGACTCCATTTTTACATCATCGATCACGTAATCAATACCTATATTAAGAATATCTATTGCCTCTTGAGCTTTTTCTAAGCGAAGCAATGAAATCCCATTAACCCAATAGAAAATTGGCTGGGCAGGATACAATTCCAATGCAAGTCCACTCCCAGCTTCAGCCTTATCATAACGTTTCAGGTCCACTTGTAAAAGCAATATTTTTTTTAATAATGCAAAATCATTTACATTATTCTGAATACCTCGTTCGTAAAAATTAAGTGCCTGTTCTTTATGGTCACGTTTGTAATAATAATGCCCTAACTCTGTAAACACCCTTACATTATTTTGACTGTTTGAAAGTACATTTGTAATCTCCTCTAGCTTTGATTGAAACTCAATGTTTTTTTCTATAAAAGGCAGAAAATCAGTTATTATCTTATACTTTGATTCGGCATCAATTTTATCACTCTTTAAAGCAATTTTCATAGAACTAATAGCATCTTTTGTTCTATTATCTTCTAGATAAAACTTATATAACGCAAGGTGAACAAATTCTGATTTTGGTTTTTCTTTTAAGAGTTTCTCAGCTGTTTCATAGGCTTTATCTTTTTGATTGCCCTTACTATAGTGATAAATCAAATTAAGGTAATGCTGCTCGACCTTAGGTTGTTTTTTAATTTTTTCTTCTAACTTTTTAATCTGATTATTAGGATTTACAATTTTTGATGAAATCCTTTTTCGTAGTCGTTTACGATATTCATCTACACCATATTCTGTATCCAATTCATCCAAAGCTGTTATGGCTTCGTCATATCTTTTCTGAAGAAAATACAAATTAGCCAACTGTTCTTTAAACATTGAATTAAAAGTCACTAATTTCTCTACAACTTCTGTACACTTATCAAATTTACTTTGCTTAAAGTAGGATTCAAATAATAGTTCTAATACAAATCTATTATCAGGCTTCACCTCTAATACCTTCTTAAAATTATCTTCGGCTCTTTGATATAATTTAAGTTCAAGGTAATTTTTACCCAACTCTAAATATAAAAAGTTAGCATCAGGGTTAATTTCTACACATTTATTTAAAGCTTCAATTGCTTTATCATAATTTGTAATCGCTTTTTGCTTTAAAGCCTCAAAAAAATATTCTTGAAATTCATCAGAAACATTGCCTAAATCATCTATATTAATCTCTTGCTTAGGCTCTATCTCTTGTGCAGAAGTAGTATTGTAGCCCACTCCTAAGAGTAGGCATAATAAACATATATGTTTCCAACAGTAGGTCATAAATTATTCTAAAACCGAATAGTCTCCAATACTTACCGTAGTAAAGTTTCCATCATAAACGGCATTGTTTCCAATCATAGCGTTGTCTAAGTTAGCATTTTTTATGATAGTTTTCGTCTGCACTAAACTATTTTTGATCGTAGCATTCTCTATTACGGTTCCATTTCCTATAGAGACATTAGGTCCAACAGTAGCATTCTTTAAAACTACATCTTCTCCTAAATAGCATGGTTCTATAACTGTAGAATTTTCTTGAGTAACAGAGTTACTAATCAAATCCTCGCCATCGTTTTTCAAGAAGCCTAACATTCTAGTATTTGTTTCTACAGTGACATTTTTATTACCGCAATCCATCCATTCATCTACCTGCCCCGTTACAAATACTTTTCCATTACTCATCATTCTTTTGATACCATCGTTGATTTGGTATTCACCGCCATGAATTATATTGTTATCCAACACATATTGCAACTCGTTCTTTAGAACGGCAACATCTTTAAAATAGTATATCCCAATAACAGCTAGGTCAGACACAAATTCTTTTGGCTTTTCAACCAATTCAACAATTTGTTTCTTTTCGTTTAACTCAACAACTCCATAGGCCTCTGGTTGATCCACTTGCTTCACCCAAATAACAGAATCAGCTTCTTTATCCAAGTTAAAATCAGCTCTTATTAATGTATCTGCATAAGCAATAACTGCTGGTCCAGAAAGAGATTCTTTTGCACACATAATAGCATGACCTGTACCCAAAGGTTGATCTTGTCTATAAATTGAAGCTTTTGCTCCAAGACCTTCTGCTAGTTCTGTTAAGCTCTCTACGACGTCATCTCCAAAAAAAGCTGGGTCTCCTAATACAAAAGCAATTTCTTCTACTGGCTCTCCCAAAACCTTAGCTATATCAGATACTAATCGGTGTACAATTGGTTTTCCGGCTACCGGAATTAAAGGTTTAGGAACTGTAAGCGTATGAGGTCTTAATCTAGAGCCTCTTCCTGCCATTGGTACAATGATTTTCATTTGTTTTTTGTTTGATTGATTGTTATTAATTTCCCCAATCCCACTCAAATTAGAATGAGACAATTAAATTTACATATTACTTCACTCCTGTGCTTCCAAACCCTCCTTCTCCTCTGGTGGTCTCTGAAAGTTCTGCGACCTCTATCCATTCTGCACGCTCATGTTTTGCTATTACCATTTGTGCTACTCTTTCTCCATTCTCTATCACAAAATCCTCATTAGATAAATTAACCAAAATCACTCCAATTTCTCCTCGATAATCGGCATCCACCGTTCCTGGCGCATTAAGCACCGTTATTCCTTTTTTTGCAGCCAATCCACTACGCGGTCTAACTTGTGCCTCATATCCAACAGGAAGCTCTATAAACAATCCTGTTTTTACAATAGTGCGCTCAAGAGGCTTCAACGTTACAGGTGATTCAATATTTGCTCTAAGATCCATCCCCGCAGACGCAATTGTTTCATAATGTGGTAGTGCATGTGATGAGCGATTGATAATTTTTATATCCATAAGCTATATATTCTATACAATATAGAATGTTTATTTTTTTAAGATTTGCTTTAATTCTTTCTTTTCTAAGGCGTACAAAATTACTAAAAACACACATAACAACGGGATCGAAATCATATAATTACTATCAAAAACGTAAAACGATAAAATCGAAAAACCAACTGAAATCAATAAATACAACCCAATTTTCTTCAAATTATAAGGGATAGGATAGTATTTTCTTCCAAAATACCACGATAGAATCATCATAACGCCATAAGCCCCCAATGTTGCAATTGCAGAACCTAGGTAGGTATATTTAGGTATTAACAAAAAGTTCAATAGTAAAGTGATTATAGCCCCTACAACAGAAATATAAGCTGCAAACTTAGTTCTGTCTGTAATTTTATACCAAACCGAAAGATTATGATAGATGCCCAAACACAAATTAGCAAGTAAAATGATTGGCACTACTTTCATTGCTGACCAATACTTTGGATTGGGAATCATAGTCTCTTTTAAAAAATCTGAAAAAGTAACCACACTTATCAAAATAACCGACCCAAAAATCACAAAATACTGAGTAATTATTGCGTATGTATTGGGTGCATCTTTATTTTCTGCATGACTGAAGAAAAAAGGCTCAATTCCCATTCTAAAAGCTGTAGCAAAAAGTGTCATAAACAGTGCTATTTTATAACATGCTCCATAAGCTCCAGAATCAGACAACCCTTCATCTCCTCCTATCATCCAATCTATCAATATTTTATCAAAATGCTCATTAATAGCAAATGCCAATCCAGAAATTAATATCGGGGTGCCATATATCATCATTTTTTTCCACAAAACTCTATCAAAATGATACTTTATATGCACATAAAAAGGCAACATTAATAACAATGTTACTCCACTTGCTGCAACTAGAGAAATAAATATGTATTGTACTTCAAAATTCTCTATATATAGTGATTCTAACCATACTACTTCTTTAGAAAGGGTAGGTAATAGAATAAGAAAGAAGACATTAAGGCAAGCGTACACTACAACATTAAGACTCTTTACTACGGCATATCTAATCGGTCGCTCTTGGGCTCTTAGACTTGCAAATGGGATAATGACTAACGCATCCAAAATCAAAATTAATATAACGTAGATCAGAAACTCTTTTTCTACACCAATGACAGAAGAAATAAAGTCTTGACCAGTAAAAGCCATTACTCCAAAAATCAAAGTCGAGACCAATATCGATATTGCAGATGTGCTTGTGACTTTACTCTTAAATTGATTAAGGTTTAAAAACCTAAAAAAAGAGGTTTCCATTCCATATGACAAAAACACATTAAAAACCATAATCCAAGAAAACAAAATGGTAACACGGCCATATGAAACTGGCCCTTCTAGATACCTCGTATGTACAATAACCAAAAGAAATGACAGCATACGCGGTAGTACGGTTGCCAATCCATAAATAAAGGTTTGCTTAAATAGTTTCTGAAATATACCCAATTGATCGTATGCTTAAAGCTGTAAAAATACACTTTTTTGTCACCTTAGCGATTCTTATAAAAATTACCTTGTTCTATTGGGTATATTTAACAGTTTAAAATGTCTAGTTTTCCCATCCTTCTTATATGCAATAACACCCTCTTTTTCTTTGAGTTCAAAAGGAATTTTTTCTTCTACAGGAGGCAGTTCATTCTTAGATTCTTCGTTGGGATCATCACTCATTATCAGATCCTTTTTAACTGGATAAATATACTCACCTACATACATTACATTCTTCTCGTCATATTTTAACGGAACTTTTTTCCCTTTAAAATAAATATACTCCAACTCTAATTCTGGTTCACTATCCATCATTAGGTAAATGGTAAACCCTTTTGATTTATACTCCCCATCATATTGAACAAGATGATAAGGGTTATTAATCTTTACAGGAGCTTCTATATCCATAGTTTGTGTTGGATTGACTTTATCCTTACTCTGAGCAGAAACACACTGTGTAATAACAGCTAAAATAACCAACATAGCGATTGCTGACCCTAGTCTTTTTAATTTTATCATTGTAACATTTTTATATATTGAAAACAAAATTGATACCAAAAAATTGTTTTCTACTTTGTTTTTCTAAAGATATAAAATTGTTAAACAAAAAAGCCGTTTGAAAAGCTTTTCAAACGGCCATTTAAAATTATCAAATACCCCTATTTACTGAAGCTTCATAGAAAGAGTCCCTGAACCTGTACCTCCTCCATAACTTGAAATTTCCAAATAATACGAACCAGCGCTCAAAGCTCCAACAACTTTTGACAATGCACCATTTCCACCATCATCATCACTTTGAATTAAACCTCCGGCTGCATCATATAAATACATGTAAGTATCATGGTTTGCTTCAGTAATTTCAAAATCATAATTTAATGTAGTGTCAATCGTAAAATTGAATCTTAATCTTTCATCTAAATCATTTTCGGTTGTATAATTAAATGTTTGATTATAAGGAGCGGCTAACGCTCCTAGATCAACATCTGTTTCGGTGAAGTTAAACTCTTCTGTTATCTCTATTTGACCTCCAGAAGTATCTTTAGCAATCACTTTAATAATTAACTTATCATTTATATACTGCTCAAAATCCTCATTATACACAACACTTCCGTATTGATCATCAGATCCAA
Source organism: uncultured Aquimarina sp. (assembly GCA_947502885.1). Classification (GTDB taxonomy): domain Bacteria; phylum Bacteroidota; class Bacteroidia; order Flavobacteriales; family Flavobacteriaceae; genus Aquimarina. The sequence continues at coordinate 89,784 of CANNBP010000009.1, read as the reverse complement.
TAACATAATTTTCATTAATAATTAAATCATTCAAATAAACATCATAAGTAACAACATCTCCATCTGGATCTATACTAGGAGTCCAAGTAATATCAATGTGGTTGTAATTAAATGTGCTAAAGTAAATATTCATAAATTCGAATATTTCTGGGTTTCTATTAACTTGAATACTCTTTTTTACCTCAATTTCTTTAGAAACTGCACTGTCATCATCATAAGCCCTTATTTTAATTATCAGCTCTACACTTACTCCTTTTGCTTTATTATTGGTCTTTGAAGCTATTTTTTTCTCTTCATTATCATCGTTAACCGGAATAAATTCATTAGCATCAAACTCTATAGATGTATCCGAAATTTTATTAGCTACAATTTTATCATTAACTATAACCTCATAAACAATTGGATCATTGTTTTCATCAGTTGCCGCTTCCCAAGAAATCTGGACTGTGCTTCCGTTTAAAACTTCTGTAACAACAGAAGATGCCGACACTTCTGTTGGTGGCATATTAATTTCGACTCCACCACCATCATCATCTTTTTTACATGATGTACTAATTAATACTAATGCCATTAAAGCATAAACATAATAATTTCTCATTAATTCTAAGTGTTTAAAACCATACCATATAGGAATGGTTATTTTAATTTTGTTTTCGTATTCAGAGCTTTAGAATATGTTTTCCCCTCCAAACGATTCTTTATTATACCTACTCTTTTTATGGCTTTTCGGCTTCCACCATACTGTTACGTAACAATATTCCAATCTTGTCAGGTGTATTTACAAACTACCTTACCCAGTTTATTAATGTCATAAATATTCAATTTGTTACCTTATATTTTGAAAAAAATTCTCTTTTACTTTCTTAAATAAGCTAAAACACAGATAAACAATGACATATAATTCAGTATGTTTAGCTATTTATATAACATACATTTCAAAAAATATAAAGTTTACAGATTGGAATATTTGTAAAAAGAAAAAACCAGAAGAATGCATTTCAAAATAAATATAGTACAAATGCCAACTTTACTCTGAACACATCAAATACGAAATTCAATCCACAAAATTGCCATTGTCATCTACTAGACACAAAGAATTACTTCCAGTAACAGAAAAAGAAAATCTTGTGGTTTCATTTACTTGAAATAAGTATCCTATTTTTTTATCTATCTCATCACTAGAAATGGAAAAATTAAGCGAATCATCATCTGATTCTTTTGTATGATCCAACTGAAGCGTTATTATCGCTTCTTCTCTATCGTCACGATAATAACTTCTGGTTACTTCTATATGATATGTTTCTGGCTGAAGAGATTCTATATAAACAGGGGGCATTCAAAGCTGTTAAGACAAAGCTATTGGCAGTATTCCTTATAAATATACTATCCACATAAATAGAACTTGTAATGGATAATGATGTATTTTCATTGATTACAAAAGCATATGCTATTTTATCATCCTACTCGTTTTTTTTCAATTACAAAATTGATCAACCCCTTATAAGGAACCATTAATGTTCCTAATTCAATATCATCTTCTTCTAAAGTTAAATGTTTTTCTAATTTCGTTTCGGTTAGACCTCACGATATACCCTTTGCTAATACTTCAATAATGATATCTAGATTAACATAATTTTTAAGCATAAAAAAACCCTCATAAGTTACCTTATGAGGGTTTATATATTATATATGTATTCTATTAGCTATTTAATGCTTCTGCACCACCAACGATCTCAAGGATTTCATTAGTAATAGAAGCCTGTCTAGCTTTGTTATAAGACAATTTAAGCGAATCTCTAAGCTCGGTAGCGTTATCTGTTGCTTTATGCATCGCGGTCATACGAGCACCGTGTTCTGATGCAAATGAATCACGAATACCTTTGTACAACTGAGTTTTTAATGACTTTGGAATCAATTCTTCAACGATTTCTTCTTTAGAAGGTTCGAAGATGTAATCTAAATTCGTATTGGCATCGTCACCAGCTACAGGTACAATTGGCAAAAATTGCTCTGTAGTAACTTCTTGTGTAGCTGCATTCTTAAATTTATTATAAACTATAACGATTTTATCATAAGAACCGTCTGTAAATAATTGCATTAATTCCTCAGCAATTGTAGCTACATTGGCAAAAGTAAGATCATCATATACCTCACTCTTATTAGCTACGATAGTATGTGTTTTCGAAACTACATCATGAACCTTTTTACCGATGGTAACAAAATCAACTTGCTTACCTGCATAAGTATTTTCATATAGTTCTCTTACTCCCTTAATAATATTAGTATTAAAAGCACCCGCTAAACCACGATTGGAAGCAATTGCTACTACCAAAACTTTATTTACATCACGTTGCTCTGCATAAGCACTTGCACTATCTCCATCTAAAGAAGCACTTAAGCTTTGTAACAATTCTGTAAGTTTATCTGCATAAGGACGCATCGCCGTAATTGCCATCTGTGCTTTGTTCAACTTTGCTGCAGATACCATTTTCATAGCACTAGTAATTTGCATCGTTGATGACACAGAGGTAATTCTATTACGTAATTCTTTTAAGTTTGCCATTGTTTTTAGTATTGAGTATTGAATACATCTAGCATACTACTCTTTGTAAATCAATACCTTTCTTATATTAATCATTTGAAATACAAGGTAGTGTCTAATATGTTACACACTACCTTGTACTCAATACTAATTATACTTTGCAGAGATTTCTTTAGAAGCAGAAGTCAATACATCAATAACCTCGTCTGTAAGCTTTCCTGCTTTTAATGAATCTAATGTATCTCTATGTTTTGCATTAAGATACTCTATAAAATCTCTTTCAAATTCTTTAATCTTATTTACAGGAACTTCTCTTAATAAGTTTTTAGATCCTGCATAGATAATTGCAATCTGATCTTCTACTGTATATGGATCATTTTGAGCTTGCTTTAAGATCTCAACGTTACGCTTACCTTTTTCAATTACATTTAATGTCGCTGCATCAAGATCAGAACCAAACTTAGCAAATGCTTCTAGTTCTCGGAACTGCGCTTGATCTAACTTCAAGGTACCAGCTACTTTTTTCATTGATTTAATCTGCGCAGATCCTCCAACACGAGATACCGAGATACCTACATTAATTGCTGGACGTACACCAGAGTTAAATAAATCAGAAGTTAAGAATATCTGACCATCTGTAATCGAAATCACATTAGTTGGGATATATGCCGATACATCACCCGCCTGCGTTTCGATAATAGGAAGTGCCGTTAAAGAACCTCCTCCTTTTACTTTTGATTTTAAAGATTCTGGTAAGTCATTCATATCTTTTGCAATAGTATCATCAGCGATTACTTTTGCAGAACGCTCTAACAATCTAGAGTGTAGATAGAAAACATCTCCAGGGTAAGCCTCACGACCTGGTGGACGACGTAATAATAATGACACCTCACGGTATGCAACAGCTTGCTTTGATAAATCATCATAGATAATTAAAGCAGGACGTCCCGTATCTCTAAAATATTCTCCAATTGCAGCACCTGCGAATGGAGCATATACCTGCATAGGTGCAGGATCTGATGCATTAGCTGCTACAATTGTAGTATAAGCTAAAGCTCCTTTATCTTCTAATACTTTAGCAATACCTGCTACCGTAGATGCTTTTTGTCCAATCGCAACATAAATACAGTATACCGGCTCACCAGCATCATAAAATTCTTTTTGATTAAGAATGGTATCGATACAAACAGTAGTTTTACCTGTTTGACGGTCACCAATCACTAATTCTCTTTGCCCTCTTCCAATTGGAACCATTGCATCAATAGACTTGATTCCTGTTTGTAATGGCTCATTTACCGGCTGACGGAAAACTACACCAGGAGCTTTACGTTCTAATGGCATTTCGAAAGTTTCACCTTCAATTGCACCTTTACCATCGATTGGGTTACCAAGTGTGTCCACAACACGCCCTACAATACCTTCTCCTACGTTAATAGATGCAATACGCTGCGTACGCTTTACTGTTGCTCCTTCTTTAACTTCTGTTGAAGAACCTAAAAGTACTACCCCAACATTATCTTCTTCAAGGTTAAGTACGATACCTTCTAACCCAGAATCGAACTGTACTAATTCTCCATATTGAGCATTAGACAATCCGTATACACGGGCGATACCATCACCCACTTGTAGTACGGTACCTACTTCCTCCAATGAAGCTGATGCTTCAAATCCAGATAACTGTTGTTTTAATATTGCTGATACTTCAGCAGGATTCACTTCTGCCATTTTATAATAGTTTAAAAGAATAAGCTAAACACTCACCCTATTATTATTAAATTTATATTTAAAACGTAATATTCTAATTAATTGCTTAACTCCCTTTTCAAAGTAGTAAGCTTATTTGCAATACTTGCATTATATTGTAAATCACCCACCCTAAGAATAAATCCTCCGATAATACTTTCGTCGATTACATTCTCAATAGTAGCTTCATTACCTGTTAATTCTTTAACCTTAGCCAAAACAACATCACTAAGTGCTTTGTTTAAAGGTACAGCAGTTGTTACCTTAGCCACCTGTGTATTATTTAGTGCATCAAATAAAACAATATATTGTTTTGCTACATCACCTAACAAATCTACTCTTTTATTCTCTATTAATACTTCAAAAAGCTTTTGAGTTACTTCACCAGAATTTTTAAAAATTTCTCGTAAAGAAGCTAACTTAACATCACTTTTGATTAATGGGCTACTTAACACTGCTCTTAACTCTGCACTATCATCGGTAGTTGTGATGACACTTTGCATATCACCTTGAACATCTTTAGCCACTTTTTTATCCTGAGCTAAGCTCAAAACTGCCTTGGCATAACGTATTGCTGCTCTACTCATCTAACTTAGTTTAAAGTAACATCTTCTAACATCGACTCAACCAATTCTAATTGCTTGTCGTTACCAGATAATTCTTTTCTTACCATTTTCTCAGCAATCTCAACAGAAATTCCTGCTACTTGGTTTTTTAATTCAGCAATAGCAGCTTTCTTCTCACTTGCTATTGTAGCTTGTGCTTGCGCAACTATTTTATCAGCTTCAGTTTGAGCCTCATTTTTAGCCTCAGCAATAATGTTCTCTTTAAGCTGTCTAGCTTCTTTAAGTAAACCATCACGTTCTGCTCTTGCTTCATTTAAGATACGCTCATTATCTGCCTGAAGGTTTTGCATTTCCTTCTTAGCTTCTTCTGCAGATTCTAATGCATTCTTAATACCTTCTTCACGATTATTTACAGCCTCTAAAATTGGTTTCCAAGCAAATTTCCTAAGTATTAATAGTAAACCTACAAAAAGTAGTATTTGCCAAAAAAACAGACCGAACGAAAAATCATTGATTAACTTCTCCATGATTGATTATGTTATTTTTTTAATGTTTAATTTTAAAAAATCAAATAACAACAACTGTAACCAACCGTTACAGTTGTTGTTTGTAAATTAAGCTGCAAATAACGCAGCAAATCCAATACCTTCAATAAGTGCTGCTGCAATAAGCATAGCAGTTTGGATTTTTCCAGAAGCTTCTGGTTGACGAGCGATAGCTTCCATCGCTTGACCACCAATTCTACCGATACCTAAACCAGCACCAATAACTATTAAACCAGCTCCTACGTAATTTAAACCTTCCATAATATAGAATTTAAAAAAATTAAACAATTATCGTTAATGATGTGCCTCTTCGTTTGCCATACCAAAATACAGCGCAGACAACATCGTAAATATATATGCTTGTAATGCCGCTACCAATAATTCTAATAGCGATAATGCAAATGCCAAACCAAATGACAACGGGCTTCCAATCCAACTCTTAAATAAGAACATCATACCCACAATACTCATTAATACCACGTGACCAGCAGTCATGTTTGCGTATAAACGAATCATTAATGAAAAAGGCTTGATAAACACTCCTAATAATTCTATTGGTGCTAAAACCACTTTCATAAAAGTAGGCACTCCTGGCATCCAAAAAATATGCCCCCAATAGTTTTTATTTGCTGTAAGGTTAGTAATTAAAAATGTTAGTAAAGCTAAAGCAAATGTAACTGCAATATTACCTGTTACATTAACTGCAAGAGGAGTCATTCCTAACAAATTCAAAAACCATATAAAGAAAAATATTGTCAACAAAAAGCTCATATACTTCTTATACTTCTTCTCTCCTATATTAGGAATTGCAATTTCATCTCTAACAAACAACACTAAAGGCTCTAAGAAACGACCTACTCCTGTAGGTATTGCATTATTCTTTTTATAAGATTTAGCCAAACGACCAAACATAAAAATCATAAGTAAACCGATAAGCAACATACTCACCACATTCTTGGTAATCGAGAAATCAAGTGGTTTTACGTTTGTAGCATGGTGATGCTCATCATAATTGATTGTGCCAGCCGGATCAGTTTTGTATATTTTGCTATGATATAACTTATAAAAGTTACCATCTACTTCTGCTACTGTCTCTCCATGGTGAAACTTTGATGAAGAAAAAACTTTCAATCCATTATCCCATAAGATCACAGGCAACGGAAATCCAAAGTGTGAATTAGCTTCTTTGTCAGAAAACAAAGTAAAATCATGAGAATCCTGAAGGTGATGATCTATAAACGCCTTGATCTCTGATTTCAAGCCTCCTTCTCCCTCTTTTTTGGTTTCTTTTGCGAATAAACCAGTCGAGGTGAACACTAATATAAAAATCAATAAAATTTTAACTACTGTACTTTTTTGCATCACGCCTAAAATTTCGGTTCCTAAATTTCGGTGCAAATGTACATAATTATGTTAGATTCTTAAACTATTTTGACTAAATAAGTTCAATTATATTCTTTAAAACACAATATATTGAAAATCAATTACTTAGTAGAATTGAGGATTTTCGATATATAAATAACCTCTAAGATTAAACAGATTACATACGCTATAAAGAAATCAAGGAAGACACTTTTATTGATTTCAATATGGGTGATTTTACAGATGGCCAAAAAGACTCCAATCTTTATTAAACTACCCGCCATAAAGACAAAACCTAGTTGATCGTTATGTTTTTTACTTAACAAAACCATTGCTATTACAAACACAATAGCAAACAAGCCATTAAACAGGTAAGATAAATCGATAAGATGTAGATTTCTTTCTAATAAGAAGGCATTTATGATCCCAATATGAACTAGATAACTACTTACAATTATAACACCTAAAAGAAACAAAAAACGGAATAGGTTTTTACCCATTATTTACAATTACTTTGTATTTAAAACAACAATTAACTATCGCTTAGATTTATTTATTCTATCGAGCTGTTTGATTACTACATATATTGAGGCCGTAACTCCAAAAATCACAAGCCCCATTGTAAACCATTGTTTTTCTAGTTCGTAATAGGCATCTAGTTTTTTACCGGCATAGGCACATAGAAATATGGTAGCCCCCATCTGAAAAGCTATTCCTGACAGGGCCGCATATTTTCTAAGCTGACTTCCCTTGTCCGGATTGTCCTGCTTGTTGTTGTCCTTGTTTTTGTCCATTAGGCTTACTTAATGATTTAACACCACCTTTCATAGAACATGAAGCATTAAAGTTCGCTCCTGGCTCTACGGCTAATTTACCTACTGACACTTCACCTTCGATATGAGCAGTTGGTTTTAGTGATAATGTATTTGAAACTATTAAGTTTCCTGAAAACTTACCTTCAAAATCTGCATCTGAGCACTCTAAGGTTCCTTGTATAAAACCTGATTTGCCAACTACAACTTTACCTGTAGTCTTAAATGTACCTTCGATGATACCTTCGATTCTAAAACCTCCTTCGGAAACAATATCACCTACGATTTTGGTTCCTTCAGAAATTTTGTTTTGATTACGTGAGAAATCGGTCATGTTGCCCTGGTCTCTTCCTTTTTTGTTGTCTGAAAACATAGTATAAAGGGGGATTTAAAATGATTATTCTGTTTCTTCTTCAATTTTGGGACCTTCCTGATTATAATTCTCAAGATTTTTATGTATCTGAAGTATTCTATAATTCGGAGACGATATTGTAAAATATGTATTCTCTACCTTATCAAAATACTTCTTTTTTCGATTCCATTTGGTTAGATCAACTCCACGAGTATCTTCAGTCCTACCAAGAGCAAGCAATTCACCTAATCCTTCAGCCGCCAATCTATCACCTCTAGTATGTATAACTACAAATTGTTGGTCTTTAGTATAAACATCTAAAGAAACCTTCATTTTGTCATATCTAAGCTCTTTGATAACAGTTTCTATATGTTCTTTTAACCCTTGGGCCTGATTACTACCAAAGGTAGAGAACGTATACATTAACTTATGATTCGTCAAATCATCTGTATTCTCTGCAAAATCATTATTTTCTATCTGCGGAATTGTATTTCTAAACACTAATTGTGCTTTTTTACCTTCTGGGCTTTGAGGGTAGTTTAAAGCCACATAATTAAGAGCTTCTTTATAAGCTTCGAACCCCTTGTATCGTCCAATTGCTTGCGCTTTTAATAATTCAAATTTTGGCAAAAACTCATCATCCCCTCCGAACTCTACAATCATTTGCTCACTTTCTTTAATTACTAAAGCATATTTTTGATTCTGAAAATCATTGTACAGTTTATTATACTTTGACTTAGGGCTATTCTCATCATCCTCTAACTTTTCATTTGGGTTTTGAAGAATTTTAGCATATCTAGAGTCAAGGTGATTGTTAATGATATCCCTCATATACTCATTAGCTTTTGGAGTGTTACCTATAGCCGTATATATTTTATGAAGGTTATATTTTGAAGGAACAATCAATCGTTCTTCTGGATTACTCTTTAATAAGTTTTCTAACTTATCAATTGCCAAGCCATATTCCTGAAATTTTTCTTTATAAATAATACCTAATTGGTAATAAGCAAAATTACGATCGGTTTTCAAACTATCAATTGTTGTCTGATCAGTTGGTAGCTGTACTATATACGTTTGTGGATCAAAAGTAGGATCTGTGTCAATAGAATATTCATTTTCTTTGGGCTGATCATCCTCTTCTACCACATCTTTGGGGCTCGAAATACTAGATACTCTCCAGTTATCTTGTAGTTCTCGATTTCCGTAAATCCTCTTAAAAGCCGTTTTACCATATGCAACGGTAGTTTGATTATAGAAATAAAAAGCACTTGCGTCATTTTTAGCACCCGTTACAGGTCTTATCCCACCCGAAGTTGGTTGTTTAAACCTTTGTTCTACAGGAAGTGCTCCTTTTATTCTTTCAATTTCTGCAGCCTTTTCTTGTGCGATTGCTTCATTTTTCAAAACCTCGGTGTACTCTGCATAATAAGCCAATCTCTCTTGTGGAGACATCGCAACAACATTAAGTATACTGTCATTTGTCTTTGATATCCCTTCGTACAGAATTACATCGTCAAGGTTATCTCGTTTCTTTTTTAACACTCTGTATCGCTTAGAGTCAACTATCATTTTTTGAAGGGTACTATCATAATACGCTCCAGATGTTGCATACTCTTTTCTATCAAAATTAATATTACCAAGATTGTAATAGTTAAGAGACTCTAAATAAGTATCCTTAGAATCTCTACGCAGAGATTTCTTATAGTAATCCACTGCAAGATCTATAGAATCTAATGTTTTAAAGTATTCTGCTTTTTGATTGTAAATCTTATCCAAAAATGGTCTATTCTCTCTATTTTCTTCAAGATCTGTAAGTAATTCAAGAAACTCTTCTCTATTACCCGTTTCATAATCAAAGTTTCGAGCTTTTGCCATATACGCATTCATCATATATCGTCTAGGCGCTCTTCTATTCAAATCAATTACTTGATCAAAAACATAGTTTGCACTATCCTTATAACCAAGTTCATTTAATAACTGACCTTTTATATAAAGATATCGCCCTTTCTCTTCATTTTTTGGAGTATGTAATGCTGCTTTTGAAACATAACTAAGTGCAGAATCTTTTAGTTTCATATTAACATAAGCCTGTGCAATCATAGCAGATGCATCTGCATAATCCTGAGGCTTCATATACTCTTGTTCGATCATTCTATTAAGATCTTCTATAGCCTTTTCATTATTATCCAAGCGCATATTGGTTTTAGCTTTCCAAACTTTTGCATGGTTAATAGTATTACTAGAAGGATATTTGTACAAGATATAGTTAAATGCCTCCAATGCAGGCACAAAACGCTGTTCAAAATAACGTGCTTTACCTAGCAAAAGAAAAGCCTCATCTATTTTTGGATTACGCTCTCTACCATTAATAAGCATGGTATGTTTTTGAATTGCCTTTATAGCCTTCTCTTCAGCCTTGTCAAAATTAGCATTAAGTACTTCATTAGGCAATCGAACGTCTTCACTTACGATCATTCGTTCGATAGGAAGTAATTCCCAAAAATTGTCCTGATAGTTTTGAACAATATCTTCTTTACCTAAATCAAAGGCTAATCGACCGTTATAAAGCGTATTATTTTTTGTGGTAACATCATGCCATGCACGATTTAAAAACTTGTCTTTTTTACGAGAACAAGCAAATCCTACAATAACCATAAGTAACACCAAGGTGATTTGTGATATTTTTTTTCCCAAACCAGATAATTTATAAGTGTGATAACTAAAAAACTTGCTTTTTAGTGTGTTTACTATGCACAAAATTGAATGCACGTCGTAAAAATACATTTCTTTCGTTAAAAAAGAGGGTGTTACCCTACTTTTCTCTTAGTAAATCACAATTTTATTCGATAATGTGGGTATACTTATGAATATCATAAAACGAAAGGAACTAAAAAACTAGACATATCATTCTGTTACATACTAAAATGTGCCTCAAGTTCTTCTAATGTTTCTCCCGATGTCGAAAGATCTTTTACAACTTGCCCTTTATCCAAAACCACTATCCGATCACACACTTCTGTCACATGCATCAAATCATGACTAGAAACCAAAACAGTAATACTTGGATCTGCCGAAAGTTCTTTTATTATTGTTTTAAGCCTTATCTGCGTCGTAGGGTCAAGATTTGCAAATGGTTCATCAAGTATGATCACCTCTGGACTACCGATAAGAGCCGCAACAATGCCTGCCTTTTTTTGATTTCCTTTTGAAAGATCTCTAAGATATTTTTTCTGCCCTAAAATCTCACCATGAAAAAAGTCTTCAAACTGAAGTATCAACGCATCGACATCTGATTTTTTTTGCCCTCTAAGCTCTCCAATAAAATAAAAATACTCTTCAGCTGTTAGGTAACCAATCAAAAAACTCTCATCTATAAAAGCCGAAGTTATTGACTTCCATTCTTCACTTTCATTTACTTTAAACCCATGATTTTCTATATACCCAGTCGTAGGCTGAATAAGATCCAACAACGCACTAAAAAGAGTTGTTTTTCCCGCTCCGTTATTACCTACTAAACCAAAACTAGTTCCTCTTTCTATTTTCAAGTCTTCAATAGAAAGAACCGTATTTCCTGTATATGTTTTAGTTAAGTTTTGTATTGTAATCATTATCTTACTTTTTTTGTTTGTACGCCCAAATCGTTTTGTACTTTTCTACTCTATAGATTCTTTCAATCTTATTAAAAACGGCATCTTTAAATGCAAATCCTGCCACACCAGCAATTGCTACCAAAGCATATCCGGCATAAGGACTATAAGCATAATGGCCTATGGCGTATAACACCATTGGCAATGCCATTTTGGGCAATGCCAACATCATAGTTTTAATATTAAATGCCTGCTTATCACCAAAAGCTTTCTTATTGCTGGTTAAATCAATTGGCGTTTTTACATATGCGCCTGCCCATAATACTATATGTGAATTCACCCCGATATTATAAATCGCCCCTACTATTATTGCCAAATATATTTCCCATCCATAATACAAATAGCCAGATGCCAATATCGTAGAAATCACAGTAGCTACAACCATTAACCACCACTTAGATGACAAGTACTCTTTATACCTTATATTTTGGCTCATCATTAATGAATAATAAGAGCTATCCCAACTGGGAACAAATTGCCCAAAGCTGAGCAAAAATCCACCAGTCACAAAAATCGCTGCAAAAATTCTCCATACTGGCCCATCATACTGTTCGATACTGCCAGAAAAAAACAATAATCCATAAAAAAGAAATAATACACTTACCAAAACCGTAGATCTTGCTCGCTTATTTCTTTTGATTAGCTTAATATCATTCTTAAGAAAAGTAGCAGTTTTGCCAAATCTATCTAACCAATCTAGGTTCTCTGTTTTTATGTTTTTTGATTTAGCGGCTAACCCAGCATCTAGATACAAATCATTTACAAATGATCTAAAAGAGAATAATACCAAAAAAAACAATACTACAATCGGCCCAAATATGAATAAAGGATTTTCGAATAAACCTTTAAAGAATGGAAAAGTATACGTAGTAATATCAAAGTAATCTAAATAATGTAACCCTCCCAATACAAGCAATACTCCCGCAATAATAAATATTAGATTATCCTTTTTATTTAAAAGAATATTTAAAAAATTATTGAAGTATACCAGAGTTATCAAACCTAGGTTCCAGATTACCACATTAAGCAAAGGATAACCATCAATTACAAGAAGTATAGAAAAAGGAATAAAAAAGAAAGCATGAACAATATTAAAGAATGAAAATATTGTTTTTCCAAAAGCAAAAGATACAATTCGTTTTTTCTTAAAAGGAAGTAGTAATAATGGCTTAATATTAATTACTGGCATTTTTTGTAACGCATATTTAAATAACAAATCACATACAAACCAATAGACTAAAAACTTATTTACTGTTTCAAAAGGATCGAGGCACAATTTTTCCTTTAAACCGTAAAAGGTACCAATTCCACCAAAAACCATCATTACAATAAGCCAAACCGCCCAAAAGCCCATGAACAACTTCATGAACAAACCAGAAGTTAAAGAAGCAGATCGCCAAAAAGATTTCCACTGTAATGTAATAAAGTGTTTAATCATAATATACAAAAGTGTGTTATACTCTTTTAGTAATCAAAACACCCGTTTTGTTACAAAACATAATACAATTAAGTCATAAAGTTAGAATTTTAGACCACCTGAAAACGTTTCTTATAAAAAACGACTAGTGAAATCATTGTTTTTAAGCTACCAGCAAAGAAAATTGCCATTAGACCTAAGTATATATAATATAAAAGTGATGGTTCTTTGATATGTGGAATTATATAATAATTCAATGAAAAAAAGACCGTTACCAAAATCCCAAAATTACCAATAAAAGAGAATTTCTTCTTTCTGAAAACCATTAATGGAATAAACATTACCGTAACCATTAGAAAAGTAGGGAAAAATGACCCCATAGCACTTTCAACATGAAAAAAAGAATAGATATTCTCAAAAACCCAAAAGCAAACAATACTTCCTACAATTACTTGCCATGAATACAGATTTTTTAAAAATTGCTGAGTCACATTTTTAAAAATTCTCCAATTAAAAGATCTACTGTTTTCCTTAACCAATACAGCTTTATGCTCTACCATGTATTCTTTAAAAATTTCATAAAACCCTCTTGAATCTCCTTGACTCATCCTATACTCAATCTCAGAAGCGACATGATCCACAATTTCTACTCTAACATCCTCATAAAGAATATCTGCGTTGATTAAATATGTGTCTATAAATTCTATCTCTACTTTGGTTACTTTATTTCTCATTTAACTTATACTCCAGTTAGGATTAATAATTGTTTGCATAGTTCTTATGTATTCTTCTAATTCGGCTAATCGATTAGCGGTTTCGGTTAAACCTTTTCCTGTGAGTTTATAATACTTACGCAATCTATTATCTACCTTTTGCATTTCTACATCCAACAACCCTTCTGCCTCTAACTTATGCAAAGCCGGATAAAGTGCTCCTTCGGTAATAATTAGCTCACCTTTGGTAATCTCTTTTACTTTCTGTGTAATTTCATAACCATACATTTTATCGCTTTCTTCTAAAAGCTTTAGAATAATAGTATTCAGACTTCCTTTGTATAGTTTAGAGTTACCCATTTTAAATTGTTTAAAGCGAATATATATATAATTAACTTATGCATAAGTTGTTTATGTATATATTTTTCATTTTAAAATAGCACTGCTCTGTATTCATTTCTTATTTTTGCAAAAATTTTAAACAAACTTGGAATTAGTATCCTTGTTTTAGAAACAACTAATCCTAATCATTTGGATTAGAATTTTACCATAATTGCAATGTCAGATTTTAATACGCTTACCATAAAAAATATTATTCGAGAAACTCAAAAATCTGTTTCTATAGAATTTACTGTTCCTTCTGAACTGAAAAGTGCATATTCATTTGTTCCTGGACAATATATTACCATCAAGACTAAAGTAGACGGAAAAGAAGTTCGAAGAGCCTATTCTATTTGTAGTACTCCAAAAAGTAACGTATTAAAAGTAGCTGTTAAAGAAGTTGAAAACGGACTATTTTCTGTTTTCGCTAATACATCACTAAAAACAGGAGAACAACTTGATATACACACTCCTGAGGGTAATTTTATTTTATCTCCTAATTCAGATGCAAGCAACACTTATGCTGCGTTTGTTGCAGGTAGCGGTATTACTCCTGTTCTAAGCATGGTAAAAACTGTTCTCGAAGAAGAACCTAATAGCAAATTTGTATTGATATATGGTAACAAAACACCTGAAGAAACAATTTTTTATAAGGAACTGCAAGAGTTACAAATACAATATGCGAATCGTTTATTTATAGAATTTGTATATAGTAGAAACCAAATTGATGGCGCCATTTTTGGTAGAATTGAAAAATCTACGGTAAACTATATTCTAAAAAACAAGTTTAAAGACACCAACTTTTCTTCATTTTATCTTTGTGGCCCTGAAGAAATGATCAATACTGTAACTAATGTTTTAACCGAGAACGGTATTCATAAAGACAGCATTCATTTTGAATTATTTACCAGTAGCGCAACGGCAATCGAAATAGACACGAACCTTGAAGGTAAGTCCAACATTACAGTTCTTGTTGATGATGAGGAATTTAGTTTTGTCATGGATCAAAAAAAGACAATTCTTGATGCTGCTCTCGAAGAAGATATTGATGCCCCTTATTCTTGCCAAGGTGGTGTATGTAGCTCTTGTATTTGTAAAGTTACGGAAGGTAATGCTGTAATGGAGAAAAACAGTATTCTTACTGATGGTGAAATTGAACAAGGATTGGTTCTCGCATGCCAGGCACATCCTACCACTAGCTCTATAAAAATAGATTTTGACGATGTATAATTATCATCACTTATAAAGAACTAATTACTACTTACAAGTTTTTTATTGTTTCTATTACTACATCCGGTTTTATGGTGCGCATTACCCCCTCATAACCTGGAGGCACTTTATTACCATAAATTGATGTTGGTATTTGATCAAATTTTACCAAGTTAGGTAAAATTGCCCTCTCTATTGGTTGTCCAAATGGCATAAAACCTGCAAAAGGATGAGTAACCCCCCACAATGTTATTGTAGGTATGTTATACATAGCAGCAATATGTGCATTACCACTATCCATAGCAACCATTACATCAAGGTTACCTATTAATTTCAATTCATCCTCAAAAGAAAACCTACCCACCATATTGATAACATTTTCATATTTACTCGCGATATTATTTAAAATATCTTTTTCGCGTTTTCCGCCTCCAAACAAGAAAATCTCATATTCATTTTCTTTATCCAAAGCTTCAATCACCTCAACCATGAGGTCTAGAGGATATGTTTTACTTTCATACTGTGCAAATGGTGCAATCCCAAGCCACTTCTTTGTTGAATTTTCTGTAATTGAAAAAACACTTTGTGGTAACGATGACCTTTTAGGTGCTTGGTAAGCGTTTAAATCAATCGGAAATCCCAAAGCCGAAAAAACATCTGCATACCTTTGATGTGTAGTTTTTAATTGCTTAAAATCTTTGTTTTTTGCTCTAGTCAAAGCCTTTTTTTCAGTTCGCCCCTTATCTAATTGTACCACAGGAATTCGACGTATCGAAAACAGTGTTTTAAGTATATTAGATCGCAATACATTATGTAAATCCGCAACTTCAGTAATCCCTAGTCCAATAAGCTCATTAGCAAGTTTTGTAAGACCAAAAATACCTTTATGCTTTCCATCTACATCTGCATGGTACACCTCAAGATTTTCTATACCATAAAACATGGGTTCAAAAAACTTGCGTGTTAATACTGTAAGTTTTACATCAGGAAATTTAGCTCTGAATGTTCTCAATACTGGAACAGTCATAGCTATATCACCCATTGCAGACAAGCGAATTATAAGAATATGAGCATCTTTGCCTTTGGAAGAAGCACTACTTTTCTCCACGTAATACAGGGTTTAACTCTTCGTCATTATACATTTTCATCTGCTTGTATACTTTCATATACTTATCTCCATTCTCTATATCCTTTAATAAAGTATCAATTGCGGTTGATAAATCCACACGTTGCTCAAGCAACACGTTTAGTTTCTTTTGACAAGCCGTTCTATGCTCATTTGATGCATCTTCACGAACAGTTTCTTCATGCATATGATAAACCTTTAAAGCCAAGATAGACAACCTATCAACACCCCAAGCCGGACTTTCTGTATTAATAGTAGCTTTTGGCTTTGGAGTAGTCTTCTTATACTTTTCTAAAAAATAACTATCAATATACTCTACCATATCTGTTCGATCTTGGTTAGATGCATCGATTTGTCTTTTTAGTTTTAAAGCCGCAACGGGCTCTATTTCTGGATCTCTAATAATATCTTCATAATGCCATTGTACCGTGTCAATCCAACATTTACGATATAACAAATGCTCAATAGCCTGTGAATTGCTATCATATGGGTTAGAAAACTCTTGATCTACTCTATCGATCACATGATATTTTTCTATAACTTCTTTAAAAATGGAATTTGCTTTATCTGTAAACATTTATAAATGATTTTTCCGAAAATATGAATTACAATTTGATTCCTCCCTTTTCATAAGTAATCAAATCAAAAAATAAATTAATTTTTGCTAATAGTTACAAAGGTATTACATTTTACCATAGTATTGAAATAAGACATATTCAATAAAAACACCCTTACAGCAATAAGATTGTAAATGGTATGAGTATACATACCCACATGTTAATTTCTTTTGCCAATGGACTAAAATTTAATTCAAAATATGTAGTACCAATCAACGCTAAAGGAGTGATCATAAAAAACAATTCTGAAGTATCTTTTTCTGGAGCTACAACTACAACTAATAAGGCTATAATTATATAAACGAGAACAATTCGTAATATCGGTTTGGTATTAGCCGCTTTGCGTCGAAATGTAATAAGATATATGGAAAGAAAAAAAAGTATACAAATTGAGACAATTCCAACAGAAAAAAGTTGTGTCTTTGATAGATAGTTTTTAAATGAAAAAGACATTGTATCCACATACCTTGTAATCCCAAAAAAGGCGTCCTCAGTATATAAAGTAAAGCAATTTGCAAATAAAAAAACAGTACTTAACCCAACTATAGGAATCAACCAATTTCGATAATTTTTGGGTTCAAAATACAATACACCGATATACACAATTAACATAAATGCGATACTCCAGAAATACGCCAATGAAGCAATTCCTATACAAATTGAAGCATTTAACAGTTTTGCTTTAATTTTTTTTTCATTTCGAAGATGTAAAACATTTTGCACAGCCAGTAAAACAAATACATTTGCCAACAAGACAGAAAAACTAGTTAATGCGTTAGGCAAAATCGCTGTAAGAAAAGCGAATAAAAAAACTGTAAATGAACCCTTATTCGTTAATTCATTCTTTTTTGCAGAAAAATTAAGCGCCAACATAGATAACACGTATAAAAACACTCCTAATAGAGCTAATAAAATATACGTCCCATTAACCTCTAAACCTCTATTAAAATGGGCAATTGTATACAATAGACTCATATACAATGCAACCATTATATAATTTATAGGTTTTGATTTACTAAAAAAGCTTGATAACACTACTATTTTTTATATTTTTGCACCGGATAGTACATTTGTACTCATATTATCGAACTAATTTATAAAAAGTTTTCAGTTTATACTTTAGACTTTGTACAAAAAAGATAAAATACATTATGAAAGAATTTTGGGAATCTATAGAAAACTTGACTTATCATATATTACTTTACCCAATGGATTTACTAAGATCATTTGAGCTGGAAAATTGGACTGCTGCCAATTTTATCAACTGGTTATTCATGTTAATTGGTTTTGTTGCCTTTTTATATTGGATGAAAGAGTTGAAAAAATATAATGATAATGACGAAGAGAATAGAGATCCTAAAGCGCATTCATTTTTGAACTAATCGTTCTTCTGAATATAAGATATATTTAAAAAGCCCAGTAGTTATTTTATACTACTGGGCTTTTTAACTTTTAGCGTTGTTAAACACTACTATTATTTTACATAGATTCCCTGCTGATTCATAATAGGAATCTCTTCAAAAGCTTTTTCATTTATTGAATGCTTTTTAAATATGTACTTTTTGTCATACAATTTATTATCTACAAAAAATGTAACTGAAAACTCATTATTCATAGCCAACAACTCTTCTTGCAACATTTCTATTTTAGCAAAGGACTTAGGCTCAACTTTACCAATTCCATGACGTAATAATGATGTTTTTCGTTCTTCATCATATCCCTTTGTAACCACCAATACCATTTCTATAGCAGTATCACGATCGTTAATGATATATGAATTCCAATCCTGTGCTAAAAACTCTTCGTTCCATTCTTTAACAACAGCAATATAAACGCCTTTTACAACAGGTATTTCAATATCTTCTTTCATAAATTAAATCAACTATAATGCAGATTTAAACTGCTCTAAGAAACGCACATCATTCTCGCTAAGCATTCTAATATCAGAAATCCCATATAACAAAAGAGCAATACGATCAATCCCCATTCCAAAGGCAAAACCACTATACTCTTCTGGATCAATATTACAATTCTTAAGGACATTTGGATCGACCATTCCACAACCCATAATTTCTAACCATCCGGTTCCTTTGGTCATTTTATAATCTGTTTCTGTTTCTAACCCCCAATAGACATCTACTTCAGCACTTGGTTCGGTAAATGGAAAATATGAAGGTCTCAGTCTTATCTTAGACTTTCCGAACATTTCTTTGGTAAAGTATTGCAAAGTTTGTTTTAAATCCGCAAACGAAACATCTTTATCAATATAAAGTCCTTCTACCTGATGAAAAAAGCAATGTGAACGAGCCGAAATAGCTTCATTTCTATATACTCTACCAGGAGATATTGTACGAATTGGTGGTTGATTATTCTCCATATAACGCACCTGCACAGATGATGTATGCGTACGTAACAAAATATCTGGATCTGTTTGGATAAAGAATGTATCCTGCATATCTCTTGCTGGATGATATTCTGGTAGGTTTAACGCAGTAAAATTATGCCAATCATCT
The DNA here is from genome assembly GCA_947502885.1 of uncultured Aquimarina sp. Classification (GTDB taxonomy): domain Bacteria; phylum Bacteroidota; class Bacteroidia; order Flavobacteriales; family Flavobacteriaceae; genus Aquimarina. The sequence goes on along the minus strand of CANNBP010000009.1, from coordinate 70,239 downwards.
TCAATCTCTGGTCCTTCACTCACATTAAAGCCAATTCGAGAAAAGATATCAATTATTTGATTTTTAACCAAAGAAATAGGATGCCTTGACCCCAAAGCTATAGGCTCGGCCGGTCTTGTTAGATCTCCAAAACTCCCTTTTTCTTCTTCCTTATTTTCAAACTCATCTTTTAAAGCTTTTACTTTGCCTTCGGCTGCTACTTTAAGAGCATTAATTGCTTGACCAAATTCCTTTTTTTGATCATTAGCGATATTTTTAAACTCGGAAAAAAACTCATTAACAAGCCCCTTTTTTCCCGAAAACTTAATTCGAAATGCTTCAACATCCTCTTTTGTTTTTGCTTTAAATGCATCAACTTCTTCTATATACTCTTTAATCTTGTCAATCATCGCTATTTTCTTGATAGAACGGCAAATTTACGCAATTTCACTAAATCGCGTTATAGAAAATTGTTCTAGTTTTTTAGATTTTTTAGAATCAATTTGAGGTAAACTAAGTTTTCTATTCCATTTAGCAATATTTACGATTTTAGGAATTTACTTCTCAAACATCCTTGAACACGTATTACACTGAAGAATTCTTTTTTATCTACCCTATTCTTCTCTAAACTATATATCTACTAATTAAAAAATAGTTTACAATGGCTTCTTTCATTAATACAGACTGCTCTCCTGCTTTCAAGCTTGGTAATTGCTCTTTAACTTTATAATGAGGCCATCCTTCGTCATCATAATAATCAAATTCATAATATCCATATGGTTCTAAGAGACGACATATAGCTATATGCATTAAATCTAGTTTTTCATCTTTTTTAAATGTACGATGCACTTGTCCTAGTTCCTGTATTCCGATCAAATATATAATCCCATCAAGGTCAAGATCCTCTCCTTCGGCAAACTGATTTGAAAGCTTTGCTACCAACGTTTCCCATCTTTCTTTTAATTTCTCATCTCTAGCCATTACTTTACTATATCATCATTGTCATTGATTCATATCAAACCTTTTGAATTATGCCCAAAAATATATAAACACCTTAAGAAGTTAAATCAAATCCCAAATCTTTTCTATAATACACCTTGTCAAAATCAAGTTTTTCTAAATTCTTATATGATTTTTTAAGTGCTTCTCTAAAATCTTTATCAAAAGATGTTACAGCCAAAACTCTACCACCACTGGTAACTACATTATCTCCGTCTAGCTTTGTTCCTGCATGAAAAACGATAGAGTCCTCTATCGTATCTAAACCAGTGATTACTTTGTTTTTTTCATATGCCTCTGGATATCCTCCAGAAACGGCAACTACAGCTGTAGCTGTTCTTTCATCTACATCTAAAGTAATTGTATTTAAAGATTGATTTCCTACACCTTTAAAAAGGCTTACTAAATCATTTTTTACTCTTGGCAATACGGCTTCAGTCTCTGGGTCACCCATACGCACGTTGTATTCAATAACTTTTGGGTCATTTCCTACTTTTATCAATCCAATAAAGATAAACCCTTTATAATCTATGTTCTCTTGAGCTAGCCCATCCACAGTAGGTTTAATAATTTGATTTTCGATTTTTGCCATTAATTCATCATCAGCAAAAGGCACTGGAGAAATAGCTCCCATTCCTCCTGTATTAAGTCCTGTATCACCCTCACCTATTCGCTTATAGTCTTTTGCCGTAGGTAAAGTCAGATAATTTTTACCATCAGTAAGTACGAAAACACTAAGTTCAATTCCGTCCAGAAATTCTTCGATCACCACTTTTTCACTAGCAGCTCCAAATTTCTTATTTGTAAGCATGTTTTCAAGTTCTGCTTTTGCTTCATCAATATCCTGAAGAATCAAAACTCCTTTTCCGGCTGCAAGCCCATCTGCTTTAAGAACATATGGAGGGTTAAGTGTTTCTAAAAAGTCTTTTCCTTTTTCTACTGTATCTGCAGTAAAGCTTTGATAAGCCGCTGTCGGAATATTATGACGAACCAAAAACTCTTTGGCATATTCTTTACTTCCTTCAAGCTGTGCTCCTTCTTTAGAAGGGCCAATAACAACTACATTTTTTAGTTCATTATCCTCTGCAAAATAATCACTAATCCCGCGAACCAAAGGATCCTCTGGTCCTACCACAACCATCTCGATATTTTCTTTTATTACCAGTTCTTTTATTGCAGAAAAATCTGTAACTGCGATAGCCACATTCGTAGCTATAGAAGCTGTTCCGGCATTACCGGGTGCAACAAAAAGTTTTTGACAAAGTGAACTTTGCGCAATCTTATAAGCAAAAGTATGTTCTCTACCTCCTGATCCAAGTACTAAAATATTCATGATTTGATATAACTAGAATTTTATGGCTTCAAAAATAGTCTATTCCCTTATCTATTACTAATACTTTACCATAAAAACTTAAGTCATCGTTTTTAGTATATTTTTTATTTATTGTATTAGAATTAACCCCTGTAGAGCGTTTAAAAATTGTTTTAATATACTAAGATGAAGATCAATTTCGAATAATTCTACTACTCAAAATACTTCTTCTTTTTAGTAACAACGGAATAATAATGGAGAAGAAAACAATACCATTGAATCGTACAAGCATAGATTCGAATAATAGCGATACGAAAAGGATTAAAAAAACAGAAAACTCATTTCTACTTCTCCTCATTCTAAGGCATAACAAAACAAAGATAGACACCAAAATCCCACAACCAATAAATCCTATCTGTAAATAGGTTTGTAAAAACTGATTATGCGAATTATACCTGTTTTTATGATTATGAAAATATCCTAATTCCTTATACTTTTTAAACAAAACATCATTTCCATCACCCGTACCATAACCCATTAAAGGTGCTTTTTCAATCAACATAACACTAGCTTTCCAAGCCAAAAGTCTTGATTTTTCAGATGCAGTTACCCCATCATCAACAATTGCGCTATAATTTTTTATCTGAGAATAAAAGCCTGATATTCTAGGATTGTTCAAAAACAAGAACGTCCCCATTATAAAAACGATGATCATTGTGTATTTTTTTCCTTTGTCAACAATATCAAAAATTAATAATATTGACATTACCGCCAAAATAAGGTATGCAGCGATAGAAGACAATAAGAATAAATATAAAAACAAAAGAACAATAACCAAAAACTGCATACGTGATCTTAATTCATTCTTGAGATAATAACTTAATACTAATAGGATATAAATAGAAATGTAATTCGAATTAACTGATCTTGAGAATGCAGAACCTATAAAAAAATATTTCCATTCATGTAACACAATCTCGATCAATGAAAAAAAACCATCAACACTCTCATTTTCAAAAACATAACTAACAAGACGATTTGTTGCAAAAGATACATTTACAAAAAATGAAACAATCAGTCCAATTAATAGAAAATCAAATAAACGTCTTACTGTTGCTGCATCTTCTTTGACAAACATAAAAATAATGGGAAACACTAATAAGGATATTGATCGTTGCACCAGATCCAAGCCACTTGCAAAGTCTGCACTATAAATCAATCCCAGAGTAAGTATTACAAAATATGCGGGAAAGAGCAATACAGATTTTTCTAAAACAAATTTCTTTTGAAATTTAAATATCATACCAACTCCAAAAACAATTGAGGCAATAAAAAAAGGAGACGGTAAATTAATTCCTAAAGGCAACAAAAAGAAAGCAATAAAAAGACTATTCCAAAAGGTCATTACTATCCAATGATCATCTTTATAAAACATATTGGAAACTTCTGCTATGATATCTCTTAGTTGCACTTAATATTCTAGAATTATGAGTTAGTTAACGTTTTTTACGGGCATGTATTATACTAGTTTTCAATAATCTAAAAAAACAAAACAACAACTATTAAGAAAAGTCCCTATGTTCACTTTTTTGAAGTTCTTCTTGGGAAAATCGTTTAAAGTAGTCTAATGTTAATTTCATCCCTTCATATCTATCAACCTTTGGTTCCCATCCAAGAATTTCTTTTGCTTTGGTAATATCGGGTTGCCTTTGTAAAGGGTCATCTGTTGGTAGTGGTTTGTATATAACTTTTTGATCAGTCTCTGTTAAATTAATAATTTCTTCTGCAAAATCCTTAATTGTAATCTCGTCTGGATTACCTATATTAATCGGGTATACGTAATCACTAAAAAGCAACCTGTATATTCCTTCTACCTGATCATCTACGTAACAAAAAGAACGAGTTTGTAGACCATCTCCAAAAATTGTCAAATCCTCTCCTCTTAAAGACTGTCCTATAAATGCAGGAACCACCCTTCCGTCATTTAGTCTCATTCTTGGCCCATAAGTATTAAAAATACGTACGATTCTCGTTTCTAACCCATGATAAGTATGATACGCCATGGTGATGGATTCTTGAAAGCGTTTTGCTTCATCATATACTCCCCGAGGGCCTATAGTATTTACATTACCATAATATTCTTCACTTTGAGGATGAACCAAAGGATCTCCATAAACTTCACTTGTAGAAGCAATTAAAATTCTTGCTTTCTTCTCTTTGGCTAATCCAAGAAGATTATGTGTACCCAAGGAACCTACTTTCAATGTTTGTATAGGAATTTTCAGATAATCTATTGGACTTGCTGGAGAAGCAAAATGTAATATATAATCCAATTTCCCAGGTACATGGACAAATTTGGAAACATCATGGTTATAAAATTCGAAATTTTTGAGCTTAAAAAGATGTTCAATATTTCTTAAATCACCAGTAATAAGATTATCCATTCCTATTACATAAAAGCCTTCTTTAACAAATCTATCGCAAAGATGTGAACCTAGAAAACCAGCCGCCCCAGTAATTAATATTTTCTTCAAAAGATAATTTTTTTCAAAAATAAGAATTACTTGAGACTAGGAGCATCTTAAAAAATAAAAAACAGCAAGAATTTGATGTCAATTTTCAAATCCTAACATTATGATGCTATTAATTTACAAATACCAAATTTTTTCTTCCAATAGAAAAATAAGACATTTCTTCCTTTTGTAAATCTTCAATATCGTACAAATTTCGGCCATCAAAGATCACAGGCTGTTTCAAAAGGCTTTTAATTCTCTTAAAATCAGGGGTTCTAAAAATACTCCACTCGGTGCAAATAATTAACGCATCTGCACTATCTAAAGCATCATACATTGTTGCTGCAAACTCAATTTTATCACCATATTTTTTTTCAACATTATTCATAGCTTCAGGATCAAAAGCTTTGACAGTAGCTCCTTCATTCAATAATTCATCAATTATATATAATGATGGTGCTTCTCGAATATCGTCTGTTTCTGGTTTAAAAGCCAGCCCCCAAATTGCAAAAGTTTTATCTTTTAAATTACCTTCAAAATAATCCTTGACTTTTGGTAATAATGCAATTTTTTGTTTTTGATTCACTTTTATAACAGAATCCAAAATTTGAAAGTCATAATCGACTTCTTTTCCTGATTTATGAAGTGCTTTTACATCTTTGGGAAAGCAAGATCCTCCATACCCAATACCAGGAAATAAAAAGCGTTTACCTATTCTTGAATCTGTTCCCATACCTCTTCTTACCTTATCTACATCGGCCCCAACTTTTTCGCAATAATTAGCGATCTCATTCATAAAAGTAATCTTTGCAGCAAGAAATGAATTGGAAGCATATTTAGTAAGTTCTGCAGACTTTTCATCCATTATAATAATTGGGTTTCCTGATCTCACAAAGGGCTTATAAAGCTTTTGCATAAGTTCTGTAGCTTTTTCAGAACTTGACCCCACAACTATTCGTTCTGGCTTTAAAAAATCATCTACAGCAAATCCCTCTCGAAGAAATTCTGGATTAGATACCACATCAAAATCGCATTTAGCATTTTTAAGAATAGTTTCATGAACTCTTTCTGCTGTTCCAACCGGGACTGTACTTTTGTCTACAACCACCTTATAACTTGTCATTAAGTTCCCTATTTCCTCTGCAACACCTAATACATAAGACAAGTCTGCAGAACCATCTTCATCTTCTGGAGTAGGTAGTGCGAGAAAAATAATATCTCCATGATCTAAACCTTCTTTAAGTGATGTAGAAAACCTAAGTCTACCAGCTTTTATATTTCTTTCAAAAAGAACATCAAGATGTGGTTCATAAATCGGAACCTCACCATTCCTCATTTTCTCAACCTTTTCCTCATTTATATCTACACAGATAACTTCATTACCTGTTTCTGCCAAACATGTACCTGTTACCAATCCCACATAACCGGTTCCTATTACTGCTATTTTCATCTAATTACTATATTTTATACTCCTCTTGAAAACAAGATGGTTGTTATCGTTTTAAATAATATTCTTATATCTAATGTTACAGATCTATTTTTTATGTAGTAAAGATCATATTCTAATTTTCGAATAGAATCTTCTAAATTCTCTCCATACTTATACTTTACTTGTGCCCAACCTGTTATACCAGGCTTTATTACGTGTCTTACAGAATAAAAAGGATTCATTTTATCCAATTGATCTACAAAAACTTTTCTTTCTGGTCTAGGCCCAATGAAACTCATATCACCATTAATCACTGAAATTATTTGTGGTAATTCATCAACTCTAAATTTTCTAAGTATTTTTCCAAATGGTGTTATTCTAGCATCATTATTTGTAGCCATTTTTGCTCCTGCCTTTTCTGCATCTACAACCATAGATCTAAATTTGTAGATATTAAACTCTTTCCCTTTTTTCCCTATTCGTTTCTGAATATAAAAAAGAGGACCTCTATTTAAAAAAAGATTAAAAAACATAACTGGTGGGACTGCTAAAACAAAAATAAATCCAACAAAAATACACAAAACTATATCTACAAATTTTGTAAACAATTTCTGAATATAATGGGACTTTGTATTTTTAAGATGAAGTACCTCATAAAAGTTATTTCCTAGCAAATTTAATGGAAGTGCCTCGTAAGTTTTTTCATAAAAAGATGTAAAAGTAAATACCTCTTTACCAAAATACATTGTTTTTGTTAAAAATTTCTCTACTTCTTTTGGCATATCCTGATAATTCCTAATTCGGATAATAACAGTATCAATTTTATTGATAATCTTATTTAAACGCTTTGGGTTATTAAGAAAGTTATCATTCTCTGTAGATATATCCACTCTAACATTAAAACCATTAGAGTTCTTATTTCCTTCAATATCTTTAATGTACTCTTCTTTTTCACTTCCGAACACATCTTCATAAATAAAAATGGTATTTTTTAAAAAAGGCTGAGAGATAAAAAAATTCGAACAAATTAACCGCCAAGCCGTTAATGAAAAAGGCATCAAAGCCAAAAAGACCATTAAATAAGGTCGGCTAAATGTCGTATTAATCAATAATACAGTTAAGAAAAAAATTGAAAATGAATACAAAATTCCAACCACTAATGATAATCTAAAAATTGAAATTGGCCGTGAAGCTCTTTCTAGATTGTATATATCTATTACATAAGCAATCACAGAAAAAAGCACAATTCCTACAATATAAATGGTAAAACTTTGACTTTCTTGATCAAACGCTCCTTTAAGAGTTCTATTCGTGAGTAAATATAGGTACAAAAGCACAATGGCCAAATCACCTATAAATAGAAATAGTTTTCTTTCTACAACATTGAGTGTAAATACTCTATTCATTAACTAAATATTTTTATATAATCTATTATCACAATTATTAAATGATATATATTTCTATAAATTTTTTCAAAAATAATCTTTTAAAACTATAACTCTTTCAAGACTCTAACAAAGTTACCTTCAAAGTGATTCTAAAAACACAATAACAATTAGTATTATGCAAAATTATTAAGATTCAACATGAAAATCATCAAAAACCTCGCCATAAGCCCTACTTATTTTATCATAAGTACAATTTGCTAGCAAATAGTCAAACCCTCGTTCGCCATATTCTAAACGCTCTTCTTCTGTTAATCGTTGAAAATATAACAATTTCTCTTTTAAGGCATCTTCATCCTGAGGAGGTATTACATATCCCGATCTTGAATAAGTAACCGGGTTTTCATCTGAACTAAGCGCTTGAATAATTGGTTTTTTGGCAAAGAAATAATCAAATGTCTTTAACTGAGAGGTTCCAAAGTTATAAATCTTGGTGTCTTTTGTTCCTTTTCCCATAAACAATACATCCATTTTAGAAAGGAATAATCTTACATCATTTTTAGGAACTCTATCTAAAAAATTAATATTATCATAATCATTAGATAGCTTCAAAAGCCTTTCTTTTTCAGGCCCTCCTCCTAAGACATAAAGGTTGATTTTCTTTTCTTTCAATTTAGAAACCACACTAATAATAGTATCTAATGGATTTGCAATTACAATTGTTCCCGCATACCCTATATTAAAAGCATCTTTATCTATTTTGTCTTCAAAAATATCCTTTGTATTGTTTTTTAAGTTTTCTTCGGGTAATTCATACCCATTAGTAATCCATTTATACTTAAAATTACCATGACCTAAAACCTGTTTAATATGCTTATCTGCTCTGGGTATTACAGAAACTATTGTATCTGCATTGGCATATGCTAAACGTTCAAGGTATGCCAAAAATTTCATAAACACGTTATTTTCAGAGTAGTTTCCTAACTCAATGGCAGATAATGGCCATAAATCTCGTATTTCAAAAATAAATTTACATTTAGGGTAAAATATCTTTTTAAAAACAAGAATGTTCAATATCGGTAATAACGGTAAGGATGACAATACAATGATGTCGGGTTTAGGAACTTTCTTTTTTGAAATAAAAGGAAGTATACATAATACGATAGAAAAAATTATCCAACTTAACATTCTACCTTTTCCATGCGATTTGTTATACTTATTTCCTTTTAAAACTAAAGTATTTACTCCTTTATCAAAAAACTTATACAACCCTCTAAACTTATTGTGTCTATAGGGCGCATGTGAAAAGGAAGAAGTAATCAATAACGTATTATACTTTTCTTTCTTTTCTAGATGCTTTGCTATATAATAGTGTCGATATCCATCATTATCGATATCGGGACTTGTTATATACTGATTGATAATCCAAATATTCTTACCCATTATAATTGTACATTTTCTAGAGTAATAATTTCACTTTTTGTACAGCCTCGAAATATAGCCATATTAAATTTCTTGTACGTCTTTAAGCTTGGTTTAAAATTTGTAACAAGATAAACTTCGCCATTCTTTTTTAAAATATTTCCGGTTGATACCGTAAAATCCCAACCTTCAAAACCATGCTTTATTCTCTTTTCTGGAAGCCTTTGAATTTCATTTTCAAATGGATACCCATGAAAATAAAATCTACAACCTATTAAGTTATCTATGTCATGAGCTTTGAACCTAAAAAATATCTTAGCCCCTAAAGCCATATTACTTATCATCACTTCTTCTAAAATCAAGTCTTCTCTAATCTTAGTTGAGCCAAGAAATATGGTTCTAAGTTTCTTCCTTGAATCTTTTAATTGAGGATTATTGTAATCTTTATTATAAAAAATAAAGTGATTAGAAAACTGAACATTTGTATCAAAAATCTTGGGAAGCAAATAATTCGTAAGTTGTTTATTGTTTTTAACTTCAGAAATCAAAACAATATCTGAAAACTTAAACTCTTCGGCATAACTTTCCATCACTTCTGTAAAATTCGCTCTGTAAGTTTCGGGTATAGATTTTACCTGAGAAACATTCCTAAAATCTTCTTCTTTTAATTTATAGTTTACGTCTACCGTTTTAACCGCTCTTTTTTTGATGTCCTTTATGTCGTATAACGCCTTTTCTATATTACTATTGACATTTGGTAGCAATTTGTTTTTATAATTCTTTGAATTCGCTATTAGCGGAATAAATATTACTAAAATCAAGATAGCATATAACCCATAAATTCTTTTCTGATTTTTAAGAATATTCTGTTCTTGCAAGTGTTTAACTATTTTATCAATCATCAATCCAGCAATTAGAACCATAGAAGGTATGAACGGAACAATATTTCGGTTCACGTAAACTCTTTGATTAACTATCCCTAATAAAGAAAGAAAAATTACTACAGCAAAAACACCATAACAAATTCTCCCTCCTTCTTCTCTATGGTTATTCAAAGCTTGATCAACACCCTCAAAAAGAGTCATTTGATTTAAAAAAGTATCCCAATAAAAATTATAATATTTTAAGGCATATGGTAAACTGCTTATATTATAGAGTTCAAATAACTTTTGTACATACAATAACCTATTATGAGAAGCAGCTCTATTTGGCAACTCTATATGCGTTTTCTTTCTTGCAATTCTGAAAGTCTTCTTTACATCTTCAATATCTATATGAAACTCTCTTGAAAACTGATTTAAAAGAAAAGATAGTGCTTCCTTATGGGCACTATCATAACTATACAAGGTATTATCTAAATCAAGTATTAAGTTTTTAAATTTCATTCGTACGCTTTTAAAACCACTGCTGATATATCTTTTCCTATATTTAAAGAAGATGTAGCCGCTGGTGAGGGTGCATTGATAATATGTACGGCATTTTTTGTGTGCTTAATCAAAAAATCATCTACTAAGCTACCATCTTTACCACATAATTGTGCCCTAACTCCAGACTCTCCGACTTCTAAATCTTCTTCTGTTATTACTGGTATCAATTTCTGAAGTGATGCTACAAACGCTTTTTTAGAAAATGAGCGATACATTTCATACATACCCACTTTCCAATACTTAAGAGCTATTTTTATAAAACCAGAATATGATATACTCTCTATAAATTCTTTTACATTGATATCCCTTTTTGTATATCCTTCTCTTTTAAATGCAAGAACCGCATTAGGTCCTGCATCCACTTTTCCGTTAATTCTTCTTGTAAAATGAACCCCAAGAAATGGAAAACTAGGATCAGGTACAGGGTATATTAAGTTCTTTACCAAACCAGCTTTTTCATCTTTTAGTAAATAATACTCTCCTCTAAAGGGAATTATTTTAAAATCCAGACCGACTCCATCCATTTTTGCAATTTTGTCTGAATAAAGTCCCGCACAGTTTATTAAAAACCTAGTTGAAATCTCCTTATCTATTGTTTTTATTGTGTAGGCATTTTCATGCTTTTGAACTGCGGTTACTTTATGGTTAAAAAGATAGTTTGCTCCAGCATCTCTACTTATTTCAAATAGTCTTTGAGCCACTTTTTTATAATCTACTATTCCTGCTTGAGGTACTAAAATCCCTTTAGTTCCAGAGACATTGGGTTCTTTATCAAGTAACTCTTCTTTATCAAGAATTTTCAGCCCTTTTAATCCATTTTCAATACCTCTATCAAAAATATTTTGTAGTTTTTCTTCTTCATCAGAATTTGTAGCCACAATAATCTTTCCACATATTTCGTGATGAATATTTTCTTTTTTACAAAATTCTAAAAGAAGGTCATATCCATTTTTGCAATTAATAGCTTTAGCACTTCCTGGTTCATAATATATTCCCGAATGAATAACACCACTATTATGCCCTGTTTGATGAGCAGCAATATCCTTTTCTTTTTCAAGGATTGCTATTTTTAATTCTGGTTTCTCCTGCAATAGATTATATGCTACAGAAAGCCCAACAATTCCTGCTCCGATTACTGTAACATCATATTCCATAATTAAGAAAAGAACTTTTTAATTGCATTAACCACTATTTCTACTTCGTCTAACGACAAGTGCTCTCCAATTGGCAAACTTAAAAGTTGCGAATCCATTTGGTTTGCATTAAAATCAGTTTCTGCCTGGTTCAAATATGCATATGCTTCTAACTTGGGCAAAGCAATTGGGTAATGAATACCCGATTGGATATTTTGCTCGGCGAGATATGCTTTAAGTTCTTCTCTTTTATCAGTTCTGATAACGAATAGATGATACACTTGTCTTGCCCAGTCTGATCTCTTAGGCAGGGTTATTTCGGATACATTTTTTAGATTTTCTAAATAGTAATCAGCTATTTTTATTCTTTGATTTGTCCAATCCTCTAAATGTTGAAGTTTAACATTTAGAATTGCTGCTTGCAAAGTATCCAATCTACTATTTCTTCCTTCGAAGATATGATTGTATTTTTCGATTCTTCCATGATTTGCAATCATTCTTGATTTAGTAGCAAGACTCTCATTATTTGTAACAATCGCTCCTCCATCTCCATAAGCTCCAAGATTTTTTCCTGGGTAAAAACTAAAGGTTCCTATATCCCCAATAGCACCAATACGCTTACCATTATATTCTGCGCCATGAGCCTGTGCACAATCTTCAATAATCTTGAGATCATATTCTTTTGCTATAGACAAAAGCGCATCCATATCACAAGGATGTCCGTACAGATGTACTGCAATAATTGCTTTTGTATTTTTTGTAATAACAGACCTTAGGCTATCTAATGATATTGAATAATTAGTGTCATTACAATCGCAAAAAACAACCTTATGTCCTGATCTGGTAACCGCCTCTGAGCTTGCTATAAAACTATTTGCAGGAACTATAATTTCTGATCCTTTTGGTAAATCTAATGCCTCAATTGCAATTTCAATAGCATCTGTTCCATTAGCTACTCCTATACAATATGCCGCACTCTGAAAAGAGGCAAAATTACTTTCAAAAGATTTCAATTCATTTCCTCCTATAAAAGAAGAGTTATTAATAATGGTTTGAATAGCATTATCTATATCTTCTTTTATTGTGCTATATTGATGTTGTAAATCGAGAAATTTTACCATTTTTATTATCTAATTTTTTTTGCGGGATTGCCTGCATAAATGCCAGGTTCTTCTATATTTTTTGTTACAACTGATCCTGCTCCAATAACTACATTGTTACATATTTTAACTGGAAGAATTGTTGCGTTTGATCCTATTGAAACATTATTTCCAATGGATGTAGGCATCCATTTAGACTGGTCTCCTCCTGCCGGTTTTCCTTCACTAAATAAATCATTGATAAACATTACTCCATGACCAATAAAACAGTCATTTCCAATATCAACTAATTCACAAATAAAAGAATGGGATTGAACTCTGGTATTGGTTCCAATATTTACTTTTTTCTGTATTTCAACAAAAGGTCCTATAAAACAGTTATCACCTATTTTACATCCATACAAATTAACTGGCTCAACAACCTTTACATTTTGGCCAAAATCACAGTTAATTACTCCTATCTTAAGACTTTTATACACTTTTGTTTCTATCTGTAATTTTTTGGTAGATTTTGTCGATTATTTCTACTGTTTTTAACCCTTCAAAACCATTTGCTGAAATCACCCCATCATTAGTTAATACTTCAACTACATTTTCATACACCTTATCATGGTTGGACATAGAACCTTGATATTGACCATAATTATTAGCTGTATTTCCTTCGGGTAAGTTTTCTACTTTATATCCTTCAATATTTTGATATTCTAGTTCGTTAAGGTATTGACCTCCAATTTTCACCGTTCCTTTTTCTCCAAAAATTGTTAAAGAACCTTCCATGTTTTTACCATGGCTATTCACAGTATAATTAATAGTACCTATAGCTCCATTATAAAACTCTAAAGCTATTGCTCCATTATCATCAAATTCTGTAATCCCCTGATGATGAAAGTTTCCTCCAAAAGCTTCAACATTCTTAACATCTCCTACCATCCAATATAATAAATCTACAAAATGACTGAACTGGGTATATAACGTTCCTCCGTCGAGATCTAATGTTCCTTTCCAGGAATTTTTATAGTAATCTGGATTTCTATTCCAGAAACAGTTTAACTGGGCTGAGTATATTTTACCTAGTTTACCTTCGTCAATAATTTTTTTAATTGCTTCTACTGGTGGATTAAATCGATTTTGCTTAACAATCATTAATCTCTTATTAGCACGTTCTGCTACTTTAATCATTTCACCACAGTCATAAACACTTATTGCCATGGGTTTTTCGCACAATACATGAAAACCTGCTTTTAAAGTTTGAATAGTGTGCTGTGCATGCAATCCGTTTGGAGAACAAATAGCCACTAAATCAACCTCTGGCTCATTAGCTAACATTTCTTCTATAGAAGCATATGCCTTAGCATTATATTCTTTTGATAGTGTTTTGGCTTTATCAAATTCTATATCGCATACAGCGGCTAATGTACCATTATTGTTGATATGACCTGCATGCCTATTTCCTATTCTACCACAACCAACTATGGCAAACTTTAATTCTTTCTTCATATATAATTAAAAACGCAAAGATACTTTTTATTTTGGGAAATATAATTACACGTTAACTTTAAAAACTCCATAAAGTAAGTAAGTCTTGTGTTTAAAAAATCACTTCACATTAGAGATCACGGCCCTAAATTTTCCGTTGTTTTTTCTGGGAATATCCTTTAGGTAGTTAAACTCAATTGATACTTCTCCTACTTGACTACATAATCTTCTTTTCATTTCAAGCTCTTGTCCTTTGGAAAAACCTTCTTCGACAACAATGTTTATAGTATAGTTTTCAATATTGTTTTGGATTAATTGCGCCACCATTAACTTTGGGATATTGACAAATATTCCATGAAAACGAACCATTTTCCTTCCATCCTTTGCCGTGATAACATCCTCCATTCTCCCTTCAATTTCATCTATCACAGGCATGGCTATTCCTGATTTGGTATTTTGATTTTTAGATAACTTGATTCTATCTCCAATTCTATAACGGATGAGTGGTTGATCATAATTTAAAAAACCTGTAGCGATTACTTCTCCGGTTTCACCAAAAGAGACATCTTCTCCTTTTTCATCAATTACCTCCATAATACCTGTATCATTGCTAAACAAAAATTCCCCATCTTTATTTTCAGAAATGAGTCCGCAAGACTCTACACCACTGTATCCATCATAAACTTTACATTTATACACACGTTCTATGGTTTCTCGCATTTCTTGTGTAAGCTTCTCACTAGAAGTAAGTACAGCTCTTAATTGGGGGGCATCTAATCCTTTTTTCTCTATAAAATCTGCCAACAGGTAATTACTAACCGCATATCCAACCATATACTCTACCTTATTTTTTTTTATTCCTTCTAGGTAATTGTACACAGTCTCCGGAGATAAATGATATGCAGAAAAATACGTTTGTTTTTCGGCCATGTTATACCTGTAATATGGTGGTTTTGCATTAGCATCTGGTAGAATTCTTCTTCCTCCAATCATTCCCCTTGCCATTTTATGATTCACCCCAGCCCAATTTCTTACACGTGCCTCATATACGGCACTCCATATTTGATGTGTCTTATTAGTAAAATATGCTTTAATCGGGGTCCCTGTACTGCCACTACTTGCCAAAAAAGTACCTTTCTTTTTTTTTGAAGATACTAATGTTGTAGTACCATACTTTCTTAGATCATCTTTCTCTAGATATGGCAGCCGTTTCAAATCTTCTATTTCAAACGTATTAAAGTCACTAGATTTAAATCCATACTTACTATATAGTTCATTGTAGTACGGAACTGTATCAAAAGCATGTTTTAATAGTTTTCTCAACTCATGTGTTTGATAGTCTTTCCACTGTATTTTTGTAAAAGCTTCTCTTTCCTTAAACTTTTTTACCTCTTTATCAAAAACACCTCCTAATCTTCTGTTTTTCCAATATAATCCGTAAACAGAAATAATAATATTCTGAAATAAAACCGGGCTTTTTTGATAGATCTTTTTTATCATACTTAAGATTATACTATATAATTAAAAACGTGAATTTAATAATTTTAATTACTAATAATTATCTTCCTAATATTAACCTTATCATTTTGATAAATCTTTACAAAAATGACATTTCCAACAACACTTCCCTTATCAAGTTTAAAATGACTTCCTTCTCTGATAAACGATACATTTTTCCCCAACATATCATATATCTTAATAGCTTCTATTTCATTATTAGAGTTTAAAAAGAACTCTCCAGAATTTGGATTTGGGAATATTGAAATTTTCATATTCATCTCGGCACCTATCGCTATATCAGTTTTGTTAGTTTTAGCAACTACTGGATCTGATTTTTCGAAAATAAAATAATCTGTAAATTGCCAATTATTACCAACATATTCTCTTCCTTCAAAGAAGCTATTGTTATGATTTAACCAATACAAATACAGGTCTCCTTTGGTATCTCGAACCAATAAATCTGTCTTCACATCTCCAGTCCAATCGCAAGGAAAATAATCTATATATGACCAATCACTACCAACTTTTGTCCTTCCTTCAAAAAAACTATTGTTATTATTTAACCAATATAAATACAGATCTCCCTTGGTATCTCGAACCAATACATCTGTTTTTCCATCACCTGTCCAATCTCCAGGAAAATAATCTATATATGACCAATCACTACCCACTTTTAATCTTCCTTCAAAAAAGCTATCATTATTATTTAACCAATATAAATATAGATCCCCCTTGGTATCTCGAACCAATAAATCTGTCTTTCCATCTCCCCTCCAATCTCCCGGAAAATAATCCGTATAGGGCCAGCTACTACCCACTTTAGTTCTTCCTTCAAAAAAGCTATTATTACTGTTTAACCAATATAGATACAAATCGCCCTTGGTATCGCGAACCAATAAATCTGTTCGATTATCTCCTGTCCAATTTCCTGGAAAATAATCTACATATGACCAATCACTACCTACCTTTGTTCTCCCTTCAAAAAAATTATCATTACTATTTAACCAATATAGATATAGATCTCCCTTGGTATCTCGAACCAATAAATCTGTCTTTCCATCCCCTGTCCAGTCTTCGGGAAAATAATTAGGATATGTCCAATCGCTACCTACCATACTTCCTCCATTGTTATCAAAAAAACTGTGATTTGTATCCCCAAAAGGATATAAATATAGGTGTCCCTGAGAATCTCTTACTACGAAGTTCTTTTTATGAAGTTTAGCTTTAATTTTTCTAGGAAAAAAAGTTGGTAAAAACTGTAATAAATCTGTAGAACTATCAGGTGTATCAAAATTTTTAAAATCACTGAGGCTGTTACATCTTGCATACCAAACATCATAATATTTATCCATATGGTTTTTTACACCGACATCTGTAGAATAGTCGTTTATCATATCCCATAAAGAATTTCTAATCTTTTCTATACCCTTATTATAGGTACTCCAAAAAGTAAACCCTCCTTCATATGCTACAACAGAATAAAAATATGGCGCATACCCGTTTCCTTTTTGATCAATGCCGTTTTTATCCTTACCTTTTTTATAATCCACTCGATGCCAACCTTTAGCGCCTCCAAAATAATTAGAAAATAACGGAAATTTATAATCTCCATTAAAAACATTATAAGCGAACTGGTTTGACAGTTTTGTCATAATTTCTTCATCTGGAAATGATGAATTAACTACCCATCTATTTAAATGAAGGCTTTCAAAAACATGAACCCATTTTCTGGCATGACTTAAATCTACTGTGGTTTCTTCATTTACGCTTGGGGTTAGCATAGTCGCACAACTTACTTCATTTAGGGTATTAGAGAATTTATACTCGGTATGATTTTTCCAATATCCCGCATCCATTACCATTCCATTATTAGGCTTATCTGATAATCGACTTTCGATCAAAGTAGAACCTTTCTTAACAAAATCGACAAATATGCTTTTTACTGGAGTTTTTAAACCCACACCTGTACTATTCATTTCATGACTTGCCAATATATCAGAAACTCCCCCAATAGCAGACATTATCTCTCCAATAATGGCATTACAGTGTTGTTTATTGTTAATGTTATTTTTCCATAGATTACCATTAGTTATTATTTCTAAATACTCTCTCATGGTATAACAGTTTAAGGATGAATGTGGGTCACATCCCCAACCCTGTGCTTGACTTGTAGTATCCTCATTAAGCCAACGCTTATAATGGTCGATAATTATATTTGTAATGTTATTGCTTAAAAGAACATTTATATTCCCTCCTCTTTGATCAATAGGAACTTGTGATGCGTATAGCATTGCTCTCGCAACCATTTGTAGAAAGTTACCACTATTTAATGAGTGTTCCTGTTCAAATGAAATGGTTCTTATAACTACATCATTACTATTTTTAATTGTTTTATTATAATTAACCATCCACATAGGCCTTGCCATTGCAAAATTAGAAGAACAATAGGTATCTAATGATGCATTTGATCCAATCGCTGTGATGATTTTATTCTCTCTTTTGTATTTTATGTGTTTAAAAGCTTCAAGATATACCCCTATTAAGTCATCCATTAACTCATATCTCTTTTGGTTATGGGTATATATAAGCAAATTGAATGTTTCTAATTGCAAATCATATAATATGCTTGAATTGTTTAAGGGTAAGTCTTGATTAATCCTATCAGTATATCCCTGCTTTTTATTATTCCAAATAGTTTGTATCTGGTTTTCTATTTGAGCATAATCTTGGGCATTATTTATTTGTGACAGAACTAATAAAAAAAGTACTAAAAAGAAATTTCTCATCTATAAAGATTT
Source organism: uncultured Aquimarina sp. (assembly GCA_947502885.1). Taxonomy (GTDB): domain Bacteria; phylum Bacteroidota; class Bacteroidia; order Flavobacteriales; family Flavobacteriaceae; genus Aquimarina. The sequence continues at coordinate 51,766 of CANNBP010000009.1, read as the reverse complement.
ATAAACTATTATTTTAAATTATTCATTTTACAACATAACTAATAACATATCATCAATCTAAAATTCTACAAGTTTCACATATAGGTTTTTAAAATGAATAATTAGAGCGGGGTTAACTTTAGATCATCAATCCAAACATGTTCAAAAGGCATGTAAATCATCACTTTTACTGACCCGCTACCAGAAAAATGAAATGTTATAGATCTATATACCCAACCTGTATCCGCTATAGAACTTCCATCAATTACTCCAATGTGAACACTCAAACTTCCGATGTATTTATTACCCTGTTCTAGTTGATTGTTCTTAACAATTTTTCCTTCCAAAGTATAAGAATCTTTTGTCCAAATCATCACTTTGATTACAAGAAACAATAATAACCATTACAAAAAAACAAACTAATTCTCATATCTATATTTTTTGTTTCTAATTAATTTTAAAGTTATTGATAACAACTCTAGCATACAAAGACACTAAAAAGTTATGGTAGCTTTAGTTCTACATGGCTTAAAGTCTCTTTTTTGGTGGCTCTATATTATTTAATGTCATACTATCACAAAATGTTACCTTGATATTACCAAAAAATCTATTTATTTTAGATATGATACAGAAAGCCCTATTACTAATAAGAAATCAACTCATTCAAAATTAACTTACGAGTTTCTCCATCTCCATAAAGCATGGTATCAAAATCCAATTGTTTTGACTTTAACTCGTTATAGGTATTTACAATTAAAGATTCGTTTGACCCTGTTAAAAAGTTTACTCCGGCCTCTACTAGCTCTGTCCATTCTGTTTCTTCTCGTATGGTAATACAAGGTTTCTTAAAAAAGTAAGCCTCTTTTTGAACTCCTCCACTATCGGTAATTACCATAGAACAATTAGATAATAACCAAATCATCTCCAAATAGCCAACCGGTTCTATGATTTCTATTGAAGCATCTAATTGTATTCCGTATTTTTCTATAAATGATTTTGTTCTTGGATGCAAAGGAAGTACTACTTTTTCTTTACTGGTAATTTTAGAGAGAGCAGAAAATATAGCAGTTAATTTTTCTTTAGAATCAGTATTTTCGGCTCTATGAATAGTAGACAATATAAACTTACCATCTGATACTCCTTTAGGTTTGCTAGCATACTGTTTATAAACGTTTGCAGCATCTAACATAATATCCCCAGTTTTTATCACCTTATAATTAACATTTTCACTCCCTTCTTTTCTCAAATTATTAACTGCTGTTTCTGTAGGGCAAAACAATATGTCGCTAATCCTATCTGTAAGAACTCTATTAATCTCTTCGGGCATTTTATTGTTAAAAGATCTAAGACCGGCTTCGACATGAGCCACTTTAATATGCAGTTTTTTTGCTGCTAATGCTCCAGCAATAGTAGAATTTGTATCTCCGTATACTAATACCCAATTCGGCTCTTCCTCTAACAAAACCTTTTCTATTTTTTCTAACATTTGCCCAGTCATAGCACCATGCCCAAGCGAATTGATTCCTAAGTCATATTCTGGTTTAGGAATGTTCATTTGATTAAAAAAAACATCACTCATGTTAGCATCAAAATGTTGACCCGTATGTACTATTATTTCAGAAACTCGTTCATTATGTTTTTCATTATATTCTTTAACGGCTTTACTTACCATTGCCGCTTTTACAAATTGTGGTCTTGCTCCTATTATAGTTACAATCTTCATTTTCTATATCTTTTACTTTTTTAGTTTAAAATAGAAGCATAAAGCGCTATCAACTTATCTTCCTCTACGTTCCAATTATATTTTTCTTCTACTGCTTTTCTAGCATTTCGTCCCATTTCCTTTGCCATTTCAGGATTATCTTTTATTTGTTTAATAGCTTTAGCAACTTCCTCTGGGTTTTCTGGATCTACACAAATTCCACAATTGTATTGATTGGTAATTTCTTCCCAATATTTAAAATTCGACATAATAATAGGTAAAGAAGCAGACATATATTCAAATAATTTATTAGGCTGAGCATTTATATGATTAGGATATGCTTGAAACAACACCAACCCTGCTATTGATCTCTCCATTACCTTACTAACTTGCTCTCTACTTGAAAAACCATGATCTATAACTTTTTCCCACCCTTTAAGACTCATAGCTTTATTCTTAAGCTCTTTAGTAGGAAATTTCCCGCATATATTTAATTTGGTATCTCCAAATTCTAAAGCTCTAACCATCTCGAATATACCACGTACTTTAATAATTCCACCTACATAACACACTTCATTTTCCTTAATTATATTTGTTCTTTTGGTTGATAATTCATCAAGAATCGGAAAATTATTTATGTTTTCGGTTCTTGGATTAATTCTTAAAAATCTCCTTTTTATATGGGGTGTTGAAGTTATCAATGCTGTAAATCTCTTGGCTCCATAGTTTTCAAATCTCTCTAAGAAGAACTCCATCAATTTCCTTTTGATTCCTTTATTTTTTTGAACAAAAAGTTGTCTTGGCAAATCTTCATGGATATCATAAATTACCTTTTTCCCTTTCCAAAGTAGAATTAAGGCAGGTATAATAAGTTCTGGATCATGAAAATGATATAAATCAGCATCCAACTTCAGAGCTTTTCTTAAAACTTTATAGGGTGTTATAAATACTCTAATGACTTTATTTTTTGGTTTGTCTACACCAAAAATTGACATGCCATCTATTTTTTCATCTTCTTTTCCATCTGCAACAACTAAATTAATATCATACCCTTCTTTCTTCAAAGAAGTACATTCTTTTCGAAAAATTCTAATATCGTATCGTGGGTGTGGTGACGTAAAATGACACACCTTTATTTTATTATTATTCATGTTTTATTATTGTAAGTAGTTTTAGAATTAATTAGTACTGGGTAAAAAAACATTATAAACAAGACACCTCTCTGTAAGCTAAAAATATTCTCATATAGGCTTATAAAGAAAATTAAACCAATAAACGTCTTAAACAAGATGTTACTTTTTGAGTTCGCCCAAATAATACCAAAGAACAAGGGTAACCAAATAGAAAAAACACCATAATTCAGTAATTCATCAAAGAACTGATTATGTGTACTTATTGCATTTGTTGTCATACATTCCTTTAGTGAATCGAAAACATAATGATGATTCATACCAAAAAGAGGGTTTGATTTAAAAATTTCAAAAGAACAGTTCCATGACTCCAATCTATTAGAAAAACTAAAAAATATACTATCATAAATTTTATTTTTAGACAAAAAGTAAAAAACAGTTATAAGAGAACCAATAATAGGCAGGAGGTAGATATAATGTTTAACTTTCAAATACTTAGTCTGTTTTAAATACACAAAAGTCATAACACCTATCGACAAAATTGCTAATATTAATGTTAGTTTGCCTGCCATAAATAACATATGTGCAAAAATAAGAACTGAAACAAGAATGCTCATTTTTTTTGGTATTAATCTCTTAAAAAATGACAAAAACGAACTAATTACAATACCGAAACACATGTATAATCCTTGATATGTATGGTGATATGTTCCAGGAGTATTATTATAACTATATTTTAAATAATGATCAAAATTAAAATCTACTACCGCAACATAATTATAAAAATAAACCAAATACATATCAGCATATATCAAGTGTAATAGCACCCCTAGTACAAAAAACAGGAGAACATACTCCTTCACCTCATCTAATCCTTGTCTAGCCAATAATAAACATGCTGGTATAACTAGAAAAGGAATTCTAACTTCTCTAACAGTAAAGTGAAAATCAAAACTCCTGAAAACCCCTGTTAAGATATCTAGAAAAAAGGTGATACTTAACAATAACACCAGTGGGTTCTTCAAGGTTGTAATTATTGATTCTCTTGAGAAATCTTTATATCTTATAATTAATAAATTAATAACCGCTAAACCAAGACCTATACTACTAACAATCAATGGTAATGGCAAAACCAATACAATTGGAAATAACAAAACAAATGGATATCTCTTGATACTTTCTTTAAGTGTCATATTTATTTTAATATTAAAAAAACCACTATACTTGAAAAGTCTTTACTAAATTTGGTGTTCAATTTCTTAAAGAATTACCTTGATTGCTATAAAAACTTCGGCTAAATTAAAGATAGATTATTCTACATTTCAAAATATTCTTTTTGGGTTACTATTAATTTCTGGTACTATTAAACCCTTTTTTAATACCTATTTATTTGAAATTAATTTAACACTAATTATTTTCTCAATAGTTTTAATGGATATGATATTTAATTCCTTTATCAGACCTATTAAAATTTCTACAAATAACATTCTATATACCTCTACACTAATCATTTTTCATGTTCTAATTTTCATCTCACTTCTATATTCAAAATCAGAAAGTTACCGATTCACTAAAGCTTTTAACTTTTTTATTAACTATCTATTTTTACTCTATCCTTTATTTATCATACAATTCAAACCTAAATTATTTTTTCAGCTTTTATTTCTCACTATTATACCTTTATCTATTTGGTTTACTTTTCAGAGATATTTATTGTGGCTTCCCGGAACAAACTCAGCAGCTTCTAAATTTTACGATTTACGAACATTCTACCTTAATTTAGGTGCAATTGTAGGAGTTTTAATTATTTATTTTTCTTATTACAAAAAGTGGCTTTTGGTCTCTATTTGCCTGTTAACCATGCTTGGTCTATCGGCTAGAGGCCCCTTAATATTTTCGTTATTTATCGTATTTATCATAAACACAAAACGAATTACATCATTTATAAATGAATTTGTTTTAACGCCTAAAGTATTGTTATTTATTATTTTTCTAGTATCATCTACTGTTATAGCTCTTTGGAAATATTATGATATTTTAAATAAAATCATTTTTGAAACTCTTTTTCTGAAATTATCTGGATTATTTCAAAGTTATGACGGATCTATTACTGGTCGATTTGATCGTTTAAACTTTGCCTTTGATCATATATTTAACTCTTTTTCTTCTGTTCTGTTTGGTCATGGAATAGGTAGTTTTGGCATCATGTATACTGGTGAGGATCTTTCCGATTACCCTCATAATCTTTTTGTAGAAGCTTGGTTTGAATTAGGAGTATTTGGATTATTAATATCATTACTTATTTTTCTAGTTCCTTTCTTTTTCAAAGGTGAGCAAATTTATAAGTATTTAGCTTTTTACTTCCTTTTACAAGGGTTAAAATCCTACTCTTTGACTTCTATTTGGGTTATTTTTGCATTTTTTGGTCTAATTTTATTTTACAAAACCAGAAAAAAATTAACTTAAATAATCTCTTATTTTAAACCCAAGTTTAAACAACGCTTCATTATTACTATAGTCCTTATAAGATTTATTAGGCATCCTTATTATTTTTTTAAATTCATCAAGAGATACCCCTAGTTTCTTTGCCACATACTCCATGTCTTCTATATGAGAATCGTTTGGATATATTTCTACTTCCATCTCCTTTAAGGCTTCATCTCGCATCATTTGACCTGATACAATTAAACTCGACAAATGCGCTCTGCGCTTATCATATCCAAATTTGTGAGGAAGATAATATGCCTGAAAAAATTTTGTGAAACGTGATTCATGATGTTTACCTCCATAATATTGCCAATCTAATTCTTTCTTCATGGTTTCAATCGCTTCATCTTTATTATAAGGTATAAAATTTAATACTTTGACAATATTCATTTTTCTAATAAATGTAAAGTATACATAACGCTTGAAAAAAGTTACATAAGGAAACTTTTTCAATTTTCGAGTCCCAAACGTTTTATGAATTGCCTTTAGGTTCTTATAATCTAAAGCATTATATCCCCATGACTTAGGTAAAATACATTCTGTTGCAAAATTCCCTCCGCTAAGTACATATTTAATTCTATTTTTTACGGCATAACTATATAAGGCAGCAAAGATTGCATGATCTTGAGGTACATCTTGATTGGCAACATTTGATTTAAAATAAGCCAATTGTAAATCCTTCATTTCTTGCCAATCCACAACATGGGTATGTAAATCCAGATCCAGTTTTTTTACAATATTCTCTACATTTTTTACAGCAAGTTCTGAGTTCCAACCACAGTCTATGTGAACTACAAGAGGTCTTAACCCTAACTTAACCGCTTTATATGCCAAATACGAGCTATCAACACCTCCACTCAATCCAACAATACAATCATACTCTTTATTTTTTTGAGTAGTTTTTATATGCTCTGCAATAGCTTTTAATCTTTGTTCACCTTTTTCATCTGGAAACCAAGTAGTTTCATATCTCTCAAAAGCATCATTACAATGGTTGCAATTTCCTTTTTCATCAAACACAATGTTCGAATCTGTTGTATCCATAATACAACGATTACATATTTGATATTCTCTTTCCTTCATTTGTGCTTTCTAAATTTTAGAAGGTTTTAAAATTCATTATGACTTTAAAAACCAATATTATATAAAACTTGTTTTTTAATTCGAAATTATCTCTTTCACTTCTTTTGGATCAGGATATGAAATTAACACTCCTCTCTTTTTACCTTGAAAAACAAATAAACTACCAGCTGATGCCGCTGATGCCTTTCCTTCTTGAAAAGCATCTCGAAAATCGCTAAGCTGTCCAGCTCCTCCACAGGCAATTACTGGAATTGACACGGCATCAGTAATTTTTCTAATCATTTCTAGATCATATCCATTCATTGTTCCATCTCTTTCAATAGAATTTACAAACAACTCGCCTGCACCAAGTTTTTCCATTTCAACCGCATATGCAACGGGATCCTTTTTCGTATTTTTTTTACCTCCACTTACGTATACAGATGTCTTTCCAAAAAGATTCTTTTTATAATCTATAGAGACAACAATTGTAGAGCTTCCAAAAACATTTGCAGCCTCACTTATGAAATGAGGGTTATAAAATGCCTCAGAATTAATTGCAACTTTTTCTGTTCCCGAAGCAATTAATCTTCTTATTTGCTCTATAGTTTTTACTCCACCTCCATAACAAAATGGCATAAAACATTCTGTGGCAATGTCTTGAATTAGTTCGTACGGAGGTTCTTTTTTATCCTTGGTAGCATCAATATCCAAAAAAACAAGTTCATCAACTTCTTTTTCATTAAAAATTTTAACTGCATTTATTGGATCTCCGATATATGTTGAGTCTTTAAACTTTATTGTTTTTACCAATCCGCTATCTCTTAGTAATAAACAAGGTATAATTCTTTTAAGTGCCATAGTCTAAAATTCGCTGACAAAATTTTCTAATAATTTCATGCCAAACTTATGGCTTTTTTCTGGGTGAAACTGTACTCCCAATATATTGTGTTTCTCTACTGCAGAATCAAAGTTAAAACTATAATTTGTTTTAGTTAATCCAGAATTATCATCTACTTGCATATAATAGGAATGTACAAAGTAAAACTTAGGTTCTTCATACATGTTTTTAAACAATTTACTTTCTTTTTGTATATCCGTATAATTCCATCCTATATGAGGGACTTTGAAACTTCTATCTTCAAAGTTAAACTTCTTAACTTGAGCATCGATCCAACCTAAACCCTTTTGTTTTCCTTCTTCACTACCTTGACATAATAATTGAGCCCCCAAACATATCCCAAGGATTGGTCTTTTTTCTACTAATGCTTTTTGATTCAATACATCCCACAGATTAAATTTTTTTAAACTTTCTACACCAGAATCAAAAGCACCTACACCGGGTAAAATAATCTTCTCAGCAGATTCTAACTTAACTGGGTCAGATGTTATTTGAGACTTTGCCCCTATCTTTTTTAACATATTTTGGATAGAGCCCAAATTTCCCACTTTATAATCTACTATTGTTATCATCGATTTATTTTTTATTTCCTTTTGCAAAAGTATATGATAAGTACAAATTAATTACATACATCAGTGAATATGACGCTACAAAACTAATTAAAGCAATATTTATATCATTGTATGCTACACCAACTACAAAAGAAATAATGGCAAAAATAAGCAATCCTATTTGCCAAAACATATCATAATGTTGCTTTTCTGCAATATTAAACATATAACTTAATGGACTCGCTGTAAATTTAAAAAAGAAAAGTACAGAAAAGATTTGCGCAAACTCGCCTGCAATTTGCCATTCTTCTCCAAAAACAATTTTAAAAACAAATGGCGATAGAAAAAACAATAATACAGATGGTGCTATTGATAACAAGACTAATGTTTTAAACGTTTTCAAAAAAATGTCTTTACAATTACCATACTTCACATAATCTTCACTCGCTCTTTGTTTAAATACATCTAGAACAGATCGACCTAATAAAGTAATTGGTGCATTTAAAACTCTTTCCATAAGAGAATAATTTCCTAAAACGACACCTCCGAAGTACTTACCAATTATAAAAATTGGTAATTGATTAGATATCACATTTGTAAATTCTGCTGGCAATGTAAAATATGGAAAACGTTTATATCTTTTTAAAAGAGCCAACATTTTCTTCTGAGTAACTTTTGAAAAGATCGAAGTATCATCCTTTCTCAACTTGTAAAACAAAAAAAGAACGGAAAAGAATCTACCAGCTACAAAACCAGCTAAAAGACCAATAGGCGTGTAATTAAGCAGCCCTGAACCCACCTGTACACCTGTCATTCCAGATGTATTAACTACTTTACTAGCTGCCATTCTTTTATACAATGTTTTTCTATTAAACCAAAAGCTAATAGCGTTAAACACTCCCATAAAAAATACTGAAAATGGCACAAAATATAGCCATTTTGATAATATTTGAGCTTCCTCTTTTTCTGATAAAAAAGTAGCTATCTCTGTATTAAAGAAAAAAACAATTATGAATAATATCGTACTTATAATGGCTGCTATTACGACAGAGAGAATTGTTATACTTGCCGAATCCTCGTCTTTTTCTGGAATAATAATCGCAATATCATATTTCAACGAAACTAATACTGTAGCAACTGCCGCAATAGACATATAAGTTGCTAAAATTCCAAAATCTTCTGGAGTATACAATCTAGTTAGAATAGGAGATAATGCCAATGGTATTGCTTGAGCCATTGCTGTTCCTGTAACAAGAGTGAGTATATTCCTAGAAAACTTAGAATTTAGAGAGAATTTATTTCTAATGTCATTCATAAAAATATGTAATAAACTGTTTTTTCATAGTCAACATGTCTATTGACTTTTACTTACAGAAAAGGTGGTATTCTCCTTTTATCCCTACGGGTTTTGTATTCCTAATATTATGAACAATATTGATTGCTGTTCTAGCTGCCTCTAATCCATATCCTTTTCCTTCTAATATATCTTTATAGACCATTGTGTGCAAATCTGTAAATCCACCACTGAATTCTAATTCTTCATCATCAATTGTAATAGATCTAAATGTAGTTTGCCCCTTCTTTTTTACATCTTCTGGTAAGTATTCTGAGTTAATCGATAAAAACCAACGTACCCTAGCATTTTCAAATTCTAAATATCCTGCCGCTCTATCTTCTTCGTGTATATGAACAACATTTTCTTGAATATCTCCAAAAATCCAAGACAACATATCATAAAAATGTACTCCGATATTAGTTGCAATTCCACCAGATTTGCTTTTATCTCCTTTCCATGATGTATGATACCAATTTCCTCTAGAAGTCAAATATGTCAAGTCTACTTCAAATTTAGAATCCTTTTTAGACTTCGCTACTTTTTCTTTTAATGCAATTATTGATGGGTGCACTCTAAGTTGTAAGATATTATAGACTTTTTTACCCGTCATTTCTTCAACCTTTTGTAACTTATCGATATTCCAAGGATTTAAAACTAAAGGTTTCTCACATATTGCATCAGCACCACTTCTCAACGCAAATCTAATATGAGCATCATGTAAATAATTTGGAGAACAAATACTCACATAGTCTAAAAACAAATTCTGTTCATATTTAAGTTTTTCAATATGTCTATCAAATCTTTCAAACTCTACAAAAAAATCGGCTTTAGGAAAATGAGAATCTATAATCCCAACGCTATCATTTTTGTCATATGCCGCTAAAAGTATATTATTAGTGTCTTTAATTGCTTTCATGTGTCTTGGAGCGATATAACCTGCTGCTCCTATCAATGCAAAGTTCTTCATAATAGTTTTTTCAATTCTGTTGTTATGTATTGTATTTCTTCGTCTGTAAGGTATGGGTTCATTGGTAAACTCATAATCTCTTTAGACACACTTTCTGAAATAGGGAAATCTCCTTTTTTATATCCAAGATAATTAAAACACTCTTGCAAATGCAAAGGTTTTGGATAATGTATAGCTGTTGGTATTCCCTTTTCTTTTAAATTAGATTGAATAACATCTCTATTCTTAACCCTAATAGAGTATTGAGCCCAAACCGAAGTATTATACTCTTTTACAAAAGGAGTGACAGTACAATCATTTAGGTGTTTATTATATGCTTTTGCCACAAGTTGTCTTCTTTCCACATCATTTTTATAATGCTTAAGTTTTTCTAATAAAACAGCCGCTTGTAGGGTATCTAAACGTCCTCCAATACCAATATATTTGTGAACATATCTTTTTGTTTGACCATGTACTCTAATGCTCTTTATTTTATTTGCTAATTCTTCATTATTTGTAAAAAGAGCTCCTCCATCACCAAAACAGCCTAATGGTTTTGCCGGAAAAAAAGAAGTACACCCTATAGTAGAAAGGTTACAGCTTTTTTTGTCTTTATAATACGCTCCAAAACTTTGTGCTGCATCCTCTATAACATCTAGATTATGAGTATTGGCTATTTCATTAATTTCATCCATGTCTGCAATTTGTCCATATAGAGATACTGGCATTATTGCTTTTGTTTTAGATGTAATTTTATCTTTAATCAGATTAACATTAATATTATATGTAGATTCTTCTATATCTACAAACACGGGAATCGCTCCTAAAAAGGCAATAACTTCTGCTGTAGCGATAAAAGTAAAGGGAGTGGTAATAATTTCATCTCCTGGTTGAATATCTAAGGCCATGAGTGCCAAAACAAGAGCATCTGTTCCTGAAGAACATGTTATTGCAAATTTGGCTTCAGTATATAACTGTAATTGTTCTTCTAGTTCTTGAACCTCACGCCCCATAATGAATCTTGACGAGGACACAACATCGTTCATAGCATTATCAATAGCCTTTTTATGTTCTTGATATGCTTTTGTTAAATTAGCAAAGTCTATTTTCATTCCTAATTATTTAATCCTTTTTAAAATACTTATGAGAGGTCAGGTTTATACTTCATAACGTCCAACTCATTTATTAATAAGGCTATCAAGACTTGAGCTCCATTCACTTTGAGATAATTCAAAAGTTCTTTGAGCCTTTAAAGTATTTAAAACACTGTATCCGGGCCTTCGTGCAAAAGTAACGTAATTATCGGTTTTTTTTAGCTGTATAGTCTCAAGTTTACCTGAAAGGCTTAAAATTTCCTTTGCAAAATCATACCAAGTTGCTTTTCCCAGATTACTATAATGATAAATACCATATTCTTGGCTTTGATTTTTGATTATATCTAAAATAAATTGAGCCAGATCATTTGCATTTGTTGGAGTTCCAGTTTCTGATGTGGTAATACAAAGTTCAGTTTCAATTTCTGATTTTTTTAAAATTGTTTTAAAAAAATTATGACCAAATTCAGAATACAACCAAGAAGTTCGGATAATAAAGTATTTACTTAAAAGCTCTTGAACATGTTTTTCTCCATTCAGTTTTGACTTACCATATTCGTTTATAGGGTTTGGTATATCTTCTTCTATGTACGGTGTTCTTTTAGTGCCATCAAACACATAATCTGTAGATATATGTATTAACGTTGTATTGTATTTATCACATATATGAGCTAGGTTTCTTACTCCATCAGCATTTACCAAAAATGCTTTTTCGGGTTCTTTTTCAGATTTTTCAACATTAGTATATGCTGCACAATTGATAACAAAGTCAATTTTTTTTTGTTCAAAAACATCTCGAATTTCATTTTCTTTACTAATATCGAGTTCGTTAGAATTCAGAAAACACAAATTTAACTGTAGATAATTCTTTTCTATTTTCTTAATACAACTTCCTAATTGACCATTTGCCCCGGTTACTAATATGCTTACCAAACTTACTCTTTTATTTCTTACGAATTTTAAATACTATTTTTTTTGTTTTCATCATAATTCATGACAAACCTATTTAATTTGATGATCACTAAAATAAAAAACAAACCCCCCATACATAACAAGGGCATAAGTATAATTTTTTTACTAAATAAATCATTTACCAACACCCCTTTATTGGGAAACTCTGAAATAATATTAATAGTATTTTCTGTGTTTGCCTTTTCATTATTAATTTTAACTTTTTCATCTTTTAATTCCCTTGCCTGTTTTAGTAATTCAATTTCTACGGTATTTTCAACTTGATTTTCTCCCAAACTGATACTTGTCATTCTACCATCAGGTTTTTGCGCCTCAAGAATTTTAAGTTTTTTATAAAACTCTTGTAAACCTATAATTTCATTTTGTTGTTGACTTATAATTGAGTCTTTTACAGCAATATTTCTATCATTTATTTTTTTTTGTAAAGTAAAATATTCATTGTTCTCTATTGATTTTACAATAGCATTTTGACATTTTCTTGCAATTTCTGGAGAAGTTGCTTCAATCTCTATTTTATGAAATTTTGCATTAATATCATTAAAATTTTCTAAGTAATCCTCATAATTTACTTTCTTTTGTGATATTGAATCTAATTCGCCTATAAACTCGCTAAATTGTTTTATACGCTGTGTCCGATCCGAAAATGATTCAATTTTTATGCTTTTAATATGCTTTGCATCTTCTTCTGTAATTATAAAAGCTTCTACCAAAGCAGTACTTTCTTTTTGTTTTGCCAATTCATTATAAAATTCAACATTATTATATAATTGTTGAACACTATTAAAATTTGGTTCTATGATCATTGAAGATCTATAAATTGGTAATGATGTATTGTCTAAATATACTCCAAGTGATAGCCCTAATACAGCGACAATAATAAATTTCTTAAAATGAAATCTTAAGAACTTAAGAAATAGTATTGTAAAATGAAAAATACTATTACCCATTCTCTTAAAAAAACCAAAAATATGGATCACAACTTTTCCAAATTGCTTAAATAATTTACTCAAATCAATCTCCTCTGGTGTACTCTCTTTTGTTGTCATAAGTCTATTTAAGTATACAATAGAATGCTATTGTAATTAAATCTATATTATCAACCTTGTGTTTTTCGATTAAAAACAACATATGTCGAATAATATCGATTGTTAGAATTTACTTTAATTATAGTCTTTGACGAGGGGTAGGAATCATCGTCTTTATTTCAAATACCTAAACGGCATTTATTCTGAAAAATGGGTAGAATACTTCTTTACTAGAAGTGCAATCAAAATTATTAAAAAAAAAACAGTCTTACAAACTCTATAACTTTAAATTTTTAAGCATTGGTAAATCTTTATCTTTAGCAGACAATTGAATTTTCAAATTATTTGCTTTCCAATCAATAGAAAGCTCAGGATCACTATAAATAATACCTGATTCTGAACTTTTGTGATAGTAATTATCACATTTATAATCAAAAATCGCTGTGTCACTTAATGTTAAAAATCCATGTGCAAAACCTCTAGGAACAAATAATTGATATTTATTTACGTCATTTAAAATTATTGAAAAATGCTTTTTATAAGTTGTAGAATAGGGTCTTAAATCAACCACGACATCCTGAACTTCTCCTTTAACCACTCTTACAAGTTTTGCCTGGGCATGACTACCCATTTGAAAATGCAATCCTCTAAGTACTCCTTGTTTTGATATTGATTGGTTATCTTGAACAAAGCGAGTTTTTAAACCAGAGGCTTCTATAAATGCTTTTTCATTAAAACTCTCAAAAAAAGCACCTCTTTCGTCATTAAATACTGTTGGTTCAATTACAAAACAATCTTGTAATGTGGTCTTTATAACTTTCAATTTATTACTAATTAATATTTTGTTGATTTTTCTATTCTGAAACAAGTAAACACTTTGCTTTTCTTTTTAATGTTTTAATCCAAGCTTAATAAGTACTTGCCATAACCACTTTTTAATAGTGGTTTAGCTAACTTCTTGAGCTGATCTTTATTTATAAATCCCTTATTATATGCTACTTCTTCAATAGCCCCAATTTTAAGACCCTGTCTCTCTTCTATAACTTGTACAAATTGACTTGCTTGCATTAAAGAATTAAAGGTTCCTGTATCGAGCCATGCCGTTCCTTTATCCAAAATACTTACTTGCAATTTTCCCTGGTTCAAATATGCATTATTTACATCTGTAATTTCTAATTCACCCCTTACACTTGGGGTAATTGACTTTGCAATATTTACAACCTTATTGTCATAAAAATAAATTCCTGGTACAGCATACTGGGATTTAGGGGCTTCAGGTTTTTCTTCAATAGAAATTGCTTTTCCACTATCATCAAATTCAACAACCCCATATCTTTCTGGGTCTTGAACATGATAAGCATAAATAACTCCTCCATCAGGATCATTATTTGCTTCTAAAAGCTCTTCAAGTCCAGAACCATAAAATATATTATCTCCGAGTATTAATGCAACCTTATCCTTTCCTATAAAATGCTCACCTATAATAAAAGCTTCGGCCAATCCATTGGGATGATCTTGTATAGCATAGTCAAATCTACAGCCATAATCTGATCCATTACCTAGTAATTTTTGAAACAGAGGTAAGTCCTGTTTAGTTGAAATAATTAATATTTCATTTATTCCTGCAGACATTAAAGTTGAAAGAGGATAATAAATCATAGGCTTATCATATATTGGCATTAATTGTTTACTAATCGCCATTGTAAGTGGATGTAAACGTGTTCCCGATCCCCCTGCTAATATGATTCCTTTCATTTATATTTACTTATTTTTGAGAAGTTTCGCTCTTCTTGTACTATAACTACAAACCACTTTGGTTAGTATATTTTTCTAAGTACCAATCTATTGTTTTTTTTATTCCAGTTTCAAAATTTTCATCTGCTCTCCATCCAAGTTCTCTTTCTATTTTTGATGCATCAATACCATATCTAAAATCATGACCAGGCCGATCTGCGACAAAAGTGATTAGATCAAGGTATGACTTATTATTTTTCAAAGGCTTAATCGTATCTAAAATAGTGCAAATTGTCTTAGCTATATAGATATTTTCCCTTTCATTTTTACCTCCAATATTATAAGTTTCTCCTATTCTACCATTTAAAAGAGCAAGTTCAATTCCTCTACAATGGTCTAATACATATAACCAATCACGTATATTTTTTCCAGTACCATAAATAGGAATATCTTCTTTATTAAGTGCTTTTCTTATGATCGTTGGTATTAGTTTTTCATTATGCTGTCTTGGCCCATAATTATTTGAACAATTTGTGGTTACGACAGGAAGCCCATAAGTATGGAAATAACTTCGAACTAACATATCTGAAGAGGCCTTTGATGCACTATAAGGACTATTGGGCGCATATGCTGTTATTTCTGTAAATAAACCTGTTTCTCCCAATGTACCATATACCTCATCAGTTGAAACATGCAAAAATCGTGCATGCTCATACTTCGGATTCAATTTATTAGGTTCTTTCATCCATACTTGATATGCCGCTTGCAATAAATTAAAAGTGCCTGTAATATTAGTTTCAATAAATGCTCTTGGACCTGTTATTGAATTATCCACATGGGATTCTGCAGCAAAATGAACTACAGTATCAATTTTGTAATCTAAAAAAATGTTCTTTAATAATTGTTCATCACAAATATCTCCTTCAATAAATGTATAGTTGTTCTCATTAGTAATATCTATATTATTAAGATCTCCAGCATACGTTAGTTTATCAAGATTAACAATTTTGTAATCTTCATTGCTAGAAATAAGATTAACATAATTTGATCCTATAAATCCCGCTCCGCCAGTTACTAATATATTTTTTTTCATATCATTATTTGATATAAACCTCTAGAAGTTGCAATACATCATCATCGCTTTCAATTTTAATATTTTCAATTTTTGAAGGGATTAAGATTGTTTCTCCAAACGCAATATTTAATGAAGTATTATCGGTGCTCAATTTCCCTTTTCCTTTTATACACATTAAAACTTTAAATGAATCTAAACCTCTATAATTCCTTTCAAAGAATCCTTTTGTTTCAATAAACCCTGTAGTAAAATAGGTAGAAGAAATAACATTATTAATCTCATTTTCATTTCTTTCATATTCTAACTTAAAAGATCTATCTGCACTATAATCCAAAGCATCGAGAGCAAGTTCTGTATGCAACTCTCTTTGATTTCCTTCATCATCTTTTCTATCCCAATCATATACTCTATACGTAATGTCAGAGGTTTGTTGTATTTCTGCAATTAATGAACCTCCTCCAATTGCATGAATTGTACCTGCTTTAATAAAATAACAATCTCCTTGAGAAATATTTTCAAAATTAAGAAGCTCTGTTATTTTACCTTTTTTTAAATAGGTTTTATATACTTCTTTAGTTGTATCCTCTTTAAAACCTACTATTAACTGTGCATCTTTGTCAGCCTGTACCACATACCACATTTCTGTTTTGCCAAAAGAGTTGTGTCTCTTTTTTGCTAATTCATCATTTGGGTGCAACTGTACAGAAAGATCCTTTTTGGCATCAATAAACTTAATTAATAAGGGAAATTGATTACCGAATTGTTGGTATACTTTTTCTCCTAGAATTTCTTCTTTATACTCTTGAATAAGAGTATCGAGCTTTTGTCCTTTAAGCTCACCATTTAAGACAATAGAAATATTATTTTCAACTGTTGATATTTCCCAGCTCTCACCAATATTTTCTTCAGAATCTGGTTTATTAAGATACGTTCTTAACTTATTTCCTCCCCAAATTTTTTCTTTTAGAATCGGTTGAAATTTTAATGGGTACAACATGAACAAGAATTTTTAATTTAAATAAACACCTAACGTTATTAACTATTCTTCATTTACAAATCTAGTCGCAGACCTTGATATATATCTCAACAAATAGAAGAAAGAAACTAGACTAACAAGCCCTAATGGAATTAAAAATAATACTCTACTCAATAACTCCTTCTTTTTAGCAATAATCCCACTGTTATTTACAATAGAAAACACTTCTTTATCCAACCTTAAAATCCTTTCTTTCTCATTAATTTTTTGTATTAAATCTTCTTTTTGTTTTAATAATGACGCAATTGTAACCGTCGGAACATCATCAGAATCTTTGTCAACAGTATATACTACAACTTCTCCTTTGGCTGCTGAAGGCCTTTTACCTAAGTTTGTTAAATACTCATTTATAAACTCCAGCGATTTTTTATTTTGCTCTAAACTGTTCTTTCCTTGCTCTAAAGTCAAACTTACTACTTCTTTATAATAACTGTTTGATTTCAAATAATTCAAAATTGATTTAGTAGTGTTTTTAACCTTGTCATTATTTGCATTGAAAATCAACGATAATTTATGATGTCTATAGAAATCCCTATACTTCTCTTCCTCTACCTGATTTTTATCATAGGCTTCCATTACATCTTTAAAAAACTCTCCATCCTCATATCTTTCTCCCAAGTTATCAAGTACATCCGTCCCTTTAACCAAAGGAACAATATCGATCTCCTTTATACTAGCAGCCTCCTCTGAGGTTAAACCTATTTTTTTAAGGAATGCAACATCTTTCAGATTAGTTTCAAACTCTTCTATAAAATCATAAATATATTTTGTGCTATTATATTTTGGTTCTAGAACAACTTCTTGAATATAATAGTTTTTGGTGTCTTGGTTTTGATCAATGAAATAACCGGAGACACCTCCAACAATCAATAAAATAAGGAATAGAACTACTTTTTTCTTATAAAAAGAAATAATAGAAAAAATTCCTCTTAGAAAATTTCTAAACCCTCTCTTGAATGCGCCAAAAATTCGCAATAAATCAATTTCGTCGTTTGGATTTTCGTTACTCATAAATTAGTATCTTTCTTTAAATATTTGTTCTATTATTTTTTCCGTTATTAAATAAGTAGGCTTTACCCCTGTTGTGCCTAATCCTCCTGATGCCAAGGTACTTCCTGTTTCTAAAGGGTTATCTGAAGCATAATAAGCGTACCTTACTTTTACGTCGGGGCTTATACTTCCTCTTAACTTTGAGGCTGATTGTATTGCTTTTTGATAATGCGCTCCTTCCATCTCAAGACCTATCACATTCCAGGTCGAATCATGGAAAAACTTTAAAATATCTCTATTTTGCAATGATGTTCCTAAAACGGTGATCATGGCTCCATCATAGATGTCAATACCATGTCCTTCTAATTCATTTTTAGTAAGTTGATTATCGAATGGATAATTATCCGCAGTTCCTTCAAAAACATGGGCCGAAGGTATCATGATATCCCCTTTACCGCCTTCCAAAATTCCTGCTTTACCCATCAATGAAATTGACTTAACATTGATATGAGTTTTTTCTCCTAAAGTATTGATATAAGGCTTTAACAATTCATCCATTGTTTCATACGCTTGTTCTCCAAAAGCATAATCCATAACTATGATTACAGGCTTATCTTGATCCTTAACCTTACTAATCAAGTTTGCATAAGTACCACTTTTGCACTTAGCTGTATCAAATAGTTGAACATTAATATTAGCACCACTTTCATCCTCTATATAGGTCATCCCGTATTGTTGTGCTGATTTTCGAACTTTTGCTCTTAAACGTTCATTCTTATCTTCACTAAGTAGCTCATAAATCTCAAATGCACTCTTAGTTTTTAATTCAGTTTTTAAGGCTATAGGTACATATAGTGTGTTCATAACACTATGCATATTAGCACTGATGATATGAATAGGTCGATGAAGAAGGTCTAATTCTTCAAGTCTATTTTTAATTGTATTTGCCCAGATTTCACCATGAATATGATGACCTAATCTTTCTCTTAGCACTGGACTAAAAGAAACTAATCGTTTTTTATCGTCTATAGATTCATTTATCGCCAATTTACCTAGCCAATAGATAATATCCAAAAACCGTTCTTTATTTTCTAAACAGGAAAAGTCATCATATACCGATGAGACTTCTTCAAAAGTCCTTCCTAAAATATTTGCGGTATGTGTTAGTGCAACTTCTCTTTCTGCTTTGGTTAAGTCTTTCTTTGATAGAACCGCCTTTTCTAGTTTTTGCCAATCTCTTGTTACACTGCCTTGTTCATTGATCACCACACGTTTCATAATCTTATGTGATTCGATAAATAAAAAAGTAAGATGTGTTAAGATATCATAGATTTCAGATCGACCACGAGTAATCTCGATATTCATTTGTTCTTCATCTATTCGGTAGCAATTTCTGCGTCTTTTTGGTGGAACAATTGCCTTAAAATGTGAGTTTTTATATCCTTCTTCACTAGTAAGATTGATATAACTACACTCTTCAATTCCGAATGGTAAACGATCGATCACATAAAGTAGCCCATTAAGTTCTACTTTTTCTTCG
Organism: uncultured Aquimarina sp.; assembly: GCA_947502885.1. Lineage (GTDB taxonomy): Bacteria > Bacteroidota > Bacteroidia > Flavobacteriales > Flavobacteriaceae > Aquimarina. Next base: position 32,206 of record CANNBP010000009.1, on the reverse strand, counting down.
GCAACAGAACCATAGATTTCTGGACGAAGAATTAACAACGCTTCTCTTAGCGTATCCCCAGAAACACCCATAGGCTTATAAAACCCTCTGTTAAAAAGGTGTCTCATAGTAATATACATACGCTCTATAGCGCTCGAACTTTCTTGAGCCCTGGTTCTTCCTTGTCTTTTTAAATTTGCCATATATTTTCGTAACAAATATAAGTTATTTGTCTATCATAGCTACGAGAGCATCTGCAATATTTCTATCATTTGAAAGCCTTGGTAATTTATTTTGACCTCCTAATTTACCAACTGACTTCATATAGTTTTTGAATCCATCTTGAGGAACTTGAGTTATTTTTAATGTACTTAGGATCTTACCATCGATTAAATCATTATAGTATGAATTCTGTTTTCTCAATGAATTATCAATTTCTATGACCAATTTTTCTAGATTATCAGGAGTTTCTTTAAACTCTATAAACCATTCATGATATGGTAATCCACCTTGATCTGGATTTACTTGTGGTGCTACTGTAAAATCGTTTATTAATGTACCCGTAGTTTCTGATGCCTCTTTAATTGCCTGATCAACTTCTTTACCAATCACATGTTCTCCAAAAGCTGATATAAAATGTTTTATTCTTCCTGAAACGATTATTCTATATGGTGATGTATTGGTAAACATAACTGTATCGCCAACATTATAAGCCCATAAGCCTGCATTTGTCGAAATTAACATTACGTAGTTTATACCCTTCTCTACTTCTCCAATAGTTAACCTTTTTGGATTCTCTTCAAAAAATTCATCAGCCTTAATAAACTCATAAAACATTCCAGAATCCAATTGTAACAACATACCCTTTTCATTTTGCATATCCTGAAATGCAAAAAAACCTTCAGAAGCAGGGTATAATTCTATACCTGCTACCTTTCTACCTATTAGTTTTTCAAAAGTTCTTTTATACGGTTCAAAATTTACACCTCCATATATAAACAATTCAAACCCTTTAAATAGTTCTCCAATAGTTTTATTTGTTTTCTGTTGTAGTTTTTCAAAGTACATCTGTACCCATGGTGGTATACCACTTATTACTGTCATGTTTTCATTAACAGTTTCTTCTACAATGGCATCTACTTTATTTTCCCAGTCCTCTATACAATTGGTTTCCCAACTTGGCATTCTATTTTTCTGAAGATATTTCGGAACGTAGTGTGCAACAATTCCAGACAATCTACCTACTAGTATGCCATTCTTTTTATCCATCTCTGGGCTTCCTTGAAGAAATATCATTTTACCGTCAACAAAATTTGTGTTTCCGCTTTCTGCTATATAACATAAAATTGCATTTCTTGCAGCTCGAATATGTGTTGGCATAGATTCTTTGGTAAGTGGTATGTATTTGGCCCCACTAGTCGTTCCCGAAGTTTTTGCAAAATACAATGGTTTACCAGGCCATAGTATATTTTGTTCACCATCAACAACACGATTCACATACTTCTTTAACCCTTCATAATCCCGAATGGGTACATTTTGGGCAAAATCAGAAAATGTTTTTATGTTCTCAAAATTATGATCCTTGCCAAATGCTGTATCACTGGCAGAATTAATTAAGTTATGAAAAACCTTTTCTTGAGTTTTCACAGGATTAACTGCCCATTTATTAATTTTTTTTCGAATGCGTTTAGCAAATACTTTTGCTCCTAATGTTTTTAAAGACATTTATTTAATTCAAGTTTGATCAATGGTACTACTATCTCATACTATATATAATAGTTAGACAGTACTAAAAATATGTTATTTATTGTGATTTTTATATCAATTATTCAAAATCAATAAAGTTTACAGGATCTGTAGGGTATCCATCTCTCCATAATTCAAAATGTACATGTGGGCCTGTAGACAATTCTCCTGTAGAGCCAGCAGTCGCTATAACCTGCCCCGCTCTTACCTGCTCACCTTGTTGCTTGGTCAAAGAGGCGTTATGTTTATATACCGTAAGCAAATTGTTTCTGTGTTTAAGAATAATTACATGTCCAGTTTCAGCAGTCCATTCTGCAAAAATCACTGTGCCAGAAGAAGCTGCTTTAACAGGCGTATCTTTTGGAACAGCTATATCGATTCCATAATGCTTTTCATTAATGTTATAAGTAGACGTAATATTACCTTTTACTGGTGGAAATAAGGAAAAGTCTGAGTTTAATTTTTCACTCTCAAAGAGGTTATATTTATCTTCTTTAGATACTTCTTCTCTTAATAAAATGTCCTCTTCTGAGGGTTTTAAATCAATCTCTTCTGGATTTAGTTTTTGGGATTGTACTGCAGAATCAACATCAAACTCAACAGTTTTCACATCACCTTTAAGCACTTTCTTAATCGAGGCATAATACTGCTGGTTTACACTTATCACAGACTCAAGAGAATCAGTAGTCGTTACCAATCTTGTTGCCTTTAAGTTTAATGAAGTAGATGAATATCCCGGTATATACTCTCTTAATGGCGTAAATGCAATTAAAAATATAGTTCCTGCTACCAACACTATAGAAGTAATAGAAACCATAACAAAAACATTGAGCCGATTAAGTTTAAAAGATATTCGTTCTTCAAAAGTATCTTCATTAAGAATGACCAGACGATACTTATTAAGAAGTTTTCTGGTTATTTTTTTTTGCTCTTTTTTCTTTTTTGCCATAGTTTACATCATGTATTTTTACATGTGTTTAAAGACTTAACTCTACGATATAAGATATCCTATCTAAGAAATGTCATTAAAATAACATCAATAATCGCAAATATACATAATCTACTGATATCAAAATACAGGGTTTTGATTTAGACAAAACATCTAGATTTTACCTTATCTTCAAAAATTAGCCTTTATATGCATTCAATAAAAAATGCATCTCCTTTATTTCATTTTATACTACAGAAAACTCTCATTTTGAAGTTTTCATACATAAATTTTGTTAAAATCATATCCATATCGCCCCTAAATTGTTTTTTGATCTATAATTTCATGGTGTTTCATCATTTCTTGCTAACTTTGTACCCTAATTATTATGATCATGATGTTATCCAGTATATTTTTAGGAATGATTGGCCCTTGGCAAATTGCATTAATTGTAGCAATTGTTTTACTTTTATTTGGAGGAAAGAAAATTCCTGAATTAATGAGAGGCCTAGGAAGTGGTATTAAAGAATTTAAAGATGCTTCTAAAGAAGAAGAAGACCCTAAAATTGATGAAAAAAAATAATCTTTGATTCAAAACATAAAACAAAACCCAACTTTAGTAAGTTGGGTTTTTTTATACTGCCATCTTTGGTTTTATTAATCAATAAGTGACAACTGAATTCTCTTTCTAGGTATATCTACTTCTATTACTGTAACCATAAGATGTTGATGTAACTGTACAACCGCGTTAACATCACTAATAAATTCATTTGCTAGTTTTGAAATATGTATCAATCCACTTTCTTTTATTCCTATATCGACAAAACAACCAAAATTGGTGATATTGTTTACAATTCCTGGTAATTTCATTCCTGTTTTAACATCATTTATTGTCTTTACATTAGGATCAAATTCAAAAACCATTACTTTTTTTCTAGGATCAACACCTGGTTTTTCTAATTCCTTAACTATATCTGTTAAGGTAGGTAACCCTACCTCATCGGTAATATAACGTTGTAAATTAATTTTGGTAATAGCTTCTTTGTTCCCTATCAAATCACTTATAGGCACCCCTACTTCTTTTGCCATTTTAGAAACCAACTGATAACGTTCTGGATGCACAGCAGAGTTATCAAGTGGATTTTTAGGACTAGCAATTCTTAAAAAGGCTGCTGCTTGTTCAAATGCTTTTCCACCTAGTCTAGGGACTTTCTTTAACTCTTGGCGTGATTTCAACGCTCCGTTCTCTGATCGATAGGCCACTATATTTTCTGCCAACTTTTCTCCTATCCCAGAAACATAACTTAACAAAGGAACACTAGCTGTATTAACATTTATCCCGACGCTGTTTACACAACTCATCACAACCGTATCCAATTCATTTTTAAGCTTATTTTGATCTACATCATGTTGGTATTGACCTACTCCTATTGCTTTTGGGTCGATTTTTACTAATTCTGCTAATGGATCCGCCAATCTTCTTCCGATAGATACTGCTCCTCGAACGGTAACATCATAGTCAGGAAACTCTGCTCTGGCTACTTTTGATGCCGAATATACAGATGCTCCGCTTTCGTTTACCATAAACACTTGAACAGGATTATCAAATGGTATTTTTTTGATAAAAGCTTCTGTTTCTCTTGCAGCTGTACCATTACCTATAGCTATTGCTTCAACTTTATAAGCATTTGCTAATGATCGTATTTTTTTTATTGCTTCGGTAGTTTGACGTTGTGGTGGATGAGGATAGATATTTTCATTATGTAACAAGTCTCCTTGTTTATCTAGACAAACAACTTTACAACCCGACTTAAAACCAGGATCTAATGCCAGTATTCTTTTCTGCCCTAATGGCGAAGCCAATAACAATTGTTTTAGGTTTTGAGCAAAAACGTTTATTGCATTAGTATCTGCTTTTTCTTTTGCCTGATTTAGTACTTCTGTTGATAGTGCCGGGGTCAATAATCGCTTATATGCATCAGAAATTGCAAGAAACATTTGATCTGTGCAAGCCTCTATATTCGTTTTGATCATCACATTATCTATAATGTCTAATGCATCATTTTCTGGAACCGCAATTTTAACCCGAACCACTTTTTCGTTTTCGGCTCTTAATATTGCTAATAATCTGTGAGATGGGCATTTATGTAGTGGCTCATCCCAATCAAAATATTGTAAATACTTCTGTGCTTCTTCTTCTTCTTTTTTAGTTTTGATCACTGTAGAGGCGATGGTTGCTTTTCTTTGATACAACCTTCTTAACCCATTTCTTACCTTTTCATCTTCATTAATCCATTCTGCGATAATATCTCTTGCTCCTTGTAATGCTAACTCTTCTGTAGTAATCGTATCATTTAGATATTGAGAAGCTATAAAAAGGATTTCTTCTTCCTTTTGTTGTAAAATAATCTTTGCCAAAGGTTCTAAACCTTGTTCTTTGGCTGCACTCGCTTTGGTCTTTCGCTTTTTTTTGTAGGGCAAATACAAATCCTCAACAAGTGTAAGGGATTCTGCAGTTTGTATTCGCTTTTCTAAATCGGCAGTTAGTACACCTTGTTCTTTAATAGTAGCTAGTACACTCTCTTTTCTTTTTTGTAATGCTTCAAAAGCAGTTTTACATTTTACAATTTCTCCAATAGCAACTTCGTCAAGATCTCCTGTAGCCTCTTTACGGTATCTTGAAATAAACGGAATTGTAGCTCCCTCTTCTAAAAGGGCCACTGTTTTTGTTATTTGCTTTTCTGAAACAGGTACTTGTTTAGCAATAAAAGAAACGACATTCATGAAAATCAGTTTTTAGAATCGCTAAATATACTACCAAAATTGAAGGTATATTTTACTCGGGCAAAAAAATTATCTACAATTTTAAGAATTACATTGTATTACTCAAACTTAATTGTTTTAATAATAGCCTCAAGTTCGAACATATTGTCTCTTTTTATCGATGATGGAGCAAAAACAAAACCTTCTAATACAAGTAGTCTATTATTACTTAAATCTTCGACCGCATAGTTAACAAAAGGACCGGCCATATATCTATCTTTGATTTCCCAGGTTCCTTTGGTTTCAAAAGTAAACTTACTATCTAGCTTTGTCTCATAAAGATAAGGAGCATAGGCTTCTTCGGTAATAAATTTACCTACTGCAGAGGTAGGAATTTTAACTCTTCCGATAGAATCTCTCATTTTTACAATGCTAGAAACCGTATTAGAATCTTTGGATATTGTGGCTAACGGAAGTTCATAAATCAATAAATTCATACTCCCGTTCTGAATATCCTTACGAATCCAAAAGAAAGCATCTTCTTCTTTTGCAATTCGATATGCCGTCGGAATTGCTAAGGTGATTCCTAATTTTTCTTTTAACTGTGGTATTTTTTCTAGGGACTTTCTTATTCGCTTTTGCTTTTCTCTAGTTTCTATCGATTTGAACCTTGAAATAATCGTTTCACTATGTTTTTTTATTAGCTCGACAATTTCTTCTTCTGTAGTTCCAGAAATTATTGCGCCAGCTTGAGGAGTTGCAAACTTATTTTCTAACGAAATATGACCACTCTTATCATTTTCTTCTTTTTTGATCCATAGAAAAGTTCTATTCTTTCTAGCCATTCCATAAAACGCTTCTTTTGGCATTTGTCTCATCGAAAACAAAGGTTCTTCTTGTGGTAAACCTGGTACTTCTGCTCCAAAATTCTTACGAATTATATCACCTACATTACCTTTCCATAAAGAATTATCAACTACAACAGAAAGTTCGTTTATTTTACCCACCGAATGCGCCATAGCGCCTTGAGGCTTTTTGTCTTTGTTTTCTTTTTTGGTTTCTGTACAACTAATAATACATAGCATACAGCTAATGGCAAGTGCTAATTTTTTCATATAATGATGTTATTTGCGATTATGACTTTGAAAGTTTCAATTTCATACCTGGTTTTATACCAGTACCGCTAATATCATTCCAATTTTTAAGATTTTCTACAGAAATACCATTAAATTTTTTAGAAATACTCCACAGCGTATCTCCAGATTTTACTGTATACACTTCTACGTTTTTATTTGCAATACTTGTTTTACTCGTTTTCGAACTTATTGTTTTCGTAGTTTTTTTAGCTCTATTTACTATTGGTCGACGAGAATGAATAGTCAGTCTTTGCCCTACTCTTAGGTTATTGCTTCGTAAACCGTTCCATCTTTTGATTTGACTAACTCGCACACCATATTTTCTTGCAATCTTTCCTAAATAATCACCACTTCTAACACGATATCTAATCCTATCATTAGCTTCATGGTATTTTGGTAAAGGTTTTTCACGTTTTGCCAACTCTGCTTTGGCCAATCCATAAATCTGTTGTTCATTAGCTACAAAAGCACCAACCTTATCAAGAGGCAATCGCAATACATAATCTTCATCCTTAATATATGGGATAATATCCAACTTATAAGAAGGGTTTAAAAATTGTAATTCCTCGATATCAATATTCATATATTCTGATACTTGATCTAACGTAATCATTTGTTTTACACGAACAGTATCAGTCTCAAAATATGCAAACTCTGGTTTTCTTTGTTTAAATCCATGTTTATCGGCGTATTCAAAAATATACATCGTAGCTAAAAATGCCGGAAGATAACCCGCCGTTTCTCTTGGTAAATTATGTCTAATGTTCCAGTAATTGGTATACCCTCCACTTCTGCGAATGGCTTTGTTAACGTTACCTGGACCCGAATTATAAGATGCTAAAGCAAGATCCCAATCACCAAATACTTTGTACAGGTTCGACAAATATTTACATGCAGCTTTAGTAGCCATGATAGGATCCATGCGTTCATCTACATACGAACTTACCTCTAAACCAAACATTTTACCTGTACCAAACATAAATTGCCATAATCCAGTTGCTCCAACTCTAGATTTTGCCCTTGGTTTTAAAGCAGACTCTACAATAGCCAAGTATTTTATTTCTAAAGGAATATTTTGATTGTCTAATTCTTGCTCAAAAAGAGGAAAATAAAACTTACTAAGTGCCATCATACGGTCTAATGCCTCATGACGATTCTTTAAATATCTCTTTATTACACTTTCTAATGATGGGTTATATTCTACATTAAACGGAGTACGAGCATTAAGTTCTTTTAATCTTGCTTTTAATGTATCAGTAGGAAGGTCCACATATTCGACAGGTTCATATGCCAATTCTCTCACAGATTTGTATATCGTATCAAAAAGGTCCGAATTATATAATTCTTGTTTCCAAATCGAATCTAATTGAGCCATTTGAGGATAATCTTTGGCAACATAAACCAAGCTATCCTTAACATTAGTTGTAGTGATTGTAGTTGTCTTTAATTCTGAACCCGTTTGTATAACATTTGTGGTATCAACAACCTCTACCTTTTCTTTTTTTAAATCCAATTGCTCTTTAAAAACAATCTCTTTTCCTTTAGACTGTTTTTGAGATTTTGTATCCTGCGAATAGATTGAGGCAGAAAAGAATAAAAAAGAAAGAAAGAGTGTGAAATAGATGTTCATCTTAAGAGTATATTTGCTTTTGTTTACTACGGATTATTAGAATAAATATTGTTAACTATAATGTTTTTAACATGTTATCAACAATATAGCAGCGAAAATCGCATTTTTTTTCTAAACCACAAAAAATCAGAGCGTTAAAAACGCAAAAAAACCGGTTAAAACAACCGATTTTTTGTAATTTATCTAAATAACACGTATTTTCTTACAATAAATGTAATTATTTTGTTATTTTTCTATGGCTTCTATACCAGGTAATGTTTTTCCTTCTAGGCTCTCTAACATTGCTCCACCACCAGTAGAAACATAACTTACTTTATCACCAAAACCAAACTGTTTTACAGCTGCAACAGAATCTCCTCCTCCAACAAGTGAAAAAGCTCCTTCTTTTGTTGCATTGGCAATTGCATGACCCAAATCTATCGTTCCTTTTGCAAAGGTTTCCATTTCAAAAACACCTAGAGGCCCATTCCATAGAATAGTTTTTGACTCCGAAACAACCTCAGAAAACCTTTTTACCGTCTCAGGTCCAACATCAAGTCCTTGCCACCCCTCAGGAATTGCATCTACTGCAACTATCTGGGTATTGGCATTATTATCAAAAGCATCTGCACCCAAAACATCTACTGGTAAATGTACTTTAACTCCTTTTTCTTCTGCCTTTTTAAGAATTTCTAATGCAAGTTCTTGCTTATCATCTTCACAAATAGAACTTCCTATTTGTCCTCCTTTGGCCTTAATAAAAGTATATGTCATACCACCACCAATAATAAGATTGTCTACAGTATCAAGAACATTTTCTATAATTGTAATTTTTGAAGATACTTTTGATCCTCCCAAAATTGCTGTAATTGGTTGCTCTCCAGTACTCAACACTTTATCAATACTCTCTATTTCTTTTGCCAATAAACTTCCAAAACACTTGCTCTCTGGAAAAAACTGAGCTACAATCGTTGTAGAAGCATGCGCTCTATGAGCAGTACCAAATGCATCATTAACATATATATCTCCTAATTTTGATAGTTGTTCTGCAAAGGCAACATCACCAGCTGTTTCTGTAGGATGAAACCTTAAGTTTTCTAACAATAAAACTTCTCCTGGGTTTAATTGACCCACAGCATCTTCTGCTTCCTGTCCAACACAATTGGCAACATATTTTACTTGTACTCCAAGAACATCAGAAACTTTATCAATAATGTGCCTTAAAGAAAATTCGTCTTGTACTCCTTTTGGTCGACCTAAGTGAGACATTAAAACAGCACTTCCTCCATCTTCCAAGATTTTAATTATTGTTGGTTTAGCTGCTTGTATTCTAGTATCATCAGTTACTTCAAAATTCTCGTTTAGCGGAACATTAAAGTCTACCCTAATTAATGCTTTTTTATCTTCAAAATTGAAATCGTTAATTGTCTTCATGTTGCTGTATTGATTTTCGAAAACGAAAATAATTCTATTTCACCAAAAACACTGGATTCTATGGGAAAAATTAGTCTAAATGATAGTTAAATTTTAACTTTTACGGAATTTTTATAAAAAAGCATTCTTTGGTAGAAAAACTTTAATCACAATGTAATATTTTAAGATTCATTTACTTCTATTGAAAACAATACGTTTATTGATTAAAAAATTATAGTATTTAATTTCTACAACACCTTTAATTTTCCAAATCTTTAAGTATGTCTTTTGCCGATGTTGTTACTTTCTTATATTTTTTTAAAACCCATTGTGTAAATATAAATAACAGTCCTATCCCTGATGGAATCATCCACTTTAATTTTTCGGTCATTATAAATACATCAATATCTTTTTCTATTTTTCCTAAAGTAATAACTGCAGAAATGAGCACCAAAAAACTTACATAAAAGCTAATTTTTTGAATACGTTTAAACTTCGTTTCATTTCTATAAAATGCAATTAGGGACTCTTTATAAGTGTTACTTGAAATATCAATAGATGTCATCTTTCGAATAGATTTAAGCGATAGAATTGGCATAATTATACATAAAGCTATAGTAAAACCTCCCAAAACTTGCAGGTACCAAATATTCAATTTATTAAAGTGGATCATGATATATGTAGCCAACGCAAAACAAATAAGCGCTCCTATTGTTTCAGGAATTGAAATCGCTCTTAATTTATTTTCATAACGTTCTTTGGTCATATCCAAGATTAATTTATCTGTCAATATTTTTTGCTCCTCAATTTTCTGATTCATCCCATCCCAAAGTATTTTCATCTCATCATATTCCATAATTTACTGTGTTTTTATTTTAGATTTTAATTTTTGTTTTATTCTACCTAATCGAGTTCCAATATTAGTATTCGTAAATCCAGTAATCCTTGCTATTTCATCATAATTTTTCCCTTCTAAATGAAGAAGTATAATTCCTCTTTCTATAACATTAAGTTCCTTTATATATTTATATAAAAGTTCAATTCTCTCTTCAAAAATACCATCAACCGGATCTATTTTGTTTAAAAGAGAAATATCAATCGATACTTGATGTCCCTTTCTTTTTTCTTTTTTCAAAAAGCCAATTGCAGTATTTAATGCTACTCGGTACATCCAGGTACTAATTTTTGATTCCCGTTTAAAAGAGTTGTACGATTTCCAGAGTTGATACACAATATCTTGATACAAATCTTTTCGATCTTCGGTATTATTCGAGTAGATCCTTGCAACCTTATAAATAATGGCTTCATTCTCCTTAATATCTTGTATAAATTCCTTTTTTGTATGCATCGAAAAAAATAATTATATACTATTAGTATGTGTAGTGTCCAAAAAATCACAAAAAAACAATGTTAATTTACCTGAATTAGAAAATTAACTCATAATTACAGTCAATCCAACTTAGAAATTTACTTGTGATATGTATGATATTCTTGACATTGTTTTAAACATGCAATCTATTCTTTGGATTAAATTTGTATTTCATTCTTTGTACCTAGTTCTTCTTTTTATATTTGCCTATGTTATTTTCAGAAATTTTAGGACTTACCCATCTCAAAAGTTATTTAACTACGAGTGCTGATCGAAGTAGAATACCTCATGCACAACTTTTTGTTGGACCCAACGGTAGTGGTACATTACCAATGGCCATAGCCTATGCTCAATATATTTTATGTCAAAATCAAAATGGAGAAAATACAGAAGGAAACGCATCTTGTAATATAAAGTTTGAACATCTTGCACACCCAGACCTACATTTTGCATATCCGGTAGCAGTAAATGACAAAGTAAAAAAACATCCTACAGCAGATCAATTTGCCGAAGAATGGAGAGTTTTCGTAAAAGACAATCCATATGGTAGCATATTTGATTGGTATCTTTCTTTAGGAATAGAAAAGAAGCAAGGACAAATTGGAGTTGACGAAGCATTAGGCATTGTAAAAAAACTCTCTCTAAAAAGTTATGAAGGAGGGTATAAAGTTATGTTGATTTGGATGGCTGATAAAATGAATATAGCCGCTTCTAATAAACTTCTAAAACTTATTGAGGAGCCTCCAGAAAAAACAATCTTTATTCTTATTGCTGAAGACGAAGAACAATTGATACAAACTATTCGTTCTCGTTGTCAAGTTCTACATTTTCCACCACTTGGAGAACACGTAATCAAAGAAGCATTAAAAACTAAAGAGAATATCTCTGATAACGAAGCCCAAAAAATAGCACATCAAGCCAATGGAGACTATAGTAAGGCATTACACTTACTGCATCAAGATGGTGGAGATGATCAGTTCGAAGAATGGTTTATACAATGGGTGCGTACGGCTTTTAGAGCAAAAGGAAATAAATCTGCTGTTCGGGACCTTATTTCTTGGAGCGAATCTATTGCCGGAACCGGTAGAGAAACACAAAAACGATTTTTAAATTATTGTCTTGACTTTTTTAGACAAGCACTATTATATAATTATAAAGCAACAGATTTGGTCTTTTTAGAACCTGCTACAAAAGGGTTTAAATTAGAAAAGTTTGCTCCTTTTGTACATGGGGCTAATATTATGGATATTTCTGAAGAAATTCAGAATGCAACCTATCATATAGAGCGTAATGGTAATGCAAAAATTATTCTTACCGATTTATCTATAAAACTAACACGTTTATTGCATAAAAAGAGTCCTCCACCTCCTTCAAAAAAATAAAAAACCAACTATATTAAACAACTATTAAAAACACATTTACATGGATAATCTAATCAATAACATCGTTTCAATAACAATTTTGGCTTTTCTATTAATTACTTTTTTACAATCAGGTTTGGACAAGGTTTTAGATTGGAAAGGTAACCTTTCTTGGTTAAAAGAACATTTTTCGAAAACCTTTATGGGTGGTATGGTTCCATTACTTTTAGGTGTTGTTCTAGTTCTTGAAATCATTACGTCGATTTATTGCATTTTGGGTATTTACCAATTGATTTCAGAGAATATTATTGATAATGCTATACTAGCTATGTTTTTGTCTTGTGCAACACTTTTGCTTTTACTTTTTGGTCAAAGAGTTGCAAAAGATTACCCGGGTGCCTTAACAATTACTTGCTATTTTATAGTAGCGATTTTTGGATTGTACGTAACAACTATTTGATAGCACAACGTTATTCATTTAGGGTAATCCCCAATTGAATTGCCTTTTTTATCAATCCAGCATTGGTTTTTACTTGTAATTTTAAGAAGATATTCTTTTTGTGAGTTTCTATCGTGTGCCTGCTAATAAATAAAGTGTTGGCAATTTCGTCTACAGTATACTCTTGTGCTATAAGTGCAGTAATCTGCTTTTCTCTTTTGGTAAGAACATTTGCAGAAAACGTTAATGTATTTGTAGTGTCCATCTTACGATAAAAATACGTGTCATTTTGGTAAATAATCGTTTTTATGGCTTCGATTACTGTAGCTATATCAGTATCCTTAAGCAAATAACCATCATAAAAATCAGATTCAAAATGCACAGGACTAAAGGTACTAATCGCCATTACTTTTAGACCCTTGTAGTCTTGTTTTATTTTCTTAATAAATTCAATACCATTCATATCGGGCATTGACATATCTGTAATTATAAGGTCAACAGCTTCTGTTTTTAAAAATTGTAGTGCCTTTTTTACGGTATCAAAAGTTCTAGTAACCTCAATAAAAGAATATTTTTCTAAAGAAATTTTTAGTCCTTCTAAGAACATTACATGATCATCGACAAGTATTATTTTAATTTTTCCCATAACCATTTACTATTCCTTATTTTCCTAGGTCATTTGGAGTTTTTACAATCACAGTAGTCCCATTACCTAAACTAGTATCTATTATTAACTCACCTTCTAGAGCATCAACCCGTTCCTTAATATTTTGTAAGCCTATACCCTTTGAAATCTTATTTTTATCAAAACCATTACCATCATCTTCTACGATCAGCGTCAATTCTTCTGTTATGGTCAAAGAAATCGTAACCACATTGGCTTTAGCATGCTTATAAATGTTATTGATCAACTCTTGTATTACACGATATAAAAAATGTTTGTTTTGATCTGTAATACTTTCTAGACTATCTAGAGGATATATGGATATCTCTATGTTTAAATGATTCTTATACTGTTCTTGCAATATCTGTAACAAGTCTGTTAAAGGTTGCTGGGTACTATAATTGGTACTCAAACTATGTGATAACAGGCGTACTTCTTTGGATACCTGGGTCAGGTTATACAATAATTTGTTTTTTTCTGGACTATCTAGCAAGGCATTTCCATAATGTTTTATACCTGCCAATTTCCCTGCAATTCCATCATGCAATTCCAAGGCAATTCTGTTTTTTTCTTTTTCTTCTCCTTCAATAAACCCTTCAATGCGCTTTATCCTTTGTTCTTGTTGTAACTGTTCTTTTTCTTGTTGGTGTAACTTGCTCTGCTGCGTTTGGATCGTTTTTTGGGCTTTGATACGGTATCTATAAATCCCTAGTAATAAAATCGACGGTATTAACAATAATAATCCCACTATTAGAATAATTATTTTTTGCTGGGTAGCCAGTTTCTTTTCTTTTTCGAGCAAAGCAATTTTATCGTTTTTATGCGATACCTCATACTCGGTTTGTAGTTTTTCAAAGGTTTTGTTCTTTTCAATAGTAAACAAACTGTCTTTAAGTAAAATTAACTTTTCTTGCTCCAAATACCCTTTTTGGTATTGCTCATTATAATAATAAGCATCTGCCAATAACCAATATGCATGTATTTTATGATCTTCTCTAGCATATTCACCATATTCTTGTAGTGCTTTTTTATATTTCTCAATAGCTTTGGGGTAATTTTTCGTATCAAAAAAATAAATACCTAAAGAACCATTAATGTTATACAAATTAGAAAATGATGAGGTTTGTAACGCGAACTTTTCTGCCAAATTCAAATAATATAAGGCTTTATCATACTTTTCTGACTGTATGAGTAAATCTCCATAATTCTGATACAAACTCATCTTTACATAATCCTTAGTTGTTTGCTCGATAATGTCAATTCCTTTATTATAAAAATAAGCACTACTATCCCGATTATGCACAGGGGCATAACCTGCATATAGGTCTCCTAATATTTTATTTGTATAAGCAATAGTATGAAGTGAAGTAGATTTGTTATACTGCTTAAGCGTATTTCTTAACAAAGCTATAGCCTTTTTATATCGTTCTGTCCTTGTGTAAAGTACAGCTTTAGTATTATTTATATTATGTAAAACCTCATCATAATCGTAATGTTCTTCTATTATTTTTTGTGCTTTTTCTAAGTGTTGTAAACTTAGGGTATAATCTCCTTGCCTTTGATTTATCAAACCAAGGTATCCATAAGACATTCCTAGAAGTTTTGCATCTTTTAACCTTTGCGCCAAATCAATACACTGTTTAATACTTTGTTTGGCTTCGTCTATTTTTCGTTCTTTAAATAATGCTTCCGCTAGATAATACTTGGATTGTAATATTAATTGATCATCATCTGCTTTTTCTGAAAGTGAAACCGCTTGTCTAGCATAATCAGTTGCTTGAATCAAGTTTTTAAACTCGTATTTTTTATACTGTTGATGTAAGTCTTTGACATCTATTCTCTCTTGCCCCTCTATAGACCAAGAGAAAAAGAAACACCATAACCAAGTAATTTTAACAAAAAAACGTAATCTATTCATTGTTTTAATCCCCTTGCCTCAAAAATACCATAAATATGGTATTTCTTTACACTTATTTTAATATCAAATTTGTACACATGAAAACAAAGGGATACTTAGCATTTTTGGGATGCATGCTATACGTTCAAATTACGCTGGCTCAGCAAGCTTCAAGCTGTGGTACAGCTAGTAGGGTAATTATGAACTCTGAACTTATTATAAGAGAAAATTATACCTCATGCAATAAAGATGTGACCATTGCATCAACAGCTTCTAATATAAGAATATATGGAACAATAGCCATTCATAAGGATAAAAGCTTTCGAATTACACCTGTTGAAAATCAAACCATTAGAATAAGAGCCTATGAGCTTGTAACAAGCGAACCCATAGATAAAAGTTCGCTACCTGGTGATAGAACACGTGTAGGCTGGCGTCCAGGAAATAACAAACAATTACCATCTATAAAAGCCTTAGAATCTGTAATAAAAATATACCCCAATCCTACAAGTATGGCAATCACTATCGAAAGCGAACAATCTATTTTACATTATAAAATCGTAAATACTTTTGGGGTTAATATTTGGGAAGGGACGCCTGTCAACAATATGATAGATGTTAGTTCACTGCCCATAGGGATGTACGAGCTTATATTACAAACAAACACGACAACAATAACAAAAACTTTTATAAAAAACTAAATTAAGTAAGTCATGAAAAAAACAATTTTTACACTAGCACTTTTAACAATAAGTTTAATTGGGCATGCACAATGGGATAATAATGGAAATAATTCGGCAAATGGAAGCCTAGAATTAGGGCAATTTACTATTAATAACGGTTCTTATATAGAACCCGATGATGATATCTACAAAATTATTGATCATACCTATAATAATTATAACAACTATATCCTTGGTTGGGCATGGAGTAATTCATATGGCGATAACACAAGAATAGGTTGGGGAGGCTCTGGAGCAGGAAATGAATTAATAATCTCGGAAAAAAAAGGACTAATATGGAATGGGAAAGCTCAAATAGGAGGTTTCACTATAAATAATGGAGAATACACAGAATCAGATGATGTTATATATAAAGTTATTGATCATACTAGTTATGACAACTATATTCTCGGTTGGGCATGGAGTAATTCATATGGCGATAACACAAGAATAGGTTGGGGAGGCTCTGGAGCAGGAAATGAATTAATAATCTCGGAAAAAAAAGGACTAATATGGAATGGGAACGTAGGTATAGGTACAAGTAATCCAGACGAAAAGTTAACTGTAAAAGGAACCATACACTGCGAAGAAGTACTTGTAGACCTTCAGGTACCTGCCGATTATGTTTTTGAAAAATATTATGAAGGTGCTTCTACATTAAAAGCAACTTATACAATGCCTACCTTAGAAGAAGTAGAAGCTTTTACAAAGAAAAATCATCATTTACCAGCCATGCCTTCGGCAGCACAAATCCAAGAAGAAGGGTTACAACTTAAAGAAATGACCAATCTTTTACTTCAAAAAATCGAAGAGCTTACTTTGTATACGATTGAACAAGAAAAGCGTATTAAATCATTAGAAGCTAAGTTGAGTAAGTAATAAAAAATCACATCCTAACGATGAGGAGGTCATAAAAAATTTAAAAAACATAAAATTGTCCCTCTGAGTTTGTCCAAGATACTTTGAAAATTTCAAAAGATAAAAACTTCGACAAACTCGGTTTGACAATAAGAACTAATTAATTAAAAACCTCTTTATCAAAAATGTAACTCAAGCCAACGGCTTGAGGTAGATAGCCTATGGCTTATATAAACCAAAAAAAATAAATCAAGGATGAAATATATAACACTTTTAATTGCTGTACTTATTACATCATTTACAGCAAATTCTCAAGTAGATCTTCCACAAGTTGATACACAAAACAAACGATTGATATTCGCATCGACTAATCACCTAGAGCGTTTTATTGAGTTTTATACAGCCAATGACTCTGAAGATGCATTGGATCAAGTTGTAGTAACACTAGAAAGTAAAGGTTTTGAAAGCTTACTCAATGTAGAAAAAAGAATTGCCTATTTACAAAGTAAAGGTGTTCCTGTATCTAGCGAAGACATAGAGGATGACGCATTAATTGGAGATGATCGATTGGCCTGTTTACTTAACAATGAAAGGCAAATTGTTGTCGGAGGTAAACTTCTTAAATATGAAGATGATGGATTGTACTACACCAGTAATCTACAAAGTAATATCAACCAAAAAATCAGCGCCAAAAAAGGTATGAGTAAATCCTCTAACTCATTGCCAAAAGAGGTGATCAATGGTAATACCGTGTACAATCTTGGAGATGATCTTAAGTATTTTAGCTACGATTATAAAAACTCTATAGATTTTAATGATGATTACAATGTTCCTGATAGCAGTCAAAGATCATCATCATACGATCTCTATGCGCCACCCTACAATTTACAATACTGTAACTTTGATGATAGCGGCTTTTTTGAATCATTACTTCCTGGTAGTTCAGAAGTATGTAAGAACTACATTAACAACGATAAAAGAATACGAACCAAATTTTCTAATCAGAATTATTTGATATTTTCAACTGTTTATGCCAAAGTTAAATCTCAAAAGAGAAAAAAATTTCTGGGCATCACCACATGGAAACGCGATAATTTTTGTAGATATCTGGAAATGGGTAGAACGGTAGTTGTCAAATATCCTGTTGAGTATCCATTTCCACCTGTATTTACCAATAGTTTTTTGATAAAAGATAATGGATATAATAGGGTAATTGATATCAATGGTAATACAACCTATAGCGGTATAGAAGGGCTAAACAATGTTTTTGATAAGTTTCCATTTGATGATGCATCCTTTAATTACGAAATATATCTTTATGTAGCTACTTATAATCCAACACCAAAGGATATTAATAAGTTAGTAGCAAAAGGAATCAAAGGATTGTTAAAAGGTCTTGGTAAGAGTTTTAATGATCTTTTTGGTAAAGATAAAAACACTTCTGTTGGTATGACTATTGATACCCCAGATGGTATCTATATAACCGAATATGGTCAAAAAGAAAGAAAATATGGAACGTCCAGATTATCAAAATCATACGATTCGAATGCAGAAGTAAAATTTTCGGCTAGTGCAGAAGGTTTCTTTAAAAGCTTACTGAAAAATATAGGCCCAGATACTTTTCTAAATGCAAAAACGTATGAAGTAACCGTTCTTGATGTATATGGGTTTGGTAGTTATAATGGATCTATTTATGGAAGTCGAATCATTAAAGGGCATTTAAACAATCAAAATAGTAACGGAATAGATTCTGATGCAGATGGAGTACCTGATCATGAGGATTTTTGTCCTTATCAAAAAGGAGCTAAGAAATATGGAGGCTGCCCTTATTCTCTAATTGATAATCAATCCCTTTATGCAAACAGAATCAATGATCATACAGGAATCGCATCAAAATCATCTAGTAATTCAAACACTCATACACTTGGAGCATGTTATAATTTACAACTGAAATCTGCAGATTATCCTTCTATTGTTAATACGATAAAAGGAGGAACATATAAGGATTATAATATCATTGCCGGTAAGCAGATTAGTATAGATGGTCGTACAAATATTACTATCAAACCACAAGGAAATACCGAAAGTATTACTTTGAAGATTACGCCTAGACCTTGTAATATCATACAACCAGTAAGTAGGTCTTCTCAACCCGAAAATGTACAAGAAAGTAGCTTTGATTCTCAAAATAGTCGTCAAAGTAATTTAATTGAAGATTCTTTTACCTTTTATCCTAACCCAATCACAAATCTTCTATATCTAGAAGATACAGCCGGTATTGTAAGCTGGAGTATCAAAAACAATGTGGGTCAAGTAATTCTATCAGAAAATAATACTACAAATGTTAAGATCGAAATCAATACAAGTGCATTGAATGCTGGAATTTATTTCTTACACGTAACTACTGTAAATGGAAGAGAGTTAAGAAAAACGATCATCAAAAATTAACAATATTGGAGAATAGTAACTTGGGAGGGCAATACTATTTCTTTAAATCAAAAGAGGCCGTTTAAAAACAGCCTCTTTTTGTTTTTGGGCTATAGCCAATCTCCATAACAGGTTAAATAGCAACTACTTTTGTCTAAAAAAAACTAAAAAACCAGAAAACTCTTCAGCTTTCCGGTTTTCACACTATTTAACTCTGCAATAAGTCAAATACCTAATTTTTATATCATAATTTATCTTTTAATCTTGTAATGGACAATCTGCTGGGTTTTCTTCACAAACTTTGTTTATCCATTCTTCAAACCCTGATGGGTTAAAAAGCTTATTGTAATAAGCTATTATTTTATTGAAATCAATATCCTTAAACATCTGTTTAGAATTAAGTCCAGAATTATCGTATAAATCTGTATTCAAAAACTGAACTTCAGAGCCTTGTTCAAACTCTATGACCAATTTAACTGGATTGTTAATCGACTGAAGCCCATTTTTGGTAAAAGGAAAAGGGAATTTCCAATTTACCTGAGGTTTATCACAAGCTCCTATTGGTCCTGTAAATTGGATTCCACCTAAATAGGATTCATTTCCAAAAAGAGATACAATAGATTCATCTTCGGGCACATAATTAAATATGTTATCCAAATTATCCACTCCCAAAGCATTATTTTGTTGGTCTAACCATATAAATCTTGATCCTTTTCTTATTTTAAAACCGCAAAAGTTATTCGGAAAAATTACTGTCTCTCCTACTTCTGGCATTACCGGTAAATACGCTCTTGGAATTGTGATTTGTGGTTTTCCGTCTATTATGTTAGTAAAATCTACCATCATTCTGTTGTTTCCATATCCTGATTGTAATTCGATATAGCTTGGTACTTTTGGTAGGTCTTCTAACTGAATGTTACCTCCGTTATCACCTCCTCCGTTCTGAGGAGCTTTATCCATCATAAAATCAAACTGATCTTTGGCCATGGCATTTTTAACTCTTAATCGAAAAGAAGTGTTTTGAGAAGTATTCCATGCATAGGTATAAACTTTGGTACTGTTGGCAGGTACTTCAAAACCTAGATTGGTTCGACCTCGAGGGTTTTTCATAGATCTCCAAACCCCATTTGATTTGTATTCGAAATACAATTCTGGTCCTTTATACGAATCACAAGGAGGTTCTGCACAAAACCCTCCTATAGGCAAATAATGATCATTACTGCGACTTTGTACCGCTTTACTACAAATTTTACCTCTCCATTGTTTAATGTTGTTATATTGCGCTATATATCGATATCTAGTACCTTTAGTACAATACGAAGAAGGTACATTATTACAATCATTCTTAAACGCACTGTAAGTGCCTGGTGTTTTATCTAATCTGATAAAATCTGGTTCTCCTAGAAACCCACCTGCAATTGATCCTTTAAAATTGTTATTATTACAAGCAACAGTAGGTTGCGAAACAAAAACCGGAGTAATACTTCTCTGTGCCATCTCTCTAGCCCACCCTTGAGGTTCTACAAAAGCTTTTTTATCGCTTCCATCTTTTGCAACTTTACCCAAGAAAGCAGGCAAAGAAGTTCCTGGCTTGGATAGTGCCCAAAAGATATCTTTTTGTGACATATCATCACCAAATTCTTGTTTTAGTGTATTAAGTGTAGCGCACGATTCACAATCACTTTCTTCCATAATAAAAGTTCCTGTAATTTCTCCATCATTAATTTCTTGAAAATATATAGCATTTCCATTATCTAACGTAACCTTGGCAACGTCTTCTGATACTTCTTTTGTATCTACAGGTTCTAATGAGTTTAGGTCTGATTTCTGACATGAAATTAAAACTAACATGACAGAAAAAATTAAGACACTTATTTTTGTGTTTTTCATAATTTTTTGTGTTTTACTAAATACTTATTTAGGCATTTATCATATGCCAAACTTTGAATCGATTCAGACCCTCGTTCCAAGTTTTTGTATTTCGTTACCCAAAAAAATTATTTTATTTTCATAAATTAAAAAACCTCCAATAAGGTTTTAAAATCCTATTGGAGGTTTCTAATATGAAAACCCGATTTCTATTGAATCCTTTCTGATTTTCTTTTTTCAATTCTCTCAATCATACTTTCTGCATTTGAATTTTTGGAATTAAGAGTCAAGGATTTTTTATAATTGATCATAGTTTCATCCCATTCTTCATTGTTCATCCAAACCTCTGCATAACTGCCCTATGCATTAAAGCTGTCTGGATAAAGTTTGATATTTATTTTAAAAATGATCAAGGTTTTTCTATAAAATTTTGACGTTATTATCTTTTTATCAACTTAATAATCTCTTTATGACCATCTTTGGTTTCTATTCTCGCAAAATAAACACCGCTTTCTAGTTTTATAATACTGAAATTCTTTTTATTAGTTTCTATAACTAACTTACCTACAGCATTAAATACTTTAACATTTCTTACTTCTTTATTTATAGATACCTTATCTATTCCAGGGTTAGGAAATACTACTACCTCATCATTAATTTTTGGCATATTGTTTTTTACCCTGTAATAATAGATTTTTGTATTGCTGCCACTCTTATTCGCAAAAGTTACTATCACACGATATCTTCCGTCCTCTAAGACGGTAAAAGTTTCATCGGTAGATACATCAAACCAATCAGAACTACAGTTAGAATCTGTTGTAGGGCAATTGTATTGCAACTCTATATCACAATCAATTTCATTTAATTTTTGCCACACAATAGATGCTACATTTGAATAAGGAACATTTAATTTTTCTCCTTCTACATTTGTAATTTCTACGACTGGATAGGTTTGATTAGTAATTGTGCAAAATAAGATTTCATCTGCATAGGCTACTATTGGGTTTTTATCTACCACTTCAATTTGTACAGCAACAGTTTTTGATGCACAATCACTATTGCCATATACTTGTACCTGATGATTTCCTATCGCGACATTAGAAAACACATAAGAACCTCTAACATTTGGTATCGTAATTTCATTATCAAGAACTAAGGTATATGGATCATTATTTTGTTCTATCTTAACAATTATTTCTCCATCTCCTCCAGGATCTGTTGGGTTAATCCCGATAATAGAAACTTCTAAAGGAGTGTTTGATTCTTCTATAGTAATCTCACCAACCAAATCCACACAATCATAAGCCTCAATAATCCCTTCATACTCTCCTCCGGGTTGTACTATAAATGTTCCTGTCGTATTATTGTTCCAGTTTTCTGGGTCTGGTGTCCCATTTAATCCTCGCACGGCATAAACAATACTATCTTCTGGTAAATCATTGTTTACAATAAAATCTAGATAATAGATAGCCTCTTGTACAACTTCTCCTGTTAACGGGTCTATTACTGCACAATCTGATCTAGAAGTTAGTGAGGCATCCCAAATAACTCCATAAGGAACATCTACAGTAATTGCGGTGGTACATCCATTAGCATCCCTAACATACACTGTATTCTCACCTCCAGGAAGTGTATCATATGTAAGTTTGTTGGCTACAAAACCATCATTATTATTTGTGATACTAGTTTCATATGGAGGAATTCCTCCTGATATTGATAGTGTAGCTGTTCCTGTATTATTACCATAACAACTCTCCGGAGTTACTTCTACAACAGAAACCTGTAAAGAACTTGTCTCTTCTATTATAACTGTATTACTAATTGCATCACAAAACGGAGCATTTATAGCCTCTACAGACACTTCATATGTTCCTGCAGATAGACTATTTATTACTGTAATGCCATTTGTTGTATTTGAGGTTCCGGTCATAATACTGCCTGTAGCGCTGTTGCTCACAACGTAATTATATACTCCAAAATACCCGCCAACAGATAATTCGATTTGACCTGTGGTACCCCCATTACATGCTGTGTCACTAATTTTAACTAGTGTTGCATTAATAGTGTCAAAAGAATCTACATCATATGGTATATCTTTAGTACATCCTGTAGCAGTATCTGTTATTCTAAATACATATGATCCTACATTTGGCAATTCAAATATTGCTGAAGCATAAGGAAATCCTGACGTAATTCCTGATTGAGAAAGCACTGCTCCATTTACTTCTTCTACATCAAAAGGCCCTATTCCTCCATCGATATAAAGATTTATCCTTTCTGGATTGTCACATGAAATACTTTGAGTCATTTCTATAAAAGGATCATACATCCAAAATACTGGTACCTGTATTTCAAACGGTGCAAAAACACAACCATTGGCATCAGTGACAGAAATTGCATACGTTCCTGGTGTTAATGCATAAAAGCTATATTGAACCCCGTCTTTTTCTATATCAATATCTAATACATTATTTTCTTCATTTGACGATACATTGCTTTCATAAGATACGCTATAAGGTGGTGTACCTCCAACAATAGAAAGCGTAATCTCTGATAAAGCCTCTTCATCAATAGTATTACATCCATGAATTTTTTGAGAATACTCTACAGAAAAAGGAACTGGTTCTAGTATGAAAACATCAGAAATACTAACAGGACATCCATTTGAGTCCTCAACCTCCACTCTATATGAACCCGGTGCTAAATTATCAAAAAGATGCTCTCCAATTATATCATCTGCACTATCTTCTACAAAAGTGTATAACGCTGTATCATTACTGTTATCAAATAAAGAAAATAAATATGATGTTGTACCCCCCATAACATTTATGTTAATAGTACCATCATTACTTCCGTTACAACTAACATTTGTAGTTACTACATTGGCATTGATTTCTAATGGACTCTCAATTACAGCATCTGTAAAAACAGTGCAATTCGTTATGTCATCAGTAATCATAACAGTGTAAGTACCTGCTCCAAGTCCATCAATTGATATAGGACTTATAGTTGTTGAATTACTAATAATAGAACCAAAAATAGTTCCTCCAGTAATTTCATAACTATATGTCGAAGCCGTAAGATCAATTCCTAAAACAGCTAATGTAAGAGAACCATTAACATCTGAAAAACAAGTCGGTTCTGATGTAACTGTTGCTATAACTTCTAAATCCTGAAGAGGATCAATTACAATCGGAAATGAGCTTAAACAAGTGTTGGTATCAGCATCTCTTATAAACAAAGTATATTCTCCTTCGATTGCAAAATCAATCACAAAAGGAAGACTTACCACAGATATAAAAGGGCCGACCGCGCTTAGACTCCATTCATAATTTCCAGAACCTCCCGTAATACTTGCTATCTGAGCTTGAGCATTAGGAACTGATACATCACAAGATAATACTTTGAATTTATCATCTATAGTAGCAGAAATTTCTCCTGGAATAGTCAAAACAATCCCATCTATAAGGGTAGAACTACATCCAAATTTATCGGTAATTGCAATTGTATATACTTTAGATGGATCTACATTATTAAATGTTATTGTGTTATTAGATGTTGGACCAATAGATGTTGCTCCATCTAAAGTATATACAAATGGCCCCTCTCCAGAAGTAGTAGTTACCTCAATAGCACCATTATCTTCTAAACATGTTGGATTTATTACAGTTACACTAGCAACGGGTGCCATATAAGGGTTTGTCTCAACACTACCCGCAAAAATAACACAGTCATTCTCCAAATCTATAACATATACCGGATGATTACCTGCTACTGTTGTTCTAAATTGATACGTTGTATTAATAGTAGGTACAAGAGTAGTTCCTAAAAAATCTGCTTGCGTATTAAAAGCATAATTACCCGAACCTCCCTCTACGTTCACTTCATATACAGCTATAAATTGATCAGGATCATATGGTAAGGCCGTTGGATCATAATTTGGATGCCCCGGGTTATTAAGTGTTTCATCTGGTTGATAATTTGGGTTACAGCTTAAATCAGAAACAAGGTTTACGTTGACACTGCCCGAAGGAAGAACTTCTACAGTATAAATATCGGCACATAATCCATTTGCCGATTCTACAAGTACCTCATAGGTGTCTGGTTCAAGTCCTGTAAATACATGATTTGCTTGATCAACCGGTCCCACGGTTTGAGTAAAACTATTAGTACGATTACTTATACTATATGTATAATTAATTTGTGAGTTTCTAACATCTATTGAAATCTCTCCTTGTTCTCCAACACAAAACGGAGGTGTTGAAACAACAGCTACATCACTACTAATTTCATCTAAAAATATGCTGTCTTGAAAAACGCAAGCAGTTGGCAATCCTCCTATTTGACGAACATTTACTGTATACGGTCCTACTTCTGTTAATCCAGTAAATTCTGGAAAAACTTGATACGCTGTAACCATTCCACTAGGACTGACTAACTGAAACTCGTATTGATTAGATGCATTTAAAACTTGTAAAGTCCCTGGGTTACCACAAATTATTTCATTACTAACCACCAATTGCGGATCAAAATTATTCTGAAAAACATTAAAATAGAATGGTACTGCACATCCTCCTTCAAATACAACCTCCATTCTATATTCGCCCGCTTGAGTAACTGTATATACATTTGCATCTGTACTCACCTCTACCCAGTCACCATTACAACTACCCGAATCTATATATGACGTTGGACAGTTAGGCTCTCTTATAACATCTGGGCAAGCTGCTGGATCCAAACGTTGCCAAGAAACCGCTGTTCCTACTGGAAAAGTTATTGGAATATTTAAAGTCGTGCCAGCACCACATAAAAATAGTTCTGGAAGAGAGTCACCGGTTATAAAACATGTTCTAATATTTCCATTCACACTGGGATTACTTCCTAAATTATTTGCAATATCAACTATAGGATTAGAAAGAGTACTACTAATCACAACAAAAGTTTCAATTGCATCCCTACAATCGATATTTCCTGTTTTAGTTACTCTATAGGTTCCAGGTTGTGTAACTGTAATATTTTCTGTGTTCCCTATAACAACTCCAGGGTCACTAAGATTAACCCATTCGTACTCAGAAAACTCTGATCCTGCTGAAAGTGTTAGAGAACTACTACAAAGCATAGCCGATTTTGTTTCGGAAAAACAAATTCCATTTTGGATTAATGTATTCGAAACAGTTGGAATATCATTCTTACAAACATCCTGTCCAGAAACTGGTTCTTCTTCACTTGTAATACCAGAAGTCATTCCTGTAAATGAGTATGTCAACTTATTTTTAATCTCATTAGAACAAGCATCTCTTAAATCTACACATGTAGGCACTACAGTCACTCCAAAACGAATAGTTTGGGTAGCTCCATTTATTAGCATAAGGTTATCAGGTATAGAAATAGTAAGTTCACTATTTGAAACATTCCTATCAACCACAATTCCAGAATCACTTGTCACAATACTATTGGCGACAAGATCAACATTTACAGGTAGTATATCCTTAATACTCATATTACCAATATTCTCTGTTCCTTTGTTCTCAATTGTCAACTCATAGAATATTTGATCTCCTAGCTCAACCGGTTCACCAGAAATGTCAATTCCATTTACATCCAATACCTTTTCAAAAACTAAAACTTCTGGTTCTAATACCTCTATCTGAAAAGAATTAAAAAACACACTAAACGCATCACCATTCGACGTGGCATAAAAAGTAGCCGAAGTTTGATCATTACCTATAATGGTATTATTTGGGTTAGGAATATCAAAAATATCTATATCCAACCCCAAAGTATTTTCTGAAGCTGGATTTCTTTGAGTTGCATGATTACCATCTATGGAAATAGAACTATCAAAAAAGTTATTAGATGGATTAACAGGTGCAGTAAATATATCATGCGCTACACCATCGGTCCTTTTAATTTGAAATGTATCTCCATGAAAAGGTTGATCTCCCTCTAAAGCTGCAATTGCATATCTTGCATTTACTTGTAAGGGTGCAGGTACTGTTTGAAAGCCTTCATAGATAAACTCTTTTTTCGCATCACCTGGTGCCACAGTTAAAAAACCATTACTGGTACTTATATGCTTTGCCGATAGCGTTGGATCTTCATAAGCAACCACCAAAACCCATCCTCCAGAAATTCCGTTCGAGTTATATCCTGAAAATCCTGTAGAAGCCCTCATATCGGCAATAGTATAGGTTCCATTTGGATTTTCTAAGCCTTGTAAAATGCTAGTAACATCTGTATAACATGCATATGGGATATCGATTGCTGGTACATCATTTAAATTTGTTGGTGTATTACGGTAACCATCATAAATAACCTCTGTACTTGACTCTGGTATA
Organism: uncultured Aquimarina sp.; assembly: GCA_947502885.1. Classification (GTDB taxonomy): domain Bacteria; phylum Bacteroidota; class Bacteroidia; order Flavobacteriales; family Flavobacteriaceae; genus Aquimarina. The sequence goes on along the minus strand of CANNBP010000009.1, from coordinate 4,688 downwards.
ACAATATAATCTGAACCCGGTGGTTTAAACTTTAATGTTCTAAAATTGGGTCTATTATCAATCACAGGTAAATCATTGTATTGAATCAGGTCTAAATCTTCAGGATTTCTATCAACAAAATAAGATGCAGCCCAATATAAACCGGCATAAGCAATTTTTCCACAATTAGAGTTTAATAGTAAGTCAGCACTACTAGAACTAAAGGTAGTATTATCATTGTCTACATCTATATAGCCAAATGTCTTGTGGTTATTAGATCCTGCACCATTGTAGCTATCATTAGGCACAAAAACAGCTCCATCAATATCTTGATTAAGTCCTACGATACTATTACCAATAGTTTTTAGTTCTCCTTTAATAGTCATTTCACTATTAGGAACTTGTTTAAAGGGTACCTGAGCAACAACATTGCCAATACCACAAAAAATAAAGCTTAAACTCAAAATTTGTAATCGTAATTTTCTTTTCATTACCCCCGTTAATTTAATTATGTTCTATTCTGTTTTTGTTCAATTTTTATAAAAGCATGCAAATGTACAATATTGTTATAATGCCTCTTAGGATTTAAGTTAAATGATTACTAACTATATGTTTATTATACATACTTGTTATTACTTAATTCAAAACAACTAGTATTTGTTACCATCAATATTGTTAAAATTTTAAAAAACAATACAAATATTATTCTTTACACCAAAAAGAAAGTCCTGTATCTTCACCTTTATGAAGATATAGGACTTATTTTAATCACTTTAAACCACATTGTGGCGTTTAATTCTCTGAGGCTTATCGCAAAATGCTAATTCTACTTTTCCGCTGGCTGACTTATGATCTTGCCCTAAGGTAATTCACTAATTTCTAAACAAATATATCCTTAAAAACAAAAGGGCTCATTTTGCATAAAATGAGCCCTTTTTTTATGTTATATAAGTTTTAATAAGTACATCCACATTTACTTTGTCTACATCCAAAATCAAACCCAAGGGTAATCATATGAGATCCAGCAGCTGTTGTTGGTTGCAAAACTTCATTTACATTAATTTGATATCCATAGGCAACATAAAAATTTGCCTTTTTAATACCTAGCATAGGAGATACAGAAAGTGGTTTGAAATCCTGATCTACAAGACCCCTAAGACTCACTCCAGCCCAATAATAATCTCCACGGTGCATTTTACGCACTTTTAGGTTAAGATCTGCTGTAGAACGACCATCTGCTGCAAAACTTTGATACAATACCGAAGGCTCTACCTCTATATCCGTAAATCTATGGTAAAAAGTGTATCCAGTATATAAGTAATAATTCTGTATTTGAGTAGGTTCTGTTGGATTAAAATCATCTATTTGTTTCTGCAATAAATTTACTGCATTAGCACTCAAAAAGAAACGACCCAAACGATATAACATAGCAATGTCAAAATTTGAATCATTTACATTTATATCTGCCAAACCAGGATTAAAAGGATTATCAGGATCACCATTGTTAAACTCTGAAGTATCTATACCAAATTGAGTAAACTTATAACTAATACCAAAAGAAAGATATTGGTTATTATATTCACTTAACGTAAGGTGATGGGCAAATGACAGTTGTACTCCTTTCTGAGTTGTAAATCCGTTTTTATCATTAAACAAAACAGCACCAACCCCAGATCGATCTGAGATTCTTCCATCAATTGATAAAGATTGTGTGCCAGGGGAATTTTTGATGTTTACCCATTGCTCAAAACCAGAACCTCTGATCTGCCAGCAATCTCCAATACCCGCATAAGCAGAGGATATCAAATATGGGTTATCTGCAATATATTGATTCTGTACAGGTGCTAAAAACTCCTGAGCAAAAGAACAATAACTTGCAAATAAACTAACTATTACTATAAATTTCTTCATCTAACATTAAAAATTACGGATCATTAATTTTTCTCTTCCTACGCATTTTGACAATATTAATTATGCGTTTTATGGCACACTTTTACACTATATTATCTATATAGTGTAAAGTGACCTGTAAATTCTCTATTGTCGACATCATTAAGTATGATAGTGTACCAATAGTCTCCAGAAGGTAACTGTTTACCTTTATAGGTACCATCCCATCCTTGTTGCATTCCTTTAAAATCAGCCAAAAGTCGACCATATCTATCAAATACCCTCACTTCCATCTTCTCAAAATAGAATGGATCATCTATTGTTGGATCATCTATTTGTTGTGGGTACCAGAATTGTTGTTCTGTTGTACTATTTGGGTTATCCGGTGTAAAGTAATTTGGTATTCTAATATTGATATACGTTAAATCTTGAGCAATCATTACTTCACAACCCGCAGCATCTACTACTCTTATCACATATCTAGCCGTTTCTCTAATAGAGAATATATTACCTGTTAATTCGGTAAAGAAAGCTTCATCCAATCTATCGATAGTCATTCCATCAGATAATATTGTAAAAGAATACGCATAATGAGGCTCGTTATCAAACTGTCTACCTCCAGAAACAATGATCTCATATTCATTAGGATCTTCTGGGTTATTAGTCATTTGTGCCGCTGGCAATACCAATGGTGTATATTCTGTAATTATTATAGTATCTACAACTCTATTACAAAGGTCTAAAGATTCAACACCTTCATACTCTCCCGGTGGTACCTGGAAAATATAATTTGTACTCACATTATTTGGAGGGTTAGGTGTACCATTAATACCATTTATAGTATAAATAATTCCTTGGCCTATTGAAGCCTCTCCATTTGCAAATTCTATAAAATAAGTCGCATCTTGCGCCATTACAGGATTAAGAGGATCGCTATAATCAAATACTGGACAATCTACTCTTGATATTAGTTCTGTATCCAAATCTGGTCCTGCAGGAATTGTGATATTAACTGATGCCTGACAATTCGGATTATTTTGCGAATCTCTTATAAATACTGTAGTAACACCTCCTGGTAGATTTTCTATAAACAAGTTTGTAGGATCTACTACTGGTTGATAGTTAACACCATCGATACTCCAGAAATAACTTGGATCTGCAGGGTTTGCTGGTGCTAATCCACCTGTTATAGAAATATTAGCAGTACCGTTATTATCATTTGCACACCACTCTGAAGTAGTATTGTCTACTGTTGCAATAATTGGTGCTGGTTCGATAATAATAATATCTATAAGAGTAAGAGGACAACCATTGCTATCTTCAACCTCAATTCTATAGGTATCTGCCGGTAAATCTGTAAATGTATGTTCACCTAAAGGAAGTTCTGAATCATCTTCGATAAATGTAAATACAGCATCACCCGCACTATTATACAGTGAGAATAAGTATTGAGGTGTTCCACCAGTAGCTGTAACTCTAATACTACCATCTGCCTCTCCATTACAAGAAACAGGTTCTTCAAATGCCTGAGCCATAAACTCTGCCGGTTGAGTAATTGTAAAGTTTTCCATTACATCAGGACAACTCGTCACAGGGTTTATAGGAATAGCCGTACTACTTACAATATATGTATATGTACCAGCCAATAAATTCCCAAAGAAACTAGTCGCTTGTGTATCAGTTGTAAGAGGTCCTGGCAGAGTAACTGCATTTCCTAAATAATCTGTACCGGTTAATCTATATGTATAATTACCCAATCCTCCTGTAACCGTTGCGTCTATAGAACCTTGCGCTTCACCAAAACAAATTACAAAGTCATTACTAAGATCTAAATTAACATCTACAGGTATAGGATCTCTAACTGGTATTGTATTAGATGCTGGTGATAAACACCCATTGCTATCTCGTACATAGAAATTATAATCTCCTGCTGGTAATGGTGGGAAAGTAAATGGACTAGCCCCTGGTGTAAAAGTAACACCATCACTACTAAACTCATACGGCGGTGTTCCTCCTCCAGCTGTCACTGTAATAGGATTTGGACTTGGTGCATTACAATTGATTTCACCAACGGCTACATCAATAGTAACAGCCGGAGGTGTATCTATAGTAACATTAGCCGTAGCTTCACAAGCCAAATTATCACTCACTGTCACTACATAATTTCCTGGTTTAAGATCAGGCCAAGTGAATGTATCTGTTCCATTATTTACAGCACCAGATTGTGTACCATCTGGATACGTTAATGCAAAGAAATATGTACCTACTCCCTGACCAGCTGTAGCCGTAGCCGTAATTACTCCATCTTCGCTATCAGAACAATCTAATGTAATAAGAGGATTCGAATTTACACCTAATGGTGTTGGCGGTTGAATATTAATCGTATTGGTTTGCTCACAATTATTAGCATCACGTACACGTACTACATAATCCAACCCTAGAGGTGCCACTCCACCATCTAGACCAAATCCTCCAAATCTTGGATCTGTACCAAAAGCAACCAAAATGGCTCCTCCAGCATCCTCCAATTGATATGTATAAGGTGGTACTCCTCCATTAGCAACTGCTTCAACTGTTGCATCATCACCTGGTGTACAAGTTTCATCCTGTAATTGATTTGCAGTAACAATAATTCCTGTAGGCTCATCTATTGTAACTGTATTCGAAACCTCATCACAGAAAGGTGTATCTAAAGCCTCTACAGATACTTGATAAGTACCTGATGGTAATGTTCCTATTGGCAATGGGTTCGTAGTCGTATTCGCTAGCGTACTAGGAACAACCACTGCTCCACTTATTGTGTTTGTTACGATATAATT
>CANNBP010000008.1 GCA_947502885.1 uncultured Aquimarina sp. | reverse complement strand
AAAGCAACAGGAATAGCCTCTCCTACTAACATAATCCATTGTAGCGTATCTAAAGATATCGGTGTCTCACTCTCTTTGATATACGAGAGTAACCCCCACATGTAGGTAGGTACAAACTCTACAATACTAACCTTGGTTCTGGCAATCGTAGCTAATAGTGTATCATACTCTAATAACTCAAACTTATCAACGATAACACATACACCGCCTTTTAATAATGGTCCTAAAATCTGCCATACCGAAATATCTGATCCTATACCCGCACTCTGTAAAAAACGGAAACCATCAGGTAAATCCAATAACTTATACTCTGCCAATAGGTGATTCATCGCTCCATCATGACGCGTAATAGCGCCCTTTGGGGTGCCTGTAGAACCAGAGGTATATAAAACATAAGCCCAACTATCCATCCTATTACGATTAGGTGGATTAACTACAGCTTTTAAGCTAATCGTATCCTGATCATAAATCGATAAACCTAAAGCAGCATAACGATCTAATAATTTTGTAGAAGCAAGATCGATAACAATAACATCTGTACCTTCTACAACTTCTAAACCTTCTAATAAGGATGAAGTCGTTATCAATACAGAGAATGTACCTCCCGATAACATCTTATCTATTCGTGAAGGTGGATTCTGTGTATCTAATGGAGTATAAGAACCTCCTGATTTGATAATACCTAGCATACAACCAATAAACTCTGCACTTCGGTCTAAATAAACTCCAACACCAGCTTCTTCTTCTATACCGGTGTCTAATAAAACATGAGCAATCTGATTGGCATAACTGTTCAACGCTGTATAGGTCCAAGAAACATCATTATGAATTACTGCAACTGCATCTTCATTTGAGGCTGCAATAGACTCGAATTGAACATTGATAGGAGATGTATTATCCAAATCAATAGCATCTGGATTAAAACATATACCTTCTGAAGTAACCGTGCGACCTAATAATAAATCCTCTTCTTCGGTAGTGAGAATAGATAATAGGTTGATCTTATCATTGCGATCTTTAACAATACTCTTCAATAATTTTTCATAGTGAAACAGCATACGTTGCACTGTCTCTTCTTTGAATAAAGCTGTACAATATTCTATACTTAAAGAAATACCAGAATCATGCTCTGTAGCAATCATTGTTAAATCAAACTGAGCTGTACTACCTTTTAAATCATAAGTAGAAACATTCAATCCATCAATAACAATATCCCCATGATTTGGAGTGTTCTGTAAATCAAACATGACCTGAAATAGTGGAGACATACTCATATCACGTGTAGTGATAACTTTATCTACTATCTTCTCAAATGGAGTCAACTGATGATCATAACCATCTAAAGTTGTTTCTTTTACACGCTGTAAAACATCCTTAAAACTTAAGTCTCCGCTTAAATCACTACGCAATGCCAATGTGTTGACAAAGAAACCAACCATATGTTCTAACTCTGCCTGAGTTCGGTTGGCGATAGAGGTTCCTACACAAATATCATCCTGACCACTATAACGGGATAGCAATACTTTAAAGCCGGCTAACATCAACATGAATAGTGTAACTCCTTCTTCTTTACAAATAACAGCTAATGAATTACTCAATTCCTTATCTAATTCATAAAATACAGTAGCCCCTTCATTGCTTTGAACACTTGGACGTGTATAATCTAAAGGCAATACCAAAGATGAAACATTACTCAACTTTGACGCCCAATACGATAACTGATCTGATAAAACATCGCCTTCTAAATAATTACGTTGCCAAACTGCATAATCAGAATACTGTAACGATAATACAGGAAGACTAGCCATTTGATTAGAAACTAAGCCTTCATAAATCGCTATAAACTCTTTTATAAAAATTGGAATAGACCAACCATCACTTGCAATATGATGAAAAACGATAACCAATAAATGATCATCTGATCCCAGATTATATAGACAAGATCTAAACATGTAGTCTCCTGATAAATCAAAAGGAGCTTCACTAAAAGAAGGAATCAAATCTTCTACTTTCTGATCTGATAAAACAGATACAGTAGACAACTCCCAAGCATCACTAGAAATAACTTCTTGATAACCAATCCCTTCTTCTGAACATAAAACAGTACGTAAAATCTCATGGCGATTAACCAATAATTTAAGTGCTCTTTCTAAAATCGAAACATCTAAACTACCCTTAAGGCGTAGACCTCCTGACATATGATACTCAACACTACCTTGCAACTGATCTAAAAACCATAATCGCTCCTGACTAAAAGATAATGGAATACGACCTTGATGATCGCTCGATACAATTGCCGGTAATACAACATTTTGTGATTCTGTAGATAAATACAGTTCTAAAGCAGAAATCGATGTATTTATAAAAACGGCTCGAATAGGAATCTCTATTTCAAGATCTCTACGAATTAATGATACTAAACGTGTGGCCAACAAAGAATGACCTCCTAGCTCAAAAAAGTTATCATAAACACCTATCCTTTCTAACCCTAGTAGTTCTTGCCAAATTACGACTAGCTTTTCTTCAACCTCGTTTCTTGGTGCTACATACTCCTGAGTAGACAATAATGACATATCAGGATCTGGTAATTTTTTTCTATCTATTTTACAATTACTGGTTAACGGCATTGCATCTAAACTCACCCACAATTGCGGAACCATATAATCTGGTAATTTTGAGCGTAAATGAGTTTGTACAGCTTCCTTATCAAAATTGCCATTAAAAACAACATAACCAACCAAACGTTTATTTTGACTACTATCCTCTTTAACCAAAACGCAATTACTCTCGAGTTCAGAAATCGAAGACAAAGCATTCTCTATTTCTCCTAACTCAATACGATATCCACGAATTTTTACTTGGCTATCTTTTCGCCCTACAAATTCGATATCTCCACTTGGCAACCAACGAACAAGATCTCCTGTCTTATACAACCTAGATTCTGGATCAGTATCAAATGGATTTGAAATAAATTTTTCTTTGGTTAATTCTTCTTGGTTCAAATACCCTCTAGCTAAACCAGCTCCAGCAATACATAGCTCCCCAACAGCTCCAGCTGGTAACAACTCATTATTATTATCTAGAACATACAAAGAAGTATTAGAAAGAGGTTTTCCTATCGGAACAGTATCGGCATCTACAGACAAATCATGGATTGGATAAAATGTTGCATAAACTGTAGTTTCTGTTGGACCGTATACATGAATCAATTTTCCAGAATCCAGAACCGATAATATTTTATGGGTAGGCTGAACTGAGACTTTCTCTCCTCCAAATAATAACATTCGTACACTTGATAATCTCGAAATATCGCAATCGGCCAACGAATTAAATAAAGCAGTTGTAATAAAAACAATACTAAGTTGATTCTCGTTAATGACGTTCGAAATTGCTAAAGCATCAGACGCAGTAGCACTATCTATCATATACAGTGAAGCTCCAGATAAAAGGCTTCCAAAAATTTCGTAAGTAGAACCATCAAATGCATAATTAGACCATTGCAATACTTTATCTGATGAATCAATTGCAATCGAAGGATCATTAATTAATGCTATTACATTTTCATCACTTATTAAAATACCCTTTGGCATACCCGTAGTACCCGAAGTATACATTACGTATGCATTTGAATCAAACTCTCTAATAGTATCAAACCCACTTTTATCATACGCATGTGATTCCTGAATATCTACAAATGTACATTCTGTTATAGGCAATTTAGACACTAATTCTTCGTCTGTATAAATTACATGTGTCAGTCCAGAGTCTTCTGCAATGTGTCCTAAACGATTTGACGGTAAGGTAGGATCTAGTGGTACATAGGTACAGGCAGATTTTAATACACCTAAAATACCTATGATCATATCAAATCCTCTATTTGATAAAACACCAACTCTTGAGGATGAATGAATCCCTTTAGAAATAATAAGGTTAGCTAATTGATTAGCTTTTTCATCTAATTCTTTATAAGTTAATTGTTGATCACTATAAACTACAGCTATTGCATTAGGAGTTTTACTAACCTGATTTTCAAATAAATTAACTAGACTCTTATCCTCTGGGTAGACAACAGCAGTATTATTAAATGTTTTTAATAATTTTTCTTTTTGATATTCGGGTATTACTTCTATTTCTGATAGTAATGTATTAGGTAAGGTCGTTATTTGAGAAAGTAAATGTTTGAAACAATCTAATAACTCTTTTCCTATTGCATCACTTATTACCGATTTCCTATAATCTAAACGTATGACTAGCTCACCAGAATGTTCAAAAGCATTGAATTGTAAATCAAAATGATTATATAACGGTTTATTTTCTTCAAGTTCTAGTTGTAAACCTCCCATTTCGGCAGATCCAACTGCTACATCAAAATTAAAGGTTACATTAATAAGCTGATTCTCTGTTATACTTTTTTCTTCCTGAAATAAAGCTATTAAATCAGAGTATGGAAATTCTTGATGGTCGTAGGCAGTAAATAAGTTTCTCTTTAAGTCTTTCAAATAGTCAGAAATAGATTGATTAGAATCATACTCCGATATCAAAGGCATAATATGAGAAAAGTAGCCTATGGCATTATCAATATCTGGCATAAACCTACCTCCAACTGGGATTCCGATAACAATTTCTTTCTGAGTACATAACTTGAAAAGAAGAAGTTTATATACAGATAAAAAAGTCATAAAAAGCGTTAATCCCTGACTACCACTCCATTGTTTTAACTCTTGTACTTCTGCCCTTGGAATACTCAGTATTGCTGATCCATTGGTCATATCAATTTGATCAGATATTTGATTTCCAAAAGGTAATGAAACCCTAAAAGATTTTTCCTTGAATTTCTCTATAAAGTAGTATTCATGATCCCTCCATTCATCACTTTCTCTTTGTTTGTCTATCCAAGTAATATAATCTGGAAATTGAATTTTTCTATCTCCAAAAGAATACTTACCGTGACTTATGGCATCATAATTTTTAATAAGTTCCTGTACAAATAGAGAGAAAGACCAACCATCAACAATAATATGATGGGCAGATAGTAGTAGTTTATGTTGATTTTCTGAAAACTTTATCAGATTAGCTCTTACTAAACATCCGTTGGTTAAAGAAAAAGGAGTTTTTGAATCTTTTTCAATTAGTTCTTTAAAGGCATTTTCTTTACTTTCTTCATCTAGCATTGATATATTGGTTTCTTCTAAATGCATGGTAATAGAAGAATCATATATTACTTTTTTTCCGTCTTCAGAAAATGTACTGCATAATATATCATGAGATTTAAAAACTTGATTTAGTGCCTTTTTCAAAACAGAAAGGTCCAAATCACCCTTCATATTTATTCCTAATGATAAAATGTATGCTAAAGATCTTTTTGTGTCAATCTGATCTAAAAGAAACAATTGTTGTTGAGCCAAGGTTGATTTTGACTCTGTAACTTTTGATTCAACAACCGATTCACTTGGAATAACTGAACTTTTACAATCTGATAATTTATAAACGGTATAAACACTTTCGCAAATTGCTTTATAAATCTCATTTATATCATCATCGGTATGAGCAAAAGTTATATAAAGATTATTTGGAGCCCATGCATAAATACCTTTTTGAATTAAGTGAAATAAAAGTAAATCGAAGTTCTCTTTAAACTTAAACCTAAACAATGAGCCAAAATTAACTACTTCTATAGGTAATGCCTCTTGTTTGAAATAAGTATTCAAACGTTTCATTAAATCATCTGTTTTTTGATTTAATGCTAAGTATTCTTCTTTTCCAATTTCTTTTATCCGCGTAAGTATTGCTTTGGAAGCTGCCATTGTAAGAGGATGACGAGTAAAAGTTCCTGCAACTAATGTTTTAGGTACTTTTGGATATGAATCATCTCCGTACGACCAATCCCCTCCATCAACAATATCGATATATCTTCTGGATCCAGCAACCACTCCCAAAGGCATTCCTCCTCCAGCTATTTTTCCATAAGTTGCAATATCCGCCTTAATTCCAAAATATTCTTGAGCTCCTCCTGGCATAATTCTAAAACCAGTAATCATTTCGTCAAAGATTAAAGGAATATCTAGTTCTAGAGTTAGTTCTTTTAATTGCTTTAATAATTCTACAGGTTGAAAATCTGGAAAACGACTACGAACCGGTTCTACCATAATACCTGCCAAATCATCTGCATGTGATCGGATTTGGTCTAAAATATCATCATCTGTATATCGTAGTACAATTAGGTCTTTCACCATATTATTGGTTACTCCTGGCACCATAGGTTCTGTACCACTATCTCCTTGCATTCCTAAAACAGTTTCGATATGACCGTGATATGAGCCAGAAAATATGACGATTTTCTTTTTGCCTGTCGCCGCTCGTGCCAAACGCATTACAAAAGAAACAGCTTCTGTACCTGTATTTGCAAAAGCTACGCGTTCCATTCCTGTTAACTCAGAAATTAGTGCTGCCACTTCTCCTGATAATTTTGCCATAGGGCCAACTGTAATCCCTTTAAACAACTGTTCTTGTATGGCATTAACGATAAAGTCTGGTTGATGTCCAAAAATACATGAGCCATAACCCATAGTAATATCTATATACGAATTGCCATCAATATCTGTAAACCTAGAACCTGATGCTTTGTCACAAACAATAAGATACTCCATCTCTTTGGTAGCCATCTTAAAGTTTCGAGTCATAAAAAAATCAGCCAAAACCTTTCTAAATTTTGCAGTATATGCTTTTGACTTTTTAGTTTGACTTGTAAATTTCTCTATTAATTCTGAAAGTTGCTTTTCTTGGTTTTCAGGAAGTTTTTGAAAGAAAAAGCTGGTATCGCTCAAATTACCGGTTAAAGCTCCTTCTTTTTTTTCTTTAGGTTTTTGAGAAGCTATAGTAACCGTATTCGTTTCTTCTTGATCAGGAGCCAAATTGTTATTGCTAATTTGCGTTTGATTTTGTGTCGCTCCGTTGGTATTAAGATAATCTGATAAAATTTTATTTTGCTCTGAGAATTGATTCAAAATAAGATTTAACGTAGCATCTCCCGCTTTTGTGGTTGTTCCTATGGCTTCATTCACCTTTACAACATTATTAACTTGATCTACATGATTGGTATTGATAGAGTTTACAGAAGGTTCAGGAATATCTTCTATATTACTTAAAATATAATCTACAATTGACCCTAAATCAGTTATATCTTCAAATAACCTTCTTATTGGTATTGCTACTTTATATTCCTTTTCAATTTTTTTGGTAATCTCCATTAGTACCAAAGAATCAGCACCCAAATTAAGCAAAGGGCTTTTTGGAGACAATTCTTCTATATTCATTTGAAGTGATGAAGAAACCAACTTTGCTAAGTGATTATAGATTTCATCAAAAGTAAACTTTGATTGATTTCTAGAATTATTCATAATAGGAGTAGTTACTTGTGCTTGTACGCTATTATTTATGTTATTTACTTGCTTTTTATTAGATGAATTTGCTTCTGTTTCTATCCAATATCTTTGGCGTTGAAAAGCATAGGTAGGTAGTTCGATTTTTTTTGCTTCTCTTCCTCTATAAAAAGATTTCCAATCTACATCTCCTCCCTGCATATACCATTCTATCAAACTTTCTAATAGTATCTCTATATCATTTTTTCCTTTTCTAATAGAACCTAACCAAACGGCTTTAGTACTATCAGAAACACATTGGCCTCCTTGTGCTATTAATACTGGATGTGGTCCCACCTCTAAGTATGTATTAATGTTCATTGTTTCTAAAGTTTGCATTCCCTTTAGAAAAGAAACAGGTGCGCTAATATGTTCTACCCAGTAATCCGGATTCGTAACTTCTATATTTCCTTTAATTCCGGATACATTACTTATAATGTCACATTGTGCAGGATGATATGTTATACTTGATGCTACCTCTTTAAATGTTTCCAAAATTGAATCCATAAGAGGCGAATGAAAAGCATGAGAAACTTGTAATTGTTTATGCTTTATATTTTTAGAAGATAATAACTGACATAAATCTTCAATCGACTTTATAGCACCTGATAGTACCGTTTGATTTGGACTGTTAGTTGCTGCAATTGTTATTTTCCCCTTATACTTTTCTAATAGTTCTAATGCATCTTTTTCGTTGCATTGTACAGAGACCATCCCTCCTTTTTCTGATACAGATTGCATTAATCGACCTCTTGAAGCTACTAATTTTAGTCCATCTTCTAAACTAAAAACTCCAGCAATACAGGCGGCTGTAAGTTCACCTATACTATGCCCCATTACTACATCGGGTTTAACTCCCCAACTCTCCCATAGCTTAGACAATGCGAATCCAATAGAAAATAATGCCGGCTGTGTGTAATTTGTCTGATCTAATAACGATTCATGTTTATCAGTAAATAAAACCGTTAACAAATTAACATCTAAATATGAGTCCAAAATAGTGGCACATTTATCCAGATTTTCTCTAAATACGTGCTCATTAGCATATAATGATTTTCCCATATTTATATACTGAGAACCTTGCCCTGTATATAAAAATGCTGTTTTTAACAACTCTTGAGTTGATACTTTTTTTGTCTCTAAATCAAAGTTATTCAGCTGCTCTAAAAGTGATGACATACTATTGCATACAACTCCATAACGATGTAAATAATGATTTCTAGTAAGGGACAAACTATATGAAAGGCTATCTAAAGATAATTTTGAATTTACATTTATATGCTTAATTAAATTATCGACTTGAGCCTGTAATGCCTTTTCGTTTTTACCCGATAGAGCAATTAATTCTAATGATCTTGATAGTGAGTTTTTATCTTGATTTTCTTCAAGAACTGGTCCTTCCTCAATAATAACATGAACATTGGTACCTCCAAAACCAAAAGAGCTAATTCCTGCTTTTCTGGTTGCATTTTCTTTTTTATCCCAACCTAATTCTCTAGCAGGAATACGTACATTAAATTTCTCCCAATTAATATGTGTATTAGGAATATTATAATGTAATTGTTTAGGTATTTGACTGTACTTAAGACAGTATATAGTTTTTATTAATCCAGCTACTCCTGCTGCAGCTTCTAAATGCCCTATATTGGATTTTACAGACCCAACTATTAATGGATTTTTCTGATTTCTATTTTCGCCATATATAGTGTCTAATGCAGAAATTTCTATTGGATCACCCAAAGCAGTGCCGGTTCCATGCGCTTCTACATAATCTATTTCTTTGGCAGCTAAGTTTGCTGACTTTAATGCTGACTTTATAACTTCTTGTTGAGCCAAACCATTAGGAGCTGTTAAGCCATTGCTCCTACCATCTTGATTTACTGCAGAGCCTCTAATTACACATTCTATCTTATCTCCATCTTCTATAGCTTTAGAAAGTGGCTTTAACAACACCAATCCACACCCTTCACTTCGTACATATCCATTTGCCGAATCATCAAACGTTTTGCATTTACCATCTTTTGACATCATGTTTGCTTGCGATAATGCCACTGTAATATGAGGTGATAATATTAAACTTATCCCTCCTGCAATTGCCATTGTACACTCGCCGTTTCTTATATCCTTAGCCGCTGTATGTATACTGGTTAACGAGGCAGAACATGCTGTATCTATAGACATACTAGGACCTCTAAAATCATAGTAATACGACAATCTATTTGAAATAATACTCAAAGCAGCTCCTGTTCCCGAATAGAGATCTGCTTTATTATTTTGAAGGTATGCACTATAATCAACCTGCTCGACCCCAATATAAACTCCTGTTTTTGTTCCTTTCAAATCAGAAGAAGCATATCCAGCTCGTTCTATCAATTCGTTACTCAATTCTAACAAAACACGTTGTTGAGGATCCATCAATTTGGCCTCTCGTGGTGATATTCCAAAAAAGGAAGCGTCAAACATATCAACTTCATCTATAAAACCTCCCCACCTTGTATTCATACTATAACCATCTACATCTGTTTTATAGTACTCATCAATATCCCATCTTTCCTTAGGGATTTCTGTTACTGCATCTTTTCCTGATTTTAAATTTTCCCAAAACTCTTCTATATTTCTTGCCCCCGGAAATTTGCCAGCCATACTAATAACAGCTATAGGTTCATTTTTCTGAAGATCATCAATATTATCAACTTGAGAAGAACTTATATGCTCTTCTTCTCCTGTTAAATACATGACTAAATCTGCAATGTTTGGGTAGCTATAGATCAATGTAGGCGAAACCTCTTCTTTAACATAATCAGACAACAGCCCTGATAATCGTACTCCTTGAAAAGAAGTCATTCCTAATTCTGCAAAAGAGGTACGCGTATTAATTCTAGATTTTTCTATTGACAACTCTTGACTAATAGTATCTTTTAGCCAGTTCATTAATTCGTCATTTACTATGCTTTTCTTTATTGGTTCGGGATCTTTGGTTATCTTAGTTTTGTTTGTTAAACTATCACCTTGAATCCATGTATTTAGAATTCCTTCGAGAGTTTGATTAGCATATGCTGATTTTGTAGCTAATCGTTGTATTTTACCACTAGAAGTTTTACTAACTCTACCCGGGCTTAATAATACAATAGTATGAACTGATAATTCATGTTCTGCTAATACAACTTCGCAAATATTTTTTACTATCTCTTCAAAATCATACGAGCGCATGCTTGTACGTTTAACCTCTTGAACAATAATCAACTTATCTGTTCCGTCAACAACTAACGTACCAGCTACACCTGCATTATTTTGTAGATCCGAATGAGACTTTTGTACACTTCTTTCTATATCCTGCGGAAAGTGATTTACCCCATTAAAAATCATCATTTCTTTTAACCGACCAGAAATATATATTTCATCATCATACAAGAATCCCATATCCCCCGTTCGCAAATAAGGGCCATCTTTTTTATTTTTTACTCCATCTGTATTTACCGTATAAGCATCAAAAATCTCTTTGGATAATTCTTCCTTATTCCAGTAACCCTTGGCTACACTTGCTCCACTAATCCATACCTCACCAACCTCATCATTCTCACATACCCTTTTTGTATTAGGATTAACAATTTTTGCTTTTAACCTTTCATGTACAGGACCATTACCAATTAATCTTATTTCTTCTGAATCCTTTTGTATTGCACTATACGGCTGTATTGTACCTTCGTGTAATTCATTTTTATTTAAATGAAGAACTGTTGGTTCATCATTAAACCTACAACCGCTTATAACCAATGTAGTTTCTGCCATACCGTATCCAGGGAATAATGTGGTTCTATTAAAACCATAAGATTCGAAACGATCGGCAAATTTGTTCATGGTATCAGGTCGAATAGGTTCTGACCCATTTATTGCAACTCTCCAACTACTTAGATCTAATCCAACAAGGTCTTCGTCCTTTATTTGATTAGTACATACGTCATAAGCAAAATTCGGCGCACAACTTACTGTTCCTTTATATTTAGAAATTAGTTTTAACCATCGAATTGGTTTTTGAATAAAGGCAGTTGGAGGTAAAATTACAAGTTCGAAACCTACATAAAGTGATTGAATAATGTTACCTATTAATCCCATGTCATGATAAATGGGCAACCAAGAAACTCCAACCGAATCTGGAGTTGTATGAAAACAGCTTTTAAAAATTTCGCTATTATCGATGATATTAGCATGATCTACAATCACACCCTTAGGATCTCCTGTTGATCCAGATGTATACTGAAGAAACGCAACTGTTTCTGATGTTACCTTTGGAAAACTCTTGTCCAAAACATCTGTAAGTTGGTCTGTTTGAAGCCATTTTACATCTGCAAACACATCATTACTAAACCATTTTAGGTTTTTGGTATAAACAGTATCGGTTGTTAATATCATCGACGCTTTACAATCCGATACTATTTTCTCTAACCTACCAATTCTACGTTTCCCCTGTGGCGGAAAAGCAGGAACTGCAATTACTCCAGCCATCAAACACCCTAAAAAGGCGTCTACAAAATCTAACCCAGACGGATACAACAGTAAGACACGATCTCCTGGATTAACATGTTCTAAAATGTTAGATGCAATAATTTCTGATCTCTTATATAATTCTATACATGTTCTTGAATCATTCTCTTCTTCTCCATTTGCGAAAAATCGATATAAGACTTTATTAGGAATTTGATTAAGGTGTTGTTTAAATATATGCAATAATGTTTCTTCTGAAAAATTCTCTTCAGAACTCAATTGGTCAATTGGTAACATCTTTATAGGTTTAATTTTAAAAAATTAGGCTAGAGCCGATTCTAGGTATTCCTCTGCACAAACGGCAATAGCCTCTTTCATTATTTCTATTGCAGAATCTACAATTGCATGAGTTGTAACCAATGGTGGTACAAGTCTTAATACATTATTATAATGTCCTCCTACTTCAAATAATAATCCTCTTTGAAAGCATTCTGCTCTCATTTTTTTCACAAACTCTGGAAAAGGTTCTTTGGTTGTGGTATTCTTTACAAATTCTACACCTATCATCATTCCTCTTCCTCTAACCTCTCCAATAAATGGGATTTCGGTTACTAAACCTTCTAACTTATTCGTCAAATAAGCTCCTATAGTTTTTGTGTACTCTTCTAAGTTATATGCTTCAATAAAATCAAATGCCCCTCGGGCTGCTGCAATACTAACTTGATTACCTCTAAAAGTTCCAATATGTGCGGCTGGTCCCCAAGCTTCAACTTCCTTTTTATAAATCAATCCTGAAATTGGAAAACCAATTCCTCCAAACCCTTTTGAAAAAGTAATAATATCAGGAACAGCATTGGTATTCATAAACTCTAAAAAAGTTCCTGTTCTAAAGAAACCACATTGTATTTCGTCAAATATTACTAAGACATCATGAGCATGAGCTAACCTCACTAATTCCTCAAGGTATCCATCTTCTGGAACAATATTTCCTCCTTCACCCTGAATAGGCTCAACAATAATTGCCGCAGGTTTTGTTATTCCAGAGTGGCTATTCGTTAATATATTTTTGAAATACTCAATACCATCTATTTCATTTTCATTTGTTGATGTTCTTCGATAAGGATAGTTATAAGGAGCAAAACTAACATTTGGCATTAATGAGTTTATTCTATTTCTAAATCCTATATCCGATGTTACGGCCAATGCTCCTGATGTCATACCGTGATAACCACCAGTAAAAGAAATTATACCGTCTCTACCTGTTTTTATTTTGGCTAATTTTATAGCTGCCTCTACCGCATCAGAACCAGTAGGTCCTCCAAAACTTACTTTAAAATCCTCTCTAATATCCTCTGGTAAATGTTTACGTATTTTCTTAATTAATGACATCTTATTTTCTGTAGGAAAATCTAATGCATGAATTAACTCTGTTTGTTGTTTCTTAACATAATCAAGAACAAAATCATTACCATGACCAACATTTAATACTCCACAACCTCCAAAAAAATCAATAAACTGATTTCCATCAACATCTTCTATAATACTACCTTTTGCCCTTTTGATTGCGATAGGCATACTTCTTGGATACGAAACAACACTACCTTCAATTTCTTTTTGAAGATTCAATAGTTCTTTCGATTTTTCCCCTGGTACTGATGGTGAAACAATTTTTGATGACTCTGATAAATGATACTTTTTTAGTGATTCCATGATATGTGTGAATTAATTGTGTTTATAAAGAAGTGTTTAATTGGTTATTCAAAACCAATGATATTCTTGATTCATTATTAATATCAATAGTCATACTTGGGGGGTATTGGAATTTGATATCATCAATGAGGAAGAATAAAGTATTACTTTCAAAAAAGGCAATACAAGTTCTGTTTGACATACAATATCAAACAAGAATAAAAACAAATTTTATCTGTTAATAACTAATAATCAAAACCTTAACACTAACATAGCATTGCTGGTTCTGTTAAATAATCTGTGGGGATTGTGGCACAAATATTTTGTCTAATAGAATCTATTCTTACAACAATTTTATCTCTATTATTTATCATACTCACCTCGCATTCGACTCCACTTAAAGGACCGTGAGTAATTTTATATTTCTGGCCAATTTGTAATCTTTCAGATG
This sequence comes from uncultured Aquimarina sp., assembly GCA_947502885.1. Lineage (GTDB taxonomy): Bacteria > Bacteroidota > Bacteroidia > Flavobacteriales > Flavobacteriaceae > Aquimarina. Next base: position 244,597 of record CANNBP010000008.1, on the reverse strand, counting down.
AAGTTTCAATATCACTAAACTCATTAATACTAAGAAAGAGTTTTATTTTATTTATTTCTTCATCTGTGACTTTTGCATATTCTCTACCAAAATGGATATAATCACATACGCCATCAACAGAACGGACTTTTTCAAACTCTGTATTACTTGAGATTTTTATAAAAATATAGGAAGGAAATAGTGGAACCTCTACAATTTTCTTACGATCACTCCACTTTCGAACTTGTTTTACAAAAGGTACAAATGTATGAATACGAATTTCTCTTAATAGGTTTTCTACCTTTCTTTCATGACGAGATTTTACGTATAAAACATACCAATTGTCAGAATAACAATGATTCATAGTATATATTTAAGTTGGTTAATTTTAAAAGTGAGAAGAACTTTATTTCTTTGCAAAGCTCCGCCCCATGAATCACATCATTTTGTGCAGAAAATGTGATTCAATATTGTTATAAATTGTTAAAATGACATACCATACAAGATGGCAGAATCATCTGATTATATGTTTTGATTTTTTGGGGTAAACATGTATTTTCAAAATCAAGAAAATACATTAAAGGGGTTTTTAGGTGTCTAAAATATCTCCCTTTTATTATTGCAGTTTTAAATAGTACGGCATATTACAAAAAAATTGAAAACTCATCTATTAACATACTCTTATTTTTCTTACTTTAACACTGTTTTAACTAAAGCTTCGGTTTTAACTTAGGATTTCTATACATACAATTTAAATCATAATCAAATTACTAATATTTCAATATTATAAATTGCTTTATTTCAGGTTAACTTTAAGGTAATTTTGGGGAGGTTTTTAAAGTATTTCAGCTCCATTTTTTAAATTCTAAAAATGGGATTTCATTCATTCAAATATTTTCTTTTTTAAAAAACAATAATTCTAATTTTCAAAGCTTTAATGAAACATAAATTGTGAGAATTTTCCCCACAAAACTATTGCAAATTCAGATCAAAATCATTTTTCAACTTTAAACGCAACACCCTATTTACGGGGTATAGCTTCGCTTTCCTGACTTACATCTGGTTTATTTTAAACTGTAAAAATTGCTACATTTAAAATTCGGGATAAATATAAAAAAACGATTCAAACAAAATGTCTTTTTAACGATAAAATATCCTTTTCTTAAAGATGGGAATCCCTCATTAAGGCAAAAAAAACAAGATTCAAATGGTCGGAAATCTCCCCATTATCAGCATGTTACCTTCACTTTGGTTAATACAGGGAGATTTCCAACTTTTTATTAAGAAAGTTCATATCTCATAATCATAAATATTATAATTAACATTAATAATGAAAATAGTAAAGTTTTAAGATACCGATCGATTTCTACCTACATAAAATAATAGAGCTGTAAGAACTACCATTATCATAATTATACCTATCCAGTACGTTTCAAAAAAACCAGATGACAAAGACAAAGTAGCGTTATCCCCAATAAGTATTACTCCTCCCCAATAAAAAGGAGATAGCTCTGTACCATAATGTGAATTAATGTAGTTCAATTTAGCACTTCTTAATGCCGCTGCTTTAGTAACACCTGTATTCAACTCTTTATAGAAATCAATCATTAACTCTTTACTAGATTTATCATTTGTGGCCCACAAAGACGATACCACGCTGTTAGCTCCAGAATGAAAGAAACCTCTAGCCAAACTCATGACTCCTTCACCTTGTCTAAGTTCTCCTAATGAAGTTTTACAAGCACTAAGTACGACCATTTCTGATTGATTTTTGGTTGCATAAATTTCATTTAACGATAGTTTTTCATCTTTAAATGCTATCCAAGGATCTTCAGTTGTACCTATATCGGCATGGGTAGAAAGGTGAATAACCTTATAAAGAGCAATGGTATCTAAAAAATTTGATTTGGTCGCTTTTTCTTCTGTCAATGAGTTTCCGCTTAACAATCCAGATATAGATGACACTTCTTCTTTACTTAATACTAAATCTGCAAGCCCTTTTGTTTCAAAAGTCACAGGTGCGAAACCTATAAATGGATATTTTGAAGTACGCTTAATATCTTTATTACGATCCAAATAGGATATAGAGTATCCATATCGTATTTCTGTATCCTTTATAAGATAACTATATTTTTGTTTTGAGGTAGTTAATACGTCAAACGAAACCTGTTGAAGTGTATAATCAGGGAGAATGGTAAGTTTTTTCCCTTTTATTTTCTGATATACACGATCTGGTATAATTTGTTGAAATACCTTGTTTGCATTTTCATGATATACAATTAGGTCTTCTTTTTCTTGAAATAATTGTGAAGATTGCTTTCTTAATGTATAAATATGCTCTTGTAATGAAGTTACATCTTTAATTTCAAAAAAAACAGATTCGTCTTTTGCTGTAAGTAGACCATAGCCTTGATCCTTATTGAGGATATACTGTAACACCATTTCTTCATTCGAAACATATTTAGTTTCAAATGTTTTATAAGGCAGTACAGTAATCTTCTTTTTATTTGTTGCATACTTAGGAAAAGCAAGAGCAATAGAATCTACAAATCTTTCATACTTGTCTTTACTGGCATATATTTTATCTTTTAATGATTGTACCTGATCACCCGATTTATCTTTTGAGATATTTAATTCGTTCTCTAAAAGATAAATCGCTTGTTTGAGTTCAAATTCTCTTCGAGCAACTTTTACAGGTAGCTGTGCATTTTCCTTTGCTTGTTCATTTGTTATATCTTCAAGTAATAATAATGCCTTATTCTTTTCCATAAAATAGTAGGCTTCTTCAGGTTGTTTAAGTAAATAACAAGCTTCTACTGCTTTCATATATAAAGATGCTCCTTTTTCACGCCAAAACAATTTAGATTTATACTCTGTACTTTCAAATCGAATGATATCTACCAATTGGTCTGCTGTCTTAAATGTAGCTAATGCTTCTTTTAAATGATCTCTGTTTTTGTCGAAGTGATAGTATTGCATCCAACCGTTTGCTTTTTGAATTAAATGATGTAATAGATAATATTTATTTATTGCTACTTCTAATTCATCTTTAGAAATAAGACCATCAACTCTTAGCTTCTCATTACTTATAGTGTTATATTGAATTGCACGCTGATACTCTAATAATCCCTTTGAAAATTCTTTATTCTCAATATACAAATCCCCCATGTTTTCATATGCTGCCGTAAAACTAGGGTCATATTCAATAGATTTCTGTATATAAGATCGAGCAGTATCAAACTGCTTTACAAATAAAAAAGATAAGCCAATACTATTATAAACACTAGCCCTATTAAATGAATCTAGAGGATGTAAATTTTCTAGAACTTTATTAAAACAATTAATGGCATCTGAATACTTTTTATTTCTTAATAATCTATTACCCTCAATTTGATAAATTCTATCTCTATATTTTGAGGTTTTTACTAAATTGTTTTTTAACAAAGAATCTGCCTTCTTAATATTTGTTCTAATCTGATTAGAATATTCTTGATACCCCATTAAGGAGTAAATGTCTGCATGATTTAGGTAACCTTCTATTAATTTTTCTTTTAGGAATGTATTTTTTTTTGCTAGCAAAATAGCTTCATCATTATTTGCCAATGCTTTATAATAATCTCCAAGTATTGAATATGTCCTACCCAATTCTCTATATCCATACATTGTCTTTTTATCAGCCTTTTTGAAAGTAGTTATTTCTAAAAAAGCATCAATTGCTTTAAAAAACTCATTGTTTTCTTTACATAAGACTCCCAAATTATACAATGTTCTAATAATTGAACTACTATTAGGGTTATCTTCACCTTTTTTGAGCGCAATAGATTTTTCAAACAAAATAATCGCTTCTTCGAGAAATTCTTTTCTATTTTCTTCTAACCATCTTTTTTTAAAATACCATTGATAAGCATAGTCATGATAATAGTCAGCCAATTCAACAGAAGTCAAATTCTTCACATTTGTCTGAAGTAAAGAATCCAGTACAATTTGTTTTTCGTTAACAGTAGATATAGAGTTTATAACGGTTAACAATTGTTCTTTATGTTGCCCGTTTATAGAAATAACATAGAGCCAAATAAAGAATAGCCTCACAACTAGTTTATAATTCATGCATTAAAAATATAAATTATAAACCAATTGTGAGGTTATATATGTCCTACAGAAATATCTAGTGTCCTACGGTCGGACCATTAACAGCATCATTAATCATTCCTTTCACTAAAACTCTTCCATTATTAATTAATCCATTAAAGGCGTATGACTTATATGCTGAGTATAGAACTTTGCTCTTAATTTCTGAAGGTAATCCTGTAGTTCTGTTAAACAATCTAGCCGCACGAGAAGTTGCATAACCACAACTAAAAGAAGTCCCTTGCACATCGGCAGTTATTATCGAACCTGGAGATGTTAATACAAGATGGTATCCATCAAAAGGAGCTACAACATCAATACTTGAACTTCCGTAATTAGAATCAACCGCCCTATTAAGTCCTGTTACATATGTAGTTCCTATTGAAGGATATGCAAACAATGATCCTGTATATCCACCTACGGTTAACATATTTGGAGAATCGTAGCTTGAAGGAAAATGTTCATTCCCCGAAATATCAGTATTCAACCCTTCATTTCCAGATGAAGACACAAACAGCATTCTGTCCTCAACACTACTTATGATATTCTTTAGGATCACTTGATTTGAGACTCCATAAAATCCAAAACTTGTATTTACAATAAAATTTCCTGGTTTCTTACTAATGTACTTCATTGCACACACAACATTACTATATAAACCATTTCCATTTTCATCAAAGGCTTTTACAGGCAAAAGGTGATATCTTACATTTGTTCTATCTAATACATCTGTAACAACTTTAGAGACAAAACTCCCATGTCCATTATCATCTCTAGGATCATTATCACTATTCACAAAATCCCATCCCGAAATTTCATCTTTACAGCCATTAGTATCTCTACTATTATATAAAACTGGCTCGGATAAATAATCATAGTCAATTCCCGTATCTAAAATTGCAATATTTACTGCTTCATTTTGGTTGCGAGCTACGGTCTTTTGAGCGATTGTATAAAAATGTTCCCCTTTACGCATATCATTGTTTAATATCTTAATAGAAAACTGTAGGTCACCATCCATATCATCTGTAGAAGAAGAATCCTTTAAATTCCTCACCAAATCCTCAACTCCAATAAAATCAGGGAACGTAGTATCAATAGTCCATAACTCTATACCATCATTGTCACAATCACAAGTTTCTATTTTTTTGATATCGAAATTATACTTATTCTTACATCGATCTCGAATTTGATTTTTTTCTTCTTCGTTTAAATTATCAGCTTTAAACTGAATTACTACTTGATCTTTAATAATTTCTGGAACAGGAACTGAACTCGCAATTTTCAAAGTACTTTTCACGATATCTTTTTCTACAATGTTTTCTTCGTCTGTTGTGCATCCTAATACGGCAAACAGGCATAATCCCATAATTAATACAATACTTTTTTTCATCATTAAAATTTTAAAATCTCAAAGTATAATCATCTTCCCCAAGACCTTTGATACTTTGTTGGTTAATACATAGTTACCAAAAAGAGCACAAAGTAAATAAAATGTTACCCAAAATTTTGAACATTTCCATTTAGAAAATGATTTTTACAAAACCCGACATTAAAAAATATATCCCAATCATTTAACGAAATCCGATAGTCAAAGCTTGAAAAGGATACTATTCGCATAAATATTCACGACCCTTTTCTTGACATATATCAAAAACTCAGTATAAACAATTTCAAGAAATGTTTCACCTAATCCATATCATCAGTAGATGAAGTGTCTTTTAAATTTTTAACTAATTCAGATTTCACTTCCATTTCTTCCTTTTGTAATAACTCTTCTTCATACAATGACAACTCCTCATCAGTATGCTCTTCTTCACTACAGCTTTGTAACCCCAAAAAGGCCACTACAATTAATAAATAAACATTTTTTTTCATAATTTTTATTTTTCAAATTCAACTTTAGTTCATAAAAAAGGATTTTAAAATTTATCCCTCAGATATTTATGTCAACTATCATATAAATGTTACCCTTTGATACTAACTTTTGTTTATTTTTAAATTTGGTAAATACTTATCATCAAAAATTGGTTATCTCAACAAGATTTAGAATAAAAAGGGTTTTTGCCCCTCTAAAAATCTATAAATTATATCTAAGTTTGTACTCATGTCAGTAATCATATAAATGTTACCTAAACATCTATTCTAATAACCAATCTTAGTATTACATGATCACCCAAAAACATGATGACTACTTACTACAAAGCCTTATTACTGGAAATGAGAAAGGAATCAAAGAGATTTATGGTAAGGTCTATCCAAAAGTTTTAGCCTACATCTATAAACATGATGGTATTGAGGATGATGCAAAAGACGTAATGCAAAAAGCTCTATTGCAATTATCTTTGCGAGCTCAGGATAAATCATTTACGATTTCCTCTAGTTTTGAAGGATACCTTTTCACCATCTGTAAAAATGTTTGGCGTAGAGAAGTAAAAATCCGAAAAAACAGGGTAACAAATTCTGTTGTATTTGATCCTCTTCATGAAGAACGTGAAATAGCATTAGCGGCTTACGAACAAGAAAAATGGGAATTGTTTCAAGAAAAATTGATTTCTATTTCTGAAAATTGCAGAAAAATACTTGGGTATTTCTTTAATAAAGTGCCTTATTCTAAAATTGCTAAAGAATTAGATTATGCTACAGAAAATACTGTAAGGCAGCGTATTTTTAAATGTAAAAGTAAACTTAAAGAGGCTATTCAATCAGATTCTCGCTATAAAGAATTAAAAGAGTTATGAGCAATTTAGACCAAGAAATAGAAGCATATCTAAATGGAGAAATGACCCCGGACGAATCTCTGGCTTTTGAAAAAAAACTCGAATCCAGTCTGACTATTAGAAAAGAGTTTGAACTCTATAGAGAAATGAATATAGTGTATAATGAACAAGATTGGGAAATAACAGATGTTTCAAATGAACACCCAAAGATTAACCAACATTTGACTTTTTTAAAGAGTAAAAAGGGAGAAATATTAGCAGAAAGTATTAAAAATGCAGAAAACCAATATTTTGCTACCAATTCTATAGGTAATAAAAAGAAATACCTTTACTATATAAGTGCTGCTGCTGCAATTTTAATAATCGGTCTATTTATTGCCTCTAAGCTATTTACTAGCCCTAGTCATGAGCATCTATACTTAGCCCATAAAGATTGGAGTGATTTACCCTCATTAACAATAAGAAACAATACAAACAAGCTAGCATCTGCAGAAAAATTATTTAAAGCACAAAACTATAAAGCCGCTTTAGATCTATTTAATAAAATTGAACAAGAGAACAATACTAAGTCTAATTGGCAAGTCCTCATATATAAAGCAATCGCACAATTAGAAATAAACCAAAACACATTAGCTATCGAGAACTTTAAAAAATTAAAGCAAAGCAATAGCTTAGATGCTCATAAAGCCTATTGGTACCTAGCTCTTGCTTATTTAAAAGTAAACGACATTACGAATGCAAAAAGTGAATTAATAGAATTAACAAAACACTCAGAATATTACAATCATAAATCAGGAGTTAAGCTTCTTAAAAAGTTAGAATAAATGTTATTCTAACTTTTTAGCTTTTAAGAAAACAATAACAATATCTTACTTATTTTACGGTTTTTCTATTGAATTTTAGTAATTCTTTATGATTCTATTCAAAAATGTTGTACTTTTGATATTAACTCAAACTCTCAACTCACACATACATCTTAGGTATAGTATTCTTTTATAAAAATACTAGTAAAGGTATATTAAGAACCAAAACATAAATTGCTTTTACCCTTAAAATAAAGCATTTTATTGTTTGAAAAAATTGACACGTAAATATTAGTCATTATGGTAAAACGTATTGTGAGTTTTTTAGTTCGTCTTGTATTAGGGGTTTTTACCTTGATAGGAGGAATATTTGTAATTTTATATACTATTATTTGGGACGTTGTGAGAGAAAAACTCTTTAGGAAAAAACCTGTGGAGAGCCCATGTTTTGAAAAAGTAGTATCTAAAGAAGATATGATTCTTCCTAAACAAAAAAGCCCGGCTGCGTTATAAGAATAGCCTGCTTATTAAATATTTTCTAACTTTTTTCTCAAAAGTTATTACCCGTAGAATTTCCACCAAGGTTTAGGTTTAGAAGTATTTCCATAAGCCCCGTATCCATATCCATAACCGTATTTATATCCATAGTAATTTTTATTACTTAAGGCTACTTCATTAAGTAATACAGCCATTGCAGGAAATCGCTTGTCCTTATACAAGTTCTTAGCCACATTTAATAACCTCTTATCTGAAAACCCAGATCGCACAACATATATACATAAGTCAACATATTCATGCAGCAAGAGTGCATCTGCAACCAAATTTACGGGGGGAGTATCTATTATGATATAATCATATTCTTCTTTTAACCGCACCATAAGCTCTTTAAAACGTCTACTCTTTAAAATCTCAACAGGATTAGGCGGTATTATACCAGAATTTAAAATATCAAGCTCAGGCACATCATCTAAGTTAATGATAATATCCTCTAGGTTCAATTTATCATCTTTTATATAATTTGATATACCTGGTGAGTTATTTAAATCAAGATATTCTAATATTTTTGGAGATCTTAAATCTAATCCAAGTAATGCTATTTTTTTATCAGGTTCTGCAAGCACAATAGCTAAATTAGTAGAACTAAACGTTTTTCCTTCTCCGGTAGAAGAAGAGGTCACCAAAATAACCTTACTTTTCTCATCACAATCAGACAACAAAAAATTAAGATTACTTTCAAAAATTCGAAATGCCTCTGCAACAATAGAACGATCTTCTGTAGAAATTATAAAGTTATTTTTAGTGTCTGTTCTAGGAATTTCGGCAACAATTGGAACATTTAATATACTTTCTATTTCTTTTCTGTCTTTTACCTTTACATCGATGAGATCCTTAAGGAAAATAAGTAATACTGGTACAAAAATAGCTCCCATTAAAGCTACCAATAGAATAATTCTTTTTTTAGGTTTTACTGGTGACTTAGAAGCATAAGCCTTTTCTATAATCTTTGCATTTGCTACTGTTGCTGCAAGTGAAATTGCTGTTTCCTCTCTTTTTTGTAATAAGTATAGATACAGGGTTTCCTTTATTTCCTGTTGTCTAACAATATCTCTTAATTCACGTTCTTTTTTAGGTAAAGAAGCTATTTTAGAACTCATTAACGCATCTTGTCGTTCAAGATCTTTAAGTTTAATTTTTAGTGCTGTTTTTTGATTTGCAAGGCTTTGATTAAGACTTAGTTTAAGGCTTTCTAGTTTTTCGTTAAGACTTACTACCATAGGGTTTCTATTTGTAGTTCCCTTTAAGACTTCATCTCTTTTAAGAGAAATATCATTATACTTAGAAATGATTTGCACGATTGCCATATCAGAAAACCCAAGATTAACAGGCAGTAACCCTTCGTTATTTTTCTGAAGGTAATCATTCATAAAATTAACTAAACCTAATTGAGTATGGGTATCTACAACTCCTTTCTTATTTTCTGATGAATTGGTTAAAAACAATTCGGTCTCTGATGAAACATCTGTAAGTTTATTAGTAGTTTTAAATACCTCTACACCTTCTTCAATATCTGATAATTCAGAATTTATAATCGTTAATCTCTCGCGTATAAAATCTGCAGTATTCTCATAAATTTGGTTCTTATCACGTACTGCATCAATATTATATTCTTCAACCAATCTATCTAGTATATCTTTAGCCTTTTCTCTATTAGTCGTATTTATTACTAACGAAATCACATCTGCATCTTTTGACACCAAACCTACCCCTACTTTTGCTTTATAATTTTCAACGGTATTTGATATCGAATTGATCGATAAGTATATATCTTTTCCTACATAAAACTCAAAGTATTCTGGGCTTCTTGTTAAAATCAAATTACCTATTCTAGTAGGCAACACTTGCCCAAATATTCCTTCTCCAACAAAGTCATGCTCATCTTCTCTAATAGTAAATTTATTTTTGGACTGAATGGTAATTACAAACTCTGCCTCTGTATCAATAAATAATGTGTCCTTGATAAAAGTAGCACTAATAGGTCTATTTTCATATAGTTCTACTGATCTCTTTGACAGGTTGGTTTTGGCGTAATACGTATAATTTGCCTTTAGCTTTTTGATTACATTCTCGAAGAGTGGTCTTGATTTTAGAATTTGGATTTCATTTTCGACCTCCTTGTTACTAGATTCTACAATACTTAAATCTTCAAAAGCCGATAACTCTGATAGTAACCCTGCCTTTTCTCCTTTAACCAAAATAGTAGCGGCTACTTTATATTCTACAGGAGTATATTTGAGATACAAAAAAGCCAAAACAAGACAAACTATTATTGATAACAAAAATAGTTTCCAGTACCTAAGATATACATTAAGTTGATCTTTAAAAGTAAGATTACTTTTATCTTTTTCGTACTGGTACCCCATGTTACTTTTTATTTTTTTGTGTGTTTATGGTCATTTTATCTCGTTAAAACAATGATCAAAGACAAAATAACTGATGCAACAGAAACCCAAATTGGAGTATTCTTATTATATGACGATGATTTTATCTTTGCATTATTAGGAGTAACGTATATCGCATCATTTTGTTTTAAATAAAAAACTGGGGAGTCAAAAATTTTGTTAGAGGTAAGGTCGATTCTATAGTATTTATACTTATCCCCTTCTTCTCTAATAACGAGTACATCAGTTCTTTTACCTGTTATAGACAGATCTCCTGCCATACCCAAAGCCTCTATAATACTTATTCGTTCATTAGAAATTGTAAAAGTCCCAGGTTTATTTACCTCTCCTAATATAGTTATTCTAAAATTAATTAATTCGATATGAACAATAGGGTCTTTTATATATACAGATAATTTTTCTTTAAGTAAAGCGGCTGCTTCTATTCGAGATAAACCTAACAATTTTACTTTTCCTAATACGGGGAAATCGATTGCGCCATCCTTTTTAATTTGATAGGTAAGTTGTTTATGTTGCCCCACAACACTGCCAGGAACAGCATTAAAAGAAACTGCTGGGAGGTTAAAAGGCTCTAACCCCTGCATATCTGATGATGAAATGGTTATAGCCAACAAATCATCTGTTTGAAAAACGGTACCATAAGTCTCTACGATCTCTTTCTCGTAGGAATTTTTTATATCTTGAAAGTAAACTACATCCTTTTTAGATGCACATGAAATTAAAAGTAAAATTGAAATTATAAGCCAGAATTTCTTCAAAATTTTAATGATCATTTGTGAGATTTTAATATCGTCTAAGATACCTTTTTGTTTAGCAACTTCTTTTGCCCCTGAACAGAATATTTTTTATGATTGCCATAAAATATTTTATATCGGTTTTTAAGGGCGCCTTTTCATACTCCTCAAGATACCTCAATTCTGAAGCTACTATTTCTTCTAAGGTTTTTGGCATATCTGCATAAAAAGGTGGCAACAAACCTGGTTTAACCTTAATTCTTTTTTCCTGAAGCTCTTTGGGATACAAACTAAAATAATGATTACTTAAAGGACGAACTCCTATTAATTTCATCTCATTTTTTACAAAATTAATAAGCATTGGTAATTCGTCTATCCAGTATTTTCTCATAAGTTTTCCTTCATGAGATATTCTAAAATCGTTTTTGATTTTCCCTCCCTCTTTAAGGCTATTTTTTTCAAAAACATATTGTTGCAAATATTCTGAAAAAGGGTACATCGTTCTAAATTTATAAACTTTAATTATCTTACCATCCTTACCTAATCGTCTAAGTTTAATTAAAGGACCATATGTAGGGTCTGTATCAAAAGTTGGTTCTTTAACTTTTCTCGCTACAAAATGAAGTAAATTATTTATCGTCTTTTCTTCTACAATTTCGAAACCACAAGAGTATAAACGTCCAAAAGTTTCTGCCTTGGTCAAAACACGACCTTTTCCTCCTGTAATATGAAAATACAGACCTTTAGTATATTTAAGTTTTGGCATAACCCTGGTAAGCACAACATCAGCAAGATAATATAGATAACCAAATGATTTTGGAATCTTTTTTAGAATTCTGTTCTTACGAACTGCATGGGTTTCTACATGATTTATAAACAAACCACCAACAGGTAGTTTAGCATTAACAGATTCAAAATACTTATTAATTCTTCTAAAATCGTTAACTCTTTTTAGATTAACTAATGCCGCAAATTTATGAAGAGGTATATTTTCAATATTAAAACAAGTTCTGGTTGCAACAACATGTGTCTTCTTTATAGAACGACCTACATGTTTATCTACAAAGTCAAAAGTCTCTTTTCCTACCTCTTTACAAATAAGACTTTTTATCCCTGAATCCCAGTCTCTGTCTACAACGACGGTTTTTCCATCATTGTTTTCTGGGTTTAAAAGCCTTTCAATCTGGTTATCAACATAAGGTGCAAATTTGGTGGTCATGGTTTTTGTTGGTTTTAAGATTTCTGGGGCAATTTTACCTAATGTAAGAAAAAAATTACTAATAATACGTTAATGTTTTAACAAATATTTATGAGCTAATTCACTTAATATCAGCAATATAGCTTTTTAGGTAACGGGATTTCCGTAAATATATTATGATACAAAATTCAATAATCGGCAAATAACCTAAACTTAACGATGATATTTCGCAAATTAACACTGCACTACCTTTTGATTAACAATTAGTTAACACGACAAAACCGGGGAAATATCCGACAACCTAACATTTAAGAAAAATTAATAAAATTCATCTCTTTAAAACACTGAGATATTTAGGTTTTCATTTGTTAACAAAAAAGAACTTTTTTATTACATTCTTGGTATTTTGTAAAACGAGTTCTTTTGCCCACATTCCTTTATCATCATTCCAACGTTGTGGATGAAAAGTAAACATGATTTGGTTTGGCAATGTTTCTACGGCATTAATAATTTGATCCGTGGTATGAAATGTCTCCTTCATCGAGGTTTGTACTCGATCTCTAACACTTACCTTATGTCCATCCCATCGGCGGCCAGTATCTGTTAGGTAAAATACCTGCTCAAAATCAACATCAAAATAGGGCTCTGCTATAATAGCATAATCTTTATACGAATATGTCTTCCAAAGGTCCTTAGAATCATATCGTGACATTGGACTACCATGCATACATATTGTTGATACTGGAGCTAATGCTCTAAGAGCTTTCAAGTTTATTTCAAAATCTAGAATTCCTTTTTTTAAATCTCCGTTACAGGTCGTTAAACACTCATAATGATACCCTATCTCATGGCCCAAGGCACTAATTTCCTTGATTACTTTTTCGTCCCAACTTTCTGGAACTGCTCTAAAGTAATAGGTTCCCTTCACTTTATTTTCTGCTTGTATTCTTGCAAATTCTAAAGAATTATTTGGTAATAAATCAACATCATGACGCAATACTACTACTCTTTTATTCGGGTTGCTTATAAAATCATCGAAGGTCTGAAAAGAATAATCCTGATTAATAAGCGACTGTAATAATTTGGTATATTTTTTTACTGTAAAATCCATTATTTAAAGTTAAGATCATAATTAGGGTTAGCTTTCATTGTATGTTGACTTTCTGGAAAATGCTCTACATACCATACCATAAATGCCGTAAGATCGATTTTGTCTATTAGCAATTTTTGTAATCGTTCTCTAAACGCTTCTTTTAGATTTGGCAAACTTTCTAATTCCTTGATTTTCTCTAATACCCCTTTCCCATTTTGGAAATTATATACCAATCCATATTTCTCTTGATCTTCGTTATAAGCTCTTCGAATAGAATTAACATAAATTGAAGGCGTTCCTAAAACTCCCGCTTCTGCAGCCATAGTTGCTCCTTCGCCAACAAAAAATGTAGCTCCCGATAACACTTCATGCATATCCTCGGGCGCGATTTTTATTTTGAATTTTTCGTACTTCTCTGGGAGTTCACTTTCCGACGAAATAAACACTTCATATTTTGAATCTAAGTAGTTTACAATTTGTTCTTTTTCGTGCGATGTAAATCCTGTTTGTCCTTTATCATGTGAGGCATTCCAGGAAACAAATCTTAATACTACATATTCTTTTTCTTCATCAATATTTAAAATTGAATGATGCGTCGCATTACTTTCAAAATATTTTGGGTGTAAATATGCTAGTTCATGATAACTATTGTATCGCACTTGTTTTGGTCCCAAATCTTCGAAAAGAACATCTGGAGTAAGCACGGCCTTTGTAAAGGGTAAGTAAATTTTAATTTGCTCCCAATTACCTGAGTCTTCTAGCGAAATATGTGGTTTTTGAAGAATTGCTGCGGCATGTGCAGCATAAGGCGATCCATGACTCATCAAAACATCGGGCTTAAATTTTAACCCTTGTATAACCTCTAGTATATCAAACTTTAGTAGTCCCCATATTTTTCCGGTAGTCGAGTTATATTTTTTACCAAAAGACACATAGTTAAACCCAGCAGCTTTTAGTAACTCTATTTCGAACTCTTTTTCTCTACAGGTAAACAAAAACTCATGCCCTTTATCCTGCATAACTTTAACAAAATTCCTAAACAAATGTACATGTCCAGGGTGTCCAATATCGATCAGAATTTTCATCTATATAATATTTCTATGGTTAAATGGAATTTGCCAAAAATCATTTTGTTAGTGTTAATTTGATAAGTATGGCTTATTTTATATCAAATGCTTTTAAGTATTTTTACTGCTGTTTTTCCTGCCTTATATAAGACGGGTTGGGCAACATGTAAAAATCTACCGTGTTCTACAAGATCTCCTCCAAACTTAGATTTAAATTCTCGTACTCCATAGGCTTCATTAGGTTTTCCTGCACCCATAAAATCAAAACGTTCGATTGCGTTGTTAACAGCATACTGCATCGCTGCCCATGTTGCCAATACACTTGGGTATATATTTTTATATACTCCATCTTTACCACAAACAAACCATTCATAGATCACTCTGTCTTCTAAAATTGGACAAACTATTCCTCCAATAATTTCTTCTTTATACTTAATTAGGAAAAACCTTGCCGTATTATTTTTCCATAATTCCATAAAAAAATCCTGCTCTGGCAGTGGTGTTTTTACTTTGGTTGTATACAACTCATAAAGAATAGCATAATAAGCACGTATCTCATCGCAAGATTCTGCTTCTATAATTTTTGCTCCTTCTTTTAAGCTTTTTTTCACTTGTCTTAATTTGCTACTACTCATTCTTTTTCTCATTGCTTGCTCATCAGTACAATCAACATGAAAATTAAGATGAGGTATCAGGTTGAACCCTGCTTTTTTAAACAAATCATTATACCTCTTATAACAATTTAAGTTTCTTGTTTCTATGTATATTGCCTTTTTCTTTAATTTACTAATCGTCAATTCTAGTATCTCGATAACCTCATCATTATTTGCATGTAGAGAAATAACTGGGCCACCATAAATAATTGCTCTACTAGTAAATGCAGATTTGATTCCTTTTTCTTTTTGAATAATTCCCGAAATCATAGCTATAATTTGCTCATCGCGCTCGAGTGCAAAAAAGAACGTTTCAACATCTATTTGCTTAAAAAAAAGATATGCTTGTTTTGTTTGAAAAAAGCTTGCCGTAGGTGATTGAAGAAGCACTTGCCATTGCTCTTCGGTAACAGCATTTATATCTGTGTGTATTGTATATGATTTTGTCACAATATTGTGTCTTTATATATGTTGGTTAATGTATTAGCTATAGCATCTGCACTTAGATAAGCTATAGCATTTTTTCCATTTGTTTTTTGAGGTAGGTTTAATGCCTCTATTATTTTTTCTGCTATTTCTTCTTTATCAAAACCAGTAACATAACATCCTTTGGTATTTGCAATTACTTCTTTTATATCTCCGACATCTACCGCAACTATTTTACAATTGCATGCCATTGCTTCTTTAATTACATTTGGTGACCCTTCCCATAGACTAGTAAGTAATATCACATCAGAAGCATTAAAATATTGCGGCATCTGCTCGTTAGGAACATCTTCAAGCACCTGTAGTTCTACCTCATCAGGATTTAATAACTCGAATGCTTGCTTTGCTAACTCAAAATTCTTTTCATAACGATTTGGGTTTGCCGCAAAAAGAATATGTTTTTTATTCGAGTCCCATTTAGTAACTTCAATCGATTCATCTCTAGCTTCAGGTTTAAATTTTTCAAAATCCACACCATTGGGTACGATATAAGATTGTGTTAGTCCCGAAGATATTTTCATATCCTTAGACTTCACAATTACTTTTTTCCAAAAAATCGCTTTAAAAATCCTAATACAAAATCGTAGTATGCCAGAGGCTTTAACATCACTTCCCATTAAAGATACTACCAAGGGTTGTGCCCCAGATAACGAAGCAACCATTGCACTTAAAGAATAATGTGCATGAATAACATCGAATTGTTTTTCTGTCAGGAACTTTCTCAGTGTAAAAATATTGCTAAAATACCCTGATACACCTTTACCTTTTATGGTATAAAAAGAAACCTTGTGTCCTTGATTAATTAATGATTGCCCCTGATTTTTAATAATAGGAGAAATACCATTTTTGGTATTTCCGCTACTTATAAAAAGTATTTCCATAGTAACGATCTCAACTTTATATATATGATATCATGCAGTTAGTAAGCTTTTCTTTTTTTTGATGATATAGCTATATATACAATCGGCATATAGTTTTTCGAGATCAACATCTACTTTTTCAGAAGACCACCCATTATCATCTTTAACAAAGTAAGCATCAGACATATATATCGTAGAGGTACCAAAATATACGCCTTGCATTTCTAAAAGATAATATTTTTTTCCGTCAAAAGCAATATCTAGAGAAATATGTGGAATTTCTAAATTGTCATAAACTTGCTTTGCAAAGTCCAAAATCTGGTATGTTAATTCTGATTGAACGCCAGCTTTATAATTGACATTACTACCACTAGCTCTAAAATCGTCTTTTCTATTATATCTCGTTAAAATAAAATAGCGCTTACCAAAAACTAGGATTTTCCAATCCTTCTCTAAATTTGGAATAAATTCTTGTAAAATATATTTTTTACGATACATCGAATCTTTTTTATATCCTTTGTGTCTAAAAGATCGTCCTATCTCCCACAAATAATTTTTGATATGAAATGTTTTAGATATTTTCTTTACCTCGTGTAAAAGATCTTTTTTATTTTCTGCTAGTGAAACTTGAGCACCAGAAGCACCTCCCGCTCCTTTTACAACAACCGGAAAATTAATCTGATTAATACAGGTTAGCATTTCTTCTGTGGTTCCGAACCTAAATGTCTTAAGTTTACAAAACTCTGGAGGCAATACAATTTCTCTGAGCAGTTCCATAAATACTTTGTTATTATTTGCACGAAGAAATTCGTATATCGGGATAACATGTGCACCTGCCAATTGAAGGGCAAAAATCTGGTCTTCGATATAATCTTTATAATAGTAGAAAGGATCTTCAGACGAAGTATAAATTACGTATACCCCTTTATAATTTTGTGTAACCAGATCGATTTCTGAAAAAGTTGCAAAGGTTAAGTTAAAGCCACATTCTCTAAAATATTGCCTTAACTTTTCCTTTTCCATTCCGCTGCGATAAGGAACAGCATAATGTTTAGAACCAAAATTGCCTTTATAGTCCGTGAGCGCTAGAATGGTTTTCAAAATCAATCATTTTAAAGGGGTTAATGATCTAAATAGTAAACAATGCTATCTACGTATACTTTTTCAATTTCCAGTTTTTCTTTTATAAACTCCCAGTTACCGTTTTCTTTTGTAAAATATCCTTCAGAATAAGGTATGCCTGCTGTTCCAAAATATAAAGACTGGAACTCTAGAACGTAAAATTCGTCTCCATCGTATGCAAAATCTATAGAAACATGAGGAACATCTAGTTTTTTATAGATTTCGAGTGCCAAATCAAACATACCTTCAGGAGCCTCTGCTTCAAGACCGTAGTAATAATTATCATATCCACCCCCACTTGCTTTAATCCCTCTTCCTTTTAAAATCGGACGTTTAAATGTATATAACTTATTGCCAAACACATATACTTTCCAATCGTTTTTAAGATTAGGAATAAAATCTTGAAGAATAAATTTATTTCTATGAACTGATTCTTTTATATAGCCTTTATGTTTTATCGCTCTTGCTTGATCCCTGATATCTTGTAAATAACTTCTGGGGCTACTAGAAGCTTTCACTTTGGTATATAGTTCTTCTTTATTTTTTACAAGAGCTACGCCATCACCCGAAGCTCCACCAGATTCTTTAAATACACACGGAAACTTAACTTCTTCAATATTCATTTTTAGATCGGCCATTGATCCAAATACTTTTGAGTTTAGGTAAGGAGTAATACCAATAGTTTTACGCATAAGCTCCATAAATGTTTTATTATTATTAGCTCTTAAATGTTTATACTCTGGTATAGTTTTGGCCCCTAGAAGTTCAAAGGTTAATACAATATCCTCGATGTAAGATTTGTATTTATAACCGATATCTTCTGACGAGGTATAAAGTATATATGCCTTTTTATACTCTGGATCTTCTGGATTGACTTCATTGAAATATCTAAATTCTATTTGATACCCCAACTCTTTAAAATAGGAAGTCATTTTTTCTTTATCCATTCCGCTTCTATAAGGAATATCAAAATGTTTAGATCCGAACTTTTTTTTGTAATCTGTTAGTGCAATAATTTTATTCATAATATAGTTGGTTGTTTAGTTTTATTCTGAACGGTATTATGATGTAGTGATATAAGAACAGATATCATCATAAGTAAAGCATCCCTTTCTTTTTCTGGGGTACCTGGAGATAGATTCTCTAAGTTAGTAAGTAGTTTAGAAGAATCAAAATATGAAGTCTTGGAAATTAATTGTTTAATCTCACTTTTATTAGCTAATACACCCGAAATAATACCTAAATTATCAAGATTTGGTGTTTTTATTTTTCTTCTTAGACGCTTTGATATAAAAGGTAATATAATTTTATAAATGTATATTGATTCTCTCACATCCTTGGGTCGATACCCTTTTCCGGTCTTTTGGTGATATATTTTCTTATTTGTCTTTTTTATGATATCTGTATACAAATATTGTCCTTTCATTCTTTTAAGAGGATTCTCTGTAAAAAAATCATTGTTCACACCAGCATACTGAGTCTTAAGTAATTCTTTTATGAATACATAATCCAGAAAAGGAGTTCTTACTTTTATATACTGCATCTGCATAGCTATCCATTGCCCAAAAAACTTTCTAAACACTTCTTCAAACACAAAAACGTAAAATTGTTGATTTTGAGTAAGGTCATCAGGAACGGCTGCTCTATAGGCTATTAATTCCTCTATTAACTCTTCTAACTCTTCACTAAATTCATCTTTTTGTATTGCATCCAGGGTTTTTGAATTGCTAATTTTGGTTCTTATCTCTTGTGTACTAGTACTGGTAAAGATATCAACCAAAGCTTGCGAAGTAACAGCACCTGTTATATGCAACGCCCTAAACAACTCGCTACCAATCACTCCAGAAAGTAAATATGTTGAGTTTTTGGCAACTTGTTTTGTACTAAAGGTCATATGTGGATAAATTAACCCGTTTCCTCCAGGGGCATGGCCAATGTATTCTTTTGCACTTTCAAAATAGTGATCATTAATATATGCATCACTCCCTAAATCTAGACTTCTATATAACAAATGAAGTTCGTTAGCATTTTCTTTGGGAATAGCTACATCTGCATTCTCTGGTTTACCAAATGAAAATGTTTTAAATTCTTTATGAAAATATGTTGCACAGCTTACTAGAGTTCTACCATCAAACCCACTCGTAAATGCTATATCAAATGGAGTTTCTGGAAAATAATGCTCGGTAGTTTTAATAAAAAGATCACTCAGGTGATCTATCACCTTGGATCCTTTTGAAGGGTTTTCATGAAACAAAGAAGTCGTTTCGAAATGCTTATTCTCATCTACGCGATTGGTATACAACGTCAAAAAAGAATTGGTTGTTAATAGTTGTATTCCTTTATAAAGTGTTCTATTAAAAAATCCATAATTAAACAGCAATCCTTCTAAAATAAATTTCTTATCAATAGAGAAATCTATTTGAGAAAAGCTTCTGATATAATGCATAGAAGAAGATATATACTCATAATCGGCAGTATGATATATTGGGAGAACGCCCAAAAAGCTATTATACACTTTTATGCCACTGTTTGATTCTATAATGGCATAAAAATTACCTCTAAGTTTGGGTATATCATTAGGTTTGGTATCAAAAAGTGCTTGTTCTTTTCCGATGTAATCACCTATAATGATGATTCTAGTATCTTGCTGGCTATATTCTTTATAGTCGTTTCCTTGCAATGTAATTACCCAATCGTTTAGAAGATGTATCTGATACTCTTCTGTAGGTGTTTTGTCTTGTTTTGATAAAATAAAATGGTTCATGGTTTATAAGAGTCCTCGGTTTGAAAGTTTAAATAAATTCCACATTAGAATAGCTGCAAAAATGAAAAACAGATAAATTTTCCAATGCTTAGTTTTTCCGGGGTAATTTGTGTGGATACCATCTGCCATAAAAATGGTTAGAAATGGTAATACCAATATTTGAAATCTGTCTTGAAAAGATATTCCTGATATTGCTAAAATCAATATATAGCCAACAGAAAAACTCAAGAGAAATACGCTTCCTTTTCTACGGTGCTTTAAAACTCTAATCAATCCATAAAAAACAAAGAAATATAAGCAATTACGTATAATTTCATTGTAAAAATGAGCATAAATTCCTAGTTGTCCTTCTTCAAAATTTAATAATGAAGGAAAAGGCGTTACCATTGCTCCTGCTATTAATAGTGGTGCCACTATTGCTGCGGTATAAGAAATTCCTTTAGCTTCGGCTGCATTCGATAATTCATTTTCAAATTGATCCTGACTCGCCAAAATCATTTCTTCGATACTTTCGAGCATCCCTAATCGATCTACTACCAAGTAACTCCCATAAATTAATAAAACCGAAATAAAGACCGCCAAAATTCGATAGCCTTTGTTTGGGGTTCTTAAAAAAACAATTTGTAACAATGCACATGTGAGTAACAAGGGAGCCATGATTGTTCTAAAATATAGTGTAATGGCTATTTGAAATACAACAAACCCCATTACCGCCCACTTAAAACCTGTAACAAATACTTGTTTAATAATTAAATACGCAACATTGACAATTATAAAAATTAACAAGGTTTCTTTTAGAGCCATACCTCCAAACCATATTAATGGAGGCATTAACATCAAAAGAATACCTGCTAATCTTGCTCGCTCTTCATCATAAATATGTCTTGTAATCTGATATATTCTAATTACTATTAGGCTTCCTATTAGAACATTGAAGATTTTAATCACCAATGGATATGGACCAAACAAATAATACAATACACCAATTACTATTGAAAAACCATAATCAGACTCGCTTTTCCAGAAACCAGATAATGCTTTAAAAACACTCTCTCCTCTTTGAATAGCTTCTGCAGCCAATAAACCTGACGAATTATAATTAACAGAATCAATCGCTTTAATTTCAAAAGGTAAACTACCGGGGTCAAAAAACAGGGTAAGAAGATATAATGCGATCACCCCCACTATTCTATACAATACACTATGAATAAATAGTTTTCTTATAAACCCAGAGGTGGTTAACCAATGTTTAGGATATTCTTGTAAAGCAACAAAGAATAAAAAAGTAGTTCCTACTCCGCCCAATATTATAAATAATGGCATTGCATATTCAGGAAAAATTACAATATGAAACAATACTACCAATAGTGTAAACAGTACTGCAATGTTGGTATATGTTCTGGTCCACATCATAGATTTACTTTAGAATACTTTTTTTTTGGATCAGACACATGGTTTCTTTTCTTCTCTAAACGTATTTATTTCTTTTTTAGTTTTGTTACTACAATTTGTTTCAAATCCTCCATCTCTTTAAATTTAAAAAAATAAGAACAAAGAACATAACTTAGCCCGCTTGATATCGCTCCAACAATCAAATAAATGAGCTGATTTTCTATAAAGCTCCAAATACCGTAACTCAATAATGTTACTGCCGTACTTACCAACAAATACGGCAGCATATCTACAAGTTGTTTTAGACCAGAATAACTGATAAATTTTGCTGTGTAATATGAATACGTAAAGAAACCTATCCCAGAAACAATAACATATCCTATAGCAATTATTGTCATTCCAAATTGATAAGTAATGGCAATTGTTAATAGTGTAAATACGGTATTAATGATTTCTAATTTCAAAAATAGATCAGACCTTCCTTTTGCATTTATAAAATTGGTATTGATTGCATTTATAGGAAAGAAAATTGCACCAACAGCCAAGATTTGTAAAAGTATTACTGTAGGCAACCATTTCTCTGTTAACAATACTAATACTAATGGGTAGGCAAAAACTACCAGTATGGCGATCATAGGAAAAAGTAAAAATGCGGTAAGTTTAACACTTCTCTTCATTACATTCTTAACTCGCTCATTATCCTCTATTACATCTACCAAAATTGGAAATGTAACATTTTGCATAATTGTAGTTACCAAGGTTGCCGGAATCTGTTTAAAAAGTGTAGCTCTAGTATAGTATCCTAATTCTTCTGATTTGTACACTTTACCAATAACAACCAAATATATATTTTGAAAAGCAGCATATAATAGTGTTGAAGCCAAGATTTTTGATCCAAAATCAAATAATTTCTTCAAAGCCTGAGTACTAAAAATCCAAGAAGGCCTCCAATCACTTAAAAACCAAAACATTAATGACATCATAATGTTTCTAGATAGATATTGAAATACTAATGACCAAACTCCATATCCATATAATGCACAACCTACTCCTATTAAAGCGCCTGTTACTCCCGATGTTATATTAACTATAGCTTGTGATTTAAAATCAATTTTTTTGATCATTATAGTTCGTTGTATAATTGCTGCCGACGAAACAATTACATTTAAACCAACAACTTTTACCAAATCAATCAATATAGGCTCTTTATAAAATGAGGCAATAGATGGTGCACTCAAATAAAGAATCGCATATACTACAAGACTAATTAGAAAATTAAAAAAGAACGTAGTAGAATAATCAATTTGATCTGCATTCTTTTTTTGAATCAATGCTCTACTAAATCCACTTTCTACAATTGCCTGGGATATTGTAATAAAGATGGTAATCATTCCTATTAGTCCATAATCTTCTGGGAGTAGTAGCCTAGCGAGAATAATTCCAAAAATAAATTGGATCCCCATAGAAGATGATTTATCTATCGCGCTCCAAATAACCCCTTTGGTGGCTTTCTTTTTTAAACTACTCACCTTTATTAAAATATTTTATATCCAAATTATATTCTTTATATAGTACACTTAAGGTAGTCATTTTCTACAGAACAAAAACTCATTCATAAAGTTTTTAGGTCAAAAAAAGACATGATAATTGTCCAAACTAAAAGCTAAATAACGTTGAAATTTTACCTATATTTTTGACGATCAAAAGTTTTTATCTCTCCCTTTTAACCATTAACTAATTGGTTAACAGATATTTCTTACATCTAATAAACTTCTGTTAACAAAAGCATAATTATCTTACCATTTACTAACTTTATCACCCAGAAATTATTTTTTATAACAAAATTTTGATAAATGATTATGTAAAAAACTACTTAAAATTTAACTCAACATTTTTACTCAATTTATCAACTATGAAAAATTTATTTCAAAATTTAGCAACGCTATTCTTTGCGTTAACAGTCCTATTTATGGTTTTTTCTTGCGAGGATAATTCCCTTGATGAAACCACTGAACAAAACACAACACAAACTGAAAAATTTTCTGAATCGACTCTGGTTAGTTTTGACAAAATTGAACAGATAACTTCTCGCATTACTCCAGGCGAATTGTCCTATGGGATTACTCCCAAAAACCTAGTCGACAAAAATGCAAGTAGAGAGAATGCGACCTATTATTTTTATGCAACCATAAATGAAGGTAATCGTACGGGAGAAAACCTAAACGGTGAATTGCAGGTTTCGGTTACTTTGTACTCTGGTCTATTTAAAATTCTTCGAGGTAAGTTTATTGACGCAAACGGAGAGGAATCTAATGCAAGAGGAGCCATTCTTGCCGATGGCAAGGTATATCTTATTATAGAAATGAAAGATGATGTTTTAGTTTATGGTATCGGTCAAGAAAATGAAAACACCCAAGGTATTATAGGAAGTTTTTCGATATTCAGTACCGATGGTGCAATTAGTAAAGGCTCATGGTTGGCAAATCCTAAGGATATGGAAACCCCAACAGATACTATTGTAGATATTTTGGCAAATGATCGAAGAGGTAGATTCACTTCACTAATATCAGCTTTGGATACGGCTGGACTTACCAACACTCTAAGAGGGAATGGCCCATTTGTTATTTTTGCCCCTACAGATGAAGCTTTTGCTGCTTTGGATACGCTTCCTGAAGGTGATGCTCTTAAAAACCTATTATTACACCATGTTGTAAATGGTAAATTAGATACCCGAGCCATTAATACTCAAAAAACTCTTACCCCATTATTTGGCGACAACCTTACTATTGGTTTTAATGGCACCTTATTTACGGTAAATGAAACTGTGCAGATTATTCATTCTAACATAGAAACTTCAAATGGTTATATCCATGTAATTGATGCCGTTTTGGATCTATAAATATCTATATGATAAACTTTTGTTTATACAAAAAGAGCGTTGTTTGATTAAAACAACGCTCTTTTTGTATTTATAACCTTGATCAACTAACTAATAGACCATAACCTTTATTCGTGGTTTAAAGTTTAATAACTTCATTATTATCTAGTTTATATTTTTCACCACTCTCTATGCAACTACCTATTCCTTCTTCATTAAATTCAAGTCGATGACCATATTCACTCATCCAACCAATTTGCTTTGCCGGATTTCCTACTACCAGAGCGTAAGGTTTAATTGTTTTGGTTACTACAGCACCTGCCCCTATAAAAGCAAATGCTCCAATATCATGACCGCAAACAATAGTAGCATTGGCACCAATTGTTGCTCCCTTTCCTACATGGGTTTTTGCATATTGTCCTTGCCTGTTTACTCCACTTCTTGGATTGGTAACATTGGTAAACACACAAGATGGTCCTAAAAAAACATCATCATCACAACTTACACCTGTATACACAGAAACATTATTCTGAATTTTTACATTTCTACCAAGAACAACTTTGGGTGATATAACTACGTTTTGGCCAATATTACATTTTTCGCCAATAATACACGAAGACATGATATGAGAAAAGTGCCAAATCTTGGTATTTTCACCAATATCACAATTATCATCTATCACAGCGGTTTCGTGCGCAAAATATTGTTTAGTCATTTATATTTAATTAAAGTATGAGTCCTCTAATTTAATAATAAAACCAATACCATAATGTATATAATTACTTCCTTTTACACTATTGTCAACAGAGATCTTTGCCGTTGCGTGCATATTAAAGCTAGTACTTTCTGAAATATAAAAATTAAGTCCTCCTCCTAGATTAGCTGTCATAGCAGAAGCTCCATCATAAAAACTACTTCCTCCTCCCATCATTACATACCCTTCGTACCAAGATCGATCTTTATTTTGGTACATGTTAGTAATATAATACTTAAACATCCCATCTAGAGAAAAAAATGAAATATCCTCTTCTAACTCTTCACTATTAATTGTTTTTCCTTTCAAAAAAGTATTGAAGTTTGCAGAAACTTCGAAGCCATAATCTTCTTTAAACCTCTTCTCTATAGAAATTCGCAACGGACTACTGTAGTTATAATTGTTTTTAATATCAAAAATCCCATTTAACAATGATCCAGAATCATTAACCACATTAATTCCTAGTCCAAACAACCATGGGTTTCTTTGGAAATTACAACAATCTTGAGCTTTGACAACATGCACGATAAGCATCAAAAAAAGTATACTATAGAAATTAAGGGGTTTCATTCTAAACTTTAGAATATAACGCTAAACCCCTATTAAATAGTATACTTCACAGCGTATCACACTCTTAGAAAAGCTATCAAATTCATCAAAAAACAGCATTCAAAAAACCGTAAATCCAAAGTGGATTTAACCGTTACATTATTTAGATTTCTTAAAAAAGCAAAGTAAAACAAGAGATTAAACAAAATTGATAAATGAACCTATACGATATATTAATAGATGAAGACTAAGGGAGATTTACCCCCCTTAACCCTCCTGTTATTTATATCACAATATGTCCTTCCCTAATTATCAATAAAAGCAGGAGATCTTCATCCTAACGAAAGTCGTTTTTTGATTAACTTAGATGGATAAAGGTAATTCCTCATTCTGCTTACATCTAATAGATTCTGATTAAGTAGGTCTAAAAAGAGTTGAAATAGGGTATTTTTAAGTTAGAACACAACAGATAACGTCATTCAAAATAAATAGTCATATTCCTAAAAAACGCGACTGTTATTTTTATTCTTTAATTACCACTATATCGCTAAAATAAACTGTTCGGCTTTTATCTTTCACTTTGTACATCTTAGGAATTTTGATTCCACCATAATCCTTGTAATCTTCCCAAGAGGTAATCATTGAGGGTTTTTCCTGATTTCCAGATCTAAATACCCATTCTCTAATGATAAAGTCTCCTTTAAAATAAAAATCATATGCATCTCCTGGCGTATAACCCCCTTCATTTTTATATACAATGGTTAGTTTTTGCATCTCTGTATTACTGATCGGAGCAGTAGTTTCTATCTCATATTTAGATGTAAAATTTGCTGCATCCCAAACCAAATTAAAAGGAGTTAATAACCAATATTTATCATTAATAAATCTTTGGTCTATCTTTAATGAAGCGCTATCAATTTGAGTTCGATTATAGGTTACTGTATCTTGTGCCGAGATATAGGTTACCTCATTACTTTTAGGTTTCCAGTTCCACGAACGCTCATAATGAATCGTATCTCTATCGATATTAAATGTAAATTTAATCTCCTTTACTTTATCCCATTGATCATATCCATTAGCTCTGGCTATAGCTTCGGTAGTAGTTTGTATTTTTTTATTTGTATCACCCTTTACAAAATTAGGATCTCGCATCTCTACTTCTTCACTATCATCATATTGGTTTTCTTTCTGAGTATTTGTTTTGCATGCTATACAGAAGAAAATGCATAAGATCATTGTAATTCTTATAGGGTTAAATTTCATGTATTTGCTATTTTTAGGCTAAAATATAAAAAGTAAAACCTTGCTAAATCAGATTAACAAGGTTTTAAGTAATCGAATCCTCATCGATGTTCTTAAACGAAAAATGATGCTTCAAACGGTAACACTTATCTCTCCACTAGATCATCTCAATTCTTACCTAAACATACTATTAAAAATATTTTTTCTTTTATGATATTGTAATTCATTAGGAGTTGCTTTTTTTTCTGGTTTTAAAAAACAAACATCTTCAATAAACTCATCATACGTTTTCCCTTTTTCTTCTAGATATCCTATTAAATATTTTTCAGACACTTCTACTCCGCTTGATTGTTCTATAGCCAAGAGTTTTTCATATAATTCTTTAATGATTTTCACAGTAGCCCTAGGTGGCATTTTTCTTCTTCCAAAAAGAGATATCACCTCTTCTTTATCATTTACCTTAACTTCAAAATCTGTAATCACCCAGTAATATCGTCCATCTTTGGATAGGTTTTTTACTACAGCATGCATATTTTCTTTATTTAAAAGTCGTTTCCAGAGCCATTTAAAAATAACCTTTGGCATATCGGGATGACGTATTACATTATGTGGTTGTCCAATAAGCTCGTGCTCTTGATACCCACTAATCTCCATAAAATAATCATTGGCATACTCGATTACCCCTCTCGCATCTGTCTTACTCATTATAGTTTTTTCGGGATTTAGGGCAATTTCTTCGTGGATTGGTGTAGGTCTTTTTAAAATTTTCATATCATCTTAAATATAGGTTTATAGCAAAGTGACAAATTTAAGTAGCGTCCATTTTTTAAGATATGACCAATATCATAGAACATTTTTGAGTAAAACGTGAAGGGGACCTGTAAGTAAGTAATATACCTTAATAGTTTTGAGGGTTTTACTTATATTCTTAAGGTATATCAAAAAGAATTATATTAGATAGTTATACCTATAGAAATGTATTCTCGTTAAACTTTTACTAAATCTGAAACCATCAGAATTTAACGATCATATTTTTGCTTTTGTGTAATTGAAGTAATTGTTCTTTTAGTATTTGAGTACACAAAAAGAAAAAGGGAGTACCTCTACTCCCTTTTTAACTCCTCTGTTTTATCCTAATTCAGCCCTACCCTAATAGGATTAAAACAGAGGCCTCTCCTTCTTTATGTCTTTAGATTGGTATTTGTTACCTTATTTTTTCATTTTTTTTATAATTATCTTTCATTCGCTATCCTTACACATGACAATATTAAAACATAGTAGTTTCATTTTCCGGGACTGTGTAAAAAAAGTTTGTTTTTTTACTAAAATTCTTTTCTTAAACTGTATAAATTTTCTTTTTTAAGTGTAAAACTTCTTATTCCTATATTTTCTTTTTGGATAGAATAGTATAGCGTTTATATTTGCCTTAAAATCTTAATCTCGTGAGTGCAACCTTAATCTCGCAAACTTTAATACAGTCTCTACAACTACAGAAACTGCGAAAAGCTATTGCCCAACCCCAAACAAAAACGCATCTGCAAGGACTAATCGGGTCGTCATTATCTTTTATAATCGAACATTGTTTTACTCAAGAAGAAAAGCCATTTCTCTGTATATTTAATGATAAAGAAGAAGCAGCTTACTATCTCAATGATCTCGAACAACTTTTAGGCGATAAAGATGTATTGTTTTATCCAGGTAGTTATAGGCGTCCTTATCAAATAGAAGAAACCGACAATGCAAACGTACTCCTTAGAGCAGAAGTACTTAATCGCATTAACTCTAGAAAAAAGCCAGCATTAATCATCACCTATCCCGATGCGCTATTTGAAAAAGTGGTAACCCGAAAAGAATTAGACAAAAACACCTTAAAGGTTACTGTTAATGATACCATTTCGCTAGACTTTATTATTGAAGTCTTATTCGAATATCAGTTTCAGCGTGTAGATTTTGTTACCGAACCAGGAGAGTTTTCTGTACGAGGAGGTATTGTAGACGTATTCTCGTTTAGTAATGATGAACCTTATCGAATTGAGTTTTTTGGAGATGAAGTGGATAGTATACGAACTTTTGATGTAGAAACTCAGCTCTCTACAGAACAAATCAAAAAAATTACACTCATCCCTAATCTCGAAAATAAAGCAATGCAAGAAACTCGAGAGAGTTTTTTAAAATACATTGCTTCAAAAACTATCATTTTTACAAAAGATATTGATTTGCTTTCTACCAGAATTGATAAGAATTTTGAGAAAGCAAATGCCGCATTTGACAAACTATCTAGAGATATTAAACATAGTACTCCTAGTGAGCTTTTTGCAACTTCGGATTTGATTAAAAAACAATTACTTGATTTTACTCTTATAGAGATTGGTGATAACCCGCTTACCAAAGCAGATTATGCCATTAAATTTGACACCAAACCTCAACCTTCATTTAACAAACAATTTGATCTACTCATCAATAACCTAAATGAAAATCATGAGAAGGGTTATAAAAATTATATTTTTTGCGTAAGCGAGCAACAGGCCAAACGATTTCATGATATTTTTGACGATGCCGATCTTGATGTAAAACCCTATGAAACCATTGTTTTTTCGGCTTATCAAGGTTTTATTGATCACGATCGTAAAATAGTTTGCTATACAGATCATCAAATTTTTGAGCGTTATCATAAATTTAACCTCAAAAATGGGTATGCAAAGAAGCAAGCAATAACACTAAAAGAATTAACCAGTTTAGAAGTTGGTGATTATGTAACTCATATCGATCATGGAATTGGTAAGTTCGGGGGGTTGCAAAAAATCGATGTTGAAGGAAAAAAACAAGAAGCCATTAAATTAATTTATGGTGAACGTGATGTCCTTTACTTAAGTATTCATTCTCTACATAAAATCACAAAATACAACGGTAAAGATGGCAAACCACCGCAGGTGTATAAATTAGGGTCTAAAGCTTGGAAAACTCTTAAACAAAAGACCAAAGCAAGGGTTAAACATATTGCTTTTAACCTTATACAATTATACGCAAAACGAAAATTGCAAAAGGGCTTTCAATACAATCCAGACAGCTACCTTCAGCATGAATTAGAAGCTTCATTTATTTATGAAGACACTCCTGATCAAAGTACAGCTACAGAAGATGTAAAATCTGATATGGAAAGTGAACGCCCAATGGATCGACTAATTTGTGGTGATGTAGGTTTTGGTAAAACCGAAGTCGCTATTCGAGCTGCTTTTAAAGCAGTTGATAACGGAAAACAAGTAGCTATTCTAGTACCCACTACAATTCTTGCGTTTCAGCATGCAAAAACTTTTAGAGAACGTCTTAAGGATTTTCCTGTTGTTGTAGATTATGTAAATCGATTTAGAACCGCCAAACAAAAAAGAGAAACCTTAGAAGATCTTTCTGTAGGAAAAGTTGATATCATAATTGGTACACATCAATTGGTCAATAAAAGTGTAAAATTTAAAGATCTAGGGTTATTAATTATAGACGAAGAACAAAAATTTGGGGTTTCGGTAAAAGATAAACTTAAAACTATTAAAGAGAATGTAGATACACTCACATTAACGGCCACACCCATACCTAGAACACTGCAATTTAGTCTTATGGCAGCCAGAGATTTATCCACAATCACAACTCCTCCTCCTAATCGCTACCCAATTGAAACCAATGTGATACGGTTTAATGAAGAAACCATTAGAGACGCTGTTAGTTATGAAATACAACGAGGAGGTCAGGTTTACTTTATCCATAATCGTATCGAAAATATAACCGAAGTCGCTGGTATGGTACAGCGTCTGGTGCCCGATGCCAAAGTAGGAATTGGTCACGGTCAAATGGATGGAAAAAAACTAGAAAGCCTTATGCTTTCATTTATGAATGGAGAGTTTGATGTTCTGGTTGCAACAACCATAGTCGAAAGTGGTTTAGACGTTCCTAATGCAAATACTATATTTATTAATAATGCCAATAACTTTGGTTTATCTGATCTGCACCAAATGCGTGGTCGTGTAGGACGAAGTAATAAAAAAGCATTCTGTTATTTTATTACACCGCCATATTCTGCAATGACTGAAGATGCTCGTAAACGTATCATGGCACTAGAACAATTTTCTGAGTTAGGAAGTGGTTTTAATATTGCCATGAAAGATCTAGAAATTAGAGGAGCTGGTGATTTGTTAGGTGGTGAACAAAGTGGTTTTATAAATGAAATAGGTTTTGACACCTATCAAAAGATTCTTAATGAAGCTATAGAAGAACTAAAAGAAAATGAATTTGCCGAGCTTTATGAAGATGAAACCAAAGAAAAAGTATACTTAAAAGATACACAAATCGACACCGATTTTGAGTTACTTTTTCCTGATGACTACATTAATAATATTACAGAACGTCTTAACCTTTATACAGAGCTTAACGAAATTAAAGATGAAGAAGAGTTACAAGCTTACGAAAAACGATTGATCGATCGTTTTGGCGAATTGCCAGATCAAGCAGTTGATTTGTTAAATTCTGTTCGAATTAAATGGATCGCTACGGCTGCTGGACTCGAAAAAATTATTCTCAAACAACATAAATTAATAGGTTACTTTATAAGTGATCAACAATCTGGTTTTTATCAAACCTCTGCATTTACTCATGTATTACAATTTGTACAACAAAACCCTGGTATATGTAAAATGAAAGAAAAAAATACCAGAAATGGATTGCGCTTATTGTTAACTTTTGAAAATATAAGGACAATTGATAAAGCTTTAAAAGCAATTGAACCTTTAAAAGCAAAAAAGACTAATTAGAAATTTCCCGAAAGCTTGCCCTGGATTAGGAGACGTTTTCGGGAAACTCCGAAAGCTTGCCCTAGATTAGGAGACGCTTTCGGGAAATCCCAGAAGAGATTCTATTAGGTATTGTTATTTTCTTTACAACTATTTTTAAATCTAGTTTAAAACACAATAACCTCAAAACTCCTATATTTACTCATCTGTCGGGCGAATGTCGGGTGAAATACGAACTAAAAAATTTGAAACCTTTTTTTTGAAAACTAATATTGCTGAACAAAATGGAAAATAATGCAATTATGAAACAGCCAGAATTAGGTCAGAAAATTTCTGAACTCAGAAAATCAAAAGGACTCACTCAAGAAGAACTTGTAGAGCAATGTAATATTAGTGTTCGCACTATTCAGCGAATAGAAGCTGGTGATGTAACCCCAAGAAGTTATACGATCAAAACCATACTAAGTGCATTAGATTATGATCTAGAACAAATTCGTACAGGGGATTCTAAAGCTACCACAGAATTTAAAAAACTATTTTTACTTGAGATAGATGACAACAAAGAGGTTGGTTTTCTTACCAAACAGCTTTCTATAGCCTGGATAAGCGGTATTGTATATTTCATAACAGGTTTTGTCGAGGTACCTATAGATTATTTTCGCTATTTTGAAAATGAGATTGTAGTTAACCCTATCGTTTTTATACTTTTAAAACTACTAATTCTGGCATCGATCATTATGTTTATTAGAGGTTTTGTTCTAACAGGTAAAATCTTCAAGAATTATCTATTGCGCATTACAGCTTTTATCTACATCTTTATTAGTGTTTTATTCTACATCTTTGACATATTATCCTTGTATATAAGCGACTTTGATTATCAATTTATTTTGGGTGCCGAAGCAATAAGCTATGGTGCGATAGGAATACTATTTGGGATTTCTGTATTACGATTAAAAGATGGGTTGGGAACCATCGCTACTATTACAGGCGTTTTTGAAATCATAACATATGGTTTTATGGTAACCGTTATTTTATCATTTGTTGGTCTCGTTCTACTTACACCAATGATTATTCTAGAGATTATTCTTCTCTACAAAATTACCGAAATGTTAAAAGCCAAACAACAAGAAATCTCACCTAACTAACCTCTACTTTTTCTAGAAGCATCATAATTACCATTGAATTAATCTTCAAAGGGAAGCACTCCTACGTCAAATTTTAAGTAACAATCATGAAAAAATTCTATTTATTAACCGTTTTTGGTATTCTTTGCCCTGTACTTTTTTGTCTATTAGAGCCGATCATACTCTATACATCTGGATGGTCATCTTTTCCAGAAACGAACTCAATGCAGCCCATTGTACATCATCAAGATGCTACCTCTAAAGAAGCTGATCGTTTATTAAGAAAAATATTTTCAAACCTTAACACACCTGCTCTGTCTGTTGCCATCGGCAAAAACAATACAGTAGTTTGGTCAAATGCGATTGGGTATGAAGATATAGAAAACAATATAAAAGCCGGTCTTCAAACAAAATTTAGAATCGGAAGCACTTCAAAAGCAGTAACTTCTATTGGCTTGGGTATTCTTATACAGAATAAAGAGCTTGGTTTAGCATCCAAAGTAAAAGAATATGTCCCATATGCCAGTCAAACTACATCCCAAATAACCATAAAACAACTTGCTTCTCACACTTCTGGGATACGCAATTATGGACTCTGTTTTTGTTTCCCACTTTGGGAATACTTTAATAATGATGAATACACCACAATACAAGAGAGCGTAGCTGTTTTTAACAACGATGACCTCTTATTTTTACCGGGCACAGATTTTAGTTATAGTACATATAATTATACCCTATTGAGTGCAGTTATCGAAGGAGCTTCAAAAATGTCTTTTCCAGATTTTATGAAAACTTCGGTATTTAAACCTTTAAAATTAGAAACCATAGACTTTGAAAACGAATCTATCAGTCCAAATAATCTTTCAAAATTCTATAGTGTAGAGAGTGGTCAATACAAAGAAGTATATACCGTAAACAATAGCAATAAGTGGGCTGGTGGTGGTATGGTATCCTCTCCTACCGATCTAGTCGTTCTTGGTAACTCATTTCTGAATAATTCACTTCTTACCAAAAAAATTACTACATCTCTAACTACTCCAGTTAAACTTGTAACAGGTGAAATGAATGAACAGTATTATGCCTTAGGTTGGCGAAACACATATACCACTTCAATTTTTAAAAATAAGCGTAAGATACAGATTTTACATCATGCAGGTGTTGCTAATGGAGCAACTTCTGTGTTCATTTTGTTTCCAGAATACAATGTTACCGTATCCTTACTAGTTAATTCTAACCCAGAAGTATCTGATCTATTCGAATACAGTTATGAGTTAGCAAAGTTATTTATGATATAGCATAAAAGGAAAAGCAATATCAACTTTTCCTTTTATACTACAAGAAATGTTTAATTTCCAGTATCATTACCTTTTACAGATTCATAATCCATATATATCGCTCCACCGTAAATTTTGCTCATATCTATTTTTTCTAATACTAGTTCTTCTAGCTTATTCATAATTTTTTAGTTTTTGATTCTGTACGAAGTAATTATAATTCAATACTAAATCAAAACTATTAGAGCAAAATACTACAACATTAATAAAACTTAATTTTTCTCACGGCACTAGTTCCTCCAAATTCAGAAATATAAAGTGCTTTATGATAGGGATCAGATGATATTCCATTAGGTGCATTAAATGAAGCCTCATTAAGCAATCCATCTACACTAGCTGCCTCTCCTGTTCCTGCAAACACTTCATACTTACCACTTTTAGAGATTCTAAATATCTTATTTATGCCTATCCCTGTTGCAAAAATAGAATTACCAACTACGGTAATATAGCCTATTCCGAACCCATTAACTACAATATCAGGAATAGTAGTTATCACAGAAACGCTTCCTTCTTTATTAATTGACAGGATATCAGCAGAGCTGTAATTTCCAACAATCAAGTTTCCTTTGCGATCAAAATCAATACCTACACCACCAGCAAGTTTAGCATCATTTGCATAAACAGATACTTCTCCGTTCTGAGTAATTTTATGTACGGTTGGGGTTAAAAAATTAGATACATAAATATTATTTTTATAGTCCAATGTAAGTCCAGCCGGCCATCCATCAATTGTAGCTAATACAGAACGTGTTCCGTCTGGAGCTACTTTTAAGATCTCACCATTAACTGTATTATTTGCATTTACCACATAAAAATTACCTTGGGCATCCATAGCATTGCCTAATGGTCCAGATAACCCGGTTATAAATTCAGAGACCTCTCCGCCAGGTGTTACTTTAAAAACTCGGGTTCCGGTACCTCCTGTATTCACAAATCTTCCATACTCTGATATATATGCATTACCCAATTTATCAACCGTTACAGCATCATTACCCAAAAACTCTTCAACTACTGTTTCTACTTTTAATTCGGGGTCAAATATTTCTCCTGAGCATGAGACTAAGGCTAAAAAAAGCGCGGTAAAAATAAAAAATACTGTGCTTTTAAACTGAATGTTCTTTTTAAGTGTTTTCATCTTTGTGATTTTAAAGTTTTGCTCTAAATTACCTTGGCAATATTTTAAAATCGACCGGCTGGATGGATTCAAACCAATTCTTCAAGTGATTTTGATCTTATATAGTTTCTTGGTGTATCATTCATCTCTAACTTAAAAGCTTTGTTAAATGTTGATTTCGAATTAAACCCAGCTTCTATAGACAACGCTAATATGGTATGATAGTGATGCTCGTTGTTTTCTACTCTTCTTAAAAATTCTTTTACTCTATATTGATTAATATAATCATAAAAATTACACTTTGCTACCGTATTGAGATACCATGAAATATCATGAGTAGATACCCCCAATCGCTCTGATAAATCTCTAAGCGTAAGATTCGATTTTAAAAATATCTTTTCTTCTTGAATACTTTGTTGTAGTACTTTTTCTAAAGTTTGTACCTGACTGGTTGACAAACGTTGCTTGGGTTTGGGTTTTGTTTTTTTACTTTTTAAAGGTAATCTAAAAAGTTCTGGTTCTTTTAAACTATAGTATCCAACTATATAAATAAATATAGAAGTAGCACCCCACACCGTATTATAATCGATCCACTTGAGTTGATAGTCAAAAAGTTTTACAACCACAAAACTAAGGACCCAAACTCCCACTACAGCTGCAATAGTAATCTGGAAAAACCTTAGAAAAGAAACCACATTTTGTCGATATGAAATCGCATTCTTTTCTTCGCTAGAATATAGTTGTATCAATTTGAAATTTGCCACGCAGTAATACATATTAGATACAATCCCCAAGACTTCGATAATAAAAAATGGAATGTCTAAAGCTCCAGACGAGAGCATCTCACCAAACACTTCTGGAGACAATGATAATACATAAAAAGAATACAACACATGTATTATACTTAACGTATAATGTTGCCAGGAGAGTAAAAATTTCTCGTTTTTATAAAATGCCAAACGTCTAACATACATGTAGGTTAAAGGACCAAATAAAAATATGACAACATCTATAAGTAATGACCACTGATACAACCTTAAGGTTAAGAATTTGAAGAATATCATTCTTCCTAAAAGCATGACTGCAGATAACAATAGAATTGCAGAGAGGACTGCATTTGCAGCTTTATTGGTATTCTTAATCACCAACAGTGTAATGGCCAAAAAAACACCCTGACTTACCCCTAAAAAAAGTATGAGATCAACAAATTCAAAAGACTGCATGAAAAAACAATTAAGTTATATACAAACGTACCATTTTAACCCATTTTTTTCGACCGAATGGATCATTTCGTACTTTCAGATAGATATTTATCTGATAATACATACACAAAATACGGAAACAAAGGATAACTTAACCGTTAGGTTTTAGAAATCACTTACTAAAAAAATCATTGATTTCTAAAACGCTTGTTAGCATTGTCGACATTACCTATTTTTTTGGCTGATGCTTTAATTAAACTAATGCATTCAATGTAAACTTTCTCAAACAGGATTTTATTTTGGGATAGATATTCACTTAATAGTAAGTAAATTTCTTTTCTTACATCTCCACATCTATTGAGAAAGAAATCATTACCCCAGATATTGTCATCAAATCTTTTCATCATGACAGCTTGTATTAGGATAAACAATCATATGATCTACTTTATTCATGCTCTGAATGGTATTACAATTCTCACAAATCGATTTATATTGGTTTAGATCACCTATATGTTTATTTAACAGTTTTGTTATGAAAAGATGCGAGGTTTCATGATATAAAACACCTCTAACATTATTGTCTAATTTCAATATTTCATTAGTATCATTAGATGTATCTGGCAATTCGCAAAAATTTCCTAAAATATAGACTCTTTTAGCTGGATTGTAGCTTTCGTAAAATGATACAGCCCTGTTATTAGCATTATTTGTTAATTCAACGAATACTTTTAACTCAATTCCACTTTGATCTTCTTGATAAATGCCCATTACTTTATCAAAAAAAATTCGTTTGAAACTTGGCTTTCAATTTTTGTAGTCTCAATTATTGCTTTAGCCTTTCCTTACCAATCTACTATAACATATTGACATCCTATATCCCGAAGTTATTCTTTACTTTTTTCATACCACCATAAAGATGTATTTGTAACTTGTTTTATTCCTTTAACAACTAATTTAGCACATTCATCAGCGTCTTTTTATTATCATAAAAATAAAATGATAAAGGAATTTCTATTCTTTTGTTTTTAGGATTATCTTTTAAAAGATCTTCCCATAAACGCTCTACTGACTTATGATTTTCTTTATTATATCCTTTAAGGCTATTTACATTCCAACCTATGTTCGCTATTATAGATCTGTATATTTCTAATTGATTATTAGGTAAATTTTCAAATATAATTACCTTAATTCGATTAAAAGTTACTTTCAACACTCATTAGAACACTTATTTTAAACTAGTTAAAGACCTCATAATATCAAAAGTGTTTAAAAAAGTATTTGTGTTGCATTCTCCAATAGATAAGAATCTTACTAAATAATTATAATCTAATTCTTCAATAAAAAACCCTCTAAGTTTTTTTGGGTTTTCCTTTATTTTTTGCTCTAATGAACTTACGTTTGATATCGGGTATTTTACCACTATAAAATCATCAGAAAAGTTTAGAAAAGGACTAACTCCTATATCATCTATATTGACTTGAGGTCCATAATCATTGATACTACAATTTACACTGTTTCCAAAACAAATTTTTGCCGCTTCAATAAAAAAATCAATTACTATTTTGTAATCTAAGGATGCTTCAGAAGATATTGTTGTTCCATCATATTTTAAACTATTTTCAACCGTTTCATCATGCCATGGGTTAGCAATTAACATTTGTTCTTCGGATAAGACATCCCAGCCATCATTTTCATCAATCACTTGTATTACAAGAGTAAAAAAAGGGGGATATATCCTTACTGATTCGGGTAAGAATTCTAAATAATCTGCAAAATTAGAAATTTCTTTCTCAAAAGAGATTTGTTTGTAAGTAGTCTTTTCTTTGAGATAAATAGGTGAATAGATAAATGAATGTAACGATTCGACTGCACAGAGAATACTTAGTTTTTTGTTTAAAAAGTCGGTATCAAAGCATTCAATTTTACAATTGAAACTATTTACATTTTTATAATTGCTTAATTCTTCTCCAAAAGGTTCAATTAACGTTTTAAATTTCATTTTTTATATATTAAAATTACTTACTACTATCTCTTTTTTTTAGTATCTAAGGGTCAGGTTTTTACTGGTTATAAATTTTTATAATTCCCTTATTTTAAAAGCTATGTGAATTGCTATAAATGTGATGATCGATGATTTTTGGATTGATCACTAAGCCGCTACGAATACATTATAAGTAAATTGTTGCATTAGTTTATTCTTATCATGTACATTGAAATATCTGTTTGACTATTCTTTTTTCTTCGTCATAAAAAAGATAGAGTGTTCCAAATAGATCTCCATGTATTAGTTGTCCAACAAACTCCAAAGGGTTACCCTCATCGTCGGTTGGAACATTTTCAGTTTGATACCAAGATGGTTTTCCAATATATAATTCTCCATCTTTACGAGTTTGTTTTACCCTAATATCATATTTTTCTCTTATGATTAAATCGTCTTTTCTTTGGTATTTATATTCAAATATAGGTTGTGAGTTAGTGTTAAAATGACGTTCCTTTTCAAAATCATGTTCATAGAATTGATAAGAGAAGATAGTGAGGACAACAGCTTTTTGTAATGATAAAGAACCAGGTAATTTCCAATCCTGAGTGTAGTTTGATTTATAATCAACTTTGGTAACCTCTATGTGATCACCGTTGTGATATAATGTATAAGTATAAAGGATACGTTCTTCATGTGTGAGCTGGAATTCAACTTTTTGGTCTTCTAAAATCAAATAATTGAGATTATATTTTCTACAAAAACCATCAAGATTAAACGAGTAATTAAGTACTACAGGTAAGTTATCTATATTGTTTTCTACTTCGACTACAATATCATTTTTCTTTATTTTTTGGTAACTTAAAAAACTTTTAGATCTACTATGGTAAAGAAAATGTTTTAGAGTTTCTTCTTTAATGACTTCTTGTAATTCATTTTCTTTTACTTCTACGTTTTCTGATTCAGAATCTATAAGATATGATTGGCTATTTTTTGTTATTTTAATTGAAAAAGGATTAACTATATTTTCATTTTGAGAATTTTCATTTTCTTTGGTCACTAATGTTACCCCATTTTCTTGTAAATAGGTTAATTTTTCCTTGATATGAAATGATTGTTTTTCAATTTTTCGTGTATAGGATTTAAGAAAGCCTAAGTCATTAAATTCTATTTCGGTATTAATAAGATCTAAAAAATCATTTCCCAAATAAAAAAATTCTTTTCTTACAGAGGGTAAATTTATACTGTTAATACAGGTATATTTAAACTCTATCGATTTATTTGGATTATAATTATAAGCACTTTCTTTTTGAAGTAACCCATTTTTATCATATTCTTGAAGGCAAGAATATTTGACTTCTTCATGAGATATGGGTGATATTGATAAGTTTAAACGCTTTTTAGAAAAATCACTATAATTATCTATTTTATCTTCAATATAATTTAAGTCTGTATATGTATTGTCTTTGTTTATTCTAAATTCTAGTTGATCTTCTCGAATTGTATGGGCGATAAAGATAAACGGAATACCTTTCCACTTTTTTTTTATTTCTCCTCCATCTATTTTTAAAATAGGAAGTAATCTTTTTTTTAAACCATCTGTATCATCAAAAACCTCTTTTAGAGTTGGATAACTAATAATACTTGTTTTGTCCTTAGTAGGATATAGTTTTATTTCTTCTTGTTTCATATTGTTAAATCAGTTTTCTAATTATTGGCAAGATTCTGTATAAGGATAGTTTTAACGTTTTTTATCCTTTGTAATCTTTTTGTTTTAATTACTTTCTCTCAAGTACTTGACAATTTTTGTGTTTTTAACACGACTTAAATAGTCTAAAAACACTTTTTCATTTTGATGTTTATAACCCATTTCTAATAATGAAAGGATGATACTTTCTTCATATTTTTTCATGTTTTTTCTGTTCATTATACTCTTAACATAATTTGTAAGCATATTAGAATAAATGTAATTATTGTAGGTGTCTAAAGCTGTTATTGGATAATTTCTATCATAGAGTATTTTTAGTTTTTTAAAAGCCTGTTCAACAGAATCTCTCTTTAACCCTTTGTCGCACATTCTAAATTCTATTCTATGCAATACTCTACCTAGTAAATTGTCAAGATTAGCACCTAATTCAAGGATTTGATTAAACATCTCTGAAGGGCCAAATTCTGCACTTTGAATAATTATTGAATGACCAATTTCATCTTGGGCATTAATGTCTATACCTATAGAAACCAGAAAATTTAATATATCTGTTTTTTTACTAATTATTATTTCGTTTAAAATCAGTTTTCCATCATATAGATTGTACAAGTCAAATTTATTTGCCTCATTATCTAACAAGAACTGAATAGTTTCGACATTACTATTAAAGGCATTTATTGAGTGAAAAAGTGCATTTTTCCCCCTCTTGTCCTTATAGTTAACATCTAGACCTTTATTAATTAGCATTTGGACTAACCATGTTTTTCCAGCCCATGCAGCATTTTGTAGCAAAGATTCTTTTGCACGTCCAGAAAAACTATAGATATCGGCATTGTGGGAAATCAACAGTTTAATCATGTCATCAGCAAACATTTCTTTTCGATTACATAATCTATGAATTAAAGGTTTAAAGTCGTCATGATTAGGATTTGCTCCATGATTTAATAAGAGTTTGAACATCTCAAAATGTTCTGTTTCCAAAGTAGAAAAGGAACCTCCAATATCATGAAGTACATTTTTCCCAGAATCATTTATTAGGTCATCTGGATGTATCTTTTTTTCCAAAATAGATTTTAATGCAGTTAAATCTTTGTTTTCAATAGCTTTAAAAGCTTGCTCACTATATTCTGATTTATTTTCAGTCTCCATTTTTTCTAAATATGAATTTTGTTTTCATAACTCATTACTTCATAGATGCGTTCAAAATGATAGATAACAACAATATACCTCTAATTGCCCCCTCTTTCTTTTAATCAAAGACATATTGATTTTTTGATAGATTAGGAATTTTTATAATTGTCTAGCTTTTAACAACATTCTTAGCCGACAAAAACCAAAATCATAACATCTAGGCTTTCGCTTTAGATATAACTGATGTAGGCTTTATGCTTTGGTTTTTTCGTTTGCTTTACGCGTTTTTCTAGCTGCAATTTGAACCATTAACTTATCACTTTGCTCATTAGTCAAATCAATTCAATTATATTCGCATTAGGTCTTTCAGACAATTCGGCATATGTCATTCTTGGTGAACTAATGCTTCTTAATTCTTGCCTATTGTTATTTTATTTTTTTGTAAACGAAAAATAATCGTTACTTACCATTTAAATCTAATATGCCACTTATTTTTACTGAAAAGACTGAAAAAGATCCTCTAAAGCTGTTTCTTTATAGTGCTTATTTCGAAATAGATTCATAGTACCGCTATTCTTAAGTTTTCTTTTTTGTCTAAACCCAAAACAATGCAATTCAGTTTACAATAATTTCTTATAAGAATAAGATAGTTCCACTATGCAGATTACACCAAAACACGAAGATATATTTTGGTTTTATAGATGTTCTTTAAAATACATAGTTTACACAAGTTAAAGCCTAGGTGTTTGCTCTAATCTAGTTGTTTCTTCTTTAGATTTCTATATTAAAATTAGGCTTTACAAATAAACACTGATCTTTCGATTAAATTCAAAAACACTATGTTTTTCTTATATATTCTTGATATGTTCGCTTTATTTCAACCTCAATGCACTATTTACAATTTCTAGTAGATTTAAACCTTAATTTTATTTACTTATGTTCTTGTGAAATTTTGCACCAAGAGAATTGATAAGCATAAAATAGTTATTGTTGATTTTTTAATATTTCAACCTCTTTTTCTAGCTTTTTTTTATATTCCTTATCCTTTGCTGCACTTTTTATTGTTGAATAAATTAAAATAGCTAAAATCAGAAGCACAATACCGTTGTATACGGAATTTGGAAGAGTCAAATTAATGAGCCCGCCTAAAAACCTAAAAGCAAAAATTATTAGTGGAAATAAAATTATATTTATAATAATGGATTTGGTTTTTTGTTTTTTTATTGTTTTCTCTAGCTTATTTATATGACTTAACTTAGCTTCAATTTTTTCGGATATCTCTTTTTCGTTCATAAGTATAGGATTTGAATAATATTTTCTAATTTAAAAAAAATCAATGATTGTTGTTTATAACCCAAAATATAATCTAAAGCCTTCATCTAATTTACCTTTCAAGAATGAAAAGAAGCTGGTATAACTGGTTGACTCAACAATTTCAGAGATATACTTAGCTATATATTCAGAGTTAAGAATGTATTCTCCATTATCATCTATTACTTTGTCAATATCAATTTCTCCGTTGTATGACTTATCGTCTATACTAAAATTATAATATTCTTCATAAATATCTGGAATGGTATTAATTTGCAAATAATTATTATGATCAATAAACTTTATTTCTGAATCAATATTTTTATTCGCTATATATGCATTTCCCGAACCATCCGTTGTTAAAATAGTGTAGTTATTATGAGTAAGC
Organism: uncultured Aquimarina sp.; assembly: GCA_947502885.1. GTDB lineage: Bacteria > Bacteroidota > Bacteroidia > Flavobacteriales > Flavobacteriaceae > Aquimarina. Next base: position 201,150 of record CANNBP010000008.1, on the reverse strand, counting down.
AAACTCCAATAGTTACTCTCATTCTCTTCTACAACGGATTGAGTAGAGATAACTTTAATAGAATAGAAACCCAAACTAAAAGCCCCATAACTTTGATGCCATTCAATAAAATCATTAGGGTATTTAGATTTTTTTAATTGGTCGATTGCTTGGTTTTCTTTTTTTCCTTTAAAAACCCATATCGGACAATTATATTCTGGTTCTTCAGTTTTACTTGTTTGTTCAAAATCTCTACAAAAATCAAATAATCCTTTATATGAATTGATAGCTTCTATTCTTGTAAGAGATTTTTCGACATATATTTCAAAATCAAATTCTTCATAAAATTCACTAATCCATTTTTCTAAGTCAGATTGATAAATTTCTTGGGCATCTACTATTATAGCTTCTATTTCTTCATTTGAAGTAATAATGCTGGATTTCATGATGTTTTCAAACCATATATGAAATTTTTTCGCACTAATACTTGATTCAAAATCATTTTCATCTTTTAAGAAGGATATCTCCCCCCAGTCAATTAGAGGTTCCTGATCAAATGTTAATATTCTTACTAATTCATCAAAGTTTTTGGCTACTATTTGATGTATGCCTCCTTCTCCAAAGGCAACAATAGGGGTGTTTGTTAAATCATAACCATTTTTAGCCCAAAAAGCATATTCAGACTCAATTTCATCGGCATAACCAATGGAGACAAATGATTCTAGGAATTTTTCTTCTGCAGAATAAAATTCAAGAAGATTTTCGCTTTTTTCTATTAAAAATTCAAAACCATTAGAAAAGGAAGGGTCATTTTCCAAACTGAATTCGATAAGTTGCTTTAAAGATTTTGGAATTTCAAAACCTGAGTATTTTTTTAAGTATGTTTCCTTGTTCATTTCGTTTCGGATATAATTTATTTAGGTTGGTGATTCGGTTTTTTCGTTTACTTTACTTTTTTTCTGGCTGCAATTTGTACTATTACTTTATCATTTTACCATTAATCAAATCGTTTTTTTAGTAACTTCAAAAGTTAGGTTTGTAATCATTTGGATTTAGTGGTCTATTAATTTTGATTAAACATTCCTTTTCATCCTCCCTCATTTCTGCGCCTTTTTCAACCAATTGATTAAAAAACTCTACGTAAATTGTTACTAAACCATTAACAAATTCATGGTTTTATATACTAATAATGCTAAAATCACAAAATATAACAAGTATTCAAAAACCATTGAATTGATTACTTACCTGCTATTGCTTACAACTTGAAAAACACCTGAAACTCACCAACAAAAAGTTAAAAATGAGGCAACTACCTCTAAAAAAATTAATTTATAGCAAATCATATGCTCGTAGAACTACTACGGTTGTTCTTCACCACTTTTTATTCCGAAGTGAATTTCCAATTCAGTTTACTTTCAAGTACTTTTTGTTCTTCTTTAGACAGTCTCATCAAAGCAATTGCTTGTCCGTACCCATTTCCATCATCAGATAAACAGTCTACAATTCTAATACCGTCTTTTTTCATTTCTTTCTCACAAATATTGAATACACTTCCATGCAGCCAGTCATCCTCATATTCTGGTTCAAATTCGATTAACAAACCTTTCGATTTAAAAGAAACTTTTATAGGGCCAGTTTCTGACTCCCAATATTCTTTAATTTCTGTTGGTTTAAAGTAATTATTAGAAAGCTGACTGAATGCTTTTATAACATAAATGTAAACTTCATTATCTTTCCCTACATCTGCTTCTAGATCTAAAAAAAGCACTTTTGTACTATCTGATACAGCAAGATTGATTGCATCTAATTCCATTCCCGGGTCATAAGGCCTCTTGAATATTTCAGAATATTCCCTTTTTCTTAAAGAGTAGATGGTGTCATAAATTTGACTAACAGATAAGCTATTGTAATTCTCGAAAAATCCAGCGGTTTTTAGAATCCCAATATTTTCGAGCACTTCTTTTTTCTTGATCTTTACGTGGTTATTCGATTGTGAATTACACGAAATCATTATCGTTAATCCTAAAATCAATACTATAATTCGCATTCGAAGAATCGGTTTTAAATGTTTGTTAAAGAAGATGGTTCTTACAAATTAAAGATTAAGGTTTCTAACCTTATCAGTAGTTGTTTGTTTTTAACTTAAAACTAAAAAAATTATCTTTTTTATCATTTCAGAATTAGTGTTAAGTTTTTCTGATATGATGTTACCATAATCTTTGATCAAATAATTGCTAGCGCTCAGTGTAAAACACGTTTTTGCATAGCCTAAGGCACAGATTTATTCTATGGTTATAGTACTCTTTACTTCAATATAGGTGCGTTTATCAAAAACAAAGTCATAATATCCTGCACTTCCTTCTTTGCCTTCAATTTTCATTTTTGTCCTTCCTATCTCAAGGTTATTCTTATCAAAAGCTTTGATTATCAATGGGATTTCAAGATCTTTTTCAAAAATGAGATATAGAGTCAAGAGGTTATTTTCCCCACCTTCTGAGTCATTTTCAATCAAGAATTTACCTGTTTTTAAACCCTTGTCAATAAGGTCTTGAGATAAGTTCAATTCACATTGAAGTGTCTTGTCAACTCCTTCAGAAACGCCTTCAAAAAATTCTGTAGCAGTTTTACCAATGGTTTCACCTCCTTCATTAATAGTTTCTTTTGTTTTTCTCTTTACGCTATCGCAAGAAATTGTCAGCACTGCTAAAAATGTCAGTAGTGTGATTATTTGTTTCATAATTGTCATTTTACACTTGTGCCTAATGTTTAATATATTTATCGTAGCTGAGTAAAACGTTGCCTTATATCTCAGTTTTTCTATACAGTGACTGTTAATCTTTCGTTTTAGCTCTTACTAGATTATATTTATGCTTCAGTATGATACTCTGTTCTCTAGTTATCAAATACGCGAACTTTTTTATTGTCTTCAATATTTAGACTTGTTGAATCATAGCAAACAAATTCTAAAGAATTTCCATCTGGATCATAAAAGTGAATAGAATGCCATCCAAATGCTTTGTATTCTTCACTTACAAATTCTATTTGCATTTTTTCTAGCCTTTGTTTTTCAGATTCAAAGTCATCTTTTTCTAGTGCAAACGCGAAATGATGTAAAGTACCTGATCCGTTTTCTGATTTTCCTTTTTCAATATTTCTTGGTCCGTGAAATTCTTTTGAGTTATCAAAAATCGCTAATAATTGAGGATGTCCCTCAAAATCATCTGAAACTTTCAAAAACCTATTATTTCCAAAGCTAGCATATAACTCAAGTCCAATTACATTAATATAGAATTCAGTTAATGTATCTACATTTGATGTTCTTAATACTAATTCTCCTAAACGTTTTGGTGCAATTTTCATTGGTAAATTCCTTTTTGTGTCTGTGTTATATTTTAATTAACATCCTCTATAAGAAACGTAGGACAAGTGATAAGCAATATGTCCTGGATTGGTACTAAGCCAAATATAAATATTTTGCTCTTATCGTTTTTGCTAAAGGTCAAATTTTATCGTTGGTGACTTTACAAATAAACACGGACTTTTAGATTAAGCCCAATAGCCTTATGTTCTCTAATACATTATTAATGCAAGCCTTCCGTTATTTCAAATTTAATTTCATCTACATAAAACCCCCATCTTGAAAGTCCCAAAGAATGATTTCCTCCAAAACTTATTAATATATTTTCTCCGATCATTTTTGCGTAAAATGCTGTTATTTTATTTCCGATGGGTGAATCTATATCTGGATGATTTTCCCAATCTTTTTCCTTTTCATTCCATAACATAGCCCATTCTCTTTTCGGTTTTTCGAAAATCAATTTTCCATTCACGTGGTTTACTTCATCAATTATTAATTCCTCTATTCGAATTATTAATATTTTGTTAGATTTGAACTCAACGTTGAATATAGTATTCCATTCAATTTTTTGAAGTTTTATATAGTCAATTTTCATCAAATATCTATTATTAAAGATCTAGCCTTTTGTTCAAGTAAATCAATTAACTCTTTTTGATAATATTTAAATCTATCTGGGATTGATAAAACGCTTATTTTTTTTCCAAATTCAGAACCACCATTTTCAACAATTAGTTTTCTATGTTTTTCCTCCATTACAATAACTAAGTCTGCCCATTTCATTAACTCAAAGGTTAAAGGTTGCGTTCCTTCTTTATTACAAATCTTATGATTAGTTCCTGCAGAATCAAATTCAAAAGTTGTTAGTTTTTCAGAAAAATAATCCGATGCAGTTTTTGACCTTTGTTTATTTGCAGAACAAACAAAAAGTATTTTCTTCATGACTTTTGGCAATTATTGCTCACGTTTCTTGTGTGGCACGTTTTAATGATTTTTATGCGTTGTTGGCAATAGTTTTTTTAAAGCAAACTCCATAATAACATCTCGTTTGTTAATAATATCATGTATCGTATTTGATATTTCATAGTCTGGTAAAACTCCTCTTCTTTTTAAGTGTTTATTTATAGAAATATCCGAGTGCATAGTCGGAATATAGAGTACAAGCCCTGTTTCATCACCTAGAACATAAATTTTGTTGACACCGTTACTAATTCCTGCCGTACCAAATGTTTCACTTCCAACGAAAATAGCATCGGTATACTCTTGTAAAATTCCTGGCCCTGAGCCTCCAGCTGATGAGGCTCCACCATCAATTAATACGATTATTTTACCATCATAATGATATTTATCGATGGGTTTAAAAACGTTCAGCTCTGTTAGGTAATCAAAATTGGTAACTCGATAATCACCATTTAATTTTTGCTTCAAACCAAAAGATGTATTGAGATATAGAGTATCACCATCATTGAACTTCAGGTAGTATTCGTCGTTTCCTTTTGTCGACACTTCATTTGTCGGTGTAAAAGTTTCTTTTACAAAATATCTAAGTAAATGGGCAGCATTACTATGTTTACCCCCATCGTTATCTCTCAAGTCTATAATCAGATTTTTAATATTCTTTTCTTCAATTTCCTTAAAACATTGCTTATAAAAATCAGGATATGTGCTTTCTGGTTCTTGAAAACTGTCTTTAAAAAATCGAGTTATCTGTAAATAGGCATACTTTTCGTTCTCATTTATCCTAAAATCAAAAGCTTTTTCTTTAAATTTATTTGAATTTGCACCATATTTTTCGAGCTCGGTTTTTAAATAATTTTCTTTTGAAATTGATGCTACTGTTTTTGTTTTGATTTGTCGTGTAACATAGTCTTTGTATGTTATTTCATATGTCGATTTAGTATCATAAACTATAGGATAAGTTCGGCTAAATGATAAGTATGACACTCCAAGGTAGTGCTCCATTCCTGAAGTAGTTAATCCATCAGCAGAATAGTGCTGAAGCATTTTAGAAACTACTTCATTACTTAGAACATTATCTATAGAAATAATTTCAGAGCCGTCAGGAATCTCTTTAGTACTCAAGTTTCTAACAATGTAAATTCTCTGGTTTTTAATAAAAACTTGGAAAGGTAAGTGTTTATGTTTTTTAAAAGTTTCACCAAGTTTTCCAATAGGATATACACCAGTATGTCCGTCATGAATCTTTGCTATAAGCCTAAGTACTATATTATGGAATTCTTTACCCTCTAAAGGTTTAGAAGTCTCCAAGATTAATTGATTCATAAATTGCTCAAACTCTTCAGAGGTTTGATATTCATAGATACCTGGATGTGTTTTAATTAAAGTGTTCTTAAATTTGGTCAGATCTTTTTGCATTTGTTCAGGTTGAAAAACAATTTTTTCTTGAGCCCAGGTGATTGTAACCGTCGCTATAAAAAATCCTATGATAATTACTCGAAACATGGCATTCATTTTTAATGTTTTTTAGACTTTCAAAATAACTAAACGCAACAATTACTAATTATTATTAACGTTTAATATATGTGTCGTAGCAGAACATATTGTTATCATGCTTTTTGATTTTTCTGCGCATTGGTTGCTAGCTTTTCATTTTTGCAAGCATTAGGTCTTATTGAAAATACAACAATCATTTGATTAATTACTTAGCTGCTATGATCACATATATATTTTATTTTCAAGGTTCAATTCAGAAATCTTGTCAAATGAAACAAAGAGCAATAAAATTTCAAACAATATATAGCCATATTAGTTTTTTCGTTTAGCAATTTGCTTTCTCATAAACCTAACCCAAAAACTCCATTTGCTTGATTTTCGATTTTCAGAAAAACTGTTTTCGAGTTTGTCAAATCCATCTTCTATTAAGGCATTATGTAAAGAACGAATTGCTAAAACCCATATTAGCGTTCCTTTTCCTACCGTATTCATATCAATCGTATGCCTGATTTCGGTTGTTTTATCAGTCAACTCATTTATTTCGAACTTATGAATCCCGTTAAACCCTTTAGGTTTTGAAAATCGAAATTGGATTATTTCATTTGGGTCATATTTTTCTACTGAATATCTTATTGGTCCATGCCCACCTTTTGCTCCAACTTTAATTCCGTCTTTAAAGTTCATTGCTGGCCATTTTTCTTTTGGCCAAATTTTATCGCTTTCTGTTGATAATGTTTCTAACAACTTAATAACCTCGTCTTTAGGTTGACTTATTATTCGTTTATGGATATTTAGTACTTTCAATTTTTTCTAATTTAAATGTATTTTTACAGAGGTATCTCTTTACCTTTTTGAGTTTAAGTAAGGTATACAATAAACATTATGTTTTGGGTTGGTAATAAGTTAAACATAACTATTTTGCTTTTCATCATTTTTCATAAATGCTTAATTTATGGTTTGAATTTCGCAAGTAAAAATGAGTTCTAAGACTAGCCAAAACTGCCCTATGATTTTTCACAGTGTAACCCTACATTTTTATTTGTTTCTAATTTCCTTCAATATATAGTCCAATTGACTATCTTTTCCTTCAATTAAATCTTGAATCGTTAACTTAATTTCAATATCTGGCAAAACCCCTGTTCCTTTTTTCACGGTTTCATTTTTGACATACTTTTTGATTTTCACCAACGACATCATGATTTTAATTTTTGAATTAGGAAGTTCGTAGATTATAGGATATCCCCCAATATGTGAATAATAACCACCACCTGTTTCTTCCCCGATTAATGATATTCCTTGATTTTTACAGTTTAAAGCAAAGGTTGAACCTGCCGAAAAAGTTTTTCCTCCAATAAGGACACAGATTTGACCCTTATATCTTTTTTTGGTTGAAACCATGGATGCTTCGTTTCCCGGAGCATAAATAACCCATTCATTTTCCTTTTTCGAACCATTTTGGAAATGTTTCTCAAAAAATGATTCATAGGTATATCCATTAACTATTTCTTGACTATACTCTTCATGTGGTAATTTTGAAGTAATAACGTGTTGTGACTTAGGTTGAATAAATGATTCTTTAGCAATATACGAGAACGTATTAATCGCATTTTCTGGGTATCCCCCTTCATTTTGTCTTAAGTCAATGACAAGGTACTGTGCTTTTCTTTTTTTTATCTCTTTAAATAACTCTTTAAGTCTTGACTGAAATTTCTCCTGATTCAAACCAAAAGAGTTTAGCGTTAAAACGGCTGTATTCAAATGGTCTACAAAATATAAAAAGGGTTCTTTTTTCCCCAATGTATTTTTCACAAAGTCCGATTTATTTTTACTTTTATGATAGATAGAAAAGTAAGAGTTCCTTTTAGTGAACCTGCTACCAATACTTTCAAAAGATTGACTTTCTATATTCTTTGTGATTACTTGATTAGAAGTCGTTTTGTATTTTATTTGATAAGTGTGTTTCGCTCCAAACTCATAAAAATACAGAATGCCAAATTCTCTTTCTATTTGTCTGTCTTTTTTACTCATATTAAAGCCATCAGAAGGAGCATATTTCATTAATCTTTTTCTTAGTTCTGTTCCGTTAACTCCATCTATCGAGACTATTTCTGAGCCTATAGGGATTCCAAAATCATCTGTGTCTGTGTACAATTTGTCATTGATGATTTTCAATAAAAGCGGAAACATTTTGGGTATTGATTCTAAGGGTGGGTGCATTACAATTAAATGTCCATCTCTAACATGAGATGTTAGCTCGGTAATGGATTTGTATAAATCATTATGGTTATGAATGGCCTTCGATTTTTCCTTTTCAAAGTTTACAAACAGGCTATCCCATTCAGATTTAGAGGTATATTCATATAGACCGGGATGTCCTTTTGTCAGAACATCTTTTAGAATAACATAATCCTCAAGTATTTGCTCTTTAGTCAGTTCTTTTTGACCAAAAACTATTAATGGTAAAAGAAGAATTGATAATATGATGAAACTCGATTTCATTAAATTTACGGAAACGGCCCGGCTATGATTAGTATGGGAATTAAAAGTAGTGAACTTTCGATTAAGTACTTAGCCAAAGCTTTTTATTTTGTTTTATCTTTTCATTTTAAAGTGCTAAACTTTGTTTTAAACACTATAAACCATATTAATTATAGCTATTTTTTTCGGTAGTATTTCATTACCAATTTTTTTTTTTTGTTATTTCTTCAATTGAAGGTTCATACCATTCACCCTTTGTATTTTTTTGTCTATTAAACAACCCATAGTTATATCTTTTAAAATTCATTTTGAGGAATTGATGGTAATAATTACAAATTTCCCATTCAAAACCATTTTTCTCAATAAAATCAGTATTCAGGTAATTGTATTAAGTTAATTCTTGTAATAACTTCGATTAATTCTTCTTGAGTAATATTGTTAACAATAATAGGATCTGGTAATGCAATTTTAAAAGATTCTTTATACTCTCCATCCCCTTCCCAATATTCCCATATCATGTAATCAGATTCTGCAATATTTTTATCTGTTAATTTAGTTAAACATTCTGCTATTCTTTGATATTCGGTATTTGATTCATCACCATTTTTGTCAACATATTCAGTATAATCGGTAGGTCATTTTAAAATCTCAGGATATATTTTTTGAGCCTTATCAATTTGAGGTTCAATTTCTTTTCTTAATACAATCATCTTAATTTGAATTATGATTTTTGATATTACCGCCAACGTTGCGTGTAAAATTCGTTTTTATGCTTTATTAACTAATAGTTTTTTCTTTTTTAACTCAAAAAAAGCCAGAAATAAATATACTAGGTAAAACGATTAATAAAATAATATCAAGTGTTTCTAATTCGGGTTGGATTGCTAACTTTTTCTTTCTGCTAGCATTGTCTCTAACCAAAAACACCACAACTATTCGATTGATCACTTTGGTGCTATAATCACAGATATAGTTTTCTAAATAATTTTTATTCAGTTAAAAATTCATCTACGGTAATTGCAGTCCCACCAAGTTCAACGACTTTGTTTTTAAATTTTTTATCATTCGTAATTAAAATCAGATTGTTTTTAATAGCTGTTTCTCCAATAAGTGCATCATTCGTTTTTTTATAATTTCCCATTCTTAATTCCTCTATTAAATGACCATCCCCAATTTTAGCAGAGCCAATTCTTGAAGTTCCAATAATGAAAGATTCAGTTGGAATTTTTTCAGGTCTAATTTCCGTCATAAAATTGAACAATCTAGCTCTTCTTTCTTTGTCAGAGCATTCATTAATTTCATCAACCTGAATATGAGTGATATAAATTTCGTATTTACTTTTTTCTATGGTTTCTAATTCGAGTTTTCCGCTTATTAAATCGTCAAAAACATTTGAGTCGAAAATCAATTTCATAAGTTTATTAAATTACTTACAACAATATTATATACAGACCAAGGTAGTTATATTTCTTATTATTAGGATATTTAGTTATATTATAAAATACCGTGGTACCTACAATTTAATATCTGTATATTGATAACAAACAAAAAACCAAAATACTATTATCTTGGTTTTTGATTTGTAAAAATTCAATTATCCATAAAGTTATACCTCATAAATAACTGTTCGTTTTTTGATGATTTCTTAATGATTTAATGAACTATAGTTTTATATAACGTACTCCACCATCTCCTGTATATTCTGAGATATATAATACTCTAGCATATTTGTTAGCTGCAATTCCGTTTGGATTACTAATTGATGCCTCGAGAACCGGGCCATCTACCTGAGTAGCCTGCCCATTACCCGCAAAAGTCTCGATAGTGCCATCTAGTGATACTTTATAAATATAGTTTACAGCAATCCCAGTTGCATAAATTGTATCTCTTACTACCGTTATATAACCAATTCCAAAATTCTGAACCACTATATCGGGAATGGTTGTAATCAATGAAATTTCACCCTTTTTATTGATTGAATAGATATCTGCTGTAACAAAATTGGCAACGATAACATTGCCTTTACTATCCAAATCTATACCTACACATCCAATTAATCTTGGGTCTGTAGCATATATACTAACTTCTCCTTCTGCCGAAATTTTATGAATTGTTGGAGCAGTGTAATTAGATATAAATAAGTTATCATTGCGATCTATGGTCATACTTGATGGCCAACCATCAATAGTACTAACTATAGTTCTATTACCATCGGGAGCAATTTTTAATACTTGCCCTGTAACGGTATTATTAGCATTATTAACATATAAATTACCTTTTGAATCTTTGACCGTTCCCATTGGACCAGAAAGCCCTCGAATTGTATCCAATATTTTTCCTCTGGGAGAGAGCTTAAAAATTCGTGTTCCACTACCACCAGTGTTTACAAAACGGCCATACTCTGAAACATATATGACGCCCGTTCTATCGACAGATACCGCTCCATTGGCTGCAAAATTATTAATTAATGTTTGTACTTCGGGATCTTTTATAATTGGATCACCATGACATGATGATAAGTAAAAAGGCGCTGCCAAGATCATTACTGTTATAAACTTGACAAGGTTGTTTTGGTTTAATACATACATTTTGTGAATTTTAAAAGTTTAGATGAAAGTACAGCTGAACACATCAGAAATCGACCGTTTGGGTACACAAACACCTATTTTTTCTAATCTGGATGTTCTGTACTCTTCTCATAAAACGTTTTATATTGCACATTACTCTAAACTCACTTTTAATGTTTATAATCTACTAGTATGTTTAAGTTACTTTATTTGTTAAAGTTTTGATATCATTTTTGGGTTGTTCTCAAATTCAGAATCAATAAAACTAGACCAAGGATCAAGTAAAATTTTACCTTCGCTAGATGTAATAGATTCATATATTTCTTGATTTATTCCAAATATCAATCTATAAGCTAATTCTCCAATAGAAATTTCGGTAGGTTGTAATATAGGATCTGTAACTATAATAACAGCTTTCATATTTTCGGTTTGAAATCTTTCATCCAAATAATAAACTGCAATGCCCATAAATAGGTCTAGTTCGATTTTATTCGATAACATCGAACTAGCTATATGCGAAACCAAAATTTTACATTTATCTAGATCTGCTTTATCTTTATTAAGCACTTTAAATGATAATTCGAATCCACTATTTGGTCCAAAAAACATAGTTAGGAAAGCTAAATGGTCATTATCCTCATATACTTCAATTAGGTCGACACATGACATTGCCTCATCCATGCCTTTAACCCCAGATAACCCTAATTTTGCTAAAGTTGCATAAGATGATGCTTCTGGTTCATAATAACTTTTTATTGGAGGTTTTGTATAAACCTTAGAAATCACTGTTAAAATTTCTTCAACGGTTTTTTTGGTAGTCTCATTTGTAATTTGAAGTTCAGTAATTATCGTGTTTAAATTTTTATTCATTTGATAGTCCTGTTTTAAGCATTTGTTTGTCCTTTTATTATTAGTACATCTTGTAGTAAAATAAATGGTCACCAAACTCTTGCAAATTCGTGATTTTATATATTGATAATTCCAAAATCACAGAACATAACAAAAACATAGTAATCCCGTTTAAACTAGTGTTTAATTTGGCAGGATTACTATGATACTTTTAAACTAGTGAATCTATAAATTCTAAGAGAGTTTACTAATCACCATCTCTATCAATCTTACTAGAAATAATCCTTAGATTACTCGTTCCCGCATCGGATATGTAAAGTGTTTTTTGATCCTTACTTGCCAAAATACCATTAGGGTAATTAAAAGTAGCTTCAGAGATATCACCATCAACATTTCCTTGAACGCTACCAGCAAATATTTCTAAACCATCTTTTTTTCTGGGGTTAATCTTATAGATTTTATGTTCTCCAATTTGGGTAGCGTACAAATATCCTTTGGCATATGTCAAAAACCCTAAATAGTTTGTATCTGTTCCTTCGGCAGGTAATTGTGCTATGGTTGTTATCTGGTTATTTTTGAATTTCAGGATTTTTCGATCGTTAAAGTTTCCTATAAATGTATTTCCATATCGATCAAAAGCAATTCCGGCAGGTCCGTTTATAGGGGCTCCCTCATAGAGTTTTTCGATTGATCCATCTTCTTTTAATACACTCAGAGTATTTGTATTATATTCAACAAAAATCATATCATTACTCCATGGTAGCTTCTTGATCCCTGCTGGAGAAGTAGCTTCAAAACTCTCCAATTCGTTTCCTTCATTATCATATTTGTATATGGTATTACCAAAATTATCGCATATATAGATTTCATCTTTATTATTAACCCCAATTCCGTTGGGTGAGACCAATCCATTTACAAACACACTTACTTGACCTGATGTATCCAACTTATACACTGTATTTCCAACAAAATCAGAACCATATACATTACCCTTACTATCTACCGCCAAACCATCATAAAAAGAACCTTGAACTACCGTTGACACAGTTGTTTTGACTATAGGGATGGTACCTGAATCACAGGATTGTAAAATTGTAAGTAGTATGATTGATATTAAAAAAAAGTAGTGCTTTTGTCTGTTAATGATACTTGAATTTTTCATTTTATTTGGTTTTTAAAATTTAACCAAAAGTATTTGTGCAATTCAAGATAATCGACCGTTGGTATACAATCAAACAAGTCTATCTAAGTTATATTTAATCTTTTAATATAATTACTAGGTGTATCATTAAATTCTGCTTTAAATGCTTTGTTAAAGGTTGACTTAGAATTAAAACCAGAATCCATAGACAAAGCTAACAAGGTATGATTGTGGTGTTCTCCATTATGTATTTTACTAATAAACTCTCGTACCCTATATTTATTTATATAATCATAAAAAGCACAGTTATGAATATTATTAAGCAACCAGGATACATTATTGGTAGTTGTATCTAATTTTTTGGCCAAGTCTACCAAAGTAAGCTTATGGTTTAGATAAATTTTTTCATCAACTAAAAGTTCTTCTAATTTATCTTTTAACATAGCTACCTCTCTATCACATAGTCTTTCTTTATTCTTTATCTTATTTTTCTTTGTCAACGGCATTCTAAAGATTTCTGGTTGTTTTAAGCTATAAAAACTTACAACGTAAACGAATACTGAGATCAAAATCCAGACAAGGTTATAACTGATATATTTTAAATTAAAATAATAAATATTAAAATTAATATAACTTAAAAACCAAGCGGTTACAAAAAGTGAAATCGAAACGATATACGTATACAAAAACGGTAATAAATTTGACATATACGAAAGGTTTTCTTTCCGTTCTTTACTATATAATTTAATCAATTTTAAACATAAAAAAATATAAACAATATTAGAAATTAATCCTATGGTCTCGATTACAAAAAAAGGAAAATTAAGAGCTCCTTGTTTGATCAATTCATGCAGTTCTGGAATAGTTCTGGTATATGACCATAAGACAAAAGCCAGATGAAAAAAAACGGGTATAAAATGATATAATATCTTTCTGAAATTTAATTTTTCTTCAAAAACTAATTTACGCATGTATAGATAAGAAAGCGGGCCTAAAACAAAAATAATCACGTCAACTAGTATAACTATCCTAATTACATATAGGTTGTCAGAAAATCTAGAGTACACCATTCTACCAAACAAAGTAATGGTAGTAACCCAAAGTATAATTGAAAGAATTTTATTCGCTGCTTTATTCTTTTTTGTTAAAACTTGTAATGTAAAGGCCAAAAAAAGCCCCTGACTTATACCAAGAAAAAGAATAAGATCTATAAACTCGAATGATTGCATATAGAAACGATTAAATTAGACACAAACGTATAGGAATAATTTTACATTCTCGACCGAATGTATACAAACGCACTCCAAAAACAGTACAAATACCTTAAAAATGATAGAAAGCATCCTCGAGGTGCTCTATCGAAGTTCCTGACTTATTTTTTATAATGGCAACAATATCAAAACGTACCTCGACATCCAGATCCTGTTCTATTACATATTGATGTACTGCTTTTACCAAAGATTGTATTTGTTTGGGCTTTACAAAATCCTGAGGATCTCCAAATTCTGGAGTACTTCTTGTTTTTACTTCTACAGCAATGAGTACATTTTCTTTTTGTGCAATAATATCTACTTCAGATTTTAAATATCTATAGTTCTTCTCGAGAATATGATATCCTTTTTTGCTTAAAAAATCGGCAGCTAACTGCTCTCCTTTTTTACCCAATGCATTGTGTTCTGCCATAAATTATAATTATAGTTTGAGATGGATTACAAATCCATTTAAAAATACTATAATTTTATTAAAATAGTGTTTACCATATGCTATACCATAAAAAAACCTTCTATATCATATCTCTATCTGGATAGGCTATAGAAGGAATTTTTAGAAACTAAAAAATTTGTTTATGTTTGAATTATGTATCTATTTTAAGTTTAGATCAACATTATATTGTGGTTTATTTATTAGGGTACCAATGGGCAACCGCTTTTTTATCATTTTCTGACAATCCTCTAAATCCATTATTGGCTGTATTAGCATTCATCACAGATAGAGGATCGGCATGTGGGGTTCCTGGTACAAGAAAAGTACCAAAACTAGCATTTCCATCATCTATATCCTGATAATTAGTATGTCTTAAACCAATAATATGTCCTAGTTCATGCACCATATTATTTAGTCTTACATCATAACCAACATTAGCATTATTTGCCGCATCCAGGTTGATCGCAACCAAAAGCCCCGGAGATCCCTGAAAATGACCACTTTGTGTAGGGAACATAGCAGCTGCCAAAACATCATTAGGTAAGTCGTACATAAATTCCAGCGGGTCTTCATCTGATACGATTACTGTATCAGCATTATCCAAAGAAAATACTTCAACAAATCTTAATCCACTGGTAGGAATACTATTCCAAATGGCTATTGCATTTCTTGTTGCATCTGTCCAGTTGTCTTCGTTTGGAGCGTCAGTATTGGTATTATCTCCCAACGTTACAGAAGGATGGATATATACTCGAATGTTATCATATTTGCCTTTATTTACAAGATTCCTTACAGTAACTTGCTTAGAAACTATACCCGACTGGTCAACATCTGGGTAATCTTCTATATTTCCAGAAGCAATAATATCTCTCCCAACAAGGTAATCACCATTTTCAAATGTTTTTGCTTTGTCTGTATCCCATCCCTGAATACGTAATGCCTTGAGAACCGGGTTTTCTGGAGATTTTCCTATTGCTTCCTGATCTTCTTTAGAACAAGAAACGGTTCCCATAACCGTCGCAGTTAGTGCAATCGCACCTAACCTCATATATTTTTTCATAGTATTAAATTAAAATTAATACTGCTAAGGTAGATCAATGTACTGCGAGAATTTTCTGCTTTTACACAAAGCGCAGGTTTGGTTGTATAAACTAACTTTTATAGTGTATAAAGTGTTTTTGTAATCTATTAATAAGAAGATTTATAGGATAAAATTGCATTATCTTCTGAAACTTCTAAAGAGACTTCTGCTCCTAAGATCAAAGCTCTGTTATCCTCAACATGGCCCATAGGAAATTTAAAAACCACCGGAAAATCGTATTCTTCAACAATATCCAAAACAATTCGTTTCACTTTTTTACCAAAAGGGA
The DNA here is from genome assembly GCA_947502885.1 of uncultured Aquimarina sp. Lineage (GTDB taxonomy): Bacteria > Bacteroidota > Bacteroidia > Flavobacteriales > Flavobacteriaceae > Aquimarina. The sequence continues at coordinate 185,253 of CANNBP010000008.1, read as the reverse complement.
TAGTATTGTCATGCATATCAGTCATTCCTCCAACAATTAAACCCGATAAGTTATCAAAATACCCATTACGTTTAAGGTTATACATCATACGGTCCACATGATATAAGTATTCATCGAGATCTTCGACACATAAAATTTTACCTGATGTATCAATAGAAGAACTAGAACCACAAAGTGAATATAAAATAGATAAGTTACCGCCAACTAATTGACCTGTGCCTTGTCCATTTCTATTCCTTTTTACAGCCGGTATCGTATACTTAATTTTTTTTCCAAATAAGGTATCCCTTAAAGAGTCCAAAGAAGCTTTTGTATTCTTATGAATATCAATTGGCATAAGCGCATGCAATGAGCATATGCCTAATGTATGAAGATGTGAATGCAGTACCGTAATATCAGAATACCCAATAATCCATTTGGGTTTTTTAATTATCGAAGAAAAATCAATATCATCGATTATTCTTACCGTACCATATCCTCCTCTTGCACACCAAACAGCCTTTATTTCTTTATCATCTATCATGTTCTGGAAGTCTAGCGCCCTTTCTTTATCAGAACCTGCAAACTGATGATCTATTGCTCCAATACTCTTTCCAATAATCGGTACTAACCCCCATTTCTCTACAATTAATATGGCATCAGCAATTTCTTTTTTATTAATTCTTCTAGCCGTTGATATGATGGCTATTTTATCTCCTTTCTTAAGAAAATCAGGTTCTAACATTAGGACTGCAAATTTTATTTCTCACATAAGTTCTGTAAAATAAATCGTTCATGACAAATGTTATTTTTCCTACGTACTTATGGTAATTTCTAGATATTTGGACACTAATTAACAAAGACTTTCGTTATTATCTATTATATTGTAAGGAAATTTATCACAAGTACCATACTAAAAACCCCCTGCCTATGATGTCAGATACTTCATGTAATCTAGCTTCCTTAGCTGCGTATGTACCCTCGTCAACTAACCCATGGAACGTAAGCAAAATACACCATTTGTATCGAAGGATTGCTTTTGGTGCCTCAAAAAGTGAGGTATTAGCTGCTTTACAAATGACACCCTCTGCATTGGTAGATCAATTAATTGATGATGCCATTGCCTTAAATACTACCCCTGCCCCACCTTGGGCATTATGGAATCAAGATCAATTTGATGCGGCTCCATTAGATACTTCTGATTATAGACAATTAGGAAAAGATCAAATGATCACTGATTTACTTCAAAATAAAGTACGTGACCGACTCACATTATTCTGGAGTAACCATTTTGTTACAGAAGACGACACATATAGAAGTCCAGCATATCAATCCCAATACTATACCCTTTTGCAGATGCATGCGTTGGGTAGTTTTAGAGATTTTGTATACGATATTGGTATTTGTAACGCAATGCTAGTCTATCTTAATGGCGATGAAAACGTAAGGGACAGACCAAATGAGAATTATGCTAGAGAGCTATATGAGCTGTTTACAATGGGTGTTGATAATGGGTATACCGAAAATGACATTCAAGAAACTGCAAAAGCATTAACAGGTTATGTAGATACAAATGGAATTTCATGGGGTGATATTCTTTTTGATCCATCAGAATTTAGTAATACTTCGAAATCTATTTTTGGTCAAACCGGAAATTGGACCTATGATGATGTAATTAATATTTTATTTCAAGAACGTAGTAGTATCGTTGCCAATTTTATTTGTGCAAAGTTATACACCTATTTTGTAAGCCCTACTTGTAATGAAACTATCGTTTCAGAAATGGCTCAAACCTTTATTAATAGCAACTATGACATTGCAACTGTGCTTCGTGAGCTTTTTAAAAGTGAACATTTTTTTGATCCCGAAGCAATAGGAGCAATTATAAAAAGTCCATGTGACTTAAATCTTAGTTTTTATAATGAAGTTGGGTTTTCATTACCAGGAAGCGTTAATCACATTGATTTTTTTAGAGGTACCAATCGAATATTAGGACAAGAAGTATTAAACCCTATAGATGTTGAAGGATGGCAAGGCGACGAAGACTGGATTAGTCCAGATTTATTATTAGGTCGCTGGGAAGCTATTAGATACATTGTTGGCCAGGCATGGACTAATAACAATATTCAATTCAAAGATTTTATGATAGGTTTGCCTATTGGCGAACAAGGAGACGGAAACCTTACAGCAGCAACATCTGATGTCGTTTTGGTCGTAAGAACACTTACAAACTACTTTTTTCCAAGAGGAATTCAAGATACTATAATCTTTGATGAATTGGTCGGTGTTTTTAAAACTGATAGTATTCCTGAAACCTATTTTCAAGATGGTACCTGGACCCTTAATTTCTCTGGAGCAGAGACACAACTCGTAGCCTTACTCAACTACATTGCCGAAATCCCTGAGTTTCAACTTAAATAAATACCCCTACTATGTGTAATACTCATCACTCTCAAAATAAAAAAAATACAGATGCCTCCTGTAATACAGAGGATCATAAAAAATGGAATAGAAGATCTTTTCTTCAGGCATTAGGATTAGCTGGTGGTGGATCAATGATGCTTGCTAATACACCCTTGTCTGTTTCTCGACCTTCTCCTTTATCAGTTGCTTTAAGTAGGGCCGAAAGTGATAATATCTTAATTTTATGCAGACTTAGCGGAGGTAACGACGGGTTTAATACTATTATACCTGTCTATGATTATGATATATACGCAAATGCACGACCGCTTATAAAAATACCTCCTAGTGAATTCATTACTTTAAATGATGATTTTGCCATGCCAAAACCAATGAATAAACTCGAAAGTGTTTGGGGTGATGGTCAAATGAGAGTGGTACATGGTGTAGGGTACGAAGATTCTTCATTATCTCATTTTAAGGGTTCTGATATATACGCAAATACTAATTTGGCCGAAGATGATAGAACCGGGTTTATGGGTCGGTATTTTCAGCAGCTCTATCCAGATTATATATTTAATCCCCCTGCAAGTCCTCCATCGATACAAATTGGTAGTATTGGGAACTTAATTTTTAAGGGACCTCAAAATGATTTTTCGTTTGCCGTTTCAGACCCTAGGCGCTTACTTCAAATAGCAGAAAATGGTACGTCATACAACATGAATGGTCTTGGAGATTGTACCTATGATGAAAAAGTAAGACATATTAGAGAGGTTACAAATACCACTTTTACATATGCAGATGTTATTAGTGCAGCCTATGAGAGATCTACAGATTTTGGAGGGTACCTAGATGATAGTTTAGGTAGACAGTTTAGTATTATTTCAAGATTAATTAAAGGAAACCTAGGAACCAAAGTATTTTTGGTTACTCTTGGTGGTTTTGATACTCACAATAATCAAATACAACGACATGGTGAATTGTTAAATTCACTTTCTGAAGCCATCAGTACATTTTACAAAGACCTTACTGCAGCTGGATGGGATGACAAAGTGTTGACCATGACTATGTCAGAATTTGGTCGAAGATTTAAAGAAAATGGTTCTTTAGGTACTGATCATGGTACAGCCGCACCAACAATGTTTTTTGGTACTGCACTTAATGGAAATGGTTTTGTTGGTGAACACCCCAATTTATCCAATCTTTCGGGTGGCGGTAATGTATTTAACACTACAGATTTTAGGCAAGTATATGCTACTGTGCTTAAAGAATGGATATGTGTTGACCCCAGAATTGTTGGCGAAGTACTTTTGGGCACCGATTTTGAGTCTCTGGATTTAGGTTTTAATTGTACAGGAAGTACAAATATACCAACAGATGGAGACGGAGTAACACATATCGTTACCTACAGCGATAACCAAACTTATCTCAATATTGTTATGCCTTCTACTTCTCATGTAGACATCGCTTTATATGATATCGTTGGAAAAAAGGTGGCTACTTTAAGAAATGAAGTACTAATGGAAGGTCAGTATGTTATAGATGTTAAACAGGCTGCAAACAGAAGACTTAGTACAGGGCCTTATGTTTATCGTATAGAAACCAATAATGGTGATTATAGTAGATCTCTTTTGATTTCGTAAACTAAAAATCCGAGTCGGACAAATTAAAATTTACTTCAGTAAGAGTGTTCTTAGATAGGAAATTGTTTTGAAGGTAAGTTAGTTTTTTTATTAAAAACCTGGTTTTGACACAATTTTTCTCCGTTTCACTCTGAAAAAACACTCAATTTGATGGCTTCAAAAACTAAGTCTTTAGATCGGACTTGGCTTAGAAGTTTTTTGGTCATATTACTTTCAAAATAATTGAATGTATTAGCGCACCTATTTTGCTACTGTTTTTACTACCTTTGTGCCTTATTTTTTAAGCATTATGAGTATAAAGGGAAGATACACCATTACAGCAGCATTACCATATACAAACGGGCCTATACATATAGGGCATTTGGCCGGAGTTTATGTACCAGCAGATATTTATTCAAGATACCTTAGAATAACCGACAATGATGTTGCCTTTATTTGCGGTAGTGATGAACACGGTGCTGCTATCCCAATGCGTGCAAAGAAAGAAGGTGTATCACCACAAGTTATTATTGATAAGTATCATGCTATTATCAAAAAATCCTTTTTTGACTTTGGAATTTCTTTTGATAACTACTCTCGTACCTCTGCTCCTATTCATCACGAAACGGCGTCAGAGTTTTTTAAAAAACTACATGCCGATGGTAAGTTTATTGAAGAAACTTCTGAGCAATTATATGATCCCGAAGCCGATCAGTTTCTTGCCGATCGTTTTGTAACGGGTACATGCCCAAAATGTGGTCATGAAGAAGCATATGGAGATCAGTGCGAAAAATGTGGTAGTTCTCTTAATGCAACTGATCTTATTAATCCAAAATCAACCATTTCTGGAGCAGAACCTATACAAAAACAAACAAAACACTGGTTTTTACCATTAGATCAATATGAAGATTTTCTGAAAGAATGGGTATTGGTTGGTCATAAAAAAGATTGGAAAACCAATGTATATGGACAAATTAAATCTTGGATTGATGATGGGCTTCGCCCCCGTGCAGTAACACGTGATTTGGATTGGGGTATCCCTGTACCCGTAGAAGGAGCCGAAGGAAAAGTACTTTATGTTTGGTTTGATGCTCCTATTGGATACATTTCGTCAACAAAGGAATGGGCTTCTAGAGAAGGAAAAGATTGGGAACCTTATTGGAAAGATAAAGACACTAAATTGGTTCATTTCATTGGTAAAGATAATATCGTTTTTCACTGTATTATTTTTCCTAGTATGTTAAAAGCTGAAGGAAGCTATATTCTACCAGAAAATGTACCCGCTAATGAATTTTTAAATCTTGAAGGTAATAAACTTTCTACTTCAAAGAATTGGGCAGTATGGTTGCATGAATATTTAGAAGAATTTCCTGAAAAACAAGATGTACTTAGATATGCATTAACAGCCAATGCTCCCGAAACTAAGGATAATGATTTTACTTGGAAAGATTTTCAAGCACGTAATAATAATGAATTAGTAGCCATTTTTGGTAATTTCATTAACCGAGTTGTAGTTTTAACAAACAAATACTATAACGGCATAATACCAACACCAGGAATATTTTCTGAAATTGATCAGCAAACCCTTAAAGAATTAAAAGCTTATCCCGCAGTAATTTCAAGCTCTATAGAAAGATATCGATTTAGAGAAGCTAGTCAAGAATTACTTAATGTTGCCCGATTAGGAAATAAGTATTTGGCAGACGAAGAACCTTGGAAATTAATCAAAACAGACGAAGAGCGAACGAAAACAATCATGTATGTCGCACTACAAATCGCTTCGGCATTAGCCACGTTGTCTGAGCCATTTTTACCATTCACATCTCAAAAATTAAAAAATATACTAGCGCTTTCTTCAAAAGAACTTGAAACACCGTGGAATGATATTTCTTCAAAAGAAGTCTTACTTCCTGCTGGTCATCAAGTAGAAAAAGGAGAATTGTTATTCTCTAAAATTGAAGATAAAGACATACAAAAGCAGTTGGATAAACTCGAAGCTACCAAAAAAGCGAATGAGGCAGAGAATAAGGTTATAGAACCGCAAAAAGACACAGCTACTTTTGATGATTTTACCAAACTAGATATGCGAATTGGTACAATCATCGAAGCCGAAAAAATGCCAAAGGCAAAAAAACTACTTGTCCTTAAAGTAGATACAGGTATTAATATAAGAACGATCGTTTCAGGAATTGCAGAACACTTTTCTCCAGAAGAAGTGATCGGCAAAAAAGTAACGGTGCTTATCAACCTAGCTCCTAGAAAACTAAGAGGCGTAGAAAGCGAAGGAATGATATTAATGACCGAAACACCTGAAGGTAAATTAGTATTCTTAAACCCTGATGAAGAAGGTGTTAATCCTGGTGCTGTGGTAAGTTAAAAAGTTAAACTCATCATATAAAACTCCTAAGGTTTTTCTTAAATCTTAGGAGTTTTTACATACATGATGGTAACAAACCTACCTTTAGTAACACTTACCATTATGAGATATCAATATTACATAGACATCAATCTTGGTTACACTAAACCTAGAACTCAACAAGTAGTACATATTATGAAACAAACGCATTATATCATATCCGCTATATTATTATTTTTTACATCCACCGGCTTCTCACAAGCCTTAATTTCAGAAAGTGATCTTACCCTTAAATCTAATTTGAGTGAAAGACGTGAATCTATTGCTATAGTATCTTCAGATCAGCAAGAGGTTTCATTATTCGTTGTAGATAGAAAGAATATTTACCTTTCTAAATACACTTCTCTATTTGAGTTATTAGATCAACAAAAATTTGAAAGACCCAAAACAAGAGCCAAAAATATTATCAAAATAGCAGGTTTCGGCAAACAGTATGTTGTTTTAACAGGAAATGATTCTAAAAAGAAAATTGAGCTTATTACCTTAAATGCAGTAGACAAAAAAGCAACTTTACTCACCCAAACCATTCTAGCCGAAAAAGAGCGTTATTTAATTTCATTTACGCATTCTAACCAGATATATGTAGTAGGAGTTATACATAAAAAGTCGCTATTAAATATTCACAAAATTGATCTCAACGGCAATGTAGAGACGACAAACTATGACCTTAGTAATGAAAAGTTTTTCAACGGAAGTGACAAAGAGGTTTCTTTGTACAAATCCCTTCTTACAAGTCCTGGCGGAACCAGTTCACCAATCTTAGAAATAGAACAAATAGAAGAAGATGTTCCTACCTCATTAGAGGTAAGTTCTAAGATGGTAAAACTATATTTAAATGATGATACAATTACCTTATCATTAGACAATAGTTATTCTTATACACAATTAGTAACATTAGGATTAACTCAAAAAAACTATTCTATTAAAAACGTAAAAAAACCTACACTACTTAATATTGATGATGCCAGTAAGATTTGGGTAAAATCAAACTCATTCCTCTCTAGAAACAAATTATACCAAATCATTGGAAAAAATCGGCAAATGAAATTCTTGATAACCGACTTAGAAACTGATCAATCTATAAAGCAAATACATCTTCAAAAAGGAGATAGTATTACGTTTAAAAACTCTCCAATTATTCAGGAGGGAGGAATGTATAATAGTCATCGAGAAATGGAAAAGACTCAAAAGTTTTTAAGAAAAATTGCTTCTTCAAAAATTGCAGTTTCTGTACGTCATACACAGGGTACAATTGAAATAACCATGGGTGGTGTAAAAAAAACTGCAGGTAATGCAGGCTTTGGTGCTTTTGGTGCAATGGGTGGCGCTATGGGCGGTGCTATAGCAGGTGCCTCAATGGGTTTCGCACAACCTACATTTGGAGCTTATGTTAGTTACACAAATACAGTCTCAACGCGCATTCACTGTTTGTTTAACGAAAATTTAGAGCATGTTGCTGGTGAGGTTCCTAAAACGGCGTTTGACAAAATCAAAGAGTTTACCAAAGACGTCCTCTATGAAAAGGCAGAAACTGTTTTTAAATTTAATGGGTATTATGTTTATGGATACTATAAACCTCTTAAACATAAATATTATTTAAGAAAGTTTAAGGATTAAATTTTTACAACTTATAGGGTAACATTTTTCAATTTAAAGACATTAAATAGTACAAACAGGCCTAGACGTATTTCTCTAAGCTCATTAAAACTAAAAAAAAAACAACTTATGCAGGACAGATTAATATTAAAAAAATCGACAAAGTTAATTGCTGTTATATTTTCGGCCGTTACATTATTATGCCGATGTTCTAATGACGACTTATCTATAGAAAAAAATGAACCTTTAGTCGAATCAAAAAATGCTTCTACAACAAATTGCTCTTTAGAAGGTGTTTCAACATCTAATCGCATACGAAAAACCGATGCGTATCACACCTATGCTGTAAACACTTTAGCTACTTTACAAAGAGCTATCAATGGTGCCTCTGAAGGAGATGTTATTTATATAGAAGACAATGCAATTATAGACACTCAAAGAGATTCACTAATTATTGATAAGCCAATCACTTTGGCTAGTGGTAGAGGAATTAATAATTCTTGTGGTGCGCTTATAAAAACGAATATTTATGGTATCAGAAATGTACCTGCCGATAAATGGTTGAATAATAGTTCACATCTTAATTCTCCTTTTTTGGTTATTAAATCTTCCGGAGTAACTATCACCGGTATTAGATTTAGAGGCCCGTTTGGAGACATTGAAAGTGATGATACAAAGTTAAAGCTAAAGAAAGGTATTAGTATCTTCAATCCATCCGAAAATATAACTATCAATAATTGCGAACTATATAATTTCCCATATCATGCAATTGGAATAGAAGAAAATGTGAATAATGAAATTATAATAGAAAATAATTATTTTCATAACAACAGACAACATCATTATGGATATGGAATAGCGGTAAATGGTAAAGATTCTTTTGCTCTGGTCACTGATAACACTTTCGAGGAAAATAGACATGATATTGCTTGTGAGGGAAGACAAGGTTCTGGCTATGAATTTTCTTATAACGAAATACAAGGAAACAATCTTTATCCAAATATTGATGTGCATGGTGGAAAAGATTTTGGAGGACAAGATGGATCTCAAAAGATAGCAGGAACATTTTTTTACGTACACCATAATACCTTTAAAGATTATGGGCAAAATGCAAGAAATATTCTTGTTCGTGGTATTCCCGAGGTAATGTTCTTAGTTGAAAATAATAGTTTTACTAAAACCAACAAGGGTAACGTGTTTTTTATAGATGAAGAAAAATTAGCAGATGGTACAAATGTTTTCTCTTTTAACAATTCATATGGAGGTTTTGTAAAAGATTATATCTTTCCTAAAGAATATTATCACAATGTATCAGATATCACCTATTTACCTATAAAAAATACAGGTGAGAATATTCTTAATATGATGGATGTTGCCTGTGGTGATTTTGATGATAATAAACAATCAGATATTTTTATCAATAGAAACGGTAGTTGGTATTATATAAACTATCCTAAACCCGAGACTATGCATATAAGAGAAAATTTCAATGCTTATAAATGGACAAAACTAGCATCATCTGGTTATCAACCCAAAGATGTTAAAATAGCAGATTTTAATGGCGATGGAAAAACCGATGTATTTTCTACATCCGCAGGATATTGGCAAATAGCTTATGCTGGTAATTTCTCAGCAGGCTGGCAAAGAGTTAATTATTCTCCTGATTATACCATTAGGAATTTAAAATTTGGAGATTTTGATGGAGACGGAAAAACAGATGCATTTAAGACAAAAGGAAGAGTTGGTAAAGACTGGAGTATTTCAAGAGGAGCTACAACAAGGTGGGTCAAAATTGGATCATCATCAAATGATATAAGCGAATTAAGAATAGGAAAATTTTCTAACAACCCTACGACCGACGTTTTTCATTCTAATAATGTGCAATGGTTTTATGCAGACAAAGAAAATGGAATGCGTTTTCAGCATTTAGCCTATAGCAGAGAACACAGAGATGTTTTATTTGCTGCCGATCTTAACAATGATGGGTTTACAGATATCTATAAAAAACATGGTTCCAGAGACGAAGATGGGTATCAAGTAGCTAGAAAATGTAAAGGTTATGTTTGGGAAAATGTAGTATTAGATATTCTTGACAAAGATAAGTGCAATTAAAAAACATCCTATTTCTAATATGTGATGTGTAATGAGTAGACTTTATTTATAATAAATAAAGTAATTTGCATAACCTATAAAGACCATAATTTTCTATTAGGAAATTATGGTCTTTATACTGCTATTCTTTTAGAAAACTAAACAATAAATGCTCAAAATAGCCTATCATCCAATCTATACCCATCCCTTACCCAAAGGGCATAGATTTCCTATGATAAAATATGAGTTATTACCAGAACAATTATTACATGAAGGCACTTGCACTCAGGATAACTTCTTTACTCCAGAAATTCCTGATAGTGCATCTATTTTAGCTATTCATGATATAGCCTACTATAACGACTTAATCCATTTATCATTAGATCGCAGGGCTGTTCGAAAAATTGGTTTCCCATTATCCAAAGAATTAGTTGATCGCGAAGTAATAATCGCAGATGGCACGATTAAAGCTTCTCTATTTGCTCTAGAACATGGTATTGCCATGAATATTGCTGGTGGTACACATCATGCCTATACAAATCGTGGTGAAGCCTTCTGCTTGCTTAATGACCAAGCTATAGGGGCAAAGTATCTTTTAGATCAAAATCTCGCAAAAAAGGTGCTTATAATAGATCTCGATGTTCATCAAGGTAATGGTACTGCCGAGATATTCGCAAACAACCCCAATGTATTTACATTTTCGATGCACGGAGCGAAAAACTATCCTTTTAAAAAGGAACGATCTGATCTCGATATCGAACTTGCAAATGAAACTACAGATCAAGAATATTTGACTATTCTTAAAAACACACTGCCCAAATTAATCGACCAGCAACAACCTGATTTTATCTATTACTTATCTGGTGTTGATATATTGGCCTCGGACAAACTTGGTAAATTAGGATGTAGTGTAAATGGGTGTGCCAAGAGAGACCGTTATGTACTGCAAACCTGCAAAGATCTAACGATACCCATAATGTGTTCTATGGGTGGCGGATACTCTCCTGATATCAAAACTATCATTGATGCTCATGCCAACACTTATAGATTAGCGCAAGAAATTTTCTTTTAACTCTTCAAACCTAATAACTTTGTAATTCATTATTGGAAATTGATACAAAAAGAAGAAGAACTGTTATTTAAGATTTGATATAACACCACAGTAAATTAATGAATGAAACAAAAATATACAGAATGATCATTTCTATGACCAGAAGTACTTTAAAGAAACTTAATTTGAACAGGCTTTATTAAGTTTGAAATATTCATAACTCATATTTACTTCCGAATTGCAATCATAATAGGTACAGAATAAAAAACTCCTACTGGTTTACCACCTTTCACCCCTGGGCTAAAGTTAGACATAGACTTCACAACATTTATGGCTTCTAATTCTAAAGATGGGTGTGACCCCAATGCTTCAACATCAACAATTTCACCAGTTTTATCAATTTTAAAAGAAACATAAATTCTAGTGGAACATTCATCTATCTTATCAATTACATTTTTAAGAGTAAAATGTAAGTTTACATAATTTTTTACATAAGAAGAAAAGCACTTTTTTAATTCTTCGATATTTTTTAATTCTTTACATTTTTCATGAATTGGTGGAGAATCCAACGTTTCTAAAACAGACATTTTTGTATTCAGATTTTTTTCAAAAGGTATTAATTCTAATATTTTTTCACCTTCTTTTTTAGCGTTCAAAAAATACCTTAGTCTAATTCTTTTTTTAGAAATAACTGGTTTTAGACAATCGTTATAAGGCATACTAAAAATTAAGTTTTTTCTAAATATGCTTAGAACAGATTTCTTTAAAACATTAAATTCAGTCTTACTTAGAAAGTTAGAATAAAACATTTTTTTATCCACTCTACCTTCTTCATTAATAGCCATCACCAAATCTATTTCAAAAACGTCACTATTTTTCGAATGGATTAAGAAAAGATTGACCATCTCATCTCCCAGCTCTTTTTTAAGAAGCTCTCCTATCCTATTGTAAGAACATTGTTCTTTATTCTCTACATTCTGGCATTCCAACAGTACTAAGTCTCCCTTTAAAACTTGTGCTTGAGAAACCTCAAAAAACAATAAAACAAAAAATACTACCTTAAAAAAATTATTCATTATTATCTTACTTCCTATATTCATGTCAAATTTAATTTATTTCATATAATCTCATAATTTTAAACTTCAAATTTTAAGCAATTCAGATACTCACTAACCATTTGTAAACGGATAATTATTGTATCTTTCCTTCAAAATCAATTTGCTATGAAATCAAAAGGTAAATTTACACTCGTATTTCTAATCATGACTACTTTGTGTATATACTCTCAAGACAAAACCTCTAATGTTTTGAAGTTTACCAAAGGAATGGTTTCTCCTAAAGCCACTCTACAAGACATTTCATGGGCTAGTGGATATTGGCGGGGTAAAGCTTTTGGAGGCACTACAGAAGAGATTTGGAGTAACCCATTGGGTAATTCAATGATGTTTTCGTTTAAATTAGTGGTAGAGAATAAAGTAAAGTTTTATGAACATGGCGGAATTACAGAAATAGATAACACTCTGTTATTGCAACTTAAACATTTTAATAGTGATTTTAAGGGCTGGGAGGAAAAAGAAGAAACCGTTGATTTTAAACTCGTAAAAGTTGAAAAAAACAGAGTTTATTTTGATGAATTTACTTTTGAAAAAATAAGTGATACCGAAATCAATGTTTATGTTGTCATTGGTAACAAAGATGGATCAAAGAGTGAAGTTAAATTTAACTATAAAAAACAGTAATTGAATGCAAAAGGAATGCCCGGTTTGTGGGGATAAAATAGTTGGACGTGCTGATAAGAAATTCTGTAGTGACCATTGCAGAAATGCACATAACAATCAATTAAATAAGGATAGTAAAAATCTGGTTCGCAATATTAATAATTTATTACGCAAGAACTACCGTATTTTACAAGGGCTTAATCCCAAAGATAAGACTAAGACCACTAAAACCAAGCTAATTGAAAAAGGATTTGATTTCCAATATTTCACTAGCATATATGTTACCAAGACAGGAAACACATATTATTTTGTATATGATCAAGGGTACTTACCTTTGGAAAACGATTTTTATGCTCTCGTAAAAAGGAATTAGAAAACAAAGAAGTATCTTCTATCTATCTCTTTAAATATCTCGCCAATGCTGACTATTCATTTTAAGAGCAGCTTTCATCACATCTTTTTGGCTAATTTGCCCTATCAACTTACCATCTTCGATTATCGGAAAGCGTCTTCTTTTGGTCTGTAAGAACTTATTGGCTGCATCAAAAATATTTAGATTGCCATCTATAGTTTCAACATCTTTGACCATAAACTTTTCTACTTTAGCATCATCGATTGGCATGTTATAATAGCGGCTTTCATTTAACTGTTTGATACAATCTCCTTCAGAAATAATACCTAGTAATTTATTGTTTCTATCAACAACTGGGCCTCCAGATATCTTATGCTTAATTAAGGTCTCTATAACCTCCATTACAGATTGGTTTGGATTAAATGTGATCAAATCTCTCGACATATAATCCGAAACTTTTATTGGTGTCTCGTCTTGCCTCTTCGTCTTCGTACGAGCTCCTTGAAAACTTATTATTCCCATGTGTTTAGTGATTTAGTGAATTCTAAATATAGTGATTTACAATGACTTATTCAAACAAACAAACGAATATTACAATGCCAAAACCTCGTATTTTTAACTTTATTCCTGTAAAAAATAGTTGTCACAAAAATTCTACACCTTGCATTCTATTTTGGTTAAACAATCCACATATTCATTCTTCATAAAGAGGTAACTTACTGCTTTTATAACTATATTTTTTGTTCATAAACATTAGGCTTAATAATTGTGGTGTATTTCTTACCTTTAGCCTAAACCGATATACATATGCAAAAGTTCCCCTCACTTCTTACTTTTTTTCTTATTATAGGTTCTTTATTCTATACATTCTACAGCAGCAAACCCCAACGCATAACAGATTTAGAAACCCCTAAGCAAGAATTTGCAACACTTAGAGCATTAGAACACGTTAAGAACATTTCAAAAAAAGAGCATTATTTGGGTAGCTCGGCACATGATGAGGTAAAAGCCTATATTATTAATGAATTAGAGAAACTTGGATTAGAACCTACGGTTCAAGAAGGTTTTTCTATTTCTAAAAGCGGAATCATAAATAAACCGCAAAATATTGTTGCAAAAATAAAAGGCTCGAATACCACAAAATCGTTGGTGCTCATGTCACACTATGATAGCTCTCCTCATTCCTCTTATGGCGCTAGTGATGCAGGTAGTGGGGTCGCTACAATATTAGAAGGTATTAGAGCTTATCTAGCAACAAATAAAGTTCCTAAAAATGATATTATTATTTGCATTACCGACGGAGAAGAACTCGGACTTAACGGAGCTAATCTTTTTGTAAAAAAACATCCTTGGGCAAAAAATGTGGGGCTCGTTCTTAATTTTGAAGCTAGAGGAAGTGGTGGTAATTCTTATATGCTTATAGAGACTAATGGTAAGAACGGAAAAATGATAAATGAGTTTGCTAAAGCTAGTGCGCAATACCCAGTCACAAACTCTTTAGCGTATAGCATATATAAAATGCTACCAAATGACACTGATCTCACTGTTTTTAGAGAAGAAGGAGATATTGAAGGGTTTAATTTTGCTTTTATTGATGATCATTTTGATTATCACACAGCAAACGACACATGGGAAAACATGGATTTAAATACTTTACAACATCAAGGAAGTTATTTAACGCCTCTTCTAGCCTATTTCTCTGAAAATGATATTAGTGATTTGAAATCTGATCGAGACTATCTTTATTTTAATGCTCCGGTTTTTAACTTAATAACATATCCTTTTGATTGGATTTTTACCTTATTAATCATTGCCATTATCTTGTTCATCGCATTAATTATCTATGGAAAATTTAATTATAGACTTAATTTAAAAGAAAGTCTAATTGGTCTTGGTGCATTTCTTCTATGCATTATTCTTGCTGGTGGACTAACCTTTGGAGGATGGCAATTATTGACCATTATTTACCCACATTATAATGAAATTCAACATGGCTTTACTTATAATGGTTATCAGTATATTATCATTTTTGTGCTTTTATCAGTTGCCATTTGTTTTAAGATATATGCTAGAATTAGTAAAAGTGAAAATCAAGCCAATTTATTAATAGGGCCACTACTTATTTGGCTTATTATTTGCACACTCTCAGCTTTATATCTTAAGGGCGCTAGTTATTTTATTGTAACAGTCTTTTTTGGGTTAATTTCTTTATTTATATTGATACGACAAAAACGCCCAAATGCATTTTTAATGGTGCTGATTGTTTTACCAGCAATATTTTTAATAGCTCCATTCATAGCTTCTTTTCCTGTAGCACTTGGACTTAAAATCTTGTTTGTTGCATCAATTTTAACGGTTTTACTATTTGGATTATTACTACCCGTTTTTGGGTTTTACAAAAGAAAGAAGCTTATAGGAAATCTTATGCTTTTAATGTGTTTAGTATTTTTGATCGGATCTCATTTAAAATCGGATTTCACAGATAAAAGACAAAAGCCCAATAGTCTGGTATATGTTTTAGATGCCAATCAAAATAAAGCCGTTTGGGCCACTTATGATAATACATTAGATAGTTGGAGTAAAAATTATATTAATCCCGAAGAAAACATAGCAGAAACGTATAATGCTAATACGATGCAAAGCAAATACCAAAGATCTTTTACCTATGCTAACCAAGCCCCCATTAAAACCATAGCACACCCAAAATTAGAGATTACAAAAGATACTTTAATTGACAACCAGAGGCATATGAGTCTATGTATTGCTCCACAAAGAGATATTCAAAGAATTGATGTATATACAGAAACCATTTTTAATTTTGATTCATTACATATCAACAAAGAGACTGCTCATGATTTTAAGTATTTTGATGGCAATACTTATAATGCATTTACTAAACGCTGGAGTCCAAACCTGCTTACATATCATGTTATAAAAAATGAACCTTTAGAATTGGTAATGCAGTTTCATAAAGATTCTTTACCAAAATTTACTATTTACGAATCCTCCTATGATTTACTTTCTAACGAGTTATTTTCAATTCCTGAAAGAGATAAAGATATGATGCCAAAACCTTTTATTGTTAACGATGCTATTGTCATCAAAAAAGATTTGGCTATTGAAGCTTATCAGGAAAAAAAGGTAGATACAATTATCTCTATAGATACCACAACCGAATAATAATGATTTGGAACATTAGATGTTTTTGTGAAGTTTAATAAGCTTCTTTTTAATGTCTCAAAACAATATCAATATTGGTAAACATCGAAATAATCAACTTAACCGCATTGACATAAAACATGGGCATTACATTTGCAAATTCATCTGTGTCTTTGTGGTAATCTGGATGGTCTTCTTCACCAAAATAAAGAAATGGGATACCTTTTTTATGAAACGGCTCATGATCTGACGACTTCGTCCAATCAAGCTTTCCATCTGTACCATCATGGCCTTGAGAAAGTTTAATGTTTGTCGGGTTTTTAAAATTCTTAACCACCTTACTAAGTTCATCATTATATCTTGCCCCCACGACATACAATTCGTTATTTATATTTCTACTAATCATATCCATATTAATATTCAAAACAATATTTTCTACAGGTACTTGAGTATTCTCAGTAAAATATTTTGCTCCTGCCAACCCTAATTCTTCTGCATCAAAAGCAGCCAAAATCACAGAATGCTTTGGTGGATTTTTTTTAAAAAATTCTGCAAATGATATAAGGGCACTTACCCCAGAAGCATTATCATCTGCGCCATTGTATATTTTATTCTTTATAATACCTAAATGATCATAGTGTGCGCTAATTACAATATATCTATCTGGGTACTTTGTTCCCATAATTTTTCCTAAAATATTGACTCCTGTATGCGGGTACTCTTTATTTTTAAATTCAAAATCAAAAGATTGTTTATATGATTCTTTGATTGGTAAAACCTCTAATTTTTTAAATTCCTCGATAATAAAACCTCTAGCCAGAATATTTCCTTTTTCACCTGTTTTTCTTCCTTCGTATTTATCAGAAGCTAATTCTTTTAACCTACTCACCAGATCCTTCTCACTAAATAATTTTTCATCATTTTTATCATGCTGAAGAACCGCTTCTTCAATCTGCCTAGCATTAGAATCTTGTGCCTTTGACTTACAGCTTAACAAACTTATCGCAAACGTAAAAACTATGATTATGTAATAATCTAATCTTGCATTCATATATATACATTTTTCCTTTTAAATTATATCCTAACACCTATATCTATCTCTAAATACTGATATCCGACTAAGGTTAGTAAACGTCAAATATAACAAAAAAACAAACCCCCAATCTTTATCAGATTAGGGGTTGTATTAGGTATTAACCTTATATCAAAAGTAAAATGCTATTATCCTTTTAAGCTAGCTTTTAAGTACTCACGATTCATACGTGCAATATTTTCAAGTGATATTCCCTTAGGGCACTCTATCTCACATGCTCCTGTATTAGTACAGTTACCAAATCCTTCTTCATCCATTTGATTTACCATTGCCAATACTCGCTCGGTAGCTTCTACTTTTCCTTGAGGTAGTAGCGCATATTGCGACACTTTTGCAGAAGTAAATAACATTGCAGATGCATTTTTACATGCTGCTACACATGCTCCACAACCGATACAGGTTGCTGCATTGAAGGCTTCATCTGCATCTTCTTTATTAATTGGAATCGCATTTGCGTCAATCGTATTTCCTGAAGTATTTACAGAAACATATCCTCCTGCATGCTGGATTCTATCAAAAGCACTTCTATCGACCATCAAATCCTTCACAACAGGAAACGCCTTGGCTCTAAAAGGTTCGATAAAAATAGTGTCCCCATCCTTAAACATACGCATATGCAATTGACAAGTAGTAACTAATCGATCTGGGCCATGAGGCTCTCCGTTTATTTGCAATGAACAAGCACCGCAAATCCCTTCTCTACAATCGTGATCAAATACTACTGGCTCATCACCTTTATTGATCAATTCTTCGTTTAACACGTCTAACATTTCTAAAAAAGACATGTCTCCTTCAATTCCAGATATCGGATATTCTACTATCTTTCCTTGAGACTTAGCATCTTTTTGACGCCATATTTTTAGTGTAAGATTCATAGCTTTTTATTTATAAGAACGTGTTTTTAATTCAATATTTTTGAAAGTAAGCTCCTCTTTATGCAATGATGCATCTTTTGGTTCTCCTTTATATTCCCAAGCAGCAACATACTTAAAGTTTTCGTCATCACGTAAGGCTTCTCCTTTTTGTTCTCCTTCTTGCTCTACAGACTCTTCTCTAAAGTGACCACCACAAGACTCATTACGATGCAATGCATCTTTTGCAAACAACTCACCTAACTCTAAGAAATCTGCTACTCTACCAGCTTTTTCTAATTCTGGATTCATACTTTCTGCAGTTCCTGGTACTTTTACATTTTTCCAGAAATCTTCTCTTAATTCTGCAATCTCATCGATAGCTTCTTTAAGTTCTTTTTCATTACGAGACATTCCACACTTGTTCCACATGATTTTACCCAATTTCTTATGGTAATAATCAACTGAGTGTTGTCCAGATCCACCCATAAGTTTTGCAATACGATCAGTTACTTCTTTTTCTGCCTGATCAAACTCTGGAGTATCCGTTGGTATTTTACCTGTACGTATATCTTTAGACAAATAGTCTCCAATTGTATACGGTAAAACAAAATATCCATCAGCAAGACCTTGCATCAATGCCGAAGCTCCAAGTCTATTCGCTCCGTGATCAGAGAAATTAGCTTCTCCTGCTGCATAACAACCAGGAACAGTAGTTTGAAGGTTATAATCTACCCAAAGACCTCCCATAGTATAATGTACTGCTGGGTAAATCATCATAGGTGTTTTGTACGGATTCTCATCTACGATCTTTTCATACATCTGAAAAAGGTTTCCGTATTTATTTTCAATCACTTCTTCACCAAGTTTGGTGATTTCTGCTGCAGAAGGGTTTTCTATACCCGAAGTCAATGCTTTTTCTTTTCCATAACGTTGTATTGCCGATGCAAAATCAAGATACACAGCTTCTCCAGTTTTATTAACTCCAAAACCTGCATCACAACGCTCTTTTGCAGCTCTAGATGCTACATCACGTGGTACCAAGTTTCCAAAAGCAGGGTAACGACGTTCTAAGTAATAATCTCTTTCTTCTTCTGCTAATTGTGTTGGTTTTAATTTTCCAGCACGTATTGCTTCAGAGTCTTCTATTCTTTTTGGAACCCAAATACGTCCATCATTACGCAGTGATTCTGACATCAGTGTTAATTTTGACTGATGATCTCCCGATACTGGTATACAAGTTGGATGAATTTGTGTATAACATGGGTTTGCAAAGAAAGCTCCTCTTCTGTGTGCTCTCCATGCCGCCATTACATTACTTCCCATTGCATTGGTACTTAAGAAAAATACGTTTCCGTATCCTCCACTCGCCAATACTACGGCATGTGCAGAGTGACGCTCAATTTCTCCTGTAACCAGGTTACGAGCAATAATTCCTCTTGCTTTTCCATCAACCTTCACCAAATCCAACATTTCGTGACGATTGAATGATTGTATTTTACCTCTATTGATCTGGCGATTCATTGCAGAATATGCTCCTAGCAATAATTGCTGACCTGTTTGTCCTTTTGCGTAAAATGTACGAGATACCAGTACTCCTCCAAATGAACGGTTATCCAATAACCCTCCATATTCCCTTGCAAATGGTACTCCTTGAGCTACGCATTGATCAATAATATTTGCAGAAACCTCTGCTAATCTGTAGACGTTGGCCTCTCTAGAACGATAATCTCCACCCTTAACAGTATCATAGAATAAACGGTAATCAGAATCCCCATCTCCTTGATAATTCTTGGCTGCATTTATCCCTCCTTGCGCTGCAATTGAATGTGCACGACGTGGAGAATCAGAATAGCAAAATGTCTTTACGTTATATCCAAGCTCTGCTAAAGTAGCAGCAGCACTCCCTCCTGCCAATCCAGTTCCAACTACAATAACATCTATATTACGTTTGTTGGCTGGATTAACCAGGTTAATTGTATTTTTATGTTTTGTCCACTTATCTGCCAGTGGACCTTCTGGTATTTTAGAATCTAAAATTGACATACTAGGTGGTGTTTTTAATGCGTAAAATGAAGTACTAAAGCAACAACGATAAACCCTATAGGTATTACTAAAGCAAATGCCTTAGCAAATTTGGTTGCAGCTACAGAGTACTTATTATTAAATCCTACAGATTGAAACGAAGATGCAAATCCATGCCATAGGTGCAATGCCAAAAACACAAATGAAACAACATACAAACCTGTACGTATTGGACTTTCAAATTTGTGCAATAACTCTCCATAATAACGAGTTGGATCTTCTGGAGCAAACTCTACATATTTATGCACAATTTCTGGAACCCAAAAATCATAAAAATGTAATCCCAAAAAAGCAAGAATCACCAATCCAGAATAAATCATGTTTCTAGACATCCAAGAAGCATTCGCTCCTCCATTATATTTGGCATACTTAACTGCTCTAGCATTTTTGTTTTTAAGTTCTAATACAAATCCCATTATAAAATGAAAAACTACTCCAAAAATAAGTACTGGTTGTAATACAAATTGAACCAATGGATTTGTCCCCATAAAATGAGACAACTCATTAAATGTATCTGGACTAAAAATTGAAGTAAAATTGATGGTGAAATGCTGTAATAAGAAGAAAACTAAGAAAAGTCCGGATAATGCCATGGCAACTTTTCTAGCTATTGAAGATTTTATCAATCCACTCATTATTAAAATGTTTAATTAGTTGTTGGGCAAAAATAGGGTTCAATGTCATTTTAGCCAAGCTTTAGTTAGTCTTTATTTTGCTATTTATAATGAGTATAAAGAAGAAAGTATATTATTTAACAGGAAGCTTCTAACATGACTCAAATCTTAATTTTACGCAGAAACCACATATTCTTACTGTCAAAACTTGACAATTTTTGAATAAAACATGTAATAAAACTTTACTTAGTGTACTAAACGAGTAAATTAAATTATTCGCAACATGAAAACTTTACAACTATTTCTAATTACATTAATTATCACAAACTCCTTATCAGCACAAAAAGCAAAACACTATGATTCATTTACTGTTTCTGTTCAAGGTAAAGGAGAAACCATGTTTTTAATTCCGGGATTATCTTGTTCTGGTAATGTTTGGAACGCAACCATAGATCAGTTTAAAGATTCTTATCAAATTCACACCTTTACATTGGCCGGATATGCAGGAGTACCACCACTTACACAAGATACAATACTACCCACTATTCAAAAAGATCTACTCGAATATATTAACTCTCATACATCAAAAAACAGTATTTTAATGGGCCATAGTATTGGTGGATATCTCTCATTATTGTTAGCTATTGAAAATGAAACTATCGTTTCAAAAATAATTGTTGTTGATGCTTTGCCTTTTTTGGCAGGTATTAACAATCCAAACATAACTGCAGAAATTGTAAAATCTTCATACACCTCTATCAAAGATTCGTATCTTCATTTGACTGACCAAGCATTAAAACAGAATCTAAAAACTACGCTTACTCGCATGATAAAAGACAAAACCAAAATTGATGCTGTACTTAATGATGCAATAAAATCAGATAGAAAAACTTTGGGGCATACCGCTTTCGAACTAATGAGTAATGATTTAAGAATTCCTATTGCCTCTATAAAGACACAAACTCTAATCTTAACGAATTGGAATGTAGCTAACCCAATGTATCCTGATTTCACCAAAGAAACCAAACTATCTAGCTACAAACAACAGTACAAAAACTGTTCTAATTGTACTGTAGAATTGATTGAAGATGCCGAACATTTTATTATGTTAGACAACCCAAAAACCTTTTATAGTTCTGTAAAAAGCTTTATTAATAACTAGATGGAACATCAAA
The DNA here is from genome assembly GCA_947502885.1 of uncultured Aquimarina sp. Taxonomy (GTDB): domain Bacteria; phylum Bacteroidota; class Bacteroidia; order Flavobacteriales; family Flavobacteriaceae; genus Aquimarina. The sequence goes on along the minus strand of CANNBP010000008.1, from coordinate 163,051 downwards.
AAAGAGAAACTTTATTCAAAGAGATTGTTACGCTTCATAAAAACAAAATTTATCGTATTTGTTATGCCTATTTGTATGAGAAGGATTTGGTAGATGATCTCTATCAAGAAGTTTTAATTAATGTATGGAATGGCTTGAAAAGGTTTAAAGGCAATGCTCAATTAAGCACTTGGCTATACCGAGTAACTCTGAATACAACAATCACTTTTAATAAAAAAAACAAAATCCATCAACAAGTGTTTCAAAGTAAAATACCAGAAAACATTGTTGAAGATATAGATACAAGTACTCCTGAGCAAGAATATCGAATAAATAAATTAATGCAATGCGTACAATTATTAAAAGAAGAAGAACGAATCATTATAAGTCTTGTCCTCGAAGAATTAAGTTATAAAGAAATCGCAAATATTCTTGGTTTGGAGGTTACCAATGTAGGTGTTAGAATTAATAGAATTAAAAAGAAACTTTTAAAAATTTATAATAATGAATGATTTTGAAGATTTAAAAAACGATTGGAAATCCGTCTCAACATCACACATAGAGTTAAATAAAAACTCAAACTCATTGATAGAAAAATTAAAAAAATTGCAACGAAAAATTATTCTAGGTAACATCAAAACTACGCTGTTATTTCTGCCAACTTTTATTATTTTAGGATGGTTATGGTTAGCATATGAAAAAGGTAGTGCACTTTTTTATAGTAGTCTAATTAGTATGGCTATATTATTAGTTGTAAGCCTTATCATTTTATGGTATCGAGTACTTTTTTGGAAAACCCCAGAAATTGACAAAAACGTAAAGTCTTTTGCTTCAATAATGATAAAAAAATTGTCTTACTATAAATGGATCACTAATATTTATATGCCCATATACTCCATATTATTAACAATCATTCTTTTTATATATTTTCAAGCAATTCTTAAAGAAGCAAGCTTTTGGTTTTCATTTTGGGTATATACACTTACATTTTCTTGGGCATTGATTGTTAGCTTAATAGGGATTAAAAGAAAAATCAAAAAAAACAAAGAAGAGATCGATCCTATTCTAGGTGATTTAAGAAAGATCAAAGAAGCTTTTTAAATCAAAATAAGTGCTATTTTTGAGTATGCAAAATATCAAATCCAAACTACCTAATGTTGGCACTACCATATTTACAGTAATGAGTCAACTTGCTTCAAAATATGATGCCATAAATTTATCGCAAGGATTTCCTAATTTTAAAATAGATCAAGAACTTGTCGGGTTAGTAAATCAAGGAATGATAAAAGGTTATAATCAATATGCACCAATGCCCGGATTATTGTCTTTAAGAGAAGCTATTGCTAGCAAAACTAATACACTGTATGGTAGTGATTATCATCCTGAAACCGAAGTCACAGTAACCGATGGTGCTACACAAGCTATTTTTACAGCAATCTCTGCATGCATAACCCCGGGTGATGAGGTGATTATTTTTAAGCCGGCCTATGATTCATACGAACCAGCTATTACACTATTTGGTGGAACAATCGTTCCTGTGCAATTATCAACACCCGATTTTTCTATAAACTGGAAAGAAGTAGCCACAAAAATTACCTCAAAAACCAAAATGGTAATTATTAATACTCCTCATAACCCAAGTGGTATGGTTATGTCTAGAAATGATATGCTCGAATTAGAAAAGCTCTTAAGTGGCACTAATATTATTTTGCTTAGTGATGAGGTTTACGAACATATTATTTTTGATGGGCAAGAACATCAAAGTGCTGCAAGATTTGCGGGATTAGCAGAACGTGCTTTTATCACCGCTTCTTTTGGAAAAACATTTCATACAACCGGATGGAAATTGGGTTATTGTATAGCTCCCAAAGCATTGATGGATGAATTTAGAAAAGTGCATCAATTTAATGTTTTCTGTTGTAATCACCCAATGCAATATGCATTATCCGAATACCTTAAAACGCCCGAGAAGTATCTATCTTTATCTGCATTTTATCAAGAAAAAAGGGATTTATTCTTATCTCTTGTCAAAGATTCTCGTTTTACAAAAATTCCGTCTTCAGGTACTTATTTTCAATTATTAGATTATTCTATAATTACTAATGAAGGAGATGTTGCTTTCGCAGAAAGATTAACCAAAGAACATAAAATCGCATCTATTCCTGTTTCAGTTTTTAATCTAAATGAAAAAGATGATAAAGTATTACGTTTTTGCTTTGCAAAAACAGAAGAAACATTAAAAAGAGCAGCAGATGTGTTATGTAAGATTTAAGGCTTTTAAAAATCAAATTTTAACTGAATAATATCTACCTCATCTTTTTCTTTTTTTTGCTGTTCTTTTTGTCCAGTATTTAGATTAGAGAGAGAAATACCAAGTAATCGCACAGAATCCTTCATTTTGTCTTGATATAGTAATTCTCTTGCCACTTCTAATAAAATTTGCGCGTCGCTTACATAATATGGCAATGTTTTGCTTCGTGTTTGTAGACTAAAATCACTGTATTTAATTTTTAAGGTTATTGTTTTACCCGCAACCTCACTTCTTTTCAGTCGTTTTTGTAATTCTTCGGCAATATTTTGTAATCGCTCTAACATATATATTTCTGAAGAAATATTCTCAGTAAATGTACGTTCTGCAGCCAAAGACTTCCGCTCTCTGTTAGGTTTCACCTCACTTAAATGGATCCCCCTTACAATTCGATAATAGTGCCCTCCTGATTTTCCGAAATGCTCTGTTAAAAATTCTTCAGATTTTGATTTTAAATCTTTCCCGGTATAAATCCCCATTTGATACATCTTATCCCGAGTAACCTTTCCTACCCCATAGAATTTTTTGACATCCAGCCCTTCCAAAAATTCAACTACGTCTTCAGGGTTAACTGTCTTTTGACCATTGGGTTTGTTATAATCACTTGCAATTTTGGCAACGAACTTATTAATTGAGATTCCCGCAGAAGCCGTCAAACCTACCCTATCATAAATTTGTTCTCTAATTTCTTGTGCTACCAATGTTGCACTAGGGTTTCCCTTTTTGTTTTTAGTAACATCAAGATATGCTTCATCAAGAGATAAAGGCTCAACCAAATCTGTATACTCAAAAAATATTTTTCTGATTTTAGATGAAATCTCTTGATACCTCTCATATCGAGGCCTAACAAATATCAATTCTGAACATAAACGTCTTGCCATCGCTCCACTCATTGCTGATCGCACTCCAAATTTGCGTGCTTCGTAACTAGCCGCACTCACTACACCGCGTTTTCCTGCACCTCCTACTGCCAATGGTTTTCCTTTTAAATCAGGATTATCCATTTGCTCTACAGAAGCATAAAATGCATCCATATCCACATGAATAATTTTTCTATTGATGATTAATTCGTCCACCATGCAAAAATAAGAGATATTGCTCATCTAAATTATAATATCTTTATAACAGATCATTGATTGAAACGTCATTTCTTATGAAAACTGCAATTATATTAGGAGCAACAGGGCTAACAGGAAGCATTCTTCTTAAAAAATTATTAGAAGATAATCGATATAATACAATCAAATTATTCTCAAGAAAAAGTACTCATATTACCCATCCAAAAATTAAAGAATATATCGTTGATCTACTTTGCTTAGAAAATAATATCAACGATTTTATTGGTGATGAAGTTTATTGCTGTATTGGAACTACAAATGCCAAAACACCTAACAAGAGTTTGTATTATCAAATTGACTTTGGAATTCCTGTTACCGTCGCCAAAATTTGTTCTCAAAATAATATAAATACATTGATTGTGATTTCTGCATTGGGAGCAAATAAAAAAAGTAAGGTCTTTTATAATCGTACCAAAGGAGAAATGGAAGAGGCCGTTTTGGTTTTCAACATTAAGAAAACCCATATTTTACAACCCTCCCTAATAAGTGGAAAACGGAAAGAAAAAAGAACAGGAGAGTACACTTTTAAGCAACTAATGAGATTTATTAATCCATTATTAATTGGCTCACTAAAAAAGTACCAAAGTATTCTTCCTGAAACGATTGTTTCAACAATGATATGGCTAGCGAACAATCAATATGCTGAAAAACGTATTCTTTCTGACAAAATAAAACAGATTTCTCTATAAAAGATGGCCCCATATTCAAAATACAATTAACACAATCATTATTAAATTGTCTATAAACCGTTTTGACATCTATATTCTATAGCAGATAGTTTTAAAAAAACCATTCATTTTCTTATATTTACTTAGATGACGATAAAAAGAAATATACTTTTTTTGCTAAACGGTTTTTTTTTAATACTTCTTCTCTATTTTAGTGGATATAGCAAAATCATTGAAGTTCACATTGCCGAATTTTTCTTTCTATTAAGTGGTTTAGCGTTATATCTATTCTATAAAAAGAGAAACTCTTTTTTTCTTACCTATTTATTAGCTTTTATCATAGCCCAATTCATTTTTGTAATTTATGTTGTTTATGAGTTACCCTATATTGTTTCTGCATCAGGAGGAGTTCTTTTTTTGTTTGCATATGTATCAATGATCGTATACATTTTTAAAGCTTTTGAATGGCATAAACTCAATTTGTTTTCATTCATTACTGGTATAATGATTTTAGTTTTGATTATGTGGATTCTGTATACTATTAATCATATGATGATAAGTGAACGAGCCTTTTCTGATCCCGAAAACTCTAACTATCTTCATAAAATTATGATATATGTTTATTTCACTTTTTTGCTTGTCGTGACATTTCTTGGATTTCTTAACCTTTCTATAAAAACCGATTCGTGGAGCGTATTATTTTGCCTAACAATAACCTGTGCACTATCCTCTGAGCTTTCTCAAATTTTTCAAGCTATTTATTATGGAAAAGATGCAATCGGAATTATCAACATTATAGACAAAGCATTTTCTGTAGCATCCATTTATTTTTTTTACCTAAGTACCGAAAAAAGAAAACCTATTGAATATTCATAAAATCTTATAAACAATATTTATATGTATTTTTGACTGTTTCATTATTACAAGTCGCTACCCTTTTATTCTGATTATTAATTTTAATTTTGAGTCCTTAAGCACTATTTGTATAAACTTAATATGACTTATCTATGATTGAGATAGAACGTAAATTTTTGGTGACCTCTGAAAACTTTAAAAATGAGGCACAAAAAAGCATTCGAATTGTGCAAGGCTATCTTAACTCTAGCCCTGAACGTGCAGTAAGAGTACGTATTAAAGGTGATAAAGGCTTTTTAACGATTAAAGGTAAAAGTAATGAAAGTGGCACCTCTCGTTTTGAATGGGAAAAAGAAATTGATATCCTTGAAGCCAAACAACTAATGAAACTTTGTGAAAAAGGAATTATCGACAAAGTACGTTACGAGGTTAATATAGGTAATCATATCTTCGAGGTTGATATTTTTTCGGGAGATAATAAGGGATTAATACTAGCCGAAATTGAACTTCGAGATGAAAATGAAACTTTTTTAAAACCTAATTGGTTAGGAAAAGAAGTAACTGGAAATAATCAATATTATAATTCCCAATTGATTAATAATCCATATACCACGTGGTAATTTAGTGCACGATTTAACCAAACTAATCACATAAAACCTCGTACTCTACTTTTAGAAAACCGTGTACCCATACTAATTAGGTGGTTTTAACACAATTTTAGCACTAAGTACTGTTAGCTATTCAATCTACTCCCCGTCTAAGTGCACTATTAACCTAATATTTAAATCATGTCACACAAATCAAAAATTGCCCTCTTCGGGGCTGTATTCCTATTGACTATACCGTTCTTAAGTTCTGCTCAAACACCTGTAAGTGGTTTTTACCCTAAAAAAAATGACCTAACTATTGCTTCTAGTTATACGTATAAAAGTTATGATCGCTTTTATCGAGGTACAACCCTAACAGATGCAGGGCCTGCTAATATGGGTACAATTTCATCTTCAATAGCCAGCGTTTATGGTGAGTATGGTATTATAGACTGGCTTTCTACAACAGTAACGATACCCTATATCTCCACTTCAAATTCTGAAGGGGTTTTAGATCCAATACAAGGAGTAGACCAAGTAGATGGTATACAAGATTTATCCTTATTTTTAAAAGCACAAGCTTTCAAAAAAACTTTTGAGAACTCATCACAATTGTCCATTGGTGGTGCTACTGGAGTTACTTTTCCTGTAGGGGATTATAATGAATCCGGGATTTTATCTTTAGGAAATCAAGCTACTGCTATAGATGGATGCGGAATAATACAATATAGTACCGCAATCAATATTTTTACCGAGGCACAAATTGGATATAGCATCAGAGACAATTCTGATTTCGAAATCCCGAATGCAATGTTATACAGCTTAAAATTAGGATATTACAATGACTGGATCTATGCTCATGCCAAATTAGGAATTCAAGACTCTACATCTGGTTATGATATTGCAACTCCAGAATTTGATGCAAACGGAGGTCCTTTAGGTTTACCACAGACCGAAGTCGATTATACCAACTTATATTTTGATGTATATACCCCTGTTTACAAAAAAGTAGTAGGTGTATCTGCTGGGTATGGGATCAATTTAAATGGTCGTAACTATAATCAAGAATCATCTTTTACTGTTGGTTTAGTATATAAAGCCAATTAAAACATATTTGATTTAGCACTTTATACATCAAAATGTACTTTTCATACAATTGTACCTGCATTTTATACAATGACAGAAAAAAAGTTTTACATAAAGGCTAAATTTGGGGTATCGTCTGACATATTATACTGATGTAACACTTTAACCTGCATTTTTCAACTAAATTGTTTGGTGCAGGTTTTCTAAAACGTGTTAAGAAACAGAATTTACGATCCTGACAACACTATGATTAAATGATTTAGAAATCATAAAACTGTTTTTTTATTTAATTGTTGTTTTAAAGTCCTGTGCCCTTCTGTCCACAGGACTTTAATGATCAATATATTATTCTTTTATTTCTATTTTTCGTTTTAATTCATTTCCTTTTTCATCTAACACTGTAATTACGTGAATCCCTGGCTTAGGAGCAACAGCTATTTCATGAAACTGTTTGGTGTTTCCTATAAACTGATCATCGATATACCAAAACACCAAAGTTTCTGGATGATTATGGGCAATTTTAAGTACAACTTCGTTGGTACTGCCATCAAATCCTTTTGGCAAATAAACACTACTACCTGCTTTTGGAAAAATAAAATCCATTGGTATATCAGATTCCTTAACACACCCTTTTTTATAAGGTGGTAACGACCTATACGATGCATTATTCGTCTTAAAAAAGTACTCTTGTAACGGAGGCAAAACAAACCATGGTTCGTGAATCATACTTGCTATTGGCTCACACGACGAATTTACCCGAAATTGCCGTTTGCTATCTAAATGCACTAATTGGTGATATGGACAATGTTTACTGTCTACTGCCAAAAAAGTAACATATTGTTTTTTTTGAGGACATTCATTTCCTGCCAAAAAACCACTTTTTGTGCAAATTGACACCTCTTGAAGGTCATCATAAGGTGTCGGAAACCACTTAGCGTTGGGTAATAAATTAAATACATCAAACAAAACCGGTGCAGCAGAATTTATTCCGGTAAGCTCGGGTCTTCCTTCTCCATCTGCGTTTCCCACCCATACCCCTACAACATGATTCTGATTTACTCCGATTGCCCAAGCATCACGATTTCCAAAACTAGTACCTGTTTTCCAGGCAATTTCTTTTGACGAATCATAAAACTCCCATGCTTCATCCCCTTCTGGCCTATTTACTTTTTTCATTGCTTCAAATGTCAACCATACACTTCCGACTCCAAAAATTGGTTTTTGATCTACTTTTTTACCAAAATCAACTTTTTCATTAGCATTCATAATAGGTTCTACAAATTCATTAGACCAATACACTCCAGAATCACTTTGGTAATGATGTAATGCTCCAACAAAACCAGCATAGGTTTTACACAAGTCCCATAAATTACTTTCTGCACCACCAATGATTAAAGACAATCCATAATGATCAGCACTATACTTTATGTCCTTAATTCGAAAAGCATTTAGTTCATCTCTAAATCTTTGCAAACCATATTTTTGTAACAATCTAACAGCAGGAATATTGAGCGAACGTGCCAAAGCTCTATTTGCTGGTACGGCTCCACGATAAGTCTCATCATAATTTTTAGGCGAGTATCCCGCAATTGTTGTTGGGATATCTGCTACCAATTGTTCGGGTAACAACTCTCCTTTATCCATCATAGCAGCATATAACAAAGGTTTTAAAATACTGCCAGTACTTCTTGCTGCCTTGATAATATCAACATCTTTTTGATGGTTTTTATCTGTTGGTGTATTACCAACATAACTAAGAACATTTCTTGTATTAACATCTATAACCAAAATAGCCATATTATACACCTCATTTTGCCGAAATACATCATAGTGCTTTTCAACTACTTGATTAACCTGTTTTTGAAGTATTAGGTCAATTGTAGTTTGAACTCTTTGGCCTTCATGTTTTTTTGCCATATTACTAAGCAAATGAGGAGCTACTTGCGGTAAAGCATATGGTTTTTTAGGTAGAGGTTCACTGATAGATAACTCATACGTTAATGAATCTATAGTTTCCTGCTCTAATAATGTTTTTAGAAGTCTATTTCTTTTTGCCTCTAATTTAATTTGATTTTTTCCTGGGTATATTAAAGACGGTGCATTAGGTAGCACAGCTAGAGTAGCATATTCTGCCCATGACAATTGATACGCTGGCAATCCAAAATACCGCCATGCTGCCATGTCTATTCCTACCACATTTCCTCCAAAAGGAGCATAAGAAGCGTATAATTTCAAAATATCCCGCTTCGATTTACCCAATTCTAACCTGGTAGCAAGTATTAACTCTTTAAGTTTTTCAAAATACGTTCTCTTTTTCCCCTTTCTTGCTAGACGAATTACTTGTTGGGTAATTGTACTTCCTCCTCTTACAACTTTTCCTGCTTTAATATTTTGAAACATAGCCTCTGTCATAGCAACTGGGTTAAACCCCAAATGACGATAAAACTGTTGATCTTCATAAGCAATGATACACTGTCTAAACTTTTTGGGAACGCTATCTGCTTCTGGAAAACGCCATTGCCCATCCATTGCAATTTTGGCTCCAACCAATTCTCCTTTTCTCGTTTCAAGAACTGTAGCATGAGGTTCTTTAAATACAGGTTTTGGTAAAGCAAAGTAATACCAAATGAGAAGGGCTCCCAGAACGATAAACCGTTTTGGGTGTGCACTTATATATTTTTTTATAGAATTTTCTGTCATTAATTACTATTATTCTATTTCTTGCGAAGAAAAAGATCTTCAACTAAAGCATAATGTTGAACCACAGGAAAAGGATCGTAAAAATGATGCAATAATTTTTTCCATTCTTGATATTCATTGGATTTTCTAAAACCTACTTCATGATCATCCAGATTTTCCCACTCTACAAGAAGTAAGTACTTGTCTTTTTCTTCTATACATTTTAGCACTTTGTGACCAATGTATCCTTTCATACTAGCAATGATTTTTTGCGCCTCTTTAAAGGCTTTCTCAAATGCCATAGATTGATTTTCTTTTATATACAAAACTGCTTGTTCTACTATCATGACATATTATTTAATAAACATTACAATCAAAGATTTCAATTCCTAAAAATAAAGGTCTAAAAAACGTCTCCTTCCCAAAAGTAGTAGTCTATTTTTAAAAACAACATCTCTTAAAATAAAATATTAATTGTTAACGCATAAATTAGGTAATCCTGGAAAACGTTAAAACATGAATTTTGGTCACTTATGATTAAATACTCTACGCTTATGTCATTACAACAAAACTCAAGGCTTTAATTCCTCATCTTTGAACTGTAAATGATACTAAACTAAGTATCAAACAATGATTAAGTAATCAAAAACAAAACATTCGATTTGGTAGCTACAGTCGTTTTATGATTACAAAGGGTCGAATCCGAAAAACCTATAAAACAGAGTAGGAATATCTATTAAAATTAAACATCATGAGTAATACAATAACACAGGAAGCAATTCCACAGGTAAGTGACGCAGTAAAATCAACTACAAATGATAGACCATGGGGAACATTTGGTTGTATCGGTACAGCTTATGGAAAAACTATAGCTAACTTTCACCCAAGCGGTCAACCAAAGACCTATTTTACAGTAGTTGTTCCTGCTAATTTAGAGCAATTTGTTCTAACTGCACTTAAACAAAAATTGACAGTACTTGCATCTTTTGATGGAGGAATCAAAGCTTATGCCCCAATAACAGATATAGCTATTTATAACTAATATTTAAGCTATATTATACTCTTGAAACCCATACGGTATGTTATCCGTACCGTGGGTTTTTTCTTTTTAAATTCTGTATTCAAATTCTTTTGTTGCTTACTACTACTTTACTCCTAACTATTTATCCTAATTTCTTAACCAAATTTGATTCGTACTCTTTATACTATTGCTAAGTTAAACTCAACTATCGTTTTAACGGGGCATGGTAAAGCCACCACTGTAACATCTGTAACAAGGTATGCTGATTTATTTTCAAGCATTTGGAAACAAGTAAAGGTTGACCATGAAAATGATAAAAAAACCAATAAAACCTTGTTAACTATTAAAGCCAAACTAGAACCAAAATACAATCCACTATATAAAATTTTTACTTCGGAAATCGAATAAATCATTGAGCTGATGCACAAATTACTGTCGTAGTGATTTTATTAATTTATAGTACAAACTTAAAACCCATGGTATAAAACTATACCATAGGTTTTTCTATATTGTTAATACATCTTCTACTATCTTTTTACTTCGATCCATTTACCTTGAGTTCTTACAAGGAACTCATTATCATACATGGCTTCACATTGAATTCCTGGCAAATAATACTTCCCTAAATAAGAAGCATTTAATAATAGCGTAACTGTCTTACTTTCTTTAGGTTTTAGATCAAAGTAGAAATTCACTCTATCATCTCGGATATCGGTATGTGTAACTTTATTTGTTGCAAACGATCCAAAATCTGTAAATCTGGTATTTACAACTTCCCAACCTGAAGGAAAAATCTCTGTTAACGCTATATCCTTAACCTCTGAAGCTTTGATATTAGTAATCGTTACCTCTGCCACAAAATCTGTTCCTTGAGATAACTGTGTTATATTAATAATTTTACCATCTCGATCTTTATAGTCAACAATAGCTTTTAACCCTCGCTCAATCACTTTTTCTTCTCCAACAGGTAAAACACCATTCGTTGCTATTTGTACAAAAATAGTATTGTCCTTATTATTTTTAAGAAGCAGCTTGTTATTTTCTAAAATCATTACTTCTCCAGAACTTGCTATCGTTCTGTCTGTATTAATCGTTGATGTATTTCCATTCAACGTATAATTTACTTGCACTCCTTTTCCTCCTAAATACGCTGCATATTTAGCCATTGCTAACAACGCATAAGATGTTGTTTGAGTGCTCATCCAATTTTTAGAAGACAGTTCTTTAGCCAAATCTACTGCAACTTTTTGTGCTTTATCCTTTTGCTCCAAGGCAATTAGAGTTTCTAGTGCCATGGCACGATTACGGTTAACAGAGCCGTAACTATACCTATTACTTCTTCTTGGTTTAAAATCAATAGTCGATTTATTCAATAACTGATTTGCTGCATTAGTTTTACCAATTAATCCATAAGTAGCCGCCAATCTTAATTTGGCATCATTTGATAATCCTGGCATTTCTCTTAATCGATTCATTGATGACAAGTCTGGACTACCTGCCAGAGCTAGAGTATATAAGCGATAGGCCTGTCCTAGATCATTATTATCATCTCTCCACCTTTTGGCTTGTTGCTGCTGATAGTTAATCCAATTACTTTTAAAGCCTATGGGTAACACATACCCCTGTTTATTTGCTTCTAATAGAAAGTGACCTGCATAACTAGTTCCCCAGTCATTTGGGTTTGTATAACCTGGCCAGTAAGATAAGCCTCCATTTGGCTGCATAAAACGTTTCAATTTATAGATGGCAGCTTCTATATTTTTCTGAATCTTTTGTTTTTTCTCTGATGAGAGACTAAAGACCTTGCCTAAGTATAATTGAGGAAATGCTGCAGAGGTCGTTTGTTCAATACATCCGTGAGGATAACGAATTAAATATTGCAACCTACTTTCAAAATTCATAGGAGGCAAGGATGATAATTCTATTGTTGCACTATTACTGCCATTTACTCCAAAAGCTTCAAAATTCACCTCTTTGCTGCTATTTGGTTCTAACACAACCGACATCAGTTCGGTGGTCATAGGATTTGGATTTACTATATTAATAGGAACATTATAGGATGCCTTTTCGCCATTACCACTAGCAACAACCTCGATATCTGTTACAGAAGCCCCTTCTAATACCTCAATATCAAAATAGACCATTTTTTCATCGGGTTGAGAAAAAGATAAACTTTGCTGAGTCGAGCCAATTACTTTAAACCCTTTATTAGGTTTTAATATGATATTTACATTTTTGACCTTATTCTCCATGGCAAAAACAGTTACAGGAACTGTTACTTTTTCTCCAGGAGTTATTTTTCTAGGAACCGAGCTTAATACCATTAATGGTTTGCGTACGGGAGTTGTTTTCTCTATACTTCCGTATGCTGCTTTATCTGCATTTGAAGCTACAATCATAGTACGTACAGAACCGACATATTTTGGGATTTTGATTTGATGTGCGCGAGTTTCTCCTTCTTTTAATTCAAATGGCCCTTCATAGATTACCATAGGTTTAAAACGATTTGCTTTCTTTGAACTACTACCTCCTGCCTCTGCATCACCACCTATTGCAAAAATTTGATTAATACTCCCCCCATAGGCACCTATCACATCATCATATACATCCCACGTTTTTACACCCAGTGCTTCTCGAGCATAAAAACTCCCCCATGGATTAGGTGTTTTAAATCGTGTTAAATCCAATAACCCTTCATCTACAATAGCTATAGAATAAGTCATAGCTTTACCTTTAGATTCTCCTACTTTTAAAGTAATCGTTTCTTCTGGTCGTAATACATCAGGTATTGTTAATTTTGGCTTTATTCGTGTATTTGGGTTCTCTACAGAAATTGGAACCACGCCATATAAACGTATTGGTAAGTCATTTGCCGTTTTAGCATGTGGCTGTAGTAATGTAATATGTATATACACGTTTGGCGTGTATAACTCTTCTATTGGCAATTCGAATTTAGTCTCTCCTTTTTTAGGAAGTATCCATTGCGATGATAAAACTTCGGTACCATTTTCTACGGTTACCAATGCTCTCCCTCCTTCACTAGAAGGAAAAGTTACAATTGCTTTTTCGCCAACAGTATAAGTGTTTTTATCTGTAGAAAACAATAACATTGTAGCCGCAGAAGGATCATTTTTTCTTGATTTCCCTGCCCATCCAGGCCAATCGATATACATAATTTTTCCGGTAGCATGACCTCCATTAGGATCAACTACTCGCACTAGGTATCTCCCCCATTCTGGATATTTCAATTCAAACTTAAAGTTTGCTTTACCATTATGATCGGTTGTTACTTTAGTTTTGAACACTTCATTATGATAAGAACCCCTGTTATATGAAGACAAATTATCATCAGAGGAATCCCACCACCATTTCCAATTTACCTTATAGATAAAAACTTCAAGATCTTTTACTGCTTTAGGGGTTCCTTTACTATCTACAGAAACTACTTCAAAATTATGTTTTGTATCTGTAAGTAGCATCCCTCGTGCTTTATCACCCTTTGGAACGTTCAATCCAATATAGGTTTCATAAGGTGAAAAGTCTTTTGAGACTACATCGGTACTAAAATCACCTCCATTCTCATAAACTTTGGTGATAAAGGAAGCTTTGAGCATACCGCTAGCCTTATTTTCTAATTGTGGTTTTATTGAAAAATCGAGCTTTCCTTCTTCAGAAAGTTTTCCTTGAAACACCTCTTGCTCTTCTGTTCCAAACCTTCTTGATGGATCATCAAATACATATCCTGGGAAATTTTTAAACGATGTCTTTTTTGCATTAAAACGAACGTTTATATCTGTTTTTAATCTTTTGGCGATAGCCCCATGCAACCATAATACTTCTAGATTACCTTTGCTATTTGTATTTAGTCCCAAAACTTCATCCTCAAAAGTTGTTTTGATTTTAAGTCTATTGGGTTTTATGGTTTCTATTTTTAATGATTTGCTAAAACTTGCACCTCCAACATCAACTCTTGCTTGCCAATTTCCGGTTGGAGCTTCATCAGATGTATTTACAATAAATTTGTAAAAGTTGTTCGTTCCATCATTTTGTATTTGTTGATGTACCACTTTACCATAAGGATCTCGAAGTTCGAATTTAACTGGGTGTTTTTTCGGTAATTTATTCGCATTATCATTAAGCATAAATGATAAAAACAAGGTATCTCCTGGGCGCCAAACTCCTCGTTCACCATAGAGGTATCCTTTTATTCCTTTTTGTAATCGAACTCCAGAAACATCAAATTTACTCACAGACAATGCATTACCATCATTCAATTTAACATAGGTCTGCTGTTTTCCTAATTTTGCTACTGCAAAATATGCTGGTCGATCTGCATCAAAGCCTGTAATTCCTTGTTGATCTGTAGTTACAACGCCCATCTCTTGTTGCTGATAATTATAAAATGTTATCTCTACGTTACCTAATGGACTTGTTGTTAAAATATCATTTACGGTAATCATATAAGAATGGTTTGCACCTTTCTTTACTACGACTCCCAGATTAGATGCCAATATATTTGCGCTTATTTTTTTATCTCTGTAATAAGAATTACTACATGGGTTTTCTCTTTCTTGCCAGTTATAATCATAATAGTCATCATAATAATATTGAGAACTATTCCAAAAACTTGGTTCTTCTTCTTGGTCATAATTTTCTGCCAGCTCTTCGACCGAAACATCATTACCTGCTTCTCCACTACATTTAAATAACGAATATGCCTTACGATAGTTTAATTCAACTCTATAAATTGCTCCAGGATCTGGTGTAATTAATTCTTTTAAATCTATTGCAAAAGCATTCCATTTACTAAGATTTAGAGATGGGTTTTCTTGAAGATTAATAAGTTTCTTGGCAATAGGTCTTCCCACACTTCTAAGATTACCAGAACCTCCTAAGTTATTGTTTTGCAAAAACTGTAACACATTATTATTAAACACCTTAACCACTTGAACCTCTACTGCACGAAGGTTAATCGATTCAAAATTAAATTTCAAATTATTAGAAGTCGGTAGAATTACCCCGCTTTGTAATAAACGAATCTCTGGATTAGGTTGTTGAAATGATATTTTCTCTGAATAAGCATTTTTAAGTTTATAGTTATCTGTACTTCTAATACCTTCAAAAACGGTTACCTCTAAGGTTCCTTTAACTTCTTTATTGGGATATACCTTTAGCACATTCCCCTTGACGGTATATTTTAGGTTTCGAACACCCGATATTATGACTAATCCGTTAAAATTTTGATTCTTTTTTATGGGGTCAGAAAAATTAATTTCTACATATTGATTTTCTAAATTCGCAACTGAAATACTGATTACAGAAAAATTATTTTTCCCTGGGACAGAAAGCGTTGCATCCCCTTCGGTGTCGATGTCAAAGGATTTACCTGACCACTTGATTTGAACTTCAGAATCCTCTTCAAATCTTTGAATACTATCAATTCTAAAACTAAATTGACGACTCTGTTCTGCAGATTCACTAAATTTTATTGCAACTTTTTTATCTTTTTGTTTTGCTTCAATCAATTGCTTTGCAATATCAAACTCCATTTGATCGCTGGCAGAGAGTGTACCGTCTATATATTGCCAATCTTTACTATATGATTGTAGGTTATCTGTAATTACAGAAAATTGTTGCTTTAACGTTTTTACGCTAAAGACAAATTCTTCATCGAGATTTTCATCAAGGTCTTTAACCAAATCTTCAAGATCTAAAGTAAGTGTATACGTGGTGTCTTCTTCAAAATCTTCTTCGGGCTGAAAGGAAATTGTTCTATTATTAACTGCAATTACTTTTCCTTTAACTTTTGGCGATACGGTAAGCAAACCCTCATCCAACTCCTGTTGATCGCTCCAACCTTGAATAGGAGTTTGAAGAACAACATATACATTATCAGAAACCGAAATCATACCCGAAGATACATCTGAAATGTACTCTTGATATTTATTCAATTCTGAAGCATTTGCTTCTGCTAATTCTCTAGGATCTTTTTTCTTACACGAAAACAGGAGAGCTACAAAAAGTAGCACACATACAATTCTTGATTGATGCATAAAAGATTGGTTTTTAGTTGACTTTATAAATGTAAGATATTTTTAATCTCAATTCTTACAAGAGTCTTTGAAATTATCAATTTTTATGCCGAATAGAGTAAAAAAGGAATATAAACTGGTGCTTAAAGACTATTTACAGTCCCAATTTCTTATTAATTTCATCAAACTTTTTTTGAACTGCTTTTGGCGCATTAAACCTATATCCTATGTATATTTTTGCATAACTTCTATCATTATAAGTAGTTTCTCCCTTTCCTTCTTTTGCCCAGGAATCTTCAAAATTATAATTCATCCCAAATATTACTTTTTTTGAACTATACCCTAATTGTAATCCCCCATCCAAAAAAGTTAAAAAATCACCTTCTCTTTCTACCTTTCCTTCATTATCATAATTCGTATACCTAAACCCAATAGAAGGTGTTAAATACGGTGATACAAACCAGTTTTTATGAATAACCCAAGTATAATAATAGCCAAGGGCCAAACCTATATCAAAATTGTTTTTATAGATTTTTTCATCCTCAATTCTACCCGATAATCTATTGTAACCATACCTCAATGTTGGAATAAAACTTCCTGCACTTTTTCGTTGCCATTCCGTATTGTAGGTTATATTTCTTAAAGAAAATTTAGGGTTAATTACATAAGAGGTAGACCCTCCCCAGAAAATAGTTTTTAAATTAGGGAATTGCACATAAGGATCTCTGTCTACTACCCATTCTGGTATTAACTCATCTGTATTAGCAACATAGAATCCTGCCGCTCTTCGATATTGAATATTTTGTGTCCAATTACCTAGAAAAAACCTAAAACGATAATCACTAAAGGAAGATTTTCCTTTTAATTGATTATCATTGGCTGCAATCTTGGGTGAATAACCAATACTAAAACCTATAAATTCATAATCCAAAGATAGTGTAAAGCGTAATCTATCACTTGTTGATAATACAAGGTCTTGCTCAGAATTATCGGTAAAAAAGAACGACTCAGACTGACTTTCGATATTTGCTTTAACAATAATTTTGTCAACAAAAGATATAATATCTGTAGTGTCACTTACGACATCTTCCTGCGCCAAGAATCTTTGGCTAAAAAGGAATAGAATGATAAAAACAAAAAATCTAATCATGTAACAATGAATTTCTATCAGAAGTAATCAAAGTTAGCTTTATAACCAAAAAGATATCGGTTTTTGTTTTGTTTTTTCTATAACTAAACCGTATTGATTATTCATACTTCTTTTTTTAATTAAGTCAAACGACTCCACCAATTAAAAAAAAGAAAACAAACAACTGTATAACAATACATTAACAAACAAATATAATTAAAACTCATAACTTTAAAAGATATTAATCTTAAAGCCTAAATGATGTTAAAAAAAATTTCTACTATTGGGGTTGTCATAACCAAATCTCAACAAAAAATAATAAAAGGAGGACACGAACCTGTAGGGGGATGTCCTAGACACTATGGATGGTACCCACCTATAAAATGCTGTAGGCATTATATATATAACTGTTGCTATGGAACTCCTGAATGTCCAGCTCCTTGGTCTGATGATTTGTAAATATTAAGAAAATGCCTAAGATTTCTAGTTAATTGATCTAGCAAGAATTTTTAGGCATTTTTATTTTAATATTTTAAAGCTACTCACTCTTATAAATCCCAATAACAAGTTCTCCTGCAGTATTCATTGTAGCTCTATACATTCCTGCGGTATTAAACTCCATAGCTACGTTTCCTTTATTGTCAATTGCAACAATCCCACCTGTACCTCCTAAATTGGTAAGTTTCTCTTGGATTACCTCTTTTGCTGCTTCTTGTAATGATACTCCCTTGTACTCTATCATTGCAGAAATATCATGAGCGACCATACCTCTTATAAAGTACTCTCCCCATCCCGTACTTGATACGGCACAAGTTGCGTTATTTGCATAGGTACCCGCTCCAATTATAGGAGAATCGCCTATTCGATTCCATTTTTTATTGGTCATCCCACCTGTAGAAGTTCCGGCCGACAAATTACCATGCTTATCTAATGCGGCACAGCCTACAGTCCCGAATTTAGAATCATTAATAACTGGATCATAAAAAGCAGTAGTTTTATTTGCTTCTTTAGTCTTCAATTTTTCTTTTACCTTTTCTAAAGATTTCATTCTTTCTTCAGTAAAAAAATAAGCGGGATCAACAATTTCTAGTCCTCTCTCTTTAGCAAATAATCCAGCACCTGCCCCAGAAAGCATAACATGTGGTGAATTATTCATAACCTCTCTTGCCAAATTAATTGGGTTTTTTACTGTTTTAACTCCTGCAACAGCGCCAGCATTAAGAGTACTTCCATCCATAATAGAGGCATCTAGTTCATTTGTTCCTTCACTAGTAAAAACTGCTCCTTTTCCAGCATTAAACAATGGAGAATCCTCGAGTACATTAATTGTTTTCTCTACTGCCTCTAGGCTAGTTCCTCCATTTTTAAGAATCGTGTGTCCAACCCTTATTGCTTCTTCAAGTTTTTTCTTGTATGCTGCCTCTTTTTCTGGAGTCATATTCTTTTTTAAAATGGTTCCTGCACCTCCATGAATTACAATTCCAAAATTTTCTTCTATTTTCTGAGTTTCTTCATTTGCTGTTTCTACATTTGAAACAACACTTGTTTCTTTTGATTGCTCTTTACAAGCTAAAAAAAAGATTAAACTTAAAAAGATGAATATTCGTTGCATGATTTACAATGGTTTATGTTTACTATAATCTATCAAAGCGATTCTTCCTTGAAAGAACCGAAAGGTTAAATGTATAATATTTCCACCATTATCCTCAATGCATATAGATTTATTTAACTCAAAATCATAAGGTTGATAAACACCACCCTCTATAGCTATATTATCTGCAAATAGAGAAAATTTTCCATTAGGCATTATTACAGGTTTTACTCTACCCGTGACTCCTGGTATTTCTTCAGATTTATTAATTATAATTGACCCCGTTTCTTTTGTCTTTTCGATAGTTACTTCTATATCATGTTTTGTATTTATGTCTCTAAATACAACAGCTGGATATGTTGGATGTGCAATTAACAATGTATAGGGTTTACGTGCCCGTATTATAAAATGAACTAAACCTTTTTCATCAGAAATCCCTTCAAGATAAGTAGAGTTATTGGCTACCAATACTGCTTTAGCATTTTTTACAAGTTGATCTTTTTCATTAATCACTTTAATAGTAAAAACAAAAGGTTTAGGATTAATTAACGTAGATATTTTTGACCATCTACTTTTTAAATATGGTTCTTCTTTTTCTAGTTTTTTTTCGATTAACCCCGCGAACTCTTCTGGCGTCCTATTTTTTAAATCAATATATCCAATTGTTTTTAACACTCCCGGTATCTCGGTACCGTCAAATCTAGCTGGTAAAATATACTCCCTACTTTCTTGAAATGCCCTTGCTTGCATTGATGCTCTTTCATGATTTGTCCATAATTTTTGATTATAAAAATCTGAAATAAACATTACTGTATATCTCGCTCTGTTTTGATAAATCTCTGATAGATATTCATACAAATTTTTACCCCATAAATTTGTTTCTTCAAATACATCATAAAACACTTTTATACCTCTTATTTTTAAGCTATTTGCTACCTCTTCTACATAGGCTCTGTTCTCTCCGGCAAAAGAAAGCGCCACATCAAATTCATACCTCTTATTTTTCATCACTGACCTCTTTTCCTTTTAATCTAAAACTGACTAATTTTAGTAAATATCTCTATTACAAAATTACTTTCTTTATTTGGAATTTTTCCATTTATAGTAGGAAAAATTCCAACAAAAGTTTTACTTTTAAACCGTAAAAAGAGTGCCAAAATATTCTATTTCAGATAATTAAAAACAAAACTTATTTCAGTTTTAGTAACATCTGTTCTTTGCTAATATTTTTATAACAAGTAAAGGCTGTCTTTACTGACAGCCTTTACTAGATCTTTAAATAGTTTACTTATATACTTATATATAGGTTTAGGGTTTTATTATTTGCAAGGTCTGGGTATCCTTATCTGTATATACTCTTACAAAATAAGTCCCTGATAACTTAAGTTTTGAGCCTAAAGATATATTACCCGGATTATTGGTGTATTCTTCTGAAAGTAACTCTTTTCCTAATACATCAAATACCTTAACTGTAAATTTATTACTATCAATTTTAGAAACATCTATAGTTACAACGTCTCTGAATGGATTAGGGTATGAACTTAATTTACCTTTACTAAGTATATTCTTATTTGTAGTAGGTCTCTTGGTCAAAAGTCCTTGTCCAGCCGTCGTATTATATGCATAATCTTTTATTGTAAAAGAATTTCCATTGCTAGAAACACTTGCATAGAACCAGCCATAATGAGTCGCTCCATTAACTTTAAAGCTAAAACCTATGTAACCTGATTTTCCATTCCAACTGGTATAAGAAGCAGAGCTCACTATAAAGCTATTATTGTTTGTAACAAAGCTACTAGAAGCATCAACGATGACCTTATCACTTATTAAAGTTACATTATTGGTATTTCCATCGGTTACCAAACCTTTACCGTAGGTTACCAATCTAATTGAATTACCGGCCAACCAAGGTCCAAAATATTTAGAATCCCCAATTTCTATTTGAAAAGGTGACCAAATTTTAGAACTACTTACCGTTTTATCTGCTATATCTACATAAACTACCGAACCGTCATTGGTATCACAAGGAGTACATGAACCCCCACAATCTACACCTGTTTCATCTCCATTTTGAATACCATCTGTGCATGTAGGTTCTGGGTCGGTCTCCATACCAATTATAACAGTATAATCTTCTACTTCTCCAAATCTAAATGACTCACACGGAGTAGGAATTCTATTGTATTTCATAGATACTCTCATACGTGTATTACCTTCTAAAGCACTATTAGGCACAACAAAATCACAACTTACAGATGCATCCTTTGTTGGAGCTTTAGTCCATACTTGTTCTCCATTATCATTAAAATCACCATCTTGATTATAATCTATCCAAATACTATATGCCTCACTATATACTCTACCTGACCATGTTGGTGTAATTGTTATCGTATTTGATATACCTTTTGATAAACTCGTTGATACAGAGGTATAATCTCCATATCCATTAGGAGAGCCAGCAGTAGTATTATTTATAGAACCTAACTTAACATTACTAATATACTCATCTCTAGTAGTACCAGAGCTAGATTCACAATATACAAGAGTATTACAAGGTTCACAAGAACCTCCACAATCTACACCTGTTTCATCTCCGTTTTGGATACCATCTGTACATGTAGGAGTTGGTGTGGCTTCTCGAATAACACTAATTGAATTGTCTGAAAGATCATAGGTACCTGTAGCTAAACCTGCATCTGCAATGTTCTTTCCTGTTATTGCTAAATCCCCGTTATACGAAATACCATATACTCTACAGGTTCCTGCTGGTGCTGGTTCAAAATCATTAGAAACATCATTGTTTGTCAATATATTCCCTGAATCATCTGTAATGATATATGTATAACTAGCAGTAGCTGTACTTGTCGTAGCGAAACTGATCACATCTGCAATACCATCTCCAACAGTGATCGTTACTTCGGTTTGATTATCGGTAGTAGAGACCATACCGCCTTCGACTGCTGGTGGTGTAGCTTCTCGAATAACACTAATTGAATTGTCTGAAAGATCATAGGTACCTGTAGCTAAACCTGCATCTGCAATGTTCTTTCCTGTTATTGCTAAATCCCCGTTATATGAAATACCATATACTCTACAGGTTCCTGCTGGTGCTGGTTCAAAATCATTAGAAACATCATTGTTTGTCAATATATTTCCTGAACCATCTGTAATGATATAGGTATAACTTGCTGTAGCTGTACTTGTCGTAGCAAAACTGATCACATCTGCAATACCATCTCCAACAGTGATCGTTACTTCGGTTTGATTATCGGTAGTAGAGACCATACCGCCTTCGACTGCTGGTGGTGTAGCTTCTCGAATAACACTAATTGAATTCTCTGAAAGATCATAAGTACCTGTAGCTAAACCTGCATCTGCAATGTTCTTTCCTGTTATTGCTAAATCTCCGTTATACGAAATACCATATACTCTACAGGTTCCTGCCGGTGCTGGCTCAAAATCATTAGAAACATCATTGTTTGTCAATATATTTCCTGAACCATCTGTAATGATATAGGTATAACTTGCTGTAGCTGTACTTGTCGTAGCAAAACTGATCACATCTGCAATACCATCTCCAACAGTGATCGTTACTTCGGTTTGATTATCGGTAGTAGAGACCATACCGCCTTCGACTGCTGGTGGTGTAGCTTCTCGAATAACACTAATTGAATTCTCTGAAAGATCATAAGTACCTGTAGCTAAACCTGCATCTGCAATGTTCTTTCCTGTTATTGATAAATCTCCGTTATATGAAATACCATACACTCTACAAGTTCCTGCCGGTGCTGGTTCAAAATCATTAGAAACATCATTGTTTGTCAATATATTCCCTGAACCATCTGTAATGATATAGGTATAACTTGCTGTAGCTGTACTTGTCGTAGCAAAACTGATCACATCTGCAATACCATCTCCAACAGTGATCGTTACTTCGGTTTGATTATCGGTAGTAGAGACCATACCGCCTTCGACTGCTGGTGGTGTAGCTTCTCGAATAACACTAATTGAATTCTCTGAAAGATCATAAGTACCTGTAGCTAAACCTGCATCTGCAATGTTCTTTCCTGTTATTGATAAATCTCCGTTATATGAAATACCATATACTCTACAGGTTCCTGCAGGTGCTGGTTCAAAATCATTAGAAACATCATTGTTTGTCAATATATTCCCTGAACCATCTGTAATGATATAGGTATAATTAGCAGTAGCTGTACTTGTCGTAGCAAAACTGATCACATCTGCAATACCATCTCCAACAGTAATCGTTACTTCGGTTTGATTATCGGTAGTAGAGACCATACCGCCTTCGACTGCTGGTGGAATATTTTTTCTTGTAAAAACAAGAGTTCCTATTTTTTGAGAATTAAAAGGTGCTATGCCCCTTAAACTTGATATGCGTTCATGTGGGTTTGTGGCCGGATTGTTAAGACTATAGGTACTTCCCTCTTCTGTACCTGCATCATATGGAAAAATATCCATTGTAATTTCAGAAATCCACTGATTGTTAGCATCTAGCAAAGAAACGCTATTGACTGCTACAAACCAGTCTGGACTGGGCGCAATCATCGATGCAAGGGTAACCAAAGGAAAATTAGCGTCTACTTGCAAATCACTAATTGTAATGGTTCTACTAGGGCCATTAAAAAATAAGTCAGGGCCATTAATAAACTGGTCTGCATTGTTTGCATTAATAGCACTTGTTACTTCGTTAGAAAATTGCCCGTTGGATCCAAGTTCTGCAACTAGTTCAACACCGGGAGTCGCAAAACCTCCCATTTCAAGAAAAGTAATGTTACTATTATGAGTTGCTCCTACTAGTCTAGTAAAATGTGCATTATTGGGTAAAGCCCCGTGTGCTTCCCAATTACTCGTAAAAACGATGTCGTACGTCGCTGTTGTTTGGCCATACGCTGTAATGGTTAACACGCATAGCACGATTTGAAGAAATAGCTTTCTCATTGAGTTAGATTTTAGTGTGTGAATACTTATTTTAATACTAGTTACTTATCAAAACATACAAGGAAGGGGGGGAAATCGTTATCAATACTATTCTTCTGTTCTTTTATTAGTGTTCTTCAAAAAAACATGTGTGAAGCAATATATATAATGAACGAGCTTAGTTAGTTTATTTTAATTGATAATTAGTATAAGTTAGAGTCTTGATCGTTGAGATTTTAATATCCTTACAATCAATTATCTTAAATAAATGTTAATATTTATTATAACAATAAGAATTTCAGACATCACCTAACTAAAAACACATGATTTACTTGCAAACCGTAACGAAGATAATTGATTCGTGTAATTGATGTTTTTTTAGTTGCGACTTATACATAAATTCTCACCATTCATGTACTAAAACCTACCATTCACACAATCATAAAATAAAAGTCAATCTAGCCTTACTAGTTTTACATAAAGAAATAGAAACGCTATTTCTCACAAACTCAATTGATTTTTATAACATGAAAAATTTAAAAATTTTCGCTTTAGTAACTGTAGTTATAACCGCTACATATTGTACAAAAGACACTGCAGAAGAGGTAGTGCCAGAAAACCATGCTAATAATCAGCAAGAAGTATCTCCAGAAATACTTTCAAAACTAGAAAGTATGGGGTTTGATACAAAAACGAAGCCTCCTAAAGCTTTTGAAGGTAAAATTATCGTAGAAGGTGATATAACATTGGATGAAAAAACTATTTTGGAACATCAAGATCAAAAGCTAGCTTATTACAGCTTAGTAAGCTGTGCCAATGCAAGGAACATCACCGTATTAAATGAAATGGGTAACACTCCTCCTGGTAGAGCAGTTGCGGCAGCAATAGGATTATGGAATAACGTAAGAAACTCTAACCTTAGATTTGTTCTAGTTAATCGTGGACCAGCAGATATCACCATGAGACTTGATAGAACTATCAATAACACTGCTCTTGGAACCTTACCTTCAAATAATAATGCAGGAAATTTGATTAGAGTAAATAATAGCCCCTCTGTTCAATTTCCTGGACTAAATTGGAGAAATATAATAGCCCATGAGCTTGGACATAATATTGGTTTTCTTCATCTAAGTCAATCTCATTTAGGAACAATTGTACCAGGAACTGAAGGCTCTTTTGATTTTAATTCTATTATGATCTCTTCTCCCAGAAATATATCAAGCGTCAGAGATCTATCCCGACGAGACAAAATAGCTGTAGAGCGTATGTATAGTAATAGAAGAGATAGACATTGTAGATAATATTCGTCTGATTATGTTGTTTATTTTTTTAGAGAGGTCATTAAATCATGGTCTCTCTTTTATTCTTCAAATGTTCAAAAAAATTAACGCATAACTCTACCACTCTTTTGATATTCTCTTTGTATACCATTTACAATATACGATTGGCGAATAGTCTTTTGCCCTGCTTCTAAAGCACATAAACATGCATATTGTACAATATTCATAATCTCTGCTCCCGACAGTTCATATCGCTGTGCAATACCCGGTAAATCTACATCTTGATGTAGTCTTACTTTAGAAGGAAAAGCTTTTTTCCATATTATCAATCGTTCTGCGGTTTTAGGCAATTGAAAATGTACTATCGACTGAAACCTTCTTACAAAAGCATCATCAATATTACTCTTAAAATTAGATGCCAAAATCACAAGCCCTTTGTAATTTTCTATTCTTTGCAAAAGATAAGATACTTCTTGGTTGGCATATTTATCATGGGCATCTCTAACATTGGTTCGCTTACCAAATAAAGCATCTGCTTCATCAAAAAAGAGGATATTTTCAGTTTTTTCTGCCTTGGCAAATAAATTAGCTAGATTTTTTTCTGTTTCACCTATGAACTTTGAAACTATCATAGATAAATCAATCTTATATACATCCTTACCGGTATACTTTCCTAGTAAACTTGCGGTTAGTGTTTTTCCGGTACCAGGAGGACCATGAAACAGAGCCCGATACCCTGGTTTCAATTTTTTGTACATTCCCCAGTCTTTTAAAAGTGTACTCCCATGAGTTATCCAGATTTGAAGCTCTTTAATCTGTTGATGTGTTTCTCTGCTAAGCACCAAATCATCCCATTCCATCTCTGTCTCTATAATTTGTGCCGGAAATCGCAATGTAAAAGCTGGTTTATTTACTTTACCCAAAACCAAAAGTTCTACATACTCCTGAGAAATAACAATTTTACCACTCATTCGCGGTTCTTCATTAGGTGATTCATCTAACCATAAAATATGATGCTTTGAAAAGAAATGATCTGCAGTAAATATATTTTGAATCTCTTTTCGCTTTTCTATATCATCTCCTGCTAATAAAAACAAAGCAGTTTCTCCTGTTGGTAAAAAGCCTCTAAAATTCTTACCTCTTACACCACCCAATTGAGGAAAATCACCAGTCGAAGACAATTTATCTTGAATTATAGTATCTAATAAGTTACTATATACATGGGGACATAATGTAAGGAGCAAAACCACCTTTTCCTCAACGCTCAAACTCTCTTTTTTAAACATATCTGGAATAGCTAACTTCCAATCATCACTCTCAGGAATTGTAGGTAGTATTGTTGTATTATCTTTATTAAAATATGTATCTAAACGATACTCTATTAAGTCTTTAAGGTATTGGAATTCTAAAGTAATATTCATAGAGTTTTATAAAGTTTTCAGATGTAATACAACATAAGTACTAATACAAATAGAAAAAAACCTAAAACAGTGATTTTATTCTCTTTAATTTGTCTTTTAACCATCCATTTAACTAGCAATAACAAACTAGGAAACAACACGATACAAATAATAATTAAAGTGTAATAATTAATGAAGTAACTAATCTTATGATCCAAATGGATTCCCCCAAAACGAAATATAATTAACAGTAAAAAAATCAATACTGCCGTTCCTAATGAAATCCAGCTAATTCTATTTTCTTTAATGAGCATCTCTTACAAAGTTTGCAAACGAATCTGCATTTAACAATTGTGTAACGGTTCCATTGCCTCCATAACCAGGTTCATGCTCATATCCTAAATCAAAATTACACCCATACTTATGCACCCATTCATGGATTAATGTAGTTGCTCGCATTGTTGCAGAACTTGCAAAATATCCAGGACACAATCTAATATCAAATCCTGGCACACACCAGAATGTTGTTGCCAATGTGTTTGGACTTGTACAAGCCCAAAATGATCCACCTGTAGTTTCACATTGATATCCCGCCATCCAAACAACGCCTCTCAAATAAATCAAGTTTGTCATTATCCAATACCCAAAAGCTCTATTGGTTACTCCTCCAAAATGTCTTGATAAAGCTGCATTAACTTTTGACGGTGTGGTCCCGTTGTATCCTGCCAGATTCGCTATGGCTCCGTTTAACCAGCCAACAGCTCTACTATAATCGGCATTAATAGTCGCATTTTGAGCAGTACTACAGCCTCCATATCTTTGAATTTCTGGTTCGTTCGATTTTTCGACATCTCCTTTTTGTTGTATCACATGAGTCAATTCATGTGCTAATAACCGTTTTCCATCACTTGAATCAGGATTATATTTTCCTGAATTAAAATACACATCATTTCCACTTGTAAATGCTTGCGCACCCAATTCTTTATTCATCACAACTGCATCCTGATCTGTATGAATATTTACATTACTAAAATCTCTTCCAAAAGAACCTTCCATTTCGGCTCTAACTTTATTAGACATTTTTTTTCCTCTTCCCTGCTTGCTTTTGATCTGATTGGATAATCGTGCACTCGCAGTTTGATTATCCGAATTACCTTTGGCTTGTACTGTCTCTTCCTCTTCTTCATTTCCCATTTTTTGAACCATTTCTTCTTCTTTTTCTGGTTCCTGCATCCTTTGGATTTCCGATTTTTCTTGTACCAGCTTATCCTCTTCAATTCGCTGTTCGGCAGTACCTAGCTTTTCATCTTCTTGTGGTGTTGCCAGAGACTCTCTTTGAATACTACTAATCTCTTTGTTTTGAACTTCTGGTGTACTAGAATTATTAACTACAGCATTAGCCATACTATCTGCTTCTCTTTCATACTTATCACCTTGCTGTCCAATAGTCAATTTTGCCTGTACTGTAGTGCCATTAACAACGTTAAAAAATGGATTTTTACTTTCTTTAGAAAAAAAAGGAGTCTCTTTTTTTTCTTTTCCTTCATTATTATGAGGTCTTTTATTTCGTCTACTAGAAAATACACTTTTCATCTCTCTTCATCTTTATTTAAATTTCAACAAAAACTCTGATGCTAGTTCACTATAATCCTTTGCTCCATTGGTATTCTTATCATATGTAAAAATATCCTGCCCTTTTTCTTGAGCATTTGCCAATGCAATATTGCTTCGAATATGTGTCTTAAAGATCTTATCAGAAAACTCTTTTTCGAGCTCTTCTTTGACCTGTTGGTTCATTTTTTTTCGATAATCAAATTTGGTAAGTATAAAACCAAGAATTTCAATTTTTAGGTTTAATTTTTTTATGAGCTCCAAATGGTTTAAAAAACTTCTTACTCCTTTTAAAGGTAAGAATTCTGCTTGTAATGGTATCACAACAGAATCACTACTCACCAATGCATTAATTGTCAACATTCCCATAGAAGGAGGACAATCAATAAATACAAAATCATACCCTTTTAAAGGTTTTATTAATTGCGATAGTATTTGTTCTCTTCCATAAATGCTCGCCAACTCTAACTCGGCTCCTGCCAAATCAAGAGAAGACGGAATTAAATCTAATCCACATGATGTATGCAATGCCTCTTCAATCTTTGTTTTTTCTCCAAAAGCTTCTTTGTGCAATACCGTATATATAGAACTATCTATTTCTTCTCTAACTCCTAAAGACTGAGTAAGATTAGCCTGTGGATCGATATCGATTAACAATACTTTTTTACCATACTTTTGGAGTCCGGCAGCTAGATTAATTGCCGTTGTAGTTTTTCCCACTCCTCCTTTAAAGTTAGCTATAGAAATTACCTTCATATATTCAATTTATATTGTTAACCACTCTAGATGATCTACTATCTATCCTAATTCTGCATTAAAATACTTACAAACTTTATCCCATACTTCGCATCCCACTTTATTACCTAATTTGCGTCCTTCTAGATCTCCATCTTGAAAATGAATTCCGCCATATAATCGAGAAATTCCTGCCTCGCCTGCTGCATCCTTTAATTTTTTCCAATCTAGAGTAACATCTTCGCTTGGCGTACATCCGGGTTCTATTTTAGATTTTCCTTTAGGGATTGTTACACATTCTCCATAAGCTCCGCTATCACAAAAAGAGGATAACACTTCTTCTGCCGCTGCACTAAATGTACTATGACCCGATACATATTCTGCAAAAGGTGGGGTGGGGATATAGGGTATCCAATTCTCTCCTTCTATCTCTTTAGTTCCTTCACATGGACCTCCCCAAGCTTCAATAGTTTTACCTCGGTACAATTCTCTAATTGCCGAAATCGGTCGTACATAATCATAATAAACTTTACTATCCCAGGCAGCTATTCCTGCATCCAGTAATGCATTACTTAATGCAAAAAACATTTTGATATCAAAAGCATTTTTATAGCCATACTTTTTGGATAAATACCGTGCTTGTCTACAACATTGTTCTGGTGGAGTTCCGGTATGGTGAGGGTTTCCGTCTTTGGGTGTATCTTCAAACTTATCCTCATGCAAACCTGCCCAAAGTTCTGCAATGATTTTTTGTTCATCTGTTAGCTCTACACTGTATTTTAGTACCATATCGGCCTGCTTTTTATACGCACTATTATCACAACTTATTGGTGAAGGTGGCCTAAACTGACCACCCCAGGTCAAGGCAAAAGGTTTGACTAGTGCCCAATGCGCTGTAAGAAATAGCTGTGGTTTATGATTTACTAATTGTGCTTGCCAATGATCTTCATATTTTAAGGGTTGTGGTGCAGGAGGATTGATTGGACAATAGTTAGTAAAATCAGAGTAACTTCCTTCTTCTAGCGTTGCATATTGATTTGCCGCATCTCCTGCTCTACATTCTATGATAAGTTTGGCTGATAGATTTCCTAAGCCTGGTGCATTATCTGGCTCTAAGTTTTTATCATCAGGGTCGAAACCACAGTCACACATAAAATCACGAAACATATTTTTCTTTTCTGGCGATAAACGCAGCCAAAACAGTTCTTGCAAAACGGTATATGCCGCATGACTATATGCCGTTTCTCTATTTCTAGAAGTGCACTCACTATCAGGTCGTTTAAAACGACCGCCCGTAGTAGTGCTTACTTCGCAGCCTCCATCATTATAATTGGTCCAGGCATCATACATTGCAGTATGTACCATTGCCAATGCTCTCGACCCTACAGTTGGAGGCATCCCGACATAATGAATAGCATCGCAGGTTAATCGGTTCCATAGGTGGGCTTTGCTCGGTGTGTACTCATTTGTTGTCATTGGTTTTAAGTTTTATTGTTTCTTTATATTCTTATTACAACTAACTATCCATCATTATATCCACAAAGTCTGTAACCTCACAGAAATAGATGTTTATACGTTCTTATATGTTAACATTTTCTCTAATCCCTTCAAGGGGAGTTTAAGTACTCTTATCCATTTTTCATTAAAGATATTATCTTCCCATTCCGTATCTAAATAAGAGTTTAACTCGCTTTGTAGATTAAAATATTGATCTCTTGTTAAATCGTTCTGAAGTGCATTGAACAGTTTAAACTGTTCCTTCCAAAAAACACTTTCGGCTTCATTTTTTACGCTATCTTCGATTAACTTATCGAGCTCTTCTATGTAACTAAAATTTCCTATTATATAGTTAGCCAAAACATTTGCATATTGTTGAATTTCTCTATTAACTTCAATTTTTGATGTTTTCTTTATTGATAAATAGATCTTAGACAAATCCAATACATTATTTATCTCATCAGATGCAAACCCAACATAAACTCCTAGAATGAAATGATACGCATTTATCAAGGAATCATCATTTTCGAATTTGAATTCAGTTTTATTTTTTTCACCTATTTCTTGTACTTTTTTAAATATCATCAGTAAAAGTTTAGAACAGAGAGAAAGCCAATCGCTTGTTACAGAAGTATTCATTTTCAAAACTTCAGAGACTCCTGCCAACGTAAGTAAATCCTCAAAAGACATATTGAGTATTGATAAATCTTTCTCTGAAAGGTTCCCTGTTCTAATTTCATTTTCTAAAAAGCTAATATCCTCTTTTAGGAACTGATATTCTTCCTTCCAAAAGTCAATATCTATTAAATTTTCTTCCATTTAGTTAATCTTTATAGTCCTAATGCTTCATCAGATAAATCCAATGCTCCTAAAACAAAATCCCTTATGCTTCCTCTTAATGGTCCCGTGCCTCTAGGAATTGATACTTTTCCTAACTGATATGTTAATCTTCCGTTTCTCCATGCTTCTAAAATTTCTCTAGCTGCAGTTTCATGCGTACCACCTCTTCTTATCATCGATCTTAATATATCCCTTAAATAACTTGCAGTACCTTGTTGCGCTCTTACGCCTTCTTCTAGCAATCTTGATCCTAATCTTCCTGTTCCACCCTTAGCTTCAACAATCAAAATTCTACCTCCAGGGAGTCTATAAACCAAATCAAGAACACCACTTCCACTTCCTCTAAATAAGCGTACTGCATTTGGATAGGCAGTTTCTATAATTGCCTCTATTGCCTCTTCTCCGATTTCCTCAGACAACCTTATGGCATTACCTCTTAGTAAATTTCTGAGAGCTTCATCTCCTTGAGCAGCTGCAGAAGTAGCTCTTCCTAATTGACTTGATCTACTATGTCTTAGTCCTCTAAGCACATCATCATTTTCTATAAACCATCGTTCTACAGAACCTTTTCTTATTCTTGCCAGCCTTATTCTGGATCGAATACCATATAAAATCAAATAGTTCCCTTCAATCGTAACTTCGTAACTTCTAAATCTATAACGATCAAAAACTCTTCTTCCCCAATCTCTAAGTGATTCTCCAAAAGATCTTAGCCTTTGGGCCAAAATTGAAATAAAACTACGACTGCCTTGTTCTATTGTTTCTTCACCTGCTTCTTCAAGAAGTTCTCTACCAGTTTGTTCAGTGGCTTCTCTGCGTCCAGCCTGTTCGGTAACAGATTGTGCTAGTTCCTCTGCTAAACGACGTTCGCTTTGTTCTAATGCTTCTCTTCCAACTGTTGTAGCGGCTCTAGCACCTCTTGTTACTCCATAAATATCGATAAAGGCAAAAACAGTGTCAATAACTGCCGTTGTTAATTGTCCATCTACAGTCTCCTCAGATATCAAGGATAATTCGTTGTTTACTGATGTTTGAGCGGCATCAGCCATATCAAAATATTCTTCCCAACCTATAGCGGCCTGTGCAAAAGTGGCACCTAAGCCTACACCAGCAGCAATAAAAAATGTTGCTGTTCCAAAGGTTGCAAGTTCTGCAATTACAAACGCAGCCGCAGCCAAAGTTGTTAAACCAATTTGAATCCAGAACTCTTGATCTTCATGATCCTCAATAGACTTTTCGGCTGCCCATCTTTCTATTCCATTTTCATCACCCCAATACACCGAAGTATACTCAGAAACACCATTATCATATACCTGTTGGTGAATTGGTATTAAATCTTCCCAATGCAAATCATCTGTTTCTATTTTAGAGTCCGATTCATTAATTTTTCCATACGTAAATCGTAAAGACCTATCAATAGCTTGCACGGCATCTTCATTATTTGAAGCACCAACCAAATCATCAATTCTCTCTTGCTCTACTAAACTAAAAACTGAAGGATATTGATTAGAAAAATTTGAAATTACTGCAGTTAACCTATCATACTGTCTTTTTGTTTCTGACCAACTAGCAAATGGAGGAGATTCATCCCCGTTAGGAGCACTTTCTGGAGGTCGATTTGGATTAAAATTTGCCTGAACATTATCATAACCAACTGACGAACCTCCTGTAGAATGACCTTCTCTATTATATCCAACTGGAATATTTACTAAATCAGCAATCCCTTGTTGAGCTCTTGTAACGTGCAGACTTGCTCTTTGAATTTCTTGTAAATATGTTGTCTGTTGTTCTGACAAAGATCTTCTTCTTCTAAATCTAACATTC
The DNA here is from genome assembly GCA_947502885.1 of uncultured Aquimarina sp. Taxonomy (GTDB): domain Bacteria; phylum Bacteroidota; class Bacteroidia; order Flavobacteriales; family Flavobacteriaceae; genus Aquimarina. The sequence continues at coordinate 129,870 of CANNBP010000008.1, read as the reverse complement.
ATGGTTGGAGGTAGGTGTTCGGATCGATCGTCATCGATTTGTGCTAACCCTAATCTTCTCAATTCCGAATTTATATGCTCTCGATTTTGCTCTAAATATTGATTGGCCCTATGTTTTACATCTTCTTCGAACTTAGCTTTTAATATTGTTATTTCAGGAAATTCATCGAGTGTTGCTCCTTTCTCAGAGCTTTCTTTCCAAACTTCTATATGCTCTGTAACCACATCTAATAGCCTTCCCTCTCCTGAAAAGGTTGACCAAATGAATTCTATCAAACTTTCATCTAGTGGCCCTACCCAGTTTTGTTTGTTTAATATTACTATTAAATTGATCCTTTGATCCTTTGTTGCGGAACGTATTTGTTCATCAGACAATTGATGTACATAAATCGCCGATCCTCTTTCGATAACTTCCTCTACATTTGTATCAACCCCTGGAATCCAATTTAAAACTCGTGCTATGGATCTTATTATAGGGCTTGGTTCATTATTTTTTTGAATACTAGGCTTGGAACTTCCTTGTTGAATAGTATGCGTTAATTCATGTGCTAACAAATGTTTACCAGAATTTGAATTTGTATCGAATTTACTTTCGTTAAAGTAAATATCGCTACCATGCGTAAATGCTTGTGCTCCTAAGTCTTTACTCATTTGTACCGCTTCACTACCTGTATGTACTCTAACATTGTTGAAATCTGCTCCAAAAGCGTTACCCATACCGTCCCGAACGTTAGATGACAATGGGCTACCTGTACCCTTACTTGAATTTAGTCGGTTTTGTAGACTATTTCCAGAATTAACCAAAGAATTATCAGACTTTGCTTGTATTGTTGATTCATCATCTTCTGGAAGTTCTGGAGTATCTCCTGCTTCTATTTTTCTATGTATTTCTTCACCTGTTTCTGATAATTCTTCTTCTGATTCTTGTTGATCTTCTGGTTCTATAACTTTAGAAATGTTTACAGGCGTAGATTGTTGTATTTGACTTTTTGGTTGAACCGTCTCAAGTAACTGGGGACCAGTCTCAACATTCGAGCTTACTATATCAGGAGAAGAAGTTATAATCTCTAATGGCTTTGCTTGTACTTCTACTTCAGGTTGCTCGGTGTTACTTTCAAAAATTGGTTTTTCTTGTACTTCTACATCAGTTTCTGCAATTTCATCCTCTTCCTTTTTTTGAACTTGTTCCTCTTCTTCACATGCATTACATTTTGCTTGAATTTCGGGCTGCAATGTTGATGTTCCTATACCTCCAACGGCACTAATGTTATCCCAAGAGAGATTATCTGACGATTCTTGTTTTGTTTGTACCTCGGCTTCTATCTGTTCTGTATTACTTTCAAAAATTGCCTTTTCTTGTACTTCTACATCAGTTTCAGTAATTTCATCCTCTTCCTTTTTTTGCAGTTTTTCTTCGTCATCACATTCATTACATTTAGCCTGAATTGCTATCGTATCTATAGGTTTTGTTTGAACTGCATCTTCTTTTTTATTTTCTAAAGCATTGGCTTCTATTGAAGGTTCTTCTAGTTTTTGAACCACTTGATCTGCCATAGCATCAGCCTCTATCTCATATTTATCATTGGGTTCGCCTATTGTTAACTTAGGCTGAATAGTAGCATGCTCAAAAAAGGGTGTAGCCGTTTCATTAGATTTTGAAAAAAAGCCATTCTCCCCTTCTTTTTTAAAAAAGGGTTGCTGTTTTGCCTGAATATGATTTCTGGCAGCATTGCTTTTATGTGCTTCGGCTACTTTCAATTGTTTTATTTCAGTTTTTTAAAGTGATTTCATAACTCATCTGTAAAATATAAAGGTATTGGTAGCTCTTTAAACCTTATTCCGGTTAATTCTTGCTTTTCAATTTCATTTTTCAAAGGCTCAGAAACCACATGATTTAATAACATTATGAAATGGTAATCAAACTCTCTAAATGAAGGTTTTAACACTAATTTTTCATAATTCCACAAGTACCCCCAATTTTTATTTTTATACTCTTTCAAAGCCTTTAAAGATTCAAATCCTCTAACTTCAAAAGGGGTTTCTGTATCAATTCTATCGAAATCAAGATTATTAAAAGTTGTATTTTCAAAATCTATGTATTCTTCATAAATTGTAGATAACATTTGCCAAACAAAATAAGCATGGAATACCTTTTCATGTAATACTCTCGCTTTATAAAATTTAGAACTATTCAGCTTAAACTTAGATAGACATTCCTTAAACCTTTTAGATATTGGAAATGACATTGACTCTGGAATAGGAACATGTGTTCCCCACCAAGGTTGTAAATCGGCCAATGTTGGCTCTTCTGCATCGATACCAAAACCTTGCCCAAAGGCCTCTGGGATTAAATAATCAAATTCATAATCTTTGTCATAAAATTTATCTGGACCACTTTTTCCCTGATCAAAGAAAAGTTCTCGATCTTTTACATAAGTTCCATTTAACCCCGAGATTATTTTATCATCTTCAAGTATTGTATTTCTTTCCATTTCATAGTATTTCATACGAATAATTTTTATAGTTGAACATTAAAGAAATCTTTTGTATCGATGTGCATTTTACCTTTAATGAATACTTCTGAAAATTTGTTTTTTGCACGAGCTACAATTTTCTTCAATTCGACTAATGCCATTTCATATTCTCCTTGACTAATTAAAGGGGTTAATTTCTTACTTATTTCTGTTTCAATTGCCAAGTTATAATGTGGATGATTCCAATAGTACTTTCCTTCAGCATTTTTTTGTAAATGATTCTCTTTAGGAATAAAAATAAGGTTATCCATATGGTTATAACCAAATTCAATTCCATCCTGAGCTAATAATGTTTGCACAGTTTTATTTTTCCACAAGAAATTTGCTGGTATTACATGATGAGCTTCGTACCCTTTGAATACATTTATAATTTCTGTTTTCGAGATATTTTTCCCTTTTTTAGCCTTTGATTTTAGTTGATCAAGTTTGCTTTTAAAAGGCTGATTCACATATTTATAAATTTCAACAAACTCATCAATAGATTGTTTTTTTGTATTAAATATTCCTTGAATATCCGATACTAAATTATCGCGATATGCTCCAGCGGTCGCTCGAATTAAATCACTTATAGGTGGCTTAAAGTTATTAGCTTGATCTGCTCGCGTCGTATTTAGAACTCTACTTTTAATGAGTTCTACAAAGAATTTTACCACATTGGGTATCCCTTTCAATGCTTTATTTTTATCAAATTGATTGAGATTGAACCCTCCTTTTGTAGCATTATCACTGTTTAATTTATCTTTTAACCCTTTGTTAACAGTATTTTCAAAGTTAACCGCTTCAATTTTTTGCTTACCACCTTCAGGAATACCTGATGCCTTTTTTAATACAGCTTTGGCTTTTGTAATAACGGATACTAGCCCTCCATTTTTACTAGTAGACACCTGTTTCCCATACTTATGATTTAAATTCAGAGGTTTTTCATACACATTTTTATAACTAGTTTTTAAACGCGCCGTTTGAATAACCTTTTTTAAGGTATTTTCATTACTAAATACATTTTTTTGACTCTTTGTAACTTTCTGCAGCTCTTCTTTGGCCTTAGGATGCATTTTTTGAAGCTTTTGCTTTTCTGTCGTATTTAATGATTCTAGAATATCTTTTTTATTTTCTGCAGGTAAAGGTGTTTTTACTTCATCATTTTTTCTAAAAATAACATTATAGTTATAGGTCTTATTTTTAAGAACAGGAGTAATCGTTTTTATTACAGGGTGACTCTTTTTAGAACTACTTGCTGTTTTTGTTGCTTCTACTTCAGAAACTTTTCCATCTTTAGCTACCCTTTTTTCAATTTTGGGAATTGCTTTTTTAGCGGCATTCCGATCTTTCTCAGTATATTTTCCTGCTTTTTTCTTCTTTCCCTTTCCAAATAACTTTCTTACCTGTTTAGCAATAAAGTCAATCACTTTTCTGATCACTTTATCAATTGGCTTTCTTATCTTTTGGATTATTTTTTTAATGGCTTTTCCTATGGCTCCTATATTAAGTAAACGAGCAATAAAACTGAGGATAACCGGGATACTTTGTGCCATTGCTTTTTCTATAAATGTCATGGCCGAAGCAAGGTTTCCTGCTGCAATTTTTGCGATAGATGAAAATATAGAATTAACAAAATCTGAAATACGTTGCCAGTTCTCAACAAAAAACATTACTCCGTTATAAATTGCCAGGGCAGCTTGAACTAAGGCTCCCGCTGGATTTAAAAAACTTAGTATTTTAATAATACCCTGCTTTACTAATTGAGTAATTACCCAATTACGAATCCCACCCATAATGGTTTGCTTGATTTCTACTGCCTTTTCTTTTAGCATTTCCCAAAGCCCCATAGGTCCTTGAGTTATCAATGTTTTCACAATGGTAACACCTGTTTCGGCAGCTTTTACTAGAGGTTCGCCTACTCTTTTAACCAGTTTTTGTCTAATGTTTTCCCAAGTGACTCCCATGATTTGTAGTCCCAGATGAAGCACTCCTTTTACATCAAAAGTCTGTGGAATTTGAATTGGGAGATCTCCCATAGCACCCGTTAACCAACCGATTAACCCTCCTATCAAATGCTTTTTGATATTGGTTTTAAACTTGTTAACACCTCCTTTTACAGCTTTAATCAAGTTATTTAAAAAAGCAATTGGATCACCAACAATAGTCCAGAAGGTATCCCCCGCCTTTCTTAAAATATCCATTACCTTTTTACCAAATGGTCCAGCAAGTCTTAAGAATCCTTCTAATACAAACTCTGCTACTTTTTTAACTACTTTTTTTGAAAGTGTCAAAATCTTGGCAAGTATTGGAGCAAAAATGGGTTTTATCTTTGTATTAAAAGCTTCAAGAGGGCTAAATACATCTGTTACAGAAATAGAAGAAACTGCAGTTTTGAAAGCAGTTTTAATTGCACTCCAACTTAACCCTAGTTTTGTGATCTCACCATTTAACCAACTAAAAGCATCGGTAATCATTTTTGACTCTTCGAGTTTCATCCAAAGATCATGGCCCCCAGGTACCAACCCTATAAATCCTTTAATCAGATTAGGCCCATTACGATCTACCTGATCACCGGTAATAATATCTTTACCAAGAATTACGGTTAAAAGAGTATAACCCGGTATTCTTTTGAGAATAGGCGATATTTTTCCTAAAATCCAATCTACACCTTTAGACACTGCTTTGACCACAGCACTACCTGCTTTTTTGACTCCAGACCAAGCTGCTTTACCTACACTTTTGGCAGCGCTCCATATTCTGCCAAAAAGACCTTGAATTTTAGGTTGAGTTTGGTGATATGATTGTTTTGGTTTTTGTCGTACTACTGCTCCTTGTTGCACTGTATGCGTCAACTCATGTGCTAATAAATGCTGTCCTGATGTAGTGTTGGGGTTATATTCTCCTTTATTAAAATAAATATCACTCCCATGAGTAAAAGCTCTAGCTCCCAACTCACTATTCATCTCATTTGCCTGAGTTCCTGTATGTATTCTTACGTTAGAAAAATCTGCATCAAAACCAGACTCCATAGATGATTTTGTATCATCAGGTAATGTACTCCCTCCTCCTTTTGAAGAGTTTAATTGAGATTGTAAATCAGATGATGCAACTTCATCATTACTTTTTGGACGTACCTCATCTTGATTTTCATTTTTTTGAAGTTGTTCTTCATCTTCTTTAAGTTGAACCGGTTCTTCTTCTTCTGGTGGCTTCTCCTCTGTTTTCTTAAGCATCAACTTAGGCTGCACTTCATCATCCCCATCATTTTCATTGTTGAGCTTAGTTTGAACAATTGGTTCTTCTACAGCTGCCTCTTCTTCTTTTTTCTGAAGTTTTTCTTCTTGTTCACAGGCCGCACATTTGGTTTGCACAAAAGGTGTTACAACTTTTGTCTGTATATCTGTCTCAGGTTGTTCTGCATTACTTTCAAAAATTGATTTTCCTTGTAGTTCTATATCATTTTCTGAAATTTCATCTTCTTCTTTTTTTTGAAGCTTTTCTTTTTCTTCACATGTAGCACATTTTGCTTGCAGTTTGTTACCATTTGTAACTGCTTTAATTGAAGGGTCGCTTAAACGTTGTACAACTTTATCTGCCATTTCATCGGCCTCGACTTCATACTTATCGTTTGGTTTACCAATTTTAAGTTTTGGTTGTACTCCTGCTGGTGAAAAAAAAGATGTAGTAGCGTTCTTAGATTTTGAAAAAAAGCCATTCTCCTCCACTTTCCTAAAAAATGGTTCCTGCTTCGCCTGGATTTGGCTTTTAGCACTTGCGCTTTTTGATTCTTCTGCTACCTTCAATTATTTTATTATTCTATGGTTTATTTAATGTATCTTTTACATTACGACTCAGCATAATTTTCTTATTCAAATATTTTCCTGTTTTAGGATTCTTCCAATGGACCTCATTAATTTTCTCCTTTAATCTTAGACTGTCTTTAATGATTGTTGGATCACTTTTTATCTCCTTTTGTAAAGTGGCGATACTTTTAATTCCTTCAAGAGTTTCTATGTTTTCTATTTCTTTTTGCCTATCTACAGTTGACAAACTATCTTCTGGTTGATCACCTATTTGCTCATCTTCTTCTATTCTTTCAATTCTAAACTCTATCGCTTTATTGGTTAATTGTATTGCTTTATCAGAGTTTCCTAAAAGTAAATTGGCTTCTGCTACAGCTTGTAAATCTTCTGTGTTGGTTGCTCTTTTTTCTAATTTCTCGGTAACCTTTGTAAGTTCCTGTTGAGCTACAGTATCCTCTGGATTTTCAATTACCCTGTCTGAAAACTTCCTTAACGAAAATTTATCATTCTCAATTTGTATTTCCTGAACGCTAGGGTATCCAATCATAATAATCGCGATAGGAAAAAAGAACAATAGTTTTTTTATCTCTTCTTTCTTAATAATATAATAAACTAGCGCCCCACATAATAACATAAACAGAAATACCCCTAAAAACAGGAGAACAATTTCATACAAGAATAAATTGTCGAATAATGACATCATAATTTTAAATTTCTGTTGATTTTTATACTGTAATTTACATCATAAAATAAAGCTGCCAACCAATTTATCGATATCAAATCTATAGTTGCAATCTTTATATCAACTTGCGATCTTATCTCCATTCTATTTTTAACATCTCTTTCATCCATGGAAGTTTTATAATACTGATACTCCATGGGAGCTTATCAAGCAAAATATCTATCGTTTTTTGCTCAACAAATAATTTCCATCCTGTTTCTTCTTTTTCTAATTTTCCTTCTCGCTTAAGAAAGCCTTCTCTTAACCCATCTGGTGAAGCTGTTCCTATTGCTCCCCAATGTTCTATGACTGCCTTTAACAATGTATTTGCCTCTTCTTTTTCTTTTTTGGATAGACAAATACTACGATCTATAGGTGCATTAACAGGTAATTCGCAAAGAAACTTGGGTAATACCATTTCGTATTCTTTTGGATGCTCTTCTCCTGTTGCCAAAAAATGTAGCAGTAATACGGCTTTACTTCTTGTTTCAAAGCTTATGAATTTTTCTTCTTTTATAAAGTTGATTTTTTTTAATAAATGATTAAAAAAAGGATGCAACATTACTAATCCCGCGTTTTTAAAATACTGAGGAGATTCTATAGCTTTAATTTCAGAAATAAGATGATCTCCATCGTTTTTTATAAATTTTTCTAGAGTTTTATTCTCTATAAAATCTTCACTTTTTAAACGCATTGCTTTTAAAACAGAATCATCTTTTAAGAGTCTTTTTAACGTATTATATTGATCAACATTCCTGTTTTTGCTTTTATTTTTGTTTTGTGTTTTAGAAACTAATCTTTGTAAATTATTTGTGAGGATTACATTTTCTTCTAAAAGAAACTTTATCACCTCCACCCCTATAACACTACTCTTACATTTCAACCTTTTGAATATGACCAACTCATATACTTTTTCCCATATTTTAATTTCTAATGCACGTAAAGAAATCTGAGTATTATTAAAAATCGTTAATTGCTTATCATTAAAATTGAGTTTAATTTCTTTTAGTATTTGTATGAACTCTTTTTGGGCATAACCTGTATACAATTCGACAATTGATCGCAATTCTTTTGAGGAGTGTTGAACAATTAGTCTTCTTAGTGCGATTGGATATTTTTTTAGTATTTGTTCTAATTGAGTAACAGCCTGAATGTCTGTTCCCAAAGTTTCTAAAACTAGAATTATCCAATTATCTTCTGGCACTATCGAATAAGACGAAAATGTTCCTTTATGCAACCAATATAGCCAAGCTTCAAAATAATATCTTCTAAGTAATTGCGGGGTGTTTTCTCTTTGATTACTTATTTCATTATCAAGGTTTTTATATTGATTTTCTCCTTTAGCTGAAAACCCATTCTTATAATCAAATAATTTTTGGCTTTGTCTATTTCCTTTCGATCCATAGTACTTTTCCTTATATAGATGATTTCCTAGTTTCTCTCTTATTTTTTCTTCTAAAAGAGATATGATCAAATTAGACATTCGTGCAGTACCAATATCTTCAATGGCAATTTCTCCCAAGTCAATTTCAAGAAGATCTATAGATAAAACTTGATCTTCGGTTATCATACTATCAAACAAAACGCTCATTTTCGCAGAAAGTTCCTTCCACACAAATTCACTTACTTTTTGTTGTAAGGCATAGGCATTTTTTGAAGAAGCAATTTCTAATTCTAATACTTGTTTCCCTATAAGATGCCTATTAATCATGTTCTAGTCTATTTTAGCAATTTGTTCATTTGAGATAAAGGCTTTGCAAATGCTTTTGATTTTAAATCTTCACTTTTCCATTCGGTATGTAGTTTCTTAAGTGATAATCCTTTTTTTGTAAGTATCATAAAACTACTCTTAAGACGATCTAGATGCGCTTTACTTAACGTCTTATTTTCTTTTAAAACAAGAGCATCTAATAAATGCCACGTCGCATTTTTTAAAAGGATTAGAAAACCGTCAACATTATTATCTTTTTGTAAACTATATTTATTAAAAAAGTCAACCAGCCTAGTATATCCTTGTATAGTTGGGGTATTTTCTACAAAAAACAATGTTCGCTCATAACTTTTGGTCTTGGTCATAGCCTTATTGGCAGAGTTTTTTATTGTATTCAAATATTTTGGTTTTCTTTTTCGAATTACCGTTAAAACACTCTCCGTTTTCTTTTTGGTAATAGCTTTAACAGGTTCTTTTTTTGTGGTTTTAGAAATCTTATTTTTCTTACTTTCTGTTATCTCCTTTTTCTTAGAAGATATTGTCTTGCTTTTAACAGGTTCTTTAACCACATTTTGCTTTACCTCTATATTTCTTGTAGAAGAAGCTAAATGAGTTATGGTATCTTGAGGAATTTGATGGTCTGGTGGGCAATACCCCCAGAACATAGTTCCTTTGGTTACTTCTTTATCTTTTTCGGTTTTATTACAATTACAATCTCCTTCTTGTTCTGGAGCAGATTCGCAAAAAGGTTCTGACATTAGTGTTTTTATACAATCAGAAAGCGCACAGTTTAATGATGAAATATTTGGATAACAAAGTAATGAAGATGGATTTTCTTTCCATGCTAACCATTTTTTATAAGTGTCTTCAAACTTGCATAAATCTCTTGGGCTTAACCATAAAATATGCAACCCTACTAATGCAGGAGCTTCTTTATACAAAAAGGTTTCAAAAGTTTCTCTTTGTTCTTTTGTTCTAAATCGTTTGTGCCACGAAGGCATTACAATCGTTGCCCAAAACGAATATGGATCACTTCCTGGTGTGTAGTAAATTTTGGAAATATCTTCATCTGCACATGGGTCGTTTTTATCCATATCTGGTTGCCATTCAATTTGGCAATTATAATCTGGACATACAGGTAACAAACAACTTACTGTAGTTTGATTTCCATTGGCATCTATACTAACTTTTGTACAATCTACTTCGCTTTGTGGTCGTAATAGTATATGTTCTACCAAATGCATTCCTACATCATTCGCACAATGCTTGGTAATTTCTATGGCATTTTTCACCTCCTGAAAACTATCGTATTGCTGTGGATGATATGCTAATTCTTGTCTTTTATCAATGATTTGAAAAGAGTATGGACCATATTCGGTTCTTGAAATGCACTCTATACTATATAACTTATGCGTAATCAAACTACAAAATTCTATAAATGCTTGTAGTGCTTCTGTACAACAATCATAACAATTACTACTCGTAAAAGGATACTTTTCATGACAAGGTTTTACTACTTCTACTGTATCATTTCCACAGCCACAAGGTTGCAACCCTTCTGGTGTACTATTGAGATCATTTTCTGGCCAATATAAACGGTAACAATATCCATCGTCTGTCTTATGAACAGGAAAGTACAGTAATAAATGTTGTATTTCTTTACTATTAAAATCTGTTTGAGCTATTACCTGACATAACTTTATATCTTCTCTGTATTTTTCTGTTAAAAATGATCGAACCGCTATGGCTCTATGAATTTCTTCACTTTCTGTACAACTCTGAAAAGCCTCTCGAATCCTAAAGACTAAATCACATAATTCTTTACTACTATAACCATACCCAATATGAGACAAAAATGAGGAGTTTGTTACATTAGATGCTCCTGTACCAGAATCATTGAGTCCAATCACATATTTATCCCAGTCTAGTTGCTCCAGCTTTGATATCCAATATAGAATTTGATCATCTCTAAGTTTTTCAGAATCATAATCGCAATTATGATCAACAACAAAGTATTTTGGAGATACAATTTTAAATTTCCAATAGTTTTGATCACAAACTGGGATATAATTTTTGGTCTCTTCTGCAGCATAGGCAAATTCTCTTACCCCTCCTGGCAAGCAATTTAAACAGTCATCTAATCGTTTAGGGTATACATCATCCCAAGCTTGTTCTTCTGTTTCATATTCATGTAAACTTTCGGCCAACACTTCGACAAGCCCAACATAAAACTGTCCTTTTTCACAAAATATTCTGCAATTATTAGAAGTACCTGCAAGATTGTAAAAATGCAGATAAGCATTTATTGCATTTTCAACCGTATCATAGTCATCAACGCTTTGCCATAACAGGGTTCCCAGTGAATGAATCTTACTTGTTTTTTTACACCCAGTATCTTCTAAAATTTGTTGTGGCACAACTACTTTGTACTTATATGTAACCTTAACTTCAGAGCTTTGCTTAGTAAGGCTCTTTATTTCATATATTGGAAATATATCTGCTAAGCGGGTATAATGATCAATTACATTTTTTCCTTGGGCTTCTAATTCTTGTTTTATACGTTCTGGAACAACTGCAATAAAAGATGCATCTTCACATTCTTTTTTTTCTGGATTCTTATATATCTCATCTAAACTTATCAATCCATTGTTTTGGTATTCTTGTCTATCTGTAGCTGTTTGAATAATTTCTAACCACTGCTTTAGATAAGCATCTTCTGCTTCTTGATGAGAATCATATCCTATATAACTTATCAGAACAAATTCATTACCTAGACGATCATTAAAACATACCTGATAATGGAATCTATACGGATCTTTTTCTGGACAAATCACATTTACTTTACTAGGGCATTGTTTTAAGCTAATTAGAGGAACCATATCGCAAATAATCGATTTGATTCGAGCGGCATTAGATTTGTCTGGGCATTGATATGGACTTATTGCCAATGGACCATTTTTTTTATAAAATCGCCACTCATATCTACCTTTTTGATTTTCTACCATTTCACGACTAACAAAACTTTCTTTTGGCGCTAGCGTTTTGGTATATATTTTATGTATATAACTTGTTACTGTCTTTGCCTTTTCTAAGAATAAATCCCCTTCTTGATTATATCCAACCACCATGGGTTCTTTGGCATTAGATGCATACAAACCATAACCTGTTCCTTTTTTAGAATTGATCTTAAATGATAAACCTGGTATTTTTTTTATAAATTCGGTATACCCTTTTGAAGCTTCTTCATGCTTATCAAAAGTACTTGAACTCATAAAAATTGGTTCAAATTCCTTTTGAGTATTACTGATACCGTAAACGTATTTGTATTGTGCCGGGGTAGCAGTCACACCAAACTCATAACAATGTGATCTATAAAATTCGTTGTTTGATTTCTTAGCTTCTGCAACAATTGCCTTATCAAAATTTGCTTGTGCTCTTGCTTTTGACGTAAACTCTGACGTTGCAGTTAATAATGTTTCTTTTTCTTCCCCAAGCAATGACCATACATATCTTCTAGGTTCTTCTTTTACAAAAACAGGAAGCTTGTTGTTTTTTACATACCGTATCATTCTATTTAATGCCTTTGACCGATCAGATTCGGTTTCAAAATGATCTGGTGGCAAAGCAAGAAATGAATCATACTTGTCTCTAAGAATAAAATTATATTCGGGGTTACCCTGATCTCCGGATAGTAAATAATTCGTTTTACTTTCTCCTAATTTAAAAACTGTATCAATATGTTCTAGTGCCTCTTTTGCAGTATCATATACACCATAACTTACACAAATTGGCACGTTATCTTTTCCAAAAATCGTAAACCCAAACTTCTCATTTACTTTATCATATTCTGGTTTTGTATTACGACTACCAAATACTTCGACACAATCCTTGATAATAGTATCAAAATCACCTTGATCGGGTTTCATCTCATTCGAGATAGCTATAACACATCCTTTTTTATTCTTTAGATGGATTTGAGTGTACTCTTCTAATTTTTTAATCTCATATTGAGCAGAAGAACTTCCTATTGCTTTTGCTTGTCGCCATGCAGCTACAGACCTATAAGCATCGGGATAGTTATCTACTGCCGTAAATGAAACATTCTTATTAACGACAAGTCGCCATTGTAATGCTATATCATGAGTGGTAAGGTAGGCATCGAGTTTAGCATTTTGAATCATATCCTGCCAAGCTTCATCAGATGTAGAAAACACCTGATCACAGGCAACATTTTCTTTAGCAACTTCATTATAAACGTGCCATTTCCAAGTAATCAAAGTTTCAATATCACAATGTAGGGCATTTGCATCTATATAGCCGTTTTTTCCATCTAAAGGGACTAATCGATATAGATCGCTTTTGTTTACATCAGAGGATACTAAAGTTTGTGTATTAATGTTTTTTATAAAGTCTTCTTTCTTATCAAATCCAACTTTCTCAGACCTCATTTTCATGCTTTTGCTTATAACTACAATATCATGATCGGCATTACATAATTGTTGATGATAATTATACTTAGTAACAATTATGTTTTCTGGTCCTGGTTTCTCAGAAAAAATACGGTGCATCGTATTCGCATCAAAGCCATTTAAGTTTTTTTCTAGTTGTTTATATGATTCTGGATCCCGTAATTGCTTTAGAATTTTTCTAGAGGTTTCGTATAATTCTTCTAAAGATTCATACCCTTTATTACTTCTAAAAAAGGGAGTTCCTGTCCAATCTTTTAGCAGAATTCTAAAACTTTGTAAGACTTCAAAATTGCAGAGGTTATGGCGAGTATAATTTTCAATACCTGATAAAAGCGAAATTCGTTTTTCAAATCCAGAAACATTATCCGTGCCCCATGAAGGTTCTGAATAATCAAATGCCTTCCCTCTATTTCTACTTACTTCGGGAAACTTATTTATATAATTAGACTGATGATGAATTATCTCTGAATCATTATTCTTAGAATCTTTTTTATGTCTGTATTGTAAAACAGTATATGCTGTAAATTCTTCTCCAAACCTCGCCAACAAATGGTCCAAAAATTTCTTTCGTCTTATCTTATACTCTTCTTTATCTTCAGTAATTTCTTGTATTAAGTTGATATATGATAATGGATTATAACTAATATCAAAAAAATGCTTGTCTGGTACTATTGTTTCAGAAGCATCAGTAACCAAGTGATAACTTTGCTCCATGGTAGCTATAAAAACGAGGTTTTTTGCTTCTTTTCTAGCTTCACTCTCTTTTTCATAGCGATTTGTACCAATAAGAACAACATCATCGGGAAACTCTGCCTGTATTACAAAAAAGTATCCTTTACGATCTTGTAGAATTTCAATCGTATACTTTTCATTAAACAAAGAATCTATTAATTGATTAATATACATAGTTCGAACACCTGTAGAAGAAAAACTAAACAAGTCTAACGCTCCATCTTTATCATTACAATAGTTTCCTATTGTAAGTTCTATCGTAGGGTTATTCTTTAATTTGATACATGTCTTTTGCCATGTCTCATTATTACTTATAGGAACAGCCAATATTGTTCCTTCAATCATTACTTCGTTTTGGTTATAAAAACGAAGTAATTCTTCTAAACCTGGAATTGAATTTGGAATTTGTGTAAAGTATGTTTTTTTATCTTCTGAAGTTCTTTGGTTTTCTGGTTTTAGTGAAAACAAAGATCTAATATGTGATAGTTGAGACGTATAATTAGCCAACATCTGATCATAAAACAACAAATACCCTTTGAGTTGAAGAGCTTGTGTTTTTCTTTGTACAGTAGATCGATCAGGCAAACCATCTTCTCCAATCCCATAGACAACCGGAAAATCATTCTGAATAGAATAATACTCCTCTAAATCCTCTCTATATCTTCCTGTTGGAACACTTGTGTCCAAACTCTCTATTGGCATTATAAATTTCTTTGGGAAAGAAAATGATTTATGAACCTGAGGCTTATTTATTGCTAACGAACCTTGAGCATTATATAAATCAATACACGTATTTTCTACTGAGAAAGAAGGAACATAACCCTCTGGTATCCTATTACCTTCTACCCAATCTTTAGATTCTTCATTAACTATTTGGCCTCCCTTTACAACAAGATTCTTTACTTTTCTTACTCCTTCAATATTCAAAATAACTTGATAAAGATCAGATAAATGAAGTTCGTGAGGTCGATCAAAACTCTCGAGCTCTTCTGTATCAACAAACCCATGACTTTTATCCAGATAAGGTCTACCTGCAAAAATATCATCAATCGCCCTACCTTTATCTAATAGCTCTTCTAAAGTATAATACGTAATCTCGGGTTGTATATACTGCTTTATCTTCTCAAAAATTTCTTTATAGATTTTTTCAGCAACATATCCTATATGTAATTCTGCTTCTAAACATACCCCAATTTTTAGTGGTTTAAGAACCTCTACAGACACAAAATCTTCGCATAAATTTCTATGTTGGTTAAGTGTTTTCTTTACTCGCTTAACAAGTACATCATTATTAATCCCATCATCATTTTTTTCTACATATACCTTGTAAAGGCCGTTTAACTCAATTTTATTATATCGCTGAGAAGTTATACCCGAAATTCCTGAAGCAGAATTTGGTGTATTACACAACAAAGTATTGGTATTAGAATTGAGATATAAACTTTCTTGAGAGGTAACTTCTAACCAGGCATTACGCACCCCTTTAACGTCTAATAGCAGTTTTCTATAATCCAGTATGGTAACAGGATTGTTGGTTAATATTTCTAAAGGAGTTAAAAAGTTATCATCCTTTCCATTTTGATTTTGGAAGGCTATCAAATCCTCAAAAGGAAGATTTGTTTTATACCCCAAATCCATAATAGCATATATCAATACTTCTAATATAGTAACTCCAGGATCATGAACATTATGATCAGTCCATATTTTACCAGATAGATTTCCGATATGAGCAAGGCCTTCTTTTCTTAGCTTATCAAAGTCTAAATAATCCGGAAGATCAGGGTCATTTTGTTTAATAACAGATATACGATTGTTTTCTAATTCTGCCATATCAAATTATTCTGATTGTTCATTACTAGTTATAGTCTCAAGAGCCAAAGTGCCTTTGGTCTTTGTCTCGACACACTCTTCTTTATCGATCTTTACACATATTTTGCCTGCAGTAAGTACAGATCTAGCTGTCAAAGGTTTAATTTCTGCTCCTTTTTGATTTCTCTCACCTTCTAACACTAAGTTTGTTATAAAATCAACATATGCCAGTCGCTCTACAAAACCCACAATATCAGAGAAGAATACCGACTGTCCAAAAGCAATTTTTTCTGAATCTCCTAAAAACCATGGGGCTAACAAATTGACAATATCTTCTTTCAGTTTCTGCTGATAAAAATTGTGAGATTTGCCTTTTCTTAATCTTACAGAAATGGTAACGTCTACATATTCATATCTAGGGTTCATTACTTTTATTCTCGAAAAAGGGGAAGTTTTTTTTCGTAAATGATCTCCTATTTTTTCTAAAAGACTTACTGGAGCTTTAGGTCCAAGTTGGTTACCTGATTCAAGTTTTGTTAGGTCAGGAATTACCGTTACAATAATAAACCCGGGAGCAACTTCTAAATCCCTCTGATACTTAATTGCCGAAAGCCCCATAGTATGGCTAATGCATTTTACTTTATAAATTTCAGAAAAAGCCTCTAAAACAATTTTTTCATAATCAAGTAACATCTGCGCTCTTCCTTTATGTTTAAGATGTTCACTCACTCGAACATAATAATGCCCTTGCGCCTCTGGTTGTCTACCTCCATAAGATTTGTACAACTGTTCAACTTTTTTAACGCTAAAATCACCTTCAACCAATTTGCCAATACTACCTTCTTCTAGACCTGTATTCAATCTATTGGTATCGTTTAAATTTGTCAATCGCGCAGATGCTTTTGCAGCTTGTGTATGAATACCTATAGTCTCTGCTACTGCCATTGCACTTGTAGGTGTAGAAACTTTGATCCAATACAAATGATCTGGCATTATAGTATTTCCTATTTTGTTAATGTTATCTGGAACAGCAATAGTTACAATACCAGAAACGGTAAGCCCATTAGTTTCATCAGAAATAATATTAAAATCAGGTTTAAGATCTAACCAATTATTGTTGCTTAAATAATGCCAATTAATGATTGCTCTATCCATTTCTGACTCTGCTGTCGCTTCTGCTAATTGAAACAAAATAGAGAGATTCCCTCCTGGAACTAATTCATCAATACCAACAAACAATGTTCCGTCATTATCATGAAAAGGAAAAAGAGTTGGGTTTTGATCAATTACCTCAACCTTAGAGGTATTCTCATATGGATATAAGTGTACGATATCTATATCATTACTATCTGCCTTTGCTTTATAGTCTATAGACAACGATTTTATCAAAGGAGTATACGGATCTTTAGGTAATCCTAAATCTGTTGTTGTATCAAAATCTTTGAGAACTTGATCAATCCTAGTTCCTATCGTCTTAACAATAGCGTCTAGACCAAATTCATCTAAGTGGTTTTTTATGTATAACTCATGAATGTTATTTGCGTCTACAGGTATAAAAGGTATCGGTGCTGGGTTTGGGAGTTTTACAATCGCATCTTTGATCGCATTCGCTAAATCCAGTACACGTTTTAATCTACCTTGTACTTTATTAGAGTTGGCTGAAGTGTTTATGTTTCCTAAGGCACTAATGATTCCGTTGATACTTGACAAAGCATCATCCAAATCACTTAATGCTCCAGCTCCGTTATTTGCTTGTATTGCAGTCTTTGCGCTTTGGATTTTACTTTCGACTACAGTTGCCAGATTAACCACGGTTCCCGGTATGTTGTCTCTTCCTATTTGGTCTCTTGCCAATTCTACACGACTAATTAATACGTTTAAATCGGCCAGTATTGTTTGTATTATCGCTTCTGCCTTATCTGCCAATGTTTTGGTGTCTTCTAAAGCATTTAAAGCATTAGCTATTGACTGAGGATCTACTAAATCTGCCAGGGCCATCATTTGACGAGTAAGTACATATGTAAACCTATCGTGCTGAAAACTTACTCCAGCCAGTGTTAGTCTTGCAAAACCTTTTCTAGTATTAACAGTTAACGGCTCTAATGGAGCAGTTGTCATAGATTTTGGAACATAACTATATCCATTAGGAGCAAAGTATTTTTGATGTAAATTGTATGTAAAAGTAGCTTGATCCCTTGTAAAGTTACAGGGGTCTGGTTCTTCTTGAAATGTTCCGAAAAGAGGTAATAATTCTCCATCTAAAAAACCAAGATCAAAATTACCATCACTTGGATCACCCACAACAAATGGAGCCGGTGGTTCGTTTTTATTCTTATCATCTTTAACCCATTGTCCGTTATTAAGAAGGCTAGTTGCAAACCTGAAACTCAGATTGGTAATTGCTTCATCTCCGTTTTCGAAAGGAGGTGTTCTATAAAACCTATAATATTCGTGTAAATCTCCTGGCTTATCTTTCCAAGTAGAATGTATCCAAAACTTCTCCCAGTTTTTACAAAAAATCTCTTTGCTACCAATATAAAAATTAGCTCCACCTTCGATAAACCAGTTTTCTCCTACTTTTGGTCTTGGTCCAAAAGGGAGCATAGGTTTATTTACATCTTGTAAGTTATCATCGTTCTGTACAATCAGGTTCTTTACTCCACATACTTCAACATTGATGGTGGTATCTACCAATTGTAATGGTTTTAAAAAGTGATAAGGTGAAATATCAATTTCGCCAACCGGTATAGGTTCCTTTTTTAAACAACATCTATTGGGGTCGATATCTTGTTCTGGCTCATCTAATTGATCACAATCAAAAATGTTTTGCTTTACTCTAACATTAGGATTCAATTCGATTTTTACTGTTGGAAAAGGAGTTTGAAGCTGAAACTTTTCTCCTAATTTTTCGGCATCATAAAAAACCACTGCAGGGTCGTCTGCATCAAGTTTTACTTTCAAACTTATCTTCAATCTCCTGTTAGAAGGAGTTTCCATATTAATTTCAATGGGATTAGTAGGTTTTGGAGTTATCCAAGCTTCTTCTCCACTAAAAGTAACATCAAAAATAGACAAACCAAAAGGGTCAGCATACGCTGTTAAACACTTACAAAGTACCCTTCTTTCTTGATCACTAAAAATAGGCTCACAACTAACCTGATCTTCTTGCATCAGAAACTTTTTTAATTCATCTCCAATGATATACGGGCTTTCTCTAAGCAACAATTCTTTTAGAAAATTCATGGCCTTATCTGATAATCCTGATAAGCAATCTTTTAATATCTCCTCGGTAAGGCTATAGAATTTTTGGTTTTTTAAAGATATGATTGCGTTTTTGATTGCTATAGATGTAAAACTACTATCGTTAGGTAATTCACAATCCAGTACTATATCTATTGTTCGCTTTCCTTCTTGTAATAATAATACAGGTGATGATAATACAAAACCTAATCTTGCCTGTGGGTGTTCTTCATTTTCAATTTTTCCTTCTTCGATCCATTTGCTATACTTTGTACCCAAAGTGGCCCAATTTGAAGGTTCCTCTTTCTTAAATTCTTTTCCTAACCCATCTACAGAATTCGCTATTGGGGCTATGTACACCCCTTCTAAACGATCATCTCCCTGCTTTTTATAAAGTGACAAAGTTCTTAGTTCAGCGATCTTTGCCTTATCAAGTATAACCTCATGGTCTAAACCAAACTGGATATCCTGTTTATTAATATCTTTCCCATTTTTTAGCAATAGCCCCTCTTGTAAAGGATATTCGTTCAAGTGTTTTGCAACCTCAAAAACAATATGAGCTTTATCTGGAACAGCTCCCTTCGGAATGATTTTCAGCACTTTTTCGTAAAAAAAATCTAAATGATCTCTACCTAAATCATTAATATTTTCTTGCAAGTATGTAAACAAGTCTAAAAATGTAAACAGTAAGGCCAAATGGGGTTCGTGTCGCTTTTGTAATTCTTCTTGTAATGGAATAAGGCTCTCTTCTATAAAATCGGAAGCAGTTTCAATAATAGTTATAAACCCACTAAGCAATTGATAAAAAATACCATTAAGCTCCTCTCCCACTAATAAAAAAGCTTCTTTTTTCCCTTTTTTCACCTGTTGTATTCCATCGTATAACTTGTATACCTGCTGCGCACTAAACTGCCACGGAGTTCCTAAATAACTGGCAAAGTTTTTTTTTCGAATACATAAAAATGTGGCGCTGGCGTTATAAAGTTCTATTAATATTTTTAATGGGTCAACAAATGATGATTGTAGTACAGCTAATATCGGAGTACTAAAACTGTTTTTCGACTTTTCGACAACAGTATATAACGTTGAAGTTGGAGTTATAATTTTATTTAGAATAAAGTTGAAAAGAGACTCTAAGCTTTGCTTTGACGGATTTTTCTTTAATTCTTCATACAATAGCGTGAATTGTTCATCAAGATTAGCAGTAGAAACTTTACTTAGTATAGAGAGCTGAAATGGCAAACTATTTTTAAAAAAATGTGACCAATCATCTAACTCCTGATATTCTCCTTCGATCTGATTTTTTTGGTACTCATAAAAATTGATTTGCAACGCGCATTTACTTATGATATTAAGTCTATCCGCCAAAGTCTTTCCGTCTATAGGAGCATATGTATTGTCCAACGCTTCTATGAGTCGGGTTCTTTGACTTGTCCCTGTTCTATTTTTTAAGGGATGCTCTATCTTTGATGGGTTTTTCATCTAAATTTGTTTTTTCTTATATCCCTTGATCTGCTTCTCTTAAATAAAAATCATATACATAATTGTATCTGGTATTTGTGCCTTCTATCTCATAGTGAACCGTTATTTTTAATAAACCTTCTATTAGTTCAAAAGACTCTGCTTCAGTAATTTCAACTTTTTCAAGTTTTATTCTAGGTTCATAGTATAAAATCGCTCTCTCTACAAGGTCTTTTAAAAATCCTATCAACGAACTATCCATACTTTCAAACTGATAGTCTTTAAGGTTACAACCATATTCAGCCTGCATGACACGTTCACCTAAGCTTGTCGAGAGTAATATTTCTAAACTTTGATCAATATCTCTTTCGGCACTAACCATTGTTATCGTTTCGCTTTCTTTATCAAAAGCGGGTGGAAAAGACCATCCAGTACCTAAATATTCTTTGTTTGTGTTCATTATTTCTTTTTTATCCTCCAATCATTACTGTTGGATTTCCTTGAACAATTACTCCTGTATGTGCTGTGGTATCCCCCATTCTAGCTGCTGGTTTACCTCCTATAAATACAGTCCCCGATCCTTTTACGATTGTATCGGGAGGACCAGCGCATACACATATATCTCCTACTACTGCCGCTGGTTGTCCACCAATTAACACCGTTGGTACTGAAGGGCCTGTTATTGGTCCGCCCACATGAGGTGAGGGTCCATTAAATAAAGGACAGGTGTGCATATCTCCTATTCTAGCTGCTGGTGGCATCGTTTTTCTAATTTTTAATTTATATTGACTAGTGAACCTTTAACTTCTGTAATTCCATCGGCAGAGACTTTTGTTGTCGCTCCCTTAATTTCCATACTGGCATCTGCTTTAGCAGATATTTGAACGGCCTCTAGGGTCATGTTCATTCCGGCTTTAATGTCAATATTACCTTTGGCCTCAATTTTAATATCTCCTGGGCTACTGACTTCTATTCCTGCTGGATCCATTACTGCTATATTATCATTTTGATCTTTGATTGTAATCGAAGTTGTATCTTCATCTAAGACAATGCTATTTCCTGCTGGGGTATCAATTGTAATGGTTTTTGTCTCATCATGAAATAGTAATCTCATTCCCGAACGGGTTACAAAACCTTTTTCATGATTTACATCCTCTGCTTCAATTGGTGCTGGTTTAGCACTACTATGTAGCATGCCTAAAACTACTGCATCCCGAGGATCGTCGTTTATAAATCCTACTATTACTTCATCTTCGATTTCAGGACGAAAAAAAGAACCTCTTCCTGCTACTCCGCTATCTGCTACTCCCGCATCTAAGGTTGCTACTCTCGCCCATACTCCTCTAGCCGAATTATCGATTATAGGTAATCTAACCAATATTCTATGTTCGCCTTCTGGGTCATCTTGTAGTTGAACTACTTTTCCTATTTGTATCCCATTTATAGCGGGTACTAGCCCAGACGCCTTCATATCAATAACATCTTTGTGTATATGTCCAAAGCAATCAGGGTTTACACCAAACTGAACCTGCGTATACCAAGATCCATTGTAGACATCTTGTCTTACCCCTGAAACATAGGCTTTACCTGTAAATCTTGTTCCTAGACCTTGTAATTCTAATAATTGTCCAGGTTTAATCTCTCCAAAACCTATAAACTTTGCACGTCCTCTTATTTTTGACAACCTACTTTTTTGCATTGTAGATTTCGTCCATTCCTGTAGTTCTTCAACGATAGCTTGACCAGAATGTCGTAGCTCAAATTTTTCTGGACCGATTGTTTCTGCCAGTTCTTGACCATTTACATCTCCCAATTCATTAATAGGCACACTATCAGTAGTATGCTCAAACATATTTTGTCCGCCATAATCCCATGATTTCGCTTCTACCGATGTCCATTGATTTCGAGCATCCATTTCTGCTTCAAAATCAATCAATGTAGAACCAAACAAAACGGCTACAGCGGCATCGGTATCTGTTTCGGGTGCTTTGCTATTTATTTTACCATCATCTACAACAACCAATTTACCATTGGCTTCAGATCTCATCAGTATAAAATCCCA
Source organism: uncultured Aquimarina sp. (assembly GCA_947502885.1). Lineage (GTDB taxonomy): Bacteria > Bacteroidota > Bacteroidia > Flavobacteriales > Flavobacteriaceae > Aquimarina. The sequence goes on along the minus strand of CANNBP010000008.1, from coordinate 107,350 downwards.
ATCAGTAGCATGATATTGCACCATTTCAAGATGCTCAATAGTAGTTTCTTCGATATCATGACTTAACCCTGGATACCTACCAATTACCTCTTCAATAATCTCGCTATCCTTACTTTCTTCATAATAATGATTATGTCTACCAATCGTCATTTTTACAGCTTCATCTCTACAGTCGAGGGTTAATCTAGTTTCTCCACTTTCAAGAACTTTTATCGCATGTTTTACAATAACACCTTTAAACAATTGCTTGTTTTCACTATCTCTTCCTATTTTTACAACAATTGATTTTCCGGGTAAAAACTCTTCTTCTTCACTTATTGCAAAAGTTTCTGATGCTGCATCACCATCTTTAAAAACAATTTTGGCAACAGGAATTTTATTTATTTCTTTTGATATAGAAATAGATAATACCTGATAACCTTGATCAATAACTTGACCATTAACAAGAATATCAAATGTGGCTACATTATATGATGTTTCAACTGGTATTTCTCTATCCTTCATGTACTTGTTTTATCTAGTGGTGGAAAAAGTAATTCGTTGCCAGGTTTAATCTTTCTAAATGATGTTAACCCATTGGCCTTTGCTATTTGCGTAACATACTTTGACTTATTATAGATATCATAAGTCATGTTGTCTAATCGGTCTCCTGCTTTAACTTGTCTTGAATGGGTTAAATCTGGAGACTTTTTACCTTCTCTAGCGACACGTTCTCTTTGACTTACGTATTGTAAAAAAGTAGAGCTTGCTTTGACTCGTATTGGATCTCCATTTGGTTTAAAAAGCGTATAGTTTAAATCTAAATTCGTTAGCACACATTTAAATTCGAAATCCTTACCCCACAGTATTTGCAAAAAATGAGGTTTATGAATTCCTCCATTCATGTTATATACTGCATTTAAAAAAATATCTACCTGATCCTTTACTTCACGTTTATCGTCATTGTATTTATACCCTTGAATAGTATTAGTTCCATCAAAAACAAAATCCAGTTTTAGTTCTTTTGGAGGCGTCTTCGTAAATTTTGGGTCGGTGCCTTGACTACCATGTCCTTGATCATCGTTTACCTCTACTTTATAGTTTTTTGTAAAACTTTCTGGATTAACAGGAAGTGAAATCGGATTAGGGCTAATTCTTGCTTTTCTCTGAAAATCTTCATCTTCAAAAACATGTATCAACACTTTTATTAATTGCCCGGTTTCTTCCATTATCTTTCTGATTTTTCCTTTAGTATTTCAAAAATCTTTTCTACTATTTCGTTGTTATTGGATTCTTTAGCCTTACCTGGTATGCTTTCACCTGTTTGACTATTGTTCTTTCCAACCTTAGTTTTGATTACAAGTTCTCTAATTTCTAATGGCATTCTTATCTTTTTAGCTTACTGTTACTACTTTAAAATAATTGTAATTAAGTTCTAGAGTCTCTATAAGTACTTCTCCTTTTTCTGCGTTTAACTCTGCAATTTTCCAGCTTACGGGCCAAACATGAGAGAGTTCCCATTGCATGAGTACATTATGATTTTCATTTAGTAATTCTACATTAACCTTCCCTACTGGTTCTATCACAAGATTCTGAAAAGCCTCTTGACACCATTTGGTCAGTCCAGAATCTTTTGGAGTAATAATTCCTCTTTTTAAGGTTAAGGTGGTATACTTTCTCCTTCCTGGCATGCTATGCTCGAAACGATTTTCGCCTCCTTCTTTTAATGTTTCTTTATCGATTTGGACATCGAGTCCAGAAACTGATTGAAACTGTACATCTACCTCCTTGTTTTCAGGAAGATTTAAAAATGAAACTCTAAAATGAAATCCAACTATTTGATGCATTGTAATGGTTTGAAATCATTAAATTATTTTGCTTCTAAAATCGTCAATCCTTCATGAACCAATTCCATTGTTTCAATGGCTACTTCATTTGCATCGGCTTTTAGGTCTGTTGATTGTACTTTACTAGGCCATGCATTTTCAAGAATCCAAGTAATAATAGGTTTATGATCTTCACCCAAAAGTTTAATAGTGATTGCCCTTCTATACTTAGAGCCTGTTTCATTACCTTCTTGGAAATAGTATGTTTTTTGCCATTCTGTAAAGAAGTCAAAGTCTCCCTGAAACGTTCCTCTTTTTAAGGTTACATTACTATACTTAGTAAGTCCTGGTTGCTTTGTTTTATTATATTTTTTACTATTTCCTTCTCGATACTCAATAACTTCAGTTTCGAAATCTAACCCACTCACCTCAGTAAAGCCAATACGAAAATTGTCACCCCATTCTACTTGAAAATGAAACTTTGGTAATGGATAATCTCCTATAGCTGCCATATTTATATTTTTTTAATTAGTTGTTTTAAGATTATTTTGCACTTTCTGCAGCTTCTGCTGCCTTGATTGCTTCGGTCAAGCTTGTTTTACGAGACAAGAGTTTATCGCTTTTCATTTTACTTTTTACCCAAATATTCTCGTAGTGTTCTGTTTTATCCTTGGCAACCCCGACACCATTTTCTAGCTGTACATAATATCTACTTTTGTCGATAGGGAATTTTGGTTTTGGTTTTGCTAACTTATCATTGCAAGGATAGGTGTAGTTTTGATCCTGATCATAAGGTTTTTTGCGCGAAACCTGATCATTATCATCTATATGATGGTCCTCATGCTCACAATCCTCATCTTCCATTCCTTTAAAGTCGTCGAGTATTCCTTCTAATTTTCCTTCAAGCCCTTGATCTCCACAAATTGAAGCCGATAACAGGTATGCACATTTTAAAGTCTCAAGAAGTTTAGTTAGAATCGCATCTTGCATTTCACAAACCAAAATGATCTTTTGCTCATATGCATCTATACATTTAATAACTTCTGCTTTATCCTCATCACTGATACTGTTAAGACAATCTATAGTCTTCTTGAATTCTATTATTCTATCTTTTAATCCTGGGTCTCCACTTTCTAGATAAGTGTAAAAGCAATCAAAAATTGATTTGACCAGGCAATTCAGTTTTTCTAATGCTTCGGTAGTACATTTTGAATTGTTACATACATCTTTTGCTTGCTCAATAAAAAAACCAAGCTCTTTTACAATTACCTTTGCCTTTTCATCTGTTTTTTTAATGATTTCACTCCAGTTTTTAAGTTTGGTTTCCCACGCTAGAGAATTAGTATATTCTTCTTCGTGTTGAAATGTTTCGGCACTTAATTCTGTATACCGATTGCAAACATCTTCTAACTGTTCTTTCCATTTATCCAAGCAGTCTTGTCCTCCTGGGTCGTCATTGCCTCCACCATTATAGCAACAGGCATTATCGATCATAAATTTTGTCATAATTGTTATTTTTTGTGATTAATGGTGGCTGTTAATTTTTATCTCCAGATTGTTTTTTTCTGCGTTTATCTTTTCGTTTTTGATCAGAGTCATGATCAGAATCATAGCAGTTTTTAATATCGTTACAAAGGTCTATACACCCATCTTCGCAATCGCTTTCGCAAACAAATTCTATAACAGATTCAAGACCTAAACCAATATTGGCCTCAGATTTTTTATCACAAATGATTTGTGATAACTCTTCTACTACAGTGTTTAATTCTTCTCTTGATTTTGTAATATCCTCGCCCGTAGATTTGATATTTACATCAACACAATCTTTAAAGGCTTTCATGGCATCTAAGAGACGTTTTGCAAATTCTTTAAGGCTTGATGTATTTGTAAAAGTGTGAATCCCTGCTATGGTTACAATAGAATCGAATGCATTTTGACCTTTTTCATCTAATTCTTTGGTCTTATCTAAAATCTCTTTTAATTCATGTTCTACCTCTCCAATTTTTCCATCTTTAGATGGTTTACCAGATTTTGGTAAAACTTTATTTTTAATACAATTAGACATCGCACAAGCCGCATTATGTGCATCTTCTATTTTTACTTTCATTTCATTAAGTAACTTAGAAGTATCATTAATAAGCTTGTCGATTTCGTCATCTTTTTTACAATACTCCTCTACACTTTTCTGAATGATTTCTGTTTTCTTATAGTTGCCTAAAGCCACACAACTCATTATATCCTGATATACCGAATGAGATTCTTCTGCCTTATCCAGACAACATATTTTGTATCCTCTAGCTGTCTCTTTTGATTTCTGCATTGTATCATTTGACGTATACTTACTTTCTGCAGTTTTCTTATCGCTTTTTATGAACTTCAGGCTTTCACAAATTACCGTATCGGCACTTCGTAAACCGCCATTGTCACCACTATTTCTGGTTGCCATATTGATCTGTTTTATTGAAATTCTATGTATTATTCTGATAACATTTTATGGCTGAACCTTAAAATGATAAATTCTGCTGGTCGTACTACTGCCATTCCTATTTCTACAATCATTCTCCCTTCCCAAATATCTACTTCATCCATTGTCTCATTTAATCCAACTTTTACATAAAAAGCCTGCTCGGGAGTAGTTCCCATTAATGCTCCTGCTCTCCATTGTTGTACTAAAAAATTGTCTATCATTGATTTTACTCTAGACCAAGTGTTTAAATCATTGGGTTCAAAAACAAATTGTAATGTTGCCTTTTTAACAGATTCTTCTACCATGTTAAAGAATCTTCGAACCGGTACATATCGCCATTCGTTACTATTACCTGCTAGAGTTCTTGCTCCCCAAATAATGGCATTTCCTCTACCTACAAATGATCTGATTACGTTTACAGATTTACCCGCATTAACATCTACATTTAACCCTTCTTGTTGTTGATCTGTAATTTTCATTAGCGGTCGAATAACATAATCCATGTTCACATTTGCTGGTGCTTTCCAAACACCTCGAGAGGCATCTACACTTGCATATTGCCCAACTACTCCTGGAGATGGCGGCATTTCTAATGGTAAATTTCGTATAGAGTTTTGTGCCTGAAAGTAAAATGCATTGTTCTTGGTTTTTAATTCTGCAAGAGTTCCTGCAAGTGATCCATCTCCCCCTTGATGTACTATAGTCACATTCGCATCACCATCGCCTTCTCCTCCATAGTAATAATCCAAAATGGTCTCTAAGTTTGGAAAATATGTAGCTCCATACTTTATCGTGTTTTCTTCTGGAGAAGTGTTGTTTCTCATTGTTTCAATATTTGCAAGAAGATCTGGCTGTGTAGGATCTTGCCAAATATCCATTACAGTAAAGCGATCTTTTAACTTTTCGCACATATCCATAGACTCACCAAAAAGTGAATAAAAGTCTGCAGAGTTATCCATACCTTGTGCGTCTGGATATACATAAAGTGTTACTTCATCAATTTTTTCTGTTGCATCCAATCCTACTTTGAGATCTGCAAAACTCACAATTCCTGTTGTATAATCTCCTACTGAAACTATCCAACATGGTCCACCGCCATTTGCAAAGAATATTTGCAATGCATAGTGCATAATATATTTGGATCTATCTCCTATTGAAGCTTGAACTACTGCTGGTGCGCCAAGTTGTTCTTTAATCAAAACCGACAACTGGGTTTCTGGTGATGGTTTACCAAAAAAACGTTCATACTCTAGCAAAGAGCTTATTCTTTTGGGCTCATTCGCTAAGGAATTTCCCCTTTCGTCCTCTGCTATGTCTGTATACCCTATAAAAGCAGGAATTGCTGTCTCTACCTGGGCTATCGATGGTGGAAGTTTTGGAATTTCTTCTATATAAACTCCTGGCGTTTTGTAATTCATAATATCATTTTTATAAAAAGTTTGATTTCAATTAATTAATAATCCTATTTGATGGATTGATATAGATCTCTGAAAATATTTTCTCTTCTTCTAGTTTTATTGATGGAGTTCTAGGATATGGGATCAATTGTGATCCTCCATCCTGAAATGGCACTAATGCTAATGTTAATCCTTTAGGTTTTAGAGAAACCAATTTTTCTGCACTATGCTGCAAGTGTGTTGCAGTTCCATTGATTTCATCCAGGCTAAAGTCTCCTTCTTTATTATATCTCCAGTATGTTCTTCTATTTTTAAATCTGATCTCGAATACAGGGTGTAATATTTTTTGATTAAGGGGAGTTATTTTGGTCTTTAAAAATCCATTGGCGTCCAGAAGGCTATATGGAGAATTTAGTTCATCAAATCGTATATCTATGACACCAAAATCATTTTTGTCATAAATTTCTGTATTGATGTATATCGGGTATGACACCTCTGCACCTGCATTTTGCTTAATTTTTAACGTATAAAAACCAATAGGAATATCATTTGATCCATTATCTTTTTTAAAGTCAACACTAACATTTTCTAAAGCTTCTACACTTGTTACATTTATAGTCTTTATCTCGGCATTACTTTGGTCTACTAATACAAAATCTATTTGTGTAACATTTTGTTCTCTTTTAACCCTATAAACAAACTGGTTTGGCACTAAAACTCTGTCTGAATTATTGACAAACCTTCTATCGACTATCGTTTCCCAATCTGCTGGATTACTTCCGTCGGTATGTATTATGGCTTCTTTAATAGTACCTCCAAAATCAATCAATTCTCCCATTTCATATTTTTTTCCATTTTGATGAGGAGCTACATTTTTGGATAATGGAATTGACTTATACGGCGGTGCTGTAGTTTCGTTAAACTCAATATTATCTTTATTCGTGAAATAGAAGTTTGAGGGTATTGATGGCCTTAAAGTCATATTTGTAATTCCTTTAAAAAAAGGAATCTTAGGTCGAATAGAAAACGTAAGGTTAAGTTCATTGCTCAACTCGTTACGTGGTTTATAAACTGTTTCTCCTAATTGATTTTGTACGATTACTTCGGTTCCCACAATAAACCCAAGGGCCGTTTTTGCCCATACTAGTTTATTACGACTAAACTGTTTTTGGGTATCCCCAGTAAAATCAATATCGAATTGTTCTCGTACATCATAAATACGGTTTACCAATCTTTTTGAGATTTCTGTTCTTTTTTCAGTTTCATTGCGATCAAAAAATGACCTACCATTGGCAGTTGTTAGATAATAGTCATGTACTATCTGTACTTCGAATAATCTTTTAAAAATGATGCTATCTGCCATTCTTAATTAGTGTTTATTACTGTTTGGTCATTAACTAACTCTTCTATTACTGGTGCAACTTCGGTTGCGTTTTCTTTAATACTTACCAATCGTATTTTATACATAGCAAATGGAACCTGTTTCCCTCCTAATGATCCCCATAAATGATTTATTTGCTCAAAGGTTAATGTATAGAGTTCTATATTTAATTTTAACTCATCTTTTGTCTCTTGAGGAATATTAGCATCGCCAGAAATAGTTGTAAATGGAGAATTTCTAATGGTAAAACTCCTTTTTGTCTGAAAAAAACGAATCACCAGCGATAATCTATTCAAAGCCGTCTCGTAATGATCCCCTAAACCTGTTTGTAACGTTGATGAAATAAGAACATATAGGTTTAAAAAAACAGGGGAGTTGACATATTTAATACCATTTGGTGTTTTGAGTATGTTACTTTTATTTTTTAAAGTACTCTCCTCTTCTGTATTGACGAGCGTTATAACAACCTTATTATTCAAATCTGCTTGACTATCACTTTCCATCAAAGCAATATTGTGTAGAATAATATCATCTTCTGTTATTGAATCTCCTGTTCTTTTATTCTGAAAAATGTAATTACTTAATTCATCCCGTATTAATTTTAATGCTATTCCTATCATAGATAAAAGTTCAAAAAATAAGTTTCATCATTAATTTATAGAACATCACATACCTACATTCTAATAGAAAGTGAGTGTGAACCCTAAATAGTGCTTGTATGTAAAAATGTGACCTAGGGGAAGTTAAATTTCATCAAAAATGACCTTAAAATCAATCCCTAAAAATGGGGATTTTAACAATTAACATATTACATAACAATATGTTAATTAATTCCCAACAAAGTTTTAAACTCTCTTTGTTTTAAGGAAAAAGTCAAATATAAAATCAAAACAAGTACTTTTTAGTTAGGTTCTAGTCAATCGATAGAAAACTAAAAAGTACTTGTTTTTTTGAGGTGATATTGTTTTAAAACACCTTTTATAAAATAAAGCGTGAGTTTACAACTCTAAAACTTTAGAGGCTTCTTTTATCAATTGAGCCGTGTTTTTTACTCTAAATTTTTGAATTAAATGTTTTCGGTGTGAGATAGCTGTATGATTACTTATAAATAACTTATCGGCAATTTGTTTTGAAGAAAACCCATCAGCAATGAGTTTGAGAACTTCTTCTTCTCTTGTAGATATCTGTGTGATTCGCTCTCTAAAAAAGCTTCTTCCGCGATATCCTCCGTTAATTTTAACACACCGTTCTATTTCTTCTTTTTCAGAAATATCGAAGAAATAGTTTAAAGCAAAAACTCTTCCTCGTAACTGATAGATTAGAATTTCGTGCTTTATATAAATTACTTCCTCATTTAAATTCGTTATATGATATTGAAGTGTAAGTACGTCTTTTACTAATGGGGCTGTAAAAAAACTGAAAATCCTATCCTGCACATGCTCCACTTCGCATGGTGCTATAAGAGAATACCAAAAATCCCAACCTTTATCGATTAACCTATCAGAACCGAAGCCTAAAAGGTTTTCAAAAACTCTATTGGCATATAAAAATCTGTCCTCTTTTATAAGATATATACCTATTAATAAGTTTTTTAGATCATCGCATGTATCTAATATTTTGAAAATTTCTGACGGGAAAACTGATGTCTCCAAACATGGAGCTAAATAGAAGTCTTGGTTAGGTTTCATAGGAGTATGATATTATGTGTGAACGTATGGTTTTATAGATTACATAAAGTTCAATATTTATTTGGTTATAAACAAGATACTTAACAGGGGATTAAGCCCCTTTTTTTTTAAGTCATAAACCCTATTCGCCATTATAATCATAAATAAACACAACACATTAATGGAAATACTCCTATTTTATATGGAATTATTCCGAAATAATAATACATTTACATCAAAATTATAGAAGCGCTGTGAAAAAAGGAAAGGCCATAAAAGGAAGAGGGGCACAAGAAAGAATAGCTAATCGATTTTTTGAAAATCGCCATGAGATTAGAGATGATTTTCTTAACTACTGTATCCAACAAGGAGATCCTATTAATCATCTTCAAACTACGATTATAGAGACGTTTCCTAAAACAATTGTAAATAAAGTATCTAGCCCGGATGTTGGGATGATGTATTCTCTTAATCCCTATCAGGGCTGCGAACACGGCTGTGTATTTTGCTATGCTAGAAACTCTCATGAATATTGGGGCTATGATGCGGGATTAGACTTTGAAAGTAAAATTTTGGTCAAAAAAAATGCTCCAGAATTACTAGAGAAGAAATTACGACAAAAAACATGGGAGGCCTGCCCAATTTTTCTTTCTGGAAATACGGATTGTTATCAACCTATTGAAAATAAATTTAAGATTACACGAAGATTACTCAAGATATTTTTGAAGTATAGACACCCTGTTGGTATTATCACCAAAAATGCATTAATAACAAGAGATATAGATATCCTTTCTGAATTAGCCAAAAACAATTTGATATCTGTATCTCTATCTATCACTTCATTAGAAGAGGAAACCAGAAGAATATTAGAACCAAGAACGGCAAGTATAAAAAAACGTCTAGAAACTCTTGAGTTTCTAAGCTCTTCTGGTATCCCCACGAGTGTAATGATGGCACCAATTATACCTTCAATTAATAGTCATGAAATACTACCTCTCGCAAAAGAGGTAGCTAATAGAGGAGCAAATAGTATTGGATACACTATTGTAAGACTAAATGGTGCCATTGGGCAAATATTTACGACATGGTTAGAAAATACACTACCTGACAGAAAAGATAAGATACTGAATCAAATTATGCAATGCCATAAAGGGACGATAAGCGATACTCAATATGGAAGAAGAATGAAAGGATCGGGCACTATCGCAGAACAAATTCATCAACTTTTTGCCATAGCTCGTCAAAAATATTTTCACTCTGAACAAAAGGTCAGCTTAAATTGTAAACTTCATCAACATTATAAGGACAATCAATTACGATTATTTTGATTACGATTTACCCTCCCATTCGTTATAAAATTGATTCAAAAAATCTTCCATAAAACGATGACGTTCTAAGGCTATTGTTTTTCCCGTTTGAGTATTCATTCTATCCTTAAGAAGTAGTAATTTTTCGTAAAAGTGATTAATCGTCGGTGCTGTCGACGATTTATATTCCTCTTTACTCATATGAAGATTAGGAGAAATTTCGGGATTATATAATGCTCTGTTTTTAAACCCTCCATAATTAAAGCATCGTGCAATACCAATTGCACCAATAGCATCTAATCGATCTGCATCTTGTATTACATCTAGTTCTGGGGATTTAAAATCTTGAATAACGTTTCCTCCTTTAAAAGAGATATTCTTAATGATCTTAATTACATGAGTAATTACGTCCTTTTCTATATCAAGGCTTTCTAGAAAATCAAAAGCCACTTTAGGACCAATGGTTTCATCTCCATCATAAAATTTAGAATCTGCAATATCATGAAGCAACGCACCCAAAGCTACTACGAACTCATCTACATTCTCATTTTTGGCTATTAACTTTGCATTATTAAATACCCTTTGTATATGAAACCAATCGTGTCCACCCTCGGCATTACTAAGCTTATCTTTTACAAAATCGATAGTTTTGGATAAAATCTGATCCTGGGTCATTTCCCTATTCAATCTATTTTGTCAAAGCAGGTTGTACCCATTTAAATTCGTGAATCTCATCAGGAATAACCAATCGTTCACTAATTCGTTGCATTCTGGCAGGTAATTTCATGATATAATCACGTGCACGTTCTGCCTCTTCGGTAAGACTTGTTATTTTATCAATTTCCCACCTTTCGATAAGTCTTTGCATTATGTCTACATAATCCTGAGATGTATATACTCCGATTCGTTGCGCCGACCAAGAAAAATCTTCAAAAGCACTACTGATAGTTCCTCCAGATTCTCTTAAGAAATGAGCTGGCATTACTATTTTATGTTTTAGCATTTCATAAAATGCAATCATCATTTGACTAGGGTCTACTTCAAAAATACTACTTACAAATTCGCTATAAGCATTATGATGTCGCATTTCATCTCCAGAAATTATTTTACACATTTTGGCCAATGACTTGTTAGAATACTGTTTTGCTAATTTGGCCACCCTATTATGCGATATATACGTTGCTAACTCCTGAAAACTAGTGTAAACGAAATTTTTATAAGGGTCTCTATCGGTTCCTATATCAAAACCATCATTGATCAAATACTGAGTCGTTCTTTCAACTTCTATCATATTTACTCTACCAGATAGATACAGATACTTATTTAACACATCTCCATGACGATTTTCTTCTCCACTCCAATACCTTACCCATTTTGACCAAGAATTTCCACCATCTTTGTGTTGATCAATACCTTCTACATCCATCAACCAAGATTCATATGTAGGTAGTGCTTCTTCTGTAATAGTATCACCTACCAAAACCACCCAAAAATCATAGGGTAACTCCTTGGCTAACTCTCTCAATTCTTTTACTTCATCAAAGAATGTATCTTCATTCTGAGAATCTGGCAAAAAATCGGTAGGTTGCCAAATTTTATCTACGGGAATTAAAAATTTATCTATATAAGAGTCTACTTTCTTTTCCAGTAGTTGCATTACCTCTAATCGTATATTATCCAATGCCATTATCTTGTGTGTTAAGTTCTGATTGCTAAAGTAATCCTTTCTTCTATTTTTTCTAGTAATATTTCTGGTTCTTTATCAATAACCAGAGGTTCTTGTACTTCTAAGGTCAAATGAACACCTATTCCCATAGGAAAATTACCAAACCTTAATAGTTTCCAACTATTGTTAATGGTCACAGGTACTACCAAAGCATCTGGTGCATATTTAAACAAAATTTTTAATCCTGTAGGTGCAAATTCCTTAGGCTTTCCGTCTCTACTTCTTGTTCCCTCAGGAAAAATAACTCCAGAAAAATTATTCTTAGTTATAAACTTCGCAAATTTTGATAGTGTCGGAATAGATTGCTTTGGATTTTTTCTATCTATGAGTGCATGCCCACCATTTCTTAAATTAAAAGATATACTTGGTATACCTTTTCCTAATTCTATCTTCGAAATAAACTTGGGTCTATATTTATGTAAATACCATGATATTAAGGGGATATCAAACATACTCTGATGGTTCGAAACTAATATTATAGGTTTACCCAAAGGTAAGTCATAAGAATTCTTAAAACTAAAAGTGCAGCCAAGAACATGTAAACATCGTAACAAACATAGATTCATAATGTTTACAACTCCTCTATGTGTCGATTCTCCTCCTAGCGTTTTACCCAACCACTGTAGTGGATGAAAAATCACTAATGTTAATCCAAAACATAAATAAAAAATTATAGAAAGCGGATAACTCAATATCTTTTTAATTGCCCCCATTTTCTTTCTTAAAGATTTAAATAATTTAACTTGTGTGGTTTGCCTATATCATCTACTTAATAGCTTTTCTCTTTACTAAAAGAGAATTTTTATGAAATTAAAAACCGTCTGCAAGAACAAACGGTTTTAATTTCATTTTTGCTTTTAAGCTTATGCTTATTAACAATATTCGTTGTAAGCATCTCTTAAGTTCTCTGCAATCATCTCTGCTGGCCTACCTTCGATATGATGGCGCTCTAACATATGAACTAACTCTCCGTTTCTAAATAAAGCCATAGATGGTGAAGATGGAGGAAATGGAACCATATACCCTCTTGCTTTATCTGTAGCTTCTCTATCTACCCCTGCAAAAACTGTTACCAAATTATCTGGTTTTTTATCATTCTCTAAAGAAGCTTTAGCTCCTGGTCTTGCATTGGCTGCAGCGCAACCACAAACCGAGTTTACAACTACCAATGTAGTACCTTCTTTTGCTATAGCATTATCTACTGCCTCTACTGTATGCAATTCTTCAAACCCAATATTAGTTAAGTCTTCTCGCATTGGTTTTACTAATTCTGCTGGATACATATATTTTTATTTTTTCGTATTACAATTTTATGCAAAGTTACAAATTATGTACCACATAAGAATAACTGACAACTCGTCTAATTTTTAGACACTATTTTTTTCTTTGACACAAAGATTACCGCTACATAAACTTCATAAAATCAATATCGTTTATTGAGATTTTGTCCAAACCTCATTATCTTCAATTCGTATAAGATTGGATTCATTTTCTACCATAAAAGAAACCTCAAAACTAAATCCATTCTTTTTATCAATTTGAATTTTGTTTCCATTTTGTGCATATGATGTTGTCCAAACAATATCACCACCACCAATCAATACACTCACTTCATTATTACTCATAAAATCAACAAATTCTATACAATTCATTATAGAGTCACCTCCTACAACACAGTCGGGTATTTTATGGGTATAACGCCCATGTACTGGTTTTGTATTATTAGAACTATCATCATCTCTATTACAAGAAATACTAATGATCAAAACTATAAAAAAAAGAAGCTTTTTGTTCATCATCATAAAATTTAAGGTTATTACAAAAAAGACTCTATACACACAGTTACTTAAACTACGGTTACCGGATTAATCATGCTTTTTAAATATAACGTAAAACCAGAAATTATCTTTTAAGAATTAGTTTATCTTTACAGCCAAAAAAATTGATTTGAATGATTAAGTGGTTTATTGCCATATTAGGGTATACTTTTTTTAGGTTTCCGGGAGCTATTTTAGGATTTATTTTAGGGAGTCTTATTGATAGCCAAGTAAATTCTAGAAGTGAAGGTGGTTTTAAAACTGTGTTTTCTCAAGAACCTGAAGTTACTCCAGCAGATTTTGAGCTTAATTTGCTTTCATTATCTTCTATTGTAATTAAGGCAGATGGTAAGGTCAATCAAACTGAGTTGGACTATGTAAGACAGTATTTTGTACAATCATACGGTAAAGAACGTGCTAATGCAACCTTTAGAACTTTTAATGAAATTATTAAAAACCGACAGGTTTCTCCACAACGTGTTTGCATGTATATTAATCGGCATACCAGATATCCTGCTAGATTACAGATTTTGCACTTTTTGTTCGGAATCGCAAATGCCGATGGATCTGTAAGCACCTCAGAAGCAGAAGAAATCAGAAAAATTGCAGGTTTTCTTCAAATACAATTTAAGGATTTTGAAAGTATAAAAGCCATGTTCTTTAAAACAGGGGATCATGCTTATAAAATTCTGGAAATTGAAAAAACCGCTACAGATGCCGAGGTAAAAAGGGCATTTAGAACTATGGCCAAAAAATATCATCCCGATAAAATACAACATATGGATGAAATCCATATCAAAGGTGCTGAAGCAAAATTTAGAGAAGTACAAAATGCTTATGATCAAATTAAAAAAGAGCGTGGTCTTGCATAACCTACTCATCACAACCTTTAACATAAACTTAATTCTCTTCTTGGGCTAAATCCAACTAAAGTTTTCTTTTCTTTGTCAGATGTCTTCTAACAAACTAAGTGCTCATTTATCCCTTTTGAGTGTTAATATTATTTATGGAGCAAATTACCTTGTTGCCAAAGGATTGATGCCAGGAAAAATTGAGGCTTCTGCGCTTGTATTTCTAAGAATTGGTGGAGCCGGAATTTTATTTCTTATCCTTCATTTATTTATAAAAGAGCGGGTTGAGCGAAAGGATATAGCACGTCTTGCGCTATGTGGGCTTCTCGGTGTAGCAACTAATCAGTTTTTTTCTATGAATGGGCTTAGTTTAACATCGCCTGTAGATGCTGCTATTATTGTTACCGCTATGCCAATTTTTACAGTAATCATTAGCTATTTTTTACTTAAAGAACCTTTTACTTCTCAACGAATTCTTGGTGTTACTTTGGGAGGTGCTGGAGCAGTATTATTGATTTACCTAGGAAACTCTGGATTAGGTACAGGTTCTTTATTAGGAAATATTTTTATATGTATTAATGCATTATCTTTTGCTTTCTATCTTGTACTTGTCAAACCATTAATGTCTAAATACAAGCCAACAACGGTAATTGTCTGGACTTTTTCTTTTGGCTTTCTGTATATATTTCCATTTTGTATTGAAAAATTAATACATACCGATTTCACCCTTTTTACCACCACTAATTGGACTTCTTTATTTTATGTTGTGCTAGGCCCTACTTTTCTGGCATACTTACTTAACATGTTCGCTTTACAATACGTTAAACCAACTGTTGCTAGTAGCTATATTTATGTACAGCCAGCTGTAGCCATGCTTCTTGTTGCTGCAATATCTTATTTTGTAATAAACAGCCAGTATGAAGGCGATATAACTATTTCTAAACTTTTATGCTGTATTTTAATTTTTGCAGGAGTTTATTTAATCAGCAGTGCTCCGTTACGCTGGTTTAAAAAGTCTACTTCTTAATGGCATCCGCACCCTGTACTGTCACAAGATTTAGTTTTATTTTTTTTACCAGAAGACAAGGATGGCTTCCAAAAGAACTTTTTTATCAAAAATCCTAAGGCCAGAACAAAAATAAAAACAACTAATATGTTTTGGATAACAATATTCATATAGATATAAAGATACTAATACTTATCTTACTATTTTAAGATTTGATATGCAATAAAGGCCACAACATAAGCAAAAACGCTCATCAAAACGAGCTGTGCCGTTGGCCATTTCCAACTATTCGTTTCCCTTTTTACAATAGCCAATGTACTCATACACTGCATTGCGAAAGCGTAGAATAGCAATAAAGAAATACCGCTAGCCAAATTAAACAAAGGACCTCCTGTAACCGGACTAATCTCTGCTGCCATTCTATTTTTAATTGTTTCTTCTTCATCGCTGCCTACACTATATATTGTAGCTAGTGTTCCTACAAAAACTTCTCTGGCCGCAAAAGAACTAATAATTCCTATACCGATTTTCCAATCATATCCTAGCGGAGCAACTACTGGCTCTATTGCCTTTCCTGCATAGCCTATAAAAGAATATTCTAATTTATGCGAAGCTATTTTTTGATCTAATTCTTCTTCTGATACCGATGTATCGTTACCATATTGTTGAGCAACAATTTCTTCGGCATTATTAAATTCATCAGTTGGGCCAAAACTTGCTAAAACCCATAGAATAATAGAAATTGCCAAAATGATTTTTCCTGCTCCAAAAACAAAAGCCTTGGTTTTTTCGATAACATTAATTAATACATTTTTAAACAAAGGCACCTTATACCCAGGCATTTCTACTACAAAATAAGATTTGGTTTTAATTTTAAGTATTTTATTTAAAATCCACGCCGATCCTACAGCCGTACCAAAACCTAAAAAATATAGTAACATTAGAGTTAAACTTTGATATCCAAAAATCCAACCAACTGTTTCATCAGGAATAACAAGTGCGATAATAATAAGGTATACCGGTAATCGTGCCGCACAAGTGGTAAAAGGAACTACTAATATGGTAATAAGTCTTTCTTTCCAGTTTTCGATATTTCGAGTTGCCATTACTGCTGGAATGGCACATGCTGTTCCTGATACTAAAGGAACTACACTTTTTCCGCTTAATCCAAATTTACGCATTACTCTATCCATAAGAAAAACTACGCGACTCATATAACCACTCTCCTCGAGTATAGAAATAAACAGAAATAAAAATGCAATCTGCGGAATAAAAATCACAACTCCTCCTAACCCAGGAATAATTCCTTCGGTAATTAAATCTACAAAAGGTCCTGGGGGTAGTATAGTTTTGGTTACTTCACTACACCAAGCAAAAGCCTCATCAATTAAATCCATTGGATACGATGACCAATCATATATCGCTTGAAATATGAGTAAGAGAATTGCAAAAAATATAAAATACCCCCAGATTTTATGGGTAAGAATTCTATCTAATCTTTCCCTTGTGCCTGTTGCCGCTTTTATATCTACAGCAAGTCCTTTTTTAAGCGTGTGATTAATAAATTGATATCGCTTAATGGTTTCTTTTTGTTGTAATCTTTTAAGTTCGCTTTCAGATTTAATTTTAAAATCCGGAGTAATTATGGGCTCTTGTTTGTCTAATTTTCTAAAATTAACATCTTGAGTAATTGCTAACCAAAGTTTATATATAGATTGATCTGGGAATGCTTTTTGAAGCCTCTCAAAATACTCTGGAGCAAATGACAAAGCATCGATACATGGCTTTGTAGGTAGTAATGTATAAGATTCAATTAGTTTTTTAAGTTCGTCAAGTCCTTCTTTTTTGCGAGCACTAACAAGGGCAATTTTTGTATTTAGTTCTTTTTCTAATAATGGTATATCTAACGAAATCCCTTTTCGTTTCATTCGATCAGCCATATTGATCACCAAAATGGTAGGAATCTCTAAATCCTTTATTTGTGTAAACAGAAGTAAGTTTCGCTTTAAATTTTCTACATCACTTACTACCACAGCGACATCAGGAAAATCCTTATCTTTTTTATTAAGTAACAATTCGATAACCACATTCTCATCTAATGACGAAGCATTGAGGCTATACGTACCCGGTAAATCAAGAATATGTGCTTTTACACCTCTAGATAATTTACATACTCCTTCTTTTTTTTCTACTGTAATTCCTGGATAATTACCTACTTGCTGATTTAGCCCTGTAAGTAAATTAAAAACAGATGTTTTTCCGGTGTTTGGGTTTCCTATAAGTGAAACTTTAATTTGCTTGCCCATAAAAATGCTGTTAAATAATCTGAACCTCTATTTGGGCTGCAACTTCTTTTCGTATTGCAAGATGACTTCCATTAATATTAAGGTACATTGGGCACTCAAAGGGAGCTGTTTGTACTAACTCTACTTCATTTCCAGGTAAACACCCCATTTCTAGTAATTTAAGAGGTATACTTCCTGGATCAACTTCTTTAATTAAAGCCCGTTGACCTCGTTTAAGAGTGGCAATTGTAGTCTTCAATACTTATTTAGATTAATTTTAAACAAGACAAAAGTAGTATAAAAAACCCTATTGAAAAACTCTAAAGTCTTAAAATAAAAAGAATAATACCTTAAGTATGATAAGGTTTTTACTTATTCTCCTCCTTCAAAAGGGCAATATCGTCAATTAGCCGATCTACATCTTCTGGATTTGTACCATCATAAAATCCTCTAATTCGTTTCTTTTTATCTATAAGCACAAAATTCTCTGTGTGCACCATATCATATCGCCCACCGTCACCATCTGACTTAGCAGCAAGGTAAGATTTTCTCGCTAAATCATAAATTTGTTTTTTATCTCCCGTAACTAAATTCCATTTATTATCATCAACTCCTTTGCTAATTGCATATTCTTTTAACCTCGCTACACTGTCAATTTGCGGTGTAACTGAATGTGAGAGTAGCAATACCTCGTTATCATTCTTTAAACGATCTTGGATCTCTTTCATATGTCCAGTCATAATTGGACAAATTGTTTGGCATGTTGTAAAGAAAAAATCAGCTACATAGATTTTATCCTCATAATGTTTTTGTGTTACTTCTTTACCATTTTGATTGATTAAACTAAAATCATCTATTTTATGATATTTCCGAACATATTGTACTGTAGAATCTACCAATTCTGTATGTACCATATTGGGTTCGTAAACAGGTAATACTCTATTAGGTTTAAGAATAGAATATATTATAGAAATAATAATTGCAGAAAGCACAAAAAGTACAACCGCAAAAAACTTATACTTAGAAAAAAATTGAAGCATCATTTTGTTATTACGAACACAAAATTACAAGGATTATATCTTATAAAAATGATGTTTTTGTCAAAAAAATACTAAATATATACAACTGCTCGACAGATTTTTTTTAAATGCTCTCTTAAAAGGTTACTTTTGCGTGATTTAAATTTGAAAAACGACATATGAGTCCATTCTTTATAAAAGCTATTCAGTTACTATTAAGCCTATCATTATTAATTGTTTTACATGAATTAGGGCATTTTATTCCTGCAAAATTATTTAAAACCAGAGTAGAAAAATTTTATCTATTTTTTGATGTAAAATTTTCTTTGTTTAAGAAAAAAATAGGTGAAACCGTATATGGTATTGGTTGGTTACCACTAGGTGGATATGTTAAAATATCTGGTATGATAGATGAAAGCATGGATAAAGAACAAATGGCTGGACCACCTCAACCATGGGAGTTTAGATCAAAACCAGCTTGGCAGCGATTAATCATAATGTTAGGTGGAGTAACCGTAAATATTATTCTAGGTTTTTTAATTTATATCGCAATAGTGTTTACTTGGGGTGAAGATTATGTAAAAGCAGAAGACGTTAAATATGGTTTTGGAGTAAGTAAAACTCTAGAAGAATATGGATTACAGCAAGGTGATAAAATTATTACAGTAAATGGTAAGCCTATGTTTGATGCCACCGAAATAGGAAAACATCTTTTGATGAGAGATGTAAAAACAATAACGGTAGAACATACTAATAGCAACAAAGAGACTATAAATTTACCTGAAGATCTAGGTAGCAAAATATTTCAATCAGGTCAAATGATGGCCATGACGTATAGATACCCTTTTAAATTAGACTCTATAACAGAAGGTGGGGCTGCAGACAAAGCCGGTTTTAAGAAAACTGATAAAATCATTGAAATAGGCGGCTACCCAATACAATATCAAACAGATTTTGGTTACGCACTTAACAATCATCGAAAAAATGATAGTGTAGCTACGATAAAGTATGAAAGAGATGGTGCTATAAACGAAATAGACCTAGTACTGGATGAAGATAAAAAAGTTGGAGTTCGCATGATTTCTACTGATAAAAACCCTATAAAAATACAACATGCAGATTATGGGTTTTCAGAGAGTGTATCTAAAGGTTTTGAACTAGGTTACTGGACTCTTAAAGATTATATTGCTCAATTACCATTTTTGTTTACCAAAAAAGGAGCTGGGCAAGTTGGTGGTTTTGGTGCAATCGGAAGCTTGTTCCCAGAAAAATGGAACTGGAGATCTTTCTGGAGTATTACAGCTTTTATTTCTATTGTTTTAGCGTTTATGAATATTTTACCAATACCAGCTCTGGATGGTGGTCATGTCATGTTTTTACTTTATGAAATTATAGCAGGCAGAAAACCTAATGATAAATTTATGGAATACGCTCAATTAGTTGGTTTTGTCATTCTAGTGTCTCTTCTTCTATTTGCAAACGGGAATGATATCTACCGGGCTATTTTTAAATAATACTATATCAAACACTCAGATACAAAAAAACTCACCTTGATCAAGGTGAGTTTTTTTGTATCTGAGTGTTTTAAAATGCACACAGTATGGTTAATTAGCATTTTAACAACCGGTACGATATTAACCCCATCGATCACGTGAAATAACATCTTGTGTAACTTTTCTCCCAGTATCTCCGCTTTAATTGTTTTTTAATTCTTTTAATTTAGAAATCCCTAATTTTTAAATGTTAGTTTCTTTGGTTGTTTATTCATTACTGTGAAAATTTAAAAAAGTTAATGTAATAATTTCGGCAATATTCGCTTTTCAATAATTCAACTTCAACAAATCTTTAATATTTCTTTTTACTTTTTTAAAAAAAATATTTCACACAAAATCAGA
Organism: uncultured Aquimarina sp.; assembly: GCA_947502885.1. Classification (GTDB taxonomy): domain Bacteria; phylum Bacteroidota; class Bacteroidia; order Flavobacteriales; family Flavobacteriaceae; genus Aquimarina. The sequence goes on along the minus strand of CANNBP010000008.1, from coordinate 86,727 downwards.
CACAAATAACTCATAAACAAATCTATACCTTCTATTACTCTTTTCTCCTTCAAAATTATTTTAAATTTCTACTTAAATAAATTGAAAAAAACTTTTTGTAATATAAAAAATAGTATATATTTGCACTCGCAAAAAGGGAAAAACATTTCACTTTAGCAAACATAAATTCCTCCTTAGCTCAGTTGGTTAGAGCATCTGACTGTTAATCAGAGGGTCCTTGGTTCGAGTCCAAGAGGGGGAGCAAAAGTCTAACAGCAATGTTAGACTTTTTTGTTTTTAGGAAATGTATCTGGAATCAAAAAAAGAGCTGCCTTTTCAGACAGCTCTTTTTTTTCATACTTTTCATTCCTATATACTCAAATATGTTTACAGATTTCAAAACAAATTATTAGCCATTACTTGCATGAAATTCTTATGATATATATTACTAATAAATAGTATCATCATTACATTTATTTTGCCTTGACTTATTACGGGGTTTGTCACTACAATTAACAATAAAACTATCAAGACAATCAGTAGTATCACCTCTCAGTCCACCACCTTTATGAACATGCAAATTTGTTAACTTAGAAATTCTTAATTTCTCTAGGTTTAATTTTTTTCCCTTCATAACGAATAATTTTAACTAGTTTTCGTCAAAAGTATTAATTACAATTACATATTCTAAACTTAAAGAACAATGCTTATCTGTTTTCAAGAATTCAGACCTACAAACAACTAAAAAACAATCATTTATGTCATTTGTTTTCTTCCAGTTTTTTCACAAAAAAAGAGGGGTAAATTCCGCATTTACTATAAAATGATTTAGAAAACGCTTCTGATGTATTAAAACCTGTTTCTCTAGCAATTGCTTTTATCGTATACTTTCTAAATTTCCCATCTTCCTTAAGTCTTTTAACAGCATGTTCTATTCTTAAATCATTTATGTATTGACTAAATGATTTTTCTTTATACACATTTATGATTTTAGACAAATACTTGGTATTGGTCTTAAAAGTAGATGCCATTTGAGTAACTGTAATTTTTGAAGATAAATATCCTTTCTGAATCTCAAAATCCTCAAGTTTAGCCAAAACTTCTGTTACTATAGTTGTTGAAATTCCAATATCCTCTGCGGATATTCTTTTTTTCTTTGGCTTATGATCCTTTAATTGTTGTTCATCATTACTTCTAGATAATATTTCAAACCTTTTTTGGAATAATCTTTTGCGAAAAAACTGATACGAAAACAAACCAATAAAAAGAAGTACAGAAAAGATAAGTACACGAATATAAATCGTCTTTTTAGAATTTTGAGCATTTGCTTGTTCAACCAAACGTTCTTTCTCCATCAATAGTTCTGGTGTGTCATACTCTTTTACCAGAATATCATTAAGCTCTCTATAATCAACACTCAAAATACTATCAAATTCAAGTAGCTTTTCTATATATATAAGCTGCTCTTTGGTATTACCTTTGTCTTTGTGATACCTTACCAATGCATTATACGCCTCTCTTACCTCAAAACTCACATTACCTGTTATTTGATATATCGAATCAACTTTTTGATAATACACCTCTTCAAAATCATTTTGATTCAATTTTTGAGATACTTTTCCTAAATACAAATATGCTTTAAGCATATAATTTTTATCTATTGCTTTGGTTAAAAAAGGTAATGACAAACTAATATCATCCAATGCGCTTTGATAATCTCCTTTGTAAAATTTATTAACCCCTTCATTAAAAACAAACTGATAATAATAATGATATGGATCTGAAGGCATCATTTTTGAAAGTTCCATACCCTTATGTGTATAATAGGATGAAGAGTCCATGATATTCATCTTTGTATACGTTTCAGAAATATCCAAGGCAGTTGCTAAATAACTAATTGTATCTTCTATTCCTTCTTTAGTTTTAAAAGCAATACACTCCTTAAAACCAGTTAATGCCTCTTCATACTTCCCCAGTTTGCTCTTAATCAATGAAATATTATTTTTAGCCGAATAAATATAATACTCATTGTAATTTTTCTTTCCATACTCCAATGAAAGAAAATAGTTCTTCAAAGCCTTTTTAAAATTCCACTTATTATAATAATGACCACCTTTAATAGAATATGGTAATGCAGGGTAATACTTATCCTTTAAGGTCTTACTTATTACTATAGAACTATCTAGGTACTTAAATTTTAAGTCATACTCTTTTTGATAAAATGACAAGATACAATAGCCCCTTGCAATATCAATTATCTCATTTTCTAATTTACTCTTTTCTAAGTAGCTATTAAGATATATTAAAAACTTTGTTGTGTCCTGGCTTGTAGTTTCAAATTTTTCGTAAAAAAAATCATAGCTTTTTCCTTTTAAAGAGTCAGGAACTCTAAACTTTTTTACTTCTTGAGAATATCCTAAGAATATACTAAAACAGAATAAAACTAGATTAATCGATTTGAACATGGTGTAATATGCTTACTTAATTTTGTCATTGTTTAATTAGGTAGTCCCTGTAAGAAACAAGTATTGCGTACTTACTAAATTTGTTATTGTTATTTCTATTTTTTTAAAGCATCTAACAAACTTAATAATTGGGTGTAAAGATACTATTTTACTATTTATACCTCTCTTTTCACCAAGGCAAACCAAACAATTATTAAACAACAACTTAAGCTCTTTGTTAAGGGTCTGAATTCGGTGAATTACCAGTTCGTTTTCAGGAAACGCGATATACTTGTCTTGGTCTTAAACTTATATCACAATTATATTTGATCAAATCAAAAAACATAAAAATGATTTCAGTACTAATCAATTTTGTATTGCTTCTTATAACATTTATAGCACATCATATTACACTTATTTATCAAAATATTATTTTATAAAACAATAGAATGAAGCAGCTTTTTCCAAAAGAAATTATAGAAAACACAGTAGAAGTACATCAGTTTAAGCATAGAAGAAAAAGTCAAATAATATATGTGATACTATTAGTTTCTTTTATTAGTGGATTGGTACTTTTACCATTCATCAAAATCGATATCTATACAACTTCAAGAGGCATCTTAAGAGCAAGTAAAGAGCGTATTCCCATAACTAGTCTTCAGTCGGGCAAAGTGATTATTGCCAATATGTTAGACAATCAAATGGTAAAAAAGGGAGATACCCTACTTATGACTAATACCTTAGTCATAAGTAATCAGATCAAGCGGCTTTTTTCGCAAATTGAAGAAAATCAAATGTTTATTTCGGACTGTGAATATTTGGTTGGAGCAAATGAACCAAAATTCGAAGGTATACAATCTGCTCAATATCAAAAAGAGTATTTGTATTACAAACAAAAAATACAAGAGTTGCAAACAAGATTTGAAAAAAACAAAAAAAACTATTTACGTAATCAAAAATTATATGCAAAAGGGGTAATTTCTAAAGTAGAATATGAAGATAGTGCATTTGAACATCAGTTGGCTTTAAGTTCTCTAAAACAATACCAAAAACAACAGAAAAATAACTGGCAAACCAAAATTACCGATTACAACAAATTTATTGACGAGTTAAAAAGCTCACTATCACAATCTCAACAACAAAAAAGAGAACTAGTAATCACAGCGCCAATAGACGGAGTTCTCAAAAATGTAATGGGTATTGAATCTGGAAGTTTAATCTCGGGAGGAATAAAACTTGCCGAAATATCTCCCGAAACAGAATTAATAGCAGAGTGTTACATATCACCTACAGATATAGGATTAATTAGTGAGAATAGATTGGTAGATTTTCAAATCGATGCTTTTAATTACAATCAGTGGGGATTAGCTACCGGAAAGATCGAAGAAATCAGTAAAGATGTTGATATGATTAATAATCAACCCGTTTTTAAAGTACGGTGTAACATTGATCAAAATCACTTAACTCTCAAAAATGGTTTTAAAGGAAACTTTAATAAAGGAATGACCTTAAGTGCAAGATTTCAACTCTCTCAAAGAACTTTATGGGAGTTAATGTATGATAAAGTTGATGATTGGTTAAACCCATCAAGTCCATCAATAGCCAAAACTCAAAATTAAAAAGACTCACATTATGGCCAAAAAAAATATAAAACAACATGACATCACGGATTGTGGTGCAGCTTGTTTAGCATCTATATCGGCACATTATAAATTAGAAATACCTATAGCACGTATTCGACAATATGCCAGTACAGATAAAAAAGGAACAAATGTATTAGGGCTAATAGAAGCTGCAGAGAAACTTGGGTTTGAAGCCAAAGGAGTACGCGGAGATTTAAATAGCTTAACCACAATTCCTAAACCAGCAATCGCCCATGTAATCGTTAATGAAAAATTACAACACTATGTAGTTATTTATGATATCACAAAAAAGCACATCAAGGTTATGGATCCCGGAAACGGAAAGTTTCAAAAAAAGACACATGAAGAATTCATGAAAGAATGGACAGGTGTTTTAGTCTTACTCCTACCTAAAGAAGATTTTGCAACTGGTAATGAAAAAGTATCCATAAGCAAACGATTTTGGTTTTTGCTTAAACCTCATAAAGGGGTATTATTACAAGCATTTTGTGGTGCTATTATCTACACCTTACTTGGTTTCTCCACTTCTATATACATTCAAAAACTTACAGATCATGTTTTTATGGGTACCAATACTAAACTACTTAATTTATTAGGTGTTACCATGGTAGTTTTACTATTGCTACAATTACTTATTGGGGCATATAAAGACGTTTTTTTAATAAAAACGGGGCAGCAAATAGATTCACGACTAATTCTTGGTTACTATAAACATCTTTTAAAATTACCACAACAGTTCTTTGATACAATGAGAGTTGGAGAAATCATCTCTAGAATTAGTGATGCTGTAAAAATTAGAAATTTCATTAATGGGGTAGCTCTTAATCTTACAGTTAACGTACTTATTCTAATATTTTCTTTTGGGTTAATGTTTACATATTATTGGAAACTTGCCCTTATCATGCTCACTATAATACCCATATACCTAATTCTTTACCTCATAACTGATAAACTGAATAAACGTACAGAACGTGAAATCATGGAAAAGTCAGCAGATTTGGAAAGTCAAATGGTAGAGTCTCTAAATGCAGTAGGCACCATAAAAAGATTTGGTCTTGAAACTTTTGCCAATATTAAAACCGAAACTCGTTTCATTGGATTGTTAAAGTCGGGATATAAATCTGCTTTAAACAGTGTTTTCACCAATTCGAGTACAGGCACAATAACACAATTATTTACTATCATTTTATTATGGAGTGGTTCTTTTTTTGTCGTTCAAAAAGAAATTACAGCAGGAGAACTTATGGCATTTTATGCTATAATAGGTTATTTCACTAGTCCAGTTGCGAGCTTAATTAGCACCAATAAACAGATACAAAATGCTCTGATAGCGGCCGATCGATTGTTTGAAATTCTAGACTTGGAACGTGAAGAAGACGAACAGAAAATAAAACTCATCAAAGAAAACATGGGCGACATTGTTTTTTCTAACGTATTATTTAGGTATGGATCCAGAGTTGAAGTTTTTAAGGATTTCAACTTAGAAATTCCAGCAGGAAAAATCACTGCAATTATTGGAGAAAGTGGTTCAGGAAAATCAACTTTAATGTCTTTAATACAAAATATTTATCCAATACATAAAGGACAAATACATATTGGCCAACAAGATTTAAAACATATTGAAAACAGTAGTCTTAGAGATTTAGTAAGTGTTGTTCCTCAAAAGATAGATCTATTTGCTGGTGACGTAGTAGAAAATATTGCGGTAGGCGAATTTGCTCCAAATATGGAACGAATAATAGAAATATGTAAGACTATCGGGATTCTTGAATTCATAGAGAATCTGCCTAATGGTTTTACAACTTATTTAGGAGAAAACGGTGCAGTACTATCTGGAGGACAAAAACAACGAATCGCAATTGCCAGAGCACTCTATAAAAACCCAGAAATATTAGTTTTAGACGAAGCCACTTCTTCTTTAGATAGTACCTCAGAAAACTATATTCAAAAAGCCATACAAAGCCTTCGTGAAAACAATAAAACAATAATCATAATTGCACATCGCCTAAGCACTGTTATTAATGCAGACAAAATCGTAGTTCTTGAAGAAGGGAAAATACTTGAGGAGGGATGTCACAACACTCTATACAGTCAACAACAAAAATACTATGAGTTATGGCAAAAACAAATGCCAAACCCAGAAAAAATGCAGAAAGTAAATGCTGTTGCATAATCTAAATATAAAACCTCTCTTAATCAGAACAACAACAACAACAACCATATCTTTTGAAATCACTTAATTATCCCACGTTATGAACATTATTATTAAACAAATTGAGCTTATAGAAAGAATCGATCAACTTATCCGCTTGCATGCAACTGGATCTCCAGTTGAATTAGCATCGAAATTAAAAATTTCTAGAGCCCAAACTTATAGAATAATTGATATAATGAAAGATCTTAATGCACCAATAGAATACGATTTTACTATACAGAGCTTTGTATATGTTAAAGAGGTAGGTTTTAAATTTGGATTCTACACCAAAGAACTTAATAACCTTGAAATCAAATCAATAAGCGGAGGAAAGTACTTTGACAGATCACCATTATTTGTTGTAAATATTTGATATAGAACAATCTAAGAGTATCACGAGAATTAATTTCTTATAAAACGAATGCAATTCTCATAAAATGAGACAATCCTACCATATCATTGCCCAGTACTAAGCTTACTGATTTAATCGGAGTTTTTACATAAAATAATATTAATTAAATTTAAAAGAATGAAAGAATTACAATCATTTAAAACTTTAAACAAAAGTGATTTACTACAAATCAATGGTGGGTCAACAATTGACGATGTTGTCGAAACTTTAAGAGATTACTTAAGCGAGCTATTTGGTGGAGCAAAAAAGAAAAAAACAATAGGTTTTTAGCATATCAAATCAACCTTCATAATGTACTGTAAAAAGAAGCGTTTGGAAAACATAGAAGTTCTAGTTTTTCAAACGCTTCTTTTTGTATTTAGTATACCAACAATCGATATTCCTGATCTTCAACCCAGAAAAATCAAAGATCATTACCTAGTTTCTTTTAAAACCTTGTCCAGCTATCAAGTAAACCTCATCCAAGTCATCTACTTTACACTATTCGCATCCCTAGTTATACCATTCTATATCTTAGGCATACTGGATATCAATATTGAATCTATAATTCATAAAAATAATTCGTAAAAAAACGTACTGTCTCATAAAATGAGACAATACAGCTTTATCATTGTAGTGTAAAAGAAATAGCGCAAAGTTTTTTACAACCGATAAAAATACATACTGCTTTCCAACTTATTTGACGAAATATTCGGACAAGCAATAGTTAAAAAATCAATTAAATCATACAAAATGAAAAATCTACAAAACTTAGAATTTCAAGAATTATCAAAACAAGAAGCTACAGAAATTAACGGAGGTGCCATATGTGCAGGTCTTTGCGTTGGAATCGTAATAGGAGTTGTCGCTCTTGGTGCTTTTGCGTTAGGAGTATACAACGGATATCAGAATCAAAAGGATCAACATGCTCCTAAAAATTAATAATTACTAAAGATAAATAATATGAATACATTAGAATTAAACGTAACAGAGCTTTCTTTTGATGAGTTAAGATCAATTGATGGTGGCGAACCTATAAGCCTTACCACAACTGCCGGTGTAACCGTTGCTTTAGCAATAATCGGTGGAGCATATCTCGCTGGCGAAAAAGTTGGTGAAGCACTATATCATTATTTTAACTAATATAAATACCATGGGTATTTTTCCAAAAGGCACTAGTGTAGATTGTACTTCTTACATAGAATATGTTGCTTTTGCGATTATAGTTGTATTCTTCTTATACAATGCTGGGCTTGCAATAGGCAAATTTATATACAACATTAAACATTAGGCCATTAAACAACCCTCTGAGTAGTTGCTTAGAGGGTGTTTAATTACAAACTTTAACAACCTCTATACTTCATGAACTCAAAACTATTAATTCATATTATCAAAGAAATTGAAACAACAGAAAATACAATAGTATTAGAAGAATATATTACCGATCTGTTTGTGTACACTAAGCAAAAAAACAATAATACTTTATATAGAAAAGATGATAATAAATTATATTCTGTAGATGACTCATCTAAGAATATAGTTCCTATTTCATTAGATCATAGACAAAAACAAATAGGACAAATTAAGGATCTTTTCTCAAACTTTGATGTTCAACATAAACCTCAAAAAAACAGTCGAAAAGTTGTTATTTCGGGTAGTGGCGCCATGGTTACTATATCCGGAGAAGTAAGAATTTCTACATACCCTAATATTGAAGACACTACTAACTTAGATGCATACAAATTATTGAATAAGTCTTCACTCATAGAAATTGACATGAAAAATAATGAAATCACAGATTACGCATGTATCGATGTTAACATACAGGGTAAAAAAACTAAAAATAAAACTACAATCAAAAGTATCGAAACTTTAACAAGAGATATTAATCGCTATGATTATTTACTCAATTATTCAACAAACCAATTATAAAAAAGTTTGTCGAGTGGTAAACCATCTCTTTTCCTGAATTCTTCTACTCAATTCTCTTTACCTATATCACATTAAAAAAAATCTATTTTGGATCTAACAATGCTCAATGTTCTTTTTCAACTTAAAAAAGAACTTAGATTAAAAATCACCAATGAGAAATTAGAATCTTTACTACTTAGTCATCAAGATTATCCAAGTATTTTTTCTTTTTCTAAAACTCTTGATAACATAGGGATTGAAAATAAAACCGGAAAAATACCTTCTGAGCAACTCACAGAATTATCTCCTATATTTTTGGCATATTCTATAGAAGATGGGTTAGTTCTTGTTACCAAAATTTCAAAATTAGAAATAAATTATTTTAGTGGTTTTAATAATAGTTTTGTTACAGAAAACCTAGATACTTTTTTGCAAAAGTGGAACAGTATTATACTGGTAATTGACAATGATGCAACCATAAAAGTATCAAGCACAGATTTGACATTGCAAAGAAAAAAGAGAATACGAAACTTTGTAACTTTATCCTTTTTACTAACCCTTATTATAATTTCTTTTAAAAGTCATTACGGAATTTTAAATCTGTTTACACTTACCAAATTAATTGGAATGTATCTCTGTAGCTTAATCATATACTCAGAAATTAACACATTATATAAACCCAAATTTTGTAAGCATAATGATAAAATAAATTGCGAGGATGTTTTAAACTCAAAAGCTTCAAAAATATTCCATTGGCTTTCTATGTCAGATATTGGGGCGTTGTACTTTTGGGGCGGTTTTGTTTCAATTTGGATTGCCTCAATAACACCTTATTTCTATCATGTAATTTCTGTAATAAATATACTTTCGTTTGTTGTGTTTCCTTATATTCTATTTTCGATTTATTATCAATATAAAATAGTAAAAAAATGGTGTGTTTTATGTTTATCAATTCAAGGGTTACTTTTCATTGAATCCATACTCTCAATATGTTCTACACATCATCATCACATTGAATTATCGGCAAATGGATTCTTAATCACTAGCCTTTCTTTTTTAATTATAATCATAATATGGTCCTATTTAAAAAATATTTTACATAAGTACTTTGATTACAAAGAAGATATTTACAAATATTTAAGATTAAAAAACAACCCTAAAATCTTCTCATTATTACATGAAAATGAAAGTTCGTTTAACACATCATTTCCAGAGAATCATATCACATTCAGATCCCCTTTAAAAACGAATAAAAAAATTACTTTGGTGGTAAATCCTTATTGCAATCTATGCGAAAAGGAGTATCATAAAATTCTCAAAATCATAAAATCTACACCTGATTTTGATTTTTCATTGATTTTCTTAGAAACAGATGGCAGCAACGTATCTCAATTTCTGATAGAACTCTATTACAAAGTACCAAAGTCAAAATTTTTAACAGTACTAAGTTTTTGGTTTAAGCATAAAAAAATAGACCTTTTAAAAGATAAGTACCCTATGGAAATTTCTCAAAAATCTCAAGCTGAATATCTCCAACATAAAAATTGGTGTATACAAAACAATATTTTACAGACCCCTATTACAATTTTTAATGATAGGAAACTTTCGGATCACTATACGGTTGAGGACCTTATCAAATTTTAACAATATTAAAGATTCGAGTCTCATATAATGAGACGATCACATCCTATACTTGTAGTATAAAACGTAAAAAAGGAGAATTAAATCATACTAACAAAAACAATCATCATGGAAAATCAAGTCATCAAACATTACGAAATATTGTCAACAAAAGAAATCAAAAATATTAATGGAGGTTGTATAGGAGAAGATATAGAATGTCCCGAATTAAAAATAATTCTGGAAATCTTTGAAAACCTAAAACACCTAACCAAAGTATTTTAAATCAACTATAAATTTTAAACCAAAAACATGAAAAATTTACAAGCACTATCAACTCAAGAAATGAAAAATATCCAAGGTGGTTATCATGATATAGACCTTAAAGGTTGTCTTCCAGGGCCAATAATTGTTATCGGACCAACTACAGGACCAACCTTTCCAAATCCTGACACTATAATTTTTTAAAACGGGTTGATAGTTTTCACAAATTAGATCAGAGAAGTTAGTTTCTCTGATCTTTTTGTTTTTATTCAAAAGCTAAAAAACATGCTCACTATTTATTGGTTAATGTCTTCACTTTACTCATCAAAACAACTCGTTCACTCATTTTTACTTTTCTAAATTATTCTACTGCTATAGGTTTGAGTAAAAATTCGAATTATATGTAAAAACAACTTTCTTATGTAGTTTAAGCATTCAAAAGAAGTACTAAATATGCTATTAGGTACTAACCGACTAGAATGCCAAATAACTCATATAAGAATAAAAGTCCAACATTTCTGTTGGGCTTTTTTTGATCATACCATTCGCCTATCAAGTTTATACTTGCCAAAAAACTAATGTTTTAACGTTATTAAAAAACGGGGAAAAAACACCCTTATTAAATGATTAACTATATTTCTATTACGCCTGAACCTCACTGATTTTATCGACGTATTTATTTATAATTATTTTAACCTAATCACCACATTTAACGACATCCTATTTTGTAGTTTCACAGCTGTTTTTTTAACCAAAAAATATATTTCACATGAAAAAATTTAAAAGCACTTTTCAATTATTAACAACAATTTTGCTTGTTTCACTCTTCTTTTCATCATGTTCAGAAGGAGAACAAACACCCAAACCTATTTTAGATGAAGAAGCTTCCTACAAACCTTTTTTTACTGTTGAGAAAGGCGAATCGATTTCAAAAGACACCTATCGACAAAAGCCAAAATTTGACACAGATGTAGAGGTTTTATACTCTTCAGAAAATGATAACAACAATGTCAAATCGGCTACACCTTATGTAACAGATTTATATATTCTTACTGGTAATACGTCCTCAATTACTCCCCCAGCCTCTTATACCAAAATTAATGTAGATTTAAATAAAGGTTCGGGTGGTAAGTATATTTACTTATGTTATACAAAAGACTCTAGCAAGTCGCCATTAACAGGAATACTCGCCTACGCTGGTGTAAGGTTCCCTAATCCACCAATTGGATATCCTTGGAGTGTTGTTGCAAATTCTAATGGCTATGGTGACCCTGGAACTGATTTAAATGAAGGAGCTGGAGGAGATTGGATATATTTATATGAAACTCGCACTCTAAGTCAAGGGTCAAAAATAAAGCAAGTCGCCGTTGTAGCTACGAGTAGTTCACACTACAACCCTTGTTGTGGATGGAAAGCAGTAAATACCAATGGAAAAATAGACCTCAACAAAGGTGCTGGTGGTAAATACATTTATGTTCTTTACAAGAATTAGGATATAAAAAATATTCTACGCTTGAAAAAACAAACTTTCAAGCGTAGAATATCCATAACTCTATTGACTCCCAATAAAGCCAAAGTCTTTACTGTAATATGATTCAAACACTTATCTCAAAATAGACACCCTTTGTATATAGAAAAGGTTTTCTAACACTTAGGTTGCTTATTCAAACTTTCTATCCCCGCCAAAGCACCTTATAAGTAACAATTTTCTGTTGTCGATTAGACCGAAAAAGATTATTTCCCCACAAATCAAGTAAAAATACCTTCGGAAATACGAGGCAATTATAGTATATTAGTATACACAGAAAACCGACCAAGAAAATGCCCGGCAAGTTAACCAACACACTCTTAGATACTTTTGGTATCCTAAGAGCTCTATCCTATCGAACTTTTATTGAACGTAATTGGTCGAAACCTCAACCCATGTTTAACATTTTACAAGTTAAAAAAGGAGATGAAACCTTATTTGAGAGTTTTTTAAAAAAAAGCTTAGCCGTTAGCATCAAATACCAAACACCTCTATCTCTAGGTCCTTTTAAAACAAATGACAGCACCTACATATACATTACACATTATGCTTCATCAAAAGCATATATAAAAGTAATGAATGGTTTGTTGTTTGGTGGTGAAGCGGCTATGCGTGCCAAAGCCACTCTCAAAACAAGTTGGACCTACTGCAACCCCAATCAAACTGATAATCTGCAAAATACAAATGACATTATAATGGTAGGTATTCAAGGAAATCCAGAAAATTTTATGGAACACCTTAAAAATACAACAATTCAGCCATTAGGAATAGTAAAAAAAATAAAGGATGTAAGAGGTCATGCTCTCGGCACTTATATTCTTTTCAAAGAGGATTCTGAAATTTCACACTATATAAAAGAACGAATAGAAAATGGAGACGACATCTGTACATACCAAGGAACAAAACTTAACTAAATCAGAAGACACTAATAAGGATTCTATTTTAGACCCTATTCAATTTTTCAAACCTTATAATTATACTAGACGTGTACCCACTTTAATATGCGCTAACATTTCTGGGAATAGTGAAATTGTAAGATGGGTCTTAGATCTACATCAGATTTTACGTATAGAAAAAAATTACCCTCCTATACTTAGCGAACAAAAGTTAAAAAGCTTAATTGGATCATCTGACAATACTATTAACCCTGTTTTAATACAAACTGATCGATTACTTTATTCTGCACAAAGTATCATTCAGGATTATGATTATATGCTGCCTGATTCAAAAAAACTATTTCCTGTTCATGATATTGATCAAAAAAAAGTTTATGATCTATATCAGCTTTTTACCACCACACTACATACTGCTGTTGAGCAATATCGATATACTGAATTATTCAGATCAAGAAAAAACACACTCAAATTACTTAAGAAAAATATTTCTTTTTCGAATCGGTTAAAGTACAATTTCGGATATAGAAGTTACAAATCCAAAATTTCGAAACAACTAGAACTAAACAATCAAGATCCCGTTGTCTTTTTAGTTGAAATTGAAAAGGTTTTCAATCAGATTAATGAATTATTGTTTGACGGAAGAAAATATCTGGTTGGCAATCAATTTTCTGCTGCAGATATAGCATTTTCAGCTATTGCCGCGCCCGTGCTATTACCGGTTGAGTATGGAGGTGCTCAAACAAAATTTAATGAAATCTCTGAAGAGTTTCGTCAAAAAATAATGAAACTTCGTGCTACTCCTGCTGGGCAATTTGTTTTGAAAATGTATCAAGAAGAACGCCCAATAAACCTCGATCTGGTAGAAATCCCCAAAAGATCTGGATTCATTAAAAAGATAATGAATAGATTACTCATAAAGTTGACGAGTAATCAAGGAGGATTGTTTTATATACTTCAAAAACGATTTCCAATTATTAAAATTGGAATTGCAAAAATAGCAGTAGCTACAAGACACGATTTGGTTGTTGATGTTCTAAATAGAGATGAGGATTTTACCATTAAAGAAATTAATGCCAAAAAGATGGCCGATCAAAAAGGGACTTTTTTCTTAGGTATGGATCGCAACAATCCTCAATTCGATAGAGAACGAAATTTTGTTCGAAAAGCAACTCACAAAGACGATTTAGAACGTATTAGAGCGTATGTAAGACATCATGCAGATACTATTTGCAAACGAATGCAACCTTTTGGCAAATTAGATGTTGTACAAACGCTAAATTACAATGTCCTTCTTGGTGTTCTAGACGACTACTTTGGAGTTCCTGCCCCTGTACAATCTCAAATGAAAAAATGGCAACGAACCATGTTCTATGACTTATTTCTAAACTTTACAGGAAATAAAGATAAGCATCAAGCTGCTGTAAACTCAGGAAAAGAAAGAACTGCGTGGGTGCATAAACTCATAGTTCAAGGTCAACAAAACCTTGCCAAAGGAGAAACACTAAAAGACAACATATTAAACAGGTTAATCAGTATGCAACAGCAACCTGAATATGATTGGGTAGATGATGATGTTATTAGAAGAAATATAGGAGGACTTTTAACAGGTCTACAAGAAACTACCAGCAAAGCCGTAGTCTTTGCTTTACAAGAGTTATTTAAAAGGCCCGAAGAATTAAAAGGCGCCATAATTGCTGCCAAAGACTATAATATAGAAACTGTAAAAGGGTATGTTTATGAAGCCTTGCGTTTTAATCCTGTACAACCAGGTGTATTGCGCTTTTGCGAAACCAAGCAAATCATAAAAGGTAGTGGAACAAAAACGTATACTATAAAGGGGAACAGAATGGTAATTGCTCTTACCTCTGGAGCCATGTTTGATCCGGTTACATTTCCTAATCCAAAAACTTTCAATCCAAATAGAGACTCTAGATATATGAACTGGGGGTTTGCATTACATGAATGCTATGGCAAATATATCAATTCTGTTACTATACCAGAATTAGTAGCAGCGATATTACGTTTGGATAATGTACAGAATGCAAAAGGAAGTACAGGAAGAGGTTCTGGGCTTAATATGGGGCCTTTTCCGAATAACTATCTGGTTACTTTCGACTCTTAAATTAATCATCTTAAAAAATACCATATGACAAGGCAAAACGCAGTTTCGTTACAAATTCCTATCATACCAAATCAAATACAAGCCATTACAAAATTGTTAAACACAGGTGGTAATCCATCAACTGAAAATAGTTTTTTTTCTTTTGAAAAACTTCCTTCTGTACATTTTGCTAGATGGATAATTGCACCTAAAACACAAGATTTTAAGGCAAGCTTAATATATGCTGCAAATATAGACGGTACCGAAAAAGAACATTTAGCAGACTTGGTTAAAACTCTTGCCAATGAATTAGATCAAATTTTTTCATACTGTGAAGGGTATCCAAATGAATCGTCAAGAGATGATGTGAGCCGTTTATTTTATTTAAAAAGGCATGTAATAAAAACGCCCGGTTTTTATGTAGGTGCACCCAATAGAAGTGTTCAACAAATACATCAAGAAGCAAAATTACACGGTGCTATAAGAGATTTTACAAAAGTAAATGGCACAGATTGGTCTTCAAAAAAAGAAGCCTACACCGCGATTAAAAATCATTTCTCAAATGACCCTCAATGGGATTGGGCTCAAAAAAAATACAGTTTACCAAAGAAACAATATTTCAAATCCATTTTATTAGTCTTGATCCTTATCTTAATTCTCCCTTTATTATTGATTTTTATTGTACTAATTCACTTCTTTTATGAGCTTAGTTCAAAACCCTTTGGTAAAACACAAAATCAAATCCCATTAGATCATTTAGCTGTTTTAAAAAACCAAGAAGATATTATCTATCAAAATCAACTTTCTCAAGTTTTTGAAACTAAAGGAGGTTTACGAAAAATCGGTTTAAAATTCTTCTTATGGGCCACAAGTTATGCAGCACGAACATGGTTTGTAGAAGGGCAGTTAATGGGAACTCCAACCATTCATTTTGCACGCTGGATTCTTATCGACGGAGGCAATCGGTTTGTTTTCTTTAGCAATTTTGATGGAAGTTTTGCAGAATACTTAGGCGATTTTGTCGACAACAATGGCTGGGGATTAAATGCTATTTATGGTGCAGCCAAGGGATATCCGAAAACATTTTTCATGTTTGGAGGAGGGTCCTATAAAATTTTAGAATTTATGGGATGGGGTCGTTTAACGCAAGTTCCAACACCAATATGGTATTCTGCATATCCATGGTACGGGCTTCAGCAGATAATTGATAAGTCCAAACTTAGGGTAGAATTATTTAATTCAGGAGAGTTAAATAATGCTCAAATAAAAACAATGCTAAGTAGAATATAAGTATAACTAAAAAGAAACATTACAAATGGCAATAATTAGCAATCCAAAGACATTAGACTTAAATGATATTCAAGGAATGGTAATTCGTGGATATGGAAAACTGTTAGAGACTGCTTATTTTCTACTAGAAGTAAACAATCACAAAGACGCCAAAACATGGATGCAAAACATACTACCATTAATTGATTCTGCAGACATATCTAGTCATTCAGAAAAAACATTGCATTTAGCTTTTACCCCAGAAGGGTTGAAAGCATTAGGAATGGATCAAAAAAACCTTGATAATTTTCCTGTACCATTTAAAGAAGGTGTTGCAACTGAAGACAGAAGTAGGATTTTAGGAGATTATGGAGAAAATGATCCTAGCAAATGGAGATGGGGAGGAAAAACTAACTCTAAAAAACTTCATGCTGTTCTTATCCTTCATACAAAAGACAAGGAGACAATGGCAACATTCATAGAAAAAGAGAAAGAACGATTATCTAGAAACGGAGGAATAACTATCATAAAAGAAATGAAAGGGTATCTACGGCCAGATAATAAAGAACCTTTCGGTTTTCATGATGGCATTTCAGAACCGGTTATTAAGGGTAGTGGACGACCTGGTCCAGAAAATGATTTAGTCGAGACCGGTGAATTTCTAATGGGTTATAAAAATGAACATGATCAATTTCCTTATTCTCCTCTATTAGAAACTAACCAAGGTAATAGCACCTTACTTAAGAATGATGCCGCGGGTTCTGGCAAAAAAGATCTTGGGCACAATGGGAGTTTTATGGTATTTAGACAAATGGAACAGCATGTAGATGATTTTTGGGAGTATATGGATAGTAAAACAAAAAACAAAGATGGTTCTACAAACGAAGAAGCTAAAATAAAATTAGCTTCAAAATGTATTGGACGCTGGCCAAGCGGAGCGTCATTGGTTAATTTTCCTGATAAAGATCCAGGGGGTAGTTTAGACAACGATGATTTTGGGTATGCAGATAAAGATCCTGATGGTTTACGTTGCCCATTTGGATCTCACTTAAGAAGAAACAATCCAAGAGATGCATTTCGGTGGTATAACAAAAAGCAATCTTTAAAAATTACCAATCGTCATCGTATTATTAGAAGAGGAAGAACATACGAAATACCGGCTTCAAATAGTAATGACAAAGATGAAATAGGGCTTCACTTTATATGTTTTAATGCCAATTTAGAACTTCAATTCGAGTTTATACAACATGCCTGGGCCAATAACAATCAACCACGACATCTTAGCAATGATATTGATATTATCATAGGTGTTCCACCAGAAGGTGATCCAAATAATGAAAAGGGGCAATTTACCATACAAGCAGAACCTGTAAACCAGTATCTAGACAACTGGAAACGTTTTGTTACCATTAGAGGTGGTGAATATTTTTTCTTTCCATCGATATCGGTTATTAACTATCTAACTACAATTTAACTATTATGACTACTATAGAAAATCTTGTTTTTGAAGGAGGTGGAGTAAGAGGAATAGCTTATGCTGGAGCTGTCGAAGTATTAGAGAAAAAGAACATTCTTAAAAATATTAAACGAGTTGCAGGAACCTCGGCAGGAGCCATTACAGCTGCATTGGTAAGCCTTAATTATGACGCCCAAGAAATTACCAAAGTAGTAAATGCAACCAACTTTAAAGATTTTGAAGATCACTGGAACCCTCTTAGAATCGCTACACATTATGGTTTGTATAAAGGAGAGTTTTTATTACAATTTATTCAATCTTTTATCGAAAATAAAGGGTTTGATAAAGAAGCTACATTTGAAGACCTAAAAAACAGCGGAGGTAAAGATTTAAGAGTTTTTTCGTCTGATTTAAATATGCAAATAGCTCGTGAATTCTCTTTTGATAAAACACCTACTACAATTGTTGCCGAGGCTATTAGAGCCTCTATGTCTATTCCTTTATTTTTTCAAGCTTGGTCATTTACAAACAAAATACCTAATGACCATATTTATGTAGACGGAGGATTAACTTACAATTATCCTATTACGGCTTTTGATACAGATGGCTCCAATCCCAAAACAATAGGGTTTCATTTTGGATATACAGGACAAACCCCAACCAATAATGATTTAGAATATGATCACATACTCAAATATGTAAAAGCCACCTTTGGGATGCTGCTTGATGTACAAAAAATAGATTTTGAAAAAGATCCTTCTGAAGAAAATCGAACAATCAATATTAATGATTTTGGTATCTCTGCGACTAATTTTAATCTTACAGAATCCGAAAAAGACAAGCTGTACAATTCTGGAAAATCAGCAACTGAAGCGTTTTTAAGCAAACACTCTTTCGCCAGCAATCCTTCATAATTTTATCTTTCAAATAACTTTATATTAAATACCTGTTTATCATATCTATTAAGAATGATAAGCGGGTATTGTTCGTTTTAGGTAGTTACTTGATAGGTGATTGACATTTCATTTCTACGCTTGAAACAAACCTTTTTAATTTACATAAAGCACATATTCCCTACATCTTTAAACAACACAAGTATCGCATAATCAGAATTTTAAACAATAAACCTCTACAACCGCATACTCATTCAAAGTAAAAAAACAACCATTCACCGATACAAAAACGCATTTCAACGAATTTCATCTCAAAAACAAAGCTTCAAGAAGTACTTTCGACACAAAGACAGTATAAAAATTACTGTTTAACCATAACAATATTCTTAAAGCCCTTGATGATGAGA
The DNA here is from genome assembly GCA_947502885.1 of uncultured Aquimarina sp. GTDB lineage: Bacteria > Bacteroidota > Bacteroidia > Flavobacteriales > Flavobacteriaceae > Aquimarina. The sequence continues at coordinate 67,731 of CANNBP010000008.1, read as the reverse complement.
AGAGAACTATTTTTTATTGCATTAGTAATAAGTATTAACGTAACAGCGCAAAACATAACAAGTACCGATTTTTGGCAAAATGATAAAATAAAGCATAGTGTAGGCTCTTTTGGTATCAGTACCGTAACCTATACCTTTTTATCTGTTCATAATAAATATAAAGAATTTCCAGAACTTAAAAAGAGATTAATATCACTCTCAACGACCATGCTCATAGGTTCGATTAAAGAAGTTATCGATAGTGCATCATCAAATAGTCATGCATCATGGAGTGATATGGGAGCAAATGCTGTAGGAGGATTAGCATTTCAAGCCGCAATATCAATTCCTATAAATTTTAATTCGAAAAAGAGGAAGAAAAAAGCAATACCATCAGATGCCATAACCGAAACACAAAATACAACTGCCAAACAATTAAAATAAGTAAAAAAAGAGGAGTTATAGTTAATGATCTCATATGAAATGAAACCAAATTTATAGGTTGCTCAAAATTTGTGAATATCTATTCCCATTTTTAATGCTCAGAATTTCTTTTAAAATTTATATTTGGCATCCTAAAAAAGAATTATGAGCGCAACTTGGTACGAATGCAAAGTAAAGTACAGAAAAATAAATGAGTCTGGAGTACAAAAAGTGACTACAGAGCCTTATCTAGTAGACGCTATCTCTTATACAGAGGCTGAAACTAGAATTAATGAAGAAATGTCGGCATATATTAGTGAAGAGTTTAAGATCACAAATATAAAAGTTGCGAATTATGCAGAGATACATCCTGTTGAGAATTCGGATCGATGGTTTAAATCAAAAGTATCCTTAATCGCGTATGATGAGGAGAGCGGTAAAGAACGAAAAACTAATATGTATTTATTAGTACAAGCAAATGATGTAAAAGAAGCTTTTGATAATACTAATACAGCCATGCATGGTACAACAGGAGATTATACGATACCTGCTATTGCCGAATCTCCGATAATGGATGTTTTTCCTTATTTTACGGGAGAAGAAGAACAATTAGATAAGTTTAAAGCTTTAAAAATAAATACTTCAGAAGAAAAATCAGTAGATGAAGAAACAATTCTTGAAGAAACCACAGTTACCCAAGAAGTAGAAGAAGAGGTTATAGATCAAGAAGAAGGTTTTAATGAAATTGAAACTGAAACATTCGAAGAAAGTGAAATAACAGAACAAGATAAATTGACAAACGAAGAAATACAATAGTAAGAGAATAAACTATGCCATAATCGTATTTTTTTCAAAAAAAGAATATTTTGGTGAAGTAATATTTTAAATATTTACGATTAATGCCAGGCTTTTGAGCCTGGCATTTTTATTCTTTATCATAAAATACATTGATAAATAATGACAAATTAAAAGATGAAAAAACATTATTTGTTAAAGAGAATAATGTTTTTTTAGTTGAAATTCAATTCCATTTCTAAGGGACAGCCACAAAATCAGTAACAACCCAAGCAGAACCATTATAAATCATAGTAACGCTTTCGTTTTGTCCTAGTATATGAGCATTAGGAGAAATAAGTCCTCCTATAGAAATACTTACTGTACTAGAAGGATGAATATTTATCAAATGTATTTTTTGACCCGTTACCCCTCCTAAAAAGTTTAAAAATATGTTCCCACCATTATTCATCAATATAACAGATTTACCGGTTACATCATAATTGGCAATAAAAGAAAGGGTTGTTTCGGTAACCACAGGTTTTTGAATAGCTCCACTTACAGAGAGTTTTTGAGCAGTCAAAGTAGTAAACGCTGCATCTCCATTGATACTTAAAAGGTTCGAAGGATCGGTAGTGCCATTATTAATAGAACCGTCATTCTCGATCTTGATTTTAGTGGTTTGTCTGGTTTCAAAAAGAATGCGACCATTTGTATCTTCATCAGTATCTGCTCCAATAGTAGTACTTCCTATATTTGAAGTGTTGGCCGTACCTACTCCTAAAAGATTTGTAAGGTTTTTACCACTGCCAACAAAAGAAGTCGCAACAACATTACCTGCTATTTCAATTTTTTCGGTGGAAACTAGATTCCCTATATTAATACTTCCGTTAGCATTAATTTCTAACGATTTATCCGGAGCCCCCGCCATAATTCTAAAAGGAGTTCTAGCACCATCAATATCATTTACTGCAAAGTAATTCTCACCGTTGTCAATTACATCATTAATTTGTATCGACCAATCATTAGGAGGAAAGCTTGAAGAAGTACTGGTATCTCTAAAGAAAATACCAAGGGTGTCATCTGATAAAATCATATCATTTTCTCCAAAATCCATACCTGGTAGTACATCATCTCCAATCGCTATTCGATTCTTTACAATTGATTCTTCAATAAACACATTATTTCTTGTATTAAAAGTTATATCACCAGTTCCTAAAGATTTTAATGCTCCGGTATTGTCATAATAAAACATAAATCCTTTGGCACTACCTTCATAAAACAAAGAACCCGGAGTCGTCATATTATCAACTTCATCTGCCGTATTACTTAAAATAATTCCATTTTTAACTCCTAAAACTGCGGAGCCAAAGGTAGTTGCATCGGTATAACCAATACCCACTTTTCCTATGTCTCTATATACATGATCTCCAATCTTTGACCACAAATTTTCAAATACTGTTCCTGATGTAGTTCCAAAATCGGGAAACGAAACCTTTGCTGTATTAGTCATTACATCTGTTGTGATCTGATCCAGATTTACTGAAGTTGTTGGATTTAAATACTCTAATTTATCAGTTTGTTCTTCAGTTATCGTTGTGGGTTTATTGGTCAGATTATTATAGTCTGCACTTAGCGCCAAATCAGTTTTTACACTTGTTAATCCAAACGAAGTACTAAATAATTGAGTTGTACCTACAATATCATAATCAGTACCACCTGCAGGATCGGTTTCGGTTTTGATATAATAAACATTGCTTCCCCAGTCTATAGTGCTTAAAGATCCCGAAAGAACTTTACCTTCTCCCACTAATACAATTACCGAGCCTGCATAATTTGTAATTGGGTTATGCGTTTCGCTATATACTGTAGTTCCGGTTGTGCTGCCTTCGATAATACTAAGACGTATGGATACATCGGTATACTTAACCAATGTACCAGATGCACTTCGTATGATTGCTTGATAGCTAAATTTTTGTGGAGTTTGTGCGTATATACAAGTTGCTATAAGCAACAAAAATAAGGTTATAAATAACTTTTTCATCTTATATTAGTTATTAAGTCCTACACAATACCAAAACGTTCCATCGAAGATAAATGTGGCACTTCCATTTGCTTGTAAAACAATATCTGCATTTCCGGGTAATTCAAAACTACCTAGACCTGGTGGTACACTAGCATGTTCAATGGTTATTGCAGACGTTAATGCAGTAAGTGTAACCAATTGTCCTTCTATTCCATTTGTAAAGGCTCTAAGTCTTGAAACCACTTGTCCATCTAATAAAATAAAGCTCTTATTCTCTACATTATACCCAGGAGCAAAAGGTGTTGCCGATGTATCTCTATTTGGTGCAATTGTAATCATTTGTACAGCTGCATTTCCGCTAAGGTTTAAATTATCAACCTTTGCATCTCCTGCAACTTCTAGCCCTACAGATGGTGTGGTAATTCCTATACCTACGTTTCCATCATTAGTAATTGTCATACGGGTGGTGTTTTGTGTTTGAAAAGCAATTTCACCAACGTTATTCGCATCTGTATCTGCGGCAATAGTCGTATCACCAGTATTAGCAATACCACCGGTACCGGTTGCTATTCCTGTAATTCCAGAACCATCTCCAACAAAAGAATCTGCTTTAACAGCACCAACTACTTCTAATTTACTTCTTGGGACTGTTGTACCTATTCCAACATTACCGTTAGCCGCAATATGTAAAGAGTTCTCTGTCGCTCCTGCAAGAATTTTAAAGGGAGTAGTTCCTCCTGTAACATCAAGTATTGCAAAATGAGAGGTCCCTCCATTTGCAGATTCATTAATTTCTATTTGCCAATCATTAGCGGGTAGGGTACCTGAAACATCATCGCTATCATCAAATAATATTCTAAGGTTATTTTCTGATAAAATCAGATTATTAAACCCAAAATCAATTCCTGGTGATACATCTAACCCAACACCCAAACTATTTTGGATAATAACGTCATTATTTATTACTGCATCTCCGTTCTCTATACTCCAAAGTCCACCTGCATAGGTAACGCCTCCTGAATTGATTGTTACATCAGTGTTTGTATTATCTATGTAATGAAAACTTCCACTACCAGTATTATCATAGTATAAACTTCCTGGAACGGTTGCCGCCGGAGTTCCTTCAAACAAAATTGGTCCTCCCACATGTAATTTAGATCCACTAAAATTACTTGATTCGTCAACACCTATACCCACATTACCCAAATTGTAAAAAACATCATTTGTAGCGGATTTTCTCCATATTACATTATTTCCTTCTAACGCAGTACCTTGTACGGTTCCAAAGCCAGGAAACCCGATTTTTGCGTTGTTAGCGATTACATCCGTTTGTAATTGATCTAAATTCACTGTCGAGGTTACCGTTATAAAATCAATCTTAGCAGATTGATCCGCAGTAATTGTTGTGGGTTTATTTGTCAAAGAATTATAATCTGCAGTTGCGGCAACGTCTGCGGTTGCAGAATGTAATGCATAAGGAACACTCACAAGTTGGTTAACCGTAGTCAAGGCATAATTCGCTCCCCCTTCTGGATCAATTTCAATTTTGGCAAAATAAGGCCCCATAGACCAATTTATCTCATCAAAACCAGCAGCTCCTCCTATAAGTATATCTACAAGTCCATTAGTATTAGTTGCTGCTGTTTGAGTTTCTGAATACACAGCTGTTCCTGTTTCCGAAGTTTGCAAAATTGTAATTTTTATACCTACATCTTCGTTTGCAACCACGGCATTATCTACATTTCTCACAACAACCTGATAGTTAATTCTGTAAGAAGAATTTTGAGCCATCATGCATATTGTAAATATCAGCATCAAAAAAGTAATTATTTTATTCATTGGTTTATTTTTTTATGATTTTGAATGTCTTTAAAGGATAATTATCTTTTTTCACTGTTAAAATATACGTTCCTGACGAAAAGGATTCCATATCCACTATATTCAATTTTCCATCAACAACCTTATTTATAATCAACCTACCATGAATATCTTGAATATCATAATTAGCATCTTTTATCTCAATATCCCCCAAATAAAGATTTAGTTTATTAATCGTAGGGTTTGGATATGCAACTGCCTCTAATTTTGTCAAACCAAAGTCATTATTACTTAAGGTTTCGATTTCAAAAGCTTGTTGCACTCCTTCAGACAAAGAACCATTGGCATTTTGAGTGGTCATATAAAAAATTTGACCAACAGAAAAACTTGAGGTTCCGCTTGTTCCAGTTGCATTGCCACCAGAAGATATACTATTCTCCTGTGCGATCATTGATGTGATCGCAAAAGAAAAAAGTATTAAGGGTATGTAATTGTTTATCATATACTATGTTTTAGCGCTGCAAAACTATTGTATTTGCCTTTGATATAGTTCTTTTACAACAGTAATTCTTTGTTTTTTATATAAAATAATGTTTATAGTTTTGAAATCACATTTCATATTAACTTTAGTTTTTAAAAGCCCTCTTTTTTTGAAAACCTTAGATTTATTCGAATAATTACTATACTACTTTTTTATCAAGCTCATACTGTATTCTTCTTTACTATTGGTAACATATACCCAATACAAGGCAGCCTCTAGATGAGTGATGTTAATAGGATCATCTAAATATGTATCGTTACGAAATACCAACCTACCATATACGTCATAGATATAAATGGTTGATTTTTCTACCAACCCTTTGATATAAAATATATCTGTGGTTGGATTAGGATACATCTTTACTCCTATTATGGTTACCTCTGGCTCTTCTTCAGGTTCTTCTTCTGGTATCGCTCCAGAACAATCAAAAGTATCATTAAGTAACTGTACGCCTCTATTATTAGTACAGTCTATAGCTCCTGCAACACCCGATCCACAAGCGGTAAAGAACTGATGTCTAAATACCTCATCAGATACAAAACATAATTGAGGGTTCTGCTTTACATCGATATACGGTATCCTGATATGAAACAATACCCTTGGCGTAGCAGTTACATTGTTTGCAGTAATCACTCCTACACCTACTCCCTGTTGAAAAGACAAGGATATTCTGGTATTGGTATTATCATTTTGCATGAAGTCCTGATAAGCTGGAGCTCCATAATTTTCTGCTAATATTGAGCCCTCTGGTTGAGAATATTCTATTTTTTGATTGGCAACAATATTTTCGCCAAAAGCTGTCTGACTATAATCGATATACAACTGCCCAGAACCTAATTTAAAGGCTTCTGTACTCTCGATCATAATATCGGCTTCATAGAAACTAGTATCTCCGTCCTGAGTGATCTTTGCATTGGCAAAGGTAAAATGAACGCTCGGTATCTGGATATTCTTACCTGCTATATTAGAAAACTGTTGGTTGTACCCCAGGTTAGGATACACCAAATTGTGTAGATCGGTATTTTGCACCTGTCCATTGGCATCAATATCACTGTTGTGATACCCTGCTTCTCCAAGTAGCGGAATCAATCCATTGGCATCGGTATCTTCTATGGTGGCATTGGCATCAACGTCTCCTGCAAACAGTCCAAAAATACCGTTTGATACTTCTGTTAGGGCTTGGTTTCCGCCTTGTGCAGACTCGGTATTCTGTGTAAAATCTACTATAGTGGTGGTTTCACTTAATGTATGAGAGATAGCAGAAATTACTCCTAAATGGTTACGATGAGTTATCGCAATATAAAAATCATTAGTCGTTAGCCCTGGAAAATCCAGATCTGCGACTCCATCTACATCTACTACATCTCCATCACGTTGTACTAATGCAGACAAACCATGTATCACTTTGTTTTGGTCATCTTTATCTCTAAGCTCTACCCATACCCAATCTACGATGGCATCACTACCTTCTGTCGCCAATACAGATGCATCTATGGTTACCTCATCGTTATAAGGAGAAGTCGTTGGAACATATCCTTCTATTCGCAAATCATCACGCATTAATGTTACTGCATCTGCATTTGGATTGATACCTGCTCCTTGCAGATATACTCTTGGATGTAGACGTACCTCTATTTTTTCTGAACTCAATATCACATCATTACCATCACCATTGTTATAGTATATATACCAGGTCTTGTTATTACCCGGGATTGCAGCACCATTAGGTAAATCCTTGAACGTACCCCTAACTTTGTCGTGGATTCCGTCATTATCGATCAATACAATCGTTACGATTTGATCTGGAAGAAGCATACCTGTATCATCTTTCAGTACTAATGTAGCGTCATTAATGTTTACAAAGCCTCCATTAACTATTAACTGATCATAATCTTCTCCGGCATTACCAAAATTATTCATATCTACTTCTAGCGTAGCATCAGACTGCAAGGTAACATCTCCTTCAGCAATCAATTGCCCTGTCTCTGATCCTGCAGACTGGCCTGGTGTCAGTATTCCGCTAATGGTTGATGTTCCGCTTATAGCGTCTAACTGAGGTTGCGTTGCAACTCCTGCAGGTGTATAAATAGGCCCTACATTGGCAGTTAACGTTATATCTTTAATGCCCTGTACTTTTGCTGTAGAAGTTTCTATATTGATGGCCGGAGAGTCTGCACTTCTACTCGTTCCTGTCAGAGTAACACTACCTGTAGAGATCAACCCTCCTAGCTTGATTCCTATCTGCCCTTCACCTGTGATATCCAGGGTCACCGCTTTTCCGGTTTGTATTCTTGTGCCTTCATCTAACCAAAAACCAATATTTGCATCGTCCTCATGATCTCTTGCAGTACCTGTAATGGTAATATGACCGCGATTACTTTCTATTCTAGAAGATTCTTCTATATATATTCCTCTATAGTTGACCAATCCGTTGTCTATCCCTTTCCCTATAAGGGTAATATCACCGTTATCGGTTACAATTCTACTATTTCTTCGCATCAATATACCATCTAATACAATATCGGTAGCGGTATTAAAATAAGCTGTTCCATCTAGTGTAATAGCTCCATCTCCTGTAGTTTCTATATGACAGCTGTATAGAAATATTCCGCTGTAATTATCTTGTGAAGTCAGTTCGGTTCCTCCTGCAATAGAAATATTACCACCGTTAGAATGTACTCTACCTAGGATAGAGGTAACACTTTTTGTATTGACCATGATGGATCCTGTAGTGCGAACAGTACTATTACTACCAAAGAGGAGTGTTCCCGAATTTAAGTTAAATTCTCCATTACCAATATCAATAACCTTATTAGAGTCAAAACGAACATCATCCCTTTCGGATGCGTTAACGGTAATATCTGCATCAAATCCATCTCCTACTCCTCGAATCATTAATATATTTCGGCCTTCGCCTATACTGTTAATCGTTAATGAATTTGAAGGGTTTTTATAATCTATAACCATTCCTCTAAATATATCAAGTTGGTTATCCAGAGCCCCTAAGCTATCAAAGACAATAGCATCATCAAGATCCAATTCAAAAACTCTATCGTTCACATCCAGAGGATCTGCAATAGTCTGTTCTATTGATCGATAGGTTATTATATTATTATTAGTAATAGCAATAGTTCCTTCTTCTTCATTATCACCTGTTAAGGTATGGGTTAGGCTGGTATACATATTTGATCCTGATAGCGACATCCCATCTGTCTGATCACCCCCATCATAAATGATCTCATCTGCAAAATCACCTCCATCCAGGTTGATGTTTAGATGATCATTACCTTCTCCTGTATTGATATTGATTGTTCCTGTTACCGAAGCGATGGGTACCAGTACATCTTTTCCATCCTGTACGGCTCTTGCTCCTGCAATGAGTCCTTTTGCCTGGTCACTAATACGATAGTTTGTGCCATCAACACGAATAGTAAGTTGATCATTGCCTTGATAAAGGTCTACAAACAACATGTTTCCAGAAGGATCTAAAAATACATTAGGCATAAACATTTCAGAACTTAGTATGACATCATATCCATCTCCCTGATTGTAATAGATATACCAAGTATTCGAATTACCAGCAATAGCTGTTCCTTGCGGAAGTCCATTAAAAGTACCCACAACAGGTTCTTCTCCATCGATGATCACGATAGTTGCTGGACTATTTATTGCTGGCGAATTATCTATGATGGTAAGAGTAGCACCATTTATATTGATGGTTCCCTCAGTTACTTTTAGTTGATCATAATCGGTTCCTGCTGTAGTAACGTCATTTATTGCTATCTCTAGTGTATCATCTGATTGCATTGTCAAATTACCCAAGGTGATCATCTGCCCTATAGACTGACCCGGCGCCAACACCCCATTTATGATGATATCGTTTTCTGCTACAAAATTGGTTTGTACCCCTGTAACTCCATCGGTAGTATGTATAGGTCCCAGGTTGGCGGTCATTACTAAATCTCCTCCGGATTGTAGTTCTGTACCTGCATGCGATATATTGATAGCCGAGGCATTTGCATTACCACTGGTACCTTCTAATATAATATTACCCGTACCTGCCAGAGTAGTAGCAGATGCATTAAAGTTAATTCCGAATGGATCGTTTCCTGTAGTATCCAGGCTGGTTCCTGTAATCGCTATATTACCATACGCTAGGATAGTTGCATTATTTTTTATGTCTACCCCATAATTAAATTCGGTACCCATTCCTCCTGTTCCGTTGATCGTAATAGTACCCGTATCTGCTGTACGAACTGCAGAACTTTCTACAAGAACTCCAATATTAGAAGCTCCAATACTGTTTCCTCCTATACCTGTAACACTAATGTTTCCGCTATTACTTTGTATTTCTGAAGAAAATAATACCTGTATTCCTGTACTTTTTAAAGGCCCTGTAGCCGGGCCCGTTCCCGAAATGGTAATATCTCCGGTATCGGTTATGATATTAGTTTCGAACAATGTCATCCCCTCCAGAAAAGTTGAAGTGTTTTCTGTATACGCTTTTCCATCAAGGATAATGTTTCCGGCACCAAAGGTTTGGATAGTACATTCGAACGCTTCAAGACCGTCAAAACCTCTTCCAGGTTGAGGAGCAACTCCTGCTTTCATGATGATATCTTCTCCGGCAGTAGATTGAACTACCGATCCTGACATATGAATCGCCTCATCTGATGTAATGTTTATAGGACCTTCTGTAGTCACATCTGTTCTAAATATCACAATTTTCGAAGTAACATTAAGTGCTCCACTGCCCAAGTCTGTATTTATCATATCTCCAAAACGAACCTGATCTTCTTCTCTTACAACGGTCAAATTTGCATCAAACCCGGTGGCAAAGCCATTGATATAAACATAGCCTACATCTGATCCCGCACCATTAATGGTCAACGCAGTATTAGGGTTATTATAATCGATAGTAGCAATATCACTAATTCTTACCTGATTTTCTAAAGCACCCACGGCTTCGAGAATAGTAAAATTATTCACATTTATAGTAAAGGTTCTTTCATTTACATCCAGATGATCTGTGATGGTTTGCTCTAGTCCTGTATAACTAATAGTATTATTTCCTGTAATGGCTATTGTTCCTTCTCCTGCACTACTTACAGTATGCACATTACTATCATGAATACCTGTTCCTGATACCGATAATCCATCATCGTCATTACCGCCTTCAAAATTGACAGCATCTGTAAAATTACCGTTACCCAAATCTATATTCAATACATCATCTCCGTCTCCTGTATTGATATTAATGTCACCTGTTACAGATGCAATGGCTACCAATACCTCATCTCCATCCTGGGTTGCTCCCAGACCAGCAATAACTGGTTTTCCCGAGTCACTGATACGATAATTCTCACCATCAATATTAATCTTTAGATTATCATTTACCGCATAAGGATCAGAGAAAACAAGGTTACCAGAACCATCAACATGTACATTAGGAGGTGAAGTGCTTAATAAAACATCATTTCCGTTAAGGTTATAATAGATATACCAAGTCTTTTGATTTCCTGGGATAGCCGTACCATGAGGTAATCTAAAAAAATTACCTGTAATAAGATCATCTCCATCATTATTGATCAAAATAATATTTTGTGGACTAGAGACACTACCAGAATTATCTTTGATAGTAAGAATCGCATCTTGTAAATTTACTGTACCATTTACTATCACCTGATCATAATCAACACCTGGGGTAGTAAAATCATTTATTTCTATTTCGAGAGTAGTTCCTACATTCGCTTCCAGAACTCCGTTGATCATCACCTGGCCAGCAGATCGTCCTGGTTCTAAAACCCCGTTAATGAAGATATTGTTAGCACTAAACAAGGCCTGTCTGGTAGGTGCGTCTGGTGTGTATATGGGTCCAGAGACCGCATAGAGATGTAGATTAGCTCCGGATTGGATCTGTGTATCACGTTCTGGAAGAAATATTCCGATAGTATTATCTGATGAATTCACTCTTCCGTTTACGGTAATATTTCCTGTACCCGTAGTGCTAACAGCTCCTTCGAGCCATACTCCTATATGACCTGTACCTGTAGTGGCGGTACTATTCCCCATAAAAATAACTTCTCCATTTTCTGCTGTGATAGATGAAGTACCCATCATTTCGATTCCGTAGTTGTAATCACCGGTAAGTCCACTATTTCCATCAATATTTATATGACCAGATCCCGAAGTTTTGATCATCATGTCTATTACCAGTGAGACTCCTACGTTTACTCCTCCAGAACATTCTCCTCCGGTTCCTGTTATGTTGATATTCCCACTATTACTTTGGATTACTGATTCTAATCCAATGATTACTCCTTTACATTGATTCACACCCATAGTAGGACCTTTACCGGTAATAGTAATATTTCCTGTATCTGTAAGTATATTGCTACGGACCATAGTAATCCCTCTGGTCGAAATTGAAGGGTCATCGCTAAATGCTTTTCCGCTAAGAGTAATATTTCCTTCGCTTGTTGTACGTAGTGTGGACTCAATCATGTCGATACCGTAGGTACTAAGTCCTGGATTTGGGAACAAACCTGCATTGATATTGATATCTTCTCCTGCAGAAGACACGATATTAGCCTCTGAAAAAGAAGTACCTTCATGACTTATGACCTCGATTGCACCCTGGGTAGTAACTTCTGTTCTAAACAAAACTGATCTTGCTATAACTCTAAGAATCCCACTACCCAAATTTATATTTGTGTTAGGACCAAACCTAACAATATCTTCTTCCTTGATAATAACCAGATGTGCATCAAACCCAGTAGCAAAACCATTGACCTGAATAAATCCATTTGGCCCTCCTGTTCCGTTTATCGTCAATACATTATTAGGGTTATTATAGTCTATCTCAAAATACCCTCGTATAGCCACCTGGTTTTCTAGCGTACCATCTGTTTTTAATCGGGTGGTTGTATTTGCGTTGATGGTAAAAGTTCTTTCGTTTACATCTAATTGATCAATAATACTTCCTTCTATCCCAGTATAATTGATCATACTGTTTCCTGTAATTCTAACTTTTCCTTCTCCCGGGTTATCTAAGGTGTGTACCACATTATTATAAGTAGCTGCTCCTAATAAAGACAGTCCGTCGGTATCATTTCCTGCATTATAAAATATCTCATCAACAAAATCTCCTCCGTTTAGGTCTATATGTATATTATCGTTTCCTCTTCTTGTATTGAGATGGATTGCTTTTGTTACCGATGCTATGGGTACCAACACATGATTCCCATCTTGAGTAGCTCCTTGTCCGGCAACCAAAGCCCTTCCTGAATCACTGATACGGTAATTCACATTATCTACAACAATGGTTAAATTATCATTTTGTGATCCATAGTCGGTAAAGATCATATCTCCATCCTCTACCACTACATCTACTATAGTCGCAAGTGAGCTTAGCACCACATCGTTACCATCTCCCTTGTTGTAATGTAGATACCATGATTTACCATTAGTCATTATAGAAGCCCCATTAGGTAACCCATTAAAAGTTCCTATAATAGGATCGGTTCCGTCATTGTCAATAATTGTGATGACTACATCATCTACAGGAAACTCTCCGCTGGTATCTACTAATTCTAAAGTTGCATCATTTATCGTTACTTGCCCATTAATTTTTAACTGGTCAAAATTATTACCAGGATTGGTAAAATCATTAATTTCTAATCGCAACACATCTCCTGTATTTATCTCGAAGTTACCATCAACAACCATCTGACCTGGCGATTGCCCTGGAGTTAAAACTCCGTTAATAATGGTATTGTTTGCCACAAACTGGGTCTGAGAAGGGATACCTCCTGCCGTTTTTATAGGCATGGTAGTGGCATTTAATGTAATTTCACCTCCCGAGGTAATCTGCGCACTAGGAATGACATTGATCGATGTATTGGTCGCAAAAGAGGTTGCTTCTCCTTCTATAATAACGTTTCCTGTACCGGTAGTTGTAATTGCACCTCTAACCTGTATCCCATCACTATCACGATGTGTACCTTTTCCTGTAATAGCCACATTACCATTTTCTGCGGTAATTGTAGTACCACCATGCGCTACGATTCCATGGTTTCCTCCTAACACATCACTTCTTCCTCCTGTTCCTGTAATCTCTACTTTACCAGCATTCGTTGTTTTTATTAATGCAGTGTTTACTAGATACACTCCTATATGCCTACCAGAATCTTCATTGTTTGAGGTATTCGATATCCCAGTAATTCTAATATCACCACCGTTGCTCTCAATATAAGATTCATTTGCTAAATGAATTCCGTAAGATTCGTCATAAATACTATTGGTTGCTCCATTTAAGGTGATATTTCCAGTCTGCGAGTAAATACGTGTTGAATTTTCGAGACGGATCCCCATGGCATTGGTAAAACTTCCATTTTCTAATGCAGTTCCTTCTAATCGAATATTACCCGAAGTAGTTTTGATTTCTGCTGTACCTGTTAAATGAATCCCCTTATCTTCAGGAATACTTCTACCCCCATAAATATCAACATCTCCCAATGTACTTTGTACTATACCATTTTCTATAAATACCCTACCCGATACAAAGGCAGAAACAGAATTTTTTGTTGTTACCGATTGGTATATGTTTAATTTTTTGGAAACCAGATTTAATTCTCCCAAATCCATATCGGCATTTATGCTAACTGTATCTACTGGCTCTAAAGGTGTACCCATCACCAGATTTACATTACCTTCTGTTCCAAAATAATTTATACTTGCAGAATTATTGGTATAGATAGCTAATACTGCCTCTGAAAAATTGAAATCTACCCAACCTGATAAGGTAGTTCCTATTTGGTATTCTAAAATTGACGGTGCATTATTAAGTATGATATCATTTATATTATTGATGTCAAATACACGTGTTCGCGCCGTTAGTTGATCTAATACAGATGACTCTAGTCCTTGATAGACAATAGTACTATTTCCCGAAATGTTAACAACACTACTACTATTGTAGAAAAAATAAGATACCTGATCATAAGAACCATTTCCTTCTAAAGCCAGAGTATCATTATTGTCGCCACCGTCATAGTTAATCTCATCACTAAAATTACCTCCGGTTAGATTGATGGTAAAATTATCATTACCTGATCCTGTATTGATGTTGATTTGTCCCGTAACCGAAGTTATAGGAACCAATGCGTCATTTCCGTCTTGAGTTGTTCCCAGACCAGCAATTAATTTCTTTCCGGAATCGCTAATTCGATAATTCGTACCATCGACTATTATAGTTATGGTATCATTTACGTTATCGGGATCTTCAAAAACCAGATTTCCAGAATTGTCCAAATATACATTAGGCTCATCGGGTTCGGTAACTAATACTACATCATTACCATCTCCCCCGTTGTAATGTATAGTCCAGGTTCTTCCATTTCCTACTATAGCCGTACCGTTTGGTAATCCGTTAAAAGTTCCTATAATCGGATCAACTCCATCATTATCGATAATCGTATAATTTTCGCTAAAAATAGCATCGGCATTATCAACCAAGTTAAATGTTGTTCCGGTAATATCAATAGCACCTCTAACTACTATTTGATCATAATCACTCCCTGCAGTTAATTGGCCTTCGAATTCTATTTCTACTGTACTTCCTAATCCAACAGTTAGATTCGTATTTGCAATCAATTGCCCGGGAGACTGACCGGGTGCCAACACACCATTAACAGTTGTGTTATTAGCTTCGATTAATTCTTGTACTGCAACTCCATTAGGCGTATTGATTGGCCCTACATTGGCGCTTATCAACAAATTGTTCGACTCTATTTTTGCGGTTGATGAAGTGATTGTTATTGCTGGGGCATTGGTAGATCCGCTAGTTCCCTGCAGTGACATATTTCCAGAATCTCTTACAATTCCATCCAGTTGCACCCCTATATATCCTGATCCTGTAACATTTACAGTACCTCCGGTTTGAATGGTACCTGAAGCCAACGAGACACCTACATTATCATTATTTGCTCCATTCATTCCTGTACCAGTGATAGTAACATTCCCGGTTGTACTTTGAATAGATGAATTACCTTCTATTCGAATCCCTCTAATATTTGCACGTCCGTCAAAAATCCCACTTCCAGTCATCTCTAGCATTCCAGTATCGGTGGTAACGCTACTCCCACTTCTCATAAATATACTGCTAAGTACAAAATTTATGTTTCGAGTAGCATACGCTCTACCGTTCATAGTAATTGTTCCAGATCCTGTAGCTTTTACATGACCCCCGAACATATTAATCACACCAAAATCACCAGAAACTACTTCTGTTCCTGAGCTAATAGAAATGTTCCCTCCATTAGACTGTACTGTTGCACTAATAATATGTGTTGTATTTTTGGATGACGTAGTGATCGTTCCAGTAGTGGTAATGTTTTGATAAATACTAAGCAAATCACAGGTTATAGCAAGATTACCAGTACCCAAATCAATAGCATTATTTCTAAAACCTACATTATCACCTGTATCTCCATTAATAATAAGGTCTGCATTAAAACCGCTTGCCAAGCTTCTCACACTCAATAGATCATCGCCTGCCCCGGTCAGGTTAATTGTCAATGAATTTAATGGGTTATTAAAATCTACAGACTCCCCATAATCTGAATCAATACGATTATCTAAAGTACCTCCTGCTTCTAAAGCAATGCTTTCTATATTGCCTTGATTTCCGGTAAAGGTAAAAACGCGATCAGACGTATTCAGGTTATCTGTTATAGGTTCTAGTCCTGTATAGTTGATTGTACTATTGTCTGAAACATCAACATAACCATCATGGTCATTAATAAAGGTATGTTCAACTTTGTCATATATGATTATATCAGAACTCACTAGTACCATATCATCTCCTGATGATGTATTTTGTGAACCTCCGTTATAATAAACAGGAACCTTAATATTACCCTTAGAAAAGTCTACGGTAAACGTGTCGTCTCCCGCTTGTGTGTTGATGTTGATTTGGCCTGTCACTAAAGCAACGGGCACCAAGACATCATTCTTGTCCTGTTTCATTCCTGTTCCTGCTACCAATACAGCAGTAGTGTTACTAACACGATAATAAGATCCTTCTAAAACAATACTTATTTTGTCATCGATTCCTATGACATCGGTATACATTAAATTACCTGAAACATCAATATTAACATTATTAACAGGGGTAATCTTTTTGTTTAGTGTCTCGAATTCTGCTATCGATGAATCATTAAAATTTTGGAAACTCCAAGCATTTATCGAAACGCATAAAAACAAATACAGAATACTACACAATCTAAGGATTTTCATAATTACGGGTATGGTTACTTTTTTTTGATTTGATTTTTTTCTAATTCCCTTTTCAATTTTTCCAATGCACGCAATTTCATCTTGAGGCGTTCATTCTCTTGTTGAATAATTCTCGCTCGATCTTTATTAAAAAGATTATGAATAAATTGCCTTAATGACATTTTACGGCATTTTGAGGTTTATGCCACAAATCTATTTATAAGGTAGTAGAATTAAGAAAAATTGATATGTACAAATCATGTACAAGTTATAAAAGAGGCATGTGTTTCTTAAAAAAGAAAATACACAAATCACTGATTATCAATTATACTATCAAGTAATTTTTAGAGTTTTTGTAAAATAGCATTTAAATCATCTTTTGGGGAAAGATTTAACTTTTTTCTTAGCCTTGATCTGCTTCTATAAACAGATTCGACTGCCACATTTTGCAAAACTGCTATCTCATTGTTATCAATATTGAGACGAATTAGCGAACAGAGTTTTGCTTCCGTTTTAGTTAATGTAGGATATTTTTTATGGAGTTTTTCATAGAACGCAGTATTTAAAACATCAACTTTATCTTGAAAATTAATCATATTATTTTCTACAAATTCTCTCTCTAAAACTGTTTTTTCTAAAGCATTAAATTTAGAATCATTTTTTAGTATACCAGATTTTTTTATATCCTTTATATGCGCTAATAATTCTTCTCTCCATTTTCGGTTTCTAGAAATGTTTAATGCAAAATCTGAAATATCCTTTTGTTTGTAATGAATCTCTTGCTGAAGCATTTCATTTTTAAGTTTACCCAGCATCAATTGCTCTTTTCTTTTTCTCAAAAGAAAAATAATAGTCGTTATAATTAATCCAAACAGTATAACAAGAATTGTGGTTACTTTCCAAAACTTTGTTGAGGCCTTTTGTAATAGTTGAGTTTCTTTTATTTTCTGTTTTTCTAAGAAGTGGATGCTGTCAACAACCTTTTGTCTTTCATAATTGTATTTTGCTTCTATCTCTGCAAACTCTTTGATACTCTTAACTTTCATATCTTTTATTTGCTGACGCTTATAGCATCTATAATACATAAAGGCTAGTTCATGATTACCTATGTCTGTATATGCATTGCTCAAGGACAAACAACGATTTGCTATTAACCCTTCAATACCCAGATCCATCACCATATCAAAAGCTTTCTTATAATATAGCACTGCTTTATTGGGGTGTCCTGTTTTTCTATAGGCATAGCCTAGTCTTTTATAACTTCTTTGTAAACCAATTCTATCATTGATTTTTTTACATAATTCTATATTCTTATTCGAATATGAGATAAGTTTGGCGTAATTTTTATTTCTTAATTCATAGTATGATAAATTAGATAATGCTAAAGATTTTCCAAAATCATATCCAATTGAATCTGAATATCTAAGTCCCCATTGTCCGTACATTTTTCCTTTTTCCAAATCCTTAATCGAAACGTAGTAATGGCTTAAATAATATAAAGTTCGTATAAATTCTTTATCGTTTTTATACTTTTTGGACAATGTCAGCGCTTTATTGTAAAACTTCAACGCTTTAATACTATCTTTCTTATAAAAGTACAATCTACCATAGAGGTAATATGTTTTAGGCAAAGTATAGGTTTCCCCTATTTTTTCCTTTAATTTTAGGCTCTCTTGTATGGCCTTTAAACTTTGTACATATTCTGTATCCTTTCGATAATAATGGCATAACTCATCCAAAATCAATGCTTTTTTTAACAAAAAATATCTATCATTTTTATCTTTTGTCAAAATGCTATCATTAATGATATGTAAAGCACTCTCTAGCGTTCTTAAGGAGTTACCAGTTTTGATTCTTAAACTATCGACTCCATGTTTATAAAGTCTTTCAACTTCAATACTGTCTTTTTGAGCGTTTAATGTAAATACAAAAAAAGAAGCTATAATAAAACAAACCCAAATTTTGCATAGGTTCATTGAGTACTTTATAGAAATGAAGTAACTTAAAATCAATAGAAGGGTAATTTTCGAATTCTATTCAAAGATAACAAACCTAAAAGATAGGTATAAAAAAGACATCTTTTATTCACACTAACAGTTTGAATATACATTATAGAGCTTCACCTCTTATTAAAAGCATAAATAATGATTCCTGTAGTAGCTTATCATGGATCAATAGTTATTTATACTACATCAATTATCTGTTGGTAATGAGGAGGTATTTAAAAAATATATTATGCCTTATAAACGGTACTCTTTGGGTTGAATTTTAATTCTTGAGTAATGTCTAATGCGGTTTCTATATCATTTGCTAACTCTTGAATAACCTCAATAGTGTCTATTTTTCCTGAAGCAAAAGAAAACAAACCATTTTTATTTTGTACCGCCAAATACATTTCCTGATTATGAAAAGATAGGAGTATGGGTTGGTTAAATTTTTCCTTTAGTGACAAAATTCGCTCCATTAAGGCTGTTGAAAGTACATACCTAGCTTCTACTTGATCTGTACTATACACTATAAATTCTTTGGCAAACCTAATATCTTCTAGTAGTATTTTTTCTTCTTCTGAAAACTTTGAACTTACAAACCTATTAAGTTTAGTGTTTTGATTATTGACCAAAACAACGGTATGTCCCTTTAGTTTTTTAGGATATCGAAGCCAACAAAACATACCTCTAAAAGTATAATATACACTATCTGCAGATTTGCTAGTAAATATATTTTTAAGAACATATTGGTATAAAATAACCACAATATTTAACCCTGGAATCCTTAATAATGCATTTATGGTTTTATTAGAAACATTTTCTTCGACAATACCTATATCGGTTATATTTATAATCGTATTATTTACTGTACTTCTAATTTGCCCATAATTATACATAGGTGTATGATCTTTTACCCAAGTAAACAACTTACTTTTTTCTATTTCTTTTATAGGCGCAATAACATCCTGAGTAAACTCGACATGAGGGAAGAGCATTTTTACCATTTTATGAATGGTTGCAGTTTCTTTTTTCTTGAAATTTTGAAAAGCTCTACTAAAAATGTAAAGAGCAGGATATAAAAGTATAATCAACCCTATAAAAGGATAGGTATTTGCATACGGATTATTTTTTAGGCCTTGATAATCTTTTAACAAACTTTGAAGTATATTACCTGAATCAGGAAAATATCCAGTCAACATGTTCAAAAACAAAATAGCAAAAAATATTCCGGTTATAATCCACATTATTTTTTGAAAAACAATGTAGATTTTTCTCTTTTTATAAATTTCACTTAAATCCTTACTTACTTCCTTGTAAACCTTTTTTACTAGAGCTTTTTCCATATTTCAACTAATTTTTCCACTCAATGTTATTCCATGGACTCTCAGGATTCTCTACTACTTGTTTAAACATATGATAATGTTCTTCGTGATAGCCATCTTTTCTATCTTTTATATCAAGTGTAAAACCAAGAATGTAACTCTTACCAAATTCTTCCCAAGATGAGAAGTCATTTTTTGCTAATTGCATTGCAAAATTAATTACTTTCCATGCCTCTTCTTTAGAAATTAAACTTGCACTATAAGCTCTTCTCGCATGACCAACCAATATACTGGCATCATACGCAGTAACTCCTTTTTCTATTTCTGAATCAAACGTAATAAATCCATTTTGCTTAAGTTTTTTTAGAGCTTTGCCTGATTTTAATAAATCAAAATAGCGTTTAGCACGTTCGTTATCCCCAAACTTTTCATACATCATACTATCCCAGTTTTCTTGAGGTTCATTTTTAATCATATTAAAAATAAAATCAAAATACCAGCGTCGCCCATCTTCAATAAAATAATTAGTAAGATTCCAATATCCTTCTTTGGTATCAATCCCCCAACCTTCTAGATAATCATTAAAATGTTCAACTTTTCTAAAATCTAATGTGTTTGTATCCACTTTCCAGTATTCTGTAATAACAGCGTCAAGAGAAATAGCAAATAGTTGCTCTTGTGTCAAACTACTATCATTTACTTTTCTAAACTTAGCATCAAACAACTCTGCTTCTAAGCCCAAAGCTTCTTTCCCTTTTCTTAAAAATTTGAATACATAAGAACCTATTGCCACTACTAACATGATATACCCATACCATGGTAGGTTTTCAAACATTTGCATATTTTACGATTTAAAAATTGATTTACGTTTTTTTTCTTGTTTGTCTTGGGTACTTCTCATAGGTTACTTTTTAGTAATACTATGATTATGCAGAAAAAAAATACTCAAGCTCAAATGTAATTAAGGGGTATTATTTATGTGGTTTCTCTAGATATTAAGATTTTGAGGAAACCGTTTGTTATGTATTAAAAACTATTACAGATACTTTTTATAAAATTCATTATCGACAAGAGACAAGTATGTATCGTCGTCGTCGTCTTTAATAAATCCGATCAAGGTATCCTTACTTTCATTAAAGCTATCTGGAATAGAACTAGAACTCATAGATTCAACTTTCCACCAAACTCCATTACTTCCAACAACTTCTGCATCTAACTCTTCGGCATCAAAATAGTTTTGAGTATCCCATAGTCGATTTTGAACATGTTTAATCACCGGATCATTTGAAGCTTCTTCTTCCCCTATTTCTCTTAATTTGCTTGCTATTTCTAGTAAATTTTGGGTATTTGATTGTAAAGTTTTATCATTCTTTGCAAAAACAACAACACCATAATATTCAGAACGCTGAACAACCGCCACTGCTGAAGCTTGGGCATGCTCTGCAGCTTTTCTATTTAATTGAGTATTTTGTTTATCAACATAGAATTTGTTTACTAAGAACACTCCTAAATAAGTTGCGACTCCTAAAAAGGCTAATGTGTATGATGTAATACCCAAAAACCCCAAAACACCAAATAAGATGGCTACGATGGCCCCCCCCCATTTAATAAAGGTAAGTGTATCTGTATATTTAACATAGTCTAAGCCTAACGAGTCATAACGTTCATCATTTACCACTCTAGGGGTTTTTACTACTTCTGACAATTTTGTTGCATTCATTTTTTGTAATATTTAATCAATAATTTTTTTTAAGTGTTTAGTTTATAAGTTCATCAATTGACTAACGTTTACCTCTTTTTGTTCATTTTTTGGTATTTCTAAGAGCATAAAAGTTTTATCTTTTCTCAATCCTGCTACGATACTTGCCGGAAACATTTGAATCTTATCGTTATAAGCTGTTATTCCTGCATTATATGCTCTACGAGCCGCCGATATTTGATCTTCTATTTCAGAAAGTTCGAATTGAAGATTTAAAAACTGACCATTTGCTTTAAGGTCTGGGTAATTTTCTACATTAATTGCTAATCCGCTCATCACTTTGGTCAACTCATTCGAAGCTTCAATTTTTTCTTGTGGAGCACTGGCATGATCTGCCTTAGCTCTTAACTCTGTTACTTTTGTCAAAAGCTCTTTCTCATGAGCAACATATTTATTAAGTGTTGCTACCAAATTTGGGATTAAGTCAAACCTTTTTTTGAGATAAATCTCGATACTACCAAAGGCCTGTTCTACTTTATTTTTTTTTGCAATAATTTGATTGTTAATGGCTATTCCAGACACTATAACAATAAGACCAATACTCAATACACTAAATATGATAACCATTTGTATTACATTTAAAATTCATAAAATATTGTTGATAAAACTAGTTCTTTGCCAAATGCACTATACCCACTCCCAAGTAGTAAAATGTCCTACCATTTTGTCATCTGGCAAAAAACAAGTACTCAAACTATTTGTAACATGTCAGTCTTTTTGTCTAAAACCATCAACATTCGACCTACTTTGTAACTAGTTTAAAAACAATCCTGATCAATAGAATTAATAATCCAGCTCTATAAACGTCCCGTCTAACTTATAAGTAAACGTAAAGTCCGTCCCTCCATGCTCTGGTTCCAACCTAACGACATAATCTGTCTTTGCCATATCACCATTATCTGGAAAACGCACAAAAGCCATTTCTAAAACAGGGTTATCTAAATCTTTTTCATCTATAAGTTGTTGCCTAGATTTTTCAACTAATTCTCCTAATTTGGTTAGATTGATTTTATCGTTTAACTGAAACATGAAATCCGTGGCTTTCGTTCCTTCCGGAAGCTCTATGGTTACATCAGAGTTTTGAACCCAACTACCTTGCGAGTGACTCCATTCTCCCATTTTTAAAGATTCGGGTTCTTCAGCAACGGTTACACTTATAATATTACCGATAGTTTCGTTTTGCATGATCGTTAAATCCGTAAAATATGCCTGATCTCCAAACTTGTTTTTTATTTCTTTCTCTATTGCACCAAATCCTTGAGCAGTAGCTGGTTCATTACTAACTCCTCCGCAAGAAGCTAATATTAGAACAACCATAAATAGTCCTAGTTTTAATACTTTCATCGTATTTATATTATAATTATTAGTATTCATCTTCTTCATTTTCAGAATTTTCAAAGAAATAATATAGCGCACCACCTCCTACAATTAAAAGCACTCGTATAATCCAGCCCATGGTATTTCCCCATATATCTACCCAGGCAAGTAATCGAATGTTATAATTAAAAATGGCTAGAAGAATAGACGCAATTCCCATAGTGGCGAGAATTAGTCCTGCCTTACCTAGTTTTGATTTGATAACTTCCATAAACTCTCATTTTTTGATAATTAATGAGGTAAAACTAAGGCAGAAAAGAAAGTGAGAAAATAGAGAATCTATTTTCGTTAAGTATTAGTTAAAAAGCGAGTATGATGAATCAATAAGTGCCTAAAGAGAGTAATCCATTTCATATGAATTAAACTAATTAAAACAAAAGTAACATCTACTTACTACTTTTTATTCCAACTTAAAAAAGTGGATATAAAAGTATCTTTTTTACGAGAAGACACAGGGATTTTTTGCCCATTCTTCAAATAGATGGTTCCAGATTTATCGTATTTATCAATAAAATTTAGATTAACTATAAATGATTGATGTGGTCGAATAAAAGTTTTTGCTACTAGTTGTTTTTCGAATTCTTTCAAAGGTTTTGAAGCCAAATATTTTTTTCCGCTACTAAGATAAAAGGTCGTATAACCTTTACTGGATTCACAAAATAGTAATTCATCTAGATCTATAACCTGAAAACTATCCTGGAGAGATAAAATGAGTTTCCCAGGTTCATTATTCCATACCTGCTTAACTGTTTTTATTTGTTTTTTTTGAGTAGCCACTGGTAATTTTCTTACTTTTTCTAGGGCGCTTTGCAACTCTTCTATGTCAACAGGTTTTAAAATATAATCTACCGCACCTGCTTTTAATGCCTTTAATGCATACTCCTCATATGCAGTAATAAATATTACCTTAAACTCAATGTTTTCAGTTTGCTCTAAAAAATCAAAGGCATTACCATCTGTAAGATTAATATCTAGAAAAATTAAATCAGGCGTACAACTTTTTGTCACCGTTACGGCTTCTTGTACCGACTCACATTCTCCAATTACAGTTAATTCAATGTCTATAAACTCTAATAAATTAAGTAACCCTTTTCTAATATATGCTTTGTCTTCTACTAGTAATGCTTTAATCATATTTATAGGGAAGTATTAAAGTAACCAATGTTCCTTGTTTGTTATATTTTTTTCGATCTTCTATATTTACAGAACCAGCAACTTTAAAATCCTTAGAAAGCATTTTTAGTCTTTCTGAAGTAATTGTCGTTGCCAATGATGTTTTATTTTCATTTATCTTTTTTTGAATCGAATCAATACCAATTCCATTATCTAGTATAGAGCAAACCAGTTGTTTTTTTTCGAGTCTTACAAAAATTGATATTTCTTTATTCTCTTTTTGATTTACAAATGCATGCTCTATAGCGTTTTCTACAAAAGGCTGAATGATCATTGGTGGTATATTATAGCGATCTTGATCTATATTTTCATCTACTTTAAGTTCATATTTATATGGAGTCAACGCTCCTAGATTTTGAAGAACCAAATAGTTTTCTATAGCTGCTAATTCTTTCATAAGCGGAACCAAGGTATCTCTAGAGTTTTCTAAAATGATACGTAGTAGTTTTGAAAACCTAGATAAATAAAATATAGATTTTTTCTCTTCTTTATTCAAAATCATCCCTTGTAAAACAGAGAGTGAGTTAAAAATGAAATGAGGTGTCATTTGAGATCGCAACAATTTTTGCTCGACAACAATTCTCTGGTTTTTGGATTGTACGTCTCTAAGTTTTAAAGTAAATACAATTGTACCAAGAACAACCACTGCTACTAAAAAAAGAATAATTGCCCATAGATAATTACGTTGCGTAATTTCTAAATCTTTACTTGTAACCTTTACCTTTTCTATTAATTTTAGTTCTCTTCGATTGGCAGAATCTAATTGTTTTTCATATTTATACTCATATTCTAATTGAGTAAGTTTCTGTATGCTTTCTTTATCAAAAATACTATCACTTAAAGCTTTGTAATGCCTGTAATTTTTAAAAGCATCCTCGTATTTCAATTTGCTTTGATAAATTTTTGAAAGTAATTCATAATTATCTCTTTGCCTATCGAGCAGCTTAAGTTTGATTGCAATCTCTTGACTTTTTAGAACATGTTCTAACGCTTTATTCAACTGATTTTGAAATTGGTATATTTTTGCAATACCTAAGTGAGACAAGCTCATTTCTAGTAGATTACTCATCTTAGAACTAAGATCTAACGACTCTTTGTAATACGCAAATGCTGTATCGTAGTTACCTAATTCTAATTGTACATCTGCAATACTATTAAGAGTAGAAACAACCCCTGAGTTTTTGTTTATACTTTTTTCAATTTTTAGAGACTTATGCAAATACTCGAGTGCACGTTTATACTTTTTTTGTTGTGTATAAACGCTTCCGATATTTCTATAACTAAAAGCTACTGATTTTTTACTATTCAGCTTTTCAAAATTCTCTAATGCTCTATTAAAATAGGACAAAGCATCATCAAATTTACTCTGGACCAAATAGATACGACCTATATTGTTTAAAACCTCGGTATTAAAAAAACTATCTGTCCCTTCCTCGTGTATTGCCAATGCCATATTATAATTTTCTAATGCTTTGGGATAGTTGCTTTGTTCAGAGTAAATAATACCGATATTGCTATATGATCTTGCAATACCGTACTTGTCATTTAATTTTTCTTTAATTCGCTGAGCCTTTATATAAAACTTAATTGCTTCATCATGCTCTCCTTGGTCTGCATAAACATTAGCTATATTGTTTAGACAAGCAGATACCCCAGCCAAATCATTCTCTTCTTTATCAATCAACATTGACTTAGTATAGTATTCTATAGCCTTTGGATATTTACCTTGTTCGTAATAACACATTCCTATACCATTAAGACTGTAAGAAACATTCCTTTTTATTCCTATCAATTGGTTAGCTTTCAATGCTTGTTTAAAATACACTATTGCATCAGAATAATTTGATCTAACATATTCTACCTGCCCCTTATAGTATATTGCATTTACTTTTCCTATATTGTAATGTAACGAATCCGCTAATGTTATCGATTTTTCTATTAATTTATCTGCTCTATCGGTATCAACATCATACAACTCAAATACTAGAGAATTGATTAACTCGACCATAACAGAGTCCTTTTTAGGATATTGTCTAATCTGTAGTTCTAAACTATCTATGATCTTGGACTGAGAAAAAGTATTTCCTGATATTAATATAAGAAAAACTAAGAGAGCCTGACAAATGCTTTTTTTATTCGAACAAAACATACCTACTACTTTAAAAAACTTTTGTTTTTTATTGATCAATAACAATTTGAAAATAAACTAATAATCGAAAAGGCCTTCCCCAACCTTCTTTTGAGATAAAAAACGATAAAAGTATAGTATTTAAATATAGTAACCTTTTAGAACTGTATGATTTTTTATTAAATCACTTTTAAAACATTCTACTCAATCTCTAACTCTTGAATTTCTCAAAGTTGTCATATCTTAATTAAAAGTTAAACCACCATAAATTAATAGTATTACTATTATATTTGCATAATAAGCTATGAAAAAGTTAGAAATACATATAAAAATCGACAGTATATTATATACCAAGAACCCTGAATCTTCAGATCTCGGGAGAAATATAATTTCTAATAGCATTAAAATGATTGATAATATGGGTTTTGAAAGTTTTACTTTTAAAAAACTCGGTGTTACAATCGGTTCTAATGAAAGCTCTATATACAGGTATTTTAGCAGCAAGCATACCTTACTAGTATATCTTATAAGCTGGTATTGGAGTTGGATAGAATATAAGTTAGTTTTTGCCACAGCAAACATTAACTCTCCTAAAGAAAAATTAACAAAAGCCATAAAAGTGCTTACCGACACAATTACAGAAGACTCTTCGTATTCCTATATTAACGAAGTTATCCTTCATCGTATTATAATTGCAGAATCGGCCAAGGCCTATCATACAAAAGATATCGATGCCGAAAATGAAAAAGGTTTCTACAAGACTTATAAAAAAGTAGTACAACGAGTAAGTGATATGGTTATTGAAGTAAATCCTGACTTTGAATACCCTCATATGTTAATCTCTACAGTAATAGAAGGTTCTCATCATCAACGCCATTTTTCTAAACATCTACCATCACTCACAGATGTTACTAAAGGAAAAAGCAATATTGTTGATTTTTATACGCAATTGGTTTTAAAAACTATTGATTCATGAGGATAGAGCGCATAAACATACCATCTTTTTTAAAGCACCTTCTTTTTTTGTTGGTATTTATATCAATTACTCTAATACAACCTGTCATAATTCATCATTTTGACTTTGATACAACTTTTAAATTGGTTGACTTAGAAAATGATCACGATAGTAAAGATCAAAAACAAAAAGACAAACTCGAAGATGAAAAAATTGACCTTGAAGTTAATTTTCTATCAATCGACCTATCTGATTATACATCTTCTTTAGTGAATACTGATATTCAAATCATATATTGGGTTCATTCTTTAGAAGTTCATGATCCTCCGCCAGAACAGGCTTAATTCCTATTATTTTTATTTCTAATTGTGTTTTAATCTCGTTTTTCAATATCAAAAACAAAAGGCATAACCTTATCAATTTGTTAGATTCACTTTGATAATATCTCTATGTTTTAATATTTCATAAACTAATCGCAAGGTTTAAAGCATTATTATGGCATAAAACTTAATCCTGGTTTTACTAAACCCAATCACTATTACTTACTTAATCCAAGTTTTCATACGCAATACCTTTAGGTTATTGATATTGAAAACGTATATCAAATTTTATAAAATAAAATGAAACAAACTATGTCTCCATGGCAACGTTTTGCTGGGCTTCTTCAGCTGGACAAACGCGACATCAAACAAATATTTTACTACGCAGTTTTTGCAGGGATAGTAGCTTTATCACTTCCTCTAGGCATACAAGCAATTATTAATCTCATACAAGGTGCACAAATCTCTTCATCCTGGATAGTACTTGTTATACTTGTAACATTAGGAGTTGCTTTTCAAGGTGGATTACAGCTAATGCAAATACGAATTCTTGAAAACATGCAACAAAAGATATTCACACGCTCATCTTTCGAATTTGCGTTTAGATTTCCTAAAATTAAAACTAGTGAATTTAACAATTATTACCCTCCAGAACTGGCTAATCGTTTTTTTGATACACTAACCATTCAAAAAGGGTTATCCAAAATTTTGATAGATTTTCCGGCAGCATTTCTTCAAATTATTTTTGGAATCACATTACTATCCTTTTATCATACTTTTTTTATTATATACGGGATCCTTTTAATATTTCTTATCTATATTGTCTTTAAATTCACAGCAAAAAAGGGTCTTGAAACCAGTCTTCAAGAATCTAAAAGCAAGTACAAAGTTGCTTCCTGGATTCAAGAAATTGCAAGATCTCTTATAAGTTTCAAACTCTCTGGAACCACAAGTCTTGCAATGAGACGAAATGACAAATTCACGTCTGAATATCTTGACGCCAGAGAGAATCATTTTAGAATTTTAGTGATCCAATTTATACAAATGGTTGGTTTCAAAATTTTGGTGACTGCTGGTTTACTTAGTATCGGCGGATTGTTGGTTTTGAAACAGCAAATGAATATTGGTCAATTCGTCGCTGCCGAAATTATCATTCTCTTGGTCATCAACTCTGTAGAAAAACTAATTACTGGTCTTGAAACATTTTATGATGTATTGACCTCATTAGAAAAATTAGGGCAAGTCGTTGATAAAGAATTAGAGGTTCAAACCGGAATAAACCCTTTTGAAGTTAGACAACCCCTTAAAGTAGAGCTTGAAAATGTAGGGTATAAAACTTTAGAAAATTTTGAGATCTTAAAAGGCCTTAACCTTACCATTCATAAAAAAGATCGTTTACTTCTTATCGGAAATTCTGGCTCTGGTAAAACAACACTTTTAAAGTTATTATCAGGAGTAATTTTTCCTACAGAGGGCTCGCTTTATATTAATGACACCTCAATTAAAGGAATTTGGCCAAATCTATATAGAAAAAAAATTGGTGTTGTTTTACCAGAACAACATCCTTTTGAGGGAACTATTATCGAAAACATTACGTTTGGAGATACTTCAATTAATCGAACACGTCTAAATGAAGTATTAAAACGCCTAAATCTTCTTTCTTTTATTAAACAACAACCTAACGGACTTAACACTGTTCTTCATCCCGAAGGGCAACAAATTCCGCATACGGTTTCAAAACGTATCATATTAGCCCGAGCTATTATTCATGAACCTCAATTACTATTACTTAAAGATCCTTTAGAATATTTTGAAACCCCCGATGCAGAGGCTATTATTAATTATTTGACCGACAAACAGCAACCTTGGTCAATCATCGTAGCTTCTCAAAACACAATATGGAAACAACATTGTTCAAAAACACTACAACTTAATCAAGGAACTTTAAAAATTTTAAAAAATGCTTAATATTTCTAACAACCAACTTAATAAAAAGGTAACTCTTGATGGGTATGAAGCAGCTGCAAAAGCTTTTAAAGTACAGCATTTTAGAATGTTTAATAGGTTTTTACTTGTATTTGGAATGATTGCAATTTTGTTTCTGTTTTTACCCTGGACCCAAAACGTAACCGGAAATGGTTTTGTAACTACATTAACTCCTGACCAAAGACCACAAACCATACAATCACCAATTCCAGGTCGTATCGAAAAATGGTATGTCAAAGAAG
Organism: uncultured Aquimarina sp.; assembly: GCA_947502885.1. Classification (GTDB taxonomy): domain Bacteria; phylum Bacteroidota; class Bacteroidia; order Flavobacteriales; family Flavobacteriaceae; genus Aquimarina. The sequence goes on along the minus strand of CANNBP010000008.1, from coordinate 37,643 downwards.
GAGATTATGTACAAAAAGGAGATACAATACTCTTTATTTCTGAAATAAAAAACGAGTATCAGGACCCTCAATTAATTACTAGAACTAAAGCTCAAAAAGAGGCAAAAACCAACTCTATAAAATCATACCAAAACAAAATAAGTGCTTTACAAAATCAAGCGAAAGCTCTATATAATGAACGAAAGCTAAAACTTAAACAAGCTCAAAACAAACTAAAGCAATCTATTATTAAAGTAAAATCAGATAGTATAAATTTATTAGCGGCAAGAACAAATAAAAAAATTGCAGAACAACAATATAATCGTACGGTTACATTACAAAAAGAAGGACTTAAATCTATAATCAATGTAGAAGAAAAGCGTCTTAAGCTACAAGAAACACAGGCAAAATTGCTTTCTCAAGAAAACAATTTATTAGCCAGTAAAAACGATGTCTTTAACGCAGAAATAGAAATCAACAGAATTTTTGTGCAATATGAGGATAAAATAGCCAAATCAAAAAGTGACCGATATACCGCCGAATCTAGTCAGTTTGAGGCTCAAGCCGAAGTATCAAAACTTGAAACTAAAACTACAAACTATGAAATGCGTAATGCACTATACTATATTACAGCTCCACAAAACGGAATTGTTAATAAAGCGCTGATAGCAGGTATAGGAGAAACTTTTAAAGAAGGTAAGCAACTGGTAAGTATTATGCCTGCTCAATATGACCTTGCCGTAGAGACTTATATTAACCCTATAGATTTACCTCTGATCCATCTTAACGAAAATGTACGAATTCAATTCGATGGTTGGCCGGCAATATTTTTTAGTGGTTGGCCTAATGCTTCGTTCGGAACGTATTCTGGAAAAGTTGTTGCCATCGAAACAATGATCAGTAAAAACGGAAAATTTCGCATTTTGATAGCCCCTAATCCCACAAGCGAAAAATGGCCTATAAATATTCGTGTTGGTTCTGGTGCATACACTATTGCCTTGCTTGAAGATGTACCTATTTGGTACGAGATATGGCGACAACTTAATGGTTTCCCTCCTAATTATTACACCCCAAAACCTAATACTTCTAAAAAAATAAAAAGCTAGATGAAAACGTATATTCAAAACATCATTGTGCTTATACTACTTGTGATTACAAATATAAGTCATGCTCAAAAACTAGATAAAAACGTCCTAACATTTGAGGAATTTTTGGGATACGTCAAAAAATACCATCCTATAGTCAAACAAGCACATCTCCAATTAACAGAAAGTGAAGCCAATTTATTAAAAGCTCGAGGTGGTTTTGACCCTAAGATTGACATAGATTATAATCACAAAAAATTTAAAGAAACGAATTACTATACTACTTTTAACACTACATTTAAGATCCCGACCTGGTATGGCATTGAGCTAAAAGGTAATTTTGAAGAAAATACAGGCAGTTTTTTGAATCCCAATCTTACAGTGCCCAAAGACGGTCTTTATAGTGCTGGCGTATCTTTTTCATTAGCCCGAGGCTTTTTAATAAACGATCGAATCGCAGCTCTTAAAAAGGCTAAAAACTTTCTGGAACAAACAAAAGCGCAACGAGATATACTAATTAACATGATACTGTTTGAAGCAAGCAAAGCTTATCTCGAATGGGTAAAAACTTATACAGAGCAAGAAATTTATGCTAGTTTTCTTTTGAATGCCAAAACGCGATTTCAAGGAGTAAAATATAGTATAAAAGCAGGCGATAAAGCAGCTATTGATTCTACTGAAGCCAAAATCACTTTCCAAAACCGACAACTTCGGCTTGAAGAAGCTCGTTTATTAAAACAAAAAACGGCTCTAAATGCCAGTAATTATTTATGGATAAATGAAATACCTTTAGAACTCGAAGAAACGACAATACCCATACTCCCTAGTATTAAAGAAATAAAAAAATCATTGCAATTAAAGGAAACTACCCAAGGCAAATCATGGTTAAAAAAACACCCCAAAATACGTAGCTTACAAGCAAAATTAAACAACTTAAAAGTCGATCGCACGCTAAAACGGAATAAACTATTGCCAAAAATTAAACTAGACTATAATTTTCTTACAACAGCAGTAGATCAATTCGAAAACTTTAACACTAATAATTATAAAACAAGGATAACCTTTAGCTTACCCCTATTTCTGCGAAAAGAACGTGGAGATCTAAAACTAACCCATGTAAAATTACAGAATGCACATCTTGACTTATTGATGACTTCATTAAGTCTTCGAAACAAAATTGATGCTTCCTATATAGAAATTAACTCCTTAGCAGAGCAATACCAGATTATTACTAATTTAACAAATAACTATAGAGCATTAGTGATTGCCGAGGAACGAAAATTTAATCTTGGTGAAAGCTCCTTATTTTTGATCAACTCAAGAGAACAAAAACTCATTGAGGCAACGTTAAAAGAAAATAGTGTAAAAATCAAACACTTAAAATCTCATTTAAATCTTTACAATGCTTTGGGGATTTCGAAAAACGAAATATCATATCAATAAAACCCATAAATAATAAAGAGAATAACATTGAAATCTAACACTCCCTAACCTCTTTCAACTTAAAATTTCATCTCAAATTACCTTAAAGTTTTCTAAATATACCTTACATTAGTCTCCTGCCCCCCTCCTGCCCATATAAAACGTTCGAATACTAATACAATATAACCTAAATTATGTTTAAAAAATTACTCCTAGCATCATTATTTATCTGTCTCTATACAATAGAAATGATTAATGCTCAGTCTTTTAACGAAAATGCTCCTTGGCTCAAGAAGTTTCAAAGCAAAAGTAATTCAAATAGCAAACCTACTTTTCAAGATATTCAGAATGCCTTTAATGAATACTGGAAAACTAATGACCCTAATAAAAAAGGAAGTGGATATAAACCCTTCAAAAGATGGGAATACATGTGGGAAACCGTAGTAAATGACGAGGGTTATTTACCTACTATAAAAGATCAATGGATTGCTTGGGAAAACAAAAAAAAGGCACAAAGTAGGTCAAGTAGAGCTGACCAAAGTAATTGGTTACCACTAGGACCTCAAACACATACTAACACTGGGTCTTGGTCATCTGGGCAAGCCAGAACCAATGCTATTATTGTAGACCCTAATGACTCAGACGTTTGGTACGTAGGAACACCAGCCGGAGGACTTTGGAAGTCTATTAATGCAGGAAACACTTGGGTTTCATTAACCGATGACTTACCTCAAATAGGGGTATCTGGGATAGCTATTGATAATGCTAATTCTAATATCGTATATATTGCAACAGGAGATGATGATGCTTCTGATACTGTAAGTGCTGGAGTTTTCAAATCTACAGACGGAGGAGCTTCTTGGAATCAAACAGGGTTAAACCCTCAAAACACACCATCCGCTATAAGCGAAATTTACATTCACCCTACAAATTCTGATATCTTATGGATTGCCTCAAATAATGGTATTTACAAATCTATAAATGCTGGTACTGATTGGGCACTTATAATGTCTGGAAATGTCTTAGATCTTAAACTAAAGCCCGGAAATCCAAACACCATATATGCAGTAACTTCAAATCGTTTTTTTAAATCTATAAATGGCGGAAACTCCTTTACAGAAACAACTAATGGAATGCCACAAAATAGTGGTCGAATGGTTATTGATGTTACACCTGCAAATGATGCTTATGTATACCTTTTAAGTGTAAAAGCATCAGATCAAACATTTAATGGAGTATACAGATCAACTGATAGTGGAGACTCTTTTACATCTAGAAACGTAAATACTGATGTTATCGAAAGCGCACAAGCTTACTATGATTTAGCTTTAGGAGTATCGTCTACCAATGCTGAAGAAATATATGTAGGCTGTTTAAATGTTTGGAAATCTAGCGATGGAGGAAACATATTTAATAAAGTAAACGAATGGAATCAACCAACGTCTAGCACATACACTCATGCCGATATTCATACCATAAGAGCCTTTGGCAATAGAATATTTGTTTGCTCTGATGGAGGAATATATGCCTCTACAGATAGTGGGGCTAATTTTACAGACTACACTGCAGGTATACAAGCAAGTCAATTTTATAAAATTGCAGTCGCTAAAAATGACGCAAACAAAATGGTAGGAGGACTTCAGGATAATGGAGGCCATGCCTACAACCATGGAAATGGAAATTGGTTGAACTATTATGGTGCCGATGGAATGGACACTGCTATTAACTCTATCAACGATGATAAATACTATGGATTTATACAAAACGGAAGAGCTTTGTGTATCTCTAATAATGCTGGAAGTAACTTTACTAGTGAAGTACAGCAACCTGTGGGTTCTTCAGGAAATTGGGTAACTCCTTTAGAAGTTAACTCTCAAGGAAAGGTTTTTGCTGCATATAATAGGTTATATCGTTTAAATGATAATGAAACTGCATGGGTACAACTCGCTAATTTGTCTGGGGTAGCAAATCATATGAAGATCTCACCTTCTAATGACCAAATTATGTATGTAGCTGTAGATGCAATACTAAATCGAAGTAGTGACAGTGGTGTATCTGTAAGCAATGTACATAATTTTAATAGAACAATTAAAGGAATAGCAATTCATGATACCGATCCAAATAGAATATGGGTTACAACCTCTTCTACAGTTCATTATTCTAGCGATGGAGGAGATACCTTTAGTAATATCACCAAAAACCTTCCTGTTACAGACAGGTATGTATTTATTAATGACATCGTACATCAGCCTGGTCACGAACAAGATCCAATTTATATAGGAACAAGTATAGGGGTATACCGAAGTACTACTGATGGTAAATGGGATCCATTTTTCAATGGCCTACCAACAACAATAATTAATGATTTAGAAATAAATACATTGGATAACTCTATAACTGTTGCAACTTACGGAAGAGGAATATGGAGATCCCAACTTCCTAACTGTATTTCTATTGCAACTACGCAAAATGCTTACTTAGATGATAGCCCATCTGAAAATGTAAATAACATAAGATCATGTGTAGGGCAAAAAATAGAATTAGAAGCTCTTGTGACCAAAGGAGATAATCCCGCATACAACTGGAATGGTCCTAATGGGTTTTTGGGTACCACATCTTCAATTACTCTTGACAATATAGATGTAAACAACATCGGAGAGTACACTGTGGCAATTACTTCTCCTAGTACCTGTAGTGATGCAGTATATACTTATACTGTTGATGTAGAGGAAAATGCGATTCAACCCGAAAGAAGTATCGATTATACAATCTGTTCAAATGAAACAGTAACACTTACTGCCACCGGAAGCGCGGGCTATAAATGGTATGACTCTATGAACACCGAAACTGAGTTAGCTATCGGAGCATCTTTTACCTCTCCCTTATTATCTGAAACCAGAACCTACTATGTAGCAGGAACTGCTTTTCCAACAATGTCAGAAATTGTAAGCTCTCCAGAAATAAATACTGCTGCTGATTACGATCGTCACCAAGGTTTAATATTTGACACTACAGATGATATTATTCTAGAATCCTTTACGGTATCCGCTATGTCTTCTGGCCAAAGAACCATAGACGTTGTTGATTCTTTTGGAAGCATTGTAGCGACCAAAACTCTAAATATCCCTAAAGGTCAGTCCCTTGTAATTGTAAATCTTGAAATTCCTAAAGGAACAAATCATACTCTTCGAATTGGAGGAAATTTAGTCGAAATGAGAAGGACTCCATCAGGAAACGGAGTAACTTATCCCTATGCATCTCCAAATGGTATTGTATCAATAACAGGAAACACAGCAAATGCTCCCGAATTCTATTACTTCTTTTATGATTGGAATATTAAATCAAAAGGAGGTTTTTGTGAATCTGCAAGAACTCCTGTTAATGTAATCGTAGATGGCCGAAACATGTTCAACTCGGCAACATATACCATTGATAATGGCACAACAACTAATTTTGCAGATGGAGATGAGATTACTTTTACCGAAGGAGCTAACTTATCACTGAATCTACCTAAAGCTTCAGTCGAAAGAGAGTTAACTTGGACTTCTCCCTCTGGAGAAACATACACTACAGAGACAGTAAATTTAACTAATCTTAGAAACAATGGAGCCGAAGAAGGAGAATGGTCTCTTGAAGCTAAGCTTAACTTAGAGCATTGTGAAATTAATACACAAAAAATTAATTTTTTCGTAAATATCGATAATAAATATAAGGAATTAACCGTTTTTCCAAACCCTGTAAAGGATATATTAACCATTGGTAACATCAACTCTTTACAAGGGGCCACACTATACATATATGATACAAACGGAAGAAAAGTAATTGACTCTTATAGTATTGATAGTAACAACCCACATGAAATAGCACTAGATCTTCAAAATTTAGAAGCGGGTACATATTTTATTAATGTAGAAAGTAATGGAGAAAAACTGGTCAAAATGTTTGTAAAACAAAAGAAATAAGCCGAAGATTCTCATCAAAATAATTTAGTGCCTAAAACTCTTTTTTAGGCACTTTTTTATTGACAATAATAGACTTTTTATCTCTTTTTACTTCGTTTGGCTAAAGGATTAAATTCTAAGCAAAGTTCAATCCAATATTCTAAATCTCTATCTAGGTCAAACCCATCTGGAGTAACAAAAACAAAACCCTTCATTGGTCTACCAGTAAAATCCATTGCAAGAGAACCTACTTTTTTAATAGCTTTGCTATACGCTTCTTCTCCTATTCGAGCCATTAATAGATCTGTTTCTTTCTTTTTACTATAATGTATTCCGCAGCACATCTTATCGTCTACCATAAAGCACAACCCTCCCATCATTTTCTTTTCGTAAAAATTCGCTTTATGTTCTCTAAAAATCTGCCGAATTCTATCAGCCAAATATTCATTATAAGCCATAATATTATTGTAGTGCTTTGGTTAAATATTCATTTACAGGTCTCATAGCGTGCCAATACTTCATGAGCTCATCAACTAAAAACTCACTATAGATCAATTTAGGGGCCTCTTCTCCAATAAAATAAAATTGTTTGTTAGCAAGTAATGGTTCTCTCTCACAAGCCGATTTTAGTTCTTTTGGAATACGCTTCATTTTATCTCCTCTAATTTCACCAAACCTCTGTACAAATTCACTATTTTCTATCAGAGCTTTAAAATCACCATTATCCTTATCGATAGTATTTCTAATTTTTTGTAACTGTTCTTTTGAAGGCCCAAAACATCCACCCATAATGCCTATCATTTCTGGCGAAAATCTTAAAAATATACCAGGTTGGTTTTTATCCTTTCGCCCACCTTTAGAAATAAAAGCTGTGTAATGTAAGTTATACGGTGCTTTGTCTTTAGAAAACCGAATATCTCTATTGATTCGCAACATACAATCTTTTGGTTCTATCTGCATATCGGGTTCATACTTTTGTATTTCGGCAATCATTACACCTACAAACGCCTCAAAAGGTCTTTTAACATAAGTTTCATAACGCTTCTTATTGGCATGAAACCAATCTTTATGGTTATTTGCTGCTAATTCTTTAAAAAATACAATAAAGTCTTCAGTAAAATAATTCATCTCATTTTTGATTACATGTCAACAATTTGATCTATCAAAATAAAAATCGATTTCAAAGAGTATTTTGATAGACCAAATTTAGTTTTGTCAATTTCTTAACCTATTAAAACAACAGGTAGATTATTTCATTGAATGAAAAGCGACTCTATTACCCTCGGTATCCAAAAAAATAGCCATAAAACCATTTTCTCCTAAAGAGGTTTTAGGCATTAACACTTTTCCTCCAGCCTTTTCTACACGTGCCAAAGGAATAGATAAATCATCACCCCCATTTAAGTATGCAAAAGTACCCTCTTGAGAAGGTTTGTTTCCATTACCATATGTAACACAACCGCCAACTCCTCCATCTTGATACGGAAAAAATGCCATTTTAAAATCCATCTCCATAGGTTGCAATTCGGCCTCTAAAAGTTCACTATAAAATTTAACCGCTCTCTCAAAATTTGTGCTTGGTATTTCGAACCAGTTTATTGCATTTGACATAAAAGTATAATTTAATTGATTATTACTATTTTCAAAGATAAGTTACCAACTGAATCAAAAAAATTATATTTTTGAAAAAACATAGGTTTCTAAAATGAAAAAAAACGAAGAATTATTCTACCTCATACAATCCTTATCAAAAAGCGAAAAACGTTATTTCAAATTAAGCTCAACAGGAAACGAAGCCAAAGAATACTTACTTCTTTTTGAAGCAATAGAATCCCAAAAAACCTATAACGAAACCGAAATAAAACACCATTTTAAAGACAAGGCATTTGTCACACAACTAACAACTATCAAAAATTATTTGAAGCAACGCATTTTACAATCTCTACGCAACTACCACTCCAAAACATCTAAAAGTGCTGAGTTAATGGATATTATTCGTAATGTTGAAATATTATTTAAAAAAGGACAGTACACTATTTGTTTAAGCGAATTAGCAAGAGCTGAAAAAAAAGCAAAAAATTTTCAACAAAACATATTGTTATTCCATATACATGACTGGAAAAGAAAAGTACACCAAGCACTGTATCCTCAAGACTTTGAAACTTTAAAAACCATTGTACTAAAACAAAAAGACACCATACAATCCACTAATGAATATGTAAACCTTTTGTTAGCCAATATCAACCCTGCCCAGTTTTCATTATCGCACAAAAAAAGCGTTTCATTACAAAACAAAACCCTCAAAACGCTTCACAAATATAGAAAACAGTTACTTGCAAAACATTCAGAAAAAGCCAAACAAACTCTAGAAAACCTACTTAAAGAATGGGAACAAAATCCAGACCTACTTAAAGAGTATTTTTCTATGTATTTTTCAGTATATAACAACCTTCTTGGGTTTCTTATATTTAACAAACAATACAAAGAAGCTTTTGTTAGGATCCTTCTAATAAAACAAAAAACGCAAGGCACCACCAAGCTTTCTGCTTCTGTAATTAAAGAAAAACTAAGACTTTACACCATGGAACTAGAGATTCATCGTAACCTAAAAGGACTCCACACTACACATGAGATTATAGACGAAATACAAGGTTTTATCTCACAACACAAAGCGCTAGTTCCTAAAAATTATTGGCTCTCTTTTCGTTTTCAATTTGCAAACATTTATTTCTTAAAGAAAGATTACAAAAAATCACTTTTTTGGATAAATGACATCTTAAACAATACAACAAAAAAAGATCGTAAAGATTTGATAACATATACGCATTGGTTAAATTTATTAGTGCATTTTGAACTCGGTAATGGATTTACTATTCGATATTTAATAGATAATTTCAAAAAACTACTTAAAAAGCAAAAAAACATAGAATCCTATGAAAAAATAATTTTGAAATTTTTATCAAAAACAGCTGACTACAATATTGCAGATAAAAGGGCTGCCTTTATAGAGCTTAGAGAACAACTCACAAAACACCCTATACCAGATCATATTCTCGGTTATATTGATTTTAATGAATGGATACAACAAACCAAATAAACCTATAAAGTAATAAATAAACAACTCATGTATGTAGTATAATACATATCTTAACCCTTATAATGGCGCAAGAAACTCAAAAATTATGATTGAACACAAAAAAAAAACATTGGGTTTACTTCTTTTTGTTTTTATACTTATGACCTCATGCCAACAAAAACAAAATAACAAACTTACTATAGCCACTGCATCTAATATGCAATTTGCCATTAAACAACTAGCAAAAAAGTTTACAGAACAAACTGGAATCAAATGTGATCTTATTATAAGTTCATCAGGTAAATTAACGGCTCAAATTTCAGAAGGAGCTCCATTCGACATATTCGTTTCCGCAGACATGAATTACCCTTCAAAATTATATCATACAGGACATACCATAGAAAAACCTAAGATATACGCATATGGCAAACTAGTACTATGGACAATGCATCCAGAAATCTCACCTTCAATAGAAATATTAACCCATTCAGATATTGATCACATTGCAATTGCCAATCCGAAAACCGCTCCTTATGGGTTAGCTGCATTAGACGTGTTAAAAAAGAAAGGCATCTATGAAGATGTTAAAGATAAATTGGTTTATGGAGAAAGCATATCCCAAACCAATCAATTTATCGCCTCAAAATCAGCAAAAATAGGGTTTACATCAAAATCCGTAGTTTTATCCTCAACAATGGTAAAAAAAGGGGCTTGGAAAGATATAGACACAACATCTTACTCGGTCATAGAGCAAGGAGTAGTAATGATAAAACGCCTGAATGGCAATCATAATAGTGCAAAAAAGTTTTACAAGTTTTTATTCTCAAAAAATGCGAAAGAAATTCTTATAAACTTAGGGTATACAACACCATAACCAATTTAACACTAATCAAAATGGCTTTTATAAGTAACTATGATTATTAAAAAACAACTCACAAAAAATGGATTGGCAACCTTTACTACTTACATTTAAATTAGCATTAGCAACTACGCTCTTACTTCTTGTAATTTCGATCCCTCTTGCGTATTGGTTGGCATACACAAAAGCAAAAGTAAAGCCTATATTAGAAACTTTGATAAGTATGCCAATTGTTCTGCCACCCACCGTTATTGGGTTTTACCTTCTTATCGCTTTTAGTCCAGAAAGTGCATTGGGTAATTGGCTAAATAACACCTTTGGTCTCCAATTGATTTTCTCGTTTCAAGGATTGGTTATTGCATCGATTATATATAGTTTGCCTTTTATGGTTCACCCTATTCAAGCAGGGTTTAGCAGTCTTTCTTCTACAATGATTGAGGCCTCGTACGTCCTTGGGAAATCAAAGACCACTACACTTTTCAAAATTTTACTACCCAATATTAAACCCTCATTGCTTACAGGAATTGTCTTGGCTTTTGCACATACTATAGGAGAGTTTGGCGTTGTTTTGATGATTGGAGGTAATATCCCAGGAAATACCAAAGTCGCATCAATTGCCATTTATGATGAGGTTGAAGCACTTAATTACAGTGCTGCTAATAGTTATTCTATTATCTTATTTCTGATCACGTTTAGCATTTTATTACTCGTATATTTAATTAATGGAAAATACTTAAAAAGATTTTGGGGATGATACAGATAACCTTACAAAAAAGCTTAGATGCAGTAAACGGAAAAATGCTTCTTGATATAGATATCACGATAGACCAAGGTAACTTTATCACTCTCTACGGAAATTCGGGAGCAGGAAAAACTTCTATTCTCAAGATGATTTCGGGACTACTCGAAGCCGATAAAGGTTATATAAAAGTTGATCATAAAATTTGGCTAGACACAGATAAGAAAATCTGTTTAAAACCTCAACAAAGAAAAATTGGTTTTATGTTTCAAGAGTACGCATTGTTTCCGAATATGACAGTAAAAGAAAACCTTTTATTTGCATTAGAAAAAGGACAAGACAATGCTATTGTACATGAACTTATCCAAATTACAGAATTAGAGCAATTACAAAATAGCAAACCTGACAAATTATCTGGAGGACAAAAACAACGGGTAGCATTGGCTAGGGCAATGGTAAGAAAGCCAGAGATCCTAATGCTTGACGAACCTCTATCGGCATTGGACCAAGATATGAGGTCAAAACTGCAAAATTATATCCTAAAAATACATCAAACTTACAATATTACAACCATACTTATAAGTCATGAAATTGGCGAAGTAATTAAAATGTCAAATCATGTTTTTATAATAGAAAAAGGGAAGATTATAAAACAAGGAAAGCCAATAGAATTGCTCGCCAACAATAGTTTAAATGAAAATATACAATTTACTGGCGAAATCATTAGAATGGAACAAAAAGAAGATTCTAAATGTATGATCACTCTTTTAACAGGCACAAATTTGATACACATGAATATGGATCAAAAAGAATGTTCAATATTGAAAATAGGGACAAAAGTTCAAATAACCTCTAACTCTTTCGAACCTGTTCTTAAAACCATTGCAACTTCATTATAAGCTTCTTATCTTTTGAAAAATAGAATAAAAAAAGGCCACCCAAAAGAGCGGCCTTTATTCCTGTTATCACAAAACGTTATTCTACTATAAAAGTTTTAGCCTCACTGTTTCCGTTAAGACTTACTTTTAAAACATACAATCCTGTTTTTAATTTTCCATCTAGCCCTAAAAACGCAGCTCTTTCTATATCTTTCTTCTCGTTATATTGAGCTACTCTTCTTCCGGTTGAAGTATAGATTTCATACTTTGCTAACCCTGTTTCAGAAGTACTGAAGTTTACATTTAATCTTCCATTATGCTGCACCGGATTAGTTCCTATAGAAAATAAACCTTTTTGATTAAGGTTTTTAGACTTCCCTGCCGCAACAGCTACAGTATAGTCTTCGTATTCTCCATAACGAACATCATTTGTACCTGTATCACAAGGATTATTTTCGTTATTATAATAAGACACAAGTACTCGCATTCTTGTAGATCCTACCGTAGCAGTTTGTGGAACAGTAATAGATAATTCACCTACAAGGTTCGAAGTTTTTGTAACTGTATAATTCTCATTAGCATCTGCAAAATCTCCATCTTGATTCCAATCAATCCAAGCATATATCTCATCAGCTGATCCTCCTTGATACCCAATTATAGTTACTTTAAGATTATGGCTTGTACCGGTACTTACATTGGCAGTAGAAGAAGTATGATCTTCATATCCATTTGCACTTCTTGTTGACGTATTATTAATTCCTGCAAACGTAACATTTGAAACTCCTTCTGGTCCTTCATTACCTGTAGCAGTACAATACGTAACTGTTACTTGACATGGCGCACAAGAAGATCCTCCACAATCAATTCCCGTTTCATCTCCGTTTTGTATACCATCAGTACAAGTAGGGGTTGTACCTCCACCAGTAATGGCTACGGCATAATCCTCTACTTCTCCATAACTAAAGGATTCGCAAGATGTTGGTATCCCGTTATACTTCATGGATACACGCATACGTGTATTTCCGTTTGTAGCAGTATTAGGTACTGTAAAGCTTCCGCTCACAGGCGTATCTTGTGAAGCCGCTTTACTCCAAACTTGTTCTCCACTATCCTCAAAGTCTCCATCTCGGTTATAATCTATCCATACACTGTATGCTTCATTAAACGCTGAACCGGTCCAGGTTGGAGTAATAGTTATTGTATTTGACACTCCTTTTGATAAAGAGGTTGATATAGATGTATAATCTCCATATCCACCACTAGAACCCGTTGTTGTATTATTTATAGTACCTAATGACACATTACTAATATATTCATCTGTAACACTTCTTCCGTTAGATGCACAATAAGTCGGATCTGTAGTATCGGTTAAGGTAGTTACAGAAACCGTATTACTAAATCCAGATTCATTTCCTGCAGCATCTTTTGCCTTTACTCTAAAAGAATAAGCAGTATTTGCAGTTAACCCTGGAACTTGGCGGGTTGTTCCTGTAACTGTTGCTACGACCGTATTGCCTTGATACACATCATAACCTGTTACTCCTACGTTGTCGGTAGAAGCTGTCCAAGAAAGATCCACAGTAGTTTGAGTAATATTAGAAGATGCTAAATTAGCTGGGGTACTTGGCGCTTGAGTATCACCAGAATCCTGCAATGTAGTTGCAGTAGCAGTATTACTAAATCCAGATTCATTTCCCGCAGCATCCTTTGCCTTAACTCTAAAAGAATAAGCCGTATTTGCAGTTAACCCAGTAATTTGACGGGTTGTGCCTGTAACTGTTGCCACTACAGTATTGCCTTGATACACATCATAACCTGTTACTCCTACATTGTCGGTAGAAGCTGTCCAGGAAAGATCTATTGTTGTTTGAGTAACATTCGAAGTTGTTAATCCAGTAGGTGTTGTTGGAGCTTGGTTATCCACTGTACCTCCAGTAATTGTAAAGTTTGCATTAGAAATGTCATAGAAAATATGATTAGTTCCTCTAACCATAATTCTATTTTGAGTTCCTGCATTATTAGGCACTGTAATACTATGAGAACCATCATTTGTAACAGCAGATGCAATGGTTACGGCATATGTATTTCCACCATCGGTAGACAACAGGATATCAACATTAGCAGCATTTACACCATTCCCAGTTGTACCTGCCACACTCCATGTAACGGTTTGCGTAGATCCTGCTGTCCAATTTACATTGGTATTAGGCGCATTTACCACAAAAGGACCTGCATTACCACTTACTGTAATTTTTGTATCATCTGATGCCGTGTTACCACCACCTGCATGATTATCTCTTACTGTAAGCCTAAAGTCCATAGTTCTAGCTACAGAAGGAACTACCTCCCATTCTGATGCAGTATTTCCTGCAATTACTGTTGCTAAATCAGGCATATATCGATCTGGTGATGTTTTTGACGGGATCGAACGAAAAGCTGGGCCCGAAGTTGAAGTTGCCACAGGTGGCATTGTTGCCACTTCGGCATCCATTTGTTCCCAGTTATAGGTTAATTGATCGGCCGTATCAACATCTGTTCCAGCACCTTTTAGAACAAAAGGCGTTGATTTAGGTATTGTAAAATTGCTTCCAGCATTTGCTGTTGGAGCAGTATTACCAGTTGTAGTATTTTGTGCACAAGAACCGCTTCCAGTTACATGAGCCCACATTTCTTGTATACTAATGGCATGAAAATGATCGTCACTATTATTTTGAACATTTGGACTACAGATACCTGCATACCCCATAATAGTCGAGGCACTACCAGGCTCCATTGCCGTACTACTATTTCTTTGACAAGAGTTATTTTGCGTATGGTTTGCACCAAATTGATGTCCAATCTCATGCGCTACATAATCTACATCAAAAGGATCTCCTTTAGGAGTATTACGCCCAGTAAATCCTTCTGCTTTTCTACTACCACAAACGACTCCTAATCCAGCAACACCACCGTCACCAGTACCAACAACATGCCCTATATCATAGTTTCCGTTTCCTATTTGCTGATCACAAGTAGCTTGATTCTGATCAATAGGTTGCGATCCATAAGGATCTGTATTTCCGTTAAGATAAATCACCTTATCGTTATTAGCCACAATTTGCATAGTTACTCCCAGATCAGTTTCATAGATCCCATTTACTCTGGTCATGGTCGTATTCATTGCAGCTAAAACAGCAGCCTTTTTCACCGCATCGGTAGCACTAGATGACACACCCTGATCATTAATATGAAACTGAGCATACTCTCCTGTACAAGCAAATGCTAAACGATAGGTTCTTAGCATACCGTCATTTGCATTTCTCTGCTGGAAATTCCTGTTTTCAGGTTTTTTTTCTACTCCCATTTTTCTAAGTTCACATGTAAACTCTTCATCTTGGGTCATATCTCCCTTTGTATAAACTACATAATTAACTCTATTTTCTGTATATGGGTCGATAAATTCAGAAGGACCATTCGCTCGCATTATCATTCCATGAAACCCATTGGTGTTTGAAAGACTAAACCTGATTACTGAAGATGAGTTTATAATATTTACCCCTATATAAGATTTAATAGATGGGTATTTTTTAGCCAAAGCTGGATGTAACACTGAGGTTTCTGATACTCTAAATTTTTCAAGTTCACCTTTTCGATTAGGAAATGTAAGTAAAACACCTTCATTACTTGATGATTTTGCTCTATGTGGAGATTTTGTCAACGCGTTTTTAAGTGTCGCAATGTCCAACTTGTAAATGATCTGATCTTGCGTGCTTACTTTGGAAGCAGTTGTTGTAAGCTTTTGGTTTTTTGTGGATCCTTGTGTCCACGGATTCGTTTGAGCATATCCTAAATTAAGGACTAAAATGCTCACGAATGCTAATAATCGTGTTTTCATAATAAGTTGAGTTTGTGTTTGTGTTTGCAAATTATTAAGAGTTCTGACCGTAATAAGTTTTTGTTTTCACTTATATAGGAACTCAGAAAAAGTTCAATTCATTGGCAAATAATTTATTTGGTTAAACTATAAAATGCTTAATCGATTAAACAAGTAAGCATATGATATGTATAAAAGACTGCCTAATAACAAGGCAGTCTTTTATCATTATAATTTATCTCACAAAAGATCTCTTTTTTACTACTGTTTTATCAATTGTAGCGTTTTAGATTCTCTTGCTGTACGTACTTCTACGAAATAAGCTCCTGCAGAAAACTTAGCTTCTTTTCCAAAAGTTATACTACCAGGGTTTTTAGTAAATTTCTTTGAAAGCACTTCTTTTCCTAAAACACTATATACTTTCACAGTCAACTCTTGACTTTTAAACCCAGAAACATCTATGGTAAAATAGTTTCTAAACGGATTAGGAAATATACTTAACTCACCTATATCTCCTACTACTTTAGATGCTGCTGGTCTCTTTGTTACCAAGCTTTGTCCCGCTGTAGTATTATATGCATAATCTTTTATGGTATATGATAATCCATCTGCTGCAACTGTAGCATAGAACCATCCATAATGTGTTGCTCCACCAATCTTAAATGTAAACCCTATATAACCCGATTTTCCTCTCCAATCTGTATATGAAGATGAACTCACAATATAACTATGAGAATTAGCAACAAAATTACTAGAAGCCCCAACTTGTACTCCATCTCCTAAAAAGGAAACATTACTTGAAGTACCTTCACAAACAACATCTTTACTATAGGTCACCAAACGCACTGTATTTCCGCTAAACCAAGCGCCGTAATCCTTGTTATCACCTGCTTCTATCCTAAAGAAACTCCATGCATTAGAAGAACTTGCTGTTTGATCAGTCATATCAACATAAACTACCGTACCATCATTTGTATCGCAAGGAGCACAAGATCCTCCACAATCTATACCAGTTTCATCCCCATTCTGAATTCCATCTGTACATGTTGGATCTGGGTTTACTACTCCTCCAATACTCACTGTATAGTCTTCAACTTCTCCATAATTAAATGATTCACATGGAGTCGGCACTCCATTATATTTCATAGACACCCTCATTCTTCTATTACCATTAGAAGCGTTATTAGGAACAGTAAAACTACCACTTACTGAGGTGTCTTTTGATGCTGATTTTGTCCAAACTTGTTCTCCACTATCAGCAAAGTCTCCATCATTATTATAATCTATCCACACACTATACCCCTCACTATAAACCGTACCAGCCCATTTTGGAGTAATAGTTATTGTACTAGCGACTCCCTTAGATAACGAAGTTGATTGAGAGGTATAATCTCCATATCCTCCATTAGAACCAGTGGTCGTATTATTTATAGAACCTAGTGACACATTACCAATATATTCATCTGCAATGCTTTTTCCATTTGAGGCACAATATGTTGGATCGGTTGTATCATTGGATGTTGTTACAGAAACTGTATTACTAAATCCAGATTCGTTTCCTGCAGCATCTTTTGCCTTTACTCTAAAAGAATAAGCAGTATTTGCTGTTAACCCAGTAACAGTATAACTAGTACTTGTAGCGGTTGCGACTACTGCATTACCTTGATATACATCATATCCTGTTACGCCCACATTATCGGTAGAAGCTGTCCACGAAAGCGATACTGAGGTTTTCTGCACATTAGATGACGACAACCCTGTAGGATTAGTTGGAGCTTGAGTATCACTAGTTCCACCTTTAGGGTATTTACCCGAGATTGTAAAATTACCTAAAGAAGAATAATCACTATAACCTACACTTGGGTTTGCACCTTCTCCAACACCATCAATTTCTATATAATATGTACCACTTTGTACTGTTGTAGTAATTGCCGCTTTTAAACCTGATGGATCAGAAGAAGCAACTTCTTGACCATTGCTATTTAATAACCTAGCTTTAATATTTAAACTAGGGTAATACGCATAAGGATCAAAAGAAAACTCAACGCTTCCTCCTGATGTAGTAAACGAAAACACATCTTTATCAGCTCTCTTTTCTATAAGCCCTCCATTACTTGAAGCAGCTACATTACCATTAGCATCTGACACTAATGCAGTGGCATTGTTTGTACCATTACCATGATCATCTGTTCTATAACCAAATCCATTTCTGGTATTTCCTATAATAGCCAAATCATCTTCGGTATTATTAGCACCACTATATTCTCCTTTACTCCAGTGACCTACTTCTTCATTAACACCTGCATAACTCACTCCCATTATAGGAGCCCAACCATTATGCCCTGCATAATACGTAGTTCCTCCAGTTTTTCCATCATGTCGTAGTCCAAGGGTATGTCCAACTTCATGAGATCCTGTTTCTCCAGCAGTACGTTCTCCCGTATTAAACACCCATGTTGGCTCATTACTATTGTCATTAAAACTATTAAGATACGCTACTCCACCGGCATTAGGAGATGCTGTTTTAGTAGGTGTAAAAATACACATGATCCTTTGGTTTACAGAAGCAGCATCATACGCACTTCTTTTAGTAGTAACGTTTACTTTATAGGGCGCAAAATCTTCTGCCATATTTCTCCAAATTCCTAAAATTGCTTGGTCACTAAATGAAGAAGCTTGCGCATTAATGTTTCCTCCATTGGCCCAACTTGTATTTTGAACAAGTTCTCCATCAAAATCAAGATATATTACATGAGTAGCACCTGGTAAACTTTCATATTGTGGTTGTGCTTTGGAAAAAGTATCATTTGAAGTATCTCTTTTTTGCACATCTTCTCCATCATATTCAGGAAGATCGATACACATAAGCTCGCTAATATCTTTTTCTTTAGACATTACCTGCCCTTGATCATTAGTCCAAATCTTAAATGCTCTTTTCTGTTCTCTAAAGAGAATGTGTCCAGACACTTTACCATTTTCTTTAGAAATACTAAAACCAGGTTCTAATTTCTTAAAACTAGTATTTGGTATACTTCCTATAACTCGATAGTTGTCAAGATTACCGTTTCTCACATTCACCCTAAGGTTAAACGACTCATTATCTGATACCTGTATTTTGAAGTCAGAATTTACGCCTTTAGCGACAGAAAGCAGAGTTTTTGAAAAATCACTTTCTGAACTAATAGTAAAAGGGCTTTTTTCTTGTTGTGCATATGTTATTGTAGTTATACATAAAGCAAATACAATACATACTTTTTTGAGCAGACTAAAAAGCCTCGCTCCCGAATGGGATAATCTGTGCGAATCCATTTTAAATTTAAGTTTGTGTTAATATATAATTAGTTTAGTTGCTACATAATTACAACATTTTCAGCGTTTTGCAAAAAATATTGTACTATTTACATTTTATTAACCTATTTCTTACTTTATAAAAAAGAGGCTTAAACCAAGTAAATGTTAAGGTTTATTCAGAATTCGTAATCAAGCATTTAGAATTCGTTTAGAAATTATTTTTTATAAAAAAAGAATATTTTAACAACAAAAAGAGGCTGTCTATACAGACAGCCTCAAAACTTTGCTCTATTAATTTAGAGAACTTTACACTATTTTTTCACAAAAGGGACATTATTAGTTGCGTTACGAGAGATCAGTCTTAAAATATAAGTTCCCGCTTTCAAGTTTTCGACACTAATAGTAGGTTTGTAATCACCACGAGCGACTACTTTACCAGTGATATCAACGATGCTATATACTGTTTTCTCTGAAGGGTTAAATACTATATTTAACTTGTTTTTTGCTGGAATTGGATATGCTTTAACTATACCTTCTGGAGGTGATATTTTACCAGACTTAGCTCCACAAGACGATACAAATACCCATCCTCTATTAGTACGCTCCCATAAGTTACCTCTGTACACAACCTGATCTCCTGAATTATATGTAGTTCCCGATTTCCATTCGTTAATTCCGTCACAACCACTTGCTCCACATTTTCCAATGAATTTCCATCCACGATCCAATTTCTCAAAAAGATTTCCTCTGTATACTACTCTATCACCCGTTTGATATGGTACTCCCCACTGCCAAGGCTCTACTCCTTCACAAATGTTGTTTGTATCCGCATCTTTAGTTGTTGCAGAAGCCACATTACTACTTCTAGACATATTTTCTGCAGCATCCAATGCTATTACAGTAAACTCATAAGTTGTTGCAGCTGTTAAACCTGAAACATTAAAAGATGTTTGTGCTGTTGTACCTATCATAGCATTACCTTGATACACATTATATCCTGTTACCCCCACATTATCTGTAGAAGCGGTCCATGTAAGTGATAAAGTCGTTTGCATGATATTTGAAGCCGTAAGTTCAGTTGGAGTTGAAGGAGCTTCAGTGTCCATTGTATCTTCTGGTAAAGTAGAAGCAGTTACAACATTACTAAACCTAGACTCGTTTCCTGCAGCATCTTTTGCCAATACTTTGAACATATACTCTGTACCCGCTGTTAATCCGGTCGCCTGATATCTAACATCATTTACAGATGCTATTTTCACATCACCTTGATACACATCGTATCCTGTTACTCCTACATTATCGGTAGCAGCTATCCAAGAAAGATCGATAGTAGTTTGAGTCTCATTAGAAGCCATCAATTCAGTTGGCTCAGTAGGAGCTTCTGTATCTGTAGTATCTTCAGGTAGAGTAGAAGCAGTTACTACATTACTAAATCTTGATTCGTTTCCTGCAGCGTCCTTTGCCAATACTTTAAATGTATACGCTGTACCCGCTGTTAATCCTGTTACTTGATGCATTGTATTTGTTACTGTTGTAATCATAGTGTTTCCTTGATACACATCGTATCCTATTACACCTACATTATCTGTAGCAGCTATCCAAGTAAGATCAATAGTTGTTTGAGTTTCGTTAGAAGCGGTTAGTTCTGTCGGCTCTGTAGGAGCTTCGGTATCTGTATCTTCTAAAGTAGAAGCAGTAGCAGTATTACTAAATCCAGATTCGTTTCCTGCAGCATCTTTTGCTTTTATTCTAAATGAATAATCTGTACCAGCCGTTAATCCCATAACCTGATATCTTGTATCATTTACTGAGGCAATCATGTTATTTCCCTGATATACATCATATCCTGTTACTCCCACATTATCTGTAGAGGCTGACCAATTAAGATCAATGGTCGTTTTTGTTTCATTAGAAGCTACCAATGCAGTTGGTACTGTAGGAGCTTGTGTATCCGTACCAGCTCCTTTAGGATATTTTCCAGATATTGTAAAATTACCTAAAGAAGAATAATCAGAATATCCTACGCTAGGGTTAGCTCCTTCACCTACTCCATCAATTTCGATATAGTATGTTCCTTTATCCAAATTAGTGTTGATGACAGCATTTAATCCTGCTAGATCCGAAGAGGCAACTTCTTGTCCATTACTATTAAGAATTCTTGCTTTGATATCTAAACTTGCATACCATTCATGAGGATTAAAATTGAAATTTACGTTTCCTCCAGAAGTGGTAAAAGAAAATACATCTTTATCAGTTCTTTTTTCAATCAATCCTTTATTATTTGATCCCGAAACGTTTCCGTCTGCATCAGAACGTAGCTCTGTAGCATTATCTTTCGTATTACCATGATCATCTGTTCTAAACCCAAATCCATTTCTGGTACCAGACATTATCGCTACATCATCTTCTTTATTATTTGCACCATTATATTCACCTAGACTCCAATGACCAACTCTTTTATAATAATAGCTTACTCCCATAATAGGAGCCCAACCATTGTGTCCTGCATAGTAAGTAGTACTAGAATTACCATCGTGACGTAAACCAAGTGTATGACCTATCTCATGAGATCCTACTTCTCCTGCAGCTTGATCTCCTCTCAAGATAAATGCCCAAGTAGGTTCATCGTTATTAGCACTAAAACCATTAATCCAAGCTACACCACCAGCATTTGGTGCTGCAGTTTTGGTAGGTGTCCAAATACACATAATTCTCCTGTTCTTAGGAACGGCATCAAACGCACTTCTTTTTGTAGTAACGTTTACTTTAAAAGGAGCAAAATCCTCTGCTATATTTCTCCATACATTTAAGATAGACTGATCACTCATACCAGAGGGTTGAGCATTAATATCTCTACCATTATTCCAACTAGTATTTTTTACCAATTCTCCATCAAAATCCAAATAGATTACATGAGTAGCTCCTGGTAAACTTTCGTATTCTGGCTGCGCCTTTGAAAAAGTATCATTAGAAGTATCTCTTCTACTTTTTTGACTGTGACTATGGTATTTTGTACACATTATATGATTAGGATCTACCGATTTAGATACTACCTGTCCTTGACTGTTAGTAGATATTCTATATGCTTTAGTTCTATCAGCAGAAACTATCTTTCCAGAAAATTTTTCATTTGATTTTGAAACAGAAAATAAGGATCCGTCTTTAAGACTTCCTATAACGTCATATTTATTTGGATCTCCTTTTCTAAAATTAACCTTTAGATCAATTGCTTCCGCATCTAAATTAATTTTTAAAGCCGTTCCTTTTGCATTAGAAAAAAGAGACGCATAAAAACTTGCTTCACTATTACTAATAATGCTAGTTTTTCCATCCTGCGCATAAGTAGCTGCACTAATACATAAAGCGCCTACAATAAACGCTTTTTTGACTAGAGTCACTAGTCTTGGTTTCCTTGGGGATAATCGTTTTAAATACATGTTTTATAGTAATTAAGAGTTTGTGTGATTCATTAATTAATAAAGTTATGAGCCATTTTTTATATAGTTTGCCCATACAAATTTTATGGTAATCATGGTTTTTAAGATCGAATACAGCTGCTAAAGTAGTCTCTAAAACAATCCAAACTAGTACATTATTAGAATTCGTTGCAGTACGATTAGAATTCGTTTCTGGTGTTGTACATAAGCGCTATTTACTAAGAAACAGAAACATTGTTTAAAGAAAGAAATGTACCACAAAGTGTAGGTTTTACAGTGTAAGGCAGCATATTAAAATAACAGAAGTCAGCAACAATCAAACTATTTACGGGAATAAAAACAAACTTCGAATGTACTCGATATTAAACATTTTAATTGCCATAAATGTCTTATTTTTGAGTCCTTACTAAAAATTACTAAATGAGAATATTTCTTTTAATAGGAATTACACTTCTTTGTTTTGGGTGTCAAGATGACAGGAAGGCCAAAATTAACACCGAAAAACCAATTATTAAATTGGATAGTCTCTCTACTGAAAAAATTAAACTTGACCTTGTAAAACTTTCTACTGAAGCAGAAAAAAACTTAGAGAGCTTTGAAGATTTTCAAAATTTAAGAAATCTAATTACTACTTTACGAGGTTCCAATCCTTTTTATATAAATAAATATAGTGATAGCCTAAGCCTATTAGTACATACCTTCAAACAAAATATCCCTAAAGATCTTGCAGTAAACCCTATTAAATCCAGAAGTAATATTCTACATACTGAAAAAGGTTTACTACAGATTATTTCTGAAAAAAAACATCCTGATCCCAAAAAACTAATCGAAGCCAATACTCGATTAATAAAAGCCTATAATAGCCTGATCATTCAATTAAATGAATTATCTCTTGCTATTCCCGAAAACATTGAAAAAGAACTACTTAGAGACCCTAAGAATACAGAAAATTAATTATGAAGAAGATCCTCCTTTTTTTTCTAATATGCAGTTTCTATAGTACTGCACAACAAGTTAAAGAAATAGATACTGTTCTTGAACAATGGCATAAAGCCGCGGCAGATGCAGATTTTGAATCTTATTTCGAATTCATGTCTAAGGATGCTATTTTTATCGGGACAGATCCAACCGAAAACTGGACTATTCCTGAATTTAAATCCTATGCAAAACCTCATTTTGATAAAGGAAAAGCATGGAGTTTTTCTACATTAGAAAGAAATATTTTCTTGAAAGAAAAAACTAGCATAGCATGGTTTGATGAACTTTTAGATACGCAAATGGGTATTTGTAGGGGTAGCGGAATTTTAGAGAAAACACCCAATGGATGGAAAATAAAACACTATGTATTATCTATTGCAATCCCAAATGATAATGTAAACGAGATTACAGCCTTAAAAAAAGCTTTTGATTCTCAACTTATTCAAAAACTAAAGTCTAAAAAAGACTAGTAAGTGAATTTTGAAACTCCTGTATATTTGAAAAACAATGTTGAGCCCCTTTTTGAACAAGAGCCTCCTTATTATTGTTACCTATACCTATAAAGTCTAACGAAAGGTTTTGCGCTGTTTTAAGATCCCAAACCCCATCTCCAACAGATATAATTTGATCGAATTCTGTTTTATTGTAAAATTCTTTAGCCTGTTCTATAGCATTTAAAACAAACCCCTCTCTGGATTCATGCGTTTTTGAAGTAGACAATATTTGTTCATCATACCAAATATCACATTGCTCTAATTTTATCTTTGCTGGCTTAGGCAAAGCTCCGGTAGCAAAACAAAATGGTATTTCTTTATTTCTAAAAAACTGAATTAATGATCTTGCTCCAACGATTTCTTTTACCTCATTAAATGTATTCATTTGATCTATCAAATCATTTTCAAAATCATCTAATAAACTCTCTGGAGCAGTTTCTTTAAAATTACGTTCATAGTTATATCGCAACGCATAACTATCACTATGGTGTTTATAATTATTATAGTCAGTATCAATATTACTAATGCCCATAGCCGCTAATGAACGGGTTACAGACATCAAATACATAGGCACACTATCTGTAAGCGTACCATCTATATCAAAAATGAAGAGTTTATTTTTCATTGAAGCCCGTATATTATTTCTTATAAAGAATATTTTAATGACATAATAAAGTTTCTTCCAGCTGCAGCAATACCCGAAGAGTATGGCCTATATCTTTGATCGGTTATATTTTCTACAGAAAATGTGCCTTGAATATTCTCGGTAAACTGATACTGTGTTCTTACGTTTAAAGTATACCATGACGGAGAATAAGGATTTCCTCTTTCGTCTAATGCATACAAATACTCTTTACTATGTTCTGATGGAGCAAGATCTTCAAAATCCAATTCGCCATTATAAGTTGCAAAAGCATCAATTGTTAATTTTGGTAAGGTATACGTTAAATTCGTAGTCCCAAATTGAGGAGAAACATGTCTTGAAGGTGCTATCTCACCACTATCTAATTCTTCTTCTCCCCCGACAAAAGTATATTTAGAAGTTAGTTTAAAGTTTTTACCAAACAGATATTCTAATCCCGCTTCAAAACCATACACTTTTGCATTTGCTGCGTTTTGAATAGCCTGCACATTACTTGGCTCTCCATCAAATTCTATCGTTGTTTCTCCATTAAGACTAAAATCTCTTCGCACCAAAGCATCCCTAAGATGTGTATAATAAGTCGATAAATCAATAGAAAAATTAGTATCAAAAGATAGCTTTACCCCAAGTTCTCCATTATATGCATATTCAGATTTTAAATCTGGATTGGGTACGACAACAGATCCTGGTTCTGAATCAAATATTTTACCAACATCATCAATATTTGGTGCTCTGAAAGCTGTAGAGAAATTTAGTTTCCATTGTATTTGATTATTTGGCAACCAACTTAAACCTGCAGTTCCTGTTAAGGCTTCGGTATCAATATTAGCCTCGTTAAAAGGGAAGTCAAAAAACTTACTATTAAATTCTGAATACAATATAATCCTATTATAGCGTAGTCCACCCTGAAATCTAAGTTTTTCGCTTAACTTATGTTTAATACTCGAATACGCTGCTATGGATTGCCAAGTAGCTCCATCAGGATATCTTGAAGGTGCATCTACAATGTCTCCTGTCTCTATATCCTTGTTTGAGCCATCTGAATATACTTGGTTTAAGACATACTCTATCCCATAATACAATGCAGTATTGGTATTAAATTTTTTTTCGAAATCAAAATTAATAGAATATGCATCTACTTGCTCTTGTGTTCTTTCTAATGTGGTACTATTTAAGTTTCGATCATTTCTACTTTCTTCAAAATATTGATAAGCACCAGTCACCATCATGGTATCATATAAATTACTTCTAGATACGTGGGTTAAATTTAAATTCCCCATAAACCAACGTTGTGGTCCATAGTACCACTCTGCCGACCTAAGTGTACCATCTCTAGGTCTAATCAAACGGTCATATCTTGGATAATCTGAGGTTTCTGTATATAAAAGGTTGGCATTAAAATCCCATTTGTCGTTCGGAGCAAAACGTACCTTTTGCAACAAATTGATTTGATCGTATCCAGTAAAAATTTGAGTTTCGGGATCTGGATTTTGAATAACCACATCTTGTGTATTTGCTATTTCAACATATTCATTTCTTAGGTACTCATCTGGACCATGAGACCCCATCTTTAAATCATCAAAATCGGTATAACTTATACTAGTCAAAAAAGACCATTTTTCTATACCTATATTAAAATCAATATGCCCAGTCTTCTCTTTACTTGCACTAGCATATCTTGCTAATGCATTTCCCGAAAAATCAAGCTTATCATTTTTAGCAAATTTGGGTTGTGTGGTATAAAAATTCATCACTCCTCCTACCGCATCACTACCATATACTACAGAACCAGGTCCTAATATTACTTCTGTTCTATCTATTGTAAAAGGATCAATCGATATTACATTTTGTACATTACCTCCTCTAAAAATTGCAGTATTCATACGAACACCATC
This sequence comes from uncultured Aquimarina sp., assembly GCA_947502885.1. GTDB lineage: Bacteria > Bacteroidota > Bacteroidia > Flavobacteriales > Flavobacteriaceae > Aquimarina. The sequence goes on along the minus strand of CANNBP010000008.1, from coordinate 11,073 downwards.
TACAGTTAACAATAATCTATTGGTAGAAAACCCTCTTATTATAGGACTTCCTCCTCCTAATTGGCTTTTTTGTATAAATACTTGACCACTACTTTGCAAAAGATCTGCTGAGGTCTGAGGTGTTGATAAGGCAATCTCGTTTGCCGAAAGGCTAACGATTTTTTGTGTTACATCATTTTGCTCTTGCTCCCATTTTGATACAGAAATAACGACTTCTGAAAGTTGATTCTCATCAGGTTTTAAGTAAACTTTTAAAGATTTAAGTAGTTTGGATTTCTGAATATTGGTGCCGATATGAGAGATATATGTAAAATACAACATCTCATCTGTCGAAAATTCTGAAATATCTGCAACCCCATCAAAATCTGTAATGGTTGTTTTGGATTTATCTTCATTAAATATTGCTACGTTCGGAATTGGCTCATAATTTGAAGTACTGTATACAGTAATTCTTTGAGCATTTCCATAGCATACAATAAAAATGGAAAATAAAAAAAATATAAATAAACGCATTACCTTAGTTAAAAATTTCGTTTAGAACAGAAAGAGATTTTGGTTTCTTAAAACCGTGCAAATGTAACTCAAAATATACTAATAGCATAACTAGTATTTCTCTTCGCAACATCTTTGATAATTTAATATTCATACTTGTCTCAAATGTCGTGCCCAAAAATTGCTTAAACTGCTGTACTTGATCTCCTTTCAAACAATACGCATTAGAAATTACAGATTGAAAAATACCTTCTTCCATATTAAAATACTCAGAATCTATATGCGAGGCATCTGGATAAAATCCTAAATACTGAGTAAGCTTGGTTAAAAACACGATATGAAAATTACCTATATTATCATTTGAATCTAACCATATTAATGCTGTTTCTATATATTCAAACAAATCTTTATTGGTTTCTTCTTCTCGAATAGAATTTTTTAGCACTTCTGATACAAAAAAAACCAATGCATTCTTCACATAATCTGAATGCAAGGTATTATACACAGTCCTTATCCTAGCTTCTTTTATTCGCTCTAAAGACCCTTTGTCCTTATGCACTGCTTGAATTTCTAAAAGTGTTAGAGGTTGAAACAAAGAAGCCCTTAGTTTACCCCGTTTGGATTTCATTATTCCTTTTAACAAGTATGAACGTAAGCCATATCCTTTTGTATATAATGAAACAATGAGATCTGCTTCACCATAACGTAAAGAATGTATAACTATTGCTGATGTATTAACAATCACCGTGCCTCAAATCTTAAAATATTTCTGTAACAAAAAACCGTTTGAGGTAAACTCAAACGGCTCTTATTTATTTTATCGTAAAAGGCATTTATATTACTCCCTGTGCAATCATAGCATCTGCTACTTTTACAAAACCTGCAATATTTGCCCCTTTTACATAATCTATATACCCATCTTCTTCTGTACCATATTCGATACATGCAGAGTGAATATCTTCCATAATTTGTTTCAATTTCTCGTCAACTTCTTCACGAGTCCAATTATAGCGTAATGAATTTTGCGTCATTTCTAAACCTGATGTCGCTACGCCACCTGCATTTGAAGCTTTACCAGGTGCAAAGAATATCTTTTCTTTATGAAACACTGCAATAGCTTCTGGAGTACTAGGCATATTCGCTCCTTCACTTACACAAACACATCCATTCGCTACTAACTCCTTAGCATCATCACCATTTAATTCATTTTGAGTAGCACACGGTAATGCGATATCACATTTTACTCCCCAAGGAGTTTTTCCTTTTACAAATTCTGCAGAAGGGTACTTTTCTACATACTCATTAATACGCCCTCTTCTTACATTTTTAAGGTCCATTACAAACTCGAGCTTTTCTGTATCAATTCCGTCCTTATCGTATATATATCCAGAAGAATCAGACAGTGTTACCACTTTTGCTCCTAATTGTATAGATTTTTCTGCTGCAAATTGAGCTACATTACCAGAGCCTGAGATAGCTACTATCTTTCCTTCAAAAGAATCACCTTTTGTTTCTAGCATGTTTTGAGCAAAATATACTGTACCATAACCGGTTGCTTCAGGACGAATTAATGATCCTCCCCAAGTAAGCCCTTTTCCTGTAAGCACTCCTGTAAACTCATTACGCATTTTACGATACATACCGAACAAGAATCCTATTTCACGACCTCCAACTCCAATATCTCCAGCAGGAACATCTGTATCAGGGCCAATATGTCTAAAAAGCTCACTCATAAAACTATGGCAAAAACGCATAATCTCATCATCAGATTTCCCTTTTGGATTAAAGTCAGATCCACCTTTACCACCTCCCATAGGAAGCGTAGTTAAACTGTTTTTGAAAACTTGTTCAAAAGCCAAAAACTTTAATATACTTAAGTTTACAGAAGGATGAAAACGCAACCCTCCTTTGTAAGGTCCAATTGCAGAGTTCATTTGTATACGATACCCTCTATTTACATGAATTTCTCCTTTATCATCTACCCAAGGTACACGAAACATAATCGCTCTTTCTGGCTCAACCATTCTTAAAAGAATATTTTTACCATTATAAATTTCGTTTGTGGCGATATATGGGATAACCGTTTCGGCAACTTCTTGTACCGCTTGTAAGAATTCTGGCTCGTGAGCATTACGAACTCTTACTTCTTCCATGAATGCATCTATCTTTGCTTGCATATGTTGATTGAATTAATAGACCTTAACTAAAAGTTGAAATTTTAGGTCAAATATATGATATTCCTAAAAAATCAGGTTTATTTTTTTGAATTTAATAATATTACTTGTCAATAGCTTGTTCAAGATCAGCAATTAGATCATCAACATCCTCTATCCCAACACTTAGTCTTATTAACGAATCCACTACTCCTGTTTTCTCCCGTTCTTCCTTAGGGATCGAAGCATGAGTCATACTTGCAGGGTGTCCTGCCAAGCTTTCTACTCCACCAAGAGATTCCGCTAATGTAAAAATTTTAAGGTTTTCTATAATTTTTATTGCCTTGTCATAATCACTTCCTTTGGTCACAAAAGAAATCATACCTCCAAAACCGTCCATTTGTTCTTTGGCAACCTCATGATTTGGATGATCTTCAAAACCCGGCCAATATACTTTTTCTATTTTAGGATGGTTTTTTAAATATTTGGCAATAGCTTCTCCATTTTCACAATGGCGTTGCATACGTATGTGTAGTGTTTTTATACCTCTTAATACCAAAAAACTATCTTGTGGCCCACAAACCGCTCCACTTGCATTTTGTATAAAATAAAGTCTCTCTGCAAGTTTTTCTTCTTTAACAACTAATGCCCCCATAACCACATCACTATGACCTCCTAAATATTTGGTTGCACTATGCATTACAATATCAGCTCCCAAATCCAAAGGTCTCTGCAAATATGGTGTTGCAAAAGTATTGTCTACAGCTAATAGTAAATCATGCTCTTTTGATATTTTGGCAACCGACTTAATATCAATAACATTCATCATTGGATTAGTTGGTGTCTCTACCCAAATTAGCTTTGTGTTTTTATTGATAAATTGTTCTAAATTATTGGTATTCTCCATACCAATGAAGTGAAATTTGATACCAAAATCTTCAAATATTTTGGTAAATAAACGATATGTTCCTCCGTATAAATCATTAGTAGAAATCACTTCATCACCAGGTTTTAGCAATTTGATTACAGCATCAATTGCTGCTAATCCTGACCCAAAAGCCAGTCCAAACTTTCCATTTTCGATACTTGCAAAAGAATCCTCTAATGCTTTTCGTGTTGGATTATGTGTTCTACTATATTCAAAACCTTTATGACCACCAGGAGTCGTTTGCGCATAAGTTGATGTTTGATAGATAGGAGGCATCACTGCCCCATAAGCAGGATCATGTTTTTGTCCCCCATGTATCGCTTTTGTATTAAACTTCATCTCCGTCTGTTTTTATAAATTACTTCCAAAACTCAAAAAACTATTTCATTAAGCTCATAAAAATGAAACTATTTTTAGGTTCATTACAACTATTTGTCAGTTTTTAAGAAGAAAAACTTAACTTGTTCATTTTCTGTTAAAACTAGAGCAAATGTATGACTTAATTCGTATTAATCATATTCCTAAGAATACCTTTTAGTAGATGATTAACATAAAAACTAACATACTGTTGAGATTTATTTTTTTACTAGGCATAATGCTTGGAATATATGGTTGTGATAACAAAGAGCTTTTTACATTTGAGAAGCATAATTTTACGATAGATAGTATTGAAGAATGTAAAAATGAAGATTGTGCATCTATCGAAATTAATTTATTAAAGATAGTTGAAAACACCACTATTACAAATCTCATTAATAAACAAATAGAACAAGCGGCATGTGCTATTTTAAATATTGATGAAAAGGGCTTATTAATTAATGTTCATGAAGCTATTCGTTCGTTTAATAATTCCTATAGAAATATTAGCAAACAGTTTCCTGAGGAGACCACTCCTTATGAAGCTACTATTGAATGTGGGCTTGGTTTTCAATGCAAAAGTTTAATTTCTATAATGATAGACTCGTACGTATATACTGGTGGAGCTCATGGATATGGCAGCGTATCCTATATTAATATAGATACCAAAACAGGAAAACTAGTTTCGAACAAAGCTTTGTTTAAAGATTATGATGGTTTCGTAAATTATGCCGAAAAAGCATTTAGAATTCAACATAAAATTGCTGATAATTACCCCATTAATAGTACAGGGTTCTTTTTTGAAAACGATACCTTTAATCTACCAGAAAATATTGGATTAACCGATACAGAAGTTATCCTCTACTACAATTCTTATGAAATTAACTCTTATGCCGAAGGATCTATCGAACTTAAACTTAACAAAAAAGAAGTAGCTTCTTATTTTGCATTTGATATATTATAATGCCTTTTTGAGAGCGAGAATATATCCCAAATGTATCCCTTCATGAAAATTATTAAACTGTATAGCGTCCTCAATTGATTTTAAGACAAGTACTGGATTTGAAATTTTAATTGAAATTGCACTTCTCCAGATTACTAAGAATCTAATTTTCATAAATTAATAATAGGGCCGTATTATTAAAGATTGCAAAGAAACAAATCGCCATTTTCAGTGAAATACGATAAGGAACAAATCACTGTTTTCAGTGATATACTAGTAAAAAGCAGTTTATAATTTTGGTTTTCTTAAAACAAAAGTTCAAAGGCTACTATTGTGGTAGCTTAAAAGAAAAAATGTTCAACTTAAATTTAACTAGTAGCATGAAAAAAATAAAACTATTTACACCAATCGCCTTGGTTTTATTATTAGGCTCTTGCGAAAAGGATCAATTGAATACAATTGATAACCTGTCTGAAACCAACGAAAACATCAAAGAAATTGATAAAATGTATTCTGGTAAATCTAATAGCCGGCCGTTTTTTATCGGCCCTAGTTTTTATGGATCGCCTGGATGGGTACGTTCGGGAGATTTTAATGGAGACGGAAGAGAAGATCTTGTAGAACTAAAGCAAAGAGAAGCTAATATTGTGATATCTAACGGGTCTGGAGTAACGTCTACAAGAGTTTCTACTGATGGAAGATACGGAGATTTCTCATATACTTTTTCAGGAGACTTTGATGGAGATGGAAGGGCCGATATCGCTTCTGCTAGTGGAGGAACGGTATATATGAAATTAAATAAATGGAGTAATCCGATATCGTTTACCTCTGCAGATTGGTCTGTAACTCCTCAATGGGGTGCTGGTAGTAATACAGTTGTGGGAGATTTTAATGGAGATGGAAAAGATGATATTGCTTCAGCAGGTGGAACATCTGTATTTATGAAAATATCTCAAGGGAACAAATTTTCCAGCTTGACATGGGCTAACGATGGTAGATGGGGTGCGCGAGGTTATACATTAGCAGGAGATTTTAATGGAGATGGTAGAGATGATATTATTTCGCCAGGAGGACAAACCATTCACATCAAACAATCTACGGGTTCAGGGTTTATAAGCAAACAACATACAACTACTCATCTTTGGGGCGGTAGTGGCTATACCTGGATGGCAGATACTGATGGAAATGGAAAGGATGAAATAATCACTGCCATGGGTACTACCATTATAAAAAGAGAGTGGATCAGTGGAAGTCAGTGGTCTTATAAAACATCAACTACTGGGCAGCATTGGGGAAAACCTGGCTACAATTTTGCAATGGACTTCAAAGGTAGTAGAAATGACCAGATTGTTTCGTATTTAGTTGGACCGGATGATTATCATAGTTTGTATATTCATTCATTTTCAAACCTGTTCCTGTAAAAAAAATGAAGATGAGCTAATCATAAATTAACTCACCTACAATCCCTAAAGGTTTTTGAAGCCTTTGGGGATTGTTGTATCATAAATGTAGTTTTAGGGATAAATTACACTGCTTTTTTAAGTGCCAAAATATATCCCAAATGTATTCCTTCATGAAAATTATTAAACTGTATAGCGTCCTCAATTGATTTTAAGACAAATCCAGTACTTGTCTCGTACTCATTATATTCCTTAAAAACATGCTGAGCAAGATCTTTTTCGGCTTTATCTATAGTAGAAAACAATAATCCCTTTACCTGAGCAACTTCATCTGCTGTAATGGGACCTTCTGTTTTTGTTCCTTTTCTATACTTTTCTACCAATTCATCATTAATCATCATTGGTAATCCACTTAACTTATACATTAACAGTTGTTGTGTTACCACTACATGAGCAATATTCCAAATTAAATTATTCTTGAACCCTTCTGGTACCATATTCAATTGTTCTAAAGTATGATTATCGAGAATTTTTTCGATTATTTTTCTGTTAACGCGAGTGATTACTAATGGATCTTGCATGGCAGTCATAATTTTTAGCCAAAAATATAAGTTTTATTGAGAAAAGAATTTCCTTTGTGGTGTTTTTAACAACTAAAATAATTCATTGTGAAAAAAATATATCATCTATCTACTTGCGACACTTGCAAACGTATCATCAAAGAATTAAGCCCTTCATCTGATTTTATCTTGCAAGACATTAAAAAAGAGGATATAACAGCAAAACAAATTGAGGAAATGCATGTATTAACAGGTAGCTATGAAGCACTGTTTAGCAAAAGAGCAAGATTATATAAGGAGCGAGACCTTAAAAATCAAAATTTATCTGAAGATGATTATAAAAACCTAATTTTAGAGCATTATACATTTCTTAAACGACCTGTAATTTTTGTAGATGATCAAATTTTTGTAGGCAATAGTAAAAAAGTTGTTGAAGCGGCAAACCAAGCCATTAATGGATAAGAGAATACTTGCACTTCTTGCTGCTTTTGGAGCTAGTTTGATTTATGCTATAAATCACACGGTAGCCAAAGGTGTAATGCCTACTTACATTCAACCTTTTGGGTTTATTATGCTTAGGGTTGTTGGTGCTTCTGTATTATTTTGGTTAGCTTCGATTTGGGTTCCAAAAGAAAAAATAGATCGTAAAGATTGGCCAAGACTATTTGTATGTGCCATTTTTGGTATGGGTATTAATATGCTAATGTTTTTTAAAGGATTGCAATTATCTACACCAATTAATAGCTCTGTAATGATTACCATATCACCTATCTTGGTATTCATCTTATCGGCTATATTTATAAAAGAAAAAATTACACTTTTAAGAACAACCGGCATCATTCTTGGTTTTGCTGGAGCTCTGGGTCTTATTTTATTCGGAGCAGAAATACGGCAAGATGCACCTAATATACCATTAGGAAACATTATGTTTATAATTAATGCTGCATCTTATGGGATATATCTACTCTTAATAAAGCCATTGACACAGAAATATCATGGAATTACATTAATGAAATGGTTATTTCTTGTCGGAATATTTATAAATTTCCCTGTAACTTTTTCTGAGTTTAGTCAAGTAACCTGGACATCTCTACCTTTTGAAGCTATCTGGAAAATGGCTTTTGTAGTTGTTTGCACAACGTTTCTAACTTATTTACTTAATATTTATGCTTTAAAAAGTCTAAAAGCTTCTACTCTAGCAGCATTTATCTATTTACAACCTTTGTTAGCAATCAGTTTTGCCATTGCAATGAATGCTGATTCGTTAAACGTTGTAAAAATTGTATCTGCTATACTTGTTTTTATTGGAGTTTATCTTGTTACGAAACCTCCGAAAAAAACAATATCCTAAATCTGATCTAAGTTTACAGGAGTTTTTGCAAATTTTCTAGTATTCTCTTTAGTTAAAATTTTGAAATCATTAGGTCGTTTTACACCATCCAATAATTTACTTATTTCTTCTGGTAAAGGGATCAATTTTCTAGTTTTCAAATCCATCCATGCCCCCATCATTTCACATTGTGCAAAGTTTTGTCCTTTATAATCATAATAATTATGCCTAAACTCAAAAAACATTCCATCTTCACTAAGACCTGGGATTTCTAATGAAACTTTGACAGGCCGCCCATAAAACACTTCTTTAAAATAGTATATATGCTCATAAAATACCACAGGACCAATATTGAACTTTGCCAATAGACGTTGATCAAACCCATGTTCTGTTAAAAACGACATTCTTGTGTGCGCTGCAAATTCTATGTACGCTTTATTAGCCAAATGACGATTCGCATCAATGTCATTCCATCTTATTTCAAAATCTTTTATGTACATCTCCTGTGTTTTTAAAATACAAAAATACGAAACATTTCTTATGCACGCATAACAAGGTGTGCTTTTTAAGTTTTTAAAAATTTAAAGCAAATTAAAAATATACTCTTCTGTTTTAACTATTAATGCTTGACAATTACTCTTCTAAAAACTGATTCTTTTGGAAAAAAATATCCCTTAATCCAATACACTCCATTTTCAAGATCTCCAACAGAAATTGATCTTGTTAAACTCGCTCCATGATAGATTCTTACTTTCTTTCCTCCTCTATCATATATTTCAAGTACTTTAAGATCATCAAAACCCGTTATTGTAAAATAATCAGATACGGGATTAGGGTATATACCAAAAACAACATCTAAGGAGTCTTGAACCTTAATTGTTCTAGTTACTTCAGAAATACTTGGCCTAAAATCAACGGCATTGTCTGTATTAAAATACTTTTCATTTTGTGATTGAACACCAGAAATTCTATCCTGATCCTTATCTATGGTTTGCGCCGTTACATTTGAAACCACAAAAAGAGTTATAGCTAGCAGCAATGTTATTTCATAAAATGAACTAAGATAGTTTTTCCTCATAAAAAGTATGGTTTTGACGTAAAAAAAGGAGGTGCAAATAAACATCTTTTTTATAAAGTAAAAAACTTTAAAAATAAAATAACACTTCGATTTTCTAAGAATTTATTTCTGTAATACCCACATATTTCACATAGGTTTTTTGTTAAAAAAAATCACACAACACGTGATATAATCAGAAAAGAATACAACTAGCATGAAATGGCTTAAATGGGGAGTGTTATATTTATTCTAATTTTCTGTTAAGATACAAAAGATTAGCATACTTTAAAAGTCCCATACATATTCTTCACTTATTCTTAACAAAAAAGCTATGTCTCTAAAACGAAACATTAGTTTAGGGCTTATCATGCAATTTGCATAGGGGAAAATTATTTTTTACACAATGCATTGGCGAGTATTTTTTCTATATATCACTTTTTATGCTAGACACTTATAGGCATCTCTTTTTTGTCTTTAACCTTTATCGAAATTATACTAACTTTTTTAAACACTTGCTTTTATTTAATGTTTAATCACTACTCTTCTAAACAATGATTCTTTTGGATAGAAATACCCCTTTAACCAATACACCCCTTCCTGAAAATCCTCAACAGAAATAGATCTTGTCAAACTCTCTCCGATATACGAGTGTATTTTTCTTCCACCCATATCATATACTTCAAGTGCTTTAAGATTATCAAAACCAATAATAGTAAAAAAATCAGATGCAGGATTTGGATATATTTCAAAATAAACATCTATTGGATCTCTTACTTGCACTATTCGTGTTACTTGAGACGTATTTCCAGAAGCATCTGTGGCACTATACGTAATTATATAATCTCCTGTGTAATCAACAAAACTTGATGCATCAATATTTATTGGAGAACCATCATTGGTTTCTGCACCTAACTCAGTATATCCATCGCCCAAAGTAATAATTTGCGGATTATCTCCTAGTAATGTAATTACAGGAGGTGTCACATCTATTACTGTAACTACCGTGCTACATGTAGTAGTGTTACCTCCGATATCTGTCACAGACAACGTAATGGTATGTTCTCCTACATCAGAAAGATTAAATGTACTTTTATCTATTTCAAAAGTGCTTATTGTGCAATTATCTGTAGAATTATCACTTATAGATTCAGCTGTAATTATTGCGTTACCCGTAGGATCCAATTCTAATGTAAATGGTACAACACAAGCAGCAATAGGGTCAATACTATCCTCGACCGTTACTGTAGTTGAACAACTATGACTATTACCTGAAGCATCTGTAACTGTTAGCGTAACTGTATTAGCTCCCAAATCTGTACAATCAAAACTGCCTTTATCAATACTCATCGAAGCAATAGCACAATTATCAGTTGAACCATTATCGATATCCACAGCAGTAATTGATGCACTACCGGTACCATCTAACTGAATTGTAAATGGAACAACACAAGCAGCAACAGGGTCAATACGATCCTCGATCGTTACTGTAGTCGAACAACTATGACTATTACCTGAAGCATCTGTAACTGTTAGCGTAACTGTATTAGCTCCCAAATCTGCACAATCAAAACTACCCTTATCAATACTCATCGAAGTAATACCACAATTATCAGTTGAACCATTATCGATATCCACAGCAGTAATTGATGCACTACCGGTACCATCTAACTGAATTGTAAATGGAGTAACACAAGTAGTAACAGGGTCAATACTATCCTCGACCGTTACTGTAGTTGAACAACTATGACTATTACCTGAAGCATCTGTAACTGTTAGCGTAACTGTATTAGCTCCCAAATCTGCACAATCAAAACTACCCTTATCAATACTCATCGAAGTAATACCACAATTAT
>CANNBP010000007.1 GCA_947502885.1 uncultured Aquimarina sp. | reverse complement strand
AGGAGTAAAGGCATTTTCTCCTTGTTCAGTAGTATTACTTGAAACTACCATAAAAACTCTTATTGTATCATTTGTTGCATTAAACAAATTAATCTCTATTTCTTCTTTTTTTGCAAATAATTGTAGAGAGTTAAGAATAGCTAATAGTAAAATTATTTTTTTCATATTGAGTGGTTTTAATGATTTGTTTAGAACTCATCCTTTATTTTCCTTGTGTTTTATTTAAATAATTACCCCATACCAGAAGAGATCTTCTGGTATGGGGTAATTATTTAATTTTACGTTGCTTCTAAATTAATAAAAAAAACTAAAAGGCTGTTTTTTCCCTCAATTCATTACGTTTTTTTAATACATATTTAACAAATAAGATTTTGTAGATGAAGTACTTAAACGTGAATATCCAAATGACATACTAGTTTATTTAAGTGTTAATTCGTAAACTTATAAAATGAACCGCTTTATTGAACTTGCCAGGTTTTATTCTTCGGTTTATGACTAAAAGTTCAATAAAACTACCATTTAATTCAGTATTTATAGCAATAAGGAAGTTTATGAAAACCACTAGAAATGTCTTAAGAATGCTCTTGGATTATTAAGAAAGGATTTTGTGATGGAATAATGATCGGTTTCCTCCAGAGATGTCTTTTTCATATCACTATCAGTAATTTCATAAATCGAAGCTTCCGGATATGCCATTAGCATTGGAGAATGCGTGGCAATGATGAATTGAGAATCGAAATTTTGTAAATGTTCTTGTAAAAAATAAATAAACGCTAATTGCTTTGATGGGGATAGAGAAGCTTCCGGTTCATCCAGTAGATATATACCTCGCTGATTGACCATTTCGTTCATTATATGCATATAAGCTTCTCCGTGAGAGAATGTATCCAGCTCTTGCCCATAATTTTTACGAACGTTATGTAATTGATAATTGGCACTATCTTTCATTTGTTGAATAACACGATCTGGAACTTCCTGATCTAAATATCCCATTTGATTGTGTAAATTGACATCAGTCCGGTGCACACTATTTAGATAATCCCCAAAATCTTCTGCTCTAAAGAAAAAACCAACGGAACGTTCTATATTCCAATTCAATTCTAAATAGGGCAATAGTTTTCTGGCTGCGTCAAAACATTTCTTATCATATCCTCTACCATCCATATGAGGAAGTTGCAATCTAAAAGCAATAGATTCTAGCAATGTAGATTTTCCAGAACCATTTTCTCCAATAATAAAAGTGATGTTATTAGACACATCAATGTTTTTGGCAAACTTTATTGCCGGAACATTATAAGGATAAGGATGATCTCTATCCGCTTTTATATGAACAGATGCTAAATATGACATAATACCTTATTAAAGTTTTTGTATTAATTCAAATTACTAAAATTCCTCAATCGTTGATTGTCTTCTGCCAGTTCTTTTACTATCACTTGTAAACCAGCTATTTTTTGAATTGCCCACCCTTCAAAAATCATCCGGTCATTTACTTCAGGATGAATTTCTTTTACCTCTGCTATATGATCTTGAAAATCCTTGATCATTTCTTGGCTTTGCGCATTAATCTTTTTTATATAGTCTTTCTCACTGTTTTCTATATCCATTTTATTCTTAAGTTTATTAATATTTTAAATATAACTCTTAATGCTTAGTGTTATAAGTCTATAAAATGTTACCAAATAAATTTTAAATAAAATGTTAAGGATCATTCAAATTCATGAATATCTATGCTATCATCTAAAAATTTACCGTATTGCTCGGGATCTAAACTTAAAAATCGTTTTACTTTCCAGACTTGCTCCACTTCGAATTGGGAAAGTTCTATATCCTTAACAGATTTATCGGGAGAATATAACCGAAATTTTCTTCTGAAGTAAGACACATATTTACAAAAAATTTGAGGGCCAGCAATTCCTCTATTACTAACCACTATATAAGGCACATTTTCTTCTATATTTTCATAAAACTCAACTAAGTGGTTACATAAGGCAAGGTCACCTAGTAATATATGGCTTAATTCAGGTATATCAATATTGCCAACTTCAAAAGCAAAACCTCCTTGTACATCAGGAACTTTCATTTTTGATAACCGATGTAGGTATAAGGGGTCAAAGTAATGATTAACATAGGTATCTGCATAAAACCCTACTAATACATAAACATTGTTTTTTTCAGAATTTTCAGGGGCATCAACCAATCCATTCATTAATAATCTAGTAGTATACCTAGCCTGTGCTTTATCCAAATCATCTTCCAGTTGTTCTATTTTCATTCTTGCATTCACATACTCCCTAAACATCAAATTGTATTCATCCTCTTTTTCATCTGGATTAGGAAAGAAATCATCGGGTAAATCAAAATACTCAATAATAGCTTGTCTATTATAATGTTTGATAACTTCCTGTTTGTATAAACCATATACCCCTTGACGGCTCATATGTAAAGCTAATGCTAATCTGTTCATACCACCTTTACGATTGAGATTATTTTTGATAATATAATCTTTCAGAATCTTCCCGTGATGATATCTTTCAGAAGGGTCTTGGGTATTCATAATTATATTCTTATGGGTTAAGACAAATTTGTCTCAACAAAGTTACAAAATGTAAACAAAAATACTTTACATTTGTAGAATAAATTTTCTTGCAAGAAGAAAAATATGTTCTTTAAAAGACAAATATTTGTTCAAAATACAGGATTTACAATCAAATTGGGGATGATTGTATTACAGGATTTCTGGATTCATGTATTTTTTGTGAATTATTTGTCAATCTAATTGATTTACATAATTATCAAAATTAAAGCTTATGAAAGACTATAAGTATTGTATTAAGGAAAAGTTGGAGGAACTACCTGTAGCAAAACACAAGGTTATTAAAGAAAAGATCATTACGGGGTTAAAAAAAACAGCGAGGACTTTTAATCGCTATTGTAACTTACTGGCAGATGACCACGCAGATATCCCTGCTCAGGATTTGGATATGATTGCATCTCATTTAGAATGTACTGCGGATGAGCTGAAAAACTATAAAGTAAACAAATCCACCGTTATGTATAAAATTAAACGAAGATCAAGAAAAGTAGTATAATCTTTACTTTCTTTTTTCTATGACATACAGCGTATACACGCCTACCTATTACGCTATTATTGATCTATAATACATACTACCATTTCTATCAAAGAAATTCTAGTAGTATTTCATATTACCATCACTATTGACAGATTAAAGCGCTCTGATAGAGCGTATCCATGCTTCCTGTTGGACAGAAGGGTGGGTACCTATTGTCTTTTGTGAATGTATTTTAAAAGAGTTGAGGTTACTTAATAAGTTATTTATGATTACAAAAGAAACGATTTTGAATCAAACCCATTACGGACTGAAGATATTTGCCTATATCCTTCGACAGTATTACCCGAAAGAAACAGTACTTCGGATAAGCGGAAACAAGTGTAAACCAACTTACAATCCTTTTGCTTCACATCATATAAAAAGTTTACAAATAACTGTAGTAAACAATGGTGCTATTTACCAGGATTTGAAAAACAAAGATTTCCATGGCAATGTATTTGATTTTGCACAGCTCTATTTTAAGGAAAACACCGAAATCGAATTGTTGCTAACCATTAATGATAACTTGCATTTAAACTTAGAGACAAAGCTATCCACATATGAACTTAGACAAGAGGATATTCAAAACTTTCTGGATCGTATTCCAGATACCGAATGGGAACCACGGTTTAGTTATTTCTCTAAAAATCTCTACAATCTTATTCCGACAAAAACCATTGGTTTATCAGAAGTGTACCAGATGCTTACGGATATCTCCCGTAAGCATCCTACCGAATATTTACGAAAGCTCTCTTCAGAGAAAGAACAAAAAGAATACAAGAAAAAACACTTTGACTATGTTACCTTTTCTGGAGTGTTTACAAAACGAAACAATAGCTCGCTTAAGACACACTCTAAGTTATTGACTCTTGATATTGATGGAATCTCTAACAAACAAGAATTAATAAATATTAAAAAGACGTTGCAGAAGGACCCTTATTTTCCTTCTCAACTATTATTTATGTCCCCAAGAGGAAATGGTCTAAAGTGGATTATTAAAATTTCATTAGATGAAGTTTCACATACAGCCTATTTTCAAGCGGTCATTAATTACATCAAAGAGACCTATAACATCCCAATTGATACTTCTGGAAGTGATGTAAGTAGAGGTTGTCTTTTGCCTTATGATCCAGATACTTATATCCATCCAAAATACAAAGCTGATGCTAAAATTTGAACCTAAAAAATATCTCAAAGCAGAGATGAATGAAGAGAATAAGAAATCTGATAAAACAGCTATTCAGGAAATTATTACTTCTTTTGATGATTATGACAAGGTAAAAGAAGTAGTTTCTAAACTGGAGATGTCGGGAATCGATATTACCGCTAATTATGGGGATTGGATTAAAATTGGGTTTGCTTTTGCAGATGCTTTTGGTAATATGGGAGAAGAATTATTTCATGCTGTGAGTAAAAATTATGTGAAATATGATTTTACTACTTGCAAACAACAATATAAAAAATGTTTACAAAGTAATAAACCCGGTGCTACTTTAGGCACATTTTTTCACTTGGCAAAAGCAACAGGCGTAACTCCTTCACAACACAAACAAAAGGTGTATACGTTGACTACACCTCAAAGAGTTTCTTTAGAACAGGGAGAAGAACAAATACAACAGGAAAAAGAACCCGCTTTACCCTCGATATCACTACCCGTTTACAAACGATTACCTGGTTTTTTAAAAGAAGTAACATCCTGTGCATCAAATAATCAAGAACGAGATTTATTGTTACTGGGAAGTTTAACAGTAATGAGCAGTTGTTTACCTAACGTATATGGTCTTTATGATCAAAACACAGTATATCCTAACCTGTTCTTGTTTGTTACCGCCCCCGCTTCTTCTGGTAAAGGAAGAGTTAATCTTTGCAGAAAATTGGTATATCCTATCCATAAACAAAAAAAAGATACCACGAATGCTCAAAAAGTTCAGTATGAAGTAGAACTATTAGAATACTATGATGTGAAGAAAAAACAAAAAGGGGATACTCCGCAGAAACCCCAAAAACCAAGAGATCAAATGTTGTTTATTCCTGCTAACAGTAGTGCTACAGGAGCATTTGAATTATTGGCAAATAATGATGGTAAAGGATTGATCTTTGAAACCGAAGGAGATACCCTTGCGCAAGCATTTAAAAGTGAACACGGGAATTATAGCGATGGATTTAGAAAAGCCTTCCATCACGAAGAAATTAGTTATTACAGACGTACTGCAAGTGAGTATGTAGATATTACCAGCCCACAATTATCCGCAGTACTTTCTGGAACTCCTGATCAGGTACTGTCCTTAATGCCAGACTCAGAAAATGGATTGTTCAGTAGGTTTATTTTTTACAAAATGGAACGTCAAAAACAATGGAGAAATGTATTTGCCAACACGAATAAGCAATCACTGGATAGTACCTTTGATAAGTTAGGTAATCAATACTTACAATACTACCAAAGATTAGAAGGTTTTGGTAGTCGAATAAAGATTGATTTACAAACACATCAAATTGAAAGGTTTCATGCTTTCTTCAGCAAAGAGTACGATAAGTTTTTATTCTTACATAAAACGGGCTTAGAAGCCTCTTTACTACGTTTAGGGCTTATCTGTTATCGTATAGCAATGATCTTTACCATCATTCGGTCATTAGAAAATGACAATCTTTCTAATATGCTGTATTGTCAGGATATTGATATGGAAAATGCTATTACCACTGTGGAAACTTTGTTAGCACATACCCAAAAAATATATCAATATTTACCAGAAAAGAAGCAAGTACTTCCAAAAGTCAAAAATCAGAAAGAAAGCTTTTTAGATGGATTACCCATCTCTTTTACTACTCAGGAATATAAAAACATAGCCAAAGAGCTTCAAATACCAGAAAAAACTTCGCAACGGTACATAAAACAGTTTGTAGAAAAAGGGTATTTACAGCGTGTCGGTCACGGGCAGTATCTTCATTCACTAAAAAAGGAAGATTAAATTATCAGACAATTTTTATTAGAAACCTTAAAAACCTCAAAAAAGACAAGTGAGGTTTTTAAGGTTTCTGAGGTTTTGAGGGTAATGTAATTTATTTCTTACGATTTATAGTTTCTGAAATCCTACAAAAGGAGCAAAACCTCAAAAACCTCAATACCCGCAGTACCTTTTTTTGAGGTTTTGGTTTGTATAGAGACATAATTCAAACTATCAAGTTTCACATTAATATACGTTTATTTATGTTGTCATACTTGTGATATAATTTGTTTCAGGATTATTGATACAAATTGATCGCTTTTGCGCATAAGGATCAAATCGAATAATATCATCATTACATAAACAAAATTATCAAAATAACAAGCTTTCTATACACCCTTAAACGTACCCTTTTGAGCTAAAAAATACACACCTCAATCGGGATGTGTATTTCTACAAAATAAGCATCCCGATTACGATTTTTATTTATAAGTGTTTTTTACACCCAAATACACATCCCGATTGAGAATTGCTTTTAAAAATGAAAACAGTTGAAAATACTGATCTGATAATGGTTTTTGGTCTATGTGTTTTTCAAGAATACACAGCCCGATTGAGAATCGAATACACATCCCGATTTGCATTTAAGAATTTTAAGGTTTTTAAAGATTTTTCTTTGTAACATTTCGTACCCTCTTTTTTGACATTTTCAATAGACAAATAATTAAACTTTTTTTATGGTAATGAGTAAAGCATTTCGTTTAAGGATGACATGTAAGTTTTTCCTATAGTGATGACTTTACTATAGGGATGACGCGTGAGTTTTTACTATAACAATGACTAAGTTTTTCCTATAGGAGCGAGATACAACTATTTCCTATAAGAGTGAGTTGCATCTTTTTCCTATAAGAAAGAGCTAGAACTATTCCTTATAGGAACGAGATACAACTATTCCCTTAGCTATAAATTGTATGCAACCTTTCACCATATTCTTCAAAATAATAATTCTATATAGTTTGTGGTTTATCGCGAATTAATAGCGAAGAAGCGCAAAATAATTTTATAGAAAAAAGAGTATAAAAACAGTTAAATTAAGTAACCGTTTTATTCCCGAATAAAAATTTTGTAACGCATATAAGCGTACCGATTACCTGCTATGAAAATGCATAAAATACACATCCCATCGGGGTGTGTATTTTCTTAGAATATGCATCCCGATTCATGTTTTATTTTGAGATGTATTTTAAAGCAAGAATACGCATCCCGATTAAGAAAATTGTTTTCTTTTCAAAAACCTATATAAACATTGAGCTCATCAAGCTTTTTGGGATGTGTATTCGGTATCGAATACACATCCCAAAACAGAATAGAATACAGAGCCCGATGGGGTGTGTATTTTTAAAAAACAAGCACCCCGATTTAGGTTTTTAGATTGCAGCTTAAAGCATTTTTGAATATAAAATTTGTTCGTACCTTTTTTATTGATTTCTGGTTAAGATGTTACTAGTATTCAATATGCTTTTTCCTTACTAATTACTACACTATTAGCATACTTTACAGGGATTCTTAAAGTCAACATACATCTTTAAAAAAATCGTACCTTTTTTACTACGGTTAATTTATCCCCCCTATAAATTCGCAACCCTTGATATCATTACGATATTGAGATTTTTAAGATTTTTAAGGAACTTGTTTACGTGACGACAGTGCTATATTCTTAAAAAAATAAGTTCATACTTTATTTGCAAGATAGTTCATGTTTTTAGACCTTTCAAATGCTTTCCGCCATAAACCTATCGTGTTAGTTAGCAACTAAACATCTTTTTTTAGAGAAGAAGATTTTATGTTACTTACTTACAAACTTAAACTACCAAACTATGGAAAGAAGAAAAATAACCTCAAGTGAATTAAAACGAGAGAAAAAACATCTAATTCATGAAATCCTAAAAACCTCTAAAACGGCAAAACCTCTTTTAAAAGATCCTTGGGTAAAAGGTGTTGTTGTTATTGGAGCTATTTACGGAGTCCTATTTATATCAAAATATATCATAAATGAATATGCAGAAGTAATTAAGGTATCCAAAAAATTAAGAGATGCATACAAACTTTAAAAAGACATACCTCCCAATGAACACACCTACAACGCATCATAAAGATACCATAACCAATGTATTGAAAATTGTCTCTGCTGTTTATCTGATTATGAACACGGTTAGATTAGGTATAGAGCTGTATGAAACAATAGTAAATAAAAAACGAACTATATTTAAGTAAGGTGCTACTTAATAACAGTGTCTTTGTTTTCATACTTATAATTATGTAAAAATTGTATTTATCGATGTTTTTTATATTCCTTAGTATAAGTCTTAATTCTGATTACTTACTTAAAAAAAGTCATTACAGTTTATCAATTACAACAAAAAACAGGAAAACTTACGGTTTCAATCATCTATATCAATTTTAAGTATTCTTTTAGGATATAATGCTGTTTTATGATTATAATACTCTTCTGGCAGACTTGTTGCTTTTTGAATAATATTGTTATTTTCAAAAGTTAAGATCTTTCCTGCAAATATTGATAAATCGGATACATCTCTGTAGTAAACTATTTGAGATTTTCCTTCATTTTCTCTTTTCATTCTTTCTTCTTCTTTCTCCTTTTCAATAATCCATTCTATTTCATTAAAAAAAGAAGGCAGTGATTTTATATATCCAGAGACTGTCTCTCCTTTACCAGTTTTTTCTTTACATGAATTAAGTAGCTTTTTACATGTTTTTTGATTTAATAGATATCGCAATGGTAATGTATCTTTGTTTATATGAATATTATGAAATTTTTTATTCCCATTAATTTTTGAATCTAATAGTTTCAGAACATTATCTACTGGAGTATATGTCCACCCAAACTGTTCTATCTGGTACTCATTAATTTTATGATGCCAATATTCTAATAAATCTTGACCATCTTTTAATTCAACATAGTTATAAAAGCAATACAAAGGAATCGCATTATTATCTTTTGCATATTCAGTTAAAATATCTATTTGCCTCTTTCTATTAGCTCCTTTACCAGATTTGTAGTTTAGTGATTTATAATTACGACTTTCAGGATCTATTTTTTTAGATTGAATAGCATAGCGCAAATACCCTTCATTTTTAGAGCCTATCCACCATTCCCAATCTGTTCCTTTTTCTTTTTCTTTAATTTTTGGGGTTTGAATTACCTGAACATTTGAGCTTTTCAACCTTAATATTTCTAATAAAATAATATCTGTTATCGTTTCTTCCCCTTGTCGAATACTTGCTTTATAAGTATCTCTTATTCTATTCCATATCTCTATGGATAAGTTTTCAAATAGTTTTTCAATCATCAATACAATGTTCTATTAATTTTTTAAATCATTTTTAACTTTTACGTGATAATAACTACTCTTTCAATACTCTATGAAACATATCTGCCAATCTTATTTCTATAAACTTAATGATCTTTTCTGTTGGCTTTTCATTTTGATACATTGCGAACACTTTGACCGCATTACGTTTTTTAAGTGTTTCGATATCACCTTTTGGATTGTTTATATTTTCTGGTTTTAGATTCCATTTTAACAAAGACTTTAAAAGTATGGTATGTGCCCCGTATCGTTTTTCTAAAACTTTTTGTTTTTCTAGGTCTTCTGGATCTTTTTCTTCTGCACTATTTATTTTTGCGCTAATTACTGTAAATTCGTCCCTAATTTGCCTATCAATATCTTTAGCTTCTTCAACAAGTTTTAAGTATGCTTCATATATTTTTTGGTTATAAAACTCTGCAAAGTCAAAATAGCTTTCTAATTCTTTAAGATAATTTATCGCTATTTCTTTATAAACTTTTTTATCCTTTTCTTGGGTTTCTTTAAGCTGTTTTTCTAGCTCGCCCAACGTGCCTTTTTTATCTTTTATAAGATGTGCAAATCCATCCTTTTCTGGTAACTCCATCAATTGAGGGGTAATTTCTTTGGGTAAACCTTCAAAACGATAGTTTCGATACTGTATCTTAATCAAATCATTTATTGCTTTAGGGTTATTTTTAAGTCTGAGTTTTGGTTTTTTAAGCCCAAAAGCGTAATTATATCCAAAGGTGGCAGTAAATTCACTAAGTCCGTCATTATTACTATTATTAGTACTTTTGAACACTTGAACTGCATTAAGATTAAAGTTATGTCGTTCTTTTAAAGTATACGTAACAGCACCTCTAAGGTTGGTAATACTTGTATTTGACGTTTTACTGTTAGAGGTGTTATAGCCAGCAGAAAGTCTCGTATTAAGGGTTTTCTTAAAATATCGTTTTCCAACGCTTACTGTTGGCCCCCATGTAGTAGATTCTTCTCTACCAATAGTATTATACGTTGCGTTAACCGCAGTACTAATACTTAAGTTTCTTTTCGAAAAATCTATAGTGTGCCCGATATTCATATTATGAAAGGTAGATGCATCTCCTAATCGTACCACACCCCCTTGTTCATTAGAGACATCATTTAAGGCATAGTTTGTTGTTAAGTTCTGTCTACTATTTTCTTTATTAGAAAGCACATAATTAATAGATAACGTAGCCGTTTGGGATAGTTGTTTATAATCTAATTCTTCTAACTGTTCATCTAACAAATCTGCATCATTAATTTCATCAAATTGATTGGGTTTGATATTTGTAAACGTACTAAAATTAGAATAGGAGCCTGCAATATTTAATCTTTCTGATAGTGCCAAAGTTGCATTTAACGATCCAACTGTTCTATTCGTATTATTTGCTTTAAGGTTATCAAGATCATCTCTTTGGTATCCTATATTTAATGCTAGTGTTAATTTATCTTTAAAAAAAGTATTCGAAGCATCTAGGGTAATATTTTCAAAATCGTTATTAAAATAATAGGCTCCCAATGTTTCATAACCTGGATCAATACGTTCATATCCTAGTCCCAGATTTATTCTTGCTATGGAATAACCCAGCCTGGTTTTAAATGCATTATAATATTCTGTAGAAGCTCGATTATTAAATAAAACCGATAGAGGGGATTTTCCTAATGCCTCTGTCTCTTCTGCTCTTGTATCCTTGGTAATTGCAGTAGCGGCATATTCTGCTTGAAGTGTAAAACTTTTTCCTAGTTTGGCTTCTCCTTCCAGACTTATTACTAAATTTTCTTGTGGTAAAATATTTTTAGCCTCAGGTATTGAGTCTATAGAGTTTTGATTATCCTTTGCATAAAAACCAATGATTCCTAGTTTGTAACGTTCTTTTTCATAGCTTGTTTTAAGTCCATACCCCATACGATTATAGGCAGGAACTGTTCTGGGGTCTTCATTATCTTCAGTTGCTTTAAGCAGAAGACCAGACATAGCACTAATTTTGATTGAACCTGGTGGGGCTAAATCTACACCTCCTCCCGTAAATTGATGGCCACTAAGTGTATAAGGCGAAAACGTCATGTTTACATTACCCACATGCCCAGAGATCCATTTATATTTTGGGTGTAAGCTTATTCTGTTAAAATCAAAAGGTAATTGATATCCTAAATTTTCACCTTGATTCGAAAAACTATAAGAAATAGGTAATGAAAAGCTATATACATTTATATTAAGCACTCCTTGTAAAAAATACGTTAAGGGCTCTCGGCTTTCATTTTGATTAGAATTATAATATACTCCACTAGCAGAAACCTGACCACTTATTTTTAGTAGCTTACTTTTGGTAATAGTCTCATAGTCCAATGTCTGAGCAAAGGATATTACTGGTAATACAAAAGATAAGAGTAATAGTTTTTTCAATACTAGATGTTTTCTATAGTTAGGATGGTGATTATAGTATAAAACTGGATATAAAAGGAAAGAATACCATAGTTAACGGTAGTATTATATATTTTGGGGCAATTTTATAGCAATACATAGTCTATATGATAAAAATAATATCCCGAAATGTGTTCTAAACCAATCAATTTCGGGATATTATTTCTTGCATTTTATTTAGAATAAACGTTAACTACCTCACTTGAAGTAATGATTAACGTATTATCTTTAAATTCAACTGGGGTAACATTATTTCCAGAATCAAAAATAAAACGATATTTACCATCGCCTTCATTTTTCCATGTCCCATTGGTAATACCATCAACGATACATTCCCCCTGGTCCTCGATATAAGGAGTAGATACATAGGTGCCATCGGCTTTAAATTCGAGAGTTCCTTTTTTCTCACAGTCGGAATCTTCTACTGCTGTACCAACTACACCATTCACGATCTCGGCTTCAGAGAAAGAAAACCATTTTGCGATAATAGGGTCTTGCTCTTGTTCTTGCCCTCCGTTATCATCATCACTACTACAAGAGATTGATAATGCACTTAAAAATACGGTTGCTACTAAAATTACTTTTTTCATTGTTTAAAAAAATTGGGTTATTGATTGTTAATTATTAATGTTATTAGTTTTGGATTTGTTACGGTATTACATGGCTGTCTAGATTATACAAACACTTAAATCTTAATTATATAATTTTGCTACTCTTTAATGAATATCTAATAATATAAATATTCACCCTTGGTGCGAGTGTCTCACTCGTGCCCGTTTATTTCATCATTTTTTTTCAAAGAACATATTTGTTATCCTTTAATAATTCTATTATCACATCCCTAACTCCCTTTTTTCTTCTTATGCTTACTGGCACGAGCGAGACGCTCGCGCTAGCAAGGTTTTTTTATCTAACTATCAGATACTTGTATATAAAAAGACTTATCCTTAATAACACAATCGTCAAGAATCAATAACAATTTATTGTAAGTAACTATTTTATTGTCAATCAACGGTAATCTTAACCCTTTACCACCTATAGATATAATCTCACTTAACACAACTATTAATTTTCTTGGATTATTCCTCAAAAACTTTTCTAAACCATTTTGACTTAAACCTGTTGGAAGAATATTTTTTTCAGAAATTAAATTTAATAGCAATTCTTTTAGTCTTTCCCTAAATCTAATTACTTGATGTAAAGTTAAAACTGTAACATCTTGATTAAAATCTATATTAATTAATTCATTAATTTCTTCAAAGAATATAGTATAATCGGCTAAACTTAAATATTTAGCTTTATCAACTAAATCATCAATTATTTTTTGACTTGAAAACGTTATTATCTTATGCATTATTTTAAAAAAATTAAGTGAACTTCATCCAAATTATTAATATTAAAATCTTTAGAAAATTGAACCTTGTTAAACCCTTTTTTCTTGGCTACTTTACCAGTGACAGTTTCAAAAGCGGCTTCCGTTTCAGTCATTCCATTTTTTAACGCATTTTTAAATTTTGTTAGGTTTATAGATTCCCCACCATAGTCAGCATATAAATTAGGATCTTTCTTCCACAAGCCATACAAACCATCTATATCAACTTTATCATCTAATAATTTATAAGCATCTTCCGACATTATTTTCCCCAAACCACTAACATTGTCATTTACAACTTTTGGCATTTGTAAATCCCCATACAAAATATCCTTGATTGATAAATTGTCAAAATTATCAAGTAATTTAACATCTAATATTTCATAATTGGGTATGTATGATGGAGACATTTTATACTTTTGATTTTTAATCAATCCATTTCCTCCTTTAAAATCAGTATAAAAATATCGTACTTCTTTTCCTCCTTTACCTATTACTCGTTTTAATTCACCTGTTACATTTCCAGTTTCATCTAATAACGAAAATTGACTAATACTTGCTTTCCCAATATCATCAACATTCGCGATTTTTACAGATTTTTTAATTATACCTTCTGCACTATTACTATTCTTAACTACAGTCTTCTTATCAAACTCTCCATCTGTTTTTTGGGTTCTAAGTTCGATTTCTGTAATAGTAATGGGTTTACCATCTATTTGTAATTTACCTGCATTAGCCCCTTTGGCGGTAGGTATAAAGTTACTTTGATTATTTTGTAGCGCTTTGATTACATCTTTTCTTCCTTTGGTTGTATTGTTTATAAAACCTTCTACTGTACTAGTGCCAGAACCAGGTGGGTTTACAAATACTATTTTATAAGTATCATCATCCAGTTTTTCTAACAAAGTTGCCCTAATTCTTACATTTTGACCATTAATAGAAAAATCTAAAGATACATTGGCACCTTGTTTTTTTATTGTACGACGGACACCATCTGCAAAGGCTATATTGGTACTTTCTTTAATAAGAATATCTGTTTCTATAGCAGCATCTTCTATAGTGTTTTTAAATACACTAGTAGCTGTGCCACTCATTTCTTTAGCATATTCTTCTACAGCTTCTCCTATCGCATTTTCAACATCAAAAGATGCATTAATATATTGGTTAATTTTTTGATTTAAACTTGAAATACCCGAAGCATCTAAAATATCCTTTTTATACGTTTGGTATCCTTTTTTAAAATCACTTTTAAAGTTTACTCCCAGATCTTCATATAATTCTCTCCAAGCTTTTACAAATAACTTAGGATCTTTCGTTGCTAGTTTTTTCAGTTTTTTTAGCAAATATCCCAACGTCTGATCTTGTATTTTGTCTATTAACAAGTATCGTATAACTCCCTCTACACAACCTCTTAGGTTAATTTTAATAGTAGCCTTAGAAATATCAATATTATTCCAATCAATATTTTCTATAACAACTCCGTCTTGTATACAATTGAGAGCGACCATTTGCCGCGTATTCAATTCAAAGACAGATTCTGCAACATCAACAGAAAACTCTCCTACATCCAGCGCAAATAATGCTTTTTTCCACCTTACTTCGATATCTTTTTCATTGAGAATTTCTTCTTCACCAAAATAAAAGTTAATTATAGTTTGGGTACCGATATTCATGGCTGCTGCCATTGCTGCATCTTGAATTTTTTTCTTGGTCAGTTGCCTCAATCCTTCAGCTCCTGCTACTGAAGCTGCTGGCACAGCTAATGCAGCATATAATGGTATAACAATGAGTTTTTCGGTCATCATCATCCATTCTGATTTTTCTATATCTTCTCCCCATGGGACTACATACCTAAGAATACAAGGGTTATTTTCTGCATGCTTCCTAAACTCTGGAAACTCTGTCATAATAGGTTTATTCCTATACTTGGCTAATAATTCTTGACATTCTCTATATTCAAACAAAGCTCCATGAAAATACCTATTTATAGCTGATACTATAGCACTTATTTTTTTTTCTGATTTTGAGGAGCCCGTTTGTGATTCTATACTATTATATATTGCCTTTAGTTTCCCTTTATTAAAATCTTCTTCCTTTTTAGGAATATACAAAGTATACGCATGTGACTTTCTTAATTTATATTCGCCTGTTTTTTGTATTACCTCTCTAATTGAATAATTAGAAAAAGGCATAAATATGTTAGCTTTACTAATCTTACTTATTTTGGAAGAATTGTAAACATCCAAAATAAGTTTTCTAAAACTCTTTGAAAACAGATCGAAATCATCCTTAATTTTATCTAGTTGATTTGGACTATAATCACTAGAGTTATTTTGATTTAATAACTTTTTTATATGTGCTTCTTTCTCTACCAAAGAAGCGGTACTAGGAGGGAAAACAGGAGATAAAATTTTATGCTCATAATCTGTAAATGCTACATATACCGCTGTGTTGTTATGAGAATTTACCTTAACTAAACTATCATTAAGTTCTTTTAAATAATTGGCACTAAAACTATGTACAGTCTCAGCCATATAATATTTTAGAGAATCTATAGGTGCTCCTGCAATATATATATACCAGCGATTATTTTTCTTGGTATAATTATTTGATTCGTTTTCATTAAAATCAATCAAATAATCTAACTGTTCTACTGTATTTTTTACTAAAGTCGAGTATTCATTGTCTAAAACTGGTTTTGTAGTCTCAGAAGCATAAACAACCTTTAAAAAACAAACTAAAAATATTGGTAATAATAACTTATACATATTATTTTGTTTTCTCTTTTCTAAGTTTATCAACAACTCCTTTTATCCAAATAACAGCAGGTAATAAAAAAATACATCGTACTATCCAATACCCATATTTATTTTTGGCCAAAAAAAACAAGAACGCTCTTCCTGCAGTTCGTTTTGAACCAATTGCGCCATCTACAAACTCTTTGTTCATCCAATCATCAAAGGAAAAAAACATATATAGTCCTGCTAGACAAAGTGCTATAAAAAACCAATCATTATTTTTAAACATATTATATATTTTCAATTAATATTTGGGTGAACATATTTTCTAATTTTTCAATTAAAAAGTTTACTATTTCTTTTTCTTCTACATTCGCCTCCAACTTCTCTTTTATTTCAAGTAAAAAGTCAACTTTTTGATTTTTTATCTTTTCTATAAAGTTTTTGAACACATCACTTTCTGCATCAGATTCATTTAAAACTTTTGCAAACAAATAAACCCCTAATTCAATCTCTGCTTGATTAAGTTCTATTTGGATATCACTTACATTGTTTGTAGTTACTTCTTCTATAAGTTCACTATCAAATACCAAAAAGTTGTCTTCTTCGACAAGATCCTGCTTATTGATTATTTCAGATGTTCTACTTGCATTCGCTGTAGAAGCATCCTTTCCTCTTCTATAGATCTCAAAAATTGCTTTCTTCAATAAATCAGCGATTTCCTTTTTATATTTTTCAACCTCTTTATTAGCATCATCCAATTTATCTTGTGCTTCTTTAAAATCTGATTCGGCAGCAGTCATTTGCTCTATTGCAGTTTCTTTTTCTTCTTCGGTAGCATTTTCGTCATTATACACTTGTTCTGCCTGATCATATGAATCACTAGCTTCTTGCATAGCTGTAGCAGCCGAGGTTATATTATCCTTGATCGTATCTGGTAAGTCTTGTTCATCAATTTGATCTACTATAGAAGTAATAATCTGATTAATTTGATCTTTGGTGTCTGCACTAATATCCAGGTTCAGAGCTTCTATAATAGCATCCCCAAAACTAAGTAATGCTTCTAACTCATTCCTGATATCATCGACTCCACCCCAATTTTGATCATAATCAGTAACAACAAGACCATCAACAAGTTGATAATCAGAATTAATTTTAATGTTGGCAAAGTTTACTTTAAGCTTGGTATCTTGTAAATAGGGTACTACAATATAACCCCATCCCGAGAAAACTCCGCCACCACCATCTGTACTACCGCCTATAGGAGTTGGCCCTGTAACGTTACCATAACTCACTTCTTTTACCGTTACCGGAAAATCACCTGCTGTAAACACATCATTGGGCATTAGACTTTCTAAAGGTTTTGTATTAGTAATGATCAATTCTGGAGAAATCCCACAATTATAGGTGATTGTCTGATCATCTCCTGGTGTTATAAACTCAAATACCTGTGTATAGGTAAATGGCCCTTCTGGTAAACATTGTCCACCAACCCTAAACTCATAGGTGGTTGCTGGTTCTAGATTGTATAATGTAGTCTCTTGATTTAAAGTACCACTATCATACCACTTTGATCGTTCTGCATTTTTTTTACGGTATTGTACATTGTATTTTATATGATCGTTGCCTTGCCATAGAATTTTTTCTTTGGTACTACTACCAGATTCTGCCAACACAAAACCTGGTTCTGCACAATCCCCTGCATAGGTAAAATGATAAATCTCGCTATTACCGTTATTTTTAAATACCGAGGTTTCGCTTATCCCATCACTCACCATTGCTCTAACCCGCCATGCGTATTTTTTGTCGGGTAGTAATTGTGGATCTGCCGGTCCGTATAACAAGGTGGTTGCAAAAGTGGTAGTTTGATGTAAAGGTCGACTTGCCAAAAAAGCAGCTTGTGGATCCATGTATTCATCCCAGAGTTCTGCCAACGTAAACTCGTATTGTACATTGGTGGCATTCAAATGTCTTGGAGTCCACTGAAAAATAATATTTTGCAGATCTCGCATGGCTACTTGTTCTCCACGATTAGGAATATTTAAAAAAGGTGGATCATTAAGCACCAAATACACGGTTGCACAAGTTTTACGAGAAATTCGTTGCCCCGATTGAGGGTTGTAGGCTTCGAAACAGAAGCGATATAAACCTTCTGGCAAAGGAGTACTATACTGTTGTGGAGTGATTCCTCGCAAGTTCTGAAATGCAAAATATGGTTTCAGATCCAAATTACTTAGACGCAAGGGAACCCCTCCGTCTAAAAATATTGGATTTGAACCTATAACTACATCAGCGCTTTGTATCGATACTCCTGCATTATTTTCTATATAGAGCTTTAAGTTAACAGGTTGATTGAACTCATTAATATCAATAAGCAAAAGGTTAAGCACCAATTTCTCTGTAATAGAAGTACTATACTCTGATAGCTTTAGACTATACGGAGGAATCAACTGCGGAGTTACATTTACAGGAAAAAGCTGCGCATATCCTCGTATAGCAATCAGAAGTATCGATAGTAAAAAATAGTATTTGGCTTTTTTAATCATCTACATTTTTTTTATGGGATGGTAAATGAAAAAGTATTGGTATCATAAAAATCCCCCGCATCATTACTAAATACGATTCTTATCTTATAATCCCCCGTTGTAAACTTAAAATCTGGGGTTACAGACTCTATTTGCTGAATAGTTATATGCTTACTTGTATGCAATCTATACATCCCAAATGTATCTTCTGGATCAAGATACACCTCCTCCTTTAATACAATTCTATTATATTTTCTACAACCTGCATTTTCTTGATTAAGAATAAATTCAGAATTATCATCATCTCTGGTTATAAAAGCAGTAGAATTTTTAAAATATCGTTGATTAAAAAATTCAACATCAAGAGTGTTCATAAAAAAGCCTTTAAAATCTAATTTGTAATAAGTGTTTCCACTACAATTATCAATTTTTTCAATACTTTTTACTTCAGAAATGTGTGGTTCAGGATTATAAACAACAAATGTTATGTTCTTCTCCGGAAACTCTGGAGATACTATCTTCTTAATTTCTCCTCCGTCAACCTGATAACACAGATAATAATAGCGTAATTCTTCATACGGTTCACTACCCCAATCTTTTGGAGTTTCAAAACCAAGATTACCATTAGTATAGACATGTGTTATTGCTTTTTTATCACTTTCATCATCCTTATTCACAAAAAAGAAGTTAAGAGTTGCTGTTTCGTTAAAAACATCGGTTTTTAATTGATGATTAAATCCTATTTCAGAATAAAACAATTCTCCACGAGGTCGTACTTTGGTGCTTTGATCTTCAAAACTGCTAAAAGGCTGTGTTGTTACCTTTTTTATCTCTGATTTAAAATCTGGATCTCCTTTTACTAATAATGTTACTTCGTACGTTTGTGCTGGGATCAATTCGCTTATACTAGTTCCATCAGTATTTACAGATTTCTCTACGAAGATTTCTTCTCCTACTTTTCGAATACCATAATTAAGTTTATTTCTATTTATACCATCGTATGACACTTTGATGGTAGTTGCACTAACGCTTTCTATGATTAATTTTCCATCAACTATAAAAGTGTCTTGATCATCATTTGTACTATCATCGCTAGAACACGAGGAAAAGAATGCACTCAAAATTAATACTACATAAGTAAGTGGTAAAAAATGTTTTTTCATGAGGTTTAAGTTGAATAATTATTGTTTTTGAATTTTAATATCTATTAGTATATATGAATTTTGTCCATCTATTACAAAATCCTTGATTTTAATCGCTCCTTTTTTTCCTTCTGTTGTTTTAAAAAGAACTACCCTAGGTTGCATGGTTTGGTCAAAATCCTGTAAACCACCCGCAGTTTCTTCGATAGTCATATTTTTTAATAAAGTATCATCTTGCATCATATCATATTGTGATACTGATAAAGAAGCAGCACAACCACATAGTTCTTGCGAGTTTATAAAAATTGTACTTTTCGGATTTTGTAGAACTTCAAAAGTAGTTTCAGACACCTTATGAGGGCTTACAAAACGGTTACGGTTAAAAGTGCTGCTTAGCCCAAAAAACACGATATCGATGTGTTCTTCTATTTCGGGGGTTAATTCTTCGGGGGTATACACCTTACGATCTGCAATACTATAAAAACTACCTATAGTATTAGTAGTATGAGCAGTATTAATCCCTAGTTTTATATCCTTTATTTCTCTTAGATTGGTATTTTTAAAAAATTCTATTTCTTTACTTATTGTTTTGGTATCTTTTCCATTAGAAACGGTTAAGTTAATGGTGTGTGTGCCTTCTTGGGTAAAGATAACTTCTGGGTTTTCTTCTGAAGATGATAGGGTAGAAGCTCCTTCAAAACTCCATTGATATGAAGTTGCACTTATCGATTTATTCTGAAACTGAACACGTGCTGGCACCTGAAAATCATCGTCTTCAAAAGCTACTTCAACATCAAAATCAGATACCAAAAATGGCGCTACAGTAATGTTTTTTTCAACTTCATAGGTTTCTCTCCCATTACTTATTTCTAAGGTAATTTTATGATCACCCGGGACTGCAAAAGTAACCTCTCCGGGATCTTTATCAGAAGATGTTGCAGGTGTTCCACCTTCAAAAGTCCATAAGAAACTATCTGCCCCGGTACTTTTATTTTGTAGTGTATATTGGGCTGGGGAAAAATTGTCTGTCAAATTAGTTACTTCAAAGTCTATTATTACTGGATCATCTATTTGTATTTCTATAACTTTTGTATCATTAGATCCATCTTGATTGGTTGCAGAAAGTTCTATTTTATAGATTCCCTTTGTATCGTATTGTATCGCACCAGGATTACGGTTTACAGACCTGGAAGGTACTCCTCCTTCAAAACTCCATTCATACGCTTCTCCTCCCGTGGTTTTGTTGAAAAACACAACCTGTACTGGTATAGAATAATCATCCTTGAACACTTCAAATTCAAAGTCTACCACAACCGGTACTGCTTCCTCTTTGGCACAACCGGATAAGAGTAGTATTAGTGTGATTAGTATGTATTGTATTTTATTCATGTTTATTTCAAAACCTTTTAAGTCTATATTTCTTTTCTTCTCAGATTCTTTGGATCTTTAAGTCTACACATCTCTGTTTCTTTACTTCTCTGTGCCTTTACTTCTTATTCAAACACCAACTTACGCACTGCTGTACCCTTTGGGGTTTCTAATAGTAACAAATATATTCCTATTGGCGCATTCACTGTATCTTCTAATAGAAAATCCTGACTATTCTTTTCTGATCGTTCATGTATAATCGCTCCCGACATCAAATCAATTATTTTTACGGTAATATTAGCTTCTTCTGCCAAACTAATTTTGGTCTTGAAAGCACCTTCTGTAGGGTTAGGAAACACAATAAACTCTTCTATAAAATCTCCCTGAAAATCATTTTCATTAGGGGTTTCTATAGCAGGGAGTACAAATATTGTTTCTGAAAAATCCTGATAACACTCTTGCTGGTAGGATCGTAAACCAAGAGTATACTCGCCTTCCTTTTCGAATTGCAGCACTAACTTTCTAGGAGTTTCTGAAATTATCGTTGCTCCCTCGGGAATTGTCCATTCTACCTTATCTCCTAATGGATCACTAATATTAACCAGCACTACATCTTGTTTTGTGTATCCTTGAGTAGCTATTAAAAAGTAAGCATCTATCGGTATATCTAATACGTTTAGCTCTAAGGTAGCTGTTCCTATACAACCAAGACTGCTTGTAATAGTCGCTGTATAAGTTCCCGCTTTATCTAGTTGCACTGTACTACTAGTACTCGTAAATCCATTTTGACTGCTCCAGAAATATGTTGCCCCGGGATCATCAATTGCAATATCTAAATGTAAAGATTGATCATTACATAAAGATCTTTTATCTTCTATTGTTACCACTATAGGAGCTGGATCTGTAAGTACTACCTCATAAAATGCTTTACAACCTTTGGTATCGGTTACTTCTATCCTGTATGTACCTGAAGATAACCCATCGATAGCTGTTGTCGTAGCTCCTGTACTCCATACATAGGTATATGGTGGATTTCCTCCTGCAATGTTTACTTCTATTTTACCGTCACTACCTTCAAAACAGGTAGGTGCTATTTCGGCTATAGAAGTAATCTCTAATCCATTGGGTTGAGATATCGTAACACGACCTTCTATTTGACACCCTTTGGCATCTGTTACAAAAACCAGATAAGTTCCTACAATAAGGTCTTGAATTGTTACTGTTGTTTCTCCTGTACTCCATTCGTAGGTGTATGGAGGCGTACCGCCAGTAACAATTGCTGTTGCCTGTCCATCTTTACCACTTTGACAACTCACTACGGTACTTGTAAAAGATATTTCTAACTTATCAGGTTGTGGTAAATACTTTGTGCTATCTGTTTCTGTAACCACTCGATACTCTCTTGTGCCATCTGGCCCTGTATAGGCTTCGTATGTTGCCAGTATAATTCCGTTTTGATCTTCCACATTTAGGGCATACGTACCCACGCTTTGATTTTCTATAATACTGTCATTTACTGCAATATCAAGCCATACTCCGTTTACATTCTTTTTCCAACGATAACAGTAGGGCATAAAATTGGCTCTACATTCCTGAGCGGTAGCCTGTGTATTGGCAAAGGGAACACCACCTTTTACATGAGCTACCAAGGCCCCATCCTGAAACTGATCTGGTATCCCGAAAGGAAGGTTAAAATCAACGCCATCACTATACTCGTTTTCAATATTACATGAAATAGGATGATACACTTCAATCACTACTTCTAATGGATCTGGTTGCCCTAATTTGTATTCTGAATCGATTTGAAAACATCCCGTTGTAAAATGTGCTTCATCGAACTTGGCATCCCAAACATTGAGCGCATATGTTCCTGCACCTATAGAATGTAGGGTTAGCAAATACCCTTGATCCCCTGTTAATACTTCCGTAAATACCGTCTTTAAAATTTGCCCAGCTTCATTTTTCCATTCGAATCTATATGAGCCATCTGCAAATTTTGTTCCTCCAAATATTCTAGCACTAATCTTTCCGTCCTCAAAACCAAACGCTCTCGGTTCTTCTTCGAATGTATACTCTATTTGCAATGGGGCTTCTGGTTCTGTAATAGTCACTTTTTCTACCTTAGTTACAGAGGTTGGTTCGCCACTACTATTAAGCACATGTGCGATACATTCTACCGTTCTATTGCGAACATATTTCTGAATCTTGATTTCATACTCGCCTGGTTTTAAGAAACGCATTCTATGTTGCCTACCTGCATTAAAATCTGCCCAGGTAGAAAAACCACCACCATCTACTTGATATGAATATCTATATACTCCTGGATTATCGTTACCGGAAGCAGTAATCAAAATTTCTCCATCATTATTGTTAGCTGGGTTACCATCATTATCATTACATCGAGAGTTGATCACTTCTGAAATGGTGAATTGTACAACCGATGGTCTTCCTACGGTAATAGTGGCTGTATGGTCGGCACCATCTGTGTATGTTGGTGTACCTCTATAACTGCCTATTAACTCAACATTATAAGTGCCAGCAGGAATTTCATTAGGAAAAGTATAGCTCCATTTACCATTACGCTCTGGTACCAACGTTACAATATCCAATTGAGTAATAGGGTTTCCTCCCGATC
Organism: uncultured Aquimarina sp.; assembly: GCA_947502885.1. GTDB lineage: Bacteria > Bacteroidota > Bacteroidia > Flavobacteriales > Flavobacteriaceae > Aquimarina. The sequence goes on along the minus strand of CANNBP010000007.1, from coordinate 243,346 downwards.
TATTTAAAGCTATTTGCGCAAACTTTTCCTGTGCCTGCAAATTTGAATTAAAAATGATTTTCACTTTTCCATCAATAGAGTTACGGCAACTTACTGGGGTTTGTTCTACTTTGTAGATGGTGGGAGATGCCTTTAAGTATGTAAACACGATTGGTTCTGATCTTTTACTTTGGTATTCTGCAATATCCTCGGGTGTTATTACACTAGACCAAGCAGCATCGGCTGTAATTGGCGCTAATACTCTACAAATAGCTCCTTCAATTCCACCTCCACATTCACTTAACAATTGCTCTACAATTTTTTTTCTTACTATACCTTCTGCTAATCTTTCTCCTGCATCACAGCCCATTTCTAACCATACAGAAACATTTTTACCAAAATCAGCCTCCGTAAGAAAGTCTTTTCCTAGTAGTTGTAAAATAGGTCTTCCATTATAAGCAGTAGGAATGGTTCTATCAGGTCCATTGTTTACTTTGTATTTCCATCGATACTGCGAGGTGGTTAGATTATCTGGTAATGCTATTCTTAATTGATTAAGATCTCCCAAATACAAAGGGGTATTAGGAATATTTAATTTTACAACAGGTCGATTAGTAATCGTTAGTAATTTTAAACCATCACCAGCATCCGAAGTATAACTATTGTAACAAAAATTGATTCCATTAAAGTCATTGTGTCGATCATCTGGTCCTCCATCACAACTAAAAGCTGTTTTCCACCTTATGATCTTTTCTATCAGCACTCTTCTTACTGGATCACCTTTTACATGCTTTTGAGTAAAATGAAACCCTTGATGAAGCATTCTATCATTATATAAAAGGTTTTCTTTACTATTAAACGCTTTTATCTTTCTTAACCCGTCAATATCACCACAGCCACCGCTTCCTCTACTCATATACCCCACTACATCTGTATTGTAATAGGCATCCCCAGATATATTAATCTGTGCAAATACTGAAGGTGCTAGTCCTAATAAAAAGATGATTATTATCTGTATTCTTCCCATTGTACTTTCTTTAATAATAAACTTCTATTGTTTTAACCTCTGGATGTCCCCCTGATCTAGAAGTTACTTTTATCGTATAGATATACCAATTACCAGGGCTTACATTCGTATCTTCTATTGTAGTTATCGTTGGTGGTAATTGCTTCCATAAAAATGGTTCGTTGTCTTTTTTTGACTTATATACTATAATCTCGGATACATCTTCTGGCATCTTTCTCCAGGAAAGTTGTATCTGTCCTTTAACATCATCTGCTAAAGCACTAAACCCTTTTAATTTTTTCTTTTCTATCCCTTGACTCGTAATCGATAAAGGTGTCGAGGGCAGTGATTGTAGTCCGCTTTCATCTTTTGCAAAAATCGCATAGCGATATTTTGTATTGGCTGTTACGTTAGTATCGGTATAGCTTGTTATGGTATCTGTCTGAAAAACTAATTGCCATCCTTTTTGAGTTGCATCGCTTTTTTGGCGATATAACATATGCGATGCCACATCATCGCTACTACTATTGATCCATTCTACAAAAACCTTTCCTTGCGTTACTTTGTATGTTTTAAATACTGGTGAGGATGGAGGAACTATATCTGGTTTTTTAATACTTAGTTTATCAGAATAACCAGACATATTAAATCGCTGATCTACGGCTACAATTTGATAAAACACCTTACTGTTTAAGGACTTTACCTGTACTGTATCGGTAAAAACGTTTTTCTCTATCGGATCAACAGTGAGTTGTACAGTTTCTTCTTTTTCCAGATTACCACAAAACACTCGATATCCAAGCATATCTGTTTCTGTATTAGCATCCCATCTTAGTTTTACAATTCCCAGACTATCGATAGTTCCTGTTAAACCAACGGGTATTGCTGGCGGAATAGAATCTATCGTTTGTACAAAAGCGGGAAAAGAGGTTGTTTTTTGGTTGTTTTTTCCGACTGCAGTAATTTTAAAATAATTAGAAGGTTTTGGTGTTTCGTATATCGTTTTACGGGTACTGGCTGCTATTCCTGTTTTTACCACTTTATAGGGACCTTTTTCTTGAGGAGCCCAATTGAGTTCGAATCCTGTGATCTCTTTTTCTGCTTCTTTTAAAAACTCCCATGAAACAGCAACTCTTCCTAATGTATCAAATTCATGCTTAGAAATATGAGGTACTGCAGATAGCTTTTTGACTCCTTTTGCAGCAACCACTTTTGACGGTGGACTTTCTTCTCCAAACGGAGAAATACCCTTTACCCGATAATAATAGGTTTTATTGTTTTGAGATAGAGTATCTACATAAAACATTCGCTTTGATGGTGTTTCTGGAGTATCATTAAGGTTTACTAATGGCGTATCTCCCAAACGGGTAAAATCTGTTCCGTTTTCTGAGCGCTCCAGATAATAGGAAGTGAAAATGGTTTTGAACATAGCATACTCCCATGTAAGTAAGATACTTTTATCATCTGGCACTGCAAATAATTCTATAGGACTGGGTAAAGGCTCTATCGGTGTTGTTTTCATGGCTATCAAACCTGTTTCGATCCCTAATACATCAGCAGGAACAAGGCTCTTGATACGGTATAAATACTCTACATTTTTTTCTACACTACTGTCTTTGTACCCTAATCCTCCTAACATTGCGGCTTCAAAATTCATATCGGCAGCCATTAATGCAAAAGAAAAGCGTTGTTCTATTTCTTTGGACTTGTTGATAATTTGCGCCAAACCTCCTTGCCCCATTCCTTCTACATCAAAAGTTTCACCATATAAAGATTGTGCAAAAATAGCGGCATAATCATTTTGATTCACAATAGCTTTCCATTGCTCTAATGGTTTTGGAGCAATATGTTCTACAACTTTGCTTTCATGAGAAGGTGGCAATAAGACGCCATTCCTCTTAACAGTAAAACGTTCTATCTGATACCCGTACGTATTCAATTTTAACCATGCAGAAGGTGATGTAGGTGCCCATCTTAATCGTACATAACCATCTGAAGCACGTACCAAAACACGAATAGCATGTTCCTCTTCTTTTTGCTGCGCTATCAAAAAGGCAGGAAATACCAAAACTAGAAGTATAAAAATTCTGAACACCTTCATATTATAGCGAGATTAGGTTTTTAAAGTTATAGGTTGCTTTTGTTCCTTTTATGCCTCCCGGTAATACGTAGTGTAGTTTCATTTGATATTTCCCTGGTCTCATAAACGTATAGGTATGATTCAAAAAGTTCATCGCAGAACTTCCTTGTGTTAAAATACCATTGGTATAATCACTATAGATTTGTCGTAGAATTCCATCAAAATCATATTTATATATTTCTGGCAGAATATATCTGTATGGGAAACGAGTAGAACGCCAAGGAGCATCTGTATCATTTTCTAAACTGGTGATATAATTTGACATGATGGGTAATGCTTTTTTAGGAATAACCCCATACTCCTGGGTGTCTCTAGTAAATCTATATTTGTTTGAAATTGGATACTGAGCATACAATATTGGTTTCATATCTTTTTGATAATACACATCTGTAAGACTTGCTTCTACAGCAACCAATGGTGTGTTATCTGAATATGTGTTTCCTTTTAATTCTACCAAATCAAAACCTTCATGTTTTTTAATTCGGGTAGTCAAATAAATTACATCAGAATACACTTTACCTATATCATAATTTGATACAGAAATGGCATTCACCTTACTAGCAAAAGTTTTATATTTACTAGATGTAAACTCATAAGCTAACCGTTCTATTTCTCCATCTTTTAATACCGTTTCTGCTTTGTTTTTCTTGATTTCTACCGTGTTTTCATCTCCCAACTCCTCTTTTTGAATTGTGGTGGTTTTTGTAGTACTGCTACCTGAGTTTTTGGGTGAACTCACGATCGACATTAGGTATGTTTTTTCATTACTTACCTTAGGAAGCTTGTAACTTACTTTATTACTAGAGGTATTGTATCCAAATGCTGATTTGGAAATTGCCCCATTCTCATCCATATAGTTCACAACGCTTTTCCACTGTGTGGTATCAAAAAGGTAATCTTGTCCTCGTTGTAGTTTTATATATCCTGTACCGTATTCTCCCGGATAAAACAATTGTTGATCTACTACCGGATAGGAGTATTCTATATTATGTAATGGAATATAATCGGGTGCCCCACCAGTGGTAAAATTACGTTCTTCTTTTTCTATTGCTTTTGTACCATCTACCATAATTGTTCTAAAAACCCCATTTACTTTCTCCTGAAAACTGACTTCTGCCACTACTTTTAATTTGGTGTCGGGAGGTAAAATATCATCAGAAATAAAGGTGGCACGGTCTTTCATTTGTCCCCATTCTATAGTTCCAACAATTTCTTTTCCGGCTGTATCGACAATTGTAAATTTTTCTAGGATAACCTTATAGGTTTTATCTCCTTCGTCTTCTGGGATTACAATAGGTTGATTGACGCGCATAGCAAATGCTGCTTGCGGAGCTGCAAAAACATCAATATCACTATCGCCGTCTTTTGGGGTAAGGTCTGTGATCATTTTTACACCTCCTAATGGAGAAGCGTTGTCTAATTCACACTCTTCTCCAATAGAGACTTTAAATCGATAACTTCCTTTTACCAATCCTCCTAATAATTCATAGTAGCCGCCTGCATATCCTCTCAACCAAAAAGGATTAGGTCCTTTGGCCTGCATGAGTATGGCAGCTCCTCCTTTGATGATTGGAATCTTTTTTCTGACAAAAAATAATTTGATATTGACCCCTAACTCACCTTGTAAATAGGCATATGCCTGCCCATTGGCATACCAACCATTAATCCCTACTTGTTTTCCTGTATTTACACAACGTGCTTTGCCATAATCTTTGACCATAATATCAAAACCAACACCTGCCTGAAAACGAGCATACAGAATTAAAAAATTCATATCGCCAGTATCGATACTAAAATCTACCCCAAAAGCAAAACCTTTTCCTTCTCCAAGCGCATTTTCATCTCTCATATAATCAAGCTTTGCCATGTCTACACCAAGTATTTCGGCTACCTCGGGCGGTGGTGGTGGACTACCCGGAATGCGATCCCCAATCATAAAATACCCTCCGGTTTCTATATTAAAAGACCCTATACCCATTTTAAGCCCCAAACGATCTGTGGGGGTACCGATATGAATGTACCATTCTGAGGGGGCAAAATGAAAGACTGCCCATCCAGCTCTGCCTTCGGGACCTCTTCCTCTTACCAAACCATCGATCACAGATATGTATATATTAGACTCTCCATGCAATGTTTCATTGGCAAAATCATATGAAATACTTAAATCCCCTTTGATACTGGATTTAGCAAACTCCTTTTTTAAGTCAACTAATTCTACTTCTACCTCATTGGGAGCTAATTTGTTTAAAAATTTAGGCAATCCCAACGCTTCTTTTAATGCGGTTAAATCAAACTTGACAGATAAACTGGCGCCAATTGATGCCGATGCCATGAACTCACCATATCCATCCAACCCAATTCTATTAAGCCCCCCATGTTTATTGAATAACATGCTTAGCATTATTTTACCTTTAAATGCCTGAGTCCCCTGCATGGTTAAGAATGCCATCGCTCTTAAATCTAATCCTACTTCATTATTAGGTTCATAAACAATTCCTGATAAGGATAACCCTTTATCATCAGAAAGCATATTATCCTCTGACGAATCTGCAAAAGTATGTGCAACTCGCTCCATATTATATGACAACCCCCCCCCGATGGCAGACATACCTATAGGTGGTATTATAGGGACTGTTACAGGAAGTACACCGATAAAATCCACATAAAAATATCGATACCCATCTTTGTTACCGAAAAGTCCTTTGGCTTCAACAAGACCTTCGGTACCAAAAACATCTAAAGATAATTTTCCTGTAAACCCATCATTATAAACGACATCGTCTTCAAATATCAACAGTTCGCCCGAGAAACCAACTTTACCAAAATTGGCATCAATGAAAATCTTTGAGATCGTTAGTTTATCATATTTCCATTTTTGTTTGTACTCTTCTTCGTATAGTTTTCCGAATATTCCTAGTCGTGTGGTGGCCGCAAAACCTTTACTTTCTTTACCCATTAGATTGACCATTAGGTCAAATTCTAATCCTACCTCATATTCATTTGCAGTAAAAGCAATATCGGCAATAGATACCGGAAAATTTGCAATCTTTACTTCATCTCGATATCCAAAATAATCAACCTGAATAACAGGAGAAGTGGTTTGAAGTATCAAGTTCTGAAATTCTATCCCTTTAAATTGAACGGTATGCTTTTCTTCTTTTCCTTGTTCGTTTACGGTAGTATATTGTTCTCCTTCATCAGCTAAAGATTCTTTTTGATTAGCCGAAATTGCCATACGTCCATTTAATACTGCTTTGGGACGAAAGCTACCATCGACCACCATCAATTCTACAGCAGAGTTTGGTAACAATTCTGCTTTTGCTTTAAAAACATCAAAGCTTAACGTATTTAAGTTAGAGACCACCAAACCGTATTCATTTTCAGAAATAATACCTTCATACCCTAACCCTAGTTTTCCATCGGTTTCTCCTTGAACCTTTTTACTTGCTTTATCAGAAATAGGCAATATAATTCGACCATCAAAATTTGCTGCTACCAGTTTATTAGATGCTAGTTTTATTCCTATGCGATCTACCGAATATGCCCAGGATTTGGATTCTGAAGTTCTACCCGATTCGATGGGAATCACATCTTCTGCTTCAAAATACCCTGATACTCCATAGCCATCAATTAAAAGATTAGCTGCCTTAAAAGATACTTTCCTTTTGCTAGGGATACTCTCTTTGGTTTTAAACTCATCTGGCATTCCTATTTCTAAGGACTTTACATACACCCCTCGCCAAGTATTCGCATTGGGCAATAAATATCCATTATCATAATAGTGTTCTGGAAAATTAACATTCTCTGTCCTAAAATCGCTAAAATCAAAAACCGCCTGATTGGCAGAAAACATAAACTTATCGGGTTGACTAGCCAATACAAAAGGTGAAAGGCTGATTTCTACAATCAGGTCATTCCAGTCAGAAGCAACCGTCTTAAACGCTGCTGTTACTCTATTTGGTATTTGTATCGATTCCTCGACGGCTCCGTTATAAGTAACCATTTCTGGTAGTGGTCTTCCGTTAGGATCTACAGGCAAGATCATACTTCTAGAAAATTGTACTTCTCCTTCAATGCTCATCTCTTTAACTCCATCACAATCAATAGCTACATACGTTTTATTATAAGTATCGCCTGTCGTATAATTAAGTCCACCTTTTAGTATAAGTAACCAATTACCACTATTAAAAGGAATAAATACATCTCCTAATAATACAAGGTTTGCATCTCCTATAATGCCTCCCTGATGAGATAGTTTTACATTATTTGCTCCAAAAAGAAGCTCTGTGGGTTCCCCCTTATCATCGGGTTGAGGAATAATAACTTTTACAAAAACAGTAAGTTCTGTATATTCTTTGTTGAATCGTGCATTTACAAACCCTAATTGATAGGTAACTCCATTAACTTCATGGCTAATCCCAACAGGTAACACCTGAATGTCTTCATTTTTGAAAGAACCAATCCATCGACCCGTACTATCTATTTCTCTAAACCCCGCATTTGCTTCTGCCCTTACTTTTTCGATATCCTGAGATTGCAAAGGGAATTCATTTTTTATAGCATCAAAACTAAACTCTGGTGTAGTGGGTATGGCTATATTTTTTTGAGTAGGAAACTTAGCATCTAATTCTGGAAACTGAAAGAATTGCCCTATTGCAGATGCTGAAGCAGAAGTACTAGAATGAATAGTAAGTGTATCTATCTCTTTTTCTTTAGGAATTGTATTTCCTGCTACTAACATTGAAATACTAAAGAATAGCACGCATAAATAAGTAACTCTCATTGTGGAAAAGGAAGTTAATGTAAAGCCTTTTAAAAAATCAGATATGGTGTTGCAAGTATCTAAAAGAATTGTAGATCGCTTTTTGACATACACTTTGGGGTTACGGTGTAGTTTTATATGCATATAGGTTTTATTTTAGGGCACTGTAATATACAAAATTAGTTAACGATTTGTTAAATAATAAATTTAAGACGGCAAATATACAACCTATCTTTCTATAAACCAATAGGTTAAATAAGGTGCTTTTCCCCTTTCTGTTACTTTTATTTTCGTACAAATACATAGTTAATTTCTTGTGTTACATTTATTAATTATATATTAAACTCATAATCAATAGTTTATATTTTCAAAAATTCAAAAAAGCCCTGCAAAATTAAATATTGGAATAAAAAAACTTTTTTTGCATTTTTTTCAAACTCACCATTTTGCAATGATAAAACATCATAGTATCATTTTTTGATATTGGACATTTTTTTTCATAAAAAATAGATTTGAAGGTTCAAAAGGGTTTAGATTTGAAATCAAAGGAATCGTTATTTTATCCATAAGGGTCTATCTGATTAAATAGCTCTACTAACAATAACCGTTTGGTTTTGGGGTTTCGTTGTTTGGCACTATGATGTTTTAAAAAATGATCGATAATGACCTCTAGACGGGTATTCGAAAATGCCTTTTGCAGTTCTATATTTGTATAAGGGATCAGCCTGTAATGTTCCCAGGGAGTAAAAAACAATCCCGAACCTCCCAAAATAGCAGGAAACACAGACTTGATCCGATATACGTTCATAAATTGACAATGGTCTTCCAAATAACAATATCCATTCTTGTCGATAGCAGTTATACTCTTTTTAGCAACTTGTTTTTTTTCTAATCGATCTTTAATCGTTTTATAAGCAATGGGTGTATTGGTATCTAAAAGTAAAGATTCGATTTTGTGCAAAATGTCATATACATCAATTTTGCTCATCCCATCAAAGCGTTTTAGTACAGCAAGAGTTATTTTATCTTCATACGTCATCATAGCATATTGGTTTATAGTTGTTGGTTTTAGTTCTTTAAGTATTTTCTATAGTTGGCTACCAATTGGGAGATATGTGCTTTTGCTTCTTTTGGTGTTAATTTTTTACTTTTCATATAATACCATGCTGCTGCACTTAATTCATCGGTATCCATAATAAGCATGGCATTATACTCTTCTTTTGAGATGACTTTATAGCCTTTAGGACACAGTTCTTCAAAACGTTTAAAAACCTGCTCTCCAGGACTTACTTCTAAACTCCCCGAGTATATAGTTTTATAGGTAAGTTGGTATTTGTTGGTAGCGTTTCTGGTCATATAATCTTTTACAATCTTCATTGCTTTCTCTCTAGAGGGATAAATCCCAAAAATGCGATCCCCACCAAGGGTAATCCCTTCAAAACGTATGACCTCTTGTAGAGTGATTGCTTTTAATTCTTTTTTAGAAGCTTGTTGTCCTATGGATAAAACAGGTGTTAAAAGCATTGTAATGCAAAAACAAAAGTGGTGGGATATGATGGGTTTTAGGTTTTTCATAAAGAGTACTATTTAGTTATCTTTTAAAAAGAGCATATGATAAAAAGATATCCGGGTACTATACATGATGAGAAAGATAAGAGCTACTTATTCATGAAATAGCACCCGGTATCTTGGTTGGGGTAATTACACAAACTCAACTTAAATGTATCTTGTTTATATTTATGTATTATTGGGATTGCCTTTTTTCTTTTGCCAAAATACTGTTAGATTCCATTGTCTGAACCTATCAATAATCCAGTTAGTATTTCCTTTTTGTTTACCAAAATTTTCCGCTTCTTTCTTCTTTTTGATTTCGGGTTTTACCTCTTGAAGTACTTGCTCGATGGATTCAAAAGGTGCCACGTAATTAAATTTGGCACTAATTTTATTCCGAACCTGTTTCTGTTGATATGATGTAAGCTGTTTATATATTGGGTATTCACTTAACATATTATGGGAGTTTTGGTTAGTAATATCATGATATACTTCAAAAGCACTACGTGTTCGGTGGATCAAAACTATCCGTCTGGTTCTATGGATAATAGTAATCGCTTCATCTGCTGAAATACCTTTGTCGAACAGACGCATAATCCATTTATAGATTGTCCATTCATAACATTCACGCTTTGCTACTCTCTCTATGAAATCGTCTTTCTCGATCTGTACGTAGGGAACAATCTCTTCAAGAAAATGATTTCGTCGTTTGATGTATTCATGACTCTCCATATCTATTATTGTTTTATAGCTTAATATTGTTACCTTAAAATCGTGTTAATTTTTTCAGATGATCATAGACAATCAGTATTTCTGAATCTGTCAAGCGTCCAACTTCCGTAACAAACTTTTGTATCCTGCCTTTACGAAACCCCAATGTTTCTTCCATATAGCGAATGTTTAGAGATTTTTTGATATTGATCACTTTTGTATCTTTTCTAAGATAATTTGTGACTTTATGCCGTCTACTTTGTGCTTTTAATATTTCTCTTTCGTGCTGTTTCATTTTTTTTTATGTTTTATTACAACTATAAAATGAAGCTCGAATGCTACTTGGGGTAATCTTGATCCCACAATTATTGTAGGTGTTTACGGGTTTCCATAAAAAGTGTAATAATCATATTGGTTTACGTCATAGATGGCTGAGATAGTCTATTTTTGTTAATAGGTATAAAATGCTCTTTTTTTAGTTACATTTGCTTATAAAGACTATCACAAACGCACATCTGTTCGCTAATATAGAACATTTGTTCGTTTTTACAAAACTATTGAGGATTTTTTTACATTCATGCATGGATTTTTACGAAAGATTGAAATCATATAAGGAAACAAATGGATTATCTAATGAAGATCTGGGGAAACATATCGGATTGACAGCAGATGCATTTAGAATGGCTATGAAAAGAGAAAGGCTAAGTGATCTTCAAAAGCAAGTATTGGAACCATTATTTACTAATGTACTTGGTGAAAATCATCCGATACAAAAGCAACTAGATGAAGTATCTCGATTTCTATCCCAATATACAGAGCTAGCATTACAGGATGCAAGAATTAAAAAGATTATAGATAAAGAAGTGGCCAAGCGTTTATTCGAAGTAGCCTCTAGTAAAGAAGCACTAGAAAAATTTCTTAATAGCTAGGCTCTATGGTTTTCAAGAAAAATGCCGATGCCTGCATATAGTTGTCATTAAAAAGAGAGGCAATCTTGCTCTTAACCCTTATTTTTTCAGCTTGTAGTTCTTCTTCCAATATGGCATCAATCTCCTGATCTAGAAATTCGAATAAATTATCAGTTATAATTCCATATTCACGAATCACTTGATTAATTTGTTTGGCTTCTGTTCTTTTCATTATTCAGCAACATTTTTGGTAGTTAGATCCTTATACTCATTGAGCGTTTCGACCAGATATTCTTTTTTATCTTTTGCCTGAACATATCTACCATAAATGCGATATGATATAAGATGAGTAAGACGATGAATCTTATCCGTCATTTGAGCAAATTTCTCGACAAGTAATTGTTGTCTTTGGATAGCCCAACGGATGAAGAGGAAAGCACTGGTATTAATCAGTAATGACCCAAGGAATAACAATACATAGTAGGATGAATATGGGATATCTGGTTTGGGGTAGAGTGAATAAATAGTAAACCAGATAGACACTAATCCAAAGAAGGACAATACAGTTATAACAGTCTTCTGAAATAGTGGGTTGTCTCGATTCTTGTAGTGATATATCCAGATACAGAATAAGGTTAGAAAAGCCAAGCAAAAATAAGGTGAGCCACCTAATAAAAAACGCCTCCAGTTACTCCAGCCGAAGACGCGATTTATAACCGTTGAATCATACTCCCTAAAGCAAGTCACCTTGCCGTTGGTGATTTCAATTTCGTAGGTGTCATCTAGTATATTCAGTCCTTCATGTAGCTCTGTATCTACTATAGAATAACTACGGTCTACTTTTTTGGGTAAAAATGTATGAATTAAAGGAGTAAACGCTATTGCACAAAATAAAAGTGCAATCAGTATATATTTAACGTTCCTCCAATTCGTCTTTACTGGTTTGGTAAGTTGGTTTTTCTGTGTCATTTTCAATGCCGCTTTCTTCCTCAACACTTGTCGCGGTACAGGAATTAAATATTGTTAAAGCTAAAAATAACAAAGAAATTGAGAATACAGTTTTTTTTAAGTTCATCGTTTTAAGATTTATAATATTAATACTAAAATAATTGGATTTAAGTTATTGATATTCAGTCAAAATTAGTGTCATCTTTCAAGAATAAATAATTTATTTTTCTGTTTTTTTGTGGTTATTTTGCACCTTTTTTTAGGGAAATCATAGGTTTTCACAAGTAAAAACAAACATAGTTTTTACCCTAAAATTCTAGAAAAACTATTTTACCGAGAAAAAATGAAAAATCACCACTATAAATACCTGATCCTCTGTGTATTAAAAACGTATTTACAATAAGGTGAAACCGTATTTTTAGAATATAGTATTCCGTAATAACATAAATCGAATAGTACAAATTCAAAAAAGACAATAATTTTTACTAAAAAGGGAAATATTAGTATTTTTGAAGCTTGTTTAATTTATACTAAACTACTATTTGTGTGTGTTTTTATTGTAGAGGTTTCAATACGAAAAGGAGAAGGTCCAGAATGGTTTGAAAAAGCGTTTACCATAGATTATAGTGAAATGATTTCTGATATACCTATAGAAGATTTAAAAGAGTGGGCTAAAGAAGATGTTAGAAATCAACTTAAGGCAACCAATACTGGTAATGATCAAGAAGAAAACTGGATTATACAGAATGTGGCGTTAAAATCGATGTAGGCTTAATGCTATTTAATAACTTTTGTAATAAAATAACTTCTTACCCTTGTTTCTTCTTTGGATTCAATTCAATAAAAAATTGCATGATTTCTTTGTTTTCCTACAAATTTTATTCAAATTAGACAAAGTCAAATTTGTCTTAGTTATAGCTCAAAATGTCGCTTGCAAGACATTTTTAGTTTAAAAATTGAGATTTTATCAACACTTAATTTGTCTTTTATAAGACTAAATTTTCTTAGCTAAGACAATATTTTCAAGTCATAAAAACACTGGTGTCGACGCTTTTACATTCGTTGTGAAAACGAATATAAAAGTAGATGGAAACACAAGAACAAGATAAGAGGTTAAATGTTTTGACGGTAGACGAACTGCGTTCTTATAAAGGATTAGAAGGTTTAACTAAAGAAGAAGCAATAGAAATTATTGAATCACTATACAAATTAGCTGTAATAGGTATAGACATAATGAAAAGCGAAAAATGAGTTTAGATTATTTTGAAAAGTTTATTGTAAAAGCAGAAAAAGAAACAACTGTAAATAATAATGTTTGGGTTTATACTAGAGTTTCCAGTAAAGATCAGGAAGTAAATAAAAGTCTTAAATATCAAAAGAAGTTTGCAGAAGAATATGCCCTTGAAAATAGTTTGGTTATAACAAAATATTTTGGAGCTACTTACGAAAGTGCAAAAGGAGATTTTACAAGAAAAGAGTTTAAAAAGCTAATTACAGAAGTTTCTAAAACAAAAGACAAGCCTTTTGCTATACTTATATACAAAATGAATAGGTTCTCACGAAGTGGGGCAAATGCAATAGCACTTACTAATGAGTTGGTACACCAAAACAATGTACACCTTATTGAGGTTAATTCTGGAATTTCTACCGAAACACAGGAAGGTGAATATCAGATACTAAAAAAACTATTAAGAGCAAGAAAAGAGAACTTAGAACGAATGGAACATACTTTACCAGGTATGAAAACATTTTTAGAAGATGGGAATTATTTAGGCAGAGCCCCTTTAGGGTATACACTGAAAGGTACAAAGGTTAGAGATTTTAGCAGAAGAAGTGAACGCCAACAAATCGAAATAAACGAAGATGGCAAACTATTAAAAAAAGCGTGGCTTATGAAAGCTGGCGGTGAAAAGGATTGTATCATTCAGCAAGAAATGGCTAAATATGGTCTTAACATATCCAAACAAAAGCTAAGTGCAATGTGGCGTAAAGCTACCTATTGCGGCATCTCTACAAATAAGTTACTAGATAAACCGATAAAAGGAAATTGGAAACCCATTGTATCAATAGCAAACTTTAAAAAAGTACAAGCAATTTTAGACACTTCTGGAAATAGAGGTTATCAAATAAGTAAACAAAATATTGACCGACCTCTAACAGGGTTTTTAAAATGTATGTCTTGTAATAACAAGTTAACTAGTTATGAGGTAAAGAAAAAAAAGCTACATTATTACACTTGTCAAAAATGTAAAGGAGTCAATTTGAACGCAAACTCTAGTAAAAGATCATTAAAAAAAGGTGTACATGATACGTTTATAGAATTGTTAGAATCATTTAAACTAGATCAGCATCTTATAGCTCCGTTTAAAGCGCAAGTAAAGTTGTTATTGAAAAATTATGATAATGATGAATACGAACTAAAAGAAACAATAGAAAAGCGTATCCAGGCTTTAAATGCTAAATCCAAAAAATTAGTTGACAAACTTATGAATGACATAATTGATGATTACACATACAAGTCATATAAAGAAGAAATAGATAAAGAGTTATTACAATTAAATGTAAATCTCAAAAGTCAAAGCAAAAAAATATCTAACCTTGATGATTTTGTAAACTCAATTATTATTTTTTCACAAAACATCAGTAAATATTGGGCTTCGGGGAGTTTTGAGATAAAAACCAAACTGCAAGAATTGATTTTTCCTAAAGGTTTAATGATTAATCCAGAAAACAGGCAATATCTAACCAATGAAATCAATTTCTTATTTGCTCTAAACGCAACAATAACAAGAGATACGGGAGTTTCTAAAAAAGAAAAAGCCAGTATAAATACTGGCTTGTCCTATTTAGTAGCGGGAACAGGACTCGAACCTGTGACCTTCGGGTTATGAGCCCGACGAGCTGCCTACTGCTCTATCCCGCGATGTATATTGTATAAATCAGTAAACTGATTTGTAATTTTTATTTTAAGAACTTTTCCTTACTTACTAACCAACATATCTCGTTTCGTAAGCGGAGTGCAAATATACAACCTTTTTTCACTTAGAAAAGTATATTTAAAGAAAAAATAAATATTTTTTCACTTAATTATCATTAAACACTGATTTTAAAACACATACTGTAAAAAAAATATTTTAATCGTTAAAAACTGCATTTTTATTATCAAATTATTTGAAAATCGCTCTATTACTGAAATATATTTAAAACTACCTTTAACTTTATGATTTTATTAGTACTTATCTTCTATATCTCGTAAATTTGCTTCCTTTTTTAATATAAATAATAACATGGTGTCTAAATAGCATCAACAATATATCTAGTAAAGACCAAAAAAATGAGCAAGACATTATTTGACAAAGTGTGGGATTCTCACGTAATCCGTAAAATAGAAAATGGTCCCGATGTTTTTTTTATCGACAGACATTTTATTCATGAAGTTACAAGTCCTGTGGCCTTTTTAGGCTTAAAGAGTAGAGGAAATACGGTATTATATCCAGAACGCACATTTGCAACTGCAGATCATAATACACCAACCATAAATCAACATTTACCAGTAGAAGATCCTTTATCTGCTAATCAATTAAAGGCATTAGAAGAAAATGCCGCAGAATGGGGAATCTCTCACTGGGGATTAGGGCACAAAAAAAATGGTATTGTACACGTTGTAGGTCCAGAGAACGGAATTACACTTCCGGGAGCTACCATAGTTTGTGGTGATTCACATACCTCTACACATGGTGCTTTTGGTGCTATTGCCTTTGGTATTGGTACATCTGAAGTAGAAATGGTACTTTCTACACAATGTATCATGCAGCCTAAGCCAAAAAAAATGAGAATTAACGTAAACGGAGAACTTGGTTTTGGAGTAACTCCAAAAGATGTTGCATTATATATTATTTCTAAATTAACAACCTCTGGTGCTACAGGATATTTTGTAGAATATGCTGGTGATGTATTTAGAAACATGACTATGGAAGGTCGTATGACTGTTTGTAACCTAAGTATCGAAATGGGCGCTCGTGGAGGTATGATTGCTCCAGATGAGAAAACATTCGAATACATCCAAGGTAAACCACTAGCTCCAAAAGGAGAAGGATGGGATAAAGCAATGACCTACTGGGAAACATTAAAAACAGATGATGATGCTATTTTTGATAAGGAATTAACTTTTAATGGTTCTGACATAGAACCAATGATTACTTATGGTACAAACCCTGGAATGGGAATCGGGATCACAAATAACATCCCTAATGCAGATGCTGTTGAAGGTGGTGTAGCGACTTACAAAAAATCTTTAGGATATATGGATTTTAGTGAAGGAGATAGTATGATCGGGAAAAAAGTTGATTTTGTCTTTTTAGGAAGTTGTACTAATGGTCGTATAGAAGACTTTAGAGCCTTTGCTTCAATTGTAAAAGGAAAGAAAAAAGCAGATAATATTACAGCTTGGTTAGTTCCAGGATCACACGAAGTAGAAGACCTTATTAAAGAAGAAGGAATATTAGATATTATCACTGAAGCTGGATTTACATTAAGAGAGCCTGGTTGTTCTGCTTGTTTAGCAATGAATGCTGATAAAGTACCTGCCGGAAAACTTGCCGTAAGTACATCTAATAGAAATTTTGAAGGAAGACAAGGACCTGGATCAAGAACATTACTTGCAAGTCCTCTTGTTGCTGCTGCAACTGCAGTTACAGGAGTTGTAACAGATCCTAGAACACTTTTAGCTTAAGTCCTTCGTAATAAAAATATAATTTAAAAAGAAAAAAATGGCCTACGATAAATTCGATATATTAACGAGCACAGCCGTTCCATTACCTATAGAAAATGTAGATACTGATCAGATTATCCCTGCACGTTTCCTTAAAGCTACAGAGCGAAAAGGATTTGGAGATAACCTTTTTAGAGATTGGAGATATAATAGTGATGATACTCCAAAAGAAGATTTTGTATTAAACAATCCTAAATATTCTGGAAAAATTCTAATCGGAGGAAAGAACTTTGGTTCTGGTTCGTCTCGAGAGCATGCTGCATGGTCTGTATATGACTATGGATTTAGATGCGTTGTTTCTAGTTTTTTTGCCGATATTTTTAGAGGAAACTGTCTTAACGTTGGAGTTTTACCGGTACAGGTGAGCCCTGAGTTTTTAGAAAAGATTTTCGCTGCTATAGAAGCTGATCCTAATAACGAAATAGAAATTGATTTACCTAAGCAAACTATTACATTAAAAGCTACAGGCGAGTCAGAATCATTTGATATCAATAGCTATAAAAAAGAGAATATGCTAAATGGGTATGATGACATCGATTATCTTACCAAAATGAAATCTGAAATTCAAGGATTTGCTGCAAAACGCCCTTTTTAAATAGATAAAAAATAGTAGATAAATATGTTTACCTTTCTTGTAGATTTAAGAAAGGTAAACATAAATTTTTTACAAGAATTTATGTTCTTACTCAAAAACGACACAAATACTCTTACAGGCCTAAATAGACTAAAACCATGAGTAAAAGATCAATAGAAATAATGGACACCACGCTTCGTGATGGTGAACAGACCTCGGGAATCTCTTTTTCTGCTTCAGAAAAACTCACCATTGCAGGACTTCTTATAGAGGAGTTAGGTGTAGACCGAATAGAAATTGCTTCAGCACGAGTATCTGAAGGAGAATTTATTGCGGTAAAAAATGTAATTGATTGGGCAAAAGAGAATGGATATATTGATCGTGTCGAAATCCTAACCTTTGTAGATGGTGGTAAGTCTATCCAATGGATGAAAGATACAGGAGCTAAGGTTCAAAATTTATTAACCAAAGGATCTCTTAACCACCTTAAATACCAATTAAAAAAAACACCCGAAGAGCATTTTAATGATATTGCAAACGTGTTTTCTTTGGCCCAAAAAGAAGGCATTACAAATAATATATATCTAGAAGACTGGAGTAATGGAATGCGTAATTCTCCAGAATATGTACATGACTTTTTAGATTTTCTATCAAGTCAACCCGTAAAACGTGTATTACTCCCTGATACTCTTGGCGTTTTAACCCCTTCAGAAAGTTATAAGTACCTTTCTTCTTTACGTAGTAAGTATCCTAATTTACATTTTGATTTTCATGCTCATAATGATTATGACCTAGGAGTTGCTAATGCAATCGAAGGTATTAAAGCAGGTGTTGACGGACTTCATCTTACTATGAACGGAATGGGTGAACGAGCAGGAAATGCTCCTCTGGCTAGTGTTATTGCTGTTATTAATGACTTTCTACCAGAAGTAACAACCAATGTAAAAGAAATTGCCCTATACAAGGTTAGTAAGCTTGTAGAAACGTTTTCTGGATTTAAAATCCCCGAAAACAAACCTGTTATTGGTGACAATGTATTTACACAAACAGCAGGTATACATGCAGATGGAGACAACAAACATAATCTCTATTTTAATGATCTTATGCCAGAACGATTTGGCAGAAAACGTAAGTATGCATTAGGAAAAACATCTGGGAAAGCTAATATTGAAAAAAACTTAGAAGAGTTAGGGCTGAAGTTAAGCCCTGAAGATGTTAAAAAAGTTACTCAAAAAATCATCAAACTAGGTGACAAAAAAGAAGTTGTTACTCAAGATGATCTCCCATATATAATCTCTGATGTTCTTGATGGCAGTACTTATCACAGTAAAGTCAAAATAAAGTCATATTCTTTAAATCACGCCAAAGGCTTAAAACCATCTGCAACAGTTGCGGTAAAAACAGGAGATGAAGTCATAGAAGAACACGCTCAAGGAGATGGTCAATACGATGCATTTATGAATGCTCTAAAAAAAATATATAAACATAAAAACAGTGTCTTACCACAGCTTATTGATTATGCGGTAAGAATACCTCCCGGCAGTAGTTCTGATGCACTTTGCGAAACCGTTGTTAAATGGAAAAACGAAGAAAAAGAATTTACGACTCGTGGATTAGATTCTGACCAAACAGTATCGGCAATAAAAGCCACTCAAAAGATGCTTAATATAATTGAAGCTTAGACCATATTATATACCTAAAAACAACACATTAAACAAAACAACAACCTAAACGATAAAGAACATTTATACTAATGGAATTAAACATAGCACTATTACCAGGAGATGGTATCGGCCCAGAAGTTATCGATCAAGCTGTAAAAGTTTGTGATGCAATAGCAAAAAAATATGATCATAAAATAAATTGGACACCGGCATTAACTGGTGCAGCAGCAATTGATGCTGTAGGAGAACCATATCCTGATGAAACTCATGAGATATGTGCAAATGCAGACGCAGTGTTATTTGGAGCTATTGGTCACCCTAGATTTGATAACGACCCTTCTGCAAAAGTACGTCCTGAACAAGGGTTATTAAAAATGAGACAAAAATTGGGATTATTTGCTAATGTACGACCAACCTTTACTTTTCCTTCTTTAATTGATAAATCTCCACTAAAGCAAGAACGAATTGAAGGAACAGACTTAGTGTTTCTTAGAGAATTAACTAGTGGAATTTACTTTGGAAAAAGAGGAAGAGAAGATGACGGAAATACGGCATACGACACATGTACGTATACACGTGAAGAAGTTACTCGCTTAGCCAAAAAAGGATTTGAAATGGCTATGTCTCGAAACAAGAAACTATGTTGTGTTGACAAGGCCAATGTATTAGAATCTTCTAGGCTTTGGAGAGAAACTGTACAAGGGATGGAGAAAGATTACCCAGAGGTTGAGGTAAGTTATGAATTCGTGGATGCAGTAGCAATGAGATTGGTACAATGGCCAAATTCTTATGACGTATTAATTACAGAAAACCTTTTTGGAGATATTTTAACAGATGAGGCTTCAGTTATTTCTGGATCAATGGGATTAATGCCTTCTGCTTCATTAGGAGAAAAAACTGCTTTATTTGAACCAATTCACGGATCATACCCTCAAGCAGCCGGAAAAGATATTGCCAATCCATTAGCAACAGTATTATCTGCCGCTATGATGTTTGAAACTGCTTTTGGACTTTCTAAAGAAGCCAATGATATTAGAACTGTAGTCGACAAATCTTTGGATCAAGGAGTGGTTACAGAAGATTTAGCTGGAGATGCTAAAGCTTACAAAACAAGTGAAATAGGAGATTGGTTGGCCCAAAACATCTAATCTTTACCTTAAAAGTTAAAAAAATCCAAAAAAGTCATCATCTTTTTTGGATTTTCCTTTATAATTATTTAAAATTATCACTTGATATTCAACGCAATAAAAGTAATTCATAACAATTCCTCAAATTTTGATAGAATTTCTATAGAATTACAAAAAAACTTACTATTCTGTTAATAATATTAAAATAATCGCAGATTATTTTAACAAAACATTTTTGAGAGTAGGGGTTTTTATAGTTTAAAGCGTCATATAATATAAACAACTAAGTATATAAAGCACTGAAATTAACATTTATTTAAGTTAAATCCCCTATTTTTACAATATGAAAGCTATACTACAATTTTTCGTTTTATTTTTATGCATAAATATTTATGCACAAAACCCCCAAATCCCAGAACCTCGGGATATAAAAGAAATATTATCTAATCCATTTTATTCACCAAATGCGAATTCTAAAAACGCATCTTCTAAAGAAAATGCACAACGACCTACTTATCAGCAAATTGTTGAAGAAGCCAATGCTTATTTTAAAAACAAGTATCCAACTTTAAGCCCACAACAACTTACTGAAGGAGCGCATAGAGATGGGAAATTTGTTAAATGGAAAAGATTTCAAAACTTTTGGAAAAATCGCCTAAATAGCGACGGAACCTTAGCAGACTTTACAAAACCTGCAGTGTTAAGGTCAAAATATGCAAAAAAGAATAACACTGCAGCCAGAGCTACTTGTGCCGATTCTGATTATACAGTAGATTGGTCAGAAGTTAATTACAATGGTAACTATGGTTATCAAATTGATATGGGACGAGTAAGCAGTATTGCGTTTCACCCTAGTGATGTAAATACTTTTCTAGTAGGAGCAGCGTTTGGTGGACTTTGGAAAACTACCAATGGAGGTCTGTCTTACACAATTTTAAATGACGATTTACCGCATACCTCTATCGCTGATATTATTATTGACTCTGCAAATCCTAATAGAATTTTTATTGCTCTAAGTGATATTGTATGGTACGGTCCTAATGGTATTGGTATATATGAGTCTACTGATGGTGGGGTTACATTTAGCCCAACTAGTTTAACATTTACATTACCTCAAGGTATTAGAATATACGAAATGGATGTAAATCCTAATGACGCTTCAGAATTCCTTGTAGCAACATCTGATGGCCTATACAGAACTACCGATTATTTTTCAACTAATGCCAAAATTCTTAACAATAATACCACTGCAGTTAGATATAATTTAAACTCAAATGATGCTCATGCAGGAGGTTCTAACGGAGAATATTACTTAAGTACAAATAATGGCCAAACATTTACACTTGATGAAGATTTTGGTAACGGCCAAGTAAGAATTTCAGTTTCTAACAAAGCTAATTCTGGTTATGTTGCAATAAGTAATGGTACTAACTTAAATGTTTCTACTAACTATGGTCGAGACTTTACACAAAGTACATTACCAGAATCTAACTGTGTAGTTATGTTTGCTAATAATTCTGACACAGACCTACTAGTTGGTAACTTTGATTGTTATAAATCAACAAATTCGGGAAGTACTTTTCAAGCTACGTCTCATTGGTTAGGAGATAATAATTTACCTATTGTACATGTGGATCAAAGAAATATATATACCAATCCACTACAAAGTGATTTTGTATACTACTGTAATGACGGAGGTATATTTAGATATTCTGTGTCTGGTAATAGCTTTGATAACTTATCTTCAGATTTATTCATTACACAATATTATGACATTTCAGTTTCTCAGACCGATGCCAATATTCTTGGTGGAGGTTCTCAAGATAATGGAAATGTAACTAGAAATTCTAATGGTCAATGGGAAAGCTACGAGCCTACTGCCGATGGAATGGGACAAGAAATAGATTTTACCGATCCAAATACCCGATATTATTCTATTCAAAATGGAGCACTAAGAAGATGGGTCAACGGAACAGTTACTAATATATCTCCTCCTGGCGAAAATGGAAATGGTGCCTGGGAGACCCCTTTTAAACTTGACCCTAACAACTCAAGTAGAATAATCATTGGATACAAAAGTGTTTATGCTTCTGATGACAAAGGAGCTAACTGGACAAATATAGGTATTAATGTAAGTTCAGATAATTTAGAGCAAATAGCTATCGCTAAATCTAATTCTAACAAAATATATGCATCTAGATACAATATAGTTTATGCTAAAAATGTAGCCGACAATAACTGGACAACATACACAACTCCTATAAATCAAAATATCACAGATTTAGAAGTACACCCTACCGACTCTAATATAGTTTTTATTTCTTATGGAGGGTTTACAGATAATGCTAAAGTTTATAAATCAATAGACGGAGGAGCTAATTGGCAAAATATTTCTCACAACCTTTCTAATTCTCCTGTACTTTCTCTTGAGACTTATGACACTGATGCAGGTTCTATATTTATCGGAAATTATGAAGGTGTCTTTTATTTAGAAGACGGTACTACTCAATGGCAAAAATACGGATGTCTTCCAAGCACATCTGTAAATGACATTGAAATCCAGTATTTAAACGGTGATAAAATATTTATCGGAACACACGGAAGAGGTATGTTTGAAGCTCCTCTTTCTCCCTTAACTTGTAGTACAGTGGTTACCCCATATGTACATGATGGTACCGCTTTGTTGCAACAAAGCACACTTAATACCTGCGTAGGAGCAAATATCCAATTAGGAATGCAAAATGTAGGTGTTTCTAATGTTAGAATAAAACACCCTAATGGTACTATAGACACTACTCCTGATACCGCCACTTCTTGGAATTTTAATAACATTCAAACTGGTGATGCCGGAACATATATAGTTTATTATGATAACGGCGGATGTGAAGGTCAAGCAATTATCACAGTTAATATACTTGAATCTACAACATTAACTCCTTATACAAATGACGGGACTGAATGGGCTCAGCAAAACAGCCTTCAAGTTTGTCCAGGTGCAGATATCAAATTAGGTGTTCAAGATATTGGAACAGCAAATTTTGAAATCGAATACCCTAATGGTACTATAGACACCTCTCCAGATTTATCCACAGCTTGGAATCTTAACGATGTGCAACCTAGTGACTCTGGTGTTTATGTCATCACATACTTTAAAGGAGAATGTAACAGCACTCAAGTATCTATCACATTAGATGTTCCAGCATCTGTATCAATAACACCTAATGTAAATGATGGAAATGATTGGCTCCAACAAAGTAGTCTTGAAGTTTGTCAAGGTACAAATATCTACATAGGAATGCAGGACATTGGTACTGAAAATGTTGATATAAAACACCCTAATGGCACTGTAGACAACACCCCAGATATGGCTACATCATGGAGATTCGACAATGTACAACCAGATGATTCTGGTGAATACGTTTTAAGCTACAATGACCCAACAAGCGAATGTGGAGCAGTCACAAAAACCGTTAGTCTAACAGTTCTCCCATCAACTCTTGATGTTTCCAATCCTATCGAAGTAGCTATTAATGGCGGAGATTACGTCAGTATAAATGAAGGGGAAACTCTAACAGCTAAAGAAGGTGGAAAATTAGCATTAAAGCTAATTTCAAATTTGACAAGCAATGGAACCATCCAATGGACAGGTCCAGACGGAGCAACCTATTCGGATACTGTTTCTTTTGATACTGTTGGAGAAAATGACCCTAGAGTCAAAGGTCTATGGACTGCCGAAATAACATTTATTGGCAAATGTTTAGACGAGAATTTTACAGCAACACCACAAAAAGTCTCTTTTAACTTAGATACAATCTTAGATACCGATCCATCAGACGAAAATTCTTATACTATTTCTCCGAATCCATTTGGTGATTCTTTCACTATTTCTGGAAATTTCGGTGACCAAAACAATAGTTTTTCTATTTATGACATTCGAAGAAGGTTAATTAAAAAATGGGATATCAAGACTATTGAAGATACCAGAAAAATCACCATTGATTTGTCTGATATTAAAGCAGGAATGTATTTCTTTATCACAGAAAACAAGCACATAAAACTAACAAAAAGAATAATGAAAAGATAAAATAACAATTCAGTTATAACACAAAACAACCCCCTAAAAAGATATTCTTTTTAGGGGGTTTCTATATATAATACCTAATGTTTTTATTGTTCGATACTTAATGCTTCAAAGGCAACTAATATTTGATCTTCAAATCTTGGATGAACTTCGATTGGGTTACAACAAACCTCACAATCCTCTACATATACCTGATGTACAATAGATGGATCCAGCAGCATAGAAACCTCTTCCCAACAATAAGGACATTGAAAAAAATGTTCAAACATATTAAACTATTTACTCATTTCTGGAGAAATTTTACTACCAAAATACATGTAATTACAAATCAAAACCTATTACTCTGTCTAATTAAGACATAGCATCAATTTCTTCCTGCAATTCCTCCCAAGTTTCCATTAGACCATTTAACTCATCTTTTTTACCTTGATAGGTATCAAAAAAGTTAGGTTGAGCTATGGTTTCATCATAATTAACTGCCAATTCTACATCAATCTCTTTAATCTCTCTTTCGAGCTTATTAATCTTTGATTCTACATTACTTAACTTATTATTAAGTGACTTTATCTTCTTTTGATCCTGATATGATTTTTTTGCAGTTTCTTTATTTGAAGATGTAACCTTAACTTCCTTTTCTTTCTTTTCAATATCCCTAAGATCATTAACTTTTCTTTGCTCTAAATAGAAATCAATATCTCCAAGATATTCTTTTATCTGTTTATTTTTAAACTCATAAACAGTATTGGTTAATCCTTGTAAGAAATCCCTATCATGGGATATCAAAATAAGAGTTCCTTCAAAATTTCTTAATGCATCTTTAAGCACATTTTTAGATTTAATATCTAAATGATTTGTGGGCTCATCCATCACCAATACATTAAAAGGCTCTAGAAGCATTTTACAAAGAGCCAATCTATTGCGCTCTCCCCCAGACAAAACTTTCACCTTTTTATCTACTTCGTCTCCTCGAAATAAAAATGAACCTAACATATCACGCACCTTACTCCTAGTTTTTTCGTTAGCAGCATTAATCATAGTTTCATGAATAGTCAATTCGCCATCAAGATATTCTGATTGATTTTGAGCAAAATATCCAATTTCAACGTTATGTCCTAATTTAAAAGATCCGTCATACTGAATCTCATCAATAATGATTTTGGCAAAGGTTGATTTACCTTGTCCATTTTGTCCTACGAATGCTATTTTTGATCCTCGTTCAACTAGTAGTTCAACCCCTTTAAGCACTTCTTTTTCTCCATAATTTTTTCCAACACCTTCTGCTTCAATTACCACTTTACCCGGTTGAACACTAACGGGAAAACTAATATTCATAACCGAATTATCATCTTCGTCGACTTCTATCCTATCAACTCTGTCTAATTTTTTAATTAAAGATTGAGCCATAGAAGCTTTACTTGCCTTTGCTCTAAACTTTTCAATTAGTTTTTCGGTTTGTTCGATTTGTTTAGACTGATTTTTTTGCGCTGCAAGCTGCTGTTCTCGCATCTCTTTACGCAATATTAGATACTTAGAGTAAGGTTTATTATAATCATAAATACGGCCCAAAGAAATTTCTATTGTTCTGTTGGTAACGTTATCCAAAAACATTTTATCGTGAGAAACTATAACTACCACACCAGCATAATTCTTAAGAAAACCTTCTAACCAGATAATAGATTCTATATCCAAATGGTTTGTGGGCTCATCGAGCAACAAGATATCGTTACTTTGCAATAAGAGTTTTGCCAATTCTATTCGCATTCTCCACCCACCAGAAAAGGTATCCGTAAGTTTTTCAAAATCCTCTCTAACAAATCCTAGCCCTTGTAAAACCCTTTCTGTCTCTCCTTTATAATTGTACCCTCCTATAACCTCATATTGATGTGTAAGGTCACTTAAATCGGTTATTAATTGATTATACCCTTCACTTTCATAATCTGTTCGTTCTGCTAATTGATTATTAATAGCATCTATTTCTCTCTCTATTTTCTTTATCTCTACAAAAGCTTCATACGCTTCATCTAATACAGTGCGCCCTAATACAAAGTCGATATCTTGCTTAAGAAAGCCTATTTTCAACTCTTTATCCATAGCTATTTGACCCGAGTCTGGCTCTTGCTCTTTTGATAAAATTTTAAGCATAGTAGATTTACCTGCTCCATTTTTACCAATTAACCCTACTCTGTCACCTGCTCCTAATCTAAAAGTAATCTCTTCGAACAGATATTCGCCTCCAAACGAAATCGATAAGTTGTGTATGTTTAACATCAGCTTTTGAATATTTTGTGCAAAGATGATTAATTTTGTGATAGAATAAAAACGCCTATGAATTTCTTAAAAGGAACAAAGTTATACAGTATTATTACCGGAAGCTGTCCAGTATGTCATAACGAAAGTATGTATGAGGTTTCTAACCCATATAAAATAAGTAAAACTCTACAAATGAATGAGCGTTGTAGTCATTGCCATACCAAATACAAGATTGAGCCTTCATTTTTTTATGGTGCTATGTATGTAAGCTACCCTGTGGGTATTGCTTTTGCCGTTGCCGCATTTGTAATTTCATATTTACTATTAGATATGGACTTGTTAAAAACATTTTTTGTTATCGTAGGAACAATGGTTGTTTTTCTACCAATAATCATGCGAACATCTCGAAATATTTGGATTAACTTTTTCATGAGTTACAAAAAGCAAGAACCATCCTCATAGAGTATTGAATCGACTTATGTCTATTTCTTTTTCTAAAGGAACTCCATTTTCTATATAATCATATAGTTTTTTTGCCATTGTTGGAGCTATAAGTATCCCTCTACTTCCCATGCCGTTAAGTATATGCAAATTAGCATAACTAGGGTGTGCACCCACAATTGGCCTTCTATCTCTTACTGTAGGTCGTATTCCTGCAACTTGATCAACTATTTGGTAAGTAGTCTTTATAAACTTGCTTAGTTTCATTTTTAGCTCTTCTCTAGCCTTTATGGTTGTTTCTAATGATTTATCTTCATTATTATAGGTTGCACCAACTTTATACAGGTCCTTTCCCAGTGGGATAATAAAAATAGATGACTTTACAGCATCATAGAGCTTTAAACCCTCAGACTTTATAATGATATACTCTCCTTTATTCCCATACAAAGGTAAATCCTTAAAAAAGGGATTTGATTTTACCCCAAAGCCTTCAGCAAAAACAATTTGTCTATACTTTTCTCCTTTATATTTAATATAATTTTCATCTATTTCGACAAGACTATAGTCAAATGATTCAAACTCTATAATATTTTTTTTCTTAAGATAGTCCTCATACAAACCTAACAAATCTTTAATATCAATTTTACCGGTATACTTAACTTCTCCATAATGGTATGGTACATCTAATGCTGGATTGGTATTTTTGGATAAATCTGGAGATAAGAACTTGGTCAAAACAGGTTTATCGCATGCTTGAAACCAATTATTTTGTTCTTCTACAGAATTAAATCTACGCAACACTCTAAGCTCTTGTATTACTTTATAACCTAACTTTTCTTCTATCCTCCTATATAAGTCCAATGCCGTAACAAGCTGTTCTGATGCCTGCCATGCCATTGTAAATCTTTTTAAAATAACGGGGTTATACAATCCCCCAGCTACTCTGGATGACTTTTGAGATGCATTTTCAAAAACTTTATACGACTTTCCATTAGCTTCTAATTCTTCTGCAAATGACAAGCCCGACAAACCTAATCCTACTATAAGATAGTCCAACATAAACTATTAAATAAATTAATAAACATTAACATAAATAAAAAACACCCAACTGCAGTTGGGTGTTTTTTATTTATTGTTTGAATAGCATTGTTACTAATAACTCCACATATCCATTTCAAAGTTTCTAATACTCTCTTTAATTCTTTCACTTTCGAGAAGTTGCATTAAAGCATTATCCACAATATAGTCCTTTATTTCACGGTCACCCTGGATGTTATCTTCTTTATAAATGACAGAATTAAATCGTCTTGCATTTAGTATGTGATCATATGTAAAAGGCATTGATGTATTTTTTCTATTAAAAGCCATTGCATTATGTAACATCTCTCTTGCATCTGGATACCATACCCAAAAAAGAGCTACCATATCTGGCTCTTCATCATCAATAAAGTTAACATCAGGAGCAACTGGTGCAATACCTAATAATCTATATCTTAACTCACCTTGACGCTTATCAAAATACCAATATCCTCTAATCTTATACTCAGCGACATCAGCAGATGTAATATCTCTTCTATTGATATATTGAGGATCTACTTCTTCTCCTGCATTGTACTGCTCATATCCTAAATCAAGAGTATCTATTTTAGACATCGTAGTCTGCAACTCTTCAAATGTTCTTGTTTCAGTAAAATAAGAATCAGAATATATATTCTTAATTTTTCCGTTTTTGATATTAGTAATCAAGACATCATATAATGAACGACGATTTCCACCAATATTATTAGTATCAATAGGATAATATAATGGAAAATTGATACGTTCATCAAGATCGATAGTTTCCCAAGTAGTCTTAGCCCATAATATATCACGCTTACCTACATAACCATATTCTAATGGTCTATCATTATCGTACAGTATCTCCTCTTGCGTTTTCTTTCCTATTTCATCAGGATTATCAGCATTTAATACATTTGCTTGTCCAACAGAAACATAAGAAACTAATAGACCAAAAACGGTTAATACAACATTTTTCAAATTCATAACTACGATAGTTTATTGTTTAATTTGTTAACTCAACAATAACTGGAGATATTTTCTTCAATTTATATCCAGAATTTGTAGTCAACTGTGCTTTTATATCAATAATTTGTACTGAAGAACCTCTTTTTGCTTTACGTAAAGCTGACTTTGCAGGTGCGCTAAGTCTTCCTCCACGTACACTAACAGTAGGCTGTCCTTCTACTTTAAATTTAAAACCAGTTACCTTTAATTTGATATCAAAATCAAAATCTGGTAAAATAGCTCCAATAGATGATATCTCTAACGCGTTTCTAGCCATCTTTATTGCACCATCTTCTCCACGAACTGTTCCAACAGGTCTTGGAATAGGCTTAATTCTAAATTTCTTACTGTCACTTACTGAAGTTCCGTTTGGAAGTTTACCACTAACCCTAATACTAACCTCACGTGCCTTTACATTTGTTACATTCATCATGTATTTACCAGCACCGCCAACTTTTTTAAGTCCAGGAGCAGTAGCGTTAACCGCTGGTACACCAGGAATAGAAATAGTCATTGGGTTATTTACACCACGATAAACAACATTCATTTTATCTGCAGAAATAACCGCAGAGTTCGGCTTAGGTATTACGGCATAAGAACTTTCGATTGGGATTTTTACAATTGAATCACCTTCTTTAAATTGTAATTCACCTTTTATGTCTCTTTCTCCAACGTTTCCAGCAGGGAAATCTAACATAATCTGACCATTCTCTACTTTGAATTCTTTATTTCCATTAACTTCAACAGAAGTAGGCTTTAACCCAGCATCAAAACGAGCCAAGACAATTTTACCCTTAAACTTCTCTCCGCTAAAGAAAGCTGTTTTATCTGGAACTACTACTGCTTTATAATTCGTAGCAGAAGCATCTCTTGTCAATTCTCCCGCTAATAAAGCAGAAAGAACTTTACTCTCAGTTGTCTTAACATCTGCTTGCATTTGTGTAAGCTTTGTCAAAGAAGCTACTAATGGAAATCCTTCAAAATTATAGTTCAACCAATTTTTCTTTACTCCGTCTCTATCTTTAACATCCTCAGTACTAAAAGTATTTGTTATATCCTTTGAAACTTGACCATCAACCTCTTTTACCGTACTTAAAGCGCTTACTACACCTTCTCTATATGTTTTAATTTTTTCAAGAAACTCTGAAGCGGATGCAGTAACTTTACCACCTTCGAAAAATTTAGTATTTAGAGCATCTGCTTTATCCATTGCCTCATAATCTGTAGGATCATCAGCCGTTTCTAATAGTTCAGATTTAATCTGCTCTACATATGTATTAAACTCATTAGATAAAGTACTAATCTGATCAGCTTTTTCCTTAAGCGGTGTATACTTAGCCGGTTGCTCTGAAGCCTTTTCGGCTAGACCAGCCATAAATGCAGTATTACGCTCGGTTGCTACTGTATTAGCCGTGGTTAATTTCTCATTCATTAAACCGAATGCCGACAACACTTCTTTTGACATATTTAATGCCATCATTGCGATGAAAACCAGATACATTAGGTTAATCATCTTCTGCCTTGGGGATAGTTTTCCTCCTGCCATATTCTTTTTAGATTTTTGGTAGTTATTATAAGATAATTAAATAAATAAAATGTTAACTTCTGTTCATTGCAGTTAACATACCACCATATACTCCATTTAAAGAAGAAAGGTTACCTTCAAGGCTTTTCATTTGTTGTTGAAGACCTTCAGCAATTTGTGCTGTCTTTTCATTAGCCTCTGCTTGACGAGAAGAAGCATCTAATTGTGCTTTATACAAACTATTAAGAGATTGCATTGAATCAGCAGCTTTAGCCATTTCTTCACTA
Source organism: uncultured Aquimarina sp. (assembly GCA_947502885.1). Classification (GTDB taxonomy): domain Bacteria; phylum Bacteroidota; class Bacteroidia; order Flavobacteriales; family Flavobacteriaceae; genus Aquimarina. The sequence goes on along the minus strand of CANNBP010000007.1, from coordinate 212,557 downwards.
TATTTTTGCTGTCCTTCTATAGATCTAGCCGTTGGAGCTATACCCTTAGCAGCACCTTCAAAGTTACGAATACTATCACCAAGACTACTTATTAAGTTAGAATCTACTCTAGCCTCTTTAAGCATATCATCTAGTTTTTTAGATAACAATCCTTCAGGCGTAGTATCTTTTTTATCTCTTTTATTTCCTGTACCACCAGCTAATTCTGGGTATACTAAAGACCAATCTAGTTCATCATCTACTGGTTCGAATGCAGAAACTGTAAATACGAATGCTTCTGTTATCAGACCAATTATAAGCATTTGGTTACCAAATGGCCAGTGCATAATTTTAAATAGTGCACCAAGGATTACAACAGCCGCTCCTAGACCGTATACCATGTTCATTAACTTTTTGCTTGCTTTTGAATTTGCCATAATAAAATTTGTTTTGTTTTTTTAAAATCAAAAAATTTAAAAAAAGGGTTAGTAATTTAGTTGATAGATAATTTTGGGACTTATTTCTGATTCTGCGTATTATTTTCTCCAGTCACGTCAGTACCCATATAGTCCTGTACGGTTCTAAATCCAATATAACTTCTTGCAGAATCTGCGTATTCATAATCTCTCGTGCTTACCTGTAGGAAATAAGCAACGTCTTTCCAAGATCCTCCACGCACTACTTTACGCTTATTCTCATCATCATTAACATTGGGGTTCATGGATGATACATATTCGTAAGCTGCAGGATCATATGATGATTGTACCCATTCTGATACGTTACCCGCCATATTATACAGGTTATAATCATTAGGGTCAAATGTTTTTGCTTCTACTGTGTATAAGAAATTGTCTGCCGCATAATTTCCTCTAAGAGGTTTAAAGTTTGCTAAGAAACACCCTCTATCGTTTAACGCATAAGGCCCTCCCCATGGATACGTAGCAGATTCTAAACCACCTCTAGCAGCATATTCCCATTCTGCCTCTGTAGGAAGTCTAAAATAATTTACAAATTCTTTTTTCTTCTGTTTCTGAAAAGTGTTCTTTTCAATGGTTCTCCAACGGCAAAATGCTTTAGCTTGTTCCCAAGAAACACCTACTACTGGATAATCGTCATATGCACTATGCCAAAAATAGTCATTATGCATAGGCTCATTATATGAGTAATTAAAATCCTTGATCCAAACAGTAGTATCAGGATACACTTCAATTACTTCTTCTTTTACGAAATCTTTTCTTCCACCTTTTTTAGCTCTAGCTGCAGCTTGGATATCCATCCAAGTAAATCTAAACTTAAACTTACTTACATCTAAAGTACGGCGTCCGTTGTAAGATTCTTCTAATGGAATATACATTGTATCCATTACCTCAGCATAAAATTCATCTGGATAATCTTCAACATCCCACTCGATATCAATATCTTTATTTAGTTTTCTACCTTCATACCCTGTCTCTCCGATACCACTATAGTTATCGTACATATATTTTTCATATACAGACATGTCTTCGGTATCAGCATCTAGGAACGCAAATTCTCCAATTCCGTCATCACCAGGTGTTTTTCCTAATTCGTCAGCCATAATTGCCAACTTAACTCTAACTGTAGAATCTCGCACCCAATTTACAAACTGCCTATACTCACTATTGGTAATTTCTGTTTCGTCCATATAGAATGAACGCACAGTTACCATCTTAGTGGGTGCGTTTGCAATTGCTGCTTTGTCATCATCCGACTTACCCATAATGAATGATCCTCCGGGGATGAGGGCCATGCCATAAGGCTTCTGCGGGTGCCATTTTTTTCCTTGTGCTCCTATTAGCTCTCCACGGTTTCCTCCACCACAACTATAGAGCATTGCTAAAATAGCAAAGAGTGATACAAATTTCTTCATAACTTGTTTTAGGTTAAGATCTTCTAGATTTAAGGACGTAAACCTATTTATTTATTTTGAAAAAAACAATTTTTTTCAAAAAAAAACCTTAAATCTACCCAATAAAAATGTTAAACTTCGTTTTTTTGTTTTGCCTTATACCATCTTTCAGGTATAACTTGATTACAAGCGCTTTCATAATCATTGTACGTGCAAGGTAATAACGTATGTCTTTTCAATTTATTATTTCCAGATGAAATAAATGGTATTTCTATCCACCATCTTCCGGTTTTTGCGCTCTTATAAAACGACAATATTTCGTCTTCGACAGGAACGTTATAATGCATTGTACTATGTAGATTCTTTACATTAAGCTCATTAGATCGATAATTAACACCTTCAATAAAATACCAGATCATTTGAGCGATTAGTAAGGATGCCACTTCTTCATTTTTAAAATTCTTAAATTCATAAATTCCGAAGCTCTTTACTTTATCACTTATCCCTGCATATCTTGAGATAGCACATATTTCTCTTCCATCAAAACCATTAGGAGATGTAACAAGTCCATTTAAACTAACCGAATTAATAGCCCCTAGATCTACAGCAACAATATCTGCATCTCTCATAATAGGCTCAACCACGGTCACATCAGAAATAACTTCTCCTAAACGATAGGCGTCAAAATACAATTTTTCGATAAGATCAATTTCTTCTTGTGCATTAAAATAGGTTTGATACCCAATATTACTATAATTAAATAAATTATAAGGTTGCTCAACAATTACTTTTCCTACAAATGATTTATTGGTTATAGGCTTAGAAGAATCTCCTAAATCAAACTTGCTATCCACATTAACCAAGTTCACCATTCGCTCTAATATATCAAAAGATCGATATTGAGCATACACAATGTCTTGACTCCCTCCTAAAATTATAGGAATGCAATTTTTTTGCAACAATATAGAAAGTACCTCTTGAACGAGATAGTAAGTATCACTAACCTCATTACCGGGTTTAATATCTCCCAAATCTACGATTCTCGCACTCCAGTTACCTGGATAAAGCTCATACAAAGATTTACGAATCGTATCAAAACCAAGGGTTTCTCCAAGAAAGTCTATATCATTTCTATTTTCGCAAACACCTAGAATTGCAATATCGACTTTTTCTAAACTAGGAACTCCGCTTTCTGCAGTATGAATCCCTATTTGCCCACCCAACGCATTTTCTGACAGCAATTTGGCGTGAGCTGCTACAATATCACTTACAGGCTCTAGAAATTCAAAAGACATAGATTAATTATTTCTTTTTAGTAGCTGTTTTTGTAGTCTTCTTTTTGGCTGTAGTTTTTTTCTTTGCTGCTGTTTTTTTCTTAGGCGCATTTTTCTCTATAATATCTTTCACCTCTTCTAGCGTAAGCTTAGCAGCATCAACCGTTTTTGGTAATTCGATTTTAATTTTACCCTTGATAACATTACTACGACCCCATCGAGCCTTTTCAACTCGTATACCTTCTTCTTCCCAATTATGAATGACCTTATCAATCTCTTTTTGCTTCTTCTCTTCTATTAAAGTAACAATATCCTGATCAGATAAATTATCAAAATCATATTTTTTGTTTACATTAATAAACATTCCATTCCACTTTATAAAAGGGCCAAATCTACCTGTACCTTTTTGAACAGGTAAATCTTCATAAGTATATATTGGTGCGTCAGCTTTTTCTTTTGCATCAATTAATTCGATAGCGCGATCCAAAGTTGTACTTAAAGGATCTTCTCCTTTATCCAAAGAAACAAACTTACTTCCAAACTTAACATAAGGACCGAAACGTCCATTATTAGCAACGATAACTTCTCCTTTATACTCTCCTAACTCTTTTGGCAACTGAAACAACTCCATTGCTTCTTCAAAAGTTATACTGCTTAGCGTTTGTCCTGGAGGTAAACTAGCAAATCTAGGCTTATCTTCATCCTCTGCCGTACCAATCTGCACCATTGCTCCAAACTTACCCAATCGTACACTAACCGGCTTACCTGTTGCAGGATCCTCTCCTAAAATCCGCTCTCCAACTTCTCTTTCTGCATTTTGCGCAACATCCTCTACTATTGGATGAAACTCTTGATAAAATTCTTTCATGATATGAGTCCAATCTTCTTGACCTTCTGCAATTTCATCAAAGTCTTGCTCTACCTTTGCTGTAAAATTGTAATCAAGAATTGTTGCAAAATGATTTACCAAGAAATCATTTACAACCATTCCAACATCTGTTGGAATCAATTTTCCTTTATCACTACCAACTTTCTCTAGTAGCTTTTTCTCTTTTACCTCGCCTTCAGAAAGAATCATATGTACATAACCTCTCTCTTCTCCTTCTTTGGCTCCTTTCTCTATGTATTTTCTATTCTGAATTGTTGAAATTGTTGGCGCATATGTTGATGGACGACCAATACCTAGTTCTTCCAACTTTTTCACCAAAGAAGCTTCTGTATATCGCCCTGGAGGCCTTGTAAATCGTTCTGTTGCCGTAATATACTTGTTATATAAAGACTCTTGAACTTTCATTGCAGGAAGAATTCCTTCTTGCTCTTCATCCTCATCATCACTACCTTCTAAATATACTTTTAGAAACCCTTCAAACTTTATCACCTCTCCATTTGCAGTAAATTGATTTGTGTGTGTATTGGCTTCTATCTTAACATTGGTTCTTTCTAATCTAGCGTCACTCATTTGCGAAGCAATTGCACGTTTCCAAATCAACTCATACAATCTTTGTTGATCATAATCTCCTTGTATAGTATGTTTTGAAAAATCTGTTGGTCGTATTGCTTCGTGAGCTTCTTGTGCTCCTTTTGTTTTTCCTTTATATTGTCTTGGATTGCTATACTCGTTACCATAGGCTGAGTCAATTTCTGCTTTAGCTCCATTTTGAGCCTCTGTAGATAAATTAACACTATCGGTTCTCATGTATGTAATCAAACCTGCTTCGTACAAACGTTGCGCCATGGTCATTGTTTTACTTACTGAAAAATATAATTTTCGAGAAGCCTCTTGTTGTAAAGTCGACGTTGTAAACGGTGGAGCAGGAGATTTTTTAGCTGGTTTTACCGAAAGGTCAGCAACTTTGAATTCTGATCCAATATTTTGTTGTAAAAAAGATTCTGCTTCTTTTTTTGTACTAAAATTCTTTGGAAGTTTTGCCTTAAAAGACTTTCCTGCTTGATTAGAAAACTCGGCATCGATCCTATAAGAAGCCTCTGGTGTAAAACCTAAAATATCACGCTCTCGTTCAACAATTAATCTAACCGAAACTGATTGCACTCTACCTGCAGATAAACCTCCTTTTACCTTACGCCAAAGTACAGGTGACAACTCATATCCTACCAAGCGATCCAAAACTCTTCTTGCTTGTTGTGCATTAACAAGATTATAATCTATTGCTCTGGGATTTTCAATCGCCTTCAGAATAGCATTCTTAGTTATTTCATGAAAAACAATTCGCTTTGTTCTTTCTTTATCTAATTTAAGTGTTTCTGCCAAATGCCAAGCAATAGCTTCTCCTTCTCGATCCTCATCACTTGCTAGCCAGACCATCTCTGCTTTACTCGATAAATCCTTTAGTTTCTTAACAACATCTTTCTTATCCTTAGAAACAATATATTTAGGTTTAAAATCCCCGTCAACATCAACTCCTAGCTCTTTTGAAGGTAAATCTGCTATGTGCCCAAAACTTGATGCAACCACATAATCTTTTCCTAGAAATTTCTCTATTGTTTTAGCCTTAGCCGGTGACTCAACAATCACTAAATTCTTAGCCATAATCCTTATAATTTCAGAAAACAAAAGTATATCAATTTTTTGATATCAAGATTCTTTATCAAAAATTAGTTAAAAAAAACTGCTATCTCAGATATTTCCTACATTATTCTACAAATAATGTATTTGACGTTTGCGCTTCTCCATCTTCAAAACCAATAGTATCTTTATACATAAAATAGATGGGTAAATAAATAAAAGATGCTGTAAAAAAGACACCTATAAAACATAAAACCATCCCTACTAGTTGAGACAAGATAGAAGCAATAAATATTAATCCAAAAGCAATCAACCAAATTTTATTTCCTAATTTAAAACTTGCCTTTACTAAATCAGAAACACTTACATCAGGGTTAAAAGCAAATATCACTCCCAGTAATTGTAATGGAACCATTACATATAATAATGGTAAATAACATAACAACATTGCCAAAATGGAAATACCGAATATTGCAATAGATAAAGTGATTATTTTACCTAAATATTTACCTTTAAGAAACATGAAATACGATGAATTCTCTGAAAACCCTAAATCAACTTGTCGACATACTCTATAAAAATGTGCTGTAATACCAAATTGTAATGCTCCCGCTACCATTGAGATTAGTATAGCTAATACAACATACAATAGAATCAATCCTATAGAAAGCTCTTCGCTTGGAGGAGCATAATCTTTAAAACCACTTTCTAGTCCCGTAACACCAATAACCGCAAATAAAGGAATATAAAGTATCAATAACAAAGGTATCATTACAGCAAAAGAAATCAACAAATGCACAAAGCCTTGCACCCATACTTTTTTAAAAAGTTCTATGCTTTTACTAAAAATATCTCCAAAATCTATAGGTGAACTGTTTTCTATTTTTTCAAAAAGTTGATTTGATGTCATAAACTTATATTTCTGGTTAGAATATGGTCAAATATAGATTTTTTCATTTTAATAATCCTAAGATCATAATTAAACCCACAAAAACACATAACCTACCACATACAGCAAAAAAAGAACTTAACAACAATCAGAAAATTTACTCTTAAAAATCACTCAAATTAAGAGTTTTTAAAAATAATCTCCTGCCACTTTGTCACAAATGGTATTTAAAAGTATCTTTGCATACTATTTGACCTCATTCGATAAGGAATTATTTTATATGGAGAAGATTATTGATGAAAACATGCAAGGACAGGCACTTGCTCTTGAACAAAACAAACAAAACAACCGTAAACTTTTTATAGAAAGTTATGGTTGCCAAATGAATTTTAGTGATAGCGAAATTGTTGCTTCCATTCTTTCTAAAGAAGGTTTTAACACTACTCAAAATCTTGAAGATGCTGATCTAGTATTAGTAAACACATGTTCTATTCGAGAAAAAGCCGAATTAACGGTTAGGAAAAGACTAGAAAAATACAATGCTGTTAAGAAAGTTAATCCTAAGATGAAAGTTGGTGTTCTTGGATGTATGGCAGAAAGACTCAAAAGTAAATTTCTCGAAGAAGAAAAAATAGTTGATCTTGTTGTTGGCCCCGATGCTTACAAGGATTTACCAAATCTTATCGAAGAAGTTGATGCTGGTCGAAATGCTGTCAACGTAGTATTATCCAAAGAAGAAACATATGGTGATATTTCTCCTATTAGACTACAAAGTAATGGTGTATCTGCTTTTGTTTCTATTACCCGAGGATGTGATAACATGTGTACTTTTTGCGTTGTTCCTTTTACTAGAGGTAGAGAACGTAGTCGAGACCCACAAAGTATTCTTGAAGAAATAGAAAGTTTAGTAAATCAAAACTATAAAGAAATCACATTATTAGGTCAAAATGTTGATAGTTATTTATGGTATGGAGGCGGTCTGAAAAAAGATTTTGAAAAAGCTAGTGATTTTCAAAAAGCAACAGCGGTAAACTTTGCCAAATTATTGGATATGACCGCTAAAAAATATCCTAAATTACGTATTCGTTTTTCTACATCCAATCCTCAAGATATGACATTGGATGTTATTGAGATCATGGCAAATCACAAAAACATTTGTAAACATATACACTTGCCCATCCAAAGTGGAAGTGATCGTATTCTAAAAGAAATGAATCGTTTACATACAAGACAAGAGTATATGGAATTAGTAGACGATATTAAAAAACTAATTCCAGACTGTTCTATAACTCAGGACATGATTATTGGTTTCCCTACAGAAACAGAAGAAGATCATCAAGATACACTATCTTTATTAGAACACGTAAAGTATGAACACGGTTACATGTATGCATATTCTGAAAGACCAGGAACACTTGCAGAACGTAAACTAGAAGATGATGTACCCGAAGAAACTAAAAAAAGAAGACTTGCAGAGGTTATTGCTACACAACGTCGTCATAGTGCTTATAGGCATCAATCTTATATAGGTGAAACTTTTGAAGTCTTGATTGAAAAAGAATCTAAAAAATCTGATCAGCATTGGAGCGGAAGGACTACAAAGAATATTGTGGCTATATTCCCAAAAGGAAACTATAAAATAGGAGACTTTGTTTTGGTTCGTATTGATGAATGTACAAGTGCTACATTACTTGGAGAAGCAATCGGATATTCAGACAACAATTAACCTAAACACAACTTAACAAACTTAAGAATAAGAGTATAATACTATGGAATCAGTTCAAGCTACAAAACAACGATTCGGGATCATAGGTAATGATCCAAAACTAAACCGTTCGGTAGAAAAAGCTATACAGGTTGCTCCTACTGATATTTCGGTTTTGGTTACCGGAGAAAGTGGAGTAGGTAAAGAAAGTATTCCTAAAATAATACACTCACTGTCTCACAGAAAACATGGTAAATATATCGCAGTAAACTGTGGTGCTATCCCTGAAGGGACTATTGACAGTGAACTTTTCGGGCATGAAAAAGGAGCTTTTACGGGCGCAACACAAACTCGAAATGGCTATTTTGAAGTAGCCGATGGAGGAACTATTTTTCTGGATGAAGTAGGAGAATTACCATTGACCACACAAGTACGACTTTTACGAGTATTAGAAAACGGTGAATTTATTAAAGTAGGCTCTTCAAAAGTTCAAAAAACAGATGTTCGTATAGTAGCTGCAACAAATGTCAATATGTTTGAAGCTATCAAAAAAGAAAAATTTAGAGAAGACCTATATTATCGTTTAAGTACTGTTGAAATTCTACTTCCCCCTTTAAGAGATAGAAAAGACGATATACATCTATTATTTAGAAAGTTTGCTTCTGACTTTGCTACTAAATACAAAATGCCAACTATTAGATTAAGTGATGAAGCCGTAGTCTTGTTAGAGAAGTATCATTGGAGTGGTAATATTAGACAGTTACGTAACATTGCAGAGCAAATATCAGTCCTTGAACAAAACAGAACTATCAATACAACTACTTTACATAGTTATTTGCCTAACATAGGAAATAATCTGCCAGCTGTAATCTCAAAAAAGAAAAGTGACAGTGATTTTAGTAGTGAAAGGGAGATTTTATACAAAGTTCTTTTTGACATGAAAAGTGACCTTAACGATCTAAAAAAATTGACTCTTGAGCTTATGCAGAGTGGTAACACCCAACAGGTACAAAAAGATAATGAAGGGCTCATTCAAAAAATTTACCAAAAAAAGGAAGAGGAAGAAATTCTTGAAGAACCAGTACAACCTGTAACTACTGAAGTACTAACAATACCAACCCAAAATACGGTTCAACCCAAAGAAGAAGACAAATACCATTTTGCAGAAGAGATTCAGGAAGAAGAAACATTATCATTACATCATAAAGAGCTTGAGTTAATTAAAAAATCATTAGAACGTCATCGTGGGAAACGAAAAGCCGCTGCAGAAGAATTAGGAATAAGTGAACGCACATTATATAGAAAAATCAAACAATACGATTTATAATATTATTAATGAAAAAATTACAACACATCGCCGTAATATTAATCGCATCAATCCTTCTACAAGGATGTGGAGCATACTCATTTAGTGGAATTTCGATTTCTCCCGAAACAAAAACGTTTCAAGTTAATTTTTTCCAAAATCAATCTCCTAGAATTTTTCCAGGAGCAGATCAAACTTTCACAAATCAATTGCAGGACCTTATTAACAATCAAACTAACCTTAGCTTAACTACATCTGGAGGTGATATTTTATACGAAGGTGAAATTGTACAAGATTATGTCTCTCCTAATACAGCAACATCTGATATATCAGGGACTCCTGCTGCACAAAACAGATTAACAATAGCTGTTAATATGAGATTTTTTGATTCTAAAGATTCTACAAAAGACATGGAACAACGCTTCTCTTTTTTCTTTGATTATCCCGCTTCTACTTCAGAAAACGATATTAGAGATGAAGCATTACAAGTAATTTTTGAACGAATCACTCAAGACATTTTTAATGCTACCTTAGCGAGGTGGTAATATTGTAAAATTAAAAATTGGAGCTATTCTCCTTTAAAATAAAATTAGATTGAATACCAAAGAGCTTTCATATCTGCTTCAAAACCCTACTGGTCTTAACAAAGAACAGGCAAAGTCTTTAGAAAAAATAATCAAGACATTCCCTTACTTTCAGCCCATTAGACCTTTGGTATTAAAATTTCTTAAGGATCAAGAAAGTTTTAAATACAATCAAGAGTTAAAAACTACCGCAGCCTATACAACAGACAGAAGCATCTTATTTGATTTCATTACCTCTGACCTATTTCATACGACCTCAACCAATATAGAAGAGCAAAATAAAAATAAAACCGAGATCGAAGTTGTTGATCCTGTCGAAATAAAAGCACCTCCCAGAATGTCATTGGATGATGCTGTGCGAATGAAAATAGAAGAGGCAGAAGATGTACTAAACCCTTCATTGTTTAAAGAAAGAGAAAAGAATAGTACTTTAAAACAAATCCAAATTGCCAAATCAGTTGCTGCATCTGATAAGTTAAAAGAAGAAGAAGAAAAACAAACTCCCGAAGAAACATTACAAATTGATAAGCCTCTGGATTTTAACAACAAAGAAACACATTCTTTTGCAGAGTGGTTAAAGCTTACTTCGCTGCATCCTATTGAACGTAATTTGAATGATGTTGATGCTGTCAAACCTTCAGAAAATATAGAACAAAGTACTTCCAAGCCTTTAAAACGAAAAGATAAATTTGACCTTATTGATGAGTTTATCATTAGCAATCCCAAAATACAACCAACAGAAAAAAATGCTCCGACACGCAATTTAGCTAAGGGAAATAGCGTTCATACAGATGAATTGATGACAGAAACTTTAGCCAAAGTATACCTTGCTCAAAAGAAGTACAAGAAAGCAATTCAGGCATATAACATATTAATTTTGAAAAATCCCGAAAAAAGTGGTTTCTTTGCAGACCAAATTCGGGCAATAAAGAACTTACAAGAAAATAAATAATATACAATGACAACGTTTTCAATTTTTTTAATACTTATCGTTATTGTATCCTTTTTACTGGTAATAGTAATTATGGTACAAAATCCCAAAGGTGGAGGACTATCTTCTTCTTTTGGAGGAGGTGGAACACAACAACTAGGTGGTGTAAAGAAAACCTCAGATTTTTTAGATAAAAGTACATGGACACTAGCAACCTTATTATTAGTACTTATATTACTATCTAATATTGATCTAATGGGAGGAAATTCTATTCAGGAGTCAAAAGTAAACACTGAAGATATTCAAGTTGAAGCACCTGTAACTCCTCCTGCAACAGAAAACAACGAAGAAAAAGAATAATATCTTTTTAAAAATAATCATAAAAAATGTCGACTTGTCATACAGTCGACATTTTTTATTTCAATTTGTCAGTATACCATCACTGGCATAGTTTCTGAAATAACAAGCATCGAAGATTTCAATTTAATAATAAAAAAACAAATCATAATGGGAGTAAACATTAAACCTCTTTCAGACCGTGTGGTTGTAGAGCCACTTCCTGCAGAGACGCAAACAGCATCGGGATTATTTATTCCTGACTCAGCCCAGGAAAAACAACAAAAAGGTAAAGTAGCTGCTGTAGGTGGCGGAAAAAAAGATCATGACATGACTGTTAAAGTTGGTGACACTGTCCTTTACGGTAAATATGCCGGTACCGAATTAAAATTAGATGGAAAAGATTACTTAATTATGCGTGAGGATGATATCCTTGCCATTGTTTAAGTTTCTCGTTTATTCTCAAAACAAAAGTTAAAAATTCTGGAACATTGTTTCCCTGAATTTAAAAAAATCTAAACAAATACATATTATGGCAAAAGACATAAAATTTGACATAGAAGCACGTGATGGTATCAAACGTGGTGTAGACGCATTAGCCAATGCCGTAAAAGTAACTTTAGGTCCTAAAGGACGTAATGTAATTATCAGTAAATCATTTGGTGCTCCTACAGTAACAAAAGATGGGGTTTCTGTAGCAAAAGAAGTTGAATTAGAAGATGCACTTGAAAATATGGGTGCACAAATGGTAAAAGAGGTTGCTTCTAAAACCAATGATCTAGCTGGTGATGGTACTACAACTGCAACTGTACTTGCACAAGCGATTGTAAAAGAAGGTCTTAAAAATGTTGCTGCTGGAGCTAATCCTATGGATCTTAAGCGTGGGATTGACAAAGCTGTAGAAGCTATTACTGAAGATCTTTCTAAACAAACAAAAGAAGTTGGTGATTCTTCTGACAAGATTAAGCAAGTTGCTGCTATTTCTGCCAATAATGATGAAACTATCGGAGACTTGATCGCTCAAGCTTTTGAAAAAGTAGGTAAAGAAGGTGTAATCACAGTAGAAGAAGCTAAAGGAACGGATACAACGGTTGATATTGTTGAAGGAATGCAATTTGACAGAGGATATCTTTCTCCATACTTTGTTACCAACAGTGAAAAAATGACAGCAGATCTTGAAAGCCCATATATCTTATTATATGATAAAAAGATTTCTGCTATGAAAGATTTACTTCCTGTTCTTGAGCCTGTAGCCCAAACTGGGAAACCACTTTTGATTATTGCAGAAGACGTAGACGGAGAAGCACTAGCAACTCTTGTAGTTAATAAATTACGTGGTGCTTTAAAAATTGCAGCTGTAAAAGCTCCTGGATTTGGTGACAGACGTAAAGCTATGCTAGAAGACATTGCTATCTTGACTGGTGGTACTGTAATCTCTGAAGAAAGAGGATTTACTCTTGAAAACGCGACAATAGAGCAGTTAGGTACTGCAGAAAAAGTGGCTATCGATAAAGACAATACAACTGTTGTTAATGGTGCAGGCGGAGAAGATTTAATCAAGAATAGAGTAAATCAAATCAAAGCTCAGATCGAAACTACTACTTCTGATTATGACAAAGAAAAGTTACAGGAGCGTTTGGCTAAGTTAGCTGGTGGGGTTGCTGTATTATATGTAGGAGCTGCATCTGAAGTAGAGATGAAAGAGAAAAAGGATCGTGTGGATGATGCACTTCATGCAACTCGTGCAGCTGTAGAAGAAGGTATTGTTGCCGGTGGTGGTGTTGCATTAGTTAGAGCAAAGTCTGTTTTAGACAAAGTAAAAACTGAGAATGCAGATGAAGCTACTGGAGTTCAAATTGTAAATCGTGCAATTGAAGCTCCACTTAGAACAATTGTAGAAAATGCTGGAGGAGAAGGATCTGTAGTAATTTCTAAAGTTCTTGAAGGTAAAAATGATTTTGGATATGATGCTAAGTCTGAAGCTTATGTAGATATGCTTAAAGCTGGTATTATCGATCCTAAAAAAGTAACACGTGTTGCATTAGAAAATGCAGCTTCTGTATCTGGTATGATCCTTACTACAGAATGTGCACTTATAGATATTAAAGAAGATGCTCCTGCCGCTGCAATGCCACCAATGGGTGGAGGTATGCCAGGAATGATGTAATGGCCAACACCATGCATAAAAATTAAGCAAGTTTGCCATATAAACTTGCTATAAACAAACAAAAACCATCTCGTTAATTCGAGATGGTTTTTTTAAATATTAAGCTCTTTGCTCTTATTTTTTACTTTCTAAAGTTATAGTATATTCTTACATACTGATTGAAATCATACCTTCCAAGTTTAAAGTCATTATAGAGATACCATCCATTACTTCTACCATCCCACCCTAAATTAAAGTGAAAATATACAGTATCCTCTTGCTGTCCAAAATAACGCACAAAACCGTCTAAAACCCATAGGTGTCCAGCCCTTCTCCCGTCTTTATAATCTTTACCAGAAATCACCAAAGGATTTCCATCTTTCATTTCTGACAAAATACGTTCAATATCCATAGACCCAAAAGATTCACTTTTTACAGGTGATGTAAACCCTAATGCTTCGCTAACATGAGTACGAAGTACATCACTAGAGTAAGCCAACGAAACAGTACAAGTATAGTGCATATCCATTATTTCACCAACTTCTTTCATTAATCTACCAACCTCATCTCCATGAGATGTTCCTAAGTCCGAATCATAATAAGATCTTCTTAACTTAGAATAGTCGAATCCATTCATAGACTTATAAAAATTCACAACTTGTGATATACAAGTAGCTACACAACCGGTATAAGCTCTATCACATGGTAGATTTGTAGTACATCCAGTCCCAATATCTTCTTTCTTAGACAAGAAACCATTAAACACACAACCTTGCCCCCATTTGGTCGACAATAAAGGATACACCAACTCTGATCGTAGTTGCTTTGATTTTTGATTTGTTTGAATTTCTAGAACCTTTTGATCAAATGCTTTAAGTTCTTGTTGTTTTACAGGCTCTTTTTGTTCTCGAAAATAGCTAACCTTGCTCTTATAGCCTAGTAACCAATGTTGCAACTGCTCTGGCATATTATCCAGATCAAATTCATTGTCTCCATATGCTAGTACTGGTTCTAATCTTTTATCACCTGCAACAATAACAAAAGCATTATCATCCTCTCCTTTTTTCATTTTTACAATATGAAGATAAGGTTCTTCACCTACATCAGTAAGAGTTTTTACAACTACACTGGTCTTTACATTCTTTCCATTTTTATTTTTGATAAAATCAGAGGCAATTTCTCTTGCCAGCTCTTCCTTAACTATATAATCAGGAGTTTCACTAATCGTAATTTGCGGTTCACTTGATTCTTCTTTTTGACATGAAATAAGTGCAAAAAATGCAACAAAAATCAGAATTGGTTTTAAGGCAATAGGTTTCATTTGATAGGTTTTTAAAGTTTTGTCAAAACTAAAAATTCTCGATATTTTTATTTACTAAAAACAAAAAGACAACTTATTCTTAACTCAAAATAAGGCTCATTTTATCTCATTTAAATCACGATTTTCCGAGTAATACCATATAAATCATCTACTTGCTGACTTTTAAAAGTCTTGTACGATTGTACATCTCTTTAACATAAATTATAATATTAATTTAATGTACAAAATTGGTTCTTTTCTAACCTGTTAGTTTTACCATATCCTATTGAATATCACAATCCATAAAAGGGGAAATATCCCCGTTAAGTAGCAACAGAATAAACGTAAAAACTTGGGTGTTATTACCGCTTTAAGTATCAATGAAATGAAGTAGATTTGTTATGCACTTTAATGCACAAAAATTGATGTTGGTCATAGTATTAAAACATTTACAGGTCATACAAGGACTGATCATCCACTGTTAAGATAATTCTAAAAAGACACTAAAAAAGAATAATTTCAAGAGATATTATGAGGATCTACTTGATTAACTCACCAAAATAATGCTTAGCCGCATTATGACATTTAAACGAAATAAAATGAATTCAAGAATAATTTTATCCCTTTTAATTGGCTTTCTTTTCTTCTCGTGTTCTGAAGAAGAAACAACCCCCAACAACACAACACAGAATAATCAAAAAGAGCTTTTTCAAGAACTCTTTTTTGGAAACAACCCTAATACGAAATTATCACATGTAAAAGATTTGTCCACTATGAAAAGTGGTTTAAAGTCTGATCAATTAGCTGAAGTTAATAGAATTGAAAAAGTAATACTAGACAATATTGAAACTATTGATGAAGATTTTTTCTCACGTTTTAATAAAGGAATTACTAGTGGAAATCATTTAACGATTCAAAAAACACTTGCAGATGGCGGACAAATATTAGAAAAAGGCTTGCTAAATACTTCTGAAATTGCCGAAGAAGTAATGTTAGGTAAGGAATTGGCTGATAAAATAGATATTAATGATTTTAAAAAACCAAATGGCGAATTAGACTCTGTTGCACTTAATGATTATATAAGTAAGAACTATCCAGAGTTTGTAATCTGTGGACCAACCTTTTGTGTTGCGGCTGTCTATCTTGCAGTTGCTGTTTCTGTTGCTGCTGCAGTAAACTATGCAGGTGCAGTAAATGTATACATTTGGTTCAATGCTTTTAGATGGACAAATGGGCCGAGTAGGCAACTAGACCAAAGCCTTACCGAGAGTAAACTTCAAGAAGAAATGCTGATTGATGAGATCGCTAGATTATATAATCAAAAATAAATATAGATGCAAATAGAAAAGTTTATAAAACCTATAATTTGGTTTTTAATAGTTGGAGGTAGTATTTCCTTTTCTTTCATAGCTTCTAATACAGATAACCCTGTGCGTTTGGCAAATTCAAACGCACAGGAAATTAATTCGTTATTCCCGCAAGGGTGGGCTTTTTTCACGCGTGATCCACGGGAAGAAATAATTCGACTGTATGAACAAGAAGAGAAGGATTACATCTATTTAAATAAAAGTAGTTCATTATTAGTTGCAGACATTTTTGGAATAAAAAGACACAAAAGAAGACTTAGCTCTGAGTTAGCTGAAATCATAAAGAAGATTCCTTCAAAAAGCTGGATGTCATATGAAAATGAAAAGTTATTTGAGAGTATGAGTCTTCTAAAAGTTACTGACACGTTAAAGAACGAGTTTAAAAACAACATTTTGAAAGGTGAAAAAATAATTTATCGTTCCAAAAGAGTTCCATGGGCTTGGTCTAGTTCAAATGTTAAAATGCCATATATGCTGGCAAAAGTTTATATTCAATGAAAAAAGAATTTTACTGGACTAATATTATTGGCTTATGTCGATCAATATTAGCGTTGGGCACACTGTTAACCTTGTTATTGAACCCAGTAGATGTACTCTTTAATCAAGAGATATTAAATCAAGAACCCACATTTTTTCAACAATACGGATTATTCTTCATTTTAAAAGATGCTGTTTTTTTAGCAAAAACATTGGTTATCATTGTGCTATTACTTGTTATTTCTGGAACTCACCCTAGAATAACAGGAGTTTTGCACTGGTACGTTACATGGTCATTTTTTACTTCGTGTAATATAATTGATGGTGGTGATCATATTGCTTCTGTTCTAACATTACTATTGATCCCTATAACTCTCACTGATTCTAGAAAAAACCACTGGAAAGAAATAAAACATAGTATTGATACATATTCTTCGACTATAGCAAATGCATTTCTTTTTCTTATTAAGGTACAGGTTTGCGCTATCTATTTACATGCTTTTGTAGGTAAAGTGCCTGTAGCAGAATGGTTAAACGGGACAGCAACTTATTATTGGTTAACCCATGAATATTTTGGGATACATCAACTTTTACGCCCCGTATTTAACTTCTTTTTATCAAATAATGTAATAGTTGCCATAGTAACTTGGGGGGTTTTATTAATAGAGTTTTTACTCTCTGCATGTATCATGCTTGATCAAAAAAGTAGTAAAAGAAAAGTAATGCTTATGATTGGAGTTTTATTTCATTTAAGCATTTTCATTGTACATGGTCTAGCTACTTTTTTTCTTTCTATAAGCGCAGGTTTGATTCTCTATTTAGTTAACAATCAATATTATTTAGATTACGAACACTTAATCAACCTCATTAAAACAAATAAACATGGAAAAAGGTTTTATAGAATTATTAATATTTGATGTGTTGATATTAATAATTCCTTTACTTCTTTATTTTTTTCCTCCTAAGGAAATAAACGCTGTATACGGATATAGAACAAAAAGAGCCTCTAAAAGCAAAGCTGCTTGGGATTTTGCTCAAAAATCTTTTTCACGAAATTGGCTACTCATACCTTTTATAGTTATCGTTTCTCAACTAATAATGTATTTTTCTGGTGTTCAAATTTCGGGAGACCCACCAATTATACCTCTTGTATCATTAATAGAATTTTTAATAGGCTCTATAGCTTGTATATGTTCTACAGAGCTAGCTTTAAAAAACCGGATACCCAATAATAATTAACTATTATCTTATTCTTTCGATAAATGCGGTTATGTTATCTCTTCGAAAAGAAACATTATTATTGTCATTACCTGCGGATTGGTTTCATCTGTATAAGCCTTTATCACTTTAACCATTACAGAAATATTTGCTTCAGATGTATTTAATCTTTCTCTCTTGTCAATATTCTTTAAAAAAAACATGCGTAGCTTCTGTTTCTATTCCAAAAATATTTTCAATTTTCATAACACTAAACACCTGACCAGAAGGAAATGATTGTGTTTCTATATAACTAGACTCATCAATAATTCTATTCATTATTAAATCCTCTCAAGCAATTATAAGTATTGAATCTACAGGATTTGCTGTATTATTTTGAAATACTCCAATTACCCTATTTCCCCATTATAAGATATTTTTTTAACTTACTAAGGTAGAAAAGTTTAATTCAGAACAACGTTATATCTACAAATCTTAATATTTACAAAGATTTGCAAATTCAGTTTTTCAATTTCGCTATTAGCGTTAATCGCCCAAATATTATCATTAAAATTATCATTTTGAGCATTGGCAAGTGTTAGCTTCTCTACCTCTATTCTCCTGGTACTCATATCGTCTTCTAAAACATATCTTCTATTAAAAATAAATTATTCGCATTAATATTAGCATCGTCTGTCGCAGATATATTACCAACAACACTTTCTCTTAGGCAGTAGCCTCAATAGTTTATCCAATAACTGAGAAAACAGGAGCTTGATTAATAATATTATAAATCGTTCTTTCTGAAAGAAACAATTGCTCAGAAAGCTCGGCTACAACTTGCTTCATTTGTCTATCCTGATTGTTTGATACATAATTTTGAACAAATTTTCTTCTTTTTTCTAGTAACTGATAATTTCTTTTCATTTTTTAAAATGTGTTTATTTTACGTTTTACTTATTTTGACAATTCTATTAAATAACTCTAATTCTATAGTTTTTTGAAATCTACATTCATCTCTTCTTCAATATTTTTTTAATCACTAACGGTTGTCATCTAATTTTGTTCGACAACATCATAATCATTTAAATCAAAACCTATCGCTCTTAATTTTTCACTCAACTCTTCTCTATCCGTATCCAGATCTTCTTAAGTAAAAAACTTATTAAAAATCAATGTATACCTCTCTTTATAGGCTTATGTATTAATGTTACACCATATACTCTTTTCCGAATACAAAAAACTATATTTCTCCAATGATCCTATTTTACAGTGCATTGTCCTTTTATTATTCTTTTAGATGAATTTATAATTAATTCAATTTCGGTACTTCTACCCCATAGATCATATCGATTGTTTCTAATCTCGATTCTGGCTGAATGTAAAAAATAGCCTTATAGACCTATAACTTTCTATATCATCATCTTCTAAAGTTGTATTTAAATTGATATACTCACAAAAATCTACATTGATCTTATATTTTTTTCTGAAGAAGTATTCCATTCTATAATATCATGTTTAAGCATGCCAATAGAATTAGTATTATCTTCTCTTTCTTTAAACACTCTATTATCACACAAGGTCTACCTCTATTTTCTCTTCACTAGGGCATCCTGAATTAATAATTTCGTTGATCTTTTCTTTTTTCTGAATATAGTATTCCTGTAAAATCATTTTGACTTTTTATGGTTTATGTCTTAAACTAATAAAATGTTACGTAGGCTTTTCAATATTTTTAATATTGAAAAGCAAAGAAGCTCGATATTTTTATCTAACTTTATAGGGAGGGTTATTGATATAAATATATTAATATTTCGTAAAAATACTCTAACATTTTACACAAAAGTTCAAACATTTTACATAATCTTAATGTATACTATATATATATTAAGTATTAACCTATTAATTCTTAATATGGTAAACACGTTATGGACATTCACGAAAAAACAAAAGCTATCATCTTACACCTCGAGATGAATAACAATTCTTTTGCTCGAAAAATGAGAGTTTCTTCTTCTACAGTAGATAGTATTACTACAGGGAGATTGCAACCTAACGGGACAAGAAAAAAAACCAAGCCTGGTTATGATGTACTACAAAGTATGATACATACTTTTAATATTAATCCTGATTATTTGTTTGGATTAAGTCAACAAATGTTGCTTACAAAGACATCTAAAATCAAAGAAGTAATCACACTAAATGAACAAATATTAAATATCAGCAATCGACTTGATCAATTAGAAAAAATTATTTCTTCTAAATAAAGAAAAGGTCTAGCCACATTTCCACCTAAAATCTGATATTCTATATCTTATGGTGCTTTTAAAGTTATAATGCCACCACTCTGTTCGAATAGTTGAGAACCCATGCGCTTTCATAGTTTCTCTTAATAATTTACGGTGCCCTATAACATCTTTTGATAATTTACTATAAGCATGATGTGCTTCTTTGCCAAAATGATCAAAATCTGTTCCCATATCAACGGGACTACCATCCATCTTTACTAACGTAATATCAACAGCAGCTCCTTTATTGTGTATTGACCCTCCTTTAGGGTCGGCAACATATCCTGGGTTAGGAAAGATTTTCCACATTTTTTTTTGAACACTATAGGGACGATAACAATCAAATAATTTGATTTTATATCCTTTTTTTATAAGATCTTTATTAGCGCCAATAAGCGCATTGGCAACTTCTTTTCTAACATAACATTGAGCGCAGTCATATACTTTTTCTTTTAAAAAATTATTAGACGTAGCATAACGCATATCTAAAACAAAATCATCAGACATCTCTAGGATGTTAATAAACCCTTCACCTTTACTTTGGCCCATTTTTCCTACTTCGAGAACCTCTATAGAGTCTTTTTTCTTCAGTAAGCTCTCCTCTACTTTATCACCTCTCAACTGTAAAGCTCGAGATTTTTCTATTAGCGCCATTGTTTTTGTATTGGGTTCTATTGATACTGGCACCTTGGTACAGGAATAAAACAGCGTTACAAAAATGAATGATAGTAATTTTATGGTCATCATATATTCATATATTATCTACAAGAAAGCCCTTTTTCTTTATGCGCGAATATTATATAAGATACTTAAAAAAATTGTTTATTGAAATACATCTGTCACATTTCCGCAATTAAGCATTCTATTCCCATAATAAGGATTTCTTATTTCCTTAGAATTCGACAACCAATACCCACCTTCACCTTCAAAGGCCATAGGACAAAACTGTTTATATATCTTACCTGATTGAATGCTTACACGATTCACCAATTTTTCTATTTCTGTAGTTAAGGTAGCAAAAAAATCTCTTTGTTTATTTATTTTTTTAGTTAAAGAAATAAGTTGAACAACAGCTTTTAACTGTTCACCTTCTGGTAATTCTTCACAAATAACCAATAGTTTTTTTGCTTCTATCCGAACTTGATCACTATTAGAATTCACCAAGGCAGCTTTAATTAACAAGTATGATTCATAACCTTTTTGAATAACTTTGTCAGAAAATTCCACTTTTACACCAGAGCTTGTTTCATTCAAATCTCCTTGATTTTTAATAAATTCCTGCTGGCTGTTGTTTTCTTTTTGCTCCTTATTTTGATTTTTTTCACCAGAACAACTCATTAAAACAAATGTTAAAAATACGCCTATTACTATTATCCTATTAAATCCTACCATTATTAATTTTATTACGATCTGTTGTACTTTTACAATTTGCATAATTGCAAAATCACATACCTTGAATTCTAATCTTCAAAAGAATACGACTTACCCTTACATTAGATTTTAACGAAACTATATACTCTTAGGTACTTTGTATTTCTTTATTTTAGATATTTTTGCCTTACAATTTTATACACTATTAAGGATGTTTACATATCATACAGTACAAATACTAAAGTATAAAATCTCAATTACAAAAAACAAAAATTAACAAGTTCTCTATAAAATTACAACATATGCCTTTTGAAGATTTAAAACCCGAAGTGTCAAAAATTTTAGTCAACAAAAACAATACCGTTACAGAAAGACTACAATTAGTATGTCAATTATTAAAAGATACTATTAACTATTACGATTGGGTAGGTTTTTATTTTAGAAACGGCTCTAAAGAGGAGTTAAAACTACGAACGTATGTTGGCGAAAAAACAGATCATGAGATTATTCCTTTTGGCAAAGGAATCTGTGGTCAAGTTGCCGTTTCTAACAAGAATTTTGTTGTCCCTGATGTACAAGCGCAGGACAATTATATTGCTTGCAGTATAACTGTTAAGTCCGAAATAGTAATTCCTTTGTTTAAAGATGGTGAGAACATTGGTCAAATTGATATCGATTCTAATACACCCGACCCATTTACAGAACAAGACGAACGATTTTTAGAATTTGTAAATCAAGAAGTTGCTAAAATACTTTAATTATTGCACCTTCGCTTTAGGAAAACTAAACCAATTTATATATGAAAATCTTAGTCACAGGGGGCTTGGGTTTTATAGGCTCTCATACAGTTGTAGAGCTTCAAAACTCAGGATACGAAGTAATTATAATTGACAATTGCTCGAATTCGTCAACAGATGTAATTAAGGGTATTGTTTCAATAACAGGCAAACAACCTATATTTGAGCAATTCGATCTTAGAGAAAAAAACAAAGTAGATGATTTTTTTTCACGTCATACCGATATTGAAGGTGTTATTCATTTTGCAGCATCAAAAGCAGTGGGTGAAAGTGTAGAAAAACCATTGTTATACTACGAAAACAATATAGCTACATTAGTATACATCCTACAGCATTTATCACTAAAAGCATCTTCTAGCTTTATTTTTAGTTCTTCATGTACTGTTTATGGCCAAGCAGATGAATTGCCTATTACAGAAAATGCCCCTGTTAAGATTGCCGAATCTCCTTATGGAAACACTAAACAAATAGGAGAAGAAATTATACAAGATACATGCAAAGTAACTCCAAACCTAAAAGCAATAGCATTACGTTATTTTAATCCTATAGGAGCACATCCTTCTGCAGAGATCGGTGAATTACCAATTGGAGTACCTCAAAACTTAATACCATATATTACACAAACTGCCATAGGACTACGAGAGCAATTATCTGTTTTCGGTAATGATTACCCTACATCAGATGGCACATGCATTAGGGATTATATTCATGTCGTAGATCTTGCTAAAGCTCATGTTGTAGCTTTACAGCGCTTACTAGAAGATAAAAACAGTACTAATTACGAAGTATTTAATGTTGGAACAGGAACAGGAAGCTCTGTCCTTGAGGTTATCAAATCATTTGAAAAAGTTTCTGAAGAAAAACTGAACTATAAAATTGTTAATCGTAGAGAAGGTGATATTACCGCTGCATATGCAGATACTACTAAAGCAAACCATGAACTGGGATGGCAAGCAAAAAGTAGTCTAGACGATGCTCTTAGTTCTGCTTGGAAATGGGAAAAAAAGGTAAGAACCTAAAAAACCTTGAAGTGTGTTTAAAATCACACCCACTTACTGAAATAAGAAATAAAAAAAACCTGAAGATAAATCTTCAGGTTTTTTTTATTTCTTGCTTCATAGCTAAAGACTAGTAGAACTTAGCTCTTTTATCTTCTATTTCTGCTGCTTCTTTAAGTGCTTCAAACACTTTTGAATCTACAGCCCCTATTCTATCCTTAGACTCTTGAGAAACATAACTTCTATAGGTCTCCAAACCACTTGCTGGTGTCTTTTTGGTTACTTCTATAACGTATACTCCGTTATTTCCAATAATTGGGTTAGATGTTTTCCCTATTTCTAGCGCAAAAGCAGTACCGACCACAGCAGGCTCTCTTCCTGCTCCACTAACTGTAGGTGTCTTCATATTTATAGCAGAAGCTATCTTAACCGTTTGGCTTTGATTTTTTGCAATTGCATCTAATGTATTACCAGATATTTTGCTTTTCAATTGTTCTGCCTTTTTCTCTTTTATCAAAATAGGCTTAACTGATAATTTAGCATCCTCAACACTCATATTACCAGCATCAGCTTTTCCTGCCAATTGAACTACAGCATACCCTTCTGGAACATCAAAACGCTTAACATCTCCTATTTTCGACTCTTCATTAAAAGCCCATTGTACTATTGCTCTTCTAGCACCTAGCCCAGGAATGTTCTCGTCCATCTCCTTTATTTTACTTACTGGTTTTATAGTAAGTTTGTTTTCTTTTGATACTTCTTTGAAGCTTTTTTTCTTTGCTGCAATTTGAAACTTAGTAGTTTCGGTAAAAATTGCATTTATAGTTTTTTCACTTGGCTCAATTTTTCTCGCCACAGTAGCTACTTTTACCGTTTTTTGAGCATTCTTTTGATCTTCTATTTTAATAACATGATATCCAAACTGCGTCTCAACAATTCCCTGATCTCCAACTTTTCCTTCGAAGCAATAATTATTAAACGCAGGCACCATTCTTCCAAGTGTAAAATATCCTAAATCTCCACCTTTGTCTTTATTTGAATTATCAGCAGAAAATTTTGTTGCCAACTCAGAAAATTTAGCTTCGTTTCCTTTAACTGCTGCAGAGATACTATCTGCAAGGGCTTTTGCCTCCTCTTTGGTACGTTTAGTTTCTCCTGCTGTATTAAGACCTTCCCATGCAACCAGAATATGACTCGCTTTAACAGAGTCTGGCATTATTTTTTGTGCTACAATTTTAGAAATCTTGACATGATCACCATCTTTATAAGGACCATACACACCTCCTACTTCAGTATTATAAAGTGTATCTGATACTGCAGCAGGGAGATCTTTTTTAAATTTAAAGCTATTATCATACTTAATCGATGAATTTTGATTTACAAACTCCTCGATATCTGTGGTATTTTTAAATCCTTTTACAGAATCATTCTTTTTTGAGATAGGATTAAACTCTACCTTATCGTTTAACAATTCAGCAACTTCTTCAGTGATTTGTTTTACATCTTCTTCGCTTGCTTCTTCTTTAAATAAGACATAATTAATACCTCTAGAAGCTTCTGCTTTATATTGCTCTGCATTTGCGTCAACATACGCTTTTATTTCGGCATCGCTTATTTTAATATCTGCGTCTTCTATTCCAGAAAAAGGTAATTGTACATATTTGATATCTACTCTATCATTCTCCATTCTATATACAAGTTCTCCTTCTTTTAATGTAGATCCAACAGCTGCCTTTATCATAGTAAGGTATGTTTTTTCTTTTGCTCCTTTACCAACAGAAATTTCATAATCTAACCATTGTTGATAAGCTTGCGGAGAAGTAGCTTTTACATTTGCTACATACTCTTGCATTTTAGCTTTATCAAAAACACCTGCTTCGTTTTGAAAAGTAGGATTACTTGCCAATGATTCTTCTAACAATTGATTTACCTGATCTTCTCCAACTCTAATACCTAAAGCTTCAAATTGCTCTTCGAATACAGTTTCTCTTAACTGCTGATTCCATACGTAATTTACAGCCTGAATACTTGATGATCCTCCTCCAAAACTTCTTGAGGCTAATTCTACTTTTTTAGCAAAATCGGTCCTGTCAATATCAGTGCCATTTATTGTTGCGATAATATTTTCTGCTTTTTGAGATATTGCTCCTCCGTTACGAATTAAATCCGCCAATACAAAAGAGAAAAGCGCTAATGCAATAATTACGATTAAGAAAACCGAACGCTGTCTGATTTTATTTAAAACTGCCATGGTATAGTTAATTTATTCAAATATAGTGGGCGAAAATACCATTTTATTGTAATAATACCAATTAAAAAATCTGAAAGTCTTGTGAAGTTCTGATCTTATGAAGATTATTTCCCCGTAAGCCCTGTGAAAGCACTACAAATAACTTTTGTGAAACATGACTAACGACAGGTAATTCGAAAGAATATCTAATATAAAATAACCCCCTCTTTTTGCTTTAAAATTCCAAAAACAATTAACAACTGAGCCATAGAATATGTAGCCATCACCCATACATTACCCATAAATATTGGTTTACAAAACATGTCATAAGCCAACAAACTATCCGACAACATAAATAATAAAGCTCCAACAAAAACAAAGACATAACTACCAAAAGAAACTTGCCCTTGTCTAAGGTGAGCTGTATTAGCCATAATTAATATTGCCACCATATATATTATGACCGGAATTAACATTTGATCAAGGCCTGGGTAAAGAAAAGCAAATAAAACCCCAGCATACACCACGGTCAACAAAAAGAACAAACGGCTTGCCTTATTCTTATTTCCCTTTTTACTAAAAATCATGATATATAATACATGCGCAAATAGAAACATAACAAGTCCCGAAATAAAAAACAATTCAGACCGATCTAGAAATAACAATAAAATATCACCTGCCAAAGAAAATATAAGCGCCCAAATTGTTAACCGAAAAACAGAGAGTGTTACTTTTTCTTTATTCCCTATAAAAAAAGCAATCAAAGAAATCAGAATTATCGGTTTAGTAATGTATCTGTATTCCAAAAAATTAACATCACTGCAACACACCAAATCACATACTACCAAAACAATATATCCAACACTAAATAATAAAGGACTTTGGTACCATTTTTTTTGCTTCATTGATAACGTATCAGTATATATTAATCACTTTTTATCACATGTAATTCTACAATTTCTATTTTGGTATTAGAAGTTTCTAATATTTGAATCTTAAAATCTCCTATTCTTACTTCATCTCCTTCTTTAGGGATTTCTTCTGTATGATTAACGATCATCCCTCCTAATGTCTCATAGTTTTCGTCTTTTGGAAGATCTAACTTATAAGCTTCATTAATATGATCAACCTCTAACCTAGCCGAAAAACGATATTGATTTTCCGATAATTCAACTTCTATCAAAGCAATCGAGTCATGCTCATCTTCTATTTCTCCAAAAAGCTCTTCTACTATATCCTCTACCGTTATAATACCGCTCGTTCCTCCATATTCGTCAATAACAACGGCTATACTTTTATGCTTTTTTGTTAAAAGATTAAGTACATCTTTTACGAACATTGTTTCGGGAACAAAAACCACCGGAAGAAGAATAGATCTCAACGACTTTGGTTTTTTAAACAACTCAAAGGAATGAACATACCCTATGATATCGTCTACGGTTGTATCGTATACAATAATCTTTGATAAGCCTGTATTAATAAATAGATTACTAACCTCATCGATAGATTGCATTTTTTCGACACCCACTATTTCGGTTCTCGGAATCATAACTTCACGAGATTTTACATCTGAAAAATCCAAAGCGTTTTGAAATATCTGTATTTCACTATCCACTTCATCATGTTCTTCAATTGTCTCCATTTGTTCAGTAATATAATCCCCTAACTCTGTTTTACTAAAAGCTAATTGAACTTCATCGCCATCAGTTTTGAAGAATTTTTTAAGAACAAAATCAGAAATCCATATAACAAAGGATGAAATTGGTAAAAAAATTAAATAAAAGACATATGCCGGAAAAGAAAAGGCTTTCAGTAGAGTATTTGAATAAATCTGAAAAAAAACCTTAGGAAGAAATTCAGCAGTAATCAAGATAACAATCGTTGAAATTACAGTTTGAGCCAGAAGATTTAAATCTGTAAGCAAATAATCTATAATCCATAGCTCTGTTGGGACTAATCTTTGAAATAAATTCATTAATAATTCTCCCATAAAAAAACCGTATACAACTAAAGCTATATTATTACCCACAAGCATTGTAGCAATAAACTTTGAAGGTTTTTTTGTGAGACGAGCAAGGATTTTTGAAATGAATCCTCCTTGCTTCTTTTCTATTTCTATATGTATTTTATTGGAAGAAACATAAGCTATTTCCATCCCAGAAAAGAATGCTGAAAGCACAAGGGAAAATAGAATAACAATAACATGTAATTCCATGAATTAGTCTTTATTATTAGCTTCGAATCTTTTTCTGAAGTTTCTTTTAAAGAAAAACATAAAAACAGCGACTACTGCAAAAAAAATATACAACACACTTCTTCCTCCTTCTTGCCCCCATTCTACATAAGCCTGATAGACAAAGAAACACATTATAGCCAAATAGGCATATTCAAAAAATCTAAATACTTTCATCATAGTATTGAACTACTCCTCTATAAACATTACACCATCATTAATTCGTGAATTCAAGATAGTAAAATCTTGATTAGCATCAAAGCCATCTGCTTCATTAACCGTACCATCTGGCAAATAACTAGTATACTTTTGATCTGTAAACACCCAGTTAATACTTTGATCCCAATACAATTGCTTAGCCTTTAAATGCGTACTGTCTGCAGTTTGTATATCTACATTTCCCCGCATATCAATAATCCCTGTTTCTTTATAAGAGATAGCATAATCAGCCTTAACAACACTTATTTTCCCTTCTTTATCAATTATATCCAATATAATACCTTTTGGAAATTCAAAATAAGCAAAAGATTTGTTAGAATAATCCAGTACAGAGGGAGTTTTAAGTATAGCTATTAGTTGACCAGAGTCGGTATATTTAAGATTTAACTCATAACCTTCTGCTATAGGCACATCATCAAGGTCACGATATCCTTGATCACTTTTTTTTTCTACTTGACATGAAAAAAACATTGCCACAGTACATACTGTGACAATGCTTTTTATGATATCATATGTTTTTTGTTGCATTATAATTTTGGCACTCTAACTGTTTCACCAATCCAGCATCCTATACTAACAGATTTGATTTCAGGATTATTGAAGATATCTGTTTTTGTTGGCGCTAAACCTCTATAACTACTTGCTGTTTTAGAGGCAGTAGATTTCAAACTAGGGTCTACTTTACCAGCTCTATCTGCATAATTTGCGGCCAACCAATATACCGCCTGCTTATTAAACTTGTTATCTCCACAAGCATTTGCACTTTTTGCAACCATACTCGCAATTCTTAAATAACATACACCCATAGATGGCTTTTGTTTAATAGCTTTTCGGTAGTAAGATCTAGCTTTTCCTTTACTCCCTTGTCTTTTCATTATTTCACCAATCTTGAAATATACTTTTGCTTTATCGCTTGCTTTAGTTTCAAGCTCTGCAGATTGATTAAAATACTTTAATGCTGTAGTCGTCTTTCTATCTTTTAAGGCTAATATCCCTAAGTAGTATGCAGACTTTGCAGAAGGCTCTGCTTTATGTAAAGACTCAACCAGTTTAAAAAACAATGGATCATCTGTACAATCCTTAGAAGACATTCTACTAGCGGCACTTTTCAACCAGCTAACATCTGTTTTTTTAGCCTCAAATTGACCATTATATAAAGGGATCAAATTTTTACAATCAGCTAATTCTCCTAACTTTTGATTAACTCCTCCCTTTACTTTACTGTAATTAGATAAAATCTTACCATATCTACTTAATTTTTTCTTTTCCTTTTTAGTAAGTGTAGTTCCTGACTCTTCTTTATCGGTAAGTTCGCCAATTGTTTTTGCTTTTGAACTTTCTTCATCTTCGATCTTTTCAATCACTTCATCATACAGATCAAACACTTCTTGAAGTTCCTTTTTCTTTTCTCCGT
Organism: uncultured Aquimarina sp.; assembly: GCA_947502885.1. Classification (GTDB taxonomy): domain Bacteria; phylum Bacteroidota; class Bacteroidia; order Flavobacteriales; family Flavobacteriaceae; genus Aquimarina. The sequence goes on along the minus strand of CANNBP010000007.1, from coordinate 183,122 downwards.
GTAAATCTACTAATAAGGAAAAATAGGTATATACATTTTTAGGATTTTTAAAATTACCTTTATCCTCAGTCCAAGCTTTATGAAACTCAGCAAACTGATTCTCTTTGGTTCCCATTTTATTATCATACATTAACTGACCGATATCAGAATGCATAGCTCCTATTTTAGTTTTTGCAGGGAAATATTGTAATCTTTCTTTCCAAAGTGCAATTCTTTCTTTAGCAATGGCCATTTTTTCTCCAGCCGGTGCTTTTTTGTATTTATGAGCTAGCAACTTTTGACCAAATTGATATGTTGCAACACTATATGTAGGACATTCTTTTCTAACTTTCCAAAGTGGCTCTTCGGCCGCTTCGTAATTCTTTACCTTAGCATGCTCATAGGCAATTGAAGCCGTAGTTGCACAGTCTGAAGCTTGAGCACTAATGTTTGTAGTGCTTAAAACCAGTCCTGCTGCTATTGTAAGTAAAACTTTAGTATTCATAGCTTTAGTAATTATTTGTAATGTTTAATTAAATTTTATCTTTCTAAACCATCTATCATTTAATGATAAACCGATTGAAAAGTTAAAGAACTCTTCTTTAACTAACCCTAAGTCCGTTGTTCCCCGTTGCCCATACTCAAAACTAATATTAGCATTAGAGAATAATCGTCCAACTGGTAAGCCTACTCCAAAAGACATGCCAAACTCATCTATTGACTGACCACCAATGTTTAGTCCTGTTTCTTCATATCTAAATCCTGCACGGTATACCACTCTACTAAAATAGCTAGTTAACGAGTTATATTTAGGAATATAATACCCCCCTACTTTATATTTTGCTCCCTTTTCATAATTAATATTGCTTTCATTAGAAGAAATACCAGCAAATTCACCTGCATCTACATATCCATATTCGGCTCCTGCAAACCATTTTTTAGGTTGACCTATACCTCCTCCAAACTTAAATTCTGCAGGCATGTCTATTTCATAATCCTCTGTTTTAACATCTTGAGCTTGAACCACTCTTTCTTGACCATTTGAATTTAATACAATTGATGCTAATTCTCTTCTTCTTTCTGATGCAAGCTTAAAAGATGGCACAGATACAACACTTGCAACTATCTCAAGTTTTTCAGATATCATTTTTGAATAATTTATTCCAAAAGACATACTAAAAGCAGATACATCTGTGCTTGTAACTTCTCTTGTACTTAACTGAATATCAGAATCTATAGCAATAGCTTTATTCTCAATATTTCCAAAATTATAATTTACATCCATACCAATGCTAAGATTTTTGTTAATCTTTACACCAGCGGCCAAAAAAACTTTATTTACCCCACCTGTACCTGTAAATCTATTCTCTCCTCCGTTTGAGGTATTAGTACTTAGATCATACCCAACAGAGGTTAATGGAATAACACCAAAACCAAAACCAAACTTTCCTGCAGGTATCCCAACCGCCAAATACTCTAATGCTGCACTTTCTCCCGAAGAAGACTCATTACTTGCATTACTAATTTTATATTTACTATAAGAAGCCCCTAAACTATACGTAGTAAGTCCTAGTTTTCCATATGAGGCGGGATTTTGAAGATTTAAATGAATACTATCTGCAAGTACACTCAATCCCCCCATCGATCTATTTTCTATTGTTCCTTTAAACTTTGACGCACCAACTCCATAAAAAGAATATGGCGACGAAGTCCCTTCCTGAGCGTAAGATACTACAGCAACATGTGCTAATATTAGTACTAAAATCTTTTTTATCATTTATTATTATTAAAAGCTAAAATGTGGTTTAATCCCTCCAATAAAAAATTGGAAGTGGCAAATATGCTATTTTTTAATCTTTTAGACAAAAAATGTGCATCTCCACCGGTTAAAATAACTGTTAAATCACCATAAATGTTGCAATATTCTTCAATTACACCATTAATTTCATGCAATACTCCGAAAACTACTCCAGAATGTATTGCATCTTCTGTACTTGATCCGATATGGTTTTCTGGTAATTTTAATTCTAATAACGGTAATTTTGAAGTATACTCGTGAAGGCTATTATATCTCAACCTTATCCCAGGAGCAATTGCTCCACCAAGATACTCTTCTTTTTGGTTTTTAAAATCATATGTTATACAAGTCCCTGCATCTATAACTAATACATTTTTATGAGAAAATTGATCTGTAGCTGCTGCTACCAATGCTAATCGATCAATACCAAGCGTTTTTGGCGTTTTGTACAAATTTTTAAATGGCATTATAGTCCCATGATCTACAATCAATGTACAAAAAGTAGTATTAAGAAAAATTAGGTCTTTTTCGGGCATATTTGCAACCGAAGAAATAATAGCATGTGCAATTAAAGGATAATCCTTTTTTATTTCCTGAATTACTTGAATAAAATCATTCTGTTCAATTATCTTTTTAAACAAAATAACTGCCTCCTCAAACACGGCTATTTTTGTATATGTATTGCCTATATCTACTACTAAATTCATTTTTAAAAATTCTAAGTTTCAAAAATACGCAACAAACTATCTATAAATACCAGAAAGCTTCTATTTTCTGCAATTTTTATATCTGGACTAGGCTTCTTCAAGTCTTTTAAACAAATTTTAGAGCAATCGTTGTAATAATTAAAAAATAAAAACAAATTTAAAAATCCACTAATATACAGAAAACAAAATACTTACAATTAAAAGCTTAGATTTTGAATCAATTTTCACAAAAGTAATGTCATTTTTTTTTAGATTTTATTTTGTGTATTGAAAAAAGCGTTCTATATTTGCATCCGCTTACAACAAGGTGCCTTAGCTCAGTTGGTAGAGCAAAGGACTGAAAATCCTTGTGTCCCTGGTTCGATTCCTGGAGGCACCACCTTGAAAACCCGAACATATGTTCGGGTTTTTTGTTTTAGAAAAACCTGACATTCAATTCTTTGGATTGTTAATAAAATTTGACGGCTAATCTCATTTCTTAAGCATTGACACTAATTGTTGTTTAAACACCCTTTGTTATTTTTCCTTTACATCTTTATATACAGCATATTAATCTGATATCAATCCTTTAAGACTACCAAAACTCAATTGTGTAAAAAGCATAAACTTGCACTCAAAATTTCCTCTTAATTTTTGCCTTATAAAGCTTGTTTGACTTAGATTTGTTATTAATTCTTATTTTAAAAAGATCTAACAAACAAGAATGAGAACCTTAATTTATTAAGATATAAAGAGAGAAAAATTAAATACTCTTAAGAAGCTTTTTAACACAACGTATGTATAAAATCTTTCTAATGGGTTAAATATAACGGTTAAATGAACTATACTAATATGTTTGTAAGCCCATTAAGATTTTTGTACTATTAGGATTCAGAAACAATTGTTTTTTGGTTAGTAAATCAAGTATATGAAACAGTGGTGAACTAAAAACTATAGAAGTTATTAGGAATACGTTAAAACAAACTAAAAAATGAAAGACACCAAAGTAAGATGGTTACAAGACTTTCGAAGATTTCTTCCTTTAAAAAGTCAATTCATCCTTTCGGGAAATATTAAAGATTTTCAGTTAATCAAAAATGATTTTGGAAGCTATAACTGGAATAGGTTAGAAAACGCAATTGATGTCGAACTGAAAAGTCTAGGTTACAAGCATGTAGTTTATTACAATCCTATGTGTGGCTTTGACATCCCTTTTTTTTCGGGAAATTCTGAAGAAAAAAAAGCTCTGTTTCAAAAACTCCATATTCCGCTTCAGAAAGATGACATATACCATAATTTACAGACTTTTAATACCGTATTTCAAACTATTGTAAACTACCCTGAAGAACCCATTGCCTTAATTGTCGATTTCGCCTCTCAATTTTTGATGAATGCCGAAAGTTTGATAAAAGTCGAGCACGATACTTTTAGCTTATCGCATATATTATCACAAACAACAGAAACAAGACCTTATGGAAAACCACCTCAACCATTTTATAACACTGTTATTTGGATAGTCGATAAAGAAGGAGATTTACCCGATTGGATGGTCGTTAATAACCCTAAAATAAGACATATTCCGATAAGTAAACCAGACCATATTGCTCGAAGAAGATTAGTAGAACCTATTGTTGAAAGTCTATGTGAAACTAAAACAGAAGCTAAAAGAATAACCACAGATTTTGTAGAAGAAACTGAAGGGCTACTTCTTCTGGATTTAGTTGCTATTATAGAGCTGGCCCGATCAGAATCTATTCATATTTCGCTTATTACCGACGCCGTAAGAAGATATAAAGTAGGAGTAACAGAAGACCCTTGGATAAAAATTGACAGAAAGAAAATTGAAGATGGTGAGGCCTTTATCAGAAAAAGAGTAAAAGGGCAAAACCATTCTGTACAACACATGGTAGATATTGTAAAAAGGGCTATTACTGGTGTTGGCAATTCTAAAAGAAATAATCGTCCTAGAGGTGTCATTTTTTTAGCTGGCCCAACAGGTGTCGGAAAAACAGAATTAGCAAAAACCCTTACTAGTCTTTTATTTGGTGACGAAAGTGCCTACATCAGATTTGACATGTCCGAATTCAGTGCAGAGCATTCAGACCAAAGGCTTATTGGTGCACCTCCAGGTTATGTGGGTTATGATGTAGGTGGTGAACTAACCAATGCGGTTAGAGAAAAACCTTTTAGCGTGGTATTGTTTGATGAAATTGAAAAAGCCCACCCTAGAATTCTGGATAAGTTTCTTCAAATTCTAGATGATGGAGTACTCACAAGTGGTCGGGGTGATAAAGTTTATTTTTCTGAAACTCTAATAATTTTCACTTCCAACTTAGGAATTTATAAAAAATCAGCAACCGGAGAACGTTTTCCGAATGTGACGTATGAAGATAGTTTTGAAACGGTAGAAAAGAAAGTAAGACATGAAATTGAGCGCTATTTCAAATTCGATTTGAACCGACCAGAACTTTTGAATCGAATTGGAGATAACGTTATTATTTTTGATTATATCAGAAAAGACGTTGGCGAAATGATATTTGACATGATGATGGAAAATCACATTAACGCCATTCAGAAACAATTAGGCATTTCTCTTCATATTCAAGAAGAAGTGACTCAAAAAATCAAAGAATTGTCTACTAAAGATTTAAACAACGGTGGTAGAGGTATTAGAAATAAAATCGAATATCATTTTATCACGCCTATTTCAAGAGCCTTGTTTTCAATAAACCCTATCAAAAACGATATTTTAGAAGCCAATGATATTTCATTTGAAAATAGAAGTACTACCATTAATTTAATTAAAAAATAAATTAATGGAAATAGGGATTTCACGTATGCATTTTCCAGTTACTACTCTTGGCCCCGGAAAAAGAATAGGTATCTGGTTTCAAGGTTGCTCTATACATTGCGAAGGTTGCATTTCTGCAGACACCTGGCAGTTTAACACCAAATTAGTTGATATAAATGAGCTAAAAAGAGTTTTAAAAAAGTGGTTGCCTAACTGCGATGGAATAACCATTACAGGAGGAGAACCTTTTGATCAACAACCTGCTTTGCTCGAATTGCTTGGTTTTTTAAGACCTTACAACCTATCTGTTTTAGTGTATAGCGGTTATCCTTATCAAAAACTCAAGCAGAAAAAAGAAATCTTTAAAGGACTTATAGACGTTCTCATCTCCGAACCTTATGATTATAAAGAAAGCCAAACCAAAGTTTTGTTAGGTAGTGATAATCAAAAAATTCATTTCTTAACAAGATTAGGAGAGCATACATTTTCTGACTACATAAAAAACATACCAGAAAAAAAATTGGATGTACAATTTGATGATAACAACATATGGATGGCAGGGATTCCTATAGGTGGAATGAAAGAAATAGGAAAAACCTTTAAACAAAACGGAGTTGACATCACAAGTACTCAAGCTGTGATTAAGAAAAAATAAAAATGGAGTATATAAGAATTTGCCCCGCATGTGATAGCGAAAGACCTGTTAATGAGATGTATTGCCAAAATACCATTGATAGTGGTACATGCAGTTGGTTATTGATGAATGTCAAACAAACACCCGTTGGAGGAAGCGTTGAAATTCTAAGTCAAGCTCAAGAAGAAAAGAAACGATATTGCGAAAACGGACATGAAGTAGAAGCGCAAGATTTTATGTGCATGGAGTGTGGAGCAGATATCCAAGAAACTGCTATAACCTCAGAAGAGGAAGTAATACAATCCATTGATGAATATACAGTAATAGAAACTGTAAAAACCACACAAGCCACCAAAGAGTGTTTTTTAGTCAAAAATGATCAAGAAGAAGTTTATTTTTTAACCTTATATCATGAAAATTGTGAGCCCGATAAAGCTATCTACAATGTATTGCAAAAGGCTGATGTTGATCATGTCGCTGTAATAATTAAAACGGGATATTGGGACAATCGCTTTTTTGAAGTCACCGAACGAATAAAGGGAGGTGCCTTGGATACCTTTGATTATGTTGATGAAAATCAAATAGAAAAATTGGTTGATGAAATAGGAAGAGCTCTTCGAGATTTTTCTGAAGTCGGGATGCGACACCGAGATCTAAGTCCACAAAACATACTCATCAGAGACCAAGAACACTTTGATTTAGTAATTATTGATTTTAGTTCAGCTCGTTTGTCTGATTATGATTTAGATACCGATACACCTTTAGAACTTACAAGGTATACAGCACCTGAAGCTATTATCGGTGGTATAAGCCCTGCTTCTGATTGGTGGAGTTTAGGAATGATTGTTTTGGAGCAGATTACCAAAGGTACATTCTTTGAGAATATCAACGATAAAGCCTTCATGATTCATCTGGTTACAAGAGGTGTTCAATTGCCCACAAATATAAATGAAAGATTTCTGTTATTACTTAAAGGACTGTTATGCAGAGACCCTTTAAAGCGTTGGCATTGGGAAGAGGTAGATAAATGGCTCAAAAAAGAACATATAACTCCCCCAATAGAATTCTCCATAGGATTAGAACAAAAGAAAGAGACAAAAATTACACTTGGTGATGAGACCTACACCAATTTAAGTTACTTTGCCCTAGCTGCAGCTGAAGAAAGTAATTGGAATGAAGGATTAGAGTTATTTACGTCTGGAAAAATTTCAAATTGGGTAAAAGAGGTTCTTGGAGAAGGCACCATAAGTTCCTCTATAAGAAACCTTCGTTCTAAAGAAGATATTGATTTAGAATGGCGATTTTCCTTAGCATTGATGCAATTAAATGATGCTTTGCCCTTAACTTGGAGAGGTCAAATCATTATCCCTGCCTGGCTATTAAGCAACCCAATTATTGCATCACAACTGATAGATGGAGAAATCCCCGATTACCTAGACAGCATCAATCGAGAAAAATGGTTGGTACATTTAAAAAGAAGAAGACAAAATATAATACAGAAAGCCAAAAGCCTAGAAATTACTATAGATAAGGATAAGTTTAAAATAAATACACTTAGCACATCTAAAGTAAGACTGAAATCTGAAATGGATTTGCTACGTCAAATTTACCCAGATGCAAGAAACATTGCTCTATCTGACCTAATAGGAGATATTAGATTAAGTGAAGAAGATTTAATCCTTATCGTAAGTGCAGAACGACAACAATTTATCCCTTTAGACCAACTTGTTGAAGACACTATAGGTTTGGCTAAAAAAATTAACATAGAGCCAGATATAACATTTTACAAAGACATACTAACAAAACGTAGAATAGAGATATACGAATTACTAAACAATCATCTAGAAGGCTTCTCTAAGAGTACTAATGAATCGTTAAATCGCTGGGCAGACCGTTTTAGAATACAAAAGAGACTTTCTTTATTACAGTCTGTATTGTGTCTATCAATTCCTAAAAACGAATGGGTAACACCTCCAAAGCATGAGTATGCTTCTAGTTTATTACAATTCTTTGAAAAGAAAATAATATATGCGTCCTCCAGAGGGCCTTTGGTAAGATTGATTATCTCTAAACATTCTGCTCGTATAGATATCAATGAATTAGGCACTTCATTAAAACCTTCAGAAAAATTAATACATATCATCATCAATAGGTCTTCTGATATAGAAAGGGTAGACCCAATGAGTTTTAGCAAAAACCCGCTCTTACAATATAGGACAAGACGTATGCTCTTAAAAGCCGCTAATTATAAAAGAGACACAGGCTTAGAGTCCTTATATTTGGGTTTCCCATTTTTAATTAGTCAAGTAAAAACAGCCCATAGACCACGCATACTCCCCATTCTTCTGTGGCCTGTAGCCTTAGAGTTAAAAAACCGAGCTGCACCAACCTTAGAAGTTGGTTTTGATAAAATTCGTGAAGAGGTTAGGCTAAATCCAGCACTTTCTAGCACATTGGAAGAAGATCAATACAAGAGGATAAAAGAAATCTACCAAGAAATTCTTGGTAGACAAACACTAAGTATCACAGAGGTAATGGATGCCTTTGGGTCTTATATTCAATCTAATGGCATAGAACTTACTTCGCACCCAGAAGTAACCTACAAATTAAAACAAGTAGGATTACAACTGCATTGTTCTGCAGTATTCTTCAATGCTAATTTTACCGGACAAGCCATCAGCGAAGATCTACGCTTGCTTCAAAAACTACCGCATACGGATGTTGCAATGGAATCCATTTTGAAAATAAATACACCAGAAATTACAACATATGATTCGATTATTTCAGAAAAGGACCGATACACCGTAGTGCCTATAGATCCTTCTCAAGAAAAAGCCGTAATGCAAAGTCGCCTAAATCCAGGAGTTGTTATAGAAGGTCCTCCCGGAACTGGTAAAAGCCAAACTATCGTAAACATTATTTCTGATTGCATTGGCAGAAAAGAAAAGGTATTAGTTGTATCTCAGAAAAGAGCAGCCATCCAAGTAATAATGAAACGGTTGGAAGCAGCTGATATAGAAAATAGAGCGCTAACTATCACAGATATCACAAAGGATAGACAGCATATTATTCAAAGTATCAGAGAACAGGTATCCCATCATCTCAACAAAATTGAGCACCAGGATTCTTTTGAAGAAATTAAACGCAAGAGAGAGAATTTAACCCAACAAATAGACAGAATAGAGACTGAGCTAAATGTTTTATCAGAACAAATACATAAGTTGGATGATGTTTCAGGGATAAGTTATCGTAACATCTTGTCTAGGCTTATTGAAATTCAAACAAAAAGTTACATTGATGCCCCAGAAGTTAGAAACTACCTAGAAAACAATACAGTTAACGAGTTGAATATGCTAGAAGAACAAATTAGCGTATTGATAAATGACTGGATGCCTTCAAAATATGAAGAAAATAGTTTAATCAACCTTCAAATAACACAATATGATGAGGCTACTAGAAATACCATTTATGATGGCTTAAAAAACTTTTACGAAGTCGAAGAAAAAAGAGTAGCATGTATAAAACAAACCTCTGGAATTTATGACAATGCAAAAGCACAATTTTATAAATCATGGCTACATGAAAATGAAGAAAACATCCTAAAAATAACCAATGTAGAAGCACAAAATGCGAAAAATTGGTTTGATTTGATTTATGATGAATTTAATAAAAAATCAATAGCCGAAGACATATCAGATACCCTGACTCAACTTTTAGAATCTTTACAAAAACTGATTACAAGCCAAAAAAATGAGCAATTCACAGAATGGTTAAAACAGTCGTCTGATGAACAGTTAGAAAAAGTTATACGAACTTGTGATTATTATTTAAAAAAATCAAAATTCAAGATACTTAATCCCTTATCATGGATCTATAATTTCAGGTTAAAAAAAATATTGAAAACATATCAACTTCAATTAAAAAGTGAACACGTAAATCAACTAAAAATTGCGTCGGCTTACGAAATTTCTTTTCGAGATTATCGAGATCAATATCAGTTACAACTGAAAAAGTTAGCTATTGAGTTTGAACCAATTTTTGAAGATAAACTCCTCTCCGTAAAAATGGGTAGTATATCTTATGAACTATCGCAAACAATTGCTTTAGCACAAGCATTGAAAAGCTGTCCTTTAAAAAACGAAGCTCGAAATCTGCTAAAAACAGGAAGCAGTAAAGAATACCAAGTATTCATTCACCATTTAAAAGAAGCCAACTCACGATATGAAATTAGACAAGCATCTCATAAAAAATTAACCTCACTTACTCAATGGTTAGATTCTACAAGTCACCAAAAGTTTGAGGAACATATTAAAAATAATGATGTTGACATAACTATTCTAGAAAAGATGTTGATTGATATGGATTACTTTATTCCTTATCAAAAGTTCAGGATACGATTAGAGAATAAAAAGTACCTTGGCAATACATTAAAGTTGTTAGCATTATTTAGAAAATATGACCATCAAATTCAAAATTTCCCTTCTGATAGTTGGAGCGCGCTTATTAAAAAAACGATTAGACGCGAGGGGCTACTTGGGTGGAAACAACGTATAGAAAAAGGTGCACCCGCTCTACTTATGGCTGAAAAAGATATAGAACGTGGTGTAAGGTCATTAGATCAATTTTTATCAAGTATCAAAGAGCAAAATAAAAAAATACTAAATCTTAATTACGATTTTGATACTATAGGCACTAAACCTCAATGGAATGCTATCACTAGACTACGAGGGAAGAATTATAAAAAGCTTAGAGAGTTTATCCATTTAGGAGAAGAAATTGGTCTAATGAATGTACGACCAATATGGTTGATGAGTCCAGAGGTTGTTTCTCAATCATTACCACTACAAGCTGGTATGTTTGATGTGGTTATTTTTGATGAAGCCTCTCAAATGTTAGTCGAACACGCCATTCCTTCTCTTTATAGAGCCAAAAGAGTAATTATAAGCGGAGATGAAAAACAGATGCCACCAACAGGTTTCTTTGCTCATAAAATCGATATGGATGATGATGATGGAGTCAATGTTGAACTAAGTGAAGATAATTCTGAAGAAGAATTAGCGAATTATTATGATGCGTGGAATAAAAAGGAAGTAAAAGATTCCCCTGATCTATTGACTTTAGCCAAAACAGTATTGCCTACCACTACACTCCAAATTCATTATCGTTCACAGTATAAAGCGCTGATTAATTTTTCTAATCATGCATTTTATAGTGGACAATTACATATTCCAGCTTATCATCCTGTGAATGAAATAGAAAAAATTAAACCTCTAGAAGTCATTAGGGTAGATGGTGTTTACAATGAACAGACAAATCAAGACGAAGCAGACACTTTGATTGAATACTTATATAATCATTGGCAGTTACCCGAAAACAAAAGGTTAAGCACAGGTATTGTTACCTTCAATAAAAAACAATCTGAACTTATTGAGGAAAAAATTGAAGAAAAAGCACTAAACGATAAAGATTTCATGGCAATGCTTATCCAAGAGAGAAGCAAACAACAGGATGGAGAAGACATGGGGTTCTTTGTGAAAAATGTAGAGAATGTGCAAGGAGATGAACGAGATATGATTTTATTCAGCACTACATTTGGGCATAATAAACATGGAGTCTTTCGTCGAAACTTTGGTGCTTTGGGGCATCGTGGCGGTGAAAGAAGACTCAATGTAGCAATTACCAGAGCCCGACACAAAGTAGTTATCGTAACCTCTATGCCTATTAAAGATATCTCAGATATGTTGTCTACAGGAAGGTCTCCCTCCAAACCAAGAGATTATATACAAGGCTATTTGAACTTTGCCGAAACCCACTCTAATGCACAAATTCAGGCAGCAAACAAAAGTCTAAATAAACTTTCGGTAGCAAGTAGTTATGAGAGCATTGTACTGCAAAACGATGGTTTCAAAAATACGGTTAAAAATTATATAAAAAGCTTAGGCTATGATACGGTTGAGAATAGCGATTACAATGTTTTCTATGTAGACTTGGCTATTCAGGATAAAGAAAGCGGTAGGTTTGTGATTGGTATTGAGTGTGATCCACCAAATAATGAATTACTAAGAAATGCCAGATATAGAGAATTGTGGCGTCCCCAAGTTCTTAAAAAATCAATACCTGTTATACATAGAACAACATCATACCGATGGCTTCAAGAAACAGAAGGTGAAAAAAACAGATTGAAAGAAGCCATAGAAAATGCCTTAAATTTAATATAAATGAGTGGTCCAAAAGTAGTAAGAATAGTTACTCCCGAAGAAAGGAAACTAATTAAACAAAGATGGCTTACGAGCCTAAGAAGTAAAGTTGCTGATGTTAAAAAATATGCTTCGCAACATGAGGTATTAGATGAAAATTTAATAACCGCGTTAGAAGAAACATTACAACATTATCAAAACATTTCGGAGAAGGATTATTTAAAAATAGAACGCGAGATTCCCAACCAGATACGATACTTAGAAAAAGAAAAGAAAAACCTCGTACAAAAGGTTGTAAAAAAAAGAGCTTCTAAATGGGAAACCTATAAAAACCTGAAGAGTACACACAATGAGTTAAGGTTTTTATTACAAAAAAAGAATATTGAATTTGAAGATTTTAAAGAACCTGCCGTACTTTCAGAAACGGAAATGGAGAGGTACAGTCAAAAAGTAGATGAACTTTATCAAGTCCTAAAGGATGTTGCTTTTAATGAACAAAAATTAACAGGTGAGCAAATAGAAATACAAAAACGATTATCTGCAGGTAATAGTTTGCTTTCTGTTAAAGATTGGGGGTTAAAACAACCTAAAGTGTTATCACGACTTAAAAAATTAGAAAGTACTTTAAAAGAAATGTATGTCAAGGAGTTTTCTCAAGATAAAATACAGGAGTTTATGCAGCGATGCACCGATCTTAATGATCAGGAAGCTAATTATCCTCTTTTATTAGATTCACTCATTATAGAAGCAGCAACATTTACTAAAACGCAATCAGAACTAATAGAAGTAAAAGAAGCGCTTAATAATGCTATAGTGCAATTAGAAACATTAGCAATAGAAATGAAATTTATTGCAAAATGGAAGGAACTGCTAAAATCAAATAATGTAACCGAGTTAAAGGATGCTTTGGAAAGAGCAAGTCGTTTATATGAAGAAGAATCACAAAAGATAATTATCGAAACAAGGCGTGCCGCCATTAAAAAAGCGCTTAAAAATGCTGGTTATGAGGTTAATGATTCTATGGAAACCGCGTGGGTAGAAAATGGTCGCTTGGTTGTAAAAAAAGCAAAAAATTCGCTTTATGGAGTAGAATTCATGAGTCCAAAAAACCTAAGTCGTATACAAGCACGTGTTGTTGCCGATGAGAACAGAAAAAATGAAAGAACAGCTAACCTAGATAAACATCAGGAAGAAGTTTGGTGCGATGAATTTGATGATATTAAGGAAATACTAGAACGTGAAGACTTATCGATTATAGTAGATAAAGCCAAAGAACCGGGAGCAATAAACCTCAAAGAAGTTGTTTTGGATACTAGTTATATTCGAAGTGCTAATAACATAAAAAAGAACAAAAACTTTTAAATATACTCTTTATTAGATGAAAGAAAATGGTAAAAATACAATTTGTAAAAAGTATTTGAGAGGCGATATAATTTAACTGTTTTTTTTTGCAAGAGGGACATTGTTTTCTTGGAATAAATTATAAGTCTTTCTAATTTTTTATCCTTTTTAAATAATTAGGTATTAAATACTTCAATAGTTTCTCCAAAATCACGAATACACTTTTACTCCATATTCCATATTTTAAAGACACTACCCGATATATTGCCCTCTGTACTTTTTACATATTCTCTAGCCACCATTTCTGCCGTAACCTGACCATATTTTGCTTCATCAACAATAGGCGCAGCACTTACTACATTTAACCTGATATCCCTCAAAAGATAGGGAGCCATAGATTCTGCAAAATTATCTACAAAAGCATTAAACGGGCTTGTAGCTATACTATATACATTAGGGTAATGATTAAGATAGCCACTACTTAAAGTGAAAGACCCCTTATCATTAATATATTTCAACCCCTCTAAAACTAACCTCACTTGACCCAATAGTTTTCTTTCTACACCTGATTTAAAATGTTGTAATTCTAATTTTTGAACATCCACAAAATCAGAATCTCTTCCTGCAACGCAGCATAAGGCATCAAATGACCCTACTTGATTATACATATTTGTAATTGACTGATGATCGGTATAATCTGCTTGTATATCTCCAGAACTTCTGCCTACTTTAACAACTTGATGTCTCTCAGAAAGCTGTGTAACGAGTTCTTTTCCTACTCTTCCATTTGCTCCAAAAATGATAATTTTCATATTATTTTCTTTTGGTTTATATCTTATTCTCTTTACTTAAATAGCCAAAAACGAAGCCATTTTGAAAGTGTAGGCATAACTGGATAAGTCATTAATGTCGAAACAACTATTACTTCAAAAAACAACCCTGCTTCAAAAGGTAATTGACTAAATCCAGGAATAAACCTATGAAATAGCTTTCCTACTATAAGAATTAAAGGATATACTGCCATAATACCTAGTAGTACTTTTTTGTAAAATGGTGGCTGTATTAATGAAGCTTCTTTTTTATTAAAAAAGAGCTCTAACCCTTCATGAAAACTAATTTTTGGTTCTAGTAAAGTATACTGTTTTGCTTCAAAAAGATATTTTTTTAATACACTAGAATCCAACCACTTTTGTAAATTTTGATTTGAATCAAATTGAAAAACGGTAAAATACTCATTATGGGGGCTCTCTAGTTTTTTAGAAGATACACTAATGAATCCTTCAAATTGCTCAAGCTCTGAAATTATTCTTTCTTGCCAATTTTCAAACTCGGTTTGATATTGCAATCTTATCTTATCTGACACTACAACGGATACTATTTCTCTCTGATTTTTCATTATATTTTATATGAAGCAGTTATCGCTACATAAGTTAGCGCGCTACCATTTTGTTTTTTAATAAATTTACCTGGAATTAAATATGATAACTTACCGTCAAAACTTAGATTGCGGCTTAGAAACCAATACACATTTAAGCCTGGGTTATGTCCTATAAATCTGTGATTATTGTGGGCTCCAGAATAAAGTAAAAAACCTGAAGGTGAATATATTCCATCATTAGAGCTTGCTCTCCAAAGAAAATCCCAATCCATCTCAACACTTATTTGTTTTGTAAAATTTAACTTAAATGACGGGTGTATATCCAATAGGTTGGCAGGTGCTATAGTTGCGCTTTGTCCAAAGTAAGTAGGATTAGTATATAAAGAATTAAAAGTATTGAGTTGATCATCATTACCATTCTTATCTCCTGTGATGTAATCCAGTTTAATACCTAATATCGGATCAAATTTCTTTTCTGGAAAAATGTAATGGTAGTCCAATTCAACTGCAAAGGAAGAAATACTTTTATTGCCAAAGCTACCAAACTGATACATTAGCTCTGTATTATAAAAAAACCGTCTTCCATTTTTACCCGACATTCTAAGTCCTACGGTATGTCTAGTTTCTTCTGCAGTACCTATTTCATAAGTGCTTTGTTCTCTGTCTAATCCTAAATAGTATACATCGGTAAAGCCATTACCATTTTTGATAAAGAATTTGCTATAGATTCCCCAGAAATCCATTGCTTCATTTCTTTTATCATTAAATACGTCAATATTAGGCAAAACCTCTTTTCCATAAAAAGCATCAATAGAAGTTTTATCCTTTTTAAATTTTAAACGCGCGGCATCAAAAGTTAAACGAATATTAGGCCCTTCTCGCATTCCTATAAGCCTAGAAATACCATAACTCATTTCTTGTCTACCCAATCGTAACGAGAACGACGAACCTTTTACTTTTACTTTTGACTCTATAAATAACTGATGTAATGCCAGGGGGTCTTCTTGTGTAAATACATCTCCTCTTCTCGATAAGAAACCATTATAAAATTCGCTAAAAACCCTAAAATTCTCAGTAACATTTAAAGAGGCATTTAAAGCAATTCTATGCGAATAATAACCACTACTTTTATTAGTCTTCTTTAAAAATTGATGATTAAAGTATTCAAATCTCGTGCGGTACTGCCCTCCAAAGGATAACCATATATTTTTTTTGTTGTTTAATGAAACAAATTTGATTGGATCAAATTTATCCTTGGCAACATATATAGTGTCTGAATTTCGATGTTTTAGATACGCATAACTTTCTTCTGCTCTTAGATAATTGATTGATGGCGTTTTAAGACTATCTCGCTTTACTTTTTGTGCCTGTAAAGCAGATAGCTCTCCTAAGCATATAAACCCTACCAACAATAGCTTCACCTTAATATTAAAATTCCTCTCATTTATGATGTTATTTATTGATTTCATTTTATTATCAGATGAAATTAATGAGTACTATTTCTTTCTTTCTGGTTTTTTACTATAATCCATTTCAAGTGGTGCAGGACCTTCGGATGGACCCACCAACTGCTCTATTTGTAATCGAAAACGTTCAACCAAATCACGCTTTAACATAAATCGATGAAAATCTGCAGGTGATGTGTTGTAATGATGTACTGGTTTATAACCACCAGGTGATTCAATATCCATGCGTGCTGGAAACTGCAACCACTTACTCTGGAACTCATCAGAAAGCATCCAGTTTAGATAGAGTTTAGCTGCTGCTTTGTTTTTCGCATCGGTAGGAATAGCCGCGACTTGGAACCAGGTTAAGAAAAAATCTTCTTTCGGCAATAGGAAGCGTGCATCGCTATTAGGCCATGGAACGAATGCCCAGGATGTTGTGAAACTTGCACCATACCAACCTTTATTGATAGATACATAAGGCATAGATGTACCACGTACCCAAGTTGGCTTAGTGGCAACCAGTTTTTCCAGATACTCCCAGCCATACTTTTCTTTCAGGTTCCAAAATTGGTACAATACAGCATCATCAGTATGCGGATAGACTAAGATTACCTTTCCTTTCAAGGCTGGATCAAGATAGTCCAAAGCATCGCGTGGGGCTTTATCTTCATCAATGACATCAATATTAATTACATTACTGAATGCTACACCAAACAGGCCAGTCCAATATCCGTGAGGGTCTTTATAATCAGGATAAATTTTCTCCCAGTTCTTTGGTTTGTATTTTTCTAGCAATCCACGCTCTGCGTAATAGTCAAAGTCATGCAATGTTTGTAATTGTATAATGTCAGGGACATTTGCCTTATTCTCTTCTTTCCGGGCATTGTCATAACGTGATGCGTGATAAAAACTTAAATCTACACTGTGCGTGAGTTTAATTTTTGGAAAGCGCTTTTTGAACATGTCTAGATAATAATCTGCTTGATCGTCCTTATCTCCACCGGCTCGAAGTATTAGTTCACCTCCTTCTTTAAGGGCATCAACATAAAGTTCGTCTAAAGATTTTGTTTCAATCCCTGCATATTTTTTTGTCTTTATATCTTGCGAAAAAACTGTCGTACTAATAGCAATAAATGCAATAACACTGGCTATAAAATGTTTCATGATCTGTGATTTTACTAGTTTATATTTATTTTCAAAAGGATTGTTCTCTAATTTTGATTCGATACTAATTTGCATGAAACCATTGTGCTAGTTCACCATAGAGACTTACGCTCGAATTATCTGTTATTTATAAATGTGGTATTTCTGGTCCAATTTGAGGTTTATTACCTTGTCATTCTGGTAACTTTTCTATACAACTCATACCTCGTTTTTTCTGATTCATTGATATCTTATCGCTAACTTAATATACCTAAGCAGCTTAAAAAAAGTAGTAAAACAATGATTAACCTATTCTTTTATAGTATGCCAAAATTCTAGTTACTTTATAGATTCGATCACTCCAGATAAAGGATACCATTCTTTATGATTTGAAACAAACCCATAAGCTTTATTCTCTTCGATATTTAGTGTCACAGTAACTGTCCAGCCTATTGACTCTAACCAGGAAAGGGTATATATATTTTCACCCGCCTTTATTACCTTATATTCCTTATCCATTGCTTCTTGATCTTTTTCGACACCTTCAAGTCCTTTCCAATGAATTTTACCATCATTATGTAAAATTACTTCGTACTTACCTCCCTTAAAAGCACCCTCTGTCCATGTCCATGTGATTGTCTTTCCTATTAAATTTGTCATAGTTGTTATTTTTTTAGAGTAGATATTAATAACCGATACCCATTTCCATCACGATACGGTAAGCATTTAATTGTAGCCATTCATCAAATTTTGCCCAATCTTTATACTCCCGCATATGCTTTTTTACATGTTCACCTAAAGTTTCCATTGTAGCTCCTTCTTTAAAAGAAGCATATACTGCCGCGATTAAATCTTTAAGAAATTTTTGTTGTTCCATTACGGATTCATGTCCTAATATAGTACCACCACCAAAGTCATGACTAGTTAACAAAATATCAAATTCTAATTTGTTGATTTCTTCCAGAGAACTAATCCATGCTGTTGGCTGAAAATCTGGCAAATACAAATAACCTACACGTTTGGCTACTACTAAATCGGAAACAAAAACTGCTTTAAGTGATGGGATTCTAGTAACGGTCATACCGTGTCCATGATTAGCTCCAAAATATAGTAACTCAAAAGTTTGATTTCCAATCGGAATAATTGATTTTTCTCCACCCCAAGTTAAGGTTGGTTTAGTAACGTTTTCGTTTGGCATAAGATGGTCTATAGCGTCAATATGTGCAACAATTTGGGCCCCGTTTTTAGCAAAAATTGCTGCTCCTGAAATATGATCCCAATGATTATGACTATAGATGACATATTTAATTGGTTTGTTAGTACGTAAGCGAATTTCTTTGTACATAGCTTCAGAGAACGCTGCATTAGTTGGATCAAAAACCACAACACCTTCATCGGCGATCCAAAATCCACTAGAATATTCGCCTTTAAGATCTACCGCACTATACAGGCCTTTTCCTGCATTTCTAATTGTTAACTTTACCTCTCCATACTGCGCAAAAACTGTTGTCGAAAAAAGCAAAAATATTAAGACCAGTGAGAAGAAAATTTTTAATGATTTAAAGATTTTATTTTCCATAATTGTTTGATTTTGTAATGAGTTTGGTTTACAAATACAAATTTATGGCCTTGTTAAACTGAAAAAGTTAATCTACATTAACTTCGTTTTTACGATAAAATAAAAATCATAAGCGTTCAAGCAACAATTGAAAAAAGAAGAAGAAATTGAGTGTTGTTCTCAATAGGTTAATCGAGCTATTATTCTTTACTATGTAAATATTCTGATCTCATTTTGCTAAAAAATTGTGGAGTAACACCTAAAAAAGATGCAATATATTTTTGAGGAACACGATGTTCTATACCTGGAAATTTTATAAGCAATTGTTCATAATTATAGATAGCAGGTTTAGATACATAATGTAGCATCCTTAACTTTAGTGCTTTAAAAGCATTGCGCACCAACCTAACTTCTGTAAAGGCATACTTTTCATTGTTCTCATAAAAATTCTCTAGAATACTATTCTTAATTCTAAATAATGCAGTAGGCTCTACACTTTGAATATATACATCTTCAAGGTTATAATTTTTTCCACCACCAGCCCAGTATTTTTCTGGAATAAAATTGAGGACTACTTTATTGCCATTATAATCGTATGTATAATTTATAAGCATACCTTTAATCACCAGATAGGTGTATTTTGATAATTGAGCATTCTTTTGTAGAAGTTGATTTTTATCAATTTCTATATACTCATAATGATCTACTATTTCATCAATCTCCTCTGGAGTGAAGGCTTTGTATTTCTTATAATAATTAAAAAGAAATTCTTTTTTTGAATCCATACTATTTAACCTTAAGTAAACACCTATTTAGAGTACAAAATATGCTTTTTTTTTGCTCACTCTATCCTTAAGAATTTTTTTATTTAAATGTCGAAAACCAACTAACATTACGAATATAAATATAATCAACAAATTATTTTATCCTATAGTGATTTTGTCTTCAATAATTCTTGGACACATCATATCAAAAACATTGCAACACCTTGAATTCTTATTTAATTAAACAAAAAACCCTTGAAAAAAAGTTCTTCAAGGATCTGTAATCTATATATTTTATATTGATAATAATATTATTTCCAATAGTCATTAGCTGCACTAATAGTTTGGTAATTTATGGCAATTACTTGAGAAGCTGCAGTAAGACTTGATGCGCTATTTGCATATTCGTGTCTCAATTTTTTTAAAACCTCAACATCTGGCTGTGTTGATTTCACTCCCATTCTAGAAAGCTTTATTGCCAACTCATACCCTTCTTGCGGGGATTCTGTTATTAAACTCTTTAACCATATTTCTTTTTGTTCCATAATATTGTTTTTAGGTTATTTATTTTAATGGTTGTCCATTTTCTTAGCCTCTTGAAGTCTTCGAACAAAAGCCGCAGCATATACTGGTGATCTAAACTTTAGAATTGGGTCATTTGATGGTAAAAAACCAGCTTGTAATTGCAATGGGTCAAAATTTTTATCTTCACAATCTCCTACTTTTTCTATTTTATCAATCGTAAGAACAGCCGCTACTATTTGTTGATGTTCTCCTGCCCATAAAGAACTTGCATCATTAATTTTGTCATTTTCATTAGCAATAGTAACTACCATTTCCCAAGTAAGTTTTTTACTTTTATTGAGTGCTTTTTGAGTTTCTTTAAAGAAATCTATTTTTTTTGAATCATCAAGTGATATTTCTTCATTTTGCGGCACAAATGACCATCTTACTGCTATCTTTTCTTTTTTTTCATTCTCTAGATAAAAAGCATTCACACTATTAAATTGATGATTTGCAAATGTCTTTAGAACTTTGGTTTTGTTTTTATAATGTGATTTAAAGTTTTTGAATTCGGGATGATCTTGTTTAAGTTTTTTAAAATCTTCTGGTTTGCCACTTACTTTGGCTTGCATTAATTGATAAAACCCTTCTGGTGATTTTACAGGAAAAAAATCTAAGGTATTCATACTAAAATTCTGAGTGCTTCCATCTTCCAGAATAACCTCAAATGCCATTCCATACTCACCTGATTTACTTTCTTCTTTCTTTACACCTCCTTTATGTGAAAACCGACCTATTACTCTTAAAGGAGTATTAGCAAAAATCTTGCTTTTACTAATTTCTTTAATACTTAAGTCCTTTACTACAAAAGATCCAGAGAAACAAAAACCACTAATATGGTTACGTCTCTTCCCTTCATGAATATCGAATTTTTTTTCAAAAACATCCACAATCTTAGGAGCCAAAGACGGATCTAGTTTAGGTTTTGATGGGTGAATTGCCTCTACATTAAAACCTAGATTAACTGTATTATAAATAAACTTATCTTTAATCTTATCGGTAACAGAAGCTTCTTCTCCATATTTGATATTCCACTGGGTTCGATCTATATTAAACTTGGCTTCAAGTTTTATTTTGGTTTTTAGCTGTTCTATCCTAACAGGAAAGGAAACACGCTTACTTACTCCTCGTAATCTAAGAATTCCTAACATTTTATGTGTGGGTGCTTCAATAATATTTTCTGTTCTGGATGCAGGTTTATATTTTGATTCAAACTGTTTTGTGTCATTTATGTTTGTATTACCCTTATATGGTACAACCGATGTTATTGTAAACTCTCCTGTAGGATAGTTTTCTACATCCAAAAAATCATTTGACTTTAAATGGTTAAGAAGCACAGATTTACCCATGGCTTCTTTATCATCTCCTAAGTCATCTACAGAAATACTATTCATATCCAGAATTACCTTTCCTCCTGTGATCTGATCACCATTAACCTCAAAGAAACCCTTAGAAATTGCTACTCTACCATTGTGTTTTCCTGTTGGTTTACTTCCAACGTAGGTAGTAATACTTGTTTTTGTATCTATTCGATACCTTAAAGCTTCAATTTTTGCTTCACTTTTGTTTGCAGCTTGATTTTTTTCTTCTTTTTGATCATTCCTGCACGAAAACAAAACAGGTAATGCAAAGAGCATTATTAATAAATAACTAGATTTCATAACCACTTATGTTTAAGATTTTAAACAAAGTTATATCGTAACCTTATTAGGAAATAAGGAATATTTAACCAACACATGGATTATTAAATCAATCTATTAGTCTTTAATTGTTTTCTAAATTCTTTAGGAGATACTTCGCAGTATTTTTTAAAAATTCTACTAAAATATAACGGGTCATTAAAACCAATTTGAAAAGCAATTTCTTTAATAGGGGTATTCGTTAAAAATAGTTTGTTTTTTGCTAAGGCAATTTTTTTCAAATGTAAAATAGTAACAAAGTTATTTTGAAAGTACTTTTTACAAAGTCTATTAAAAGTTGTAGCAGAAACATCCAGTTGTTTATAATAAAACTCTGGAGAGGCTTCTATAACAAAGTTATCCTGAATAAGTTTTTCTATTTGATGATGTAAATTATCTTTAGAGGTTAATTCTTGCGCTTTGTTTCTTTTTTTTATTCTAACCGCATGTATTAGAAATATTTTTAACTGACTTGAAACCATATCCATTTGCCCAACTTCTTTTTTCAATAATTCACACTTCATAAGTTCCTTAAAGCTCAAGAGTTCTTCGAATTCATTTTTAGAACACCTTAACAAAAAATCATTAAAAAAATTATTAAACAACACTCCTTGGCAACCAATATCTCTGGCATGAATATCTATGCAAAAAAAATCAGGATGAAATTGAATAAAAGTCCCATTAAATCTACCCTTTATCATTACTTTTTGATAAGGATAATAAAACAAAATATTGTGCTTTTCTATTTTTATTTGTTGCTCATCCATAACCAACACCCCATCAGCATTTGTAAAGAAAAAAATTCCGTAAAAATTAGGCCTTTCAAATATTGATAGAGCGTTAGTTTCAGAAAAAGACGTTATTGTTAGTACTTTTTCGTTTCTTTTATTGTACAAAGCATACAACATTAGTATTGGTATTTTGATTTAATGTTTATCCTTTTTTTGATATCGAATTTAAAATTCAACTTATCATGTTAAAGTACTAAAATAAGATTAAATCGTATTTAAAATGGTAATAATTACACTACAAAGAACACTAATTATTAATAAATTAAAACTTAATTTTGGTTTTTGTTGAGATAACATGGCTCCATTATAAAACATGCACATAATAGTTATTATAAATAGCTGAAACATTTCTACAGCAGAGTTTCCGTTCATTAAAATATACATAGCCGCTACAGACCCTAAACAACTTTGACCAATAATAGCTAGCGGCGTATACATTATTATTCTTTTTTCGTACTCTTTTAAATATTCTTTATAAATTTTCATAATCTTTATTTTTAAAAAATTAACAAGAACTATAACAGTGATAGTTCTAGATCGGGGTTAACTATTTACACTATGATAGATTAGATGGTCTATGTTTCCATATCGTTAAGTACTGACTTGTGGCCATTTTTCTAGCAGCATCTTTTGCCCTTTGGGCTATAGGGCCTTCATATAATTCATCAATAGTGTTAAACCATAATTGTAGCCATGTTCCAAAATGGATTTGGTCAACATTATAATTTAAGTTCTTGTCTACATCTCTGTGAGCTTGTCCTGGGTTTCCTTTAAAACCAGCTATACCAAATAATGCGGTCATCCAAAAATCTGTGAGTTTTTCTAGGTGCATAGGCCATTGTTTTTCTGATATATGACTATTAAAAATTGGTCCAAGCAATTCATCCTTTCTTATGGCAGCATAAAACGTAGTCACCAGTATATAGACATCTTCTCTATTCTGTATTTCGTTCATTTCAATATCATTTTATCAGCATAAACCCTTATTCAGGGTTTATGCTTGTTATTAGTTTAATTTTTTCTTTTAAGACAGTAGGCCGTTTCTTTTATTGTAAACCAACAGAAGTAAAATATTCCTATCGAGAATATGACATCACCAATCATGCGTAACCATTTTAATGTCTGAACAGTAGGCGAATACAATAGCTCTGCATCTCTCGCAAAAGAATACCCTTTGGTGATAGAAGTATAGGCTTGAATAACACCAACAGGAAGTAAGCTTAATATCACCATGGCAATCAAGCCAATATTTAGAAACCAAAAAGCTCTCTTCAATTTTGTTGTGTTCCATTCTCTGTTTGAATAGAATCGTAAACAAATGATTATGAATCCCATTCCTAACATGCCGTATACTCCAAACAATGCCGTATGCGCATGAACAGCAGTAGTATTTAACCCTTGAATATAGTATAGTGCAATTGGAGGATTTATAAGGAAACCAAACACCCCAGCTCCCACCATATTCCAAAAGGCTACAGCAATGAAAAAGAAAATGGGCCATTTATATTTTTGCATCCATTGATTCTCTTTTAAAAGATTCCAGTTTTCTCTAATTTCAAAGCCCATTAATGTAAGTGGCACTACTTCTAAAGCACTAAAAGTGGCTCCCAATGCTATGGCCTGTACTGGTGTTCCCGAGTAATACAAATGATGTAATGTTCCTATAATTCCTCCTGCCAGAAATATGGTTGCAGAAGCTATTGAGGCTTTACCAGCAGTTTTTGCTGATAATATTTTCATTCTTAAAAAGATAAACGCAATAATTACTGTTGCAAAAACTTCAAAAAAGCCTTCAACCCACAAATGAACTAACCACCACCTCCAATAATTAATTACAGGCAAACTACTATTCTCTCCATACATTAACCCTGAAAAGAAAAACATACCTATGGCAATAACAGAAATTAACAGGATCGTCAACAAATGTTTTGAATCATCATTTTTTTTGATCCCATACAGTATATGTCTACCCACCATTATCATCCATAAAATCAATCCAATTGCAAGAAAAATTTGCCAAAACCTACCCAAATCCATGTATTCATACCCTTGATGACCAAAGAAAAAATTGGTTGTTAAGTCAAAGAATTGATGAACTCCTAACCACTCTCCAATCAATGAACCTAATACAATGATTAATAAAGCCCCGAAGAGAAAATTGATTCCAAAAACCTGAAATTTCATTTCTCTACCACTAATCATAGGAGCCAAAAATAGTCCCGTTGCTAACCACGTTGCGGCTATCCAGAATACGGCTAATTGAGTATGCCAGGTTCTAGTTATAGAATATGGTAATATACTTGCCAAATCAAAGCCAAAAAATGCCTGCCCTTCGACAGTGTAATGCACTGTAAGGATTCCTAAGAGAATCTGTAATCCAATTAACAAAGAGATTACTATAAAGTATTTTAATACAGATTTTTGTGATTTGGTTAAGATCAGCTTTGATAATGGGTCTCTATTTGGATGTACTATTGCTTCTCCTTTTTCATGATTTCTAACATAATAATATGTCAATACCCCAATAAACAATAGCAGTAATACTACAGAGAATCCTGACCATATTTGTGAGTCTGGTGTTATGGTATTATCTATCAAAGGCTCATGTGGCCAATTTGAAGTATACGTATATTCTTTATTAGGTCTATTTGTACTTGCTGCCCACGATGTCCAAAATAAAAAGGCATTAAGCTGTGCTAATTTTTCTTTATCGACTAATGCTCCTTTTTGAATAGCGTATTGCTCGTGTCCTTCAGAGAAAATACCAGCATAATACTTAGAGTTCTGTTTGATCGCTTCATACCGACTAGTTGATATAACAATACTATTATCAGAAGCACTATATGTATTGGTTTTGATATCTTTTATTAGTCGAGCTTTAAGTGCTGCTTTTTCTTCAACTCCTAGGTTTTGGTAGTTTTTACTAAAATCTTTTTGTGCCCATGTATCAAGCATAAACAATGCTTCTTTATGAATCCAATCTGCTGTCCAATCAGGAGCCACATAACTTCCATGTCCCCATATAGAACCTACCTCCATTCCCCCTATTGATTCCCAAACATTTTGTCCTGTTTGTATGTCTTCTTTTGTAAATACGATTTCTTGCGTTTCTTTAACACGAACGGTATCGGGAATAGGAGGTTGTGTTTGATAAATTTCTGTACCAACCCATATCAATGCTATAAATGATAATACAACAACGCTGGTAAATCCAATCCAAATCTTTTTCATTTTTATTCTATTAAGTCTGTTTTATGCTAAATCTTGAACTCTGTTTACTGTATCAAATTTTGAAATCGATAGTCGTATAATGCAATCTTCTATGCATGTTAAATCATGAGATACATTGGCTTCTAATGCCAATAAATGTGCTTTGTTTAGACGATATTTTTCTCCATTAACACCAAAATCAATTGCTCCTTCAAATATTTCGACACGTATAGGATACGGAGCTTTATGCTCTTTCATCACCTGTCCTTTTTTCATTGCAATTCTAATTTCTTTTGATGTTTCTGTTGCTAGTAAGACTGTTATAGCAGGCTTATCTTCTTTGTATAACAGGTTCTCTGTAAGGGATACTATTTCCATAATTTTATTAATTATCACTTATGATTTTAAAAGATCTTTTGTTTATTTTTTCATCTACCATAATTTGACATGCCAAACGGCTAGTGACACTACTGTCAAGCTTGGAAAGGGTTTGAACCTCTACCTCTTCTAGAACATGATTTACTATACTCAAATCACTTTTAACATGACATGTACCACATAAACCCCTACCTCCACAGTCACCAATCTCTTCATAGTAATTATCGATAATCAACTCCATTAGATTTGGGTAATCATATCGTTTAAAATAGATTTCATGAGCTTCTTCAAATGAATCTATGATGGTGACTTTTAAAATTGTATTAAGATTCATATTTATTGATTTTTAAACTTTACACTTAGGTTGGCAAAAAGCTTGACTGCATAAACACTTAAGGAGACTACCTTTATTATCTCTAATAACACATACCACATGTGCATTTTACTTTTTGGAACGGCTATATCTTGAATGATTAAATTTGCTCTGTTATCTAATGCTGGTAACAACCATATCGATTGAATACATATCATTAATAGTGGTATATAAAAAAAGATGGCTATAGAGTTTTTTCTTCTTATTTCTTGCATACCAAATAGGTTCATAAGTATTAAAAGAGCACATACAATTTCAATTTTATTTAGAGCATCAAAAACTAGTTGTCCTATTCCTAAACCTAATTTTGTAGTAATACCTGGTGCTTGAAACTTTAGCCATGCCTCCATAAAGCTTATTGCACATACAAATCCTATCCAAATAAAGGTGATCGCTATCGAATATTTGTATTTTGTGTTTTTCATAAATGATTAAAAGATCTTTTTATCCTCTATGTGTTTAATTTTTTTTTATCTCCTTAGTATTGTTAAGTCACTATTCATATCATCTGCAATAGATTTTAGAGATGTATTTTCTAACATATCTCTAAGGTTTTCTCTAATTTCTATAAATTTAAAATGCAGTGGACAAGGAGAGCTTGCATCGCATTGTTTAAGGCCAAGACCGCATCCTGTGTATATTGAATCTCCATCTAGAATACTCACAATTTCGCTTAACTTGGTATCCATCTTTTCATTTTCAATCATAAACCCTCCATAAGGACCTTTAATTGACTTTACAATATTGGTGCGTGTTAATTGTTGCAAAATCTTTGCAGTAAAAGCCGAAGGAGAATTGATTTCTTCTGAAATAGTACTTATACTCACCTTATTATTTTGAGTAGACTGTTGAGCAATAAAGATCACAGCTCGAAGACCATATTCGCAAGATTTTGAAAACATATAATTTAATTATGGGACAAATTTACTTCTTTTTTTTATAAAGGACAAAAATATCCTTTATAAAATTTATACCCATTCAAATGTACGTCTTAAACCTCATGTGCAAAAATCACTAAAAAACTGTTTCCCAATTATCTAATATAATTTTGCAATAAAATATGATAAAACCTACCGAAACAATAAATTTAATAAATGTACCAGCCAAAAAGCCTATAAATGATCCTACTGCAGCTTTTAACGCTCTTGATGTCTCATTACTATCTTTTATGAGTTCGCCAATAAAAGCCCCAGCAAAAGGACCTATAATAATACCTAAAGGGCCTAAAAATAAAATCCCAATAATAAGCCCTATTGAACTGCCTATCATTCCGTATTTAGTTCCTCCAAATCTTTTTGTTCCCAATGCAGGCACCAAATAATCAAGAATCCAAACCAAAATAGAAATTCCTAAAGTAACTCCTAAAAAAACCCAATCTTGAGGAATTGCATTTGTAAAATAAAGAATCAATAAACCAAACCAAGCCGTAAATGGTCCGGGCAATACAGGAAGAAAGCTACCGATAATTCCTAAAAGGCAAAACAAGAATCCTATTATGATTAAAGCAATATCCATTATTTTTTTAGTTATATGACGTTTTTGTTTCCTTTTTGTTACTCAAATGTAAACTTATCTTATGAATCGGTTATTAATACATACTAAGCTTTCTAAATAGGGTTTTATTTTCTTCTTTTGCGTACGTTAACATACTATCAACCAATAATTGAACATAAAACTACCCCAAAATTATGCGACATTTTGTTATATTATCCTTCGGGTTAATGTTTTTTTCTATTTCTTTTTCTCAAACTAGTTTTACTACTCCCAATTGTAAGGATGCAACAAATGATCGCAGTCGAAAAAGTTGTATTATAAACGAAATTAAAAAATTCGTTAATACCAATTATAATACTATTGGAGTAAAATCATTTGCAAAATCTGGTACTAATCGAATTTATGCCAGATTTAAAATTAATCAAATAGGTCAAATTGTAGATATTCAAGTAAAAGCTTCTGCACTAGAATTAGAGAAAGAAGCTGTAAGAACGTTAAGGTCATTCCCTAAATTGATTCCAATAAAACGAAAGAAAGATCAAGAAAGCACTAATCCAAATGAAAACATATACACGCTCCCTATTACATTTGAGATGAAAACCACAGAAATTGAGTTATCTCAAAAAAGAATTACTGATAATAACAGGTAATCCTCTTTTTACTCCTATCATATTCATAACGTTTCGAAAGTAAATTGACTTATTACAATGTAATAGTTTTACAAAAGAAATGTCCTATTCTCCTTTTTTACAACCCAAAAACCAAGTAACAGATATTTTACATTGTATGAAGAGAACTTTTTTAACTAAAAATTTAGTTATAACTAAATTTTTAGTTACATTTGTTTTATAGAACTAAATAATTAGTTGAATAATTAAGGGCTACTATAGATAATTTAAATACAAATTAATGAAACAACTCACAAAGGCAGAAGAAGAAATAATGCAACGCTTATGGCAATTAGAAGAAGCTAACGTTGCAACTATTATAGAAAACATGTCAGATCCCAAACCTGCTTATAATACCATTTCTACTATTATTAGAATTTTAGAAAACAAAGAGTTCGTATCACATCGCAAAGAAGGAAAAGGTTATATCTATTTCCCACTTGTAAAAAAAGAAGAATATAGCAATCAATCTATTAACAAATTAATGACTAATTATTTTAATGGCTCGTTTAGAAATATGGTATCCTTTTTTGTCAAAAAAAACGATATGGATATTAAGGATCTTGAACAGATTTTAAAAGAATTAAACAAAGAAAAGTAATCGCTATGTTACATTACATCTTACAAATTTTAGTTTTTCAACTACTATTTTTGATTTTATACGATTTATTTCACAAAAGAGATACTTTCTTTGTTTGGAATAGATTATATCTTATACTCACGCCTCTTTTATCATTAACCTTACCATTTATTAAGATCGATACATTTAAAGCCAGTACGCCCGCTGAGTATGTTTTAGAAATTGAAAGAGTAATTAAAACTACTTCAGACAAGCTTACTCATATTGAAGCTGCAGAAATGATTTTTGAGTATCCAGAAGATTTATGGGTAATAATTTATCTATTAGGTATTATAATTAGCTCACTCATTCTAATATTAAAATTACACAAACTTAAAATTCTAAAAACAGTTTCGCTTAAAAGTATTCAAAACACAAAGACCATCATTACGATCCCAAATAGCAATCAAGCTTTTTCATTTTGGAATTCTATCTATTTAGGAGATGGTTTAAGTGAAACTTCTAAGAAACAAATTCTTATTCATGAACTTGTACATGTACGACATAAACACTCCTTGGATCAAATATGGTATGAGTTTCTTAAGATTATATGCTGGTGGAATCCTTTAATATACATCTATCAATCTAGGGTTACACTATTGCATGAATACATTGCCGATGCTGCCGTAATATCATCTAATGACAAGCGAAACTATATAGAACACTTATTAAATGCGACTTTTCAAACACAAGAAATCACATTTGTCAATCATTTTTTCAATCATTCTTTAATCAAAAAACGAATACTTATGTTACAAAAATCCAAATCCAAATCTACTGCAAAATTTAAATACTTATTCCTAATTCCTGTGATTATAGGAATTCTAGGATATACTTCTTCTAAAAATGAATCTAGTATAGCTAACGAAGGTACCACAAGAAGTGCAGAAACATCTAAAAGTAATATACCCCAACGTACTAAGGTTTCAAAAGACGACACAACTGAAAGCACTAAAAAAATAGTTTCTACTAATACGCAGACAAAAAAAACACCAACTAACAATATTGTAAATCTTCCCCTTAAGAAAAAGAAGGCTGCATCTAAACCAAGCTGTATTAATAAAAATTCTGTTTATGATATGAAACTTGACAATTACTTAAAATTAACAGTAGGAGCAAATACAGAAGTCATTGTTGATGTTGTTTCCCTTACTAATGGTAAACGAATTAGAAGTAAACACTTAGAAAAAAATGTTACTTCATATATAAAAAATATTCCTGAGGATAAGTATCAGCTCCACATAGAATATGGAACAGGTTATGCAGAGAAAACTATTGATGGGGTATGTACTGGGTACTTTAAAGATTCTAAAGCGAAAAAAATTGATAAAAACACCTTAGATTTTACCACTATAAAAACCAAAAAAGGATTAAATGTTCCTTCTTATAGTTTGAAACTCGATTTGTTATCTCATAAAATGTCAAATAACTAATTAAAGGAACAAACGAAAGTTGAAAAACTAAAGCTGAAGCTTAAGCTTCAGCTTTAGTTTTTCCCTACTCTAAAAGGAATCATATGTCTATCAAAATGATTAGTTTTAACTGTTACTTTGATAGTTTTCTCCTCCCAACACTAGAAAATGGCAACTCGTTTTCTTATTAAGTTTCTTTATTACATATCAAAAAAAGAGAATATATGACCATACGTTACCCGTATTTAATCTTATGTGCCTTATTTCAGTTTTGCCTCATAACCAATATAAAAGCACAAAACACAACTCTGGCCAAAGCAGATAGTTTGTATCATATAAGCAATTATTCTGACGCCATTCGATCATATCAAAAGATTTCACAAAAGGATCAATATATTTATCTACAAATGGCAAGAGCACATAAAGCCAAAGGTACCTATTCCGATGCCTTAGAACTCTATAAGAAAATTCTCGAAGAGTATAAAGCTAACCTATCCACAAAAGTCGAATATGCAAAACTCTTAAAAAACACCAGCAAATATGAGACTGCAGATAGCCTGTATACTATTCTTACATCTAATCACCCCAAAAACCCAGATTTTCAATATCAATTAGGTATTGTAAAGAAAAAATTAAATGATACATTGGCTATCTCTTATTTTAAAAAGGCCTTTTTACTAGATTCTACACATCAAAAAAGTTGTTTTGAAATATCTAAGTACTACCTCAAAAAAAAGGAGTATGATCTAGTATTGAAAACAACAAATATAGGCTTACAATCTTATCCAGAAAATGTAGAACTCATTAGTGTTTTGGGTCAGAGTTTCTTGATTAAAAAAAACTATTATGAAGCATTACCATACTTCGAAAAACTATTTTCATTAAACCAAAAAAATGAGTTTGTGCATAACAAATTAGCATTATGCTACAGCCAAACACGTGAATACAAAAAAGCAATTCCTCATTTTCTAGAAGCTATAAGATACGATGCTAAATCTGCAAATTTATACACCTCTTTGGGGTATTCATATCAGCAATTAGAAAAGCATAACAAAGCATTAACGTGTTATAAAAAAGCATTAGCATTAAAAGATACTCCTATAGAAGATGATCTTTTTTCTATAGCTATGTCATATCGCTTTCTTGAAAAATGGGAACAAGCTATAAAATACATTAAACTGTCTCTTAAAGAAAACCCAGACTATTCTAGAGGTCATTATCAATTGGCTATGTTGGCCGATGTTTATTATAAAGACCCAAAAATTAAACTTAAATATTACAATACCTATTTAAAAAAGTTCGAATCTGATCTAAAATTGGGATATTTTACTTCCAACATAAAAAAAAGAGCTGCACAGTTAGAAGAAGAAATCGAAAAAAACAGCAAAGACAAGTAACTTTTCCTACTCTAGAAAAAATTATGTAGTTTGGCTATCCGAAATAGTTTGCGGATAATGAGTCTAAGAAATTGGCATATAGGTATATTGATCTTTACATTGTTTTCTTGTGATCAGTTTGTACTTAAAAAGGAACATAAAAACGATATCGTAAAAGAAAGTTTAAACAAACTTAATTGGAGTGAAGTAGAACAACCGCCTTTATTTGATAACTGTACTCTCAAACCCGAAGAAAAATTAGAACAGTGTTTTCAGAATACAATTACCAAGCACATTTATAACGATCTAATAAAACATCATATCATAGTCAGTCAAGCTATTAATGATACCATATGGGTTCCTTTAAGGATTACCAATACAGGTGAGATCATACTTGAAGATTTTACACTTTCCTCTACTATAGAGAAACAAATCCCAGACTTAAAAAACTGGCTTAAAAGTAGTTTACAGTCTTTACCTCAGGTTAAGCCTGCACATACAAGAGGTACACCTGTAACTACGGTTTATAAGCTTCCGTTGGTACTACATATTGACTAGAGTAGCACTTACTTCATTTTGAATTGTGTAGTTTTGTAAAAAACCTTATTGGTATTGGAAAACGAAAAAATCATATTAGGGATTGACCCAGGAACGACTATTATGGGGTTTGGGCTCATAAAGGTGATAAACAAAAAAATGTCTTTCCTTCAGTTAAACGAACTTCAGCTTGGCAAGTATGATGACCATTATATAAAATTGAAGCATATTTTTGAAAGAACTGTAGAACTTATAGACACTTATCATCCTGATGAAATTGCTATCGAAGCTCCCTTTTTTGGAAAAAATGTGCAGTCTATGCTAAAACTAGGCCGGGCACAAGGAGTTGCTATGGCTGCGGGATTAAGTCGTGAAGTCCCTATAACAGAATACTCTCCTAAAAAAATTAAAATGGCAATTACAGGCAATGGTAACGCCAGTAAAGAACAAGTGGCCAAAATGCTACAGAGCCTTTTAAAAATTAAAACATTACCCAAGAATTTAGACTCTACCGATGGTCTTGCAGCAGCAGTTTGTCATTTCTATAACATGGGTAGAGCAGACATTGTAGGAAAAAGTTATACTGGCTGGGCTGCTTTTGTTAAACAAAATGAAAAGAGAGTGAAAAAATAATCTCTTTTGCAGTATTTAGAATCTGTTAAGTGTAACTCCTAAATTTAATATTATCAGCGGTATTTATATACATATTCCATTTTGCAAGCAAGCCTGTCATTATTGCGATTTTCATTTTTCTACTTCTATGAAGAAAAAAGATGAAATGATAGATGCTCTTTGTCATGAAATTAAATTAAGGAAATCAGAAGTAGATAGTGACCAAATTATCAAAACCATTTATTTTGGTGGGGGAACCCCGACTGTATTATCTGTAGGAGAATTGTCGCAAATAATTACTACAATTAAACAATATTATCAAGTTGCAAAAGATGCAGAAATTACTTTAGAAGCAAACCCAGATGATCTTGATAAAGAAAAAATAGAATCATTAGCAAAAAGCTGCATAAATCGTTTAAGTATTGGAATTCAATCTTTTTTTGAGGAAGATCTTACAATGATGAATCGTGCTCATAATGCTAAAGAAGCTCTGCAATGCATATCTCTCGCATCACAATATTTTGATAATATTTCAATTGACCTGATTTATGGTATTCCAGACATGACAATAGAACGTTGGGAACAAAATATTCAAATCGCTTTAGATTTTAAAATTCCACATATTTCTTGTTATGCATTAACAGTAGAGCCTAATACTGCTTTACCAAAATTAATTCAAAAAGGAGAAATTCCAGCTGTAGATGATCATCTTGCTCAGACACATTTTGAAATCCTTGTAAACAGGTTAAACAAAGAAGGTTTTGATCATTATGAATTATCGAATTTTGGAAAACCCGGATACTACAGCAAAAATAATACAGCTTACTGGCAAGGAAAGCATTATATAGGCATTGGCCCATCTGCACACTCTTATAATGGTAAACAACGTAGTTGGAATATTAATAACAATATCAAATATATTAAAGGATTACGACAAAATGAACTCCCTAATGAGATCGAAAATTTGTCTCCAACAGATATGTATAACGAGTACATAATGACAGGGTTGAGAACCATTTGGGGAGTGTCTTTACAAAAAATAGAGTCAGAGTTTGGTTTAAAACACAAAGAATACCTTCTTAAACAAGCTCAAAAACATATTGAAGAAGACTTATTGGTTATTGAAGAAAAGGTCCTTTTGGTTACTCAAAAAGGAAAGTTTTTAAGCGATGGTATAGCAAGTGATCTTTTCTTGCTAAATTTATAGAGACATTTTAATAAGATTGGAAATGCAAGAAAAATACGACACTATCGGTATTAATTACAATACCACCAGAAAAGTAGATCCTTATCTTTTTACTAGAATGTATACTCTTCTTAACCCAACTACACATGGAATGTATCTAGATATTGGATGTGGTACAGGTAATTACACATCTGCTTTTGCCGAAAAAGGATATAATTTTATAGGAATCGATCCTTCTGAAAAAATGCTGAATGTAGCCAAAGCCAAAAATAAGAATGTGATTTGGAAATTTGGAAAAGCCGAGCAAATTGATTTACCAAATGACAGTATCGATGGCTGTATTGCTAGTTTAACACTACATCATTGGTATAATCTTGACCAAGGTTTTTCTGAATTAAAAAGAGTTTTAAAAAAAGAAGGTAAAATCATTGTTCTTACGGCTACTCCTAATCAAATGAAAGGATATTGGCTTACTCATTATTTCCCGAAAATGCTAGCCGATTCTATAAAGCAAATGCCCTCGTTTAAGCAAATAACATCTTGTTTACAAAAGAATAATTTAGAACTTGAGGTTACAGAAAAATATGATATTCGACCTGATTTGCAAGATCTATTTCTATACTCTGGCAAACATAATCCATCTTTATATTTAAATTCACAAGTGCGTAATGGAATATCATCTTTCTCTTCTCTTGCCAATACCAAAGAAGTGAAAATTGGATTATCAACCCTTAAAGATGATATTGGATCAGGCAGAGTCAACGATATCATTTCTAAATATAAAAATACAGACGGAGATTACCTCTTTTTGGTAATTAAAAAAAGTTTAAAATAGTATGATTGCAACCCTAAAACACAATGAGCAAACGTATACAATTGATCTGTCAAAACCATTAGATATTTCTATTCCACTTCGAGCGTCCAAAAAAAATGTAAATGCATGGTATATTGATGAGCCTAAAATTGAACCTGTAACAAATGGGGATTGGATTGGCAAAGTTTCTAAAGGCGCTCCTGTTAATTTTAACAACATTGCTTTTAACCCTCATGCACACGGCACTCACACCGAATGTGTTGGACATATTACTCCCGAATTCTACAGCATAAATGATACTTTACAACAGTTCTATTTCATTGCAGAAGTTGTTTCTATAACACCTCAAAAACAAGGAGATGATTTTGTAATCACAAAAGATCATATCAAAAATGTGATAACTTCTGATCAAATCGAAGCTTTGATTATAAGAACATTGCCTAACATAGAAAACAAACCAGATAAACAATACTCTAACACCAATTGGCCCTATCTCACCAAAGATGCAGCTACATACATTAGAGAACAAAACATTAAACACCTTCTTATTGATTTACCTTCTGTAGATAAAGAAAAAGATAATGGTAAATTACTTGCACATAAAGCCTTTTGGCATTATCCCGAAGCAACCAGACACGACGCCACAATTACAGAAATGATATATGTTAAAGATTCTATAGTAGATGACATATATCTTCTTAATATTCAGATCGCTTCTTTTGAAAATGATGCCTCACCAAGTAAACCAATTTTGTATCATTTACAATAACAATGAAAACAACACTTAAGTTAGAAGAAATCGCAATGTTCTTCATAGGAATATACATTTTTAGTACTTTACCATATTCTTGGTGGGTATTTTTTATGTTGTTTCTAGTACCTGATTTAGGAATGATAGGATATCTCATTGGCAATAAAATAGGTGCATTAACTTATAACATATTTCACCATAAGGGAATTGCAATTTTAGTATATAGTATTGGATTTTATTTCTCAAATGACGCCCTTCAATTATCGGGAGTTATTATTTTTGCTCATGCTGCTTTTGATAGAATTCTGGGATATGGATTAAAACATAAAGAAGGGTTTAATTATACTCACTTAGGAGAGTTAAGAAAAAAGAATTAGAATGGAGTTATTATTTATAGGACTTATTACAGGATGCATTTTAGCCTATTTTATTTTTGCAAAGTTTAGTGCGGCACAAAAAAAAGCTACGATACAAACCCAATCGGTAGTTCTTATGGAAAAAATAAAAAGCGTTTGTAAACTCGTAACAGTCGAAGGTGATTTCGCTGAAATTTATCATTACGAAAATGTAAAAGATAAATTTTTCAATTTACTAACAGGTACTAAAAAAGCTCTTGTCGTCATTGAAGCAAAAGCTTATGTAGGATTCGATTTGTCTTTAGTCAAATTAGAAAGTGATCCTAAAAATAAACAGATAATTCTTACTCATTTTCCGCAACCCAAACTATTAACGATAGAGACCGATTATAAATATTATGATAAAAAAGAAGGTTGGCTAAACCCTTTTACCTCTTCTGATCTTACCGAAATAAACAAAGAAGCCAAAGAGTTTATAAAAGATAAGGTTCCTCAAAGCGGACTTATAGAGTCGGCAAAAAAAGAAGCGCTTACTGCTATATCACTAATGGAAACTCTGGCCGAATCTATTGGTTGGACAATAGATTATTCTGCTTTGCAATTACTAGACAATAAACCAGATACAAAAAAGTTAGAGAAATGAGCTTAGTTATTTCTAATCAAAAAGAAAAATTAGATATTGATTTCATCTTTCAGTTTTTAACAAATTCTTATTGGGCTAAGAACAGGACCAAAGAAGAAATTAAAATAAGTATAGAGCATTCGGTTTGTTTTGGAGTCTATATTGATGATCAGCAAATAGGTTTTGCACGAATAGTAACAGATTACATTGTTTTTGGATATGTGATGGATGTATTTATTACTGAACAATATCGCGGCAAAGGCTATGCAAAAGAACTTATGAAAACAATCTTTGAAGACACAAAGCTACAACATGTAAAAAAATGGATGTTGGCAACTAGCAACGCTCATAAGCTTTATACACAGTTTGATTTCGAACCTCTAGAAAACCCGGCACTATTTATGGTAAAATCTGTAACAAATTAAGAAATGGACATCGAAACATTCAGAACATATTGCTTATCTAAAAAAGGAGTTACAGAAGAATTTCCTTTTGACAAAAACACCTTGGTTTTTAAGGTAATGGGTAAAATGTTTGCTTTAACTGGCTTAGAAAGAATCCCATTTAGTGTAAATTTAAAATGCGATCCTGATCGTTCTGTAGAACTTAGAGAATACCACTCAGAAATAACACCAGGGTACCATATGAATAAAAAACATTGGAATACTGTTAACTTTTCTGAAAGTTTAGCGACTACTATGTTATTAGAATTAATTGATCATTCATATGATTTGGTAGTACGTAGTCTTACCAAAAAAGTAAAAAAAGAATTAGAAGACCTTTAGTATAAAAAATAATGAGTTCGTATACCATAATAATAGCAGTTAATCTTTCTGTTTTAATCAAAAGAAAATAGATTAACCTAATTACTATCTATACTTAAAAAATACACTTTTACTCATTCCCTTTAAGAACGAAATGAAAAAACCACTCGAATTTTATCGCAATCAAATTACAATACAAACCAAAAAACTTAAAAATACCAAAAAGCAATTAGCTCTATCAAGTACGATAAGATTAGTCATTTTTGTTTTAATGGTTGCTGGTGTATTTTTTGGTTATCCAAATACTCAATTAATCATGATTAGCTTGGGGGTAGGAATAGTTGCTTTTATAGTTATGGTAACACGTCATAGTAATTTAACCTATATCAAAAACAAACTCGAAAAATTAATCCAAATTAATCAGTTAGAATTAGATGTTTTTGAAGGTGATGTTAGCAAATTAGATTCTGGCAAAGAATTTATTGACGCGTCTCACCCTTATAGTCATGATATTGATCTCTTTGGAGAACAATCTTTTTTTCAATACGCTAATCGCACAACTACTTTTGCAGGTAAAAAAGAGTTAGTCAATATTTTAAATGCCAATGAGATTGATCATATCAACAAAAAACAAGAAGCCATAAAAAATATTGCCGAATTGCCAGAATGGCGACAAGAATTTAGTGCTATTGCATCTTTAACAGATATAAAAGTTTCAATTTCTGTTATACAAAAATGGCTACAAAACTATAGCCCTTTTGTTCCTAAAATCATGAAAATTCTACCATATGTTATTTCTGGAATATCTATGGTAATGTTGATATTACTGTTTGCTGAGATCATTACTTTTAATAATTTTTTAATCTGGTTTTTTATTGGCCTTGGAATTACCGGTACACAGCTTAAAAAAATAAATAAATTATATAGCAACTCAAATCAAATAAAAGATACTTTTGAGCAGTACTACAAACTGGTTGATAAAATTGAAACCGCCAACTTTAAATCTACCCTACTTCAGGAAAAACAACAACTTGTAATTAGCGAAACAGAGAAAGCTTCGCAAACATTAAAACAGTTTGCGGGTATTTTAAATGCCTTTGATCAACGTAATAATATGTTGTTTGGTGTTTTAGCTAATGGATTACTGCTTTGGGATATTAGACAGTGTTATCGTATTGAACAATGGATCAAAGTAAATAATACTAAAATTGTTCAATGGTTTGAGGTAATTGCTTTTTTTGATGCCTATAATTCTTTAGGTAATTTCACTTTTAACCACCCTAGTTATATCTACCCCAAGATTGTATCAGATAATATTACTATAAAAGCAACTGGACTAGGGCACCCGATGCTTAACACAGATAAAAGAGTAGACAATGATATTATAATAGATAACGAACAATTTTTTATTATTACAGGTGCAAATATGGCCGGTAAGAGTACTTTTTTACGAACGGTGGCTTTACAAATTGTTATGTCAAATATAGGATTGCCTATATGTGCAGCATCTTGCGAATACCGCCCTATTAAGTTAATCAGTAGCATGAGAACAGCCGATTCTCTAAGCGATGATGCATCATACTTCTTTTCAGAACTTACTCAATTAAAAAAAATTGTTACCGCATTAGAAAATGACACCTATTTTATCATTCTAGATGAAATATTAAAAGGAACCAATAGTAAAGATAAAGCTACAGGCTCCCGGAAGTTTGTTGAAAAACTAGTCGCAGCCAAAGCAACCGGAATTATTGCTACACATGATCTTAGTTTATGTGAAATCACATCTACATTATCTCAAGTAGAAAATCGTTTTTTTGATGCCCAAATTGTTAATGATGAGCTTTACTTTGATTATAAATTTAAGGATGGAATTTGCCAAAATATGAATGCTTCATTTTTGTTAGAAAAAATGGGAATCGTTTAAAAACAATGGTGTTTTACAAAACACCATTTTGAAAACAATATAATTGGCTATCTTTTTTTATTGGTATATTTTTTTTATTTTTAATAGATAACCAATTTATAATTACCTCTTTACTCTTATTAATTTTATAGGTTTATCGCAAAACACAATGTCTAATTGTTTTTATTATGAAAAAACAACTACTCTTTGTGTTTTACTTCGTCTTTGTTTCTGCAATCATATTTTCGCAGGATACGACTCCACCTACAATGTTATGCAAGGATATCACTGTTACATTAGATCCAGATGGAAACGTATCTATTCTTGCTTCTCAAATTGACGATGGATCAACAGATAATATCGAAATTATTTCTCTTA
Organism: uncultured Aquimarina sp.; assembly: GCA_947502885.1. Taxonomy (GTDB): domain Bacteria; phylum Bacteroidota; class Bacteroidia; order Flavobacteriales; family Flavobacteriaceae; genus Aquimarina. The sequence continues at coordinate 142,918 of CANNBP010000007.1, read as the reverse complement.
CAATTGACAATCAAGATTTTGAATGTATTCATTTAGGAGAAAACACAGTTACTCTTATCGGGGTAGATGCAGCAGGAAACTCCGCTAGTTGTTCTGCTATTGTTACCGTTACAGATACAACAAACCCAATAGTTACTTGCAATAATATTACGTTAGAACTTAACGACATGGGAATAGTAATAGTAAATGCCTCAGATTTGATATTAGAATCTAGTGATAACTGTAGTGTTAATTATAGTGTTTCATCAGAATCATTTGACTGTACAAATATTGGAGACAATACAATAACACTAACAGCCACAGACATTAGTGGAAATCAGTCTACATGCATGGCAACAATAAATGTTGAGGATAATTTTCCGCCAGTTCCTCTTTGCACAAGTTTCACTTTAGAATTAGACGAAACGGGTAATGCAACACTAGAAGCCAATGATATTGATGGTGGTAGTTCTGATGCTTGTGAAATTTCTTCTGTAAGCATTTCAAAAACCTCCTTTGAGTGTTCAGATTTAGGTAATAATGAAATAACATTAACCGTAACAGACAACAACGGAAACTCATCAGATTGTTTAGCAACGGTAACAGTTCAAGATAACACTGCTCCTATAGCTATTTGTAAGGATATTACGCTATCTATAGATGAAACCGGAGTTGCCTATATCTCTGCAAGTGATATCGATGATGGTAGTTATGACGATTGTAGCGGTATCAATACTCTAGAAATAGACACATCAGAATTCGATTGTGGTTTTATCGGTGTAAATAGTGTTGAATTAACAGTTACCGATTTAAACGGAAACTCTTCTTCTTGTACTGCTAATGTTACAATAGAAGACAATTCTACGTCAACTGTATTTTGTAACGATCTTATCATTCAGCTTGATGAAACGGGAACCGCATCAATTACAGCAGAAGATATAGATGGAGGAAGTGAAGGCGGTTGTAGTGATATTGATTTCTTAGAAATAGATATCTCTGAGTTCGATTGTGGGAGTATTGGCTCTAACCTTATTGAACTCACCGTAACCTATACTAACGGAGGAACCTCTTCTTGTACTGCAAATGTAGTTGTAGAAGATGCAACCTCTCCAATTGTAGCCTGTCGAGATATAACTGTACAATTAGATGAAACAGGTAATATTACTATTCTAGAAGAGGATATTGATAATGGCAGCACCGATACATGCGGAATTGTATCTTTAAGCGTATCCCCAAATAATTTTAGTTGTGTTGATGTCGGAAACAATACGGTTACATTAATGGCCACCGATATTAATGGAAATGTTTCTACTTGTGAAGCCAATGTTTTAGTAGAAAACAATTCAACCCCTATTGCAATTTGTCAAGATATTACAGTACAATTAAACGAGTCAGGAAATGCAAATATTAATGCTGAAGAAATCGACCAAGGAAGTACTGATCCTTGTGGTATATCTTCTAAAAATGTAACTCCCACGAGTTTTACTTGTGATGATATTGGTACAAATACGGTAACATTAACCGTAACGAATTACAATGGAGAATCTAGTTCTTGTGACGCCAGCGTTACTATTGAAGATGCTACAGTTCCAAATGCAATTTGTAAAAACCTAGTTGTACAACTAGACGAAATGGGGTACGCGTCTATCACTAGTCATAATATTGATAATGGGAGTACGGATGACTGTAGCGGGGTAGAAAGTATGGAGCTAAGTATGTATGACTTTGATTGCCACAACATAGGTCCAAACACTATTGAATTAACTGTGTATGACGCTAATGGAAACACTTCTTTTTGTAATGCTACTGTAACCATTGAAGACATTTTTTCTCCAACGGCACTATGTCAGGATATAATAGTACAATTAGATGAAACGGGAAATGTAACTATAGACGGGAGTGAAATAGATAATGGTAGTGAAGATGCTTGTGAAATAACTTCTATAATAGCCACTCCCGATCATTTTGATTGCACTAATGTTGGTGAGAATATTATTACAATAGAAGTTACCGATGGTAGCGGAAACTCTTCTTTTTGTAATAGCATAGTAACCATAGAAGACAATATTCCTCCTATTGCAATATGTTCTAATATGATCGTTCAACTTGATAATATGGGAATAGCTACTATTACTCCAGATAACATAAACAACGGAAGCGAAGATGAATGTGGAATAAGTACATTAAATATAACACCCAACAGTTTTACATCGGCTCATATTGGTGAGAATACTGTGACCTTAACTGTTACAGATAACAATGGAAATCAATCTACTTGTAATTCTATTGTAACCGTAGAAGATTCTATTGCTCCTATCGCTATTTGTCAAGATATTACCATAGGATTAGATGAAACTGGTACCGCTATGATTACTGCGGATGATATAAATACTGGTAACCGTTCTACTGACATCATTTCATTAGACGTTACAACATTCGATTGCACACATATCGGTAATAATGTAGTGACCTTAACCTTAACAAGTAGCAACGGAAAATCTTCAACCTGTACTGCTAACGTACTGGTTATAGATGAGATTTTGCCTAAATTTGATATGACATCCTTTCCAAAGAACAAAGTAATAGCAATCGATTTTTTAGAAAAACACTTATTAGAAGACTTTATCTCAACTATAACCGTAATCGATAATTGCATTTCTGAATGGTCAATCAGTCAAAGCCCTAATCCAGGTACTGTTCTTGATCAAGGCGAGCAAATAATTTCGATAGCAGCAACAGATATTAACAACAATATCATTACACATACATTTACTCTTACAATCATAAGAAATCCAGAGCGAAATCTCATTTACCCTAACCCTGCTTCTGATATTGTCTTTATAGAAACATCGGCAAAAAAAATTCAACTATTCAATATTAAAGGTCGAATGGTTTTTGAGTCATCGAGCCCAATTTTTAACATTTCGACACTAGCAAACGGAATATACTTTGTGCAACTAGATTCAAAAAAAGACGATATTCTATTACGACTTATAAAAGAATAGCTAACCTACAATATACGTGTTTGACGTTTATAAAAAGCATCTTGCTGTTTTTTCATCATCTCTCGGGCGATTTTCTTCTTATAAGCATATAACTCTTCCTCTTCAGTAAGATCTCCATATACTTTATCATTGATTTTATGATCAGTTTCGAGAAGTACTTTTCTTTGATTTTGTTTTTGCTCACTCCATGTTCTTACTTCACTTTCTAAATCTTCTAATTTAAAGTCATACTCACCTTTTGGGGATAGTAACTTTGCAAAAATTGGAGATGTTTCTATAGCTAGAAATAATAAAAAGATAAAAAATGAAGGCAACCAAGGTAATTCTCCTAAAGCATTAACTCTAGCCATTAACCCATCAAAATTATCAATTATGGGTTGCGAATTCGTTACTTGATCGTTATACTCTGTTGTTAATGTTTGTTTTTCGACTTCTAATGCTTCTATTTTTCCTTTGCTCTCTTGTTTTAATTGAACAAGAGCAGCCAAAGCTGCATCATGTTTTTCTCTTTTTTCCTTATAAACAGGTCCCTTACCAATAATCTCAGTTCCTTTTCGTCCTTCAGCTTCGGCAATATAAGTCTCATAAAGTGCATTAACTTCTAACTCTTTTGTTTCAATTTCTTTTTTAAGAGCATCAATCTTGGTATCAATATTTGTTATAATCGGAGTATACTGTGTCGCAATTTGTTCTTTATTTGCTAATGTAAAATCATTCTTCTGTTCTAATAATACTCGATCAATTTCTTTTTCAAAAATCTTTAGTTCCAAAGGCTTAGAAATTACTATAGCAATAATTATTGCCAAAATTATCCTGGGAGATGCTTGTAAAAGTTCATCTATAAAACTCTTCTTTTTCTTAATAGTAGAAACAATAAATCGATCAAGGTTAAAGATAAGCAGACCCCAAATACATCCAAAAAAGGCCGCTACAATATAATTATCAAATACGGTATATAATGCATAACTAGCCGCTATAAAAGCCATAACTGCTGTAAAAAATACGGTTGCACCGATACCGGCATATTTATTTTGCTCTCCACCAGAACTATCGGCCAGTATAGCCGCATCTGCTCCTGAGCACAGGATAAAAAAACGTTTTAACATCATCTAAGGGTTTTTTGATTGAATATTTATAGAACGCTGACAAACAGCTAAATGTTGCATATAAAAAAACTCCCTTTCGGAAGTTTTCTGTTAAATTATATTGGCTTGAATAAATTTTAATTGCCTTTTTCGGCTTTTCTCTGAGCTTTTAATTGCTCCTTTTTAGCTTTTTGTAGTGCCTTCCTTGCTTCTTTTTGGGCTTTCGCCATCTCCTTTTTTGCATTATTAAGAGCTTTTTGGGCTTCCTCCATAGCTTCTTTACGAATTTTTTGAACTTCAATTCTTACTTTTTGAGCCTCTACCATGGCAATTTCACGATGTTTTTGCGCTTCTGCCATAGCCATTTTACGATGTTTTTCGGCTTCAATTCTTGCTTTTTCAACTTGTACTCTGGCTTCTTCAGAAATATGATGAGAATGTTTTCTTTCTCTTTCTGCTCTCAACATTGCAGCCTCAGCTCTACCTCTAGCCTCTTCTGAATGTTTTAAAACACGTTCATGCGCTTCATGTCTACTTCTTTCTGCTTTTCTCATTGCCCTCTCTCTTGTTCTATGAGCCCTTTCCATAGCTCTATGCGCTTTTGTTAAGGCTATTTCTCTAGCTTCTTCTGCATGTCTCATATTTTCTGCAATTGCTTCTTCTGCTTCATGAATTGCAAATTCTCTTTCTTCCTCTACTTCATGCAATGCTTCTTCTGCTTCTTGCATAGCTTGCTCAACTTCTTGTTCTATTTCTTCTTCATCAATATATTCTATTATTGTTTGGTTAGATGGTGGAGCAGGCGGACTAGGTAGAGGCGGTGTTCTTCTATTTACTTTTGATGTAGATGGTGTAATCGGCGCTGGCGGAGCTGAAACCGTTCTAACTTCTTTTACTTTTGGTGCAACAGGTGGCGGTGGTGGTACTAAAGCATGCCCATCGGGATTTGCTTTATACAAACGTGTCTTTCTATATTCCTCATTCACTTTTTCAAGAAAATCAGAACTCGTATTTTGCAACTTTACTTTAAAATTAAACTCTGTTAATTCATTATCCTGCCATTGCTTTGTTGCTTCATCGATCATATTGGTTAAATTAGACAACTCAACACTTTTATTATTTACACTTATTTTTTCTTTTACAATTTTAATATTGATCTTTTTATCGGGATCAGTTGAAACTACTTTATCGTGAATAGTGGTTGTTTTTTCTTGAGCTGCAATTTTATTTGTAAATAACACAAAGCATCCAAAAAGAATAGGTAAGAGCAGCAGTAGTCTAGCTGCTGCTCTTGTTTTAGAAAATTGTTGTGACATCATAACGATTCGTTTTTTGGTTAATGAATAATTAATGGGGCTTGTTAACACAGTTTGATTAGTACTGCTTGGATAGGTAACAAGTAAATCCATATACTGATGTATTGAAGATTGTTGCTTCAATACAGTTTGATCTGCTAAAAATTCGTGATTTAATCGAATTGACTTTTTGACCCAGAACCACATAGGGTTGAACCAAAACAATAATTGAAAAATTTCGACTAGTAAAATATCAAATGTATGTTTTTGTTGTACATGAGTTTTTTCATGTAACCATATCTCTTCTGGAATGGAACTTCGTTCAAATTCTTTTCTAGGAACAAATATGTACTTTAAAAATGTATGAGGTACAATGCTATCGCTTAGCAATACATTGGTATGTGATGTTTCTTTTATTGTTTGATTACTTTTTACTCTTCCTATTAACTGATATATATTCTTAACAAATCTTATCGCAAAAACCAGTACACCAACAACATATACATACCACAAAAGACTAGTATAATCTATAGGTTTTGAGACTTTATCTGGCAGCTCAGTTACTGTTACTACATTGCCTATTGGTTGTTGAACTTCTTCTGTAACTACTATAGGATCGGCATCATACGTAACACTGATTAACGGAATGGTATATGCAAATATCAAACTAAAAAGAAGATAAAATCTTTTAAGGTGATGTATTTTCTCTTGTTCTAAAAACAGCTTATAGAAAGACCATAATAGAAATAAACAGAGTGTTGATTTTATAAGATATAGTATCATTGCTCTTGTTTTTTGATTTGTTCATCAACTATTTTCTTTAATTCTTCTAATTCTGAAGTGGACAAATTGGTCTCTGAAGTGAAAAAGGAAGCAAATTGAGATGCTGAGTTATTGAAAAAGTTCTTAATCAATCCATTAACGTGTTTAGAGAAATAATCTGTTTTTTTTACTAAAGGATAGTACTCTCTAGACTTACCGTATAATCTATAATCAATAAACCCTTTATCTGTCATTCTTTTTAATAATGTTGCCACAGTAGTTGTTGCAGGTTTAGGCTCGGGAAACGCTTCTAGCACATCTTTCATAAAGGCTTTTTCCAATTTCCAGAGATATTGCATTACTTGTTCTTCTGTTTTTGACAATTGCATTGTTCTACATTATTAGAGTTAGTTCTACAAATGTAGAGTAAAATTTTAAAACATCAAAATAAATCTAAACAAAACCTCTAATCAAATCAAATACTTCACTTTGAAAAGAACTCACAAAACACCATAAAAAAACGGGAGCTATTTAAAATAGCCCCCGATCATTTAGCAATGTTTAATTAACTGGCATTACATTACTCTATTCCAATCTTTATCATTTCAACTTTGTTTCCAAATTGAATTCTAGCAATAAACAATCCAGAGTTAAAGTTTCTATCAAGCTGAATTGTTTGAACTCTTTCAGCTCCTTTTTGTTGATTATACTCTGCTACTTTTCTACCACTGATACTAAAAATTTGCACATTTGCACGTCCAACTTCATTAGTTCCGTAGTCTACACTCATTCTCTGGTTAACGATTGGATTCGTTATTACAGAGAAACGTCCTTCGGCAATTCCAGCAGATTTACTAGCAGTTACATTTACAGTATAATCTTCATACTCTCCATAACGCACATCATTAGAACCTGTATCACAAGGGTTGCTCTCATTATCATAATAAGAAACTAACAAACGCATTCTTGTAGATCCAGCTTTTGCTGTTGAAGGTACCGCTACAGATATATCTCCTATTAGATTAGTAGTCTTCGTTAATGTAAGCTTTTCTCCAGAATCTGAAAAATCACCATCTTGATTCCAATCAAAGAATGCATAGATTTCATCTGCAGATCCTGTTTGGTAACCTATAATAGTAACTCTTAAATTATGATTTGATCCAGGAGATACACTTGCCGATATAGACGTAAAGTCGTCATATCCACTAGCATTTCTTACAGAAGAATTATTGATTCCTGCAAAAGTAACATTAGACACTCCTTCTGGTCCTGCATTACCTGTAGCAGAACAATACGTTACATCAACTTGACAAGGAGCACAATCTCCACCACAATCTACACCAGTTTCATTTCCATTCTGGATACCATCTGTACAAGTAGGATCGACTTGACATGGAGCACAATCTCCACCACAATCTACACCTGTCTCATTTCCGTTCTGGATACCATCTGTACAAGTAGGATCAACTTGACATGGAGCACAAGATGTTCCTCCACAGTCAACTCCCGTTTCATCTCCATTCTGGATACCATCTGTACATGTTGGTGTTGTAGTTCCTCCTACTCTTATCGTATAATCCTCTACTTCACCTATGTAGGTATCTGTACCACAAGGGGTAATTTTTGACTCAGAACCGTATCCAACACGTACTCTCATACGCAATGAAGTATTTGAAACCGCTCCTGATGGAGGCGTAACACTGCCACTATAAGGCCCTGCAGCAAATCTTGAGTATACTTTTTCTCCAGCATCTGTAAAATCTCCATTATTATTCCAGTCAATCCAAACCCCAACAGCATTAAATGTCCAATGGTCATTATTAAGTTTTACTGTTAAAGTCGTAGCCTGTCCAGCAGTAAGATTAGTTGATTGATTTGTAAAGTTATTATAAGATGCGTTTGTTGAAGTATTATCTATACTTCCAAATTTTACATTAGTAATATGTAATGTGCCACTAGTAGATGTTGAAGCATCACAATAGGTCACATTTGTATTACATGGAGCACAATCTCCACCGCAATCTATACCTGTTTCGTTTCCGTTTTGGATACCATCTGTACAAGTAGGATCAACTTGACATGGAGCACAATCTCCACCACAATCTATACCCGTTTCATTTCCATTCTGGATACCATCTGTACAAGTAGGATCAACTTGACATGGAGAACAAGATGTTCCTCCACAATCAACTCCTGTTTCATCTCCATTTTGGATTCCATCTGTACAAGTTGGCTCATCTGGTTCAAGAGTTTGACTACCTGCTTTGATAGCACCGTTTGGCTTTGTACTATACGCATAATCCAATACAGAAATTTCTGTTCCTGCAGAGTTAACTCTAACTCTCATCCATCCATAATTTACTTTTCCTGGATACATTTCTAACTGAAAACCAACATATGCTGTTCTACCACGCCATACTGTATAACTTGAAGTTTCTACATCATGAAGATCTGGATGTGCTAAACTATTTACCCAATTACTAGCATCTGAAATTAACTGATTCGCTTGTAATAATGTTACATTTCTAGTTCCTGATTGACTAACTAATGCTTTTGTATATGTTTCTAATCTAAGGTTATTATTCTCATAGAAAGCTCCGTATTGATTAGAAGTATTACCTGCTTTTATAGTAAAAGGCTGCCATACTGCACTTGCCGTAGCAGTTTCGTCTGGTATATTTTCATATATTACTTTGTACGGATCAAAGAAAGAGAAATTATAAGCTACCTTGGCAACGTTAAGTCTAGAAGTACCTCCTGTAATGGCTGCATTTCTAAATGTAATTGTTCCAGCAACATTGTTAGATACTGCATGACTTGTTGCTTTACCACCAAACTTTACTCTTAACCTAGTATTGCTTTCTGCCGTGATCGATACCGTTACTCCAGAAGGTAAGCTTGTGTCAAAATGAGTGCCTTGACTCATTGCTCCACTACTTTGTGTAAAAGTACCTCCTTCTAAATCTATATAATATGTTACATCTGCTAGAGTTCCGTTATTTACAACTGCTTCTTCAACTCCATAATCATCTAGCAAAAGAGAAGCTTTAGAAAGTCCTACTCCAGTTGCTGTAAGATTTGATGATTGCCATAAAGGTCTTCTTGCCGCATGATTTAAAGCTGTGGTCATCCTTGATACTTGACCAGCAGTAAACATTTTTGCACAACCACCTGAAGATTCGTACCCCATGTAGTTTTCATAGTTGATTAAGTTACCACATTCACTGGCACCTACTACACAACCTCTATTAGTTGCATTTTCATCTTCTTGAGGAGTGTCACTAACATAATCTCCATTAGTATCACTACAACCACCAGTTGTAAATGTATGATATAAGTTTAACCAGTGACCAAACTCATGAGAAAATATAGAAGCAAATTCTGTATCGGTGTTACCGTGAAGATATCTACCATTATACACAACTCTTGCAGTACCTGCATTAGACATTGCTGTATTTGGGAACCATGCTACACCAGAACGATTTAATTGACCATCATTCTTAAGGTCATTCATTATGTATACGTTCATATATTTATAGTTATCCCAAGAATACGAAGCAATTTTATCATCATACCCTGCATCTGCTCCAAATCCTTTTTCTATATAAGGATGAAATATTACCCCATTTGTACTTCCTCCATTAGGATCAATTTTTGCTAAGGCAAACTCTATATTTAAAGTTGATCTACGATTTCTAAAGAAAGGGTCTACTGTATTAAAATCAGGGTTTTGCCCATTAAAATCTTCATTAACCACCTCAATCGCTCTTTTTACCTTTGCGTAATCAACAGTTTTCCCACTTTGAGTTTTCCCAAAAACGTGAACTACAACAGGTATTGTATAGGTTGCTTTTGCCGCAAAACCTTTACCACTTCTCTCTGCCGCTTTAGCTTGAATATTAAAAGCTCTATGGGCCGCTGCTTCTTTCGGGTTATTTTTTAGCCAGTTTAGATTCGCTTTATCAGAGTCACATCTTACTGGGGCATCATTCTTTTCTTGTGCGAAAAGAAAAGGGGCAAATCCGCATAGCAGAAATGCCAACATAATAGTTTTGAATTTCATAATTCAGTAAATTTTGTGTTAAATCATGATAAAATTATAACTAACAAAGTGATTTTTGTAGTATTATTCTACCAAAATGGTATACTATATTGTCAATGTTGCGTTTTTTTTAATATTTATCTTAAAAAAACATAAACTACTGATCAAAAGCACACTATAAAAACGAAAAATGAGATCAATTTTAACTATAGATAATATATCATCAAAACGATTGAGGTTTTTACTTACAATTATATTATTTAAATATTCGATTATCTACAAAAAAAACACGATAACATTAAGTTTGTGTTAAATATTAAAATACACCGCAGCGAAGATGAAAAAAAAAAAAAAATGCAGCATGAATTAACATCACACTGCATAGCATTATATTAAAGTTCCTTTATATTTAAGGAGTGTTTTTCTTTAGCTAAGAAATTAACAAAGAGTTTTTAACTCAATTCTGTAAAATATTTATAAAATAAGGGTATTGTTTCTATACCTTTTAAATAATTAAAAATACCAAAGTGCTCGTTTGGTGAGTGAATAGCATCACTATCTAGTCCAAACCCCATTAAGATTGTCTTACTTTTTAATTCTTTTTCGAATAAAGAGACTATTGGTATACTCCCTCCGCTTCTTTGTGGTATCGGAGTTTTTCCAAAAGTATCATTATAAGCTTTACTTGCTGCTTTATATCCTATATTATCTATTGGGGTAACATATCCCTGTCCGCCATGATGTGGAGTTACCTTTACTGTAACTGCATCTGGAGCGATACTTTCAAAATGATCCTTAAATAACGATGTAATCTCTTCCCAGTCCTGATTAGGAACTAAACGCATTGATATTTTTGCATAGGCTTTACTAGCTATTACTGTTTTGGCCCCTTCTCCTGTATATCCTCCCCATATCCCGTTTACATCTAATGTAGGTCTGATAGAGTTTCTTTCATTAGTAGTATATCCCACTTCTCCATATATATTATTAATAGCTAATGATTTTTTATATGCTTCAATAGAAAAAGGCGCTTTTGCCATTTCGGCTCGTTCTTCTTGTGATAGATTTTCTACCTTATCATAAAAGCCCGGAATGGTAATACGATTGTTTTTATCATGCAGAGAAGCAATCATTTTGGTCAGAATATTAATTGGGTTCGCGACTGCCCCACCATAAAGACCACTATGCAAGTCTCTATTAGGCCCTGTTACCTCAACTTCGACATAACTTAATCCTCTTAAACCAGTCGTGATAGAAGGAACATCTTGAGCTATCATTCCTGTATCGCTTATCAATATCACATCATTTGCCAATTTATCCTGATTTCGTTTCACAAACCAACTTAAGCTTTCACTACCTACTTCTTCTTCTCCTTCGATCATAAACTTAACATTACATGGCAACTGATTGGTTTTTACCATAATCTCTAATGCCTTGACATGCATATACATCTGTCCCTTGTCGTCGCAAGACCCTCTAGCAAAAATAGCTCCTTCAGGATGAATCTTTGTTTCTTTAATAACAGGTTCAAATGGAGGACTATCCCATAAGTCAATAGGGTCTGGCGGTTGTACATCATAATGACCATATACCAATACCGTAGGTAGATTTGGATCAATAATTTTTTCTGCGTATACAATAGGATATCCTGGTGTCTCACATATTTCTACTTTATCGCAACCCGCCTCTTTTAAACTATTATGAATTTCTTCTGCCGTTCGTATTACATCCTTTTCATAAGCAGAATCAGCACTAATAGATGGTATTTTAAGTAATTCTAGAAGTTCATTTATAAATCGATCTTTATGTTCCTGTATATAGGATTGAATATTTTGCATGAAATTGAATTTATTTGCCCCTAAAAGTAGTAAAATGAAATAATTTATAAATCAAAAATTACCTGAAATATAACTGTTTACAACCCCAAAATTCTGTACTTCAAAATCAATTGAAAAAAAAATAATCTAAGTTCTTTGAGATTGACACATATTGTTTATATTTGCACTCACTTTTACAAAGAGTCCTAAGTATTGTAAAAGATTAATGCGGGCGTGGTGGAATTGGTAGACACGCTAGACTTAGGATCTAGTGCCGCGAGGTGTGAGAGTTCGAGTCTCTCCGCCCGCACAGCAAAAAAAAGCCGACTTTAACGAGTCGGCTTTTTTGTTTAGCTCTAAAAACGGAGTCGATTATATTAGAATCAAGGTCAGTTCTCATATAAAATTACTGGCTAAGAATTTTTTCTTTCACCTAAATCAAAAATAATTCAACTCAGATTACGGTAATTTCATATAAGAGCAAATAATAATGTTTATGAAAATATCCTAACATCAACCAAGCAAATGTTTATTATAGAAAATAAACATTTTTGTCCAAGAATCAAAAAGCAAAGGAACAAGTACCGTTCGTTGCACAGGTTTCTACCATTGAATAACTTGAAAAATGGAACTTTATCCTAATTATCTACTCTTATGACACCAATGTTAACAAACGATTAGCTTGATCTATTGCTTTATTAATCACTACTACCCGATCTTCATTCTTCCAGGCTATCATAGAATGTGAATACACAGGGTTTCTGTAGTTCATGAGGCATAATTTTGCTGTTTGCATAATCGGATATAAAAACTCCTCCATTGTATGGTGATTTACACCGTCACTTTTATAAGCTTCTGCCGGTGTACCAGTAGTAGTACTTACAATAAAACTTTTTCCTTTTAATTTATCTCCGCCATCACCATAAGCAAAGCCATAACTTAACACAAGATCCAACCATTGTTTTAATATTGGAGGTATGCTATACCAATAAAACGGAAACTGAAAAATAATATGATCTGCTTTTAACAGAGCATCTTGCTCTTTCTTTATATCAATATTAAAATCTGGATATAATTTTGATAAATTATGAAAGGTACCATTTTCTATTTCTCCATCAAGTGTCTCTATTACGGTTTTAGTCGCTAGAGAATCTTTGTAATTTGGGTGAGCAATAATAATAAGTGTCTTTTTCATCTTTTAGAATTTTGTTATTACAGAGCCAATTTTTCTCTCCAATATGTATCTTTATTATGATTTTGATTCCAATAATCGGTCTTAATAGTCTTTAATAGATATGCTTTAGAGGTTTGCATCTTCTTTTCTTCTCCATACCCACTATAACATGTTTCTTCCCAACCGGTTATAACGTAAGGAAAAACAGCTGCATATCTTATGATGAGTTCTCGTTCTAACTCTGGGTAATTCAACGTATAATATGATATCCCCTCAACGTCTTTTTGCAAAGTGATATTTACTTTGTGTGCTGTAGGTTCTCGATTTCTTAATCGCAAAAAAGACATGGCAGGTATCATCAATTGCTCACCTATTGGAAGCAAATCAGGGTTTAAGCGAAGTAATGTCCATAAATCATCCTCAAGGAGTTCTTTTTTAACTACTCTGTTTTTAAATGTAAAACCCTCAAAATACGAGTCGAAATTAAAGATAAAATCAGTTTCATTTTTCATTTCTAGATAAGTCATTCCACACCATTCCTGTAATGAAGAGCTAATCTTTAAAGACGTATTTTCATTTTCCAAAGGAAAAAATGTGCTGGTCATTAAAGAATAAGGATAAATTCCTGTATTAAATTTTAAGGTTTTATTCAGTTTCAAAACTGAAATATTATTAGGGTCTTTATAATCATCTGCTTTGGTATTCGCTTTTTTAGAAAAAGGCTCCGCTACATAGACCAAAACCGCAGTACCCTCATGCGTTTCTCCATATCTAGCTTGTGTTAATTTATAACTAGACAACTCTGCGTTACCATCATACCAAAACGCTTTAGCTTCTTTGGTTACAGTTCTCTTTTCTTTCAAATCATTAGTAGAACTGATATAGCTTATTGTTACGTCTTTTTCTATCTTAAAATTCATTGAAAAAGAACTCGCAATAATTACTACTACCATAATACAAAGTAGAAAAAATAAGGGCACATATAGCTTACTTTTTTTCATTGTACTTAATTTTTCCTTTAAACGTATAGTGTATTGGTTCTTGCCCATCCTTGGTCCATATATATTTTCCAGAAATGGCATCCCCTTTTTTTTCTCCAGTCCATACCATCTTACCGTGTTCTTTACTAATCATGGTACAATTAAATTCCTGAAATCCCTTTATATTAATATTTGTAGTATACTCAACTTTTTTAAAACCATACTGCACGCAGATTGAACCCTCGACATGAACATTTGTAAATACTAGATCTTCAGAATTATCAAATTTATCTCCGATATAATTGTCAATTCGGAAAGTTTTCCCTGCAAAGGAATTAACATTACCCTGAGCATTTAGTATAAAAACCACAGATACATAACTTAATATCAAAAAAATACGCTTTTTCATTTTTATTTCTTTTTAGGCTTTTCCCTTATTTTTATCCACTTCATGTTTGCCTTCTCCTTTAAATTTTCTTTGTCGGAAATCCACTCATCGAGTACATTTGGACAGAATAGATATAATTCTCCACCATCAATTAAAAAGTCCTCGGGATCTATATCATATTTGTTATTGTATTTAGCTATCCCAATAGCACAGAAACCACCATACTTAGGCAAATATTTTTTTGAATCTTGTTTAAAAAGAATTCTATTTTCTTCGTTACTAAAATAATAATAGACATCATCCATTTTGACTTGTAATGCTGCAGTACCTTCTAACGCTCTACCCTTATGATATGCAACAACGTCATACCCTTCTATTGCTACTGTTTTAATATTAACAGACTGTGCATGTGTAGCTAAAAAACCCCACAAAACCCCTAAAACAAAAACATAAAATTTCATAAGAATTGAGTTTTTTGAAGCCTCCGATGGGTAAATTAACCACCGGTGGCTTTACTTATAACTTTGTTATTTATTAACTGTTTTTGAGTGCTTTCCAATTAGCTTCTGCCTTCTTAATTAGCGTTTTTTCATCTTTTAACCAAGGTTCTTTTCCATTGAAATTAGCTCCCTTATATGGTCCATTATAAAAAAGGTATAGCTTACCATCTGTTACTTTAAATGTTTCGGGATCTACAGGAAACTTAGCATTTGAAGTTGCTACAGCCGTCGCACAAAAACCCCCACATTCTGGCATATATTTACTAGGATTAGCCTTAAAGAGTTTTTTGTTTTCTACACTACTAAAATAATAGTGAATACCATCTACCTCAACAGATAATTTATCTGTCCCTTGTATTGCCTGATTTTTAGCAAAATACCCCACAAGATCATACCCTTCTAGGGCTACATGCTTCGTGTTAACACTTTGAGCAAAGCTCATTGCCGAAATTAGCACCACAAGTGCAAGAATTACCTTTTTCATTATTTTTAATTTTTAAATTACTATTTATGGATTACTATCCTCCATTTACTTCACAAAGATATATGGATGGTATACCTCTTAAAATGGATAAAAAGGAACTTCACTGGTATTATTTTTCGTTTATCTTTTTTATAAACTGTTAAATGGTCTTATCTCTAAATTTATAGGATGAAATGTAGCCGAGGACTTAAGGCAATACACAATACTGTCTGCTACATCCTTAGGATTCATCATCGTATTACTAGCAGTATACCCTTCAAAATCATTAAAGAAATCAGTTTTTATTGATCCAGGGAGAATACACGTTACTTTTATTCCGTGTGGTCGCAATTCTTTATATAATGACTCAGACATCCCTTTGATCGCAAATTTTGTCCCATTGTAGACCGACATATTTTCTATACCGATAATTCCTGCAATAGATGAAATATTAATGATATGCCCCTGTTGTGCCTTTTTCATATAAGGCACAGCAATTTTGGTTAGATAAAAAACTCCAAAAACATTAGTTTCGAACATCTTCCTCATCAATTTTGAATCTGTTTCTTCTAATCCGTCATAACTCCCAAAACCTGCATTATTTATAATAATATCTATCGTTTTATATTTTTCAATTACCTGACTAAAGGTTTTAACAACAGCATCTTCATCTCCCACATCTAGACGATACCCTGTAAAATTAGGGTCAGCGATTGAGGTTTGATTTCTACTAAAACCAATAACAAACGCTCCTTCTGACAATAATTGCTTTGTAACCACCAATCCTAACCCTTTACTCGACCCTGTAACTATAACTACTTTGTTTTTTAGATTCATTTTTGTTTTTAATATGATTAATAATTTTATTCCCATGGTCCTTAGAGTTTTCTATAAACCATTGCCTTGTATTTAACCCTCCTATAACTACTCCTGCCAAATACACATTAGGCGAGGTGGTTTCCATGGTAGTTTTTTGATATTTTGGATACCCTGTATCATCATCCATTTCTATCCCAAGTTTTTCAGATAATTCAATATTAGGTTGATATCCTGTCATAGCATATACAAAATCATTTTCAAGTTTTATGAGTCTATCTCTTGAGCGAAATGAAATATGATTATCTGTTATTTCTAAGATATCAGCTTCATAGTATACTTTTATGTGTCCTTCGGCGATTCTACTTTCTATATCAGGCTTGACCCAATATTTTACATGCTCGCTAATTTCTTTTCCTCTAACCAATAATGTTACATTTGCTCCTTTTCGATATGCTTCGAGTGCTACATCTATGGCAGAATTGGAAGCGCCTACAACGGCTACTTTCTGATTAAAAAGATGATGAGCAGAAGTAAAGTAATGACTTGTTTTTTTTAACTCCTCGCCTGGGATGTTCATTTTTACAGGAGAGTCATAAAACCCCGTCGCATTTATTATATGATTGCAGGTATACATCTCTTTGGATGTAACCACCGTAAAAAGACTTTCACCCAAATCATTACGCAATCTCTTAACTGACTCAAAAGCTTCATAGAGCCCTAAATTTAATTTGTAATGTTGTGCTACTCTTCGGTAATATTCTAGTCCTTCTTGTTTAGTTGGTCGCACCGAGAGTGATGTAAAAGGTAGGTTTCCTATTTCCAATTTTTCGGCGCTAGAAAAGAACTTCATATTGGTAGGGAAATCATGAATTGAATTCACCAAAGCTCCCTTATCAATAATTTTATATGAGATACCCGCTTCTTTAGCAATTATTCCACAGCTAAGACCTATAGGTCCTGCACCAATAATAAGTACATTGTAATGAGTCATTTGTAATCTTTTATACAAACATACTCTGTCCCATAAGTTTAGAGGTAGGACATATAACTACTTGTATGGTGCTTTTGAGTATTTAAAGCAACTCTGCATATTCTTTTGGACTATGTGAAGTTTCTTTTCTAAAGAATCGACTAAAATAAGCAGGATCTTCAAATCCCAACTTGAAACCTATTTCTTTAATGGATAATTCTTTTATATAAAGTTCTCTTTTGGCTTCGACAATTAGTTTTTCTTTAATAAGATCACTTACAGTTCTTCCTAATTCTTTCTTTACTGCTTTGTTTAAGCCTTTGGGTGAAATATTCAGTTCATCAGCATAAAATTGAACATTATGCTGACGCTCATATTCTTTGTCTAAAAGATTTTGAAAATCTGTTACTATTGGCGACAACACCGATAGATCTACTTCTCCATATTGTTTTAGCTTTACCTTAGAAGAGGACAGTAATAATGTTTTTAATTGTGAAATGATAATTTCTTCCTGAAACTCATTAGCCTCCTCAAGTTCATTATTCATTGCTGTAATCAGGTAATCAACCCTTCTCAATTCAGAAGCTTCCAAAGGAATATATGGAGGCTTAGTTGTGTTAAAAATTACAGCATCACAAAAAGTTTCACTTCTGTTTAGTTTAATGCAAAAGAAATCATTAGAAAAGCATACTGTTTTACCTAACAATTTATCGTTTTTATCTTCTACACTTAATAATTGATTTTCGGAGACAAATAACAGGGTTGGACCAACTAACTCGTAGGTTGAGAAATCAATTTTAAAAGTGGCTCTTCCCGATTCAATGTATAGTATTCTAAACACCTTATCTCTTGAATCTGTATAATCAAAATCCGTTTCTATTCTAAAATAACTGGGGTCCATATAGAAATGTAAGAGTGTCAGTCAACTTTATCAGACATTATTAATAATTAAATATAATGAAATTGTTTAATCATTTCTTTTTAAACACAAGTTTTGATTTAAAAAAATAAAGACCTATCGATTTTTTCTTTTATTTAACTCACAGATCACTCTTTTACTTAGCTATATAGATTTAATTGCCCTTTGTTCTTTTTGAGCATACCTTACTCAGAATTTTTCATTCTCCATCTATTTTTAGAAGAATCATATAAATTTATCCTTTCTTTAAAGAAATTGAGTACATTTATCTCAGTGAATTCATCTCTTATGCACTTTATGATTGTGGTAGTGTAAAATGCTTTTTTTTAGGTTTCAAAGTCATTGTTTTTTACACCCTCCAGATACTGGACCAATATCATTCAACCAGATAATTTTCAGATATTTACAAAAAACATTTCTTACACAGGACATAATTATCAATATTTCAATTCGTTATTTTTAACTTTAGATATGATTTAATAGGATTGTTCTACAGGACGTGATGGATCTTGTTTCCATACAGAAAATGACTCATCAAATAAACTGGATTGAATACCTATGCTTGATAATGCTAACATCACTACTGTTCCTGAATAACCAGCTCCACATGAAGAAATTATCTTTGTTGTTCGCCAGTTCGGAATAGTACTATCAAATAACGTTATGATCTTCTCTTTCTCTTGGAAAAGGCCTGTTTTTTTATCTACAATAGTGTTATATGCTGCACTAATAGCTCCAGGAATATGGCCTGTTCGAGGGTCTTCGGGCTTCCCATTATAGCCCACGCTACCACGACCATCTAAGACACAAGCTTTGTTCTTTTCTATTAAAAAGCCCGCTAACGAAACTCGTAAATATTCCTGACATATTGGTTCGAACGTGCCCAAAGTTACTTCTGGAATTTCTTGAGAAATGGGTAAATCTTGGGATTTCCAGTATTTAAACCCTCCATTTAGAACACGTATGTCTTCGAACCCCCAATAACGCATAGCCCACCATATTCTTCCTGCAAACATATGATGATCTTCATCATACAGTATTACAACATCTCCTTTATTGATTCCTAAATTTTTAAAAGATTGTTTTGCTTCTTCAAATGATGATACTTGTGCTAAGTTTGGCACAATATCTTGTTCTATAAATTCTTTGGTCCAATCTAGAAAAACAGCCCCAGGAATATGTCCCAAAAAATAATCATTACGTAATGACCTAGGGTTCGTTCCCCAAGTACCTCTTACATCAAAAATTTTAACATTAGACTTACCCAAAACTTCATTCAGTTCTTTGGCAGATATAAGAGGTGATTCTACCCTATCATCTCTTGTATTATTTATTTGTTCTTGTTTCATGACATGGTATTCTTGTTTTTTCTACTATCAAAATAATACACGTATTTTATACATATGGTTTACATACTTCTACCTCAATTTCGATCATAAGTTCTGGCATTGCTAACTCTTTAACGCCTAACCAGGTTGATTTCGGATAACGATTTTTTTTATATAATGATTTCCTATACTCCAGATTTTCCAGAAAACTAGTAATATCTGTTGTAAAAATGTTTTCTACAATAATATTATCAAAAGTACACCCGTAATGAGTTAGCATTTTTTCGATATCTGCATAACAATTCTTCATTTGTTGTAAATAGTCTCCAACGGCTGTTGGTTTTCCTTCGTCATCCATACTTACTGCTCCAGAAGCTTTAATAAGATTCCCCACCTTTATCGCAAAAGAATACCCAAATCCGTTCTCTATTTCTTGAGAACGTAACTGAAAATATTCAAGTTTACCCGAAGTCTTTATTTTTTGTGTCATTTTCTTATTTTTTTAGGCTTTAGAAATGTATAGTTTTTAAATCATTTGATTACTCAAAGATACATTGAGTCTAACCTTTAAAAAATGGACAAAAGCCCCCTTACCTTGTACAATTAGGAATTTGAATCTTGTTAACGATTCTCTCAAAAATAGCTTTCACAATCAGACCTAATACTATACAAATATTTGGTTTACTAACAATTAAGCTACAATCTTCCTTCAAAAAGTTCGATGACTGTCTCTCGATCCAAATAGAAAACAAAAAGCTGACTTAATTAAGTCAGCTCTTTTTCTACACATCAAATCCTCAACAACACGAACAGTAATTCTTCAATTTTTTAAATAACAAAAACTATTTAATCTTCAATATGCTTAAGAACTTCTTTTATAAGTCCTGGTGCAAATACATTTTCGCCTTTTACTAGTTTATTCCACATTTGCTCTTGTTGTTCTGGAGTTTTCATTTGATTGACATCTATTAAGGAATGAGTAGCATCTTTAAAAAGACGACTCTTATAGCTTTTATTACCATTTTCTAAAAAGGTATTTTTAAATACTTCTAAACTTTCTTTTACATCTACGTTTTCATCCTTATCTCCAAACACGGCTAAAACAGGTTTTTTGACTTGTTTAAGGTCGTTTATGATATCGCTTTGATAATTTTTCACCACAAAACCCCATCTTTGTTCATCTATTAATGAAAATGCATTCTTCACAAAGTCTGGCTGCTCTTCAAAATTAGCTTTATATTCATTATATGCATTCTTACTAAGGTATTCTGTTCCAGCATCAGAATAGACTTCACATTCTAATATCTGCTCGTCTGAATAGCCTTCGTTCAAAAGTTTAACAAGTGTATTATACTTTCCTTGTCTCAACCAGTTTATAGCAGCAGATTGAAAAATAAGAGATGAAACATCACCAGATAATTGAGATACCTTAGGAATCACCCAACCTCCCTGACTAATTCCCCAAAGAATAATCTTGCTAGTGGTTACATCTTTTCTATTCTTTACATATTGTATAGCCGATAGCACTTCTTGAGCCCTATCATCCATAGTTTGATTAAGCCAATTTCCTTCTGATTCTGACACTCCTTGTTTATCCCATGACAAATACCCTATTCCTTTCTTAGAAAGTTCTTTCCAAAAGTATTTATAATACCCCTGTTGAAACCTGTCTGCAGCTCCATCACCATGAACAAAAATCACTAAAGGAAAAGATGACTTATTTTGAGGTTTTGCAAGAACACCTTTTAATCTAGCCCCCTTATGCTTAAACTCTATGTTTTCTTCTTTGATTTTTACAACTTCTGGAGCAGAATCTGAATCATCTGATTTTGAACATCCCATTGCCACAAGACAAAAAACAAACACTATTAAATTAAATTGTAATTTCATTTCACTTCGTTTATTAATTAATTCCAATACTCTATTTGTTGTTACAAGCTATTTTTACTTTATACCACAAACATATTACCCCTTACCTTGTTAGGTGGTTTTCCCTATAATTCTGGACAAAAAAAATGTCTTCCATTATCGGGAAGACATTTTTCACATACTTTACTCAAAATTGACCAACCTAATTTAAGGTACCATAGTCCAATTTTATTTAACAAAAGAGAAAGATACTTTAACTCATCTTAGCCTTTTTATCTACATACTCAAATAACTAACTATTAAACCAAATGCTCTTTTTAGGCTCAATACCCTTATTTATTTTATCTACAGCAAATATTGATGGTATATCAGTCCCCCACCTTTTTAACCTCATAATTATTACTAGAATTTCGACCCGAGAAACAACTCCAAGTATGATACAACACCAAAATATCATCCCACTTTGTGCATTTAATGCTAAGTCTATTAAAAAAGCAAGTAAAACGATTGTCCACATCTTTGATAATAACGAATGTGTTGCTATAGTCTTTTTAAATTTCAAGTAACTTACCAAATAAGCCAATAATTCTAAAAAGACAACAAAAACAACCCATAAGTAGTTACTTTTTACAAACGGAAAGTTGAGATAAAAAATAGATAAAATAGTAATTATCCAAAAAAATTGATCCACATTAGAGTCCCAAACTCTTAATTTTTCTGATGAAACTTTAAGTTTCCTTGCTACTATTCCGTCAAATACATCGGTCAAAAAACCAATTATTACCAAAACAACGATACTAATTTCTTTATGCTCTATTTCTAATAGTGCCAGAGCACCTATTAGAACAGCCAATACAATCCTACTATA
Organism: uncultured Aquimarina sp.; assembly: GCA_947502885.1. Taxonomy (GTDB): domain Bacteria; phylum Bacteroidota; class Bacteroidia; order Flavobacteriales; family Flavobacteriaceae; genus Aquimarina. The sequence continues at coordinate 120,655 of CANNBP010000007.1, read as the reverse complement.
GATTAATACAAATGGAATGTTTTTCATAATTTCTTTTTGCTTTGGTCATTTCAAAAATTAAAAAGGCGGCTGCAACCACACAGCCACCTCTTACAATCATCAAAACAAGGAGCATACAAATGCTCCTTCTTTTGAAAATTACTTCTTATCCTCAATGAATTTTTTATCTCTAGTGTTTTTTTGTACCGCAATTGCCGAAAACAAACTCAATGTAAAGGACATACCATAAAATCCTTTTTCACTCAATTCTAAATCAGCATTCCATAAACCGATAATTAACAACACAATAGAGGCTATTGCTGCAAACCAGCTAATCCCATAATACATCTCTGTAACCTGTAGTCCTTCTAACTTATCCCTTACATTTTTTTGTACCGACACTGCAGAGAACAAACCAAACAATAAGATGGTAAAATAGTATCCCTTTTCATTAAGCAACATATCTGCATTCCATAGGCCAATACAAAAAGCTACCATTCCTGATAACAGAGCTACCCAAGAGGCACCTATAAACGCAGGAGTAGGTTTTTGATCATATACTTTTACTTCTTCTTTTTTGATGTTATCAGTAATTACTTCTTCTGTTACATCATTACTAAACTTGTAGTTCATAATACTTAATTTTGATGATTAAATTTATTTGTTTTGAACAGGACAAATTTGCAATGATTCTATTTGTTTAAAAATTCAACTTTTTCAAAAAACTTACGATATAAATTACATATAAAACAGGTTTATTTATTATTTATAGTATTTTTACTTATAAAAACTTATGATTAAATGAATAGTATTTCTTCAATAATATCAACTTTATCTCCCGAAGAAAAGCGAAGTTTTGTAACTTCTTTAAGACAAAAAAACAAAAGAACAGATACCAAAAACATAGAACTATTCAAGTTGCTTGACACCAACCCGAATGCAAAGGATATTGACCTTCTTATTTATAAAAAAAGAGCTAAAGGGGCGCTTCATGCACTTTGCAAAAGACTACATGACAGTCTTATTGATTTTATTGCCTCTAAAAGTTTCGAAAAAGAAACTTCAGAAGAAATGGAAATTCTCAAATTATTATTAGCAAGTAGGATTTTCTTCGAACAGAAACAGTTTAAAATAGCCTATAAAACTCTTAAAAAGGCAGAATTAAAAGCCAAATCTCATGATTTGTTTAGCATTCTTAACGAAGTATATTACACCAAAATACAATACAATCACGCGAATCCTAAAGAGTCACTTGATGATATCATCTTAGCATTTAAGATCAATCAAAAATCCTTAAAACAAGAAGAAAACCTTAATCTCTTTTATGCTCATATTCAAAACAAGTTAATCGAAGACAAAAGAGACAACATACAAACTATACATAATTCTTTATCTAAGTTTGATATCTCTATAACAAATGATCTAACATTCAGGTCTCTTTTCAAAATACTCGAAATCGCAAATCAAACTGCCAATGTAACCAGGGATTTTTATTCGGTTTTACCTTTTGTAGAAGCCACATACAACCAAATAAAAGCTAAGGAACAATTTTCTAAAAAACATTTGTTTTACCACATTCAGATTTTATATTATGTTGCAAATTCCTATTTCAGAAATAAAAATTTTACCGCGTCAGAACTACATTTGATTCAAATGGAAGATCAAATGATGAAACAGAGTAAGAAGTATTATAAGAGATTCCTACCTCAATACATTCTACTAAAGGCCTTGAATTTGAATTATAGTGGTAATGCAACCCAAGCGATTCTTTTATTAGAAGATGTTAACTTCAGTAAGTTTAAAAACCAAATCACATATATCTTAGATCTAAAACTTACTTTAATTATGCTTCTTTTTCAACAAAAAAAACACAAAGAAGCGTTGCGAAAATTTGGCGAACTACATCATAGTGACATCTGGTATACAGAAAAAGCAGGGATAATATGGGTTATTAAAAAGAACTTAATGGAAGTTCTATTACATATTGAGCTGAATAACCTTGATCTAGTAGAATCTAGATCAAAAAGCTTCAGAAAAAAGTATTCAAATCACTTGAAAAACAAAGGAGAAGATAGGGTTCTTCATTTTTTATCCTTGGCCATATCTCATTATCACAATCCAGATGCTATCGACGAAAATGATTTTGTTTCAAAAATAGAAACCTCTTTGATTAAGAACTCCCTTAATCAAGAAGACATCTTTACCATCAGCTTTTACATATGGCTAAAAGCACGAGTACAAAAGTTAGATTTCTATCAAGCTACCCTTGAGATGATGAACAAATCTAACTCATAGACATTCAACCTTAACTCTAATAATTAATAATATTACTTAGAAACAACTTTCAATCTTTCGAACAACAGTACATTTAAAAACAACATACTAAACGCGTACCCAATATCCTCTACTGGAATAGTCCCTAATCTTATCCCTAAATTTTCTTGATCATTATACCATACCACTGGAGCCTCTATAAAAGTACCTGTTAACACTCCATTCACAATAAAAAAGGGAATAAGAATCACCAAAAAGCTTATAAAAAAACGTTGCAAAACAGAAATACCAAAAAACCATCCCATTACCATCGATACCCCCAAAAAAGTATAATTCACCAAAGTATATGATCTATCAACATTAAAAAACACCAAACAAACACTCATTAAAAATAAAGTAACTATCAATCCTTTAGTTACAATCTTTGTTAAATGAAGTTTAGGTAAAAAATGTAATATGGAGTAGTGTATAAAAATACTTGCATACGGAATACAAAAGAAAAACAACCATTCTTCTATTGGCATTCCCAAAATCTCAATCCCTAAATGGTAATCAGGATTAAACCCCCAAACATCATGTTTTGTAAAAATAGCATCCCAAATTATAAATACAAAAGCCACTACAGTTGTAGAAATTAGGATGTTTTTCCAGTGTTTTACAAATCGCATTTTTCGGTTAAATGAATACCAGAAAGGCACACACAAAGATCCCAAATTAAGAATTAAGTACAACCAGCTCAAGACAATTTTGGTTTTCTAAAATACTTCATAGGCACATAGAGCATACCAAAGCACTCCCCTTTTTCTTTATCCAAGTGTTTATGGTGAGTTTTATGTGCTTTTCTTAAACCTATCAAATATCTGTTTTTTGTTTTTTTAAACCATTTAAATCGTTGATGAATCAATACATCATGAACCAAAAAATATGCAATGCCGTAACATAGGATCCCTAACCCAATAAAAAACCTAAAATTCAAGGCTTCTTCTAGTCCAAAATAAAAAAGCAATATGCTTGGCGTTGCAAAAATCACAAAAAATGCATCATTTTTCTCAAACACCCCTTGATACCTAGGCTGGTGATGATCTTCATGCAAATACCACAAAAACCCATGCATTACAAACTTATGAGTACACCAAGTAACCCCTTCCATAATCAAAAAGGTAATTAGCGTTATAAGTATATAAACAAGTACTGTCATGACCATAAAATTACTAAACTTTTGCTACAGCATATCAAGCTTATATCTTAAAAAGCTTCTTGCCAATAAATTTACTTTTAAAACATTCGATATTCTAACTCTGGTTTCTAATATTTCTGACGAAGGGATTTTATTTAATTTCCTCAATAGTCTTTTATAGTACCTGTAAGCCATATAAACTCCGAACTTTGCTTCTTTAGGTAATTGTAAAATTCCATTTCGATAAGCGTATTCAAAATCTGATTCTATATCTTTTATAATAGCATCCTTAGCTTGTTTATTAAAATTAACAAAATCAACGTTAGGAAAATAAGAACGATCTAATTGTTCAAAATCATCTTTAATATCTCTCAAAAAATTAACTTTCTGGAAAGCAGACCCCAATCTCATTGCAGCAGTTTTGAGTCTTTCATATTCTTTATCATCCCCATTTACAAAAACCTTTAAGCACATTAACCCAACTACATCTGCAGAACCATAAATATATTCTTTATACTCTTCTTCAGTATGATATACCTGCTTATTTAAATCTGCCTTCATGCTTTTAAGAAACGCCTGAATAAGATCATCTGGAATATTATATTTCTTTACTGTTGACTGAAATGAATTTAAAATCGGGTTTAAACTTATTCCCATTTCTAAAGCCTCATAATAATCTGCTTCAAATTTATGAATGAGATGAGTTTTATCATACTCATGAAAAGTATCTACTATCTCATCTGCAAATCTCACAAAACCATAAATATTATAAATTGCTTGTCTTATTTTGGGAGATAATAGCTTTACAGCCATCGAAAACGAAGTACTATAAGATTTTGTTACTAATTTGCTTGATTTAAACGAGACATTGTCAAACACATTTTTCATTTACTTAGGGCTTTAGTGATTAATTTTGAAGCTATTTTCCCTGATATCAATGCAGGAGGAACCCCTGGTCCCGGAACGGTCAATTGACCTGTAAAATACAAATTTTTTACTTTTTTACTCTTAATTTTAGGACGTAAAAAAGCTGTTTGAGTTAATGTATTTGCCAACCCATAGGCATTTCCTTTAAATGAATTATATGCCGACTTAAAATCTTTAACACAAAAAGATTCTGCAAATAAAACGTTTGACCTCAGCGATTGCTTGGTCATTTTTTCTAACCTATCAATGATTAAATCAAAGTAACGAGACCTATCTTCTTCTGTTTCTTGTAAATCTGGAGCTAACGGAATCAAAAAAGTTGCTGCTTCTTTATTATTTGGAGCAAATGAATCATCTGTTATACTTGGAAAACTCGCATAAAACAGAGGGCTCTCTGGCCATTTTGGTTTATCATATATCTCTACAGCATGCTGATCAAACTCTGCATCAAAAAACAAAGTATGATGAGATACATTTTCTAATTTTTTATCGAATCCAACATAAAAAAGTAATGCCGAAGGAGCAAATGTTCTGGATTCCCAATATTTTTGAGAATATTGCCTGTATTTAAATTCTAAAAGAGTTTCACTATGATGATAATCAGCTCCACTTAGAACCACATCAGAAGCAACAAACTCTCCATCAACAATCAATCCTTCCACTTTTCCTGATCCATCTACCTTAATTTTCTGTACCGTTGCATTTGTTTTAAAAGTAACCCCCAAACTCTCTGCTAAATTCACCATCCCATTAACAACTTGTATCATACCACCTTTGGGATGCCAGGTACCTAAACCAAAATCGGCCCAATTCATAAAATTATACAAAGCAGGGGTATTTTGAGGTTTTGCTCCTAAAAAAAGAACAGGAAACTCTAGAATTTTAACCAGTTTAGGGTTTTTTATATTCTTTCGAACTTGTTTTCTTATGGTTCCAAATACCTGATTTAAACGAACAATTGTATCTTTTGAAACAAGTTCTAAGGGAGAAACTCCAGGTTGATATACCAAATTCTGTACTGCCAATTCATAATTCTCTTTAGCAACCTTTAAAAATTGCCTTAAATGCACAGCACTTCCTTTCTCTGTTTCTTCAAATACATCACATATTTCTTCTAAATCATTTGATATAAATATAGAATCAGCAATATCAAAATACACTTGATAAGCCGGCATCAATCTTTCTAATTTATAGAAATCAGAGGGTGATTTTCCAAAATCTGCAAAAAAACGTTCAAAAACATCTGGCATCCAATACCAGGTAGGCCCCATATCAAATGTAAATCCATCTTTACAAAGCTGCTGTGCTCGTCCTCCCAGGTTTTTGTTCTTTTCAAAAACTACGACGTCATATCCATCTTTTGCCAAGTAACATGATGCCGCTAAAGCAGAAAACCCAGACCCTATTATGTGTATTGTTTTTCTCATTTTGTTTTGTAAAAATATGATTTTATCTAACAAAATAAAAGAAAGGAGCAAAAACTTTACCTTGACATCATATCTTTTACCGATTCAAAAAAGGTGATATTATCAAACTTCGATCCGGTGCCTGCTAATTGTCGACTTACCCCCAAGAACTGATTATTACTATGCACCAACATTTTCTCTAAGTTAGTAAAATACTCATCAACAAGACCTTCTTCCATAACCATAGTATAATGACTAACAAAAGTAATTTTTTCGAATAGCGAAACCATAGTCTCAACATTACCCAAAGGAACACTTTTACCTAAGTAAATAGTACGATGTCCTTTTTTCATTAGCTCATGATTTAGAAACAACAACCCCAACTCATGAACCTCGTTTTCTCTTAAAAACAAAACAAACACATGTTCACTTGGCTTAGGGATTTTAAGACTTACTGTATTGATATGGATTTTTTGCATAATGAGATTTGAAATAAAATGCTCATGTGCAGGCTGTATAGAATCTGTTTGCCACAAAAGACCTATAAAATCTAAAAGAGGAATAAATACCTCCATAAAAACTTCTGAAAACGTACTTTTTTTCAAGAGTTTGTCATATGTATCTTGAAATAAGTATTGATCATACTTATACATTGCCAATTTAAAATCTGTCAATGTTTTATCCTTGATTGCATTCTCATCTACTAACTCTCTGGCTGTCGATAAAATCACCTCATCTGGCATTGCTGCAATTTTAGAGATTTTATAACCATACTTATTTAGCAATGCTACATTAAGTAGTTTCTGCATATTATGCATATCATACATCCGGATATTTCGAGCTGCTTTTTTAGGCGAAAGCAAATCATATCGTTTCTCCCATATCCTTATGGTATGCGCTTTTATCCCAGATATATTCTCTAGATCTGTACTTGTAAATTGTGTCTTGATAAAAGTCAAAATATATTCTTTTGTTATTCAAATATAAAAATTTGTAAAACAAATATCCCTAAAACTAAAAAAGCCTCTCCAAATTTATGGAAAAGCTTCTCATTGGTTTACTACTAAACCACTCACGACATGCGTGAGACAACACAACATCTTTTTGCAAAAAAAAGCTTCAATATTAAATTGAAGCTTTTTGAGCAATTTTGCGGTCTGGACGGGACTCGAACCCGCGACCCCCTGCGTGACAGGCAGGTATTCTAACCAACTGAACTACCAGACCAAAGCCTTATTGCTTATTGCGGTTGCAAATATACACCTCATTTTAGTTCTCACAAACCTTTTTGCCTTTTTTTTTAAATAAAATTTCAATTATTTAAGCAAATTTCTGTCTCTCAACAAAATAGGTTGTCAAAATTTTATCAAAATCTTTTGTCGTATCTGCCTCTACATACTTTATTCCGTATTGAGCGCATTTCATTTTTAAATCATAGAAATAAGAAGACACCGCTTTTTGATAATTATCCTTGACAGTATCTGCATATAAATTTATATGTTCACCTGTTTCAACATCAACAAATCGAGTTGGTCGATTACTAAAATCAAAGTTCAATTCTTTCTCTCCATCAAATGTGTGAAAAAGAATCACTTCATGTTTATTATATTTAAGATGTCTTAAGGCTTCAAATAGTTTTTCTGGATTCGAAGTAGCCTGAAACATATCTGTAAACAAAAAAATTAAAGATCTTCTATGAATCTTTTCTGCAATAAGATGTAAAAATGTAAATGTATCGGTGTTTTTATTATTTGAGGTACTCAACAATGTTTCATCTAACCTATTGAGTAGCATTTGATGATGCCTTTCGCTTCCTTTTTCGGGTGCGTAATAATCATACGCATCGCTATAAATACTTAAACCAATTGCATCTCTTTGCTTTTTTAAAATATTCATAAGACAAGCCGTTGCTAATACAGAAAAACTAATCTTATTAAGCGATTCTAGATGATGCTCCTTAATTTTTGGGTAATGCATAGAAGAAGAGTTATCCAAAATAATATGGCATCTTAGATTTGTTTCTTCTTCATATCTTTTGGTATACAACTTATCTGTTCTTGCAAACAGCTTCCAATCGATATGCTTTGTGCTCTCACCATTATTATACACCTTATGCTCTGCAAACTCTGCAGAAAACCCATGAAACGGACTCTTATGCATACCCGAAATAAAACCTTCTACCACCTGTTTTGCAAGCAACTCAAGATTTGTAAATCCTTTTGTCTTATTAATTTCCTTCTGGATATCCATAAATTATTTTTTCATAAAATTCACAATCATCATCATCATTCTTACTTGATAATGACAACAATATACATATTACAAAATTAGTTTCCATAAAAAAAGGTTTGACACATATATCAAACCTTTTTTATATTTCGGATAATTATATTTCTATAAAAGAGAATCTAGAGCTTCTGCATAAACATTCTTAGGAGAAACACCTACTTGGCGCCCTACAACTTCACCATTCTGAAAAACCAAAACAGTAGGAATGTTTCTTACTCCATACTTAGCTGCAAATTCCTGATTCGCATCTACATCTACCTTACCAACAACAGCTTTTCCTGTATATTCCTCGCTAATTTGCTCAATAATAGGACCAACCATTCTACATGGACCACACCAAGCAGCCCAAAAATCAACTAATACTGGTTTATCACTTTTAAGTACTACTTCATCAAAAGTAGCATCTGTTATCTCTAGTGCCATAATTATTTTTTGTTTAAAGTTCTCATTAATTTAATATTCCCAAAATTAGTCAATAATTCTACCAAAGCTTACATTGATGATATTTGTTTTCATTATAGGGTTATTTGATTTCCTGATACTAAACATGACCAAAACATATGTATCTCACAGATTAACAATATATAACACATAAAATCATGATTTTTTCACACACCAAACAAGGGTATTTTATCAACCTCAAATTCTTCTAAATTTCTCAAAAAAAATCAAAACTCCTACAAGAAACATGTTTCGGTAAAAAAAAGCAAACAACACGAAATACATCGTATTGTTCGCTTTGAGTTATTAATAGTTACGAGGCAATCCTATTTGAGTACCAATCACACTTGCTTCGGGCTGCGTTATTACGGGACAATTGATTATAGCACCAGTTGCTGTTAACAAGTCAGACAATGAGTTTGCCAGTGGACTTGGGTTTGCATTTCCTCTAAAAGGAATTAAGGTTCCATCTGCTAAAAGCTCATTTATTTGATCAAAACTTCTCAAAATAGGGCGATCGGTCTCTGGAATAGTAAACTCGGTAACATGAGCATCCCACATAGGAGCGTATCTCTCATCTCTCGGATCGATTGGAAACGTATTTGTGGGGTCTTGTACTTGCCTATCACTTAACGATGCAGCATTTAGCCCTTGAACTCCAAAACCATCTGTATCTATCGTTCTACCATTGGCAGTAGGACTAAAAGGTAACATAGAACCACCAGGAAACAATCCAAAAGTTGGCAAATTAGCTAATCTCGGAGCAAAAACACCTAACTCAATAGTTGCTGGTCCTGGATCAGAAGTATCAGTAACAATATGAAAATAGTATGGTTTACCATCTTGCCATCCATCTAAAAGCTGCATTACTACAGAAGCCTGATCAGGAGCAAAATTTGGGTTATTTAAGTCATCTTCTTGGGCAGGACCGTTACCATCTGGATGTGGTATTCTATCATGAATACCTGTGCTATTTGCCACCATTTGTGCATTAATAACAACTCCACTTGGCAACACTACATACGAAGACCATTTTGAATCGGCTATTGCCCCAGGGTTAACTTCTGCTGGCGGAAAACCAAATAACAATCCATTTGCCGCACCTGGCACTAATGATCTCTTAGGAGAAAAATCTACTGAGCCTTCAAAAACCAATCTCCCTCTACGAGTCCAATATGCATTCTGTTCTCCTCCAGAACCTATAGCCTCGGCCATTCTAGGTGAAAAAATAACTCCTAGTTTTTTACCATTTTTCGATCCGATGCTTCTGTTATCACATAATAACATTTTCTCAAACCATCTGGAGTTGTCTCCCAACCTTTAAACATAGGAAATCGCGCTGTAGGCCCTGCCGGAACCACAGATCTATCTATTCGGTAGTCAATCCCCAGCACACTAGGCAAAAAAACATTTTGTTCTGAAGCAAATCTAAGAGCAGGATGCTTAGCATTGTAAGGCACCCCACCATCTCGCCAAATGCTTCTTAATAGCAGTTTAGCTTCTTTTAAAGCTTTAAAGGATTTTCCAAATTTAGCATCAGCTACTGGTTGTTCTTCAACAATAGTAGCATCATCATTACTACATGCCACAAATAAAAAGGTGGCTAACAGGCTTAAGAGCATTATTCTAATCTTTTTCATTTTTTGTGTATTTAAAGGTTTTAATAATCTTAAAAAATGACAATTGGCCAATCATCTTTAGGCATCAAAAATTGTTATTAAAGTTTTGATATATATATTGAGACGCCGGCAACATTTCATACTTACGAAGAAGAAGATTTAAAATAAATAAAACTGATAAGATCTATTTATTTAATAAAGTATGATTATACTGATTTAAAAGGGATTAGAAGAAAAAATAAGCAAAATATAAGTATTTACTAAAGCCTGATTTTGGCATTTAATTAACATAAATCCATACTTTTTATCCAAAACAAAAATCCTCTCAAGTGTTAGATTTCTAACACATTAGAAATGTTATTTTATATAAATGAATATTGAAAAAACACTTAAAAATACAATAGACTATATCGAAAAAAGTCAATCTTTTTTATAATTTAAATCATAAAAAAGGCTGACCTCCTATTTATTTATTTTAAGTACTCCTTACTTATTAATTCAACTTATAATAGATAGATTCATCCTCTAGCGCAATTAATAAGTCTTGTGATATATTAACTTTTTGTTTTCTACTAGGCATATGCAATTTTAATTTCTCAGCCATTTCATAGATTACAAAATTGAGCGTATGATTTCCTGAATGTTCTGTCAACAATTCCTTTAAACTATCAATTCTACTATCAGAAAGCTCATTTATATCCATTTGAATCGTAAGCTTTCTTGCATAGGCCTCCATCACATCATGCAATAACTGAAAACTATTAAATTGTATTCTTGGATCTCCTTTTTTTCCTGTATCCCTATTCACCCAACCTTCTTTAATAAAGGCTTTAGTATACACAAATGTGCTTTTAACCAAAAAAGGTCTATGCTTTAAATACTCTTCACCAAAAACTCTAAATTCGTATGCAGTATTATAATCCTCTATAGTAAATGTAGCCCATCCTTTTCCATTTTTAGACGTCCTATGCTCTACATTACTAATCACTCCGCCAAATGAAATCTCTCTATTAACATTAGCTTCTAAATCTATAAAATTGAGCAATGTACCATTGCAAAAATACTTCATCTCATATTTAAAATCATCCAAAGGATGTCCTGATAGATAAATCCCTACTACCTCTTTCTCTCTAGCTAATTTTTCCATGGTCCCCCATTCTTCACAAGGCGGCACTACAGGTTCTGGGATTTGTACATCACTCGCCTCACCAAAAAGACTTACCTGTGATGAGTTTTCGCTTTCCTGAAATTTTGATCCATACCGCATCGCTTTTTCTAAAAAAGTAACCCCATCTCCTTCTTCATGAAAATATTGTCCTCTATGTGTATCTCCAAAAGAATCAAACCCTCCTGCCAATGCTAAACTTTCAAAGGCTTTTTTATTGGCTGCGCGCAGGTCGATACGCTTGGCAAGATCAAAAATTGACCTATACGGTGCTTCTTTCCTGTTTTCAACTATTGTTGCTACAGCCCCAGTACCCACTCCTTTAATTGCACCCATTCCAAATCGAACGGCTCCATCTTTATTTACCGAAAATTTACGATATGATTCATTTACATCAGGCCCCAAAACATCCAATTTCATACGCTTACACTCTTCCATAAAGAACGTTACCTGCTTGATATCGTTCATATTATTTGAAAGAACTGCCGCCATGTATTCTGCAGGGTAATGCGCTTTAAGATATGCCGTTTGATATGCTATCCATGCGTAGCAAGTAGAGTGAGACTTATTAAATGCATAAGCTGCAAAAGCCTCCCAATCCTTCCATATCTTTTCTAACTTGTCTTCGGCATGTCCCTTCGCCGAAGCTTGAGAAATAAACTTAGGTTTCATTTTATCAAGTACAGCCTTTTGCTTTTTTCCCATTGCTTTACGCAAGACATCGGCTTCACCTTTTGTAAAATCAGCCAATTTTTGAGACAGAAGCATCACTTGCTCCTGATAAACCGTAATACCATAAGTCTCTTGAAGGTATTCTTCACAAGCTTCAAGGTCATATATAATCTCCTCAACACCATGCTTTCTATTAATAAAACTAGGTATATACTCTAGTGGCCCAGGTCTATACAAAGCATTCATTGCAATAAGATCTGCAAAAACAGTAGGCTTAAGCTCCTTCATATATTTTTGCATCCCAGGAGATTCATATTGAAACACTCCTACTGTTTCTCCCCTTTGGAAAAGGGCATAGGTCTCTTCATCATCAAGTGGGAAATTCTCTGGATCCAACTCAACTCCATGCTTAGCTTTTACAATTTTTACCGTGTCTTTGATTAAGGTTAATGTTTTTAAACCCAGAAAATCCATTTTTAATAACCCTGCACTTTCTACTACAGAGTTATCAAACTGGGTACAATACATATCAGAGTCCTTTGCCAATGCCACCGGGACAAACTTGGTAATATCATCTGGGGTAATAATCACCCCACAAGCATGAATTCCTGTATTACGTACAGAACCTTCTAAAACCCTTGCCTGATTCAGCATCTCTGCCTCGAGGTTATTTCCATCTGCAATAGAAATAAGCTCATTTACTTTTTCTAACTCATCACTTCTAAATTTCTTTTTAAGCGTAGCTTCATCAACCCCAAAAATCTTTCCGAGTTTTGACATATTAGGAATAAGCTTTGCTATACGATCTGCATCTCCCAACGGAAGATCCAGTACCCTAGCCGTATCTCGAATAGATGATTTGGCCGCCATAGTACCATAAGTGATAATCTGTGCCACTTGATTGGCTCCATATTTCTCTATTACATAATCCATAACACGACCACGTCCTTCATCATCAAAATCGATATCAATATCAGGCATACTTACACGATCCGGATTAAGAAAACGCTCAAAAAGAAGATCATACTTGATTGGATCTAGATTTGTAATCCATAAGCAATACGCTACTGCCGACCCTGCAGCCGAACCACGGCCAGGTCCTACAGAAACCCCCATATCTCGGGCAGCTCGTATAAAATCCTCAACAATCAAGAAATAACCAGGATATCCTGTTTTTTCTATTACTTTCAATTCAAAATCCAGACGTTCATCTATTTCTGGAGTTATCTCTTCATATCGTATTTTTGCTCCTTCATAAGTAATATGTCTTAGATAAGCATTCTCCCCTCTTTTTCCTCCATCTATTTCATCTTCTTTTGACTGAAATCGTTCTGGAATATCAAAAGCTGGTAACAGTACGTCTCGCGCAAGAACAAATGGCTCTATTTTATCAATAACCTCTTGTATATTAAGGATTGCATCAGGCAAATCCTTAAACAAACGCTTCATCTCGTCTTGAGACTTAAAATAATACTCTTGATTAGGCAGACCATATCTATAACCTCTTCCTCTACCGATAGGTGTCGCTTGTTTCTCCCCATCCTTTACACACAAGAGAATATCATGCGCATTAGCATCTTCTTTTTCACAGTAATATGTATTATTGGTTGCAATGGTTTTAATCCCATATTTATTAGCAAACTCAATCAATACTTGGTTAACCCTTTTTTCGTCTTCTTGATTATGACGCATGATTTCGATATACAAATCATCACCAAACTCTTCGTGCCACCATAACAACGCTTCTTCTGCTTGTTTCTCTCCTATATTCAACACTTTACTAGGAACCTCTCCATATAGGTTTCCTGTAAGCACCATGACATCTTCTTTGTATTTTTTTATTACTTCTTTGTCTATCCTCGGAACATAGTAAAATCCATCTACAAAGGCAGTAGAAGACATTTTAGCCAAATTATGATATCCATTTTTATTTTTGGCTATTAGTACAACTTGATACCCATTGTCTTTTCGAGATTTATCGGTATGATTTTCACACACAAAAAACTCGCATCCTACTATAGGTTTCATTTCTACCCCAATAGGTTCTTCTCCATTTTCTATCGCCTCTTCATTTGCTGCTTTTACACTTTTATTATGGTTAGATACTGCCTGAACAAAATGAAATGCCCCCATCATATTAGCATGATCTGTCATAGCTACAGCTCTCATCTTATGTTTTGCAGCCACTTTAACCAAATCAGGAACACTTATCGTCGATTGTAAGACTGAAAATTGGGTATGATTATGTAAATGAACAAAATCTGCTTCATCTAAAGCAGCTAGATTTTGACTTATTTCTTCTTCTGATAAACCTGATTGCCCTTGTTTGGATAACGCTTCTTGAATTTTCTGAGAAGCTTTTTTCAGATTGATATGTTTTAACCCAATAAGCTCAATTGGCTCTGGGTTTACAGTCGTAAAATTTTCAAAATAATCGGGAGCAACATCTAATTGCTCTATAGTATATATTTGTTTTCTAATTAATTCTAGAAAACACCTTGTAGTAGCTTCTACATCGGCGGTGGCATTATGCGCTTCTCCAAATGCGGTTCCAAAAAGATGTTGATGTAGTTCTGTAAGTGTTGGCAGCTTAAATTTTCCTCCTCTTCCTCCTGGTATTTGACAAAGTTGCGCAGTAGTTTCTGTACATGTATCCAAAACAGGTAACTCCTGAAGCTGATTGCCTACTCCGAGACGATAGAATTCTGCCCCCATGATATTTACATCAAAACCTACATTTTGCCCAACAACAAATTTAGTTTTAGACAATGCAATATTAAACTTATCTAAAACTTCTTGTAATGTAATTCCATCTTGAGCAGCTAATTCTGTAGAAATACCATGGATTTTTTCTGCATCATAAGGAATATTAAACCCATCTGGTTTTACCAAATAGTCTTGATGCTCGATACAATTTCCCATCTCATCATGCAATTGCCATGCTATCTGTATACACCTTGGCCAGTTATCAGTATCACTAATAGGAGCATCCCATCGTTTTGGCAATCCGGTGGTTTCGGTATCAAAAACTAAGTACATATAAAACGGTATTTCTAGAAAATCTGTTAGTATTATCCCAATTACGAACTTTCAAAAATAACTAAAATGCTTCTTTGATTTTCTAAAAGTTATTCAGAATTATTAACTACTTCTGGATTTACCTCTTCAATATCTACATAAAAAAACCGCCCAATTAATATTTGAACGGTTTTACTAGTACAGTTGAGCAAGGTAATACCTTGTTCTGTGGGGTAATTTTAATATCCAAATTCAAAGGATCCGCCTGAAATCTGAGCACCACTTCTGGTACTAAACTCAAAACTTCCACTAATACATTTGGTTTCAGTTGAATGGCTGGTAATGATAAGGTTTCCTGATAAAACAGAAGACTTATCGTTATTTAGTGAATATGATGCACTGTAATCTCCAGACCCAGTTAAAGAGTAAGTTCCTGGTACTGCATCAGATGGAAATATAATATCTATTTGCTGTGTATCATTTGTTGCTTTAATAAGAATAGACACGTCTCCTACTCCAAAAACATCTGCTGTATGGTCATCTGTAATCATTTCTGAACCATCAACCATTGCTGTTAAAGATGCATTAAGTAAACAAGAATTAATCTCTTCTGTAATTTCTTCTTCTTTTGAAGCGTTCTCAAGTGGCAACCTATAAAACCATCCATCGCTAAAATTCATAGAATTGCCATGTTCATCTTTCAGGTCTTTAAAATGAAAGTTACCCGAAATTTCATTATTCGAAATCTCAGTTATTTCTACAGTCCCATCTGTCTCTCCTTCTTTAGAAACAAATTCTATACTGCTTGCTTGAAAACTAGCTTTATTAATCGCTTGCTGAGCTGTTTTATATGTACCTGTTTTTGGAGAAACAACAGAAAAGCTAATCGATTGGTCATCTGCACTACCAGAGATTACCAATGTGCCATCTTCATAAATTACAGCTTTCTTGATCGCCGATCTAAACAGTTCACCGTCGATTTTTGCCTGTAATGCCGGATCGTTAATTTCGATATCTGTAGTACAAGAAGTCAAAAAAAGGCAGATAACTGCCAGCATAGGGGTGATTTTTCTAATCATAGACAGGGGCTTTAATATGATTTTCCTACCGCAAAACCACAAATTATGTGTTTACTCTTACAAACATATAACCTAAAATTCAATAAAACAATGATTTGATCGAAAAAATACCAATTTACTCGATGAAATACACAAATTAATTGATTTTACCTGTAAAAACACTGTGGTTTATCCGTATCTAACTCAAAAACAACCTCAATCAAAAATTACTATCTAATTAATTAGCAAACAATTACCTTAAAAAAAACAAAAACAAACAAACTTAAATTTATATCTCTAATTCATTAAAAATAATTACCTTTGCCCCCTTAATTATAAATAGGGTCGAGTACCCAAAAATTAATTTTTTATGCCTGTTAAAATTAGATTACAGAGACACGGTAAAAAAGGAAAACCTTTTTACTGGATCGTGGCAGCAGATGCTAGATCAAAAAGAGATGGTAAATATCTTGAGAAATTAGGAACGTACAATCCAAATGTAAACCCTGCAAGTATTGACTTAGATGTTGATGGTGCTGTAAAATGGTTACAAAATGGTGCACAACCTACAGATACTGCAAGAAACATATTATCTTACAAAGGAGCTTTACTTAAAAATCACCTTGCTGGTGGTGTTAAAAAAGGTGCTTTAACTGAAGAGCAAGCTGAAGAAAAATTCCAAGCTTGGGCATCAGAAAAAGATGGAGCTGTTGGCGCAAAGAAAGACGCACTTGCTAAAGCTGATGCTGATGTAAAAGCTAAAATCCTTGAAGCTGAAAAAGAAGTAAACGCTAAGCGTGAAGCTGCAGCAAAAGCAGAGGAAGAAGAAGCTAAAGCAGCCGCTGAAGCTGAAGCTGCCGAAGCAACTGCAGAAGAAGTAACTGAAGAAACTAGCAACGAAGAAGAATAGTTGCATTATTAACGATGAAGAAAGAAGAATGCTTCTATCTAGGTAAAATCGTAAGTAAATTTAGTTTTAAAGGTGAGGTATTGATTAAATTGGATACCGATGAACCTGAAAGTTATACAAAAATGGAATCGGTATTTGTTAATTATAACAACAATCTGGTTCCATTTTTTATTGAAAAATGTACACTTCATAAAAGCGATTTACTACGAGCAAAATTCGAAGATATAGACTCTGAAGAGGATGCCGACGACATCATGAAGGCAGAACTATACCTTCCACTTACCTTATTACCCGAACTTGAAGGTGATCAGTTTTATTATCATGAAATAATTGGATTTACAATTATAGATACCACTTTTGGTGAAGTGGGTATCATTAAATCTATCAATGATTCTACTGCTCAAGCCTTATTTGAAGTTGATCGCAAAGGAACAGAAATTCTTATTCCTATGAATGATGAATTTATTGTCAATGTTGATCGCGAATCAAAAACCATATCTGTAAATACTCCAGAAGGACTGATAGACCTTTATCTATAATACATTTCCCCAATCTATGGCCAAACCTTTTAAGTTTAAACAATTTACAGTTGACCAAGATCGGTGTGCTATGAAAATTGGCACTGATGGTGTATTATTAGGCGCATGGGTTCCTATAAACGAAACCACAAATACAATTCTTGATATTGGCACAGGAACTGGTATCATCTCTCTAATGGCTGCCCAACGTTCTTTTGCAGAGGTTATCGATGCCATAGAAATTGACACTGAAGCTTATGAACAAGCCGTAGAAAACTTTGAAGCTTCGCCATGGGGAGACCGCTTATTCTGCTATCATGCTTCTTTTCAAGAATTTGTTTCTGAAATAGATGATCAATATGATTTACTAATCAGCAACCCTCCTTTTTACACAGAAGATTACAAAACTTCTGATAAAAAAAGAGATATGGCAAGGTTCGAAGATGCTCTACCAGTAGAACATCTTTTAATCGGCGCATCTAAACTATTATCAAAACAAGGAAAACTAGCATTAATTGCTCCTCACAAAGAAGAGGAGCGAATCACTCATATAGCTGCAGAAATAGGACTTTTTCCGGAGAAATTAACCAGAGTAAAAGGCACACCAACATCAGAAACAAAAAGAAGCTTACTCCTTCTTAGTCGTAACGAAAATGAACCTTGTAAAACCGATGAGTTGATTATAGAAACAACACGCCATCAATATACCAGTGAATACATCAATCTTACTAAAAGTTTTTATTTAAAAATGTAAGATCAACAGCAACTAAACATAAAAAAAAGAGAATCACAATAGATTCTCTTTTTCAATTTAATCACTCTACGAAGTTTAATTTACATTACAATAAATTAAAGTTTTTTACTTTTTCTTAATCCAATTTCCATCAGCATCACAGAAAACTTCCATTTCCTTTTCTCCTTGCTTCAATACCAATTTAAACACAGAAGCATCTTCTTTGGCAGCAGCTTTTTCTATGGTTGCACCAGCAAAATCTTTTGCAACGGCATCAAGAACTTTTTGAGGTAAATTCTCTGTAGCTAGTTCTACAAATTTTTCCTGAACTGGAGGAGCAATCACTTCTGTATCTACACTAGCAACTTCTTTTTGCGCATTGATATTTTGAGTTCCTACCAATAATCCAAAAGTGAATACCATTAATACAACTAAATTTTTCATCTGTTTCATTTATTTTATATGTTATACTAGTTACACATAGAATAATTATGCCGGTAGAGGTTAAAAAAATCATAAATCAAAACAAATATCTGTAAATCAATACAATAGATAAAATTTTACATACATTAAACTATAAAACACGGTGCCAGACAAATGATTTAAGTGTAGAATCCTACTGCCTACTGCGGAATATATACACATATTTGTATAATTAACATCTCAAAATACCGCTCTTCTTATCTTTATTTAAATGCTTCTTAAAAATGTCAAAAAAATTGCTTGCTCTTTTTTCATTACCTACATTTGTTACAACCGCATTATTAAAACACCTAAAAACATATGAAACCAGATTTATTTCAAGCACCAGATTATTATCAAATTGATGATTTATTAAGTGAAGAACATAAAATGGTTCGGGATGCGGCCCGAAGTTGGGTAAAACGAGAAGTCTCTCCTATTATAGAAGACTATGCACAGCGTGCAGCGTTTCCAACTCAAATTATTAAAGGATTAGCAGAGATAGGTGCCTTTGGACCTTATATACCAGAAGAATATGGTGGTGCCGGTTTAGACCAGATTAGCTATGGTTTGATCATGCAAGAAATAGAAAGAGGGGATTCTGGAGTGCGATCTACAGCATCTGTTCAGTCTTCATTGGTTATGTATCCTATCTGGAAATATGGATCTGAAGAACAACGTAAAAAATATTTACCAAAACTTGCTTCGGGTGAGTTTATGGGGTGTTTTGGACTTACCGAGCCTGATCATGGGTCAAATCCTAGTGGAATGACCACTAACTATAAGGATAAAGGAGATCATGTTTTACTTAATGGAGCCAAACTATGGATCTCTAACGCACCATTTGCAGATGTAGCTGTAGTATGGGCCAAAAATGAAGAAGGAAGAATTCACGGATTAGTTGTAGAACGCGGTATGGAAGGGTTTTCTACCCCAGAAACTCATAATAAATGGTCTTTACGAGCATCTGCAACCGGAGAATTAATCTTTGACAATGTAAAAGTTCCTAAAGAAAACATACTGCCTGGCAAAAGTGGTTTGGGCGCACCACTGGGCTGCCTAGACTCTGCAAGATATGGTATTGCTTGGGGTGCAATTGGAGCGGCTATGGATTGTTATGACACTGCATTGCGATATGCAAAAGAACGTATTCAGTTCGACAAACCGATTGGAGCTACTCAATTACAACAAAAAAAATTAGCCGAAATGATTACCGAAATCACCAAAGCCCAATTAATGGCATGGCGATTAGGAGTATTACGTAATGAAGGTAAAGCTACTAGCGCTCAAATTTCTATGGCAAAACGCAATAATGTAGAAATGGCCATAAATATTGCAAGAGAAGCGCGACAGATACTTGGCGGAATGGGAATCACAGGAGAATATAGCATTATGCGCCATATGATGAACCTAGAAAGTGTTATCACCTATGAAGGCACACATGATATCCATCTTCTTATAACCGGACTAGATATTACAGGTTTTGCTGCATTTAAATAAGATATATTCATCTTATTAATCATGCCAAAGATTTAACATTTTGGGCTTTTCTGTCTTTTGCAAAAAAGCCAACTTGAAATCCTACGGCTCTGGCATATACAAAACTCTGCAAAGTCGCATCATACTGGATAGGTGCATTTAGAGATTTCATAGTATTAATCGTTCGATATAACTTCGTTCTTGAAATATCCAATTTTTCAGCCAATTCTTGAGGTGTTCCTGTTGCTTGTAAACGAATTAATTGATCAATACGTCCTATAAGCTCAATGTGTTTAATGATAACATTCATAATTTTTCCTTTACTTAATATTGAAATTATTTAACCAATTTTTACATGGGGTTTATAAATTAATGTCTTCAACAAAAGCATTGTTACCTTAAAAATGTTGTTTTTTGTAAGTTTTCCTGAAATTGTAAAAAATAAACCTTATGAACCATGCTAATTTCAGACTTTAAGAAAGGACAATCCTAACAATTTGTTTACCAGTAAAATAAAGCAAACACAATTGCATTAAGTTTAATGCTCATTTAAGCGGAAGTAAGAATACAATAACAAAAACCCCTTTTTTTTATCTCAAAATGAAGAAAAAAATACATCAACCTTGGAGAGCGCTTTCTTGAATGTTCTGAGAAACTATAGAAGATAAGACTTTTGACAAAATTTATTCATCTTGAATATAATCTACTTAAGCAAATACCTCTTGATGTAAATTTCATTAGGCTAAGTTCACAATTGTATTACAAACCAAAAAAAGGATACTAATGATGGATGACTTTTACTAGAGCTCTAGAATGCTCCTGTAATTACTTTAATTTACCAAAAAGAAAATCAGGCTAGAATATGCTATTGTTCCTCTAGCATTTTTAGCAATTCTGTTGCTCTATTTTTATAGGTTCCATCATAGCCTATAATCTCTATTAGCAACTCTTCAACTTTTGTAGTTTTATTTAATTTAAGATATGCTAAAGATAAATACCATTGAGCAACCTCATGATATTTTTTATTATCAACACTTTTAAACTCAAGAATTGCTTTTTCTTCTTGATTGGTATTTAGATAACTATTTCCTAAATATAGAGAAAGTGGTTCTTGCTTTCTTAAGCTGGGGTATTTTTCTAAAGCAAACACAACAGAATCATATATTCCTTTTGTATAATGACTAATAATGCCCTGCACTTCATCACTAGATTCTCCTCTGGTATTATCTTCTACAGGAAATGGTGCATAATATGCCCCGTACAAATCTTGTGTCTGTTTTTCGGTATTCATTGAGTACCATAATACAGATCCGGCTCCCAAAAGACAAACAATCGAAGCCGCTATTTTAAAAAAAAAGACAGGGGTCTTTTTTTTTACCATCAACTTGTCCTCTTCTTTAATTTGCTTACTTATTTGCTTTAATTTATTCTTAAAATCCAGAGTATCTCTATCCATTAAGACTTCATGCATCATTCTATGCTTTTCTACCTCTTCACTTAGGCTCGCATTTAATGCCATTTCTTCTTCAAAAGCAATCGCCTCCTCTTTTGACAGGGAGCCAGCCAAATAGTCTTCTATTTTTTCAAATAATGCTGGGGTGCGTTCCATTTACTTATTACGATTTAAAAATCAGATCAAATTTAAGGTTTATACAAGTTCTTACAATTAAACTTAATTATTACACTTATACACTTTCATTGTTCAGATAATGCTGAACGACTACTCCATATCCATTTTCTCTAATCACTTAATATTGAATTAAATAAAATTTGTTATTCTGCTAGATTTACTCAACACATAACAATAACTCATTTTACCTATCTATTTCTTTTCTATTGTTTCTTTGAGTTCGCGATACATAGGATCTTTTTCTATCATCTCTAACAAATGTTGCTTACACTCAAATTTTTTCTTTCTCGTATATCCTTCAGAATATCCGGTTTGATCTGCTATCTCTTTCATACTATTACCCTGAAAGAGCAAATTAAGCACTTGCTTACATGTATCGGTTAAATTTAAGAAATGTTTACGATATACGTGCTCCTGCTCTTTTTTGGTAATTTCGCGAATAACCTCTGGATCTATAACCTCGGTTTCGTCAAGTACATCTTCTGTAACTACCATTTTCATATTTTTTCGTAATCGGTTTCTCCATATATTTTTACATACTCCATAAAAATAGGTCGATAATGACGAATGTAATTCTATCGAACCTTCTTTTATTTTTTGATATAGAAAAACCAATGCATCTTGAAACACATCTTCTACGTCTACCTCGGCACCAGAATTTTTAACAATATACCGTCTAATATAAGGCATATTTTTCTTATAAAATGTTGTGATCACAACCTCATCTCCTTCTGCAATACCTTTTAATATTTTCTGATCTTCGATAGTGTTCATAGGTTTATGTACTGAAACAACGAATCGTTACCTTTTGACAATGTTAAACTAATTGTAAAAGTAACATTTTTACGTTCTTTGGTATTCATATAAAGAGAGAAACAACGAAAAAATTAAATATGTAGTATTTGGTTGAGTTAATAGTTGAGAAATGAAAGTTAATCACAAGAAGTAAAAACTAAAAAATGTGTTTTGACAGACTTAGCATTACGGTGTAGTTTAGAATTGTAAAGCTAGAAAAAGTAACAAACAGGTTAGAAATGACATTAACTATTAAAGTACGACAATTACAACATTAAGTAAACCTGTTGTGATTTTTATTCTAAATTCGTCAATTCGAGTCCTTCGACCATAGGAAAAAGTGTATCGAGAACTAGGATTTAGAAAAACTATTCTCGATACATTTTGTCTTCATTACATTACGACAAAATACTCGAATTGACGTTTTTTAAGTTTAGTTATTGAAAATGTATCACACTATAAAAAGATTTAGAATTCTTTTAAGATGAATCCACAAACACCCCAAATATCACCTTCAAAAACACTCCTGTTTCTACTAGGTTGGCTATTTATCTCAAGTACTATAATTTGTCAAGCTCAAACCAAAACAGACACCTTAGTTGCCTACCAACATTTTAAAAAAGCAGATTCTTTACTTACCGATAGGCAATTAGATAGTGCGATTGTTTATTTTAAAAAAGCATTACCCATCTATCAAAACACTAAAAATTGGGAACGCGTAGCAGGGTGTTATAATAAGATTTCGGAAAGTCAATGGCGTGATCTTGAATATGAAGAAGCATTAAAAGCTGCAAAAAAGGCATTAGAGATTTGTCAAAAATATTTACCAAAAAATAATAAAGAAGAAGCTAGTGCTTATGATAATATTGGGAGGTATTATGCTGGTGGATATTTGACTTCTTATAAATCAAATCACAAAATTGCAAGAATATATTATAAAAAGGCATTAGAGGGGAGAATAAAAGCTTTTGGAGAAAACCCTATTTATAAAGCCAACTTTTATTACAAAATTGGGCTGATAGTTTATTATCAACGAAAATTTGATAAAGCAAAGGATTATTTTAAAAAATCCCTGTCTATTATGAAAAAAAACTCAAAGGTTAACCCTTTAACAATAGCTTCTTTATATTGTGATATAGGGGTTACTCATTATGAAAAAGAAGAATATCAAAAAGCAGCACTTTGTTTATTTAAAACTTTGACTATTAGAGAAAAAATACTTGGAAAAAACCATGTACAAACAGCCATAGTTTTTGAAGCCTTAGGTAAACTATATAGAAAAACTGGGGAATATGATAAAGCGCTTGTCAATCTAAAAAAGAATGCATCTATTCTGACTCAAACTTATGGAGAAGACCATTTTAAAAGATATTCAATTTTTAACTCAATTGGGATCTGTTATAAACAAAAAGGAGAATATAACAAAGCGTTACAGTATTACAAACGAGCACTTAAAATCACGAACTTCTCTAAAAATTATGCAAATAAAATTGCATCAAATATTTATAACAACATTGGAGTGGTTTATAAATATTTAGGAGAATACAATAAAGCCTTAATATACCTTGAAAAATCTTCAGTAAAAATTCTTAGACACAAAGAAATCGATAATAGCCTTAATAAAGCACAAAAATATAATAATAGTATAGCTCGTAGATATAATAATATTGCAAATATATACCGTTTAAAAAAAGATTATACAAGAGCATTGAAGTATTACAACAAAGCTTTAAAAATTCGGCTGAAAGCCCTTGACAAGAATCATTCGAATCTAGCCGATTCTTATCATGACCTTGGATTATTATTTGTGGCAATGAAGGAATATAGAAAGGCTCTAGATCATTACACAAAAGCATTAAGTATTCGCACTAATATTTATGGTAGTACTCATCCAGAAATAGCCAACTCTTACACAAGTTTAGGGGATTTGTTTTTCAACAAAAAAGAATATCCTACCGCCTTAATGAACTACCAAAAAGCCTTGGTAATGCAACAACAATTGTTTGGAGATCAACACCCCAAAATAGGAGTATCTTATAATAATCTTGCTCAGGTATATATTGCTCAAAAAAAATATCAAACTAGTTTAGCGTATTATGAGAAAGCGATCAAAGCCAATACAAACCCACAAAAACAAGACAGTACACCTATAGATCAACATTTCAATCAAAACATTGTATTAAGTTCGTTACAAGGCAAAGCCAAGGTATATAACTTGCTCTATAAGCAAGATCAGAATCCAGAACGCCTAACTAAGGCTATAGCAATCTATCAACAAGCCGATCGTATCATTGATTATATACGAGAAACCTTTACCTCTTATCAAGACAAGGTAGATTTTGCCCAAAAAGCAAAAGACATTTATAAAGTAGCCATTGCCACGCAATTAGAATTACATGATTTACAAAAAAATCGGCACTCATTAGAACAAGCCTTTTATTATGCCGAGAAGAGTAAAGCCAATACCTTAAAAGAATTAGTAAATGGCAACAATGCTAAAAAAGTAGCAGGATTACCCAATACCATAACCGCTCTAGAAAAAGAATTGCGTATCGATCGTGCATTTTATCAATCCCAAATCACCAAAGCGTATGCAAATCAAAAAATAGATACAGCAAAAATCACCCGGTTTGAGAATGCACTTTTTACCATTACAGAACGACAAGATTCTTTGACTCGAGTGATAGCAACCCAATATCCAAAGTATCATAAGCTTACTTATAACAAAAAGTTGGTATCCCTTACAGAAATACAACAACATCTAGATGATAGCACTACAGTAGTCGAGTTTTTTACTTCAGATAGTATTACCTATGCATTTGCGATTTCTAAACAACACACCAAGGTGCAAAAACTGGTAACGCCTAATCTTACCGGGCAGATAGAAAAGTTTCGTAAACATATTACCTCAAAAGAACTACAAGAATATAAAACACTAGGACAGAATTTATACACGCAATTGTTAGCTCTCATAAAAAATCAATTGGTAGGCGATCAATTGATTATCATTCCCGATGGAGCTTTGTGGCATCTTAATTTTGAGTTATTACTTACTCAAAATACAACATCCAACAATCCCATAAAATTACCTTATCTACTTAAAGACTTTGCGATTTCGTATGCCAATGCAGCCAATCTGTTATTTGCCAGAAATAAAAACAAGTCTATCAATGATCAAAAAAGACAAGAATGTCTGGCGTTTTCGTTTTCTGATAGCACCCAAATAGCCAATACCACAAGTGATAAAGCTATGCGTTTGGCAACCTTAAGAGATCTGGGAGATGATCTACCGGGTACCCGTAAAGAGATCAAAGCCATATCTAATATCATTGATGGGCAATATTATTATGGATCGCAAGCCATTGAGGCTAATTTTAAGAAAAATGCTGGGACATATAACATTCTACATTTGGCACTACATGGTGATGTAGATCACAAACACCCACAGAATTCTAAACTCTATTTTACCAAAACCAAAGACACGATAGAAGATAACCTCTTATATGGCCATGAGTTGTTTGCCATGGATATTCCTGCCGAACTTACCGTATTAAGTGCGTGTAATACAGGTAGCGGTACTATTGCCCAAGGAGAAGGGATTATGAGTTTGGGTAGTGCGTTTCAGTATGCAGGAACCAAAAGTTTACTCTTAAGCAGTTGGGAGGTATCAGACAACACTACTCCAGAGTTGATGCAATATTTTTATACGCATCTCAAAGCTGGTATGAACAAGGCTAAGGCATTACAACAGGCAAAATTAGACTATTTAGAGACTGCAAACATCCATCGCACCCAACCGGTATATTGGGCAGGGTTTTATTTGGTGGGTGACCCTGCTCCAATTCATTTTAAGAATAACACAGAGTGGTATTGGTTGTTGGGGATTTGTGGTGTTTTAGTGTTGGTTTTGAGTGTATTTTGGTACAGAAGAAAACATACTTCGACGGTGCCTGTCCTGAGCCTATCGAAGGGCTCAGCATGACAGTATAATTAAGATTTGTTATGTTTTTTGTTCTAAATTCGTCAATTCGAGTGCTTCGACCATAGGAAGAAGTGTATCGAGAATAGGATTTAGAGACAACTATTCTCGATACATTTTGTCTTCATTACATTACGACAAAACACTCGAATTGACGTTTTTTAAGTTTAATTGTTGAAAACGAATGTCTCCCTAAGCCTTTCGACAGTGCCCGTAAGGGCTCAAGACAAGTTCCGAAGGGTTTTTGAATAATATGTACCGCTTCTAAAGATACCCTATCCCCATATCATTATAGAGCTCTCCCTTAAAAACATTTCTATTTTGTATTCTTTTATTTGGCATATGTAGTAGCATGCTACTTATAACTATGAAGTGGTTTAAACTTTTTTGATTTAAGTGAAAAATAGCAGTTTTGTGACCGTATAAAGTATTTTTTAGTTGCATAGCAGCGCTACGGAAGTCAAAAATTATGAAATATGGGTGCAAAAAAGTATTTTTTTAGCAAATTGAAAAAAGTTTAAACCACTTCTATAATAATACCTATCGTTTTTCTTCAAAAACCAGTAAAATCAACAGAGATTTTACGAATTTTGCTGTATGAACTATGATTTGATTATTGTTGGGGGTGGCGCTGCTGGTTTTTTTACTGCTATTAATGTAGCCGAACAAGCACCAGATTTAAAAATTGCTATTCTAGAACGTGGTAAAGAAGTATTGTCTAAAGTTAGAATTTCTGGCGGAGGAAGATGCAATGTAACTCATGCCGAATTTATCCCAAATGAACTTAGTAAAAATTACCCTAGAGGTGAAAAAGAGCTTAAAGGCCCTTTCCATACGTTTATGACTGGTGATACTATGGATTGGTTTGATCGTAGAGGTGTTGCATTAAAAATCGAAGATGACGGGAGAATATTTCCTGTTTCTGATTCTTCTCAATCTATCATCGATTGTTTTTTATCAGAAACCCGAAGATTGGGGATTAAAGTACTCACAAATCATTCGGTTAAGGATTTTTATTCTGAAAACAATTCCTGGAGTATAAAGACCAGTCAGGGAATGTTTACCACCCATAAACTAATGATTGCTACAGGTAGTAATCCTAAAATTTGGAATCACCTACAACAATTGGGGTATCAAACCATAACCGCAGTACCATCTTTATTTACATTTAACATTAAAGATCCAAGAATTAAAGGTCTACCTGGTATTGCCACTCACGCATCTGTAAAAGTTATACAGTCTAAATTATCAAGTGAGGGACCATTGTTAATTACACATTGGGGAATGAGTGGGCCCGCTATTTTAAAACTATCTGCGTGGGGTGCCATAGAACTTAATGCCAAGGATTATAATTTTGACATCATTGTTAATTGGCTTCCACAATATAGTCAACAAGAGATTTTTAATGAACTTATTGATCTAAAGAATCAATACCCAAAACAACAACTTCATAAATATGCGCAATTTGGTATTCCAAAAAGACTATGGCAAAGTTTGGTTTTGACCGTAGGAATCAAAAATGACAAGTGGGCAGATATCAATAAAACTGCATTACAAAAATTGTCCTATGAACTTACACAAGGTGTTTTTTCTGTAAAAGGAAAAAGTACATTTAAAGAAGAGTTTGTAACCGCGGGAGGCATTGACCTTAAACAAGTTAACTTTAAAACCTTTGAAAGTAAAAAACATGAAGGTTTATACTTTGCTGGCGAAGTATTAAATATTGATGCGATTACCGGAGGATTTAATTTTCAGAATGCATGGACTGGTGCTTTTATTGCAGCACAAGCCATAACATCCAAATAGTTTTACCTTTATAAAAAGATCCATTATGAACACATACATAGCTTTGCTTCGCGGAATTAACGTAAGTGGACAGAAAAAGATTAAAATGGCAGAACTCAAAACGATTTTAGAAGACATTGGATTAACTTCTGTCACAACCTATATCCAAAGCGGGAACATTGTTTTTACTTATCAAGAAACCAAACTAACAATACTTGGTGGCCTCATTTCTGAAGCAATTCTAAAACATTACGACTTTGAAGTTCCTGTACTTGTTTTAACTCCAAAAACATTAGCTGATATTTACAAAGACAACCCTTTTGCCAAAAGAATTGAAAACGAAGAAATAGAAGGAAAAAAAATGTATTTTACCTTACTTTCTTCTCCCCCGAATTCTTTAAACCTAGAAGAATTAACCTCACAATCACATGACTCAGAAGAATTCGTAGTTACTAACAAAGTGGTTTACTTCTATGCTGGAAATGGATATGGAAAAACTAAATTGAATAATAATTTTTTTGAGAAAAAATTAAATTCTAAAGCCACAACCAGAAACTTAAAAACAATTTACAAAATTCTAGAAATAAGTAATTTAACATAAAAACAACGCTTTCTTCATTAGCTATTTTGAGTAATTTTTCGTATCTTATTAGAACGTAAACAATACCTCAACAACATGAAAAAAATTACATTTATTCTTTTATTCTTATTTCTATATAGCAACATTGTTCAAAGTAAAGAATTTAACGAAAAAGACCCCGTAAAAAAGCTATTAGTTGATTATATCAACAAAATGAATGCGCTAAATCAAGGAACTCAAAAAGAGGATGTTCTTGAATTATTTGATTCTAAATATAGTGGAAACACTGTATATGTAAACTTATCAGGAGCATTGGTAAGAAAAGATTATCTCAAAAAAGATATCTCATCTCAATTAAATGACATTGTTAACGATAACAATTATAATTTTAAATTGACGTTGGATAAAGTTATTTTTCAGAATCAAAAGGAATTGGCAGGTACAATATCGGCTATCATTAATTTTGAGTCCTCAATTGCGAATAAATTAGCAGAAAAAGGGACCATGGTAATGAATCTGGTGGCTATTAAAGTAAAAGGTAGCTGGAAAATTGTACAAAATAATATGGTAAGGGTATCTGAAGCCAAAGATATTGGAGAATGTGTCTGCTATGTCTATGAAAAAGGAAATACAAAATTTGTAACCGAAGTGTATTTTCCGTCTGGCATAGAATATAGTCAACAGCTTAATGCTTTTCAGGTAACTACCAAAAATAGTAAACGTATTGTTAAATCTCAGAATAAAGAATATTACTGGAACAGAGATACAGGAAAATTAACCCTTAAAGGAGGAGGAATAGGACAAACTACCGATACCAAAAAAGCAATACAATATGTGCTAAAGGATTTATACAAAGATTCTTGCGTAAATATTGTATTTAATTAATTGCTTGTTTTTCTGTACATAAGTAAGTATAAAAACATATTCTAATTTAACCTAGATAATGCCTATGTGCGATTAGGCTTGTCGAAGTATATACACAAAGTATTTCGGCAAGCTTATTTCAGCATAAAACCATATCCGTATGATATGCCCTTTGGATACTCTTAAAACCTGTTTAAAAAATCAAAGGTTACTGAATAATCGTATGATCTTTCAAAAACCCTCTCCACGAGATTTCTATCGCCTGATTGATATGTTTTTCTTGAAGTTTTACTTGTTCGTTCTCATGAATTTTCACCAATGACACTACATTACCGAAGAAAAGTTCTTCCATAACTAATGTATTATAGGATTTAAAAACTTTTTCTTTCACCCCTCTTCTAAAGTAACTTTCAATATCGGCATAGTATTGCCTTGCCTTATCTTTTAAAGACTGGGGTATCTCTGGAGAGCGGGCTATTTGCTCAGAAAATATAAATGCCAATGGATTATTCACAAAATAATAGAATAAATTAAGCCACATTACTGTGAACTGTTTTTTTATATCATCTTCTGGAATATTACGCATAACGACTGTTCCAAAATCTTGAGTTAACATCAAGTACAACTCGGTAATGATTTCTTCTTTATTCTTAAAATGATGATAAACGGTTCCATTTGCCACACCAGACTCTTTAATGATTTGCGAAAGCGATGTAGCATTGATACCCTGTTTTGTTATTAATTCGAGTGTAGTCTGTAAGACTATTGCTTTTTTACTCATAAAAAAATCCTATTCCGTATTCTTCATTTAATTTAGTTGCCATATACCAAAATTCAATGCGGTTGCAAAAGCAACCCAAACAACATATGGGATCATTAGATATGCCGCGGTAGAATTAACCACCGTAAACCATTTAATCGTAAACAATAACAGGATAAAAAGTGCAACAATATCCAGTAATGCGATAAACGGGTTTTGCAATCCAAAGAAAAAAATAGGCCATGCTGCATTAAGCAACAATTGAAACCCAAAGTGATATAACGCAGTTTTTACCCATTTATGATAAAAACCTTTGCTCCAAACAATTCCAGCCGCGATACCCATCAAAACATAGAGTAAAATCCATACAGGACCAAAGATCCAATTGGGCGGAGTAAAAGATGGTTTTTGTATAGACGCATACCATGTGTCTAAAGAAGTTTTAGAAGCAATACTACTTAAAAAACCTATCAAAACACATGCTACAACTGCAATACCGATACGTAAAAACCGTTTTTTCATTGAAATTTGTTAGTGCAACACTAAAATAGCAATTATTTTCGCTACAAATGTACTTAAACTATACTATAGCTTTTATCTTTGTTCAAAATTATCGTAAACAATGATGGATTATTCCGAATTTAGCACCTCTATAGTTTCAGAATTACCAAAAGAGGGACTAATAACCTGTACTTCGCCAAGTAATATTGCTTTAATAAAATATTGGGGTAAACGACCTGTTCAATTACCAGAAAATGCATCAATTAGTTTTACATTGGATCATTGCAAAACAACAACAAGCTTAAGATACAAAAAAAAAGAAGTGCTTGCTACTACTTTTGACTTTGAACTTTTATTTGAAGGGCAACCAAAGCCTGATTTTAAACCAAAAATTCAAGCTTTTTTTGAAAGGATTGAAAGTTATGTTCCTTTTTTAAAACACTATACATTTACAATAGAAACCAGTAATACTTTTCCGCATAGTAGTGGAATAGCTTCTTCAGCAAGTGGGATGAGTGCTTTGGCATATTGTTTAATGCAATTAGAGAAGAAAATTACACCCGATATCACCGATAATGATCTTTTAAGAAAAACCTCGTTTTTAGCACGTTTAGGTTCTGGCAGCGCATGCAGGAGTATCGAAGGCCCCGTTACTGTATGGGGAGAGCATCCTGATGTAACTGGTAGTAGTGATGCTTTTGCGGTCAAATTTCCAGATACCGTACACCAAAATTTTGAACACTATCAAGATACTATTTTACTTATTGACAAAGGCGAAAAACAAGTAAGTAGTACAGTAGGGCATAATCTTATGCATGGTCATCCTTTTGCTCATCAACGATTTGATCAAGCAACAAAAAACATAAGTACATTAAAAGAGATACTTATCTCTGGGGATTTAGATGCTTTTATCGGTATTGTTGAAAGCGAAGCACTAACACTACATGCTATGATGATGACATCAATGCCCTATTTTATATTAATGAAACCTCATACTTTATCAGTAATTCAAAAAATTTGGGAATATCGCAAAATAACTGGATCTAAAGTTTGTTTTACATTAGATGCGGGTGCAAACGTGCATGTTTTGTACCCAAATCAAGAAAAAGAGAAAGTTTTAAACTTCATTACTAACGAGTTAGTTGCGTATTGTCAGAATGGACAGTATATTTGCGACAAAATAGGATTCGGAGCAAAAATAGTGTAACTTTATATAAACTAAGGTTACCTATTATAAACATAACTAGCTTAAGAACAATGAAAGGACCATTATTTTATTCTAAAATACTTTTGTTTGGTGAATACGGTATTATTAAAGACTCTAAAGGTCTTTCTATACCTTATAACTTTTTTAAGGGAGCACTTAAAGTAAGTGATCAGCCTAATGAAGAAGCAATTCAATCTAACAATAACCTTAAAAGTTTTGTTGATTACCTTAAAAGTATTGAAGATCAAAAAATAGTAACTTTTGATTTCGATAAGCTTAATGCTGATATTGATGCTGGAATGTATTTTGACAGCAGTATTCCGCAGGGATATGGTGTTGGTAGTAGTGGAGCTTTAGTTGCGGCAATTTATGATAAGTATGCTACTGAAAAAATTACAGTATTAGAGAATCTTACTAGAGACAAACTAATCAAATTGAAAGAGATTTTTGGTCTCATGGAATCTTTCTTTCATGGAAGTAGTTCTGGTCTTGATCCTTTAAATAGTTATTTAAGTCTTCCTATACTTATTCACTCTAAAGATAATATAGAACCAGCTGGAATCCCATCACAAAGTGTAGAAAATAAAAAAGGAGCTGTTTTTTTATTAGATAGTGGTATTGTAGGAGAAACAGCACCAATGGTAAGTATATTCATGGAAAGCATGAAGCAAGAAGGCTTTAGAAATATGCTTAAAGATCAGTTTGTAAAATATACTGATGCATGTGTAGAAGACTTTTTAAAAGGAGATGTTAAATCTTTGTTTTCTAATATCAAAGTACTTTCTCATGTTGTTTTAGACAACTTTAAGCCTATGATTCCAAAGCAATTTCATAAACTCTGGAAAAAAGGAATCGAAACAAACGACTACTATTTAAAGCTATGTGGTTCTGGAGGTGGAGGATACATCCTAGGGTTTACACAAGATTTTGATAAAGCGCAAGCATCTCTTAAAGATTATAAGCTAGAGGTCGTATATAATTTTTAATAAGCATTTCTTATGCTTAGTCGTAAAAACAAACTCATACTTCTCAAGCTACTGAGCTTGTTTTCTATTGTAAGAGGATATAATATCCTCATTATTGTACTTGCGCAATACTTTACTTCTATATTTATTTTGGCTCCCCATATTGGTCTACGTCATATCATTCTTGACCCCAATTTATTTGTAATCGTTTTAGCATCTACTGGCGTAATCGCAGCAGGGTATATTATTAATAACTTTTATGATAAAGAAAAAGACCTCATAAACAGGCCACAAAAAACCATGCTTGATCGATTGGTAAGCCAACGCACCAAATTAACAGGGTACTTTATCCTTAATTTTCTATCTGTAGTATGTGCTAGTTATGTTTCGTTTAGAGCTGTCATGTTTTTCTCATTATATATTTTTGCTATATGGTTCTACTCACATAAATTAAAGAAATTTCCTGTTATAGGTAATATTGCAGCAGCCTTGTTGGCAATAACTCCTTTTTTTGCTATATTCATTTACTACAAAAACTTTGATGAGGTTATTTTTGTACATGCAACTTTTTTGTTTTTAATCCTTATCATTAGAGAAGCAGTTAAAGATTTAGGAAACTTAAGAGGTGATCTTGTTCATAACTATAAAACAATACCTATAGTATATGGAGAGAGCGTTTCTAAACAAATTATTAGTATTCTAATTTTAATTTCAGGAATCCCAATTTACCTATTACTTACAAGGTATCAAATTGGTTTTATGTATCTCTATTTTTTCTTATGTGTTATCTTTTTAACCGTATTTTTAGTAGCGCTATGGATTTCAAAAAAAAGAACACATTATGTTTGGCTTCATAATATCCTTAAATTAATAATTGTTACTGGCACATTTAGTATTGTTTTAATCGATGTAAATATGGTTCTAGATAAAATTCTTTGGTAACAAAAAAAGCAGCTGCATTTCTGCAACTGCTTTACACAATTTAATTGGCTAATATTTATATTTCTTCTTCGTTCTTTAAGATTTTTAAAGCAATCTTAAATACTTTATTTTCAATTTTAGATATTTCTGAATTTACTTTTTTGTAGTTCAATCTTGATTTTACATAGTCAGTAACAATGCTTTCTTCAGCATTTACAGTTAGTACTACTATTTCTTTTTTGCTGTTTAAAGTAAATTCGATGTTAGCCTTAAGTTCTTCTTTATCAAGTTTAATTTCTGGGCTCTTTAAAAGAACTGCTATATGGTTTCTTAATTCTTTTTCTGCATCAACTGGAGTCCCTCCAGTAGCAAAAAGTTGTGTTGATCCTAATACGAACGCTACTAATAAAACTGTTAATTTTTTCATTTTTTGTATTTTTAGATTTGAGTTTTTTAAAATTTTGTTTCTTTATTTTTACATGACAAATGTACTACCACACACCAAACTTTTTTCTACTTTGAGTTTTATCAGAAGGTATAAACATGATTACCATTAAGTTAATAAGATCGATTTTTAACGTAAAGTAAACGTTGAAGAATAAATACTTTTTATATGTTTACTTTTTAAGAATGAAGATGAAATTGATTATCGAATAAGATATTCACAATATTTGGTTCTTAACGCTGTCAATTCCTAACTCTTTGGTGCATTTCTAATGTTACCTTAAGGTTAATTTATGGTTTTCACGCAACACTAATATATTGCAAATCAATTTTTTATACTGAATATTTTTAATCTCAAAATGAGAATATATAAACTCTAATTACATCATATAGCATACACAATTGTTATTAATCTATTTTTATGAAGGATCAATTACTTAAAGTTGCATTAGCACAGATATCTCCAATTTGGTCAGACAAAACTGCCACACTTAAAAAAGTAGAACACTATATCGTTGAAGCCGCTTCAAAAAAAGTAGAGTTAATCGTTTTTGGCGAAACATTGTTGCCTGGTTACCCTTTTTGGGTCACTCTTACAGATGGCGCACAATTTAACAGTACGATTCAAAAAGAGCTTCATGCACATTATGCTCATAATGCAATTATAATCGAAAAAGGAGATCTTGATTCTATATGTAATCTTGCTGAAAAACATAAGATTGCCATTTACATTGGTATATTAGAACGACCACAAGATCGCGGCGGACATAGTGTATATGCATCCTTAGTATATATTAATGAATTGGGAGAAATCAAATCGGTTCATCGAAAACTGCAACCTACGTATGAAGAACGATTAACTTGGGCTCCCGGAGATGGTAATGGTCTTTTGGTACACCCTTTAAAAGCTTTTACCCTTGGAGGATTAAACTGCTGGGAAAACTGGATGCCACTACCAAGAGCAGCACTCTACGGTCAGGGAGAAAATTTACATGTCGCTGTTTGGCCAGGTAGTGATTATAATACCAAAGATATAACCCGCTTTATTGCAAGAGAATCTAGATCGTATGTAATTTCAGTATCCAGTTTGATGAAAAA
The DNA here is from genome assembly GCA_947502885.1 of uncultured Aquimarina sp. GTDB lineage: Bacteria > Bacteroidota > Bacteroidia > Flavobacteriales > Flavobacteriaceae > Aquimarina. Next base: position 84,999 of record CANNBP010000007.1, on the reverse strand, counting down.
AGAAGATTTTCCAACTGATACTCCTCACTTAGATAAGATTTTAATGAATGCTCCTGATATTTTAAGCAATGGTGGTTCTTGTATAGCAGGTCCAGATGGTGAGTGGATTTTAGAACCGGTCCTACACCAAGAAGGTCTACTTATAGAAATTTTAGATTTTAATCGTGTGCTTCAGGAAAGTCAAAACTTTGATCCTGTCGGTCATTATTCGAGACCAGACGTTACTCAATTGCATATAAATAGAGAACGACAAAGTACATTAAAATTTAAAGAATAGTATCTAAATGAATATCCCTAAACTTGTTTATGAATTATTCTTATACAAACTTAGGGAATTCAACGTGAAACTTTTTTCTTTGGCAATTATGCTCTCTTTTTAAATTGATTTGGTGTACATCCTGAAAATTTTTTAAATGCTCCGTAAAAACTTGATTTGGACCTAAAACCACATTCAATACCAACAAACTCTATGGTATAATTATCATATGTATCATCTGCCAACATTTTTTTTGCCTCTTCTATCCTTAATTCGTTAATATAATCGTTAAAATTCTTTTGGGCATGTATATTGACTAACTGAGAAATATATCCTTTAGAAATCTCAAATTCTTCAGCAATACTTTTAAGGCTTAAATCTTGTACCAAGTATTTCTTTTCTGATACAATGTAATTATCAATTCTTGAGAATGTACTATACCCTGCTTTTTCTATAGGAGTTTCTATTTTTATTTCTTCAGTAATACTATCAGGTTTATTCCTATGTATACCAACAAATCCCACCCAATACACAAATGTAGACAGTAGTAATACGAATATATAACCATAATGTGTTCCTTGTAAAAGAATGACTACTCCAAAACCAATCATTATCATTACCAAAAGTAAGATAGCCTTACCTATGTTCTTTGAGGTTAAAAAATTAGGTTTTGGTTGCGAATTTCCTGCATTAGTCGAAACAGAAAACAACGGATCTGTAACAATAGACAAAATGACTGTGTTAGTCGAAAAAAACGATAAATACTTTTTCATAAGTGTTTGACAATTTAGCTGTTAATAAAAGAGCATACCTAAATGCTTATGGTAGGGTATTTACTATATGATGACTGTTAATTAAAACATAACAACATTTCTTAGAATAAATCTTCTAGAAACTATATTGATACGATCTTTTTTTTAATTTTGAGAAGTGGACAAAGATGATCTAACATATATTATTAAATGTGCTCGAAACGGAAATGAAGCACCATTCAACTCTTTTTTTGACCGTGTTTTTAAAAAAATAAGAACTGGATTATCATCTATTACTGGGTCTCAAGAGGATGCAAAAGAAGTTTTTCTTATTTCTATGCAAAAATTTTGGGAACGTTTTGTTATTAATCAAGAAGAACTGCCTCTTAATAGTACAGGGTATATATTCATGATGTGTAAAAATGCTTGGTTAATGCAAAAAAGAGGTCTTTGGGGTTCTGTAGTCTATAGCGAAGAACAAGGTAGAAAAGCTAATAACCTTATCGAAAATGATGTTTTTGACTACCAAGAAGACAAAGATAATATTGATAGTGACCATTATACAAAACATAAAGCACTTGCATTAGCTTTAGATGAGTTATCCCCAAAATGCAAAACGCTTATTGAAAATGAATTAAATCCTAATATCCAACTCAAAGACTTACAAAATGAGTTAGGCTATAGTAATTATCAAGCTTTAGTTCAAGCTAAGTATAATTGCAAAAAAAGACTTATCAAAAAAGTATATGAGGTTTTAGAGAAATTAAAAACAGTAATTTAAACGTATAATGGCAGATAAAGAAAAGGACTTAACAATTATTCTAAGGTATTTTGACTTAGATCTTTCTGATGAAGAATTGCTGTTCTTTGAAAAAAGAATGGAAGAAGATGAAGAGTTTGCCCAAATGGTTCGGATTTATAGAGAAAGTGAAAAAACTGTTAACCAGGCCTATCAAAATAGTGATGATAATGCTCGTATTCAGCAATGGAGGGCACAAATTGAAGCCAATCAAAAACCAAAAATCAAAAACACTCCATGGTTATGGGTTGGTGGTATTGCAGCTGCAATTGCTTTATTGTTTTTTGGATTACAAATAAACAATACTTCTAAACAAGATTTTAAGTTAGCCGTAAAAGAAGCGTGGAATAAAAACATTGGGCTAGATTATAAATCTATGCGAAATGTTGAAAAAGATTCACTAAAATCTATCATCCTTACAGCTGTGGATAGTTATGAAAATGGCAAATATCGAATTGCCATTGACGCTTTACAGCATTTTAACAATACCATGTATTACTATGAGGATGCTTTGCTTTTAAAGGGATTGTCTTACTACAAAAATGGAAAATTAAAAAAAGCAATACTAACTCTAGACACATTGGCCAATTATCCCACCCAGCGTAAAGCTAAAACTGCAAAATGGTACCAAGGATTGATTTATTTAGAATTAGATCAATTGGATAAAGCCAAGGAATTTATCACAATATCCAACAATGGTAATTCTGTCATACAACTTAAAGAGTGATTAATCGCTTCAGACTCGAAAAAAACAATCTTTTCCTGATATTTGAGTTTATATATTCTTTTAACCAATTATTATGGACCAAAAAGTGCTATTTGTTTATTTATGTATGTTGTTTGCAACAACAAGTATAGTTGCTCAAACTAAAACAGACACACTTTATGCTTCTAGGTACTATCACACAGCAGATTCACTGTTAACAGACCGAAAACATGACAAATCTATTATTTTTTTTAGCAAAGCACTTCGTATTTATAGAACAGCAAAAGCTTGGGAAAAAGTAACCAATTGCTATAACAAAATATCTGAAAACCAATGGCGTTCAAGACAACTTGAAAAATCCTTACAAAATTCTAAGAATGCTTTAAAAATTAGCAAAACCTATCTAACAAAGAATAATCGAGAAGAGGCTAACACGTATGATAATATAGGTAAGTACTATGAGGCTGTTCCAAGATATGATATTGCACTTAACTATTATAACAAAGGGTTACTTATTAGACAAAAGTTATTTCCCGAAAACCATTTAGATATAGCTCGTTCATATTTTAATTTAGCCTTAAACTATTTTGATGTTGCAAAATACAAACAGTCCCTCGCCTATTCTAAAAGATCTCTAGCAATCAGCGTGCATATTCTTGGTCCAAATCATCAAAAAATTGAAAGTATTTACAATAATATGGGGATAACATATAGAAGTTTAGGAGCATATAACGAAGCTCTTAGTTTTCTAAGTAAATCTTTACATATTGCAAAAAAAACTCTCGGCTTAGATCATATCAATGTTGGAGATCGTCACCTTAATATTGGTGCTATTTACTATGAGTTAAACCAGTATGATCAAGCCCTTGTTAATTACCAAAAGGCGCTTTCAATTTATAGTAAACAAAAAAACTTAAAAGGATTAGGGCGTGCTTATCTTAATATCGGAACTATTTGCTATGAGAAAAGGCAATATGATAAAGCTTTACAATATTTTAAAAAAAGTCTAGAAACAAAAAAAGTATTGTATGGAGACTATCACCCCGAAAACTCAACAAATTATATCAATATTGCGAATGTTCTTAATAGGATAGGAAATCATAAAAATGCCATTTACTATTACACCAAATCCCTTCAGATTTATAAGAATACTCAAACAGAAAGCCATGATGATCTAGCCAAATTATATGAAAACATTGGATACACCTATGTCGATGAAAAAGAATATGATATTGCATTAAAATATTTTAAAAAATCCCTATCCCTGTACAACAAAGTATTTGACAAGGATAGTTTTAAAATTTCAAGAGCATACTCTGGAATAGCATATACATATCATAAAAAAGGAATGTATACAAAAGCATTAACATACTACAAGAAGAAGTTGAAGATTCTAAAAGACACATATGGAGAAAAACATCTACTCAATGCTGTATCGTATAACAACATTGGGTTAAATTACTTTAAATTAAAAGAATACACCAATGCACTCATATATTATGACAAAGCCATCTTGGTTAACACTAAAAACAACGACTTAAAGGCGTTTAAAAACAAAATTCGGCCAGAAGACTATTTTGATTTAAAAATGCTATTAAGAAGTCTAAATGAAAAAGCAAAGACCTTGCAATCATTTTATCTTGATAACAACAATATTGAATACCTAAACCAAAGCATAAATATCTATCAAAATGCAGATATACTTATTCATCATATTCGAAAATCATTTCAAAACCATCAAGACAAAGTAACTCTTTCTACACAGACTAAAGAAATATACACAGACGCTATTAAAGCTCAGTTTTTGCTTTATAATATTACCAAAAATCAAGCGGATATACAGCAAATATTGTATTACACAGAAAAAAGCAAAGCAAACACCTTAGAGGAGTTACTTGCTGAAACTAATGCCAAGAACTTCTCTAAACTACCAAAAGAACTCATTACATTAGAAAAAACTTTAAAATCCAATCGAGCATTTTATCAATCTCAAATCCTATCAGAACAATCCAAAGATCATGTAAGTTTAGAAAAAATCAGGAAATTAGAAAGTAGCCTTTTTAGTATTAATTGGAAACAAGATTCGCTTACCAATATCGTTGAGAAAAAGTATCCAAAATACTACCAACTCAAATATAAAAATGACTTGATCTCTGTTTCTGAAATCCAACAACAACTAGATAACAAAACAACTGTTCTAGAGTTTTTTACAACCTATAACAGTATTACTTACGCCTTAACCATTTCAAAAAATGATATTGGAGTTGAGGAAATATTTATTCCTGAGCTTGCAAAAAAAGTTGAACGATTACACAAAGCCATTACCCTAGAACATATTACTGATTACACCATAATTGCACACGAACTATATCAACAGCTAATTGCCTCTGTTAAAAATAAATTTACAGGAAATAGACTCATCATCATTCCCGATGGTCCTTTATGGCATCTTAATTTTGATTTATTGCTTACTAATAAAGAAAAAGGAAAGGATAGTAAAAAGTTTTCTTATTTGCTACGAGACCATGCCATTTCTTATGCCAACTCAACCAATTTATTATTTAGGCCATTAGAGGGTTTTTTAAAAAAATCGGAAATACGCAAAGAATGTCTTGCTTTTTCTTTTACAAATTCAAAACATCTTGCTAATAAAACTAAAATAAAAGAAACTAATTCAAGAGATCTAAAAAATGATCTTCCTGGTACAAGGCAAGAAATTAAAGCCATTTCAGAAATCGTTGAGGGTCAATACTATTATGGATCTGAAGCCATCGAAACTAATTTTAAACAAAATGTAAGTCATTATAGCATTTTACATTTGGCACTTCATGGAGAGGTAGATCATACAAATCCTCAAAATTCGCGACTTTATTTCACAAAAAACAACGATCCTAAAGAAGATAATCAACTCTATAGTCATGAACTTTTTGCACTCGATATTCCCGCAGAACTTACAGTATTAAGTGCATGTAATACAGGGACCGGTAAAATTGCCAACGGCGAAGGTGTTTTAAGCCTAGGAACAGCGTTTCAATATGCAGGCACCAAAAGTCTATTACTTAGCCATTGGGAAGTATCAGACAAAAGCACTCCTCAATTAATGAAAAACTTTTACACCAATCTTACCAAAGGGATGAACAAAGCCGAAGCGCTACAAAAAGCAAAGCTTACATTTTTGAATACTACAGAAGCATTTTATACAAGTCCTTTTTACTGGGGTAGTTTTTATCTTTTAGGAGATACTAAGGCCATTACTTTAGAAACCAATTACACTACCTATTATTGGGTTTTAGCCAGCATATTAAGTTTACTACTATTATTTTTATTATATATGAGAAGAAAAATAATATCATGGTTTACTTCACGTTTATAATAGTATTTCTATTGTCTATCTAGCAACCTCTTAATTACAATGATTACTCCAAAAAGGTTTCTATTTGTATTATGATAAACTTTAGATGATTGGATTACTATTTTTCTTTCCTCAAGAACTAAAGAAAATAACGATATTTGAAAACAATTATACTACCTCATTACTCTACTACATGATAAAAAGAACTATAATATTTGGTATTTGTATATGTTTTTCGATAGCATCTACATCTATTTTTGGTCAAAAAAAGAAAGATACATTAATAGCATTTCAATACTATCAAAAAGCTGACTCTCTTTTAAAGCACAAAAACTATAGTCAGTCTATTGATCTTTTTACCAAAGCCATCCCTATATATGAAAAAATAAATGCTTGGAACCGTGTGGCTCGTTGCTACAATAAGATTTCTGAAAATCAGTGGCGAGATCGAAAAATTGAGAAATCTTTACAAAATGCAAAAAAAGCATTAAAAATAAGCGATAAAGAGTTTATAGAAAATAATAACGAAAAAGCAATTAGTTATTATAATATAGGTAATAGTTACAGCAAACTTTTAGATTATAAAAATGCGCTTTTATATTTTCAAAAAGTAATTGACATCGAGCAAAATACCCAATTTGCAAATGATCTCAATTTAGTGGTAGATGCATATAAAAATATGGGAATTGTATACTTTCATCTTGGAGACTACCAAAAAGCTATACACAGTTTTAGAAAGACGTTAGATATTAATATAAAAATATATGGTCTTAACCATGATAAAGTAGGAAAAAGTTACCATAACATAGGTAATATATACCTGACTATGGATAAATATTCTACAGCAATAGAGTATTATAAAAAGTCATTGGATATTGAAATTAATACATTAGGCAAAGAACACTTAGATGTAGGAATAACTTACTTTAACATGGCTACAATATACACCAATATTATAGATTCTGATCAGGCATTAAATTATCTTGAAAAAGCACACAAAATATTTAAGAAAAATAAAAATTCACCGTATTTATCATATTTTTATTTAAACAAGGGTACTATTTTAAAAAACAAAGGAGAGCTAGATAAAGCTTTATCATATTTTTACAATGCCATCGAAACGGGTAAAAAGCATTTTGGAGAGCAACATCGCGTTATTACTACTAGTTATCACCATATTGGCAACATATTGACAAGGAAAGAAAAATATGATGAAGCCCTGAAGTACTATTCTAAATCCATGACTATTTCTAAAAAAATATATGGAGAAAATCATAATAGGATATCCGATCTTTATAACGCCATAGGAAAGCTACATGGGCAAAAAAAAGACTATGATTTAGCATTAGATTATATGAATAAAGGAATTGCTATTCAGCAAGAATCAGTAACCCTAAATTATATTAACAAACTTCTTAACCTTGGAGGTATTTATTTCCTAAAAAAAAACTACAAGGGTGCTTTAAATCAGTATAGAAAAGGATTAAAAGTTTTACAAGATTTTAATCTACCAAATCACATACTTTCTATTGAGATTTATAATCGAATTGCTTTTACTTACCATCAACAAAAACAATATAAAAAATCTCTAGATTATTTTAATAAAGCCATACAAATCAATTCCAAAAATAATTCAGACATAAACCAGACTATTTTCATTCCCGATAGCCATTATAAACCAAAAATTCTTTTAGAAACTTTAAAAGGAAAATCTATGGTATTTCAATCTTTATATGAAAAACATAAAAACCTAGACTATCTTAATAAGAGTATTAATTTGAATAAAAATGCAGATGTCTTAATCAACTACATTAGAAAATCCTTTCAAAACTACCAAGACAAAGTAACGTTGGCCAAACAAGCCAAAGAGGTTTATACTAATGCAATTACCGCTAATTTATTATTATACAAGGAAACAAATAACCTCAAAACCTTGAAACAAGCATTATATTATGCTGAAAAGAGCAAAGCTAATGTGTTAAAGGAATTACTTGCTGATTCTAACGCCAAGGGTTTTTCAGGATTGCCTAAAGAATTATTAACACTAGAAAGAACATTAAAGTCTAACCGTGCCTTTTATCAATCTCAAATAACAAAGGAGCGATCCAAAGATTCAATAGATCTAAAAAAAGAAAAAAAATTCCAAAGTAGTCTTTTTGCTATTAAGAGAAGAGAGGATTCGTTGACTAAAATATTCGAAAAAGATTACCCTAAATACTATCAACTTAAACATAAAAACGAAGTGGTTTCTGTTTCAGAGATACAACAACAATTGAACAACAAAACAACAGTTTTAGAATTTTTTACGTCGGATAGTATCACCTATGCCTTTACTATTACTAAAAAAGATATCAAAGTTAAGGAATTGATTACACCAAAGCTTGAAACTCATATAGAACAATTTAGTAAGGCAATTACTTCAGAAGACAATACAATGTTTAAGGAAATAGGATACACCTTGTTTAAAGAACTTATATCTCCTGTAAAAGATAACATATTGGGGAATAATCTTATTATTATCCCAGATGGTGCCTTATGGCATCTTAATTTTGACTTATTACTTACCCAACAAGAAACAGAAAAAAGCGATAGAAATTTATCCTATTTATTAAGAAACTATGCAATCTCTTATGCCAACTCTACAAATCTCTTGTTTAAAACCTCAAAATATACTTCTAAACCATTAGAAAATAAGAATGAATGTCTAGCTTTTTCTTTTTCAGATAGTACCAATCCTTCATCTAACACCTCAATAAGTTTAGCTTCTCTAAGAAATACAAGTGAAGACCTACCAGGTACCCGACAAGAAATCAAAGCCATTTCAGAAATTATAGATGGACAATATTACTATGGCCCTAAATCCATAGAAACTAATTTTAAAAAACATGCCAATACCTATAGTATTCTACATTTGGCGTTACATGGAGAAGTTGATCACAATGAACCCCTAAACTCAAGATTGTATTTCACAAAAAGCAAAGATACTTTAGAAGACAATTTATTGTATAGTCATGAACTTTTTGCACTCAATATACCAGCAGAACTTGCGGTATTAAGCGCATGTAATACAGGAACTGGTAAAATTGCCAACGGCGAAGGTGTTTTAAGCCTAGGAACAGCGTTTCAATATGCAGGCACCAAAAGTCTATTACTTAGCCATTGGGAGGTGTCAGACAAAAGCACCCCTCAATTAATGAAAAACTTTTACACCAACCTTGCAAAAGGGATGAACAAAGCCGAAGCTCTACAACAGGCCAAGCTTACATTTTTGAATACTACAGAAGCATTTTATACAAATGCCTTTTATTGGGGTAGTTTTTATCTTTTAGGAGATACTAAGGCCATTGATATTTCTGAAACCTACACTACATATTATTGGATATCAGGAGGACTCTTAATGTTAATAATTCTCTTTTTACTTTATAGAAAAAGGAAAAGCATTCTATAGAATAATAAATGTTGTAACTACGACCTAATCAACTATCTTTGCACAAAATTTAAGATATGAGTCGCGGAAATAATTCTAGAGGAGGAAAAAGTAATGAAAGACAAGGCAAAAGCAAGTCGAATGATAGAGGTGGATTTAATTCTGGAAACAAACCTTATACTGGAGGTAAGACCCAAGCAAAAAAGACAAATACATCACCAAAAAAAATAACCGATTCTGATGAAATCAGGCTTAACAAATTTGTCGCTAATTCTGGTGTTTGTTCGCGTAGAGAAGCAGACTTATATATCCAAACGGGTAGTGTATGGGTAAATGGCAAGCCCGTTACAGAAATGGGATACAAAGTAAAACTAACCGATGAGGTTAAATTTGACGGGCGATTAATTACTCCTCATAAAAAAGAATACGTACTTCTTAACAAACCTAAAGGCTTTGTAACTAGCACAAGCCCAGAAAAGACAAGAACAGTAATGGATCTTGTTGCAAATGCATCTAAATCAAGATTAAAACCTGTAGGAAGATTAGAACGAAATACGACAGGGTTATTATTGTTTACAAATGATGTTGACTTAGAAAAAAAACTAACACATCACAAAAGTGGAGTTCGTAAAATATTTCATGTAGAATTAGAACGTAATTTAAAATTTGAAGATCTACAAAAAATAGAAAAAGGTGTTAAACTAGAAGAAGGTTTTATCAATGTAGATGAAATCTCTTATATAGAAGGATCACCTAAAAATGAAATAGGTATACAATTACAATCTTCTAAAAACGGGATTATTCATAAGCTTTTTGAACACTTAAACTATAGTGTTGTAAAATTAGATCGAGTAATTTTTGCAGGTCTAACCAAAAAAGATCTCCCAAGAGGACACTGGAGAATACTTACTGAACAAGAAGTCATTAATTTAAAAATGATGTAACTCTTAAAAAAAGAGCATGACGATATTTCTAAATTATAAAAGTTAACTTAAAACGATTGGTGCTTACGCATTAATCGTTTTTAGGTTAGTAGATTTTGTATTTTGATATACTTCCCATATAAAAGCTCCAAAAACAACAAGATACTCTAACCCTACCATCCATAAATTTTCTTTGAAACTAGGATCGATATACGCTGTATAGCTAAAAATAATAACAAAGGACCACGCTATCGGAAACTTATAATTTGTAAATACACATATTGATAATGGCACAGCAATATACCACGGGTGTATTGTCGTAGATAAAAAGTAATATATACAAATCCCTATAAGCATACCCGTAATAAGTTGTGGCATGGTTCTATTTTTTCTCAAAAATGTTAACCCAACAAGTATACTAATTGTAATTAATGGCAATATTTTACCTGCAGTTTCTATTACATTCCACCCTACAATTTGATAACCAATCCAACGAACTATAAAATAAATACTAGCGTTAAATTCGAATGTTTGAAACCATAAAGTAATTGTTCTCTTATAATTATGTAAAAACTGTTCTGAAAGAAAAGGCGCAAACGTGAGTAAAACTACTCCAAGAACAAGACCGTAAAATCCTATTAACTTTGGCACTCCCTTTACCCAACTCAACCTTTTGCTATCCTCGCTATCAACAAAAGCAAATTTTTGAAAAAACAATGGTAAGAATAGTAATGGAATTAATTTTACTGAAACTGAAAGACCTAATACCATGGCCGCCCAATACCAATATCCTTTTTGTAAGAGATACAAAGACCAGATGATGAAAAATACCATAACGGCCTCAAAATGTAGGTTACCCGCGAATTCTATTATAATAAAAGGATTAAGAATATACCAAAATATTCGATTTTTGGGTATTTTAAGTGCTAACAATAATTTTCTTCCAAAGTAGAATGTTCCTACATCTGCTAAAATTATAAGAACCCTAAATACCATTGCAGAACCTAAAATACTCTTACTAGCAAATAATGCTGCAATAAAATAACACAATTGGCTCATCGGAGGGTAATTGGTATAATGATGACCATTGAGCTCTCCCATTCCATTATACAACTCCTGCGCTTGTGCTATAGGAGCATTTCCTTGGGCTGTCCAAATTTCGGGTAAAGACAAATAAGGATTGAACCCTTCGAGAATCATTCGCCCATCCCAAATAAATCGATAAAAATCTTGTGATAAATTAGGTATCGCAAACAAAAAAACAACTCTAAATAATAAAGCTGCTATTGCGAGAAGCTTCCAATTCTTAGGGTTAAATTGTATAAGTTTATAAGAAACTATAAATAATGCAGTCCAAAGACTGATCATTTTAAAGAAGTCTATTCGTTCTAAGGTATAGGCAAAGTTCCAATAAAAAAGTAATCCAATAAAAATAAAGAGTATGGAAAATCTATTGTATTTCCATAATTGAGCCAACATTATAGTTTTGAGGTTACAGATTTAATAAACACAAATCCAAATCCAAGAAATAACATAATATGAAAAAGAAACAACCCAAAATCCTGAAGCTTGAAAGCACTATATAATGCAAATCCAAAATATCCCATTAGAAGTGCTTCGATAATAGTATTACCAGAGATATTTTTATTGACATACTTATTGCCCTTCCAAGAATCCTTCAATGTATTGATATTAAATTTTGGAGTACGTACAAATTCACTTTTCTTCCCAAAATGCCCTTCTAATACAGCCATAGAATTATGCACTGAAAATCCCATAGCAATAGAGAAAAAAGTAAAAAACATTTTTATATATTCCATAAAATTCCAGAATCCTTTTCCGTGTATTTTTTTGAACGTATGCCAATAACAAAAGAAAAATATTACTGTACTCATTGCAAAAAATGCAATGACATTAAAATACCAACTAAAAAGTGGGTTACTATTTTTTATATACATTACTGGCACACTAAGTACTGCTACCAATAATACCAGTAAAAACATACTACTGTTTAATAAATGAAAAAAGCTATGAAACTTAGTCTTAAAAGAAACGGTTTTGTCTCTAAGCATTTTCCAATACAACTTTTGAAAGTTTTCTGCCGCACCTTTATTCCATCTAAATTGCTGAGACCTTGCAGCACTAATAACAACTGGTAATTCTGCAGGTGTTTCTACTTCTTCCAGATACTTAAATTTCCATTTTTTAAGCTGTGCTCTATAACTTAAATCTAAATCCTCTGTAAGTGTATCTCCCTGCCAGTTTCCTGCATCCTCTATACATGTTTTTCTCCAAACTCCTGCCGTACCGTTAAAATTTATAAAGTGATCTTTGAAGTTACGTCCTACCTGTTCCATTGTAAAATGAAAATCTAGAGCAAATGCTTGTATTTTGGTAAGCATAGAGTAATCTCTATTAATATGCCCCCATCTTGTTTGCACTACTCCTATATTATCATCTTTAAAATATGGGATTGTTTGTAATAACCAGTTTTTTCCTGGTAAAAAATCAGCATCAAAAATAGCTATAAATTCTCCTTTAGCTATTTTAAGTCCTTCTTTAAGTGCACCCGCTTTAAATCCTGACCGATCTTCTCTACAGATATGTTGAATATCTAAACCATTATCTCTCAAGCTTTTAATATGAGCCTCGGTAGTAATTACAGATTCGTCTGTAGAATCATCAAGAACTTGTATTTCTAGCTTATCTTTAGGGTAATCCAGTTCTGCTATATTATCAAGTAAGCGATCCATTACATACAACTCATTGTATACTGGTAATTGTACCGTAACGTAAGGAATCTCTTCTTTCTTAGAAAAATCAAATGTGGGTGAGCTATCTGGTTGTTTACGTGCTTTCAGGTAATTAAACAGAAGGTTCAATTGCGCCAAACTATACAAAAATATAATTAGTAGGGCAAGTGTATAGGTTATGATGATAACAATATCCATTATTACGCAAAGCTATATTTAAAAATCCAACTTAAAATCTTAACGCCTGCAAATATAGCACCTTTTATGGTTCCTGAAACTTTTGAGACACCTATTCTCTTTTTATAGTGCACAGGTACTTCGGTGTAGCTATAACGTTTTTTTAACACTTTTAGTTGCATCTCTACAGTCCAACCATAGGTTTTATCTACCATCCCCAGTGTTAGGAGCTTATCATATTTAATAGCTCTAAAAGGTCCTAAATCAGTGAATTTTGCGCTAAAAAAAAGTTTCATAAGTCTAGTTGCAAGCCAGTTTCCGAAAATTTGAGGAAGGGTCATAGACCCACTTTCTCTTAATTCTTTTACTCTAGACCCAATAACCATATCAATATCTTGTGTAAGAATTGGTGCTACTATACGGGTTAGTTCTGCCGGGTAATCACTATAATCTCCATCAAGAAACACAACGATATCAGGTTTTTGTTCTTTAGAAGCGATATAATCTAATCCCTTAAGGCAAGCATAGCCATACCCTTTTTGTTGTTCGATAAGAACAGTTGCTCCAGCATGTTTTGCAACATCTTCTGTTTGATCAGTAGAATTGTTACTTACAACAATTATTTCGGAAACAACATTTGGGATTTCTTTGATAACATGTCCTATTGAACTTTCTTCATTATAGGCAGGAATAATAACATTTATTACAGAAGGCATTTATAAAGAAGCATTTGGGTTATCCCTTTTAAAACTAAACACATCAGTCCATTCACCTGTTTTGTGATTGTTAATGTATCGTTCGGCTTTAAAAAGTTTATTATTTTTATACAAAAGGCAGTATCCTTCTTTTTTATTATTTTGATATTGGTACTTTCTTGTTATACCACTCGCAATATCGTAAATAATCCACCATTTTTCAGCTTTGCCATTTATAAAATGTCCCTCTTTACTTATTTTTTTACTATTTTGAGTATAAAAGTACCAGTATCCACTTTCTAAATTATTCTTGTAATGTCCTTCTTTTTGTACATAACCATTTGATCCGTAATAGTACCAAAACCCTTCTTTTTTATCATTTTGATAATGCCCTTCTTTAGATACTTTTCCATTAGGATGATAAAAAAACCAAAAACCATCTTTATCCTCTCCGTTTTTCCATCCTTCAGCCTTTAGAACTCCTGTGCCATAATATTCCTGCTGATATGCTCTTTGTGCTATCAGCAGATTTCCTGACAAAAACATCAGAAGTAAAAGGATTATTATTCTTTGTTGTATCATAACGATCTGTTGTTGGTAATTTTAGACGAAACAATAAGTAATAGCTAACAACATTTATTAAATAAATAATGATTAGCTAAAAACCAACTCATTAACAGAACCATAAGATACTAAAAATCAGCATTATTCTACCAATTCAAATTTGGCAGATTTTTTACTTTTTAGAGACCCAGCAAGTTCAGGAAACTCCTTTCTTATAGGATCATACTCTTTATTAACAGCTTGTTCATCCCATATACCTAACATATACTTAAGATTTTCTATATTTTCTGGATATTGCCCCTTATCGTCTGTCTTTATTATCCAATCGTTAAGAATATTTCTATGTCGCTCTAACTCATTTTTATATTCCGAATTACTAGCGAGATTATTAATTTCATCTGGATCTTCTACAAGATCATATAGTTCTTCTTTTGGTCGGGTATTTTTAAAAATCCGACTTTGTAATTCGTTTAATTTTCCGCCAGCATATAACGTACGTAATAATTGTGTTGATTCCCATTCATCTCGATAATTTGGTTGCATATAAGAACGATTAGGAAAAAAATTACGGATATATTTAAATCGTTCTGTACGCACCGATCTAATTCTATCAATAGTAAAATCACAACGATCTCTAGTAGAAATTACATAAGATCTTGCTTTATGGTCAGGAGCAAATAAATTATCGCCTTCCATATAAGCAGGCTTCTCTATACCTGCCAATGCCAACGAAGTTGTACCTATATCTAATCCACTAATTAATCCCGAATTTACTGTACCTGGTTTAACCAATGTTGGGTTTCCTTTCCACATCACTATAAACGGAACTCTAATCCCTCCTTCATATAAAAATTGTTTATGTCTCAAAGAACGCATTCCATGATCAGAAAAGAAGAAAACTACTGTATTCTCTAATAATCCATCTGCTTTTAATTGATCTAAAGTCTTTTTGACCTCTAAATCTGTAAGTTCCATTGTTTCTAAATACTGTGCCCACTCTTCTCTTACCAAAGGAACATCTGGATAGTATGGTGGCAACTCTACCAACGAACGATCAACAGGAGTTATCACTTTATCTTTAAATGTTTTGCTAAAAATTTGCTTACTCCCCTTTAATTGAATTTGTCCAAAGAAAGGTTGACTTTTATCTTCTCTAGCGTTCCAATCTGATTTTTTGGCTGATTTTCCATACAATGGATGTTGATAGTAAGGACCACTATACAAATCTTTTCTATCGTACCAAAAGTTATAATCATCTTTACCACTATTAAAAGTATAATACCCAGCCTTTTTAAACAATTCGGGAATTGTTGTAATCGTATCTGACAAACGAATTGCAGAAGCTTCAGTTCTAGAACTATGATGATTATGCATGCCTATGGTTGTCGACATAACTCCTGTAATCATTGCAGAACGACTAGGAGAACATACCGGAGATGGCATAATTGTATTGGTATATCGCACTCCTTGTCTGGCCATCTCATCTAAATGCGGTGTATTTGCCAATGCATTACCATATGCCCCGATATCTGGAGAAATATCTTCTACATAAATCCAAAGAATGTTGGGACGTACTTCTTTTGATTCTTCAATTTTTTCTATGCCTTTTTCTGGTGATTTCTTTGACGTACATGACCCCATACTCATGACGATCAATACAAAACTACTAAGCCCAATAAGGGTACTAATTCTTAATTTCATTTGTTTTCTTTTTTCTACTTTCACCAATGGTTACTTTTTTCTTTCTAAGCGTATCATTCCTGACACAGGAATCTCTAGAACGTAAGCTTTAGATTGTAAAGCCAACTCTCCTGTTTTTTGCACCTCGCCCAAGCAATTATATATGGTATATAAATATACTCCCAAATCACTTTTGGTATTAATTAGCACTTCGGTACTGTTTTTTGCATTAATGATATCAAGTTTTTCAGGAAGGTTACTTTCCAGCGAGATAAATTGATTAGAATACAGAGTTACAATCTTTTTATCTGTATTGGAAGCCGTTATTACAGGATAATGTTGCATAGGATATATAGTTTCAAACTGTCCATCTAATAATACATCTTGGTTTTCTCCCCAATATGACAGATAGAATTGTATCATTTTAAGATGATCTTTGGGGATGTCTTCAAGTCTTACCGAAATTTGTGGCACTGCATATAATACATTCAATAACTGAAAAGCTGCAATCTCTACTTGCTCTCCATAATGCCACATGATCATATCTGAATGCACTGCTGTAGCACCACTTAATAAGCGAAGATCTGTAGTTCGCACTCTATTTTCTAAAATAGAATTAGGGCAATCTCCTGCTCTAAATATATTACCATATTTACGCATCAATGGCCCGATATAAGGTTGACGAAACTCTATCATTACATCAGGGTTAATGCTAGTTAGTTTTTGTATAAGATCTGTCATTAATTGATCTGCGGCTTCATTTACAGATGCAAAATCCCTTCCATCTTTTGCCTCTAAAACCGTATGTTCTCTAGCAATCCATCGCCCAATAAAATCTAACTTAAAGCCATCTAGATTCCATTCTTTTATGGCTTTTACACAAATATCGATAACATGTTTCCTGGATTCTGGATAACGAGGATCTAACTCATATGCTCCTTGCCCGTCCCAATAGCGTAAAAATTTACCTTTTAACTTTTTATAAGCTTCGGATTTCTCTCCTACTAACGGTAGAGCATACCAAAGTAAAAATTTCATATCCAAAGCATGTACGCCATCAACAAATTTTTTCATTTCAGATATTCTCTCTGGAGCCCAATCTCCTGTGTATGCATATCCTCTTTTACTATCTAAAGTTTGCCAACCATCATCTACAATAATAGATTCAAATCCCATCTTTTTGGCCTGTGTACATTCTTTTAGTAATTCAGTCGGGTCTACATTTTGATGATAACTATACCATGTAGAATACATAGGTAATTTTGCATATTTCGGAACCTTTGCTGGTGCATACTCTTTTTTTGACGCCAACCAATCGGCTACTTCATCCAACGATGTATAAAATGGTTGATCACGTTTATCAAAATAAAGGTCTATCTCAAAATCGGTAACAGCCTTATGCTTTGTGGTAAATAAAAAGATTTGATTATATATAAATCCATCTTCTTCTCGAATACTAGTGGTAAGTTTTACAGTGTTTAAAGCATCAGAAGTAGCAAACGTTAATCGGTTTTGGTTAGCACTACCAAAAAGGGTAAGTACCGGCGCATTTCTTGCCATACTCGAAGTCACTTGCGATGGCCACCAATCTGGCTGAATATTTTTTTTAAGTCCACTTCTGGTACTCCAATGTCCAGAGATATCATTTGATGGTAAGGACCATTTTAATTCCAATTTTGGAGGAGCCGCCGCAACACTTCTGGTTAATTTTAATGTAGCAATCTCTAGACCTTCTTTGATTTTTTTGGTCGTTATAGAAATAGTAAACCCATTAAGTTCACCTATCACCTCTATCGGAAATGAATTAATGGTATACTTTTTAGATGTTTCCTGACTTAATACCATAGTATTAAATCCTGAAGCAACGGTTAATAAAAAAACAAATACGATCGATAAATGATTAATTTTAAAAAAACTCGATTTGTTTTTATTGCATAGAACATTTGTAATACTATTGAAAGTTAGAGTAAGCCGAATCATGATTTTGTGTACATATTTATTAAAGTCATATTCTTATGACATAAGGGTTACTAAGATATAAATAGTTATTCATAAAAGTCTAGTTATGAAAAAAAGGTTGCTTATTCTATCTAATTTATGAGGAAGAAAAAAGTCTGAATGGTTAACATATGACATAAAGGAATTTACTAACGAATTTGACTTTCAGTATTATGATTATGGTGCGTTAGGAGGAATTGACTCCTCTCTTTGTTCCAAAAAAATCTTCATCAACAGTTTATTAATGGTGGGATCGACAAAGCATTACAAAAACTAATTCAGTTCGAAAAATCTTCAGTGACTATTCTTGCGTATAGTATTGGAGACGTTATCGCCTGAAAATATACTCTAAACAAGTAACTGCCCAAATTTTAAAAAAAACTTAATTCGACAGTTGTTTAGGTCTAATTTCTTAAATTGATCTACCATAAACACAAATCTCATATGAAATATACGTGCACTCTATTCTTTGTACTGTTATGTACCATGCTTACTGCTCAAGACACCTATCTGCATTGCGGAAAACTAATTGATACTAAAAACGGCACTTTACTTACTCAAAAAACAGTGGTAGTTTCTGGAAATAAAATTAGTAAGGTTGCAGATGGTTTTATTATGGGTAAAAAAGATG
Organism: uncultured Aquimarina sp.; assembly: GCA_947502885.1. Classification (GTDB taxonomy): domain Bacteria; phylum Bacteroidota; class Bacteroidia; order Flavobacteriales; family Flavobacteriaceae; genus Aquimarina. The sequence continues at coordinate 66,286 of CANNBP010000007.1, read as the reverse complement.
ATATAACCATTGATCTTAAAGATAAAACGGTAATGCCAGGACTAATTGATTTGCACGTGCATATAGAAAGTGAATCAAACCCTGGGTCTTATCTTCAAAAATATACGTATAATGATGCCGATGTTGCCTATAATTCTGTAAGTTTTGCCAAGAAAACATTATTAGCAGGTTTTACTGCAGTACGTGATCTTGGTGGTACTGGTGTTAATATTTCGCTTAAAAAAGCGATTAAAAAAGAAACCATTGTTGGTCCTAGGATATTTACCGCTGGTAAATCTTTGGCTACAACGGGTGGCCACGCAGACCCTACCAATGGTAATAAGAAAGCACTAATTGGTGATCCGGGCCCAAAAGAAGGAGTAGTGAATAGTCTTGAGGATGCCCAAAAAGCTGTGCGGCAACGTTATAAAAACGGAGCTGATTTGATAAAGATAACCGCTACTGGCGGGGTTTTGAGCATGGCAAAAAGTAGTTCTAACCCTCAATTTACTATAGAAGAAATCAAAGCCATTTGCAAAACTGCAAAAGATTATGGGTTTCATGTCGCAGCACATGCTCATGGTGATGAAGGAATGCAGCGTGCTGTAATTGGAGGCGTTAAAACCATTGAACATGGTACACTAATGAGTGAAAAAACTATGGATCTCATGAAACAATACGATGCTTATCTCGTGCCTACAATTACTGCAGGAAAAGAAGTAACCGAAAAAGCTAAAGTAGAAGGATATTACCCCGAGATAATTGTACCTAAAGCATTAGAAATTGGACCAAAAATACAGAATACTTTTAAAAAAGCATATCAACGAGGTGTTGGTATTGCCTTTGGTACAGATGCAGGAGTTTTTAAACATGGTCAAAATGGTAAAGAGTTTGGTTATATGGTAGAAGCCGGAATGCCAGCTATAGAAACTATACAAAGTGCTACGATTACCAATGCAAAAATTCTAAACATGAAGAATGAATTAGGTCAAATTGCGTCTGGTTTTTTTGCTGATATTATAGCTGTAAACGATGATCCTACGCAAAAAATTAAAACAATGGAAAACGTAATATTCGTTATGAAAAATGGTGTAGTATATAAGAATTGAATTGTGTTTATTTTTTGTTTTTCAGGGTGATATAAGATGAATTTAATCAAGATAAAAGATAATTCTATTGAACAAGTTATTGATTATCTTGATCAAGATAATGCGTTATTCTATTTCAAACTGTAGCTCAAACTTTCTCGCGCCAAATAAAAACTCCAAAGATTTTTCAATCTTTGGAGTCTGAGTTTGCGATTAAGAGTCACTTAATTTTTGTGCCAATATAAAAAAACTATTTCTTATTTACATAATTCATTAGGTCTACATCATTACCTAATAATACTTCTGTAGGGTTGATACGACCGTTCAACGAGTCATTTTCTAATTTCAATACCCCACGTGGGCAAACTGCAGAACAAATACCACAACCTACACAACTAGATCTCACTATATTCTCACCTTTTTGAGCATATGCACGAACATCGATTCCCATTTCACAATAGGTAGAACAATTACCGCATGAAATACATTGTCCTCCGTTTGTAGTAATTCTAAACTTAGAGAATAATCGTTGTTGAAAACCTAAAATTGCCGCCATAGGACATCCAAATCGGCACCAAGCTCTACTACCTAAAATAGGATAAAAACCAGTACCAATAACCCCAGAAAAGATTGAACCTATATACAAACCATAAGCAGATCTAAGACTTGAAGACTTAATCAAGAAAATTTCGCTTGATGTACCAGAATAATGCATAGCAATTAATGAGGCAATCACCACAAAGTAGCCTATAGCTCCATATTTAGCATCTTTTCCTAGTTCTTTTCTTTTAAAAATCATTACTAGAGAAAACACTACCGTAAGAAAAACAGAAATTGAAATCAAAAATGTATTCCTTGTTAACCAATATTTATTTGGATCACTTCCCAAATAGGTATATATCATGGCTATTGTCATTACTACAGAAAACACTAAGACTGTATGAATTAACCAGCGCTCTAATTTCCATGCGCTTAATTTTTTACTCGATAATTGTCTAAAAGAATCTCCTGCTGTCTCGGCTAATCCACCACATCCACAAACCCATGAACAATACCATCTTTTTCCAAATTTATAGGTAAGAATTGGAGTGATTATAAATATAGATGCAACTCCAAATATTAATAAACCTATTCCTAAGTTTTGTGAAGATAACAACCCATCTATCGACCAGTTATCAAACAAATAATAATTTAAAGGCCAAACACTTTTTAAGTCATAATATGGTAGATTATAATCTGGGCTTGTATTAAGTCGTGCCATAAATTCTGGAATTAAAAATGCAAATCCCAACTGAAAAAACATGACAGAAACTGTACGTATTTGTTGATAACGATTATGGCGGTATTTTAAAATAAACTTATATCCAAAAGCTATAATTGCCACGGTATATAAGGTTCCATAAACAAACCACTGACTTGCAGGTCTACCACTTAACAAATTACTTAATGGATCAAATAAAGAAATTAAGCCTGTATTTGCTTCTCCATTTCCACTTAAACCAAGTAATTCTGCTTTAAAATATAATACGATATAAAATGCTGTTAAGCCAACACCTGTAAGCCATCCTAATACTCCTCTCGAAGAAATAGAATTAAACCAAACTTTATCATTCTTGATCCCTTCTAACTTAGTCAAATAGGCATCATTTGCAAAAAGTATCACTCCTCCTGCAATTAATACTAGAGAAAGAGTTAAGAATACTCCTTGATTAGGAAAATTGGTATTAAAAAGGGCTAATCCTAAAATAAAAAGACCCAAAAAACCTAACGCCAAAGCCACTTTTTGTTTTGTCGATATCCCATTCGCATTTGGGTTGGCAAGCGACATACTATGATTTAATTTATTACTCATCTTGTTATTATTTTTTTAATCCACATTGTGGAATTTAACACTCCGAGACTTAGCTCGAAATCTAAAATTATTTTTGTTTGTAGGCTTAGTAAACTTGTTCAGCAACAGTTGAATCAGCCATAAAATCTGTAAGTTACTTATGCGTTTTGAGGTTGTGATTTTTTATACGCTAAAAGAATCTCTGGTTCATGTACTGCATAGAATTCTGGATCAAAATTGGCTTCTGCCAAATGTTGCATGACGTAGTCAACATCCCTTTTCTGGGTTAACCAAGCATCAAACACCTCATGACGCATTCTTATTCCAAATGTATTGATACCCAAAAACTCTTTTGTTTCTTTATGATAGGATACCGTGATACACTTAGTATCATCTTTATGTATCCAATGAAATTGCTCTTCATATTCTTTTGGTCTACCAAACACCCATCCATATGTTTGATACTCTATATCCAAAAACTTGGCACTATTAAACCAATGTCCGGGTTTATATGCTATTCTATTACCACAAATAGTTTGTGCCACTGTCTCCCCCATCATTCTACCTGTATACCAAACAGCTTCAATTGGTCGTCGATTTCCAATGGCTTCATGTTGTTCTGCACAATCCCCAATCGCATAAATATTAGGTATATTGGTTTCTAGATATCTATTTACTTTTACTCCTCTGCCTAATTCTATTCCCGAATCTTTTAAGAAATCTACATTAGGAGATACTCCTGGTGTTAATCCTACTACATTACAATCGATCACCTCACCTGTTTCTTGCACAACTACACTCTTTACTTTACCGTGGTCATCTGCAATGATTTCTTTTAAATTTACTCCTAACCTAAGATCTATATGATGATTTAAGATATGTCTATTAATCATACCACTTTCACCTGGGGGTAAAACGGCGTTCCAAAAACTTTTTTCGCGCACCAAAAACGTTACAGGTATATTTCTCGAATTTAACATTTCGGCTAATTCAATACCTATTAAACCTCCTCCAACGATGACTGCTCGTTTACATGCTTTATTATCAGGAGCATGTTTTTCAAGATTTTCAAGGTCTTGTTTGTGATACATCCCCATCACTCCATCAAGATCTTGTCCTGGCCATCCAAATTTATTAGGCTTAGAACCTACTGCTATAACCAATTTATCATAAGCCAGTGTCTCTCCATCGGTGAAAACAAGTTGATTTTCTTGGTGGTCTACCTTGGTTACAAATCCTTTTTTGAGGGCAATCTTATTTTTTTTCCAAAACCAATTTTCATAAGGTTGTGTATGTTCAAACTTCATATGTCCCATATATATGTACATAAGTGCTGTACGAGAAAAGAAATATTCTGTTTCACCAGAAATTATTGTTATTTTATGATCTGATAATTTCCGGATATGTCGGGCGGCTGTAACTCCCGAAATTCCATTTCCTATAATTACTATATGTTCCATAAATAATGATTGTTGGTTATTTTTAAACTTGATACGAAGTGAGAACTTCCGTCAGTCAGTCGTATATAAATATAAGAACTTAAGCAACATCACTAATTTAGAATCAGTCTAAAAATCTATGATTATGTAAGGGTCACGTACTTTTTTCGAGGGGGTTAATCTATAGAATCGTTTACTATATAAAGATATCTTAGATAATTTAGAAAATATAAAATTAACTGTAAGCTGACACATTATAGTTCGACTTAATGGTCATTAAAACGAATAAAACAAGAACCTGATCAATTCTATTTTTAAAAAATAAGTACATGAAAAAAATAGCAATATTAGTAATCTTATTCTGTTTTCAGATGGGATTTTCACAAGACACGGCAAGTTTTTTTACCAAAGCCGATCAATTTTTTAAGACAAACGTCTCTAATGGTAAAGTAAATTATAAAAATATTAAAAAAGACCCTTCATCATTAGATGAATTATTAAATATAGCCGCCGGTATATCTGTTAGTGCAACCGACACTAAGACGTATCAATCTTTTTATATTAACGCATACAATCTTGCTGTAATTAAAGGTATTACCAATGCGTATCCAACAAAGTCACCCTTAGACATAAAAGGTTTCTTTGACAAAATTACCTATACGTTGGCAGGTAAAAAAACGACTCTTAATGATCTGGAAAATAAACTTCTTCGCAAAAAGTTTCCAAAAGAAGCCAGATTTCATTTTGTATTGGTATGTGCTGGTTTAGGGTGCCCACCAATCATTGCTGAAGCATATAAACCTACCACTTTAGAAAAACAATTACAACAACAAACTACGATTGCATTAAACAATCCTAATTTTATTAAAGTAAAAGGAAAAAAAGTACAACTATCTCAAATATTTGAATGGTACAAAGTAGATTTTACTCATAATGGATCAGAGGTGGATTATATCAATCAATTTAGAAAAGAAAAAATCCCAGCAAAAGCAAAGGTTTCATACTATCCATACAACTGGAGTTTAAACCATATCAAATAACATCATTATACTAAAAAATTAGTATCTTAAACTAAAGAAAAAAACATGAAATTAACCAAAAATATTTTTGCCTTATTAGTATTCATCGGAGCCTTAGGATTTGCTCAAGATGAAGAACAAACAGCTTCAAACGTTCAAACTTACACCCCTTCTAAGTTGTTAAAAAAAGGACAATGGGATATTAAATTCTTTAATAGTATTTATACCCAAACAGAACAAACTGATTCAGGCTCTAAATCTCAAACTATTGATAGACAAACTTTTTTCACCAATACAACAGAGATATATACAGGTGTAAGTAATAGTTCTAGAATAAATCTGGGGTTAATCGTTCAGACTCGTGCCAATACATATGATGGTGCAGGAGCATTGGATGTACTAAGCTTTGAAGATAATACAACCGATGCCAGAAGTGGAATTGCTACTTTAGCTCCATCTATACGTGTACAGCCATTTAAAAATGTGGGGAACTTCTCTTTTACCAGTTCATTTTACATTCCCGTTTTTAAAGATGTACCTAATGCCCGATATCTTGATAAGAGAAGTTATTTTTGGGAAACAAAGTTTTTCTATGACAAAACTTTTGGATCTAACAAATGGCAAATTTTTACAGAAGCAGATTTTGGTTTCAATTTTGGAGAAAAAGCAACTGATGCAGATCCTGCAACAGAAAACATAGATGAGCGTTTTGCCAATAATAGTATGTTTGTACCGTTAAGTGCCTTTTTAAGTTATTTCCCTTCTTCTAAATCAACAATTTTTATCAATACACAACAAGCATTCTTAGTAGATCTTGGTAATGATTTTTCTCAAAACTACACACAATTAGGTTTTGGAGGTAAATATCAACTTACTGACGTTTTAAACTTAGAAGCCTCTTTTGGAAAAATTGTAAGAGGATCAAATTTTCAAGGATTAGGTCAAACGTTTAGTTTAGGAATACGAGCTTTATTCTAAACCATAAAATGTTCAAATAAAATTGTACTTTCAGCGGTATAAAAGATGATGGAAGAAAATTGCTATGAAACATCCACTATGCATAAGATTAGTATTAATCAAATGATATAAGGATACCTCCATCTGACTTTGATAACAATAAATGTAAACAGATGAAAAAGTTTTTTGTACTGCTGTTTTGTACCTTTTTACTAAGTTGCTCTGGGCAACAATCCAAAATCAACGGAGTTAGTTTTGTAGGATCTCCTAAAGAAATCTCTGCAGCAGAAATTACACCTGTTGTAAAAGTAAATGCGAATTGGGCAGCTGTTATGCCTTTTGGCTTTGTAAAGAACCTATCCTCGCCAAACATATCTTTTAACATACCTCAACAATGGTGGGGAGAACGAAGGGATGGAGCAAAAAAAACCATCGAGTTACTTAATCAAAAAAAGATTCAAGTAATGCTTAAACCTCAAATATGGGTGTGGAGAGGAGAGTTTACTGGTAACATAAGGATGAGTTCTAAAGAAGACTGGAAACTTTTTGAAAAATCGTATGAAGAATTTATTCTTCTATATGCTCGTCTAGCGGAAGAGATGAAAGTTCCCATTTTATGTATTGGTACAGAGTTACATACTTTTGTTCAAAAAAGACCTGGTTTTTGGGCCGAGCTGATCAAAAAAATCAAGTCAGAATATAGTGGAGATCTAACATATGCCGAAAATTGGGATCAATATAGTAAAGTGCCTTTTTGGAATCAATTAGATTATATTGGAATTGATGCATATTTTCCGGTCTCAACAAGTAAATCACCCACAGTAGATGAGCTAAAATTAGGTTGGCAAAAACATAAAACCAAAATAATGGCTTTACAATCCAAAATTGAAAAACCTATATTGTTTACAGAATACGGATACCGAAGTGTCTATTATACAGGAAAAGAACCCTGGGACTCTAACAATATTAACGGAAATATTGATTTACAGGCACAAATCAATGGTATAAATGCTCTATATCAAGAATTCTGGAATGAGCCCTGGTTTGCTGGAGGCTTTTTATGGAAATGGTTTCACAATCATGATGAAGTTGGTGGAGAAAACAATAACCGATTTACAATACAAAATAAACCAGCAGAAAAATTAATTCAATCGTTATATAAAAATGACTAAATCTGCTTACATAGTACTATTAATATGCACGATTCTATTTTCTTGTACAAATGATGACGATACACAAGAAAACGATTCTTTAGCATCATTGGTTGCTGTGAACGAAATTGTAAAAGACAATGTCATAGCTTGTGCTGCTCTATCCAAAACAAACCCAAATACCGTATTAGCTTATGCATACCCTAGACCGGGAGCCACTGATCTAAGGTATTATGAAACCACCAGTATAGCAGACGATAAGAATGACTATACACATTACAAAAACATAGACCTTGAACCTTCTGATGTTTTTAATGGTTATCTAAAAAAATTCGCTAGAACAACTAGTCAAGAAAAATGGGTAATCATTACATTTTTTGAAAATGATAAACTTCACCTATCAAACCCTATTCGATTAAAACATCTAACAAAACCAACAGAATTTAGTAGTGAAGCCAATGTAAACAATGAAACAACTGGAATGCCTATGTTCAGTTGGAACGATGGAACAATTAAAGAAAATAAAATCTACTTTCAGGTCATAAGTGACACTAGTAACAACTTACTATCGGGCACATATACTGTCGAAAAACAATTTCAATACTATAACTTAGATAATGTAGTATTAAACGTAACAACCAATACACCCCCAGAACTTAACTTAATGGCTTCTTATAACTTTACATTAATGGGAGTTAGCGAAGACAATTGGGTTAATCTATTTATCGAAAAAAACTTTGCACTAAACTAACTATGAAAAATTTAATTTTATTACCTATTCTATTCTTCTGTAGTCTTGTAATTTCGCAAGAATCAACTATTACAGAAATTACTGTACAAGGAAATAAAAAAACCAAGACCTCTGCTTTAACCAGACTAATCAATATTGAAAAAGGAAACGTTCTTGACTCATTACAAATTGAAAAAGATCTTAAAATTTTAAAACGTCTTCCATCAATAGCCAATGCAACCTATCAGGTAGAAAAAAAAGAGAATGGGTATGAAGTTATTTACAATATTGAAGAAAATTTCACGATTATTCCATCGGCAAATGTATATACTACAAATGATGATGAGTTTGCTTTTAGATTAGGGATATATGAATTTAATGCTTTGGGTAGAAATATAATTTTAGGAGCATTATATCAACACGATATTTACAATTCTTATACTTTCAACCTTAGAGCACCTTACCTGTTTAGTAAAAAGTTTGGTGTCTCTCTTACTTATAGTGATTTTACGACTCAAGAACCTGTTTTCTTGAGTAATGGTAATGCAGATTATAAATATAATAATACTTCTTATGAAGTACTTGGTTTGTACCAATTCAATTTTCAGAATCGTATCGAGTTAGGTGTTAATTATTTTAATGAGGATTACGTTTATAAAAGAGGTGCTACGGCTCCAGACGTTCCAAGAGATTTTAACGTGAACAAGCTTTTATATAAACTAATATACCAATATGATAATCTGGATTATGATTATCAATATGTTTCAGGGTTTAAGAGTGTTCTAAACATGCAATATGTAATCAGCACAGAAGACGTTTTACCTGATTTTATTATCGGGTGGAATGATTTTTTATACTATAAAAGGGTTGGTAATAAAGGAAATTGGGCATCAAGAATGCGTCTAGGGCTTGCTACTAATGATGAAACACCTTTCGCTCCTTTTGCCGTTGATAACAATCTTAATATACGAGGAGTTGGAAATATTATTGATAGAGGTACAGGTGTTATTGTTATCAATACAGAATATCGACATACCCTATTAGAAAAAGATTGGTTTGTACTACAAAGTAATGTATTTGTTGATGGTGGAAGCTGGCGTAATCCTGGGGGAGAGTTTAGTGATTTTGGAGAATCACAAAACTTTAGAATTTATCCTGGCGTAGGACTTCGTATTATGCATAAACGAATTTTTAATGCCATTTTTAGAATTGATTATGGTCATGGCGTTACCAAAGATGCTACTCGTGGATTAGTTTTTGGAATTGGTCAATATTTTTAATCTCGCATTGTAAAATTTAGTTTTATAAAGGTTTGGTTTTTGAAACCCAAAAACTGTTTTTCTTGTGTACCTTATGAATTTTCTCCTAAAGAAAATGCTTTATCTTACAAAAATCAATACGTTATTAACTCACTTTTAATCATGTTTATACGCAACTTTTATCAAAATCTGTGATCTTATAGATATACAGATTCCATAAAACTATAAAGTCATGCGTTTTTCTAAGTTATTTTTTGCTTTTCTTTTAATTGTGTTAGGGCTATCTTGTTCTAATGATGATGATCATAACACTACAGAAAACACTGTTAGATCACTAACTTTTGGCTTCTATTCTGGATTTTGTTTGGACAAATGTTTTAACGTTTATAAAATATCTAATCAAAAACTAGAAGAAGATACTGTAGTTAATTTTTTTTCTCACGATTATGAGTTCGATAGTTCTTTTATCTATAAAGAAGAAGTATATCAAAAACATAAATCTATACTACAAGCTATACCCAACGAACTAATTAATGGTAAAGACAAAACCTTTGGCTGTCCCGATTGTGTTGATCAAGGAGCTTTTTATGTTGTTGTCGAAACAAAAGAAAATCATGTCAAAAAATATAATATTGATACTGATTCTACAGAGGATCAAAGTACAGATATACTTACCTTCAAAAAAGCTATACAAACTATAATAGAGGATCTAAAACCCAATTAATTGGCTACTTTTTTTTTATAATAACGGTACAAACTGTCTGAAGAGGCTCCTAACCATCGTCTCATATGGATATTTAAAAAGTGATATTGCAATCGCCATACTCCAAACTCTTCATATCGTCGAGCAGAGGTAACTATATACTTAGGAATTATTACAAATTGGTTTATTGCAAACAATCGCTCTACAAGATCATTATCTTCATAGACTATAAAGGACTCATCATATCCTTTTATTTGTTTAAAAAGGGATTTTGTAATAAACTGACTCTGATCACCTCCCCGACATCTTTTACTCTTAAACTTGGTAAACCAACCTAAGAGTCGTAACCACCAATGGTTTGAATCAAATTTCATTCTAAAACAACCCGCTTGATTACCTTTTGTAACTTCATTTATGATAAATCGATCATAATCTTTTGGAGGAAACGAATCGGCATGAAGAAAATATAAAACATTACCTCTAGCAACAGCTGCTCCTGCATTTAGTTGTTTTGCTCTTCCTTTTTTTGAAGAGTGAAGTACTATCTTCGCACTATAATTTTTAGAAAGATTATTCACAACACATTGAGAGCCATCTACACTACCACCATCTACAATAACTATTTCTTCTAAGTGCTCTTGATTGGCACAAAACCGAATGAGGTGAGCAACCAAATTACTTATGGTTGTCGCCTCATTAAGAATGGGGATAATTATAGATATTTTCAATAGTTCAAAAATTAACCAATTAGACCATAAATTTACTCATTTAGGCTCCAATCGTATTCTTTATATCCTTTTTTTGACTGTTTTCCTATTTTAACATCGGCATAACGATTAATAAAATCCTTAACATCACCACCGTTAACTCTAAAGTCTTTTTTGTACCAGCTAAATATTTTTGAAACAGTAACTTCTGTGTTCGTAATAGTATTTCTTGTAGGGTCATTGATAAACTTTTTGGTCTGCTCATCAAGAGCTTCTTGTACATTTTTTGCTGTATAGGCTCTATTCCAAACAACAGGGCAAGAAAAAGATGCACAATTAATAGCAAAATGAATTCTAGGGTCGTTAAATTTTCTAAGAATCTTATGTTCTAATTGCCCTAAACTATGCCATTCTCCATTAATTTTAAAGAATTTTCTATCCCAAGGATCTTTAAGATCTTTAATACTTTTAAGAGGATAACTATCTATAATAAGTTTTATAGTGTATGCATTATATGCATTAATCCAATAAGCTAACTTCTCTTCTCTTGTCCAACTATCAGTTGGTGTATTATCAGATAATTCTTTAAAGTACTTATATAATTGAGAACTATCTCTCATAAAACCATTATAATCCACTTTTCCTTCATCTGAAACATTTAATAAAAGAGCCTGATCCCATGTCGTGTGATCAAACTTAATTTGTGATTGTACTTGAGCAAAAAACAAGCTCATTAATACTAGAGTGATATACTTTATAAATTTCATGTTTTACGTTTTAAATCTATTTGTGTTTTACTTTATGATGCTACCAGAGTATTTCATCTGTGATTTATGCATTTAGTAGAAAACAAAACCATAAGCTTACACAAAACACTATTTTTTTATCTTCTTAAAAAACTACAAAAAGCAATCTAAATAACATGATTTTATATCAAAACTAAGATCACGATAGAAAAACAGAGGTGTTTAAAACTATAAATGAGAAAATTAGCACCTTAAACTTCTTCTATTGATCCAACATTTTCATTACTCGTTTAAACTCCAATCATACTTCATAAAACTCTTTTTTGCAGTACTATTTATGTTAACCTTTGAATACTTATTCAAAAAATCAATCAGCGTACCACTAGTTTTAAAATCGCTTGCAAACCATCTAAAAATTTTAGAAATTTCTATTGCATTTGGAGTAATCCTATTTCTGGTAGGATCATTGATAAAATTATATGCCAGCTTTTCTAATTGTTCATCAACTTTTTTTCCTGTAAACGCTTCGTTCAATAGTGGAGGACATGAAAAAGATGCGCAATTAATCCCAAAATGAATTCGAGGATCTCCCATTTTTCTTAAGATTTTATGTTCGATATCATTAAGAGTATACCACTTTTCTTTGATTTTGATAAACCGAAAATCCCAAGGTTCTTTGAGAGTTTTAATTTCTTTGATACTTTGCATTGGATAATGATCAATAATTAGTTTAACCGTAAACGCATTATAAACATTTAACCAATATGCCAATTGTTCTGATGCATCCCAGGTTTCCAATAGTATAGGGTCACTTAAATCATCGAGATACATCTTTAAAAAGTCACGGTCATTTTTAAAACTCTTATAATTTACTTTACCATCTTCAGATACATGTTTTTGCAATAAGTTTGTCCATGGTTGATCAAGAAACGGTGCTACATATTCCTCTTCTACTTCTTCAATTTCTTCAATTTTTGGTGGTTCTATAATTTTCTCCTCTATCGGAGAAAGTACTTCTTTAGTTTTGGCAATAGTATCAATCTCTGTATCTTTTTCTTTTAAATTGGTTTCATCTTTAGGTACAACTTCTATTACTTTTTTACTTCCTCCACAGGCCACCAATCCCATCAAAAAAATTAAACATATCCATTTCATAGGCATTCTATTTTATTTATAGCAATATACTATACTCACTGCAATACTCTTATTGCTGATTACATGATTTTATATTATCATTTAAATTATTTTAAAGCCACCTACAAATAAAATACTTTCATAATATCTCATAAAAACAAATCTATTTGATATCAATAAATTACAAATTATTTCGCAATGATTAAACTTTTAACCTTAAAAGCATCTCTTAACAAAAAAAAGACCGTCTAATAAATTTAGACGGTCTTTTTTTTGTTAAGACTTAATATATGATTTACAAATCAGCTATTAATCTACAAGAACTTTGGTCGTATATTCTCTAGATCCAAACTGAGCTCGTATTAAATACAATCCTGTTTTAAACTGTGTACCCAATTGCACTGTTATACTTTGTTCTGTTCCTTTCAATCTATTAAACTCTCCTACTAATACACCGGTAGAATTGTAAAATTGTATTGCTACAGTTCCACTTTCTACTGTATTCAAATATAAATTCGCAACCCCATTAGAAATTGGATTTGGTGAAATCGTAAGTTTACCTGATGTACCAGTTAAGTTTAAAGACTTAGATGCGGTAACATTAACGGTATAATCTTCATACTCTCCATAACGCACGTCGTTTGAACCAGTATCACAAGGGTTATTTTCATTATTATAATAAGATACTAAAACACGCATTCTAGTTGCTCCTGCTTTTGCCGTTTGTGGTACAGTAACAGATATATTTCCTTCAAGGTTAGTTGTTTTGTTTAATTGGATATATTCTCCTGCATCTGTAAAATCTCCATTTTGATTCCAGTCAAACCAAGCATAAATTTCATCTGCCGACCCTGTTTGATAACCAATGATAGTAACTTTAAGATTATGAGATGTACCAACACCTACGGTTGCAGATGAAGCCGTATGATCCTCATATCCACTTGCATTTCTTACAGATGATTTATTAATCCCTGCAAAAGTTACATTTGATATCGCTTCTGGTCCACCATTTCCTGTTGCAGCACAATATGTAGGAGTAGGTATTGTAGTTCCAGATGTTGTTACATTAACCAAATTGCTTGAAGCGGATTCATTACCTGCTGCATCCTTTGCTTTTACAGAGAAAGTGTAAGATGTATTTGCAGTTAACCCAGAAACATTATAAGAAGTACTTGTTACTGTTCCTAGCCTAGTAGCTCCTCTATACACATCATAACCTGTAACTCCAACATTATCTGAAGAAGCAGTCCAGTTTAGTGATAAGGTAGTTTGCGCTACGTTTGAAGCTGTCAAATTAGCCGGTGCAGTCGGTGCTTGTGTATCTACTGCCTGATTCGTAGTCACATTTATCGTATTACTAGAAGCAGATTCATTACCTGCAGCATCTTTTGCTTTTACAGAGAACGCATAAGATGTTCCTGCTGTTAACCCTGTTACATTATAAGATGTAGAAGTAACTGTTCCTACTTTGGTGTTTCCTCTATATACATCGTATCCTGTTACCCCAGTATTATCTGTAGAGGCTGTCCAATTTAATGACAATGTAGTTTCAGTTACGTTAGAAGCAACTAGATTTGTTGGTACCGTTGGTGCTTGTGTATCGACCGTACTTCCGCCAAGATTAAGTGTATAATCTTCTGTATCACTAAAATATATCTCTCCACAAGGTGTTGGGTCATTTGAGTAAGCTACTCTAACTCTAAGTACTACAGATCCTGAAGCTCCACTTGGTACTGTTACCGTAGCGGTATAAGGTGATCCACTACCTGATTTGTTAAGCACTTCTTCTCCAACATCTTCGAAGTCCCCATCTTTATTCCAATCAACCCAAGCTTTGGCTTTTGTTGCACCCCAAGCAGATTGTGGTGTTACAGATAATGATGCACTTCCTGAAACATTTGCTATTTGTGATGTGTTATCAGTATATCCATTCGTACCAGCACCAGAATTATTGTTTATGGTACCAATAGTAACATTGGTAATATGCTGCCCTGAAGGGTTTCCTGCAGTGGGAGTACAATACTCTGGAGTTGGTATAGTACCATCTGTCGTCGTTACATTTACTGTATTACTAGACGCAGATTCATTACCCGCAGCATCTTTTGCTTTTACAGAAAATGTATAAGCTGTTCCTGCTGTTAATCCTGTTACATTATAAGATGTAGCAGTAACAGTAGTTAATTTAGTAGCCCCTCTATACACATCATATCCTGTTACTGCAGTATTATCAGTAGAAGCTGTCCAGTTTAATGACACTGTAGTTTGTGCTACGTTAGAAGCAGTTAAATTACTTGGCGCAGTTGGTGCTTGAGTATCTGTTGCCTGATTAGTAGTTACATTAACCACATTACTAGAAGCGGATTCATTTCCTGCAGCATCTTTTGCTTTTACAGAGAAGGTATAAGCCGTTCCTGCTGTTAATCCTGTTACATTGTAAGATGTCGCAGTAACAGTAGTTAATTTAGTACTTCCTCTATACACATCATATCCTGTTACTGCTGTGTTATCAGTAGAAGCTGTCCAATTTAGTGACAATGTAGTTTGTGCTACATTAGAAGCTACCAAATTACCTGGTGCAGTTGGTGCTTGAGTATCTGTTGCTTGAGTAGTCGTTACATTTACTATATTACTAGAAGTAGATACATTACCTGCAGCATCTTTTGCTTTTACAGAGAATGTATATGCTGTTCCTGCCGTTAATCCTGTTACATTATAAGATGTAGAAGTAACTGTTGTTATTTTAGTAGTCCCTCTATAGACATCATATCCTGTTACTGCTGTATTATCGGTAGAAGCTGTCCAGTTTAATGACACTGTAGTTTGTGCTACGTTAGAAGCAGTCAAATTACTTGGCGCAGTTGGTGCTTGAGTATCAGCAACTGCATCAAATGTAAAGTTGATATTATCTATCCATATTATATTACCAAATCCTGATGTATTTTGAAATTTGATCAATACATTAGAGTTTCCTTTAAACTGATCTAAAGAGACATTCTCTGTTCTCCAATGAGCCGCAGTTGTAGGCTTCCATAGATTAATTTCATTAATCCATGTATCTGGATCATTTACTGCTGCAAATGTTTCTAATTGTATATTATCTTTAGAATACACCTCTGTCCAGGTTGTTCCACAATTTGTAGATGCTAATATTTTAAGCTTATCCTTACTTACATCATCAAACTTAGCATAAGCTATATCAAATTTGAAACTTGCTCCTCCGGTTAAATCCAAAGGATTTAGAATAACCTCATCAACTGTACCCACGGTTTCATTATCCGCATTATTCATTATCATACAAGAAGAATCCCCATTTCCAACATCATTACGTTTTTCCCATGTATACTCTCCGTCGTTATTGATAATTTGCCATCCTGTAGGAGGAAAATTTCCAGCAAAGTTTTCAGTAATTGTACTTGTTGTTGGAGTAGCTATTGTAATATATCCATTTTTTGTCTCTGTAATACTACTTCCATTAGCATTAGTTGTAGTTAATGTTACTGTATGAGAACCTGGTGTTGTATAGATTACTTTAGGGTTTTTAGCAGTAGATGTTGCTGGAGTTCCTCCTTCAAATGTCCAATTCCAAGAAGTAGGTTTTCCTGTAGAAGTATCTTGAAAGTCTATCTCTGTAGATGCACAGTTTGAAACTCTTTTCTTAGCAAAAAACTCTGATATCGGTGGCGTATTATTGTTTAGAATTACCTTAACGTTATCTACCCAAATTCGAGTACCATATCCCGATATATTTTTAAACCTAACAGCCACACGAGAATTACCATCGTAATTAGATAAATCAACTATTTCTTTTCTCCAATCTCCTGCAACCTTTGGTATCCAACCATTAGATAAGCTATCAACTCTTTTAGTTTCTAATTCTGTATGTGTTTTAGAATACACATCTGTCCAAGAAGTACCACAATTTGTAGAAACCTGTACTTTTAATACATCTGGGCTAGCATCATCAAACTTGGTATATGCTACATCAAAAGATAGTTCGCTATTACTTGCTGAAGTAAAATCAAAAGAAGGTAATTCTAGGAAATCTTCTTCTCCTGTTGTGGCATTATCTGCATTATTCATAATAATACAAAAACCATCACCATTTCCTGCTTTATCACTTTTTTCCCATGTTAATCCTTTATCAGGATTGGTTACTCCCCACTTAGATATAGGAAAATCTCCTTGAAAATTCTCAGATAGATTTGTAGTTTCAGTTTGATTAACATACACATAACTTACTCGATCTTCTGTATTTTGTCCAGAACTATTTGTTGCTGTTAATCGAACTCTATATACTCCAGGTTGCTGGTATGTAACTACTGGATTTCTTGAAGTAGAAGTTGCAGGTGTACCTCCTTGAAATTGCCAGCTCCATGATGTTGGAACTCCTAAAGAAAGGTCTTCAAAAGTAATAGACTTTCCTTGACATATCGAGGTATAGTTACTAGTAAAGTTTGCAATCGGAGCTCTATTAATGACACCAACAGAACTTAAGTTACTATCTTGCCACAACTTAGCCCTTGGGTATTCGGCCTCATTAGTATCGTCCAACCAAAATGTCATTACAGTTACCTGATCTTGGGTAAACATATTTTGACAACTGGTATTATAATCCATATGATTCTCTAGATTGGCATAAACTCCACAATTGTTCAATTTGTTTCTTTCACATCCTTCTGCCTGAGTTGTTGGAGGCGTATCTGCTATACCATCATTATCAGCACTACAATCACCATTAAAAGTATGCTTTAATCCAAAATAATGACCAAACTCGTGGGTCATTATTTTTTCAAAACCAGGAGTAGAAGCCGATCCACATGTACTTCCAACATATCTCCAATTATAGGCAACATGAGGTACCACTTCTTGAACAGGAAGGAAAGCATGTCCAGATCCATTTGTTTCATTTTCTTTGTTTGGAGCATCAACTACAACAACATCCAAGTAGTATTTGTTCTTTTTACCCCACCATATATAATCGTAGATTTTAGGGTTATATCCATAGGCAATATTTGCGCTTGCCTGCCAATCCATCCCTGGAGTTGACATTGTATTTCCTTCTGGGTCTACGGTTGCAGCAACAAATTCTATATCCATCTTATCTTTGATAGATGCAAATCTTGGATCAACTTGGTTAAAACCAGGAAATGTACCATTAAAATCACCATTTACAGTTTTTAAAACATCATCGATTCTACATTGCATGTCTGCTTGGCTTACTTGTCCTCCTCCATTATGTAGAATATGAAATACTACTGGGATCTTGTATGTACCTGCTGCTTTTGCTTGTCGACTTGCTCTACCAAAATGTTGAATTTTGGCCATAGCCTTGTTATAGTTTAGTTCTTCTTTTTCAGAATACTTTGGTTGAACGCATCCCCGTTGTTGCGCATTACCAACGTTTGCTAGCATTAATATCGCTAAAAAAGTAAATAGTGTGTTAAGTTTGTGTATCATTATCTATGGGTAAAAAATAAAAAAAATGGGATTATCCCATTAAATCGATTATAATGATACGACTAAATATTCCCCTACAAACAATCGATGTTAAGATAGTATCAGCAATTAATAATTTCATACCGTTTTAACAATATTACCACAGATAAAAACAGGTTTCACCTCAAAAGCTAAAAGTTCACAATAAAAAATCGTTTTCCTTTAGTTTTTACGTATTGACCTTTATGATCGTTATCCGTATAAAGTGTCAAAAACAAAATTTAAATTTGGATTTCGCACTCTATTCAATGTAAAATATGTGTTAAGAAATTACCCCATAAAGCAATGTTATTTTCTGGAAAAAGAGGCATCTGTTAAACCCCAACTAATTGATTTCTTCAAGAAGCTCTTGTGCTTGATTGTAGTTAAAATTGTTCTTATCAGAAACTATTGATTTTAAAATCAATATTAGCTTACCTCTATCTTGTTGCTTTAAATACACCATAGCTTTATACCAATTGGCCTTTTTACTATGTAATGTATTTGAGTTTGATAAGAGTTCAAATTCTTTTAAAGCATCATCAAACTCTTCAACCTCCAAGTAACAAATCCCTTTATAAATAAAACACAAAGGATCTATAGATTCAGAATTACTTTTCTGATAAGCGGTAAAAACCTCTATAGCCTCTTTATATTTTTTACGATCAAATAACAACTGTGCTTTTTCAATAAGTTTATTATTAGTCTCTCCTCTATTTACCAAAGATGGGATATGATCGATTTGAATATACTGTGCATATAATGTATTATAATTATCTTCTTTAAAAACAAATATTGTTACAGTGATCAAAGTTGCAATAACTGCCGCTATTGCAACAAAATACCATTTTCTGTTTTTTATATTAGAACGGTTTTCGTCAATCACTTCACTTATTGTTGTCTTTAAAAATGTAGCTTCGATACTTGTAAAAAAGGATTGCAGACTTTTAGCACCTTCATTCTTGAGCATCTTTCGATCTCCAGCTACCCATTCTTCATTCGAATACATCAACCGCATATCTCTCTGAAGTTTTAATTCTTCAAGAAGTAATGGGTCAGAATTAACTTTTTCTTCAAAAGCTTGTTTTTCTTTCAAAGACATTTCATTGTCAAGATATTTATCTATTTCTAACAAAAAATCGCTCATAAATTCTTTATTTCGTTATACCTTGAATCTTTTTTGATCAATTTTGTTAATTGTGATTTACAATTAAATATACGCTGACGCACCACATTATCAGAGTTATACCCTAGTTTCTCTACTATTTCTTTGTAAGGCACTTTTTGAAAAAACATCTGTAGTAATTTCTTACAGTTTTCTGATATTTCTGCTAGTTTTTCCTGAAACAACTCCCATTTTTCCTGTTCTAAGGTTGCCATAGTCATATCATCTTCTTCTCTAACAAGTTCAACAATATGATCTTTTGTTACCATGCTTTTCTTTTTATTTAACTCTCTTCTCCATAAATTTTTGCATGCGGTATACAAATAAGCCTCAAAAGAACCATTCACTACAAAAGACTTTACTTTATACCTACCAATAAATTGAAGTAACGCTTTCTGAAAAACATCCTCTGCATCCGCAACTTCTCCATTATTTTTGAGTACAAAACTTGTAATTTTTGGAAAAACATTAGCGTATAATTCTTGTATTACCTTCTTATTTCCTGCTGCTAATTCTTCTATAAGACTGTCTCCTCTAGGCATTAAAAAATGTTTAACTATTTAATTTTCTTTACTTTTGCGTGGTAACATTTTTATGTATTGGGAAACATACTAATAAATTAGAAAACAAAAAAACTATTTAAGAATGAAAAAAATCGCTTTATTAATTTTAACAGCTGTTTTTGTAATTGGAATACAAAGCTGCTCTAAAGAAGACGAGGTAATTAACCAACAAGAACAACAAGGAGATGTAATTGCTGAAAATGCTATTAGTGCTGATGTATTACTTAAAAATAGCAACATATACTCTAAGAATCTTAGATTAAATGAAAATGCACCCTCTTGCTATCGAAAAATTCTTGTAGTATTTCCCGATTTTGCAGATAGTCAGGATCATTTAGATTATCTAGAGTATGCAAGAAAAGTACGTTTTAGTTCAATTTTTGCTATCACTACGCCAAAAAATTGTACTACAAGAATTTACGAATGGTATGTCCCTTGTAATGAGATCCCTAAAAACTATTGTACAATAAAATGTGGGCTTAGAGAAATACCTAAAACAGAAGGCACAGCTACCATACCGGCTGATAAGGATCGATTAAATGATAACAACGAAGAAGATCCTGTTTGTGAAAAATGTTTAACTAACAGTAATATTGGCTGGGTTTCAGGAAGTAATCCTTCTTGCGAAAAAATAATCAAATCTGTTTCTTTCTCTAGCTTGATTTTAAACTAAATAAATATTTGATTAATCGAACAAAAATAATATTCATATTCATAACTATATCCTTGGTTTCGCTATGCCGAAGCCAAGGAATATCCGTTCGATTAGACTCTATCCATCAACTTTCTGGAAGCGATTATAAAAAACTATCTCTTTATTATCAGCAACTCGATCACTTAAAAAGTAACACCAACTATACACAATTAGGGTATGATGCTCACCAATTGGCCAAATGGATCCATAAAGAACAAAAATGGGAAGAAGCAATTAAAATTATAAAAATAGCCTATGATTCAAGGAAAAAAGCTACTCCTTTTGATTCTAAACTTTTAAAAAAAAGTTGTTATAATTATGCCATATACAATAAGCGCTATAACAACTACAGTATTGCTATAGAATATTTTGAAAAACTACTTACCATAGACAATAACAATTATCTAAAAGGCAGGGCGTATAAGGTAATAGGAGAATGTTATGAAGATCTTGGGGACTATTACAAGGCTGTCGAATATCAATTAAGAGCTACAGATTACTATAATGAAAACGAGATTAAAAAAGGGCATTTAATCTATAACCATATCAATATTGCGCAAACCTATAGGTATATCCGTTCTGCAAAAAGTGCAAAAAAAGCTATTGAGCATTTAAAAAAAGCAGATAGTCTTCTTCAAAAACAGAACAATCCTGATAAGTATACCTCTTATATTATCAATAATGTTCTTGGCAACTTATACTACGAAGGAGTTGCTACCCAGAATTTAAAACTTTGTATTCAATCTTATACTAATGCGCTTACCTTACTAAAAGAAATTAACAATGTAGATAAAATCCCCTTAGTATTGACCAACTTAGGGTTTGCGCATATAAAAATAGACAGTACCGTTTCTCAAAATTTTTTTAATCAAGCTTTACAACACTCTCATTATTTACCAACACTTAAGTATAAAATCTATTTTGGAATGGGCATTAAAGATCTGTATTATAAGAATTACTGGAGAGCCCAAAATCAATTTAGAAATACTTTTGCTTCTTATTTTAATAAAGAAATCCCATCAATTTACTGGTTGCCTAATAAAGAAGATTTAGATAGGGTAACAGAAAAAGCAGATTTTTTAGAAGTACTCAAACGAAAATTAAAAACCTGGTTAGCCATAGGCATTCAAGAAAACAATCCTTCTTATTTGTCAGAGGCAATTAAAACTGCATATGTCTGTGATCAATTAGTTGATCAACTAATGACCGAAAATTTATCTAAGAGCTCTAAATTATTATGGAGAAGCTTAGCCTCAGAAATTTATATTCTTAGTCTAGAAGCTTGTTTTCAACTAAAAAAACATGAAGACGCTTTTTATTTTATGGAAAAAAATAAAGCGCTATTATTACTTCAGGATATCACTAAGGACAAATCAAACATACCTCATAACATATTGGGGAAAGAAAAAAAATTATATGACAAAATAATTTATCTTAAATCTGTATATAAAACTTTTGAAGCAAAAGATTCTATTCAAAAAAAGATTCTCTCGGTAGAAGCTAAACTAAATAAGTTTAAAGATTCTCTAGCCACAATATATCCAGAATATTTTACAACATATGCCTTACCAAAAGTAATATCGCTTCAAGAAATCAGGCTTCAGCCTAATGAGGTGATTATCCAATACAATATGGCAGAAAGAGTGGCAGAGGTAGACCCAGAAACTTATGGCATGGTACTAACAAATCAGCAAAAGTTACTTTTTAAAATCGACAGCATTCCTACATTTTTAGATGATATTGAAAGTCTAAGAAAGAAATTAAATCACCCATTTAAGACCTCAAAAGACATTCTACAATACAAAAAAGTTGCACATAACTTATACAACACCTTATTTCCAAAAGAAATACAAAACGAGCTTAAAAACAAAAAGATAACCATTATTACGGATCACATACTTGGTTTCATACCTTTTGAAGCTCTAGTCACCAATGTTAACTCTGGTAGATATTTGATAGAAGATTGCGAAATTAATTATGCCTATTCATTATCCTTTCAAAAAGAAAACCAGAGCATCTCACGAAATGCCCGATTTGATTTTTTAGGAGTCGCTCCGGTACAGTTTAAGGATGATCTACCCACTTTATCCAAAAGCGAAAATGAAATCAAAATTGCAAACTCTTATTATAATGGTTCACTATTATTAAAGGACAAAGCAACTATAGCTAATTTTAAAGAACAAGTAGCTCAGTACAAGATTTTGCATTTAGCCACCCATGCAGACGCTTCTGACTCTATAGCGCCTTGGATTGCTTTTAGAAACAAAAAGCTAGCTCACTTCGAACTTAATACCATAGAAAACAATGCAGATCTTGTATTATTAAGTGCTTGTAATACGTCTATCGGAGAAGTACGTCGTGGAGAAGGAGTCATGAGTCTTGCTAGAGGTTTTTTTAAATCAGGTGCTAAAACTGTAATTCCTTCTTTATGGAACACTAATGACAAAACCACCACTCATATTATCTCTGACTTTTATAGAAACCTAAGTCAAGGAAAAACAAAGTCTGAAGCGTTAAGAATGGCAAAATTAAACTATCTAAAATCAAACTCTGATGCCGAAGCTTCTCCCTATTATTGGGCTCCTTTAATTCTTATTGGTGACACCGGCGTCTTATTACCTCAATCAAACTCTACACTATTTCTATATTTAGGTCTTGCCATATTTAGTATACTAGTATTAGTAATTATACGCAGAATTAAGCTTTTAAGCTATAGATCCTAAGTTTTCCTTTTTTTACAATAAAGGGTGGCTCAACTTAATGACTTTTGAGCATATTCCTAAATCATCCCCACTCCTCCTTTCTCCAAGTACTTCAAAAAAAAATTAAAAAAAATAAATTCCCAATAGTAACATTTCAGCTTTTATGGAATATGAGTGTGTAGTACACTAATTTTTTCTATTAAATACACACGCATGATTCAAAAAAAGTTAATCTTCCTTGCCTTACTGTTAGGGTTTTGTTCATTTGCTCAAGATGACAATACTGGAGGTACCTCAGGAGAAGAAAAAGATGTAAACCTATTTTCGTTTCCGGTTTCTCCAGAAGCAGGACGTTTAGGAACGTATGGAAACATACCCGTAAATTTAAGTACAGGCCAAATGAGTTTTCCTGTACCCTTATATTCCCTTAATCTTAATGGGTACTCCTGGCCAATTTCGCTTTCTTATAATTTTAAAGGTTTAATTTATGAAGACAAACCTTCTCTTACCGGTTTGGGTTGGAATTTACAAGCCGGAGGAGTCGTAACTCGTGAAGTAAGAGGTATCCCAGATGAACACCCGAAAGGGTACTATGGTGCTAGCGGAGAAAGACAAAGGCTTTTAGACCCTTATTTTACAAATGGTACAATGACCAGAGGTATAGCCGAAGAATTATCCAACGGAAATATTGATGGAGAAGCTGACAAATACTATGTAAGCGTTAACGGAGTAAGCTTTTCTTTTAAAATTGGATTAGATAAAAACCCTGTATACTTGTCTGAACATAATCATTTGGTACATCTAACCTGGAAAAATGCTAATGAGTTAGAAAAATTTGAAGTTACCGATGATAATGGTATACAATATATATTTGAAGATGAAGAATACAACGAACCTACTGCTATTGGTAGCAATTGGACGGTTTTTAATGATTCTTTTACAAAATACACATCCAGCTGGCACCTTAGTAAGGTCATTTTTCCTAATCTAGAAGAAATCACATTCTCATACCTATCCAGCACCTACTATAGCTATGATCATTTTGCTTCTGGAGCGACAAATAGCTTACAAATACAATGTGGATCACCACAACCTACTCCATTATCGACATACAACGATGGTTTTTCTAAAACAAAGATTACCAGAAAAATCTTAAGTCAAATCAGTTCTTCTGTTGCTAATGTTAATCTAAGCACACCGCCTATCCAATCAGATGGTGGGTACCAGATTACCTATAATGCCATTACTGTACGTAATAATCATAATAATTCTAACCTGTGGGAATATGGTTTTACATACGAGGGAGCAAGAGATCTATTAATGAGTATTACCCGAAACGGAGATCATTATTACAACTTTGATTATTATAACAAAACTACTGTTCCTGCTTTTGTAAACTCAGAAAACTCTAATGCATTTAAACAAGATTTATGGGGCTTTTATAATGGAGTTAATAATCAATATGGAGTTAATATTGCAGGTACTTCATACGAAGCGGATAAACGTGCTAGTTTTGCTCATACAAGAGCCGGTGCATTATACAAAATCACATATCCTACAAAAGGATATTCGCAAATAGAATACGAACAAAATACGGCTAAAACACCTTATGATGATGTATTGGATAGTGGGCAAAGTTTTAGCCCTAATTGGCAAATCCATCTCGAATTCGAATCAGATCAAACTCCGGGATCTGGCTACAAAGAAAGAAAATATACGTATACCTTTAATCAAACCGTGGTTGCAGATATTAGGCATAGTCTTACAGCTTTACCAGCTTCATTCTCGGGCGTATCTATTACCAAAAAGGATGCTTGTGATGTAAGTACTAATTCTGCAACTTCATATGGAGATTACGCCAATCACCTTAGAGCTATTGGCAACGACCCCATACCAGAATTCTGCCCCAGATTACATGATGTTATTGATGACGGTGATATTTCTGGAAGTCCAACTACTCCTATAACTAAAAGAGACAGTAGTAATGGGCAAATTAAAATTCCTGCAGGAACCTATGAATTTAAAGTTTGGACCAATTCGAATCACGAACCCGTTTCTGGAGAAATCAAAGTGCGTTTTTACAAACCCATTGACAATGGTGGAACCACTCCCGAATTTACCAATAAAATGGTTGGAGGTATTCGAGTGCATAAAGTCACTCACTTTACAGGAGATAATTCACAAACCACCTCTAAATTATACGAATACATAGATCAAGATGGTTTTTCTTCTGGATACGAAGTGCAAAAAGCCATTTGGGCATACAACCATGTTATAGAAAACTGCTGTGGATTATTAAATCAATTTGTATTCAAATATTTTAATCGAGTAAACTATACCAGTAAAACCTATAACCCTATCAACCTTAATCAGGGGATTCCAGTAATCTATGCTCAAGTTAGAGAATCTTCTTCTAAACAAAGAAAAGTATTGGGCAGTGATCTTTCAGATTGTAATATGCCCGGTTGTTTACGTCTTGACCCTGATTCTAATAGTATTCTAACCTATATCGGTCCCGAACAAGATATCTATGGTGGTGGAGATATTGTTACTTACGACTACCCAAATGGATATACCACTACCTATTTTGGTGGAGATATCATCGATCTTTCTGTAGATTATCCTTTTGTTCCTAAGGGAGAAGATAAAGATGTAGGTAGAGTAGTTAAGCAAGATATCTTTTCTTATCAAGAAAGAAACGAAAGCTACGCTAAGGTTACAGACGAAACCAATCATTATACTAAGATAATTGGTTCCTCTGCAAATCCTAATTACCCAAAAAGTGTAAAAATTGCATATAAGATCAAAAAAGAGGGAAATTGTTACTATTATCCTGATAATTACAATGTCTTTAACTATTATAAATTATCTACCTATCAAGAGTTAGACAAACGCCATTTGATTACAGAAAAAATAAGTAAACAATATTTTCCTGAAGAAGTATCCACAACTCAAAATTTTACGTACGACTCTAAACATCAGCTTAAAAAGTCAATCACAACTAATAGTGAGAATCAAGTACTAGAAACCGAACAGTTGTATCCTTATGATATGTCTAGTGGAGGAGCAGCCGAAATGGCAGCAGAAAACATTCTTACTCCGGTTGTTGCCACAATTACCAAAAGAGACGGTACTATTATTGGGCAATCTAAGGTAGATTATACCGAAATAACTTCACAAAACACCAATCATAAAATATATAAACCTTCTAAAAAATTAGTAGCGTCTGGTACCGAACCTTTACGCGGAGTTACCAAATATGATCAATATGATAACCGAGGTAATCTATTACAATATTTTAAAATTACCAAAGACGGAATCACAACCCCG
The DNA here is from genome assembly GCA_947502885.1 of uncultured Aquimarina sp. GTDB lineage: Bacteria > Bacteroidota > Bacteroidia > Flavobacteriales > Flavobacteriaceae > Aquimarina. The sequence continues at coordinate 39,614 of CANNBP010000007.1, read as the reverse complement.
GGTAATCCAAATCCTACCCTCGATAAAGGAGGTACAATTGTATCTGCTATATGGGGATATAACTACAAATACCCTGTCGCGCAAATTGCAAATGCATCATATGATGAAGCTATATCTCATTTAACAGTAAGTATCGATCAATTGCAAAGCATAGATGGTCAACAACTAGAAAGCCAATTAGACAACATACGACAAGCTTTACCTAATGCTCAGGTAACCACATACATCTATAACCCTTTGATTGGAGTAACACGTATAACAGATCCTAGAGGATACACCATGACCTATGAATATGATGACTTGTATCGCTTACAATATGTGCGTGATCAAGACGGGAATATCCTTTCGGAGAACCAATACAACTATAGAGATTAACCTGAAATAAAAACAAAAATGAAAACAAAATATATAATATACCTTTTTGTAGTCCTAATTTCAGGTTCTACATTTGGACAAATCATACTCCCTGGAGGTGATGGTGATAAACCAAAATACTACCGAGATGCTGATGGAGATGGATACGGAAGAAACAGTAATCTTATTGCCGATGTTTCTCTAACACCTCAACCGGGATTTATAAACAACAACTTAGATTGTAATGATAATAGCGCAGCAGTTTATCCCGGTGCTCCAGAAATTTGCGACGGAATTGATAATGATTGTGATGGATTAATCGATGAAGACAAACCGTCAACTCCTTCTGCTCCATCGGTCTCCAACAATTGCGGAAGTAGTACCTTAACCCGAGGTAACCCTCCTGGAGGCATGATCTGGTATTGGCAAAGTAGCTCGTCTGGAACCAGTACCTCGAACTCTGCCACTTCGATTACCAGAACTAGTGGAAGCACCTACTATTTAAGGGCAAGAAATAGTAGCTCAGGATGTTGGAGTACTGCCAGAACGGTTAACTACAGTATCAAATCTATCCCTGGTGCTCCGCCCACACCCCAAATTACAAATCGTTGCGGTTATACCCAACTAACACAAACACTTATAGCAAGTGGTAGTATTACTGCCTACTGGCAAAGTTCTGCATCAGGAACCAGTAAAGCCAACTCAGAAACTACGATCAAAAGAACCTCTGGTAACCGATATTACTTACGCTATTTTAATAGCTCAACAGGATGCTGGGGTACAACCAGAACGATAAACTATAGTATCAATATTGCACCTTCTACTCCAACATCGCCTTCGGTAAGTAACCAATGTGGTCAAAGTATATTGACTCGAAGCAATCCTCCGAGTGGTATCATCTGGTACTGGCAAAGTTCTGCTGGCGGTACGAGTACTGCAAATAGTAGTAGTGCAATCACCCGAACTAGTGGTAGTATCTATTACTTAAGAGCAAGAAATAATAGTACAGGATGCTGGAGTACCGCTCGTACGGTTTCCTACAGCATCAGAAGTACACCCTCACAACCTGCAGCAGCAGATGTGCTTAATGGTTGTGGCAGCAGTATTTTAAGCAGAGGAAATCCACCAAGTGGTGTAACCTGGTATTGGCAAAGTAGTGCTTCTGGTACCAGTACTGGTAATGCTTCGGTATCAATTACCAGAACTAGCGGAAGCATCTATTTCTTAAGAGCAAGAAACAATAGTACAGGATGTTGGAGTACCGCCAGAAAAGTATCCTACGAATTTAAAGAAGCTCCTGCTAGTCCGACATTACCATCAGTAACCAATAATTGCGGGAACAGTGTCTTAACCCGAACTAGCCCACCTAATGGTATCACATGGTATTGGCAAAGTAGTGCTTCTGGTACCAGCACCAGTAATGCCAGTAGTAGTGTAACCCGAACTAGCGGAAACACTTATTACTTGAGAGCCTACAAAGCATCAACAGCTTGTTGGAGTTCGTCACGAGTAGTTAATTATACTATTAAAGCTGTTCCTGCTACGCCAACCCTACCCGCGATTACTAAGCATTGTGGTAGTACAGTACTTACCAGAAATAACCCTCCTACAGGAACTACATGGTATTGGCAAAGTAGTGCCTCTGGTACAAGTACCAGTAACTCGTCGGCTTCGGTTACCCTAACCAGTGGTACCAACTATTACTTAAGAGCAAAAAACAATGCTTCAGGATGTTGGAGTGCTACCCGAACCATCCCGTATACCATTAATGTAATACCGCCTATTCCTGTTACACCAACAATTACTAATAATTGTGGCAATACAGTATTAACAAGAGAGACCGTTCTAAATGTATTTACAGCCTATTGGCAAAGTAGTGCCACAGGAACCAGTACTGAAAATTCAAGAGAAGCGATCACTTTAACAACAGGTACTACATACTACTTGAGATTAAGAGACAATACTTCTGGATGTTGGGGTAATGCACGTGTAATTAACTATACTGTAACTCCTTTGGTAGATTGGTATCTCGATGCAGATGGTGACGGGTATGCAGTTTCTACAATAACTCAATGTGGTTCTCCCGGTGCTGGATATGTACAAACCACCTTACCTCTAGGTGATTGTGATGATACAAATCCATCAATACACCCGCAAACCATTTGGTATGCAGACAGTGACAACGATGGTTATGGAAACCCTAATGTTACAAAAACACAGTGTACACAACCGTCTGGTTATGTAACCAATAACAACGATTGTAATGATACTGATTCTTCTCTAAATCCAACAACAGTATGGTATGCAGACAATGACAATGATGGCTTTGGAGACCCTAATACAACACAAACACAGTGTACACAACCACAAGACTATGTTAGCAATGCAGATGATCTGTGCCCCTCAGAATCAGGACCAGATCGAGGCTGTTTAGAAACTCCTTATCAGAATGTGACGCTAAGTCAAAACGAAAACTATATCTATACCAGAACTTATCAAAAAGCATTGAGTTCTCCTGGTGCTATCCAAAATCAAAGTGATGTTATCGAAGGTGTTACCTACTATGATGGGTTAGGAAGGCCCAAACAACAAGTGGCTATCAAACAATCACCGCAACTTGGTGATATCACAACGCACACAGAATATGATGTTATTGGCAGACAGGCGCTAGGTTTTTTACCTACAGAAATCGCTAATAATCAAGGTGCTTTTTATACAGCTATAAAACCCAATATAGAAGGGCGTTATAATACCTCAAGATATGATCATACGACAAACCCATATTCTCAACAGGTATATGAAAACTCTCCTTTGAATCGAGTAATCGAACAAGCAGCTCCGGGAAAAAGCTGGGAGTATGATCCTGAAAATGTACAATTGGTCAACCCTCAGTATGAAGCCATGCCACAATGGTATTTTGGATATACAAGTAAGCAATGGAACGCTCAATACTTTTTTGATCCAGAATTGAGCCAACCTGAAGGTGGTCATGACGAAGAGATAAGGTATAATAAAGTAGTATTAAAAATTGATGCTAATAATGTCTTAACTTTTCAAGCTAGTGGTTCTCCTTTTTCTCTATCAATACAAACAGATAACGAACCTCATCCGCTAGAGTTAGGAATAATAGATCATATCAAAACTAGAAAAACTATTGAATATTTGGATTTGGGTAATTTGATAGATGGAGATGAGAATCCAACATCATATCGATTAAAGATCATTAATAATGCCTTTGTATTATCTTCTGATACCGAAACTTTACAAGAGATTGTATCTCTGGATACCTTTATAACAGTAGATCTTAATCAACCTATTTTAAAAAGTTATGATGAGAAAATCTCGTTAAACCATACGATCAAAATGCAGTATCATACCAATGCTGCCAACGAAGTTATCAATTTTGATGTTACCGGTACAGGGGTAAATACCACATTGGTTAAAACTAATTTTTATCCGGCTCATGTTTTATTTAAGAACATTACCAAAGACGAAAACTGGACACCAGTCGATGGTAACGATCGTACTACGGTTGAGTTTACCAATAAAGAAGGGCAAGTCGTTCTTAAACGAACATTTAATAGTAATGGAGAAAGAGGTGCCCCAGGATTTGATTTTCATGATACATATTATGTATATGACACCCTAGGCAATTTAAGCTTTGTGATTCCACCAAAAGTAAATACGACAGACGGAGTAGATCAAGTCGAACTTGACGAATTATGTTATCAATACCGATATGACGAAAGAAACCGACTCATCGAGAAGAAAATCCCGGGTAAAGGATGGGAGTATATCGTATACAACAAACTAGACCAACCTATCTTAACACAGGATGCTAATCTAAAAGCCAAAAACCAATGGTTATTTACCAAGTATGATGCCTTTGGTAGAGTTGCCTATACAGGAATCAAAAATGTTAATTTATCAAGAAGTGTTTTTCAGGGAATTATAAATGATCCCGAAAGAACTGTTCATTTTGAAACCAGAACGGCTACCCCACAAACCATTGCAGGAACTTCTATTTACTATACCATAGAGGCTACTCCTATTGTTGTAGATAAAGTTTTAACTATTAACTACTACGATGATTATGAATTGGGCAATCTAGTTGACCCTAACCCAGCTACTACCCCTATTGCATGGAATGGTATGACCGCTACTGGTAATGTAAAGGGTCTGACAACCGTATCCCAAATACGCGTATTAGGAACTAACGACTGGACGACAACCACTATTTATTATGATGAAAAAGGAAGACCTTGGGAAACAATCACCAAAAATGAGTATTTGGGAACAACAGATTGGAATCTGACCAAACTGGATTTTGGCGGTAAAGCAGAACAAAATCTTTCTGTACACTTAAAAAATGGAAAGATGTTAATTACCTCTGATCTGTTTGAATATGATCATGCAGGTAGGTTACTTAAGCAAACGCAAAAAATCGATAACCTACAAGAAGAGGTTATTGTTACCAATACCTATGATGAGTTAGGACAATTAATCACCAAAGAAACTGGTGATGGTTTACAAACAGTAGATTACAGTTATAATGTAAGAGGGTGGTTATCAAAAATTAACGACCCGGCTAACTTAGGCACAGACCTATTTGCCTTTGGTATTAATTACGATAAAACCACTCAGGGCGGCACTGCTTTATACAATGGAAATATTAGTGAGACCTACTGGAAAACAAAAAGTGTTAACCCCAGCCCACCTAATAACCCGATAAGTAATGCATATGTATATACCTATGATGCATTAAACAGAATAACTGGTGCTACCGATAATACTACACATTATAATCTAAGCAATGTTACTTATGATAAAAATGGTAATATTATGAGTTTAACTAGAAAAGGACATATGAACGAAGCAGCAACAAGCTTTGGGGTTATGGACAACCTGACTTATGCTTACAATACGGGTAACAAACTAGAAAGAGTATCAGATGGAGCATCGTTAACTACAGGGTTTAAACTAACAGGAACCGGGCATCCTTTGGAGACTTATATTTATGATGCCAACGGAAACATGACTATCGATCGTAACAAAGGGATTAGTAATATTACTTACAATCACTTAAATTTACCAGAAGAAGTAACTGTAGCAAATACATCAAACAACGGAAACATTACCTATGTGTATGATGCTACAGGAGCGAAACAGCGAAAAATAGTGACCGAAAGGAGTACCACCACAACCACAGATTACGCTAGTAATTTTGTGTATAAAAATGGAGTATTAGCGTTCTTTAATCATGCAGAAGGTTATGTAGAAAAAGATGATGACGGGTATGAGTATATATATCAATACAAAGATCATTTAGGTAACATTAGATTATCGTATAAAGACCAGAATAAAGATGGTACCATCACTCAAAGTGAGATTGTAGAAGAAAAGAATTATTATCCTTTTGGATTACAGCATAAGGGGTATAATAGCACTGTTTTTGGCAGACGTCATGAATATGGGTATAATGGTAAAGAAGAACAAAACGAGTTAGGTCTTGAGTGGTTGGATTTTCATGCAAGAAACTATGATGCCTCTTTAGGACGTTGGATGAATCTAGATCCTTTAGCAGAAAAGTTTCCATACGTTTCATCTTATACATCATTTAATAACAACCCAATATTCTATGTTGATCCTGATGGTCGTGAAAATTTACCTGCTTTGATTTGGGCCGCTAGGAATATGGCAAACAAAGGAATTCCTTTTAACCAATGGTATGGAGGTAAGGGAGGTTGGACATTTAAAAAAGGTAAAGTTCCTACACAAACGGTATGTTATGAAAGTTGTTGGACATCTTACATGAATGGAGCCGATGACAATACTATGGCAACATTGAAAACAGGTTTTTCTACTAAAAGAGGAGGCTTTAAAGGACGTTCACATGATACAGGAGGAATGAAATGGTTTAAAGAAGGTGATGGTACCGATAGAGAATTTGTTTCTGACATTAGTAAAGGAGAATTAGGAGATATTGTTTTCATGGGTGAAGTTGGTGATATGGAAGGTCATGCTGTTCTCTTAGCAAGTGAGATTACTAAAGGAACGACAGAGATTGATGGAAAAGAAGTAAACACCATGTCATTTTATGTATTAACAACATCTTCAGATACGGACCCAGGTAATTTTGGAGGAGAACTTATAACATGGATTCAAAATGACGATGGTAAATGGACAGGAAGTCATGGAGGACACGAATTTAAGGGATTTGGTCAGATGAAAAATATTGAAGCTACGGAAGCCGAAAAGAAAGAAGCTATAGCCCTTATTGAAAAGGTTAAAAAAGGAAATTAAAATGAATAAAATATTTTATTTAATTCTTATATATATCATCTGTCTATCTTGTGCTAGTTTTAAGAAAAAAAAATGTAGTATTCTTTGTGATGCATTTAAAAAAACGACGCAACAAGATTTCTTTTTAAAATATAGAGAAAAAGGAAGTTTGAATGTGGTAGTAAAAAATAAAGGAAAAACTTTAGAATTGAAAAAATGCTCAAGATTTAAAAATATAACTGTTGATACCATTCAAAAAGTATTGCGTTATGTTAAATTAGAGGAATATAGGCATGTTGATAATATAGTTAGATTACAAATAGGGTGTTATGATGAGATTAAAGAACCTTATAATGTTTTATACTCAACTTCATATAAAGTTCTAAACAATAAAACTTTAGTTCTAAATAAAGAAAGTAGTCCCTACATAGATACTTTACAAACTAAGAAGGTGATACAACCTGATAATCCTCGCTCCCGCTAAGTTCTGCTTAGTGGCATCCTAAGTAAACTATAAGTGTAACACAAACAAACCGGTTTCATTTTATGAAATCGGTTTGTTTTACTTTAGCAGATATGAGTAGAAATTATAAATTTCATAATAAAAAGGCACTATATTTCATGAATTTTGCAACGGTATACTGGATAGATATTTTTACACTGCAGGTATATTTTGATGTTTTATCCCCCCGATTTCCATATAAATTAAACTCTGGTTATAAAAATGTGCTTATAATCTCGACAATAGACTTTACATGATTTGCGGAAGGTTTCTCACAACAACAATTGGCCTTACATTACTTGCGGACCCTTTCTCCACAGTGGTAATTAGCTTTACATTACCTGCGGACGCTTTCACCACAGTGGTAATTGGCCTTACATTACCTGCGGGCGCTTTCGTAAGAAAAAAAACAATTATTAATCTCTGTAATAACGTGAACTCGAATAAAGATTTGTTTTAGAAAAAACAAAAAGCTACAACACCTTTTTGAGTATTGTAGCTTTTCTTATTAACACTTATTGTAAGTAAACTTTTTAAATACTAGCAACACCCTCCTCCATCATAATGATAGGTTGATTCGCTAATATAAATATCATCCCTACCTAAATCGGCCAATGCACCTGCAGTCTTATCGCATACTGCAATAGGCTGATTTTTTAATAATACATGTCCTTTTTTGTCATCAAAATAATCTTCACTACCAAAATAAATTGCTGCTTTACCCGTAAATACACACGGTCCATCTTCTGGCATAGGATCTTTGATTGCCGCTACTTCTATAGATTCGATATAAATCAACTCGTCGGTAGCATAATTTTTAGGATCTAGGATACGATAAGGTTTTCTTGCTCTAATCTCGATAGTCCCAAAACCTACATCGGTTAGTGCTTTTACATATTCTGCTATGGGTAAACTACCACTTAAACACAATGCTCTAAGTCGCTCGTCATTACGCAATGTATCATTCATAGGTTGCTCACATGTAGGGTCACTCATCACCAGTCTACCATGAGGTTTTAATACGCGATACATTTCTTCGATAGCTTTACGAAGATCTTCTTCTTTAAAAATATTAAACAAGCAGTTTTGTGCTGCTACATCTATACTATTATCTTCTACTGGTAAATTAAGTGCATCACCATATCTTAAGTCTACAAACTCACTTTTAAACCAATCGTTTTGTTTTTCGGCTTCTTTAAAGTTTTTACGAGAAGCTTCTAGCATCTCATTTACTACATCTACACCGATTACTCCGTTCTTTTGACGAGAAAAATACGAGAATTGCAATAGCTCCATTCCGCCACCAACACCTACATACAATGTTTTTGGAGAATTGGTTAAATCTCTTGCATTAACCGTACTACCACAACCATAATTCATTTCTTGCATTATTTTAGGGATTTTAAGCCCTGGTAATTCCCATATAGGATTGGTAGTACAGCATAATCCAACATCTGGAGTTAACGCTGCTTCTTTATATACATCGTGTGTGGTTTCTAAATAGCTCATACATTATATTTTATTCTATTGCCCTAGTGGCACATCTATTTTTGGGGTTGTAACTACCTCTGTCGTAAAAAGACTACAAAACTTTCAACAGTACTTACAATATTTTTATTAATTCTTTAAAAAGCGTAATCATTTCTGGCTCTGCCTTTTCTGCCATAGCTATAATTTCAGAAATATCTACAGGTGCTAAGTTATCTGGATCACATTCATCTGTTAATACAGATACGGCAGCTACCCGAAGATCTAAATGATTAGCAACGATAATCTCTGGCACAGTACTCATTCCTACCGCATCGGCTCCAATGGTTCTAAGATAGCGATACTCGGCTCGAGTTTCTAGTTGAGGCCCAACAACAGATGCGTATACGCCTTTATGCAAATTAATACCATTATCCTTTGCAATCGCTTCTAGCTTGGCATTAATATCCTTGTCATAAGGGGCACTCATATCTGTAAAACGACTACCTAGCGCTTCTACACCTTTAAAAGCTAGTGGTGACCCTCCTTGTAGATTGATATGATCATCTATAAGCATTAACTCTCCTTTTTTAAAGTCTAAATTAACTGCTCCCGAAGCATTGGAAACTAATAATGTTTTAATCCCTAATTGACGCATAATTCGCACTGGATATGTTACATCTTGTAATGTATATCCTTCATACAAATGAAATCTACCTTGCATAACGATAACCGTTTTGCCTTCTAGTTTTCCATAAATAAGTTTTCCTTTATGAAACTCTACTGTAGCTGTCGGAAAATTAGGTATATGATTATAGCTAACTTCTTTTATGATCTCTATTTCATCGATCAATTGTCCTAATCCCGTTCCCAGTATAATTCCTATTTCTGGGTTTTTAATTCCTTTTTCCTGAAGGAATTCTGTTGTTTCTTCTATATATTTAATCATAAAATACTAATTTATTGCCTTCTACATTATTTACTATTACTGATAGTCTGGTAGTTTTTGGCTATTTTAAAAATTTATGAAAAACAGCAATATCCTTGATGTCTTCATAATAATCTATATCATTACGTTCTTCCAACATTCTTACTTTCTTGGTATCGATATCACTTAACGTATCTTTTAATACCGTTTCTGTTCCCCAATTTTTGTTTTTAAAAACGTGTGAATTTAAGGATTTCATTCCAAATAAGTAATATCCTCCATCCAGAGCAGGGCCAATCACATAATCATGAGCTTCTAAGGCCTCAAAGGCTTCTTGGATATCTGTTTGAGCGAGGTCATACATATCACTACCAATAATGATAATATTTTGATATCCCTCGTCAAAACCTTGGGCAAAAGCATACTCCATTCGTTCTCCTAAACCCTCACCTACTTGTTGTTTTTTTTGATAAACACTATCACTCCAAAGGTCATTATCTCGAATAGCTACAGAGTAATGTACTTGTTTTTGTGTTTCTAGATTTTCTGTAATCTTTACGGTGTGTTCTAATAGAAATTTATAAATCTCTAACGCGGCATGATCTCCTACTGCTTCAGCCAAACGCGTTTTACATTTACCTAATTCTGGATTTCTGGTAAATATTAATAGTAAATTCTTTTTTCTCAATTCGAATAGATTTTTTTTCCATGATGTAGCCATTTCCCCCATTCTTTAGAGAAAACATGTACTTTTTCTGTAGTCGTACCCGTTGTATCAATTACAGGATATTTATTATTTTTCCACTCAAAAATACCTCCGTATAAGTTATGTACGTTTGTGTATCCTGCTTTCTTTAGTTTTTCTGAGATGTCTTCTGATCGAATACCCAAACTGCAATAGACTACAATACATGAATCCTTAGGGATATTTAATTTTTTGATTGTCTTCATCTTAAAATAATCATACCCTACATGAACGGCATTCTTGATATGACTAACTTGATATTCTTTTTCTTCTCTTGCATCTAAGATGATCGATTTATCCAGAATAGCTTCAAATTTTTCGACTTTGATATAAGGTACACTCTCTTCATTATATGTACTCAAAAGTTCTTTTAGAGAATCTTGAGCCATACCATAATGAAATACCAAAATGAATATACAATACAGTTTAATTTTCATTTTCTATATACTAAAAACGGATACGTACTTTAAATAAAACTTTGGGTATTTTCAAATATACTATAATCTACAAAAAATAAGATTAAAATTTGGTTTCAAAAATCACAGAAATCACAACTTTTGTTACGCTACTGTACCTTGGCAGCTACTACCTGCTCCTGCTGTACACCCATAACAATGCTGCGAAATCACTATGTTTCTGTTCTGAAGTAACTCTTCATTATATTCACTTATATGCTTTACTTTACTAGCTACTTTGAGTCCTAGCATTTGGTTAAAGTCACAATCATACAACCATCCATCCCAACTTATAGAGATGGTATTGGTGCACATCACATTAGCGACAGCCGAGGGATTATACGCTTCTACCAAAGCATACATATAATCTTCATAATTTTCTGAAGCAATCAAATAATCCAAAAATCGACTAATAGGCAAATTGGTAATTGCAAAAAGGTTATGAAATTGAATATTAAAATCTTCTAACAGTGCCTTTTTAAAGTCTTTTTCCATTGCCATTTGATCCCCTGGCAAAAATGCGCCAGAAGGATTATAAACCAGATCAAGCCTAAGCCCACTATCAGGCATACCATATCCTCGATCATTAAGTTCTTGAAGCGCTTTTATAGAAGCATCAAAAACGCCACTCCCTCTTTGTTTATCTGTTTTTCCTCTAGTCCAATGTGGCATCGAAGAAACTACGTGTACATTATGTTTTTTAAAGAAATCAGGAAGGTCATAGTATTTTTTATTGGCTCGTATTATGGTAAGGTTACTACGCACAATAAAATCTTTGATTCCGGCTTTACTTGCCTCTTCTACAAACCATCTAAAATTAGGATTCATTTCTGGGGCTCCTCCGGTTAAATCAAGCGTATGCGCTCCTGTAGTTTTTATAACATCTAGACATTGTTGCATGGTCTCTTTTGTCATAATCTCTTTGCGATCCGGGCCAGCATCAACATGACAATGCTCGCAAACCTGATTGCACATATACCCCACGTTTATTTGCAGAATTTCTAATTTATTTGGTCGTAATGGGTTGTGCCCTATTTCTGCAATTTTATCAGCAAATTTTGGAAGCTCGCCATTTGCAAAAATTCCATTGCTCAAAATTTCCAGTTGCCTATTCGCATTTGCCAACTCATTATTACGCTTTTGTAAAGACTGCTTTTTTTTAACTTCTGACATCTTCTGTACTTCTAATTAATGTTTTGAGATCAAAAATATCTCTATTATCTGGGAGCATAAACACTTTGCTTATACATGCGTTTTACATCGAGAGCTTCTCGTATTTATTCATCATTTGCACACCATGCACTAATGTTGCTCCACTTTCTATAGCCGCTCCTGCATGCACAGCTTCCATCATTTCTTCTTTTGTAATACCTCTTTGCAATCCATCTTTTGTATATGCATCAATACAGTATGGGCATTTAACAACATGCGAAACAGCTAATGCTATTAATGATTTTTCTCTGGCCGTTAGTGCTCCTTCTTCAAAAACCTTACCGTAATAATCAAAAAATTTGGTTCCTAATTCTTCGTTCCATTCTGTGATTTTTCCAAATTTTCGTAAATCGGCTGGATCATAATATGTTTTTGACATCTGGTAATTGTTTATGGGTTATAGGTATAAAATTATAAGTCGCAAATATGTTATTAAACTTTCAACATTTATCTGCTATTTTTTTTAATGAATTGGTAAGATAAAAAACCCAAACTAAATACAAATTATTTTTTTCCTAAAAATGAGTATCTTACACTTATTTACTGGTCCTTGAGTCGGTATTAGGTGAAGAAAAAAGCTTAAATTAGGCTCGGAATACCTAATACTATAGCCCCACTAAGGTGTTAAACATTGGATTATGAGGAAAAAAGTTACACTAAAACAATTGGCAAGAGAGTTAAATCTTTCAATTTCTACAGTGTCAAAATCGTTAAAAAACGATCATGAGATAAGTCAAAAGACAATCAATAGAGTACACGAACTAGCTAACTTTTACAATTACAAGCCTAATGCTTTGGCGGTAAGTTTAAAGAGTAGTAAGACCAAAACAATTGGTGTTATTTTACCCGAGATCCTTAATCATTTTTTTGCTAAAGCCTTATACGGCATTGAACAAGAAGCATCTAAGAGAGGTTACAAAATACTTACCTGCATCACGAATGAATCCTATAACAAAGAGATTGAGTATGTAGAAATGCTAAACTATAGTAGTGTAGATGGTTTTATTGTAGCCTTAAGTCAAGAAACACAGGTAGTTGATAAATTTGATCATTTTAAAGCTCTCGAAAGAGACAAGGTGCCAATTGTAATGTTTGATCGAGTTAGTAATGATATCTCTTGTGATAAAGTTATTGTAGACGACAAGGTAGCTTCTAAAAACGCTATTCAATATCTAGTAGACACCGGGTGTAAAAAAATTGCAACCATTACAACAATTAGTAATGAAGTTAGTGTAGCAAGCTTACGTTTAGAAGGAGCTAGAGAGGTTGCAGACATGTACCCAGACGTGATTCTTACTGAACTACATATAGAAAGCTCTGATACATTAGAAAATGAAATTGAAAATTTCTTAAAGAATAATACCATTGATGCTGTACTAGGTTTGGACGAGACTGCAGCTGCAGTTACCATTAATATGTCTCATAAGTTAGGATATAAAATACCTACTGATATTTCTGTTATTGGATTTACAGATGGTTTATTATCCAAACACTCGTTTCCTAAATTAACTACCGTTTCTCAGCACGCCGAAGATTTAGGCGGAACAGCAGCAGAAATACTTATAAATCAACTTGAAAACAAATCAGAAAATTATAAAGTTTCTACAAAAATAGTAAAGACATCACTTATTATAAGGGATTCTACTAGAAAGGAGCTGCATTCACATCAGGTACTTGTTGATTAAAAACAAAAGGAATCTTTGATTCAAAATCGATCTTCGAATTTTTTGGCATAACAATAGTAAGGATAGCATTTTCTACCAAATAACTATGCGCCTTATACTGACCAAAATTGGTAAATGTAGATCGATATCCTTTATCTATTTCTTGTATTTCATCCAATTCAAAAATAGATAATGGAGTCATTAGACCAGTCTTAATACATTTTGCCATTGCTTCTTTTACGGTCCAAAACACAACTGCACCAATATTTTTTTGCTCATTTGAAAAAATAGAGGAGAACATGGTATTTTCGGCATGGGTAAGTTGCTCTATTACCGTATCTGTGTTTTTTGAGTCGATTGTCTCTAGATCTATCCCAACAGGGTGATCTGTAAAAGAAGATATTGCCACAGCACAATCATCGGTATGTGCAATGCTAACATCTACCTTTTCTCTTTTATCGTGTAAAACAATAGGTTGTTCAAAAATACCCTTCTTTATCTCTACGTTTTTTCTATTTTCTATTTGTAAAACACCACAAATAGCTTCTTTGGCTGCATATCTTCCTAATAAATAAGTCAAACGACGTTTTTCAAAAACATAGTTGTCTAAGTTTTTACACTCCTTTGGATTTAAAAATAGATTGACTTGAGATTCTAGCTCTGTGATATCACCAGTAACACCAGTAATTACCGCTTTAAATTCTCCATTCTTGCGAGTAAAGGTGATTATTTCTTTAAATACTTTCATATATACACATCCCAATTATCTCTAAGTGGTTTTCTAGATTAAAATGATTTAGTAAAAATAGCAAATCATTCAATTATCATATCAAAAGTACGCCCTATTTTTTACCTCTCTATACGATACCACATTCTTTATCAAACCCTACCAAAGCAACAGAAACAAACAACAAACACTTGAAAAACAATCAAATATCAACTTATTTCATGATGACTGAAATATGATGAAATATGTTTGCAGACACAAAACCCCTAAACTTGCATAAGAAAATTAATCACAACACATATTGTGTATTAATTAACTAAGTAAAGTAATATCGTTTTAATAAAAGTCAACTATTATGGCAATTAGAAACAACATACAGTCGGCAATAGGTCAAATTATTAATAAGAAGTGGTATGCCTGTTATTCATTTTTGGCAGTAGCAGAATGGTTTGAAAACACTCCTTATAATGGATTTTCTAAACTTTTGTTAAAAAATGCTGAAATAGAACAATGGCATGCTAAGCAGTTTTCAAATTATCTAAAACAAAGAACTGGAACTGGAAATGAAATATCTATTAAGGCACCAAAAAGTGATTTTAAATCTGCTCCAGAGGCATTCGATTATATTCTTGATCAAAAAAAAGATATTTCAAAAAATGAACGCAAATTATATGCCTTAGCTTCAAAAGGAAAAGATTATAAAACTATTGAGTTTTTGTTACAACTATTTCAAGAAATGGTACCTAAGAAGAAGAACAGTCAACATTTCACAAGCAAAATAACTTTTGTAAAAGACAATATGACCACTGGGTTACATTTAAATTATAAAACGAAAACCAAATATACTATGGCATCAAATTAAACAAACTAAATGTCATCTCTTTTAAAAGAAAAAGATTATGAAACATAAAAACTATTAAACAAATTGGCGAGTCAACAAATAGAAGAAGAAAGAGCAATTTCTGATCTACTTTATACATTAGAAATTGCCAAGGGTGATCTCGACACATTGTTATATATGGATTATGTTCAGGAAAAAGAGAGTTAGCAGAGCTCTCTTACAAATAGGGAACGAGTTTTTTTGGGGTAAAACTCGTCCCTTTTTTCCTGACATTACAAAATATTATCTCTTACCATACTAATAAACACTCTAATTCGAAGATAACGCGCATAAATTCTGTTTTAAATTACGAGACCATTCTCTTATAACCATATTACGTCGTAATCTAATAGAATTTTAGAATCATCATCTCGATTCTATAAAATCTTAGCCAATCACACCAGTTATCAATAGAGTTAAAACACATAGGCTTGTATTCTTTAAAACAAAAAAGAACACAAGCCTATGTTGTATGCTATACAATAACTACAGTTTGATTATTTATTTAGAAAAGTTAAAACCCAAAAACACTTAAGTAATCTGGTATGAGTTGTACATATACCTTGGGTTCTACTACACCGTCTTTACCTATATTTATCTTAAAATGACTAAGTTTTCGTCTAAAACTAGCTTTAGCACTTTTAATTTTTTGAGGCTGAAGAATATCGATAATTGACTCTACCCTTTTTGAGGAACAAAAACCTTTATCTTTTAATTGCGATAAAAATTTCTCTGAATGTTCAACTCCTTCTTTTAAATGAAACTCGATACCGATAGAAGGTAACCAGTTATCATTAAACTCTATTGCTATACTGATATAAGAAACCATGGTCATATCATCGAACTGCTTTACTAACAACTCTTTATCTCCAGGCCACTGTATACGATCTAAAAAAACAAACAGTGACGAGACATTAAACCCTCGGATATACAATCTTGTCGTTTTGGTATTCCCTCTAGAATGCATTACTCCTAGATGCTCTATATATTGTCCATCTTGTAATGCATTAACACATTCTTTTAAAAGATCATTACTTCTTTTATCTTGTTGAGAAAAATTAAGAACTTCAAAAAAATGTTGTGTCTCTTGAGGCGAATTAATTTCTTTTTTTGGGCTTATAAATAGACTTGGTATATGATCGTCACGTATTCCGTCAAGATCTGACTCTACCCAAAAGCTTTTTACCGCTTGATCTTTACTAAGAAGCTGAATGCAATTATCTAGCCAATTGGCAACCTTGCTTTGATTGTTTTTTTGAGCATATTGATCTTTTAAAAAAAGTAAATCATCTTTTTCTGCAAATGCCATAGCCAGATCTACCTGATCTTTTCCTGATTCTACTCTAAACTCGAAAACATAAGTTAACTCTTGTCTGGGATAAAACCTTGTTAATTGTTTTTCAATTCGATCTGCTGCCAAAAAAGACACCATGCATTCCTCACCAATGGGAAAAATGCATGGTATTATTGTATGATCAGTAGGTTTTACCAAGTTTTTGGCTCTACAAGATTATCAAATAATGTTTCAAGCTCTTGCTCTGATGCAGGATAGCTTGATTTTTCTACCAAGGTATCAACTAATCTTGGGCTCATTTGAGGCTTTATTTGCTCTTGAACATTTTGGATAGCTGCAATAAAATCGGTACGATATTGAACACTATTCTCTTCAGATGACCTTAAAAGTCTTGCCAATTCTGGAAAGTTTAACTCCGGACTGTTCTTTACAACATTTATAAAGTTGATAAATGCAGTTTGGTCCTGAGTACTCCAAGCATATCCCCAAATTAATTCTGTTGTTGATCTCCCGATAACTTTGTTTACAGCCCACCAGTTAGAATCTAAATTTCGAATATCAGAAAAGATGGCAGAAGTCATTTGTTGTGCTCCTTCTTCTGTTTCCATACGACCATAGATCAATCCTACAATTTTGTTTTGGTATTCTTGTATCCCTTTATCGTCTTGATTTTTTACTGCAATCGCAAGTTTTTCTTCAAAACCTTTCATAAGTGTCTTTGTATTCTCTGTATTATCAGACAATATCTTCATGAATCTTACAAGGTCACGGTTAATTTTTTCGTTGATTGATGTTTCCGTCGATGCGGTTTTAAGCGTTTCAGTTTCCATTGTTTTTACGTTTATTTAGTTAATGTTAATAATATGCTTTCTTCGGGTATGACAAATAAGTCTGTTTTGGTAAT
Source organism: uncultured Aquimarina sp. (assembly GCA_947502885.1). GTDB lineage: Bacteria > Bacteroidota > Bacteroidia > Flavobacteriales > Flavobacteriaceae > Aquimarina. The sequence continues at coordinate 22,200 of CANNBP010000007.1, read as the reverse complement.
ATGAGATACTATTTCTTGAGAAAAACCCATTACACTAGATAAAACTTCTGCAAGTTCAGTTTCATTTAATTCTTTTTTCTCAATGTTCTCTGTTGTTTTTATAAAATAGGTGTTACCTACAATGGCATGCACTCCTTTTTTATCATTTTTTCTAATATATACACAGTCATTAAACAAACTGTTATCTATACTAACATCGTAGTGTGCTTTGACTTCTTTAGGTTCTATTCCGCTTTTTAGGATTGCGCAGGGCATAAAATCTCTTTTACTTACATGCTCAAACACAACTTTTATTGTTTCTGATTCTTCGGTTATCTGAATCGGATGAACGGCATGTTCTATATCTATACCACTAATATCAATTGGTTTTTCATTAAGAATAGAAGTATCTATAAGAAACTCTTTTCCTTCGTTAACAGATACAACCAAGCTACCATGGTTTATAACTCCCATATCTCCCATAGATCCACCAACAAAATATGTGTCAAATCCCATATATTTTAATAATTGAAACATCGCATTTGTAGTTGTCCAGCATGTTCCTCCTACGCCGTGATCAAGCCAAATTTTAAAAAAATCATCTGCAACCATTTGCTCGTGCTTAGAAAAAGCTTTTTGGCTTCGATCTAATCTTTTCCAAAAATTATCAAATGGAATATTTCTGCACCATGCTTGATACAACAAGGTTAAACCTTCTTGGTTACATTCTAATTCTAGATCAATTTGAAAGCGTTTCAAAACACTTTGTGCAATCTCTGGAGTTATAGCAATATGTGGCTCTATTAATGTTTGATTATCCATAAGTTTAGTTTTTATCAGAGTAAAACATTCTGGTTTTTAATTAAAGTAAATGAATATTTAGATGATATATGAATATCGTCTAAAGATATATATTCATTTTTATCTATTCCTTCTTTTAAAATGAAATTCTTGAGTGCTTTTAACACAAATAATTCTATCCATTTTGACTTTTGTTCTCTACATACAAGTATTGCCTCATTAAACGCTTTGAGCGCCTCTTCATTCTTTCCCATACCATGTAAAGCCTTTGCTTTAAAACAGTAGGCATATGCCAAGCCAAACTTTACTTTATACTCATCTGCAAATGCTATTGATTCATTAGCTATGGCCAACGCTTTTCCAAAATCAAAGTTAGTAATGCAAACAACTGCTTCAACTAAATCATAATAAGCTTTTGCCGATGTTTTTGGCGCCCATTTTTTTCTTGCTTCTTCGTATTGATCAAATGCATCTAGATCTCCGTTAAGTGCTTCTGCAGAAACTTTATTCAAAGTAATAGCACTTTCCCAATAAGAGAAAATACCTTTTTCTTTAAACATAGACACTTCTTCATTTAAAGAATTAAGTAATTTTTTTTCGAACTCACAATTTGGCAAAAACGATGATATATACAGATATAACCTTGATGTTTGTGCAAAAATACCGATAGTAAGGTTGGGCCAATTGTATGATTTTGCTTCTTTTAGTGTTTTTTCGATAATTCTAATCGCGGTATCTACATGCCCCAAAAATAATTGAGCAAGGGCCTCAAAACTCATACAGGTGATATATGGATCAAGACCATCTTTAATCTGTTTTTGTTTTCCTTGTTCTTTATCATACACTTGGTAACATTCGTGACATGCCTGTATACACCCTTCAAAATCTCCTTCAAAAAATCTTGTTTGACATAGAAAACCATAGGTTTGTGCTAAATAATCTGTATTATTCAATGCTTTTGAAGCACTGGTCATTTCTTCAGTAAGTTTATACATCTCAAGAACATTTCCTTCTGTACATTGAAAAACCCACATTCCTTTTGCCAAAGCAAATTCGAGTTTATGATTAGATGTTGTTCCTTTGATTATGGTTTTTGCCTTTCTGTAATTTTCAATAATTTCAGGATGGTTCCATCTTGATTTATTAGTTAAAACGGCTGCCTTGTGTATTCTTAATTTTGCTTCTTCTGTACTGTTATAATCTGCAGAAGATCTTTTCTTTAAAAGCTCTATTAAAGCTAACGCCTTATTTGTTAGGTTTAATGATTCTAAATGCCCTAACTTTTTTTGCATTTCTATATCGGCAGCTATGTTATAAAAGTTTATAGCCTCTTTATGTTCTTCTGCCTGATGAAAGTGATGCGCTAGATGCTGTACATTTCTTTTGGGATGCTTTTTAAATTCTTGTTTAAGGGTAAGTGCTATTCTTCTATGAGCTTCTTTTCTGGGCTTAGTCGTCATACTCTGAAAAGCCGCATCTCTCATCAATGAATGCCTAAACATATACCCACCACCATTAACTTTACGCCTGCGATAAATGATATTTGCATTGATGAATAAATCTAAATCGGCTTGTACCAAAGCTTCATCTTTGAGTGATGACTTTACTAGGTGGTTATGAGAAAACTCGCGACCAATTGTTGCTGCCAATTGCGCAGTTTCCATAGCAATACCAATGCTCTCTAATCTAGATTGCAATAACTCTGTAAGTGTGGGTGGTACTTCTATATCTTCTATATGACCGCTTAATACATATGTCCCATCCTTAAGTTTTAATATTCCTTTTTCATAAAGCATGTAGGTTAGCTCTTCTATATATAAAGCAACACCATCTGTTCGACTGGTGATCAACTGTACAACTTCATCACTTACTTCTACTCCATCAAGCACACCTTCTATCAACAACTTCATAAAGCTCTGATCCAAGGGAGAGAGCTCAATTTTTTCTACCAAATCTGTTATCCAACCAGACGTAAACTCTGGTCGTGCCGATAAAAGCACAAGGCATTTGTCATTTATATTTTGTTGTAATAATTGCTCTAAAAACGATTCACTGGTAGGATCAATCCAATGAAGGTCTTCTACAATAAATACAAACTTATTTTTGTTTGCAATATCTAGCACTAACCGTTCTAAGATTTCTAAAATAATCTTCTTTCGTCTCTCATGAGAGATGGGATATGTAGTATATTTTGAAATAGGAATCGAGAACCAAGAACATAAAATCGGTAGTGACAATTCTACATCACATTGTGCATCGATCAGTGCTTGCTCTAATTTTAATACAATATCATTATCGTTTGTTGTTTCTTGTATATCTAAATGCTTTTTTAGCATTTCGAAAATAGGGTATAAGGCTGTATTTTGGTATTCTGGTAAACAACGACAATGATGAACGGTTCCCTTAGCATTTAGCACTTGCCTTTTTACCTCATAAATCAACTTAGATTTACCAATCCCAGCTTGTCCTTTAACAAGAATCCCATTATTTTTAGTGTCCTTATTTTTCCAATGATCTAAGATAGTTTTTAGTTCTTCATCTCTTCCTACTATTGTTCTAGCTACACTTTTAGGATTCAAAAACAATAAAGATTCTGTTTGACGCTCACCAATCAACAAAAATCCATTGGTCGCTGGTTCAAAATCTAGAAAAGGGTCGAGTAGTTTTTTGGTATTTTGACTTACCAAGATTTCTCCAGGTTTTGACTCGTATACTAAATTAAATGCGGTATTTGGTACTTGTCCTTCTGGCAATGCATTCTTTTTTGACAGAATCATTCCCGAATTTATACCCATTCTAATCTCTAGATTAATCCCTTGCTCTTTACTTAATAATGCATTTCTTTTTTCGATCTCGTTTAGCACTTCCAAGGCAGTTCTACCAGCCATTCGAGCATCGTTATCACTTAATTGAGGATAACCAAAATAAATCATCACATTATCTGCCAAAGTTCCTGCTATATGTCCTCCATATCCCATGGCTATATCTCGACAAAGATTAAGTTGATCTTTTTGAAGTGTATCAAAAGTTTCTAAATCCAGTGTCGTTTCTTTTTTAAGTATCAGACTTAATTTGATACATAATACTGTGATCTGTCTTTTTTCGCTTTTATGATGTTCCCATCCAAGGGGATTAACCATAGTTAATTGATCTTCTGATCGAGTAACCACCTGCTCTCGAACTATTTTATTGAGAACCGATTTTAGGTCTATTTTTGAGTATTCTTCATAAACTATACTAGCATCACCAGAGCGGCGTGCAGGGTTTTTCATAACTACCCTACTCAAAATATCTGCTAGTGGATGCCCTATAACCGATGTAGGAAGGGGTACGTTTTTCGTACTTAATTGCTGTTGGAGAATTACCGAAATATTCTCTCCGTCCATTACCTTTTGACCTGTTAAACATTCTATGAATATCAAGCCCCAAGCATATAAGTCTGATTTTATGGTAGGTGGCTCACCTCGTAATTGTTCTGGAGCACAATATGCAGGTGTACCTACCATTTTTTGAGCTAGCCCTGTATCGTTATTTTCATATTCGTTATGATCCTGAGAAAACAAACCAATACCAAAATCTAATATCTTTGCATGAGACTTTGACCCTGTTGTGTTGATCATTATATTCTCAGGTTTTAGATCTCGATGTATGATCCCTTTTTTATGTGCATAAGCAATAGCATCAAGCACTTCTCCCATCAAAGCGCCTATTTCTGCTTCAAAAACATCTTTTTTTCTTGTAATCCATTCTTTTAAAGTCTCGCCAGACAAATACTCAAATACAGCATATGGATCTTTATTTTTACTATAGCCTTTATCAAGTAATTTGATAATATGCGGGTGATTCATTTGAGCATAAAGAGAAGTCTCTCTTTCAAAACGAGCTACTTGATAGGCGCTTTTTTGTAGCTCTGCCTTATCGGTAAACTTTATCGTTTTAATGGCAACAATCTGTCCTGTGCTTTCTTGAATTGCTTTACACACCAATCCACTAGCACCTTCGCCGATAATTTCCAGAAAACGGTAATTACCAAGGTCATTAATATAGTCTTTCACAAAATTATCAGAACCGCCCCTCATCTATTAAGCATGACTTATTATACACTCAAAAAAAATTCCTGATTTTAACATTAGAATATTTGTAGTTTTATTTTGGTATACAAACTTCAAATTTATACTCTTTACTCAATGTTTTGATATGCGAATATATCTTAAAATTGACTCTTTTATATGTATAAAAAGAGGGAAATATAAAGATTTACTACTTAAAAATTCTAACTCAACTTATTAATTGGATACTGCTTGAACTTGTTCTTCTTTAGAAATTTGGAAAAACTCATGACCAAAACGAATTTCTCCTCGTCTTCGTTCAATAACGTCTAAGAACAAATTACCATAGGGTTTTACGCCTAATACTTGTTTTCTGAAACGATGAATTTGTAGATTTAAATAATATACATCTATTTCTTTATATAATTCTTTTGACATTTCATCTAAAAGGGTATCAATATCTACCCAACCTTGATCATTGTTTCTTGCTTCATCTTGACTGCCTTGACGTTTTTTGGCTAGTAGAAATAATAAATAATGATGAGCTCGTTCTCCTAAATCTAACTCAAGAGCATCGACCATAATTTTTAAACGTATATGCTCTTCATCGGTACTCAATGTGAATAAAAAATGGGCACTATCCACCACATTTCCATTATCTATAGTATCATCAAGAGGTTCATTCTCTATAAACTCCCACTCATCATCATTTAACTCATAGGATTTACCATGTTCAAATTTTATAGTAGAAGATACTGTTTCTGCTTTCCAATATTTTTCTTTCGAGAAATAAATAAGAATATCGGTATTATCTCCTTTTGGTAAAATGTGGCAGGTATTAAGCTCTAATATTGTATCGGGTTTTGAAAGTGATCTTAGGTAACTTGAAGGTGGGTTAAGATCTACAACTTCCCATTGAGTGGATGCATTTTTTCCAAATTGAATAGTTACTTTTTCATCTAATTTTCTTGTCGAATGATGCACATATTCTCCATTTATTAATGTACCATTTCGACTGTAATCTTGAAGATGCCATTCATTATTTTTCCAAAAAATAAGCGCATGAGATTGCGACACATCACTATCTGGAATTATTGTAATTGCGTTTTTTGGATTTCTGCCAAAAGTATTTTGAGCATTAAGGATCGTAATTTTGCCGGTGAGTTTATTTTTTATAGTAGCCATGACGATAGGTAGGGTATTAGTAATGGTTTAACATCCAGAATTTTAAAATATTCAATCCTGTTGAGAGTTTGTATTGCAAATATCAAGGTACATAATTTCCTGAAATCAACAAACAATTAATTTTAGTTTTGTGTTTTACACCAAAGATAAGCACCAAAAGTCATAAATAACAAGTGTTTTGCTTTTTTTTGACAAGTACAATTACGTTTATACTATACATTAACTACTTTTGCACATTATAAAAAAGGGAGTTTTCCCTTATTATAACTGTGATCATTTAAAAATAAGCTCATAATTTTTAACAGGTTTATTTTTGTCTGATAGATAAAAAACTGCTCATTTGATGGCTTTTTATCATTTTGACCGGAAATCACTATACAAAACAGACAAAGAAAGTATGATTACAAAACCAACACTAGTCTATCTTAATGGATTTCTAAAAAACAGAATGTTAGAATTATTTCTTACCAAAAACTCAATGAAAAATATCGTTCTAGGACTAAACCTAAAGTGACTAAAAATCAAAAAGATGCTATAGATAGTGGTTTTTTATTAAAATCCAGTTTTTACATCAATCGTTCTAAAACATCAAAGCTTTGATCTTATCAGCATATCCCCTACTTACATTTACTTTTTCATTATTAAATAGAATAAGTTGATAACTCTTACCGTATTTACTTACTTCCTTAATCTTTGATAATTGAACAATAGTACTGCGATGTACTCTTAAAAATTGCTTAGCATCTAATTTTTCTTCAAGTACACTAATCCCATGATTACTTATAAATGTATCTGTATCTGTATGTAGTTTTGAGTAATCACCATATGCTTCAATATGATAAATATCTTGGATCGCCAAGGTTACATATTTTGTTCCTTTTTGTACTATGATGCGTTCTGGATACTCATTCTTTTGAGCGATATGTTCTTCTGCTAAAGGAATTATTTTTTTTACTTCGCTTATTCTGGTAATTGCTGCATCAAAGCGTTCTTTGGTATATGGTTTTAGCAAATAATCTACTGCATGTACTTCAAAAGCTTTTAATGCATATTGATCATAAGCTGTACTAAAAACAATTTGCGGAAGCTCTTCAAGATGTTCCAATACATCAAAACCGGTCATACCTGGCATTTGAATATCCATAAAAACAAGGTCTGGCTTAAACTCGTTAATAACCTTGATTGCATCGACTCCATTATTAGCTTCACCCAGCAATACTAAATCTTTATAGGGCTCTAAATATTCTTTAATCAAAGTACGCCCAGATTTTTCGTCATCTACAATAATTACTTTTTTCATTTTTAAAGCGTCATTCTAAAATTGGTTCATAATTTGTTTAATACATATTGTCTTCGACTCCGGTTCAAGTCTGGAATGACAAATGGTATTTTCAAAATTCTTAAATACTAAATTGAACTACTAATCCTCTAGGTTGATTATCCGACAAGAAAAGTCCTGAGTTATACATCTTTTCTAATCGTTTTTGGGTATTACTTAATCCAATACCAGTATCCATCAAGGTTGCTTTATCTTTAACTCCTATACCGGTATCTTTAATCTCAAAAAAAAGTTTCCCATGCTCTTCTTCCTTTATGGTAATAGTAACACTACCTCCTTCAGTTAAGGGCGAAATACCATGTTTTACAGAATTTTCTACCAAGGGTTGTAACAACATCGGTGGAATTTCTCTATTCAACAACTCTTTGTCAACATCAATACTTACTTTCAAACGATCTTCAAAACGTTTTTGTTCAAGATCCAAATATTTACGAACAAACTCTAACTCATCCCTTAATGGAACCATATCTTCTCTACTAGCTCTAAGTTGATACCTGAACAGATCAGATAAATCTGCTATCATCTCACGGGTTCCTTCCATCTCTTTAGGAATACTTGCATTAATCGTATTAAATACGTTGTATAAAAAATGAGGGTTTAATTGCGCTTTGATTGCACTAAGTTCGCTTTTTAATGCTACATTTTTAAGTTCAATCTCATATCGAATTTTACGCTGATTACTGATGTAATATTCATAAGCGTGAAACATTGAAAACAGGATAAGATAAATCAAAGTAGGAATGTAAATATCCCATTTTTCTGGATTTCCTTCTAAATGTAACATCCCAAATTGATCGCATACCCAGTAATATCCTTTCCATGCCATCAAAACAAAAAAAGGTAAAGTAAGCAAGTGTAGTAATAAGCGATACTGAAGTTTCCATTCTTTAAAAACTCTAAAAATCAATACCCATATGACCAAAGTAGCTATAAGCATCATCGTATATTGCAATCCCGCACTATCAAACCATTCCCAAACGCTGAATAATAGTTGTAATGGATTGGGTTGATCCAAGTATGAAGTCCATAAGGTAAAACGATATACTCCAGAAAGTAATAAATAACCTGCAATGACAGCTACAATTTCTCCCAACTTAATACCATATATTCTTTTATTCCACATAACCACTAGTCTTATGATTTAAAATTCTAATTTACTATTTATCCGATATCTTACAAAAGTTATAGTAATAGCAATCGTATGATACATAGCTAAACTAATACGAAACGAATCCTTACCCATAAATTAATCGACCAATGGCCCTATAATAAGTTAAATGGTCCCATGGCCATTCATCGACACATAAGGCGACTCAACAGATTACTGTTTGGAAATGCAGCCAAAGTATTCACCTTTGAACCAAACAAAAAAATTATGAGAATACTCAAATACATTACTCTGTTATTAATGATGTGCCAAGTAAACATCATAAAAGCTCAGACTTTAACTGGAAAAGTTGTAGATCCTGAAAACAATCCAATACCTTATGCCAATGTCATTCTAAATGATGCTAATCAAAAGCTTGTAAAAGCTAGTATAACTGATGATGAAGGTAGTTTTTCATTACCTGTAAACCAAAATATCACATATCAATTAGTAATAAGCAGTTTAGGTTTTACTACGTATACAAAAGAGGTTACTATAAGAGATCTGAATTATTTTATAGATACGATTACACTACAAGAAAGCGCTGAAGCTCTAGAAGAAGTAAAAGTAACTGCTAGAAAACCTATTGTAACTGTTGAGCCTGACAAAACAGTTTTTAATGTCTCTGAAACCATAACATCATCGGGTAATAATAGTTTAGATTTACTGAGAAAAGCACCAGGAGTTAGAGTTGATAATAATGATAATATTGTGGTTGAAGGTAAGAATGGAGTTCTTATTTATATTGATGATCGTCAGAGTTTTTTGCAAGGTGATGACTTAACAGCTTTTTTACAATCCTTACAAGCAGATGAAATTGAAAGTATCGAGATCATCACTCAACCTTCTTCAAGATATGATGCAGCCGGAAATGCTGGTATAATTAATATCCGATTAAAGCGAGAAAAAGGATTGGGTACAGTAGGTAGTTTTTCGAATACCCTAACGTATGGAGATTTCCTTAGAAATAATGCTCAGATTGGAATTACTACTAAAACCAAAAAATGGAATTTTACTACTAATTATAGTAATTCTACCGGTACATCAACTGGTTTTATTGATCTATATCGAGTACAAGGAGATAACATCTTTGATTCAACCTCTGAATCTGAAAATGAAGTAACCAATCATAATATCCGTGGTTCTGCAGATTATGTTATAAATAGCAAGAATACGCTTGGGGGTTCTGTGAGTGTTTCTTTAAGAGATGCTGAATCTACTACTAAATCTCGTACACCGATCATAAGGAGAACTACTCGTGAAATTGACAGTATTCTTTTAGCTCCCAATAGTAGTGAAAATGAAAGTTTAAATCTAAATACTAGTTTCAACTATCGCTATAAAGATACCCTCGGAAGAAGTTTTATGGCCGATCTCAATTATGGACGATATGAAAGAGATCGTTTTAACAATCAACCCAATATTTATACAACACCTGAAGGAACTATATTAAACGAAAATATAACTGCGCAAAATACTCCTATTGACATTGATATTTATGTAGGAAAATTAGATTATGAACAAAAACTTGGGAAAGGAACCTTATCCTTGGGATCTAAGTTATCATTTGTAAAAACAGATAATACTTTTGACTTTTTTACAGTAACAAATGGGTTACGTATTCTTGATGAAAGCCGAAGCAATAACTTTGTATATGATGAAATGGTTACCGCTGGTTATGTCAATTATAATTTTGCCATTAACAAATGGAAAATACAAGCTGGATTACGAATGGAAAACACACACTCCAAAGGAGACTTAACAGCTACAGACCAAAATGATAATAAAATAGTAGAGCGTGATTATACAGATTGGTTTCCATCGGGAGGAATCACTTATCAAGCCTCACAAAATCATTCGTTAGCTCTTATTTATAGTCGTCGAATCCAACGTCCAAACTATCAAGATTTAAATCCATTTGAGTATCAATTAGACGAATTAAGTTTTCGTAGAGGAAATCCTTTCTTACAACCTCAATACACAAACAATATTAAATTATCACACACCTATAAATACACTTTAACTACCAGTTTAAGTTACTCATATATCAATGACTTTTTTGCACAGGTAACAGAGGCCGAAGGCAACAGTAGAAACTTTATTAACACTCGTAATGTGGCAAATCAGGAAATCTATAACCTTAGTGTATCTTACCCTAGAAGAATTACCGAGTGGTGGAATATATATGTGAGTGCATATTTATATTATAGTGACTACAAACCAACAGATCCTTCATTTATTCCTGTCGATCAAACAACCTACGGAGGTTATGCACAAAGCACTTTTAAACTAGGTAAAGGGTTTACTTTTGAAGTAAGTGGCTGGTATAGCAGCCCATCTATTTGGGGAGGTACTTACAATACAGAGTCTCTTGGATCTCTTAACATTGGTCTGCAAAAAAAATGGGATAACTGGACTGTAAAACTAACAGGTAACGATATCTTATATACTGTACCATGGAGAGGAACTACAAAGTTTGGTGATCTTTTTATTGATGGTCGTGGCGGTAGTGATAGTAGAACTGTACAATTTTATGTAAGTCATTCTTTTGGTAACAAAGATGTAAAAGTGAAGAAACGACGTAAATCAGCTATCGAAAATGAAGAAAACAGAATTAATAATTAGTATTCATTAGGTTATTTATCAATCAGAAACCGACTGTTTCGACAGTCGGTTTTTTTGTCTTGTCCTGTCTTGTTCATGTAAACGTATTATAGGATTAAGTAATAATATGTAAACTTTTTTTAGGACGAGACATTATAAGTATAGTTATGTATTTCATAAAAAACTCCTAGTTTTTAGTTAGAAAAAACTACACCTAAAGGGTTTATTAACTTACCATTTTTTAACTTCCAAACTTCTTGATTAAAATATTTAACTGATAGCTCATGCATTTTTATTTTAACAAGAAAGCTATTGGATTCAATATTCTTTACTTTATAAGGATAATTTTGATGAGTAATATAGTGAATCGTTATACTTGTTATTTCTTTTCTTGGGATTATAACCTGTCCCTTTTCATTAGTATTCCACCCTTTATTTGGATTTTCATTAATTGTTATTCCCGCACCTATTAAGGGTTCATTTAAATGATCTAGAATAATAATTCTTGTCCCATTTATAGATTTATCAACCTTTTCTTCAAAAGCAATGACTCCTGTTTTGTATTTCTCATCACTTATTAGTACTATACTATCGCCTTCTTTTATCCAAGAACCTGATGAAGATTGATTAGATAATTTCGCTTTATACGAATATTCAAATTTATTATTCTTAAAAAGAGAAAGTGATTCTGTATAAGTTTTAGTCTTTGTAATAAACTTGACATCTTTATTTATATCAAATTGACCTTTACAGGATACTAAAATCATGAAAACTAACAAGAGTATATATTTATTTAGCATCATTATTATATTTTTTTTAGAGTATTATTGAATGAACCTTGTATATAAGAACTTCCTCGCTATCGCTAAGCTCTGCTTAGTGGTATTTTCATTTTGTCTATCCAATATACCGTAGCAAAGCTTATAAGATACAAACCTGATGTATAATACAGTTCGTAATCGTCACTAAGCAGAGTTTAGTGGGAGTGGGGGAAATTGGTTTGTTGTTATTTATCAATCGTAACTGCTACTAAGCAGACTTTATCGGGATCGAGGATCAATCACAAATAGGAAAAACCATTTTATAGTACAAACCGACATCAACATCTTTCAATAATGATTCTTTAAGTCCATATGTAATATTTTTATCATTAAAATAATCACATCGAATTAAAGCAAGGATATAATTCCTAGGTTCTTTTTCAAATTTTCTAACCCTATTACTTCTTGCTCTTTTATTTGATTCAAAATCAATTAAATAGCATCCACTCTCACCATCCTTGTATGGCACTCTACTAAAATTCTTTTGAAAATTTTTATAGCCTAAATACAAATTTAAGGATTCATCATAAATATAAACGCCCTCATTATTTAGTAGTTTATTCCTTGTTAATTTACCCAATGTAGTCTTATCTAAATCAATGAGATACTCCCCAATTCTTCCTGGTTCACTTATAACTAACGAGTTACTTATTTGTATAGTATCCACTATGAAAAAATCCATTTCTTTAGGCTCATCTATGCTTTGCGCATAAATATCAACAAAGAAAGCACAAGTTATAAATAGAGTGAATTTGTATAATTTATAATTAATTTTCAACAACTTTTCATTTTTTAAATTTTTGCCTTGTTTTTTTGAATATACCCCTGATTCCTTTGGTTTAATCATAGAAATCTGGTGTTACTGTAGATTTTTTAATTGGTGGCGATGATACTTTAATGGATAAAGAACTACTTCAAAAGATGAAGGATATTGAGAGTTTTACAGAAGAGGAACGCCTTAAAATCTATGATTTGATTGATATGGCTATCAGTATATCACAAAACTAAAAAGGCGTATTCTAAAGCATAAAAAAAGCCACCTTAAACAAAGTGGCTTTTATCAATCTCATTCTTTACATTTAACTTTCCATTTTTTAATATCATTTTTAATATCTTCGTTTGAAAGATAAATTATTCCCGCAAAACCCTTATTTGTATTGGATTGCACACCTGTAATATTTTCTATATCAGAGACTACATCTTCAAAACAATTATAATATCGTCTTTGTTTATTTCTAGTATTTAGTTCTTTTTCAAAGAAAAATACTTTATCACACTTACTCTCTAATTTACTATATTCTTCACATAAATCTTTAGTTCTAGATTCTTTAGAAACTTTACAAGAAGAAGAAATAATAATAAATAATAACAAAATGGTTATTCTCATTTCTTAATTTTTACCTCAGTTGGGTTATTATTTTTTATAAATACTTTTACTCTAAATGGCTTACCTCCGTTTGTTCTTCCTTTAAATGTAAGAGAACCAGAAAGAGATTCTTGACCTGAATTAGTTCTACTTGGACTCAAATTAGGTGTGTTTTTAACATTAGTTATCCCATCTATTTTTCCTTGAGCATCTTTACCTGCATTATGTGCTGGGTCAAATTTACCATCTCCTTTATTAACTACTTGTTCATTATAATTTTCAACTAATTCGTGAGCCGTTAACGCTTGTGTAGAAACTTTACCTTTAGATTCTTTATTTATAAAGTCGATATCTGCAACATCTATCGCTCCAATTTTTTTCTGTGAAACAATATTACCATTAGCATCTTTAGAATCTAATGTCACAGACCTAAAACCTCCTACAAAATTATTATGTCTTGAACTCTCATCTTTAGAACCAAAAATAGCAACTTGTGTTGTTGCTTCATTTTCGACAATAGGATTTACAGCATCCAAAAAGGCTTGGTTTTTATCTGATATTTCATCTCCTGTTTGACTAAAGGTAACAAAACCATCATCATCAATATTCGCTGAAACTTGACCATTTGTAGATGTACTGATTAATGTTCTAAATTCCTCTAAAGCTTCTTTTGAACCAAAGAACTGTAACATATTACCATCGGGGTCAATAAAGAAAGTTGGATTATTAATAGCATAATTGTATGGCGAATAATCATAATAACCTTCTGCCAAATCATCTATACCAAACCACCTACCTAAATCAGGTTGATAATTCCTAGCTCCATAATCTATCCAATTTAATCCCAGTTCTTCATTAAGTTCCTTACCATTATATCCAATTTTCTGCGCTGTAGAGTTACCTAACGAAGAAACATTAACATTATATCCTTTATGAGTTAATCCAAAGGGATAATAATTTTTCTCCTCAATAACCTCAGATTGTTCTATAGTCCCGTTATTATCGACATCTGTATAGGAGAGTCTAACGTTCCCTAAATGATCAGTATATTGATAAATGTAATCGAATCCATTACTATTATTAGGTTCTACATACCCTTCAGGAGTACTAAAATACTCAAGTTTGTTATTCTTATAGACATAATTACCTGCATACTCAGTTGTTAAAGAACCTCCCTCTGTTACGATCTTTTTAAGTTTTGTACCAGTGGCATCATAAATATAATTAATATTTCCTGTCTTTTCGGTATTAGCTATAGCAACTGTAGAGGGTAAATTTAAATGGTTATAGGTAATGTTTGTAATCCCTTTATTAGTATCGGTAAGCATATTACCATTGGCATCATAGGTATAGTTTGTACCAGCAATGGCACTATTCACCTTTTTAAATCCAAAAGAGGTCGTCGCTCCATCGGTTACGCTTTGTAGTTTATTACCTATATCATAGTTATAGGTTAGTTGATCCATCAATCCAAAATGAGAATTTTGTGTTGGATCGATATGCGCTACAATAGCACCTGTTCTGTCTAGACTTAAAATGTTACCATTTTTATCATAAGTGACTCCACTTAAATTATAGCGACCACTGTTGCTTATTGCTTCTTTAATTCTATTTAAAGCATCATAACCATAGGTATAATGTCTATTTATATGATCATTGGCGGTTTGCCATGTAGTCTCACTTATGTTACCATTAAACAAAGGCGTAGCTCCGTGTTGTGGAGTATTGTAATTGATCTTAAATCCAAATAAATCCCCATTGTCAGTAGTCCCATTATTGATACTTTTTAACCAACCTCTAATGTTATACTCATAATCTACAGTTTGTAGCCCATTACCCGTAGCAATACCACCTACTTTTTTGTGTGCTAGCTGTCCTAACTGATCATAACTATTAGCAACGATTAACTCACTATTACTATCATTGATAGTTTGCGTTTGGGTGAGTAATCTACCGGTATGGTCATAGCTAAACTTATCTACTGTAGTGATTTCTGCATGGCTATCTTTGGTATGTCTAGTTGTAGTTTCTTTTATCTTGCCATTAAAATCTAGTTGGGTAGTTACTACATCGATAGTGTTGAGATAATCATTTTTACTAGCTGCATATATGGGCCTTGATTTTTGATCATAATAGGTAACAGCAGTAATCCATGTATCGGTATCTAGTACTTTTATTTTACCACCTGTAGTCAAGGTTTTTGTTTTGCTAGTAATCGCTTCTCCATAAACAGTAGTAGGGTTGGCTAATTTGGCATTTGGTGTAGCTCCTAAAAAGGCATAGTCATCATAGTAATTAATAGTCAATACTTCTGCGTTTTGTGTATTGGGATATCCACCATTGTCATAATACATAGTTACACCGCCTATAGTAGAAGGGTTTGCACGACTTACTACTTTATCTCCTGTAAATGCAGTGGCCTCGGTTTGTATTTGTTTACGGGTTTTGTTGAGTATCGTGATTTTACCCGTATACACAACTCTACCCAAAGCATCATATTTTGTAAACAACCATTGGTTGTCTTGTTTTAGTAATGTATCCTGGGTTAGTATAGGTTGGTCGAGGGTGTTGTATACAATAGCCTCCCATTCTTTGCCGGGGATCTTCTTTTCGATCAAACGGTTTCTATAATCATACTTATATTGGTATCCCAGCTCATCCAGTTCAACCTGACTTAATCCATTACTCAAATCTACTTTGGGAGGCAGTACATAGGTTAAATTGCCATACTTATCATATACATAATAGGTATCATGGGCTATGTTTTGGTCATAGGTTCTTTTAAGAACTACTTGTCCTTCGCTGTTTTTAAACTCTTCGGTAGAATGATCCTTACCTGTGGTATGATTCTCATTATAGGTGATGGTTTTGTATAACTGTCTTTTCTCATAAAAGGCAATCCCCCCAGTAATGCTAGGTTGTTCTGTATCTCCACTTGCAAAAACAACCTCAAAAAGATGTACCTCGTTGGCATTATTAAGATCATATTCAAATTTGATCTCATGACCATTGCCTGCTTTCCAGGCACCACCTGGTGCGGCTTGTTGTGTTACTCGGTTAAGCGGTGAGGCTTCATACACATTCTCTGAGTACGCATTTACTTGGTTCAAATCGGTAACCCCAGAAAAATCCTCTGGATATTTGTTTAAATAATAGGCATTGATCTGCCCATTGACATCTACCGGACGATAGACCCCAGTAAATACATCCCGCTCAAAAGGTAAATGTTGTCTGGCTTGTCTACCCAAAGCATCATACTCGATATGAGTGATGATATCTTTGCTATTTGGGGATTGTTTGATCCCTACACTTTGCATGGGTCTACCTAATCCGTCAAAATACGTGACCTCTTCGATATGTCGCTTCTCTGCAGGTTCGTTGGCACCACCTACTTGATCCAGTTGTTCTATAGTAACGGGTTGCTGTGGGGTGGTCGTATGTACATAATTTTGATCTGATAAAATGGTTTGGCTATAACCAATCTTGGCTAGTAAAAGCACCAGAATCATTAAATTATAGTGTAGATACTTCATGTTATTGATTTTTATCATTCTGTTTTTCTATTCGTATAATATGATTATCCCTACTTGTTTTTTTAATCTAATCCTGCCATAAGATTCGATGTTCTACTCGTAGGTGTCATAACATATCTATGTGTTACCCCTTTATTTTTATTTTTTTTAGAACCGGTATCTTATTTCTATGGCAAGATTACAACAAAGGAGTTTCATTTTCCGATATTGGGGTATTTTTTGATGTTTTTTTTTGAAAAAATTTGATCAAAAGCCGAAAGGTCGATACAATCCGCTTAGGCGGATCACTCGATTTTACGGCTTTTGATCATTAATAGGTATCTCGAACTCCTTTTAATTAATGTATTGGGGATAGATTCCTGATCAAGTCTTGAATGATGGTTCTTTAAATTTACAACACTCTTCGACAGAGCCTGTCCTGAGCATGCCGAAGGGCTCTGAGTGACAAACGTCTTCGGGATTGTATTTTACTAAGTATTTCGACAGGCTTAATACAAATTTATCTTCATGATTGATCATTCTTATCTTTAATTATGAGTTAGTACTGTACGGATATCTTCTTTTAAAAATTTGTGATACTTCATATATCATCGAGTAAAGATATTCGGGTATATGGGTCATAGGTATGTGAAATAAAGCACCTAATGCTTTTTATCAGACTTTATACCCGAAATATCTTGGAGATAATCACACAAACTCAACTTTAAAAATGTCCTTTTTCTTTTTTTTGATAGTTAGAAAGGTTGATCTTTCTAATGTGCTCTTTAATGCGATCTAATGTTCCTCTGCCTATAATGATGGTATTATTGGTCTTCTCTATTTCTACTATAGGGTTTATATCCTCTAAAACTTGAGCTACAATATCAGGAGTATGATCCATCCTAGTTAATTTGACTATCTTTTGCAAAATAATACGCTTATCTTCTTGATGTAAGGTCTTGTATTTTGAGTTTGTGTTTAACATGTAATACTGTTTGTTTTATCTTATGTAGTATTTTGATTTGACCCTTACTTCATTCTTTACACAAAAGCCAAAATTTAACTCAACTTCTTTGGTGTATACAAAACTTTGTACCGATATATCGTATACAATGGGCGCATGCAATTCTTTCATCAATCTAATCATACGATACAAGGTTGTTTTTGAAACTCCTAATCTATATGCCAATTCATCTGATGATCCTGTGGCTTGCAATCGAATAAGCTGATCAATACGTTTGATCATTTTGATTTGTTTTAACACAATATCCATACTTTGTTTTTTTGGGGGAAGTTCTATTTATCTGAAATTCGCCAGCTTGATTTCAATACTAAAAACCTTATCATCTTGAGCCCTTCGGCAAAGCCTGTATTGAGCCTGTCGCAATACTCAAGACAGGCATTGTAGAAAGGTCGATACAATCCGCTAGGATCACTCAATTTGAAGGTTTTTATGTCTATTGAAATAGTAATCGATCTCAAATTAGTATCGTTTAACAACATAAGTCTACTGTTTGAGTAGTTCGACATTCTTACGGGCCATTTTTACACACTAACCGGTCACTTTGATCAAGTTTTTTATGCCTACTTACCAATTTTTAAGCAAGCTGAGCAAAAGTTTGCGTTGCTGTCTTAAAATTTTAACCATACTGGTTAAAAATTGCAGTACTTAGGCTAAAAACTTTGTCTATCTCGCTAAACGATGTGTCTTTTTGGCCCGCAAGAGGGGAATTGGGGTACTATATGGGAGTTATCTTAAGTTACTCTTGGGGTTCTTGTGTTTTGACCTCTTTTTTTGTGCGTGCAAAAAACTGCTTTAGTTCTGCTACTTTTTCTGTAAATCCCGGTTTTCCTGCTCCTTTACTATATTGAGAATAAGCATAATCATTTAGCGAATCCTGATAGTTATCATAATCATGCATTATTTTTGTGCTTTCTAGGCGATATGCAAGGCTGGTGATGCGCCCCAGCAAATTTTCTGAAAAGACCCTGGCTTTATAATCTTTTTCAAACTCTTGCCAATCTACATCTGGGGAGCTTAAGTGGGTGCTATGTTGTCGATAGCTCCAAACCTTATTTACAAACAGTTTGTTTTTTTCGTTAATAGCTTTATAGTCTTGTCGTTGTTTTTCGGTTAGCGCAGATAGTTTATTTATAAATATCTTTTCTAATTCTGTTATCAGCTGTTCTGCTTTTGCTTTTTCGTCGTGGGTTAACTTGTCCTCAATAATATTTCTCATAGGTTAAAATTTTGATTACTTGTTTTTGGCTTAGTTAAAGAGATATACACAACCCAGTACACTCTTAATTTGTTACGTGTTATTACAAAGTGCACCAGGATTGTTTAACAAAAAAATGTTGCGTGCTTTATAGATCAATTGCACGGCTTCTTCGGTGGTTTTTCCTTTTTCATAAAGTTTATCTATCCAAACATATATGATCATCTCATATGGGCTTTGCTTTGTAAGGTTATATACAAAAGCATCGGTTTTAAGGTGTAAAGCCTGTAGGATAGCTGTAATAAATTTGTTCTTATCGGTATTTGGGTAGGGCGGCATAACGTACATTTTAACTTTGTCAAATGTATGCTTAGATAGCACCTATTTACAACACGTATAGGTCGTGATTTATAAAATATAGGGTGGTTTTTTATATATACAGACCACAAAAAAAACAACCCAAAAATTTGAATAACAATACATTACTTAAAAACACTCATTATCCTAGGTTAGATAGTGATGTATAGTGCCACAAATGTTGATGGGTATTAAAAACGAGGCATTACCCAGATCAAAACCACAAGATTTATAACCTC
The DNA here is from genome assembly GCA_947502885.1 of uncultured Aquimarina sp. Classification (GTDB taxonomy): domain Bacteria; phylum Bacteroidota; class Bacteroidia; order Flavobacteriales; family Flavobacteriaceae; genus Aquimarina. The sequence continues at coordinate 2,582 of CANNBP010000007.1, read as the reverse complement.
ATTCGATGTAAGGATATAACATAAGGAAGTCGTTAAATTGAGTCGTTTTTTCATTGGTTTACATATTACTGAATTTCACCTAACTTCATTTGATTTAGCTTTCTGTTCATTTTAGTTCATTGGTTTCTATTTTATTAAATAGGAATTCATGAATCTTCGATTTCTTTGCTCTCCCAAAGGGTGCTCTATAAAGAGTGCGCCAGCTGGCGCGTTGGAAACCAAAAGAAAAGGCGCTCCTATGCATCACCTCGCCCACAGCTATCACTATGTCGTAAGGTATTTTTCAGTTATACTGAAAACCAGATTTCTTTTGCTAAAATCTTTCCAAGGTTTCATAGATGTTGCAAACGCAAAACAAATCTTATACTGGTGAAAAAAGATTCTCAAAGCCCTGCTTTGGAACGTCAGTTTATTCATTGGATAAAACTTTTATCGGATCACTCTGACTGACGTAAACTCTCTTACGTCGAACTTACATTTATAGGACAAGTGCTTATCAAAAACACTTCTAAACTTGCAACTACTCTTCTAGTCTTTTTATAAAATACGACGGATAGATTCCTGTTTTTTTATAGAACTTTTTAGAAAAACCCTCTGCAGAGTTAAAGCCTACCTCTTTGGATATTGCTTTTACCGTATATTTTCTAAACGTAGGATCAGACTGTAGTTTATCGATCGCATAGGCTATACGTAAATCATTTATATACTGGCTTATACTTTTTTGCTTATAGGTATTAATTACACTCGACAGATAACTGGTATTAGATCCAAAGCTCTTGGCCAGGTCTTTGGCATTTGTCTTAGGGTCGAGATAGCCATGTTGTTGCTCAAAATGCTCTAATTGTTGTAGCAGATCATCTACTATATCCTGATGAATGGTGGTTGTTTTTTCTTTGCTATTGGGCACAGGTGCCGGGGCTACCACCGGCGCCGTATGCAGCACTTGCAAAAATCGCTTTTTATACAATCGTTGTCGATAATAATAATACCCAACCCCTGCCAGACTCAATACCAATAATACCCCAATGGCTTTGATCCATTTTGCTCCTGTATCCCGCTCTTTTTGCAATACCTTGTTCTTTTGGGTAAGTTGTGCATTTTCATACTTGGTTACTGCATAAATCTCTCGATTGCGTTGGTTAATCTCATTAAGCCTGGTATAAGTCGTATGATAGTCGATTGCTTCTACTTTTACATTATCTTTTAACTCAAAAATTAATCCTAAGGCTTCTAAAATTGAAGGTAAATCATTATACTTTTTTGCATATTCATGAGCTTTTATGGCATACTTGAGCGCTTTGACTTTATCTATGTCAAAACAATACTTAGCTAAGTCCGTATTACTTGCTATTAGCCCTCTAATATCCTGTATCTCTTCCCTAATTTTTAATGCCTCTAACAATATCTCCTCAGATTCTTTGTTTTTGTTGTTCGCCTTCCATTTTATAAGTCCCAAATTCGCAAGTACTCTAGCATATTCTTTTTGATTTTGTTCAACAATCGGGTTGGAAGCTAATTCTTTTAATATAAATAGAGCTTCAGAGTATTTCTTTTGATCAGCTAAAATGTTAGCTTTCGTATTTTTGAAAATTAAAATATTTTTTATTCCAATAACTTGAATAGATGTGCTATCTTTTCCCAAACTTAAAGCCCTTTTATTATACTTTAAGGCCTCTTCATAGTTTTTTTGTTCTCTATTTGCTACCGAAATACTATGATATAATCCCGAAAGATTTCTTAAATCTTTAGTATTCCCTAAATATTTCACCCCATCAACAGCTGTAGTTTTAGCACCTGAATAATCACCTAAATACACTTGAATATTAGACATTTGCAACAATTTTCCTCCTGCTTGCAATGTATCCTTATTTATTCTTGATCTAGTAAATGCTTGATTATAATAACAAAATGCTTCTCCTAATTGGTTATTGTTTTTATAATATCTCCCAAACTTAGTCAATGCGTTTATCAGATATAAAGTATCTTTATTTTGTTTTGCCAAATCATATAATTGATGAGTATAGGCTATGGCACTGTCATATTGTTTTGCTTTGCCTAATATCCATGTTTTACGGATTAGGCCTCTATAGATTAAAGAATCATGTTTTATGGCTCTGGCGGCTTTTAAAAAAGAATCGATATACGCTAAACGTGTAGACACAGGTACAGAATCCTCTATAGAAAGCCTATACTTGTCCATCTCTTTGGGGGCTATAGAAACGGGTGTTTTTTCTTGCCCCAAAACGCCAAATACCAAACAAGAGAAAAAGAGGGCTAAAGTGAGTATAAAAACAGAGTTGGTTTGGCAGCGTCTCATGTAGTATGGTTGTTTGTCTACTAAACTACTAAAATAACATGAGTTTTGGTATACCATAAATCAATGTAAAGAGTAGATGCCGATCTACACGAGTATGACAAAGCTTTTGTTTTAAAGTTTAACACTCTTCGACAGTGCCTGTCCTAAGCATGCCGAAGGGCTCAGAGTGACATGCGTTTTCTAATTGTATTTTAGCTGTCATACTGAGCTTGTCGAAGTATGGTTCTCTTGAAAGTATTTTTCTTAAAAATTCTACACTCTTCGA
>CANNBP010000006.1 GCA_947502885.1 uncultured Aquimarina sp. | reverse complement strand
TGTTTCCTTTTTTGTTGGTTAATTACTGTTGGTCTCTGGATCTATCATCTCTATCACGGCCATCGCCATCTCGGGTGTCACCACCACCACCATCTGGTTGGCTAACAGTAACACGTATGCGTTTGCTTGTAAAGCCAGTCGTAAATCCAGATTTAGCATCGATAACTCTACAGTAGATCGTATAATAAGCAGATCTATCTGGACTAAACGAAAAAGTTCTTGAGGTAGAGGTTTGAGATGAATGTGTTGTATTATCAACAAACCATTGGTATTTATAGCTACCAGAACCACCACTAGCACTAGTAATAGTAATGGGTATCGATTGCCCATCGGTGATCGTATATCCATTGTTGGCTTGTATTCTTCCTATACTACTAATAGGATTATGAAAATATAGCGTGATGTACCCTGTTTTAACATGATTAGGGATATTATTATCTATGACTTTAAACATAAATGAATGATGTCCTTTTACGGTGTTCTTTTTGGTTAGTATTATGCCAGTATTAGGTTGTTTGATATTATCGATATACCACTCATATCGTTTAGATCCAGAACCTCCCGTTAAATTGATCCCTGTAAGAGTTACTGTGCTCCCTACCATATAATGCCTTTCTGCACCATTGGATGACGAACTCGGGTTTACCGTAAACCTTGGTGTAGCCAATGGAGCATGATTATATATCGTTATACTAGCTTCTTTAAAGTAATTAGGAATCTGTTTGTCATGTACTTCGACCTTGATGGTATAAGTCCCCAGTGTTCTAAATTTCTGACTGATCTGAGAAGTCGTATAATTTACATTGATAGCACCATCTATGTACCATTTGTATTCTAAATCTCCCGACCCACCACTAATCTGAGCGGTTAATTGTGTCCCGATATCTGATGTGGTATGTGTTGCACTGGCAGTAAGGATAGGTGTTGTAAGAGGAGTAAATACCCTAATGTTTTGACCAAGTGAGAGTTCTTGTCCTGTAACTAAATCGGTTACGATACAATCTAGTGTATATTCGCCAACCGATGTAAAATCATGTGTTATATTTTTGGTTGTAGCTGCAATAGCTTGTCCGTTCAATGTCCATGCATAATGGAAGTTTCCAGAACCACCAAAAATATTGATATTGGCATTAGCTGTAGAATTGGTTAATACTAAAGTAGGAGCTACCAAATTAGCAGAAACGGCAGTGTAATTTGCAGATAACTGCCCTTTGTAATTATAGTTGTATTTCTTCAACACTTTTGCATCGGCATCAGTAATATGATCTAAACGATCCTGATCATCATACTCATAATAGGTGGTATACCCATTCGGGTCAGTCATACTGGTTACTCCAACCAATGGGTCATAGGTGTAGGTAGAAATAAATGCATTTGGTAATGCAACTCTTAGATTATTATAGATAGTCTTTAACTGATTTTCTGTTGTAATTTTTAGATCAATAGGACTAACAACCTGCTCTAATTCAACCTTTGTAGTTCCCACTATTTTTGCAAGAATGAATGTATGGGTAGTATCCCATAAAATTGCAGTGGGTGTTCCATCATTACGTTTTATTTCGACAGGCTTTCCTGCTTCTAACTTAAATTCTTGATACAATTCATAATTTGATGGAATATGTCCAGCATCTGAATTATTGGCGTCTTCTCCTTTATTATAATTATAGGCAGCAATAACATTACCATTCATATCATAGTCCATATACTGCCCCAAAATAACCTCTCCGTTACTATACACCTTCTTACTAATGGGCAATCCAACTTGGTGTTTATTTAGCATTGTAGCAATTGTTATATTTTGAGATTGATGATCAATAGGGTAGGTATATTCGATTTTCGTATGCCTTCCTTTTAAATGAGTATTGAAGTTTTTGTCAACAATTGCCTGTTCATTTTGAGCATATAATCTATCGTCTTTTTCTTCGGATATCAATTGCATATCATCATTATATTTATAAGTATATTGAACAATAAGTGCTTTGAATGGTTCATTTGGAGTGGTAAAATAATTGACCTTTGTTTTTTGAGAAAGAACATTACGTCTATGGTAATAATTATTACCAAGAACCCCTCCATAACCTAAGGTTTGTGGGCTTGCAGAAGTTTGATTATAACAATAATCTTTATCAGCTAGAACATCGTATTTTACATGGGTATCTATTATGTTTTGATACTCAAAAAGTGTTGACTGTACCTTATCTTCTCCTTTATAATATGTTTGTCTAATCATCACTGGAGCGTACATTTTTTTCTTAAATGTCTCTTTGTATTCTTCTATTGTTTTTATAGCTTCGGTAAGGCCTAACTGCTCTATGGTTACCTTTTTATAAAAATGCCCCAACTTGATCAATTCTGGGTTCAACCAGATATTGTCTGAAGAAAAAACTTGACGAGAACCTAAATGACCATAGCTCTTTTGAAAAGTTTCAACTTCGTAGCCATATCCAACAAGACCATCATAGGTATACTTTGTGGTGCTTGCAACTTGGTCGTTAAAATCTTTATCAATAATTTCTTTTACACGAAGCCCTCCTGTGTAACGGGTTTGCATTTCATCTGTAATATTTTCTAATTCAAACCAGTTTAAATCCACAGAGATTAACGCATTTGGATTAGCTTCCAACTTATCAGCTTTCACTTTTAGTTCCAGAATGTATTCACCTTTAAAAAGGTTGACACTACCCTCGGCTCCAATAACTTTAAAGGGAGTAAATATAGCTTCCAAACTACCATCACTCTGTTTTTGATAAATATTAAATCGAGAACAATCAATACTGGGTTGGTCTGGGTTAAAATTACAAATAGTTGATGTTCCCGAATAGCTAACAGCAGTTCCTAATTGGTCATCAATATCTTTTTCTAGGGTAAATGGTACCCGAAACACTTTATAACCACCAGCTATAAAACTTTCGTTATAAGGTAATACTGAAGCTCCTTTTTCGATATACATCGGATTATTTTGAGTGGTTTCAAGAACTGCGTTGGGTTCATAGTTAAACTCTGTCCAACCTCCAGTTGGATACGCTATCTTATTTAAAGTTCCTATCTTAAGAAATTGTATATTCTCACGACGTTTAGCAAGTCTTCTACGGTAACTATTATTAAGAGCAGTAAATGCCTGTATAGAAAAAGGAACTAGGGTCTGGTTATCTGTCTCTCCATTATAATAACCCGCAAAATCTCTAGCTCTACTGTCCTTGTTAGGTAAATTACCCGGCATATAGTAAAACTTATGGGCAGGTTTATTGATTCCATCATAACCAATTTCCTGGACCTGATCCAGGCGTAATCGAGGATCTCCTTCAAATTTACTATAGGTAAATACAAAGGACTTGGTTTTGTTCTTGATTTTATCCAAAATATCAATGGATATTAGCTTTTTTTTCCAAGTAGACAAACTAGTATCTTCTTCATAGTTAAAAATCACTCTTACATTTGAAGTCTCTATGGTGTTAATCAACTGATTTGTTGGAGTGTAATTTACTGTAGTGTTAGACTGCGTAATATGTGATGTTGTTGAGCTATATGAATCGCCTATACATCCACAAGGTTCCAATGTTTCACAACCTGGAGCTTTGATCAAGCTTTGAGCCACACCAGTAAGTGTATATTGAAATGTATATGGACTATATGTAAGATCAATTTGTTTATTGTTTTTAGTAATAATACGATCCAACATCCAACCCGATACACTACTCGAACGTGTAATATTACTTAAATTAGATCCCATTATACTAGCGCTATGGACTATATTCGATTCTTTTGCCTCATTATTATCAAAGAAAAAGGTATTACCTCGGCTATCCTTAGAGAAGAAATTGAAATGATTGTTAGTTAAAGGAAGGGTTTTAATATAGATGTCATCCTTAAAATTATCCATTACATTACCATCTCTATCGAATATAAAATTACCAGAATAGCCAGCAAAACTAAAACTGAAGTCATCGGGTTCATAATCATCATATTGATCAGAATTTGCCATGTCACTTTGCATCTGGCCTGTTGTTCCCGTATATTGGTTGATCCATTCATTAGTGACAATACCCCTTTTAGAAGGAACTAACCATCCCTCTTCATCAGGGTTATCATTAATCTGTCGAAAAATACCTCCTCCCGCATTTAAGGTCCATTTTAATCCAACGACACCAGCCAAATCATTGACTTTTACTCCAGAGGCATGATATGATATAGAAATAGGTATTGAGACACCATCTTCCTTAATTGTATATAATGGGATATTAATTTGTGGAATACCTGTTGCATGATTTACCGGGGTATTACCATAGATCAAAAAACTACTAGCATTTGGAGTTACAGGTGTATAATTTGAATGATGTTCCAGATAATCTGGTATAAATTCTTCTTGGGCATAAATACTGTAATTTAATAACAGCAATGCCATGATTACTTTTTTCATGTTTAAACAATTTTTATTCCTACTTTCAATTTTTCCGGCTGCAAACCTACAACTTGTACCTAATAAGCTTGAGGAGAAAATTTCCTTTTTGTTAAACAGGTATAAATCATAGATAAATAACTCAAAAGTTGTTGTTTTTTATTTTAAAATTCTTTCTGAGGTGAAATCCCAACAAAGGAGTTTTATTTTCTAAAACTCTGATGTATTTTTAAAGTAATCTCACCACACAAATTCAATGTTTTATATTTTAATGTCGTGACTTACCATTATGTTACGTTTTACTTATTAAATTTTGTATAAATAGTAAGTTCTTTTGTTTCCGAGACAAGATTACGACAAAGGAGTTTCATTTTCCGGGATTGGTGATTTTTTTTACTTTTTTTTGATACGAACCCTTTGACAGATTCAATAGGGTTATCGAGATGTTTTTAAAATTTAGGAGGAATCTAGTCAGTTATTATAACCTTAGTAATCTTAATGTTCTTCCCATGTTTAGATTTTATTGAGCACTACCCAACATAACTTATAAGTTGTCTTGTAAAATGCTTGGTCGGCGTTAAAAAATCGATAGTTTGTGTAGTATAATGCATAGTCGGTCTGATAAAATGCTTGGTCGCTACTAAAAAGTCGATGATTTGTGCAATATAGTGCATAGTTGGTCTTACAAAACGCTTGGGCAGGGTAAAAAAATGAAAGAGTAACGTAAAAAGATCGGTGAGTAAAGCAAAAAAATGGATATGTAAATATAAGTATTGATAAGACCCATCGATTTTTAAAGTTACTAGAGTTTTAATGTATATCCCTTACGTTCTAACCAACCTGTAAAAAATACAACCAAGAATGAAAAACCCAAAGAGATGAGTAATCCTGTAAATCCCGAATTTAAGTATTCAGGAAGTTTTACAGTACTAAGAACCCAAATAGGGTATAAGAAATATGGGATCATATAGCAGGTTAACGTAGCGGTACCAGCAGGAGCAATTATCGAGGCCCATTTTGTGCGTTTTTTTACATCAGTAACATAATGCAAAAGCACAAAAAGAAACATACTAATTCCGGTGCAAAGGGCTAGCCATGATGGTGTTTCTTGAATTTTAGAAATTCCCCAAAGAGGTCGTGTTAGTAATGCGTAAGCAATGTTTATTGTGCCTAAAGTAATTAGAATGGCATAAAATAACTTTAAGTTAGTTTTTGATAGTTTCTTGTGTAGTAATGAAACTAGAATTCCTGCAGTGGTAAAAGCAGGTATAGTACCTGTAAATAGTACAGAAAAGATATTTACAATTTCACTTTCTTGAGGTATTGAATATTTCTGATTTGCTACAGAAAGAATGTTTAAGATAATCCATAAAGTACCTACAGTGACTATGTTTTTTTTACTATAAAGATATAGCAATGCATTGGCGGCATATGCCCAGCCAATTAATCCTAAAATTCCCCACCATTGGGTTTTCATCCAATCATAGCCTTCAGTTCCTCCTTTATAGATGATCGCTAAAAAAATAAGGATACCAAACCCAAGAATCTGTAAATAGATATACCAGTCTTTTGATATAGATGTTTTTTTCCAATTCATCCATATCAAGGCTACAGCGCACGCCATAAGGAGCCCCCAAATGTACTTTCCGATTAAAATACTTTCATGATGAGCTGTTCCATAATTTACCATAAACACACCAATTAATATCAAAGAGAAAGAGCGAATAAGAATATGCTTGGTAATTAAGAATGGACTTTGTTTTTTGACAAGCCTATTTTCTATAGCATACGGAATACTAAGACCAACTATAAATAGAAACAAAGGAAAAATAACATCAGAAAACCCCATATAGTCCTCATTAGCGCCAGCATGTTTTAACCATTTAGGTATGTTGATGAGTGTCCAAAAATCATTAACCCAAATCATTAATACCATTGTTAAGGCTCTTAAAATATCTACTGATGCTATCCTCATTAGTATTGTACCTTTACCTTAGTAGATGATTTTGTATAATCAGTATGTATTACTTTTTGTAGAACTTCCCAATGTGCATCAGTCATCCTTTCTGGAGTAAACAAACAAATTCCAGTAGCTCCATTTTGCATAGATTCACGAATAGCGGCTTCTAGCTCATCTGGTAATAAACCATGATTTTCGGGGTCAGCCTCCTTATTTTTTTGATCGGGTTTTGGGCAAATAAATAATCCGCTATAAATAGGTTTTTTTGCCTTTACACTTGTAACTTCTTCTTTAGTTAGTTTTCCTATCCATTTTGTATCTCCAAGGTAAAAGTCATTATAATTCATGGGATAGATAGCATCCAGGTTCCATTTGTCCCATTCTTGCCGCACCAATTTTTTTGCTATCGAATTAGGCCCTGGAAAAACAGCTGCGTTGATCACTTTATTTTTATGATGTGCAATGCCAACCAATTTATTTACAAGGTTCGTAATTAAGTCATACCTAAACTGTTTCCATTCTTGTATTTGAGATGGATCTTCTATATTCTTAATATCCGTACCAGATAAAGATTTAAAGTCAGATACACATTTGTCACAGTAACAATAATCAAATTGAGGATATTCTTTATCCATCACCAGATTGTATTTTTTCCAAAGTCCTTTGGCCAAAATTACGTCGGGAAAACGGATATAGTCCAAGTGAATACCATCGACTTCATCGATATCTGCAATGCTGGTATATAAGTTTTCTAAGAAATCTTGTACCTCGACTTTATTGGGACATAAAAACTGATAATGTGATACATAGGCTGGTTTATCAAATGCAGACTCACCATTTCTATTCACAGCATACCATTCTGGTTTTAATAAAGGATTATTATATTGTATCATCGTTGGTATCCATGAGTGAAACTTCATACCCACTTCTTTTACAATTTTACCTATTCTTTTATAAGCTAATGGATCGTGACCTGCAGAATACATTAAGCCATCAATTCCTTTATTTTTTAAATCCTGAAATTGAGTTTTAAGCTCTTCATTTGTGGCGTCCTCGGGTAGTATTGCCCAAGCATATACAGGTATTTTATAAGTATTAGAAGTTTCGTTCTTGTTCTCTGTTTTCACGTCTTTTTTACAGGATATTAGCACAGTAAAAAGAAATAGAATATAGTATATGTTTTTCATGAGATTAATTTTTGACAAAATGCACGAGAAGTAATCAAAAAAAATCCATGTTTAAAACTTTATTCTGCCAAACACATCATTTCATAGAAATCTAACAGGTTTTGTAGAACAAAAGAAGAATTTTACACGTTTATTGGTTAATGATAGTATTAAAATATTAGTAATACCGATATAATGTCTAAATTATTTATCCATCAATGTTCTAAATTGATAAAAGAAGCGTTCTATCAAACGAAGGTCTTCGGTTATAATCTCAACAACACCTCTCATCTCTTGTTTAAAAGGTATTTCTTTATCATAAGTTGTAATCAATTTTTGAGGTAACTCTACATCTATTAAATAGAGCCCATTTTTATCGGGTAACAAAGAAATATGTTTTACTTTACCTTTCAGCGTACCAAATTCATCATCAGGAAAATTTTCTAAACGAATATTAGCGACCTGTCCTACTTTTATTTTACCCGAATTTTGAGAAGGAGCTTTTATTTTTGCGATATATGAAGAATCTTCAGAAGGTATGATAATAAAAACCAAATCTCCGGCTGAAACGGTTTGGTTTTCTGTCCAGAAATTAAGAAATGAAACGCGTCCATTCATATCCGATTTCAGAACATACCGCAATTCCCAATCCTTTATACTTTTCTTTAATTGCCCAAAGGATTGAATCACTTTTTTAAATAGATTTATTTCCTGCTTTCTTTTATTGATTTCGGTACCTTTTGAAGTCTTATTCGCATTACTAATACTTTCTGTTATTTGCGAAATTTGCACATCATTATTTTCATAAGATCGTTTTGCTTGAAGGTAATCTAGTTCTTTGCCTTCATATTCTTGAGTAGAGATCACTCCTTTTTTAAACAAATCTTTTTGACGTTGCAACTCCTTTTTTTTGTATTCTAATTCTGTTTTGCCTAGTCTTTTCTGTGCTTTTAAACTCTCTAATCTTCTGTATAACTCTGAAAGTGATATTTGATTGGCTAAGGCTTCATTAGAAAAAGGTTGCAGCTCTTTGTTTAAGATATATTCAGAATAACTGTTTTCAAATATAGCAAAGCTAGTTTCGATATCTCCCAAAAACAGAATCGGAATATCGTCTATAGGAAATTTAAAAGATTTATTACTGACTTTAATCGTATCTACTATTGATTTTAGCAAGAATACGTCTTTATAATTAGCACTGCTTTGTAGTATTGCTAATGGTGTGTTTTTGACAACTTGTTGATTATCTGATATCAGTATAGATTCTATTTTTTCGTTGACTTTGGCGTATACCTTTTGAGGAGGTATTTTGGTTGTTATGATTGCCTCTGCCGGAATGACATCGGGGTATTTAATTAACCAGGATAAAAAAAGAAGCATTAGTACTAAAACTAGAATCAAAAGGTTTCCCCACCTAATCATCCAATGAGGTACACGAGTTAAAATTTCTTGAACTTCTTCACTACGTAATTGTATGTCGTCCAATGTATCTGGCATAGTGTATTTTTAAAAATTACAAATTAAGAGTTGTATTCTGATCAGAAACATAATGATCATGACGTTACTATTTTCCTAACTCGAGTTGGTTTTTTACTAAATTAAAATAACTCCCCTTCTTTTTAATAAGAGCTTCATGATTTCCTACTTCTACAATCTTTCCTTTGTCTAAAACGACTATTTGATGTGCATTCTTAACAGTACTTAGTCTGTGAGCGATAACCATAACAGTTTTATCCTCGAAAAAAGCATCTAACTTTTCCATAATGACTTTTTCGTTATTAGCATCAAGTGCAGAGGTTGCTTCATCAAAGAACAAATATCTAGGGTTTTTATATACCGCTCTTGCAATGAAGAGTCGCTGTTTCTGACCTGTACTAAGTCCGACTCCCTCCATACCTATTTTGGTATTATATGATAATGGTAATGACTCAATAAATTCTTTGATATTTGCTACATCTACTGCATGTGCTAATTTTTTCTTGTCTACATAATCATCTCCAACCGCAATATTATTCGCTATAGTATCATTAAAAATATAACCTTCTTGCATAACAACCCCAAATTGATCTCGCCACGATTTTTGAGATACGTTTTTAAGGTCGTGTGATCCAATAAAAATTTCTCCATTATCGGGTTCATAAAATTTAAGTAGTAATTTCATTAAGGTAGTTTTTCCACTACCACTAACTCCTACCACTGCAGTAATTTTATTAGGAGGTATAGAAAGGTCTAGTCCTTCTAAAACAGGTTTTTCAGATCCAACATATCTAAAATCCATATTTTTGATGTCAAAACCAGAGTTTTCTGGTATTTCTTTTATTTTCTCGACACCCGATTCTTCTTCATCTTCTTTATTATGAATTTCTCCTAGTCGCTCTAATGATATTTGAGCATCTTGTAGTTCTCTTAGAAAGTTTATCAATTGAGAGATGGGCGCATTAAGTTGCCCAACAATTGCAGTAATAGCAAGCATCATACCCAAAGTAATATCTCCATCTATAACTAGTTTAGCAGAAAACACGGTAATTAAGATATTCTTAAGCTCATTTATAAAAGCCGATCCTACATTTTGATATTGTTCTAAGGCAAGATTTTCTATAGAAATTCTAAATAATTTTGCTTGAACAAACTCCCAGTTCCATCGCTTTCTTTTTTCAGCGTTATGCAGTTTAATTTCCTGCATACCATTAACTAACTCAATTACTTTACTCTGTTCCTCACTAATTTGTGAAAAGCGTTTATAGTCTAATTTTTTACGTTTTTTAAAGAAGATAAGCACCCAGGCAAAGTAAAAAAAGCTTCCTACCGCAAAAATTCCGAAAATAGGTATGCTGTAATATACCAGAACAATACTAAAGACTATTAGATTAACCATTGAGAATAATACGCTCAACGATGACATCGTTAATATTTGCTCTATTCGTTTATGATCATTTATTCTCTGTAGTAGATCTCCCGTCATTTTTACATCAAAATATGAAATAGGGAGATTCATTAGTTTTATAAAGAAATCTGATATTAGTGAAATATTGATTCTCGTACTTAAATGAAGAAGAATCCAACTTCTTAATACATCTACCAATGTTCTACCTATAAATAAGGATAGCATTGCAATAAGTACTAAGTATACAAAATTTAGGTCTTGGTTTTTAATACCTACATCAACAATACTTTGCGTTAAAAAAGGAGTGATAAGCTGAAGTAAACTTCCTGCTAACAATCCTAAGATAAGTTGAAAAAGAAATGCTTTATATTTAAATAAATATTTTGAAATAAATTTAAAACCAAACTTTTCATTTTCTTCATCGAGGGAGTCATCATAGAATTTAGGAGTAGGTTCTACAAGAAGTGCAACTCCTTCTTCGGTATTTTCGTCGGCATTATTACCTATCCAAGCTTTTATGAATTCGTCTTTAGAGTAAGTGATTAGACCATGTGCTGGATCAGAAACATAAATAGTCATATCACCATTACGTTTCGTTTTTATTTTATAAACTACAACATAATGTACTTTGTTCCAGTGTACAATACAAGGTAACGGAACCTCGTCTAATTTACTTAACGATAGTTTTACACCTAACGACCTAAAACCAATTTGCTCAACAGCTTCACTAAGTCCAAGAAGCGAACTTCCTTCTCTAGTAGTTTCACTTAATGCCCTAAGCTTTGGAGTGTTTAGGACTCTACCATAATGTTTTGCTATAATCTTGATACAAGTAGGTCCACAATCTTTTGATTCTGCTTGATGGTAAAACGGAAATTTAGGCATTAACTGTTTTGGTTAAAATAATTCGTGTGTATGTTCATCCACAAAGTAAAGTAATTCTTTTTTAAATTACTATACTTCTACTTTTTAAAGTCTATAGATGCAGTAAACTCTACTTAATAACTTTAAATTTTAGCTTAAAAAAAGCCTTGAAGGTAACTCCAAGGCTTTATATGTAGAATCTGGATAGGTATATTTTACTAGTTTTTCACAAAACGTTTAGTTTGATCATGTATTCCGTCATTAATTTTTATAAAGTATATACCTTTTTTTAAGGTGTTCATATCGATTATAGGTTGAATTTTACCATTTAAAATTGTTTTACCAACAAGATCAATTATTGTATAGGTACCACTAGTTAAATTACTTCTTAAATCAATATGTAACAGGTCAACCACAGGATTAGGGTAAATCTTTAAATCAGGGATTTTGGTACCTATTTTACTACTACTAGTAGCTCCAATTGATATAGTATAATCTTCTACTTCCCCAAAATTAAAGGAACCACATGACGAAGGAAGGGTATTAAAACGCATAGCTACCCGCATTCTAGTATTTCCTGAAGTAGCATTTGGTGGTATTGTAAAACTACCACTTACTGAAGTATTTCTTGAGGCATTTTGACTCCATACTTGTTCTGAAGCATCATCAAAATCTCCATCTTGATTATAGTCAATCCAAACACTATAGGCTTCACTAAAAACACTCCCAGTCCATGTTGGTGTTATTGTTATTGTATTAGAACTGTTTATTGATAAGTTGGTAGATACAGTTGTAAAATCACTATACCCATTATTAGTACTGGTAGAAGTATTGTCAATCGTTCCTAGTTGTACTCGACTAATAAATTCTTCAGAAGCATTTTGACCATTTGCGGTACAATAAGTAGGCGTGGGTACTGTATCACCAGTTGTTGTTATAGTTAAGGTATTACTTGATGATGATTCATTTGAAGCGGCATCTTTGGCTCTTACATTAAATTGATATGAAGTATTTGGACTTAGTTCTGAAATGCTAGTAGAAGTTGTTGTTACTGTCCTAACCAATGTGTTATTTCTGTAGATATCATACCCAGTAACTCCAATGTTATCGGTAGAAGCATTCCAATTTAGACTTACAGATGTATTAGTAATGTTAGAAGCTGTTAAGTTAGTCGGAGCAGAAGGTGCCTGTGTGTCTCCTCCAGATCCAACTATAATTATGGTATAGTCTTCGACTTCACCAAACTCTAGATCATTAGAACTTGATGGGCCACATGGGCCGCCTGCATTTTGATTTGTCATTCTTACTCGCATTCGTGTACTTCCATTTATGGCATTTTGAGGAACAGTAAAACTTTTGCTTATAGTAGCATCTCCTGTAACATTTTGTTGTAAAATTAATTCTCCCTGATCTTCAAAGTCATTATCTCTATTATAATCAATCCATACTTTGAACTCTTCAGGATATTGTATGCTAGCAGTCATAACCGAAGTCAGAGTTATACTATTAGAAGAGCCTAGAATAAGATTTGTTGATATGTTGGTAAAATCACTATACCCAAAATCATTAGTTGTAGAATTATTATCAATGGATCCTAATTGAACATGACCAATATGCTCATCGGTTGTTACTCCTCCATCTGCACTACAATAATTACCATCATCTACTTTGGTATTAACAACAACAGAATTACTATTTCCAGAATTATCTCCATTGGTGTCACGAGCTCTTATCCTAAAACTATATGTGGTATTCGGAGAAAGACCGGTGATTAAAGTCGTGGTCGAACCTCTTACTGTTTTGTTCTGTACTCCACCGGTAATCTCGTATTCTTGTATTGGAAGATTGCTTGTTGGGGCGCTCCAAGTTAAAGTGACAGATGTTGGAGTTACATTTATAGCTTGTAAATTGGTGGGAGCAGAGGGAGGTTGTATTACTGTCTTATTAGTTGTGAGGGATATGTTTTTAGATTTTGCAAATAAAATTGTTGAATGGGCCTGTACTTGAGTTCCTATAAAAAATAAAGAAGTTACCCATAGTATGCGTAGTAGTGAGTTTGTATTCATTGTGTAGAGTTTTATATGATATTATATTGGTTATATATGGTTCATTATAAAGTTATTATAAAATAAGGTCTTGTTTTACTCTTATTGTATAAAAGGTAAGTTTCGCTGTATGAACAGTACTTCTTATTGTATTAAAGGAAATTGATTACTAATATTCATATAATGTATTTAATTGAGAGGCCTAAAACTTATCATTATGTCTTTCCAAATGTTTAAAAGGTATCATTTTGATGCTTTTTTAAGATAAATACTAAGGTATTCTAAATCCGAAAATTTTGATCAAAATTGGGATTAACAGAGGTAAATCTGCTTAATTTTTGTGGTAAACCACTGAACTTATTAACCGAAAACGTTGTAGTTTTTTTAGAGATTAGGTTATTACTATCAATAACAATAGATTTGACTTCGATGATAAAAGATGTTACAAATATAGCTGTGCTAACATCGGGAGGGGATGCTCCCGGAATGAATGCTGCCATACGTGCGGTTGTTAGAGCATGTAGTTATTATGAGGTTCAATGCTTTGGAGTTTATAAAGGATATGATGGCCTTATAAATAACGATATAGAAAAGTTGAATGCACGTTCTGTTCGAAATATTATCAATAAAGGAGGAACTTTTCTTAAATCAGCAAGGTCTAATGAGTTTAGGACTTTTGAAGGTAGACAGAAAGCGCATAAGAATCTGATAGATAATAATATAAATGCACTAATTGTAATTGGTGGTGATGGTAGTTTTACAGGAGCTTTAAAGCTAACAGAAGAGTTTAACTTTCCTGTGGTGGGTATTCCTGCAACTATTGACAATGACATAAATGGAACAGACTATACCATTGGATATGATACAGCATTAAATACAGTTGTAGAAGCAATAGATAAAATAAGAGATACAGCTAGTTCTCATAATAGATTATTTTTAATCGAAGTTATGGGGCGAGATGCTGGTGATATAGCACTTAATGCAGGAATTGGAGCAGGAGCAGAGGAGATTCTTATTCCCGAAGAAAATATGGGAGTTGAACGACTTTTAGATTCTCTTAAAAAAAGTAAGAAAACAGGTAAAACCTCAAGTATAATAGTAGTAGCAGAAGGAGACAAGTCTGGAAAGAATATTTTTGAATTGGGAGAATATGTAGAAGAAAATTTAAATGATTATGAAGTAAGAGTTTCGGTTTTAGGACATATTCAAAGAGGAGGACCCCCGAGTTGTTTTGACCGTGTATTGGCTAGTAAATTAGGAGTAGGAGCTGTAGAAACGCTATTGGATGGAAAAGAAGGTGTTATGATTGGTATCGAACATAAAAATGTAGCAATTGTACCTTTAACTTCTGCACTAGAAAAACGAATACAAAAGCATGACGGATTAATAAAGGTTGCAGATATTACTTCTGTATAACTTTCAAAAAAAATAACCACACCACAAAGTAATATTAACACAACTAAAAATTTAATTATGGGTAAATTAAAAATTGGAATTAACGGCTTTGGAAGAATAGGTCGAATTGCCTTTCGAATTGCGGCAAAAAGAGATAATGTAGAAATCGTTGCAATCAATGATTTATTAGCTGTAGAACATTTAGCATATCTATTGGAGTATGACTCAGTTCATGGTAGATATGATGGCGTAATTGAGGTGAAAAATGGAAACCTTATAGTTGATGGAAAAGAAATTCGAGTAACCGCCGAGCGAAATCCAGAAAACCTTAAGTGGAATGATGTGGGAGTTGATGTTGTTATCGAATGTACTGGTATTTTTACAACATTGGATACAGCTGACGCACACCTTAAAGCTGGGGCAAAGAAGGTTGTGATATCGGCTCCATCAAAAGATGCCCCAATGTTTGTTATGGGGGTTAATCATAATGATGCGAAGCCTACAGATACAATCGTTTCGAATGCTTCTTGTACAACTAATTGTTTAGCACCTCTGGCAAAAGTAATTGATGATAATTTTGGTATTGAAGAAGGGTTAATGACTACAGTTCATTCTTCTACAGCAACACAATCTACCGTAGATGCACCGTCGAAGAAAAATTATAGATTAGGTCGTAGTGCGATAAACAATATTATTCCTTCTACAACAGGAGCTGCTGTTGCCGTAACAAAAGTTATACCTGCACTAAAAGGAAAACTTACAGGTATGGCGTTTAGGGTACCTACTGTTGATGTTTCTGTAGTGGATCTTACGGTTAGAACAAAGAAATCGGTATCATTTGATGAATTAAAAGCTGTAGTAAAACAAGCTGCCGAAAATGAATTAAAAGGAGTACTTGGATATACAGAAGAGGCTGTAGTGTCTCAAGATTTTGTTGGCGAATCTTTAACATCGGTATTTGATGCGGGTGCTGGAATTGCTCTTAACGATAATTTCTTTAAACTAGTTGCATGGTACGATAACGAATATGGATATTCTACCAAATTAATTGATTTATCTGCTCACGTAGGTGCTTTATAAATTATAGGATTGAATATCTTTGGTTTTTGAACCTAGGAGTGTTTTTTAACTAGCAGATTATCTATTTACAAACAACAAACAAACTTTAAATGATTTTACTAGCAGACGGCGGTTCTACCAAATGTGATTGGATTCTTCTTGATGATATGGGAGAAGTTATTTTTAAAACTCGTACAAAAGGATTAAACCCTGCGGTTTTTGAAAAGTCTTTACTTCAAAAAAGATTAGAAGAGAATGAAGAACTATACTCACATAAGGATCAAATAGAGACTATTAATTTCTATGGAGCGGGTTGTGGTACACCTAAACCTACAGCTATGTTAAAAAAGGTCTTTGAAGATTTCTTTGTTCATGCAACTGTAATAGAAGTAAAAGAGGATATAGTAGCAGCGGTTTATGCTGCTACAACAGAGCCTGGTGTAGTTTGTATACTGGGCACTGGTTCTAATAGTTGCTATTATGACGGAAAAGAAATACACATATCTGTACCATCATTGGGATACGTGTTAATGGACGAAGCGAGTGGTAATTATTTTGGAAAGAAGTTGATTTGTGATTATTATTACAAAAGGATGCCAAATGAAGTGGCATTAGATTTCGAAAAGAAGTTTGATTTGTCCTCTGATGTGATCAAAGAAAATTTGTATAAAAAAGATAATCCAAATACCTATTTAGCTTCTTTTGCTGAGTATATTTTTACAACCGAACGTAATGCTTATTTTGATAAAATATTAGCTATTGGTATTAAAGAGTTTATCGAAGCTCGAGTATTATGCTTTGATCAAGCTAACCATGTTCCGATTCATTTTATTGGATCAATAGCACATTTTAGCGAAGATGTAATCAAAGCTGCTTTATTGCCGTATAACCTTACTCTTGGCAATATTGTAAGAAGACCTATTGATGGTATAATCGAATATTATCGTAATCAAGTAGTAAAAAAAAAATAGTTACGTCTCCTGATATTTAAGATAGTGCTTGTTTTATAAGTTCAAGCCCTTTAACAGAATAAGATAGTTGCAATGCAGCCTGGTGACCTTTTTCAGACATTTTACGCCAGGTTTTTTGCAAAATATCTATTACTTTTTCATCAGAATGTTTTACTAGAAAACTTTCATAATAAAAATTAAGAAAAACAAGACAAATTACATCCTCCAAAGTTTGAGTGTCTTCATCTTTTTTTAGCTTTTTCTTTTGCAATAAGAAAGCTACTCTATTAATTTGTTCATCAGCATAACCAATTTTCTCTAGAATCTCAGAGGCTTTGCTGGCATGAAACTTTTTTAAATCTTCTCTCCATTTTAAGTATCCAACACGATCCATAGAATAACTATTTCTAGGTATTTCCCATCTACAAATATGTTGTGATCGAGCAGCTATTTTAAGAATATCAGAAGCGTTAGGATCAAATTTTTCTAAAGTTTCTGTCATGCGCTGGGCATAAATTAATTCTTTGGCAATGCTTTTACCGTTAACTTCTTCTGTATTTGGATCTTTCGAATTAGCTTGATCTATAAGATGATATGCTTCTGCAAGTTGCTCTTGTGACATAAAGGAATAATTAATAGACTTACAAAGTTAATATATTTAAAAACTAAATAATAGATTTTGATAAGAAGAACCAATTTTAGATTCAAAATTATAAAAAATGTAAGATGTTTTACCAATGAAAATCTCTGTTTTCTACTTTTAAGCCTTCTGATACAAAAGTATCAATAATTGTACTCTCACTAGAGAACTGTTTATGACGAAATTGAACCTTTAAAGTATCTTTTGTAAGTTTAAGGATTTTGAAATATTTATAATCCTTATCGGTATTTAAAAGATTAGGAAGCAAATCACTCGTTATTTTTATATAAGAGTTTTCTTTCTGATCTTTTGTTATTTCCCAACTTCCTTTAAGTGAAGCCCCACAGTTATCATGTTCTTCATTATTATCTTTAAATGTTAAGTTTGATAAATATGTAATTCTGTAAGAAAGAAAGCAACCTCTCATATTCATTCGAGTACCGTTGTTATACCTCCAGGCTAGTTTCCATGTTTTACTTGACTCTCCTGTAATAAGAGAAATGGCATTCTTGGGTAGTTTAAACGGTACTTTTTGAGATTTTGTACATGATATTAAACTAATAAAAAGAGTTGTAGTAAATATACCAAGTAGAAGTTTCATAATGTTTATGGTTTGAAACAAATTTTCTCAAAGACCATACCTAACCCACTATATTTTTAATCATTGTTAATACTTATGTGAAAAAGTATTTATGCCGTTTCATTTTTACATTCTCATTAACTTTATTTTTACATCATATTTGAACTATATATAGGGTTCGGAAAAAATAAACTATCCAATGACAGAGTATGTACTTTTAACTGATGACCAAAACTATTTTGTTGAATATCTTATTGGGGAATTGGTATTGTCAAATAGTATTAGTGAAGCAATGAAATTTAATGATGAGCAACTAGCTTTAAAATTTAAACAAATGCTACATAATTCTTGTAAATTAATTACAAGTGTAAATACATATATTGCTTAGCCTTTTATAAGTCTAAATAGATAGTCTAATTCTGGATCTTTTCCCATAATCAAATCATCTACAGTAAGTATAATGTTTTTATCAGGTAATATACCTGTACCCTTAGGAATGCTTTTATCTTTGATATAGTGGTTTATTTTTTCCATATAAAGCATAATACCTATTTTTGAGTTTGGAAGCTCATAGTATACAGGAAATTCTCCTGTTGAATAATAATATCCTCCACCAGTTTCTTCTCCGATTAAGGTGTTTTGAGTGTCATTTTTTACATTTAAGGCAAAGTTTGAAGCTTCAGAAAAGGTAGATCCGCCTACAAGAACATATACTTTTCCTGTAAATCTATTTTTATGAGGAACCATAATAGTTTCTAAATCATCAAACGTAATTTTCCAACCATCATAAATAGGATGATGACTAAACTTGTCTTTTAAAAATTGTTTTTCATTGAAAAACACCCTATTTGCGTGTTTTTTTTCGGGTATAGAAAGAGAAGCGATATACTCGTCGGTTCTTTGCTTAAATGTGTTATTGGTAATAAAAGAATACAGCTGTATGGCATTTGCTCTAAAACCAGAAGTGTTTCGGCGAATGTCAATAATAAGATGCTGTATTTTCTTTTTCTTAATGTCTTTAAATATCTTTGAAAGATTTGATTTAAAAACTTTATTATTTCCATTAAAAGAATTAATGACTATGATTGCGGTACTTAATTCGTTTTTGTAAAAAACAAATGGAGTTTTATTGTCTATATAAGAATTAAAAAAGTCAAACCCGTTTTGTTGCTTATGAAAGTTAGCAAAGTACGAATTTCGATAAGCACTTCTTCTTGTAACTTTTATAAAAGATTCTGCAGGTATAATGCGATTGTTACTTACTCCATCTGGGGTTATATATGTTATAATAAACTTTTTATGGATGCCATATTCATAGGCAAAGTATAAGCCAAAATTGGACTCTATTTCTCGATATTTTCGAGTGAGATTATTCCCATAAGTGGGAACATATTTTTTTAATTGTTCTATAACTACTGAGGCTTTTCTGTCATTGATCGAAATGATTTTTGAGCCTATAGGTATTTCAAAATCGCTGGTATCTGTGTAAAAATTGGAGTTGATTATTTTTACGATAAGAGGAAAATAATACCTGTCAGTCCCGATGGTTTCAGGAAGAAAAAGCTGAAGTTTTGCATCCTTAATTTTATTAGTTACATCTAGCATTTTTTTATAGAATGCTATATTTGAGATACCATCTTGCAAAGACTCTTTTGTGTCTTCAAAAACATAGTTGAGAGAGTCATTGTCAATATACTCATATAAGGCAGGATGACCATTTTTGATAATAGATTCAAAAATTTTGAAATCCTCATTCAACGCCTCCAAATTATTATGTTTTTGTGCAAAAGACAACTGAGTCAACAAGCACAAAACGATAACAAGTTTTATTTTGTTCATTTAACTTACCGAAAAGGTTTACATACTAGTAATAGACTTGTTTGATTAAATACTATTACAACTTCTTTTATTTTCCCGCGGTAAAAGTAATAAAATAGTTAAACGAGAAATTGTAGTAAGAATAAAATAATCCTTTTTATAACATTTACGAGCTTGTAATTCGATTAATTAAGTTTTCTTAACTGTTTTTGTATTTTTTTTATTGCTGATTCAATAGGTTTTTCAGGCTCAATAACATTGTACTCTCCCCAAAAAATTGGGTCGGAAAAACCAGCAGCTTTATCACTTAACACTACAGAAGACTTTAACCTATCTTTTGCTTTGATAGTCTCGTTATCAGTATTCTTTTTCCAATCGGTAATTGCCATCTCTACATTTAATTTATATGTAGAATTAAATAATTTCTTTTTCCACTTTATTTTTACGGCAAGATCAATACTTCCATAACTGTAATACCATTTACCATCTTTTTGTCGGTAATCAATAGAGTAAGAGGCAAGGGTAGGATAGACTCTTGCTTGCCTAGGTTTTTTTCTCACAAACATCTTACTAACTTCATCTTTATTCTCCATATTAAGACTATATACGGCTTTTGTCATAGCTAATGTTTCAGAATCAATGTATAATTTACCATAATACAAAGGTTCTGATATGGTCTGACGTTGTTTAAACTTCACGACATAGATGTGTCTACCATTTATTTGAGTGGATTTATCATAACTAAATTCATACACATCGGCCATGTCTTCTGTAAATAGAATTTCTGGATTCTTCATTACATCTATATATAAGGTACTTGTTGGTCCTCCCTGCAGTTTTAAAGTTAGGGTGTCTAGTTTTTTGTAGTTAGCATTTTTACGAGCTTTATGAAGTTTAATAAGGTCTGTTTTAGACGATTCATAAGGGTTTTTATACAAATCTATTACTGCCTCTGAAAGTGAAACATAAGATCTACGTTTTTTTATAGTTTCTCTATAAAAAGCAGTCATGATTGTATTGTCATTAAGATAATTACTACCTTTTTTCTTCAATACTTCACGTACTAGAGCTTCGGCATCTCTTAATTTAATACTGATTTCAGATAATTCGATAACAGATGGTTTGAGTTTAATGTTTAATGTATTATCCTTAAAATCTAATAGTGGAACAATTTTATCTTGATACCCTAAATATGAAACTTGTAGACTACCATCGTTTATATGCTTAGGAACTTTTATAAGAAATTCACCTTCATCATTTGTAACAATAGAAATATTCGTGTTAATCAAAGAAACAGAAGCAGAAGTTAAAGGAGAATTGTTTCCTTGATCTAGAACATATCCTTTATATTCTATATGGTTTACATCAATGTTAGCATCTTGAAAATATGCAAATGTTTGTAATGGAATACTTAATGCCAAAATTAACAAGATAAAATACAGTCGTTCAAAGGGAAGTTTTTGTGATATAATAGTGTTCTTATCCATGGTTTTTATTTTTAATTATGACTAGGATAATTTGCTTATTTATACAAATTAGGCAGTTTTTTGATTATTGTTTTAGGATATTAGTCGGTAGACCATAATCTTAACTTACAAGATAATGAATTTCATAAAAAAGTTTAAATTTTAT
The DNA here is from genome assembly GCA_947502885.1 of uncultured Aquimarina sp. GTDB lineage: Bacteria > Bacteroidota > Bacteroidia > Flavobacteriales > Flavobacteriaceae > Aquimarina. The sequence continues at coordinate 247,684 of CANNBP010000006.1, read as the reverse complement.
GTGTTAAAACGTAAGGCTTATCTTATTAAAAAGATCTTTTAAAAAGGTGATTAATCTTGGATACGCTCTTTAAACCACTTTTTTAATTTAATATTCATAATTTCGGTAGTATAAGGTTTGGTAATATAATCATCCATACCTTTTGCGAGGTAAAGTTCTGCATCCCCAGGTAATGCATTAGAAGTTAGCGCAATAATTGGAGGAACATTTTTGTGTTTCTCTCTAATAAGGTTACATGTTTGCAACCCATCTAGTTCGGGAAGATTAATGTCCATTAGAATAAGGTCATATTCATTTTCTTTAAAAATTTGTAAAGCCTGAACACCACTTCTTACAATGGTAACAGTGCAACCAAGGTATTCTAGTATTTTTTTGGACACTAGAATATTGATTTCTGAATCCTCTACCAATAAAACATGTAAATTATATTTTTGCGTTTTGGTTAGTAATGAATTCATATCATTATTAACTTCACTATTCATAATTTCTTTTGCTTTAAATGTAAACCAAAAGTTACTCCCTTTTCCTAATTCACTTTTAACACCAAGGGTTCCTTGCATTAAATCGACTAACTTTTTACATATGGTTAGTCCTAATCCGCTTCCGTGAATTGTAGAATCTGATGAATCATGAAATTGACTAAAGCGAGAAAATAAAAATTCTTGATCTTTTTTATCTATACCAATACCTGAGTCTATTACTTCTATTTTAATTATTAAGTCATCTTTTATTTTCGAAATTAAGGATGTATGCACATAAATATTACCTTTTGGTGTGAACTTAATGGCATTACCAATAAGATTAGAAATGATTTGTGTAAGTCGATTATCATCTGCTATTATTTTGTTTGGTAATTCTGATGAGTACTTAGAAATTAGATGTATATTTTTTGATTTAGCAGAAGCCGAAAACAGGTCGATGTTTTGATTTATTACATCTTTAAGAGCAATAGAACCTGGAGACAAAGTAAGTTTTCCTGCTTCCATTTTAGATAAATCTAAAACTTGATTTAGAATATCAAGTAAATTGAGAGAGGATTTATGTATTGTAGATACATACTCTTTTTGTTGATTATCTAGCTTGGTATTTTTAGAAAGTAAATCAATCATTCCTATAACTCCCATCATCGGAGTTCTAATTTCATGACTCATGTTCGCCAAAAAATCTTCTTTGAATTTTGAAGTTTTTAAAATCTGCCTGTTTCTTTCCTTAACCTTGTCAAGGTTTTTACCGCCAAACATAGCAAATAACCCCAAGAATATTGGGGCTGTGTCAATTATGTAATGAATTGGATTTGTTTTTTGCACCAATAAAATGGATTTCCAAGAAAACTCCATACCAAGTCTAGCTATATCTATAGATGTTGCTAAAATTGGAAAAAGAAGACCAAATACGATTCCGTAAAATGTATATCTAGTTGTTTCAGATGTAAACCGGAATATTCTCACTATAATTCAAATTTTGTTGAATTCTTTTATCATTTTTTGGTTTATATCATAAGGGGAAGTTTTATTATTCTAAATCAAAATAGACAAAGAAAATAATAATTTATTGGTATTTATGCTATAAAATTATTTATTACAATATTGGGGTAAATTAGTATTAAATATGGGGGGTAACGTTTCTTAAAGATAAGGTTTTTTTAATATTATTTAATAACGGTTTGGAATAAATTTAAACATGGTAAACTAAAAAAATCCACGGCTCCAATTACCGTGGATTTTAAACCTTACTTTTATTGATTATATTATCTATTAAATACGATCTTTTTTAATTTGTATCCTTCAACTTTAATTAAGTATGTTTTTGGGTCTATGTAGTCATGTAAATAGTCATCAATTTCTCCTTTATCTAATAGTCTTCCTGACATATTATATAAACTATATTTTAAACCTTTAGGAACTTCTCTAATGTGCTTAAATATTTGTTGATCTTTGGTTTGTTGACAAGTATCATCTGCCAAAAATCTATTGATGAAAGTAATTCTTCCTTGCTCTTCTCCTTCTAATGTAACTGTAGCAGAATCATCGATGTCGATAACACCATTACCAGTTAAGTCACCTAATATGATTAGGCAAGCATTTCTTACCTCTATACGAGCTCCGTTTTCAAGGTGTAAACTTTCTGTAATAAAAATAACACCTTCTTCTGTATTTTCATCTAAACCATCTACTATGGTGTTTTCTGTTACCGACATTAATTTATAAGAAATGTCAATTTTTGTACTTGCGAATGAAATGCTACTTACTAGCATTATCGATATGAGTAAAAATTTTTTCATAAGGTTTGGTTTTGGGGGTTAAACTTATGTAAGTAATATCTTACTTTAAATGATTTTTTATCGTTGTAAAACACTTATTTGACGACAATATACAACTTTTTATGTTAAAAACGTAATTTTTTTATGTTAGAAGTTGATATTATTATAGTGTTTAATTAAACGAATTAAAGAGAACCCTTTAATCATCGAGGGTTGAGAGGTGAACGTTTTTTTATTTTATTTTTTAATTTTTTTCTATGTATTTGATTTTTAGTGTGTAAAAAATATAAAACTTTAAAAATTGGAATATATGTTTTATTCCTTAGTTTTATGTAATCTTAAGACTTAAAAATAATATTAGAAATGATAAGGCCATTGTTGTTTTTTCAGCAATTTAGTATCTGGTTAAGAGTATTTTTAGAAGAATTGTCTAATAACTTAATTAGTCTTTTCTTTATTTTGGCTGTGTATGTTGCTTTATGGTACTTTCCTCAGACAACTGATTTGTTATTGATACTTAATCAGGCTGATGCATTTTTGTTTGAAGTACCTTTATACTTTTTTCTACTAGTTGTTTCGGCATTTATTATCTGGAATATACCTAAGTACTTTTATTACTATAATTATAAGGATATTACATTTTCTAATTTAATTGGTTTTATTCCTAATCGTCATTATAAATTTCAGGAAAGAGATACATCTATAAAGTATCACTATAAAGTAAAGGTACATATGCGAATGGTAGTACCAAGAATTTTGGCATTGATATTATTGATTGTTTCTGCTTTGAGTATTCTTAATGCAATGGAAATGTTTGAATTGGAGAATACTTATACAAGTTTTTTAAATCCTACAAATACTCTACTTACATGTATAGTGTTTTTACTTCTTCTATCAGAACCGATTTTGTATGGTTATACAAAAGAGTTTTTTAATAAAATTCCTAAAACGAATGTGTTTTTGATAGTATTTGGAATAGGTTTGGTCGTTTTTATAATTTCATTAGGCACTTTAAATACTCAAACAGAAAAAGATTTAGGAAACCTTTTTTTATCTAACTGTGCATTAATACTATTTTTCTTTACATTATCTTTTAATAGTTATGATTTACTAAAAAAAGTTCCAAAGCAAGTTTTCTATGGCAGTGTACTTCTTGCTGGTTTTATATTATTGTTATCTTTTTTACTTCTTAATTTCGTTCCAGAGTGGGCAAGTAAAATAAATCCTTTGTCAATTTTAATACTCTCACTAGTTAGTTTATTCATGATTAGTTTTGTGTTAATTCTAATAGGTAAAAAACATAAACTTCCCTTATTAACCATTACTATTATTTTGTGTCTATTATCCTCTCGATTTTTTTCAGGAAAGTCGGATCACTATCAATTAGTTTTAGAAAAGACTAATATGGTTAGACCGGCTATGGAAGATTATATATACCATTGGATAGCAGATAGAGTTGAACAAATAGAAAATTCTGAGAGAATATTCCCTGTACTTTTGATCTCGTCTGAAGGAGGAGGTTCGAGAGCTGGTCTTTGGTCATTTTTAATTCATAGTTATTTGTATGAAAAGTCTAATGGGAAGTATTTTAATGAAAATGTTTTATCATTTACAGGGGCTTCTGGAGGAAGTGTGGGTAATGCTATGTTTTTTGCAGAAGCAAAAAATGCGGCTTTAGAAAATCGGCAAGCTAATTTTAGAACGGTTTCTAACGATTATCCGGCATTAAAATATAAAGCAAGTATTATTTATAAAGAGAATTACTTATCAGTCGCTTTATTGTCTCTATTGGGTAGGGATTTATTTAAGGAAGTTACTAGTTTGTTTACTTTTAAAAATAGAGGAGAGTTGTTAGAAGAGCAATGGAATACCGCATTTAAAAAACATTTTTCTGAGAAGGCTGATATTTTAAAACAGGAGTACCTTTCTTTTTATACGCAGGTAGTAAATAAAAAAGGTAAAATACAAGGAAAACAAACTCTTCCTTTATTAATGATAAATACAACACATACACAAACAGGAGCTTATAATGTTATAAGCCCTGTTAAGTATACTCACTTAAGACCTTTAACAGGGATGAATGATTTTATAGAGAATGTACAAAATAGTTATCCTAAGAAATCAATTAGATTGTTAACGGCAATGAGAATAAATGCTGCTTTTCCGTATATTACTCCAGTAGGAGAAGTTAAGAAACAATCAGATAAATCATACTCTGATCAATACGCAGATGCAGGATATTATGATAATATGGGCGGAGGAGTTTCTAAAGGTATTGAGGAAATTTTCAATAAGGTAATAAAAGATTCATTTCCGGATTTACAAACAAAAGTAAAAATAAAGCATTTGGTCATTTCGAATAATGAAAATCGAAAAATAAAAAAAACACAAACACAATTCGCAGCACCATTAACTACATTACAAAATGTGAGATATGGACACACAAAAGAAGTTGCTAAAAAACTAGGAAGTACTTATATCATTAAATTAAAACCAACGGCAATACCTCTTTCTACAAATATTTCAAAACCAGAAAATATAAAAAATGAAGTGCTGATGATTAAACCTGTATTACCTTTGGGGAGATACTTGTCTACTGTTGCAATTAGATCAATGGAAGCAAGGCTTGAAGAAGTAAAACTAGAGTTGGATTCAATTTTATTCAATTAGTTTAGACATTTGTCTGTATTTTTTGTATTTTTGTCATAAAATGTAAGGTTATGAGTGCAGTTTCTCCGTTAGACTTTGATAGTTTCGAAAATAAAGGGTTATTAAGATACTTAAATATCGATATCCCGTTACGCAATATGTATGATTTTATAGAGCTATCTAGAAATGGGATAGACAAAAAAGCATTATTACATCTTGCTAAGATTATAGGTTTTGAGCTTAAAGAATTAGCTCAAATACTTCATATGTCAGAGCGTACTATTCAACGTTATGATTTAAATAAAAAATTAGGAACCGAAGCTAGTGCTAGAGTACTTCAATTAGTAAAGCTTTATGCAAAAGGAGAAAATATTTTTGGTGATCTTGATCGATTTAAGAATTGGATGGAGCAACCGAGTGTAGCTTTGGCTATGAAAAAACCAAAAGAACTTTTAGATACAACTTTTGGTTTTCAGATACTTAATGAAGAACTTGTTCGTATCGAACATGGTATTTTTGTATAATGCACGTATACCGAATTACAAAAGAAAAATACAGTAAAGATCTAACAGGAGTAGGAGCAAAAACTGTTGGTGGAAGATGGAATCCTAAAGGGGTAGCTATGTTATATACTAGTACTACAGCTGCACTTTCTGCTCTCGAAGTATTAGCCCATTTACCTGCAGCATATCTTCCGAACGATATGGTTATGGTTACTATTTCTGTACCTGACGAATTGATAACTTCAATCGATATTAAAAAGTTACCAGACAATTGGAATGAGATACCGGTACCATTGGAGGTGCAAAACTTTACCATGGAATGGTTAACCAAAGAAATATCATTAGCCCTTAAAGTTCCTAGTACTATAATTCCAAGTGAAAAAAACATTTTGATCAACCCATTACATCCTAAGTTTAATGAAGTAAAACTTTTGAAAATAGAGCCATTTAGTTTTGATTCACGATTAATGAAATAAAAAAAATCAAAAAAAATTGGATTTTGTAGCTAGTTTAAAATCTTATTTTTTCGTTAAAAATCTATCCAAAAATCCTATAAACACTACATTTTGTATAAATTACAATTCTGGTATGCGTAACGAATATTAAGTTCTAACGTCGTATCACTAATAACTAATCTTATAATTTAATAACAGAATGGATATAAAAATGAAAAGCATGTGTTTGGCATTGTGTATCCTCGCTTTTGCAAGTTGTAAAAATGAAGCAAAAAAAGAAGAAAGCGAGAAGGTTGCCAAAGAAAAGGAAATTCCTGGGATTGTTCTAGAAAATATGGATACCAGTGTTAGTCCAAAAGATGACTTTTACAATTATGTTAATGGTAATTGGATGAAGACTACAAAAATCCCAGAAGATAGAACTAGATGGGGAGGTTTTGGAGTGCTCAGAAAGAAAACTGATGATGACGTGCTTAAAATTTTAGAAGAAGCAAAATCTAGTGGTAAGTATCAAACAGGTACAGATCAACATAAGGCTATTGTTGTTTTTGAATCTATAATGGATACTGTATCAAGAGATAAAGCCGGTATAGAACCTTTGCAACCTGTATTAGAAAAAATAGCTGCAATAAAGAGTTTACAAGATATACAAGATGTGTTGGCAAAAGAAACCGCAGCTTCGTCTCCATTCTTTGGATTTACTTCTTTTCCTGATTTAAATAACAGCGAAATTAATGCACCATATGTAACAACTGGAGGTTTAGGATTACCTGAGAGAGATTATTATTTGGATCAGGATGAAAAATCAAAAGAGATTAGAGGTCAATATATGGATCATATAACAAGAATGCTTCAATATATAGGTGAAACAGAGAAAAATGCTCGTAAAGCAGCTGCCACTATTTTAGATATTGAAACTAAATTAGCTTCTCCTAGATTAGATAAAGTACAAAGTCGTGATGCTAGAAACTTTAATAATCCTAGAAGTATGTCGCAACTTTCAGAAATGACACCAGCAGTAGACTGGAACAAACTGTTAAGTGATTTTGGGATAGAAAAAAAATTGGATACGGTTATGGTTTTACAACCTAAATATATGGAAGCACTACAGGATGTTTTAACCACTACAAATATTGAAGATTTAAAGACAGTAATGCGTTGGTCTACATTAAATAGTGTTACAAGCTCTCTTTCTACAGAAATTGATAAAGCAAATTGGGATTTTTATGATAAAACACTTAATGGAGCCAAAAAACAACGACCACTAGAAGAAAGAGCTCTGGCTAGAGTTAATAATTCTATAGGTGAAGCTATTGGACAATTATATGTAGATGCAAAATTCCCGCCTGAGGCAAAAGAAAAGGCAGAGAAAATGATTGCTAATGTAATAAAGGCGTATCAAAAAAGAATCGAAACTTTGGACTGGATGAGCGATAGTACTAAAATAAAAGCTATCGAAAAACTAGATAAGTTTACTGTTAAAATTGGATATCCAAATAAATGGGAAGACTATTCTGAGTTAGCGATAAAAGAAGGAAACTCTAGTTTTGAAAATACAATGGCAATATCGGATTGGTCGTTTAAAAAGTCAATCTCTGAGATAGGAGAGCCAGTAGACAAAACAGAGTGGGGTATGTCTCCACAAACTGTTAATGCTTATTTTAATCCATTATTTAATGAAATAGTATTCCCTGCGGCAATTTTACAACCACCTTTTTATAATTATACTGCAGATGAAGCGGTTAATTATGGTGGTATTGGTGCTGTTATTGGTCACGAAATCTCGCATGCTTTTGATGATTCTGGAGCTCGTTTTGATGCTAACGGAAACCTGTCTAATTGGTGGACAGAAGATGACCTTACCAAATTTACAGAAAGAGGAAACTCTCTTGCAGAGCAATATAGTGCCATAGAAGTATTAGATAGTGTTTTTATCAATGGTAAGTTTACTTTGGGCGAAAATATTGGAGATTTAGGAGGCGTACTAGGTGCATATGATGGATTGCAAATGCATTTTGCAGAAAACGGAAGACCAGAAAATATAGATGGATTCACAGCAGAACAACGCTTTTTTATGTCTTGGGCTACTGTATGGAGAACTAAAATTAGAGAAGATGCGTTAAGAACGCAAATTAAAACTGATCCTCATTCTCCAGGGACGACAAGAGCAATTCAACCTTTATTAAATGTTCAGGCATTTTATGATGCTTTTGATATTAAAGAAGGAGATAAGATGTATTTACCACCAGAAAAAAGAGTACATATCTGGTAGTAATATATAGTATACAATTGATTAAAAGGTCCTATTGAAAATAGGGCCTTTTTTAATTTTCTTTTACTTCATTCATCAAAAGGAAAGCTTTATTTACATGCTCTTTTTCTAAAAACAATGTAAAATAATTAGAAGTTGAAATAACTTCGAATACAGGAATACCTTCATATGCCAACAGTTTAAAAATATAAAAGTACAAGCCTACAGATTTTGAATTATCTTCTGGTAATGCAATAGAGATTGACGATAAATCATCGGTAATAGAAATACAGGTTTCATTTTCAAAATGTTTTTCTACAGTGTTTTTTAGTGATGAGGTTACCAATATATTACTTTCTTGAAAATTACTAGAATATGTAAAATATGCTTTGGATTCGTTTTTTACGACATCCAAAAGGTTACGTTGACTCGTTAAAATACTATTGGAGTTTAAAAATGTATATTCTGTTATTCCTGATCTAACAACAATATCGCCAAGACTTTTTAAATTATCAATATGTTTAATACGCCTGGGGTGATAACGTCTTAATGCCATAACAATAGATCCTGGTTTAACAGGTTTTTTCATTATTTTTTCAACTTTAGGTAATAGGTCTATCGCTAATGAACTAAAGTTTATGATATCTCTCGATAACGCATCTTCTAAAAAGGGTTGATGTCTTAGTATATTATGAACGCAATCTGTAATAGTTTTCATTGTTATATATTTAACACTTTGTGCAAATTTATGTTTTTTCTTTTAAAATCTTTAGTGTTTGAACCAAAATAACTAATTATGCATTGTAATTAGAAATCATAAAAATTAAGATTGATGAAAATTTTAAAATTTGGTGGAACTTCTGTGGGGTCTGTAAAAAACTTAAATATTATTAAAGATATTTTAGTGTCGGATCAAGAGGATAAGATCGTGGTATGTTCTGCAATGTCTGGTGTGACAAATCAATTGGTTAGCTTGGTTGATAACATAAGATTTAATGATACAGATGCCATAACTAGAAATTTACATCAATTAGAGAAGAAACATATCGATGTTATAGACGAATTGATAGAAGATCAAGAAGTAAGAAACACTCTTAAAGATGGTGTTTCATCTATTATAACAGAAATGTTTGAGATTTCTAGTCAGAAATATTCAGAGATAATTGAGTCTAGAATAATTACTTTTGGAGAGACTCTTCTAACTTATATTTTTTCTAATTTCTTAAATTCGATTCAAGTATCTAATATATTGCTAGATGCTAAGGAATTTATGTATGTTGATTCTGTTGAAAACCCTAATATAAATAATGTAAGTCAAAAACTTAAAGCGGTATTAGACAGTAATTCTAAATCTTCAATTTATATAACTCAAGGATTTGTTTGTAAAGATAAACTAGGGCAAATAACAACTTTAAAAAGAGGAGGTAGTGATTATACTGCGACAATTATAGGAGCAGCTTTAGATGCTTCAGAAGTGCAAATTTGGACAGATATAGATGGGTTACATAATAATGATCCTAGATATGTTGAAAATACACAACCAATTGCACACTTAACTTATAATGAAGCAGCAGAGTTAGCATATTTTGGAGCTAAAATATTACATCCTCAAACGGTGTCTCCAATTATAGGTAAAGATATTCCTGTGTTATTGAAGAACACTTTTGACCCAGAAGCTACAGGAACTGTAATTTCTGATAGAACGCATCAAGAAGGCTTAAAAGCTATATCGGCAAAAGATGGGATTACTGCGATTAAAATTAAGTCAAACAGAATGTTGATGGCCCATGGATATTTAAGACGAATCTTTGAAGTGTTTGACAAATATCATACTTCAATTGATATGATAACCACGTCAGAAATAGCTATTTCTTTAACTATCGATAATGTAAAAAATCTAGATGATATTGTAAAAGAAATAGAAGAGTATGCAGAAGTAACTATTGAACAAAATCATAGTATCATATGTGTTGTTGGAGAGTCTGTTATAAAGGATAAAAATTCTTATAAATTATTTGAAATTTTAAACTATATACCAGTGCGTATGGTATCTTATGGAGGTAGTAATAACAATATTTCGATTTTGGTTGATACAAAAGATAAAATATCAACACTTAAATTTTTAAATGAAAAACTATTTCAGAACCGAATAGAAGCTGTAGTATAATTTTTGTTATGTAACTTTTTTCAAAGTGAGTAGGGCGTATGTTTTAGTCTACGTGCTATGATGCTTCTTAATAAATGTACGCTCTACTTTTTTAAGTAAAACTCTTAATCAAGAAAAGGATTAAGAGTTTTTTTTTTGTAGAATTATAATATTTCTATTGATCACAATACAAATTTATAGTTTCATTTTTTAATACTCCTTTAACTTATGTTTGCATTTACTCAAATTAATCAACATGTTAATAAAAGTATTTGGAAGTGCCGTTTTTGGTGTAGAAGCGACAACAATAACTGTAGAAGTAAATATAAATAAGGGAATAGGGTATCATTTGGTAGGTTTACCAGATAGTGCTATTAAAGAAAGTAGTTTTCGTATTGCTGCAGCACTGCAAAATAATGGATATGCATTACCAGGAAAGAAAATCACTATTAATATGGCGCCTGCCGATTTGAGAAAAGAAGGTTCTGCTTATGATTTGACATTAGCCTTGGGAATTTTGGTTGCCAGTTCGCAAATTAAAGCAAAGAACATATCAGAGTATTTAATCATGGGAGAATTATCCTTGGATGGTAGTTTACAGCCAATAAAAGGGGCGCTACCAATTGCTATTAAGGCAAGAGAAGAAGGTTTTAAAGGATTTATATTGCCAAAGCAAAATGCAAAAGAGGCTGCAATTGTAGATAACTTAAAAGTATATGGCATTGAGAATATCAAAGAAGTTATTGATTTTTTTGAAGAAAAAAAGCCTTTAATTCAGACTATTGTAGATACTCGAGAAGAGTTTTATAAAGAACTAGATAATCCAGAATTTGATTTTGCTGATGTAAAAGGGCAGGAGAGTATAAAACGTTGTATGGAGATTGCAGCGGCTGGTGGTCACAATATTATTTTAGTGGGACCTCCCGGAAGTGGTAAAACAATGTTAAGTAAACGATTACCAAGTATTTTACCACCAATGTCATTGCAAGAGGCTTTAGAAACAACAAAGATTCATAGTGTAGTTGGTAGGGTTAAAGATAATATAGGTTTAATGGCACAAAGACCATTTAGAAGTCCTCACCATACTATATCAAATGTTGCACTTGTTGGGGGTGGAAGCTATCCACAACCAGGAGAGATATCATTATCACATAATGGAGTTCTTTTTTTGGACGAACTACCTGAGTTTAAAAGAGAGGTTTTAGAAGTAATGCGTCAACCGTTAGAAGATCGTGAAGTTACAATCTCTCGAGCAAAATTTACCGTAACATATCCATCAAGTTTTATGCTAGTTGCTAGTATGAATCCTAGTCCAGGTGGTTATTTTAATGATCCTAATGCTCCGGTAACTTCTTCACCTGCAGAAATGCAACGATATCTAAGTAAAATATCTGGACCATTATTGGATCGAATCGATATTCATATAGAGGTTACACCCGTACCTTTTGATAAGCTTAGTGAAGAACGAAAAGGAGAATCTAGTGTCGAAATTAGAAAGCGAGTGATAGCCGCAAGAAATACCCAAAGCAAGAGATTTAAAAACTTTTCTAGCATACATTACAATGCACAAATGGGTGTAAAACAAATTCATCAGCATTGTACTCTTGACGAGTCATCAAAAGATTTGTTAAAAACGGCTATGGAACGATTAAATCTTTCGGCAAGAGCATATGATCGTATTCTTAAAGTTTCAAGAACTATTGCAGATTTAGAAGGAGTAGAAGCTATCTCTGGAGATCATATTTCTGAAGCAATACAGTATCGGAGTTTGGATCGAGATGGTTGGTTGGGGTGATGTTTAAGTAGCTTATTTTAGTAAATAAAAAGTAAAAATTTATAGAGAAAAAATATTCGAATTTTATTTTTTACATGATTTTAGAGCTATATTAAAAACATTTTGTTACTTATTAAGTAAGGAGTAGGTTTTTTCTTAAATAATAAATAAATCCTTAGTAATATTTGAATAATATTAAATTTTTATTGATAAGGATATAGGAATTTATGTCTTGATTTGATTTTTTTTTTAATGATTTGGATTCTCTATTTTTTTTAAGAAAATACACAGTGGTTGGACCGTAAATTACGTTGTGGTTTTGCCGTAAAAAATATAGAATAAAGAATAGTTTTGAATTGAATAAAAGTTAAAATAGTATTAAATAACTAGTGTATTTATTTGATTTTGTGGTATTTGTGTTTTTTGTGCTTTTTTTGTATGTATTGATGTTACTTATTAATTAGTTCTAACATATATTTGTTGAGTACTCGAAAATGAGGTAAGAGTGTAATTATTGTAATGTTTAATCATCATTTCTAATTTTTTACCGTAAAATCAGAGTACAAATCAGTTTTTTATCTTTATTATTTTTTTAATAATTAGAGATTCTTTTCGCCTTTTATTAAGAAAATATGCAATGTGATTGCAGGAGGCGGAGCCCTGTCAAAAAATAACTAATCAATATTTTTTAATTTAAATCAATCAATATTCATCACCTGAGTAGCAATTCATTATGTCTACTTATAAGAGAAACCCCTCTCATTTATTAATAACTCATCAATCAATTTTTATGAATAAGCCTCTTAAAACGGGATGGTATGTTCTATACGTAAAATCCTGTCAAGAAAAAAAAGTAGAAACTCTTCTACAAGAAAACAAAATTAATGCCTATGTTCCATTAGTAAAAACGATTAGAAAATGGAGTGATAGGAAAAAAGTGATAATGAAACCTCTATTTTCTTCATACGTTTTTGTTAATATCAAATCGAAAAGAGATTTTCATACAGCAATAGATACCAACGGAGCCTGTGCTTATATTCGTTTTGGTAGTGAGTATGCTATTGTATCAGATAATGAGATAAAAAGGATAAAGTTTATTTTAGAGTCAGATGATATTAAGGATATAGAAAATAACTCGAAATTGATAAGAGTAGGAGAGATCCGTACAATTCAGGAAGGGGCCCTTTGCGGTCTGGATTGTGAAATTGTAAAAATCAATAATAAAAATAAAATTATTGTTAGAATCAGTTCTATACAACAAAACATTCTTGCCACCCTTCCAGAATATTATTTGTCAGACCTTCCATTGGCAATTTAATTCCACCTTTATTATAGTACTTCATAAATTATAGGATTACCTTTTTTGTTAAGAAGAAGAACCTAAAAACAGTTGTAAATAAATTCTTTTTATATGAATTGTTTTACCTGCTTCGGTGTGTCAAAACTTTTTTGGAACAAAAAATAAATTAACAAGGATGATAGAAAAACTTGAAAACAAACTTGTAGAAAATTTTTGGATACAAAAATTTGTTGATACCGAAGCTACCCCTTGGATATCTAGGGGTATAAGTCAAACAAATAGAATTATTATACCAAGTAAAGAGGCTTCTTCCTTTAACCGAATAACAGGAGACCAACCAATTGCAGGCTTTACGATAGTGTTGGCGACATACTCTGTACTATTAAGAAAATATTTTTTGAATTATGAAGGTATAATAAACTCTGTTGCTAATTTAAAAGGGATTAATGATAAAAAACCATTAGTGTTTTCAAACTTAATCTATGAGTCAGAAACACTTAAGTCATATTTGCAAAAGGTCAAAAAGGAGACGATTGAAGTAATAAGTTATAAAGATTATAACATAAGTGAATTAGAAAGGAAATTAAATAATAAAATAACAAGCTTTTCACCTTTTACAATATCCTTTAGGTCTAGTTTAGATGGACAAGATACTTCTCCTTTTTGTTTAAACATACTTGAAAATGAGAATAATGATATAGAAATCTACGTATCATATTCAACTGACTTTATTCATGATGCGTTGGCGGAACATTTTGCACAAAATGTTAAAAAATCTATAGTTAATATTGAAGAGTATTTAAACTTATCTTTAAAAGACGTTCCTATTCTTTCAGAAGAAGAAAAACAACAAATATTTCTAGATTTTAATGATACAGGTCTATTTTACGATAAGAACTTGACAATTCATCAATCTTTTGAAAAACAAGTAGAAAGAACACCTGATAATATTGCTTTAGTCTTTGATGAAAAGAAAATTTCGTATAAAGAGTTAAATGAAAAGTCAAACCAATTAACGAATTATATAAAGGAGAAATATAGTGTTTCTGAGCATGACTTTGTAGGAGTTAAAGTTGATAGAAATGAAATGCTTCCCGTTGCACTAATTGCTGTACTTAAGCTTGGAGCGACATATGTACCTATAGATACTAACTACCCTAAAGAAAGAGTTTCATATATAGAAAAAGACAGCGATTGTAAATTGATTATTGATAATCAAAAATTAAATCAATTTCTAGAGCAAAAAAACAAATATTCAAAAATAAATATTGAGGCTTCCAGATTAAAATCAACAGATCTAGCATATGTAATTTATACATCGGGAACAACAGGGAACCCTAAGGGAGTTGCTATCACACATCAAAATGCTGTGGCTTTATTTAGTTGGGCTCAGAAAGAATTTGATCAAAGCAATTTTGATGTGGTTTATGCTTCAACGTCACATTGTTTTGATCTTTCAATATTCGAAATGTTCTATACTTTATCAGTTGGTAAAAAAGTACGAATATTACAAAATGCCGTAAGTATTGGAGATTACTTAGATATCGACAAAAAAATATTGATAAACACTGTTCCTTCTAGTATGAGAAGTATTTTAGAAGAAGGATATAATTTAGCAAATGTTAAGGTGGTAAACTTGGCAGGTGAACCTTTTCCTATAGATTTAGCTAAGAGATTATTGACAAGAGGTATAGAAGTACGAAATTTGTATGGGCCATCAGAAGATACTACGTATAGTACTGCATATAGATTAGTAGAAGGGAAAGAATACAAATCAATTCCAGTTGGCAAACCTATCTCTAATACAAAAGCTTATATCCTAAATGAAGATTTACAACATATACCTATAAGTGGGGTAGGAAAACTTTACCTTTCTGGATCAGGAGTAGCTAATGGCTATTTAAACAGAAAGGAGCAAACTCAGGAAAAATTTACCGAAGATCCATTTGTAAAAGGAGAACGTATGTATGATACGGGAGATTTAGCAAAATGGCTACCAAATGGTAATATAGAGTTTTTAGGAAGAAAGGATAAGCAAATAAAGCTAAGAGGACATCGTATAGAGCTAGGTGAAATAGAGAGTCAAATAACTTGCTATTCTGATGATATAAATCAAGCCGTTGTTACAATAAAAGAAAAGGGTAAAGAAAAGTTGTTAGTAGCTTATGTTGTATGTGATATACCTTTGAATAAGATTGAAATTAGAGACTATTTAGTCAATAATATTCCTTCATATATGATTCCTAGTCATTTTGTCGAAATTGACAAAGTGCCTTTAACACCAAATGGAAAAATTAATAGAGATGTATTACCAGAAATCAACGATAATGACAGTATTAGAGCAGAATATGTAGCTCCTAAAAGTGAAGAAGAAAAAATTTTAGTAAAAATCTGGAACAAAACATTACAGTTGGATAGAGTGGGAGTTACAGATAGCTTTTTTCAAATGGGGGGGCATAGTTTGATGGTTTCAAAAGTGATAAAAGAAATGCATAAGCAACTGGGCAAAAGTGTAGCTTATAAGGAGTTTTTTGAAGCCCCAACAATTACTGGAATTGTAAAGAGATTAGAAAGAAAAGAACATATTTCAATACTGCAATCCCCTTCTTCTGAATCATACCCACTTACCCCATCACAAAATAGACTATGGATATTAAGTCAACTAGAAGAAGGGTCTTTAGCATATAATATGCCTACAGCTGTTTCTATTGAAGGAGAAATTGATTTTGTTTTGTTTAAGAAATCTTTTCTTCAAATTATAGATAGACATGAAGTTTTAAGAACAAATTTTAAGACTAATGATGATGGAAACATCAGACAGTTTATTAAACCGTCAAATCAATTAACTTTTGATATTGAACTAATAGATGCTCGTGCAAAAGATAATCAAAAAAAATATGTAGATGATTATTTAGAAAAGCTAAATAATATTCAATACAACTTAGAAGAAGGAGCTTTATTAAGAGCTACATTGATAAATATTGAAGAAAATAAACATGTGTTTTTCTTGTCTATGCATCACATCATCGGAGATGGATGGTCGACAGAAGTTTTTATATCTGAAATAGTACAAAATTATAACGGCTTAATCAATAATGAAAAAGTTAAACTACCAGAGTTACCCATTCAATATAAAGATTATTCTGTTTGGTTGAACACAAGGCTAGAAAAAGAAGAATTTGAAGAGAGTAAAAAGTATTGGTTAGAACAATTTGAAGGCGAGTTACCTGTGTTAGAACTTCCTAGTTTTAAAACAAGACCAATTGTAAGAACATATAACGGGCAAAGAATTACTAATACCTTTTCTAAAACCTTTTTACACAAATTAAAAACATTTTCTAAGAATAAGGATGTTACCCTATTCATGACTTTAATGGCAGGGATTAATACCTTATTGTTTAGATATACAGGACAGAGTGATATTATTCTTGGAACACCGATAGCGGGGAGAGAGCATTCTGATTTAGAAAATCAATTGGGGCTCTATTTAAATACTTTAGCTTTACGAACAAAAATTGATGAAAATAGCAGTTTCTTTGATATGGTAATGTATCAAAAAAATATGTTGTTAGAGGCTTATCAGCATCAAGAATACCCATTTGATAGACTAGTTAGTGAGCTAAATTTAAAGCATGATACAAGTCGTTCTGCATTGTTTGATGTTTTGATAGTGCTTCAAAACCAAGAAAACTTATTAGATCTGCACTCAAAAAATAGTGTTTCAGGGTTAGAAATTAAGAATTATAATCTTAAGAGAAATACTTCTCAGTTTGATATCAGTTTTATTTTTGTTGAAGGAGAAGAGTTAGAATTAACTATTGAATACAATACCGATATTTACGATCTTAAGTTGATTCAGCGACTTTTTTCTCATCTCGAAAATCTTATCGAGAAATGTTTAAATACGCCGAATCTACCTATTCAAAAGGTCGATTATATAAATAAAGAAGAAAAAAAAGAATTAATAACAAAATTCAATTTAACAGAAACCTTAAACAAGCCTAATACCGTAATTGGCTTTTTTGAAGAACAAGTACAAAAAACGCCAGATGATATTGCAGTCATTTTTACAAATAAAAATCTCACTTTTAAAGAAGTCAATGACCGAAGTAATCAACTTGCTTATTACTTAAGAAATGTACTTCGAGTAGGTAAAGAGTCTAATATTGGGGTATTATTAGAAAGATCAGAAGAAAGTGTAATTGCAATGGTTGGTGTAATGAAATCTGGAGCATGCTATGTGCCTATTGATCCAAATTATCCTCAAAAGCGTATAGATTTTATACTAGACGATGCAAAAATTGAGATTGTACTTCTTGAAAAGAATATACTTGATAATCGTAAAGTAGCAGTAAAAAAGAAGGTTGATCTTAATGAATTTGATTTAACTATATATCCAACATCAAACCTTGATATTGTTAACTCATTAAAAGATAAATCATTTATTGTTTATACCTCTGGATCTACAGGTAACCCAAAAGGAGTTGTACAAACTCATAGAACGTTAAGTAATTTGATTCAATGGGACCTAGAAGGATCAGGAATAGAGGCTGGTTTGAGATATTTACAATATTCTTCTTTTAGCTTTGATATGTCTTTACATGATTGTTGGTTTATACTATCTTTTGGAGGGCAATTATTCGTTTTAGAAGATGAACTACGTTTAGATTTCTTGAAGCTGTCATCATACATAGTAGATAACAAAATCGAAGTACTATCATTTCCTTACGCTGCACTAAGTAGTTTGTTTACACATGGTGATTTAGAAAAATTAAATAGTCATTGTATAAAACATATAGTTTCATCTGGGGAACAATTAACCATAAATAAGTCATTACACCAGTTTTTAGAAATAAACCCTCAAGTAAAACTACATAATCAGTATGGACCATCAGAGACACACGTAGTGACATACTTTACGATGTCTGGGGCCGATAATACTATTGAAACTTATGCTCCCATTGGTTATCCAATTTCTAATACAGATATATATATACTGGATCAGGGATTACAGCCTGTTCCTATTGGAGTTAATGGAGAACTATATATAGGAGGAGAAAATTTGGCAATAGGCTATCTTAATTTACCCCAAGAAACTAAGAAGAAGTTTATAGAAAGTCCATTTAAAAAGGGACAAAAACTATATAAGACTGGAGATTTATCGTATTGGAGGAACGACGGAAGTATTATTTATATAGGTCGAAATGATGATCAAGTAAAGATTAGGGGATATAGAATTGAGTTAAGCGAAATAGAACAAGCGTTATTAACACATTCAGAAATCAAAGAAGCAGTAGTACTTGTAAAAACAATAGATGACAAAAAAGTAATTTGTACTTATTTTACATCTGATGGGATTATTGAGACTAATGAGTTACGAGAATATCTAAGAGGGCATCTCCCTCAATATATGATTCCTACTTATTTTATAGAACTGTCTAGCTTGCCATTAACCAGTAATGGTAAAGTTGATAAAAAATCTTTACCTAGCCCAAAGAGTCATGATTTAACAATAGAAAAAGAACGAGTAGAACCTAAAACTGATATAGAAAGAACTATGATTTCTATTTGGGAGGACGTTTTAGGAAAAAAGAATTTGGGAATAACAGATAATTTCTTTGATAAAGGAGGCCATAGTTTATTAATGGCACAGGTGATCAATCAGACTTATAAGAAATTAGGTAGCCGTATTAGCTTTCAAGATTTTTTTAATACACCTAATGTTGAAGCTTTGAGCAATAATTTGCAAAAGGAGACTTTTCAACCAATTCCTAAGGCAAAAATACGAGATGAATATCCATTAACTCCTATTCAAAAAAGAATTTGGGTATTGTCTCAGTTTGAAGGAGGAGAATCGGCATACAACATGCCAGCTGCAGTAAAAATGGTCGGAGATCTTGATCATTCTATTTTTGAAAAAGCTTTTAATAAACTGTTGTCACGTCATGAAATCTTAAGAACATATTTTAAAATTGATGGAGAAGGAGAAGTAAAACAGTATGTAAAGAATGTAGACGCAATTAATTTTAAGATCTTAAAAGAAGATTTTAGTGATAATGAGAACAAGAATAATATTGTTAACGATTTTTTAGATGAAATTAATAAGCGTCCATTCAATTTAGAAAAAGGACCTTTATTATCATCAGCAATTATTAAATTAAAAGAGAGAGAATTTATATTTTTTCTATCTATTCATCATATTATCGGAGATGGTTGGTCACTAGAAGTTTTGATTTCGGAAATCATTAAGATTTATAATGGTTTAAGAAAAAATAACAAAATAGACCTTTCTAGTTTAACCATACAATATAAAGATTACGCAGTATGGTTAAATCATCAATTACAAGATAAAAAATATATACAGGCAGAAAAATATTGGTTAACCAAGTTTGAAGGAGATTTACCAGTATTAGATTTACCATATTCTAGAAATAGGCCAGTAAATCAAACATTTAATGGTAACGAAATTAAGAGTAGTTTTTCAAAACAATTCTTAGATCAACTCAATAACTTTGCACAAGATAATGATGTAACCTTATTTATGGTTTTAATGACTAGTGTAAATATTTTATTAAATAAATACACAGGTCAAAATGATATAATTATAGGTACACCAGTTGCTGGTAGGGAACACCCCGATTTAGAAGATCAAATAGGGGTATATTTAAATACGTTACCCATACGTACAACATTTAAGCCTAGTGATAGCTTTTCGAATTTATTATTAGAGCAGAAGAGGAACCTTGTAGAAGCATACGAGCATCAGAGTTATCCATTTGATGAATTGGTTAGTCAATTAAAACTACCCCGAGATGTAAGTAGATCTGTATTGTTTGATGTGATGATTGTCTTACAAAACCATGAGCAGTTAAATAATATCAATACAGAAAAGTTAATTGATTTAAAAGTAGAGCCTTACGAATTAAAAAATAGCACTTCAAAACTAGATATTAGTTTTAAGTTTATAGAAGGTGAGTCTTTAGAGCTTTTACTGGAGTATAATACAGATATTTATGATGAGTTCATCGTACAACAAATGTTTACACATCTTAAGAATATCTTAGAAAAGTCAATTTTAAATCCAAATACGTTAATTAAAGATATTGACAGTTTACCAGTAGAGGAAAAACAATTACAATTAGAAAACTTTAATAGTACTTCTAGAGAAATACCGTCGTTTACAACAGTACTAGATTTATTTAAAGATAAGGCATTACGCTTTTCAGAAAAGATAGCTCTAAAAGATGAAGTACATCAGTATACATACAAAGAACTGGATATTTTGTCAGATCAAATCGCATTGAATTTGATTAATTTTTGTGAAAAGAACGATAGGTCTCCTATAGCATTAATTTTGGATAGATCAGTTCAAATGGTTGCTGTTTTACTAGGGGTTTTAAAATCTGGGAGATCATATATTCCATTAGACCCTACTTTCCCAGAGGAACGACTAAGACATATACTTATTGATAGTAAGGTTAATATGATAATTAGTGATCAAGACTTTACTCTACTAGGAAACGATGATATATCTGTAATAGGTCTATCAAAAATTATTACAGATTCAAAAGAGTTAAAAGGTGATATTACTATTAATGTTAACCCTAATGATACAGCATATATTATATATACTTCAGGATCAACTGGTGTACCAAAAGGAGTAGAAATAGGCCATGGTTCACTACTCAATTTTTTGACCAGTATAATAGAAAAACCAGGAATTACTGCTCAAGATACTTTATTTGCAGTCACAACATATTCATTCGATATTTCGATTTTAGAGTTTTTTGCACCATTAATTTCCGGAGCTACAGTATATATCGCAAGTCAAAGTATTTTAGCTGACCCGATTGCTATAATTGATAAACTTAATAATTTAAAACCTTCTATTATTCAAGCTACTCCTAGCTTTTATCAAATGCTGTTTCATGCAGATTGGAATGGAGGTAAAAATCTTAAGCTATTATGTGGAGGAGATGTATTAAGTGAAGCTTTAGCCAAAGAACTTATAGAAAATAGTTCTGAACTATGGAATATGTATGGTCCCACAGAAACAACTATTTGGTCGAGTACTCATAAGATAGAATCATTTAATGAGGCAACCACTATTGGTAAACCTATAAACAATACGTCTTTTTATATACTTGATGATTTTCTAAAACCTGTACCATTGGGTGTAAAGGGAGGAATTTACATCGGTGGTAAAGGGCTTGCAAAAGGGTATTATCAAAATCAGATTTTAACAAAAGAAAAATTTATACCAAGTCCTTTTATAGGTGATGACTTTTTATATGAAACGGGGGATGTAGGGAAATGGAATCAAAATGGAGAAATAGAATTTTTAGGAAGAAACGATCATCAAGTAAAAGTTAGAGGCTTTAGAATAGAGCTAGGAGATATTGAAACTCAATTAAATCAAATTCCAACAATTGATGAAGCAATTGTAATAGCAAAAAAACAACAACAAGAAACTTTTCTGATTGCATATGTAATCTCTTCTGAAGAAAACTTTAGTGCAAATGAAGTTATTACCGAGTTAAGAAGACAACTACCAGAATATATGATCCCTTATGTGATTATACCAATTTCAGAAATTCCTTTAACACCAAATGGAAAAGTAGATAGAAAACATTTAACTAGTTTAGAACAGGAGTTAAAGGGGACATCAGCTCCATTTATAGACCCAAGAAACGAAACAGAGAAAAAACTATGTTTAATATGGGAAAAAGTGTTAGAGATTGAAAAAATAGGAGTATTAGATAACTTTTTTGAACTAGGAGGTCATAGTTTAAGCGCAACAAAGGTAGTTACTCAGATATTTAGAGAATTTAGAATCAAAGTTTCAATAAATGATCTGTTTCAACACGCGACTTTAGAAGAGCAAGCTACTTTAGTTCAAAATATCCTTAGCCTTCATCAAAATAAGAGAAAAGAGGATGTTGAAATAGAAAACTTCTCAATATAATTTTCTTATAAAGTAAATGAAGTATTCCCAATAGCTTTTTATATAAACCTTAAAAAATAAACCTTAAAAGCAAGCGTACGTATAGAAGAGAATCTCACTTTTCTTAACAAATGTATTCTTTCATCTTTTAATCAAAAGGTGAAATTTCTTTGTTTTTAATATCCTCATGATTATGCAAAAATTGATTAAAAAGCTTAATAGCTTTGATATATACATTGATTTAATTGGAGAAAAATTAGATATTCAAGCCCCTAAGGGAGCTATGACCGAAGATCTATTAAATGAGATAAAGCAGCATAAAGATGAGTTAATAGAGTTTATAAAAACATATAAAAGTGCTGATGTATCAGGTTTTGATAATATTCCTTCAATCGCAGAGCAGGATGGTTACTTAATATCTTCCTCTCAAAAAAGATTGTGGGTTCTGGATCAGTTGCAAAATGGCAATACAGCATATAATATGCCCAGTATTTTAAGAATAAGAGGTAAACTAAACTTAGAGATCTTAGAAAAAGCCTTTTTATCTATAATAGAACGACATGAATCATTAAGAACTGTTTTTAGAAAACAAAAAAATGAAGAAGTAAGACAAGTTATTTTACCTATCTCGGATTGTAGCTTTACATTAGAATACGAAAATCTAGAAAATGTTGTAGAGCCTTCTAGAATTGATGCATATGTAAAAGATAAACTACAATACTCATTTGATCTGGCTAATGACTGTTTGCTACATGCTAAAGTTTTACAATTAGAAAAAGACTCTTTTGTTTTTGTAATCATAATGCATCATATTATTGGAGATGCATGGTCACTTGAGATAGTTACTAAAGAGCTTTTTACTTTGTATGATCACTTCTTGAAAGGAAAAAACAATCCGTTAGAACCATTAGAAATTCAATATAAGGATTATGCGGCTTGGCAGCAAAAAACTCTGCAAGAAGGGCAATTTAATGAAGATCAAAAGTATTGGGCAAAACAGTTTGATGGTGAAATTCCGGTCTTAGAGTTACCCACTCTTAAAGCTAGGCCAAAGGTAAAAACCTATATAGGGAATGCCGTTAAAAAACGATTTAACCTAGATAGATTTAAAGCCTTTGAGAGGTTGTGTAATGATCAGGGAGCTACCTTATTTATGGGGTTAACCACTATTGTAAAAGTTCTTTTATATAGATATACTGAACAAAACGACATTATAATTGGTACTCCTGTTGCCGGAAGAGAACATCCTGATTTACAAAATCAAATAGGTTTTTATATTAATACTCTGGCTTTAAGAACTCAATTTGAAGAGAATGATAATTTTAAAACGGCACTATCTAAAGTAAAAGAAGTAATATTAGATGGCCAAAAACATCAAAACTACCCATATGATGAGATCGTAGAGGATGTTGTTCAACATAGAGATATTAGTCGTAATCCATTATTTGATATAATGGTTTCTCTGGAAAACTTAAACAATTTGAGTTTCAGTAAAACTAAATTTGAAGAGTTAGAAGTAGAAATATATGAAAATGATGAAGAGGTTGTAAGTAAGTTTGATATTGAATTTATTTTTCAAGAAGGTGAAAATGGATTGAATACTACACTTGTTTATAATCCAGATATTTATGATTCAAGTTTTGTCGAGGGATTTCTAGAACATCTAGAGGTATTATTAATAAGTATTGTTGATCAACCTGATGTATTAATTACTAAGCTAGCGCTATTAACAAAAAAAGAAGAGGATCAACTACTTTATGACTTTAATAACACAAAGGTTGATTACCCAGTAGAGAAAACTGTTATTGATTTGTTTGAAGAACAAGTAGATCGAACTCCAGATAACATTGCTGTAAAATTTAATGACATATCCTTAACTTATAGGGAGTTAAATGAGAAATCTAACCAGTTAGCAGGTTACTTATACAATACATATAGCATACAGTCAAATGATGTTATTGGAATAAAGTTAGAACGAAGTGAGCAGCTGATAGTTACTATTTTAGGAATATTAAAATCAGGAGCGGCATACGTTCCTATAGATATAGAATATCCAGAGGACAGGGTGACCTATATGCAACAAGATAGTAAATGCAAGTTAGTTTTTGATCATGAGGAATTAAAGCGTTTTTCAAAAGTTGAAAACGACTACGCAACAAACAACTTAAGTCGTAATAGTTCTTCAAAGGACCTAGCATACATCATATATACTTCGGGTTCTACAGGTAAACCAAAAGGTGTTATGATAGAACATGAAAGTGTATCTAACTTAATACACTGGTTTTCTAATATTTATAATATATCAGAGGCAACAAACGCGATTCTATTAACAGAAGTTACGTTTGACCCTAGTGTAGAAGATATTTTTGCTACACTTAGTAAAGGAGGAGTATTACATGTAATAACAAAAGAGCTCTTACTTAACATAGACAGTTTAATTGGCTTTATTAAAGTTAATAACATAAGTATACTTAATTATGTTCCAAAGTTTTTACATCAATTATTAGGACATGTTCCAAAGATTGATTCAATAGAAAAGGTCATATCTGGAGGAGAAAGTATTTTAGACGAGACGAAAAATATTTTACTTTCAAAGGGGTATGAATTATATAATAATTATGGCCCTACAGAGACAACGGTTGATGCTTTAAGTTATAGAATGACACCTCAAAAAGTATCTATAGGTAAACCCATTCATAATGGTAAGGCGTTTGTACTAAATAAGAGTAAAGAATTAATGCCTTTGGGGTGTATAGGAGAGTTATGTATATCGGGATTAGGATTGAGTAGAGGGTATTTGAACCAAGAAGACTTAACATCTCAGAAGTTCGTTACGAATCCATTTTTTCCAGAAGAGAAAATGTATCTAACGGGAGATTTAGTAAGGTGGCTTCCCGATGGAACTATTGAATATATAGGTCGTAAAGATACACAGGTAAAAATTCGAGGATATAGAATTGAACTTGGAGAAATCGAGAATGCACTTACATCTCAAAGTGATATTGATCAAGCAGTTGTAACTGTTAAAGGAAACAAGGGTGACTCTAATTTGATTGCATATATACTAGGAGAAAAGAATTTAGACCTCGAAAACCTTAAGGTAAAACTAAGTTCTTTATTACCAGAATATATGATTCCTAGTTATTATATGACTATTGATAGTATCCCTTTAACATCAAATGGTAAGGTTGATGTCAAAGCCTTACCAGATATTGAGGTTAAAGATATGATCCAGGCTAATTATGTTGCTCCGCAAAATCAATTAGAGGAGAAATTAGTTGCTATATGGGAAAAGGTTTTGGGAATTGATGGAATAGGTGTTACAGACAATTTCTTTGAGTTGGGAGGGCATAGTTTAAAGGTGATTCAGTTTATCAATAAAACTAAGGTAACATTAGGAAAAGATATAAGCATAAAGGATGTTTTTAATAGACCTACGATCAAAGAAATTGCATCAAGTTTAACAGAAACAACTTTTGAGAGTATTCCAAAATCACCACAAGATGATAGTTACCCTTTAACATCGTCACAGCGACGATTATGGTTATTAAAACAATTAGAAGAAGAGACTAATGCATACAATATTTCTAATGTTTTTGAGATTAAGGGAAGTTTAGACGTAAATAAGTTAAAGGAAGCATTTAATTACTGTATAAATAGACACGAAAGTTTACGTACTGTATTTAAAGTAAATGAAGAAGGAGAAGTAAGGCAATATGTTATAACCAAAAATATTCCAGATTTTGATGTATTAGAGAATAATCAAATAAACAAGTTAAATCCTAATGAAGATATTCAGTCATTAATTGACAATAGCCTTTCTCATATATTTGATCTAGAAAAGTTTCCATTACTAAGAGCCGAAACAATTAGAGTCACCCCAACGAGAACTTTCTTAACACTAAACATGCATCATATTATTAGTGATGGATGGTCATTAGAAGTTTTACGAAAAGAGGTTATGTTAGTTTATAATAGTTTAGTAAATGAAGATAAGATTACTTTACCACCATTACCAATACAATATATAGACTATTCAAATTGGGTGTCAAAAGAGTTTGATAAAGAAAGAGCATATTGGCAAAATCAATTTGATGGAGAATTACCTGTATTAGAACTACCTTCACTTAACCCTAGACCCAAACTAAAGACAAATACAGGTAAAAGAATACAATATGTATTTTCGAAAGAATTTTTAGAGAAGTTAAATAACTTCTCTAAGAGTAGAGGAGTAACCATTTTTACAACATTAATGGCAGGTATTAATGGTTTATTCTATAGATATACGAACAATACAGATATTATATTAGGTACACCAGTAGCAGGAAGAGAGCATCCAGACCTAGAAGAGCAAATAGGTTTGTATTTAAATACTCTGGCAGTTCGAACAAGGTTTAATAGTCAAGCAAACTTTGATGAATTAGTAAGTATACAAAATAATGTCCTAATAGAAGCATACGATCATCAACGTTACCCTTTTGATACACTTGTTGAAAATTTAAATATTAGTAGAGACACTAGTAGATCTGTGTTATTTGATATTTTGGTGGTTATGCAAAATCAGAGCCAACTTTTTAATCAAGATCTCAAACTAGATAATCTCGAAATAACACCTTATGAAAATGATATAACTCAAAGTAAATTTGATTTAACTTTTAATTTTATAGAGCTAGATAAAAAGTTACAATTAGATCTAATATTTAATCCAGAGATATATCATACAGAGTTTGTAAACAGGTTGCTTGCTCATTTAGAAAACTTCTTAATCCAAGCTATAACCAATGCAACTCATAAAATTGATGAACTGATTTATCTAGAAAAACAAGAAGAGCAAGCATTGCTTGAGTTTGACAAAATTCAAGCAATTGATAATGGTGACGATACGATCGTAAGTGTTTTTGAAAAGCAGGTACAGGAATCACCAGAAAACATTGCTGTCGTTTGTGGTAATAAAGAGGTTTCTTATGAAGAGCTTAATGAGAATGCAAATATAGTAGCCTCTTACCTTAGAGACTTTACCAATGACGAAATTGTAGCGGTAGAATTATCTGATCGAGGAGATTTGATGTTAACAGCTATTTTAGGAATACTAAAATCAAGCAAAGCATATGTATTGATTGATAAAGATTTGCCTAAAGAGAGAATTGATTTTATTATAGAGGATAGCAAATGTTCTAAAATGCTAACGGAGAGCACTATTTTACAATTGCTCAAGCTTTCTGATAGATATTGTACAAATAACCCTAATCCTAAAAATAGTACCCCAAAAAATCTAGTTTATTTAATTTATACTTCTGGTACTACAGGTGTACCTAAAGGAGTGCAAATTAAACATGAATCTGTTGTAAATTATGTAAACTGGTTTAAAAACAAACATAATGTAACTTCAAATGATAAAACAGTTATAACATCAAGTCTGTCCTTTGACTTGATATATACCAGTTTATATGGAGGTATTTTAAATGGAGCACAAATTCATTTTCTAGAAAAAACTGAATTAAAAGACTCATTAAAGGTTACTAGATATATTCTTGAGAATAACATAACATTTTTAAAAATTACTCCTACTTATTTAAATTTATTGTTAACCAAAGGATTGGAAGAAGATATTACTCATTCAAATACGTTAAGATTGATCTTAACCGGGGGAGAAAAACAAAATTTACATCATACTGAAAGAATTGTAAATACTACAAATATTCATTTAGTAAATCACTACGGACCATCAGAGACAACAATAGGGGTATGCACGTATACAATTACTAAGAATAATCTAGATGATTACTTAAAAAAACCAGTTATAGGATACCCGATTGCAAATACAAAAATCCTAATTTTAGGAGAAGAGATGCAACTACTACCTATTGGTGTAATTGGAGAAATATGTATAGGAGGAATAGGTCTTTCTGTAGGATATCGAAATCAATTAGAATTAACACAAGCAAAATTTATTAATAATCCATTTTCTGAAGGAGATAAACTATACAGAACAGGAGATTTAGGAAGAAGATTACCAAATGGAACAGTTGAGTTTATAGGCCGTAAAGATGATCAAGTAAAAATTAGAGGGTATCGTGTAGAGCCTTCAGAAATAGAAAAGGCTATACTAAATCAAGAAGGAATTGAAGAGGTGGTAATAACTGTAAACGAAATTAATGAAGAGAAAACACTTGTATGTTATTATGTTTCCTCATCAAATGTCGATAAAAGAACTTTAAGGACTTCTATAAGTAAATTATTGCCAGACTACATGTTGCCTAGTTATTATGCAACATTAGTTAGCATACCTTTTACATCAAATGGAAAAGTAGATAAAAAAGCATTACCTCTGGTCACTTCAGAAGACTTAGTACGCAATGAGTATGTCGCACCAACAAATGTGTTAGAAGAAAAAATAGCAACTGTTTGGCAAGATGTATTAGGCGTCGATATAGTTGGAATCAATGATAATTTCTTTGAGTTAGGAGGGCACAGCTTAAAAGCTACAAAACTTGTAAATACCTTAAATCAAATATTAAACTATGATTTAAGTATAAAAGATTTATTTATTTACCCAACAGTTGCAGAAATTGTAGCTCGATTAAAAAAATCGACATATAGAAAGATTCCAATTGCCAGTAAAAAAGAAAGTTATTCTCTAACACCTTCGCAACATCGTTTATGGTTATTAAGTCAATTCGACAGAGGTAACGAAGCTTATAACGTATCAAGAGTATTTGAGATAGAAGGAGAACTCAATACAGATATACTTTCAAAGGCGTTTAATGTGGTAGTCTCAAGACATGAAAGTTTGCGAACCGTGTTTAAGAAAAATGAAACTGGTGAGGTTTATCAACATATTCTTTCCGAAGAAGCGGTGAATGTTGATGTAACAATTCATGATGTTACTGGTAACAATTATAATAGAGAATCTATTAATGAGCTGATAGAAGAACGCCTGGGGCATTCTTTTGATTTAGCAAAAGCTCCTTTGTTAAAAACAGAGGTAATAAACTTATCACCTAATAGGAGTATACTGATTTTTATTGTGCATCATATTATTAGTGATGGATGGTCAATGGAAGTTTTGAGTAAAGAATTAGTACTCAATTACAATAGCTTAATTAATGGAGAAGAAGCCATACTACCAGAATTGTCCATTCAATATAAAGATTACTCAGAATGGTTAGTTGGTGGAGAGAAACAAAAACATCTAGAAAAAGAAGAGGAGTTTTGGTTAAACCAATTTAACGATGAGTTACCGGTATTAGAGCTTCCTAGCTTTAAATCTAGACCTACTATCAAAACATATAATGGAAATAGCATAGACTATAAGTTTTCTTCTCAATTTGCCAAAACATTGAATAAGTATGCTAAAGAACAAGGTTTAACCACGTTTATGACGCTAATGGCGGGTATCAATGGTTTGTTTTATAGGTATACAGGTAACACCGATATAATTCTGGGAACTCCAGTTGCAGGAAGAGAGCATGCGGATTTGGAAAATCAGGTTGGACTTTATTTAAACACATTGGCTATTCGAACAAAGTTCGATAGAACAGTTAGTTTTAAAGGATTAACAAATACATTAAAAACTAATTTACTTAATGCTTATGAAAATCAAAACTACCCATTTGATGGATTAGTCAATAAATTAGATATTAGAAGAGATACAAGTCGATCCGCTCTTTTTGATGTATTAGTGGTTTTGCAAAATCAACAAGAACTATTAAATTCTAATATAGGTAGTTTTAAAGATTTAGAATTAAAACCAATAACAAGTGTTGATAGTTCAACAAGTAGGTTTGATATAAGTTTTTCGTTTATAGCTAATGAAGAAAATGCTGAGGTAAGAATAGAGTATAATACAGATATTTATGAAGAAGAGTTTATAAATACCATGGTAAATCACTTAGAAACATTTTTATTGAATAGTGTTTCTAACCCAGAAATTCCGATTAAAAGTATAAACTATATTTCTCTAGTAGAGCAGGACGAAATTCTCAAAAACTCAAATTCAATAACAATAAATGAACATATAGATAAAACTGTAATTAACCTTTTTATAGATCAAGTTAAAAGGACTCCTGAGAAAATAGCTGTTGTTTTTGAGAATAAGGAGATTACTTACAAAGAATTAGATGAGGTATCTAACCAATTGTCTAATTATCTTTTGTCTAAATGTGATATAGAATCAGAGGATTTAATTGGAGTTAAAATAGAGAGGAGTGAATGGTTGATTATAGCACTTTTGGCTAGCTTAAAAACAGGTGCAGCATACCTACCAATTGATCCAAACTATCCAAAACAACGTATTGCATATATTGAAAATGATAGTAATTGTAAAGCTATAGTTGATCAAGAATTTCTAGAAACATTTTTACGAGAAAAAAACACCTCAAAGACCTATCCAGATAGATTTATAAAAGCTCAAAATTTAGCATATGTAATCTATACTTCAGGATCTACAGGTCGACCAAAGGGTGTAATGATAGAACATCGAAGTCTGGTAAGTTTTATTTCTAATTTTCAGGATAACTTTAAGATGGGTGGTTTATCAAATCTAGCAGCAACTACAAATTATACATTCGATATTTCATTTTTAGAACTAATTGGAGGGCTTTGTGTTGGAAAGAAAGTGAGTGTCTTTAATAGTAAAGAAGTTTTAGATCCTGTCGGTTTTATCAAAAGACTTGATTTAAATCATATAGAAGTCTTACAGTTAACACCATCACGCTTACACCAAATACTAGAATATAAAGAGGAGTTGTCTTCAAAGTTAAAAACACTTATAGTAGGAGGAGAACCTTTATCAAATGAATTAAAAGAAAGGGTTTTACAACATAATCCTCATTTAGAACTAATTAATGTATATGGACCAACCGAAACTACAATATGGAGTACATTTCATACAGAAAAGTTAAGTGAAAAGGTTTGTATCGGAAGTTCTTTAATAAATGAACATATCTATGTTCTTTCTGATAGTTTAGACATACAACCCGTTGGAGTAATTGGAGAATTATGTATTTCTGGGGATGGATTGGCTAGAGGATATTTGAACCAAGATGAACTTACAAATGAAAAATTTGTAACTAACCCATACATAACCAGAAGTCGATTATATAAGACTGGAGATTTAGCTAGGTGGTTGCCAGACGGGAGTATTGATTTTATAGGAAGAAAAGATGACCAGGTAAAAATTAGAGGTCATAGAATAGAGCTAGGTGAGATTGAAAATGCACTTATAGCACAAAAGGAAATAGAGCAGGCAATAGTTCTGGTAAAAGAACAAGAAAGTAGTAAAAACCTTGTAGCATATATTGTTGGAAAAGACTCGGTAGATAAACATAAAGTAAGGCAAGAGTTGGTAGAAGAGCTACCATCATACATGTTACCAAGCTACATAGTCGTTTTAGATAGTATTCCATTAACAACTAATGGCAAAGTTGATAAAAAGAATCTACCTAATGTTAGTGATGATGATATTATAAAAAAGGAATACGTTGCACCAAAAAATGATATTGAAAAGAAGTTAGTTACGATATGGGAAGAAGTTTTAGAAGTTAAAAAAATAGGAGTAACAGATATTTTTTTTGAGTTAGGTGGAGATAGTCTAAAGGTAACTATTGTAAGTAATAGGATAAAACAAGTATTACAACTTGAGGTAAATGTTAAAGATATTTTTCTAAAACCAACAATAGCCGACATTGCTTTAAAATTAGAAAAAAATGATGGTTACAGGGAAATAGAAAAAGCCATAATTAGTCAGGATTATGCTTTAACATCGTCTCAAAAAAGACTATGGTTATTAAGTCAATTTGAAGGTGGAAATGAGGCTTATAATATTTCAGAGGTATTTGTGCTTAAAGGAGTTTTGGATTTTATCAAACTTAAAAATGCTTTTAAGTTTCTAATGTCTCGACACGAAAGTTTACGTACAGTATTTAGAAAGAATAATGAAGGAGAAATAAGACAAATTGTATTACCTGAAACTGAAATATCCTTTGATATTGATGTAAAAGAATTAGAAGATGGTTTTGATATTCAATCGGTTATAGAAAAGAGCTTGTCTCATTCTTTTGATTTGGATAAAGGCCCATTACTAAAAGCAGAAATTCTTAGACTATCAGATAATGAATCATTGTTAATATGTAATATACATCATATTATTAGTGACGGATGGTCGATGGAGTTATTAAGTAACGAAGTAATACAAATTTATAATGCTCTTGTTAATGATGAGGAAATAAGATTACCAGAGTTAAGAATACAATATAAAGACTATTCAGAGTGGACACAACAAGAGTTTTATCAAGAGAAAATAAATGAAGAAGAGCAGTATTGGTTAGATAAATTTGCAGGTGAGTTACCAATTTTAGAATTACCGTCATTTAATTCACGACCACAAATCAAAACGTATAACGGAAATGGAATAACACATAAGTTTTCTTTAGAGCTTAGTCAACAAATAGCTGCTTTTTCAGAAAAGCATGGAGCAACTTTATTCATGACCTTGATGGCAGGTATAAACGGTTTATTTAGCCGATATACTAATACAAATGATATTATATTAGGTACTCCGGTAGCGGGTAGAGGAGACCGTGATTTAGAAAATCAGGTAGGTCTGTTTTTAAATACACTAGCAATCCGCACTCAGTTTGATCAGAAGACAACATTTAAGGAATTAGTGCTAAAACAAAAAGAAACCTTATTAGAAGCCTATTCATATCAAAATTACCCTTTCGATACTTTAGTAGAAAAATTAAATTTAAAAAGAGATACAAGTCGATCTGCATTATTTGATGTAATGGTTGTATTTCAAAATCAACAGAGTTTATTAAGATCTGATAAGTTAGTATTGGATAGTATAGAGGTAGAACCTTATAAGAACTTTAGT
Organism: uncultured Aquimarina sp.; assembly: GCA_947502885.1. Classification (GTDB taxonomy): domain Bacteria; phylum Bacteroidota; class Bacteroidia; order Flavobacteriales; family Flavobacteriaceae; genus Aquimarina. Next base: position 214,526 of record CANNBP010000006.1, on the reverse strand, counting down.
AAGCCGGTAAGCCAGTTTGATCTAAGTTTTTCATTCTCAGAAGCTATTGATGGATTAGAATTACAGTTAGCCTATAATTCTGATATATATCAAAAACAGTTTATAGAAAGAATGGTAGCACACCTTGGTAATTTTTTACAAAGTGGTATTTCTAATGAGTTAGAAGCTTTATCTCAATTAGCGTACTTAGAAAAACATGAAACTTATGAGTTACTAGAAGAATATAACGACACAAGTTTAGACTACGATGTTAACAAAACAATTGTTGATTTATTTGAGGAACAGGTAAGTAGAACCCCAAATGAGATTGTAATTGTAGTTGAGACAAGAGAATTTACATATGCTCAAATTAATGAGCGTTCAAACAAATTAGCAAATTACCTTAGAGATACTTATAAGTTACAACCCGAAGATTTAATAGGTGTAAAACTAGAAAGAAATGAGGAGTTGTTAATTACCATATTGGCAGTATTAAAGTCGGGTGCAGCATATGTTCCAATAGATATTAAGTACCCTGTAGATAGAATAAAGTATATAGAACAAGATAGCAATTGTAAAGTAATCGTAGATACTTATGAGCTTAATCAATTTGCCGAGGTTAGTCAAAAATATTCAGGAGATAATCTAGATAAAATTAATTCAACTTCAGATTTAGCATATATTATTTATACATCAGGATCTACAGGTAAACCTAAAGGGGTAATGATTGAGCATAGAAATGCGGTAGCTATGCTAAAATGGGCTATAAGAGAATTTGAGCATACTAATTTTGACATCATATATGCAGTTACATCACATTGTTTTGATTTATCTGTATTTGAAATGTTCTATCCATTGGTGATTGGAAAGAAAATAAGAATGATCGAAAGCGGATTAGCAATACCAGAATATATTTCTGATGATAGTCGTATTCTTATTAATACAGTTCCTTCGGTAATACAGTCATTACTAAAAAAACAAGTTGTATTTGATAATGTTGTTGCTATAAATATGGCAGGAGAGCCTATTCCGATAGAACTGAGCAATGCCGTTAACGAGTTGGATATTGAGATTAGAAATTTATATGGACCATCAGAAGATACAACCTATAGTAGTTGTTTTAAAATTGAACGCACTTTTGATAAATCGATCCCAATAGGAAAACCAATTGATAATACACAGTTTTATATACTTTCTGAGGATATGACTTTGCAACCTCATGGTGTTATTGGTGAAATTTACATCTCAGGTAAAGGGCTATCTAGAGGCTATTTAAATAGTGAGCATTTAACAAGTGAAAAGTTTATTTCTAATCCTTTTATAAAAGACACACGACTATATAAGACAGGGGACTTAGGCAGATGGTTACCAGATGGAGAAATCGAATTTTTCGGAAGAAAAGATAATCAAGTTAAAATACGAGGGTACAGAATAGAACTTGGTGAAATAGAAAAAGCGATTACTAGTCAAGATATAGTTGAGCAAGCTACTGTGATTATAAAAAGAGAAGAAATTGATGCATCAATAATCGCATATTTGGTAGCTCCTGAAACCTTAGACAAGCAAAATTTAAGGTTTAGACTTAATAATATACTACCAGATTACATGTTACCAAATTACTTTGTAATTGTAGATAAAATACCATTGACCCCAAATGGAAAAGTAGATAAAAGTGCATTACCAGCAGTAACAGAGAAAGATGTAATAAAAAGAGAATACATAGCTCCAAGAACTGATTTAGAGGAAGATTTGGTCACTATATGGAAAGAAATTCTGGAGATAGAAAAGATAGGAGTTACGGATAATTTCTTTGAATTAGGAGGACATAGTATAAGTGCAACAAAATTGTTGTCTGTTGTTTATCAGAGATTTAATGTGAAAATAGAGATAGAACAAGTTTTTGTAAACCCAACTATAGAATATTTGGCTGTCAATATAGAGAACACAAATTGGTTAGAAGAATCAGAAATTAATCAACCAGTCAAAAAAATTATTATTTAATTCTGGAAACAGTTTTTTTAATAAAGATATTGATGGGAGTATTGTATATCCAATTTTTAATGTACAAAACAAGCTTATAGATTATTTTTAAACTAAAAGAAGTTTCTATAACTAATGTATCATTTGAAATCGAACTAAATGGAAATTATGAAATAGATAAATTTAAGGAAATTGTCATTTTTTTATTGAAAGACATGAAATTTTGTCCATAATTTTAAATGGAGAAAAAACGGAAAGGTGGTCAGGTTATATTACAAACAGAATGACCAAGGTATAAATTACCTTATATAACTCGAAATAGAAACAAAATGATGAAGAGTCTTAAAATTGTACAAGAAAGAAATGAAATCTTTAATATAAAATTATAGATTCAGTGTATCTGTTAATACACAATGATTGTTAACGTATCAAGCATTATTTAAAAAAAGCAAAATATTGTGAGAGAGGTTGATATGTTGAATGAAATGATCATATAAATAATGATCAAATAAAACGAGTTACAGGCTGAAATTAATTTTTACATTTTTTTTATAAAAAAGTTTTATTTTTTATATATATACTTATATTTGTCTTAATGGTTTACGATAACAATTGAATGTCTTGAGCCGCGTTTTATTCCTCTTGTTGGATTAAAATTTTTTACCTAATCTTTCATATGTAGTTATATTATTTACTAAAAATTAAATATTGTAACTACAAAAGGCGGAGCCTTGAATACTCACTATTGATTTATATTAAATCTTAATATTACTACGTTTCTGATAGTGTATTTTTAAATTTCTAATTTAACAAACGAACAAATTCATAATTTTCAATTCATGATTGATTTGATAGTTCTGATACTCTAATTGTCACATATAAGTATATCAAAAGATTATAATAGTACTCTCAGTTCAAATTTGATATGGATTAATATATGTTTAATTCAATTCTAATAAATATCGATCCAGATAATCAAAATTATCAAAAAAGTTTGTCAACAATCCATTCCTTATCAGAGTCATTTAATGCTGGGACATCATTATAATTCAGAACTGGATTATAAATAAAATCCATACACTGTGTCCAAAAGTAATATCATACAGTTCAAAGTATAGTCTTAATACTAAAATAGAATAAGTTTTTAAAAAATTTACAATAGAATATTTAGGGGTTAATATCGAAAATATAAACAGATTAGAATCATCAGAGACAAATCAGCCAATTGAAAAAACATTATTTAAATATGGAAATAGCTTTTTTTATAAGAGAATTAAGACAAAAAGGGATTGGTTTAAATCTTTTGGAAGATGAAATTGAAGTGCTTTTTTTAAAGGAAGATATTGATGAAAATGCGATAGAACTGATTAAAAAAAACAAAGAAAAAATTAAAGATTACTTGTTTAAAATATCTAATAATGAGAGTTTTACAGAAATACCTGTAATCCCTCAATCAGACTCATATCCTATATCAAATGCACAAAAAAGATTATGGATTGCTTCTCAGATAAATGAAGCTTCGATAGCCTATAATATGCCATTTGAAATAGAATTGAATGAAGAATATGATATAGATAATTTTAAAAAAGCTGTAAATTTTGTTATTGAAAGACACGAAATCTTACGAACTGTTTTTAGAGAAATAGAAAATGATGAAGTAAGTCAAGTTATACTAGAAAAAAGAGATTTTGATTTTACAATTAATTATATAGATTATAGTAAAGAAGAGAATAAAGAAATACTACTTAGAAATTATATTAAAGAGGATGCTGTAAAACAATTTGATTTAGAAAATGGACCGCTAATAAGAGCAGCTTTATTAAAATTAAAAGACAATAAATATATCTTCTATTATAATATACATCATATTATTAGTGATGGTTGGTCGTTAGAGGTATTGGCAAGAGATGTATTCGAATCTTATCAAGCTTATAAAGAAAACAAAGAGCCATCACTTCCTAAATTAAGAATTCAATATAAGGATTATGCGATATGGTACTTAAATCAAATCAATGAATCGCAGTTAGAAGAACAAAAAAGTTATTGGTTAAAAGAGCTAAGAGAACATCTATCTAAGTTCGAGTTTCCTACAGAAAAGAAAAGACCATCCATAAAAACTTATAACGGAAAAACCTATACTACATACATTTCAAAGGAACAAACACACTCATTAAAGGAATTTTCTAGTAAAAGTGGAGGGTCACTTTATATGGGGATTTTAAGTTCAGTTAGAGCCCTTCTATATAGATATACGAATCAAAAAGATATCATTATAGGTAGTCCAATTGCAGCAAGAGAACATTCTGACTTAACAGATCAAATAGGCTTCTATGTGAATACGTTAGCTATAAGAAATGAAATCTCAGATTCAGACACTTTTAATGAGCTGTATTCAAAGGTTAAAGAAACCACTATAAAAGCATACAACAATCAACAATATCCTTTTGAAAAATTAGTAGAAGATCTCAATATAAATAAAGATTTATCGCGTAGTCCCATTTTTGATGTAATGGTTGTATTACAGAACAATGGAAAAAACAGTGACATTCCTAATACTAATCAATTAGATGAAATAGCAAAAACTGATAACTTATACAGTAAATTTGACTTATTGTTCACATTTGAAGAGAGAGGTGATTATCTTTCATTACATCTCGAATTTAATACAGATATATATGAAGACAGGATAATAAAACAACTAATTCAACATTTCAAAAATATGCTTGATGAAATGTTGAATAATCCTGAAACACCCGTTTCAGAAATTGATTTTTTATCAAAAGAAGAAAAAGAAAATATACTTCAACAATTTAATAGTAATAAAAGAAATTACCCAGAAATAACGGTAATGGAAATGTTTGAAAAGCAAGTAAATCAAACTCCAGATAAAAAAGCTGTTATTTTTGAGGACGAATCATTGAGTTATTATGAACTTAATTTACGTGCTAATCAACTTGCAGATTATTTAAAGGAAAAATATGATGTTTCTTCAGGTAAAAATGTAGCAGTGATTCTAGAGAGATCTCTAGATAGTGTTATCGCAATGATTGGAATAATGAAGATCGGCGCCTGCTATATACCAATAGATTATACTTACCCTCAAGAACGTATAGCACATATTTTAAATGATGCATCAATCGAGTTATTGATATCTCGTAAAGGAATAGTTAGTGAAGATTTGCTAAAAGGTAAAAAGGTAATAGAATTAACCAATAAGGATATTACTGAGTTTAATAGTCAAAACCTTAATGTTACTAATGATTTAATAGCCCCGTCATTTGTGGTTTATACATCAGGTACTACAGGTATTCCCAAAGGGGTTGTTCAAACACATAAGATGTTAAGTAATTTAATTCAATGGAATATCAGACATTTAGGTATAGAAAAAGGATTAAAACATTTACAATACGCTTCTTTTAGTTTTGATGCCTCTATTCAAGATTGTTGGTTTGTTTTGTGTAGTGGAGGGAGCCTCATAGTTGTAAGTGAGGATGATCGTTTAAATTTTCCAAGACTACTAAAATTTATAAAAAATAATGGTGTTGAAACATTGTCTTTACCATACGCGGCTTTAAGTAGTTTGTTTACCGTTTGTGAACCAGAAGCCTTTGAAGGACATTCTATCAAGAATATTTTATCTACTGGTGAGCAATTGGTATTAAATCAATCATTTAATAGATTTTTATTTAAAAACCCTAATGTAAAACTTTATAATTTGTACGGCCCCTCTGAAACGCATGTAGTAACATGCCACTCTATGAAGGGGGGAAATAATGATATCGAGACTTATTCTCCAATTGGGAAACCAGTATCTAATACAGATATTTATATACTCGATTCTAATTTAAACCCAGTACCAATTGGAGTAGAAGGAGAGCTTTATGCAGGAGGTAATAATTTGGCTATAGGTTACCTCAATTTAACTGATGAAACCAATAATAAGTTTATAAGAAGTCCTTTCATTCAAGATGAAAGGTTGTATAAAACTGGGGATTATGGGTATTGGAGAGATAATGGTACTATTGTGTTTTCAGGAAGAAAAGATGATCAAATTAAGATAAATGGCTACAGAATTGAATTAAAAGAAATAGAAAGAATCTTATTGACTCATCCTAATGTTAATGATGCGATCGCTAACGTATTTATATTGCAAAATGAAAAAAGAATTTGTGCTTATGTAACATTAGTGAGTTCTGAAGATAATTTAGATTTAAGAAGATATTTGTTAAAATATCTTCCTCAATATATGATACCAACACATTTTATTAAATTAGATAGTATTCCTTTAACTTCTAATGGAAAAATAGATAAAAAGTCATTGCCAAATCCATTGTCAAAGGAGTTTTTAAATCGTACTCCTTACGTAGCTCCAACAAATGAACTTGAAGAGTCGTTAGTTGAAATTTGGAAAAATGCCTTAGGAGTTGATAAAGTAGGGGTAAATGATGTTATTTTTGAATTAGGAGGCAATAGTCTTGTTGTTGTTGGTATAGTCAATCAGATTAAACAAAAATTAGGCTATTTAATTACAGTAGTAGAGATATTCGAAAATCCGACAATAAAAGAGATAATTCCTTACCTTAAACAGAATACTTTTGACCATATACCACTAGCACCAGTCTCTGATTTACATCCTTTATCTTCAACTCAATTTAGGTTTTGGATACTTAGTCAGAATGAAAAAGCAAATAAGGCCTACAATATTCCTTTAGTTATAAAAATTAAAGGAAAACTTAATATAGAAGTATTAAGAGCTTCATTTAAAGAGATAATTAAACGTCATGATTCTCTAAGAACTTCTTTTATAAAAAGTGATTCGGGAGAAATAAAACAATATATACAGGATATTGAAGATTTAAATTTTGAAATTAAATCATATACGGTTTCAGAAAGTAAAAAAACTGACGATCTACTTTCTGATGTAAATAATGTACTGTTTGACCTAACAAAAGCGCCTTTATTAAATGTTGGTTTAATTATTGAAAGCGAGCAGAGTTTCTATTTAACTTTAGTTATACATCATATAATAGGTGATGGTAAATCTATTGAAATTTTACTAAAAGAAATAGTCACATGTTACAATGACTTAATAAAAAAGAATAAGATTAGTTTACCAGAATTAAATATTCAATTTAAGGACTACGTTGCCTGGTCATTTGATGAACATGTAGAGGGACAATTAACCAAAGAAAAAGAACATTGGTTGAAAGAACTTTCTGGTGAATTACCTGTGTTAAATTTACCGACCTATATGCCTAGGCCGACAATGCAGACATTCGAAGGTGACAGTGTTCAGTTTAGGTTTAAAGATGAAGTTTACAAAAAACTTAGTTCGTTTTCAAAAAGAAATAGAACTACTTTATTTATGAGTTTAATGGCTGGTATCAATGGTTTACTGAGTAGGTATACTAATCAAACAGATATCATTCTTGGAACTCCGGTACTAGGGCGAGATCATCCCGATTTGGAAAATCAAATCGGAGTGTTTATTAATACTTTACCAATAAGAACAAGATTTGATCTAGAAAATAACTTTTTAGAACTATTAGATATTCAAAAAAATACATTACTTAAAGCATATGCTAATACAAATTATCCTTTTGGTGATCTTGTCAATGAGTTAAGTTTGGTGAGAGATACAAGCCGTTCACCAGTATTTGATGCTTTAGTGATTTTTGATAAACAGACAAATCAAGCCTTGAATTTGAATAATTCTTTTGAAGATCTTGATTGTAGTATATATCAAAAAACTGAAAACCAGGTTAGTAAATTTGATATAACATTTTCATTTTTTGAAACTGTAGATGGACTTAGTTTAGGTGTGCAATATAATACCAATTTATTTCAAGCAGATTTTATAGAAAACTTAGTTGTAAATTATGAGAATTTTATCCATCAAAGTATAAAAAATCCAGAACTGGAAATTAAAAAAATTCAATACCTTGATAAAAATCAGACATACCAACTGTTAAATGTATTTAACGAAACAGAGTATAAATATGATATTGAAGAAACAGTCATTTCTTTAATTCAGAAACAAGTAGTACAATCACCAGATGACGTAGCCTTGGTTTGCGAAGAAAAGGAAATATCTTATAAAGAACTTGATGAAAGATCTACTAACCTAGCATTACACTTACAAAAGCAAGGAGTACTTCCAAATACAACTGTAGGAGTTTGTTTAGGACGATCTATAGAAATGGTAATAGCAATTCTAGGAGTATTGAAATCGGGAGCTTCTTATTTACCTTTAGATCCTTTTTATCCTTTAGACCGGCTTGATTATATTTTAGAACATAGTAATACAAAAATTGTCTTAGTAGATAAAGGTACTATAGACATTATACCAAAAACGACCAACACGGTTATTGTTGAAACATTAGAAAACAAATTCTTTTTAGAAACTCATTTACCCAAGATAAAAGGTTCATCATTAGCGTATGTAATTTATACTTCTGGTTCTACGGGAAAACCAAAAGGTGTAAAAGTATCACATAGAAACCTAACAAACTTTGTAAATGGAATGAGTAGGACATTTGCAAACTCTAGTAATAAAGATATATGGTTGGCAACGACTAGTATAAGTTTTGATATATCAATACTAGAACTATTATGGACTTTAACTAGAAGGAATAAAGTAATAATTCATTTAGAACGACCGATTTCGATTCAACCTAAGCCAACAATGGATTTTAGTTTGTTTTATTTCCCAACAGGAACTAGCTCAGAAGTTAATAAATACAAGTTACTTATAGAAGGTGCTACTTTTGCTGATAAAAATGATTTTAGCGGGATTTGGGTTCCAGAAAGACACTTTCATGACTTTGGAGACCAATTTCCTAACCCTTCCGTAGCAGCTGCAGCTGTTTCAACTATAACTCAAAATATTAAACTTAGATCAGGAAGTGTTGTTTTACCATTGCATGATACCGTAAGAGTTGCAGAAGAGTGGTCAATGGTTGATAATTTGTCTAATGGTAGGGTAGAATTATCTATTGCTTCTGGATGGCACCCTAATGATTTTGTTTTAGCTTCGGATAGTTATGAAAATCGTCATCAAATAATGCGTGAAAAAATTGATGAACTAAAAAAGTTATGGAAAGGAAATTCTATAAGTCGAAAAAATGGCCTAGGAAAAGACTTTGAATTTAAAATACACCCAGTACCTGTGCAAGATGAAGTACCTCTTTGGATAACAGCAGGAGGAAGTATAGAGACTTTTAAATATGCAGGTTCAATTGGTGCAAATTTGTTAACACATCTATTAGGACAAAGTATTGAAGATTTATCAGGAAAAATAGATGTATATAGACAGACATTGCGAGAAAATGGATTTGACCATAAAAAACGAAAAGTTGCCCTAATGTTGCACACCTTTGTAAGTGATGATGAGACAATGGTTAAGGAGGTAGTCGAAGCTCCTTTTAAAAACTATCTTAAAAATTCATTGAATTTACTAAAACCAATAGCCGAAGAGCAAGGTTTGGATTTAGATAAGGATCAAGATGTATTATTAGACATTGGCTTTTTAAGATTTCACAAAACAAGTAGTTTGTTTGGGACTCCCGAATCATGTTTAGATATAATCAATAGAGTCCATAAAGCAGGTGTTGATGAGATAGCATGTTTGATAGACTTTGGAATTGATGAACAAATGGTATTAGAAAATCTGAATCATTTAAATAAACTAAAAGAACTGATAAGAAGATCAAAGATTCAATATGATTTTGTTATTGATCGGATTAAAGGATTAACCGACGAAGAAAATACAGCAGCACTTATTGAAAAGTATCACGTTACACATATGCAATCTACACCGTCTTTTTATGAAGAGTTTTTGTTAAATCCTAATGGAAACGAAGCATTAAGGAGATTAAAAACACTTTTGGTTGGAGGTGAGGTATTAAAAAAATCTTTAGCAGAAAAACTGCTTAAAGAAACAAACAGTAACATATATAACATGTATGGTCCTACAGAAACAACAATTTGGTCTTCTGTAAAATCTATAAAAAGAAGTAGTGATGTTACTATAGGAAAGCCCATAGTAAATACAGATATCTATATTTTGGATAGTTTCAATCAACTTTGTCCTATAGGTGTTTCAGGAGAATTGTGTATAAGTGGAGATGGAGTGTCAATTGGGTATCTTAATAATGATGTATCCACTATATCAAAATTTATAAAAGACCCTTTTAAGGCTAATCAAAGAATATATAAAACGGGCGATTTAGCGTGTTGGCTCCCTAATGGCGAAATTGAATATCAAGGGAGGCTAGATAGTCAGGTAAAAATTAAAGGATATCGAATTGAACTGGAAGAAATTGAAAATGTTATCCTTGAGTATAAAGGTATAAATCAAAGTGCAGTTTCAACTTTTCAAAATAAGGAAGAAACTATTATAGCTGCTTACATCAAAATTGATGAAAATGTTGAAGAAGAATCTATTAAAGGATTTTTAAGATTAAGATTACCTCACTATATGATTCCTCAACATATAATTACACTTAAGGAATTTCCCCAAACAGCTAACGGTAAAATAAATTATAAGGAACTACCTTTTCCAAAAGGAGAAAAAACAGAAGTTAAAAAACATATAGCCCCAAGGAATGAGGTAGAAAAGAAATTACTATCCATTTGGAGTGATTTCTTAGGTATAGATAAAATAGGTATAGACGATAACTTTTTTGAAATAGGAGGTAATTCAATGAAAGTATTTCAATTACTGACAATTATTAATACCGCATTAAACATAGATCTAAAGATTATATCATTTTTTCAATATCCTACTATTAGAACTTTAGCAGAAAATTTGGATGAAGCTAAATCTACTCCAAAGGTTCACATTGAAGAAAATGAAATGGAAGATGTAGAAGAGCTTATTGATTTTATGAATGACATATAAGATTAAGAAGCATAAAACAACACACTTTCATAAACTTAATGCAATATTAAATGAAAAGAGATATAGCTATTATTGGAATGTCAGGAAGATTTCCAAAATCGAATAGTATAGAAGAGTTTTGGGAAAATTTGGTCGAAGAAAAGGAATTGATACATTTTTTTTCAGATCATGAGCTAGAGGAGAAAGGAGTAGAAAAAAAAGAACTTAATCAAGAACATTATGTAAAAGCATCTGCTTATGTGAAAAATACAAATATTTTTGATTACCCTTTTTTTAAATATACTTTGGATGAAGCGCGAATTATGAACCCCCAAACAAGATTGATGCACCACTTAGTTTGGGAAGCGCTAGAAGATGCTGGATGTAATATAGAAGAATATACCAAAAAAATTGGAGTTTTTTTTGGAGCTAATAAAGATTTAAACTGGAGTTTGCATGCTTCCCTAACAAATGATTTGAATGTAGACCATTTAACCAAGGAAAAGCTATCAAACCCTAATTTTATGGCTTCTTTAATAGCCTATAAACTGAACTTTAAGGGACCATGTTACTTTATTGATACTGCATGTTCGACATCCCTAAGTACCACACACCTTGCATGTAGGAGCTTACTTTTGAATGAATGCGGTACAGCAGTTGTTGGAGGAGTAAGGCTACTTTCTAGAGAAGATAATGGATATACATATGTAGAAGGGTCTATTATGTCCAAAGATGGACATAATCGTAGTTTTGATAGTGAATCCTCAGGAACAATAGGATCTGATGGGGCGGGTGTAGTTGTTTTAAAGAGATTAGAAGATGCTCTAAAGGATAATGATAACATCTATGCAGTTATAAAAGGTTCTGCAATGAATAATGATGGAAAGGCTAAAGCGGGATATACAATGCCTAGTGTTGAAGGGCAGTTTGAATGCATAAAATTAGCACAAAAAATAGCCGGTGTATCACCAACTGATGTAACTTATATAGAAGCACATGGTACCGCAACAAGAATAGGAGATCCTATAGAAATAGAAGCTCTTAATATGGCATTTGATAATGATACAAATCATAAATGTGCCATTGGGACCATAAAGTCGAATATGGGACATGCCGATGAAGCTGCAGGTATTACAGGATTGATAAAAACTGCACTATCAATAAATAATAGAGTAATTCCAGGAAGTCTACACTATAAGAAACCAAACATAACAATCAACTTTGATGAAGGTCCATTTTATGTTAATCATACTTCGCAAAATTGGAGATCTGAAAACCAAAAACTGCTTACAGCTGGTGTTAGCTCACTTGGAATCGGAGGAACAAATGTGCATGTAATTCTGCAAGAAGCACCTAGAGTTGAAAAAAGAAATTCGAAGAGAACGTATAAACTAATTAGATATTCTGCTAAAACAGAAACAGCATTAGAGCAATATGAAAATAAATTGCTAAAGTTTGTTGAAAATAAAAAAGCCGATATTTTTGATTTATCCTATACAATGCAAATAGGTAGAAAACAATTTGATTTTGTAAAATATTTGGTCGTAAAGGATAGTAAAGAGTTAATTACATCTTTAAAAGAGAACACTATTAAAACAACTATAATTAAGCCTAAAAATAATATAGTGTTTATGTTTTCTGGACAAGGGAGTCAGTATGTGAATATGGGTAAAAACTTGTACGGTATGTACCCCATTTTTAAACAAGTTTTGGATGACGGACTAAATTATTTAGAAGAAATTAATGGTATTAATTATAAGGAGATTTTATTTAATGATAATTCTGAAACTACCGAAAATATCCATAAAACAGTTTATACCCAACCATTGTTATTTGTATTTGAATATGCACTTGCACAATTACTTATTGCGTTAGGAATAAAACCAACTTATATGATTGGGCATAGTTTGGGAGAGTATGTTGCAGCTACTATTAGTGGTGTTTTTACTTTTAAAGACGCATTAAAAGTTATAAGTATTAGAGCAGAATTAATGACGAAGGTTTCTGAAGGAGATATGCTAAGTATATCCGCTCCTCTTCAGAGAGTGAAAACAGAGATACTTCAAAATGTATCAATAGCGGCGAGAAATGCTCATGATTCATTTGTGATTTCAGGATCAAAAAATGATATAGATTTAGTAAAAAAAGAATTAGAAAAAGAAGAAATACTATTTACTGTTTTAAAGACTTCTCATGCTTTCCATTCTTCAATGATGAATGTTATACTTGAAGATTTTGAAGAAGAATTAAAAAAGATTACATTACAAAAACCGCAAATTCCATTTATTTCCAATATTACAGGGGATTTTGTTACAGAAAAAGAGGTTACTTCTATACAATATTGGTCAAATCATATTACAGCAGCTGTAGAGTTTGAAAAAGGAATAAAGAAGCTTATTGCAATTGACCATAGTTTATTCATAGAAATTGGTCCAGGAAGAACATTAACTAGTTTCTTTAAAAAGTCACAAAATCATAGTTTAACAAATGATGTTTTAACCACAATTAGACACCCTAAAGAAGATATTGATGATAATGAATATTTTACAGAATTTTTAGGAAAATTATGGTGTAACGGGATAGACATTGATTGGGAGGAATACTATAATGAGGAGAAACCAAACAAAATATCCATTCCTACTTATGCTTTTGATGAGTATGATATTCCTTCAAAAGTAGCTTTGGATAAAAATATAATTAAAAAAGAATATCTATTACAAACTAAAAAAGAGATTTCGAAAGGATTATTCATTCCTTCATGGAAATATGTTCCAAGGAACAAAAAAGTAGAAACGGTATTTTCTAAAGCAAAAAGATGCCTTATTTTTAATGATGATTCTTTATTTAGTAAAACGTTAATAGAGAAACTAAAACATGATAGTAAGGAAGTTATTGAGGTGATTAAAGGAGATCAATTCAAAACAGATTTACCTAATAAGATTACAATAAACCCGAACAATTTATCAGATTATAATGATTTATTGTTACATCTTGAAACAATAAAATTTGAATATGATTTTATAGTCTATGCATGGGAGTTAAATAAGAGTTCTGTCATAACAACTCAAAATAGTTATTTAGGATATAATATGAAGTTTAATAATATCCTAAAAATGATAAAGGCTTTTAAATTTGAAGAAACCACAAATCCAAAGAAAATAATTGTTATTTCTAATAAAAATTATAGAGTTACTGGAGCAGAGGATTTAGAACAAATAAACCAGCATACAAATACCTTATTAAAAGTTTTTACTCAAGAATCTAAAAATTTTTATGCTTCATGTATAGATATTGATATAGATAATTACACTTTGCAAGATATTGTAGCAATATCAAATGAGCTTTATAACTCCATCAAATTCAATATGGTTGCCTTTAGAAATGACAGAAGGTGGATTCCATATTATGAACCATTAGAAACAGAAGAAATAGAGAACTATAGAACATCTGTTATTAAGAAAAATGGTAATTATATTGTTACAGGTACATTGGATAATATGCAATACATATTGACAAATCATTTATTAAAGGAGTATCAAGCTAATATAATAACCCTAACAGGTAAGAATTTTGATGAGTGGAGTGAAGAATCAAAAAGATTATATGAGATATTAAAAAAGCAGCATGGTACTATAACGATTTCATATGTAGACATATCAAATTATGAAAGCCTTTTATCTGAAATAGAAAATATAGAAAACGAATTTGTTTCTATTGATGGTATTATTCATATGGACAGAAACGTTGACATAACTGAAGCAATGTTGGTAGAAGATATTCTGGAAGATACTATAGAGAAACACTTTGCGCCTAGAGTTAACGGGCTTATTAATATTGATAGAATAGTTAAAGAGAAGACTATAGGTTTTGTGAAGATTATATCAAGTTTATCGTCTTTTTTAGGAGGAATTACATATGGAGCTTATGCCTCTGCTTCGGCACAAATGGATAATATTGTTTTGAGAAATAATAAGAAGAATTGGTCGATTTTAAATTTAGATAAAGTTGATGATGTAGATCCATGGATAAAACAAAATGAATTGATTAATGCTTTTCATTACTCATTTTTGCATAACGATATAAAGCAAATATTAGTTTCTAAAAGGAATTTGAATGATCTACCAAATATTTCTGATAAAAAGAAACCCAAAATAGGGGTTCAAATAAATAGAAAAATAGTTAAAGCCGAATTTACAGCTCCTAAAAACGATACAGAATCTTTGGTAACCAATTTATTCGA
This sequence comes from uncultured Aquimarina sp., assembly GCA_947502885.1. Lineage (GTDB taxonomy): Bacteria > Bacteroidota > Bacteroidia > Flavobacteriales > Flavobacteriaceae > Aquimarina. The sequence goes on along the minus strand of CANNBP010000006.1, from coordinate 199,446 downwards.
AAACATATTCGGAGTTACAGGTTTGGGAATAAAAGATGATTTTTTTGAACTGGGAGGAGATTCTTTAAAGGCTGTATTATTGATTAACAAATTGCGAAAAAATACTGGGATTGTGATTAGAATGTCTGATGTTTTTTCAAATAAAACAATAGAAGATATTTCAAAAGTACTTGATCAAGTAAAATGGATGAAGGAGAAGGATAATGAAATGGAAGAAGTAGACTCCATTGTAATCTAAAACAATCTTGATTAATTTTTTGACTACATTATAAATAACATGTACCTAATTTGAAAACGGTTGGGTGCTCCGTTTTTCATTTAAGCTTCAATTCAGATAATCCATTAATAGCTTTGTCCTTAAAAATCAGGTGTTTCTTTTTTCTATGAAAAGAAATACCGTGAATCTTCATGAAATAAAACATTTTTTAAAAAGAATAGTAGACCTATGAAAAAAATAAAAGAACTTTTTGTTGAATTAAGAGAGCAACAAATAAAACTATTTTTAAAAGGAGATGATATTAAAATTTCATCTTATAAAGATAAGATTTCGCCAGAACTGATTCAGAAAATTAAATCTAACAAAGATGAAATCGTTATATATTTAAAGAATTTAAACGAGAATAATTCTGTAGAGCCAATACCAGTTATTGAACCAAAATCTAAATATCCTATGTCCAATGCTCAACAAAGAGTTTGGATATTAAGTCAAACCAATGAAGGGTCTACAGCATATAATTTACCAACAGAAATTGAATTAAACGGGAAACATGATCGAAACTGTTTAGAACGTGCAATAATGTCTGTTATAGAACGACATGAGATTTTGCGAACAGTGTTTAATGAAGATGAGAATGGAGAGCCTTATCAAATCGTTTTAGATTATGATGAGGTAAAATTTAACATGGAGTTTTTTGATTTTAGAGAAGAAGAGGATCCTCATGCTGTTTATAAAACCTATGTTTTATCAGATTCGTTTAAACCATTCGATTTATCCAAAGGACCTTTATTAAGAGTTAGTTTACTTCAGGTAAGTAATGATAAGTTCATTTTCTATTATAACATGCATCACATTATAAGCGATGGGTGGTCTATGGAGGTATTGGTTGGTGACGTTATGAAATATTATGAAGCATATGTAAGAGGAGAAAGTCCTAAAATCTCTCCATTAAGAATACAATATAAAGATTATAGTGCATGGCAATTAGCTCAAGTTAATGATCCGAATAACCAAAAACATAAAGAGTATTGGACCTCTTCATTAAATGGAACAATACCAGTACTTGATTTACCATCTAAGAAAAAAAGACCACTAAACAAGACATTTTCAGGTAAGGGGTTAGGAATACATATTTCATCAGAAATAATAGGAAACTTACAAAATTTTGTAAAAGGAAATGGTGGTAGTGTATTTATGGGGTTATTAACAGTTTCTAAAATTTTGCTACATAAGTATACTGGAGAAACTGATATCGTAATTGGAAACCCAATTGCAGGAAGGGATCATTCTGACTTAGAAGATCAAATAGGTGTTTATATAAATACCTTGGCATTAAGGAGTGATATTGATCCTAATAATAGTTTTATCGAATTGTTTGAAAAAATTAAAGCAACTACTTTAAAATCCTTAGAGTATCAAATGTACCCATTTGATAAGCTCTTAGAAGATTTAAATACTAAAAGAGCAGTTAATAGAAGTCCTTTATTCGATATTTTGATTAACTATCTAGGGATGGCAGAATCATCAATGTATGAATTAAGCAATCATGAAGTATGTGATTTAGGAGAGAAAATGATCTTGTTTGATATTGAAATCGATTTTACAGAAGTCGCAGGTGGAATAGATTTTATTCTCAGATACAATAATGATGTTTATGAACAAGAAACAATCGAAAACTTCATATTACATTATAAAGTACTATTAAACGAGCTTTTAAAGTATTCAGATCAGAGCATTAGTAAAGCAAAATATTTACTAAAAGAGGAAAGAGAAGTTTTGTTAAACGAGTTTAATGATACTAAGGTACTTTATCCAAAGGATAAAACAATAGTAGATTTGTTTACAGAACAAGTAAAACGTACTCCAGATGCTATTTCTGTACAGTTTAAAGACAAAACAATTACATATAAAGAGTTAGATAGAAAATCGAATTGTTTAGCTTATCTTATTATAGAAAAAGGAGTGTCAAAAGAAGATTTTATTCCTATTTGTATTGATAAAAGTATCGAAATGGTTATAGCAATATTGGCCATATTAAAAAGTGGAGGTGCCTATGTTCCTATCGATCCTAATTACCCAAAAGAGCGTATTGATTATATATTAGAAGATACAAAATCTAATATCGTTTTAAGTTCTTTAGATTTTGAAAATGTTTTTGGAGATCACGCTTCTAAAGAAATAATTTACGTAGATCAAGAATATGATATTAGACAAGAAAATGCTCTAGATTCTCTCAAAAATAAGCTGTCTCCAGATGACTTAGCATATTTAATTTATACTTCTGGAAGTACAGGAAAACCAAAAGGTGTAAAAATTGAGCATAAAGCTTTGGTGAATTTTTTATTTAGTATGTGTGATCATCTTGCATTCGATCAAAACATTAAATTTTTAAGCCTTACAACATTTACATTCGATATCTCAATATTAGAACTCTTGTCCCCTTTGTTATTAGGAGGACAATTGGTTTTAGTAAAAGATGAGGAAGCAAAAGATCCAGAATATATAACTTCTGTTATTCATAAAACTAAACCTAATTGTATTCAAGGAACCCCATCAAGATGGCAAATGTTAATATCCAATGGCATAGAAACATTAGAGGATGTTACATTGTTATCAGGAGGAGAATCAATAAGTTATGAGCTTAAAGAGAGATTGACAAAGCTTAGTGATAAAGTATGGAATCTTTATGGTCCAACAGAAACAACTATATGGTCATGTATTTCTAAATTACAAGAAGAAAGAAAAATAACAATAGGTAAACCTATTGCCAATACTCAAGTATATATACTAGATGAACATTTATCATTAATACCCCAAGGAATGGTAGGGCAACTTTGTATTGGAGGAGAAGGATTGTCAAGAGGGTACTTAAACCATTCCGATTTAACAAATGAAAAATTTGTAGCGAATCCTTTTGAAGATGGAGAGCGTTTGTATTTAACAGGGGATTTGGCACGTTGGTTACCCGATGGAACAATCGAATTTTTAGGAAGAAATGATCATCAAGTAAAAATTAATGGTTATCGAATAGAAGTAGGGGAGATAGAACATGTCTTAACTCAAATAGAAAATATAGAGCAATCGGTAGTGACTCCTATAAAAGATGATAAGGGTAATGTACAATTAGTAGGATACGTTATCAGTACTAGTGAAATAAATCAAAAAGAAATACAAGATACCTTACTAAATCAACTTCCAGAGTACATGGTTCCTAGGGTTTATGTACAACTTGAAGAAATGCCATTGACACACAATGGAAAAGTAAATAGAAAAGTGCTTCCTCTACCTGTGATCAAAGAAGATTATGTTGCACCACAAAATGACCTTCAAAGAAAATTAACCGAAATATGGGAAGAAATTTTACAAATTGAAAAAATAGGTATTAGAGATGACTTTTTTCAAGTAGGAGGTAATAGCTTAAGAGGAATTAGAATGCTTAATGCTATTAACAAAGAGTTTGGGTTAAAATATGATTTGAGAGGAATATATGCAGAAAACACAATTGAGCTAATAGGTGAAAGAATTGAGGTAGATTTAACATTTAAGGAAGTTAAAGAATTGGATGAGAACGAGTTTAGCGAGATCAAAATATAACTATACCAATTTAAAAATAAACATAATATATAAAAATATACGATATGATCATATGTGGTTTAAAGCTTACTCATGATGGTGCTATAGCATTAATTGATAATGGAGAGTTAATTTTTAGCTATGAAATGGAGAAACTAAACAATAATGCAAGGTTTTCAGATTTATTGGACCTAAATCTTCATTTTTTGGCTTCGGTATTAGAAGAGAATGACTATAAACTTGAAGATATTGATAAAATTGTTATAGATGGCTGGGGAGAAAATGTTTCAGAAGAAATGAGGTTAGAGAATGATGCTCCAGCATTTTTTGCAAAGATCAGAGATTTTTCGAATAAAGAGTTTGAAATTGAATTTGGGAGATATGGAATGTATGTGAAAGACGAAAATGTTCTAGATGTACAATCATTTTCATATGAAAATGATGATTTTTCATATAATAGTTATTTACATGTGTCAGGACATATTATGGGGGCATATTGCACAAGTCCGTTCGCCGAGAGAAAAGAAGATTCTTATATTCTTGTTTGGGACGGAGGAATGTTTCCCCAATGTTTTTTCTTTAATGCATCTACAAAAACTATTGATAATCTTGGGTCTATTTTTCATATAAAAGGCGATAGCTATGCATCTTTTGCATCAAATTACAAACCATTTATAGATTTTGAAAAAGGAGGGCTTTCTATTGCTGGTAAAGTGATGGCTTATATAGCCTTAGGAAAATGTATACCTGAAGTGCTAGAGTATTTTAAGGAGGTTTTCAATAAAAATGAAGAAGAAATTCTTGATAAGAAAATCACGAATTTAAGTAACCTGTTAGGAAAATCAATAAGTCTCTTAAAAGAGTTTGTAATATATGGCGAAATTAATGGCATTGAAGCCGTAGATTTAATGGCAACATACCATGTTTTTTTACAAGATGTATTATTAGAGAAATTGGCATATTTGGTAGAACAACATCCCGAGAATAAAAGAAACATATGTCTTGTAGGAGGTTGTGCATTGAATATTAAATGGAATAGCCATATTAGAAACTCTGGAGTATTTGAAGAAATTTGGGTTCCTCCATTTCCAAACGATTCTGGTAGTGCAATTGGTACTGCATGTTGTGAAATGGTAAAAAACACAGATACATTGGCTCTAAAATGGGATGTGTATAAAGGACCAAATTTAAATAAGTTTAATGATAATATAGAATCTTGGATTAACATAGATTGTTCAATTAAAGAATTAGCTTTTATTATACATAAGTTTGATGAACCAATTATTTTTCTTAACGGCAAAGCAGAATTAGGACCAAGAGCATTAGGGAATAGAAGTATTCTATCGGCTCCAGTATCTCCTACAATGAAAAGTGTATTGAACAAAGTTAAAGGGAGAGAAGATTATAGACCAGTAGCTCCTATATGTATTGTTGAAAATGCACCAGAGGTTTTTAGTCCAGGTACTCCGGATCCTTATATGTTATATGATCATAAAGTAAAAGAGGATTGGGTGGGTAAAATTCCGGCAATAACTCATTTAGATGGAACAGCGCGTCTTCAGACAGTTAGTGCTAAAAGCAATCCAGAAGTATATTCACTATTGCAAGAATATAAAAAATTAAGTGGTGTTCCTTTACTATGTAACACTAGCGCAAATCACAATGGAAAAGGTTTTTTTCCTGATGTAAAGAGTGTTATGGATTGGGGTAAAGTAAATGCTATTTGGAGTGAAGGAAAAATCTATGTTAAAAAAGGAGAAAGCATTCATTTGAAATCTGAACTTTTTGAAGTTTTGGAAAAACCTTATTAATGAATATTAAATTATACTGAGATTTTATAGAATACCTACCAAAAATCTATTTTTTTATGAAAACACTTTTGCAAAAACTAGTTAAAGAAAATATTCATTTGACCCTTAATGAAGGAGAGTTATCTGTTAAAATTCCTAAAACAGGAGTTGATCCAGCCATCATTAATGAAATTAAAACAAGAAAATTAGATTTAATTGAGTATCTGTCCAATTTAACAGATCCAAATAAAGCAGAAATACCAGTTTTAACAAAACAAGAAAACTATCCGTTGTCACTTAATCAAAAACGTATTTGGAATTTATGCAAATTAGAAAAAGGTTCTGTTGCTCATAATATTCCAGGGTCGGTTATTATAGAAATCATTGACAAAGATAGATTTTTACAAGCATTGGATGCGGTTATAGACAGGCATGAAATATTAAGAACCGTTTTTAAAATAAATGAATTAGGAGAAGTAAGACAATATGTATTACCCAGAGAAGATATCCGATTTAAAATTGATTACTTTGATTTTCGAAAAGAGGAGAATAAAGAAGAACGATTAAAAACGATAATAGATACAGACGCTTTTGTACCTTTTGATCTCGAAAATGGTCCTTTGTTTAGGGCTTTTTTATTTCGAATAAAAGGAGATAAACATCTTCTTTACTATAATATGCATAGCATAGCTTTTGATGGGGAATCTATAGAGATATTTACTCGTGATGCTATGGCTTTTTCAGAAGCCTTAAAGATTAATGAAGTTCCTGATCTTCAGGAATTAAATATTCAGTATAAAGAGTTTGCTAATTGGCAAATAAAACGATTAGAAAAGAACGAATTAAAAGAATACAAAGAGTATTGGTTAGATCATTTATCAGGAAATCTTTCAATACTAGATATGCCAAATCAAAAAGAAAGACCTAGGGTAAAAACATTCTCAGGGCGATTATTAGGAACAAATATTACTGTAGAGACTTCAGAAAAATTGAAAGATTTTGTGAATGAAAAAGGGGGGAACCTATTTATGGGGATAATGGCTTCTTGGAAGGTCTTTCTTAATAAATGTACATCAGAAGAAGATTTAATATTAGGTACTCCGGCTTTAGGGCGAGATCATCCTGATCTCGAAAATCAAATAGGACCTTATATTAATACTATAGCTGTTCGTAATCAGTTAGACCCAAATGAGAACTTTTTAAGTTTTTATAATAAAGTAAAAGATACGGTTTCTAAATCTTATGCGTTTCAAATGTATCCGTATGAAAAAATAGTTGAAGATTTAAAACTAAATAAGGATGAAAGTAGAAACCCTATTTTTGATATTGTATTATTACTTCAAAGAGAAGAACAGATGCTTGGAGAATTTCCTCTTACAGGAAACGAATCGGGAACAATTATTGAAGGAGGGATTGGAAAAAAATACGTGAATACGGTTGTAGCAAAGTATGATATGGAAATAGATTTTCGTGAGTTAGGAGGGTGTCTTTGGTTCAATATTAACTATAATACAGATCTTTATGAAAAAGATACGATAGTAAATTTTATGAACTCATATAAAAATTTATTAAATCAAATGTTAGATGATTATATGAAGCCTATTATAAACTTACCAAATATAGATATTCTAACACCAGAACAAATATAGCAGCTTTCTTGGCTTGAAAACATACCATAACTTTATCAACATAATGGTATAGGGATTCTACTTTATTGCAATGCATGATAAAATAGTATATAATGTATCACTTTCATTACTCTTTATTTACATGATCTTTTATATAGGCAGGCCTGACCTTATGGTTTTAAGGCAATCTAAAAATTATATTTAATTAAAATAGAATTATACTCAAGCGCTCCATCGACTTGTTTAATTAATACCATTTTCTAAATAACCACTAATAGCTTTTTAAGACAATATTTAATATTGACTTCTAGCAATATACCTTTATTAGGAGCATTCTCCTTGCTTGAAAATCTTCTAATATTTTAAACACCTTATCTCAAATGAAAACATTTTTATCAAAGCTTATTCAAGAAAATATTCATATTAGTCTCGATGAAGGAGAATTATCCGTAAAAATTCCAAAAGAAGGGGTTGATCCGTCAATTATAGAGGAAATTAAGAGTAAAAAACAAGGTTTAGTAGAATATTTAGAAAACTTAAAAAGGAATGATAACCTTAATTCTATCAATGTTAAGAGCATACCAAAAAGTGATCATTACTTAATTTCAAATGCACAACAAAGGCTATGGGTCTTAAACCAATTTGAAGAACAAGCCAAGGCTTATAATATATTCACCCAAATTGAGTTAAAAGGAACTTACAATATTAGTGCATTTGAACAAGCATTGTTTTCTGCTATAGAACGACATGAAATACTTCGTACCATATTTAAGGAAGTTGAGGGAGGAGAGGTTAGACAATTTGTTTTAACACTAGAAGAACTTAATTTTAATATTGATTTTCAGGATTTTAGAGACTGTGATAACCCTGAAGCAATTACTAGGGATTATATTGAAAATGATTTTTATAAACCCTACAACCTTAGTAAGGGACCTTTATTAAGAGCTAGCCTCATTCATGTATTTGATGACAAGTATGTTTTTTACATAAATATGCATCATATAATTAGTGACGGACGATCGTTACAAATTTTATCACGTGATGTGATAAAATATTATGAGGCTTATATGTCTGAGATTACTGTTGATATCAAACCACTAAAAATACAATATAAGGATTATTCCACATGGCAATTTGACCAGTTAAGTAAGCCAGAATATCAAAAGCATGAAAAATACTGGCTTAATAGATTTTCTGGAGATGTACCGAAAATAGATTTGCCATCACAAAAAATACGACCTAAAGTTAAAACAAGTAACGGAAAGAACTTAAGTACATTTCTTTCTAAAAAAATAAGTAACCAAATGAATGAGTTTACACAATCTCATCAAGGAAGTTTATTCATGCTTACTTTGTCTTTACTCAATGTCTTGTTATATAAGTATACTTCGAATAAAAGTATTATAATTGGTAGTCCAGTTGAAGGAAGATCCCACCCTGATTTAGAAGATCAGATAGGGTTTTATGTTAATGTTTTGGCTCTTCGTAATATAATCGATCCATCAGAAAGTTTTGTGGAATTTTATAATAGAGTTAAAGAAAATACATTACAAGATTTTGGGTATCAAGAATATCCTTACGATAAGTTAGTAGAAGTTTTAGAAGTTAGTTATGATACCAGTCGAACATCATTATATGACATATCATTGACTTTTCATGAGAGTAATTTTGAAAATGATGATCAGCTAATTGACGAAAATTTATCAGATACTATAGAGTGTAGAGGCGTTGCAACTAGTAAAAATGATGTAGAGTTTCATTTCATACCTTTAAAAGAGACTGTTTTATTCGAAGTTATTTTTAACAAAGATGTTTATGAAACAGAGATGATTGAGACGTTGATGAAGCATTTTAAAAGTATAACAACTAGTTTGCTAAGTAATCCAAAACAAGCAATAGGAGATATACAGTATTTATCTAACGAAGAAAAAAGTAAGTTGCTTGAGTTTTCAAAGCCTATAGAGACTAGTTTTAATATAGATACAACATTAGTTAGTTTATTTGAGGATCAAGCTCTTAACTCACCTAGTAATATTGCGCTTTCTTTTGGAGAAAAACATTTTACCTATAAAGAACTAAATGTACTTTCTAATCGGTTGGCTCATACTTTGAAAAGTGAATATAATATTCAAGTTGGAGATTTTGTAGGGGTCCAATTAACTAGGAGTGAATGGTCTATAATTTCTATTTTAGGAATAATGAAAGCTGGAGGTGTTTATATACCAATTGATTTTGAATTGCCTTTGGATCGTAAAACTTTTATTTTAAATGATACAAATCTAAAATTATTAATAACAGAAACATCGTTTATTTTTGATTTAGATTTTTATGATGGAGCTATGTTCTCTATAGATATAGAGTTAGATACAACTACAGAGTTTGACTACCAAAAAACAGTGATATCACCTCAAGACTCTGCCTATATCATATACACATCGGGGTCAACAGGAAATCCTAAAGGAGTAGTAATTCAACATTCGGGAATTGTAAATACTATATTGTCTCAAATACATACACCCGAAATAAAAGAGTGTAAGAATAGTATACAGTTTTCTTCTTTTTCATTTGATGCATCTATATGGGAGATTTTCATTTCTCTTTTATCCGGAGGTCGTCTTTTTATTCTAGATAATGAAACTCGTAAAGATGCTAGGCTTTTTGAAAAGTATATAATTACTAATGAAATTGAAATTGCTACACTTCCTCCCGCATTTTTAAAAATGGTAGATATAAGTAGTTTGAGAAACCTAAAGGTACTTATAACAGCCGGAGAAGCTGCTGTACAAAACAAAGTAACAGAATATTTAAAATATGGAACTTTTTATAATGCTTATGGACCAACAGAGACCAGTATTTGTGCTACCATGTTTAAAATAGAAAAAAATAGTCAGATAGATCTTATCAATATACCTATTGGGAAACCAATTGCAAATACTCAAGTATACATTTTAGATGAATATTTAAACCTTTGTAACGTAGGAGTTACTGGAGAACTATATGTTTCAGGAAATGGTTTAGCTAGAGAATATTGGAATCGTAAAGATTTGACTTTTAAAACATTTGTTCCAAATCCATATTGTAACGAGGGCTTAATGTATAAAACTGGTGATTTAGTAAAATGGCTCCCTGATGGGAATATAGAATATGTAGGAAGAGTAGATGACCAAGTAAAGATAAGGGGGTTTAGAATAGAATTAGGTGAAATAGAAGGGCGTCTCTTAGATATTGAAGGAGTAGATCAATCGGTAGTCGTTTTAAGAGAAGAGTTAGACAATAAATATTTAGTTGTGTATTATGTATCTGAAAAAGGACTTGCTAAAGAGGATATTCTATCTAAACTGCACGAATTGTTACCCGATTATATGGTGCCAAATTACTATATTAAATTGAATTCAATACCGTTGACTACAAATGGTAAAGTTGATAAAAAATCCCTTCCAAATATAGAGCATGAAGATTTGATAAGAGCAGAATACATTGCTCCAAGAAATAAATTAGAAGAACAATTGGTAGAAATTTGGCAAAGGATATTGGAGGTAGAAAAAATAGGAATCAATGATAATTTCTTCGCATTAGGAGGACATAGTTTAAAATTACTCCGTTTAAATAATGAATATCACAAACAGTTTGATCTATCTATAGATATAAAAGAACTACATGAAAAAAGTGATATTAAAAGTACTTCAGAATATATAGAATTTTTAATACATCAAAAGAGTATTGATACACTAGATCTAAATGAGATAGAGATATAATTATCTCTTTTCCATATCAATATTAAGAAACAAGAAATATTTTGATTTGTTGTTTTCATACAATTTTATAAAAACATTTATATGATTACTTGGTTAAATGAGCTTGCAAAACAAGGCGTGTTCTTTAAAATAAAAAATGGTCAATTAAAAATCTTTACCAAAAAAGAAGGTTTAGAAAAGAAGTTATTGGACGAAATCAAGGTAAAAAAAGAAGAGATAAAAAAATATTTAGAAAACCAAAATGACTTGGTTGAGGATCAAGATCAATTTACAAATATTCCTTCTCTTTCCTATCAAGAAAATTACCCCTTGTCAGATGCTCAAAGAAGAATGTGGGTATTAACCCAATTAGAAGATGATTCTGTGACGTATAATATTCCTAGTCAGATGACATTACAGGAGTATGATATTGAAAGCTTTAAAAAAGCTATTTACGCAGTGATTGAGAGACATGAAATCTTACGAACAATTTTTAAAGAAAATTCAGATGGAGAAATCCGGCAATGGATATTAGATGTAAAAGAAATAGATTTCGCTATAAAGGAATATGACTTTAGAGATAATAAAGAACCAGAAAAGAAGATAAAGGAATATATACAAGAAGACGTAACAAAGCCCTTTGATTTAATAAATGGCCCCTTATTAAGAGTTATCTTGTTTAAAGTATCTGATAGTGATTATGTTTTTTACTTTAATATACACCATATCATAAGTGATGGGTGGTCAATGAAAGTGTTGACAGAGGATTTACTATCCTACTACAATGCCTATAAAAAAGAAGAAGCCCCAGTATTAGCAGATTTAAAAATACAATACAAGGACTATTCATCTTGGCAATTAAACAAACTCAAAGAAGGAGATTATGAAAAAAGTAAAGAATTTTGGTTAAAAGAATTTTCTACTGAAATACCAAAATTAGATTTACCATCAACAAAAGTAAGACCCAAACTAAAGACGAGTAATGGTTCAAAGTTAGTGACATATATTGATCCCGAAACTGTTAACCAATTAAAAAAATGGACCAAGGAAAGTAAAGGTAGTCTGTTTGCCGGTTTAGTAACTATTATAAGTGTTTTATTACATAAATATACTCGTCAAAATGATTTTATCATAGGTACTCCGGTTTCTGGTAGAGATCATGAAAACTTAGACAATCAAATAGGGCTTTATACAAATACTATAGCTATAAAGACAGAATTGGATCAAGATGAAAGCCTAATTCAATACTTTGAAAAAGTAAAAAATAGTATTCAAAATGCTTTATCTCATCAATTTTACCCTTTTGATGTATTGTTGGATCAATTAAAATTGACAAGAGACCCAAGTAGGAGTGCGCTTTTTGATATTATAGTTGATTTGCATAATACAGGTGAGATTAAGACAAGTAATTTTATTCCTTCAAGTTTCAATACTATTGATTTTATAGATAATGTAATGTCTAAAGTTGACTTGGAAATTATTTTTGAAGAAATAGGAGATTATTTATCTTTTAGTATAGGTTATAATAATGATGTATATGAGAGAGAGTTGATAGAAAGATTTGTAAGGCATTTCAAAAGAGTATTAGCAAGGTATACACAAGAACCTCAAGATAAAATAAAGAATATTGATTATTTATATCCTGACGAAAGAATACAACTACTAGAGGAGTTTAATGAAACAAAAACTAAGAAAGAGAGAATTAATCAAGTATTAGATGCCTTTAAAGAACAGTGTGCTAAGACTCCAGAAGGAACTGCTTTAATTTATGAAGAAGAAAAATTAAGTTACGAAAAATTAGACAACCAGTCCGATCAGTTAGCAGAATATCTAATCTCAAAAAAGCTAGAAGGAGAATTTATTCCTATTTGTATTGACCGGTCCTTTTCGATGATAATAGCAATATTAGGTATTTTAAAGTCAGGAAACGCGTTTGTTCCAATAGATCCTAAATTACCTAAACAAAGAATCGATTATATACTAAGAGATGTGAAAAGTAGTGAAGTAATATGCGATGAAAAGTATGTTAAACTATTTGCCAACCGAACTGTATTAAATATTGATGTTTTTGATTTTAATAATTACTCATCCAAAGAATTAATAATTGATATAAATGAAGATAAACCGGCGTATTGTATTTATACATCAGGAACAACAGGGCAATCAAAAGGAGTAGTAATATCTCATAAATCATTAAGCAATTACATTCAATATGCGGCAAAAACATATACAAATAACGAATCTTTAAAGTTTACATTAGTAACTTCAATATCTTTTGATTTAACAATCACAAGTATTTTTACTCCTCTTATAACAGGGGGAGTAATTGAGATTATAGCAACACAAGAAAATTATCTAGAAGAGTTAAAACTAGTATCAGAAAGTTCTCTTGAAATAATTAAGTTAACTCCTTCTCATTTAAGCGTACTATTAGATTTTGTCGAAAATAACAAACAAGAACTGATAGATCATAATAGTAAAGTATTTATTTTGGGAGGTGAAGAGCTTCCTTATACTTTGGTTAAGAGGTTGTTTTCACTCTATGGTAAAACAACTACGTTATGGAATGAATATGGGCCAACAGAAACAACAGTCGGTTGTATTAGTAAAAAAATTACTGTAGAGGATGATGAAGAGATTCTAATAGGTAAACCAACTACAAATGTACAGGTATACATATTAGATAATGATGAACTACTGCCTATTGGTGTTACAGGAGAAATTTGTATTGGTGGACCTCAATTAGCATTAGGGTATTTGAATAAGAAAGACGAAACCCATGCCAAGTTTGTTCCGAATCCCTTTAAAAGAGATGAAAAAGTATATAAAACGGGTGATTTGGGATGTTGGCTTTCTAATGGAGATATTCAATACTTAGGAAGAATAGATGATCAGGTAAAAATAAGAGGATATAGAGTAGGTCTTATTGAAGTAAAAGAGGTATTAGAAGCTCATAACCTTGTTACCGAAGCAGCAATAGTTGTAGATGAAGAGAATGCAAAAAAAAGACTCTTAGGGTACTTTGTCGGAAAAGAAAGAGTGGAGTTATCCGAACTTCAAAGTTACCTGCAGGAGCAACTTCCAAACTATATGGTTCCTTCAAAGATTATCCAGATTGAGGCAATACCATTAACTTCAAATGGAAAAGTAGACCATAGTATATTATTAAGCAGTATTCCTTCAAGTATTGATTTTGATACAGAATATATTGCCCCAAGAGATCAAATAGAAGGAGAATTAGTTCAAATTTGGAGTAAGTTACTAAGCATTAATCCAAAAAATATAGGAATTGATATTGGTTTTTTTCAGTTAGGTGGGAATTCTTTACATATTATGGAGTTACACCTTGAGATCAAAAAAATATTTGGAAAAGACGTTTCAGTAGCTTCCTTGTTTCAAAATACATCCATACGGCTACAATCACAATTATTAAGCGGAAAAGGAGAAAATTTAAAAACAACTGAAAAGGAGCTGGATAAATTGAATACTCCAAGAACTATTTTAGAAGAGGAAAAAGGTAGTAGCGATATAGCTGTTATAGGAATGGCGATGAAAGCACCAGGAGCAGATAACGTACATCAGTTCTGGGATAATCTTAAAAAAGGGGTAGAACCATTAAAGCATTTTAGTGAAGAAGAATTAATTAGTTTTGGAATTTCTGAAGATGTTTTAAATGACAAAAATTATATACGTTCTAGTTTTTTCCTAAATGACAAAGAGTATTTCGATTCTAGTTTTTTTGGATATTTACCAGATGAGGCTAAGATGATGGATCCTCAAACTAGGATTTTTCATGAATTAGTTTGGAGTGCTTTAGAAGATGCTGGGTATGACCCCTTAACCTATCCTGGATTAATAGGATTATATGCAGGATCACGTGCAAATTTAAATTGGAAATTATTTAGCTTACTTACCAATGATGATTCAAATGTTGATTGGTTTACTGCAGCTCAATTACAAGATAAAGACTTTTTAAACTCTTTGGTAGCCTATCGTCTTAATTTAAAAGGAGGTGTTTATACTATAAATACAGCTTGTTCTACTTCTTTGGTAGCCGTTAATCAGGCGGTAAAGAGTTTGTTGTCAGGAGAAAACCATATTGCATTAGCAGGAGGTATAGCGTTAAAATCAGCAGATCAAAAAGGTTATTTTTATTCTGAGGGAATGGTTAGTTCTAATGATGGTCATACAAGAACATTCGATGTGCTGTCTAATGGTACTGTAGAATCTGAAGGAGCAGGATTAGTAGTTCTAAAAAAACTCAGTGAAGCCAAAAAAGATGGAGATAATATACTAGCAGTTATTAAAGGCAGTGCAATAAATAATGATGGAAACAGAAAAGTTGGGTTTACAGCTCCAAGTATTGATGGTCAGGTAGACGTTATCCAAATGGCACAAAGATTTTCTGGAGTTTCTCCAAATACAATTAGTTATATAGAGGCCCATGGTACGGCTACAAAATTGGGAGATGTAATTGAATTTGAAGCTCTAAGGCAGGTGTTTGGTACAGGGGCTAGTAAATATTGTGCTTTAGGTACAGTAAAAAGTAATATGGGACACTTGGATACGGCAGCAGGTATTACAGGATTTATCAAAACAGTACTTTGTCTTAAAAATAAACAACTGGTTCCCTCTTTACATTTTACTTCGCCTAATCCGGAATTAAATTATGAAACATCTCCATTTTATGTAAACACTGAATTGAAAAATTGGAAGTCACCATATAAGGGACCTTGTCGAGCAGGAGTAAGTTCTTTTGGGATTGGAGGCACTAATGCACATGTTGTCTTGGAAGAATACATTAAAGAAGAAGAAGCCAATAAGAATGATAAACCTCAATTAATTATTCTGTCTGCTAAAACACCACAAGCATTAGAACAGCAAAAGAAAAATCTTAAAAAGTTTATAGAGAGAACTCCATCTATTGATATCAAGAAATTAGCATGGACATTACAAGCCGGACGAAGCGAATTTTTGCACAGGACTTCATTTATTGCCAATAATTTGGGTGTCCTAATAGATAAAATTGATTCAGAAGATTTAGAAATAGATACGAGAGGTGAAAATAAAAAGATTGTATTTATGTTCCCAGGCCAAGGCGCTCAGTATCTTAATATGGGAAGGGACTTATACAATACAGAAAAGGTATTTAAAACTACCATTGATTATTGTTTTAAACTTGCAGCCTCTATAAATGGAGTAGATTATAAAGAACTTCTCTTTTCTTCAGAAGAAAGTGACTTAATAAATGAAACTCAAAATACACAGCCTTTATTATTCATTTTTGAATATTCGCTGGCCAAACAGTTAGATGCCTTAGGAGTTAAACCTGATATGATGATAGGACATAGTATTGGGGAGTATGTTGCAGCTTGTATTAGTGGAGTGATTACGTTGAAAGACGCTATTCGATTGGTTATTGCTAGAGGAGAAATGATTCAAAAATTACCGAAAGGTACTATGATGAGTGTTGGGTTAACAGAAGATGAGGTTCAATTATTTTTAAATGATCAGATAAGTATAGCAGCAGTTAATTCGGATAAAAGTTGCATATTATCAGGAAGTACCCAAGCTATTTTGGCCATTCAAGAGCAATTGGATGATATGGAGGTTGTATATCAAGAGTTAAAAACTTCTCATGCTTTTCATTCTGAAATGATGGCTCCAATAAAGGAAGAGTTTCTTAAAGTTTTTTCAGAAGTAAATATAGAATCACCTAAAATACCTTATATATCAAACGTTACTGGAAAAAAAATCAAGAAAGATCAAGTAATGCATGGAGATTATTGGTTTAATCATATTCGTAAAACTGTTAGGTTTTTAGATGGATTAGAGTCAATTTTTAGGACAAATAAGGATTTAATATTCATTGAAATAGGTCCGGGTAAAACATTGTCTAATTTTGCACGCCAGTGTAATTCTTATACAAAAAATTGTAGGGTCGAAAATCTAGTTAGACACCCCAAAGAAATAGTAAATGATACCGAATATTTATTGACAAGCATAGGAAAATTATGGAGATATGGGGTGTCGATAGATTGGCAAAATTTACATAGTAATGCTGCTCTGTCCAAAATTTCATTACCCACATATCCGTTTGAAAAAATTAAGTACCCAATTGGAGAAAATCTTAATACCACATTAGAAGAAAAATTAAAATTCGGTACTAAACATAAAAAAGGGGATTCATCCAAATGGTTTTATACACCATCTTGGAAACAAGAAAATATACTTGTGCACTCAAAAGATCAAAATAATGATCAATGTTATTTAGTTTTTAAGAATAGCCTAAATCATTGTGAAAAATTGATCAAAAAGTTAAAAACAACAAATAAGGTTATTGAAGTAGGAGAAGGAGATACTTTTATTAAAAAGAATGATTTCACCTATTTGATAGATCCTCGTAACTATAAAGATTATGAGTTGTTGTTTGAAGATTTGAATGCTCAAAATATTTACCCAGAGAATATAGTTCATTTATATAGTTTAGGTATTACAGAGTACAAAAAAGGTATCTACAAGCAATTAGGGTTTTATAGTCTTTTAAATATTGCCAAATGCTTAAATCGACAAGAAAAGAAGTATCCAATTAAGGTAATTACAATAACAAATGGAATACATAAAGTTTTGGGTAATGAGAACTTACAATGTGAGAAGTCACTACTTATGGGGGTATCCTTAATTATGTCCCAGGAAAATCCAGAGATAAATTCAAAAAATATTGACATAGTCTTAGGAGAAGGTGATATGGCTCTGGAAGATAAGCTTTATAATGAGGTTATTAGTAATACATTAGAAAGGAATATTGCATATAGATATAATAATAGATGGGTGAAATATTATCGCTCTGTAGAGCTTAAGAAACAGGAAAAGGAAACTTCAAGAGTGAAGTCAAAAGGAGTTTATCTTATAACTGGTGGATTAGGAAATTTGGGATATACCTATGCAAAATATTTTCAAGAACAATACGATGCCTCTCTTATAATAATTGGACGAAGTTCGGTGATGGAAATTGGTCAAGAAGGTACAAAATCTACTCGTTTAAAGTCATTAGAGGATAAAGGAAAGGTACTGTATTATAAAGTTGATATTTCTAATGAAGAAGAAGTTCGAAAAAAAATTGAAGAAGGAGAATCTATATTCGGAACTATAAATGGAGTAATTCATACCGCCGGAATCCAAGGAGAAATGATAAGAAGGGGAATTCATTTACTAGAACCAGAAAAATGTGAAGAACATTTTCAACCCAAAGTAAATGGAACCATAGTTCTTAAAGAAATATTCAAAAATCGTGAGTTGGATTTTTGCATATTCTCTTCGTCTATAGCATCTATAATCGGAGGAAAAGAATTTGGAACTTATGCAGCGGCAAATATGTTTATGGATCATATATCTCAAGAAGGAATTATTAAAAATAGTATAAGTATTAACTACGATGGCTTGAATTTTGGAAATGAAACAGATGAACTAAGCACTACTCCCGAAGAAACTATTAGTATTTTGGAAAGAGTATTGTCGTATCCACAAATTCCACAATTAATTGTTTCCGTGGCTGATCTGGACTATCGAATTAATAAGTGGGTATATAAAGTGAATCAAAAAAGTGAGATCAATCAAAATGGGGATACCGCACATAAAAAGGATATCAGTAGAGATAAAGTCTCAACAGTATTTATAGAACCAAAGACTGAAACAGAAAAAGAGTTGGTGCATTTATTTGAAACCTTTTTTGGAATAAAAAATATAGGAATCAATGATGATTTTTTTGAACTAGGAGGCGATTCTCTAAAAGCGATGACATTATCAAATAGCATTCATAAAAGGTATGATGTGGCATTGGACCTTAAAGACTTTTTTATGAATCCGAATATTAAAAGCTTGGCAAAAAAAGTTGAAAACCGTTTAAGCAAAAAAGAAAAAAAACAAGAAATTTCTAATACCAAATACGAAGAGATATTATAATTATGAAAAATTTTATTAAACAATTATTAGATCTGGATATTCATTTGAGAGTCGACAAAGGAAATATTAAAATTAATCATAATGGAAATTTAACAGAAGAGATAAAGACTAAGATAAAAGCACATAAAGCAGACTTGATTACTTATCTACTCGTAAATAATCAAATAGATGAGGAAGAAAGTGTCAAAGTGATTCCTAAAGTTGAAAGAGCAAATTCTTATCCATTATCTTCCGGGCAGTATAGACTTTGGTTGACCTCAAGGATGGTTGAGGATTCATCTGTTTATAATATGTATGGGCATATTCAACTTAACAACTTCTCTGATATCAATGTTTTCAGAAAAGCAATTTTGGCCACTATTGAAAGACACGAAATATTACGAACCGTATTTAAAGAAGATCGAAAAGGAAAAATTCGTCAATGGATAGTACCTTTTGAAGAATTTGATTTTGACATAAAATGTCTAAATTTTATAAATTCTGATCGTGAAGAAACATCCGTAGGAGACTATATAGAGAAAGATATCTACAAACCATTTGATTTAGAAAATGGTCCTTTATTAAGGTTGACTATCTTTCAATTGAGTGAAGGCAATAATGTATTTTATTATAACATGCATCATATTATTAGTGACGGTTGGTCGATTAACGTACTAATTAAAGATGTAACCGTATTTTATGAAGCCTTTAAAAGTGAAAAAAAACCTAATTTACCAGAACTTAAAATCCAATATAAAGATTATGCAAATTGGCAAATTCTCCAATTAGAAAATGGAGCTTATCAAGCTCATAAAAATTATTGGAAGCAACAATTCTCTACCATTCCTAGTCTGTTGAATTTACCTTCTTCAAAAATAAGGCCTAAGTTTAAGACAAGTAACGGAAAACTTTTAAGTACAACTATCTCTTCTGATGTAACAAAAAAAGTAAATGGTGTGTTTAAAAAAAATGGAGGAAGTCTGTTTATGGGATTGGTAACTATAATGAAGGTACTAATTTATAGATATACTCATGAAAAAGATATCACTATTGGTTCTCCTATTGCCGGAAGACATCACGAAGATCTTGAAAATCAAATAGGGTTTTATGTCAATACAATGGCATTGCGAACTGAAATTGACTCAACAAAAACTTTAATTAGTTTTTTTAATCAAGTTAAAGAATCAATATTAAACGCATACAACCATCAAGTATATCCATTTGATAGTTTGGTTCAAGATTTAAACCTAAAGAGAGATGCAAGCCGTAGTCCACTGTTTGATTTCTCAATTGTTATAGAAAATGATACCTTAAAATCAAGAAATGAAATAGAGGAAGATCAAGAAGAGATAAGAGATGCAGGAAAATATATGGTTCAAAATGATGTAGTATGTGTTTTTAGAGAAAAAGAGGAAACGTTGGATTTTTCTGTGGCATATAATACAGATGTTTATGATGAAGGTATAATGCGACAATTTATACAGCATTATAAAGAATTATTATCTAACCTTAGTGATAATTTAGAAGTAGAGATTTCTAAAATAAACCTTCTAACCAAAGTCGAAAAAGAACGATTTTTAAACATCTATAACAAAAAGGATTCTGATTTTGATTCTCCTAAGAGTAAAACGGTTTTAGATTTGTTTAAAGAAAGAACCCTTGAGAACCCTAATGCAATAGCTCTTGTTTTTGAAGACAAAAAAATGACCTATCAGGAATTAGATGAAACTTCAAATCAATTAGCCAATTATCTAATTAAGCATGGGGTTGATCTTGAAACGATGGTTCCTGTCTGTGTTGATCGTTCATTAGAAATGATCATATCAATATTGGCAGTAATGAAAGCGGGTGGAGCCTATGTGCCTATAGATATCAACTACCCAAAACAACGTATAGATTTTATTATTAAGGATGTAAATCCAAAACTAATACTTACATTTTCTAAATATGAAACATTAATAACAAAGAAAGAAGAAACAACAACATTCGTTTTTTTAGATGATTTATACGATCTAGTAAAATTTGAATCTAAAGGAACGGTTAATTCAACCGTAGATTCTAATAATTTGATTAACATAATTTATACTTCAGGAACTACTGGGGTACCAAAAGGAGTATTATGCGAACATAAAGGAGTATTAAATCTTACAGTCGCTCAAATAAAGGAAATGGGCTTGACCAGAAATGATTGTACTTTACAATTTGCCTCTTTTTCTTTTGATGCTTTTACTTCTGAAGTATTTACAACTTTGGGATCCGGAGCAAGCCTTGTACTTACTTCAAATGAGGTTATTAAATCTAAGGAATCTATCGTAGATTTAATTCAAAAAGAAAGTATAACCGTAGTTACATTACCTCCATCTTATCAAGTGGTTTTGGATGATGGTTTAGCAACGCTAAGAGTGATTATATCGGCAGGAGAAGCAATTCATATAGAGCAAACCAGAGTTTTACAAGGGTATGGAGTAAAAGTTATTAATGGATATGGCCCTACAGAAAATACGGTATGTAGTACAATGTCCTCTGACCCTGTATCCGATTTCTCTACAACGATAGGAAAACCTCTAAACAATGTTCAGGTTTATATCTTGGATTTTAACTTACAATTGGTACCTTCTGGAGTAATAGGAGAAATATGCGTAAGCGGAGATCAGATTGTTAGAGGATATTTAAATAGACCTGAACTAACTAAAGAAAAATTTATTTCCCATCCTTTTAAGAAAGGAGAGAAGTTGTATAAAACGGGAGATTTAGGAAGGTGGTTATCTGATGGGGACATTGAGTTTATAGGAAGAGCGGATAATCAGATTAAAATAAGAGGGTTTCGCATTGAATTAGATGGAGTAGAAAATGTATTAAATAATATTTCATCTGTGAGTCATGGAGTTGTGTTGGTTGCAAAAAATGAAGAAGGTGAGAAAGGCTTGGTTGCGTATGTAAAGAGTAATGAGAAGTTTGATAAAGATAGAATAAAATCGCAAATGCTATCTGTACTGCCGGAGTATATGGTACCTTCAATGATATTTGAATTACAAGAATTTCCTCTTACATCGAATGGAAAGGTTGATAAAAAATCATTACAAAATATTTTAATAGAGAATGTTCAGGATGTAGAACATATTCCACCGCAAACCAAAGAAGAAAAAGATTTAGTTCACATTTTAGAAACGGTATTAAAAAGCAAAAATATTGGGATTAAAGATAACTTTTATAATCTTGGTGGAGATTCTATCAAATCCATATTGGTCTTATCAAGACTCAAACAAAAAGGGTATATGCTTAATGCAGAAATAGTAATGAAAAACCCAATTGTAGAAGATTTAGCCAAACATATGGTGATTACAGATTTTAAACAGGTGGATCAAAAGGAAGTAGCCGGAAAATCTAGTTTTACACCAATACAGCAATACTTCTTTAATAGTATAGCTATCAAAAATCCACATCACTTTAATCAGTCAGTAGTATTAAAAAGTACTAAGGAAATTGATCATGATGTTGTAGACCAATGTTTACAGATATTGGTAAATCATCATGATGCCTTAAGAATGGTGTATAAAAATAAAAATTTACGATGGGAGCAGTATAATCAGGATACTTCTGGCAAACATTATGAAATAAATTTTTATAATCTAGAAGATAGTAAAGATCCTTTTGATGAAATGAGTAAACTAGGAGACGAAATTCAGAAAAGTTTTAGGATAGACGAAGGACCTCTAGTAAAAATAACTCATTTTAGGTTTAAGAATGAAGATCACTTAGCATTAATTATTCATCATTTGGTTGTAGATGGTTTTTCTTGGCGTATTTTACTAGAAGATTTGGCAACCTTATATGATCAAATAAAATCTGGATCACAAGTTAATTTACCCTTAAAAACAGATTCTTTCAAGCATTGGGCGTTATTACAAAATGAATATGCAAATGGAAAGAAGATAGAAGATGAAAAATCGTATTGGGATGAATTGTTTAAAGAAGAGATTCCAGATATTCCTCATAAAAATACTGTAAGATCCAAAGTATCAAATAAACAAAAAGAATTAACATTTACTTTAAGTAACTCCATAACCAATTTACTACAGACTAAGTTTCATCAAGTATATAATACTCAAATAAACGAAACGCTACTTACTGGACTATCATTAGCCTTGCAAAACACTTTTGGATTGGACAAATATGTTGTAGAAATGGAAGGGCATGGTAGGGAAAAAATCATTAATGATATTGATATTAGTAGGACTATTGGATGGTTTACTTCGGTATACCCAATAATTTTAGATATTTCAAAATCAAAAGATAATAAAGATGCACTTGTTGAATTAAAAGAAACACTAAGGAAGATCCCTAATAATGGAATAGGGTATGGAATGTTAAAGTACTTAAGAAATAGTTTTTCTAATGAAATAAAACCTTCTATACGATTTAATTACCTAGGAGATTTTGGAAATAAAGTAGGGAATTCCGAAAATTCCATATTTGAATATTCTTCAGAGGACATTGGAGCCGATCTTGATGAAGTTAATAAAGAAAATCGGATGTTAAATATTTCTGGGATAATGGTCCAGGGAAAACTCCAAATTTCTATTACATATCCAGTGGACTTATATGAAGAAATTGTCATCGAGAAACTAATGGAAGAATTCGAGAAGGAATTGTCTAAATTAATTGTCGATGTAAGTAATGAAGAAACTCAATATATAACCCCTTACGATGTTACTTTTAAAAATTTAAGTATAGGTCAATTAAACAAAGTTAATAAAGACAACAACATTGAAGACATATATAAATTATCCCCTTTACAAGAAGGAATCTATTTTACCTGGTTATCAAAAGTTTCAAATGAATTTTATTTTGAACAAATACACTATAGGCTAAAAAATGTAGAATTAGAGATTCTAAATGTAGAAAAAGCATACGAACAGCTTATTGACAGACATCCAATTTTAAGAACAAGCTTTACGAATAACCTATCAGATACTCCTCTACAAATTGTATGGAAAAAAGCGCCATATCATTTTGAATATGAATGTCTATCTGATAAAAATCTCAAAACAGACGAGCGAAAAATCTATGTGGAAAAGGTTAAAAGAGAAGATGTTATGCTAGGGTTTGATATGGAGAAACCTTCTCAGATGCGATTACGTATTATTAATTTTGGAAATAATGAATATGAATTTATTTGGAGCCATCATCATATTTTAATGGATGGATGGTGTATGGGCTTACTTATTAATGATTTTTATCAAATTTTATCTAATCTAACCAGTGATAATCCTATTGAACTTAAAAAACCAATAAAGTATTCTAACTATATAGAATGGCTAAATACAATAGATCAGGAGGCATCATTGAATTATTGGAGAACATATTTATCCGGATATTCTGAAAAAACAGGAATCCCTTATACAAAAGGAAACGACTCAGAAAAAGCATATGAAGAAAAAAAGGAAATACTTGAAATAAAAGGAGAATTATTTGATAAAATAGCAGATTTATGTAAAGAGCTTGGAATCACACAAAACATATTCGTTCAAGGAATATGGGGTTATCTTTTATCAAAATATAACGATACTCAGGATGTGGTATTTGGTTTAGTAGTTTCAGGAAGACCAACAGATATTGTTAATGTACAAGAGATTTTAGGACTGTTTATTAATACAATTCCAGTACGTTCTAGGTATAGATTAGAAGATTCTCCATCAGAGCTTTTAACCCAAATGCATAATGAAGCTTTGAATACCAATTTGCATCATTATGTTAACTTCTCAAAAGTAGTTTCTCAAAGTGAACTTGGAGCTAATTTGATAGATCATGTATTGGTGTTTAAAGATTTTTTACGACGAAAGGTTAATGAAGAGTATGAACAAAATTCTTTTGGGACATTAGTTATTGAAGATATAGAAACCTTTGAAAGAAACAATTTCGAATATAATATAGAGGTAATTCCAACTTCTAATTCTATTAGAATTGATATAAACTACAACAAAAACAAGTTTGATAAATCCTTTATTAGGACAATTTTCGAACACTTAAAAAACACAGCAATACATTTTGTAACAGATCCCTATAAACCATTAAAGAATATAAATTACATATCTTCAGCCGAAAATGAAACTATAATTGATGATTTAAAAGGGGAGGTTGTTAATCTAGAAAAAAGAAGTACGGTCGTAGACCAATTTATAGAACAAGCTAACAGTACTCCAAACGCTATTGCTCTTAGTTTTGGAAATAAAGAGATAAGTTATAAAAAACTTCAAGAAGCAACTTCAGCATTTGCATTATTTTTAAGAGAAGAATATCAAATCAAAACAGGAGATTATGTAGGCGTTTATCTGGATCATAGTGATTGGATGGTAGTTGCCGTATTGGGGATTATAAGAGCTGGAGCAATATTTGTACCTATCAATACAAAACTTCCTATGGAACGAAAAAGTTTTATGACAAAAGAAACTAATATGAGTTTATTAGTTACTGAAACTGCTTATATGTTCGATTTGGATTTTTATGAAGGTAATAGTACTGCCATAGATGTTGAGTTTGACCCTATACAAAATACAGACGTATCACAGCTTGATTTTCCAGCCCATAGTGATTTAGCATATGCAATATACACTTCTGGATCAACGGGATTACCTAAAGGGGTCGCAATTTCGCATAAATCATTAAGTAATTATTTGACTTGGGCAAAGAGTGAATACTTGACTAATGATTTGTCTAATTTTAATTTTGGTTTATTTACGTCGTTATCATTTGACCTTACTATAACAAGTTTATTTCTTCCATTAATAAGTGGTGGACGCTTGTTTGTTTTTGATACAAAACAAGAACTGAAAGACATATTCAAAGAATATCTGGATAGTGATATATCTTGTATCAAATTAACCCCAGCACATATTACATTACTTAGAAATATAGATATAACACTAGATAAAAAACATGTTCAATTAGCAATTGTTGGAGGAGATACGCTTCATGCAAACCATGTAAATGTTTTAAAAAACCTTAATGCCAACATAAAGATATATAATGAATATGGGCCAACAGAAGCAACTGTTGGTTGTATTGTAAGCCAAGTTGATGAAAAAGAGAAAATAACAATTGGTAGGCCAATTGCGAATACTCAAATTTACATTATGGACCAAAATGGTCAAATTTTGCCCAAGGGTATTAAAGGAGAAATTTGTATTGGAGGAGATGGCCTTTCTTTAGGCTATTTAAATAGAAAAGCCCTTACCGAGCAAAAATTTGTAGACAACCCAATTGTTATTGGAGAGAAAATATACAAAACTGGAGACTTAGGTCGATTAGAGCTTGATGGGAATATCTCTTATGAAGGTAGAATAGATGATCAGATTAAAATAAATGGATATAGAATTGAATTAGGTGAAATACAAAATATCCTTCAGTCTAAGGATTCTATAAATTCGGTAATAATATCGGCAAAACATATTCATGAAGACCAATTGAAGTTAGTTGCTTATTTTACTGCCGAGATTAACGAGAATCCAGAAGATTTAAGAGCATATATGTCTAAAAAACTTCCTGAATACATGATACCTAATTACTTTATTCAGTTAGAAAGATTTCCTTTAAATGTTAATGGTAAGATTGATAAAAAAAATCTTCCAGATCCATCAGGAGAGTTATTATTTGGAAATAAGAATTATGTAGCACCAAGTAATAATTATGAAACAAGAATGGTAGATTTACTAGCACAATTGACAGGAATTGAAACAAAGGACATAAGTATTGAGGCAAACTTTTTTGATCTAGGGATTAATTCTCTGGAATTAATGAAAATGGAAAACTTAATTAATAACGAGTTTCAGACTAATATCCAAATTACTCAGCTTTTCGAATATTCAAATATTAAGGATTTAGTAAGAAATGTTTTTGACGAACAGAATGAGGAAGAGAAAAATGAAGAAGAAATTGATCTTTCTACAGAGGTGGATGAGGTATTAAACGACTTCCTGTAATCATATCAATGTGACTTTCTTTTATCATTAGATGAAATTTTATCAATTATCTGAGATTAAATACGTAAATGTACTTTTTAACAGGTTAAAAACACACAAGGTTTATATAACTAATAGATAACTCGTCCCGTAGTGTTTTTTAGACTTTTTATAACCAAAAAATCTTTCAATTGGAGTGCCAGAAGGTAGGTGCAATGGTATATCAAGAATAGAAGTATTAGCTTATCAAGCTATTCTCAATACAATTTCTCCTCACTTTGACACGAAAAATTACTCGAATTGACACTTTTTTATAGGGTTCTTCTTAAAAGTACTATGGTATATAGGTATATAAAAGATCATAGACTATTCAATATAGTTTTGATTGCATTGATATTTAGAATAAACAAATTATGCAACGTAAAGTAAACAAAAAAGATATAGCCATTATAGGAATGTCTTGTCATTTTCCAAAGTCAAAAAATGCGATGACATTTTGGGAAAACTTAAAAGAAGGTGTTGATTTAGTAGATACCTATACAGATAAAGAATTGGAAGTTTATGGGGTGAGTAAAGAGATGATTACTAACCCAAATTTTCAAAAAATTGGTTCTTCTATTGAAGATTCTGAGAATTTTGATTTTTCTTTTTTTGGATATACACAGGATGAAGCTAAAGTAATGGATCCACAAATAAGATTAATGCATACTCAGGTATGGGCAGCGTTAGAAGATGCCAATATAGATGCAAATGCTTTTAAAGGAAAAACGGGTTTATATCTTTCTGCGGGAAATAGTTACAATTGGATAACTAATGTGAGGATCAACCCAAATGAAAATATTGACCCTTTTTTAACTCTAAAGCTATCAGATGGCCAATTTATTAGTTCCCTTATTTCATATAAGTTAAACTTAACGGGACCTAGCTTAAAAATAGACACAGCTTGTTCGAGTTCATTAACAGCCATACATTTGGCTTATAGAAATTTACTACTACGAGAATGTGATTTAGCTGTTGCTGGTGGAGTAAGTATTAATACGGTCGACACTAAAGGGTATTATTATCAAGAAGGGATGATTTTCTCCAAAGATGGACGATGCAAGCCATTTGATAAAGATTCTTCTGGAATCATTGGAGGAGAAGGATTAGGTGTAGTGGTGTTGAAAAGATTAGAAGAAGCAATACAGGATAAGGATCATATTTATGGAGTAATTAAATCTTCTGCAGTAAATAATGATGGTAATAATAAGGTTGGTTATACTGCGCCTAGTGTAAATGGACAGTCTAAATGTATTTCAACAGCGTATAAGTTTGGAGGCATTGACCCTAAAACAGTTGGTTTTATTGAAGCACATGGAACAGGTACACAATTAGGAGATCCAATTGAAATATCTTCATTAAATAAAGTATTTAAAAAAAACTTAGGGCATAAGTGTGCTATTGGATCTGTAAAATCAAACATGGGGCATTTAGATACTGCAGCTGGTGTTGCAGGGTTTATAAAGGCATCTTTAGCATTAAAACATAAAATTATTCCACCAACACTTCATTTCAAAGAAAACAATCCAAGAATTGATTTTAAATCAGGACCTTTTTATGTTAATGCTAAGGCAGAGAAATGGAATCGAAATACCAAAGAACCGTTACGAGCAGGAGTAAGTAGTTTAGGAATAGGAGGAACTAATGTCCATATTGTCTTAGAAGAAGCTCCAGATTTGGTTTCTGGAAACTTTTCACGAAAGTATCAACTATTTCTTTTTTCAGCTAAATCACAAAACTCTCTCAATGCCTATATAGAAAAAATGGGAGGCTATATCAAAGAAAATAAAGATATTTCGTTAAGGGATGTAGCATATACTTTGAAGGTTGGAAGAACGCCTTTTAAGGAGAGAGACTTCATGATTTGTAAAGACTCAAAAGATGCTATAGACCAATTAGGTTTAATTGGGAGAAATAACTCTCAAAGGATTACACCTGCAAAAAGAGAAGTAGTTTTTATGTTTTCAGGGCAAGGAAGTCAGTTTATAGAAATGGGAAAAACTCTTTATGATGAAGAACTTTTCTTTAAAAATATTATGGATGAAGGGTTTAGTAGGTTAAAACATATTACATCAAAAGATTATAAGGAAATAATTGGATATGATATAGAAAACACTTTTGACCCTGAAGCAATAAATAATACAAGTCATGCGCAACCACTTCTTTTTTTATTGGAATACGCACTATCTAAACTTTTAATGCATTGGGGTATAGTACCAGTCAATATGATTGGACATAGTTTGGGAGAGTATACCGCAGCATGTATTGCAGGGGTAATGTCTTTTGAAGATGCATTAAAAATTATTGTTAAAAGAGGAGAGTTAATGAGCGCCATAGATGAAGGTGATATGATTGCAGTAGGCACTTCTATAGATGTGATTAGGACTTTAATTACCCCAAGTCTTTCCGTAGCAGCAGTTAACACTAAGGATTCATGTACAATTTCAGGAAGAAGTGGGGATGTAGCTGATTTTATAAAAATATTAGCACTAAAAGAGATTCCTTATAAATTATTACATACCTCTCATGCTTTTCATTCAGAGATGATGGATAGTATTTTGACAGATTTTGAGAATGAGTTGCATAAAATTACTTTATCAAAACCTCAAATACCGTTTGTTTCTAATCTTTCAGGAAAAAGAATTACTTCACAAGAGGCAGAAAGTGCACAATATTGGGTTAAGCATCTTAGAGAAACTGTAAACTTTGAAAAAGGTATTAAGACAATAGTAAAGGAAAACAAAGAAAATTGTTTTATTGAAATTGGTCCAGGAAATGCATTGTCTAATTTTTGTAAACAAAATTTAGAATTTAAGAATAATAATGTAATAACTCAAACATTAAGTCATCCAAAAAAAGAGGAAGAAGATAGTTACACGTTGATAAAAGCACTAGGTGTTTTATGGACTTCGGGAATTGATATAAACTGGGATCATTATTACGAAAATGAAGAAAGAAAAAAAGTTTCAATTCCGACATATTGTTTTGAAAATTTTAAGTTTCAATCTAGAATTGATGTCCAAAAGTTATATGACAAGTTAGGTAGAGTTCAAAATGTTGATAATAATAATTGTAGTGATTGGTTTTATTCTTTAAACTGGAAAAAATCATTTAAAAAGCCAACAGTTAAAACTGAGACTTGTAGCGATAATTATTTACTTTTTACCAGTAACTCTCTGTTCATTAATTCATTTAAACAGTCCTTGATTAATGACGGGAATAGAGTTGTTGAAGTAATTATAGGTAAAGAGTTTGTAAAGGAGAAGAAAGATTTATTTAAGATCAACCCCAATGCATTAGAGGATTTTAATAAATTATTTAGTGCTTTGGAAAATGAAGAAATATTTGTAAATCAAGTAATTTGTAATTGGGCATGGCCAAATACCTATGATAAACTGGATTATACGAATGTATTTAACCACCATTTAAATATTTGCAAAAGCCTTATTAGGTATAGAAGCGAAGAAAAAAAGAAACTTACATTTATATCAGATTATCAAAATGATATTTTTGGTGATGAAAAAATTAATATTAATCAACTAGCAGCAGAAAGTATAGCAAAAATATCTTCTCACGAACATCCATTATTATTTTCTAATAGTATAGATGTAGCTCAAGAAACTACAGATAAATTTGTTGTTGATCAGATAATTGAAGAAGTAAAGGGAAATTATGAAGATACAGATATAGCCTATAGAAATAGACATAAATGGGTTCCATTTTACGAAAAAACAGAAATAAAAAGTGAACTTCAACAAGATTTTATATCCCAAGAAAAAACGTACTTAGTAACGGGAGGATTAGGAAATGTGGGAGCAATTCTTACTGCTCATTTATGTGATACATATAATGTAAAAGTAATTCTTATTGGCAGAAGTATGCTTCCCTCTAAAGAGCAATGGAATACATTAGACCATTTTGAAGATAAAAACAAATCGATATCTCGAAAGGTTAATGAATTGATAGAACATCATAAAAAAAAGAGAAAAGTAGAGTATTATAGTGTAAACATTTCTGACGAAAAAAAGTTAAGAGATACTATTGAACAAATAGAGGAGGCTCATGGAAATATTTCTGGAATCATACATGCGGCAGGTACTTCTGATCATGATACTTTTAAGTTTGTAGAAGAGATTGATGATGAAACTGTAAAAAGACATTTTGATCCTAAAGTTTCAGGAACATTAAACCTATACAATGTTTTTAAAAGTAGATCTTTAGATTTTGTATGGATAACTTCAAGTTTATCTACGGCTTTAGGTGGATTGACTTATGGAACTTATGTTGGAGCAAATAAATACATTGACAAGTTTGTATTAAGTAAAAAAGAAGAACTTAGTAATTGGGTATGTGTTAACCTTGACGGAATAGGTGAAAATGGAATAAGTAATGAACAGCTTATAAATATATTTGAACAATCAATAAAACTAGATCATCATACCCAGTTATTTATCTCAATAGGAGATTTAAATGAAAAGATTGAAAAGCAAAAACATCAGTTAGAGAGCACTGTAAATAGTATTGAAAATGAGCAAATAGTTGTCGATAGACCAGCGATTCAAGTTAAATATACTCCACCTGTAACAACGATACAAAAAGAATTGTGTGCAATATGGGAATCATTTTTTGGGTATGATTCAATTGGAGTTTATGATGATTTTTTCGAACTGGGAGGTGATTCATTAAAGGCTATGACCATTATAAAAAGAATTAACAAAGTATTTAAAGCTTCTATTAACCTAAAAGATTTTTTTTCAAAACCAACTATAGATCAATTGTCTGTTGAAATTGAATTAATACAAGATCTAAGTAATTTACAAATAGAAAAAGAAGGACGAAAAACTATAAAAATATAACTATGCGCAGACTAATACAAGAAATTCAAGAAAATAACATAGGTATTTCTGTGGTTAATGATGAACTTGAATTGAATTTTGAAGGAGATCAAATAGACCCTTATCTTATAGATAAAATTAGGGAAAATAAAGAAGAACTAATTAGCATGTTGAAGAAATATAATGCTAGAGATGGTTATGAAAAGATAAAGCCTGTTCAAGTCGAAGCAAGTTATCCACTTTCTAATGCACAAAGAAGATTGTGGTATACATGTCAAATAGGAGATAATTCTAATACATATAATTTACCGAATGATGTTTTTTTACAAAATATCTCTGCAGAAAAATTTAAAGAAGCAGTATATCAAGTGGTTAAGCGTCATGAGGTACTAAGAACAACTTTTAGAGAAGACGAACAAGGAGAAATAAGACAATGGGTTTTAAATGCAGACGAATTAAATTTTGAAGTTGAATATAAAGATTTTTCTAACCAGAATTCTTCTAAAGAAATAGTTAGGCAATATATCGATGGTGATAAACTTAAAGCTTTTGACCTAGAGAATGGTCCACTGTTAAAAGCAGTTTTATTTCAAACATCAAATGATGAGTATATATTTTATTATAACATGCATCATATTATTAGCGATGATTGGTCAATGGAGGTTTTAATAAAAGATACCATTTCGTATTATGAAGCTTTACTCTCAGAGACTGCTCCCAACTTGTATCCTCTAGATATTCAGTATAAAGACTATTCGGTTTGGCAGGCAAAACAAAAAGTAAGTGATTCATATAAAGAACATAGAGCATACTGGTTAGATAAATTTTCTGGAGAACTGCCCATACTAAATTTAGTGTCAAATGTTGTAAGACCTAAAGTTAAAACAAATAATGGGAAATTTCTAAAAACATATATTCTGCCTGAAACGAAAGCTGCTATTGATAGTTTTGTGTTAGATAATGGCGGTAGTTTGTTTATGACTTTATTGACTGCATGGAATTTATTATTATATAAATATACTTCTCAAAAGGATGTGGTTATTGGAGCTTCATTAGCTGGGCGAGATCATGCAGATTTAGAGAATCAAATAGGGTTTTATATCAAAACATTAGCTATCCGTAATCAGATAAATCCAAACGAAAACACTATTGATTTTTATAAAAGAGTAACAGAATCGGTTTTATCAGATTTTGTTTATAATCAATATCCATATGATACTTTGGTAGAGGAGCTAGATATGGTTCGTGATATAAGTCGAAACCCTCTTTTTGATATAATGATAACGCTCCAAAATGCTTCAAAAAATAATAACATTGGTGCAGGGCAAAAAATTACAAATGATATAGTGGATCTTGGAGAATCAAAGTCTAAGTTCGATTTGGATATAGAGTTTATAGAAATTGATAATTCAATTGGATTTAATATTGTTTATAATACTGATATTTATGAAAAGAGTTTTATAGAGAGACTAATGGTTCATTATAAGTTAATAATAAATGATTTGGTTCGTTTTCCTGAAAAAAATATTGCCAATATTAATTATTTAACAAAAGAAGAAAAACAAAAACTATTAATTGATTTTAATAAAACCGAAACTGATTTTATTACCAAAAAAACTATAATAGATTTATTCAATAAACAAGTTAAAGAAAAGCCAGAATCTGTTGCTTTAATTTGTGAGGGTGATTCTTTTAGTTACAAAGAATTAGATGAGAGATCTAATCAGGTAGCCAATTTTCTTATAACTAAAGGTGTATCTAATAATGATATTATTCCTTTATGTCTAGATAGATCATTGGATTTGTTTGCTTGTATATTGGGTATTCTTAAATGTGGAGGAACATATGTACCAATAGATCCCAATCTTCCTAAAGAGAGAATAAATTACATTTTGAAAGATACCAAAGGAAAGATCGCCTTAACCTCGGTTTTGTTTGATAATATGTTGGATGAAGAATTCACGTCATTAATATGCATTGAATCTAAAGAAATACAATTATGTTCAAAAGAGTCACCCAAAGTTAATGTGTCATTAGAGTCACTGGCATATATTATCTATACTTCTGGTACAACAGGAAAGCCTAAAGGAGTTGAAATTTCTCATAAAGCTTTAACCAATTATATTCAGTATGCAATGACTACTTATTTTATAGAGAGTCAATTAAAATGTGTTCTTTTTACCTCAATTTCATTTGATCTAACTGTTACTTCAATTTTTACTCCTTTATGCACAGGAGGTACAATTGATATTATAACTTCTATGGAGCATGACGTCGAAGTTTTAAATGCTTTAGGGGATAAAAATTTTGATGTACTCAAATTGACACCTTCTCATGTAGAAGCACTTATAGGAACCTTAAATAATAAGCATAAGAGTTATGAAGGTAAAGGTTCTAAAGTTTTTATTTTAGGAGGAGAACCTTTGCCAGCCGAAACTGTTAAGAAACTGTATACGTATTATGGAGATAAGGTTACTATATGGAATGAATACGGTCCAACAGAATCAACTGTCGGTTGTATTAGTGAAAAATTAGAAACCAATGATGTAAATCTTATAGTTCCAATAGGAAAGCCAACCTCGAATGTTAAAGCATATATTTTAGACGCATTTTTAGAACCTGTTCCTATAGGAGTAATTGGAGAATTGTATTTGGGAGGTGAGCAATTGGCCAATGGTTACTTAAATCTACCTAAGCTAACACAAGATAAATTTATTATAAATCCATTTAATAAAAAAGAACGTTTATATAAAACAGGAGATTTAGCAAAATGGATTGAAAATGGTAAGATAGTATATAATGGTAGAATAGATAACCAGGTTAAAATTAAAGGATATCGGATAGAATTAGATGAAATAATACAGCATTTAAGGTCTAAACCAGGTATTGATGAAGCAATTGTAATAGCAAAAGAATTACAAGAAGGGGATAAAGAGTTGGTTGCTTACATTGTATCATCAAATGAACAAAATAGTGAAGAATTAAGGGAGTATTTATCTAGCTTTTTACCAAATTATATGCTACCTAGTTATTATATTCAATTAGAAAGTTTATTATTGACAAAAAATGGTAAGATTGATCAAAAAGCCTTACCAATTCCTGATTATATAAATTCTGGATCAATTTTTATACCTCCTAGTAATGATACTGAGTTAAAAGTTTTTGAAATATGGAAAAAGCATTTAAGTATTGAAAAAATTGGGATCAATGATAATTTTTTCTCTTTGGGAGGAAATAGCATTAAAGGAATAAAAATTATAGGTGAAATTCAAAAGGAACTAGAAATAAAACTAGATGCGGTTACATTATTCAGGAATCCTACTATTAAAAACTTATCCGAAATAATTGATACTAAATCATGGCATACCGAAGACCAATCAAATAAAGAGATTGCAGACAAATTAATTATTTGAAAAAAATAGTGTTAGATGAGAAGATGTAATAAAATTTTTAATATATTCGCACTTCAATAAACTCCGTTATAGTCATTTTCTGTGATAGGGGATGGCGGCGCCGAATACTCTATTTTCTGCGTAAAAACTTTCTTTTATAAATTCATATTAATAGTTAAGATTTTTTTAGTGGTTATAAAGACCCTACTATATTCTAGTACTTGACTATGTCATACTTTTCATTATAAATAATTTAGACTTATGGAAACAGGAAAATATTACTTGAAATCCAATGTAGCAATTGAAGCGTTGGTAGACAAATGGTATGCGTGGGCACATTTGGTTTCACCAACTACAGCTGCAAGAAATATTAAAAATAGACACATTAAGATATTAGAGTCTTATTTGAAAAATCCAAAAATTCATGCAGCAGCAGTTAAAAAGCCAGAAATGTTAGGAGGACCATTTATAGACTATAATGGGGGCAGAACAGAAGAACTACAAATTCTTTTGGATGAAACCAAACGTAAAAGAGCGAATATGTTGGAGTTAGATAAAGCTATAGACGAATTAAATGAACTTTTGATTAATGAAGCAATTGGATATTCATTAGAGCCCCTATATGATAAAATTCCAGAGCAGTTAAAAGGATATGTAGAATTATATTATGACCTTAACAATAAACCTAACTTTAGGTTTTTTGAAGCATTACTTTATAAAAGTGAATATTATGATGAGTCTTCTCAGTCTATTTCCTTACAGCTTGTCGATTCTGATGATGGAAGATCATTTGTGTTAAGTACACCTAGATTAGAGGATGAGCACTTGATTCATATAGATATATCTTTTAGGGATAATTTAATTGATAAATTATTTCGTATGAAAAAAAACCCTGGGGACTATCAAGAAATAAAAGAAGCCTTAAATATTAAACCCGAGCAAGAAGAGTTGTTTAAAAGTTATTTTACAAAAACACCCCCTCCTGCTTATAAAAAGTACTCTGGTAATGGAATTAGAACTAGGTATTTTGGTCATGCATGTGTTTTAGTAGAAACTAAAGAAATTTCTATTTTGGTAGACCCTGTAATCAGTTATGATGGATATGATACAGATGTTAACCGATATACGATAAACGATTTACCAGAAGAGATAGATTATGTGTTAATCACTCATAATCATCAAGATCATGTATTGTTAGAAACACTTCTTCAATTGAGACATACGATCAAAAATATTGTTGTCCCATGTAGTAGTAAAGGTAACTTGCAAGATCCAGATTTAAAATTAATGTTTAATAATATAGGTTTCGATAACATTATTGAGTTAACCGATATGGAGTCAATTTCATTACCTAAATGTACGATAACCGGAATTCCATTTTTAGGAGAACATTCAGATTTAGATGTAAGAAGTAAGTTATGCTTTCATGTAGAATTACATAATGAGTTCAAAGTGTTGTTTGCAGCTGATTCTTGTAATATACAGCCAGAAGTGTATAAAAGGGTTCATCAAATTCTTGGTGATATAGATGTATTATTCTTAGGAATGGAATGTGATGGTGCACCGTTATCTTGGTTGTATGGACCATTAGTATCTGGAAAAATAGAAAGAGATATGGATCAATCACGAAGACTTGCAGGTTGCAATTTTTCTCAAGGAAATAATTTGGTAGATGTTTTTAACCCAAAAAATGCATTTGTTTATGCTATGGGACTTGAACCGTGGCTTAAATTTATTAGTTCGATAGAATATACAGATGAATCTAAGCCAATAATTGAGTCTAATAAATTGATAGAATATTGTATCGAAAAAGGGATTGATGCAGAAAGACTATTTGGAGAAAAAACCATTGAGTATTAGGTTTTAAGATATTATAATTAAGTCTAATTGACCGTCAAACATAGTTAGAAATCTCTTTCTTCTTCTAATTTAGACCAAAAATGGAACAAAAAACAACACTTTTAAAAGTTTAATAATTAGTCATAGTTTTTAATAAATTTAGATGAAAATAATTCATAGAATATATAAAGAGAATTCTGTTTCCTTTAATATAATAATACTAACACTAATACTTATGGGAAATTTATATACACAATCGTTAAATAAAAAAGATAATAGTTATCTTGATCATCTGGGTATTGGTCATTGGACATCAGAAAAAAAAGAAAATCAGCTACTCATACATTTTAAATCACGGGATAGGAGTAGATATGGATTTTCGAGATATATTGATCTAAATGATTTAAAGCAGGGAAAGGATTCTGAAAATGTGACTTATACATTGGAGAGTGAAGCAGGAAAGATTATTTTTTATTCTGATGGTAATTACGAGTTTTCTGATAATGCAAAAATGGATGATTTCTTAAAAAGTAAGGGAGTTAAGAAAAGACCAATTGGAATGCTTTTAATGATGACTTTGGGTGATTTTGGAAAAGAAT
This sequence comes from uncultured Aquimarina sp., assembly GCA_947502885.1. Lineage (GTDB taxonomy): Bacteria > Bacteroidota > Bacteroidia > Flavobacteriales > Flavobacteriaceae > Aquimarina. The sequence goes on along the minus strand of CANNBP010000006.1, from coordinate 161,901 downwards.
GTATTAATATATTGGAGGATGAAAATTATAAAATAAGTGTAGACAATATTGTAGCCACCTCTTTGTTAAATCAAGTTGTGCTTAGAGAGAAAGTTGCTTTTATGAAAAAGCATTTTCCTTCCAATAAAGATGCAAGATCACTTAGAAGGCTTTGTATTTATGATATTGATGAAAGTACATTCTTATCCGTTAAGAAGTATGTTAATGTAACTAGTGTAGATCAGGTTATTCGTTGGAAATCAAAAAATATTGATAATGAATATGTAGAAATGCTTAAGAATAATGGATTTTCTGAACCTTCATTTGAAGACATCATTAGGGCTAGAAATAGGGGAATTTCTCAAGATTATATTGTTACATTGCAAGAACAAAATTTTAATGATTTAAATTTAAGAAAAATTATTACAGCAAAGTCTAGGGGTATTTCAGAAGAGTATATAAAATCAATAAAAGTTATTGGATATCAGGATATAAGCTTGGGGAATATTATTTCGTTTAGGTCTAAAGGTATCACCCCAATTTGGATAAATAAAATAAACAAGTCTTCTAAGGAAATAAAAACTGCAAATGAATTAATTAAGTTAAAAAGAAGTAGTAAGAATTAGTTTAAGATAGTACCTTAGAAATCTTTATCAAAAGCTAATCAAAGAATGTGAAATATAATTACTATTACTACATTTTCTTATAAAAATATAGTAATAACAATGATTTTTTATTCTATAAATAAGCTATTTATCATGATGTATTTATGATGAATAGTGTATCAAGTACCTTGGTATAAAAACCATCATAACTCCTTTCGACTGTATCTGTCTGATATAGGATTCGATTTCAAAACTATAAAAGATATTTTTTTTAGATGCTTATTAAAATAGTAAGACATGAATTTATACATGTATCGCTGTTTTTGTGAAATGCATTCAAGAAAATGAATTGTTAAAAAATTTGGATATGACCAAAACTGTAAAACTTCTTCTTTCTTCTTTGAAGGACCTAAATATAAAATTATCTCTAAAAGATGATAATATTGAGATACTCTCTTATGATAAAAAAATACCATCCCATTTGGTTCAAGAGATTAAATCAAATAAGAGTGATATTATTGATTATTTAAGTAAAGTAGAAAAAACTACTGAAATTCCTCTTGCAGATAAGGCAGATAGTTACCCTTTATCACCTTCTCAAAAAAAATTATGGATATTAAGTCAATTTAAGGATACTGCAAATGTTTATAATTTGACAGGCTATAATTTATTAGAAACTAATTTAAATATTGAAAACTTTAGAAAGGCTGTTGATGCTGTAATTGAAAGACATGAGATTTTAAGAACAATATTTAAAGAAGATTCTTCTGGAGAGGTAAGACAATGGATTCTTACCGCAAAAAAGTTAGAGTTTACAATAGATTATATAGATTTAAGAAAAGATGATAGGGGAGAAGAGACTTTAAAGGAGTATGTTGATAAAGATAAATATATACCTTTCGATCTTAGTCAAGGACCGTTATTTAGGATATGTTTGTTCCAGTTTTCAGACGATAAATTTGGTCTATATTACTGTATGCATCATATCATTAGTGATGATTGGTCAATGATTATTTTAACTAAAGATATTAGTGAATTTTATAACACTTTTCAAGATAGTTTATCATCTAATTTGTCAAACCTTAGGATACAATTTAAAGATTATGCTACCTGGCAAAATGCAGAGTTGGAAACAAAAGGTTTTGATGAACATAAAACATATTGGTTAGAGAAATTATCTGGAGAAATTCCATTTTTGGATTTACCTACACAAAAACCGAGGCCAAAATTGATGACTTATAACGGGCGAAAATTAAAAATGCTTATTGAACCTGAGATTACTCAAGAACTAAAAGATTTTTGTAAGGAACAGGAAGGGAGTCTTTTTATGGCAGTTTTGGCAGTCTTTAATGTTTTATTGTACAGGTATACCTATCAAGATGATATAATTATAGGAACTCCTTCTGTAGATAGAGGATTTAAAGAGCTTGAAAATCAAATAGGTTTTTATGTAAATACAGTTGTATTAAGAAATAAATTGGATCCTAAAAAGAATTTTCTTCAGTTTTATGAGAGTATAAAAGAATCCGTAATATCAGATTTTAAACATCAAAAATATCCATTTGATAAACTACTAGAAGAGCTAGAATCAAAAAGAGACGTGAGCAGAAGTCCATTATTTGATGTAGTTATAACTATGTTAAATAGTCAGGATAACCAAGAAGGCAATCTAGAAGAAGAAACATTCGAGATTGAAGACTTAGGTAAAACACAATCAAAGTTTGATCTAGATATGTATGTTGCAGAGATTAATGATTGTTTGCAAATAGAAATGATTTATAATGAAGATGTTTATGATATAGAGATCATACAAAAATTTTTACGACATTTTAAACAATTATTGACAGAATTAGTCCATAATCCTAAAGAAGAACTTGCTAAGGTTTGTTTTTTAGACTCAATAGAAAAAGAAAAACTTCTTTTTGAGTTTAATAGTACAGAAATTGATTACCCAAAGGACTCAACCATTATAGATGTATTTGAGGAATATACAATTAATCATCCTAATGATACAGCAATTATTGAGAAAGAGAAGGAATATTCTTATCATGAACTTAACTTGTTAGCTGAGAAGTATTCTGATTATTTAAATAAATTAGAGAATGTTAAAAATAGCGATAAGGTACTTGTTACATTAGATCATGATTATCAAATGATAGCTACTCTTTTAGCTGTTAAAAAGTTAGGAGCTGTATGTGTGACAGTTGACCCCAAAACTCCAGAAAAAAGAATTGATTTTTATTTTAATGATAGTTATAGTGTATTAAAAATTGATAAAACAGTACTATCTAAAATGAATGCTTATAACGGTTCAATAGAAAAAACTAGTTATAAGAAAGATAGAGAAAATGATATAGAGGCTATTATCTATACATCAGGTACTACAGGTATCCCCAAAGGAGTACTTATCAAATCATCGAGTGTACTTAATAGATTAAGCTGGATGTGGGAGAAATACCCTTTTGAAAAAAATGAAATTTGTTGTGCTAAGACATCTTTAAGTTTTGTAGATCATATTTGGGAGTTTTTTGGTCCCTTGTTAAAAGGAATCCCTCTAGTTTTTTATAAAAAAGAAGATATTATTGATGTTCCCGAATTTATCGAAAAATTACATAATGATAAAATATCAAGAATTGTTTTAGTCCCTAGTTTATTAAGAGCTATTTTGACTTATTCTGATTTATGTACAGAAAAACTTAAAAATTTAAATTTATGGATTAGTAGTGGTGAGGCTTTGAAAAAAAGTGATGTAGAAAATTTTTATACTACAATGCAACGAGAAGATGTACGGCTATTAAATATTTATGGATCAACAGAAGTTACAGCAGATGCAACATATTATGATACTTATGATGACTATAATAGGTTCAAAAAATTTCATTTATTTGAGGATTCGATAAAAGATGAAATTGAAGACTTAATTAATATTCAAACTACTTCAAATGAAATTGTATCTACTACAATAAGTGATTTGTTAAAAGATGAACAGTTTAAGGATGTAGAATTTAATTTAAAGCGAACAAAGCAACAATATTTAGAATTTTTAAAATCTGATGTTTTGCCAAACTCAATAAATGTAGGGTCTCCTTTATTTATAGGTCATATGACGGGGCCTGTTCCTTCAATTATTAGAGAACTAAACTCTTTAATAATTGCTCTTAATCAAAATCAGGTAAAGATTGAAACCTCTATGGTTGCTACACTTATTGAAAAGCAAGTAATAGGTTTTTTTCATAAATTAATATACAAAAGATCTAGTGTATTTTACGAAGAATATACACAGAGTGGAGATAATGCAATAGGTATAATTACTAATGGAGGTACGATTTCTAATATTACAGCATTAAGCTATTCTTTAAATAGTTTACTGGGGCCAAAAGACAATTTCTCTGGAATAAAAGCTGAAGGGTTGATTTCTGCTCTAGATGCATATGGATATAAAAAAGTTGCATTATTAGGTTCTAAAATGTGCCATTATTCTTTTGATAAAGCATTAAAGTTACTTGGGTTAGGATCTAACTCTTTTGTTGAATTAGACTTAGAAAGAAAAACTGACGATACAATACGAAAAGAAGTAAGCTCTAAAATTGAAGAATTAAAAAAACAAGGAACGTTAGTTATTGGGATAGTTGGTATCGCTGGAACAACAGAATCAGGAAATATTGATCCATTGACAGTTCTAGGTGAAATAGCAAGAGAATATAAGATTTACTATCATGTTGATGCAGCTTTTGGAGGTAGTTTTTTAATGAGTAGAGAGCTAAAGAAAAAATTTGTTGGTATAGAATTGGCAGATTCTGTCTCTATTTGTGCACATAAGCAACTATATCTACCAATAGGTTTAAGTATTTGCGTGTTTAAAAATGAAAATCATGTATTATCCTCTGAAAACAATACGGCATACCAAGCTAGAAAAGGAAGTAATGATTTAGGCAAATATACCATAGAAGGTTCAAGAGGTTTTAATAGTTTAATACTGCATGCTACTTTGAGCATCTTTGGACAAGAAGGATTTGAGCAAATAATTGACCATAATTATACGACGGCCCAAAGTTTTGCAAATCTTATTAGAGAAAGTAGAGAATTTGAATTATTTGAGGAGCCTGATTTAAACATTATTCAGTATAGATATGTTCCTGTTCACTTTAGAGATAAAACGAACTTTAGTGATGAAGAGTTACTTGTGATTAATGAGATAAATCAAAAAATACAACAAGAACAGTTCAAAAATGGAAAGTCATTTGTTTCATATACCCGAATAAAGAAAAAAGAAAACTTAGAGAAAAACTTGGTTTTACGAACAGTGTTCATGAACCCATATACAACGATCAAGGACTTAGAAATTATACTTGAAGAACAAATAGATATTGCATCCAACATTGATGAAGTATCGGATTCTAAAACCAATTCTTCTAGAAATCCTAATGTGTTGATTGGTAGGCCTATTGGGAATGTTAAAGTTTACATTTTAGATGAGTTTTTAAATGTTTTACCTATTGGTGTAGCAGGAGAAATTTGTATTTCTGGAGATTGTGTGTCACCGGGATATTTAAATTTAGCAGCCGATTTGAAATTTGTAGAGAATCCATTTCAAAATGGTGGAAAACTATTTAAAACAGGAGATCTAGGAAAAAGATTAGAAGATGGTAATATCGCTTATATAGGTAGAAAAGATGATCAGGTTAAAATTAGAGGTCATCGAGTTGAGTTAGGTGAAATAGAACATTGCTTAAAGTCTAAAAAGGATATCTCTAAGGCTGTAGTATTGGCAAATAAAACAGAGCAAGGAACCGAAGAAATATTTGCATATTTTGTTTCTGATATTAATCAGAATATTAATGATTTGCAAGATTTCTTATCTAGTCAATTGCCAGACTATATGCTTCCAAGCAAATACATACAATTAGATGAAATCCCTTTAACTGTAAACGGTAAGATTGACAAAAAAAAGTTATCCAATTCTTCTGAAGAAGTTCTTAGTAGTGGGATAGAATACGTTGAACCATCAACTACAAAAGAAAGGGAACTAATATTAGAATTAGAACCAATACTAAAAAAAGATAAAATAAGTATAAAAGATACATTTTACAATCTTGGAGGAGATTCTATTAAATCGATATTGTTGGTTTCACGTCTTAAACAAAAAGGATATCTATTAAAAATAGATGACATTTTAAAGTTTCCTAGAATAGAAGAACTAGCAAAATTAATGCAAACCGATGATCAAATTGTAAATCAAAATAGAGTGTTTGGTCAAGTTATACTAACACCTATACAAAGTCGTCTTTTAGAAGAACCATTTATTAAAGATATTCATCAAGCAAATCAATCGGTATTATTAAAAACAACAAAAAAAATTGATCATAGCAATTTAAAACAATGTATTGATTTTCTAATAAACCATCATGATGCTTTACGCATGATGTTTAAACATAAAAATCTAAAATGGGAACAATACAATCAAAATACGAAGGATACACATTACAATTTGAATTTTTATGACTTTGAACATGTCGAAAACCCTTTAATAGAAATTAGTGAGATAGAAAAAAATCTACAACAATATTTTAGAATAGATGAGGATTCTTTGGTTAGGATTGCACATTTTAGCATGAAAAAAGAAGATAGAGTACTTTTGATGATCCATTCTTTGGTAATCGATCAAAGATCATGGGAAATTTTGCTTGAAGATTTAGAAATCTTATACAATCAAGTTAGTGAAAGCAAACCAATGGTATTAAGTTTAAAAACTGATTCTTATCAGAAATGGGCTCAATACCTAAAGGATTATTCATTAAGAAAAAATAGCCATAAGGAAGCCTTGTATTGGGAAAAACTAGAAGAAGAAAAAATAGTAGCCATTCCAACAAAAAAAATTGATACCATTAAAGTAGATTATACAAAACAGATAGTTAATTTTAACCTTAATGAGTCCTTGACAAATCAACTTCAAAATAAGGTTCATGATATTTACAATACCAATATTCATGAAGTTTTATTAACTGGATTGGCACTAGCAATTAAGGATACTTATAGTCTAGAAAAAAGTATTGTAGAGTTAAATAATCATCCTAGAGAAGAAGTTTATGAGGAAATAAATGTTAGTCGTACTATAGGGGATTTTACTTCAATATACCCCATAGTATTGAATATTTCAGATACTAAAAATCCAAAAGAAGCATTGATTAGGGTAAAAGATGATGTAAGAAGAGTATCTGATAATGGTATAATCTATGGTTTGATGAAGTATATGGAAAAAAAGCTCGTTAACAATATAGAGCCTTCAGTATGCTTCAAGTTTATAGAAGATTTTAATAACAACAATGATAAAATAGATACATCTATATTTCAGTTGGAATCTGAAAGCATAGGTCATATTTCAGATAGGCAAAATGAAAATAGGTCATTGATTGAGGTTTTAGGTTTCATCCAAGAAGAAAAATTAAACGTACAAATTAGTTACCCAATTTTTCTATATGAAAAAGAAACTATAGAAGAATTGATTAAAAACTATGAATTCAATTTAACAAACCTAATTGATGAAGTGATTTTAGAAAAGAATAATTGTTTAACATCTTCTGATTTAACATTTAATGGTTTGAGTTTGGACGAGCTAAGGGAGATTAACGACAATGATAATGTTGAAGATATTTACAGATTGTCACCCTTGCAACAAGGAATGTATTTTCATTGGCTATCAGACAAATCTTCTCCAATGTATTTTGAACAAACCTCATATCGTTTAGCAATAGCTAATTTAGATATTGATATTGTAGAAAAGGCATTTAATATTTTAATAGATAATCATGCCATTTTAAGAACTAGGTTTAGTGATGATTATGCTGGTGTACCTTTACAAATAGTATATAAAAGTATTAAGAGCAATTTTACTTTTGAAAAAGTATTGGATAATTTAACAGATAGGAAAGTAGAAGATTATTTGTCGAATAAAAAGAAAAATGATCGTGCTAATGGATTTGATTTAGGAGAAGCTTCACAAGTAAGTTTACAAATTTTTGAGATAAGAAAAGGTACATATGAGTTTTTGTGGAGCCATCATCATATATTGATGGATGGATGGTGTATTAACATATTAATTAATGATTTCTATAAAATTATTGATGCCCTTCAAAACAAAAAAACTCTAGAACCCCAAACAAATATAAAATATGCTACTTATATTAAATGGTTGGAAAAAAGAGATAATGAAGAATCTTTGAAATATTGGAAAGATTATTTAAATGATTATAAAAGTATAGCAACACTTCCATTTAAAAACAATGCTATAGCTAATAAATCTCATGAACATTCTGTACATCGCATAATTATTGATGGAGAATTGCATGCAAAATTAAAGGAATTTTGTACTTCTCATTGGATTACTCAAAATGTTTTTTTACAAGGAGTATGGGGGTATTTACTTTCTAAGTATAATAATACTAAAGATGTTGTATTTGGTTCTGTAGTATCTGGTAGACCAGCAGAATTAGAAGGGATACAAGATATGGTAGGACTATGTATTAACACAATTCCAGTTCGGTTGAAATATGATGAGACAACAACACCAATTGATTTGTTAAAAGGACATAATCAACAGGCAATAGAGAGTAATCCTCATCATTATATGAGTCTTTCCGAAGTACAATCCTTGAGTAAATTGGGAATGAATTTGATAGATCATATTTTGGTTTTTGAAAATTATTATAGAAAAGAATTAGTTAAATCCGATGATAATAATTCAACTCATAATGAAGATCAATTTATACTTGAATCAATGAAGAAGTTTGAACAGAACAATTATGATTTTCATATTCTTATAATGCCATTAGATTCACAACTCGTAATAGGTTTTCAATATAATGAGAGTATGTTTTCTTCTGAAGATATAGAGAAGTGTGCAGAAAATTTTTATACTTTGATAGGTAGCTTTTGTACTTCAGGGGATCAGCCTTTAAGCATTTTGAATAATTTCTCATCAGAAGAAGAGGATACTTTACTATACAAGTTTAATAATACAAAGGTAGAATATCCAGAACATAAAAACATAGTTACCGTTTTTGAAGAACAGGTTAAAAAATATCCAGAAAATGGTAGTATAGTTTATCAAAATGAATCGATCACTTATAAAGAAGTCAATGAGTTTGCAAATGTGATATCATCGTATTTAAAGGAAAAAAAAGGGGTTGGTATAGGAGATATAGTGGCTATAGAATTAGCAGATAGAATTGATTTATCATTAATGGCAATTCTAGGAGTTCTTAAATCTGGAGGTACATATGTAATGATAGATGCGAATCTTCCCGAGAATAGAATCAATTATATCTTAGATAATAGCAAAAGCACATCATTTTTAAGCACAAATGATTTATTGAAGTTACGTAATTCCTCACAAGGTTACAGTAATGAAAATACAGAATTACATTACTCGTCATCAAACACAGCCTATGTTATATATACTTCAGGAACAACAGGAAAACCCAAAGGGGTACAAGTAGCTCACAAATCTATTGTGAATTATGTAAATTGGTTTACAAATAAACATCAAATAGATTCAGACGATAGTAGTATTGTTACTTCAAGTATTGCTTTTGATTTGATATATACAAGCCTTTATGGGGCATTGTTAAGTGGAGGTGAACTTCATGTTGTTGATGAGTATACTAGACGAGATCCCATGAAAATGGCTGATTATATTGAAAACAATCACATCACCTTTTTGAAGGTTACACCTACCTACTTAAACCTTCTATTAACTAATACTAGTCAAAATAGCATAACAAATAGCAAATCTTTAAGATTAATTTTGAGTGGTGGAGAACATCAAAATTTAGAGGATGTAAAAAAGATAATAAGGAATAGTAATATAAAATTGATTAATCATTACGGTCCATCAGAAACAACTATAGGAGTTAGTACTTTTGAGATAACAAAGGATAACCTAGAGGAGTATATATCAACTCCAGTAATAGGAAATCCAATAAATAACAATAGTATTCTGATTTTAGATGATGATCTTAAGTTACAACCTATTGGAGTTATGGGGGAGATATACATCGGAGGTGTTGGCTTATCAAAAGGATATATTAATCAACCAGAATTAACTTCTCAAAAATTTATTGAAAATCCTTACCATAAAGGAGAGTATTTATATAAAAGTGGTGATTTAGGAAAAAGGCTTAAAAATGGAACGATAGCTCTTTTTGGAAGAGAAGATGATCAAGTTAAGGTAAATGGATACCGAATTGAAATAGGAGAAATAGAAAGTCAGTTAAATTCTAAAGAGAATATACTTGATTCTGTAATAATAGTAAAAGAAACACATTCAGGAATAAAAGAGATAATAGCTTATATAGTATCACAGGAAACATCAAATATTGTTGAATTACGAGAATACTTGATAGATAGAATACCTGATTATATGATTCCAAGTCATTTTGTGCAGTTAGAAAGATTGCCTATGACGTCTAATGGTAAAGTGGATAAAAAATCATTACCAGATTACAATGGCATAGGGCTTTCATCAGGGGTAGATTATGTTGCACCAAAAAATAAGAAAGAGGAGGTATTGGTATCCCTTTGGGAAAAGATTTTACAACAGACGCCAATTGGTATTAAAGATGATTTTTATTCATTAGGAGGAAATTCAATTAAATCTTTAATGGTGATATCAAGACTAAAACAACTAGGATATGTACTAAGTATAAAAGACCTGTTGAATAAACCAAGAATTGAGGATTTGGCCGAATTGATGGAAGCATCCAACGAAGAAGATAGTCAATTCATAAGTACAATAACAAATTGGGATATTGGTGATGAAATAGAAATAGCACCTAATCAATATCGTTTTTTTAAATCAAGATACAATGCAGTTTATTTAGATCATGTAATAACGAATTACAATGAACATTCCTTTGAAGATGAATTTCGTGTATTCCTTTCAATGTATCCAATCTTATGTGTGAAATTTAATAAAAGAAAAAGTGAAGTAACACAAAAATATGTATCACACAAAGAGGTTGCTGTAGAGTTTACAACTGTACGAATTTCAGAAATAGAGAGTGAGGAAATAAGAGAAGGGTATTACTCAAAACCATTTGATTTGATTGAAGGTCCTTTAATAAGAGTTTTTATTGTTCCTGATTTTGGTGTCGAAAATGTAATGATACGTTTAATTATTCATCATGCTTTGGTAGATGCGTATACTGTTGATGTAATTAATGAGGGATTGAAGAGTTTCTTTAGTTATAAGAGAAAAATGATTGACCGTAATGTATCCTACTACAATTTTGTAAACTGGCAAAAAGAGTTTTTAAATTCTAAGAATGGTTTTACACAAAGAAAGTATTGGGAAAATAAATTAGAAGGGCTAAAATTAAACACCAAAAATGAAGATGTAAGTGAAGATCTAACATTTTTTGTTTCTCAAAAATTTATGATTACAGATAAAGCCTTAATAGATATTCAAAATTTGGCTAGTAGTTATAACGTTCCAATTAGTGCACTGTTTTTAGGATATTATCAAATATTGTTAAATCAAGTAAGACTAAGTGATAAAAAAATAATTGGAGTAATGGTTAACGGTAGAGAACAGAATATAGAAGGTTTAGGAATAGAGAATGTGTTAGGAGTTATAGATAATTTGTTACCATTACCTATTAATAACATTGGGGATAAATCTAAAAAAGAATATATTCGAAATACCTATACAGATTATCTTGAGAGTAGAGTACAACAACAGATTCCCTATGAAGTTATTAGAGAAGATTTTCAACAAAAGCACAAAATAGACATTGATCAACAGTTGGCCGGACGATTTAATTTTCAAGTTTGGGAAAATTCAATGCTTAGTGAAATAAATGAGAAAGTATCAATAAAAACAGTAAAAGAGTATTGGATTTATGGTATCCATGCAGATTGTATTCAACATGAAAATGCTATAGAGTTTAATTTATATTCCTCAAAAGAAATTTTTGAAGAGAATAAAGAAATACTGAAGATAGAATCCATTGTGAAAATGATGCTTAGTAAAAAGAATGAAAAAGATGTTGTAATGATAATGGAATAGAAAATTAACATTCGTTATTGCAAATCAAACGCGGTTTTTTTAAAATAATCAATTTTGGTTTAGATTTTCATATAAACCAAGTTTACTACTCTACACGAAAAAAAATAGTTGTATCTATTTACGTACAATTATTCACACTAAAAATTAACAAAAAAACAAGTTTAATCTATAATTATCATATATATATGGGACTTAACATTATTGGCATATCTGCCTTTTATCATGATTCCGCCTGTTGTATTCTAAAAGACGGAAAGTTAGTTGCTGCTGCAGAAGAAGAACGTTTTACAAGAATAAAGTTTGACCCTTCACTTCCTAGACATGCATTTAATTATTGTTTAAAAGAAGCTAACCTTTCTATAACAGATGTTGATTGTATAGCATTTTTTGAAGATCCAAGTAAAAAATTGTCTAGACAAATATGGAGTGGTCATATTACACCGGATTCATTGAATGAAACAAATTTCAATAGAGTAGAGGACGAAATAAGAGATGTCTTAGGGTATAGTGGAAAAATATTATACTTTGATCATCACCAGTCACATGCCGCTAGTGCCTATTATTTTTCGGGGTTTGAAGAAGCTGCTTTACTAACAGTAGATGGAGTAGGAGAATGGGCTACTACAACATATGGTAAAGGTATAGGAGGAAAAATTGACTTATTTGAGGAAGTACATTTTCCACATTCATTGGGATTATTGTATAGTACGCTCACAAGTTATCTAGGGTTTAGAGTCAATAATGGAGAATATAAGGTAATGGGGTTAGCTCCATATGGAAAACCTCTTTATGTAGATGAGATCAACAAATTGATAATTTCTAGGTCAGATGGGCAATTTGAGTTAAATATGGAATATTTTAATTTCGTAAAGGGAAATAAAATGTATACTGATGCTTTACCAAAATTATTAGGTAAAGAACCAAGAGAAAGGGAGTCTGAATTTGGACAGTTTTATAAAGATGTAGCAAGAAGCCTTCAGGTTGTGTTAGAATCTATTTTAATAGAAAAAGCTAACTACTTATACGAAAAAACTGGGGCTGAAAATTTATGTATGGCAGGAGGAGTAGCTCTAAATTGTGTAGCCAACGGAAAAATCCTTCAAAATACCAAATTTAAAAACCTTTTCGTACAACCGTCGGCAAATGATGCTGGAGGAGCTCTAGGGGCAGCTGCCTTAGCTCATGTAGAACTTACTGGAGAAAGACCTGAAAAAGAGAGATTAAAAGACGTTTATTTAGGACCTTCATATACTTCAGAAGAAATTTTGCAGACATTAAAGGCTACTAATATCAATTATAAAAGCTTTGTAAAAGACGAAGAAAGATTAATGGAGGAAACAGCTCGTAGGCTAAGTAAAGGTAAGGTTATAGGCTGGTTTCAGGGTAGAATGGAGTTTGGTCCAAGAGCACTAGGAGCACGTTCTATTTTAGCTGATCCACAAAACCCGGAAATGAAAGATAGAATTAATGCGATGGTGAAAAAGAGAGAAGGGTTTAGACCTTTTGCTCCAGCGGCATTAGAAGAACATGTATCAGAGCATTTTGAAATAGATCATTCGTCTCCGTTTATGTTAGAAACTTGTCAAGTTATTTCAAAATTAGACTTACCGGCTATTACACATGTTGATGGATCTGGAAGATTACAAACTGTAAGTGAAAAGGTAAATGGTAGATTTTACGACTTGTTAAAGGCATTTAATAAAGTTACTGATTGTCCAATTCTTCTTAATACATCATTCAACGTACGAGGAGAACCTATAGTCTGTACTCCAGAAGATGCAATTAAATGTTTTGTAGATACAGACATTGATTGCTTAGTTCTTGGTGATATTATAATCGATAGAGCACAAAATAATTTTGACTTATTAAGACTCTTTTTACAAAACGACATAAATAGAATGACAAGAAGTGGTATTCAGCATGAGGTATACACTTTTATATAATTTTCTGAATTTCATAGATCAAAAAAATGGACAAATTAAAAGATAAAGCTACAGAACTATCCCGTTTGTTGATGGCCGAGCCAAAAGATATATCGGCAATTAATAATTTATTTGAAGAATTAGGGATTAGTTCCTCTTCCATCAATGTGGTGGATAAGGTAACAGATACTAAAACAATAGCTCAAGATGAATTGGGTATATGGAAAAAAAAGATAGTTAATGGTAAAGAATTTTATCAGAGAGATTTAAATAAACAAAAAGAGTGGCATTCCTGGGCAAATGTTAATGAAATTGAACCAAAATCATATAAGAAGAGAGTATTGCTTTTGGGAGAATCAGTTGCTAGAGGGTATTTTTATGCACCAAAATATTCTGTTGCTACAGAGCTTGAATCTGTATTAAATACTAGTAATGTTTTTAATGGTGTAGAGGTTATTGACCTTTCAAAGAATAGTATGGGGATTGATGAACTAACAGAAATAGTTCAGAGCTCACCTCAGTTAAAACCAGATCAAATTGTACTTTTTGCAGGAAATAATTGGGTACATAAATTATATGGAGAGATTGAGAAAGAGGACCATATAAAAATGACAGAAATTTATGATAAAGAACTTTTTCCTGGAGTAAAATCTTACCTTGAGGAGAAATTTCAAAAAGTTGTATTAAACTTTCTAAATATTCTTGTTGAGACCAGTAAAGCTCATAAAATACCTGTTGTAATTGTTATTCCTGGGTTTAACCTATTGGATTGGAAAAGTGATAATGAAGAAAAAATTCTACCTTTCTTACCAGATGGGCAAATAGAAGAATGGGTAAAATCCAAAGTAAAGGCAGAAGAAGCCTTGAGCAAAGAAGAATACAACCTTCTTGGGGAAGAATCTAAAAGAATGATTGAATTAGATGCTTCCAATCCATTGGGGTATGAATTGTTGGCAAAAAGTCATATTAAGAATGGAAAAATCGAAGAAGCGATAACTTGTTTAGATAATGCCAAAGATACCATTATGTTTGGTCGAGGAATTAATCCTAAACCACGATGTTTTAAAATAATTAGGGATACTATCAGCAAAAAAGCAACAGAAGAAGGTATTTCTACTGTAGATCTTTTTACAATTTTTAATGAAGTTTATCCTGATAAGGTTTCAGATAAAGAATTGTATCTGGATTATTGCCATTTATCTGTAGAAGGAATAAAAATGGGAATGAAGCATACAGCAAAGACTGTTATAGAGACAATGACGGGAAACGAAATAGAGATTTCATCAATTCCAGATTCTTTATTGCATCCTGATAATACGACTAGTGCCATAGCTCATTTTAGTGCGGCGATACATAACGCTCATTACTCTCAGCCAAAATATGTTTTAGAGTATCATTGTCAAAAGGCTATTGAATTTGATTCAGAAATTAAGGACTTAATGATTCAATATGTTGATTTTTCTTGCCGAAAAACTTCATCAATATTATGTAGTTCTTTTGAGGATATTTTACAGGATGGAGCTATGCAACAATATGAAGGAGGTATGGCTTTAATGCATCCCAGAGGAAAAAAATTATTGGATGTTGAACTTATAGATGCTATAATAGGTGCTCTTAAATCTATAGGTTTAAACTATGAAAATGAAGTTAAAAGATTAAGAATTTCTGAACATGGAGTAGTAAATAAAGAAACTAATTTACTGGATTCTTTTTACGTACTAAATGGTTATAACAGTTATAACAGTTCTAGAAATTTTAATTTTTTACAAATAAGAAACACTAGTAAGAAATTTAATTTTATAAGCTCGAGAAATAAGGATCTAACAGTTAAAATGGTCTATAGGACTCCTGATTATATTAAAAAAGGAAATGTTAAGGTGTATCTAAATGGGAAAACCTCACCAATAACAGAAATAGATCTTAGTCAAGAGTGGAACAAAGAAGATTTTATAATCGAATGTGATACTCTTCAAGAAGGAGTTAATGAATTGGTTATTGAATGGCCAATAAATTACGAATCTAATGAATTTTTAGAAAGAGAAAAACCTTCAATGAACACATTCTTCCCTGTCATTGGAGAACTATACTCTTTAACAATTGAATCAGTATAGTTATAACCATCTTATAATAGATAATCCCCAAAAGAGGTAAAGAAGATTGTAGTTAAAACAATGTGCCTATGTTCTTTAACTAGAATGTAGGTACATAAAGATGGAATAAATCTTAGCATAAATACAGGCGAATTATTTTTGAATAAATTAATTGTAGATCGCCTTGGATGATAATATGCCTAAATGTATCAAGTAAAATAAATTAATTAGAATTGATAATGATAAAAAAAATTGTTTCGGTAATATTTTGGATTACTTCTATATCCATTTATTCTCAAGTTGAAGTGACAGGAAAAGTAAAAGATAAAGAAGAAGGGATTCCTGTACCTTTTGCAAATGTTGTAGCATTAGACAATACTAATGCAATTGTGACTGGTGCAATAACCGAGGAAGATGGTACTTTTAGATTTGATGTTTCTACTGGGGAATATAAAATTAGAATTAGTTTTTTAGGATATGAAGAATGGGTAAAAGAAATTGAAGTAACAGAGGCTATGTCATTGGGAGATATTACGTTAATTAAAAAGGCTAAGGACCTTGATGAGGTTTTGATTGTTACAAAAAAACCGTTAATTGAAAGAAAAACAGATCGCTTAGTGTTTAATGTAGAACAAAGTATTTCAGCTTCTGGAGGTGATGCTCTTGATGCTTTAAAGTTGACTCCGGGGTTAACTGTTCAGGATAATTCAATTTCAATATTAGGAAAAAGTGGTTTAGGTATAATGATCGATGATAAGTTATTAAACTTGTCGGGTAATGATTTAACAAGTTTCTTGAATACAATACAGTCTAATGATATCAAATCTGTAGAAGTTATTACAACACCACCTGCAAAATATGATGCTCAAGGCAATGGGGGATTAATAAATATTATATTGAAAAAAGGAAAAATAAATAGTTGGAGTAATTCAACTTCTACATCTTATGAACATATAGAAATGCCTGTCTTTTCTATCAGTAATAGTTTTAAATATAGAAAAAATAAAATTAATGCTTTAGCTTCAATAAACACTCGTTTAGGAGAGCAACGTTATATACAAGAGTCTGAAATATTTTATGATCAAAATACTTGGTTTATTGATAATATGCAAGATAGAGACTTAGAAAACTTTTCTGGGCGATTAATCTTTGATTATGAGTTAACAAAAATGTCATCAATAGGTTTTCAGGCTTCTGGAAATATTAGTCGCCCATTGTGGGACTTTAATACTAATACCGAAATAAGAAATAAATCGAGTCAATTGGATTCAATACTTAAATCAACAGGTATACTTGATAGAGAAAGAGATAATCTTTCTTTTAACGTTCATTATAATTCGAAGTTAGATACTTTGGGGAAAAGAATATCTATAGATTTAGATTATTTCAATTATAATAAAAATGATAAAAGAGATATTAAGGCAGATACTTATTTGAATGAGGAATCATTTGTGAGAACTAATTTTTCAGAAATTAATGATACAGATCATACAATAGATAATTATAGTGTTAAAGTTGATATGGAACATCCATTAGGTTTTGTGAATTTATCATATGGATTGAAAGCTACTTATACTAAAAACACTTTTAAAATTTATGCTAATAACATTTTAGAACAAAATACAACTAACGATAACTTTGAATACATAGAAAACAATCAAGCGGCCTATGTTAGTGGAAGAAAAAAGTTAAATGATAAATGGAGATTTCAAATTGGTTTGCGTTTAGAAAATATTATTTCAGAAGGAGATTCTAAAACTTTAAACGTCACTACTAAGAATGAATATTTAGAATTATTTCCAACATTTTATCTTTCGCATATTCCAAATGAAAATCATTCGTTTTCAGTTAATTATAGCCGTAGAATTAATAGACCCTATTTTGCACAGTTAAACCCATCGATTTCTAACGTTAATGGTAACATAAGAAGTCAAGGAAATCCTTTTCTCCAACCTGCTTTTTATAATTCTTTTTCGATTGATTATTTATATAAAGGAGCATTGAGCACTTCAATATACTTAGATATAGAAACAGATAAAATTGGAGTAGTGCCTATTGCAAATAATGATACTTTTGAACAAGAAATAAATTTTTATAATTATTATACCTTATATGAATATGGAATCTCTATGTCATATAACAAGAACATAAAACCTTGGTGGCAAAGTTATAATTCGGTCTATTTCATGAATTATAAATCAAAAATAACAAATCCAGTTATTGTTGGAGAAAATGAAAGTGATTTAAGTTACTATGTATCGAGTAATAATACTTTCTCATTAAATAAGGAAAAAACCAAAAACCTTGAATTTAGGTATTGGCATTCTGGCCCTTATGTTAGTGGGCAAACCAGTTATGAAAATAGTCAGGCGTTGGATATTGGTTATAAAATGACAGTTCTCAATAAAAAATTACAACTTTCTTTTAATGCTTTAGATGTATTTAATACAAGTCCTAGAAAAAGTACTAGTGTAGCTAATAATATAAAATCAACCCATATAGGTTATGGTTTATATAGAGGAAGAGGGTTTAGGGTTTCTGTAAATTATAATTTTGGGAATAGTAACGTTAAAGTAAAACAAAGAAGATTCGGAAATGAAGAAGAAAAAAATAGAGCAAATTAGATCTTCAAAAAAACAAGTTTTTTTGCTCCATTTTGCAGGAGGTAATTGTTACTCATTTGATTTTTTGAAAAGTCAAATGAGTAAAGATGTTGAATTTATCCCTTTAGAACTTCCTGGAAGAGGTAGAAGATTTAATGAAGAACTATTAAAGACCAAAAAAGCTGCTATACAGGATTATTTTGCACAAATAAAGAAATTAAGAAATGATCAATCTTATGTGATTTATGGGCATAGTATGGGGTCAAACCTAGGATTGAATGTAACTAAACTATTGGAAGATTTTGGAGATCCTCCCAATTATTTGATAGTATCAGGAAACCCAGGGCCTGGAGTGAAAACCAAAGAGATAGGTGAAGTAGAAAAAAAGGGAAAACGCTATAGGATGAGTGATGAAGATTTTAAAGAAGAATTGAGAAAACTAGGTGGGGTCCCTAAAGAAATTTTGGAGAATGAGGAATTATACAATTTTTTTAGCCCAATAATGCGTACAGATTTTGAAATTTTAGAAAAAGATAACTTTTCTGAAAAAGGTTTAATGATTGAAACGCCAATTTACGCCTTAATGGGGGATGAAGAAAGGACTTTTCTTGAAATTGAAAATTGGAGTAATTTTACGAATGCTAATTTGAGGCATGAAATTTTATCAGGGAATCACTTTTTTATAAATAAACATCCAAATAAACTAGCAGACGTAATTTTAGAATGTTCAAAGATAAGTTCTATCATATCAAATTAAAAAATAGGTACCTTTTTTATAAATATAAAATTTGACCGTTTTTAAATAGGTTCAATCTTGAGAACCTAGTCACAATACAGAGTGTAATTTTCTAAGTTCACTGTATGAAGTTAATAACAATTTGAGTTTGATTGTTAAATGATTGATGTGTAGATGAAAGTGTTTCGTTCTAATGAAAATTAATCAAATAAATAACCTACTAAGATATTTCTAAATAATATCATTCTAAAAAACACGATGAACAATAGCAAGAAATACTTTTTGTCTTTGATAATCAGTTTCTTTTGGTTTTGGATGTCAATCGAATTCAGATTAATAATAGTATAAGTTTCTAAAATATTAATTACCATAAAGCCCGTGCGACAAAGGAATTTAAACTAACTATTTCAATAACTATGTTTTTACATTATTTAAATAACATTGGGTTAGGAATATAGAATCTAAGAGAGAAAAATAATAAGTCTTATGTTGTTGAACTTAAAAATTTTAAAAGAACTCTGTTATTTCATACCTGATCATATAAAGAAATGGATGAACAATTAAAACTAATATTTTTATGAGTGAAAGATTAAATAAAAAAGTAACCTTCTTTAATACAGTAAGAAGGGTTGAAGGAGTAAATTCTTATATTGATGATATGTTGAAAGTAATGGAACTTAATGACGTTCTAGGGTTTTCTGGAATGTTATTGTTTCAAAATAATTCGAATGATCTAGAACCCTGGATTCTTGCACAAGAAACATTTTCGAAAAGTAGCTGTCAGACTCCTTTCGTGGCTTTAAATCCAGCGTATGCGCATCCATATTATATTGCTCAGAAAATATTAACCTTTTCTAAATTATTTAAAAGGAAGTTGTATTTAAACTTTATCATAGGGACAGCAATCTCAGATTTAGAATCAATAGGTGATAATTTATCCCATACAGACAGGTACGAACGACTTATCGAATATATAGAAGTTTTATATAATCTGTTAAGAAGTGATAGACCTATAAATTATGAAGGAAAATATTATAAAATAAATAATTTGAAATTACCATCTGTGATTAAGGAAGAATATTTTCCTACCTGCTTTATTGCAGGATCTTCTGAGGAGGCTGTTGTCGCAAGAAAAAGAACAAACTCCTTGAAACTGCAAATGGCAAAACCTTTATCAAAGCTTGTTGAAGTAACATCAGGTGAGGAGGGTATGTATATGGGGATAATTGCACGATCAACACATGAGGAGGCAATTGAGGTATTGAAGGAAAAGTTTAAGCCTGCTTATGCTGAATATGAGGATATTTTAGAAGTATCAATGTTAAATACTGATGCTATTTGGAAAAAAAACTTATTGAGAGAAGAAGAGGATAGTGTATTTAGACTAGAACCGTTTAAACATTTTAATGCGGATTGTCCATATTTAGTAGGTTCTTATGATGAAGTTATAGGTTATATTAAAGAATATATAAAATTGGGGGTGGACACTTTTGTGATCGATGCCGATGTTGAAGAATTAAATTCAATATCAAAAGTTATAGAAAATATTACAAAATTTAATTTTAAATAAAATGTTAAAACTAAATCCTAAAAATATATTTTACATATTATTATACGCAATTCCCAATACCATTTTAAGTTTTGGAATCATATATGTGATAAACAATGTTCTTGCAGGAAATAAAAGCTTTTATAATGAGTATGTTCCTTTTATTTTTGTTTGGAGTATTATTTTTACCTACCTAATTAATATTACCTTTCAGAGATGGTTGAATAAATATGTGTTTAATATTTTATACGAAAATGAAAAAAAACTATTTGATAAAATATTAAAGGCGCCGTTACTTACCCTAGAAAAGCATGGGAGTCAGCGTCTTTATACAGCTATGAATGACCTTCGAACGTTTTCAACATTACCCTTTGCTGTTACACATACAATTACTTCGATATTAATGATAATATTAGGAGTCGGCTATATGTTTACCTTGTCGGCAATATCGGCAACAATTGTAATAGGGCTTATCATTTTGGTTGCAGGATGTTATTTCATTGTAATGCAGGCCATGTCAAAAAAAGTCGCAATATTACGAGGTAATAATGATCAATATTATGGATATGTAAGAGATTTGATTAATGGGTTTAAAGAGTTGAAATTAAGTCTATCCAGAAGAGAAAATATAATGAAAAAATATTTGGCTCCGAATAGGGATGCATCAGAAGAGTTGGACTTTGAAATTAATTATGTCTTTTTATCAATCAATTTGATAAGTCAATATGGATTATATTTGGTTATAGCAGCTATTTTATTTGGGCTTCCTGCACTAGGTTTTTTGGAAAGTGAAGATGTAATCGCTTATGTAGTTGTAATATTGTTTCTTTCCGGTCCTATAAATAACATCATTAATCTTCAACAAACCTACACAAGGATTAGTGTTGCGAATCGAAGAATTAAAAACTTTGCAAAAGATTTTCAAATTGATGAGAAAAGCGAAAGAACAGAAAACGTAATAAATGTTTATGAAGATACATTATTGAAAACTTTAACATTCAAAAATGTTTGTTTTAGTTATAAAAATGATGATGAGGAAAAGGCTTTTGAACTAGGTCCAATTGATCTTAAAATCAATTCGGGAGATGTATTATTTATTGTAGGAGGTAATGGTTCTGGAAAAAGTACATTTATCAATATCTTGACAGGGTTATATGAACCAACTAAAGGGAATATTCTTCTTAATGGTGAGGAGATTAGTATCAAGAATGAGTTACAAAATTCTATAACTACAGTTTTTACCAATAACCATTTGTTTGCCAATAATTATGATGATTATGAATTAGAAAATAATTTAGAATATCAGAGCTTATTGAAAACAATGAAGTTGGATAGTGTAGTAACCGATGACAAAGAAGAGTCAGCTAGGAGAAGTTTTTCTAAAGGGCAAAGTAAACGAATGTCGATGATTTTTGCTTTACTTGAAAAAAAGCCAATTCTTATCCTAGACGAATGGGCAGCAGATCAAGATCCACATTTCAGAAAGTATTTTTATGAAGAATTAATACCAAAATTCAAGCGCGAAGGAAAAACAATTATTGCGGTTACACATGACGATGCTTATTTTCATCATGCAGACCGAATAGTGAAGTTTGATAGTGGTAAAATTGTTAAAGATGTGAAAACTAAAGAAGAAATGCTGGCTACAGAAACTTTATGGTAATATAATTTACTGCTATAGAATCTAATACTTTTCTCAATTTATAACTTTTTTAGAAAGGATTGAGAAAGTACCTTAAATACTATTTTAAATTTAAGAGCCTACTTAAATTCAAAAGTTACTTCAGATTTAAAAACCACCTCTATGAGACTTACACTACCGCAACAAGATGTATATTTTGAGCAATTGTTGTATCCAAATGAACCAATTTATAATATAGGTGCCAAAATTGAAATTAAAGGAGAAATCGATTTTAATGTTTTTGATAAAGCATATATAGAGTTAATTAATCAACATGATGCATATAGAAGTTGTTTAATTCAAAATGATAACGATGTAAAAATTGAATTAAAAAGCTCACATAACTCTCAATTAGGATTTGTGGATTTTTCAAATGAAGAATATCCTGAGGTTTCTGCAAACAATTATATGCAACAGGAGTTCGTTAGACTTTTTGATTTAGTTAAAAGTGAATTACTTCATAAGTTTACTTTAATAAAGGTAAATGATCATTTTCATTATCTGTTTTCTGTGTATCATCATATCATAACTGATGGTTGGGGGACATCGTTAATGTTTCAACGATTAGTTAAAAACTATAATGAAATAGTAGAGGCAGGAGTTGTTCAATCAGAATATCCTTATAGTTATGAAGATTTTGTTATTGAGGATGAAGTTTATGAAAAATCTGAATCTTATTTAAAAGATCAGGAGTATTGGTTGAGACGATTTAAAACAATACCCGAAAATTTATTTGATAAAAAAGAAGAGGCGGTTGATTTAATTAGAAATAAACGTAAAGTGTTACTCCTTAAAAGGGAGAAGTACAATCAACTTAATCAATTATCCAAAAAATATGGCGCGTCAACTTTTCATGTTATTTTGGCTACTTTATACCTTTATTTCGGCAGAAAACATCAAAACGATGATTTTGCCATTGGGTTGCCAGTTTTAAATAGAGGGAAACGAAGTTATAAGAATACTGTTGGACTTTTTATGGGGGTGTCTCCTTTACGAATTCAATTGGATTTTGAAGAAACTTTTGAAGAATTGGTAACTCGTGTTAAAAATCAATTACGACAAGATTATCGTCATCAACGTTTTCCGTTAGGTAAATTAATTAAAGAGCGTAATGTGTTTAAGGAAAAAGAACGAGTTTTTAATATTACACTCTCATATGAAAAACAAGATTATTCAACTAATTTCCTAAACACAAAAACACGCGTAATCCCGATGACACATGGGGCAGAACGTGTGGCTCTTGCATTGTATATAAGAGAATTTGATGAACAAGAGGATGTGAAAATAGATTTTGATTATAATCTTAATTATTTTGAAGAATCAGAGATTTCGTATGTTGTAGATCATTTTGATACTTTAATAAGTAGTGTTTTAGAAGATTCTGGTAAAAAGTTAAAGGAGTTAAACTATTTAAAAGAAACAGAACGTATACAACTTTTAGAGGAGTTCAATACAACAAAGATTTCTTATCCAGAAGATGAAACGGTTATAGATCTATTTAGAAATCAGGTAAAAAATAATCCTCAAAAAGAAGCGGTAAAAGATGATGAACTGATTTTTACCTACGAAATGTTGGATAAACTTTCTGATCAAATAGCTACATGTTTAAAACAAGCTAATATTGCAGAAAACCAAGCTCCTATAGGAATATTATTAAATCGCTCTGGAGTTATGATACCTCTTTTATTGGGGTTATTAAAATCTGGTCACCCATATATTCCATTAGACCCATCTTTTCCGAAAGAGAGGTTAAGACATATCATTTCTAATAGTGATATGAGATTGATTATAGGAGAAAATGAATTTCAGAATAAAGGAGGCATAGAGGTGCCTTTTCTTGACTATAAAAAACTTCTTGATGAAGCAAAAGAGATAGAGAAAATAGGTGCTTACCCTGTTTTACCCATAGACACGGCTTATATAATATATACTTCGGGTTCTACAGGAACTCCCAAAGGAGTAGAAATTGGACATCAATCATTGTGTAACTTTTTGTTAAGTATTAAACACAAACCAGGAATTACATCTAAGGATTTGTTATTTTCTGTTACAACCTATTCATTTGATATTTCAATACTTGAGTTTTTTGTGCCGTTAATTTCTGGAGCAACGCTATATGTAGCATCTAATAATACTTTATTTGATCCTGATCTGGTCATAAAAAAAATATCCGAAGTTAAGCCTACAATTGTTCAAGCCACCCCTGGTTTTTATCAAATGCTTTTTAATGCAG
Organism: uncultured Aquimarina sp.; assembly: GCA_947502885.1. Lineage (GTDB taxonomy): Bacteria > Bacteroidota > Bacteroidia > Flavobacteriales > Flavobacteriaceae > Aquimarina. The sequence continues at coordinate 137,438 of CANNBP010000006.1, read as the reverse complement.
GATGGAAAGGTGGTAAAGGTTTGAAAATATTGTGTGGTGGAGATTTACTGAGTGAGTCCTTAACAAAATGTTTAATAGAAAACTGTGATGAAGTATGGAATATGTATGGACCTACCGAAACAACCATTTGGTCAAGTATTAAGAAAATTGAAATAGAGACAGAAGCCTCTAATATTGGTAAACCAATATGTAATACTCAGTTTTATATCACCGATGAGTTTTTAAATCCAATACCTATTGGTGCTATAGGATCAATTTATATTGGAGGAAAAGGGTTAGCTAAAGGGTATTATAATAACCCAGAGTTAACAGAAGAAAGATTCATCAATAATCCATTTACAGATAAAGGTTTGATATACAAAACTGGAGATAAAGGTAGGTGGAATAAAAATGGAGAAATAGAGTTTTTAGGAAGAAATGATAATCAAGTAAAAATTAGGGGGTATAGAATAGAACTTGGGGATATCGAAACTAAGTTAAACGATATAAAAAGTATTAGAAACTCGGTTGTAATTGCCAAAAGATGTGATGATCAAGAAGCTTTTTTAGTAGCATTTATAATGCTTGAAGAAGATGAAGTATCTCCAGAATCCATAATTTCAATATTACAAAAACAGCTTCCCGAATATATGATTCCATATACTATAGTTTTTGTAGAAGAATTTCCATTTACCCCTAATCAAAAAATAGATAGAAGATTATTAAGTCAAAGGCCTATCAAAAAGGATATTATAAAAAATACATATGTAGAACCTTCTTCATATCTAGAGAAAAAACTGGCGATATTTTGGTCAGAGATATTAAAAATTGATTCTAAAATTGGTTGTACAGATAATTTTTTTGCTTTAGGGGGACATTCCTTAAATGCAGTTCGATTAGTAGGATTAATTAATAGTGAACTCTCATATGTAATTTCTTTAAAAACTATTTTTGATTACCCAACAATTCAATTACTAGCAAACCATCTAGAAGAAAAAGAACAAATACAATCTGGTGTTATACCCGTTTCAAAAAACAAAGAGCTTTATAGTTTAACTCCATCTCAATACAATATTTGGTTGGCATCTCAAAATGAGAATATCTCAATTGCATATAACATGCCTTCTGCCTATAAAATTATAGGTAATATAGATCATAGAAGATTGGAGAAGGCTATAGAACAAATCATTTTGAAATATGAAATTTTGAGAACAAATTTTGTTGAATTAGGAGGAGAGGTTTATCAAAAAATTAGCTCAAGGGAATCTTTAGATTTTGAGCTTGAAATACTGAAAACTGAGAAAAATAGCGTTAAAAATACAATAGAGTATATTATTAATTCGGTGTTCAATCTTGAAAAAGATCTATTGTTAAGAGTACGTCTTTTGCAAATTGATTCAGAAGAACACATATTATTATTTTGTACACATCATACAATAATGGATGGATGGTCTCTAGAAGTATTCGCCAAGGCTTTAATAGAGAACTATACAAATAATGAAGTAGAGAAGAAGTTAGAAAGTGATAACTTAAAAATACAGTTTAAGGATTATTCTGAATATTTGAATGCTTGTTTAATGACTGAAAAGTTTGATAATGAAGGCTTTTGGGATAAATATTTAAAAGATTATGAGTATAAAAAATCATTCGAAGTAGATTACTTTAATGATAAGAATGAAAACAGAGGAGATAAGTTTCTTTTTGAACTCTCTCAAGAAACTCATATCAAATTGATTAAACTGGTAAAGAAAACAAATATTACTATGCACACCATTTTGGTAGGAGCATTGAATACGTTAATCCATAAAATGTCTGATCATAAAGATGTTTGTATAGGAACAGTAAACTCTGGTAGAAATCTATCCCAATTAGATAATCAAATTGGAATGTTTGTAAAGACGGTAGCATTAAGAACTAAGATTAATGAAAGGGAACCATTTATTGTTCTATTAAAAAGAATTCAGGAAGGTTTATTAGAGTTGGATCACTATCAAGATGTTCCGTTTGATAGATTGACCAAACCTGTTTTTGATATCATTTTGGCATATCAGAATCCTGAGTTCTCCCAAGAAAATAGTATCAAGCTAGAAGATACTATTTTAGAACCTTATATAATATCTGAAAAATTTAGTCGTCTTCCAATTCTATTTAATTTCTCAGTGGTGAATAATGTATTACAAGGAGCAATTACTTTTAATAAAGAAATGTATCAAAGTGAAACCATTGAGTTGTTAGCATTAAAGTATCTTAAAATTCTTGACATCATAGGGAGTAATTCTTCGAAAATCCTTGAAAATGTTAACATTTCACTTGAAATAGAGAAAAGAGAAACTATTGATTTTGAATTTAATTTCTAATTCTTGATTTGAATAGGTTTTAAGAACCACACAGTTTGCAGAGGTGCAAATTATTCAGTGCAAGCCTCAAAAGTTTATTTTGAATAAAATAGTCACATAATAATTATTAAAATTTATAAAAATGAAAATTATAAAATTAGGCTTTGTCCTACTCTTTGTCTCGTTAATTATTTTTATTTGGTATCATTCGCCAATATTAAATCTTATTACAGGCTATTCTGCCAAGAATATGAGTTCTTCTGTTTTTATAGGAGAAAGAAATTTGGAATATACTGATGCCAGAGATAATGGATTGGAGTTAGTAAATCTTGCAGATGACAAAGTAGATAAAAATAATTCATGGGCAACTGCTACTGTTTTTGGTGTTATGAAACGAAAAGCAGTGTATAGAGAAGGGTTGGGGAGTGTATTGATTAATGATGATTATGACCCAAAAAAACCATATCTAAAACCGAACAGATTTAGAGAGAACAAACAATTACCATACCCATATGGGGTACTACCTCAAAAGGATACTATTTTTACTGAAATTGATTATAAGGCTCTAGAAACTGCGGTAGAGCGAGCTTTTGATCAGCCAGATGTAAAAAAAACTAGAGCAGTTTTGGTGATCTATAAAGATCATATAATTGCTGAAAAATATGCAGATGGAATGACCAAAGATTCTAAAATATTAGGATGGTCTATGGCAAAGAGTATTTTGAATGGAATGTATGGGGTATTACATAAAGACGGTAAGATGAAACTTGATGATCCGGCACCAGTAGAAGAATGGAAAAATGATGAACGTAAAAATATTACATATAGAAATCTGTTTCAAATGAGTAGTGGTTTAGAATGGGAAGAAGATTATAGTAAAATCTCAGATGCAACTGAAATGCTATTTTTGGAAACAGATATGTCTAGATCACAGGTCGATGAACCTTTGATTCATGAACCCGGAAAAAAATGGAATTATTCTTCTGGTACCAGTAACCTATTATCAGGTTTGTTGAAAAAGCAATTTAATTCAGACCAAGAATACCTTGACTTTCCATACAAAACCTTAATAGATAAAATAGGAATGAATTCAATGTTATTAGAAGCTGATCTTAGTGGAAATTATGTGAGTTCTTCATATGCTTGGGCAACACCAAGAGACTGGGCAAAATTTGGGTTATTGTATTTACATAAAGGGAATTGGAATGGAGAACAAATTTTTGATCCTTCTTGGGTTGATTTTACAGTAACGCCTGTTCCTAGTTCTGATGGAGTATATGGAGGGCATTTTTGGTTGAATGCTAATAATAAATGGATGCCCGATGTGCCAAGAGATACTTTTTATGCCAATGGATTTCAGCAACAGAATGTATTTATAATCCCCTCAGAAGATATGGTTATTGTAAGGTTTGGCCTTACTGATGTTTGGATGAGTTTTAATGATTTGATTGCAGATGCTATAAAGGCCGTTCATACAAATAAAGAAAGTGGTATTGTTCAAAATTAAAATCTACTAATTAACCAACTTAATTAGCATTTTAAAGTAGCCCTCAAGAAGTATTTTCTTGGGGGTTTTTCTTTTTCCCAATTTTTAATATGAACTTATAAACTATTTCTTCGTCTTATTAACAATCAGTCAGATATCCCTAAAGAAATCAATATTTTAGATCACCATTTTTTAAATAATATAGAAAATTGTCGTGTGATTTATTGAAATGATGTTTGAACAACTATAGATTAAAATAAGTGATGTAAGGATTATGATACCTATTTCAAAACTACAGATTAGGTTGATAATTATAATAGAGAAACCTTAAAATTTCATATATGTACCGAATACTAGTTTTAAGTATTATTATTTGCTTCTTAAGTTGTGAAAATACGCCTAAAAAAGATGAAAAACCATCTGATCCCCTAGGACTTAGTAAATCTATAAGGAAAGTAATTGAGAAACCACATATTCTTACGTTAGAGAGTGCCAATAAATTAATAGAGTTACCTATTGCTTGTCTACAGACTGAATACCCAAACAAGCTAGGTCAAACTTTGGGAGGTAAAGAAGATATGGGAGAACCTAGTGAATTGCACCCAGCCTTTTTTGGTTGTTTTGATTGGCATTCCTCTGTTCACGGGCATTGGTCATTGGTAAAGTTATTAAAAAGCTTTACTGATCTTCAAAAAAGTGATCAAGCAAGAGCAATATTACTTCAGAATATATCAACAAAAAATATAGCTCAAGAAGTGATGTATTTTAATGGAAAACATAATAAATCATATGAAAGAACCTATGGATGGGCATGGTTACTCAAGTTAGCAGAAGAAATACATACCTGGGATGATCCAATGGCAAGAGAGTTAGAGCAAAACTTACAACCATTAACAGATATAATAGTTCAAAAATACATTGAGTTTTTACCAAAATTAAAATATCCAATTAGAGTAGGAGAGCACACTAATACAGCTTTCGGACTTTCTTTTGCTTGGGATTACGCACAAACATTAAATAACACTCAATTGAAAGAATTAATAGCATCCAAATCTATTGAGTTTTATGCAAATGATAAAGAGTGCCCTCTTAATTGGGAACCTAGTGGTTATGATTTTTTATCTCCTTGCTTTGAAGAAATCGATTTAATGCGAAGAGTATTAAGTAAGGATAAGTTTGAGCTGTGGGTTTCTGATTTTATGCCTCAACTCAAAGATGAAAACTTTACAATCGAAGTAGGAGAGGTAGCCGATAGAACTGATGGAAAATTAGTCCATTTAGACGGATTAAATTTTAGTAGAGCATGGGTTTTGTATGGGTTGGCAGCACAATATAAAGAATATGAACACCTTTTTTCGATAGGAAATAAACACCTAACACACTCATTACCTAACCTTGTAGGAGATAGTTATGAAGGTGGGCATTGGTTAGGGTCATTTGCAATTTATGCACTTAAAACCAATACAAAATAGATGAAAAAGCGTTTTACAATAGGCCCAGGTACATGGGTTACCGCTGCATTTATAGGCCCAGGAACAGTAACTGTATGTACGCTGGCAGGTGTACAATTTGGGTATACCTTGATATGGGCATTAGTATTATCAGTTATTGCATGTGTTGTTTTACAAGAAATGGCAGCTAGACTTGGTGTAGTGACTCAAAAAGGATTAAGTGAGGTACTTACATCTCAGTTTGATAATAAAATAGTAAGAGTAGCCCTTATCACTTTGATCTTATCTGCAATATTCATTGGTAATGCGGCTTATGAAGCAGGTAATATAAGTGGAGGTGTGCTTGGAGTAACTACAATTTTTGAATCTATAGGAAATGGTATTATAGTGCCCAAAAGCTTTATAAGCATTGGTATAGGTTGTATTGCTTTTGTAATGCTTTATATAGGAAATTATAAAGTCATTGAACGTAGTTTGATTGGGTTAGTATTATTAATGAGTATAGCATTTATAGTAACCGCTATAGTAACAAAACCAAATGTTTCTATGTTGCTCAAAGGTTTTGTTCCCGAGTTTTCGAGCGAAAGTTTATTAACCATAGTAGGATTAATTGGTACAACAGTGGTTCCTTATAACCTCTTTTTACATGCTTCTATAGTTGGAGAAAAGTGGAAGTCAACAGAAGAGTTGCCTATAGCTAGAAAAGATACAATTGTCGCTATAGCATTAGGAGGATTAGTGTCTATAGCAATCATGATTTCTGGAGCGGCCATACAACAAGCAGAAGTGCATAATGCAGCAGATTTAGCAAAAGGCCTAGAACCTCTTTTTGGATCTGTGGCAAAATATGTTTTATCAATTGGTCTTTTTGCGGCAGGAATTACATCAGCAATTACGGCTCCACTTGCTGCAGCTTATGTAGTAAAAGGATGTTTGAAATGGAAAGGAGGATTAAAAAGTAAGCCGTTTAAAGCAGTATGGATTTGTGTGCTTTTTTTAGGTGTTTTGTTTTCTTCATTAGGTATAAAATCCATCGAAATTATACGGTTTGCACAGATAGCAAACGGGCTACTTTTACCCATTGTAGCAACCTTTCTTTTGTGGGTCATGAATCAGCAAAAAATACTTGGAAAATATACCAATAATTGGAAGCAAAATTTAATAGGTTTTTTAATTCTAATCATTACATGTTTTTTAGGATTTAGAAGCGTCTGGAAAGTAATTTTAAATTTGTAGGATTTGTTTTTAAATTTTGTAGGAAATGAAAAAGATTATTTTGAATTCTGATGTTGGAGAGGGAGTAGGTTTTGATACAGAGATTATGCCTTATATCACATGGGCAAATATTGCTTGTGGAGCACATGCAGGAGGTGAGAAAGTAATACAAGAAACAATAGGATTGGCAGTAGCTAATAATGTTAAAATCGGAGCGCACCCGTCATATCCTGATCGAGAAAATTTTGGAAGAAAAAGTGTTAAGATGAATTATAACGATTTGGTACAATCGTTAACTGATCAAATTGGATTAGTGAAGTTTCACGTAGAAAAAGAAGGTCAAAAATTGCATCATGTAAAACCACATGGAGCTTTATATAATGATGCAATTAAAAAAGAGGAAATTGCATCTGCTATTTTAGATGCTGTAAAAAATATCGATAAAAGTTTATATGTGATAACTCAAGAAAAATCAAAAATTTCTTACCTTTCGGGTGATTTTTTTGATGTGAAACTTGAAGCTTTTGCAGATCGTAATTATAAAGAGGATGGAACTCTGGTTTCTCGATTAGAAAAAAACGCGATGCTTTTTGAGCCTAAAGATATTTTTAATCATGTAAAAAAAATGGTGGCCGAGAAAAAAGTTAAAACACAAAATGGAGTAGAGGTTCCTGTTTTTTTTGATACAATTTGTGTGCATGGTGATCATCCAAATGCTGTCTCGATTTTAAAGCATTTACATAAAGAATTTGCAGATTTGAATTGGATATAATAAAAGAGGTATGGTGTATGAATTGAATTATAAAAGGTATTCAGAAAAGGCAATTTTAATTGAGTGGCCTTCAAAAATTGATGAAAATATACTCGATAACCTTGTTTTTTGTAAAAATCAAGTTGAAATTCATTTTTATGAAGTAATTGTTGAGGTAATCTCATCATATAACTCGTTATTAATTTATTATAGGTTCACTATAGAGGATTTCTATAGTGAGGTTTTTCGGCTTAAATCACTGTTTAGTGATGGGTCTGAGACTGGGTCAAGAAAAACTAAGTTGTGGAAAATACCTGTATGTTATTCTTCTGCCCTTGCTCCCGATCTTGAGCAATTTGCTGAGATGAAATCCTTGTCTGTTGACGAGGTGGTTCGGTTACATACTACTCCTATATATAAGGTGTATTTTATTGGGTTCTTACCTGGTTTTTTGTACTTGGGTGGATTGAATGAGGTGTTGTTTCATCCTAGAAAAAAGACACCGTCACCAAAAATTGAGAAAGGTTCTGTAGCGATTGGTGGAAATCAAACAGGTGTTTATCCGGTTGATAGTCCAGGTGGTTGGTATGCAATTGGTAAGAGTCCATTAAGTTTTTTTAATGCTAGTGTAGAAGAATGTTGTTTTGTGTCTTTGGGAGATAGAATTCAATTTATATCGATATCAGAAAAAGAATATAACGATATAAGAACTTTAGTAAATGAAAATTTATATACACCTACGTTTAAATTAGAATCATGGGAGAAGTAAAATTACTTACATCTGGTTTTAGAACTTCGATACAAGATCAAGGACGTTTTGGATTTGCGAAATTTGGAGTGCCTCGAAGCGGAGCTATGGATTTAGATTCGTACAATCGAGCAAATTTACTTTTAGGAAATGATGAGAATTCGGCGTGTATTGAGTTTGCATTTCAAGGTCCGGTTTTGCAATTTTTTGAGGAAAGTGTTGTGGTTTTAACCGGAGCAAATGTAATAGCTTTTTTAAATGGAGATGAAGTAGAAATGTGTTCGCCTTTTAAGGTGAATGTAAATGATGTTTTAAAAATCGGTATGTGTAAGAATGGTGTTTATGGTTATGTAGGAATTATGAAAGGTTTTTTAACTCCATTAGTTCTTGGTAGTAGATCTTTTTATAGTCCAGTGACAGATACCAGCTTACTTAAATCTGGTAGTAAAATATCATACAAAAAAAAGGAAGTTTTTACTCCTAAATTTTCTTCGATTTCTGTGTCAAAACTTCATGAAAAATTAATTAAAATAGAGGTGTTAAAAGGCACGGAATTTGAGTTGTTGTCGAGGTCTCAAAAAGAAGTGTTTTATACTTCTAATTTTACAATATCTAATACCTTAAATCGGATGGCAATTCGATTAGTTGAGAAACTCGAAAACCAATTACCTTCAATGTTAACTTCTCCAGTTTTGCCAGGAACAATACAATTGACACCTGCTGGTGATTTAGTGATTTTGATGAGAGATGCTCAGACCACAGGTGGGTACCCACGCATATTACAATTAACAGAATCATCAATTAATAAAATTGCTCAACTTAGAATGGGGAAACAACTAAAATTTATTCTGAGTTGAATATTGTGTGGTGTAAGTGTAATCTGTTATGTTGAGTCTTTCGAAGCATGTTAGTTTGGTTCGCTATGTAAGGTTTCGTTACTATTTTTGTCAAGCGTGAATGTATTTTGGTTTTTGTTACGTTAAACCTGTCAAAGTATGTTTTGATAATGAGAAACCTGCCTGTCATGTTTGAGCCAAGCGAAGTATTACGTTGATGGCTTTAGAATTGCTAGTCATGCTGAGTCTGTCGAAGCATATTGATTATAATTGTAGTTGCATGTCTTAAGTTGTGGTAATTTAATAATAAACACCTTGATAGATTGTACTATGACTTAAGTTTTCCGATCTTTATCAAGAATAGTATTGTACTACGTAAATTATTTGTATGTATCCCCACGCCTTAATTAGAACCGTATTTATATGGGTTGTTTTCTTGTTTTGTAATCATTTTAATGCCCAGTCTCAAAAAGATACCATCCCATCATTTGAAAAATTTAAAAATGGAAAAACTTTACTAAGAGAGTATAAGTCAGATAGTGCATTGGTGTGTTTTAAAAAGGCTTTGATTGGTTATAAAAAGTCAAGTAGCCAGAAACGAATTGCTGATTCTTATGATATGATTGCGCAGTCTCACAAAGATCTTTTTGACTTTGATAAAGCTTTGGTTTTTGCGAAAAAAGCTTTAGCTGTTAGGTTAGAGAATTTTGGGCAAAAGTCAAAAGAAGTGGCAACCTCATACTTAATGATGGGGCATGTACTTAGAGAAAATGATCAATATGAGGAAGCGATGGAGTATTATCAAAAAGCATTAGCTATTAGAGAGGTGATTTTTGGTAAAGAGGATTATGGCACGGCAGACTGTTATCATTATGTAGGGGTGATCCATCATGTGCTGGCAAAATATGATATGGTAGTGGTAGTTTGCTTTCGTATTAAAAAATCAAAGGGGATTTTCCCCCTTTAAAAAAAGGGGAAAAACACCCTTGTTAAATTTTTGATAATCAGTTTAGTTTGTGTTGTGTAATCTATTTTTAGAGGGTTTGTGGGTGTTCCTGTCTCCTTTTGTTTAGGTAAGAAGGTAAAGGAGGTTTGTGTAAACAGGTGTTTTTTAGATATATTAGCAGTATTAATGTGAAACAATCTAAAGTTATGGAAAAAAACTTACCAATAAAAAAGAAGAAAAAGAAAAAAATGCCTGAAAAGTGTATTAGTGTGGAAGAGGCAAGAGAGTTGCACGGTAATTGGTGTGAGCATAGAGGGAAACATCTAAAAGAGTGTTTAGGTCATGATGATGCTAAAGATTTTTGGTGGAGTGTCGAAGAGTTGCAAGAATATTTAAAATATGTAAAGAGAGAATCAAGAAAGCAGGGGATCGATAATCCTGGGATTCGAGTGTATCTAGGTGCGTATTCAAAAGACAAGTGTAATGCGGGTAAAGGGTATTCTACCTTGTTTTTTAAACCAACAGGGTCTCCGGTAGGTGCGCAGGGTAAGGGTGGTAATGGGCAGCCTGATAATGATAGTATTTCTCCATATAATAGAGCTGGACAAGGCGGAGGAGGGAATGGTGATGGATAGTTTTTTTTAAGTTGCTGAGGGATTTTATAATACTTTTAATTAACAAAATAATATGCCGTTTTTGATTATTGTCATTTTCTTTGAAGTATTAACTGCATTAATTGGGACAATGTATTTGAAGGAATCAAAATATCGAGAAAATAATTTAACTCGATATTTTGTTTGGCTTTTGTGGTTAACTGTTTTTGTTGAAATAGTATTTGGGTTAACTCCTAGGTTTTTGAGTAAGGTGGGGCCATTAATGCATTTTAAAGAATTTTTGATAAACAATAACTATGTGGTCTATAATATTTATGCTGTAATTACTTTTTTATTTTATGTTTTTTTTTTCAAAAAAAATATTTTTTCAAAAAAAATTAGTTTAGTGTTAGATGTAATGATTGTTGTAGGTTTAGTTTTAGCGGGTTATGTTTTGGTTTTTACAGGGGTTGATTTTGTGAGGAATTGGCCTGTTATTGATATTATAGGGTCTATCTTGATCTTTGTAAGTGTTTTATTGTATTTTTTAGAAATATTTAATAGTGATAAAATTCTTTCTATTCATAAAGAGATGTCTTTTTATATTGCAGTTGGAGCAATGGTTTTTCATTTAGTTGTTACGCCTTTGTTTATTTATGAAGAATATTCAAGTGAAGAAAACTTGGAGTTTTTCGAAGTTCGTAATATAATTTTATATAGTGCTAATATTTTTATGTATACTTGCTATATTATTGGTTTTGTGGTATGCTTGAAAAAGAACAAATCTTACTGATTGTTTATTTTATCGTTATTATTTTATTTTTTGTAATATTCGGTATTGTGTTTTTTGTGGCTTTTCAAAGGCGTAAAAATAAATTGATTTTTGATAAACTTAAAGCAGAACAACGGTATGAAGATGAGATTTTTAAGTCAAAAATAGAGATACAAGAGCAAACCCTAAAAAATGTAAGCTGGGAGTTGCATGATAATATTGGACAATTGTTGTCTACCGCGGTAATGCATATCAATATAATGGGGACTTCGCTAGAGGATAAAGCATCAGAATCCCTGCAAGATGTGCGTAAATTGGTAGGGGATAGTTTACAGGAGATACGTAATTTGTCAAAAACCTTAAATCATGAGGTAATTCAAAATATAGGATTAGAGCAATCGATTAAAGTAGAGCTCAAACGTTTTGAAAAACTTAATTTTTTAACACCAACCTTAACGGTAAAAGGAGAAGAGGTGTATGTCGATCCTAAAGATGAAATTATCTTATATCGTATCATTCAAGAATTTTTTTCAAATACAATAAAACATGCTGAGGCAAGTAAATTAGATGTGATTTTAGATTATCAGTCCAAATCACTTAATATTACTATCCAGGATAATGGGGTTGGTTATGATATGAAATCAGTACAAGCCAATTCTGGATTGTTAAATATGGAAAGCAGAGCTTCTCTGGTTAATGCAAAATTAGATTGTGTGTCTTCAGTTAACAAAGGGGTTCGACTTACTTTGTCTTATCCTTTAAAATAGTTTTCGTTTTCTTACATTTGCGATATTAGGCAATTTGACCTTCTAAGTTGCAACAAATTAAAATTTCTGTTGTTTTGTTTGTAGTGGCTATAGAGTATAGTTTTGTATCGCACCTAGCTTGTCGAGGTGATTTTAACGTGAGTTCGATGTAGATAATTGATTTTTGCAAAAAAAAGCCGTCAAATTGAGTAGTTTTTCATAGTGAAACGAAGAAAAATTGTATCGAAATTAGGCTTTTGATGAAAAATTTACTTGTCTTCGATATAATTTTCTATCAAAAATCACTCTGACTGACGTAAATTTTGATATATCTAATTTAGGTTTTTAGTAGTATAAATGAAATAACCCCATGAAAAAAAAGACCATAGTAATTGTTGATGATCATCTGTTATTTGGACAATCGTTAGAGGTGTTGATCTCAAAGTTTGAGGGATACGAGGTGTTGGCGATTTTAAATAACGGAAAAGAATTAACTCAATATTATCTGCATAAAAGAAAAACGCCAGATTTGGTGCTTTTAGATGTTAAAATGCCAGTTATGGATGGTGTGCAGACCATGCAGTGGCTTAAAGAAAATAAACCAGAGCAAAAGGTATTGGCATTAACCATGGAGGATGATGAAAGTACCATTATAAAAATGCTTAGAGGTGGTGCAAAAGGATATTTGCTTAAAGATGTAAATCCAGAAAGTTTTGAGTTTGCTATGAAGATGGTGATAGAGCAAGGGTTCTACTGGAATGGGAAAATGGAGAGTGCAATGCGTAACTCTGATGAATTTGATACTGCTAGAAAGAAAGAAAAGAAACTTACTGATAAAGAGCGCTTGTTTTTACAGTTATCATGTTCAGAACTTACATATAAAGAGATCGCTGCAGAAATGGGATTGAGTCCAAAAACTATAGAAAACTATAGAGAAGCCGTTTTTAAAAGATTTGAGGTGAGAACGAGGGTTGGTTTGGTAATCTATTGTATTAAAAGTAATCTTTTTCAGATTTAGTGGTGTTAGGTAATATGTGTACTTGAAACCTTTTTAGATTAGTATAGATAAACGAAAAGATTTTGTGTACATCAAGGTGTAGGTCAAAGGCAAGATTGTGTATTGTTGTGTAGTTTTTTGAAAAAAATAATTTCTATTAGATTTTTTTTATATATTTGATCCCAATAAATGAAGAATAGAAACATAAATATCAATGTGGTCATTATCGAGGTGGTTATTCCATCCTGATAGGGACTATTGTTGTATACTAACATATATTAAATAATCCCTTTACAGTGTAAAGGGATTATTTTTTTTGCATATGTTTAAATAGAATGTATCGTTTATTGTTTGGTTTTATTAGAGATAAGAAATGCTTTTTTTATTGCAGTAAATTCAAAAGATAAGAGATTGGAGTTAAGAATTGTAATTTTAAAGAAGTGCAATTTTTATAGAGATTTTTAAGCTAAATGAAGTGTAGAATTAATACGAATAACAAGAAAATTTATCACATAGTTGTTGTAAAAATTATGATGTTAAGTTATTGTTAATCAGGTGTTAAACTGGTTGTGTTGGGTATTGGATATTGTAAGGATATTAAATAATGATTACCGGTTTAGTCGCAACAAAATAATTTTATACTGTGGTTTGTTTAGCTTAATGCAGATATCACAAAAAAATAGTTAAAATTTTAGATAATTCGTAATACTGATATTCAAAAAAAATGAGCATCAATAAATATAGTAAACAAGTTACACAAGATGATACGCAACCTGCAGCGCAGGCAATGCTACATGCAATTGGTTTAACAGATGAGGATTTTGAAAAACCATTGGTTGGTATTGCCAGTACAGGTTATGAAGGAAACCCATGTAATATGCACCTTAATGATCTAGCCAAATTGGTTAAGAAAGGAACATTAGAAGAGGATGTCGTCGGACTTATATTTAATACTATAGGTGTAAGTGACGGTATTTCTATGGGTACACCAGGAATGCGTTTTTCACTTCCGTCAAGAGATGTAATTGCAGATTCTATGGAGACCGTAGTGCAGGCAATGTCTTATGATGGTATGGTAACTGTTGTTGGTTGTGATAAAAATATGCCAGGAGCTTTGATGGCAATGCTTAGATTAAATAGACCAGCAATCTTAGTGTATGGTGGTACTATTGCATCAGGGCATCATGGAGGTAAAAAACTAGATGTAGTTTCTGCGTTCGAAGCTTGGGGAGAAAAAGTTGCAGGAACAATTACTCAAAAAGAATACAAAAGTGTTATAGAAAAAGCATGCCCAGGAGCAGGAGCATGTGGAGGAATGTATACAGCAAATACTATGGCTTCGGCAATCGAAGCTTTAGGAATGTCATTACCATATAACTCTTCTAACCCAGCAAAGAGTACAAATAAAGAAGAAGAAAGTATTCAGGCAGGTCGTGCTATGAGAGTACTTTTAGAAAAAGATATTAAGCCTAAAGATATTGTTACCAAAGAATCTTTAGAAAATGCAATACGTTTGGTAACCATTTTAGGTGGTTCTACAAATGCAGTACTTCACTTTTTGGCAATTGCAAGAGCGGCAGACGTAGAGTTTACACTAGCAGATTTCCAAAGAATAAGTGATGAAACTCCATTTTTGGCAGATTTAAAGCCTAGTGGTAAATACTTAATGGAAGATGTACATGAAGTAGGAGGTATTCCTGCCGTACTAAAATATTTGCTAAAGAAAGGTTTACTGCACGGTGATTGTTTAACCGTTACCGGAAAGACATTAGCAGAGAATTTATTAGAAGTTCCAGACCTAACTGAAGGACAAGATGTGATAAAACCATTAGAAAACCCAATTAAACAAACAGGACACTTAAGAATCATGTTTGGTAATTTGGCAGAAGATGGTTGCGTTGCAAAAATTACAGGAAAAGAAGGATTACGTTTTCAAGGTAAAGCCAAAGTGTTTGATGGTGAGTATGCGGCAAATGATGGTATCAGAGACGGAAAAGTAGAAAAAGGAGATGTTGTGGTAATAAGATACGAAGGACCAAAAGGAGGACCTGGTATGCCAGAAATGCTTAAACCAACCGCAGCCATTATGGGAGCAGGTTTAGGAAAAGATGTTGCTTTAATTACAGATGGGCGATTCTCTGGTGGTACTCATGGATTTGTTGTAGGTCATATTACACCAGAAGCGCAAGAAGGTGGCTTGATTGGATTAGTTGAAGATGGGGATATCATTACTATCGATGCCGAAACTAATTCTATCACTGTTGATGTGGCAGAAGCAGAAATAGAAAAAAGAAGAAGTGCTTGGAAACAAC
This sequence comes from uncultured Aquimarina sp., assembly GCA_947502885.1. Taxonomy (GTDB): domain Bacteria; phylum Bacteroidota; class Bacteroidia; order Flavobacteriales; family Flavobacteriaceae; genus Aquimarina. The sequence continues at coordinate 122,270 of CANNBP010000006.1, read as the reverse complement.
CAGCATTAAAATTTGATAAGGGAGTATTATATAAATATGCAAATACAGTATCATCGGCATCTCAAGGTTGTGTAACCGACGAGTTCTAATTGATACCATATATAGCATAGTATAACTTTCAATATTGAAAACTAAACCAAAACATAGTATCTAAATCCTATCAACTTTGATTGATTTGATTTAGATACTTGAGTCCAGTAAAAGTTATAATTCTGGTCTTACAAAGAAAATGTGTATGGAAACACAAGTGCAAACCCAAAAAAAAGAAACTATAATGTCAACACAACGTATGACAGGTGCAGAGGCGGTAATAAGAAGTCTATTAGCTGAAGGAGTAGATTTGATTTATGGGTACCCAGGGGGTGCTATAATGCCAGTCTATGATGAGTTATATAAATTTCAAGATCAATTACATCATGTATTAACCAGACATGAGCAAGGGGCAACCCATGCTGCACAGGGATATGCAAGAACCAGCGGTAAAGTTGGAGTAGCAATTGCAACTTCTGGACCTGGGGCAACAAATTTTGTTACAGGGATAGCAGATGCACAAATAGATTCTACACCTATGGTATGTATTACTGGGCAAGTAGGATCACATTTATTGGGATCTGATGCTTTTCAGGAAACTGATATCATTGGGATTTCTACTCCAATTACAAAGTGGAATCATCAAGTAACCAAAGCCGAAGATATTCCTGCGGTATTGGCAAAAGCTTTCTATATAGCTCGTTCTGGTAGACCAGGACCTGTATTGATTGATATTACAAAAGATGCTCAATTTGGAGAGCTTGATTTTGATTATAAAAAATGTAATGGAGTAAGAAGTTATAAAGCTATTCCAGATACAGATCCACGAAGTCTTGAAGAAGCGGCTAAATTGATCAATGCTGCAAAACAACCAATGATTGTATTCGGTCAAGGTGTTATTCTTGGAGAAGCTGAAGAGGAACTTAAAAACTTTATCGAAAAATCTGGAATTCCTACAACATGGACAATTTTAGGGCTTTCGGCTTTACCTACAGCACACCCATTAAATATGGGAATGGTAGGAATGCATGGTAACTATGGGCCTAATAAATTAACGAACGAATGTGATTTGTTAATTGCTATAGGAATGCGTTTTGATGACCGTGTAACAGGTAATCTTGAAACGTATGCAAAACAAGCAAAGGTTATTCATTTTGAGATAGATCCTGCAGAAGTAGATAAAAATGTAAAAGCAGATGTTGCCGTAATGGGTAATGTAAAGCAAACATTAGCAAAGATACTTCCTATGGTAGAATCTGCTAAACATGATTCTTGGATTCAGAAATTTAAAGATTATGATGCCATAGAGTACGATAAAGTTATAAAAGATGAGTTGTACCCATCTAAAGAAGGGTTGTCTATGGGAGAAGTAATGAGAGGGATCAATGAAGAAACCAACGGAGATGCAGTAATTGTATCAGATGTAGGACAACACCAGATGATGGCTTGTCGTTATGCAGAGTTTACCAAAACAAAAAGTAACATTACCTCAGGAGGTCTAGGTACAATGGGGTTTGCATTGCCTGCAGCAATTGGATCCAAAATGGGAGCTCCAGATAGAGAAGTAGTGGCTATTATTGGTGATGGTGGTTATCAAATGACTATTCAAGAATTAGGCACTATTTTTCAAACAAAAGCTGCTGTAAAAATTGTTGTATTAAATAACGAATTTTTAGGAATGGTAAGACAATGGCAGCAATTGTTTTTTGATAAAAGATATGCATCTACAGAGATGACCAACCCTGATTTTATAACAATCGCTCAAGGATATCATATTCCTGCAACTCGAGTAACAAAAAGAGAAGAGTTACAAGGGGCTATAAAAGAAATGATAGCATCAGATGGTCCTTATTTCTTAGAAGTATGTGTTGAGAAAGAAAATAACGTTTTCCCGATGATCCCAACAGGAGCATCAGTTTCAGATATAAGATTAAGTTAATTATGGAAAAAGAGAATTATACGATATCGGTATATACCGAAAATAATATAGGATTGCTAAATAGAATTTCGGCAATATTTCTGAGACGTCATATTAACCTTGACAGTTTTACGGCTTCTGTTTCTGAGATAAAAGATGTATATCGTTTTACTATTGTAGTTAACATTACAGAAGAGCAAGTAAAAAAGATAATAGGTCAAATAGAAAAGCAAATCGAAGTGATTAGAGCTTTTTATCATAAAGATGATGAAACTATATATCAAGAAACAGCTTTGTTTAAAGTTGCATCAAATCTATTATTCGAAAACAGGCAAATACAAAATGTTATCAAAGATAGTAATGCCAATATTGTTACAGTAACACCAGAGTTTTTCGTATTAGAAAAAACAGGTAGACGTAATGAAGTTGAATCATTATATGACAAGCTAGAGCCATTTGGACTAATGCAATTTGTGCGTTCGGGTAGAATTGCAGTTACCAAAGAAAAAATGAACATCTCGACAGTACTAGAAGATTTTTCAGAAGAGGCTGTTGGCTAATAATATAATCCTTTTTCTTAAAGTATAAACCAGAGTTTAATTATCTTTGTAGCTTTTTGAAAAATCACAGAAATTAATAAAAATAAACTAAACCTTATTTCCGTTTAACGGAAAAAACAACAAACCTAATAAGAAGGAAATGGCAAATTATTTTAATACGCTATCATTAAGAGATCAATTAACTCAGCTAGCAAAATGTAGATTCATGGATGCTTCTGAATTTTCAGAAGGAGTAGAAGCATTAAAAGGAAAGAAAATCACTATCGTAGGATGTGGAGCTCAAGGTCTTAACCAAGGATTGAACATGAGAGATTCTGGTTTGGATATCTCTTATGCCTTACGTGAGGCTGCTGTTAAAGAAAAAAGACAATCGTATGTTAATGCGACTGAGAATGGTTTTACTGTAGGAACATATGATGAGTTAATTCCTAATGCAGATTTAGTCATCAACCTTACTCCAGATAAACAACATACTCAGGTAGTTAAGACTGTAATGCCTATTATGAAAGAAGGAGCAACGTTGTCTTACTCTCATGGATTTAATATCGTAGAAGAAGGTATGCAAATTCGTAAAGACCTTACTGTAATCATGGTAGCACCAAAGTGCCCAGGATCAGAAGTAAGAGAAGAGTATAAAAGAGGTTTTGGAGTACCAACTCTAATTGCAGTTCACCCAGAGAATGATCCTAAAGGGCATGGATTGGCGCAAGCTAAAGCTTATGCAGCAGGTACTGGAGGACATAAAGCAGGAGTATTAGAATCTTCTTTTGTTGCAGAAGTAAAATCAGATTTAATGGGAGAGCAAACTATTCTTTGTGGTTTGTTACAAACAGGATCGATTCTTTGCTTTGATAAAATGGTAGAAAAAGGTATTGATGCTGGGTATGCTTCAAAGTTAATTCAGTATGGTTGGGAAACTATTACTGAAGGTATGAAGTATGGTGGGATCACTAATATGATGGATAGACTATCTAATGTGTCTAAAATCAAAGCTTTTGAATTATCAGAAGAACTTAAAGGTATTATGCGTCCATTATTTCAAAAACATATGGATGATATCATGACAGGTCATTTTTCTAAAACGATGATGGAAGACTGGGCTAATGATGATAAAAACTTATTGTCTTGGAGAGCAGCTACTGGTGAGACTGCATTTGAAAAAACACCAGCTGGTGATGTAGAGATTTCTGAGCAAGAGTTTTATGATAATGGAGTGTTGATGGTAGCAATGGTAAGAGCTGGTGTAGAGTTAGCTTTTGAAGCAATGACAGAATCAGGAATTATTGCAGAATCTGCATACTACGAATCTTTACATGAAACTCCGCTTATTGCAAATACTATCGCTCGTAAGAAGTTGTTTGAAATGAATCGTGTAATTTCTGATACTGCAGAGTACGGATGTTACTTATTTGATCATGCTTGTAAACCTTTATTAACAGACTTTATGAAAAACATCGATACAGATGTTATTGGTAAAGCTTATGATGAAGTTGCTTCTAATGAACGTGTAGATAATGCAAAATTAATTGAAGTAAATGCTGCTTTAAGAAATCACCCAATAGAAGAAGTTGGTGCTAGATTAAGAGCATCTATGACAGCTATGAAACCAATAGTATAATTGATATAAATTTATTAACCTAAATCTCAATTTTAAGATTTAGGACGTGTATTAAGACCCGAGTTTTGTATTATAATTTCTAATACAGTACTCGGGTTTAACATAAATAGGGTTTAGAGATATGAGTGCCGATACCGCAAAATATTTTCCAGAATTAGAAGATATTCAAAGAGCAGTTTCTACGATAAAGGATGTGGCAATGGTTACGCCGTTAATGAATAGTATTCGATATTCTCAAAGGTATGAGAGTAATATCTTGTTAAAAAGAGAAGATCTACAAAGGGTACGTTCGTATAAAATTAGAGGAGCTTTTAATAAAATAAGTTCACTTGAGCCAGAACAACTTAAAAATGGAGTAGTTTGTGCAAGTGCAGGAAACCATGCTCAAGGAGTTGCTTTTTCTTGTAATCATTTGGGAATAGAGGGGACAATTTATATGCCTTCTGTTACTCCAAAACAAAAAATAGCTCAAACACAAATGTTTGGTGGTAAATATGTAAATATTGTTTTGGAAGGGGATACATTTGATGATGCTTCTAAAGCGGCAGAAAAAGCATGTATTGAACAAGGAAAGACATTTGTACACCCTTTTGATGATGAAAAAATTATTGAAGGACAAGGAACCATTGGTTTAGAAATTTTTAAACAAGTTGATGTACCTATTGACTATATTTTTGTTCCAGTAGGAGGAGGGGGATTAGCTTCGGGAGTTTGTGCCGCCATGCAAGCTTTATCACCCAAAACAAAAATTATCGGAGTCGAACCAGAAGGAGCTCCTTCAATGCTTACCTCAATTAAGAATAATAAGAACACAGAAATTCTTAATATCGATAAATTTATTGATGGTGCAGCGGTACAAAAAGTCGGACAGCTTAATTTTGATATATGTAGTTCGAGTCTTGCTGATATGATTACTGTGCCAGAAGGGTTGGTATGCCAAACAATTTTAGAGTTATATAATAGAGATGCTATTGTGGTGGAGCCGGCAGGTGCTCTAACATTAGCAGCTTTAGAGTTTTATAAAGAAGAAATCAAAGGTAAAAATGTAGTTTGCTTGATTAGTGGTAGTAATAATGATATTACAAGAACAGCAGAAATAAAGGAAAGAGCATTGTTATATGCCGATTTAAAGCATTATTTTATTATACGTTTTCCGCAAAGAGCTGGTGCTTTAAAACAATTTGTTGGTGAAGTATTAGGACCTAATGATGATATTACTCATTTTGAGTACTCTAAGAAGTCAAGTAGAGAAAATGCCCCTGCAGTGGTTGGTATAGAGTTAAAGGATAAAAAGGATCTTAAACCATTAGTTGATCGAATGAAAAACCTTAACTTTTATGGTGACTATTTAAATGATAAACCTGATCTTTTTCAGTTTTTGATATAATTTTAAGAGTAATTTTCCTAAGATGCCAAAATCATAATCTTTTGTGAAAAAACATGCTTAGAGGGGATGATTATAACTTGTTGTGTGCTAGGTAATTGTGTTTGGTTTTGAATTTTATGAACAAAAAACTTGTTAATTGTTGTTTTTTATCGATATATTCACACACTTAATCGATAAAACTGAATTAATTATGAAAAAATTATTACTACTAGCAGTCGTTGCTTTATTTGGTATGACAGCTACAAATGCACAAGTTAAACTTGGTTTAGGATTTGGTTATGCTATACCTTCTGGTGATATTGCTGATTTTACAGATGGTGGACTTGCTGCACACCTTGAATTAGGTTATGGCGTTACAGAAGACATTGATGTTTCTATAATATACCATGGAGAATTCTTGGCAGGAGGAGATGTTAATGGGTTATCTGTTGGCGCGGTTGCTATAGGAAGTTATATGTTAAACGGTCGATATTACTTTACAAAAGAAGGTTTTAGACCTTACGGAAGTTTAGGATTAGGTTTGGCTAGTATAGGATCTGTAGAATTTGATGAGCCAACTGCACTAGAAGATGCTCAGGCCGATACAAGTACCTCTAACTTTGCATTTCGCCCTGCGTTAGGTTTTAAGTATGGAGTTCTTAATATGAATGTTGCTTATTTAAGTGCTGGTAAATCTGGTGATGCTACTGTAAATGATATTACTGTTAATTTGGGATTATTATTTACTTTTGGAGGTAAATAATACAAACTTATTATTTCGAAATATATGTAAAGACGACCTTATAAAGGTCGTCTTTGTTGTTTTGTGAATTAGGTTTTTAGTATAAATGTTTTTCTGAAATTATAACAGTTTCATTACAATGAATGCTTAGATACAATAAGTGTCTAAGAATGGATACCTTTTGTTATCCAAAAAGAATTGAATATATTTGTGCTACAATTACGAGGGGAAATTACAATCAAAAATTAAACTTGCGATATTCTATTTGAAAAAACATATTTGATAAAGAATCAAATTAAAACAGATAAGTAAGAAAATACATGCAATAAATTAACGTTAATACTCTTAGGTGATATAATTTACAGGTTAGCTGTTGATAAGTATGTATGTTAAGTGTGTGTAAATGAGGTCTTTATAGATTGTAAGTTTGCTTTTTGAACATGATTTATTGCCAATTGTAAAAATATTACCAAATGATTTTCTCAAAACTCTATGTTTTGATCAATATTGATTTTTGGATTTTTTCTGTTTTATGAGTATATTATTCATTATTGAAAGGATACTATGTTAAGGGTAAACATATCAAAAAATACACACATTTATATTATAGAATGAACCGCTTTTTGTGGTAAAATACAGAAGAGAAGCCGAGACATGTTAAATTGAGTGTAAGTTGAGTTAGTTTAATTTTTTTATTGTTTCGGCCTAGACCCCTAGAGGAGTAGTTAACCACTGGGGGTTGTTTTTTTAATAATAGAACGAGTTACTTTACAATTAAAGATGTTAATTTTTGTAAATAATTAGTATATTCGTCATCGCTATACAGCTATTCCTACCCAAAATACAACATTCGCGTTGTAGTTGTTTATAAAATACGATTAGAAAATAATATTAAGCTTTATAAAGAGATCATTGCTCTAGCTATGGTTTAATCTCTATCTGTAGATACTATCCCATTTATATGAATCATTCATTGAAGTCAATTTTAAACAAATTGACTCTAAGTTATCTTCAAGATGTTATTATAAACATATGGTAATACATGCATAAACACGTGATTGTTTTAATGGTTATACACATGTCAAGTTTAAAAAATGAGAAAGAATAGTAATATAGGGATAGGAGAAGTTAAGGATAATTCTAAAAGAGCAAAAATAGTTATCATAGTATTTTGTGTTCTAATTAGTTTGATAAGTGTAAGTATCGTTTCCGGTTACTTTGAATTGACATTGTTAAAAAATGCTTATTTAAAACATTATATTGAAGAAGATCAAGCACACAATAATGATTTAAGACAAAGAGTTATTGGAGTACTTCAATCAATAATGCATACACTTTCTATAGTCGTATTTCTCTTATGGTTTAGAAGAGCATATGCGAATCTACATCGATTAGAAATCGATTACTTAAGATACAGAGAGTCAATGGCAATTTGGTCTTGGTTTATACCTTTGATTGTTTTGTTTTTTCCTTTTCAAATAATGACCGAAATATGGAAAGAAACGCAAAAGAGCATCCAAAAATATAATCCTACTTATAAGTTCAAAAGCGGAAAGATTCTAATTGGTGTGTGGTGGGGGTTGTTTATCATATCAAATTTTATAAGCCATTTTGTTCTTAAAACTTTTTTCGAAAAAGATAACTTAGAACAATTAATAGCAGGTTCACAAGCCATCCTGATCTCAGATATCATACAACTTCCTGAAGCTATTTTATTAGTATTAATTGTACACAAATTATCAAAAATGGAATCAAAATTGGCTTATGAATTAAATAGTACTTATGAATGATAATACAACTATATAGTATACTATGGAATTAGTTGCTTAAGATCCTGAATAACATTAATATGATGTCGTTGATATGCAAAAAGTACAAACAATATAATTATGGCTACAGTAAACCCTAGTAAAGTTCCGTTTTTACTACTAGACACTTTTTTAGAAGTTTTTATATAGGCTTTAGAAAGTTTTTTTGTGTATTCTGAAACCAAAGCAAATGTGGGAGCAAAAATAAGAACAACGATAAGCATATCAATTAGTACTAGAAGATATCCTTGCTGATCAATTCGTTTTTTTACATAGTTAATTATAAACTCATTTATTAAAGCTGCACATAAGACGGCAACGGCATATATTGCGTATTTAGTAGTTTGTCTATTGCTCATATTTTGGGGTAATAGTTTTGGTTGATAGATAGGGTATTTTGAGTACCAATTTAAAAGCTAAATTTCGATATTCAAAATAAAATAAATTAAAGAATATGCTAACAAAATTTTATGAATATAGAATTGAATCTCTTGCTATATATTTTGATAACAAAATTTATGAAGGAAGGGTTTTACCATAATGTTGTTATGTAAAATACTGTAAACATGATAGTTACACTTGTTAATTGAAAGTTAAAAAAAGTTTGAATGATCTAGGATTAATATGAATTTCCTAGTTTTAGTGATAACACAAACTAAATATAAATTTAAACTAAGCTAATTATGAAAAAAATTACAGCAGTCGCATTTCTATGTCTTTTCTTCTCGATATTGACATATTCGCAAGAAAGAAATTGTGCAACAATGGATGATCTGGAACAACGAATGCAAAAGGATCAGAATTTGGTTAAACGTATGGCCGAAATTGAAGACTTTACTAGACAAAAAGTGAAACAGTTAGAGGCTCAATCAAAAACAATAGAAGGAGATATCATTACCATACCGGTAGTAATTCACGTTCTTTATCGAACAAGTGCAGAAAACATTAGTAATGCACAGATACAATCACAAATACAGGTTATTAACGAAGATTTTCGACGTACAAATAGTGATGCAGATAATACGTGGTCGCAAGCGGCCGATAGTCAAATTGAGTTTTGCTTAGCTACGATAGATCCTAATGGTAATGCTACAACTGGTATTACCCGAAAGCAAACTACTCGAACTAGCTGGGGAACTAATAATGAAATGAAAAAATCATCTTCAGGAGGTACAGATGCTTGGGATACTTCGCAGTACTTAAATATGTGGGTTTGTAATATAGGTGGAGGAATTTTGGGATATGCACAGTTTCCAGGAGGTGATGCTTCAACCGATGGTGTAGTGATGGGACCAACTTATTTTGGTACAGGAGGATCAACAACCGCTCCATTTAATTTAGGACGTACAACAACCCATGAAATTGGTCATTTTTTAAACTTACGTCATATCTGGGGTGATGGAGGTTGTGGAGTTGATGATTTTGTGTCAGATACACCAGAATCAGATGCTTCTAACGGAGGTTGTGCAACTACTCATACATCTTGTGGATCCTTAGATATGGTGCAAAACTATATGGATTATAGTGATGATTCCTGTATGAACTTGTTTACACTGGGACAAAAGAACAGAATGAGAGCAGTATTACTTTCTGGGGGAGTACGACATAGTTTGGCTCTTTCTGATAAGTGTGGTACAGTAACTCAGCCAACATGTAATGATGGTATCCAAAATGGAGATGAAACTGGTGTAGACTGTGGAGGTTCTTGTGACCCATGTCAAACGAATAATCAATATTGTGAATCAAAAGGTACGACAACTACAGATGAGCATATTAGTAGAGTACAGTTAGGTAGTATAAATAAGTCTTCTGGGGCATCTTCATACTCTGATTTTACAGCAACATCTACCAGTTTATCAACTAATTCTTCATATACGATTACTATAACTCCAACTTGGACAAGTACAGTTTATAGTGAAGGGTATTCGGTATGGATTGATTATAATAATGATGGAGACTTTGCAGATGCTAATGAACAAGTTTGGTCTAAGGCAGCAAGTCAAGATACATCTGTAAGCGGAACCTTTACTGTACCAGCAAGTGCTACTTCAGGTGCAACAAGGTTACGTGTATCAATGAAGTATAACGGAATTCCAACACCATGCGAAACATTTAGCTATGGTGAAGTAGAAGACTATACGGTAAATATTAGTACAGGAAACGGATCAACATGTACTGATGGTATTCAAAACGGAAATGAAACAGGAGTAGACTGTGGAGGATCATGTGCACCATGTTCAACAGATAAATGTGATGGAGTTCCTGCTTGGAGTAGTGGTACTACATATGCAGTAGGTGATAGAGTGGTATATAATAATACACTATATGAAAGAACTGCTACGGGATGGACTAACTTAGGTCCTTGTGGTAGTGCTAAAAGAGGAATTGTATCAAAATCTGATTTTAGTGCATATCCTAACCCAGTTAAAGGAGATATACTTAACCTTTCTTCAAGAACCTTAGGAGAAGTTTCTTATAAAATCATTAACATGTTAGGACAAAGTGTAAGAAATGGTAAGATAGATACTGTAGGATCTGTTAATATTGAAGGTTTAAAAACTGGATTATATATGGTTCAATTTAAAGCAAATAATCAAACCACGATAAAAAGGTTTATACGAGAATAGGATTTTGTATTAACCAATTTAACAATAGGGACATTACCAAGAAAAGGCCATCTAAAGTATTTTAGGTGGCTTTTTTAATGGATTGTTTTATACTAAACGGGACAAAACAAAGAAAGACGAAAATTCTTACTGTGCTATTGAATATTGTTTTGGATTATATATTCGTATAGAAGACTTAAAAATGAGCACAGAAAATAATACATTAAATTATAGTAATAACTTAATTCTTTTAGTAATGTATTGTATTGGTAGGTTAAAAAACATAAAAGTGTTAAACCAAATCCCAAAGGTTCCCCATTACCTTTGGAATTTTGGTTTACAATCGCAACTAAAAAAAAAGATTGTTTTTTGTTGAATATGTGTTTACTTTATAAAAAGTAAAAAAATTAAAGTAGTTCTTTTATCATATTGTACTTGTTATTTTTATCTGTGAATAGCATGACTTGATGCGCTAGGTAGCGTAGCCAAAAACTTTAAAATACCGTCGAATTTTGTTTTAAACTGTTTCATGATTTTTATGTTAATAGGTGTTATTGTTATTTGATAAATGATTTTGTTTTATTCTGATACAAATGTATAGATAAAGAGAGATGTAACATATTTCATCATATTTCAAACATGATGAAATAACAAACCCTAAAACGTTTTGTAACGTTTTAGAGTTTGTTTAATATGTTGAAAATGAGGTTGTTTTGTAGGTGAAATGAAAATCTATTTTTAAATTTCAATACGGTCTATAGAGAAACAAGTTCTATAATGTTGATTAAATTTTGTGATATAGTTGGCCTATAAGGGAATATTGCCATGTTTTCGTTTAGGCCGATCTACTTTTTTATTCTCTAACATACTGTACCCTTTAATTAATTTTCGTCTTGTATTTTTTGGTAGTATTACTTCATCAATAAAACCACGTTGAGCAGCTCGATATGGGTTAGCAAACTTCTCGGCATATTCAGCCTCTTTTTCAGAAAGTTTTACTTCTGGATTATCTGCAGCTTGTATTTCACGTTTAAAAATAATTTCACTAGCACCTTTTGCGCCCATTACCGCGATTTCTGCAGAAGGCCATGCAAAATTAAGATCAGCCCCAATGTGTTTAGAGTTCATTACATCATAAGCACCTCCATAGGCTTTACGAGTTATAACTGTAATCCTAGGCACTGTAGCTTCACTAAGGGCGTATAACAATTTTGCTCCGTGTACTATGATCCCATTCCATTCTTGGTCAGTACCGGGTAAAAAGCCAGGAACATCTACAAGTACGAGAAGAGGAATATTAAAACAATCACAAAAACGAGTAAAACGAGCCGCTTTTTTCGAACTATTTACATCTAGTACTCCAGCCAAAAACATAGGTTGATTGGCTACAATCCCAACACTTTTGCCACCCAGACGAGCAAAACCAACGATAATATTTTCGGCATAGGACTTATGTATTTCAAAAAATGAATCCTTATCAATAATACCATTGATAACCTCATGCATGTCATAAGGTTTGTTAGGGCTATCAGGAATGATATCAGACAACTCTTCTCTTATTTCATCAGATAATGTATAGGGGAGAGTTTTTGATTGTTGGATGTTATTTTGGGGGATATAACTTAGTAGTTTTTTTACATCTTCTAGACACTCGATGTCATTTGATGAAGTTACGTGTGCTACACCGGATTTGGTTGCATGTGTACTAGCACCCCCAAGTTCTTCAGAAGTAACTTCTTCATTGGTTACTGTTTTAACCACATTAGGTCCTGTAACAAACATATAACTTGTATCTTCTACCATAAGAGTAAAATCTGTCATAGCAGGAGAATAAACAGCTCCACCGGCACAAGGCCCCATAATTGCAGATATTTGTGGAATTACCCCTGAAGCTTGCACATTTCTGAAAAATATATCGGCATATCCACCTAATGAACGAACGCCCTCTTGAATTCTTGCTCCTCCAGAATCATTCAATCCAATGATAGGAGCCCCGACTTTTATGGCGTGATCCATTATTTTACAGATTTTCTCAGCATGCGTTTCTGATAGAGCCCCGCCAAATACAGTAAAATCTTGTGCATAAATATAAACAAGTCTACCATCTATAGTTCCGTAACCGGTTACTACACCGTCACCATAGTATACTTCTTTGTCCATGTCAAAATCAGTGGTACGATGCGTAACTAGAATACCTATTTCTTCAAAAGAACCTTCATCCAAGATATAGGTAACACGCTCTCTGGCTGTTAGTTTTTTCTTTTGATGTTGTCGTTGTATACGCTTTTCACCACCACCTAACTTTGCTTCATTGATTTTATCTTGTAATGCCTTAATTTTAGAATTCATATTTTAGTGTATTGGTAAACGTAATTTTTTTTGATCTTCTAGATAATGTTTTAAAGCAATTATTGCCGCTATTTTGGCATCTTCATGGTTTGAAGATTCTATAGCATCACTAGTATAATATTTTTTTACAAAATGTGTATCAAAATTACCAGAGGTAAAAGCTTCGTGTTTGCAAACAAATTTTCCAAATGATAAAGTCGTTTCTATGGCTTTAATTTTATAATTATCAATTGCCGTAATCATAATTTGTATAGCCTCTTCTCGAGTTTTACCATAGGTGATTAATTTTGCTAACATAGGATCATAGTATATAGGAATATCCATTCCTTCTTCAAAACCGTTATCAACTCGTATACCTTTACCAGTAGGAATTTTGTATGTGTCTAGATGTCCAACACTTGGTAAAAAATCATGTAAAGGATCTTCTGCATAAACTCGTAGTTCTAATGCATGGCCATTAATGACCAGATCTTCTTGTTGTATGCCTAGAGATTCGCCTCTTGCTACTTTAATTTGAAGTTCGACAAGATCAGTGTTTGTAATCAATTCGGTCACAGGGTGCTCAACTTGTAATCGAGTATTCATTTCAAGAAAATAGAAATTGTTATTCCCATCTAAAAGAAATTCTACAGTTCCTGCTCCTCGATAGTCACATGCTTTGGCCACTTTTATAGCTGCTTCTCCCATTTTTGCACGCAATTGAGGTGTTAAAACAGAAGAAGGTGCTTCTTCAACCACTTTTTGATGCCTCCTCTGTATACTACACTCTCTTTCGAATAAGTGAATAATATTTCCATGACTATCAGCCATAACCTGTATTTCAATATGTCTAGGAGAGGCAATATATTTTTCGATAAATACAGATCCATCACCAAATGCAGAGGTAGCTTCACTAATCGCTCTTTCCATTTGGGATTCAAAATTACTTTCTTGTTCTACAATTCGCATACCTTTACCACCACCACCTGCAGACGCTTTTATCAATATAGGATAACCAATTTCTGAAGCTATAACTTTTGCTTTTGTAACATTAGTAATCGCTTCATCTATTCCGGGGACCATGGGTATATCATAAGCTTTTACAGCTTCTTTTGCTGCTAATTTACTTCCCATTATTTTTATAGCTTTCGGTTTTGGGCCTATGAAAATCAGATTATTTTCTTCAACTTCTTTAGCAAAATCAGCATTTTCACTTAAAAAACCATAACCAGGATGTATTGCATCAGCATCTAATTTTTTGGCAACATCAATAATTTTAGAACCTAATAAATAAGATTGATTTGATGGTGCTTCACCAATACAGACTGCTTCATTGGCAAGTTTAACATGTGGTGCATCACGATCTACAGTTGAGTATATGGCAACAGTTTTGATTCCCATTTTATGGGCTGTTTTCATTATTCTTATCGCAATTTCACCTCTATTGGCTATTACTATTTTTTTCATACGTTTCGTTTTGTAAATTTAACTTCTATACGATGTCACGTACCTGATATATGTTGTTATTTCTCAAATTCGATTAATAGTTGTCCTTTGTCTACGGTGTCTCCTTTGGTAGCAGATATAGATTTTATAACGCCATCTCTGGGAGATAGAATACTATTTTCCATTTTCATAGCTTCAAGAATAAGTAAAGGTTCATCTTCTTTGATATTTTGCCCTTCGCTAACATGTATGTCTAACAGTAGTCCCGGCATAGGGGCTTTAATGACATCAACTTGTTTTGAAGACCCTAAAGAGAACCCCATTTCTTTAATTTTTTGGTCTAATACGTCGTTAATTGTTACATTATAGATGGTCCCATTAACTTTTACAGAATATGATTTCTTAGTAAAATCTTCTTTTACAATTTCAGTTTGAATGGATTTGTGTTCATGAAGTATGTTGTAATTGGTATTAAAGGTCTTAAGAATATCTTTTGAAGAAATATCTTTTTCGGTAAATTCAAATTCAAGGTGATCATTTACTTTGGTACTATATTTATTACTCATACATATAAAGATTAAACAGTGTGATAAATATAGATATTAAACTAGGTTAAAACAACCGGATAATAATTAGAAGTTTTATTAATCGCAATTTTTAAGTATTTATAGAAATATATTCTATACTGTTTAACAGATAATTAAACCTTTTTAGATTTATGTTGTCTAAAGAAAAGAGTAACTAACAAATACTAATTATTATTATGAAAAAGTCCCCAACAATTTCTAGAATGTTTACAATTTTATTCATTTTCACTTATGTTTTTACGGCATGCTCTGGTGATGATGACACAACAGAAAACATGTCAAATGATACAGGTACGACAACAGATAATACCACAAGCCCAGTATCTAGCGATTATGATATAACTCCTATTCTTACTAAGTTTAGTGCAGCAGGTATGTCTTATGAGGTTAGTGGTTCTAATGTGATTTTTACAACGAATGATTTGCCAGACCACAAATCGCCCTATTATTTAGATACAGAATGGGAGTCTAGTCTGTATGAAGCTTATAATGGAAGTAATTCTAGTTTTAATTTGAATCCGAATAGAATTGCTGCTCAAAATATAACGATTACAATACCTTTGTATCCTGCAGAAGCAAGTAATAAAGAGGCAACAGCATTAGGAACAATGGGAATTGCTGTAAATGGTGTGGTTTTTTATAATCAATATGCGGGACCTGATAATCAGCCATTAACTGGAGAAATTAATTCTTTTGATCAGTATTTAGGGCACCCTCAACAGCAGGGTGGATACCATTATCATCAAGAACCAGTTTATTTGACAAATAAGTTTGGAAATGATGCATTTCTTGGATTATTAGCAGATGGTTTTCCTGTTTATGGACCAATAGAAAATGGTGAAGAGATTACCAATGCCGATCTTGATGATTATCATGGACATATTGGAGTTACAGAAGATTTTCCGAACGGAATTTATCATTATCATATTACTTCTGAAGATCCTTATATTAATGGAAATGGTTTTTATGGTACTCCGGGTAATATTACGAACTAGATGATAAGAAAATCAATTTTAATAATCGTAATATGTTTTCAAGTTTGTTGTGTTTCTAATAAACAAGATCTTACCGTTTTATCAAATGACCCAGATTTAAAACTCGACAATGGAGCTTTGTTTTATAAGAAGAAACTATTTAATGGTAGTTTACTTAGTTATTATTCTTCTGATAGCATAAAATCTAGCGTTCAATATGTAAAAGGTAGAAAAGAAGGAGTAGAAACGATATTTTATAGTGATGGATTATTACAAACTCATAGGACGTATACCAAAGGTATAAAAATAGGTATTCATAAAGGGTGGTGGCCAGATGGTAGCTTTAAATTTGAGTACCATTTTGATAACCTTGGTAGGTATCATGGTAGTGTAAAAGAATGGTATAGTAATGGGCAGTTGTTAAGAGTGTTTAACTATACAGAAGGAAAAGAAAATGGCAGACAACAAATGTTTAAGCCCAATGGAACCATAAAGGCAAATTATGAAGTAGTGAACGGAGAACGTTTTGGTCTTATCGGTCTAAAGAGATGTTATACTGTAAAAAAAGACTCAACAAAAATGTATTAACCTAAACATGAAGTATAACCTATTTTTAATAACCTGTTTAGTCCTTATTTCTTCTTGTAAAGAAAAGGAAAAGATACAGTCTAATGTAGCGGTTGATAAATTACCATATTTTGTTTCTTCAGATTTCACGCCATATTGGTATACAGAGAAAGATTTGAAGGACAAGCATAAAATCCCTGCATTCAGATTTGTTAACCAAATGGGGGATACCGTATCAAATTCAGATTACAAAGGGAAAATATATGTAGCAGATTTTTTCTTTACCATATGCCCAGGAATTTGTCCTCAATTAACTAAGAACATGAAATACATACAGGAAGTTTATAAAAATGATACCAAAATCAAGTTGTTATCTCATACAGTGATGCCGTGGCATGATTC
The DNA here is from genome assembly GCA_947502885.1 of uncultured Aquimarina sp. Classification (GTDB taxonomy): domain Bacteria; phylum Bacteroidota; class Bacteroidia; order Flavobacteriales; family Flavobacteriaceae; genus Aquimarina. The sequence goes on along the minus strand of CANNBP010000006.1, from coordinate 105,318 downwards.
GGTACCTGTGTTAAAAGAATATGCATTAAGAAATGATATCTATAGCGAAAAATGGGATTTGGTTACAGGGGATAAAGATGAAATTTATGAAATTGCCAGAAATGGGTATTTTGCAGATGAAGATTTCATAAAGACTAAGGATTCGACAAACTTTATTCATACTGAAAATTTTATTTTAATAGATAAAAAAGGATATATAAGAGGGGTTTATAATGGTACAATTGCTTTGGATGTAAAGCGACTGATAAGGCATATAGAAATTCTTGAAAAAGAGTAGCTAACATGATATAATACTTATATTTACTGAGATTTAATTTCAAAAAATTTCATGTCATTTTTAGAAGGTTTTGGGATAGGATTAGGTATGATTATCTTTATAGGCCCCGTATTTTTTTTGCTCTTAAATAGTGCACTTCAATACGGTGTCAAAGCAGGATTGGCTGTGGTATTTGGTATTATTATAAGTGATATTGTATGTGTAGCACTTTGTTACTATGGTCTTTCTTCTTTAATGATCATAAAGCAAAATCAATTTTGGATAGGAGGGGTTGGGAGTATATTACTTTTGATACTAGGGATTAGTTATTTGATGAAAAAGGCAAAAAAGAACACTGAATCTACTATCTATTATAAAGGCATGTTCTCGTTCTTTATAAAAGGATTTAGTATTAATTTTTTTAACCCTTTTGTATTTGTTGTTTGGATTGGAGTGTATAATTATGGTCAACATAGATATCCAGAAAGCCAATCATTATTGCTTTTTATTGGATCTGTTTTACTTGGTATTTTTTGTACAGACATTGCAAAAGTAATTTTATCAAAAAGAGTTCAGAAAATTGTTTCGTCAAAAAATCTGACTGTTTTTTTTAAAGTGACAGGTGTGATACTGATTCTTTTCTCGATTCGATTATTATTTTGGGTATGGTAATTCTAATTTAAGAATTAATTATATTTGAGTAACAACAACATTAAAACTATCAAATATGGAATTTAATTTTTTAATTACTGCTGTTGCAGCGTTAATCCCTATGATACTTGGGTTTGTTTGGTATAATCCAAAGGTTTTTGGTAAAGCTTGGATGAATGCATGTGGTTTTACAGAAGATGATTTAAAAGGAGGAAACATGGCTATGACTTTTATTTTGGCATATGTATTTAGTTTCTTTTTGGCATTTATATTAAATACGATTGTTATCCATCAGTTTGGCTTTTTCTCTAGTATTATGAGTGATCCAGGATGGAATGAAGCGGGTACAGAAACTTATAAATTTTCACAAGATTATATAACAAAATTTGGTAGTAGCTATAGAACTTTTGGGCATGGAGCCTTACATGGTTTTATGGTTGGCCTAATGATAGCATTGCCAGTATTGGCAACAAATAGCTTATTTGAGAAAAAAGGATTTAAATATATTGCCGTTAATGCAGGATATTGGATTGTATGTATTGCCTTAATGGGAGGTGTTATCTGCCAATTTGCATAAATCTAATTTCTTTAGAGAAAAAATAAAATTGTTAAAGAGTAGTTTACAGTTTAGAGCTACTCTTTAATGATTACTACATTATTATTTACCTAAAACTCGTGAAAATAAATTTTTGAGCATAGGAGCCGCTTCATTTATTTCTTTTTCACTTTCTACAGCTTGTAAATTTCCATTGTCATCATAAAATATCTCGTAGCTAAATACAAACCTATTAGCTTTTTCGTTAATACCCAGTTGTCCAAATCTCAAATCATTAAAAAATAGTCGACCTGCAGTTGATTTTTCTATAGTGTACCATCCCTCGGTTAATTTTGCAAGTCTAGAAATTAAGGGTGTATTTTTCATTTTACCCAACAAATGATGGTTTTTAGGAAATGCTACAAAATTTATAGCATCACTTTTATCAAATAAAGAATAATAACCAATTAAAAAAGAATCATCGGTTTCGATATTAGCAGTCCATAAAATACTGTTGAGTGGAGTTGGCTTTGTTTGAATCTCTTTGTATGCAATATTTTGATTCTTTAAACTAGATCTAAATACAGTATAAGTATACCATTTTATACCTAATGTAATGATTAAATATATACTACTTACATATAAGCCTAGTTTATTAAGTTTTTTCCTTTTAGGGTTTGTACGTTTATAGAACATTGCCGAGATAAGAAAAATCAAAAACGGCACTGTGTATAATGGATCTACAACGAATATGTTTTTAAAAGAAACTTTGTATTCAAATGGCCAAAATAACTGAGTTCCCCAAGTGGTAAATGCATCTAGTATTGGATGAGTAAATAAACCCCAAAAAAAGAGTTTTGTCCAATCTTTCCAATTGGCTTCTTTACTTTTATACATTTTGGCAATTAAATAACCTAATATCGGAGATACCAGAATACAAAAAAGGATAGAATGAGAAAACCCTCTATGTACTTCATTTGCGGTTACATTGTCAACAAAATACTTAGATAGAACGTCAAGATCAGGAATAGTTCCTGCTATAGCCCCCCATAAAATAGCTTTATTACCAACTTTTTTTCCAAGAACAGCTTCGCCAACAGCGGCTCCTAAAACAATTTGAGTTAATGAGTCCATTATTCTATTTGAAGTTTAAAGGGATTTCTAATTTCATATTCGCTTGGAGAAATCAACTCTACTAGTGGTTTTAAAAGTGTATTAGATATAGAATTTCCATGCCGAACATACAACTTCATTTCTACAGGTTTGGCACCTACACTACTTTTGATTATTTCGGCTGTACGGCCTAATCTAAGTTCGGTAACACCTTTTTTAATGGCAAGTAGAACATAATCATATAGCATTTTTTGATAGATAGCATGTGATTTATTATAGGTGTAATCAATTCCGATATGATTGGCGTCAAGTATATTATCAATAAAAAAAGCAGTAGTAAAGCCTACTAATTTATCATGTAGAAAATACCCTTTAAAAATAAAAGCTTTGCCTAACGTTTGTTTAAGGCTTTTAAAAGTAGATGAGTTTAATTTTCCGATTTTGAAATCAGCCTGTTCAATTACAGAAAGGTACAATCGATCTATTTTATCTTTGAACATTTCTATTTCCTGAGAGGTCAAATTTTTGACGATGATTTCTTCTGATTTTTTAAACACTTTTTTAGTTCTGGTTCTAAATTTTGTCCTCATACTCGATACATAATCATCAAAATTTTTCCAGTTAGGATTGATTTTAAGAACCATGTTAACATCAATTTGAAACTCTCTGAAGTCGTATTCTTTGATATAATCACTTTGAATATAACTTTCTGGCCAGAATTCTTTTAATAAAATAAAAGAAGGTTTATTCGAATTTTCGGATTTTCGGATTTCCAAAAGCACATTTGATAAAGTTTCAAAAGCAAGTTTTGGTGAAATACTTTTATCATCATAGATAAAACCATGTTCTCCGCAGGAAAACATGTTACCACAAACAAGAACTTTGACGTCTAAGTTTTTGAATAATGTATTTTTAATGGTGTCACCAATTTTACAAGGAAATTCTTGAAACCTTAATTGTGAAGAATTAAAATTTATAAGCTGAGCTACAGCAAAACCTACAGGAATGTCCTTGGCATAAAACAAAATGTATCTAAATTGAATAGTTTCAGAAAGCGTTTCTTCCAAAGCTTTTAAGTAGGGTATAGATAAAAAAATGTTTCCTTTTGAGTTTAGTGTACTCCAGTCAATGTTTGGTATATCATTAACTCTGTTATAATAAACATATCTAAGTGATGTAATTTTAGTTCTTACTTTTTCAGGCATAAATAGTGACCTATTTTTACAAAATTTAACAATTGTGATTCAAAATTACAGTTATTTTTTATAGTCTTTATGAAATGGAAGTAAAAACTCATGTTATAGTTCTATTAAATTATGGTTTTAACACGAATTAATTATGGTAAAAATCCACATTTAACCGTTGAATAAATGTTTTTTAACGAAAACCCTATCATAAAATTGGGTTTTGTAATGATTATGTCATTTAAGTTTGTTTTCTTTGATCGCAATTGGAAAAATACATGAATACATTGGTGAATTGTGTCTTGTTGATTGATGATGATAAGGCTACAAATTTTTTTAATCAAAGAGTTGTGACTAAACACGAAAGTTTTTGTCAAGTAAACACTGTACAGAGTGGTTTGGCGGCTCTAGAATATCTAGATAAAGTAAAAAATAATAAGGCAACAAAACCCGATCTGATATTTTTGGATATCAATATGCCAGCGATGAACGGGTGGGAGTTTTTGATTGAATTTTCTAAACTTGATCAAGCAATTACTGAAGGTATAAAAGTAATCTTGTTGTCGACATCATCAAACCCCGATGATGTGAGGGCATCTGCCAAGAATCATTCTGTAGATGATTTTATAAATAAACCACTTTCATTAGACTTATTAGATAATGTGTTAAAAAATCATTTTATAAGTAGTACGTATTAAATTAGTGCTAATTGTAATACTTTGTTACCCAATATTTATAGTAATTGGTATTTAAACCTGTTTTTTTGTGTTTTATCGCAGAATGACCTTTCGATTTCTTCTTTTTTTGTTAAGTTTGGCCTTGTTTTATTTCATTTGTTTTGAGTAGTATAGGTTTTTGAATAAGCAGTACTTAATAAATACCAACAAAACATATTAAGACAATTTTTGTCAGACAAAAAATGAAACAAATGAAATTAGCAATTGCACAAACACTATTAATAGATGATGATAGGTCTACTAATTTTTTTAATAAAATAATAGTAGAGAAACATGGCTCTTTTGAAAGAGTCTCTATAGCAAATAGTGGAATGGCAGCTTTAGAGTATTTTGAAGCAGTAGGAGGGAATCGAGAAATAAAACCAAACCTTATCTTTTTGGATATTAATATGCCAGGAATGAATGGGTGGGAGTTTTTAAGAGAATTTGCCAAACTCGGAAACAATATTATTGATGGTGTTAATATATTTATGTTATCTACCTCAAATGATGAAAAAGAAATAGAAAGATCTAGAAGGCATGAACTTGTAAAGGGATTTTTTAATAAACCCTTGTCTCGTAATGTACTGGATGATATAGTAAAAAGATACTTTTGTATAACAACTTAAAATGAAAAAGGTAAAAAAAATTCTTTTAGTAGATGATAGTAGTGCTACTAATTTTTTTAATAAAGTGATGATCCAGAAAACTGGATATGTAGAGGAGGTTTTAGTTGCACAAAACGGAAAAGAAGCTTTAGATTATATACAATCAGAAATACTACCAGAGGTTATATTTTTAGATATTAATATGCCAGTAATGGATGGATGGGAATTCTTATCCGCTTATGAACGATTAAGTAGCGAATTTAAAAAGTCTGTAATTGTTCTAATGATAGGAGCAGAGCTTGCTTATACCGATAAAATGAAAGCAGAAAATATACCTGAGATAGTAAAGTTTAGTCCTAAACATCTGACTAAAGATTTGATTATAGAAGTGATAGAGACATTTTTGTGTGAAGAAAATAGTTGTTCATTAAGAAGTTAAACCCTTTTGATGAGGTAAAAGAAAGATATAGTATTATTTTTGCCAATATCAAACGGGTATGTATGTATTAAAAACATCTTATATGTTTAAGGCACAATGTCAATTTTATTTTATTATCATCTTTGCTTTTTGTTTTCAAGTAAATTGGTCACAGTCTAAAACAGTGATTAATGGTAACGTATCTGATCAGTTTGGAAATTTACCTGGAGCAAAGGTATATATAGAAGGCACAGATAAAAGTACCACGACAGATGTAAATGGTAATTATCACTTTGATATTGATAAAGGTGAGTATGTTATTACTTCGGACTTTGTAATGTATACTCCAGTTTCAAAAGAAGTAGTTGTAAAAGCTGGAGATTCCATACAAGTTGATTTTTTATTAGAAACGGGATTTTCTATTGATCAACCAGTTTCGTTAGGTTCAAGAGCACAACCAAAATCTCTTTTAAAAAATACAGCTGCCGTAGATATAATATCTCCTCAACAATTAACTAATGCTTCTCAGGTAGAGTTAAGTCAAATATTGCATTATCTCATTCCATCGTTTCATTCTACAAACCAGACTATTGCAGATGGTACAGATCATATAGATCCAGCAACTCTTAGAGGTCTAGGACCAGATCAAGTATTAGTATTGGTTAATGGTAAAAGACGACATAGTAGTTCTTTGTTAAATGTTAATGGTACGGTCGGAAGAGGATCTGTGGGAACAGATTTTAATGCAATACCGATTGCATCAATAGAACGTATTGAAGTATTAAGGGATGGAGCAACGCCTCAATATGGTTCTGATGCCATTGCAGGGGTTATAAATATCATTCTTAAGAAACAAACAGAAATTATTCAATTGGATAATAGAATAGGAATTAACACAGAAGGTGATGGAACAAATATTTACTCTTCGGCAAATTTTGGTGTGAGAGTAGGAAAAGAGGGGTTTATGAATGTTACAGCCGAGTATAGAGACAGAGCGGCTATTAATAGAGCGGGAGACTATACAGGAAATGTCTATTCTGATGATAGAGCTATGGATTTAGCACAGATTAGTGAAAATAATTTTTTTGCAGGTACTGGATATAAGGATAAGAGGGTAATGCAAATCGGAAGTTCAGAAACTCAAAACATTGCTTTGTCTCTTAATGGAGGTATACCTTTATCAGATAATGCAGAATTATATCTTCAGGGAAGTAGAAATTATAGAGAAGGTTCTTCAAAAGGTTTCTATCGTTTTCCCAAAGATCAGGATAAAGTTGTTTTAGAATTGTTTTCAAATGGATTTTCTCCAGAGATTCTTACAGATATACAAGATGATGTGATTACCGGAGGAATAAAAGGAACAAAGAACAATTGGAATGTGGATTTTAGTCATTCTATAGCAATTAATAGGTTAGATTATACTGTTAATAATTCTAATAATGCATCATTAGGAATAACTTCACCAAAAACCTTTTATACAGGAGGTTTTTTATACAAGCAAAATGCTACAAATTTTGATATTTCTAGGACATTTGATTGGCTTAGTGGTGTCAATATAGCTTTTGGAGCAGAACTAAGAGTTGAAAATTATGAGATAATTGCTGGAGAAGAAGCTTCTTATACCAATGGAGGTAGCACATATCTGAATTCTGATGGGATAGTGTTACCAAGAGTAGTTGGAGCTCAAGTATTTCCAGGTTTTAGACCCGAAAATGAACTTAGTCGTTTTAGAACAAATAGTTCTGGGTATATGGATATAGAGGCTAATATTACCAATAAGTTACTTCTTAGAGGTGCTGCAAGATATGAGTTGTATAATGATTTTGGAGGACAAGTGATCGGAAAATTATCTGGCAGATATAGAATTAAAGATGGTATTTCAATACGAACAGGGTTTTCTACAGGGTTTAGAGCACCATCTCTTCATCAAGTATATTTTCAAAATATAAGCACACAATTTATCAATGGAGAAAGTGTACAAGTTGGAACTTTTAATAACGAAAGTGCAGTAACCTCAGGTGCTTTTGCTATAGGAAACTTAAAACCAGAATTATCCAATCATTTAAGTGCAGGGGTAAGTGCACGATTTAATGATAAAATTACTTTTAGTGTTGATTATTATCTCATTTCTATTCAAGATAGAATTGTACTTTCTGGACAGTTTGCAGAAGGTTATGAAGAGATATTAGAACCGTTTAATGTGGGAGCAGCTCAGTTTTTTACTAATGCTATAGATTCTGAAACTTCTGGAGTAGATGCAGCACTTTTTTATAAAACAACTATAGGGAATGGCGAATTTAATGCTGCCGTTGGAGCAAATATTACCAAAACACGAGTAAAAGGCCCCATTAAGGTTTCTGAAAAACTTATTGGTCAAGAAAATGTGTTGTTTAATAGAGAAGAAATAGCTAGAGTAGAAGCTGCTCAACCTAACTATAAAATGAATACTTCATTATCCTATGATTTTGAAAAGTTTAAGTTTCAGGTGATCAATACTCTGTTTGGAGAAGTAAAGTTTATGCATCCCAATGATGGTGATCCAACAAATTGGGTGCTTAATAGTTTTTCTGGTAATATTGAGACCAGAGATCAAACATTTACTCCAAAAGTAATAACAGATATGGCTATTTCTTATCAAGTAAATGATTATATAAAATGTACTTTAGGAGGAAACAATGTATTTAACGTTTATCCAGATAAACATACTCATAGCGCAAATACCGAAGATGGTAATTTTATCTATAGTAGAAGAGTACAACAATTTGGGGTTAATGGATCAAATTATTACCTAAGGTTACTATTAAGATTATGATAAGGTTGATGAATATTCTGAATATTAAAAAGTTAAAAGTGTTGTTGTGGGTGTATTGTATTATAATTGCTTTTTCTTCTCTACAAGCAAATGCTCAGAATGCTGAAAATGAAGGAGTAAAGAGGTTACAGCGGGCGATATTTATTTTTAATTTTGCTCAACAAGTAGGTTGGGAGAATTTAAATACAAAGAAAAAGTTTAGAATAGGAGTTTTAGGTCCAGATCGCACAATATTAGATCTCAGAGCTATTGCTCAGCGACGTAAAATTCATGGTCAATCTGTTGAAATAACTCGACTTCAACATGTAAAAGATGTTGATGGTGTTCATTTACTATATGTGAATAATAAGTATAGTTATAGTATTGAGTATCTTTTAAATAAAATTTCAGGAAAAAATATACTACTAATCAGTGAGGATTATAACTTTAATACCTCTATGATTAATATGGTTAACGTAGGAGATTCTTTTGAGTATGAAATTAATGAAGAAAGAATATTAAAAGAACGATTCACTATTACACCATCTCTAAAAAAGTATGCTATTACTTCTTCAGAAAAATGGAAACGTTTATATCAATTTACTGAAAAAACATTAAGCAAAGTTCAAGAAGATAAAAATAAGCAAGAAGCTAAATTAAAGGATAAAGAAAGGCAAATACAATTTCAAAAAGATACCATTACAGGTCAATTAGAAAAAATTTATTCTAAAGAAGATGAAATTGATGAACGAAATAAAAGGATAAAGAAATTATACACTCAAAACGAATTTCAAAAAAAGAAATATGAGGAGAAACTTGCTTTAGAAAGGGAGCTAGAAAGTAATATACAAAAACAAATTAGCTATATTAAGTACCAACAGCAGCAAATAAAGGATAGTAATGAAGAGATTAAAGATCAGCAAGAGTTTCTTGAAAGACAAAAAGACAAAATAGAACGACAAGAAACGGTACTAAGCCAACAAGATGTAAAAATTAAGAGCCAAGAAAAAATAACTTTATTACTTATTGCCTTGGCAACACTTGCATTTGGGGTAAGCTTTTTTATATATCGTGGATATCAAAATAAGAAAAAGTATAATAAAGAATTGGCTTTGAAAAATAAAGCCTTTTATAAGCAGTCCATAATATTGGAAGCAAAAAATAAGGAATTGGAGCAATTCGCTTATATAGCAAGTCATGATCTTCAAGAACCTTTAAATACCATTTCAAGTTTTATTGATTTATTAGCCGAAGATTACAAAGAAAGTTTTGATGATGTGGGTAAAGAAAGCTTGAATTTTATTAAAGACGCGAGTGTAAGAATGAAAAAGCTTATTGATGCGCTTTTAGAATATTCAAGACTGGGTCGAAGTAAAGATTATACATCTGTGGATTGCAATACGGTTATTTTCGAATTAAAAAATGATTTAAAAAATAGGATAGAAAGAACAGGGGCAAAAATTAATGTTAAAGATTTACCTGTTGTGAAAGGAGCTGAGATAGAACTACGTTTATTATTTCAGAATTTGATTAGTAACGGAATTAAATTTTGTCATGCAGATGTAACTCCCGAAGTTACCATCAATTGTATAAAAAAGGAAGATCCTGAAAATATATCCAATGAATTTTGGGAATTTTCGGTAAAAGATAATGGTATAGGAATACCCAAGAAACATCAAGAACGCATATTTGCAATTTTTCAGAGATTACATTCAAGAGATCAATATGAAGGTACGGGGATTGGTTTAGCACATTGTAAAAAAATTGTAGAGTCACATGGAGGAACAATATGGTTATCTTCTAATGAAGAAGAAGGAACTACTTTTTATTTTACAATTCCTTGTTCTTAATACATTTTCATTTCTTTATAACACACTTTTTATCCATACAATTTTGGTTAATATAGTATTGGTTTGGTCTCTTTATGATGAATCAATATGTTTGGAATCATATTTTTTAGAGCACTAATATAAAATCGATTTTTTAAGTAAAATATGGATGATTGTTGTTTTTCTTTGTTTTTTCTTTCCCAAATAGCATAATCTTTAATTGTTATTTGTAGTCCTAAGTGGATTTTAATGTAAATGCTTGTTAAAGTCAGGTATAATGTGGTTTTTTATGTGTATTAGCTTGTTTTTTAAGTAACTGCCTTAGCTCGAAATTCTGGAAAACCGATAATAATGTTAAGGAATTCATAAAAAACATTTGGTTCAATTAGAGTTGTGTGTTTACTTTGTTTTAGAAAAAGTAACGTAATTGTTTAAATGTAAATAAGGAAACCCAAATCAAAAAAAGTAAATATAGTATCAAGATACTTTTGTATTATATTGACAATAAAGAGTAATTAATAACAACACTTGAGAAACGTAAATTAGAAATTAATATAATACTCTTCTTACGATATCAAATCTTAAATTTTTAGCTCTTCTTTTCGATATAAAACTTTCTGTTGATTTATTAATTGGAAAATCAAACTTTACAGTATTCTGACATTTCTGAATAAAGGTTTAGACGATTAATTTACTTAATTAAAAAAAGTAAGAAGTTTAATTAAAAATAGTTTTAGATATTTTCTTTTAAAAAAGAAGTTTTCCTAAGCTTTAAACAGAAAAATATAATTCTTTGATTCTAAAAATACTCTGCTATATTTTTATTTTTTGCTTCTCAACCATAGCTTTTTGCCAAGACTTAGGTCAGATCGGAAAAGCAAAGCTATTTAAACTAACAGGAGGAGTGGCAGCGAATACGATTTTTTATGAGGGAGATGCAAATAGGGAGCCTTTTACCTATTTCTTGTCAGGTAATGTTAACCTGAATATTAGTGGTGTTTATAATATTCCATTTTCTTTTTCATATTCTAATCAGGAGTTTCAAAATACTAATCCTTTTAAATTTAATCGATTAAGTATTCACCCTTCGTATAAATGGATCACTACTCATATAGGAGATGTAAATATGACCTTTTCTCCTTATACCTTAAGCGGACATCAGTTCACTGGATTTGGAGTAGATCTTACTCCAAATGAAGATTTAAAAATTAGCGCTATGTATGGGCGACTGCTTAAAGCATCAGAATATGTAGAAAGTGACCCTTCTTCAAATCCGGCATACAAGAGAATGGGGTATGGCTTAAAAGCTAGTTACAGTTTCGAAAAATTTTCGGTTGGAGCTATATTTTTCAAGGCCTCTGATGATAAAAACTCTATAATAAACCCAGTTCCTATAGAAAAAGAATTGTATCCCAAAGATAATATTGTTGTTAGCCTAGAAGGAAAGGTAAAACTTTTTGACAAAGGAGAATTAAAAGCAGAATATGCTTCGTCTGCGATTACAGAGGATACAGAGGCCAATGAAAAAGAGCATACTTCATCTTTATTATCTACATTTATAGATAGCAATATCTCAACACAACAGTATAAAGCATATAATTTGGCTTTTTCATATCCTGTAGCAAAAGGAACGATAGGAGTGGGATATGAGTACGTAGATCCAAATTATAGAACGCTGGGAGCTTATTTTTTTAATAATGATTTGGAAAACATTACATTAAATGCAACACAGAATCTGTTTCAGGATAAAGTAAATGTTTCTTTTAATGCTGGCTTACAAAGAGATGATCTAGATAGTAACAAAAGTACACAACTGCAGCGAGTAGTAAGTGCTATCAATGTTGGATTTACCCCTACAGATAGATTAAACATAACAGGTGGATATTCTAATTTTCAATCATACACGAATATAAAAAATCAATTTGATTATATCAATGAGGTTTCTCAAGCAGAAAACTTAGATACATTGAACTTTCAGCAAATTTCTCAAAATGCAAACCTTAATACGAATTATATTCTTAGAGATACCGAGACTAGAAAAGATAATTTTAATATAGCGTTGTCTTTTCAGAATTCGGTAAATAAACAAGGAGGACAAACAACAGAAGGCGGAAATTCTAATTTTTACAACGGGAGCACGTCGTATACTTTGGGATATCCAACCTTAAACCTTAGCATTGCTGCGGCACTTAATGTAAATTATAATACAATAGGTACAAATAATAGCACCACTTTTGGGCCATCGGTTTCTGTAAGGAAACAGTTTTTTGAGAAAAAATTAAAAACAACCAGCTCTATAAGTTATAACCAAAGCAGTAATAACGGAGAAAAACAAGGAGATGTTACCAATGTAAGATTAGGAGGAGCCTATACCTATAAAAAGAAACATAATTTTAGGCTCAACTTTCTTACTCAATTTAGGAACGCCGCTTCATCCTCACAGAATTTTACGGCAACATTTGGTTATAACTATACTTTTGATAGCTTCAAACCCAAACTTAAGTTTACTAAAAAGCCAAGAAAACCTAAGGTCAAAAAAACAAAAAATAAAAAATCAAAAGGAACAGAAATACTACAATTCAGATATAAAGATTCTTTGTTTAAAGGAACGATGGATGAAATTGATGTTAAGCTAGCAAATATCCAGAAACATGCGCATTTTGATCACATCCCAGAATATAAAAAAGAAGAACTTACCATCCTTAGGTTAGAAGTTGTAGACGAAAAAAAATCAAGTGAATACAAAGAAAAGGCACTTACTTTCTTAAAAGAACTATATAGTTATGAAGACTTCTTGGCAGGATATCATCAATTGGTTTTTGATATGTTGCAGGAGCTTCGCAAAGATATGTTACGTTTGGATTATGCCTTCGAAAAAGCTTTTGTAAAAGCAAAAATAGCGGTAGATAATCATAGCATGCACAATAAAACAGAAGAAGAACGTAAGACCGCTTCTGTTGCACTTAAAACACGTTACGAGGAATTGCAAAAAAATTCTGAAGTAGCATTGGCACGTTTGATAGGGCATCGTTGGACATTGCCTATTATCCAAAGCTATAACACAATAGAAAAGATAGAAAGCCCCGATAAGTTTTTAAAAGAAGTGATGGAGCTCGAAAAGGATAACATTTTTAAGATGGTAGACCAGGATAAGAGCGAACAAGAGGTGCAATTGTATATGATTACGCAAATCATTGATTTTTACCTTAAAAAGTCATTGAATTATACAAACCCAGATAAATTTGATTTAAAATATATAGAAAAGAACTAAGCTATGAGAAGACTTATTCTTACCATATTTACTATTATATACTTCGCAGGTCAGGGAATTGCCCAAAAATACCCTATTGCGGTAACTCCGCAAGTGAATGCACCGGCTCCAGTTAATTTTTATAACTATGCCGATGCCACTGCTGTCAACAGTCCTTTGAGGGTTCAGTTACTGTTAAATGATATTACCATCAATAATGAACAGATTAGGTTAAAGGTCTATTTTGAAGGTAATGGAATTGCATTTCAGAGTAACGATATAGTTATTGGAGCAGATCCTTTATTTATCGACGGAGGGATTACGTTAACACTTACCAATGTAGAATTAGCTCCGTATTTCGAATTTCAAAATATACAGGGGATTACCCCCAACGTATACGGACAGTTTATTCCAGAAGGAAGCTACCAGTTTTGTTTTGAAGTGTTTGATTTTACAACAGGTAATCGATTGTCTTCAAAAAGTTGCGCGACTACCTATATCTATAAAAACGAACCTCCTATACTTAACCTACCTTTTAATAAAGCCAATATAGAGGCAAAAGAAGTAGAGAATATTGTTTTTCAGTGGACTCCCAGACATATTAATGTAAGCAATGTAGAATACGAATTAAGTATTGTAGAAATCTGGGATGATTATGTAGATCCTCAAGCTGCGTTTTTATCATCGCAACCCGTATTCGAAACCACTACTCGAAATACATCTTTTGTCTATGGGCCCACACAGCCATTGTTATTGCCTAATAAGCGGTATGCATGGCGTGTAAAGGCCAAAGCATTACAGGGTGTAGAAGAAATAGGTCTTTTTAGAAATGAAGGGTTTAGCGAGGTGTTTTGGTTTTCTAGAACCTCACCCTGTAGTGAACTTCAGTTTGTAAGTGCAGAAGCTAAAGGAATTTCAAAAATTAATGTGTTTTGGGATGAAGACCCTAACGAGTATACAGAATATACTATTGCATATCGAGAAGCAGGAAAATCCAATGCATACTGGTTTACAAAACGCACCAATAGTGGTTGGGCTACCATCTGGAATTTGAAGCCAGGAACCACCTACGAATATAAAGTAAAAGCCAAATGTAAATATCAATACGGGGAGTATTCTGAAGTGCAGGAAGTAACAACAGAAACCGCAGAAGATGAAACTGCCGATTATAATTGTGGAATAGTACCCGACGAAATAGCCATTACCAATAGAGAACCACACTCAGGATTGAATATTGGTGAACGTATAAAAGCAGGAGATTTTATCATTACCATTGTAGAAATAGATAGTCAATCTGGAGGGAGAATTACCGGTAGAGGGTATGTGGGGATTCCTTATTTAAAGTTTACTCGTTTTGGAGTAAAGTTTGACAATGTTTTGATCAATACAGATAATCAGTTGGCGGAAGGAGAAATAGTTACACTGTATGATCCTAAATATGGAGAAAATGAAACCATGACCGTTGATTTTGATATAGATATATCAGAAACAATTACTGGAGATGAAGGAGATAAAGATAGTATCAAAGTAGGCTATGTTATTGAAAGTATAACCATTAATGAACATGGTGCGCTAGAGATAAAAGGAACTGGTGGGCAAGAAGAAACTTATTCAGGAGGTAGAGATATAGAAATCAAAGATGCTAATGGAAAAGTATGGAGTGTAAGTAGTGATAATACTGTAAAAGTAGGAGAGCAGGCAGAAGGGGGAGCAATAACCGAAGCAACTACAGAAGGTGTAGATGAAGATGGAGATATTCTACAAATATCAGATGATAGGGTATTGGTAACGTTTAATAAATCAGGGTATTACTATTTTGATGAACTGCCAGAAGGGGCAAAAGGGCAATTAGGGAAAAACAGTATCTATCCAACCATTCCTATAAAAGGAGGTGGGACCTATCAAACCGCATTCAAAGGAATATCTGATACAAATGGAGATGATATTATTATTGCCGAAGCTGAAATTAAAGATCAGTCGCTTGTTACAGAAGATATCATTTTTAAAACCAAAAGCGGAACCAAAGTTTCTGCTACATGGAATGGGAATAAGGCTACACTAACCCTTACCAAAAGATTTGATTATGCCCATGAAGAAATATTGGCCACTGTAAAGAATAAAGAAAGTGATAAATATAGCATTGTAGGTGCCTTTAATCTAGTTCATTTAGGAAGCAATCAATTTGCCGATGTAAATGTGGTACTGATACCAATAAACAAAGCTGTAATAAGTAGAGAAGCTCAAGAAGGAATTAAAGAGATTTATAAAAAAGCGGGAGTCAACCTAAATATAGAGGTTGGAAATCGTTTGCAAATACCACAAGATGTATGGGATAAAGAAGAACCATATGATGCCATCAACGCTAATGAAAGGGGACTACTATGTGGATATAGTATCGAAGAAGAAGCTATTATCGATTATTACAAAAGTTATGGTACGTATGATAAGGAAACCTATTATGTTTTTATCACAGATATCGATGGAGAAAAGTCGGAGACTGAAGACCTAGAAGGATTCATGCCTATCAAAAGCCAGTTTGGGTTTTTGTTTGCGGGAGTAGCAGACAAAGCAACTATTATAGCACACGAGCTAGGACATGGTATTTTTGGGCTAGAACACCCTTTTAAAACGTATGGTACTTCAAAAGGAACCACAGGTTTTGTTATGGATTATGGTCAAAACGACATTTTCAATCATATGGATTGGGAAGAAATCTTTGCCCCTGGATTCAAGTTATTTGATTTTAACCTTGATTGTGAAGGAGATGGAGAATATACCAAGGATGAATTTGCGGATAAGATACTTCAAATTATTCAATGTGCTTATATAAATGGTACTGATGCTAATGATACGATCTCATTTAACACTTCAGTTTTTGGAAAAACAGGAGTATTTTACACAAAAAGGAAAAGTGATGAAATATGGATTAAAATTAATGAAGGGATTTTTACAGGAACTTCAAAAATGCTTCCTGAAGAACTTGATAGAAATGGAAAAAATTGGCGTTATAGTCTCGATTATGGGAATGTAGAAATTTATACTCCGAGATGGAGTACAGGAGCAGATCCAAACGAATTAAATAGGCTACGAGAATATTTGTTCCCCAAAGATAAGAGTCAAATAAAAAAAGAAGCTTTAAAAGTTTTAGAAGAAGTTTTTTATGAAGATAAATTAACAGATGAGCAGTTTGAAAAATTAAAAAGTATAGCAAATTGTGGAGTGCAGTACTTCGATGCAAAGGAAAGATATTGGATTATATCCAAGATTGTAAATACTAGGCAACGTACCTCAGTTAGAGGTTTAACAGAATATTTTGAAGACTTAATACTTGATCTGCTTGAAACACCACCGTCATCTAAATATAGTAGTAGCATTAAATCGTATAATAGTGAAATTTTACAACTTTTACTTGAAGATTATCAATTATTGGAAACTCTTTTTCAACAAACGCAGGATGAAACTTTTGCAACATTATTTGCTGGGGAAGAAAATAACTTTTCAAGATTAATCGAAGTAATATACAAGTTGTGGGATAATAGTACGTTTAATGATGAAAAGTTATATACATATGTTGAAAATGTATTGGACTATTCGACCCCAAGAACTACACATTTAATTCATTATGACGGTAAATCCTGGCTTCCCAAAGTTTCATACGATAAACCAATATTTAATAAAGATCACCTAATTATTCCCGCTGATATGGGATCTAGGAAAGGGGCTTTAAAATATAAATACTATCAGCCAATTATGGTTGCTTTTGAGAAAGAAAATGGAATGAAAATCTCACGAGAGGTTCCTGCTATTTTCTTTGCGGGGCATGTAAAGAGAGATAATCTAAGAAAGTCTTTAGAAAAAGCAGAACTTCTGATGGAAGTAGCTTTAACACTTAGTGCGATTGGTAATATTACGAAATTAAGACATTTGACGAAGTTACACAGGGTAGGAAGAATAACATTAGGCACTATTGATTTATCTAATAGTGCGGCTGGTTATATAATTAAATATGGAAATCTTGAGTACTGCAAACAAAATAAAGAATATTGCAATGCACTTAGTACTTACAGTACATACCTGTCTTTGGCCTTGTTTGGTGGGGGGCTTGTAGATTTAGGAATAACTGCAAGCAAGGAAAAAGCAAGGATTGCTTACTTAAAAAATAGAGAAAAACTTAATAACCTAGCAGAGAGAGATGCACTAGATGAGCACTTCAAATATATCCCTAGCGGGAGTTCTTGGTTAGATGATCTTCCTATAGGTTTGAAAGATGATTTTGTAAAGAATAAAGAGTTAGAAACTTTATTTAAGAATGCATCTAATAATAATCAAAGAGAATTATACATAAAAGCCTGGGATGTATTAAAAGACTTTTCAACATTGCGTATTGAGCCTAATAATATTGAAATACTTGGGAAAGTAAGCTCTCGATTTGATTATGGAAACGTCGAATCATTTAATGGTTTAAAAAAGTTGTTTGTTGAAGGAGCAGCTGCCAGCAAAAAAAAGCTTTTAGAAAGATTTAAAATAGCTGATGAAATATTCGATCCTAGTTGGCCAGTAACTTTTAGTGGAATAAAAAATGGAGAGGTTAAAGTGATTTCTGTTGTTGATGGAACTAAAACAGAAATTGCTAGAATTGTCGATGTTGATAATAAATTAATCAAAAAGAATTTTCTTAATGAAGCCGATGGAAGTATCATTGTTGGTGAGCATAAAGGAGTTGATATTTTAAAGAAAGGGGATAAAGAAATAGGGTTTAGACTTACCAATATTGAAGATATGGGGATTAGACTTAAAAAAAATCCCGCCCTTAAAAAAGAATATGATAAGTTAGATGATGTATTAAAAACTCAGTTTGTAGATGATTTTGCTAATGTCTCTGATAATGTTATTATAAAATTACATGAAGAGAATCTATTTGATGCATGGAAAAATAATATTAGAAGTAAAGATTTAGATGACCTAAGAGCTTCCGTTAAAAATAGTGGTTTAAGAGAAGAATATGCAGGAAAAGTAGAAGCTTTGGCTAATAAAAAAGATCAATTGTTAAACGAGGGTAAGACTATAGAGGAAGTGGCAAAAACATTACAAAGAATTAGACGTGAATTAACAACTGATTATAAACATGCAACTCCACAGGATTTATTAGAATGGATATTTAAAAGAAATAATATTATTTACACTCAAACAGGTAAGGGAGATAAATGGGGGGCAACCTATGAAGGTTTAGTTAAAAGTAATGCTAAAAAGAAGTTTGGAGTTGAAGACTTATCCACCTTAAGTAAAGAACAGATGGATGTAATAAATGAAAGTATTGCCAATTCATCATCTTTTAATTTCGGAGGGACAAAAAAAGCATTAGGAGATGGTTTTTATAAGTTTTTTGAAGATAAAATTTCCACATTAGAATTAAAAGAATTAGAAGATGTACTTATTAAATATAGGATGAGATGATTATAAAAAGATTTTATTCAAAATTTATTTTACGATATGAACCCACAGATGAAACAAAAGTCATACCTATAGAGAATGAAGAGGTAATTAGTGTCGAGCGTAGAGAAAAAGAACAAATAGTAGGTGAATATGAGATAATAAATGAGTCGGTATATTCGATCTTTCGTTATAAAAAATCGAATTATCTTTTTTTAAAGGATAAGACGATTAAAATTACTAATTCAGTCAAAATAGATTATCGAGTTAATTATTCTAAATATGAACCAAGTTATTTGGAAATATTTGATAACAATAAAAGTATTGTTAAAGAACAATATTACAACTATAGAGATCCTTTAATAAACCCTTTGGATGGACACGAAGATTGGGAATATGTGAATTTTGCATATCATCTAGCTAATTATATAGATAAAATTAAAAAAGATTCTAGTATTGTTTTGTTTTAAACACTTGATTTATAAACTCTAGCTTGAAAGACCTCTTGACTTCGAAGTATAACTAACAAAACTAAATGGTGATATAGTAGTAATGCAGTATAGTAGAAATGTAAAAAAATAATAAAATATAGTATTACAGAACCCCTGAACACAGTGTTTTTTGGAGATGTATTATTTACAAACTTACACTTTGTTAATAATTTCATAAAAAGGATAGGGTTCGAAAGAATGAAAATTCAGATTACAAGATTAAATAACCAAGCTAATAAACTATGAACAAAATACTTAAATTTTCAATAGTTATAAGTCTTTATTTATTCGTAAATACTTTGTTTGCGAATGAAACAAAATATGCTACTCATAAGAATCTAGAAAATGTAAAGGAGGAGGTTACAGAGCCTGTAAAAGATAGCTTATTGGTAGAAACTTCTACAATAGAGATAACAACAGAAAAAGCGGTAAGACCTACAAAAGCATTTAGAAAATTTAAATCATTAGAGAAGTTCGATACTTCGGTAGTAACAAAACCAACGAATCGTTTTTTAGGAAAGCAAGGGTTTAAGTTTACAAATCCTAATGATCAAAATATAGAATGGTTAGAAAAGGCTAGGAATACGTTCAAGACTATTGATGAGGCAAAACGTTATATCGATGAGCTTAAAAAAGGAGAACTTAATGAGCTACCCGTTGCTATACGACCTAAGACAATAAGCAATGTTACCTATACGGTAGGGATTGCCAAAGCAGTTTTTAAACCTGCATATACAGAACTCACCGTTTTTCTTAGAATAGAAACTCCTAGAACGACTTCTACAGCTACCACAGTTCTTGATGAAAAAGGTAATCCAGTTACTACCACTTCTGATCCAAAAGAAGATAATAACGTATTGATTTTAGGTGCATCTAATATAAAACTATCTCATGACGGTGGGATCATTGGCGATGCTAGGCTTAACCTGATTTCACAATTCACAACCAATATCAATAGTGGTACCATACTATTAACTTTAAAAGGAAGCTTTGAAAAACCAGGTACTTATGCTACGATTGATTGTTTTGGTTTTAAAGAACTAGGAATCGATGCCAATATCAAGTTTACAAACGGATTGTTATATCCGGTAGACAAAGATGGTAAAGAGGTACAAGGCTATGTAGAAAGTGATTTTAAAATTGTAGCAAGCGACTGGAATGATATGGTGGTAAACATTTCATTACCAGAATTTGGAATTTCGGGAGTAGGAGATACCACTTTTCAGTTAAATACTGCCATTCTGGATTTTAGTGATTTACGCAACGATGATGAGATGCCATCAGGGTATATGAGTAAATACTATCCTCAAAATCCAGAGTTATGGCAAGGAGTGTATATTAAATCCTTAAAAGTAATTTTACCCAAAGCATTTGAGAAACAAAAGAACGAAGAAAGAGTAGCTTTTGGTGCTACAGATTTGATTATTGATAGTCAAGGGGTAACAGGTAAATTCACTGGAGAAAATATTATAAAGTTAGACGAAGGATCGGCATCTGGCTGGGCGTTCTCTCTGGATCATTTTATGCTTGATATAGAGGTAAATAAGCTAAAGGCAGGAAAATTTAACGGTAGAATGATCTTGCCCGTATCAGAATTAGATTCTCTAAAATACTCAGCATTAATTAGACCAGATGAGTATGTACTTAATGTATCTACAGAAAAAGATATTGAGTTTGATGTCTGGAGTGCCAATGTTACCATTGCCAAAGACTCCTATATAGAACTTAAAGTTAAAGATGATAAGTTTAGACCCAAAGCTAGTCTAAACGGGTCGATGAGTATTGCCTCAAGCCTCAAAAAAGAAGAGAATAATTCTGATAATAAAGACAAAACGGTAAACTTTCAAGGGATAGTTTTTGAAAACATGGTGTTACAAACCGAATCTCCCAAGTTTTCTGTAGATTATTTTGGGTATAGAGGAAAAATGGAATTGGCCAATTTCCCTGTGTCCTTAAACGAAATAGGGTTAAGAACTCCTTCAGATACCACTGCAGAGCTCGTTTTTGATTTTAATATCAATTTAACTTCAGAAAGTGATGGAGGTAATGGTGGTGGAGCCAAGCTTGCTATCAAAGCCAAACTAGATGAAAGAGAAGGACGGGATCGTTGGAAATATGATGGGATAGATCTTGAAAGAGTCTTCATAAAGATGGAAGTTGCAGGAATGGAGCTAAAAGGTGCCATCTTTATTTTTGAAGATGATCCAACTTATGGTACTGGGTTTGCTGGTGCTGTAGGAGCTAAGTTCTCTACAGGAATGAGTCTTGAAGTAGAAGCCAAAGCGCTGTTTGGTCGTACCCCAGAATTTAGATATTGGTATGCAGATGCAGGAGTGACCTTACCACAAGGAATTCCTATTTTTCCCGGATTTGAAATCAATTATTTTGGAGGGGGAATGTTTAATCGTATGAAAATGGCAGGGACTACCAACCAGAAAGATGCACAATACACACAAATAGGGGCATCGAGCTCAGGAGTGATATATGAACCATTTAATGAGAATGGTTTTGGGATGAAAGCATCGGTAGGAGTTATTACTGCGGGATCACCAGATCTTTTTAATGCAAAGGTAGAGTTCGGGATATCATTTTTACGATCAGGAGGATTGCAAGAAATATATATGAAAGGAAGTGCCAGAGTTATTGCATCATTACCGGGCGATTTCTATGACCAAGTTAATAAACAGTTAAACGATATTGCAAAAGGGGTAGATGTAGATAATACATTTGTTCCCGATGCGGCTATTTCTGCCGATGTATTTATAAAATTCGATTTTGTAAATGATGTATTTCATGCTACATCAGAGGTGTATATTAATCTATTTGGTATTCTAGAAGGTGTTGGTCCTAACGGAAGAGCCGGTTGGTTGGATTTTTATGTAGGCCCTGATAAGTGGCATATTTTAATGGGAACTCCTAATGACCCTGTCGGTGTAAAGCTTAATCTTATACTTTTAAAGCTTAAAACCGAAAGTTATTTTATGTCTGGTGATGATTTACCGGGTAGCCCACCCCCACCAGATATCGTTGCAGAAATACTGGGAGTAGATGTTACGAAATTAGATTATACCAGAGACCTTAATAGATTGAAATCGGGTAAAGGATTGGCTTTTGGTTCACATTGGAGCATGACTACAGGAGATCTGCGATTTTTGATTTTTTATGCACGTTTTGATGCCGGTGTAGGGTTTGATGTGATGTTAAAAGATTATGGAGAAGCACATTGTAAAGGCTCATCAGAACCTATAGGAATTAATGGTTGGTATGCCAATGGACAAGCATATGCTTACCTACAAGGAGAGGTAGGACTCAAGTTTAGAATATTTGGAAAAAAGAAGAAGTTTGTAATTTTTGCAGGAGGAGGTGCGGTGCTGTTACAAGCAAGATTGCCAAATCCGGTATGGCTAAGAGGTTATTTAGGAGGGCATTACAATATATTGGGAGGGTTGATCAAAGGACGTTTCCGATTTAAAGTAGAACTGGGAGAAAAATGTGAAGTGATTGGTGGTAGTGTTCTTGATGGTATCGTAGTAATCGGTGATATGACACCAAAAGATGGATCAGCAGAGGTAGATGTATTTGCAGCTCCAGAAGTGGCCTTCAATTTACAGATTAACAAAATATTCGAATTACCAGATGATACTGGAGATCGTAAGTATAAAATATTACTAGATAAATTTGAACTCACCAAAAATGGTCAGCCTATCGTAGGAGAGATAGAATGGAACAATAATAATGATTTAGCCACTTTTTATTCTCATGAAATTTTACCACCTAAAGTAGAGTTAAAAGCCTATGTACAATTACATTTTGAAGAATATAAAAATGGGAATTGGGAAGTTATGGTAAGTGACGGAAAAACATATCTTGAAACCAAAGAGGTAAACTTTACTACAGGAGAAGCACCAAGAACGATTCCTTTGAGTAATATTGAACATATGTATCCAGTACATCAACAAAAGTACTTCTTTATCAATGAATACAAAACAGGTTACATACAATTAAAACGTGGTCAATCCTATTTATTTGATGAATTACCGGGATGGAAAAAGAATATGACAATGACCAGTCCAACAACTAATAATGAGTTTGTAGAAAACTATCAATATAGTGCAGCTCAAAAACAAGTTACGTTTCCTCTACCAGATATTGGTACACAAACTTCGTATAAGGTCAAGGTTAAATTAACTCCTCCTGAAAAGGGAGGTAGTAATTTGACAGAGTCCTACACCTCCAAGAATTTAGGAAATGATGAAGATACAAAAGGTAATGAGGTTGAGATAAAAACTAAAAAGTTAGAAGGTATTAAAGTAACAGGAGACGAGCGCGAACTTATCGTATATGATTTCAAAACAAGCGAATACACCACTTTCGAGAAAAAAATGAATGCTATAAGTAAAGCCGAAGACCTTTTTGATCATAAGCCATATCCATATGGTGTGGTTTTATCTACTCGAATTAAACCCGTTGAACCCTTTGATATCGTAGAGTTAACAGGGACCAAATATTCGGGTAATAAGCCATTAATTGTAGCAAGAGCAATTCTTGATGATAATTTCTATAAAAAACAGGTATATCCATTGTTGTATCAAGAATATCCTCTGGTTGGAGAATTCTCGGTAACAAGAGATATTACAGAGGTGAGTGTTCCACCGGTAGAAGCAGTACAGCCTATGTCTTGGTATTTAACATATGTAGAACATGAAAAATCTGTACATGATTACAATAATTTTATGCCTTATCGATACAATCAGACGATGTATTACTATAAAGATTATGTCGATTTACGATATCAACTGGTAAACTCAGACTTACCAAATGAGGTAATATTAAAGTACCCGAACTTGGTGACTCGTACTTTTCCATTGATGCGAAAAGGAAATTATAAAACGAAATTACAATACGTATTGCCCGGAAGTATAAGAAATGGAGGTAGCGATGTTAGAAAATATTATAATCCACTTTATGAGTAAGAAGAATATATATATAGTTTATTGGTTACTAATTCTATTACCTTTATTTGGATGGGCGCAAGAACCTATAGGAGGTAAAGATCCAGAAGTAAAGGTAATAGGATTGGTTACCAAAGACGCAATAAAATTACGATGGGGAGTTACTACTCCTACCGCATGGAAACATAGTAATAAATATGGATATACCATACAAAGAAAAACAATAGCTATAGGTGATAGTATTTTAAAAGAACCTATCATAAAAAACATTACTCAAGTTCCTATAAAACCCAAACCTATGGAAGAATGGGAACAGTTTGCACTTAGTAATGATCATGCTGCAATTGCTGCCCAAGCAATGTATGGAGAAGGGTTTGAAATAGAAATGGAAGAAGGAGGAAACGCATTATTGACTATTTTAAATCAGGCCAAAGCGTTAGAGCAACGCTTTTCATTTGCTTTGTTCGCTGCGGATCAAAATTTTGAAGTTGCAAAATTTTCTGGTTTAGCATATGTAGATACCGATGTAAAACCTAATGAACGGTATCTATATAGGGTATATTCTGCAATTCCAAAAGAAAAATTAAATGTGAAATTTGGAGGAGTGTATTTAGGTTTAAAGGACTACTACCCCTTACCAGAACCTGTAGACTTCGCGGGGATCTATCAGGACCATGCTGTGATGTTAAGTTGGAATTATGAGTTGCTAAAAGATCATTATAATAATTACATTCTAGAACGATCTGATGATGAGGGCACAACATTTAATCAATTAACTGATGTACCTATAGTAAACATGAATGACAATAAAAGAAACAAGTCAGATCGTATGTTTTTTATGGATAGCATCCCTCAAAATAATAAAGTATATCAATATCGAATCAAAGGGATTTCTCCTTTCGGAGAAATTGGACCTGAATCCAAAATTGTATCAGGGTCTGGTAAAAAACCATTGGTACATAATCCGGCTATTCTAGAAGCAGAATTAGAATCAAACAACACAAGTTCAAAAATTACCTGGGAGTTTCCCGAAGAATCTTTAGAAACCCTAAGTCATTTTGAGTTAAATCATTCTAATCAGGTAAAAGATAATTATAAAGTTGTAGTACCCAATATTTCTAAAAATACCAGAAGCATTACGTATACAAATCTGGATGCTATAAATTACTTTACCATTACAGCAGTAGGTAATGATGGGAGTAAAAGAACCTCATTTCCTCAGATGGTACAACCTGTAGATGATACCCCTCCTGCAACACCTGTACTATTAACAGGAACAATTGACTCATTAGGCATAGTACAATTAAAGTGGCAACAAAATACAGAAGTAGATTTCTTAGGGTATCGTGTGTTTCGTGCTAATCTGGAAAATGAAGAATTTACACAGATCACTTTTAAAACAATACCCCAAAGCATAATTACTGATACGATTAATATAAAAACCCTAAATAATAAGATTTATTATAAAGTACAAGCTTTTGATAAACGCTATAATCCTTCTGGGTTTTCTGAAGTATTGACACTCAAAAAACCAGATATTATACCACCAACACCTCCGGTATTCGAATCATTTAATGCCGATCATGGTGTGGTGAAACTAGAATGGACTACCAGTAGTAGTGTAGATGCTGTAAAAACATTGGTATATCGAAAGGAAAAAGGAAAAGAGGCCTCTTGGCAGTTTATAAATGAAATCAATCTTCCACAAGGAAAATATGAAGATCAAACTGCTGTTCCAGGAGTGGTATATCTATATACGCTGGTTACTGTAGATGAATCTGGTCTGGAATCAGAACCAATAACGCCATTAACGATAAGTTTACCAGATAATCAACCTAAGCCTGCTTTAGATAAATTAAATGCTTTGGTGAATCGGGAAGAAGAACACATTGTAATTACTTGGAGGTACAACCAACCCAAGGTGTTAGAATATATTTTGTATAAAGGAGAAGAAGAAACAAAACCGACTATGTATAAGGTTTTTGGGGTGGATACCACCAAATTTATAGACCAAAAGCTAACAATAAATACAGTCTATACTTATTTGATACAGGCAGTATTTATATCGGGGGCAAAATCCCCAATCAAAAAAGTTGAAGTAGAATATTAAAGATAGGTGTATGATAAATTTTGTAAGAGGACTGATTGTTTGTTTACTATTGATTCTTTCACAGTCACTAGCAGGACAACAGGAGTATGATATTACTATAGAAGGATATATTGGTCAGTGGAAATCCACTTGTGGAACCAATAATAATGGTCTAAAATCAATCACACTTATTTTTGATGATGGATCTTCAGAACGAGTATGGCATAAAGAACTTCAACATATAAATAGCCTATATGAGGTTACAAAAACATATCCCAATGCTAAAAAAGTAGTAGAAGTAGTATTTTTTGTTTATTCTAGAGATAGAGGTACTTTGGGTTGTGAAAGTTCTATAGATCATACTCAGCGAATACGATTTATTAAATCCCCTTGTTTTTATAGAGAATATTCTAATCGTGAGTTGTACGGACCAAATTATAATACCCCTATTGGAGGGCTCGGAGGGAGAGGAGGAAAAATTACTATAACACCCAAATTAACATTATCATATACTAATGGTGATGATATTACAGCACCTCATGTGGCGTGTGAAAATGAGGCTATAGATATTGAGGCTACGGCTGGTTTCACTCCAGTTGATTTGGTATATAAATGGGAATTTTACAATAAATTCCGTCTGGTAAGAAGAAATACTCCAGAATTCCAAGCCTTATTAGATGAAATGGCGCGTATCAGTAGTCATATAAGATGGTGCCAAGATCGAAGCCCAGGAGGTGGAGGTAAGGATTGGAATGGAAGTCCCCCTCCCGAGGTAACACATCCTGATCCAGGCTGTAGGCGTTCATTTGCTAGGCAGAACGAACTTTTTTTAGAAATTAGAGATTTACCAGAAGAACGTAAATACTGGTATGAAAATATTGCTGACTGGGAGGTTATTACCAGTAAAACAGGACAATCTGCGATAGCGTTGAAGATGGAAGAAATGTTTCCAGATGTTAATCAAAGAGATGAAATGTTCAATACAAACATTCGGGTTCGATACAATTCAGAATGTTCTACCTCTGGAGAGTTAACGTTGATTTATCTTAGAGAACCACCTGCGATACTTAGTGAAACTGTTGCTCAACCTACATGTGCGGGAGATAGTGCAGAGGTCACATTGACTTTTGATAGAAATATAAAAGACGGAGAACAAATATATATTAATCTTTTAAAGCGAAAAGATAATGGAGATTTACAACCTATAACATCTAATATATTAGAAGGAGCTAATCATTTTACAGGAGACAATGGAGTTTGGACTTATTCTTTTAATAGAAATAATTTTGATTTAGGGGCAGGGTCATATCAATTAGTCATGACAGGTTATAACAGAATAACAGGGAATCCAAAATGTCAAAGACCTCCTTTTCCGTTTACTGTTACACCACCACAACCTGTAAAGTATGAAGCTGCAATATCCAATCATCAACAATGTTTTGAAGAAGAAGATGCGACCATAACCATATCCAATGTAAGAGGAGGTTCTGGGAGTTATCAATATACACTTACCGATAATAATGGTTTTTCAAAATCAGGAAGTTTTACGACCAGCAGTTATGAAATAAAAGATCTTCCTCCAATTGTTAATTTTACTTTGGAAGTGACTGACAATAAAGGGTGCTCAGATACACTTGATTTTACAGGAAGTATTACTAGGGCTTCAGAAATAACGCAAGGAGTGGTAGAGGTTGATCATACAGGAGAGCCTAGAGCAAATGATGGACAAATTGATATCTTAACAATAGATGGAGGGACTCCGATTAATAATAATGGATCCTTGATGTACCAATATATTTTGTTTGATGGTACTGGAGTCCCTGTTCAATCGGGTACTTTGCCATATAGAAATGCTCAAATCATAGGTATTGGTGAAGGAACGTATTCTATTCGATATACAGATGCCAATGGATGTACAAAGGATTATATAGATTTTGCAGAAATCAAAGATCCGTTACCTATAGATTTTGATGTTGAAGTAACTCGTAATTGTAACAATGCTAGTATGGGTAATATTACTGTTAGGAATATAAGGGGAGGCTATCCAAGACCCGATGATAGTTATATTATTCGATGGTATGAAAATGGAAGTAATACCCCAGATGTCTTTAATAATGACAAATTATTCATAACCCCTAATCTTGATGTAGTCTATAGAGTCGAAGTTACTGATGTAAGAAGTGGAAAAGCCATACGTAATGATTTAATGATCCCTGCTAATATTGCAGTAGACGATAATGCTATAATAATCACCCATAACACGATTTTTGGTACTAATACCGGAAGCATCGATTTAACCACTGCGATTAGTGGTGGAGTGCCTCGACCTGGATCTCTACCGCCTTACGAAATTACTTGGACAAAATCAGGAGATCCATCTTATTCTAGATCAGGAGAAAGTATTAATGATTTGTTGGCAGGAGAGTATACCGCAACGATTAATGATGAAACAGGAGAATGCCCTGTAACCAAAGTCATTAGAATATCAGAACCCGAAGAGTTGATTATTTCAATAAATGAAGATACACCCATCAATTGTTTTGGTGATATAGGGGTATTGTCTGCTCAAGTACAAGGGGGTGTTGCAAATTATACCTACCAATGGTTTAAAAATAATGAAAGTTCCGCGTTTAGTAGTAATGCTGCGGTTACCCAATTAGTGTCAGGAACATATGAAGTAGAGGTTACAGATTCACAAGGTGCATTTGCAACAGCTTCAATAGTGCTTACAGAGCCAGCTGTTTTAGAGTTGGTTTCTATCAATAAAACAGATATCTCTTGTTTTGGAGTCAATGATGGTACTATTACTTTAAACCCTCAAGGAGGAACACAACCTTACTCATTTTCGATAGATAATAAGGCAACTTATATTTCAGAAAATGACTTGACTAATTTTGTTATTCCAGGGTTGAGTGCAGGTGATTATGAAGTATGGTTAAAAGATGCTAATGAATGTGAGATAACAGTGCCTAAAAGTATTACCATAGTTTCTCCAGAAGAAATAAAAGTTACACCTACGATTGTTCATGCTACTACTGTGGGAGGAACTAATGGTAGTATTGCCATTGATGTAACAGGAAACATAGGCAATGCCACATTTGTATGGACCAAGCAAGGTGATGCTTCATTTAATAGAATAACAAAAAACATAGATAATTTGTCTTTTGGTTTGTATACCGTTGCAGTAAGTGATGACAATTGTACGATTGAGAAAACGTTTGAAGTTAAAGAACCTTTACCATTAGAGGTAACCATAGATATAACAACTCCAATTTTATGTCATGCAGATGCTTTAGGAGAATTACACGCTACAGTATCCGGAGGATACCCCATAGTATCAACTCCTGCCGATTTTGAATATCGATGGTTTAAAGTAGAAAACGGAATTGATATTGCGATAAATACAAATGTAACTTTAACAAGTATACAAAACCTCGAAGCAGGCACTTATAAGGTAGTAGTTAATGATTCTCAAGGGGCAACCCAAGAGACAACATTAGCACTTTCTGAACCCGATGATTTAGTAGTAACCTTAGTAAGTGAACCAGTACACGTACTATGTTATGGCGAGGCTACGGGTAGTATTGATATTACAGTGGTTGGAGGACCAATAGATCCTAATACAGGAGCTTACCTGCCGTATTCATTTAATTGGACAAAGGTAGGAGACCCGAGCTTTACATCCTCATCAGAAGATCTTATTAATATAGAAGCAGGAACCTATCAGGTTGTTATCGTTGATGATAATTTATGTACAACAACATTAGATCAAGCCGTTATAGTTCAACAGCCATCAACACCTTTAGAGATATCTAATCTTTTAGTAACTCATCTAACAGGGCATCAAACAGGTAATGGTAGTATCACCATGGATATAGCGGGCGGCACTTCTCCTTACCAATATGAATGGATTGATTTAGAAGATGCTTTATTTACAGCGGCAACTAAAGATATTTTTAATCTTAAAAAAGGAAATTATCAGTTAACAATTACAGATGCAAATAATTGTAGTATATCTATAACAGAGCAGGTAACAGAACCTGAAGAGCTAATAGTTACTATAGAGGCTTTAACCGCCACAGAAGGGATTCAATGTAATGGTGAAACAACTGTAGTTCCTTTAACATCTGGTACAACAGGAGGAGTAGGTAATTATATGTATCAATGGTATGAACAAAATGATCCTTCTACCATTTTGTTTACTACATCAGATATGCAAACAACAGTATTAGCAGGAACATATTTTGTAGTTGTTACTGATGCAAACGGTAATACAGATAGTGATAGTTATGAAGTGTTAGAACCAGAGCTTCTATCGACTAGCGAAGTAGTTACACACTTACAATGTGCAGGAGATTCTAATGGTAGAATTGATGTAACAACTATTGGTGGTGTTCCTCCGTATTCATATTTATGGAGTAATGGAGAGACCACCGAGGATTTAATAGGAACTGTGGTAGCCGGAAATTATACATTGACAGTAACAGATGCAAACAATTGTGTTTTTCAAAAGACAATCACTATCGAGCAACCCCCAGCATTATTTGTAGATGGTGACATAATTAGATTATATCCTTCTGCCAATGGTTTAAGAGACGGAAGTATTACTATTAATATTGGAGGAGGAGTGCTTCCATACAGTTATGAATGGCGTGATTCAAACGGAGTAATACAAGGTTCTACTACTAATGTTTTAAGTAATATTGGAGTAGAAAAATATGCAATTACTATTACCGATGCCAATGGATGTACCCTAGTTATTGATGATGTAGATATTTTTGAACCACCTGCTCTTTCAGTAGATATACGCCCAGTAAATGTAATCTCATGTCATGGCAATACCACAACCGGAAGCATTAGTGCTATCGCCACAGGAGGTAGACCATTTAATAATGTGAAGCAATATGATTATCAGTGGTTTAATGCAGATACAGGTTTACCTGTTGGAGGGGATAGTTTCTTGCTAGAGAATATAGGGTCGGCAAACTATTATGTTACAGTGTCCGATGCTGCAGGTACAACTGCTACAAGTTCTTGGTATGAATTAGAGCAACCAGATGAATTAGAGTTAACTCTAAAGGCGGATTATAGTAATTGTGGAGACGGTAATGATTGGACAGTTGTAACAGAAATTAAAGGAGGTACCCCACCATATAATTACTTATGGAGTAATGGAGAAACTAATGATAGATTAGAAAATGTAGTAGCAGATACCTACAGTTTAACTATTACAGATAGTAGAGGCTGCTCGATTACAAATCAGTTAGATATTGTAGTCCCAGATCAATTGAGTATTACAACAGAATTAATAACCATACCTACGTGTTATAACGGATGTGATGGAAGTATTGTATTAGAAACAGAAGGAGGAGCTCCACCATATACATATCAATGGAGTAATGGTAGTACTCAAGAAGATATAGATAATCTTTGTTCGGCAATATATACAGTAACAATTACAGATAGCAAAGGTTGTCAACTACAAAGAGAATTGACTATAGATAGCCCAGATGAGTTGATTGTTGATTTGGGAGAAGATGTAACACTTTGTAAGGACCAGAGTATTTTCTTAAATGCTACGATAGCAGATGAGAATGCTACGTATTTGTGGACTACTACTAATGGTTTTAGTAGTGCGTCGGCATCTATTGAAGTTGCCGAGACAGCAATTTATACTGTAGTAGTTACCGATTCAAAAGGATGTGTAGCGACCGATGAAATTTTTATTAATGCTACCCTTGATAGTATTGGTGCAAACTTTATTGCTTCTACACAGGTATTTGTAGGAGAGGAATTTGTAATTGTTGATAATAGTAATCCAATTCCTGATCTGGTCGATTGGATATTTCCAGAAGAAGCCACTGTTACCTATACCGATAATAACTATGCCGAAGCATTTTTTGATACACCAGGAGAATATGAGATAACAATGCAAACGCATAAAGGGTTATGTACCGAAATAACTAGTAAAAAAATTATTGTAATCGAAAAAGAATTTGACGGTGAAGAAGAAAATAGTGAAGCAGATATAGAAAACACTATAGATTATTTGGTATATCCAAACCCGACTAGTAACGGAAAATTTACAATTAATGTTAACTTATCTAAATCCAATGCGATTAGTTTAAAGACATTTAATATGGTAAATAATACATTGATAGATTCTAAAGAAGCAGATGGAAAGGACTCGTATACATTTAACTATGATATGTCAATATTTCCATCTGGAATTTATTTTGTTTTACTAGAGACTCCATCAGGTAGTCAAGTGAGGAAAATTATTATAGAATAATAGTTTTTATAGATTTTCGTGAAATTGTGTTAAGGTTAGAACTTGTTTTTAAGACAAGTTCTAACCTTTTTTTATTCATATTGTTTTAAGATAATCATGTGATTTTGTTTCTAACGATTTAGGTTTGAATCCTACTGGGGTCACTTTTAAGACAAATTTTACCGAAGCGAGACATTATTGTCTCGCTTTCTTGTTGGATATTATTACTTTTATAGTTTAGAAATAAAGGACGTATATCTTTTATAACATTGTTAGCAATCATCATTAATAAATTATGCGAGTTTTATTTACTTTATTCTTAAGCTTATTTTTTTTAACGTGCTGTAAAAACAATATTAGCAAATCGACTACTAGCTTGACTGATAGACAAATTATTGATAAGGTAGACTCGAGAGTAAATCTAAAATGGAATTACGACTATTCTTCTCATGTAGTTTATGGAAAACTTATTGATAATATATCTGCGGTGAAGAATAGTGGTACATGCAAGTTTAATTATTCTATTGTAGAAGCACTTGAATCATTCAAAGGAAATATTAAAAAAGGTCAGATGTTTTCAGTCCTAGGTATGTCAATTCATGAGTCTGGTTATGAACAAAGTTACCAATTACTTTTTTTGAAAGATTTTGAATTATCATATTATCCAGGATTCGGAGATTGTAATTTAGAGATGTTTCCTGCTAATATAGCGATGATTCATAACTGGTGCTGTTCAATAGAGCAATCAAACAAGAAGCCTAACGATATTGGCTTAGTAATGTACGACATGATTAACTCAGAACAAAAATCTGACAACTACATCGTTCCCGCCGCTCCAGTTTTCAAAAAACTTAGAAAGTTCTTATCTGAAGATAGCTCGAAATGAAAATGGCAATTGCTAACAACAAGGAAACGCCATGCACTGTACTACTTGTTGTCAAAGTATTTCTAAATACGTTATAAAATTTCCGCCCCTAGTTTTGCAGGCTTCTGCTAGTAAGCATCGAAGGGCTATAGCCAATCGTCGCTCCGAAAGGCAAACGCTCGCTACTTTGAAATTTGATTCCTAAATATTTTGTGGGAGCCCGCTTCACAACATCGCTCAAATATTAGTACTTTAGTGCTAGTGGCGAAAGGAAGCGAACGGCGTTTACTTCCGCCCGTTAGCAAAAATTACCATATAATCGTAAACATAAAGTTTGGACAATATAAACAAAACAGATCAGGATTATTTTAATGATGAATCAGAAATGGATGAAGACATTGACGAGCAATCCACAAAAACTGATTCTCTTTTAAAATATAAGTAGCAATTTCTTCTAAAACATCTACCAAAAAGTTCGAACGATGAATGCTAGAGGTCATTTTTAAAGCAAATTTTACCAAAGCGAGACCATATTGTCTCGTTTTTTTTTGAGGTATTGTTAACCTTTATATTTTCTAAATAGTAACAATTACTATGATAACAATGATGTAGCCAATTAAACCTTCGGCAGAACTAATAGTCTTATTAGTTCTAATTAAGAACATTATTATGAAAAAAAGTAAAATCATAGGTTATCTATTCTCAATAGCATTTATATTAAGTTGTGGCAATGACGATAAAATATCCAATATCCCTGATTCTGACATCAATGATGAAACATCTAATATTACAGACCCTGAGATCAGTGATAATGACGATGAAACACCAAATATTAACGACTCAGAGACCGCAACTTCTCCAAACATTTTATTAATTATTGCTGATGATCTCGGTAAGGATGCAATTAATGGGTATATGGAAGGTAATATAAAGCCAAACACTCCGAATATCAATGCTATACGAAACAACGGAATAACATTCAATAATTTTTGGACATACCCTACTTGTTCGCCTACGAGATCTTCAATAATTACCGGCAAGTACGGTTACCGAACAAACGTAAAATGGGCTAACGATATATTAAATTCGAACGAAACCATCTTGCAAAAATATATTAGTAATAATACTAATAACGCATATGTTACCGCTGTAGTTGGGAAATGGCATTTATCGGGGTTCGACGGCGCTTTCAATCCCGAAACATTGGGCATTGACTATTATGCTGGTTTAGTAACAGGAGCAACTCCAGATTACTATGACTGGACTTTAACAGAAAGTGGAATAAGTAGCAATTCAACTGAATATTCTACCACTAAATTTACAGATTTGGCAATTAACTGGATTAATGATCAAAGCAAACCTTGGTTTATGTGGTTAGCCTATACTGCACCACACACACCTTTTCATCGTCCTCCAACAGAATCGCATTCTCAAGGTAGTTTACCTCCTTTTTCTTCGAGTATGAATCCAATGTCTTATTATATGGCAGCAATTGAATCTATGGATTTTGAAATTGGAAAGTTACTAAGTAGTATTCCTCAAAACGAGAGAGAAAACACTGTAATTATCTTTATAGGTGATAACGGAACACCTTCACAAGTTGCACAATCGCCTTATTCTAGTACTAATGTAAAAGGCACCTTATACCAAGGAGGTGTTAACTCTCCTTTGTTTGTGTCAGGTGTAAGTGTTTCAAGAAATGGTGTTGATGATAGTTTGATTACAAGTTCGGACTTATTCGCTACTATTTCTGAAATATCAGGAGTTCAAGTAAATCAGATTAATGACAGTAAAAGTTTTAAACCTTTGTTTACACAATCTTCAACAATCAGAAACTATCAGTATTCAGAACTTGATGATGGAACAAATGATATTTGGGTAATTAGTAACGGAACTTATAAGCTATTTGAATATGCTAATGGTAATGTAGAGTTTTATGACTTAGTCAATGATCCCTACGAACAAAATAATTTATTAAACGGTATCTTAACGGCAGACCAATCTAATATTAAATTGGATTTAGAAACCGAATTAACCATGATAAGACAATAAAAACTGACTATAACAATTGCCCAATGTTAAACCTTTTTCTCAAACCTAGGTTATAAAATTAAAAAGGACTTGTTGAGGTATTTAAGATAGCTCTGATATAGGTTTTTTAGAGATGGGATCGTACAAGAGGAACGTTTATGTATTACTGCAAAGTGTTTCTACATATATTCAGTGAGATACTCAATAACAATGTGTTTTGAGGAGCATCTTGCGTGAGATACTTGATTTAAATATTTTTCACGAACATAAGATTTTTTATAGGTTAAGTTTAAGTTAAAAGTGACGTAAAACAGTGTTTTTGAAGGGAGAAATTTCCCCTGAATCAGGTGTTTATACGTATATGAAAAATCAGGATGTATTTGTAAATTAGAGCTTGTTTAATTCTTAAAACCAAATTAAAATGGCAATTTTTCAAGTACAAAATCAATGGGGTGGATCTACGGCTCCTTGGCACCCCGGTGGAAATTGGATCATTGGTGGGCGTGATGGCCAAAACGTAGTGCAATTAAAAGTAGAATCTGTAAGTGGTAGTGCCGATCTAGAAGGTACGATGACCTATGCAGGAGAAGGCCCAATAGGATTTAAAGGTAAAGAAACTCCTGGTAGTAGTTATTCTGTAGAAAATCAATGGGGAGGATCAACAGCTCCATGGCATCAAGGAGGTACGTTTGTCTTAGGGGCAAGAGAAAATCAAAATCCGATAGCTTATGATATCGAATCAAAAGATGGCGGAAAAACCTTTACTGGTACTATGACCTATGCAGGAGAAGGTCCAATAGGATTTAGAGCCGTACAAACAAGCGGTAATAATTATGCAGCAGAAAACCAATGGGGAGGATCTACAGCGCCATGGCACCCAGGAGGGCACCTTGTAATAGGAGGAAGAGTTAATCAAAATGCGATACAACTGAAAATTTCATCAAAAGATGAAGGAAAGAATTTTACAGGAGAAATGACATATATTGGAGAAGGTCCAATTGGAGTTAAAGCTACAATTTCTTCAAACATACTCGAAGCAGCATCTTAAAAGTACCCACAAATTTTGTGCATTAAAGTTGATTTTTAGACCTAATCGACTTGTATGAAGGAGTGTCTGATGTGTAGGCACTCCTTTTTATATGTATTAATACTAATGATTTATAGGATTAAAATTTCATCCCCAATCTTAGGTTAAAAACCCTAGGTGTAAGATAATTTGGGATAGCATACTGTCTACGAGTAGCTGCATCTCTAACAAAAGTATTCGTAATCGAATTTTGATTATTAAAAATATTGTAAATCTCGAACCCTAGGTACAATTCTCTAAAAAAGTTAAGAAAATGTCCTTCTTTTAATCTTTTCTTTTGATCCACTACGACATACGAAATCCCTAAATCTGCTCTTCGATAATCTCGCAATCGTCTTTGAAAATCATAAGGATCTGCATAACTGGGAGATCCCCCCGGCAATCCGGTTTGATAGATCATATTCAAATACATTTTTAAATGAGGCATGGTAGGTACATAATCCTGAAAGAGAACACCAATCTTTAATCGTTGGTCTGTTGGTCTTGAAATGTAACCTCTATTATCAATGTTTTCTTCTGTTTTTAAATACCCAATACTTACCCAACTCTCTGTACCAGGTACAAACTCTCCATTAAGCCTTACATCAACTCCTTGCGCATACGCCTTGGCATTATTTCGAGCACGATAACGAATTCTTACATTTTCTATAGTATAAGGGTTAACATCGGTTAGTTTTTTAAAATAAACTTCTGTTGTGAGTTTAAAAGGTCGATCCCACATAGAAAAACTATAATCGTTACCCAATACAAGATGTGCCGATTGTTGAGCTTTTACTTCTGGTCGTACAACTCCCAAAGAATCTCTTAGTTCTCTGTAAAAAGGAGGTTGATGATACAAGCCTCCAGATACCCTAAAAATCATATCAGATTTCCAGTTAGGTTTAAGTGCGATTTGTGCTCTGGGGCTAAAAACAGTTTGAGAATATGTGCGGATATTACGACCAGACACTCTCCAGCTTTGATATCTAACACCAGCATTGACCCATAACTCATGTTCTTTAATGTTAGTACGAAAACTATGTTGCCCATAGCCAGAAATACGATCAATAACAGCACTATTAGTCGCTCGTATATTTGTAAAAGGAACAATAGGACTAACATAGGGAGTATAGGGTTGGTCGTTTATAAAATCTGACACGGGAGGTCTAATAGAAAAACCAACAGAATCAATAATTTCATATTCCTGAAGTCGATCTCTAATGTCTTCAGAAGTATATTTAATTCCCCAATCAAATTGATGATCTTCTTTGGTATACGTTCCCTTATGTTCGACATTAAAAATCAAAGCATCTAAATCGTTTCTGGCATGGGTCAATTGAGAACCAATACCTCTACTAAATTCGATATCCCCAACAGCATCACTACCAATGTCTGTATTAACAGTACCGAGTGAATATGCCGCTAAAATGTCATAATGTTCTTGTTCTTTGGTATGATATCCTGATGCAATTAATTTAAGAGTCAAGTTTTCATTAGGGCTATAGGTTCCTTTAAGTGCTCCAAAATACGTTTCATATTTATCCTTTTCTTGCCCTTGATATTGTACCGTTAATGCTTGTACGGTTTGTAGTGTTCCAAAATTTACTTGTTGACTTAATGGTTCATAGTCATAAGTATTAAGAGAAACATTGCCTAAAAAACCTAACTCAAATGTATCTGAAAAAGTGTAAGATATATAAGTTTGTACATCTGCAAATCTGGGTCTAAAATTTGTTTCGGTATCTTTAGCCTCTACTAATAAGCTATTATCTCGATAGCGAACCCCCATTATAGCGGCTAGTTTTTTATCTTTTGAAACACCTCCCAAAGAAACACTACCTCCTAAGAGGCTTAAATCGGCTGTTCCTCCTAATCTTGTAGGGCGCTTATAGGTAATATCTAATACAGACGATAACTTATCGCCATATTTTGCCTGAAATCCACCTGCAGAAAAATCTACATTACGAACCAAATCTGTATTCACAAAACTCAGACCTTCTTGTTGACCTGATCTGATTAAAAAAGGTCTATATACTTCAATTTCATTTACATAAACGAGATTTTCATCAAAATTTCCTCCTCTTACAGAGTATTGCGTACTCAATTCATTATTAGAACTAACACCGGGTAAGCTTTTAAGTAGTCCTTCGACACCAGCATTAGCAGATGGAGTCGTTCTTATTGTTTCTGGATCCAGAGTGGTAATTCCTTCAACCGTTTTTCGTTCTCTTCCAGAAATAACGACTTCACTTATTTGCTCAATATCAGTTTTTAAAACAGGATTTAGTTCATATTCCTGATTTTCATCAAGTTTAATAGTGAGCTTAATATTTTTTAAACTTATGTGTGATATAGTAACTATAACTTCTTCATTTGCCGGGATAGTAAGTTGATAGACCCCATTTTTGTTTGATTGTGTACCTGATCCTTTACAAGAAATATTAGCACCAGAAATGGGAATTTTATATTCGTCGAGAACCACACCTTTAAGTGTAGCATTTTGAGCCATAGTCGTTATACTGATAAACATCAGAATGGTCAAAAGTAGTGAGAATTGATTTTTCAAAAAGTAAGCGTGTTTAAGGTTTTCTAAAAAATGTGGTTTCTAATATAGCTTTATTGCCTACATTATCTAACACCACAAGTTTAAAATTATTTTCTGAGTCAGTATTTATTTTGTCATTAAAATCATAAACGAGCATACCAGTTTTGTAATCATACTCCAAAAGGACAAACTTTCCGTTAATTGTCCCTCTAAAACTTTTAACACCCGTTTCTGCATCATTGATTTTAATTTTTAGGTGAGTTTCATTTGATAACCATTTTTGATTAGAAATATTAATAGGCACTATTGTTGGTTTTTTAGTATCGCTAAATAAAGAATAGGAACCAAAAGTTCGTGTTCTTGCAGAAAATCGATTTCCTTTTTTAGATGTTCTCAAATGACGAGGTTTGTCAGAACCATTTATTCTTCCGATATAAAGTTTTTTCTTATCGGCATCTTTATAATGAGAAACATCAAAAACCAAAGTCATTTTTTTGTGTAAAGGCGTTTTGTTATTATGCACTTTGGCTACTTCTCCTTCAACAGAGATATCCAAATAAGTATTTGTATATAAGCTTCCGCTCGGTATCAATAGATCAAAAATCCCAGAGCTATAGGTGTAGTTTTCTGATGATTTAGCATACTCCGAAGTTTTTACCGTATTGGATGTAGAGATAGAGTCGACAAGTTTTCCTTGAATAGGAATATTAATTGTTGTCGTATTATTCTTAAAATCTTTGATATGGATACTATAGGTATAAGAAAGACTATCTTTGATGGTTAAGTGTCCATTGTTTATTTTCTTTTTAAAAATAGTTAGTGGATTATTGTTTTCGACAAAAAGTTTCGTAATCTTCGTTCTATACTTTTTATAAGAATAGTAGTCAATAAGCCTGTTAATATATCTGGTTTCGGCAAAAGAAAAACGATTCATCTCTATTTCGAGATTTTGTTGACCATTAATTTCTGTTGATATTTTATAAACTCCATTATTGTTCGAAGCCAAATCTAATTTATCTATTGTTGCAACACCAAAGCCGATTTTTCCATATGCATGTAGGGTTTCGGCTTTAAAATTACCATCTTTTTGCTTAGATAGCCTCAATTTTATAGGCTCTTGTTTTCCGTTTATATTGGCATTTTTATCATTGCTGTATGCCCAAAGACTTTGTACTATTGGTGTTTTAGTATCTTTTACTTCAATTCCAAAAATCATTGGATTCATTGGTCGTGACCTAGGGTCGCGAATTTCAAAATGCAAGTGGGGACCAGAGCTTCCTCCAGTATTTCCGCTATAAGCAATAATGTCTCCTTGTTTTACAGTAAGAGAACCAGATTTAGGAAAAAGCTCAATCTCATATGATTCTTTGGCATATTGTCTTTTTTTAACATAAGCTTCAATTTGCGGAGAGAATCTTTGTAGGTGAGCATACACGCTGGTATATCCATTGGGATGAGCAATGTATAATGCTTTTCCATATCCACCATGTGATACTTTTATTCTGGTTACAATACCTGATGCAGTAGCAAGTACATTAAGTCCTTCTTCACCGTTAGTTTTCATATCTAAACCCGAATGAAAGTGATTTGACCGTAACTCACCAAAAGTTCCCGAAATCGCCATAGGTATTTCTAGAGGGTGAATGAAATCATCTTTGACAGAATCTTTTTGTCCGTAACAAAATGAAAGGCTTAAAAGGGCAAAAACTATATTTTTTTTCATTAAATAATATGTATGGTACTTATAGATTAAATTGTTTAGCGTACATAAAACTACTCATTTTTTTGCTAGAATAACTTCAAAGGAATAATTTTTGTTTCTAGTGCTTTAATATTCTTTTGTTTAAAATGAAAGTACTAATTGTTTGTAGCAAATACATCAGTTCTATACTTTATTTTTTAATGCAACTATCATTGAATGATTTTCTTGAAAATAGTAAAAGAATTTTAGGCGCTAATTAGCAATAAATGAGGTATCTAAAATTAGTTGAAAAACTATTGGGTTTTTTCAATTGGTATGTTAACTTTGTGTAACGAAGTATTGCGTAGAATTTATAATGAGTGATTTAATTGAAATTATTGATTCTCTTGAAAATAGGATAAGTAAGTTGCTTCATAAATATGAACTATTAAAGCAACAAAATACTGGTCTAAGAGAGAAAATTGACGAATTAGAATCTAATTCTGAATTACAGATGGATCAATTAAAGCAGTGGGAAGAAAAATTCAGTGCACTCAAAAATGCTAATGCAATACTAGGCAGTGACGAACATAAGAGGGAAACCAAGCTCAAAATAAATGCTTTAATTAGAGAGATAGATATGTGTATAGCACAACTCTCTGAATAGGTAAGATGTATGGGAGATAAGCTTAAAATAAAACTATCAATTGCAGATCGTGTTTATCCGTTAACAATTAATCCTGATCAGGAAGAAGGTTTGCGGAAAGCAGCAAAAAAGATAGAAGCTATGATTAAGCAGTTTGAGCAAAGTTATGCGGTTAGAGATAAGCAAGATGTATTAGCAATGTGTGCTTTACAATTTGCTGCACAAGTAGAACAAAAGACTATAGATAAAGATGAAGATATGATAACGGTTTCTAATAGGTTGAATGAATTGAACGACCTGCTACATAATCATTTATCATAACGTTCTTAAAATAAATAAGGTTACTGCCTGCACTAGTTGTTATTTTGATAAACTCAACAAGAATTAATTCAAAAGGGTGAGTTTAAATTGTAAAAGCGCGCCGCCTTGAGCGGATTCTTGACCAATTTGTTAGCCCTAAACCTGTTTTTACAGAGTTTATACAAAGCCTTTACTAGTGCAGGCTTTTTTTATATATAAATACTCACAAAAATTATGGATAATAATATTATGTTTTTGATTATTGCTGCGATTGCAGGGCTTATTATAGGTTTTATAATAGCCAAGATCCTAGAGCGTAGTAAAGCATCAGAAATTATTAAGAATGCGAAAAAGACTTCAGATACTATATTAAGAGAGGCTAAAAATGAAGGAGAAGCCCTTAAAAAAGATAAAATTCTTCAGGCTAAAGAAAAATTTATAGAGCTCAAATCAGAACATGAAAAAGTAATATTGTCACGAGACAAAAAGATGGCAGAGGCAGAAAAAAGGACAAGAGATAAAGAGTCTCAAATATCTAATGAGTTGTCTAAAAATAAGAAGCTTAATGTAGAGTTACTAGAAAAAATTAAAGAAGAACAACAGAGAAAAGAATATTTAGAGAAAAAGCAAAGCGAACTTAAAAGATTACATAAAAGTCAAGTTCAACAACTAGAAGTTATTTCTGGGTTGTCTGCAGAAGAGGCAAAAGATCAATTGGTAGAATCTTTAAAAGAACAAGCAAAAACTGATTCGATGGCGTTGATTCAAGATACTATTGAAGAGGCTAAGTTAACGGCAAGACAAGAAGCAAAGAAAGTGGTGATCAATACCATTCAGAGAATAGGTACCGAAGAGGCGATTGAAAACTGTGTTTCTGTGTTTAATATTGAAAGTGACGATGTAAAGGGACGAATTATTGGTAGAGAAGGTAGAAATATTAGAGCAATAGAAGCGGCTACTGGTGTTGAGATTATTGTAGATGATACGCCAGAGGCAATTATTTTGTCATGTTTTGATTCGGTAAGACGTGAAGTTGCAAGGTTGTCTTTACATAAGTTGGTAACTGATGGAAGAATTCACCCTGCTCGAATAGAAGAGATTGTAAAGAAAACAAGAAAGCAAATTAATGAAGAGATTATAGAAGTTGGTAAAAGAACTGTTATAGATTTAGGAATTCATGGATTGCATCCAGAATTAATAAAGACAGTAGGTCGAATGAAATATAGATCTTCGTATGGGCAAAACCTTTTACAGCATTCAAGAGAAGTTGCAAAGTTATGTGGTGTTATGGCGGCAGAACTAGGTTTAAGCCCTAAGTTAGCTAAGAGGGCTGGATTACTTCATGATATTGGTAAAGTACCTGATACAGAAACAGAAGTTCCGCATGCTATTTTGGGGATGCAATGGGCAGAAAAGTATGGAGAAAAACCAGAAGTGTGCAATGCAATTGGGGCTCACCATGATGAAGTAGAAATGACATCTCTAATATCGCCGATCGTACAGGTTTGTGATGCGATTAGTGGGGCTAGGCCAGGAGCAAGGAGACAGGTTTTGGATTCTTATATTCAAAGATTAAAAGATCTTGAAGGTATTGCGTTTGGCTTTGATGGAGTTAAAAAGGCATATGCTATACAGGCTGGGCGCGAGTTGAGAGTTATTGTTGAGAGCGAAAAAGTAAATGATGAAAAAGCAGCAAGTCTTTCGTTTGAAATCTCTCAGAAAATACAAACGGATATGACATATCCTGGTCAGGTAAAAATTACTGTTATTAGAGAAACAAGAGCGGTTAATATAGCTAAATAAAATTCTTTAATTTATTGTATGAAAAAGATCTAATTCGTTATGAATTAGATCTTTTTTTTTTTTTTGAATGCTATATTGTATGACTTTCTTTTTTAGAAGTAATTGTATTTGATTTCTTTTTGAAATAAATTAACCTTGTTTGGAGATTATGTGATCTTTCCATGTGAGAGCTTCGTCCATAGTTTGGAATAGGTGAAATTCTTTTTTGAAAAATAATTTTTCTACTTCTATTAGAGTTTTTTGCATGCTGTCGTTAGAAACTATTGCAAATCCTAATAGATTCGATGTTTGGACAGTTTTTAGGTAGAT
Source organism: uncultured Aquimarina sp. (assembly GCA_947502885.1). Classification (GTDB taxonomy): domain Bacteria; phylum Bacteroidota; class Bacteroidia; order Flavobacteriales; family Flavobacteriaceae; genus Aquimarina. The sequence continues at coordinate 61,488 of CANNBP010000006.1, read as the reverse complement.
AGTAGGGTCAATAGAGTAAGAATTGATACGATTTATTATGGCTACAAAAGGTTTGTTTTTAAAATGTTTTTCAATAACGTGTTTCTGTAAAAAAGCATGATGTTTTTCTTGTATAATTACGCCTTCATTAGCAGTCATTAAAATGTAATTATCATAAACTTTAATTGTTGAAAAATCTAGAGAATAAGTAGCTATCATTTTAACTCGTATTTTAAGTAGTTATGTTAAATTAATAGGCAAAAAAAGCCCTTTTAGATAAAAGGGCTTTTTGAATTTTTAGATTTTGATATGTATATCCTAGGACTCAGCCGATTTTTTAGCTTTTTTGATAGTGATCGTTAGTTCACTAGAATCTTTGTCTAAATCCATAAATATACTATCACCTTCTTGTAATTTTGCATTTATGATCTCCTCGGCCAGAGCATCTTCAATATACTTTTGTATTGCTCTTTTTAGTGGTCTGGCTCCATATTGTCTGTCAAAACCTTTTTCTGTGATATAATCTTTAGCTTCTTCGCTTAAAGATAAGTCGTATCCAAGATCGTTGATTCTGCCATAAAGTTTATTGAGTTCGATATCTATAATTTTATGAATATCTTCTCGCTCTAGAGCGTTGAATACGATTACATCATCGACACGGTTTAAAAACTCTGGAGCAAATGCTTTTTTAAGAGCATTTTCTATTACTCCTTTAGCATAATCTTCTGCTTGAGTCTTTTTTGCTGTAGTTCCAAAACCAACTCCTTGTCCGAAATCTTTTAATTTACGAGCTCCAATATTAGAAGTCATTATGATAATGGTATTTCTAAAATCGATTTTACGACCAAGACTATCTGTTAAATATCCGTCATCCAATACCTGAAGCATCATGTTGAATACATCTGGGTGAGCCTTTTCTATCTCGTCTAATAGGATTACTGCATAAGGTTTTCTTCTTACTTTTTCAGTAAGTTGACCGCCTTCTTCATAACCAACATAGCCAGGAGGAGCTCCAATAAGTCTAGATACTGCAAATTTCTCCATGTATTCACTCATATCAATTCGAATAAGAGTGTCTTCACTGTCAAAAAGTTCTGTAGCTAATACTTTTGCAAGTTGCGTTTTTCCAACTCCTGTTTGTCCTAAGAATATAAAGGATCCAATAGGTTTGTTTGGATCTTTAAGACCGGCACGGTTTCGTTGTATGGCTTTAACTACTTTAGAAACAGCTTCATCTTGTCCGATTACTTTTCCTTTAATCAAGTTTGGTAATTCTGCAAGTTTGTTACTTTCTGTTTGAGCTATACGATTTACAGGTATCCCTGTCATCATAGAAACCACATCAGCAACATTTTCTTCGTCAACAGTTTCTTTGTGAAGCTTAGATTCTTTTTCCCATTGTTCTTGAGCTGTAGCTAATTCTTTTTCTAGATTTTTTTCATCATCTCTTAGTTTTGCAGCTTCTTCATATTTTTGCTTTTTAACAACACTATTTTTAAGCTCTCTTACTTCTTCTAGTTTTTTCTCAAGATCAAGAATCTTTTTAGGAACATCAATATTAGTGATATGTACTCTAGAACCAGCTTCATCCAATGCATCAATTGCTTTATCTGGTAAGAATCTATCTGTCATATATCGATTTGTTAGTTTTACGCAGGCCTCAATAGCTTCTGGTGTATAGCTAACATTATGGTGTTCTTCATATTTCTCTTTAATATTGTTGAGTATTTCAATAGTCTCTTCAATATTAGTTGGTTCTACGATAACTTTTTGAAATCTTCTTTCTAAAGCTCCATCCTTTTCGATATACTGGCGATACTCATCAAGAGTTGTAGCACCAATACATTGTATTTCACCTCTTGCCAAGGCTGGTTTAAACATGTTAGAGGCATCTAAGCTTCCTGTTGCACCACCAGCACCTACTATCGTATGAATTTCATCTATAAATAAAATGATATCATCATTTTTTTCAAGCTCATTCATAACAGCTTTCATACGTTCTTCAAATTGTCCACGGTATTTTGTTCCAGCTACTAAACTTGCTAGATCAAGAGTTACTACTCTTTTATCAAATAGTATTCTTGATACTTTACGTTTTACAATTCTTAAGGCTAATCCTTCAGCAATAGCAGATTTACCTACACCGGGTTCTCCTATTAGTAAAGGGTTGTTCTTTTTACGTCTACTTAATATCTGGGATACACGTTCGATTTCTTTAGATCGTCCTACCACAGGATCAAGTTTCCCTTCTTCTGCCATGGCAGTAAGATCTCGGCCAAAATTATCTAAAACAGGTGTCTTTGATTTTTTACCGGCCTTACTTCCTGCCCCAGGAGAGTTAAAAGGGTTTTCTTTAGAAGAATCTCCAGTTAGATCATCATCGTCTGGAAAAGATTCTGCTTTTGGGTTGTCTATATATTCTTCTTCGTTAGCAATCATAAACTTAAATTGGTCTTTAACGTTATCATAATCCACCTTTAAACGATTTAAAAGTTTCGTAGTTGGGTCATTTTCGTTTCTTAAAATACACAGCAGAAGATGAGCTGTATTAATAGAAGAGCTTTGAAATAACTTAGCTTCTAGAAATGTAGTTTTTAATGCTCGTTCTGCCTGTCTCGTAAGATGTAGGTTCTTTTTCTCATTAGAAGTAACCATGACATCAGGGTTTGCCGGACTAAGTATTTCTACTTTTCTTCTTAATATAGTAAGATCAATATCCAGAGCATCTAGGATATTGATTGCTTTTCCACTTCCATCACGAAGTAGTCCTAGCATAAGGTGTTCTGTGCCAATAAAGTCATGCCCTAATCGTAAGGCTTCTTCTTTACTATAGGCTATAACATCCTTAACTCTTGGTGAAAAATTATCATCCATAAAATTATTCTCTTTCTTTTTCTTTATAACTAAAATAGTAATTTTTAGAATTACATTTACAAAAAGCACCCTTTTTAATTGATCATAGGTAGTGTTTTTTTGTAATTAGATACTTTGTTGTACAATTCTAATCTTTTTTTAAAAACGAAGCCGGTAATAAGGCATGTTTTTGCACTTTTTTTATTAATAATCGTAAATAGACAAAAAAAGCATTAATAATCAAAACCAATGTCTATTGACTTATTAACTATCTAAGTCGGAATTGTTGTTAATAAATTACGTATATTAGGTAATAAAAGCGTTGTTAAAAGTGTCTTAATTTACGTAAATTAGCGCGTTTGAATTAATTAATTTTAGAATAAAATAAAATTTTATGGCTGACGGAGAAAAGCTTATACCTATCAATATAGAAGATGAGATGAAATCAGCATACATTGATTACTCAATGTCTGTAATAGTATCTCGTGCACTTCCTGATGTTAGGGATGGTCTTAAACCCGTACATAGACGTGTTTTATATGGTATGTACGAACTGGGTGTTAAAGCAAATAGTGCTCATAAGAAATCTGCAAGAATTGTAGGAGAAGTGCTAGGAAAGTATCACCCTCATGGAGATACTTCTGTATATGATACCATGGTTCGGATGGCTCAAGAGTGGAGTTTAAGATATATGTTGGTGGATGGACAAGGTAACTTTGGTTCTGTTGATGGTGATAGTCCTGCAGCAATGCGTTATACCGAGGCAAGAATGCGCAAGATATCTGAGGATATGTTGGCAGATATAGAAAAAGATACAGTAGATCATACGCTTAACTTTGATGATACCTTAAAGGAACCTACTGTGCTTCCGACAAGAGTACCAGGGTTGTTAATAAATGGAGCTTCTGGTATTGCAGTAGGTATGGCAACAAATATGCCACCTCATAATTTAAGTGAAGTTGTTGACGGTACTATTGCTTATATAGAAAATAATGACATCGAAGTAGATGAGTTAATACAGCATATTAAAGCACCAGATTTTCCTACTGGTGGTATCATATATGGGTATGATGGTGTTCGCGAAGCATTTAAAACAGGTAGAGGTCGAATCGTAATGAGAGCCAAAGCTAGTTTTGAAGAAGTAAACGGTAGAGAGTGTATTATCGTGACAGAGATCCCGTATCAGGTTAATAAGGCTGATATGATCAAAAAGACCGCAGATCTTGTAAATGACAAAAAGATTGATGGGATTTCTACAATTAGAGATGAGTCTGATAGAAAAGGAATGCGAGTTGTTTATGTGTTAAAAAGAGACGCTATCCCAAATATAGTTTTAAATCTCCTATATAAATATACCGCTTTACAATCTTCTTTTAGTGTCAATAATATTGCTTTGGTTAATGGAAGGCCACAATTGTTGAATGTAAAAGAAATGATTCACTATTTTGTAGAACACAGACATGAAGTAGTTGTTCGAAGAACAAAATATGAATTGAGAAAAGCTGAAGAGAGAGCTCACATTCTTGAAGGTTTAATTATTGCATCAGACAATATTGACGAAGTTATAGCGTTAATACGTTCTTCTGCTAATGCTGAAGAAGCTCGTGAAAAGTTGATGGAACGATTTAAGCTTTCTGAAATTCAGGCAAAAGCAATTGTTGAAATGCGTTTACGTCAATTAACTGGACTAGAGCAGGACAAATTGCGTGCAGAGTATGATGAATTGATGGAAACAATTGAAGATCTTAAAGATATCCTAGCTAAGAAAGAGCGTAGAATGGATATTATAAAAGAAGAGCTTCAAGAAGTTAAAGATAAATATGGTGATGAGCGTCGTTCTCAAATAGAGTATGCAGGAGGTGATCTTAGTATAGAAGATATGATACCAGATGAAAAAGTTGTAATTACGATTTCTCACGCTGGTTATATCAAAAGAACTTCTCTAAATGAGTATAAAAAACAAAATAGAGGAGGAGTAGGGCAAAAAGGAAGTACAACGCGTAATGAAGATTTCTTAGAACATTTATTTGTAGGAACGAATCATCAATATATGTTGTTTTTTACCCAAAGTGGAAAATGTTTTTGGATGAGAGTATATGAAATTCCTGAAGGTAGTAAAACATCAAAAGGAAGAGCAATACAAAATCTTATAAATATTCATAGTGATGATAAAGTTAAAGCATTTATATGTACTCAAGATCTTAAGGATGAAGAGTATATAAATTCTCATTATGTGATAATGGCAACTAAAAAGGGGCAGGTTAAGAAAACTTCTTTAGAGCAGTATTCAAGACCTAGAACTAATGGGATAAATGCTATTACTATAAAAGATGATGATGAACTTCTTGAAGCAAAACTTACAGATGGTAAAAGTCAAGTAATGCTTGCTGTTAAATCAGGAAAAGCAATTCGTTTTGAAGAAGAGAAAACTAGACCAATGGGTAGAGGAGCTTCTGGTGTAAGAGGTATTCGATTGGCAGATGAAAATGATGAAGTAATTGGTATGGTAGCCGTTAATGAAATGGAAAGTAATATTCTTGTAGTATCAGAAAATGGTTATGGAAAACGATCAAAATTAGAAGATTATAGAATTACAAATAGAGGTGGTAAAGGAGTAAAGACTATTTCTGTAACAGATAAAACAGGAAATCTTGTTGCAATTAAAAATGTAACAGACTCTGATGATCTAATGATTATTAATAAATCTGGAATAGCAATTCGACTTGCTATAGAGGATTTACGAGTTATGGGGCGTGCAACTCAGGGAGTTCGCTTAATTAATCTTAAAGGTAAAGATTCTATTGCAGCAGTAGCAAAAGTTATGCATGATGAAGATGATATAGATCATGAAGAAGAAGACGGTGTAGATGCAGAAAATATAGATAATGAAAATACTGCAGATGGCACGAATATTGATAATGAAACAGAACAATAATTAAATCCCATATTAAAATTAACAAGTAATGAAAACTAAATTAATCGTAACACTATTCTTGGCTTTAAGCGCTATTGGATTTTCGCAAAAGAAAGAGATAAAGGAAGCTGCTAAGGCATTAAAGTCAGGCCAACTTGATGTTGCAAGTGATGCTCTTAAAGCGGCAGAAGGGCTAATAGAAGGAGCTGATGTAAAATTGAAGTCGCAGTTTTATTTTATAAAAGGACAAGTTTTGGCTTCGTCGGCAGGAGATTCTTTGGAGAAACTTGAAGGAGCTGCTAATGTTTATGCTAAAGTGATAGAAATAGAAAAGGCAGAAGGAGTATCAAAGTTTACTCAAGGGGCTTCACAAAAATTAGTAGCACTACGTCAATCGTTAGTTGAAAAAGCAATTAAAGATCAAGATGCAGGTGATTATAAAGCGGCAGAAAAGAAGTTATATCTTAGTTATATAACAAACAAAGAAGATGTTGTTTACTTGTATTATGCTGCTGGTAATGCAATTAATGGTAAGGACTATGATACTGCATTAAAGCACTATGAAGAACTACAAAGACTAGGATATGACGGAGTAAAAGAGGAGTTTATTGCAACTAAAAAAGAAACTGGGGCAGTTGAAGTTTTCGGTTCAAAGCAATTAAGAGATATTTCTGTAAAAACTGGGGAGTATATTAAGCCTGAGTCTAGAATGACCGAATCAAAAAAAGGAGAAATTGCAAAAAATATTGCATTGATTTATGTAAATCAAGGTAAAAATCAAGAAGCAATTGCTGCAATAGAAAATGCAAAAAGTGAAAACCCTAATGATTCTTCATTAATGCAAGCAGAAGCTGATTTATACTATAAGCTTGGCGATATTGCAAAGTATAAAGAAATAATGGAGAAGATTGTAGCAAATGATCCAGAAAACCCTGATTTAATTTATAATTTAGGTGTAAGTGCATCTCGTTTAGGAAATAATGATCAAGCATTGGATTATTATAAAAAAGCTTTAGAGATTAAGCCTGATTATGTGTCTGCGCAAATTAATATAGCTGCATTAATTTTAGGAAGAGAAACTAAAGTTGTTGATGAAATGAATGCTTTGGGAACTTCTAGTGCAGATAATAAGCGTTATGAAGAGCTTAAGAAAGAGAGAACAAATATATATACTACTGCTGTACCTTATTTAGAAGGTGCTTTAAAAACTAATCCAGATAACATCGATGCTATACGTACTTTGATGAATATATTTTATCAATTGGATGATCCTAAGGCTGATATTATGAAAAATAAATTAAAAGCTTTAGAGGGAGGTAACTAAGAAAAGACAAAATATCTTTTAAAAAAGGGGAGTATGTTTCATACTCCCCTTTTTATTTTTAGAGCTATTACGATTTTTTGATAGTAATTAGAATGATAGGTAATTATAGGAGATGGTTTAGAGTATATAATGTTGATAGTGTGATTTTTTTAAGATAAGAGACAAAAAATGAATAATTAATAATAAATGATTAAATTTGGTTGTTCTGATATCTCCCCCCGTCCTGTGTTTTTATAAAATGCACAAAATTTAAATTCTAAAAATTTAAAAAACTTATGAAAAAGTATTTCTTTCTTATTACTATTATTGGTATTCTCTTAAGCTGCAATGATTCTAAAAAACCGCCAGTTGATTATATGTTGATTTCTGGAACTGTTAAAAATGCACCAGATGATCTGATTTTAGCCATAGGAAAAACACATCAAATAATAGTAAAAGACGGACATTATTCTGATACGTTAAGAATAGATGAAAATCAAAAACAGAAATTATTCGTACAAAGTAATATAATGAAAGATGTACGTTTTTATTATAAACCGGGTTTTGATTTAAATATTTCTTTTGATTTTAATAATTTTAAAGAGTCACTGATGGTGTCAGGCAAAGGTGAAAAATATGTTGATTTTATAAATGATATACGGAAAATAAATTTTACCCATGGAGAATTAGATGAAATGAAGTTGTTGCCAGAAGTGGATTTTGTAAATAAGCTAAAAAAACGTTTTGATAAACAGAAAGAATATATTGACAAAGATGATGTTCTAGATGCTGATTTTAAGAATAAAGAAAGAGAAAGTGTTCATCTTGATTATGTGCGCGAGTTGATGTCATATTGGAAACACAATAAGTCAAAAGATAATTTTATCATCCAAAAAAAATTAAAAGCATTTGATTTTTCTGATATAGAAAGATATAAAGAAGCACATTTATATAGGCATTTTGTAAATAATTATTTTGAAATGTTAAGTAAGCAATATATGAGTGAGAATGATGTTTCTATCTACAAAGCGTATGCAAATGTTCTTATAAAAGAGAATATTACGAAGGAAATGAAAGAGAAATTGCTAAGTGATTATTTTCTTGATTTCTTTAATTTAAGTCCCTATGATAAGAACTTTATGTCTATTGAAGAGTTAGAAGAAATAAAAGATATTTATATAGAGGTGTCTGAAAATGAGAGGGATAAAGAAAAAGTAAAAGCTGCTTATCAAAAAATAAGCCTTTTACAAGCCGGAAACCCAGCACCAGACTTTTCTTTGGCAAATGAAAAAGGGGAATTAGTGTCGCTTTCAGATTTTAAAGGTAAATATGTTTTGATTGATGTTTGGGCAACGTGGTGTGGAGGATGTGTTATGGATTTGCCAAATTTTAAAAAGCTTATAAATGAATATAAGCATAAAAACCTTGTAAGTATAAAAGTGACTTTGGATAAAAACGAAGAAGTCTGGAAAAAGTATATTACAAAGAGAAACCTGACAGGAATTAACTTAATGGGGAACAAAAAGTTTACAAGTGATTATAATATTAGCACCATTTCCAGGTATATATTAGTAGATCCAGAAGGAAAAATAATAACCGTAAATGCTCCACTACCTGATAGTAAAGAGATAAGACAGCTTTTAGATAAAATTACATAGATATTTCTCTTAAAATAATGAAAATGTCAATTTTACTTTCTTGATAAAAATATTCAGAACTATCTAACAGTTAATCATAAAAAAAAAACCACCGTTTTAAACGGTGGTTAATAGTACATATTTTGAGATGATAACTATTTTATCTTAATTCTGCACCTAATTTGGTTTCAAAATTATGTTGCAGTTTATTCATTATTTTATCAATTTGTTTATCTGTCAAAGTTTTATTCTCATCTTGAATGATAAAACTTACTGCATAAGATTTTTTTCCATGAGGTAAGTTTTTACCTTGATAGACATCAAATAAACTAACTTCTTTTAAAAGTTGTTTTTCTGTTTGCTTAGCAAGAATGTGGATATCCTCGAATTTAACAGACTCGTCAAGTAATAAAGCAAAATCTCTTCTTACTTCTGGAAATTTTGAAATTTCAGAGTATTTTATCTTGTTGCGTTTGGCAAAATCCAAAATGGCATCCCAGTTAAAATCGGCATACCATACCTCTTGTGAAATAGAAAAGTGTTTAAGTACGGATTTTTTTACGCTTCCAAACTCTACAATTTTCACTTTGCCCAATGTTAATGATAGGCCTTCAGAAAATATGTCATTCTTTATAGGGCCAGATTTTAATCGATTTAGCCCTAAACGTTCTAAAACAGACGATACAATACCCTTTAAGTAAAAGAAATCACTTGTTTGAACTCCAGTTGAAATCCATGATTCTTTAGATCTGTTACCAGAAATAAGAATACTTAAGTGTTTATTTTCAATCCTTTTATCTTCGTAGTTATGGTAAGTCTTACCAAATTCAAACAATTTTAAATCAGGACGTTTTCGATTACTATTATAAGAAATAGCTTCAAGACCTGAAAACAACATCGATTGCCTCATAACAGCTAAGTCGTTACTTAAAGGATTTAGCATTTGTATATTACTCTCTTCCTTAAGTTGATCACTTAGTCTAATATAGTCTGGTGAAGTAAGAGAGTTTGACATCATTTCATTAAACCCTTGTCCTACAAACTGATTGGCTATAGTGTCTTGAACATTGTGATCTGCGAATTTATCTATATTAGATATTGAAGCATTTAATTTTTGAGTAAAACCAATATTGTTATATCCATAAACTCTAAGAACTTCTTCTATAACATCAGCTTCTCTTTGTACATCATTTCGATATGCAGGTATCGTTAAGCCTACACCAAGTTCTGTAACGCTATTTATCTTTATATCTAGAGAAGTAAGAATACTTTTAATAGTATCCTGAGGTAATTCTTCACCAATAAGTTTGGTAGCCTTTTCAAAAGACAAAAACACTTGAGTATCCTCAATTTTTTTAGGATATAAATCGGTTATTTCACTCGATATAATTCCTCCTGCAAGTTCTTGGATCAATAAGGCTGCTCTTTTTAAGGCATATTCTGTTATATTTGGATCTATACCACGTTCAAATCTAAAAGAAGCGTCAGTATTTAATCCATGACGCTTTGCAGTTTTTCTAATACTAACAGGGTTGAAATAAGCACTTTCTAGAAAGATGGATGTAGTAGATTCGGTAACACCAGAATTAATCCCTCCAAATACTCCTGCAATACAAAGAGGTTTTTTTGCATCACATATCATTAAGTCTTCTTCATGTAACTCTCTTTCAATCTCATCTAGAGTTTTGAATTTTGTTCCAGATTTTACTGTTTTTACTTCAATTTTGTCCCCTTCGATATAGTGAGAATCAAATGCGTGTAGTGGTTGTCCTAACTCATGTAATACATAATTAGTAACATCTACAACATTATTCTTAGGAGCGATTCCTATAGCTTTTAATCTATATTGAAGCCAATTAGGAGATTCTTGCACCTTAATGTTAGAAATTGTTACACCGCAGTATCTAGGAGCTAAATCAGCATCTTGAACTTCGATGTCGATTTTATTTAGTCTATTTTCTACTCTAAAACTACTTACCGATGGTGTGATAAGTTCTATATTGATGTCTTTTTGTAGAAGTCCTGATTTTAAATCTCTAGCTGTACCCCAATGACTCATGGCATCGGCGCGATTTGGTGTTAAGCCAATTTCAAATACATGGTCATTTTCAACATCAAATACTTCTGAAGCTTTAGTACCCACAGGAAGATCCTTATCAAGAACCATAATTCCGTCATGGCCTTTACCAAGTCCTAACTCATCTTCAGCACAAATCATTCCATGACTAACTTCTCCTCTTATCTTACCTTTTTTAATAGTCCACTCTTCTCCCTTGTCGTCATATAATTTGGTACCTATGGTTGCAACAGGAACTTTTTGACCTGCTGCTACGTTTGGAGCACCACATACTATTTGTACCGGCTCTGAGTCTCCTAAGTCTACTTTGGTTACTTTTAGTTTATCTGCATTCGGGTGTTTTTCACAACTTAGTACCTGTCCAACAATTACACCTTCTAAACCTCCTTTTACACTTTGAAAACGTTCTATCCCTTCTACTTCTAGTCCTAAATCAGTTAAGAGTTCTCCTGTTTTTTCGGCATCCCAGTCAAGATTGATAAATTGTTTTAGCCAGTTATATGAAATCTTCATTTTTTGTCTTTCTAAATTCAGTCGGTAAAGATAATATATTGCAAAGAGGTTACAAACAAGAACTATCTTATCTTGTTAAAATAAGAATGTGGATAACCTAATATTTCAATTTTTATCTAATTTAATGATTAGTCAATAGTAGATAAAGTATAAATGGTTAACCTTAAGATTAGCCATTTATACTAAGTTAATTTAAGCATTTCTCTTTTTTAACAAGTACATAGAGATGTGGACAAGGATTATTGTTTGGCCATTTATTCGATGCTACTTTATTTTTGTTCTATATTGGATAATGCATTTTTATATTTAGTATATGTGTCTAAGGCAATGGTAAGAGGAACTTGATAAGGTTCGATTTTTGATACACCTTGATTCATAATCCATTGTTCTTCCCATTTTCTCATGTTTTGTTTTTTATTGGTTGTATCATCCCTATGATAATTTACCCACCTAGGTACATAGTAATCCCTAATTAAACCACTCCAAACTCTTCCAGAATAGTCGTTGACTGGATCTCCACCCCATGTAGTGAGTAACCTTTTTGCGTTCGATTCATAGTAGTTTTTTTCTATATCATTATCTCCCCAAGTTCTTGCAAAATTCACCCATTCTTGCAAACTTCTGTTTGGATGAGATGCAAGTAATCTGTCCATGATTAATAATAATTGGATGATTTCATCTAATTCTTGCTTTTGATGATTTTCTTCTATATTGTCCAAAAACTGAATTAACTTTTGATCAGCGACTAGTCCAAGGTATTGAACAGTTATTTCTATTGCATCGGCCAGATACAGATCATTATTCTTTAGTTCTGGAATGCATTTTAAGAATGCTTCTACGGCTTTACCAAATTCTATAGACTTGTGTACAGTTGCATGATCTTCGACACCTTCGGGTTTTTTATATGGTCTAAATTGGTATCGATGCATTGGGTGGTCTGTGAATGATCCAAAAGCGGATTTGTTTAACCAGTCAAAGGCAACTTTCATATGTTCAGGAAATGCTCCATATCGCTGTATACAATATTTTTTTATCCAAGGTTTTAACTCAATTTTTTCTTTTTCCCATGCAACATCTGATAAAAGTTCGTATACAATTTCATTATTTTCTATTCCTTCAGGAGCAAAACCAAAACCAACAAGATTTTTTTTGTTTTTATAATTTAAAGCTTGTACAGGGATAGATGCGTAAACGTCTAATTTTCCATTAAGGGGTATTTTTCCGCCCATATTAGGTATAAATGAATAAACCCATTTTTTTCCAAAAAAACCGTCGTACATCTTCCATGAAGGGTCAATTTTCCAAAATACGTGATTGTACTCGTTGGCCAAGTCAAGTATTAGTAATTTATCATCAGGAACTTTTGAGACCAATGCACTTAATCTTTCGGGAGTCCAAAAAAGTTTTCCGTTTTCATCTTTGTGATAAGGAAAAGTCCATCCTTGCATTACCCATGTTGCATCAGAGTTTGCTTGTTTAATAGATTTGTATACAGATGCGCCATATGTAGCTAGTTCTTCTATTGCTTTTGCGGGTTCTTCTGATAATGGAGCATCCATTTCGTTAAAACTATCTGCTAAGTAATATTCGCCTTTTCCAAATTCTTTTTCCCATTCTTTTATATACAAAGCGCCTATTTTTACAAATAGATCACTATCTGGGGATAAGATAAAACCATTGTTCTTAAGAGGTAATCCACCTCCCCATCCCAATTCACGAACTTCAGCGTTAGGAAATACTCTTTTAATACCTTTTGGAACAAAACCAGCAAAAGCATGTATTATTGGATTCATACCTAATGATCTCATCCTATCAAGCATCTGATGAGTTAGTTTTACTTGTTTAGGAAAATAAGAATCGGGTAGTGGACCATCCCACCCATTTAGGTTTCCCATTCTGTTCCAAGGAAAATGAGCTGGTCCAGAAAAATATTGATCAATTTCTGATTTTGATAAACCGATTTTTTCAAAAACTCTAGATAGAATAGCTTCATGTGCGCCTCCTATTAGTGGCATATTGATACCATGTATTGCCATCCAGTCAATTTCTTTTTCCCAACGCTCCCAATCCCAATAAGCAGTTGTGTATCCGTGAGTAACAACGTTAAAATAGTATCTAAATTGATATGGACTTTCTGTTTTTTTCTTTATATATGGTAATTCTGAAGGGATGTTTATGTTTTTTCCAGACCAACTATAAATACTATTACATTGATTTTTTAAATAATCATATACTCCTCGACATAACGCAATTTGTGAATTACCTTTTACTATTATTTTTTGATCATTTTTCTCTAATGAATACCAATCATTTTTTATAGAATCTTGAACGAATTTTAGGTCAAAATTAGCGGCTTTTTCTTGTCCAAGAGCACGGTGTAACACTTCATGTGCAGCTAAGTTTTTTTGAACTTTTTTTTCGACAGGCTGAGTACAACTTATAAAAACTAAGGTAAGTATCAATATGGCTGACAAAACGTTTATTTTCATTAGAAAGATGTTTTAGAGTTTAGAATTGATTAATGAAGTGTGTTTTTTTGAGTCTGGTAAAGTATTATTTAACTAGAATACTACCAATGTTCTTGACTATTTTTGTTTTTTCTATTGGATAAGTTTTTGGAGGAAGTACTTTTGGATTAACGTCTTTCTTCATTTTAATTATTGCACTTCGGTATAATTTTGATTGATATCCGATAAGCCATGTATTAATAATACCAGACCAATCTTTATCAATTGTAAGAACTAATTTATGCTTTCCTTTTTTAATATCAAAAGAGTACCATCCAGATTTTTTATTAGGCATTTTTTGATCTTTATTAATGGGGTTTCCATTAAGATTAGGATGGATTAACTGCTCATCCATTTTTATAGATATATGTGGTAATCTTCCTTCATATGACTTGTCGGATTCTAATAATAATCCGAGAGTAGCAGTCTCTATGTTTTGCCCACAATCTATGTTAACTTGGATCGCATCGTTCATTGTTTGGCTAGAAAATGTAATGCCATTGTTTTTTAGACTTTTTGATTGGGTGGGATTTACGTTTTCGTTTTGGTGTTCAATTGATTCGATGTTGTTTTTATTGAGAAATAGGAGCGGAGAATTGCCATCATGATAATTGATTACCCAATTACCTGTATCATCTTTTTGAGTTTCAAATGATACTCCAACAGGTAATGGTTCATGATTATTATGTAGAGGGTAGATTTCATAAATAGCAGTTTCGTAACCTTTTAATGGGATTGATATGGAATCCCCTGACTTGTATATTTTTGGTGATATCCAGCGTCTGGGGTAGACCTGCTCTAAAACTAAGTTTTTGGTATCAGAGTCTAATCCAAATTGGGGGGATAGTGTTACTTTTAGGTTCTGTTTTTTTATGTATGGATTTCGTGCAGCTAATATTCCTTTATTTTTCTTTAAATGAAGATACCCATATGCTAACTTTTGTTCTGGATCCCCGCCAATCATCTCTGTATTCATTAAGGTATTAAAGTTATGTTTGGCCCATTTTAGAGATTGGGCAATAACTTTCCATTCTTTTTCATTCATGATATCCGGACTAGTGTATAACTCATACATCGATATTCCTCTTGCAAAATATAGAATTGCATTGTCAGCAAATTTATCAAGAGGCTCTGTGATATGTAATTGTTCTAGCTTTCCCTTGATAATGCCATGAGTCATCATATTACTTATCGGAAACCAATATTTCTTCTTTTTAAAATCATCATAGAGAATTAAATCCCGATAGGTTATTGATGCATCTCTTTGACTATAAGAAGGTACATTTGCATATCCATAATCTTCTCCTTGCATCCATATTTGATTAGCGTATTTAAGCCACCATGGACTTAGCCAAGTTCCTGATGTAACACTATGATATACATTTGGATTGGTCTTATGTATATTTTTTATACTCGAAATCAAAGTGTCTAAAATAGCCGTTTGAGAATAAATACCAATAGGGTGTCCATGTGTTATTTCACTACAAGAAAATTGAAACCCATCCCATTTATAATAAGTGACTCCTTGTTTAACAAACTGAAGTGTACGTTCCTTAAATACCTCACTATATTTTTTACCAGCCAGACATAACATAGCACCTCCCCATTTTTTTTCTTCACCAACAACCTCATACCCATTTTCTTTGTACCAATTAATTCTTTTCATACGAGCGGAATATCCTCCGGATGGACCAAACCACATACCTAATTGTGTGGTATTATTTTTAAACCTGTCTACTATTGGTGTAAGACCGTTTGGAAATACGATTTTGTTTAATTGCCATGGACTAGCGTAGATGTCCCAACCATCGTCTAAGACGAAGGCATCTAATACGATATCATACTTATTGATAAAGTTTTGTTTAAAAGATTTATACAGCCGAAATACATTCTTTTGTCCCATATAATCTATATCCTGCATTTTTTTTACATAAGTACCAACGGGATATTTGGGGCCTCTTAAATCATACCAACTATTATACAAAGTATAAGGCTTATTTGAGCTTACTTTAATATCGTTTAGATATTTAAAAAAACCTTTTTTTAAATATGAGTTAGGAGTAAGGCCCAAAACAACCCATTCACTTTCAATCCAATTTTGGGATATGTTTTTTCCAACCTGTTGGTAAGAATTAAGTTTAAGTTTTTTTTCAACTGTTTTGATCGTATTTATGGATGCAGGATACTCTAGTCCAAAGAAAAAACCTTTGTTATCAAAATGAAAAGCTACAGGTTGACCAAAACCACCTATTTTTTTGGGTCGAATTATTTTTGGATTACGTAATGTGGCATATATTGGACTTATTTTTTGTAAGAAATGCTTGTTGTATAAAGTATCTCGTATCGCAACTTTACGTTTGATGTAATATTTATCAGGTTGAATTTGATAGGTAATGGCAAGTTGTAAATGATGATGTTTTCCTTTGTAATAGGTATAAAGTAATTGTGTCTTATTAGGTAGTGTTTTTGTGCTGTAGGACTCAAATTCAAAGTCTTTTTTTGTTAGTTGAATTGGATTTTCGCCATTATTATGTTTGCCAGGAGGTAACCAATCTGTCCAAACAATGTCAAAAGAGAAATCTCCATCAGTTACAATGTTTTTTTTAGATATAGAATCATTACGAAAACTTAGATGTTCAGTTTCTAATACCTTATTTTTTATACGAGTGCTAAAACTTATTAAGTCGTTTTTTAATTCTATATTTTTTTCTACAGGTTTTTGAGCCCATAAGGTAGTTGTGGTATAGGTTAAGAGGAAAGTTATAAATAAGGTTTTATTCATTTTTATAGATTTATTTTAGAAACTTTAGGGATTTAAATATACCATTGATTCTAAAGATTTAAATCATTTATAAATTTAAAAAAACACCTAAAGTATAAATAAATATGCCTTTAGGTGTTTGTTACTTGATTTTATTTCGCTCAAAAAAAGTATTTGGATATGCTTTTTAATTGACTAAATCATTAGTTTGTATTTCTGATAAAGGAACTGGTAAATACGAATGTTGCGAAGCATTAAAACCTGTTCTTCCGGCAGTTTGCATTGCAGAATCAAGTATTCCCCAACGGCGTAAATCATTAAACCGCGTTGATTCTAATGTGAGCTCCATTGTTCGTTCATGCATAATTTGAGTTCTTACCTCTGATTGTGTTGTTGCTGTTATTGGAGGCATTAATCCATGTATTTCTCTTACGTTATTTATAATTGGAATTGCTTCGGTAGTACTCCCAGTTTCATTAAGGGTTTCAGCATACATTAGTAAAACATCTGCATACCTCATTAAAACTACATTAACCCCAACATAGCCATTATCTCTTACAAAATTAGGTAACCATTTTCTGAAATATGCACTATTATCCTTTGCATCTATGGCTTTGTATGTCTCAAATATAAGGACATCCCATGTGCTGCCTTGCATTTCATTTGTATTGGTGTCATTGTAAAAAGGATCCTTAAAGTAAAGAGATCCATACAACCTGTTGTCATATAGTCCATTAGTAGCTATCATGCCTTCTTTTTTCATATCATTAACAATTGAGATATTAGCTTCAATACCTCCCCAACCACCGATACACCAATCTCCTACAAAGGCATGTAATCTGGTTGCATTCCAAGAACTACCATCTCCACTTTTAAATTGTAACTCAAAAATAGATTCAGAATTATTCTCATTTTCTCCATTAAATAAACTGGAAAAATCTGGTTCTAGGCTGTAAACTCCACTGTCAACAACTTGTTTTAAAGCAGATTTAGCATTTTCGTAATCATCTCCTTCTGAGGATGATGAGTCGCCAGCTTTATGTAAGTAAGCTTTGCCTAAGTAAGAAAGTGCAGCTCCTTTTGTTGCACGGCCAGCATTCTCTGGAGTATTTGTATTGGGTAACATGTTAGCTGCGTTCTTAAAATCGGTAGTTATAGCTTCCCAAGCTTCTGGTCTTGTCGCTAGGGCTTGGTTTATGTTGTCTAATGTGACCATTTCTGTTCTTAAGACAATTTGTTCAAAAAGAGTAAGTAGTTTAAAATGATAATAGCCTCTTAAAAATGTTGCTTCTCCGATAATTTGTTGCTTATCAGCAGCAGATATT
The DNA here is from genome assembly GCA_947502885.1 of uncultured Aquimarina sp. GTDB lineage: Bacteria > Bacteroidota > Bacteroidia > Flavobacteriales > Flavobacteriaceae > Aquimarina. Next base: position 43,619 of record CANNBP010000006.1, on the reverse strand, counting down.
TGCTCAGAAGTCATTTTATCAACATTTGTGATTACTTGATTAGCAAAATTTAACCCTTTGTAATTTGTTGTCCACATGACATCTAAGAAAACATGACCATTCGTGTAATTAAAGTTATATATTGACATCCAATGGCCATAGTTGGTCGCATCTGGACCAAGTAATGCATAGTCTGATCTAAAATATTCGACTACAGGTCTACCTTCTTGCCATCCATCCCAAAAATTACTTCTTGATTCTAATTCAGAATAAGCGGCAGTTAAACCACTTTGAGCATCTTCAAGATTTCTCCAGAATACATCTGTAGTTAATTTGTCAGGAGGAAATTGCTCTATGAATTTGTCATCTTCACATGATACTGTAAGAAGTATCAATGAAATAATTATGATTATATTATATTTTTTCATTGTTTTAATTTTTTGTTTGTTACTTAATTAGAAACCTACCTGTATTCCAAAAATCATCGATTTGTATTTTGGATATAAGTTTCTGTCAATACCTCTGGATAAAACTCTCTCTCCAACTCTCAAATCTGAGTTGTTTCCACCAACTTCTGGGTCAAGGCCATTATAGTTAGTTATAGTAAAAAGATTTTGTCCTGTAACATAAACTCTTATTTTATTAAAGTGTATTTTTTTTAACAAATTGGGGTTGATTGAGTACCCCAACTGAATAGTTTTTACTCTCAAGTAATCTCCATCTTCTAAAAACCTGGTAGATGCTCTATTGTTTCCGTTTGGATCACCAAGTACGGCTCTAGGTACATTGGTATTGGTATTCGATGGTGTCCATGCATTTAAAGCATCTTCTCTATAATTTCTTCCGGTATCCAAACTCATTAATCTAAAATCATTTCCATTATATATTTTATTATTTCCAACTCCTTGTAGGAAAACATTAAGGTCAAAACCTTTATATTCAGCAGAGAGATTTAGACTATATTCATATTTGGGAATAGCTGACCCCATATATACTTCATCTTGTTCATCAATAATGCCATCATTGTTTTGATCTACAAAGCGAATATCACCTGGTTGAGCAGTATCTGTTTGGGCTCCATGAGCATCAATCTCAGCTTGGTTTTGAAATATCCCATCAGCTACTGGTAAAAAGTAAGCTCCAGGTTCGTAACCTACTTTGGTTTGGTTTACAAAATGATCAGAACCAAATAGCAATCCAATTCCTCTTAATACCTGTTCATTATTACTTAATTTTGTTACCTCTGTGTTGGTAGTGGTAAATGTGGCAAATGCTGCGTATTTGAATTCACGATCTCTATTAGTATACCCTATTTCGAATTCTAGCCCTTTGTTAATAAATTCTCCCGCATTCACAATATCGTCCTCAACGCCTGCTGAAGTGGTGAATTCTTTTGTGATTAATAAGTTTTTTGTTTTACCGTGATAGTAATTCACAGCACCTTTTAGTCTGTTTTTTAAAGAGGAAAAATCTATACCAAAATTAGATGAGGTTGTTGTTTCCCACTGCAAATCTGGATTAGGAAGTGTTCTGGCTATGCTTCCTAGTTGTGATATTTGAGGGTTACCAAATACATACCCTCCATTATTTTGACTTTTTCCTTGACTAATAACTGCTATAAAATCGTAATAATCTAGTGCAGCATCATTACCAGCCTGTCCCCAACTATATCGCATCTTTAGGAAATCAAAAATATTTTGATTTTTCATAAAGTTCTCATCAGTGATTTTCCATCCCAAAGCAAATGAAGGAAAATTACCATATTTGTTATTTTCACCAAATTTTGAAGTACCATCTCTTCTTATACTAGCTTGTAAAAGATATTTGTCATCAAATGCATAGTTGATTCTGCCAAACTGTGATACTATGTTATATACAAAGTTAGTGCCTTCTGCAGAGTATGTACCATCTTCAAAGGCATCTAAGGTGTTAAAACTTGGGTCAAGGATTGTTGCAGGTATTCTATCGTCATTCTCGTCAAGCTTATATCCATCTGCTTGAGCCGTAGATCTTCTAAAAGGCTCATTAATTCTTTGATAACCGGCTAAAAGACCAATTTTATGTTTATTAAGTTCAAAATTATAGTTTAGTGTGTAATGTTGATTTATTCGTCTAAATTGGGAGTTGTATTCTGAAACCATAGCAAAACGATCGTCATCATCTTCTTTTTGAGTGACTCTAAAAGGTTGATGAAACTCATACGTGAAGTTGTTTGTTGTTGCTAATGAAAAATTAGCATTAATGTTTAAGTTCTTTATGATTTCATATCCAAAATCAAGGTTTCCTAAAAAATAATTCAACTTTGTATATTCATTAAGAAAGTGATCATCTCCAACCGGATTTCTATGTCCAGGTAAATCCCCATCATTATAACCAAATCCAGACTCTTTTGTAGTATCTCTAACAGGTATTAATGGAGAGATGAAATATGTTTCTCGAATAGAAAATTTGTGTTCTTCACGTCTGGTTTCAGTATAATTAATTGCGGCACCAATTTTAAACTTTCCTTTTGAAGTTCCCAAATTAAGATTTAGTCCTTTTTTAGTAAAAGAAGAGCCGATAAGAACGCCTTTTTCGTCAGCGAAATTACCTCCGATGCTATAATTAAGATTTTCTGTGCCTCCAGTTATCCTGGCATTTAGTAAATTCAATATTCCATCTCTATGTGTTTCGTCTATCCAGTTTGTATTCACATTTGGAGGGGTTTCTACATAGGATGGTAGCGCTTCTCCAGCATTCTCGTAGATTTGTCTATGCACTTTAATGTAGCCATCTGCATCTAATAATTTCATCTCGTTTCTTAAAGTATTAATACTTACTGATGAATTAATTTCTACAGAGGTTTTTTGGGCATCTCCCTTTTTTGTAGTGATTATTATTACCCCATTTGCAGCTCTAGTACCATAAATAGCCGAGGAGGCGGCATCTTTTAGTATTTCCATAGATTCAATATTATTAGGATCTATAAAATAAGGGTCAGATTGTACTCCGTCAACGATATAGAGAGGTTTATTGTCACCAAATGTTGCCGTACCTCGAATTGAAATATCGGCAATACCTCCTGGACTACCTGAAGATGAGACCACATTAACACCAGATACTCTTCCTTGGATAGCGTCTATAGGGTTTGTTACGACTACATTATTTAGATCTTCAGTTTTTATAGTGCTGATAGCTCCAGTTACATCACTCTTTTTTTGAGTTCCGTATCCAACAACAATAATTTCATCTAATGCTTGTGAGTCCTCTTCAAGACTTACATTAATTACTGATTGGTTGCCTACCAGTTGTTCTTTGGTAGTAAAACCAAGATATCGATATACAAGGGTTGTTTTGGTGTCAGTTACTTCGATGGTATATTTTCCATCAAAGTCTGTTTGAGTTCCTTTGGTTTCATCACCTTTTATGGTGATAGTTACCCCGGGTAAAGGGGATGAATTACTACTTTCTGTAACAGTACCGGTAATTACAATATTTTGCGCATGTATAGTATCTGCGAATCCAAATAGAGTAAGCCCAAATAATGTTAAAAAAAATGAATAGCCGTGGTGTTTCCATCTTTTTACGTTCATGTTTACACTGTTTTTTTTGTTGATAAAATGGTTTATGTAAAGTGTTTGTTATTAAAACATCACGACAATGTAATTTTTTATTTTAATAATACCAACCTGTACCTACTAGTTTGTTAATGAAAAAAATATCCTATATTTGTTTCATGAGTATTATTTCTATACAAGCAAATCTTGGTATCCCCAAGTACAAGCAAATCATAGCATCTGTAGAAAATGCTATTGTAGATGGTCATGTAAAGAGAGGTGATAAATTACCTTCTATAAATAGTATTAGGAATAGATTTTCTCTCTCTAGAGATACTGTATTACTAGCCTATAATGAATTAAAGGTTAGAGGGATTGTGCAGTCTATTCCTGGTAAAGGGTATTATATTAAAAGTGAAAATATTGATACCAAACAAAAAATATTTTTACTTTTTGATGAATTAAATGCTTTTAAAGAAGACTTGTATAATTCTTTTTTAAAGAACCTTGATAAAAATGTTGAAGTAGATATATTTTTTCATCATTTTAATCATGGTGTTTTTACCAAGTTAATTTATGACAATATGGGAGATTATAATTCTTACGTAATAATGCCAGCAAACTTGAAAGGTATAGATGATGTGATTGAAAAGCTTCCTTCAGATAAAGTATTTATTCTTGATCAGTTTCATGAAGAGTTATCTAAATACCCTACGATTTATCAAAACTTTGAAAAGGATATGTTTAATGGCCTTACTCAAGGTAAAGAACTTCTAGAAAAATACGAAAAACTAATTTTACTTTTTCCAGAAGAAAAACAGCCTATTGGGATGCGTAATGGTTTTACATCCTTTTGCAATCAGTATGGTTATAATGGAGAAGTCATAGATTCATTAGAAGGTAGAAACCCAAAAATCGGGGAAACATATTTAATACCAGATGATAGAAACTTAATATTAATTATAAAGAAAATTAAAGAAAAACGATTAATTCTGTCCAAAGAAATAGGGATCATTTCATATAATGATACGTTGTTAAAAGAAATTGTAGAGGATGGCATTACTACTATTTCGACGGATTTTAATAAAATGGGAGAGAGATTGGCACAGATGATAAAGAACAAAGAGCGAATCAAAATAGAAAACCCTAATACTTTGATTTTGAGGAACTCGTTATAATTAAATTAAGATATATGTTTAAAATTGATCATGTACAGGATGAAAACTCATGCCTGGATCAAATAGAATTAAAGAGTTGTGACGATAAGTCTTACGCTCAAATATCAATAAAATTAGGAGGTAGTTTGCAAAATTTGTCATTACAAAATAGAGGAATAATTAAGGATTTGTCTCCTTTTAATTATGATGTTTCTTATGCTTCTGCAATCTTGTTTCCTTTTGCTAATAGAGTTGAAAATGGAAGATATACTTTTCAACAAAATCAATATTCATTAGAAACCAATGCTATAGGTGAAAGTAACGCACTTCATGGACTTGTTTACAATAAAACATTTACTTTGATAGATCAAGAGGTTTCTTATGACTTTGCATCTGTAACCTTAAGGTATGATGAACAACAAAAAGTAAAAGGTTTTCCATTTCATTATTCGTTAGAGCTGACCTATATACTAAGAAATGAAAACTTAGAGTTAAAAGTAGAGGTTAAGAATAAGGATAGTAAATCTTTTCCATTTACAATAGGTTGGCATCCATATTTTTGGAGTACAAATCTTTATCATAGTTACTTGTCAATTAATAGTGATAAAAAATTATCTGTTGATGAAAAAAAGATTCCAGTAAAAATTGATGATGTTAAAGTAGATGATGTGATACAAATAATGGATAATGATTTTGATGATTGTTTTGTTCTTAATAATAATGAAGTAAATTTTAAAACACCAGACTATAGCATTAATTTACGTTCGTCATATGCTCATAATTATGTACAGATATATACTCCTAAGGGAGTAAATGCCATTGCAATAGAGCCAATTACAGGTCCTTCGAATAGTTTTAATAATAAGTTTGGTTTACAAATTTTGGATGCTGGAGAAAAATATAATGTGAATTGGGTTTTAAATTTAAAAGATGATGAGTAATAAGTTCGTTTCTATTGTAGTTTTATTTACGATATGTTGTCTTGGTTGTAAAAAAGAGGGTGAACAGCAAAAAAATAAAGGGAATACTAAATTTTTAGATCAATATTTATCTAGAAGCATGAATATTTTGGATTTTTCGGGTATTCCTAATAGTAAAACGGATAAAGACATGCTTATGTTCTCTGATCAAGGTGCTTGGTTTGCTTATAGTTTACCAAATACACTTGATATGGTCGGAGGTTTTTCAGGACCTTTTTTAATGACTCAGCAAAATGGTATTTGGAGTAGCTCTATAATGTCTCAACTAATTATTAATAATTCAGAAGACCAGAATGTAAAATGGGATACTATACAAACCAAGGGGTATGCTAGTCATTTAGAACAAATAGTAAGAAATAAGGATTTAGAATTAAAACAAGAACTTGTTTTTAGTTCAGGTCATACGGCAATACAAAAATCTACCATTAGTAACATTGGTAAAACCCCTATGCATATATCATCGAGTTGGAGAAATCAACCAATTTTAGCAGATGGTCTTACCATATCCTCAAATAAAAATGAGATACTGATCGAATCATCTATGACAAATGCAGTAGGTCATATTCTTTTTCCTAAAGAAACTCAATTGCAGACTACCGATAGTACTTATGTATCTACTCCTAGTAGATTTACTTTAGCACCAGGTAAGACAAAAGAAATAATAATTTCTCAATCATTTATTTTTTCTAACTATTCTTGGGATAAAGAAAGACAAGCTATAGATGATTTTAATTATGATAAAATTAAAATTTTAAGAAAAAAAGAAAAAAATTCTCAACTAAAAGCGCTATCAGAAAATATAAATATTAACTTTAAGGGCGATACGTATAAAAATGTAATTGCAAAAGCGCATTTGACATTACAGAATAATTGGCGTATTGGTGCAGGAGAGATAAAATACGAAGGGCTATTTCCTAGTTATCATTATAAGTGGTTTAATGGATTTTGGTCTTGGGATTCCTGGAAACATGCCGTCGGTTTGGCATATTATAATACAGATTTAGCAAAAAAACAAGTAAAGCTTATGTTCGAGTTTCAAAATGAAGATGGCTTTGTAGCAGATTGCGTGTTTAGAGATACTGCTATAGAGAATCATAATTATAGAGATACGAAGCCACCGTTATCAGCTTGGGCCGTTGTTAAAATTTATGAAAAGGATGATGATCTAGATTTTGTCAAGACATTGTACCCAAAATTAAAAAAGTACCACTATTGGTGGTATAATAAAAGAGATCACGATCAAGATGGTCTTTGTGAGTACGGATCAACTGATGGTAGTTTGGTCGCTGCCAAATGGGAGAGTGGTATGGATAATGCTATTCGATTTGATGATTCGAAAATCTTAAAAAATTCTGAAGGCGCTTATTCATTAAATCAAGAAAGTGTTGATTTGAATGCTTACCTATATGCCGAAAAGTTATATTTAAAAAGATTAGCAGATGCTTTAGGAATCATAGAGGATGCTAATCAATATTCTCACGAATCCATGAAGCTTAAGGCTTCAATTCAAAAACAATTTTATGACTCAGACGATGGTTGGTTTTATGATACCAATATAGAAGGAACAACTTTTATTAAAGGAGAAGGGAGTGAAGGTTGGACAGCACTTTGGGCAAATGCAGCTACCAAAGAACAAGCAAGAGCCGTAAAAAACAAAATGATGAACCCAGGTAAGTTCTATACCAAGGTTCCTTTTCAAACAATGAGTGCCGATCACCCAAAATTTGACCCGTTAAAGGGATACTGGAGAGGACCCAATTGGTTGGATCAATCCTATTTTGGAGTAAAAGGGTTACGCAATTATGGATTTGATGATGAGGCCAATAGAGCTACGAATCAGATTATTGAAGGAGCTCAAGGTATCATACAAAAAGGAGAAGCAATTAGAGAAAATTATCACCCCTTAACTGGAGAAGGATTACACGCATATAACTTTAGTTGGAGCGCAGCACATATATTAATGTTAATAATGAAAGATTAGATGGTAGGATATTCAGCATTGCAAGTAACAGCAGATCAGGCAAAAGAAGTAGCAAAAGGACTTTTTGGTATAGAAGGATGTATAACACCACTTCCTGGTGAAATCGATTTTAATTTTAGGATTAAAGTATCTGATGAGGAAGGTTATATTCTAAAAATTTCGAGACCTGAAGAAGATGAAAACTATCTAGATTTTCAGCAAGAGTTACTTCAATATGTTGAAGAAGGAGAAGTGAATATAATTGCTCCAAAAGTAGTGCGAGATATTAATGGAAATACAGTTTCTGAAATTACAGATACCAATGGAAATGTTAGGAAAGTAAGATTACTATCTTGGATTTCTGGAAGAGTATGGAGTAGTGTAAATCCACAATTAGATGATCTAAGATACAGTTTAGGAGAACAATGTGGGCTTTTAACAAAAGCTTTGTACGGTTTTGATCATATGGAGGCTCACCGTCAGTTCGAATGGGATATAGCCCAATCTTTGTGGACAGTAGAACATATTCATTTATTTTCTGAAAAAGAGAAGAGTTTTATTTCTTTTTTTCAACGAAGATTTAAAGCGAAACAAAAAGAATACTCTGAGCTACGAAAAGCCGTTGTACATAATGATGCAAATGATAACAATGTTATTGTATCTGAAGACTTTTTAAATCCAGTTGTAAAAGCAGCAATAGATTATGGTGATGCTATTCATACTCAAATTATTAATGATGTAGCTATAGCTTGTGCATATGCAATTATGGGGCATGTAGATCCGCTAGAAGCGGCTTTACCTCTTATCAAAGGATATAATTCTACATTTCCATTGTTAGAAGAAGAATTGGATCATTTGTACAACGCAATTGCGATGCGTTTGGTAATCTCTGTTACAAAATCTGCAATAAATAAAATAAAAGAACCAGGAAACGAGTACTTACTAATAAGTGAAAGATCAGCTCTTGACGTTCTTAAAAAATGGCGTAATGTTAGTGAAAATTATGCACTTTATAGCTTTAGAGAAGCATGTGGGTTTTTAGCACACCCGCAAGAAGCAGCATTTAAAGAATGGGCTAATCAAACACATTTTAAATTATCAGAATTGTTTCCTACCGTTTATAAAAATGAGGTACACCCAATAGATTTAAGTATTGCAAGTAGATGGATAGGACATCAACAAGATGTTAATGATTTGGATGTATTTCAGTTTAAAATAGGGCAGATGCAGAAGCAGCACCCTGATAGGATAATAGCGGGTGGGTATCTAGAGTCAAGAGCTCTATATACAACAGCGTCTTATAATAAAGTAGGTAATAATGGGAGAGAAAGTAGAAGTACACATTTGGGAGTAGATTTTTGGCTTCCTGCAGGAACTTTTGTTCATTCTCTTTTTGATGGCGAAATAGTCATTTCGCTTAAAAAAGATGGAGATAAAGAATATGGAGGGTTGATTGTCTTAAAACATAAGATTTATAATATAGAATTTTATACTTTGTATGGACATTTAACCTTGGATTGTGTAGAGAAGAAGCAGGTAGGAGGTACTATAAAAAAAGGAGAGTGTATTGGTAAATTGGGTGATTATCCAGAAAATGGAAATTGGCCTTCTCACCTTCATTTTCAAATTTTACATTCGCTTTTAGATTATAAAGAGGATTTCCCTGGAGTTGCAAGCTATAATCAAATAGGAGTGTGGAAAAGTTTATGCCCAGATCCAAATTTACTTTTTAAGTTAGAGACTTTAGAAAGAAAAGAAGAAGTGTCTAATGCCGAATTAATGTCTTTTCGAAAAAAGTATTTAGGAAAAAGTTTAAGCCTTCAGTATAAAGAACCTATCAAAATGGTACGTGGTGACGGACAATTTTTGATTGATCAATATGGGCAAAAATATCTAGATACTGTAAATAATGTAGCTCATGTAGGACACGAACATAGAAGAGTTGTGAGTGCTGGACAAGAACAAATGGCCCTAATCAATACCAACTCAAGATACCTACATGAAAATATTAATGAACTGGCCAAAGAGCTTTTAAAAACATTACCCACAGAGCTTAGTGTAGTACATTTTGTTAATTCAGGAAGTGAAGCTAACGAATTGGCATTAAGAATGGTTAAAGCAGTTACAAAACAAAAAGATATCATTGCATCAGAAGTTGGATATCATGGTAATACGAATGGTTGTGTAGATATAAGTTCGTATAAATTTGATGGAAAAGGAGGAGAAGGAGCTCCAGAACATACACACATATTTCCATTACCTGATGCCTACAGAGGAAAATACAGAGGAGAAAATACAGGAAAAAAGTATGCTAAAGAAGTGCAATTGCAAATCGAAAAAATACAGGCAAAAGGTAGAGGTGTCGGCGCTTTGATTGTAGAACCAATTATTAGCTGTGGAGGCCAAATAGAGTTGCCTAACGGTTTTTTGGCTCAAGCATATAAATATGTGAGAGAGGCAGGAGGAATTTGTATTTCTGATGAAGTTCAAGTTGGTTGCGGACGTGTAGGAAAAGCCTTTTGGGGGTTTCAGTTACATAATGTTGTACCAGATATAATAACTATAGGTAAACCTTTAGGAAATGGGCATCCTATAGCGGCTGTCGTATGTACACAAGAAGTTGCTGACAAGTTTGCTAACGGAATGGAGTATTTCAATACTTTTGGAGGCAACCCTGTTTCTTGCGCTATAGGGTTAGAAGTATTAAGAACTATAAAGCAAGAAAAATTACAAGAAAATGCGTTATTGGTAGGCGAATTTTTAAAATGGGAATTAAACAAGTTGGCAAAGCAGTTTCCGATTATTGGTAACGTTAGAGGAGAAGGACTATTTCTAGGATTTGAATTAGTTGATGAAAATATGAACCCATTATCAGAAGAGGCAGATTATTTAGTGAATAGAATGAAAGCTCATGGAATACTCATGAGTACCGATGGCCCTGATAATAATGTGCTTAAAATCAAACCACCAATTGTATTTACCAAAGAGAATGCAGAAGAACTTATCTTTTACTTACAAAAAGTATTTAGCGAAAATATGATGACCAAACATTTGTTTAAACTTCCGGGTAAAACTCAAAAGGTAACTCTTTAAATAGTCAAAATACACACACAAAGCTTATTTAAAATTATGAATCTAAAACAGGTTGCCATGTTGGCATTGCTTTTAATAGCCAGTTGCCAAAAGAAACCATTACCTCCAGTCTTAGAACAAACATTTCATTATGATCATCAAAAATTTGAAGATCATAAATTAGTACCAAGATCCACTTTTTTTGGGTTTGAAACATTAGAATTATTAAACAAAGAAGAGTCACGACGTTTTTTAAACCTTAATGGAGATTGGAAATTTAATTGGGTCAAAGATCCCAAACAAAGACCTACGACTTTTCAGAATCTTAGTTTTGATGATTCTCAATGGAATACAATAAAAGTTCCAGCAAATTGGGAAGTAGAGGGATATGGTAACCCTATTTATTTGGATGAACGATATCCGTTTACAACCAAATGGCCAGAAGCACCAAAAGATTATAATCCTGTAGGAACATACAGAAAAATAATCAACCTTTCTAAGGATTTTCTATCAGAAGATGTTATTATTCACTTTGCAGGAGCTAAATCTGCAATGTATCTCTATGTAAATGGTAAATATGCAGGTTATTCTCAAGGTAGTAAAACACCAGCAGAATTTAATATCACAAAATACCTTACCGAAGGCAAAAACCTTATTGCTTTACAAATGTTTAGATGGAGTGATGCGAGTTATCTAGAAAGTCAGGATATGCTTCGTATGAGTGGTATCGAACGAGATGTTTATTTGTATACACAGCCTAAGGTCTATGTTTCAGATTATCATATAGACGCAAATCTTGATGACTCATATATTAATGGAGTCTTTAAAGGAACAGTTTCGATTACCAATAATCATGCTACAGAAACGACAAAAAGAGAACTTACACTTGAAATATTGGATAATGATAAATCGATTTTTAAAACATCAGAACTTGTAGAAATTAATGCGCAAACAACAAAGGAAATAAGGTCAGGAGAAATGATTGATAATGTAAGACAGTGGTCTGCAGAATCACCTAATCTTTATACGCTTCGAATAAGGTTAGAAAACCCAGATGATTCTAAGAGTAACCAATATATCAAGCGATCTATTGGTTTTAAAAGAGTTGAAATAAAGAATAGTCAGGTTTTGATCAATGGGAAAGCTATTTATATTAAAGGAGTAGATCGTCACGAAACAGATCCAAATACAGGACATGTTGTTTCTAGAGCTTCTATGAAAAAGGATATTATGCTAATGAAGCAATATAATATTAATGCTGTACGAAGTTCTCATTATCCTAATGATCCTTATTGGTTGGATTTGTGTGATACATATGGACTCTATGTGATCGACGAGGCTAATATAGAGAGTCATCCTCTTGCAATTGATGAGAAAACACAAATAGGTAATGAGATGAGTTGGTTGCCAGCTCATATGATGAGGGTGAAAAGAATGTATTATAGAGATAGAAATCATGCCTCTATTTATTCTTGGTCTTTAGGAAATGAAGCAGGAGAAGGTGATGTATTTAGAGCTACTTATAAATGGTTAAAAGAACAAGACAACAATAGAATTGTACAATATGAGCCTGCGGGAAAAGAAGATTATACAGATGTGTACTGTCCTATGTATCCTAAGCCTAAATATTTAATTGATCATGGTGAATCACAATCGGATAAACCGTCGATTATGATTGAATATGCTCATGCCATGGGTAACTCTATAGGTAATTTACAAGACTATTGGGATATAATTGAAAAGTATCCTAACCTTCAAGGAGGGTATATTTGGGATTGGGTTGACCAAAGCTTAGAATATAAAGACGAAGATGGAAAACCGTATTTAGCATATGGTCATGATTACCATCCAGATCTTCCTACAGATGGTAATTTTTTAAATAACGGAATGGTTGATCCATATAGAAACCCTCATCCACACCTTTATGAAGTTAAAAAAGTATATGAACCAGTACAGTTTAATTATTTAGGAAACGGAAATGTTGAGATAGAAAACAAGAATTTCTTTGTAGATTTTTCAGATAAAACAATTTCATGGAAACTATTAGAAGAAGGAAGAGTAGTTATTGAAAAAGAAGGAGTTTACTTGGATGTAAAAGCACAAGAGAAAACTAATATAAAATTAAATGGATTTCCTGCAAGCTTTAGAAATGGAGTAGAATATATTCTTCAAGTTAGTTTACATCAAAATAATAGTACACCGCTCATTCCAAAAGGCCATGAAATAGCCTGGGATCAGTTTGTAATACAGAATGATAATACAACTTTTCCAAAATTAGAATTTAAAAATGATTTAGAAATTGTTTCTAATACAAACGAGTTAGAAATTAAGAATAGATTATTGTCTTTAAAAATTAACGCTAATACTGGAGAGGTTTTAAAGTGGATTTTTGATGAAAAAATAATTACTAATCATCCAATAAAACCAAATTTTTGGAGACCCCCAACTGATAATGATTTAGGAAACGGAATGCCTAAATGGGCAAAAATATGGCAAAATGCAACCTATGGTTATACCGCTAAGTTGATCACTTCTCCTATAAAAGATAGAAATGGAGTTAAATATACTGTTGGATACGAATTACCCAATAAAGAGGCAAATGTAGAGGTTACTTATCATATAAGGCCAGATGGGATTTTAAGTATAAATTATTTATTTGAACCGATAAAGACAGAATTACCTAATATTCCTCGATTAGGAATGTATATGACATTGCCTAAAGAATTTAATAAGGTATCCTGGTATGGTAAAGGACCAGAAGAAAGTTATTGGGATAGAAAAACGGGTATGAAAACTGGAGTTTATTCAGGTAAAGTTTCAGATCAATTTCATGTGTATTCTAGACCTCAGGAAACAGGTAACAAAACAGATGTGAGATGGATGAAAGTATCGTCTGATGCGATATCTATTAAGACTCTAAGTAGTTCTTCGATATTAAATACCAGCGTATGGCCATTTGCTATGACAGAATTAGATTTTAATAATGATAAGGATGGAGCTGCATCTGCCTCTGGATTAGTACCTGTAACCAAAAAACATGGAGCTGATATTACTATTGGCGAAACCGTTCAATTTAATATAGATTACTTACAAATGGGAGTCGGAGGTGACACCTCTTGGGGACGCTTAGTACATGAAGAGTATACTATACCTTCAAAAAAATATAACTATTCATTTATCATACAACCATCTAAACAATAGTAACATGCAATTTGTAACATTTATAGGGTTTACATTATTAGTAGCACTTATTTCATATTTTAAAAGCCGAACAACCAGTGATACCACATCTGACGGGTATTTTTTAGGAGGTAGAAGTTTAACAGGAGTAGTTATTGCTGGCTCATTATTACTTACCAATTTGTCGACAGAACAAATTGTAGGATTAAACGGAGCAGCTTTTAAAGATGGAATTTTGGTAATGGCTTGGGAAACTTTGGCGGCTATTGCTATGGTAATTACTGCAATGTTTTTATTACCAAGATATTTAAAAAGTGGCTTAACCACTGTACCACAATTCTTAGAGAACAGATATGATAAATTGACCAAAACAATTACTTCAGGTTTCTTTTTGAGTGGATACGCAATTATATTATTGCCTATCGTTTTGTATTCTGGAGCTCTAGCGATTAACACGATGTTTGATGTTCCTGAGTTATTAGGGGTTTCCAAAAATGTAGCATTGTGGATTACCGTTTGGTCAATAGGTATTATAGGTTCTATTTACGCGATTTTTGGAGGATTAAAAGCCGTTGCAGTATCGGATACCATTAACGCAGTTGGTTTATTGATAGGGGGAATGCTTATTCCAGTTTTTGGATTAATGGCAATCGGCGATGGTAACGTTTTTGATGGAATGGCTACTTTAACGTCATCTCACCCAGAAAAATTTAAATCACTGGGCGGTCCAGAGTCATCTATCCCATTTAGTACTATATTTACAGGTATGATGCTGGTTCAGTTATTCTACTGGGGTACTAATCAAGCAATTATTCAACGAGCATTAGGAGCTAAAAATCTTAAAGAAGGCCAAAAAGGATTATTATTAGCTTCATTTATTAAGATATTAGGCCCTTTAATAGTAGTATTACCCGGGTTAATAGCTTATCATATGTTTGAAGGGGCTTTGGATAATCCGGATGAAGCCTATCCAATGTTAGTAACCAAAGTTTTACCAACAGCTTTTATTGGTTTTTTTGCCGCAGTATTGTTTGGAGCAATTTTAAGTTCGTTTAATTCTGCTCTTAACAGTTCGGTTACCCTATTCGGAATAGATATATATAAAGAATATATAAAAAAGGATGCAATAGAAAAAGAAGTAGTTTGGGCAGGAAAGAAATTTGGAATCATCTTGGCTATTGTGTCAATGTGTATAGCACCTTTATTAATTTATGCATCAGATGGATTATTTGGGTATTTACAAGAAGTAAACGGAATTTATAGTATTCCTATTCTAACCATTATTGTGGTAGGTTATCTTACCAAATATGTACCAGCAATGGCAGCCAAAATAGGGATTATATCAGGTTCTGTTTTATATATTATAAGTCAATTTATTTTAAAGCCTTATGTTGTTGGAAAAGAGGATTATCCACACTTTTTACATGTAATGGCAATATTATTTGTACTAAACGTTTTGATTATGCTTCTTATTGGTAAATTCGCACCTAGAAAAGAAGCTTTTGAACTAGAGTATACCGAAAAAGTAGATATAACTCCATGGAGATATATGAATAGTATAGGTATAGCAATTTGTTTAATTGTTTTAAGTATTTATATCTATTACGCATAAAATATATAATGATAACCACACAATTGATAGAACGAATAACATCATATTTCACCAAGAATTTTAAGGATGAACCAATTTCTATTTTTTCTCCTGGTAGAATTAATCTAATAGGAGAACATACAGATTATAATGATGGTTTTGTATTTCCCGCAGCTATCGACAAAGGAATCGTAGCTGTAATTCAAAAAAGTAAAACTAGTACCTGTTCGGTGCATGCATTAGACTTAGAAGAAACTATTGAATTTTCGTTGGATAATATTATACCAATAGAAGATGGGGGCTGGAAAAATTATGTTTTAGGAATAGTCTCTGAACTTCATAAATCAGGAAAAAAAATTGACAATTTCAATTTGGTTTTCGGAGGAAATATACCCGATGGAGCTGGTTTGTCGTCTTCTGCGGCATTAGAAAATAGTATTGTTTTTGCTTTAAATGAATTATTCGAACTAGAATTATCAAAGGAAGAAATGATCTTTATTTCTCAGCAAGCCGAACATAGTTTTGTAGGTGTTAAATGTGGTATTATGGATCAATTCACGAGTATGTTTGGCCAAAAGGGAAAAGCATTAATGTTAGATTGTCGTAATTTGAAGGCTATTCCTGTGGATATAGATTTTAAAGAGTATGGTATACTTTTGATTAATACCAATGTGAAACATAGTTTAGCAAACAGTGCATATAATAACCGTAGGCAGGTTTGTGAGAAAATAGTAGAATTATTAGAAGTAAAATCATTACGCGATGCAACAGAAACAATGTTGCAGGAGATAAGAGGACAAATTTCGGAAGATGAATATCAAATGGCACTTTATGTCATTCAAGAAAATTGCAGAGTTCAGAGAGCCTTACATGCTATTCAAAGCGAAAATATTGATACTTTAGGGAAATTGATGTTGGCTTCTCATAAAGGGTTGTCAGAACAATACAATGTTAGTTGCGAAGAATTAGACTATTTAGTAGATGAAGCAATTAATGATTCTAATACGATTGGAGCCAGAATGATGGGAGGAGGATTTGGTGGTTGTGTAATTCAATTGATTAAGAAAAAAGTGATAGATACGTATTCGAACTATATACAAACGGCTTATAAAACAAGATTTAAAATAGACTGTAATATATACACAGTAGAACTGTCTGAAGGAACTCATAAAATATACTAGAAGTGAATATAACTAGATACATATTAGGAATTGTTTTGATTTGTATGTCGTGTCAAAGCGAAATCGGAGATCTAAAAACTGAAGCACAGGATAAAAATGAAATTATTGCTGTTCTAAAAGCTCAAGAAAAGGCATGGTCTAATTATGATATTGAAGAATATATGCAAGGGTATTGGAAATCAGATTCGTTAAAATTTTATGGAAGTAATGGGCTTACCTATGGCTGGAATAAAACATTGTCAAATTATAAAAAAGGGTATCCAACAAAAGAACATACAGGTACTTTAAATTTTAAGGTAGAAGATATCTCTAAGATTAGTGTGAATTCTTATTATGTAATGGGTTCTTATCATCTTAGTCGTTCTGTAGGAGATACTCAGGGAGTTTTTATGATTATTTTTAAAAAAATAGATGGTAATTGGAGAATAATCGCAGATACCTCATGCTAAATACAGAATTACAAAAACACCCACATAGACGTTATAATATATTAACAGGGGAGTGGGTTCTTGTCTCACCACATCGTGCAAAAAGGCCTTGGCAAGGACAAGAAGAAATGATTGAAAAAAAAATGAAAAGGCCAGAACACGATGAAAGTTGTTATTTATGTGCAAGAAATACAAGAGCAAACGGAAAAGTAAATCCAGATTATAAAGATGTGTTTTCTTTTGTGAATGATTTTGCGGCGCTTCAAAAAGAAAACCCGGCTTTTGCCATTGAAGATGGGTTGTTTAAAGCTCAAAGTGAAACCGGTATTTGTAAGGTTGTATGTTTCAGTCCTGATCATTCAAAAAGCTTGGCAGAAATGTCCATAGCTAATATAGAAAAAGTGGTCAAACTGTGGCAGGATGAGTATAAAAAACTGGGTAACCATGAGGAAATTAACTATGTTCAAATATTTGAAAATAAGGGAGCAGTTATGGGGTGTAGTAATCCTCACCCTCATGGTCAGATATGGTCTCAATCAACAGTGCCTAATGAAGTAGCAAAAAAGGATAAACAACAACGTGTTTATTTTAAAGGGAGCGATAGAACACTTTTGTTGGATTATGTGCAACAAGAGTTAGAGAAAAAAGAGCGTCTTATTTTTCAGAACGATGATTTTGTTGTTCTTGTTCCTTTTTGGGCAATTTGGCCATTCGAAACAATGATTATTCCTAAAAAGCAACAATCATCTATTTTACAGTTGTCAGAGCAGGAATGCACGAATTTTTCTGAAGCGATATCTGTATTAACAAAAGCATATGATCAATTGTTTGATTGCTCTTTTCCTTATTCAAGTGGTATACATCAAGCACCAACAAATGATAATAACTATGAATACTGGCATTGGCATATGAGTTTTTATCCACCGCTGCTTAGAAGTGCAACAGTTAAAAAGTTTATGGTAGGTTATGAAATGTTTGGTGCTCCTCAAAGGGACATTACGGCAGAAACTGCAGCAACTTATATTCGAAAGTGTATTGAATAATTGTATTCAAAATAAAATCAAAAAGTCTTTAAGTAAGTTTTTGTACCTGTTTATTAATCTTGATTAGAGTTTGGGTGAGCGTTTTTTAGAATAAAATTGGTATATTTATTGATATCAGGTATAAAAATAAAATGGAATGAAAGTTTTTAAACTAATATTGGTTTTCTTTTTTACAATCACATTAGGTAATTTTACAATTAATGCTCAAGAAGAGCATTTAAAAGATGAGGTGCCTCAAAATACAAGTGAGACAATCCACAAAGGAGAAACAAAGAATAAAATTAAAGTTTCGAGTAAGCATAAAGAAAGAACTGTAAAAAGTAAAGACAAGGTTGCGGCAGCTAGAGAACGTTTAGAAAGAGCAAAAAAGAACGCTACAGATGGGGCAATGACTCAAGCAGAAAAAACGCAAAGAGCGGCTAAAATTGCTAAAGCAGAAGAGCGACTAAAATCTATAGAAAAATCAATAGATAAGGAACAACAGAAAGCTAAAAATAATTAAAGCCTGTCTGAGACTGTAATGATAACAATGCTTTTATTAAGCAGAATATACAAAAATAGATAGTCAGTAGTATTACCTTGTAAGTATTTTTAATGCTTACAAGGTTTTTTTTATTTTTGCCATTGACCTCATATAAACTCATTTTATGAATTACCCCAAGTTTAAGAAAATAGGAAGTATATGCCTTATTGGTGTTGGAGCAATATTTATGGTAAGCGAAATCTATTCCATTCAAAAAAACTATTATGTACAAAGTATTGGTGTAGTGCTTCTAATGTTAGGAGTTTTTTTAATTAATACCAATGTAAAATCAAAGACAAAATTTGGTTCTGATCAGAGTTTTGAAGAAGAAGAATAAGAAGTATCATGATACAAGTAGGAGATATAGTAGCTGTTATAGATGAATCAATTGTAGGTAAAGTTTTGTCTGTAACAAAGGATGAGGTTCTCATTGAAACAGAAGATGGATTTGATATTAGTTTTTTTATTCATGAAGTTGTTAAAATAGAATCTACCGATTTGATTGTTCCATCTTATGAAGAAGTACATAAGAACTTGCAACAAAAGGAAACATTTAAAAAGAAACCTAAAAGACCACTTATAAAGCCTAAGCCAAAGGATATTCCTGCCATGGAAGTAGATTTGCATATAGATAAATTAGTAAAGTCTAGAAAGGGAATGACTAATTATGATATGATTACGTTACAATTGGATACAGCAAAACGACAATTAGATTTTGCTATAAGAAAGCGTATTCCTCGTGTCGTTTTTATCCATGGAGTGGGTCAGGGAGTTCTTAAAGAGGAATTAAAGTATCTTTTTGGACGTTATGAGAACATTAGAATTTCTGATGGAGATTATAAACGTTATGGGTTGGGTGCTATGGAAGTTTATATTGTTCAAAACCCTAGATAATATACGTTATATTTAAAGATATAGATTAGATATATGGAATAGTGAAATAAAAAGTTGTTCCTTTATTTTCTATGCTCTCAAGCCAAATTCTTCCGTTTAACATTTCTACATAGGCTTTTGCTATAGAAAGGCCAATACCAGCACCTTCTATTGCATGTCGACTTTCTAAATCGGCCTGAACGAATCGATCAAATATGGCTTCTTGTCTGTCTTGAGCAATGCCAATGCCGGTATCTTTTACATAAAACTGCAACGTTTTTTGTACTTTTTTATAACCAAATTCAATACTACCATGATCCGTATATTTAATTGCATTTTTTACCAAATTAGTTAGAATTGCATTAAGCTTTTGTTTATCTGTGGTGATAATAGCGTCTTTTTCAAACAGACCATCTGATCTGGATAAAGTAATATTCTTTTTATTGGCCTGTGGTTTAAAAAGAATGAATAGATTTTCAGTTTGATCATTAATATTAACACTCTGAGTAGATATTTTTACTTGATCTGTGGCAATTCTCGAAATATCAATTATATCGTTTATAATATCTAGCATACGAGCACCACTTTCCTTAATCAGTTCTAAATAGAGCTGTTGTTCATTGCCAGAAAGTTTAGGTTCGTTTAATAACTCCGCGAGCCCTAAAATACCATTCATAGGTGTTCTTATCTCGTGACTCATGTTAGTAAGAAAAGCAGATTTAAGTCGGTCACTTTCTTCAGCTTTATCTTTTAAACGACTTAATTCGAGCTCATAAAGTTTAATTGTGGTAATGTCTGTAATAGTGCCCACATATCCAATAATCTGTTTACTTTCATTATATTCTGGAATGGCTTGACCTAGTACCCATGTTATAGAACCATCAGGTTTTAAAAAACGATATTCGGCATCAGATACTTCTCTCTTACTTGCTGCTTTATACCAATCACTACGTAATTTGTCGCGATCATCAGGGTGTACAACATTTAACCAACCATCTTGTAAAGCTTGTTCTTGAGATATCCCGGTAATAGAACACCATTTTGGGTTAACAAATGTTGTTTCTCCTTTTACGTTGGTCATAAAAATCCCGACAGGCACCAAATTAGTAAGCACATGATATCTACTTTGTGATAATTGAACTGCTTTTTCGGCTACTTCAAATTTTTGCTTATAGGTTAGCGAATGAAAAATATCTTTGAAATTTACATAACTACTACGCAACTTTTCTTTTTCTATATATACCAGATATAAAGTGAATAGAATACTATAGAATAAAGCCATGAAATTTTTAGAAAATAACCCTGAAAGTAATAAAGTTTCTAGGTTGTCAAAATACCAAAAAGAGCCTATTGAAAAAAAGACGGCATCAAAACTAAGAACTAATGACATTGTAATCAATATTCTAAAAAAGAGATTCGAAATGTATTTAGAAGTATATTCTAATAAGAAAATGATCAATAAAGAGTCCAAATACAAAATAAATGTCCCCATGAGTAAGACAAATATGTTTGTACGAAAAAATGCCGTAGATATATTAAAAGTATTATAACTATTGGCTCCTTCAATATTAATTCTAAATGCAATTAAAAGAAAGCATAATACAATATTGGTTATAATTAACGCGTGAATCAATTTTCGGGTGGTTATAGCATCTTCTTTTATATATATTAATAGAATTACAAACAGAGTAGCCGAAAATAAAACTGATGATCCAGGTGAAATTATTAAAGTATCAGATATTTTAAAATAAAGAGTACTTGCCAAGAAGACTTGTAAAAATTGAAATAAGCCTAATGTAGTAAATAGTAATCCTAAACCAGTTTTTGTGCGTAAACGAAATAATAAAAGTATTAAAAAGGCAACTATAAATCCTTGTAACAGAAAAATTAGTAGTTGATCAAAATTATTGGTATCCATATAGCCCTTGGTTAAAATGGGGTTTGTATTAAGAGTTTTTTGCGTAAATGACGTATCTAATTAAAATAGTTAATCAAATTTATAGGGGTAATAATTAAATGTGGGGTAATGAGATCGGCATTATTAAAAGATTTTTTAATAATTAGATATATGCCGCATGATGTTAATTATTCTGCTGTAAATTTAATTACAGTAAGATAGCAGATGAATATTTTTATTGCATCAGCACTATCAACAAAAAACATTTAACACTGTGTTTATAAAGTGATCAGTATACGTTTCTTAAAGTTACGCACAAATAATTTATTTTTATTACGTAAAACCGTAAAAAATACTTAATTTTTATTTGTACAATTTTAAAAGCGTAAAATTATCAAATGCTTAAAAAAACATGTATGTTGTTTAAAATAATGCTGTTAATGTTTTATAAGCTTCTTATGTGGAGAATAGTTTTTGGATAATTTGATAAAGAAATAGAACATATTAAAATAGAAAAAGCCTGTTATATAACAGGCTTTGTGTCTTAAAAAAAATTAAATAGTATATTATAGTACTTTCACATTTACTGCGTTTAATCCTTTTTTTCCTTCTTGTAAATCAAATTCTACTGCATCACCTTCTCGAATTTCATCGATTAATCCAGAAATGTGCACAAAATGTTCTTTGTTTGAATCTTCCTCAGTGATGAATCCAAAACCTTTCGCATCGTTGAAAAATTTTACTGTTCCTTTGTTCATTGTAATAATTTAAAATTAGTTAATAAGTGGCAAAGATAATATCAAATGGCCAAATGACTATCATCAAATGTTATTTACCTTATTCACAAATCTACGTGTTTATTATTAAAAAAAAGAAAAATAATAGATTTATAAAGAGCAAGGTGTTTTTTGATAAATACTTAAAACAGCAGAGTTTACGATATCCATTAACTTTTAATCTCTAAAATAAATAAAGAATTAATTTTGAAAGAGATTTATAAGTATAATTCTTTTAACTCTAAAGTATAATCATGTTGTAGGTCTTCGTGAACTACTTTAATCTTTTTTGTAATAGTATTTAATTCTCTATAAAACATATTAGCTACTATTTTGTTGTTTTTTATAGAAGGAGTAAAATCAGCTAATTTATTGCAAAAATATAATAATAGTTCTATTTCGGTTTCTACATGATCAGAGTATCTAATATACTTTTTTATGTTACGAAGTATTTTTTGAACACTTTTTTTGATAAAATACTGCGATGAAGTATTAATTATTTCGAACTGACTATCCATTTCACTCTTAATTTCTGCTATATACTGTTCTTCATTATTTGATTCAAATAATAAATAAGATAGTAGTTCTTTATTTTCCTTTTTAAATCGGGATAAACGAAGACATAATTTTATAAGTTCTTGATGAGATTTATCATCAAGTTCGGTTTTTAATTCCTTAAGGCTAGCAGCTTTCAATTAGTTTTGTTTTAAAATGGATACCCATTAACAAGTATTATCCAACTTGGGTTTTTAGGATAAAAACTGCAAATTAATTAAAATTAGTGGACTACAGCTTTTGTAACTTATCGATTATTTTATAGATGATCCTAGAAGCTAACCTAGCGGTACAATTATCAATATCATATTCAGGATTGAGTTCAACTAAATCGACACTAATTAACTTATTAGACTCACAAATAGTTTGAATGACTTCTAGGGCTATATCAATTGAAAAACCTAGAGGCGATGGAGCACTAACCCCTGGAGCAAAATTAGAACTAAAACCATCCATATCAATAGTAAGATAAACATAATCTACATCAGTAATAAAATTGGAGATATTGGCAACTATGTTTTGCTTATTATTCATAGTAAACTCTGTGTTCATAACATATTGAACCCCAAATTTATTAGCCGTCTCAAATAGTTCCTTATTATTAGATTCCTCTTGAATGCCCAGACACAGGTATTTCACATCATCTGTTTCTTTCATAATCTGATAAAAGGGTGTACCAGAGTTTACTTTATCGGTTACTTGTCTTAAGTCAAAATGAGCATCTAGATTAATTATACCGATGGTTTTATCTGGAAATACACTTTTTATGCTGTTAAAATGTGGGTATGCTAAATCATGTCCGCCCCCCATAATAATAGGAAAACAACCCTTATTAATCAAAGATGAAATATAGTGAGTGGTTATTTGATGGGTATTTTCAAGATTGTTTTCTATACACATCATATTACCAGTATCCCATATTTCAACTTCATTTGTAAAATGGTTTGAAAGGCTAGCTATCATTTTTCGTATACTATTTGGACCTTTAGCGGCACCAACTCTACCTTGATTTCTTCTAACACCTTCGTCACAAGCATATCCTAATAAAGCGAATACTCTATTCAAAGAATTTATAATAGTATCTGTTTCTAGGTCAATACATTTGATTTTTTCATGCATATACAGCTGATCTTTGGATATACGCCCTTTCCAAAGTTCTTTATTAGGTTTTTGATAAATGTTCATGGTACGCTAATTAGATATTTCTGTGGTGTTTATTATACGCTCAAGTAGTTCATCTTCTACTAGATTAGGCATGGTGACTTTTAACTTAGGTGTTCTTTTCATTTCTCGTTGAATCGAAAACAAAGCTTCTTCATTTCGAGCCCAACTTCTTCTAGCGATACCATTATTTACATCATAAAATAACATACGCTTTAGGTTTTTTGAAGCGTTAGAAGTACCGTCTAACACCAATCCAAATCCACCATTAATTACTTCGCCCCAACCTACACCACCTCCATTATGTATTGAGACCCAGGTTGCACCTCTAAAACTATCTCCAATTACATTATGAATCGCCATATCAGATGTAAATTTACTACCATCATAAATATTACTAGTTTCTCTATATGGAGAATCTGTACCACTAACATCATGATGATCTCTACCTAATACAACAGGGGCACTTATTTTTCCATCAAGAATGGCTTTATTAAATGCTTCAGCAATCTTTACCCTACCTTCTGCATCGGCATATAAAATACGGGCTTGAGACCCCACAACAAGCTTGTTCTGTTTTGCTTCTCGAATCCATGTAATGTTATCTTCCATTTGTTGTTGAATTTCTTTTGGAGAAACTTTTTTTATTGATTCCATTACTTCTAAAGCAATCATATCTGTTGTATTAAGATCCTCTGGTGTACCAGAAGTACATACCCATCTAAATGGTCCAAACCCATAATCAAAACACATTGGCCCTAATATATCTTGTACATATGAAGGGTATTTAAAGTCAATATTGTTTTTGGCCATTACATCTGCACCCGCCCGAGAAGCTTCAAGTAGAAAAGCATTTCCATAGTCAAAAAAATAGGTTCCTTTGGCAGTATGCTTATTAATTGCCTCGGCATGTCTTCGTAAAGATTCTTTGACTTTGTTTTTAAAGATATCTGGTTGTTCACTAATTAATTGGTTAGCTTCTTCATAGCTTAATCCAGCCGGATAATAACCGCCAGACCATGGGTTATGTAATGAAGTTTGATCTGATCCTATATGAATATATATATCTTCTTCATAGAAACGTTCCCAAATATCAACGATGTTTCCTTGATATGCAATAGAAACTATTTCTTCTGAAGCAATAGCTTGACGAGTTTGCTTTACAAGGTCATCTAACGAGTTTACGATCTTATCTACCCAGCCTTGTTCGTGACGTTTTTTGGCAGCACTAGGATTAACCTCTGCACAAATGGTAATACAGCCGGCAATGTTTCCTGCTTTGGGTTGAGCGCCACTCATGCCCCCTAAACCAGAGGTAAGGAATATTTTTCCTTTAGGAGTTTCATTAGGTTTTAGTGTTTTTCTAAATGCGTTCATGACAGTAATCGTTGTACCATGTACAATACCTTGAGGACCAATATACATGTAACTTCCAGCAGTCATTTGTCCATATTGAGTTACCCCTAAAGCGTTATATTTTTCCCAATCATCGGGTTTTGAATAATTAGGAATCATCATTCCGTTTGTAACAACCACTCTAGGCGCGTTTTTTGAAGAAGGAAATAACCCCATAGGATGCCCAGAATATATATGAAGTGTTTGCTTTTTGGTCATTATAGCCAAATAATGCATGGTCAATAGGTATTGTGCCCAATTCTGGAATACAGATCCATTGCCTCCATAAGTGATTAGTTCATATGGATGTTGAGCTACCTTAGGATCGAGATTATTTTGAATCATAAGCATAATACCAGCAGCTTGTTTTGTTTTTGCAGGATATACATCTATTGGTCTTGCATACATTTCATAGTCAGGCATAAACCTATACATATAAACACGACCATAAGTATTTAATTCTTCCAAAAACTCAAGAGCAAGTTCGTTATGCCAGTCTTCAGGAAAATATCGAAGCGCATTTCTAATAGCCAATTTTTTTTCTTCTTCAGATAGAATTTGTTTTCTTTTAGGAGCACGACTAATCGTATTGTCTAATTTTTTTTTAGGAGGTAATGTATCCGGTAGTCCTTGTAGTATTTGTTTTTGAAAGGCCATAATCAATATTTTTTTGACTTTTGAAACTTAAATTAAGAATCAAGTAATAGTAAACCTGTAATTGTGTTTTACTTATTTTTTATATACAATTTCTCCATTTTTCCAGACTTGGGTAGGAGTGAGTTTTCCTTGGTGATAAAATATTTCATTGACATCATTGGTTTGAAATAAATTGAAATCTGCCAACATATTTGGTATTAACCTTCCTCTATCAGAAAGATTAAGTGCAGCAGCTGCTCTATAAGTTATACCGGCCAGAACCTCTGTATTACTTAGTTTTTCAAAGGTACCTAAGATGCAAGCTTGTGTAAGTAAATCTCCCATGGGTGCTGATCCAGGATTCCAGTCACTGGCTATTGCCAAAGCTCCTTCTGCGTCTAAGATTTTTCTAGCAGGTGTAAAGCTGCACCCTAAACCAATAGATGCCCCGGGTAATGCCACCGAAATAACATTACTTTGAGCAAGGATTTTTATTTCTTCTTCTGTACTAGCTTCTAAATGATCAGCACTAATAGCCTCAACTGTTACAGCGACTTCACTACCCCCAGTACTAAATTGATCAGCATGAATGGTAATGTCAAACCCCATATTTTTTGCATTTTTAAGGTATAATTCGGCATCTGAAGGTAAGAATGCTCCTTTTTCAACAAAAATATCAATTCGATTAGAAAGGTTTTCTTCTTTTAAAATAGGAAAAAGAGAGTTCGTAATTTTTGTTAGGTAATCTAAATGGTTACCGTCAAAGTCTTTTGGTAGCATATGAGCGGCTAAACATGTTGATATGAGATCAGCTTTGGTGGTCTCGTTAGCATTTTTAATGGCTCTTAGCATTTTCAACTCTTCATCTATAGAAAGTCCATATCCACTTTTTACCTCTACGGTAGTGATTCCGTTTTCTAAAAGATGATTGGCTCTTTTTATGGTATTGTGAGTAAGCTCTTCAAGATTGGCATTTCTGGTTTTTAAAACAGTATCCCAAATACCACCTCCATTTTCTGCTATTTCGAGGTATGATTTCCCGGCATTTCTCATGGCATAGTCTCTCGCTCGAGATCCAGAAAAACAAATATGTGTATGTGCATCTATAAATCCAGGAGTAGCAACATACCCCTCATTTAATTCGATAATTGTAGTATCAGATAAAGCAATGTTATCTTTTAGGTTTTTAAACGTATCAATTGCTTTAATTTGCTCACCTTCTATAAGAATGCCAGCATCTTTAATGATGTGAATATCTTCATCTTTTAAAGGGCCTTTTATACTTAAGTCTCCCATACTTACAAGTTGAGTAATAGGACCAATCAATTTATATTTTTTCATAGAGACTATATTGTTTGTTTTAATATAATTCAAATTCAGTAGAGTATTGTGTTGTAATAGGTATGTTCTTAGACGTTGATACCTGATTTACAATTGACAAAATTGTTTTGCTCTTAATCATTTCAATACCTTTTTCAATATCAAGAGAGAATACACGATCTTCTTTAGCAAACGAAACTTGTTCTCTAATTTTTTTATGAACCTCATTTAGGATAATTCCAGATTGTAAAGGCTTTCTGTATTCAAAAGCCTGAGCCGCTGTAAGTAATTCAATAGCTAGGATTTTTTCAAGATTATCGATTACTTTTAAAGCTTTTCTACCTCCAATAGACCCCATACTCACATGATCTTCTTGACCTAATGATGTAGGAATACTGTCGGCACTAGAAGGAAAACATAATCCTTTATTTTCACTAGCCAATGCAGCTGTAGTATATTGTAATATCATATATCCAGAGTTGATCCCTGTGTTATCCATTAATAATTTAGGAACTCCAGGAGAATTACCTTCTAATGCAAGGTATATTCTTCTATCTGATATGTTTCCAAGTTCAGAAGCAGCAAGACAGGCATAATCAATTGCCATAGCTAATGGTTGCCCATGAAAATTACCTCCACTAATGGTTAGTTCTTCATTTACAATGATAGGATTGTCTGTAACCGAGTTTAATTCAATTTCGAGAAGTTCTTTTAAGTGTAACCAAGCATTTCTAGAAGAACCATGAACTTGTGGTATACATCTAAGAGAATATGGATCTTGTACGCGTTCACAGTTTTCATGTTCTTTCATGATTTCAGAATCATTTAATAATGATTTTATTCGCGAGGCTACATGAATATTACCTTTAAACGGGCGTAATTGATGTAATTCACTATAGAATGGTTTGATAGAACCTTGCAACCCTTCAATCATCATTGCGCCAATAATATCTGCTTGCGAAAGACAATTATGTAGTTTTTCTATGATCTGAACCGCATGAGCTGCAATAAATTGAGTT
This sequence comes from uncultured Aquimarina sp., assembly GCA_947502885.1. Lineage (GTDB taxonomy): Bacteria > Bacteroidota > Bacteroidia > Flavobacteriales > Flavobacteriaceae > Aquimarina. The sequence continues at coordinate 15,357 of CANNBP010000006.1, read as the reverse complement.
CCATTAATTAAGGCTAATCCTTCTTTTGGCCCTAACTCGATAGGTTTTAGTCCGGTTATTTCGAATAACTTTTGAGTTGAGATGATTTCATTTTTATAATTCACCTTACCTAGACCAATTAAAGGTAAAAACAGGTGTGATAATGGAGCTAAGTCTCCAGATGCACCAACAGATCCTTGACTAGGTACAATTGGTATAGCATCATTATTTATATGCCATAAGATTCTATCTAATGTGATTTCTGCAATACCAGAATGTCCTTTAGATAAAGATTGCATTTTGAGAATCATCATAAGCTTAGAGGTCTCTTGAGCAATAGGCTCTCCAACACCAACGCTATGACTTTGTAAAATGTTTTTTTGAAGTATTTTGGTTTCCGAAACAGAAATTTTAGTAGTACATAGAGGTCCGAAACCAGTATTTATACCATAAACAGGATCGCCACGCTTAACAATATTGTCAACAATTTGTTTACTTGCTTTTATTTTTTTTCGCGAAGACTCAGAAATATTACCTTTTATTTCTCCACGCGCAATTTTAAGTGCTATTCCCGAAGTTAAATGATCTTGTCCGAATGAAAAGTATGTCGATTTGTTATGCATTACTGACTTATAAATTTCGATTTATTTTAAATGTTTTTGGTAAAATTTACAGGGGTAAATTGATTATTCTAAATTAATACTTAATTTTAATAATTAGAAATACTTATTTTGATAACAACTAATAACTATGAGGCATCAATTAGAACTTCGTCATTTTTCTTATTTTTTGGCAGTAGCCGAAGAATTACATTTTAGAAAGGCAGCAGATCGATTGTTTATTTCACAACCAGGATTAAGTAGACAGATTAAACAGATGGAGGATATTATAGGAGCAGAGCTTTTCGTAAGAAATAAGAGAAATGTAAGCTTAACCTCGGCTGGTGAATATCTAAAAAAAGAGCTTAATTATATTTTTAATCATATCGAGTTTACAGTTAAGCAAACTAAATTGATTGATCAAGGTAGAGATGGAGAAATAAGACTTGGTTTTCTAGGGTCTGCAATTCAGACTGTTGTACCGTCATTATTGATAAAAGCAAATGAGATATATCCCAACATACAGTTTAGTTTAGAAGAAATGTCAAACTATCTTCAGGTCAATGCTATTGAAAGCGATCAAATTGATATAGGTTTTGTAAGATTATCTCGTGTGCCAGCAGGTATCGAAAAGAAAATAATACATACAGATTCTTTCTCTCTTGTTTTACCTATAGGACATTCCTTAAATAAGAAAACGTTTAAAAACATCAAACAGGTGTCTGAAGAGCATTTTATTTTATTTTCATCAGATTATAGTTCTACTTACTATAATCAAATTATGAGTATATGCGAGAATAATGGTTTTACTCCTAGAGTAACACATAAATCTGTGCATGCTCAAACTATTTTTAAATTAGTAGAAAGTGGGTTAGGTGTGGCTATCGTACCTACATCTTTACAGTACGGTTTTGATCTTGGCGTAAAATTTCTTCCAATTCCAAAAATATCCCAAAAAGCAGAACTTTCTGTTATTTGGAAAAAAGATAATAGAAATCCTGCATTGTCAAAAATTTTAAAGTTTTTATAAAGAGGATTGCATAGCTATTAGATCAAAAAAAGTCTTCCGTATGAGTATTAATACTCATACGGAAGACAGAGGTAAAAAACTATATTATAATAGGTTATAAATTATTCTACAGATAATAGCTTATGAGTAGATGTTTTTCCGTTTGAATTTACTTTTACGAGATATGAACCGTTAGGAAGTTGACCTGGAGAAAAAGATTTACCATTTATGTTATTGTTTTGGTATACTTTTCTACCAGTGATATCATAAATTGATACAGAAACTTGATTTCTAACTCCTGAAATAGTAAGTACAGAATTATCTCTACTAATTGGATTTGGTGCTAATGAAATTTGAGTTGCTTTTGTAGTTTTAAGATCTCCTATTGCAATGCCTTTAGCAACACCACCAATAGTAAATGTTGTTGATTCTGAACTGCCAAAAGATGCTCCAGAAGCTATGGTTGTACCACCAGATGTTAAGGTATATGATCCATTACCATATTGGCAACAAATACCATCTCCAAAGCTATCATTTATTGTAAAAGTGTATGTGCCATCTTCTAAGCACGAAGTAATTGTTAATGTAGAACCATCTGTTTGAGAGCCATATGTGCCTCCCGAAGCAACCACTTGATCACTACTGTTTGTAATTTGCCAGCTAGTTTCTTCTGGATAGTCATCAAATTTGATAGTTAAATCTACGTTTGTGCATGTAGCTGCACCAGTGGATAATTGAATATCATCAATTGCAATATCTCCTGCCCAAGAAGTACTTGTTACTCCATTAAATCTTAGCTGAACAGAAGAACCAGCATATGCTGTTAAGTCAACAGTGGTAGTTTTCCAAGTGTTACCTTGGTTACCAGATTCTGTCCATGCCGATGACCATGTTATACCGTCGTCATCACTTATTTCTAAAGTTAATGTCCCGATACTGCTACCAAACATATGATATTGGAAAGAAAAAGATCCTTGTGTTTCTGATCTAAGATCAAAGCATGGTCCATTTAAAATGGCTCTTTTGTTAGGGTACCCATTTCCGTTACCAGATGCTTCTATATATGCATAATATGTGCCTTCGGCTGCACTTGATGGTCCTGTGTTTCTTGAAGGAGTTCCATTATTATTTAGTGTCCAATTGATATCGTCAGATGTATCCTGACTCCAGTCTCCTAAAACATTTTCTAAACCTTCTGCATATGGGAAAGTTGAGATCCCACCAGTACAACTTGCGCTAGGAAGGGTTGTAGCTTCGGCTGTATTACTAAAACCAGACATATTACCTGCAGCATCCTTTGCTTTTACTCTAAAAGAGAATGTTGTTTCAGCAGCCAAACCAATTACATTATATGTTGTTGAAGAAACAGATGCGATCACATCGTTTCCTTGGTATACATCATATCCTGTTACTGCTATATTATCTGTTGATGCTGTCCAAGATAAATCAACGCTACTTGTTGTAATGTTTGAAGCAGTTAAACCAGCCGGAACTGATGGTGCTTCTGTGTCTACAGGTAACGTAACTTCATTAATAGTATTACTGAAACCAGACATATTATCTGCTGCATCTCTTGCTTTTACTTTAAAAGAATAGGCTGTATCTGCTGTTAACCCGGTAACCTGATATGTTGTGCCAGATGCAACTGCAATCATCGTATTTCCTTGATAAACATCATAACCAACAACACCAATATTATCTGTTGATGCTGTCCAGGATAAATCAATAGTGGTTTGAGTAATATTTGAAGCTGTTAAATTGGTTGGATCTGAAGGAGCTTCTGTATCTATAATTGGTTCATTTATTGTAAAGTTGGCATTAGAGATATCATAAAATATATGGTTTGATCCTCTCACCATGATTCTGTTTTGAGTTCCTTCATTATTGGGTACAGTAATATCATGAGATCCGTCGTTTGGTACAGCCGAGGCAATAGTAATCGGATATGTATTTCCTCCGTCTGTAGATAATAAGATATCCACATTGGCGGCATTTACTCCATTACCTGTAGTACCAGCAACATCCCAGGTTACAGTTTGACTAGAGCCTGCTGCCCAGCTTACATTAGTGTTAGGAGCACTAACGATAAATGGTCCAGCAGCATCATTTACAGTAATTCGAGTGTCGTCAGAAGCTGTATTACCACCTCCAACATGATTATCTCTTACCGTAAGTCTAAAGTTCATTGTTCTGGATACAGAAGGTACTACTTCCCAAGTAGAAGAGGTGCTACCACCAATTACTGTTGCTAATTCGGGCATATAACGGTCTGGAGAAGTAGAGGAGGAGATTGAGCGAAATGCAGGCCCACCTGTATTCGTTGCAACAGGAGGCATAGTGGCAATTTGAGTATCCATTTGTTCCCAGTTATAGGTTAATGCATCTGCAGCATTAGCATCAGTACCAATTCCTTTTAATACAAATGGAGTAGATTTTGGAATGGTAAAATCACTTCCTGCATTTGCAGTTGGAGCATTATTACCTGTATTTGTTTCTACTGCACAAGACGTACTTGATACATGTGACCACATTTCTTGAATACTTATAGCATGAAAATGATCATCACTATTATTCTGTACATTAGGAGCACATATACCAGCATATCCCATAATGGTAGAAGCACTACCTGGTTCTACAGCCGTACTGCTATTTCTTTGACAAGAGTTATTTTGAGTATGATTTGCGCCAAATTGGTGTCCCATTTCATGAGCTACGTAATCAATATCAAAAGGATCAGAAATAGGATTACCTTGACCAGTAATACCACTTCCTTTACGTCCATTCACACAAACTACACCTAAACCAGCTAAACCACCACCACCGGTGCTAAAAGCGTGACCAATATCATAATTTGCGCTACCAATTTGAGTATCACAGACATTTTGACTTTCATCGATCAATGCTCCTGCACTATTGTTAGAAAGATTATCTGTATTAGGATCTAAAAATATGATTTTTGTATTATCAGGTACTATTTGCATAGTAACACCAAGATCTTTTTCAAAGACTCCATTAACTCGAGTCATTGTCGTATTCATAGCAGAAAGAACAGCTGCTTTTTTTACCGCATCGGTTGCTCCAGAAGGCACTCCTTGATTGGTAAGATGAAATTGAGCATATTCTCCAGTACAAACTATTGCTAATCGATATGTTCTTAACTTACCGTCATCTGCATTTCTTTGAGCTGAGTTTTGGTTTGGAATGCTTTTTTGGAAACCAGAGTCTTTAACAAGGCATTTAAATTCTTCTTGTTGTGTCATATCATCTTTAGTATATACGACATACCTATTCTTATTTTGTGTAATCGGGTCGATGTATTCTGATCGCGCACCTGGAGATACAATCATACCATGAAATCCATCATTGGCAATACTAAAACGAATTGATTTAGATGGATTGGCGATATTGATACCAATATATGATTTGATAGAGGGAAATTTTTTAGATAAATCAGGATGTAAAACTGAGGTTTCTAATACTTTAAATTGTTCCATTTTTCCAGACTTATTTGGAAACGAAATAATAACTTTTGACGAATTTGATGTTTTTGATCTGTGTTGTGAATGAGAAAGAGCGTTTTTTAGACCTGTTATATTTAGGTCATACATGACTTTGTCTTGAAAATCCACCTTTAAAGCTGTAGGTGCAAGACGTTGGTTTTTTTGTTGACTTATTTTCCAGTAGTTTGTTTGGGAATACCCATAGCTGAGGAAGAATAAAGTTACAAAAACAAATAATCGAATTTTCATAATTAGTGTAGTTTAAATTTGTTCTCATAAAAATAGAGATATTATTATTCATGCAGAGTATTTTTAAGAATACTTTAATTAAAATTACGATATTGTGGTTTTTACATAATTTTATTGTGGTTTTTGTTGATTTTTGTGAATTTTTAATAAAATAGAGAAGTAAGGCTGATTTGACTTTTTTATAATTAGATACTAGAAATAACACCATGTTTTAGGAAAACAAGAGGCTGTCTTTTATAGACAGCCTCTTTGATTTAACTTAATAAATTAGGGTGTATGATTCTATTATTCTTTAATAAAAGGTTTGTTGTATTGTGTTTGACCAGATGTAACTCTTAGAACATAAGTTCCAGGTTTTAGGCTTTCAACATTTATAGAAGGTGTATAGTTTCCTTTAGCAACTGTTTTACCTAATATATCTACAATACTATAGAATGATTTTTCTGAAGGATTAAATGTAATATTTAATACTCTATTTGTTGGATTAGGGTGAATTCTAAACTCTGATGGAGGTTTTATTTTACTAGATTTTGCCCCGCAAGATGAAACAAATACCCACCCTCTATTCGTACGTTTCCATAGGTTTCCTTTATATACAACTTGATCTCCTGTTTTATAGGTAGTTCCAGATTTCCATTCGTCAACTCCGGCACAAGAACTTGCACTACATCTACCTATCCATTTCCATCCACGATTTAATTTTTCAAAAAGGTTTCCTCTGTATACTACTCTGTCTCCAACTTCATAAGGTACTCCCCATTGCCAAGGTTCTACTCCTTCACAAATATTGTTTGTATCCTCATCTTTAGTTGTAGCAGAGGCTACATTACTTGCTCTAGACATATTTCCTGCAGCATCCATTGCTATTACAGTAAACTCATATGTTGTCGCGGCTGTTAAGCCCGAAACATTAAAAGATGTTTGTGCCGTTGTACCGATCATTGTAGTCCCTTGATATACATTATATCCTGTTACCCCTACATTATCTGTCGAAGCCATCCAATTAAGAGACAAAGTTGTTTGCGTAATATTTGAAGCAGTTAACTCGGTAGGAGTAGTAGGAGCTTCGGTATCTGTTGTATCTTCTGGTAAAGTAGAAGCAGTAACCACATTACTAAATCTAGACTCGTTTCCTGCTGCATCTTTTGCTAATACTTTAAATGTATATTCTGTATTTGCTGTCAATCCAGTTACTTGGTGTCTAGTATCAGTCACCGTAGTTATTTTTGCATCACCTTGATATACATCATATCCAGTTACTCCTACGTTATCTGTAGCGGCTACCCAAGAAAGATCAATAGTCGTTTGAGTTTCGTTAGAAGCCATCAATTCAGTAGGCTCGGTAGGAGCTTCGGTATCAGTAGTATCTTCAGGTAGAGTAGAAGCAGTAACTATGTTACTAAATCTTGATTCGTTTCCTGCTGCATCTTTTGCTAATACTTTAAATGTATATTCTGTATTTGCTGTCAATCCAGTTACTTGGTGTCTAGTATCAGTCACCGTAGTTATTTTTACATCACCTTGATATACATCATATCCAGTTACTCCTACGTTATCTGTAGCGGCAACCCAATTAAGGTCAATAGTCGTTTGAGTTTCGTTAGAAGCCATCAATTCAGTAGGCTCGGTAGGAGCTTCGGTATCAGTAGTATCTTCAGGTAGAGTAGAAGCAGTAACTATGTTACTAAATCTTGATTCGTTTCCTGCCGCATCTTTTGCTAGTACTTTAAATGTATATGCAGTATTTGCAGTTAGCCCTGTTACTTGATGTCTTGTATCAGTTACTGTTATAATCATAATATCTCCTTGATACACATCATATCCAGTTACTCCTACGTTATCTGTAGCGGCAACCCAATTAAGGTCAATAGTTGTTTGAGTTTCGTTAGAAGCCGTTAATTCTGTAGGTTCAGTAGGTGCTTCGGTATCTGTATCAGGTAAGGTAGAAGCTGTAGCTGCATTACTAAACCCAGATTCATTGCCTGCTGCATCTTTTGCTTTTACTCTAAAGGAATACTCAGTACCAGCTGTTAGACCAGATGCTTGATGTCTAGTTCCTGTAACAGTTGCGATAACTGTGTTACCTTGGTACACATCATATTCTTTTACACCAACATTATCTGTAGAGGCAGACCATGATATGTCTATTGTTGTTTTGGTAGCATTAGAAGCTGTAACATTGGCAGGAACAGTAGGCGCTTCTGTATCAACGATACCTCCAGTTATTGTGAAGTTTGCATTTGAAATATCATAGAATATATGATTAGATCCTCTAACCATGATTCTATTTTCGCTACCTCTATTGTTTGGTACTGTAATATCATGCGAACCGTTATTTGTTACTCCAGAAGCAATGGTTACTGTATATGTTTTTCCACCATCTGTAGATAAAAGAATATCAACGTTAGCAGCATTTACACCGTTTCCTGTAGTACCAGCTACATCCCAAGTTACGGTTTGATTCGAACCTGCTGCCCAGCTTACATTTGAATTAGGGGAGCTTACCACAAATGGTCCTGCATTACCACTTACGGTAATTTTGGTGTCATCAGATGCAGTATTACCACCTCCAACATGATTATCTCTTACGGTAAGTCTAAAATTCATTGTTCTTGCTACAGAAGGAACAACTTCCCATGTAGAAGACGTATTACCTGCAATAACTGTTGCTAATGCTGGCATATAACGATCAGGTGATGTTTTAGAAGATATAGAACGGAAAGCTGGACCACCAGTGTTTGTTGCAACTGGAGGCATAGTAACTAATTCTTTGTCCATTTGCTCCCAGTTATATGTTAACTGGTCTGCAGCGTTTGCATCGGTACCAGCTCCTTTTAAAACAAAAGGCGTTGATTTTGGTATTGTAAAATCACTTCCAGCATTAGCCGTGGGAGCAGAATTTCCTGTTACTGTTTTTGTAGCACAAGAACCACTTAAAACGTGTGCCCACATTTGTTGTATACTCAATGCATGAAAATGATCATCGCTGTTATTTTGTACATTCGGAGCACAAATACCAGCATATCCCATTATAGTTGATGCACTACCAGGTTCTACTGCAGAATTATTACTTCTGTTACCTCCACATGCATTATTCATCGTATGTTCTCCACCAAATTGGTGTCCCATTTCATGAGCAACATAATCCACATCAAAAGGATCTCCTTTTGGGTTTCTTGTTCCTGTAGTACCATAAGCTTTTCTATTTCTACTACAAACAACTCCAAGACCAGCAACACCACCACTTGCCGTAGTAACAAGGTGTCCTATGTCATAGTTAGCTGTACCAATTTCACGATCACAAACTGTCTGATTTTCGCTTAAAGGATTATTTCCAAATGGGTCAGAATTTGCATCAAGGTATATGATTTTATCATTATTTGCTATGACTTGCATAGTTACACCAAGATCCCTTTCATAAATTCCATTTACTCGAGTCATGGTTGTATTTATTGCTGATAATACAGCTGCTTTTTTAACAGCGTCTGTAGCTCCAGAAGATACTCCTTGATCACTAATATGAAATTGAGAGTACTCTCCGTTTGCCGCAATTGCTAAACGATAAGTTCTTAATGTGCCATCATTAGGGTTTCTCTGTTGAGTATCATATTTTGGTACATTATTTCTCGGGCCAATTTCTTGTAGAGAACATTTAAAGCTCTCTCTGGTACCCATATCATCTTTAGAATAAACCAAATAGTTTTTTCTGTCCTGTGTATATGGGTCTATATATTGGGTTCTAGAATTTGGTTTCATAATCATAGCATGAAATCCATCATCACCTATACTTAAATGCATGGTTCCAGCATTTGTGCCAATACCTTTACCTACATATGATTTGATAGATGGGTACTTACGGGCAAGATCAGGGTGAAATACCGAAGTTGCTGTGATACGAAATTGATCAAATTGACCATCTCCATTTGGAAACGAGATAATAATGTTAGAGTTTCCAGATGATTTAGCTCTTTGCGGAGTAGACAAGAGCGCTTTTTTAAGCCCTTCAATATCTAGGCGATAGATCGTTTTGTTAGAAGTGTTTACTTCTTTGCCAATAGTAGCTACGTTTTTGGCACTAAATCTTTGCGAGTTTTTACTCCAAAAGTTCGATTGAGTTGTTTGGGAAAAACCAAAGCATACAACGAACAATCCTATGAATAAGGATAATCGAGTTTTCATAATAAGCTGAGTTTAAGTTAGTAGAACCAAAATTAAACATATTGTAGAAAAACTTAAACGTAATCAGAGAATTAACTATTTTTTGTGGTTTTAACCTATTCTTACAATGGTTTTGTTAAATAATTGGGAGTATTTTTATGTTTTTGGTAATTAGGGAATATAAAAATGAATACTAAAATAAGAATCAGTTTTTTGTGTTTAATAAGTGTTTACCATAAAAGACAGCCTATAAAACAATGGTTTTATAGGCTGTCGAATATTATATGAAAGACTATTTTGTCTGGTTTTTAGTGAATTAAGTTTATTTAAGACATTTTCTTTTTCTTTTTATAAATGAAAACATATTCACGATAAAAAACACTAAAATCCGTTGATTAAATAGGCTTTAAAATATTTTTTGAAAAATAATTAATTTGAAGGCATGGTGTAAAAAAATTGCTCTTCAGTGATTTTGCCATCATTTACTTGGTAAACACATACTTCTTCAATTTGCATTCGCCCTTGCTCTTTAAAAGTACAATCCATTTTCATAGAACAACTAAAGTGGTCACTGGCCACTACGGGGTCAGAAATTTCACCTCCATGAAACTCTTCTACAGAAGCATACCATTCTTCACTTTTTTTAAATACATTATCTTTTCCTGAAACAATTTCATTAGGGCTTCCAGGCATTTCTTTACTTACAACATTTTGGTCATAAAGCTCTTTAATTGCTTGCATATTTTCCCCATGGCGACAAAGTTCTACTAAACGGTTGGCTACTTCTTGTGTGTTCATTTTATTAAAGTTTTAATATTAATAAGTAATTTATGTCAAGGAGTTTTTTGTGCTTAAAGCTCTCCTTTTGTTAAAGTACAAAAAACATAAATTTCTAATATTAAAAAAATGTTATAATTATGGATTAAAGTAATGCTTTTTTGTAGGTTTCGAGACAGCGTTCACGTGCAATTTTATGATCGACTATCGGGGTAGGGTACGACAACTCATTTAGATCTAATACCCATGTGTTGATATAGGCTAATTCTTTATCAAATTTTGTTATTTGAGTTGTGGGGTTAAATATTCTAAAATAAGGAGCAGCATCAACACCAGAACCAGCTGCCCATTGCCAGTTACCAACGTTGGCAGAGATATCATAATCCAATAATTTTTCTGCAAAATAGGCTTCACCCCAACGCCAATCGATTAACAAGTGTTTACATAAAAAACTTGCAACTACCATTCTTACTCGGTTGTGCATATATCCTGTTTGATTTAACTGCCTCATTCCTGCATCCACCAGAGGATATCCAGTTTGTCCTTGACACCATTTCTTAAACTCTTCTTCATTATTTCTCCAAACGATACGATCGTATTTAAGTCTAAAAGATGTGTTTACTGTGTTAGGAAAATGCCATAGGATTTGCATAAAAAATTCTCTCCATATAAGTTCTGATAAGAATGTTTCGTTTTCTTCTGTAATTGCTTTTTTTACAATAGTTCGAATCCCAACAGTACCAAAACGTAAATGCGGACTTAGTTTTGAAGTACCTTCCTCTTTTGAAGGGAAATTCCTTGTAGCTTCATAATTAGAAATTAATTCTTGTGATACGGTATAGGGGTCAACTTTGATAGAAGATGGTATGAATCCAATTTCTTTTAAAGTAAGATTTGGAAGGTTAGTGTCTTGAATTAAACTATTTACATTTTTTTGAATGTCTTTGGTTTTTAATAGAGAAGGAGTAAAAGTTTTTTTCCATTGATTTTTATAGGGTGTATATACAATATATGGAGAACCATCCGATTTAACAACTTCATTTTTTTCAAAAATAACCTGATCCTTAAAGCTATAGAATTGCACCCCTTTGGATTCTAATAAGTTTTTGATTTTAGAATCTCGTTTTATAGCATAGGGCTCATAATCATGATTGGTATATACATTGACAACGTTATATTTGGAAAATAAACGATCAAAAACCTCTTCGGGAGTGCCGTAATATAAAGATAAAGAACTATTGTATTCGTTATTAAGTGTTTCTCTAATCTTTTGTAGAGTTTCAAAAATAAATGTTATCCGGGCATCATTTTTTGGTAGATACTCAATAATATTTTTATCAAAAATAAAAATTGGAATAACAGGATATTCTCCTTGTAGTGCTTTATTAAGGCCAGTATTGTCTGATAACCTTAAATCTCTTCTAAACCAGTAAATAGCAACTTTTGCATTCATATATTATGAGACATTAAGAGTAGACATACCTCCGTCAACACCAATGACTTGACCAGTAATCCAATTACTATCGTCACTTAAAAGAAATTTAGCAATATTGGCAATATCTTCGGCCTGCCCTATACGTTTCATTGGATGCCTATTATCCATGATTACTTTCTTTTTATCATTATTAAGCAATTTTTTTGATAGAGAAGTATTTGTTAATGAAGGTGCAATAACATTCACTCTAAACTGTGGAGCATATTCAGCAGCTAATGCTTTTGCAAATCCTTCTATTGCTCCTTTTGCAGCTGCTATACTGGTATGAAAGGGCATTCCTATTTTTACTGCAACAGTACTAAAAAATACTAGACTAGCCTGTTCAGACTTTTGTAGTTTTGGAAGTAGTTGATGTATAATTTTAACAAGAAACATAAAATTAATTTGCATGTCCTCTACAAAGGTTTCGGGACTCAACATTTTAAACGGTTTCAAATTAATACTGCCAGGGCAGTATACAAACCCATCAATCCTGTCTGGTAAGGCAGATGTATCAATTTGATCTTTTGCGGCATCATACTTAATATGCGTAACCTCTAAGTTTCCAATATTTTCAGATGTTCTAGAGGCAATAAAAATTGTATGTTCGTTATATAGTTTAAGTGCAATTTCAAAACCAATGCCGTAGCTACCTCCTATAAGTAAAATATTTTTTTTCATGTAATATATGTTTTACGTAAATAAGATTTCACTTTTAACCGAGTTATCTATCGAACCAAACATTTCAATCAATTTTTTTTCACGAAATTTAAAAATCTCTTTTAGTTTTGGTTTAACCAATATGGGATGTATACATTGCCCTAGTATACCCAATGGTATTTTATAATCGATATTATCTTCCATCTCAACACCACCAGGAATTTCTTTTAAAAAATGTTTGTGATGCCAAAGTGCATAAGGACCGAAACGTTGTTCATCTACAAAGTATTCTTTATCTTTTACATGCGTAATTTCGGTTACCCATTTACTTTTTACACCAGCAATCGGAGTAACAATATATTGGATAATTTGTCCAGGGTACATTTTTCTATCTGCTCCAGAAATGACTTCGAATTTCATATAATCTGGCGTAATTGTTTTAAGGTTATTGGGGCTAGATAGAAACTCCCAGGCTTCATCAATAGATATGGGTAAACGTTGTTTTGCTGTAAGATTATATATTTTCATAATGAAAGTGCAACTTGGTAAAATATTTAGGATATGTTAGAAAAAAGTTTCGGCCCAAGATTTGGCTTCTTCTAAAGAATCAAAAAATGTAAATGATTTACCATAAAGAGGTTGTTCTTTGAGAGCTTTGTTTCGTTCCTCACAATTGTTAGAAACAATAGCAATTCCTTTCATATTTGATAATTGTCCTTGTTTATAGATGTCTGAGGAGACATTATGGTTAAACTTTCTATTACTAATCATTATAAAGTGGTTAGATTTATAATGTTTTCGAAGTTTACCTCGTATGATAGACGCTTTATCTAGTGTGAAATCAATATTTTCATTTATGGTAAGGACAACATAATGATCATAAAGTTCGAGTTCACAAAATTCATTAGAAAAATGTTCCATTGGGTATGCACTATAGGTTTTATTAAATATAAGTTAAAAATATTTAAATTCCTCAAGAATGTTGTAGTCCAGATCTAAAATATTCTAGACGGTACAAGTATATCCCAACTTTAATTAGGCTATATGTTAGACTATTAGGTGATTGAAGTTTATTAGTCGTCTAAACTTTAACATAATTGTAATAACCATATTTGTGACTTTAACAATCATCACAGCAATTATTAGGTTTTACTAATTTGCATGTCAAAACGGCTAACAAGGCTCCTATAACAGGAGCGACAAAATATAACCATTGATGCTCCCAATGTCCAGATAATAGGGCAGGACCTAATGATCTTGCGGGATTCATGGATGCATTAGTCATAGGACCAGCAAACATAGCTTCGAGTAAAACAACACCACCAATTGCAATTCCTGCCATAGTACCAATTTCTTTAGAACCTGTAGAAACATTAATTATAACAACCATTAAAAAATAGGTAAGGAGTAGTTCGAGTACAAATGCCCTAAGATCATCTAACTGTGGCAGTGTACCACCTAAATATTCACTTTGCGGAAACAGAAACAATAGAACGGCACTAGCTAGTATGGCGCCAATGCACTGGGCAAGAATGTATTTTGGTACTTCTTTCCATTCAAATTTTTTGGCATAAGCAAACGCAATTGTTACCGCAGGGTTAAAATGAGCACCTGATATTTCTCCAAAAGCATAGATCATAGCCATCACAATGAGTCCCCATGTAATTGCTATTCCTACATGAGTTACATCACCACCTGTAACCTCGTTGATAGTCATAGCACCAGTTCCACAAAAGATTAAACTAAAAGTTCCTATGATTTCTGATATGTATTTTCTCATCGTTTTCTTTTTGTCGGTTGCAAATATACCACACTTATTTTATGTTTTTGTTAACTCAATATGTAAGTGTAATCATTAATTTCGTTACAGTAATTCTAAAAAAACTAAAATAAACACCATGAAAAAGATTGTTTTATTTCTTTTTGCTGCTACACTATCTCTAGGGATAGAAGCACAAGTAAAAACCCCTCAACCCAGTCCTGCATCAAAAATAGAGCAAGTTATTGGGCTTACAGATGTAGCTGTTGAGTATTCGAGACCAAGTATGAAAGGAAGAACCATATATGGAAATTTAGTTCCTTTTGATAAGCTTTGGAGAACTGGAGCTAATAAAAACACAACAATTACATTTAGTGATGATGTAAAAGTAGAAGGTAAAGAACTTAAAAAAGGATCTTATGCTATTTTTACTAAACCAGGAAAAGAAAACTGGGAAATTATTTTTTATAGCGATACTAACAATTGGGGAACACCACGTGAGTGGGACGATGCAAAAGTAGCAGCTAAAGCTACTGTAAAAGCAACTACAATACCAGTAAATATAGAGACATTTACAATTGTATTTAGTGATTTCACAATGGATTCTGCCAAGCTTAGTTTTTTGTGGGCAAATGTAGAAACTACTGTTAAGATTGAAGTTCCTGCCAAAAAAATGGCATTGGCTAGTATAGAAAAAGTAATGGCAGGCCCTTCTGCTGGAGATCACTATCAAGCGGCTACTTTCTTTAAAGAAACTGGTGATATTGCTAAGGCGAAAGAGCATATTGATAAAGCAATTGCTGCTCGTGAAAAACCAGCTTTTTGGTACCATAGACAACAATCATTGATCTATGCAAAATCTGGAGATAAGGCTGGGGCAATAAAAGCTGCACAAACTTCGTTAGAGTTAGCAGAGAAGGCAGGTAATGCTGACTATGTTAAGATGAACAAAGACTCCCTTGCAGAGTGGGGAGCAAAATAACACTCTTTCTCACACACAAATCATTTAAGAAACGCTCTGGTAATCAGGGCGTTTTTTTGTAGTAACATTAAGTATGAAGCTTGTATATGGTATTGTTACTCATGCATTTTTTTGAATTACTTATGTGTTATGTTGGTAGTGTTCAATAAAGTGTGTCACTTCTTTTTTATAATAATATCTCTTACTAACCTAATTAGGTTAGTAAGAGATA
>CANNBP010000005.1 GCA_947502885.1 uncultured Aquimarina sp. | reverse complement strand
TGTGTATGAAAATGGTACGCTAAAATCAATCAATCATCCAGAAGGATATATAGAAAAAGAAACTAACGGTTCTTATACGTATATCTATTCTATCACGGATATGTGGAAAAATAACCGAATAAGTTTTGCAGATAATGATGGTGACGGTAAGATTGATTTTACCCGAAACGGTATAGATATTGACGGTGATGGCGATTATCACGAAGAGATTAGGAGAGAGCAACACTATTATCCATTTGGATCTACTTGGCAAGGAATTAGTAGTGTTATACATGGGGCTAAGAATAACCTAAAAACCTACCAAGGACAAGAGTTTACAGAAGACTTGGGGCTAGGTGTTCACGAATGGCGTTATCGTATTAGTGACCCTCAAATAGGTAGATTCTGGCAAATTGATCCACTGGCAGAAAAATATGATTATAATGCTACCTTTGCCTTTCAGGAAAACAAGTTCGGTATTGGTACGGAACTTGAAGGTAAAGAAGTAAAAGAATGGCTTAACAATGCTGCTGAAGGTTTAAAAAGGGTATTTGTAAAACCTGTACAAGATGCGCAAAGAAGACGGGCTGAGAAACCATCTTCCAGTACTAGTACAGGGCCTACTAAAAATATTACAGGTAATTATTTTGGTGATGCATTAGTTAAGTTAGCAGGTGGAGAGACTATAAAGAAAGCTTTTAATGGAGATAAGAAAGCCCAATTTCGCGTAATATCAGGAGCATTGGCAGGAATGTCTCCAGGAGGCAAAGTAAAAACAAAGGTAACAACCAATACAACAAAAGTTGTAAAGAATGCTGCTCAAAAATTGGCTGATAAAGCTCAAAAATTAAGTGCTAAAAACAGACCTAATACTGTTGCAGTACTCCAAACAAAAGATGGTAGAATGGTTGTGGGAAGAAACCAAGGAGGTGTGCAAAATGCGCAGACACAAGCAGACATAGAGGATGTTGGGATAAATGAATATTGTGGACAATGTGCAGAAGTAAATGCCATTGCCCGAGCAAACAATAAAGGGTATGATGTAGAAGGAGCTACAATAAGTGTAGCGAATGTTAGAGGAGAAAATAGTACTACGGGTGTCCATGGAACGAATAAACCTCCTTGTTCAACTTGTTCTGGATTACTCGAAAAGAATAATATAACTGTAGAAGAATAATTTTTAAATATGAATTTAGAAAAAGCTAGCATAAGAGAAAAACAGGCTATAGGTGCTCTTTGTATATTGTCTTTTTGTGAGAAGTATAGCATTAACTATAAAGGTATTGATGAATTAACAAATCATTTATTTGAATTGTTAGTATCTGAAAACCTTCCTAATTGGAATCAGAAAGGATTAAATATAGAAATTATAGGTAGAGGAGATAATCTTCCTACTTCTTTAAAAAATATTATTCCAGAAAACCTATTTGAAGATTTTTATAAATTAATTGATAATGCAATAGAAATAGGGATAGTAGATTTATTTGGTCAAACAACCGATCATCCTAAGCTTTTTTTATCCAACTGCATTAATATTTTAAGTAAGCATGTGATTAAATTAGAAATCCCAGAAATATTATTGAAAGGGAATCATAAACACAATACTTGGGGTCTCCCTTGGGATATAGATAAATATGATGAGTTTAAAAATGCAATAACTTAATTATAGAATAAAAAAAACAGTTATTTACTTAAAGTTTATAACTGTTTTTTGTTTTAGTGAGTTCACTTCTTACTTCAAGGCTATCATTATATGCCCTGTACCGATAAGAGTTTTCTGAAACATCAAGAATATCTACCGTTAATTTAATACCGGTCATTTGACTAAATGAAGGATCTGTAATCTCTACAAAAGTTAATGTATATTGGCAGTCAGAGAGCCATTTAACAGCAGCTTTATATTTATGATTAGTTTTTGTGTCTACTTCAACTTGTAGAGAATCATTGCGTACAATTACTGTATTATCATTGTTTTTAAATGTTCCTGTTCTAAATTTAGAACAATCTTTTACTTGTGAAACAGAGTTTACAGTAAAAAGCCAAAAGAAAGCAATGGAAAAATATTTTATACTCATAATTTTATAAGCGTACCTATTTAGTTTTAGAATTTTAATAGGTGATTAATGTACAAAATGGTTTTTAATTTACGTAGTAAAAACCAAGGATTAAGTGTTAAAAATAACCCAGGATGCACTACTAAAACAAGACAACCAATGGTTGTTTACCAAGTATGATGCTTTGGGTAGAGTTGTGTATACAGGTAAAATCACGATACCCAACAAAACCCGTAAACAAATACAAACCGAGGCCACTGCATTTACAGGAGATAAAGTAGTAAGTCGTGCAAATCCATCTACTATCGGTGGTGTAACTATGTATTACGATAATGGTGGATATCCCAATGCACAAAACGCAGAAGTACTCACTATTAATTATTATGATGACTATGCCTTTTTAGGAGCTACACCAAATGCCAAATTAGCTAACCCGACTACTGTTTATGGAGAAGCTATTACTAGCAAAACAAAAACCTTGACTACAGGTGGTAAAATAAAAGTACTAGATACCGATACATGGATTACTGCTGTTACCTATTATGATCAAAAATCAAGGCCCATATATGTAGCTAGTAAAAATGAGTATTTAAATATATCCAATGTGGTAGAAAGTAAGCTTAGTTTTACAGGAAGAGCAGAGCGTAGCAGAACAACACATAGAAAAGGCAGCGACCCTGCTATTGTTACAGAAGATGTATTTGACTATGATCATATGGGGCGATTATTAAAAGAAACTCAAGTTATTAATGGTCAAGAAGAAATCATTGCAGAAAACACTTATGATGAACTAGGACAGTTAAAATCTAAAGTTACAGGTAGTGGATTACAGACTATAAAATATCATTACAATGTTAGGGGTTGGTTAAAAGGAATTAATGACGTAAACAATCTGGGTAATAATCTTTTTGCATATCAAATTAATTATAGCAACCCTACGGAAAACTTGGGAGCTACTGCATTATATGATGGGAACATTAGCGAAACTCTTTGGAAAACAGCAAATGATAATACTAAACGGGCATACGGGTTTAAGTATGATGCTATTAACCGCTTAGTTACAGCCAAAAGTAATGACGGTAAGTATGATGTATCAGGAATTGAATATGACCCTGTGGGAAATATCACAAACCTTACTCGCAATGGATGGCAGAATAGTTCTTCTTTTACTAATATGGATATATTGTCGTATCAGTATGATACTGGATATAGACTCTTAAAAGTTACTGATACCGGAAATAAAGATTTTGGTTTTAAAGATGGAGATAATACGACTAATGATTATGAATATAACGCTAACGGCTCAATGATTATTGATCGTAATAAAGGTATTACTTCTATTAGTTATAATCATTTAAACTTACCTACAGAGGTAATTTTTGATGGTTCGGCTATGAAGAAATTTGTATTTATATATGATGCTTTAGGACAAAAACTAAAAAAGAAGGTAACTAATGGTAGTGATGTAACAGTGACAGAATATGCAAGTAAAGCGCAATACAGAAATGGGGCTTTACAATTTATTAATCATACGGAAGGTTATGCAGAACCAGATGGTAATAACTGGACACATATTTATCAATTTAAAGATCATTTAAAGTCTCTTAGATTAAGTTATGCAGATGATAATAAAGATGGTACAGTAAATGTTGACGAAATTAGGGAAGAAAATAATACGTATCCATTTGGACTACAACATAGAGGATATAATACAATGATACGAAATCGAGATCATCAATATGATTATCTTGGCCAAGAGAGAAATGAGGAACTTGGTTTAAATTGGCTTACCTTTAGGTATAGAAATTATATGCCAGAGATTGGTAGGTTTTTTGGTGTAGATCCTGTGAGCGAAGAATATATGTCAATATCGACATATCAGTTTGCACATAATAACCCTATTTGGAAAATAGAATTAGAAGGGTTAGAAGGAGAAACAATTAATCAAAAAGATAAGCAAACTCATGACCCGGTAAAAGTTGAGCAAGCAAAAGGAAATCCTTGGGTAACTACAGCTACGGCAGGAAAAGCAGTCCAAGAAACGACAAAAGAAGTCGCTAAAAAATCAAGTGTTCTAAAGAATATATTACGGGTCGGTGGTAAAGTCCTTGGTACAGCTGCCGCTGCGTTAAGTGATTATATGAGTCCTAATTTTGGACGTGAAAATGAAGTTGATTTTGATTATAACTTTGATAAGAATAAGATAGATGAAAAGCATCAAGTTGATAATAAACAGGTGCAAAATGAAGGTGAAAGTGATAGTCCAATACGAAGGGAAGGGAATTTTGAAGATAGCAAAGAAAAAAGTACTTCAAACGGTCCTGAGTTAGGAGGAGGAGCTGTAAGTTTGCCTGATGGAATGAATGCAAGAATACAAGAAGTAGCTGATAAATACGGAATAGAAATCATAGTTGTTGGGAGTCAAGCAAGTGGAGATGCAGATAAAAATTCTGATTATGATTATATAATTAATGGAGGGAATTCCAAAACTAGAAGCTCAGCTTTATATAGATTGCCTAAAAATTCTAGAGCAAATTCAGATGGAAATATGAGACCGGGTTCAGAAATTCTTAAGGGCGTACAAGTTGATACAACAAAACCTTTTATTAGATTTACTCCAAATAATAATTAATGTTATGAGTATTGTATTAAAAAAAATAGAATTAAGTAATTTTTCAGATATATCTTTTGATATAAAAATAAATGAAGAATGCACAACTCTTTACTCGAAATTCAGTGGTGAGTATAAACCAGGAAGCCTTGGAAACAAAGATGGTTTGTTTATGTTTTCTAAGTTAACATCAACATATTTTATTTATGAAACCATTGTAAATTTAATAATCGATCTTTCTGAATTAAAGTATAGTGAAGGAAATACATTATTGAAATCATTGAATTTTTTCGCAGAAATAGGAAGAGATCAAGAGGAAAAAGAAAAGCAAATATTTGTTTTGGTATCTAAAACAAACAGAGATAGGATAGAATCTGTGTTAAACTTAATTGAAGATGGTCATTATATAATCTTTGATACTGTTGAATTAGCTTTGGAAGCAGCTGAAGAGAATACTAAAGAGTATTTGGATCTTTAACATTATGAATTAAATCATGAAATATGAAAGTTTTTCTAATACAGATAAAGAGCAAATAATTAAATTATTAAAATCAGATAACTCAGAAGAAATCATTGCTACAATAGTTGGAGCAGTAAATGGAGTTAATGATTGGGAATGGTTACAAAATGAATTAATACAATTAGTTAATCATAGCGATTTTTGGGTTGCTAAAACTGCAATAAATGGACTTGGAGATATCGTTAGAATTCATAAAAATATAGATACTCAATTAGTTATTGATAAATTAAAGGACAATAAGAGGGAAGATTTAGAAGGTGTTATAGGCGACTGTATCGAAGATATAAGTCTTTTTCTTAAAAGTTAATTATAACTCGAAGAATCTAAAACCCGATAGTTCGGATATGATAGCTCAGAAATGTTTTCTGTGCTGGGTATGAGTAAGTCCCGATTTCCGTGTTAAAACCAAGTAGAAATTGTTAATAAAAAGACAGCAAAATGGAAGTTAAAGAAATTTGGAGTAATAATGATTTTAGTGAAATGGGGTGGCATGACTCTCGGTTATATCAATTAAAGTTCCCTGATGAAGACTGTAATTTTGTTCTTTATTTAGATTATATTTTTAAGTGGGAAGAACAAAATGATGGCTTCTTTAAATTTTGGGTATCTCCTTGTAAAATGACTTTTCATAATGTAACTGATGCAGATATTAATATTTCTTTCAGAAAATCGATAGGCATAGATATCATTGATATTAAAAGAAAGAAAATAGGCTTAACACCTAACGGAAAAATGATAGATTGGAAATTTTTAATTGAAACAGATAAAGGAAATATTGGATTAGTAGCTACAGATTTTGAAATGAAAGTAATTTCACAACCAATATTTACTACTAGTCAAAGTATAAGCACATGAAAAACTCCTGCCCCCGAAAAGCCCTGCTTAGTGGCGATTACGATTGAGAAATAAAAAACAAACCAATTTCATTTTTAGAAATTGGTTTGTTGTATTTTGGTTGGGTATGAGATAGAAAATATAAGCTTTACTACAGTATATTAAGTTGATTAGCAAAATAGAAATGGCACTAGTCGCAGACTAGCTGGAGTGGGGAAGACAATTTGTGAACCCTCTTTCTAGATTAACTGTTTATGGTACTTTTACAGTATCAGGACAAAACCCAAAACAAAAACGAAAAAGAGTAACTAAAATGCAAAAATGTAACTTTATTATAATGATTATAATTATTTGCACTTTCACTATTGGTTGTAATAATTGTGATCAAGTTCAAGGAATTAAAATCTCAGAACTCCTGAATAGACAAATAGACGATTCATATCGTGAATTACTGGACAATGCAGTTAAATTGGACAAAGAAGCGATAGTCAAAATTTCAACATATAAAATTTCTGATGCGGCTGGATATGATCACGGTTATGTTTTGGTTCGTTTAATTGAAAAAATTGGAGAAGAAGAGTATTTTAAAGGATTTGAAAACCTATCATTGAAAGAAAAAAAGTCCGTTCTATCTTATTTAAAGGCAGGTCTGGAAAATGGAGGAAATAAAATATATCAGTATAAAAAGATTGATGAAATTTTCCCTATTTTATCTTCTTCCCTCGCTATTCCCTAGTATGGAGTTCCCGCTACGTCTTTGACTAGTGGCGTTCTGAGTGAGCGGTATGGATAATAAATAAGTGACAAGAAACAGTTACAAGTTTAGGCTTGTAGCTGTTTTTTTACTGCGCTAGTTTTTGTACTTTACGTTTGGTAAGAAAAGCATCTATAAATGTTTTAACCAAATGTTTGTCTTCTTTATCGAATACTTGCACTTCTATAAATTGTTGTCATAGTTTTGTCTTTATTTTGACTAAAATACATTACCTATTTATAATCATTTCTGTCAATTTTATCTCCTTTAGTAAATCTTCATTATTTTCTCCTTCTTTCAGTAAAAGGTCATTTATTACATTAAATTCAGCACTCAAACCAGCTATTTTTATTATATCTGGACCTGAAAGCATTTTAATCTGTTTTTCTACTGTTTTATAAATTAAATTGTAAATGGGTGTTGATTTGAATACTTTTCTGGTTTCATTATTGTCTTTCATTTCAATAAAAGTATCAGGAAAATTTACTTGGGATAACATAACTCGACAGAATACAATAGGTAAGAAAATAAATAAGTCTTTAACAATTTCATGGTTAATATCATTGTCTATAAAAAGTTCTATTAAATCATCATAATCAACTTCTGTTTCTATCATTAGATCGATAGCTACTTTTATTTCATTTTCTATATCTTTTTGCATTATTTAAATTGCTTAAATTTTTATAGTTTGGATTGGATACAAACTCATCGGTAATGATAGCTTTATCATTTACCTTCCAAGCACCTTTTATAGCTTCTCTAGGTACTTCTTCGATATCTTCAAATGCTTTATCTATTACATAAACCCAACCGTTAGGGTTTTTTAACGCTTCAGAAATAGCTTCTGGTGTAGGTTTTAACTTATCCATCTTATTTTGACCCCCTGGCACGAACGTCTCACTCGTGCCTTTAATGACTAAAACAAATATATAGATAAAGACAGATGCAATATTAAGTTTGTAACTGTTTCTTATACTAAGGTTATTAATGTCAAAAAAAGAAACTATCATTTTGTATGTTAGCAAAATGCGTATAAACTGTGCGTTTTGTTACAGGATACTTGCACTTCTTTAAATTGTTGTCATGGCTCTTTGCCTTATAACCCTATCAAACGAAAGAAATCAGAAATCTTAATTTCTCTGGCTTCGCAGATTTTTTCTAAGGTTCTAACCGGGATACGATATCCTTGAGGTTGTAGTATTTTTCTAACGGTTTTTTCGTCAATATAATGATCGGTAGCAAATGCTCTGTTGGACTTGGCTTTGGCAACCCATTCTTGGGCAATATAGTTGCAAATTCTTTTGTTGATGTAGGACATAGGACAAAAGAAGGAGTTGTTTTATTAATTTTTGCGGACTAAAGGACGCGTTAACATAAAATTACTTATATTTGTAGAAAATAAGGATGTATAGATAAATGCCTGTCAAATATTATGTTATCCCCAAGACATAATAATAAAGATGAACCAAACTACGTAAATCAATCTCATAATTGCATTAGCAAATATTTAGTAATAATCTCTAAATTTATGAGCAACCTTATCAAAGAAATATATCTTATAGAACGAGTTGATCAGTTAATTCGATTAGGGGCTACAGGATGTCCAGATGAGTTTATACATACGCTTGGGATAACAAAAACCAAGTTGTTTCGTACGATTCATACCATGAAAGAACTGGGAGCACCCATATCATATAATTTTGCAATACAAAGTTATGTCTATGAGCAACACGTTGGTTTTAAGTTTGGATTCTATGCAAAATAAAATGAGAGCTTTATCCCGCTTTTAAAGGGATAGGGCCGTATATATTAAAAACAATTCTAGTATTTTAAAAAGGTTTAGTTTTGATCCTAATGATATGTATCTTATACTAGATCATGAAATTGATGAGGTGTATATGATTGAAGCCTGATCAAAAAGAAGGGTTAAGATTGAAAGAATATTGAATGATTAAAAAAATAGTATTTAAGATATTTTTGTTCCTAATGGGTTGTTTGATAGCAATACGAACAGAGTCTTTTTTTCGAAACCAGATACAAGATTTATTTCTTTGGGCTACATCCAATAGGATTTTATTTACAGGAAAAGGCTTTCACTTTTTTTCTGGTGGTTATTTTTACTTGGGTTTAGGCATTATGTTCTTAACCTTTTGGATCGCAAATCAACACAAAAAATGGATCCATTTTTTTATGAGTATAGCGATTGCCATATTGGTCTTCACCTCTGTATTCATTATATTTTCCTATTTCTATGCTAATTTTAAAGTAATTGAATGTACAGCATGTGATGGTATTTTAAGAATGAGTAGAAATAGTATTAAGTATAACTTAATTTTGAGTACAAGTTTATTTTTTGCCGCTATACCAAGTATTGTTTTAATTCTAAAAAAAATCGTTTTGACACGCGAGCGAGGAAGACAAGTATAAATTTTTAATATACTAGGTATTTTGGCAACTAACAATTAAAGCATTAATTGCACAAAATTAATATCTGCTCTGGCAGTAAGGTATTTTGCACCAGTTCTTACAGCTGCAGCTTTTCCTGCATTTTTTTTGATATCAATAACACTTAATTTAGGGTTAGTAGACTCAATGTTTTTAAGTAAGGTGATGGTATTGTTTTTACGACCATCATTAACAAAACACAAATGATAATCGTCTCCTTTTTCTATAAAACTTAAATAAGCAGTTACATCTAATTTCTTTTTATCGTTGTGGCAAGGTATTATTATTCCAGTTTTCATACTATTGTTTTTGAGGGTTATACCCCAAAAGTAAGTATGATTAGTTTTTTATGTGGATAATAATGACGAGATGATCATTGCTATAGATCAATGGTTTATATCCAAAGACGTATCGATAAATGGTTTATTGTTCTGTATCGTTTTCGTCATCCAAACAAGTTGATAACTCTACATATTTGGCAAATGGTATTCCAATATCTTCGTTATCTATATAGGCATTTCCGTTTAGACCTCTACATACCACAAGAGAAACATCGCTATTAGAACATATACGACATATTATACCTGACGTTGTACAATCACCTAGAATGGCCAATTCTTTTTCCCAGCCTAGTTTTTCTTCATCATTAAGACTACAGCTATTATTTAAATAACTCTCTAAGGCAGATCTATAGGCATTACAATTATCGATAGAAGCATCTTCGCGATATGCATTTCCTAATTCTGCCAGTTTAACAAGTGTTTGACCACAATCTATTGGCTCGCCATCATCGCTTGCACATGCTACAAATCCTAGGGCAAGGATATAAGCAGCAACATATATAAGTTTTTTCATGCTACACTTCAATTTGGGTTAAGTAGCACCAAAAGTAATAAAATTAACCCGGATAATGTAATTTAGACTCTGAATCAGCAATGTAAAGCTTAAAAAAACTACTGTTTTTCTATAATTTCACTAATTAGTTCATTGTTAAAGGTATATGGTAGCCTTATAAAAAATTGGATTTTAGCATTCCAAAAAATAAGGTTATATTCCCCGCTTGTAAAAATATTATAGAAAACATAGGTTTTGAACGAAATATCTAATCGTAAATTTAATACTATTCTAATAGGTGTTGCGTTTTCACCCAATCTCAAAAACAATATTTTTGAGGCGATGAGAATGGTTGATTTTTTTGATTGCAAAATGATTATCGTACATGTTGGTGAAAAAACGGAAGAAAAAGAAACAAGAATCAAAAAGTTGATCTCTGGATTTTCTGATGATGATGAAAAAGTTACTGTTATCTGGAAACAGGGAGATCCTGTAAATGTTATCATAGACACCGCCAAAGAAAAGAATGCAGATTTGATCATGTTGGGAGCAATACCAAGAGAAGATTTTGTGAAGTTTTATATTGGTTCTATTGCTAGAAAAATTACCCGAAAAGCACACTGCTCTGTGTTATTACTCATCAAACCATCAGAGGATTTAAGACCATGCAATCATATTGTGGTCAATGGTCTTAAAGATGATAAAACAAGACAAACTATTCTTGATTCTTTTGAGATAGGCCAAAACCTTGGTGCACAAAAAATGACTATTGTCGAAGAAATTTCTCATCAAGAGGTTAAGGTGGTTGTAGAAGATGATCAATCCCTACTCAAGGATACACTTATAAAAGAAGAACTTGCCAAAAAAGAAGATCAAAGAGTACAACACATATTAAATGATGTATCAGAAGATCTTAAAACAGGTATTTTGATAAAAACTCAATCTATATTTGGTAAAAGAGGATACTCTATTGGGCATTATGCCAAAGTAGTAGCCGCAGATTTATTGATTATGAATGCCCCAAACCGTACTTCTTTTTTGGATCGTATTTTTCTTCATGATCTCGAACATATTTTATCAGAGTTACCCACAGATGTTTTAATTATGAGATAGATGAAAGATACACAAAGTAACATCTCGCAATTTATGACACAATTACCCAAGAATATTTTTTCTGGGTTTGTTGTTTCATTAATAGCCTTGCCCCTAGGTCTTGGATTGGCATTGGCATCAGAAGCTCCCCCTATATCTGGTATTATAGCAGCTGTAGTAGGAGGAATTATCGTTAGTATTTTTGGAGGGTCCAAAGTAACCATAACGGGTCCTGGTAATGGATTGGTTGTAGTACTGCTAGGAGCAATTACAACACTTGCAAACGGAGACCTCTATCAAGGATACATTTTTACCTTGGCAGCTATAATTTGTGCCGGGGTACTTATGATAATCATTGGATTACTGCGATTAGGAACGTTAAGTGATTTTTTTCCTTCTTCTGCAATACAAGGAATGCTTGCCGCTATCGGAATTGGTATTTTTGCTAAGCAGTTTCATGTTATGTTAGCCAATGTTAGTGTAAAAGGAGATACAATCTCATTATTAACAGACATACCAAAAAGCATAATAGGGCTATTTGATAATGATTCTAATGCAATTGTCATTGCTGCAATTGTAGGGATATCTAGTTTGCTGATTATGTTTTTCTACGGAAAAATTAGAAATAAATATTTTCAGCTTGTACCAGCACCCATGTGGATTGTACTTATTGCAATTGGTCTAAGCTATTATTATGAGTTATTTTCTACTGAAACATATCCCATAGGAAAAGAATTATTAGTTCAAATACCAGATTCGGTATTTTCTAATTTCCCAACTCCCGATTTTTCGTTGCTTACAGATTTTAAATTTATAGGAGTTGTGTTTGCAATTACTCTTATTTCGAGTATCGAATCGTTATTAAGTATTAAAGCGGTTGATAAACTCGATCCTTTAAAAAGAAGAGCAAATGTAAACAAAGATCTTACTGCATTAGGTATTGCATCGATTGTAAGTGGATTTGTAGGTGGGTTAAACGTAGTTACCGTAATAGCCCGTAGCTCTGTTAATGTTAATAACGGAGGTAGTAACAGATCGGCTAACTTTTTTCATTCGGTTTTTCTTATCTTATTTGTGGTCTTGTTTCAGGATCAATTAAAAAGAATTCCGCTTACTGCATTGGCGGCAATTTTGGTGTATACAGGGTATAAGCTTGCTGCTCCAAAAAACTTAAAAGCAGTTGCTCAAATAGGTAAAGAGCAGCTTCTTATTTTCTTTGCTACCGTAATAGGTACCATAACCACTAATTTAATAACAGGAATACTTATAGGTATCTTAACTACTGTAGTTATACACTTAATACTTAATAAAAGCATTGCAATTTTTGCTAGAAACCTTTTTAAACCTAATGTATTAATGTTTAAAGAAGAAGAGAGTAACACTTACTTTATAAGCGTTAAAAACTTCTCAAGCTTTTTAAATTATACACGATTAAGAAAAAAATTAGATACGATACCAGAAGATAAAGATGCTATTATAGATTTCTCTTTATGCGATTTTGTAGATTATACAGTACAAGAAAGTTTATTAGGATATCAGCAAACATTTAAACGAAAAGGAGGATCCTTTGAGATTACAGGTCTTGATAGTCATGGTACATCATCTGCCCATCCATTGGCGGTGAGAAGTTTGATTCCTTTTTCTAAAAAAATTAAACTTGGAGCAAAATCTAATCTTACCAAGAGACAAGAAGAGTTACAAAATATAGCTACAGATTTTTCATGGAAATATAATCCTAAGAAAAATACTAACTTTTCGGGAATACAAGATTTTATGTTTTTTAAACAAAAAAAAATAAACTATCTAAACAATTCTATCTGTGACCCTAAATCTATCTTTAGTATTTCTGATGTAGAGTTTTCTGAAGGAGAATTTATTGCTCGAACATTAGTACGAACAACCGTACTCACCATTCAGTTAGATAAAGAGATTCCTAAATTTACACTAGATAAAGAAGGTCTAATAGAGTTTGTATATAAGTTTGCCGGTTTTAAGGATATTAATATTCAAGGACACCCAGATTTTTCGAAGCGCTTTTACCTTTTAGGTGAAAACCCAAAAAACATTAAAACTTTATTTACCAATGAACTTGTTCTCTTTTTTGAGAGTAATCCATACTACCATATAGAGTGTAATGGCCGTTCAATTTTGTTAATGGGTAAAGAACGTTTGGCTAGTATTAAAGAAATCAAAGCACTGTTAGATTATGGTATCCGACTAGAAAAAGTTGTTTCTGGCATACAATATGATCAAATAGTGTTAAAAAGTCTAAAAATTAAATCCTGATCCTTATCATTTTTCCTATTTTGCAAAGATTTTAAACATTTATAAGAAATGTAGCTTAATATGTTATTTTTATAAGGCATTAAATTTAGGTTATAGTTTCTTAAAATATGTAGAACAAACGTTTATATAAAATGAATTTACACCCCATAATAGCGGGAAATTTTAAACTTGACGGAGGAGCTATGTTTGGAGTAGTTCCTAAAGTTTTATGGAATAAAACAAATCCAGCTGACGCCAATAATTTAATAGATGTTACCGCAAGATGTTTACTTATAGAAGATGGTGACAGATTGACGCTCATCGATTCGGGAATGGGAAACAAACAATCCGAAAAATTCTTTAGTTACTATTCTCTTTGGGGAGATGATACTCTCGAGAAATCTTTAAAGAGCAAAGGGTTTCATAAAGATGACATAACCGATGTTTTTCTAACACATTTACATTTTGATCATTGTGGTGGAGTAGTAGAACGCAATGCTAGTGAAAATGGATATGAGTTGGCGTTTAAAAACGCCAAAATATGGAGCAATAAAGAGCATTGGCAGTGGGCAACAAAGCCTAATGCAAGAGAAAAGGCATCATTCTTAAGAGAGAATATTATACCGATAGAAGATAGCGGGCAATTACATTTTGTTTCTAGAGATCAAGAGAACTTTCAAAAAAAATCAGAACTAGGTTTTGATATTTTGTTTGCAGATGGTCATACAGAAAAGCAAATGATTCCTCATATAGAATACAAAGGTAAAACTATAGTGTTCATGGCAGATTTATTGCCCACAGTAGGACATATTCCCTTACCTTATATTATGGGGTACGATACGAGACCTTTGCTAACTATTGACGAAAAAAAATTGTTTCTGGATACCGCTGCCACAAATGGTTGGTATCTGTTCTTGGAGCATGATGCCCATAATGAAATAATAACCTTACAACACACTCAAAAAGGTGTACGTCTTAAAGACGTTTTTACTTGTTATGAAATATTTAATTAAAACAAAAGCACAAATGATCCCTTCATCTCATAAAATTATCGCAGCAGTTGCTTCAACTATGATGTTAAGTTGTGGAGCCCCAAGTATCATTTCTACTCCGATAGAAAATATAGATACATTGCCATTAAAAACTAGTGATTTAACACAAGATCAATTAAAAAATTGGGGAGAACTAGATTTGATTTCTGATACCATACCAGGAATGAGTATCAACAAAGCATATACCGAGCTTATTAAAAATAAAAAGGGAAAAACAGTTATTGTTGGTGTTATCGATAGTGGTATTGATATAGAGCATGAAGACCTTGATGGAGTTATCTGGACGAATACAAAAGAAATCAAAGGAAACGGAAAAGATGACGATAACAATGGATACATTGATGATATTCATGGTTGGAATTATCTTGGAGACACGGTAGACGAGAACTTAGAATTTGTAAGAATCGTTAAGCAATTTAAGCCAAAATTTGATGGTAAAACTCTAGCATCTGTTGCAGAAGCAGATAAAGACGAATACCAAAGTTATATTGAAGCTAAAGCAGAGTATGACGAAAAATATCAGAAGAGCATAAGTGAAAAAACACGTTACGAGCAGATTTATAGACAATCAGAAGCTTCACATAAAGCAGTTGCTGCCGTACTTGGTAAAGAAGATTATACCAAAGAAGAACTTCTAAAAACTGAAGCTAAAACTACAGATATGCAACAGCATATTGCATTTCTATCACAAATGTTTGGATTTATGGATCCAGAGGATACTGTTCCAGATTTTATAAAGACAATGAAAGGTGGATTAGATTATTATGCAGACCAGCTTAATTATAATCTTAATATAGAATTTGATCCTAGAGCTATTGTTGGTGATGATGTTGATAATTTTAGCGATAATCAGTATGGTAACAACAATGTGATGGGACCAGCCGATAGAAGAGAAGATCTTAAACATGGTACCCATGTTGCAGGTACTATTGGTGCAGAAAGAAATAATAATCAAGGAATGAATGGAGTTGCAAATAATGTAAAAATAATGGCATTAAGAGCAGTTCCTAATGGAGACGAATATGATAAGGATATAGCATTAGCAATACGTTATGCTGTTGATAATGGAGCAAAAATAATCAATACTAGCTTTGGTAAATACTATAGTACGCATCCAGAATGGGTTAGAGATGCAATAAAATATGCTGCTTCAAAAGATGTTTTGATTGTTAATGCTGCAGGAAATAGTAAAAATGACTTGGATCAAAAAATTATTTTTCCAAATGACCAAATTAAAACAAATGCCGAGATAGCTGATAACTTTATCACCATTGGAGCATTAAATTATAAGTATGGTTCAGATCTTATAGCTACTTTTTCTAATTATGGAAAAACAAATGTTGATGTATTTGCACCAGGAGTTAAAATATGGTCAACAACACCTAATAATTCGTATGCGTTTTTACAGGGTACATCAATGGCATCACCAGCAGTAGCAGGTATTGCAGCAATGATCAGATCATATTACCCAAAATTAAAAGCTTCACAAGTAAAACAAATACTTATGGATAGTGGAGTGCCAACCAAAACAGCTGTTGTAGTAGGCGGAGACCCGTCTAATGTTAAAAGTTTTTCCGAAATATCAAAATCAGGTAAAATGGTTAACCTTTATAATGCGCTTATCATGGCAGATAAACTGTCTAAATAATTAGTACTATTATGTTTAAAAAGATTGCTTTTGTTTTCTATGCAGGATTGTTTGGTGTTACTGCACAAAACAATACTACTTATTGGCAACAACATGTCGATTATAAAATGGATGTTGAGGTAGATGTAGAAAAGTTTCAATATGAAGGAACTCAAGAATTAGTATATTCCAATAATTCTCCAGATACATTATATCAGGTGTTTTATCACTTATATTTTAATGCTTTTCAACCTGGTAGTGAAATGGATGTACGTTCTTCTAATCTACCAGATCCTGATCCCCGAATAGGAAATAGAATAAGCAAACTTACTCCAGAAGAGATAGGGTATTTAGAAGTATCATCATTATTACAGGACGGTAAAAAGCTAACACATAAAACTGAAGGAACAGTATTAGAGGTTAACCTTAATAAGCCTATTCCTCCTGGTGCGAAGACAACATTTTCTTTAGAGTTTAATGGTCAAGTACCAGTACAAATTCGTCGTTCGGGTAGAAATAGTAAAGAGGGAGTTGCATTATCAATGACTCAATGGTACCCAAAAATTGCAGAATATGATTTTGAAGGATGGCATGCAGATCCATATATGGGAAGAGAGTTTCATGGAGTTTGGGGTAATTTTGATGTAACACTAACTCTTGATAAAACCTATATTATTGGAGGTACTGGGTACTTAAAAAACCCTCAAGAGGTAGGTTATGGCTATGAAAAAGAAGGTACAGAGGTAAAAAGAAAAGGTAAAAAGCTTTCTTGGCATTTTTATGCTCCAAATGTTCATGATTTTGCTTGGTCTGCCGATCCAGAGTATGTGCATGATAAGGTAAAAGTTCCTAATGGACCGATGATTCATTTTTTATATAAAAATAATGATGAGATCCAAGACAATTGGAAGGATTTACAGCCAAAAGCTGTTGAGTTAATGCAGTATTTTAGTGATAAAATAGGAAAATACCCTTATGAACAATATTCTATTCTACAAGGAGGTGATGGTGGTATGGAGTATGCAATGTGTACGTTGATTACAGGAGAAAGAGACTTTGGTAGTTTGGTAGGAGTAACTGCGCACGAAATGGCGCACTCATGGTTTCAACATATTTTGGCAACGAATGAGTCTAAACATGAGTGGATGGATGAAGGATTTACTACCTATATCTCTACACTTGCAATGAACAAGGTTATGAAACAAAATAATCCCAATTCGTTACGTGGTATATACAAAGGATATCATCAATTAGCAATATCTGGTGTAGAACAACCACAAACCACACAAGCAGATCGATATGCACATAATTATGCATATGGTGCATCTGCCTACTCAAAAGGAGCAGTATTTCTATCACAACTAGGATATATTATTGGTGAAGATAATTTGGCAAAAACAATTCGAAAATACTTTGATGAATGGAAATTTAAGCATCCT
This sequence comes from uncultured Aquimarina sp., assembly GCA_947502885.1. GTDB lineage: Bacteria > Bacteroidota > Bacteroidia > Flavobacteriales > Flavobacteriaceae > Aquimarina. The sequence goes on along the minus strand of CANNBP010000005.1, from coordinate 315,562 downwards.
ACACCAAATGATATCAAAAGAATTGCAGAAAAAGTATCAGGTATACAATTAGATTGGTATCTAACCGATTGGACTCAAACTACAAATACTATAGATTATGCAATAAAAAGTGTATCACAAGAAGATAGTGGAACACAAGTTACCTTAGAGCGTATTGGATTAATGCCAATGCCTTTGGATATTTATGTAGAGTATAAAGATAGTACTGTAGAGGCATTTTATATTCCGTTAAGAATAATGCGCGGAGAGAAAGAAAATCCGATCCCATCAATGAAGAGAACAGTTTTATCTGATTGGCCATGGAGTAACCCAACATACATGTTTAATATTTCTAGACCAAAATCTGAGATAAAATCAATTCAAATAGACATTACTAATTTTATGGCAGACATCAATTTAAGCAATGACTATTATACAGAATAATACTATTGAGAATAATGATAAAAAAACCGCCTTTACAGTACCTAAAGGCGGTTTTTTCATAGCAGTATTTTTACGCTTTGTAGTAGAATTATGATGTAGATAAAAACAAAAATTGAGTAAAAAAAGTACGTTTATGTAGCAAGTTGAAAGAAGTTTAAACTTCGTCATTATGTAATACTGTATATAGACAACTTATGTATTATCACTATTTTTAACCAAAATCTATAAACTACGTTTATAACCAATGAAAGCTACCTTAAATAAGAAGGAAAGATTAAAAAGCAAAAAAGCGATTGAGTTACTTTTTTCAGAAGGAAAATCGATTTCTCAATACCCTATTCGGTTGGTATACAACAAAACAAAAATAGAAGAAAACACTAGTGTTAAGGCAGCAGTTACTGTGAGTAAACGTAATTTTAAAAATGCCGTAGATCGAAATCATATAAAGCGCTTACTTCGGGAAAGTTATAGAAAAAATAAGTATATTGTAACCAAGGGTTCAGATCAATTTACGTTTATGTTTTTATATTCTGGAAAAGAAATACCAGAATATGCTTTGGTTGAAGCTAAAATGAAAAAGATTTTGCAAAAATTTGTTGCAACAGAAATTGAATTAAAATAAATACGAATTCAAAAAACACCTTGAATTTGTAGACAAAAAAAATACTGATGAAGAAGAGAATTATATATCCTGTAGTTGCCGTTGTTATTTTGTTATCTACAGTTAGTTTTAGATCTGATTTTTTTGAAATTGCTAAGCAGATAGAAATTTTTACTACCATGTTTAAAGAACTAAACATGAATTATGTAGATGAAACAAATCCTGCAGAATTAATGGATACTGCTATTAAAGCCATGTTAGACGATTTGGACCCGTATACAAAGTATTGGAATGAACAAGATGTAGAAGCTTCAAAAATTCGTAATGCAGGAGAATATACAGGGATCGGAGCATCGGTAAAAACAATAAAGGATAAAATTATCATCATAGAACCGTATAAAGGGTATCCAGCAGACAAATCGGGCTTAAAGGCAGGAGATGAAATTATACAAATTGGAGATGTAAAAGTAGCAGATTTTAAAGATGATGCAGGGGAGCTTCTTAAAGGTGCTAGTGGAACCAAAGTAGATATTACATATAAAAGACAAGAAGCTATTAAAACAACGGTACTTACCAGAGAGGAAATAGAAGTAAAGGCAGTACCGTATTATAAATTGCTTAAGGATAATACGGGGTATATTGTATTGTCAAAATTTAATAGCAAAGCTTCTAGCGAAACTATTGAAGCTTTAAAAGATCTTAAAGTACAAGGAGCAGATAAAATAATACTTGACCTTAGAGGTAACCCCGGAGGTTTGTTGAGCGAAGCTATTAATGTTACCAATATATTTGTACCTAAAGGAGAGTTAATTACGACAACAAAATCTGTTGTAAAAAAGTATAACAAAGAGTATTTTACAAGAAATGAACCTATAGATACCGAGATACCTTTGGTGGTACTAGTTAATGGAAGAAGTGCTTCTGCTAGCGAAATTGTATCGGGTGGGATACAGGATTTAGATAGAGGAGTGGTTATCGGAGCTAGAAGTTTTGGAAAAGGCCTAGTACAAAGACCCAAAAAATTAACCTACGGTACACAATTAAAGATAACAATCTCTAGATATTATACTCCAAGCGGTAGATGTATACAAGCACTTGATTACTGGAATCGCGATAAAAATAATAATGCGGTGCGTATAGATAAACAAGATTTTAAAGCGTTTAAAACCAAAAATGGAAGAACTGTTTATGATGGGGGAGGAATACAACCAGATATTGAAATGGAAACTTCAAAGTTTAGTAAAATAACAACAGCGTTATTAAAGTCGAATGCTATTTTTGAGTATGGAACCAAATATTTTTACTCACACCAATTAAAGGAATCAAAGGATTTTAAATTTACAGATAGTGATTTTGAAGATTTTAAGAAATTTGTAAATAAAAAAGAATTTAGTTTTAAGACCAATACAGAGAAACTCTTTAAGAAAGCATTAGAAACAGCAAAAAGAGAAAAACTAGACAAAGATATTAGTGCCACTTATAACACGCTTATAGCAGATTTAAACAAGTCTAAACAGGCAGCATTAGATACTTATAAAGCAGAGATCGTTAATCTTTTAACTGATGAAATTATTAAACGTTATTTCTATAGAGAAGGGTTATATGATTTTTATGTAAGTAATAATCCAGAAGTTGCTATAAGCCAAGAAATATTAAATAATAAAAGCAAATACCAAGAAATACTTAAGTAGTTTGATTAGATATACTTAGAGTTTTCTTTCTGTTTTTAAGAACCTGATCTGTGATTCGTATACCCACAGTTTGCGGTGCCTTTAATAGTTGATCATGAGTAAAAAAGATTATAGCTTGATCAAAAACAGCTTCTATTAAATAACTACTACCTGTAAAATAGGCGCCTTTTATTCTAGCTTTTTTGTTAGAGTTGGGGTCAACTTTTATCTCATGTGGATAAACCAATATGGTTTCCTTACTCGTAGAATTGGTAAATGAAGAAAGACTAATTTCACTTACTTCACCAAATAGAGAAGCGACATAATAAGTTTTTGGGTCTTGATATAAATCAATGGTGTTCTTTTGTGTCAAAATCTCACCATGATGAATAACAATAGTTTCATCTGTAAAAGATAGAATATCAGTTTTATCATGAGTTGCTGTGATACTTGTGATTTTATTTCGTTTTAGATATCTATACAAGTTTCTGCGTAAAGAACTTCTTCTAAAATTATCAATGTTACCAAAAGGTTCATCAAGTAATAAAAGTTCTGGTCTTTTGGCAAGAGCTTTCGCCAAGGCTACTCTTTGTTTTTGACCACCGCTTAGATTTTCAACCTTGGTATCCGCAAAATTTTTCATTTCTACAATTTCGAGAAGCTCATTTACACGACCTAGTTTTAATTCGGGTTCAAAACGGGATAAGTATTGACCTATGTTTTCAGAAACTGTTCTAAAAGATTGCAGTTCAAATCCTTGAGAAAGATATTTCATCTGATCTTCTCCAGGAACGAGATTAAAAAGCGGGCCCAATAACTTTTTATCACCCCAAAAAAGTTCTCCGTTTTGCACCTGTAAAAGACCATATATGATTTTTAACAAGGTACTTTTTCCGCAACCACTTGCTCCTATAAGAGCAATATGTTGTCCTTTTTTAATGGTAAAGCTTACGTTTTTTAAGACAGGTTGTATGTCATACGCAAAAGATATGTTTTCGACTCTAAGCATATTCAAATATATTGAACTTTAGCCAAAAAAGAACCCGCTTTTTTGAATGAAAAGCGGGTTCTTAAAAAATTAAGGAGTACTTTGATTATTTTACAATTATTTTTTCGAAAGAATCTTTATGATCACTATATTTTGTTTGTACAGTATACATACCCTTTCTATAACTAGATAAATCTATTTGTTTTTTGATTTTTCCTGGATCAGATATTGTGTTCTGATAAATACGTTGTCCCAAAAAGTTATAGATTGTGATTTGTTCTATTTTCTTTTGATTTTCTATGATATTAATTACCCCTGTAGATGGGTTAGGGTATACTTTACTTTCAAGTTCTGTTGTTTTTGTATAGTAATTCGCATAGCCTCTTCCATTGTCTTCTCCGTTAATAATAGAAAACCTCATAAAAGCAAAATTACCAAAAGTATATTTTACTTTAGGAGTCGCAGATAAGGTATAGTTATCTGTATATATAAAAGGGTTTTCTTGATCTTCAAAGGCAATATATGGTGCTGTAAAATCTTTGGTACTTTGATAACCCGAAGAAAGTGAAAATAACCCAAAACGAATAACTCCATTTGTAGCGTTACCAAAATCGGCAAGTGCTTCGATTTTAATTTCACCACCGTCAATAGTTTCTAAATCAATCTCATCATTCTGAAACAAAGTTTTAACAATATCATTTGTTTTTGCATTTCTAATCTGAAAGCGATAAATACTTGGTTTTGGTAGGGCTCTAGCGATAGCTGCGTCTGCCTGAATGAAACCATAACCTGTACTAAAATCAAAGCCAGGGTCTCTGAAATCTATTGCTGTAGAGGTAAATGCATTTAGAATTTCGGTTTTTGTTAAGCTTCTTCCTAAATCATGTTGTGCAACTTCTTGCATTAGTGCAGCGGCAGCGGCGGCATGAGGAGCAGCGGCTGAAGTACCAAAAAAGTTAGGAAAGCCATCATTCTCAATATCGCCTTGACCTGTTGCTCCAAAAAATGAAGTGTTTGCGCCATGCGGTCCCATAAAATCTGGTTTGTTACGCACAATAGGATCGATTGCATTTCCGTCTCTATCTAATAAAACGGCTGTACCACCTACAGATGAGTTGAACCAAGGCTGCAATGTGCCTCCAAATTGTGGTGTATTATTATAGTTTACAGCTCCTACTGTAATAGCACCGGCAGCATTTGCATGCCCGACTAAAGTACCTGTAAAAGGTCTAAACCCAAAGTTAGTAGCTTGATTAATGAACTTTATTCTTTCTGGGTTTGGTCCCTCAACAACTCCAATAGCAATACTTAAGTTTAAAGGAGCATTAGTGTTATTTGTAAAATTATTTACTCTTTCAAACGGAACTTCGTTGGCAATACTGGTTTGTGTACTCCATGCAATTGGTCTTCTTATACCGTTTCTTTCTCCTATTAGCATAATTGTTAAATCACTATCTGGACCTGGCCCATCAGGATTTGCAAAAATAGAAGGATCATCCCATTGCATTGTTAAATTAGGCCTTAGACCGGGATTTAATACAAAAGGCAAAGTTGGAATAGCAATGGTATCATTATTGATAATTATTTCTTCGGTATGATTGTTTCCAAAATCATGTAAACGTCCCCAAGGCCCTCCAATATCAACCCCTGAGTCAACAAAATCGGCTTCATAAGAATTTAACCCAGCATTAAGAGCTGCCGTAAAATAGGTGATTCCTCTTGTAGTGATATCATCAATAGCTTGATTAAGAACACCATCCTGAAAATATGGTTCGTCAAAGTAATTGATGTCATCAACGATAATGTCTACTCCGGCATCTGCGAGTTCATAAATCCCATCAACATAATCTTCTATTCCAAAGAAAGCAGTTCTAAAATATATCTCTGCTCCCGGTGCGATATCATGTATGATTTCTATCATCGCTCTACCTTCATCACTATTTGCATTGTTTGGCCCTTCTCGAAGAACGATTACTTCTTGAGTATACCCATTAGGATTATTGGCACCGGGTAAATCTCCATCAAGTATAGATTGTGGCGCTCCATTTTGCAAATTATAACTATCAGACATTACACCAATTCGTATTCCGGTTCCGTCTACATTAAGGTTTTCTCTTACGACCTTTGTAAGCATAGAAATATCTCCTTGAGTAACCGTTTTTCCTGTTTTTAATACTTCTTTTTTCTTTTTAGAAAAATTAAGAGTATTAGTTCGAGACATTTGTTGAGCTGCACAGTGTTTTAAAGAAGGTAGAGATTCTAATGACTCAATCTTATTTAATGGCACCCATGCCGTTACATACTTACCTCGTATTTTACAGTTTTCGGCTCCGATTGATACTAAGTCTTTTTCTAAAGTGCTAGCACTTTGTATAGGAAATGCCCTTACAAGCACTTTATTATTATTTATAATTAAGTTTTCGGCACTTTCTGAAATAACAGATTGTAATTCTAAGTCTAATTTTGAAGAAACTCCTCGTTTTTGATATTTAGTTCTTACAGTATTTTGTTTAATATTTCCATTCTCTAATTGCTGTTCTTTTGTTTCCTTTTGCACTTGCGCAACTGTAGACATAATGCAAAAAACAGTCAATATTCCCGTGACAATTTTTTTGTACTTCATAATACGTTTAACTTTTAAATGTTTGTGTTTACTTATTAAATTAAATTGTATTGAGCGCTAATAGTCGATACTATTAGTCAAAAAAAGGGGGGCGGTACAACAGAAAATGTTTTGACATTCTATATTTATGAGAACTCTTTATGTTAAAAAGAGGATACAAAATTCTTAAAAAGAAGTAATCATTTTGCCTTACTAGAACATAAAAAAAGTCTACAAAGTATGTGTATTGGTTATAAATAAGTCTACAAAAAGTCTACAAGCATACTAAAAGTTGAAAATCAGCGATTTTTAATATATTTAGGAATCTCTTTAAACTTTTATTAAGAATTGAAAACTACTATATTCCTTCATCTTCGTATTATATTTATAGTACACTTTTTTTTTATACAATCTTGTATTCATGCACGTGAATTCTATTTTCAACAAGTAGAATCTTTAACATTAGAGGACACGATTCGTATTGATAAGATGCGCTTAAAAGGATTGGGATTATGTCAAACACAACCAGATTCATCTATTGTATACATTAATCAAGCAATAGAGATGAGCAAGGTACTTAAAGATAGTTTAAGACTTGCAAAGGGTTTAAATTGCTTGGGGATTGCATATGATTCTAAATCTGATTTCGAAAAATCATTTAAACTATTTAGAGAAGCTTTACAAATAATTGAAAATGAAAATTCTCCTGATACAAAATCGGGGATTTATAATAATATAGGTAATATCTATCAATCTTTTGGACAAAATAATCTGGCAGAGCGCTATTATATAAAATCAATTAACCTTTTAATGCAAGTTGATAGTCCTGTTAAAGAATTGTTTTTAAGTAATACATTCGAAAATTTAGCATTGGTCAATTTTAATGAAGAAAGATATGAGAAGGCGTTAGACTATATTGAAAAAGCAAAGGGGGTTATTTATAGTAAGAATGTTAGTCAAGAAGTCCAAGACCTTAGATTAGCCAGAATATCAATGCTAAAAGGGGTAATCTTTTTAAGATTAGGAGATGTAAAAGTGGCAGAGAAATTACTTCTCGAAAATTATAAAACAATAGAATTATCAGGAGAGACAACTTTTATAGCTCAAGCAAAGTATTATATCGGTAGTATGTACATGACCAAAGATAAACATGATGAAGCCATTGTTTATTTTTCAGAAGCATTAAAGCTATCAAAATCGATTAACCTACTTTCTCTTAAAGCGACCATATTATTAGACTTAGCCTCAACTAATAAGGCTTTAAAGAAGCATAAAGTTGCCTTAGAATATTTTACAGAAGGTACTGCATTAAAAGATAGTCTGTTTGGTACACATAACACTTGGAGAATATCTGAATTAAGAGATAGTTATGAAAGAGAACAACAGCAACAGCAATTGGAACTTATAAAGAAAGAAAAAAAGATTGATCGTATAATGAAAGGGGTATACCTTTCTGGAGCAATAATGATTAGTTTATTTGGCTTTTTGTATTTTAGGTACTTGCGAACTAAACATAAAAAAGAAAAGAAATTAATAAAAAAAGAAAAACAAATAGCAGAGTTAGAGCTTACTAAAACTAAGGATATATTAGAGATTAAAAACAAAGAGCTTACTACATCTGCATTGCAGATTATTGAAGATGGAGAATTACTAAAACAGTTTAAAGAAGAAATTAACGAAATAAAGAGGGGAGTGGATGATGCTCATCAACAAAAGATAGAACGTTTATTAGTATCTGTTAATAGAAACTCAAAAAAGAACTGGGATGCTTTTAAATTACGCTTTGAGCAGGTGAATTTGGGTTTTTTCGAAAAACTAAGGAAAGAGTATCCAGCATTAACCCCTACAGAGTTAAAACTATGTTCATTTTTAAAACTAAACTTTAGTTCTAAGGATATCGCTAATCTAATGGGCATATCTAGTAAAAGTGTAAAAATGGGGAGATATAGATTACGAAAAAAATTCGACCTTCCTAGAAATGTGAACCTTACAGAGTTTATCTCAAGATTTTGACAATTGGATTGTAGGTTAAAAATTAAAAAATCCGTTTTCTAAATAAGAAAACGGATTTTTATTGCTCTAATTTTATATTGTAAGTTAGTTTTTTAACTCATCATTCGTTTTTTCTGGCAATACCTCATAGCCCATATTATATAGTGTAAAACCAAAAATATCGGCATATTGCTCTATGGTTTTACTAACAGGTGTTCCTGCACCATGTCCCGCGTTCGTTTCAATTCTAATAATAGTCGGATTTGTGCCTGATTGTTTTGCTTGAAGTTCTGCAGCAAACTTAAAAGAATGTGCAGGTACAACACGATCATCATGATCTCCTGTAGTTACCATTGTTGCAGGATATTCAACTCCTTTTTTTACATTGTGAACAGGAGAATACCCTATAAGGTAATCAAACATTTCTTTATTATCTTGAGCAGTCCCATAGTCGTATGCCCATCCTGCACCTGCTGTAAATGTATGATATCGTAACATATCTAAAACACCGACTGCTGGCAAAGCTACTTTCATTAGATCCGGTCTTTGCGTCATGGTAGCACCAACAAGTAGTCCTCCATTAGAACCACCTCTAATTGCAAGATAATCACTAGATGTATACTTATTAGTAATCAAGTATTCTGCAGCGGCAATAAAGTCATCAAATACATTTTGCTTTTCGGTTTTTGTTCCTGCATCGTGCCATTTTTTACCATATTCACCTCCTCCTCTTAGATTGGGTACAGCATAGATACCGCCTTGTTCCATCCATACGGCATTACCAATACTAAATGAAGGGGTAAGACTAATATTAAATCCACCATATCCATATAAAATGGTAGGGTTTTTACCATTGAGTTCGGTTCCTTTTTTAAAGGTGATAATCATAGGTACTTTCGTACCATCTTTAGAGGTATAAAAAACTTGTTTACTTTCGTAATTATCGGGGTTAAAATCAATTTTAGGTTTACGATATATCTCAGATGCACCTGTAGCAATTGTATACTTATAAATACTATTAGGAGTTTTATAGTTGGTGAATGAATAATACAATTCTTTATCTTCTTTTTTAGAGCCAAATCCGGTGGCACTGCCTACACCGGGTAAATTAACTTCGCGAACAAGTTTACCATCATAGTCATATTGTAGTACTTTAGAAACTGCATCTACCATATACTCTGCAAAGAAATATCCTCCACCCGTATTAATACTCAACACATTTTCGGTTTCAGGAATAAAATCTTCCCAATTTTCTGGTGTTGGGTTAGAAGCATCAACAGTTATTACTTTCTGATTTGGAGCATTTAAATTGGTTACTATGTATAATTTTGATCCTACATTTTCTATAACATGGGTATCACTTTCTGTAGTATTAAGTATTGCATTAAGTTTACTATTTGATTGTTTAAGATCTTTAATAAACAATTTATTTCCAGATGTAGATGTACTTGCAGAAATAATTAAATAGTTATCGTCTTCGGTTAGATATGCACCAGTATACCTGTGTTTTTCTTCTTCTGTTCCACCAAAAATAAGTTTATCTTCTTTTTGAGCGGTACCTAACTTATGATAGTATATTTTGTGTTGATCTGTTTTTGCAGAAAGCTCACTTCCTTTGGGTTTGTCATAACTAGAATAGTAAAAACCATCATTTCCTTTCCAGGACATTCCAGAAAACTTAACATCGATAATAGTATCACCAAGTATTTCATTGGTTTCAACATTTTTAACGATTACTTTTCTCCAATCGCTACCTCCTTCAGAAATAGAATAGGCAACAAGTTTTCCATTCTTAGAAAAATTAACTTCTCCCAAAGATGTTGTTCCATCTTTACTAAATGTATTTGGGTCTAAGAAAACTTCAGGTTTATCACCTTCATTTTTAAATCGATAGATAACATATTGATTTTGTAAACCGTCATTTTTATAAAAATAGGTATAATCCCCTTCTTTAAATGGGGCACTTACTTTTTCATAATTCCAAAGATCAGAGAGTCTCTTTTTAAGATCTTCTCTAAATGGGATTTTGTTTAAGTAATCAAAAGTAGTTTTGTTTTGTGTAGTAACCCAATTTTCGGTTTCGGTACTGCGATCATCTTCTAACCATCTATATGGGTCTTTTACTTGGGTTCCAAAATAGGTGTCTACTGTATCTACAGTTTTAGTTTCTGGATAGTTCAATGCAATTTCTGTTTTAAGTTTTTGCTCCTGATTTTCTTTTTTACAAGCTATCAGTATTGTAAAGATAGAAAGGAAAATGAGTATTTTTTTCATAGTGTACGTATATACGTACAAATCTATCAAAAGAAGCTTCTAAAAATGCTAAAGAAACTATAAAAATGACTGCTCTGCAAGTGACCTGTAAAGAAAGGAAGGGTTTCTTTATATATTGCTTTGGGGTATAGCAATATGCGGATAGCTATGCAAGAGCAGTCGAATAACTTCTTGTAATAAACAAAACTATTTTAAAAAAGTGTTTTGTAGGCATTCCAATTGGTATAAATCAGAAAAGCGTTTACAAGAAAAACAAATGCTGCTGGTCCAATATTAGATGGGTCTAGTGTAATATGAAATAAAATAATATTAATGGAAATCGGTGCTAATACAACTAATGCAAATGGCACATATATATTGATCAACAATAAAAAACCTGCTATTATTTCAACGAGTCCTACTGTTTTTAACAGATAACTATTTGCAAGCACTTCAAAAAATACACTTGCGTCTGGATTAACAAATTCTAACACAGGAATAAATCCAATGAATTTATTAACTCCAAAAATTACCAATATCGCTCCTAATACAATTCTTAAAACTAAAACAAGCTTACTCATAACCTCTGTTTTTTAAGTATTTATAGTATAGTATAGACGAAAAAATAGTGGTAACCTTACATTAATTCTTAAAACAAAAGTGCTAATTTTTTTAAGTCTATTTTTAATTTTCTAGTCACAAATTTAAAACAATATAAAAAAGGAAGCGCCAATACATGTATTGACGCTTCCTTTTTTTTTAAATGCTTTGGTTTTTATGTACTAGAAGCCATAGTTTACACCAAGACCAAATACTTCTCTAATTTGAAAAGCTCCGATAGCATTGTCATCATAAATAGCCTGAAAAGTTATATTGGTAGACAAATATTTATTAATTTTCATCACAACGTTTGCAGTATAATCGATATCTACATTTTGCGGGTCTTCTAAGTAGTTTGAATATAGATTTAGGATATTCTCCATAGATACATTTTTCATTAATTCAAATTTAGCATATGCATTAACTGCAGCACCAAACTCAAAACGTGAAGTCTCATTAGCTTCTACACCAAAATATGGTACATATGCATCTAGAGCGGCTTGATTAGTGGCATCTACCGTAGTAAAATGATCGTGTACAAATATAAATCTTGCAGTTGCTGGAGCTATATTAACTTTTAGGTTGTCACTTTTTTTCCATAACATACCTGGTCCAAATTGAAGGTAAGCAGGAGAAAAGAAATGAGTTTGTGATTCTCTGGTTTCATTTCCGTTTTCATCCTCACCATATAGAAAACCTTGATCAAATTGAGTTCTAAAATTTGCGAAAAAAGAATAGTACCATAAAGATTCTTTGATTTGTTTACCAACTAATGAATTAAGTTCTAATCGGTCATTGGTTTTACGAGCAGATTCTTGATCTTTTAACTTTGTCAAACCATAGTCTCCTAGAAGTTTGTTATCCCACGTGATATCTCCTTTACGGTAGTTGAAATCATAGGATATAGATAAATTACCAGCTATATTTGATGTACCCCCTCCTAACCATTCGTGATTAAAAGCAGATTGATTAAATAAAAAGCTAACGTTTCCGGCTCTGGTCCACCCATCTTTTGGTGCTTCTTCTTCTTTTTTTTCTTCCTGAGCAAATGCAATTGTAGAAGTTGCTAGAAGTACTAATGTTAGAAGTGTTTTTTTCATAATTGTAAGTAAGTTTAAAATAATTGATTTGAATGTTGATCAACCTTAACTTAGACTAAGGTATTTTCTAATTCTATCTAATTTTTTGCGATCGCAAATATAGCAGAAGCCATAAGTATTGATCCAATTATAGTTTAGATATTAGGTTGTTTTCGACAAAAAGCAAATTTAAGCGCTTAATGGTTTATTTTCTTTTGTAGAGGGGTACAGAGGAGCAAGCCTCTCCATACATTATACTTTTGACAACAGGTTGTAATTTTTGTATTAAGGCGATATATGCCCCTTGTGGAACTGGTTTATTAGTGCAACCTTTAATGATTACTAATTTATCTTTGTATTCTGAAATATCTAAATTTGTGATGATATCGTTATAGAGTATTGTTTCCAATACTTCTAAAGAGCCTGTAACCACCTTTTTAGTATATTGAATCAAAGAACTAGTAAGTAAAAGATAGGCCCATCCAGGAATAATTGCTTCTGTAGAACATGTTAGTGCTACATAAGCACCTTCATACTGACTCCAGTCATGATCAGACACATGTTTTCTAAAGTCTTTTTCACGTAAAATCAACCCTTCAAAAAGCCAATCTTTAATATCAATAAGAATACGGTTTCCTTTTGGGTAATAATCTTCTAAATCAAAAGATATAAGATTCTTATTGTTTGCGACTCTATTTACAATTTCTTCAGCCATAGTTGTGGACCTCAAAAAGGGTATTAATGTTAATTATTTAATATGTTACTTTTAAAAATACGTAAAAGTTACAGCATTCCCAATTCTAACTTTGCTTCTTCGCTCATTAAGTCCTGAGACCATGGTGGATCAAAGGTAAGTTCCATCTCAACATCATTTACAGCATCAAGAGATTTTACTTTTTCTTGTATTTCTTGAGGTAAAGATTCTGCTACAGGACAATTAGGAGAAGTTAATGTCATAAGGATTTTTACATCATAGTCCTCATTAACAAACACATCATAAATTAATCCTAGTTCATATATGTCAACAGGAATTTCTGGATCATAAATAGTCTTCAGTACCTTTACGATTTTTTCTCCAAGTTCGTTTGTATCTATTGCAATTTCACTCATAGTTGTTGTTTTTGGTATGCCTTTTTGTTTAAAAAAACAATTAATTCAATTGGGTTTGATAAGCTATTGCATACATTTTTAACTGCTTAATCATACTTACAAGACCATTGGCACGAGTAGGAGACAAATGTTCTTTTAACCCAATTTGGTCTATAAAATCAGTATCTGCATCTATAATTGCAGATGGGTGTTGCCCATCAAAAACACGAATTAATATTGCAATGATACCTTTGGTAATAATAGCATCGCTATCTGCTGTAAACTCTACTTTATCATCATTCATTTCTGCATGTACCCAGACTTTGCTTTGACATCCTTTAATGATATTATTATCAGTTTTGTATTTTTCTTCAATAAGAGGAAGTGATTTTCCTAACTCGATCATATACTCATATCGCTGCATCCAATCATCAAACATTGCAAATTCGTCAATAATCTCTTCCTGAATTTCCTTAATCGTCATTAGTCATAAATTTTCAACAAAAGTACAACAAGAAATGTTGCTATTCAATACTTTCTATTAATGATGGTATAGAACACACTTATACTCTTTTTTAGTATGAGTTCAAAACAAATACATCTCCTTACAAATAAGGCTAAGGGTGTGCATTAACCTAGCATCATTTTAGCTTTTTTAATTGCATCTACCAAAGCATCAATTTCTTCTTTGGTATTATAGAATGAAAACGAAGCTCTTATTGTTCCTGGTATTTTATAAAAGTCCATAATAGGTTGTGCACAGTGATGTCCTGTACGCACAGCAATACCTAATTTATCAACAATAGTTCCAACATCATATGGGTGTATATTGTCTAGATTAAATGAAATTACAGAAGTTTTGTTTTTAGAAGTACCATAAATTTTTAAACCTTCTATTTCAAGTAGTTTTTGTGTTCCGTATGCTAATAGCTCATTTTCATATGAGGCAATAGCTTCAAAACCAATGCTATTCATATAGTCTAGTGCTACGCCAAATGCAATTCCACCACAAATATTTGGTGTTCCAGCTTCAAATTTATGAGGAAGCCCTGCATATGTAGTTTTTTCAAAAGTAACTTGTTCAATCATTTCTCCTCCTCCTTGATATGGCGGCAGTTTGTTAAGCCATTCTTCTTTACCATAAAGCATACCTACACCGGTTGGCCCACATAGTTTATGGGCTGAGGCTACATAAAAATCAACGTCAAGAGCTTGAACATCAGGTTTAATGTGAGGACAAGATTGTGCACCATCTATTAATACGGCGGCACCAACTTCATGAGCTTTATCAATAATTTCTTCAATAGGATTAATGGTCCCTAATGCATTAGAAATATGATTGGTAAAAACAAGCTTGGTCTTGTTAGACAGTAATGTATCATAAACATCTATTATTAATTCTCCTTCTTCATTCATAGGAATGACTTTGAGAATAGCTCCTGTTCGTTCACAAAGCATTTGCCAAGGAACGATATTAGAATGATGTTCTAATGCTGACACTATAATTTCATCTCCTTTTGAAAGAAGGTCGGTAAACCCTGTAGCAATAATATTGATACTATGGGTAGTTCCTGAGGTTAAAATTATTTCATGTGTATGTTTAGCATTAAAATGTGCTTGTATTTTTTTTCTTGCAATCTCATAAGCATCTGTCGCTTCTTGAGAAAGTGTATGTACTCCTCGATGTATGTTTGCATTATAACCGCTATAATAATCTACAATTGCATCAATAACTACTTGAGGAGTTTGCGATGTGGCTGCATTATCAAAATAAACCAAAGGCTTTCCGTTTACCTTTCTTGAAAGTATCGGAAAATCTTTTCTGATTTTATGTACATCTAGCATATCAATTTCTTTTTGCAAAAGTAGTGATACGAATTATTATATGATAATTGATAGCTTGGTTTTTAAGGATATTATCTGCTATATGAGTGATTTTTTATGATCGTAAACATTATGTACTCTTATACACTGAAGTTTGTTTTGATTTTGTAAAGCTAAAACATATTTTTTTGATTTGATTGAAATAAAAAACCGTAATTTTCTTTTTCAAAAAACCGAATCATCTTACCCATGAAAATAGTAAAAAAAGTTGTCAAAATTCTTGCGTTAAATTTGCTTGTAGGCCTTTGTATTATAGTATATCTTAATTATCCAAAACTCAATATTCTTAATGGATATTCTGCAAAAAACATGTGTTCTTCTGTTTTTTTGGCAAATAGAAGTGTTGAGTTTACTGATACTTATGATAATAATTTTGATCCAGTTCATTTGGCTGATGATGAGGTAAACACAGTAGATAAAATTGCTTCTGCTTCGTTATTTGGATTTAAAGAAAGAAAAGCAATCTATAGAGAGGGACTGGGCAGTGTATTAGTTGATGATGATTTTGATGAAAAAGCTCCGGTTTTAAAACCCAACCGTACAAAAGTAAATACTGGGTTAGCATATCCTTATGGGGCGTTACAGCAAAAGGATACCATTTTTGAGAATCTTGATTATGATAAAATACATACAACTGCAGCTTCTATTTTTGATGCGGATGGAGAGAGTATACAGAAAACCAGAGCAGTTATGGTATTATATAAAGATCAAATTATAACCGAAAAGTATATTGATGGCTTAACTAAAGACTCTAAACTATTGGGATGGTCGATGACCAAAAGTATTCTAAGTACTATGTATGGTGTATTACAGAAACAAGGTAAAATAAATATAGCTGAAAAAGCACCTGTAGAAGAATGGCAAGATGACGAAAGAAAAGAAATAACGATTAATAACTTATTGCAAATGAACAGTGGTCTGGAGTGGGATGAAAGTTATGGTTCTATTTCTGATGTAACAAAAATGTTGTATTTAGATGCAGATATGACTAGGACACAGATTCATAAAAAAGCAATTCATAAGCCCAATGAGAATTGGTATTATTCGTCAGGCACATCAAATTTGTTATCTGGAATTCTTAGAAAAAAATTGAATAATGACCAGGAGTATCTAGATTTTCCTTACCGTGAGTTTATTGATAAAATAGGAATGCAATCTATGCTCATAGAAACAGATATGGCGGGAAACTATGTAGGATCTTCGTATGCATGGGCAACAGTAAGAGATTGGGCAAAGTTTGGATTGCTTTACCTTCATAAAGGAAACTGGAATGGAGCACAAATATTTGATGCAGATTGGGTTGATTATGTAACAACTCCCAGTCCTACTTCTGATGGGGATTATGGGGGTCATTTTTGGCTAAATGCAGGAGGTTTTTATCCAGATGCTCCTAGAGACATGTATTCGGCCAATGGCTTTCAGGGCCAAAGAGTATTTATTATCCCATCAAAAGACTTGGTGATTGTACGTTTTGGATTAATTGGTGATGCAGGAGTAGATTTTAATACTTTTTTGAAAGAGATAGTAAGCGCGGTAAAATAAAACCAGAGCTATATACTTTGGCTTTTTATAAAAGTTATATAACACAGATGAATTCTAAAAACCGACTACAAATGCGTAGTTGCTTTTTTCTCATTCTAAGCAGTGAAATTCTTGCATAGCATTAACTGCAGAAACTTTTTGCAATACAGAATAAGGATGAATGAACAAGCAGTTAAGCCTATTTTTAGAGTTTGTTTGGTATAAATATCAATTAATCTTTTTTTGTTTAGTACAAACAATAAAAGCTAAGTCTTGTAATTGACTTAGCTTTTATTAATTTATTAAGAAGATCTTGAATAAATCGTAATAGACAGGTCTCCCGAATCTGACATATCACGTTCTCCTCCTTGAACAATAGCTTACCCATTTTTTCAATTATTCTCCACCACCTGAAGTATAAACACAGCTATAACTAGCTCCATTACGCACACAGGATACTGAATAACCATGTTTAGGTCTACAAGTTAGATTAGTAGGTGAACACTGATCCATAACTCCACCATTAATACTTCTTTGTTCTCCTCTTTTTAGAACAACTCCTAAATTTAAAATGTCTTTTAACATAATAATAAAATTTAAATTAATTTAATATCTCCTGATCATTTATAGACACTCAAGGTCATGTGTCTCTTTTTTATGGAGCAAATTCCCAATAGATATTATAAATCTATGGCTCCTAATAATGTTTTTATTAATTCTAAGCATTCGTAAAAAAGCAACAGTTTAATAGTCAAATTATAGGCCTTTTTGTTAAGTCATTATTAATTTTGTTATGAGCAAATATATAGTGATGCAGAGTGTGGTTGCAAGAGGATATAATGTCATTTCTAGAAAAAGACAGGGTCTTTTCTGGAAAAGGGATATTTTTTATACTTTAATAAGAAGCATAAATTGTTTAAACTGTATCTTTCTTTTAGTACTTTCGAATCTTGTTAAAAAGCTGTTTTTTTCTATGTTGTTTTGATAGTAATTAATCAATGGTGGTAGGAAGGCATTTCTAAAAAAGAATGAATAAGAAATTAGTAATACTTATTGTAATTAGTGTTTTTTTTGGTAATTATGTTGCTTTTTCTCAACAAACTACCTTAGGGTTATCTATTCCAGATTCTTTGTTGCTTAAAAATTATTCAGAGTTGGATAAACGCTTTAAAAAGAACAATACAGACACTCTGAAATCTACTTTATATCTGAATGCTTATTTACAAAAAGCAATGTTGGACAAGGATAGTCTTAAAATACCCTTAGCGTATTTTAGATTATCTTTTTATGAAAAAAATGATAGTATAAAATTACTTTATATTAATAAATCACTTAGGATAAGTCAAAATATAAATGATAGAGATTATATAGCAAACGCATACAATTTAAAAGGATTATATTATTTAGATAAATGGAATTATAATAAAGCTTTAGAATATTTATTAAAAGCAGTAGAATATTCTAAAAAATCAAAGAATAAATTTTATTATTATTCTCGGCATAACATCGGAATTCTTAAAAGCAGATTAGGTAAATATGATGAAGCTTTAGAAGTTTTCAAAGAATCATTAAACTATGAGAAGCAAAGAAAAAGAAGAGATAGAGATACGATCGAGTATGTAGAATCAATTCATTCAGTAGCTGAAGCTTATTCTAACTTAAAACAAATCGATTCTTCAAATGTGTATATTAACCAAGGTCTTAGCCTTCTAACACAAGACAGACGTATGTTGTGTTCTCGTTTAGTACTTCTTAAAGGTATTAATCAATATCAAAAAAGAAAATATAAAGAAGCAAAAAGCACTCTTAAAACAATAGGTGATCTTTCTAATTTTGAGGATAAGACAGGCCTTGTTAAATTGTATTTTTATTTAGGGAAGATACATGAAGAGAATAATAAAATTGATCTTGCCTCTACATACTTTAAAAAAAATGATTCTATTTTTCAATCTTCTGGGCATGTAATACCAGAAATGCGAGGTAATTATCTTTCACTTCTTAAGTTTGCTAAACAAGAAAATGATAATGAAGCACAACTTTTCTTTATAAAACGACTGCTTAGTTATGATAGTATTGTGAATGCGAATAATTGGCAATTAAATGAAGGATTAATTAAAGAATATGATAGTCCTCAACTTTTATTAGAAAAGGAAAGACTTTTACAGAATAGTAATGTAAAACAGCAAAAATATGAGTTGTTGACATGGTGTTTTCTTTTGTTGTTTATTATTTCTCTGGTACTATTTTCTATTCAATATCGGAAAAGGAAGGTATACAAAAATCGATTTAACGACTTATTAACCTCTAATAAGAAAGATTCTACTACTACAAATGACACTAAATTTTCTTCAATCAAGACTATTGGGATTTCTAAACAAGTAATTCAAGAAATTTCTATAAAGATTGATAGATTTGAAGAAAATTTAGGTTTTCTTAAGCCAAATGTTACCACCATTAGTCTTGCTAGGCAATTGAATACTAATGCTAAATACCTCTCTAAAGTTATTCATCATACTAAAGGTGAAAAATTTACTCACTATATAAATAGTCTTAGAGTTAATTATGCAATTGAAAAATTAAAAACAGATACTAAATTTAGAAGATATACAATAAAAGCTATTTCTACAGAAATTGGTTTTAGTAATACAAAGTCTTTTTCAAGATCTTTTTATAAAAATACAGGATTATCTCCTTCGTTTTTTATAAAACAATTAAATAAGCATATTTAGGAGTAGGCTACTTTTGACAAATCTTTATCAAAACAAGAAAAGGCTGTCTAAATACAATTTAGACAGCCTCAATATTTTTTTAAGAGATTTTGATTTACAAATCAAAACCAATATTAACGCCTAATTTATTTGCGATAAGTTTATTGATTCTGGTTTTGAGCTGAGGAATTTTTACGCTCTCTAAAACATTATTAGCAAAAGCATACATCAATAATGCTTTGGCTTCTTTTTCTGCGATTCCTCGAGATCTCATATAGAATAAAGCATTATCATCTAGTTGCCCAATAGTACAACCATGAGAACATTTTACATCATCTGCAAAAATCTCTAACTGAGGTTTAGAGTTAACAGTTGCTTTATCACTTAGTAAAATGTTATTATTAGATTGAAAAGCGTTTGTTTTTTGAGCTTCTTTATTTACTATAATTTTTCCATTAAAAACCCCTGTTGCTCTTTCATCAAATATACCTTTGTAATCTTGATGACTTTCGCAATTTGGTTCTGTATGGTGAACCAATGTATTATGATCTACATGTTGTTTGCCTTCGATGATAGTAATTCCATTAAGAATAGAATCTATTCTTTCTCCTTTTTGATAAAAATTAAGATTATTTCTTGTAATATTTCCTCCAAAGGCAAAGGTATGAACTGATGCAATACTTTGAGTTTGTTGTTCGATATAAGTATTATCGATTAATGATGCATTTTGGTTATCATTCTGGATTTTATAGTAATCTACTATCGCATTTTTATCAACAAAAATTTCGGTTACTGCGTTTGTAAGAACTGGGTTGTCGGTTAAACTTTGATGACGTTCTATAATTTGAACCTGAGAATTTTCTTCTGCAACAATCAGGTTACGAGGTTGCAACATTTGAGCAGATTCGTTTCCGGTAGAAAAATGAATAATCTGAATAGGTTTATCTGCTATTTTATTTTTAGGAATAAAAATATAAGCTCCTTCTTTAGAAAATGCTGTGTTTAAAGAAGTAATACCATCTTGAACAGCTATTTTATTAAAATAGTTATTGATTATTGAGCTGTACTTTTCATGAGTTAATGCAGAAGACATTAAACAAACATCTATTTTTTCATGAGTTGTTTCAGACAAATGCGAAGAGTACTTGCCATCAATAAATACGATTTTATAGGTATCTAGATCGTGAACAAAGTACTTCTTAATGTCCTTAAAATCTAATGCATTTTCTTCTTTAGAAAATATACTATAATCGTGTTTTAATACGGTATTTAGAGATGTATATTTCCACGCTTCTTCTTTTTTTGTTGGAAATCCTTTTTCTTCAAAAGTTTTGATTGCCTGGCTTCTTATATCATGAACAGCAGCATCTACATCTACTGTATTTTCAAAAGCCAAAAAAGAAGAGACTAATTTATCTTTCAATTCCATTTTTTGTTCCTTGTTGTCTATTGCTTGCTTACTTTTTATGAAACATTTGCTTCAAAAACAGTAAACTTCAACTTATTATGCATTAATTTCTTCTTTGATCCAGTCGTATCCTTTTTCTTCTAATTCAAGAGCTAATTCCTTAGTGCCTGATTTTACGATTTTTCCATCATACAATACATGAACAAAATCTGGAACGATATAATCTAATAAACGTTGATAATGAGTGATTACAACTATGGCATTATTTTCACTTTTTAACTTATTTACACCGTTTGCAACAATACGCAATGCATCAATATCTAACCCAGAGTCGGTTTCGTCTAGAATGGCCAATTTAGGCTCCATCATTGCCATTTGAAAAATCTCGTTACGTTTCTTTTCTCCTCCAGAAAACCCTTCGTTAAGAGATCTTGATAAAAATTTACGATCAATTTCAAGCAGTTCAGACTTTTCTCGAATCTTTTTTAGCATGTCTTTTGCTGGCATTTCTTCAAGACCTTGTGCTTTTCGAGTTTCATTAATAGCAGTTTTCATGAAATTGGTAACCGTTACACCAGGAATCTCGACAGGGTATTGAAATGATAGAAATACTCCTTTATGAGCACGCTCTTCTGCAGCAAGTTCTTCGATATCTTCATTATCCAAAAGAATATTTCCTTTAGTAACTTCATACTCTTCTTTACCTGCTACAATACTGGCCAAGGTACTTTTTCCTGCACCGTTTGGTCCCATAATAGCATGTATTTCTCCTGCTTTTACATTTAGGTTAAGACCTTTTAAAATTTCTTTTCCTTCGACACTTGCGTGTAAATCTTTTATATCTAACATTGTACAATAATATTCTCTACTTTTTATTAATGGTTGTGACCTTCGTGACTATCTCCTTCAGAATGACTGTGATTGTGTCCTGAATTGATTTTAGTCGGTAATTCTGAGGTAGGTTCACTTACCCCAATAATTTCTTTAATTTGAACTATTTCTTCCCAACCTTCGCCAGGATTAGCTTTTATAATTCCTTTGATAACTACAGGAACCATATCATATTCTTCTCTTTGTAATGGTTTTATTTTTTCTGCTAACTGATGTGTTAATTCATCTATTTCTACTCCATAAATAAAATCAGTGCCTTTTATAACGGCAGCGTCATCGATATAAATAAATTCACCTCGTATTAAATCTGGTTCTGCACCTTTGTTTTCAGATTTACATGAGAAAAGTAATAGACTTAGTACAATTAAAATAAATGGTTTTTTCATTACTTGAGAGTTTTAAGTGATTTTACTAATTACCTTACCCAACAGAACCTTCAAGAGAAATCTCAAGAAGTTTTTGAGCTTCTACCGCAAATTCCATAGGTAATTTATTTAAAACTTCTTTACTAAAACCATTTACAATCAAAGCGATTGCTTTTTCTGTATCAATTCCTCGTTGGTTACAATAAAAAATTTGATCTTCACCTATTTTACTCGTTGTCGCTTCATGTTCTATTTGAGCAGTTTTATTATTTGCTTCTATATATGGAAACGTATGTGCGCCACATTCATTGCCCATTAATAATGAATCACACTGAGAAAAATTACGGGCATTGGTTGCTCTACTACTTATTTGAACCAACCCACGGTAGCTATTTTGAGATTTTCCTGCAGAAATACCTTTGGATATAATGGTACTTTTGGTATTCTTACCTAAGTGTATCATTTTTGTACCCGTGTCTGCTTGCTGAAAATTATTGGTTACAGCAATAGAGTAAAATTCACCTACAGAATGATCTCCTTTAAGAATACACGAAGGGTATTTCCAGGTTACTGCTGATCCTGTTTCTACTTGTGTCCATGAAATCTTAGCATTGGTCTCACAAATCCCTCTTTTGGTTACAAAATTATAAACTCCACCTTTTCCTTCTGCATTACCAGGGTACCAGTTTTGTACAGTTGAGTATTTAATTTCTGCATCATCTAATGCGATTAACTCTACAACTGCGGCATGTAATTGGTTTTCGTCTCGAGAAGGTGCTGTACAACCCTCAAGATAGCTTACGTAACTTCCTTGATCTGCTATGACCAAAGTACGTTCAAATTGACCTGTTCCTGCTTGGTTTATTCTAAAATAAGTAGATAACTCCATTGGGCAACGTACTCCTTTTGGAATGTAACAGAAAGACCCATCACTAAAAACAGCAGAGTTTAATGCAGCATAGAAATTGTCTTTTTGAGGAACAACAGATCCAATATGCTTTTTAACTAATTCTGGATGTTCTTTGATAGCCTCGGATATAGAACAAAATATTATTCCTTTTTCTGCTAGGGTTTCTTTAAAAGTAGTTGCTACAGAAACAGAATCCATTACAATATCTACAGCTACACCGGCAAGTTTTTTTTGCTCGTCTAGTGAGATACCTAGTTTTTTGAATGTTTCTAATAATTCTGGATCTACTTCATCCAAACTATTATATTTCGGCTTTTTATTTGGAGCCGAATAATATGAAATACTTTGAAAATCGGGTTTTGCATAGGTCACATTTGCCCATTCTGGCTCTTCCATCTGTTCCCAGATACGAAAAGCTTCAAGTCTCCATTCTGTCATCCATTCGGGCTCTTCTTTCTTTTTAGAAATTGCACGAACTATATCTTCATTAAGACCAACTGGAAATGTATCAGATTCTATATCGGTATAAAATCCGTATTCATATTCTTTGGTCTCTAACTCTTTCTTTAAATCGTCTTCGGTATATGCCATTACTTATATCCTAAATTAATCCAGGATTTTTTTAATCAATTAAAGGGAAAAACTTTCTCCACAGCCGCAAGTTCTACTTGCATTGGGGTTATTAAATACAAAACCAGTACCATTTAAACCTCCAGAATACTCTAGAGTTGTACCGATTAGATAGAGGAAACTTTTTTTGTCAACAATGATTTTTACACCATTATCTTCGAATAGTTTATCCCCTTCTTCTTGCTTTTTATCAAACTTCAAGTCATAAGATAAACCAGAGCATCCTCCGCTTTTTACGCCTACTCGAACATAATCGGTAGTCGCATCATATCCATCTTCGCTCATCAATTCGATGACTTTGTTTTTTGCGATATCTGATACCTTAATCATACTTTTTCGTGAATAGATTAATTCTAAATGAATTGCAAATATACTACATAAGTAGTTTTTATTCACAAATCCTTTCATTTATATAACAAATGTTAAAATAGGAATATGTTATAGTGGTGCTTAAAAGAAGAAAATTTAGAACTCTGAAAAACGATTATCATTAATATAATCATCATCAGTAAGGGTTTCTAAAAAGGCAATGATTTGTTCTTTTTCGGTGTCTGTCATTGGGATACCTACTACAGTATTGTTTTCTAGATCTTTAAATATTGGATCCAGAGTTTCGTGATCAACCATACCATCGCTATAGTGATCAAGTACCTGTCTTAACGTAAAAAATCGTCCATCATGCATATAAGGAAAAGTAAGCCGTACATTACGTAATGTTGGAACTTTGAACTTATAAATGTCTGTTTCTAATCCCGAAACTCTTTTTCTACCAATATCATTATATTCTGGATCAATTGGTAATCCATTGTTACGATATGATTGGTCTGTAAACAAAGTCCCTTCATGGCAAGAAGCACATTTGGCAGAAAAAAGATCAAACCCAGCTTGTTCTTCTTCTGTAAACACAGAACCTTCATTTCTTTCAATTTTGTCATACTTTGTATCTGCAGAAATCATCATAACCGTAAATTGAGACAATGCTTTAAGCATGTTTTCGGTATTAATTTTTTGATCTGTAAAGGCTTCTGCAAATAGTTTTACATATTCGGGTTCATTTTCTAGTTTCTTTAAAATGCTAGCAAAAGTTTCGTTCATTTCTACCTCTGCAGTTATAGGAACTATGGGCTGTTTATCGAGATGAGCTACAGCACCATCCCAAGTAAATTCTTTCATAAAAGCCAAGTTATGTAATGGTTGCGCATTACGAGTACCTAAGGCCCCATCAACACCATGACTAACAATATGTGTATGATGGGTAAAGGCAAAATCTTGTAAATGACAGAATCCACATGAAATAACCCCATCAGAAGATAGTTTACCATCATAGAATAGTTTTTTACCTAATTCAAATCCTTTTTCTGTTGGCGGGTTTAATGTGAAATCATAAGTTGGTTCTGGAAAATTAGAAGGAACAATAAATTCTAGTTTTGGGTTTTCGGTTGCATCTGGAATAGGAGTGTACTCATCCTTATCCGAATTACATGAAATCCCTAAAAATGCTAACCCTATGTATAATAACCTTCTCATTTTATATTAATTCGATACTTTTGTTACACTAAATGATCCTGCAAAATTTTCGGCTATTTTTGGTGCATTATCTGGGTCTATTTGAATAGAATTTTTCGCTTGTAAAGAGTGCGTATTTTTACCATCTAAAATTTTTGCAATATCTGCTTTTATTGTTACTGAAGACGTAGCTTGATTTTTGATACTTAGGTTTTGAGATAAATCAATACTAATTTCTTTATAATTATCTAATTTTTCTCCATGACTACCTACATGTATTAAATAATTATCTGTTTCTCCACCTTCTGGAGTATACGTTCCTTCAAATACCAGAAACTTAAATCCAGCTGCCCAAGACCATATCATGTCATTTTCTTCGGCAGTGGGAACAAAGTTTGCTCCTTCTAGAGGGTATTTTGATTGATCAACTCCAAATCCAAATTTAATTTTGGAGTATTCTGCACCCTCAATATTTTGTAATGTTAGTTTTTTACTGTTGCTATCTTTTTCATTAATTAAAAAATAGCTTTCATCTTTTGGATATACAAATTCACTACCATCAGTCTTAATTAAAACAATATTACTAATAATATATTTTAGGTCTGAAATAGTATAGGTTTCATTGCTTTTGTTGGTATAATTAATCTTATCACTTATTACGACAGACTCACTAGCTATTATATTTGTAAATTCTAGATTTAATGTTCCAGCTCCATTATCACTATCATCATCGTTTTTACAGGATAACAATGTAATACAAACAAATAGGGGTACTATAAACTTCTTAATCATTACTTATATTTTATTACTATTAAATCTTTTGACCCTTTATTGCTGGATATGTCAAAATTGTTGCTTTCTGAGTTTCCTGCAATGATTATTTTCTTATCAGTAGTTTCAATACAGCCAGTTGCAAATTCTGCTTTATCACCTCCAAGAGTAGATTTCCAAAGCACTTTTCCTTCACTATCAATAATAATACTTAAAACATCACTTTGACCATTGTTTTTATCAAGATCAATATCATTACTTCTAGAGTTTCCGGTAATTAAGTAATATCCATCTTGAGTTTTATGGATACCTCTTCCAGTATCGAATTTGGCTCCTCCATATGTTTTTTCCCATAAAAGGTTACCACTATCATTAATTTTAATTATCCAAAGATCGGCATTTCCTTTTGCATTTGTAACATCTCCATCACTACTTCTAGAATCTCCAACAATAATGTAGGTACCATCTCCTACAGCCGCAATACCATAAGCTATATCTATTTCAAGTCCTCCATATGTTTTTTCCCATACTTTGTTTCCGGTAGAATCAATTTTTACGACCCAGTAATCATAAGCTCCATTATTTATCGAAATATCAAAATCACCACTAGGACTTTCTGTGGATCCAATCATTAAATAACCATTATCTTTTGTTTGGATAACATCATAGCTACGATCATTATCTGATCCTCCAAAATAGCGTCTCCACTCTTTATCTCCTGCTGCATTTAATTTGATACCCCAAAATTCTCCTACGCCATGTTTTTGGGTGTTTTTACCAGCTACGGGACCGTCATTTCCTCCCCCATTACTAAGACTAACATCAAAAAAACCTGTAACAAAAAAACCATCGTCTGAGGTTTGAATTACAGAAAATGCTCGATCAATACCAGGAAATCCAAATGATTTTTGCCACTGAAGTGTTCCTGAAGCATCGATTTTTATTATCCAATAATCTTGTAAGCCTTCATTTACAGTTACATCTCCATCGCTGCTTCTATTATATCCAACGAGAATATATCCACCATCTTTAGTTGTGATAATTTTTTCTGCTCTTTCATCATCACTACCACCATAAGTTTTACTCCAAGAAATAGTACCTTCTTTGGTAAGTTTTAGTGCCCAGAAATCACTATCGGTAGCGGTTTTGTCACTAATGTCTCCATCTGTACTTTGTGTATACCCTGCAAGGACATAGCCCCCATCAGTAGATTCTACTACTGATAGGGCACTATCCTCATTAGTTCCTCCGAAAGTTTTTACCCATTCTACAGTTGGGTTAAAAACAACGGGTTCTGGTTCGTTGTCTTCGCCTATATCTTTTGTGTCATCATTACTGCAAGAAATAAAAGTAAACATTGCAAGAAAAAGAAAACTACAATAAAATATGGGTTTAGCGCTATTCATTATTTTTTTGTATTTAAGACATTACTCCTTAATAAAACGTCTTGAGTATATTTTACCCTCTGACATTACCTGTAAAAAGTAAGCTCCGATTTTTAAACTAGATATATTTATACTATTAGAAACGTTTCCTTTTCCAACTAATTGTCCTAGAACATTTTTGATCTCAAATTCGGCATTCCTTTCTATACCTCGCATATAAAGGTTTAGGTTGTCTCCTGTAACCGGATTAGGATAGAGGTTCAGAGTTATCTCTTCTTTAGGCTTAGGGAAATCATTTTTAGAAACATTGGTTGTAAGCGAAATATTGTCTATCGCAATATCATTTTGCCATGTTGTTCCTGTAGTTCTGTTAAACCTAAGTTGTATACTTTTTCCGGCATATGAAGTAAGATCAATGGTTGCTGTTTTCCAAGAATTTCCTTGATTATTACTTTGTGTCCATACACTGGCCCAAGTGTTTCCATTGTTAGCACTAAGTTCTACCATAAAAGTTCCCATATCAGATGCTCCGTACATATGATAATCAAATGAGAATGCGGCAGAGGTCTCACTACTTAGATCAAAACATGGAGAGTTTAAAATGGCTTGTTTGTTCGGAAAACCGGTTCCGCTACCCGAAGCTTCTACGTAAAGATAATATGTTCCTTTTGACGCCGCCGATGGACCTGTATTATTAGAAGGTGTTCCATTATTATTTATAGTCCAATCGATATTGTCTGCAGTTGATTGTGACCAATTTCCTAAAGTGTTTTCAAATCCTTCAGAATAAGGAAATGCAGAAATACCAGAAGAACAGCTTACGACCGTAACACCACCATCGGTAATATTTACAGTATAATCTTCGACTTCTCCATATTGAAATGATTCACAGGGTGTTGGGATTCCGTTATACTTCATTGATACCCTCATACGAGTTGACCCCTTAGCTGTACCATTAGGAACGGTAAAAGAACCACTAACCGGAGTGGTTGTTGATGCAGCTTTAGACCAAACTTGTTCTCCAGAATCAGCAAAATCTCCATCTCTGTTATAATCTATCCATACGCTATATCCTTCAGAATATACACTACTAGCCCATGTAGGAGTAATAGTTATAGTATGAGAATTTCCGATAGATAAATCTGTAGACATAGATGTATAGTTTCCGTAACCACCAGTAGAGGCAGTTGTTGTATTATTGATTGTACCAATATTTACATTACTAATATATTCATCTGAAGTGGTTTTTCCATTAGAATCGCAGTAATTAATTTGTACACTTTTAGTGGTAAAGCTAACAGATGCACTATAGTTTGAAGGAGATCCACTTTGACATTTACTTCTAACTTGTACTTCGTAAGAAGTATTTACAGTTAGATTTGAAATAGAATATGTATTTGTATTTGCAGAATTTGTTGTCCAAGTACTAGTTCCTGTTTGGCGATATCTAACATCATAGGTAGCACTAGTTACTTCTGTCCAGTTAACCACAGCAGAAGTAGTTTCTACACTAGAAACGGCTACACCTGTTGGAGTGCTTGCAACACAAGGGTTGGTAACTGTACCGCTCTTTTTAACGAGATAGAAGCCGGTAGAGAAATCGCTTATCAAAATGTTACCACTGTTAAAATATGGATATACATTCCAAACACCTTCCATACTTGCACTGTTACTACTTGGGTATGTGTCAAAGTACCCTACTTCTGTCATTGTTTTGCTTCCGATATTAGAAATATCTATGATTCTAATACCTGCTCTGTAGTTTGCAAGATAGAATAAATTACCTTTTACATACCCGTTATGATCGGTTGCAGCAGTAGGCCCCGTATAGTTAAAATGCAGTTTAGGATTGTCTAAATCCTGAAAATCAAACACTATTGTTTTGGTATTAAATCCAACGTTTGTTTCATCAACTTCATCTCCAAGGATAAAATATTTTTGATCTTCAGTAAACCATCCTTGATGTGTATAATGTACATCTGAGTATTTTATGGTTGATATAGTTTTAGGATTGTTTTTATCAGTAATATCTGCTATTACAACCTCTATTTCGTTACTACCGATTAAGATTTCTTTTCCGGTATAATCAGTATCTGGACCGTTATAGGTTACTACCTGAGCATCATGAGTATATGCTCTTTGACCAGTTGATAAAAGTCCACCAGCATCTTTTGGGTTTTTAGGATCTCTGATGTCAACAAAAAGAGGACCTCCTTTATAGGTTCCAGACCTAGAAGTTCCTACTACATAAGCATAACCAGAATCTTCGTTAATTACAATATTATGTGCGCTTCCAAAACCAGTATAATGTTTATCAACAGTAAATGTCTGTGGAGGATTGGATACATTACGTAATCGTGTTAGATCAAACACTTGCAAGCCATGATTTCCTGCAAAGTCGGCAACAATAAAGGCATGATCTTTATATACCTTTATATCTCTCCAAGTACTGTTAGATGCCGCAGTAGGTAACTTACCTAAATATACTGGAGATGTTGGGTTAGAAATATCTATAAAAGCAGTACCATTGTTAAGTCCTACGATAGCGTATTCTTTATTAGTAGTGGGGTCTGTCCACCCCCAACTATCATTACCAGTAGAAGCACTCATGGTAGATAAAGAAATATGAGACATTAAATCGTAACCTTTACATGGGTAATTCCCAGCTTTCCCATTTTGGCAGGGAGTCTGTCCATACATAAATACTGTAGTTGCCAAGAACAGTATTATCGAAGTTAAGTTTTTCATTAGTTTGTGTTTTATTGAGTTATTGAATTAGTAATTTTTTAACTGACTATCAAGTTGTAATATTTTTATAATGAAAAGAAAATGTTGTTTGTTACTTTTCTTTTTCTAGAGTTTATTTATTAGTTAACACAGAGTAATACAATAATTAGAAACAGAATTGTAGCTAATGATTTTAAATCTGTTTTGTGTTTTACGTGTAATCTAATTACCTGACTTTTTAGTTTCTATAATCAGATTGATTATAAACATCAAAAAAAGGACATAGTTAATATATCCAAGTTATGATAGGGTAACTTTAAGGCTGGAAGCATCGCGGTCTGCAATGCTGAAAGTTTGAGTTAGTTTTTTTCATGAGTTTGTGTTTTAATTAAGTTAGTCGAATATTTGATTTTTTTATTTACAATAAATTACAAATCAAACAATTAACAAATCTATCAAAAATTACATAATGTTTATGGCTTTGTTTTGTTTATAATAAATTTTTTTAACTTTTTTAACCCTTTTTAACAGTTGAAATTGATTTTTTGACTGTAACAACTTAAAACTGAATCATATTTGATTATCAATTCCTTAAGTGTAAATTTGAAATAGTGAATGCTTGGCTTATCTTTGTGGTCTATCCCTGCAATAAAAATTCAGATGAAAAGAATTGTTATAGCAGTTTTTTTACTTTTTTTCACTTTCAATATTTCTGGGCAAGAAAAAAAAATTGAATATCTAGATTCTATTCAAGTTCGCCTAAAAAGATCATTAGATAGTATTTTAAAAAAAACAACTAATGATTTGAATATTATAGTTTTAAAACAGAAGTTAGAAGAGATTACTCCTGAAAAAGCTAAAATTCTAGAGGTAGAAGGTTGGAAAAACAAAGCAAATTTTTCGTTACTATTTAGTCAGTCAGCATTCAATTTTGATTGGCAGGGGGGAGGAACTTCTAATATTACAGGAAATACTTCTCTAATCTATGAGTTTAATTATAAAAGGAAAAGCCTGGTCTGGGATAATAAGGTTTTGGCAGACTATGGGTTGACTTTTTTAAGAGGAGAAGATTTTGCTAGAAAAACTAATGATCGCATAGAGTTTAACTCTAGATTGGGACAAAGAATTGGGCAAAGTTTTTGGAATTATTCTTTGTTCATAAATTTGAGATCTCAATTTGCCAAGGGGTATCAATTTTCCAAAGATCCAGAAACAGAAGAAACAATACGCACAGAAGAGACTCATTTTTTTTCTCCTGCATTTATTCAAATAGGACCTGGTTTATTATGGAAAAAAAGTGACAACCTAAATTTTAATATTGCCCCTATTACTGCAAGGTTAATATTTGTAGATGATCAGTTTACTAATGCAGAGGATTATGTGGATGGGGATTATTTTGGAGTGGATAAGAATAAAAATTCGCGATTTGAGTTTGGAGGATCATTAGCAGGGTATTTCAAATTTAAACTGTTCAAGAATGTATCAATAGAGAACTTATTAAACCTATACTCTAATTATATAGAAGATCCTTTTAACATTGATATTGATTACACTTTAAATGTTAACCTGCAGGTTAATAGATATATAACAGGTAATTTTACGTTTCAGACTATATATGATGATAACACAACCAAAGGGTTTCAGGTACGAGAACTTATAGGGCTTGGACTCAAATATGAGTTTTGATCCATATGATGAACTTGATCAGAGTATGACATTCAAAATGTTTACTCTTCTACAATTTCGGGATATAAAAAATTATTATAAGGAAAACGGGTCACATGTATTTCTCTTACTTCCTTATATACTCGATTTCTAAACTCATCAATGTTTTCTTTATTAACAGCAGAAATAAATAAAGCATTGTCTCCTATTCTACTCATCCAGGTTTGTTTCCACTCATCTAGAGTATAATGTCTTTCAGTTTTTTCTGTTGTTAAATCATCAACCTCGATGGTTTCATGTTCATAGGCATCTATTTTATTAAAAACCATAATGGTTGCCTTATCTCTACAATCGATTTCACCAAGAATCTTGTTTACAGATTCTATATGATCTTCGAATTGTGGGTGTGAAATATCAACAACATGTAGAAGTAAATCAGCTTCTCTTACCTCGTCCAAAGTACTTTTAAAACTTTCTACAAGTTGCGTAGGTAACTTTCTAATAAAACCTACCGTATCACTAAGTAAAAAAGGGAGATTACCTATAACCACTTTTCTAACAGTGGTGTCAAGTGTAGCAAACAATTTGTTTTCTGCGAAAACTTCGCTTTTAGAAACTACATTCATTAATGTAGATTTTCCCACATTGGTATATCCTACCAAAGCAACTCTAACTAATTTACCTCGGTTCCCTCTTTGGGTAGCCATTTGCTTATCAATGGTCAGTAATTTTTTCTTAAGTAAAGTAATACGATCTCTTACAATACGACGGTCAGTTTCAATTTCTGTTTCTCCAGGTCCACGCATTCCAATACCCCCACGTTGTCTTTCGAGGTGAGTCCATAACCCTGTTAATCGAGGTAATAAATATTGGTATTGAGCTAACTCGACCTGTGTACGGGCATAACTAGTTTGTGCACGTTGGGCAAAAATATCAAGAATAAGATTGGTTCTATCTATGATTTTTGCTTTAAGAAAGCGCTCTATATTACGAAGTTGTCCAGGGCTAAGCTCATCATCAAAAACCACTGTTCCGATATCATGTTGTTCTACGTATACTCTTACCTCTTCTAGTTTTCCAGATCCTAAAAAAGTTTTGGAGTTAGGCATGTCCATTTTTTGAGTAAATCGTTTTACAACTTCTCCTCCGGCAGTGTAAGTAAGAAACTCTAATTCATCCAAAAACTCATTTAACTTTTCTTCATCTTGATTTTTGGTTATAATCCCTATTAATACAGTTTTTTCGTATGCTACTTCTTTCCGTTCTAACATTAGCTAACTTCTATATCTTAATTTATTATATTGTGGCTGTAAATAAATGTACAAAAGTACGATAATTATGCGCTTAGAAACCAACATTATAGAGGGTTTCTTGTAAAACTAAATATAATGCCCAATAAATTTTATTTCAGCAAGAAGAACACAAGTCACTATACAGTAGCTTTTTATAATCTTGAAAACTTGTTTGATACACAAGATGATCCCTATGTTTTGGATGATGATTTTTTACCTGATTCTGAAAAACAATGGAATCAAAAAAGGTATGAAAAAAAGATATTTAAGTTGGGTACTGTTATTTCTAACATTGGATTTTCTAAAACAAGAAAGGCCCCTGTCTTATTAGGAGTAGCCGAAGTTGAAAACAAAAAAGTTTTAGAAGATCTAATACAAAGTAAACATCTGAGAGGAAAAAACTATGGGATTGTTCATTATAACTCTCCAGATGAACGGGGTATAGATGTAGGTTTTTTGTATCAGAAACAATATTTTGAAGTAACCCATTCTGAGAGTATACAAGTATTGGTATACAACGATAATGGCAATCGAGATTATACCAGAGATATTTTGTGGGTTACAGGTATTCTAAATAATGAAGAGATTCATATTTTGGTTAATCATTGGCCTTCTCGCCGAGATGGGGCAGAGGGGACATCATATAAGAGAGTTGTTGCCGCAGAAAAAAATAGAGAGGTGATCGATAGGATTACCGATGAAAATCCAGATGCAAAAATTATCGTTATGGGTGATTTTAATGATGACCCTTCTTGTAAGAGTGTTAAGCAACATTTGGTAAAGCATGATCTTTTTAATCCAATGGAAAAATTGCTTACACGTTATAGAGGAACTACCAACTATAGAAGTCAATGGAATCTTTTTGATCAGATTATTTTTACTCATAATTTTCATAAATATGAGAAAGGAAAACATAGTTTTTCTAATGCATCAATATTTGATAAAGATTTTTTGAAGGTATACAAAGGTCGATACAAAGGTACTCCTTTTAGAACCTATGCAGGTAGAAAGTACACTGGTGGATATAGTGATCATTTCCCTGTTTATATGCAGTTAAAATTGAATTAACAGGTCAGGATAATTTTACACTATCAAGACCTGTTCTTCATAGTTAATCCCCAATGTATCTTAAAAAATTTAACCTACTATGCCCTACGGTTCCTGTGTGATAATAATCCCAGCCTGTTGAAGTATTGTTATCTAACCATTGATTAGGTTTGGATACTATTGAAGTATATCCAGTAGCGGGAACACTTTGATGAAAACTTTTTACATAGACATAAAAATGTTTTATAAACCATCCATCGGTGCCTTTTAGACGAATGTGAGCATGTTTTGTTTCTACCCAAGATACTGGTTGTCCAGGTATCGAGGTTTTCATAAGATATGCATCCCATCCACCTTCTCGATCATCTCCTGGATTATTTAGATTAACATATGCAGTATGTTTACCTCCTTTATTGGTGTTGAAATATACAGAAGCATGTACAGTACCATCTGTTTGAGCATTGGCTTGAACACCAGTATTTGTCCATATTTGATAAAACCACTCTTTACTGGTTCCGCTATTGGGGTTGATTATAATACCTGTGAATTTGCTTGCTTGTTTATTAAATCTAGCAAAAGCTTCTTCTTTGCTTACATTTTTATCAAAATGCATTTGTAATATTGGAGAAGCTATTTCCTGCAAGTTTTTGCTAAGAATACTATCACTTTCTCCTGTAATACTCATATAACCTTCATGTCCGATTTCTTTTGTAACCTCAGTTTCTGCATCAGGTTTTTCACAGGATATCATAAGCAATACACCCAATATTACTATGATATATGCCTTTAAGGTAGTTACTGTTTTCATTTTGTTTTAAGAGTTTAAAATTAATTAGATTTTGTGCTTGATAGTAATTGATTAAGATTTAAATAGGCATGTTGGTTATACAAACTTAATTATCAAATTATTAATTAAAAACAGTTAAACGGCCCTAATCGAAGGGGTGGTATACCCTATATTTTATACCATTTCTCAAATGAAATTACCTACTAAAGTTGTTTCTGTTGAAGTATGAAATAAAAATAATTCAATTCTGTAAAACCTAAAAAAAGTTTTTCCATTGAATACTTCGTGAGCTTACTGTGAGGTAGTTGACATGGTTCCTTTTTATTAAACTTTTATTAACACCTTAGAAATATTGTAATCGTTATCTTACTATACTTTGCACAATGCAAAAAATCACACAAAAAGTTTAATCAGTTATGAAATTAAAATTACTTTTAATTCCATTCGTATTCTCATTTGTTTTTGGGATTCAGAATGGAGTTTCACAATCAACATTTATCAATGAAATTCATTATGATAATGTAAGCACAGATGTAAATGAAGCGATAGAAATCGCTGGTGCGGCAGGAACCGATCTTACAGATTGGAGTATAGTGTTGTATAACGGCTCTAATAGCAGTGTTTATAATACGATTACGCTATCTGGAACAATTAACGACCAACAAAACGGTTTTGGAACTATTGTAGAAATTTTACCAGCGAATGGATTACAGAATGGAGCACCAGATGGTATAGCATTAGTGGACAATAATAATACTGTTGTTCAATTTTTAAGTTATGAAGGAGTAATAACAGCTTCAAATGGACCAGCTTCAGGAATGACAAGTACAGATATTGGAGTTTCAGAATCAAGTAGTACTCCCGCAGGAGCTTCTTTACAATTATCAGGAACAGGGACTACTGCTGCTGATTTTGTTTGGGAAGTTACTACAACAAACTCTTATGGAGCAGTAAACACTAATCAAGTTTTAGGAACACCTGTGGTTTTACCAATAATCAATGAATTTGTATGTAATCACACAGGAGCCGATACCGATGAATTTGTAGAGATATTTGCGAGTGCTAATACAGACTTAAGCGAGTATTGGTTACTAGAAATCGAAGGAGATAGTAATGCAGCTGGGGTAATTGATGAAGCTACACAATTAGGAACCACAGATGTAAATGGTTATTTCACCACTCCTTTTGGAAGTAATACATATGAAAATGGTACGTTGGCTTTACTGTTAGTAAAGAATTTTACAGGTACTACAGGGCAAGATTTAGACACCAATGATGATGGTATTTTTGACGTTACTCCATGGGAAGAACGTATAGATGAAATCGGGGTAAATGATGGAGGAACTTCTGATGTTAATTATGCCAATGTCACTTTGGTTAAATCCTTTGACGGAATTTCATTTACTGTTGGTGGAGCATCAAGATTTCCTAATGGTCAGGATACAGATGCCGCAACCGATTGGACAAGAAACGATTTTGATGGTAATGGATTACCAAGTTTCCCTGATGTTGTTGCCGATCCTGGAGAAGCTGTAAATACACCTAACCGTGAAAATGTAGTAATAGACGATGTTACTCCAACTACAACTATTGTGATTAATGAAATCGATGCTGATACCGATGGATCAGACGTATTAGAGTTTGTTGAGTTATATGATGGTGGTACAGGAAATACCTCGTTAGACGGTTATGTTTTGGTGTTTTTTAATGGTTCTAATAATCAGAGCTATGCTACTTATGATCTTGCCGGTACTACTACCAATGCTAATGGATATTTTGTAATTGGTAATACAGATGTAGCTAATGTATCGCTTACTTTTGCGGGAAACGGATTGCAAAACGGGGCAGATGCAGTAGCTTTATATAAGACTGTTGCAACTAATTTTCCTAATGGAAGTGCTGTTACAATCGAGAATTTAGTAGATGCGATTGTATATGACACAAACGATAGTGATGATACCGATTTACTAGTATTGTTGAATGCTAATGAACCACAAGTTAATGAAGATGGAAAAAATAATAAGAACTTTCATTCTTTACAACGTTTTCCAAATGGATCGGGTGGATTAAGAAATACAACAGCTTATACACAAGCAATTCCTACCCCTGGGACGGCAAATACAAATGCTACAGAAGAGGTTACTCTTGTTATCAATGAATTAGATGCCGATACGGCAGGATCTGATACATTAGAGTTTATAGAGTTATATGATGGAGGCTCGGGAAACACGTCTTTAAACGGATATGTATTAGTGAACTATAATGGAAGTAATAATACAAGTTACAATGCTATTGATTTAGATGGGTTTTCTACAAATACTGAAGGGTATTTTGTAATTGGAAATGCTGATGTTGTTAATGTTGGTTTGGTAGTACCCGGAAACACATTTCAGAATGGTGCAGATGCGGTTGCATTATATCTAGGAGAAGCAACTAATTTTCCAGACGGTACTGCCATTACTACAGACAATATTATTGATGCTTTGGTGTATGACACTAGTGATTCTGATGATGCCGAATTATTGGTGTTATTAAATACAGATCAACCACAAGTAAACGAAAATGAAAATGGTAAGAAAGATACAGAATCGTTGCAAAGAGTACCTAACGGGCAAGGAGGTGCACGTAACACAACCAGTTATGTAGCAAAAACACCTACACCAGGTACTGATAATGATGGAGGGGTTATCGTAACACCAGGAGAATTGGTGACCATTGCAGAAGCTAGAGCGGCCGCAGAGGGAACTTCGGTGACGATTACAGGAGTACTAACGGTTACAGATAACTTTAATGGCCCTGCATTTATTCAAGATGCTACAGGAGGGGTTGCAATTTTTGACGAGCAAGTGCATGCAAATGCTACATTAAAAGTAGGGGATTCTATAACAGTAACTGGAACTAGAGCTGCTTTTAATGATCAGGTACAGATTAGCACTGTGACAAAAGTAGAAAACAATGGAGTTCCTCAAAATGCTATTACACCTAAGGATATTACTTTGGCAGAGCTAGCAAATCACTCTGGTGAATTAGTTCGTGTACTAAATACAACATTTCCTAATCCAGGAGATCTGTTATTCGGAAACTCAAATTTTACTCTTACAGATGTTAGTGGTAACGGAGAATTAAGAATTGATAATGCTGTTGCTTCTCTAGTTGGAAAGGCACAACCTACAACTTGTTCAGAGATAACTGGAGTTATAGGTCGTTTTAGAGAATTTTTCCAATTATTACCAAGACAAGAGATTGATTTACCATGTGCAGTAGAATTTATTCCTCCTGGAGATACTATTGGAATTTCAAAAGAAGATACATTTGATGTTGTCACTTGGAATATAGAGTGGTTTGGAGATGAAAGTAATTCTCCGGTAGGTCAAAACCCATTATCAGATCAAATCCAAAGAGATAGTACGGCAACAGTACTTAACAGATTAGAGGCAGACGTATATGCGGTAGAAGAAATTGCAGATGACGCTCTATTTGCAGAATTAGTGAGTCAATTGCCTGGTTACGACTATATTTTATCAGATGCCGTTTCTAGACCTGGTTCTGGTGGTGTGTCGCAAAAAGTAGGATTCATTTATAATACAGAAACAGTATCTGTGGTAAATACCAGAGCTATGTTCGAATCTATTCATCCACTGTATAATGGGGGTAATGATTCTGCTTTGGTTGGATATCCTAGTACTACAGATCGTTTCTATGCTAGTGGTAGACTACCTTTCTTAATGACAGCAGATGTTACAATTAATGGAGTAAAAGAACGTATTGATTTAATAGCGCTGCATGCTAGAGCGAATAGTAGTCGTGATCCTCAAAATAGATATGACATGCGTAAGTATGATGTAGAGGTGTTAAAAGACTCTTTAGATGTTCATTTTGCAAATAATAAAGTGATTCTTTTAGGAGATTATAATGATGATGTAGATGAAACTGTAGCAGATATATCATCTACAATTTCGAGTTTTCAAGAGTATGTTGATGATACAGCCAATTACTCTATTGTATCTGCAGCATTAAGTGAAGCTGGTAGACGATCTTTTGTGTTTAGAGAAAATATGATAGATCATATAGGTATTACTAATGAATTGGATGAAGCGTATATCCCAAATTCTGTTACGGTACACTATGAAGTATATGATAATGACTATGCATTTACTACTTCTGATCACTTACCTGTTTCTGCAAGATTTTTGTTCGAAAAACCATTTGTGAGTAATGATTGTGCTGGTGGTTCTGTAGTAGCTTTTGAGCAAGGAAGAAGAAAAGATGGTAGAAGAATATGTAGGTTTAGAAGCAAACCTAAGCGTGCTTTGGGAGAGCCAAGAGAAAGAAGGTATGCTAATTTTGTAAGTTTAGGATTTGGTGGTTCTATTACGATAGAATTAAACAATGAAGTGTTTGATAATGCAGATGCTAATGAATTGGCGGTATTCGAATCTACAGGATTCTATAGAAACATCCCATGTAATTATTTCCCAGAATCGGCAGAAGTATTTGCTTCACAAGATGGGGTAACATTTGTTTCTTTAGGAACTACTTGTCAGGATGGAGAATTTGACCTTGCAGCTGGTAATCTATCTTCTGCAAAATTTGTTAAGATTGTAGATATAAGCGATAGATCTGCTTTTCCTTGGTTTTCAGACGGATATGATCTAGATGCTGTGGTGTGTCTTACAGAAGAAACTCCTGCTGCTAGAAGTAAAGAGGCTATAGAGTATGCAGAAAACCCAACAGGGTTAGAAAGCGAGATGGTTACCAATGAGTCAGAACTAGAAGATATAGCTATTGTTTTGGCAACACACCCTAATCCTGTAGAAGACATTTTAACAATCCAATTAAATTCTTTTACAAAAGGAGTGATATCTATTGTTATTACTGACTTAATGGGTAAGACGATACATACACAGGCGGTTACTCTTATAGAAGGACAATCTAGTGTAGGGATCGATATGAATGCTTATCCAAAAGGTTTTTATGTAATACATGCAGAAAACAATAACGGAAACTTTAAGATTACAGAAAAAATTATAAAGAAATAAGCCTGATACTAAACAGACTCACAATAAAAAAACCTGCAATACTTCGTGTTGCAGGTTTTTGTGGTAACATGAGTTATTACAAAAAATCACTCGACCAGATGTTTATAAACTTAAATCAAAAATAAGTTATTATTAAAGCATCTAATTTTATCCATTAAATGAATGTTCATTAATTATGGAAAGGATACAGAAATAGTAGTTATTAAGGTAAAATTTAAGTGAAAAACAGAGTATCAGAAAATGATAGTTACTTAATATGATGAAAACAACGCCCAAAAGAACAATGACCACCACAAAGACTAAGACATTGATCGCCATAATACGTACCAGCTTTGATTGTTTGTTGTTCTTTCTTGTTTAATTGCGTTGCTCCTTTTAAATCTAAAATGTTTTTAAACATGATAATAAGTTTTTAAGTACCTACTCTATAGATAAGGTTTTCGGCGGCCCCTTTATCAAAATTTATCACGATAGATATTTTGATTCTGAAAACTAAAGTATATAGGAATTAGGAGTGTTAAAAATGAAGTATGGCTATTTTGTTTAAAATAGCCATAAAAAAACCCTGCACATTGGCAGGGTGAAATATTTTGAATACTAATGATATAAGGAATATTTATTCTTCGTTATAACAATAGTCGATGATATATCCGTTCCTTTCTGAAGGAGAACTTGTTAAAACACTGGATCCTCCTTCTATTTTACTCATAGAATCTATGCTCACCCTTGCTATTGTTAACTTTTCGAGATTGATTTTTTTTGCTCCGTCTTTTTTCATTTTAAGATAATTTAGTTATTTATAAACCTTTTTTTATGTATATAAGAATCAAGAAAAATGTATTTCGTTAGAAATATATTTTATTTTATGGGTTTACAAGAATTATCTATGGTTAAATTGTTCAAAATAGCCATGAGTTATACACTAATTTCTGAGTCTAAATAACTTTTATTTAAACGCTTGATATAATAGGATGGATTGATCCCTGTTTTTGCCTTAAAATGCTTTACCAGCGAGTAACTACTTTTATATCCAACTTCTGTTGCAATAGATTGAATAGAAAATAACCTGAATTTTTTATCATCCCTTAATCTTTTTAAAACATATTCGATCCTAAGTTCATTAATGTAATCGGTATAGTTTTTTTCTTTGTGAATGTTTATTATTTTGGATAAATAGGTGGCATTGGTTTTTAATTTTTTTGCCATGGATCGTAAATTACAATCTGGCTTTAAAAAGTATTCTTGCGCTTTTAATTTTTCTATGCCTGTAATAATCTCGTTGACTTTATGATCATCAATAATGATTTTTTTGGGCGATTCTTTCTTGTTGACCGTGGTTTGCTTAAAAGATTTTAAATCGCTAATTTCTTTCATTAATTTATGAAACAAAGCTTTATTAGA
Source organism: uncultured Aquimarina sp. (assembly GCA_947502885.1). GTDB lineage: Bacteria > Bacteroidota > Bacteroidia > Flavobacteriales > Flavobacteriaceae > Aquimarina. Next base: position 274,328 of record CANNBP010000005.1, on the reverse strand, counting down.
TCGTTGCTTTTTGATGTATATAAAAATGATATAGCTTAACGTTGTTAATGCGAATAAAAGACACCAGAATATTAGATTTTTTGACTGCTTGTCTTTGGTGTGTTTTGCTTTAAGAGTTACTATTTCTTTTTGAAATCTATTCGTCTCTTTTTCATGGATAATATCCACTGTTTGATCCTTATCTTTTTGATAAGATTCAGTTAGTCTAACATATTTATTACTCCATAGATTTGCCTTTTCATATTCTTTTTTTTCATTGTAACAATGTGCTAGTAGCAAATGAGATCTAATCGCCGGGGGTTTTAGAGAATCATTTTCTGTAAAGTTGTTTATACTATTCGTTAATACGCTAATTGCTTTATCATAAAATTCTTGCTGATAGTAACAATTTGCGATGAAATAATTGGTATTGATTATAGGATAGGTTTTATTGTTAATTTCTTGTTGGGATAGTATGTCTTTTGCTTTAAATAAAAAACCTAAGGATGTATCATATTTTTTTTGGTAGTAATACACCATTCCTTTTTTTATATATAAGTCCAAAATAGCCTCTTTATAGCCTAACTCTTTGCTTATTTCTAGCCCTTTTTCTATATAGTATAATGTAGAGTCATATTGTTCTTTATCCAAATACACCTCACTAGTAAGAATCAAAATGCTAGCGTGAGCGCTTTTTCTATGAAAATTAGTCTTCGAAATTAATTTAAGCGAATGATGTGCAGTTTTTAGCGCTTTGTCCAATCTATTCATTCTTTTAAGAATAACAATAAGCCCCGAATTAGCATTAATTTCAACCTCTTTGTGACCTGTTAGTTCTGTAATATTTAATGCTTTTGAATAGGCCTCTAGGGCATCTTTGTTTTTTCCATCTCTAAGATGTACATGACCCTTTCTAGTATATATAAAAGATAATAAAGAGTCATGATGCGATTTTTTAACTATTTGTTCTGCTTTGTCATAAAAGGACATGCTTTTTTTATAATCTTCATTGTCGTAAAATACCCCAGCTTGTTGAATATATGTTATAGCATCTTGAATATCGTTTTCTTGAGCAGAAATACAAAAGGAGTTCAACACAAGAATAAATAAAGGTAAAATAAGGTATTTGCCTAATAGAAATTTATGTTGGGGTGGTGCCATTATGATAGAATGTGTGTTATCAAAAGTAAGTCATTTTTTTTTGTGCTATATACATCAAAATAAAATACATCGATAACGCTGCTATCCCTTAATTTTCTTTATCGTCTGAATCAAAAATAAGTTGATTCAGTTTCTAGTAATTTCATATAAGAATTGGTGTAAAACTAGTTGCAATTGTGCTATTTGTACTAGCAATAACTATTGGACATATGCTTTCCATTTGCCAAGAAGAAATACAATATTATGAAAATGCAGAGATTTTTGTTTGTAAAGATAAGTCAGGAAATATGTTGGGATCGATCAGGGTATTAAAATGGAATACATCTTCTGTTTCTCTTGGCTTCTTCTTTTGCATACCACAAAAATTAGAGCCTAAAAGAAAGTTGCACAGGAGGTGATTTACCAAATTTTTCTAAAAAGAATTTTATTTCTTAAAAAAGTCTTGATGTTATCCACTTATGTAGATCACTTGATCCGAGGATGAGGTAGTTAATAAACCATATATAATGACTTAACTATGAGTTCTTTGTTTTATTACCAAAACTTAAAATGACTATGCTTAAATAGAAATAATCTTTTCTTTTACGGCTTTAATAACTAGCCCCGCTGTATTCTTTACTCCTAGTTTATTCATAAGGTTTTTTCTGTGCCCTTCTATCGTTCTTACGCTTAAAAAAAGTTGTTCTGCAATTTCAGCAGTCGTGTATTCTTGAGTAATTCCTTCGAGTACTTCCAGTTCTCTATTTGTAAGGTGATAGTCCTTACTAATTGTAGGTGGTTTGTTTACTTTATGTTTTAACCCTTTTAATAAGGCTTCAGAAACAAAGGGGTTAAAATAAAAACCTTTCTCATAAGTTGATCGAATTGCAGTTTCTAACTCTTCTTGATTCGTGTCTTTTAAAAGATATCCATTGGCACCTACTTCCATAAGATAAGAGATCATACGCTCTTCTTTGTGCATGGTGAGGATAATAATTTTTATATCTGGATATAATTCTTGCAATTTTAAAGTGGTATCGACACCATTCATATCTTCCATTTCTAAATCTAGAAGAATAACATCAGGAACATTATTGTTTAGTTTAACAAGTAAATCTTTACCGCTAACAGCCTCTAATGTTAAGGTAATATCGGGCATTTTATTTAGTAATGACTTTATGCCTTCACGAAATAAATTATGGTCATCAACCAGTCCTAGTTTAATAGTTTCCATAGTAGTGTAATTAATGGTTAATTGTTTTTTATTTAATTACAATTTTAATATTCATTCCAGAATCCCTTTCGATAAAATGTATATTCCCTGAGAGTATAGATAATCTACTCTCAATATTTTTAAGTCCAAGTCCTTTTTCATGGATTAAGTTCTTTTTGTCAAGCCCTTTGCCGTTGTCTTGATATATAACGACTAAAGATTTTTTTTCATTTTTAAATTCAATATTTATTACCGATGCATTTGCATGTTTGAGTGTATTAGTAATCAATTCTTGAATTATTCGATATAAATTAAGCTCTTTTGTTTTGGCAATAGTATGTGTTGCATTATTTACAAAAGATACTTCAATTTTTCCAGAATCGTTAATAGTTTGAACCAAACTTTGGATTGCTTCTATAAGCCCTAGCTTTTCTAATATCACAGGTCTCAAATCTTGAGAAATACTACGTACACTTTGAATCATATCATCAAAAAAACCACTCATTTTACTTGTGATTTCCATTAACTCAGGGCCAGATAATTGTGGGGATATTTGACCAAAATACAATTTTGTGGTAGTTAACATAGCCCCCACATCATCGTGTAATTCTTTAGCAATTCGAGTTCGTTCTTCTTCTTGACTGGCAATAGATGTTTTTAATAATTCTTTTTGATAATCAGACTCTAGTTTTTGATGTTTTTTCTGTTGAGCAAGTAACCTACGCTGATAGATGATAAAGAATATAATCACTGATAATGATAGCAAAAAAATTACTAGCATACCAATGATTATAATCTTAAATGTTATGGCCTCTTCGGGTGCACCCATATAGCAATGGTATAAAAAATGGTTAATACAATATTTATAAATGCATGAAGTCCCCAAAGAGTAAAACTTGCCTCTGTAGACCCCTTGAATACACTATTATTAATAAAAAATAAAATTAAGTTACTTGAGAAGTAAATTAAAAATCCAGAATTGATCCAAAACATAGGATTCGTTTCTAGACTGCTATATTTTACTTCTTTAAGCAAGGCATAAAAATAACTTAATGAAAAGAAAATAACGATTAGGCCTAACAAAGAAGTTACATTAGAATTAAAGGTTTGTAAATTTTGAAAAAACAATGTATTTATAATTGCAAATATTACAAAACCAATACTTAGAAGAGTAAAGAATTTCTTTGTAAATTTTTTTGATAACTCTTTTTTATAAATGTTTACAATTAATAAAAACTCAACAATAGTATAAAAATGATACAATGGTAAATTGTTAAGTTTTTTATACCAAAGAATACTAGAAATAGATTCAACCAATAAAACAGCTATAAGTATATAAATCAATCCTATTTGTACTCTATTTAATGATTTTAATTTGAACACAGAACATAGTAAAGGCATTATTACTATAAAAGACGAAACCAAGCTTAGATTTTCAAAGAATTCACTACTCATCAATAATTTTTTAGTAGATTAATCAGGGCAAGTAGGAGGGCATGGTCTAGAATACTCTACATAAACTTCGTTTCCATTAGTTTCTAGTATTCCTTTCATTTGATGGATACCAGTTTCTAAAGGAGTTTCAGGGATGATACCGATTACAGGAGTAAAGGATACCATATCTTTATACTGAAACTTATTCATATCCAGACCAGGATAAAATTTAAGCTCTTTTATATTACCTGGTAAATAGGGGTTAATTAATTCTGGAGAGACAATGTAATATAATACTCTTTCCATTGGTTTTCCAGTTGATTTAACTGTGAATAAATCATCAACCAAACTCATCTCTACCTCTTCCCAGTTTTTAGCAATCATGTCTTTAAAAATAGCTGGTACGATTTGAGATCCAAGATTAGTAGCCGTTCTTTCTTTTTCGATGTCCTGTTTTGGTTTTTGATGAGGTTGCAATGGGAAACGGTATTTTTTTCCATCTACATCAACAATTTCGAAAATAGGGAAGAAGGTAAAATGTTCCTTATTTTCTTTATCCAATGCCAAATGCATTGTAAACTTTTTAATCTCTTGTATTTTATTAAACTTTTTAACGTGACCTTTTTTCATAGAAAAGTAGTTCACTCTCTCATACTGTCCCTGATTTAGGTCAAGTTTATGAAAATTGTGTGTTAATTGTAGTACATCGGCATCTTTCCAATTGCTTGTAGATGAGTTAAAAACTTCATCTGTCATTAGGGGGTCATCTTGTGTAATTACGCTTTCCATATAGCTATAGATTTATGGTTTATTAATTTAGTATGTCAATTACCTAGGAGCAAGCTCACTAGATGCTTAGTAGAAAAACAATTTTCAGGCTCTAGACGAAGCTCAGAAAATTAAACTCCACAATGTGGATTAAAGTTAGCCAAAAAACTCGATATATTGCGATTTTACTGGCAATTTACGGGTAGTTATCCTATAAAACCACGTAATAACCCCTGTATAATGAAATGAACAAAATCAAAGCTGATACATGTGATAAAGAACAAATATTATAGGGTAGGTTTTATGACCTTAAATAGACAACATGTTTGTATTTGGCCTGTGTCAAAAACAATAATAATTGGAAAAACTTCATCTGGTTTTATTTTTTCAGTTTACGAATAGATCTTCTTCTTGCTTATTGGTAGATAAGTCTACTTATTTCTTAAAATAAAATCGAAAACTTTTCCAAAGCATATAGGCACTAATACTAATAATAAAGATTGCCCACATCCAATAAGTTCCTATTGTGTTTTCGGCAATTGTTTGAGTATCAGAAATTAGAATAACTCCATCTCTTTCGAATTGTTTGGTAAATAAGTAGTCCAGTTGAAGATAGGTACTTAATGTAGATTGTAGTCCTAAAAATAAAATGGTAATGACTTCTAGTTTTCGACTTTTAAAAAGAGTAATAATGCATAAAAAAACTGCAAAAGAACTTAAAATTACAATACCCCAAAAAGAACGAATCCATAGAAATAATGAAAGAAGTATAAGTCCAATCAATATTCTAAGAGCAATCATAGAACTTTTATGAAATTTTCCTGAAGCAATTAATAAAGCTCCCACAATTGCAGGACCTAATAAACCACCGGCAGCGGTAAAAGTTCTTGCAATTGGATACGGAAGGTAACTTCCTCCTAAAGTAGAGTATGCAATTCCTCCACCATTTTCGTAAATCTCTAAGTATTTAAAATCACCCCCTACTAATAATGCCGTAAGTCCATGACCCATTTCGTGAAACCAGGTTCCTAATAATCGAAATGGGTACTGAATCCATCCAAAATAGGGTAGTTGCCAAAGTGTAAATACAATAAGAGCAACTAATAAAAGGGTATAATCAAATTTTTTGGAAATTTTTTCTTTTTTTATAATGGTGTTATTAATCTATTGGTAGTTTTATCAAAGAAAAGTTACAAAAGAATATCGATTACTAGATTTCATCTTTTAATAACTGTAATGCATCTTGACTAAATGAAATACCATCCCAACCACTTTTGATGAAATTTCTTATGTTTTGATGATCGTTTGCATCTGGATGTTTCAATACATCTTCTCTATAATATTTGCCAAAACAAGCAAGCGTTTGGTCAATATTAAGATTATTGAGTTTTGCAAAAAAGAATAATTTACATGATCCAGAGTTTTGACCAGCTTCATTTTGTGTGGTTCCGTTGGTAAAAGCAGTGGGAGTAAAATCGTAGTATTTTTCAATAATAGCCATAGTGTCCTCAAATTCTATAGTTTGAGGCTCTTGTGTTGTCCTGTTTACGAATTGTGTAATTGTCATTTTGAATATAATATGTTGTTTTATTTTAAAGCTGTTTTTATGATCTCCCGAAGTATTGGTATCATTTCTTTTTCGAACCAAGGGTTTTTGGTAATCCAAAACCTATTTCTAGGAGAGGGGTGTGGCATCGGAAAATAATTTGGTAAATATTCTTTTCCGACCTTAACGGTTTCAGTTAAGTTTTTTTTTATTTTTTCTCTTAAATAGTATTTCTGAGCATATAACCCGATTAATATAATAAGTTGAATATTAGGCATCTTTTCGAACAGATCATTATGCCATAAAGGAGCACATTCTGTTCGCGGGGGTAGATCACCGCTTTTTCCTTTTCCTGGATAACAAAATCCCATAGGAATTAGTGCAATTTTAGTTTCGTCATAAAATGTTGCATCAGAGATATCTAACCATTTTCGTAGTTGTTTTCCGCTGGCATCATCCCAAGGAATACCCGAAAGGTGAACTTTTGTCCCTGGTGCTTGACCAATAATAGCAATTTTAGCATTTTTATGTGCAGATACGATTGGTCTTGGTCCAAGAGCCAAATGTTCACTACATACTTTGCAAGCTCTTATGTTGGATAATAACGTGTCCATTATTTTTTCTTTCCAGATAGAATAATTACAATTTCTCCTTTGGGAGGCTTAATTTCAAAATGAGCAAGCACTTCATCAATTGTTCCTCTTATGGTTTCTTCATGAAGTTTACTAATTTCTCGAGATACAGAAACTTGTCGATCTTCTCCAAAATACTCTTTAAAATGGCCTAAAGTTTTTATTAGTTTATGAGGAGATTCGTAAAAGATCATAGTTCTAGTTTCTTCTGCCAAAAACTTTAATCTTGTTTGTCTTCCTTTTTTTACAGGTAAAAATCCTTCAAAAACAAATTTATCATTTGGCAAACCACTATTTACCAAAGCAGGGACAAAGGCTGTAGCTCCAGGAAGACAATCTACCTCAATATTTTGCTCTACACAAGATCGCGTGAGTAAAAAACCGGGGTCGCTTATTGCCGGAGTTCCGGCATCACTAATAAGGGCAATTGTTTCTCCACGTTTTAATTTACCAATAATTTGATCGATCATTCTATGCTCATTATGCATATGATGACTTTGCATCGATGTGGTAATGTCGAAATGTTTTAATAGCTTTCCACTAGTACGGGTATCTTCTGCTAAAATCAAATCAACTTCATTAAGTACTTTAATCGCCCTAAAAGTCATATCTTCAAGATTACCTATAGGGGTTGGAACGATGTATAATTTTGACATGTTACGGTCTTATTTTTTTGCCTGTAGTATAAGAAAGAATAAGAATTAGAATTGCATATGCCGATAAACCAATAGGATGATCAGCATAATAGTGGGCTAAGGTAGCTAATATTAAATCAAAGAAAAAACCTGCATAAGCCCATTCTTTAATCCATTTTATTTTATTAGTAAGGATAGCAACTATTCCAAAAATTTTGGCAACGGCTAGAGGTATTACTATATAGGTAGGATAGTTAAAACTCTTAAAGAACCCCTGTATCATTTCTGTTTTAAAAAAATACATCTGAGCCGAGTATAACATTATAGCGCATAATGCTATCGTTGTAATCCAATATATAATTTTCATTAATCTAGTGTATAGTTAGACATTGTATTTGCTAAGAATAGTATCCATAAAACGTTCTTCATACTCTTCTTTATCTTTCCAGTTGTTATAGTCTGGTTTTATCATGTTGTTAATGAATTCTTGTGCTTCATTTTTACTGTGAATAGTGTCTAATTGAGATAAAACTCTATTATAATCTGTAGCACTACCTTCAAATAGATATTTGATAAAGGCTAATCGATCATTTAACCCAATATGAATTTCTTTTTTAAGTTGATCATTAAGTGATTTGGGTTTAGAATCATCTTCTACAGTAGTTTGATTTAAAGAAACTTCGCTAGCTGGTATAAATAGGTCTTCGGTTACTCGTGCATTAATTTCTTCTATCACAATTTCTGGAGTAGCAGGAGCAGTAGTTTGATTTTTTGGTTGTTCCTGCTCTACCTTTTCAACTATTTGTGGCTCCTTTTGAGGAGTCTTTTCTTCTATTACAGGATCAGTAGATTCAAAATTTGGAATAACATCAATTTCTTTTTCAGGTACATTAGATACTTTAATTTCTAGACTCGAATCATTAACAGGTATAGTTGCTTCAGTTTCTAATTTGGTTCTGACCTGCCCAATGGTAGGTTGAGATTCTGTAAAATGAGCTTCTGTAAAACTAAGTATTGTTAATTTTTCATACAGTTGTCTTGCTTCTTCTTGTAATTTTGATATATCTGATTTGTCTTTAAGTTGTAATATCCTGTGAGCAATACTTATAAGTTCTGCTTCCAATTTCTTCTTCATAACTTTCTTATTCGTTTGTGATACCGCCTTTTGTTTTTTAATAAATTTACCTCATCTTTAGAGTAATACCAAATAGTCATTAAAACTAAGATGGTATAAGGAGAGGGGAATTTTTTAATTGATGCTGAAAAATACAAAATGTTTCTTGAAAATACGGTAAATTATAAAGAGCAATTTGGGTGGATAGAAGTAATCTGCGGTTCTATGTTTTCTGGAAAAACAGAAGAATTGATTCGTAGATTAAAACGTGCGCAATTTGCAAAACAGAATGTAGAGATTTTTAAACCTGCAGTTGATGTTAGATATGATGATGAAATGGTAGTTTCTCATGATGCTAATGAGATTCGTTCTACTCCTGTGCCTGCTGCTGCCAATATAAGAATATTGGCAGATACTTGTGATGTTATTGGTATCGACGAGGCTCAGTTCTTTGATGATGAAATAGTGTCTGTTTGTAATGATTTGGCTAATAAGGGGATTAGAGTTATTGTAGCTGGATTAGATATGGATTTTAAAGGCAACCCTTTTGGCCCAATGCCTGCTTTGATGGCAACAGCCGAGTATGTGACCAAAGTACATGCTGTTTGTACAAGAACAGGTAACCTCGCTCAGTTTAGTTATAGAAAATCTCAAAAAGATGATTTAGTTTTATTGGGAGAAACCGACGAATATGAACCTTTGAGTAGAGGTGCGTATTATAAAGCAATGCTTAAAGAAAAAGTAAAAGATATAGAGGTTAAAGACTCAAAAGAAGTATCTAACAAAGAAAAAAATAAAGATGAGTAGCATAAAAGAAACTGTGCTAGAAATTAACCTAGCTCATCTAACCCATAATTTTAAATATTTAAAAAGTAAAGTTGATTCTAATGTCAAAATGTTAGCCGTGGTGAAAGCATCGGGATACGGTAGTGATGCATCTACAATAGCTAAACACCTAGAACAAATAGGAGTCGATTATTTTGCTGTAGCTTATGTTTCAGAAGGGGTAACCCTTAGAGAATCTGGAGTAAAAACTCCAATTTTGGTATTACATCCACAGCCTGTAAATTTTGAGAAATTAATTGAGTACAAGCTAGAGCCTAGTATTTATAGTTTTAGAGTCTTAGATGCTTTCATAAAAATTGCAGAATCCAAGGATAAAAATGATTATCCAATTCATATTAAATTTAATACAGGTTTAAACAGAATTGGTTTTAATGAAAAAGATGTAGAAGAAATAGGAGGTATTGTTAAGAGTACAAAAGTAGTGCATATAATTGCTATGTTGTCACATTTGGCGGCGAGTGAGGATACCGAAGAAAGAGAGTTTACATTGAAACAAATTGATTCTTTTAAGAGTATAGCCAAAACCATGGCTAATCAATTAGAGTATATGCCTATCCTTCATCAATCTAACACTTCTGGTATTCTTAATTATCCAGAAGCACATTTTAACATGGTTAGAACTGGTGTTGGTTTATATGGGTACGGAAATGATGCAAAGTACGACTCAGACTTAAAACCTGTTGCAAGTTTGAAATCTATAATATCTCAAATACATGAGTTACAACCTGGAGATTCTTTAGGTTATAATAGAGCATTTATAGCAACTAAAGTAACAAAGACTGCTACTATCCCTATTGGCCATGCAGATGGAATTAGTAGGCAATATGGTAATAGAAAAGGTTTTGTTATAATTGCAGGTAGAAAATCACATATTATAGGAAACGTATGTATGGATATGATTATGGTGGAAGTTACAGATATTGATTGTAAAGAAGGTGATGAAGTTGTTATTTTTGATGGAAATTCTACAGCAGCATTGGTTGCCGAAAATATAGGAACGATTTCTTATGAGTTGCTTACCGCCATTTCACCAAGGGTAAAACGTACTGTTGTCGATAATAATTGACTTTAGTCTAAAAAATAAGAGTACCGTTTTAGGAATATTTAACGTTTGTTCGTTTTTTTAGTAAATTCGTAAAATACAAACCATCAAAAACATTATAAAATGGGATTTTTTAAAGATTTTAAGTCTTTCTTATTAAAAGGAGATATTGTTGCGTTAGCTACTGCGGTTGTAATTGGTGGCGCATTTAATAAAATTGTAGGTTCTGCCGTTGCAGATATTATTATGCCTATAATAGGTGTAATAACTGGCGGAACGGATTTTACTCAAAAATTTATTGCCCTCGACGGAGGTGAGTATGAAAGCTTAGCCGCTGCAAAAGAAGCAGGAGCAGCTATCATGACCTATGGTAACCTAATTCAAGCAATAATTAACTTTATTATTGTAGGACTATTTATTTTTATGGTACTTAAAGCATACGAAAAATCTAAGAAAAAAGAAGAGGAAGCACCGGCTGCACCAGCAGGACCAACTCAAGAAGAATTGTTGGCAGAAATCAGAGATTTGCTTAAGAAATAATATTTCTTTTTAAAGAGAATTATCTATAGCTACCGCTATACTACATATTCTAATTTAATAAACCGCCCATAACATGGGCGGTCTTTTTTTGAAAGCGAATTAATGTACCTGACAAGCTTGGTAGGTGTAATGAACACTCATTTTATAATTACCAACTCTTGTAGTGTCTAATATATCTTTCTTTAGTGCCGAAATTGTGTTTTCTATAATTATAATTTTGGTATTAAGTTTAATTTTTTCATTTGAATAAATACTTACTCTGTTACATAGGATTTTTGGTGATCTTTTTGGAACCTTAAACAGGTTAATTTGGTGTTTAGAATCAGATTATTTTGTTTATTATTTAACAAATAATATAAATTTCTATATTTTTTAGGTAAACACTTGCTATCTAGGAAATATTCCTCAAATTTGTTGAAAAATTATAAAAGAGTTTATAATTCTCGTACAAACGAGAATAAATATTTAACTTATGAAAGTAGCTGTAGTAGGTGCTACCGGTCTGGTAGGAACCGTTATGTTAAAAGTATTAGAGGAAAGAAATTTTCCGGTAACAGAGTTGATCCCGGTGGCATCAGAAAGATCAGTTGGGAAACAAATTACATATAAAGACAATGCATATTCTGTAGTTGGTCTGGCTACGGCGGTTGAGATGAAACCTGATGTTGCTTTGTTTTCTGCAGGAGGGAGCACTTCGTTAGAGTGGGCTCCAAAATTTGCAGAGGCTGGGATAACTGTAATTGATAATTCATCTGCATGGAGAATGGATCCTACTAAAAAATTAGTAGTACCCGAGATCAATGCAAAAGAACTTACTAAAGATGATAAGATTATTGCAAACCCAAATTGTTCGACTATACAATTAGTAATGGCTTTAGGACCATTACATGAGAAATATAAAATTAAGCGTGCTGTTATTTCGACATATCAATCAATTACTGGTACAGGAGTAAAAGCTGTACAGCAGTTAGAAAATGAGTATGTTGGAGAAAAAGGAGAAATGGCGTATCCTTATCCAATTCATCGAAATGCAATTCCTCATTGTGATGTTTTTCAGGAAAATGGATATACCAAAGAAGAAATGAAATTGGTGAACGAAACACAGAAGATTCTTGATGATAGAACAATTGCTGTAACGGCTACGGCCATTCGTATACCAGTTGTAGGTGGACATAGTGAAAGTGTAAATATTGAGTTTGGAAGTGAGTTTAATGAGAATGATGTGAGACAAACTTTAAATCAAACACCCGGTGTTACGGTGCAGGATAATCCAGACACGAATACATATCCGATGCCAATATATGCAGAAGGGAAAAATGATGTTTTTGTAGGGAGAATTCGTAGAGATCATTCTAGAGAAAATGCTTTAAATATGTGGATTGTAGCTGATAACCTGCGCAAGGGAGCAGCAACTAATGCAGTGCAAATAGGAGAATATTTGGTAGAAAATGAACTTATTGGATAAGTAATCTAATTAATATATAAGAAACGCCTAAAATTGTTTTAGGCGTTTTTTTATACAACTTATTCTTGTGCTTTGTTAAGAAAAACGGCTTCTAATTCTTCTATGGTTACTGGTTTAATAAGATAATCTTTTACAGTGTTTATTCCTTTTGCTCTTTCGATATCCACAGGGTTGATAGAGGAACTTACAATATAGAGAACAATGGTTTTTCCTAGTTTGTTTTTTATTTTAGTGAACTTTTCAAGAAATTCCCATCCATCCATAATAGGCATGTTTAGGTCTAGAAAAATAATCTCGGGAATTGTATTTTTATCCAAGCTAGTTAAAAGCGCTTCAAAATAATTAAGAGCATCCATACCATTTTTGAATACCATTAAATTTTTACATAAGTGCTTAGCTTCAACAATTCTTTTTACAAGATTTACATACATTTTATCGTCATCGATAATACAGGCTAATCCTATTTCATGATTCATTGTAAGGGGGAGTTATGATTATTTTAAAATTCAATTATAAAAGATGTTCCTTTGTTTACTTCACTATCTACACTAATTTTTCCATTTAGAGACTCAACTTGGTTTTTTGTCAAAAACAATCCTATTCCTACAGCGTCAGAGTTATAATGAAACGTTTTATACATTCCGAATATCTTATCCTTAAACAGTTTCATATCGATTCCGATACCATTATCAGAAATTTTCAAGTATCCTATGTTGTTTTTAATAAAGGTTTTGATTTCGATAACAGGATCTCTATCGGGATGTTTATATTTTATTGCGTTTGTAATAAGATTTAGCAAAATACTTTCTAAGTAAGCAGGTATGTAATCTATAGTATCTAATTCTGAGAAATCAGATTTAATCATTGCTTTACTTGTAGAAATCATTCTTCCGATGCCATGGGTAACTAATTTAAGAGCTTCTTTAAATTTAACAGGTTTCTTTTCTTGTCCTATGTTGGTATGAATGGCTACGATTTCATTTAGGTGTTCAATTGTAGTGTTTAAGCTAAGAGAAATTTCCTTGATTTCTTTGATCAAATCAATTTTTTCTTTTGGATCTGTTATGTCTTCGATAAGTTGAACCAAAAGAGATAAATTACTTGTATGTGATCTAAGGTTGTGAGATACAATATGGGCAAAATTGAAAAGCCTTGAGTTTTGAGAAGCAATAATATCAATTGATTTTTGTAAGCGTATTTCTTTTCTTTTGACTTCATCAATATCTTGAAAAACACCTCTAATTCCCACTATCTCCTTGTTTTTATTATAAACGGGTTTACCTATAGCTTTTCCCCAAAATTCACGATTATTGGCGGTCATCATTTTAATTTCTGTATTAAAAGGTGTACCGACCATAGCACAATTAAAAAACAAATCTGCTGCTTGCTGCCTCGATTCTTTTGCATAGTATTTTGCAGAATCTTTAAGAGAAGGAACATAATCATCGGGGTATTCTAAAATTCGTCTTGTTTCAAAATCCCAATAACTTTTCCTTTCCTGAAAGTCTACATACCAACTTCCGGTTGATGTCATTTGTGCCGTTTCTTTGTAATAAAAGTTATCCTTAGAAATATCTTCTTCAGGCTCTAATTTTATTTCAATAAAAAATACAAAGCTAGTTTCAGATTTAATATTTACAGGTAATTGATCATTAGTTGCACATCTAAATAGCTTATAATTGCCATCGGCTGCCCGAATTTTTACATGCTGCTTGAAGTTGATAGAATTGCGCCTGTAATTAAGAAAATTATCTCTAAATGTTTCATTATCATCATTATGTATAAGATGCTTTAGGAAATAATCGATTGTCGATTGTATTTCACTCTTTTTATAATCTAGATTTTCATAAAATTTATCAGACCACACTTCTCTATCAGGATCAGAATGTAGTTCCCAATATCCCGCATTGAAATCATGAATCACATTATTAAAAAGTTCATTTTGAAGCATTAAAATGAGATATATATAATAATTACCCTAACAAGATAAGAATTTATCTACTAACTTCTTTGATTCTATGATACCGAATAATCATTGATTATTTAGGACTTCTGGCTTTTAAAACATTAGCTTGAAGATTAATTTATTTCAAGATCTGTTTTTACACTATCAACATTATTCTTACTACTAATAATGATTTGATACGAACCAATAGGTAAATAAAACTTCCCATTATTACGCTTAGAGATTTTATCATCAGGAAATTCCTTTTCGATAATATCTTTTCCTTTTTTGGTTAATGTAAGGTCGTATGTTATATAATTAATTCCAACTTCAGCTATTGTAGAAAATTGTTGAAGAATTTTGCCTTCTTGTGTAGTAATTTTTACAATAAAATCTCCTTCTTTCTTCGTATAAAACTTAATGGCAGCAGAAGGGAGTTGGATTTGTGATAACCATTTTGACTGATAATTACCCCAATGTTTTGACCATTTTACTTTTTGGTTATTAAATACATGCAAGGATTTATTTAAAACATCAGAATTTAAAGCTTGAATAGCTTCTATATTGGTTTTATATATACTTCTTCCATGGGTTCCTAGCAATAGATCATTTGCTTGTGGTTGAATAACTATATCATGTATTGCTACATTTGGTAGTCCATTAGAAAATGCTTGCCAGTTTTCTCCTAGATTTAAGGTAGTATAAGCCCCATTATCTGACCCTAGATATAAAACATTTTCGTTTACAGGATCTTCTTTGATCACATTAATAGGAGATGATGGCAAGTTTTTACCAATGTTTTTCCAGATTTGTCCATAATCTTCGCTCATGTATACATATGGCGTAAAATCATCCCAACGATACCCGTTTAAGGAGACATATACTCTTCCTTTTTTGTGAGAAGAGGCGATAACTCTTGAAACCCATAAATCTTGAGGAAAGGTATTAGAAATTTTTGTCCATGTACTACCTGTGTCTTTGGTAACATATACTAAACCATCGTCGCTACCTGTATATATTAATCCAAATTGTGATGGAGATTCTGATATAGAAGTTAAAGTACCATAAGCTACATTCCCTTTTTTTCCACCTTTGGTTAGATCTTGAGATATGGCTTCCCAGGTGCTTCCTTGATTCAAGGATCTCATTAATTTGTTACCTCCCAAGTATAAAATATCTTGATTATGCGGAGATAGAAGAATTGGTGTTTGCCAATTAAACCTATAAGGAGATTCTCCTAATTCGTGTCTGGGTTGTATAAAAGTTCGTTTTTTTTCAGAAAGATTAAGTCTATAGTAGTTTCCAAATTGCAAACCGGTATATACGATATTAACATTTCGATTATCTATTTGTGTTTGCATGCCATCACCTCCCATTATTTTTTTCCATGGATATTGTCCAGATTGATGCCAAGACGCATCCTCTACAGCATTATGAGGTCCCATCCAAACACCATTATCCTGTAAACCTCCATAAACATTATATGGTTTTTGATGATCTACACTTATCGAGTAAAATTGTCCCACACTTGGTTGATTTGCTTTTATCCAATGAGCACCATCATCATACGATATATTTACTCCTCCATCATTACCATTTATCAAATGCTTTGGATTTTTTGGATTGATCCATAAGGCATGATGATCCGGATGTACATTTTTTCCATTAATGCTAGTAAAGGTTTTCCCGGCGTCTTTTGATTTTAAAATTGGTACTCCAGAAATGTAAATATGATCTTTGTTTTTTGGGTTTACCTGTATTTGAGCAAAATAATACCCATAACTATAAAAGATATCATCTAGATAATCTGAATGGGTTTTCTTCCAAGTTTTTCCCCCATCATTGCTTCGATAAACTTCTGCACCAATAACAGGAGCATCGACTAATGCTTTGTTTGCATCTTCAAGATACTTAACAATGTCTAAGGTAGTTATCGAACCACTGCGAATCAATTGTTTTATATTTTGAGCCCTATATTTTTCATGAAAACCATTTGTTTTTAAGAATTTGTTTAGTTTTTCATCATCGAGTTTTAATAATGTTTCAGATGACATAGTTCTAAAATCATTTTTGCTTAAACCTGTTTTGGTCTTAGTGTCTTTTTTACTTTTTGTGAATTGATTATCATGTACTACATATAGTGTGTTTTTGTCAAAAACAGCTAAACCGATTCGACCAGTACCCTTTCCTGTGACAAATCCACTACCTTCAAGAGAAATCTTATGCCAGGTCGATCCTGCATCTGTACTTTTGTAAATTCCAGAATGTATTCCGCTACCTTTAAAATTCCAAGCTTTGCGATCTTTATCCCATGATGCTGCATACATGGTAGAAAAGTCTTCAGGAGAATAAGCAACATCGATAATTCCTGTTTGATTATTGATAAATAGTGTTTTTTGCCAGGTTTTACCACCATCGGTAGTTTTATAGATTCCTCTTTCTTCATTAGAAGAGTAGAGGTGACCTGTCACTCCCACAACTACTTCATTGGGATTGTTAGGGTTGATAATTATTCGACCAATATGATGCGAATCAGTTAATCCTACATTTATCCAGGTCTTGCCTTTATCGCTAGATTTTAAGATTCCGGTTCCAGCATATGAAGATCTTGATGAATTATTCTCTCCAGTACCAACCCAAATAGTATTGTTTTTCCAATCAACAGCAATATCCCCAACGTTAATGGTTTCTGCGCTATCAAGTACCGGGATAAAAGATGTTCCATTATTTTGTGTATACCAAAGCCCTCCAGAAGCATATCCGACATAAAATTCGGTTGAATTTTCTGGGTTGACATCAACATCTACTACACGACCACTCATTACGGTAGGTCCGATATTTGTAAATGGTACATTTTTTACTAATGAGGATTCTTCTAGATTTTTTTTGAGGTTTATCCCGCTCTTAATGATTTCGGCATTTGTAGCTTTTGGTTGAGAAAAAAGATGTAAAAAAATAAAGAGGAAAAGTAAAGATATAATATTGGCTTTCATACTTTTTAGTGTTGTACTTGAAAAAACGGATAGTATTCCTTTTTGGCAATACTAATATATAATGGTGTCAAAGTATATATTGTTCGACCAACCTCAAAACATTTAGATAATGTTTAACAAATTGAACAAGAATAGTGTGCGTATTGAGGGGAAAAACAATTTCACATTTTGCGTTTCTCGTTATTTTTATGTTAATTTATTGGATACTAACTAATTAAATAAAACAATTATGGAAGAGTACTTGCCGTTAATTATTCAGCTAGTCAGTGGAGCTGTGGGAGGAAATATCGCAGGTTCATTATTAAAAAATGCATCCTTTGGTAGGATAGGAAACTCAATTTTGGGTATTCTAGGAGGGGGTATAGGAGGATATCTGCTTAGTTATCTAGGTGTTGATACTTCTGGAGGTATGGATATCTCTGGGATATTAGGAAGCATAGCTGGTGGTGGTGTAGGTGGTGGTGTTTTAATGGTTATCATTGGTTTGATAAAAAAAGCAATTAGCAAGTAGAAATAGTTACAATAAAGATTATTTATTAAAAGGAGCTTAAGAAATTTGGGCTCCTTTTTACATTATCAATGAGTACCATTTATGATATTAAGGTCTACAGCTTTTGATTGATAAATGATATAATAACCCTATTTTTGAAAAAAATCAATTAGGATGTAAATACATGGGTATTTATAATAAATTAAAAGTATCATGAAGTATCAGCAAATAGACAACACCCTTTTTATAAAAAACCGCAAAAATTTTACTGCAAAAATGAAACCGCATAGTATTGCGGTGTTTAATAGTAATGATATATATCCTATAAGTGCAGATAGCACAATGCCTTTTGAACAACATAGAGATATATTTTATCTAAGTGGTGTAGATCAAGAAGAAAGTATATTATTGCTTTTTCCTGATGCTCCAAAGGAAAAACATAAAGAGGTTTTATTTTTAAAAGAAACAAATGAACATATAGCTATTTGGGAAGGAGAAAAATTAACAAAAGAAAGAGCTTTTGAAATTTCTGGAGTTAAAACGGTGTATTGGCTTAAAGATATGGAAAAGGTTCTTTTTGAAATAATGACCCAATGTGAAACGATTTATATAAATACGAATGAGCATTATAGATCGAATGTAGAAACCGAAACGAGAGAAGATCGTTTTACAAAATGGATTAAAGAAAAGTATCCTGCACATGCGGTAGCAAAGAGTAACCCAATATTACAAAGATTAAGGTCGGTAAAAGACCCTATAGAAATTGATCTTATCCAGAAAGCTTGTAATATAACAGAAAAAGGATTTCGAAGACTTTTAGGTTTTGTAAAGCCCGGTGTTTGGGAATATAATATTGAAGCCGAATTGCTGCATGAATTTATTAATAACAGATCCAAAGGTTTTGCATATTCGCCTATAATTGCCAGTGGTAATAATGCAAATGTGTTGCATTATGTAGAAAATAATCGACAATGTATTACAGGTGATTTAATTCTTATGGATGTAGCTGCAGAGTATGCAAACTATGCAAGTGATTTATCTCGTACGATTCCGGTTTCGGGAAGATATACAGAGCGTCAAAAAGCAGTGTATAATGCTGTGTTGAGAGTAAAGAACGAGGCTACAAAGATGTTAGTTCCCGGAAACATTTGGGCAGATTATCATGTAGAAGTTGGTAAAGTGATGACATCAGAGTTATTACAACTTGGTCTTTTGGATAAAGCAGATGTACAAAATGAAGATTCAGATTGGCCTGCCTACAAAAAGTATTTTATGCATGGTACATCACACCATATGGGTCTAGATACTCATGATTACGGAATTCTTACAGAGCCTATGAAGGCTAATATGGTTTTTACTGTAGAACCAGGAATTTATATTCCAGATGAAGGTTTTGGTATAAGACTAGAAGATGATGTTGTTGTTCAGGAAAAAGGAGAGCCTTTTAATCTTATGGCAAACATTCCTATTGAAGCAGATGAAATTGAAGATTTGATGAACTCATAGAAATTAACCATATCACGGCTGTTAATAAGTGTTCTTTAAATGTAATCAGATATAAAAAAGGCTAATCGAATTTAAATTCGATTAGCCTTTTTTATACTAAATATATGTTACGTACTTAATTATTTAATTGCGATTCTTAGTGTTTCTAAATTATTCTGAGTTGTTACTTGAGCAGTATACAACCCAGTTTTCAAATTAGATAGATTTAATGTAACGTTCTTTACGGTAGAATCATTAGAAGAATTATACACTTCTATACCATTGTCATTAAATACTCTAAAATTTGTATTATTCTGTGGCTCGTTAAAAGTAAAAGTAAAGATCCCATTGGTACTTGGGTTAGGAGAAACCACAATACTTTGAGCAATCGCTCCTCTTTGTCCATCTATAGGATCTGATCCTTTTCTAGGGTCATCCACCACATTGATTACATAATCTTCTGTTTCTCCAAACCATCCTTCTCCGCAAGGAGTTAAATCACGATCATATACTGCTCTAACACGAAGAATAGTTTTACCTAATTTTGCATTGGCCGGAACTGTAAAAAACGACACCCATTCTCCCGCAGAAGAGTGATTAGCAAGTAATCTAGCCTCTCCTTGATCGTCAAAATCTCCGTCTTGATTCCAATCTACCCAATAACCAAGCTTTGTTTTTTCCCAAGCAGTATTGGTTTTTATGTGAATAACAGATGCTTCGTAAGGATACTCTATAGGTCCACGGTCTACATTTGTTCCAGGAAAGTTATACCAAGAATATCCACTATCACTATATGTTGATATACTTCTTACACCAGCGAACTCAACACCAGTAATATATTGTCCACTAGGTCTTTTATTACTACTAGAGCAAATTTCTTTAGGCCCTAAATCCACGGTGATATAGTCTTTTATTGTTTTAGAATCTTGTCCATGAGGGCTTGAAACGGTTAATTTAACAGAGTATTTTCCAGATTGTGTATATCGTACCTGAGGTATTTGCTCAGTACTTGTTGCTGGAGTTGCCCCTTCAAATTCCCAATACCAAGAGGTAGGGTTGTTTTCTGATAGGTCGTCAAATCTTACATATTGTTCTGTATCTGTAACGTGCGTTAAAACTGTAGAAAAATTGCATACAGGAGGATACACAGGATCAGGAATTCTTACCTTAATGAAACCAACGTAGGCAACCTCATCCTTTCCAAATTCATTTTCTACAACAAGTTTAACAGAAAAACTACCAGATCTTATATAGCGCACAAGAGGGTACTGACTTGTACTTACAGATGGAATCCCGCCTTCAAATTCCCAATGCCAAGATGTCGGGTTATTAGTAGAACGATCAGCAAATTCCACTAATTCTTTATCATCATAGATGTGAGTTGAAGAGGCATCAAAAATCGCGTTTGGTCGTTTAGGATTTACAACCTCGATTACATAGTCTTCTATTTCCCCGCTTTCATTTCTTTTTGATTCACAAGGCCCTAATTCGATATTATAATTATATCTTACTCTCATTCTAGTTGTTCCTATTTTTGCATCATTTGGAACAGAAACCGAACCAGAAAGAACACCTGTACCAGTTGTATGAAACACTCTCTCTGAGGTTTCAAAAGAAGCATCTCCATTCCAGTCAATCCAGACCTGTATTGTGTTTGAAGGCCAATGATTCCATTTTGTATCTACAGAAATTGTATACTCTTTTCCTGGGTCAATATCGGCTTTTTGATCTGTATAATTGGTATATCCATTAGTTCCTAGTTCTGAATAATTATTGATGTCAGAAAATCGCACATTTGAAATGTAATTGTTGCCTCTATCTGAATGTACCTGACAATAATTTCCATTCGTAGTTTCGGTGGCTTGTGCTAATAGTAACTGAGTTACCAAAGCAAAAGCAAGTGTTAATAGGTTTTTTGTTGTTTTCATTGCTTAATTTTTAGTGTAATATTTGTTTTGTATTATTAGTATATTTAACCCATAGGATAAGAAGGGTATTACATTAACGCATAGATCTTCTTAAAGACCAAGATTATAAATTTGTATGGATGTTAATCCAAGAACAATAATTATGTGTCTATTAAAAATGTTTTACCTAATAAGGTTTCTGTAATTGAATTTTCTAATTATAGGGTTTATGGTTGACCTACATAATCCTTGATTATGTAATAGTCTGT
Source organism: uncultured Aquimarina sp. (assembly GCA_947502885.1). Classification (GTDB taxonomy): domain Bacteria; phylum Bacteroidota; class Bacteroidia; order Flavobacteriales; family Flavobacteriaceae; genus Aquimarina. Next base: position 252,885 of record CANNBP010000005.1, on the reverse strand, counting down.
CTTGTATTTAGCAATACGTTGTGGTTATATTTATGCAGTTTTGATTCCTATATAAATCACAGATTTTTACGTGATTTTTTTAAATGAATTTCTAAATGTTATGTTCTTAAACTGTCTAATTTTTTTGATCATTTCTTAATGATCTCGAAGTCTCTATTTTTGTATAATTATTAAGCTGCAGATTTTATGCTCATTTATTATTAGTTTTTGAGGTTTTTGAGGTTTTTAATTCTGACGTAAAAGTAATCAATCTACTTCAAATTTGTTGCTTGTTAATGTTAAAAAAAAGTATTTTTTAAGTTTTTTTTAAAATATATAAACACTTGTTTTTTAGGTGATTACATGTGATTCATTTGTTTTGAGTTAATGAAAAAATAACAAAAAATATTATGCTATATTGATAAAATTCACGAGGGTTTAAGATCAGGATTTCAAAGAAAACTTAGTATCAATTACTTATAGAATATAAGAGTGAATTTGCAGATAAAATAAGAGGAAAATTCCCTTCGATATCATGAATAGATATATAAAAGAAAAGCCTCATAAATTAGGAACATTTTATGAGACTTTCTGAAGTAATGAAGGGTAAAATAAATACGATACGATTGTTTTTATTATGAAAAACTTACATTTATGATTTATGGGATATTCATGAGTTAGGTTAAAGAGCAATAGCCTCGTTTATTAAATTTATTTGACGACTATAATCATGTTGATTGGCTTTGTTAATTTTTTGATTTACAGTTTCTATAGCGCTTGACTCAATGATGTCTATAATATCTCCGTTTGGTAAAGTAAGACTATCCGATAATGTATTTGTATAAAATACGGGTATATCACCAGTTAACATTTGCTCTCTTTCAGAATTTAAAATAGAAGACCAGTTTTCATAAACAGTATAGGCTCTTGCTAAGATTTCAAGTTTTAACCCGTATAAATTACCATCTCTAAGATATTCTGGCTTATTCAGGAATTTTAATATTTTAAAGTATACCTCGGTTGGTCTGTTGATAAAACGTATAGGTATGTTTTTAAAATATTGCAAAGGTGAATTTTCAGATAACAAAAGTTGTTTATTTTCTGATATAAGATTGTATATTTTATCAAAACCTTCTTTAAATTCTGATTGATAGCCAGAAAGGTTCTCTACTTTATTATTTAGTTTGGGTTTATTTGATTTATGTAATTCTTTATACACCTCTACGGGTATTCTTTGCATATTATCAGTATTACAGTTCTCAATTTTTGGAATTACAAAACTTTGCTCTAATTGAGTAGAAGACCCAAATCCGCATGCATATAAGGGTACACCTTTGTCTTTGGTAGGTAATAATAATGTTTCTAAAACGGTACCAACAATACTATTTTTTGAAAGCTCGCTAGTAGTTTTACCGCTAAACATTTTTATATTAGGGCCAATAGTAGTTTCATGATCAATTAACACCGGGCAATTACCTGAAGCAATTACATTTTCTAGATGATAATCTCTTGCATTTAAAAAATAGGCAACACCTGCCAAAATCCCAGCTCGTTTATAATACAACTTAATATCATCAATCGTATTACACTCAATATGATCTACAAATTCTAACCATCCGTAGATATTTTTATCAATAACTTTAAAGCTCTTTAGTTTTTCATGTAGAGATATATTTACCCAATCCAGAAATTTGTTGTAAGCATTAGTAATAACAATGTTTGTGGGTTTATATACAATTTTATATAAATTATCAAACTCTACAATAATAGCAGAACCTCCATTATGTTGATCACCAGAGTTTAAGTGTAGTTGACTTAGTTGACTAATTTTTGTGCCAAAAGAATATTCAATTTCGCTTTTATCGGTTGTAAGTCTTTCAAAAAAACCAATAATAAACTTTAAATAATCGTGCGTAGTCGTAGCTAGTTTTTTTGCAAGTATAGGGTAAGTAAGAAACAATTTCTGAAACTGATCTGAAAGAACATTAGTTACAAATTTTTTATAATAAAAATCACTAGTTTCTGTTACTACATCATTTATTTCATCTTCTTTAAAACTCTCAAATTCTTTGAATAGTACAAGATAAGCTATGTCGAATAGACTCTTATAGAGCGCTTCATTTAATTGATCACAAATATTCTGATTAGGTGTTTCTATATCAGATTTTTGTAGGACTTTTTGAAGTTTTGAGGAAAAAAAATCAATAAAAGGAAAAAATAAATGATAGAATGCTTTTTCCTGATTCTCGTTATTATATTCTACATATTCTGGGTGAATGGTACTTAAAACTTCGTTAAGAGTTTGTGTCCAAAGGGGTAAATCAATGTCTTCGCTAAAATCTTCTATTTTAGAAGTCATTAGTGAAATATCGTTAGCATCGAATTTGTTATAAGTACAGTATTTTTTAAAAACCTCATCAGAGTTATCTTTTTCGATGCTATTTTTCCAGAGATTTAAATATTTGGGATCTTCTTTTTTAATAAAATCTCCTTTATTTGTTTTACTAAAAGCTAGTAGTTCAAAAGGAGTTAAAGAAGTGAGGTAAAGCTTTTTTAAAAATGGAGAAACTGACATGGGTTAATATTTTGATAATGGTCTAAATAAATTATGATTGTGTATGTACAAATCTCAAAGTGGGATTCACAAAATAGAGTATCACTATAATCTATGTTTTTTAAATTATAGTGATACCAGAATGATTAGTTTTTAGAAACAAGGACAAACACGAGTATTAAATAATCTAACACAGATGCCTTCCTCTCCATCTCGGCCACCACCAGCAACAGATTTTAATTCATTGTCTGTTAAAACAATAGGAGCTATGGTTAATTTGGGAAGCGTTTTTGATATTTTTTTTGATTCTTTGTCGTTCATAATGAGTAATTTATAATGTTTTTTACTAGATTGTATTCTTAAAACCAGCAAGGGCAATAAGCGGTCCATGCCACCTCAAAACAATTGCCTTCTTCGCCATCAATGCCACCACCTGCTACTGTTTTTAATTCACTATCTGTTAAAACGATAGGATCAATGGTTAGTTTTGGTAAAATCTTAGCTCGCTTTTTGGTATTTTCTTTAGCATTCATATTTTTCGATTTTAGTTATTTACAATGGTTTTTCTTAGTTCTACATGAACTTCTTTAGACGACAGTACATGTACATATTAAGGAAAACAACATAATACAGTAAACGGAGTATGACCTTCTTTACCATCAATACCACAGCCTGCAATAGTTCTTAACTCTTTATCTGTTAATACAATTGGATCAAGAGTGGGTTTGTCTAGAGTATTTAAGTCTTTTTTAATCTTTTCTTTGGGTTGTTTATAACTCATAGTGTAATTATCATATTATAGAAAATAAACTACATTAACAACCAATATCCTTCTTGCAATAATTTATAACATAGCTTCTGTAAACTCAGTTTCTCTGTTAAGAAAATGTATGCTAGAAAGGTTAGTTTGAATATTCTTTTAATGGTTTTGTTATAATTTATTTTCTAAGAATTGGTTAAAAACTATTGTGTTTCGAAATAGCTTATCTAAACAAGACCAATTTAAAATCATGGTCTTGTTTATGAAACACAATAGTTATATTTGGTTACAAGATTACCATAAAACGCAAATAAGAGACCAAGTAATTTCAACACCTACCATACCATCTCTACCACCACCTGCAACGGCTTCTAATTGCTCTTCTGTAAGCTCAAGATCATTAGGGTTAACAGGAATATTGATATGAATAGTATCAGAGTTAGTTTGATCGGTTACTAGGATTTTTTTTCCTTTTGTATCGAATGGTTTTCCTGATAGCTTTTCTATAGCTTGAACCGGGTTATCAATTAATTCTTGTTTGAAAGCTTCATCTTCCCAACATTTATTAATAAGTGTATTGTAATTTTTTTCAGAGTTTTCTTTTGCTTGTTTGAAATCCATGATTATTTATAAATTTAATTTAAAATGTATGTTTTGTTTTCTATATTGAGCGTAGCTTTACCAGTAAACACAAATAGCTGAGTCAAACAGGTTAAAACCATCTTCACCATTAACTCCTCCACCAGCAATAGCTTCTAATTGCTCTTCTGTAAGCTCAAGATCATTAGGGTTAACAGGAATATTGATATGAATAGTATCAGAGTTAGTTTGATCGGTTACTAGGATTTTTTTTCCTTTTGTATCGAATGGTTTTCCTGATAGCTTTTCTATAGCTTGAACCGGGTTATCAATTAATTCTTGTTTGAAAGCTTCATCTTCCCAACATTTATTAATAAGTGTATTGTAATTTTTTTCAGAGTTTTCTTTTGCTTGTTTGAAATCCATAGTTTAAGATTTTGCTTATTTAAATTATATGATTGTTTGTTTTTCCCACTCGATATGATTAATTAATATGCAGTAAGTATGAAACCATTATGACTTATCCACAGATAAGACTCCATAAGAGTTCATAACTATACCCATCTTCACCGTCTCTACCACCTCCAGCAATAGCTTCTAATTGAGCTTCTGAAAGTTCCATATCATTTGGATTAACAGGAATATTAATATGGATAATAGCGGGATTAGTTTGATCTGTTATTACTACTTTTTTACCTTTAGGGTTAAAAGGCTTTTTCAAAAGCTTTTCGATAGCCTGTGCAGGATTGTCAATTAACTCTTGCTTAAAAGTTTCATCTTCCCAGCATTTATTGATGATGGTGTTTAAGTTTTTTTTCGAATTTTCTTGTGCTTGTTTATAATCCATGATTCTGTATAAATTAGTTTAAGATATGTGGTTTGTTTTCTGAGTTGGGAGTAGTTTTACCAGTAAACACAAATAAAAGACCATGTGATAACAAAACCTTCTTCACCATCTCTACCACCACCTGCAATAAGTTCTAATTGTTCTTCGGTAAGTTCTAAATCATTTGGGTTCGCAGGGATATTAATATGAATAGTATCAGGGTTGGTTTGATCTGTTACTACGATTTTTTTACCTTTCAAATCTAGAGGTTGACCTGATAGTTTTTCAATAGCTTTTGTAGGGTTAGCGATTAACTCTTGTTTAAAAGTTGCATCTTCCCAACATTTGTTAATGATAGTGTTTAAGTTTTTTTTCGAATTTTCTTGTGCTTGTTTAAAATCCATGATTTTCTTTTTTTTTAAGGATTAATTATAGTGTAAAGATATTTTGAGAAGTGTGGATAAAAATGCCAAAAAGACTGACAAAAATTTTATGTAAAGAGATAGTTGAGGAGGTTGTTTTGTAATTAGATTAGTTGGATTTAGTAACAAAATACATTTCTATATCTCCTTTACCCTTAACATCAATTTTTCCGCGATATTCAAAAGATAAGGTACTTTCATTTTTGACAATATGGTATACATCTTGGCTAATGTTAACTTTACCAATAACACCATTACTTTCCATTCTACTTGCAGTATTTACAGTATCTCCCCAAATGTCGTACTGAAACTTTTTTACACCAACGATACCAGCAACGATTGGCCCTACATGAATACCCACACGCATCTCAAAAGCAGGTTTTTTTTGATTTTCGTTTTCTAACTTTCTTTTGGCAATAAATTCTTGCATTTCAATGCCCGCTAGAATGGTTTTTTTTACAGAGTTAATACTGGGTTTAGGCAATCCTCCAGCGGCCATATAGGCATCTCCTATGGTTTTTATTTTTTCTATACCAGACTTTTCTATTATGGTGTCAAAGGCTTTAAAGCATGTGTTGATTTCTTCAACCAATTCATGAGGGCTTAGTTGAGCCGCTGTTTCTGTAAATGACTTAAAATCTGTAAATAGGATAGAGGCAGTATCAAAATCTTGTGCATCAACATAACCTTTTTGTTTTAGTTCCTGAGCAATTTCTTCTGGAAGAATATTAAGTAATAAGTGCTCTGACCTATCTTTTTCTATTTGTAGTAGGGCTTTTGATTTTCTAACATATCTCAATTGACCCCATATAGCTAAGGCAATTATTAGCATTACAAGACCGATGCCCAAAACAATGTTTCGTTGTTTTTCTTTTTTTTGAAGAACTTCTTGATGTTCAAATTCTAGAATACGTCTTTTTTCTACATTGGCAATACTATCTATTAATACTTGCTTCTCAAATACCATGTTTAGTATTTTATCAGAGGTTTGTTTAACCTGTAGACTATCATCAAATAGATTCATTTGTTCATGATATACCAGAGCTTTTTCTTTTTTATCTATAGACTTATAGACCTTGTATAAGCAGTTACAAGCGTCTCTTTGTACCGAAATTGCACTTAGTTCACGAGCAATTTTTAATCCCTTTTTACAATAGTTAATTGCCGATGTATGATCACTAAGCTCATATTTAATAGAACCAATAGCTATTAATGAAAGACTGTTATATAGCATGCTTTTAATTTCTTGAGAGAGTAGTAAGCAGCGGTTGTAATAGGCCAAAGAGGTATTATATTTGTTTTGAAAACTATATGCTGTACCTAGATTAAAAAGGGATTCAATTATTTTTTGCTTATTCTTAATTTCTTCAGCAAGTTGTAAAGAGCTCTTTAGGTTAATTAATGAATTCTGGTAATCACCTTTTTTCATATAAATTTCACCGATACCATTTAATATTTGTGAAATAGCATTTTTATTAGAGGTATCTTTATATACTTTCATAGCTTTTTGAAAGTGCCGCATTGCGTTAGGGTAATCATTTAATTCCAAATAAATTCCTCCAATATTTTGTGTTATTGAGGCTGCTAATTTTTGATCCCGAAGCTCTTCTTGTAGTTTTACTGCTTTTTTATAGTGATCTAATGCCTTTGGGTAGTTTCCTAGATAATAGTATATAGCTCCAATATTATTTAATGTAGAAGACACCCCTTTTTTATAAAGAGCTTTTTGGTAAAAGTCTATACTTTGCTCGTATAAAGAAAGAGCCTTAGGGTAATCTCCCTGATAATAATAAATAGAGCCAATAGTATTTAAACAATTACCAATTCCATGGTGGTTGTTCAGTTCTTTGTATAATTTTAAACTTTGATCAATGGTTTGTAATGCTTTTTGAAAATCTCCTTTTTTAATAAAAACTTTACTGTTGTTTATTAAACTGTCTGCTATGAAATGTTTTTTATGAGATGTGTTTTTTACAGGAGATACTTGCTTTACATTCGCAGTATACTTAACCATATTGACCATGCCTTTGGTACTTACACCTCTTTGGCTTGTGCATAGTACCGAATTCAAAATAAAAAAAGGAAGCAACCAATTATTTTTTAGATGCTTCCCTATGGTTATGCTATTATTCGATATAGATATTCGGAGTAACAATGTTTTCATTTTTTATTTCTCTCGAATCAATTGATATAAGTTGTGTTTTTTGAGATCAAATAAGACCATTTAGTGTAGCAGCTGCACCAATGATAACAGGTGGAATTTTGTCTTGATTACCACCAGCAATTGTTTTTAATTGTTCTTCGTTTAATTCTAGATCATCCATATTTGGTTTTGCAGGGATATTTATATGTATAGTAGATATGTCGGTTTGATCATAGACCACTATAGTTTTACCCTTAGGAAGATTTAGACTTTTTGCTAAGAAGTTCTCAATAATCTCTATTGGATTTGCTATTAATTCTGTTTTAAAAGTTTCGTTTTCCCAGGCTTTACTGATAAGTTTTTGCAATAGTTTTTGTTCTTCAGTCAATTTCATAATTGAAAAGATTTAGGTTTGCTTTTTTTATTTTAGCGTAAAGATATTTTTTGAGCAACTGACAAAAACGCCATAAGAGCTGACAAAATCTTTATTTTAAATAACAACCAAAAAGTTTATATAGGTCAAACGTGATTTATACAGAACAGTAAGGAATACTTGATAATGGTTTGAGTTTTTGATAATGGGATAATAACAATACTGCTCCTCCTGGAGAGGCTATGGTTATGAGGTCAAAAGAAGATAATGTAATAAGACGGTATTTTAGATCATTGGTATGTCTTGAATCACCTAAGCAATTATCAAATCGTTTTACATTTTTTACTGCTTTATTGATTATGACTTTTAAGATATTGAATGCTTCTTTTGAGAGTGTAGGGTTTCCCAAATAGTTTTCAAGACGTGCTCCCTTTCGATATTCAGGAAAGTTTTCTAGGCCAATAAATTTTAAAAACCAATACTGATCAAATCTCCCTAATATTTTGTGAATGCCCATATAATCGGCAAGTAATTCATCGTGTATATTATTTGTCATAGTACCATAATACTTTAATGTGAATAAGTGAGTACACTCATGTTCTAATCTGATTTTTAACGAATATTGTAACCAATTATTCTGAGTTATATTTAGACTATCGGCAAGTACATTGCTATAGGGTTTTGTACTTAATACAATAAGCCTGTCTTTGTATAATTGAGGATAAGGTTGGATATGTTCTTTAAAGATAGCACTCCAGTTTTCGAAAGGGTGTGATGCTTTCCATTGTTTTTTTAAATTATGAATTCGATCCCAATTATTGATTCCATTGATTATAGCAGCTCCCATAGAATTGGGAATATCAATAGGCTCGTTTTTATAAGATAGTGCTCTTATTATGGTATTAAAATCCTCTGGATTAGGAACAATTAAAACAGGTATATCTCCTGCAAAACTAGAATGTATCTTTAACTGTAGGGATTGAGGTTTGTTAAGGACTATGCCAGTTGCAGATTTCATGTTTTTTGTAGATACTCCTTTAAGTGTGGCATTTTTATATTCCTGAGATAAGCTTATATCTTTTTCTATAGGAAACTGAAATTGGATTAGTCGTGATTTTAAAGTTTCAAAAACACCGTTGTGGGATGCTTCTTCTACATAAGAGTTCCATATTTTAATAGATGGATGTTGCAAATTGAAATCATAAGGTGAAGCAATTTCGGCAATGAACTTATTTTTGGTATAACTAAGTAATTCTTTAATTACTAAAGTATCATCTGTATGCATTTTAAGTAATACAGACCTTCTATTTTCTGAAATCATCATTATTAAGCAATTTGTCGTTTAGCGAGATTATAAAAAATACCATTTCGCTCCATTAATTCTGTATAAGTTCCAGATTCTGCGATCTTTCCATTGTTCATAACATAAATTTTGTCAGCATTGATAACTGTGCTTAATCGATGTGCAATAACAATTCGTGTAGCTTGTAGTCTGTCTAAACTTTCTGAAACGATATTCTGTGTTCGATTATCTAATGCACTTGTAGCTTCATCCATATACAATAACCTGGGTTTGTGTGCAATTGCTCTAGCAATCATTAATCGTTGTCTTTGTCCACCAGAAAATGTTCCTGCACCTTCACTAATAACTGTATGCATTTCCATTGGCATTTGTTTAATATCATCTTCCATTCCTGCCATACGTGCTGCTTCCCAAGCATCCTCAAGAGTTAATTCAGAATTTCCAACAATGTTCTTGAATATACTTCCTGACATTAAAGCGCCATTTTGTAATACCACTCCAATTTGGCGGCGTACCAAATCTTTATTCATGGAGTCATATGCCTTGCCGTCGTAATATATTGACCCAGTTTCGGGTTCTTCAAATCCAAGCAATAATCGCATGAGAGTAGATTTTCCAGAACCAGAAGATCCTACAAAAGCAACCATTTGTCCTGGTTTGATCTGAAATGATATATCTTTTAATACTAAAGTTTGCTCTTTATGATATCTAAATGATAGTCCGTTTATTTCTATTGCTCCAGTTAATTCTCCTGGGTCGGTACTTCCTTTTGATGACTCTGGAATTTCTTCTAGAATAGGTTTGACTCTTTCATACAGCGTTATTATATTCAAAGAAGAAATTAGAGCCATGCTCATTTTTAAACAGTCATTTAAGAACTGATTAAAAGCGCTAATGAATGCCATAAATGCTCCTATCGATAACATTTTTGTTCCTGTACTTGTTGATGTGATGGTGTAATATATAAATGAAAAGAAGAAAATATTGGTAAGTAATGGGTAAGAACTATTAAAAGTTTCTACAAAATTTTGAAAACTCCCTGATTTAAAACCTAATCGTTTCAACTTTGAAAATTTGTCTGCCCATAGTGTGAATATTCTTCTTTCTGCACCGGTTATTCTAATTTTTGTGATCCCTGATAAAAACTCAAATAAGAAACCTTGTAATTCTCCCTGTTTGCCAGAAATTTGTCTATCATATTTTAGTTTAATCCATCCTATTACTGAAACAAAAATTACAGCAATGATAGCAAGACTAATCCCTATCCAGGCAAGACTAGATTGATAATAAAAAAGTAATGCTAAATTAACAAATGAGAATGCTCCACTCAACACTGCTGTAATAACAGTATTGGATAATATTTGTTTAATGCTATTTATACTTAATGCTCTATTGGTTAGATCTCCAGCTGTATATTTCTTGTAAAATGATACGGGTAACCTTAAGAGATGATCTATAACTCCTGCTTGTAAATTGATACTGGATTTAGTTTCGATGCGCATTTGTAGTATTCCTTGTACCAATTGTAGACTTGCGGTTACAATTCCTATCAATAACATGATTATAAAAACTTCGATTAATAATGATCGGTCTGCAGTTGGGATTACATCATCAAAAAGCACACCTGATAGTATCGGAACAAGTAGACCAATAAGACTTCCTAATAGTGCTGCAATAATTAGGCTTTTGGCATCTTTTTTTATGCCTTGAACAGCAAAGTCCCAACTTTTTTTTACTGAAGTCATTGTATCTGTAAAACCATAAAAAAACATATAACCAATTGGCTTTAGAGTAAGTGCAATTTCATTGGTTACTATTTTTTCTTCTCCTGTTTGTGAATTTTTTAAGAGATATGTTGTAGCATCTTTCTGGATAAGTGCAATAGGAATGTTTTCTTTAGAAAAAGCTAATAAATGTCCATTTTCTTCTCTCCACCATGTATCCCTTAAGATTACTTTTCTTACTCGGACATTGGAGGCTTGAGCAATGGCATGCAAATGATTGTTTGTTTTGATTTCCTCAGTTTTTGAAAACTTTGGGGTTTCAAATTTAAAACCAATGGCATCACCTATAAATTGACAAGCGATGTAAAGGTTAGAATCAATGTTTGAAGTGGTATCTAAAGAAAAAGTGCTTTCCTTTTTGGAGTTGTCACTAACAATAATAGATTTTAACTTATATAATGCTGTTGTAAGCCTTTTTTCTTCTAAAATCGCTTTGTCTGCAATTCTAGCTCTGATAATCTCGTTTTCAGTCTCAGTGTTGGCAACAAGTTTTTTATAGAGATGATTTTGTAGATCATTCATTGAGAGCATAAATGAGATTTCATCTTTTGAAACCTCATGAGTGTTTAAAATTCTGATTTTTGTATCTTTTTTTAATGATTGTATCCAAAATGAACTATAGACAGGAAAAAGATAATTAGGATTAGAGGCAGAACTCTTCGAAATTGTTCCATTGTATTTAGCAACTTCTCCATCTATAGTTTGGCACCATACAATTCCTTTTGATGGATACGCAATTTCATTTTCCTTTAACACAACATCGTCAATTATATCTAGAGCTTTGTAGACTTTTGGAGAGTTTTTTGGGTATAATTGATCTATAGTTTTTAAAGCCCATTTGTTAATAGATTGTATTAGAAAGTTACGATTAATATCGAAAAGATTATTTTTGTTAATAGCCATTAGAGAAGCTCCAGAACTAATAGCGACAAGTTTGATTCCAGAAGTTAAAGGTTGGGTTAATAAACTAAAAATGAATTCCTCTTGTTTTACTCGATATAAATACTTTAATGAGCTTTTATACTCACCATCTATTCCAATATTTGTATAAAAAATGTCCACCTCACCAGATGTAATCATCCAAAATCTATCACAATCGTCTAGAATCATAGATTTATTAGCTTCTAAGTATGTTCTTTCTTTTTCAAGCATGTTGCTCCATATTTTACTTTGCATCGATTAATTTTGTGTACACTCCGTTCATCTCTAAAAGTTCTTTATGAGACCCTCTTTCTACGATTTTACCATATTGTAGTACAATAATTTCATCACAATCAAGGATGGTACTTAGTCGATGAGCTACTATTAAACAAGTACAACCTCTTTTTTTAATATTATCCATTACCATCTTTTCTGATTTTGGATCTAATGCACTTGTTGCTTCATCCATGACCAAAATTGAAGGGTTGAGAGCTAGAGCCCTTGCTATTTCTAGGCGTTGACGTTGTCCACCACTAAAATTAGATCCACGCTCCATTACATCACTCTCATATGCATTTGTTCTAGAGGCAATAACATCATGAATGACGGCATCTCTTGCCGATTGTATGATGTCGTTTTCAGGAATCTTGTGATCCCAAAAGGAAATATTTTCTTGAACAGTGCCTTTGAACATTAGGACTTCTTGATCAATTACTGCTATAGATTCGGTAAGAATATATCTAGGTATTTCTTTTCTTACTCTGTTATCAAATAAAATATCTCCTTTCCATGGCTCATATAGACCAGATACTAATTTAGCAATGGTAGATTTTCCACTTCCTGAACCTCCAACCAATGCCACTCTACTTCCTGGTTTTAACTTTAAATTGAAATCTTCAATTAAAGCAGGCATTGTAGTGTTGTAACCAAATGAGATGTTTTTCATTTCAAAATGACCGGTAAGTTTATCAACCAAAGAAAATTTGTTTACAGTAGAGGAGGTTTTCTTGCTCTTTGTCCTGTTGTTACAATCTAATGTTGTGTTTGTAGCTTCAGTTTTGAACTCGTTAGAGGTTTCATAATTTAATACATCGTCAATTCTTCCCATATCACCTTCGGTTTCTTGAAGTAAACTTCCTACGGATACAAGTTGGTTAACCGGGCGCATAAAATTGTTCATTAAATATAAAAATGCGACTAGCATTCCTAATGTCATTTGCCCATCCATAACACGTACTGCACCAAAACCCATAATAATTGTGGTTGTAAATGACATAAGTAAAGGAGGAATGATATTTAACTTTGTAGTAAGCCACCCTAATTCTTGTTGCGCATTCATAACTTTAGCTAAATACCCCGTCCAGGTAGTAAAAAAGTCACTTTCTCTTCCCGAAGCTTTTAGAGTTTCGATCATACTTATTCCAGAAGTAGTGGTTCCTAATAATTTTCCATTTTCATTGATCATACGTCTATTTCCATCTTTACGAGAACGAGAAACATATTGTAAAGCTAGGATGTTTATAGCAGCCATAACAACACCTATGATTGTTAAAATCACATCATAAGAGAACATTAATAGTGCATAGAAAATTACCACTATTATGTTTAATGCTGCGTTGGCGAGGTCACCACTAAGTAATCGAGAAACTTTATCATTAAGAGATACTCTATTTGCTATTTCCCCACTATATCTTTGTGAAAAAAAAGCAATTGGTAAGTGAAAAATATGCCATAAAAATTTACTTGATGTAGTAAGCGCTAGTTTGGTTTCTAATCTTAATAAATAGTGTTGTTGGAGGTACACTAATGAAGCATTTATTATTAAAATGCCGCTCATGACCAGAAGTAGCGGCATAACAAACCCTGAGGTTCCATTAATTAAGTATTTGTCAATAAAAATTGTAGTAAAAGATGGTATTATCAACCCAGGAATTACCAAAAATAAACTAGCTAAGACAATATAAGTTAAACTAATTTTAGAGTTAGATATTCTAGATGCTAAAGAAGATAGTAAGCCTTTTTTTTCATTTCCTTTTTCAAAATTTTTATCGGGTTCAAATGTCATTACAACTCCGGTAAAAGCATCATCAAATTCTTGATGACTTATATGATATCTTCCTTGAGCGGGATCACTTACATACACTTTATTTTTGGTAAATCCTTCTAATACCAGAAAGTGATTAAAATTCCAGAATACGATGGCAGGCATTTGTAATTGCTTAAGTTTTTCAATTGATTTAGAATACCCTTTTGCTTTGAGTCCAAATTCTCTTGCTGCTTTTAGAATATTAGTAGCCTTGAGTCCGTCTCTTGATACGCCACAAACTATCCTTAACTTTTCTAGAGGTATAAATTTGCCATGATAACCCAGTATAATACTAAGAGCAGCAGCTCCACATTCTACCCCTTCCATTTGCAAAACAGTTGGGGTTTTTACTGGTTGTGCCAGTTTTGATATTGTTCGAGCCTTTTTCTGCATTGTGAATGTCGGTTTAGTATAAATCAAAGAATTTCTTTAATGCAGGAACCACAATGGTAACCGGTGGCTCTGTTTTAACTGTAATTTTACCCATACATGAAGTACCTTCATTAATAATAATATCAGGTCCTTTTGCAGAAGTCCACTTGAAACCGCTATGAGATGTTATATCTTTTTCAAATTCTACATACACTTCAAAAAGCGCTCCCATAGATAAAAGTCCTTTAACTAATTGATCATTTTTTACAGAAGTCATCATTCCCTTTTGGGTGACAGGAAAATCAGAAACATAAGTTACTTTTCCTTTTATGAAACCATATTCTTGAGGTTGTACAGTAGAAGGAACAATAAGAGCTTCCATACCAACTTTAATTTTTTTTCCATCCTGTGATGGTATATAAAGAACACCATGTAATTTGTCTCTAGTAGCATGATTTTGATGTTTTAATTTGAATAATGGTGATCCTTGTGTTACCATAATCCCAGCATCTGTTAGTAACTCCACAACACGACCATCATATGGACTTTTAATATTGGTTTGTATTTCATAACGTTGCTTTAAGTGTTCATGTCTTCTTTCTGCTTCGGCAATACGTTGTTTCTTAATGTTAATTTTTTGTTCCAAATCAAAATCAAGGTTTAGTTTTTGACTTGATGTCTGCACTTTTTGCGTTTTTAAGGTTTCAATAGAATTTCTAGAGTTTTCTATTTGTTGTTCTGTATTGACTACCTGTGATCTTGTAATAAGTCCTTGTTTTAAAAGTTCATTTTCAGTTCTAAGTTGATTTTTTAAAAAGATCAGATTCTTTTTATTGGTTTCTATTTGTAAATCGATACTAGTACGTTGTTGACTTATAAATTCTCCTTGCAATCTTATATCTTGATTACCATAAGATAGAAGTTGTTTTAATTCGTGTTTTCGCTCTTGTATTAAAGCTTTTGTTTCTTCGAGTTGTTGGAGTAATTCTGGTTGTTCAATAACAGCAATGATATCTCCTTCTTGTACAGTATTTCCTAGTGTTACTTTTAAGTTTATAAGTTGTCCTTGAGATGTAGAAACAACTTCATGAATTGTTCCTCCCAAAAGTACTCCAGTTACATTGAGTTTGGTTTTTATATTTCCCATAAATGCCCATCCTATCCCTGTAGCCAAAACGATTGCAATGGTTACTAGTGAAATCCATGCTTTAGAACCAGTAATTTTGATCAATTGATCTAATTTTTCAGGTGTTGATAGCTTCTCTAATGCCGCTTTTCTAAAAAACTCTGCTGCCATAATTATGTGCTTATGTTAATGATTGGTAAAATTTGGAATGCTATAATATATATCTGGATTTATTGAGGAAGAAATGATGTTTTGTTTTAATGGGATAAGAGTTCCTGTTTCATACCGAAGATTAATAATTGCTATTGCGAACTGTTGCTGAGATTGTAAATAATCTTGTTGAGCAAATGTTAAGCGTTCTTGAAATAATATTAGATTTAACAAAGTACTAAGTCCATTTTGAAACTTTATTTGTTCATTATCAAATACTTTTTGGTACTGTTCTAGTGCTTCAGCAGATTTTTGAAGTATGGAAATCGTGTTTTTTAAATTGTTGAAGGCGATATTAACATTGATATCTATATTTCTTTTAAGGTTCTGATAGGTGATTTGTTGATCTTTTATAGCAGTTTTGTTTTGAAGAAAAACTCCTTTTGCGAAATTATTTTTAATTGAAAAAGAAAGATTCAATCGCATTCCTATAGTGTAATTTTGTCCTTCTTTATTACTTAACATAGAAAATACAGGTTCTAATCCATTTCCCATATTTGTGTCTCCATAGGAAGCAAAACCCGTTAAGTCAAGTTGAGGTTTAAGATTGTTCGATGCTAGATTAAGTTGAAGCTCCAGAGCTTCTTGGTTTTTTTTAGATATTTGAATGTCTCTCCTGTTTTTTTTTGCAATAGTAATCATGGTATTTACATCTAATGCTTGATTAAATCCCGATTCTGAAATAGTTGGGAATTTATTCTCAGGAAAACCTAATTGTTTACTTTCAGTTTCGTTAAGCCCTATGATTCTTCCTAAATTTAAGCGAGCATTGTGTAGATTTTGTTCAGCAACTTTAGTAAGCCTTTCTTGATTAGTCAAATCTGCTTGTATCTGGACCAAATCTCCAACTGGTTTTTTGTCTGCTTTTACCAATTCATGTGTGATTTTGAGCACATTATTAACACGTTTTTCGTTTTCTTGAAAAATAATAAGACTATTGTGGGCTCCTAAATATTGCCAGTAGGCAACTCCCATTTGAAGTAGTTCATAGGTACTCTTTAACTCAAAATTATACCTAGTATTCTCAATTTGTAAAGCAGAAGATTTTTCTAATGCTGTTGTTATTTTATAACCTCTTCCCTTGATTAGAGGCTGGGTAAGGGAAAATGTAGAAGAGATGTTGTAATCTGATATAAACCTTCCTACATTTTGGTTAAATCGATTAACTGGAAAATTATCCGAAATTTGCCCATAATCAACATTTAATGTTGCTGTCAATCCTGAGCGGAACTTTCGTTGCAATCCAAGAGAAAAATCAGCGATATCTTTTCTTATGAAATCATCTTGAAAAAGATTGTTTCGAGGGTCTGCAGGAAAGAGATTTGATTTGGTATTGCTCAATGAAAATTTTGAAGATAATCGATAATCAAATGTACCACGTTGTATTTGTAAGTCTCCTTTTGCAGATTTGATTTGTAATTCACTACTTTGTATAACAGGGTTTTTATTAATGGTTAGTATTGACATTTTTCTAAGGTTACATTGGATAAGTGATTGCCCATAAGTCGTAAATGAACATAAAAGTATTATGTTGTAAAAATGAACTTTGTACCCCATTAGTATTCTTTAATTATACTTCTGAAAACTTATTTAAGATTTGATTAAATCGAGCACCTGCCTGTGCAATGCCATCTAGAACATTAATGTCAATTACATCTGCTTCTTCATCAGATTCATATCCTAGTTGGTTGGTTGTTTTACGCAATCTATTGGACAGAAATAAAGCTAGAGAATAATAGAAGTTAGATCTAAATTCTATATCCGTATCTAATTTCTTATTCATCAATTCTCGAGAAATGCTATATACAACGCTAGATTCTGATGCAATAACAGATACAGAGGGAGGACGGGATTCTAAGAACGACATCTCACCCACAATTTCTCCGGGGCCTATTGAGGCTATTTTTTGATTATTATCTAATATGTTAAGTTGACCCGATAGAATGATATAAATGTTCTCTATATCTGCTCCCTTATTTATAAGTTCATCTTTATAGATCAAACTTTTTTTACTTCCATTTTGGATCATCCATTCAATATCCATATCTGTAAGATGACCTAATAAAAAAAGCACTTTTTTCATATTAATGTATTTAGGTTGATTGTTGAGTTATGATATATATGAGGCTAAAATATGATTGGTTTTTAATCCAAAACTGACAATAACTCTTGGAGAACTGTCAATTATAGTAGGATGACTTAATTAAGAATAGAAAAGACTGCTCAAGATATTTTTTTGAACAGTCTCTAGCAACACTTGGGGTAAATCTATTCATTATAAATGTTTAACCTAAAAAAAGAGAATATAAACCCCTAGTGATATAGATTGCTTATCTTTTGGCTGATAAAAATTCATTAGGTGTTCTATGATATTGTTGATAAAACAGTTTCGAAAAATAATGAGTATCATAATACCCTACAGCGTATGATACTTCTGAGACTGTATCATAAATATATTGGTCAATTAATTCCTTTGCTTTGTGTAGTTTAAGAATTCGTATGTACTTATTAGGTGTAAGATGTAAAAGGTTTTTGATTTTCCTATGTAATTGTCGTTCACTTATTGCCATACAAAAAGAGAGGTCATATAGATTTAACTGATTACTCTTTATGTGCTTAAAAACCTCTTCTTCAAAATTTAATAACCAATGTTGATCTGATTTAGAGATTTTTGTTGATATAATTTCTTCTTTACAAAGAGATTTTACATTAGGATTTACATCATATATTTTAAATATAACAGGCTGTTCTCTGCTAGAAATTTGTACCGATTTTAACTTGATTGCTGTTTTTACTTCTTCAATTAAATTAGAAATTTCTAAACTATTTGAGAAGATGATATGTGCTGCATCTATTTGTGATATTTCATTTTTTTCTTTGTGACCCAGATCATTGTTTGCTTTAATAATGGATGTAAGAGGGTTTTGGATATTAGTAACAATTTGCAGAAGTACATCTGGGGAATTCCAATCTATTATTTGATTATTAATTTCCATTTTTCTCATGTTTTGATAAGGCAAATGTAGGGGCATAAATAAAGTGTTAGCAAATAGGATTCGCTAGGATTTATAAATTTCATGTTGGAATTTATAAATTTAACTTCAATTTTTCATCGATTTAATGAATTGTATATTAGTATTTTATAGAGATCTTAAGTCAAAGAAAAAGTTGTTGAATATATTAAAAAGATTGAAGATGTAAAATATGCGAAAATAGTAACACATCTAGGATTAGTACCTTTTTAAACCGTTAATACACTTAAATTATTTTGTTAATTTCATTGGAATGATTAATGAAAAATAGCTTAACAAAATTATTAGTAATGGGATTGGTTTAGAATAATCTTTCTACTTTTGGGCCTTCTTATGTAAAGTGACAGATACCAAGTATATGAAAAGTGTATTGTTATATTTAATACCATCCTTATTTTTTATAAATATGGTATATTCTTGGCCAAATAGAATGCAGAATACCATTATATCAGAACGATCTTTTACCCAAATTGAGAAGGAAATAAAGAAAGAAAATAATGATAGTCTTAAAAAACTGTTAGCCCATCAATATATAAAAAAAGCAAAAGAAACGCATGACAATCTTAAAATTGCAGATGCATATTATAACCTTTCAGAAGCGTATAGTCATTCTATAAAAGGTATAGATTATGCCGATAGCATTATACAGATTACTAAGAACTTAAATGGTAAAAAATACCCTGCGCAGGGGTACCTTCAAAAAGGGATACAATTTTATTATTCAGGCAAATATTCTAAAGCTTTAGAAAATTATTTAATAGCTAATAAACATTATGGAGCACAAGAAGATGATTTT
This sequence comes from uncultured Aquimarina sp., assembly GCA_947502885.1. Lineage (GTDB taxonomy): Bacteria > Bacteroidota > Bacteroidia > Flavobacteriales > Flavobacteriaceae > Aquimarina. The sequence goes on along the minus strand of CANNBP010000005.1, from coordinate 233,619 downwards.
AAACAATTGGTTATAAGGCATTATATAGGTTTACTTAAGAATAAAATAGACGAAGATGGTGATGCTTTTAATATTTTTAAAGACAATATGACTTTTTTTGATCAAGGTGAAAATCAAAAAAAATATAAAAGACAATATTTAAAATCTCTATTTGCAGTTGCGAATGCTTACATAGTCAATAATAAACTAGATTCTGCAGAATTTTATAGTGAGAAAGGAATCAAAGTAAGCCTTGAAACAAAAGACAAATATCTTTACCCACATTTTTTGTTATCATATGGAGGAACTATGATGTTGCAAAAAAACTATCAGGTTGCTTTGGATAGTATGTTAAAAGGAAACTCCTTAATACCAAACAAGAAAATACCACTATGCATAAATTATTTTCATATTAGCGCTATATATGATTCTTTACAAATAAAATCAAAGTCATTATTGTATTTAGAAAAAATAGATTCTATATATCAAAAAGAACCTCAGGTTATTGTTCAAGCTAGAAAAGCATATGAGTTATTACTTAAACGATATCGAAAAGAAGATAATAACATAAAACAACTTGAAACAATAAAAAAACTACTTACAACAGATAGCCTAATAAAAAGGCAATCCCAAGATTTGGGTAAGCAAATTGTTGAAGGGTATACGACCCCAAAACTGATTTCTGAAAAAGAAAAATTAATTGAAAAGCTTAAAGGAGAAAAGAAAAAAGAAAAAATCATCAATTTACTTTTGATCTCATTCCTAATATTTCTGCTTGGAGGAATAATATATCTGATAAGAAAAAACTTAATTAATAAAAAGAGGTTTAATGCGATATTGCAAAATCAGAATGAAAGTATTGTTCAAAAGGAGGCTGCAAGTAATATAGCAAAGAAGGTAGTAAAAAGACAAGCAAATGATATTCCTGAAGAGGTTGTAGATACCATACTTAAGAAACTTGATAAATTTGAAAATTCAAAAAAATTCATAAAAAGACAATATACACTTAGTTCTCTTGCAAAAGAGTTAAATACCAATAGTGCCTATTTATCCAAAATCATTAACACAAAAAAAGAGACCTCATTTTCGCAATATATCAATAACCTAAGGATTGATTATGCGGTTACTCAACTAACCAAAGATTCTTTGTTACGATCATATACTATTAAAGCAATTGCTAAGGAGTTTGGTTTTAATACAACGCAGTCATTTACTACTGCTTTTCACAAGAAAACGGGTATTTATCCCTCGTACTTTTTGAAAAAAATAAACAACTGATAATCAATGTATTTACGTTGATTAAGAGATGTTGAAATTTATAAATTTTAGTATATAAAGTTTATAGAATACTTTGGTAGTAATTATATTTGACCCAATGTTTGATCTATTAAATTTATTATAATGAAAAAAGAGAAAGAGGGAATAAAATTGAAAATCTCAAAGTTGCAAATTTCAAAATTGAATAATCCTGAAAAAGTAATAGGAGGAGGGGTGCCAGGTAATGCTGGAGAGCAATCTAAAAATGGTGACGGTACCGGTGGATCTTGTCAAGAAACTCAACATAATTAATAGGAGGTTTCTAAAATAAAAGTAAACCATCTGATCACAAGTGATCAGATGGTTTTTTAATTGGATAGTATTATTTTTTACACCTTGTAGAATAATTCACAAACATATTTCGTTCATAGTAAAAACCACCTACACTATGCAACGAATGAAAATAACCGCCGGTCATCAACAAGCAATGCCCTATATCATAGTTGAAAAAGCTGAAGATTTTATTGATTTTGTGAGACAAATTTTTCAAGCAGAAGAAATGATCAGAAATATGAATAATGATCATAAGATACAGCATTCAGAATTAAAAATAGGTGAAAGTACCATACTTCTAGCCGAGGCTACAGAACAATACCCTGCTCATTATGGATCAATGTATGTATATGTAAAAGATACCGATAAGACATATTATGATGCCCTCGATGCTGGTGCTAAATCCCTAATGGAACCAATGGAGGAGGATTATGGTGCAAGAGGAGCTGGTTTTCAGGATCCATTTGGTAATATATGGTGGATTGCTACTTTAAATTAAATGTGTTTTTTTAATTGTATTTAGACTAACTAATGGGTTGATAGATTTTAGTTTCCTAATGGTATGAGATATCATATCAAGTAGAAAAAGATAGCATACCTATACCTACTCGATATGATAAAAATTAGATGATTAAGAATTCACTTTTTTATTTAATTACAATCCAGATCATTTTGAGATTGAGAATCATTATTGGGGAAACAGTTTCCTGATTTTAAATTTTTAGGAGTGTACCTATTAAGATTTGTATCGCGTAGGCTAACTTCGATAAAAGTAGTTAGATTATTGATTTCTTCATCGTCAAGATAAATTGCACCAAATTGAGGAGCTAATTTTTCTTTTGTCACTTCGGTGGATTGAGGAATTCCTTTATTTTTATATTCGATAACTTCTTTTACAGAAACAAATGTTCCACCATGCCCATAAAAAGGGTTGTCAACAATGTTGTAAAGTGTTGGAGTTTTAAATTTATAATTGTCTTTTTCATTATTTGTAAACCCACCTCGGCCTTTTTTTATTTTATCCATATCCACATCAGATAGAATCAGTGCGTTTTGTGAATTGTCAAAATCTCCCATTCCAAAAGCATAAAAGTTCTTATCATTTAATGCAGGTCCAGTATGACATTCATAACATTTTCCTTTTCCAAAAAAAGTAATCGCACCCTTTTTCTCATTAGTTGTCATGGCATCAGAGTTACCTTTTAACCATTCTTGCCAAGGAGATTGATTTGCGAGTAAGGTTCTTTCATAAGCAGCCATGGCTAATCCTGCGTTTTTTTTGGTATATCGTTGATCTTTGCTGATACTAGGAAAAGCCCGGTCAAATAATTCTTTATACCCTAACTCTTGTAGAAAATCTTCATCGATAGAGAGTCTATGCACCTTTTGTCCTTTAATTGCTTGAACTTCTACACCTTCAAATCCTAAGAAATTTTCTTGGATTTCTTCCCATTGAGACTCTGTACCTGCATTGGTTCCTGTACCTCCAAATTGACCATTCCAGAGCATGACATCTTGATATGCAACATTTAAAATAGTTGGTGTTCTTAATGGTTGAATGTCTACAGAATCTATAGGAACATTTTCATTAAGTATTCGCCCATCACCATGTATTCCAAATCCAATACCACATTCTCCTATACCTTGTCTAACTCCAGAGCTGAATCCTGCAGCCGCATGATGGCATGATGCGCAAGAATAAGTAGCTTTCATTTCTTTTATTTTTGGGCTATTTCCAAAAGCTGTTTCATGAAGTAATAATTTTCCTAACTCGACTTTCTCTTTTGTAATTGGGTTTAGTGGATCTTGAGGGATATTTTGATAATCATCACTTTGTGGTAATATAAATGAAGGGATCCCTTTTCCTTCAGAAGTATTAATTAAAAGATTTTTTAAATCTACATCCAAATTTGATTCTATAGGAGTATAGTCATCATTGTTACATGAATATAGAAGGGTAATAAAAAATAATAGAGTAATAGTTTTTTTCATTTAATGTGATTTAAAATGCTTCCAAAATTACAAACTGAGTAATGATACAAAGAGGGGTGTTTCTCCTTATATTATAAACGGGTTAAGTGTAATTTATCAAGCAAAAATTGATTAGGATTGCGAAAGTAGTAAAAAACTAATATTCAAAATAAAGGAAGGCGAATCAATTGTTTTGCTAAGCTATTTTTTTAAAAAAAGATTAATAAAAATGAATGTTAAGAGGGCCGGTAGTAACCATGCCAAATTATAATTACCTAACGGAAGAAGATTTAAAATTGGAACAATGTAGTCTTTAATTCCAATAGATGCTAAAAAATCAGGGATACTAAATAGAATAGTAACTATTACTACAGTTTTAAAGACTAAAGAAGAGGTTAGTTTATCAGGAAGTACATTTAAGAGAATTAAAATAATAGTAATGGGGTATATAAACATAAGGGCAGGTATTGCAATATTTATGATATAGTGCACATCAAATTGACCCATTAATATACCTAGTATACAACCAATAACTGCTGTGAGTTGATATGCTTTCTGCGAGTTGTTATATAATCCTTTAATAAAATCTGCCGTTCCTGTAATAATACCAACAGCCGTTGTAAAGCATGCTAAAGCAACCAATATGCTAAGAAAAGTTTGCCCTATACTTCCTAGTGTTTTTAAGCTTATTCCCGATAATAGGTTTGTTCTAGATATGTTTGGGTCAAATTGGGTATTAAATAATGCCCCAATATAAATCATCCCAGAATAAATAATAAAAAGGCCAATACCTGCAATGATTCCTGATTTAATAATGATATCACGATTTTGTTCAAAACTATTTTCCTTTTTTGGATTAAGAGAAATTATAATGACAGCGCCAACAACAACTGCTCCAATAGCATCAAAAGTCTGATAGCCTTCTAACAAACCACTAATAATTGGTTTTTGAAATACAGAAGTTGCTATAGAGGTTGTTTGTGTAGAAAAAATACCAACACAAATGATACTAAGAATAACAATAAAGATTATAGGAGAAAGATACTTACCTAAGACATTAAGTATTTTAGAGCGATTTAACACAAAGAAAAGGACTAATACAAAATATATAGTGCTTGTTAACCATGAATTTGAATCAAAAAAAGGCTGAATTGCCATCTCATGAGTTACAGATGCAGTTCTTGGTGATGGTAGAGTAATAGAGATTAAATAAACTATGATACAATATATAAAACTAAATTTTGGAGATACTTTTTTCGCAAAATCAAACATTGTACCTTGTAACTTAGCATGTGCAAGAATTCCTAGTAAGGGAATAATTACTGCAGAAATAAGAAAGCCCAAGGTAACCATAAACCAAGCATCACCAGCTTTGAAACCTAAGAGAGGTGGTAGCATTAGGTTTCCGGCTCCAAAAAACATTGAGAATAGTGCAAATCCAGCAACGAAAGTTTCTTTGTTAAGTCTCATTTAAGTATGTTTATATGGTTAAAAATAATCTTTCGAAATGACTTTGACATACAAAGGGATTAAAATTAATTATAACACCTTTGGAAAAGGTAAATCAGTAGTTTTTCTACATGGATTTCTTGAGAGTTCATCTATGTGGAAAAATACCGTTGAAAATCTTGTAAAAGAATACCGATGTATTTCGATTGATCTATTAGGGCATGGTGATACTGGATCAATAGGTTATATACATACAATGGAGAACATGGCATATGCTGTTAAGGCAGTTTTGGATAGGCTAGAGGTTTCGATCACGGTTTTTGTTGGTCATTCTATGGGAGGGTATGTAGCTTTGGCCTGTATTGATCTTTTTCCAAATTTGGTTTCTGGGCTAGTCATGCTTAATTCTACCTCTTATGCCGATAGTGAGGAAAGAAAGAAAAATCGAAGAAGGGCTATTGATTTGGTAAAAAGTAATCCTAATGCATATACAACTATGACAATTTCTTTTCTTTTTGCCGAAGAAAATAGAATGCAATATGCCAAAGAAATTAGTAGTATTAAGGATCAAGCTTCAAAAACACCTTTACAGGGAATTATTTCGGCTTTAGAAGGTGTTGCAGTTAGAAAAGACCGAAGACAAGTTTTGTCTGATTTTAAGGGGCCTAAAATTTTCTTTTCAGGGGATAAAGATCCGGTTTTTCCTTATGAGCGTATTCTAGAAGAAACCAAAGAATGTAATATTGATCTTATTACTTTTGATGGGGGACACATGACTTATTTGGAAAACAAAGACGAATATTTCCAAAACCTTACTGACTTTTTATCTTTATGTTAAAATTTTAGAATAAAATTAATCAGAAGAATAGATAAAATACCACTTTATAGGGTGAAAAACACAATTAAAGCGAGGTTTTAGTTAAAAATCAATGTTTTAACGTAAGATTTTCTTACAAAAATGCAATTAATAATAAAAAAAATGGTATTATTGTATTGATAATGAACCTATAACCCATTTCTATGAATTTTTAATCGCAAAAAATAATGAAAAAAAATACCCCTACCCCCGCCTTTTCTTTTTCAAAAATCTACTGCTCTCTTTTTGGTCACGATTACCTTTTATCCAAAAATGTTACTCACCATATCAAAGAATATACATGTTCACATTGTGGAGAACAAGCAACCACTAATAGTAGAGGTCGACTAGAAGTTATGACACCTAAATTAAAAGAAATTAATAAAGCTTTGGCTTCTGTTCATGCTAAAAAACAAGCAAGAACGAATCAAGACAGACCTTTTCAAGCGGCTTCATAATTATTCTTTAATTGGATTCCATCCTTGAGCTTTTAGCTCTATTTTTTCGCCAGCTCTTGTAATTAGTCCCATACCACTCTTTTTGTCGGTCATATGACCGATAACTGTAAGGTTTGGATTGGCTTTGATCTTTGAATAATCTTCTTGTTTTATTGTAAACAACAATTCATAATCTTCACCTCCGTTTAAAGCAATTGTGGTACCATCAAAATTAAATTCTTCGCAAGTTGAAATAACCGTTGGATCTAATGGTATTTTTTCTTCATACAGATGTACACCTACATTTGATTGTGAGCATAAATGAATTATTTCTGATGATAATCCATCACTAATATCAATCATACTTGTTGGTTTTACATCTAGAGCTTTTAAAAGTTCTGGTATATCTTTTCGAGCTTCTGGTTTAAGTTGACGTTCTATTAAGTAAGTATATCGATCAAGATCTGGTTGCGAATTTGGGTTCACTTCATATACCTTTTTTTCTCTTTCAAGAATTTGAAGTCCTAAGTATGCCGCGCCTAAATCCCCTGTTACTACTAAAAGATCATTCTCTTTAGCACCATTTCTATATACTAATTCTTCTTCATTGGCATGTCCCACAGCGGTTATACTAATGATTAATCCGGTTTTCGAAGATGTTGTGTCTCCTCCAACTACATCAATGTTGTATAGCTTCGCAGCAGTTTCAATTCCTTTATAAAGTTCTTCTAGTGCTTCCAAAGGAAACCTATTAGATACTGCGATAGAAACTGTAATCTGTGTTGCGGTTGCATTCATGGCATATACATCCGATAGATTAACGATTACGGATTTATAACCCAAATGTTTGAGAGGGACGTATGATAAATCAAAATGTACTCCTTCAATTAACAAATCAGTGGTTAAGACACATTTTTTTTCCTTGAATTCCAAGACAGCAGCATCATCTCCAATACCTTTTAAAGTTGTTTTGTGTTTAATTTTAAAACCCTTTGTAAGGTGGTCGATAAGTCCGAATTCACCTAATTCAGACAATTTTGTTCTTGGTGTATTTTTATCTTCAATCATTTTGCAAATTTAAGTAACAATGCATTTTTAGAAGCTATATTTTAGAAATAAAACAGAATTTCTTTTTAAATAGACAATAAATATTAATGATTTATTAACATTTATTGTCTTTAATCTGTAAAATCATTCTTTTAACCTGTTCTATTTCATATATTTGGGAAAAAAGTAAGTCACTATGAAAAATTACCTTACCCCATTTTTCTTTTTACTCCTATTTGTTTTTATAGGTTGTAATAAAGATGATGATACGACTGTTGTAGACGATTCTGATGATGTAGGAGTTACACCTCCGCTAGACGATACCAATAATGATAACAATGATCCTGAGCCTGTGGTTGCTAATGCTTGTGAGAATGGTATGGCTGGTGAATACCCTTGCGAAGGGTATGATTTTGTCTCAAGAGTATCTTTGTCAACTATGGATAGTGTGGAAGGTAATGATAGTTGGGGATGGACTGATCCTAGTACCGGAAAAGAATATGCTATAATGGGATTAAAAAATGGTACAGCGTTTGTTGATATTTCAAAACCTGAGGCCCCTGTTTATTTAGGTAAATTACCAACTGCAACAGCAAGTAGTTCATGGAGAGATATAAAAGTATACAAGAGTCATGCGTTTATTGTTAGTGAAGCTAGTAGTCATGGTATGCAGGTCTTTGATCTTACTAGATTAAGAGATGTCTCGAATCCTCCTCAAACATTCACGCCAGATACCAGATACACAGGATTTGGAAGTGCTCATAATATTGTGATCAATGAAGATTCTGGATATGCATATGTTGTTGGAACCTCTAGAGGAGGAACCTATAAAGGAGGACCTCTTTTTATAAACATACAAGACCCTAAAAACCCTGTAGATGCAGGAGGGTTTCTATCTACTGGAAAAAAGCCCTATACCCATGATGCACAAGTTGTTATGTATAATGGGCCTGACGCAGATTATACTGGAAAAGAAATCCTTATTGGAAGTAATGAAGAAGAAATTGTTATTGCTGATGTTACTGATAAAAATAATCCAATTACTATATCCACTATAAGCTATTCTGATGTTTGGTATACTCACCAAGGTTGGTTTACAGAAGATAAGAAATATTTTATCTTGGGTGACGAAGTAGATGAGCAACGAGTTGGTTTTAATACAAGGACATTAATATTTGATTTTCAGGATTTAGATAGTCCAAAATTACATACTACATATACAGGAGCTACGCCTGCCATTGATCATAACGGGTATGTAAAAGGTAACTTATTTTATCTATCAAACTATAGTGCCGGTATTAGAATTCTTGATATCTCAGATATCGAAAATAAGAATATTAGAGAATTAGGTTATTTCGACACAAATCCTGAAAATAATAATGCTAATTTTAATGGGGTATGGAGTGTATATCCCTATTTTGAGAGTGGTATAATAGTAATAAGCGATACACTAAGAGGTCTTATTTTAATTCGAAAAAGTACCCCCTAAGTCATAATATAAAGAGAGTATATAACTCAATACTCCTTGTTTGATTACACATAATCAAACAAGGAGTATTGATATTATTATTAACTATTATTATATTTGAGAAACTCTAAGTGTATTTACCATTCCTTTTGCTGTTATAGGCATTGCAGCTAAGTTGATCAACATATCGCCTTGTTCTACAAATTTTCTTTCTAAAGCGATTCTATTAATATCCTCGACAGTTTCGTCTGTACTCACAAATTTGTCATAGAAAAATGCTTTTACTCCCCATAATAAATTGAGTTGAGACAAAATCCTGGGATTACTTGTAAAGACTAAGATATGTGCATCTGGTCTCCATGCCGAAATTTGAAATGCAGTATATCCACTATTTGTAAGTGTACAAATTGCTTTGGCTTCAATTTCATTAGCCATTGTTGCTGCATGATAACATATAGACTTTGTGATGTATCTATTTGTTCGAATGTGAGGAGGGTTTTGAGGAACATTAATTAGCGACGAATCTTCGACACTTCTTATTACTTTGGACATAGTTTCGATTACCTGTACAGGGTATTTTCCAACCGATGTCTCTCCTGATAGCATCACAGCATCTGCGCCATCCATTACAGAATTAGCAACATCATTTACTTCGGCACGAGTTGGAGTAAGGCTATCGATCATGGTTTCCATCATTTGTGTTGCAATAATTACAGGAATCCTAGCTGTTTTTGCCTTAAGAACAAGTTTTTTCTGAATCAATGGAACCTCTTCTGCAGGAATCTCTACACCTAGATCCCCTCTAGCTACCATTAAACCATCACAATATGCTACAATTTTATCAATGTTTTCTACTCCTTCTGGTTTTTCAATTTTAGCGATAATCGGAATTTTATGCTCACTGTGCTTTTTTATTAATTCTTGTAATAATATTAGGTCTTCTGGGTGTCTAACAAAAGACAAAGCAATCCAATCAACACCTTGTTCGCATGCAAAAATAGCATCCTTAATGTCTTTTTCTGTTAGAGCGGGTAAAGAAATGTTTGTGTTTGGTAAGTTTACTCCTTTTTTTGATTTTAAAGGACCTCCTTGTATTACTTTGGCCTTAACTGTATCCTTTTTGTTTGAGGAGGTAACTTCAAAAATTAACTTACCATCATCTAACAATATTTTTTCTCCAGCTTTTACGTCTTTCGGAAAACTTTCATAGTTCATGTATACCCTTTCAGAGGTTCCTTCAAAAGGCTTCCCAGTGATAAAGTTAATAGCATCACCATCGTTTACAATGATGTCCTGTTTCATTACTCCAACACGTAATTTAGGACCTTGTAAGTCTCCTAGTATTGCAGCATTAAGACCATATTCTGTACTTAATTCCCTTATAGTTTTGATGCGTTTTTTAACATCATCATAGTCGGCATGCGAAAAATTTATTCTAAAAACATTTACTCCTGCTTCCAACATTTTTTTTAAAATTTCTTTACTAGTGGTCGCGGGTCCGAGAGTAGCAACTATTTTGGTTCTTTTAAGATTTGGCATTATTCAAATATTAGATTGTTCTTAGATTTAAGTTTTTTGTGATCTACAGTATATGCAGTTATTATTTGTGATATTGTGTTTTGCATATTATTTAGTAAAGATCCACTAGAAAAATTGGAAGTTTCGGTTTCAATTTTTAAAAAATAATCTACATTTTTTAACTCTGGAACTAAATATGTAGTGGTGCCTGTACTTTCGATTGTTGCAAATAATCCTTCAGCATTGTTTTCAGTATCAATACTAGTCTTAAATTTATTAGCAAAAAGACTATACGAATTATATTCAAAATGGTCATGATATTGATATAATGGATAATTTGCAATGCAATTTGTATGCTCGAAACTAATATCTTCTTTTTGTCTAAAAAGTCTTAGTCCCAAATTTTTATTTAGGAGATAAGCTAATCTATATGAAACCAATGAACAGTGAATGGCAATGAGTTCGTAATCATCATCGGTAATGGTATCTAATACTAACCGCTGAACAGCCACTTTAATTTGTTTTTTATCAGAATTAACGCGAAATATACAAATAAATTAATCTAAAGAGTTTAATAAAACATAAAGTTATTTCTACGAAAACGATTGAGTTAGTATCTTTTGTAGATAATCCTTTCGGGAATGTTGTTGGGATATAAAAATGCTAAGAAAAAGCAAAAGTAATTCTATTAGCTAGAGCCATGCGTATTAGTTGAGTAACGGCTTTTTCTAGTTATTTAGAATTAATTTTGGTTTGAAAGGCAAAATAAGCTCTTTTAGATGCTTTTTCTTCTGCTTTCTTTTTTGAAGTGGCTCTAGCTTTAGCTATTACTTTTTCATTAATCCAAAGTTTAACTGCAAAGTGTTTAATCTCATCCTTACCAGTGTCTTCATAAACCTCATATTCAAATACCTTTTTTTCTTTTTGACACCATTCTATTAATAAACTTTTATAGCTTATGACTTGACCTTCGAGGCTTTCTATATCAACATAAGGATTGATAACAGCTTCTCTAATAAATCGTTCGCAATAAGGAAACCCGCGATCAAGATAAATCGCACCAATTAAAGCTTCAAAAAGATTGCCATGAATATTTATCCCAAATTGAGATTTTGGAATATTGGTTTTTACCAACTCAATAAGTTTAAGGTCTTTGCCTAACTCATTAAGATGTTTTCTACTAACAACTTTGGCCCTCATTTTTGTTAAGTATCCTTCGTTGCCCTCTGGCACTTCTTTAAATAAATGGGCAGCTATAACACTACTAAGCATAGCATCACCAAGAAATTCTAGTCGTTCAAAATTAACAGCATTTCCTTTTTTGTCTTTTAGATTTAGTGACCTATGAGTGAATGCTTTTTCGTATGGTTTAATGTTTTTGGGCTTAAAACCAACGATTTTCTGAATTTTGGAAAAAAAATTCCCGTTCTTTTCAGAGCGGGAATTTAATATGTTACGAATAACATTCATTATTCGTCAAGTTTTTTAAATAACACACAAGCATTGTGACCTCCGAAACCAAAGGTATTACTCATTGCATATTTGATTTCACGCTTTTGCGCTTTGTTTAAGGTTAAATTCAAAGACGAATCTATGTTATCATCCACGGTAGTGTGATTGATTGTAGGAGGTACTATACCTTTTTGCATTGCAAGAATAGAAGCAATGGCTTCTATAGCTCCTGCAGCACCAAGTAAGTGTCCTGTCATAGATTTAGTCGAATTAATATTAATGCTAGAGGCATGTTCTCCAAAAACTTTAGTAATAGCTTTCAATTCTGCAACATCTCCTAATGGAGTGGATGTGCCATGAGTGTTTATAGCATCTACTTGCTCTGGTCGTACGCCTGCATCTCTTAAACAATTAAGCATTACACGCTCTACTCCTATTCCGTCAGGATGTGGGGCAGTCATGTGATGTGCATCACTTGACATTCCTCCTCCAACGACTTCGGCATAGATTTTAGCACCTCGTGCTTTTGCATGTTCATACTCTTCAAGAACAATAGCTCCACTACCTTCTCCAAGGACAAAACCATCTCTGGTCGCATCAAATGGTCTAGAAGCAGTTTCTGGGCTTTCATTTCTTGTAGAAAGTGCGTGCATCGCATTAAATCCTCCCATACCAGCAATAGTAACTGCAGCTTCACTTCCTCCTGTAATAATGACATCACAATGACCTAAACGTATATAGTTTAGAGCATCTATCATTGCATTGGCAGAAGAGGCACAAGCAGAAACTGTGGTATAGTTAGGTCCCATAAAACCATTTCTAATAGAAATATGTCCTGGTGCAATATCGGCGATCATTTTTGGGATGAAGAATGGATTGAAACGTGGTGTTCCATTACCATTGGCATAGCCAAGTACTTCTTCCTGAAAAGTTTCAATTCCTCCGATACCTGCACCCCAGATCACACCTACTCTAAACTTATCAACCTTATCAAGATCAAAGGCAGCGTCCTTTATTGCTTCTTCAGAAGAAATAATGGCGAACTGCGCAAATTTGTCTAGCTTGCGTGCTTCTTTTCTATCAAAATAATCTGTGGGAGAATAATTTTTAACTTCGCAAGCAAATTTAGTCTTGAAATTTTCGGTATCAAAATAGGTTATGGGCGCGCAGCCGCTTTTACCAGCTACCAATCCTTCCCAATATTCATTAATAGTATTACCGATGGGCGTTAATGCCCCTAGTCCTGTGACTACAACTCGCTTAAGATCCATACTTTGTGGTGAAGTTATTACTTTGCGTCTTCGATATAAGATATTGCTTGACCTACTGTTGCAATATTTTCAGCTTGATCGTCTGGAATCTGAATATCAAATTCTTTTTCGAATTCCATAATCAATTCTACAGTGTCTAATGAATCAGCGCCCAAATCGTTTGTGAAACTAGCTTCATTAACAACTTCGTTTTCGTCTACGCCTAATTTGTCAACGATTATCGCTTTTACTCTTGATGCAATGTCTGACATAATGTTTAATTTTAATTTTTAAATTAGGTGGCAAAAATAAAAAACTTTATTTTAAAACCCCACAATCCCATAAAAATGTATTTGTATTTTATCAAATATAGCGAAGTATTGCCTTTTTGCTGCCTAAAAATGAATAATAATTGTTTTTTTTGTGTTCTCTAATTTAACAATCTACCTTCTATGAAACGTATTGTAATCTTTGCTTCCGGATCTGGTACCAATGCCGAAAATATAATTAAGTACTTTCATGAGCGCAAAATTGCTGAGGTTACACATGTGTTCTCTAACAACCTGCGTGCCAAAGTCTTGAAAAGGGCTCATGACTTGAAAGTAAAGGCGTTACACTTTGACAAAACGTCATTTTATGACACTAACGAGGTGTTTAATATACTTAAGGATGCACAACCTGACATGATAGTTTTGGCAGGTTTTTTATGGATCTTTCCAAAAAAAATAATAGACTACTTCCCGAATAAGGTAATAAATGTGCACCCAGCATTATTGCCAAAATATGGAGGAAAGGGTATGTACGGGCATCATGTTCATGAGGCAGTAGTTAAGAATAATGAGAAAGAAAGTGGTATTACTATTCACTATGTAAATGAGCATTATGATGAAGGTGCTGTAATTTTTCAAGCAAAAACAGTGGTGAATAAAGAAGATTCTGCAGAGGATGTTGCCAAGGCAATACATCAATTAGAACATAAACATTTTCCTGTTGTTATAGAACAACTTTTGTTTCCAGATCAGAAAGAATAGTCTTTAGAAATAAAAATAGCGTGTTTTAAGGATGTCATATGTATTCTTTATTTCTTTTATATGATAATGTATTGCTATGCTACCTAATAACTATGATATAGTATATTGTAAAGGTCAATTTAATCAAATATAAGCTAACCGAATGGCGAAAAAAGAAAAGTTTTACGTGGTGTGGGAAGGTCATAGGCCCGGTATATATATAAAATGGAGCGATTGTCAGGCGGCGGTAAAAGGATATGCTGGGGCAAAATTTAAATCTTTTGAGTCTTTTGATCTGGCCAAAAAAGCATATCAAGGAAATTATGAAGATTATAAAGGAAAGAGTAAATCTAAACCTTCTCTTTCGGCAGAACAACTTGAAAAAATAGGAGAACCTAATTTATATTCTATAGCAGTTGATGCCGCTTCAAGCGGCAATCCGGGTAAAATGGAGTATAGAGGTGTTGATACACAAACAGAAAAACAATTATTTCATCAAGGGCCGTTTGCTCAGGGTACTAATAATATAGGAGAGTTTTTGGCTTTAGTGCATGGTTTGGCTTACTTAAAAAAAATAAACAGTGATCGAATCATTTATTCTGATTCGAAAATCGCAATTGGATGGGTGTATAAGAAGACATGTAAAACAAATTTATCCAGAAATTCAAAAAATGCTGCAATGTTTGAATTAGTTGATAGAGCTATCCATTGGCTTAAAACAAATACTTATACCACCAAAATTGTAAAATGGGAAACCAAAGCTTGGGGAGAAATTCCTGCAGATTTCGGAAGAAAGTAATTTTCTGCTTTTTTATATAACGTCACTACTGTTTTGTAAAGATATTTTTATGCTATTGTAATGCTTCCTTCTTTTTTTCTACTAAACTTTTGTAGGTAAGAAAAAATCAAGAAAAACAGCAATGTATGAAAATGTGGCTATGTATATGTCTTATCATTCCATTATTAGGATTTGGACAATCTCAATGGAAATTAGCAAAAAGTAAAGACGGAATTAAAATATGGATTAGGGACTATAAGGATAGTCCGTATAAAGAATATAAAGCAGAAACCTATGTAAAGACTTCTTTAAACAGTGTAGTTCAAGAATTGTTAGAAGCTCCTATGTATGCCAAAAACTGCGAGGAAGGAGTTAGTCACTTGGTAAAGGTTAATACAAATAAAGAATATGTTTTTTATGCAAGAAATGAGTTTCCATGGCCTGTTCGAGATAGAGATGTTGTGTCAAAGCTTAAGGTTAAAAAAATAGCAAAAAGCAAAGTTAAACTATGTATTAGTGCAGCACCAGAAGAGGTGCCTAAGATTAAAAACACACTTCGAATCCAAGAATTATCAGGATATTGGCTTCTAGAAAAACAGGGTAATACTGTAAAAATCACCCAACAACTTTATGTTAACCCAGAAGGTTCGCTTCCATCTTTTATTACGAATGCGTTACTTGTAACGGGGCCTTTTAAAACTTTTGGGGCGCTTAAAGAGGTAGTAGAAAATGTAGATTCTTAGTAGAGTTTTCAGAAGACTCTATTTTTGATCAATTTACTTGAAAGTAAAGCGTATATTTGCAAAAAAAATGCTGGTCTATGAGTAAATTACTTATTGTTGGTTCTATAGCTTTTGATGCTATTGAAACTCCTTTTGGAAAAACTGACAAAATTTTAGGGGGTGCCGCACCTTATATTGCACTTTCTGCTTCAAATTTTAATGTTTCATCTGCTATTGTTTCAGTAGTTGGTGAAGACTTTCCTTTGGATTATCTAGCTTTACTTAGAGAAAAAAACATTGACACTTCAGCTATTGAAATAGTAAAAGGTGGGAAAACTTTTTTCTGGAAAGGAAGATATCATAACGATTTAAACTCTAGAGATACGCTTGAAACACAACTTAATGTTTTAGGAGATTTTAATCCTGTAGTTCCAGATAAGTATAAGGATTCAGAAATTGTAGTTTTGGGTAATTTACATCCAATGGTTCAACTTTCGGTTATAGAACAAATGACTGTAAGGCCAAAATTAACTATTTTGGATACCATGAATTTCTGGATGGATAATGCATTAGAAGATTTACATAAGGTAATTGCAAAAGTAGACGTAATAACTATTAATGATGAAGAGGCCAGGCAATTGAGTGGCGAATATTCTTTGGTGAAAGCTGCAAGAATAATCGAAAAAATGGGGCCGAAATATGTAGTGATAAAAAAAGGAGAACATGGGGCATTGTTGTTTCATGACGAACAAATTTTCTTTGCACCTGCTTTGCCATTAGAAGAGGTGTTTGATCCTACAGGTGCCGGAGATACTTTTGCAGGAGGTTTTGCAGGATATCTTACAAAAACAGAAGACCTTACGTTTGAGAACATGAAAAAAGCAATTATTCATGCTTCAAACCTTGCTTCGTTTTGTGTAGAAAAGTTTGGGACTGAGCGAATGGAAAATTTAAATAGAGATGAAGTGCTTAAAAGACTTCAGCAGTTTAAAGAACTTACGCAGTTTGAGATAGAATTGTCATAAGTAAAATAGATGATAACTTATACTGTAAGTTTTACAATTATATAAGATACAACACAACAACTAGATTTTTTGGAATACAATGAGTGATGCTTTAAAACACGAATGCGGAATAGCATTCATCAGACTTTTAAAACCATTAGAATATTATAAGGAAAAATATGGGAGTGCCTTTTATGGTGTGCATAAAATGTACCTTATGATGGAAAAACAGCATAATCGTGGTCAGGATGGTGCTGGTTTTGCGAGTATCAAACTAGATACCGATCCAGGAGAAAGGTATATAAGTAGGGTGAGGTCTAGCGAACCGCAACCAATACAGGATATTTTTTCTCAAATTAATGATCGTATAAACAAAGAGTTAGAAGATCATCCAGAATACGTTGATGATGTCGAGTTGCAGAAAAAAAACATACCTTATATCGGAGAGGTTTTATTAGGGCATGTTCGATACGGAACTTTTGGGAAAAATAGTGTTGAAAGTGTGCATCCCTTTTTAAGGCAAAATAATTGGATGCATCGTAACCTAATTGTTGCTGGTAATTTTAACATGACAAATAATAATGTCTTGTTTGACAATCTTGTGCGATTGGGACAGCATCCTAAAGATAGAGTTGATACAATTACAGTAATGGAGAAAATTGGTCACTTCTTGGATTCTGAAGTAGCTAAGCTGTATAAAAAATTAAAGAAAGAAGGTTTTAATAAAAATGCAGCATCACCGCAAATTGCAGAAAGATTAAATGTTGCTAAAATCCTTAAAAAATCATCAAGAGATTGGGATGGAGGTTATGCTATGGCAGGTATGTTAGGGCATGGTGATTCATTTGTATTACGTGATCCAGCAGGAATTAGACCTGCGTACTATTATCAAGATGATGAAGTTGTAGTAGTAGCTTCAGAAAGACCAGTTATACAAACGGTTTTTAATGTGACGTTTGATAAGGTGCAAGAACTTGATCCAGGTAAAGCTATTATCGTTAAAAAGAATGGGGATACATCAATTACCAAAATAATAGAGCCGTTAGAGCGAAAAGCATGTTCTTTTGAGCGTATTTATTTTTCGCGTGGTAGTGATGCTGAAATATATAAAGAAAGAAAAGAGTTAGGTAAGCTTATTATGCCTCAAGTATTAGAAGAAATAAATCATGATACTATAAATAGTGTTTTTTCTTTTATTCCTAATACTGCAGAAACTTCATTTTATGGTATGGTGGAGGCAGCTCAAGATGAGTTGAATAAGCAAAAGAATGAAACTATTTTGGCTGAAAAAGAAACTTTGACAGATGAACGACTTTCAGAAATTCTTTCGCATAAGTTAAGAACAGAAAAAATAGCAATTAAAGATGCTAAGCTTAGAACTTTTATTACAGAAGATAGTAGTAGAGATGATTTGGTAGCGCATGTTTATGATGTAACTTATGGTGTTGTTAAACCAGAAGATAATTTGGTTATTATTGATGATAGTATTGTAAGAGGTACTACTCTTAAAAAGAGTATCATCAAAATGATGGATAGATTAAAGCCAAAGAAAATAGTTATTGTTTCTTCTGCGCCACAAATACGTTACCCGGATTGTTATGGTATTGATATGGCAAGATTAGAAGGGTTAATTGCATTTCAAGCAGCTTTAGAGCTTTTGAAGGAAAACGGTAATTATGATTTAGTCGAGCAAGTATATGAGAAGTGTAAAGCACAAGAAGACTTAATAGATTCTGAAGTGCAAAACTTTGTAAAAGAGATATATGATGGGTTTTCTGACCAAGAAATTAGCGATAAGATATCAGAATTATTATGTGAAGAGTCTGTTAATGCTGATGTGAAGATTATTTATCAAACAGTAGATAATTTACATATTGCATGCCCAGAAAACCTTGGTGATTGGTATTTTACTGGAAATTACCCAACCGTTGGAGGTAATAGGGTTGTAAATAAGGCTTTTATCAATTTTTTCGAAGGTAAAGATGAAAGAGCATACTAAAAACCAAAATATTTATCGTAAAAAAAGGTTAATTTGTGTATTTCAACAAGTATTTTGACCTTTTGTCTAAAACATTTTTTCACTATGAAATAAGGCTCTATATTAGCAGAGCCATAGCATAAGTAGGTTAAGTTCATGGTAGATTTGGGGCAAAAAAAGGTGGTCTTTCCACCTTTTTTTATTTTATAGCATTTCGTAAAAAACAAAATATAAAAAAGAGCCATACTTAAGTATGGCTCTTTTTTAGTGCTATAATTTATAGGATTTTATTTTCCTTGAGCATATCTAGTAGAAACTTCATCCCAATCAATTACATTAAAAAATGCAGAAACGTAATCAGGACGACGGTTTTGGTAGTTTAAATAATATGCATGTTCCCAAACATCCAATCCAAGAATAGGAGTTCCTCCACAACCAATACCTGGCATCAATGGGTTGTCTTGATTAGGAGTTGCGCAAACTTCAACTTTTCCACCAGAGTGAACACATAACCAGGCCCATCCAGAACCAAACTGTGTCGCAGCGGCTTTAGAAAAAGTGTCTTTAAAAGCTTCAAAAGAACCAAAAGCCGAGTTGATAGCATCGGCTAATTCGCCAGATGGCTTTCCACCCCCATTAGGAGACATTACTTCCCAGAATAAGTTATGGTTATAAAATCCGCCACCATTATTTCTAACTGCATTGTTTGATGTATCTAGATTGATAAGGATATTCTCTATTGTTTTGCCCTCTAAGTCTGTGCCATTGATAGCAGCATTTAATTTGCTGGTATATCCGGCATGATGCTTATCGTGATGTATTTCCATGGTACGCGCATCTATATGAGGTTCTAACGCATCAAAAGCGTAGTTTAATTTTGGTAATTCGAATGACATATGTTACTAATTTTTAATGAATAAAAAAATGATACCAAATTTAACAATTAGAATGATGAATAAAAATTTATAATTGTTATAAATTAATTAAACCAAACTAGGGGTTTTCATTACTTAAAATAAATGCTTTATTCACTGGGTATGGTAAGCCTTTGTTTTTACGAATAACGACCAGCTATTAATGGCATGGCCTCAAAAAAATAAGTACAATTTTTTGTTGATAAATTAAGTATAAAATAGTGTGACATTCTTACCGATAGAACTGGTTTTAGTATTTTAGTGAAAAAAAGAATTGGATTCAACAATAGCCTTTACCATATACAATGCAGCAGCTGGAGCGGGTAAAACCTATACCTTGGTAAAAGAATATTTGATCACTTTGCTAAAAGGAGAATTTAAGGATAGTTATAAAAACATTTTGGCCTTAACCTTTACAAATAAGGCGGTTGCTGAAATGAAAATCAGAGTTTTAGAAAATCTCGTTGGTATTAGTGCTGTAGATACTCCTTTAAAGCATAAGGATTTGCTGAATGAGTTAATAGCCGAGACAAACATAACAGAGAAAGAGTTAAAGAAAAAGGCTAATAGGATCTTAAAAAGTGTAATACATAATTATGCATCTTTTGATATTGTTACAATTGATACGTTTACACATAGAGTAATACGAACTTTTGCACATGATCTCGAAATACCAATGAATTTTGAGATCGATATGGATACAGACGCATTGATTGAAGAAGCTGTTGATGCAGTAATAGCAAAAATTGGAGTAAATAAAGAGCTTACAAGATTAATTATTGATTTTGCAATAAGCAAAATCGAAGAAGATAAAAGTTGGGATATTACAATAGAACTCACTAAGATAGCAAAGCTTCTGTTTAGCGAAAATGATCGTGAACGTATAGATAAGCTTTTGCCTAGGGATATAAGTGATTTCGAAAACCTTAAAAAAGAACTATATCAAAAAATAAAAACTGCTAAGGAAGAGATTATTTCTCGATCCGAGAATGTGCTTAGGTTAATTAAAGAAAAAGATATAGAGTATTCGGATTTTACACGTAGTTCAATTCCGAATCATTTTGTAAAGATTGCTAGTGGTGATTTGAAAGTTGATTTTAAAGCCGCTTGGAAACAAGATATTAAGGCAGCTTCGTTTTATGGTGTTAAGCTAGATGATTATAAAAAAGCATCAATTGATAGTATAAGATCAGAAATAGAATATGCTTTTTTGAAAACAAAAGAAACTTTGGTACAAGTGACTTTTTTCCAAAGCATTATTAAAAATTTAACTCCTTTGTCAGTTCTCAACACAATTAATAAAGAGTTAATTGAAATTAAAAAAGAAAGAAAGGTTCTTTTGATATCAGAGTTTAATACGATTATAAGTTCTGCGATAAAAGGACAACCTGCACCATTTATATATGAGCGTTTAGGTGAACGCTATAGAGACTATTTTATTGACGAGTTTCAGGATACTTCAGAGCTACAATGGACCAATTTAATTCCTTTAGTAGATAATGCAATTTCAACAGAGACATTAACAGGAAAAAGAGGGAAGCTTACTATAGTAGGTGATGCAAAGCAGTCTATTTATAGATGGAGAGGTGGTAAAGCAGAACAATTTATCGCATTGTCGACAAATGAAAACCCTTTTTCTGTACAAGAAAAACAAGTTCTTAATTTACCAAAGAATTATCGTAGCCATGAAGAAGTAATCAAATTTAACAATAGTTTGTTTACGTTTTTGGCGAATGATTTTAGTGACGAAAAACATCGTGATTTATACGTAACAGGTAATAAACAGGAAACTAATTCAAAAAAAGGAGGATATGTTGATGTCTCTTTTATTGAAGCTAAAAATGTAGCTCAAGAAAATGAAATGTATCCAGAGAAGGTATATGAGACTATACTTGAGTTGATTGACAAAGGATATACTTTTAGCGAAATATGTATTATTGTAAGAAGGCAAAAAGAAGGAGCGGTAATTGCTAATTTTCTTACTCACAAGGGGGTGGCAATAATTTCTTCAGAAACCTTATTGATTAGCAAAGATCCAGAAGTTACTTTTATTATAGATCTTATTGGTTGGTATGCAGAGCCAAGTCAGTTACAATCAAAAATAAATGTGATTCATTTTTTGGCAGAAAAATATACTGTTCAAGAAAAACATTCTTTTTTGAATAAAATGATAAGCCTTTCTATGCAAGATTTTTGTGAAGAACTAAAAGCTTTTGGAGTTACTTTCAGTTTTATGCAATTAGCAACAAAGCCCCTTTATAGTGCTTTAGACTATTGTATAAATAGTTTTTTGTTTACAAGTCAAACCTCTGCTTATATACAATTTTTTTTAGATGTTGTTTATTCGTTTTCCCAAAAACAGACCGAAGGGATTCAGGGATTTTTAGAATATTGGAACTTAAAGAAAGATACATTGAGTATCGTAGCTCCGCAAACTGAAAATGCTGTGCAGATTATGACGATTCATAAAGCTAAAGGATTAGAGTTTCCTTGTGTGATTTATCCTTACGCAAATATTGATATTTATGAAGAAATAGAGCCTAAGGCATGGTTAAAGGTTGATAAAAGTTTGTATAATGGTTTTGAAGAAGTATTTATTAACTACAATAAAAATATAATTGAGTATGGCAAAGATGCCGAAGAAACTGTTATAAAGAGGCAATCTCAATTAGAATTAGATACTTTTAATTTGTTGTATGTTGTTTTAACTAGGGCTAGAGAACAATTATATATAATTTCTAATTTGAAATTAAACTCCAAAGGAGAAAGTAACCCTAGTACATTTTCGGGTAAGTTGATATCTTATTTAAAAAACCTAGGTATTTGGGATACGGGTGATCAGTATTCTTTTGGAAACCCAGTAATGCCAAAAGAGGTGTCTAACGAGGTAAGTGAGGGTTTAGAAACGATTGTTCTTTCTGGGGTAAATGAAGCTAAAAATAATTATAAAGTAAATATTGTAACCAATTCTGGTCGTTTATGGGATACTGTTCAGCAAAATGCTATTGAAAAAGGGAATTTAATTCATGATATTATGTCTTCAATATATACTCGTGATGATGTTAAATTTGTTTTGGAAGAAGCGCTTCTAACTGGTAAAATTACTGGTTTAGAGCAAGAATCTCTATATAGCGAAATAATGAATGCGGTAGATCATCCAGAACTTTTTCGGTATTTTTTGCCAGAGAATATCATATATAACGAGCGTGAGATTATTTCCAATGGTAGATTGTTTCGGCCTGATAGAATAGTTATTGATAGTGATAATATAGCAACTCTTATCGATTATAAAACAGGGAGTTATGGTAGTTCTCATATGCAGCAATTGCAGGAGTATACCTCAGTTCTTGAGACTGCAGGGTATATAGTAAGGGATAGGATTTTGGTTTATTTTAATGAAAACATCGTAATAAAATGTGTATAAATAAGATGATAATTTTGTAATTACTAAGAGAATTTTAAGGTTAAAAGGGATTTTTATCTTATAATTGTATCATATTTATCAAGATAAATGCTAATATTTTAATTTAATAAGATCGAAATTGTCATGTTTTTTTGGGTATAAAAAAAATGGTTGAAAACCGGATAACCCTCCAAAGACATGATATTTGCTGGCCTGTTAAGAAAAATTTATTAGATTTATCTTTGACAGTTATTATTAACATATTACATTTGCTCTAATTAACACTTAAAAATTAAATTATTGAATATGAAACATCTTAGCAGATTTTTAGTGGCTTCGTTACTAGTACTTGGACTTGGTACGGCGAATGCACAAGATGAAAACAATCCTTGGGCAGTTTCTATAGGTATTAATGCCGTTGACGTTTTTCCTACTGGAGGGGACCTAATCATACAAGGAGAAATTTTCGACGAATATTTTAATGCTAATGACCACTGGAACATTCTTCCGTCTGTTTCCAAATTATCTGTTGGTAGATATATAGGAGAAGGCTTTTCTTTTACAGCTGCAGGAACGGTTAATAGACTAGAAGTTATTGGTGAAAACCCATTTACTGGTGAGTCTGTAACTGGTGATGACGCATCTTACTATGCACTTGATGGTATTGTAAGCTATAGCCTTAAGCCTGTCTTGAATACAAAATGGTTTGACCCTTACCTAGGAGTAGGTGGAGGTTACACTTGGGTTGACGAAAAAGGAGCTGGTACCTTTAATGGTGCTCTTGGAGTAAACTTTTGGTTAACAGAAAACCTTGCATTTAACATTCAAACTGCTTATAAGCACGTGTTTGAAGACTATACTACGACTGCTGCTTCAGGTAGAGGATTTAACTATCCTCCAACTCATTTCCAGCATTCTCTTGGACTTACTTTTGCCTTTGGTGGAAAAGATACAGATGGTGACGGTGTTTATGACAAAGATGATGAGTGTATAGATGTGCCAGGTTTAAAAGAATTTAACGGATGTCCTGATACTGATGGTGACGGAATCACAGACGCTAAAGATGATTGTCCAGATGTTGCAGGTACTGCAGAGTTTAATGGATGTCCTGATACTGACGGTGATGGAGTTTCTGATCCTAAAGATGAGTGTCCTACTGAAGCTGGTTTAAAAGAACTTAATGGATGTCCTGATGCTGACGGTGATGGAATCGCTGACGGTAAAGATGGTTGTCCTAACGAAGCTGGTCCAGCTGCTAATAATGGATGTCCTTACCAAGATAAAGATGGTGACGGTGTATTAGATAAAGATGATAACTGTCCTGATGTTGCTGGAACTGTTGCTAACAATGGTTGCCCAGAAGTAACTGAAGAAATCCAGAAAACATTAAATGAGTATGCTGCTCAAGTATTATTTGACTCAGGTAAGTCAACAATAAAAGAACAGTCTACTAAAGTATTGAATGATATTATCAAGATTCTTCAGGAATATCCTACTGCTAAGTTTACTATAGAAGGACATACTGATGGTCAAGGTAGAGAAGAAAACAACCAGAAGTTGTCTGATTCAAGAGCTAATGCTGTTAAGAACTTCTTAACTACTAACGGTATCGATCAGTTTAGATTGTCTGCTGTTGGATATGGTGAGTCAAGACCTATCGCTACTAATAAAACTAGAGCTGGTAGAGCACAAAACAGACGTGTAGAAATTAACTTAGTAAAATAAGAATATTTCCAACAATATTTAATAAAGCGCCTCGATTTTCGAGGCGCTTTTGTTTTTTAAATACTCTTAAGAATTAAAAGTTATTTTCCTTATGTTTGACAAGGATGAAATCTAGTTTTTTAGATTGAGTAGCTATTTATAATTTTAAATTTAAAATACTTGAGAAGTTTTTTAAAAGAAGTAGTACAAGAACTACATGCTAATGAAGAAAGTTTAAGTGACTTAGTTTTTCTTGTGCCCAGTAAACGAGCTGGTCTTTTTCTTAAAAAAGAGCTTTTAGAAATATATGATAATCAAACACTCTTTGCGCCACTTATTGTTAGTGTAGAAGAATTTATATCAACATTATCAGGGCTACAACAAATTGATAATGTTCAAACACTGTTTGAATTTTATGAAACCTATCTTAATACTCATACTGATTTAGAAAAAGAAGATTTCGAAACATTTAGTAACTGGGCTCAAACTCTAGTTTATGATTTTAATGAAATCGATAGGTATTGTATAGATCACAAGAGCTTTTTTACGTACTTGTCGAGTATACAAGATTTAAATCATTGGTATTTACAAAAAGAAAAAACTGAATTAGTAAAAAACTATATTAAGTTTTGGGATAGTTTGCTAACCTACTATAATAATTTTAGAGACAAACTTCTTTCTAAAAAAGTAGGGTATCAAGGACTATTGTATCGAAAGGCTGCAGAAGACGTACATGCTTATATTAAAGCCGAAAAAAGAAAACACATTTTAGTCGGGTTTAATGCGCTTAACAATGCAGAGCAAATTATATTTCAATCACTTTTAGAAGCTGGTATTGCTAGGGTTTATTGGGACGCAGATACGTTTTTTTTTGAAAATAAGTATCATGAAGCAGCATTGTTTTTAAGAAACTATAAAGATCAATGGGGGTATTATAAAGAAAATAGTTTTGATTGGATACAGAGTAACTTTTCGTCAGAAAAAGATATTTCTTTAATAGGAGTAGCTAAGAATGTTGGACAAGCAAAAGCGGTTGGGCAATTGCTTTCTTCAATGCCTACTGCTCATATGGAAAAGACTGCATTGGTACTTGCTGATGAGGGTATGTTGCAACCGGTGCTTAACGTGCTTCCGGCAACTGTAGAATCATTGAATATTACCATGGGACTACCTCTTAAAGATGTGCCCCTCGCTTCTTTCTTCGAATTACTTTTTCATCTTCATAAAAATTCAGACCCTAGCAAGTTGTATTACAAGACGGTTCTGGAAATCTTAAATAATAGATCTACCTATAGACTTTTAGGAAGTACTGCAGTGCATATTGCTAATACTATTTCTAAAGAAAATATGGTTTACGTGTCCTTGGATAAATTATTGGATTTGGTTACTGATAAAGAAAAGGAAATCATTGTACTGTTGTTTGGTTCTTGGAAAAATGTCACTACTGCATTGCAACAATGCCAAAAAATTGTAATTGCTCTCAAAAGTAAACTGGATTTGGAGAGAGATGCTTTAGAACTTGAACATGTGTATCATTTTTATGTAGTTTTTAATAAAGTTTTGGCATTGCAAGAAGATTACAAATACCTAAATACATTAGGTGCTTTGCATACTTTGTATAAAGATGTGTTGATGAAAGAAAATTTGGATTTTTCTGGAGAACCTTTTAGTGGACTACAACTTATGGGAATGTTAGAATCTCGTTGTCTTGATTTTGAAACTGTAATTATAACCTCTGTAAACGAAGGGGTGTTGCCTGCAGGTAAAAGCATGAATTCGTTTATACCATATGATTTAAAAAGAGCATACCATCTTCCTACCTATAAAGAGAAAGACGCAATATATACGTATCACTTTTATAGGTTAATACAAAGAGCAAAAAAAGTATATCTGGTTTATAATACCGAAAATGAAGGTGTAGGAGGAGGAGAAAAAAGTAGATTTCTTCTTCAATTGGACATAGATAAAAGACCGAAACATAAGATTAATTCGTATATCTTATCTGCAAATGTACCTAAAATTGAAAGTTGTGAACTGCAGGTAGAAAAGAACCAAGAAATTATATCAAAATTAAAAGAACTAGTGAGGTATGGATTATCTCCTTCGGCATTAACTTCGTATGTACGAAACCCTATGGACTTCTATTATAGATATGTATTGGGTGTAAAAGAGGTAGAAGGAGTAGAAGAAACGATTGCGGCTAATACATTAGGTACTGTGATTCATAATACTTTAGAAGAGTTCTACAAACCTCTGGAAGGAAAGTTTCTTACTATAAACGATCTAGCCGTAATGCAGAACAAAATTGATTTTCAGCTTAAAAATCAATTTAAACAAGAGTATGCAAAGTTGAATATCACTAATGGAAAAAACCTTTTGATTTACGAGGTTGCAAAACAATATATTCATAAGTTTTTAAAGGCTGAAGAAAAACTACTTAATAAAGGAGCTCAATTAAAAATAATAGCCATAGAAAGCAATTTAAAAACAAAACTGGATATTCCAGAATTAGACGCTCCAGTATATATCAAAGGAA
Source organism: uncultured Aquimarina sp. (assembly GCA_947502885.1). Classification (GTDB taxonomy): domain Bacteria; phylum Bacteroidota; class Bacteroidia; order Flavobacteriales; family Flavobacteriaceae; genus Aquimarina. Next base: position 206,553 of record CANNBP010000005.1, on the reverse strand, counting down.
AAGTTGATAGAATAGATGAGTTAGATGGTGAATTACGAATAATAGATTATAAAACTGGTAGAGTAACCAAAAATGATCTTGTTATTATGGATTGGGATGTAATTACACAGGATTATAAATATAGTAAGGTGATCCAAGTTTTGGCATACGCCTATATGCAACATATGCAAAAACCTATTTCTGATTCTTTTTCGGCAGGAATTATTTCATTTAAAAACCTACAAGAAGGATTTCTAAAATTTGGGACCAAAGCAAGTGTAAGGGGTAAGGCAAATAATGAGATTACAAATGTCGTATTTGATGAGTACTGTATTCAATTAAAAAAACTAATCCTTGAGATTTTTAATCTTGACCTTCCATTTATTCAGAAAGAAGTGTGACTAAGTTGATCTATTTTTTGGTCGATTATGATGAAAAAAAGTCAAAAAACACACGATTATTGCGATAAAAACACTGATTTTGTAAAGGATTAACAATTTATTAGTTCAAAAATATACTAATCAACCAACTTTTTTCGTTTATTTGTTGTAATGAAATTAAATAGACAAATACTTGCTTCTGCATTATTGATGCTTTTTGGTATTGTTTTGGTAGCAGACCTACATATTTTAGGTCATGATGATGCCGATGCGAATGATACCGAATGTAGTATTTGTGATTTTACTTCAGAACATAATAATGATGATTTTACACCATCAGAGATAATTGGTAGTTATGATGTTGTGCAAATTCCAGCAGATGTCGTACGAACTACTTATGTAGATAGATATTTTAAAGTATCGATAGCATATTCTTTCTTAAATAAAGCTCCTCCTGTAGCTTAACATACCTTTTTTACTTTTTTATGGTTGCCTTTTGGGGGCAATCAACTCATTTTTTATTTTTTACCAATGATAAGATATATATGGTTCGCTGTATTTCTTTCAGGTATTCAGGCAAAATCAGCACAAGCAAGGCAATGTGATAAAACACTTGCAGGTAAAGTAATTGATTTTCATGATGGAGTACCTCTAGAAGGCGCGAAAATAATAGTTAATAATATTACCGTTTACACAGACAAAGAAGGAAAGTACATAATTAATGGTTTGTGTGCTACATCATATGCGTTTACGGTTTCTCATGAAGATTGTGATTCTCAAGTGATTACTATAAACATGAATGATGTCTCTGTAAAAAACTTTTACTTAGAACATCATTATACTGATTTAGATCAGGTTGATGTTCTATCTCAATCAGAAAAAAAAGCTACCAACAGTCAAAATGAAGGTAGGTTAAATAAAAAACAATTAGAAGAATATGGGGGTTTATCTCTTGGGGATGCGTTAACAGAGATATCGGGCGTTACTAGTTTAAACTCTGGGAACACAATTGTAAAACCTGTAATACAGGGATTGCATAGTAGTAGAATTATAATGATGAATAATGGAGTAAGACAAGAAGACCAAGAGTGGGGAGAAGAACATGCTCCTAATTTAGATATTAATGCTTTTAATAATATAAAAGTAATCAAAGGAGCCGGAGCGCTGCAATATGGAGGTAATGCTATAGGAGGTGTAATTATAGCAGAGAATAAACTAACAACTTTACAAGATACTATTTTTGGAAAAAGCCAGGTAACAGCAAGTACGAATGGTCGTGGAGGAAGTGCAAATACTACGGTTAATCTAGGACTAAAAAATGGATGGGCCGCCAAATTTCAGGGAACTGCAAAACATTATGGGGATAGTGAAGCACCAGACTATGTGTTAAGCAATAGCGGACATAGAGAACAAAGTTTCTCTACAGTTTTTGGGTATTCAGATTTTAAACAAGGGTTTGAGGGGTATTATAGTTTTTATAATGCAACTCAAGGTATACTTAGAGCATCACACATAGGTAATGTTAGTGATTTAATAAGGGCTATAAATAGTCCTGTGCCATTGGTGATTAATGATTTTACTTATGATATCAATGCGCCAAAACAAGAAACACAGCATCATTTGGCAAAAATAAAAGCCTATAGCCGTTTTAAAAGTTTGGGGAAATTAGAAGTACAATACTCGTTTCAATATAATAATAGAAAAGAATTTGATATAAGAAGAGGTGATGATCGTAATAAAGCAAGTGTGGATTTAGATTTAATAACGCATGCAGTAGAGGGTTCTTTTTTATTTGATGCTAATGATGAATTTACAAAAAATATTGGTGTTCAATATACTTACCAAATAAATACACCAAACCCAGAAACAGGTGTAAGACGTTTAATACCCGATTATGAAGAAATGAGTTTGGGTACTTATGCTGTCACAGAATTTAATCTTAACGATAGGCTAAAGATTGATGCAGGAGTGAGATATGATTTTGTGACTATCGATGCTCAAAAGTATTATGAAAAAACTAGGTGGAATGAAAAAGGCTATGATACAGATTTTTCGAATATTATCATAGCAGAAGAAGGAGATCAATGGTTGACCGATCCAAAATTTGATTATCATAGCGTTTCGGCGTCGGCTGGATTAAACTTTAGCTATGGCGAGTCTAATACAGTATTGTTGAATGTATCATATGCGAATCGCGCACCTAATCCTGTTGAGCTGTTTAGTGATGGATTGCATCATAGCGCCGCTATTATTGAATTAGGAGATTTGCGTTTTGATCAGGAAAAAGCGTTAAAATTATCTTTGAGTAGCATACATGCTAATGTATTTAATAGTGGTAACATAACAGTTTCTCCGCATTTAAGTAGTATTAAAGATTTTATTTTATTAGAACCTACAGGGTTAGAATTACTAACACGAGGAGCATTTCCTGTGTGGGAATATAAACAAACCGATGCTTTATTATATGGAGTAGATATTGACTATAATATTGATATTACAAAAGATTTACAATTTCATACAGGCTTTTCGTATATCTATGGTCAGAATACTAAAGAAAATGAACCTTTGATTGCTATGCCAGCCCCTAATTTTAGATCTGCATTGCATTATGAAAAAGAGCATTGGAGTGTTTCTTTAACAAACACAACAGCTTTCAAACAAGATAGGTATCCCAACAATAACTTTTTCCACGATGTTATTGAGAGCGGAGAGATTGTGCCTAAACTTGTAGATATCTCTACCCCGCCTGATGGATATAGTATTTTTGGCCTTTCTGGATCTTATCACTTTAGTATCTGGAGTCCAAAAGATTTTAAACTAGGAGCAAACATTACAAATATTTTTAATACTTCTTACAGAGATTATTTAAATCGACAACGATTTTATGCAGATAATGCTGGGAGAAACCTAACACTTAATTTAATTTTTAATTTTTAAAACAATGAAACGTATTCATTTATTTTTAGTCTTATTAGTTGGAGTAATTTTAACCTCATGTAAAAATGATGATGATGCACCAGCACCAGTTAATGAAGAAGAAACAATAACTACGGTAAAACTAACCGTAACAGAGACAGGAACAAATAACACTCAAACATATATCTGGAAAGATGAAACAGCAGATAAAATAACCTTAAAAGCCAATGCAGCGTATCAAGCTTCTGTACAATTTTTGGATGAGTCAGATCCTAGTGATGCAGAAGATATAACATTAGAAGTTGTAGAAGAAAAAGACGAACATTTTGTGTTTTATACAACTACAGCATCAGGAGTATCATTTGCTAGTGCATCAGGTGATACAATTGATTCGGATAAGGTAGGGATAAACATCAAAACAGACTGGACAATCGGTGATGCCGCAACTGGTAAAATTACAGTTTATTTAATTCATGAACCTACTACCAAAACTGGAACTACTAGAGATGCATTTGGAGGAGAAACTGACATCGAAGTAAGTTTTGATGTCGAAATTAAATGAGGTAAAACCGTACTTTGGTATAAAATTTGATGTATAAAAATAAAATATTGTGTTTAGCCCAGAAATTTTGGGAAAAGGACACTAAGAATATGGCAAAGAACAGGAAAAAAAAATGTTAAAAACTGAAGATTTTTTGATTTTTAATGACTTAATTTCAACGTTTTTATTTTGATATTACCGCATTGTTAAATGTTAATTAACATGCAAAAAATGTAAGTTTTTTTAACAGTTACGACCTATCTTTGACCAAGCAAAAACAAAGAAAAATATACAGTAAAATTAGATCAAATATACAGTAAAATTGAAGCAATCATAATTAGTATAAGTTGAGTTTGTGTTAAATACAATTATGTTTCAATTCAGACCCCCGGAGTAGTTAACCGGGGGTCGTTTTTTTTGTATACTGAAAATTAAGGAGTTAATGTTTTTGAAGTACGGAAAATGCCTGCATTTAGTTGCAAAACCCTACTTCAAAACCGTACTCCAAACTTTAAGGCAAAAATGGAGTCTTTATTCTTTAATCTATAGGGATAAATTCCCCAGTATTTATTTCGTTTGAAAAGAGAGATTTGAAAGCTTTAAATTTTTATTAAGAGAATAAGAATTTGAACAAATACTTCATATGCTTTTATCAAGGATATCTATCTAAGTAGTTAATCTAATCTCAAAATTTTTCATAAATATGTTCAAAATAAATATTCACTACTCAAACTCTACAGAATTAATTGACTCAACAAGTTACCTTCGAGATAAAAAATACCATTTATTCTAAGAATTAATAACTCTATTTCTTCCAATGAAAAGAATATAATTTATAAATAGCGGAAGAATCTAAAGGTGTGATTCTATATTTAACAAATGAACAAAACAGGAATCATAAACAAAGGTTTAGAAATTTAACTCTTTTCATTTTTATTAAAATTTATTGATTCAAGTAATAGTTCTCAACCACTTACTTTATAAACCGGAATTATTACAAAACCCTCTTATAGACATGTAAAGAATTTGTTTATCTTTTAAGATATCTATGCCTTCGTATATTGATTCGAAAAAAGCTTAAAATTACGGTTTTTGCTTATCAATATTACGTTTTTCAATCAATTGAAAATCAATTCATTAAATGATATTTACAGCAACTTTATCTATTAAAAAGTATTAATTTGATGTTTTTAGAGATATTTCCTGCTAAAATTTAGTCAAATACAAGGGAAATTTACCATAAAAATGGCGCAAATATACCATGAAATTTCAAATTTACTATTAACAACAAAACGAAAACAAATTTATACTTTTGTCTGATTATCAATATATTAAAATCATTTTTTTACAACTAAATTTAACTAAACAATTATTTTAAACTTTAAAATTTCGTATCATGAATTGCAAAAAAACATTTATAACACTTTCTTTACTATTTTTAGGACTTACCATATTCGTTGGATGTGAGACAACACCAATTGAAGATGAACAAGAGATTGATTTTAATGAACAAAGTACAAACAAAGAAGATGTTGGAAACAGTGGAGGGAACGACGACGACGACGACTACAATTAGAAAAACATTTGTGATAGCGGCTGTAGTGATTGGTGTCATTGCAGCCTATTCTCAATTATTTTTTGAAACAAAACCTTCTGCCATAGAGAATGCCAGAAAGGATAATGTTTATTTTAGGAATGATCGTGATAAAACAAGAGATGAAATACTAGCATTTCTTGAAACTCAAGTCAAAGAGAAAACTCTTGATAAATCTATTAATGACAGAGCAAAACAACTTCTTAATACCTATAATTCAAAAGCCGAAAAATCTGATATTGCCTTTGCTAAACTTAAAACCATAAAGGCTGATTATCGAATAAGAGGATATCGTCACATAAATGCCTTTCTTCAAGGAATTGGATTACCACTTTATATCTTTTTTACTGCCATAGTAATTTATATTGTTGGTATTTTTCTAAAAAGAGAAAAATATAATCCAGTTGGTAATTTAGTAAAACTAATCGCTAAAATTTCCTTTGTAACTTCCTTAACCTATATTTATTGGGCTTTGAACCCTCAAGCAGATGTTCATCAAGCTGTTTACGTTGTTAATTTGCTGATTGCAGCATATTTCACATCTAAAGTAGTAGTTTGGGTGCTTAAAAAGAATTTCTTCAATATTCCACATTTAAAACACCATAAACTTATAAACGCATTAACGAGAATGATAGATTATGTGATACTCGAAGTTAATGAAAAGTTTATATCTGAAGAGCAAAAAGTAGATTTTGTAAAATCTTATGATGATCAACTTGATGAAATTGCTAAAACAATAGAATAAGATTAAAAAAATGGCGAGTCAAAATCAAAGAAAAAATAGAATAGAAAACTTAAAACAATTGGGTATTTTATCAAAAAAATCTTCTCTAAAAAGAGATGATGATATTGAAAAGTACCTAAAACAAAAAGTAGAAAAAGATGAAATTGTTTTAATTAGATTAATTCGGAAATTTAAGGATGAAAACCCTCACACAACGGTAAGTTTTCCTGTTAACTTTCAACATCATTGATTTTTACTTCAATGCCATGTTCTTTGAAAAATTTATACATAAGATTATTAGCCTTGTCACCCATAAAAAATCTATACTTGTTTGATTCCTTAATTAAAGTATCATAATTCTCTTCCATATAGTCAATATATTCATCAATATGAACTTTAACACCTTCCTTTACAAAATACAATTTAGGGTTTTCCATTTTGAATTGATGGACTGGTTCATCAATCATCATATTTCCTTCACCTTCAATTAGCCATTTAGAATTAAATCCTGTTTTTTCGGCTATTTGCTTAGCATAAAAAATATCTTTCGAAGAACCTCTATCAATAGCTTTTCTCAGACCATCTCCACTTATACCTCCTAACAGATCAGCTAATTGTTTAAAGCTCAATCCTTTCATTTTTCTGATATAATCTACTCTATCTCTTAATGTATCCATAAAAAACAATGATTTGAAGAATTTTTTATTAATTTTTCTTCATTTGTCTCGAAAATTCTGTATATTTACTCTGTATTAAACAAATATATGTAATTAACACTGATTGTGATATATGATAATTACTATAACTAATAATTATTTTGTTGACCGGTTGTTTTCAAAAAATATTAACAAGTTTTAAAATAAACAGCTAACGGAACTATATAACCATATCTAAATTTAAGTTTCTTTAAATCGTTAGTGATTTTGAATAATATATACCATGACTGTAAGTAATAAGAGGATAAGATCAGAAAATTGGATTATCAAAAACAAACGTTTTTTTAGCATAAGGGTTATAGATGAAAATCTGAATTTAAAAGGAGCCGTTCAACATTATATCCAAGAAGACCGTAGAATAAATGATATAAGGGTTAATGTACTATTTAATTTTATAAAAAGAATCACTCACTTTAAAGTAGATAACAATGAACGTGAAAGTGTTGAAAATTGGTTAAAACATAATGAAATCTATATTAAAAAAAGTGCATTTGACGAAGAACTTGATTTAAAAGGATCGGTTAGGCACTTTTTATATAGTGGAAGAACTATAAATGATGTTCGTATAAAGTCATTATTTATTCTAATTAAGAAAATTTCTCAATTTTAATAATGTCCAACCCCAATTAATACACTACAATAAACAAATCTTACATATACAACAACAAAACTTCTCATCTTTTAACCCTACATAAAGCCTTGATAACATAGCAATTATAATGAACACAAAATCTGAATATAACCTTAACTATAAAGACTACTTGAAGTATATAGTTCAATCCCTACATATGGAAGTAGGCAGTTTTATGGATGCTCTTGTAAGCACAGAACATGGTTGTTATGAACGTATTATATACAAATGGGTACTAAAGCTTTTTCAAAAAGATAAAACTATGGATCATACTTTAGATATAATTTTTAGAGCCAGAAGTCTATTCCTATTAAGAACAGCACATATCACTCCTGCCCCCTCCGAGCCTACAGAAAACTTACAAAACCTGTTAACCTTTATGTTAGAATCCACTTTAAAATACAAAAAACTGTCTATAAAAGATCAACATATTGTACAAGAAAAAATTGCACGGTTAACCAAAATGAACAATGCTAAGGAGATTGTCAAACAAGTATTAGAAAGTATAGATCCTGTGTTAGAAATAGAGAAAATCAACAAAACTTTAATTATGAACAAAATGACTTTAGACAGAATTAAAGAGGATATCAGGAAAGTGAATCTTGAAAATTATAGAAACAATAAACATTTGGGAAAAGATGCTGATTGATATTTAAGTTGGGTTTTGTGCAAGTTACCCATAACTCCCCGGGTGCAACATCATTTTTTAATTGAGTAAGGTTTATGAAAAAGCATCTGGGGGATCTTAAACATGATATTTAACCAGTATCTACAATACCAATACAACCACTAGAAACCAAAAATAACCAAGAATGGGAGAATTAAAATTAACCACACCACAACATGATTATATGTCATTTGTACTTGCTTCCCTTCATATACCCGTTTCTGATTTTATCCATAGGATACTATCACCAGAAGGAAATTATGAACGTCAACTGTATGAATGGATCATACAATTGCATGCCAAAGGAAAAACCAAAGAAGAAGCTCTGGACATTATCTATGAGACCAGAGATTACTTCTTCCTAAAAAAAGTCCCCATAGATTTTACTCCATTATCACCTACTGATAATTTACAAAAAATCCTGATGGATAGGTTAGCATCAAATAATACCTACAAAAGGTTAAGATCAGTTAACCAATTTATCGTACAGGATAGAATCAGACGACTTATGCAAATGGAGAATGCCATTGACATGGTAAAGCAAGTTCAGGAAAGTGAAGACCCTTTAACAGAAATAGAAAACATCATTTCGGCCATGGTTAAAGGAAATACATTACTGATCGCTTTAAAAAACAAATCAAAAAACAAAATCCTCTAAAACCAAAAAAACATTTTTTAAGTTGAGTTTGTGTGTTTACTTCCTTAGATATTTCGGGTGCAATGTCCTATAAACAAGCATTATGGTCTGATGCTTTACACCCCATACCGACATCTTGTGCCCGAATATCTTTAGTACACAATAATACTTGAAGTATTGAAAATTTCAAAAAGACCATACCCATCAATGAATAACTCATAAATAAAGATAAGAATGATCAGTCATGAAGATAAAATAATCTATGATGTCCTTAAGCGCTTTGAGGGTATGAGTAAAACTGATGTCTATGATATCTTACATAAGATTGAAAGTTTATTATTGGGAGTTACTACACCAATAGAACATCGAAACATCAAAAAAAGGTTAGAAGCGACTACATATAAAAACAACATAGTTGCTATTAACAAAAATGGGTACTGTTATCTGGAAGACCATTGTCAGTTTATGAAGGTATATCGGATCAAGTCTGTATTTCCTACATTGTTCGTTAGACAACTATTATTTTTTACCACTCCAAAGGAGTACAGGCTGATCCCTTATACTGCTAAACAGGTACAGGAAACTTTTTGTAATTCCCCAACACATACTACCATAACTGACTTTCTACAAAATCATTCGATTACAAAACGAAACCCCAAAACCAAACGTTTGCTACTACTTGAATTACTTGATCAGGTGGATCCCTAATTACATATTATGTGAATAAGCCTACAACTATTGCTGAAAAGAATTATAAATAAAATGAATTTTAAACTCAAAAGTGATGAGAATAATCTTAAAACAATTAGAATTGATAGAAAGAGTTGACCAGCTTATTCGTTTACAAGCAACAGGGTCTGCTACAGAATTTGCCTCAAAATTAGCGATCTCTAAAACAAGCTTATATCGAGTTTTTAGAATCATGAAAACTCTTAATGGAGCTATTGTATATGATACAGTTTTACAAAGTTATCGCTATGTGGAGGAAGTACAATTTAGTTGTGGTTTTTATCCAAGTAAGTTGTTTATAAATAAAACAACTGAAGCCCCATCATCGAAACTTCCTTTTTTTCAAAATATAAAGTACCCAATTCTATAGTATCAAAGGAGCAAAAACTAGCTTCATGTCCATAAATCGAACCTTTTAGTTTAAAAATTTTTCAAAAAAAAACTATAAAAAAACACCAATCCCGGAAAATGAAACTCCTTTGTCGTAATCTTGTCCCATAAATAAAATCAATAACAAAAGACATCTCATTTTGAGTTGTTTATCTAAGAATTATAGCGATTCATCAAAAAGGGGATTTTTCCCCATAGGTGTTTTTTGTATGTAAAAAATATAAATACTAGGTTTGTCGCCTTTTTTAAAAATTAATAATAGTCATTTTTTTAAATATATAATTATGAATAAGTTACTTATTACATTAGTAGTTCTTGTTACAGGTTTTACTTGCCTGGCACAAGAAATACCCAAAATCTTACCCCCTTCGCCAAATGCAGCATCATTGGGTAAGTATGGTCAGGTTCCTGTTGGGTTATTCACAGGAACACCACAGATTACTATTCCTATTCATGACTTTAGTGTAGGGAAATTAACCGTACCTATTTCCCTAAACTATAGTTCGAATGGTATACGGGTCGATGAATTACCATCTGCAGTAGGTTTAGGATGGAGTCTTAATGCCGGAGGTATTATTTCAAGGGTGATTATGGATGATGCCGACGAAAATAGAACGGCCACCATTCCTCAGAATTTCCCTAATGACCCAACACAAGAAACCTTAAATTATATTCAGAATGCCACAAACTCTGAAGATGGTTATGATACTTTATCAGATTTGTATTCTTTCAATTTTAATGGGTTTTCTGGTAAATTTTATTTGAATACTAATAGAGAACCTGTATTAATAAATCCATCTCCTTTGCGCATAGAAAAAGCGACTCATCTTGGATATGCCTTTAAGATAACAGACCCTAATGGAGTTATCTATTGGTTCGGAAATGAAAACTCAACTGAGAGAACTATGTATCAACATGTAGGAACAGGACAGCATGGTTGGAGTTTAAGAAATCCCACAAGTTGGTATTTAAGTAAAATAGAAAATCCCTTTGGTGATGAAATTAACTTTTCTTATTCAAACTATAATCAAGAATATGATAGTTCGGTATCACAGAGTGTTTCATTTTTAGCTAACTCAGGTCAAATTGGTAATGCTGGACAAGGGTTGGTGCGAACAAGGGCAAATACCAAAATCGCACAATTAGCTTCTATCTCTAGTAAAGCTGGACAAATCATTTTTACATATTCTGCAAATACCACTGAGTTCCAAAAATTGGATACTATACAATTACTAAACCCTAACGGATCTCAAATCAAAAAAATTGTTTTAGACTACACTACTGTAAATTCTTCTCTATCATATTTAAAAAATGCAGATATCCCATATTTTGAGGATTTTTCAAAACGTCTGTTTTTGAAAAGTGTTACCGAGTTTGGAAATCATAATATTAGTAAACCACCATATGAACTGTCATACTACAGTCCAGAGAAAATCCCCCCTAGATTCTCTTACGCTCAAGATTATTGGGGATATTATAACAATGAGCACTATAATAAATATATGGTAAGTAATGATGATTATTTTTTTATTAATGAGAGTAACTCTTCAACACTTAAGGACATATTTAAAGGGGTTGGAGGAAACAAACAACCAAATGGAAGTACAAGTGTAAATGGGATGCTTAAGGCGATAGTATATCCTACGGGAGGGTATAATGAGTTAATCTATGAGCCTCATAGCTATTTAGGAACAAAATTAACTACTCCCTTAACAGCTATTACATCACTTAGTTTTGTGAATACCGCAGATCAAATGGCAAATTCAGAGACAAAAGTTACAGATGAAATAGCATACCTTCAAGAGAGAGTTCCGGTTAATATATCTACAGGAAGAGGATCATGTTGGGAATCTGGTTGGCCTTCACATCATATAAGAGCCTCGGTAACTGTTAAAATTGCTAATCAAGGATCAAATGTTTTTAATCCGGCTTCAGGAAGTGAAGGTTTTTTCAGAATTGATCAACATGGTAATAGACTCAATGAAACAGGTGGAATTGTAGTATTAGAGAGTAATTCATCACAATATTATATTGATCTACAAAAAGGAAAAAAGTATCAGTTTAGATTAAGTGTGCCTTTTGAATGCGTTGGAGGAAGCTTTAGCGTTCAATATGCAGTTGAAAAACCGGAAGAAATTCCTACTAATCTCCTAATTGGTGGTCAAAGAATAAAAAAAATCGTAAGTCATGATAGCGCAGGTAATCAAGAAACAAGAAGTTATCATTATGCCGAGCTTTCTAACTTGGAAACTTCTAGTGGTGTTCCTGAAAAAGCAATACCTTCTATATCTTATAATAGACTACATTCTGTAAGTGACGGTGCATTTACACTAGAAAATAGAATTGTTGATAAATTAACCTTATCATCTTCTACGCTGTACAACATGTATAGTCGGGCTGGTCACCAAATTGGATATACGTCGGTTATTGAAGAGTTTGGGGATAATTTTAGTGGTGGTGGAGTAGTTCATAAGTATAGAGTTTCTCCCAATATAGTCCCGGTAGCATATGCTTTACCGATTGCCGGCACTCCTTATACCACTAATTTTGGAACTGGTGAAGAAATAGAAACACATACTATAAAAAAGTCAGGAAATGACTTTACAGTATTAACAACAACATTAAATAGCTATAAGAACAACCCTGTTCTCAATCAAAATCAAACATCATATAACATGAGACAGCGAGACCTCTATTCAGGTCTTATAGCAGGTTCTATTTCCGCAACTATTGATACTTATGATATCGTAAAATATGATTTGCAATCCCAGTGGAGATATATTGACAAAACTGTTTCTAAAACATTTGATCAAAATGGAGAAAACCCAATTGTTACCACAACAAATTACTATTATGACAACCCCAACCATTTACAACTAAGTCGTAAGGAGGTTGTCACGAGTGATGGAAGAAGTATATTATCAAAAATCGCATACCCACAAGATGTTAATTCTTCAACTTCTCTGGGGAACGATCAATTATCAACATCTGAGTGGGGTGCTATACAGTTATTACGTCTCTCAACAGAGGCTCATTTACAAAGACAACATCGTATTGCTACTCCTCTACAAACAGAAACTATTGTAAAAAAGGGGGGTACTGTGCTATCGGAAACCGTACAACGCACCAATTATAAAGATTGGGGAAATGGGATTGTAATGCCTGAGTCCGTGCAAAGTTTAAAAGGAGAATATGCTGCGTCCAATAATACTCTGGAAGACAGACTTGTGTATCATGGTTATTATCCTGACGGAAACCCAAAAGAAGTTTCTAAATCAGACGGATCTAGAATAATTTATATATGGGGGTATAATGACCAATATCCAATTGCTAAAATAGAAAATGCTACCTATAACCAGATAGCTAGTCGCGTAACAGATTTAAAAAATAAATCAAATGAAGATAATGATCATTGCAAATCAAGTACCTGTAAAGAAGAGATTTTAAGAAATGCATTGAAAGAATTGAGAGATGGGTTACCCAATGCCATAGTATCTACCTATACCTATGATCCATTAATTGGGGTAACCAGTATGACCGATCCTAAAGGATATACCACCTATTATCAATATGATGGACTTAATCGATTGGATCATATTGCAGATGCAGATGGAAAAGTATTAAAGAAATATAACTACAATTATAAAGATGAGAGAACCATTGTAGAGGTATACCCTCCTTTACAACTTGAAGTCAAGTCCAATCATACTCATATAATAAAGGGTACAGAAGTAAAGTTCTCGATCAATAGAAGTGGTGGTTCAGGGCATTATACGTACCTCTGGAAAGTAAATGGAGCTAACGTAAGTACAGATGTATTGTTTAACAAAACTTTTTCCACTGTAGGAACATATACAGTATCATGTACATTGACTGATTCCTATAATGAGCAAGGTATTATTACCAAGAGTAAAACGATTACAGTTTACGATCGACTGTATTCTTCATCCCTATCCTATATCAAGTCACCCTATCATAATGGAGAAGAAGGACATTTCTCTAGTTCTAAAAAGATAACCTTTGAGGGAGGAATTCCTAAAGGTGGGTCAGGATCTCTAAGCTATAAATGGTTAGTCAATGGGGTAGACCAAGGAAATAATACAACTACCTTTACAAAAGCTTTTAGCCCAGGTACGCATAAGATTACTTTTAGAGCCATTGATATCAAGATACCGGGAGAATCTATTGACAGAACAATGACCATTAAGTCCTATGGACGGGTAACAATAGATAATCTTACTTATGATCATACTGGTTTTAAAACGTTAGCCAGAGGAGGTTCGGGTAATTACCGTTATGATTGGTATGTAAATAGTACTTCTGGTGGTTCTTCTCAATCATCATCATCATCTTATTTTATCTATAATTATACAGCTACAGCCTCAAGTTATCAAACGATTTATTGTAGGGTTGTTGATCTTAAATCGGGTAATGTCTCTGGTTTTAAAAGTATGCAAGTTTATTTTCATGGTCAAGGAAACAATGGTGGTGGCCAAGGAAACAACGGTGGCGGTCAAGGAGATGGGAATGGTCGAGATGAAGCCCCAACCGGAGGAGACATCTAGTAATTAATAAAACAAAATCAAATCATGAAGTATTTACAAAAAAGTCTATTGATACTGGCACTGATATTGACCAATATAGGTTTTAGCCAGACTGTCTTATCAGACAATAATTATATTCACACAACCACTCCTCAACAACCAGTTACTATAGAGCAATTGAATCAAGTGGGAGGAGATAATGAACCTGCAGGACAAAGACACATACAAGAGGTCTCTTATTTTGATGGTTTGGGTAGACCTATCCAGAACATAGGGATTAAGCAATCTCCTAATAGTAAAGATATCATCACTCATATGGAGTATGATGCTTTGGGTAGACAAGCCAAACAACACCTGCCCTTTGAGCGGGATACATTTTCTGGAGTCTATAGATCAGTAGATGTTAATCAGGAAATTAATGCCTATTACCTGAACAAGTATCAGGAAGATTTTCCTGGTATTACTAATCCATCACAGGTAAACGCATACTCAGAGAGTATCTATGAAGCATCTCCCCTTAACCGGGTAAAGCAACAAACTGCACCGGGTAGTGTATGGAAGGCTGGCAGGGGTCATGAGATTGAATTTACCTATGACCTTAATGAAGCTAATGAAGTACGACGTTTTGAAGTGGCTTTTGCTGAGGGTAATACTCAAAAACCAATACTTACTGCAGGTAATACATATTATGGAGCAGGGCAACTGTATAAGACGATTACCTATGATGAAAACCACATTTCTGGTAAAGATCATTCTACCGAAGAGTTTAAAAATAGCGAAGGGCAGGTACTTCTTAAAAGAACCTACAATCAAAACCTACCACATGATACTTATTATATTTATGATGGGTATGGTAACTTAACCTTTGTGATTCCTCCCAAAGTAACCACAGCTGATGGGATTTCTGATAATGAGCTTTCAGAACTGTGTTATCAATATAGATATGATCCTAGAAACCGATTGATTGAAAAGAAAATTCCAGGTAAAGGATGGGAATTTATTATTTATAATAAACTGGATCAACCTATACTTACCCAGGATGCCCTACTAAAGCAATTGAGCCAATGGCTCTTTACAAAATATGATGCTTTCGGTAGAGTTGCATACACCGGTATCCTTGCAGATGATAGAGAACGAGATATCATACAAACCGAGGTGAATACTTTTAGCAATCAATTATGGGTAGCTCGTGCTAACGAATCCACAATTGGGGGTGTAAAAATGTATTATGACAATGCAGGATATCCTAATGTGCAAAATGCAGAAGTACTCACTATTAATTACTACGATGATTATACCTTTTTAGGTACTACACCAGAGACTACATTTGTGAACCCCAATACCGTATATGGAGAAACTGTTTCAACTAAAGCAAAATCTTTATCCACAGGAAGTAAAATAAAAGTACTTGATACCGATACATGGATTACCTCTGTTACTTATTACGATCAAAAATCAAGGCTTATTTATGCTGTCAGTAAAAATGAGTATTTGAATACCATTGATGTGGTAAGTACAAAATTAGATTTTATTGGGAAGATAAAAGAAACTACTACCAAACATACTAAAGGCAGCAATGCAGAAATCACAACAATTGACAAATTTACCTATGATCATGCTGGTAGGTTACTTACCCAAAAACAGACTATTAATAATGGTAGTGAAGAACTGATTGTTAATAACACCTATAATGCTTTAGGACAATTAGATAACAAAAAAGTTGGTGGTAGTACTACAGGAAATGGTTTACAAACTGTAGATTATGACTATAACATTAGAGGGTGGCTAACCCAAGTCAATAAAGGCACTACGGCTAATGGAGATTTGTTTGGTTTTAAAATCAATTATAATAATCCACAGCATGGGGCTACCCCTTTGTTTAATGGTAATATAAGTGAAACCAAATGGCAAACAGCCAATGATCATATAAATAGACATTATACCTATAGTTATGATGCACTTAATAGAATTACAGGAGCTATTAGTAACAGTGGACGGTATAACCTAAGTGGAGTAACCTATGATAAAAATGGAAACATTTTAGGTTTGCAAAGAACTGGGGCTATTGTTGAGAATATTGATCCTACTCAAAATGCTCACTTTGGGCTGATGGATAAGTTAACTTACAACTATGATTCAGGCAATCAATTACAAAGTGTAGTAGATGAAGTAACCGCTCCTTTTGGTTTTAAAAAGTTGAATAGTGCCACTGCAGATACGAATTATACCTATGATGCCAATGGTAATATGATCAAAGATCCAAACAAAGGAATTACAGGCATTACATACAATCACCATAATTTACCGACAACGGTTGCTATAAACAATACTGAACATACCGGAAATATTAACTATATTTACGATGCCACTGGAGTGAAACTTAAAAAGATCGTAACAGAAGGAAGTTCTTTAACAACAGAATATGCAGGTAACTATATTTATCAAAATGGAGAGTTACAGTTTTTTAACCATTCAGAAGGGTATGTGGAGAAAGATGATTCTGGGTATAGGTATGTGTATCAATTTAAAGATCACTTAGGGAATATACGATTATCGTTTAAGGATGCCGATGATAGTGGTAGTATTACCCAAAATGAGATTCTCGAGGAAAAGAATTATTATCCTTTTGGGTTATCTCATAGAGGATATAATAATTCTGTATCTTCTTTAAGAAACTCTACTGCACAGAAATTTAAGTATAATGGTATTGAACACGAAGAAGGGTTAGGCGTAGATTTATATGAAATGCCTTTCAGAAACTATGATCCGACAATTGGGAGATTTATGGGTATTGATGCCTATTCAGAAAGCTTTGCTGATTTCACTCCTTATCATTTTTCAAATAATAACCCTATATTATTTAGTGACCCTACTGGGCTATTTCCTGAAAAAGTTACTTCAGTTGTTGTGGATAGAACTGGTACTGTTCTTGACTATCAACCTGATGGTGACCCTAACATATATTTAGGGAGTCGAGTTGGACCTATAGTGGGGCAAGAAGAAGAAGGAAAAGAGTATAAGAAAGGAGATAAATTGTTTGAAGTGGATGATAAAGTAGATACTTTTTTTGAATTACAATTAGAACTAAGTACGGTAAAAAAAGAGCAGGATGCCTTATCAAAAAAGCAAGAAGAAAATAGAAAACATCTTGAGAATATTTTGAATAAAGTGAGAAAAGGATATCCTCTTTCGGTGGAAGATGTAACATTATTAAATAGTTTAATCCAAGAAGGTAATCATATTAACAATAGTATGAAGTGGAATCAACATAAAACAAAGATGTTAGCAAAACTTTTTAAGGCATATCAAGATGAAATACCTTGGAATGAATATTACTTTAACGTTGCAAATACGCTCGTAAACAATTGGGTTAAATGGACAAAGGTTTTTGGTTCTCAAGAAATACCTAATGGTACTGGAGATACTCCAAATTCGAGAACACAATCTAGTCTTAAGAAGGATTTAGGTTTAAGACCTTCCGATGTAAGAAGAAAACATCAAAAGTTACCATATACATTAAATTATTATGATTATTAATTTTTTTAATCAACAGTTTAATAGGTTTAATATTGATAATAGAAAGACGAGGGTATATATACCCTCTCTTTTTATTGGATATATGATATTTATGTTGACTTTATCTTTTTTTCTAAAATATATTTTCCCTTTTGAAGATAAATCAATCATTATCCCAGAAAATGATAAGGAACTTAACTTGACTAGCTTAACCTTGTTTTTAGTTTTTGGTTCCATAATGGAAGAGTTTAAGTACAGAGGATTACTTACTAAATTCAATTACAAATGGGTTTTAACTTCTTTTTCAGTACTAATAACAAGTGTGTTTTTTATAATTTTTAATGTAAAAGTTTATTACCTATACCCAGAATCTTTGTTACCTTTATTTGGTTATATTGGTCTATTTTCATTTGTTACAATTGCAATATATCTTATACTTTTTAAATGGTTATTTGAGTATAAGGAACAAATGAGAATAATATTTGACAACAATTTTAATTTAATTATTTGGATACAAGTTTTTTTATTTGCTTTTTGGCATATTTTTTTTAGTGGTCAAGGAAATGAAGCACATTATATGAATCTTTTAATATTTCATTCTATAGGAGCATTATTTTATAGTTTTATAAGAATAAATTATGGAATATTATATTCTATAATAGTTCATTTTTTTTATAATTTTTTGATAACTGTTACTCCTGTTCTTTTATTAAGAATTGTAAACTGAGAAAAAAAAATAGACAGTAAGAAAAAAAACATCAAAAGCTACCTTAACATCAAAATACTATGATTGTTAGCTTTTTCAGAAACCAATTTGATAAGTGTAATATAGATAATAGAAAGACGAGAGTTTACTTACCCTTTCTTTTTATTGGGTATATGGTGATCTTGTTCTGTGTATCTATTATGTTAAAAAAAATATTTCCTTTTGAAGAAAAGGTTGTTCCTTCTGGCGTTGATAAAGAGTTAAATATTACTAGCATAATACTATTTTTAATTTTTGCTGCTATAATGGAAGAACTTAAATACCGAGGGTTATTGACCAAGTTTAGTTATAGATGGGTTTTGATCTCATTTTCGGTATTGATTACAAGTGTTGTTTTTTTAATTTTTAACGTAAACGTATACTATTTATACCCAGAATCTTTGTTACCCTTATTTGGTTATATTGCTCTATTTTCCTTACTTTCTGTTATAATATACTTAGCGCTTTTTAAAATACTTTTTGATCATCAAGAAAAAATAAGAGAAATTTTTGATGCCAATTTTAATCTTATAATATGGATTCAAGTTTTTTTATTTGCAATTTGGCATATTCTGTTTAGTGGTCAAGGGAATGAAACTCATTTTATGAGCCTATTTATATTTCACTCTTTAGCAGCGTTATTTTTCACATTTATTAGAATAAATTATGGAATTCTCTATTCTATTGTATTACACTTTTTGCATAACTTTCTTGTAGCAGTGG
Organism: uncultured Aquimarina sp.; assembly: GCA_947502885.1. Classification (GTDB taxonomy): domain Bacteria; phylum Bacteroidota; class Bacteroidia; order Flavobacteriales; family Flavobacteriaceae; genus Aquimarina. The sequence goes on along the minus strand of CANNBP010000005.1, from coordinate 187,121 downwards.
TTCCCATTCTATTAGTGAAGTTATCGAATTGAGGTAATTTTTTAAATTAGATTCTCGTATTATCCAATCTAGTAATATAAAAAAAGATTAGTTAGAAATTTATGAACTTACTTAATGATTTTGATTTACTTACTTTCAATTGAATCTATTTTTCTTTCTAATCTTTGAACAATGTATTTTACTCCTGATTTCGTTGTAAACCTGTAAGAGTCACAATTTTTTAAATTTCCATAAAGAGAATCGTATCCTCTTGCTTCTTTATCAAACTGTTTAAATTGTTTAGATAAAGGTTTCAAAGTAGTATCCCATAACACCACACCTTCACCATCTTTCGAAATCGTATAAAATCTATTTGCTTTTAATGCCATAGCATAAAACTAACCAATAATTACAAAATAAAGTTACTTATATTTGTAAAAAATATTTTACCAATGGAACAAAAAATACTACCTATCATATTATTGATCAAAGTAAGACTCTATTTTCTGGAACTGAAGAAGAAATGTTATTTGCTTATAGAATCATCAATGCAGGATTAGAGGAAATAGAAGAAATAGAAGATATTACTGGTGAGCCCTTTAGTGAATCTTTTGACAAATGGTTAATCAATGATCAAGATGGTAATGTAAGACTTCTTAAAATTGAAAAATACACTGACAAAACAATTATCTATCTATATGATAAAGGCAATTATATTGAAACTAAAGATGTTCATATCACTGAAATTATGCAAAAAATAGATTATACTTTTTTTATAAATAGTAGAGAAAAACTAACAAAAGAAGAGTATGTTGAACGTTATTACTTGGAAATAGAGGACATCAACACTGATTATGTATATTCGTACTTGGGAGGTCTTTATATCGAAATTAATGGAGGTGGAACCTTTACGCTTATTATGGGTCGGTCAGAATATATTTTTGACAACATCCAAGATGCAGAAAAGAAATTTTGGGATGATTTTGTCAAAAATGAGACAGGACATTTATCCCGATCAGATTTTGAATAAGCATTAAAATAAATGCCACTAAATGATGTTTTAATACGCCATTAAGTCTTAATCATCCAACTTTATAAGCCGTAAGAAATACATTAGGATTACTAACCGCTGACCAATACGGCATTAGTATAGGATCATTTGCAGGACAATCAGATGTCCACAAATGCAATTGCCGTATTTCAATGTTAAAATTATCCCTGTCTACTTCTGAAATACTCATAAGTGTTCCATTAATTCCAGAACGATGGAATTTTACCTTATAAAACGTATCAACTTCAAATGCTACTGAAACTCCTATTTCCTGACCCCATGGACTTTCAAGCCCACCTCCTTGAAATAGTCTGCAAAAGCCATTTGCATAAGACATTTGGGTTTCTGCTTTAATCGTAGATTCATTATCCAATTGATTGACGTTTATATTTGATCCACCAATACCAAACTTACTAAACCCTTCCTTTTCGGTAATGACAAACACCATTGAAAACTCCAATTCTTCAATTCGTTTCCAGGAATGTTTGGTGAATTTCACACCTCTATCCCAAGGTCGTCCAGCTCCAGTTGCAAAAATTCCTCTTTCGTTATTTTGGGTAAGAATTACTCCTTCTGTCGCCTGTATACCTAAACTATCCAATGGGGTATTTCGAAGATCCACCCAAGAAGGATCATAAACCGTTACAAACTGTACCGGGCTTGTTTGTTCTAGCCCATTATTTTTTACCGTTATGGGTATTCTTCCCAACTGCCGCCCCGAAGTTATGACCACCTCAATGGTTGCGGGATCAATAAAACTAATCTTTCGTATTACAGCATCCGTAACATCACTTAACGCTATATTGGTTTTAGGATCGAAGTGATACCCTTTTAAGATAATGGTTTGCGTAGTATGGATTGGTAAACGTCCACGAATTACTTCCTTAACAAAGGGAGCTAAATGAAACCCTGTTTTACTTTCTTGAGAAGTTGCCCTATTTTCTGTTCCTCTCACAAATCTTGTTGTGCCTATTGTTCTCATTTTATTGTGGTGGTATTTGCGCTGTTTTGTAATACTGTATTCTTAGAAAATGTGTTTTACTTTCTTCTATCCCTATTACATTAAAATTTGTTAGGTTGTCTTTACCAACTATGGTATATATGTCATTGTCACCAAGTGCAAATCCCGAATTAGATGTTGGAATTGCTCCATTTTCCTTAAAACGGATTGCTCTGTTTTTTTGGAAAATCGTTTGATCTGCTTCTACCATAATAGTCGCGGATACTGCTTCTTCAGGAATACGTAAACTTTGTGCTTTACTACTGAGTACTTTTAAATCCTGATACCCTCCTTGCCGTTCAGGTATTGGAATAAGCCCTCGTTCTTTGGCACTAATTAGTACCAGTTCTTCAATATAATTTAGAAGAATCCCTATATTCTGATGAGGATATGGGTTTTTCTGTAGTTTACATGTATTCATGTCGATATAATTTATCTAAAAGGATTAATTGGTGGCTTTGTTCCTGCAGGATAACCCCAAGCCACATTTTGCGATTTTGAAGGATCTACATCGAGATGTACAAAGGTTCTTCCTACCCCGATTCTCTTAAAACCGATGAGTTTGGCCATCACCACGATTTTGTTTCTGATGGCTTTTGTGGGTGTACTGATATCCACTGCCATGCATTTGGGCATTTTATGGGCTGAGTTCGACACTCCTCCAACTTTTGAGTTCCAATACGCAGTTCTTGCTCCTGAATTGATCTTTTGAAAAATGGGATACTTTGCCTTTTTAGCCAATTGTTGCAACATGCTTATCAATCGCTTATCCATACAGTTTCCTGAGCCTCGACGATCCGGACTATCAAATACACTCATGTTAATGTTAGGTTTAGCCTTTCTTTTGGCAATTACTATTGCTGTTGTAATTACCAATGCAGCACCTACTCCAAGGATGATATATTGCTCTTGTTTTGTCATTGCTTTTTTGTACAATTACAAGATTTCTTGCCTTTCCGTTTTTCATTCCAATCATAAATCACAATTCCTCCCTTAGCGATACTCACCAGGAGAAAAGCACCAAATATGACATTGAGCCACGGATTTCTTTTATTTACTGCCATTATTTATTGTTTTGATAGGTTCGCAGTTCCTCTTCCAATTGATCAATGTATTTTTTAAGTTCATTGATTTCCTTACGCTGCATCACCACTTTTTCTTTCATTTCTTTATTATCTCTCTCCAATTCATCAATACGCCCCTCCATCTTTTCTGACCATTGCATCCAGTTCTGTGCTACTTTCTCATCGGTTTGCGCATCAAGGTTTCTGATCTCTGCTTTTTTTAGCTTTTTTTGAGTACGATACTGCAATAGGTACTTTACCGTTTCGGATAAAGCAGTACTCCCTAAAACAATACCTGCCAGTTTGATGTAATCCATAGTTCTTTATTTGGGGTTAGACTTCATTACCATCACAAAAACAAGAGCTGCACTTATAGTGAGTAACACTATAGGGGCCATACTCATTTTTCGTTTGTGTAATTTTTTTAGAATTATGATATGCTCAATTTCCTTCATCAATCGCTTGACCTTAGCAGCATAGTTCGGATCTGTAGCATATCCAGCTTTAGCCACTTCCTCTGCAAAACGATAGGGTCTTTTGGTATATCGTAATGCTAGCACATAACGCCCATTCTTTTTTAACAAGCCTGCCCAATCCATAAAAGAATGAAAGGGAGTGGGATAGGCTCTGAATGTATCTTTTATCTTGTATTTCCATTTTCCACTACTAGTCCGTTTGGGATATCCTGGATAGATATATGGAAATTTTCGTGTAGATACATTAGCATATTCCGTGGTTGTGATTAATTGGCTCCTTCTATCGGACCAACCTCCGTAATTTCTACCTGATCCTTTTTTGATCCCAAACATCATATTCCCTTTAGCAGATTTCCCCCAACCCGATTCTAAGGCGCTTTGTGCCAAAGCAAACAAAATTGGAATCCCTGACTGCTCCGATGCTTTCTTAGCATAGGGGTAATACTGAATCACAAATTTTTCTTTGGGGGATAGCATAGTCGTGATTTATTGATTAAAAAGAGGGGTTCTAGGAAACTGTAACGGAAATTTGGCGATATAGGTTGGAAAATTTAGCACGACTTCATCTATGGCAGAACTTAAAGTACCTTCGATAAATACCACTCCTAAATCACTTAATCGACAAAAAAATGGGTTTCCTTCAGTACTTAAGGTTGTCCATGAGATCACCCCAATAGTTTCTATAGGTAATGGCATCTTAAGTACTGCCCCTGAGATTTGACCAGCTCCTCCTGTCCTTCTTAACCTAATATCAATAGGTATCACCATATTCCCATTTAGCACAGCATATTTGTTTTGTTCCTGGTAATAGAAAACCAGGTTTCTTTCTATGTTTCTATCCTCAATAGCAAGTACTTCCTGTTGTATTCCTCTTCCAGTAGCCACTTTAGCTTGTACTCCTGTAAGCACCTGAAAAACCGTTCCATCAAAAACAAGGGTGTATATTACTCCTGTCTGGATATCTCCCGACTCCAAGTCCACCAATTCAGTTCCATCGAACTTTTTTAAGGGTACTAAGCCCTTTCTATCGATATTTATTTGTGAAGCTCCAGTATTGGGTTTATGAAAGTAGATGTTTAACGGAAGCCCTGTTTTATATGGAGCTATTAACCTAGGGGTAAGCAATACATAATATAGATTAACGCCATTTCCTATGGTAACTCCATATCCTCCTAAACTATTTTCAATAGGGATATTTCCTGTTCCTCTGATACTATTCAGAGTTAAATCACTTTGATAGCCGGTTTCCATATTTAATTTTTGTTTTTAGTTCTTTAATTTTTAATTCTTGTTTGGCAATCAATGTGCGAAGGCTATCGGAATGCGTTTCCAGTAAAAAGAGTTCTTCATCCAAAATGTCATTGACTTCAAGTAATCGCTTGTTATAATACGCCAGCATCTTATGGTGTGTGACTTCTTTTTGTCGTATACCTTGTTCTTCTTGTGGAATAACCAAGGCCAGTAGAACTGTAAGCCCTCCAATGATGATGATTAGTTGTACTATCCATTTCCAGGTATTCATAAGTATTCGTCTTTTTGTTGTTTTTGTTTTTTGGGAAAAAATCGCTCTATAACTAGTTCTATGATGAGTTTGTGAAATACCAGGGCAAAGACAAAGGATTGAAATAAGATCTCTATACCACTCAAGGCATACTCCCTTAGAAAGAAAATAAGTACTCCATAAAGAACTCCTACAATGAGCACACGATATCGGGTTTTAAGGGTAATCCCTAAGCCATTTATAATAAAAGCTCTAAAAGTGGGGTGATTGATTCCATATGAAATCAAAATAAAAGTGAGGATATATCCCCAATCTAAGGAGTTGAGATATCCTGCAATGTTTTGAAAAACTGTTTCCATAGAAGTGTAATTGAATTTATTTAAGATTTGCTATTTGTTTTTGAATGGCTGCTAATTGCATGTTAGGAAATGCGTTTTTAATCAAATGTGATAGCATCACCACCGTGACTCCTGATAGCAATAATGCCCCTATGATTTTTAGTAAGGTTTCATTGGTCAAGGTAATGGTCACTTCTGTTTTTAAACCATCTTTATCCACTAAGGCATCGAGATAGTTTTTAATACTTCTTCTTTGTTTCATGATGATGTGTGTATTTGCCTATGAATGGGAATTCCCATTTGATGTTGGGTATAGGTAGCCTGATCTACAGTATCGCGTTTCAAACTCTTTCGTACCAATCGCAGGGTTTGAGGGTCAAATATGCCTGTTACAGCTCCTTTCCAACCATGATTGCGAAGTAACCATATTTGTAAGCGTTCTACTTCTTTACTCGCGCTTCCTGATTGCAATGGAAATGTACTGCTCTCTTTTTGTACTTTTTTTTGCTCTTGATCCTTGAGCGTCTTTTGTACCGTAGTATAATTGTTTTCCTGAACGGGTTCAGGTTTGGGTGGGGTGGTTCTTTTTGGAACCGCAGCCGTTTTCTTTGAATATAAAAAGTACGCTAATATCCCTATTCCAGTAATTGCTCCTACTACATAAAGTTGTTTAGTGCTGATCATACTTTGATTATTTTTATACTTGTTTTCATGCCTTGAATATCTTGTTTGGTAAAAGAAACTTTCCCTAAGTGTTTTCGGGCTGCTTTGGCTGTTTTACTGCCAAACATACCATCAACTCCGTCCTTGGTAGCACCACTACTTCCTAAATCTTCTTTATATATTTTTAGGTAGCGTTGTAGGATTTTTACATCCGCATGGCAGGTGCCATAGCCCAAAGGATACGCTTTGTTAATGCATCGAAATCTAGAAGTAGAAGTCCTTCCCATTTTTTTGATTTCTTTAGGACTGTCCTCTGTGATCCCTAATAGCTGGGCTTCTTCTTTTTCTTTTCGCTTCTTTACCATCCAGGAGGTTGCTCCTCCTAATAGGGCTATGACACCTAATCCTATCCATAGGGTCGTGTTCTTTTTGGAAGCAGTTTGTATGGTTTTCTTTTTCATCTTTATCGTGTTTTAAATAGGGGGCCCGCTAACATCTTACACCAATCTATAGTTTGGTAATTTCCTAACCGGGATATGTACATAGCGTTTCAATTCTGAATCACTTAAAAAACTTCGTAGATACCGCCACATATCCATTTGGTTATGTGCTTTATAAAAGGCTTTGGCTATACTGGCGACCTGTGTCTTATCCTGTAGCTGATTAAATACCCATTCCACTACTTCCTCCTTATCATCCCATTTTCCCTTTGCAGTTTTTAATCTTTTGGCGTAGTCTACTGCGATATGAGGATTGAGTTCTTTCATCCGTTTTCCTTTTAGCCAGTTTTTAACATCCTTGATATAGTTCATGTCGTATGGGTTCTTCCAATTGGGTTCTGTAATTGCTATTCCACTAGTGTTTTGAAATATTCTTTTAGCACTTCCTGATGTGATTCCAAGCTGTATTTCTGCTGTTTGACGCTGCTTTCGTTGCTTCCATAACAGATATCCACCTATACTTATGATCATTATTGTAGACCCTGCTATTACTCCCCATGTCTTTTTTGTCATTTTCATTACTATGTTTTTATACGGTTCTATATGGAGGTAAAGGATTAACAATGGCCAATACCTTCGCAATTTCAGTAGCATTAAAATGTTTCTGTAATTGCTCGATCAGATTGATCTTATATTCGTCCCTATACGCTTTCGCCATCTGTGATACTTGTACCTTGTCTTTACACTCTCTCAAAATGGTATAGATCAACTCTTCATTATCATCCTGGTACCAAGGCTTAAATCCTGCATGTAATTGTTTGGCGAGTTGTATTGCTCTACTCTTTTTTAACACCGCTATATTCCCTGAAATGGTATGCAGCACTCTATCTTTATATCGAATATCAAAAGCATTTTCCGAAGCCAAACCTTTGGATGATGGATCTAATTTTTGAGTAAGTATCATTAAAAACTTATCTGTAAGGTTGTCCTTTCTTTTTTTGGTGAAGGAATAGTACAGAGAAGCTGTTAAGCCCAAAACCATCACTCCTCCCAAAAATTGTAAGTTTGCTGTCTTTCTCATTTTTGTAACAATTTTAAAGCCGTTGCACCTCTTCCTGCAGGTGATAACATCGCCAGATCCATAACATCTGCTTTTTTAGAAGTATTCCAAAGCACTACTCCGATTACCAGTAATAAAAATCCCAAAGTGATGGGAACTCCCCAGGTTAAAAAACCAGTTAAGTTTTTACCCAATCCCATAACATTGCTTCCCATAGAAGAAATATCTGCTACGGTTCTAGTGGCTGCATTGGAAACATCAATTTTATTTCTAGCAAGCCATGTATGAAACCTTGGATTCGTAGTACAGCTTGCATCTCCATTGGATTTCCAAGTCACTAACCATAACATACGGGCGTTGTTGGTTCCTGTATGTTTTTTGAGCTGCTTGAAATAGCCTACCCATAACTCACAGGGATCACCCGATTCAGGGATGACAAAACGCTTTTGTTGTATTTTAATAGGTATTGGCATAGATAGTTATACTTCAAACACTCCATTAATTTTACTGGTGATCACTTGATCAGGTACTTTCATATCCTTAAGGACATATTTTAGGTTCTTTTTATATTTTCGCTCTTTAAGTTTTTGATGTTTGGAGCATCCTCTTGAATAGAGGATTGCACCAAGGATAAATCCTCCTAAAACTGCTATTCCTGTTTTCATTACTTCTTTTTTTATGGTTATTCATGTTCTTTTTTTGGCTCGGTTAGACCTTCGAAATGGATCGATATCCGAGTAAGCGATACACCGGATAGGGTTTGATACACACTTGATTATTCTGATTGCCACCTAAGACATTGATGTATTTTTTATCCTCGCTATAGTTGATAAAAAAACCGACATGCCCTTTCCAACTGTTTTTTTGTTCTCTCCATAAGACTACGACATCTCCCATTTTGGGTGTGGTTACAGGTGTACCTACTTTGAGCCATGATCTAGCATCTAGTTTTCTACTTCTTTGACAGCCTGCTTTCATAGCAACCCAATTGGCAAAAATACTGCACCATGACAATTCATCATTCTGTACCCATGAGTGTCCTATTTCTCTAGAGTATTGTAGAATTCGAGGATTGTGGGTCTTACCTACAACCTCGGTAACTCCGTATTCTGCCAACGCAGTATCTAATATGTTGTTCATAGCGTTCTGTTTTTCTGATGATGTATTGCATATTCTAATAGATTTGAGGTTTCAATTTGCTTATAGTAAGTGACAATGGTAATGGTTTGTTTGGCTGCGATCTCAAACAACCAACCCATATGTCCATCGATAATCATTCCCTTCATTCCGGTTACCTCTGCTACATTGGAAAAGTTTTGAGGATGGGTATATCTTGAAAAGGAAATAGGTTCTTTTGTGCTCCCTCCAGTCATACGCTCACGTTGTACCGCTAACACATGAAATCTTTCAGTACCGGAAAAGACAAATCGGATATGTTCAATTTTCGCAGGATTGTAGATAAAATCTTCTCTTTTTTCAAAATAGCTTCCATTAATTACCACAGCACTACTTTCTTTGGCATAAGAAATAAGTGCAATCGTTCCTGCCGTAGGATTGGTGCTATAGATGCTATCGTTGGTCGTATCAATGGCAACTGCATAATGAACAGCGCCAAGAGATAAAGTTTCTACGACTTCTTCATTACCATCAATAATGGTAAAGGTATCATCCCCTCGATTGCCCACATAGATAAACCCATTATTGGGATGATACAAAATAGGGTGTGGAGAGGCTCCTACCTCAATAGCATTCCCTAGTGTTTGAGTATCCAAACGCAAAGGAATCATCCGATTGTTTCCAGAAGAAACCACATATACACTATTGGTGTTAGGACTATAAGTCGTAGCTGTTATCTGGTTGCCACCATTGATATTGATGGTATTGGTAAGTTGATGATTTGCATCAATAATCGTAATACTGGTATCTCCAGAGTTCAAAACAAAAGCCTGCCCAGTTACAGGGTGAATGGTAATATGACTAGGAGCTTTTCCCACAGCAATGGTATGGATAACCGTTGCCGAACCCGTATCGATCACACTAACTGTGTCCTCTGCAATATTGGCTATATATAAAGTTGCATTAATGGTATTAAAGGCGATGGCTACAGGACGTATTCCTACGGAAATTGTTTTTTCTACGGTAAAGTCAGTTCCTAAAATACTGATACTATCCCCAATGGTATTCACCACATAGACCTTCCCGTAGTTTGGGGAATCAGCATGGGAATCTACGGTCAGGTCAGTGGGTGAAAGACCATAAGGGTTACCAAAAGTAGGTAGGGTTATCATATGTTGTAAGTTTCCACTCGTGTCCAAAACACTAATGGAATTTGACAATTGGTTGGCGATATAGGTTTTTCCATTGTAAGGGTTCACCACAATGCCTTGTGGATAAATACCTGTTCCCTGTGAACCACTGGTACCAATAGTACGCACCACATGATCCTGTATATCCTCTGGAAGGGGTATGCTCAAAGGCGGTTTTTGATGCCCATTCCATAAATGTACCTCACGGGCTGTATCCGAAGTATTGGTAATTGTGATTTGTGTGGTTTCATAGCTTTCTGCTAAGGAATGTTGAACCTCTGTTTTGCTCCTCGCAATAGAATGATTTCTTTTAAAAGATCTTGGTGACAGTTTTGGTAACAGAACACGCTTCTTCTTTGTGGATACAGATGTAAAAGTATTGGAGGTTTGATCCTCGTCTGAAGATGCTATAAAATTATCTTCAGGGAGATCCTTAGAGATCATATTAGTTTTAAATGTGCTTTGAGTACGGTGATCATACCACGCCCAAAGCCCGGCAATCAATCCGATGCCTGTGGTCAGTAATGTGATGCTCGTACTTTTTTTCATTGTGCTAATTTGTATTGATCTATAAAGTCCATAATGTCTTTGGTGCGCTGTATCTGCGATGGTCCTACCAGTTCGGGATGCATGCTAAAAATTTTCGTGGCTGCATATACGGCTTCAATCTTCGGGAAACCATAATCCAAGTACTGCCGGATACCACATAGATCTGCCGTTTTTTGACTGCGAGTATTTAAAAACCAGTGGCAACCTTCATGTGCCAATATCACCACTCGAACAGGAATCGTAAAGGTTCGAAACATACGTTGCGAAATTTGTACTCTTGGCATTTTACGATGTGTACGGGCAGGAGTAATCAATTCTTTACCATAGCCATCTGTGATCGCAGGCAAGTATTGAAACAAAAACTCTTGTCTGGGGCTATCGTAAAATCCCGTTGGGGTATACCCTGCTTTTTGAGCAAATCCAATCGCAAAATCCATAAAACGATGACGCTCTGGCGTAGTCCATAAGACCGGTGGGGGCATTTTCTCAATCTTCATATCCAAAACCTTAAACCCTCGATCCGGGTTTCCCTGTTTATTATGGATTTCTAATTCCAAATACTCAGGAGTCACGGGTAGTGGAATCTGAATACTCCTTTTTTGTCCGCGTTGCAGATAGGCTTTTCTACGGAAATAATAGGTATTGGCATGCCTTGGATCATACACCCGAATCCCTATAGACAAGGCTTGATCAGCTTTGATCAGCATAGTAATGGTAAATCGTTCTTTATGTGCGGGTACAGGGATCAACATAGGTCAAATTATTTAGTGACGTGTATATAATTCTTTTGATTGCTTTTATACATCAAAATGCCTAAGCCTAAAAGTCCAACTGCTGCAACTCCTCCTATGATAAAAGGCGTGTAATTCTTTTTCTTGTCCTTAGTCACATTTTCCTCATTGGTAGCAGTTTCATCTCTAGCATTAAGTCCAAAAGAGTAGTCTTTAGGAGCTTCCTTTGCCATACCTATAGAAGAGACATTGGTATCATACGCTTGAGGGATCGGCTTACTAAATAGGGTGTCTACAGCACTACCAATGGTCGCCGCTCCACCTATTTGATGATATACTTGACCTAATCTAGATCCAAAATTCCCCCGTCTTGTTCTTCGCGCTATTCTTCTAGGTTCAGACTTGCGCATTTCTCGTCGAGATACACGGTTGGCTTTTCGACCTACTCGCTTAGATACTCGTTTAGCTTTTCGTTCGGCACGTCTGGCCTTACGCATTGCTCTACGCTTGAGTCGTTCTTCCTTACTCCTGAAAAAATCATCTTCCAAATGATCTTCCAATAGCTGTTCTGTTTCTCCTGCAATCATATTCGTATTCTTTTTTAAGTTCAATTATCTGGGTTATAGCACATATAATATGCGTAATTTGGAGTCTTGAGGGTCGTAGGGTAGCGCTTTATAAGGCTTCCCTACAAAAGGATAGCCTTTGGCTTCTCCAGGAGCAAGAGCTACCTGATTTACGATACATGGGGTATCCCCTACATTTTTAATAGAGGCGTATAAGAATCCTACCGGAATTTCTCCGGTTTCAGTCTGTTCTACTTCTGTGATGCTAGCAAGGATATCCATCTATGATGCTTTTTTCTTATTTGCGATATATAGCACCGTTAAAAGAGCCACTGTACCAAGGGCTAATCCGATGTACACTCTTTGCTTTTTCTTTGCTGTTAATTTTGTAGCATCTTCTTTCGCTTCTTTGGTGTTTGCTTTTACATTCGTATTCATAGTATTGTTGTTTTGATGATCTATATCGGTTGGTGAACTGGCATACGATTCTGCTATTTTTGTTTGTATGGGAGGTCTTTTTGGAGAATTTTGTGATCCTCCTCCAATACTAACCGATGCCCACTTACTGTAATCTAGTTTTGTTGCTTTTGGTTTTTTAGATGTCTTGACTATTTTTTTCTTTGGTATTACCCGTACTGGAATTGGGCGAATTGGCTTGACCCCTCCGGTTCTTCTTGTTTTTTTAGGTGGACGTTTTGTAAAAGTCCTTCGAAAAGGAGGAGTTTCTTTTTTCCTTTTGGGTACATACGGCATGATCGGTCGTACCTTTCTTTTGATAGGGGCTCTACGCGTCCATTTTTGAATCGGCTTTCGACGTATCGATCGTCCATCCATTTGTCTTTTAGGCGGTCGTTCCATCCTAATAGTCCGACGAGGACTTCTTCGAGTAGGGCGATTCGGAAACCTACGCATAGATCGTCCATCCATCCTTCTAGCTTTTCTTTGCCTTCTATACCCATCATAAAGCTCGCTATCGTTGTGATATGTAGTATCAAATGTGATCATACAAATTCGTGCTTATCCCGCTACAGGTACGGGTGGAACATACGGAGCTATTGCTCTGGACTTTTTGGTAAAGGCCATTCCAAAACCTATGATCGCTAATAATCCTAAACCACCCGCTACCATAAACAGCGTTCGTTTTCCTGCTTCCTTTGTATCTCTGAGTTCCTTTTCTTTATCTTTGATTTCACGGCGATGCTGCGTTTTTAGATTTGAGATTTCCGAGCGTAATTGTGCTTTTTCTTGTTGTGCCTGTGAGCGTATTTGCTGCATCTGTCGTTGCAAATCCCTACGCATGGTATCCATCTGTTGACGAACCCTACGAGCTTCTGCTTTTGCAGAGGATAAAGCAGCAGAATTCGTACTACTTCTTCTTCTGGAGTAACTCGATCTAGTGGATCGGGGACGATAGGTAGGCTGTGGAGCAGGTCTACGCTTCTTTTTTAAGAGTCCACCCACTAGCTTAATTCCCGTCTTTAGTAAAGACCCAAAAAATTCGTCTTCCTCTTGATCCTCTACATGAAAGGAGTCATAGCCTTTGGCTAACTCTAGTATTTCTTTACCATTTTTCTCAACATGAATGGTAATCAGATCTCCTAAATCATCGGTGAATTTAGTATCTTCACTCATCATCTCAATGACCCCATCAATCAGTTGTGAGCGATTCGGTGCAGCAGGAAAAATAACTCCATAACTGGCTAATAGCTCAACAACTGAAGTGGGATTGGTCAAGATCAAATGGCTAATTAAATTGATAGACTGATTATAGTCTTGTTGTTTTCGAGTCATAAGGGTTTATTTTTTAAATACAGAACACAATACTACTCCTCCCAAAAAGGATAAAGCCATCAATATGATCTCATCTCTTTGGATTGGGACGTAGCTTTTAGTAGCTGTAGTATTTTGAGTAGGTACTGGTTTGGGAGCTACTTGTAACAAGCGTCTTTGTCGTAATTCATTCCATACCATTTGCACTTCATCAGCAAGCTTCTTGTCTTCTGGGTTGGTATTGGATTTCTTGACAATCTTTTGATAATACTTTTCTAAATGTGTATCCGAAGTATCACTGAATTGATCTAGAAAACTATCTTCATCACCTGAACCATTATAGTTGGAATGCCCACAAGAACCACAAAAATTATCTTCTTCATTATATCCATCATTTTGACACGCATTGCATCCTTTTTTGGGAGCTTCCTTTTGCAAGGCTAAAATGGCTTTCTTATCGGGGTGTACATCCAATAAATCAGTAATAATAGATGCCCCTTTTTTTTGAATTAACTCTTTGGTAGCTCCAACCAAATGATGCGGATTTTGTGGAGGATCATATCCGTACTCATAGAGTAATTTTCGAACAGAATCAGGGCTGCTATAGACGATATAATCGATACTATTCTGAGCAAGTCTAGTCTGTTTTTTAGAAGTTTTCATAGCAAAGGGTATTAAGTGTCAAAGAAACCCCCTTTCGGGGGCTTGGATAAGGAAAAATAGTTGGTTATGGGGGTTATCTTCTTCGTAATTTTGAAGCGGATCTTTTTCTCCTTCTTCTTCCTGAAACAGGAATAGGTCTTCTACCTCTTCTTCTAGGACGTAATCCCAGTACTGTAGGTCTTTTTGATCTTTTTAAATCGATTTGTGGTAATCCTGTGGTACGTGGAGTACGTGATAATTCCGCAATATTTCGACCTTCTAGTAAGTTGCCCATATTGGCTCTTGCCTTAATAGTGAAGGTAAAAACCGCCGTGGTCTTGGCATTGATCGTGAAACTAATCGCACTTTGACCACTCACATTAAACGAAAAGGCTTCCGAATCAATCATATTCTGACTGAAATTTTGTGGGGATGCACTATTTCTGGGCTGCCATACACGTGTGGTATTTGATCCCGAAGCGGTACGGTGTACCATCTGAAGGACATTGTCAAATTGCAAAGGATTACTCACCGATAATTTCATCCCGACAATCTTAAAGGGATTACTCTTCGATTCTTCCTTTACTTCTTTATGACTGGATTCTTCTACATCAACAGTTACTCCGGCAGGTTGGGCTACATCCCTGTTTCCTCCAAAGATCACCGCAGTAGCATTTTCATCAGAATCATTTTTAACCACAACTGTAAGGGTTCTGTCATTGGGATCAATGGTTTGTATAGATGTTCTGGAATAATCATCGTACATATCTTCATCGTATTCGTCTACATATCCGTCATCCTCAAATTCATCTACATACTCATCATCATAGCCATCTTCAAGACCATCTACACCTGTCTCAAAATCATCCTCATCATCATAGCCTCCTTCCATTGACTGATAATCATCATAACGATCTTCTGCATCGTCCTGATAACGCATTAATTCATCATTGTAATTACTCATAGTTTCTTGTTTTTTGCCATATGATATGGCGTTTTGTTTTTTAATTGGGGCTTCTTATTTAGTGTCTCTAAACACTAATTTTTCTTTTTGATAGTTTCTGACTTTTTGTGTGCTATCGTTTTTGTTTTATTTTCAAACTTAGATGCACCATATTTATGTACTAGTATTCCAATGATGATCCCCCCAATAAAGATTCCTCCCATCATTGCATAATCAAAGTCGTTTTCTTTTGCCATTTTCTATTTATTTATGGATTGGTATTTGGCATGATCTCTAAATCATTTCAAGCGAAATTCCAGAAGATTATTCGAAATTCCACGTACCACTTTTACACGCGTACCCCTAAATTTTAAAAATGCTTATGGTATGGGAAATAAGAAGTTATAGGGTGTTACGTAATTTTATAGAAGGAATATGTAAAAAAGAAATGTTACTTGTAACCCAAATAGGAGTTTGTCAACCTAGAGAAGTTAAAGGTGTAGGAATGAGTAACAGATTCCCTCTATCAGATGTTATTGTAGTAGTAAAAGGCACAACAACTAGAACTCAAACCAATTTTGCTCGTAATTTTACCATAACAATGTAAAGGTAAAGTTTCAGAGTGTAGTCGTGCAGCTTTTATAAGGGCTTGTATTGGTATTGGGTTTGCAGCATAATTTAATAAACAAGTTTTACTAACTAGATTTTATTTTTTGATGATAATAGATTGGAGGCATTTATAACTATATCTGAATGTAATGATCTCCTTATTTTTTTTATACGCTTTTCAAAAGTATATTTGAATAATAGTATTAACCACAATTATTACATAGATATAACATGGCTGATTTTTTGACTACTTCAGGAACCACCTATTCTATAGAACAGCTGATATTAAATGCAGATAAGGAGCTAACATTGGTAACTCCATATTTGAAAATCAGTAAAATCTTTAAGGATCGTATAAGTGATGCCTGTAAACAAAACATAAGAATCACTTTGGTATATGGTAAAAGTGAGCTACAGGATAAAGAAAAACAGATACTCTTTAATTTTGATAACGTTAGAGTCTATTATTGCCATAACCTTCATGCCAAATGTTATTATAATGAAAGTTCACTGATTATAACCTCAATGAATTTACATGAATTTTCTGCAAATCATAATCGGGAGATGGGAATTCTTATAAGTAAAAAAGAGGATACCGATATTTTTACCAAGGCGGTTAATGAAACTCAATCTATTATTAATGCTTCTATTTTGCAAAAAGATTTTACCTCACCTAAATCAAAGAGAGGTGTTTTACAAACAGAAATCTTAGTGTTTGATCAAAAGAATTATATAGAGCAATGGAATTTTTATCTTCCCTCTCTCAAGAATTATTTTAAAATTATTTGCCCACAAAATGATGTAGAATTAGAAGAAGATCGGTTAAAAATCAAAGATTTTCCAAAAAGAGATATTGATCTGGAAATTAAAAATAGAGTAGACATAAAGTTTAAGAATGAATTTGATTATGGAGCTTTTCAGACAAAATACCAATCAAATATTGGTAAAGGGATGGGGGATATAAGATTTTACTGGAATCCCAATAAAATAAGTATCTATCCTGAGAAAGATTTTTTAATCACTCCAACTGAAGCAGGACTTCAAGCCGTTATGGAAAAATTTATTTTTATGATTGATAAAGTTATTGAAAATTCAGACCTTGCGGAATACTCCATTCTTGAACCTATTGTATCCAAATAAAATGGTTGTCACAATTCTTATCTAAAAGGAATTTGTTTCGAAAATGATCAACTTCTTCTTTAAGACTTCTTATTCTTTACTCAAGAAATTATGACCTGAACAATTAGGGTAATCAGAAAACACATCAATCAAGCAATAATCATCTTAAAGTCTTAACTCTCTTGGTTCTCGGTTATATTTAATTTAATTTTCCTAACTATGGTAGTCTTAAGTTCATCGCATATGATATGTGCTTCTGCATAAAAAAATCCCGTTTGATTAGGAACTAGATAAATTTCCTGATTAAATTCATAAAATCTCGTATGTGAAATTTTACGGATTTTAAAGGATAACATATTTTTTAATTTGTCAATAGTATAAGGTTTATTACCCAATTCTATGGCTATTGAATCCAGTGTTGAATTGGTTTTAGGAAAGAGTTTTGCATTTAAAATAGGATCTTTAGATATCTTTTCTAAGATTGGGTTTTTCTCAAATATTTCATTATTAAGTAATGTTTCTAAAGGATTTTCAATATCTATGGGGTTCTTGGGACGGCGATTTCGTCTTATGCCATATCGATCAACGACTAGAACTTCCTTGGGGAAGAATATGTCAATGTGAATATCATTGGCTTTAATATTGCCTATATTATGAATGTTTAAAGCAATAGGGTTAAGGTTATTATGAATGGTTTCGTAATGTTCTAAATCTCTGTTGTATTCATGAACAGTTTTCATTTTTTCATGAATCAACTGATTATATTCCTCAAACCTTTCTAGATTTAAGGTATCCTTGTACTTTTGGGGAACATTTTCAATCTCGATCTTTTTTATTTTAGAGAGTGTATTTTTTTGAAATTTTAATCGTGCAGGTACTTGTAACTCTGGAATGGTTACTGAAATTTCAAAATCAATTTTTTTTTTGTCTTGTAAAGCTCTCAATTTTTCTACCTCTTCCCGAAGTTCTCTGTTTTCTTGGGATAGTTTAGTCAATTCTTCTGTGATTTTTGAAGAATTGACATGGTCTGATCTAACCCAACCTAAAGTAGGAGATGTTTTAAAAGTTTTAGGTAATGCAATTGCTACTTTCGTACTTAAATCTGACTTGTCTCTCCAAAATTCACTCATAGAATTACCCAACACTTTGTCAATAAATGCAGCTAGTTTTTCTTTTTTCTGAGGGTCTTCTTCTCTTTGATGGGGTAATGTGGGCACATCGTTTTCCCTAACGTAAGTTAATATTGGCTTCCCTATCTTTTTTGCATAATCAAATTCTTTTTCCGTATAACTGATCCCTTCATTGGTTAATGACCCATAACGATGTCCTATGATTAAAAGGTAGTAATCGCTATTATCAATTGTATTTTGAATGGTCTTCCATTGCTCATCATTATCAGCACTAAACATTTCCATCCCAATAGGAATTTCATATAGGTTTAAGATCAACTCAATAATTTTAGATCTTTCTTCAATAAGATCTGTATAAGTAGAACTAATAAAAATTTGATGTTTTTTTATAAATAAACTCATTTAAAAAATAGCGGTTTTAAGGTAAATAATAAACAGGATAATTCTATCCTTGGGTAGTTCGTATATTGAAATTAAATCGAAAATCACATATTTATGATTCATTTTCTCTAATCAATGGGCATAGCTTTTCGATGGTATAGAAGCTAATTTTCTGAGCTTATCAAAATATCGTTCCCAAAGCGTATTGTCCTGAAAGTTGGATGGATTGGTACTATCGCTATAAAAATATACTAAAGTAATAGTATTATTTTCATCAAAATGAACAGAGGATGGTTGATCTGCCAAACTCAATAAAAATTGATCCGATAATTTTCCATAATTGGTATACACAAACTCAGAATCCGGAATTTGTGTGAATGGATCATTACAGCTTAGAGGCTTATATTCTCTATTAAAGGCTGTCCATTCGTTATTCTCATTTTTTTTAATGCCATAAGGCATATTAATTTTAAAGAAGTTGCTTAACGCCATAAATTATTTGTATTTGTTCTTTCTTATATACTGGTTTAACCCTAATCCTAAGAACCATAGGGGTAGCAAAATGATGATATACCACCACTCAAAACTAAAGTCTTCAACAACAATTCTACTTTCAGGATCGGGTTCTTCTATATGGTCAGACAATAAAAGAATAAAAGTTACTAGTTTCATTTTACTATTACATTTTAGCTATTCGTATTTAAACAACCTCTTTTAGAGTATCGAATATCACAATTTTTTTTATCAATATATATAGAGGATCAATCCATTTTTCAGGAATTTTAATGTCATACATTACATATTTTTGAAGAATCCCTCTGGGGCATTTGATAGCTCTCTCCAAAGCTCTAAGATTCATAAACCTATAATTGGCTAATAACCACTTTTCAGTCATTCGTCTTTTTTCTCTTAATTTCATTAACCTATAAAAACTTTAACCTGTCAAGAATTGAATATAGCCAACAATATACTAAAAAGCGTACTAATGAATTTATAGTTCCTTCTCAGGTATTCGAACTATCAAAAAAATAGGAATCTGTTTAAAAAGTTATTTTTCTGGAAAAATCCATTGCTGTGGCATGTTGATGTGAAGTCTTTTGTCCTCGTATAAATTTTAGCCCCTTTTTTTGAACTTCTTCCATCTGCTTTTTAATCCTGGGAGTTGGTTTATAGTCCTTGATTGAAGCAATTTTCAAAGCCGTATAAGCATAAATTCTACCTACCGGGTTTACTCCATATAATAACTTTTCTAATACCTGATACTCTTTGTTTTCTAACAAATATTGGGCGTGATAATTGGAAAAAGAAGCGTATTCTTCAGTAACCTGAAACCTTTCATAATTATCTTCTGCCTGATTCATATTGTAGTAAGCCGTAAGAACCGTTGGAGAATGATTAAAGTTGTCAATTTCCAATGTAAAATAAGGGTGTTTTTGCTGGTACGCTTGTATATTTTTTTTATACATTTTAAAATATTCCATCTTTCTTCCACTACATGTCAATGGTATTTTGATTTCCTTTAGATAGATTTTTTCAAAAACATGATCATTAACTTCAATTTGTAGCCTTGAATACAGTATAGCATCGTTATAGGAGAGTATAGTTAGATTAAAATCTGTATAACCACCATAAAACTTATGAAAGGTAATTTTTAAATCATCCAGAAGCTCAATAGTTCTACTTCTGGTATTTCCTTGTGAAATCCGTAATTCCGGATATACTTTTTTGTAAGCCAAAATAGTAGGTTTTAGATGGATAATGGGATTGACCATGTGATGAAACACCTCTAAATCGGTATTTACATAAGAATGGTTAGGGGATTTAATCTTAGCTTTTGGCTTACAAGAGACACAATTTTCATATGCTTCTAAATTAGCTTCGTAAATACTTTGACAATTACAGCTTGCAAAAAGAAGCAATAACAGTATTACAGCAAAAATTCTCATTGATTTCATAAGGTTTCTTAAAGTACCGATAAAACACGTAAATTTAAGATATTTACTTACCACACGGCAAAGATTCTTATCTTTTAATAGGACTATCACATATTACCATAAATACAAATGGAGGTTGAGTATCTCCTTTAAATTTCAGATATTACTTTGATATTTAAGTTATAACCAATTTAGAAATGCACAAAAAAGAAAAATTAACATACAAAGAATTAGAAGCTAAATGTGAAATTTTAGCAACTGAAAATAAGGAGCTCAAAAAAGCGAAAAAAAACAAAAAGAAAAGGCTTTCTAATTTAGGTAAATTTATAATTAGTTTTTTCTTCGTTGGAAAAGGTTTAAAAGATGCTTTAAAACAAGGCCTTGATGAGCTTAGCACCTCTAAGAAAATTTCAAATGAAAGTATTGCAGCTATTGGAGCAAATATATTTTGGCGTTTAACAAGAATCGGAATACTAGGTATTATAATTGCCATAGTACCCTCCATATTTTTGTATTTACAAACGAAGTATCTTAAGGTACAAAACACTAAAATTGATATTCAAAATAACCTGATTCAAAATCAGAACAAACGCTTGGACCAACAGACATACCTACAAGAAGCCAATAGAAGATCATCATTAGTATTTTTGTTTTCAGATGTTATGGATGCCATTAATGAAGAATTGAAGGATGAAAATGCTAATCCTGATAGAAACTTATCACAACAGTTAATAGGGCGAATTGTTTCTTTATCAAAAAGCTTAAAACCATATCGATACCTAGCAAATGATACATTAACTCCATTAATAAGCCCCGAAAGATCACAATTATTGATTAACCTTACCAATGCGAAACTGGGGGATGTAACATATATAGATATTTTTACTAAAGGAGATTTTTCATATTCAGAATTAAAAGATTATACATTCGATAATGTTCCTTTTGGTGGTATTAATTTTAAATATTCAAATTTTGATAATGTAAAATTTAACCGTTGTAAGTTTACTGGTGCAATGTTTACCGGAGTTGTTGCAGATCATGTTAGATTTGAATATTGCGATTTTTATTCATTTATTAGTAGAAAAGCTTCTTTTGAACACCTTGCATTTTTCAACTGTAACTTTAGCGATCGATTGATTTTCGATACCTCATATGCTAAGAAGCTTTTATTTGAAGAAGACTCTTTTAGAATATTAAGTATAGAAGATAGTTTGTTTGATGAACTAACTTTGAGAGATTCTTATGCTACAATTTTCAGCTATACCTTTGATAAAAATAAGGCTTCAGCGTACTTTATGAAAGGGATACCAGAAAATCAAAATCTGTTTTCAAAAAACACAATAAAAAGTAAAACTCTCGATACCAGAATAAAACCCATTGGTTTTCTCAATACGTATTTTGTTGAGATGCTATCTGATGAAAGTTTTTTTTCCAGGCTTAAAGAAAACAAAGGGTTCTATTTTAATAGATATTACTTTAAAAAGCTTAAACAAAAAGACTTTATCTGTAATTATTTGAATGTAGATCAATACGCTTTACGATATGAAATTAAACCCAGAGCATCTCATTTTTTACTAGATACCCTTAAAACGCCTACGAAGTTTTTAAAATTTATAGAACAGAATGCTATACAAAAAGAGCACCCATATTCTTATGAAAAAATGGTTGACAATACACGTAAACTCATTCTCAATGAAATTATTAATAGAAAAACCTACCCTGTTGAACAACGAGCTCCGGATGCTGAAATTGTAGAGACTTTAGCGTATTGATATACAAAAATCTATTCTTTAAACTAACTCAATAAATATTTCTTTTAACATAAATAGAATTTCATTTTATCCAATGGACGGTTATTTTTGCACGATGAAAAGAATTGGAATAGAAGAGACATTATTGGAGTATCATAAAGTAACAGGCAAAAATTGGAATTATAGCATTCAACCCGTTGATAAGCTTCCAGAAGATGCCATTCAGGTGCGATCGGTTCGTATTAATGGTAGTTATATTCAATTTTATGAAAAAGAAGATTTTGATACGAGAAGTAGCGTTGTATTTTGGGCGTTAGAATCGGCATAATACGTAGTATTGTACAGTACTTAACTCTAAAATAAAAAATGATTCAACGGGTAAACAAGATATTTTTAGAATGACCAAATGGATTGATAAATTAAAAATTGGGGTGTTTAAAAAGCGTCATTATGATAAATCGTATAAAATATACGTAACATTGAATGTAGCGTTAAATGAAAAGGAGTTCCAAAACCTAACAAATTTCAAGAAAATTTATCGGCATGAAATATTAGATGAATTTGGGTATGATTTATTAAAAGATAGTGAAGATAAGGCGCAAGAATTTATCAGTAAAAAAATAATTGAAAGTAATACCGATTTGATAATTGGCAATGCTATTTGGAATTTATCTGATGTTTTGTCAATTGAAAAAAAAATAAACAAAGCAAATAAAAGCATCGACCGTATATATATTCCCTCCGTTAAAAGAAGAGAGAAAGTATTAGCGGAATCCAAAGATACTTATAACAACCATAGTAGATGGATTGATGAACCACCAGGACGTCTTGAAGAACTTTATGACAAATTCACAACCACGCTTGACGGGTTAAAAAAAGAGCTGAAAAAGACAAACATTCAAGTTATTGAACTATAGTGTACAGGCTTTTTAATTAGGCAATAATCTGTTATTTGACTGAATTTTTTGATTCCCAAATTTCAATGGTTTTGTAAATTATCTTTTCATCTTGCAAATCAGGGTTAAAATTTCTTAAAACTGCATAATTTTTATCCAATTTGAAAAAATGATTAGAATACCTCTCTTTAAAATATTTGAAAACCTTTTGTACTTGTTCTTCAGATAAGGATATAGCACATTCTTCATAAAGCTGTTTCCATTGTGTTATATTCTTATTGTTTGAATACCCACTATTTCTTGGACCTGGTCCATTGTGTATATTGAATACAATGCTTTCAAGAATTTTGAAATCAATATTGTTCTGTCGCAGCACGACTATTGCATTAATTACTTCATCTATATCATTCATAGAATTATTCGATTTATTAGAGTTTCAAGCCAGATTGTTATCATTTCATATGCTGAATCCTTAAGGAAGATTTACATTTCTACCCTATTCTGCATTTAAGGTACTTAAATTTTCGAGAAGTTTTTTAACTATTTTTTTCCTTAACAGATCATGTATTAACAACTTATCTGTTAAAGATTGGTGATAATTGTTTATCTACTTTTATTTTAAGCAAAAACAATTTATACTAAATTTGTAAATAGGATTAAAGCTGCTGATTCTATTGCTTTATAAGCATAATAAAAGAGCTACTGCCAATAGCTCTTTTATTAGCGGATTGTTAACACCTAAAAATAAATCGATACTTCTGAGATGACAGTGTATGATTATTTAATGTTAGGAGTTGCCTTTGCCGGACTTCTAATTCAAGCTATTCGTTATTATAACGAATGGAAGGCAAACCGTTAATATTTATATTAATTACAAAACCGTCTATGCAAGTAGGCGGTTTTGCTATTATAATAGCAAATTATGCTTACAACAAAATTATAAAATTCAAATCGATAGTATATAAAAAATATACTAAAAGTATAAATTATTTATATTTTTATACAACTTATACTTACAAATGTAGAAATGTGAGGGGTAACGAAAATACTAATATTACATCATTTTTTTCATTATATTCCACAAACACCACTGCATTCATCTATCAATTCGGGAAACATATTGAGCTGTTTTGATGCTAATTCTTTTCCTTTTAAGATATCGGTGATAACTTCTTTAAGCGGTCTGCAGGAGCGATGCAAATAGCACTCATCATGAATACCGGGATAGCACCTTATTTTTTCATCTAATGAAACTGCAGCAGCAAAATTATCGGGTTCATTTTCATAAATCCATAGCCAATACTTATCAGAATGGTATGGGCATATGACACAACTAGAGCGGACTGGAACGGGAATTTGATGTGTCTTAAAATTGTTTATGCAATCTATACGCCTTATTCTATTTTCTATTAATGGAAATCGGTGTTTAATCCATTTAACATTGGCTTCTTTCATTCGTTGCATTTCATCATAACTAATACCTAACCATAGTGATACTTTTTTGGCATTTGGTATCGCCTTACGAATCTGCTTTCTCACCGGTCGAATTTTATAATCACCTGTACATTGTCTTCTAATGATTGCTTTTTTACCAGTTACAGGATTTTTTGTGTAATATGGAATACCCTCCGAACTTTTTCGATCACCATTAAGATATGCTAAAGCATCTTTAAAAATGTTTCCTGAAGAAACCACATCAATGGTAAAGTTATATTCTTTATCAACATGTTTGATCAACCAATCCAAATAGTTGTATACCCCTTTGGGTTCATTGCCCGTATCAGAAAATATGGCGTGAGTGGGAATATTATCAAATTCTCCTCTAAGTCCACGAAGCAATACATCTGTTGACTGTGTTCCAGCTCCTAATGAAATTATATGATGTTCCATAACTAACGATTAATGGGTTTACTACCACTATCATCATGATACCTTAGATAATCGGCAATCATTTTAACGATTACTGCATTTCTATCTTTATACACAGGTTTCCCATTAAAGTGTCGTTCATTTAATAGTAATCGTATCGTTTTAGATTCTTCCTGATCAATATATCGTTTTGCTGACCGAATATAGGCTGCTCTGCTACACCCGGTAACTTTTCTTTTTCTCATATCCACATAAACAAAAAAGCTTTTTCTCATCTTGTATTCCTCTTCAGGAATCTCTCCAACGGTATATGCCCGGGCAGACAAGTCATATTGTTCATTTACGATCAATTGTGCAATACGTACAATGGGGTAGTTGGGTATTCGATCTCTATACCTGGTTACAGAATCGACCTGATGATGCATTCGAATCCAGGTACAGGCTTCCCATTCGGTAGTGGTTACCTTCGACATAGATTGATGTGAAAACAAGATATCAATATCTTTATGGCGGACTGTGGTTAATGCTTTAGTGATAGATTGTCCTTTTGCACCTTTCATATAACTATCTGTATCATCCAAAATCACCATTCCTTTTTCATAATCATCAAAGATCATATCAACAATGTCCTTTTTCTCCATATTGGTCATTGGTTTTTTGTCACTATTGAAAGGTAATATCCTACGAGGTGCAATTGCTTTTAGGGCTTTAATAAACTTTGGGTTTACGGTTCTAAAGGTGGGGTAATCTTTTAGGTTTACATCAAAGGCCAGTACTTTTCTTCCTTTTTTACCTGTTTGTGGATTGTCGACTAAGTAATGTCGTACTTCAAGATTGGTTCTAAAGGTTTTACCAACCCCCATCTCCCCAATAATAAGCATTACCATTGGATCGCGATCCATGATTTTACCAGCTCTTTTTGGGATGATTATCTTATCTCTCTTTTTACTCTTTTTTTTGATCTTAACTGCCATAAAATTATTTAGGATTTAGGGGTGTCCTCTATTGTTTCAACAACACTTTCATATAAGGAAGGAGCTTCTTCATCATATACTTGTTCAGTATCGGAAATCTCTTGGTTTATATCCGCTATGTCTGGAATGTTGTCCTGAAATTCAAAGGAGTTGTTTTCTTCTTCATAAGAAACCTCTGATTCTTCAAGGGGGATTTCATCTATAGTAGTAGGGTGATTTGATTGTCCTTTTTCTTCTTGTATTATGGATCTGATTCGATCTTCGAGCATTTCATTTTCAGTACGTATGGCTATAACTTCGGGCACTTTTTTCATTACAATGCTTAAAGCCATGGTCACTAATTGTTGTTCAGGACTAAGTGTTTTAGCTTTCTTTTTTAAAACGGCTACGATTAAAGGTTTCAACATTGCTTTATCGTTCTTCTCTAATTGAAGCCGTTTGATATTTTTCTTGTTTTGTTTATCGATGAGTTCTACAATTTCCTCATATTCATAAAACTCTTTATGCTTTTTGATTTTGACAAAAGAGCTACCTCCGGCTTCAATGATGTTATCAGACATACCTAAAAAGGTATCTGCAGCTTGTTTTGCAGCAGCCGTTGGCAACTCAAATTCTTCTTCTTTTGAAGATTGATTTTCCTGTGAATCAGAATTCGGATTTGTTTGAGTATCACTGTCTATATCCTGTTCTGGTGCATCATCCATCGGTACATCTTCTAGTGATGGTTTATGAACTGGCCCATAGCTATTGGTTGCCGACTGTGTGGTAGAACTCTCCATATTTTTCTTGTTATGATCGGATTGATGTTCTTCTGGTTTCCACGGATTCCAATTTTTTGGTTTCACTGTACTTTCTTTAGCATCTTTATCAATAACCGCTTGATTTAAGGGGCTGTATTCTTCGGGTTGTAAGGACTCAAAAGGAATGTTTTCGTTATTTCTTGAGAGTACATTTACAACTTCATTTTCAATAGCTTTACTCATGTAATTTTGTTTATAGTAGCAATAAATCGAATGGTGTTTTCTTCCAATAATCTGTATTTTTTAACAAAGGATTTATGATAGTTTGGTATAGAAAGGAGTTCTTCACATTTGGTAGCATGATATAAAGCTCCTCTTTTTCCTTGTTTAAAATGTGTCCCCATCTGTCGGTAACTTAAATCAGTATACATTTTGAATACATGATAACAGGCCATTCTACCTTCTTTATAATCTCTATCATTACAGATTTTAGCAGCAGGATCTTTCCATCCAAAAATTTGCTGACTCTCAGAAATAATAAAAGTGGTCAGTAACTCTACTTTTTGATGTTTATTCTCCTGAAAAGTAGTATCACCTGAGAGTTGTTTGATGATACGCACCGATTTGGAAATTCCAAACTTGCTAATCAAAAGATCAATCCCTTTTTGTAATTCATTATATCCTTTATGCAGGGTGTTTTCCATTCTTTCTATTGTTTATTATTTGTATAACCGTAGGTCTTCTATTTTTCTATAAGAATGATCTCATATCGAAAGCGTATTGGGGATATTCTTTTGAGGATATAGTTCCCTATAATAGTATCTCGTCTTATTTTGGTTTTAATTCCCATGGCTATCAGTTCTTTTTTACCTAAGTTTTTAGTCCGTCCCATGTCCACCAACTCTTTTAATATGGTTTCATCAGTATGCAACTGTGAGACTGCTTCTTGTTTGATGTTTTTTTTAACAAGAGGACATTTTGATAGTTTCTCCAAGCGTTCATTGTTTTCAAGTTTATCCTGATATTCGTATTGGATATCCATTAGGATTTCATAATCCAAATGCTCTAAATCTTCTTTGATTTCAGGATGAATCGATGCTTCTGTTTTAGATATAAGCTCTTGTAACTCTTTGTAATACTTAATTTTATCTTGTATTGGCTGTGGGAGCTTTGAAATGCTTAATTGATTGGTGTTTAAAAATTTTTTAAAATCCGTGTCTTTCATTTTTCTTTTCTTTACAATTCGTACTTATATGGTGGCTAAATTGACCGTATTGGCCTCTAATGTTTTTTCAATTTGATAGGAAATCAAGGCAGTTAGCCCAGAGGTAATAGCTACAACAGCCATACTTTTAGCCAATTCTTTTCCTTTGGGAACACCAAATTTGAAGGTGTCTCTCTTTGCATTAGTTCCTAAGTTGTAATACACCAATGCTTCAGCGAACCCAATGGCGAGTCCGACACTCGTTATAATCAACACACTTTTGTCTACTTTCATGATTCTTTTATTTATTGTTATTCTTCCCCTTTAATTTTTGCTTCTATTTCCTGGTATACTTCCTTAATTTCATTTTGATCCTTTTCTAGTTTTCTAAGAGAAGTCATCTTCCATGCATTTAGAATATCTTTATGCGCTCTCATTAGTATTTTTTTGGTTTGCCTTTGTACTTCCAGACTGCCTTTCAAATTAGATGGAATCAGTTTACCAAGCGATAAGACCTTGCTTTGTACTTTCTCATAGGTGGATTTTGGACGTTTTGGAGGTGCTAATGCTCGTTTTTGTTTATTATCGATTCGTATCATTTCCCGACAGCCTTCCAGTTCATCATAAATCTCTTTTTTCCTATCCGCATATGCTGTGGCAGATAATTTTTGAATAGGTTTTTTCTGAGGTTTTGGTTTTTCTTCCTCCTTTTTTCTTTTCTTTTCTTTAGGTGTTCCACTGGCTGATGTAAGGCTCGTTTTTTTTGTTGTCGATGGTTTTTTTTTGATTTCTTTTTTAATCGCATCCGGAGCAAACTTGGTAACCAGAGTATAGGCTTTATCAATATTGGGTTGATACACTTTTAGAAAGTCTTTTTTATCTCCAGCATTTTTATAACTGTCAAGAATTTCTGTAATCGTTTCTGTAAGTGTTGGGTTTGCTACTTTTGCAAGGTCAAGATCTAATAGGTGTTGTATGGTTGCCATATATATGATTTTAAGGTTATGCACTTTGCCGTTCTAATTCCAATTCCAGTTCTAGTAATGCGAGTTCACTAGCCTGTTGTTGTTGACGAATGCGTATTGCTTCTTTCGATAATTTTTTTTGTTTCTCCTTGATTGGTTTCGGGAGTGGTTCTGATTTACCCTGTACGATTCTCATCAGTAAGCGATCCGCTTCTTCGGCTTCGGTATCTTTTACGGAAAATCCCTTGGAGGTCTCTTTGATAATCTGAAAAGCTTCTTTTACATTCAGTTCACTACCAACATATTGTTTGATGATATCTTGATTTTTGATGTCGACCTTTTCCAGATCTTCAGGTTTCAAATCTTGTATGGTATACATAGGTTATAGTTTATGTTCAATGGAAAATTCTTGAGTATAAAGGGGTTGTAAACCCTCAAAAAAAGTGTTTGCTTCTTCTTGATTGGTATAATAGATGGAGCAATGTTGTGGTGTTCCTTTCATATCAAAGCATTCATATCGATAGTTTTGAATAGGGCGGTCGATATCACTAATATCAATAGTCATCCATCTTAAAATCAATGTGCTTTGATGTAGAGGAGATGTCATAATGGTAAAGTTTCTACATTGCAATTGACATTCTTTATCAATATGCATTGCACTATCCATCATTTTATGAATCACCTGTTTTGAAGGAGATGTATTTGTTGTTTTTTTATAGGTCATAAGGATTTCATTTGTTTTGTATAGGTTGTAATTATTTGAGTGATTTCATTAACGGCTTGCTCCATAGTGTAGCTCTGTTCAAAGACTGCATGCCTATGGGTGCTAATTTTTGGCACAAAGTCCTTAGCTATTTCGGGCTGAATACGACCAAGAGTTACAGGTATGGTGAGCTTAAAATAATTGGCAAGCGCAATAAGTGCTTTAAACCCTTTGAAGCGAAAGTACCTGGGATCACTACTAATCAGTAATAACTGGTTTTTATCCAGGCGATCCTCAAATCGTTTTACACGAATTACAGCCATGATTTGCTGCTTTTCAAAAGAAGTTCCAATCAGCACATTTACTTCTACAGGGATTCCCCGTAATTCCATAAATTCAACCAGTTCAGCACATGCCAATCCGATATATAACAAACCATCCCCCTGAATCCCTGCATTTCCTCCTGCCATGATGAATAGCTGTAATGAAGGAGCTGCGATATGGCGATTCTGAAAATGAGTAAATACATTTTTAATGGTTGTTGCCTTGTTTCCAGTATCAAGTTCAATTTTCATTTGACTAATTACTTTTTGGATATCGGAGTCTTTTGAGGTTGGTTGTACGCGATACATGCCCATTGCGGCACGATCAAAGGAAAACACCCCTAATCCTTTACTATTATAGGCTAGTGTTGGTTTAGGAAGGTGGTGTTGTCGGGTTAACTGCAAAAAGTTTTGTAATTTTTTATGTAGTTGTTGTTGTATTTTTTTAGCCAAATGCATCCCCAGAAAATAGGTGTGTGCATTAAGATCCTCTAATTGTTCAGGTATGGGTGTTCCATACCAATCGCTTTGACGTTGAATCCTAAGTTTGGCACTTTCCACCATCCCCTGATACACCTTATGATTTGTTTGTTGCAATTGTTTGGTTTGCTGTTCTACGAACTGGTGAAATGCAGTAATACTATCAAAGGTGACATAGTGATATTGAAAAGGGTGTCCTGTTTCCGAAATAAGATGTGGCTTTGGGCGTATCATAACCTTTCAATCCCCTTTCTTTTTTGATATTCCTGTAAAAAAGATTCCTTCATATCTGCCCCTTTATAACTATTATAAAAGCTGGTCAAGTTGGCTGTTATGCGAACTTCATTCGCTTTCTCTTTTCCCATCACCATCAGGTAGCTCTCAAAACAGTCTTTTAAGGTTTTTCCTTGTCGTATTTTTCGGTGTGTAGTTCCATTCTCATCCGCTATCCCTGTTTCCCGTAACATTTCCAGTTCGTAAATTCGTTGCATATTCAGCATGGTTCTCAGGGTCATAATATCTTCGGTATCCTGATCTCCATTCTCTTTATTTTCATAGGATAGAATAAAGTTTCGTATTTCCGTACATTTGGTAAATACTGCTGGATAAATAAGACTGCGCTCCAGGGCGGTATTAAAACTGATCTCATAAATACTTCCACTAAAGCGATCCAGTAGAGAGCTGTCCTGTTTATTATTTCCAACATAATTACTGCTCATACCTTTCCCTAACACATTTCCTGTAGCAATACAACCAAAATCAGGGTGTTTGACAATAGGCGTATTAAGTCCGTTAAAAATTACGGCTTCTTCCTTTGCGCTTTTTGCCAGGGCATCATTGAGTAAGCCTGCTGTATTAGGATCTAATTTTGGCATTTCATCAAGGATGAGTATTTTCCCATCTCGCCATGCTTCAATCAATCCGCCTTCCTTATAACCGGACATCGTTTGCCCTCCCTTGATATCTATAGGAGAGGTATATTGATTACAGTTAATTACGATAAAAGGGAGTTCTTTTTGATCGTTTTCTTTTCTTCCGAAATATGCATAAGCGATCTTTTCTCCTAAAGTGGTTTTTCCAGTGCCAGCAATACCCTTTAGAAAAACATTGTTTCCTACACTTAGGTCATCCAGTATTTTCATAAAATCTGGGATTTGGTCTATTTCCGGGATATCAAGGGAATGTATATACCTTTTCATTTCTATAATTAGGTGTTATATAGCCGTATTTACCCAGCTAATAATTGGTTATAAAGTTTTAATGTGTCCAGTAGTTTTTTAATAGGGGTGATCTGGTGAATCATATCTTCATAGCATGCCGTTCCCAGTTCTTCTGTGGAGTATCGTCCAAATACAAATTCAGTATTCCCATCCTCATGCGGATGATTGGTAATGAAGTACCCCAGAATTTCAACAGCTTTATAAATTGGCATTGATCTCACCTCACTAATGCGATTTTTAAAATCGGTTTCTATAGGAGTTCCCATAAGGCTTTTTTTCCATGTGATATAGGGTACGGCAATGTTCTTAAATATGGGAATCAAGGAATAATTGTACTTTTCCTTATCCGTTAACTTTCGATCATAAGCCACCGTTCCATAGCGGTATATTCCATTAATATCGGGTTCTGTATACTGCAGAAAGCCAGCAGTAGGATTTGAACCTTGTCCAAAAGGTTTTTGTAATTCGTATAAAAATTTGTCAGTACTTTTCTTGGTTCGATCATTCCAATCCTTTTGGTTTTCGATTTCCCAATCTTCCAACTCTTTGGCTTCTCCTTCTATTTTAATGTCATAGTCATCCAATAGGAATAAAAAGGCTTCCAGATTTCGCTTGGCAATCCCACCAGTCATTTCTCCTGCATTTTGTACAAAATCAGGAAGCTCTGATTCGGGTTGTCCTGCCTCTCGCATAATAAGCTTACGAAGGTTAGGGTCGAGAGGTAGTTTATAATGTTGTTTTTTATTGATAAATACCTGAAAATGATGTTCTCCCAAGCGTTTAAATCGTACCCCGAATTGATGATCTTCAAAGGTTGCATCTTCGGCTAAGTTCTCTATTGCTTTTAGACCATTTGAAATAGGCACTAAAGCCCTGTGTTCTCCGTCTTTTCCAAAATCACGACTCATCAAAATACCATTCTTGATCGTTCCTTCTTTGGTGTTGTATTTGATGAGTTTGTTATGAACGCCCACATAACTGGATGCTGCCAGAATATTTTCCGTTAAGATTTGTCGATTCTCCCTTTTAGAAGAAGCTTCCTTGATGATATCATCCCACTGTTTTGGTATATGTAGTCGATCTTCTTTGGTGATATGAATATTCTCTCCATAAATCAGGCTGATAAAATCATTTTCCGGTTTACGCAGGGAATAGGTCAACGTTTTTCTATCATCGGCTACAGCAAAAAGAAACGTGATATTACTTTCTTGATATGGGTTCTTTAAACCTTTACCAAGTTGCACTCCAAGAAAGAACCCCCAGGAAGCTTCTTCTTGTATAGATCCTGGCATGGGTACTTTTACCAGATCACCAATCTTCCAATATCCAATATAGCGTAGGATTTTAGTCTTGCTATATTCGAGCTGCTTCATACGGTTATCCAGCGCATTGTTTTTTTTGTCAATTAGTGCTATCAGGCGTTCACGTTCTGCCAGATGATTTTCATTCCTCTTTTTTTCTTCGTTAGACTTGGAAGAAGGTATCGTATCAGGCAGCATTGTTAGTTCCTGCTTAAGGTCATGAATTACTTTTTCCAGATTTTTCCTTTCGGATGCGATATAGGCAGGGTACTCTTTTTTAATTTTTAATAGTAGCTCATCCCTTAGTTGTTCTGCACTTTTTTCCGATAACAAAGCAATCAAACGCTCATCAATTTCATTTTTAGAAAATGGACGACTCACATTATTAACAATTGTTTTTTCGCGAATGGTATCTTTCCCAAACGGGGTGTTCCCTCCCATACCCTGACGAAACAAAAACTTCTTTTTAACTTCTGCATCCAGTTGTAAAAATTCTGTTTCCAGGTCATAGGTTCCTCGTTGTTTTTCAATAATGATTTGATGTTTGTACCGCTCAAGCACCTCGTCGTACAATCGTTCCTGATCCTCCACATTCAATAAGCCCGCACGTCCTGTCAGTTGGCGAATTGCTCCTTCATTAGAATCATTACGGAGATAAAAGGTATTGCCTTGTTTATCTTTACTTTTACTATAGGTAGGATGCCCTAAAGCTTCCATCATATCCGGATTATCGGAAATCCAATTCCATGCTGCGATATCTCCATACTTGTTTATAAAATCTTCACTCTCCAATGTTTCATCATTGGTATGTTGTGATCCGGTTGTATTGGCATCCAAGGATTTGAGTTTTGCCTTAAGCATGGTAAGTAAGCGTACCTCCATAGGAATATCGCTTACCATAAATTTGTAGCTTGGTAAATTCACTTGTCCTGTACGGTTAACTCTTCCCAAAATTTGCATAACCACATTGACATCTAAATCAAATTGATGGATGATCATAACTCGTTGGCGTTGATCCTTAAACTCTTTGGATGAGTGGGCAGATGCTCCCGTACTACCACTTTGATTAATCATTAATACATCAAAATCTCCGTTATTGAACAAACGATACGAGGCTTCTACATCTTTTCTGAATGAGCCTACAATTGCTTCATCATCCTGAAAATAGATACGCTGACTTCTTCCTGTTACCTCGGTAACTTTGAAATGAGATCCTTTATGTCCGCCTAATCCAATGGGTTTTTCAGTGCGTTCAATTAAATGAATCAATTGATCTATTGGAGTAATGGTAAGCTCAGAACGCTCGGAAAGTATTGCTTTTTTAATTTGTTTGTAAGCAGTAATTCCAGCGGGTGAAAGCTCTTCCAAGGCTATTTTTCTACGACTTTTTTCATCATGAACATTGGTATAACTATACTTAAAAACACTGTCTAAACCTTTGAGCATTGTGCGGACAAAATCCAATTCTTCAGGCTCTACAAGATCCCCACTGGCAAGGTTCATTTCTTTTAGAAAAGTCCCCATAGTAGATTTAAAACCAATCACTACTTTTTTATTTTGTTTTAAGGCTTCAATGGTTTGGTGTGCAACTCCTTCTACCTTTAATGCAAAAAGCAATTGATCAATAATGGTAAACACTCTGGAGAAATATGGGGTTTGTTTTACGCCCAATCCTCTGGGTTGTTTTTCCATATGCTCTCCCTCAATTTTCGCTTTTATATGGATTTCATTTAGTGCCGGATCAATATAATTGCGTTCAAAGCGAACGATCTGGTTCATTAAAGAAATTACCGTATCGACCCGTGCTCTATTACGACTAAGTTGCGGTTCTTTATCTAAAGTAATGTACTCGATATCAATCCCCTCACTAGAGCGTTGCCTACGAATCAATTGCCCGCTTTCTGATAGATTAGCTGCGACGATTTCCTGTAATGCCAGTCCTCCGTTGGTCATTGAGTTCACTAAAGAACTATCGGATTGTCCAGTTTCCAGAATGGCAGTTTTTTTACCGTAAAATGGCATTACCTCTGGATATTTTGCAAAAGTAGCGCTTAAAAAACAGGCTGCTTTGGTTTTAGAAAGTACACTTCTCATCCAGGTTCCTATAATGGATTCAAATCCTCCGGCCAGATGAGATTCATCTAATACAAAGACAACTTCCTTAAATTTTCTGCTTCCTTCCACTCCCGCATCACATAAGTTTTCAATCCATTGTCGTTTAAAATAATGTGCAGCCTGTATCTGTGAATAGGTACAAAAGATCATATCATAATCCACCGGGAGTTCATTAATACTTTTATAGATAGTAATCGTAGGAGTTTGCTCAGGATCAGGGATCGGCATATGATGTTTTTTATGCCATTCCATAGATGTTATCGAATCTATAGGGTAGGTTTGATGCTCGGTTAGCAGCTCCATTTGTGCTTGAGACTGCAAAGCACTAAATAATACATTCCCATCTTCATCTTTTATTGTTGCATGATCCGTATTCAGAATAAAAGGATTAATATCCTCAAGCCCTATTGCTTTTAAATCTCGATAGATATCTGAAAACAAGTTGGGGGATTTGGTAAAAAAAATAGGTAAATATCCATTTTTCACTGCATGACGTATTACGGCTGCTGCCTGTCTTCCTTTTCCAATTCCTGTTTGATCTGCAATGATAATTCCTTGTCCGCGTTCAAACTGTTTTAGATACAAGGCTAAAGAATCTACTTGTTCTGCTGCGAGTGCCTTCCATAATGTAGCTGTAGAAATATACTTTAGTCCATCGCGCACATAGGTATCAATATTGCCTTTTTCTTTGACAATTTTGTTTAATGATGCCTGTACCTCAAAAGCCATATTTCGAGGGATTAATGTATCCATACGATAAGGAGCAACTGACTTAGGAACATAAGCGACCAATGAACTTTGCTCACTTGCCAGTTCAGCCATTTGTGTAGTGTCCTGAGTAAATTCTTCAGGAACAATCGGGATGCTTTTATTTTCTTCCATAGGCTACTTGTTTGATTTGTATATGTTTTTAAATTCTTGAAAACTGTGTTTATGCTACTTGCCTGCTTAGTATTTCTAAATAGGTACGCAGGGTAATTTCTGCATAGAGTTGAATTGCAGCTTTTTTTTCCATACCTCCATGTATGAGCGAGGTTTCTGGTAAGGTTTCATCAAAGTTGTTCCAACTTTCCTGAAGGGTCCATAAGGCTAAAATCATGGCATCTTGTTGCATTAAAAAGGCTGCAATTTCATCCACTGTCTTTCCTTCTGTGTACACTGTTCCTAAATATTCTTCTATCAAACTAATGGGGTTTTCACCTTCCTGCATGGAACGTTCTATGAGCTCATGTAGTTGTAGATAAATTGCTGCTTCGTGATCCTCAAATCTTGTAAAAGGGACGGGGTTACTCACCATATATAAGGTAGCTTCTGCACGGGAAGGCATAAGTTGTGGGTTAAAAAATATCATATCCGTTTGCTATTTTAAGTTTTTGAATTAAGGTTTGTAAAGGTGATTTTATATGAGCGCGAACCCTATGGGATAGTTCTTGAAAACTATGGACCATATCCGTTAAATGAGGAGCTTCTAATTGCCTTGGAGCAGCTCCTTTGGGTGTGGGTTTGCGACCACTAATAAGGATAAGCATGGTTTCCTTTACTGTTCCTTGTTTGTGATACATTTTAAAGCTGTTGATATTGATGATATCATCTACTCGGTAATGTTTGTACAACCAATTGAAAAAGCGCCGGTATTTAGCAATATGTCCATCCGTTTCAAAAGAAACATGCCCCATAATAATGATGGCTGCCTTACCGCTATCTTTTAGTGTATGTAGGGCTAATCCCGTCATCAAATGCTCTAACCGCATATACTGTCGAAGGATTTGATGATCGTTAAAATAGTTCCGTAAGATGAGTTTCTTATCAAAGTCATCTGCCTCCCAATAGGAAAAAGGAGGGTTAGTCACCATCACATCAAAAGAATGACTCAATTCTTTAGGGAAGGGTTGGGCTGCATTCCAATGTGTAATGGTTTTAAAGCCTTGATATTCTAGTGATTTTCGTCTGCTGTGATCCACCTCATTGACATGCGTTTTTTGTGGATCTGCTCCTATGACCAATAAGCCATTTCCGGCACTAGGTTCGAATATAGATGCTGCCTTGGTCATTTCGGTATACTCCGCGATGATAGCACCAATTGGACAAGGAGTAGAATATTGCTTATATATTTCTTTACTACTATCTGAATAGGCATAGGAAGGTTGTATTTCATTCCAAAAACGAATCATAAAACCTAACCGATGCTCAAAAGCATCTGGTGCTTCATAATAAAATTTGTACCATAGTAGCCAACTTAATTCTACAGCTTCCCATAACATGCCTTTATTGGGTACTCCTGCTTCTTTTTGAATGGCTTCTACTTGTTTTTTAGTAAGCCTTCGTGCATTCATATAATGATCCTGCATAATGGCAATTACTTTCTCCAGGTAATCTGAATCAAAAGCAGGCTTGGTGGTCGATGACTGTTTTTCTGAGAAATAATCATCAACAAGAATCCCTGCTATTTTTTGTATAGGTTCATTAGGGTAATTTTCAATCATCCTTCCTTCTAATAATTGAGGAAGGATACGATCTGAAAAATCTGAGTTCTTTTCAACATCAAAATCATGATCCTTTTCGGCAGTAATTTTGATGATTTCTTCCAGCAATTCATCATGGAATAATTGGTCTTCTTTTTTTATGAGCTTTTCTAAATCCTGTATTTGTAACAACAAGGCTTCAATATGAGCTTCCAGACGTTTTTTTTCTTTACGACTTTTCTTATTCCCTTTTTCTTTTAGGGATTCCTTTTCAATGGCTAAGGCTTTGATTTTAGCGAGTTGATTGGCTTCATTTTTTTCTTCAAACTGCCCATACATTATATGCCATCGAAAAGCAAGATCAATTACGGGAAGATTATTTTTTATGGCTTCCATACCTGTAAATGGAATGGTAAACCCTTTTGCTGTTAATTGGCTTCGAACATCTATTGATGGATCATTGTGTGGAGTTGTTTCTGAAGGTTTTTCCGTTTCCAACTCTGGTATAACTATTTCCTTCTTATCTATATAGGCTTGAAGAACCTGCTTTGATCTTTTAAGATACTTCAGGGATATAGTGAGCTTGTTATATCCTTGTTTCCTTTTTTCTGGTGCCGCATTTTCATAGTATTGAAGAAGTTCTGAACTATTTTGAATCTCAAATTCCAACAAGTCGATTTCTTCCTGAATATTACCCACAGGGCGAAACGATGCTGCAACAGAAGCCCAAATTTCCCTACCCAAATGCTTACGTAGTGCATGATGTAAGGGTAAAACAACATAATGGGCAGAGGTAATACTTTTATAGGGGTAAGTAAGTTCAGTTGGATACCCTAATGCGCTAAACAAGGAAAATCCTCGCTCATTCCATTCTTGTGATACAAGATGCTCCCAGAGACCAATACCAAAATCTTTAGGTCTTTTTAGTTGTACTAATTGAAATAACTGAATCGCACTGGCTTTTTTAAGGGAATGATTCTTTATTTCGCACAAATCAGGGTACTGTTTTTGAAGCTGTTTTTGTCCAAATTGTTTAATATCCCCTGAATCAAAAGGGGGGTTAATCTCTTTAGGAAGTATTATATTTCGAATAAGCTTGCGGTTTTTGATGATATCAGTACAGATCACTTTGGAGGTATCAATAGCGGTATGTTCACCTTGGATATTTGTGCTAACTTTTTCTGTAGCGATTAGCGGTTGCTCAGAAGCTTTATCTTTTGGATCATTACTAAGGGGTGTCGAATCCTGAACTCTGGAATGCATAGAAGTAGCCGTAATTTCAAGAGTTGGTATTTTCAATACTTTTGCCAATGGATTGAGAATACGGATGAATTTCTTTTGCGTATCAGGTGCGCTTATTCTATTGATCCACTGTTCTTGTTGATCCGATATGATTTGTTTTAATGCTGTAACAAAGGCATCATATTCTTTTATTTCAAGAGCATCATCAAATTGTATTTTTTCAGTTCCAATAAGACTCCTATCTGCTAATTTTTCAGTTTGATCTGCCAGTTCGTATAATTGTTCACTAACGGATAGTACCAATTGAGATAACTTCTGATGCCTATCTGGTGCGGTTGTTTTTTTTGCCTCTTTTTTAGGGGATTCGTTTATACTCTTTAGCGTTTCAATACCCAACCCTTCTAATGTTATATTAAACTCTTTGGCAAAATCAACCGTTGCTTTTAGAGCTTTGTTTAATAGGGCATTCTTTTTCTTCTGGTTAGAAAGAATGGTATCACTACCATCAATGTGTAGTTGTATGACTGAAATAACTCTTTGGAAAGCCAACTGTAATACCTCTTGTCTTGTTAGATATATGGTACTACTATGGCTTACAGGAGAGGATTCTCCACTATGATCCCCAAAATTCTTATGTGTACTCGTTCCAAAACGGTACTTGTCATTTTCATCCTGTACAATGGTAATGGTGGCATCGAATTTGGCTGTTTTTGGAATTGGAATCTCAATAATTTCCAGTCGATCCCCTGCGGTTTCTTTGGTGTACACTCCATGATCATTGGTCAAGGTTTTGGTTGTAATTACTTCAACAACGGGTTCTTGAATTTGAGAAGCTACCTCTGTTGGAATGGGGGTTTGTCCTTCTGCATTTGGGTTTTGTAATAATTCAGCGGTAATCACCTTTCCCTGGGTAAGTAATTTTCTGGATTTTCCTTTAAGCTGTCGTGCTTTTACATTCACATCAATAAGCCGATCCTGATACATAATAACTCCAAAACGTTGTGCTATAATGGTGGCGAGTTTTAGATAAGGCTCAAAGACCACATAACTTTCCAAAACAAATGTTTTGTTATGGGTATAAGTAAGTGTCACATAACTAAACTTATCGTGATCAATATTTGCATCACTTGGCGTAAAAGAAGGCGTAATTACAATGTCTTTATAGGTGCTTTTCTTTTGCTCTAGCTCCTTTTGTAATTGTTTGGCAAAACTAAGATAGGCAGGATGACGATCCACATAATATAACTGTGGGGTATCCCGCGGTACTCTAAATCCTAATTCTTTTAAATACTCAGTTAAATCCAGAGAAAGTTCACCAGTGAACAATAGCTCCAGACGATTATTTTCATTCTCCGTAGAGATAGATACAGTAAGTTCCATACGAACACTCTTATTAAAATAGAGTTTCGCTCCTTGTAGAGGGAGTTATGGCTTGATGATACTCCTTGTAGCGGGAGTTTTAAATCGTTGATATCTTACTAAAGATACCTAATGTATGCTATCGGAAACCTCCAATATGGGGTTCTTAAAATTTGTGTGAAACGATCCCTTTGTTTCCACATAGCGTATCGTGAATAGTACCTTACAGAGAGTTCTGATTCACGACCCTGTCTCTCGCAGAGGGCATCTCCAAATGCACTCCATCGCGGGTAGTGGATTCACGACCCTGTGTGAGTTAAAAAGCCCTGTCTTTAAACAAGTTATATTACGCACAGCATCGCCAATTCAAGATGCTCTATATCGAATAGGGTGTAGTGGATCATTCCTTGCAGAAGGTTCTGATTCACGACCCTGTCTCTGGCAGAGCGCATCTCCAAATGCACTCAGTAGAGCATCGCGATCCTGTTACGTAATTGTAACAGGAATCAGGTTGTTTCACAAATAATAAGAACATGAAAAGGTTTTTATCACCTTTATAAAACCAAAGATACGGAGTCTTTTTTGATATTTTTCTTCGCTCTTTGGTGTAGTGTACCCTTAAAAAATAACTTTTCGCTTGTACTTATGGCTATCCCATTGCATATCATACCAATAGCCGATATGCCAATAAAAATATATAGCGGTTAGTGTTACGTAAATAATAGTTTAGGTTGTTTTAATTAATATTTTAATAGTAAGCGTATGCGGTTATGGATATTTAAAAAGTTAACCTAAATACCCTAAGTCAGAAACGATGTAGTGAGGAGCAACATATCCGTTGGTTCTTTTCCAGCTCCAATTCTCTACATACCATCCATTAACTCTATCGACCCATTCAAACACGGAAAAAGTCTTGTTATTTACTTCAAAAGTTTCGGGTAGTTTTGGTATTAGATTCACTTCGTTTAAGAAATCAAGTATTGAAATATGTTCTCCTTTTTTTGGTAAACACTTATGATTCCATTTAATTTTAATTAAGCGATCCCCTGCCTCATAATAATTAGTAGCACCCCATTGTAAGCTAATATATATGATCATATATAAAAATAATTCCTTTAAATAATAATTTGTGTGATTTTTTAAATTCCTTTTTACAAAAACTTTAGCTTTTAAACCTTTACCCGTAGATAAATAGCTTCTTGCTTCTGTAAGTTTTTGATTTTCATTTCTTGACCTACTATGGATTTGGGCACATAGGCATTTATGAATAATAATAACATTTTAAAAAAATAGTTCAAATACCAATTCGAAGAAGTAGTTTCTTTTTTGCTTGAAATTACATTCTCCTCGGGTAGTGAAAAGATGATAACATTTGATTTGTTCATAAATTAGGTTTGTGTAAGAGTTTTTTAATTTTTGGAGGCTAAACATAAGAACTTCCAATATCAAAATTTGATACTGGAAGTTTTTTTATTAATATTCTTTATGATTTGTGTCTCCAATCGCACTTTTGTTACCCCTATTAAAAGAAAATTTCTTGAAAAATTTCGATATGATCTGGTGAATACCCATGATTTTCCCGGACTTCCTCAAAAGCATTATCCGATATTTTTTTCCTTAGTTCTTTATGAGTGATGAGTTGCTTGATGTATATTTCCCAATCTGTTAAGGTATCTGCCAGAAAACCTGTTTTCCCATGTGCTATAATACGTTTGTAAATAGAAGCTTTAGATGCGATTACAGGGATTTTTAAAACAGATACTTCCAGAAAATCCCGATAAGGGGCAAAAAGCCATTGTGGGGTAGGTACTACCGGCAGTAATACTATATCCAATCGTAAGGCTGCTAATTTTTTGTAGTAGGATACAAAGCTCACGGATTTTATGTACGTAATAGAAATTTCTTTCAGCGGTTTACTACCGTCCTTTAGTACTCCATTCCATCCAACACAAAGAATCATAAGCTTTTCCTGGTACTCTTTTTTTAGTTTGATGAGCAACTCTTTAAGTAATAGTATATCTTGCTCCTTAAGGACAGAACCTAGTATACCAACCTTTATACAATTATCGTTGGGTTTGTTAGCTAAAGTAATCGAATC
Organism: uncultured Aquimarina sp.; assembly: GCA_947502885.1. GTDB lineage: Bacteria > Bacteroidota > Bacteroidia > Flavobacteriales > Flavobacteriaceae > Aquimarina. The sequence goes on along the minus strand of CANNBP010000005.1, from coordinate 145,167 downwards.
AAAACCACTTGGAGCGATTAAATCTGGTATGGCTTCAAATACAATTTGATCCTCAGATGTATAAGGTCTCAGCATTTCCAAATACAAGAGAAGGATATCTTCATTATGAGACGTAACTATATCCATAATTGCCATATTTTGCAATAGGTTCTTTTTAGCTGTATCATCCATTTTTTTATGTAATGGATGGGCTCTAGGAAGATAATGTAAGGGTTTATCAATATCCATTACCAGTTCCACCTCTGGCTGCATTGCTTTAATTCCTTTTAGTAAATAGGTGTAATCATTGGTAAGTGCCGGAAAAACGATATAATCTGCCCATTGCAGGCATTCGGATTTTATAGACAGGTTATCCAAACTAAAGGTTTTTGTAAAATCCCAATAGCTAATGGAGGTCATCCGGGCGATATGCGTATCGGTTTTATTTAATTCTAAATAGGGTAAGATAGCCCTGTAATAGCCGGTGGAGTTAACATAGGGGGATACAAATAATATATGTACCTTCATTTTTTCCCTCGTGGGATGAGATATTGTTGGAGTAATGTACCCTTTGGTTTTATACTGATGTACTAATGCTTTAATATGTTTCATTTATTGTGATGCTAGGATTAAGAAAATTATAGGATGTGTGTGTTTAGTCAAAGGAGTCATTTTCGTGATGATCTACAGGATCTCCTTCAAAGTATTGTGCTATTTTATTACCTGTGGCAATATCATAGATCGTTGCCAAGCCAGCACTAGCTCCAAAAATAACAATCATTTTATGGAGTCTTGCGAGCCCCATTTTAGCATCTCGAGTTTTAGAGAATCGATGTTTCCAATCATAGGAGTAAAAGGTGCGTGTATTTTTATCCTTAAATCGAACAACTGCCTTACTCAAAGAATCTCTTTGTAATTTCCATGCTTTTCTTTTAGGTGTATTGGTAGGCATTATTTGAAATGTTTAATTAGTGTTTTCAACTCGATTTTCTCTAAAAAAGTAGCTTTGTTAAAGGCCCTGATTCGTACTTTATCGGCTTTTGTATCTATACAAATATGTATATGTGTTAAAGGAATATTATGAGCGTTAGAGACCCCATCAAAAAAGGTAGAAATTCCTTTTACTACATTTTGTTGAAGCGCTTCAGAAATACCATTATCCATTGCTGTGAATACAGAAATAAGCTCTTGAGTGGGAACTTCCCTGAGTGGTTTTACGTTTTGGTAGATACAACTGCGAATAAGATTGGTTCGAAATATGCGCACCAGTAATTCTTCTTTAGGAATACCAGTTTTAGTGGAGACATCTTTTAAATAGGTTACGATATTTTGGTTTGCTTTCTCTTCTAATCCAAAAACATCAACGGATAAGTTGGTAACTGCCTGTTGTAGTTTTTTGGTAATTCGTGTTTTTGATTTTAATTTTTTTGGTATCATTTAATGATCTTATGTTTATAAATTATTCAATTGTATTTGTGAGATGGATTTATAAAATTGCTGTATCAATTCTTCGTTTTTTAGCTTTCCGATACGCTGCTCACACTCCCGATAAACGGTTAATGGTGGTCTTTGAGTAGCTGTATCTTTGACTATATTGCGTTTGTATTTGCGTAATTCATGGTGTAGAATCCTTTGCTCCCGAAGCTCGGATTTGGTTTTTTTCTGTTTTTTATACCAGAGTTTTGTGCCTATAAATCCAGATGGATTTTTCAGATCAAAATACAGGTACGGCAATTGTACAAAGCGGTTTTCAGGATCTTTCTCCAGGTATTTTTTGACCATAAAAACACGATCCAGATATTCTGTATGTGCTTTCTCTAAATGTTCTGTTTTTACGGATGCGTACCATTGGTATAGGAGTTGTTCCCCAATAGTGCATTGGCGGTGTGTTAAATGTGTATCTTTATAGAGTTCTTTGCGCGCCAGTTTCCATAGCGTTGTTGTATAGGATACAAGGAGAGCGTGGCGGTTGGGACTATTAGTGGTATTGTCCTCTTTGGCAATTTGCGGATCGCCAGTGTGTTTCCGCCAACGCTCATTCTCCCGTGCATCATTTTTTTCAAGGTCATTCTCTTGTGTGTCTCCGGAAAAAGTGTTCCCAGAAGTGTTTCCTGTTTTAAAGCTTGTGAGCTGGGGCGAACTCCTTTCTATTGTGTTTCCAAAAGTGTTCTCTGGGGATTTTTTAATTGTGTTTCCAGAAATGTTCTTTTTAGAAGCAGGTATTTTGAAAGGATCACCTTGCCATAGCTGTTGTAACTTTTCAACAGGTATTACTATATTATTTTTGTTTCTATTAGTGTTACTAGAATCTGTATGAGGACATTTTGTTCGGTTATTATTTTTAATTTGTTGGTTTTCAGGATATAATTCTTGATACGCCTGTGCCGCTTTATTTGTATTTTTTGGAGTTGTCACCCCCTTTATCCACAGAATTTCTGAGTTTATAAACAACTCGTAACTGGCATTAGATCCATGACCAATTTTATGAGTAATTACCCCGGCTTCTTTTAAACGTTTGATATGCCTTTGAATGGTTCTCCCACTCTGATGTGTTAAGATCCCTAATTGCTTATTATTGGTACGTAACGATGGAATATGGTCAGCCGTAACCTTAGTAATCCGATTTGCTTTTAATAAAGAAGCTCCATAAATACGAATAATCTCTTGTGCGGTATGTAACATAGAACCCCGTATATGGGTTTTAAGATGTTCTTGTGTCTTATTATAGGCTTGCACATAACGATGTAATGCCTTTAAGGAAATAGAATAATTAACGATCATAGTGTAATATCAAAATCAATGGTGTTTTTGGTGCTCTCATCAATATTCAAAGGTGCTCTATAAATAGGAATGCTTTTTGGGCGTACCACCTTCATTTTTAATAACTGCTTTTCTGCTTGAATGGCTCTCAAGAGTGCTTTAGATGAATAGGTAATCTTCATGAGTTATTCGCTTTAGATAATATCAGATAATAGAAACGTCATTTGTATTAATCTTTTTGGTCAGGCGCTACTTCCTCTTGAAAAAGTCTATTGTGTGCTGCTATTAATTCTTTCCGACTCTTATTTTTTTCTACTATAAGGTTGTGCGTTAACTGCATTAGAGAATCTAATGTAGAAGGGCGTACTGTTTTTAAGGCCATAAATTTGTTAATGGTTGACCTGCTAAAATTGCTGGTTCTTGTAAGTTCTTTGATTGGATCATCAATGGTTTCTTTTAGTCTATCAATAAATTGTTTTCGTACTTCTTTTGTATACATAAATGAACTAGATTTAAAATTATATGTATATTCGGCACATATGAAAAGTGTATTTAAAACACACTATTCGTAAACACCTTATAAACATTATTAAAACTAAGGTTTTACCGTAGTTTTTATCAAATCTATGCAAAAAATGTATTTGTTTGAAACAAATTGTATTTAATAGGTGACATTTTTGTTAACCCCCTGATTTAGAATAGTTTTTAATCTTAAAAAATTGTTAAATTTGAACAAAATTAAAGGTACAGAGCTTCGGCAATTCATGAATAAACGCTTTATAGAAGCCGTTGATCTAATTTTTAAAGGTGAAAAAGAAGCCGGAACGCAATTGTATACGAATGATACTACGATTAGCAATATTATATATACTAAAAATCGTGGATTAGTCAATGCCGTTAGATCGGGTACGAAACATGTGCCTATTAGTGCGTTGGATGAATTTGTAAAGCATTTTGGAATGCCAATGGACTTGTTCTTTAATAAGAGCGTTACCTGGGAATATAAAGGAATGGTCATGGGTTCAGGAGATTCCGCCTCTAAAGAATCGGACAACATCGTTTCTTCAGGTGTGCAGCATACGAAGTCTTTAAAAGAAGGAAACACAGAAACAAACACAATTCTTCAGAAGCAATTAAAAGAGTACCAAGATATTATAGCAGTCAAGAATGTAGAATTAGAAAAATTGCATCAAAAAACAACTGCACTTTACGAGGAGATTAACAAATTAAATCAACTACTGTTAGAGGCTAAAAATGAAACTATTAGCGCCAAAGATAGTGAGAATAGTATCTTAAAGAAGTATTTAAAATAAACCAGAATAAGGAGGGTTCTTTTTCTTTTGTCCTTTAAAAAAAACACTCAGTACATAGCTGATACACAGTTGTTTTTGTTTAAATCTTAAAAAAAACAACATTAATGTAGTCTTTTTGACCACATTTAACATATATTTGTCACTCAATCGAATACTTTTGAAAGTATTTTAAACTCGATATGTATGACAATAATGTCTGAAAAGATAGATTTTACTGAGATACATAGATTGCTCCATATAAAAGGATATGGGTTGCATCATGTCCCACAAGTAACCCCTAGAATGATTCAACACTGGAAAGAAGCCGGAGTCCTTGATGAAACTAGAGAAAAAAGAACTTCCGGTGTTGTGGATCATTTTAATTCAATTGAAATCTTATGGATTAGCCTGATGAAGGAGATGCGGGATTTCGGAATTGCTATCCCAAAAATAAAAGCCTGTAAAGATGGTTTTTTTGAACAAGTAAAAACCCAAAACAGTGATAAGTACACCGCATTTGAATTATATATTCAATATATCTTAATCTATGATATCCCCATCTATATGGTGCTATCCAACAACAATGAGTTTTTGTTATTGGATGATAAGGAGTTCTTCGAACAAATGAGGTCTGGAGCTATTAAAAACGCAATATTCTTTCTTTTAAACCAGCAAATACGAAAAACACTTGCTTTTATATACGAAACCCCTAATTATAGTGAATTGTCTGATTTAAGCGAAAAGGAAATCATCGCACTACAGATCATTAGAAGCGGAACCTATAAGTCTATTAAAATAAAGCAAAAAAATGGGGAGATCAATATGGTAGAGGGAGTAGAACGTATAGAGGAAGCTGTAAAAATCTCTAAGCTACTTAGAAAAGGAAAGTACCAAAATATTGAAATCAAACAATCCAACGGAAAGATTGTTTGTGCGCATAGAACCATGCGTAAAAAACTATAAAATAAATAAGCAATGACCTCTAAGAGTCAAGCTATCTTATAAAGACTGTTTTTACTATCACAACCATAGAAAAGCAGAAATTAAACACTAATGTCAAGTACAAAAAAAAATGAAAAATTTATTGAATTAAAAGAACTATGTCGCATTATGAAAACCACAGATTTACGCAGTGCAACGAGATGGTGCAAAGAAATGAAGATTCCAATATTGGTTATTGGTAGCAAAAAATTAACCTATCGATTTTTAGTAGAAGCCAAACTAGACAATCCCATAATTACTCTTTTTAAGGAGCAATACCCTGAATCATGGGATAAGTTGTATGCCTGTTATTTAAACAATGAAAGGTTAGAGTTTGTAATGACTACGGAGGCAGATACTGAAAAACCAAACCCCATGAATCTTACCCCGAAATCTGATTTTGCAAAGAAATTTTTGGATGAATAAAAAAGAGTTTAAAAAGTAGTATTATGAAAAGAAAAAAACTCCCTTCAAAGAAACACAAAGGTATTTTTATCTATTGCTCCAAGTGCAAAAAATACTATTCGTATACAAAGAAAAGGGAAGAGGGTAAAACTGTTGAACCACTTTGTGGGGAAAGTGGAAAAGTATATTCTAAATGCAAGTATCCCGAGAAACAAAAGTACAAGGCTAGAGTTCATGTCTCAGGATCTATTAACAATACAACAAGCAAAGTATTAAATGCAAAAACATATGAAGAAGCAGTTGTCCAGACAGTAGAGTTTTCTAATAATTTTTATTCAACAATCCTCTCTTCTTTTTATGAAGAGGAAACAAAGCAATCTTCTAAACGAATTTACCTGTTAGAGGCCCAAGCAGCCTATATTGATTTTTTGGCAGATGTAGATGTTCCTGAACATAAAAAGAAACATCGTTCTAAGGACAATATAGAAAATCATATAAGGAGCTTGAAGTATTTTAACAACACGCTGAAAAATAAAAAAGTTAATATTCGATTACTACCTATAGATTTGATTGACGACACCCATGTAGGGTACTTTCATACCTATTTAACTAAAAACTTGGGAAATAGAAGTTACAATAAGTATATGGACTTTTTGAAACACTTTTTTAGCTGGATAATCTCTAACCATAATTTAAAACTGACAAACCCGTTTGAGTCAATTCAAAGAAAATCAACAACTACAGATAAAAAAACGATCACCGGTAAGGAGTTTAATGCATTGCTTGGTAGTATTGTTCCGGAAAACGGAATTTACATTTATCATACTACAAATAAAAAAATCAAAAAGAACTTCTATTCGCCTTTTCTTAAAGATGCACTATTACTCGGATTACACACTGGTGGGAGGAGAGAAGAGATCACAGGGTTAAAATGGAACATGATTCATGAAAGAGAGGGTAGGCCGATGTTTATTGAAGTGGTTAACTTAAAAGTTGAACGAAAAAAGAAAGTAGAAAATATGGGCGAGGTTGCACCAAAAATTATTCCTATCACAAGTGGACTATTAGATGTATTAATGGATTTTGGCTACGAGAAGAAAAAGGGGACAAACGATTTTATTTTAAAAATTGATAGAGAAAAATATAGTCTTAATACCATTTTAGAAAAAATATCTAAAGGTTTTAGCCATTACTATAAGCAATTAAATACGGGTCGAGATTTACAGTTCAAATGCTTAAGAAAAACGTATTTAACGTATCTGGAACACGTAGCAAAAGGGGACACAAAATCATTATCATCTCATGCTAGTGATGAAGTACTACAAAAGCATTATATTGATGAGAGAATTGTATCTAAAGCCATACAAGAGGTTCGTATTTTTGGTTGAAATACACAAATAAACAGTACTCCAATACAGTACTCTAGTGATAAAAACAAACCTAAAATCATGATATTTTTAAATGTATATTATTTTAAATCAGACATTTGTGTGAAAAATAAAATATAACAAACCTCAAATGTAGTTAACCGGGGGTCGTTTTTTTTAGACAATTTTACTTTTGCTCAAGAGTATGATATCAATTCTTTTTGATAATCTATTTAAAGAATACCTCTTCTTACCAATTAAAAAAAATTAACACCTTTAAGATTATTTTATGAATGGCATTCATCTATATATTGTCTTTTGCTATATATAATTAATCATGCAAGAAAATAACTGTCTAGAGAAATACAAAGTTTAAAAAATCATATCTTGTAGTTGTTATAGAATGGATATGACATAGTATGGTGATATGCACTTAGGCATTGCAGTAATAAACTTTGTAAAATGACTAATATATAATCATGATTAAAAAGCTTAGTATATGGGATAGAAAAAAAATACTGATAATTTTTTTCTCATGCCTTATTATTCCAGTGGGTTTGATTCTATTGTTTTACCTGTTTTTAGGGTATTACAAACCCACAGTATCTGATTTTTTTATATTAAATCTTGAGCTTCATATAGCCGTTATTGAGGGACTTGCCTTAGGAGTAATTGTTTCTGTGGTCGAAGTGTATGTTTCTAAAACTCTTTTTAGAAGAACAAAAATTTGGAAACGATTTCTAATTAAAATAATGTTTTTTAGTATTATAATTAGAGGCGTAACCTATTTATCAGGTTCCTATTACCTGTCTCAACAATCTCAGGTTTTTATTGATGAATTTTTATTAGATCTCTATGGGTATCAAATTTTAACAGGTTTTTTGTATAGTTTAATATCTCATTTGTTGGCAGTTTCTATTGCATTGGCTTTGGTAGAATTAAATTTCTTTTTTGGAAATAATTTTACAAATGTACTTATAGGAAAATACCAGAGTCCAAAAGAAGAAAATAACGTTTTTTTATTCCTTAATTTGAAAAGGTCTACTGACATTGCAGAAAAAATAGGACACAAGCGTTATGGTCAACTAATTCAAGATTGTTTTTTTGATTTATCAGGATCATTGGTTAAACATAAAGCCCGTATATATAGATTCGTTGGGGATGAAGTGGTTCTTAACTGGGAACTCTCGAAACATCCTAAATTACAATTAGAAGATATCATTGGTACTTTAGCTTCTTTTCAAGCCAAACTGAATGATCAATCTGTACATTATTTAAAAAAATATAATGAAGTCCCTGTTTTTACAGGTGGAGCACACGTTGGTGTTACAACCGTTGTAGAGGTTGGTGAGTTTAAAAGAGAAATTGTGTATCATGGTAATGTGGTTAAAATAACTTCAAAATTGGGGCAACTATGTGATAGTATGGGAAAACAGTTTATTATATCAAAAGGATTGCTAGAAACTTTACTTACTACAGAAAAATACAAACTAAATGAACTTGGAGAAACTCATATCAGTGATAAATCAGATCCTATTACTATATATGAAGTAGAAGTCTAAATAAAAGAAATAAATTTGAATCTCTATTCATCTCTAAAGTAATTTTTGTGAAGATCAAATTAAGTATGTTGTTTCTAGTTTTAGTTTCTTTTATACTGTCTGGACAAAAGAAAGATGAATTGCTGAAAACTACATATTCTGAATATGGAATTATAGAAACAAAAACATATAAAAACCCAAGCACCCGTTTATTTGAAGATGATAGTAAAGTAGATAAAGAGATTCGGTTTTACAATAAAGATGGTTTTGTATGTTTAATTGCTTTTTTAGACAAGAATGATGAATTGATTCGATTAAAAAATGGTTACCTTCTTACAAAATCTTGGGAATGTACTGATCATAATAAAGACCCTGTTTTTATATCTGATACATATCCAATTAATTTTGTAAATAGATTCAATTCATTTAAAGGAGCTACAATAAAGGATGCATTTCAAGCTACCATTGGTTTTTATTATGAAAGGCGTGATTTTATAGAAGTACCCCATATCCGTGAATTTTTAAGGCAGAACGACAGTATATGGCTGCAAAGTGAATTAGATTATTTAAAACACCAAGATGAAGCCGATGATGAGGACGAGGTAATTATGCATTTCCCCAAAGCATGTGGAGCTCCCAGATTATATGAATATCATTACAAAAAATTAAAAAAACAACTGTTAAAAAAAGTATCATTTTCTAATAAACAACTTAAAAGAATGCATCATCAATTATTGGTGTCGATTAAAGTATACAAGAATGGTAACATCTTAGATATTGAACTTGTGACAAAATTAAATAGGAGACAACAAAAAAAAATTGAAAAAAATGTAAATCAAATTATAAAAACATTTGAACTACTATACCCTGGTTCGGCAAGGTGTCAATCATTTAGTATCAAAGGAGCATTGCGTTTTGATATTGAATGATAGAAATAGATGTGAACTTATACTGAAAAAACTAAACCAACTTCTTTTTAGGATAGTAAGTACCAAAAATCTTATCCCAGATTACAGTATAAAAACCAAAATTATAAATAGAGGTTTGATGATGATCCCGATGAAAAATATTAGTGCCAAAAATTCTTGTTTTTTTGGTAGAAGATGTATTTAAATGAGACACTACGCCAATTAACCAGTTAAACAACAAGAAGAATAGAAAACTATAAAAATTAAGAGTAATAAAAAACGGAATGATAGTCAATATGAGACCAAAAAGAAATGCTTCTAAAGGGTGCATTACATAAAGACTAATTTCATTAAAGCTATGATGTTGATGATGTTTTTCATGTAGTAATACAAATGGCCAAACATGATGAGAGGCATAATGAAAAATATACATTATAAAATCAATGATAACAAACAATAATATAAAGCTTCCTATAAAATTATCGGTATTAAAAGTAATTTTCGAATTTACAAAAAGAGTATAACCGGGTATGGCTACAATAATATTAATTAATGTTATTGTGATAGCTAGTAACACATCTTTCTTTACTATTGGTAATTTTTCATGATTATAAATTGATGACCAAACATAGCTGATTAAAATTGTTCCTAAGAACATGACTATATTGGCAATCAATAATACTCCCCAAAACACAAATGGATCTTTTAGTTTTTGAAGATGATATAATGTTGTCATTAGATGTATGAATCAATTTTAATTTACAAATTTACTAGAATTACATATATACCTATTTCTTTATCAGAAATATCACAAACATATCCAAATTTACTTTCTCATTTAATCGATTATAGATAGTTTTGTTAGGAATTTTTAGAATAGAACATATGGCTTCACACTCACAAAAAATACCTGTAACCATAATTACAGGTTTTCTAGGATCTGGTAAAACAACGTTAATACACAAAATTGCCAAAAATGCAAATGGTAGACGATTAGCAATTATTGTTAATGAATTTGGAGAATTGGGCATGGATGGAGAGATTCTAAAAGGAAATGATTGCGGATGTGAAGAAGAAAACATTCTTGAATTAAGCAACGGATGCCTGTGCTGTACAGTACAAGAAGAATTTTTACCGACGATGCTTCAATTGATGGAGCGTAAACAAGATATTGATCATATCATCATTGAAACTTCTGGTCTAGCATTACCAAAACCATTATTAAAAGCGTTTAATTGGCCAGATTTAAAACCACAAATAACCGTTGATGCTGTAATTACAGTGGTAGATGCTGTAGGACAAGCTACAGGAGAAATATGTGATCGAGATAAAGTGCAATCGCAACGATTGGATGACGAGAATTTAGATCACGAATCTTCTATCGAAGAGTTGTTTGAAGATCAGTTGTCTTGTGCCGATTTAATTGTCATGACCAAATCTGATTTGATAGACGAAGAAGCTTTTAATCAAGTACGAGATATAATTCAAAATCGTGTAGGAGCAGGAATCAAGTTGATTTCAGCGGTAAAAGGAGATATTCCTGCAGATGTATTGTTAGGTATTGATGCAAAAGCAGAAGATCATGTAGATAGTAAACATTCTCATCACGAAACGCATCATCATCATCATGATCACGACCACGATCATCCTCATGATCATGAACATGACGAGACAATAAATTCTATCGTGTTAGAGGTTAAAGCTCCACATACACCAGAATTATTAATTAAAACCTTAAAGTCACTAGTCGTAGAACATCAAATATATCGAATCAAAGGAATTATTCATGTTCCAGGAAAACCTATGCGTATGATCGTACAAGGTGTTGCAGATAGGTTTGAGAACTATTTTGACAGAAAATGGACAGATGGAGAAATCAAAGCAACTCGCCTTGTGATTATCGGAGAAAAAATAGAAGAAGAGAAACTGCAGAAAGCATTAGAAGAAAAACTAATGGCAACCATAGAAGCTTAGCCAAATGAAAATATATACACGAAAAGGAGACACCGGAATGACTGGTGTTTTTGGAGGAAAAAGAGAGTATAAAGATTCTGCTCGTATAGAGTGTAATGGTGCATTAGACGAAGCTAATTCTACTATCGGGTTGTTACGTTCTAAACTTGGAAATGATCATGAGTGGCAGCCTAATCTTCATAAAATCCAAAAGGATTTAATGGATATGATGTCTCATTTGGCAAGACCCTCAGATTCTAAAAAAGAAAACCCAAACCCTAGACCAAAAGATGGCGCCGAGTTTTGCGAACAATGGATGGATGAACTAGAAGACAATATAAGTTCTCCTTCAGATTATTTTTTATTACCTGGCGGAAATGAGGTTTCATCATTATGCCACGTATGTCGTACACAAATTAGAAGAGGAGAGCGTAGGTTAGTAACATTAATGCACGAGGATCCAGCATCTGTAGAAGAGTATGTGGTTGCGTATATCAATAGATTATCAGATTTATTTTTTACCATGGCCAGAGCAGAAATGGATAAAGCAGGTGTTGCAGAAGAAAAGTGGCAACTTTTCTTATATAAGCGAAAAAAGAAAAAAACAGAATAATTTTGCATACAATACATGGTATCGCTTTAGGTCCGGGAGACCCAGAACTCCTTACCCTAAAAGCATTACGAATACTAAACGAAGTCGATGTTATTTTTTATCCAGGCTCTATCAATAGCGGAGTAAGAAAGAGCTTTGTGTATCCTATACTGCAATTTCATAAATTAGAGGATAAAGAATTAAAAGGCTTTTTCTTAAAAATGTCGAATGATAGAAGTCAAGCTTCAGAAGTTTATGAAGCGACAGCGCAAGAAATTAAGCAAGCTTATCATTCTGGAAAGAAAATAGCGATCGTATGTGAAGGAGATATTAGTTTATATGCTTCGTTTTCGTATCTATTAGCAAAACTTCAAAAACTTGAATTACCAGTTAGTTTGGTTCCGGGGATTAATTCTTTTTCTTTGGGAGCAGCACAGCATCAGGTGCCTTTAAGTTTATTAAATGATAAAGTTGCAGTTATTCCTAGAGTAAAATCCATAGACCAAATCACTCAGTATTTTCAAGAATTCGATACCGTGATATTGATGAAAATACGATCTGGGTGGAATGATTTTCAGTCAGAATTAGCACAAAAGGATTGGAAATGTTACTATTGTGAACGCTTAGGAACCAAAGAAGAATTTATAACCTCAGACCTGACCACTCTGACCCAAAGAGAAATACCATATTTCTCTTTATTAATTATTAAAAAATGATCAAAGTTGTAGGACTAGGTCCTGGACATTCAGACTATATATTACCAATGGCAACGCAAGCGATTTCAGAAGCTACTGTAATCATTGGATATCATTATTATTTTCAGTTTATAGAACATTTGATAGGACCCAATACTATGCGTATTGGTAAAGAGTTAAGTGAAGAAGAAAAAAGAGCAGATATTGCAATACAACATGCTCAAGAAGGAGAACATGTGGTGGTTATTGGATCAGGAGATGCTAGTATCTATGCTATGGCATCAATTGTTTATCAAAAAGTAGCCGAACAGCAATTAGAAATTCCGGTAGAAACGGTACCAGGAATTTCGGCATTTATTACTGCGGGAAGTAAACTTGGAGCTATATTAGGTCATGATTTTTGCTGTATCTCGTTATCTGATTTAATGACCCCTTGGACCACGATAGAGAAACGTATTCATGCTGCTGCAATGGGTGATTTTGTCACTGGATTATATAACCCTCGAAGCAAAAAAAGATATTGGCAACTTCAAACCTTAAAAAATATCTATTTAGAATATCGTGACCCTAAAACACCAGTAGCAATTTGTAAACAATTAGGAAGAACAGAAGAAGAGATTAAGATCACTACATTAGGAGATTTGGATGTTAATGATGTAGACATGTTTTGTGTGGTTTTGATAGGAAATAGTCAAACCTTTAGATATAAAAACAACTTAATTACACCTAGAGGATATTTAAACAGAAAACCAGAAACGGGATTAGAAATACAACAAGCAAGTTTTGCCGAAATACTAAGTAATATCCCTGAAAATTCATTAGAAAAAGATGCGCTTTGGGCGGCTATTCGATGTATTCACACTTCTGGAGATTTTGAATATATCAACCATTTACAAACCTCTTCAAGGGCGATTGAAACTTGGCATAAGTATCTTCAAAATGGAGGTACGATAGTTACCGATGTTACTATGGTTCAGGCAGGAATTACAAAAGCTTTTACCTCCAAATATAATAATCAAGTTGTTTGTTTGCTAAATGACCCAGAGGCTTTAAAAATTGCCGAAGAAGAAGGATTGACAAGAACGCAAGCAGGGATTAAACTAGCAGCAAAAAAATACCCAAAAGCATTATTTGTAATTGGAAATGCACCAACAGCATTAATTGAAATTACTGATCAGATTCATGCAGGAACACTTGCTCCGACTGGAGTGATTGGTGCGCCAGTAGGTTTTATTAATGTAATAGAATCCAAAGAACGATTAAAAACAATTACTAATACACCTTATGCGTTAATAACAGAAAAACGAGGAGGAAGTAATTTCGCAGCCGCAATTGTAAATGCAGCATTTACCTTAGAGGAAGCTAAAATATAAGTATCATGACAAGAGAATTGCAGCGTATCTTTACCAAAGATGAGCAACAATTGCTAGAAGAGATATTGGTACATCGAAGAGATGTTAGAGGAAATCATTTTTTAAAAACACCAATCCCAAAAGACAAAATAGATACTATTTTAGAAGCAGGACTAGCAGCTCCTTCAGTAGGATTTTCACAACCTTGGGAATTTGTATTGATCAAAGATCAAAAAACGAAACAGGCAGTAAAAGCAACGTTTTCTGAAGAAACTAAAAAAGCAGCCTTATCCTTCGAAGATCAAAAACAACAAGAGTATATTAAACTTAAGCTAGAGGGAATTCTAGAGTCACCCTTAAATATGGCTGTTTTTTATAAGCCAAAAGAAGGCCCAGTATTAGGGCAAACGAGTATGCCCAATATGGGTAAATATAGTGTAGTATGTGCCATACAAAATATGTGGTTAATGGCGAGATCCCTTAATATCGGCATGGGATGGGTAAGTATTTTGGATCCCGAAAAAGTAAAAAAAGTACTCAATGCACCAGAAGAAAACCAATTGATCGGGTATTTGTGTTTTGGATATACTGATATGTTTTATAATCAACCCGAATTAGAATTGAGAAAGTGGGATCGCAAAAAACTTCAGAAAGAAGTGGTGATTAAAGAAAAGTATGTCTAAAATACATAAGAATTGATAAAACAATAACATGGTCATGCTGAGCCTGTCGAAGCATAACTTAGAAATACTAAATACACTTCGACAGGCTCAGTGTGACATTCGTCTTGGGTTCGGTACCTGTATTTTGTTATGAAATTAGTATTTAGGAGTAATACAATTATAAACTTTATTGTCTTGAGTTTATTAAAGGGTTCAGTACAGGCACTATAGAAGAGTTACACAAATAAAAGAACAGTAAAACATTTTGGACAAGAATGTTTAAATATCATAAATTACACGTCGCAATACTATATCTATCTTACCATGACATTCTATATCATAGGCATAGGAAATAAAACACCACAATTTACATCAGAACAGCTGGAGTATATTGAGAGCACAACTGTTTTTAGTGGAGGAAAACGCCATTATGAGTTGGTGAAAACTCAATTGCCACAAAATCATCGATGGATTTTTATAACCTCCCCGATGGCTAAAGTGTTTGATGCGTATGAAAAAGAACAAGAACCCATTGTTGTTTTTGCTTCCGGAAACCCTTTGTTTTATGGGTTTTCGAATACTTTAAAAAATAAATATTCCAAGTCCAGAATTATCACAACTCCCTATTTTAGTTCAATTCAATTATTGGCTAATGCGACCAACACCAATAGCAATCAATTAGAAACGGTAAGTGTACACGGCAGAAGTTGGAGCGCACTAGATACGGTTTTAATTCAGCAAAGAGAGTTGATAGGAGTGCTTACCGATACAGAAAAAAATCCAGCGGTAATAGCACAACGAATGTTGGAGTATGGATATACTAATTATGAGATTAGTATAGGAGAAGATATAGAAGGTACACAAGAGCGGTTTTATGAACTCACCTTGGCAGAAGCTTCGAAAAAAGTGTTTCATTCTCTAAACTGCATACTTCTTAAAAAGAAATTTCATCGAAGTATTGATTTCGGAATTGCAGACACCGATTTTGTAGGGTTGCCCGGCAGACCCAAAATGATTACTAAAATGCCAATTCGATTAACTACGCTAAACCTCTTAGAAATTTTAAAGATTAATACACTTTGGGATATTGGTTTTTGTACCGGATCTATAAGTATCGAGGCAAAACTAAAAAATGCAGCTTTAGAAGTAATTGCTTTCGAAAAACGAGCAGAATGCGAAGCCATCTTGTTAGAAAATCAAAAACGTTTTGGTGTTCCCGGTATTCAAGCCGTAATGGGAGATTTTTTTGAACAAGATCTTAGACAGTACCCAAAACCAGATGCAATTTTTATAGGAGGGCATGGTGGTCGATTAGAAGAGTTATTTACTAAAATCAAACCTTTTTTACATCCCGAAACCAGTATTGTTATCAATGCCGTAAAAGAAAGTTCAATTCGGCAATTTAAAGAAGGGTGCGCCAGTATTGGTTATGTTATTTTAGAAGAAATAGTAATGACTATCGATACGCATAATCCAATTAGGTTATTGAAAGCAAAAAATAGCAACCATAAACGTTAAAATATTTAACACATATAGCTCCTACGCCTGGCAGGAGTTAAACATTTTAACATATCGATCTCTCGCAGTCTGCAGGAGCTATATATTTTTACATATTGATCTCCCGCGGCCTGCAGGAGCTATATATTTTTACATATTGATCTCCCGCGGCTTGCAGGAGTTATATATTTCTACATATTGATCTCTCGCAGTGCGCAGGAGCTATATATTTTTATATATCGATCTCTAGCGACCGGTAAGAGTTAAACATTTTCACAGCCAAACAATTTTTCTTGTTAAAGACTTCCAGTATCTTTGACGCAGTTACTATGAATCATTTAATAGCGCAAATTAACAAACGAATGTCACACTGAGCTTGTCGAAGTGTGATTATAAATTGATGTTTTTAATTTGGAAACATTACATGAACATAAAATTTTTCTTCTAACCATATCACATGTCAGAACACACTATTAAGGTTGCTATACTTTGCTTTACAGATCAGGGATTATCTATTGCCAAAACCTTGCAAAAAGAATTTCACCGTTCTAAACTTTTTACAACAAGATCAGTAGAAATTACCAAAGACATCAAACAAATAGATGCAGTATCAGAACTTATAGAAAAATCTTTTCATACCTATGATGCATGGATTTTTGTTGGGGCGTTAGGTATCTGTGTGCGCAGTATTGCCGCTCATATCAAAGATAAAACTACAGATCCTGCGGTGATTAATGTAGATGATCAAGGTAAATTTGCACAAGCAGTGCTAAGTGGTCATATTGGTAAAGCAAATGACATCACCAATCAAATTAGCAGAATCCTTAGTGCGCAAGCAGTAGTATCTACTTCGAGTGATTTGCAAGAACTTTGGGCACTAGATACGCTTGCAACTGCATATGGTTGGAAAACAAAAAGCACTATTGATACCAACAAAATAATATCCTTGTTTGTTAATAGAAAACCAACAGCGCTTATTCTAAAAGTTAAAGATAAAGGAACACAATATTTAGAAAAAACATGTCCTGATTTTGTAGACATATATTATACTGTAGAGGATTGTAAAATAGAAAACTATGAGTTAATCGTGTATGTTGGGTATGAACTCCTGGATACTACAACTCCAATGATTTCGTATTACCCACCTTGTATTGCTATCGGTAGTGGTTGTGCCAAAGATATAGAGCCACCATTATTAATTATGGAACTAGAATCTGCTTTAGAAAAAGAAAACATAGCAATAGAGAGTATTTGTGCAATAGGATCTGCAACGATCAAAAATGAGGAACAGGCTTATCTTGATTTTGCAGCACAATATGATATTCCGTTTGTTACCTATACCGGTGATGAACTTAATACGATCCAAGTTGCTAATCCATCAGAAGTCGTGAAGAAAAAAGTAGGTGTTTATGGAGTTTCAGAAGCTGCAGCCGCACTTATTGCAGATCAAGACTCATGGATTGCAGAAAAAACAAAAGTAGTAACCACGTCGGGTAAAAAATTTACATATGCATTTAGTCTCTTGGCGGGTTATGAACGTAAAGCCAGCATTGCAATTGTTGGTGCTGGATCTGGTGATCCAGAATTACTAACGATCAAAGGACAGTATATTTTAGAAAATGCAGATTGTATCTTGTATGCTGGTAGTTTGGTGCCAGAAGCATTAACCCATATGGCAAAAGAAGGGGCTTTGGTTCGTAATTCGGCATCGATGACATTAGAAGAGCAAGTTGCTATTATGGATCAATATTATGCAGAAGGAAAATCTATTGTGAGGTTACATTCTGGTGATCCATCTATTTATGGAGCCATACAAGAGCAGATGACCATTTTTGATGAAAAAGGATATGACTATTATATCGTACCCGGGATTTCTTCTTTTCAGGCAGCGGCAGCATACCTTAAATCTGAGTTTACGATTCCAGAGGTAGCACAAACGATAATTCTCACTAGAGGAGAAGGAAATACGCCGATGCCAGAGCATGAAAAAATAGCGGATATGGCAAAGCTACGTGCTACCATGTGTATTTTCTTAAGTGTGGGTATTGCCAAAAAGATACAGACACAATTATTAGAACATTATCCAGAAGATACTCCGCTGGCGATATTGTATCGTGTAAGCTGGGAGGACGAAGAAGTTTGGACAGGTAAACTTTCAGAATTAACCACCATCATCAAAGAAAACAAATTAACCAGAACTGTTTTGATTGTAGTAGGAGAAGCCGTTGGTGCTAGAAAAAACAGATCATGGTTGTATGATGATAAATGGCATCATATTTTTAGAAAAAAAGATAAAGCAATTCAGCAATCATGATACTCGTTTTTGGTGGTACTACAGAAGGCAGGAAAGTAGCCAATATGTTAGATACAGTGGCGTTACCCTATTTTTATTCTACCAAGACAAATGTTGCCTTTACAGGGAAAGGAACTCCCATATATGGTGAAATGACTACAGAGTTGTTAGAAGCATTTTGTAGAGAACATAAGATCACTCATATCATCAATGCATCGCATCCTTTTGCGGTGCAATTGCATCAAATGGTGGCGAATATTGCTCTTGATATTCTTGTACTACGTTTTCAAAGAAAGTTTTTACCAAGAACATCTCATCCATTAGTGTTTTATGTTGATAGTTTTGAAGAAGCTTTGGAGTTCTTTAAAACAAATAAGTATCAATCTCTATTGGCCTTGTCTGGGGTGCAGACGATCACAAAATTAAAATCCTATTGGCAAATGTATACTGCATGGTTTCGTATTTTGGATAGAGATTCGTCTAGAGCAATCGCTGCACAGTCAAATTTTCCTGTAACCAACTTGATATTTGGATATCCACAATCCAAAACCGAAGAAATAGAACTATTTAGACAAATCGCACCACAAGTTGTTTTTACCAAAGAAAGCGGCAGTAACGGAAAACTAGAAGAAAAAATACAAGCCGCGCTAGAGTTGGATCTACCTATTGTTATTCTTAAAAAACCAGAGCTATCGAATCGATATATTCGCTTAGAAACAGAGGAGGAGTTGGTTGAGCGGGTTACGAAATAGATAGACTCAGGACAGGACTATCGAAGTATAGAGAGTTAGTAGAAGAATAATGATGATAAACAAAGATTGTAGAAGAGTATAAAAAGTAACAAATAACATCTTAATGACATTAACTAAAAAGGTGTATTAAGTTTGGAGCTTGTAAAAATGTTAATATTGAGAAATAATATGCTTCGACAGGCTCAGCATGACTGTATAGTTTATAATTGTAAAGTTGGTAGAAATAGCACCAATACAATCTCAGAGATGAATGTCCCATGAGATGTCACACTGTTGAAGTGCTGTCGAAGGGTTAGGAGGTAACAAATAGGGGTAAAATGACATTAACTAAAGATGAGTACTTATAGAAATACAATCTCGAAGACGAATGTCATGCTGAGCCTGTCGAAGCATAATAAATTTACCACAAATACCAATATGAAATACTATTATACCTATATTATTGAATGTAACGATGGCTCATTTTATACAGGAATGACAAATGATTTAGAACGTAGAATAAATGAACATCAAGATGGTCATAAACCTAACTGTTACTCTTATGATAAAAGACCTTTACAACTTAAATGGTTTAAGATCTATACTAATCCAAGTGAAGCAATACTTAAGGAAAAACAAATAAAAGGATGGAGCCGAAGAAAGAAAATAGCTTTGATTGAAGAGGATTGGGGGCAATTAGCAAAATATTCGAAGAATTTTACTCAATTTAAACATACTTCGACAGGCTCAGCATGACAGTATAGTTCATAATCGTATTATTGCTAAAGAATATTAGAGTCGTCTGATAAATACAATTTCGAAGACGTATGTCACACTGAGCCTGTCGAAGTGCAATCGAAGGCTATACAACAAAATAATGAATAGACAAACACCTCACATACCACCTTCAAAAACACTCCTGTTTCTACTAGGTTGGCTATTTATTTCAAGTACTATACTTTGTCAAACTCGAATCAAAACAGACACCTTAGTTGCTTATCAATACTTTAAAAAAGCAGATTCATTGCTTACACATAGACAATTAGATAGTGCAATCGTTTATTTTAAAAAAGCATTACCCATCTATCAAAACACCAAAAACTGGGAACGTGTAGCAGGGTGTTACAATAAGATTTCTTATACTTTTTGGCGTAAAAAAGAAAATGAAAAATCCCTAGTAAATGTAACAAAGGCCCTGAATATTTGTAATACTTTTTTGCCTAAAAAAACCAGAGAAAAAGGGATAGCATATTATAATTTAGGAAACTACCATTATAACAAAGCTCTCTATAGAGATATTACAACAATCACTCTACTTCATGAACATGAACTCGATTCTGCAATGAAATTGTATCAAAAATCAATAGACATTCTAAGAACCATTTCCCCTATAAATCATTTAGATATTTCCAATTCTTATCAAAGTATAGGGCATATTTATTATTTTAAAAGAAAGTATTCCAAAGCATTAAAAAATTATAAAAAAACTATATTAATAAGGGAAAAGAAACTAAGGCCTAACAATATATCTATAGGAAAAGTATACTTCAATATTGGTTTAACCCATATGCGTATGCAAGAATACAGTAAAGCAATATTTTTTTTAAAGAAAAGTTTAGCAATTGAAAGTATTTATCGGGGTAATGAGTCTGTAAGACTTCCGAGAATTCACAAAACAATAGGAGATTCTTACAGAAAAAAAGGAGAAAATGATACAGCTTTGTACTATTACAAAAAATACTTAGCAACAATGCAGTGTTTATATTTTGATAAAAAACCCTATGTATTCATTGACGCTTTAAATTCGATAGGCATTTCTTATAAGAACAGAGGAAATTATGACCAAGCTTTAGCCTATTACAACAAAGCAATTAACATTCAAAGTAGTGTTTTGGGAGTTAAAAAGAAACATTTTTCGTACTCATATAATAATATAGGAATAGTTTATAAATATAAAGGAGAATATAATAAAGCATTAAAACATTTACAAAAAGCACTTACATCCAGTCTTCAGGTTTATAAAAAAAAACATTATAAAATAGCTATTAGATATAATAATATAGCAAATATATACCGCTTAAAAGAGGAATATAATGAGGCGATAAGATTTTACACAAAGGCAATTAAAATACGAATAGAATTATTTAATAAAAATCATCCTGATATTGCAGAATCTTATCATGACCTTGGATTATTATTTGTGGCAATGCAGGCATATGAAAAAGCTTTGGATAATTTCACCAAGGCATTAACCATTCGCACTAATATTTATGGTAGTTCACATCCAGAAATAGCCGATTCATACACAAGCCTAGGAGATTTATATTTCAACAAAAAAGAATATCCTACCGCCTTAATGAACTACCAAAAAGCCCTGGTAATGCAACAACAATTGTTTGGAGAGCAACACCCCAAAATAGCAGCATCTTATAATAATCTTGCCCAGATATATATTGCAAAAAAAGAATATCAAACTAGTTTAGCGTATTATGAGAAAGCGATTAAAGCCAATACAAACCCACAAAAACAAGACAGCACATCTATAGATCAATATTTTGATTTAAATATCGTATTAAGTTCGTTACAAGGTAAAGCCAAAGTGTATAACTTACTTTATGCACAAGATCATAATCCAGATCACCTTGCCAAAGCTATACCTATTTATCAACAAGCCGATCGTATCATTGATCATATACGAGAAACTTTTACATCTTATCAAGACAAGGTAGATTTTGCCCAAAAAGCAAAAGACATCTATAAAGCTGCCATTGCTACCCAATTACAATTACATGATTTACAAAACAATCAAAATGCATTAACACAGGCCTTTTATTATGCCGAGAAGAGTAAAGCCAATACCTTAAAAGAATTAGTAAATGGCAACAATGCCAAAAAAGTGGCAGGATTACCTAATACCATAACCACTCTAGAAAAAGATTTGCGTATCGATCGTGCCTTTTATCAATCCCAAATCACCAAAGCATATGCAAATCAAAAAATAGATACAGCAAAAATCACCCGGTTTGAGAATGCACTTTTTACCATTACAGAACGACAAGATTCTTTGACTCGAGTGATAGCAACCCACTATCCAAAGTACCATAAGCTTACCTATAACAAAGAGCTAGTATCGCTTACAGAAATTCAACAGCGTCTAGATGATAGCACTACAGTAGTCGAGTTTTTTACTTCAGATAGTATCACTTATGCCTTTACAGTGTCTAAACAACACACCAAGGTGCAAAAACTAGTAACCCCCTATCTTACCGATCAGATAGA
The DNA here is from genome assembly GCA_947502885.1 of uncultured Aquimarina sp. Taxonomy (GTDB): domain Bacteria; phylum Bacteroidota; class Bacteroidia; order Flavobacteriales; family Flavobacteriaceae; genus Aquimarina. The sequence goes on along the minus strand of CANNBP010000005.1, from coordinate 122,880 downwards.
AAAGTTTCGTAAGCATATTACCTCAAAAGAGTTGCAAGAATATAAAACACTAGGACAGAGTTTATATACGCAATTGTTAGCTCCTATAAAAAATCAGTTGGTAGGCGACCAATTGATTATCATTCCCGATGGAGCTTTATGGCATCTTAATTTTGAGTTATTACTTACTCAAAATACTACATCCAACAATCCCATAAAATTACCTTATCTGCTTAAAGACTTTGCGATTTCGTATGCCAATGCAGCGAATCTATTATTTGCCAGAAATAAGAACAAGCCTATCAATGATCAAAAAAGACAAGAATGTCTGGCATTTTCGTTTTCTGATAGCACCCAAATGGCCAATTCAACAAGCGATAAAGCTATGCGTTTGGCCACCTTAAGAGATCTGGGAGATGATCTACCGGGTACTCGTAAAGAGATCAAAGCCATTTCTAATATCATCGATGGGCAATATTATTATGGATCACAAGCCATTGAGGCTAATTTTAAGAAAAATGCTGGTGCATATAACATTCTACATTTGGCCCTGCATGGTGATGTAGATCACAAACACCCACAGAATTCTAAACTCTATTTTACCAAAACCAAAGACACTATAGAAGATAACCTCTTATATGGTCATGAGTTGTTTGCCATGGATATTCCTGCCGAACTTACCGTATTAAGTGCTTGTAATACAGGTAGCGGCACTATTGCCAAAGGAGAAGGAATTATGAGTTTGGGTAGTGCGTTTCAATATGCAGGGACCAAAAGTTTACTCTTAAGCAGTTGGGAGGTATCAGACAACACTACTCCAGAGTTGATGCAATATTTTTATACGCATCTCAAAGCCGGTATGAACAAGGCTAAGGCACTACAACAGGCAAAATTAGACTACTTAGAGACTGCAAATATCCATCGAACCCAACCGGTATATTGGGCAGGATTTTATTTGGTGGGTGATCCTGCTCCAATTCATTTTGAGAATAACACAGAGTGGTATTGGTTGTTGGGGTTTGGAAGTGTTTTAGTATTGGTTTTGATTGTATTTTGGTACAGAAGAAAACATACTTCGACGGTACCTGTCCTGAGTCTATCAAAGGGCTCAGCATGACAGTATAATTGTACTATTGTTAGGGATTACATCTGGTATACCGATAAATACAATCTCGAAGACGTATGTCACCCTGAGCCTGTCGAAGGGCTCAGTATGATTGTGTAACTTATAATTGTTAAAGATTAACATCTAATATTTTGATCCATCTAAGTATCTTGGCAACGCTTCAAATCATTTGAGTGAGAGATAACTCTTATTAGTTATAAGCTGTGTTGTAATCTTTCAAACCTTTAAAACCGTCTTAATTTCCCTTCTAAAAACAAAAAATAGTACTTTTAACCCTACAAATTTGCAGTACATAACCTTTGGGAGAACTACAAGACATACCAGATAAACCGCTACGTAGAGGGTATACTACGGGAGCTTGTGCTACTGCATGTACCAAGGCTGCATTGTATAGTTTGGTAACCCAAAAAGAAATCAATGAAGTACGAATTGAATTACCAATTGGAGAAACGGTATCGTTCAAAGTTGAGTTAGTAGCATTATCCCTAAAAGAAGCTGTATATACCACTATAAAAGATGCTGGTGATGATCCAGATGTAACTCATGGTGCAGAAATTAAAGCAAGTGTAGTATTAAACACTACAGGTGATTTTATTTTTAAAAGAGGAGAAGGTGTGGGCTTGGTAACGCTACCAGGGTTAGAAATTCCTGTAGGAGAACCAGCGATCAATCCTGTCCCCAGAAAAATGATGACTACGGTTTGTAAAAAAATACTAGCCGATTATCAACAAGAAAAACGCGGAGTCACTATTGCTATTGCTGTAAAAAATGGAGAGCAGATAGCCAAAAAAACACTAAATAGCCGTCTTGGGATTTTACATGGGATTTCGATTTTGGGAACCAGTGGTATTGTTACTCCTTTTTCTGCGGCTTCATATATTGCAAGTATTCAGCAAGGAATTGATGTTGCGATTGCAAATGGTAAGACCGAATTACTAATTAACTCTGGAGCGCGTAGCGAAAAAATGTTGAAGGCATTATTTCCTAAAATTGATGATATTTCTTGTGTGCATTATGGTAATTGGATTCAGGAAACCTTCGAGAAAATTCATCAATCTCCACAAATTGTCAAAGTATCTATGGGGATTATGTTGGGTAAGGCGGCAAAGTTAGCACAAGGTAATACCAATACCCATAGCGGAAAAACAACTTGGGATAAAGACTTTATTTATCAATTGGCAATTGATGCAGGTTATCCCGAAGAAATCGCTAACAAAGTTTTAGCATTAAACATGGCAGGGCGTCTTCGAGAAATATTTACTTTTACCGATCAAGAAAAATTTTATCAAAAACTAATAAAACGGTGCCATTATCATTGTCAGAAAATTGCACCAAATGTGCAACTTCATCTCTATTTAATTAATAATGATGGAAGCTATATAACGCATACTTTATGAACATAATGAATCTTGCTCGCCCTTTGATCGCAGGGGTATTACATTCTTTTGAACCGGACCATATGTCGGCAGTATCTGTATTGGCAGCAGAAAATGCGATTCAGAAAAAGAAAGTATCCTTAAAGACGGTACTTACAGCCTCGCAATGGGCATTAGGGCATTCGGTAACCTTATTATTATTTGGTGGTGTAGCATTAGCCTTTAGGGCTGCGCTTCTTGCTTTTGTAGAAAACATCTCTTTTTGGGCAGAATTTTCTGTAGGCCCGATTATGATTTGGTTAGGGATCATGGCTATTCGTAGAAATCATAAGATTAATGAGATGATGGCAGATCATAAAAAAATTGAAGCGCACGAACACCTTGCTAGTAATCCTATTCATTTACATGGTAAATCGGGAGAAGAAATTGCGATGAATCCGATCAATAGATCTTTTTGGATTGGGATGTTACATGGTTTAGCAGGTACGGGAGGAGCGCTTACCTCTGCGCTAATCATTAGTGCAGATACTATCTCAGATGCCATTCTAATCCTTATTGTAGAATCCATAGGCATCATTATTTCTATGGCAATTTATAGTTATGTGCTTATTTTTACGATGAGTCGTTTTATAGAGCGTAATATGTCTATTTTTAAATGGATGAATGGTGTTATTGGAGTCATCTCAATTATAATTGGATTGATCATGTTACAAGGAAGTCTTTTTGAATAGTACTTTTTAAAAAGAAGGTTACTTTAACTGAAAGCAGGGCGTTCATGAGGGTATAAATAATTTACTTTTGATTTGATAATTTATAGTAATGTGCATACTTTTTGAGTGATTTTTTAGTAGCTTAGAAAATGATTGAAGCCTTATTTACTTTTTTTGAAAAATATACGGCTCTTACAGAAGAGGAAAAAAACTATGTAAAAGAGCATATACCTATTCGACAAATAGAAAAAGATAAGATATTACTTTCTGAAGGAGAAGTGTCTAATGAGTTTTATTTTATACTTAAGGGTTCTGTAAGATTATTTTATAAAACCGATATAGAAGAAAAAACTGCTTATTTCTATTTCGAAAACATGTTTGTTAGTTCATACGAGAGTTTTACTAAGCAGACGCCATCAAAACATTATTTACAGGCTATTGAAAATACCTATGTCGCCGTAATTTCACATGAAATTGCTTACAAAATTCTCGAATTATTCCCAAAGTTTGAATTTCTTGCTAGAGTAATGATGGAAGAAGAGTTAATTGTATATCAAGAAATCATAGCATCGTTTATAACATTAAATGCCGAAAAAAGGTATCTCAAGCTATTAAAAACAAATCATCAGTTGATACAGCGTATTCCTCAATATCAATTAGCTACTTTTTTGGGAGTAACACCCGAAACGTTAAGTAGAATAAGAAAAAGAATTGTATCTAAAACGATTTCTTGACGATCGTCAATTAACTTTTTCTATAACGCATTATATATTTAGGTCAATTTTTAAAGTTATTTGATCATGAAAAAAATGTATCTCTTCTTAATGATAATAGGAACTATTCTACCTAATGTTTTTGTAATGTTAGAATCTATCAACACAGGAAACTATTTACTCTACACACGACCAATTGATACATTTAATCAGATGTTTGCAAATAATATTTCATCTGCGTTTGTAACTGATTTGCTATTTATTGTTGTGTTATTTTTGATTTGGTCTTATAAAGAATCCAGACGCTATCAAATAAAAAATGTTTACTGGGTATGGGTGTATACTTTTGTATTAGGAATAGCAGGAGGACTCCCCTTATTTCTTTACTTAAGAGAAAAGAAAAAACTATCTGAATATAAACTTCTATAGTGCCTAAATGACAGTAAAGAAAGAGAATTAATTTCCGATTTAAAAGATAGACTATGGTCTATGTATAATTTGTATTTTCGCTTGATAGAAACTTATTTTTCTTTTTAAAAGCGCACTAAAAGTATGGCATATAATATTGTACTTGTCGAACCAGAAATTCATACAAATACAGGCAACATTGGTAGACTTAGTTTGGCATCAGGTTCAAATTTGCATCTGGTAAAACCATTTGGTTTTGAATTGACCGATGCTAGATTAAAACGAGCAGGATTAGATTACTGGCAACATATTTCGCTACATATCTATGAGAGTATTGACGAATTTTATGAGCGAAACCAAGGTAAAAAAATGGTATACCTGTCTAGTCATGCCGAAAAGGAATACTATGATATACCCTATGAAGATGATCTATTTTTTGTTTTTGGAAAAGAATCTTCGGGTTTACCTGATACTATAACAGAAGTAAATCAAGATAAACTCTATAAAATCCCTTTGTTTAGTGATAAAATAAGAAGTCTAAATCTTGCCAATGCAGTAAGTATTGTGGTTTATGAGGGAATTAGAAATCTGTGATGTTTATAGAGATGTAAAAACAAAGGTGTAATAGATATGAAAAAGGGATGCTTTATTTTGTTTATTCTTTTAATAGGAATCGTTGCTGTACCCATACTTATCAGTATTTTTTTTCCTGAAAAACCAGCTACATCAGAGAAAATTGCTGAGGTTTTGGATAAGGAGTACAAAACCATAAACGATAAAAAAAATATAGATACATATATCGAGCTACTTGATTTTTTACAAATACATAAAAATTTAATCCTAAGTTCTTTTAAGGATAAAGAAGCAACCGAATGCCAACGTTTGTTTTACGTTTCTGATTTTTCTCGTTACATTCAATTACCAAAAGATCTCTTAATTCAGTTTCAGGAAATTATTTCTAAAGATTCTGATACGAATACTGGTATTCTTATTTGTGACAAACGAAATGTAGTTTTAAAAATTTCAGAAAGAACAGATTATTCAAATTATCTAAGTATTGTTCATGAATTACGTATCGTTGATTCTATAAACAGAGATATGAATTTTGAAATTCATAAAATAAAACTAATTCGTGATAAGTATGAGTATGTTATTGGTATAAATGATGTTTTTCATATTGTAGATCCTAATAATTTTGCTCCTAATTAGATGTAGAGTGTAGGAGAGAATTACTAAGATATAGCACAATGTAGTTAATGATATTGTCCTAATATATTTCCGTACTTTTACCATCAGTTACCATTAAAAATCACACGCACTGATGCAATCCAAATACACCTATCCTTTTTCTGCCATTCCTGGTCAAGAAGATTTAAAGCTTTGTTTATTACTTAATTTAATTGATCCAAGCATTGGCGGTGTACTGGCAACAGGTGATAAGGGTACTGCCAAAACTACGATGGTTCGAGGATTGAGCCAATTAATGGGGGCAGATTTTCCTTTTGTTAATTTACCTATCGGTGCTACCGAAGATCGTGTGTTGGGTAGTATTAATCTTGAGGCTTTGATTAATCAAAAAACAACCATTGTTGATAAAGGATTATTAGCACAGGCACACCAAGGGTTTTTGTATATCGATGAGGTTAATCTACTTAATGATTATTTGATGGATGTATTATTGGATGCATCTGCAACAGGAGGATATCATCTAGAGCGAGAAGGAGTATCCCAATGGATGGATAGTCGTTTTTGTTTGGTAGGTACAATGAATCCAGAAGAAGGAGCTTTACGCCCACAGTTATTAGATAGGTTTGGATTAAGTGTAACGGTACATACTCCAAAAGACATAAAAGTGCGTACTAAAATTGCGATGCAACGTCTTGATTTTGATAGCGATCCCATAACATTTTATAAGCACTTTGAAAAAGAAGAGCAAGCGATTAAAAATCAGGTGCTTTTGGCAAAAAAACAATTGATTACTGTTACCATTTCTGAAACTATGCAAGAACATTGTGCAAGGTTAACTATAAGTAATCAGGTAGAAGGAATGCGGGCTGATATTTTGTTATTAAAAACAGCAAGAGCCTATGCAGCATATCATAACCAGTCAGAGGTAACCAAGGACATGATTGATGCAATAGCGCCTTACGTATTACAACATCGTGCTAAAGAATATACACCACCTTCTGATCAAAATAAAGAAGAGTCTCAGGATCAGAATACAAATACTGCCGAGGAAGAAATGGCACCTCAAAATGGACAACCTAATTCTTCTTTTCAGTTGCCAAAAGTGGTACAACAAGGGCTAAAATTTTCAGCTTCAAAAGCTACTAAAAAACAGGAAATTAAATTAGAAACAGCGCATTTACATTCGGTTTCATATCCTGCACAGCAACAGTCTGAAATTTCTTTGATTAAATCCGTCAAAAGCTATCTAAGTATTGGTAAATTCACGCCTGTATATAAACAAGCAACTGAAAAAGCAACGGCTCGAATTATATTTCTAGTTGACACCAGTGCTTCTATGGCGATGGATCAGCAAATAGCATATTTAAAAGGGGTGATCGAGAAAACCATAGTATCCTATCCTCTAAAAAAAATACAATATGCTATTGTCGGATTGCAAGGTACTACCGCACAAATCATTCAGGAATTTACATCCAATACGCGGCAAATTTCAGATGCAACCTATCAATTAAAAACTGGGGGCAAGACCAACTTAGGAGCCGCTTTTTTTAAGGTATATGAGTTAATAAGGTCTATAAATACACAATCGGTACAACTTTTCGTATTTACAGATGGAAAAATAAATACAGGAGCGCAAAAGCCGTTTCAATATGCAGTTGACACCTATAAAAAGTACCTTGCTCGAATTCAAAATACAACGATCATAGATACCGAAACTGGTTTTGTAAGATTAGGGAAAGCGCAACAATTGGCACAACAGTTAAGACTCAATTATAGAACAATTTCTGATTTTTAATTTTACCTATGTCCAAAGCATTTCTAATCGCTGCTCCTTGGAGCAATTCAGGAAAAACAACACTTACACTGGGGTTGTCTCGTTGGTTTGCAAATCAAGGATATACTGTACAACCTTTTAAATGTGGTCCTGATTATATCGATACGATTCATCATACCACAGCAGCCAGGCAAGCTGCAGTAAATCTAGATACTGTGATGATGTCAGAAGAGCATGTGATCGATGTATTTAATAAATACCAACAGCAAGCTGATATTAGTATTGTAGAAGGTGTGATGGGGTTGTTTGATGGGGCGGTAAAAGATCAAGGTAGCTCTGCAGCGATAGCTAAATTATTAGATATTCCGGTTATTTTGGTGGTAAATGCTAGTAGTATGGCGTATACTATTGCACCAATTTTACATGGATTGAAAACCTTTGATCCCAAAGTTAAAATAGCAGGAGTAATTTTTAATTTTGTAAAAACTGATTCGCATTATGCCTTCCTAAAAGAAGCATGTGATACGGTTGGGATTCAATCCTTGGGGTATATTCCACCGAATGATGAAATTAATATTCCGTCTAGACATTTGGGATTGCATATAGATGATACGTTTGAGACCGTTATCGAAAAAGCAGCTGTACATATTGCTGCTCATATATCAACTTCAGAACTTTTAGAGCTAGCCAAGGGTATTGGAGATATTGAGAAGAAAACTAAGGTTAATCTAGTAACTTCAAAAACCAAAACGATTGCTATTGCCAAGGATAAAGCTTTTAGTTTTACCTATCTAGAAAATTTAAAATGGTTAGAAGCAATAGGTAATATCGTTTATTTCAGTCCAATAAAAGATACAGTACTACCAGAGGCTGATTATGTTTATTTGGCTGGTGGTTATCCAGAATTATATCTTGAAGAGTTATCTCAAAATACTAAAATGAAAACCCAAATTAGAGAAGCAGCCGATCGAGGAGTAAAAATCTTTGCAGAATGTGGGGGGATGATGTATTTAGGAAATGCAATCATCGATGAAGCTGGCAAAGAACACCCTATGGTAAATGTGTTTCCGTTTAGGACATCTATGAAAAACAAAAAACTATCCCTGGGATACCGAAAAGTGCTTTATAACAACTTAGAAATTTGGGGGCATGAATTTCATTATTCTAGAGTGTTAGATGATGATCAAATTGCAACGATCGCTCGGGTATTTTCGGCTAGAGAAAAAGAGGTTTCAACAAAAATTTATACTTATCAAAATGTCTATGCAAGCTACATTCATTTGTATTGGGCGGCAATAGACCCAAATTCTAGAGTAGACTTTTTATTACAAACGAAATCTACTTCAAATACTGATACATAAACCAATTTTAATCCACATTGTGGAGTTTAATTCTCCGAGGCTTGCCTCGAAATATAAAAACTGTTTTTCCGCTGGATGCCTCGTGAGCTTGCTCCGAGGTAGTTGACTTCTTATCGTAGCTATGGCTACGCTTTCAAATCAAAATAGATTTGGAGCACCAGCCTTTATTGTATATTTGGGTTTCATTACAAAACCCTAATACAGAGTTTGGGTTAAAACAAGAACAGATATGCATCTAATCGCAACGATACCCGGTGGGTGGAACCCAAATGATGATGGGATTTTTTATATAGAACAGCAACCAGGAGACATTGTTTTTTTAAGTGCTGGTGATACCGAAATTCATACCCTTAATGAAGCCTATAAAGAACTGTATAGATTAGAAGGTGATGAGCTACCTAGTTTACGTATGACTAATCTAGTCTATCTAAAACAAGAATTAACGATTGATACCTATCTCGAAGAAGTATTAGAAAAAGCAAAAGTGATTGTATGTAGTATGCTAGGCGGACTTAGCTATTATAAATACCTAGTAGAATCATTAGTTACGCTACAAGAACGAACTGGAAATACGGTTTTATTTTTGCCTGCTCATGAGCCCGATTTTGAGTTGATGAAATTATCGTCTGTTGATATTCAAATTGCACATCAATGTAGACAGTATTTACAAGAAGGAGGAAAACAAAATGCTATTACTCTGCTTAATTATCTAAGAAATACTTTTTTTGATACTAAGATTGAGATTACTCCTGCTCAATCAATTGCCGACGTGTTTTTATATACTTCAGCAACCGGAATGATTACCCAAGAAGCTTTAGAATTGTCATTAGATACGACTAAGCCTAATGCAGTATTACTTGCATATCGAACCCATTATCTATCTGATAATATGTCACCATTGCAAGCAATGAGTGAGGCATTACAAACTCGAGGGATGAATGCGTTTGTTGTTTTTGCCAATAACCTTAGAGATTCGAAGTTATTAGAACAAGTAGAAGACTTGATAACTCATAAAGGTAAGCGTAATGTACATACGATTATAAATACCACAGGGTTTACCATTAAGCCTATGGATGGTTCTGAGTTTATTTTCGAAAAACTGAAAATCCCAGTATTGCAAGCGATATTTTCTACTGCCAATAAAGAAGTATGGTCAGAAGGGTTATTTGGGTTGCCACCAACTGATATTGCGATGAACATCGCTTTACCAGAAATCGATGGCCGTATTATTGGTCGCGCTGTTTCCTTTAAGAAAGAAGTAGAGAAAGACACGCTTACAGATAGTTCTATTTTGAAATATGAAGCTCATATTCCTGCTTGTGAATTTATGGCCGAATTGGCGCAAAGATGGACAGCCCTACAATTCAAAGAGAACAACAAAAAGAAAGTTGCTGTCATTTTACCTAACTATCCTAATAAGGATAGTCGCTTAGCTAATGGAGTGGGATTGGATACTCCAGAAAGTTGTATTGTCTTATTGGATAAGCTTAAGGCAGAAGGCTATAATATTGGTGAACAATTGCCCAAAAGTGGTACAGAATTAATGCACTGGATTACCCAAGTCACTACCAATGATGTTGCGACCACAATAACTCGACCACATGCATTGGTTTTTGATCATAAGGATTTTCAAAATTGCTTTTCAGGGTTATCAAAAGAATTGCAAGAAAAAGTAATTACGCAGTGGGGTAAACCAGAAGATGATCCTTATTTTACTGGAAAGGGTTTTATTGTATCTGGATTTTTATTAGGAAATGTTTTTGTAAGTATACAACCGTCAAGAGGATATAATCAAGATCCACAAGCGATTTACCATTCTCCTGATTTGCCACCTACGTATCAATATTTAGCTTATTATTTTTGGTTGCAACAAGAATATCATGCAGATGCAGTAATTCATTTGGGAAAACATGGTAATCTAGAGTGGTTACCAGGAAAAAGTGTATCGCTAGATCCCGAATCTTGTTTTCCAGCAGCAGTATTTGGAGCGTTACCACACTTCTACCCTTTTATCATTAATGATCCGGGAGAAGGTACACAAGCAAAAAGAAGAAATCAGGCGGTTATCTTAGATCATTTGATTCCACCTATGACGCGTGCAGAAAGTTATGGCAGTTTAATGAAATTAGAGCATTTGGTAGATGAGTATTATGAAGCTTCTTCTTTAGACCCAAAACGTTCTCGAGTATTAGAAAAGGAAATTGCACAATTAGTAAAAGAAACAAAACTAAATGTGGATTTGGGTATTTCGTCTGATGATGTAGATGAGTTATTGGTTAAGTTGGATGGGTATTTATGTGAACTGAAAGAAGCACAGATTCGAGATGGACTACATATATTTGGTAAAGCACCTGTCGATGAACAATTGATTGATTTACTGATAGCATTGCATCGTGTGCCAGGATATGAGCAAGAAGGAATTACCCAAGTGTTGGCAAAAGATCTCGGGATTCAGAAAAACATATTAGAGATATCTTATACCGAGGTGATGGAACTCACCATAGAAAATACATTCTGTAAAACAGCGGGGCAAGTGGTCGCTCAATTAGAAAATATTGTAAAGGAACATTTAATCCAATATCTTGAAAAAGGAGCTCTTCCCGAATTCTATCCACTATTGAGCAAAATGTTACAATCTATTAAAAATAATACTTTACCAAAAGTAAAACAGACTACCGATGAGTTGCATTTTTTATTAGGAGGTCTAAATGGAGCATATATACCTTCAGGTCCATCAGGAGCTCCAACCCGAGGTCGACTAGATTTACTACCAACAGGCCGAAATTTCTATTCTGTTGATGTACGTACGATTCCTACAGAAACGGCGTATCGTTTGGGAGAGAAAAGTGCACAACTGATCATTGATAGGTATCTACAAGAAAACGGAGACTATCCAGAAACTATTGGGATTTCTGTATGGGGAACATCTACAATGCGTACGGGAGGTGATGATGTTGCACAAGCATTTGCGTTAATGGGGGTACGGCCTATTTGGAAAAATGCGAATAGACGAGTTACCGATTTTGAAGTTATTCCTTTAATTAAATTAGGCAGACCAAGAGTAGATGTTACTTTACGTATTTCAGGGTTTTTTAGAGATGCTTTTCCAGATGTGATTAATCTATTTAATGCCGTTGTAACACGTTTGGCAAATCTTGATGAACCTATTGAAGATAATCCAATTCGAAAACGCTTTTTAGAAGAACAAAACCAATGGCAAGAACAAGGATTGCCATCTGAAGAAGCGTCGCAACGAGCATTGTATCGAGTGTTTGGATCTAAGCCAGGTGCATACGGAGCTGGGCTGCAAGCAGTAATTGATGAGAAAAATTGGCAAACACAAGAAGATTTGGCCAAAGTATACATCAATTGGAGTGGTTATGCCTATGGAAACTCTAAAAAAGGAGTTTCTGCACATGAATCTTTTCAAAATAGATTGCAAGCCATGCAAATAGTGATGCAAAATCAGGATAATAGAGAGCATGATATTTTGGATAGCGATGACTATTACCAATTTCACGGAGGATTGGCAAATGCGGTAAAAGCAACTAAAGGTGATGAAGCCGAGATTTATTTTGGAGATCACTCTAGACCCGAAACTCCTAAAATAAAAACATTAAAAGAAGAATTACTAAAAGTATACCGCTCTAGAGTTGTTAATCCAAAATGGATTAAGGGTGTACAAAGACATGGGTACAAAGGTGCTTTCGAAATGGCAGCAACCTTAGATTATCTGTTTGCTTATGATGCCACAACTAATCTCATCGATGATTTTATGTATCAAGGCATTACAGAAAGCTATTTACTGACTCCAGAAAATAAAGAATTTATTCAGCAAAATAATCCTTGGGCACTTAAAGATATGAGTGAGCGATTGCTAGAAGCTATACAACGTGGTATGTGGGCAAATCCTTCTGATGAAATTAAAACCCAATTAGAAGAATTGTATATGGAGGGTGAAGGATTGGTTGAGTAGTCTTCAATTAGATGATTCTTTACACTGGCTTGATGAATATTTAAAATCACAAACCTTTACATAAGGGGTTTCATTAAAATAAGGGTTGTTTTTTATTTCAAAAGTATAGGTATATTTACAAGTGTTAATTCTGATATCACACAAAAACTTACAATGAATAAGACTGTATTTTATTTAGTTGCATTAGCGTTTGGTACGATTTTAAGTACAAACGGGCAAACCACAGAAAAACCCAATGTAATTATCATTTTTACAGATGATCAAGGATATCAAGATGTTGGATGTTTTGGAGCAACCGACATTGATACTCCCAATCTGGATCAAATGGCAAAAGATGGCATTCGATTAACAGATTTTTATGCAGCACAAGCAGTTTGTTCGGCATCTCGAGCAGCACTTCTTACCGGTTGCTACCCTAATCGAATAGGAGTACATAGTGCATTAATGCCTAAGAGTAAAAAGGGATTAAATCTGTCAGAAATCACTCTTGCCGAGATGTTAAAAGACCATGGCTATAAAACAGGAATCTTTGGTAAATGGCATTTAGGTGATGCACCCAAGTTTATGCCTAATAACCAAGGGTTTGATACATACTACGGAATTCCATATTCTAATGATATGTGGCCTAATCATCCCTATCAAGCAAAATACAACTTTGATCCGCTTCCCTTGTATGAAAATACAACTGTTATTGATACCTTGACAGATCAGTCTTTACTCACTACCAAAATTACAGAAAGAAGTATTGATTTTATCAAAAATCATAAGAACGCTCCTTTCTTCTTATACGTTGCTCACCCACAACCTCACGTACCTTTATATGTGTCAGATAAGTTTAAAGGGAAATCAAAAAGAGGATTATACGGGGATGTAATTATGGAAATAGATTGGTCAGTTGGTCAAATATTATCTGCCCTAAAAGAAAACAGTCTCGATGACAACACTCTGGTAATTTTTACATCAGACAATGGTCCATGGTTAAGTTATGGAGAACATGCAGGTAGTGCATATCCTCTTAGAGAAGGAAAAGGCACAGCCTTAGAAGGTGGACAAAGAGAACCTTGTATTATTTACTATCCTAATAAGATACAACCCGGTAGAACCATTAATACTCCGATGATGAATATTGATATATTACCTACCATTGCAGAAATTACAGGCGCCTCTTTACCCAAAAATGTAATTGACGGAAAAAGTGTTTGGAATATATGGACAGGAGCATCTGCCGAGAGTCCACACGAAGCCTATTTTTTCTATTATCATGTAAATGAATTACATGGAGTACGATATAATAATTGGAAACTATACTTTCCTCATAAATACCGAACCTTAAACGGGAAACCAGGAGGCAAAAAAGGACTTCCTGTAAATTATGAATACAATACTATGACAGAAATAGAACTGTATGATTTGTCCAAAGATATTAGTGAAACTACCAATGTAGCGGAGCAAAATCCTGAAGTAATTGAGAAAATTGAAGTACTAGCTGATAAAATGCGAACAGAATTAGGAGATGCGCTAAAGAATCAGGTTGGGGAAAAAAATAGAGAGGTAGGAAAGGTTGAAGAATAAAGTTTTCGATTAGCAAGAATCGGGTTTTTTAACCCATAGCATCTGCATAGTTTTGTGTTATAATACTATAATAAGATGAGTAAACAACACATAAATTATGATCGAATTGCCAAAGCAATTGATTATATCAGAATTAATTTTAAAGAACAACCTTCTTTACAGGACATAGCAGAAAGTGTGCACTTAAGTCCTCATCATTTTCAGCGATTATTTAGCGATTGGGCAGGAGTAAGTCCAAAAAAATTTATGCAATACGTTAGTATTGAATATGCCAAAGAACTTCTAAAAAATAAACAAGCTACGGTCTTTGATGCGGCATATGAGACAGGGCTTTCAGGAACAAGTCGGTTACATGATTTGTTTGTAAATATTGAAGGAATGACTCCTGGAGAATTTAAGAATGGAGGAGAAAACTTATCTATTTGTTATAGTTTTGCCGAGAGCCCTTTTGGAAAACTTATTGTAGCCTCTACATCCAAAGGAATTTGCCATATGGCTTTTTTTGAAGATCAAAACGAAGCATTAGAAAAACTGAAGAAAAGATTTTCTAATGCCAATTATAATCAGGTAGTTGATACGATACAGCAAAATGCACTATTTATATTTAGACATGATTGGAGTAAGCTTAATGAAATAAAACTACACCTAAATGGTACTCCTTTTCAACTAAAAGTATGGGAGACCTTGTTAAAGATACCCTTAGGTAACCTGTCGACATATGGTGCTATTGCCAAAGAAATAGACAAACCCAAAGCATCTAGAGCAATCGGTACTGCAATTGGTAGTAACCCTGTCGCTTTTTTGATTCCCTGTCACCGAGTAATTCAATCAACTGGTAATATCGGAGGATACATGTGGGGAAATACTCGAAAAACTGCAATCATAGGGTGGGAAGCGGCAAAAATCAATAAGTAAAATGAAAAGCTTAATTGATAAAATAGAAGCTATTGATTGGGATATAATAGCTATGGGTATGCATGAAAAAGGATATGCCATTATACCAGAATTGATTTCGAAGAAGAACTGTCAAGAACTGAGCGATTTATATACAGTAGATACAAAATATCGTAAAACTGTAGTTATGGAGAGATATCGTTTTGGTCGTGGAGAATATAAATATTTTGATTATCCATTGCCCGAGATTGTAAAGACATTGCGAGAAAATATATATCCTAAATTAGTACCTATTGCTAATTTATGGATGAAAGCCTTAAAAATTGAAACACAATTTCCCAGTGTATTTAGCCAATTACAAAATCAATGTCATAAGAGCAATCAACTTAAGCCAACTCCACTTATTTTAAAGTATAAAAAAGGTGGTTTTAATACATTGCATCAAGATCTATATGGAGATGTATATTTCCCTATGCAAGCAGTATTATTTTTAAATAAACCTGATGTTGATTTTACGGGAGGAGAATTTGTACTAACACAACAGACACCAAGGGCACAGTCTAAAGCCATAGTGCTTCAACCTAAACAAGGAGATATGCTTGTTTTTGCCACAAAATTTAGACCGATAAAAGGGATAAAAGGATATTATAGAGCCCATATGAAACATGGAGTAAGCGAAGTGCATAGGGGAGAAAGGCAAACCTTAGGAATTATATTTCATGACGCAACTAGTTAAAAAATGATAAAACATTTAGATATAACGAAAAGCGATTTGAGAAGCGCAATTAAAGTAAAACAAGTATTATATGGCGGAAACAAAAAATTAAAAATTTATGGTACATTAAACTGCAAATCAGGTAAGCGAATGAAAAAAGAAAATCGTGTTTTTTTTTCGTCCAAAGAAGAAGCCTTAAGACATAATTATCGTCCATGTGGACATTGTATGCGAGAAGCGTATAGGAAATGGAAAAGTAAATTTGATGTTTAATCAGAGAATAGGCAGAGAAAGAGTAGAAGAATAGTACGATTTTTTTTTTGAGAAAGTTATTGTGAAAAAAAAGAAATACTAAATAGACTCTATAAGTAGATATGTGAATGAGGGAAAAATCTATATAAAGCGTTTATATAATAAGAGGGACAACATAATAATGCAGAAAAATGAATAGGAAAAAGTTTTTAAAAAAAGGAATTCTAGGTATGGGATCTATTGTTGCAATTCCGACAATAATTGCCTGTAAAAAAGATGATGATACTACTGGTTCTGATGATGCAAATCCAATAGCATGTAATACTTCTCCAGTAGAAACTGCAGGACCATTTCCTATTAAAACTCCTGCTGATTGGGTAAGAGAAAACATTATAGGTGATCGGTCTGGTGTAGCTTTAATGATAAACTTTACAATACAAAACACAAATAATAATTGCGCAGTATTAGAGGGAGCTTTGGTTGATATTTGGCAATGTGATGCCAAGGGCAATTACTCTGAGTACGAAGGACAATTGGATGGTAATTTTACAAATGAACATTTCTTAAGAGGTAGGCAAACTACAGATGCGAATGGTAATGCATCTTTTATTAGTATTTATCCTGGTTGGTATCCAGGACGCACACCTCATCTTCATTTAGAAATTAAAAGTAGTAGTGGAACATCATTATTGATCACCCAAGTTTCTTTTCCTGATGATGTTTCTAATACAGTATACATGACCAATGCCTATAAAGGAAAAGCAGATACTACTAATTCTAGTGACCGTATTGTTGATACCGAAAATTTAGCAGATTCGGTAACAGGAAATACAACTGATGGCTATGTTTTAACAAAAATAATTAAAGTAGCAGGTTGATAAATCATCTAATTTTTTCTATCATTTCATCAAAATCTTGTACCCACTCAGAATGGGTATAATGCCTAATATTTTGACCATCTCCTCTTTTTCTAGGTATGATATGAAAATGTAAGTGAAATACTTCTTGCTGGGCTTCTGCTCCCGAATTGCTTATGATTTGTATGTTTTGAAACCCTAATTTTTCTTCATATAATTTTGAAACTTTTCTAACTGTAGAAATTACAGCGTTTAATTCTTTTTCTGGGATATCAAAGATATTGGTATAATGCTTTTTAGGGATTACTAATGTGTGATATTTACTCGCCGGATGAATATCTAAAAAGGCATAGGTGTCTTCGGTTTCATATACTTTCCAAGAATTGGCTTGTCCTTTTATTATTTTACAGAATATACAATTGTTCATGGTGATTTGTTGATGTTACTAATTTAAATACCTGATACCCTTCCTGATATTTTTTAAAAAACTTTATCCAGTACCCGGATTACCATCACAATTAGGAGGTCTTCCTGTACTAGGGGCATTAGTTCCTGCTCCTCCTTTAATTAGAGATTGATTTTTTAGTTTTACAATTTCGTACTTCTTCAAGTCTAACTTTTTTTCTGATTTCATACGTAGTAGTTTTTGACTAAAGTAATATTCTACTTTATAAAACTGTGTTTTTTTAAAAAATTATGCTCTATTTTCTAGAAAGTAGACTGTTTAGGTTTTAGTATATTAGGCTTTTAACGTGTGTTTAGTTTTTTAATAAAGTAAGAAGGGTATAACCCTGTCTTCTTGTAAAAGTGTTTAGAAAAAGATTCTGGACTACTAAAACCTATTTCGGTGGCAATAGCCTTTATCGTATAGGCTCTAAATATTTTGTCTTTTTTTAAACGTTCGACAGTATAGTCAATTCGCAAATCGTTAATATAATGAGTAACTTTTTTTCCTTTGGTCGTATGAATTACTTTGGATATGTATTTGTTGTTGGTTTTAAATTTTTTTGCTAAAACAGTTGTTGTGATATTGGGTTTAAGAAAATCCTTAGCAGCTTCAAATTGACGAAGTTTTTCTGATATTTCTATAATCAAATTTTGAGCCATCCCAATTTCTTCGATAGGAGAAAAAATGATTTCACTGGTAGTTGTTTGATCAGCTTTTTTACTTATTTTTTTGATTAGTTCTTCAAACCTTTTTTGATATTTCTTTCTTTTTAAATATTGAAATAAAATGACCACCGACATTATAACAAATAAAACAGCAAAAATAGTAAAAAGACTTCGGTACAGTTTTTTTCCTTGATGAGCAGTTTGAATGATTTCTTGTTTTTCCAGCAACAATTGTTGGGTGTCGTATTCTGTAATTAATTTTTCGCTTAGTTTGTGATTGTTTATATGGATAGTACTATCAAAATCAAGTAACCTTTTAATATAAAATAATTGCTCGTCTTTATTTTTCTTTTCTTTGGCTATTCTTAACAGGGATACATAACTATCTCGTACTTCATGAAGTGCATATGTTGAGGATTGAAAAAAAGTATCTATTTTTTTATAGTAGTATTTGGCAGAGTCTTGTTGTTGCGTAAATTCTTTGATTTTTCCTAAATAAAAGTGAGCTCGTATCCATTCGGTTTTATCATCTAAATCGTGGAGCTCAAATTTTATTTTATTAAGTGTATGAGATGCTTTGTCAAATTGTCTCTTTTTGAATAGATTAATAGCTTTTATGAGTAATAATCGTGATTTGATACCATAAACATTGTTTGTCGCAGCGGTCAACGCTTTATTTATGTAATAATCTGAAGAGTCTATTAGTTTTACATTAGAATATGCTTCAGAAGTTGAGTATAAGACTTCTAAATAATTCATACTATCCA
Organism: uncultured Aquimarina sp.; assembly: GCA_947502885.1. Lineage (GTDB taxonomy): Bacteria > Bacteroidota > Bacteroidia > Flavobacteriales > Flavobacteriaceae > Aquimarina. The sequence continues at coordinate 104,099 of CANNBP010000005.1, read as the reverse complement.
GTACTTTTTTTTGTTCTTCAAATGCTATAGACTTCCTAAATATTTTTAACGCTTCTTGGTATTTTCCTACTTTATTTTTAATGATTGCAATATGATATTTTGAATAATTCGTATATCTCTTGCTATTATTTTTTTTAGCATATTGTAGTGCTTTCAAATAAGCCTGCAATGCATTATCGTAATCCCATTTACCTTCGTAAAATTTGCCTTTATAAATATAACTAACAACAGGGTAGTTTTCGTTATTTAGTTTGTTACTAAGTAAAATGGCTTTATCCAGATACGATAATTTTATATTTTCACTGTTTTGATAATATGAGAGTAGTGTGTAGCCTCGGGCCATTTTTATGCTATCCTTATTGCTTACTGCTTTTTTTAAATATGCGTTTAGATATAGTGTTGATTTCGTAGTATCTGTAAAACATTTAATGAATTTTTCCTTTAGTTCTACGTAATTTTTGTTTTTTAAAGAATCAACTACAATAATATTTTTTAAGCTTTCTTGACTTAAACAAAGATGGAATAAAAAGAATTGTACAATAAATATCTTCATCGTTATTTTAGTCATCTTTTTGTGTTTTATCCAAGTATATCATGCTTCGCGCAAAGTTACATTATTAAAAATAGTAACTCTGTTTTCTGGAAAATAGCAGTATACTTTTCTAGAAAGTAGGTCAAATCTGTTTGCTTAAGCATTAAGTACACTATTATATTTGGTAAAACTTTACAAAACATAATGAGGATAAAGTAATTTTGGTTTCAGTAAAATAAAAAGACATTACGTAATTTAAGACCGACAACTTTTTTTGAAAAATATAAGCCAAGATAAATAACAATGAAAAACTCAGTAATTAACTTAGTACAAAAACTATTAAAGAAAAATGATATTTCTTTTGATAGTGAAGAACTCAATTTTCAAATACAAAGCCATCCCTCATATCCAAGTTTGCACGCAATTATAGGTGTATTAGATCATTTTAATATTGAAAATATAGCAGCAGAAGTTCCTGTTGATCAAGAAACATTAGTACAATTGCCAGATTGTTTTATCGCACAAATTAATACTGGTAAGGAACAACAAGAACTGGTAAATGTTGAACGCAAAGAACATGAATATTTAGTTTTAAGTACTGGTAATAAAGAGAAAAAATATACAGAAAGTGAATTTCTAAGTTTATTCACAGGGATTATCATTGCTGTTGAAGGTTCTGAAGATGAAGATGCTGTAGAAAACACAAGAAAAACATTCCCTATGGTATATACAGCGCTAGGGCTATTGATCGTATCTTTAGGGTTTATAGTATATCAAAAAGAGATCTCATTATACAATTTACTTCATCTTGTTTTTTCTTTAATTGGGGGTGTTGTTAGCTGGGCTATTATTAGACAAGAGTTGGGGTTACAAACAGTGATTGGAAACGCTTTTTGTTCTAATGTAGATGACACAGCAGATTGTGACTTTGTTCTCAACTCAAAAGGCGCACAAATTGGTAAAAGGTATAAGTTAAGTGATCTTAGTCTGATGTATTTTTCAGTTTTAACGTTATTAACTTTGGTACTTACTTCTCCAAAACTATCATATACTATTAGTTTATTTGCTTTGCCTATAGCTTTGTATTCGATCTATTATCAATACAAAGTAGTAAAAAAGTGGTGTGCATTGTGCTTAAGTGTTGTTGCTATACTATGGACGCAAGCAGGCATTTCGATATTCGCGAATTCTTTTATAGATGAATTTGTTATAAATGATATAATAATTACGATAGTAGTTATCACATCAGTATGGTTAATTTGGAATTATATCAAACCATTAGTAATTGAAAACAAAAGCCTAAGAAAGGATAAAATCGAAAGTAATCGCTTTAAAAGGAATTTTGAGGTGTTTAACGGTTTACTACAAAAATCACCAGAACTGAAAACTTATATTGAAAATGATCGGGGAATTGTTTTTGGTAATCCTGAAGCTGATATTGAAATCACGTTAATAACCAATCCTTTTTGCGGGTATTGTAAATCGGCGCACCAACAAATTCAAAAGATTTTGACTACATATGAAAGCCTTGTAAAAGTTAACGTACGTTTTAATGTAAGCATAGAAAATAAGGAGAGTGATATTGTAAGAATAGTAGAAACGTTGCTAAGCAATTATAATGCACAAGGAGAAAAAGTGTGCTTACAAGCCATGGATGAAATCTATGAGGGTATGCCTCCAGAAAAGTGGCTTAATAAATGGGAAAATACTGCAGATAAAGAAACCTATATAGATGAGTTGAAAAAGCAATATCTATGGTGTACTAACAACGCTATTAATTTTACTCCAGAAATTTTAATTAATGGTAAATCGTATCCCAAAGAATATCAAAAAGAAGATCTAATCTTTTTTATAGAAGATTTAGAAGAAATAAGTGTTCAGGAAAAAGACGTTACTACTATTACGTATTATGACGATAAGCTGATATTTAACTAAATCTAACCTAAAAAATTTAAAGAAATAGTAATGAAGAACCAGACCGAAAAGGAATTGGTTTATTAACAATATTCTCTCGCGAGGAATAGACATATACCTTGAGTGTCTTTAAATGATTAAGGGTTATAAATATTTTAAATTATCTGACAATGAAAAAAACAATTTTAAAAATAGGTAAAGCATTAAACAAAACAGAACAAAAAAGTATCAATGGTGGAGGAAGACCAGGTGGTGTTTGCCGCTATAGATGCGAAGGGGTACAAGCATTTGCCATTGATGAAGAAGCTTGTTTAAGCCAAGATAAACCATGCTATATCAATCAAGCTATACAGTGTGGAGGAAATGGAAATGGAGCAACAGGGTGGTGCTAATAATATTATCTTAAAGATAAATTTATAATTCGATTTCAGGGCGTACAATTTGTACGCCTTGTTATTTAAAAATATATTTGAAATTAAAGTAATAACCATGAGTTTTTTAATTGAGCATAAAACAAATAAAGAGATAGGAAATTGGTATTTTGAACCCAATGCGTTTACCAATGAAGAAATTGAGAGAATTCACCAACTAGCCGATACATTGGATTTTCAGAAAGCAGTGCTTAACTCCGGAACCAATAAGAACGAAGAATATCGAAAAAGCGAGGTGAAATGGTTATCATCTAAAATGGAAGATGTTCATTGGTTGTATAAAAAATTTGCAGAATTGTCTGTAAAGGCTAATGATGAGCTTTGGCAATTTGATTTAATAGGAATGTTAGAAAATATACAGTATGGTATTTATCGTAGTGATGGTGGGCATTATAACTGGCATATGGATGTAGGTGGAGGTGCTACCCAAAAACGAAAAATTAGTATTGTTTTACAACTTTCTGATCCAGATGAATATGAAGGAGGAGAACTTGAAATGTTTGTGAGTAAAGATGTACAGCAAATACCTAAAAAGAAAGGGGCAGTGATTTTGTTTCCTTCGTATTGTATGCATAGAGTAACCCCTGTCACAAAAGGAGAGCGTAGATCAATAGTACTTTGGGTTTCTGGACCCGCTTTAAGATAGGGTATTTAGCTTTCATAGAAATTACCTAGTCGCTTTTGGAGATAATTAGACCAATCAATGGCCATTATAGTTTATTAAATTTTACTCTTACAACATTTCAAAACTTAATTTATTCTTTATAGAAGGTTAAAAAAGATGTCATAATACAATAAAATGTAAAAGCACAATTTTAGTATTATGACATCTCTAATAATATATCTTAGCATCCTCCTCCAGGAATTCCAGCATTACCACCTCCGGGGCTAGCATCTCCCTGACTTTTGCCTACACATATTTTAACATGAGCCGAAACTCCTGTATCAGTTCCTCCGGTTCCATCATTTCCTCCTCCTTTAATACGGTCTGGATTTTTAAGGTTTGTAATTTGTAGTTTTTCTAGCCTTAATAATTTTTTTTTTGTTCTCATTTTATACGGGTTTAAGTTTGTATTCCGAGATAAAAGTAAAAATTATATGTTAATAATGTTAACATTTGTGAGGGTTTAATAGTCTATTTTCTAGAAAATAGACTATCTTTTATTGCTATTAAGCAGAGTGTTAAGAGGCATTAAGCTTTTTTATAAAATAAGAAGGATACAGTCCTGTTTTTTTATGAAAATACTTAGAGAAAGACTCTGCATTGGTAAATCCAATCTCGCTGGCAATAGCCTTTACCGTATAAGCTCTAAATATGGTATCATTTTTTAAGCGTTCAACAGTATAGTCGATTCGTAAATCATTAATATAGTGATTTACTTTTTTCCCTTTGGTGGTATGGATTACTTTAGACAAGTATTTGTTATTGGTTTTGAACTTTTTTGCCAAAACAGTAGTGGTTATATTAGGAGCAAGAAAGCCTTCGTTTTTCTCAAATTTTATAAGCTTTTCTGAGAGTTCTGTAATCAAAGTTTGAGACATTCCTATTTCTTCAATAGATGTAAAACTTGTTTCTTGCTCAATAGGTTCTCTTTTCTTATAAGTTTCACGGATTAATTTTTCAAATCGTTTTTGATATTTTTTTCTCTTAAAGTATTGATATAGAACTAATGAACTTGTTAAAAGAAATAAAATGATAAAAATGGTAAAAAGGCGCTGATAGAGATTTTTCTTTTGTTGGGTATGTCGTATAATTTGTTGTTTTTCAGATAATAACTGTTGAGTATCATATTCAGTAATGAGCTTTTCACTTAATTTACGATTAGTAGTAGAAACAGTACTATCAAAATCCAATAGTCGTTTGATATAAAGTAATTGTTCATCCTTATTCTTTTTTGTTTTAGCCATGCTTAACAAAGAGACATAACTATCTCGAACTTCATGAATGGCATATATTTTAGATTGAAAAAAGGTATCTATTTTTTGATAGTAGTATTGAGCAGAGTCCTGCTGTTGGGTACGTTCTTTAATTTTGCCTAAATAAAAGTGGGCACGTATCCACTCTTCTTTATCAGCCAAGACATATAATTCTTTTTTTATTCGATGAATTACTTGAGACGCTTGATCATATTGTTCCTTCTTAAATAAATTAATAGCTTTTATAAGTTGTAGTTTTGAGTGTATACCATACTCATTATTTCGGGAAATTTTTAATCCTTTTTCTGTATAGTAATTAGAAGAATCAAGCTTTTTTAAATTCGAAAAGACTTCAGAAATTGAATATAAAATTTCTGCATAAGTTATACTGTCTTTTTCCTTTTTTTGATCCTCTAAGGCCACAGCTTCTCTAAATATTTCTAGAGCTTCTTCATGTTTTCCAATTTTATTTTTAATAGTACCAATATTGCATTTGGCATAATGAACGTATATGTGGTTATCATATTTTTTGGCATATTCTAAAGCTTTTAAAAAAGATTGAAGTGCCTTATCATATTTCCAATTCCCTTTATAAAAAACACCCATATATATATAGCTAAGAACAGGAAAATATTTGTTTTTTTGTCCTTTGCTTAACAAAATAGCCTTGTTTAAATAAGACAACCTTCTTTGATCGCTATCTTGATAATAAGATAATATGGTATATGCTCTAGCCATTTTTATGCTATCCTGATCGTACAGAGCTTTTTTCAAATATGACTTAAGATAAATAGAGGCTCGTATTGTATCTTCAGAATTTTTCGAGAATTCACCTAAAAACTCATCATAATTCTTACTTTTTAATGAATCAGGAACGGTAAAATCCTTTATATTTTCTTGAGAGATACTTTTATTTACCGAAAAAAAGATTGTAATAAATAGTAGAGCTTTTATTTTATTCATTATAAGTTATTTTCTCAGAGTATGATTTGTTTGAGCAAATTTAAGTATTAAAATTAGAACGTCTATATTCTAGAAAAGAGGACTCCAGTTTTCTAGAATACAGAGCACAAATATTTGTAATAGCATAGATTTCCCTCATACATTTGTTCATATAATTTTTAAATAAATCGATTCATCGTCAATCAAAAAACGTTTAGTTTATTTATAAAAAGTCAAAACGGCCAAAGTGGAAAGGGGGCATAAAAAAACTTTGGCCAGACTTTTTTAAAGTATTTAAAATTCAAGTTGATTATGATAAGGATAGGTAAAACTAGTATAAAAATTAAGGAATAATGAAAGGGGAATTAGAACATATTGTACAAAAACTATTAAAGAAAACTGGTATTTCTCTTGATACCAAAGAATTCATTTTTCAAATACAAAGTCATCCATCTTACCCTAGCCTAAAACATACCCAAAAGAAGATCTTATCTTTTTATTGAAGAGCATAAATTAAAGCCACTAGGCGTAGAAAAATTTGGATTCAAATAAAATTCTCTCATGAGGAATAGACATATACCTTGAGTGTCTTTAAATAATCAAGAAATTAATATTTTTTAAATCATTAAATAATGAAAAAAGGAATTTTGAAATTAGGAAAGGCATTAAACAAAACACAACAGAAAGCCATAAATGGTGGTGGACAAGCTGGACAACCAGAGGATGATAGATATGGTTGTGTTGAAGTAGGTCCTGGTGTTGGAGAATACAGAAAATTAGGCCCAAATGAAATAGCAACTTGTTAAAAGATTCAATCAATTTATTAAAGAAGAGGCTGTCTAAAAAGGCAGTCTTTTTTTAATAATGCTTGTTGCTCTAGTGAATATTAGGAGTATTTTGAAAACTGGTTTGACTATCTATAGGCAAGTTCAGAATCATCGACTAGAAAAATCGTTTTTTCAGACTTCTATGTAACCTTCAAAGAATTAAACTCCATCATATGGATTAAATACCGAGTGCTTTCTTAATCTTACTACCTAAAGAGTTTTTAGTTTCACCCGGTTTTTCATCTTCTTCAAAAAGAATTCCTTTTACATTAAGGTGGTGCCCAATTTGCTCTTTACCATAATCTTGCTCAAAACCTACTACTTGTTTTCGGTACTTACAAAGTTGACAATTCATGTATGCGGTTCCGGTTTTGGCTTCTTCTAGGCGTTCATCAAAAGCTTTCATCAATAATTCATCAGTACCAAAAGGAGAGGTGTATACATAATCTAGATCAGAAGAAGTATTCATATCATTTACGTGTCCATATATACGTTCTAATAACACTCCGGTAAAAAAGAAAAACGGAATTACAATTGTGCGTTTAAAACCTAGTTTTTCAATCATTTGTAAAGACTCATCTACCTTTGGGTATGCCGTACCACTATATGCTGTAGTAGCAAATCCAAATCCCATTCCTTCCCAAAGCATACTGGTTAACTTGCAAACATCACTATTTGCGTCTGGATCTGTTGTACCCCTACCCACAACTACCAAACAGGTTTCTTTTCGGTCCATTGGAGTTAGAGTAGCTTCAGTTTCTTCGATTCTTTTAACAGCAAGATCTAATAAAAAGGAACTAACGCCAATGTGTTTTGCCATTGTAATCGTTAAATCCTGGTGGTAACTTTGTAGTGTATTAAGCTCGTACGGAATATCATTTTTTGCATGTGATCCTGCGAACAAAATAACAGGCAGTGCGTATATTTTTCGAATTCCGTTAAGGTACATACGTTCTACAGCAGCCTCATAAGTGGGATGATTAAACTCTAGAAAGCCATAGTCTACTTCATAGTCATTTTCATAACGTTTTTGTAGAATAGAGACTAATTTTTTAAATGAAGTAATAGCTGCTTCTCGACGACTACCATGACCACAAAGTAATATTCCTTCTTTCATCTGTTCTTAATATTTAAAATAATTTTTTAAAGAATCGGTTCAGGTCCTACCAATACTACTGCTGGCATTTGTAAATCACTTTGTTCTACTAATTCTTGAATGGTTCCTAAAGTACCAGATAGAATAGCTTGGTCTTTTCTTGAGACTCTTGATGCAATACTTACAGGTATGCTTGTGTCTTTACAAACTTCTAATAACTTAGGAATAATTCTATGTAAACTTTTTAACCCCATATATATCGAAATGGTATTACCTGCTTTAAGCATATGAGCAATCCCGGTAAGCTGTTCAAAAGAATAATCTGCAGTATGTGCAGTACAAATAAGCATGGCATTGGACTTATTACGCTCGGTAACTGGGATATTAAAGATATTGGCAGCTGCCAATGCTGCAGAAATACCAGGAACTACTTCGAATGGAGTTCCTTTTTTAGTAAGATATCGTGCCTCTTCAGCGGCTCTGCCATATACATAGGGATCTCCTGATTTGAGTCGTACAACTTTTTTACCATCAAGATGATAATTATGTAATAGCATATTAATTCGATCTTGTCTTTCTATTTGATCAGAAGTATCTCCAAATTTACGTCCAACATAGACTTTTTCTCCTTGCTTATTGATTTCTAAAATAGTATCAGAAACCAAATTATCATGAAGAATGACATCTGCTTCTTCAATAAGTCGATGTGCTTTTACGGTTAATAAATCCGGATCTCCAGGGCCGGCACCTACGATTGCTACAGGATACATGATTAAATTAATTTTAATGGATCAGGATGAATATACGTATACTCTAATAATTTTTTACTCTTTGTATTTGATATAATTTTATATGCGATCGTTTCTTGTTTCTTAAAAACTGGTGGCGTAAGTCCAATACTATTTGCAGCTCGCGTATAAAACTCTTTTCTTAAAGGATGTAGATCTGCACTACCATTTATGATTTCTCCCCAAACGTTTTTTGTTATTACCGCTTGAATAAGACCGATACAATCGTCTCTATGAATTACATTAATAGGAGCGTCTCCATTTTGGACATCTTTTTTATTGGCCAAAAAACGACCAGGTAAACGATCATATCCTATGAGACCGCTTAATCGAATAATGGTTAAACGATCTCCTAGTTGTTTTTGTAATAACTGTTCTACAGCAGCAACAGCCTTACCCGATTCCTTTTCTGGTAGGATATTTAAAGTTTCTAAGACTTCATCATTTGTATTTTGATATACCGATGTAGAACTAATAAAAATCACCTTTTGTGATGCCGATATATATGGTAGAATACTTTGTATTTGTTGTTGATATATTTCTATGATATTAGGAATCCGTCTTGGTGGAAAATTAATAATGACGACCTCGCTATCCAATAAAAAATCGATGTAAAGTTCTTTAGGTACAGCTCCCAGAGTTAATAGAAAAGGTGTAATTCCTTGTTTCTCAAGTGCTGTAATTTTAATTTCTGTAGTAGTAGATCCCTTTATATGTATGCCCTTTGATATAAAATCAATAGCCAAAGGTAGCCCTAACCATCCACAACCTAATATGCTTATATTTTTGATATTCAAATGCTTATATTTTTCGTCTATTTGTGTAGAGTTTATTCGAGTTGCTCGACACTTTTTTCATCTTCAATTCTAATTTGGTCTGGTGACATGGATAAGTAAATTTTTAAAACATGTTCCCAGGTCGCGGTATCCTCTTCTCTGATCCAAAAAGTAACTAGGTGTTTTCCTTTTTTATTTTTAAGACGAATTGCCTTGGTAAAGATAGTCCTTTTTTTAAGCCAAATAACCTCTGCAATACTTACTTTAAAATCTGCAATATCTTCTGAAATATCTTTTGGAATTCCTGCAATTGTTAGGCGTAATTGAAGCTCTTCTCCTTGTACTAATACTTGATAATCATCAGAATAATCTACTTGATGTGGCGTTTTTATTTCAATTAATTCTTCATTTTGATCTACAGTTATGGGTCTTGGATCTTGAAAGAAGTACTGAAACAAAGGATATAAATGTTGATCAGATGCAAATGCTCTAGCGACTAAAACATCTCCTAATTCGGCATCTGTTTTATGTTTAAAAACTGTTGGGGCAACCATTTTTTCATTATCAGTTAGTAATACGGACCACCCATCTCTATATAATAAATGTTCTTCGGCAGGTTGATCAAATTCTATATGCGATTTTAAAATGGCGACTGCTTTTTCTGGAGTTAGGTTTTTATACCAATAATTACCGGGTTGTACAATCCATGTAGGAGCATCTTCACACCTTCCGTTACACCGTGTTTTTATAGTATGTGTTTCATCCCAAAGGCCTTGGTTACGTAGATAAGCTCTTGCCTCACGTATCGCTATTTCACTTTTTGCTTTTCGACAAGAACCACCATCACAAAATTGAAAGGTTGAGGTTACTTTACAAATGTTTTTTCCCATAATTAAAAGAAATAAGTTATACTTAATTTAGCTAAAAAAGGTGTGCCTGGTGTAAAATGAAAATCATCTACCGGAGCTGATTCATCCTGAAGTTGTGAGGAATCATAGAACACGGCTTCTGTCCATTTTTGATCAAATATGTTTTCTACAGATAATCCAATTTCATATGAAGGTTTAGAATAATTAAAGACGGCATCCATCAAAAAATAATCAGCTGCTTTTATCGATTCATCTTCTACCAAAGGACGCTCTGCAAGATACCTATAACGAAGCGATCCTTTGATACCATTTTTTAGTTTTAACGTAGCACCACCTGTTGAGGTAAATCGCGGTGCAGATGGTATTTTATTAGCCTCTTTTGGCTCGTCTAACAATGTACCATAACTATAGTTTAGATCTGTATCTAACCAAAAATAGGGTAATGGTTGATATCTAAATGAAGCTTCTCCCCCAATTCGCTCTGAACGACCTTTGTTTTCAAACTCAAAGCCATCAGAAACAAAAACGAACTCGGCATCACTTTTAAGATACCATGAAGCTAGGTTAGCAACTAATTTTTTACCTATTTTAAACTCGGTACCCAAGTCATACCCAATTGCTTTTGGCAAAGGATGTATCGATTTTTGTCTTACTGCTGCCTGACTATAATTAGAATGAAAACCAGAACTTGCTTTTGCATACAATTGTATGTTTTTGGTTAGATCATAAAAGAGACTAAGCTTGGGACTAAGTCTAAAAGCATCATTATCATCCTTACCCGGTTCTGGAAAAAGCTCTTCTAAGTTAAAGGTAAAATAATCCCCTCTGATTCCGGCCAATAGGGTAAGCTTATTGCTTAGTTGTAATTGTTCTTTAAGATAGAGACTATAGTTGGTTTCTTTTACTTTAAAAGTGTTAACAATCTCTAATTGCTCTCTCTTTATATTGTTATTTAGTTTGGTCTTGTTATTATTATGCTGAATACCAAATCCAATATGAGTTTTACTTTTCAGATTTCCAATGGTACTATTTAAAGATAGTTTTCCATTATAGGCAAATACATCTCGGTTTTCTGATTGATGAATCATATCTCCATTTACTGGGTCATTCTGAAAAAATGTAAAATTAGAGTAGAGATTGTATATGTTAGAAAGATAATATACTTGGTTCTTAAAACTCAACTGACTAGATAGATTGGACTCTAGTTGAGCGTTTACATGTATTCTTTCGGTATCACCACCTTCACTATCATCTATTGCTCCATATCGGTCTATTATTCCAGTTAAAACAGCTCGTTTGGGAATTTGTCCAGAAGCGTTCCAGTTACTATGAAAAGTAGACATTGACGTAGTTAAGGTATTCTTATCATTGATATCAAGAGTATACTTAGAAAAAGTATTTAATCGTCTTAAATTTTGAGGGCTATCAAAAAAACTTTTGTTGTATGTGCCTTCTACAGCAATATAAGCATTCTCATAATTTTTGGATAAAAAATTCTTTTTGTCTAGAAGAGTAACCATTGCTAGTGCACGTACAAAGTCATATTGGCCATATTCTAATTTTATTGCGTTACGATTTAACCTACTCTTAGTCGTATATAAGGCAGCTCCCGAGACTGCAAAATTACCTAAGGATGCTTCATGAGGACCTTTATAATAATTGGCATCTCCTACGGTTTCTGGGATCAGAAAATGCATGTCGGCATATCCTTGTCCATGTGCATGAGAACTTAGGTTTACAGGGATATCATCTACAAAAACGGCAAAGTCTGTACCATGGTCATTGTCAAAACCTCTTAAAAATATTTGTTCAGCTTTACCTCCTCCTGCATGTTGTGCTATAAATAATCCAGGAACGGTTTTCAATAAATCCTGTGCACTGTTTACGGGTCTAAGTTTTAGTGATATTTTGGATACATTATTAACCCCTATTTCCTTTTTTTTATCAGATTGAATAATAACTTCAGATAGTTCGGTTTCAGAAAAATGAAGTCCAATATGTTGTATATGTTCTTCTCCTTTTAGTATAATTTTTTTAATAATTGGTGTATAACCTGTTGCCGAATACTCAATGCTATAGGCTCCAGCTGGGAGTTTTAGTTGATAATGACCATCTTGACTACTAATGGTTCCTTTGTTTTGTTCTAATACAGCAATGGATACATCAGGAATATTATAGCCTGTACTGGCATCTTTAATAATTCCTTTTAAGATAGTAGTATTGGATTGTGAGAAGACTGATAGACTCATCAAAACCAATACACCACAAAACATAATTTTTTTCATTTATAAAATTAAAGTTATGTGGGAAAAGGCATAGAAATAAAAAGAATCCTTTATACCTGTTTGTATAAGATTCTAGCTATATCTAACTCTTTACCCGAGAGTTAATATTAAATATTGATTATGGCAGGTCTCCTGACTTTTACATAATTATAATCACCTTCCCATGGTATAATTACCACAGTGGTATATTGATCATAATTTTTGTGATATGTATTACAGTTGCGGGAACAGTTTTGGATTTACACCAAATTCCCTTTTCATCCTTTGTCTCCAAAAGAACCATAAATCGGAAGCGAAGATACTTTTTTTGTTTAAATAACCGATTGAATAAAATCTACACGTTTTGTTAAAGTTGTTTTTGGTAAAATTTCTATGTTAAAACCTAAATTTTGATAGACCTCGACTAGGTGTTTATGAATAAGGATTGCTTCTTGATTTGATTGAAGGCGTTGCGGGTCTTTGGTATAAATTTGTTCCCACGGAGGCGTCAAAAAAACTGTAGAAGCATAAAAGGATTTGTACGGAAAATTTAATAGATAATCAGGGATGGTATATGATTTGGACTTGAGATAGGCAATACTATCGGGTAATCCACGATCAACAAATGTATTTTTTTGAATCGGTAAATCCAGTTCTTTAATAGTTTGTTTGTATACCAAATCGACAAAGGCTTTAAGGTCTCCCCACGGTGTTTTATTACTTCCGGTTTCTTGTTGTCTGGTTATTATTTTTCTGGATATTTCGTCAAAGCATAAATATCCATTTTTTTTGAGTTCGGTAATTAAACTTGTTTTACCTGTACCTGGCGCACCAGTAATAATATGCCTTTTATGTATCAAATTCATTTAAATGCAATAATAAATGATACCTATTAACAAGACAAATGCGAAAGTTACTTTTTGATTGATTCTTGCTACAATTTTCATTTCATGATCTTCTATAGCTCTATCACTTGTCCCTATGTAGGGTTTGTTTACCAATTGTCCATGATAGTAATTGGGACCTCCGAATTTACAATCCAAAATAGCTGCCAATGCTGCTTCTGGATACCCAGCATTTGGACTTGCATGTTGTTTACCATATCGCAATACAAACGGAATCTTGTTTAGTTTTGCTGTAACTAGAAGCATTAAAAAGGCTGTTACCCTAGCAGGGATATAGTTGACAATATCATCTAATTTTGCGGCAAACTTTCCAAAATTAATATAGCGATCATTTTTATACCCAATCATAGAATCTAAGGTATTGATCATTTTATAGCTCATTGCCCCGGCAACTCCAAATAGGGCATAATAAAATAACGGCGCTATCACACCATCACTTAGATTTTCGGACATGGTTTCAAAAACCGCTTTTTTTATTTGTTGTTCATTTAATTGATCTGTTTCTCGACCAACGATCCAGGATAGTCTTTTTCGCCCTTGATCCAATCCTTTATGCAAGGCATCGAATACTGCCTTACCTTCGTCAATCAAGCTTTTATTTGCTAATGCGTAGAATACAAAAACCGAAGTAAAAATATAATATGCAATAGGGTATGCGATCAATTGTTGTTGAGCAACGTAGAAAAATGATAGGGTAAGTGATACTAATACCAATGTAAGAAGCATTCCTTTTACAAATGTAAATGGATATGTATTTAACTTTTTTTCACCAAAGGCAATGCAATTTCCAAACAGACGTATCGGGTGCGGAAGCCACCTGGGGTCACCTAATATCAAATCAAGTACGTATCCAATTAGTAAAGGAATAATTACTGTATACTCCATTCTTGTAATGCATTAACTAATAACTCATTTTTTTGAGGGCATTGACTCGCAATTCGAATATAATGTTCATCTAAACTTTTAAAATTAGAAGCATCTCTAATTAATAGTTGATGTGTATAGGCTAGATAATCTTTAAGTTTTGCCGAATCAGACGTATGAAGTTTTACCAAAAAATAATTGGTTTCCGAAGGAATAACAGTAAAACCATCTAAGCAATTTATTCGTTTTTGAAGGGCCTTACAATACTCTAAAAGCTTTTCCATTTCGGGATATATCATTGTGTAATTATCATAAATATATTTCCCTGCTTCAATGGCAAGAGTATTAACACTCCAAGGCATTTTGGATTGCAGAAGTCGCTTTTTAACCTCCTTAGAACATAGAATATATCCTAGCCTAAGTCCAGGTATTGTAAACAGCTTGGTTAAGGATTTTACGACAATAAGATTGTCAAATTCTTCTAAGAGAGAAATACTAGATTCAATCTCAAAAGTAAAATCAATGTAGGCTTCGTCTATTACAAATGTTGATTTGGGATTGATAGTTAATAATTCTTTTATTTGCGAAACCGAAGTACAAAATCCATCAGGATTGTTAGGGTTACATAGAAACACCAAATCTTGATCAAACGAAGTACCCATAAGTTCTGAACGTTTATAGTGTGTAACGTTCATTTTGTTTCTGATACATGCATCTTCATATTCTGAAAACGTGGGAATACCTATTGCAACTGTCTTCTCAAAAAACAAAGTGGCAATAAGGTAAAAAGCTTCGGTAGCACCATTAGTAATAAGTATGCTATTAGGATCTAATTGATGATGTTCTGCAATTTTCTGTGCAAGTTCATCTGCATTAGGTGTTGGGTAATTTGCAATGTTCGATAATTGTTGTTTTAAGTAGGAAAGAAGTTTATCATTTGTTCCCTCATACCATACATTAGAGCTAAAATTAGCTTTAAACTCTGTAGCATAGCGATAACCATCATCACCGTGTCCGTAAATCATTATATATACTGCATTTCTGAAATTATAGCTTCGATATCAATATGTTCTTTTAATAACGTTGCTAGTTTATCATAATTTTCTTCTTTATACTTCTTATAATCAAATGGAGTTACTTTTTTTGAAGAAGAAAAATTTTGTAATAGATCTTCAACAACCACAGTATTATCCAAAATACCATGAATATAAGAACCCCAACAATTATTTTGTAAATACCCTTCAGGTTGTTTTTCTATGTTGTTTAACGGAGATAGGTTTTCAAAAGTTGTTTCTCCCATATGAATTTCATAACCAGTACAAGTTTGAGGATATTGTTTAAACTTAAAATTACATTGTGTAGTTGTTTTTTGGGCGGTTAGTCGTGTATGAATTGGTAGTATTCCTAATCCCGGAATAGATTTAATTTCACTTTCGATACCCAAGGGATCTTCTATATGATTGCCTAACATTTGATATCCACCACAGATCCCTATAACCGTTTTGTTTAATTCATGAGCTTTTAAAATTTCTTGAGCAATTCCTTTTTCTCTCAGAAATAAAAGATCTTGAATCGTGTTTTTACTTCCGGGAATAATAATGACATCTGCTTTGGCAATACTTTGTGGGTCACTAGAATAAAACAAATGTGTTCTTGGATCTTTTTCTAAAACATTAAAATCGGTAAAGTTTGAGATATAAGGCAGTAATACTACTGCGATATTGATCAATCCATCTGTAGTGTCTTTTTTCTTTTCCTTTAAGCCTACAGAATCTTCTTCTTCTATATAAATATCTTTTGCATATGGCACGATACCTAAAATGGGAATTCCTGTAAGTTTTTCGAGTATTTTTTTTCCATCTTCAAATAGCGAAACATCTCCTCTAAACTTATTTATAATAATCCCTTTGACCAATTTTTTTTCCCATGGCTCTAACAAAGCAATAGACCCATAAACACTGGCAAAAACTCCACCTTTATCGATATCTGCTACTAAATATACATCTGCTTGAGCGGCCTGAGCCATTCTCATATTTACAATATCTCGATGCTTTAAATTAAGCTCACTAATACTTCCGGCACCTTCCATAACGATAGGACTATAGGTTTCCTGAAGTCTAAAAAAAGCAGTTTTGGCTTCTTCGAAGAGTTGTGCTTTATTATTTCCTAAAAAATACTCTTTGATCGTTTGATCACCAATAGGTTTTCCATGTAAGACAACCTGAGATTTGTTGATTCCAGACGGTTTTAATAAAATAGGGTTCATGTCTGTAGAGCAATCTATTTTACAAGCCTCTGCTTGTACTGCCTGAGCCCTCCCGATCTCTAACCCATCGGGTGTAGCAAAACTATTTAGCGACATATTTTGCGCTTTAAATGGAGCAGGGGCATACCCTTTTTGTTGCAAAAGTCTACATATACCTGTAACTAGCATACTTTTACCAACATCAGAGCCTGTACCCACAAACATAATAGGGCGAGATTTTTTCATTCTTTTTTTCTCAGCGAATAGAAGCCAAAATTAGTTAAATAATTTGGTTTTTATTGTGTTGATATATTGCCGGTATAAACTGTATATAAGAATTTGTTGTAGAGAAAGTTGTTAAGTTGAGAGGTCTTTTAAAACAAGAGTGAAGAAAAATTGTTTAGAAATTAAGCTTTTGATCGAAAATCTAATGGGTCTATAATTTTTTAAGCTCAACTTAGAATAGGTTATGTCAATGGTAGCTAATACCAGTTGAATCGGTTACCATAAAAAAGAGCCTCATCTATATTGGCTAAGACTCTTTTTGATATACATTTAATTAAGGGGCAGGATTAGGTATATTTTCATGTACTGCCTCTATTTCTTTAAGAATGGCATCAGAAAGTGTAAGATCAATACTGCCAATATTTTCTTTAAGCTGTTCTATAGAAGTAGCACCTATAATATTGCTAGTTACAAATGGTCTGTCATTTACAAAGGCAAGTGCCATTTGAGTTAAGCTAATTCCATGTTTTTTGGCAATTTCGTTGTAGGCTCTGGTTGCTTTAAAAGAATTTTCATTGTGATACCTCGAAAATTGTGGAAATAGTGTTACTCTTGCATTTTGAGGGGTTTCATCAAGATATTTTCCTGTTAATTGGCCAAAACCAAGAGGGGAATAAGGTAAATGCCCAATATTTTCTCGATGTAAAACTTCGGTCAATCCGATTTCGTCTTTACGGTTTAATAAATTATATGGGTTTTGTACAGTGATCATTTTGGGAGTTCCTTTACGTGCTTCTTCTGCATATCGCATTACTCCGTATGGTGTCTCATTCGAAAGCCCAATCTGACGTATTTTACCTTCTTTTATAAAATCATCTAAATAGCTTAGAACATCGTTAAAATTGTCATTCCATTGTTCTTGATCATCGTGTATATATCCTCTTACACCAAAGAAATTTGTATTGCGTTCTGGCCAATGTAATTGATAAAGATCGATATAATCTGTTTGTAGTCGCTGTAAACTTTTGTCTATTGCATCGGCAAACTCAGCTTTGGTAAATCCATCAGTACGAATGTGCTTTACAAAGTCTCTAGGCCCTACTATTTTGGTTGCGATTACGACCTCATCTCTTTTCTTGGTTTTTTGCAGCCAGGTACCAATAATTTTTTCGGTACTACCTTGTGTTTCTTTACTTGCCGGAACAGAATACAATTCTGCAGTATCAATAAAATTAACACCATGATCAATGGCATAATCGAGTTGCTCGTGCCCTTCTGTTTCTGTATTTTGTTGGCCCCAAGTCATGGTTCCTAGACAAATTTTACTTACTCGTATATCGGTATTGGGTAAAGTGGTGTATTTCATGTGTTTTTAATACTTTTTTTAGATGTCACATAGAACTCGCCAGATAATTTTGTGATGTGCATCAAAACTCTTGATTATGACTCGTTTCTTTATGTAAATTTGGTTAAGGTACGTTTGTTTGACGTACATAAATGGTATTACTTACCTTCAAAAGTAGAAACTCTCTTTTTAGATAATGTAAAAATTATCATAATACTTAAACCTTATAAAATTGAAGGTTGTGCAGTAAATTTGGTTAAATATGTGGATTATTTCTACACTTTTGATCATTAAATCTACACTTTTCACTATTTAATATAAAATAGCAGTGTTTGTAATATGTTTGTTACCAGATGTATACTAGTAAAATTGCGTTTTCTTATTTTTTGGAATGATAATTTCTATAGAGAAGGCAACTAACAATGCACACTCAATTTAGCAAGATGAAAATTCTTGGAACCGTGAAAGCAACGTATACTGTATAGTAAATGAATTTGATTCCGGTGGGAAGAAGCATCACTAACTAAATGCTTTTAAACCAAAAAAACGGATATGACAACCCCAATGTCGTATCCGTTTTTATTCATCCTCAAACAGCATTTGATTAACCCATATCATCTGACATCTTTTGCTCTCCCCAGATCGATGCCAAATGATATTCAACATAAAAATAAATTCCTCCAACAACCAACAAATTTATTTTGTAATGCTTTTTAAACCACTTGTCTTTTTCATTATTTGTTTACTCAAAAATAAGACCACTTTTTTCGTTAGAAAATCGATATTGAGGGAACTATGCTTTTGAGTGAGTGAAACTTCCTTTGTATGAGGGGTATAGGGAGTTTAGACATTTTTTTGATTTTTGTTGGTAAGCTTGATTGAACATAGAAAAATAGCTATTAGAGTGTTTTTTGTTGTAACCTAATGAAGACAAAATGTGTTAAGGATACATTTTTATTCAAGAATCTGTTTTTGAGGCATTTTTTCGTTTGAAGTATGTAGTTGAAGAAATGAGTAGAGAAGTAAAAATCAAGGTAGATACATACGCGAATATTGAATGTTTTATGGGTTTTACATCGTAATACGATTGTTAAACCTTTGCTAGATAAATAGTTAAATTGACTGCATATGCTATGCGTGCATAATAAATTAGATTGATTATCTTATTAGTGTAAGGTTATTTTTTCTTTTTAAAATCTAAAACGGGTTGTTACTTAAATTAAGATTCTATTAAATAGAAATGGACGTATTTATTTTACCTGTCTATTGGTATAGTTTAGTAAGAAATCAAATCTAACTAAATAAAATCGTCATGAAATTATTTTCACAAAAACTGGTATTACTATTATTAGTAACACAATGTTTCTATGCTCAAGAAATAGGAACCACATTAACCAAAATTGAACGGTCTGCAAATAGTAGCATATCAGATTATTTTGATGCTGGTCTTGCGCCTTTTTATCACGGTGTTGCTTCTGGAGATCCACTAGAAGATGCCGTTATTATATGGACTAGAGTAACCTCTAATCGTACCTCGGTAAATGTTGGTTGGAAAATGGCAACCGATGCGGCTATGACTCAAGTAGTAAAACATGGGCAAGTAACAACCAATCAAGAAAAAGATTATACCGTTAAGATAGACGTAAATGGTCTCGATGCATTTACTACATACTATTACCAATTTGAAGCTTTGGGAATACAATCGACCATAGGAAAAACGAGAACTACACCTGCAAAAAATGATATGGTAGATAATTTAAGATTTGCAGTGGTATCATGTTCTAATTATCAAAATGGATACTTTAATACCTATAATCAAATTGCAAAGCGAAATGATCTCGATGCAGTCATTCATTTGGGAGATTATATATATGAGTATGAATCTGGAGGTTTTGGGTTTGATGAAGAAATTGGGCGTGGGCACCTTCCTAAACACGAAATTATAACACTAAATGATTATCGTGTACGCTATTCGTATTATCGTTTAGATCCTATGCTTCGCAATGTGCATCAACAACACCCATTTATACATATTTGGGATGATCATGAATTTGCTAATGATGCCAATAAATTTGGTGCAGAAAACCATAGCCCAGATACCGAAGGTAGTTGGGAGGTAAGAAAAGCAAACGCTCATAAAGCCTATTTTGAGTGGATGCCAGTTCGTGCAAACACCATAGAGCAATATAGACTATACCGAACGATCTCTTATGGTAGACTTATGGATTTGATCATGTTAGATACAAGAATTGAGGGTAGAGAAACGCAAGTAACTGCTTCAAAAAACTTGATTAGCAAGGCATCTTCAAACGCAGAATTTAGAAAGTATGCTACCCATGTTATCGCAAAAAAGAATTTAAATAATAAAGAGGATGTAAAAGAAATATTGACTGTTGTGTTACCAAGAATATTAACAACCACGGGTAACTCTAAGCAATCAAAACAAAAACAAACAGGTTTATCAAAAGACGAATTCAAAGCGGTAGTAAATAGTTTTGCTGATCTTATTGTAGAAAAAGAAACGACAACTGTAAACGAAAAAAAGAAAGCAGAATTAGAAGCACTTTTAAAAAAGGGGATTGTGTATAACGAACAATTCAATACAACAGAGAATAGAGTTACCTATAAATCCATTTTGGGGTCAGAGCAATTTACTTGGTTAAAAGATCAGTTATCGACATCTACAGCCAAGTGGAGAGTAATCGGAAATCAAGTAATGGTAATGCCTTGGAACGGAGTGCCATCTGATGATGCCTGGGATGGATATTCTGAAGAGAGAGACCGATTATTAAATCATATCAAAACTAATGACATTAACAATGTTGTGGTTTTAACAGGAGATATTCATAGCACCTTTGCTGGAGAAGTAAAGTACAAAGGAGATTGTGAAATGTGTGAATTTGTAGTGCCTAGTGTTACTTCTCAAAACTTGGATTTTTTAGGTGGGTTTATTTCTGGCGTAGCCGAGTTTTATACCAAATTGCTTAACCCACATATTAAAGATGTAGATTTGGATAACCATGGGTATTTTGTGTTAGATGTTACAGAAAACCGTATACAGTCTGATTGGTATGATATCCCAGATGTAACCAAGCCGATGGCAGGAGAACAACGATCAAGAGGTTGGTATGTAAATCATAATGATTGCAAGATCAGAGAAGCATCGAGTGCAGCCAGAGCAAAGCGTAAAGATGCTTATAAAGAAACCTTGGCAATTATAATGCCTGATGTAACCATACCTCAAGAAGATTTTACGATTATAGGAGTATACCCAAACCCTATGGAGAATCAAGGTAATATTCATTATTTGGTCAATAAAAGCGCCAAAATATCTATTTCTTTGTACGATCTACACGGAAAACGCATACAGCAATTACAAAACAAACAATTATCTATGGGGATATATAACTTATCACTTAATACAAACGGTATACGTAGTGGTAATTATATAGTAGTTTTTGAAACTAAGAATATCAAGGTGAGTAGAAGAATTGTGATTAAATAAATCTACATTGTCATACTGAGCCTTTCGATAGGCTTATGAGAGGTACCATCGAAGTATGTTTTTTCATAAAGTACTTCTTGATTAGTTTTATACTCTTCGACAGGCTCAGAGTGACATTGTTTTTTTAACTGTATTTTTCTTTTGTTTTAAATAAATACTTAACAGTATTATAATTATAGGTTACAAGGTCATGCTGAGTCCTTTGATAGACTCAGGACAGACACCGTATAAACATGTTTTTTTATAGTGTTTCGTGATTAGTTTTATACTCTTTTTTAAACTCTTCGACAGGCTTAGGGTGACATTGGTGTTCGAGATTGTGTTTATGTATTTAGTTTTATTATTTCATATTTCAGTTAAAAGTTATAGACTCAGTGAGACTCATTTCTTGATTGTACCCATGAGTTACTTAAATAATCAATCCTATGTAACGAGATCATGGTGTGCTCTTTTACTTCAGGCTTTAAGACTTAAAAATTCGTGGCACACTTTTTGGTTTTTATCAAATAAATTAAGTATTTTGACTCGATTTTAAGGTTTTTTTAATACTAAAATCAATCTTATATCGTTTTGAAAACTGATGAATTAACCTTTAAACTATAATACATTATTTAACACCCAAACATTATGAAAAAATTATTTCTACTTCTATTCGTGCTAGGCGCGGGATTATCAGTACAGGCTCAAATAACGGACAATTCTGGACCAGAATGGTCAGAAAGTAATGAAGAATTTACCGAAATATATTCTATGGCTACTGAATTAGGAAAAAGAACAGATAGAGTTATTGCTAACGGTAATGTGATTTCTATTGTAAAAGATACTGGTACAACTTCTTTTCAAAGAAAAAGAGACAATTCTGTTCCTGTTGAATTTTATGATTTTATTTTGTTAACCTCTACAGGTAGAAAAATTACACTAAATAAAGGACAGACTGGAAAAGTTATTGATAAATTTAGAAATGTTCTAGTTAAAGCAAAAGAAAGTCTTGATGTAGATAATACTAAAGATATTAATGAGATTCTTAATAATTTGTAATCAAATAATCAAGTATAAAAAAAGCGCCTCATCGAGGCGCTTTTTTTATACTTGGTATGTTCAAAAAATAATTAAATATCATTTAGTAACTTAGTAATCTCATCAAGTTTTGGGGTTAGAATCACCTCGATACGGCGGTTTTTACCTTTGCCAGCACTAGTCTCATTAGAGGTTACTGGGGCAAACTCTCCTCTACCTGCAGCGGTAAGATTTTGTGGGTCTATCTTTGGATTTTGTAATAAGATATTTACAATAGCCGTTGCTCTTTTGGTCGATAAGTCCCAATTGCCAGATAATTGTCCAGTGCCTGTATAGGGTACATTATCGGTATGACCTTCAATCAATACGGCAATATCTTTATTAGTACCTAACACTTTACCCAATTGTTGCACAGCTTTTTTACCTTGGGCTCCTACAGCCCAACTTCCCGATTCAAAAAGGAGTTTGTTTTCCATAGAAATATACACCTTACCATTGCGCTCTTCTACAGTAAGACCTTTACCCTCAAAATTGCGTAATGCTTTGGATATGGCAGTTTTTAAAGCTTGCATTTTGGCATCTTTGGCAGCAATCAATCCTTCTAATTCATCGACACGTTTGGCACGTGCTGCTAAATCTTTTTGTAGTTTTTCTAATCTACTGCGTTCGGTATTAAGAGTACGTTCTTTGTCTTCTAACTTTGCTAATAATTCTCTGTTTTTTTTGCTATTAGCAGCAATAGATGCCGAACTGTTTTCTTCTAATGCATCATAAGATTTTTTTAAATTCTCATAATTGGCCAGAGTAGCATTATAATTTCCTTGTAGATCATCTCTTTCGGCTTTTAGCTTTTGATACTCGGCATCGAGTTGCTCCATCGCTCTTTTATCTGCTTCGCATGCACTTTTTAGAGCCGATAACTGATCTTTGGTTTTTCGGTTTTCTCGCTTTAAACGGGCATATTTACCTTCTAACTCTTTATGCACTTTTGAGGATACACAAGACGTCATCAAGGCACCCATTAGGACAATACACAGTATCTTTTTGTTCATTTTTTAGGTTTTATAGGGGTATCTATTTTTTTCTGTTCAGATTCTTAAATTATACTTCGATAGTGCCTGTCCTGAGCTCTGCCAAAGGGCTCAGTATGACATCGTTTTTTGAACTTTCGAATTACATCTATTTAATTTCTTATAAAGCTAATTCTACAACAATAGGGCAATGGTCACTATGTTTGGCTTCAGACAAGATCACTGCTCTTTTAAGTTTATCTTCTAAGGGTTGTGCCACCATACCATAATCCAAACGCCAGCCTTTATTATTGTTTCTGGCATTGGCTCTATAGCTCCACCAGGAGTATTGATGCGGTTCTTTATTAAAATGTCTAAACGAATCTATAAATCCGCTATCCATAAAGTTGCCAATCCATTCTCGCTCTACAGGCAAAAATCCAGATACATTTTTATTACGCACAGGATCATGAATATCTATGGCTTGATGACAAATATTATAATCTCCTAATATGACAAGGTTAGGATGCTCCTTTTTTAAGGTATTGATATAGGTCTGAAAATCTGCCATGTATTTGAGTTTATGCTCTAATCGATCCATATTGGTACCGCTAGGCAAATACAAACTCATGATCGATACTCCGTTAAAATCTGCACGTATATTACGACCTTCAAAATCCATATAGTCAATGCCGGTACCATACTCAATATGATCAGGTTCTGTTTTTGATAAGATGGCTACTCCGCTATATCCCTTTTTCTGGGCACTGTACCAATAATTATAAGAGTATCCTGCTTCGGCAAAGACATTAAGATCTAATTGCTCTTTATTGGCTTTTATTTCCTGAAGACATATCACATCGGGATCGGCTTGTTGTAGCCATTCGATAAAACCTTTGTTAAGGGCAGCTCTGATTCCGTTTACATTATAGGAGGCGATTTTCATTAAGTTTTGTTTTAAAATATGGATATCAATATGTTTATAAAGTGCTTACAATTCTAAAAATTGTTCTTCAGATAGGTATAACTATAAGAAGGGATGTGTTAAAATTGGTATAATTTCAGTAAAAATAAAACTTATGTGATAAAATTGGTAGTTTGAGAAGTAGATTTTAGGGTTGAACCTTGTTATTGTATGTTTGTAGGGATTTATTTACAATTTAGGTTTTCCTAATAAGATGGTGTTTTTAAGAAGATATATGTTCGTTCTATAGCATACAGTTATGATCTCTATTTTATAAAACGAAGAATTATTGGTACATTCGAACACGATAGAAGGATAGATAGTATATCTATTGGGATTATATAATCAGGAAAGAGATATGAAAAATTACCTTACAGAAAATTATGACTTTAAAATGCGTTTGGCTTCAAAAGCAGAGATAGATACACTTGCGTCATTTCTTGCCGGAAGAAAATGGGAAGAGAAACAAACAGTAGAAGTCGAGGCTAGTGATAAAGAGGAAGTCGCTTTTATTAAAAAAGAGAAAAGCATTATTCTTAAGTTAATAAGGGGTAAGGTAATGGTGCAGGATTATAAAAAATTTAATATCGCAATTTTTGTATATAACTATATAGAAGAGCGTGGTACCGATGTAGTATTATCGGTTACGTTTAGAGTACTGCAAACAGAAAGAGGAATGGAGTATCTAGAAAACGAGGATACTGTTTTTGATTTTAATATGCTTAGAGATCACCCGTATCATGACAAAAAAAGTCTATCGGGCCGGCATAAACGACCAAAAAATGAATCTATACAAAAAGCATTAGAAATTAGAAATTATCTTAGAGATAAGCCTCGTAAAGATATGGATCGTATCTGCAAAGAATTCGGAATGGCTAAAACTACATTCTATCGAACCGATAAATGGTTAGAGGAGCGGTATAATTAAGTAAAGAAAATGCAAGTATAAAACTTTAGTTAGCTTTTTATCTACTATTTAGATCGATACATTTAGACCTATTTATAGTTTAATTGTATCGCGAATAACTGGTCCGATTTTATAATCATGCTCTCTTTTAAATTTGTTAGAAATACTATCTAACAAAAGATTTATAGAATCTATATACTTCTCTTCAACTTCGAGGTTGTTTTGATTAACTATTTTAGTATTTGAAGTAGATGATTTTGTGACGCTTTGATTGCTTTTTTTATTTGTACAACTATTAGAAAGTAAA
This sequence comes from uncultured Aquimarina sp., assembly GCA_947502885.1. Lineage (GTDB taxonomy): Bacteria > Bacteroidota > Bacteroidia > Flavobacteriales > Flavobacteriaceae > Aquimarina. Next base: position 78,449 of record CANNBP010000005.1, on the reverse strand, counting down.
ATCAATACTGCGCATAAGCCCAATAGGTTTATATTTATCTCTTTTGTTTTACTTTTAGTATCCATTTTTTTAGTGCACTATTAGAGTTTTATAGATCATTGTTAATGACACACAGATGAGGCTGAAGACCAATAAAAACTTTCCGTAATTTCTGGTTGATTTATCAAACTTATATGTTTTATTGTCAACTACTCCTTTTTTTCTATACATAATATAAAGGCTAATAGCTATTCCAACCCAGGTGATAGACGGAAAAATCAATACTATTTTTGCAAAAACAGGTATTGGATGTTCGGGAATATTTCGTTTATAAAAAACTAAATATAAAGGAAATAGAAAAAATAAAAGTAGCAGTGCTTGCCATGGTCCTATCATAGTTAAATGGTTTTATTCTCTTTTCAAATATCTGGTATTTGAAATGTTTAATTTGTTATTTGAATATATGATTTCTGTATCAGAAACCTTGGTAAAAATAGCTGTGTTTACCTCTTTTCCATCTTCAGATGTCAATTTGATTTCAAATTGAGTAGCGCTTTTTACATGTTGTGTAACAGTGAATCCCTTTTTCTGTTTTGATTTTAAAAGATCATGCTTGCTACCAGAGTAACTAACCCCAATACAGCTATCTTGTGTAAATATAAAGGTTTCAAATATTCTTGCTTCTTCTGTGTCGGTAATATCCCATACCCCTAATATCCAATCTGGATTAGTAAAGTGTTTTTTTGTATTTGTACAACTACCTCCACAACCTAATGTTACCATCAAAAAAAGAAGTAATATGTGTTTTGTCATTTTTTAGGAAATAGAAAAAGTCAAGATGAGTTTTATAAGTAAGTGTCTTAAGAGAATGATTTGTTACTCAAAAATATGATTTTAATCCATATTGTGGTGTCTAATGCTCTATAGGCTTACCTCGCTAGGTAGTTGACTGCTTTATGTTGATAAAGGAGATAAAAAAACCTTGTTTTTAATTGATCTGCTTTTTGAGTAAAAGCGAATAAATCATTACTAAAAAACAAACCGTGATGGTAGTAGAGGTTGAGGTCAAAAGAATATACAATTTAAACAAACATGAGTTCGATATAAGAAAATTGCTTGTTTTCGATACATTTTTGCTTGGCAAAAACACTCAAACCGACGCGATTTTCTTATATCGAACTCACCCACGTTAACTTAAAGATAGCTTTGTAAAAAATCCTTTAAATGCTTACTTGGGGATGCATTTCCAATACCTTTTGGCATCCAACGAGCATATGGCTACCTTTTTACAAATAAGGTTTGTGGTGCCGGGGCATAACCCTCGATGATTACTACATTCATCAGGACAAATCGAACTACTAGAACCTTGTCCTTTGACAGATTTTTTTTCTAAAACAGTTAATGCTCTAAACTGACTTTTTAATTGATTTAGTTTTTTCATAATAATTAGGTTTTAAAAGTAATTGAGTTTTTAAGAATAGATTAAATATAAAGTAAAAACCTAATTTTAATACCATTTTTCTTGTCAAGAGTTTATTTGATACTGTTATATCGAACTTAGACTTTTAATGCAATTTGCTTATTAAAACAAATAAAAATGCCAAGATACTAATGGATATAGCAGAAAAGAACATCCCAAAATCTATATGTTTTTCTATCATAAAAAGAAAAAACACTCAGACCAGATTAATATACCACAGTAAAGTTAAAGGATAAACGATTGTGTACTTTTACTTTTTTTGGCAATTATTTAATGAATCTTAATTAGCGAGATAGTTCGCCTAATTCTTACCTTTAGCAATCTCTTCGGCCATAAGTAAAGCATTATAGGCATTAACAATTTTACCCGATTTTGATAATTCTGAAAAGAGAACTTTTGAATCTTTTCTTTTACCGGGGATTGTAACACTGAGATTATAACTATTTCCTGAGTTAATAATTATGTTTTTAACTTCTGGCGCCGTAAGATTTGGGTATCTAGATCTAATCAAGGCTGCAATTCCTGATACTATAGGAGCCGCAAATGATGTACCATTTGCAGATACATATTTATTTTTTGGCAATGTGGTATAGAGTTCATATCCGGGGGCAAAAACATCTACATTATTTTTACCATAATTAGAAAAGTAGGCAGGAAATTTTCTGTTTAATTTATAATTTAAAGCACCTACGTTAATAAAATTTTGAGAAACCTCTTTACTATTTTCATCATAATCCATAGGGTAAAATGTCTCTAAATCAATATTGTTACTGTCATTACCTGATCCATGAATAATTAAGACATCATTTTTTGCAGCATATACTATGGCATCAATAACCAATTTATAATCTGGAGAGAAAGACTTTCCAAAACTCATGTTTATTATTTTAGCGCCATTATCTACTGCATATCTTATTGCAAGAGCAATATCTTTATCATACTCATCCCCAAGAGGAACTGCTCTCAATGCCATGATTCGTGCCTTATCGGCAATACCTTTTATACCTGTTTTATTATTTCTTGAGGCACTGATAATGCCCGCAACCATAGTACCATGACTATCTATATTATTATCCCCAATAACATTGTTATTACCGTAGTTTGTATCTTTTATATTTTGAAGATTATCTCCAACTAATTTTCTATCGTCATAAGAATGATTTAGATTATAATTCTCTCTAACCTTATTATCATTTTCGTATTCTTCTAACCATTCAGGAGTCACTTCGTATTTAAGAAATCTACTGAGTTTTTTGACCACATATTTTAGTTTAGGATGTTGAATAGTATCTATTGTTTTTAGCTTTTCTAGAGAATATTCATTGTTAGGAAAATAACTTTTTAATTGCGTATTAATTTTTTTATAATCAATCTTTTGTTTCGCAACAAACTCTTTGTTTTTTTCTAACTTCTTTTTGGCCTTAGTATAAAATTCTGCTGCTTTCAAAAGAATAGAATCGGTCTCTTCTTTAGGAACTAATAAGCCTTTCTTGGTTAAGTACCCTTTATCGGCCAATACTCTTACGTATTCACTTCTTGCATAATATATATTTATGCCTTTTTTGTTACCTAAAAAATTCCAACCATGTATATCATCAATATATCCATTACCATCATCATCAATACCATTATTTGCTGTTTCTTTAGGGTTGTTCCAGATTTGTTCTTTAAGGTCCTCATGTTCAATATCTATTCCGGTATCAATAACCGCGACAATAATGGTGTCTCCTCGTTTTGATAAGAGGTTATTATATGCTTTGTCTGTACTTACACCAGGTATAGTGTCTAAAACAATATCTTTATGTTGCCAAGTTTGTATTATTGAATCCTGAAGTTTTTTTTCTGTATAACCTACAACAACAATATCCTTAGAAAAGGAAGGTGTGTTTTGTGCAAAACAGGAAATCGAAAAGTAAAACAATAGTAGAGAAAGAAAAGGTTTCATTAATTAATTTTAATAAGGTATTTTTTGACCTTGGTTACACTAGTAAAAAAATGCAATATATTAAGGGAGGAGATTTCAAATATAGAAAATTATATCCTTATTTCTTTCTCTTAGCAACTTCTTCTGCCATAAGCAAAGCATTATAGGCATTAACGATTTTACCAGATTTTGATAGTTCTGAAAAAGGAACCATTTTTTTAGTGCGATCTTCTTGTATTAAACGAACCTTAATGTCATAAGATATACCAGAATCCATCAAAATTTGTTTTACTTGAGAGGCAGATATGCTGGGATAATGCGATCTAATTAAAGCAGCTATACCCGAAACGATTGGAGCAGCATAAGAAGTACCTCTAACTTTTTCATATTTATTAAACCTTGCTGTAGTTGTAATATGTATACCCGGAGCAAAAAGATCTACCGATGATTTACCATAATTAGAAAAAGAAACACTTAATTTTTTATTTATTTTTTTACTTGATCCTCCTATCAACATACAATTATTCACACGTTCTAATCCATCAAATAATTGATCATTAGGATAACTATTCCTCTGATCTAAATTAAGATAATCATTACCAGCAGCACTAATAAAAAGTACATCTTTTTTGGCTGCATAGGTTAATGCATCATTTACCCAACTTTCATGTAATGAAAAATTCTTGCCAGAACTCATATTGATAACTTTAGCTCCATTATCTACGGCATAGCGTATTGCTAGTGCTATGTCTTTGTCATGCTCATCTCCGTTGGCAGAAATACATAAAGGCATTAATTGTATTTGATTAGAAAACCCGTCGATACCAATCTGATTTCCTCGAGTTGCTGCAATAACGCCTGATACTAAAGTACCATGATAGAGTTCTTTTAGGTTACCGGTAACATTATTGTTACCATAATTGGTATCAGAAATATCGGCAGGGTTATCATCTATAAGACTACGCTCGTTATATTCTGTGTTAAGATAATATTTAAAAGGTGCATCTAATAGTTTTAGGTACTCCCTTAACTCTTCATCTTTAGTGTTTTGAGCTATTAATTGACTCATAATGGCAATATGCGGCTTTAAATCTGTATTAGAAGTATCAATCTTACTTAGGTTTTCTTTGGTATATGCTTCATTAGGAAAATAATTTACTAGTTCCTTTTTTGCTTCTTGTATTTTTTTAAACATATTTTCACCATACTCTTTATCCTCCGTGGCTTTTTTTAATTGTACCTTAAACCTTTCCTTTGCCCTACTATAGTCAATATAAGCTATAGTATCCTTTGGATCAATTTGCTCTATCGTTTTACCTTCAAACTTATTTTTATAGGTTCTAAGAATTCGGGTAGTCTCTACATTAGCATAGATTACATTTTCTCCCTTATTGTTTCCGATAAAATTCCAACCATGTATATCATCGATATACCCATTGTTATCATCATCAATACCATTATTGGGTATTTCTTTTGGGTTACTCCAGATTTGATCTTTTAAATCTTCATGGTTGATGTCGACTTCGGTATCTATAACGGCTACAATAATTTCTTGGCCTTTTTTATCTTTTAGCAGTTCTTTATAGGCCTTATTAAGGCTTACACCTGGGATAGAATCTTCTTTTAGGTCTTGATGATGCCAAAGATCATTAGAAATAGTAGCATCCTGCGCATGTGTTATAAAAGAAGTCAATACTAACACGACCCAAACTTTTTTTAGAATTTGAGTCATTTGTATGGTTTTATACATGAAATAGTAGGTTTGTTTTGGTTTTTAATTTTTTGGTTGATAATCGGGATGACCGGTTTGCCAAAGGGCGAAAGAAAACATGTCCGCGTATAATTTATAAACACCGTCCATAGATAAATTCATACCACTATGACCTCCATCAAAATCTATAGAAAACAAAATTGGAGCTGTGTCGTTAGTGCTACATGATTGTAATTGTGCTACAAATTTTGAAGAATCCCATGCTACAACGCTGCCATCATTGTAACCCGCAGTAACCAAAGTTGCAGGATACTTAACGCCTTGTTTAATGTTATGATAGGAATCCATTTCTAGTAGAGCCTTAAATTCATTCTCCTTTTTTACAGTGCCAAATTCCTTAATACTATTTGGACCGTTTGGTTGTATTTCTGACCTTACCATATTCATAGCAGGCGATATTAAAAGTAAAGCGTTGTATAGATCTGGACGTTCTATAACTGCGCGACCTGCCATAATTCCTCCGGCACTAGAACCCATTATAGAGGATTTTAAGGAATTTGTATATCCTTTTTTGATCATAAACTCTGTACAAGAGATAATATCTTTCCAGGTATTGGGTTTATTTTCTTTAAATCCACCTCTATACCAATCATCTCCTTTTTCACCTCCACCTCTAACATGGGCTATTGCTAAAATACCTCCTTCATTTACCCACGTAAGAAAATTTGACGAGAAAAAAGGAGTACCTGGTTCTCCATATGAGCCATAACCGGTAAATAGAGTTGGGTTTTCACCATTCATTTTGATATCTTTTTTATGAATAATGGATAAAGGAACCATGGCTCCATCATGTGATTCGACCTCAATTTCTTTTACGACTAAACTTTCAAACTCTGGATGATTCATCGTAGGAATAATTTGATGATTCACAAATTCATGATTATCGGTATTATATTCATAAAGAGTTCCTTCTTGCAACCAGCCTTCAGAATATACTGTAAGGTTGGGGTGTTTATACCCTTTTGAAACAATAGCAACATTTCCAGATGGTCTAGGCAATTTTATTTCTTCTTCTTTTTTCCCATTAAAGTGATACAGTTTTGCTTCAACTCCATTTCGCAATTTCACATAATAAAGACCAGTATCATTTACTGCAATATCTGTTATTACAGTTTCTTTAGATTCTGGAATAATAATTTCTGGATTTTTAAAATCTGGTTTTAATATATTTGTCTTACAAATCTTAAAATTGGAAGCATTTTTTGCGGTTAGAAAAATAATAGTGTCATTATTTAAGGCAATTTGCTTAACCATATCTGATTTATCATATAGTTTTTTCCAAGGAGTATTAGTTGACTCTATACTCTCACTACTTTTATAATAAAGATCTTTAAATCTAGAAACTCCACTTACTTGTCCAAAAATATATTTATGGTAACCTTGATATACATATACTTTAGGGAAATCTTCTGGATTAAGTATTACTTCTGGATTATTTGATTGCGAAAAAAATTCTCTTTGGACACTAGGGTTTTTATTTATGTTATATACTACTGACTTAGTGTTTAATCCATAATTAGGATCTTGTGGATTAATATTAGGATGATATACATAAGTGAGCCCCGTATCGTTGGGTAACCATTGAATGCCTCCTATACTTGGTACAAAATTACTCAATACATCAGAAATTACTTCTTTGGATGAAACATCAATAACAATAATTTTTGACATATCATCATTTTCTTTTGACAACCCAATAGCTATTTTTTCTCCTTTCCAGTTTGGTTTTATATAGTCTATAAAATAATTTCCATCTAAATTAATAGCCTTTATGCTATTAGAATCAAAAAGCAATGTTTCTGGAGATTGTAAACTTTTTTTGTAGTATAATTTAGGGGAATCTTCCTCAGCTGTTTGCTTTAAGAAAAAAAACTGACCATTATATGTTTCTCTTAAACTCCATACAGAGAATGCGTTTTCTTGATCAAATTGCTTTTGTTTTTCAACTATTTTATTGCGATTAGGGATTTTTTCTAAAACACTATCACTAAGATTATTTTGAGCTTTGAGCCAAGAAATCACAGTTGAATCCTTTAAATTCTCCAAATTCCTATAAGGATCTTCTATTTTTTGACCATGATATTCATTAACCGTTACTTGTTGATCAATCTGTGGATATGCAAACTTTGGCGTTTGTTTACATGAAAACAAAAACAAACTAAGTGCTAGTATAATAATAAATTTATTCATTAGAAATGTTTAAATAATAATACACATTATTTATTACGGGTAACAAAACTTGGGTAGGAAGTCTCAAAGATATTAATTTAATTTACTCCTTACCTTTATTAATTTCTTCTGCCATAAGTAAAGCATTATAGGCATTAACAATTTTACCTGATTTTGACAATTCTGAAAAAGGAACCATTTTTTTCGTACCATCTTGTTGTTCGATTTCTACTTCAATATTATAAGAGTTTCCCGATTGTATAAGAATTTTCTTCATTTCTGAAACAGTTATTTTAGGATAATGAGACCAAGTAAGTGCCGCAATTCCAGAAACTATAGGAGATGAAAAAGATGTACCTCCGTTAGTTTCATACTTATTTTTGGGTGATGTGGTATGTATATTATCACCTGGTGCAAAAAGATCTACATTCATTTTCCCATAATTAGAAAAGGAAGAGTAGATAGTATTATCTAGATTATGTGAAGTTGATCCTACTTTTATAAAGTTATTAGCAACCTCTGTTTTAGTATTTAAAATACAATCATTGGGATAATAATTATTAACATCAATGTCTAATGCTTCATTTCCCGCAGCACTCACAATTAATACATGATTTTTATCTGCATATTTAATTGCATCCAATACAAGTTTAGTATTCATAGAATATTCCTTGCCAAAACTCATATTTATGATTTTAGCACCATTATCAACAGCGTACCTCATAGCAAGAGCAATATCTTTGTCATATTCGTCTCCTTGAGGAATTACCCTAAGGGGCATGATTTTAATGTTATTGGAGATTCCTTTAATCCCAATGTCATTATTTCTATTAGCCGCAATTAGTCCTGATACATTAGTTCCATGAGATTCAATGGTGAGATCTCCAATTATATCATTGTTACCATAGTATTTATTATTAATATTTTCTAGATTATCTTCTATGATTTGTCTACTATCGTATTTTAGGTCTAATTTATAGTTTTCTCTAGATGTAATATCTTTTTTGAAGCTCATAATCCATAAGTCATCTAGATTATGATATAATGCCTTAATCCGATTAATTAAATGTTTCTTTAATTCTTCATCTCCTTTTACATCAATCTTGTAAATGTCTTCCACGGTATAATTTCCGTCAGGAAAATAGTTTAGCAATACCTGTTTAGCTTTATTTTGATCCCTTTCAAATTTTACAATATACTTTTTATCGTCTTCTAATTCCGTAATATTAGATTTATAATCTATTAAAGCTTTTTTATATGTTTTAAACAGTTCTCTATCGTTAATTGAGAAATTTGTAGTATCTCTATCTTTAAAATAAGGTTTGTATTTTCTTATAAATCTTACAAATTCAAAATTACTATAAATTATATTTTCTCCATTTTTATTCCCAAGGAAATTCCATCCATGTATATCATCAATATACCCGTTTTTATCGTCATCGATATTGTTATTAGGATTCTCATCCTTATTAACCCATATATTATCTTTTAGATCTTCGTGATTTATATCAAATCCTGAATCTAATACTGCTACAATAATTTCTTGGCCTTTTTTATCTTTTAGCAGTTCTTTATAGGCCTTATTAAGGCTAACCCCCGGGATAGAATCTTCTTTTAGGTCTTGATGATGCCAAAGATCATTAGAAATAGTAGCATCCTGCGCATGTGTTATAAAAGAAGTCAATACTAACACGACCCAAACTTTTTTTAGAATTTGAGTCATTTGTATGGTTTTATACATGAAATAGTAGGTTTGTTTTGGTTTTTAATTTTTTGGTTGATAATCGGGATGACCGGTTTGCCAAAGGGTGAACGAAAAAACATCTGCCATTTCTTGGTTATATTTTTCATTTGAGTTGTTAACGCCATGTCCTCCATCAAAATCTACTGATAATAAAGCTGGGTTTTTAAGTTTTTTTACATTTTGTAATCGGGCAATAAACTTACCGGATTGCCAAGCAGCTACACGTTGATCATTATACCCAGCTGTCATTAATGTTGCAGGGTATACCTTATCATCTTTAATCTTATGATAAGTATCCATAGCATATAGTGCTTTGAACTCTATAAAGTCTTTAATAGTCCCTAATTCTTTCGTGTTATTGGCTCCATTAGGCATAAATTCTAAACGTGTAGCATTAATAAAAGGAACTATGCCAACCGCTACCTTATATAAATCAGGACGTTCAGTAATGGCTCCACCCACCATAATACCTCCAGCACTTACACCATAGATTGCCGTATGCTGGTTTGAAGTATACCCTTTATCGATTAAATATTGCGTGCAGGCAATGGCATCTTTCCAAGTATTAGGTTTAGTAGCTTTATATCCTGCCTTATGCCAAGCATCACCTTTTTCACCTCCGCCACGTACATGAGTTATTGCTAAGATGCCACCCATGTTTACCCAAGTAAGTAAATTAGGTGAAAAATAAGGAGAAAATACCCCTCCATAAGCTCCATACCCTATTAAAAGTGTACGGTTTTTCTTATTAAGTTTAAGGTTTTTTTTATGAATTAAAGATAGTGGAACCATTGCTCCATCATGAGATTGTACTTCTATTGTTTTTACTTCAATGTTTTGAAAATCATCATAGTCTTCATTAGTTTTGGGTTTAGCATCTTTAAACGTTTTACTTTTGGGATTATAAGTATACCATGACATAGGCCTAGTCCAGCCCGAAGATGTCACATAAAGAATACCCTTTCTAGAATATACATAACTGCGTCCAGAAGGAGCAGGTAAAGGAATTTCTACATCTTTACCTTGGTTATTTTGATAAAATCTTGCTTCAACCCCATTTTTAAGAGTAGTGTAAAATAATCCATCCTCTAGATATTCAAAGTCTGTAATATTAATTCCTTTTTTCTCTTGAACCAAGACTTCTGGATTTTCAAAATCAGGATTTAATAAAGAGGTTTTACAAACCTTATTATTTGTAGTTGTTTTAGAACTTAAAAAAATAATACTATCATTTTTAACAGTGAACTGCTCTATTTTGTCTGCTTTTGTAAACAAAGGCTTCCATTGGATGTCTGACCCATTTTTGATATTTTCTAAAAGCCCATAATATGTATCCTCAAAACTATTAACACCAGATATTTTTCCAAATATGTATTTATGATTATCGGGTATAATTTCTACTATAGGAAAATCTTTCGGTCTGATTTCAATAGTAGGGTTATTAGCTTTAGAAAAGAGTACTTTTCTCTGATTGGTGGCATCCCCTAGTTTGTAGTATGCTGTAGCTGTATTAAGATAAAAATTATCATTACGTATATCAGTAATCGGAAAATATTGATACGTAAATCCAGAATTATCAGGTAACCATTGTACCCCTTTACCCATTCCAGGATCAACTTGTGTAATAATTTGCGGAAGTACCTTTTTTGTTGTTACATCTATAATGCGTAAAATCGATATTTCTTCCCCTTTTTTACATAAACCAATAACTACCTTGCCGTTGTCATGACTAGGGCGAATATGATTAATGATATGATCTTTATACTCTTTGTATTTTGATGAATCAAAAAGTAAATGATCTTCAACATCATCATATGAGGTTTTATAATATAAGCGATAAACACTATCCAAAGCCATTTTTTTTAGATAAAAATAATGACCATCATTAGCAACACGAATCTTTTTTAATTTAAACGGTTTTTCTTTATCAAAGGATTGTAGTTTTTCAAAAAGCTGCTGTCTGTTAGGAATATGATTTAGCAGTTGATTGGTATATTGATTTTGAACCTTGAACCAATCAATAACAGTACTATCTTCTAAATCTTCTAAGTTTCGATAAGGATCTTCTATTTTTTGACCATGATATTCATCAACCGTTACTTGTTGATCAATCTGTGGATATGCAAACTTTGGCGTTTGTTTACATGAAAACAAAAACAAACTAAGTGCTAGTATAATAATAAATTTATTCATTAGAAATGTTTAAATAATAATACACATTATTTATTACGGGTAACAAAACTTGGGTAGGAAGTCTCAAAGATATTAATTTAATTTACTCCTTACCTTTATTAATTTCTTCTGCTATAAGTAAAGCATTATAGGCATTAACAATTTTACCTGATTTTGACAATTCTGAAAAAGGAACCATTTTTTTGTATGGTCTGAAGATTAGTTATAGTATCCCGAGGATATACAATCAAAGGAGTCAAAACTATCCTATCTCAAAATCTTTATGGAATTTGAGTCTGGTTTGATAAGGTAAAGATTACCTTTAATTAAGGTAATCCATTCATAAAGGCTTAATCAACCTTTTTTTCTGGAAGTTTGATCTTGTTCTCTTCTTTAGGGATTCTCTTTTTAAGCATAAGTATTTATCCTAAATGACTGGATTGGTGTTTCATAACGTGAAATCATGCAAAATGATTATTCATTGTAGACCCAGGACATATTTCCTCTAGCCATTTATCATTTCTTTTAGTCAATTCTTCTAAGGTTTTCTTTCTAACTTCTTTGTAGATGTTTAAATAATAATCTATAGGTTTTCCTTTAAACTCTTCTCTAGCTTTTTCTCCTAATCTAAGACCAGTTTGCCATTTGGCTTTTTCCTCTTCATTAAACCTTTTTTTTTCAAAGGTGTAGACCTGATAATACGCTTCGGCAGCAGCAAGATGCATAATCAATGCACCAATTCTGTTTGCCTTTTCGTCCAAAAGATGATCAGTTTCTCTAATATCAAGGTTTTGCACTCGATTTTCTAGTCGTTGGCTTAAGTTATTTAACATTGAACCAAAGCTCCTATTTGCGGAGTAAACCCTTCTTCAGAATTAATAACATCGCTATTTTTAATACCTTTCCCTTCTATCATAAGGCAAAGAGAACCATCTTTTGTATTTGTAATAGTAGAAGAGGTGTACCCCTTAACAAAAACTGTATGTTTTTGATTAATACCATTATTCCATCCCGGAATGATTTGATCTTTAACTTGATCCTCAAACTTATTATTGGTAATATTTACTTTTTCTAATTCACCTTTTTCATTCTCTATAGATAGCTCGAAGTTATCAAAATAGAATTTACCATTATTTGCACATATTCCCCCAAAATAGATCTCTTTGGCAATTTTATCTATTTCTCCTTCAATAATATATGTTTTCCATTCGTTAGAAATAGCAGGCCTATCCAACATATTATCAAAAAATCCCGTTTCTCCATTCGTATTATCCACTCTTGCCCATATACCTGCAAGGCCATCTGTTCTATCAACCTTTATAGAAGCTTGTAATTTAAATTTGACTTTTTTCTTCGATTTAACAGTAACTCCTTGTGTAAAAGAAGTCCAATCCCTAGTAACCTCCTTTTTGGTTTGTGAGTATAAAGGATTACTAGCACAAATAGACAAAGCTATTAGTGCTATTTTAAGTGTTTTAACAAGCATTTTTTGATGATTTATGAGTTGTTTTTGTTGGTAACAAGGGTAGCTTGATTCATCTAGAAGCAATTTTTTTTTTAATTTAGAAGTTCATATTTTATATACATTATTCAACTCCACAAGCTCTAAAAAAGGACCTGCTTGAAAGGTATCAGGTAATAAAATATACTAAATATTAGGGTATAATATAATTTGTTGTTGATTAGAAATCCTTTTCTACTTACTGCTGATCGATTAATTTTATTTTTTTTGAATTTCCTACTAATTCTATTTAATAGCTGTCTCAAAATACAATTGTGCAAATGCTAATTAATCATCATCATCTTTTCCTCCATCCTTGGGTCTACAAAGAGCGAATAATGATTTTAAGCCTCCCGTTTCAGTTTGAGTGGATCCACCAGTTATCTTAGATAAATTATTCAGTCTTGTAATTTTAATTTTATCTAATTTTAGAGCTTTATTTTTTTTCATTTTATTTGAATTATTCATTCTTAATTTCTTTTACAAACCTAATAGATTAAATTGATATTAGATTAATCAATCTCCATTACAATTCCTTAAATTCATGAATTTAAGATTGTAAATACATGCAAATCAGTTTTTTAAATTTTTTAAGAAATACGAAGGTTTTAACTGTGCTTCTTTATAAAAAGCTGTAGAAAATGATTCAGGGGTATTAAAGCCCACTTCATAAGCAATGGCTTTAATGGTATATTTTCTAAATACTGGGTCAGTTTTTAAACGTTCTATGGCATATTTAATACGTAACTCATTAATATAAGAAGAAAAGCTTTTTTCCTTATAATGATTAATGATTGCAGAAAGATATTTGGGGTTGGTCTGTAACTTTTTGGCTAAAGCATTGATCGTAATTCCATTTTTTAAATAGCCCTCTTCCTTTTCAAAATTATCGATTTGGTTTAAAATTTTAGATACTACCTCACCTGCTATTCCAATATCACTTTTTTTGGGTTCTACCAATTCTACTTTCTCTTTTCCTAACCTAGTTTTTTTATTTTCCCGTAAGACAAGATTTTCAAATCTACGCTTATAAACAACTCTCTTTTTATAATTATATAGCCATAAAAAAGAAAATACTATTGCAATGCTACCAAGAGTAATAGCAATAGAAGAAACATTGTTTTTCTTTTTATATAAGTTTGAGATTACTTTTTCTTTTTCAGAAAGTAGTTTAGGTGTATCATATTCAGTAATAATTTTGGGAGATAAATACTTATAATTGCTATTTAAAACACTATCTACTCTTAATAATTGTTCTATATATAGCAAGGTGTTTTTATCGTCCTTTTTACTTTTATAATAGTTGACTAACCTTTCATAAGTATCTCTAACCTCAGGATTAATATTTATAGTTTTTTGAAAGATGGTATCTACTTGTTTAAAATAGTTTATAGCCTTATGGTTCTCATTATTCTTAAGTCGAACTTTCCCTAAATAATAATAGCAAAAAGAAAGGCTTTCATATTCCTTTTCTTTCCTAAAATAACTAATTGATTTTTCTAAATCTTCTTGTGCTTTTAGGTATTTATTTTGATAGTATAAGTTAATGCCATTGAATAATGTTAATTGGTTCAAATTTTTAAGATTATTATCTTTTAATGCCTTATTTATGCCTATTTTACAGTACATAGCCGCAGTATCCAGTTTGCGGTTTTTTACATAAGATATAGTAAGATCCGTTAGAGTCTGGAGATACACTTCTTTATTTTTAGTTTTATAACCTTTTTTATTGACAAAATCCCAGCTTTGCTTAAAAACCCTTAAGGCTTCCTTATTCTGTAATAATTTAGACTTAATCCCTCCAATTTGATGATTTATATAAAAATTCATTTCATCATCATCATCATCAATATATTCTTTTAAGGAAATATATGTGTTAAATGATTCCTTAAAATTCATTTTCGAAAAATATAAATCAGCCTTCAAAAGGTATGCGGATATAGGGTAGTTTTTAAATTTTTTTGATTTAGTTATTTGAATAATACTATCGCAATAGGTATAGGAGGATTTGTAGTCATCGGAATCATTAAAGAAATAATATGCCATAAAATGATAGCCTGTTGCTATCTTAAAAGTATCCTTTTTTTGTTTTGCTTTTTTTAAATAGGCTTTTGCATATAAAATAGACTTTTCAGGAGTAGCCTCCCATTCATAATAGCCATCACTTAATTCTTTAAACCCCTTTTCTAATAGGCTATCTTTTTTGAGTATCGCATTTTGGCCTAACATCATGCTAGAAATTAAAAAGACTAAAAACAGGAAGGAATATTTATACATACTTTTAAATAAGAATAACTAATAAGTCTAAAAACTTACGAAGTTCAAGGTGTAAAATTAAATATATCAAAACATACTATCACAATAAGTGTTTTTTAGTTATCAACAAACACAAAACACTATTAAGCAATTAATTACAATCAATTAGGAGTGCCTAAAATTCAAGAATTATGCCCCTAAAATTCATGAATCTAGAATTATGTTCCTTGTACAAACGTAATTCTCCCCCATATATTTGCTTCAACAAAAAATTACATCATGCACTTAAAACCAATACATCAAAATGCAGATAGAAAACAACGACCTACATGTGTTTATGTCACAAGTCTTAAAAATGTTACATATCGATAGCGATAATTTTATGTATAACCTGATACATCAAAGCAAATATGAAATTATTCTGTACCTCTGGATCACCAATTTGTATCACAAACAAAAAACCAGCGACGAGGCGGTGCAAATTATCTATAGAGCAAGAAATATCTTTTTTATTACCCAAAATTCGAGTTTGTGTGAGTACCCCATCCCATTAACTGCTTAATGCCTACTTATCGCTATGACTGTATTATATACCATCTTAACCCCAACACAACAAACATTGGTAGATACCAAAATGACAAAAAAATTAAAGACCACCAAAGTAATAATAAGGCAACTATTAACAACGATCAACCCATTGGTAAAAGTTACAGGCAATCAAGTACTGGTGTATCATGAAACGCTTAAAAAACTAACCCTTGAGGTAGAAAATTATGAATCGAGGATGCAGAATTAAGAACACCCTTAGACGGTGCCTGTCCTGAGCCCTTCGGCAAGCTCAGGACAGGCACTGCTGAAGGGCTCAGGATGACATTCGTCTTCGAGATTGAAAAGCAGTATAAGTGTCAAAATAGAAAACGCTGTCATGCTGAGCCTGTCGAAGCATATCATTGAAACTAAAAATGCAAAAAGTACGAGCGACTCAAATTGTTTGATTCTTAGACTCTTAAAACAAAAAACGTAAACCAACAACCATAATTAACCAACAATAAAGTTTAATCCCACGATTTTGGTTTGCCAAAATCGGTCCTAAAAAAACAAGTTATGGATAATATGATGATGAAACATATCAATATGATACAACGTATAGATCAGCTGAT
Source organism: uncultured Aquimarina sp. (assembly GCA_947502885.1). Lineage (GTDB taxonomy): Bacteria > Bacteroidota > Bacteroidia > Flavobacteriales > Flavobacteriaceae > Aquimarina. The sequence goes on along the minus strand of CANNBP010000005.1, from coordinate 62,293 downwards.
ACACATGCAAGCTACGGGTACCCCAGAACAATTAGCTAAACGTTTAAGCATTTCAAAAACCAAAGTGCATCGTCTTATCAATATCATGAAAGATCTTAATGCGCCTATCGTATATGATTTTGCACTACAAAGCTATATCTACCAGAATGAGGTGGGTTTTAAGTTTGGGTTTTATACAGGAGCGGGTGGGATGAGAGCATAATTCGGGTTTAAAAAGGTACAAGTACTCCTTCATTTTGAAACGACATAGTATACTATGGGCGAGCTGAAGCGTATGGCAGGGGGATCGATGTTTTTAGAGTGAATAGAACATCCCCTAGCCCCTTCGAAGGGGGAATGGTAAAACACTAATAAAAACCATTAATTAACAACTATAAAAAAACAACCCTAATGATGCCTATAGCACAAGACGAAATACACTACCGATATCTTTTGGATATCCTACGGGCATTGCATATCAAAAGGAAAGATTTTATGACTAAGCTGGCGCAAAACAGCAAGTACGAGATGATGTTATATGCTTGGATTAATATGCTATTTGTACAAGACAAAACCAAAGATGAAGCGATTGACTTTATTTATAAATGTAGATATCAATGTTATTGTAAACAGATGAGATGAGGTATTAACCCTAGAGACAGAAATGAAAAGTATGTCTCCCTGAGCCCTTCGAAGCATATCATTGAAGTAAGAAATACAGAGATAAAAATAGTTAGAATATCAATAAAACTATGGATCAAAAACACCCAATTATGACGATTGATTATCGATATGCTTTAATAGAGATTTGCAATATCAACTATAAGATGAAAGAAAAAAAAGAAAAAAACAACCACTATCAAAAAATGGAACTGTGATGTTTTAGTATTGTACTATAAAAAAAGAAAACCAAAGTGATACCAATCACTACAAAAATATCATTGCGCGATGTAAGGTCGAAACCGAAAAGCCTTTTGTAAAAAGAGTAGGTGTAAATTACTATTTAATTAAAATTTTAAACATGAAAAAAGTATTTTTAGGGCTAACTTTAGTCACAACACTAATGAGTTTTACAAATATAAATGCAGAAACGGAAGATGTAATATCAGAATTTGGTGAATGCTGTACTGTTTCTGGTGGTGGCGTCACAGTAAAAGACTGCAATCCAGGGGATAATTGTGGAAGAGCCTATAGAACTTGGGCAAGTGCAATGGATTAATTTAACCAACACATATTAACAATCACTATCATTTCTAATCATTAGAAATGATAGTGATTTTACAAAAAAATATTATGAAAAAGAACAACCTTTTGTTTTTGTTATTCCTCATTATCATATCAAGTAAGATATTGGCACAAGAAGATTATAGTATAGAATATAACTATACTGATAGAACAGGACATCATTGTCTAAGTAAATTAATAATTCATAATAATGAAGAAGCTGTATTTAAAATCTTTGATGATCGAGAATCAGGAATTGGCAAAAACCCTTATACTCAAGAAATGCTCAAAGTTGTAAATGATGAATTATCAACTTTTACCTATTCTACCAACAGTAAAATTTATACCCGTGTTCCTTATAAAAACGGAATTTTTGCCTATTCCTATCCTAGCGATCATCATCAATGGAGGCTTACTGGAAAATCAAAAAAAATAAAGGGCTACCAATGTCAAGAGGCAGTACTTAAACTACATGAAAGAACATATACAGTTTGGTTTACCTCAGAGATACCTGTTAATTTTGGTCCCTTAAAATTAAATGGTCTACCCGGGCTAATTGTAAAAGGAAGTGATGATAAAAAGTATTTTTCTTTTTCACTACTAAACATCAAAAAGAGCACCGATCAAAAAGTGTTTAATTTTTATAAAGATTTTTTCAAAAAGAATCAAAAGGTCTATAATTATAGCAACTACAAAAAGGCGTTAACAACCTACTTAACAAACTCTAAAAGAAAAAAGCTAGTTATGGCAGCAGAAATGCAAGTTACAATGACTTTTGACGATAATCAACGCTTTTTCACTCAACACTTTATAGATCTTCCTGAAAATCTTATCACAGAACTAAAGAAAATTAATTAATGCCAAAAAAGTATATTTGGTCTCTTTTTTTGATAGGTATTACTTATAATTCCTTTTCACAAAAAGTAGTAGGGACAATAAAAAACAATTTTGGAGAACCCTTATCACGAGCAAATCTGATCTTAAAAAAATCAGTTGAAGATGGTAATATTTCAGAGTTTTTTATTACAAATGATAAGGGTAATTTTTCCTATATCTTAAAAAAGAAATATGATACTACCATTTTTATAGAAGTTAGTGTGCTCAATTATGAAAAAATAGTAGATAGTATTGTAAACCCAGAAGTTAACAAAACCTATCATTTCGATATCGTTCTCACGCCAAAAATTACAGAATTAGACGAAGTGATCATCTCTGAACGTAAAAAGTTTACTATCAAAAAGGATACTGTAGTTTTTAATCCCGAAGCCTATAAAGATGGTACAGAACGAAAAGTAGAGGACTTAATCAAAAAATTACCAGGAATTGAGGTAGAAGAAAACGGAAGGATTAAATATAGAGGTAAAACAGTAAAAGCAGTAAAATTGGATGGAGACGACCTATTTGGTCATAACTATTCGTTGGGAACAAAAAATATTTCTGTAAATATGATTGATCAGATTGAAGCTATTGATAAATACTCTAAAAATCCATTATTAAAAGGAATTGAAAACTCTGATAATGTAGCTCTAAATCTTAAACTAAAGAAAGGAAAGGTGGATTATTCTAATACAAGCACTATTGGTCTTGGATACGGAGATAAATCGTATTATAATATTGGCACCAACATATTAGGAATTGCAAAATCATTGAAATCTTTTGGAACACTATCATTTAATAATACAGGAAGTAATAATACACCTTTTGACTATTTCTCTAAATCGATTTCTCCTGAAGATGTGGTTAACAAAGAATTGTATGCAAAAACTATTATTAATGATATGCCATTAAGCAGTATTTTAAATGATTCTAGAACAAAGGTTAATAATCAATGGTTTGGTAATTATAACTTTATCTATCGGCTTTCTAAGACTTTTACATTAAAATCCAATTTGTATTATATACAAGATGAGTTTTTTAAACAAGAATTATATGATAACAGATATTTTACTGGAAAAGAGATGGTAAGATATATTGATCATGGAGACATTATAAAAACACCAGAAAATAAACGAATAGATTTAAAGCTTACTTATAATACAACCAAAAAATCCTTATTAGAACTCGAGACTTCTATTCAAAACGAAGAAATCAGATCCAAAAATACTCTTAGTAAAAACCTTAATATAGCTTCTTCAACGGTATTGAAAACCAGCATTTTTTTTTGGAACAACAAATTACAGTTTACAAATAAGCTAAATACTACAAGTGCTTTACAATTCGTATCTGTATATTCTAGAAACAACATTCCTCAAGAGTTTAGTACAATCGGCAATTTTCTTACTAATGAGAATCTTTTCAATTCATATGACCAATATAGTGAATATAGAAAAGAAGCATTTCAAAACTATCTTGTTTTCCTAGGAAAAAAGAAACGGATTAAATACGCCCTAACTGGTGGGATTAATCACTACAATCTTCCTTTCTTATCTTCTTTAATAGAAAACGGAAATGAAGTTGTAAAGTTTAGAAATAACCTAAAGTATATAAAAAGGAATTATTATACTCATATTTCATTAGCTTTTCAAAACAAAAAATGGAAACTAGAGTCAGCCGTAGCAATGAATTATATATTTCAAAAAAAAACTAATTTACAAAACGAAATAGCTACTTATAAAAAAAACAATTTCTTTCCCGAACCTTCTTTAAAAATAAGTTATAGACTTAACTCGGTATCCAAATTAAAATTTATTGGTAGTTATGTACAAAAAACACCAGAAGAGAAGTTTTTAATTCCTAATACGGTAATAATCGATAATCGATCGATACATAATACAATCACCTCACTAGAATTAGAAAAGCGACAAGACTATTCTTTAAGTTATCGTCTTAATGACTTGTTTAAAAATATTGACATTAATGTTACTTCAGGTTATACAAATAAAAAAAATGTATTTCTGCCTCAAATAGACATCAACACTAATTTTACCAAAATTACATACTTTCAGTCCCCTGTAAATCTAGTTGATTATTTTACTATGTTTTCTATAGAAAGGTATATTGGCTTTGCAAAAACAACCCTAAAACATTCTTCATCCTATACAATCTCCAACTTCAAGAATGCTATAAACCAATCAACACTTCGAGATGGAGAATCAAAAAATTATAATGGAACTTTATTTGCAAAAACAGCATTTAGGATTCCGATAAATTTTGAGAACACCTTTAATTACACGTTCGCAAAATATGAGGTTTTGGGTCAGGCTTCGACCACAAATTATAATCTTAAAAACACTTTCAAGACCATCATAAAATTAAATAAGGAATGGTTAATAACTGCCATATACGATTACTTTAAACCCAATATAAAGAGTAATCAAGATTTTTCATTCTTAGATTTTAGTATACGATATCGTCCACAAAAGATAAAGTGGATATCTGGACGTTTTGTTGGTAAAAATTTGTTAAATAATAAAACTTTTGAGCAAATAGAAAACTCAGATTATTCTACCACGGTATATCAAAGTAATTTGATTTTTCGTTATTTTATGCTCTCTTTGGATATTAACTTTTAATTGGATTAAGCAACTATGAAATTCACTATAAGAAACGATTATACCATTACCCTTTTTGGCATACAGTTAAATAGTTTACAACATATGCTCATCGTTTTTGCCTATATCCTATTTTTGATGATACCTTGGCCTTTGTTAAGTGGTTCTTATCTTTTTATTCCTGTCGGTATTTGTCTGTTTCCGGCAATACTTCCCGACCTTATTTATTACAATGTTTATAGAGGCAAACAATTTTATAACCTATTATTATATCCCGGGTTATTCATCTCTACGTTTATGTATACCTATTTTTTTCTAGATAATTCATTTTTTTTGGATGTGTTACATTATGTTGTATACCTAACTTTTGGGTATGTGTATTCAAAAAAACCATAGAAAACACCTGATGTTAAAAAGTAAAACTATGATGTTTTACTAAGGCATTAAAAATTTAATTTGTATGATTTTATATTAGGAAAACTAAAAATCGGCCAAGACGTGAATATTAGATTAAGTGGATTTCCAGATAATGAATATGGTATTGTTAAGGGTGCAGTCAAAGAAATATCTTTACTACCAAGCAATGATGGAGCATACCTATTAGATGTATCACTTTCAGAAAAGTTGATTACTACCTATAACATCGAAATTGACTTTAAACAAGAAATGCAAGGTATTGCAGAAATAATCACAGAAGATTTAAGGCTTATTAAAAGAATTTTTTATCAAAAAAAAAGATTTTCAAACAATGAAAATGAAACCAATATATTTATTAGGAATTTTATTTTTAGCATTAATAGGGTGTAAAAATAACACTTCAGAAATTTATTTAGGAACATATCGAGGAATGGATCAACTGATACCTTACCCTTTTATTCTTGAAGCCAAAAATGATTCTCTTTCTTTTTTTGATAATCAAGGGGAGCTTTTGGATAAAATACTAAAAAGAAATATAGAAACCGGAGACACCCTATTTTTTAAAGAAAATCATTTACTTATTGGTAAAAAGAGGAATGAGCATTTTTGGGCATATGATTTACGAGATACAACTAGTTTTAAGTTTTTTGAAAAAGGAACACCCAATCCTAAGTCCGCCGCTAAATTTCAAAAAATAGAGCAAACTATTAAATTAGATACTCTTGCAATAAAAAAATCACTTTTAAACAATATATGGTCATATGAAGTAATTGAAGATGAAAATAAAAACCCCAATCAAGACCTAAAAATTAATCACACTTTACATTTCAAAAAAGATAGCCTATATCTTTTAACAAATTACTTTTATAAAGGAGAAAAAGTAACCTCAGAATATCAAACAAAAGGTTATTATGTATATCAAATTAATGAGACCATATTTCTTTCTTACGACAAAGGAAATGATAATCCCCAACCGATATTTCAAATAACAAAGAGTACTTCTAATAAAATTGAACTTAAGGATTTTTCATCAACAGAAGTTAAATTAATTACTTATGAAAAATCTAATATTAATATCAATGAGTTTTTAAAAGTTATTTCAGAAACAAGAATGTATGCTAATTGTTATGACGGGTATCAAGGTGAATATTATTTTGACGATGATGTAACTTATAAAAAAGGGAACAATTACATCCTTGATTTTGTTTCAAAAAACATGCCTAATAATGAGAATACTGAAGGTTATATTATTGTTCATTTTTCAATTAATTGTGAAGGTGTTTTAGGAGACTTTGGTTTGATTCAAATGGATAAGCAATACAAAAAAAATGAATTTTCACAAGAGATAGTTACACATATTATAACTAAGGTTGTTGGTTTAAAAGGTTGGCCATCTTCTGTATCTACATTAAATTGGTTGTTCTATAAAGATGTTCATGCATTCTTAATGTTTAAAATTGAAAACGGAAAAATCACTGACCTATGTCCATAAAATTAGTAATAATGATAATGTTTCTGTTATCTATAGTTTATAGTTGTTCAGAAAAAAAAGATCACATAAATGTGTTTAACAATTTATCTACTAAGGAGAAGGATTCTGTGACACAACGGTATCATAATATATCTAATTACTTTTTACAACCTTCTAACTTATACCGAAAATACAAAGATTCGGCTTTAGTAATTACACCCGAAAATGTAGAGGTTCGTCAAAAATTATCATATTCATACAAGAAAAAAGGGGAGCATATAAAAGCAATGCAGATTCTTAATAAAGCAGTAGCATATAGTATCGAGCAAAATACAACCGATGCCCTTGGGTACAGAGCATGGTCATTACTCTACTACTATAGGGATTATAAAGGTGCTATAAAAGATATCGAGAAGATAGAGGAGATGACAGGAATGGTCTATAATATTTGTTGGGGAGAACCATGTGGTTTTCAAAAAGGTCAGGCATTGTATAAACTAAAGGAATTTGACCAAGCTATTATAGCGTTACATCAAGTTAATTTGGAAGAAGAAAAAAAAGGCTTTAGTGTAGAAGATAATATTTATATTAATTTTTACTTAGGAAGGTGCTACGAAGAAATACTTCAATACGACAAGGCAATTTTACATTACAATAAAGTATTAAAATCACATGATAAATTCCCTGAAGCCCTATATAGATTAGGTAAAATAGAAATTAAATTATCACACTTCAGAAAAGCAAAAGAATATTTTATTCTAGCAAAAAAATATTTGAAGTATAAAATGCAAGAACCCTATATAGAAAGATTTGATGAATTGTTTCCTTATATGGTAGATCGTGAATTAGAAGAACTAGAGCATCTATAATCTTGAATCCCAAATTTCTATTTCAGATTTTAGACTAAAATCATAATTATCCAAAAATTAATTCAAAAAATCAAATGAAAAATCTCTTCAGTAAAAAGAACAAGAAAAAAATAATATTAGCCTGTGTTCTTCTTATTCTTATAATAATCACTTTTATTTTTGCATTTGAAAAAGGAGAAGCTTTTGGTAAAGCATTGGGATCTTAATTGATAAATAGTACAAGAATTAAAATTTAAGATGATGCCAATAAACGATTATAAAAATTGATATCGTAATTAAGTTATAATAAAAATACCATATGAAATCAACAACCAAGAAAAGAGAAAGAACTATTTATTATTGGCTAATCACTATTGGTTTCATGATTTTTGCTTCATGGTATATAGGAGAAAAAATAGGTCGATTAATATATAATCTTACATATTAGTAAATTCTGAAAACACGGTCTTATATATAAGAAATAAATTAAAACCTAAAACAACAAAACCCCGCTATTAGCAGGGTTTTTGAGATGTGGAGAAGATGGGATTCGAACCCACGACCTCTTGACTGCCAGTCAAGCGCTCTAGCCAACTGAGCTACATCCCCATCCTTACTATATTAATCAGATCCTCTTAGTACAAGTAAAGGAATCCTACTATCAAAGTCTTTTTTAAGAACTGTATTCTTTTCCCATAATTTGGCAAAGAAACCACGTTTACGTCTAAACACACATAAGAGATCAGGATAATTTTCATTAAGGTGCTCAAGAACTCCCTGAAACAAGGTTCCGTTATCCGATGATTTATAAGATGAAATCATCTCTTTTAAATCCTCATTCAACTCAGAATGTTTGGGCTTGTACTCTGGTGTTTTTACCTGTAGTAACTTTAGCTTTGCATCAAAAGTTTTTAATACCTCTTTTAACGGAGTTAGTGCCGTTTTCTTTTTAATAATCCCCGATTTTATCGCCATTAGCACTTTTTGTATCGGTACATAAGTGTACATCTGCGGTATAATCAATACAGGAATTTCTGTTTTCTTAACCATACCACCTGCAATCTCACCCAAATAATAAGGAACCTTTATGTCATTTACTTCTGATCCTAAAATTAGTAGATCGATATCATGTTCTAAATTAAACTTAGGGATAGCTTCTAGAAGTTCATCTTCAAACGGTAACGGAATAACCTCGACACCCTTGGTGTCAACTCTTGCGATTTCTTCTTTGATCCATGAAGTAGCGATTCCTTTTAAAGTTTCGTTTGCAGGAAGACTACCCGATCTGGGTAACTCTTTAAAAACTTCTACCGCATAAACTTTTGCGTTAAACTCTTTTGCAAAATCAATGGCATACTGAAGCCTCGCTGTTCGAACCTTTCTTTCAGATAGCCCTAAAGGAACCAAAATATTTTTCATTTAAATCGTATGTTGAGTAATTGTATGAACGCTAAAATTACAATTTTAGATTTTTTTTGGACATAAATATCGATTTTTTATTCATTATTAACCCATATTACAAGGTTTAATTTTTCTTTGATTACCTAGAATTTTGATAATGAATTTTCTATATATATGTCTCGTTGCTCGTCACAAGATAGTTTACTTACCATAATGATTGCAAACCGCATTAAGTAGTAATGCATAAAGCAGTTTTTAAGGAAATTATAAGGATTAAACCTAAAGTAACGATCAATTAAATTAGTATTTTTGGCACTTGCAAAAAACTTATGATCCTTAAAGCACAATTATCAAACCTAGATACTATTCATGACCTTACCAGAGCTTGTGCAAAGGCTATGATAAATAATGGTATTTATCAGTGGAACGAACATTATCCAACCCGAGAGCGTTTTGAAAAAGATATCGAATTGCAAGAGTTGTATGTTCTTAAAAAAGATAATCTGATCATTGGTATAGTCGTATTAACCGAGCATATGGATGATGAGTATATCCCAGTTGATTGGTTAACCCAAAGTAATCGCAATTTATATATTCATAGATTAGCCATACATCCTAAGTATTGGTCAAAAGGATATGCGCAGCAACTTATGGATTTTGCAGAGGACTATGCTTCAAAAGAAAAATATGCTTCGATACGATTAGATACGTTTAGTCAAAATACCAGAAACCAGAAGTTTTATAGTGCCAGAGGATATCGGCAATTAGGAGATATTTATTTTCCCAAACAAAGCACGCACCCTTTTCATTGTTATGAACTAGTATTATGAGTGATGTAATAAGTTTTAAAAATATAAACCGTCTTGCTATTCCGGCCATTATTGCAGGTATAGCAGAGCCTTTATTGTCTATAACCGATACTGCGATTGTAGGTAATATTCCCGAGTATGGCACAGAGTCTCTTGCAGCCGTAGGAATAGTAGGTTCTTTTTTGTCGGCATTGATCTGGATTCTTGGTCAAACCAGAAGTGCAATTTCGGCAATTATCTCGCAATACCTAGGAGCAGGAAAAATAGAAGAAGTAAAAACACTACCGGCTCAGGCTATTTTTTTTAATGTAGGATTGAGTATTCTGGTCTTAGTATCTACCATTTTTTTTGTCGAAGATATTTTTAAACTCTACAATGCATCTGGTTTGATATTAGATTACTGTATACAGTATTATGATATTAGAGTTTGGGGTTTTCCTCTAACCTTATTCACGTTTGCAGTATTTGGTATTTTTAGGGGGCTACAAAATACGTTTTGGCCTATGGTAGTAGCGATAATTGGTGCTGTTGCTAATATTGTCTTAGACTACGTTTTGGTGTATGGTATCACAGGGTTTATTTCTCCGATGGGAATAACTGGAGCGGCGTGGGCAAGTTTAATTTCACAGTTTTTAATGGCTGTTATAGTATTTATACTGTTATTAGTAAAAACCAATGTAAGTCTAAAACTACGCTTTCCTCTAAATAAAGAATTAGGTAGATTGGTTACCATGAGCCTTAATCTTTTTGTACGATCCATAGCTTTAAATACAGCGTTGTATTTTGCAACTGCCAATGCCACAGCATACGGTGATAATTATATAGCAGCCTATACTATAGCTATGAATATCTGGATGTTTACAGCATTTTTTATAGATGGATATGGGGGAGCAGGAAATATCTTGAGCGGAAAACTATTGGGAGCAAAAGACTATAACTCATTATGGCGATTAGGAAAGAGAGTAAGTACTTATGGGGTAAGTGTGAGCTTGATACTAGCCTTGTTTGGATTTATATTTTACTATAGTATAGGAGAAATATTTACAAGTGAAGCGATAGTATTAGATACTTTTTATAGCATCTTTTTTATCGTGTTGATTGTACAACCTATTAACGGATTTGCTTTTGTTTTTGATGGTGTATTTAAGGGATTGGGCGAAATGGGATATTTAAGAAACGTATTGATGGGAGCGACATTTCTTGGGTTTATTCCTACCTTATATCTCTGTAACTTTTTTGACTTAAAATTATATGGAGTATGGATTGCTTTTGCCGTTTGGGCGCTATTTAGAGGAGTCGCACTTGTTTTAAAATTTAGAGCAAAGTTTTTGCCTCTACTTTCTCAGGCAAAATAAAGAATATACACCAAAAAAAGTGAGTATGTCAAAATTAACAAAAGGCCTATTCGTAAACTGTTCTTTTCAAAAAATTGTTCAATCATACACTACAGGTATTACCAGATTATAAGAATATCGTTATGGTTAGTATCTATACAGCAAAAGACTAGTTCGTTAGACAGATCGTTACAATAATCTAATCCTATATATAGTAAACGATACTATGAGTGATTTATGATAATTTGGGCGTTCGAGCAGGCTATTCATTGCAACTCCTCGCACTTCATAAATTCAGGCTGTGGGGTTTTCATTTCTATCCTTAACGCAATAACAAAGAATATGTCTAGTTATAGTACCGTTAATCCGAGTTTAATTCGATATTAGAAATAGTATTCACTTTAATAGAATTAAATAAAGTAGTAACTTTACTTTTAAAGTAATAACAATAATGATACCAAGATCTAACGGGAGCCTATACACACACATCGAAAATAACATTGCAACACTGGAGTTTGGCCACCCGGCAAGCAATTCCTTTCCTTCAGAATTATTAACACGATTAGCCAAAGCTTTTGGTCAACTATCTGTTGATCAATCAGTAAATGTGATTGTTCTTAAATCAGAAGGAGAAAAAGCATTTTGTGCAGGAGCTTCTTTTGACGAGTTACTGGCCATTACAAATCACGAAGAAGGAAAGCAGTTTTTTTCTGGATTTGCCAATGTGATTAATGCAATGCGATCATGTAAAAAACCAATTATTGGTCGAATACAAGGTAAAATAGTTGGGGGTGGAGTAGGATTGGCTGCAGCATGTGACTACTGTTTGGCGACCGAAGGAGCTTCGATCAAATTAAGCGAACTTACTATTGGTATCGGCCCTTTTGTAATCGAACCGGCAGTAGCAAGAAAAATTGGAACCGCAGCATTCGAAAACTTAGCATGGGATGCCTCACAATGGAAAAATGCATATTGGGCAAAAGAACAAGGTTTATACGCTAGAGTTTTTGAAACCTTGGCAGAACTAGATAAAGAAGTAGCATTGTTTGCAGAACGGTTGGCAAGTTACAATCCGAAAGCAACACAACAAATGAAAAAAGTAAACTGGCAAGGATCAGAGCATTGGCAAGAGCTTCTTATAGAAAGAGCAGCTATATCAGGAGAATTAGTGCTTTCAGAATTCACAAAAACGGCACTAGCCAAATTAAAAAAATAGAGAATGGATATATTAAATTTTTTAGGGGGTAATGGATTGTTTCTTATCCTAGGAATAATTCTAGTAGTGGTTTACTTTATAAATAAGAGAAAGAGACGTTAATCTTCCGTAACTTTGCCAAAAATTACAAAGTAAGCGATGGATAAAATTCGTATCACCAAGCAGTTTTCTTTTGAAACAGGTCATGCACTATATGGGTATGATGGTAAATGTAGAAATGTACATGGGCATAGTTATAAATTAAGTGTAACCGTTATAGGAACCCCAATTACAGATACCTCTCATGTAAAACTAGGGATGGTAATCGATTTTGGAGATCTTAAAAAGATTGTAAAAGAGGATATCGAGGATATTTTTGATCACGCAACGGTATTTAACAAGAATACACCACATATAGAACTGGCAAAAGAACTCGAACAAAGAGGACATAGTGTGATATTGGTAGATTATCAACCTACTAGTGAGAATATGGTTATCGATTTTGCCAAAAAGATTAAAGCTCGATTACCAGAAAATATTCAGTTACATTCGTTAAAGCTTCAAGAAACCGAAACTTCGTATGCAGAATGGTATGCAAGCGATAATTCTTAATTAGTTACACCTCAAGTACAGCATATGAATCTTCCAAAAGGAAAAAAAATATACTTTGCAAGTGATAATCATTTAGGGGCTCCTACTTCAGAAAAAAGCTTTCCAAGAGAGAAAAATTTTGTAAAATGGCTTGATGAAATTAAAGAAGATGCTGCTGCAATATTTTTATTGGGTGATCTTTTTGATTTTTGGTTCGAATATAAAACCGTTGTACCAAAGGGCTTTACAAGAACCTTAGGTAAGTTGGCCGAAATAACAGACTCAGGAATACCTGTGTATTATTTTGTAGGAAATCATGATCTTTGGATGAACGGGTATTTTGAAGAAGAACTGAATATTCCTGTATATCATAAACCACAAGAATTTACCTTTAATGATACTACTTTTTTTATTGGTCATGGAGATGGATTAGGCCCTGGGGATAAAGGGTATAAACGAATGAAAAAGGTGTTTACTAATCCTGTGGCAAAATGGTTTTTTAGATGGTTGCATCCAGATTTGGGTGTAAAACTAGCCCAATATCTTTCGGTAAAAAATAAACTTATATCAGGAGACGAAGATGTTACTTTTTTAGGAGAGGATAATGAGTGGTTGGTACAATATTGTAAGCGAAAACTAGAAAGTAAGCATAGAGATTATTTTGTATTTGGACATAGGCACTTACCTATGGAAATACAATTAAATGAGCAATCAAAATATACCAATCTAGGCGATTGGATTGTACACTATACCTATGCTGTTTTTGATGGGCAAGAACTAAAGCTTGAACATTACAAAGTATAATGTTTTGTCAAATTTGACAAAAAGCTTAAACGTTATGCAATCCAAAAATGATTTTTACCCAAATAGGTGAGCAGCTACATCTTCTACTTTGGTTACCAACTGGATTTTAATCTGAGTATTTTTAAAGGATATTTTATTGTATTTTGAAACAAATATGGTAGAAAATCCAAGTTTTTCGGCTTCTTGTATGCGTTGTTCTATCTTGTTTACTGGGCGAATTTCTCCTGCCAAACCAACCTCTGCGGCAAAACAATAATCTTTGGGAACTGGGATATCTTCGCTAGAAGATAAAATGGCAGCGACTACGGCAAGATCAATAGCGGGATCATCTACAGAGATACCACCAGTAATATTTAAAAACACATCCTTAGCACCTAGTCTAAACCCTGCTCGTTTTTCTAATACAGCCAAAAGCATATTAAGCCTTTTAAGGTTGTATCCTGTGGCACTTCGTTGAGGTGTGCCATACACTGCGGTGCTTACCAATGCTTGTATTTCTATCATAATAGGTCGCATACCTTCTACAGTCGAAGCAACAGCGGTACCGCTTAATTCTTCATCATTTTTAGAAATCAAGATTTCACTAGGATTGTGAACCTCTCGTAGCCCGCTTCCTTGCATCTCATAAATGCCTAGCTCTGATGTAGAACCAAATCTGTTTTTTAAAGCTCTTAAAATTCGATATACATGGTTGCGATCTCCTTCAAACTGTAATACGGTATCCACCATATGTTCGAGAATCTTTGGCCCTGCAATGGCACCATCTTTTGTGATATGACCTATTAGTATAACAGGTGTAGCTGTTTCTTTGGCAAACTTGATTAATTCGGTAGTGCACTCCTTGATTTGAGAAATGCTTCCGGCGCTACTTTCTATATAATCACTATGTAGTGTTTGTATAGAATCGATGATCACAATATCGGGTTGAATTTCTTCAATTTGCCTGAAGATATTTTGAGTCTTAGTTTCAGTCAAAATGAGACATGTGTCTGTTTTGACTTGAATACGCTCTGCTCTCATTTTAATTTGCTGTTGGCTCTCTTCTCCCGAAACATAAAGAGTTTTGTAGGGTAGTTTAAGACTAATCTGCAATAACAATGTACTTTTTCCAATACCAGGTTCACCTCCCAAAAGAGTTAAAGACCCGGGGACTAATCCGCCTCCAAGTACACGATTGAGCTCTGTATCATCAGTATTAAAACGAGTATCTTGGCTTGTACTGATCTCTGAAACCTTTAGTGGTTTTGCAACTTTACTAGATTTGGTAGATGTGGCATTTTTCCAATCATTTTTTGTAGCTTTTTGTACTACCTCTTCGGCAATGGTATTCCATTCTTTACAAGATGTACATTGCCCTTGCCACTTAGAGTATTGAGAACCGCAGTTCTGACAGAAAAAAACAGTTTTGGTTTTAGCCATAAAAGATCAATAAAGCAGTAAAAATACTATATTTTTAAGACACAAAAAAGATCTCAATTTCGAGATCTTTTTGTTTTTACAAGTTATATGTTTTTCGAATTTTGATTTTTATTTAAAGTGCAAATTCAATGTAGAATTACCAACCAAAATCCTCTTTAATTTTGTTTACTTTATCAAGCATATAGTCTTTGGTAAGAAAAGCAACTTCGGTTAATTGAAAACCGCTCTCGTATGCTCTCATGGCTTTTTTAGGCTCTCCGGTTTGTTCATAAAACATACCAAGATAGTAATAACCAAGCATTAAGTCTGAGTGCTCCTTTACTGCTAATTTACCTAAAGGTTCTAACTCAGACCAATTTTCATTTTTTTCTAAAGCGGTAGAAACCGCAATAAAGTCATTGATTCTTATTTTTCGTTTAATACCGTATAACTTCTCTGTTGTTTTATACATGTCTACAAGATAGTCATAAGGAGATGTTTCTAGGGTAAGAAGAACCTCTTTGTATTTTTTCTTGCTTATAGGGCGGTACATTTCAAAAATACCTTCTAGAGCTTTTGGGATTGCTTGTCCTACAAGAGTATAATGCGAAGATTCTTCAAAATTATCAAAGAAATAGTTCATCTCTGGGTTTTCTAAGGCTTTCAATTTTTCGTCAAGGGCAATTAGATCCTTTTTTATGTTATCTGCATCATTAGTTGCAGTTGCTAGATAATACCAAATATCAGAAGTAGAACCAAGTCGAGAAGCTATTCTTTCTCCCATAGGTGGGCCAAATTCTGGACTTAAACAAATGTATCCTTGAAAAATTGGATTGTCTTTGAATAAGAAATAATTAATAAAGTTTGCCGTATAATCATGACCCACTATTATTTTTAGTTGAGCTGTACGATAGGTTTGATTAAGATATGGCACTAGTTCTTGACCGATAAACTCAAAGAATTCTGCTCCTTTAAGAGTAGGTAAAAACTCTGCAGTATCATATCTGCAATCATCTTCTCTGGTTTTTCTCTGATTTACTCCAACAACAATAGATTCGGGCATATCTTCCCAATACGAGAAATAATCTACATTACCTGCAACGGGTTCAAATAAGTAATCTCCATCAAGTACAACAATCAATGGGTATATTTTATCAGCATTCTTTTTGTAATTACGAGGAAGCTGAATCTTTAACTCTCTGTTTTGATCTAATTTAATAGATCTGAAAGATTCATAAATGACTTGACTGTTTCCGTAAAAAACAAAAAAACAGGCAATTATAAGAGTTACACTTTTTTTCATAAGTATAGGATTAAGGTTAAGTAAGCTCGGAGCAATATATAAATTATTTCCCTATTTCTCTCTGTTTACTATTGGTAGAAATAAAAATGATAACGCTCCAATTAGTATATTTATTGCGGTTTGAGAGCCCCATAAAATCCATCCAAAAGCTTCTCCGGCAGGTTTTTCGACATTAAAAAGAACTAATATGGTTGCTATGGCAAGAGGAAATGCGCCGATACCTCCATTAGTTGTAGACATAGCTAGAGAGCCTATTACAAAAGTAGCTAGCACGGGACCAATAGTTAGTGTAGCAGTTTCAGGAACAGTAAACTTGATTACATAAAACATGGCGGTATATAATGTCCAAATCAAAAATGTATGAAAAATAAACGCACCTTTATGTTTTATCTTCGAAATACTCTTAATCCCTTCAAGAAGCCCTTCTCCAAACTGTCTAATTTTTATAAGTAGTGTGTTTTTAGAAGTTTTGATAATCTTTAAGAAAAGTACTCCTAAAACAAGTAACACTCCTAAAATAACAAGTGTTATTATCGGATTTGAGATTTTATCATTTAGGTAAGACAATAAGTGTTCTGATTGAAAAAGTAGTGTTATAGAAATGATAAGCAATAGCATGATCAAATCAATTATTCTTTCAGTAATAATTGTGCCAAAAGCTTTTTTAAAAGGGATGCCTTCGTATGTAGATATGGTTCCAGCTCTTAGAATTTCTCCAGATCTTGGTATACCCAAATTGGCAAGATACCCAATCATTACAGCCATAAAACTATTTGAAACCTTTACAGAAAACCCCAAAGGTTCTAGTAAAAAATTCCATCTATATGCTCTAGATAGGTGAGATATTAACCCCATGGTTATCGATAATATAATCCATTTTGGATCGGCTTGAGTAATGTATTCAAGTGTTTTTTGTCTTTCTTCTGGTGTTGCAGAAGATATCGAATACCAAATTAAAAAAACTCCCAGTGCAAGTGGGAGTATGATTTTTAGAATTTTTACGAGTTTAGGATTCACTTATTTCAGTAAATTATTTTCTTCATTTGGAAAAAGAAGTCTAGGTTTAAAGTTTTTAGCTTCTTCAATATCCATCATAGCATATGTGATAAGGATTAAAACATCCCCTTTGGCCACTTTTCTTGCCGCAGCACCATTTAGCGTGATTTCTCCACTATTTCTTGGTCCAGGAATCGCATACGTTTCTAGGCGTTCTCCGTTATTGTTGTTAACGATTTGAACTTTTTCGCCTTCTACTATATTGGCCGCTTCCATAAGGTCTTGGTCAATAGTAATGCTGCCGATATAATTAAGATCAGCACCAGTCACTTTAACGCGATGAATTTTAGATTTTACTACGTGTACTAGCATGTTACAAAGTTAATTATTTTTAGTTTAGGGCAATGTTATCTATGAGTCTTATTTCTCCTGCAAATACCGCGATAAAAGCTCTGTATTCGATATCTTTTTGTTTTTGTTCTATAGATTTTAAATTAGAAGTATTAGCAATTTCAAAATATTCTAATTCAAGTTCACTGCTGTTATTTAATTGTTCTGATACCCAGTCTTTTAAATTAGTAACATTTTTTGTGCCAAAGTCATTTTTGACTTGTTTTAAGGTTTTGTATATCAGAGGAGCTTCGTCAAGCTGACGTTGAGTCAGTCTCTTATTTCTCGAACTTAAAGCAAGTCCGCTATCCTCCCTATATATTGGGCATCCCACAATTTGGAGGGGCATTTTTTCTATCTCAACTAGTTTTTTAATAATCTGCAGTTGCTGAAAATCTTTTTCTCCAAAATATGCTCGATCAGGACAAACAATATCAAAAAGATGCTTCACAACAGTTCCTACTCCGTCAAAATGTCCGGGTCTGTATTTTCCTTCCATCTCATGTTCTAATCCCCCAAAATCATAATTTGTTGACTTAATATCGTCTAAATAGACCTCTTTTGGTGTAGGTGCAAAAACAATTATTTCGTCAGAAATTTTAGATAATAGCGCAACATCGTCTTCTAAGGTTCGAGGATAATTGTCTAAATCTTCAGTATTGTTAAATTGAGTAGGGTTGACAAAAATACTTACCACTACGCGGTCATTTTCGTCTATAGCCCTTTGTATTAGGGCAAGGTGTCCTTTGTGTAAAGCCCCCATTGTAGGAACAAAACCGATGGATTTTTGTTGCTTTTTTAGTGTTGCAACATTGTCTAATATGTCTAGTCTTTTCTTGTGGACCCGCATTTGATATTAACTTAAAGGCGTGCAAAAATAAGATATTACTGGCAGACTGCATAAATTTTCGTAATTTTGCAAAATTAATTCCAAAAGGAGGACGATAAAAGTATCGATTATATGAAAGATAAGAGGATATTGTACGTATCATCAGAAGTTATACCTTATTTGCCAGAGACTGAGATCTCATCTATGTCTTTTGAGGCGCCTAGAATGGTAAATAGCAAAGGAGGTCAAATTAGAATCTTTATGCCAAGATATGGTAATATCAATGAAAGGAGGCACCAGTTACATGAAGTAATTCGACTTTCGGGGATGAATTTGGTAATCAACGATCTTGATATGCCTCTTATCATTAAAGTTGCTTCAATTCCGAAAGAGCGTATGCAGGTGTATTTCATTGATAATGAAGATTATTTTAAAAGGAAGGCGACATTGACAGATGAAGAAGGAAATTTATTTCCTGATAATGATGAGCGTGCGATTTTTTTTGCTAAAGGTGTTATCGAAACAGTTAAGAAATTAAACTGGTCACCAGATGTTATACATGTACACGGTTGGTTGGCATCACTTTTACCATTATACTTAAAGCAATATTATGCTAATGAACCTCTTTTTGGTCATAGTAAAATTGTGACTTCTGTTTATGGTAATGGGTTTGACGGAACTTTGGATAAAAACATGATGGAAAAAGTGAAGTTTGACGGTATAGCAGAAGAAAAAGTAAGCGTTTTGGCAAAACCAACATATAGCAATATAATGAAAGTAGCAGTTGATAATTCTGACGCAATCATAGTTGGATCAGACGAAATACCTTCAGAACTTGTCGAACATTTGAAAACGATATCTCAACCAGTTTTAGAATATAAAAAACCAGATGAGTTTGCAGATGCCTATGAAGCCTTTTATCAAACAGAGGTATTGGTATAAGCAAAAGGAAAAATTATGAAATTTGAAAAAGTATTGATTAAAACAATTGCTATAGTAGCTGTTGTTTTTGCAGTAGTGTCTTGTGATACAAATATAGATTCTGTTGGGAGTGAAATCATTGGGGATGTTAATTTTGAAAGAGATTTATATGGGGCTATTCCACAAGCACATAGTAAAAAGTTTAAAAGAGTACAAACTAATGGATTGCCAGGTAATTCTTTAGGGGTTTATAATGATCCATTTTATGGGCAATCTGTGTATAGCGTGCTTTCTCAAGTAGTACCAGAAAATTTTAGCCCTGATTTGGGTACGAATCCAGTGTTGGATAGTGTTGTTTTAAATCTTCCTTATTTTAGCGAAGTTAAAACGACAACTGATGCCGAAACTAATGAAACAATTAATACTTATGAATTAGATTCAGTTTATGGTAGTTCTCCAATAGATATAACTGTTTATAAATCTGATTATTTTTTAAGAGATGTTGATCCAAGTTCAACATCCGGAGAAAGACAGATATACTATTCTGATGACTTTAGCACGTTTAACGATAAGGCAAAAGCAGTGGAGTTAGCTAAGGTATTTGATTTTGTGCCTTCAAATGAAGAATTATCTCTGTTAATACCAGATGGAGAAGATGAAGGAACAAGTGAGGATGTTGTAAAGCAAAATCCGAGATTGAGAATTGTGTTTCCAGAAGATGCAAAAAATCTATTTGGAGATTTAATTATTGATAATGCAAAATCCCCAGAACTTAGTAATATAAATAATTTTGTCAACTTTTTTAGAGGAGTCTATTTGGTTGCAGAGCCAGTAAACGGTCCTGGTAACTTGGTGTATTTTAACATTAGTGCTGCAGATATTACGTTGTATTATACTACCGAAAGAGAAGATGACTCTGGAGGAGGAGGAAATAGTAGAAGTAGTAAGGTCATAAAAAAGGACCTTGTTAAAAGACATGAAGAACTGAAATTGAATTTTTCTAATAATGTTGTTAATTTTATAGAAAACACAAATACTCCTGATATAACTGTTGCTACAGATGGTGAAAATAAAGGTACTGTCGATGCAGATAAGAATTTGTATCTAAAAGGAGGAGATGGATTTATTGGTGTCTTAGATTTTTTTAGTAAATATGTTCGGGTTGATGATAATGGAGAATATGTTGTGGATGAAAATCAAAATCCTATTATTCTAGAAAATCCTACTGAAGATGAAAAGAAAAAGACAGAATTAGATTTTTTAAGAAGTAGAGATTGGTTAATAAATGATGCTAGTATTACGTTGTATATAGATCAAAGTACATTAGGTTCTGGAGGAGATACAGAGCCAGAGAGAATATATATATATAATCTTGAGACAGGGCAAGTTCTTGCAGATTATGATTTAGATATCACAGAAAATGATGGTGTGCCTGTTAAATCTGTAATTAATCATTTAGAAAGAATTACGAGAGGTTCTGATGGTAATGGAGAATTTTACAAAATAAGAATGACAAAACATATTCTAGATGTTTTGAATGGAGATATAGATAATGTTAAATTTGGATTATCTGTTTCTCAAAATGTTAATATTAAAACTTTAGGAAACGGTATAGTTGCTGATAAAGATGAGATTATCCCCTTCTCATCAGTTGTATCACATGAAGGTACTGTGTTGTATGGTTATGGAAGTCAAGTTCCTGAATCGAAGCGTTTAAAATTGGATATTTTTTATACGAAGTCAAAAAACTAATTAACAAAATAATAAAGCATGTGCGGAATTGTAGGGTACATAGGTCATAGAGAGGCCTATCCAATTGTTTTAAAAGGGTTAAAAAGATTAGAATATAGGGGGTATGATTCAGCAGGGATAGCACTTTACGATGGTGAAGATATTAAATTATCAAAAACCAAAGGAAAAGTTGCAGACCTTGAAAATCGTCTTGAAAAAGAAATTCCTACAGTAGGTACCATTGGTATAGGGCATACAAGATGGGCTACGCATGGGGTTCCAAATGATATAAACTCTCACCCACATATTTCTAACTCTGGAAATCTGGTTATTATTCATAACGGAATAATTGAAAATTACGATGCTCTTCGTAAAGAGTTAATTAATAGAGGGTATACATTTACATCAGAGACAGATACAGAAGTATTAGTTAATTTGATAGAAGATGTAAAAACCAAAGAAAATGTAAAACTTGGTAAAGCTGTTCAGATAGCTTTAAACCAAACTATAGGTGCTTATGCAATTGCTGTATTTGATAAGCAAAAGCCTAATGAAATTGTCGTTGCAAGATTAGGAAGCCCTCTGGCGATTGGAGTTGGAGAGGACGAATATTTTATTGCCTCTGATGCTTCTCCTTTTATAGAATATACAAACAATGCGATCTATCTTGAAGATGGAGAAATGGCTATTGTAAGTAGAAAAAAAGGTGTTAAGGTTAGAAAAATTCAAGATGATACTTCGGTAGAACCTTATCTTCAAGAGCTTCAAATCAACCTTGAACAGATTGAAAAAGGGGGGTATGAGCACTTCATGCTTAAGGAGATTTATGAACAACCTAATGCTATAAGTGATACGTATCGAGGGAGGATGTTGGTAGCAGATGGGATCATTAAAATGGCAGGGATAGATGATAACCTAGCCAAGCTCCTTAATGCTAAACGTATAATTATTATCGCATGTGGTACTTCTTGGCACGCAGGTTTGGTGGCAGAGTATATTTTTGAAGAACTTGTTCGTATTCCTGTAGAGGTAGAGTATGCTTCAGAATTTAGATATAGAAATCCGGTAATTCATGCAGATGATGTTGTTATTGCGATATCACAGAGTGGTGAAACGGCAGATACTATGGCAGCAATTAAATTGGCCAAAGAAAATGGAGCGTTTGTTTTTGGAGTTTGTAATGTTGTAGGTTCGTCAATTTCACGAGAGACACATGCGGGAGCTTATACACATGCAGGACCAGAAATTGGAGTTGCATCTACAAAGGCATTTACAACTCAAATTACTGTACTGTCTTTAATAGCTTTAAAATTAGCAGAAAGAAAAGGAACAATTTCTAATAGCGATTTTCATTACTATCTTCAGGAACTAGAAAGAATACCTGAAAAAGTAAAGGAGACGCTTTTATCTAATGATCATATTAAGCATATTGCAGATACCTATAAAAATGCAAAAAACTGTTTGTATTTAGGAAGAGGATATAATTTTCCTGTGGCATTAGAAGGAGCCTTGAAATTAAAAGAGATTTCTTATATACATGCCGAAGGATATCCAGCTGCAGAAATGAAACATGGCCCTATCGCTTTGATTGATGAGCAAATGCCAGTTATTGTTATTGCAACAAAAAGAGGGCATTATGAAAAAGTGGTGAGCAATATTCAAGAAATAAAATCTAGAAAAGGAAAAATCATTGCAATTGTTACAAAAGGTGACGTGACAGTAAAGGAGCTTGCAGATCACGTTATTGAAATACCAGAAACAGAGGAGTTTTTAACGCCATTGCTTACAACTATACCTTTGCAATTGTTGTCATATCATATAGCAGTTATGCTCGATAAAAATGTGGACCAACCTAGAAATTTAGCAAAGTCAGTAACGGTAGAATAAGAGATATTCTTGTACGTTTCATATAATATAAAATCCTGTTTGATAATTCAAACAGGATTTTTTTTCTTCTAAGGAGAATTAAATTCTTTGTGATTTAGAAATAGTAATTGATTTTTTAGTTGTCTTTTTCCTAGGAAAATAGGGTGTGAAAAAACAACACAAAAATAAAGCTATGCCAAGTAATGGTACAGTATTAGTCGTGGTATTGAAGAAGGAGTTTTGTAAAAAAACAATAAATAGCGTACCTTGTTCTTACAACTTTTAAAACCACGGGGCATGAAAAAAATTACATTGCTACTGCTATTGATAGTTAGTAGTGGCATTTTCGCACAAACAACAGTCAAGGGAAAGATTATAGATGATAGTAGTCAGCCAATTCCCGGAGCCAACATTACATTAAAAGATCAGTCGATAGGTACAGTGTCTGATTTTGATGGACTTTTCTCATTAACAATAGAAAAGTCTCTTCCTTTTACATTAATGATTAGTGCGGTTGGTTATGAAGCATCTTCTTTAGAAATTACCGAACCAAATCAAGATGTTACCATCATATTGAAACAGGGTACAGAGCTTGATGAAGTCATTATTTCTGCATCAAGAACTCCAGAACGTATATTCGAATCGCCTGTAAGCGTAGAGCATTATGGAAAGAAAGAAATTAAGAACACAGCATCTGCCGATTTTTATGGAGGACTAGAGAATCTGAAAGGTGTAGATATTAATACCAATAGTCTAACGTTTAAGTCTATTAATACCAGAGGGTTTGCTGATTTTGCTAATAACCGTTTTGTTCAATTGGTCGATGGTATGGATAATACAGCTCCAGCACTAAATTTTGTTTTAGGTAATTTGCTGGGGATGACAGAGCTAGATGTTAATAGTATTGAGTTATTACCTGGGGCTTCTTCTGCACTTTATGGAGCAAATGCCTTTAATGGTATTTTGTTTATGACAAGTAAAAATCCTTTTGATCATACAGGTATTAGTAGTTATTTTAAAGGTGGGGTTACATCGCAAGAAGCTGCTGGTGACAATGAGTTTTATGATTATGGTGTTAGAATAGCGCACAAATTCTCGGATAAGTTTGCGGCAAAAACTAACTTTTCTTACTTAAGAGGTACAGATTGGTTCGCAACAAACACAATCAATGTTTTAAATCCGGCTACCGATCGATCTGATCCTAATTATGATGGGGCTAATGTATACGGAGATGAGGTTAGTACTAATATAAGAGGAGTTGGTGAGATACTAGTTGATAGAGGAATCTTACCTGCAGGAGCAGAGAATCTATTGCCTGATCAGAATATTAGTAGAACTGGTTATGATGAACAAGATGTAAATGCCTATAGAGCCGAAAGTATAAAGTTTGATGCAGCATTGCATTATAGACCTTTTGCTAATGATTTTGAAATTATTTATAACGGAAAAATTGGAAAAGGAAATACAATATATCAGGGAGCGAATAGGTATGCGATTAGAAACTTCTTTTTGCAACAACATAAATTAGAGGTTAAGAACAACAACTTTTTTGTAAGAGGATATTTAACCGATGAAAGTGCTGGAGATTCTTACGATACGAGATTTACAGCGATAAATATTAATAGAAGCTGGAAAGATGATGAAACTTGGTTTGGAGAATATGCGGGAACTTTTGCTCAGGCAACACTAGCAGGGGTCTTGCCAGAGCAGGCGCATGTTATGGCAAGAAATCAAGCTGATACAGGAAGATATCTTCCTGGAACACCAGAATTTAAACAGGCATTTAGAAAAGTAACTGCAGATCCTAATCTAAATACAGGATCAAAATTTCAAGATGCTAGTCAGTTAAGGCATGTTGATGTAAACTATAATTTTAGTCACTTAACAAATCACTTGGCAGATATTCAGATAGGAGGATCGTTTCGTGAATACAAATTAAATTCTTCTGGGACTATTTTTACTGATTATGATGGCCCTATTCGATATTCAGAATATGGAATTTATACTCAGGTTCAGAAAAAGTTTGCAGATGAAAGAGCAAAAGTAACCGCATCTGTGCGTTATGATAAGTCTGAGTTGTTTGAAGGAAATTTGTCGCCTAGATTGTCTATAGGATATACAGTTGGTTCGGATAGAAATCATAACCTTAGAGCATCTGTACAAACTGGATTTAGAAATCCAACAACTCAAAATTTATATATTGGTTTAGATGTAGGGCGTGCAATACTTGTGGGGTCGGCCAAAGATAATCTTGATAGAGATGTTAGAACATTTGATGATTTGAGCGGTAGTGGAGAAGGAATTACAGGTAGTCAAACAGTAACAATAGCAGGTAGAGCTGCGTATGAGAACTCATTTTCATTGTCGTCTGTTCAAAGCGGAAACCCAGAAGATTCAAATGCTCAAATTGTAAAACCAGAAAAGATAACTGCTTTTGAAGTGGGGTATAGAGGTAAGGTTAAATTTTTTATTGTAGATATTAGTGGGTATTTTAATCAATATAAAGATTTTATTTCTACAGAGAGTGTAATAGTGCCATATTATGGAGAAGTTGGTGATGGGTCTTTGTCGCTTTTGGCATTGCAAAATGAAGACTATAAAGTGTATCAAACCTATACCAATACAAGTGCTACAATAAAATCTCTTGGAGCCACAGTTGGATTAACGACAAAGTTACCTGGTAATTTTGATATAGGTGTTAATTATACCTATGCCGAACAGGATTTTAATAAGGATGAAGATCCTGATTTTAGAACAAATTTTAATACCCCAAAACACAAAGTAAAAGCTTCTTTTGGTAATACTAATTTATTTAAAAACTTTGGATTTAATACAAGTTACCGTTGGAGCGATGGTTATTTTTGGGAGGCAACTTTTGGAGACGGAAACATACCTTCTTTTTCAGTGATTGATGCTCAAATAAATTATAAAATCCCAAAATGCAAAACTATTTTAAAAGCAGGTGCAACAAATATTGGAGGGGATGAATACTTTACTGCATTCGGAACAGGATTTATAGGGTCTCAATACTATGTAGGTATATCAATAAACAATTTGTAATAAAACTAATAATCATTGTAAAGAAATTTAGATATGAAAACTAATTATATAGGGTTGATATTCCTACTTGTTTTTTGGTGTATTGGCTGTGAATCAGATGATGATACTTCTAAATCTGAACAAGAAATTACAATTACTTCTGGGCAAGCTGATTTTTCAAGGTATGTAGCTGTAGGAAATTCTTTAACCGCTGGATTTACTGATGGTGCTCTTTTTATTGCCGGACAAGAAAATTCTATGGCAAATATTTTGGCTACTCAATTTGCATTAGCAGGAGGAGGAGAGTTTAAGCAACCTTTAATGAGTGATAATATTGGAGGAATATTGTTAGGTGGAATGCCAATACAGGATCCTAGATTTTATTTCTTTTCTGATCCTAACCCTGATCCACCAAATGAATCTGGTCCAAAAATATTAGGAACTTCTCCTACAGATAAGGAGGCCGAAATGCCGACTACCGAAGTATCAAATGTTATTTCGGGTCCATTTAATAATATGGGTGTTCCCGGAGCCAAGAGTTTTCATCTACTTGCAGATGGCTATGGTAACGTTGCAGGTGTGCAAGCTGGATTGGCAAATCCTTATTTTGTGAGAATGGCATCTTCTCCAACTACATCTGTAATGACGGATGTAATGGCTCAAAATCCAACATTTTTCTCTTTATGGATAGGCAATAATGATGTGTTGGGTTATGCTTTGGCTGGAGGAGATAGTGATAAAGATGAAATCACTGATCAAGCGATATTTGCACAATCGTTTAATGGGATTGTAAATATACTTACCTCTAGCAATGCTAAAGGTGTTGCTTTTAATATACCTGATGTTACGTCAATACCTCATTTTACTACTGTACCACATAATCCTGTGACTTTGGATGAATCAACTGCTACAGCTGTAAATAATGCTTATGCTGCGTATAATACTGGGATAGTGCAAGCTTATGCTTTTTTGGTAGGACAAGGTGCGATAACACAAGCAGATGCTGATGCTGAAATAGCTAAGAGAACCATAACTTTTGAGGCGGCAACCGATAATCCTGTGGTTATTTTAGATGAAAACTTAACAGATTTAAAGGGTATTAACGCTGACTTAAAAAACATGAGACAAGCTACTTCAAGTGATCTTTTGGTGTTGTCGGCAAGTACCTTTATAGGTACACAAGCAGATCCGATGAATCCTTTGTCTATAAACGGAGTAGCACTTCCTTTAGAGGATAAATGGGTGTTAACTCCAGAGGAGCAAGAACAGATCACAGCGGCTATAACAGCTTTTAACGCTGTGATAGAAGCAGCTGTGAAGCAGGCGGGAATAGCTTTTGTAGATGCTAATGCTATTTTAAAAAGCGCATCAGAAAATGGAGTTGCTTTTGATGAATTTTTATTAAAGGATGATCTTGTGTTTGGAGGAGCTTTCTCTTTAGATGGTGTTCATCTTACGGCAAGAGGGTACGCTTTTATAGCGAATAAAGCTATTGATGAGATTAATGCTACGTATGGGTCTAATCTGCCCTGGGTAAAAGCGGTGAATTACCCAACATTTTATCCGATTGCTCTTCCTTAAAAATTAGAGGTATACTTTTTTTAAAGGTAAACTCAGTATATGTTAATCTTAGCGGTGCTTTTATAACTTTTTAAAGTATCGCTAAGATTTAATTTGGATTTTGTGACAATGACGTTGTCCACATATCAGCGAACTTATCGTAACCTAATAAAGAAAAGTGGCAATAATCAGGGAGGCGGTATTTTTTTTCTAATAATAAATCTGTATTTGGCCCCTTAAAAACAAGGTCAAAATCTTTAATTAGTTTATTCTGAATTGCTATAAGTTTTTTGTCTGAAGGGAACTTATATCCACAATGACTCGTTCTGGAAAGGTAAATAGGGATCACGATATTGTTCTTTTTTAGTTTGTCTATAAACTCAACAAAGTCTCTATAATAATTGTCACTATTGCCATTATTGCTTTCTCCTTGATGATATAGTATTCCGTCAACCTTTCCGAAACTTTGTAATAAGAAATTATAATTTTTAATCAAGTAGTTAAAGAAATACCCTTTGTTTAATTCTTCAATTTTTTTTCCTCCATATCCGCAATTTGAGAAAATGACTTTGTCATGAATACCTTTTTTAATTAACTTATCGCCTACCATGCCCCAAACAGAACCTCCATCGTTTGTTTCGCTTGTACTGCCCAAAGAAGGGTCTTTGTAGATGTAAGTTCGGTTGTTAAGTATTTGATAGACTTCTTTTTTAACGTCATATCCTATTTGGCCACTATTCATAGCATTTGATTGACCATAGGTGATATATATGCCAGTGCTGTCAGAAACTTGAACAGTTACTTCTTTGTGAATTGAAGTGTCAAAATTTCTTTTTGATTCATAATCCTGTTTAGAAAGCAAGATTTTTGTACGCATTAAAATACTGAAAGGGAAATGTTTGTAATACCCGGTCGACACACCAAATAAGAATGAAAGCACGACCAATAGAACAACATATTTTTTCATAGCATATCCAGTTTCATGTCTTATGTTTGTTGTGAAGAGAGCTTGTATGAAGGAGATCTCAATAATTGCTTTCTTAAGAATTTCCCTCCTTTTTGCTCAACGTATTTATAAGTAAAGTTTGAAAAGGTCAGAACCAAAATAATAGAAATACTTAAGATCAAAATTTGATTGAACTCTGTTTCTTCAAGTTTAAAAACTTTAAAGACAACTCTGGGAAAAATTAGAATTAATATGCCATGATTTAGGTAGACCGAGTATGAGATTTTTCCTAAAAATTGTATAGGTTTTAGATCTAGTAATTTGGATAAAACCCCATTGGTTTTTAAAAGACATAGAATGGATAGGCTGAAAAATAATGGAATCGAGATCATGCTAAAAATTAATCCTGCTTGACTTGTGTTTTCAATGGTATTTAAACGATGAAGAATTAATACTAATATAATAGGAATTACAAACTCTAAATTGTTGTTTAGTTTGAATTTTAGTTTGTTGAGTTCCCAAACAATATACCCAGAAAAGAAGCCTACAAACCCTCTTAAAAAACCAAACTTTCCGTTAGAAAAATATTCTCCACCATGGTATAAGAATAGACAGGAAATAACAATCAAGCCAATTGAAAATATGATTTTGAGATTTTTACTGGCTATTGAGATGCAAAATAAACCAAATGCGATATACGAAATCATTTCAGAAGAGATTGACCAAGAGGCAGGGTTTGTGCCTGATGAATCTCCTAAAATGGGTGTTGAGTTTAGAAATGTTAACGAATCTAGAGTTTTTAATAGATGAACGCTAAGTGGTTCTATGTTGTTCCTAAATTGAGGGAGGAAATATGTAGTAAAAAGAAGAAAAGAAAGATTAATTAATACTGTAAATAGTAGTAATGGGTAAAGTCTTGCAAATCTCTTTTTTAAATATTTCCAAAACTCATCTTTCGATTTTAATGAATTGTAATTGTGTGCAATTACAAAGCCACTTAGTACAAAAAAGAAATCAACAAAGGCGTATGATTCTCTTATGATAAAAGAGTCATATATGTAATTAGGTAATAATGGTTTTTTGTAATGAAGAAATACAATCATTAAACTGAATATACCTCTTAACCCATCTAGCTTTGTTATTCGCATAGGTTTATAGTTTTTATAAAAAGTTAAGGGTAATTTTTTCTATGTGTTTAAGATGTTTCTAAGATCGGTAAAAAAATATAAATATATGTTGAGATTCAATAAAAAAATGAAATTAAAAGTTGGTGTTTAATATAGAGTTTTGTGATTTTTTATGTAGACATAACTTTTTTCTAGAATAATAATTGTTTGTAAAGACTCAAAAATGATCTAAGTATATAAAACTTTATAAATTAGGCGAGGTTGATCGAAACTAGGATACAGAAGTTTGTAATTATATAGACGAATGAGGTAAAATACCAATAATGCAAGTTAATTTACTATCAAAATAGAGTTATTAGTATCATAAGGATGATGGTTATAGGGCTTTGTACTTTGAATCATACTTCTTGTTTTATTCATTTTGTTTAAAATTTTAGAAGAATATCACTAGAGGTAAATTATTTTGTAAATAATTAAGGTGCAGTGCGAAACCTTAAAAAATAAGGGATTCATGCGGTAAAAAAAGGAAGTAAAACTAACCTCAAAAAAAACTAAATAAAATCAGTTATTTTTTTCATTTTAAAAGACTATATTTGCAGCCTGAAAAAAGCTAGTATTCAGGTTGGTTGAGTACTTGGTTTTTTTTAACATAGTTAAATACTAAACATTAAATAGTTATATAATGTCTAAAGTTACGGGTAAAGTATCTCAGATTGTAGGTCCGGTTATCGATGTAGAGTTCGCTGCTGGAACAGAATTGCCAAAAATTTACGATTCGTTAGAAATTAATAAAACAGACGGTAGCAAGCTAGTGTTAGAGATTCAGTCTCACATTGGAGAAGATACTGTACGTACAATTGCAATGGATTCCAGTGATGGATTAAGCAGAGGAATGGAAGTTGTTGCAACGGGAGCTCCTATCCAAATGCCAATTGGAGGAGATGTA
This sequence comes from uncultured Aquimarina sp., assembly GCA_947502885.1. Lineage (GTDB taxonomy): Bacteria > Bacteroidota > Bacteroidia > Flavobacteriales > Flavobacteriaceae > Aquimarina. The sequence continues at coordinate 31,677 of CANNBP010000005.1, read as the reverse complement.
TACGGACGTCTATTTAATGTAATAGGGGACGCTATTGATGGTCTTGGAGATCTTCCTAAAGTAGGAGAAAGTGGTCTTCCAATTCACCGTCAGGCACCAAAATTTGAAGATTTATCAACTTCGACTGAAGTTTTATTTACAGGGATCAAAGTAATTGACCTTATCGAGCCTTATGCAAAGGGAGGTAAGATTGGATTATTTGGTGGTGCTGGAGTAGGTAAAACAGTACTTATTCAGGAGTTGATTAACAATATTGCAAAAGGTCACGGTGGTCTTTCTGTATTCGCAGGAGTAGGAGAAAGAACTCGTGAAGGAAATGACCTTCTTCGTGAGATGTTAGAATCAGGAATTATCAAGTATGGTGATGATTTTATGCATTCTATGGAAGAAGGAGGATGGGATCTTTCTAAAGTTGATAAAGAGGTGATGAAAGAGTCTAAAGCGACTTTCGTATTTGGACAGATGAATGAGCCACCAGGAGCACGTGCACGTGTTGCACTTTCTGGTCTAACAATTGCAGAATATTTCCGTGATGGAGCAGGAGATGGACAAGGAAAAGATGTACTTTTCTTCGTTGATAATATCTTCCGTTTTACACAAGCAGGTTCTGAGGTGTCAGCACTTCTTGGGCGTATGCCATCTGCGGTAGGTTATCAGCCAACACTTGCAACAGAGATGGGTGTGATGCAGGAGCGTATTACTTCTACTAAGAAAGGATCTATTACTTCTGTACAGGCGGTTTATGTACCTGCAGATGACCTTACGGATCCAGCTCCAGCAACAACGTTTGCTCACTTGGATGCAACAACAGTATTATCTCGTAAAATTGCTGAACTTGGTATTTACCCTGCGGTAGATCCATTAGATTCTACTTCTAGAATTCTTACAGCAGATATCTTAGGTGATGATCACTATAACTGTGCTCAACGTGTAAAAGAGTTATTACAACATTATAAAGAATTACAAGATATTATTGCTATCCTTGGTATGGAAGAATTATCTGAAGAAGATAAATTAGCGGTAGGACGTGCTCGTCGTGTACAACGTTTCTTATCTCAGCCATTCCATGTAGCAGAACAATTTACTGGTATACCAGGAGTATTGGTTGATATTAAAGAAACTATCAAAGGATTCAATATGATTATGGACGGTGAATTGGATCACTTACCAGAAGCAGCTTTTAACCTTAAAGGGTCTATAGAAGAAGCTATCGAGGCAGGTGAGAAAATGTTAGCCGAAGCATAATTTGGTTATTTTGTTGATATTTGATGAGTAATTATCAGTCAACAAACAACAACAAACAACTATAAATATGTATTTAGAAATAGTAACTCCAGAGGCAATATTATTTAGCGGTGAAGTAACTTCAGTTGCTGTGCCCGGTGCCGATGGAGAGTTTCAAATGTTAGATAATCACGCGCCTATTCTTTCTTCTTTGGTAAAAGGAAGTATTAAAGTTTATGGTGATGTAAATCCAGAAGAAGAAGTAGCAGATAAGTTTACTAAAGGAGATAATGGTTCAACTTTAGTCTCAATTACTTCTGGAGTTATTGAAATGAAAGATAATAAAGTAATTATTCTGGCAGACTAAAACTAGAGATAGTTATTTTTATAAGATTATAGAAAACACCTTCAATTTTGAAGGTGTTTTTTTTATGTCCAATTCCAGTAGACTATTTGCCATTCTACCCCGCTGGCTTCGTATGTGATCATTGTTTTAAAACCAACAGCATAATGAGCCTGCAATGAACGTAGGTTGTTGGTGTCTATTTCGGTAATTAGAAGGTCGTATTTGTCTTTTAAATGATATTTCATAGATTGGTATAACCCTCTAAAAATACCTTGCCTACGATAATCTTTGTCAATACAAATTTGTCCCATGGTAATATATGATGTTTGAGTATCTAGATGATCTTCAATTTTCATAAACATAGGTTGTAAAACTTCGATTTCGTCTTTAAATTTTGAGGACATGCATAAAGCATAACCGACGACCTTGTCTTTGTCTTTTGCAATGATATGAGGTTGAATATCATTCATTTTTCTTAAAATGGATAAATCGTGTTGAACCGTAACAAAACCTTCTTTTTCTTTTTCCAACTTAGAAATTGAAATAGGTAAATTACAGAGCTGGAGCTGAATTATTTGCTCCAATTCTTGTGTTGAATTAACAGTTGTGTAATTTATCTTTTCCATTTTGATTTAGGGTTTTTATGCCTTTAATAAAATTGTAAGTACTAAAGGTATAAAAATGATTTGATAGCTACTCTTGGGATATGGATGTCAGTTCTCTTTTTTCAAGGTAATTAGGTAGTGTTGTGTTTTGGCTTTTTTAGATGAAAAATCAATCCAAATACAAGTGAAAATGTGCTTGAAAAGGCTTTTCTGATCCAGAAATGTTAGCCTGTAATGTTATACGCTTATGTAACTTGAGGATAATGTAAAAGTAGCATATAGGTTTTAATATGAAATAGTGTTGCAAACCCGAAGTTTGTATGCGGTTTTTGTTTTATTTTTGAAATCACTATGCAATTTCCAAAAAAACTTCAGAAAAAACTTCAAGATAGAAAAGATAGAAATGCGTTGCGTCAACTTCCAGAAAATGTGAAGTTGGTAGACTTTTCGTCTAATGATTATTTGGGGTTTGCTTCAGAAAAAAGGATTTTTAATAGAATTCAGGAATATTTAAAAAAAAATAAGCTACATCAAAATGGTGCTACAGGTTCTCGTTTGCTTACCGGAAATAATGAACTATATGACGAAGTAGAAGTAATGTTGTCGGGGTTTCATAATGCAGATGCAGCACTACTCTTTAATTCTGGATACGATGCTAATGTTGGCTTTTTTTCTTCGATTCCGCAACGTGGAGATATTATTTTTTATGATGAATTAATTCATGCCTCGATTAGAGATGGTATATTAATGAGTAATGCAGGCTCATATAAGTTTAAGCATAATGATTTAAATGATTTAGAGAGAAGGTTTAAACAAGTTGTGTCTAATAAAACAGAAAACCAAGAAATATATATTGTTACAGAATCTGTTTTTTCTATGGATGGAGATGTTCCTAATCTAGAAGGTGTTGTACAGTTTTCTAAAGATAGAAAATGTCACTTGATTGTTGATGAAGCGCATGCGATTGGCGTATTTGGTACTCGAGGTGTTGGTTTGCTACAACAATTGGAGTTAGAAAATCAGGTTTTTGCCAGGATTATCACATTTGGTAAATCAATGGGATGTCATGGTGCTGCGGTTTTGGGATCAGAAATGATGAAAAGTTATCTTATAAATTTTGCAAGAAGTTTTATTTATACAACTGGGCTTCCGCCGCATTCATTGGCTACCATAAAAGCGGCCTATGAGGAACTTAAAGTAACTACCAAAATAGAAGATCTACATCGTAATATTCATTTTTTTAATCAAAAACTAAATCAGACGAATCTTAAATCTTTATTTATTGATAGTTCATCAGCAATACATTGTTGTATTATCTCAGGTAATGAAAATGTAAAAAAAATCGCAACCCGTATTAGGCAAATTGGTTTTGATGTTAAGCCCATTTTATATCCAACAGTTCCAAAAGGAAAGGAACGCTTGCGTTTTTGTTTACATGCATATAATTCTGAAGCTGAAATTTCAAAAGTTATAGAACTACTTACTACTTTTGTGGCCAAATAAGAGAAGGGAATATTATATAATTGACTATGATGACAAAGAAATTATTTATAACTGGTATTGGTACAGATGTTGGTAAAACGATAGCCTCTGCTATTGTGGTAGAAGCTTTAAAGGCAGATTATTTTAAACCAGTACAAGCAGGGGATTTAGAATATTCTGATACTGATAAAGTCAAAGAGTTGGTTTCTAATTCATTGTCAAAATTTCACCCAAATAGCTATGCATTAAAAAAACCAATGAGTCCGCATGCAGCAGCTCAAATTGATGGTGTTGCAATAGAACCAGATGCTATTAAATTTCCGATTATAGATAATCATTTGGTTGTCGAGGGAGCTGGAGGGTTGTTAGTTCCACTTAATAATGAAGACACAATTTTAGATATAATAGAGCCAGGGTGCCATGTTATTGTTGTATCCAGACATTATTTAGGGAGTATTAATCATACATTGATGACACTATGGATTTTGCAAGAACAAGGGCATAAGGTATCGGTTATTTTTAATGGTAAAGAACATAAAACAACCGAGGATGTAATAAAAAATATGACAGGAGTCTCTGTTATTGGTCGTATCGATGATGAACCTTATTTTGATAAAAGAGTTGTCCAGGAATATGCAGAACTATTTAAAGATAAGTTAGAAAGTCTCTAACTACTAAAATATAGAAACAAATTTAAGTAGTTTTCGTTTTTGCGGAAATGATATTTGGTTATGACATTAAAAGAGAGAGATAAAAAACACCTTTGGCACCCCCTTACACAACATAAGATTCATCCCGAAGCTTTACCGATAGTAAGGGCAAAAGGAGCTTTGTTGTATGATGAAAATGACAAAGCTTATATTGATGGAATAGCATCATGGTATACCGCAATGTACGGCCATTGTAATGACTTTATTCTGAAAAAAGTACAAGATCAGATGTATCGATTAGATCAGATTGTATTTGCAGGGTTTACACATGAGCCCGCAATACGATTGTCTGAGGAGTTGATCAAGATACTACCAAATAATCAAGAAAAGATCTTTTTCTCAGATAATGGTTCTACAGCAAATGAAGTTGGTATTAAAATGGCTTTACAATATCATTTTAATAAAGGAGAGAAAAGAAATACAATTATTGCTTTTGAAGATGGTTTTCATGGGGATACTTTTGGAGCTATGTCGGCATCTGGCTTGTCTGTATATAATGGACCATTCGAAGATTTTTTTATAGACGTACAGCGTATTCCCACACCTAATGCCCAAAATATAAACAAGGTTCTAGAACAGTTGCAGACTATTATTTTATGTAATGAAGTAGCTGCTTTTATATACGAGCCTCTAGTGCAAGGTGCCAATGCTATGCACATGTTTGAAGAGCGATATTTGAATCAACTTTTAGAAATTTGTAAAAAACACAGTGTAATTACAATTGCAGATGAAGTAATGACTGGTTTTGGTAAAACAGGAAAAACCTTTGCTTCTGAGTATGTCGAAACCAAGCCTGATATTATTTCAATGTCAAAGGCCCTAACCGCAGGATTTGTGCCTATGGCAGTAACTAGTTGTACTCAAGATATATATGATGCTTTTCTTGATGATTCTGTAGGTAAAGCGTTTTTTCATGCTCATACCTATTCTGCTAATCCTATCGCTTGCTCTGTTGCCTTAGCTGCTATTGAATTATTAGGAAGTAAAGAATTTCAAGATAATATTGATAGGATTGTAGTTTCTCATAAGGCCTTTGATGCTAAGATTAAAGACCATTCTAAGGTCAAGACAACAAGACAAAAAGGAGTAATTTATGCATTAGAGTTAAAAATAGATATGGATCGTTATGGGAAAAAGAGGTATGAAATTTTTGATCATTTCATGCAAAAAGGAATTTTTCTTAGACCATTAGGAAGTACAGTGTATATTTTGGCTCCATATGTAACGACAAATGATCAGCTAGATGAAATTTATGCTGCAATTACAGAGTTGTTAGAAGTAGTTTAGTTCTGAGGTGTTATGGTTTAATAGGTCTTTCTTTAACACTATTTTCTACTAAGTTTTTAAATTTTTCTTTGTCATCAACATAGAAGGCAATGTTCTTGAAGGGCTTTTGTAAGCCATATATTCCCGAAAGAAAATGTTCTTTCTTTAATCGAATAATCAAATTATGATTTTCTAATTCTCCCAAAGGAGATAACTTTTTGGTTTCGTGATTAATTTCGATGTCTTTGGTAGAGATTTCAATCGATTCGATATCGCAAATTTTTATAGCTGTTTCACTAAGGATACCATATCTAAGATGAATTAAATCCTCTGTTATGGCAATTGGTCTTTTTGTAATGGATTTTAAGAATCCAAAAATTTGTAAGGTAGTATAAATGCTTAAAACTGTTGCAATCCATGCTGCTATGGTGCTCCATTTTAATAGAAGGATATGAAGTACATATGTTTCTATGGTGATAATTACAATTAGTGCAACAAATAAGCCTATGGTTCCACTATTTTTATGGTATGTGAACTCATTTTTGTAAAGCTCTTTTTTTCTCCAAGATATAAGACCATAATAAATCACTGCTAGTTCCATACTAAGAAGTCCTGCGACTCTTTTTGGTAAAATTTCTAAACATGTTTCTTTAATGGCAGAAAAAATATCAGGACTTACAATTGCATTCTCTTTAAATCGCTTTATAGTACGTCTTACTTTATAAAAAATAAATGTTGCCACTGCGATTTCTACAAGAGGGAATATCCAATTCTTGCTCCATTCTAAAAGTGTTTGATGTTCTTGAGGAATAATAAAACCTGCAGTAACTATTCCTATTATAAATAAAGGAGCAACAGTTGTTTTAGGGATACTTTTATTTTTAATCAATAAAAAATAAACGAATGGTATTGTAAAAAGTAAGTCAATGATTATTGCAATAGATAGCGTGGCTGAATTGTCTACAAATACTTTTGACTTGGTAAGTAATACCATTGATAAAATCAGAAGTAACGGGATTCCGAAAATGAAAACATTACCATTGATCTTCGTTGTCATCCTTATTTTGTTCATAACCTAAGATATCAATTTGTTCATCTGTTTCGCTAATAATAACATACATTTCTGTATATGCCCATTGCTCATCTTGTTTGGTTCCGATAACGTATAATTGAGCTTCTCCTTTAGGGCCTTTGATAGGGATAGAAATATCTGCAGAACCTCTGCTATTTTGATAGGATATACTACCATTCATTATTCCGTTAGTCTCTATAGGTTTGCCTAGAATATTTACAACATATTCATCTTGATTTACTTTGGCAAGTGAATCTTGATGCGGTGTAGATTGCGTAAAAAATTCATTAACACCAAAAATAAGAGAGCCTAAGAAAATAAAGAATAAGACTATAATTGTTAAACACCCACCTAATGGAACAGCCCAGCCCCAATTTCTGGCAAACCAACTTTTTTGTGAAATCTGATCAGTCATAGTAATTATCCGTTTCTCAATATACTTTTATAAAGATAGGTCTTAAAAAAGTCTTTTTTGTTACCTATTTATATAATAATTATTGAACAAAAGATAACAAACCCCTACATTTGCCAAAATTTGAAAATTGCAAGAACCAGTATCTATAACAGGAACTTCTTCAATATCTCCTTTAGGAATTTCTTCTGAAGAGATATGGAAAGCATATAAATCCCCTTCTCATTATATTTCTTTTAAAGATTTTGATGGAGAACAAACGCCTATAGCTTTACTTTCTCAGGATTCTAAGCGAAATATAGAATTGTTAAGAAAGGAAAATGCGGCTTATGAAGCTTTAGACGACACAGTGCTTTTTGGTCTTTTTGCTGCAAGACAGGCGGTTAAAAATGCTGGATGGAAAACCAATAATTTTGGAATAAATATAGGCTCATCAAGAGGGGCAACAAAGCTTTTTGAAAAATACCACCAAGAGTATCTTAGTACGGGTAAATCATCAACATTAAGCTCTCCTACGACGACTTTAGGTAATATTTCTTCGTGGATTGCTCATGATTTACAAACTAATGGACCAGAAATAAGTCACTCGATAACGTGCTCTACTGCTTTACATGCCGTTCTTAATGGTGTTGCATGGTTGCAATCGGGATTAGCTGATCAGTTTTTGGTTGGAGGTAGCGAAGCGCCGCTTACTCCATTTACAATTGCGCAAATGAAAGCGTTAAAAATATACGCATCAGGGTCGGTATCAGATTATCCTTGTCAAGCTATGAATTTGGATAAAATTAGAAATTCGATGTTTTTGGGTGAAGGAGCTGGTGTTTTATGTCTTGAAAAAGGTATAAAAAAGAATGCAGTTGCTTTGATAAAAGGTATTGGTTATGCAACAGAAGTGTTGAAGCATAATATTTCTATTTCGACAGAAGCAGATTGTTTTCAGAAATCAATGAAAGTGGCTCTAGGGAATACCCCGGTTGATGAGATAGATGTTGTAGTTATGCATGCTCCAGGAACTGTAAAAGGAGATTTAGCAGAATATAATGCAATCAAAGCAGTTTTTGATAATACAATGCCAGCTATTACAACCAATAAATGGAAAATCGGACATACATTTGGTGCAAGTGGAATCCTAAGTCTAGAACTTGCAATTTTGATGATACAAAATCAAGAATTTATCCCAGTACCATTTATAACAAATACGATTATCCCAAAGCAACTGAAAAAAATAATGATAAATGCAGTTGGTTTTGGAGGTAATGCGGTAAGTATTTTAATAGAAAAACCTTTATATTAGAAAAATGTTATTCGACTTTACTGTCAAAAATCATGAATTTGATGATGCTTAGTTGTGTTTTTTGATTATAAACGATTACTTTTGAACCCTCACATACCTTTATCTATGAGTAGTATTAGACACGATTGGACAAAACAAGAAATACTTGATATTTACAATACACCATTAATGGATTTGTTGTATAAAGCAGCAACCATTCATCGTGAGTATCATGACCCAAATACTGTACAAGTTTCTACGTTGTTATCTATAAAAACAGGAGGATGCCCAGAAGATTGTGGGTATTGCCCGCAAGCTGCGAGATATCATACAGATATCGAAGGTAATGATTTGATGGGTGTGCAGCAAGTTAAAGCACAGGCCCTTAGAGCAAAAGCTTCAGGGAGTTCGAGAGTATGTATGGGGGCTGCCTGGCGTAATGTAAAAGATGGTCCAGAATTTGAAAGTGTTCTTGAAATGGTGCGTACAATCAATAAGCTTGACATGGAGGTATGTTGTACACTGGGAATGATTACAGAAAATCAAGCACAAAGATTGGCCGAGGCAGGATTATATGCGTATAACCATAACTTAGATACCTCAGAGGAGTATTATAAAGAGGTGATCTCAACTAGAGGATACGAAGATCGTTTAAAAACGATAGATAATGTTCGTAAAACAAATGTAACAGTTTGTAGTGGAGGTATAATTGGTATGGGAGAAGCAGAAGGTGACCGAGCAGGAATGCTAGTGGCTCTTGCAAAATTAAATCCACAACCAGAATCAGTACCGATTAACGCACTAGTAGCTGTTGAAGGTACTCCTATGGAAGAAGAAAAACCTGTTGCTATTTGGGATATGATTAGAATGGTAGCTACGACTCGAATCGTAATGCCAATGACTCAAGTAAGATTGTCTGCGGGAAGAACAGAAATGAGTAGAGAAGGACAAGCAATGTGCTTCTTTGCAGGAGCTAATTCTATTTTTGCAGGAGATAAATTACTTACTACTCCTAATCCTGATGTAAATGAGGATATGGAGATGTTTAAAAAGTTAGGATTAATACCTCAAAAGCCATTCGTTAAAAAAGCTCAACCCGAGACTGTAGAAGCCGAAAATTCTAAATTTGAAGCTATTGGTGAAAAACCAAAGTGGTCTAGACCTGATCATACTATTGATAGAAATGAAGCTGCTAAGCAAAAGGCAAAAAAAGTTATTGCAGATAAATAGTATCTCTTAGTGTTTTTAGTAGCATTTGTTCTGGTTGTTTTGTATTAAATTGACGAAGTATACTTGGAATTAAATGTAGAACAAATACCGCGAGTAAAGACTATTACCAAAGAGCGGTTTCTTAAAGAATACGTAGCACTTCAAAAACCATTGGTAATTGAAGAGTTAACACATGGTTGGCCGGCTTATAAAAAGTGGAATTTAGACTATATAAACTCGATGGCTGGAGATAAAAATGTACCTCTTTTTGATGACAGTCCTATTACAGCAGAGTATAAGTTTAATGAACCTCATGCCAAAATGCGTATGAGTAGATATATTGATATACTCAAAAACAGACCGACCAATTACCGTATATTTTTATATAATTTGTTTAAAGAAGTGCCAAAACTTCAAAATGATTTTAGTTATCCTGATATTGGATTAAAGTTCATGAAAAAACTTCCGTTTTTGTTCTTTGGAGGTCAAGGATCTAAGGTGTTTATGCATTATGATATCGATCTAGCTAATATTTTACATTTTCATTTTCATGGAGAAAAACAGTGTGTTCTTTTTCCTCCTTCAGAAACGAAATATTTATATAAATTACCTTATGCATTATTGGCTCATCAAAGTATTGATTTTTCGAATCCGGATTTCGAAAAATGGCCAGCATTAAAATTTGCTAAAGGTTGGGTAACCGACCTTAAACATGGTGACACCTTATATATCCCGGAAGGGTATTGGCATTATATAACTTATGTAACAGCTGGGTTTTCGATGAGTATTAGATCTGTTGTAAAAAACAAAGCAAATTTAATAGAAGCTATATACAATGTGTTCTTTATGCGTTATTTGGATAATTTTATGAGAAAGTTCAGAAGACAAAAATGGATAGAGTACAAAAACTCTGAAGCTATACGAAGGACGAATCAAAGTCTATGAAACCATTATTTTTTTATTTGATAAGCTCATTAATTTTCTCGTAGACCAAATGAGTTTCCCAACCCCGATATAAAAGGTAGTTAGTTATTTTTTTACGTTTTTTACTCGGATCAGTTTCAATTGTATTAGTGAACTTTTTTTCTGCCAGTTCATGAAAGGTAGATAGGTAATCTTCTTCAGAAATTTCTTTTAAAGCTGTTTTTATATTATAATCAGAAACTTTTCTATACTTAAGCTCTCTTGTGATACGTTGCTTTCCCCATTTTTTGATATTAAACTTCCCTCTGGCAAAAGCTTTGGCAAAACGTTCTTCATTAAGAAAATTATGCTCTAATAAATGTAATATGATTTTTTCTTTAGCTTCTGGGATAAGTTTCATAGTTTTCAACTTATCTTCTACATCGTGATGACATCTTTCTTGATAGGCACAATACCGTTCCATTTTACTAATGGCTTCTGTCACCGTAATAGATATTGTCGTGTAGTTTTTGTACATAGTTGCAAATGTACATTTTCTTTCAATTCTTTAGTTTAAACAAAGAGATCAGAAATGAAGTAGAGATTTTAGCTTTAAAAAAGAGTTTCTGTTAAAATAACTTCAAGAAATTATAAATCAATTGTGGATAACTGTTTTAATCTATCAAAAGCTCCTTTGGTATTCGTGATTGGTGGTTCTTCAGAATTAGACTCTTTGTTGTAAAAACCAAATCTAAAATCTACTTTTTGAGAGTAAATATAGCTTTGTATTACCCAATCATAGATTATAGGGGCGTTAAAGCCTTCTAATATATCAATAGCTTCGTATAATTCTAATACAGAGATATTTAATTTGGAAGCTAACTCTAGAGGAGTTCCAGTAGTTCTTTTTTGAATTAGAAGGTCAATTTTTTCAACAAGTTCTATTTGTCTATTTATAAAAGTCAATACTGTTCGTTTTTTGATTGTGATTGATTGATGATGAATAAAAATGATTAGATTTTTATATGATGTAATGACTTTTTTTTAATTAACTATGTATAGGTTAGATTTTGTTGCCTTTATAGAGTCCTTTATTCTTTTAGAAGAAAAGCTTTTTATTTTTTTTCCATAAAAGGTTCCCTTTGTAAAATGAAATGAGTTGTGAGTTTCATACGTAAAACTTTGCGAAGCAATGTCAAAAATTATCGGAGCATCGTGCTGTTTCATCACTTTCAAAACCTCAAATAATGATGCTGTTGAGATTTGGAGTTTTTCTGATAGTTGCTTTGGTGATCCCGTTTGTTCTGTTTGTATCAAATGATCTAAACACTCTATTAGTTTTATCTGCTGTCTTATTTTTAAATTAGCCATAGTTTGTGTTTCATTTATATACTTCTGTTATTTTTTTCAACACTCTTATAATCTTTTTTGATTAAGAATAGTGTTTGATTATGTATTCATTTTAGTTGGTATTTCATAAAACCAAGAATCTAAAATATAAAAAACAACCTTTCCCTTTTTTTAATGATCTCTTGGATAGGATAAGAGGGATATATTTGTTTTTTTTGTCGATTCAAATATAAGGGAGGAATTAGCGTTAATACAAGGCAAATAAATCTCAATTCAGTGAATTTCTAGTCTTGATTCTCAGAATTCGGACTTTATTTTTTGTGTCTTATTTGGTTGATATACAATTATTTGTTTGTATTTTTTGTTAAAAAAAAATTACGTTTACATTTTAATGCGTTTATTTGAGTATTTATGTTATAAATCTCAATTTTTAATTAGGTTATTTTAAATTATGAACTTAATCTGTAGATATAGTAGAGTATAAAATTATTTGAGATCAATTGAGTAGTAAAAATGGATAAATAGAGATTAAATATTATCTTATGAGAGAAAGAAAATTACAGATTTTATCGTTGTTTTTTGCCTTGTTGTTTTCGTATTTACCGGCTCAGGTACAACAAAAATCATTAGATTCTTTACATGAGATGAGTTATCAGCAACTCAAAGATCTTATTTATGAGGTAAAAGATACGAATCCTGATTTGGCCACAGATTATGCAGGTGTTTATCTTCAAAAGGCAAAAGATGAAAATAATATATTGGAACAAGCTAAGGGATATCGTTATTTTGCTGTAGTTAATCATACAGGGTATGAGCACGGTATGGCATATATAGATAGTGCAATAGCAATTGGAGGTGCATTGAAAGACAAAAAATATCCTGCCTTGCTATATGTGCATAAAGGGATTTTGTTTGAAGAAAAAGCTGATTTTAAACAATCTCTTAATAATTATTTGATTGGATTGGATATAGTAAAAAGTAGAAAAAATAAATTATTAGAAAATGCAATTCATCACAATATAGCTTTGATAAAAAGAAAGTTTGGTCATTATGAAGAAGCAAAATCACTTTTTAAAACTATATTGAAGTATGATTCCGAACGTTACAATAGAAAAGAAATTGAAAAATACAATTATCACCTTTCTTTATTCGAATTGATTCATTCATATAGACTTAATAATCAAATTGACTCTGCTTATGTCCTTAATGAAAAGGGTATAAGCGAAAGTGTAGGAGAGATTCATGCTCCTTATTTTGTATTAAGTAGAGGAATGTTAGAATATCATAAGTTAAATTATCATGCTGCTATTAAAGATTTAAATGAGGTATTGCCGCTTATGATTGGTTCTAAGCCTGTTCTGTATTTTGATAAGCTAAATGTTATTAGTGCATTCTTGTATTTGGGAAAATCTTATGAAGCTTTAGACAGAAGAGATGTTGCTTTGAGATATTACAAAAAAATTGATTCTATAGCCGAACATACGAATTATGTGTTGCCAGAAACGAATACTGCGTATTTTGCGTTAAAAAAATATTATAACGATATTGGGGATAAAGGTATGGAAATCAGTTACATAGATAAGCTTTTGAGGTCAGATAGTATACTTAATGATAATTATACTTATCTCAGAAAAAAACTTAAAAAAGAGTACGATACGCCCAGATTAATGGAAGAGAAAGAAGCTTTGATTCAAGAACTAGAATCAAAGAAGAAGATTTCGTATTGGAGGTTTTTTATCATGCTGTTTTTTTTATTGATTATTAGTAGTATTGCTATCTTAAATTATAGAAAACAACGATTGTATAAAGAACGTTTTCAAAAACTTATCAATAAAAAAGTTGTTGGGTACAAAGTTGAAGAGTCTATAGAAACCCCAGAAAAAGTTGAAGAGGGTATTGGAATTAGCCAAGATATAATTGAAAAAGTTTTGGATGAAATGAAAAAATTTGAAGAAAACAACGAGTTTTTAAAACCTAATCTTACCACTACGGTTTTGGCTCGTAAATTAAAAACGAACGCCAAATATTTATCCAAAATAATTAACCATTATAAAGAGAAAAATTTCACCCAATATATTAATGATTTAAGAATAGGATTCATTATTGAAGAGTTAAAAAAGAATTCGAAATACAGAAATTTTACAATAAAAGCTTTAGCTATTGAAGCAGGGTTTAGTTCTGCGGAAGTTTTTTCGAAGTCATTTTATAAAAACACGGGTATCTATCCATCGTATTTTATAAAGCAAATTGAGAAAAGTAGTGTGAAATAGTAAAGAGTAAGTCTTAATTCTCAGAATCTAGAGGGTAATCCTATTAATTGGTTAAGGTTTTCTGCTATTTTTGATGTCGAATAGCTTAAAACAATGAAATGATGAAAAAAAGTAAACTTAAATTTTTAAAGAAAATTAAGGTAGCAAAGTTAACAATTGATCAAACTAGAGTAGTAAATGGTGGAGGAAACCCTGGAAGGGATGGAACTCCTGGGGATAATGTAACTAATAATGGTGCGCCATCTCCATGCTAAAAATGCATGCCAATTTAGAAGAACCTTTACACATTTAAAAAATTACCCATTTGAGACTAGGAGTTGTTTGACTTGTCAAGCAACTCCTAACTTTTATAAGGCTATTTGATAGAGTTTTAATAAAATTTATTACAATCAAAAAATGAATTAAATCAGAAACGGTATATTTATAACCTTTTATTAATTGTAGAATTAAGACCACTTATACTTTTGAAACTAAAAAACCCGTATACTTTTTTTGATCAGTTTTGTTTAAGAACACCATTGTTGCCATTAACGTTTTATCGCGACCTTACCAAAGAGAAATATATTTCTATAGAAAAATTCAAAGAGATTTGGAAAAATGATACTATAAAAGAAGCTATATTTTTAGCTTCACCAGAATTGTTTTCGGAAATAGAAAAATGGTTATCCGGTCAGATTAAAGATGTTAAAAAGGTAAAGAGATTAGAATCGTCTTTATTGAAATATCTATCAAGAATGAGCTCTAGGTGTACTCCATTTGGGTTGTTTGCGGGTTGTAGTATGGGAGCTTTTTCAGATAAGACGAATATAGAGTTGGAGAGTTATGGTGACCATAATCGACAGACTCGTTTTGACATGAATTTTCTGGTGGCTTTCTCGCAAAAACTGGCAAAGGAAGAAAAAATAAAAAACCAGCTTTTATGGTATACCAATACAAGTCTTTATAAAGTTGGAGACCAATATAGGTATATAGAATATAAATACAATAAGCATAATAGACGAGAACACTCGATTGAAGCTGTTGCCTATGCTACATATTTAGAAGATATAATTGAAAAGGCTCGTTCTGGTCAAAGAATAGAGAATTTAGCTGCTTTATTGGTGGATGATGATATTACATTAGAAGAAGCAATAGGCTTTGTTGATGAGCTTATAGATAATCAAATCCTTGTAAGTGAATTAGAACCTTCTGTGACAGGAGAAGATTTTTTAGAACAAGTAGAGAGTTGCTTGACAAGGTTGAAAAGTTCTGATAATGTACTTCAAGAAATTGCTCATTATAAAGAGTTTTTAGATAAAATTGATCAAGGCTTAGGTAATGATTCAGAAACGTATTTGCAATTAAGTGAACGGCTAAAGGAATTAGAAACTCCTTTTGAACTTAAATATCTTTTTCAAACAGATTTATATACTCATGTACAATCAAATCATTTAGACAAACGGTGGGGGTATAAGTTAAAGAGAGCTTTGCCATTCTTAAATAGGATTAGTTTAAAGGCAAAAGAGACAAATTTAACACGATTTAAAGATGCATTTGTTAAGCGATACGAGACGCAAGAGATTCCTTTGGCAACTGCCTTAGATACAGAGGTGGGTATTGGATATTTACAACATCAAGATGCAAGTGATTCTACCTCTTTTTTAGATGATTTGTATATTCCTTCTCGTAGCAATTCTCAAAGGGAAATTCAATGGAATCCTGTCCAGGAAGTTTTGCATCAAAAACTACAAGATGTTCATCGAGAAGGAGCAAATATTCTACAATTGAATGATAAGGATTTTGAATCTTTGGATGCGCATTGGAATGATTTACCAGATACGATGTCCAGCATAGCACAAATAGCGACCGTTAATGGAGAAGAGAAGATGATTTTATCATCTGTAGGTGGGTCGTCTGCTGCGAATCTTTTGGGTAGGTTTTCTACTGGAAACGAGAAAATATTAAAACATGTTCAGGGTATAGCAAGTTTAGAACAAGAGTTGAATCAAAATGAAATTCTTGCAGAGATTGTTCATTTGCCAGAGTCTAGAACAGGAAACGTGATTCGAAGGGCGACTATTCGAGATTACGAAATACCATATCTAGGTAAATCAAATGTGACAAGAGAAAAACAGATTACTATTGATGATTTGATGATGTCTGTAAAACGAGGTCGTATTGTATTAAGGTCCAAAAAACTTAATAAAGAAATTATACCCCGTTTAACAAATGCACATAATTATAGCGCAAATGCGTTGCCAGTTTATCATTTTTTATGCGATTTGCAACATCAAAATATTAGGTCAGGAATTAGCTTTTATTGGGGTGAGTTGCTAGAGAAACATACTTTTTTACCTAGAGTTGAATATAAAGATTTTATATTATCAAGGGCAAGATGGAAAATTGATAAAGATGATTTGCCTTTTTTAAATGAAGAGACAAGAAGAGATGTGTCTATAGAAAAATGGAGATTAGATTTGAGATTGCCTAAACTGGTTCAATTAATAGATGGGGATAATACATTGTTAATTAATTTCGAAAATGGCAATTCGGTTGATATGTGGTTAGACACTATAAAAAATCGAAAAACATGTGTGCTTGAAGAGTTTTTGTTTACCCAAGAGCTGCAGTCTAATGAACAAATGGGGATTGTAAGGCAAAAAGAGAATAGCTATACGAATCAATTTGTTATCTCTATGTATAATGAAGAAAAACTTAATTATGTACGACGAAATAAAAAACCGTTGACAGTAGTTAAAGATTGATATGACACATCTATGTAAATCCCAACATAAGGAGAGTTAGTTTTAAAATTGAGAAAATTACATGAGCGTTAAAAGAACATATATATTAGGAGACGAGTGGTTGTATTATAAACTATACTGTGGAGCTAGAACTTCTGATGTACTACTTGTAGAAACAATTAAACCAATCACAGAGCATTTATTAGAACAAGGACTTATTGATTCTTGGTTTTTTATAAGATATGGAGATCCAGACTTTCATGTGAGAATACGCTTTCATTTGACAGATACTAAAAATGTAGGAGCAGTTATTATTCAGTTAAATGAAGTGTTAGAAAAGTATGTAGAGGAAAGAATAATACATAAAATTCAAACAGATACCTATATAAGAGAAATTGAACGCTATGGAAGTACTACAATGGGTATTTCTGAAGATTTGTTTTTTTATGATAGTGTTATGCTATTAGATGCGATATCATTAATTGAAGATGAAGAATTGTATTTTTTCTTTGTAGTAAAAGCTATTGACAAAATGCTTGATAGTTTTAAGTATACTGAAGAGGCAAAACTAAAATTGGTGACACAAAATAGCTTAGCATTCAAAACTGAATTTAATGCGGATAAAGTACTAAACAAGCAGTTGGATAAAAAATATAGAGGTTTAAAAGAAAAATTTACGTTGTTTATGAGTTTATCAAATGATCAAAATGAGTATGCTGTTTTGGATAAGCTAATAAGTGCTAAGGTTGAGAGGTCAAAAGAGGTTACACAAAAGATACTTTATGCTAGTCAAAACGGTCAATTAGAAATGGGAATTGATGATTTACTAAGTAGTTATATTCATATGTTGGTAAATCGTGCGTTTAGGTCTAAACAGCGTTTTTATGAATTGGTTTGCTACGACTTTTTAGTGAGGTATCAAAAAACCAAAATAAATCGTTCTAAACAAGCAAAATCATCGATAACTATGGGTAAATAAACAATCTAATGCTTTTTTTAAGTAAACCTAAGAGAACAGAACTTTACAAATAATATTAAATTAAAGTCTTAAAAAGTCAATAATTTTATAAGATATCTCTAAGGCTTTGGTTTCTTGTAAAAAATGTTTTTCATCTACAAAATGAATATTTTCACTATTTACTTTTAAGGCATTAGCAACTCTTGTTTGTTGTGGTGGCCATTGTAACATTGTATCATGTATACCCCATATAATAGAGACCGGGATGGTAATGTTTTCAAAAACTTCAGAATAATCAGGTAACACATTACAAGTTTGACTATAGAAATAGTACATGGCATTGGTTTTTCCTTCTAGTAAAGGAGTTTTGTATCCTTCTATATCTAATGGGTTAAGCGTGTTTTCTTTGAGTCCTTGCTTAAATAGATTTTTTAGCAATGTATTGGTTGTTACTCCATTGCGATATGCCCACATAGCTGTTTTTGCAACTCCGCCAGGTTTCATTCTTACAGGTGGATAAAATCCTTCTTCATAAATTATTGTATTAAGAACAATAAGTTTTTCGATTTTGTCTGGGGCTTGCTTCATTAGTTCCCATGTCCACAACCCTCCTGCGTCATGCATTACATGGGTCCATGATTCAATGCCAAGAGCCTTCATAAGTTGTAGTAGACGTTGAGCATGGTTTTCTGCATTATAAAGTTCAAATCCTTCAGGAGAATCACTTGATCCAAATCCTAGCATATCTGGTATAATTACACGATAACCAGATTCGGTTAAAGGTTTTATCATTTTGCGATATATCCAACCAGAGGTAGGGACTCCGTGTAAAAGAACTATAACAGGACCTTTTCCTTCGTCAATATATTTAATCAGCCCATCATCGGTTGGGTATAACCGTTGGTCGGCTCTAAAATCTTCATAGGTAATTTGATTCTTCCTGATTTTGGTATTTTGATAGGGTTTACAAGAAAAAATTAAGGTTCCTATTAAAACTAGTACAAAAAGATTTTTCATGGATAAAGGAGATTTTATACGACGGCAATTTACTCAAAATCATTTTTGTATGCTATAAGATCATTTAATTTGGTGTTAAAAAAAGAGAAAACTTAATTAAAAAGGGGTTTTGATTTAAATCAAAACCCCTTTTTAATACAAAATTGCTTTTAGGGTTATTTTTTTCTAAAAGTATATGTTTCTTCTATAGTGCCACTTCCTTCTTCATAGGTTTCTGTAATAATAAGGAAACCATCTTTTAGTTCGATTTTCACACCTTCAAAATAAACGTCTCCGTCTGGGTACTCTTGATTTTGAGAAGGGTTTAACAAATCTTCATATTTAAAGTCTATAGCAGTAAAAGTTTCGGTCTCGTTATTATATGACCATTTTCCGGAGAACTTTTCTTTTTCATTATCATCTTTGTATACTTTTGTGCAAGTTTCTTGAGATTTGATCAAATTTAGATTTTGTATTTCATCGTCATATATCTCATAGTAGCTTCCGTCTTCATTTAAAACAAAAAGCCATTCTTCTTTGTTTATAATACTTAAAGGAACATCGTTTATTACCTCTTGATTATCGCAAGTGATATTTGTTAAGTTTGGAGTTTCTGTGTCTTCTACGTGAATCCACTCTCCTACTATAGAAGAATTACCTCCCCATGCTTCTATATCTACACATACTTCCTGTATTTGGCTGATATTGCCATTGTCATCATAAAGACAAATAACATAACAAAAGCTACCAACAGGGATCGTATCTTCAAAATCAACGTCTATGATAAGGTTTTCTTCTTCATTTTTGCTTGTTGATTGTTTGGCTTTCTTTTTTCCAGAGTTACCAGAAGATTTTATTCCATCAGAATCTCCAAAAGCAGAAGCTGGAACATCATAATATCCATTGGCGTTATTTCCTTCAATATCTTTAAATTGAAGATAAGCACCTGCAATTTGATCTGTAGAAGTAAATGAAATATTAAAACCAGATGTCAAAAATGCTTCTTGTTTAGAGGTGCTTATTTGAAAATCTAGTGCTCCATTGGGTGCTGGCGGAGTACCTGATTGTAGCGTTGCTCCGTCAATAGTTACACCATCTGTAAGAGTGGCTGCTGTAATTTCTGATGGGTCTGTATTATCTGGGTTTTCAGTGTCAGGAGTTTCGTTATTGTTATCGTCACTACTACAAGATGATAGACTAATACATGATACAATAAGTAGGGTAATTAATAGATTTACTTTTTTCATTTTTGACATACGTTATGGTTAATAAAACAATGTTTGGGAAGGACTTTGTTTTAAATAGAATGCAAATATAATGTAAATATTTTAACGATAGTTTGTTAGGAATTAGTTGTATGCATGTCAATTTAATTTATAGATACTAATCGATTTTCTTAATTAAAATTGTGTTACCATTAAAAGTAATATGATCTCCTTCTTTTTTTCCAAGTAATAATTTTCCGATAGGAGAATTTGTTGCAATGGCAAAATAAGAATTGTTGTCAAAATGTAATTGGCCTGCAGAAATACTCATAAAATAATTAGCTTGTGATGTAACGACTAAACTGCCTAAGTGGACATGGCTAGAGGGCTGTGATAAGCTAATTTTATTTAAAGTTTGTTGCAGTTTTTGTACTTCTGCAAGTTGTTTTCCTGCTTTTTCACGTTCTAATTGTAGCATTGCTCTTCCTGTTTCGTGCTTATCACCTGCTGTGCTTTTGGTTTCTGAAACTAGGGATTCCTGTATTTCAGAAATTGTGTTTTGAATACGAGATAGTCTATTGTTTAAATAGCTACTGCACTGTTGTAGTAATTGTTCTTTAATTGATTTGGAGGTCATATAGAGAAAGGGTAAGTGAATATTTATTATTTGATTAAATACTTAGTTTGGTTTTAGTAAAAAATAAAGGGGATATCCTAAATTGTGTATTTCATTGTATATATTGAATCCATGTTTTTTGTAAAAGTCTTGGTTTTTTTGAGTGGTAGTTTCGAGGTAAATAGGTTTTTCGTTTCCGTAGTACTTCAAAACATCCTTAAGTAGTTTTGTTCCGATTCCAGAGTTTCTGTTTTTGGGGAAAGTAGCCATAATCCATAAATGTAGAAAAGGAACAGTGGGATGATTTTTTTTCAAAATTTGTTCTCTTTTGATTACCTTACTGATATTCCTAACCCCTATACATCTAATTGCTAATTCGATGTCCCAAAAAATAGTTTTAAGGGTTGTTTTTCTTTTTTCAGAGTCAAGAATAAGTATACAGCTCTTATGATTATTGCTTATAAATATCTTGCCAAACAGTAAAGCTATATTGCATTGATATTTCATCAAATAGAATATTCTTTTCGATCTTCTTTTGTCCTGTTTGGCAACAAAGTTAATAGAGTTAGGAAACGTCTCTGTAAGAAAAGATGTATGCAATATGTTAATAGCAATATGTTTATCTTTACTAGAAGCTATTTTCATTAATTTGTACGTTACTTATTCTTAAACACTAATGTACCATAATTATACATTTGCAGGATAATCCATTTTTTTCTTTTTCTAATATATGGCGAAACGGGGTTTGCTATTAATTTTCTTGGATTGGGTAATATTGCAGCAATGGCCGAAGCTTCAGATTTTGTTAAATTAGATGGCTTTTTGTTAAACCAGAATATAGAAGCTGCTTGAGCTCCATATATTCCATCACCCATTTCTATACTATTTAAATATACTTCTAAAATTCGTTCTTTGCTCCAAAAGCATTCAATAAGTATCGTAAAATAACTTTCAAGCCCTTTGCGTATCCAATTGCGTTGTGGCCATAGAAATACGTTTTTAGCGGTTTGTTGAGAGATAGTACTAGCGCCTCGTAATTGTTTTCCTGACTCATGATCTGTAATAGCTTTTTCGATTGCCTGAGTGTCAAAACCCTTATGTTCTATGAATTTTTGATCTTCGCTACAAATAACAGCCAGTTGAAGGTTTTTTGAAATTTTTGAAAGAGGCACCCATTGGTGTTTAATAGCGACGTGCTTTTTGTTAGATATAGAGCGAATTACCATAAGAGGAGTAAAAGGTACAGCCGCCCATTTATAAACAAGTACCCATAGTATGCTTAATAAAATAAACCCAAAAGTAAACTTAACAAAGAAACGAAGTATGCTTTTCATTGTTCTGGTTAGTTTAATAAATCTGCTAGTTCTTTACCTACAATGCTTCCTATTGCAACCCCCATGCCTCCTAGGCGCACCCCACAAAATACATTGTTAGTTTTAGCTTTAAGAATAGGTTTCTTTTGATTTCCAGTACCCATAATTCCACTCCAACGTTGGTCAATTGTAAAGGAGGTAGAAGGCAAGATTGTCTTGTGTAGCATCTCTTCTAATTTTTGTTGAATCAATTGGGTTTGACCTAAAACAGTAGTTTCTTCTGTTTTGAAATCTAAATTTCTACCTCCACCAAGTAAAATTCTGTTATCAATGTTTCTAAAATAATAATAACCTTTCTCAAGATGAAAGGTTCCTTTGATGTGTAAGTTGTCAATTGGTTTAGTGATAAGAACTTGAGCGCGTGCTGGAGTTACTTGTTGTATTCCTAATTGTGATGCAAAACCATTGGTGGCAATGAATAATTTATTTGAAGAAAATGTAAAATGATCGGTTTCGATTTTTACAGAAGAAGTACAATCGCAGAAAGATTTTACAGTACAATTATTTAAAATTTTAATTCCAGAAGATAAAACCTTATCAAGCAACGCTTCAATTGTTTTTCCGGTATCTATCTGGCCTTCAAAAGAATTATAGATGTATTGCGGTTGTATATTTTTAAAGTTGAATATATTCTCTTTTATATGATAGACATCTTCTTTAAAAATGGGCAGCAATAGCTTGTTGATATTTTTTCTTTTTAAAAGACATTCTTCATATAAAATATTGTCGTTTGTGGTAAAAAGCTCATAACCTCCATGTTGTAAATATTTCATGCTTTGATCTCCAAGATGCTGCCTTAATAGTTGTAAGCCGTTATATCTTTTGTCTACCAGTTGTATAACTTCTTCTTCGCTATGTGTATTCAAATCATCAAGAATTTCAGAAATACTTCCAAAGCAAGCAAAACCTGCATTTTTGGTACTGGCACCATTTGGTAGTATACCTCGTTCCAAAATAAGGATTTTGGCTTGTGGAAATTTGTTTTTTAATTGTAAAGCACAATTTAGACCAACAATTCCACTACCAACAATTGTGAAATCCACATTGGATAGCCAAGTTTTATATTCCCAATAGCTAAAATTCATAGTAATGTTTAAGAAAACAAATATAGTGTTCTAAGATGATTTTAGAGAGATGTATAATGATATGTTAAGATAGTGTTTATTGGGCAAAAATCATTTTTTTGGGGGAATCTAGCGTATAAAAATGGATTGATTTATGGAAAGGTTTGGTTAGTATGAAAAGCAGTTAAACTCTTGTTTGTTAGTATTTTGTGTTTGTTTTTGAGGTGGTGTTGTTAATAAAACCTAATAAGTTTATTTTTAATACTAATCCTTGTCTATTAAATTTACTCTTGAATTTGATACGTATGGTATGTTTTTTGGGGAAAGAACATCCATGACGAAAATTTGGGAAAACAAATCAAATCGTAAAATTATGCAGTACAAAGTAATTGATGCAAAAAGCCAATATTTTGGTAAAGTATTAGATTTCGAATCCTGCTCTACTTTGAGTGATTTGGGAGGAGTAATCTTAAAAACAGAAAGAAACAGAGTTTCACTTTTTAAATTTAACGAAGTAGAATTGGTATAAATACCATTCTACTTCTTCTATCCTAATGATGTAATTCGTTGTACATACTTACCAATTACATCAAACTCCAGATTAACAATAGTTCCTACAGAAAAAGTATTAAAATTGGTGTGTTCGTATGTATAAGGAATAATTGCAACGCTAAATTGATTTTTTTTAGAATCAACTACGGTCAAACTGACACCATTAACAGTTATTGAACCTTTCTCAATAGTAATGTTACTAAGATTGGTGTCATACTCAAATGTAAAATACCAACTTCCGTCAGCTTCTTTAATATTTGTACAAGTAGCAGTTTGGTCTACATGTCCCTGTACAATATGTCCGTCTAGTCTATCTCCTAACTTCATTCCACGTTCTAGGTTTACCCTATTTCCAACATTAAGATTTGCCAGATTCGTCTTGTCTAAGGTTTCTTTAATAGCTGTAACCGTATAAGCGTCATCTGTAATAGATACTACCGTAAGGCAAACCCCATTATGAGATACACTTTGATCGATTTTTAGTTCATTTGCGAAATTTGCTCGAACAGAAATGTCTAAATTTTCTTTATTGGTTTCTAAAGAAGTAACTATTCCTAATTCTTCGATGATTCCTGTAAACATAAATGAGAATTATTTAATTAAATTTGTGACCTTAAACAATGAGGTACTATTTTAGACCTCAAAAATACTGATAAAGTACTTTATATAATGAAGAAAGAAGAAAAAATAAGATTAGGAATATCTATAGGAGATTTAAATGGGATCGGAAGTGAGGTGATTCTTAAAACTTTTGAAGATTCGCGAATGCTGGATTTTTGTACTCCAGTAATTTTTGCTTCGGTAAAAATTCTTTCTTTCTTAAAAAAACAATACAAAAATCAAGCAACATTACACGGTATTGATAAAACATCGCAAATATTAGATGGTAAAATAAATGTACTTAATGTTTGGAAAGAAACTGTAGCCATTAATTTTGGAAAGGAAGACGAAAAAGTAGGTAGTTACGCAATTCGATCACTTAAGGCGGCTACTCAAGCATTAAAAAATGATGAGATCGATGTATTGGTTACTGCCCCTATAAATAAACATAGTATTCAGTCTGATGAATTTAAGTTTCCTGGTCATACCGATTATTTAAATCAGGAACTAGAAGGAGATAGTCTTATGTTTATGATTACAGATGACTTAAAAGTTGGATTGCTTACAGATCATGTTGCGGTAAAAGATATCGCCAAAACAATTACACCAAAACTTATTGAACAAAAAGTAAATACTATTTATCAGTCACTCAAGCAAGATTTTGGGATCTCTAAGCCTAAAATAGCTGTATTAGGAATCAACCCTCATAGCGGAGATAATGGAGTGATAGGGCAAGAAGATGAAAAAGTGTTGAAGCCAACGATTAGTAAAATTAACGAATCAGGGATGTTGGTTTATGGGCCATATGCTGCTGATAGTTTTTTTGGTTCTGATAATTATAAAGCTTTTGATGCTGTAATCGCGTCATATCATGATCAAGGACTTATTCCTTTTAAAACATTGTCATTTGGTAAAGGAGTAAACTATACAGCAGGTTTAAATAAAGTTCGAACTTCGCCGGATCATGGGACTGCTTTTGAAATAGCAGGTAAAAATCAAGCAGATAATGGCTCTTTTAAAGAAGCTGTTTTTTCGGCATTAGCAATTTATAAGAATAGGAAGGAATATGCCGAATTGACCAAAAACTCTTTAAAGAAGCAGCCCCGAAAGCCACAAAATAAGCATAATCAAGTAAGTTCAAATTGAAATAAGACAAATTTAATAATTGAATAATTTCTAGAGGAACAGCTGTGTTGCAAACCTAAATTATATAGATAATAAAGAAATGCTGAAAGAGAAAGAAGTTAAATCACTAACAATCTGATATATTTTTGTTTACAAAAATACTTTCATAACGATTTTTTATTATCTTTGCACCCGCCTTTATCAAATTGATAGGGCCTGAAACTGATGATGAAATGATACAACTTAAAGAGTACACTATTCCTTTTGTTGGACTAAAGCAAGGATTACACCAGTTTGAGTATCAAATTGACAATACGTTCTTTACACATTTTGAGTATGACGAGTTTAATGCATCAGCAGTAAAAGTTGATCTGGAGTTTGACAAAAAGACAACGATGTTAGAACTTCAGTTTAAAGCAACTGGAACTGTTAATGTAAATTGTGACCTCACCAATGAACCTTTTGATTTGCCAATAGAGAATGAATTTTTTCTTGTGGTTAAATTTGGAAGTGAATATAATGATGAAAATGAAGAGCTTCTTATAATTCCACATGGAGAATATGAAGTAAATATTCAGCAGTATATATATGAATTGATTGTTTTGGCAATGCCAGCAAAAAAAGTTCATCCCGGTGTTGAGAATGGTACATTAAAATCTGATATACTTGAGAAATTAGAAGAATTAAGTCCAAAAGAAAAAACAACAATTGATAGCGATGAGGAAACAGATCCTCGTTGGGATAAATTAAAAAACTTATTAAACGATAAATAATAGCTAAGCAATGGCACATCCTAAGAGAAAAATATCGAAAACCAGAAGAGATAAAAGAAGAACGCATTATAAAGCTACTGTACCGCAAATAGCTACAGATCCTACAACAGGAGAGGCGCATTTATATCATAGAGCACACTGGCACGAAGGTAAATTATATTACCGAGGACAAATCGTTATTGACAATACTACTGAAGAAGAAGTAGCGTAAGGATATTGTTAAAATTTTAAAGAGAGCTCTCACAATTGTGAGGGTTTTTTTGTTTTTAGTTGAATATGTGTCAAAATCCCGTTATTTTGCGCCATATTTGCGTAGAATTTAGTAATTTCCACCACTTTTTGTGCATTTTTGCGCTCTAGTTCGTGAAACTAAAACTAAGATATGAGTAAAATCACAGCCGCTATCACAGCTGTAGGCGCTTACGTGCCAGACTATGTGTTAACTAATGATATATTAGCAACAATGGTTGACACTAACGATGAATGGATAACCTCTCGTACAGGTATTAAAGAACGTAGAATATTAAAAGACAAAGACAAAGGAAGTTCTTTCTTGGGTATTAAAGCTGCCGAGGATTTAATTGCCAAAAGAAATCTTGACCCAAAAGAGATTGATATGGTGATTTTTGCAACGGCAACACCCGATCTTCCTGTAGCTTCTACTGCGGCTTATACAGCTTCGCAAATTGGCGCGGTTAATGCTTTTTCTTATGATTTACAGGCTGCATGTTCAGGTTTTTTATATGGAATGTCTACTGCTGCTAGTTATATAGAATCAGGAAGATATAAAAAGGTATTGCTAATAGGAGCAGATAAAATGTCTTCTATAATTGATTATAAAGACCGTACGACCTGTATTATTTTTGGTGATGGAGGAGGAGCTGCTCTTTTTGAGCCAAATACAGAAGGATTGGGATTACAAGATGAGTACCTTAGATCCGATGGTATAGGGAGAGAGTTTTTAAGGATTGAAGCAGGGGGGTCGATAATGCCAACTTCAGAAGAAACCTTAGCCAAAAAACTACATTTTGTAAGACAAGACGGAAAAACTGTATTTAAGTATGCAGTTTCTAATATGGCAGATGCCAGTACAAAAATAATGGAACGCAATAATTTAACCGGTGAGGATGTTGATTGGCTTATAGCTCATCAAGCCAATAAACGTATTATTGACGCGACTTCAAATAGAATGAATTTAGATCAAGACAAAGTTCTAATGAATATTCAACGATATGGTAATACGACATCTGCGACTTTGCCATTATTATTGAGCGATTACGAAAAACAATTCAAAAAAGGAGATACTTTGGTATTCGCCTCTTTTGGAGGAGGCTTTACATGGGGCTCTATTTATCTTAAATGGGCTTATAATTCCTAAACAACTAAAACACATAATACCCACACATTATGGATTTAAAAGAAATTCAGAATTTAATTAAATTCGTTGCCAAATCAGGGGCAAGCGAAGTAAAGTTAGAGATGGATGACGTTAAAATTACCATCCGAACAGCATCAGACGATAGTAAAGAAACAACTATTGTACAGCAAATACCTCTAGGTAGTGCCGTTCCTTCTCATCCTGTAGCTCAGGCAGTACCAGCTGTTCCTGCAACTCCAGCACCAGTTGCTGCTAAAGAAGAAACAGCAACAGAAGATGATTCTAAGTATATTACGATCAAATCTCCTATTATAGGAACTTTGTACAGAAAACCATCTCCAGATAAACCAACATTTGTTGAGGTTGGAGACACTGTAAAAGAAGGTGATGTACTTTGTATTATCGAAGCAATGAAACTTTTTAATGAAATAGAAAGTGAAGTTTCAGGTAAAATTGTAAAAGTATTAGTTGATGAAGCTTCTCCTGTAGAATTTGATCAGCCACTTTTCTTAGTAGACCCATCATAACCCAATTTTAAAATTCCAATATACAAATCCCAAAATTCTAGTTTATCTGGAGTTTGGAACTTGGAATTTGAGATTTTTAAATTTTAAAAGTTATGTTTAAAAAAATCCTAATTGCTAATAGAGGCGAGATTGCTTTACGGGTAATAAGAACCTGTAAAGAAATGGGTATCAAAACCGTAGCTGTATATTCTACAGCCGATGCAGAAAGTCTACATGTTCGCTTTGCAGATGAAGCAGTATGTATTGGACCTGCACCGAGTAACCAATCTTACTTAAAAATGTCTAATATTATTGCAGCTGCAGAAATTACGAATGCAGATGCAATACACCCAGGTTATGGTTTTCTTTCTGAAAACGCAAAATTTTCTAAGATTTGTGAAGAACACGAGATAAAATTTATCGGTGCTAGTGCCGAAATGATTGATCGAATGGGAGATAAAGCTTCGGCAAAAGCAACAATGAAAGCTGCTGGAGTTCCTACGATACCTGGTAGTGAAGGAATACTAGGTTCTTTTGAAGAAACAGAAACACTTGCAGATGAAATGGGGTATCCTGTGATGCTTAAAGCTACTGCCGGTGGTGGTGGTAAAGGTATGCGAGCTGTTTGGGAAAAAGAAGATCTTAAAAAATCTTGGGATAGTGCTAGGCAAGAAGCTGCTGCGGCATTTGGTAATGACGGTATGTATATGGAAAAACTCATTGAAGAGCCACGTCATATCGAAATTCAGATTGTTGGAGATAGTAATGGTAGAGCATGTCACTTATCTGAAAGAGATTGCTCTGTACAGCGTAGACACCAAAAACTTACAGAAGAAACCCCTTCACCATTTATGACCGATGAACTTCGTGAAAAAATGGGAAAAGCAGCGGTAAAAGCAGCAGAATATATTAAATATGAAGGTGCAGGAACAGTAGAATTCTTGGTTGATAAACATAGAAATTTCTACTTCATGGAAATGAATACACGTATTCAGGTAGAGCACCCTATAACAGAACAGGTTGTTGACTATGATTTGATTAGAGAGCAAATATTAGTTGCTGCCGGAGTGCCGATTTCAGGGAAAAATTATTACCCTCAATTGCATTCTATCGAGTGTAGGATTAATGCTGAAGATCCTCATAAAGATTTTAGGCCTTCTCCTGGTAAAATAACAAACCTTCATATTCCTGGAGGTCATGGTATACGAATAGATACGCACGTTTATAGTGGGTATATTATTCCACCAAACTATGACTCTATGATTGCTAAGTTGATAACAACTGCTCAAACTAGAGAAGAGGCAATCAATAAAATGAAAAGAGCCTTAGATGAGTTTGTTGTTGAAGGGATAAAAACTACAGTACCTTTTCATAGACAGTTAATGGATAATCCTGATTATGTATCAGGTAATTATACTACTAAGTTTATGGAAGACTTTGAAATGGAATAATGTAATATTCTATTTAAAAATAAAAAAGCCACAATTTTTATAATTGTGGCTTTTTTATTGAATTAAGTTCTAAGGGTTGTAATACTTTTTTTTACTAGCAATTTGAAAGGAACGGATGTTATTGAAATGGGTGAATAATATAATAATTTAGATAATAGTGTAACGTTTTGCTCTATTTTGACATTAACAAGTATTATTATATGTTATAAAATTTAAGGAATGAGAATTATTAAAATTGCCCTACTGTTAGTTTCAATTATTTCATTAACAAGCTGTGCTTCTGGTTATAAGATGATTGATCCTCAGTCTATCAATTATGCTTCTGCAAATGAGCATGATAAAGTAAAATTAGAATATAAGTACGATTTATTAGAAAAGAAGTATGCGAGAAAAGAAACTAAAAAAGGCTTAAAATTAGTTGCTGTTAAAGTAACGAATCAATCTGATAAGGATTTAATGTTTGGAAGAGAAATTAAGCTAGAATATGCCGATGGCAGTGAGATATTGGCGATAGATAACAAGAAGGTTTATAGATCTTTAAGGCAAAGCACTGCAACCTATTTATTGTATCTGTTATTGACGCCTTTGCAGTTTAATGTAACAAAATCTGATGGCAATGGAACACAAACTGATTCTACTCCGATAGGTTTAGTTGTTGGTCCAGGAATTACAGGAATAAATATGATTACGGCAAGTTCTGCAAATAAAAAATTTAAAACAGAATTGTTGAGATATGATATTAACGGAACAATTGTTAAGAAAGGTGAGACGAAATATGGGTTGATCGCAATAAAATCCCATTCTTATGATGCTTTGAAAATAAAAGTTGAATAGAGAAAAAGAGGATGTATCGAGTAATGATTACGTTTTGTCGTGTGATATAATTGATGACGTCAAATTAAGTTTTGGAGTTTATACAAATAGGGATCTTTTGTTGAATTTATTCTTGAAGGATTCTTAACACAAAAAGAGGCTGTCTAATTAGACAGCCTCTTGATACTTTATAAATTGAAATGTTTTTTATTGTTTTATAAATTGAATGGTTTTATTTGATTTAGCAGCAGTAACATTAAGAAGATAAGTTCCAGGTTTTAAGTTGCTAATATCGATAGTAGATTTATTATTGCCTTTTGCTACTACTTTTCCTAACATATCGATAATACTATAATTAGTTTTTTCTGAAGCATCAATGGATATGTTTATTGTATTGCTTGCTGGATTTGGCCATGCGATAAACTCATAAGGTGGTGCTACCTTGCTTGATTTTGCGCCACAAGATGAAACGAATACCCAACTTTTGTCTGTGCGTTCCCAAAGACTGCCACTGTAGATTACCTGATCTCCTGATTTGTATGTAGTTCCTGATTTCCATTCATCTGCTCCTGCACAAGAGTTTGCCGTACATCTACCGATAAATTTCCATCCTCTTTCTAGCTTCTCAAAAAGATTTCCTCTATAAACTACTCTGTCTCCAGGCTGGTATGGTACTCCCCATTGCCATGATGGTACTCCTTCGCAGATATTGGTTGTGTCTTCACTTTTAGTGGTTGCAGTTGCTGTGTTGCTATTCTGTGAGGTGTTTCCAGCAGCATCCATGGCTTTTACTGTAAATTGGTAAGTGGTAGCTGCTGTTAATCCAGATACATTAAATGATGTAGTTGCAGAAGTGCCAATCATTGCTGCATCTTGGTATATGTTGTATTCTGTTACTCCAACGTTATCTGTAGAAGCTGTCCATGTAAGTGTTAAGTTTGTTTGCCCAATATTAGAAACTGTTAAAGCAGTTGGTTCTGTAGGAGGTTCTGTATCGTTAGTGTCTTCTGGTAGGGTAGATGCAGTGGCAGTGTTGCTAAATCTCGATTCGTTTCCTGCAGCATCTTTTGCCTTTATTTTGAAAGAGTAAGAAGTTCCTGCTCTTAGTCCAGTCGCTTGATGTCTTGTATCTGTTACTGTGGCTACCATAATATCATCTTGATAGATGTCATATCCAGTTACTCCAACATTATCTGTAGCTGCAGTCCAGTTAAGATCGATGGTAGCTTGTGTTTCATTGCCAGCTGTTAATCCAGTTGGTTCTGTAGGAGCTTCTGTGTCGTTAGTGTCTTCTGGTAGGGTAGATGCAGTGGCAGTGTTACTAAATCTCGATTCGTTTCCTGCAGCATCTTTTGCCTTTATTTTGAAAGAGTAAGAAGTTCCTGCTCTTAATCCAGTCGCTTGATGTCTTGTATCTGTTAC
>CANNBP010000004.1 GCA_947502885.1 uncultured Aquimarina sp. | reverse complement strand
GCAAATGTTACCGGAGAAACCACCACCACAAGTACAGCTACTAGTATTACCGATGTCTTAACGAATGTTTCAGGAGCGGTACAAACAGTAACCTATACGATTACACCAACCAGCGCTGATGGTTGTGTTGGAGATTCTTATACTTATGTAGTTACTGTAGATCCAGAACCTTATGTAGCGACACCACCTACGGATACAGTGTGTAGTGATATAGCATTAAACCACGATTTAACCACCGATGTAAACTTAACAGGAGTTACCTTTAGTTGGTCAGTAGCCGACAATGCAAATGTTACCGGAGAAACCACCACCACAAGTACAGCTACTAGTATTACCGATGTCTTAACGAATGTTTCAGGAGCGGTACAAACAGTAACCTATACGATTACACCAACCAGCGCTGATGGTTGTGTTGGAGATTCTTATACCTATGTAGTTACTGTAGATCCAGAACCTTATGTAGCTACACCACCCACAGCTACGGTTTGTAGTGATATAGCATTAAACCACGATTTAACCACCGATGTAAATTTAACAGGAGTTACCTTTAGTTGGTCAGCAGCCGACAATGCAAATGTTACCGGAGAAACCACTACCACAAGTACAGCTAATAGTATTACAGATACGTTAACCAATACATCAGGAGCTGTACAGACGGTTACCTATATCATTATACCTACTAGCGCCGATGGTTGCGAGGGAGATTCCTATACCTATGTAGTTACTGTAGATCCAGAACCTTATGTAGCTACACCAGCTATCGATACGGTTTGTAGTGATATTGCTTTAAACCACGATTTAACCACCGATGTAAATTTAACAGGAGTTACCTTTAGCTGGTCAGCGGCAGACAATGCAAATATTACTGGAGAAACCACCACCACAAGTACAGCTACTAGTATTACAGATACATTAACCAATACATCAGGAGCAGTACAGACCATTACCTATACGATTACACCTACCAGTGCCGATGGTTGCCAGGGAGATTCCTATATTTATGTAGTCACTGTAGATCCAGAACCTTATGTAGCGACACCACCCACAGCTACGGTTTGTAGTGATATAGCATTAAACCACGATTTAACCACCGATGTAAACTTAACAGGAGTTACCTTTAGCTGGTCAGCAGCAGACAATGCAAATGTTACCGGAGAAACCACCACCACAAGTACAGCTAATAGTATTACAGATACGTTAACCAATACATCCGGAGCAGTACAGACGATTACCTATACAATTACACCTACCAGTGCCGATGGTTGCGAGGGCGATTCCTATACTTATGTAGTGACTGTAGATCCAGAACCTTTTGTAGCTACACCACCCACGGATACAGTGTGTAGTGATATTGCATTAAACCACGATTTAACCACCGATGTAAACTTAACAGGGGTTACCTTTAGCTGGTCAGCAGCTGACAATGCAAATGTTACCGGAGAAACCACCACCACAAGTACAGCTACTAGTATTACAGATACATTAACCAATACATCAGGAGCAGTACAGACCATTATCTATACGATTACACCAACCAGTGCTGATGGTTGCCAGGGAGATTCCTATACCTATGTAGTCACTGTAGATCCAGAACCTTATGTAGCGACACCACCCACAGCTACGGTTTGTAGTGATATAGCATTAAACCACGATTTAACCACCGATGTAAACTTAACAGGAGTTACCTTTAGCTGGTCAGCAGCCGACAATGCAAATGTTACTGGAGAAACCACCACCACAAGTACAGCTACTAGTATTACGGATACATTAACCAATACATCGGGAGCAGTACAAACAGTAACCTATACAATTACACCTACCAGTGCCGATGGTTGCATTGGAGATTCCTACACTTATGTAGTTACTGTAGATCCAGAACCTTATGTAGCGACACCACCTACGGATACGGTTTGTAGTGATATAGGATTAAATCACGATTTAACCACCGATGTAAACTTAACAGGAGTTACCTTTAGTTGGTCAGTAGCCGACAATGCAAATATTACCGGAGAAACTACTACCACAAGTACAGCTACGAGTATTACAGATACGCTAACCAATACATCAGGAGCGGTACAAACAGTAACCTATACGATTACACCTACCAGTGCCGATGGTTGTGTTGGAGATTCCTATACTTATGTAGTGACTGTAGATCCAGAACCTTATGTAGCTACACCGCCTACGGATACGGTTTGTAGTGATATTGCTTTGAACCACGATTTAACCACCGATGTAAATCTAACAGGAGTTACCTTTAGCTGGTCAGCAGCCGACAATGTAAATGTTACCGGAGAAACCACCACCACAAGTACAGCTACGAGTATTACAGATACATTAACCAATACATCCGGAGCAGTACAAATAGTAACCTACACGATTACACCAACCAGTGCCGATGGTTGTGTTGGGGATTCCTATACTTATGTAGTTACTGTAGATCCAGAACCTTATGTAGCGACACCACCCACGGATACGGTTTGTAGTGATATTGCATTAAACCACGATTTAACCACTGATGTAAATTTAACAGGAGTTACCTTTAGCTGGTCAGCAGCCGACAATGCAAATGTTACTGGAGAAACCACCACCACAAGCACAGCTACGAGTATTACAGATACGTTAACCAATACATCCGGAGTAGTACAAACAGTAACCTATACGATTACACCTACTAGCGCTGATGGTTGCCAGGGCGATTCATTTGTTTACAGAGTAAACGTTTATCCAATGTCAGAATTAATTGTTACAAAAAAGGTTTTACCACTTACTGAAGGAGCTTATGATCAGGTTGGGCAAGAGATTAACTATGAGATCATTATTCAAAATCCAAATGAAGTAAATGTTAACAACATCGTTGTAACCGATCATAATGCAGACTATCTAAGTATGACTAACATTCCAAGTTTAATAGGAAATACTTCAATTACCATAAGGGCAATTCATATAATTACACAACAAGATTTGGACCATGGTACTGTAACGAATACTCTAACTGCAGAAGGTGAGGATCAATGTGGAAATGTGGTAATCGATTTGTCTGATGATCCTACAACATCAACTCCAAATGACCCTACAGTGGTAGCCTTGGATCAGAAACCAGTTTTAAGTTTATTAAAAGTGGCAGAAATTGCACCTGATGGATTTTGGGATGAGGTTGATGAGGTCGTAGAATACTCATTAACTTTAACAAATACTGGGAATGTTACTTTAAGAAATATTGTACTTACAGATGCTAATGCAGATAGTGGAAGCTTAACGCCTTCAAATGTTTCTGTAATAGAACCAGGGCAAGTAATTGATATTACAGCTACACATACTATTACTCAATTAGATTTAGACAATGGAAGTATAAGTAATAGTGCAATTGTAGAAGCCGAAGATCCACTAGGAAGTTTAATAATTGATATTTCTGATGACCCTAATGATTTGACAGATCATGATAGCAATGGAGATGGAGATCCAGATGATATCACCATCGTTAGTACTGTTCAGAAAACAATGTTAGATGTTACAAAGGTGGTTGATAAAAGGAGTTATACAAATATTGGAGATGTTCTTTCCTATGCTATTGAAATAACAAATGTTAGTAATGTAAACTTACTAGAAGTTACTGTTTCAGATCCAAATATAAGTTTTAGTACTGCTAACATAATTAACAAATTGGCTCCAAATGAGGTATTTGTTGTTACTGGTCAACATATAGTAAATCAAACAGATGTAAATCAAGAAATTGTTGTTAATACTGCAATTGTAAGTGCTTTATTACCTATTGGCAAAACTATGATTTTTGAATATTCTGATGATCCGAGTAATCCGACCAATATAGATAGTGATGCAGATGGCGATCCAGAGGATCCAACGATAAGTTATTATGATAAAGATGGAGATGGATTTCCTAACATAGAAGATTTAGATGATGATAATGATGGAATAACAGATGTTGAGGAACAAAACGGAAACCCTCTATTAGACACTGATGAAGATGGTTTAGTTGATCATTTGGACTTAGATTCTGATGGAGATGGACTTTTTGATTACATAGAAGCTGGACATAATGTTGTGGATTCCAATGGTGATGGGGCATTAGAAGGGCCATTTGGCGATGATGGAATCCCTGATAGTGTACAAAACAATCCCGATACTGGACAGGTTAATTATGAAATGCAAGACAGCGATAATGATGAGATTCATGATTTTCAAGATATTGATGATGACAATGATGAACTTTTAACTCAGGATGAAAACCCTGACCCAAATGGAAACGGAATACCAGAAGATGCTTTTGATTCTGATACCGATGGTATTCCTGATTATCTAGAACCCAACCTTTTTGATTCTAATGTAGAAGATAATCTTGAAATATATAATATAGTCACACCAAATGGAGATGGTGATCACGATGTATTGATCATTAGAAATATTCAAGATTTTCCAGATAATGAGATAAAGATATTTAATCGATGGGGAGTGCTGGTATTTGAAGCAAAAGGATATGGGCAAAATGGTAAGTTTTTTAGAGGAGAGTCTAGAGGCCGAGTAACCTTGAATAGAAATCGACAATTACCAGTAGGTACCTATTTCTATGTGCTTAGTTATAAGACAAAAAGAGGAGAGACAAAAAAGAGATCGGATTACCTATATATAACAAGGTAATGAGTTAACGATCAGATATATTACTTGTAAAGGGGAGTAACATTAACATAAACAAAAGAAAATGAATCAAACCTATTATGTATTAGTAGTTTTATTAATATGGTTTAGCCATTGTACATTTGCTCAACAAGATGCTCAATACACACAATACATGTACAATACTATAAGTGTAAACCCAGCTTATGCTGGTTCTCGAGATGCTTTGAGTATTGTTGGTTTATATCGTAATCAATGGGTTGGAATAGGAGGAGCTCCCGTTACTCAAACAATTAGTTTTCATTCCCCTTTAGGTTCACATAATAAAGTAGGGTTAGGTGTATCGGTGGTTAATGACAAAATAGGACCTACTCAAGAGACATACTTTGACATTGATTTTTCATACACTATTAATACAGCTTTTAATCAACAATTAGCTTTTGGGGTTAAGGCAGGTGGACATTTATTAGATGTTAATTTTGATGATCTAAATAAATATACAAATGCTGATTTATCTTTAGAAATGAATATTGATAATAAATTTTCTCCAAATGTTGGAGTAGGAGTGTATTACCATACAGAAAAATGGTATATGGGGCTTTCGGTTCCAAATTTACTAGAAACACAACATTTTAATGAGTCTGGGGATCAAAATACAGCTTCTTCATTTTTGGCAAAAGAGCGAATGAGTTACTATTTTATAGGAGGATATGTTTTTGATGTGAATAGAAGCTTAAAGCTAAAACCAACTGCCTTGGTAAAAGGAGTTTCGGGAGCCCCTCTTCAAGTAGATTTATCAGCAAATTTATTATTTAGAGAGAAATTAACTTTAGGAATCGCTTATCGTTGGAGTGCTGCGGTAAGTATGCTTGCAGGTTTTCAGGTTTCAGATGGAATTATGTTAGGGGTTTCTTATGATTGGGACACCACAGCCTTAGGAAGCAAAGAGTTTAATACTGGATCTTATGAGTTCTTTCTACGCTACGAACTTTTCAGAAAAACGAAAAGAATACTTTATCCAAGGTTTTTCTAGAAAAAATGGATAAATGAAATATGAAGAATTAGTGTAATTTTTAATCTTAATTTTTAAGATCTATTTCCTTTAAATTTTTAATCCTATTTCTTTCTAAAAAATCATCTATCGTTTCAAAATGTTCTATAACACGTTGATCTTTAAACTCAAATACTTTTTGAGATAAGCCTTGCAAAAAGTCCCTGTCATGGGATACAAGAATTAAAGTGCCATCAAAAGCTAATAAAGCTTCTTTAAGTACATCTTTCGATTTTATATCCAAATGATTTGTTGGTTCATCAAGAATTAACAAGTTAACGGGGTCTAAAAGTAATTTTACCATTGCTAATCTTGTTTTTTCACCACCCGAAAGAACACTAACTTTTTTATCAATATCTTCTCCACCAAACATGAATCGACCAAGAATATTTTTTATTTGAGTTCTTACATCTCCTTTAGCAACTTCATCTACTGTTTGAAAAATTGTAAGTTCGGGATCAAGTAAAGAAGCTTGATTTTGTGCAAAATATCCTACTTTTACATTATGGCCTAAATCACAATCCCCTTCAAAGTCAATTTCACTCATGATTGCTTTAATCATTGTTGACTTACCTTCTCCATTTCTACCTACAAATGATACCTTTTCTCCTCTGGAAATTGACATGTTTGCGTTTTTAAATACAGTATGATCTCCATATTTTTTGGTCAAATCTTTAACAGTAACTGGATAATCTCCAGATCGAGGTGCTGCAGGAAAACGTAATTTTAAAGATGAAGTATCAATTTCATCAACTTCTATAATTTCTAATTTTTCTAGCATGCGTTCTCTAGAGGTTACCTGATTGGTTTTAGAGTAGGTACCTTTAAATCTGTCTATAAAAGCCTGAGTATCTGCTATAAATTTTTGTTGCTCTTGATAGGCTTTCGTTTGATGTGCTAATCTATCTTTACGTAATTCTAAGTAATGAGAGTAATTAGCTTTGTAATCATAAATTTTACCCATAGTAACTTCTATAGTTCTATTGGTAATATTATCTATAAATGCTTTGTCGTGAGAAATTACAATAACGGCATTTGCCTTGTTTACCAAAAAGTCTTCTAACCAAATTACTGATTCTATATCAATATGATTTGTGGGTTCGTCTAATAAAATCAAATCAGGTTTTTGAAGCAGAATTTTTGCTAGTTCTATTCGCATTCTCCAACCACCACTAAACTCTTTTGTAAGTCTAGAAAAATCTTCCTGTTTAAACCCAAGACCTTTTAACGCTTTTTCTACTTCAGCATCATAATTTACATCTTCAATAGCATAGAATTTTTCTCCCAAATCTGTAACCTTTTCTATAATGCCCATGTATTCATCAGACTCATAATCTGTTCGCGTCTCTAGAGCCTTGTTAAGCGAGTCAATTTCATCACGCATACTTATGATGTGAGAAAATGCCTTTGATGTTTCTTCAAAAACAGTACAGCTATCTTCAGTTAACAAGTGTTGTGGTAAATAAGCAATAACCGAATCCTTAGGACATCTTACATTTCCACGGGTAGCCTTTTGTGCTCCTGCAATAATTTTCATCATAGTGGATTTACCGGCACCATTTTTACCCATTAGGGCAATTTTGTCATTTTCATTTACAACAAAAGAAACATCACTAAACAAAGTATGTCCACTAAATTCAACTGCTAATGCATCTATAGAAATCATAAGATTCGATTTTGAAAATGCAAAACTAATAAAAACTCTAGCAGTACAAAGAACTCAGAGCTTTTACTTATAAACTATAACTGTAATAATTAACAATTTTAGTTTATGATATTAAGCCTTTTGAGAATATTATATTTATATCGTTCACTTAGAGTAATCTTATTTCCATCTTCCAATACAATTAAATTATCATTTGGAAAGATGTCTTTAATTTTGTGAGAATTAATAATGCAATTGCGATGAGTTTGAATAAAGTATGGAGGAAGAGTTTCTATAATCTTTTTTAAGGGCATTTTTACAAAATAATTATGTTTGTTATAACTCACTTTGCAATATCTGTTTTCTACCTGTATGAATGAAATGTCGTTTATTTCAACTTTACTAATTTTATCTGCATTTTTTATAAATAGATAATTAGTACTTAATACCGTGGGAGCTTTTTCTTCAGAAAAAGCATTGAACTGATCAAAGAATTTTTCAATTGCTAATTCGATGGTAAATGTTAATTCAAGCTCATTAAAAGGTTTTAAGAGGTAGCTAAAAGGATTGGTGAGCTTAGCTTTTTCAAAAACCGTTCGATCTTTTGAACTGGTAAGAAATAGAAATGGGATATTTGATTTTGATACTTTTTCGGCCAAATCAATTCCACCTGTTACATTACCCAAGAAAATATCTAGAATGCAAAGATCAATAGGAGTTTGTTGAAGAACCTTTTCTGCTTCGTTTATGTTTGAACAAATGGCTGTTACGTCATAATTGTGTTTTATTAAGGCTTTTTCTATAATGAGTGCTTCTTTGGGGTTGTCCTCTAGCACTAGGACGTTTATGTTTTTCATGTTTTAAGATTTATCATGTTGTTGTTCTTAAGGGGTAAAACAACACTTATTGTTGTGCCATTGACTTTGCTACTTGAAATCTTTAAATCTCCACCACTATTTTTAAGTAAAGACATGCATAATCTTAAACCAAAACCTTTACTAGCACTTTTGTTATGATGGTTTAGGGTAATTGACTTTAAGGTTTCTTCAGATATACCAATTCCATTATCAATTATTTTTAAATGACAAAAGCTGTTGTTTTCAATTGATGTTTCGAATAGTACAGAACCGTTTTTATTTGAGTATTTAATAGCATTATCTAGTAAATTTCTGAGAACAACTTTTGTAGATTCAATATCAGAATTAACAATTATTGAAGGTAAAGCATTATTAATAACTTTAATGTTCTTTGAATCTATAATGGTTTGATAACTATAAATTATTTGCGTCACAATTGGTTTAAGAGGAAAAGGTTCTATTGTGGTAAATAGTTGACCTGATTCTAAAAGAGACCAATTTAGTACTTTATCTAATAGTAAATGAACTCCATTAGTAACTTGGATTCCTTCGTTTATTTTTTCTTTAACTTCAGAGTAGTCATTATTTTCAAAAGATTCTTTAAGAATAGAGTTATTATGCCTGATAGTGTTTATAGGAGTTTTTAAATCATGAGAAACAATTGAGAATAGTTTATTCTTGGTTTCATTTAGATCCACTAATCTATTTTTTTGCCGAACAATTACTCGGTTCTTTTTGATGCCTTGTCTTAGAAAGACAATCACAACAGCAATAATGATGAATAAGGAAACAATCCCAATAAAAAGAATATTCTGTTGAGCATTTTTTATTTCAATTTGCTTTTCTTGAAGCTCGATTTCCTTTTGTTTTTGTGCAACGGCAAACGCTTGTTCGTGTTTTGCTAATTCCCATATTTTGTCTCGATTCCAAATAGAGTCTTTCCATTTTTCATATTCTTTTCTATAAGCAACACTTTTCTTAAAATTCTTTCTGTTTTCTTCTACAACAGCCATGTTAAGAGCCGTATTTTGCTTTATCTCATGATTAGAAGTGTTTTTTGCCAATGTATAGGCTTCTACAAAAAGTGGGATGGCTTTATCATCTAAGTATTGTTCGTAGTATAAATTGGCAATATCCATTGTCGCGTAGATGGTACTTAATGTATCATTGGTTTTCATGGCTAAATCCCTTTCTTTATAAAGATAGATAGTGGCCTTTTTAAAGTTTTTGAGGTGTAAATAGCAAACTCCGATATTATGATATATTTCTATTGGGCTTGCCTCATTTTTGTGTTTGGATAAATCTTCTTCCCATTTTTTATAGTATTCTAAAGCTTCTTTGTATTGTTTTTTACTTAGAAGTACAGTCGCAAGCCTAAGGTTTTTTAATTTTTTAAAATCAAAATTGTTAGAGATTTGTTTTAGGCTTTCTTCAGCTTGATCTAATAGTTTTTTCCTTTCAGCACTAGCGGCTTGTATGTAATATGCATAATCTGATAGTTGTTTGTTTTTAGAGATTTGTAAAAACCTACTTGTATATAGGTAAGTAGAATCAATTTGGTTTTCTGAAAAAAAATGAATTGACTTATGAAAGAGCTCTTGATGGTTAGTTAGCTCACATATCCTAAAAGAAGATGACTCGAAATCATTGTTTTTAACTGTTGTTTGAGATCGAATAACGCATAAATGAATATGGCATAGAGCTAATAAAAGGATGCTATTTTTGTGAAGAATATTCAATTCGAAAAAGGTCTTAATCCGGGTATGTATTAAAGGAAGCAGTGCTAGAAAGTAAAATCATCTGATAAAACAAATGCAATTGAGATGCTTTTTTTACAAAAGACACACACTAAACTACTAAGGGCAATGTGTTTATTATGAATAAAAAGAAAGACTTAATTAATCGTCTTTCTTTTTTTCTTTGATTTCTCTTACCGTTGTTACAGTACCTCTTGTTGTCTCGGGATCACCATAAGTATAATTTACAAATATACTTTCGGCTGTGTCCTTAAGAGGTAAAGTGTACTTAAAACGAATTACATATAAGTTAAATTCTAGAAATTGTGTCTGAAGTAATTTAGCTAGCTTGGATTGATTGAAACTTTGTAAATCAATTGTTATTTCACGAAAACAA
Source organism: uncultured Aquimarina sp. (assembly GCA_947502885.1). Taxonomy (GTDB): domain Bacteria; phylum Bacteroidota; class Bacteroidia; order Flavobacteriales; family Flavobacteriaceae; genus Aquimarina. The sequence goes on along the minus strand of CANNBP010000004.1, from coordinate 364,857 downwards.
GTATCGATATTATGTTTGGGATTGGAGTCCATACATGGAGAAATGTATTGATTCTGTTCCCATTCCTTAAGTTTAATATTTTTAATCTTTTTAGGAAGGTATAGTGCTATATCAACTTGATAAATGTAATTTTCGCTATAGTGTTCATCATAAAAATAAGATGCAGCTACCATTGGTTTTGTTGGAGCATTTTCAATAAAAAATAGTTTTTCAGAAACCTTTTCTATAGATATATCTTTGGTTATAATGCTATGTGATTTTATTGGTATAATAGTATCCATGGTATGTAAGAGTATTTATAGGTTTATATTTGTAATATACAACAACTTTAAGGGTAAATTCCCTTATTTCATAAAAAAAATAGCAAAAGAAGTTATGTGTTTTTAATACTAGTATTTATATCCTATTTTAAGATTGGTTAATTTTTTAATTATTTGTTTTTTAGTGTTTTATGATGTGTTTTTTCTTGTTTTAATGGAGATAGAGAAGCGTAGTATTCACGATATTTTACTCAAATAACATTTAGATTTTATAACTTTTTATTAATTGTTGTCTCTAAAATTGTTTTATAAGGCGGTGGTTTTACCATTAATATTTGGTTGTTCTTACACATTATAACCAATGAAATGTTTCTGTAATTTTGAGATCGAAAAATGTAAATACAATGAAAACCCCCCTATTTTTTATCTTAATAGTTTTTATGTATTATTCTTGTTCAAAGGATGATGATACTAATACATTTATAGCCAATCAATCGGATTTAACTGGAGTTTGGATGATTAATAATGTAGATTTTGAAGGTGTTGATTTAGACCTTGATGACTGTCAAAGACAAGAATCGATTACCGTTACAAATTCGGGAAGTGCCATTTGGAAAGATCCTGGATTGGGAACAGATGTTTGCGATTTTGAAGAAAGAAGCTTCAAGTTTGTTGTTTTTAACATGAATTTTAATGTAGAGCACAAATCAGAAACAACGACTTATCATGGTAAATTTTTAGATTCGAATACAATTCAGATTACTGTTATTTTTAAACTAGATGAGTTGGTAACAAAATCAATTTATACTTTTAGAAAGCAATGATCTATAGTTTTGTTCTTAATTTATAGATAAATTAAAATGTAAGAGATTGTAAAGAAGGTCCTACTTAGGTTCTTCGTTTTTCCATTTCAACCATCCTCTAATCTGCATTAAAAAATTTATAAAATGCATAAAAGCTAAGTACCATAACTCAGTGACTCCGCAAATTATGGTGGCTAACAATTGCCCAATAGCCATGATATAAAAACCTTTAATACTTTTTCGATTAAATAGTTCGAAACCTGCAAGAATAAGTATAGCAGATAGGATTTCAATAGCTGTTTTTAACATTTCAATGTATTTTAAATTGATGATGATTACGATCTAGCAAAATGGACTTTATAATCCATTTGAGATGGAGAGTTAGAATATAAAAAACAACCACCTAAACAAATTAAGGTGGCCATTTTCAAAAAAACTTGTTGTTTAACAACTGCTTAAACAACTGTTTCGTTCTGTTAAACAACTACTATGTGATCTTCCTTGCCAAATACATTGTAACCATTTAACTCCACATTGATTTTGGCAATTTGTAGAACCACTACCTTTTACTTGGTTTTGTTCTGTTTTGGATAAAATTTTTCCTAAAGAAGAAAGTTTGTTTTTCATGTTTATATATTTAGGTTAATACTGATTTAAAGCTAGTTAAAAAAACATCAATTAAATCATAAACCTAGATATTCATAGAACTTCTATCATATTCATAATTATGAGTGTGTTAAATTCCAAAAAAATTAAACAATGATTTATATTAAAAGTATTTATTGTTGATTTTTCATGTTGTATTATACATTCTTAAGTGTATATAATGGTTTTTAATTTTTGTTTAAATGATCTCTATCACCTCTCTAATATCCCTTCTTGATTTTGGTTTTTTATTTGGTTGATTAAAATCATCCTCATCCCTATAACCAATTGCTACAGCTACAAGAGTAGAATAATCCTTTTGACCTAGTATCTTGTCATAATTTTTTGGTTCAATTCCTTCCATAGGAGTAGCATCTATTTTCATTTCAGCACAAGCACTTAATAAAATACCTAATGCCAAATATACCTGACGGTCAAACCATGCCTTGATCTGTTCTTCGGTTTTAGGTTGTAAAAATTCGGTATAATAGTCAACAGCTCCTTTTGGAAGCTCTTTTTCGATTTGTTTTTCAAACAAAGAAATACTGTTAACTCTGCTAAAAACAATAACAGTATCACAATCGGTAACTTTATTGGTGTTAAGCCATGATATTTTAGATAACTTCTCTTTGGTAGTGTTATCTGAAACAAATGTGAATTTCCAGGGTTGACTGTTTATCGAAGATGGACTAAGATGTAAAATTTGTTTTAATTCATTAATTTTTTTGCTTTCAATTTTTTTTGAGGAATCATACTTTTTTGTGGTATAACGATGTTGCATTGACTTAATAAAACTCATAATGATATAATTTTATATAAACTATAATTAATATAGTAACAAAACTAAATATAGTATTTTATCTTTGCAATAACGGTCAAAAATGATAGTTTAAAATTTTACTTTAATTATGTATACATTTAAGGGAAAAGAATATCCATGTTGTACTAGTTTGACAATGGGAATAATTGGTGGGAAATGGAAAACAGTAATACTCTTTTATTTAATGAAAGGTACATTGCGATATAGCGAATTAAGAAAAAAGATGCCAACCGTTACAGAACGAACTTTGAGTCTACAATTAAAAAACTTAGAAAGAGATGGTATAATCCAGAGGAAAGTATATACATCAAAACCTCCTTTAAAAGTTGAGTATTCTTTGACCAAACTGGGTAAAACGCTGATTCCAATAATAGAATCTATTGCAAACTGGGGAGATTCTGTTGTCGCAGAACATGAAGAATAAATAGATTAGAAATCAAACAAAGTAGTTATTATAGAGAGCCCTATTTTTACAGCTCTAATTTCATTTCATAATCTTCATCAACTAACTCGAAGTTATTTGATTTAAGGTAGGATATGAGCTCAATATCATTTTCTTTATAACATGAAATTTTTATTTTTTCTGTTATTTGTGCAATAGCATTTAACATGGTATGAATTTGTGTAGATACAAATCTAATTACACGTTTATTTTGATCGTTTATCGTAAAATATCCTATTTCATTGTTGTTTAAATCACAAACGAGATAGGTTTTTGAAAATAGCTTGGATCGAAGGATGCCTTCATATTGGTTTTCCCATCGGTTTAAGTTTTCGTTTGTATGAAATTTAACCCAAGAAGCTTCAAAAGTTATTTCAACAACTTTTGATATAATGTTTTTAGATGAACAATAGCCTTCAAAATATTGAATTGTTCGGCCAATTTTAAAACCTATTCTTTTGTATACGTGTATTGCCTTTTCATTTTCTTTTATTACTTCTAATAGGCACGTACTTATTTGATTTGATTTCAAAATAGGAATTGATGTATCGTATATTTTATCAATTAGTCGTAGACCTCTATAACTTGGAACTACTCCTGTTCCAAGGTTAAATGCAGTGAGTCGACCATTGGATTCGTCTATCCCATTAATGACAAAGGCTACGAGTTCATCTTTGACAAAAATCCCATATGAATATTCATAATTGACTCTGTTGATATCAAATTTTCGTTTATAGAATTCAATATCTGTAGGCATTTCTTCAGAGTAATTTTTAAACGAAATTATAATGCAATTTACAATTTCACTTAGGGGTGTGTTTAAAAGGTCAACTATTTTAAGTTTCATATTGATTTTTTATCTATCATCTAGATTTATGAGGTGAGTATTTGATTTGCAATAAAGATGTTTTTTCTTCAAGTAGATGCTTGTTTAGTTTATAGTATAGTTATTATTCGCCCATTTTATTGTTGGATTAATCCAGGATTTTAAAGGTTTGAATAAAAAACCATGCTGCATTCCAGGATTTAATTCTATTTCTTTAAAATGAGGAATTGCGCATGTCGAATTTCTTTTTCGTTCTTCCGTACTCGGGATGTTTCTCACTTAACTCATGCAATTCAATAAATCGGTTATGTAAAAAGAAAATATATCGTTCATCATTATGTTTTTGACAAGCAAAAAGTACCGAGCAAAAAAGGGTACTAAGTAATATAGTTGTCTTCAAAGATTTTATTCTATTTTTTGTTACAGCTAACAAAAAATAGAATAAAAATTACAATTCAAAAAAAATACTCTTTTTAAACATAAGATAATAAAGGTATTGCACTTCTTGAATCAATTGTAAGCTTAGGTCAATGATGCTTTTTCAAGATTATTATTCTTTGTTTTATCGGTGATTCAAACTCTTGTTAATTCCTAAATAGATGGTAATTAGTAGATTAAATAAAAAATAAGTCGTTAGGGTAACAAAATACATTTTAGATACTCGTATCTGCGAATCGATTCGTTAAAAAAGCGGAAACCGAAAAGCTATAATAGAGTAGGTAACGATATTAGATTTTATAATTATGATAAGTTTAAAAGAATTTAAAGAATTTGAAATGCCTTCATTAAAATCAATCATAGGAGGACAAGATGCTAATGATACACACAAAGTAGTGGGTAAAACAGAAAGATATGGTACGACTCTAGAGGATTGGGAGTTTGAAGACGGGCAAGTAATTTGTGATGTTTACGTAGATTAATTTTTGTAAAAGTAAATGTGGTATACATGCTTAATACCACATTTACTTGAAAAATAGCTTGTAACCGATTAGTATATATGGTTTTAATTATTACCACATCTTTTAATTTTACGATACAACAGATATGTACTTTTTTGTTGAATAATGAGATATCATTTATTAGATTCAATGTTGATGAATTTATTTTGGGGCATTCTGGTAGTATATCAATCAAAAATGAAAAAGTATATGTTAATGGATATGATTGTGATGAGTTTAAAGATGTTATTGTTTGGAAATCAAATATTTCATTAGTATCAAAATTACTGTTAGAAAATAGAGAAGGTTTTGATAGCAATACGTTGTACTATAAAACACAAGAATTAACAGCAACATTTAATTATGTAATTACACTCCTGACTCCTAAAATAAAATTTGGGTATTACAAAGATGATATAGACAAACTTACTCAATACAGAGTTGCTGCAAGTTTAAAACTAAATGTGCCAAATTATTTGGTGTGTTCTGATTATAGTGAGTTAGAATCATTAACCTGTGTTGATAATTATATTGTTAAACCAATTCTCGCCACTTTTTCTAAGAAGAGTATAAAATCTTATTGCGAAAAGTTAGAAAACGTAGATTTTAATACAACCAATTACTTTTTGAAATACCCATTTATGATTCAAGAAAAAATCCCTTTTGATTTTGAAGTAAGAGTACTTTTCTTTAATGGTTCTTTTTTTGCAGGAAAAATTGTATTGGATAATACAGGGCAAACAGATTATAGGTTAAATCAGCAATATCATTTTGAGAGATATGAGCTTGAAACCAGTTTGCAAAGAAAGCTTTATAAGTTCGCAGAAGAATTCAATTTGAAAACGGCTGTTTTTGATCTTCTTTTTAATAAGGATATAGTGTATTTTTTAGAATCTAATCCAACAGGTAACTTTATAAGTTTAATTAGAGAATGTTCATATAATATCACAAAAGATCTTTGTCATGTGTTTAAAAGAGAATAGTTTACATGTTATAGAAAAGAATATCTATAAAGTAAGAGAGAGTAAATCAAAAAAAAACAAAGGAGTACTTCGAAAATCTGAGATATATCAAACCAAAAGTTTGATAACTATTAAATTATATAAATCAATAAGTTCGATATGTCATTTTTAATTGTAAATCATAGATTCAATATTTTTTTTGGCAAGCATAGAGGAATTTTGGTTGACACTTTAAAAGAGTTTCATATCTGGTTAGAAACAGATGTTTGCGACCTTTTAAAGAGAAATATTGATAAAAGAGTTGACTTTGAAAACTTAACTCAAGTTGAGCAAAAATGTATGAATTACTTTTTGAGAGAGAAGGTGTTGATGTTATCAGAAAAACTACCCAAACAAGATGATATCTCTGCTAATAGTGCATTGCGAAATTCGAATAATGCGATCATTATATTAGATAAACTACATGACTTTGAAAAAACACTTGGCCAACTAAATGAGGTATTAATTTTTGATTTAGAAATTCGAATTCCAAAATTAGTAACGCCTAAAGATTTAAAGAAAATAAAAGAGTTACTTTTTAAATATGAGTTTAATACTGTTGACTTGATAATGAAATATGATAATGCCGAAGATATCAAAGCTATTTTTTCAAGAAGTACTTTTTATTTAAATTTTTATATAGCAACGCATACAAGATTTGAAGATTATAGACATTCAAAACTTAGTATTAGGTCCATACCTTTTGCTTTTGATATGATTAAATCATGTGGAAAAGTGAATAAGTCATTTTTTAATTGCTCTCAATTATTTATAAACGACGCGAGAAATCATAATTCATGTCTTAAAGGTAAAATTACCATAGATATCGATGGTACTATAAAAAACTGTCCAAGTATGCCCCAAAGTTTTGGTAATATAAAAGATACTAAGCTTCAAGAAACTATTAAGAGCAAGGACTTTAAGAAATATTGGAATACGTCCAAAGATCAAATCGCTGTTTGCAAAGATTGTGAGTTTAGGTATATCTGTACAGATTGCAGAGCATACAGAGAAGATCCAAATGATGTGTACTCAAAACCATTAAAATGTGGATATAGCCCTTATACAAACAAATGGAAAGAATGGAGTGCTAATCCACTAAAACAAAAGGCTATTGCTCATTTTGGAATGCAGGATTTGGTGCAAAATAGAGAAGTGTAATGTTTTCTTTTTGTAAACCTAAGAGTATTATAACCAACTCTAGATAATCCCATTTATTTAACCAGTTTTTTTTGATAAAGGTTATTTTTAGAAAGAGGTAATTGTTTAGTGCCTACCTTTATAAAACCATTTCTTTCATAATAACCACAGAGTTTTTGGTTTTTCGAATCTGCATCAAGTCTCAAGTATGCACAACCATCCTTAATGGCATCATTTTCAATTTTTTGAAGTACTATTTTTCCAAAGCCTTTTCCTTCAAATTTTTCTTTAATAACTAATGAATGTATGTATACTGCTTTTTCTTCTTGCTTACCCCAGTATAACAGGTCTTCGTTTAGGATTCTTACCATTCCTAAAGTTTTTTCTTCAGGATCTTTGATAGAAAAAAATTCATTATTTTTTATTCCCTCTTCAACCCATTTTATTTTTTCTACGGGAGGGTTTTTCCAGTATTGCCAGTGATCAATTTTCATCTTCGCTATTTTTTCAGCGGCTTCTTTGAACATGGTTAGAACTTCATTCTTATCTTTTGGGTTGATTTGTGTAAATGTTAGATTCATTTATTTTAATAGGTATTTTTATTCAAATTATAAATAATTGATATACAGGGTAAAGTTAGTTATTTAGTGGAGTTTGTAAAAAAATACGAAAACAGGGTGATTGATCAAAATTTTATTGCCAGTTTTTAGGTTTCTGAGTTCGCTGAAACCAAAAAAGTTTTACATACTCTTTCATAAAGATGATTATCGCTCTTTTTGGTAAAGGTTTTAATTTCGTTTCCTATTTTATTGTAAAAATTGAATGATTGGGGATGACTACTATTTATATAAATTTTCTCAATCCCTTTATTAAAATAGTAAGGTATAATAACAGAGTTTAACCAATAACTTCCATAGCTTTTTCCTTTTTCAATAATGTGAAAATATTTAAGAAGTATGGTGTTTTTGTTTTCTATATTATCATCAACTTCAAGTTGATTTATATGACCTCCTACAATTGTTAATACACCCTTAATTTCATTATTTTTTTCTATTGTATGTATTTCGAACCAAATCCCTTCGGTCTGCTTTAAATTTTCTATATAGTTTAGAGAATGAAACAACTCATTATAGTCATCCCAATTATTTTGTAATTTCCAGTTTACATAGTTGCCAATTGGTAGAAACAACTTAGGGTTAAAAGATGTATACAAAACAAAATTCACGTTATTTTCTTTAGTTCCAATTATCTTCATTAATATGATTTGTGTTAATAGTTTAAATGAAATGTGGTTTTAATAGATTAGAACATAACACATCTATTCAACACTTCTTTCTAGAGTTTTGTCTTTTTTTAATGTGAGCGGAGTTGTTTCAATAGTTGCATCTGGATTATTTCCGTTAGATCCATTTATTAAAGTTCGTCCAGAAACTAGGACTTTGATAAACTCGTCTGTATATTTTAATATTTCAACTTTTAAATTTTCAAGATTTGCATGTTCAAAATAATAAACATTTGATAGATTTTCTTCGCGATCATAGTCCCAAGATTCGGTTTGTTCGATTACCTTGCCGTCAAAAAGCTCTATAGAAGATGCATTTAATAATGCTGTAGCTTCAAAATGAGGTTTAGGATCTGATATTGCTTCTTCTAGTTGTGGAACTCTGATTATAGATTCTTCAGTTTCAAAACATATGGTAAACTCCCATAAATCTTGTTCTACTTCAGTTAAATTATAAGATGCATTGGCAATTGAGAATTCTTCTTTACCAAATTCATCGTGAATTAGGCTAACAGTTTCAGTATCTAGTTTCATAATTTATATGTACTGTTTAATAATGTTAATGTTTTACTTTTATACTAAATCTATATTCTCTCATTTTGATATCATCTAGAGTAGGGCAGTACCTCTATTAATACATTTTTTTCGATTATGTACCTCTCGTTTTTAACCTTTATTCAAATTATTTCTTACACCTTATTTGTTTATCATTTCGGCTAATTTTATTTCTTTGTTTTTAAGTTCTCCGCATGGTATTTTATGATCAAAATAGGTTCCATATAGATTACTCACCCAATTATTATCCTCTTCATATAAGTACTTAGAGATTAATTCAAAATCCTCTGTTATATAAGCGGCTAAGTCAGATGATTCGGTTTTTGAGAAAACCAGTTTGAATATTTCTTCTCGTTGCGAATCTATGGTTAGATTTTTATCTTCTACTTTTTGCCAAGCTTGCATCCACAGGTTCGAAAAAACATCAGAATCTCTAGAGTCTAATATGTCATCAATTGTATTCAAATCAAGAGATAACAGTATGTTTTTTATTAGTTCTGTAAATTTTTTGGTTAGTTTATCTATGGAGGTGTTCATTATTTTTTGTTTTGTAGTATCTGTTAATATACATGATTGGGGTAAGTGGTTTATTTTAAAAATATATTATAATTTATTCATGTTTACAAAGTACTACTAGTCAATTGAACCAATATTCCGATTAGTCCAATGGCTAAACAAAGCGGAGAAAATATTTTCGAATCTGCTTTCGCGAATTCGGTATCATTTATTTTTTTGAAAAAGCCAACATAATTAAATTCTCCAATGGCACGTAGAATAAAAATAGAAGGAATCAACCAATATCCATAAGTTGTAACCCAACTAGGAAGTTGAATATTTACAAATCCAGATTTAATAAGATAAATCAATCCAAATAGAACTAATACAAGGCCTACAATCAAAGTTGCTAATTTAGGAATATGTAAAGGACTTAACTCATTACTTTTTGTTGGAATTACTTTTTTTACTCCCCAAATACCTCCAAAAAGCCAATAAAAATGAAATCCGCCAAGAATTGTGAAAATTAAGAATAAAAATAGAGGTAAAATCATAGCTATCATGTATTAATGGTTTTTAAATTTGTACAATTTTTTATTTATAACAAAATTCTACTAATATAGTAGAAGTAGCTATTAATTTCGGGTAATTAATGCTTTGAAAGTTGATTTGTCTAAATAAGTCCATACCTTGTCTTCTAAAATATAACCTGTATCAAAACATAGTCTGCTTAAAAATACTAAACGACCACAATCCTGCCCAATATTATTATACGCAATCAACTTTTCTTGAGTTAAAATAATGCTATTCTTGGTTAATTCTTTCAAGACTTTTTAAATCTCTTCTTCATATTTGTTATCATTTTTATCCAAGCCATTTATAATGATGTTTTTTTGTTCCTCTTTCTAGCATTAATGTTAGGTAAAGATTTACATTGCAACAACGATTATATATTTGTCATTGTCATATGATGGCTTTTAAATGCTTGTTGGCTCTTTTGAAGAATGATGATTTAAAACCTAAACTCCCAGATTACTTTTATCTTGGTTTTATACCACGTCTTTTTTATGAGGAATAGTTAACGTTACAATAGTTCCTTGTTGGTTATAAGTTGCTCTATCTTCAATCTTTATATTTCCACTACTTTTAAAATGCTTTGACAGTAGCTCTAAACGCTCTGTGGTGATAGTTGTTGCTAAAGATTTTTTAACACTACTTTTTGCGATTTTTTTAGCGTTAACGCCCACTCCATTATCTGCTATGGTACAAATTAATGAGTTATTTACGAACTTAATTTTAATATCTATTTTTCTATTACCTTTTTTGTTTTCAAAACCGTGTTCTATTGAGTTTTCTATAAAAGGCTGAATAAGCATTGGAGGAATCTGAAATAGAGAGGTATCAACTGTGTCATCAACCAGAATGGTATATTGGTATGCTAAGTCTGCCTCTAAATTTTGAAGCTCTAAATATTTTCTTATCCCAATTAATTCTTGTTCAAGTAGCACCATCTTATCCCGTGAATTTTCTAATGTAATGCGCAGTAGTTTTGAAAATTTTGTAAGATAAGATACTGACTTTTTATTCTCTTTATTCAAAATCATACCTTGTAATACAGACAATGCATTAAATATAAAATGAGGCGTCATTTGCGTGCGCAATAATTTTTGTTCTAGGATAATACTTTTTGTTCGGGTCTTAATATTCCTAAATTTTTGATAAAAAATAACTGTCCCTAATACAATAGAAATAAGCAACACACCAATAATAGCTAATAAATAACTTTGTTGCGATTTTTTTAAATTTTGTGAAGTTGTAAGTACTGTTTTTGTAAGTTTTAATTCTCTGATACTAGCAGAGTCCAATACTTGTTTGTATTTGTATTCATATTCAAGCGCGGTGATTTTTTCAATGTTTTCTTTGTTAAAAATACTATCATTTAGAAGCTTGAATTTCTCATGACTTTCTAATGCTTTTTCATGTTCTTCAGTATTTTTATAAACGATATAGAGTAACTCGGCAGCTTTTTTTTGTTCTTCTAATAAACCTAGTTCTTCTGCAATACGTTTTCCTTCGTTTAGATATGATAGTGCTTTTTGGTATTGTTTTTCTTGTAAAAAAGTTTTGGCAATCCCCAATAGACTAACAGATAGCACACTTTTACTATTTATTTTTTGACTAATATCTTTGGCTTCGATAAAACTTTTACGAGCAATTAAAGGCTTGTTGCATAGTGAGTTAATTTCTCCGATATTTCTCAAACATATTGAGGCTAACTTCAAATTATTAATTTCCTGACTTGTTTTAAGAGTAATGCGATAATACCTGAGGGCTTTTTGATACTCTTTTTTATGTAAGTATATATTACCAATACTATTATTAATGGTTGCTACCAGACTCTTATTTTTCTTTTGTAAAGCATATCCTAATGATTCTTTATGATGCTCAAGAGCTTTATCATATTTTTTTAAAGACTTATAAACCTCTCCCAAATTATTGAGAACTGAAGCTATTCCTAAAGTGTCACCATTTTTTTTCCTATAAGCCAAACTCTCATTAAAACTTTTTATAGCCAAAGGGTAGTTTCCTTGCATTTTGTAAACAACACCTAAATTAATATTTACAAAGGAGACGCCATCTTCATCATCCATTGCCCTACTTTGTGTCAAAGCTTTTTGATAATTTGAAATAGCATCATCATAATGTCCGAGTTCTGAGTATACATTTGCAACATTTATTAAGCAAGTTATAAGCTCTCTTTTATTGTCTAACACTTTGTATATTTCAGCTGCTTTTTTATAGTTAGTTAATGCTTCATCGTATTGGGACAAATCATAATTAGTTATACCAAAAGCGGTATAGATATTTGCAATTCCACGTTGGTTTTGTATGGATTTATAATGCTCTAATGCTTTATTAAAAAAGTGTAGACTTTTTGCGAAATTGGATTTTCTGTTTTCAAGTATCCCTCTTAAATACAATGTTTTGGCTTTACCTTTTGTATAATTCAAAGTATTGCTTAGACTCTCAGTTTCTGCTAGATATGATTTAGTAAGTGCCAAATCCTTTTGAAAATGAGAAAACGCTAGGTCAAACAAAAGAAGCACTTTGGTGGTATCGTTTGTTTTATGATTTTTTAATATTGTTTTTAGGCTATCAATTTTCGGATTTTGTGAAAATGCTATTCCTGTAAACATCACAAAAAAGAGAAACTTTGTAATAGGTAAGCGTAAAATATTCATATATCAATTATGTTAAGCTAGGTAACAAGATAATTAGTTATGCAAAAAATAAGTATTGTATGCTAAGGAATGTGTAGTAAACGACAAGCACCATAGTTTGAAGCCCTTTGGGTTTCTGTAAAACATGTTCATCCAATTAGTTGCTTAGCAAAAGTAAGGTTTTATAATTTGATAATAAATAGAGAATAGCTATTCTCTATACTTGGGCGTATAAGAGTTGAAAGTGAGTTAATATGCGTGTCAGAAATTTGATACAAATAAGTAATTTAATGCACTTTGTTGTATCACTTTTATTTTACTTTTTTGTAAAAATAGCATTTCTTTTGTTCTAGGCTTGCTGTTTAAAAAAATCTGTTCACTAATAATTCTACCAAATTTATTCCAATAAAGAAGTTTCATATAGTGAATAGAGTCCAGCTCTATCTAATGCAATCATTTCTCCTTTTTCAATAGATTAATCCATAATGTAGATGGCTTTTGGCTTATAAAACTGTTATAATCGGTAATGAATTCACTTTAGATCCTAATAAAAGATTAGTTTCGATAAGATTATCATCTGTATAATACGATCTTATTGAGTCAGATTTAATAAAAGCAATGAAATTACATATTATAACGAATAAAAAATCAAGACCAGATAGTCTTGATTTTTTATTACAAATACCCAAATTTTGATCTTTGTATTAGAATTTTGAAGAAATCACATTTCATTTAAAAATTACTGATTACCTGGTAAAGTCCATAAATTTGGTTATTTGATAATTTTTATTATTTTTTCATTAATATGCAGTAAAGTCTATTTTACGAACGATCACTTTAGCGTTGAATTACTATCTTTTTATACACAGATTCATTTAGGCTAAAATCACCCTTTAACAAATATATGCCTTCTTGTAAATGATCGACTTTAACATATTCTTGTAATTGACCTTGACTAAAATAATGAATCCTTTTTCCTGTCATATCATAAATTTCCAAACCTTTAAGATTTTCAAAGTTCAAAATTCTTATATAATCTGTAGCAGGATTAGGAAATATTTCCAAAGTAGGGTTGGGGTTATTTACTATTACAGTTCTAATAACCTCATCTGCTACATTACCATTACTGTCTGTTGCATTGTACGAAATATAATACGTACCCGTAGCATCAATAAAATCAGAACTATCAATAACGACTTCAGATCCATCATTTGTGATTGCTCCTAGTTCAATGTAACCTGATCCTTTTGTAATTGTTTGAGGAGTATCTCCTAATAAGGTAATTGTCGGAGGTGTATTATCTTCTATGGTCACTATAGCATTACAACTATTTCTGTTACCAGAGGGATCGGTTGCTGTAAGCGTAACAGTTTGGAGTCCTACATCATCTAATGAAAACTTAGTTTTATTTAAGGTAAGAACAATTCCGCAGTTATCAGAAGAACCATTATCGATCTGAGCTGGTGTGATAATTGCATTTCCTGAAGCATCCAACTCAATTGTTATATCTTGGCAAACTACTATGGGTTGTATCGTATCTTCTATAATTACTGTGGCCATTTTAGTATCCGAATTTCCATTCACATCGGTTACGGTTAACCTCACTGTGTTTGTTCCGACCATAGTACAGTCAAACGAAGTTACATCTAAACTCATAGATTGAATTCCGCAGTTATCAGAAGAACCATTATCAATCTGAGCTGGTGTGATGGTTGTATTTCCAGTAGCGTTTAATTGTACGGTTATGTTTTGGGTAACAACCATTGGAAGCACCTTATCTTCCACGGTTACTGTAGCAGTATTAGTATCAGAATTACCGTTTACATCGGTTACGGTTAAAGTAACTGTATTTACTCCAACATGGGTGCAATCAAAAGAAGTACTATCTAAACTCATCGATTGGATTCCGCAGTTATCTGAGGAACCATTATCGATTTGAGCAGGAGTTATACTCGCATTTCCTGAAGCGTCTAATTGCACGGTTATGTTTTGAGTAACAACCGTTGGTACAACCTTATCTTCTAAGGTTACTGTTGCTGATTTAGTATCCGAATTTCCATTCACATCGGTTATGGTTAACGTCACTGTGTTTGTACCGATCTTAGTACAATCAAATGACGTTACATCTAAACTCATAGATTGGATTCCGCAGTTATCAGAAGAGCCATTATCAATTTGAGCTGGTGTGATGGTTACATTTCCAGTAGCGTTCAATTGTACTGTGATGTTTTGAGTAACAACCGTTGGTATAACCTTATCTTCCACAGTTACAATAGCCGTGTTGGTATCCGAATTTCCATTCACATCGGTTACGGTTAACGTCACTGTGTTTGTTCCGACCATAGTACAATCAAATGAAGTTACATCTAAACTCATAGATTGAATTCCGCAGTTATCAGAAGAACCATTATCAATCTGAGCTGGTGTGAAGGTTGTATTTCCAGTAACGTCCAATTGTACGGTTATGTTTTGGGTAACAACAATTGGAAGCATCTTATCTTCCACGGTTACTGTAGCAGTATTAGTATCAGAATTACCGTTTACATCGGTTACTGTTAAAGTAACTGTATTTGCTCCAACATGGGTACAATCAAACGAAGTACTATCTAAACTCATAGATTGGATTCCGCAGTTATCTGAGGAACCATTATCGATTAGAGCAGGAGTTATACTTGCATTTCCTGAAGCGTCTAATTGCACGGTGATGTTTTGGGTTATTACTGTTGGTGCAACGGTATCTAAGGTGTTAAAACTCCCTTCTGTTGAAAAAGCTGATCCTTCAAAACTATGATCTATGGCTTGTACTTTAAAGGTGTAATTAGTAGTACAAGCAGCAGTCAATTTATATACGTAACTGGTACCTTGTCCTACATTACCTATAGCAGGAAGTTTACGCCAACCGTTACTTTCTTGTGCCATTGGAGTTTTAGTATATGTAGGTGTCCCTACTGGATTTTCTTTTATGTATACATTATAACTTAATCCATTACTAGGAGTTTCTGCATCGGTACTAGCTGTCCAGTTTAAGGTTACGGTATCTCCATTTACTACAGCAGTTGGATTTGTTGGTGCTGTAGGTGGTGTATTTGCAGTTGCAATATTGTTAATGAATATTTTTGAAAAGAAAGAACTATTTGTAACCCCTGCTAATGCGATATCTAAATCCCCATCATTATCATAATCACCCCAAACGGCATCACTAACCACTAAGCCTGGTAAATCATCTGTAATGAGTTGTGTAAAAACACCTGCATTATTCAGATATACTCTGGTTGAGGCACTACCTCCAGAACCAGTTAAGAGTATATCTAAATCTCCATCGTTATCATAATCGCCCCAAGCTATCGAGCCTTCTTGTACCCCTAATAGGTTGGCAGTTGCAAGTTCGGTAAAACTTCCTGCTGTATTGGTGTATATTTTTGTCACTCTTGCGTTTCCTGTATATCCAGATAACAAAACATCTAAATCCCCATCATTATCATAATCACCCCATGCCGTTGAACTGTAGGATACTCCTGTTAAATTAGCTGAGATAAGTTCTGTAAAAACACCATTAGCATTGGTGTATATTTTTGATATATCTACGCTCCCTGTGTATCCTGTTAGTAATACATCTAAATCTCCATCATTATCATAATCTCCCCAATCTACCGAACCGCTACTTAATCTCGGAAAGTTAGCTGTTACAAGTTCTGTAAAAGTACCAGCGTTATTGGTAAATATTTTAGAAATACCTCCTGTTAAGAATATATCCAAATCTCCATCATTATCATAATCACCCCATGCTACATCTCCAAAAGCTATTCCTGGTAGGTTAGCAGTTACTAACTCTGTAAAACTCCCTCCATTATTGGTATATATTTTTGCTACATTTGTATTGTCAGCACCTAAACCAGTTAAGAGTATATCTAAATCTCCATCGTTATCATAATCGCCCCATTCTACAGCTCCAGATTGTACTCCTATCAAATTTGCCGTTGCTAATGCTGTAAAAGTTCCGTTAGTATTCGTATAGATTGTTGAAATAGGATCGGTAGATACGGAAATTGATTTTTTACCGGTTACTAATAGATCTAAATCCCCATCGTTATCATAATCGCCCCAGGCTACAGCACTTTGAAAAACGTTCGTTAAATTTGCGGTATCAAGTTCAATAAACTTTCTTAAATCTACAATACTAAAAGTACCTTCTGTAGAAAATTCTGAACCAGCAAAACTGTGATCAATAGCTTGTATTTTAAAAGTAAAATCTTTGTTTGTATTACGATACTCCTCGGGTAATTTCCATATATATGAAGTGTTTTGTCCCGTATTACCTATAGCTGGTAATTTACGCCATCCATCATTTTCTTGCGCCATTGGACTAATTACGTATGCTGAGCTTATCGAAGCATCTTTTATATACACATTATAACTTAATCCACTGCTTGGTGTTTCTGCATCGGTACTCGCTGCCCAATTTAAGGTTACTTCATTTCCATTTACCAAAGCCGTTGGATTCGTAGGTGCTGTAGGTGGCGTATTAGGAGTAACAGTGTTATTGGTATATATTTTCGAAAAACCTACCCCAAGAGACTTATCTCCAGACACTAATATATCCAAATCACCATCATTATCGTAATCACCCCAAGTAGCATTACCATTAAATCCACTAGTTAAACTTGCAGAAATTAATTCAGAAAAAACACCTGAATTATTGGTATATATCTTAGTAATAGGAATACCACTATTTAATCCAAAGAGTAACACATCTAAGTCGCCATCATTATCATAATCGCCCCAAGCAACTGAGCTGTATTGAACTCCCGGTAAATTCGCAGTAACCAATTCTGTAAAAGTACCTGCATTGTTGGTATATATTTTTGAAACTGTAGTACTTCCTGTAAGCCCTGCCATTAAAATATCCAAATCGCCATCATTATCATAATCACCCCAAGCTACATGACTATAAGATACCCCTGTTAAATTTGCCGAAGTAAGTTCTGTAAAAACTCCATTAGTATTGGTATATATTTTTGATACATCTGTACTCCCGGTATATCCTGTTAATAAAATATCTAAGTCGCCATCACTATCATAATCACCCCAGGTGGCAAAGCTATCACTAACCCCTAATAAATTTGCAGTAGCTAGTTCTGAAAAGACTCCATTATCATTTGTATAAATTTCTGATTTAGATGGTCTTGTTATTAAAACATCTAAATCGCCATCATTATCATAATCGCCCCAAACTACTGAACCACCTGCAACGTTTGGTAAATTGGCACCAGTATCTTCAGTAAAAACTCCATTAGTGTTGGTATATATTTTCGTTACTCCTGAAAAACTACCTGTAGAACCCGTTATTAATACATCCAAATCCCCATCATTATCATAATCGCCCCAGGCTCCCTTACTGTAATTCAAACCTTGTAAATTAGCCGAAGTAAGCTCGGTAAAAGTTCCGTTATTATTCGTATATATTTTAGAGTATGCATTAAGTGTTACTGGTGAATCCTGCCCTATTAAAAGTATATCCAAATCGCCATCATTATCATAATCTCCCCATGATACTGAACTGTTAAGTAAATCCATTAAGTTTGCAGTACTAAGTTCAGTAAATGGTCTTAAATCTACACTAAAAGTACCCTCGGTAGAAAACGCAGAACCTGCAAAACTATGATCAATAGCTTGTACTTTAAAAGTAAAGTTAGTATTTGAACCATGATATTGCTGTGGTAGTTTCCAGGTGTATGAAGTATTTTGTTGTGCATTGCCCAAAACAGGAAGTTTACGCCAACCGTTATTCTCTTGTGCCATTGGACTAACCGTGTATGCTGAGCTTGCCGAAGCATCTTTTATAAACACATTATAACTTAATCCACTGCTAGGTGTTTCTGCATCGGTACTCGCTGTCCAACTTAATGTCACTTCATCTTTATTTACTACTGCTGTCGGAGTAGTAGGTGCAGTAGGAACTGTGTTTGATGTAACTGTATTATTAGTAAATATTTTTGAGCTTACAGGAAATTCTCCCGTTAATAATATATCTAAATCCCCATCATTATCATAATCGCCCCAAGCTGAATCACCAAAGACTGCTTCTGATAAATTCGCTGTAGCAAGTTCAGTAAAAATGCCTGCAGTATTGGTATATATTTTTGTTATTCTAGCGCTTCCTGTATATCCTGACAACAGAATATCTAAATCCCCGTCATTGTCATAATCACCCCAAGCTGCATCACCAACACTAACATTAGCCAAATTGGTTGTGGCGAGTTCTGTAAAAGTCCCTGCTGTATTCGTATATATTTTGGTACGTGGCGTACTTCCTCCTTCAATACCTGTTATCAATATATCTAAATCCCCATCATTGTCATAATCACCCCAAGCTGCATCACCAGAAGCTAGTTGCGCTAAATTTGCTGTGGCAAGCTCTGTAAAAGTTCCTGCGTCATTGGTATATATTTTTGAAATTTCTCCACTTAGGTTATTCCCAGCTAATAATATATCTAAATCGCCATCATTATCATAATCGCCCCAGGCAACAGCACTATTACTTACAGCTGTTAAGTTTGCCGTAACAAGCTCTGTAAAAGTCCCTGCCGTATTGGTGTATATTTTTGAAAATGTGGTACTTCCTGTAAATCCTGTTAGTAAGATATCTAAATCCCCATCATTGTCATAATCACCCCAGGCTACGGCACCGTAGCCTACATCTGTTAAATTTGCCGTAGCTAGTTCTGTAAAAGTCCCTGCCGTATTGGTGTATATTTTTGATACTACAGCACTTCCTGTATCACCTGTTAGTACTATATCTAAATCTCCATCGTTATCATAATCACCCCAAGCTACAGCACTGTTATTTACGGCTGTTAAGTTTGCCGTAGCTAGCTCTGTAAAGGTGCCTGCGGTATTTGTATATATTTTGGACACTCTAGCACTTCCCGTATTTCCTGTTAAGAGGATATCCAAATCCCCATCATTATCATAATCGCCCCAGGCTACTGCACTTTGAGTTACGTCTGTTAAGTTTGCTGTGACGAGTTCGGCAAAAGGACCTAAATTAACGGTAAAAGTACCTTCAGCAGAAAATGCAGAGCCCGTAAAACTGTGATCAATAGCTTGTACTTTAAAAGTAAAGTTAGTATTTACACCCTTATATTGCTGAGGTAGTTTCCATGTATATGAGGTGTTTTGTTGCACGTTACCTATGGCCGGAAGTTTACGCCAACCATTATTTTCTTGTGCCATTGGAGTTGTAGCATACGCAGGTGATCCTATTGGTGTTTCTTTTATAAACACATTATAACTTAATCCACTGTCAGGTGTTTCTGCATCGGTACTCGCTGTCCAACTTAAGGTCACTTCATCTTCATTTACAATTGCTGTTGGATTCGTAGGTGCCGTTGGTACTGTATTGGGGGTAACCGTATTGTTGGTAAATATTTTTGAGGTTAAAGGAAATTCTCCCGTTAATAGGATATCTAAATCTCCATCATTATCATAATCGCCCCAAGCAGAGCGACCAAATGAAACACCTGGTAAATTTGCCGTAGCTAGTTCTGTAAAAGTTCCTGCCGTATTGGTGTATACTTTTGAAATGTTTCCACTTGGTGTCCAGCCATTCAACAAAACATCTAAATCCCCATCATTGTCATAATCACCCCAACTTGCAGCACCAACATTAACTCCTGTTAAGTTTGCTGTAGCAAGTTCGGTAAAAGTCCCTGCTGTATTGGTGTATATTTTCGAAATACTTGTGTTTACCCCTTCAATACCGATTAATACAATATCCAAATCCCCATCATTATCATAATCACCCCAAGCTACAGAACTAAAAGATACTTGTGCCAAATTCGCTGTAGCAAGTTCGGTAAAGGTTCCTGCTGTATTGGTATATATTTTTGAAACCCGTGCACTTCCTGTATACCCAGTTAGTACAATATCTATATCCCCATCATTATCATAATCTCCCCAGGCTACAGCACCATCACTTACAGCAGTTAAGTTTGCTGTAGCCAGTTCGGTAAAAGTCCCTGCCGTATTGGAGTATATTTTTGAAACTGCAGTACTTCCTGTATAGCCTGTTAGTACAATATCTAAATCCCCATCATTATCATAATCACCCCAGGCTACTGCACCATTTGTTACTCCAGCTAAGTTTGCTGTAGCTAATTCGGTAAAAGTTCCTGCTGTATTGGTGTATATTTTTGAAACGGGTGCACTTCCTGTCCAGCCAGTCAATAATATGTCTAAATCCCCATCGTTATCATAATCGCCCCAGGCTACAGCACTATTATTTACTCCTGTTAAATTTGCTGTTGCAAGCTCGGTAAACGTTCCTGCTGTGTTGGTATATACTTTTGAGACTCTAGGACTTCCTGCCCTACCAGTTAATAATACATCTAAGTCTCCATCATTGTCATAATCTCCCCATGCTACATCACTTTGAGTTACATCGGTTAAATTTGCAGTAGCTAATTCGGTAAATGTTTGTGCATTGGCTAAATAGCTGATTAACGAACACAAGAATAGTAGTAGTTTTTTCATAATAAAGGGGCTAAATAGGACTTTTGTCGTTCTTCTTTATATATGATACAGTTAACCTAAGAAGTACCCTATTTTTTATGTTACCTTTTTTTTAAAAAAACTTGCTTTTATTTGTTCATTAACCCCAATTTTTCAACTTTATTTAGCCATTTTACTCTAAACTCTTTTTTAGAAAGTCTTATGGGACAAATCGTTGTAATTTGTACTTTTTTTACTCCAATAAAATTGAGTGTTAATTTTTTCATAGCATTATGACTAGGGTTTCCATAAAACCATTTGTAATACCAAGCAGGTTGATCTAATGTACAGATAATACGGGATGTTTTACCTGTAAAATGTTTATTCCACCATAAAGAGTTCTCTTTTTTGTTAAAAGCATATCCCGGAAGTAAGACTCGATCTAAAAAACCTTTCATAATTGCTGGTATAGATCCCCACCAAACAGGATAAATCCAAACCAAATGGTCGGCCCATTTTAAGATCTCTTGACTCTTCAATAAATCAGGTTCAAGTTTGGTTCGTTTTCTATATCCAAATTGAAGGTTAGGGTTAAAATCTAAATCTCGTATTATTATTTCTTGAATTTCGGCTCCCGATGTTTGCACTCCTTTTTTATAGGCTTCTGCTATGGCAAAATTATAACTTTCTTTGTCTGGGTGCCCAACTATAACTGCTATACGTTTATTCATGTTTATTTTATTTTGAGATCTTTGTTAGAAGTAAAATCCTAGTTAGATAAAAGAACTAATCATCTAGAATGTTTTCTTTTTGTGAATGCTTATATGCCTCTTTTTTACTATTTGCTTTATGATTAGGTGATGTAAGGGGCCAATAATAGCAAAGTATATTTTACCAAGTCTATTGTTATATTCTACTAGAGTAGATACTTTTATGTTATAGTTGAGGTCTTGAGAATTAAAGATACTTACCCTAAAATTTAGATGCTTATCATTTGCGCCTAAAATAATTTCATTGTTCATTATTTCATAAATTTTAAAGAACCCTAGGTAACCTCCAATCTTAAAATTAGTATTGTAATCTGAAGGCTTTTCAATTTTTAAACCAAAAGTTTTCATAATTAGATTCCTTGTTTTCATCAAAAAGGAAATCCAATTTGGCAATTTTGTAAAGATCAAATTTGCTAGATGTTCTATATTATCTATATGATTTGTTGTAGAGTAGGTGTCTGAGTAGTCTATTCTTTTTAATGCATTTTTAATTCCGTGAGTGTTTGGAATAATTTCTGAGATTACTTTCATTTCTTATCTATTTTAGAAAAAAGGTTTTATTTTTTCTTCGAAGCGAGTACCTGTTAAATTCTCTATTTTGAAGAATTTATATAGTAAAAAACAGGTCGGTACAGTTAAAAAAGCCGTGCAAATAATGAATGTGGAAACACTACAAAATATACCTAAGATTTGAGTGCCAATTTCTCCAATATATGATATGGTGTAATCTTGCTGCTTTGTAAAATAATGATGAACAGATTGTGTGTAGTCATAAAAGCGAATCGAAGTTTCGTATAATAGCCAGGATGGGTAAAACCATTTTCTAAATTGCTCCCACCATTTTCCCCAAATCGATTTCAGTTGCTTTGTATTTTCTTCCATTTTGTTATTAATTTTTCACAAAATTCGTCTTAATGGAAGGGGAATCATTTGATATAAATCAAATTCGGTTTTTAGTGCTTCTTATTCTACTCAAAGTCTCAAGAGTAATTCCTAAATAAGAAGCTATGTGTGTTAACGGAATCCTGTTTGTTATATTAGGGTGAATATGTAATAGGTGTTTAAATCGATCTTCTGCCTTGTTAAACTGAATTGTATATAATCTTTCACACAAGCCTAACATAGTTTCGGTTACTACCTTACTAATGAAACGTTCAAAATCATGGTGCTTGTTAGAAAGGTCATCAACTACGTCTCTTGAAAATTCTAAAACGACTGAATCTTCAACAAATTCAATATAATGAGGGCTTGGTTCTTTACTAAAAAAACTAACAATTGCAGCCATAAACTCATTTTCAAAAGTAAACCAGTCTGAGATATCTTTTCCGTCTTTCAGATAATATGCCCTTGCGCAACCCTTTACAATTAAATAAGCTTTTTTAGAAAATTGACCTTCACGAACTACGACTTCACCTTTTTTGAAAGTGACAATTTTTGAATGGGTAATAAAGTCTTGTTGACATTCAATGGATAACGGAACATATATTTCTCCAATTTTCTTTAAGATATTTTCGCAATTCATTTTTCTAATTGTAATACTCTTAATCAATAATAGATTCTTGTTCTAAAGCAAATTCAACAGCACTCTCAGCATGAATTCTTGTTGTGTTAAAAGCAGGAATATTGATGTCTTTATTTTTTATCAATAACGGAATTTCTGTACAACCTAAGATCACTCCTTGTGCTCCATTGTCAATCGAATTATTAATTATTCTTTGATATTCTTTTTTAGAATCAGCTTCTATTTTTCCGTGAACTAGCTCATTGTATATGATACGATGTACAATTTCTCTATCATTGTTATTTGGTATAATTACCTCGATGTCAAAGTCATTTTTAAGTGTTTTTTTTAAAAACTCTTGCTCCATTGTAAATTTTGTACCAAGCAGCAGCACCTTTTTTATTTTCTCTTCTTTAATTTTTTTACCAGTTGCAACTGCAATATGTAAAAATGGGATACTTATATTTTTTTTAATTTCTTCACTACATAAATGCATTGTATTTGTGCATAAAACAACAATGTCGGCTTTGGCATTTTCTAAATTCTTAGCAGAGTCGGCCATGATTTTGTTTAGAGCATCCCAGTCATTCTTATGCTGTAGTTTTTCAATTTCGGCGAAATCAACAGATTCCATAACACATTTAGAAGAGTGAAAACCTCCTAAAATTTCACGAACTTTTTCATTAATAATTTCATAATAAACCAGAGAGGATTCCCAGCTCATTCCTCCAATTAGCCCTATTTTTTTCATGGCGAAGTTTTATTTTCTAAACGCATTGCACTTTTATAAAAATACAACAAACATTTGATTGATCGTTTGGATGTGGTGATGTCATATAATGATACTCATTGTTTCTATTTTAACTCATCCTCAAACTCATTAAAGTTTTCATGTAGCCCATTTATAAACCTTTCAGATGTATTGTTAGTTTTATATGATTCTTTTAGGGACCACATAGGTTCTCCTGTTGAATTATAGTTTCCTTCGTCGATTAGGTTAGTAACTTGCCACATAATTCCTTTTGCATAAGATTTTAAAAAATTATCTAATTCCTTTTCTCCTATAGCATTTTTGAGCTTCTCGGATACTTCAAAGATATCATCTTCATAGATTTCATCTATATCATCAGCTAATCCCATATTTTCTTCAACGTCTGTAAGGATATCAAAAAGTCCTTTTAAAAAAAGAAATCGTCCAAATTGTGGGATATTTTCGGTTATTTCACTTAAAGCCCAGCCTAATGGTCTTTTTGCTCCCGAATTATCCATTTTTTGAAGCAAACTTTCTAACTCTCTTCTTTGTTCCTCATTTAATTGGTCAATTTCCTTTTTGTAATATTCGCTATTCTCAGAGTTATTAATATAGTTTTCAATTAGGCTCATTTGTCTTTCTGATTATTACACCTTCATATGGTGCGTTTTTTTAAATTAAGTTAGATCTTAGTGTTAGTGGGCAGATATGGGTTTTGTATCCTTTTTCCTCTACCATATTAAGTATTTAAATTTCTGCGTACATTAATTCATGAGTTAAGTTTCTTTTTAATATAAGATATTACTATTCTAGAGATGAAGGTATTGATAAATTCATTCTATATTATCGCTTTATTACTTGAGAATTACGGCCAATGTAACTAAAAAAAACTCCCATTTGTTAAAGGTCATTGTGTGCTTTTATCTTGATTATGCAAATCTCATTTAGTTGTTTAGGGTCGATTATCTTATTGTTTTTTTGATCTAAATTATCTAATTGACTATTTGCAAGAATATAGACCTGTTCATTCACAATTGATAACGTTGTTGGAATATCCATTTTAGGATGATTCATTAACAGTTCTTCAGATTCAAGAATCTTGTCCTCTTCCTGAGATAGTTTAAATCTTACCAAACCGTGTTTCTCTTTTTTATTTCCTCCATTGATAATTGCAAAAAGATGTTGTTTGTCATATTTTAATCCATCAATTCCTCTTTTAGCCGATTGTTCATGGT
Organism: uncultured Aquimarina sp.; assembly: GCA_947502885.1. Lineage (GTDB taxonomy): Bacteria > Bacteroidota > Bacteroidia > Flavobacteriales > Flavobacteriaceae > Aquimarina. The sequence goes on along the minus strand of CANNBP010000004.1, from coordinate 339,682 downwards.
TTTGGTTTAAAATTTTCTTTGACATAAGGTCAATAATCCTAATTCCAGAAGTATATGAATCTACAAATAATTTTGTCTGATCTTCTGAAATTGCAATTCCATTGGGATATTTGATTTGTTCATGTTCTATAAACACTTCTATTATCCCACTTTTATAATCTAATCTGTAAATTCTATGAAATTCGGTATCTGTGATGTAAGCATTTAGGTTGTTGTCGATAGCTAGATCGTTAAAATAATTGGGGATAGAATCCTTAAGTTCAAAAGAATTTACAACAGAATTATTTTCAAGATCTATTTGTAAAACAATAGACTCCTTTTTTCTATTGATACTCCCTAAGGCAAATAAAAAGTTTTGTTTAATTTCTAGACCTACCCCGGCAGAATATCCTTTTAGATGAGTAGGGATTACATCAATACTATTTTTGCCATCTTTATTGGATTTGGTGATTTTATCTAAGTGGACACTACTAATAAATAAGTTTCCATTTTCGGGATCAACAGCAATTCCTTCAGGAATAGTAGCCTTGTCAATATCTAAAAGGATTACCTCTATCTTACTTCTATTCTTACAACTAATCAATAAAATGATAAAGATGATATAGAAAATCTTGTAACTTTTTATTGTTCTCATCGATTCTAATCAATTTATACTTTGTATTAGTACTATAGAAAATGGTGCTTAACGTTTCTTTTATGGTTTATTTATTTCCCGAAGGAGGTGCATACTGATATAGTATTTAATTAGTTTTTTATCTTTATTTCAAGTTTTTGTACATAATGTAGGTATCAACTAATCCTAATTTTGAATGTCTAAATCCATTGGGGGTTGTGCCAATTATTTCAAATCCATATTTTTTCCATAATTCTACAGCTCCTTTATTGGTACTTACTACAATATTAAATTGAATTCCTTCATACCTATTTTCTTTGGCTATATGCAAAGAGTGCTCGCAAAGCTTTTTTCCAATTCCTTTTCCTTGAGCATTAGGGTTTACCATATAACTACAATTAGCAATATGATTACCTAAATCAATTTGATTTGGCTTGATTATATATGTTCCTAGTATTAATTCATTCTCTTCGATTACATAAGTTTCCATATATTCTGCAAACCAATGCTTTTTTAAGTCCTTTTTCTCGGTACTCGGACTAAAGACATAGGTATCTCCAGTTTCAATAACTTTTGAGAATATTTCCCAAACTTGGTCAAAATCTTTTTCTATTGCTTTTCTAATAATCAATCTTAATCGTTTTATTAATTAATTATAATTTTGAGTATAATAAACATAGGTTAGGAGATACGCACTAAGTTGTGGTTCTATACTAACCAAATATAATATTTTGTGTTTACCTTAGGTATTGAAGTGCCAAATTTATATTTGGAGACAAAGCAAATTAACACAAACCTTTAGAACATGTTCAACCTAATCTATATTTTTTATAAAGTGTTGTACACTTGCACTTTTTCTCCCTATTTATAAGAATTTGATGCATAACAATTGTGAATCTTTGTATAAATGGTCCTTTTAATGCCGTTTGTCTTGTTATGTGCTCGTAGTTATTCTTCATATACTTCAAACAGTTCTTGAAACAAGTTGTGCATACCAGGAGGAATACCTTCAATAAAATCATTAGGTTCAGCTATTTTTTTACCTTCTACTTTTTTTAACATAATATCGGGTATTTTTCTGTCATAAGAATCTGATGAAATAACAGTCCAATCTTCACCTACATCATCTTTTGGATTAAATAAGAAGTTAGATTGTTTATAGAATCCATTCAAATATTGTTTTTCTATTTTTTCTACAAGACCAAAGTCTTTGTTATACCTTGGAGCTGATTTCCAATAGATCATCAAAACAGTTGCTTTATCTGTTTTTGGGTTTTTTATCAACCAGTTAAGAAACGATGAATAAGAGTCCCAATTCCATTCCATAACCATTTGATGCCAAGTTTCTGGAGATAGATTTGGTATAAGTTTTAAAAGCACTTCTTCAAAAAAATCATCTAATGTTTCGTCATCTCTTAACTTTCTATTCAGAATTTTTTCCGCCTCAGTTTTAAAAGCCATAATTGATTATTTCTAGTATGACATACGTTAAACAAATGAATTGGAGCAAGGCAAATAAGCCCCGTGCCAATCAATTTATCTACGCATTTTTATTTTTTTATCAAACTTATAAAAATTTGAAGCTATAGCAAAAAAGGAAATGATCATTTAACCTAGCACAACATTACTACGATTTTATATATAATATTGTAAAACGTTATTTATAATCTAACATTCGATATTTTTTCATCCTTGTAATACAATTCATAATTAGAATTTAAATTTTGGCTAGGAATAGTAAAATACAACTCTCCTGTTGCATTTTTTGTTCATGTAACATCGGCCAGAAAGAGCAATGCTTATAGTCATTGTTTTAAAAATGCTTGTCAAGTTTTTTATTTCCAAAAATACCATTGGCCATCATTTTCTTGAAAGAAAAATGCCGTTATTGATTCCTTGTAAATGTCAAAACTAATTTTTATTTCTTTAATTTTTTTTCCATTTTCTTGATAACTTCTGATCACTTTTATTGAACCTGACTTTTTAATCTGTTTACTACTCCATTTTTCTTTTTTAACATTCGTGTTTTTATTTAAAAATAAAAGAACTTGTTCTTGGGTAACAACAATATCTTCTTTTGTTAATTTGCTGTTTTTTCCAAGAACAAAACTCCCCATGCCTTTGGCAATATCAAATGGTGTAGAAATAATGCCTCCTAAAAAGCCTTTTGAAGCATTTCTTCCGGCTCTATTAGCAACTTTATCGGCATTTGCAATTAGTTTATCGGCTTGCTCCATATAACTGGAAATAGAATCGTTTGTAGAATTTATAGTTAGTGTTATTTCTGGAATTTGTTTGTTAATTGAATCTATTCTAATTAGTGATTGGTTTATAGTTTCGGTAGCGCTATTAATTGTAGTAACAATATTTGGAATTTGTTTATTTATTGAATCAATTCTTGTTAGCACGAAAGGTATCTGAATAAGGATGGAATCTACTTCACTTAAAATATTAGGAATTGTGGTTCTTCTGATGTTATTGGTTTCAGACAAAATTAATGGTATTTTAGATTGAATACTATCTATTTGATTTGTAATAGGTGGTATTACTTGTAGAATATTAGGAACACTTTTTTGTGTTATAGTATCTATTTTTTCATTAATCAAAGATACTTGGTTTAAAATCTCGGGTATGTTTTTGTTTAGAGAAATCAAAGAATTGGAAAATTTTAAAATAGAATATGCTAAAAATATTATAGCTAATCCTATCCAAAAACTTAAGATATTTTTGAAATTCACTTTCATTAATTAAAGTTAGTTGTTAAATGTTTTACAACCTTAAATATATGGCAAGTAGGGTAGAAAACAAGCAATTATTTTCGGATTAGTCACAAGCCAAATCTTCTGTATTTTGTTTTAATTTTTCTTTTTTAATACCAAATCAAAAGATTTGGCGACTTTGCAAATAGACACAGACCTTTCGGTTAAACCTAAACTCCGCATTATCGTATAGGTGTTGTTATACCACGTTATTTATTCTTTTTTTATTATCTCTATAATTTCATAAGGATCTGTATCAAGATCAGAAATTTCAATTTCTTCAATTTCTAAATTAGTCTTTCCTAAAATAATTTTAAGTGTATGATTACTATTATTAGAATGTCTAATTTTCAATAGTTTTAGTATTAAAATCTCATCCCATAATATTTTATTATCGATTTTTTTAAATATGTATTGATATTTAATACATCTAATTTCATTTTCATTCAAACTGATTCTAGGTTCATTTTTCCGAAAATGATTAATAAAATAAAATGAAAGAGTATAGATAATAAAAAACAAAGGTAAATAAATAAGTCCCATATTTATTTCACTCTTTTCAATTTGATTATATAAGACATAAACCAAAAGAAAAAGAATTAAAGATATTAAACTGATTTTCATAAATAAGGTTTCATCTTTTTTAAAAAAACTAGTTTTTTTAAAATCAGTATTAAAATGAGGTTTTATATCTTTTTTTAAGAGCGAATAAAAGAAAATTTCATTAATGAGATTTTTAGTTTTATATCTATTATTTATTTTCAACTATGATTTTAAGTTGTTTTCTTTCCATATTTTCTATTTCGATCGGTAATGTGGTATAACGTTTAATGTATGTGTCGTAGAAGCGCAAAATGTTACCTTACTTTTCGATTTTTCTGCGCATTGGTTGCTAACTTTTACTTTTTGCAAGCATTGCGCCATGGCAAAAATACACAGACTTTTTGATTCATTATTTAACTGCTATGATCACATATATAGTGTTAGCAAAAGTTGTTATTTCAAAGTATTAGGAGATAATGGAGGTGGAGGGGGTATGAAATCGTATTTGGTATGAATTGGTTTCGTATTTTTTATATAATCTTTGTGTCTGTCCAAAAACCATTTCTGAATTTTTTGTTTGTCGCTAATCAGATTGGGGTTTTCAAATACTTCGTTATAAGTTTTATCTAATCCAACTAAACACTGTAAAACAAAATAATACTTGCCTCTACTAAACTTCTCTCCAGGCTTACGTCCAACATTTGTAATAGCAAAAAGTGTCAAGAATAAACGATCATCATGTTCAGACTTTACATAAAAAGGTAAAATAAAATTTTTGGTCAGGTCTCTACCTTCATTAAACTTTAGAACTTCACTTTTTTTTAGTTTTTCAATTAACTCCGATTGTTCTTCTGTCAGATTAAATCTCTTTACAAGAATGTCAAAATCTTTTTCACTATTTATAGAAGACGTAATATTTCTAATTTCATTATGAATTTTGTCAAAATCCAATTTAGTCAATGATTGCCCGAAAGTATTTATCGAAAGAATAATAAAAAGATAGAACAGTATATTTTTTTTCATTTTAAATTTTTGCTAACGGTCTAGTGTATGAAACGTAGCATGTAAAAAATACTAATTTTGGCGGTCTTTGAAAAAAGCACAACCTGTTCGGTTTAACACTAATTAGCTATGTTTTATACCTTGTTGGGCGTAGTTATTTTTCGTTCTTCTTGTCAGTCAGCGTGATGGTCAGTTTATTCTTTTGTTACTTAATTTCAATTTCTTTTCCGATTTCAAAGCCGAGTTCTTTCAGCGATTTTCCTTCAAGTCGAATATCAGGAACAGTAATACATTCCCATTCCCGTGGTTGGTGTTTTTGATATATTTTTAGCTTTCTAAACCGACCTATTAATTGACTGTTCGTTATTACGAACACAATATGTAAATAATTTATCAAAATTCGGTATAGTGAACACGAAAGAAGAGAAATATTTTCAAAAATTAGGTGCTAAAATCAAGCAGTTGAGAGAAGAAAAAGAGATTGGTAAAACTCAATTGTATATGATTGAGAAGGGCAGAACAAATCCTCGTTTACTTACCTTAATGAAAATAGCTAATGGTTTGGAGATTTCGATTGATGAACTTCTTAGAGATTAATAAATGACGCTTATTCAATCATTTGATAGGAATAGTTTTCTCCACATACTTGAAAAAATCTCGTACTAATTTTAAATTCAATGTCTTTTTATTTCTTTCCCAATATTCATAGGCTTGTTGGATTGAACCTATTGGGATTCCTGTATCAAAATGTGGCTCTCCTGGGATTCTATGAGGTTCAGGTTTGATATGTTTTTCCTTAGCTAATTCGGTTGGAATATGTTTATTACATTCAATTGCTTTTGCAACTAAATCCATTGAATTCTGTCCTTTGTTTTCTAACAAGTCATAAATTACCTGACCATATAAAAACTCTACGCTATAATCATCACCGTAATTATCTAAAAGCTTCTTGAATTCAATATAGTTTTTTGATTCAAGATAGCATTCTAATAATAGATACCTTATTCCTTGATTATCATTTTTGTTGTAATTAAGGTTTTCTTTAAAAATTTCGATTGCCCGTTTAAAGTTCTTTCGGTATTGATATTCAAGTCCTAAACTTTGGCAAGCTCTTAGAAATGGACGGTTGTCCACATCAATCCAAAGTATTTCGTCTTTTTTTTCATTAAACTCTTTTGGGAAAGCATTTTTTCCTAGCAAATAGGAAGTCAAAGCGTAATGAAAACTTTCTGCCGTTTTTCTTTGGTTACGATATGAAATGCTAATGTGGTTATATGCGTCTAAGTGACTTTCTGGGAATTGTTTAATTATTTTTTTTAATCGTCTTTGACATTCTTTTTCATCATAGTCCAAAAAGTCAAATGCCTCCCAATATTCATCAAACACAGAGTCCATCTCTTTTGGAAAAACAAATTTCCACTCATCATAATATTTTACTAATCTCAAAGTCATTTCTAATTACGCCCAACGCCTCTTGTATGGTGCGTTTGCATCCCGAAGGGTGCATATGCAATATACAAATTGTTGTGTTTTAGTTTTTTAATTTTCAATTGTTCCAGAGGACAATTCCAAAGAGTTCCAATTATTGTTATTTAACATATCCATCGCTGCATTATATGTCTTAAGATAATTATTACGATTTTTAGATAACATATCTGCAAATTCATTATTTGAGTTATCTAATTCATCTATTGCATATTGCAGATTAGTTTTAGCGTTTTTTTTGTCCCCTTCATTATATAAGATCCAAGCGTAATCATAATAATCTTCAGGATGATTATATTTAGTATTTGATAGATCAATATATGAGATTTGAAATAACCTACTCTCTTTAGTAATGAAGGATAAAGTAAAAAGTAAAATAATTATTATTAATACCACTTTACTAGAAGAAACTACAACTTTTTTCTTTATTATTATAAATATAGCGACAGCAATTGTTAAGAATGCAGCAATAATTAGTTCTTTCGAGCCTGGCCAAAATAAAATTTTAAAACAATATGTTAAGCTACAAAATCCAATAGTTGTAAATAGAATAGATTCAACTATTTTAGCTTTTTTAATAATTGAGTAAATTAAAATAGCAATTGAAATAAGGCATAAAATCTGACTTCCAATAATTATCATTTGGTTACCAAAAGGCCATCTCATTAACCTGAATAGGGTTCCAAAAATTAATGGAATAGAAATAAGCATCATTGCAGATTCAACTCGATGTTGCTTCTTTATCAAAGCTATAATACTATAAATTGGAATCAATATAGCCATAATTAACACTCCTAATATTAGGATTTCATTGCCTCCTGTAAAAGGAATTAATGTCCTAGATATTAAGCCCAAAAGAGTTAAGCCAAAACAAAAAAGAAGAATGTATTTCAGTACTTTCATTTACCTGATATTGTTAATTAAACACAACGTTTAATATATGTGTCGTAGCAGGGCAAAATGTTACCTTGCTTTGTAATTTTTCTGTGCAGTGATTGCTACTTTTTTAGCTATACAATCATTGTGCCTTATCAAAAATACAAGAACCATTCGACTAGCCACTTAGTTGCTATGACATCGTGTTGTGTGCAGTTATTTTTCTACTTCGTATATCAATTCATAATCGTGAGCCGTTACCAACATTGGAATTTTTGTCCATAGTTTATCTTTGTTTTCAATAAATGTATGTTTAAATAATTCTTGAAGTTTTAGGATGATGATGAGTTCACATATTTCCATAGATTTTTTTTCATTCTCATTGTTCTTTTCAGGATTCTCCATATAATTTTTAAACGCAGTCTGAAGTTCTTCAAATCCTGTTATGGTCAAACTTTTCTCTGAGTCAAATTCAAAATCACAAAGCCAGTCTAAATCTTCAAGGTCAATTCCGTTAAAAAAATCAAACGCAAATAAGTCAATAAACCACTTATCATAATTGATGCTAAATCCATTCATTTCGCAATAAACTGCTTGTAAATTTCTGTTTGAATTAAATTCATTTCCTTTCTCTTTTTTGTCAAATAGTTTTTCAAAGAAACCAACTTTTTTTGGTTCAGGTTTCTTTTTAAAATAATTTGAAGCAGAATTATTAAAGTTCTCCAAATAAATTGCCAAATTTGGTTTTAAGTGCAATAGATTTTTATTTAATATTTTATGAAATCCAGTAGTTGGAAGTTTATTCAGCTTATTTTCTGCCAATTCAATTGCACTTTCAAGTTTATTTTCTTGAAGTAATTGGGATAATTTATCTAATAATTCAAAGTTCATTTTTTTTATGCGGTCGATTTTAATTGCAGACAACGGACTTGTTTATGGAAGGTAGTGTGTGAAAAAACACTACCTTTTCGATTTAACACAGAGCCGAATTTTTATATTTTGTTTTTAATTTATCATTTTTTAAAACCCAAATTAAAAATTTGGCAGACTTTCTAAATATACACATTTCGGTTAAGCACTTATTAGCTATGTTTTATACACCGGGTTAGCTGTAGTCTTTTCAACTTTCCCACGTTATATGGTCTAAAGTTCCGTCTTGATTAATATTCACAACTAAAAGCTGATTGCAAGGCTCTCCATCAATGTAAATTGAATAGTCAAATGTTGCATAATAAGAAGCCTGTGGATAAACTCCAACTCTTATTAGGTTCAGTTGTTCTATTAAAAGATTATTTCTTGATTTTTTTCGATTTTTTAAGTCAATTATTTGGCCTAATTCACTTTTATCAAGTTCATCAATATAGAAATTTAGATAGTCAGATGTCATACTCACGTCTTGCTCAAAGTCCGATTTTATGTAATTCCGATTTTGTATGTCAAGTTCAGGTATTTTTTTTACGAATTCTATTATTTGATTTAATTCCGTTTTATTCGTTGATTCAGTTTCAAAGTTTAAATCAAGGTTCAATTTGCGTTCTCCATAGTTCAATGTCCAATTGTAATAATCCTCCAACTTTTCGATGTCAATTTTTGTGTAATCAGGTTTTTCTAAAACTTGGATTTCAGCTTTCCAGTTATCAGGTTCTTTTTTAGTTTTTTTGAAGAAGTCAAATATTCCCATTTGCAAATTTTTGGTAAGATTACAGACAACGGTCTCATGTATGAGTAGTAGCGGATTTCTACTCACAAACCTTTCGGTTTTGCACTGACTTTGGCTTTATGTTTGCACTCTCTTTTTCATCACTTAAACCGCTATTATTTATAGCAACAATGTAAACGTAGTATCCTAAGTTAGTTATAATAAAAACCTCTAAACTTTCTTATTATGAAAACAAAGGATACTGCAGACTCAAAGTTATTTATTGGTATTGACGTACACAAGCGAAGTTGGAAAATTCATACAGCTACAGATCTTTTTGATGGATGTGATCTGACGATTCCACCCAGTGCTTTTGCTTTACAAAAATATGTTGCAAAACACTTTAAGGACTATAAAGTTTATTGTTGTTACGAATCTGGCTGTTGTGGGTTTAGCCATCATCGTTTATTTGAATCCTTTGGATGGTATTCTATGGTAGTTAATCCTGCTGATATTTCTCGTCCTTCCAAAGTTCAATTTCAAAAAAGTGATAAGATAGATGCTCGTTTATTATGTAAAGAATTAAAAGATTGTCGATTACAAGGGATTCATGTTCCGGATATAGAACGAGAACAGTTAGGCTGTTTGTTTCGTAGGCGTAATGATCTGGAAAAGGAGTTGCGTAAGATCAAAGCCCAGATCAAGATGCAATTGTTGTATTTGGGTATTCCTATTCCTGAAGATTTAGACAAGCCTCACTGGTCACATAAATTTAGAGTTTGGCTCAAAGAGTTATCTTTTGATTATACAACGATGGATTACTGTTTAGAGACTAGATTAGCATCTTATGGTTTTGTAGATAAACAAGTTCGAAGGGTAAGTGTTAAGTTACGAGCTTATTGTCGTAAGTATTATAAGAAGGATTATTATTTACTACGGAGTGTTCCTGGAGTAGGTCCTATTGTAGCTTGTGGTATTCTTTGTGAGTTGGGGGATTTAAGAAGGTTTAAAAATTTTAAACAATTAGCTAGTTATGTTGGTTTGATCCCTTCAGTTCATCAGAGTGGTGATAACTTGACCATTGCAGGGCTTACTCCTAGAGCCAACCGAATTATGAGGAGTTATTTGATAGAAGCTACTTGGGTTGCTTTGCGTTTTGATCCTGTGATGCAAGAATATTATCGATCTCATCAGGGTAAAGACGTAAAACGTATATTGGTTAAAGTAGCTAGAAAACTATTAAGTCGTATACATGCCATTATCAAAACAGAAACATCTTATCAGATAGGAGTAGTAGGTTAAAAAAAGAGTAAAGTAATAACATCTATAAGCCAAAAAACTCGAAAATACTTTTGGTACAAAAAGGGACAACTAAACACGGTAAGTGGCCTATCATTATAGGATCACATTTTATAGCAAGTTGCCTTGTTTGCCAATCATAATCATAGCGATGCTGGTGGATCCGCCTTAGACGGATACCACATATAGGATGCGGAGTTACTTAAAAGGCTATCGTTGAAGTATTAATAATCCTATCTGAATTATTAACAATTCAACAATATAAAATCATTAATATGAGATAATTAAAAAACAAAATATCGTATTTTTATAATCTAGTCTAGGGAAAAGGCTTTACATAGGACACCGTGTTGGCAATAGTATTAATTTACTTTCATGAATTTTAAGTTACTAAGATTTGTACCTGATAAAACAAACCCATTTACTTTTCCTTCCGAGTTTAACTGAAAATTTAACTCTCCTAAAGGATAATCAGCATAAAAACTATTTTTTGATAATGGATGTAAAGTAATCTTTCCATTTGTTAGATGATTAGCAACAAGAGTATCTTGAATTATTAAAAGCTCATAGAATGTATTAAATTCCTCATTTTTAAAGATACCAACATACTTTTTTAACTCTTTTTTACTTAAAGTAGGCGGGTTAAAATCTACTTTTTCATATTGATAGTTAAAGTCGGCTATCCTAAATTCCATTGAATTGGGATGAAAAGTGAGATCCGAAGTTGGAAGATAAAATTTAAATTTATTACTACCAATTAAAGGTAGCGGGTTATTGTCATCTCCAAAGTAAAGGTTCTTGTCATCTGTTTTAATAGTCCAATATTGACCAGGTTGAGTTTTGTAAACACCTTCAAACTTCTTTAGTTCTTTTGATGAGTGTGATGTCTTTACAGGATTTGATGGTACTAAATAATCTTTTAAATACAATTCTAATAAGTCCTTAATTACAAGTAATCCATCAAAACTTTCTTTGTTTCCCAAACTGATAATAGATAATTTATGGTCTGGAACATGTAAAATATATGCGCGATATCCTGCGGTTCCACCACCGTGAAAAACAGTTTTAAGTCCTTTGTAAGTCTCAGTAAGATAACCTAAACCATACCCCAAATCACAGTCATTAGATATAGATACTGTTTTTGTTGTTAAACGTTTAATTTGATTTGAGGTTCCTACTTTCGGAATTTGAAAATTGAGACTCCATTTTATGAAGTCATCTAATGTTATATGGATATTAGATGAACCGCATTCCATTTGCCTATTCATATGCTCAGAATAGAAATCACCATCCTTTCTATATGCAATTGCTTTGTTGCTAACAATAATATTAGGGTCGTCAACTACTGAAGTTTGAGTCATATTGAGTGGTTCAAAAATCTTTTCTTTTAAAAGAATCGGAAATGGTTTTTCGTAAACACGCTTTAATATCTCAGCAAGAAGCATAAATCCCGAATTACCGTACTGATATTGTGTACCTGCTTTAAAATTCACTTGTTTCGCACGTAAAATAGTTTCTACTGCTTGCTCATTTCGAATTGGGGTAGCTAAGTCAAAGCCCATCATTGCAGTCAAGTCAGAATAATTTGGCAATCCGTGAGTATGATTGGCAAGCTGCTTAATTGTGATTTCATTTGGTATATCCTTTAACTCTGGTAGAAACTGTCTTATGTTATCACTTAACTTGAATTTTCCCTCTTCCTCTGCAATAAGAGCCAAAAGTGCTGTGAATTGTTTGGAAACAGAGGCAATATTAAATACTGTTGAATTGTTTATTGGAAGACGATTTGAAAGGTCTGCCATTCCTTTTGAGTTTTTATAGATAACTTTTCCGTCTTGAACAATCCCGATAGCCATTCCAGGCTCGTTAGGATTACTGTATGATTGAAAAATAGAATCTGCGACAAATGATTTATTTGAATATGAACTAGTTTGAGCAAAAGTTGTATTAGTTGATATGAGTATTAATAGTAAAAATGTTTTGTTCATTCGTTTTCTTTATATTATTGCCAACGATAAATATATGAATTGGAGCAAGACAAACAAGCCTGAACCAATCTATTTATCTGCGCATTTTTATTTCTTGTTTAATTTATAAAAATCTAGCGCCACTGAAAAAAGGAAATGACCTTTCGATCTAGCGCTAAATTGCTCTGATTTCATATATAATGTTATAAGCTCGTGTTTTTCCATTGGTTCATTATCAACATAGTTGAATCTAAGCTTATTTCACGAAGTATTGGAAACTTAGGAATACCTTCTTGTAAGATTTCATTAGCAGCTGTTCCACATAAAGATAAGCCGTGTTTTTCGGCATATTTATACATACTATCTAATTTTACTTTATTTTCATTTCGCTTTTTTTCCGTACCAATTGAATCGATAATGTATGAGAAATAACTATCATTCTTATAGTCATATCTTAAACTGATAAGAGTTTTTATGTTTTCATTTATTCTTTTTGAATATTCAACTGTTTCTGAAATTTTGGTTTCTGTTAACGGATCTACCAGTACCAATTTTTCTATAGATAAGTTATTATTAACATCTAGTTTGAACTCAGTACACTTTTCATATCTAGAATATTTTAGTGTATCATTAGGTTTAATTTCAGTCCAAATACCATCTTCCTCAGTTGCTATCCAATAAGTTATTTTACCTTTAATCCATTTACCATCATTGGATGCAATTTCTTGGATAATTTCATTTTGCTCATCCTGACAAGAGAAGGCAATTGATGAAAAGATTAAAAAGTAAATTATGTTTTTCATTTAGTCATTTATGAACTTGCTTATAACGCTAAATATATGAATTGTAGCAAGGCAAATACACCTTAACCAATCGATCTATCTGCGCATTTTTATTTCTTGGTTTAATTTATAAAAATCTAACGCCATCGCAAAAAGGAAATGACCTTCCGATCTTGCGTTAAATTGCTCTGATTTCATATATAATGTTAGCGGTTTTATTTTAATGGTAGACACTAGTAACGGTTCCACCTACTATATAACGAAATTTTACTTTCCATCGGTTTTGCTTAAACCTTAGTATATATGTTACATCTTCAGATCTTCTCATATAATGTGTCGATATTGTTATTGCAGCATAATCTTTGTTATTAGAGAAGACAGGAGTTGAAATCGCGTAGTACACTTTATTTCCAGACTTTTCATTCCATAACACTGAATGACATTCCTTTTCAGAAATATATTTTGCTTTTAATATTCTAAAGTCTCTCCAATTAATTATTTCTACATTTTCGGGAGGATTAGTCATTAAATCCATTGGTAACTTTGGATCAAATCTTAAAAGTTCCATTTTTTCATAATTTTGTAATTTATAGTCATTATTTGTTAGAATAAAACTTTTATCAAAATATTATAATAACTATCTCCCTTAGGTAAAATCTGTTCTAACGCTTGATTAGTAAAGTGTTCAAATTCATTGTTTTGACAATTTGAAACAACACTTATGAAAAAGAATACAATAAAAATTAATCGTTCCATATTTTTAGATATTACCGCTAACGTTAAATGTATGTTTTGTTTGGTGATAATCGTTTGCGTAGCGATAGCGAAGACAAACTATTTGCCAAATGAAATATACATAGTGTTGTGTGCTTTATACTTTTTAATTTAACTTCTCAAAATTAAAAAAATAAAGGGACAGTAGTTCAGCTTCGGTAACAATTTAATTCCCCAACTTTTTCGGAGCCACCCAAACCTATGGAATATACAGAGCCCTGTATGGTCCGTGGGTGAAGGGAACTAAGATTCCGTTTTTATTCTGATCAGCACTTCGCAATTCCGTTCAAATTTGACTTTGTAAAAAATTTTCACGACCTTGATCAAGTACTTTATAACGTGCTAACGTTTGGATAGTGTAACTCTTCACGTAAGCTACGAAAAGTACTTGTGCATATCCTTTTACCAAAGGCTTTGTCCGACCTGTCAGATCAGAATAAAACTCCATATTCCTCGCGTACTCCTCCGAAAAAATTGTCCTTACGAACTGGACTATTGCATCACAACAACGTTATATAAGCCACTAAAGTAAATATATTTCTTAATATTGAGATATATAATTACTACAAAGACTATTCGCCGAGAGTATAAAACCAACAAAAAAGCCAGACAATAATTGTCTGGCTTTTTCTTCTTGTGACCTCGGCAAGACATATGTCGAACCCTTTTGAAAATGAACTGTTAAAAATCAATGAGTTAGCCGAGTATTTTAGAGTTGCTTAAGTGTTTTTAGAAATTGATAACCTTAAGTATTTTATCAAGGACTGCATTTTATTACAAGGTACATTAATAGAAATTTAATAATCTTTGTACAAAAGTTTATAGTAATGAGTAAAACAATATTAAATAGTGGATATCAAAAAAAGAATCCTAAACATAAAGCTTTGCTTCAGAATCTAGCGAAAGAAATTACCAAAGAGTGTTTTAGAAATTCTTATTTAGAATCTCTTCATAAGGGAATATCACCCTACTCCAAAACTAATGACTATACGGATGTACATATTATCACTCCAGAAGGAAGTATACCTTGGAATGAATTAAGCCGTATCAACAATGAAGAGATGCAAAGATTAATAGTTGAAGTTGTAGACCGAGTGTACACAGTATTAAATAATTTAACATATTCTTCTTTTTCAGATATGTTTAAGGAAACTCTAAATCGCCAGGAAATGACTCCGGAATGGATAAATCCTAAAGTCATAAATAAAACAATATTAAAAAATGAAGATCATTACTGGAACGACAGGGTGGTGTCTGCAAAAAAACACCAAAAAGAATTCTATAGAAAAACACATGATAATTTAAAATAATCCATTTTATATTTTGATATTTTTATGGTAAAAACAAAGATTGAAATAAAACCTGTGACTTTCGGGTTATGAGCCTTAAAGACTCAATCACTATATATCTAATTATCAGTTATTTATGTTTTTTTTAGAGTGCGCAAACAACGACAAATAGCTACAAATAGATACGTATATAAGATACTTTTCTAAGGAGTATCTTTTTATATTTAAAAGATACTCTACCCTAAATCAATGAACTTTGAATTTCAATTTAAACAATAAAACAACTAGAAACACAAAAATAAAGTTAATTCTAATATTACTCAATCAGTATAAAATAAATGTTCATTTTACCATCCTTCAAAAATTCCTTAACAATGAAATTAAACATAAAATGGAAATTGAATATTCTAACCAATCATATCTTATAACTCTTCCTCCTCTTCAAAATTAACATCCACGTCAAACACGAAAAACACATTACTACGATCTAAATTTGGAATTAACTCGACCACTTCGAAAATTCCATCTCTATACTCAGATAAAAGCTCATCACCATTCAATATCCATAAATGAACCAATTCCGAAACTGAAGACTCTAAATTATAACTAGAAGCTTGATTAATAACTTTATTGTATAGACTCATAGATTCCTTATACAATATGTTCCAAAAACTATTACCAGTATCTTTTGCCTGAGTACAACACTGCAAGAATTTTTGTTCAAGATCTCCTTCATATTTGTAAATTTTATGCCCTTTGGGGAAAAGGTCTTCATAAAAGAAATTACTCTGCCAAATATTTTCAAAAACATCCTCAATTAATTCAGGTGTTATAGTATATGCCATATCTGTCTTTAAAAGTTCTTCAGCCTTGTAATTTAGATCCGAGTAACTTAAAACTAAATAGGTCTTGTTTTTATGACTAACAATTCTCGTTTGGTTTCTTTCGTTTACATAATATGGTTTTATTTTAAATTCATCTTCACGGCATCGTAGAGCGGTCATAAATGCATCTTTATACAAATTTATATTTTGCATGAAACAAATTTTTAGAGTAAAACATAATATATTACTTTGTTCAGAATTGTCTGAGCATATCACCATCTAATTCCGGTTCATCCCAATTATGGGAAAATACATGCTACACATTTTAAAAAGAAAATCTTGATGTTCAGAATATTTTGGAATAAAAATAATTTCTAAAAAAGTATAAATTTTATTAACAACTTCTTTATTTAATGTTTTTATTTCTTCATTACTAATTCTTGAAAGCTCTTTCCAAGGAATCTCTCCATATGGTGTAATCACTTTTACATCCGTATAATCTCCAGTTTTGGATTTAGGTACTATACCAGCATGATAATCTTCCAAAACTGTATTTCGAACGCAATGCATTGCCATATTTAACGCCTGTGTCTTTAATATCTCTGTTGTTTTGATTGTATCCTGATCTTCTCTATCCATAACTCAAAATTATATCTGATAAATTAAAAAGTTTAAAGTAATAATATAAAGCTTTAGTCAAAGAACTTTAAATAAATATTAGAGATTTATTTATTGACTCAAAATGCCCAGACCATCATTAGACATTTTTATGAGTATTTATCTGGAGAGAAAAAACTTCCTATTAATAGGCAAAACAACCTCCTGATGGCTAAACAGGCTAAAACCTCCAGAGAGAGAAAAATTCAGGAAATAATTATGAAAATGTCAAATTCTCAAAATAAGTACTGAATTACGGTTAAACCATATTTATAATAATGTTTAAAAGTAATTAAACACCTGATATAGAGTTGATTATACGATATAATTAGATGATTTTTTTCTTCAAAACCCCAAGTGCTAACGTTTTTATTAAAAAAAATAGATCAAAAATTGGATTTCACCCCATTTTTTTGGAGAAAAAAAGTGCAAAAGTAACGTTAAAATAAAAAAAAAACACTAGTGTAAAAACAAAATAAAGTCTATAAATTTGATTGATAATCAAATGTTTATAGCGCATAAGAACTATTTAGCATTAATATAAATCATGTATAAACTTAAAATTTAAAAAAAAATGAATATCAAAAAAACTATTGTAAGAATTTCTTTTTTATTTTTATTCCTGACCATTTTCACATCTTGTACAAGTGAGTCAATAGATGATGAAATTAGCGAATTAGATTTAGAATATTATGGAGCAGAAAAAGGAGATTCAGGATCAGTTGGAAACCCAGGGGGGGATGATTCGGACGGAGACTATTAGAAAATCTATTATTGTTATAGCTGTAATGTTTGGTGTCATTGCAGCTTTTTCTCAATTATTTTCAGAAGCAAAACCTCAAGAAATAGCGAATGCAAGAAAAAACAATGTTGACCAGCGCGAAAAAAGAGAATATACGCGTGACGAAATTGTAAGCTTATTGGATGGATATTTGATAAAAAAAAATGTACCTAGTGAAGTTTTTGAGAAAGAAGGTAAACTTCTACTGGCAGATTACAATGTAAATGCTGAAAATGCTAAATTAGCCTTACAAAAATTAAATAGTGTAAAGGCTGAACATAAGTTTAGAGGTTTTGCAAATTTCAATATATTTTTAGCCAATATTGGCCCTTCAATTTTTGGTTGTATAATGTCCATTTTAGTTTATCTTTTCTACTTATTTCTAAAGAGAGAAAAGTACCTAGCATCTTCAAAGGCACTCAAGTTTGTTTCTCAAGCTATGTTCATTACTTTTTTTACTTATTTAGTATGGGCATTGTATCCCAAAAGCGACTTGAACCGTATTGTATATATGTTGTCTTTATTAATTCTTTCCTACTATGCTTTTAGAGGACTAAAATATATACTTAATAAGAATTTCTTCACGATTCCAAATATTCAAGCCCATAAATTAAGAAACGCTGTTTCATATTTATTTGAGGTATTAATAATAGAAGTAAATGATAAATTTATTTCAGAGAATCAAAAGAAAGAATTTATCAACTTTTATGATGATAAAATTACTAAAGTTCATAAAGTAGTAAAATAGTAAACTTAGTATAAATGGCGAGCAAGGATAGAGACAATAGACCAACAAATGAACTTCAAGAAATGGGGCTCATTAATAAAGACACTATATCAAGAAAAGAAATAGATTTAGAAAAGTATTTTAAGGAAAAAGTAGCAAAAGATAGATTGATTATCCTAAATACACTAAAAATAATAAAAGAAAATCGACAGGAACCTGTTATTGTTTATCTATAGGATTATTAACAACAACATTAAAATTGACTTTATTTTCTCTAAACACCTGAAACATTTTTGCATTAACTTTGTTGTCCAACCAAGCTTTATAATCATTGTCTTTATCTGATAAAGATTGTTCATATTCGTCTAAAAAATCTAGAATTTCCTTAATGGAGGCTCTTACGTTATCCTTTTCAAAATAGATTTTTTCCTCAACAGCAGAGTTATCCGCTTTCATATCTCCAATGCCGTCAAATATCCAAGCCCTACTTATTCCAAGTTTATGAATTGCCGACAACACATAAATTTTTTGCACCCTGCCTCTTTCAATAGATTTACGTAGAGTATCACCCTTTAATTTATGCCCAATTACTTCTGCCATTTTATTATTTGAGTAGCCAAATTCTTTTCGAACTAACTCTAATCTATCAGCAACTTTTTTATCAACTAATTCCATAAAACATTGTGGTAAATTGCTAATATTCGGAATATTTCTTTGTTTTTCCGAATACTGTCCGTATATTTACATTGTTCTAAACAAATATATAAATTTTGCCCCCACAGATTTATATTATTTACTAATTAGTTTAATCGTTTAATAATATCAAACAATATTATATGGCTGATGGGGAGAAAAAAATATCTAATTATGATAAGAGAAGAAGAGCTGAAAAATGGATTCTATTAAATAGTCAGTTTTTAAAACTTACAGCAATCGGAAGAGAGCTAGATTTTCCTAAAAACTCTTTACAACAGTTTGTCAAAGACGGTATACCATTGAGTAAAGAGAGAATAGACAAACTTTACCCATTTGTTGAAAAAGCACGTAAACTTATATCTTATGATAAGAGAAAAAGAGCTGAAAAATGGATTCTATCAAATAGTAAGTTTTTAAGACTTAGGGCAATCGAAAGAGAGTTAGATTTTCCTTTAAACACATTGCAAAAATTTGTTAAAAATAATACCTCTTTAAATAAAGAAAGAGCTGAAAAGCTCAACATTTTTATAATAAAATCTCGGAAGTATTAACCCCAAAATTCTTAAAACTATGGATATAAAAAAAGACAAAAAACACTACATTTTTTTTCTTAAAGTACTTAAAGCTTTCTATTTAGAACCTAATATTTTTTTTAAATGTTGTGCAGAAAACAAAGATTACGAAACAACAATGTATTCTTGGATTAATCAGTTGTGCATTGAAGAACGCTCTGTGGATTATAGCGTTCAAAAGATTTACCGTGCAAGACATCTGCTTTACTTTATGGGTGTAGAAACTATAATTATGCCTAAAAAAAAGAATGATTCCGAAAGTAATAGAACACCTCCTTATATTATAAATTCTTTAGTAAAACCTATTATTATTAACCTAGCATCTTAAAAATCGCCCCCTTCATAATTACCCCAACTAGTCTAAGGCTAGAGAGTTGAATGGAATGCAGGAGTATAATACATCATAAATAAAGTTGAGTTTGTGTTAAAATCTATCAAATATTGATTATGACCAAAAAATTAAATGTTAATCATAACGAATATCTACGATACATAGTTGAATCCTTGCACATGGAAATAGGCAATTTTATGGAAGCACTTGTAAGTATAGATCATGGGTGTTATGAACGTATCATATACAAATGGGTATTAAAGCTTTTTCAAAAAGGAAAGACTTTAGAGCAAACTTTAGAGATCATTTTTAGAGCTAGAGGTCTTTTTTTATTAAGAACAGCATACATAACCCCTGCACCATCAGAACCAACAGATAACTTGCAAAACCTATTAACCTTTATGTTAGAATCAAATTCAAAATACAAAGCATTGTCTCTTAACGATCAACATACCGTACAAGAGAAGATTATACGTTTAACCAAAATGGAAAATTCAAAAGAGGTTGTGATAAGGGTATTAGAAAGCATGAATCCTATGCTAGAAATAGAAAAAATTAACAATACTATTATTATGAATAAAGGCACTTTGGTTAGAATTAAAGAAAATATTAGAAAAGTGAATGTCGAAAACTATAAAAACAACAAGAATTCAAGAGAAGATTCTATTTAAGTTGGATTAAGTGCAGATCCCCCTTTAAGACCCTAGGTGCAGTATCATTAATTAATTGAGCTGGGTTACGACCGTTAATGAAAAGCATCTAGGGGCCTTAAAAGCATCACCTCAAAATATAACATAGTTAAGACAAGAATAAAGTTTTTATAGAAAAAAGAATAACCGCTAGAAACCTAAAAATAACCAACAATGGGAGAATTAAAACTTGCCACACAACGAAATGATTATGTATCTTCTATTTTAACTTCATTACATATAGAGATTAGTGATTTTATTAAATCTATATTAAGACCAGAAGGAAACTACGAAAGACAATTACACGAATGGATATTACAACTATACAGAAAAGGGAAAACTAAAGAACAAGCTGTAGAAATCATTTATGAGACTAGGAGATACTTTTTAACCAGAAAAGATCCTATAGCTTTTATTCTGTCATCACCAACTGATAGTTTACAAAAAATTTTGATTCATCGGTTAGAGTCTAACCTCAAATACCGCCAATTACGACCTCTTAATCAATTTATTGTACAAGAAAGAATCATACAGCTCATGCAAATGGAGAATGCCATTGACATTGTAAAACAAGTTCAACATAGCAATCACCCTTTATCTGAAATCGAAAAGATCAATAACATTATGATCAAAGGGAACACTTTACTTGTTACACTAAAAAGTAAGCCAAAAACATCAGTAGCAATAGTAAACCAGAACAAGAATAATTTTTTAAGTTGAGTTTGTGTGATTACCTAAGATATTCCGGGTATGAAGTCAATTATAAAAGTATTATGATCAAGTGCTTTATTTCCCATACTGACCGACGTACCCGAATATCTTAACTTATTCAGTGCCTTTAAAATATTAAAATTACTCAGATGAAAAACCGAACACTCACGCCATCAAAAAAAATACCCTTATGCCTTCTATTACTACTATCATTATATACTGTAGGGCAGGCAAAAACAAAAAAAGAATTAAAAGCAATCAGTTTAAAAGAGGTCATCCGTTTTGAAGGAATTACCCTTGGTGGAGATCGCATTTTTGGGATCTATCCCTCCAGAGAAAAAGCCATGAAAGTTATTAAAGACTATATGACCCGAAATGCTAACAATAAATATCAACTTACCTATAAAACGATCTTTTCCGGGAGTTTAGAAGTAAGTCCTGGAGAACAAGTTTTCAAACGTTTTGCTGAATTATGTCCAAAAGGTTATAAAGTGATTTCTAAAGAAGAATACAATGCCATGCTAATTATGGATACCGATGAATTAAGTGCAGCAGCATGGTATTATATGAAAAGTAAAAAACTAAAGCCAAAAGAAGCAGAAGCTCATGTAAATCAATTAGTAACCAACTATCGAAAATATTTAAAAGACTAAAAGTAACTAGGTAGCAACTAATCAATCAATAGAATGATCAGCCATGAAGATAAAATAATCTATGATGTCCTTAAACGGTTCGATGGGATGCATAAAATTGATATCTGTGATGTTTTACATAAAATTGAGGTCTTGTTGTCAGGATTAAGTACACCTCTAGACTATGCTAAAATTAAAAAGGAGTTACCCTACTCTTATCCTAAACAGAACGTAACCGCTATCGACAAAAATGGGTATTGTTATTTGGAAGACCATTGTCATTTTATGAAGGTATATCGGGTCACATCTGTTTTTCCCACATTTTTAATAGGTCATGATTTGTGTTTTACGACTCAGGAGCAAGACAAATTGACCCCTTATACCAATAAAAATATACGCTTAGCCTTTCAAGATTCCCCTCTTCAAGTTATTGTTGATCATTTTTTAAAAAACAATGCTGCAAAAAAGAAAAACCCAAAAACCAAACGTTTGTTGTTATTAGAACTATTTGACCAAATTGATCCATATTAAATACTTATGTTCCTTTGTTTCCCTAAATCTATGTACCCCAAAAAGAACTCCTACTTATGCTTTTTTTAGAAAAAAAACACCAATGTCGAAAAATGAAACTATGATACTGTATTATTGCCAAATGAACCCTTAAAATTATGATTTTCAAAAAAGTAGAAAAAAAGTTTTTTTATTTCAATTGTTTGTTTTGTAGGATTTTAAATCACTCCAATAGCAAACTAAACACTTAAAATACAGTGTATTACAATAAACTATAGTACTTGAATCAGAAATTAGACCGTTAAAATGTACGAAAAAAAAGAGCAGCAAAAGGGGTGTTTCCCCCTATCCAACATATTGATTTGTAAACAAGTAGGTCGTATATTTGCTCCTTTGTTTAATTGTATTAACAATTTGTTAACGTATTTTGTATCTTGTATTTCCCCAAATAAAAATCGAATGAACGTCAAAATGTATCCTTGCCTAGTATTGATATGGTTGTTAACTACATCATTATATGCATTTTCTGGTATCGAAACTGATACAATAAGTGATCACTCTTCTAAACTAGTAACGGCTAAACAGGTACTATTAGAAGAACTTGAAAAAGAGTTCCCTTTATTGACTCCTCAAAAAAGTAGAATAACCACTCCTGAGTTCACTCATGAACTACTAGCATCTGAATACCCAAACGATAATAAAATCTTACCAAGTCGTCAAGAAGTAGCTGCGGTTTTTCAAGATATCGAAACCAAAAGTAGATGGGTTGATACGTTTAGAAATGAGGATATACAAACCTTACCTATTGGGATTACCTATACCCCAAAGGATGCACAAGGTAATACCGATGATGGAGTAACCGTACAACTAGGACTCGTAAGTGCAACAGTAAATACCGAATATATAGAATTTGCAGCTTGTGCGCGTATTGTGATTCCACAAACCGATAAAGATGGAAAACAAATTGAGCTCTTTTTTGCTGCGAACAACCTTAAAATGTCTCATAATGGAGGAATTATTGGAGACGCCAATTTAGTGCTGTTAGGTGATGTGCATATCCCTTGGAATGGAGGTAAATGGTTATTGACTCTTAAAGGGGGAATGAACAAAAATACCGGGAATATTCAAAACTTGACCTATTTTAATATGGATTGTGATGGTTTGAAAGAATTAGGAATTCAAGCCGACATACAATTCTCAAGAGATATGATCTTACCTGTGGGGTATAACGGTGAGACATTACCTGAAACTCGAACTTATAAAGGAGCAGATGGAAAAAACAGAACCGTTCCCAATCGGGTTACCGGAAGCTTTGGGATGGTGGTTTCAGGGTGGAATGATATTATTGCAGAAGTGAACCTTCCTCCTTTCGTATTAGCCAGTATGCCTCAAGGCTTTATGTTCTCTTCCAACAGGGCAATTTTTGACTTTAGTGATGAACGCACCTTACATAATAATTTCCCGCAATTTTATCACGATAATGGATTGTTATTTCCTAGTGTAGAGAGTTGGCGCGGATTTTATGTAGAATCCTTGAGTATCGGAATGCCTGAACCTTTTCAAACCAAAGAAAGTATTTCTAAAAAACAGCGTGTTTTTTTTGATGCCTATCACATGATTATCGATGATTACGGATTATCTGGTTATTTTACCGTGAGTAATGTTATCCCCTTAAGCGAAGGAAGAACCAATAAAAGTAATGCATGGGCAATGTCGGTGGATCAGTTGGGGATTGAACTGGCAGCAAATAGATTTATAGGTGCTACTTTTGATGGACGTATTCTATTACCAATTTCAGATAAGTTACAAGAGAAAGTACAGACACAAAACACCACGAAAAATGATAGTACCCAAATAGATAGTAGAGGGTTAGCCTACTCAGGATTGATTTCAGAAGATGAATTCTCTTTACGATTATCTACCTTAAACGAAATCAAATTTAATATCTGGAAAGCACAAGCACGTTTAGCAGCTAATTCGGCAGTAGAACTAGCAGTACGAGAAGGTTCATTTCGTCCCAAAGCTATTTTACATGGGGATATGACGATCTCTACCGGAATAGGAGAGAAAACAAATACCACAGATAAGGAAGTTAAGGATGATACCAAAGGGGTTTCATTTAAAGGAATCGAATTTCAGGATCTAGTTTTACAAACCGAATCCCCCATTTTTCAGGTAGGGTATTTTGGATATCGTGGAGAAGTGAAACTGATGAATTTCCCGGTATCTATTGCTGATATTGCCCTTACTGCAACCGATACCCATACGGCTTTAGGCTTTGATCTAAGGTTAAACCTAATGGGTAAAAAAGACAAAGGATTTGCTGCGGAAACCCGATTAGAGCTTTTCGGAAAAATTAAAGAAGAAAACTACAAACAGCGATGGAAATTTGATAAAGTAGCGTTACGTAGAATTTATCTCAATGCATCATTAGGAGTGTTCTCGATGGAAGGTGAGCTACACCTTATGGAAAATGACCCTGAATATGGAGATGGTTTTGCCGCAGACCTAAGCTTACAATTTAAAAACATTTTTAAAGATGGATTACAAATTTCTGCAAAAGCCATGTTTGGAAAAAAAGATTTTAGGTATTGGTATGTAGATGCAATGGTTGACAATTTACCAACAGGAGAATCCCCTTTAATTGGGGTTAAGGGCTTCGGTGGGGGAGCTTTTTACAAAATGAAACGTAGAAGTTTTGGTTCTGCTTTTTCTCCGTCAGGACTTGGTTACATTCCTGATGCCAATAGTCGTTTAGGGCTAAAGGCAATGATCTTATTTAGCGTTTTTAATCAACGAGTCGTAAATGGTGGTGCAGGTTTTGAAATCCTCTTTAATCGAAACGGAGGGGTTAACAAAATGGGAATTTATGGGGAAGCCTATATCATGAAAATGATGGATATTCCTAATCCGGCAGCAGCCATTACAGATAAACTTAAAGACATTGCGGATCATACAGGTGTGGGTGATGCTTTAAGCAGTGTGGCAGATAAAAAAGTATTAAAACCATTTATCGATAAAGCCAAGGATGATTATAAAGCAACCATTCCCGGACAAGCAGGAATTAGTTCGTATGTAGGGATTGAATTTGATTTTCAAAATTCGGCACTACATGGTGAGTTTGAAACCTATGTAAACGTTGCTGGAGGGATGATTCAAGGAAGATCTGCCGGAGGGTTATCTGGCAAAGCTGTGATTCATCTTTCTTCAGACGAATGGTATTTGCATTTAGGAACTCCAGAGCAACGACAAGGTTTGGCATTTTCCGTAGGTCCCTATCGTCAGGAATCAGGAGGGTATTTTATGGTAGGAAACTACATATTACCAAGCCCGCCACCACCGCCAGAAGTAGCTGATATTTTAGGCGTTGAAGCAGAAACCCTCAACTATATGAGGGATGAAAATGCACTGAGTTCTGGTAAGGGTTTTGCTTTTGGGCAAGATTTTAAAGTAGATACTGGAGATATTCACTTTTTAATGCTCTATGCACGTTTTATGGCAGGAGCAGGTTATGATATTATGCTACGTGATTATGGAGAAGCCCAATGTGCCAATACCGGAGATCAGGTAGGAATAGACGGTTGGTATGCCAATGGACAAGCCTATGCTTATCTTCAAGGAGAGTTAGGTATCCGTATCAAACTCTTTTTCGTGAAAAAGAAAATCCCGATTATCAAAGGAGGTGCTGCGGTACTGTTACAAGCCAAAGCTCCTAACCCTATTTGGATGCGTGGATATGTCGGTGGATATTATGATTTGCTAGGAGGATTGGTCAAAGGGCGTTTTCGTTTTAAACTAACCTTGGGAGAAGAGTGTGAATTTACCAATGCATCCCCGATCAATGGAGTTAAAATGATTACCGATCTTACCCCAACCGATGGAGCAAATGATGTAGATGTATTTGCAGCCCCACAAGCGACCTTTAGTATGAGAGTAGGTGAACCTTTGGTGATTCCAGAAGATGATGGCGATAAAACCTATAAAGTAATCTTAGAAAAATTTAGGATTGTTGATATGCAGGGAAAAGAAATTGTAGGTTCAATGGAATGGGGAGATTACAAAGACCGGGTTACTTTTTTCTCTGATGATATTTTACCCCCAACCACCAAACTAAAAGCCGAAATAGAAGTCAGCTTTCAGGAAAAAATAAACGGGATATTTAAAACCATTATGGTAGATGGTAAAAAAGCAGTAGAAACCGAGGTTAGAAACTTTACTACGGGTACAGCTCCTAATCATATTCCATTACATAATATAGAATATGGATATCCGATTGTTGAACAACAACAAGTGTATCGTAAAGAATACCCAAAGGGATATGTACAGTTAAAACGAGGGCAAGATTATTTATTCGATGATACCAACTGGAAAACAGAGATATTGACCAGTGATGAATCGGGAGCATCAATGATGTCTAAGTTTAATTATAATAATGCAACAAATGAAGTGCAGTATACCTTACCTAAATTAGAAAAAAGTACGAAGTATTTGTATTCCATTATAAGTTCTCCTAAAAACGGTGGAGGAAGTAACCAAAATAATACCATTACCAAAACCGATCAAATCAATGCTGATAATACGGTTGAAATTACAACGACTGCTGCAAACAATATCTCTCAAGATGGATCTATAGATCGATTGAGTTATGAGTATACGACCAGTAAGCACAATACTTTTACAGATAAGATAAAAGCACTTAGAGTAACCAATCATACCTGGAATACAACCTTATCTTCAGAGATTGTATTTTTAGCTTCAAACCTAAAACAATATGATGGTTTTGACTTGATAGAATTGTTTGGAAATACCTATACCGAAGAAATCCCACTGGTAAGTATCGAAGCGGATTTAGCAGACACCTATTTTACTGCAGATATTGATCCAACTATTTATAAGCAATATCCACAAGGTGGAAAATACAAGGTAGATCGTGATGTATCTGTTTATGGGTTCAGACCAAAAAAAGCCTTGCATGTACGTAATTTTTATGATGTGGGAGTGCACTATCAAAAAAACAAACAACTACGAGAAACGACTTTTCCGTATTTGTACAATTTGCCATTATACTACTATTTAGATTTTAGAGCAATCGAAAAACAGGTATTAAACGATGTTGTCGATGGTAAAGTATCATTGCATAGTGCTACGGGTTCAATTCTAAAAGCACGCTATCTATATATGCGAAAAGGAAATTATAGAAGTACACTCTCATACCGATTACCGGGAGGAAAAAAAATATCAAAAGTGAGCTATACCTTTAAACATACTAATAATTTTAGATAATGAACATAAGAATTGTATTTATCACCATACTTATAAGTTTCTTTTCTAAAAGTAGTATGGCTCAGGAAAAGAAAGAAGAAGTTCCAATGCTTCCATCGGTTCGTGCTTTGGCATTAGTTAGTAATGATACCACTTATATCCGATGGGCGGTAGATCAACCTGTTGCATGGAAAAGAGCGAATGATTACGGGTATACGATAGAGCGCTTTACCGTTTCTAGAGATGGAAACCCTTTAGAGACACCAGAGAAAAAAGTGTTGACCAAAACCCCTATACTCCCTGCTCCCATAGCAGCATGGGAGAAAGCAGTACATACTAATGATTATGCAGCAATACTAGCACAAGCTCTTTATGGAGAAACTTTTGAAATAGAGGGGTCAGAGCCCGGTAGTTTACTGCAAATTGTGAATAAAGCCAAAGAACTAGAACAACGCTTTTCTTTTGCGCTGATTGCTGCCGATATGAATTTTAAAGCAGCACAACTCGCCGGATTAGGATATATCGATACTCAAATTTCGACCAATGAAAAGTACTTATATCGTATTAAAGTTGCTATTCCCAAGGAAGCTTCTACAATCATAAAACAAGGATCTGTTGTGGTGGATGCTATGCATCCACAAACATTACCTAAACCGATAGAACTCACTGCGGTTTCTGGAGATAAAAGCATTATCCTTACATGGGAATATCAAACCTATAAAAGTATTTTTACTTCGTATTATCTGGAGCGTTCTTCCGATGGCACTTCTTTTTCGAGATTGGGAGATACGCCACTAGTTAACCTAAATGACAAACCAGAGAAGCCTGCTAGAAATATGACCTATATCGATACCATTCCTAAAAACGGGGTTTCCTATTATTATCGGGTCAAAGGGATATCACCGTTTGGAAAAACAAGCCCACCTTCAGATATTATAGAAGCACAGGGTATTAAAAAATTAGAAATCACCCCACATCTAAAGCATACAGGAATCAATGCCAATAATAAGGTGGTACTGCAATGGGAATTTCCAAAAGAAGCAGAATCACAACTTTCTTCTTTTCAATTACAATGGGCTGCCGAAGCAAAAGGCCCCTACAAAACAATAAAAGAAAATATAGAGGTTCAACAACGAGAACTTTTATATCCCTTAGAAGAACCGTCGAATTATTTTACGATTACAGCACAAGGAAAAAATAATGACAAACGTACTTCGTTACCTATTTTTATACAAACGATAGATACCATGCCCCCAAAAGCTCCCATAGCATTGCAAGGAATCTTAGATACCACAGGAGTGGTACAAATCTCATGGCAGGCTAATCTTGAAAATGATTTACTAGGATATCGCGTATTTCGTGGAAATAAAAAAGGTGAGGAACTAACGCAGTTAACTATTGATCCGGTTCAAAAAAATAGCTTTACCGATACGGTTAACATCATATCGCTAAATACCAAAGTGTTTTATAGTGTGGTAGCCGTAGACAAACGATTTAATATGTCAGCGTACTCAGAAGTGTTAGAACTACAAAAACCGGATAAGATTCCTCCTGCAAGCCCTGTATTTGCGCAGTACAAAGTAGAACCCAAAGGAGTATTCCTTTCTTGGGTGAACAGTAGTAGTACCGATGTCATAAAACATATCTTATACCGTCAAAATGTAACCGCCCAAGAAGAATGGGAAATGTTATTTGAAACCGATACTCTTACTTCATATATAGATGCCAAAGCCAAAACAGCAACTAAATATCGCTATGCTATCTTTGCAGAAGATCATACAGGTTTAGTGTCAGCACCTTCTAGCCCGATTAGCCTAACAGTAGTGAATATGACTCCTGTAGAAAGTATCAAAGGGTTACAAGCGATTGCCAATACAGAAGATAAGAGTATTACCCTATCTTGGAAGGTTGCCAACGACAAAGTACAAGAAATAGCCATCTATAAATCTAAAAAAGATGGAAAACCAAAATTATTACGACAAGTTTTGGCAACCATAAGTAATCTAGAAGACAATCAGGTACACCCTAGTACCACCTATACCTATTATCTAAAACCGATTATGGAAAATGGAAGCTTTTCGAAATTTTTAACCATTGATGTAAACTATTAAAGATGAAGAAGAATATCGTATTTTTATGTATTGTTTTGATGAGCCAGTTGCAATATGCACAGAATGCATACTATGATATAACCATTAGTGGTTTTATTAACAACTTTGATTTATGCCAAATTGGTGAGGGATTAAAAGAGGTTCTAGTTTTTTATGATACGGGTGATGATAATTATGATTATTTACATAATGGAAATGGTGCTTTAATTAATAATGACAGTTGGTCCTATAATTTTCAAACTAATAAAAAGGTTTTTAGAACAGAGGTGCGCACGCAATATGGCTATCATACTCTTGGATGCTTGGTGGCTTCTGATAGAGGGCAACGATTAGTTGATTATAAGACTTGTTTTAATGAAACATATCGATCGGAAGATGGTGATTATGTCTATGGGTTTCAAACAGGAGCTGTTGGAGAATATACCATTGACATTAAACCAGTCATACACCTGCCTACACCTCCAGTCAACACCATCGGAAGTGAAGATTTTTTGGAAATTGCCCCTATTACAGGAGGTATCGACAACTCCTTGTTTAATTGGGAATATTCCTTAAACAAGGGTAGTTACCGAAGGTTTCCATCTCAATATCAGCATAAAAACTCTTTACGAATACGAGGTAAGGATATTCCTGGGGTTTCTGATGCTTTTCATGGAGGTTCAATTGAAATAAGGGTAAATACAGGGTGCAGCAATAGCCCTAACGATGTTGAACCGTATACATATCATGTTTCTGCTCCTAGAATTACTTCTGTACAAACTACTCGACCACGTTGTTATGATACCATTGATGCGAAAGCAACCCTACAGTTTAGTCGTAGCCTAAAGCCAGGAGAAAAACTTAGTATTCGTACTTTAGATTTGGACATTCCTGAGAATGGAACTTTTAAAACTATAAATGACTATAATGATATACAACTTTCTCGCGATAGAACCTATACTATTACTGGTTTGCGTTCAGGAAATATTCGTTTTGTGGTCAGTGGTTTCTATGGAGAAGCTAGTACTTTTGCAGATAACGAATTGTACTATAAAGATAAAAGGATTGAGAATCGAACCCCTGTTCGTTTTGCCACAACACCACGTTTGAGTACCACAGATGTTTTTTGTCATGGGGGTGATAACGGTACTATTAGCTTTAGCGCATCCGGCGGTGTGGGCAATTATCAATATTTGATCAAAACCGATGATCAAAGTTGGGCAGAAGTAGCCAATAACTGGACCTCTTTTTCTTCAGGTAACAGCCATACAGAAAGAGGACGTATAAAAGGCACATACCAGATTAAAATAAGAGATGGCCATCAATGTGTTGCAAAGTATCAAGGAGGCAGTAATGAGGGTGATCAAATCATACAGACTGCTGTAATTAAAGAGCCGTCTGAAGCGGTACAAATAGAATTTGATACCGATGCATCGACTGATCCTACTGCTTTTGGGTTTACTAATGGGCAGATCAAAGCACGAGTCTTTGGAGGAACACCCGATAATGGGGCATATTCGTACTGGTGGAGAGATGAAAGTGGTACACTATTAACTACCGTAGTAGAACAAGTAGTATCGGGGCAAGGCTACTTTTTAACCCTTACCGATATTCCTAAAGGTAAATATTTCTTAACTGTGCAAGATAAAAACTATAGACCTATGATCTATAATACCACTTGTACTGTTATAGATGCAGTATATGAGTTAGATGAACCCGACCCTTTAGAGGTAGGCATAGAGGAATCAGAATCTATTTTATGCAACAATCAAAATGAATTTGCCGATGAATCCAGTAACGGGGAACTGATAGCGCATGGTATAGGTGGTGTACCCTTAGCACTTTTTGAAAATGGCGGTTTACCTTATTACTATATCTGGAAGAAGCAAAACCCCGATACAGGTGTTTGGGAAGTATTACCAGTAACTGATAGTATTGCCAGTGGGCTCGATACGGGAATGTATGCCGTTAATATTAGAGACGCTAACGATATTATTTTAGGAGATTATGAAAATAACCTATTAGTGCAGGAACGAGACAGCACTTATTTTTTAAGCCAACCAGAACTATTAACCATTAGTTTTACCAAAGAGAATGTCGTTTGTGATTCAGGAAACAATGGATGGGCAGAAGCCCATGTACAAGGAGGAACTCCGCCCTATGAATATTCGTGGTCTACGGGTGCAATTACCCCAAGAATTGAAGAGTTATATGCAGGAAAGTACACTGTATTTGTAGACGATGCCAATGGGTGTCGTGCATCCGAAACTGTGATATTAGAACAACCGAATGGTTTAGAAGTTCTAATTAGTAATCAAACCAATCCAACTTGCTATCAAGGCAATGATGGTAATGTTTCGATCACTGCAACTGGAGGAACTCCTCCGTATAGCTATGAATGGGAAAATGGAAACACAAATACCAGTTTATCAAATCTTATCGCTGGTTCTTATTTTATAAAAGTTACCGATGCAGAAGGTTGTGTCGCTATAGAGGAAATTGAATTGATCGATCCTAACCCTATTGTAGTAGATTTAGGAGAAAACAGAACCCTTTGTCTAGATCAAGAATTAGTATTAGATATCTCTATTGCAGATACAGGAGCAACCTATCTATGGCAATCTGATACTGGATTTAGTAGTACAATGCCACAGGTTACCCTTACCAATTCAGGAACCTATACCGCCACCGTAACCAGTAGTTTAGGGTGTGTGGGTAGCAGTACTATTACTGTTGCGGTTTCTGATCAGCAAATTGATGCAGATTTCTTAGTGCTTTCGCAGGCTTTTACAGGTAATGAAGTTACGCTAGTAAATGTAAGTGTTCCCAAAGGGGAAAAGGTGGAATGGTCGATCCCTGAATCAACAACGATAACCAAAATTGAAGATTCAGTAGATAGATTAAAAGTCATTTTTGATGAACCGGGAACTTATGAGTTTGTAATGCGTACCTATCAAGGGGAGTGTTATGCCGAGTACACCAAGAAACTAGTAGTAGAAAAAGCAACCGAACTACCTAATGTCGGGGATGCCAGAAAACCATTTATAGAAGAGTTTTTGGTATACCCTAACCCTACCGATGGTAACTTTACAGTAAAAGTAGTATTGGCAGAAGCAGCTTCTATTGTACTTCGCGTGTTCAGCCTTACCCATAATCAGGTGGAATATGAACAACGAAAAGATGGTCTAACAGCATATGAAATTCCTGTACATATGACTGTTAGTAGTGGTGCTTATGTATTAGTTTTGGAAACTCCAGAAGGAGATGAAATTAGAAAAATTATTATAGAATAGTGAGATATTCAATCGACATATATATTCATAGAGCTTGCGTATTGATACTCTTGCTTTTATTACAAATCTCGCTATGCGAGTGTTCGAGGGAGGAAGCTGTGCTTGTGAAAGTTGATTTTAAAACAACTGTAGTAAAAGAAGACTATTCAATACCTGTAGAAGTGGTGTTGAGTAATAGTACTACTGGGGCAGATGAATATGAATGGTCTTTTCAAGGAGGAGAACCTACTACTTCACAACGTAGAAATCCTGGCACCATTTTATATAAAAATGCAGGGATTTATACCATTACCCTATATGCAAAAAACAGGGATGGATCAGAAGATCAAAAAGAAATCACCTTGGATTTGGATGAAGCAGTAGGTGTTGATTTTACTGCCGAAGTGCAGATAGACAATTTTGCTCCGGTTACTGTAACAATTACTAATAACTCGGTAGGTGCATCAACCTATAACTGGACATTCGCAGGAGGAAATCCTGTAACTTCGGATCAAAAAGATCCGGGTAACGTTGTTTTTAGCGAACCGGGAGATCACAAAATCAAATTAGAAATAGGAAACGGAAGAGAAACACATACTAAAGACACTACGATTACGGTGCAACCATTTTTAGTGTCAGATTTTGATTGGGAGGTTGATTTTCAGGATAAAGATTTAGAAGCCCCGGTACAGATTACGCTGCAAAATAAAAGTATCAGTGCTACTTCTTACAATTGGAGTATTAACGGAGCTGTACCGGGTACTTCTTCAGAAGAAAACCCAACAGCTATATTCAATAATGCTGGAACCTATTTAATAGAGCTTACTGCTACCAATGGTAAAGAAACAAAGTCGTTAACCAAATCGATTACAATACTACCAGATACCAATATAAAGGTAATCAACAATGTTCGTTTTGGGATCAATACCGCTCATAACACCGATATGATTGGGAGTTTCTTTTCTGGGTATACCGAAGAAGTATATACCCAATCACAAGTAACCCCCGAAATTGGTAGTCAAATCGATCTGGTTTTTTTTGGGCTGAATAATACCTTTAGTTTTAATCGATTTTATACACCGGATATGTTAGATGATACTACATTTGACGCCATACCCAATGCAACGCATACCAAAATGATTAATGTACAGGAAGGCTGTGGTTGTGGAGCTTCACTTTCTTTGGTACAATTTGATGTCATGACCAATGATACCTCATTACAAGCCTTTGCTATAACAGAAACCATTGCAGGACTACAACCTTTTGATAACAGTGTAGTACCAAGAATAGTGCTATTCGAAACGGCTGATGGTAGAAAAGGAGCGTTAAAAATTAAGAACTTTGTAACCAATGGTGCAAATTCCTATATAGAAACTGATATAAAAATTCAAAAACAACCTAAAAATTAAAACCTAGCTCATGAAACGTATACAAACATTTTATAATTTGATCCTACTTAGTTCTTTTATAGTAGTTTTATTTTCTTGCTCATCTGGCGATGATGCCTTAGACGATGGTAAAGTATATGGGAAAGATGTTTATTTAGAAATAAGCGATATCACTTATAATGGTGTGACAGCATCTTATACCAGTGAGTTTACTCGTAACTCACATCTTAACATATTTTATTCGGTAACCAATAAAAACACTAATAAGACAAAGCGTTACCCAATACAAAAAAACCTTGTTATTAGTGACCTAAACCCTGCCAACATGTATGAGATGAAAATCACCTATGATAACCCAGAAGGTGAAGAAGTTAATTTTCGTTCGCAAGGTGAAGAATTTTTTACCCCCTTACTATTTCAGTTAAAAAGAGAAACTAATTCGCATATGGATTTTGGAGAACAATATATATATTCTCATGAAGGTTTTTCTCATATACTTTATAAAAAAGATCAAAATACTGACTCCTCAGAAATTTACTTGATAAATTCAGAAAATCCAAAAGATAGTATTGTTCCTTTAGACTTAAAAATTTTAAAAGATAAAATAGAATTTAAGCTTCCTGATGACATTATTCCAAATGATCCTCATGAGTATTTTAGGGATTACTTAATAGGAGTTAAATCAGGGAAAAGTTATCACTATTTAATTAATACATTCGATGAAGAAAAAAAAGTTGTAGATAATCCAATTAAAATTAGGCTTTATAATAAGCAACCTCAAATAGAGGGAATTAGCAATTATTATGAAAATGTTTTTACTGATTGTTCTCATTCAATTTACCTTTCTTTTAGTGGACAATTTTTTACTACTCATAAATCAAGCGCATCATCGTATTTATTCTACACCCCAGGATTAACAGAAAAAAGTACAGCCATTATTACCCGCCTTTCGGATGGAAAAGAATATATAGTTGATGATGAGTTGACAGACCATTACGGTGATGGAGAATGTCTAGCATATGACCGTCAAACGATAGATCAATTCGAACAACCTTTAAGGGATTTTCCAAGTTTGCACTATGCAGCTCTCGCACAACTTAAAATTCCTATGGGGGGGAGCGAGCCTTTTGCAAAAGGAGAGTATAAGGTAAAATTCACTTTTAATTGGGAAGGTGAACATTATGAAACCAATGAATTTCCGTTTACTTTAAATTAAATTGAAATACGTTTTACAGAAAAAAGATGATCCTAATTTGTTAAAACATAGCCCATGAGAACCCCCACAACGATTGCTTTTTTGAGCCTACGGAAATATCTGGTAATAATGTTGTTATTATTTCCCTTATGGATGGTGGCACAGCTTCCTGTAACTGTAACGGGTAACTTGTTACCGCCTTATAGTGTCAAGCTTGCCGATTATGCAACCGCCAATAGTGACCGCATGGTGTTTAACCTGCTCATGAGGGATGTCAATGAATTTAACAGACAAGTTATCTTAAAACTTTCTGTAAAAGGGAATAATGGATTTTCGGCACAAAGCGCCCAAGTGGTGATGGGTGCCAATCCTATAACTCTTAATGGTGGGATTCCAACACGATTAACCAATATTGATTTACGTCCGTATTTTCAATTCGAAAATTTAGTAGGAGTAACTCCACAACAATACAGTAGACCTTTGCCCGCAGGATTGTATCAATTTTGTTTTGAGGTATATGATTATCTCTCAGGGCAGCAACTTTCTCAAAAAGGATGTGCTACTGCCTACATCGTTTTAAATGATCCTCCTATTTTAAATATTCCGGATCGCGGAGAAAATGTAGCGTATAAGGAACATCAAAATATTATTTTTCAGTGGACACCAAGACATATCAATGCCACTAATGTACAATACGAATTTACACTAGCAGAGATTTGGGATAGTAATATAGACCCCCAAGCAGCATTTTTAGCAAGCAGACCATTATATCAAACAACTACAAGGTCAAATATGTTATTGTATGGTCCTACTGAAACACCACTACTAGCAGGAAAAAATTATGGATGGCGAGTACGAGCCATTGTAACGGATGGAATTAGCGAGTTATCCTTGTTTAAAAATAATGGGTATAGTGAGATTTATAATTTTAACTATACTAAGCAATGTAGCCCTCCTCAATTTGTACTTTCCGAAAGCAATAGTCATAGTTCGGCAATGGTGTATTGGCAAGGTGTAGATCATGATAAATATCAGATACAGTATCGTAAAAAAGATAGAGATCACGACAGGTGGTATGAAGTAAATGCCTATAATGAACAGGCAAAAATCCAACGTTTAGAAGAAAGTACTACCTACGAATACCGTGTAGGAGGACAATGTGGAGAAAACGGCGGTTTTACATTTTCACGTTTATTTGAGTTTACCACCACTACCCGTGGAGGGAGTGATTTTGTATGTGGAGTTACTCCCGAAATAGATATCGATAACCAAGAACCCTTACCTGAATTAGGAATCAATGAGGTATTTACAGCAGGAGAATTTCCTATAACTGTAAAACGAGTAGATGGGGGTGATGGATATTTTACAGGATGGGGATATATTACCGTGCCTTATCTTGCCGATACTCGTATCAAAATTGGGTTTAACAATATCAAAATTAATAATGATTACCAATTAATTGATGGGATATTGGTCACTGCCTATGACCCTTCATGGGGAGGGTTGGATGATATACAGGACGAAATTGATGCGGTTGGAGATATTGTAGATACCGTGGGAGATACTGTAGGCGATGTGATTGAAACAGTAGGTGATGTGATAGATAGTATTGGTTCAGATAATACTATTTCAACTACTGATCCAGATGTAACAAATACAGAAGACACAGAAGATCCTGATCCAGATGTTACAATTACAGAAGATCCTCCAAAAGATACTGAAACTATAAAATCAACAGATCCTCCTATTGATCCCGAAACAACAGATGAGCCTGATGACAACAAGGATAATGAAAATGAAATATTCATTAGATATAAAGGAATAGATTATAAGAATGGTGATACTATTGAAATTCCATATACAAATGATCTTATAAAACAACAATTTGAGATTAGTGAATCGAAAGAAAACTCAAAAACAGAATGGTCAACTCATAAAGATGAACATACCGAAGCTGTATCAACCGCTTTAGGAAGTAAGCCAGTCATCGAAATTAATATTAGTCATTATACGGAAACTTATATGCAAGTCGAGTATTGGGGTTCTTCTGATGATTTTCCTGATGGAGATTCTCAAAAAGTAAGAGTTCTATTAAAAGTTCTTCATAAAAAATTTGAATTGACAGAACTGTATGCTGCTGATGGGAATAATAATAGAAGACAAGCTAAAAGTGATGAGATTCTATATCTAATAAAGTCCAAAGGAGTAACTTCTCCTAATGATAGAGTACGTAAAGTAAATTATAGGATAGAAACAACTCCAGAAATCATAGATGTAAATAAAAATCACTTAAAATGGAACTATATTGATGGCAATGGTAATCTAAAAGAGGAAAGAGGAAAAAAAGATATTGCGAGAACCTTATGGGAAAGTGACAATTCTATTAGCACAAGTGTTAATGCCGGATATCCTGTTAATGAAAATAAAAATGTTAATGTAGAATGGTTTGAGAATTACAGAGTCAAAGCAAAGGTTGTCCCAGCCGAAATTAAAAAAGCTTTAAAGGCTTTAAGTGAATACGTGAATAAAATGGGGACTATATTTCAAAAGCTAGATAAAAGTGGTAAATTAGAGTTTAAAGTTGGTTTTATTGAAGAAGAATATTCTCAAGAAGATGATAACTCACGTTTCTATTTTATAAAAAAAGAAGCTGGAATTGAAGGTGGTATTGAATTTGCTTTCAAAGGGTTTACATACGGAATAGAGTTAAAATTAGTTACGGCAAAGCTTTATGTAAAACCAGTATTAAAAATTTTAACTCAAGGCGAATTACTTTATGTCAAAAGAAATGATCAAAGTGATTTTAAACAAGACCAATTACTACTTACCTTCACTCCAAAACTAGATTTAATTGTTGGTGGAAAAATAGGTTTTGACTTTTATATAGTAAGTGGTGAAGGTGAACCATTCGCAGGATTATCATCATGGGGGCAAATAAAATACTATCAAAAAACTAACAAAATTCAAGGTGCATACGGTATAGGTAAACCTTATGTTGGAATTAAAGGAAGTGTAATAATATTTGGACAAGATTTATTGCCAAGTGGTGAAATTAAAAAAACTTGGGAAAATATTAAATTTGAAGATACATTTGAGTATGATCTGAATAAAAAATGATGAAAGTTTTAAATAAAATATATAAAATTTGGTGGGGTGTTGCATGTCTAATTTCCTTATTTCTATTAATTTTTGAAGGTAATAGAATAAGAGATTATGTCTTGGGAAAATATTATTCATCTAGCATGAAAATTACAAAAATTGATTTTACCACGAGTAATTCTGATAGAAAAGCTATTGATGTAGAAGGAAATACGAGTAATAAAAATGTCTATTTTAGTTTATATGATAATAGTCGTAAATATCTATTCGAGTATTTGAATGAAGTTTCTAAAAACAATCCAAAGCAAATAAACTATAACAAAATAGATCAAGAAGATATAATCCTTCCTGTAGTGGTTTTTGAGAGTTCTAAAAAGGTAATTCTAATACTAAAAAATAGTACAAAAAAGGAAGCAATATCAAGATGGAAAAAACCTAAAATACTCGCTTTACTTATAGCATACATACCTTTAATAATACTAAGCATTAAAAATAAAAGATTTAAAAATGTATAGAGCACTAACAATTATTATTTTCATTTTTCAAATACAAATTACTTTAAGTCAGGGAATAATAACAAGAGCCAATAACATGATAATTGAAAACAGAGAATTTAAAGATGGTTCTTTGTTCATCTATCAAAAAGGAACAAAATTAGTTGCAGGATCAAAATGTAACTTCAAAAATGAATCTGTTGAAAAATTGTTTTGCGATTTTTTTAATACAAAAAGTAATGAAGAAAGATTGCCCTTTTTTAATTCCGTACAAATCCCAAAAACCTATGACAAAGAAGATTATCAAAAAAACAAAGCTATTTACTTTGAAAAGGGAAATTCCAACTACTATCAACTAGACTCTAAATACATACTGGATAGAGGGTCTAATATTAAAGATATTTATATTAAATATATAAACTATAATGATGATTTTCCAAAACCTCTATATTCGCTCATTTATATAAGAAAGATAAACAATGAATATTCCATTTTAGACTTAGGTCAAAATTTTGATTTAGGACTGTTTTTGATTTCTACTAAATCTTCAGTCCTAAATGATCTTTTTGCAAATAAACTTTCAAAAGATAACCTCAAAGTATTAGCCCCATATCTGCATGGTAAAACTATCGATTTAGAGTTGATTATGAACGATTACTTCAAGTTCTTTCGAGAAAATAAAAGTCACACATTATACAAACTATTACATGATGAAACATATTCAGCTTTTTAAATTTCAAGTTCTTTTACTATTTCTTATAGGAGGTTGGTCATCTTATTCACAGGATAAGAGTAATGATTTCAAATATTATAATGTAAACATTCATGAGTTTGATGCAATTAAGTATGAAAGTGAAATGTTTACAAAAAACAAAATTGCGAAAAAGTTCAAAATTCCTATTAATTTTTTAACTAAAGATAGCTTATCTATTAGAGAAAACGTGATGATTAATTCGATAATAGGAAAAGCTCAAATTGTTAAGTTTTATAATTCTAAAACAATATTAATAATTGATAACAATCTCAAAGATATTACCACAATAGATGATGAACTAATCCAGGTTCTTTACGTTCTAGATTTAGAAGCCTTTTTAGCCTTTTATTCTTCGAAACCTAATGATAATTTTCCAGAAGTGAACACACTAAAACTCAATGTTAGGAATGATAAAGATGATCTAGATATTGAAAAACTTGCTAAAGTCATTGATGAAAACAAAGGAATTTTGGCTAGATATTTAGATAATCAATAAAAACTCATTCTATCTATTCAAAATAACAAATTCGCGGAGTATCAGAAAACGATACTCTAATGTTGTATTATTATAAATTTTTTAAACCTAAATTAACAATAAAAAAAACAATTTTAATAGTCGTATTATTTTTAACCGTATTCTCTATATCTTTTAAAAAAGATGGCGATGGAGGAGAATTATATATTAATGTATAATTTAATAGCTTCCTTAAGTTTGGGGGTTTGGATCAACCAATTAAATATTCTGATATTTTATAGAATTTTAAACTATTTAAAAAGGTTACCTATAACATGAAAACAGGAACTATAAAAATTGAATATAAAATATTTTTAGTAGTATTTCTTTCAATACTATGTTTACCAATATTATTTTTTTCTGGGCTGCTTATAAAAGTAGAATATGATGAATTTTCCCTATATGGAAGTATTGAAGAAGCAAGAATCATAAATATTCATTCGGAATCAGGCTCAAGATCGGGAGAATATGGTGATCATTATACGTTTGATATAGAAATTCTAAACAGTAATAAATTTAAAGATCAAAATTATTCCATTTTGCTTTTAGTTGATAGTGATTCAGCCTTGCAAAATAAAAAAGATCTTCAATTTGTAAGTAATGCAAAAACTGATGATTTGATTACAGTAAAAATCTTAAACAGTCATCAAGCAAAAATTTTGACTTGGAAAGGAAAAAGTATTAATTCTAAAATGAATTATTCGGGAAAGTTTTGGAGATGGGTTTTGATATTAATCCTAATTTTAATGTTAAACTTACTATTTTATAAAATATATAAAACCATAAAAAAATGAATTGCTTACTTGTAACTGATCTTAAATCTTATGCTAAAGATGCAAATGGAATGTTAAACATTGAAAAACATACAAAAGTCATTAACGAAAATAAAAGTGCTTTAGCTAAGTATTTAGACAATAAATAAAAACTCATTCTTTCTATTCAAACTAAAAGATTTATAGAGTATCATAAAATGGCACTCTAATGATGTACTATTGCAAAAAAACAAATATTAACTATAAATTTTAACTCAATCATTCAAACAATTAAACAATGAAAAAAACAATTTTAACAGCCGTATTATTTTTAGCCGTATTCTCAATCTCTTGTAAAAAGGACGATGACGGTGATGATAGTAGTACTTCTGACGTAGTGGTTGGAACATGGTCATTAGAACAAAAATCTACTAATACTGATTCAAACAATCTTTCTGATTGTGAGAAAAAAAACACTATAACATTTTCAAATGACAATGAGTATTCATCAATTTCATTTCAATTGCAACAAGATGAAAGTTGTAAAGATCTAGGCTCTTTATCTGGTACTTGGAAAAACAATGAAAATAACAAGTACACTATCACCTTAAACATAGAAGAAGGACAAAGAAAAATAGAAACAATTATTACGGTCAAGGATGATATCTTAACCTTAACTTATGGAGAAGCTCCTAATACTGTAAACGAAATCTATAAAAAACAATAGAATAGTATTCTATCAAAACCTACATGAATATATATCATACTCATGTAGGTTTTTTCCTTTAGAAATACACTATAACAAATAAAAGAACGAATCACCTTTGCAAAAAATCACCTTCCTCTTTTTTATATTGGTTTCCATCATTGGATACGCTCAAAGTATCGACATCGAGAATGTTGGTAAGGCAAAGCCTATAAAAATAAGTGGGGTGGTATCTTCCAATGGGGTCTATTATGATGCCAATCAAAATAGCAACAGAGAGACATTTACCTATTTTTTGCGAGGAAACTTAAATGTTAGTATCTATGGTTTTGCAGTACCTATCTCTTATAGTTTTACAAACCAAGGGGACAATCTGGACTATGCATTGCCTTTTAATTTTAACAGGATCAGCTTGCACCCTAAATACAAATGGGTGACTGCCCATATTGGTAATGTAAGTATGAATTTCTCTCCTTATACTTTAAGTGGTCACCAGTTTACAGGGGGCGGTGTCGATCTAACTCCACCCGGAGACTTTACCATAAGCGCGATGGCAGGACAATTACTAAAAGCCACGCCCGATGATGGCGATGAGCGTACCATTCCCGCATTTTCACGTATGGGATATGGGATCAAAACTAATTATGAAAAAGAACGTTATAAAATTGGTGTGATCGGGTTTTATGCCAAAGACAATATCACCTCTATAGATTCGGTACCAGAAGTCAAAGGCATCTTACCCAAAGAAAATCTAGTTATCAGCTTGAATACCGAGGTGAAAATTACCCAAGAATTTACCCTTACAGCCGAGTATGCATCGACAGCCATTACACAAGACCTACGAGCAGCAGAAAGTAATGAAGGAGCTAAAGGAGTGGGCTCGTTACTATTTAATAATCGAAACTCTACGGAATACTATAAAG
Organism: uncultured Aquimarina sp.; assembly: GCA_947502885.1. Taxonomy (GTDB): domain Bacteria; phylum Bacteroidota; class Bacteroidia; order Flavobacteriales; family Flavobacteriaceae; genus Aquimarina. The sequence continues at coordinate 297,075 of CANNBP010000004.1, read as the reverse complement.
CTTTTAATGCCAATCTTAACTATGTGATTGGTAGAACTAGTGTTGGAGTAGGTTATGAACGTATCGATCCAGGTTATGAAACATTAGGCGCTTATTTCTTTAATAATGATTTTGAAAATATTACCCTAAACACTGCTAGCTCTTTTTTTAAAGATAAACTTACCCTAGCCATGAATGTAGGGTATCAACGAGATGACCTACAAAATAGCAAACCTAATGCCACTAATCGCATTATAGGGGCTATCAATGCAGGCTATACTTTTTCTGATCGTCTTAGCTTTACAGGATCATATTCAAACTTTCGAACCTATACTAACATTAAACCTAATCAGTTTGATATCATTAATGACGATAATTTGCTCGATAATGAATTAGAAGAATTAGATTACAGACAACTCTCTCAAAATGCTACGTTTGGAATCAACTATATGTTATCACAAAAGAAAAGTTCTAGCCAGAATATTGCTTTTGATTATGCGCTAAATGATGTAGCCAACGAGCAGGGTGGAGTGGTTCGTATTGGGGATGCTTCTACGTTTCATAATGGCTCTTTACAGTATACCATTGCTTTTCCAGAACAAAATCTAGATATCACAACAGGAGTAAATGCTACCTATAATACCATTGGTACAGAAGATGCAACTACATGGGGGCCCAATGTAGGGCTAGGGAAACGTTTCTTCGATAAGAAATTAGGTACACGATTAGGACTATCCTATAACGAAACACAAAATACGACTAGTAAAATACAAGTAGCCAACGCACGATTAAGCCTAACCTATGTATTGTTAGAACGCCATAATTTTAATGCCAGTGCCATTCAATTGTTTAGAAGTGGCAGTACCACCGATGAATTACGAGAGCTTACTGCCACTTTTGGATATAATTATACGTTTGGTATCAAAAAACCTAATTTCAAAAGAAAAGAAAACAATTGGTTAAGTTTTTCTTATCGAAAAAACACCTTTGAAGGTGTTCCCTGGGAGATTACTCCGCAACTTAATGCCATTGCTAAAGAAAAGGAAGCTGATAAAATGGTACAGCATAAAAAAGATGAGTTCAGGATATTGGCAAGGGCGGTTAGAAAATCAGAAGATAAACCCAAAAAAGTATACAAAGAAGCTGCAATCGAATATTTAAAGGCCTTATATTTCTATGAAGATTTTCTGGATAAATACGATGAGTGGATTTATATAGCCTACTTAAAATTAATTAGCGAAGGGGAGCAGGTAAATTCTGAAATTAATACAGAATATGTCTTATTAAAGGCTAAAGTGAATACGCATCAAAAACCTGAAGATATCGAAGCGTTAAAAACTGTTGAAAAGAAGTTTATAGCCCATACCCAAATGCTTAATGGTATCAAAAAATGGAAACTTACTCAAGAACAAATTCGTAAACCCAAAGGAGAACTAAAAAAGCTTAAAGAACAGTACCTCAAGAAAATTTACGCCATGTATTCTGAAGAATGCCCTAAAGAAAAAATCATCGATTATATCGAGGTGCGTTTGGCGGATATGTATCATAAAGTATTGAAAGAAGAATGATCTAATATAGGGTTAAAAAAAACTAATTCAATGGATGATATTTTGAAAACCAAACTAGAAGAAATGAGTAAACGAGATATGAATATACAAGAAAAACTAAAAGAGAAAGGGCTTTATGAATATCCTGAATGTTCCTCACCTAAAATTAATTCAATTGGATGGAGATTATATAAACTAATAAGGGGATGAGTTATCTCCTTAGTTAAAAGCACAGAAAATGAAAGACTTAAAAGAAGGAGAACATTTCATATTAGTAGTATTATGTAGTTTAATCTTAACTTTGATGTTTATTAAATATACAGGAGGTATTCAGACTAATAAGGAGGATATCCGATCTATTGGGGAAAAGTTAATAGATGAGGATGATTATCATAATTAAATCAAATTTCTTATGAAATTTAAAGCTGATATACTCGAATTTTAATCTTAAAAACAAAGATTATGAAAGCAACTTTTTATATTTAAGCAACTAAATATAATTAATAATACCAACTCTTAGTAACCATAATTATAACTGATGGATAAACTCACAATTTTAGTATTAATTCTAAGTCTAAATTCTAATCTATTTTGTCAAGAAATAACCGAAGAACAAAGAGATTTTTATGCACAAGTATTGTATAAGGCAGATTCTATTAGATTTAATAAAACCACTCATAATGTATTTAAGTTCGAGAAATTTAAGAAAAGTGATTTTTTTAACGAAATAGTTACTCAAGAAGAAATATTATCTTGTACAAAATTAGTTAAGGAAACTGCTAAACTGGTTATAAATAAAGAGAATCAACTAGTTTTAACTGGGAAATTAACGGAAAGATTTAATACTCAAACAACTGGTATCTTTTCAGTTGATTTAGTAGAAAATAATCTTCTTAAAGAAAGTGGCGAAAAATTTGAATTACATACTTTTTATAATTCACATAGTGGGTATGGTAAAATTAATTTTAAAACAGATATTAAAAGTGAATACTTTTCAAACCAAAAGGTTACTGGATTTGTGACGTTTAAGCTTAATTATTTAGTTGGATATGACAAAATTGAACTATCTACTAAAGATACTGGCAGAGAGTTTTCTTTAAATGATTGCAACTATTCTTTAGTCAATATTAAAGGAAATGAAATAGTCTTAAACAAACTTTGTGAAATAGAAAACGAGATTAATGCCATAAATTTTAACCAAAATGGAGAAGTTGCTAAACCATATACATACATAGAGCTATCAAAAATGGTTGAGAAAGATTCAACAATCGCAATGGAAACTTTTGATAGAAAAAATAGAGAAGCTTATAAAATGGTTAGAGATTTGTTTGAAAAAAAACCTAAAATCACTTTAACAGAATTTAAAAAGATATTTACGGTTAAAAAGCTAATAGAAATGAAAGAGAAAGGACAATATTTAATTCTTGAAAGTATTGCTCCATTTAAAAATAAAATAACACTCTATTCTGCTAATTTTAAATCTGAAACAATCAGAGTTGAGATGAAATAACTATAACATACCAAAAATGTTTAAGAAATACTATTTTTAAGGTTTTCACTTCTAATTCTATATATTTCCTACTAGTATATTTATACTAATAGAGAATCATATTTTTCATATATTAAGACTACTAGCCAAAACTATATAAAATGAATACAAGAATAATATTTCTCATTACCATTTTTATTTTTTCAAATTTAGTATACGGTCAAAAAAAAGACACAACAGATCTAAAAGAGCTTAAAAAATATCTCCCTTTTGTAATTAAGGCTATACAGAAAGACAAAAATAATGTAACAATAGAAAAATTAGATAATCGAGTTGTCGGAATATTTAAGAAGCCGTGGGAAGTCAAGAAATTGAACCAAGAAACTATTACAAACATAATCACTTCGATTATTGAAAATCATACCCTACATATAGAACAAGATTACAGAAAAAAATGGAATTTGGATTTCTTCTCTCAAATAAGTAAGAATAATACTATAAAAGATGTTTACAATAGTAATGACATTTTATCTAATACTTTTGTATCAGTATCTGAAATAGTATTACTAGATGAAAACAATAATTCAATTATAGACAAACAGGGAAGAAAAGTACAGATCAATCAAGAAACAGATTTAAACTTTTATAGCGGAGGAATAGATGTTGATTTCCCTATCAAAAAACAATATAAAAATATAAAGGGAAGTATTAAACTAACTATTAGAAGGTTTGAAACTATTAAATATAAAGAATTGTTAAAAAGTGATAAAAATATTGAATTTGATTTAGGAGATATAAAAGGAATTAAACTTTTAAAAGTAGAAAACAATAAAGCCTATTTTTATTTGCCATCATTGATTAAAAACATTAAAATATCTTCTACAGATAAAGAAAATAAAACGTATGCCGAAAATGCCATAGTTCCAATACCTAAAAGTGTTTTTGATTTTGGTATGAAAGATAATTTGAATGATGAATCAATTAATCTATTTATAGAAAACCTTACGGTAGAAGATGTCTATAAAAAGCCTCAAATATTAATGTATCAGACAAATGGAACAATTGAAAATTTATACATTTATTTAAAATTGAACCCAATAGATTTAACTTCACGAACACTAGAAATAAAACTATAATGAATAATATTTAATTTAATTATTAAATGAGTGTATCCTAGAACTGTATTTGTTATAGCATCAATGTAGCTTTGCACTTTTTAGGGTAAGATTAAGTCTTTACTTTTTAGAGAGAATTACCCAATCCTAAAAGCCGTCAAAAACACATCAGGATTACTAACTACCGACCAATACGGCGTTAATACAGGTTCACTCGCAGGACAATTAGAAATCCACCCATGTACTTGCGCTAATTCTATATCAAAATTACTCTTATCCACTTCAGAAATACTCACCTGAGTGCCACTAATACCTGACCTATGGAATTTTACTTTATAGAACTTATTTTTTTTAAAAGTAATCGTTTTTCCTATCCTTTGACTCCATGCTTTTTCCTTTCCTCCTCCATAAAAAGCATTACAAAAACCATTGGCATAATATAGCTGTATTTCTGGTTTATAAAGGTTTTCATGGTTAAGGTTGTTAACATCAATGTTACTTCCTCCAATACCAAAAGCACTTAATCCTTTACCATAGGCTGTAAATACAAACGAAAACTCTAATTCGTCTTTACGTTGCCATGTGTGCTTTATAAACTTAACTCCTCTATTCCAAATACGTCCTTCTCCATTAGCAAATAATCCTTTTTTTTGATCTTGATAAAGCGCAATACCAGGAGAAAATTCTAAACCCATATCTTCAATAGATGTTTTACGAAGATCTATCCAAAACGGATTAGTAATCTGAATAGTTTTAATAGGATTATTAGATATCAAACCTTTGTTCTCGGTAGTAATTGGAACTTTTCCTTGTCTATTTCCAGAAGTGATCACAACATCAATTTGAGAAGGATTTACAAAAATTACTTTTTTTATAACCGAATCTGTATCACTTAATTTCACCACAGTTTTAGGATCAAAATGATACCCTAATAACGTTATCGTATGGGTTGTATGTTTTGGAAAACGTCCTCGAATCACTTCTTCTATAAATGGCGCTAAATGAAAACCTTTTTCATCATTGATATTAGTACTCGAAGCTTCACCTCCTCGAATAAATCTAGCAGTTCGTATCGTTCTCATAACTATTGGGATTGTGCGGTTTTATAGTATTGTATTCTCAAAAAATGGGTTTTACTTTCTTCTATTCCTATTACACTAAAGTTTTTAAGGTTTTCTTTACCAACCAATTCATATATATCATTATCCCCAAGTGCGAAACCAGAATTGAGCGTAGGAGCTGTGCCATTTTCTTTAAAACGGATCACTCTATTTTTTTGAAAAGCAGTTTGATCCGCTTCAACCATAATCGTAGCCGATACTGCTTCTTCTGGAACACGTAAACGCTGCCCTTTTGTACTCAATACTTTTAGATCCTGATATCCGGATTGTTCTTCAGATATCGGAATAAGTCCTCGTTCTTTAGCATTAATCAGCACTAATTCTTCTACATAATTAATTAGAATCCCGATATTTCCATGTGGATATGGGTTTTTCTCTAGTCTGCATTCATTCATATGATTTCATTTTTAACAAATAGCGCATATATTTATTAGCGCAATGAAGTTTTCAAAGCTTCAATTGCTTTAAAAATTTCATACCCTACATGTGGTACTATAGCGTTTCCACCAGCTTCTATACTTTTTCTTCTCCATTTAGAAAAGGTAATACCGTCCAATCGGTTGGAAAGCCCATCATTTCCATCACAAATTGCGGGTTGAGTTGGGAAGTCTTTCCAGTCAGGGATCTCACCCTTTTGGTCAAAGAATCCTGCTTCTCTAATCCTGTTACTTTCCCCTTGTCGGATGCTAATGGAGTGGGTAACATTACCCTTGCCAGAACGTCCTCTAGATTTCCTTTTTTCTTGTCGATTAAGCAGATTCCCTTCGAATGTTTTGCTAAAGGAGTTGGCAATAACCCCATCTTTCCTAGTCTGGCGAGTCCCACACTTCCATCCGTTCCTTGTTTGTTTATTTTTCTGGGCATTCCCGTTGCTGTTATCCTGTAAGTATCGTTCTTTCCTATCACTGCTCCCATTGTTGCATCGCTTGCCACTACGGTAGGCAAGAAACCAGATTCTTTCTCTTTTGTGGGGCGCTTCAACACTTGCAGCCGGAATAGCCATCGGTTGAACTTCATACCCTTTTCGTTCAAGGTCTTCACATATTGATGAGACAAGCATCTTTTTTTGTCGTGTGTATAGTGCTTCGTATACGTCAATTTCTTCGTATCGTACAATCGTTCTGCCTTCCATTTTAGGAAATACTTCTTTTGATATGCCGAATTGATCCTCCATTGAGAGGATTCCAGTAACGTTTTCACCAACGATGAAAGTGGGCTGGCTTTGGTCAATAGCTCGCAGCATCTCCGGCCAGAGATATCGGTTATCGTTTGTTCCTTTTCTACTTCCTGCGTGACTAAAGGGTTGACATGGAAATCCCCCGGTAAGTACATCTGTTTTTCCTCTCCAAAAAGTGAAATCTGTTTTCCGTATGTCTTCATATTGTTTACAGTTAGGCCAATAATACTTAGTTATTTTATTGCAAAATTCATCAATCTCACAACTCATAATATTCTCCCACCCCATCCATTCTGCTGCTAACTGAAACCCTCCAATACCATTAAATACACTAGTATGTCTCATAATTTTATTTTATATAAAAGGATTAATAGGTGGTTTTGTTCCTGAAGGATAACCCCAGGCTACATTTTGTCTTTTGCTAGTATCTATATCCAGATGTACAAAGGTTCTACCTACCCCGATTCTCTTAAAACCGATAAGCTTTGCCATCACAACGATTTTGTTTCTGATCGTTATAGTAGGAGTGCTGATATCCACTGCCATGCATTTAGGCATTTTATGTGCCGAATTCGATACCCCACCCACTTTTGAGTTCCAATAGGCTGTTCTTGCTCCAGAGTTGATCTTTTGAAAAACTGGATACTTTGCTTTTTTAGCTAATTGCCATAGCATCTTTATCAACCGTTTGTCCATACAATTGCCTGAGCCCAGTTGATCCGGACTATCAAATACTTTCATGTTGATCTTAGGAGTTGCTTTTTTTTTGGCCATTACTATAGCGATAGTAATGGCTAATGTAGCACCCAAACCAATGGTGATATATTGTTCTTGTTTGGTCATTACTTTTTTGCACAATTACATGACTTCTTGCCTTTTCGTTTTTCATTCCAATCATGAATAACGATTCCTCCTTTAGCGATACTTACCAGAAGAAATGCACCAAAAATGATATTGAGCCAAGGGTTTCTTTTATCTACTGCCATTATTACTTATCTTTTTGATAGGTTCTTAACTCTTCTTCTAGTTGATCGATATACTTTTTAAGCTCATTGATCTCTTTACGCTGCATGACCACTTTCTCTTTCATTTCCTTATTGTCTTTCTCCAGTTCATTAATACGTTCTTCCATTTTTTCAGACCACTGCATCCAGTTTTGGGCTACTTTCTCATCGGTTTGTGCATCCAGATTTCTGATTTCAGCACGTTTTAACTTCCTTTGGGTTCGATAGTGCAGTATATATTTAACGAGTTCCAATATCACATTACTGCCTAGAACAATCCCTGCTAGTTTGATATAATCCATAGTTCATTTATTTGGGGTTAGACTTCAATACCACCACAAAAACAATAGCTACCCCTACAGTCATAAACAGTATCGGGAAGAAGCTTTTTTTTTGTTTATGTAGTTTTTTTAGAATAATAATATGTTCAATTTCCTTCATCAATCTCTTGATCTTAGAAGCATAATTCGGATCAGTAGCATATCCGGCTTTGGCTACCTCTTCGGTAAAGCGATACGGGTCTTTTTTATAACGTAATGCCATTGCATATCGAGTATTCTTTTTTAACAAACCTGCCCAATCAAGAAAAGAATGAAAAGGGCTTGGGTAGGCTCGAAACGTATCTTTTATCTTGTACTTCCATTTACCACTGCTAGTACGTACAGGATAACCAGGATATATATATGGAAAGCTCCGACTTGAGACAGATGAATATTCCGTTGTAGTGATTAATTGGGTTAGCCCCTGCGACCATCCTCCATAATTCTTGCCTGATCCTTTTTTGATACCAAACATCATATTCCCTTTGGCTGACTTTCCCCATCCTGATTCTAACGCACTTTGCGCCAAAGCAAACAAAATTGGAATACCTGACTTCTCCGATGCTTTTTTAGCAAAAGGGTAATATCGAATAACAAATTTTTCTTTGGCTGATAGCATGGTCGTGATTTTATTGGTTAAAAAGAGGGGTTCTTGGAAATTCTAATGGAGTTTTAGCAATATAAGTCGGGAAATTTAACACTACTTCATCTATTGCAGAACTGAGTGTTCCATCTATATGAACGACCCCAAAACCACTTAAACGACAAAAAAATGGATTACCAGATACACTTAAAGATGTCCATGAGATTACCCCATCGATATCCAAAGGCACAGGCATTTTTAGTACAGCACCAGAAAGTCCTCCAGCTCCGTCAACACTTCTTAATCGAATATCGATAGGCGTTATCATATTTCCATTAATAACTGCATATTTGTTTTGCTCCCCGAAATAAAAAACCTTATTTCCTTCTATATTTCTGTCTTCAATCGAAAAAATTTCCTGTTGTATTGCTGTTCCAGTTTGCCCTTTGGGCGGTATTCCTGTAAGCACCTGAAAAACCGTTCCATCAAATACAAGGGTATATATTATTCCTATCTGGATATCTCCAGATGCTAAATCCACTAATGCATCACCATCAAATTTTTTAAGTGGTACTAATCCTTTTCTATCAATATTTATACTGGAAGCTCCGGTATTAGGTTGATGAAAATAGATATGTAGCGGAAGCCCCGTCTTGTAGGGAGATGTTAAGGTAGGACTTAACAATGCATAATATTTATTTATGGCGTTTCCTATTGTAACCCCATATCCGCCTAAACTATTTTCAATAGGTACATTTCCATCTCCTCTGATATTATTCAGAGTTAAATCACTTTGATAACCGACTTCCATATTTGATTTTTGTTTTTAGTTCTTTAATTTTCTTTTGTTGGTTGACGATCAAAGTTCTTAGACTATCCGAATGATTCTCCAATAAATAGATGTGATCATCTAAAATTTCATTGACCTCAAGCAATCGTTTGTTATAATAGGCAAGTGTCTTATGATGTTCAACCTCTTTTTGCCTTATACTTCTTTCTTCTTGTGGAATCACAATTGCCAACAATACCGTTACTACCCCAATAATTATCGATAGAGGTAGTATCCATTTCCATGCATTCATAAATATTCGTTGTTTTGTTCTTGTTTTTTTGGGAAGAGACGTTCTATCACTAGTTCAATAATCAACTTGTGAAATACCAATGCGAATACGAAGGATTGAAAGAGTATTTCTACACTGTAAAGCGCATATCCTCTAATAAAGAAAATGAATACTCCGTATACAACACCTACGATCAACACGCGATATCGGGTTTTGAGTGTAATTCCTAAACCGTTGGTAATAAAAGCTCTAAAAGTCGAATGGTTGATTCCATAAGAAATCAATATAAAAGTGAGGATATAACCCCAATCTAAGGAGTTGATATACCCTGCAATGTTTTGAAAAATTGTTTCCATAGTAGGTTTGAAATAAGAGATTATGTAAGATTTGCTATTTGTTTTTGAATGGCTGCTAATTGCATATTTGGAAATGCATTTTTAATTAAATGAGAAAGCATCACCGCAGTTACTCCAGATAACAATAAAGCCCCGATAATTTTTAACAAGGTTTCATTCGTCAGCGTAATGGTTACTTCTGTTTTTAAACCATCCTTGTCAACCAGTGCATCGAGATAGTTTTTAATACTTCTTCTTTGTTTCATGATTATGAGTGTATTTGTTGATGAATGGGAATTCCCATTTGATATTTAGTATAGGTTTCCTGATCTACGGTGTCTCGTTTCAAACTCTTGCGTACCAACCCTAATGTTTGAGAGTCAAAAGTGCCTGTTACAGCTCCTTTCCAACCGTGATTTCGGAGTAGCCAGATTTGTAATCGTTCTACTTCTTTACTGGTACTCCCTGATCGTAATGGAAATGTACCTTCTTCTTTTTGGGTCGTTATTTCCTTTTTATTTGAGGAAGTCTTTTTCAAACTGGTATATCCATTTTCCTTAACTGGTTCAGGTTTTGGTGGTTTGATACTTTTTTGAGCCGACTTTTTAGTGCAGAGGAAATAGGCTAAAACACCTATTCCTGTAATCGCTCCGGCAATATATAGTTGTCTGTTGCTTATCATGCTTTAATTATTTTTATACTTGTTTTCATTCCATCTATATCTTTTTTGGTAAAAGAAACTTTCCCCAAATGCTTTCGGGCTGCTTTAGCCGTTTTACTTCCAAACATTCCATCTACACCATCTTTGTTCTTTCCGCTACTACCTAAATCTTCTTTGTAAATTTTCAGGTAACGCTGCAAGATTTTTACATCAGCATTACATGTACCGTAACTCAAAGGATAGCCTTTATTAACACATCGGAATCTGGAAGTCCTCACCATCTTTTTGACTTCTTTTGAACTGTCATCTGTGATCCCTAATAACTCGGCTTCTTCTTTCTCTTTTCGTTTTTTCACAAGCCAGTAGGTAGCTCCTCCTAATAGCCCTATCACACCTAACCCTATCCATAGGGTAGCATTCTTTTTGGGGGTGGTTATCGTTTTCTTTTTCATCTCTATCGTATTTTAATATATGTCAGTATGGTAACAGCTTACACCAATCTATAGTTTCGTAATTTCCTTACAGGGATATGTACATAGCGCTTCAATTCTGAATCACTTAAAAAGCTTCTCAAGTATTTCCACATATCCATTTTATTATGTGCTTTATAAAAGGCTCTAGAAATACTGGCCACTTGTGTTTTATCTTGTAATTGATCAAATACCCATTCAACAACTTCTTCCTTATCATCCCATTTTTGCTTGGCAGTTTTTAATCTTTTGGCATAATCCAATGCGACATGAGGATTGAGTTCTTTAATCCTTTTTCCTTGAAGCCAGTTTTTAACATCTCTGGTATAATTCATGTCGTATGGGTTCTTCCAATTGGGTTCAGTTACGGGAACGCCACTAGTACGTTGAAATACTTTTTTAGAACTCCCTGAAGCTATACCAAGTTGGATCTCTTCTGTTTGGTTCTTTTGATACTTCCTCCATAACACATAAGCAACAATTCCTGTAATGGAAACTGCAACCCCTGTTATAACCCATCCTTTTGTTTTTGTCATTTTCATCTGCATGCTATTATAAAGTTCTATAAGGGGGTAGTTTATCAACAATTGTCAATGCTTTTGCTACTTCGGTTGCATTAAAATGTTCCTGTAATTGCTCAATCAGATTGATCTTATATTCGTTCTGATAGGCTTTAGCCATTTGCGATACCTGTAACTTGTCTTTGAATCCCCTAAGTACATTATAGATGACCTCTTCTTTATCATTTTGATACCAAGGCTTAAACCCGCTATGCAATTGTTTTGCTAATTGAATAGCTCTACTCTTTTTTAAGACCGCTATATTCCCTGAAATAGTACGTAACACTCTATCCTTATAGCGAATATCAAAAGCATTCTCAGCAGCTAAACCTTTGGAGGAAGGGTCTAGTTTTTGAGTTAGCACAATTAGGAGTTTACTTGCCAGACGATCATTTCCTTTTTGGGTGATGGTATGATATAGGGATGCGGTTAAGCCTAATGCAATCATTCCTCCTAAAAACTGTAAGTTCTCTGTTTTTCTCATTTCTGTAATAGTTTTAAAGCGGAAGCTCCTCTTCCTACTGGTGATAACATCGCCAAATCCGTCACATCAGCTTTTTTAGAAGTGTTCCAAAGCACAATCCCTATAATTATCAAGAGAAATCCCAATGTGATGGGAACTCCTAAGCTTAAAAAACCAGATAGGTTTTTACCCAATCCCATGACATTACTTCCTATGGAAGAAATATCTGCCATAGTTCTGGTGGCAGCATTGGATACATCAATTCTATTTTTTCGAAGCCATCTATGAAACCTTGGATTGGTTGCACAACTTGCATCCCCATTGGATTTCCAAGTAACTAACCACAGCATACGAGCATTGTTGGTTCCTGTATGTTTTTTGAGTTGTTTGTAATAACCAATCCATAGCTCACAAGGATCTCCCGATTCTGGAACCACAAAACTCTTTTGTTGTATTTTAATAGGTATTGGCATAGTGACTTATTCTTCAAATACTCGTTTGATTTTACTAGTGATGACCTGATCCGATACTTTCATATCTTTAAGGACATATTTTAGGTTCTTTTTATATTTTCGTTCTTTATGTTTTTGATGTTTGGAACATCCTCTTGAATAGAGGATGGCACCAAGAATAAACCCTCCTAAAACTGCTATTCCTGTTTTCATAAGTTCTTTCTTTTACATAGTTGTTGATACCATATTTTTTAATTCTATGCATGCGTAATGGATCGAAACCCTAACAGACGATACACTGGATAAGGTTTGATGCATACTTGATTATTCTGATTACCACCTAACACATAGATGTATTTTTTATCCTGGCTATAGTTGATAAAAAAACCTACATGCCCTCTCCAATCACTTTTTTTCACTCTCCAAAAGACCACAACATCACCCATTTTGGGTGTGGTGGTGGGCGTACCTACTTTGAGCCATGATCTAGCATCAAGCTTACCGCTTCTCTGGTAGCCTGCTTTCATGGCAACCCAATTGGCAAAAATGCTGCACCATGACAATTCATCGCCTTGCACCCATGAGTATCCTATTTCTTTTGAGTACTGAAGAATGCGAGGGTTGTTATTACTACCTACAACCTCTGTAATTCCGTATTCTGCCAACGCAGTATCTAATATGTTGTTCATATCTTGCTGTTTTTCTGATTAAGTATTGCATATTCTAAAAGGTTTGATGTTTCAATTTGGCTATAGTAGGTAATAATGGTGATGGTTTGTTTGGCTGCTATTTGAAATAACCAGCTCATATGCCCATCGATAATAATTCCTTTCATTCCTATGACTTCGGCTACATTGGAGAAGTTTTGGGGATGTCCATAATTAGAAAAAGAGATCGGACGGTTGGTACTTCCTCCGGTCATACTATTATGTTCGATGTCTAGTACATTAAAACGTTCTGTGCCAGAGAATACAAAGCGTATATGCTCAATTTTCGCTGGGTTATAGATAAAGTCCTCTCTTTTTTCAAAGTAGTTACCATTTACTTTAATGACACTACTTTCCTTGGCATAAGAAATAAGGGCTATAGTTCCTGCTGTGGGATTAGTACTATAAATCCTATCATTTTTGGGGTCTATGGTGACTGCATTTTGTACCGCTCCAAGGGATAAAGTGTCTACTACATCCTCATTACCATCTACAATGGTAAAGGTATCATCCCCTCGATTACCCACGTAGATAAACCCGTTATTGGGGTGGTACAAAATCGCGTATGGATCGTTTCCAACCCGAATCGGATCTCCTAGTCTATTCGTATCTAAATGTATAGGGATAACTATACTATTTCCTGAAGAAACCACATACAAATGATTGGTCATTGGACTATAAGCCGTAGTGGTTATCTGGATGCCACCACCAATATTAACCGTATCCGTACTCCTGTGATCCTTGTCAATTACTGTAATACTTGTGTCACCAGAATTCAATACAAAAGCTTGTCCTGTTTCTGGATGAATGGTAATGTGACTCGGAGCTTTCCCCACTACAATAGTATGCGTAACAACATTCGAAACGGTATTGATAACGCTCACCGTATCTTCCGCGATATTGGCTATATATAAAGTTGCATTAACGGTATTAAAGGCGATGGCTACAGGACGTACTCCTACGGGAATAGTTTTTTCTACTGTAAAGTCAGTTCCTAAAATACTAATACTATCCCCAATGGTATTCACCACATAGACCTTCCCGTAGTTTGGGGAATCAGCATGGGAATGTACGGTCAGGTCAGTGGGTGAAAGACCATAAGGGTTACCAAAATTAGGTAGGACTATAGTATGTTGTAAGTTTCCACTCGTGTCCAAAACACTAATGGAGTTTGATAATTGGTTGGCGATAAAGGTTTTTCCGTTGTAAGGGTTCACCACTATGCCTTGTGGATAAATACCTGTTCCCTGAGAACCACTGGTACGGATGGTACGCACCACATGATCCTGTATATCTTCTGGAAGTGGTATGCTCAAAGGCGGTTTTTGATGTCCATTCCATAAACGTACCTTACGGGCTGTATCCGAAGTATTGGTAATTGTAATTTGTGTGGTTTCGTAACTTTGTTCCAAGGGTTCTTGAATCGTTGTCTTAGCTGGGGGAACAGTATAACTTCTTTTAGAAAGCTTGGATAAAGGTTTTGACAAGCGAATACCTTTTTCTTTTGTTATAGGAGTAGATACAGGAGTGATTGGTATCGTATCTTCCTCTAATGACCCTATAAAATTATCTTCAGGGAGATCCTTAGTTTTAGTTTCTTTTGTAGGGGTGTTTTGAGTACGGTGATCATACCACGCCCATAGCCCGGCAATCAATCCGATGCCGGTGGTCAATAATGTGATGCTCGTACTTTTTTTCATTGTGCTAATTTGTATTGATCTATAAAATCCATAATGTCTTTGGTGCGCTGTATCTGCGATGGCCCTACCAGTTCGGGATGCATGCTAAAGATTTTAGTAGCGGCATATACGGCTTCAATCTTGGGGAAACCATAGTCTAAATATTGCCGGATACCACATAGGTCTGCTGTTTTTTGACTGCGAGTATTTAAAAACCAATGGCAGCCCTCATGCGCCAATATCACCACTCGAACGGGAATCGTAAAGGTTCGAAACATGCGTTGTGAAATCTGTACTCTTGGCATTTTACGATGGGTTCTGGCAGGAGTTATCAATTCCTTTCCATAAGCATCCGTTATAGCCGGCAAATATTGAAATAAGAACTCTTGTTTAGGACTATCGTAAAATCCTGTTGGGGTGTACCCAGCTTTTTGAGCAAAGTCAATCGCAAAATCCATAAATCGATGGCGTTCTGGAGTAGTCCATAACGCTGGTGAGGACATTTTCTCAACCTTCATATCCAAAACCCTAAACCCTTGATCGGGATTTCCCTGTTTATTATAGATTTCTAATTCCAGATATTCAGGAGTCACTGGTAATGGAATCTGAATACTTCGCTTTTGTCCTCTCTGTAAATAGGCTTTCCTACGGAAATAATAGGTATTGGCATATCTTGGATCAAATACCCGAATCCCTATTGACAAGGCTTGATCTGCCTTAATCAGTAAAGTAATCGTAAATCGTTCTTTATGTGCAGGTACAGGGATCAACATAGATCAAATTATTTAGTGACGTGGATATAATTTTTTTGATTGCTTTTATACATTAAAATACCTAGCCCTAAAAGTCCAACCGCTACAACCCCTCCAATAATAAAAGGCGTGTAATTCTTTTTCTTCTCCTTAGTAGCACCTTCTTCTTTGGTAGCATTTTCACCTTTAGAATTAAGTCCAAAAGAGTAATCTTTAGGAGCTTCCTTTGCGGTGGCAATAGAAGATACATTGGGGTCATACGCTTGAGGGATTGGCTTACTAAATAGCGTATCTACAGCACTACCAATCGTAGTAGCTCCACCAATTTGATGGTATACTTCACCAAGCTTAGATCCAAAACTTCTACGTCTTGCCCTGCGTTCAACCCTTTTAGGTTCAGACCTACGCATTTCACGTCTAGATACTCGTATGGCTTTTTGATCTGCCCGTTTTGCTTTTCGTTCAGCACGTCTGGCCTTACGCATTGCTCTACGTTTCAGTCGTTCTTCTTTACTCCTGAAAAAATCATCTTCTAAATGATCCTCCAATAGTTGTTCTGTTTCTCCTGCAATCATATTTATATTCTTTTTTAAGTTCAATATTTGGGTTAAAGCACATATAGGATACGTAGTCTAGCATCCTTCGGATCATAGGGTACTGCGTTATAAGGCTTCCCAACAAAAGGATATCCTTTCGCTTCTCCTGGAGCGAGGGCAACCTCATTTACAATACAAGGAGTATCCCCTACATTTTTTATAGAAGCGTATAAGAACCCTACTGGAATTTCTCCCTTCTCAGTCTGCTCTACTTCTGTAATGTTTGCTAGGATATCCATCTATGATGTCTTTTTCTTACTAGCCAAATAAACAGCGGTCAAAAGAGCAACAGTGCCAAGTGCCAACGCGATGTTACGTACTTGCTTTTTCTTTGCTGCTAATTTGATAGCATCTTCTTTTTCTTCTTTTGTGTTTGCTTTTACATTCGTATTCATTGTATTGTTGTTTTGATGATTTATATCGGTTTCTGAACTGACATACTGTTCTGGTATTCTTGTTTTTATGGGAGGTGTTTTTGGAGATTTCCGTGATCCTCCACCAATACTAACCGATGCCCATTTACTGTAATCTACTTTCGCCTTTTTCTTTTTTTTTGGTTTTTTACTTGGTAGTATTACCTTTTTTATCGTTGCTTTTTTCTTTGGAGATGCCTTCACTGGAATCGGACGAATTGGTTTGACCCCTCCTGTTTTTCTAATTTTAATAGGTGGACGTTTTGGAAAAGTCCTACGAAATGGAGGTGTTACTCTCTTTTTTATATTAGGAACATACGGCATGATAGGTCGTATCCTAGTTTTTTTTATAGGGGCTCTACGTGTCCATTTTTGTATAGGCTTTCGTCGTATGGGTCGCCCACTCATTTGCCTTTTAGGAGGACGTTGCATTCGAATATTTCTTCGTGGATTTCTTCGAATTGGTCTATTAGGAAATCTACGCATAGGTCGCCCACCATCCATTCTCCTGACCATTTTTCTCCTTCTAAAAGCATCATAAAGCTCATCATTGTGATATGTGGTATCAAAATCAATCATACTACCCCTCAGATTATCCTGCTACGGGTACAGGTGGAACATAAGGCGCAACCGCTCTGGTTTTTTTGGTAAATGCCATTCCAAAACCTATGATCGCTAATAACCCTAAACCACCCGCTACCAAAAACAGCGTTCGTTTTCCTGCTTCCTTTGTGTCTTTAAGTTCCTTTTCTTTGTCTTTGATTTCACGGCGGTGCTGCGTTTTTAGATTTGAGATTTCCGAGCGTAATCGTGCTTTTTCTTGCTGTGCCTGTGAGCGTATTTGTTGCATTTGTCGTTGCAAATCCCTACGAACGTTATTGATCTGATCCCTGAGTCTTCGAGCTTCAGCTTTGGCAGAGGATAAGGCAGCAGAATTACCGCTACTTCTTCTGGAAAAACTAGACCTGCTAGATCTGGGACGATAAGTAGGTTGTGGAGAAGGTCTTTTCTTTTTTAGTAAACCTCCTATAAGTTTAATCCCTCCCTTTAAAAGAGATCCAAAAAACTCATCTTCCTCTTCTTGGATAAAAGAATCATAACCTTTGGCAAGGGTTAGTATTTCCTTCCCATTTTTTTCGACATGAATGGTAACCAAATCTCCCAAATCATTAGTAAACTTAGTATCTCCACTCATCATCTCAATCACCCCATCTATAAGTTGCGAACGATTAGGAGTAGATGGAAAGATAACCCCATAACTGGCTAATAACTCAACAACAGATATAGGGTTGGTCAAGATCAGGTGGCTAATTAAATTGATAGACTGATTATAGTCTTGTTGCTTTCTGGTCATAAGGTTTTATTTTTTAAATACCGAACATAGTACGACACCACCTAAGAAAGATAAACTCATCAATATGATCTCATCTCGTCCAATAGGTTTGTAAGTCACTACTTCTGGGGTATTGGTTTTAGTAGGTGTTGGTTGTGGGGTAACTTCTAACAAGCGCCTTTGACGTAGCTCATTCCATACCACTTGTACTTCATCAGCCAGTTTTTTATCGGTTGGATTAACATTCGATTTTTTGACAATTTTTTGGTAGTACTTTTCTAAATGTGCATCGGAAGTATCACTGAATTGATCTAGAAAACTATCTTCATCTCCTGAGCCGCTATAGTTGGAATGCCCACAAGAACCACAAAAATTATCTTCTTCATTATATCCATCATTTTGACACGCATTACATCCTTTTTTGGGAGCTTCCTTTTGTAAGGCTAAAATGGCTTTCTTATCTGGGTGTACATCCAATAAATCAGTAATAATAGATGCCCCTTTTTTTTGAATCAACTCTTTGGTAGCTCCAACCAAATGGTGCGGATTTTGTGGAGGATCATATCCATACTCATAGAGTAATTTTCGAACAGAATCAGGGCTGCTATAGACGATATAATCGATACTATTCTGAGCTAGTCTAGTATGTTTTTTAGAAGTTTTCATAGCAAAGGGTATTAAGTGTCAAAGAAGCCCCCTTTCGGGGGCATGGATAAGGGAAAATAGTTGGTTATTGGGGTTATCTTCTTCGTAACCTTGAAGTCGGTCTTTTTCTCCTTCTTCTTCCTGAAACAGGAATAGGCCTTCTACCTCTTCTTCTTGGACGTAATCCTAGTGCTGTAGGTCTTTTTGATCTTTTTAGATCAATTTGCGGTAATCCCGTGGTACGAGGGGTACGTGATAATTCCGCAATATTTCGACCTTCCAAAAGATTGCCCATATTGGCTCTTGCCTTGATAGTGAAGGTAAAAACCGCTGTGGTCTTGGCATTGATCGTAAAATTTATAGCACTTTGACCGCTTACATTAAACGAAAAGGCTTCCGAATCAATCATGTTTTGACTGAAATTCTGTGGAGATGCACTATTTCTAGGCTGCCATACTCTAGTGGTATTTGATCCCGAAGCAGTTCGATGAACCATTTTTAAAACATTATCAAACTGCAAGGCATTACTTACCGAAAGTTTCATCCCCACAATCTTAAAGGGATTACTCTTCGATTCTTCCTTTACCTCCTTATGGCTTGATTCTTCTACATCAACAGTGACACCTTGGGGTTGTGCTATATCTCTGTTCCCTCCAAAGATCACCGCAGTTGCATTCTCATCAGAATCATTTTTAACCACAACGGTTAAGGTTCTATCATTGGGATCAATAGTTTGAATCGAAGTTCTTGAATAATCATCATACATATCTTCGTCATATTCGTCTACATATCCATCATCCTCATATTCGTCTATATACTCATCATCATAACCATCTTCCAGACCATCGATACCTGTTTCAAAATCATCCTCTTCATCATATCCACCATCCATTCCTTGATAGTCATCATAACGATCTTCTGCATCGTCTTGATAACGCATTAATTCATCATTGTAACTCATTTTTCTTTAATTTTTACTGCCTTAGACAGCGTTGTA
This sequence comes from uncultured Aquimarina sp., assembly GCA_947502885.1. Taxonomy (GTDB): domain Bacteria; phylum Bacteroidota; class Bacteroidia; order Flavobacteriales; family Flavobacteriaceae; genus Aquimarina. The sequence continues at coordinate 277,616 of CANNBP010000004.1, read as the reverse complement.
CATTTTTTGTTTTCCTACCTCAAATCCGTTCAATGGTCATAACAATAGTGGTAATGCCACTCCTCTCTAAAGGGTTATGGTTTTTTACTAGCTACTTGGGGCTTTTTAGCAGTTTTCAGTTTATCCGTTTTTCTTTTATCAAGCATCGGACGTACAAAGACAACTCCAACAACTGCAAGAGCTACTACCGATACGGCTATTACTGCTCCATAGTTTATTTCTTTTGAATCTGCCATTTCTTTGATTTATTTGTGAGTTATTGGATTGGTATCTAAACCTTTGATAGCTAAAATCTATAAGTAAATCGGAAGTTGCACGTACCGATTTTCGTACCTCGTGACGTAGAAAAAAATGAGAATCTATTTATACAGTATGTATGGGATGTGATAGGGGTACGAAATTTTTTAACTTAATTTGCCATAAAAGTTAATTGCTTAATATCCTCGGATATTTTAATTTTATGAATCACCTCTAAAGCCAAATATGAAATATTACATTCTATACATAAGATTCAGATTTAGAACATCAGAATATTCATTGTTAAAAATCAATGAAGAATCCTTAAACATTGTAGTGGATGCTTATAAAAAAGGGATTCCTAATTTTACCCTCTCCGGAAAACAATATCCATTTCTCAACCCTACAGTATTTCATATTTATGAAATACCCAATTATGACAAGTTTCAAAAGCAAATTCAGCAATTAAATGCCAATAGACTTGAAGAGGAAGGTTATATCAAAAGGAAAGAAGAAGGTTTGATACTAAGACCCAAGTTTTTTCAGCAGATTATAAAGTGTAAAGATGTAACAAATGAGTATATCGGTAATCTTTCTTTTGGTGAGCTACAAACAGATCTTTCGGATAAATACGATTATATTTCTTTAGCTAGAATTCAGGAGTTGAAACAAATTGAAAACAACGATTTTGACTTAACAAAAGTAATTCAATTTTGTAAAGAAATTAATGACAACTGGCATCGTGAGAATTTCTTAAGCGTAGGTACTTTGGTTAGAGCGCTCAAAGATCATGTGCCACCAATTTTTGGGTTCAAAAACTTTAAAGAAGTTGCCAGTAACTACTCTGGGAATGGGAGAAGTTTTAGTAGCAGCATGAAAAAACTTGAAGATTCATCAAAGCATATTTCTGATCGCTTGATACATTCTCATGTTCAAAAAAAAGTTGCATTACCTACAGAGACACAGGTTAATTTTACCCAGGATATAGATGTTATGCTAGAAGAAATTATACGGATATTAAAGTGATTTCTAATCTCTGTATATAGTAATTAACTATATTTCAATAATTTGAATAGTTGTCTTCTCAAGCCCTTTTTTTAACACTTCAAGTGTAGTAGTGAATTTTTCATAAAGTTCTTCAAGACGTCCAGGTGGTTCGTCAATCCATCTGCTATGGTTGTTATATACATCTATGGATTCTGCTAATAATTTCTCTCTTCTTTTGGTAGATGGAATATATATACGATCTATACTTTTATTCGCTTTGTTTATTTTTTTTTCAATTGATAGTACATCAGATAAGTTCCAGATAGCATTTCCAATTATCAAATCCGTATTATTTTCAATGATTTTTTTACTTAGAAATTCTTGTGCTTTATCTTCATTGTCCTTTAGTAAATCATATCCAAATTCATCTAATATTTCGTGTCTATAAACTTTTTTGAAACTTGATAGATTTTGGAAATCCTTTTCATTTAGCTCTAAATTCAATGTTAAGTATATCTTATACGATTTATCATAGTTACGCTTTTGAAACCCCAAAATCTTTATCCTATCAAACCATTTATTCATCTCTAAAAACACCTTGTTTTTGTTTTGAATCTTCTTTCTATATATTAGAAGTTAAAATGTACAACAATACTTATTATGCAGATTCTAAAGCCCAATATATAATACTACTCTCTTTTTCAAAATCTTCTTCTTCATAAAATTGAATGTAAGTACCGTTTATGCAAACTGACCGTACCTGAATTGCACCTTCTGGAAGCACATCTACGGGTTGAGCAGTATAGTTCCAATTCTTGCCTGTTACTTTATGATATTCCAGTAACGTCTCTTCAATTCCAATTCTTTTCATGGAACAAAAATAATCTTCTAAAAGATAAAACAAAATTCTCTTTTTGTTAATTATTAGAAGTTGAATTGTCAATACATTCAAGGGTTTACAAATGTTATATTAAAAATGTAATTTAGAGGTATATTTGAATATCATTGTATACAAACAGGTAGTTAAGGAAAGAGTTAACCCTGGAATTAAATTATGTCAATATGATTTATGAAAACACGTACATAGGAACTTTTATTTATCTTTTTGGATATTATGCTGGTATAAACGGTGTAGAAAAACTTACATCTTTTAACCTATATCAACAAACACCTACGGATAAAACGATTGGAGATTTGTTAAGCTCAATTGGTGGTCGAAACTTTATTTTTGAATTTAAAAGAACTAAAAACAGAATAAAAACAGAGCTTGATAAAAAGCAAAGAGAAAGACTTTTGCAATTCTTAATGAAAAATCCAGAGTATAGCTTATTATCACGAAAACTACATTTTATAGCATATCCCGAGGACAATGACTTTATGATTGATTATTACATTAGAGTGGCGAACATCAATAGCTTAGACCCTCAGAGTTTTAATTCTTTCTGCAATGGAATTTTGAAAGATAGCCTTGGTTTCTATTCGAAAGGCATTTCTGAAAGGATTGGAGGGACTCATGAGGAACTTAAAAAATACATTTCTTTATTGAGTCAATTTTCTCCACCATCTAAAAAATCTGGTGGTCGATATCCTGGAATAATGGTAAATTATAATAAAGAGAGGAATGAAATTAACTTTTATGAGTATGAAGATATCTTAGCTTTAAAAAAAGAGATCATACTTGATAATAATAAGACTAAAAAAATTGATAAAGGCAAGGGTTATGAGCATTACAATAGTTTGTAATTTGTACTAAAATTTAGATTAAATCTTAACTATTATCGAACTGGTTTAGATATATTCAATATCAAACTTTATTTAAAATTATGATATCGAGAAAAATCAAAATCATTAAAACGTGATTCAATCTTACTCTTTATATGATAATTAGAGTGAAAAGCTTCTCTTCGTCTATAAATCTGTCCATTATTATCTATTCTTTTCAGTAAGACTTTGAAATTTTCTTCTGAAAATTCATTCAGTTTAGGATGAATTAGTCCATTGTAACGCCTGTCCGCTTCTTCATAACTATAACTCTCCCCAAACATTTCTATCAAAAACACATTTGCTTCTTCAACATCTCCATGATTTCTTGCATATTCTGAAATCTCCATTAATGTTTGAGCCGAAATATGCGTATAATCATATTCCCTATTATTTTCCTTTTGATAGTTAACAATATTCACTAAATGGGCTTTAATATCTCCTGAAATAAACCAAGCAAAAGCCTCTAAATTAGCATCTTTTCGCACAGCATTTTCGATTAAAACTTTAGCACTATCGGTCAGTATTTCAAAAAACTCTGGAAAATAATTTAAAAGCTCAATATAGAACTTTATAAGTTTTTCATTAAAATCGCTATAGTAATCTTTATCTCCAAGTATAATGCTTTGATACTTATTAAAATTATTATCAATCATTAACTTAAGAGCTTTAAAATTAATCTTTCTATTCTCTTCGGACTTTTCATCTATAGTTTTGAACACAATTCTCCAAAGTGATTTAAACACACTATCTTCAACCTTCGAATTGAATTTCTTAAAATATCTAGAAAACAAATGCTTTTTTAAATCTTCTTCGTTGTCTATATCTATCATTGATTTAATTCGAGAAAGGTTATCTAAAAAATCATGAAAAATATTTTTCGATAAAATAGGAGGTTTTGTAAGTACTCCTTCTAATGCATTTCTGATATGTGCCCTCGTAGTTTCTTTATTAGGTTGATATAAATCGTAACCATTTGATAATAAAACAGGATGCGCACATAAATGACGATGATTTTGCAAACTGCTAAGATTTGATTCATCTGCGGGTTCTAATAAATTTGTTCTTTCAAAAACCCAGTTGACCAATTTTTTCTCCCAGTCAGGGGATTTAGGATTCCTTTTTTTTAATTCTTCAATTTCATCCAATATCTTAATAGCTTTTTCATCCGCATATAAATCCTTTAAATCTTGTAACTTGTATAATAAATCAGTTATGACAATTGAATACAGCATTACAATTGCAGATCTATAACTATTTCCATAATATGATTTAACAACCTCATTAAAATATTCCCTAGTCTTAGCCGAATGTATTTTTTCTGTTGCAAACTCAATTGAGAAGTCTCTCATAAAACTTAATTCAGTTATTAAAATTATTTTAAAAAGTATATGATTAAAAAGCTAAGTATCATAAAAAAAATACAACCGATAAGGATTTTGGTAAGTTGAGTAACCCTTTGTGACAAGGCTTCTTTCTCCGCGTTAAACATCTTCATGTTTTGAAGTATTTCCTCTTTATGTAATTCTTTATTCTTTACAATAACATGCTTCAAATTATCTTGATCATTTTTAATAGCTCTATCTTTATCAACAAGTTTTTGTAATGCTGTTCCGAATGTACTAGGTGTTGCATAACCGATATCTGCAACTTTTTCCAGTAAAGTTTGATCTTCTTGATGTCCTATAGCGGTTATGATTGGAATATTAGTTTCAAGAAACTTTTTACATAAATCTTCTTCATTAAATATTTCTAAACCTGACCCACCACCTCTTACAATTGCAATTGCATTATACTCTTCTTCTTCAATAGCATCAAGAAGTTCAAAATAAGGGGTTTTCGAAGAAAGATTAATACGCTTTAGCGCTATATCATAATAATCTTTATCTTCTAACTGATTGTAAAAATCATTAACAATAATACTTGTTTCTCCTGTTAAGAAGAGTAATTTTGGTTGTTCCCTACGATAAATCTGGTCTAAAAAAAGTGCTTCAACATTTACTAACCCTCTATCATAACGCTCTCGAATTAAATTGTATTTACTTTCTGGAATAAGCTGTATTTCTTCTTTACTCTTCTCAAAAGTATCAGGAACAAACAATATATTTAGACTAGAGTTCCATATTGTTTTTGTGATCTCAACTCTACCTATAAAATCATAATATTCTCCATTGGTAAGAATCCGTTTCTGCTTTTCTGTAAGGAATAAAGTAATAAATTCTTGAGAGTCGGCATCTTTTAATTTATCATAATAATACCCTCCCTTTCCTCTTTTACTATCCATATAATGCCCACTGATTTTAAATTTTTGACCATTACATGATGAATGTAATGAGTTTCTATACACAGAAAGTAACCCATTAATGTTTAGTTCAATAGCAGATGATGGAGTTGTTATGTCACTCATACTTTATTATTTCTAAGATATTGCAGCATATAATGGCTGCATTCTCTCAAAAATATATGTTTAATTTAATATTTGTAGAAAAAAAAGAAGGGGAATCCTTTTAAATTAGCAAAAGTATGGTGTAACCGTAATTTTTGTGTTTTTCTGATAATATCTTGAGTGTAATCCCTCCGTAAATTACATTGCTATTTAATATAATCATTATTAAATTCCGCATACACCCTCACATTCTTCGATGAGTTCAGGAAACATATTTAATTGTTGGGAAGCAAGTTCTCTCCCTTTTAGTAAATCAACTATTACTTCTTTCAGTGGCCTGCAAGTACGATGCAAATAGCATTCATCTTTGATACCTGGGTAATTCCTTACCTGTTCGTCTAAAGAAACCGCAGCTTCAAAATTATTAGGTTCATTCTCATATATCCAAAGCCAGTAATTATCCGAATGATATGGACATATAATACAGCTCGAACGAACTGGAACAGGAATTTTATTTACCTTGAAGTTATTAATGCAATCAATACGCCTAATTCTATTTTCAATAAGAGGGAATCTATGAGATAGCCATTTTACATTTGCTGTTTTCATGCGCTGCATTTCATCATAACTAATCCCTAACCAAAGGGAAACACGATCTCCTTTAGGCACTAATGTTCTAATATGTCTTCTAACAGGGCGTATTTTGTAATCTCCAGTACATTGTCTTCTAAGTATTCCTTTCTTTCCCGTTTTTTGATTTTTGGTATAATAGGGTACTCCTTCATATCGTTTTCTAGTACCTTTCAGGTATGCCAATGCATCTTCATAAATATTTCCTGCGGATACTACATCGATTGTAAAGCTGTATTCCTTCTCCACATAGGTGATCAACCATTCCAAATACGTATATACTCCTTTGGGTTCATTCCCTGTATCTGAAAAAATAGCATGGGTGGGAATTTTATCAAATTCCCCTCTCAATCCACGTAATAGTAAATCCGTAGATTGTGTACCAGCTCCAAGTGATAGGATATGATGTTCTTTCTTATTTTTAAAATTCATCGTCTTGTAAACTATTGTCGTGATACATCAGATAATCACTAATCATTTTAATAATAGCAGCATTTTTGGTTTTATATTTTCGCTTCCCTTTAAAATCTTGTTCCTGCATTAACATGCGAACTTTCCTTCCTTCTTCCTGATCTATAAAGCGCTTGCAAGCCCTTATAAAAGCAGCACGACTACACCCGGAAACTTTACCTTTACGCATATCTACATACACAAAAAAACTTTGTTTGATTTCAGATTCTTTTTTAGTGATTTTCCCTTCAGCGAATGCTCGAACGGATAAATTATACTGTTCCTCTACAATAAGCTGCGCAATACGTACCATTTTATATTTTGGAATACGTTTTTTGTAAAACGTAGCTTCATCTACTTGTTTATGAAGTCTAAGAAATGTACAATTTTGCCATTCCGAGGTAGTCACCTTACCTATAGATTGATGTGTCAACAAAACATCAACTCCTTTATGTCGTACTGTACATAAAGCTCCTATCATAGACTGCCCTTTTGCATTAGCCATATAATTATCAATGTCATCTAAAACTATCATCCCGTTTTTAAAATGTTTTAGAATTTTCCCTACGATCTCTTTTTTTTCATCATCACTCATTGGGCTACCATCAGGATTAAAAGGGCGTATCCGTCTACAGGAAACCGCAGTTAAAGCTTTGATGTAATTAGGGTTTAGCGAACGAAACTCTGTATAATCATCATCATTGGTATCAAATGCCAATACTTTCCTTCCCTTCTTACCTGTCTGGGGGTTGTCCTTCATATATCGTAAAATTTCAAGTTTGTTGCGATAGGTTTTTCCAACTCCCGTTTCCCCAAGAACCAGCATAATCATGGGTTGACGTTCCAAATCCTCTTTCTGGTACGTGATAGGTTTTCTTCCCTTTTTTGATTTTGTTTTTCCCATTTCTTTTTCTTTATCGAGGAGAGTCGTCTATGGTATCGACCATATCATCCCTTGTTATAGTAGTAGATGTTTCATTGTTTGTAGTTTCAGAATACACAGGTTCTATATGATTGGCTTCCACCTCTCCATTAAATTCTGGTGTTCCATTAATTTCTTCATAGGCAGCATCTACGATATCTTGATGAGTAGGTTTTTTTTCTATATCTTGATCAGAATATCCTTTCTCTTCACGTACCACATCTAAAATGCGATCAAATAAAATTTCGTTCTCTGCACGTATTCCTATTATTTCCTGCCCTTTTTTCATCAAAATGGAAAGTACAGCTCCAATCAATTGTTGCTCTGGGGTAAGTTTTTTTGCTTTTTTCTTGAGTATGGCAACAATAAGTGGTTTTACTAAAGCTTTATCTTCCTTATCTAGTTTTACACGCTGTACATTTTTTTCATTTTGTTCATCAATAAGTTTGATAACTTCATCAAATTCGTAGAACTCCTTTGTCTTGCGAATCTTTACAAAAAAACCACCGCCAATTGTCAATACATTATTGGTCATTCCCAATATTGTATCCGCAGCTTGTTTTGCCGTAGCCGTTGGTAATTCAAATTCTTCCTCTTTTTTTGATGGCTCTTGTTCTTGATCTATCGAATCTTTAGAAGCATTTCTATTGTCAATTTCTTGTTCAGGAACATCATCTAATGGGCTAGGTTCTCTGAATTCTTGAAACCCTTCATCTGTTGTTGATTCTTCTATAGAGTTTTGTAATTGGTCTTTAGAATCGATTTTAGTGTTCAAATTTTCCGATTCTTCAGGCTTCCAAGGATTCCAATTATTTGTTGAGATTGTTCCTGCAATATCCTTTTCTTTTACAGCCTGATTCAATGGACTATGCTTTTCTGATTGTAATTTTTCAAAACCTATGTTATCGGGATTGTCCGTTAATACGTCCACCACCTCTTTTTCAATATCTTTCATCTCGTATTTAGTTTATTTTTGCTATGAATTGGAGTATGTTTTCTTCTAAGACATCATAGATCGCTACAAAATCTTTATGGAATTGAGGAATCGATAATACATCTTTACATTTTTGATAATGATGTATGGCAGCTCTTTTCGATTGCCCAAATTGTTTGCCTAACTCCTGATAACTCATATTGGTATATTTTTTTATCAGATAATAGGCGACCATTCTTGCTTCTCTAAATTCTTTTGAATTTTCATTACATAAAGATTCCTCTTCACATCCATAAAGTCGCTTGCTTTCTGAGATGATAAAAGCCGTTAACACTTGTGCTTTTTGCTTTTTACTTGTTTGTAAAGTTCTATTTCCCAGAAGGTGATCCATGATCCTAAGTGTTTTGGAAATTCCAAATTTGCTGATCAATCTATCCACCCCTAACTGCAAGTCTGCATAGGGTTTTCCTTTTTTTTGTATATCCATAAACATCTATTAAGCGGGTTCTTCTATGATTGCATGCTGTATTACCTTATGAGGTTCTATGACTTCTTTCAGTTTGAGTTTTTTTCCAAATGGAATCACATAATAGATAGGAATGTAATCGCCAACCCTTACTAATTTTAACTTTCCTAAAATGGTAGTATTCCAGAATAATGAAGCTTGTACGCCCATTTTTCGAAGTGCTGTTTCGTGAATCTCTTTAGTCCATTTTAACCGCTTTAATGCAATGAGGATTTCCTTATCATTAGTAGCTTTCTTTCGAACCTTTGTAATCAAATAGTTTTGAATGGATGTTAAAATTTTCTCATCTGTTTGTTCAAGGTCATTCCAATAATCTGCTCGAAATTCATCACTGGCAATGGTAGAATTAAAGATGACTACTTGATTTTTAAAATTTGCCATTTCCTTTTTAATCGAACGATGTAAAAAGTAGCTGCTAATTCCGTTTTTCTGCAAAAATTCATTAAATTTTATATGGGTATATTCCATGTTTCCTATTCGTTTTTTGATGATTGATACTGATTGATGATGTGTTATACTTATTTCTGATTCTTAATCAGGTGTGATAATGTCATAGTAATAATAGAACCATTTGGTTTTTCGTTTCAATCCAAAGTTGCCTATCTTGGTTTTACTCCCTAATTTGACTTTCAATCCCATTTCTTCCAATTCGTGTTTAGTCAAATTTTTCGTTCTTTTCATACCTACTAATTCCAGAATAATGCTTTCATCGGTCCGAACCTTTTCTTTAACTTTCTTTTTAATGGATCGTTTGAGCAACGGAGATTTCATCAGTTCCTCTAATCGGTCATTATTCTCTATCTGATCTTCATGCTCTTCTTCAATATCTCCTAGAATCTCATAGTCGAGTTTTTCTAATTGTTCTAGTAGGTCTTCTCGATCACCATCTTGTATAGTGTCAAGTAGTGCATATAGTTGCCAAAACAGTGTGATTTTTTTCACTAAAGGTCTGGGTAAATCTGTTTTTTGGATGTGGTTTTTCTCCAAAAACGCTTTAAATTTTACTTTTTTCATTTTTTACTTTTTAAGTATGAACTCTCTATGCCGGAACTGCTATTGTTCCTGCTTTTCCTTCCAATGATTTTTCAATTTGATAGGATAATAGTGCTGTTAAAGCGGATGTAGCTAGTACCACTCCCATATTCTTTGCGAGTTCCTTTCCTTTAGGAACACCAAATTTGAATTCTTTTTTATTGGCATTCGTACCAAGGTTATAGTACACTAGGGCTTCTGCAAATCCAATGGCTAATCCGACTCCTGTGATAATGGCAACGGTTTTGTTAATTTTCATGGTTTATTTTTTAAGGTTATTCTTGTTCCAGTTTATCTTCTATTTTTTCAAATCTTTCCTTGATCTCGTTTTGATCTCTTTTGATATTACGTAAGGAGTTCATCCTAAAATTGTCAAGGATATCCCTATGGGCTTTCATGAGGATTTTTTTAGTCTTTTTTTGAGTCTCCAGATCATCCTTTAGTTTTGGAGGGATTAATTTGCCCAATCCGATAATATGATTTCTAATTTTTGAATATCGCGTTGGGGGCGGTTTTTGAGGTTGTAATTTCCGCTGTTCTGCTCTATAGGCTTTCAGCTCTCGATCACATTGTTCCAGTGCCGGACTCATCTTTGAAACATCCGCTTTTGTCGTTTTAGGTTGCTCCTTTTTTTTCGTTGTTTTCTTTCCCGAAACGTTTTTTTTATTTCTCTTTGAAGTAGCTTTTTTTGATTCCTCCGGGTCAGCACAAGGGCTTTCCTTGGGTTTCTTTTCAATTGCTTCGGGAGAATCCTCTTTTACCAGCTCATATATAGTATCAATACTAGACTGAAGTTCTTTTATAAAAAACTCCTTGTCTGTAGCCATTGTATGTTCTTTGATGATGTTTTGAACCTGCTTTTTAACCTCCGAATCTTCAATTTTGTTTTGATCAAGCTGTAATACATCTTTGATTGTTGCCATATCTACTATTTTAAATGTTATGCACTTTTACGTTTTTGTTTTCCTTGTTTTCTCTGCTTTATTTTGAGGGCTAGTACTGCCAGTTCCGTTTCTTTTTTTACTTTTAAGATTCTAATCTGCTCATTGGTAAGTGCCTTGGGTACTGCTTGTTTGGTTACTATGACTTGGATAGCAAATTTGTTGGCAAGGCTTAGTATTCCTTCGGATTGGACAAGTATCTTTTGATCATTATCGCCTATAGCATATACGGTATCTTCCTTTTTAAATAGTTGCGTTGCTTCTTCTTTGGATATAGGTTTCCATTCAAACTCTACTTCTGGTGAAGTTGGTGATGCTTCTGGTATCGCTTCTCCTTTATAGATGGCATATAATAATTTGTCCGCTTCTTCTGCTTTGGCACTGGCTTTGGTAAATCCTTTGGATTCTTTTTTAATCAATTCAAAGGCTTCTATGGGGTTTAATTCACTTCCAATATATCGTACGATTTCCGCTTGATTTTTGATGTGTATCCTACTCAGGTCTTCCCGTGTTAAATCTTTGGTTTTATACATAGTTTATAGTTTATGGTCAATAGCGCATTCTTGTACATGTAAAGTTTTTAGCCCTAAAAAGAATGCGTTGGCTTCCTCTTGATTTGCATAGTGGATAGAACAATGTTGTGGAGTTCCATCCATATCAAAACATTCGTATCGATAGCATTGTTTGGGTCGGTCGATATCTTCAATATCAATAGTAGTCCATCGAAGAATTAATGTGTTTTGATGCTTCTTTGAAATCATAATCTTAAAATCCCTACAATGCTCTCTACAATTCTTATCAATTAGCATCCCTCTATTCATGATGGAGGTGATGACTTTTTTTGAGATGGTATCGTTTCCTTTTTTTTTGCTTACTGTTTTCATTTGTTTTTTAGTTTTTGTGTGTATGCCGTAAGTATTGCCGTTACTTCACTGACTGCTGAATTTATATCATAGCTCTGTTCGAATACAATTCCACCCGTACCAATGGCATCTATAAAATCTTTACCAATATTTTCTTTAGCCCTTCCCAAACCTGGAAGAATGGTTAACCCGAAATAGTTACTCAAAGCAATCAAAGCTTTAAATCCTCGATATCTAAAATATCTTGGATCACTACTAAGCAGTAGTAGCTGATTTTTATCGAGGGGGTCTTCATAGCGTTTTAGGCGAACGATGGCAATAGGGTAATGCCCCTCAAAATAGGTTTCAAAAATGATGTTCACTTCAACAGCAATCCCCCGTAATTCCATAAACTCTACCAATTCCGCACAAGCCAGTCCGATATATAAAAGTTGATCCCCTTTGATATTGGCATTTGCTCCTGCTGTGATATACAGTTGCAGAGAAGGAAAAGAAGAAGCCTTATCTTTAATTTGGGCATATACTTTTTTAACAATCGTTGTTTTGTTATCCCTGTCCAGTTCGATCTTCATCTGGCTGATATTCTTTTGCATCTTTGTATGTGCTACGGTGGGTTGCATTCTAAATAACCCCATTGCTGCACGATCAAAGGAAAAGACTCCCAATCCTTTATCGTTATAAGCTAGCTTAGGTTTGGGGAGTACTTGATCTTCTACAAGAGCTAGATATCGTTCTAAACGTTTTTTAATTTTGGGCTGAATCACTTTTAGTAAATGCATGCCTAAAAAATGGTCGTGATGCACTAATTCTTCCATGGATTTGATATGAGGTGTCCCGTACCAATCATTACGATAATAGACCGTATTGGCAGCTTTAGAATGAATGTCTTTAAATATCTTGGCATTGGCAGCACTCAATCGCTCTATTTGATGATCTACAAAGCCATGAAAATCAACAACACTATCAAAAGTGACATAGTGAGCATTTCCATTATCTAATGGAATTGTATGTTGTACAGGTGTATTCATACTACTAACAATCCATTTCTACGTCTATATTCAGCAATAAAAGCCTGCTTCATTTCTGCTTCTTGATACCGATTCAAAAACTTTGTCATATTGACCTCTCCTTGAATATGGTTCGCTTTTTCCCGATTCATCACCAGAAAGTAACTCTCCATACAATCTTTCAGGGTTTTTCCATTTCTAACAGGTCTTGAGACAATGCCTTTAGTATCTTTGATCCCTGTTGCTCGTAACATTTCCAATTCATATATTCTTTGAAAGTTAAGCATGGTTCTTAGCGTCATGATATCTTCCATATCACTAGCGGTATGATCCTTTCCTTCATATTTCAAAATGGCGTTTCGTATTTCTATGCAGATATCAACCAATGCAGGATAGACTAATGAGCGTTCTAGTTTTTCATTAAACCCGATTTCGTAAATACTCCCACTAAACCGATCTAACAGGGAACTATCCTGCTTATTATTCCCCACATACGTACTACTGATTGCTTTTCCCGTGACATTCCCTGTAGCAATACACCCAAAATCGGGATGTTTTTCAATAGGTTCGTTGAGTCCATTAAAAATGACTGCTCCCTCTTTAGCGCTTTTAGCCAACGGATCATTTAAGAGTCCCGCAGTATTGGGATCTAGCTTGGGCATTTCATCAATAATTAGTATTTTACCATCTCTCCAAGCTTCAATAAGTCCTCCTTCCTTGTACCCATACATGGTCTGTCCTCCCTTAATATCAATGGGAGAGGTGTATTGATTACAGGTGATAATTACAAAGGGCAATTCTTTTTTATCATTTTCCTTTCGTCCAAAATGCGCATAGGAGGCTTTTTCACCAAGGGTAGTTTTTCCTGTTCCTGCAATGCCTTTTAAAAATACATTGTTACCGACCCCCATATCATCGAGTATCTTCATAAAACTAGGAATTTGATCTACTTCTGGAATATCCAAGGTTCTTGTGTGTGTTTTCATGTACTACTTTTTTAGGTTGCGTTTAAGAGGTTAAGAAGCTAGCGGTTGGTATGCCAATTGAAGTTTGTCTAATAGTATATCCATAACTCCAATGGGGTGGATCATATCTTCATAAGTTGCCTTCCCAAAATCTTGAGGAGTATAACGACCAAAAACAAATTCAGGATTCCCATCTTCATGAGGGTGGTTCATAATAAAATACCCTAAACGATCTATCGCTTCATACATCGGAAGCTTTTGTATATCACGGATCAATCCTTTAAAATCCTCTGCAATGGGAGTGCTTTTAATAGAATTCTTCCATTCTAAATAGGGGATCGCAATATTTTTGAAGATAGGAATCAAAGAGTAATTATATTTTTCTTTGTCCTGTAATACACGATCATAGATGACTATACCATGAGAGTAGGTAGCATCTGGTTCTTGATAGTCTATAAATCCTAAGCCAGGATTACTTCCGTCTCCATAAGGGCGAGTAAGCTCATATTGATACCGTTGTTCTCCTTTTTTGGTGCGATCCGCCCAATCTTCGGTATTTTCTATTTCCCAATCTTCTAATTCTTTTGCCTGTCCTTCCATTTTGAAACCATAGGCATCTAGTATTTTTAAAAATGGCAATAAGCTCCCTTCCGATACAACCCCCATCATATCTCCTGCATTCTGTACAAACTCTGGTAATTCATCAGTAGTTTGTCCTTCTTGTCGCATAATTAGTTTTCGTAAGGCAGGATCAAGAGGGAGTTTATAATGCTGCTTCTTTTTGATATAGACTTCAAAATAATTGTCTCCTATACGTTTGAATTTTACGCCGTATTTATGGTCTTCAAAAGTGGTGTCGTTTTCCAGTAATCGGATGGCTCCTATCCCTTCAGATATGGGAAGTAAGGCATGGTGTTCACCCTTTTTACCGAAATCACGAGACATTAGAATACCATTTTTAATAGTTCCATTGGTCGTATTGTATTTTATTAATTTGTTTTGTGCGTCTATATCGTCGGAAACCGCAAGAATGTTTTCCGTAAGGATAAATCGCTTTTCTCGTTTTGAGGAAGCTTCTTTAATAAGGTCATTCCATTGCTCTGGTACATTTAATTTTTCTTCGGCTGTAATAGCTTTACTTTCGGCATAGATATTACTCAAATAATCACCTCCATTTCTTAAATCATAAGTGATTGATTTACGCCCATCAACTACCGCAAAATTCAATGATATATTGCTTAATGTATACGGGTTATCATTACTCTTCCTTATTTGTACCCCCATAAACATACCCCATGAAGCTTCTTTGATAGACCCCACAAAAGGAACTCTAACAAGTTCACCTACTTCCCAATATCCAATGTATCGTAAAATCCTCTTTTGGATAGCAGTTAAATCTCCTTCATAGGTAGCTAAAGCATTCTTTTTTTCTTCTATTCGGTTTTGTTGACGCTCTCTTTGTATGGCTATTTTTTCATTGGCAAACTCGTCCTTCCCAGAACCTTCTTCTGCCATTTTTGAGAGTTCTTCTTCCATAACTTCAATAACCTTCATTCTTTTTTGTTTCCTCGACGTAATTAATTGGGGGTATTCGGTTTCTACCTCAGAAATCAATTTGAACTTTAACTGCTCAGGAGTACTACCCTTTAAGCGTTCAGAAATACGTTTATCAACCTCTCCCTTAGTAAAAGGGCGTTGTAGATTATTGACGATGGTTTGCTCTCGAACAGTATTTTTTCCAAAAGGTGTGTTTCCTCCGTTTCCCTGATAGTGTAAAAAACGTTTTTTAACATCCGCATTAAGAGGTAAGAACTCCGTTTCTAAATCATAAGTTCCTTGTTGCTTCTCAATAGTAATGAGATGATGATACCGACCAATCAGATCATTAAATAATTTCTCCTGTTCTTCTACATACAATAACCCTGCACGTCCTGTTAATTGACGTATTGCTCCTTCTTTACTCTCATTCCGTTCCTCTTCACCTCCCCAAGTTTTATGATAGGTAGGATTTCCTAGTTTTCGTGCTAAAATTGGATTATCATCCACCCATTCAAAAGCCACTTCATCTCCGTATTTATTAAACAAGTCTGGACTTTGAAAAGTAAGATCACTTGTTTTTTGCGACCCGGTAGTATTGGCATCCAGTGATTTTAGTTTCCCTTTTAACATGGTCATTAACCGAACTTCCATAGGAATATCACTTGCGATATAACGATATCTTGGTAGATTGACCTGTCCTGTTCTGTTGATCCGTCCAATTTTTTGGATCTCAATATTGATATCCAATTCAAATTGATGGCTGATCATGATCCGTTGACGCTGATCTTTATACTCTTCTGAAGAATGGGCAGAAGCCCCTGTACTACCACTTTGATTGATCAACAATACATCAGCACCTCCATTGTTAAACGAACGAAAAGACGCTCCTGTATCACTTCTAAAAGAACTGACAATAGCTTCATTATCTTCAAAAAACAATTTTTGATTTCTTCCTGTTACTTCCGTTACTTTAAAATTCGTTCCATGATGTCCTCCTAAATGTGGTGGTTTCGCTTCTTTTTCTATAAGATGTATCAACTGATCGATAGGGCTAACGGTTAATTCGGAAGCTTCAAATAACATAGCATTGCGTATTCTATGGAACTCATTTATCCCATGTTCAGGTAGTTCTTCCATAAGGATTCTCTCCTTTGTTTTTTTACCTTCAATATCAGTATAGTTGTATTGAAAAATACTATCCAAACCTTTAAACAAGGTTCTATTAAAATCAAGATCTTCCATAGGAATGATATCGCCTGTGGCTAGCTTCATATCTTTTAAAAATGTTCCCATTGTAGATTTAAAAGCGATCACTACCTTTTTGTCTTGTTGTAAGAGTTCCAATGTGTTTTTTGCTACTTCTTCAACCTTTAAAGCAAACAACATTTGGTCAACAATATTAAACACTCTTGAAAAGTAAGGAGCTTGTTTAACCCCCAAACCTTTAGGTTTTTGGGTTACCGACTCATCCACTTTCTTAGCTTCTTTATGAATACCTGTTAGAATAGGAGTGATATAATCCCTTTCAAAACGTACCACATCATTCATAAGGGTAATGATCCGATTAACACGCTCTCTGTTTTTACTTCGTACAGGTTCTTGATCCAAAATGGTATATTCGATCTCAATTCCTTCATTTGAGCGTTGACGACGAATTAATTGTCCGCTTTCCGAAAGGTTGGATGCAACAATCTCCTGAAGGGCAAGCCCTCCTTTTGTCATGGCTTCTACTAAATTCTCGTCACTTAATCCGGTTTCCAGTATGGCTGTCTTTTTGCCATAAAAAGGCATTACTTGAGGGTATTTGGCAAAAGTGGCACTTAAAAAACAACACGCTTTTACGGTAGGCAATATGGTACGCATCCAATGTCCAATTTTAGAATCATATCCTCCAGCCATATGAGACTCATCTAAAATAAGCACCACTTCTTTGTACTTTTTACTTCCCTCTACACCATTTTCACATATGCTTTTTAGCCAATTACGTTTGTAGGGATGTGCGCTTTGTATTTGAGAATAGGTAGTGAAAATAACATCGTAATCATTGGGGAGATAATCAATGCCATAGGTAATCGTTACTTCTGGAGTAACTTCTGGATCAGGTAAAGGTATTCCTGCATTTTTATGCCATGCTATAGATTCCTCACTCTCGGTGGGATATGTTTTTTGATAAGTGAGTAATTCCAACTGTTCTTTGGCAGAAAGCGGACTAAAGACAACACTATTGTCTTCATCTTTAATATTGGCTTTATCAGTATTTAAAATAAAAGGGTTGATATCTTCAAAATTGATATTTTTCAGATCTCTATATATATCGCTAAACAGGTTAGCAGATCGTGTAAAAAAGATCGGGAGATACCCTTTTAGGATAGCATGACGGATTACTGCTGCTGCTTGTCTCCCTTTACCTATTCCGGTTTGATCAGCAATGATGATGCCTTGACCACGCTCAAATTGTTTTAAGTACAAAGCAATCCCATCCACTTGTTCGGCAGCAAAAGCTTTCCAAAGGGTCGCCGTAGAAATATATTTTAATTCATTTCTTACGTAATTATCGATATTCCCTTTTTCCTTTACAATTCGGTTTAAGGATTTTTGAACTTCAAAAGCCATATTTCTGGGAATTAGTGTATTCATAGTATAGGTAGCTTTTGACTTGGGAATATAGGGTACTAATGCGCTCTGTGATGCAGCTAACTGAGCTACCTCACTCACATCTTGTGTATATTCTTCCTGCTCTTGGGTTATTTCGGTGTTTTCTTCCATCTTTCTGTTATTTGGGATGCAACTATGCGTACCATCAAGGGTATGGTAATACTCTTATGTTGCTTGGTTACTTAAAGTGCTTAAATAGGATCGTAAGGTGATCTCGGAATACAATTGTATCGCTTCTTGTTTATCTATTCCTCCATACATCAAGGAGTCTTCTGGTAGTGTTTCATCAATGTTTTCCCAATTTTGTTGAAGTGACCATAGAGCTTGAATCATCTTGTCGTTCTCGAATAAAAAAGCAACTATTTCTTCAATAGTATGCCCACTGACATATACGGTTTCCAGATACTCTTCGATAAGCATTACGGGGTCTTCTCCTTCAGCAATAGCACGTTCTACCAGTTCGTGTAATTGAATATAAATTCCTGCTTCATGATCATCGTAGTTGGAAAAAGATATAGGGTTACTCACCATAAATAAGGTGGCTTCTTCTCTGGTAGACATCAATTGATTGTTATAAAATATCATATCCGTTTTCGATTTTAAGTTTTTGAATGACTATTTCTAAAGGTGACTTTATATGAGATTTAACTCTTGCCCATAATGCAGTGAAGGAGTCTACTACTGTATCTAAATCACCTGCTTCTTTTCGTGTGGGAGCAATAGATTTGTTAGTGGGCTTATGTTTTCGACCACTGATCAGGATGAGCATTGTTTTAGCAACTGCCCCTTGTTTATTATAAAGTTTAAAACTATTCAGGTTGATGATATCATCCACCCGGTAATGCATATACAACCAGTTGAAAAAAGGACGAGCTTTAGCAATATATCCTCTATCATCGAAATAGAGATGCCCCATAATAATTATGGCTGCTTTTCCGCTATCTTTTAAAGTATGTAAGGCAAGCCCCGACATCACATGTTCTAATCGCAATCGGTTTTTATCTAATCTTCGGTACTTATTGAAATATTGGTTTACAATTCGCTTTTTGTCAAAGGCATCGGCATCCCAGGTAGCAAAAGGTGGGTTGGTAACCATCACGTCAAAAGATGCATTTAGTTCCTTTGGCAAAGGCTCGGCAGCATTGAAATGGGTGATGGTTTTAAAACCTTGTGCTTCTAAGGAATATTGCCTGTTTTTATCAATCTCATTGACATGTGTTTTTTGAGGATCAGCTCCTAATACTAATAATCCATTGCCCGCACTTGGCTCAAAAATGCGAGTCGCATCGGACATATGGGTATACTCGGCTATGATAGCTCCAATAGGACAAGGGGTGGAATATTGTTTGTACTGCTCCTTACTACTATCTGAATAGGCGTAAGTAGGTTGCACCTGATCCCAAAAGTGGGTAAGCACCCGCAGACGATTATCAAATGAGACAGGTTCACTGTTAAGCATTTTATACCATAATAACCAACTAAGTTCTACGGCTTCCCATACCATACCTAAATTGGGAACTCCTGCTTGTTCTTTAAGAGCTTCTACTTGCCTTTTAGTCAAGCGTCTGGCATCCATATAGTGATCATGCATAATGGCCACTACCTTATCCAGATAGTCAAGGTGATTGCTCTCTTGTGGCTTTGTGGTATCACTAGTAACATAATCATCTATAAGTATACGAACTGCCTTACTAAGCGATTGATCTGGGTAATTCTCAGCGATACGTCCTTCAAAAAGATATTTTGTGATATACTTACGAAAATCTTCTATCTTCTCTGAAAAGAGAGTATGTCCATACGCTTTAGCCCTCTCAACAACCTCGATAAACAACTCATCACGAAACACTTTATCTTCATTAGCAACAAGTAATTCTAACTTTTCAGCTTCTTTATTTAAAGATGTAACACGCTCTAATTGAAGTTTTCGTTTTTGTTTACTATTCTTATCTGCGGTATCCTCTGTTTTTTTATTGTCCTTTTCCGATGTAGAAGTAAACTTGTTGTAGGCTTCCTTTATCTTCTCATCAAGCTGAATGGCAATATTTTTATATCGTAAATCCAGTTCCTCTATTGAAATACTTCGAGAAAAAGCTTCCTTTCCTGTAAAAGAAACCGAAAAACCTTTTTCCTGAAACTCCTTACGAATACGCCTTGCTTTTTCAGTAGCAATCAACCTTGGAATTTCCGGGATGATAACCTCTATTGGATCAATTGCGGTAACTTCAGAAATAGTTGCAATTTCATTGTGTTCCTCTCGCGTTTGATTGATCGTTGTTTTTCCTTTTTTCTTGAGATCCTTCTTCTTGGATTGGTAAGTAATAAAACTTCGAATCACCTCTTTAGAAGCTTCTAAATCGTTTAAAACTCTAGTGGTTGACTCTATTTCTTCTTGAACTTTGTCTCTGTTTTTGGAAGTATGCGCTAGAGTACGCTGTAACTCTTTTAGTTCCTTTCCAAATTTGGTAATATGTAAGTCTATGGTAACAATTCCAGTATGAGGAAAAGCAATTGGTCTATATTCAATAGCAGCCCATAACCAAGAAGGTATTCCTGTATTCTTTTTTACGATACTCCCCAAAGATTCTACATTAAAATATCCCGTAATAATGCTGACATAAGGATGCTTCAAATCCATAGGAAAATCAAGTTCTCTAAAAATGGATTCTCCACGTTTTGCCCATTCTTTATGAAATTGATCTTTATGAATTTTTAATTTGGATATGTCCAATTGTGCAAGTTGAAACAATTGTAAAGCACTTGCATCTGCAATAGTTTTGTTATTGATTTTGGAAAGTTCAGGGTATTGTTTCATAATACTCTTTACATGAATTGCCAAAATTCCCCCTTCATCAAATGGAACTGGAATCTGGTTTGAAATTCGAATGTTGGGGATATCTAAACCAAAAGGATTGATGGTTTTTATAGTATAATTCTGATCGTTTGAGGTGGTATTAATTTCTGTTTTGGGCTTTTCTAATTCGGTCTGTTCATTACTTTTAGATGGTACACTTTTATTCTCCGTAATATCTTTTGACATAGATATCTGCGTATGTTGATAGGCTTGTATGTTATCTTTTTGTTCTCTAAGGTGTTGGATTTGATTAGAAAGGCTGTTATAAATTTCACCTTCAGGAGACGTTTTTTTTACCCTTCCAGTTTCAGGGTCTATATATTCCGCTCTTTTGGTAATTAACTCCTTAATCCTTTCTTCGAGGATAGATAAAGCTTTGTCCATATCTGCAATAGGACGATAGGACTCAACCACAGATAACCATTGATTGTTGCCACTAGAATTATTCAAGATATTACCAAGGGTAGCAATGTTTATATACCCCGTATTGAGATGAACAAAAGGATAACTATGCTCTGTTGGGTATCCCAATGTTTTAAAAATGCGTTCTCCATTCGATTGCCAATAAGAGGTAAATGCTTTCCAATCGATATCAATCCCATAGGCTTCTAAAGGATAGAGTTGTGCTAGTGAGAATAACTGCTTGGAAGTTGCGGTCTTGAGAGTTTGATCAGTAAGACCAAATAATTTTGGGAAACGCTTAGCATATTTTTTTGCTTTTTCTTTTTCTACATTTTCGGACTCAAATATGGTATTGACCACTCCTTTAGGGATTAGTACATTCGGAATTTTTACACCATTTCTTTCTATATCCCGTACTTGTGCTTTATTCAGGTTTTCATAAGGGGCAATGGTATAAGGTTTGATTTGTAGCGTTTCAGGATATGAAATCATATAACTTATTGCAGATACTAGCTTTCCCATTGGAATATCACTTCCATTATACCCAGACATGGAATCCCCAAAATCATTAAGACTATTTATGACCAATTCATTAGTTTCTTTACGATGTAAAAAACTAATCTTATCTCGGTCTGATTCAATTTCTACACGAAGAATCGTCAAATCTTTAGGATCTGTTTCTCTTGTTGCCGAAGGCAAATAGGTAAAGTGCAAGGTATCTGGATTGGTGTCAATAAACTCCTGAAACCGTGCCAGTAGATCTTCTTGTATGGAAGTCCATTTTTGTACAATACGATAGGTAGGAAAAGACGGAATTGTAAGTAATGGAAGCCCTAACACTTTGGTAAGTGGACTAAGAATACGGATATAGCTTTCTTTAGTAAAAACCCTGTTCATTTTTGCTACCCAGAACTCTTGTTCTCCTAAAATTCGTCTTACTTCTTTTTCAAAGACTTCATATCCCTTAATTTTTAAAGCATCTTTAAATTGAATGTTTTCATTCTCTATCAGTAGTTTGTCCTTTGTAGTTTCTACTGTTTGGTCAGCCAATTCCTCTAGCTTCTCAGTAACAGAACTCACTAGGTTTTTAAGGTCATTTTTAACAGGTGTTTCTATTTTCTCTAATCGTTTTTCTGTATTTTTTTTGCCACTTGTTTTTGGGTTACTTGTAGGGTTCGCTTCGTTCTTTTCTTTTGGTTGGGTTCTCTTTTTAAGTTTGGTATTTCCTTTTTTATGTATTTCATCGTTACTCACTAATTTCACACCTAGTTCCTTGGCATAGTCCAATGTTGCAGTAAGAGCTTTATGTAGTAGTTTGTTCTTCTTATTTTGATCAGAAATGATTGTATCTCTTTCTTTAATGTGTCTTTGTATTTGTGTTACAATTTCCTGAAAGCCTAATACCAATACTTCTTCTTTGGTTTCATATATAGTACTACTATTGCTTACAGGAGAAGTCCCTCCACTATGATCTCCAAATTTCTTGAGTGTACTGGTTGCAAATCGATATTTGTCATTTTCATCATGGATGATTTTAATAGCAGCATCATATTTTACTTTTGATGGAATTGGAATGCTAATAATTTCTAATCGATCTCCTGCCGTTTCTTGAGTATATATACCACTATCATTCGTAAGCGATTTTTTTTCTTCTTTAAGACTTGTTTGTTGCGATACTTCTGTTTTTGATGCAACCCTATCCGTAGTTTCTAAGGGATTGATCACCATATTTTTTTCAAGGAGTTTTTTGGCTGCCCTTTTTTCTACTCTAGGCGTTGCTTCAACACCTATAAAATTTTTACCATATACACGTTCTCCATATTGTTGCCCTATGGCTTCTGCGATTTTTTTATACTGATCAAAAATGACAAAGTTCTTCTTTCCAACTTTGGTTGGTGTTTGATGAGAAAGCGTCACATAGCTAAATTTGTTATGTGTAATGTTGGAAAGTTCAGGCGCATAGGATGGTTTTATAATGATCTCTACATACGATTCATTCTTTTGAAGTGCTTTTTTTAGATCTTCCCCAAATATTTTATAAGCATCCTGTTTAGGAGCAAAATACAATCTTGGTTTTCTTGAACTAAATCGATATCCTAATCTTACCAAATAATCTGAAAGTTTTCCTTCTGGAGTATTTGCAAAATGTAGCTCCCAACGATTGAGTTCTTTATTAAATAGAATGTCAAGATTATTTGTCATCTGTTGATACTTTGTTTTATATAGTTTGTTACTTCCTCGTACCCTTTTTAAAATCTATATCGGGATCAGTATTCGCTTACAAATACGCACCCCATCGGGGTCTGTATTCGTATTTCAAAACTTGATCAATTCTATAGTAGCAATCGGGCTACGTATTTTTAAAAAACCAAGACCCCAATCGGGATGCTTGTTTCTTTATAAACAAGGAGTTATAGGTGCTGCTCTTTTTTTTGATTCGGGCTGTGTATTTTTAAAAAATAGCCACCCCGATGAGCTGTGTATTCTTCGATTAAGAATGGTTAAAAAATAAATTCTCAATCGGGATGCGTAAAAAACATCCATACGTACCTTTACAACTTGTATAGTTCTTTGTTACATCATATCTTCAGATTATATACCATCTGTTGATACCTCACTTATAGGGTTGATGCTCCCTTCGTACCCTTTTAGAAATCTATATCGGGATCAGTATTCGCCTACAAATACGCACCCCATCGGGGTCTGTATTCGTATTTCAAAACTTGATCAATTGTATAGTAGCAATCGGGCTACGTATTTTAAAAAAACAAAGACCCCAATCGGGATGCTTGTTTGCTTATAGACAAGTAGTTGGAGGTGTTGCTCTTTTTTTGATTCGGGCTATGTATTTTAAAAAAATAGCCACCCCGATGAGCTGTGTATTCTTCGATTAAGAATGGTTAAAAAATAAATTCTCAATCGGGATGCGTAAAAAACATCCATACGTACCTTTGGTACTTGCCTTAATGTCCGTTCTTCCTTATCGGAAGTCACTTCTTGGAAAAATACTCTAGAATAAGAGTGTATAGTTTTATATGTAATATCTCTGTACTCAATTAAGATCTGTTGTTTAGGTTCTTCTGTATCGGAAGTCACCAGAGTACATCGCGTTATGTGTTTGTAAAAATGCTCCTGTATGGGGAGTAATCTTTACGTTTAGGACTTTTAAAAGTGTTCCTCCGTAGAGTTACACTGGATACATACAATGTATCTTAATCCATTTTTCAAATATAATAAGAGTTTTTATTTATTTTCTCTAAGACCCGCTCTAAAAGGTACGAAGGTATTTTACCAAAATCGGAACAACCCCTATAAACCGCAATAAAAACAAGCAATCCCAATTTATCCCCTATAATAATTAACAATGCCTTACTAGGTACGAAAAAAAATAACGGAGATAAATTGAGATGCTCTTGATGGTATTTAAAAAATGGGTTTTAAAATACATAGAAAGAGAATTTATTCCATAAAATATCCGGCATCGGTGAGTAGGACATGACCGATTAATTCCTTTCCTTTACGTTCCCATTCAACTTTTTCTACCGTCCACTCGTGTTCTTCTTCAATGAACTGAAATACATTTTTATGATTCCCATCATAAGTAAATACTTCTGTATCTGCTAACGGTTTTTTTATAAAACTGGAAACCCGAATAGAATGCCCCACTAAAGGGATGATATCCTCTTTCCAATCGATAATTTCAAATTGACGCTCCCCTGCGTCAAAAAAAGGTGTTGCGCCCCATTGAGCTGTTATGTTGACTATCATGACCTTTATGATTTGTATTAAGTATTTATTTTATGCTTTTCCTGTCTGTTTTTCTGACCCATAAAGAATATACTTTGCTGTATTTCCAATTACAATGCTATTCTTAAAGGCTCTGATATCTTTGGTGGTTCTCTAATTCCCAATCCCCGTAGTTTTCTGGTTTCCATTCGTTACTTTTTTTATGTGCTGTGATATGCCCGTTTAATTTTCTTTTATCGGAAAAAGTTTCGTTACATTCTGGACATCTAAAAGGCTGCGCTTCAAAGAAAATTCCTTTTGAAATTGCCTTATAGATTTGCCATACCTTTTCCGGAATAGGATCGGTTTTAGTATCTTTTTTATGTTTTGCTTTTCGATGTAGGTACAAATGTCCTACAGCAAATATGGTCGCTGGACTACAAGAGCTTATTAAAAAAATAGCTCCAATACTTTCAGGAGATAAATGATAACTAATGTTATGTGCAAAACTGACAGCCATATAAATCAAAGCAACCTTAATCCATCCTTTCCAGGTGAAGTACAAAATTGCTGAATCAATACCTAAAGCATACGCCCAGGCTATCCAAACCAATTCTGATTTATCATTCGCATTAAAAACATATTGTGTACTCCAATATTGAGGTATCAGCAAAAAAATCATAATGATAATTCCTGCAATCCTATCTGCTAACTGTTCTTTTTTTAAATCCATACTACAACCTTGCTTATGAGTTATTCTATGAATGATCAAAAAATAAGTATGGATGATAAGTTTCTTCCATTACATTTTGAACAATTCAAAAACAACAAAATTATTCCCTTTACTTTTTTGGATGGTTGTATGGATAGGCACTGTAAATATAATGGCATTATCCAACAATATGCAAGCTATACATGTCCCTTTTCGAGAAAATGCATACCGTTTTTCGTAAAAAACGGTATGCACTTTTAAAAAAAAATAAAACCTAAGTTTTTTTGTATTAACTTGTTAGCAATGCTGCGGTTTTTTTTTCTAAAAAAAGTTAAATATCGAGGGAACATTTTTCTTTTTAGAAACACTTACTATATATAATGATGAAATCATTAACGGCTAAATTGGAATAACTATTTATACGCATTAACAACAAGTGATTGGAATTTTAAGGGAATCATTTACAAATAGATTATTTGTAAAGAGCATAATAAAACGGAATAAAATTGATAAAATGTCCCAATCTCAGGGATATAATACTGCATGGATATTTCTCTTGCCCAGACAAAAAAACACCACATTATGATAGAGGAGATATGACTTAAAAGTAATGCTGCATAGAGCAAAACAAAACTGCTCTAAAATACCTTTTACCCCTTATGATATATAAATAGAGTATATCAAAAAAGTGTTGGTAGTACAGCTATAAAAGAAGTCATAACTTTTTTTAAATGAAAGCCCATAAATTCTACATTATTAAATTTTAACGTCAACTATCTGCACTTAAAAAACTGACATACCTATGTTTGGAACTAAAATGCACCTAATCACTTTTATTATTTTATTGTTTCAGGGGATAACCATAAGTACTCAATTACTTTTTGTAATTGCCAGACCCAAAGATAAAACCAGATCTCGATTTTTAGTATTAATCATTAGTTATATCTTGTACAATCTAAATTCAAGTCTTTTTCCAGATGAGATTTTTGTAATGCCTGTATTACTACAACATATTCTTATTTATGTAACTGCCATTCTATTAGCAGCCTATTTTGTCTATTATATATATCATGAATTTAATATTTCTCCATTTAAACTTTTTGGAGTCAAATCCATTCTTTACACCTTTAGTATTGCTTTTGTAATCCTATTTCTACTCCCATATTATTTCATGGGTAATTTGGAACTTTCACGCAACTTGTTTTTACCTGTGCCATTACTAATATCTCTGGCGTTTTTTATTATGGCGACAAAGGAACTTATCAAAATATATAAAAAGAGTAGCCAAAACGATGTAAAGCTGTTTAGATATCAAATTATAGCAGGAAATCTGGGATTATTTACATTATCGCTTTTACCGATAATGGTGGCATTAGAAGTCCCTCAAATTATAAAACTACCTATCGTAAATTTTGGTTTTCTGGTTATGATGGCGGTTTACATTGTTAAATTTATAGTCGAAATGCAACAAGAAGCATTACTTCTTGCGCAAATTCAGTTACGAGAAAGTTCTCCAGAAATTCAAATGACCGAAAAAAAAATAGACGAAATCCTTAAAAATCTCACACTTTTCGAGGAAAACAAAGCATACCTAAAAGGGAAGATAACCGTAGGAGCATTGGCCAAAAGGTTCGGTACCAATACTAGGTATCTCTCTATGGTTGTGAATACTCATAAAGGGAAGACATTTACGCATTACATAAACGATTTACGTATTATCTATGCTAAACAACGTTGGAAAGAAGATATCCCCTTCAGAGATCACTTTACCTTGAAAGCTATGGCTCATGAGATAGGTTTTACTTCTTCAGAAGCATTCACAAAGGCTTTCTATAAATTAGAAAAAGTAAAACTATCTAATTATTTAGAACAACTAAGAGATAAGCAATAACTAGTTTTCTTTACTAATAAAATGTAAAATTGTTTATCAATAGATTATGGAGAAGTTGGTGTTCGGTAGACCATAGTACTATTGCTTTCTTGAAGTTTTTGCATTATCTAACACTAGAGCATGAACAATTTCTTTATAAAACAAAAGGGAGGTTATATCAACCTCCCTTTTGTTTTAAAGCGTTTACTACTCAATTATTTCTTATGGCATTGTTTAGTGCTTCTTCTTCCAGAAATAGTTTCCTAGCTTCTTTATAATCCGGTTTTCCTTCCTTGAGCCAAATAAGATAATAATTCATAAATGACATAAGGCAATTTTGTTGACTATCAAAGAATTGATGATACCTACGTACTTCACAGTACCAATAAAAAAAAGGGTCCATAGGATTGTGCTTAGGCATGATTTGAAATAATTCCTTTTTTTCTTCTTCCTTTAATTCAGGATCTAACAAAGAACTATCTGCATATGACCAAACATAAGATACTCCGGTGGATTGAAGTAGTAATATTTCCAATTCATTAGAAGATTGGAACTTTTCAAGGTGAATGATTTTTTTCATCAAATTTAATTTTAGATTAATAAGTAATATACTGTAGCACTCTAGTGCTTCTTGTTTTATTATGGACATCCCTAAAGGAATAGTTCCTGGAACATTTTTGTATTTTCTATTGTATAACTATAGTTGCTCCAAACATGCTTTTTTGCTGCTACACCAAGCTTGTTTCGTAAAGATTTATCATGAATTAGATGTACTATGGCTTCCTTCCATTCCTCTTCATCTTGTACTAATATTCCTGTTCTACCCTGTAAGATGTACTTGCTATAAACCAAACATTTTGAAGCAATTACTGGAACTCCTTTCGTCAATAATTCAAGACATTTTGTGTCCGAAGCAAAGCAATGATTCGCTTTGTCTCGCATGGGTAACAATGCTATATCCAATTGTAATTCATGAAGCTTTTGAAAATACTTCATAAAATCAACCGGCTTATGATATTCAATAGTAACATCTTGCAATGGTTTACTTCCATTTGCTAATACACCGTTCCATCCAAATAACACAAAAACAACTTTTTGTTTGAGTTTAACTTGTATCTCTAATAATACATTTTTGAGTAGTAATACATCATTAATAGATCGATGATCAGTAAGCAATCCAATACGTATAGGGTCACTTTTTGTAGCTATCTTTGGAAGTTCTTCAAAGGTTGTAATAGGTAGCAAGTTTGGAATATGAGCAAAAATAGTATGGTCATTTTGATAATGATCTTCTAGTAATTCCTGATAGAAATTCAATATATGCTCATTATATGAAGTAATTATATCTACTATGTTCAGGTTTTCTTCACAAATTTTAATCATTTCTTTCGAGATCTTTGGCAATAGTGGATCATCAGGATGTAATGTATGAAGCGATATATCAATGTCCATTACAATTTGAAGTTCAGGGTTGATTATCTTACACGCCTTACTAATGTACTTGATATCAACCGTTACCAATGGAAAAATTAAATAGTCAGCCCAAAGAATCCATTCATCTGGCAAAGGCGTTTTCGTAAGCCCAAATGGCGTATTGAAATCTTGTTTGTCTAAACCAATAATATGAGTCTTAAACTTTTTGGATTGCGCTAATTTCAAATATGGTAAAAGCATTCTATAATATCCTGCTGCATTTACCTTGGGAGAAAAAAATAAAATATGAGGAATATCTAATTCATCATCCGACAGCTTCTCTGGTATTTTAGGATAGTTGACTTCCTTTTGTTGCTTAAATAATTCTTTAACTATATTCATAATCTTATTTTTAAAATGTTATTACTTCCAGATCATACATCATCGTCGATTTCTACTTCTTCTCCTTCGAAATAATGCGCCACTTTGGTATCGGTAGCGATATGATAAATCAATACCGTTTTAGCTGCTTTTCCCCACTTACTTATCAGTTTTCGAAAGTTGGCAAACCCAATGGCAGGATCTCTTGTTTTGGAATAGGCATGTCTCCAATCAATAGAATAACGGGTTCTGCTATTCCCATTATGAAAATAAACAATGAGCTTATGATAGGAATCTCTCCCTAAACGCCATCCCTTTCTCTTCTTTTTTGGTTGTTGGTTCATTTGGTGAAATGTTTGATTAATACTGTTAATGGAATAGTCCCAATCTCATCAGTACGATTAACCCCTTTCACAATTACCTGATTCTGAGCAGTAAGTATGCATATATGTAAATTATCTGGATGTATCAAATGAGTCTTACAATACTCCAACATAAAATCTTTAATTCCAGACAATGCTTTTTGCTCTAAATGAGGAAGTCCTGAAGGGTTGATATTGGTAAATAGCGTTACTAATTCACTTACAGGGATTTGCTTGATACGTTTCCCGTGTCGATGCACACATACGCTAATTTGCCCATAATCTCGAAATATGCGAATAATGATTTGATCCTTTGGCATTCCTGTTTCTTTTGCCAAACGGTCAAAATAGGATTGGATATTCCGGGTTACATTTTTTTCATACCCAAATACATCTACATTGATGTTTCCAATAACTTTTTTTAATTTTTGTGCCAAAGATGGCTTTTCATTTGTTCTGTTTTCCATATTACTAACTGTTAATTGTTTGATTTTTATTTGATTTACCAATAACTGTTGCATAAAATTGTTTAATAATTTCAGGGCTTTGTAGTTTTTCCAGACGTTGTTTACACTCCTGAAATACGGTTAATCGAGGTCTGCCTTGTGCCGTGTCTTTCGCTTCATTTCTCTTAAACTTTTTTATTTGTTCTCTTAGAATTCGCTGCAAACGCAATTGCTCCCGATGCTTTTTGTCAGCTTCATACCAGGGTTTTGTCCCTGTAAAACCATGAGGGTTTTTGGGATCAAAATAGAGGTATGGGAGGGGGATGAAACGATGAGAAGGGTCTTTTTGGATGTATTTTTCAACAATATCGATCCGAGTCTTATAGACCTGGTGTACATAATCCAATTTTTCCGTAGCCACCGGACTGTACCATTTGTATAGCAGTTGTGTAGCAGTTGTGTGCTGGGTTTTTGTCAACGAAATATTTCCATAGAGTTTGTTAAGGGCGAACTGCCAGAGTTCTTCCGCATAGGATACAAGGAAAGAGTGGCGGGTCGGGTCGTTACTCCCTGTTGCATCTAACGCTACTGAAGGTATTGATTGAATTTGCCTATCCACAACCATTTGTTTTTCAGTATTGTTTTGCGCCCGCCAGTTCTCTTTCAACTGTGTATCATTTTTTTTAAGGTCTTTCAACTGTGTGTCTCCAGTAATGTCCCCTGTAACGTTGCCAGTACTATCAAAAGCTGTTTGCGATAGCAAACTCCTTTCTTTGCCGTCTCCGGTAACGTTGCCAGTAAAAAGCGGATCATTGGCTGCCTGCTCTTGCCAAACTCGTCTTAACTTGTCAACAGCTATTAGTATATTTTTTTTGTTTCTAGTAAAGTATCTAGTATCTGTATGAGGACATTTTGTCGTATGCTCATTTTTAATCAACTGATTTTTAGCTGTTAACGATTTTTTAGATTCCTCTTTATTTTTAGTCATTTTAAGAGTTGTTAACCCCTTTATCCACACTATTTTGGGATTTATCCACAATTCATAACTCGAATTAGAACCATGACCTACCTTCTCTGTGATTATCCCTGCATCTTGAAGGCGACGAATATGGCGTTGTATAGTTCTACCAGACATTTTAGTAATCTTACCAAGCTGAATATTATTGGTTCTTAATGATGGAATATTATCGGCGGTAACAGGTTTAATTTTATTAGATTTCAAAAGTGAAACCCCATATAAACGAATCATTTCTTTGGCCGTGTGGATCATTGAGCCACGAATTTGAGTGCTTCTGGTATCTTGCATTTCATTGTAACCCTCGACGAATTTATCGAGGGCTTTTAATGAAATGGAATAATTGATTAACATAGGTGTTCGTTTATGATGAATGAATGATAGCTATACTATATTGATGAGATATAGACGTTTCTGTACGCTTTTTAATAGATTAGAATTCCGAAATAGGTGGTGTCGGCAACTTTATTTTATGTCGATGCATATGCAATAAATAATCCGTATCTGCCTTACTATGACACATTTGTTGTTTAATGCGATCCAAGGTCTTTTGTGCCTTATCGTTTGTTATGAGTGTTATTTTCATCTTGTATTCCCCAATAATTGATGATTATGCAGTTTTTCTTTTCTTTGAACCTCTAAATGGTAGTTGGAGCTGTAGTAATTGCTCACTCTTTCTTTTTAATGCCAATTGTTCCTGTTGCTTTTGATCTATGATTTCCACGCAAGCTTTAAATATCTTGTCTTGTGTGGATTGCCGTACAGGAGTTCCAGAAAAGAAGCGATTAATAGTGGTTCTCGATAAATCAGTCTTCTTCTCAATTTGTTTAAAGGGATTGGTCACTAATTGCCGAACCCTTAAAATGATTTTTTGAATGTGATCTTCAGTATACATAATTCGTTTTTGATGATGATTGATGATGAACATTTCACTAAAAGTTTCTCTTTTTATCAACTGTACCAGTTGTGTGTCATTTGTGTAAACTTTTAGTCAGTTTCTTTTGTGATATCGAAAAAAAATGTACTTTTGACATTGTATTACAGAAAAATGTACTTTTTTTTCCATTTTTTTGTTACAAAAGTATTAAGTAGTACTTTTTACATTTCAAATATATGTATTTTTTACATATTGTATGATGTTATAAATGTATTTTTTACATATTATTTTATAATAATTTGATTGTTAACAGATTGAATGCTTAATAAAAAATGTAAAAAATACATAAAAACTAATTTTTAAGGAGAATTGTCATGAAGCCACATCCAGTTTTTAAAACAATTAATAAGAAATTCATTCAAGCCGTTGATGTACTCAAAACTGCTTACAGAGAACATCCAATACAGAAAAATTTATCGGATGGTGGGATTGGAAAGATAATTTCTCCAAGTAATCCTAGTGTAGTGGGCAAAGTCAGAAAAGATGAAACCAACTTAAATCATTACCAATTATTAACCTTTGCTGATCATTTTAAAATCCCTTACGAATATTTCTACTATGAG
The DNA here is from genome assembly GCA_947502885.1 of uncultured Aquimarina sp. GTDB lineage: Bacteria > Bacteroidota > Bacteroidia > Flavobacteriales > Flavobacteriaceae > Aquimarina. The sequence continues at coordinate 245,103 of CANNBP010000004.1, read as the reverse complement.
GATTTAACCTTTACTTTTTCATTTGATCAAAACAATCCAGACAATTTCTTTTCTAAAGTTGATGGAGGTACACCAACTGATACTGCTGATAATATTGAAAAAAAGGTGGAGAATACTGATGATCTTAAGGATTTATATAATAAAGAGAAAGTAGAAGTGTACAAGAATCTGTACAAGAATACTCAAGAAATGAACAAGAGTAAAGATGATTTGATCGCTGCTAAAAACAAACAAATTGAAATGCTAACGCAATACAATGATCGGTTAGAGGAAATGTTAGATCAGAATGAAATGCTTTAAAAAACTGATTATTAATCTTATTTGATCTAAGCTCAAAGGCTGAATCAAAATTAATAAAAAAAGTGTTACTATTTTGTAACACTTTTTTTATTATATTAGCAGCATCAATCAAATCATTATACATGGAATCAAAACAACAAAAAATTGATTACGACACTTTTAGTCTTTTATTGAATGAACGTCATTTCGGCATGAAAAGAATCAAAGGTGTAAGTCGAAGGACATTAACTCATTGGAGAAAGCTAGACCACTTAATAGATCACAGGGAACATATTATTTCTGGAAAACCAAATTTCTTTAGCCCTATAGATTTGGTTTGGATTAGTATCATTGCTGATCTAAGAGAAATGAGTATAGAGCATTCAAAAATAAAAGGAGCAAAACTTGGCTTATTTACACCTATTAAAGCTTCTAATAGTAAAGAATATCCAGCAATTGAGTATTATACAATGGAAGTGCTTCAAATGAATGTAGCTATATATATCATCTTAACCAGTACCAATGAATTACACATTCTAAATGATTTGGTTTATGTAGATAAGCTCAGGTCTGGTGAAATAGAAAACCATACTGCCATTTCGTTAAACAAACAGATTAAAGACACTTTAACTGATATATATAAAACCCCTAACTTTAGTGAGTATAACGGATTAACAACGGAAGAAATACAAGCTATTGAAATCATTAGAAATAAAACCTTCAAATACATTAATATAACCAAGGAAAACGAAAAAGGAGAAATTATTCGCTTAGAGGGTACAGAGCAAATTTTAGAAGAATCAAAGATTACGGACCTCTTGAAAAAAGGGGCATATCAAAATCTGGAGATCAAGCAGCATAATGGAAAAGTTGTTTGTATTAACAGAACAATTAGAAAAAAGCTTACAAAATAAATTCGCGGCCAATAAAAGCCGATTTAATACACACCCGTGTTATGACTACCGATACAGTAGAATAGCATGAATTGTATTTAAAATGTTATCAATAGAACACTGTAGAAAGAAATTAGAAAAATATGGTAAGAAGTATACTGATGAACAAATCATTTCAATTCGAGAAAAGCTCTACTTGCTCGCGGATATTCAGGTAAATCATTCAGTATCAAATAAAAAAAAGTAAAAAATGAAAAACACAATTCTTTACACTAGAGTTTCCACTGACGACCAAGCTGATCATGGGTTTAGCTTACCTTATCAAAAGGAAGTTTTAGATCGTTTTTGCAATCTAAAAAATCATAATATCTTGAGACATTTTCAAGATGATTACTCAGCAAAAACTTTTGATCGTCCTGAATGGAAGAAATTAATGCTTTATTGTAAAGCTAATCGGAAAATTGTTGATGAAATATTGTTTACAAAATGGGATAGATTTTCTCGTAACACGGGAGAAGCATATCAGGTCATAGATTCACTAAGACGAATGGGGATCAAAGTAAACTCTATTGAACAACCTTTAGATTTAGAGTTGCCGGATAATAAAATCATGTTAGCCATTTATCTAGCGGTTCCAGAAGTTGAGAATGACAAAATATCTATCCGCACAACAGAAGGTTCCAGAAGAGCTAATAAAGAAGGGTGCTGGACATCTACAGCCCCTATAGGTTATAAGAATCAACGAACGTTAGAGGGGAAAGCTTCATTAATACAATCAGACAAAGCTGAATTAATAAAAGAATCTTTTATACTTATGACTAGAGGGCTACCCGCCGATGAAGTTCGAAGAATGATGTATAAAAAAGGGTTAAAAATATCCAAGTCTAGATTTCACATATTAATTAGAAACCCTGTTTATAATGGAAAAGTAAAAGTTCCTGCTTATAAGAATGAAGACATGTATTATGTAGAGGGATTACATGATGCAATAGTTTCTGACAACCTTTTTAATCGCGTTCAGGAAATTCTAGAAGGTAGGAAAAAGAAAAAGAAGAAATGGGCAACTAAAAACGAAAATTTACCCTTGCGAGGGCATATAAAATGCACTAAATGTGGAAAAAACTTGACAGGAAGCGCTTCAACGGGGCGTTGGGGAGGAAAATACTATTATTATCATTGTAGATTAGGGTGCAGGGAACGTTTCAAGGTAGATGAAGCTCATCAAATGTTTGAAGAGCTTCTGGAATCATATACTATTGATCGTGGGGTTAGCGAATTGTATTATGATGTTATTAGTGAAAAATATGGCAACAATAAGCGGGTAAGAACAACAAAAATGAATAAAATTGAAAAAGAGATTAAAGATCTTAAAGAGATAATTAGTACAGCAGAAGATAACTTATTCGAGGGTAAAATAGACATTACTACATTTGAAAAAGGGAAAGCTAAATATCAAAAAAAAATTGCCGACTTAGAGTTTGATTATACAGAATTGAAAAATCATGGAGTAGGATATATGAAGCAAATAAAAAAAGCTCTAAAGCTTTTCGAAAACTTAAAAACCCTATATAATGACACTGCCTGGGAAGGAAAACAGATTCTAGTGGGTTCGATATTTTCTGAAAAGATATTTTTCAAAAACAACGAGTGTCGAACCCCTAGATTTAATATTTTCTTAGAGGATATATTCTTAAAAACCAATATGTTACACAAAATAAAAACAGGACAAAATTCGAATATTTCGAACTTGTCCTGTCCAGTGACCTCGGCAGGATTCAAACCTGCAACCTCTTGAGCCGTAATCAAGTGCACTATTCAGTTATGCTACGAGGCCTTTTTGCGGGTGCAAATATAATCGTTTTTATTAAATAGCCCAAGATTATTTGTATAAAATAATTTTAATTAAAAGAATTAAGTCAGTTTGTCAATCTATACTATATTTGAATCCTTAGAAAGATATAGTATGAAGCTAGAAAATTATATAAGAGATATTGCTGATTTTCCTAAACCTGGGATTACATTTAAAGATATTACACCATTGTTTCTAAACCACGAAGCATTAGTAAGTTGTGCAAATCAACTAGCCGAGTTAAGTCCTAAAGAGATTAAGATAGACAAGGTCGTGGGGATAGAGGCAAGAGGGTTTATTTTGGGTAGTATGATTGCCGAACGGTTAAATGCGGGGTTTGTACCCGTTCGAAAAAAAGGAAAACTACCATACGAAACAAAATCAAAAAATTATGGATTAGAGTATGGAGAAGATACTTTAGAAATCCATATTGATGCAATTAAGCCTGGAGAGCATGTTTTAATTCATGATGATGTACTAGCAACAGGTGGTACAGCCAATGCGGTTTGCAGTTTGGTAGAAGAATTAGGAGGGATAATTGTACAATGTAGTTTTATAATAGAATTAGGATTTCTTAAAGGAAGAGAGAGGTGTCAGGCTCCTTTGGTGTCACTTTTAAAGTATTAATAGAGAAGCCTTCAGTTAGCAGAAGGCTTCTCTATTAGATTACCACTTACTATTTTTTTGTTATGGCAATGATAGCGCCATCTTTTGCTTTGTCTCCATAAATACTAACTGCCGTTTTTGATTTTAAAAAATCTACATCGGACAATTGATCAGATTTGGCAAGAGCATCTAGTGTTTTAAAATCAGATTCTTTTCCGTCTATAATAATCAACTTCTCTATATCGGGGTTGTCCACAAAATTAAATCTATGTAATTTTTGATGCTGCTGAAAATGTGGTATTTGACTACCATTAAATATGAAATTGCCATTCTCATCTTCATTAAGTGTAAATGACTTCATGATCTGATCCTTCAATTTATGGATATCTAAATGATCAGAAGAGAATAAAGAATCTTTGTCAAAGCTAAAATCGAAGGCAAAATTATGTTTTTGCATAAGACTATCCATATCAATTTTATAATGATTAAAGTTAGAAAGGTTTTTTAAAGAGGCTATATCAAAAGAGTCAGAATTTGAAATAAATAAGCTTCCAGATCTATATCCTAACTTTATTTCTGAAATAGGGACATTAGATGAAGATGAGTATTGACTTTTTGTTCCTCCCTTTTTTAAAAGAAGACTTAAACTAGTAATCTCATCTTGCTCGTTAAATGTTACTTTTTTAATCAGTAGTTCAATATCATTTTCGGCAAAAAATGCTTTTAAATCTTCTAGTTCTTTCTCTGTTGTATTTTTATTGATTACTGCTGTTATTTCATCAGATTGAGTATTTGTAATAGTTTGATGGCTATTTGGATGTGTAGTAAAAGCAGTTAGAAAAAGTATACTTAGTATGCTTGTTCCTAAAGTGATCCATTTTTTCATCGGTTTAGAATTTTGATTTATCAAATAGTAAAGAGTTAATACAAATTAATTTTGTTATCTATAAATACGAAAAGTGATTCATAATGTTGCAAAGTCAAAAGTGATAGGGGTGTAATCACTCAGATAAAAGGAAAAAAGTATTAAAAATGTGTTTATAAAAATGACATTATAGACAAATTTTAAGGGGTTTATGTTGGTAAATAATTAACATTAGTAGGGGTGATTTTATAAAAAAAGAGTGTTTTAGTGTTTTATGGAAGTGAGTTTGAAAAAAATAAAAATATCTGTGAAATACGTATTTGTTCGTTGTAATATGTTACAAGTGTTTTTTTTAGGAAAAATTTATGTTTTTCGTAAGAAAATTACGGTTTATAAAGTATCAATTTTAGATAATTTAATATTATATTCGTGCGATTTAATAGAGCATTTAACGAATGCTAAATTTTTAACACAAACTCAATTTTATGAAAAATTACAAATTGCAATTAGTTTTGCTTGCTGTAGCAGGTATGACTTTAATCACTTCGTGTGAGAAAGAACAGTTAGACACTCCGCAAGAGGATACTTCTCAAGAGATTTCTACAAAAATTTTAGACAAATTAGAATCTTTAAGTTTAAATCCTAGTCAAGTAGAACGACAAACCTATGAAGACATTGATGGTACAGAAAAAACGATGTTAGTAGTAGGAGATGATATTGCTATCTCTGAAGACCAGTTATGGAAAATGGATAACGGAGATGGTGTTCAATCAAAACAATACCATACTACAAACCTAGTGAGTACACCAAGAACAATTAGAGTTGTTGGTTATAATGGTAATAACAGTTTTGGGTTAAGTGCTGTGGCACAAACGGCATTACGTTATGCTGTGAATAACTATCGAGCACTTAACGTTGATTTTAACATTAGTGTTGTGTTTACGACTAATTTTAACTCAAGTGACATTGTGGTGTATACACAAACAAGTGGTTCTGTTATTCCTCAAGACGGAGTTCGAGGTAGAGCTGGATTTCCTTCTGGAGGAGAGCCTTATAAAAGAGTAATTATTAACGGTGGTGCTAATCGTTTTAATAATGATCAAATCTTAGAGGGATTAATGACTCATGAATTAGGACACTGTTTTGGGTTAAGACATACAGATTGGAATACAAGAAACTCTTGTGGTCAATCTGGAGAAAGTCAATTTCCTGATGGGGCTATTCGTATTCCTGGAACTCCAGGTGCAAGCCAAGATCCTTCATCTATCATGAATTCATGCATATCATCAAGTGATGGTGAGTTTGGACAGTATGATAAAGTAGCATTAGAGTATTTATACTAGTAGAGTAAACTTCATAATAACTGTGAAAAAGCACCCTAAACCGGGTGCTTTTTTTATGTGTTAAAGAGCTCTTTTGGTAACATACAGTTTCCATCCAAATAAAAGAAGCTGTATTTTTGAAGCTTTACTTAGGTCTAATTGTTTCTTAGTAAAACTAGGGAGTACTATTTTATTTAGCTTGGCAAGTGCTACAAAGAATTGTTTTTTCATGTCACAAAAATACGAAAAAACTCACCTGTTGTAGATGAGTTTTGGTAATAATGCTATAAGAAATGATAAACCTAAAAGTTAATCCTTTTTTGTAATAATTTCAATGACTCCTCTTTTTGCCTTTTTACCATATTTTTTAATCGCTTTTTCTCCTTTATAGACATTTACGCTCTTAATTTTATCCGAATTTAGTTTTTCCATTTCTTTTTTGGTGACTTTTTTGCCATCGATATAGATGAGAGGTTCTTTATTTGGATCGCCAGAAATGTATGCAAAGGTTTTGTTGTCTTTGGTGTTGATTTTGAAAATATTATCGTCTTCAGAATGAATTATAACTTCTTGTTCTCCTTCTTTCTCATTAGAGAAAATAATTTTATGATCTTTATTTGCAGGATGTATTTCGATTATTTTGTTTTCGTTGTCATTTTTGCTTATGTATTTAAAGTCATTGTTAGCTTGGTTAATATTAATTTTATCATTTTTACTATTGTATGATATAACAACTAAACCTATAGGTTCGTTATCATTGACTGAATAATTTGCACTACTACCCTTTGACGAGATATCAATTTTAATGCCTACTATTTCGCCAGAAGCATTTCGTTCGATTTCACTAAACTTAACGCTGACGTTATACTCTTCTTTAAAGATTCTTTTTATTTTTTTTAATTCTTTTTCTGAAGATTCTTTACCGATAGCGATTTTTATAGTGCTTTTGGTTGTATTAGGTGTGGAAACATATTCTTTTTGAAAACTGTTGGAAGTTACAATTACAGGATGCTGTTCTTCTTTTAATTGTTTAATTTCTTTGGTGTTAAACCCCAATAAGAATATAGATAATAAAGGAAGAGTAACTAAAGTTTTCCAGGAATTTCTGCTTTTTGATGCTTGTTTGTTTAGCATAACGATTCGTTTTTGGATTAATGATTGATAAAAATTATTTGTTACATTAGAAAAGTTGTTTAATGACGTCTTAACTAAAGCGATTTGATAATCTTTTTTTGATGATGTTTTGTGAACTGCTTTTTGGTCAGCGATAAATTCTAAATTTTCTTGAAGTACTTTTTTATATTTCCAAACTAATGGATTTACCCATTGAAATATAGAAAAGAGGTGTATGGTTATTACGTCAATAGTATGATGTTGTTTTACATGAACTTTTTCATGTTTTAAAATCATCTCTAATTCTGATTTTGTATGCAACGAAGGGTTGTATACAATGATATTAAAAAATGAAAAAGGAGCAATTTCTTTAGAAGTATTTATGAAGTAAATGCCTTGGTTTAGTATGTGTTTTTCTTTAAAAAGAAGGTTTTTAAGGGATAACAACTCAATTCCAAAACGAATAAGGAAAAAGACAACACCAATTATATATATTATAAATCCAATTAACCACAAGTTTATTATAGGGGTTGAAGGCCGAGTAGGAATTGTTTTTATTGGGTTAATTTGTAAAATTTGATAATTGTGACTTTCTATAAAAATTGTTCTCGAAAATTCTAAAAGAGGAAGTGTTAGCGAAGCGAATATTCCTATAAATAGGAAATATCTGTTGATATTAAAAAAAGTATCCTTTCTTAATAAAAAGAAATATACACTATAAAATATAGTAAGAATCCCGGAAGATTTGGCAATATATATCAAGCATTCTTGCATAGGGCTATTTTTTTTCTTCTATCATTTTTAAAATTTCTCTTAGCTCTTCTGCGCTAATTTTTTCTTCTTTTGCAAAAAATGACACCATATTTTTATACGAATTATTAAAGTATTGCATCATAGCTTTTCCAACAAATTTGTTGCGATACTCTTCTCTTGATATCGCAGGATAATATTGATGAGTTTTTCCAAAAGCTTTGTGTTTTATATATCCCTTTTCTTCGAGCTTACGAATTATAGTAGATACAGTGTTGTAATGTGTCGGGTGTTCTAATGCAGCCTGAACTTCTTTGGCAAATGCCTTTTTTAAATCCCATAGCTTTTGCATTATTTCTTCTTCTTTGTTGGTTAGTTTTTCCATGTGCTAATATTTTAAACAAATGTATAACTAAAAAAATAGTTATGCAACTATTTTTTTAGTTACGTAACTATGTTTATAGTTTTTGAGTGTGTGATTGTCAATAAAAAATAAATTAAAGAGGCCTGTCAGTGCTATACTTATTATATCTTCGCAAACAAATTTTAAACTTATGATTACAAGTGTACTTTATGTGATATTTGGACTTATACTTCTTGTTGTAGGAGGAGAGTTCTTGGTTCGATCTTCTGTTGCGTTGTCTTTTAGACTTAAATTATCTCGTATGGTAATTGGTTTGACAGTAGTGTCTTTTGCTACTTCTGCACCAGAATTATTGGTGAGTATTCAGGCTGCAATGGATGGGTTATCAGATATATCCTTAGGTAATGTGATTGGATCTAATATAGCCAATATTGGTTTGGTTTTGGGGATTACAGCTATTATTGGTCCTTTGGCAATTGATCGTGACTTTTATAAATTTAATTGGCCAGTAATGGTGTTATTGTCATTTGCATTATACCTTTTTCTAGAAAATGATGGTGTTTTGACTCAGGTAGAAGGTTTGATATTACTAATTGCGATAATATTGTATCTTTTTCTATTGATAAGAAGAGCAAGAAAATTTTCTGATACCATGGTAGAAGAGATAGATGATACATTAGAAAAGACATCTAATTTTAAGATTGTAACTTGGTTAATAATAGGAGGGGCGGCACTTTATTTTGGATCAGAATTGTTAGTAAGTGGTGCAGAAACAATCGCTTTAAAGTTAGGGGTGAGTGAAGGAGTTATTGCGGTTACTTTAATAGCAGTAGGGACAAGTGTACCAGAATTGGCTGCATCTGTTATAGCGGCACTCAAACAAGAAAAAGCAATTTCTCTAGGAAACCTTATAGGGTCGAATATTTTTAATATTGCTTCGGTATTAGGGATAACATCCCTTATCCAGCCTATAGCTGTAAAAGATGAAAGTTTGATGAGTGTAAATATCTACTGGATGCTTGGTTTTGCAATGGTTTTACTTCCGTTAGCTTTTATTCCTAAAAAAATGATTTTAGGAAGACCAAAAGGTTTTTTAATTTTTGGTGCATATTGCGTTTTTATAGCATTGGTTTTTATGAAGTAAAAAAATAAGTTCAAAAAAAAACACCTTTAGAAAAAGCTTCTAAAGGTGTTTTTGCGTCTAACTTAAAAATTATATTGTGTTTTAAACTAAAACGGCTTCTATATCTGCTGTTTTAACTGTTTTTACGATTCGAGCTGCAATCTTATAAGGATCACCATTTGATGCAGGACGACGATCTTCTAACCAACCTTTCCATCCGTTTTCTACAGTAATAATAGGGATTCGAATCGAAGCTCCTCTATCCGAAATTCCGAAAGAGAATTCATGTATAGATTGTGTTTCATGTTCTCCAGTTAATCTTTGATCATTAAATTCACCATAAACAGCAATGTGTTCTTTGGCTACAGGTCTAAATGCTTCACAAATAGTTTCGTAAACCTCTTTAGAACCACATGTTCTTAATACTTCATTAGAGAAGTTTGCATGCATACCAGAACCATTCCAATCTCCTTTGATAGGTTTAGGGTGATATTCTATATAGTATCCGTATCGTTCTGTAAGACGATCTAATAGATATCTAGCAATCCAAATCTCATCACCTGCTTTTTTTGCTCCTTTGGCAAATAATTGAAATTCCCATTGTCCAGAAGCAACTTCCTGATTGATACCTTCAAAGTTAAGTCCAGCAGCAATACATAAATCAGCATGTTCTTCTACAAAATCTCTACCATGAGTATTTCTTCCACCTACAGAACAGTAGTACATTCCTTGTGGACCAGGGTAACCACCTACGGGAAATCCTAAAGGTAGTTGTGTTTTGGTGTCCATAATAAAATATTCTTGTTCAAAACCAAACCAAAAATCACCATCATCGTCAATTGTAGCTCTAGCGTTTGATTCGTGAGGAGTACCATCAGAATTTAGAACTTCTGTCATTACTAAGTATCCATTCTTACGTGCAGGATCAGGGTAAATAGCAATTGGTTTTAATAAGCAATCAGAATCTCCACCTTCTGCTTGTCTGGTAGAACTACCATCAAAAGACCACATTGGGCAATCTTCAAGCTTACCACTAAAATTTTCTTCAACTTTTGTTTTACTTCTTAAGTTAGCAGTTGGTTTATAACCATCTAACCAAATGTATTCTAGTTTAGCTTTACTCATAATAAATACGTTATAAATTGAACTATTAAAGGGTGTAAAATTATAACATAATTTTAATAGGGTGAAAAAATAGGGGGTAAAATTTATAAATTATGTGTTATTTTTGTTTTTACCCTATTTTTTTAGGGGATACTTTGTTTTATATTTATAATTATTGGGTTATTTTTTCTATTTTAGCAATAGAAACTACTAACATTTCTTATAAAAACGTATTTAAATTATGTCAACACTTAGATTTCAAGCTTTAAAAGAGTCCTTAGGTCGTGATATCGTGCCAGTTAATGAAACAAAAAGACGTTCAGCATTATTTGGAGAAAATGTCTTTAATCAAGAGACAATGTTACAGTATTTAACTAAAGATGCATATAATAGTGTTATCGATGCAATCGAAAATGGATCCAAAATTGATAGGTCCATAGCCGATCAAATATCATCATCGATGAAAGATTGGGCCTTGTCAAAAGGAGTGACCCATTATACACACTGGTTTCAGCCTCTTACTGGAGCAACAGCAGAAAAGCATGATGCTTTTTTCGAAACTATAGGAAATGGACAAGCCATCGAAAAATTTGGAGGTGGTCAATTGGTTCAACAAGAACCAGATGCTTCATCGTTTCCAAATGGAGGAATTCGTAATACCTTTGAGGCAAGAGGGTATACAGCATGGGACCCAACATCACCAGCTTTTATTTATGGTACAACGTTATGTATCCCTACTGTTTTTGTAGCATATACAGGAGAAGCTTTGGATTATAAAACTCCGTTGTTAAGAGCATTACATGCAGTAGATTCTGCGGCAACATCGATAGCAAAATATTTTGATAAGAATGTGAAAAAGGTAAATGCATCTTTAGGATGGGAGCAGGAGTATTTTTTGATCGACAGTGCTTTGGCTAATTCTAGACCAGATATCGTAATGACAGGAAGAACATTACTTGGTCATTCGCCAGCAAAAGGACAACAATTAGATGATCATTATTTTGGTAGTATTCCAACTCGTGCATTAGATTATATGAGAGATCTTGAAACAGAATGTATGTTGCTTGGTATTCCTGTAAAAACAAGACATAATGAGGTGGCACCAAATCAATTTGAATTGGCACCCATATTTGAAGAAACAAATTTGGCAGTAGATCATAATTCACTTTTGATGGATGTGATGGAAAAAATTGGAGCTAGACATAAATTTAAAGTACTCCTACATGAAAAACCATTTGCGGGTGTTAATGGGTCTGGAAAACATAATAATTGGTCGTTAAGTACAAATACCGGAGTTAATTTATTAAGTCCAGGAAAAACACCAATGAGTAACCTTCAGTTTTTGACTTTCTTTGTAAATACAATCAAGGCAATTAATGAGTATGAAGAGTTAATGAGAGCGGGCATTGCTTCTGCAAGTAATGATCATCGATTGGGAGCTAATGAGGCACCGCCAGCTATTATGTCTGTATTTATAGGAGAACAATTAACAGCAGTGCTAAAAGAGTTAGAAGGGGTAACAGATGGTAAACTATCACCTCAAGAAAAAACAGATCTTAAACTAAATGTTGTTGGTAAAATTCCAGAGATATTGTTAGATAATACTGATAGAAATAGAACTTCTCCTTTTGCTTTTACGGGTAATAAGTTTGAATTTAGAGCAGTTGGTTCTAAGGCTAATTGTGCTAATCCAATGACTATTTTAAATACAATTGTTGCGAAGCAATTAGTTGATTTTAAAAAAGAAGTAGATCATTTGATAGATACCAAAGAATTGAAAAAGGATGAAGCAATATTTAATGTGTTGAGAGAATACATTAAAGAATCAAAAAATATACTTTTTGAAGGAAATGGATATGGAGCTGAATGGGAAAAAGAAGCAAAGAAACGAGGGTTAAGTAATAATAAGAGTACTCCCGACGCTTTAAAAGCAAAAGTATCTAAGAAAACGATAGAACTTTTTGAACAAATGGGGGTAATGAATAAGGTAGAATCAGAGGCACGCTATGAAATTGAAATTGAAGAATATGTAATGCGAATTCAAATAGAAGGTAGGGTTTTAGGAGATGTGGCCAGGAATCATGTGATCCCTACAGCGATTAGATACCAGAATATGTTAATCAATAATGTGTCTGGACTTAAGGATCTTTATGGAAAAGATTTTAAAAAGTATGCAGCAGAGCAAATGCAAATCATCGAGGAGATATCAGAGCATATAGGGAAGATAAATGTAAAAGTGAGTAAAATGACTGAAGCCCGAAAAAAAGCAAATAAATTAGAAGATTTAGAGAAAAAGGCAGCAGATTATTGTAATAAAGTGAAACCATTTTTTGATGAGATTCGTTATAGTTGCGATAAATTAGAATTATTAATTGATGATGAGTTATGGCCTCTTACAAAATACAGAGAATTACTTTTTACTAGATAAGTAAGAATTAACTTACTGTCAATTTTTAAAGTAAATATTTGGTAAAATTTTAACAGATTGAAATCCCTTTAAAACCATAGGAAATTTATTTTTCTATGGTTTTCCCGTATGTGTTTCGTCGAATAGTTATTCCGTCGACAAAAATCGCTTGTATATTTCCTTAAATTTATAATGTCAGAAAGCTAGTCATTTTTTGATAGTGCCATAATTCATATAAGTTTGAATGGTATAACATCCCCCACGTTCCAAAATATATTTTTAACATTTTAGATCAAATAAGTATTGGGTATTTCTGGTGCGTTTTGTTCTGGGCTTATAACTTTAAAAGAAGGAAACTTATTAATCACTTTTAATATATTACACATGAAAAAAGTAGTTTTTAGCTTAGCAGCATTATTAAGTGCTACAGCGATTTTTGCACAATCAAATAGTAGTGACATTAACCAAAACGGACAGGATAATGAGGTTGTTGTTACTCAAATAGGAGCTTCCAATTCTTCTACAACTGCACAAGAAGGAATGGCAAATAAGGCTGAAGCCATACAAGGAAGCGAATTGTATGCTTCTAGTATTGGTATTGTACAACAATCACAAAATGGAAATAAGAACTCTGCATATGCACAACATGAAGAGGTAGGTAACGAAGTATATCAAAGACAAATTGGTAATGGTAATACGACACGTGCTACCCAAAATCTCGAGTATACAGGAGGAATTAATACTGCAGGTCAATCTCAAGAAGGAGATAGAAATGATGCAAAAATTTCTCAAGAAGGAATAGTTAATGTCGGTTCTCAAGCTCAATCGGGAAATAGTAACGAAGCATCTTTATCTCAATTGGGTATTGGTAACAGCAGTGAACAGCAGCAATCAGGTAATTCGAATATGGTGTCACTTGTTCAAGTAGGAAATGATAATATTGGTTCTCAGTTACAAATAGGGGATTCTAATAAAGCCGAAGGAATACAAAATGGAGATAACAATTCGTTAAATCAAAATCAACAAGGAGGAGGAAATGTAGCGACTTCGTTACAAGGAAGTGAACTCTATAACTCAAGAGGAGGAAATGTGTCACAAGTACAGTTAGGAAATGAAAATACAACATTTGCTAATCAAGAAGAAGATAATAATACTATTCGTCAAAATCAGGATGGAGAAGGAAATTCGGCAAGCGCTACTCAAAATTTACTAGCTTTTGGTGGAGAAAATTCTGCGGTACAACAACAAGGAGGGAATTCTAATGTTGTAACGGTAACACAAAATGGAAGTAATAATTCTTCTGACCAGTCTCAAAGAGGAACAGAAAATAATGCTTCTGGAGCTCAATCGGGTGATGATAATATGTTGACTCAAATACAGAATGGAAAAAATAATAAAGCTGAAGCAGAGCAAGGAGGCGTTTTCTTTACTTCTACAGAAGGTATTATTAGTCAAGTACAAGAGGGGAACGATAATGATGCATATGCAAGACATGAAGAAAAGAACAATGAAATTTCTCAAACACAAGAAGGAGATAAAAATAAAGCTGCTGCAGAACAAAATGTCCTAACTTTTGGAGGAGGAAATCAAATTACTCAAATTCAAACAGGAGTAGGTAATAGTGCAGAGGCTTCTCAAGAAGGTTCTGATGTTGCAGGAGAATCAAATGTGATCCTTCAAAACCAAAATGGAGATATAAACCTAGCAATGTCTTATCAATTTGGAGCGAATAACTCTAGTGAAGTTCTTCAAACAGGAAACATGAATATGGCAGAGAATACTCAGGTAGGAGTAGAAAACAGTATTCTAGTTAATCAAACTGGAGATTCACATTCTAGTATGTTGATACAAAACGGTTCAAATAATTCTGCAGTCGTTACTCAAAGTAATTCTGGAGGAGGAGCTAAATAGTAGTATATACCTTTCTTAATAGAATACTATAAGAGTTATGCTTGTAAATTTTTATAAGCATAACTCTTTGCTAATGACAATAAACTCTAAGAAAAGATGAATAAAACAATTTATTTACAAATACTAGTTTTAGCATTGCCTCTTTTATTTTCTACGCTTTATGCACAAGAAACAGAAAGTAAAGAAAATAGTTTGATTACTGATCAGGATAAGTTTATCACATTGATCCAAGGAGACGCTTTATCTGCTCCAAGTAATACTATAGAAAATCAATCTGCGGCTAATTTGAGAAATACAGTTTTTATTAAGCAAATAGGAGCTGATAATGTTGTTGTTTCAAATACTGTAGCGGATTATTCTATTATTAAGATTACACAAGATGGTGATCAAAATAAGATTAGAATAGACGAGTCGGCAAAAGAGATAGAGAAAACAATTTCTCAAACCGGATCAAATAACGAAGTAATTGATTTTTCTTTCAATCAGGATATTTCAACTAAATTAGAACTTATTCAAGAAGGAAATAATTTGATTTTTGAAAGATTTGGAACGAATGAACTATCAAAAAATTTAAAATTTAAAATGTCTGGTGAATCCAGAACCATTATTATTCGAAGCTTTTGATGGTTATAATACAATAGAAGAATGAGAATAGTTCTTTTGATAATATTGGTCTTGAGTATTCAGGTTTCTAGAGCCCAGTATACCAATACAGAAGTAATAGCAAAGATAAAGACAAATACTATTGATGACACATTTTCTATATCAGGAATAGCTACTAATGCTACAGAAGTATATAAAAGTTTAACCTATAAAATGTCAGTTTTTAGAACAGATAGCAATGCGAATGTTTCAAAAAATATGCAAGAAGGAAGGTTTACTTTAGAATCAAATGAAAGTAAAGAATTAGTCAAAACCTCTATTACAACAGATAGAGATGCAAAAATAGTAATACTATTATTGATTTATGATGAAGATAAAATTATAGGCAAAGATAGGGTCGAGTTTAAAGAAAAAAACATAGACGAATCAGAAAGCCCCCCTAACGAACTTGCAAATGATGGTATTGAACTTAAAGGAATTGTGTTAGAAGAAACAAAAACTAAACCAGGTAAAGATTTTTATGACTTTTTTTATACATCATATAGCTTAAATCAAATAAATGGGAGTAAAGTAGTTGGGGTGTTTGAAAAGTTAAGTTTTGGACGAAGTACAATCATTCAGGTAAAAATAGAAGATGTAGTGGTTCACGAATTTATTGGTAAGCCGGATTTAGAGTATTTAGAAAACATGTCAAAAGTTGCTATAAGAAAAGTCTATAAATATTTTAAAGATTTGAAAAAACAAAAAGAGACTATCTTTCAGTATTAAAAAAATGTATAGTAGCTCTTTTATGATTATTGACGTAATCATAATGTCAAAAAAAGATAAATGAAATTAATTGTAATTACCCTATTTTTAATAACCTTGCCATGTCTTTCTTTTGGGCAAGACTTAGTGTATAAGCCTAAAAACCCAGCGTTTGGAGGAGATACATTTAATTATCAATGGCTTCTTAGTTCTGCAGAAGCTCAAAATACATTAACAGATGGCAAAGATGCTTCAAGAGATCAGCGATCAGATGTAGAAAGGTTTACAGAAAATCTTAATAATCAGTTGCTCAATAGAATCTCTCGAACTTTGTTTACAGAGCAATTTGGTGAAGGAGGTTTAACCGAAGGCACATTTAACTTTGGAACACTGTTCGTAGAAATTTTTCCTTCAGCAGAAGGTTTGGTAATTAATATTTTAGATACCAATACCGGAGATCAATCTCAAGTAATAATACCTAATTAATTTTTTGAATGCATAATAGATTTTATAACGTAATCATACTTGTATACTGTACCCTTTTGTTAACAGGTTGCGGAGCATACTTTAATCAACCCATAACGATCGAGAATGCTAGAATAGGTGAAGTTTCAAAAGAAACAAAGAAATTAGAAGATTTTTTACCACCGGTAGAGCCGGTAGTTGTAGGAGTGTATAAATTTAGAGACCAAACAGGGCAGTACAAACCTACAGAATCTGGAAATACGTTTAGTACAGCGGTTACTCAAGGAGCAACAACAATATTGATTAAAGCATTAGAAGACTCTAAGTGGTTTGTGCCAATAGAAAGAGAAAATCTTAGTAACCTGCTTAATGAACGTAATATTATACGTTCTACAAGAAAAGAATATAGAAAAAATAAAAACCCAAACGAACCTCAATTACCACCTCTTTTATATGCGGGTATTATTTTAGAAGGAGGTATAGTCTCTTATGATTCAAATATCATTACAGGAGGGTTAGGAGCTCGATATTTTGGAGTAGGGGGTTCGACGCAATATAGGCAGGATAGAATTACTGTTTATTTAAGAGCTGTATCCACTTCTAGTGGTAAAATTCTAAAAACAGTATACGTGTCTAAAACAATTTTATCTCAAGCATTAGATGCAAGTTTTTTTAGATATGTAAAGTTTAAAAGATTACTTGAAGCAGAAACGGGCTTTACCAAAAATGAACCTGCACAAATGGCAGTCTCAGAAGCCATAGAAAAGGCAGTATCTTCACTTATAATAGAAGGTATAGAAGATAAGTTATGGGCAGCAAAAGGTGATGAACAAGCAGTTAAGGCTATTGTTGATTCATATAACTTAGAAAAAAATGAAGCTCAAAATACAGGGTTATACAATAGGTATTTTAAAGAGAGAAGGGCAAAAGTTGCTGCTATCATAAAAGGTGGAGCATCTTTGATTAGTGGAGACCTTAATAAACCAGAGCTTAGTTATGATGCAAAAGTCGGGGTAAGATGGTATTTTAATCCATATATAAACATAAATACAACCGTCAATAAATTTAAATTGATGAATCAAAAATCGTTTTCTCAAGGGTTTAATGCAATCGATTTTAATGCAGAATTAACGATGCTTCCTTTTGAAAAACTATCCCCTTTCTTTTTTGTAGGAACCGGTATAGTAAATGATGATGATTTTGAAAAAAAACTGTTTAAGTTTCAGTATGGAGGAGGAATAGAATATTTGATCACAGATAAAATAGGTGTTTCGATAGGGGCAACTCATAATTTGATGCTTAATGATGAGCTTGATGATGTTATGCAAGGTAAAAGAGATGATCAATATTTTAATTTTAATATAGGTCTAAACTTGTATTTTGGCCCACCAGTTAAAAGAAAATAAAAAAGTAGTGAAATGAGCTTTGTTTATGAAGTTGGTATGAACCAAAATGTTTTGAAGTAAGCTCAATCTGATGATTAAAAAGACAATAAAAGAGAACCGATGAAAAAACATATCGTAAAAATTATAAGTGTTTTGGTTGTATTAACCATGATTTCTTGTGGAGAAGATACAATTGACCTTGATGGCTTAGGTGTAATTAAAGGAAGGGTGGTTAATGAAGGAACAAATGAACCCATAGAAAATGTAAAAATAGAAACAAACCCTGGTACGAGCACTGTATTTACAGATAAAGATGGAAATTATCAACTAAAAGGAGTTCCTTCTGGAAAATACTCGCTCTCTGCACAAAAAGAAGGTCTGCTTGCTGCTTATGAAGGAATCACAGTTATTGCTGAAAATGAATTAGAAGTTGTCTTTGAAATGAAAATTGAAACAGCAAATAACAAACCACCTAATGCTGCTACATTAATCTCGCCAGTAGATAATGCAGAAAATCAAGAGGTTGAGGTTAAGCTAATTTGGAGCGCTAGCGATCCTGATAAAGATGAACTTACCTACAAGATTAGTCTTAGGAATGAAAAAGATAATGAAATCAAATATTATGAAAACATTACAGATACTACGTATACTATTTCTGGATTATCTTATGCTACTAGGTATTTTTGGCAAGTAGCAACAAATGATAGTATCAATACTCCAGTAAATAGTACTACGTTTGCTTTTAAAACAGCAAGTCCACCCAATAATAGAATTGTCTTTACGAGATTAGTTGATGGTAATAGTGTTATATATTCTGCGGATGAAACGGGAGGAACCGAAATATCTCTTACTTCTACTTCAAAAAATAGTTTTAGACCCAGAAGAAATGTAGCTACGGGTAAGATCGCTTTTTTACAGTCTGTGGGTTCACAAACTCATTTGTTTACAATGAATCAAGATGGTTCAGGAATTAAACAGGTTACTTCGGCTATAGGGATTTCTGGTTTTTTACTACAAGAAGTAGACTTTTCATGGAGTAATAATGGAGCAAAGTTACTATTCCCGAATCAAAATAAGTTATATAGTATAAATGCCGATGGAAGTGGTTTAGAGTTAATTTATCAAACTACAGGAGATTTAATTACCGAAGTTGATAAAAACGATGCTACTGGCATAATTGCTCTTAAGACAAATAATCTGGATGGATATGCAGTACAAATTTTTACGATTAATGATGCAGGAGTTGTCCAAGATGTAGTGCTTACGGGAGAGAACGGTGCTGCCGGAAGTATTAACCTATCAGTAGGTGGAGACAAGTTATTGTATAGTCGGGATGTGTCAGGAAACGAAAATCCTACAACATACAGACAATTAGATTCACGCATTTTTGTTTATAATCTTGGTGATATGACAAGTACAGATGTTTCTGTAAATAAACCAGCAGGAACCAATGATCTTGATGCTCGGTTTTCTCCAAATGAAGCAAGTGTTATTTATGTAAATACTTCGAATGATGGAGTATCTGTAAAAAATATTCAAACTGTTCCAATAACTAATACTAATTCTCGGACCACTATAATAGAGAATGGATATATGCCTGATTGGGAGTGATTATTAGATGAGTAATACTGTATCAAAAACATGTAGTTATTTATATACCATATGCATTGAGGTTAATATGATTGACTTCTAAGTTCTTTTTTATTCGCAATTCGTATTAATTCAATTATCTTTGCCCTTTAATTTTCAATATAATGAGCCAAGAAGTTAGTAAACGTTATGCACAACGTGGTGTTTCTGCATCAAAAGAAGATGTACACAGTGCTATTAAGAATATAGATAAAGGACTTTTTCCAAAAGCATTTTGCAAAATTGTACCCGATTATCTTACTGGTGATGAAGAGCATTGTTTGATTATGCATGCAGATGGAGCAGGTACTAAATCCTCGTTGGCTTATATGTATTGGAAAGAAACAGGTGATCTTTCTGTTTGGAAAGGAATTGCTCAAGATGCACTAATCATGAATATAGATGATTTGTTATGTGTAGGGGCTACTGATAATATCATGTTATCTTCAACTATAGGAAGAAACAAAAACCTTATTCCGGGTGAAGTAATTTCTGCAATAATAAATGGTACAGAAGAACTGCTTCAAGAGCTTAAAGATTTTGGAGTAGAAATTCATTCAACAGGAGGAGAAACAGCAGATGTAGGAGATTTGGTGAGAACAATTATTGTAGACTCTACGGTAACTGCTCGTATGAAACGCAAAGATGTTATTGATAATGCTAATATAAAAGCTGGAGATGTAATTGTAGGGTTAGCTTCATTTGGACAAGCTAGCTATGAAAAAGAGTATAACGGTGGTATGGGTAGTAATGGATTAACCTCTGCTCGTCATGATGTATTTAGTAAAGTTCTTGCAGAAAAATATCCAGAGAGTTTTGATCCATCGGTTCCTTCTGATCTAGTGTATTCTGGAAAAACAAAGCTAACAGATACTGTAAAGGATTCACCAATTGATGCCGGAAAACTAGTGTTGTCACCAACAAGAACTTATGCTCCAGTAATCAAAAAAATCTTATCGAAATTTGATAACCAAACCATTCATGGTATGGTACATTGTAGTGGAGGCGCTCAAACCAAAATACTACACTTTATAGATAATTTACATATTGTTAAAGATAACTTATTTGATGTTCCGCCTTTATTCAAATTAATTCAGGAAAATTCTGGTACCGATTGGAAAGAAATGTATCAAGTATTTAATATGGGACATAGAATGGAATTATATGTTTCTCCGGAAATAGCAGAGGAAATAATCAATATTTCTAAAAGCTTTGATATCGATGCTCAAATTGTTGGTAGAGTAGAAGCTTCTGAAGAGAAAAAACTGACTATTACTAGTGAGTTTGGGACTTATGAATATGAGTAAATCTTAAATTTTATCTTTAAAAAGTTAATATGACCAGGTATGGTTTATGAGTATTGTAACTTTGATGGTATAAACTGATTTGTTATGATAGATATTTCAAAAATTGAACAAAAAGAAATAATGAAAGGCTTTAAAGGTAGGTTTATTCATACCGATCATATGACACAAGCCTTTTGGGAGGTAGAAAAAGGTGCAGAACTACCTTTTCACTCTCATATTCACGAACAAACTACACAGGTTTTAGAAGGTAAACTAGAGTTAACAATCGACGGAAAAACAAAAGTTTATGAAGAAGGTTTTGTAGTCGTGATTCCCTCTAATGTAGTACATGGCGGGGTAGCATTAACTGATTGTAAAATTTTCGACACTTTTAGCCCTACACGAGAAGATTATATGTAATGCGTATATCGTAAACTATCAATGTGTTTTATTAAAGATTTCCTACGTATTTATCTCTGTTTTTAAAGATATATGTAAATTGCTCATAAATTCTTAGAAACATACCTATGTCAGACATCACGAAGTTCTATAGCTTGGCACATATAGCTATCTCTTTAATTGGTGGTATATTGTTATTGGCAATTTGGTATAACATAAAAACACGTTTTATACAGTTCTTAGAAGAAGATGATTCTCAAAAAAGAAAGGATAAAGGGTTGTTATATTTGAGTTTAGCTCTTTTTGTGTGGGTGTTTTCAGGAACGTGGATATACGTAGGCAATCTTTTTAATTTTACCAATACCTTGATATATGATATTGGGTATAGCTTTTTTTCGGTACTTAATACATTAGCAATATTACTGGCATTGTTCTACTTTGATTTTGCTCCTAAGTTTTTATATAAAAATAAAAGGAATACCCTTATTTTAATAAGTATTGCGATTTTCATTTCGATAATTACTTTTGTGTTGCTACAGTTGTATAAGGACACTCCAGTACTAAATGGAATACGAATAAGCGGTGTGCCAGATTTATTATTTTCTTGTTTGTTAACCTGGTTACTTATTGCCTCTTTTTATAGAACTTTTATGAATAGAGGGTTAAAACCAGTAGCAATTATTTCTGTTGTTATCTTTTTGGTAATGTTAGCTTCGCAAATGCCAGATGTGTTTATAGCAATGAGCAACGAATTGTACGGGCATTTGCTAAAAATTGTTGCTAAAACTACATTTATCTCTATATTTTTAGTTCTGGCAACCAGTTGGGTTATACAACTAGCATTGACTCCTAAGCCAAGTGAAATGACTATTAAATTTATGGATTGGTCCTTGGTAAAAATTACGATTCCATCAAAATCTATTTATGACCAAACAATTGATTTTGGATCGAAGACTACACAGTATAAAAACCTTTTGAAATTTGCTATAAGGCGTAAATGCGAAATAGGTAACAAACAATATGTACAGGTAAACTCTGGTGGTGAAATAAAAAGCCAAACCTACCTAACTCGAATCATAGACAATATAAACACAATTCTTCAACTAGAGGCAGAATCAAAATTAGATAGAAAAGACCTATTTACTTTTATGGGGCATGGAAAATATAGACTTAGAGTGATTCCAGAAAATATTAATATTGATCAAACCCTACTCGAAGAGTTTGGTTTAGATGAATCTTCACCAACTTAATTTATTCAAAAATAAAGATTGCTGTTAGTTGTTTAGAATTTGTTTTTTCTAAACGTTTAATCTTAGATATACATTTGAAATGAAAAAGCTTTCGAGCTTTTGAATATAAGATAGGATTCGGTTTTATAAAGTGCTTTTTTATATGTTGTAAGAAGCCGTTTATTTAATCATCATTACCATTCGTACAACCACAACTACTGTTTATACAATTACTACTATTTTTCTAAAACTCTTACAATATTTTTGCTTTCCGCTTAAAAAAAATGCGGGAAATTTCAACTTAAAAAAAGATTGTATTACTATGAAAAGAAAATTAAACATTTTGCTGTCAGCATGCTTTCTTAGTGTGTTTTTTAATACAGTAAACGCACAGTCGATTAAAAGTGCTCACGAAAACGGAAGCCCATCTTTAATAACTTTTGAAAAGAATAAAGAAGAGGATCATTTTAAGAATAGAGCTAAAGCGGCAAGTACTTCTAACAATCCTATGGTCATATTAAAGCAATATCTTAGCCTTACTGCAGAGGATGAGTTTAGGGTTATTAAGAATACTACAGATGACCTGGGGTATGATCATTATAAATACCAACAGTATTATAAAGGGGTTAAAGTAGATTTTGCCATCTACAACATACACTATAAAAAAGGAAAACTTTATGCAATTAATGGAGAATATCAGGCAATACAGGATCTTAATGTCATCCCTGGGATATCAGAAGAAAAGGCATTAAACAATGCTTTAGGTCATGTCAATGCAACCCAATATGTTTGGGAATCATTTAATACAAAATCTTCTAGACCAAAAGGAGAATTGATTATTGTAAAGACTTTGTCTGAAGAGGATAAAATAACGAAATTAACATATAAATTTAATATTGAGGCTGTTTCGCCAAATTATCATTCAGATGTTTATGTAGATGCTCATACAGGAAAGGTAGTTCTTGAAAACTCTAAGATACATAACTATATTTCTGAAGATTGTACTTACTCTAAACAAAATACGGTTTCAGATAAAAAAATGGCAGAAACTATTGTTTTAAGAGAAGATGATTTTCGGTTTGCTACTGGTCAAGGAAAAACATGGTATAGCGGTTTACAGTCTATAGAATCTTCAAAAAATGCAAACGGAAAATATATCTTGAATGATGAAACAAGAAAGATCAGGACTCAAAAGTCTGATGGTACAGATTTTATTAGTGATACATCTTCTTGGTTTTTAAATGCTGCTGATAGTGATACAAAAAGAGGTGCTCTTGATGCACACTGGGGATCAGGAAAGACATATGATTATTTCCTTGATGAACATAATTGGCAGAGTTATGGAAATAATAGAATGTCTCCAAGTGCTATAAACATTACAATGTTAGAATCATTTGATGCTTCTTACAGTGGAAGAATCAACCTAGGGATAATGAATTTCTTTCCAAATGATCCGCGTCCTATGGGAGCATTGGATATTGTTGCTCATGAATATACTCACGCAGTAATTGATCATAGTGCAGACCTTAACTATGCTCACGGAACAGAGTCTTCTGCTCTAAACGAAGGAATTTCGGATGTTTTTGGAGCCGTAGTAGAACACCATTTTTTTCCGAATAGACAAAACTGGGTTAATGGAGAGTCCATAATTGTTCCTGCATGGGCCAATGCAGGAATTATTGGTACTCGAAACCTCGAAGATCCTAAAGTTGGAAACTTACAAGGTAATCACCCAAATACGTATAAAGGAGAGTTTTGGCAGGCTACAGGAAATAATGCGCATAGAAATTCTACTATTGTTTCTCATTGGTTTTATTTATTATCAGAAGGAAAATCGGGAACAAATGATCAGGGGATTGCCTATAATGTAACTGGTATTGGTATTGACAAAGCGACAGATGTAATTTTTAGGGCATTGACTCGATATATGACCCCCAACACCGATTATAAAACAGCCAGAACACTTACTATACAAGCGGCTACAGATTTATATAATGCAAATTCTCAAGAAGTAACACAGGTGAAAAATGCCTGGGATGCTGTAGGAGTGTATAACTCTTTCTTTAATGTGACCTCTCCAACTTTAAATGAAGAGTTATTAGTGGGGACTACTAAGGAAATTACCTGGCAACAATCAGAAGATTATCCAAGAGTAGATATTAAACTTTCTACTGATGGTGGGGGATCATATCCTATTACCATAGCAACGAATATTGCAAACACAGGATCCTTTACATTTACAGTTCCCAAACAAACCGGAGATGAGAATAAAGTAATGGTTGTGGCCTCAAATTCTTCTTCATCAGCTATTTCAGTAGGGATTTCGCCTAAATTCAAAATTAATATATGTTCTGATAACCCAACCAATATCAAGAACTTTCCTTATACTTTAAATTTTGAGAACAGATTACAAAATTGGACAATTCATTATGTCGATGGTAACCCTTTTCCTTGGCACGAGGCTAGTTTCGGAGAATGGAAAGTAGTAACCAGATCTATAAACTCTTATGGTCCTAGTACTCCAGTTCAAGGAACACATTATTTACAGAGTAGAGTTACAGAAGGGAATAGCTATATTACTTCTCCGTTTATACAGGTTACTCAAAATAACTTAAAACTGCTCTTTGACTTTTATTTGGATCAAGACCTGTCTGAAGCTACTTCATTTGGCCCCGATCCTAATCGTTTTAAAGTTCAAGTAACAACCGATGGAGGACAGACGTGGACTACCGAATTGAATTTGCGAGGGACATCGAGTAACAGTCGCAAGTGGTTTAATAATTATATGATTGACCTTAGACAATATGAAGGCAATTGTATTAAAATACGCTTTAATAACTCGGGTTCAGTATTTCAAGGAGGTTTACAAGGAGTATTTACTTTAGACAATATCAGAATCCAAACCTCTGCTCCTCAAGCAAAATCGAATGACATAGTTTCACGAAATCAAATTACTTTGTTCCCTAACCCTGTAAATGATCAATTAAATATTACAATTCCTCAAAGTATTGGTAATGATCAACTTTTATATAGTATAAGTAATATAACAGGAGTAGAAATTACAAATGGAACATTTCGTAAAACAAGTAATCGTATAAATGTGTCTCAGCTTCCTAAAGGAGTTTATTTTATATCCATTAATGGTGATAAAGAAGTATATGCTAAGAAATTTGTGAAAAAGTAGCACCTTTAATTCATTTTAATTTTATAGGAATTAGATGTTTCTTGAGCTTGTCTCGAGGTTACAAACTAAATAACCCTCTCTTTTCTGAGTCGAAATAGAGAGGGTTATTTTGTGGTAATAATTAAATTGTAAGTAGGGGGGGGAGCTATAAACTTGTTTAGAATTGTTTCTAACCTAACTAATAGAGAAAGCAAGCAAAATTAATTAGAACAAAGGCTTTGGTGTTATCGGATCATTGCCTGATTTAAGTTTTTATTTTTTATAATCAATGCTCCATATAGGTTATGGAGTAAATGTAGTTAAAGTATTGATAAATAGGAGTTGTAATTATTTGTAACCCTTTGTTTTTACGATACAATATGATATTAATCATTATATTTTGTAACCTCGTTTTTTAAAATAAAAAAGCTAGACATTCTTTGTATTAATAACTTAAATAAAGAATGTGGATATGGATCAAACTACCATAGATAATCAAGGAATCTTAGGGCACCCAAAAGGACTGGTGTATTTGTTTTTTGCAGAATTGTGGGAGCGATTTTCATTTTATGGAATGAAAGCTCTTCTTGTTTTATACATGACCAAACATTTACTCTACTCAGATGATAACGCTTTTGGTATAATGGCTGCTTATATGTCTTTAGTTTATGTTACTCCTTTAATAGGAGGGATTGTAGCAGACAAATATATTGGTTATAGAAAGTCGATAGTGTTTGGTGGTATATTTATGGCTGCGGGTCATTTTTTTCTAACTATAGAAACTCCTTTTTTCTTTTACACATCTCTGGCCCTAATCATTGTGGGTAATGGTTTTTTTAAGCCCAATATCTCTACGTTATTAGGTACATTATATACTAAAGGTGATCATAGACGGGATGCTGGATTTACCTTGTTTTACTTAGGGATTAACGTAGGAGCAGCATCAGCTCCATTACTTTGTGCTTGGTTTGCCGAGGTGTATGGATGGCATTATGGGTTTTTGTTAGCTGGGATCGGGATGGTCGTAGGCTTGTTCGTTTTTAAAAAAGGAGAACAAATTAATGCATTTAGAAATAAAGGATTGGTGCCTTCGTATCATAATTATGATAAAAAAGTAATGGGACTCACTACAGGTGGTAGAGTATGGATAATGGCATTGTTATCTGTGCCTGTGTTTGCATTAATTGTACGTTTCAATCAATTCGAACATTATTTGGTTTGGATAGCAACGATTTTCTTAGGAGCATATATTTTGTATATCCTTAAGAATGTATCAATCAAAGAACGAAAGCGGTTAATAGTTGCTATGTATTTTACCACCTTGTATGCCCTTTTTTCTGCTGTTTTTGAGCAAGCAGGGAGCTCTCTTACTTTATTTGCTGATAGAAGCGTAAACCTTGTCGGAATTAATGCTGCACAGACGAATAGTATTAATGCTGCTTGGATCGTTGTTTTAGCAATTCCTTTTGCTATGTTATGGACCTATTTGACTAGAAAAGGGATAAATCCAAGTTCACCATTCAAAATGGGTGCCGGGATGCTCTTATTAGGGTTGGGCTTTGTGATATTTGGGTATGCCGCTCAAGAAGTAGATCAATTTGCTAAAACACCTATGTTTTACTTAATCTTGGGGTATTTTGTGCTCACTGTTGGAGAATTATTTTTATCCCCTATAGGACTTTCTAAAATAACCGAATTATCTCCTATAAAGTATATTACTTTTATCATGGGGGTATGGCTTTCTGCAAATTTTTATGGCCACTTTTTTGCAGGGAAAATAGCAAAGTTAACTACAGTGAGCTCGGGAGAAGAGCATGTTTTTTCACAAGGAGCCCTGGGAACAATTACCGAAGTGATAACAGGCCTCTCTAAAGTATCATTAGAAAATGCTTTAGAACCTATGCAACAATTATATTCTTATGTTTCTGTTTACGCAGTTTTTGGAGTACTTACAATGATCATAGGATTAGTGGCAATTGTAATTTCACCTGTTATTAAGAGGTTAATGTCAGGAGTATCCTAATTGCGTATATTAACATTTATACACCAAAAAGAATCGTTTGTTCTCATCAAACGATTCTTTTTTTAATTACGCCTCATTTAAAATATCACCCTTTTTGGGTGACCCTCTTCTTTTGTTTAATAATTAGTTTTGAATCGGAAAAAAGTATGTTAAAAAAGTAAGATAAGTCAGCTATTATAGCAGGTATTTTTTTGCGAATATCAAATAATTGTGATCGATTATTCGCATAATAGTTGCGAATATAAAGTAATAGTTATTGGCTTGTAAAAGAGATATACTTTTGAATTGTTAATTATTAATTACCCCTAGATAAAACCTAAAAGAATATGCAAACCAACATTGTCAACACTTCCCCAAAACATTTGCCAGATAATTTAGATGGTAGTTTCAGAAAACTTAGGTAGACTTTTTAAAATCAATAATTAGTTTTTAAAACAGTTGTGTATTGAATATAAAATTACTCATGCTTTTATTTGGGATGACTTCGTTAACTTTTGCGCAAAATCTGGATCAGATTGGTAAGGCACCGTTGGTGAAAATTAATGGAGGAATAGCAGCGAATTCGGTATATTATTCTGGAACAGCCAATAGAGATCCTTTGACCTATTTTGTAAATGGGAACCTTAACTTTAATTTTAGTGGGATCTATAATGTTCCGTTATCCTTTTCCTATACCAATCAGGAATTTACACATAGTACCCCTTTCAAAATAAATAGATTAAGCATTCATCCTTCCTATAAATGGGTTGCAACGCATATCGGAGATGTAGCAATGACGTTTTCTCCTTACACAGTAAGTGGGCATCAATTTACAGGTTTTGGAGTGGATCTTACTCCCAGTAAACCATATAAAATAAGTGCTTTTTATGGAAGGTTACTTAGGGAAACAGAGTATAATGAAGCAGAGCCTCAAACAATTCCGGCATTTCGACGTATGGGATATGGGGTAAAAGGAACATATGAGTTTGATAGATTTTCTGTTGGGGTGATTGTTTTTAAGGCAATAGATGAGGTTAAGTCCCTCAAGAATCCAATACCGCAATCGTTAAACCTGACTCCTAAAGAAAACCTGGTAGCAAGTGTCGAATCAAGTTTTAAGGTAGCAAAAAATCTATCGATTAATTTAGAAATTGCACAAAGTGCCATTACCGAAAATATAATAGAACAACAACAGCAATCAAAAAGTCATCTCTTAGGACTTTTTATAGATAAAAATGCTTCTACAGATTACTATACAGCATTAAATACAGATATTACCTATTCATTAGGTAAGGGCAACGTGGGTGTGAGGTATGAAAGAATTGATCCTCAGTACAGGACTTTTGGAGCATATTTCTTTAACAATGATCTCGAAAATATAACGGTTAATGCTGCTCAGGAACTTTTTAAAGGAAAGGTTTCTTTGGCTGTAAATGCAGGATTGCAAAGAGATGACTTAAAAAATGAAAAAGAATCTCAATCTAATAGAATAGTATCCTCGTTAAATGCCAATATCAAAGCATCAGACAAGATGACTATCGGTGCTACCTATTCTAATTTTCAATCGTACACCAATATCCGCAGTGTTTTTGATGAAATTAATGAAACCAACCCGGTACAAAATTTAGATACCTTAGATTTTAAACAGGTGTCGCAAAATGCTTCCTTACAATTGGGATACGTAGTAGCACAAACCAAGCAAAAGCAGCAAAATCTGGGAATCAACTTTTCGTATCAGACAACCAAAGATGAACAAGGGACGGCTGCAGAAACCAATACAAAAACAGATTTTTATAACCTGGGAACCAATTATACCATCGCATATCCAGAAATGGCTTTAACCATTAACGGAGCGGTCAATGCTACCTATAATACCATACAAGGAAACGAGGCACTTACCTATGGTCCTACGGCATCTGTTAACAAGCAGTTTTTTGATAAAAAATTAAGAACAGGGTTTTCTGCTTCGTATAACGAAAGCTTAAACAATGGGGATTCGCAAGGTAATGTAATGAGCTATAGAGCCAATGCAGGATATGTCTATAAAGAACAACATAACCTAAGCCTTAGCGCATTATCCCTGTTTCGTAATACGTCAGGAACATCCAATGCTCATGATGTTACGGTTACTTTTGGATATAGCTATTCGTTTGATGTCAAAA
Source organism: uncultured Aquimarina sp. (assembly GCA_947502885.1). Classification (GTDB taxonomy): domain Bacteria; phylum Bacteroidota; class Bacteroidia; order Flavobacteriales; family Flavobacteriaceae; genus Aquimarina. Next base: position 215,447 of record CANNBP010000004.1, on the reverse strand, counting down.
AACCTGATCTACGATTTAAAAGAAAGCATACTGATAAAGAAACACAGCAAAAAAATAAAGACACCCTTCGCGAATTAGAAGAAAAGCTAAAGAAACAAAACCATTACCGTTTTAGATATCGTGATGAAATCTATGAAGGTAATGCATTACAGGTAGTACAAAAAATAGAAAGTGTTACGCAAGAACAATATTTTAAAAATTCTAATGCTTTTTCTGAAGAAATATTACAAAAGCAATTTTCTGAAGTACGGCAGAAAGCATTATCAGATGATGATTTTAAAGAAGCCGCTTTTGATTACCTGGATGAGGTATACCTCCGCAAAGACTTTTTAGAGGCTTATGATAAAAGTCTTCGTATCGCATTGCAAAGTTTGCAAAGAGAATTGTTGACCAAAGATGAGGCAATGCGAGAGGCGTATGTAAAAGCAAAAGATGCTTTAGAAACCTATCCTTTGCATTCAGTTAAAACATCAGAACAAAGAGATTCACACACTCAGCAAGAACAGGAACACTATCAAAAATTACAGAAAGAATATGCGATAGAAGCAGAACGGTTAGAAGCCTATCTGTATCTAAGATTTGAAATAGAAAAACTTTTGAATTACAGAAAGGTTAATGCAAAAGATCAACATATGGTCCATATCAAAGAGCAAACTCAGGAGAATGCATTCGAGATGTATTCATCACCAAAAGATATAGCAACCATTACCAGTTATCTACAAGAAGAGATCATCAGATATTTTGATGAAAAATATCAAAATGCAGAAGAGGTAGCAGAAAGGCCCAAAAAATAGGATATGAAAAAACGACTACTACTTTTATTTATACTAGGTTTACAAGCAATGTTCTCGTTTGCTCAAAACTATCCTGTTAGGGTAACTCCCCAAGTGATCCCCCCTTATCCTGCTAGTTTTTCTGGTTATGCAGATACCCAAGTAATTAATAGTCCGGTTAGGGTGCAGTTAACGCTAAATGATGTTACCTCTCCTGCCAGAACTATTCGATTAAAAGTTTCAGTAATAGGAAATGGAATACAAGCCACAAGTACTCCTCTGGTTGTAGGAGCTCCTAACCTGGTATTGGATGCAGGTGTACCTCTACAACTCTCCATAACCGAATTGGCACCTTATTTCAGATTAGAAAACTTACAAGGGATATCATCGGCACAATATAATAGTACGTTACCAGATGGGACCTATCGATTTTGTTTTGAAGTGTTTGATGTCTTCACAGGTAATAGATTATCTGGCACCAGTTGTGCAACCGTATTTTTGATCAATAATGATCCTCCGTTTTTAAATAAGCCAGATAACGAGTCCCGAATTACAGAACAAAACCCTACCAATATTGTTTTTCAGTGGACTCCAAGACATATCAATGTTCCTAATGTATCGTATGAGTTTAGTATAGTAGAGGTGTGGGATACCTATGTTAACCCCCAAACGATATTTGTGTCTTCCCCACCTCTGTATCAGGAGATCACTACTCAAACTTCTATCCTATATGGTCCATTGCAACCCTTGCTGTTACCAGGAAAGCGATATGCCTGGCGTGTGCGGGCATTTGCCACCAATAACGGAGAAGAAGTCTCTGTTTTTAATAACTATGGGAATAGCGAAATATTTTGGTTTGACTATCAAAAAAACTGCGAAATCCCTACCCTAGTAAAAGTAGAAGATGTACAACTAAGTCGTGCTACCATAAGTTGGATTGGGCATCCTGATCATTTGGATTATACGGTACATTACAGAGAATCAGGAAGCAAGCGGTGGTACACCAAAACAACCCCCAGAGATTATATCACTATCGATGAGTTTAAACCAGATACCGTATACGAATATAAGGTGTCAGGAAACTGTGATGTAGATAGTTTTGGAGCATCACAGGTCGAAAGTTTTAAAACATTAAGTAAAGAATTATCAGAATATACAGCTTGTGGTATCGAAGCAGATCCTGTAGATCTTTCTAACCAGGAATTGCTTACCGCATTGTATCCCGATGATATTTTTACAGCAGGAGATTTTCCTGTGTATGTTAAAAAGGTAACCTCTTCTGGAGGAAGCTTTACAGGAGAAGGATATATCAGTACTCCGTGGCTGGCCACTGTTCGTATCCCGGTTACCTTTGATAACATACAGATCAATACTGATTATAAATTAGTCGCCGGTTTGGTTCGCACTACGTATGACCCCAATTGGGATAGTATAATTGATGCAGATGATGTGATCGAAGAGATTGTAGGAGATGACGGAGATGTAGATGTGATCAAAGTAGATGCCAATATTACCGATATACAAGTTGCAGAGGATGGTAATCTTACATTGATCACTTCTGATGGAGTAAAAATAGAACAGCCAGGAGGTGAAGATGTGGTCTATGTAGATAATACAGGAGAGACCTGGTCTGTGAGTGAAGATGGTAAGGTAACCCAGGGACAAATGGCAGATGGCGGGCCGGCAACCTCTCATAACACAAATGGTGTTGGAAGTGGAGGGGTAAACCAGATTACCTCTGCAGATATTACTGTAGAATTTATAAAATCAGGGTATTATGCTTTTGATGAAGCACCTAAAAATGCGGGAGGTACACTAGCTGATCAATACGATACCGTACCCGTAATAGGTGGTGGTTCGTATACGATACCTTATAAAGCGATTTCGAATATAGATCACGCTTTAGACATAGCAACCTATTCAAATAGTGAATTGACCAAAGATGATTTTATAAAGGTTAAAGCGACCTATGCAAATAGTGAATATAACAAAGATGATATTGTTTTTAAAACCAAAGAAGGGGTTAAGGTTCCTTTTACATGGAATGAAGCAGGAGATGTAGCTACACTATTTCTTAAAAAACAATTTGATTTTGGAAAGCAGCAAATCATTGCAACCATTAAACCCAAGGATAGTACTCAAAAATATAGCGTTGCAGGAGCAGTGAATCTATGGCACCTGACGTCACAAAAAGTAACCGATATCGATGTGACCATTATTCCGGTAAATGGAGCGAGTGTGTCTAAATCTATAGGGCAACAAATCAATGAAATATATAACCCGGCCGGAGTGAGTTTTAAGGTCTCGGTAGCCAATTCGTTCAAGATAGATCAGGCTGTATGGGATCTTAATGGTAATGGTAAACTTGATGTGGGAGATAGTGGTATACTAGCTCATTATACCAAAGAAGAGCAGGCAATAAAAAATTATTTTAAAACCCAAATGACCTCTAATCCCAAAACCTATTATGTTTTTGTACTGGGAGATGATATAAAGCCTTCAAAGTCCGATACCAAAGGGTTTATGCCATTAAAACGACAGTATGGATTTACATTCGATCAGAATACCAAGGCAACTACAATAGCCCACGAATTGGGGCATGGGATTTTTGGTTTAGAACATCCTTTTACAGAGTATGATACTACCAAACGAGCTACCGACCTATTGATGGATTATAAGGGAGGTGCTGTATTTACCCATATGGATTGGGAAAAAATACACGCTCCCGGGATACAGTTATACCTGTTTCAAGACGACGAGGATGGGGAACAAATTTCTACCGATCTCGAATATTTAAAAGATTTTGCAAATAGAGATAAAAATAACAAAATCATATCGTATTCTTTTATTACACCGTCTAATAAAGTGGTAACACTACCTCCTAACGTTACCGATGTTAATTTCTCTACGTATGATCCATATCATTATAAAGAGTCTGATAAAAACTCAGGAAATTATGCTCCCATGGGCAGCTTATTAGGATTTACCCTGGATAAAAAATACTACTCTTTTCAAGGGAGGGGTAATAAATATGGCTATGAATGCTCTTCTAATAAAAAGATGTTTAAAGATGTTTATACAAAAAAAATAGAAAATCTTAAAGATGCTATTATAGCGCTTCCATACTATAATACAGAGGCTGAAGAAATAGAACTTTATGTTAACAAAATGAAAATAGAATCAGATCAAATTATTGGTAAAACAAATGATGTAACATATTTTGGTGAGATATCTAGCAACTTTAGTGTAATCAAAATTTTTAATAACCCTGATAGTGCAGATCAATACTCTTTTTTTAATCCTACTCAAAAAGGAAAACAAATTAAAGATGAAAATATTAACAATGAGTTAGAATTAACTCCTTTTGCTGAACGATTTATAGAATCTTTTGATGAGGAGTATTTAAAAAGTGAGAGTATGTATGCTTCTCTTATTGTAGCATCTGCATTGGTGTTTTCTAATAATGAAGCATTAGAAAAACTCATAGAGTGTGAGGTTCTCGATATAACTAATAATCAAAAAATAGCATTAGCTCAAATAAAAAAAAGCCGTAAACGCTTTGTTTTTCCACTTCTTGATCTTTTAAGAGGATCATCTCGTAAGGCGATTTCACATATTGAACGTGAGCTTAAAATTAGACAAACAATACAGTATTATTTAAAATTAAGAGAGTTATTAAAGTTTCCTGATAAGGTAGATGAACTTCATAAAACTCTTAATGCAGAACTAGCTTCAACTACAATGACACCTGCAAAAATTGTAGAGCTGGTAAACAATTCTACTGCATGTGCTTTGGAGAATGTCACGTTCAAAAATAGAATTAATGCGATTAAAAAACTGCTAAAAAGTCATAATAGTTTATTTGATTCTGGAGAAGAAAAAGCGATCGTTAATTTACTAAGTGCAGTGACATATAATGGACAAGCAAAGCAATTATTAACAGAGTTGTTTAAGAAAGATAATGCCAAATTATTTAGAAAAATATGGAAGAATACCAATTTCTCTAAATATGAAAAATACATTAATAAGATTACCGAAATATACACAAGTGATAATACAGGAATAAAACCACTTAAAAAGTTTTCTTTTGACAAGAATCCACATAGTAGTGTATGGTCATCCGAACTGGATTTTGAGTTTATTGAGGATGATGGATCTATGAATATATATTTTAATTATCAGCAAGGAAGAGTTCCAGTCAAGTTTGAATCATTAGATGAGTTAGTAGAAGTAACATTTCCAAAAGATGGTTCTCTTATTAAGTATAGTGATAAAGAAAAACAGAAAAAAGATGTAACCGTTAAATTACCAGCATATTACCTGGCATATCTGATACATAGCCAAGGGAAGAAAGATAATATGACTGTACTTAGAGTTTTTGGTAATTTAATAGGAATCCTAACCGCCATACCTTCTGGAGGACAGTCTATAACTATAATGCAAGCAGTTAGCGCAACTATTGGCTCTTTAGATATGGTTGTGTTGTTTGTCGAAGAGCCTATAAAACAAACACAGGATGGTAAGAAGTTTATTAAAGTTTGGAGTAACATTACGGCGATAGATGCCACAATTGGACTAAGCAAATTAGGGGTTGGTATTAGTAAAAAAATAGCAAAAGGTACGACAAAATTAGTAACAGAATTTAGATTTGATTTTAGCAAATTCGATAATATTAAAAACTCTTCCTTATCCACAAGGAAAAAAATCATCGAAGAGCTTAGAAAAGTTCCTGAACTTTTATCTACACTAGCAAACTCTTCTACCAAGGTAATGTTTACCACCAAGATTTTATCAAGATTGGAAGGAAGTCTTCTAAATGCTAGTTTAAAGACTATTAATAAAGCTAAATTAAAAATTACCGATTGGACTCAGGGAAGTATTACAATAGGAAACAAATCCTATAAAATACTAGAAATATCACATTCTTCTAACGGAGCATTCTCTAAATTCTCTAATGTTAGAAACACCACTAAAAAAGGAGATGAACTCATAGGTACTCTAAGTGATATTCGCTATAAAAACCCAAAAGGGAATAATATCATCAAGGGTGACGTAGCCATATATAAAACAAAGGATGATGTTGTTTATATAGTTACTAACGCCAAAATAGTAAAAAAAGCATCCCGGTTTACCAAACTCTTAAACCGTGTGAGTGATACTAACTTAAAAGAACTATTTAAAAATGATTTTATGAATGCTTCAGACGAAGTGTTAGAGCAGTTAAGTAAACCCAACTCTATTTTCTTTAAATGTTGGAAAACATTTAGAAAGAATCGCAAAGGGTTCATTTGTAACTAAGAAATATAAGATGTATGATCAGAATATTTAAAAAAATACTGTTTCTAGTCCTTTTCATTTTTTCTTTTAATGAAATAGGAGCTCAGTCACCCAAATGTCTATATGATTTTTTTGCTCAGGATCTTAAAAATTCAGAATTCGAGGCATTTTGTAGCGGCCATAAAGATCCCCTTGCTCATTACGAAGGCCTATTAAATACGGGGGATTTATTTAATAAACTATCAGGGGTCAACAAAGTTGGTTTAAGGACAAAGGTTTTAAGCAGCTTGAATACAAAACAAGTACCTAAACTGGCAGCTTCTTTTAAAAACCTTTCCCCAACAAGAGTAGTTACTGTCCTCAATGCGATATCCACCAAAGGGCTTAAAAAGGTTATCAAAGACCCTAATATTAGTGAAGTATGGAGCTTAGTTTTAAAAGAGTTTCCTAAGATAGGTGTTAAAGAAAAAAACTTAGAAACTTTTTTAAAATTACGATCTCGGGGAAAAGCTTTTTTTGATGACGCTATTCAATTGGTAAAAGATAGCAGTGTTAAGCAAAAACTTATAGATAATCTAGCCAAGGCCGATGAGGTTTTTAAATCTGATATTCAGAATATAAAGTATACCGTAGTAAAATCATCTGGGGAAGTAAAAATTATTAACAAAAAGCGCAATGATGAGTTAATAGCGATTATTACCAATGGTAAGTTAGAGAAGAAAAAGTTTATTGATAGAGGTACTAAAATAGGTGATAAAAGGCGTAATTTGTATCAAAATGGTGATGATGTAGGGTTTGGTAACTATCCTCAGGAAATTATCACTCTTCTATGGGGAAATAGCAAGTCCAGTTTTAATAAAATAAGAAAGACACTTAAAAAAAGTGGACTTTTAGATGAATTTAAAGCTAGTTACCCTAGTTTAACTGAATTTGAGATAATTAGCGTATATAAATATACAGCATCTTCTAAAAATTTAAACAACCCGTTAAATGGAGTGCCGGGCTATGCATTAACAGACAAATTATTAGCGCATAAAAAAGTATTAGATGCTACGCTTAATAAGTTAAAAACTAGAAAAGCTTATATAAATGATGTTTATAGAGGAGCTAATTTGGATGAATCTTTAGTTATAAGTAAATACAAAAATAATGTAGGAAAGAAAATTACAGAAGATGCTTATACATCATCGAGTAAACTTGAAAAAGTTGCAGATGATTTTATTAAAAAATTTGAAGCAGTTGATAAGGTAAAAGTAAAATTTATTATAAAATCAAAAACAGGTATAGATGTTAATGAGATGTCTCATTTTACAAAAGTAAATGGAGATGATCAGGCAGAAATTTTATTTAAAAGCGGTACAGAATTTAAAGTGTTATTCGCAAAAAAGGATGCGGATGGTATATATAAAATAATCATGCAGGAAATATGATAATAGTAACGAAAGAAATTATAGAAAAAGAAGGTTTTACGGATAGAGTGGTTAAATCTATGATAAAAATGTCCGAGAGACAATCCTCTGAATGGCTAGCATTATATGAAAATTTAACAGAAGATCAATTTATCAAATATTATGAAGCCAAAAGTGCTGTTTTAAACAAAAAAAATGATTTGGAATATTCTAAAATGACACAAAGAGAAATAGAAATAAAGCATTTAAGAGGGTTTCAATATGTTGCACACCACGCAGAAGGATTAACTTTTGAAGAAGAATTATTATTAAAAATAAAAGAGAGAAGGGAAGAAAAATTCACATTTTTTTGGGCAACTAAATCTCCTTTTTCTCAATGGTATAAATGCAGTTTTAGGGGAGAGCGAATTTTTAGAACTCCTAATTATTTGAAAGAATCTGAAAGAGAAATATCGTTTAGTTCAGCAGAACAATTTATGATGTATCATAAATGCTTATTGTCTTTAGATTTTGAATCAGCACTAGAGGTGTTATCTACAAAAGACCCTAAAAAACAAAAACAAATAGGGCGTTCTTTGAAAATGAAAGAAGAAATATTAGAGACTTGGAAGGTTTTTAAAACTTCTGTTGTATATGATGCCAACAAAGCTAAGTTTACGCAAAATGAAGATTTAAAACAGATGTTGTTAGAAACAAAAGGAACCACCCTTGTAGAAGCTGCTCCCAATGATAAAATTTGGGGTATTGGTTTAGCAGAGGATGATCCTAGAGCACAAAAAAGAGAAACTTGGCAAGGGAAAAACCTTTTAGGAGAAATACTTACTAGAATACGAACTGAAATGTTAGGAGTATATTAATTCAATACTTTCTTAAACAATATAAAAACCGTGAAACTCCAACCATGTAACATAACCACCTAAAACACCACCCTTTTTAGAGTAAAAATTATTAAAAATGCACTCATCAAAAATGAGTGTGGAAGGGGACTTTTTGCTTGATTGAAAGGAATAAGAAGATAGAGATGAATAGGAAAATGAATAAAAAATAAAATAATTCTGACGAATCACACCGAGTTGTCACACTGTGTTGTTGCACTGAGCTTGTCGAAGTGCCAGTCAAAGTATGACAACTAAAAAAACAATATATAAACAGATGAAACAATATTACTTTTTACTTACCCTACTCTTATCGACGCTTACCTTTGCGGCTACCGGGCATACCCATTTAAACGATCCGGTGGCCAAAGAGGAAGCAAAACCGGTACGACCTGCTGTACGTATGAGTCGTTCGTTTGCCAATCTGGATGCCAAAATAGAAAAAGACCTACAACAACTAGCACAAAAAGTAGAGCAGCGTGAGTTTCAGCCCAATGAGCTGTATACCCGTTTTGATGGGGATACTACAACAGTTCGCCTTAGAAACAAAGCCGAAAAGGTAATTAATGAACTGGTAGAAGGCAATAAGTTTCTCGAAAACCTTACCGAATACCTAACCGGGCAAACCCCGGTTACCCTTCCGATAGGCATCAAAAAAGAAGTAGGCAACTCGCAGTTTATCATGGGAGTGAGTAAAATAGAGATCGGTACAGACTATTCAGAATTAGAGATTTTTGTACGGCTCACACTGCCGCAGATCGATAAAAATGGAAAACAGCGAGAACTGTTCTTTGGAGCAAGTAGGGTCAAACTGTCGCATAAAGGAGGTTTGTTTGGAGATGCTGATTTGGTTTTGTTGGGAGATGTAGGGATTCCTTTTCAGGGAAAAGAGGTATTAATGATCCTAAAAGGTGGTTTTGATCTAAAAAGTGGAAATCTAGATAAGAAAACTTATGTAACCATCGATTGTAATGGGTTTAAAGAATTAGGATTGGCAGTAGATGTAGAATTTTCGAGAAAGAAAATACTACCGGTCAAAGCAGATAATACGATAGACCATAGTACCATACCGGGTACGACCCTTAAAAAGAAAGTGACCACCAGTTTTGAAATGGTCGCTACCGATTGGAATGATATTCTGATTGAAGTAAACCTGCCTCGTTTTCAGGTACCTTCTTTAAAGAATACCATTTTCGAATTAAACACCGCCATTTTTGATTTTAGTGATACACGTAATGCCTCTAACATACAATGGCCAAAGGGATATCAGGAAAAATATTTGTTATCGGGCGAAGAAAACCTTTGGCGAGGCGTTTATGTAGAATCCCTTACGGTGGTATTACCTAAACAATTTCAGAAAAAAGGAAGTACCCAACGTATTTCTTTTGGGGCAGAAAAAATGCTGATCGATGCCAATGGGGTTTCAGGAACTTTTAAAGGGGAAAATATTTTACCCATCAATGAAGGTAGCGCAGCAGGTTGGCAGTTCTCTGTAGATCGTTTTCAGGTAACTTTTATGGCAGGAAACCTTACTGCTGCAGGATTTGGTGGTGCGATTGTACTGCCTGTTACTACAGAAACCGTATCGGGAGTACATACAGAAACTTATATCGATACTGATGGGAGAGAGCAAATCCGTTTAAAAAAACAAGGAGATCAAAGTAAAGGTTCACAGGTAATCGCCTATAATGCATTAATCGATCCGGTGAACGAGGAATATGTACTCAATGCCAGTCCGGGTAAGAACATGGCTTTTGATGTATTTAAAGCCAAAGCCACGATAACCGCAAATAGTGTAATAGAACTAAGGGTAAGTGATGGGGTATTTAGACCCAAGGCGATTCTTCATGGTAATATGGCGATCAAAGGATCCAATAGTGGATCCTCTACCAAAACCGCCACCGCAGATTTCGAAGGCATCACCTTTCAGGGATTACAACTACAAACGGTAAGTCCGATGATACAAATCGGGCATGCGGGATATAGCGGAGAGGTAAAAATTGTCAATTTCCCGGTGACTATTTCAGAAATAGGAATCCGAGCCAGTGATCGTATGGCAGCTCTGGATTTTAAGGTGGATATCAACCTAATGGATAGTGCTGGATTTAGCGGTGCTACAAGTTTGTCTATAGAAGGAGAATTACCCCAGGGAGGAGATTTTAGCAAATGGCAGTTTAAGCGTGTAAAACTTAAGAGAATAGAGCTTGCAGCCGATATAGGGTTTAAGATTGATGGTTATGTAGATTTTCGAGAAGATGATCCCGTTTATGGTGATGGGTTTGCGGGACAGGTCACCGCAGAATTTAGCGGTGGCATTGCAGTAAAGATCAATGCCGCATTTGGTAAAAAAGAGTTTAGATACTGGTATGTAGATGGTTTGGTAAGTGGTTTGGATATTCCTGTACCTACCGGGATTAGTATTACCGGTTTTGGTGGTGGGGCCTCTTACCGAATGAAGAAAGAAGGTTTTAGCTCTACTATAAGTTCTGGAGGATCAGGAGCAAAATATATACCCGATGAAAATTCGGGATTAGCAGTAAAAGCGATGATGCTATTTACCGTAACTGGGGGTAGCAGCGTCGCTAATGGGGGCTTCGGTTTTGAAATGGCATTTAATACGAGTGGGGGAATCAATCGCGTGAGTCTTTATGGGGAAGCTCACATGATGCAACTACCGGATTTTGCTAATCCGCTGGAGGAAATATCGGGAAATCTCAAGGGGATTGTAGAGAATGAATCCAAGATGTCTCCGGCGGTTCAAAACCAACTGAAACAAAATGATCTTATTGGTGCCTCGAAGGCAATTTATCCTGCTACCATGCAAGGGCAAAAAGGAATGAATGCCTATGTGGCCATCGAGTTTGATTTTACCACCAATACCTTTCACGGTACGTTCGAATTGTATATCGATGTATTAGGTGGAGTGTTTAAAGGAGTTGGTGATGGAGGACGTGCGGGATGGGCAGTGGTTCATTTTAGTCTGTCAGAATGGTATATTCATGTAGGTACCCCTACAGATCCTATTGGTTTAAAAATGGGAGTAGGTAACCTGGCTATTAAATCTGAAAGTTATTTTATGCTGGGAGATGCCATGCCGGGATCACCACCACCCCCTTCTGAGGTAGCCAATATTCTTGGGCTGGATGCCGCTGCTTTAGATTATATGCGAGACGAAAATGCATTAAAAGGAGGACGGGGAATTGCTTTTGGATCCAGGTTTAGCTTCGATACCGGGGATATGACCTTTTTGATATTCTATGCTAGTTTTCAGGCCGGATTTGGGTTTGATATTATGATCAAAGATTATGGAGAAACGGTCTGTAGAGGAAGTGGTCAGATAGGAGTAAATGGCTGGTATGCCAATGGGCAGGCCTATGTGTACCTGCAAGGAGAAATGGGGATTAATATCAAGTTTATGGGGATTCGTAAAAAAATACCTATCGTCAAAGCCGGTGCAGCCGCATTGCTACAAGCCAAATTACCCAACCCAACCTGGTTAAGAGGATATCTTGGTGGATATTATAACCTGTTAGGAGGCGCCATCAAAGGTCGCTTTAGGTTCGAACTGCAGTTTGGTGAAGAATGTGATATTATTAGCGGAGGATCACCGGTAGGAGGAATGAAAATTATCGCGGATGTAAAACCGGCAGCGAATGCTTCGGCAGTAGATGTATTTGCTGTACCTCAGGTAGCTTTTAATATGCAGGTAGAACAGCCTATCGAGTTAGAAGATGATTCTGGTAAACTAAGAAAATATCGTTTTAAACTGGATAAGTTTTATCTCAAAGATGAAACTGGGCAGCAGATTCCTGGAGAACAAAGTTGGAATTCGACCAAAGACCTGTTAAGCTTTACTTCTAATGAAGTATTACCGCCCCAAAAGAACTTACAACTTTATGTGTCAGTTACTTTTGAAGAACAGATTAATGGAACTTGGACCGCTATTAAAGAGAACGGAAAAGTAGTAAAAGAAGAAGAAAACAGAACCTTTACTACAGGAACGGCACCAGATTACATCCCAATGAATAATATTGCGTATTGCTATCCGGTAGTGGGGCAAAAATATTTCTTTCCTAAAGAGCATACTAATGCCTATGTAAAACTAAAAAGAGGACAAGGGTATTTGTTTACCACAGAAGCAGGTTGGTCACAAAAATCGTATTTCACAGATGATTTTGGTAATGCGGTAGAAAGTGCTATTTCTTACAACTCGGGAGCGCAAAAGGTAATGATACCTATACCGAGTATAGCAAATTCGAAAGCCTATACCTTAACCTTATTAACATTACCACCTGAAGCGGTATCGGGTGGTACTTCAGAAAGTTATATCAAAAAAGACTTGGGAGATGGTGAAAGTACGATAGAAACCAAAACGGTAAGTATTGACGCATTAACTACCAATCCAGAAACGATAGAGATGCTTACCTATGAGTTTAGGACAAGTGCTCATAATACCTTTAGAGAGAAAATTAATAGTAAATCTGTGCAACAGGGGATTATAGAAATTATTTATGCAGATGTACATGCATTACAGTCTCAAGTACGTAATTCTGAACCATTCGAAATATTGGATTTATCAGGAGGGGAGTATACCAGTAACAAACCTTTGGTGCAGGCAGAAGCCATATTAAATGATACTTATTATAAAAATGAAATATATCCGCTGATCTATCAGAACTATCCGCTAAACAATAAGTTTACACTAGATAGAGATGTATCTATTTTAGGGTTTCCTCCTACAAAAGCTGTAGAAAAGATGTCCTGGTACGAAACGTACCTCGAGTACTATCCTTCCAATTTATTATTACATACCCGATTGGCGTATCGATATAATCTTCCGGAAGCGTATAAAGACGATTTTATCCAATTACAATATAAAATTACAGACGATTATTTAAAGTATCCAGAGCAATATGAGGGAAGAATACAACAGTTTGATTATATCATTAATGGGATTTTTCCTTACATAAAACCAGGAAATTATCAGGCAAAATTAACCTATGTGCTTCCTGGAGGGAATATGGGATCTCAAAGTGATGTGATCTATATCAATCCAAATTAAAATAACTGGCAGATGAATATGTGTTTAAAAAGAAAAGTATTGGTTCTTATAGCTTTTATAAGTTTAGGAGTAAAGGGAGTTGTGGGGCAGGTCGAAAATCAGGTTCCTGAGATCAAGGTCATTGCAAGGGCTCAGGAGGATCGTATTTTATTACGCTGGGCACTAAATACCCCGGTTTCCTGGAAAAAGGGAAATCGATATGGGTATTCACTAGAGCGATATACCATATCCAGAGATCGAAAAACGTTACCAAATCCAGAAAAGGTAATTATAGCACAGAGTTTTATGCCGGTACCCGTTTCAGAATGGGAGGCAATTGCTGCCACCAGTGATAAGGGAGCAATCATGGCACAAGCCCTTTGGGGTGAGAGTTTTGTGGTAGAAGGAGGTGGTGGTCTGGCGACAATGATCAATAGAGCACAAGAACAGCAACAACGTTTTGCATTTGCATTGTATGCGGCAGATCAAGATTTCGAAATTGCTCAGAAAGCAGGACTAGGATATGTAGATGCCACCGCAAAACCTAATGAAAAATATTTGTACAAAGTAATTTCGAATATTCCTGAGTTCGAATTAGAAACTAAAGAAGGTGGAGTATATATAGGGATCATAGATTATGAACCTTTACCAGAACCGGTAGACTTTGTGGGAATTTTTGAGGATAAGAGTACGTTGTTAAGCTGGAATACCAAATTACTTAAAAACACATATAACAGTTATATCATAGAACGATCAAATAATGGTACCGATTTTAAGCGTCTGGGAGATATCCCCTATGCGGCAATTAATAAAACCAATAAAGAGAATGATCGAACCATATATGTAGATTCTATCACAAATAAAACTAATTATTTCTATAGGATAAAGGGAGTAACATCTTTTGGAGAAATAGGTCCCATATCGAATGTAGTGGCCGGATCGGGAAAAAAAGTACTGAAATATGTACCGCATCTAACCACCAAAAACTTTCAGTCAGAAAACGAAGTAGTGTTGCATTGGGAATTTCCGGTAGAAGGAGAAAAAGACATTACGGGATTTACCTTAAAACGTTCTGATACCGATAAAGGAATATTTAGACCGGTAGTAACCAATATATCTCCAACAAGTAGAAGTGTAAGGTATACAAAACTGCGGGCAACCAATTATTTTAAAATTACGGCCAATGGTAAAGAAAATAATCAACGAGATTCTTTTTCTATGTTGGTACAACCTATAGATTCAATTCCTCCAGAAAAACCAAAGGGTCTAGAAGGAATAGTGGATAGCATGGGAATTGTAAAACTAAAATGGATCGCCAATACCGAAGAAGATTTGATGGGATATAGAATTTATCGAGGGAACTTGAAAAATGAAGAGTATTCTCAATTGACGCAATCTCCAGTCATGAATAATTCTTATGTAGATACAGTACAAGTCAATACCCTAAACAGTAAAGTGTTTTATAAGATTATAGCTGTAGATCAACGCTATAATAACTCTGAGGTGTCTGAAATTTTGGAATTGATAAAACCCGATATCATTCCGCCTACTAATCCTGTATTTACTACCTATAAGGTGCATGAAGGTAAGGTTGATCTGGAATGGGCTAATAGCTCTAGTGAAGATGTAACAGGGCATTATCTCTATAGAAAAGGGAAAGGAGATGTAGATTGGAACTTGATGCTTCAAATTACGGATCCGAAGCAGACAACGTATACAGATAAATATGTGTCTGAAGGTAACTATTACAGTTACACTCTTATCGCAAGAGATCAAAGTGGTTTAGAGTCGAATCCAGCTCCACCGGTATCCATAATAATTCCTAAAACGACTTTAAAGTCAGGTGTAAAAGGATTTTATGGGAGCGTGAATACCTATGATAAAACCATACAATTAAGTTGGAGAAATAAAGAACAGGGGATAAGTGCTTTTGAGTTGTATAGAGCATATAACGAAAAACCTTCATCCTTATATAAGGTATTACCGGCAAAAAATAATCGATTTACCGATCACGGATTGATCATCAATTCTACCTATAAATATATTATTAGAGCGGTATTTACAGATGGTACCTACTCTCAATACAGTACAGTCAACGTAAAATATTAATACTCATGAAAAAGATTATATTTGGGATATTTGTGCTTATATCTACCTATGTTAGTTCACAAACGTATACGGCGCAACTTTATTATTATCATGGTTCGTCAGATCGATGTCATAGAGGGGTGTTTGAATGGGATTTTAAAGGAGATAACAATCAAATAGATAGGTATGCTGTGGGTAATACATATAATGCAGCTTCTAAAACAATTGTTTATAATTCAATACCTAACTATAGTTCTTTTGAATTGTATCATTTCGAAAGATGTCTTGCTTCTGTAGATGAACCTACTGGTTGTGATTATAAGAAATCAGATAAAAAAACAGCTTCTCAACTTATTTTGGGAGAAACATTAGGTGAAAAATCATGTAATGGAGGGGTTACAGTTACTGCCTTTAAACCAAATCTAACTATTGGACGTGATACCGATCCAAAAGAAATAGAAGTTTGTGTAGGGGGAGGGTTAGATTTATCAGCTTTTCCTTCTGGTTTCCCAATAGAAGCATATCATTGGCAGTACTCTGTAGATGGCAATATCTGGAGGGACGTGCCTGCTGCAAAAAATAACACTCAAGTATTAAAAGCAAGTATGCAGGATATATTGGGTGCAACCCATGAAAATTATATAAATAAAGATGTCTATGTTAGGCTAGGAAGATTTAGTGAATACGCTACTCCCAAAAAAATAAAATATTCGGCTTGTGCCCCATTGGTAACTAGCCTTTCTTATTCGCCGCCTAGTTGTGCAGGAGGACCTATAAATGTATCGGTTAATTTTGATAGACCCCTTAAGTCTGGGGAACTATTCAATTCTATAAGTTTGGTAGATAATGCAAATAATAACCCTATTGTACAACATACAGGACAATCTATGTCTGGGAGTACCTATACGTTTAGCAATGTTAATACCAGTGCATTTGTAAACAATCAGGTGTTTAAGATTCAGTACCAAATGAGGATTGGTAATGCTTTGGTTCCTGGATTTATAAATTCTTCTCAAACATTTACTTTTGTCAAAAAAACCGCAGTTACGTTCAATACCTCAGTTATTGCGCCTTCATGTCCTTTGGGGAATGGTAGTATAACAGTTGGTGCAAACGGAGGAACAGGTGCTTATCGATATCGATTGGGAGGAGGAAACTGGGTTTCTTTTTCTGGAAGTACCACTACAATTTCTACAATAGCTGGGAATCATTCTGTTCAAGTACAAGACTCGAATAATTGTTTAGCGGCTTCTGCTACGGTAACAGTACCACAGGGTCCCGGTCCCATAATTATTTCAGAAACCGTAGGTCATGTTACTTATAATGGAGGGAATAATGGGTTTATTAATGTAACAGTCGGTGGAGGTAATGGCGGATATTCGTATCGTTGGTCAGGCCCACGAGGGTTTTCGTCTTCACAATTAAATATTACTACTTTGTATGCAGGAAATTATACACTTGTAGTTACGGATAGTAGAGGATGTAATATATCAAAAAGTAGTATAGTTTCAGAACCTCAACCGCTTAGACTTACGACACCAACAGTAACAAATATTGATTGTAATGGTAGAAGCAATGGAGTTATTTCTATTTCTGGATCAGGAGGATTGCCTAGCTATCGTTTCGAACTTTTAAAAGATAACGGATCAGGGACTTATGTTACTACAGGGGACTTTTTAAATAGCAATACGCCCAATACTAGCTTTAAAATCACTGACCTTACGAAAGGAAATTACAAAGTACGCCTTACTGATAATATGGGAACTACCAATCCACAAATAGTTGCAGAATCAGGAAGTATACAAATAGAAGAACCAGATCCTATAGAGTTTACTATTACCAATACTTCTCATATAGCTTGTAAAGGAGAAGCAACAGGAACAGCAACGGTAAATATCATAGGAGGATCGGGATCGTATATAACAGAATGGTATAAAGATGGGATCACATTGTATAGTTCTGCTCAAAACCCTACCAATTTGGAAACAGGAACATATTTATTAATAGTAAAAGATGCAAATAGTAATCCAAACTCACCGAATTGTTCTGCAATTACTCCTATTAACGAAGGTGAAATTACCATTACCGAACCAACAGAAGAAGTTGGTATTACTACCATACGTGTAACAAGTCCCACTGCGGGTAATGCAGATGGAAGTATTGTTGTAGAAGCAACAGGAGGAGTGCCTCCTTATACTTACCTATGGAATACGGGGTCAACTTTACCTACTATTACAAATATTGCTGATGGAAACTATACTGTCGAGGTAACAGATGCTAATAATTGCTCGATCATCAAAGAATATATCGTTGAGGAATTATCAGTAACGATTACCATTACCCTTGGTGAAGCATTACTATGTCATGGTCAGTTGGAAGGACTAACTGCAAATCCAGTAGGAGGAGATAAACAATATACTTATGCCTGGTATAACGAAAATGATTTAACGACCGTATTGGGAACAGAAAAAACAATTCGAGGACTACCAGAAGGAAACTATATCGTTAGTGTTGTTGATAATAACGGAGCTGGAACATTGGTGACGTCTCTATTACATATTATTACCGAACCCGAATTACTAGAATATGAAGTAGTCACTACTCCCGTATCTTGCTATCAAGGGAGTGATGGTACTTTAACAATTAATGCAAAAGGAGGTACAGGGACTTTACAATATTCTATCGATAACGGAGTCAACTATCAGTTATCAAACAGTTTTACAGGGCTAAGTGGAAATACGTATACTATAAAGGTAAAAGATGCTAATGATTGTACTCAACAAGGAGATCATTTGGTATATGCACCAGGTCCTATTGAGGTTACACCTACGATAACAGATGTGGGTATTTTTGGAGAAAATACAGGAGGAATTGTATTGAATGTCAATGGGGGTAATGCAGGTTTTACCTATAGTTGGACAGGTCCAAATGGGTTTGCAGCAACTACAAAAGATATTAAAGGTTTATTTATAGGTGAGTATACGGTAGTTATTAAAGATGCCAATTTTGAAAATGCTACAGATAATCAAGGGTGTACTATTACCCATACCTATATGATTACACAACCAGATAAATTAGAAGTAACTATGGGTTATGAGACTTTTGATAGTGATCTTAAATGTTTTGGCGATGATAATGCTAGATTGTTGGCAACCGTCACAGGAGGGGTGGCACCTTATACCTATACATGGTTAAAAGAAACTACTCCTGGAAATTTTGAAACATTACCCGATAATTCTTCATTATTTATGGGAGCAGATGCAGGAACCTTTAGGGTTGATATAGAAGACGTAAACGGGGCCCAGACTTCGTCTGATTTGTTTCTAGTATCTCAGCCCGATGATTTGATTGTAGAAGTCCTAGTCACCAACATCCTATGTTATGGAGATGCTTCTGGAGCAATTGATTTAACAATTTCTGGAGGAATACCACCATATACAATTGATTGGGAGAGTGGAGAAACTAATGAAAATCGAACCAATTTATTGGCGGCGGTTTACAAAGTAGAAGTCAGAGATGCCAATGCATGTCTGGTACAAAAAGATATAGAAGTAAAACATCTTTATGAAGATTTACAAATTGCTAGTGTAGATGTATATGATGTAACAATTTTTGATGGTAACGATGGAGCATTATCTGTAAATATTGTGGGAGGAGCATTACCTTATACGATTACATGGACACAAACACTGGATAATACCATTGTGGGCAACACAACAACAATTACGGGACTTAAAGCAAGTGAATACAAAGTAGAAATAATTGATGCAGAAGGATGTAGTATTGATCAAACCTATACCATTGCAGAGCCCGATATTGTAATTCCGACCATTGTACATCCCGTTTGTATCGGTGATTGTAACGGAAGCATTGCTGTTGAAGTGGATTATATAGGTAGTTATACCTACCTATGGAGTACTGGTGAGACAACCAATACGATTACCAATTTGTGTAAAGGGACTTATTCTGTAACTATCGAAGGATTTGGAAACCGTATTCTTGAAAGAACCTATGTTCTTAATGATCCAGATCCTTTGGATATTGGTTTAGGAGACGATAAGACATTATGTAAAGATCAAACCTATATTTTAGATGCTAACGTGGCGAACATAGAAGCAACCTACTTATGGCAATCAAGTAATGGATTTACCGCAGAAACCGCTCAAGTTGAGTTATCAGAAAGTGGAGTATATACCGTTTTTGTAACTGATGAAAAAGGGTGTGTAAGCAGTGAATCTATAGAGATTATAGCGTTGAGTAATGTTATTGTTTCTGACTTTACAGTTTCTAGCGATTTGTATGTAAATGAGAGTTTTGTAATGGTTGATCTCAGTAATCCAATTCCCGATCGAGTAGATTGGATACTTCCTGAAACAGCAATCGTAATAGAAAACTCACAAAAACATGCTGAGATAAAGTTCGAAAAAACAGGAGAATATGAAATAGGTTTGCGTACACATATAGGAGACTGTGAGGAGTATACATTAAAAAAAATTATAATAAGAGAACGTTCTTTTAATGAAAATGAACAATTTTCGGAAGAGGTTAAGGAGTATATGTTATATCCAAATCCTAGTTCTGGAAACTTTACAGTTGATCTTTCATTTAATGAAGAAATGCCTGTAGATATAAAATTATTTAATGTAACAAATAACTCGGTACTACAGAGGTTTCAAGGAAATGGAAATTCTGAATATTCGATTCCTTTTAATATGAAAGGCATATTGCCTTCTGGAATTTATTTTTTAATGCTAGAAATACCAGGTAAGAGTTATATTAGAAAAGTTGTTGTGGAGTAAAAAATGAAACTTTATAATCAGCTATTTTTAATGTTGTCATATGTGTTTTGGACAAAAAAGCTTACTTTTGTACATTTTACAGACTGTAAGAATACACTATGATTGATAAACTAAACATTGTTAAGCAAAGATTTGATGAGGTAAATGATTTAATCATCCAGCCAGATATCATTGCTGATCAAAAAAAATATATACAACTTAATAAAGAATATAAAGATCTTAAAGCGCTAATGGATGAGCGCGATCGTTATATAGAGCTTACAGACAATCTTAAGGAAGCAGAAGAAATTATTGCCGATGGTAGTGATGCCGAAATGGTTGATATGGCTAAAATGCAATTAGATGAGGCTAAAGAAGAATTGCCAGCTTTAGAAGAAAAGATTCGTTTTATGTTAGTACCCAAGGATCCAGAAGATGCAAAGAATTGTGTCGTTGAGATTCGTGCAGGAGCAGGAGGAGATGAGGCAAGTATTTTTGCAGGAGACCTGTTTCGTATGTATACTAAATACTGCGAAGGAAAAGGATGGTCTACTAGTGTAGTTGATCTTAATGAAGGTACGAGTGGTGGCTATAAAGAAATTATTTTTGAAGTAAATGGTGAGGATGCATATGGTACTATGAAGTTTGAAGCAGGAGTGCATCGAGTGCAAAGAGTACCTCAAACTGAAACTCAAGGTCGAGTACATACCAGTGCTGCATCTGTAATTGTATTGCCTGAGGCAGAAGAGTTTGATGTAGAATTGGATATGCAAGAGGTAAGGATAGAAAGAACAACATCTACAGGTCCAGGAGGGCAATCTGTAAACACAACATATTCTGCAATTAAGTTACACCATGAGCCTACAGGAATGATTGTAAGCTGTCAAGATCAAAAATCATCTCATAAAAACCTTGAAAAAGCTCTTAAAGTATTACGCTCCAGGTTATATGAAATCGAACTAGCAAAAAAACAAGCAGCAGATTCAGAAAAACGAAAGAGTATGGTGTCTTCTGGAGATCGTTCTGCAAAAATTAGAACATATAATTACCCTCAAGGTAGGGTTACCGATCATCGTATAGGATTGACTTTATATGATCTTGGAAATATTATCGATGGTGATATTCAGAAAATTATTGATGAGCTTCAGTTAGTTGAAAATACAGAGAAATTAAAAGAATCTAACGAAATTTTTTAAGGTTAGGTTCATTAAGAATAATAGTATAAGACCTTCAAAATGCATAGTTGTTTTTGAGGGTCTTTTTGTTTTTTTAATTTTAAATATATTACCGAAAAGATACTTCTAAGAAGAGTATTATTTACCCAATAAAAACTAGAGTCCTTTTAATTGAGCGTCTCTTACTTTCTTAAATAAATTAGAAGAATAAACAAAGTCTGTAACTGCTTTGTTGTCGGTTTTGAAGATTTGACTTTTATCTCCTTCCCATTCTAAGAATCCGTTTTTGAGGAAAATAATTTTTTCTCCAATTTCCATAACAGAATTCATGTCATGTGTATTAATTACTGTAGTTATGTTATATTCCTCTGTAATTTCTTTAATAAGATTGTCTATTACAATTGCGGTTCTTGGATCCAACCCTGAATTAGGTTCATCACAAAATAAATATTTCGGACGCGTAACAATAGCACGAGCAATGGCTACACGTTTTTGCATTCCACCACTAATTTCAGAAGGCAATTTTTTTTCTGCATTTTCTAGATTTACTCTATCCAATACTTCGTGTACTCTATCGAGCATTTCGTCTTTTTTCTGTTGGGTAAACATCATAAGTGGAAACATTACATTTTCCTCTACCGTCATAGAGTCAAATAAAGCACTTCCTTGAAAAACCATCCCCATTTGCTCTCTTAGTCCTCTTTGTTGTTCTTCATTTAGATCAGAGTATGTGCTGCCATCATAGCAAATAG
The DNA here is from genome assembly GCA_947502885.1 of uncultured Aquimarina sp. Classification (GTDB taxonomy): domain Bacteria; phylum Bacteroidota; class Bacteroidia; order Flavobacteriales; family Flavobacteriaceae; genus Aquimarina. The sequence continues at coordinate 193,279 of CANNBP010000004.1, read as the reverse complement.
ATCCTTCTTCGGGAGTAAAAAGACCAAGTAAACATTTTAGAAAAACCGTTTTACCACTACCACTGGTACCAATGATAAGATTTGTTTTTCCTCTGTCAAAGGTAGAAGTAATCCCTTTCAAAATCTTTTCTCCGCTAAAACTCTTATGTAAGTTAGTAACTTCTATCATTAGCTTAATAGTAATTGAGTGAGTACATAGTTAGATATAACAATAACAACAGTAGTCCAAACAAAAGCAGATGTACTTGCTTTACCAACTTCTAGAGCGCCTCCTTTCATATAATACCCATGAAAAGAAGGTATAGTAGCCAATAAAAAGGCAAATAAAAATGTTTTCATAAAAGCATATACAAGATGAAACGGAATGAATTCTTCCCGTAAACCAGTTAAGAAATCGCTACTAGATAAGAAACCTCCATAAACCCCTGCAACATAAGCTCCAAAAATACCTGTAAACATAGCAATGGCAATAACAAAAGGATACATAAACATGGCAATTATTTTTGGAAATACCAGATAGTTTACAGAATTAATCCCCATTACTTCTAGAGCATCTATTTGTTCTGTTACTCGCATAGTACCAATACTAGAAGTAATAAAAGAACCTACTTTACCCGCCATAATTACAGAAATAAAAGTAGGAGCAAACTCTAATATAACTGACTGCCGCGAAGCGAAACCAATTAGTTGCTTTGGAATTAAAGGGTTTGTTAAATTAAGTGCCGTTTGAATAGCGACTACGGCACCAATAAAAAATGCTAAGAAAACGGTTATCCCTAAGGAACCAATAATAAGGTCATCTATCTCCTTAAGTATAAGATTTCGAATAACCGATCCTTTAGTCATTCGACTAAAAGCAGCTTTTAACATCAAAAAATAGCGACCAATATCGTCTAAGTAAAACATTTGTTATGATTAGAAAGGCTAAAATAGAAAAAAAAATAGCTATAGCATTTAACCTTTTATTAAAGTTTTGCTTTTATACAAATTAGTACTTTAGCGAGCTAAATAAGAACAAAACGGGCAATGACAACAAAAATATTTTCAATTATATTATTTACCTTGTTTTCTATCCTTGGAGTATCACAAGAGAAAGTCAAAATCAACCATTCACCAAAATTGGTTGTGGGTATTGTTGTAGACCAGATGAGGTACGATTACTTGACTCGTTTCTATAATAGATTTGGTGACGGTGGATTTAAACGAATGGTTAATGAAGGCTTTAATTGTAGAAATAATCATTTCAATTATGTGCCAACATATACAGGTCCAGGGCATGCCTCTGTTTATACAGGAACAACACCGCAAAATCATGGTATTATTTCTAACAATTGGTATGATAAGTTTGAAAAGAAAAAGATCTATTGCGCAAGTGATCCTTCTGTTACTGCAGTGGGTTCTGATAGTGACCTTGAACGTATGTCACCCCATCGAATGAAAACATCAACTATTTGTGATCAGAATAGGTTACATACCCAATTAAAAGGAAAAACTATAGGGATCGCGTTAAAAGATAGAGGTGCTATATTACCGGCAGGACACTCGGCTAATGGCGCATATTGGTTTAGAGGTAAGGATGAAGGGAAATGGATAACCAGTAGTTATTATAGAAATGAATTGCCAGAATGGGTGAAAAAATTCAATAATTCGGGTAAAGCCAAATCTTATTTTAAAGTTTGGAATACATTGTATGATATTAATAGTTATGTAGAGAGTGGCTCAGATTTAAATGATTTTGAAGGGAGTTATATGGGAAAAGAAAAGGCTGTATTTCCTTATGATTTAAAGAAGTTAAAAGATCAAAATGCTGGATATGATATTATTAAAATTTCGGCATTTGGAAATAGTTTAACCGCAGATTTTGCAATTGCGGCTATCGAAGGGGAGCAACTTGGAGCAGATGCAATTACAGATTTTCTTACCGTAAGTTTTTCAAGTACAGATTATGTAGGACATAAGTTTGGAGTAAATTCTAAAGAAGTTCAGGATACATATTTAAGATTAGATAAGGATTTAGAACGTCTGTTTACTGTTTTAGATTCTAAAGTAGGAAAAGGGCAGTACACTGTTTTTCTTACTGCCGATCACGGAGCGGTTCATGTTCCTTCTTATTTGAAATCAGTTAAAATACCTGGAGGGTATTTTGATGCAGACCTCTTTAAAAGTAAAGTTAATGAGTTTGTAAAGAAAAGTTATAAGGTAGATGGGGTAATTGAAAACATATCAAATAACCAAGTGTTTTTTAATTATGAAGTATTAAGAAAGAATACTATAAAACCAGAAGAGTTAGAAAAGACCTTGGCAAATTTTATACTTCAACAAAAACATGTCGATAAGGTCTTTACAAGAGAACAATTACAATCAGGCAATTATACGATGGGAATTGCAGAATTAATTCAAAAAGGGTTTAACCAAAAAAGAAGTGGAGATGTTATTGTTGTATTAAACCCAGCTACCATATCATATTCTAAAACAGGTTCTACTCATGGAAGTGGTTTAACTTATGATACTCATGCACCATTACTTTTCTTTGGTCATGGAGTGCAAAAAGGAAGTACGACTGTAAAAACTGTGATACCCGATATAGCACCCACTATTGCCGCATTATTAGGGATCACCTTTCCTAATGGAAGCACAGGAAAGGTGTTGCCGTTTGTGTTAAAATAAAGGGTAGGCTTTATTTATTTTTTGATAATTTTAGAAGCTTCGGTAAGGTTTTTTACGTCTAACTTGGGGTTACCATAGATATATACAATGCTTTTGTCGCGCGCATCTAGTTCGAGTTTTTTTCTAACATATACGTTTACGTCTGCTTTGTTATGGGTATTTAGATCTATTGTTTCTATTTTCATCTTTTTTGCAATAAGCTCTGAAGAACCTTTGATATTGAGGATTGCGTTTTTGGCATCTCCTTCTAGTTTTAGCTTAGTAGATTTGGTAAGAGAAACTTTTATTTTATCTGTTGCTATATATCCTTTAAGGTCAGCTTTGTCATTCATTTCAATCGAAAAGCTATCAGATTTAACTTTTATTTGTCCTTTTACCTTATCAGATAACACTATAGTCATATCATCGGCTGTGATGTCCAGATCTAGTCTACTAGAATCATAACCACTAATATGGATGTTCTTTAGTTTTAGTTTTTCATCACTTGTTACCTTACTATTGTTTTTTAGAATAAGATTCTTGATATCATTAACATATAGATCTATCTCTAGTTTTTTACTTCTTACTATTCTGTTTGTTGAATAAATTTTGAGGATTTCATCTTTTACATTAAACTGGATAATGTCTATTAAATTCTCATCTGTTTTTAAGCGATATTCGTTTTTTTCATCTAAGTGTAGTGTAACTTCTAATTCATCACTAATTTCTATGGTAGAGAAGGTTTCAAGAATTTCTTTATTGATTTCAGTTACAATTCTATTTCCTTTGATTTTTGGTTTTTTTTGAGCGAAACTAGTAAAAGTAAGAAGTAGTAAGATAATTGTGATAAGTGATTTTTTCATTTTTGAATTCAATTAATTTTATTTTGGTAATATGTGTAAACAATAGGAAATATTCTAATGATACTTAAAATGGTAACCTTTATAGTTGGGACTAACAGGGGTTGTAATTCGAAGTAAAAAAAACTATTGTTTAAGTTTAGAACATAATTCTTTATTATGGTTCTAAAAGTATGACACGCTTTTTTTAGAAAAGTCACATCTACTTTTTTAGAATCCTCACCTTCAGTTTAAGTTTTGATACTTGTAGGGGAGAGGTTGTGTTTGTGAAAAAAAAGCTTTTAGCAGTTTTATGCTAAAAGCTATATGTATGTAAGAGGTTAGTTTTCAGGCAAGTGAATCTGGTTTTTTCTAAGTTAATTAAATATTTAATTCTTTAAAAACCTCTATAAGAGAAGGGCCTGATGGTCTAGGAGCGCTAGCACTAATAATTTTTCCTTCAGGATCAATTAAAATAAATCTAAGAATTCCTTGAATAGCAGGATCCACTACAAATTGAGAAGAAAAGTTGTTATCGGCAAAAAGTTGAACTCCTCCTAATTCTTTTTCTTCGATCATTTTTTTCAAGCCCCATGCCGTTTCTTTCTATCAACTGATATACTTATAAACTCGATGTTTTTATCATGAAACTCTTTTTCAACCTTTTTAAGGTGAGAGATTTCGGCTTTGCAAGGTCCACACCAAGTTACCCAAACATATTTTTCTTTAAAATCAGTTAAAGAAGCTGTACCACCTTTGTAGTTTTCATAATCTGTAAATAGAGGTGAGTCATTTCCTTTTACAAGTTTTTTAATTTTTCATACTGCTTTGTGATTTTTTCTTTAAACTCTTCATTAGTCGACGCATTCATTCTTGATAAAGTTCTACAGCATTATGATTTCTTACAGAGACTTGATATGACATATCCTCTAGTAATGTTTCTTTTATATTAGCTAGATTTTTGATCAAAGCTTTTTTTCTGGAGATACTATCTTTTTTAGCAGTTTCTTGAGCTAATCGATTAAAAGTCATGAGGCTTAATTGCTGATATGCTATAGAATTGTCAAAATCATTGGCATTATTAATGTCTTTCTTTTTCTTTTTTTTTCAATGGCCAAAAAATCAAAATCGAGGTCTTTGTACTTTTGAAGCAATGCTATACTGGCATCGGCATCTTTTTGCTTTTGAATTTCGTTTTTAAAATCAAGAGGGTCTTTGCTGTATAGTTTGGCTTGTCCGCCTGGCTCGTTTGCTGACTAGCAAGTACTTCTTTGCTAAATAATTATTTTTATTTCCTGCGTTCCCAGTGTATTTTATGCTTTCATCAAACTGGTTTATATTGATGGATAAATCTAGTTGATCTCCTGTTTAGATGTATACTTGATCGCTCTGGATCTATTCTAAATCGATACATCCCTTTGCTAGGTATTTTTAAAGTGTCCTTAAAAGATCCATTTTCGTTAATTTGTATAACTTTTATAAAATAATTTACTCCAGTTATATTAAACTCTTTTTCTTTGGTATTGTTAATTTTTTCTGAGAAAAGTGCATAGTCAATGTTTTCGGATTTACTATCTTTTTTGCAAGAGCCTAAAACGAAAAGGGCAAAAGATCAAGATAATAACAATTTTAAAATTCATAGGATAGATATTTTAAGAGTAAAGCAATGCATATATAAAATATTATTTTATAATAGACCTAATAACATGTTAAGAGGTCGTTTTAGAAAAAGAGGCTAAGTTCTTTTATAAGAACTTCTTCTTTATCTTGTTCCAACGAAGATTGCGAATAAAAACTCCTTCACTTTCTGAAACTAAAAATGTTTTTCCATTAGCTTTAGCTCTAAAGTATCCTGCTAAGTAATCCTTGATAAGTAAAGGTTGCTTTTTAAGTAATGCGAGTTTAACAGAAGCAATTAATGTTATCCAAAAACCATAGCGCATGCAATAGAAAGCTTCTCCTTGTTTATATCTTGCTTTTGGGTTGTATCTGTTCCCTGTAGGTTTAAGGTGTTTAACAGGTAAGGATTCGTCTGTTTTTATTTCCCATTGATGATATTGAGCTAATAATTCGTCAATTGTATCCCATCCCATTGCAGGTTTGAGTCCACCAATATCATCAAAACATGATTTTCGATATGCTTTTAGAGCTCCACGAATATGATCTTTATTAGTTAGATTTTCTAAAACCCATTCTTTATTTTTCTCGATATAGCAAAATCCGCCAACCATACCAATGCTTTGATTTTGATTAAAGTGCTCACTTATTTTTTCTAAATAATTGGGCGGAAAAATTAGATCAGCATCGAATTTGCAAATGATATCAAAATCATTAACTAATGTTTTATAGCCTTGGGTAAAAGCATTTATTACTTTACTTCCGGGTAGATGATCTGTAGACGAATTTGTGTCTAATAATGAAATAAAATCATAAGTTGCAGTGTATTGGGTTATAATGTCTCTTGTTTTGTCTGTAGAATTGTCATTAACAACTACGATCTTTTTTGGAGGGATAGTCTGTTTAGCCAATGATTCTAAGGTTTTGGCTATAAATTGCTCTTCGTTATGAGCGGGTATGACAATGTATATATTCAAAATTAGAGTAAATAATTATGAGTTTTTGACTCTTTCTGCGTATACAATATAGTATCTAGGTATAAATAGTCTTAGCAAAGGACGTAAACCTATTTTTTTTACAGGATGTGTCCATTTATCTCTTGCTTTAATTTCCCATCCTGCTTTCTCTAGCAACCAATCAAATTGCCAGTCTTCGAACTCGTGATAATGTCTATCCCATAAGTCAGTTTTGCTGCGATAAGCAGGAGAGAACCATAGTTTTAAAGGTATAGATGCTACCAATTTATCGGCTTCAATATCTCTAAGAATATTAAAAGGAGCTATAAGGTGTTCAAAGATTTCAAATGCTGTTACGATATCATAAGCGTCATCTTGAACGGCTTCTGTATAAATGTCCAAGTCTTCTCCAGTGGTGTTGGATACTTTATGCCCTTCTTGCTCCATAAATGCTACAAAAGGGTTTTTTACTCCAAGATCCAATATATTAGAAGGTTTGGAGGTGTGTAATCTTAGAAATTCTAATGTTTTTTGGTACCTTTTATGAGGATATGTTCCCTTATACATAGTAATCAAATCAGTAATTGCGATTGTAAAAATAGGCAATTACATAGATTACTGTAGCTGCATATGAAATAATTTTATTTTGAAATATATTAATGTTGATATAGAAAAGCATTAATATTCATTCCGGCACCTACGCTAGCAAATAATAAAATATCTCCTTTGCTAATAGATTGGTCATTAATTTCTCCTTTTAGTATAAGGTCATATAGCGTTGGAATGGTAGCAACACTACTGTTTCCAAGTTTTTTAATGCTCATGGGCATTATTCCGTAAGGAACTTCCAGTCCATAGAGTTGATAAAATCTTTTAACAATAGCTTCATCCATTTTTTCGTTAGCTTGATGAATAAGTATTTTACTAATGTCTGTAATTGGAATATTAGCTTTTTCGAGACATAACTTCATGGCCTCTGGGACTTTGTTTAATGCAAATTCATAGATTTTTCGCCCATGCATTTTTATGTATTTAGTATCTTCTTCGATTGCATTGTTGTATGTTTTTCCAAAAAACAAAAAGTTACATTCTTCAAGAGTATACGAAGCGCTTATACAAGAAATGATACCACCAGGATCTATTGTTTTTTCAAGTATAACGGCTCCTGATCCGTCAGAATATATCATCGAATCTCTATCGTGTTTGTCAATAACACGGGATAGCGTTTCTGCACCTACGATGAGACATTTTTGTGCCATATTACTTTTTATAAAGGATTGTGCTTGTATCACACCTTCGATCCAGCCGGGACAACCAAATAACACGTCATAAGCAACACAGTATGGATTTTTTATCTTTAGTTTATGTTTTACTCGTGAAGCAATACTAGGTACAGTATCTCCTTGAGAGTTGTCGGTTTTTACATCTCCAAAATTATGAGCAATAATGATGTAATCAAGGGTTTCTGGGTCGACTTTCGAATCGATGATTACTTTTTCGGCAGCATAAAAAGCGATGTCAGAAGTGTTGTATTGTGTGGGCGCATATCTACGCTCTTCAATACCGGTAATTTTTTTGAATTTATCTATAATTACGGCTGTGTCGTGTTCAATTCGGTTTCCTTCTTCTGTAAAAAATTCATGATTGATGAAATCTTGATTTGTTTCAACTTCAGTAGGAATATAGCTTCCTGTTCCAGTAATTTTGATGCTCATTTACTTTAAATTGTAATATAAGAGGGTAAGATACATTTAAGAAATTGTATAAATGTGATTATTTCTCTGTTTTTACGATCTCTAACAGGTGTATTGTGTTAATTAATACAAAATCATAAGCTTTTATGGGGTATCGATTGAATACGTATTAATAAGGGAATCAATTTATGGTTTTGGGTAGTGTAATTTTAATTGCATCATTGTGGCAATTGATAGTGCTCGAGTTTTAATTAATTCTGCATTTTCTCCTTTAAAATTATCATCTACGGTTTTATTAAATAAAGATAACCAAGTATCAAAATGTTTTTTCGTTATTTTCTTTTTTATGTATATGTCTTTGTGAATTTGCATCACATTTTTTTTATATCCTCCGGTTTTAAATACTTGTTGAGCCCAAAAATCAGTTATCTCTGGGATATGTTCTTCGAGATTGATACCGGAAATTTTAGTGAAAAAATCCCCAATTAAAGGATCAGAAAGCGCTTTGCTGTAAAATGCAGTCATTAAAAATTCAATATCGTTTCGAGTAGCGATGTCTTTTATCATGATAATTTAATTTCCTTTAGTTAAAAAAACTCTAAGAGTAAAAAAAAGAGGTAACCTAAACTAAGTTACCTCTTTTAAAGTTTTTAAATACACTATGTGTTTTACGCTTCTTCTTCCATGTATTCCTCAATAGGTGCACATGTACAGATTAAGTTTCTGTCTCCATAAGCATCATCAACTCGACGTACAGATGGCCAGAATTTATTATCGGCTACATATGGTAATGGGTATGCTGCTTGCTCTCTAGAATATGGGAAATCCCAAGTATCTGCAGTTAGCATTGCCATAGTATGTGGTGCATTTTTCATTATATTATTCGGATTGTCTTGGCTAGCCTCGGCAATTTCTTTACGAATAGATATCATTGCATCGCAAAAACGGTCTAATTCTGATTTGCTTTCACTTTCTGTAGGTTCAATCATGATGGTTCCAGCAACAGGAAAAGATACAGTAGGAGCATGGAATCCATAATCCATAAGTCTCTTTGCGATATCTGTAACTTCGATTCCATTTGCTTTAAATGGTCTACAGTCAACAATCATCTCATGGGCAGCTCTTCCTTTTTCTCCTGTATATAATACATCGTAGTGACCATTTAAGCGTTCTTTGATGTAGTTTGCATTTAAGATTGCATATTCAGTAGACTCTTTAAGTCCTTTAACACCAAGCATGGTAATATATCCGTAGGATATTAAACATGCTAAAGCTGATCCCCAAGGAGCGGATGAAATAGCTGTAATAGCTTGTTCACCTCCAGTTGCGATAACTGGGTTTCCAGGTAAGAAAGGTGCTAATTGTTTTGCAACACAAATAGGTCCTACACCTGGTCCACCACCACCGTGAGGTATAGCAAAAGTTTTATGTAAGTTAAGGTGACATACATCGGCGCCAATTGCTCCAGGGTTAGTTAAACCAACCTGTGCATTCATATTTGCACCATCCATATAAACTTGACCGCCATTGTTGTGAATGATTGTAGTGATTTCTCGTATCGCAGATTCATAAACACCGTGTGTTGATGGGTATGTAACCATCAATGCAGCAAGATTGTCTTTATGTTTAATTGCTTTTTCTCTAAGATCTTCTACATCAATATTTCCTTCTTCGGTAGCTTTGGTAACTACTACTTTCATTCCTGCCATAACTGCAGAAGCTGGATTGGTACCGTGTGCAGATGATGGGATCAAGCAAATGTTACGATGGTTATCTCCGTTAGATTCATGATATGCACGGATTGCCATTAAACCGGCAAATTCTCCTTGTGCTCCAGAATTTGGTTGTAATGAAGTGGCTGCAAAACCTGTAATTTCAGTAAGTTGCTCTTCAAGTTTCTTTAGCGCTATTTGATAACCTTCTGCTTGATCTATTGGAACAAAAGGGTGTATGTTTCCCCATTGAGGATCACTTAATGGTAGCATCTCAGAGGCTGCATTAAGTTTCATAGTACAAGACCCTAAAGGAATCATAGAATGATTTAATGATAAATCTTTACGCTCTAGTTTTTTAATGTACCTCATTAATTCTGTTTCAGAATGGTATTCATTAAAAACTTCGTTAGTTAAGAAATCTGTACTACGCTTTACATTGTCGGTGATACCGCTTGTATTTTCGATTTCAGTAATTGAAACACCTTCTTTACCTATAACTTTAGAGAAAATAGTAACAATTGTATTTAGATCTTCTAAAGTTGTTGCTTCGTTTAGTGAAATTAATACAGTTTCGGCATCAGGGTAGTAAAAGTTTACTTCGTGTGCTTCTGCAATTTCTTTTGTTTTAGCAGCATTACTTTTTACACGAAGTGTATCAAAGTAAGTCGTATTAAGTTGATCAACACCTAGCTTTTTTAATGCATTACTTAGTGTTACTGCAGATGAATTTACTTTTGAAGCGATGTAGTTAAGTCCTTCTGGACCATGATAAACAGCATACATTCCCGCCATGACAGCTAAAAGTACTTGTGCAGTACAAATGTTAGAAGTTGCTTTATCTCTTTTTATATGTTGCTCTCTGGTTTGAAGTGCCATTCGTAATGCTCGGTCACCATTTAGATCTTGAGTAACACCTATAATTCTTCCAGGGATATTTCTTTTGAATGCTTCTCTTGTGGCAAAAAAACCAGCATGAGGTCCACCGTATCCTAACGGAATTCCAAATCTTTGTGTAGTTCCAACAACAACATCGGCATCAAAACTTCCTGGTGATTTAAGAGATACTAAACTTAAAATATCAGCAGCGACTGCTACTTTAATATTTACATCATGTGCACTTTTTACAAAATCAGCATAGTCATATACTTGTCCTGATTTACCAGGATATTGTAAAATTGCTCCATAAAATTCGGTTGAAAAATCAAATTTTTGATGATCACCTACTACTAATTCTATCTCAAGAGGAATTGCTCTAGTCTTTAGAAGAGAAAGCGTTTGTGGTAGAATTTCTTCAGATACAAAAAACTTATTTGCTTTGCTTTTTTTCTGGTCTCTTGAGCGTAAGGCAAATAACATAGTCATTGCCTCGGCTGCAGCTGTACTTTCATCAAGTAAAGATGCATTTGCCAGTTCCATACCAGTAAGGTCACAAACCATTGTCTGGTAGTTTAACAACGCTTCTAGTCTACCTTGTGCAATTTCTGCTTGATAAGGAGTGTAAGCGGTATACCACCCTGGGTTTTCTAAAATATTTCGCTGAATTACTGCCGGCGTAGAAGCTTCATGATATCCTAGGCCTATATAAGTTTTAAAAACCTTATTTTTGGCAGAAAGTTTTTGTATATGGGCAGAATATTCTTGCTCACTTAATGCAGAATCTAAGTTCAGCGGTTTTTTAAGTAGAATATCATCTGGAATGGTTTCATAGATTAATTGTTCTATGGACTCCGCTTTTATGGTATTCAACATGCTGCCAAGGTCCTTTTCTGAAGGACCAATATGGCGTAATTTGAAAGAGTCAGTTTTCATAAACTAAAACAGTTGTAATTAGGACGGCAAAAATACATATTTAAAACTAAAACTTTCACAATAAATTAACCGTGATGTGTCAAGTTTTTAACCAAATTCGAGTTTTATTAACAGATAACCTTATCTTTATAACGTGGAAACCCTAAAGAGTATATTTAGATTTTATATTAATAGTAGTATTCATGTCGCTTTGACAATCTGTGCTTTGGTGCATGTGACTTTCCAAAAATTTGAAATTAAGGGAGATATCACTTTTACTCTTTTCAGTTTTGTGGGTGCTGTAACAGCTTATAACCTTATTAAATATTCTAAAACTTCGAGATTATATCATACACGATTAACAAAATCGATGAAGAGTATTCGAGTGTTTACTATATTATGTAGTATAGCATTCGTCTATTTTATCTTTATATTGCCGATTGATGTTTCGATATATATGCTACCTTTTGTTGTATTGTCTGTTCTTTATGTGGCACCTGTTTTTCCTAATAAAAGAAATTTACGAAGTTATGCAGGAATGAAGATTTTTATAATCGCTATTGTTTGGGCTGGGGTAACCGTGCTGGTTCCTTTGGTTTACGTTAAGGCTAATTTAAATCTAGATTTTTTAATAGAAATGATTCAGCGATTTCTGTTTATTGTTGTAATGATGCTTCCATTTGAGGTGAGAGACCTTCAATATGATGATCCTGCCTTAGAAACAATCCCTCAAAAAATAGGAATTACTAATACCAAAGTTTTTGGAAGTATTTTGTTAGTAGTATTTTTGCTACTAACCGCTTTAAAAGATGAGTTGTTGTCGTCGATAGAAATTTTGAGTACTATATCTGTGACCACAATTAGCTTACTTTTTCTTTGGGGTACAGAGAGAAAGCAATCTGAATATTATTGCTCTTTTTGGGTAGAAAGCGTTCCGGTGTTTTGGCTTTTAATAATTATGATCCTAGAACGCTTATTTGTATAGATTATATATGGTACAGAATTAGAATACGTTTTCTAATTTTGATATATAATATTATATATAGAGTGTATTATTCATTCATTCTTTGTTGTAATTTTTTCTTCATTGCTTCTTTATCGCTAGGGTTAATACTAATCACTTTAGGGTTTTTGACCAAGCGGGTCAATTTACCGTTATTAGAAGAGTATTTTCTACAGGCTTTACAATAAATCAGATGAATGTTTAATCTTACTTTTTCCCAAAAAGTAGATTCTTTGTATTGGCCTTTATCACAAAAGTGATTGGCCTCTGAACAACTAACTAAAATTTTTTTTGCTTTACTCATTTTCTTAAAACCAATTTTTTTCTAGGCATTCAGCCATTGCTGTTCTAGCTCTATGAATGATTACCCATAGGTTAGACGCAGTAATATCAAAATCATTACAAATTGCTTCGGTATCGAAGCCTTGCATTGTTTTTAGTTTGAAGATAGTTGCTTGCTTTTGAGGTAATTTTCCAAGACAATTGTGTATTGCTAAGCCTAGCTCAGTGTTCTCAATTTCACTTTCTGCGTTGCTATCAAAAGGATCCGCAACGCGCTCTTCTAACCAATCTCCTTCAGAACCAGAATCACTGGCATAACTCATTCTAACTTCAGCCTTACCTTTATTACTATTTATTTTACGGTAATGGTCTATGATTTTTCTTTTCAGGATAGAAATAAGCCAAGTACGTTCACTAGCTTCTCCCTTAAAATTTTTCATAGATTTTAACCCAGCAAAGAATGTTTCCTGTACTAAATCTTGTGCAATTTCTTTATCGTCAACTCTCACAATGGTGTAGTTAAATAAATAATCACTGTATTTATCCACCCATTTGTTAGGGTCTATGGAGTTTGATGACATAGTTCTTACTATTAATATATTTATCAAAAGTAGTATAAAAAGTTGAATCTAATAAATGCTTAATAGAAAGAATGTTTTATGGCAATATTTGAAGAATCTATAGACATCATTATTGATAACTAATTTTTATTCTTTAGAAGTTTCAATGAGTTATCTATTAAAATTAAAAAAAAGGAGCTAAAATGAATTTTTAAACACGTAATGTATAAGGTATTAAGAATAAACTTCTAACAAATAGTTTTGTATACTATTTGTTAGAAGTCATAATAATAAATGAACCAAATTTTGATAATTTAGTTGATTAGACCAGCACGTTTTAATAAGGCTTCTGGTTTAGGTTCTTGACCTCTAAAGCGTTTGTAAAGAGTCATTGGGTTCTCTGTACCTCCTTTAGAGAGTATGTTGTCTTTAAACTTGGTTGCAATATCTTTATTAAAAATACCATTTTCTTTAAAATACTCAAAAGCGTCGGCATCTAAAACTTCTGCCCACTTATAAGAGTAGTAGCCCGAAGAATACCCGCCTTGAAATATATGAGAAAAAGCTGTACTCATACAGTTCTCTTCTACATTTGGAAACAAAGAAGTGGCATCAAAAATCTTTTTTTCGTGTGCTTTAACCTTAGTGATTTTACTTGGATCATGAGCATGCCATGACATATCTAATAGACCAAAGCTAAGTTGTCTAAGTGTTGCCATTCCTTCTAAAAAAGTAGAGGATTCTTTAATTTTTTTGATCAACTCCATTGGGATAACTTCTCCTGTTTCATAATGCTTGGCAAATAATTGCAAAGCTTCTTTTTCATAACACCAATTCTCTAATACTTGACTAGGTAGTTCGACAAAATCCCAATATACACTTGTGCCAGATAGACCTGGGTAGGTAGTGTCTGCGAGCATACCATGAAGAGCATGACCAAATTCATGAAAAAGAGTGGTTACTTCATTAAAAGTTAATAAAGATGGTTTATTTGGTGTTGGTTTGGTGAAATTACAGACGATAGATACATGAGGCCTTATATTCTTGTCATTCTTTTTCATTTGTGGTTTGTATGAAGTCATCCATGCGCCATTTCGTTTTCCTGGCCTAGGATGAAAGTCTGCATAAAATAAAGCCACAAAATTGTCTTTACTATCTGTTACATTATAAGTTTTGACATCTTCGTGATATTTATCAACATCTGAAATCTCAGAAAACTGTAGCCCAAACAATTTGTTTGCAACCGTAAATACACCGTCAATCACATTTTCTAACTTAAAATATGGTTTTAGTTTTTCGTCATCCAGATTAAAGAGTTTTTGTTTTAATTTTTCTGAATAATACGCACTGTCCCAAGTTTGAAGTTGATCTATACCATCAAGTTCTTTAGCAAAGGATTCTAATTGTTTAAATTCTCTTTCTGCCGCAGGTTTTGCTTTGTCTAAAATTTCGTTTAAAAAAGAAAAAACATTCTCAGGAGATTCTGCCATTCTTTCTTCAAGGATATAATTTGAATGTGAATGATAGCCTAAAAGTAATGCTCGTTGATGACGAAGGTTAGCTATTTTTAATACAATATTTTGATTATCAAGCTCATCATTTTTGAAACCTTTTGATCCAAAAGCTAAAGATAACTTTTTTCGAAGTTCTCTATTGTCAGCATATTTCATAAAAGGAATATAGCTTGGGTAGTCTAATGTGATAAGCCATCCATTTTGTTTTTTTGCTTGAGCCATAGCTTTGGCAGCTTCTTTATCTCCTTCAGGAAGACCAAGTAAATCTTCTTCGTTAGTAAGCAACATTTCAAATTTATTTGTTTCGGCTAGAATATTCTCTCCAAATTTAAGGCTTAATGTAGAGAGTTCTTTATCGATTGTTCGTAGCGCTTCTTTTTTGTCTTCTGGTAAGTTCGCTCCATTTCTAGAGAATGACTTGTATCTTTTTTCAAGAAGTTTAGATTGTTCTACTGTTAAAGAAAGAGATTCTTTTTGTGAATATACCGTTTCAATCCTTTTAAACAAATCTAGATTTAAAGCAATGTCATTGCTAAACTCAGAAAGTAAAGGAGAAGCTTTTTGAGCTATTTTTTGGATATCTTCATTTGTTTCTGCACTGTTTAGATTAAAAAACACACTTGTAACTCTATCTAACAGTTCTCCACTATAATCTAATGCTTCGATAGTATTGCTAAATGAAGCTGGTTCTGGATTTGTTATGATATCATTAACTTCTTTTTTGGCCAGGGCAATGCCATTTTCGATTGCAGGTAAAAAGTGATCTGAAGTTATTTCTGAAAACGGGGCAATATCGAAATGTTTTTTTAAAGGATTATTCATATGCTTTATTATAGTTTCTTTTAAATATGATTTTTATGTTCTTATATCGAAAAAAATGACCATTCATCGAAAATCTAAGGTTTTGATTGGGTCGATTTTGAGCCAAATAGATTTTATACCAATAAATTTGAATAGGTTTATTAGTATGGTCAAGTGTTAGGATAAAAGATTATTAGTATTTGGGGTATGAATATTAATAATTGTTTCTAATAGCAAGACCAAATATATCGAAAGAGCTGCAATTTTTGTGGCTCTTTTGTTTCTATTTTTCTTCAAAAACGATGAATTTTGATGGTTTTATAGAATTTTGATGTATGTTTTTTCAATCATACGATAGTTAATTTAGTTAAAATTGAGTATTTTGTCGATGAAATATGTTTTTCGTCGAAAAATTATAAAATTTACCCCATACTTGTTTGGTGTAACAAAAGTAAGGTTTTACCTTTGTTTCAGGTTTTAAGAGTAATGGTCTTACGTTGAATTTTTTGTGTAATATATTTAAGTTGGTTAATAAATATTGTTATTTTCTTTTGTAAGACCTGATATTCAGAAGAGCTACTGCAAAGTAGCTCTTCTTTTTTTGCCTAAAATTCAGGAAATATTTCCAATTCTAAATTATTTCAACAGAGCAGCATTATAAAATAGTGATTTTTAGAGTCGATTACCTTCGAGCGGACTCATGAGGTATCCATTGTGGAAAACTGTTCTCAAAACGTTAAGGCAAGCTTTGACAGATTAATGCAATAACAGAGGCTAAAGTTTAGGGTGTAAATAGGTAGGTAGATAGTTAGTATGAAGAGGTTAATAATCGTATGGGTTGGTATTTTGTATAAGTAAATGTGAGTATAAGTTTGAAGACACTCAAAACTCTTAAATTTAGGTATATAGACTGGTTATTTTGAAGAGATTTTATGAAAAAAGGCATTCTACAGAATGCCTTTTTTTATGCTTTAATAGTTTTGTTTAGCTCTTTTTTATTTGTTTAGCTCCTTCGATAACTTTTTGCTTTAAACCTTCTTTGTAGTCTATGATTTTATTTAAAACGCTATGATCACCAGCTCCTATGATTTGCGCTGCTAAAATACCTGCATTTTGAGCCCCATCTAAAGCAACTGTAGCAACTGGAACCCCTCCAGGCATTTGAAGTATAGATAAAACAGAATCCCATCCATCAATAGAATTACGAGATTTTACAGGAACACCGATAACTGGTAATGGGGATAATGAAGCAACCATTCCCGGAAGATGAGCAGCTCCGCCTGCCCCAGCTATAATAACAGAAATCCCTCTGGTGTGTGCGTTTTTTGCATAATCAAACAGTTTTTCTGGAGTTCGATGCGCAGATACGATGTCAACTTCTACTTCAATATCAAAACCTCGTAATATTTCAACAGCTTTTTCCATTACTGGCATATCACTTGTACTACCCATTATAATTCCAACCTTACTCATTATTTTGTGTTTTTTTGATGTGTTTATTTTGATCTGTAGAATACAATCTATTTTGTTATTTACTAATTACTTGAATGGTGTTTTTTACGTCCTCTGCAATTTCTCTAGCAATACTAATGTCTTCATGGATAATGGTAACATGTCCCATTTTTCGATAAGGCCGTGTTTGTTTTTTTCCATAGATATGCGGGGTTACTCCATCCATTTTCATTATTTTATCTATGTTTTTGTAAACTACATTACCTGTATATCCTTCTGCACCTACTAGGTTAACCATGATTCCGGCAACTTTACTTTGTGTTGCTCCTAAGGGTAGGTCAAGTACAGCTCTAATATGTTGGTCAAATTGATTTGTGTAGCTAGCTTCAATACTATAATGCCCACTATTATGTGGTCTGGGGGCTACTTCGTTAACTAGTATTTCATCATCTTTTGTTAAAAACATCTCTACTGCAAGCACACCAACATGCTCAAACGCACTAGATACCTTTTGTGCAACTGCTAGAGCTTTTTGAGCAATATTATCACTAATTCTTGCTGGACATATCACGTATTCAACCTGGTTAGCTTCTGGGTGAAACTCCATTTCAACAACAGGATATGTTCTTATTTCTTTGCTAGGGGTGCGAACGACAATAACGGCAAGTTCATTTTTGAAATCAATTAATTCTTCTGCGATACATTCTGTGTCCGGTAGTTTGGCTATGTCTGCTCCAGATTTAATAATAGACACTCCGTTACCATCATATCCACCTTGAGTACTTTTCCATACAAAAGGTAACTTGATTCTATTACTAGTTATTCCTTCAGTAAGATGTGCTTTATTAGAAAAACGCTTAAAAGGCGCTGTAGGGATCATATGCTCTTTGTAAAAAAGTTTTTGTTTCCCTTTATTCTGTATTTTTTCTAAGGTGTCTGAACTTGGATATACTTTGATACCTTCTTTTTCGAGTTGTTTAAGTGCTTTTAAATTTACTGATTCAATTTCAAAAGTTAAAACATCAACGTTTTTTCCAAAATTGTATACGGTTTTATAATCCATTAAGTCACCTTGTTCAAATTGATCACAAGCTATTTTGCTGGGAGCATCTGTGCTTGGATCAAGAACATGAGTTTTAATATCATATTTGCGAGTTTCGTAAAGCATCATTTTGCCTAACTGGCCTCCTCCTAATATTCCTAATGTAAAACCTGATGAAAAAAAATTTGTCATTTTTTGGGGTTCAAAATTTGTTTTAAAAGTGCAAAAATAATTTTTTCAAAAGGAATAACCATAATAATGTGATGTAAATGCATGGTTTAGGATTGATAAATCTATTTTTAATGTGATTATAAAGCTATTCATTATGTAAATGAGTATGCAGTTAAAAAGCTATTAGTTATGCTCACTACTAATCACTATCTTTGCGCCTTAAAATTTTAAAAATATATTCAGAAACTATAAAAGTAGGATGATAAAACTCCATGATTTACAGTTTGTTCCATTCATTGCAGAAGATACGATTCTAGAGGCAATAGATACTATAGGGGATAAGCTTAATCAAGACTTAGCAAATAAAAACCCTTTGTTTATTGGGGTGTTAAATGGTGCTTTTATCTTCGTTTCAGAAATTGCAAAAAGATTTAATTATAATTGTGAAGTTAGTTTTGTGAAATTAGCTTCTTATGAAGGGGTGAAATCTACCCAAACGGTAAAGCAATTAGTGGGGTTAAATGAAGATGTAACTGGTAGAACTGTTGTTGTTTTAGAAGACATCGTAGATACTGGAAATACATTAGAAACTATTGTGACCTTGTTGAAAAATCAAGGGTGTTCTGAAATAAAGATTGCTACCTTATTTTATAAACCTGAAGTATATAATAAAGAAATAATTTTAGATTATATAGGGATTGAAATTCCGAATAGATTTATAGTAGGTTATGGTCTCGATTATAATGGGTTGGGGCGTAATCTTAATGAAATTTACCAATTAAAATCAAACAACATGACAAATTTGGTGTTATTTGGCCCTCCGGGAGCTGGAAAAGGAACACAAGCAGAAGTTTTAAAGCAAAAATATGATCTTGTACATATTTCTACGGGAGATGTGTTTAGATACAATATAAAGAATGCAACAGAACTAGGAACGCTCGCAAAATCGTATATTGATAAGGGACAATTAGTGCCAGATGAAGTTACTATTAATATGCTTAATGCTGAGGTGGATAAGACACCCGATGCAAAAGGTTTTATTTTTGATGGTTTTCCTAGAACAGAGGCTCAAGCAGATTCGTTATCAGAATTATTAAGTTCTAAAGGAGTTGAAGTAAGTGCCATGGTAGCCTTAGAAGTTGAAGATGAGATTTTGGTAAAAAGATTGTTGCAAAGAGGAGAGACTTCTGGTAGAGCTGATGATGCAGATGAAGATGTGATACGTAATAGAATCAAAGTATATTATGACGAAACAGCTATATTAAAGAATTACTACCAAAAACAAGATAAGTATTTCGGTGTAGATGGTGTTGGTGCTATTGATGAAATTACAGAGCGTTTAAGTGCGGTAATTGACAAATTATAATTTTGTTTTAAAAACTAACTATTGAGGTGAAACTTGTAAATGAACAAAGAGAATTATGACTGAAGGGAATTTTGTAGATTATGTAAAGTTGCATGTGTCTTCTGGAAACGGAGGTAAGGGATCGGTACATTTACATCGTGAAAAGTATATTACCAAAGGAGGTCCCGATGGTGGTGATGGAGGACGAGGAGGTCATGTGATTGTAAGGGCAAATCCTAATATGTGGACTTTATTTCATCTTAAATTTAAAAGACATTTTAGAGCAGAGCATGGGGGACATGGTAGTAAAAGTAGGAGTACTGGAGCAGATGGGGCAGATGTATATATAGATGTGCCTTTGGGAACAGTGATTCGAGATAGTGAGACTCAAGCTGTTATTAAAGAGATTACAGAGATTGGTCAAGAATATACTGTTGCTGCAGGAGGTAAAGGAGGAAGAGGTAATTGGCATTTTAAAAGCCCAACAAATCAAACTCCAAGATATGCTCAGCCAGGAATTGAAGGTCAGGAATATGATATTACTCTTGAGCTTAAAGTATTGGCCGATGTTGGTCTAGTTGGTTTTCCTAATGCCGGAAAATCTACTTTGTTGTCGGTTATTACCTCTGCAAAGCCTAAAATTGCTGATTATGAATTTACAACTCTAAAACCAAACCTTGGGATTGTAGAGTATAGGGATTTTCAAACTTTTGTGATGGCAGATATACCTGGTATCATAGAAGGAGCGGCAGAAGGAAAAGGAATAGGACATCGTTTTTTACGTCATATAGAACGTAATTCTACCTTGTTATTCTTGATACCAGCAGATGCAAATGATATTAAAGAACAATATGAAATTTTGCTAGATGAATTACGTAGGTATAATCCAGACTTGTTGGATAAAGAACGCCTGATAGCAATTTCTAAATGTGATATGCTTGATGATGAATTAAAAATCGAGCTAAAGACTGAGCTTGATCAACAGTTAAATATTCCTTATTTGTTTATTTCATCAGTTGCACAGCAAGGTTTGCAGGAACTAAAGGATAAGTTATGGCATATGCTTAATGAATAGATAGTAGTAAAAAAAGTTAAGTTGTCAGTAACGACACCTTAAATACAATGTTTTTAGAATAAGCATCATAATAAATTAATACAGGTTCTCTTATTTAGAGAGCCTGTTTTGTTTTAGAAATAGGAGCGTGAAATTGGTGAGTATTGATTTTCGTTAGGTAGTATTATTGGCGATCATTTAACATTTGTTTAACTGGAATTTATCGAAGTAAAATACTTGTTGATCGTTTTTAAAAGGTAACACAAGGGCTTTGGTTTTTTTTATTGGAAATAAAGTTTTTAAAAACCGTTGAGAGTATTTGGGCAAGCTTGTAAAAAACAAAACGCTATGAAAATTAAAAATAGACTACCAATTTTTATTTTATTTGGTTATTTGATAATTATTGGGTGTGGTAAAAATAAAGAAGAACTAACTAAACACGATGCACAGGGTAAATTGATAGCTCAAAACTATAATATGCCTAAGAAGATTAATGCATTGCCTACAATAACCAAATTTACTGGGATTGATAAAGGTTTTTCAATTTTAAGCTCTGCAATGCGCGTAACAGGAATTTCAAAAGTTCTTGATTCAAAAGGGTCGTATACAATTTTTGCGCCGGCAAATGTTGCTTTTGATCGGTTTTCTGGAAATACCATTAAAAAATGGCTGCTGCCAGAGAATAGTGACAAACTTAATGAAATTTTGAAGTGTCATATTGTTCCTCAAGTACTTGGTGAAGAAGAACTTGTGAATTCGATTAGAAAGAATGGTGGAAGTGTGAAATTAGAAACTTTAGGAGGTGAATTATTAACTGTTACATTAAAACGCAATCGAATATTTCTTATCGATAAAAATGGAAATGGTGGTACCTTGATGACTACAGATGTAGAAGCTTCTAACGGGTTAATTCATACGCTTGATAATGTAATGATGCCCAAAAAATAGTAACATAAGTGTTAATAGACCTGTTTGTGTGTTTTTTTTTGACAAGCAGGTCTTTTTTACTGATGCATCGATAGTAATCCAAAATCATAAGGTGTCCATAGGCAACTTTTTATACCACTTTGTTTTAGTGCAGAATTAACCCAACTGTTACAGGTATAAAAACAAGTGTAGCTTCCCATTGCTTCATAAAAATCGTCGTTTTTATGGTATCCTAACCCCGGTAAAAGCATTTTTTCTTGATTAAGATCTAGTCTAAAAGTAGCGCTAATATAGTTATTAAGTTCCTTTAATTGTTTTGAATCTATTTGTAAAGCAACCCAGTGTTTTTGTGTTTTGGTATATCGCGTAACATGCAATAATGAAGGGCTTATCAAAAAAAGAGCTTCAAGGCCTTTTAGTATAGTAAAATCATCCCAAGTGGGTGTGTCTACATAAAAACTTTTATCACCCCAACCAAACGAAAAGTATTGAGCCTGATCATTGTATACTTGTCCTGCAAGAATGATTGGAGTTAAGTCTTTTTTATGTATTATTATTTCTAGATGAATACCGTTTGTGCTTAAATAAACAGTGTGATCTTTTACGGTGTTATTGTTCTTACTGTTTATTGGTATATAAGAAAGAGTCATTGATATGACAATATATATAAAAGGTAAGGTTAGAATGTATCCTAAATATTTTAATATTTTGTTTGATAGTTTCATTTAAGAATTTATACCTACAATACATGACAAAAATATACTTATTTTACAAATGTCTAGGTACTATTTTCAAATACTTATTAGAAGGTTAATCTTGTAAATGATTATTCTAATATTTTGTAATAGTAAGGTTGTTTTTAATTTTTGTTTGGGATAGCGGTAACTTTAATTCCTTTAAGAAGTATAGGGTATTTCTACTACATAATAGTGTTGGTAAAGTAGATTAATATGATGTTAATGATAAAAATAGAAGTGAAGATGTGTATGGCTATGGTATAATTAAATACTTTGATTACTTTAAGAAATAAAAAATGAACAATAAAAGTAGCCACGAGCCATCCGACATAATCATTAAGATTTGGAATCAAAACTTCAGTCTTCCAAAAGTCAAATCTATGTGCAGAAGCTTCTATGATAATATCCAAGGCTACAAACAATAAAGCGCCTAGTGCAGATACAACCAGTTTGTTAGCGCTGATTTTTCCCGCAATTCCTGATGTACAGTAAATAATCGTAGACCAGTTTATTCCAACAATTAATGGAACACCAAGTATTTTTATTCCTAAACTATCACCGTATGTGTATTCTCCAAAAATCACCCCATAATTAACCCCGACGTATTCTATTATCATACCTAAGGTAAAAGGAATTAGAAGTCCTAAAATAAACCTGTTGCTTATTATCGAACTCCATAAGATAAAACCTAAATTGCATAACATGCTTAGTATTATAGCATAAGAGAACAGTTTTTCATATCCAAATAAAATAGTTGTGACTTCTAAAAGTATGAAAAACCAAATAACGATAATAGAAATAATAGATTTTCTGGTTAACTGTGTTTTTCTATGTAATAGATCTTTCTCAAGCAAGACTGAAACAGTTTTTGGTTGTTAGTGGGGTAATATGATACTTGCTAGGTATATGTTTCTTAACAGAAATGCAGATTATTTATTGTTTTATAGGTAGAATGTACTGTTTAAGAAAAGTCAATTTTGATAGTTAGTTTGTGGTTAACTACGTAGTTTACTTATTGTCTATTAAAGGAGGTGTAAATTTGGTTTGATTTAATCCATAGGTAATTATTACAAGTTCAAAACATACTATTTTTTTATTGTTTTGAATCTGTGATCGTGCAAATGTGTTTTACTAAAATGAGCAAAGAGATATTTAGTCAGCTAGTTTTTTCTTTGATTTTAGGATAAAGTATAGGCCCGCAAGAATAAAAGGCACACTTAACCATTGTCCTGTTGACAATACACCCCCTAAAGAATCTTCGAATCCACCTTGACTTTTCTTTACAAACTCAACGATAAATCTTACTGTCCAAAGTAGAACAAGAAATACTCCAAAAATAAATCCTCTGTTATTTCTTTTGTTTGTTTTCCAGTAGATTAACCATAGAATTATAGCGACAAAAATATAACCGAATGCTTCGTAAAGTTGAGCAGGATGTCGATATGGTATGGCATCTAATAAATTTGAATATTGAGGGTTTTCTACAATAGCACTATAGGCTTCATTTACATTTTTTAAACCTGTTTCCTTAACAGCTTCAGATTTTCTTAATCCATCTCGAACAAACTTAACTCCAAAGGCTGAATCTCTAGATTCATTTCCTATAATTTCAGAATTAAAGAAGTTTCCTAATCTTACGAATATACCGCCAAAAGCAACTGGAATAACAACTCTGTCTAAAACCCATAAAACATGTTTTTGGATAACATTTTTAGAATAATAGTACATGGCTATGATGACCCCTATCGCAGCTCCGTGACTAGCAAGTCCTTGAAATCCAATAAATTCAAATGTGGGTTTAAATCTGAAAGGTAAAATGATTTCTAGTAGGTTGTTTTTATAATAATCCCAATCATAGAAAAAAACATGACCCAGCCTTGCGCCTAGTAGAGTCGCCACTACCGCATAGATAAAGATTGAATCTAGTTTTTCCATTGAGATGTTTTCGCGTATGTATATTTTTTTCATCAAATACCAGCCTAATGAAAAGGCGACAACAAACATTAAACTATAAAAGCGTATAACAAAAAAACCAAGGTCTATTCCTTCTGTAGGGTTCCAGATAATTTTTGATAATATCATGTATATGTTTTTTTCCGGAAGTAAATATAGGTATTTAAACTATAACGCAAGGCACTAGAATTGCTAACTAAATCAGAAATTATTTAATACAATTTGCATAGTATAGATATAAAAGGAGAGTTCTTGGTTTGAAGCTCTCCTTATTCTAGAAAAAGTTAGAATTTATAAATTCTAAACTATGTTTTAGGTTTTTGTTTAGTATTGGGTTCGGGTACAGGGTCATAACCACTTCCTCCCCATGGGTGACAACTAAAAATTCGTTTTGTAGAAAGTAAACTACCTCTAATTAATCCATGTTTTTGTAAAGCTTCAATTGTGTAATGAGAGCATGTTGGTTGGTATCGACAGGTTGCCGGTGTGAGTGGCGAAATAACTTGTTGATATATTTTAACCAATCCAACAAATGGAAATATTAAAACTTGTTTTATGGTAATTTTGGTTTTCAATGGTATTTAATTAATAGAAAAACTAGTTCCTTCACGCCCATCTTTAAGCTGAATCCCTATTTCAAGAAGCTTATCTCTAATCTTATCACTAGTTGCAAAATCTTTATTGATTCTAGCTTCTGCTCTTAGGTTGATTAAAAGGTCGACCGTTCCTGAAAGTTTATCTCCGATGTCTGATGATGTTTCGTTAGCATTAACCAATCCTAATACATCAAAAACAAATGCAGAAATTGTTTTACTTAATAATTGGTGATCTTCTGCAGATATGGTAGTTTTTTGTTCTTTGATGGTGTTAATAAACTTAACCGCATCAAACAATTTGGCAATTAATATTGGGCTATTAAAATCATCATTCATAGCATTGTAACACTCTTGTCTCCATGCTTGAACGTTAAAACCAGTAGTCTCTTGATCAGGGGTAATTGATTTATTGGTTTGTATGGCTTCCATTAACTTATGATACCCTTTTTCTGATGCCTCTAAGGCGTCATTAGAAAAGTCTAAAATACTTCTATAATGTGCTTGGAGCATAAAAAACCTTACAATAGCCGGATCAAAAGCTTTGTTAAGTATGTCATTGTTCCCAGAAAATAATTCCTCTGGCGATATGGTGTTACCTGTTGATTTTGACATTTTTTTGCCATTAAGAGTAAGCATATTGGCATGCATCCAATAGTTAACAGGGGTCTGACCACAAGCAGCTTCTCCTTGAGCAATTTCACATTCGTGATGAGGGAATTTAAGATCCATTCCTCCTCCATGTATATCAAATCGCTCTCCAAGGTATTTGGTACTCATTACGGTACATTCGAGATGCCACCCTGGGAAACCATCACTCCATGGTGAAGGCCATCGCATAATATGTTGCGGATCAGCTTTTTTCCATAGTGCAAAATCCTGAGGGTTTTTCTTGTCACTTTGAGCAGAAAGCTCCCTTGTGTTTGCAATCATATCCTCAAGGTTACGACCACTTAATTTACCATAGTGATTCGTTTTGTTAAATTTTTGTACATCAAAATAGATAGACCCATTGGACTCATAAGCAAAACCATTATCTATAATAGTTTTAATAATTTCAATTTGTTCAATAATATGTCCCGTTGCTGTTGGTTCAATACTTGGTGGAAACGCATTGAATTTGTCCATTACCTGATGAAAATCTAGAGTATATCGCTGTACAATTTCCATTGGTTCTAATTGCTCCAAGCGCGCTTTTTTTGCAACTTTATCTTCCCCTTCGTCAGCATCGTTCTCGAGATGACCTGCATCTGTAATATTTCGAACGTAGCGTACTTTGTAATCGAGATGTTTTAAATATCTAAATATTAGGTCAAATGATATAAACGTACGACAATTTCCTAAGTGTACATTACTGTATACCGTTGGTCCACATACGTACATACCAATATTACCTTCTGTAATTGGGGTAAATACTTCTTTTTGACCTGATATAGAATTGTAGATTTTTAATTCTTGTGTTTTGTACAACGAACTTGCTGCCATAATTTATATGAATACTTAGGATTGATATTTAAAATGAAATTAAAAAGAGGTGTCTAGTTTTATATAATCCAAAAACTCTCTTCTTACAGAGTCTTCTTTGAACTTACCTCCGAATTCGCTAGTGATTGTGCTACTTTCTATATCGCGAATTCCTCTTGAATTTACGCACAAATGTTTTGCGTCGATAACACAAGCTACATCTTTGGTTCCTAGAACAACTTGAAGGTCCTGAACAATTTGCATAGTCATGCGCTCTTGTACTTGAGGTCGCTTTGCATAATAATCAACAATACGATTCATTTTGGATAAACCTACGACAGTTCCATTAGAAATATATGCTACATGAGCACGACCAACAATAGGAAGTAAGTGATGTTCGCAAGTAGAGTATACAGTAATGTTCTTTTCTACTAGCATCTCACCATAATTATAGTTATTGCTAAAAGTAGAAGCATCTGGTTTTCTTTGTGGGTGTAATCCCGAAAAAATTTCATTTACAAACATTTTGGCAACACGTTGAGGTGTTCCTTTTAGGCTATCATCTGTTAAGTCAAGTCCTAAAGTTTCCATTATGTGTTTTACATCTTCTCTGATCAAATCAATTTTTTCACTATCACTAAGTTTAAAGGCGTCCTCTCTAAGAGGAGTTGTAGCGCTAGTAGCTACATGATTATCACCTAGCGCTTCAATAGCTTCAAGGGCCTTGTCAATTTTCACACTTCAATATTTAAAATTTATTAAAAATACCACTAAAAATTCGATAAAGAGAAGTTATAATTATAAGAAGTATTCCTTGTATTGTTTCCTTGCTTTATTTCCTTTTTAATTATAAACAAAATGAATATTTCATAATATACCTTTTGTAATATAGTTTGCAAAGATACAATTTTGTTGATTTACTTGGTCAAAGCTATGTTAAACAATTAAAGGAAGTTGAAAAACAAAGCATTAATTTTTTATGGCCCTATAGATTAAATAACAAAAAGCTGAATGTATATTCAGCTTTTTGACTAGATAGTGATAAATTTTATGTGCCTTAGTCAAGATTGCTTTTACTATTTATTTACGTATTTCTTTGAGAATATTATCTAGATACTCTAGCTGAAACATAGAGCTGTGATCACCATTGGATATTGTAATGGGTAGTGCACCTTTATTTTTTAGAAATTCAATTTCTTGATTTGTTAATGATCCAACGGCTTCATCTTTCTCACCATATATATAGATTACGTTTTTTAAATCTTTTTCGGAAAGCAATGTGGTGTATCTGTTTTTTCCAAGACCAGCTTGTAATCGTGTAAATGATAAAGAACCTCCTGTTTGATTGGGTTCTGTACTTGGTTTAGGAGTAATACCATCAGGGAAATCGTATAAATTACCATCTCTAAATCCTTTCCATACAACATCAGGCATATCTAACCTACCGGCCATAATTACCACTTTATCTGCAATGTTTGGCTTTGTTGCTAGGACATTAGGGATTATAAAGGACCCTAAAGAATGTGACATTGCAATTACTATCTTTCCTTGATCTTTAAAGTGTTTGAGTACATTATAATACATATCTGTAGAAACATTATCTTCTTGGATAGCTTGGTTAAATGTAATTTCATTTTTGCTTATTGTAGTGTTTATGTGCTGTGCTTGCTTAACATAAACCCTATAATAGTTTTCAAATTGAGGTTCTTCGATATCTTCTAAATCAAGCTTTTCGGTTGGACCTCCATGTGAGTATACTATTATAGTGTCGCTAGTTTGTGGGCCAATAGCTTGGTATAAGTCTTCGATGTTTGATGGTGCCACTGTTTTGATATATCCATTGCTAACTGTGGTACTATCATCGTCGCTTGTACATGATGTAAAAGAAACAGATGTAAATATTAACAGTAGTGCAGAGTAGTAGTAATGGATTAAAAGTTTACTTTTCATAATTTGTCGATATTAATATTGTAATTCTTTTATATGACGATTAACAAGAGGGATACACTATATTATTTTTTTAAAAACATGATAATTTAACATTTTGAATTCTGATAAATTTCCGTTTCAAGCGTGTGTAAAGAAAGTTTTAAAGAATTTTCTGTTTTAAGGTTTGAAAGGTATTGTGTATATTTAAATCCTAAACGAACTGATAGCTTAAGATTGATCATATAGATTTAATAGAGGTTTTGATTCTAGTATAATTTAAAACCAATACAATGAAATGATTTTTTTTTGGTTTTAAGTATATAGCATAATAAAAGTGTAGTTATAAATAACTTATGAAGATGGAAAAATTGCCCCCTAGAATTTCCTTGTTTTTAATTTTTACCTGTATCTGTTGTTTTCAATTATTTGCCCAAGATTTTGATACGGCTTGCCGAACAGCTCAACCTTTTTGTTCAGATGCTTCTGTTGATTTAACTTTTCCAAACACAATTAATGATCTAGATGGTTTGGGAGAAATAGGGTGTTTAAATACAACTCCCAATCCTGCGTGGTATTTTATACGTATTGATCAACCGGGTAATCTGGTTTTTGATATCCATCAATGGGTCGATAGCAATGATAATAGAATTTTAGATAATGGAGAAAGACAGTTGGATGTGGATTTTATAGCTTGGGGACCATTGGCAACTTCTTTTATAGATTGTGAAGGTGATTTGTCTATAGGATGTGACCTAAATGGAGATGGAGAAAATATACGACCGGCAGAATGTGTAAATAATGTTGATGATCCTTTGTTTTATACTACAGGTCCTTTGGGGCTTGATAACACGAATATAGTTGATTGTAGTTATGCCAGAACTCCCGATGACGATATTTTTACCGAAACATTTACAATTAACAATGCACAGTCTGGAGAATACTATATGGTTTTGATCACCAATTTTGCTAATGAAGAAGGTGTTATTCAGCTTAGGCAGACTAATCTTAATGATGCAAATGCTGGTACTACCGACTGTAGTATTTTAGAACCGGGGGTAGGAGCAGATGTGGCAACCTGTGGTGAATTTCCGGTTACTATAGAAGGAAGGTTTCCTGGTGCAGTTTCATACCAGTGGGCTAGAGCTGATGTTGGTACAACAAACTTTGTTGATGTTGCGGGAGCAAATGTTCCGTATTTAGAAGTAACTACAGAAGGGGTTTATCAATTAAGTGGATTTGATGCAGGTGGTACGCAAGTTGCAGATTCGCCAGATGATTTGGTAGTTTTGGATGTGTCAGACGCTATAGTATCGGTAAACTATGACATAGCCGAAGAGTCTTTTGCTGGTAGTTATACAATTACGGCAGATGTACAGGCTACATCAGAAATTGAAGCTGCAGGATTTAATGATTTTGAATATAGGTTAGATAGAAATTTTGGCAATGGTTTTATTGAGTATAGACCGTTTCAATCCTCACCAGTGTTTTCTAATGTTCCGCCGGGAGACTACTTTGTAATGGCGCGTTATAGAGATTGTCCTGCTAGTGAAGAAAGAACCATGGTGATTTCAATTTTAGGTTATCCTAAGTATTTTACACCTAATGGAGATGGTTTTCATGATAGTTGGAGCCTTATTAATATTCAGGATCAACCCGCAGCACTTATTTATATTTTTGATAGACATGGTAAGCTCCTAAAACAACTTATACCAGGTGGAGAAGGTTGGGATGGTACTTATAACGGAGTTAATATGCCTTCATCAGAATATTGGTTTAGGGTTGAGTTTAATGAACCTAGAGACCCAAATATGAGAAGAAGAGTCTTTGCTGGTAGTTTTTCATTAATTAGGTAATGTTTTTCTTATTTCGGATATTCTCCTTAAGTAGCATGTTTGTTAAAAGTTTAATCCAAGTGTAAATGTTAAACTTTGAGTGTCGTTATCTATCAAGACAGAATTGGTGAATCCAGAATTAGAAAAAAATTGTTCTGTTCGTTTTTGTGAAGTATTGTTGTAAGCAACATCAAATCGATATTTTCCAAAATTATATCCTGCACCAAAAGAATATCCTTTTTTGTCTCCTAGGATTAAAGTGTTTTTATAAGGACTTTCTTCATAGCTATAGCCGCCTCTAAAGCTCCAGTTTCCATTTCTCCATTCTGTTCCAATACGAATCATAGAAGCTCCCTGTAAATTATTATCTATATCTGCGTTCAGAATAGAAAAATCAACTCCTTCATCAGAGCTTAGTTTTGTAGCAGTATAGTCCTTATAAGAATAATCGATACTTATGAGTCCTTGTTTTTCGAATAAAAAAGCAATACTTCCAGTTGCTTTACTAGGAGTGCGTAATCGATATTCTGGGAAAACGTTGATGATGTTGGGGTCAACCAGAGATCTTCCATCAGAATCACTAAAAGTTTCTAGCCTTTGAGAAGTTTCTTCTTTTATATAATACCAAGTAGGAGATTCGTAAGAAACTCCAGCACGAACCATTTTGGATACTTTGGCGATACCTCCTACTTGAGCAGAAAACCCTCCGCCTACAGTAGATAACCTATTGGTAAACAAAACTTCGTTTAGGTTACTGCCTTGATTGTTGTTTCCTTCAAAAAATTCGGTCACTTTATCGTAATTTACAAAGTGCGAGTTAAGATTAGCACCTATATAGAAAATCTCATCTATTTGGGCTCCCATATTAACCGTTAGCTTTCCGTTTATTCCTGTGCTTTCATAAGTATACTCATGATCATATACTCCGGGTGCAATATTTGATATGTAGTTAGTGTTATTTAGATTTTCGTTATCAGTTGGCTCAATTATAAAAGCTTCGTATCCCAAAAATGCTTGTTGTGCCTGAGATCCTTCTTCGCTTCCTAAAAAACTATAAAGGTCATTAACAGATTCACTTGATGTTCTGGATATTAAACCGAAGGGAAGCCCTTGAGCTTCATTAAGAAAAAAATTATCTATAGAGTTAGAGCTACGACCGGCAAGAAATATCTTATTAGCATTATCTGTAGTTTGATCATAAGCAATCCCAAAAGATAATTTATTAATACCAGAAGATTCAATATCACGATTGTTATAGATAAAAACAGCTCCTAATTGACCAAAATTCAGGTTTCGAGACGAACGATTTGTAAAGCTGTTTGCAAATCCAGTATTATATAAACCTTCATTATTGATTCGGCTTGTTGATAAAGTCACAGAGCCAAAAGAATTTAAGAAAACAGCAGATCCTGCAGGGTTAATTTGTAATGCAGATAAGTCACCTCCTAAGGCCCCAAAGGCACCACTCATACTTCTATATCGTGCTGTTCCTAATATTTCTTGTTGAGAATACCGTACTGCATCTGTTAAATCTTGGGCGTTAAGAAAAGACATAGATAGTATACCTATTGCTATTAATAGTTTTTTCATTCTCTTTATTTTTTTGTAATTACCAACTGCTCAAAAACGAAGTTTGAGAATAAGATTCGCGGTTTTATAACTTTAAATTAGTTGTAAGGTATATTGTTTTTAACCTCTTCCTCGACTTCTGCTACCTCTAGAGCTACTGCTTCTAGGTCTAGTAGAGCCACTACTGCGATAAGAGTTGTTTCTTGAGTAGTTAGAGCTTCTGCTTCTAGAATTAGAGGGTGTGTATGATCTACTTCTAGTAGAAGATCTATTGTTGTTGTATGTTCTATTTCTAGTAGAAGGTCTGTTGTACGATCTGTTCCGTGTAGAAGAGTTACTTCTGGATCTTACGTTAGGTCGTGATGTACGTGTGTTGTTTCTGTTGATAGCAGAAGACCTAGATCTATTTGTACGATTAGAATAATAGTTATTAGATGATGTTCTACTTCTTCTTGCTACATTTGAATTTCTTGAATATCCTCTACTTCGACTATTTCTGTTATAATTTGATCTTGCTCTTGATCTCGCATAATAATTTCCTCGAGTTCTTGTGGAGTAGGCGTATCTCGAACCTCTATTATAAGCACGATATCTATTTCCTCTATAGTACGGGGATCTATAGTGTCTTCCATAATATCCTGCATAATAATTATTGTAATACGGTGGGCAGTAAAAATTATTGCCCCAGTAAGGGTTGCCCCAGTAAGAACCATAAAATCCGCCCCAACCGATATTCCATCCCCATCCTGATCCATACCAATTGTTCCATCCCCATCTTGGACCATACCAATTGTTCCATCCTGTATTGTAATAGTTAACGCTTACTTGGGTAGGGTTACTACCCCAAGATGGTTGTCCAACATTATAGTTTAATCCCTCTGTATTTGCTATACTATCTGTATCATAAGTATTACTTGAATAAGCATCGATATCTGTGAAAATTTCGTCTTGCTCTAGTGCTTCGTCAATTTGAGAAGACTTTTCAGAGAAATAACTAGAATAATAATTTGATTGCTCCTCTTTAGTGCTTGTTTGTTGTTCTATTGGGTTCTGGTCTACTTCATTATTATAAATACCATCATTGTAAGGTACATACTCATAAGAACCGCAAGACACCAACATAAATGAAGAGGTTAGAAGAAAGAATATCATACCTCTGTTTTTCTGAAAATAATTTTTAAGTCGCATATCTCCTTATTTTATTGTTGGACATTACAAATTTAACTAGTTTTGCGCTAATTAAATTATATTTAACAAAGCAACAATATTTGTGCCAAATAGCAAATTATGAGTAAGAACTTAACAAAACGCAGTGAAGATTATTCAAAGTGGTATAACGAATTAGTCGTTAAGGCTGATTTGGCCGAGAACTCGGCGGTAAGAGGATGTATGGTAATTAAGCCTTATGGTTATGCTATTTGGGAGAAAATGCAGGCTGAATTAGATAAGAAATTTAAGGAAACAGGACATCAAAACGCATATTTTCCATTATTTGTTCCTAAGAGTTTGTTCGAAGCTGAAGAAAAAAATGCAGAAGGTTTTGCAAAAGAATGTGCTGTAGTTACTCATTATAGATTGAAGACAGATCCTGATGATGCTTCTAAATTGATTGTTGATCCTAAGGCAAAACTAGAAGAAGAATTGATTGTAAGACCAACTTCTGAAGCCATTATTTGGAATACATATAAAGGGTGGATACAGTCTTATAGAGATTTACCGATTCTGGTAAACCAATGGGCTAATGTGGTAAGATGGGAGATGCGTACAAGATTATTTCTTCGAACAGCAGAGTTCTTATGGCAAGAAGGGCATACTGCTCATGAGACTCGACAAGAGGCGATAGCTGAAACTGAACAAATGAACAATATCTATGCAGATTTTGTTGAACAATTTATGGCTATTCCTGTGATAAAAGGAAGAAAAACAGAGAGTGAGCGTTTTGCAGGAGCAGAAGATACGTATTGTATCGAAGCTTTAATGCAAGATGGGAAAGCGTTGCAAGCGGGTACTTCGCATTTCTTGGGGCAAAACTTTGCCAAGGCCTTTGATGTAATGTTTACGTCCAAAGAAGGTAAGAAAGATCATGTTTGGGCGACTTCATGGGGGGTTTCTACTCGTTTAATGGGAGCTTTAATTATGACGCATAGTGATGATAATGGTTTGGTGTTACCACCAAATTTAGCGCCAATACAGGTGGTAATTGTGCCTATTTATAAAGGAGAAGAGCAATTGAATCAAATTTCTGAAGTTGCCAATCAATTAGTTTCGGATTTAAGAGCTAATGGAGTGTCTGTAAAATATGATAATAGAGATACATTTAGACCTGGAGCAAAGTTTGCTCAATATGAATTGCAAGGCGTGCCTCTGAGAATAGCAATAGGACCGAAAGATTTAGAAAAAGGAACAGTAGAGCTTGCTCGCCGTGATACACTAACAAAACAGTTCGTTGCAAAGGATGAGGTTGTGTCGACTGTTGATTCGTTGCTTAAAGAAATTCAAGAAAGCTTACATCAAAAAGCTACTCAATATAGAGATGAGCATATTACCAAAGTTGATACTTTTGATGAATTTAAAGATGTTCTGGAAAATAAAGGAGGGTTTATATCCGCTCATTGGGATGGTAGTGCAGAGACCGAACAAAAGATAAAAGAGTTAACAAAAGCGACCATTCGCTGTATTCCTTTTAATGAAAAAGAAGAAAAAGGAAAATGTATTTTTAGTGGTAAACCGTCTAATATCAGGGTGTTATTTGCAAAGGCATATTAGAGTCGAATAAAAAATTCAAATAACTCTTGTGTGATTGAAAAATAGTTGTATTTTTGCATCCGCAATTAGGCAAACAAGGCCCGTTCGTCTATCGGCTAGGACGCCAGGTTTTCATCCTGGTAAGAGGGGTTCGATTCCCCTACGGGCTACGAAATTTAAATAAATAAATTTTTTGTAAATGTAAAGTGAAAGTTATACATTTGCAATCCTTTAAAAAGGGCATGGCCCGTTCGTCTATCGGCTAGGACGCCAGGTTTTCATCCTGGTAAGAGGGGTTCGATTCCCCTACGGGCTACAATTTTATAGTTAAGAAATTAATAGAAAAGAAAGATGGCAAATCATAAGTCAGCATTAAAGAGAATTAGAAGTAACGAGACTAGACGTCTTAGAAACAGATATCAGCATAAAACTACTCGTAATGCGATAAAGAAATTGCGTGAGGCTGATAAGAAAGAAGCAGAAACATTGTTTCCTACTGTAGTTTCTATGCTTGATAAGTTGGCAAAAAACAACGTTATTCATAAGAATAAAGCGGCTAACTTAAAGTCACAATTGGCAAAGCACGTAGCGGCTCTTTAATAAAAGAACTTTTCTAAACTATATAAAAGCCTTCCTAAGTATTTAGGGAGGCTTTCTTTATTGTTTAGAT
The DNA here is from genome assembly GCA_947502885.1 of uncultured Aquimarina sp. Classification (GTDB taxonomy): domain Bacteria; phylum Bacteroidota; class Bacteroidia; order Flavobacteriales; family Flavobacteriaceae; genus Aquimarina. The sequence continues at coordinate 158,381 of CANNBP010000004.1, read as the reverse complement.
GTTTAGTTATGTTTGCTTTTTGTGGGGTGTGTGGTGTTGTGTTTTTATAAGTTATTTCTCTTATTTTTTTCTTCGATCCATCTTGACATATACTCAGTGCTGCGTAATGAGTGGTGTTGCAGCATAGAGCCAATAAAGTTGTTTGTGCGATGTGAATTGAGATTTTCTTGAACTTCTGTGAGCTTATTTGTAAAGTCTTTAAGGAACTTGTCTTTTTGAAAACGGGTATTTATTATTTCTATTCCGTTTTGTTGTGATTGTTTCCAGAGGTTTTGGTTGGTGTAAATTTCAATAGAAGCTTTGATGAATGTAGATGGGTTGTCTGTGATGAAGCCATTCCAATCTGATTCATTGCGATTAAGCATTCCTTCGGCTCCTATAGATGTGGTTATGCTTGGGGTTCCGCATAGCATTGCTTCTGCAAGTTTTCCTTTTATACCTGCTCCAAAACGTATAGGAGCAAGGCAAACTCGTGCATTTGACATTACTTCTTTGGCATTTTTTGCGTGACCTTTGATTAAAAAGCCTTGGTTAGGGTTGTTTAGTTGGTTGGCTTTGGGTGGGGGATAGGCACCATAGATGTGTAACTCGGTTTTTGGAAGCGCTTTTCTAATTTCTGGCCATATACTTTCTTTTAGGTATAGCACGCTATTCCAATTAGGTTCGTGTCTAAAATTGCCAATAGTTATAAAATGTTCTCTTTTTGAATAGTCTGGCCAGGTATTTTGTGTGGTTTTGTTTATGGGTTGAAATAAGAATGGAAGGTAGAATAATAGGTTGTCTGCAATTTTGAATTGATTTTTAAGTAGGTCAATTTCAAAATCAGAAATCATTAGTGTGATATCGCATCTATAAATACTAGCAATTTCTCTTTTTGCGTAATCGTTATTTAAAAGCTTTTGAATTTCAAAAGAAGAATTTTGTTTAAAAGCTTCTTGCCTAGTTTTTCGGAGGCAATGTAGGTCTTCTGTGTTTAGTATTTTTAAGGCATTAGAGCAGTGTTTAGTTATTCTCCATCCAAACTGCTCTTCGGTAACAAAGCGGTCAAATAAAACAATATTTGGTGATTGTTTTGTTATGAAACTGTCGAAGCTTGGGTCGTTGATTTGTATTTGAAAAGTCGAAACGCCAAGTGAATCTAAGTTAATTGAGTGTTCTGTTTTTGATGCAGCGCTAATAAAGGTTGTCTTGTAGCCTTGAGATAAGAAAAGTTGGATAAGCTGAAGCATTCTTTGTCCAGCTGCAGTAGAGGTTGGTTCTGGCCAGACAAAACCTATAATTAGGATATGGTTCATTGTGTTATAATCAAAAAAAGCCCCAGTAGAACTGAGGCTTTATATTTGTTTTATATTATTATAGCTTAGAAAAAAGAGCTTGCATTTTCTCTTTTTCTTCTCTGGCTAATTCTTGATCAACCAATATACGTCCGCTATGTTCGTCTGTAATAATTTTTTTTCGAGACGCTATCTCCATTTGCACTTGCGGAGGGATAGTGAAAAACGAACCTCCAGAAGCTCCTCTTTCGATTGGAACAACGGCTAATCCATTTTTTACGTTTTTTCTAATTCTTTTGTAAGCAGAAATTAAACGTTCTTCGATTTCTTGCTGATAATCTTCAGATTTTGCGATTAAAGATTGTTCTTCCTTCTCTGTTTCAGCTAGTATAGCATCAAGTTCACCTTTTTTATGAGAAAGATGTTGATTGCGCTCTCCAAGCTTTTGTTTTGTTTGATCTATGATCTCGTTCTTTTGAACAATTTGTGCTTTATGCTCCTTAATGTGCTTTTCTGCTAATTGAATTTCTAGTTCTTGAAATTCAATTTCCTTGCTTAAAGAGTTATATTCTCTATTGTTACGAACGTTTTTCTGTTGTTCTCCGTATTTTTTGATTAGCGCTTTAGCTTCTTCGATAAGGTTTTTTTTGTCCTTTATTCCAGTAGCTATTGTGTCAAGATCGTTGGTTAGCTTTTCTAATCTTTTATTTAATCCGGCTACTTCATCTTCTAGATCTTCAACCTCTAGGGGTAATTCACCGCGTACGTTTCTGATCTCATCAACTCTAGAGTCTATTAATTGCAAATCGTATAGTGCTCTTAATTTTTGCTCAACAGTAACTTCTTTCTTTGCCATGTCTTATATATATTGAATAGGATTGGTGGTTTTATCCGATAAAATGATTGCAAAATTACTGATTTTTTTTCTAAGATAGCTAACAATTAGGTTTTTTGTGTATTGTTCGCTTTCATAATGCCCAATATCGGCTAGTATTATTTGCTTTTCTGCTTCATAAAATTGGTGATATTTTAAGTCAGAAGTGATAAAAACATCAGCTTCAGATTTACGTGCGTTACTAATAGCAAAGCTTCCACTGCCTCCTAAAACAGCTACTTTTTTTATGGGTTTTCCTAGTAATTCGGAGTGTTTTAGGCACCCAGTCTTAAAAACTTTTTTTGTATATAAAAGAAAGTCCCGTTCATTCATCGGTTCAGGTAGTTCTCCTATCATGCCCATTCCAATGTTCTGATTTTTGTTTTCTAAAGTTGTAATCTCATATGCTATTTCTTCATAAGGATGTGATGCTTTTAGGGCTTTTAGAACATTGTGTTCAAGGTGTTTTGGGTAAGTGACTTGAATTTGAGTCTCTTTTTCATGATGAATCTCTCCGATTTTACCAACCGAAGGATTGGCTTTATCTAATGCCATAAAAGTTCCCGTTCCTTGAGAAGTAAAGCTGCAATTAGAATAATTGCCTATTGATCCTGCGCCAACTTTAAATAAAGAGTTAAGTACTTCTTCTTTTGCTGAAAGGGGAGTGAAAGTTATTAGTTTTTTTATAGTTCCCTTTTGAGGAATGAGAATTTTTCGATTTATCAATCCCAATTGTTCGCACATCATATCATTCACGCCATGTAGTGAATTGTCTAAAGCTGTATGGATGGCAAAAATGGCAATATCATTTTTTATAGCCTTCATTACTACCCTTTCTACATAATTTGAGCCATTGAACTTCTTGATGCCTTTAAAAACAATAGGATGAAAACTAATGATTAGATTGCAATTATTGTCAATAGCTTCGTCAATAACACATTCTAAGGTATCTAGTGTTACTAAAATCCCTGTTACGACAGTTTCTGAATTTCCTACTAGAAGCCCAACATTATCAAAATCTTCTGCATATGTGCTAGGGGCTAAAACTTCTAGGTGATCTATGACCTCTTTTATTTGCATTGTGTAATTTTCTTGGATGAAATATAATATAAGTTTCTATATACTACAAAATGTTCCTGATGCATTTGATAGTATTAAAATAATAATTGAATGTAAAAAAAACTTTTAACAATAGTCAAGATTTCGTTTTATACTTTTGCTGTCTTAGTATTGTACTCAGAAAAATATAATTATATGAATGTTCTACGTAAACTTCTTTTTCCTTTTGTGCCTATCTATTATGTTGTTGTTTGGTTGCGAAATAGGTTGTATGATTTAGGGCTTAAGAAAGCTGTTACATTCGAATTACCTGTATTGGCTGTAGGGAATTTAAGTGTAGGTGGTACAGGTAAATCACCTATGGTAGAGTATCTTGTTAGGTTGCTTAAAGATGAAAACGAGTTGGCGGTATTGAGTAGGGGGTATAAAAGAGAAACAAAAGGTTTTAAGCTTGTAGAAGCTAATGCAGAAGTAAAAGATGTAGGAGATGAGCCTTTACAGTTTAAAAAGAAGTTTCCTAGAGTTAAAGTTGCAGTAGATGCAGATAGGTGTAATGGTATTGTAAGATTGCAAGAGAAAGCTCCAGTACCCGAGGTGGTGTTATTGGATGATGCATATCAGCATCGTAAGGTAAAAGCAGGTTTTTATGTGTTACTTACTACATATAGTAATTTATATGTTGATGACATAGTTTTGCCAACTGGTGATTTGAGAGAACCAAGATCGGGAGCTAAAAGAGCAGATGTGGTCGTTGTTACTAAATGCCCAAAAGATCTATCTGTTGAAGAACGAAATAAGATATCAAAAAAGCTTAAACTAAGGCCTGGTCAGGATTTGTATTTTGCAACAATAGATTATAGTAAGAGTATTTTTGCTGAATCAGAAGAAAATTCTATTGATAAATTGAAAGGTGTTCATTTTACATTGGTTACTGGTATTGCCAACCCTAGACCTTTACTTGTGTATTATGAGTCTCTTGGGTTGACATTTGATCATTTAAATTTTCCTGATCATCACAATTTTACTGATAAAGAGTTAGAGAGATTAAAGCAATGTGAATTTATTGTTACTACAGAAAAGGATTATGTTCGATTGGTTAAGGATATTGCTCATCCAAATTTATGGTATCAACCAATTGTGATGAAGTTTATTGATAAGTCCCGTGCTTTTGATGACAGAATATTGGAGTATATAAAAAAATGAGATTAAATTAATAATCTCATTTTCTTTTTTAAGTTTTGGCTAAAATCTTATTAATGTAGTGCATCAAGGACTCATCAACTATTGTGCCAGATGTTATCCTATAATTTGTTTTTTGATTAAAGCTTTATGAAGTTTTGAGAAAAACTCTTCTGTTTTGTATGGTTTTGGGATAATATCATTAAAACCGTTATTGTAAAATTCATCTAAATTGTCGTCAAGCGTAACGGCAGTTAAAGCGATAATTGGAATGGTGGCGTCAAATGTTCTTATCTGTTTTGTTGCTTCTATACCACTAATTCCAGGCATATGAATATCCATAAGGATTAAATCAAAATTATGCTCTTTAACTTTGCTTACAGCAATATCACCGTTGTCTGCTACATCGCAAGTAATATTGTTTTTTTCAAGAATTTTTCTTGTAATTAGTTGGTTGATTTTATTGTCTTCTACAACAAGTATATGTTTGTTGGCCATAACATTAAAATCAATCTTTTTGGCTTCTTCAACATAATCTGTTTTTTGATCTTCGAATATTTCAAAACCAAGATCGAATAAAAATTTAGAACCTTTACCGAGTTCACTTTCAAGCCTAATTTCACTCTTCATTAAAGATAATAGGTTTTTAACAATAGATAGCCCTAATCCGGTTCCGCCAAATTTTCTATTAATTTGAACAGAGCCTTGAGTGAAATTTTCAAAAATACTCATTTGTTTCTTTTCAGAAATCCCAACTCCATCATCTTCGATTTCAAAGTTTAAAACCACATTGTTTTCGGTTTGACTTACCAAGTTAACCCTTATCCAAATATTTCCGTTTTGTGTAAATTTTATCGAGTTGCCTATAAGATTTATTAGTATTTGAGAAATTTTTAAAGGATCTCCTTTTAGTTTTGGAGGAATTGAGTCGTTGAATTCGTAAAACAGTTTGTTGTTTCTGTCTTTTGCAGATTTACCTAAAGCAATAAGTACATCATTTATTCTTTTCTTTAGGTTGAAAGAAGTGTTTTCTAATTCTACTTTATTTGCTTCTAGTCTATTAAGGTCTAGGATGTTGTTGATTAAGGATAGTAAATACTCTCCCGAAAATTTAAGAGAATTAAGGTGTTCTTTTTGGTTAGGTGTTGGGCTTTCTTCTAATAAGAGATGTGTTAACCCTGTTACGGCATAGAGCGGAGTTCTTAATTCGTGTGTAATCGTTGAAAGAAATTGAGCTTTGGCTTCACTGGCTCTTTCTGCATTTTCTTTTGCAAGAATAAGTTCTGTATTCTTATTTTGTAGTAACTCGTTGGCTCTAGCTCTCAAATTATTGTTTTTATATAAAGAGAGTGTTAAAAGAGAAAGGATTGTGATAAGGGCTATGCTTAGTATAGTAGTTAAACGTCCTAATTTTAATGATCTTTGTTGCTGAATATTTTCTTCAGTCAATTCTTCAATTAAAACATTGTTCTCGTTTAAGTTAAGTTTTGCGCTAGCTTCTTGAGCTATGATTTCTTTGTTTGTATTAAATAAAGAATCTTTTATTTTTTCGTGAGCTCTAAGGTTGGATAATGAAACTAGATACTCTCCTTTTTGTTCATATATTTGACTATAAAGCTCATAACATGCGGATCTAATCTCGGTGTATCCCATTTTGTCAACAATCTGCATTGCTAGATCATTGGTTTTTTTGGCTTCATCTGGTTTGTTTAGAGTTAATTGTGCTCTGGATTTATTGATGTATAGTTTTGCTTTAGAATAATGTTGATCGAATGAGTTGATAATAGGTAAGGCGCTATTAAAATATTGTATAGCTAATTTGGGATTGTCTTGTGCTAATGCTAAAAGGCCCATGTTTAACTTAATGATGCCAATTCTATTTTTAATACTATGTTTTTCGGCTATTGAGAGTGCTTTTTCTAGCGCTTTTGAGGCTATATCATAATCTTGAAGCATAATAGATACAGAGCCATAAATGGCATATGAGCAGGTTAAAGACGGCTCATTAGTGTATTTTTCTAAAATGGTTATTGCGTCAAGACTTTGTTTTTTAGCTTTTTTAAGATCGCCTAGTTCTCTGTATAGCTTTGCAAGGATGATATTGGTTTTTGCCATGTAGGTTTTATCCTGCTCTTTTAAAGCTAGTTCTTTAGCCTTAATTATGTTTGAAAGAGCAAGTTCTAATTTGGCTTCCTTTATAGACAAAGATGCATCAGCTAAGTGTTTGTTTATAGGGGAGTTTACTTTGTTCGTTTTTGAGTGATCTTTTGTTTGAGAAACACTTAAAAAACAACAAAAAAGTAAAAAGTTTACGGTTAATAGTTTGATTTGGGTTGGCATTTGTTCTTTAAAATATCTCAACTAAGATAGTTATTTCTTACAAATGTTGATAATTAAATCGATAATTCTACTACTATATCCGATTTCATTATCATACCAGCCTATGATTTTTACCATTTTTCCTATTACAGATGTCATTAAGGAATCAAACACACAAGAGTAGGGATTGCCAAGAATATCAACCGATACAATTGGATCTTCTGTGTAAGCTAAAATGCCTTTGAGATAGGTTTCTGATGCTTTTTTAAATTCATTGTTGATTTCTTGTATAGAAACCTGGTTCTTTACGTTAAAAGTAATATCTGTTAAAGAACCATTGGGGACAGGTACTCTTATACCACAACCACCAATTACATTGTTTAACTCTGGAAAAACTTTGGTTAATGCTTTTGCAGCACCTGTTGTTGTGGGCACTATAGATTGATTTGCTGCCCTGGCACGTCGTAAATCTCTATGAGGTTGGTCGTGCAGACTTTGGTCAGTTGTATAACTGTGTACAGTAGTAATGTATGCTTGTTCAACTCCACAAAGGTCATTGATCACCTTAATCATTGGAGCGGCATTATTTGTTGTGCATGAGGCGTTAGAAAGTATAGTTTCGGACCCATCAAGTATATGGTCATTTACACCCATAACTATAGTTTTGATACTATCCTCTATAGGGGGCGCCGAAAGAATAACTTTTTTAGCGCCTGCCTTTAAATGTTTTTCGGCACTAAGTTTGGTTTTAAATTTACCTGTTGCTTCAATGACAATATCTATATCGTACTTTTTCCAAGAGCAATTTTCTGGATCCTTTTCATTTAAAAGGGGTATTGACTTATTGTTTACAACAATATAATTGTCTTTATGAGAAACCTCAAAAGGTAGGATGCCATGAATACTGTCATATTTTAATAGATGGCTTAGGGTTTTTGCGTCTGCAAGATCGTTAATGGCTACAACCTCGATTTTTTGGTGATCTACTAATAACCTTAATAGATTACGCCCGATTCTTCCGAAACCATTAATGGCAATTCTAATTGGTGTATTCATTTAATCCTTTGTCTCTGTTTTTGGATCAGGTTAAGTGTTTTTGAGCCTTATATGATGATCTTACCAAAGCACCGCTCTCTACATGTCTGAATCCCATTTCTAAACCAATGGTTTCATATTTTTTAAACTGATCTGGAGTAATAAATTGTTTTACAGGAAGGTGTTTTTTACTTGGTTGTAAATATTGACCAATAGTTACAATATCTAAATTAACAGACCTTAAATCTCTTAATGTTTGAATAACTTCTTCTTCTTTTTCTCCTAAACCAAGCATAATTCCACTTTTAGTACGCCTTATGCCATTATCTTTAAGGTACTTTAATACAGAAAGACTTTGTTCGTATTTTGCTTGAATTCTAACTTCGCGAGTAAGCCTTTTTACAGTTTCCATATTATGTGAAACCACTTCTGGATTTACTGCAATTATTCTATCTATATTTTTTGTTTTTCCTTGAAAATCGGGGATTAAAGTTTCTAATGTGGTTTCTGGATTCATTCTACGAATCGCTTGAATAGTTTCTGCCCAAATTATAGATCCACCATCTAAAAGGTCATCTCTATCAACAGAGGTTACCACGGCATGTTTTATATTCATAAGTTTTATAGAACGAGCAACTTTTTCTGGTTCTTCCCAATCTACAGTTTCTGGTCTTCCGGTTTTTACACCACAAAAGCCACACGATCTTGTACAGATATTACCCAGTATCATGAAGGTGGCAGTACCTTCACTCCAGCATTCACCCATGTTTGGACAACTCCCAGATGTACAGATGGTATGAAGGTTGTATTTGTCAACTAAACCTCGAAGTTCTGTATATTTTTTTCCTGTAGGTAGCTTAACTCTTAGCCATTTTGGTTTTCCTTTAGGTGGAGCTACACTGGTAGTATTATTATTCATGCAAGCAATATTTTCAGCAAAAATACAAAGAAAGCTTAGATTAATACGATGTTCTTATAAAAGTTGTTGTTTCTATAAGGAATAAATAATTAACTGAATGTGGTGTGAATTTTATTAAGCTCTAGTTTATTGAGAAATATCCTTGCTATACATAAGTTTACAGTTTTTAAATAGTTCAATATTTTTTCGTATTTTAACAGGAGATTACAGTAAAACCATATCTATTAAAAGTTTTAACAACAGGTTAAAATTACGTTAATATAAAATTTTTTTCGATTTTATAAGTTATGTATCATAACCCCCTTTTTTTTTGGATTTTTGTTTTGGTACAAAGAACCATCAGTTTATTATATAAGTCCATAAAGAGTTGTGGGGGTGTTATTTTGTAAAATAAAGACAAAAAATTACCTCAAGATGTCCGTAGAATTAGTAAAAGACAAAAAAACTCAAAACAATCGTAAACGTGTTGAAAAATGGCTGCGTAATAATCAAAAATATATCAATATAACAGCTATTGAGAAAGAAATTGCCGCTCCAAAAGGTTTGGTTCAAAAGTTTATAAAATATAACAAAAAGATAAACGACAAATGGATTGATCCTCTTTATGGAGTGATTAAGCAGTTTACTACGTTTACGTTAAGGTAATACTTTTGTAATTAGTTACTGCGAATTATATCTGGACTTTTTCTAATAGAGTTTTCTTGACTATTCTGCTTACAATTAAAGGACTCTAACTAAAGAAAATTGTAGAGAGCCACAGGGATTTTAATTTCTCGTGGCTTAGTGTGTTGCATTACTCTTGAGTGTTAGCAATGATCCCAGAAAGTAATTTCTTAGCTCTTAAGAGTTTTACTTTTACATTGTTTATAGGTTCGTTAAGAGTTTCAGCAATTTCTTTATAACTTAATTCTTGGAAATATCTTAAATTAATCACTTTTTGATAGTTTGGTTTAAGTTGTTTGATGTATAGAAGCAATTGCGCCAAATTTTGCTCGGTAATTAACTTGTCTTCTGGTGTAGGGTTGTCATCTGCAATCTTATATACTCTTTCGTCTACGTCGGTCGTTGTTTTGGATTGTATAGAGGCTTTCTTTTTACGTAAAAGATCGATGTGTATATTTTTAGAAATTTGGGTTAACCAACTTCTAAAATTATATTCTTCCTTAAAAGTATGTATTTTGTCAAATGCTTTAGAAAAGCTTTGAATGGTTATATCTTCAGCTTCATACTCATCTTGGGTTCTTTTTAGTTGAAAGCTATAGATATCATTCCAAAAAGTATCAAGTAAATAGTTAAAAGATGCTTGTTTCCCTTCTTTGGCTTTTTTAATATGATCTTCTAAAAGGGTTTGTTTTTCTTTTTTCAAGGAAATATTTTTGTATACTATTACAGTAGAATTAAAAACTACTTAGTGTGCTCTTCTTCGCTACAATTAGCGTATTGATCAGGTGTTTTGCCGCATAAAGAGCAAGATTCACCTTCTTTATTTAAAAATGGGCTTTGGCTTGCACAAGTTCCAGCAAATTTACCATCCTTTTTTGCCCACAATTTAATAGCAATTCCACCAAATGCTAAAAGTAATAAACCAACAGTAAGAAAAAATAGTTTCATAACAATTCTAGAATCAAAATTTTTAGCAAAGATACAAAGAATGTATATTTATTTGGTGTTATTAAGGTATTATGCTTGTAATCTAACTAATTTACAAAAAAAAATATCTGGTTTGTTAAAAAATATTAACCTCTGTTTCTAATTCAATATCGAACTTTTCTTTTATAGTAGTTTTGATCTTTTCTGATACTTCTACAATTTCTATTCCTGTGGCGCTACCATGATTTACCAAGACTAGTGCTTGTTTGTCATGTACACCAGCATCTCCCCATCGTTTTCCTTTAAAACCAGAATGTTCAATCAGCCAACCAGCAGGAACTTTGACATGATCAGAATCAATTGAGTAGGAAGGGATATTAGGATAAGCGTTTTGAAGTTTGTTGAAATGATCGATTTTAATTACAGGGTTTTTAAAAAAGCTACCACTATTTCCAATTTTATTGGGATCAGGGAGTTTACTTTTTCTTATATCAATAACTACATCGGCAATATTCTTAATAGTTGGTTTTGTAATACTTTCTTTAGAGAGAGCGTTTTCTATTGCTCCATAGCCGGTGTTTATGTTGTGGTTTTTTGATGTTAATCTAAAAGTTACTCTTGTAATTATATATTGTCCTTTTAATTCGCTTTTAAAAATAGAATTTCGATAAGCAAATAAGCAATCTTTATTAGAGAACTTTCTTTTTTCTAAGGTGCCAATATGTATCGTTTCGCAACTAACCAAAGTGTCTTTAAGTTCTACCCCATATGCTCCAATATTCTGAATGGGAGCACTACCGACATATCCAGGGATTAACGAAAGATTTTCTAAACCCCCAAAATTATTGTGAATACAGTATTGCACAAAATCATGCCAGTTTTCTCCGGCATTAGCTGTAATTAGCACTGTGTTGTCAGATTCCTTTGTAACCTCAATTCCTTTTAAAGCAATATGTAATACTAGAGATTCAATGTTTTTTGTTAATAACATGTTACTACCTCCACTCAAAACAAAAACAGGCTTGTTTTCGTTAGAGGATAATAGATCTTTAAGCTCATTTTCTGATGTGATCGTTGCAAACTTAGCAGCGGTAACATCTATTCCGAACGTATTGTAGTCTTTTAAGGACTTATTGGTTTCGATTTTCATTGGTCGCTATATTCTTTTAGAGCTGCTTTTAGTATGTTAACAGATGCTTTAAGGTCTCTTCGATTGAGTACGTATGCAATTCTTACTTGATTTTTTCCTTTTCCTGGGCTAGAGTAGAAGCCAGATGCCGGAGCTAACATGATCGTTTCATTGTTTAAAGAGAATTCGTCTAAAAGCCACTTAGTAAAATGGTCTGCATCCTTTATCGGTAATTCTACAATACAATAAAAAGCACCTTTAGGTTTTGCTACTTTTATACCGGGAATTTCTTTAAGTCCGTCAATTAATGTATCTCTTCGTAATTTGTATTTTGCTATTGTTTCTGTGTAATAAGATTCTGGAGCTTCTAATGCTGCTTCGCTTGCGATTTGCGCAAATGTAGGAGGGCTTAGTCTTGCTTGTGCAAATTTCATTGCTGTTTGCATAACACTTTTGTTTTTGCTAACGATGCAACCTATTCGTGCTCCACACATACTATATCTTTTTGATACAGAGTCGACAATAATCGCGTGTTCGTCGATTCCTCTTTCTTGAAGTATCGAATAATGTTCTGAGTCGTCATAAATAAATTCTCTATAAACTTCGTCAGAAATTAAAAACAAATCATGCTTAATAGCCAATTTTGCTAATTGTTTAATTTCATCTTTACTGTAAAGATAACCAGTTGGATTACCAGGGTTACAAATTAATATAGCTTTTGTGTTTTCGGTGATAAGTTTTTCAAATTCAGAAATTTCAGGTAAAGCGAATCCATTATCTATACTCGATACTACAGGAACAACTTTAACAGTTGATTGAGTAGAAAAACTATAATAATTAGCATAAAATGGTTCAGGTACAATAATTTCATCTCCAGGATCAGTGATACTACCCATGGTAAAAATTAATGCTTCACTGCCTCCTGTTGTTATTAAAATATCATCAGATGATATAGTAATGTCATGCTTTGCATAGTAGGCAGCCAATTTGTTTCTAAAACTTTCAAAACCCGCTGAGTGACTATATGCAAGAATGTCCAAATTGTGATTTCGAACAGCATTCATAGCCTCTACAGGTGTTTTTATATCAGGTTGACCAATATTTAAGTGATAAATATGCTTACCTTCTTTAACAGCTTTTTCTGCAAATGGAACCAATTTTCGAATCGGAGATTCTGGCATGGCATTACCTTTATGTGAGACAATAGGCATTAAGTATAATTTAAAAAAGTAAAATAGGAGCAAATTTCCTAAATATTTTAAGAAATAGCTGTATGGTAGATGCTATTTTTTTTATATTTATTGCAATGAAAGTTATATTACTAGAATTTTATCGTTTTATTAAAAATAAGGTTGTAATAATTTTTCTCTTCACCTGTGTTGGTCTTTTTTCTCAAAATAATTTTAGTTTACAAGAAGGAAAAAAAAGCGACAAAATTAAATTTGAACTTGCAAATAATCTTATCATTATTCCTGTTGTTGTTAATGATATAGAGTTGTCGTTTATTTTAGATACGGGAGTTAGTTCTACGATTATATTTAGTGTAGATAATACAAGTTCGCTAGAACTTAAGAATGCTTCTAAGATATACTTAAGAGGGTTAGGGGATGAAGAACCCGTTGAAGCAATAAAATCAACTAACAATGAATTAAGAATAGGAGGAGCATTAAGCTCTGATCAAACGATATATCTTGTTTTGGATGAGTCAATTAATTTTTCGCCTAGAATGGGGTTTCCTATACATGGTATAATTGGTTATGACTTTTTTAAAAATTTTATTCTGGATATCAACTATGATAGGGGGTATATAAGGGTTCATTCTCCAGACTCTTATGGTTATAAAAAATGTAGAAAGTGTTTTGAGACGACATTGGATTTTAAAAACCAAAAGAAGAAACCTTTTATTACGGCACAATATAAATCAAAAAAGGGGTTGATAGATGTTAATCTATTACTGGATTCGGGATCGGGATCGACGTTATGGTTGTTTGAGAATAAGGAAAAAGGTATACAAGTAAATAATAGCTCGTTTAGAGATTTTTTAGGAAAAGGATTTAGTGGAGATATTTATGGGAGAAAAACTAAAATAGAAGAACTTAGAATTGGAGATTTTAAACTTAAAGAAGTTAAAGCTTCTTTTCCTGATTCTATATATTTACAAGGATTATCTAGAAATAATAGGCAAGGCTCTTTAGGAGGTGGGATTTTAAAAAGATTTAACCTTATTGTTGATTACCCACATAAGAAAATATCATTTAAAAAGAATAGTTTTTTTGACCTACCATTTTATTACAACATGGGAGGATTGACTATACAGCATATAGGTTTTACTTTAGGGCAAAATACAGGAGAGAATTATAAGTATGAAGAAAATGATAGAGTTTATTTGGGGATTAATAATATAGTAAGTAAAAAGACGATTCAATTGGCGAATAATTTTGTTCTTGTTCCAAAGTATGAAATATCTGATGTTCGACCTAATTCTCCAGCTGATGAAGCAGGTTTGAAAAAAGGAGATATTATTATGTCAGTGAATGGTAGATTTGCGTATAATTATAAGCTTTCTGATTTAAATGAATTGTTTTATTCAGAAGAAGGAAAAAGTATTAGGATCAAGGTACAACGCCTAGGAACAGAAATTAAATATCAATTCTATCTTAAAAAAGTGCTATAAAAAAAGGACTTCAATTGAAGTCCTTTTTTTATGATTTTATTTTCTAGGTTAATTTTTTTCTAGAACACTTTTACCTTTATCTAGTACTGTTCCTTTAATTTTTATTGCTTTAGTAGCTTCTGTTGCATTAGAATAGACCGTTATGGTTTTACGAATCGGCCCGACTCTTTTAGTATCATACTTAACTTCAATAATACCATTTTCACCAGGAGCAATTGGGCCTTCAGGTTTTTTAGGTATTGTGCATCCGCAACTAGAATATACTTTAGAAATAATCAATGGGGCATTTCCGGTATTTGTAAATTCAAATTGACGAACACCATCGCTACCTTTTGCTATTTCACCATAATCAACAACTTCAGTCTTAAATTTTATCTGTGCTTGGTCCTGTGCCTGTATGGTTGTGGCTAGAAAACCAATACATAAAATGATCAATAATTTTTTCATAATGTAGGTTTTTGTTGGATGTAAAAGTAGTTATTTTTATTCAATTGAAAAATCATACCTCATAAGTATAATCTTTTATGCAATGAATTTATACTCCTAACATCACAAAAATCGAATGTTTTTATGCTAAATGAATATGACTTTATCTTCTCGTTTTTAAAAAAATTCATATTTCTAGCTTTATACTTCATACTTTAATAAGTATTTTTGCCATTTAAAAATCAAAAACCAGACCAAAGTATGGCTTTAGCAGGAAAATATGACTCAAAATCAATAGAAGAAAAATGGTATTCCTACTGGATGGAAAATAAATATTTTCATTCAGAGGTTGATGAAAGAGAAGCATATACTATTGTTATACCTCCTCCTAATGTTACTGGTGTTTTGCATATGGGACATATGCTTAATAATACAATTCAAGATGTGTTGATTCGTAGAGCTAGACTAAAAGGATATAATGCTTGTTGGGTTCCTGGTACGGATCATGCATCAATTGCTACAGAAGCAAAAGTTGTTGCTAAACTAAAAGAAGAGGGGATTGATAAAAATGATCTTACCAGAGAAGAATTTTTAGAGCATGCCTGGGAGTGGACACATAAACATGGAGGAATTATCTTAGAACAATTAAAAAAATTGGGAGCCTCATGTGATTGGGATCGTACCGCATTTACCATGGATGATAACTTATCTGCATCTGTGATCAAGGTTTTTGTTGATCTTTATAAAAAAGGTCTTATATATAGAGGTTATAGGATGGTTAATTGGGACCCTGAGGCCAAAACTACCTTGTCAGATGAAGAGGTGATATATGAAGAAAAACAAGGTAATTTATATTATTTAAAGTATAAGATAGAGGGTTCTGATGATACCCTTACTATTGCAACAACACGTCCAGAAACTATAATGGGAGATACTGCAATTTGTATTAACCCAAATGATGAAAGATTTACTCATTTAAAAGGAAAAAAAGCAATAGTACCCATTGCCAATAGAGTAATCCCAATAATTGAAGACGAATATGTGGACATGGAGTTTGGTACTGGTTGCTTAAAGGTAACACCAGCTCATGATCCCAATGATAAAGTATTGGGGGATAAACATAACTTGGAGATAGTAGATATCTTTAATGAAGATGCTACCCTGAATTCTTTTGGATTGCATTATGAAGGAAAAGATCGTTTTGTAGTTCGTAAAGAAATAGCAAAAGAGTTAGAACAAAGTGGTGCTCTTGAAAAAATAGAAACTCATCTTAATAAAGTAGGTACAAGTGAGCGCACAAAGGCTGTAATCGAACCAAGATTAAGTGACCAATGGTTTTTGAAAATGAAAGAATTGGCACAACCAGCACTTGATTCAGTACTTGATAAAGAAGTGAATTTGGTTCCTGAAAAATTTATTAATACCTATCGTTATTGGATGGAAAATGTTAGGGATTGGAATATTTCTCGCCAATTATGGTGGGGACACCAAATCCCCGCTTATTACTATGCAGATGGTAAAGAAGATTTTGTTGTAGCAGAAAGTATTGAGGAAGCATTGGTAATGGCCAAAGAAAAAACAGGAAATAACTCATTAACCACTGCTGATCTTACTCAAGATCCTGATGCATTGGATACATGGTTTTCTTCATGGTTATGGCCTATGAGTGTCTTTAATGGAATTTTAGAACCTGAGAATGAAGAAATAAATTATTATTATCCGACTAATGATTTGGTAACTGCGCCAGAAATTTTATTCTTCTGGGTAGCACGTATGATAATAGCTGGATATGAATATAGGAAGGAAAAACCTTTTACAAATGTGTATCTAACTGGTATTGTAAGAGATAAGAAACGTCGAAAGATGTCTAAATCATTAGGAAACTCTCCTGATCCCTTAGATTTAATCGATCAATATGGGGCAGATGGTATACGAGTAGGGATGCTATTAAGTTCTCCTGCTGGAAATGATTTGATGTTTGATGAAGACTTGTGTAAACAAGGTAGTGGGTTTGTAAATAAAATATGGAATGCCTTTAGATTAATAAAAGGGTGGGAGGTAGATGATAGTATCGACCAGCCAGAAGCTTCGGCTATTGCGGTAGCATGGTATGAGTCAAAGTTTCAAAAAGCTCTATTAGAGCTTGAAGATCACTACAGTAAATATAGAATTAGTGATGCTTTAATGACTACCTATAAATTAATTTGGGATGATTTCTGTAGTTGGTTACTAGAGATGGTTAAACCGTCTTATGGCAAACCAATTGATGCTAAAACTTATCAGCAAGTCATTAGTGTTTTAGAAAATAACTTAAAGGTTTTACATCCTTTTGTTCCTTTTATTTCTGAAGAAATTTGGCAACAAATTACAGATAGAAGTGTAGAGGAAGCTTTGATAATCGCTAGTTGGCCTAAGATAAATGAGGTGAATAATGATTTAATTGAAGGTTTTGAAACTGCAGCAGAAGTAGTTTCAGGAATAAGAACCATACGAAAAGAAAAAAATATTTCTTTTAAAGAAACAATAGAACTTTCTGTTCTTAATAATGAGAAAAATAACACATTTTTTGATGCAGTGATAAGTAAGCTAGGAAATGTGTCTTCTTTGAGTTATGTAGATGCCAAAATTGATGGAGCTTTATCATTTAGAGTAAAGTCTAATGAGTATTTTATTCCTATTTCGGGAGCAATAAATGTAGAAGAAGAAATTAAAAAATTAAGTGAAGAGTTGTCGTATACAGAAGGTTTTTTGAAATCTGTACAGAAAAAATTACAAAATGAACGTTTTGTAAATAATGCTCCAGAACAGGTTATAGCAAATGAAAAAAAGAAACAAGCAGATGCTGAAGCAAAAATAGCAACGCTTAAGCTTAGTCTAGAGAGCTTACAATAACTCTTTGTTATTGTAATAGGAATGTATCTGGTTGCCAGATTTTAACAAAAACAATAAGATATTTATTAAAACAGCAAATCACTTCTAAGAGGAGTGATTTGCTGTTTTGTGATTAGTGGGTTTTAATTTCTATTGATTATTTTTTTGTGTTCAGATCTAATAAATATTTTGCTGCAGCAAAAGGTGTAAGCTGATTTTGTTGTACTTCTTGGATTTTCGAATTTAGTTCAGCTTTGATACTTGGGGTGTTATAGAAAGATTTTTTTAATTGTTCTTCTATCGTTTGAAGCAGCCAGAATTTGTTTTGTGACATTCTGTTTTGGGTAAAAAAACCATTTTCTGTTGTGATTTTAATATAATCATTGATAAGTTCCCATATTTCCTTAATTCCTATTCCCTCTGTAGCACTGCAAGTTAGCACTTTTGTGGACCAATTATTTTGATTTTCTGGATAAAGGTGTAACGCTTTTACAAATTGATTTTTTGCTTTTTGTGCAGGGATTAGATTATCTCCATCTGCTTTATTGATTACGATTGAGTCTGCCATTTCAATAATTCCTCGTTTAATCCCTTGAAGTTCGTCACCTGCACCGGCAAGTTTTAGTAATAAAAAGAAGTCAACCATACTATGGACAGCAGTTTCACTTTGTCCAACTCCTACTGTTTCGATAATTATAATATCATATCCAGCAGCTTCACAAAGAATTATAGATTCTCTTGTTTTTTGAGCAACGCCGCCTAAAGATTTTCCAGAAGGAGAAGGTCTTATGTAGGCATTCGAAGATTGTACAAGCGACTCCATACGTGTTTTGTCTCCCAAGATACTCCCGTGTGATAGGCTGCTGCTAGGATCAATCGCTAATACTGCTACTTTTTTTTCTTTTGATAATAATAATTTACCAAGAGCTTCTATAAATGTGCTTTTTCCGACTCCAGGAACTCCAGTAATTCCAATACGTATGGAGTTATTAGCAAATGGAAGGCATTTTTCTATAAGTTGTTGGCCTTTTTGAGTATGTTCTGGTTTTGAACTTTCGATTAGGGTAATGCCTTTACTCAAGGCAGCAGTTTCTCCATTAAGTATAGCTTCAAAAATAGAATCAACTTTGATCTCTTTTTTCTGAAGATTCTTAAATCTATTAATGGCATTACTATTTGTGCTTACAGATAGCTTTTCATTTTGTTCGTTATGTTGTGTAGAATCTTTAGGCACAATAATACTTTATGACAAAATTATAAATTCCTTTTTTAGAAGGACTAAAAGATTTCTTTATAATTTTATAGGAACGGCTATTGCAGTTCTATCCCATGCTAAATAAAGGATTGTAAAATCATTTGCATTTTCAAAATAAATAGAAAATTGCTCTATTACATTGAGTAAAGGTTGAACAGGAACTTCTACGGTTAATGCATCAAATTTTGGATTGCGTTTTGCTGTTCCGTTCAGGTTTACACCCCAGCTGTATTCTTTACTATTAAAAATAACTTTCCAAGACTTTGGACTTGGTATAGTCCATAACGTATATGTACCAGCTTTAAGAACCGAACCGTCGACCATAATATCTTTGGTTGTAGAAAATGTGGTCGCTTCATTTGCGCCAGTTCTCCATACTTGATCAAAGGGAACTAGCCCTCCAAAAACTTCTCGATCATTTTTATATGGTCTATTGTAGAACACGGTAAAAGTAGCATCTTTTACAGTATGATTAATAGTGTCTTCTGGACTATGCTTTTTGGTATTTTGTTTCATGAAAAACATTGCCGTAAATCCTATGATTGCTAGTCCTATGATTATAAATAATGTTTGTTTTAAGAGCTTAGGCATTCTACTATTTTTTTGAATCTAAATATAGTTCTTTATGATTAAAATTACATCTAATTATTTGTAAAAGTGAATATGAAGTTGCTGTCAGTTTTAGTAAAGTGATAATGAATTATTTTTATTTATTTGTTTGATATCTAGTATTTTGGTGTTCTTATGGGGTTTTTATATTTAATTTTGCAACAAGATTAATATATTTTCGTCTTTAGTAATGAAGACAATTTTGAAATTATTTTAAGTAATCACTAACCAAAAGTTAAAGAAGTTTGTTACAAAGCGAGCTAATAGAGAAGTGTAGAGCCAATGACCGTAGAGCGCAGATGATACTCTATAATAAATACTGTGATGGTATGTATTATGTTGCATTGCGATTCCTTAAGGATTCATTCGAGGCCGAAGAAGCAATGCAGGAGTCTTTTATCAAGGCGTTTGCCAGACTTCATCAGTTTACCGGAGATGTTACTTTTGGTGCATGGCTAAAGAGAATTGTAATTAATAAGAGCATTGATATGCTAAAAGCCAAAAAGATGAACATGGTTGCAATAAATGAGCAGGTAATGAGTACAGTAGAAGAGCAGAATGATTGGTCTGTATCCGACTCTGTTACGGTGGATGAAGTGAAAGTAGCGATAGAAAAATTACCTGAAAAATATAAATATGCAGTAATGTTATTTTTGATAGAAGGTTATGATCATAATGAGATCAGCGAAATATTAGATATTACACCTGTTTCTTCTAGAACACTGGTACATAGAGGTAAAAAACAATTGCAAGAACAATTAAAACATTTGAAAGATGGCACAGGATATTAGAGAGCTACTTCGACAAGACAAACGAATTCCTTCAGAAAGATTAAGAGAAGGTCATCAAGATAGGTTTATGTCTAAATTAGAGAAAGAGCTTCCAAAAAAGGAAAAATCCTTTTCTTATAGCTGGCTTAATGTAGCAGCAAGCATAGTTGTTATTCTTTCGGTTTCTATATTAACCTATAATCAATTTGGTAGCCAAAACACAAAGGGTAATCAAGTGGTGGACTTAGATAATGTAACAGTTAAAAACTCTTCGGTAGTTTTAACAAAACAGTCATCTTCTTTGGCTAAGGTATCTCCAGAGTATGAAGAGCTGGAAAATACAATACTTACTGGTATAAGGGTTCAGTTATCAAAGATTACAATCGATGATAAAAATAGAGAGTTGGTCGAGAGTTTTAAAACACGTTTGGATAACTTAGATAAAGAATATCAAAAGTTGAATAAAGAGTTGATGGAAGTGGGACCAAACCTACAAAGTGTTGAGGCAATGAAAGAAAACTTAACCATTAGGCTATCATTGTTGAGTAGGTTAACAGATAAATTAAAAGAATTAGAGAGAATTGAAAACGAAAATTATAATGAGATACAGGCTTAATATTATTGCAATTAGTGCTTTATGTTATTGTACAGGAGTGTTTTCACAAGATAAACAAAGTAAGTTTAGTGAAAAAATTACAGTAAACAAAGACGTTACTGTTACTCTTAACTCAAGTCATACAAAAGTGGTTTTTGAAACATGGAATAAAAATACCATAGCTGTAGAGGCTTATCTCGAAGGTAATCTCTCTGAAGAAGATAACAGACGAATTCTTGATAGCTGGCAGGTTAATATGCTTGGGGATTCTAATGAAGTAGTTATTAATTCTTCTGCAGGTAATTTATGGGGTAGAGATGCGCAAGCTATTTCTAGTGCAGAAATGGAAAGAAACCTTCAAGAACTAAGTAAATTGAGTCCTATGATCTCTAATATGTTAGAGCCATTGATGAAGGATATTGCAAGAAACCCAATGCCGAATGCGCTTTCTCAAAACCAAGCAAATGTTAATTATGGTAGAAGTGGCTCTTACGAAACGAATAAAGAAAAATATATTGATCAATGGGAAAGTCAAATTCGAGAAAAATTTGCGGAAGACATTGCTCTAGAAAAACAGAAATGGTCTAAACAATTTGATGGAGGTACGATAGAAAGAGAATCAAATGGAATAGAGGTTCAGTCTGAAAATTGGGGCAAAGAATATGGTAGGCAAATGGATGCTTGGGCGGCACAACTAATAAGAGATATAGAAAATCAAAATAGAGGAACTGCAAATGTTACGGTATATCAATATAGCTTTAGCGAATCTGCACCACCTAGAAATACCGTAAGTAAGACGATAAAAGTTAATATCCCAAAAGGAGCAAAATTGAGACTTAATATTCGTCACGGAGATTTAAAATTAGCAGAAAATGCTAAAGATGTGAGAGCATCTTTATCTCATACTAAACTTTCTGCAAATACTATTGAAGGTAATAATACTTATATCAAAGCATCTTATTCTCCGGTTTCAATTCGCCAATGGAATAGTGGAAGGTTGGTAGTTAATTATGTTAAAAATTGTAGAATACAAAATGCAAAAAACCTATTGGTTAATGCTGATTCTAGTAATATATTTATTCAGGAATTAGAAGAAAACGGAGCAATATCAGGAAGTTTTGGCGTAATAACGATAGCAAATCTAGGAGAATCATTTTCTACTTTAGATTTAGCAGTAGAAAACAGTGATTTTAAATTAAAGCTACCTAAAACAGCTTTTAACTTATCATATAGTGGGGCACAAAGTATCATTTCATTGCCTAAAACATTGCAAATAAATACAAGAAAAAACTTTGGAAATGTTTTTGTTAATGGTTTCCAAAATACGAGAAGTACTGAGAGGATGATAACTATACATGCAAAGCATAGTGAAATTGTATTGAATAATCAATAAAAGATCTGATACATAAGATATTATAGTTGTAGTGTTAATTGAAAAAAACCTTATCGGTTAAGCCGGTAGGGTTTTTTTATAACATAAAATTAACATAAAAGAAATACTGAAGTGAAGATAAGTGTGTATTTGGTCCTTGTAAATATGTTTTTTAACTGATATATCTTGTTTTTTACTTTTTAAATATCTGATAATCAGTTTTTTATATTTTTTAACGCTAAATTTTAACACTTTTTGTGCAATTTGTCGAAAAACGAAACCATTTGATCTAAAAGTACGGTTTTTAGTTTGTGCAACGGCAATTAAGTGATATTATTGTATGGTAAAACCGTAGTAAAACACAAGTGTTTTTCTGTAAAGTGTACAATATGAAATCAATAGTATTTTTCTTATTTAGCATCCTTTTTTTCGTAAGTAGTTACGCAAACGATACAGACCGTTCTTTAGAAGTAGAGAAAGAAGGTCTTGTAATTTCTGTAGTGAATTTTGAAGAAGGCGATAAGATTAAACTTTTTGATGTAGAAAGCGGTGATCATATATTATCAAAAACACATGGTGATATTGATCTTAGTCAATTACCTTTAGGATTGTATTTATTAGAAAATACTCATGGACAATCTATTGTAATTGAGCGTTTCGAAGAAGAAATTAGTATTGAAGGAGTTTTGGAAACAGAGCATAGTGATTTTGTGTTACAAAGAGATAGTGAAAGAGCTGATATGCCATCTAGAATTAATGATGAAGAAGAGTTTATTAACTATTATGAAAACACACAAACGGATCTTTTGGCAATAGAAAGAGATGGAGATGTGATTACTGTTGTTGATTTTGAGGAAGGAGATATGATTAAATTGTTTGAGGTAAAGAATACAGTACATGTATTATCAAAAACTATTAACATTGTTGATCTTAGTCAATTGCCTGCAGGAATTTATTTCTTAGAAAATAATAAAGGAGAATCTGTGGTAGTTGAGAAGTTTTTGGATAAAGACCAAGTAGCAGATATGTAATAATCTGTATACTTTGAAAATATAAGAAAGCTCGATGCAATTGCATCGAGCTTTCTTTATTTAGTTCTGTTCTTATGTGTATTTAGAAGGTTGATTTCGTATAGATGGAGTGTCTGTATATGGGTTAAATCTCTGCTTATATCGACAAAATAGGCGATCTGCTATTAACAGATCGCCTATTTTGTTGATACAGATGAATGAAGCTGTATGTGTGATGTTTTTGGGGTGTAAATTAAATGTTAACCCTTCTCTTATTTGTCTAAATTCTTGGTCATATTAAATCCGGTGAATAAACCAATACCTGCCATTAGAAATATAGTGCCTGGGTATGCTATTTCTCCTTCCACATTTAGGACTTGATCTAATATACCAGCAATAAAGATTCCAATCCCAATTCCCATAAGTAATAATGAAAAATTAAGAATTAAAATTTTCCAAACAGGAGTTACTCTTTTTTCTTTGCTACTATAGAATATTGAAGCATCTGCCCCTTTTTCTATAAGTGCCATACGCTCTCTGTTTCTTGCTGAAACGAATAAATAAAAAATTCCGAAAATACATCCAAATACGGATAATGGTATTAGTGCTTCTAAAAATGTCATAATTTAAATTTTAATGATTATTATACTGTTCGTTTTTTATTAGGACATCTTGTTTGTTAATTTGGTTACAGAAAAGTAAAAAATATTTTTGATTTTTCTGTTTCGTTTAGAGATGGTGTTAATAATACTTCGAATTTTAATTGTACAATAAAAAGCTAAGATAGTTTTTTCGTATTTTACTAATAATTCTGTAACCGTTATTTGTTTTGTGTCGTCTTATGAAGAAATGAACCATCAATCAGATCAATATTATATTTCTAAAGTGCTAAATGGGGATGTGAATGCATTTTCAACATTAGTAGAGCGATACCAAAATATGGTATACACCATTGTATATAGAATGGTAAGAAACAAAGAACAAGCAGAGGAGGTTTCGCAAGATAGTTTTGTTAAGGCATTTAATTCTTTAAGTGCTTATAGGGGAGATTCAAAGTTTTCTACGTGGTTATATACTATAGTGTATAGAAAAAGTTTGGATGCTATTAAAGCTAATAAGCGCAGATTAACAACAGAACTTATAGAAGAGGTAAGTGAAGGTGAGATTAAAACAATTGGTAATGCTTTAAGTTATATAGAAGATAAAGAGAGAAAGGCTGTTATAGCAGAGAGTATATTGAGTCTCCCAGAAGACGAAGCAGCTATTGTGACACTGTATTATTTTGAAGAAAAATCTGTAAAAGAAATAGTGTCAATTGTAGGTTTAACGGCAGATAATGTGAAAATTAAATTATATCGAAGTAGAAAAAAACTATATTCGATACTTAAACATAGCATTTCTCCAGAAATAAGTAATAAAAATGGAAGAGCAATTTAAAGATATAGGTGATTTGGTAAAAGATGCGGGTCTTGAAACTCCTTCTGTAGATTTTTTAGATGCAGTGATGAGTAAGGTAGATGTTGATCAAGTAAACTCTTCAGTATTGTATAAGCCTTTGATTTCTAATGTAGCATGGATGGTTATTGGTTTTATTGTTGTGATGGTAGTTTGTTTGCTATTGCTTTTTGATGGAGGTGAAAACTCAATTTTTGATAAAATAGATGTTGTAGGATTATCTTTAACTAGTTTTAATAATCCTTTTAAAGGTTATACTTTTCATAAAACAACCGTTTATGGTATTTTATTCTTATCCTTTTTGTTCTTTGTTCAGGTGCCTATGTTAAAAAGAAAAATGGATAAAGACTTTTCTTAGTTATTTTAGAAAGAATAAAGTATAAGAATGAGCTTTATAATGTTTTTAAGTCTACTCAATATGTTGTTTTAGTTTTTGTGTAGTAAGGAGGGAAATCTTATTTGTAATTGTTTACAGTGTACAATATTAGAGATGAAAAAGCGTTACGTTTTCATAAATAACAATAAACTCAACACAAACATGAAAAATATTTTTTTTAGCCTATTTGTTATAGCGTTAATAGCAACAAGCTGTAAAAGTGATGATGAAGGACCTCAAAATCATGATCATGAAACCGATACTAGTTTGGATTATTCTGCACAAATAATGTCGCCAGATGTTAATAATAAAAAATTGGATGAAGAGATTCATATCCATGCAGTATTAGAAAGTGGTACTAAGCAGACGGTTCATCATGTAAAAGTTCGAATATATAATAAAGCAGATCATACTTTGGTAGTTTATGAAAAGCCAGAAAAGGCTCATGTCCATAATCAAGAAGGTAAGTTTGAATTGCATGATGATTTAAAATTATCTATAGGGAATGGATTTTTGAGTGATTCTAATTGGGTAATAGAAGCTAAGGTATGGGGACATGAAGCAGGAGAAGATGAGGTGATGATTGTTAGAGAATTTCATATAGAATAATAATTTATTTAGAATACCGTATTTAAAAAAAGCCTGAAACATTTTAATGTTTCAGGCTTTTTCTTGTTGCAAGATTACAACTTGTGTTTAAGCTTTTCTAATCATTTGTAATGACCCATTCTCCTTTTTCTATTAAAGGAATGGCTTGCTTGTATTTCACAGTTTTATTTTCGCCACTAATAATGTGCTTGATGGTCACCTTGTCGTTACGCCCAATTTTTGGTTGCTCTCTTACTATGGTTTCTGTAATTTGAGGTTGTCCTTGAGTTTGGCCTGCAGCTCTGTTTTGAGCGGCACGTTCATCCATATTAGGAATCTCTTCTTTAGACGTCTCTAATTGCTCTTTTCTTTTTACTTGACGAGCTTCAGAAATATCTTGAGTATCACCTGTAGGTAATTCTCCTTTAAATAAGAATGATATTACATCTTTGTTTACATTTTCAATCATTCCTTTGAATAATTCAAACGCTTCAAACTTATAAATCAATAATGGATCCTTTTGCTCATGAACAGCTAGCTGTACACTTTGTTTTAATTCATCCATTTTACGAAGATGAGTTTTCCATGCATCATCGATGATTGCTAAGGTGATATTTTTTTCAAAATCTGTAATTAGCTGTTTTCCTTCAGATTCATAAGCTTTTTGTAAATCTGTTGCTACATTGATGCTTTTTATTCCGTCTGTAAATGGAACAAGGATTCTTTCGTACTTGCTAGAAGGATCTTCGTAAACTTGCTTGATAACTGGGAAAGCAGTTTCAGCGTTACGCTTCATTTTGTCTTCATAGTGCTCATAGGCTGCTTTGTAAACTTCTCCAGCTATTTTTTGTGAATCCATTTTTTCGAACTCAACTTCAGATACAGGACTACTCATAGAGAAGTAGCGAATCAATTCAAACTCGAAGTTTTTAAAGTCTTGAGCGGCTTTATTTCCTTCGGTAATTACTTCTACTGTATCGTAGATCATATTGGCTATATCTACTTGTAGACGTTCTCCAAACAAAGCGTGGTAACGACGTTTGTATACTACTTCACGTTGAGCATTCATAACATCATCATACTCTAACAATCGTTTACGTACTCCAAAGTTGTTTTCTTCAACTTTTTTCTGTGCTCTTTCTATAGATTTAGAGATCATAGAATGTTGAATTACTTCACCTTCTTTAAGTCCCATTCTATCCATCATTTTGGCAATTCTTTCCGAGCCAAATAAACGCATAAGATTATCTTCTAAGGATACGTAGAATTGTGAGCTTCCTGGATCTCCTTGTCGACCAGCACGACCTCGTAGCTGTCTGTCTACACGACGTGAATCATGACGTTCTGTACCAACAATAGCAAGACCGCCTGCAGCTTTAACCTCATCTGATAATTTAATATCGGTACCACGACCAGCCATGTTTGTGGCAATGGTTACCATACCTGTATTACCCGCTTCGGCAACAATGTCTGCTTCTTTTTTATGCAGTTTGGCATTAAGAACGTTATGAGGTACTTTACGAATCGTAAGCATTCTACCTAGTAATTCTGATATCTCTACCGAAGTTGTACCAATAAGTACAGGTCTTCCGGCTCGAGATAATTCGGTAACCTGATCTATTACAGCATTGTACTTTTCACGTTTGGTTTTGTATACCAAATCCTCTCTGTCATGTCTTGCAATTGGTCGATTGGTTGGTATTTCTACTACATCTAGTTTGTAGATTTCCCAAAGTTCTCCAGCTTCTGTAACAGCAGTACCTGTCATACCAGATAATTTGCCATACATTCTAAAGTAGTTTTGAAGTGTTACAGTTGCAAAAGTTTGTGTCGCGTCTTCAATTTTTACATTTTCTTTAGCTTCTATAGCTTGGTGTAGACCATCACTATATCTTCTACCATCCATAATACGACCAGTTTGTTCATCAACAATCTTTACTTTATTGTCCATGACAACATATTCAACATCTTTTTCAAATAATGAGTATGCTTTTAGAAGCTGACGTAATGTGTGAATTCGTTCGCTTTTTACACTATATTCTCTAAAAAGTTCTTCTTTCTTTTCTGCTTCTGCTTCTTTTTCTAAACCAAGTTTCTCGATTTTAGCGATTTCCATACCAATTTGTGGTAAAACAAAGAAATCTGGATCGTCTTTACCAGAAAGGTAATCTACTCCTTTATCAGTAAGATCAATTTGGTTGTTTTTTTCTTCTATTACATAGTACAAGTCAGCATCTACCTTATGCATTTCGCGATTGTTATCCTGCATATAGAAGTTTTCTGTTTTTTGAAGTAGTTGTTTTACTCCTTCTTCACTTAAAAACTTGATTAATGCTTTGTTTTTTGGGATTCCGCGATATACCTGAAGTAGTTTGAAACCACCTTCTTTAGCATCATCTGCTTTAATTAATTTCTTAGCTTCGGCTAGTACTGTGGTAAGATATTTTTGTTGAACGGCAACAATATCAGCAATTTTTGGTTTTAGTTCGTTGAATTCATGAATATCTCCTTTAGGGATCGGGCCAGAGATAATTAATGGAGTACGAGCATCATCAATTAATACTGAATCTACCTCATCTATAATTGCATAATTATGGGGTCTTTGTACTAGATCTTCTGGAGCATGAGACATGTTATCACGAAGGTAATCAAAGCCAAATTCATTGTTTGTACCATATGTGATATCTGCGTTATAAGCTGCTCTACGTTCTGCAGAGTTTGGTTTATGGTTATCAATACAGTCTACTGTAAGCCCATGAAACTGAAAAATAGGAGCCATCCATTCGCTATCACGACGAGCTAAGTAATCATTTACTGTAACCAAATGAACACCATTTCCAGATAAAGCATTTAAGTATACAGGAAGTGTTGCAACTAGAGTTTTTCCTTCTCCGGTTTGCATTTCTGCAACTTTTCCTTCGTGTAATGTGATCCCACCTATAAGTTGTACATCATAATGCACCATGTCCCATTTCACTTCTTTTCCTGCAGCATCCCAGCTTGTTGCCCATATAGCTTGATCATTATCTAATGTGATATGATCTCTAGATCCAGAGAGTTCACGATCATAAGCAGATGCTGTAACAGTTACAGTGTCATTATTAGCAAATCGTTTAGCAGTTTCTTTGACAACAGCAAAGGCCTCAGGGAGAATATCATTTAAAGCTTTTTCTGTGGCAGCATATGCATCTTCCTTCAGTTTGTCTATTTCGCCATAGATATCTTCTTTTTTGTCGATATCTTCTTCAGTATTTGCTTGTTCTTTAAGAGCTTCAATTTTTGTGTTGATTTCTGCTCTGGCGTCATTTATTCTATTCTTAAACTCAATAGTTTTGGCGCGTAATTCATCATGAGAAATCCCTTCAAGTGCTTTTTCAGCCTTTTTTATTAATTCAACTCTTGGCTGAACTTCTTTTATGTCTTTTTTGGATTTATCCCCAACAAATACTTTTAATACAGAATCTAAAATTCCCATAATATTTGATTATGTGTTTAATGAGATTGTAATTTCTATACAGAAATTAACTGATTTACCTTCATAACAAGTAACATTGTGGTATACCCTTAAATTAAGGGTACCCCTATCTCAGGACCTATTATTAGGTCTGTTATACAATACTTTTGTGCTGTAAATAAACACTTTGTCTAAATTGTAAGTTAGGATATGTTTGAATAATTAAAAATAATCACAAAATACAGTACAGTATATTTGTGGTATTTTTATACTCATAGCAAACCTCTAACGCATTAATTCAGGTTAAAAGCGGCGTAATTTACGCAAAAAAAAAGCCTCTTTCGAGACTTTTAATACTATTTATTTTATTTAATACTCATCCTCATTCCAAAGATAATCTTCGTCAGTAGGATAATCTGGCCATATTTCTTCTATAGAGTCATATGAGTCTCCTTCATCTTCAATTGCTTGTAGGTTTTCTACAACCTCTAAAGGTGCTCCAGTACGAATTGCATAATCTATTAATTCGTCTTTTGTAGCTGGCCAGGGTGCATCACTTAAATATGATGCTAATTCTAAAGTCCAATACATATGTTTACTGGTTTAATTTTTTTTGCAAAAATAATTTTTTAGTTTAAAAAGTCAAGTAAAAAATTAATTATTTCAACAATAATTATAAGAACGTGATTTTCTGGGCTTTCCCATTAATTATTTTGCAGTTGTTTTGTTTTTAGGATTTTTTTCAGGAATCCATTTAATTTCTTCTGCTCTTAGATCGAATGACAACTTTCGTGCCAGTACAAAAAGATAGTCAGATAGTCGGTTTAAGTACTGTAAAGTACCCTCTTCAAAGGGCTCTATTTCATATAAAGCAGTAGCCAAACGTTCTGCTCTGCGGCATACACATCGTGCAATATGACAGAATGACACAGTTTGATGACCTCCAGGTAACACAAAATGTGTCATTGGCGGTAAAGACTCGTTCATTTTATCCATTTCTTTTTCTAATAATTCAATATCTTCTATAGAAATAGTAGGTATGTTGAGTCGTTTTTCACCACTTTTTAATGTAGCTTTTTCAGGATCGGTGGCTAATACAGCTCCAACTGTAAAAAGTTTTTCTTGTATAGAAACCAAAATGTCTTTTGAGAGCGTATCAATTTCTTGATCTCTGATAAGCCCTATGTGAGAGTTTAACTCATCGACAGTTCCGTAACTATCAATACGAATGTGATGTTTAGGTACTCTGGTTCCACCAAATAAAGCAGTAGTTCCTTTGTCTCCTGTTTTTGTGTATATTTTCATTAGGTACTTTATTAGCTATTTTCTCTTCTTTTCGTAATTTTTTCTGAAATTACGTTTGTCACGATGGTACAGCTTGTTTTTGTTTCTCTTTGTGTTCCATGAAACTACAGCAAATAATATGGCAATTGCAATTACCACTAAAATAAGCTGGGTTTCCTCAGAAAACGTATCTAACATGATTTTGTTTTAAGTAAAAATAATAAAATACGAAGTAGCTGTGGGTTAGAATAAGTGATTTTTTACATTTAAAGTTATTTACCCCCTTTTAAAAGCACATATAGAATGGTTTCTTTATAATTAAAGTCGCACTTTTAATTACATTTAGAGCTAAAGAGTGTTTAGTGTATGTAAATGTGTTGATGTTTTTATACAATCCATAAATTTATCATATAGAAAGCTAAAAATAGTACATTTGTAGAGCTATGGAATTTTCTTCAAAATTATTAGAAACTGCGGTAAGTGAAATGTCTCAATTACCTGGCATAGGTAAACGTACAGCGTTACGCTTAGTGCTACACTTATTAAGACAACCAGAAACCCAAACAGCACACTTGGTAAAGGCGTTGGGAGAACTGCGTGCTGATATAAAGTTTTGTAAAACTTGTCATAATATTAGTGATATAGATATATGTGATATTTGCAATAACCCTAACAGAAATCGAGAAATTATTTGTGTAGTCGAAGATGTGAGAGATGTTATGGCAATAGAAAGTACAGGTCAATATAGAGGTTTGTATCATGTGTTAGGTGGTAAAATAAGTCCATTAGATGGTATAGGACCACATGAATTGACTATAGGGCCGTTAATTGAAAAGGTGAAAAATGGAGAGGTAAAAGAATTGATATTTGCATTAAGTGCCACCATGGAAGGGGATACTACCAATTTTTATATGTATAAACAATTAGAAGGGGTGTCTATAAAAACTTCTACTATTGCAAGAGGAATAGGAGTAAATGATGAATTAGAGTATGCAGATGAAGTAACTTTGGGAAGAAGTATACGAAACAGAATCCCTTTTGAAAATGCGTTAAAAGGATAAATAACTTAAAACCTTTATGTTCTGAAACTGTCTATTGTTATAGTAAGTTATAATGTTTGTCATTTTCTAGAACTATGCCTATTAAGTGTTAAAGAAGCATTGCAAGAAATTGATGCCGAAGTTATCGTTGTTGATAACAACTCAGTAGATGAGAGTTGCAAAATGATTAAGAATAAGTTTTCTTGGGTTATTCTTATAGAGAATGATACTAATAAAGGGTTTTCTAAGGCAAATAATCAAGGGGCAGCTATAGCAAAAGGAAAGTATATTTGTATCCTTAACCCCGATATTGTGGTCCGTTCCAAAACCTTTGTGCAATTGATTAATATGATTGATCAATTACCTGATTCTGGTATTGTGGGCCCTAAGTTGATCGATGGTACGGGTTTATTTTTAAATGATTGCAAACGGAATATTCCCTCACCATTAACTTCATTAAGAAGACTTTTTGGAATCAGATTGGGTAATGTAAAAAGTTATTATGCAAAGCATATTGGGGCTAATGAAATAGGATATGTAGATGCGTTGTCAGGAGCTTGTTTATTGATTAAAAAAGATCATTATTTTTTGATAGATGGTTTTGATGAAGATTACTTTTTGTGTGGAGAGGATATCGATTTGTGTTATGTTTTGAAAAAAAAAGGTTTTCAAAACTATTATATAGGAAATGCTGTTGCTATTCATTATAGAGCAGAAAGTACAGGTCGTAATGCTACCTATGTTAGGCAATTTTATGGAGCAATGCGTATTTTTTATAAGAAACATTTTCGAAGTAATCGATTTATTGATATAATGATTTCTATTGCAATACGATTTGTAGCTTTTGTGTTAACATTACAGGATTATACAAAAGAAAAACAAACTGTTGGTCAATTTTATTTAGTCTCAAAAGATCAAGATTTATATGAAAAACTTAAAGCTGTATTACCACAAAATATTGAAAAGATTTCAATAGAAACCTTCACAAATTTGGGAGATCAAAATATCGAGATTATCTTTGATAACAATTTTATAGCTTTTGATGATATTGTAGATCAGATGCAAAAGAGAATAAGTGGTAATGTAACTTATAAAATCCGACCAAAGAATTGTAATTATATTATTGGTAGTGATTTTAATGACGGAAAAGGAGAGGTTATAAGATTTTAGAAAAACTTTAATAAGGAAAAATTAATTTTTAAGCCTTATTTTGATTAAATTCGCAAAAACATTAACGCATAAACACTTTTTATTAAGGATATGGCAAAATTTGAGCTTAAGCTTCCAAAAATGGGTGAGAGTGTTGCTGAGGCAACAATAACAACTTGGTTAAAAGAAGTTGGAGATACTATCGAATTAGATGAAGCGGTAGTAGAAATAGCAACTGATAAAGTTGATAGCGAAGTACCTAGTGAAGTAGAAGGTGTTTTGGTTGAAAAATTATTTGAAATAGATGATGTTGTACAAGTTGGTCAGGTAATTGCTGTTATCGAAACAGAAGGAGATGTAGACATTGTTGTTGAGTCAACAGCCAAAGAAACTTCTCTTGAAGAGGAAAAAGTTCCTGAAGAAGCTAAAGTTATAGAAACACAAGTGGCAGAAACAGCAGAAGCTGTAACAGGTAGTGTAGTTGATTTTGATGGAAGTACTAAGTTTTATTCTCCATTGGTTAAGAACATAGCTGCTACTGAGGGTATTTCTCTTGTTGAGTTAGAATCTATTGAAGGAACTGGCAAAGATGGTCGTGTTACCAAAAATGATATTTTGGATTTTGTAGGGAGCCGTAAAAATGGTAAAACACCAATTGCAGCTAAATCAGTAGTTGAAGAAAAAGTAAATAAGCCTGTTGCTGTTGCAAGTACTCCAAAAGTAGAACCGGTTGTAGCATCTGGTGCAGATGAAATTATAGAAATGACCAGAATGGGTAAACTTGTTGCAAACCATATGGTTAACTCGGTACAAACATCTGCTCACGTTCAATCTTTTATTGAAGCTGATGTCACGAATATCTGGAACTGGAGAAAAAAGGTAAAATCTGGTTTTATGGCAAGAGAAGGAGAAAACCTTACGTTTACACCTATATTTATGGAAGCGGTTGCCAAAGCTCTTAAAGATTTTCCGATGATGAATATATCTGTCTCTGGTGATACTATTATAAAGAAGAAAAACATTAATTTAGGTATGGCAGCAGCGTTACCTGATGGTAATTTGATTGTGCCTGTAATCAAAAATGCAGATCAATTAAATTTAGTGGGCATGACAAAAGCTGTAAATGATCTTGCAAATAGAGCACGTACCAATAGCCTTAAGCCAGATGATATACAAGACGGTACATATACAGTAACTAATGTAGGAACTTTTGGTAGTATCATGGGTACTCCAATTATTAATCAACCTCAAGTAGGGATATTAGCCTTGGGAGCTATCAGAAAAGTACCTGCCGTTATCGAGACTCCAGATGGTGATTTTATAGGGATACGCTATAGAATGTTCTTATCTCATTCATATGATCATAGAGTGGTAAATGGTGCTTTGGGCGGTCAATTTGTACAACGAGTAAAAGATTATTTAGAGGCCTGGGATGTAAATCAGGAGATTTAAAATCATAATATATATGTAAAAGACCATGGTGATTTAGCCATGGTTTTTTATTTTGATGTTGCCCTATCCAAGAAAATTTTAGAGATTACTTATCTTTATACAATGAGAAGTAAAAAGAATATTCTTTAGAAAATTCAATGTAGGCTTTAGGTATTTTATTAGTTGAAAAAAAATGCTCCTTATAGATGAAAAATATACCCCAAATTAGAAAATCATTGCATAAACCTTTTTGGTATGATAGAACTAATGGAGATCATATTCGTAATTTTGAATTATTTGGAGTGACAAACCTCCCTATTTCTGCTATTATTGTATTAGGGATACTTTATAGTGTATGGTTTTTAATTGGGTTAGGGGTATCTGTTGTATTGGTTGTTATTATATTCAAAATATATAATACTAAATACCATCGTTATTTTAGGCTTATTGAAAGAATTGAAAAAAGAGGCGATAATGAGAATTTGTTTTATATCGTTCAATCTTGTGTTTCATCTCACAAATCTGAAAAAAATATAACTAAACAGAATGTAAAATGGAAAGATTATGAATCATTTTATTCTAGTTCGGATAGAGATAAAGCCGAGGAGTTTCTTGATCAAAAAACAATTGAAAAAGTTGTGAATCATAAAGTGTTGTCTCCTGTTATGAAATCTATTCGTAGACCAGGTATTTATGACAAATTTCGAGAGAAAAATAATTTGTCTAGAAAAGAAATTACTTTATATACCAGCGTTGCCATTTTACCTGTATTAGTAACCTTATTTACGTTGTTGTTAACAAAGCTGATTATAGCTTCCTTTGTATTTGGGTTTATTCTATTGTGTTTAATTTTAATGTATATGTTTTATGCTCGATCCGAAAAACGTTTTCTTCGTGTAATAGAAAGAACAGAAGAGCAAGGTAGGTATAAGAGAACTTCTTATGGCATACAATCTTATATTTCAAAAAAGGATTTAAGTGATGTAGCATCAGATGATAGTTTAAAGTGGAAGGATTATTGTTCTTATGGGTATAGTTGGGGAGATTCTCTTCCAGCTGTGTTCTCTCATTTCGAAAAAGAAACTATAGAAAACAAGGTGGTTGAGAAAGTTTTATGATCTAATATATTTGGCTTTGAGTGTGTTAGGTGTTTAAAATCAAATGTTTTTTGTGAAAAAAAATTATAATCCCAGAAAAGGCAATTGTTTTACCTTGTGATAAGTTAAAGAAACAGCAATGCATTTTTTTAACTCGTCCTCTTGAAGATCTTTATCCATTGGGAAAATGATGGCTCTATTTCCTTCAAAATTAAATACATCCTTAAATATTATTCTGAAAGTAGGAACTAGTTTACTAGAGCAACTAAAAAACATGGCATATTGATTTGGTTTGCTTTTTTTCCAATCTATTCTAAGAGTACTTCCGTTTTTAACCAAGTAACTTGGCTCTCCCCATTTTAAGGTTTCTTCTAAACGGGTTATTCCTTCAGTCTTATTAGCTACATCTATAATTAATGTTCTAAGATATGTGATTTTTTCATGAGCTCTATTTGGGTAATTGCTAAAAACTTCTTCAACAGCTGGGTTTGTATGTATTTCTATAGATTTCATTTTATTAATCAAGTTTTTCAATCGTATACAACTGCATCATCTTTTTTTGCATTACGCTTTTAGGAATACTTTTTAAAAATAAATTTCTAAATCCTTGTCCATATTTCAAATGTGCCATTTTACCAGTAGTCCATGATTGGTTAACTATAGCATTTACTTTCTTTTTTCTTTTTGCTTGAAACTCTGAAAAAACATTTCTGTTATGGTTGCTTTTAATAAGGTTGCTCAAGTAATAAGCATCTTCAATAGCTTGTGCTCCACCTTGCCCCATGTTTGGAGTTGTAGCATGACCGGCATCACCAATTAGACAGATATTATCGCTATACCAATTATGAAGAGGAGCTAAGTCATTAATTTCGTTTTTAAGAATCTTATCTTTATGTGTAGAGATGATTAGTTCATTAACAATAGGGTGAAAATCAGAAAACATACGAGCTAATTCATCCTTTACGGGTAATGTGTTGTTTTGAACAACTCGATTATGTGATGCAACTGCAAACCAATATACTTTGTTATCTGAAACCTGAGAAATCCCAAAACGAATTTGATTTCCCCATAATTCGATACCCCAGTGTTTAAAATCGGTATTCATTTCAATATCTGTGATTCCTCTCCAGCAAATTTGCTCTGATTGTCTTATTTTACTTTTAGGAAACAGTTGTTTTCTAACTTTAGAATTAATACCATCTGCGCCAATTAAAAAGTCTGCAGTATCTTTGGTATCGTTGGTAAATAGTACTTCAACTTTACCATTATCTAGTTTTTTATAACTTTTAAAAGCATGACCTAAACGAACTTTTTCTTTAGGCACTTTTTGCATTAAGAGTTTTTGAAGCTCTGCTCTATGAATAGCTATTGATGAATAACCAAACTCATTTTTGATGTCATCTTGAAAGTTATCTGATAATGGAGATAGATCTTGTTTTCCGATGGTGATTCTATCAATAAAATTACCTTTGGCTTTTACTTCATTTAAAAGATTTAATGATTCTAGAACCTGAAGCGCATTTGGAGCTAACCATATACCGGCTCCAACTTCATTTAATTCATGAGCTTGTTCAAATAATTTATAATTGATTCCAAATTTTTCAAATGCCAAAGCTGTTGTTAGTCCTCCAATACCAGCTCCAATAATGATGTATTCCATACTTAATTTGCCAAATTTTACCTTAGGTTAAATATACGGCAAGTAAGGCAAAAGACAAGTTGATATTCTTGATTTATATAGATGTAGTACTTACAATTTAGAATCAGAAACTTTACTTTTTTTAATTGGAAATAACTCCTTGTATGTTAAACATCTCCAAACCCATTCTAATGGGCCAAATTGAAAGTAAGTTAGCCAAATTTTGCTAAATACAATCTGAAAAACAAACACTACAAAAGCTGTTGCCAGAGTTTGAGAAGGGCTTAGTGTTTCGTATAATTTCCAACCTATTGAAGAGAATAATAAAAGACCAATAAAACTGTGCATAATATAGTTTGTAAGTGCCATCCTACCTACGTGTTTTAGTGGAGACAATATCGTTTTCCATTTTGTGTTATACCATAACCAGCCTATGACCCAGAGATAAAATAAGCCCATCATAGTATCAGATAATACCATTAACTTAATAAAAATGGGTCTTAACATTTCAGTAGAATAAAACTCATATTTTGGTAAAACAAATAAAAATAGAACTCTATAAATATTTGTGCCAATAGCAATTGCAATTGCAGGAGTTTTTATTTTTTGAATAAAAACATCTGCAGTTTGATAAACTTTATTTTTTCCGAGGTATAGGCCTAACAAAAACATAGAAATTGCAATCGGTCCTAAAAAACCAAACAACATGGGAATGTTTGAAAAGTATTCTAATACTCTTAGTTTGATACCGTCAAGATATGTCCCGTTTTTTATAGTTTCATTTACTGTTACACCAGTATAATCTTTTAAATATACTTCGGGTTTAAAATTAATGGCGTTAAATAGATATTCAAAAAGTTGGTCATAAAACGGAAAGAACAATATGCATATTGATAAACTAATAATCATCTTATTAGACCGTTTGATCATGAGTGTTGTTAAAAGGCCTAGTATCGCATAAATATTGAGTACATCTCCAGACCACAATAAGAGGATGTGTAAAACACCAAAAAGGAATAAAAAAAACATCCTTCGAGCAAAAAATGAAAATGAAAGTTTATTCTTGTCGAACAATTTTAGAGCTTGCATTGAAATACCTAACCCAAATAGTAAAGAAAATATTGGAAAAAATTTTGAGTAAAAAAACAATTGTAAAATTCGATTTGCTATCTGATCAATGTTTGATGTCCATTGTTTGGCAAACTCATCTTGGTTGAGAAAGGTAGAATTCATGATTACAATGTTGACTACAAAAATGCCTAGAATTGCAAATCCTCGTAAAACATCTAATAATTCAATTCTCTTTTTTTCTTTGGTTGGCTGTTCTTTCAATTTTATTATTTAGATTTAGTAGTTAATGTATGATGAAAAAGAAGTAGTTATTTTAAAGCTAACCACTCTGATTTTTCGATTTTGTACCAGTAGTGTGATTTTCCATCAAGTTCAAAAGTTTCTATGTATTTTAGCCCTACTTTTTTTAGTATTTTATTCGACCCTATATTATTTACATCTGCCGCAGCATAAATTTCATTTAAATTAAATTTGGTAAACCCTAATTTTAAGGATTCTATCGCAGTTTCAGTAGCAATTCCTTTTCCCCAGTACTTTTTTCTTAGTCTATATCCTAAGTCATAATAACTAAAGTTTTCTCGTATGCCTTGTTCGTATTTCAAACCTGTCCAGCCTATAAAATCATTTGTTTCTTTATCAATAATTGCTAATCGGCCAATACCATTTTCGACGTACTGTTTTCTTATGTAATTAATAACGTCACGAGCTTCGTCAATCGTTTTAACAAGTGAGTTGTCTAGAAATTCATGCACTTCGGGGTCAGAATCTAGATCAAAAATTCCTTCTGCATCAGATTCTTCTATGTCTCTTATGATTAATCGGTCTGTTTCTATATAAATTTCCATTGGTAATGTTTTTAATTTTGTGAATTACTTTTTGTCGTGGTAGAATTTGGGTGGATATACTACACGGTAGTTAAAACTTAAAATCTTCGATAGGAGAAGATATATCTATCAAGGCTCCATTAGGGTCTTTTAGCAATAATCTTCTTTGTCCATATGAAGTGTTTTCTGGTACACTTACTATTTCGACGTTCTTAGTCTTTGCGATTTCATATATATCATCTACATGATCCACAACTAGAGTGATATAAAATCCTTTAGGAAGGTTTTGAAATCCTTTAGGAATCATTTTGCTTGTTTTGTCAATTATTCCTAGCTCTAGCTGTTTGCTTTTTGATACTAAATGTACAAACCAATCACTATCATAACTGACTTCAAAATCGAATAGAGCTATATAAAACTCTTTACTTGTTAGAAGATTTTCTGAGCAAATATTGGTCATCATTCGATTAATTCTATTCATTTTTTCTCCTTTTTTATGTGGTTTGAATATGCTAAAGTAAAAGTAGTATAGGAGAGTACTTTTTATGGATGCTAAAGATAATTAAACTTGGTAGTATTTAAAGTTAAGTTTTAAGGAAATGACTATTTAATCTAATTAACCATGCTATTTGTTTTATTTGGATTGATGATGTTTTGTTATATTATTATTTGTGGTAACCAATTCTTGAAATTAAATCGAAATAAGGATAAGCTTAAGTATTTTGTTACCTACGCTTATCCTTAATTTTATTCTATTTAATAATACTTGATTAATAGAAATGAAACTCTTTATAGTTTTTGTGATTCCGGAATCATCTAATATGTATATGAGGTTTTAAACTAATCTACAATTTCTGGTTTGTTTAAACTTACAACTAATAGAACAGCTGCTCCATTTATCCAATAGTAGTAAGCATCTAGTCCCTCAAAAGATAATATAAACGGAACAGTGATAAATACAATGGCAACCAAAAAATCTACAATTAAGTGAAGTCTATAAGATATAAGAGGATAAATACCAAGTTGATGATCTGTAAGTAATGTCAGCACAAAGGCGGCTACTCCTGTACTTACAGAAATATATATAGCCAAAGGTCCAGAGTTTCCTAATCCTATCAAAAAAGGAAGTAGTATTAATGCAATAGCAACGGGGTAATCTAATAACGAGTGTATTTTTTTGGTAACAAAGCGCATGATTTTGAATTTTTAAATGATTATTAAAACAAGAAGTGTTAGAAGGTTCTATGTTAAAGGTTCTAACTTTTCTAATTTGACATTTTATCTATCAGAATTAACTGAATTTGTATACTACAAAGATGTAGAGAACAAGGAGTTTTTTAGGTACAAAAAAGACGCAGAAGATTGCACTTTTTACAGATGTATAAAAGTGTTACTAGGTTTTGTTTATGAAGAATGATATATATATATATATAATAATGTTTAAAAACAGTAATTTGTGTGTATAAAGAAGAATGGTTAACTGTCTTTTTTTGTATAATCAAACCATTCTTCTTTAAGTATTCCGTAACTAATAGAATCAAAATATTCACCATTTATTATTCTAGCTTTTCGATAAACTGCTTCTTTTTTCATGCCTAGTTTTTCTG
Organism: uncultured Aquimarina sp.; assembly: GCA_947502885.1. Classification (GTDB taxonomy): domain Bacteria; phylum Bacteroidota; class Bacteroidia; order Flavobacteriales; family Flavobacteriaceae; genus Aquimarina. The sequence continues at coordinate 118,406 of CANNBP010000004.1, read as the reverse complement.
CTAGTTTGATCATACCGTGATTACCAGACCAAGTTGTGATACCTAGTCTAACGATTTCATTTTTAGTGTTGAATAGCTCGTCTATCCATAATTTGAAAGCCATAAAACCAATTCCTTTATTCCAAAATTCGTCATTAAAAATAACGATACCAATTTCCATCCAATTTGTTTCTTCAGATTTCCAATACCAGCTTACTTCTCCTATTAGTTGATCTTTGTCATTAGATATTATTCTTTTATGATCAAGAACAGCTTTTCCTTCAGAAAAATCATTCTTTAGAGATACAATTAATTCTTCGACCTCTTCTTTGCTATTTTTTTTGAAATAAGGGCCATTTAAAATGTGATACTTATGTTGCGGAAGTTTCCAAAACTTGTATTCATCGAGATCGTTTAATTTCAATTTTCGTAATAGAATCACTTTTATTGTTTTTTTAATGATTAAAAACCAACATAAGATACGTGCGACGAAAAATAAGAAAATTATTGGTTAAAAAGAGTGTGTGTTATTGACTTATATAAATTCTAGTATCTCCCCGTCTTCTGGTATAAACGTTTTGAATATCAACTTCTCGTTAGAGAGTTTAGTACGTAATTCTTCTCTAGTGGTTGGGCAATGATTAATGGCTTCGAGATGATTGGCTATTACTTTACCTGGTGAGTTTTTAATAAACTTAATAATATCATCCATTGTCATTAGTAAAGGTTTAAAAATATCTAATTGTGCAGATCCACAAGCTACTACACTAATATCAGGTTGAAATTGTTTTAATACTTTATCTACATCTTTTGTGTAAATAGTGTCAGAGCTTAAGTAAAGTGATTTTTCATTAGGTAGTTCAATAAAATACCCCATAACATTGCCCATAGGTTTTGCTACAAAGCCATAACCGTGAGTTGCTGGGATACCTTGGATTTTACCTCCTAGAAAATCACTTTTTTTCCAATACGCAATAGTTTGAATAACATTTAAACCTCTTTTTTTTAGAATGGCCGCATCTCTTATACTACAAATTATAGGAATCTTATTGGTTTTTAGAAATCTTTCTGCCTCTTGGTCTAAATGATCTGGATGTAAATGTGTGATTAGGCAATGAGTCGTTTTTTGAACAATTGTCATAGCACTCCTTGGAAGATCCAAAATAGGGTTGCGTTTGGGTTTAAATCTAAATAGTGTAAATGGGGGAGCTGCTGTTCCTTTTTTACCTAACATAGGATCAACTAATATTACTTTATTATCTACCTCAATTACCATTGTGGCATTTCTTAAATGATGTACTCTCATAATATCAAATTTTAAAGTACAAAGATCCAAGATGTAAAAAACGCAACCATTGATTCAAATCAAGAAATACGTTTTCTTATCCTGCTTAATGTTTCTGGTGTTATATTAAGATATGAAGCAATATGGTATTGAGGTATTTTTTCTAACCAATTAGGTTTATAGATAAACAGCTCTTTGTATAGTTCATCAGGTGTTTTTGTAATTCTATTAAATTCTAAAAGCTCTTTGTGTTTTAACAATTTTTGAAATGATAAGTCAATAAATGATTTGCCACATTCATATCTCTGTAATAATTCACGAAAGGCTTTTTTCTCAATAACAAGAACTTCGATTGCCGTTAAACTCTCTTGGTATTTTTTTGTGTTTGTATCATTTATAAATGAAGATAGATCCGAAATAAATTGTGGTTTTGTGTAGAAATTTATGTTTGTTTCTTTTTCTGAAGAGGCATAGTACTCTCTAATTACTCCTTTGTTTAAAAAACGTAACTGTTTTTCTTCTTGATCTGCTTGAAGAATTTGAGTACCCTTTCTATAGGTGAACTTTCTAAATAAAGAAAGGAGTTCTCTTAATCCATTTTGATTTAAAGGATATTCTGTTTGAAAGAACTTTGATATTTCGTCGAATTCATCCATTTTTTACTTAGTTATGGTATAAACAAGAAGTTTTAAAAGAATTTAAGAAGAGTAGTAATTTATATTAATATTCTTTTGATTTAATTAGAAAACTAAACCCAACATCTTCTACGCTAAATTTGGTATTGCTTATGTTCTTTTTTAAAATGAATTCTAATGTAGGTTCCCATCCACTTTCTTGATAGGTTTCTCCTCCTAAAATTTCTAATGTATAAGATCCGTTTTCTAGATCTATTTTTGGCTTAATTCCATTTGATTGTAGGCTTTTTATTCCTTGATTCTTTGTCCATTGTTTTAAATAGGGGACGGTCATCAAGTATAATTCCTTAGAAATGACTTCGAGTATATATCCAGTCTTTTTAAATTGTAAATCAACTTGCTTTTCATTAAATATAGACCTATCATTATTTACTTGAAAAGAAATAATATATGGATAGTTTTCAATTCCTGATAACGGAATAAGCACGCCTTGTTCAACAACTATATCTCCACTTTGGTTTTGTGTAAATTCACTAATTAAGTTATCTGCCAGATTGTTTTCTGATTTAAACCTTGAAAGATTAGCAGGGTCTGCCAAAAAGAAGTAGTTGTAAAGGTCGTTAAGACATTCTGTGAATTTCATTTTGGTATGATATTAAATAACTTTGTTTGATTTAAGCAGTTGTTTTTTTTAGTTTTCTACAAATCTCTTAATTAGTCTTCAAGTTTTGACTTTACAATTTCTATGAGTTCTTCTTTTGTCATAAATGAATTAAAGTACTCTTCTAGGGTACCTTCTTCAGAAATTTCATCAAAATATACTTCGTGATCAGTGCCATAAACCATTGGGTTTTCTTGATTAGGATCTGATAAACAAATAAAAAGGTTGTCTGGGAAACCATATGAGTGACCAATGAACATTAAATCCATTTCAGAACCTTTGATTACCTTTTTAAAATCTTCTTCTTCCCATTCTCCGTTCCATTCGTCATAATCAGCGCTGTTTATCTTAAAAGGGGTAAAAAGGTCAATTCTAAAAAAAACCTGACCAAAACCTTCTTCTGTGATTTTAAAATAGTGTTCTATAATGTTGTTATAGAATTTTACTCTATCAGATTTAAACACCTCAAGATTCTTCTGTATAAATTCTCCAATACTATAGATGGGTTCAGATTCATTTGCTTTTGCCCAAGGCGTATCTTGACGTTTAGGGTAAAGAACAGAATTAAATGTTATTGATTGTAGATCTTGTTGTAAAGAAACTCCTTTGACATGATCAATATTTCCTCCTAACTGTTCGATTCTCTTAAGTATTTCTTTCTTCATTAAAAAGTATAAAATATGTTGATGCTAAATATATAGAATGCGACTTGCAAACTGAAAACTTTTTATTGTTTAATTGATTTAAGATAAAGTTGTTCAACTTTGTCTCTCGCCCAAGGTGTTTTTCTTAAAAATTTTAAACTAGATTTGATAGAAGGGTCATTCTTGAAACAGTTAATATTAACTTCTAAACCTAGTTCTTTCCAACCGTATTCTTGTACTAGATGCTCTAGAATATCAATTAATTTAACCCCATGCATAGGATTGTTAGTTTGTGTTTTATTGGTATTATTTTTCATTAATAAGCATATTGGTGTCTAAGAAAAAATATAGAAATGTATTAACCAGAGATAAATATTTTACTCATAAAAAGTGGTCATTTCATCTAGTTCTTTTCTTTTTAAATCGGGGACGAATGTTGGTATTTTTGGATATCCAACAGGAAGCAATAAAAAAGCTCTTTCGTTGGAGGGTCTATCCAGAATTTTTGCAAGAAAATTCATTGGACTGGGTGTGTGTGTTAGTGTTACTAATCCGGCATTGTGAATTGCAGAAATCAGCATTCCGCATGCAATACCAATAGATTCGTTTACATAATAGTTATTGTGCTTATTACCATCTTTATCAAAGTCATAAGCTTTTTTAAAAACAATAATTAGCCATGGAGCAACTTCTAGAAAGGGTTTATGCATATCTGTAGCAAGTGGTTCTAGATCTTTTTTCCATCGTTCAGACATTCTATTTTCATAACTTTCCTTTTCTTCAATCTCGGCTTCTTTTCTAATTCGAGTTTTTAATAATGGATTAGAAACTGCACAAAATGTCCAAGGTTGTTTATGGGCTCCAGAAGGAGCCGTTGATGCACTTTTTATTAAGTTTTCGATAACTTCTTTGGGGATATCTTGATCAGAAAACTCTCGCACAGATCTTCGTTTATCAAGCCATTTATAAAAGGATTCGCTTTTTTGAATTAACTCTTTTTTGGAGAAAGTATCTAGATGGTAAGAAACATGTCTATGCCCATTAATATTAGTTTCGTTTAATGATTCCATTTTGTCAATTTAATATTTTATAGCTTTATATTTTTGAATAAAACATCTTGCTTTGAAGTAGAACGATTTACTTAAATATTCTTCGGTTGCTTGTGCTTGTCGATAAAAATAAAAGAAAAATAATTAAGGTAATAATTCTTTTACAAACTTATCTATATCGTCAATAGGGTAGTTTAATTCACCATTAATTGCACTTAAAGGTACTCCAACACTATTTTTGTTATATTTACTATTGTCTAATAACTCCCATAAATACTCTCGATACCTAGTTTTAGTATCGATATTTACTTCACGATACTTAATATGATTTTTATCTAGCTTAGCTGTTAATCTTTCACATTTCTCGCAATTTTTTCTGGTAAATATAATTACCTCTGCTTTCATAATAGAAGATAACGGAGCTTCTTTTTTTGAAGTCTTACTTCTTTCAATATCTATTGATTCTAGTTCATCATTAATAACCAAGCTATAAGTATACGAGGATTCTACATCTGCCAAAGGAATAAGAACTTGCATTTGAGCCTTACTATTCGCAGGTATATTTTTAATTATAGGCCGTTGGGCACTTCGACGATAACCTGTTGGGTTTATTTTTAAAAACACACTTCTGTCTTGAGGAGAGTCATTTTGTACATATATAATTGTACGTTTTTTTAGTTTTTCTTCTACAAGGTATACAGTTTTTGTTTGAGCATAACTACTAATTGTACTAAAGAAAAATAACCATATGATCTGTTTTAAGAGAGGGTTCATACTTCTTTTTTCTAAAAAGGTACGTTTTCTTATAAAAAAGTCAAAACCGAATTTTTCATTATTAACGGGTTTTGAACTAGATTTAGTTGCAATTTTATTTAAAAGTACTTATTGAAATAATGCGCTTTGGTGTTGTTTAGATAAGTGAAAAAAAAATACACCCCCAAAGCTAATTACTCTGGGGGTGAACTGAAACTTTAAATTATAATATTTAACACAAACTCAACTTATAACTTTTTATGTTTCAATTGTATCGTTTTAAATAAACTACTCTAATTTGTATGATGATTCATTGACTATGGCATTTTAATGACAACATACTTTTTGTTACAAAACGATGTCTTTTGAGTTTATTCAAAGTTTTTAACTCCTGTGTTTGGGTTGTAAACATATTTGAAAGTAAAGTAACGGCTAGCATCAGTCATTACATTTGGATTTGCAGGAGCATCCTTGTAGTAACTTAATATTTCTATTTTAGCATAGTTTCCGTTTCTAGTTTTAAATACAAGTACCTTTCCAGGAATTGGTGTAATTAAATGACTTGGAGGACCAGAATAGTTATACCAACCATTTCCACTTCCGGTGGTAATTGCTAAAGCCCCGTCTGCATCTTGAGAGAAATTTAACCCTTCTGCTGTAGTAATACTATTAAAAACCCCAGTTGCTATTGCAACACCAACATCACCATTGCGAGTAGGCTCATCAGCAGTTCCCGAAACAACACCACCATTTACTATGATAGTAGTTCCTCTAAATGCAACATCCCAATCGGTTTCGCTTGTTGTTTCTTTACCGGTTTCAAAATCAAACTTGGTAAATGGACCACCTACTGGTTGTCCCTGTCCACCTGTTTGGGGAGCATGAAGATTTTCAATAGTATTTTGTATCAAAGGGTCTAGGACTGTAAAAACCCCAACGTTCAATACTTTTGAATCATAAGTTACAGTAACATCTCCTGTTTTTGCATTATCAGGAACCGCTACAATAATAACAGTACTATTAATAGATTTTATTACTGCTTCGACGGTGTTAAAAGTAACCTTAACATCTTTAGCGGTAGTAGGAAACCCAGTACCAGTAATGGTTACATCAGCTCCAGTGAGTCCTTGGTTTAAAGATAATTCTTTAACTGTGAATTCTGCAGTTTCTTCTACAATAGGACTAGTGTCATCATCGCTACTACAAGAAGCAAATATGATACTTAATGTTAATAATAGAAATTTCACTTTTTTCATTTTGACTTTATTTAGATATTTAAAATTGATAATTAAGCTTTACATACCCTTGGATACCGGGCATCGTAGGAATGTTTTCATCGGTATAATCAAAAAGGTTATTTGCGCCGATTTGAAGTGTAAAATCTTCATAGAATGTTTTACTTGTCGCAATGTTTGTGGTTATAAAACCATTAACATAACTGGTGTCATAGGTGTCTATAATAGAATTGCCATTCGTGTCATATAGTCCATACTTACTTCGATATAATAACCTAATGTTGATATTGGTTTTAGCAGAAGGGATATCGTAAAAAACTTTGAAATTTGCGTTATGTCGGGATCGATTTATAAGACCAAAATAATCGGATCTTTCTAAAGCAACTGTTTCGTTAGTTTCTGGATTTCTAACGAATATTTCTCTATTTTTAATGGCTTTTTCTTTTTCTTTATTGTAGGCAAACAATAGTTGGTAGCCACCACTGATATCAATGTTTTTTAATAGCTTTAATGAAGTATTAAGTTCTATACCTGTTGTATAACTTTCGTCAATGTTTGTATAACTAAAAACGTTTTGACCATTTGTTTTTCTTGCAATGACCTTGGTTTGTATAAAGTTTTTAAGGTCGTTTCTAAATAGATTTAATTCTGTATTCCAGGCTCCTCTTTTATAAGTTACCCCAACATTATAACCAACAGAGCTTTCTGCTTTTAAAGGATTTTGAAATTCGTTTTCTGATGCTATTATACTTTGAATTTGCCCTTGAGATTGTAACTCTTCAAGTTTATCAACAGCTACATTATAACCTAAAACAGTATAACCTACGGTAGAATTGGTGAAATCGAAGTATAATTGTCTAAAATCGGGAGCTTTAAATCCATAGCCAATAGATGCTTTAGCCGAAATTTCGCTTGTGATTTTATATCTAAGCGCTAGTTTTGGACTCAATTGATTACTGTATTCAGAATGATTATCAAACCGAGCCCCAGCAATTATATTAAGACGTTCTACAGGAGTAAAGTCGTATTGAGTATAGATATATTGCGAAGTGAAATCTATTTTCTCCTCTATAAACGTGCGATCCAAAGCATCGTATTGAAAACCTATTCCAGAAGTTATCTTGCTATTGTTTTTAAATGAGTATGTCCCTCGTACCTCTGGACGTACCAGTTTTTGATTAAAGTAAGAATCTTGAAGTACCTCTTGTGTATTTGATGAGGTTAATTTTTCTTCTGCCTGATAGTTGGTGTAATATACTTCATAGACAGTAGTGAGTTTTTTATTCCAAATATGATCCAGTTTAAGATGAGAATTCCATTCGTTTTCTTCATTAGTACCTAAGTGTCTAATGTCATTATCTATTAGCTCGCTATCTTGAATTTGGTTGTAAAACCTAGTAGATGAGAATAAGGAAAGTTTTTTACTTAGGTCGTAGTAAATTTGCCCATTAATTGTATAGTTTTCAAAAGGATCCACTGTATTTCCTGTAACATCAGTATTTAGATCATAACCTTCACTGGAGAAACGATTGGCAAAAAAGGAATATCGTAGTTTTTTAAGTTGTTGTCCAATTTCAAGATTCATATCCTGTTGTGTATAACTTCCAATTCTGTATGAGGCATTTCCGGATATTTTTTCTGTTGTTGGTTTTTCTGTTATGATATTAATTACACCTCCCATGGCTTCAGAACCATATAAACTACTTGACGGACCTTTTACTACCTCAATTTGTTTAATATTACCGACTGTAAGTCTGCTTAAATCAAAGTTTCCTGATCTTCTACCAACAAGCGGAACGCCATCGATAAGTATGAGTATATAGTCAGATGCAATCCCTTGAATTTGAATACCTTCAAAACCACTTTGATCTGCAACAGTTATAAGACCAGTTTGTTCTGGTAAAATCTCGTTTAAACGTATGCTGCCAGATTGTAGAATTTTCTTTTTTGAAACCAATGTTACTGGAAGTGGTAATGAGGATAATTGGCGAGGGGTTCTTGTAGCCGTTACAACAACTTCAGATATTTCTGTAACTGCTGTACTATCAATAGTATTTGCTTTTTGAGAATACGTGATTGCCGTAGCGCAAAAAAATAAAAGAGTAATTCTCAGAAACTTGTAAGTCATTTTTTTATTTATAATGATTCTTAATAAAGTGCAAATATATACATAATTCTTATTTAGAATAAATAAAAATAATTATTTTTGCACCAGAATTTTAATCAATAAGTGATATAATGAAAACAACATTTTATACCCTATTAACATTTTTTATAGTGTTTACAGTAAATGCACAAGAGAACAACAAGCAAAAACAAGATAGCGATGCTATAAAAAAAATGTGCGGCTGTTATGAAGTAACCTTTAATTTTACAGAAACTTTTCAATATAGTAAGGATTCTCTCTATAAACCTTCTAAAACCAAAATAGCAACTGCTTTAGAATGGGCGGAACTGGTTGTTGATAAGAATGACAAAATTTCGATTCAACATTTGTTACAAGTCGGGAAACCTACCGAACCTCATATCGTAAAACATTGGAGACAAGACTGGATATATGAGAATACAGATTTTTACATGTTTAATGGAGATAATGTTTGGAACTTTGAACAAAAAACAAAAGATGATGTAAAGGGGCAATGGACACAAAAAGTGTATCAAGTTGATGATAGCCCTCGTTATGAAGGTTCTGCTACATGGGTACATGTTGATGGAAGAAGTTTTTGGGAAAATACGACAGATGCTCCACTACCAAGACGAGAATACACGAAAAGGAATGATTATAATGTAACAGAAAGAGGTAATAGACATGAAATTACAAATGAAGGATGGGTGCATGATCAGGATAATACCAAGGTAATTAGAGAAAAAGGGAAAGAAGACATCATTTTAGCAAAAGAAAAAGGATATAATACCTATTTGAAAGTTGAGGATAGTAGATGTAAAGCAGCAAGTGATTGGTGGAAAAAGAATAATGAAAAATGGGCTTTGGTTCGTCAAAAATGGGATGAAGTTTATGGTAGAAATACGACTCTTTCTTTAGAAACCAAAGTAGACAATAAAGCACTATACAAGCACTTATTCTCAGAAGATTATTCTCAAGAAAATGATATTTCTAAGGTAATAGAGTCTTTTGTAAAAAAATAAAAAGATGATATACATACAAAAAATACTTTGCTTTGGTTTAGTAATGTTTACAAGCATTGTATTTTCTCAAAAGGAAAATATTTTTTTAGAAAGAGCATATTGGAAATCAAACCCTACGATAGAAGATATAGAACAAAAAATTAGTGAAGGTCATGATGTAACAGAGCTGAACAAGTTTTTCTTTGACGCTGTTTCATGGGCATTTATAGAGCGCGTTGATAATAAAACCATAAAACATCTGCTTTCTAAAAAGGGCAACTACGTTAATAAATTGACACATGATGGTAGAACCTATATTTTTTGGGCGGCTTATAGAGGTAATTTAGAAATGATGCAATTTTTAGTTGATAAAGGCGCAAAGACTGATGTTGTTGATAGTCATGGATATTCATTATTAAATTTTGCAGCCGTTACGGGGCAACTAGATACTAAACTATATGATTTTTGCATTGCTAACGGGGCCAATATTACCAAAGAAAAAAGCCACGACGGTGCTAATGCTTTGCTTTTGGTGGCTCCATTTGTTAAAGATTATGCGTTAGTTGAATATTTTATATCCAAAGGAATAGATCTGCATAGTGTTGATGATCATGGTAATGGAATATTTAACTATGCGGCGAAAAGAGGTAACATTGAGTTTTTGGATACTTTGATAAAAAAAGGAGTTATTTATAAAGGATTGAATAAGAAAGGAGGAAATGCAATGTTGTTTGCAAGTCAAGGTACAAGAGGGCATTCAAATCCAATAGAAACATTTCTGTATTTAGAAAAGCTAGGAATAGACATAAATGTTACCACCAAAAATGGAGAAACACCTCTACACGCTTTGGCGTATAAAGCTAAAGATATTGATGTTTTAGAGTATTTCATATCTAATGGAGTTGATATCAATCAAAAAAACAAAGATGGAAAATCGGCTTTGATAAATGCAATAGCAAGAAACTCTGTGGATATAGTAAGTTTTTTATTGGATAATGGAGCAGATGTTTCTATTAAGGATAAAAATGGTAACAATTTGGCATATTATCTTGTTGAAGTTTTCAACCCTCAAAAACCTGAAGTATTTGACGAAAAACTAGCCGTTTTAATCAAAAATGGGTTTAACTTCTTTGAAGAACAAAAAAGCGGAAATACTTTGTATCATTTGGTTGTAAAAAAGAACAATTTGACTTTGTTGAAAAGAATCAAGAATGATAATATTCCTATCAATGCAAAGAATAAAGAAGGAAATACAGCTTTACATATTGCAGCAATGAAAGCTCAAAACGAGGATATATTAAAGTATTTAATTTCTATCGGGGCTGATAAATCAATAAAAACAGGTTACAAAGAATCTGTTTACGATTTAGCAGTAGAAAATGAACAATTACAAAAGCGCAATGTAGCGCTCAATTTTCTAAAATAATTATGAAAACAGTTTTTAAAATAATTTCTGCATTTATTCTATTCGTATTTGTAACTGTTGGTTTTGTGAAGCCATCAGAAATTAATACATATAAATGTATGATACAAATGACCAATTATACTGGAGAAGGGGCATATGTAATTGTTTCTTTACTGAATCCAAAAGGAGAGTATGAATCAACTTTATATGTTCAAGGGCAAGATGAAGATTGGTATCATGATATTCCAGAATGGTGGAATTTTTACGGAAAAACCAGGTCTAATATTGATGCCATATCTGGAGAAACGGTGAGTGGAGGGGAACGTACTGTTCGCGTTCTTAAAATCCCCAAGAATAAAATTGATACAGGATATAGTATTCGTTTTGAAACCGCTGTAGAGGATCAAGAATATTATAAAGATGATGTCCAATTTGAACTTACCTCAGAGACAGTGAAGAGTAAGAGAGAAGGTAAAGGATTCATTCGTTATATACGCTTGATACCACAGTAATATTTGATATATAATGAGTATTTCTATATGGAGATATAGCCATTTGTTATTGGCTATATCTTCTTCTCTTTTTTTGATTATAGCATCGGTTACGGGTATAATTTTGGCATTCGAACCTATTTCAGAAGCAATTGAACCTTATGCGATTGATAAAACTGAAAAAGTTTCATTGTCACAAACAATCTCGGTATTACAAGAAGAATACGATGAGGTATTAACTTTGGAGGTTGATGCAAATTACTTCGTGATGGCATCGGTAATTACCAAAGAAGGAGATAGTGAACTTATCTATGTCAATCCAGCAACTGGAGAGAAACTAGGAAAGCCTAGAGACAAGGCTATAATATTTGAGTTTGCAAGAAATCTTCATCGCTCGCTGTTTTTAAAAAGTATAGGTCGTTTTTTTGTAGGGTTTATTTCCTTTTTACTTTGTTTAATCGTAGTAACCGGAATTTTTCTCATTATCAAAAGACAAGGTGGTATCAAACGTTTTTTTTCAAAAGTTCATAAAGAGTATTTAGAACAACAGTTTCATGTTATTTTGAGTCGATGGTTTTTACTGCCAATTTTGATAATTGCCACAACAGGGGTGTATCTCTCTGCAGAAAAGTTTTCACTATTACCATCAACTACTATTAAACATGATATAAACAATCAAGGTAATGGTATGGTCAAATCACCAAAGAATAAGGCTTCAATTTTTGAGACTACCTTGTTAACCGATGTGCGTAAAGTTTCTTTTCCTTTTTCTGATGAAGAAGAGGACTATTATCAAATAGAACTAAAAGATAAAGAGCTATTGGTAAATCAATATAGCAGAGTCATAGTTAGTGAGATTAATTACCCTTTTACTATGTTAGCGGCACGTTTAAGCTTTGTTTTGCACACTGGAGAAGGTAGTATTTTGTGGTCTATTATATTGTTGCTGGCAAGTTGTTCTATCTTGTTTTTTATATATTCTGGTTTTATAATGACCTTGCGCCGTTATCTTAAAAAGGTAAATGTGTCACTATCGGATACAAAGAACAAAGATGAATGTGAATATATTATTTTAGTTGGTTCTGAAACCGGAAGTACTTTTGGTTTTGCTAGAATGCTTTACAATGCATTAATTGAAGAAAAGCAAAGCGTCTTTATGACTGAATTAAATGCATACACCCACTTTAAAAGAGCAAAGTATATTGTTGTGTTAACAGCTACTTATGGAGATGGAGAAGCAACAACTAATTCACGAAAATTTGAAAAACTTTGCAATCAAGTGTATCAAAATCAAGAGATACGGTTTTCGGTTGTTGGATTTGGTTCGTTTCAATATCCCAAATATTGTCAATATGCAATAAAAGTTGATGCGTTACTTCATGGTTTACCCACTTTTAAACCTTTGTTACCCTTATATAAGATAAATGAGCAGTCGGTAGAAGCGTTTCAAGATTGGGCTCAAAATTGGAGCAATCAACTAGGAATTTCTCTTAAACTAAAGACAGAGTTGAAAAAAGCTGAATTATCTAAAACAAAGCTTTTTAAGATCAAAGAACGTTCAAGACTAAATGAAGATGATACTTTTTTAATACGTATTAAACCCAAAAAAAGAATCAAATTCGAATCAGGAGATTTGCTGTCAATACAACCTAAGAAAGAAGAAAAAGAACGTTTGTATTCTGTAGCAAGAATGGGTAATGATATCTTGTTATGTGTAAAAAAACATGATTTAGGATTGTGCTCATCTTTTTTAAGTCAATTAAATGTTGGAGACTCAATTAGTGCTAGAGTAAAGAATAATACTGGTTTTCATTTTCCTAATTACAACACATCGTCTTCTGTTGAAGTAAAAAAATCTGTTATCCTTATTGCTAATGGCACTGGGATTGCTCCTTTTTTGGGTATGCTCGATCAAAATACAAATTGTATAGCAACCCATTTGTTTTGGGGTGGACGCACAAGAGACTCTTTCGCACTTTATAAAGATATCATAGAAGATGTATTCTTAAAAAAGAAGTTATCAAGTTTTACAATAGCTTATTCACAAGAAGGAAGAAAAGAATATGTCCAGGATCTGATTTTGAAAAAATCAGATTTAATAGCAAGAGAACTTGAATTAGGAGGCAATGTGTTAATTTGTGGTTCGTTATTGATGCAGAATGATGTTTTGGAAATTTTGGAAAAAATAGTGCAAATTAAGCTAAACAGGCCTTTGAGTGATTTTGAGAATAAGAATCAAATCAAGACAGATTGTTATTAAATTATGTAAAGCAAAAAAGTGCTTTTATATATGTCAAAGTGATCAAAGACATTAGTACTATCCTCTAAATAAGAAAAACCGATCTTTCATATTTTCAATTTCAGAATTTTTATTTGTAATAATATAATCAATTGCTTCTGTCGTAAACTTATCTCCTTTTTTTGTTAACGAAACAATATCATTATCGATAATTATCATATTGTTTTTTAAAGCAAGATTGAGAACTGAAGTTGATTGTACTTTTTGCCAGTTAATATGCTCATTCAAATGTTTAACATGTCGTTCTTCTTCTTGATCACGGTGATTTCCTAAATGTAATAGAAAAGTAAGTAAAGAGACTTCAATACGTTGTTGCCTTTGTCTATAAAGAACAGAAAACAACCCTTTGCTTGGAGCAAACAAGTAGACAAGCAAAAATATTAAGCCTAATACTGTTGTCATTGATCCTGAGATAGAGGTGTCTAAGGCATGGGCAACCCAGTACCCAATAATTGCACTACTTACTCCAAATATTACAGAAAGTACAAGCATTTTTTTTAGATCATTGGTTAGTAAATAAGCCGTGGCTGCTGGTGAGATCATTAAGGCGATAACTAAAATAGCACCAACTGCATCAAATGCGCCTACTGTAGTTATGGATGAGATAGTCATTAAGCCATAGTGCATGATAACAGGCGATAATCCCATGGCAGAGGCCAAACCAGCATCAAAAGTGCTAACTTTTAGTTCTTTAAAAAATGTGAATAATAATCCCAAGGTTAAGATCGTGATAGAGCCTATTATCCAAAGAGATTTAGGTCCTAAGTCTATATCAGAGATCATAAATCTTTCAAATGGTGCAAAAGCGAGTTCGCCAAGTAAAACAGCATCAACATCAAGATGTACATCATTTGCGTTTCGGGAAATGAGAATAATACCTATGCTAAATAAGGCAGGAAAAACCAACCCTATAGCCGTATCTTCTTTTACCAATCCCGTTTTTTGAATAAACTCTACCAAAACGACAGTTAGGATTCCGCTAGCGGCCGCCAGAATAATAAGAAGAGGCGAAGATAAATCATGGGTGATAAAAAAACCAATAACAATACCAGGTAAGATTGAATGACTAATAGCATCAGTAATTAGTGCCATTTTACGCAGTACAAGAAAAGTACCAGGTATTGCACATGCGATAGCGACTAGGCTGGCTATTAGTTGTATTTCTAGTTGTGCATTGCTCATTCGTCTTCTTTAATTAATTGATCGTATAAATTTGCAGCCGCGTCATAACCAGAAGGAGTCATAGACCACATATTTCCTTCAATTTTGATATATTCTCTGTCCTCAAGCTTTTGTAATGATTTTTTGGTAAACCCTTGAAAATTATTCAAAATTTTAATTGCATGTGGATGTGAAATATCATCATGTGTACTGGCAATATTATACATAAAAGATAATGTCTTATGTAATTGTAGGTCATTTCTGTTTTTTCTGAAACGTATTTCTCGAAATAGTAGTCCACGACCTGGTGAAAATATAAAAGAAAATAATACAAATACTCCAGCTACTAGTACAATTACTGGACCAGTAGATAAATTATTATGATTAGCACTAATGGCAGTTCCTACAACACCAGAAAAGGCTCCAAAAATTGCAGCTAGAAAGACCATTACGGCCAAATTGTTGGTCCATTGTCTTGCTGCTGCTGCTGGAGCAAGAAGCATTGCGCTCATCAAAACAACTCCTACTGTTTGTAATCCCAATACAATTGCAATAACTATAAATGTGGTAATAAGTATGTCTAGAGATTTAGTATTGAACCCTAATGTTTTTGTGTAGTCTGCATCAAACAGCAATAGTTTAAGTTCTTTCCAGAATAATAATAGTATGATAAGACTAATTGAAGTTACTATCACCATTAACCAGACATCACTTTCTAGAAGAGTTGCTGCTTGTCCGAAAAGATAACTCTCTAATCCTGCTTGGTTGGCATTAGGCATTTTTTGAATGTAGGTTAACAATAGCATGCCAAATCCAAAAAACAAGGACAATATAAGCCCCAGAGCTGTATCAGATTTGAGATGAGTTTTACTGATGATGCCACGAATCCAAAAAGTGCCAATTAACCCACTGATTAATGCACCCAATAAGAAAATAGAACTGTTTTTGGTTTCAATAATTAAAAAAGCAATAGCAATACCAGGTAAGGCTGCATGAGAAATAGCATCTCCCAGCAAACTTTGTTTTCTTAACACAGCAAAACTTCCTAACATACCACATATTGCACCAAGAATAGCAGTACCCAATGTAATAGTACGAAGGGTGTAATCTGTAAAAACAAGCTCTATGTATTCTTTTAAGTTCATTAGTTTTGTAGTCTTTAGTTTATAGCAGCTAGAAACTAGTTTTTATTTTTTAGGTGTTTTTGCAAGCTAGTTATCATTTTTGATAATTCTACTAATTTTACCCTATTGTTGTACACTTACTTTGTAGTTGATTCCGTAGGTTTTAGTAAGGTTATCATCATTAAAAATATCTTTTACAGGTCCAGTGGCAATTTTTTTTACGTTTAAAAATGTTACCCAATCAAAATACTCGGGTACAGTTTGTAAATCATGATGAACAACAATTACTGTTTTTCCTGCTTTTCTAAGCTCTTTTAAGATATTAATAATTGCTTTTTCTGTGGTTGCATCTACTCCTTGAAATGGTTCATCCATAAAATAAATAGATGCATTTTGCACCAATGCTCTGGCAAGAAAAATACGTTGTTGTTGCCCTCCTGATAGTTGACTAATTTGTCTGCTTTTAAATGCCAGCATTCCTACTTTTTCTAGAGCTTCTAATGCCGCTTTTTTCTCTTTTTGACCAGGTCTTCTAATCCAGCCTAAACTGCCATAGGTACCCATCATTACTACATCTAAAGCGGTTGTTGGGAAATCCCAATCTACACTTCCTTTTTGAGGAACATAAGCAACTAGAGCGCGTTGTTTTTTATAAGGTTTCCCATAAATCTGAACACTACCTGCTATGGGATTGATGATATCTAAAATAGATTTGATCAATGTAGATTTTCCTGCTCCGTTTGGACCAACAATTGCCATAAGTACACCTTCTGGTATGGCAAGGTCAATATCCCATAATACCGGTTTGTAATTATAGGCTACTGTAAGATCATCTATCTGAACTGCAATTTTAGTATCCATTATTTTAGAGCATTTACAATAGTGTTTACATTATATTCAAACATACCAATATAAGTACCTTCTTTTGTTTCAGGGTTGCCTAGAGCATCAGAAAACAATGTTCCGCCGATAATAACTTCATGATCTTTAGATTTTACCGCAGCTTGCAAGGCTTCAATTGTTCTTTTAGGAACAGAACTTTCTACAAAAATAGCTTTCACTTCTTTTTCAATAATAAAATTAGCTAGCTTCTGTACATCCTGCACTCCTGCTTCTGTAGCAGTAGATAAGCCCTGTAGTCCTACTACATTAAATTCAAAGGCTTTGCCAAAATAACTAAATGCGTCATGAGCAGTAACCAAAATTCGTTTCTCTCTAGGTAAAGAAGATATGGTTTCTTTAAGTTTTTTTTCTAAGTCACCAAGTTGGGTTAAGTATGCTTTTCCATTAGCCTCATAGATGTCACTATTTTTTGGGTCTTCAGTTTTTAATGTATTGATGATAAAAGTTGTTACAATTTTCCAGTTTTCAACATTAAACCATATATGAGGATCATAATTAGAGGCAAAATAATCAGAACCTATCAAGGTACTTTTATCTAGGCTTTCTCCAATAGGGATTGTTTTACCATGTTGCATTTTTTCAAAAACATCAACCAATTTTCCTTCTAGGTGCAAGCCGTTATAAAAGATGATATCTGCATTTACTAATTTTGATACATCACCTTCACTAGCTTTATACAAATGTGGATCAACACCACTGCCCATTAACCCTTGAATTTCGATAGCATCACCGCCTATGTTCTTAACAAGGTCAGTAATCATAGATGTAGTTGTAACTACATTTAGCTTTTGATTTTTATCTTTTACTTCTTTTTTACAAGAGAAGAAGCTAAAAAGTAGCACGCATATTAATGTGATCTTTTTTATCATTATGTGATATTTTTTCTAAAATAGTTTTGAGATCTTTTGCATTAATAAAGGATTGATGCTGAAAGGTGATCTCATAATTCTTATTTAATACTGTTATTGTTGGGTATGCTATTTTATCATCAACTGTAGCCAGTTCTTTTGCCAGAGAATGAATTCCTGTTCGGTTTCCGTTAGGTTCAAAATGAAAAGTATGCCCCAAAAAATTTATTGTTTCTTGAGTTTCGGCATTAAATGAAACAAAATAAAAGTCGGCGTTAAGTTTTTGAATTATCTCTGGGTTTTTGAAAGTAGTACTGTTCATATTTTTACAATAAATACACCAATCTGTATGAATAAATACAAGTATAGGTTTAGATATTGCTTTCATTTTGTCTTCAAGAGTGTCAAAAGAACTCATTTTTAATTGGGATACTGCATCTTGACTAGCAGTAAGCAATATTGTGACGATAAAGATACGTATTACTTTCATAATCTTTAAAAAATAGTATATCGAATCCCTAAAAACCCTCTTATACCTTGGTTTGGGCCATAGATATACGTTGAGTCAAAGGTTAGTCCATATGGGTTATCTTGGGTGACTAATACCTCTCCGTTTTGATCAAATTGTACATTCTTATCAAAAGGATCTTCTGCTCGTGAAATCAAAAATGGATTTCCTTTATTAGGTGTCCAGTCTAGTAAATTTTTTACACCTCCATAGATTTCAATGTTATTTTTGTTCTTATAGGTAAGCTGAATATTTTGAATACTCCACCAAGGAGAATCTTTTTTACGAGGATCATTGGGACCTAAAACCGGTAATTTCATTGGTCCATATAAATTCCCAGTATAGTCTATTGTAAGGTTAAGAGGTCTTATTTTGTACGTAACGCCCCATGTTCCGGTAACACTTTCTGTTAATTCTTGTCTAGATCGAACTCCGTTTTCTTTATTCGAAACATCTAAAACGCTTGCACCAGCCATAATTTTTAGGCCATTTGAAAAATTAATGTCGGTATTTAAACTTACTCCTTTAGAAACAGCATACCCATCCAAATTGCTATAACGTATTTCGAGAGGGTTGGTTTCATAATCTGGTAAAATAGCATTCGTGAAATGAGTATACCAAGCTGAAGCATCAAGCCCTATAAATGAACCATTGTTTAAAAATATTTTTTTAATATAATTTAGATTGATATTGTACGATTCTTCAGGATCTAAATCTTCTTCCACAATAACCTCTCTTGATCCTGTAAGAGCAGCATGATCTTCGGTAAATAAATTAACAACTCTAAAACCTGTTCCTGCATTAAGTCTAAAAATATTACGGTCATTTATGCTCCACTTATAGGCTAATCGTGGAGTAAATATTGTCCCGTGGCTGTCATCATAATCTAATCGTGATCCCAACAATAATTTATGTTTGGAGGCTAAGGTAATTTCATCTTGAATAAATATTCCTGGTACATTTTTTCTTTCGGGCGCGTTAGAATTGTCAGATGCAGTTGCTGGAGTATTATCATCATAATATTGATATCTATATGCAATCCCGGTTAGTAAATCATGGTTTTTTAACTTTTTATCCCAAGTTAATTGTGTAAATCCAATTCGTTGTTCTGCTTGGTAGGATAGATCTCCGTAAAAAGAATTTTGATCATGATTAGTATATGAAAAAGAGAGGTTCATAGCTTCTTTTATCGGTAATTCGTAACTTCCTAATACCTCGTAACGATTTGTGTAGATGCTTTCTCCATAGACTTCGTCACTACCTCTAAATGTTTTATTCCAGTTGTTTTGACCTCCCCAACGATCTTCATAATAAAATCTTCCTGCAAGAGTGAAGTTTTTACCACTTTTTCTTTTAAAATTCCATTTGTTAAAGACCGAGATACGATCTTGTAAAGTTAGATCTGTAAAACCATCATTATTGTTATCTATAGGGTTGTCGTAAAAGAAATAATTTGCTCCCACAAGCGTAGTTGCCGTTCCTAATTTTGCCTTAAACCCTATATCAACATTCGTTTCTCCCCATCCTGTAGCAAAAACATCTGTACTAAGTTTTGGTGCATCTCCTGGATTTTTTGTAATAATATTAATCAACCCTCCTACGGCTTCGCTACCATATAAAGACGAAGCAGGGCCTTTTACAACTTCTACTCTGTCGATTAAAGAATTTGGTATTCCAGATAATCCATATACGGTTGATAGACCACTTACAATAGGCATGCCATCTATCATAACCAATGTATATGGTCCTTCCAGTCCATTAACATGAATATCTCCCGTATTGCAAATACTACAGTTAAGTTGAGGTCTTACCCCATTGATGTTTTGTAGAGCTTCAAATAGGCTAGGAGTTGGGTTTTTCTTAAAAAATGTGGGTTTAAATATTTCAACAGGTACTGGGCTTTCTGATCTAACAACAGGTTTTAAAGTTCCTGATATTACTATTTCATCAAGAGATGAACCTTCTGTAAGAAATACTTTGATTTTTGTTTCCTTTTCATTGATTGTTATTTTTTTCTTGATAGTGTTGTATCCGGTAAATGATATAATCACACGATAAGAACCATTAGGAATGTTAGAAATATTAAATGTTCCATCTTCAGTGGTGGATGTTCCTAATTTGGTGTCTTCTACGAATATATTTGCATAAGGTAAAGGGCCATTTTCATCAGAAATAAGTCCACTAAGTGATCCAGTTTGAGAAAAGAGCGAATTGCATCCAAGCAATAAGGCTAAAGTAAAAATATAGTTAATACTACTGATATTAGTTAATGTCATATATTTGTAAAAATTAATGAGGCAAAACTAAAAAAGTTAGTTATGACTAACAAGATAAATACGAATAATTTAACAAAAAGTGAAGAAGATTACTTAAAGGCTCTTTTTCAGTTGCTTATAGAGGATGATTCTGTTAAAGTAGGGAACAATCAGTTAGCTGATTATCTAAAAGTATCTCCTGCGTCAACAAATAACATGATAAAAAAGCTAAAAGCTAAGTCATATGTGGTTAGCGAAAAGTATGGGAAATTGGATTTGACAGAAGAAGGAAAATCAATTGCAGTACGTCTTATTCGTAAGCATAGACTTTGGGAAACCTTTTTGTGTAACTATCTTAATTTTACTTGGGATGAGGTGCATGAGGTGGCAGAGCAACTAGAGCATATTAAATCTTTTAAGCTAATTAATGAGTTGGATAGGTTTATGGATTTTCCAAGGACTGATCCACATGGAGAGGTGATTCCTAATGAAGATGGAGAATATACAATTATTCCAAAAATTACATTATCTTCTTTAGAAGAAGGAGATGTATGCAAATTAGTTGCGGTTAATGATGGATCTGTTAATTTTTTAAAATATGTGTCAGCAATAGGGCTAGCTTTAAGTAGCGAAATAAAGATTCTTGAAGTGCGTGAATTTGACAAGTCAATCCGCATACAGTTTGATAATACCATAGAAACAGTAACTAGAAAATTTGCAGATAACGTATTTGTTAAGAAGGAAGTATAGATTTTGGAAATGTTAAAATAGAGTTAGACTATAAGAATCTTAATTAATAGCTATTATCTTTGGGTATCACACAACTTATTTATGGAACTTAATTTAAAAAAGCCGATATGTTTTTTTGATCTTGAAACTACCGGTATCAATATTTCTAAAGATCGAATTGTAGAAATTTCTATTCTTAAAGTATTTCCAAACGGAACTCAAGAAAGTAAAACATGGTTAGTTAATCCAGAAATGCCTATTCCTCCTGAAACTACAGAAGTACATGGTATTGATGATGCAAAAGTAGCTAATGAACCTACGTTTAAGGAGCTTGCGGCTAAGGTTAGTGAAATGATAAAAGGTTGTGATTTAGGAGGATTTAATTCTAATAGATTTGATATTCCTTTATTAGCAGAAGAATTATTGCGAGCAGGATATGATTTTGATATGAAAACTACAGTATCGGTAGATGTTCAGACGATATTCCATAAAATGGAAAAACGCACATTATCCGCAGCATATAAATTTTATTGTGATAAGGATTTAACAGACGCTCATTCTGCAGAGGCTGATACCTTAGCGACATATGAAGTTTTAAAATCTCAACTTGATAAATATCCTGAATTAGAGAATGACACAAAATTCTTAGCAGAGTTTAGTGCAAGAAAGCAATTTGCAGATTTTGCAGGTTTTATTGCGTTTGATGAGAATGGTAAAGAAGTCTTTTCTTTTGGGAAACATAAGGGTAAATTGGTAGAAAGAGTTTTGGAAGAAGAGCCAGGGTATTTTGGCTGGATACAAAATGCCGATTTCCCATTATACACAAAGAAGGTTCTTACAGCTATTAGATTGCGTAAACTAAATAATAGTTTAAAATTATAATCATTTTCTTTATTAGTTAGTATGAAGCTTATATGTATAGGGCGTAATTATACAGATCATATTAAAGAGTTGGCTAATGAAAAGCCAACAGATCCTGTAATTTTTATAAAGCCAGACACCTCAATTTTGTTAAAAAAACAACCTTTTTTTATCCCTGATTTTTCTACAGATATACATCACGAGGTTGAAATATTGGTTAAAATTAATAGAGTAGGTAAGTATATTGATAAAAAATTTGCCCACAAGTATTATAATGAGATAGGGTTAGGTATTGATTTTACTGCTAGAGACTTACAGACCAAACTGAAAGAAAAAGGTTTGCCATGGGAAAAAGCGAAGGCATTTGACGGTTCTGCCGTAATTGGAAAATGGGTTTCTAAGGATAATTATAGTGATATTGATAACTTGGACTTTTGTCTAGAAAAAAATAACAGTATCGTTCAGCAGGGAAATACTAGCTTTATGCTATGGAAGATTAATGAAATAATAGAATATGTGTCAAAATATTTTACTTTAAAGATTGGAGATGTTATATTTACAGGTACACCAGCTGGCGTTGGAGTAGTTAAATCTGATGATATTTTAACAGGATATATTGACGACCAGCAATTTTTTTCAATAAAAGTAAAATAGATGAGCAAAAGATATAGTTTAAAAAATGTAGATGAATTATCAGGAGGCGATACCGAGTTTATCGCAGTGCTTGTGCAAACTTTTTTAGAAGAAATACCACCCGATTTAGATAGTATGGTTCAAGCTGTAAATGCTGATAATCCACAAATGGCATATCAATATGCGCATAAGATGAAACCTAATCTTCAATTATTCGATATCGATCTATTGGTTCAGATAAAAAAGATAGAAGCTTGGTCTAAATCTAGTAAAACTAAAGAGCAAATTATCCCCGTTTTAGATCATATCGTAGCTGTGGTGAATGGTGCTTTAGATGATTTGAAGGACGATTTTAATTAATATGATAGCAGAAGTTATTACTATAGGTGATGAAATACTTATAGGACAGGTCATTGATTCTAATTCAGCATTTATAGGAAAGGAGCTAAATAAAATTGGGGTTGATGTTTATCAGATAACTTCAATAAAGGATGAAAAAAAACATATTCTCGATGCGTTAGAAGCAGCTAAAAATAGAGTCGATATTGTTATTATTACCGGAGGGTTAGGGCCTACCAAAGACGATATAACAAAACACACACTATGTGAGTACTTTGATGATACATTAATTCAGAATATCGAAGTGTTGACTCATGTAGAAGAACTATTTAAAAAATACATTTCAACTCCAATTTCAGAAGTAAATAGACAACAGGCTCTTGTGCCAAGTACATCAACTGTTTTAATGAATATGTATGGTACGGCTCCTGGTATGTGGTTAGAAAAAGAAAATACAGTTTTTATTTCGATGCCAGGTGTGCCTTTTGAAATGAAAGGGTTGATGAAAGGAGAGGTGCTTCCTCGACTGCAGAAAAAGTTTAAGAGACCATATATTATTCATAAAACAATACATACGTTTGGTATTGGAGAAAGTGCCTTAGCAGAGAGAATTGAAGATTGGGAAGATAATATGCCGTCTTTTATTAAACTAGCTTATCTGCCTAAGTTAGGTACAGTGAGGCTTCGTATCTCTGCTCGTGGAAAAGATAAAAAACTCTTAGAAGATACAATAGAAGAAAAAGTGTTAGAGTTGAATGCAATTATCGGAGATAATATTGCGGGATATGAAGAAGATGAAACTATTGAAGTAAGTATTGGTGGTTTGTTAGTAAAACAAAAAGGAACACTTGCGGTTGCAGAAAGCTGTACTGGAGGTAGAATTGCTCAAGCATTTACTGCTAATGCAGGGGCTTCTACATATTTTCAAGGAGGTGCTGTTACTTATGCAACACAATCTAAAATAGATGTTCTGGGAGTTAGTTCCAAGGTAATAAAGGAGCATACTGTTACTAGTGTTGAAGTGGTAGAAGAAATGGCATTGGAGGTTAAGAAAAAATTTAATTCAGATTATTCAATTGCGACAACAGGTAATGCAGGCCCCACAAAAGGAGATGGGGATGTAGAGGTTGGAACAGTTTTTATTGCCATAGCCACACCTGATCGTGTTTTTTCAAAGAAATTTGAGTTTGGAAACCATAGAGAACGAACAATAAGTAAAGCAGTAAGTAAATCTTTTGAGCTTTTATACAACGAGTTGTTGAAATGAAATGGTTAACATAAGGTTAGCTATTTTCTAAGTTAATCTATTACAATTAGCTCTTCTGCCCATGCCACGGCTTCTTCGAGGCTGTAAAAAATGTTTGTAGGTTTGTTTATGAATGTTTGTTCTATTTTAGCAACATCACTGTTAAGACGATCATAGATTACCACTGCAAACCCTTTTAAATTAGGGAACATCCCTGTTGATTTGTGGTGTGACATGGGCTCAAAAGAGTAAGAATGCACTCTATTTGATATATATACAAATGGTATCTTTGTTCCGTAGTACTCTAAACCTAATTGAAGTAGACTGGCAGCTTTTTCAAAATTAAGAACGATACCTTCATTAATTTCGGTAATCACATAGTTTTTGTAGAAATAGACAACACCTACGTCTATTTCAAATTTCTTAATAAGTTTTTTATTGATTTTACGGTATACCATTGATAAAAATATAGTTAAGGTACAATTTTGATAGTTAAATTAAAAAAAAACAATTAACTTTTTTATGCAAACACATAGTGTTGTTGCCTCAGTATTTTTTTTATTTATTATCAATATCAAGACATTTAGATAAAGAATTTGGGTAATTGTAATTGCTTAGTTGTGCAAATGATAATCATCTATTAGGGATAGAAATGAAAAAAGCGGGAATATTCCCGATACCCCGCTTTATCTACTACTTAATCACCCCAAATTAAGTGGTTAGTACAAAACTAACTGGTGTAAAAGTAAATGGATTATTATCTTTGCCAAACACGTAAAAACCCTTGTTTTGGGGTTTTGTGAGCAGATTGCAAAAAAAACTTCAAAAAGAATAAAAAATAACCGAACTATTATTGGTGGTTAGGTAAATAATTCGTTAATTTGCACCCTGTTTTGAAATAATACCAAAATTAAGAAGAGATGTCAAGAGTTTGCGAGCTTACAGGTAAAAAAGCAATGGTGGGAAATAATGTTTCTCACGCAATGAATAAAACAAAACGTAAATTCAATGCGAATTTAATTAAAAAACGTTTTTATATTCCAGAAGAAGATCGTTGGGTAACACTTAAAGTGTCTACGTCTGCGTTAAAGAACATAAATAAAAACGGAATCTCTGCTGTTTTAAAAGAAGCAAGAGCAAAAGGTTTTTTAAGTAAATAATCTCCTTTTTAAAAGATACATAATAATGGCAAAGAAAGGTAACAGAGTTCAGGTAATATTAGAATGTACAGAGCATAAAGCTTCTGGAAAACCAGGTACGTCAAGATATATTACAACTAAGAACAAAAAGAATACACCTGACAGAATAGAGATTAAGAAATTTAATCCTATTCTTAAGAAGATGACTGTTCATAAAGAAATAAAATAATTAAGAGATGGCAAAGAAATCAGTAGCATCGTTACAGACAGGATCAAAAAGATTAACAAAAGCTATTAAAATGGTAAAATCTCCAAAAACAGGAGCTTATACTTTTGTTGAATCTATTATGACACCAGAAGCAGTAAATGACTTTTTAAAGAAAAAGTAATTTTCTCTATATAAAATTTAAAAAGAAGCCGTTTCAATTGTATTGAAATGGCTCTTTCTTTTTATATTTAACCAATACAATCACATGTTTTAAGTTTTTTAATTTTTAACATATCGAATAATACAGATGGGGATTTTTAAAAAAATATTTTCTTCAGAGAAAAAAGAGACACTTGATAAAGGATTAGAGAAATCTAAAACGAGTTTTTTTTCAAAATTAAGTAAAGCCGTAGCTGGTAAGTCTAAGGTTGATGACAATGTTCTGGATGACCTAGAAGAAATATTGGTTACCAGTGACGTAGGAGTTAAAACGACAATTCGAATTATAGAGCGAATTGAAAATCGTGTAGCAAAAGATAAGTATTTAGGGACAGAAGAGTTAAATCAAATTTTACGCGAGGAAATAGCAGGTTTACTTTCTGAAACAAATGTTGGAGAGGCTACAGATTTTGAAATACCAAAAGATAAAAAACCATATGTACTGATGGTGGTTGGAGTGAATGGTGTTGGTAAAACAACTACCATAGGTAAATTAGCACATCAATTTAAGAATAAAGGCTTAAATGTAGTCTTGGGTGCTGCTGATACATTTAGAGCTGCAGCTATTGATCAGTTACAAGTATGGGCGGATCGTGTCGATGTACCTATAGTAAAACAAGATATGGGTAGTGATCCGGCTTCGGTTGCATTTGATACATTACAATCTGGTGTCAATCAAAATGCAGATGTTATAATTATTGATACTGCCGGAAGATTGCACAACAAAGTTAATTTAATGAACGAATTAACAAAGGTTAAACGTGTAATGCAAAAGGTAATTCCAGATGCTCCTCATGATGTTTTATTGGTATTAGATGGTTCTACTGGGCAAAATGCTTTTGAGCAAGCTAAACAATTTACTGCTGCAACAGAGGTTACATCCCTTGCTGTTACTAAACTTGATGGTACGGCAAAAGGAGGTGTGGTTATCGGGATTAGTGATCAATTTAAAATACCTGTAAAATATATTGGAGTAGGAGAAGGGATTGAGGACCTGCAAGTATTTAATAAATACGAATTTGTAGATTCATTTTTTAAATAGTCCACCCACTAAATAATGTTTAAACAATAAAGATATACGATATAACAACGGGTTTTTTTAGTATATCTTCAAACTACATAGAAATCCTTCTAGGGCTATTTTTGATTTCTTTTAAATAGAAAGGTATTATACGATATACTTGGGTTAATCGTCGTATCTTTGCACACCTTTATCCGAATGATATGAGAACAAAGACATTAAAGAAGAATAAAATCAATGTTGTTACATTAGGTTGTAGCAAAAATGTATATGATAGTGAGGTGCTCATGGGGCAACTTCGTGCAAATAATAAAGAGGTTGTTCATGAAGAAGAAGGAAACATTGTTGTTATTAATACATGTGGTTTTATAGCTAATGCCAAAGAAGAATCGGTAAATACTATTTTGGAGTATGTGCAAAAGAAGGAAGAGGGAGTAGTAGATAAAGTTTTTGTTACGGGTTGTTTGTCTGAAAGGTATAAACCAGACTTAGAAGAAGAGATTCCAGATGTTGATAAGTATTTTGGAACGACTGAATTACCAGGTTTGTTAAAAGCCTTAGGTGCAGATTATAAACACGAATTAATAGGAGAGAGATTAACAACAACACCTAAAAACTATGCGTATCTTAAAATAGCAGAAGGTTGTGATCGCCCTTGTTCTTTTTGTGCAATTCCTCTAATGAGAGGAAAGCATAAATCAACGCCTATTGAAGATTTAATTGTTGAGGCTGAAAAGCTAGCGGCAGATGGAGTTAAAGAACTTGTTTTAATAGCTCAAGATCTTACTTATTATGGATTAGATCTTTATAAGGAAAGAAGACTAGCTGATTTGCTTAAAGAATTGGTTAAGGTTGAGGGTATCGAATGGATTAGATTGCATTATGCCTTTCCTACAGGGTTTCCTATGGATGTTCTTAATGTAATGAAAGAAGAACCAAAAGTGTGTAATTATATTGATATACCTCTACAGCATATAGCGGATCCGGTTTTAAAATCAATGAGACGTGGTACAACAAAGGCTAAGACAACTAAGCTTCTAAAAGAGTTTAGGCAAGCGGTTCCAGAAATGGCAATTCGAACTACTTTGATCGTTGGGTATCCGGGAGAAACACAAGAAGATTTTGAAACTTTGAGAGACTGGGTAAAAGAAATGCGTTTTGAACGTTTGGGTTGTTTTACATATTCTCATGAAGAAAATACACATGCTTATAGCTTAGAAGATGATGTTCCTGAAGAGGTAAAAATGGAACGAGCTAATAAAATTATGGAAATTCAGTCACAAATTTCGTGGGAATTGAATCAAGAGAAAATAGGGCAAGAGTTTAAGATAGTTGTAGATCGTAAAGAAGGAAACTACTTTGTTGGACGAACAGAATTTGATTCTCCAGATGTAGATAATGAGGTATTGATTGATGCATCGAAGCATTATCTTAAAACTGGAGATTTTGCAACGGTTAAGATCTATGAGGCTGAAGATTTTGATTTATATGGTGATGTAGTTTGATTGCTGATACTACCTTGGCTTAAATTTGTAATATAAGTTATCAATAATGTTGTTATTGTATGACTACAAATGAAAAATAAAAACTCCGAAACTTATATGTTTCGGAGTTTTTTGTATTAATTAAATTTAATCGGTTTATTCAACTATAAAACGTTTGCTGTGCTCTTTGGTTTTTAAGATGTATAGACCGGATTCAAGATTTTTTATATCTATTTTATTTGTAAATGTTCCTCTTTGGATTGTTTGTCCAAGAGTATTAACGATCATATATTCTCGAATTTCTAATTGATTAGTGCGAATATTCAAGAAGTTTCTTGCTGGATTAGGGAACAGAGTGAACTTGCTTTCGGTAGCAAGAGAGCCAACTTCTGCTTGAGTGCTGAAAAGGGCGTTCGTTGAGGTGCTGCCACATGCACCAAGGTTAGTCCAACCAGTAGCGGTTCTTTCGTATAGATTACCTTGATAAGTTACTTTGTCTCCTGCTTGATATGTTTGCGAAGAGCTGTATGCTGCTATACCTTCACAAATATCAGTTGTACCGGTTCCTCCACCAGCTTGAATGTTTACAGTATAGTCTTCAACTTCGCCATAATTAAATGATCCACAAGGCGAAGGTATTGTGTTGTAACGCATGCTTACTCTCATTCTTGTTGCTCCATTGGTCGCAGTTGAAGGTACAGTAAAACTTCCACTTACAGGAGAGTCTTGAGTACGTGCTTGTGTCCATACTTGTTCTCCTGCATCTTCAAAATCTCCATCTTGGTTGTAATCTATCCATACACTATATCCTTCTCTAAATGTTGATCCAGGCCAAGTAGGAGTAATGGTGATGGTGTTTGATGCTCCCTTGGATAAATTAGTAGAGATCGAAGTGTGATCACTATAGCCACTACCTACGCTAGTAGCATTATTAATAGAGCCTAATTGAACTCTACCGATATACTCTTCAGAAGCATCGTTACCTTGGGCTGTGCAATAATTTAGTTGAGTAGTTGTAGTGGTAAAGTTGATGGTACCACTATAATTCGAAGTACTTCCGTTAGAACATTTGCTTCGTACTTGAGCTTCGTAAGTAGTAGAAGTAGATAATCCAGTGATGGCACGTGAGGTTTCGTTTAATGCAATAGTTGTCCAGCTGTTAGCTCCAGATTGACGATATCTAAGATCGTAAGAAGCACCAGATACAGCACTCCAGCTAATGGTTGCAGAGTTGGTAGTTACATTAGATGATGAAACTCCTGTGGGCACAGTGGCTGTACATACTGTTGTTGTGTTGGTAATACCTGTTACAATAAGCGAGAAATTTTGACTATTTCCTGTTAAAGACCCTTTGTGAGTTACTGTAATGGTATATGTTCCTGATGCGTTAGCTACATTTACTTTTTCATAAGGATCTACAGTATTATCACCTGTGCCATTAGTAGTAATACTTGTTAATTTATAAGGGTTAAATGTTGATGCTCCCTTTGTTACTCTTATGTCAAGGTCATTGATAAGTACTGCATTGTTCGAGTTTGTGGCAGATACAATTGCACCAGGTCTGTCTGTCCAAGAGATAGAAGCTAATAGAGGTGTGGTTCCGTCTGATTGAACCGTTGTTGTATAGGTTTGTCCATTTGTTAAAGTAAGTTCTTCGATCCTAGATGAGTTACCATTATTGGTAATCGCTTCGGCTGCAGCTTTACCATTTAATAACCCCCATCCATGTACAGCATCAGGTCCAGAAGGCCCAATATCATCAGCAGTGTGTAGTGCTAATCCTTTTAAAGTTGCAGCTCTCATTAGGTTGCTGTTGATGTTGTTATAGTGTTGTTGTAGCAACAATAATGTACCAGTAACGTTTGGAGAAGCCATAGATGTTCCTGTAAGATTAGCATAATCGGTATCGTTACGGTAATAAGTAGAACGTAGACTGGTACCATTACCCGTAATATCAGGTTTGATTCTATAATCGTCTGTGGGCCCTTCACTACTACCACTGTTAATTGTAACACTGTTTAAAGTACCATTATTGCTAACATTTGCATCTTGAGCATTAGCTACTACCAAATTGTTTTTTGAAGTACTATGACCGGTAAGTTTGTCATAAGACGAATTCCCGTCCAAAGGTTGTGCGTTAAAAGTATCTTGATTTCCATCGTTACCCGCCGCAACTACCATAAGATAGAAAGGTGCGTTAAACATGATTTCATCCCATCTTCTAGACTCATCGATATAGGCTCCGAAATATTGATCAGGTACTAAATCTGATCTAAACCCATAAGAATGATTCGAGATAATCATTCCATTAGACGCAGCAGTTGTTGCTTCAGAGGCATCATTATTCCACATATATCCTTTTGCCTTGGCTTGTGGAGCCATTCCTTTGGCATTGGCTTGAACTCCCGATGCAACTATAGTACCTGTAACATGGGCAGCATGAAAATTTACTTGCACTCCACCTTCAGATGCAGCGTCTTCAACAGTTACTCGATTGTTACCTCCTGCACCGTCATATTCTTGATGTGTGACTCTTGCGTGTCCACCATCCCAAACATGGACTGTCATATTTTGGCCATCAAGATTTAGCCCCAAAGATCCTCCAGAGTTAAGGTGATCTGTTCTAGTCGATTTAGCGGCAGCCGTATTGTAAGTTTTGTAATAAATAGGTTCTCCATTTAGACCTAATCTTTGTAACTCGGCATAACTACCGTCAGGCAATGTTTGTTTAATTTCCCATCCATTACTTTGAGCAGCTTGTATAGCTTCATTTTTTTGAAGAACTTCTTTTTGTTGGGTTTCTTCTTGTAGTGTGATTAATCTAGCGTAGTTGCTTTGCTGTATAATCCTTGCTTTTTGATCTGAGGTTTGTGCAGAAGCAATGATTGAGAAAAATAGGATGGTGAAGAAAAAAAAGGTGTTTTGTTTTGTTTGATTGCATAGCAATCTACCTGATCTTATGATCAGGTTGACATAATTGTTTTTCATAATTATTGAGTTTGTGTTAAATTTTGATTATCAGTTAAATAATCAAAGCTAAAGTTGTGTAAATATTCTTAATATTCTTTTAAAAAATATGTTAAAGAAATTTCTTTTAACAAAACCCTAATAAAATAATCGACTAAAAGCATTTTGTGATGTTTTTGGTCGATTATTTTTGCTTTTTGCAGAATATCTTATTGTGTATGAAGTTTAACGATACTTTAAAAGAGGTTATTGGTTCTTTAGTCGATTGGTTTTTTGTAAGATTTTATTCAAATGACTGCAAATAAGGGTTTTATGTGTGTGCTTGTGTTTGGAGAAAAATTAATGTTCATTTCCTGCATAAATCCACATAGGTTGTGTTTCACCAGCTTTAGAAAAACCAACCTTTTTATAAAAATTAATGGCAGTCACATCTGCTGTGAGCATTTGCATATGAAAACCTTTGTATTTTTGTTGCATCTTTTCAACAATCATTTTACCTATTCCTTGCCCTTGGTAGTCTGGGTGTACTAAGAGATGAGGGTAATAAACAACTAAATAACCATCAGAAATGGCATTACCAAGGCCTATTAATTTATTATTTAGCCAAGCTGTAACAAGAGAGTGCGAATTTAACAGGGCTTTATGCAAGGCATCAGGTTCATTGGCCGAGCTCCATTTGTTAGCTTTGTATAGTGAGATTAGTTGTTGAATTTCAATGTCTCTTGTTTCCGAAATTTCTATTTTCATTATTTGATCTTGTTATTATTTTTAGGAGTATTGTAAACGATTACACTAATTATAGTGTTTAATAACAATATATCTAAATTTATGTGTAAAACTAGTGTAGATACTTAATTTTTAAAAGCTATTTTTAAGGGTTGGTTGTAGGGAAACCCTTATCTCTCATTAATGCTTCTATTTTTGCATCACGTCCTCTAAATTTTTTATAAGCTTCTGCTGGGTCCATTGCATTTCTAGGAGCAAATAGATACTTTACTAACTTGGCAGCAATATCTTTGTCATAAAACCCATCAGGAGCTTCGGTAAAAGCTTCTGCAGCATCAGAGGTGAGAACATCTGCCCACATATAACCATAATAGGCTGTAGCATAACCTTCACCAGAAAAGACATGACCAAAATGCGGTGTACGGTGACGCATTACAATTTCTTTTGGCATGTTTAATTCGGTAAGAGTTTCTTTTTCAAAGGTATTTGGGTCAATATTCGATGGGTCTGCTAAATGAAGTTTCATATCTATTAGTGCAGAAGCAAGGTATTCTGTTGTTGCGAAGCCTTGATTAAAAGTTCCTGCTTTTTTAATTTTTGCTACTAATGCTTTTGGCATTGGTTCATTAGTTTCGTGGTGCCTTAAGTAAGTGTTAATTACTTTATCTGTAGATAACCAACGTTCGAGTAATTGAGATTGAAATTCTGTATAATCACGAACTCCTCCGTTAAGAATTGGGTATCTTACTTCTGAAGCAAAAAAGTGTAATGCATGACCAAATTCATGAAAAAATGTAGTTGCATCATCCCAGGATATCAAGGCTGGTTCTCCTAAAGCAGGTTTTACAAAATTAGAATTGTTCGAAGCTAATACTGTTTTTTTACCATTAAAAGTAGTGTGGCTTCTGTATGTATTTGCCCATGCTCCCGAGCGTTTACCGGGTCGTGCAAAAGGATCTAGATACCACAAACCAATATGTTCTCCGTTTGTTTTGTTTGTAACTTCCCATACATCAACATCTTCATGAAACACTGGTACGCTGCCTTTTTGTATAGGAGTGAACTTGTAATCGAATAATTCTCCAGCTACAAAAAACATAGCCTCTCTTAGGTTGTCAAGTTGTAAGTATTTTTTTACTTCATCAGAATCTAGATCATATTTTTGTTTTCGAACTTTTTCAGCATAGTATCTATAATCCCAAGGTGCAATAGTGATTTTTTTATTGTTGGCATCTGCTATTGCTTGCATATCTGCTACCTCTTCTTTTACACGAGCTATCGCTGCAGGCCAAACAGCATTCATTAATTTTAATGCATTTTGAGGGTTTTTGGCCATGCGATTCTGTAATCTCCAATCAGCGAAATTATCATAACCAAGTAATCCAACTCGTTCTTTTCTAAGTTTTAATATTTGAGCTATATTTTTACTGTTGTCATGTTGGTCTTTATTATCTCCTCTAGAGTAATAAGTAGTCCAAACTTTTTCACGTAAACTTCGTTCATTCGAATATGTAAGAAATGGATCCATTGAGGATCTGGTATTAGTTATTGCATATTTGCCTTCTTGTCCTCTGTCTTTGGCTGCTTTTGCATAGGCATTAATTAGAGATTCTGATAAGCCGCCTAGTTGTTCTTTGGTGAGGTAAGTGACATATCCTTCTTCATCTGCTAAAACATTATTAGAGAAACTAGTATATAACTCTGAAAGTTCCTTGTTGATTTCTGCATAACGTTTCTTTTTTTTATCATTAAGCTCGGCTCCGTTCATTGCAAAAGATTCATAAGTCAGTTGTACAACACGTTGTTGGTCAGACTCTAGAGGGTTAGTGAGTGAGTTGTTATAAACCGTTTTAATTCGTTGAAAAAGAGATTTATTTTGAGTTATTTTTGAATTAAACTCAGATAATTTAGGAGCCATCTCTTTTTGAATTTTTCTAAATTCTGAAGATGACATATTGCTGCTTAAAATACCATAATATGTATAAACTCTATTGAGATCAGCACCTGATTTTTCTAAAGGAATAATTGTGTTTTCAAAAGTGGCAGGATCATTAGAGCTAGTTATTTCATCTATTTCTTTTAGTTTAAGTTCCATGCCTTTTTCTAAAGCAGATTTTATATCGGCAATATCCATTTTATCAAATGCCGGAGTACCTCCATAAGGGCCTGTCCACTCAGAAAGTAAAATATTTTCGGTGTTTTGAGGATTTGTTGTTGTTTTCACATCTTCTTTTTTTTGATTACAACTTATAGAAAGTAGAATAACTGATAAAGTTATAACTTTTAATGTGGGTTTTAGTTTAAGGTAGCTCATAACTATTGCTTTTTTAGATTCTAAAAATTGTTATTGGTAAAAAAGATCGCATTTACAAAGAAAAGTTTCCCATTCTCCCAAAAAGATCTAAATAATGGATTGTCGACCATATATATAATATTGCCATTTCCGATCCTAGCTTCACCAAATACCAAAGAATTACTAAGGTTTTCTAATGCAGTTTCACCAGCAAATCCAGATATATTTTCTTGTTTTTCGATGTAGGTTATATTGTAACCATTTTTGAGAAATTTATAGGAATCACTTCCTAATTTTAAGCTAAAATAGGTAGTGTTATAGCCAAATGCCATAGGATGAGAGGAATCGACTTTGGTTTTGAAAATACTTCCCGTAATAAAATTTTTCACACTTTCGCGTTCACGTTGATCATAAGGAATAAGATTGCCTATAGTATCTTTTTTCTTTTCTTGGGTTTTATTTTTGGTAAGATCGTAGCCTTTTTTGCCTTCAAATAGGTGCACTGCATCTGCTATTGCAATTACTTTTCCTCCACTACGAATCCATTTGGTGAGATTGTCTAAGCTCTCTTTGTTAAAGTACTCTGAGTAATCTCCGTTTGGTAAAATAAGAGTGTCAAAATCAGTTAGTTCTGTATTTTTAAAATAATCTGTATCAATAGAAACAATTGGAAACTTAAGTTGTTGTTCAAAAAAGTGCCAAATTTCCCCATAACTTAATGAAGAAGTATAGTTACCCTTTAGAACAGCTATTCGTTGTTTAGTAATCAGTTTTACTTCAGGAGAACCAAAATCGATACCGTTTTTAGAGAAACTGGTAGACGCATTAAACAGTTTACGATTATGCTTGTTTGCAATATCAATTACTTTTTGATCATAATTTTTAATTCGTTTATTATCACTTTTTGTAATAATTAAACTACCTTTTTTAAAAAACTCTTTATCGTTACCAAAATCCTTTTCACTAAAACGTACTTTGATGTTGTTTTTAAGTAAATCGGTCATAAAAGTAGCATCTCGTATACTGTTCCATTTTGTAATATATCCGGCGCCATCTGGGTTCGTTGTGTTTTTAGTGGTTCTAATTCGTTTGCTTCTATTAGCTGGGATTAATGTGGTGGAAGCGACCCCATTTAATCCATATGCATGCGCAATATTCCAGGCGGTAATATCATAAGTTAGAGGATCAGATAATTTGGTTTTAGGTTCAAAAAGAACTTTTACCATATTCCCTTTGGTTTGATTAGTACTTATGACTAGAGCTCCAGAGCCATCTATGGCTCCTTGTTTATTCTCTTTAAAATTAAATCCAGATATTTTCTTTGTATTAGTATAGCCATATAAAATACCATGAGCATCCAATAAGCTAGAAAGAGCTTCAATTTTATCGGCTTCACCATTAAGGATGTAGCTTTTGTACTTAAAGTTGGGTGTGCTAAAGAATTTTTTAAATTCAGAGTTTAATTTTACGGCATTCTGTGATGATACTTCTATAGTTGATAATCCTGTTGTAGTGTGGTGTAAAATACGATCTTTTAGAGTGAGTACAAATCCTTCGTCGGTTTGTATTCCTAAGCCAGCTCTACCATGTCCAGCCTGTTCGTAAGTCATACCAATTGCACCCATAAAAGTAGGATACGTATCACCATAACTTGGATAAAGTAGGTCAAATTGTTCTCGAGTAAAAAAAAGCCATCCTTTTTCATCAAAATAGCGAGCATTGTTTTTACCTATTTGAGTTTGAAAATCTCTTTGCCATGGTGTGACAATTTCATGAAAAGGTTCTGCAGCAGGAGCAAAATAATAAGGTTCATTAATGCCTTGTTCATGAAAATCAACATGGATATGTGGCATCCATTTGTTATATATTTTTAAACGCTCTTTAGATTCAATCTGTGTGGCCCATGCCCAATCACGATTAAGGTCAAATAAATAATGATTTGGTCTTCCTCCTGGCCAAGGTTCATTGTGTTCTGTTGCCGATTGATTGATTTGATAAGGAGTAGATTTTACTTGATTATACCAATTTGTATAGCGATCTCTTCCATCGGGATTAATACATGGATCTATAATGATCACTGTGTTTTGAAGCCAAATACTTTTTTGAGTAATCAATTCATATATAGTCTGCATAGCGGCTTCGGTACTAGAGGCTTCATTGCCATGTACATTATAACTTAGCCAAACAATAGCAGTTTCTGGATTTGCAACACCTTCAGCAAGTCCTATATTTTTAAGATTGTTTAAACGTATGGTTTCTATGTTCTTTATATTTTCTTCGGAAGAAACAACTGCATACGTCAAAGGTCTTCTTTCGTTTGTTTTGCCATAAGAGTGATATGTAACCATTGCTGATTGATCTGCAACATGATTAAAATAGCGAACCACATCTGAATGACGTGTAAATTGTTCTCCAATAGTGTATCCTAAAAACTCTGAAGGTGAGAGTAGTTTGTTTTGAGAGTAGGTAAGCGTAAAAACGAAAATTATAAATAGTATAGTTAGTATCTTTTTCATAAAAAAATGAATACGTTTTGAAAAATAATAAGATCTTTATTGATTCTAGTTGTTAGAATAGGTGGGATGTAAATTACCGAGTTAAATTTAGGATATTATCTGTATTAACTAAAATTTAGGATTTACCATAACAATCTGCCGTATATTTATCGACCAAAAAAGTATACTATATGCCTGTTGACTGTATTCCGTTTCGTGATACGAACTACTTTTCATCTTTTATTTGTGATTATTTAGATCAAAATGTTGATTTGCAATCTCTTTATGGTCGTTTTCCAGAATTGGATAATTTTAAAGATCAGATTGAAGAGAAACAAGCTTCTTTTTCTATGCAACATAGAGAAATACTGATGAAGGCGTTACAAAATCAGTATGGTCAAGCTAAAGCTTCTGATAAGACAATAGAAAATATATCTCTTTTAAAGAAGGGAAATACGTTTACAGTTGTAACTGGTCATCAATTGAACCTTTTTACAGGGCCTTTATACTTTCTGTATAAAATTGTTTCGACTATAAATCTGACTAGAACTTTAAAAGAAAAGTATCCTGATTTTCATTTTGTTCCTGTGTATTGGATGGCTACGGAAGATCATGACTTTGAAGAAATCAATTATTTTAATCTTTATGGAAAGAAGGTACAATGGAATCGCTCTGATGGTGGAGCAGTTGGAGAGTTTGATACCATAGGATTGGATAAAGTTTTTGAAGCGTTTGCTTCTCAAATAGGGGTTAGCCAAAATGCAGAACGTCTTAAGTTATTGTTTGAACAGACATATATACAGTATGATAATCTTGCTGATGCTACACGATACCTTGCCAATGAGTTGTTTGGTGAATACGGTTTGGTGATTGTTGATGGTAATGATAAAGAATTAAAACGATTATTTGTTCCATATGTAAAACAAGAATTAAGTCAAAAGACAACCTATTCTAATGTGTTGTCAAAAGTCGAAGAAATTGAAGATTTGGGTTATAAAGCTCAAGTGAACCCACGAGAGATAAATTTGTTTTATATAACAAAAGGTTTAAGAGAGCGAATTGTAGAAAGAGATGGAAGCTATTTTGTTAATAATACAGAGATTTCATGGAGTAATGATGAATTATTAGAGCATCTTAATGAAGCTCCAGAAAGATTTAGTCCAAATGTTTTAATGCGTCCGTTGTATCAAGAAGTTATTCTGCCAAACCTTTGTTATATCGGAGGAGGAGGAGAGTTGGCATATTGGTTAGAGTTGAAAGAAAGTTTTAAAGCTTTTGAGGTACCCTTTCCTATGCTGTTGTTGCGTAACTCTGTTTTGATAGAAACTAAGAAACAAGCAGAGAAATTAAAAAAACTAGAAATTTCGGATAGCGAATTGTTTTTAAAACAGCATGAATTAATAAATCACAAAGTAAGAAAGATATCAAATATTGAGATAGATTTTACTTTACAAAGAGAACATCTTAAAAAACAATTCGTAGAGATGTACCAATTGGCAAAGCAAACAGATGTTACCTTTTATGGTGCAGTTAAATCGCAGGAGATTAAGCAGCTAAAAGGGTTGGATATGCTAGAGAAACGGTTGCTTAAAGCTCAAAAAAGAAAACTTAGAGATCATGTACAACGAATGATCGATTTGCAAAATGATTTATTTCCTAATCAGAGCTTGCAAGAAAGAAACAAGAATTTTTCTGAAATTTATTTGGAGTATGGCGAAAATCTAATCCCGACTTTAATAAAAAGTTTAAATCCTCTTCAACAAGAATTTGTAATTCTAAAATTTTAGGATAAACGTCTAAGTTGTTTGAAGGGATATCATGTTAATAAGATTGTTTTTTTTTGAGTCGATTAGTGTAAATTTAGGCGCTAATAAATAAAATCTTAATTATTATTAAAAATTATCTCCTTTAGGGTTTTTAGGGTTATAATTTAATTTTATTTTTGCCTATGCAAAACAACGTACTTATTTTAGATTTTGGGTCGCAGTATACCCAACTAATCGCAAGAAGAGTTAGAGAGTTAAACACCTATTGCGAAATTCATCCATATAATAAATTACCAGACAATATATCAGATTTTAAGGCAGTCATCCTTTCTGGTTCTCCTTTCTCTGTAAGAGGAGAAGATGCTCCTCATCCTGATTTGTCAGAAATACGAGGTAAAAAACCATTGTTAGCAGTATGCTATGGTGCTCAATACCTGGCGCATTTTAGTGGAGGGCAAGTAGCTCCTTCTAGCACTAGAGAATATGGTAGAGCAAATTTATCATTTGTAAAAGAGGGTGAATTGTTCTTTGATGGTATCGTAAAAGGTTCTCAAGTATGGATGAGTCATAGTGATACGATTAAACAATTGCCAGATGGTGCTGTTAGATTGGCAAGTACTGGAGATGTTGAAAATGCAGCTTATAAAATTGAAGGAGAAGAAACTTATGCAATACAATTTCATCCAGAGGTTTATCATTCAACAGATGGTAAAAAACTTTTAGAAAATTTCTTAATCAAAATAGCTGGAGTTACACCAGATTGGACACCAGGTTCTTTTGTTGATGCTACAGTAGCAGAGCTTAAAGAAAAACTTGGTAATGATAAAGTTGTGTTAGGACTTAGCGGAGGTGTTGATTCTACCGTAGCCGCTATATTATTGCATAAAGCTATTGGTGAAAATCTATATTGCATTTTTGTAAATAATGGATTACTTCGTAAAGATGAGTTTTCTTCGGTGTTAAAACAATACGAAGGAATGGGATTAAATGTAAAAGGAGTTGATGCTTCGGCACGTTTTTTGGATGCTTTGGCTGGAGAAAGTGATCCTGAAGGGAAACGAAAAATTATAGGAAAAATATTCATTGAAGTTTTTGATGATGAAGCAAACAAAGTAGAAGGGGTAAAGTGGTTAGGTCAAGGAACAATATATCCTGATGTAATAGAATCTATTTCAGTTAATGGTCCTTCTGTTACTATAAAATCTCATCATAATGTTGGTGGGTTACCTGATTTTATGAAACTTCAAGTAGTAGAGCCATTACGAATGCTATTTAAAGATGAGGTTCGTAGAGTTGGAGCTTCTATGGGAATTGATCCAGAATTACTTGGTAGGCATCCGTTTCCAGGTCCAGGATTAGCTATTAGGATACTTGGAGATATAACTCCAGAGAAAGTGGCAATTTTGCAAGAAGTTGATGCTATTTTTATTAATGGATTGAAAGAAGATGGTCTGTATGACAAGGTTTGGCAAGCAGGAGCTATTTTGTTGCCAGTTCAAAGCGTTGGTGTGATGGGAGATGAACGTACCTATGAAAATTGTGTGGCACTTAGAGCTGTAGAAAGTACAGACGGAATGACAGCTGATTGGGTAAATCTTCCGTATGAGTTTTTACAAAAGACATCTAATGCAATAATAAATAGGGTAAAAGGCGTTAATAGAGTGGTGTATGATATAAGTTCAAAACCGCCAGCTACGATAGAATGGGAATAGAGCGTTAGAGTGTTCTTGTTTTTTGAGGTAGATTGAAAAAAAATAAATTATAGAAGTACATGAAAAAGTTAACATTGATCTTTCTGTTGTTGATTGTAACAGGTTCTGTTTTTGCACAGCAATATAAGGGTCATAAAGTTGCAAAAGGAGAAAATGTATATAGAATTTCTAAGCGTTATAATACAACGGTAGAGGCTATATATAAAATTAATCCAACTGCAAAAGATGGGGTTAGTGAAGGACAAATACTGGCTATACCTATAGTAAATGATCAGGAGTATAATACTCATGTCGTAGAAAAGGGGGATACAGTTTATAGTCTTTCTAAAAAATATGATGTTAGTACAGAAACTATATATCTACTCAATCCTGAAGCCGAAAAAGGACTTAATATTGGGCAAGTACTCAATGTAGGGAAAATCAAACAAAAGGTAGAAACTCCTGTCGACTCCTCAATAGAAGATGGAAAAAAAGAAGTAATTGATAATTTAAAAGTCATTCCTGCTGAGCCTAAAATTATTCGCTTTATTTCGCATAAAGTAAAACGAAAGGAAACATTATACGGTATATCTCAAGTTTATAATATTACAGTAGAGGATATTAAAAGGAATAATAAAAGACTTTATTCTGAGCAAATTAGAAAAAAAGATATTATCCGTATACCAGTTTATGCTAATGAACCTTTACAGGTAAACCCTACCAAAGTAAATGATAGTGTTTATTCTAGGTTTTCGGCAACGACTCAATATATTGTTAAGCCAAAGGATACTAGATATGGTATTGCTAGAAGGCATGGGATTACAACAACAGAGTTGGAAAGGCTTAATCCTGGTATGGATCTAAATTTTCCTATAGGTAGTCAAATTATAGTGCCCACTTCTGTTTTTGTTTCTTTTGAAGAAGCAATACAACCTGGTTTTGAATTGTATGAAGTTAAACCAAAAGAGACGATTTTTCGTATTTTAAGCCGAACTGGTATTTCTTCTGATTCATTATTTAAGATGAATCCTTATTTAAGAGATGGTTTAAAAGCGGGTATGGTAATTACTATTCCAAAAGATACATTAAGTACGGGGATCGAAACTGTCAAAGGCGGTCTTATTAATTTAGAAGATAATATTTATAATTATACTCCTAAAAAAGTAGCTGTTATGTTGCCTTTTTGTTTAGATACTTTAAAGGTTGATGCAATTAAAGAAACTGGAGACTATTTAAAAAATAAGCAAAGTCTTAGGATTGCTTTGGATTTGTATAGTGGTATTTTAATAGCGGTAGATTCTGCAAAAACCAAAGGTATAACCACAGAACTTACGGTTTATGATACTCAGAAAAATAATAATAAAGATTATATTAAGAAGCTTATTGATGAGAACAACTTTGATGAAACAGATGTGGTAATTGGTCCGCTTTATCAAAAGAATGCAGAAACAGTTGCATCAGAACTTAAAAAATATAATACAGCAGTGTTTTCGCCAGCATCCAAAAAGGAGCTAAATCTTTATGATAACTTTTTTCAGACGAGACCTTCAAATGATATGCTTCAAGATAAGATTATATCGTTTGTAGAAAAAGATTCCTTAGATAAGAATATTGTAATAATAGTTCAACAGGGACCAAAATATGAGAAAGTAAAAGAAAAATTAATAGCTAAATTCCCCGAAGCCAAAATCGCAAAGATTGAAGAAGGTAATTATGTTTATGAAGTAAGATTGAATAAGGTTTTGGATAAAAATAAACCTAATTGGGTTTTTCTGGAATCTGATGATGTAGCGATGATTGCAAATGTAATTCCTTTGCTCAATGCTAAAGCAGAAAGTCATAATGTAACTTTGTTTACAACAGATAAAAATATTGCCTTTGATAATGATAATATTAAAAATGAACATTTGTCAAAACTACATATGCATTATCCATCTGTAGATAAAGAATTTGATTCTAAAGAAGTTGAGGTTGAGGAAGGGGAGGAAGAAGTCATGAGTACTTTTGCGAAGAAGTACAAAAAGGAATATGGTGTAGATCCTAATAATTGGGCTGTTAGAGGTTTTGATATTGCATATGATATTTTATTACGATTAGGGACTGCAGATGATATATATCATGCATCATCCTATGGTAGAACTACAGAATATGTAGAAAATAAGTTTAACTATGCAAAAAAAGAATTAGGAGGGTACTATAACAAAGCGACGTATTTAATTCGATTCGAAGATGATTTGAAATTAACAGTCTTAGAAGAGTAGTAGAAATATTGCGAACAAGATTTGTCTATTTAGCATAATTCAAAAAAGCTATGAATGTTTTAAAATATTCATAGCTTTTTTTTGGTTATATCCAAATATTATAGATGTCAAATGAATCAAAAAAGAGAAATTTTATATATATTTGGATTTGGATTTTTTTTGTGCATCATGATTTCGAGTAAATCCTTTCTTGGCATCATAATTGAAGTACAAAAAATGCAAGGAAAACAAACGTATATTTGATTAGGTTAATTTCAAAAAAATGCATATTTTGAGAAGTATAATTTAATAAATAAAAAAAAGCAAAACTATTTTAAAGAGCACGCACAATATTTGCCCCATATTGTCTCCTTGGCGTCTCAAAAATAGATTAAGTACAACTTTTATTTGGGCATAATTGTTTGCAATTATGAGTAAGTATATTACTATCATTTTATTTTTAACTTTTGCCGGCAATAATGGTTATGTAGGGAAATTTTCATACACAGAAAGAAGTCAGTTGGAATGGTCTGATTTTAGGGGAAGGCCTAATATGAGAAGCAATTTTGACGCTAGTGTAAATACAGGGATAACATACCAATGGTCATACGGCAAAGATAAAGGAACTATTGAGTTAAACTATCAGGTAGATAGCTTTTGTTACCCATCTTTGTCATGGGTGAAAAAAGGTCAAATGTCTGAGGGTTTATTATCACATGAGCAATTGCATTTTGATATTTCAGAATTGCACGCAAGAATAATGCGTAAAAGATTAAAAGATTATAAGGCCGGAAAAAATATTCGTAGAGAGCTTAATAAAATGTATAAGTTGGTTGAACGAATGAGAGTAAATATGCAAGAGCGATATGATGAAGAGACAAATCATTCTAGAAATCTCGAGGCTCAAAAAAAATGGGAGAAGAAAGTAGAAACATTAATGTGGTACTATAGAGATTACACCAAATAATTTTATTGTTCCTAATGCAAATAGAACCTCAAAAGGAGTTTTTAATCAAATTAGCTCATACTAAAATGCCTTTTGGTAAATATAAAGATCGATATCTGATTGATCTTCCTGAGTATTATATAGTTTGGTATCGAAATAAAGGCTTTCCTAAAGGGAAGTTAGGAGAACAAATGCAAACTGTATATGAGCTAAAAGTTAATGGGTTAGAATATTTGGTGAGGACTATTAAAAAAATGTAGTTGCTAAGCGCTTTAGGGCGGGTAGCAATAAATCTATAAGATATAAAAAAGGCCATTTACAAAATTGTAAATGGCCTTTTTTAAAATTTACATTGCACGTTTAAATTAAGCGTTTACTTTTTTGGTTTTAGAGAATAGATTAACATCAACTTGATTTTTTGTTAAGTCTTCAAATGTTTCTCTTTTGCGAATTAAATGAGCTTCTCCTTCATGCCATAGTATTTCGGCTGGGCGATAACGAGAATTATAA
The DNA here is from genome assembly GCA_947502885.1 of uncultured Aquimarina sp. Taxonomy (GTDB): domain Bacteria; phylum Bacteroidota; class Bacteroidia; order Flavobacteriales; family Flavobacteriaceae; genus Aquimarina. Next base: position 74,532 of record CANNBP010000004.1, on the reverse strand, counting down.
TTACTTGCCATTGAGAAACAATAGGCTCCAGCGTTTTTAAAAGCAACAATATCTCCTTCGGTAATTTCTGCAATCCTTCTATTGGTGGCAAAAGTATCTGTTTCGCAGATGTAACCTACAACAGAATAGAATCGTTCCTTTCCTTTGGGATTAGTGATATTGATTATATCATGATGAGAATTATAAAACATTGGTCTTATTAAGTGGTTGAAACCAGTATCAATCCCAGCAAATACCATTGATGTAGTTTGTTTTACAACATTAACTTTGGCTAGAAAATAACCAGCTTCACTTACAAGAAATTTACCAGGTTCAAACCCTAATGTGAGCTCTTTACCATATTCTTTGCAAAAACTATTGAAGCGCTTGGTGAGCTTTTCTCCAAACTCTTCGATATTAGTTTCAATGTCACCAGTTTTATAGGGTACTTTAAAACCACTACCAAAATCTATAAAATCAAGGTTTTTAAAGTTCTTAGCAGTTTCAAATAGTATTTCACTAGCATGTAAGAATACTTCAACATCTAAAATATCACTTCCGGTGTGCATGTGAACCCCGTTAATGCGCATACCTGTATTTTCTACAATTCTTAAGATATGAGGTATTTGATGAATAGATATACCAAATTTGCTATCGATATGTCCAACAGAAATTTTACGATTTCCTCCTGCCATAACATGTGGGTTAATACGTATGCATACAGGGGTCTTTGGATGTTTAGTTCCAAATTGTTCTAATATCGATAAATTATCAATATTGATTTGAACTCCAAGAGCGGATACTTCTTCAATTTCTTCTAAAGAAACACCATTAGGAGTGAAAACAATGTCAGATGGTTTTACTCCGGCTTTTATTCCTAATTTTACTTCTTGAATAGAGACCGTGTCTAGTCCAGCTCCTAGTGAATTTATTAACTTTAAAATAGCAAGATTTGATAATGCTTTAACAGCATAGTTTAATTTTAACCGTTTGACCTTATTAAAAGCACTAGTAAGACGATTGTATTGCGAACTAATTTTTGATGAGTCATAAACATATACAGGACTCCCAAATTCTCTTGCGATTGCTAATAAATTTTCATTTTCCATTTTGGTCTAAATTTAAGCGTACGAAATTATTAATAAAATTAGAAATATTAGCGTCTTGAATAGAAAAAAAAGTAGATATCTGAATTTTGTTTTTTTAACTTGTGTTTAAGAGGATAAATAGAGGTAATTAGTATTTTTAATAAAAAAACCATGATACCTCTTTTTCCTTTACAAACAGTAGTTTACCCTGGAGAACAGTTGCCTTTACATATTTTTGAAAAGCGATATCAGCAATTAGTTTTTGATAGCCAAAACGGAGGTACTTTTGGTATACCAACTGTAATAGATAAAAAACTAGAATATGGTACAGAGGTAAAATTGATTAGAATAGCAAAGAAATATCCAAATTCTGAATATGATATTGTTTGTCAAGGAATTCGTGTTTTTAAGATTAAAAAGTTTTACCAGCAATTTCCAGGTAAGCTATATGCGGGAGCAGATGTTGAGTTTTTTGAAGATGAAGGAGATGGTACTGTTGGTCTTCAAGAAGAGCTGCTTACAAAAATTGCAGTTTTATATGTTGAGTTAACTATAGATTCACCTCCAATATTTAAGATTCCTTTTGTGAGTTATCAGGTTGCTCATAAAGTGGCTTTGACCTTGCGCCAAGAATATCATTTGCTTCAGCTTAGAAATGAATTAGAGCGTTTAAATTATTTAATAGAGCATATTAAAATAACTATACCAGTAGTAAGAGAAATGAATAGGGCTAAGAAAATGATTAAGATGAATGGTCATTTTAGAAATTTTGATCCTTTGGATTATGAGGATTTTCAATTATAAAAAGAACTTAAATACCATGTTTTTAGTTGTATTTGAAAGGGTTCTGCTAAACTGTTGATTTTTACTAAAAAAAGATTGGCACAGTAACTTCACTTTTCCTATTTTTGGGACTCCTATAAAAAAGGTAAAATAAAACAACATTATGAATTTACACGAGTATCAGGGTAAAGAAATATTAAGCAGCTTTGGCGTGCGTATTCAACGTGGTATTGTTGCACAAAATGCAAACGAAGCTGTAGCAGCAGCAAAACAACTTACCGCAGAGACCGGTACAGGATGGCATGTGATTAAAGCACAGGTTCATGCTGGTGGACGAGGAAAAGGTGGTGGAGTTAAATTGGCTAAAAACCTTCAAGAAGTAGAAGAGATCGCAGGAGATATCATTGGTATGAACTTAATTACTCCTCAAACATCTGCAGAAGGAAAAAAAGTACACCAAGTATTGGTAGCAGAAGATGTGTATTATCCTGGTGATAGTGAGCCGGATGAGTTTTATATGTCAGTATTATTAAACCGTGCTTCTGGTCGTAATATGATTATGTATTCAACAGAAGGAGGAATGGATATAGAGACCGTGGCAGAAGAAACACCTCATTTAATTTTTACAGAAGAGGTAGATCCTGCTGTAGGGTTGCTTCCTTTTCAAGCAAGAAGAGTGGCTTTTAATCTAGGTTTAAGTGGTGGTGCATTTAAAGAAATGACCAAATTCGTAATGGCTTTGTATACTGCTTATGTTAAGTCTGATGCATCTTTATTTGAGATTAACCCTGTACTTAAGACAAGTGATGATAAAATCATGGCTGTTGATGCTAAAGTTACTTTAGATGAAAATGCTTTGTATCGTCATAAGAATTATGTTGATATGAGAGATATTCGTGAAGAAAACGAAATCGAAGTAGAGGCAAAAGAAGTTGGACTAAATTATGTAGATCTTGATGGAAATGTTGGGTGTATGGTGAATGGAGCAGGTCTTGCTATGGCGACTATGGATTTGATTAAGCAAGCCGGAGGAGAGCCAGCGAATTTCTTAGATGTAGGAGGAACTGCAGATGCAAAACGTGTAGAGACAGCTTTTAGAATTATATTAAAAGATCCTAATGTAAAGGCTATTTTGATTAATATTTTTGGAGGAATCGTTAGATGTGATAGAGTTGCTCAAGGTGTTGTTGATGCATACAAAAATATGGGTGATGCAATTAATGTACCTATAATTGTTCGTTTGCAAGGTACTAACGCAGATATAGCAAAAGAATTAATAGATAATAGTGGATTGGATGTGCAAAGTGCTGTACAGTTTCAAGAAGCTGCAGATAAAGTACAAGCTGTATTGGCTTAGTAACTATTATTTTGTAATATATTTAAGAAGCAATCTTTTAAAGGTCGCTTCTTTTTTTTTTTTTTAGCTTGTATGTTTTAAAAGGAATTAAACATGGATCGAAGAATAGACGAAATTGTTCAAAAATTAAATATGACTCCACATCCTGAAGGAGGTTTTTATAAAGAAACGTATAGGAGTCATGGTGTAATCCCAGAAAGTGTACTAAGTCGTCATTTTAGTGGAGAGCGTAACTATTGTACTGCAATTTATTTTTTACTAACCTCGGATAATTTTTCTGCATTCCACAGGATAAAACAAGATGAAATATGGCATTATTATGAAGGAGCTTCATTAAGTGTCCATGTGATTAATCCGGATGGGGTATATACTGTTTATAGAGTTGGAATGGATTTAGAGAAAGGGGAATTACCTCAATTAGTAGTGCCTGCAGGTTGTTGGTTTGCGTCTGGTATTGATACACCAAATGACTATTCACTAGTAGGATGCACTGTGTCTCCTGGTTTTGATTTTGATGATTTTGAGTTAGCCGATAGAAGAGGTTTAATAGAGCAATACCCTAAGTACAAAGAGGTGATTATTCGATTTACTAGAGATTAGGTTGGTTTACTTTCCAATTAAGTAGTTGATACTTACTGTTGCAAGATCAGAATCTGGAAACTTTGTAAAATAATTTTCATCACTTCGAAGGCCAACTTCTTTGATGATTTTTAAAAAAGAAGAAATTTCTAAAATGTATTGATCAGAAAATCCATGAGTTGCGTCATATGCGGTTGCGGCCGTCTTGCCTAAGTTTTTTGCTGTTAAACCTGAAGGTATAGTGTGTAATTCTATGACAATTAGTCCAAACTTGGTGATGTACGGCTTCCATTTTTTGAAATGATCTTTTAGATTACGTTCTACGTCGTTGTTTGATAATCGCTTGCCTCGATATGCAAATGCTCCCGTAGAAATGCTTGGAGAATCAATTTGAGAAACGGGTTCGCTCCAAACTCTATTATGATCTAAAAATGTACGTACAGATAAAAGATTTTTTAGATCTATGGCGTAGTTTTCTTTTAGATCATTTTGTAAGAGATCAGGATTGCTAATATCTCCCCAAATCACCTTTGCCCAAATATCGGATTGAATGAGATTTGCTCTAGTGACTTTTAGTGCGGCTTTATTAAAATCAGCACCAACAAGAAATAAAGGGTGATCATCTAGATGCTTTCCTCTTAAGGTTTTAGAGGCGATCACATCAAAAAGGTGAATTAAGAATGCGCCATTACCACATCCCATATCAAGAATTCCTTTTGGTTGTTCATTAAGAGGTTGATTGAATAAACTAATAATAATTTCATCAATTTTTTTAAAGTATGTGGCATGCGCACCACCACTTCCCCAGACATTCATTTCCCTATCAACATGTATTTCTGTGTTGTTTTTGGTGTTCCATAGAATATTTGAATCCCCGAATAATAGATTGTCTACTTGTCGAAACATGGGTATGTAAGAGACTGTTACGCCATATGCTGATGCTCTTTTTGCAAAAAACAATCCTTTGTCTGTAAATGTATAATTACTATTCGATTTGCTGAACCATCCTAAGGTGCTTAGAAATGTTAGGATAGCATCAAAGCTTTCTGGAAATTCATGATATTCATCGGCACTAAAAGATGCTTCCATAAAATATTTATGAAACATTCCTCCCATACCAAGATGAACAGTTGTTGGTCCAACCAAAATGCCTTCTATATGTTTGAGAATTTGATTCTGAATCGTAAGAGTAGGAGTGTCTTTGGCTAAGGTTACATCAAAATTCTTAATATGCTTTTTGAAAAGCGTCTCTAATTTTTGAAAAGGCTCTAATTCAAACTTTCTGTGGTGATATTTTCCTGAGTATTCTAATAAATCAACAACATCTTTATAAAGATAAAAGTGATCAAAAGCTAATTTTGAATGAATATTGGTCTTTATTAATACATTGTCATTCTTTACTTGATACTGTAACCATCCTTGAGCGCTAATTATTCTTAAAGCAACATTTAGGTATCCTTCATTTGCGTTTAAATCAGATGCGATTTTTGAAATTAATAATTCATTATCATTTTCGAGAAGGTAGTCCGTTACATTGTTTTTGTGTAAAGAATAGGCGACAGGAGCGACAGCAATACCATCAAGGTGACAAAAAAGTTCTTTTCTAAACGCTTGTTTTTGGTCGTTTGTTAGCATAAACTGTCAATTAGGTTGGTACAAAGTATTCTCTAACCAAATTAAGCATTTATGCTTGAAGTTGAAAGTGTTAGTTCGTTTTCTTTTCTTTATTTGTATCGTTATTTTTTGGAGGCATAGGTCCTCGAAGGTGTATTATCAGTCCATTTAAAAAATTACGAAGAATTTGGTCTCCACACTCCATATATTTCGGATGATTTTCGTTTCTGAAAATAGCCCCTAATTCACTTTTTGTGACTTTAAAATCAACAAGAGAGCAGATTTTTACTATATCATCATCGCGTAATTTGTGTGCGACTCTTAATTTTTTAAAAATATCATTATTTGTTAAACCCATAGTGCAAAGGTATGTTTTTTTGAACTTTAAAAAATGAAAAAATATAACATCATAAAATAATAAGATGCGTTTAAGTGAAATTTGCTATTTTCGACCTCAAAAAGTAAATAAGGAACATGTATAGTAAAGAGGAAAAATTGAGCTTGTTGTCTGAAATGATACAGTTTGCTAAATCTGATAATAAATTTAAAGATCAGGAATACGATTTTATTTTAGCTGTTGCATCTCAACTAAACATAACTAAGGTTGAAGTAGATGGTTTGATAGAGAAAGAACCAGAAAAAAAGAACCTGAAACCAGAGTCACAACGTATTCTTCAGTTTCATAGGTTAGTTTTATTGATGAATATTGATCAGGAAACTTCTCCTTTAGAAACAAGTAAAATTAAAGATATGGGGTTGCAAATGGGTTTACGTCCCGAAGCGATTGATACTGTATTGAATGAGATGCATAATTACCCAAATAAGGTGATCCCTCCTAAAGAATTGATCTCTATTTTCACTCGTTTTTATAATTGATTTTTGAGTGTATAAAGGCGGCGAAGTGATAAATTTTGATTGGATAATAGGTTGTTGTCGACAATAATTGTTTTTGATCGAATTTTATATTTTTTGTTATAAATGTTTGATTAAAAGTTGATTATAAAGAGTTAATTTAGTGTAAGATTGTTTAATAAGTCAGTTTTTAAGAAGTCAATTACGATAATTACTTTGTTGTTTAATCTTAAAATCTAATTATGAAACCTTTTTACAAAACATTTGTTATTGATATTAAAACTTTAAAAAGATTTATTCGAGATCTTCCTTCGGCTTGTGCTCAGGCAATGCGTAGATAATAATTTCGATAGTTTATTATAAAAAAGGTAAGAGCCTAAATAGTGGATGCATAGTTAGCCATTGTTTGGGCTTTTTTTGTGGTTATTTGGCATGTATAAGTAAGGTGTTAAGACATTGTGTCAGTATATTGATGTTGTTTAGTGACAAAAAGTCATTTATCTTGTGTTGGAATCCTAATTGCTATATACTCATTGAAGTTAAAATTAAAATAACCTTTAAAAATAAATACAATGAGTTTGGTGAAAAGAACAAATAGATTACCCTTTCCTTTTGATGAGTTTTTAACTACAGATTGGTTAGGGGGGATAGCAGAAACAAACAAAATTAATCGTAACGTTCCTGCTGTTAACATCAGAGAAACTGATAGTGGTTTTACACTTGATTTGGCAGCTCCGGGGCTAGTCAAAGAGAATTTTAATATAGAGTTAGATAATGATGTGCTAACTATTTCTTCTCAAGTTTCTTCTGAGAAAGAAGATAATTCTGATAATAAGTATACTAGAAAGGAATTTAGTTATAGTACATTTAAAAGAACATTTACAGTGCCAGAAACAGTAAATGGTAATGAAATAGAGGCTTCATATAATAGCGGGATACTATCTATAACACTTCCTAAAAAAGAAGAAGCAAAAGTCCCGCCTAAGAGATTGATTGATATCGCATAAACGTGATTTCATATTTTAGTTAGTTATGTAATGTTGAAAACCATCCTTTTGTTAGAAGGGTGGTTTTTTGCGTTTTGTATTTTTAATATTTATAAATCTCAAAAAAATGTTGTATTATTGTGATATCAAAATGATATTATTATGAAATTAGAAAAAGAAATTAAAGTTAGTAATGGTTATGTAATGTTAGGTGTGTTGCTATTAGTTATCATTACAATGATAACAGGGATTATTGTTACAGAAAATTTAGTTTTTTTGGTTTTGGTAGCTGTAATACTGTTTATTGCAAAAGGTTTTTTTATTATTAACCCTAATAGTTCTAAAGTTATGGTGCTCTTCGGGGGGTATAAGGGAACGGTAAAGGATAATGGCTTTTTTTGGGCAAACCCCTTCTATGCAAAACAACGAATTTCTTTAAGAGCTAGAAACTTTTATAGTGAGCGGGTAAAAGTAAATGATAAGATTGGTAATCCTATTTTGATTAATGTAATTTTAGTGTGGAAAGTAAATAATACATATAAAGCTGCTTTTGAGGTAGATCAGTATGATGAATTTGTGCGTGTACAAACGGATGCAGCGGTAAGAAAACTTGCAGGGTCTTATCCTTATGATAACTTTGCTGATGGAAAACAGGAAGTTACTTTGCTATCCGGTATGAATGAAGTGAATGAGGCTTTGGAGAATGAAATTACAGAGCGTTTGGGTATTGCAGGGATTGAAGTGATGGAAGCAAGAATCGGGTATTTGGCCTATGCTCCAGAAATTGCAAGTTCAATGTTAAAAAGACAACAAGCTGTGGCTATTGTAGCAGCACGTAAGAAAATAGTGGAAGGAGCTGTTGGTATGGTTGAAGATGCTTTGACTAAGTTGTCAGAAGATGATGTAATTGACTTTGATGATGATAAAAAGGCTTCTATGGTAAGTAATTTGATGGTTGTTTTATGTGGAGATAAAGAAGCAACCCCTGTAATTAATACAGGAACGCTACATTCGTAATTTATGGGTAAGAAAAAATCATTTGTTCTTAGAATTGATCCAGAAACTTTTAAGTCGATTGAGAAATGGGCAGATGATGAATTTCGTAGTGTTAATGGGCAACTAGAATGGATGATTCATAAAGCTCTTAAAGATGCAAAACGACTAAAACCTAAAAGTAAACCCGATGATTCAGAAGAAGGACATAAATAAAATTATTTTGTAGTTGTAAAAATCGGGTCGCAAGAATGAATGGTTAAAACTAATGTTAATTCGTAGTAGCACTAGAACTATAAGTCATAGTGTCAAAATTTACCGCTGAAAAATTTCCTAGAGCAGCTTTGTTTTTTGTAACATTCATCATATTACCAGTAACATTTATTGGAGGTGTAGAAAATAACTCACCGGGGTTTTCATTTTCAGAGATGATGTTGTTTTGATCTTTTAGCGTAAGAATATTTGTAAGGTATTGGTACGTATTAGAGTTAATATGATTTAAGCTTACCGATAATGTTTTAAAAAATTTGTTTGTTCGAGGTTTTAAAAAAGCATTTTTGTTACCGTTAAAAAGTATGTCGTTTAGAACTAATTCATCAGCATCGACTGCATTAAAATCGATTAAATAGATAATGCTTAGGTAGTAAAAATTTCGTTCTTCTTCTGGGTCATCAAAATTGACTTGTGGTATATTGTCAACTATTGTGATACTGTTTATTGGGATAATTTTTTTAAGTGTTTCTGGTGTTGATCTAAAAATATCTTCATTAGGTATATTAATTTCGACCCAATATTGATTGCCAACTATAGGCTCAATTACAGCTGTCGTTTGATATGAACCATCAGATACACTAAAGCTTTTTGTGACTACAGATGTATTTTCTTGCTGATCTTTGGTGTACAAAGTGATTTGAGCATTGTTAATAAAGTCTGGAGTGGTACTATTAACAGGAATCGTTCTTTGTATACGAAGAGTAGCATTTTTCTCTACAGCATTTAAACTTCCGGTAATAAATATTTGAGGATCAAATTCAGGTTCAGATGTCACTTCATCTACACAACCTGTTAAGGTGAGAAAAATTAGAATTTTTAATATATAATGAATACCTGTTTTCATATGAATTAAAATTTAAAATTATAAGTAAAAAATGGAACAGGTATACCTATTGTTGAAAATCGGTATGTCTCAAGTTGTCCTAAATTAAAACTGTGGTATTGAGAAAATGCATTTTTACGACCATATAGATTGTAAATCCCAAATGACCAACTATTTTGCCACTTTTTAAGTTTGTTTTTAGGAGTGTATGAAAATGAAATATCCAATCTATGAGTATCTGGTAACCTATATTGATTTCTGTTTGAGTACGTGAGAAATGGATCTGAACCAACAATTATTTTTCCTGTTGGAACTGTGATGGGTCTTCCGGTTTGATAATTAAAAAAAAGTGTTACATCCCATTTTTTTCCTAACTTATAAGTTGTCGTTGTGTTTAGAGTATGTGGTCTATCATAGTTTGATGGATAATAATCTCCGTTATTTATGTTTTCAGAATTAAACGGACTGGTTGTCTTTCTTTTAGTAACGGCATACGTATAATTAATATTCCCAGTTAATCTCCCTGTGTTTTTATAGATGCTAAACTCTGAACCATAAGCATACCCTTTAGCTGGTAACAATTGAGTTTCTAGATTGCTATTAACGAATAAGTCTGCCCCATTTTTATATTCTAACATAGAATTAAATGTTTTATAATATGTCTCTATAAGAAAATCAAAAGCATTTTTTTTGGATGTAGTTTTGTATCCTGCAGAGATTTGATTTACTACAAGAGGCTTAATGTGTTTGCCAGAAGGTTTCCAAATGTCAAATGGTAAAGTTGCGTTAGAATTAGTTACTAGATGTAAGTATTGAAGTAACCGATTATAACCAATTTTGAACGATTGTTTTTTTCCAAAATTATAATTTAGAGAGAGCCGAGGTTCAATACCAGAATAGTTTTTTATGATTTTTCCTTTTGAATAGTCAGTGATTTCGGTAATTGTATTTATGGTTTTAGGAAGGTTTGTATCATAATTAGCTATACTGTTTGGACCTAAGTTCGCAAACCAAGAGTATCGTAGGCCTGCATTTACCAATAGTTGATTCCATTTTTTTTCATATTCTATATATGGTGCTATTTCTAACCCTCTCTCGGTATTTAATCTGAAATTATTTCTCCCTTCTTCATTTACATCTACGATTCCTGGAACGAATTTATGAAAGGTATTATGCATGCCAAATCTAATTGTGGTCTTAGCATTTCTGTACCATGTAAAATCAGGTTTTAAAATCCAATTTTCGATAGAAGACCTCCAATCAATTGTTGGTCCTAAAGAGTTTAAAAAACCTCCGCCAAAAACATTAAGAGAAGAAAAGGCATAATTGTATTTGCTATATATTCCCGAGACATTCATGAACAGTGAGTTCGAAAAAATGTGATTCCATCGTATTGTTCCAGTTCTATTCTTCCATCTTAAATCAACTCTTTCTTTTTGATTATTTTCATTTGAAGAGTTAGTCGTATAATTTAATTGCATGATATCTGAACCAAAATATCCAGAAACAAAGATTTTATTAGTAGCATTGATTTTCCAGTTTACTTTGAGGCTTATATCCTCAAAATCTAATTTAGAATTTTTAAAATCTTCGTCATTCAAAAGTGGAATTAAAAGACCAAAGTATGATTTTCTTCCAGAGGCAAGAAAACTAATTTTATCTTTTTTTATAGGTCCTTCTACTGTTAATCGGGAAAATAACATTCCGATTCCGCCTTCTACCTTCCAAATTTTATTACTTCCTTCTCGAAGTCTTACATCTACGACTGATGATGCTCTTCCGCCATATCGAGAAGGAATGGCTTCTCTGTAAAGCTTTATGTTCTTTATTGCATCAGTATTAAAAACAGAAAAGAACCCAAATATATGAGAAGAGTTATAGATTGGTGCTTCGTCTAGTAAAATTAGGTTTTGATCAATATTTCCTCCTCTAACATTAAAACCTGTGGCACCTTCGCCCACAGAATTTATTCCTGGTTGTGTTAAAAATGCTCTTGTGACATCTGCTTCTCCTAGCAATGAAGGTAGTTTTTTGATGTCTTCGCTCTTTAAATTGCTAAAGCCTAGTCCTACTGAGTTTGTCTTATTGTTGGAGTTCTTAGAAGAAATGATTACAATTTCATCAAGAGTGTTTACCACAGGGTAAAGTTCAATATCTAAATTTTGATCTTCTGTAAGATGAATTTGCATTTCAAAAGGGTCAAATCCAATATGTGAGAATTGTAAGGTGTATTCTTTTTGTGGTAAAGTAATCGAGTAGTATCCATACTCGTTGGAAATTACACCTTGTTTTTCATTCTTTATTAAGATACTAGCTCCTAAAAGAGTTTCTCCTGTGGTTGCATTTTTTAGAGTGCCATTAATGGTGAATTTGATACTATTTTTATCTGTGGATAAATTAAGGTTCTTGTTAGATAAAATAATACGCTTGTTTTTTAGGTTGTATGTGATACTGGTACCGTGAAAAAGGAGATCTAGTACAGTCGTAATTTCTGTTTCGGTAACTGTAATACTATAATTCTGATACTCATTTATTTCGTCATTATTGTAAATGAAGTTATAAGGCGTTCGAGTTTCAATTTCTTTAATTATCGTATATAGAGGAGTGTTTTTTACATCTAAGGATATCTTGGTTTGCGAAAAAGTGTGTAAGGAAATAAGTATCACTAATATTAAAAGATAGTAATGTCTTGTCGGTAATCTCATTCAAAAAATCAGTTTTTTCTATTTTCTAGGCCTTCAATTGTCAGAAACTAGTTTAATTTCATACTTTTAGAGCATTAGAAATTAGTGCTGATTTTGCGATCAGGTATTGATTTTATTAATTAAGTGTGGGGAAATGGCAGTTTCCTCACATTTTTTATTGTATTAGAAATTCATTCTCAGAAATGGTTTCATAAACAAAGTGTTTTGTTGATTTTAAGACCTCTAAAATTTCTGATACGGGAGTATTTTTTTCAAATGTTCCAGTAAATTTATAGTTAGATACTTCTTCATTGTTAAAACGTATAGATACATTTTGCTGAATGTTAAGATCAGAGGCTATATCCTTAAAAGATTTATTTCTAAATTGTATTTTTCCATTTCTCCAGCTTATAACACTATTCATGTAAGCAACTTTTTCTTTTGTAATCTGTTTATTGTGTTGCGTAAATGTGACTTTTTCATTAGGAATCATATTTACTTTTTTGTCAAAGTGAGTGTCAGAGGATACTTCTACCTTTCCTGTAAGTAAAACAGTTTCAGTAAAGTTGTTTTGTTTGTAGGCCTTTACATTGAAACTGGTTCCTAAAGCTTTTACTCTAATATGATCAGGAGTATCTACTGTAAATGGAACTTTTTTGTTTTTGGCAACATCAAAAAAACCTTCACCTTCAAGGTATAAGGTTCTAGGAGAATCTTCATCATAGATTAGTTTACTAGATGAATTTAGCCATACAGTTGAACCGTCGGGTAAATTAATTTGCTTATGCTCACTATATGCAGTCTCTATAGTTACTGTATTGTCATTTAGAATAAAAACATAAGCTACCGAAGAAATAAGCAAAGCAAAAATAGCTGCATATTTGAGTAAACCTTTCCAATTATATTTTGGAGAAGTATCTTCTTCTTCTTCTTCTTCTTCTTCTGCTGCTGCTTCTAATACATCAAAAAAGCTTTGTTTTGCCCGATTAGTATCAACCGGTTCTTGATAAGGGTTTTGACCTGTTAGATTATGCATTTCTTTTATTTCCTGAAAAAGCAAGTCATCATATTCGTCTGAGTTTATCCACCTCTCAACTTTTTCAATAATATCCTGATCGGATTGCTCTGAGACATAGGCCCAAATATCGGTTTCTGTTATTTGACTATTTTTCATAATCATTACTTTCTATATATGACGATTGTCGAGGTTGCATACCCTATTTTATAAATAATTTTTTAACTGTTCTCTAAAAATGGTTAAAGCTTTTGATATATGAAGCTCTACCGTTTTAACCGAAATTTCTTTATGAGCCGCTATCTCTTTGTAGCTTAAACCTTTTTCTCTTGATAGCCTAAATATATCAAGGGTTTTTTCATTCATAGAAGAGTACACATTTTGTATTTTTTCTGATAATTCCCATTCGTGATTCATTTCTTGCTGGGAATCTTGATTGAGGGCGTATAGGTTTAAGTGCTTATTTTTTGTATTATTCTTTCTGTGGTGATCTATAATCTTGTTTTTTAGTATAGTAATAAGATATGACTCTATAGATCGTTCTACTGTACTAATTTTATCAATATTTTGCCATAATTTGATAAAAGATTCTTGAACCAGTTCTTCAGCTATTTCTTTTTCTTTAAGGACTTTGTACGAATAATTATAGAGCCTTTGATAATATTTATCATATAAAAGAGAGAATCTTTCCTTTTTTTTTCTTGATAGCATTCGGGACTCGTTTTGTTTTCTTCAATAATTATTCGTTGTAAAAAAAATGCGGTTTAGGCTAATCTAATTTTATTTTAGAGAATATGCAAATAACAATAGATGTATCCTATACAAAATGAGTAAAGTTGATTACAATTTGTTTATTGTACATACCTCGAAGGATATGTGTAATATATTTTGTAGCCACACCTATTTATTCTTTTATCCATTTTATTAACTCCAAAACATCAACGATAGTCCAGCTATGCGGGTGCCTTTCGCCATTTGTTCTAAAGCCTTTATTCTCTGTTTCGATTAACTCAAACTTATCCCAGTGTTCAGAGTTTAAATTCTTCGCAATTTGCTGAATTGAATAAGCATTGGTGTTTTCAAAATCTGTTTGTCTGTTTTCTTTCCACCATAGACTATCAGGTTCGGTATAAAATCTAAGTTTACAATTTTTCAATCGAGGAACACTTGTATAATTACTTTTTTGTGTAAAAGGCGCCACTTTTTGAATATTAGTTAAGAGTGAATCTTTACTGAATTCTTCTTCAAATGAATTGATAATCCATTTTGGCTCTGCCAATCGATCCTCATTAAAATCCGGATTGGTAATGTCTTTCTTTGAACTTTTGTAAAGCGCGTATAAATCAATTGGTGAATCAACGATAAAAACTCCTTTTGGCGTAATATTAGATTTGTTTTTTACCAAATAGTCGGATAATGTGAGAGTAACATTTCCTCCAATAGACATTCCACCTATAAACACATTTTTAGAGTTCAAATTATTTACAGAAAAAATGCTTTCTAATTCTGTAGATAATTGTTGCGTAGTTGGTTCATCGATCCATAGATGACGGTTAAAGTTCATGAGCAAAACAGAAACTTGATTGGCAGCGGCGGCAGTAATAATTTCAAAATTCACTTTTGTTTCCTTTGCGCTATCAGCTCCACCTGGAAAGAGAACAAGAGTTGCCTTTGCATCTTTTGCTTTGTACAGTTCGTAATTTTTCGAGATTACATTTTCGGTTGGATGAATTTTCTTTGTCAATTCGGTAACCAGAGTATTTAGAGTACTTTTTATAGCTTTCATTTTTCCATTTCGTTCTAAAACACATACAGCAATTGAAGCGTCTAATTTGGGAATATAAAATACAATGGTTCCCCAAAATCCGCCGTGACCATAACTCTGTAACCCTTTTATTCTGGTATCTGCCACACCAAGTCTATAGGTTTTAGGAATTTCGTCGCTCGTTTGAACATCAGTAGTGATAAGGTTTAATACATTCTTGTTTTTGATAATGTTTCCATTGAATAAATTATACGAAAACTGCGCTAACTCTTTCATTGTAGTGGCAATGCCTCCGCCACCGTACAAATCCCATGAAATATCGTGTTTGTACGAATCCCAGGCGATATCAAGTTTTTTGGATCCCCATTGTTTTTCGTTCCAATATTGGTGAGCCAATTTTGGTGTATTTGGGGGACTGTCTTCCAATGTAGGAAACCACGTATGATTTAGTCCTAGTTCTTCATATTTGAGTAGTTCTCTAATTGAAGTGTAGAAGGGTTTATGGGTTATTTGTTCAATGATTTCGGTGGCAAGTAAATAATTGACATCAGCATACTTAAAACTCGTTTGTGGTTTTTTTAAAGGGTTACCAACTTTTGTGGCGAGCTGTATTTGTTCATCTCTCGTCCATCTGTAGGTTTGGTTTTTGTCTATAAAGTCAATGTAATCATCATTTACATAATCTGCTATGCCACTGGTATGAGACAGCAAATGCTTAATTTTGATTTGATCCAGTTCATACCCGTCATTATGTAATAGTGTAGCTGTTTTTGGAGTTAAATACTCTTCGATTGAGTTTTCGATATTCAATTTGTCTTGCTCTTGCAACCTCAAGATAGTGGCTGAAATATAGGTTTTTATACTACTAGCAATCAATACTGGTTGGTTGGACAATAACTTTGTTTTCTTTTCTTTCTCAGAATATCCCGAACCTCCACTCCACGAAATACCATTCTTAGGTGATTCTATATGAACCATTAGCCCTACAGATTCGGGATTAGATTTGTAAATAGAATCGATAATGGTTTGTAAATTTTCAACATCTTTATTTGTTGATTTAGTTTTTACAGTTTTTATCGAATTGTTGCAACTTATTCCTAATGCGAAAATAAATAGTATTAAAAATTTAATTTTACTTTTTTGTTTCATCATAAGTATATAATTAATGGTAATTCAGGCCTTAAATCATACTCTTTTCCTTGAGTATTATGATCAAAATATAGTTCCATTAAATGTTCTGAACTATTTTTAATACTCAGGTTTTCAATTTCGTTAACAGATTTAATAGTTTCTGTTTTTAAGTCTAAATCAGTTGATTTAATTAAAATGTTTGTAATTTTCTTGGCGCCATTTGGGTGCTTGTAGAAATCTCTAGCAAAAGCGTATTCTTCTGGGATATTATTTAGGTCAGAAAGGGTTTCAAAAGTGTCGGATTCAAGTTCTGGATAGACCACAAAAATTGAAGGTTCTGCTAAATTGTTTTTCGAGTTTACGGCTGAATAAATGTTATCGTTAGTTTTCATCCATTCTTGGTGATACGCGATCTTTTTAAAAGGGATTTTGTCAAGACTATATTCTTTGAGCTTAAGCGCAATACTAAAAGGGGAAGCTCCATTTTTTTTAAAGTTGGATCGTTCTGCAAAGTCTAAAGTATTATTGATTTCATTATTGGTGTCAAATACGTCTTGGTTGTATATAAAAATCAATTCTAAATAACCATTTAAAAAATAGAAATATCTTCCTGTAGTTCCTTGTCCTTTATGTATTGCTGAAAGTGAATCAGGAATAGCCTTAAAACCAATATCAATTAAACGTTGTTTGGCTTTTTCTGAATTTTTAACCCAAATATTTAAGTGATCAACCTGTAAATCAGATGAAACACTTTCAGTTACCTGGCGGGTTCTTTTTTTACTATTTTCATCTTTGCAAGACGTTAAAGTAACTAATAAGGATAAAATAACAATATATTTATAAGTGTTTATTTCCAATGTGTGGTAACGTCAGTTTGTTTATAACAATTTATTTTAGTTTTGTGTTTCAAAGATACATAGTTTATGTAGTGCATAAAAATTTATACTATAGAGGTACAACAGGTCTATAGATGATGCATTTATCTGCTATTGCATGTAAAAAAAAGCACCTGAAAATTAATCAATTAAAAGGCGAAAAGTGAAGAGGCATTCAATTATTTTATTCAAATGAACAAAGGTTACTTTTTATGGGCTCTTTAAGTTTGATATAAAGAGTTTTAAAAATTAAAAAATAAATAAAAATACAGGGATAAATTAATTGGTTCAGATGTACTTGTCTTGTTCCGATTTATATATTTAACATTACCAGTAAGCTAAAAAAATGATAGAAATACAATATTATATAGTAGATGTTTTTACCTCATTAAAATACGGAGGAAATCAACTAGCAGTCTTCATTGATTTTGAAAACCAAGTTTCTACCGAAAATATGCTCAATATTGCACGAGAACTTAATTTTTCTGAAATAACATTCATCAAAGAGAATCATAACGATGAAACTTTTGATGTTAGAATTTTTACACCTGAATATGAAGTGCCTTTTGCAGGCCACCCATCATTAGGAACTGCATTTGTTATTTCAAAATATTTATTACCAAAACCAAAAGAAAGTATAGTCCTTGATTTAGAACATTCAAACATTACTATTGATTTAACTTCTATTCATGATATTGATAAAAGTCATTTGATAATGGAACAAGCGCAGCCAGATTTTATTACCACTTACCAACATCAGGAGATAGCTAGTGGATTAGGTATCGCGCTAGAGGTTTTGAATCTCCAAAAACCGATAGAAGAAATAAGTACAGGTTTGCCATATATTATTATTCCCGTTACTACTTTAGAAAAAATCAACCAAATAAATCTTGATGTAAGAAAAGTTATAGCGTTTTTAACACTAAACAAGAAGTATAAAACCAACAGCCCAACTGGTCTAACGACTTCTTTGTTTTTTGTTACCGACGAAACTTTTGATAATTCAAATGACTTCAATACTAGAATGTTTTGTGTCGAAAATGAAAGTTTAATGGAAGATGCAGCTACAGGAAGTGCAAATGGTTGTTTTCTCGCTTACTTATTGAAAAATGAAGCAAATCGAGTATCAGCAATAGTAGAGCAAGGGTTTCAAATGGAGAGAAAGTCATATATACACCTCGAAGGAAGACTTAAAAACAATTCATATAGCCTAAAGGTTGGAGGACAAGTTGTTGATGTAAGTACGGGTAGCTGGAAAGTTTAATCAATGTGTATAAATCTTACAAGTCAAAACCTTCACGGATTTTCTACTTGGTTTGTGTTGGGTTAATTCGATTACTCAAATACGCAACGAAATTGAGTGTAAATAAGTTAACAAATAATCAATTCGATGGGATACTTTTTAAGTAATCCACGAAACAAATCTAAAGATCCAACCATTTTTTAAAATTGGACGTACGTTCTCTAGAAACAATAATTTGTTCTTCGTCTATAGGAGCTAATTTTAATAATAACCTGCTGTTAAAATAGCTATGAATCTCGGTAACCGCTTTAACAGATACCATAAATTTTCTGTTAATTCTAAAAAAATGCACAGGATCCAAAATGTTTTCTAACTGATCTAATGTATACTCTACAGGGTATTGTTTTCCTTTATGAGGATGTAAGAATATTATACCTTCATGAGATTTGAAATAAGCAATTTCATCAACATTAAATGTATTGAATTGATTTCCTATCTTGATCATAAATCGCCGTTTATACTCTTTTGCGAATAAATTTTTAATTCGCTCAAATTTATCGTCGTTTAGTAGTGCAGTAGCATCAGTATTGTTTTTTCTATATTTAAGTAATGCATTTTCTAAATCCTTTTTATCAATGGGTTTTAATAAATAATCAAGTCCGTTGTATTTAAACCCCCTTATAGCATATTCGTTGTAAGCAGTAGTAAATATGACAGGAGGGTGATCTTTTAACGAGTCCAAAATATCAAATCCATAACCGTCATTTAGCTGGATATCCAGAAATATCAAATCTGGTAAAGGGTTGTTTTTGAACCAATGCACACCATTTTCGACAGAGGTAACTTGACCTATGATTTCGATTTCAGGAGCTAACTCTTCTATCAGGTTTGCTAGGCGTCTGGAGGCTATACTTTCATCTTCAACAATTACAGCTGTCATTTTTATGAAATTTTTAGGATCGAAACTTCTTTAATATCTTTTGATAATAAAGGTATTGTAACTTTGAAATAGTTGTTTTCTGTTTCGATAATTACTTTTTGATTGGTATAAAAAGAATATCTTGTTTTAATATTTTTAAGACCCAATTGTGTGGATTCTTCTTTTTGTTTTCTAATATGTAGATTATTTTGAATAATAATACTACTTTTTTCTATAGAAATAATACTAATTTCTAAAGGCTTTTCTTTGGAGTAATAATTATGTTTCAAGGCATTTTCTACCAGCATTTGTAAAGATAATGTAGGAATTACATACTCTTTAGGATCGATAGAAATGTGGGTTGAAATGGTTAGTGCTTTCTCATGTCTCACATTCATCATGAATATAAAAGAATCTAAAAAATTTAACTCTTTTTCTAGACTAACTAAGTCTTCTTCGCGATTATCCAGGATGTACCTGTAACATGTGGCTAATCTCGAAACAAAATCAGAAGCCAAATCTCTGTCTTCGTACATTAGAGATGTAAGTGTGTTTAAACTATTGAATAGAAAGTGCGGACTTATTTGATTTTTTAAAGATCTATATTTTGATGTGATTGCCTCTTTTTTAAGTTTGTTCATGGTGTTGTCTAACTCTTTCTTCTGTTTTAATGAGTAATAAAAGAGATTAAAAACAATAATAGCAAACCCTAACAACATCGCTCTAAAAAAATCTACTCTAAATCTTAACCAAGGTTCTTCAGGTCTAATTTTAAAAATATGATCGAATTCAAAAATTCCTAAGTAGTATACAAGTGCCGTAATTGGAGCTAAAATAACTACATTGATAAGCATAATTTTGATTCCACTACTTGTATCAAGACTTTTGTTTAAACCAGATGGTTTATTTTTTCTAATTAACCAATTATTGGTCTCAAAGGCTAACATAAAAAGAAAGAAAGCAGTGAAATAATAAAATAAGGCCGGTTCATCAAAATCTACAACATCATCACCATGCTCAATTGTTGATTTAGCAAGAAAGTATACAACGTTGACCATAAGAAAACGTAGCAATAATTTCTTTAAGTAACTCTTTGATATCATATAAAGTAATGGTTGGTTCTTTAAATAGTATTGGTAAATATACATAACCAATATGCAATATTAGTGAGTAGAAACTATCAATTGTCAAATTAAAAGTTGAGTTGTTTTAAATTATGGTTGACCTGATCTGTTACAGTTCTAAGTTGATTATCTACTCTTTAAGTCGTTTTTTTGACGTTTCAATAGGTTAAGTGCTGGTTCAAGTTTTTTGATTTTTTATGATAGATAACATGTTTCAGATTTGAAAAAAACAAGTAATCAGATCATGAAAAAATTAACTTTTGTATTTATTATTGTATTAGGGTATATCACAAATGCACAGACCGGAGTTATCAAAGGGCTTGTAGTAGATAAACAATCTGAGATGCCACTTGTTGGCGCCACAATCGAATTATTAGAAGTAGAAGAAACTAATGGTGTAATTACCGATATAGATGGCTACTTTACTTTAACAAACGTGCCTTTAGGACGTAGAATGATACGAGTAAGTTTCTTGGGTTTTGAATCCATTACATTACCTGATATTGTTGTAACTTCTGGTAAAGATGTTGTGGTCAATGTAGGGTTGATAGAATCTTTTGATAGCCTAGATGAAATTATTATCACTTCAGAAACAAACAAGGCTCAAGCAATTAACAAGTTAACCTCTGTTTCGGCTCGTCAATTTGGAGTTGAGGAAGTCACACGTTTTTCTGGTGGTAGAAGTGATGTAGGGCGTTTGGCTGCTAATTTTGCGGGAGTTTCGGCTCCAGATGATAGCAGAAATGATATTGTGGTGAGAGGAAACTCTCCCGTAGGATTGTTATGGAGATTAGAAGGAGTGCCTATACCAAGTCCAAATCATTTTTCGACCGCAGGAACTACAGGAAGCCCAGTGTCGGCACTTAATCCTAACCTTTTAAAAAATTCTGACTTTATAACATCGGCATTCCCTTCAGAATATGGTAATGCAATTGGTGGTGTGTTTGATTTGGGGTTTAGAAAAGGAAACAAGGATGATTACGAATTTTCTGCACAAATAGGAACATTTAGTGGGGTAGAAGCAATGGCAGAGGGACCGCTTGGAAAAAAGAAAGGTTCTTTTCTTGTGGCAGGAAGATATTCATTAATAGGCTTATTAGGATCGGGTGCAGCTGGTACATCGGCTACCCCTAACTATTATGATATCTCATATAACATAGATTTTGGAAAAGGTAAATCAGGTAGCTTTTCTTTATTTGGAATCAGTGGTGCTTCTGATATAGAATTTTTGGGAGATGATATTGATGAAGAAGACTTGTTTGCTGCAGCAGATGAAAACTCGTATGCAGATTCTGGTTTTGGAGTAGTTGGATTGAAACATCAAATTGGTATTGGTTCGTCTTCTTTTTTAAGAACAATTATCTCGGGGTCATTTACTTCTAATGAGTTTAGAGCTGATCGTTTTATTGATAAAAACACAGCTCAGGAACGTATTCTTAATTATACCGAAGTAGATAATGTTGAGGATCGTTTAACTTTTTCGACACTTTTTAATTCTAAATTAAGTAATAAAAGTACGATACGAACAGGAGTTTTGATAGAAAGGTTTAGAGTAGAATATTTACAACGAGATAGAGAAAAACAACCCGATAATGATGGAGATGGAGATCCTGATCTATTTACTTTTACAGATATTGATGAAAGTTTGGATATAGTACAACCCTATATACAGGGACAGTTTAGACTTACAGAAAAATTAACGCTAAATGCAGGATTACACGGTCAGTATAGCTCTTTGAATGAACAATTTGCCATAGAACCCAGAGCTGGGTTGGCTTATAAAGTAGGTAGTGCACACCGTTTTAGTTTTGGATATGGAATGCATCATCAACCCATTTCTTTACCATTATTATTTTTGAATGAAGAAATTAACGGAGAGTCGGTGCAGACCAATAGAGATTTAGATTTCGTAAGAAGTAATCATTATGTATTAGGGTATGATGTAAGAATAAATAAAGGATGGAGGGGTAAGGTAGAAGTATACTATCAAGATATTGATAATGCAGCAGTAGAGCCTTTTTCATCTAGTTACTCCTCTTTAACAGAAGGAGCAGATTTTGGCTTTGGAAATGACCGGGTATCTTTGGTTAATGAGGGAACAGGGTTTAATCAGGGAATTGAGCTTACTCTTGAGAAGTTTTTTAGCGATGGATATTACGGGTTATTAACCACCTCATTATTCGAGAGTAAGTATGAAGGCAGTGATGGGATAGAACGTAATACCCCATTTAATAATGGATATGTAGTAAATATGTTGGCTGGAAAAGAATTTGCCATCGGAAAATCTAAGAAAGATGTATTGTCTTTTGATACCAAAGTAACTTTATCTGGGGGTAAATATTATACTCCAGTAAACCTTGAAGCTTCTCAGGTAGCTGGATTTGAAGTCTTAAGAGAGGATATAGCTTTTAGTGAACAAAACGACGATTATTTTAGATGGGATGTTAAAGTTGGGTATAAAATTAATAGTAAAACCAAAAAACATTCGCATCAATTTTATATAGATCTTCAAAATGTAACAAACAACACGAATCTCTTTACTCGTCGATATAATCGTCTAACAAATAATGTTGATCAGGTAGATCAAATAGGTTTTTTTCCTGATTTCGGATATAAATTTCAATTCTAAACAAAATTCTCTGATAAAATTAATTCTAGATTGGTATGATTGTAAATGCTATAGAAATGTTTAGTTCTTTTACGAAAAGAGAATTTCTTAGAAATGAATTAAATCAAATAGAGTACTATCTTATTTATAAAGACAGTTATAATGCAAAAGTTTCTAAAGTATCTGTTGCATGGCATTTGAATCATTGTCTAGAAGTAATTAACGAAATTTCGAAGGCATTACTAACCTCTAATCCAGAAAGGTATACGGATAAATTAAGTATGAGACATATATTCTCTTTATTTATTGGTTATATTCCTAGAGGTAAGATCGTGCATTATACTTCTCCTCATCAAAAAACCTCTATGAAAATAAAGGATCTCGTTGCGAAACTTATTCGTGCCAGAGATGTAATAGAAGAGATAGAATCTTTAGAAGAAAGATTGAATTATATACATCCAGTTTATGGAGGATTAAATAAAAGACAATCAAGACGATTTATAGAAGTTCACACCAAACATCACCTTAAAATCATTAGAGATATTTTGAGTAAATAATGTAAGATTAATAAGTACGTGTTTTTTTGATTGTTTTTTGAAAACGCATTAACCTTAATAGTTAATGCGTTTTTGCTTTTTTAAAAAATAATAATGTGAGGCTTAAAAATTATGCTTTTTGATCTTGAATTTTACCCTGTAGCATTTTTATTTCATCTCTAAGTCGTGCTGCTGTCATAAAATCCAATTCTTTAGCGGCTTTTTCCATTTCTTTTCTCACGTTACGAATTCGCGTTTCTAATTGTTCTTTGGTATAATAAGCAGTTTCTTCTTCTGCAGCTTGAAGAGTAGGAGCAGTTTCAAAAGTGTAGGGTTCTACTTTTTTACCGGCAAGAACACTGTCCAAAGATTTTTTAATAGCTTTTGGAGTAATACCATGCTTTGTGTTATGTGCCATTTGTTTTGTACGACGATATTCGGTTGCGTCAATAGTTTTTTGCATACTATCGGTAATTTTATCGGCATACATAATGGCTTTTCCATTTACATTTCTAGCTGCTCTTCCTACCGTTTGTACTAATGACCTTTTATTTCTTAAAAATCCTTCTTTATCAGCATCTAAAATAGCTACTAATGATACTTCGGGTAGATCCAACCCTTCTCTTAAAAGATTCACACCGATTAAAACATCAAAAAGACCTTTTCTTAAATCTTGCATAATCTCTACTCTTTCAAGAGTATCCACATCACTATGTATATAGCGACATCGTACTTCGATTCTTGTTAAATATTTGGTCAATTCTTCTGCCATCCTTTTGGTTAGGGTAGTCACCAAAATACGTTCATCAACCTCGATTCGTTTATGCATTTCTTCTATCAAATCATCGATTTGATTTAAGCTTGGTCGAACCTCTATAATAGGGTCTAACAATCCTGTTGGACGAATAATTTGCTCAACAAAGGTACCTTCGCTTTTTTGTAGTTCATAATCCGCAGGCGTAGCACTAATATAAATAACCTGATTTTGTATTGCTTCAAGCTCTTCAAATTTTAAAGGTCTATTGTCCATAGCAGCCGGAAGTCTAAAACCATATTCAACAAGATTTTCTTTTCGAGACCTATCTCCACCATACATTGCATGAGTTTGTGGTATGGTGACATGGCTTTCATCAATCACCATTAAGTAGTCATCAGGAAAATAATCTAATAAACAGAATGGTCTTGTGCCAGGGTTTCTACCATCAAGATATCTTGAATAATTTTCGATACCAGAGCAGTAACCAAGCTCTTTAATCATTTCTAAATCAAAATTTGTGCGTTCCTCTAATCGTTTGGCCTCAAGTGGTTTGCCGATTTCCTTAAAGTACTCTACTTGTTTTCCTAAGTCAAGAGCAATTTGATCAATCGCAGAATTCAATACTTCTGGGGATGTCACAAACATGTTTGCTGGGTATATCGTTAGGCGATCATATTTTTCGATTACGGCATTAGTTTGTACATCAAAAGCTTCAATTTCTTCTACCTCATCACCAAAGAAATGAATTCTGAAAGCATCATCTGCATAACTAGGAAAAATATCAACAGTATCTCCTTTTATTCTAAAGTTTCCATGTTTAAATTCTGCTTCTGTTCTAGAATATAAACTTTGTACCAGTTTATGTAACAAAGCGGTTCGAGAGATGATTTCACCTGCTTCTATTGAAATTACGTTTTTTTGAAATTCAACAGGGTTTCCGATACCATATAAGCAAGAGACAGAAGCGACTACCAAAACATCTCTTCTTCCTGAAAGTAAAGATGAAGTTGCACTTAATCGAAGTTTTTCAATTTCATCATTAATTGATAAATCTTTTTCGATATACGTTCCTGACGTAGGAATATAAGCTTCGGGTTGATAGTAATCATAATATGAAACAAAATACTCTATAGCATTTTCAGGAAAAAACTGCTTAAACTCCGAAAATAATTGAGCCGCCAATGTTTTGTTGTGAGCCAAGACAATAGTTGGGCGTTGTATTTTTTCAATAACATTAGCTACAGTAAAGGTTTTTCCTGATCCAGTTACCCCCAATAATGTTTGATATTTTTCATTAGATTCAATTCCATGTACGAGTTGACGTATTGCTTCAGGCTGATCTCCCGTAGGTTTGAATTCGGATTCCAGTACGAATTTCATAGTGCTTCTTTTTCACAATAAAGATACCAAATACTGGGAATAGAATTAGCGAATAAGCGAGAAACTTCCTGTTACGACTCTGCCGTCTTCTAATTCAATACGAAACCAGTATTGGCTTGATGGCATTTGATTTCCATTATACATTCCGTCCCAACCCGAACTACTAGCGTTTAGCTGTGAAAGGAGTTTGCCATAACGATCAAAAATAAAAAGCAAAGAGTTTGATGCGATTTCACTTGATACCCCTAGGGCATTCCATGAGTCGTGAAACCCATCACCGTTAGGAGTAAAATACTTTGGAAATCCAATAATAGAAATATCCTTACTGATAATAGGTAAACAACCATTTTTATCTCGAATATGTACGGTGTGAAATCCAGGAGGAATATTTGTTAGTGTTGGATCATCCTGATATTCACTTATGTCCCCTTTTGTTTCTATGGCGTATTCATAATTGCCTAGACCGCTTACATTTACTGTTGCTGTGTTATTATCCCGCGCGTCTTTAATATCTATAGACTCTATAAAAGCCACACTCGAAGGTATGATTGTTACTGTTCTGGTTTTAGAACAACCTGTTGTTGTATTTGTTACTTTTACAGTGTATACACCTGAATCGCTTGCAAAAATAGTTTCTTCAGTTTCGTTGGTGGACCATAAAAATGCAAAGTCTCTAGTGTTGGTGTTTGAAAGTAACCCAGCATCTATTTCTATACTTGTTTGGCCTTGACACATGGTATACTCTGTTTCTGTTTCAATATTAGGTAATTCTTCTAAGAATAAAGCGACTTTACTGATTCCAAAACAATCTCCATCGTTAGAAGTTGCTTTGGCATAAATGATATCTTCACCTTTAGAATATTGTGTGATATTAGTATAGTCTTTTATTTGATTTCTGTTTAATAGAGCATCATCAAGAGTAGTATAATAGGATAATTGCAAATTTGCGGTTGTAATACCCGAAATTACTTGTTCATTAGCTTCTGTAAGACTAAATGTAGTATACCCATCTTCTATACCATCATCATCACAACCACTTAATTTTGCATCATTTATTGCAGTCGAACTCACATTAAGTGTTACAGTAGTTATGTCAAAGCAATTAGGATTTTTACTATTAAATACCCGTGCATAAAGGACTTGATTGTTTCGATCATTTATAAAATAATCTGGATTACTAATTTTTGGTGTACCCGCTTGGGCATCTGCTAAGTCTTTAAAAAAACTGGTAGAAAAATTAGTGTTATTCATTGTAAGTCGGTCATTCCCCTGATTTAAATCAAACAAAGTAATGTTATCAGTAGTATTTTGATAAGCGTCACATTGTATAATTGTTGAGGGGGTGGCAATAGGTATTTTGTAAAATGTAGCATTGGCAACACCAATTAGAGGGCAATTACCATCATTTTTGTCTAATTCTAATCTATAGTTTCCTGATGTAGAAATGTCTAAAAAATTTGCTGTATTTGCAATTTGGGTACCATTAGTATACCAAATATAAGTAGCACCTGGGATATCTTGATAATGCAATCGGTAAGTATCGCCTTGACAAAGAGAAAGATTAACATTATTAGGGTCACCGTTATTAATAATATCTATGTTTTTGGAAAAAATTGATTGTATAAATGGGGGTAATCCAAGACGCGTACCTCTCAAACCATCAATGTTTATGTTTAACCCTTTTTCAATATAGTTAATATTTGGAGCTAATTCTTCTGGATTCTCAATAACTCCCAAGTAATTACCTGGTATTAGAACTTTACCTTGTGCTCGATATATTTTTCCATTAGGAGCTAGCTGCAAGGCTCCTGAACTAAAGTCAAAGGAGTCAATATTATTTTCATTTTTTATTTTAGTGCCACTAGAAGCGATTTGACTGTCTGGCAAAGACAAATTATATTGTTTTATAAAGCTTTGGCCATTTCCAATGCTTCCAGCACCAAAAGTAACATATAGGCGTTGGCCACTTTGAGAAAACTCTATTCCATATGGAGAATCACTATTAGATACTTCTATTTCATTACTAATTACTCCGGTCGAATTATCAAAGTCATATAGTAATGTGCGTCCTGGACTTTCACCACCCAATATGGTGGCATATCCAAAATGTGCAACAACTATTTTATTGCCTTCGGGAGATGCTTTAATATAACCCAATGCGTTACGACGATACCCTGAAATAGGAACAGGGGTACCGATTTTGGATTTAATAGGGGCCGTATTAACTCCCGTTTGGCTAATTTTGAAAGCATAAAATGTGTCAAAAAAATGTGTAATTACCCAAAAGTTATTGCAATCTTCACTTTTTACTGCTGTGATTTTTTCTGAACATTTAAAAGCAGTCTGCATGGGATCAGAAGCATCATAGGTTACTAGTTGAATGTTTTTTTGTCCTGATATGACATCTCCATTTCCTCCATTTAAAGACATGTCAATGACAGAGTACATAAATCCATTATTTATACCATCTCCATCTACAGTATTAGAGATATCATCGGCATTAAAATGATGCGGTTCATCTACTGTAAAAACAATATATATATTAGGAGTATTGGGTTGAGGTACAATCAAAGCAGAAGAAGTACTTGAGGGATCACCTTTTAAACCTATTCCATTAGGCATTATGTTATGAGATTTGTCCCATATCGTAATACCATCGGTATAAAATAATAAATTTCCAGCTGTATCAGAGATACTTGTGCATCCTTCCAGCGTATTTAATTTACCATCAGTAAGTATAGTAGGAGGAGTGGTGTTAAAACTGATACCAGCGTTTTGCCCAAAATACCAATTGTTAGCTTCTCCTTGCCCTAATACTGAAATAGAGGTAAAGAAAAAAGTAAAAATGATTACTAATAAATAATTCATAAGTAAGCCTTTTTAACCTTTAATTGATATAAAGTAATTACAACAACTCAAGTGATTATAAAGAGGTAGGAAGGCTGTGTCCAGATTTATAATTGTTCTCAATAATTAAATTATTCCAATTTTTTTCTTTAATTCACTTCTAAAACGCAATAGCTAAAATATTAACAAAAATCATACTACATAGGGGTTAAATACTCTTGAAGAAATTTAATTTAGCAAGAATGTTCGTTTTCTATGCAGATAGTAAAATTTTAAAGGATTTTAATCTTAGTTCACAATATAACAAGGTTTTACAAGGCTAAGATATCATAAATCTCTCTTTTTTAATAATAAATGAGATAAATAGATGAAGATTGTTGTCCAAACTAAGACTATAATTATTTGATACCAATGCACGTTATAGTCCTTTTGAAATGATTCTCCAAGTTGATTTGCTGCTGATTTAATAAGGTTTAGTCTAGAAAATGGTTCTTTAACTAAATTAGACATGGACTCAAGAGGAAAGAATTGCACTACTTTTTCGGCTATTTCGGTTCCTTTAAAAAGTTTAAATTTCAACAATGCATATGTTACATTTTCGATTACCCACCAGATAAACAAAAAGCCTAGAGCAAAAGCAGATCTTTTTACAAGTAGCCCTAAGAATATACAAAAAGAGAAGAAACCAATAAGTTTTATAAAATAGGCTAATATATATTCAAGATCGGTAATTATTATAGAAAACTCGTTGAAATCAGAAAAACTAAGTCCTAAAATCATCGAAATACAAAATACGAATAGAGTAGAAATCAGGGCAAAGACAGATACGGTAAGGAATTTGGACCCAATAAATTCTTTTTTACTTAATCCATCAATTAGGTTTTGCTTTAATGTTCTGTGACTATATTCGTTAGCCATCATAGATACAATAATAACTGCTAAGAATAGTTTAGCGAATGCAGCAATATATGTGTTGAAATGCCAGATATACGGAAAATTAAAGATTCCTTGATCTGCAATCCTAAAGTGAATTCCCGCAAAATTAAACTCTATTGAAGCAATTAAAGCGATAAAAGTGATAAGGATAAAATAGGCTATAAAAATTACCTTTGCAGCTTTATTATATCTTAATTTTTGAAACTCTATTTGTAGTAATCGTAACATTTGGCTAGTTTAGGGTATTTGTAAGTTGTAAGAATTGTTCTTCAAGACTTTCTTTTCTTTTTACAAGATGAGTAAGAATTATTCCTTCTTGAGATAATTGTTTGTTTAAGCTCTCGGCATCTAATTCATGTGCTAAAAAAGCTATTATTTTATCATCTTCTTCCTTGAAGTTTTTAAATTTTTCGTGATTAGAGATCCATGTTTTTAACACAGAATCTTGATTACTTTTAAGTTCGAAAAAACCATGACTAGCATTCATTTCATCTACCCGACCCGAATATAATTTAATTCCTTTTCGTATTATGACAACATGAGAACATACTTTCTCGACTTCGTCAAGAAGGTGAGAAGCTAATAATATGGTAGTGCCTAATGCTGCTATTTTTTTTATAATTTCTCTAATTTGGTGTATTCCCTGGGGATCAAGGCCGTTTGTAGGTTCGTCGAGAATCAATATTTCAGGGTCATTTAGCAATGCCGAGGCAATAGCTAATCTTTGTTTCATTCCTAGAGAAAATGTTCTGAATTTACTGTCTTTTCGATCTAATAAGCCAACGATTTTAAGTTTTTCTTCAATTTTAGGAGAAGAAACCCCTTTTATCTTGCATACAAGTTCTAGGTTTTGAGCGGCCGTCATATACGGATAAAAATTTGGGCGCTCTATTATAGCACCTACTTTTTTAAGCGCTTCATGGGTTGACATGTTACCGTCAAACCATGTAAACTCTCCAGATGTTTTATTAACTACATTTAAAACTATACCTAGAGTGGTCGATTTACCACTTCCGTTAGGTCCAAGAATTCCATATACATTTCCCTTTTTAATAGAAAAAGATAAGTTGCTAACGGCTGTAAGTGCTCCAAACTTTTTAGTTAGATTATTTAAGGTAAGGATATTTTCCAATTCAGATTGTTTTTGGAGGTTATATATAACAAGACGTTCTATACGAGGTTTTGTTACATATTCTTTTAAAGAAGTATAAGGTTAATGTAATATTACCATCTATGTTACAGGCAAATATAGAAATGAGGTTATGATTATCATGGTTTTTTACGTTTATTTTTTCTTTATGAGATTTAGATGTTGTATGCTACAATTTGTAAATTGCCTTTTTTACCGAAAGTTACTATGGATGAAAAGTTAATGTCGAAAAAAAAACCTACATATCCCATTAGTGATAAATTGGATACGTATTTGAAAGAATGTAACCGTAAAATTAAAATACCTGTGTTTTATGATGATCTCCTTAGATTTTCTGGGTCAGTGGTGGTGTATGATAGTAATGAAGAAGATACATTATGGGTTCGCGTGTTTTATGAAGAACATGAAAGACCAGAAATAGAATCAAGTCTGAAGAAAGTTTATACGATTTTGCATTCTGATGGAAACGAGGATGCGATAGAATTCTTAAACATAGATGCTATTGATTATTGTACTTTTGGTAACTCTAAACCGTTTAGGATAAAAATTCGAAATATTCTTAATGATAACTATACATATTTTTATGTCAAGAAGGCTGATGCCTCAAGAATTTACGGTTTAGAATTAGAGCATTTATTTTCTCCTAATCGAATTAACTTTTTGGTATATAAAAATACTTTAATAGAAGAACATATTGCTGGTATTCCTGGGGATGTATTTATTAAAGATTTTTTACCACATTTAAGTGATCAGGCAAAAGCACAAATTGCTAAGGAATTTGTTAAATTTAATGAACGTTGTCAGATGCGATTGTTAGGCGATATGCGTTCTTATAACTATGTTATTATTCCTATTCATGATTTTGATCATGTAGAGTATAAAATTAGACCCATTGATTTTGATCAACAAAGTTTTGAAGGCAAATTAAAAGTGTATCAACCTCAATTTTTTAAAGAAAATTTTGAAATGGTTAATGTGGTAACCAATAGGTTACAGGCTAGCTCTATTGAGCAGTATAAAAAGGAAGAACGCTCGATATTGGCAAAAAGAATAATGACTACTAGGTCTAGATATGAGACTTTGGTTGCTTGTATGTGCGATGATCGTATTTCTACCCAAGATAATTTAAATGAATTACGTGAACATTTGTATAATTTTACGTTAGATTTAAAGTTTCGTCGTAGCCAGTCTATGGGAGAGATTCTTAAAACAGCAATGGAGTTTGTGCGTCGTAATTATGAGAATATAAATATGAAAAGATTGCTTGAGGGTGATTAAGAGAGTTAATTCTAACTATTTTGTATCTATAGGTTTTATATGATACCTATTCCAAGTAAAACGGCGAATAGGATTAATAATATACCAACGACTAGTTGAATGGTGTCAATAGTAATTTTTTTAAGAAATTTATTACCAATGTACGCGCCAAAAAAAGCCATTACAGTGGCTGTAATAAGCATATAGTAATTTAGTTGATCACCTAGTTTAAATAGGTCTTTTGCATAGATAGAAATTCTCGAAATATCAATAAAACACGCAATAACAACACCTGTGGCAATAAATGCCTCTTTTTTTAACTTAGCCCTTATTAAAAATGCGGTTCGCAAAGCTCCTTGATGGCCAGATAAGCCACCAAAAAAGCCACTTAAAGCTCCTCCTAGAGGTAAATATTTAATATCAAATTCCAATCTTTTTAATTTAGGAATCAGATCAAACAGAGAAAAAAAGATTAAAAGGGTAGCTATACAAACTTTTACTACAGTTATAGTATAAGTATTGCTAGAAATTTCATAACTATAGATCGGATCAAGATGAGTTATTTTACCTAACAAAAAAGCCCCAAAAAAAGCAAACACGATTGCCGGGATACCAAAACGCAGTACAGTGCTAATGTTTGCTTTGTTTCCTACTAGGGTGAGTTTGAACAAATTGTTTAACAGGTGAACAATCGCAGTTAGAGCAATCGCAATATCAATAGGGAAAAACAAGGCAAAAACAGGCAATAGTAGCGTGCCTAATCCAAAACCTGAAAAAAAAGTTAATCCCGACCCTAATAAAGCGACTATTCCAACAAGAATGTAATCCATATTTTAAGATAACTTTTGTCGTGTTAAACCATTTTTGGCCTTACGATTTTTTGCCAAAGAAGTATTTTTAACTTTTTTCCTCTTTGTTAAAGTATACTAAGTAATAATACATTTGTTTTTCTTCATCCCAGCCTTTTTCTACAAACTTTTCTGCAGATTCAGGATTTATAAAATCCATTTTAATTTGCACATTAGTATCCAAGTCAATAACATTTTTCATTTTCTTTCTAGCAGCCGTTACAGCATTATTTGCTATAGGAAAAGAGGTTAAATCTTCTATTTGATATTTGGGTGCTTTTTCTACTTTATAGTGTTTAAATTCTGGTATCAAATCTGGGTTATCGATAACATCTTCTAAAAAAGCAGATTCTTCGAACTCATCATTTTTTGCAAAATGATTAACTGCACGGTTCATAAACATTACCTCTTCTTTTTTATCCTCTGCCGGTAACACTACTTCTTTTGCAAAATCTTGACAAAATTTCATGTACTTTTTGGTATAGAAATTTTCATCAGCAAAAGCCTGTACGTCTAAAAAATGCTCTAGCCAATATTTGGTGTCATAGCGGTTAGAATCGACAGAAAGTATTTTGTATCCTTCTTCTTTTTTATGATTGAAAATCAAACATCCTTTATCTAGCTTGTTTAAATTTACACCTTGTTGAATTAACAATTCTATATCTGTGTTTTTTTCTTCAAACTGAAGGAAGTCATGTTTTAATTCAGATTTAAAAATACCTATAGCATCAACTTTTTCATTATCTATGGTTACATTGTCTAAATACACAACGTACATTTCTCCACTTTTGATATGAGGGTGTTGTGATTGCTCATATAATAAGGATGCAATTCTTTTCGATTTTTCATGAACAGACGATGGGTTATCAAAAATCTCTGTAGTAATCTTAAAAAGTGGATTAAACTCAACATCTACTTCATTTACAAACTGAAAATAGTTTTCTTCTTTTTCTCTAAAAGGCTTGAAAAAGTATTCTTTTAATATTGCAGTTAATTCATCATTAAGCGCATAGGGTGAATCAGATAAGAATATGTTTTCATTTCTACTTTTATTACCAATTTTATGAACTGATAACGATTCAATTTGTGTGCTATATAGATTAATCATATGTATTTGATTTTCGACGCACCGTACAAAATTATTGTAGAATGCAGGAAGTTACTTTTGGGCTTTAGTTTGTCGTCTATTCCTAAATACTTAATTTAGTTAGAATAGTTTTAGTTCCAATTCTCATCGAATCCTAGATCTTCATATTCATCAAGATCCATATGTCCTTCATTTTCTCCATCATCAAAGCTGTCTAATTCATCCGCTTTAAACTCTTTGTCTGGAGCTTGATCTGGTATTTGACCATGCGTATACATTATATTTGGATATGTTCTTCCATTTTCATATTCTGCAATTTCTGCAAGTTCTACCAAAAATGTCCACATATTTAAAAAGTCATAGACATAAATAAGTTTAGGAGATGCTTCTGTAGCGACGTCTTCTAACAAAGTTTCATTCATCAGTCTTACGGGTTGAGCACCTTCGCTCATGTCGAATAATGAAATTTCTTCGCCTTGATTCCACTCATCATCACTGATGTAAAAGGAGGCCATTTCTGTTCCATCAAATCCAAAAGATTGTGTGATTACATTATGAAATTGCTCTAAGGTGGCTTCTTGTTCTATCTCAATGTCTCTAAAAACATCTTCTTCGGTATCCAGGATTATTCTGAAACGGTAAATCATTAGTAATAAAATTTGAAAAAAAGCAAAGATACTATAATTGCATTGTTATTTACTAAAACGATGTAATGAAAAAGTCATTGTACCTAATAGTAAAAAAGCGACGATTTGATGTGAAATACCTAAAATTAAAGGTACTCTAAAAAGTAAGGTCAATATTCCTAACAAAAATTGAAGCCCTACAAGGGTTAAAAGTAAATTTAATGAGTACCTCTGTATACTATTCGTTTCAATTTTTCTACTACGATACCAAATTAAGGCGATTAGCCCAACAACAACATATGCAAGGTATCGATGTATAAATTGAACTCCACTTTTACCTTCGATAAAATTGTTTAATAGTGGGGATTGTTCGATATAAACTGACTCATGGATTAATTGCCCGTCATTCATCAACGGCCAATGATTATGTAGTAAACCAGCATCTAACCCGGCGACAAATGCACCATATATGATTTGGAGTAAGAGTATTCCTAATCCCCATCGAATTAGGTTTCTATATTTAATATTAATAACCTCCTTTTTAGTAGGATACATAAGGTCTAAAGCTACCCAAAATGTATAGGCAAATGTTATAAAAGCCGCAGTTAGGTGCATGGCAAGGCGATAATGACTTACATCTGGCCTGTCAATTAAACCACTTTTTACCATAAACCAACCTAAAAACCCTTGAAAACCTCCTAAAAACATTAGGATTAAAGATTTTTTTATAGTCGGTTTTGAAAGTTGTTTTCTAACTAAAAAATATAAAAATGGTAGGATAAAAACGATTCCAATAAATCTCCCAATAACTCGATGCAGCCATTCCCAAAAATAAATGTCTTTAAAATCCTGAAGAGTAAATTGATTGTTTATTTTTTGATATTCAGGGTATTGTTTATATAGATCAAAGGCTTCGTTCCATTCTATGTCATTCATGGGGGGAATTGTTCCTGAAATCAATTTATAATTAGAAATAGATAATCCAGAGTGTGTGAGCCTAGTGATTCCTCCAACAATTACCATAATAAAGATTAGAATACAACCAGTTAGTAACCAGTATATAACTTTTTTATTATCCATTTTTACTTCTTTTATATTAGTAAGAATAAAGTTTTAAGCTTTTTTACTAGCAACTAGTTAAACCTAATTCTTCTCCTTTTTTTATCATAAATTGATAAGCCGCTTCATAATCATTAGGTATTTCTCCTTCTAAAATAGCTTCTTTGATAGCTTCTTTGATAATTCCAATTTCTCTAGAAGGTTTAATATTGAAAGTCTCCATAATTTTTTCTCCAGTAACTGGAGGTTGAAAATTACGAATTTGGTCACGTTCTTCAACTTCGACCATTTTTTGTCTAACAATTTTAAAGTTGTTATGATACTTTTTGAAGCGCTTTGGGTTTTTGGTAGTAATATCTGCTTCACATAGAGTCATTAATTCTTCGATATATTCTCCTGCATCAAAAACTAATCTTCGTACTGCAGAATCTGTAACACCAGATGCAATTACAATGGGTCTTGAACTCATTAATACCATTTTTTGAACGAATTTCATTTTTTCATTCAAAGGCATTTTTAAACGCTTAAAGAGTTTGAATACCATTTTTGAACCCACAAACTCATGTCCATGAAATGTCCACCCTATTTTTTTACTAAACCTTTTGGTTGGTGCTTTACCAATATCATGAAGTAAAGCAGCCCATCTTAACCAAAGGTCATTAGTGTTTTCTGCAATATTGTCTACAACTTCTAAGGTGTGATAAAAGTTATCTTTATGTTTTTGACCCTCTACTTCGTCAATGCCCTTTAATGCTGTAAGCTCGGGTAAAATATATGATAAAAGACCAGTTTGTTCAAGTAATACGAAGCCGATAGATGGTTTGTCACTTAATAAAATTTTATTTAACTCATCTACAATACGTTCTCTAGTAATGATTTGTATACGGTCTTTGTTTTTTGTGATTGCTTTTAAAGAGTTTGATTCTATTTTAAAGTTAAGTTGTGTGGCAAAACGTATTGCTCTCATCATTCGCAGTGGATCATCAGAATACGTGATATCTGGATCCAAAGGCGTTCTAATAATTTTAGAACTTAAATCAGTAAGCCCATTAAATGGATCCAAAATAGCACCAAATGTCTCTTGAGAAAGCGATAAAGCTAATGCATTAATTGTAAAATCTCTCCGATTTTGATCATCTTCTAAAGTGCCGTTTTCTACTGTTGGATTACGGCTATCTTCGGTATATGATTCTTTTCGAGCACCAACAAATTCAATCTCAATGTCATCTGATTTTAACATTGCAGTGCCATAAGTTTTAAAAACTTGCACTTTAGGTTTGTTAGGTAGTAATTTCGATACTTCCTTGGCTAATGCAATTCCGCTACCAACCGTAACCACATCGATATCTTTTGCATCCCCTCTTTGTAAAAGGAAATCTCTTACAAATCCACCAATAACGTAGCTGTCAAGTTTTAAATTTATCGAGGCCTTTGTTATCGTATCAAAAATTGAGTGTTTTAAGGCTTCTTTATAGTTTTTAGCTTCCGACATGAATCAATTTACTTCCTTATAATTTTTACAGTACTATCTCCTCCAATCTTAATAATTGAAGAAGGTTTAGCACCTTTATTTTGCAAAGGCAAATTTACAACATAGTCTACGCCCTCCAAAATAGCATTAGATATTTCTTTAAAGTTTTTTGGTGATGGTATACCACTTATATTAGCAGAAGTAGAAATGATAGGTCTTTTGAGTTTTCTAATCAGTTTTCCGCAGAAAGGATCTCTTACTACTCTTATGCCTAAACTGTTGTCTTTTGCGATAATATTTTCGGCAATTCGCAAAGGGCGATCATAAATTATAGTGGTGGGCTTTTTGGCGTATTTTAATATATCATATGCGACTTCGGGTATTTCTTCGACATATTGCTGAAGCATTTTAAAATCACTTACCAAGCAAATCATAGATTTACTTTCTTCTCTTTGCTTTAAAGCATAGATTTTATCAATTGCATCAGCATTGGTGGCATCACATCCAATACCCCATACAGTATCCGTTGGGTACAGAATAATTCCTCCTTTTTTTAATACTGTAAGTGTTTTTTCTATTTCTGAATATTGATCTTGCATTAGTTAAATTTTGGAATTGTGTTTTCTGAATTGATATATTTTGGTGGTTTTGTATGTAACGATTCTCCAGAAATCACTTTTTTATAAAGTTGAAGATATGATTTTGTCATTACTTCAGAATTAAAATTTTTAACAGCATAATCATGACATCGTTTAGGATTGTAGTCAAAACTTTTAACTGCATTGGCTATTTCTGTTGTACTATTTCCTGTAAAACCAACTTCAGGAGTTATAAGTTCTTCAAGCGCTCCATTCTTAGTGCCAAAGACGGCACATCCTGCATACATATTTTCTATGATTGCAAGCCCAAAAGGCTCATGCCATAGTACAGGAAATATAAGGGCTTTGGTACGCTTGATGATGTTTATTTTTTCGGTATTATCGACCATTCCATGAAAAATGATATTTGGATTAAGAGTGTATTTAAATCCTCTTTTTAGATTACGAAAAGACCATCTTTCTCCTCCTATTACATGAAGCTTACTTTTTGTTTTAAGTGCTATTTTTGCAGCGCCAAAAACGTTTTTCACTTTTAGAGAAGATTTACCAAGGAAGTTTAGTCCTGAACGATTTAGAGATAAATCTACGCTTGGATAATCATTCCAATCCAATCCATTGTATACGAATACCGTAGAGCCATTTCGTTTTGCTTGATTCTTAGATATAAAGACCGTATTTGAATCTATATCTCCGTCGTCAGATGGATTACCATGCATTGTGGTTAGATAAGGCTTTTTAATTTTAACATTTGGGATGAAATTAAAATGTACAACATCTATATCGTTTGGAATTTGTTCATTTAAATCAACATCAGGATTGTAAATAATGATTTTAGCAAACTCACAAGACGACCCCTTTGGTGTAAGGTATGTAACTTCATGCCCTAACTTAGCAAGTTCTTTACCTAATCCCCAAATAACTCTTTCTGTACCACCATATTTTTGAACAGGTATGGGGCCTGAATGATTTGCAATGAGTATTTTCATTTTTTTAATATGCTCCAAATTTGTGCAAAGTTATTTTATTTTGATAACGTAGCAATGATATTTTATGATTCTAAATTTAGATAGTTATCGGAACGAATGATGATTTAATTGTAAAGAGGTAAATTAGTAAAGATTAGTTATCAAACAATACTTATGTTTTTTAACCGTGTATTTTTTAATCACACGATTTTATATAATGGTATTTCCTTTATTTTAAAATTATGATGTTGAAAATATAGAGCCGTTAACCTCTCAGAAATAAACCCAAATATTCTTTTTTGATAGTCATCTTTAGGGATTTCAATTCTTTTTTCTAACTCAAAAAGAATATCAAATAACCAGTTGTGGTAATCGTCCCAAATCTTTTTTGAAGTAATCAACATATTTGCAATGAAAAAAACAGGACTCTGTTCTAGATATGTGTGAATACTGTTTTTGTATTCTGGATATTTTTCCAAAATAATTTGTTTGGTAATATCAAAATCTTCTTTTCTATGATTAATAGCATAATTCTCTGATAGTGAGATTTTTCTTTTATCTACTCCTAGGCTATAGTGTAAAGGCAATATTACATCATATTTTTTGAGAATATCAATAATATATTTTTCTTGCTTTTTAGGGGGTGTTCTAAATAACTTTGTTTTTTTGAAATTATTTGAACTGATTTTTTTCTGAGTAGACGGCTTAAAACTTAAAGGGTTTTTATAGAAATTGAAATACCGTCTATAATGACATAAGCCAATATATTCTGTTTTGGGATAATTTTTGGATAACCAATAACTTGCAGTCAATTCACAATAGTTTTCATTTTTTAAAGCAATATTGTCCGAGATACTATCGGTTAGTATGCCATCGTATATGGGTGGGTTTTTTATTGAGTTTACTTGAATTGGCTGGTACAATTCATTCTGTAATAAGGGATTTTCTTTATGTGTTACTACAAAAATTTTAACCATAGTTAAGTGTTTTAACTGTTTTGAAGTTCTTGATTTACTTTTTTTAATGCTGAAGCAATAATTTGATGCATATCGTAATAACGATATTCAGCTAAACGCCCTCCAAAAATAGTATTTGATAGCTTATTTGCTTTATTTTTATAATGTTGATAGATTTTTTGATTAGCTTGATTGTTGATAGGGTAAAAAGCTTCTTTTTCTGATGTCCATTTCTCGGGATATTCTCTGGTTATTACAGTTTGTTGTTGATTTCCAAACTCAAAATGTTTATGTTCAATAATACGAGTAAAAGGTACTTCCTTATCATTGTAGTTTACCACGGCGTTACCTTGAAAATTTGTGCAATCTAATATCTCATTTTCAAAGCGTAATGATCGATATTCAAGTTTGTTAAACTCATAATCAAAATACTCATCTATTTTACCAGTGAAAACTACCTTTTTAGCTTTTGACTCTAGTTCGGTCTTGTTTTCAAAAAAATCAACATTTGTTTTTACTTCAACATTTTGTAATAGTCCATCAATAATTGTATTGTATCCTCCTATCGGGATGCCTTGATATTTATCGTTAAAATAATTGTTGTCAAAAGTTAATCGAATAGGTAACCTTTTGATTATGAAAGCAGGTAATTCTGTGGCTTTCATACCCCATTGTTTTTCTGTATATTCCTTGATAAGTGTTTCATAAATATCTTTGCCAATTAATGATAAAGCTTGTTCTTCAAGGTTTTTAGGGTTTTTGACCCCATACTCTTTTATCTGTTGATCGATCACTTTTTTAGCCTCGATAGGGGTTTTTGTTCCCCAAAGTTGATAAAAAGTATTCATGTTAAAAGGTAAGTTATATAGCTTGCCTTTTGAAATAGATACAGGAGAATTTATATAATTGTTGAATTGGGCAAATTGATTTACATAATTCCATATGTACTCATCATTTGTGTGAAAAATGTGTGCTCCATATTTGTGAACATTAATACCATTAACATTGTCACAATAAACATTGCCGCCTAAATGAGGTCGTTTGTCAATGACTAAACATTTTTTACCTTTTTTTGTTGCTTCATGAGCGAATACACACCCAAAAAGACCAGCGCCAACGATCAAATAATCATATTCTTTCATAAGGGGTAAAATTAACAAGATATTTTATAATATTGCAGAGGTAACGTTATAATTTCATCTAGTGAAAATACAAGTTGGTTTTTTGGTTTCGTATGACTATGAGTTGTTGAAAAATGCTATTCCGCTAATTTATAAAGAAGCAGATACCGTTTTTTTGGCTATAGATCAAAATAGAAAGACATGGAAAGGGAATCCTATTACTATTGAAGAGTCATTTTTTGATTGGATAAAAGAGTTTGATCTTGAAAAAAAAATTGTGATTTATGAAGATGACTTTTATGTGCCTGAATATACCACAATGGAGTGTGAAGTCAGAGAACGTAAAATGCTAGCAAAGCAAATGGGAAAAGGTAATTGGATAGTTCAACTAGATGCAGATGAGTATTTTATAGATTTCCCTGAGTTTGTAAAGTTTTTAAGATCTAAAAAGCATTTGCTTAAAAATCCAGAAAAAAATCCTGTAGAAATATCTCCTTTTTTAATTAATATTTATAAACGAGTAGAAGGAGGTGTTCTTATAGTTGATGATGCTACAAAA
This sequence comes from uncultured Aquimarina sp., assembly GCA_947502885.1. GTDB lineage: Bacteria > Bacteroidota > Bacteroidia > Flavobacteriales > Flavobacteriaceae > Aquimarina. The sequence goes on along the minus strand of CANNBP010000004.1, from coordinate 33,687 downwards.
GTCAAGGCGGCTACTAATTATCCTGATTATAAAATGGGACGGAAAACAGAGAGTAGAACAATTTATCATAATTCTTTGATTCTTCATGAGTGTATTTCTAGGACTAAAAAAGAGTTGGAATTAAAACTTGATAATTGGGGACATAATCATGATATAGACAAAGAAAGTTTTTTGAGTAAATGGGAAGCAGTAAATGAGAAAAATTATAAAGAAATGGAGGATTTTTTCTATTTAGAGCCTGAAAGTTGGAAAACATTAAAGTTTTTAAAAGGAGATTCTTTGAGTGATTTGTCAAAAAGTGTGAGGCAAGAGGATAGTATGTATCATTCACCTTTTTTTATTTTTAAAAAGAATCTTGGGCAGTTTATAAAATATCTGTTTAAATAAAGGTGTTATGAAAATTAAATCAGCATTGGTTATTTCTACTTATAATTGGCCAGAAGCTCTTTCTTTAGTGTTAAAAAGTGTAGTGAATCAAAGTGTTAAGCCTGATCAAGTTCTGATAGCTGATGATGGTTCTGGAGAAAAAACTAAGGCAGTAATCGAGCAATACAAAAATCAGATTGGTGTGCCACTAGAACATATATGGCATGAGGATAAAGGATTTAGAAAAGGAAAAGTTCTAAATAAAGCTATAGCACATACATATGCAGATTATATAATCGAAGTTGATGGAGATTGTATAATGCATAGAGATTTTGTGAAAGATCATTTGAGTCGGGCTAAGAAAGGTGTATTTCTTTATGGATCGAGGGTTAATATTCAAAAAGACTACTTAGAAACTCTGTTTAGAAAACAAAAAATACACTTTAATCTTTTTTCAAAAGGCATCAAAAAAAGAACAAGAGCATTGCGAATTCCTTTATTTGGGCATTTTTTTAAATCCAGTCCAATATTGTCTAATAAGGTGAGAGGGTGTAATATATCTTTTTGGAAAGAAGATGTTGTAAAAGTAAATGGCTATAATGAATCTATAGAGGGTTGGGGTAGAGAAGATAGTGAATTGATAGTTAGAATTCTTAATAATGGTGGTGTAGGTAGGCGTTTACGATATCAAGGTATTGTTTATCATATTTGGCATCAGGAAAAATCTAGAAGTAGATTAGAAGAGAATGATGAAATTCAAAAATTAGCTCAACAAAAGAATTTGGTGTGGTGTGAAGATGGAATTGATAAATACTTAAAAAAATAACTTGCGATATTGGATATTAAGTATCTTTGACAAGGTTAACTCATACTATGCAAAGCAAATTTATTGTACATCCTGATTCACTCTCAATAGAAAAGGAAATAGAAAAAGCTGTAAATAGTTTTGATTCTCATTCTCAAATTTTAGGAGACGCCGAGCGCAATGTAATCAAGGTTGTTACTATTAGGGGTAACCAATATGCTATAAAATCATTTAAGATTCCTAATATAGTGAATCAAATTGCTTATCGTTTCATTAGAAAATCTAAGGCGGAACGTTCTTTTATATTTGCAAGTAAGCTAATGGAATTAGGAATACAAACCCCCAAAGCAGTAGCTTATAAATTAGAAACAACTCCATTTTTGTTTAAAAGAAGTTATTATGTAAGTGAGTTGTTAGATGCTGATTTGATGTATAGGGATTTAACAAATGATTTTAGTATAGATGATTATGATGATATTTTAAGAGCATTTACCAGGTTTACTTTTAAATTGCATCAAAATAAGATTAATTTTTTGGATCACTCACCAGGAAATACATTGATTAAACGAACAAAGGGCGGCTATGATTTTTATTTGGTTGATTTAAATAGAATGAAATTTGAAGAAATGGATTTTGATACCAGGGTTAAGAATTTTGCCAAATTGACCATTCATAAATCTATGGTTAAGATAATGAGTAATGAGTATGCAATATGTAGTAGAGAAAATGAAAATGAGATTTATGAGTTGATGTGGAGATATACCGAAGAGTTTCAAAGCAGATATTATAGAAAAGATCGTTTAAAGAAAAAGATTCTTTTTTGGAGAAAAAGATAGTTGGATTACTTCTTTTTATTTTTCTTGATTAGTTCTCTAAGTTTAGTGTATTTTAAAAAAGTGATGTTGGCTGTTTGTACACAAATAACAAAACCATTTAGACCATCTAGAAAACCTAGTCTAAGAAAGTAGGATTTAAAAAATGCCCAAGTAGGATTTAAAAGTATTTTCCAAATAGGGGCCTTTTTTCCAAGGGCAAAATATGATTCTGCCGAGATAGAAGAAAATTTATCCGTTTTGAGATTAAATTCTTGATAAGTGGCATAGTTCCAATGTAGAATATCTCCTTTTAGTTTTGCAGAGGATTTTGGATTGTTTAATTTAAAAGAATCATGCGGGTTGATGCCTTTCCATTCTCCTTTTCCTTTTTTGAAAAATCTCATTTTTCTATCCGGATACCAGTCAGAATGTTTGATCCATTGACCGCAAAAGTTGTTATAACGGTTTGCAGTGTACCCATCGTGTACCCAATTGGATTTAAGCTTTACAAGAGATTTTTGAAGTTCTGGAGATAGAGCCTCGTCTCCATCCAAAGAGACAATATAATCATTACTGGCTTGTGTAATTGCAAAGTTTTTTTGTTCTACATATCCTAGAAACTTTTGAGAAACAAACTTTACATTATACTTTTTGCAAATCTCTTCTGTTTTGTCTGAAGAATAAGAATCAACAACAACAATTTCATCGGCTACATCTATAAGGGACTGTAAGCATCTTTCAATTTTATTTTCCTCATTATATGTAATAATGACTCCAGAGAGTTTGACCATCAGTTGTATTAATTTTTGTCAAAAATAGCCATTTTTTGAGGTAATAAGGTAGAAAAATTCTGCTTTTTCGTTTTAGAAATGTTATTCGATTTTACGATACATAAGCCAAAGGTTGATATATCGTTTAAAAACTGAAAAAGCTGTAATATATGATAAAACAAAGCCTTCCTTTTTATCTAAAAACCGTAAGTTGAAAAGAAACTGTTTCCAAAACTGAATAAATGGAAGGATTAAAAAATGATATAGCGATGGTTTCTTTTTTTTATGATACAATGCTTTTGCTTCTAAGGTACTTTTGTTGTGTAGCCTTCTAGTGTAATTATCAAATGTAGTATACGAATTTAGTTTGTTTTTTAAGTTTATTGTGTAGCTTTTTTCTTTGGGAGTATTAGTAATTATGTTCGAATTCTTGTGTTTATTTTTGTTATAGATTATAATCTCATCATTTTTAGTTTGAGAATTGCTTTTCATGGTTTTTCCCATAAACTCTGCATCTCTTTTGATAAGGTAAAGATGGTTGTCTGATATGTAGGGTGTCTCGTCGATTTCTTTAGAAAGAGTTTCGGGAATTTCTTCGTCTTGATCTACAAAAACAACCCAATCATTCGTGGATTTAGAAATAGCAAAATCACGTTGAGATAAAAAATCAGTAAACTCGTTTTTGTAAATAGTTACATTATCATATTTTGCCGCAGCAGTAAATGTATCGTCTTTACTAAAAGAGTCTATAATAATAATTTCTTTTGCAAATTCAAGACTGTGGATAAGCCTATCTATAGTTTCAATGGCGTTAAATGTTGTGATAAGAACGCTAATTTGTAAAGTATTTTTCAATCTCGGTTATAATTTCTACAAAAGTAATAATTTTACGACAGGTTTTTAATAGTATTCTTTATGTCAAAATTGCCTATTTTAATGTATCATCATGTTAGCACTCATAAAAGTAAAGGGCTTACCATTAGTGCAGAAAATCTAGAAAATCAATTAAAATATTTGGTAGAACATGGTTATGTGAGTCATCATTTGAAAGACTTGAAAGATATAGGTAAATTCAATTCAAAAAAGAATGTAGTTGTAACATTCGATGATGTGTATACAAGTCAACTTGAATTAGCATATCCTTTATTAAAAAAGTATAATATTAAAGCAACATTCTTTGCACCTTTATCTTATATAGGAGCAAAAGACAATTGGAATACTTCTTCATTGGATATAATGACTGCAGATCAATTAAAGTCTCTCGATTCATCTATAATTGAATTAGGTTTTCATTCTTTTCATCATAAAAAATATAATGAACTTACTTTTGAAGATATAGAAGAAGATACTCGTTTGTGTATGGAATTTGTTTCTGAAGAAAATCTTGATCTGTCGCCTGTATTGGCATATCCATATGGTAAATATCCGCGTGAAAAGGATAGGAAAAAAGAATTTTTTGAGCAGTTAGAAAAGAACGGATTTCTTTTTGGATTAAGAATTGGAAATCGGTTAAATCGTTTTCCTTTTGTGAAACCGTTTGAAATAGAGAGAGTTGATGTTAAAGGAGAATACTCTTTATCGGTTTTTAAAAGAAAACTGAAATATGGAAAACTCTTCTGATATAACGATTATATCATTTTATTCCTTTTTGAAGTAGCAATAACTTAGCGTATCTAGAAAAAACACCGTAAGCATTAACAGTTGCAATAGCAAGCCCTGGTATACCATCTCTAAATCCTCCTTTAATAATTAAAGAACTAAAGAATCTATATGTTGGTTTAAAAAATAAATGAAACCAGGTTACCTTTTTGTTTTTTTGAAGTAATTGATCGGCTTGAAACCAAGCATAGGACTCCTTTTTGCTTATGTAATGGCGTAATCCTTTATAAGTGTAGTGAAGTACGTGATTTTTAAGTTTTCCAATACTTCCATTACAGTGTAGTTTTTCGTGAACAGAACCAGAAAAATGAGCCCCATCTCGCTTGACTAATCTCAAGACATCGTTACTATGGTGGTATAAGAAGCGGTTCATGTAAAAATGAGGGAAATTGAGTTTGTAGCCTGCATACTTGGGAGAAGCAATGGTTCTTTTTATCTCATCTTGTAGTGAGTGAGTGATGCGTTCATCGGCATCAATAAAAAGTACCCAATCCCCAGTAGCATATTTTAAAGCATAGTTTTTTTGATTAGAAAAGTTGTCAAAAGAACGCTTTAAGATTTTTGTAGCATAAGGTTCTGCAATATTTACAGTATTATCAGTGCTTAGAGAATCTATAATAATGATTTCATCGGCAAAGGTGATAGAGTGTATTGCATCTTTGATATATGATGCTTCGTTATATGTTGGTATAATGACTGAAAGTGTAGGCATGACGACAAAATTATGAAAATAATTTTATCTTTGCCGGCATGACTGCAATTGACGTTTCGGTAGTAATTTATAATTATGATTCCTTAGAATGGCTAAAAAAAACGTTGTATGGTTATAACAACCAAACGTACAGAATGTTTGAAGTAATTTTGGTTGAGAGAGAAGCTAAAGAAGACACAGTATTACAAATAGAAGAAATACAGAAAGAGATGTTTTTTTCTATTCATTATGTGCAATGTGCTACTAGTTTGAATCAAGAATTACTACTATCTAAAAAAGTAATTGGGCAATGTTCAACACCTTATGTGATAATTGTTAGTGGTAATTGTGTTCCGCGTAAGGACTTTGTAGAACAACATGTTAAGTTTAGAGAAGAAGGTTCTTTTATTTCGGGACAAGACTTTAGATTGTCTCGGGAAATTTCTTTAAGAATTAGAAAACAGGATATATACACAGAAAAATGCTTTAGTGTTAAATGGCTAAAAAACAATGGTTTGAAATCTTCTATAAAGAATGCTAAACTTTCATCCAGTATCTTTAAAGCTTTTTTAGTTCATATATTAATACAAAATAAAAGCAACCAAAACTGTTTTAATACATCTGCTTGGAAAGAAGATGTAATAAGGGCTAATGAGATTGAGGAAAATACTCAATCTATAAACCAATATCAAAAGCTGAAGAAACGTATGTTTGATTTAGGAATAAAAAGTAAGAATATTGGTAATAATACTATTTGCCTTTATTTAGGTTTTTGAAAATGATATTGTAAGGATCATTTGTTATATATTAGAAGTAAAACCAATTAAAATTCAATACCATAAAAACAATATGTGTTTATGGTTCATCAAAAACAAATATAAATGCCGATAGTTTCAGTAATTATAAGTACTTATAATCAACCTGATTGGTTACAAAAAGTATTATGGGGTTATGAGGAGCAAACCTTTAAAGATTTTGAAGTTATAATTGCAGACGATGGTTCTACCAGAGCAACTAAAGATTTGATAGAGAGTTTTCAAGAAAACTCACATTTATTAATACGTCATGTGTGGCAAGAAGATCATGGTTTTCAGAAAACTAAGATTCTTAATAAGGCTATTGTCGCTTCGACAGCAGAATATCTTATTTTAACAGATGGTGATTGTATTCCTCGTAAAGATATGGTATATAAGCATTTAAAACATCGGAAAGAGGGTAGTTTCCTGTCTGCTGGATATTTTAAATTACCGATGAATATTTCAAAATTAATCACCAAAGATCATATTCAAAGTCAAATATGTTTTGACGTTGATTGGTTAATGGAGCAAGGGTTGAAAAAAACGTTTAAAAATAATAAACTCACTTCTCAAGGACTTAAAGAGAGGTTATTAAATCGTTTTACACCAACAAAAGCTACCTGGGATGGTAATAATGCTTCTGGGTGGAAGAAGGATATCTTGGCTGTAAATGGGTTTAATGAATCTATGCAGTATGGAGGAGAAGATCGTGAACTAGGAGAGCGATTAGTTAACTATGGTATTAAACCTTTGCAAATTCGTTATAGTGCTATTACGATACATTTGGATCATGCAAGAGGTTATGTTACAGAAGAAATGATATCTAAAAATAAAGCGATAAGAAAGAACACAAAAAAGAAACGGTTAACATGGACTACAGAAGGAATCATAAAGAAAGATAAGTCTAAAGTCAAATGATTTGTTAATGTATGTTGTCCATGAATTTGAATTCTAAGTTTTTTTAGAATAATTGAAAAGAGCGGGTTTACAAAAAAAACCGCTTATTTTTTTTTAGAGAAAAATAAAAAGTTGATAATAATTGGGATAACTCTTTCTTTTATGTTCCATTTGCAAAATATTATAAATATATATGACTAAATTTGCGCAACGAACATAAATTCTATTTTAATACTATGGATAGTTTATCTATATCAGTGATAATAAGTACTTATAATTCTGAAGATTGGTTGCGTAAAGTTTTGGATGGATATAAGTGTCAAGTTTATGAAAACTATGAGGTCATAGTTGCTGATGATGGTTCTAAGGGAACTACAAAAGATTTGATAGATTCATATAGAGAAAGTTATCCTGTGAATATTAAGCATATTTGGCATGAAGATAAGGGGTATCGAAGACAACGTATCTTAAATAAAGCTATTTTAGAAGCATCACATGACTATATTCTTTTTACAGATGGAGATTGTATTCCTAGAAAAGATTTTGTGTCAACGCATGCAAAATTTGCAGAAAAAGGATACTTTTTATCAGGAGGATATTGTAAACTTTCAATGAAAGCAAGTACTGCAATTACTGCTAATGATATAGAAAATGAGGACTGTTTTGACCCACAATGGTTAAAGAAACAAGATAGGCTTGGGAGCAAACAAAATCTAAAACTATCTGTCGGTGATAAAGCCGCTGCTATTTTAGATGTTGTAACACCTACAGGAGCTACTTTTAATAATTGCAACTCATCTGCCTGGAAAGAAGATTTAATAAAAATTAATGGATATGATGAAAGAATGCAGTATGGTGGGCCAGATAGAGAATTGGGAGAACGTTTGGTGAATCTGGGGATAAAACCCAAGCAAATTAGATACAAAGCTATTTGCCTGCACTTAGATCATCCTAGAGGTTATAAAACCAAAGAATCTTTGGATAGAAATTTGGCAATAAGGAAAAACACTAAAGATGCAAATGTAATAGAAACCTCGCACGGTATTACGCAACAAGGAGAGGCAACAGATTATATAGTAAACATTAAATAAAATTGAATTAGTAAACTCAGTTTTCTAAAAATAAGAAAGCTCACTTTTCTTAAGTTTAAAAGGCTGTCTTGTGATAATTCTTACTTAAAATATATACAATTGAAAATATTAGTAACTGGATGTGCTGGTTTTATAGGGTCTCATTTAGCAGAGCAACTAGCCACTAATGGGCATGATGTAATTGGTGTTGATAACTATAACGAATATTATAGTGCTAGTTTAAAGCGATTGAATGCTCAACAAATTGAGGCTGTTGGCGTACAAATGATCGAATGTGATTTAAGAGATGATCTCTCATCAGTGTTACCGCATGATTTTGATTATGTATACCATTTTGCTGCACAACCTGGGATTTCTGATACTACATCTTTAGAAGAATATGTGACGAATAACATTTATGCCACGCAAAATTTATTGAATTTTATTTTAGAATATAATAAACCTTTAACTTGTTTTGTAAACATAGCAACTTCTTCTATATACGGTAAAGAAGCGACATTGGCCGAAGATCAATTGGTTAAACCAATTTCGTATTATGGAACAACAAAATTGGCAGCAGAACAATTGGTGTTAGGATTAGAAAGAAAAGGAAAGTTGAATGCTTGCTCTTTAAGGCTGTATTCTGTGTATGGCCCTAGAGAACGTCCAGAAAAGCTATATACCAAACTGATAAAATCGATATTTGAGAACACTACTTTTCCCTTGTATAAAGGTAGTTTAAAGCATTCTAGAAGTTTTACTTATGTTGGAGATATTGTTAGTGGATTGATAAGTTGTATTGGACGTGAATCTAAAATAATTGGAGAAATTATTAATTTAGGATCTGATAAGGAGTATACAACCGAAGAAGGGATACATTTGGTAGAAAAAACTATTGGAAAGAAATCAAAATTACAAGAAATGCCTCCAAGAGATGGGGATCAATTAAGAACTACTGCGGTGATTGATAAGGCAAGGAAACTTCTGGATTATGAACCTAAAACTAGTTTTGAAGAAGGAATAATACAGCAAGTAAATTGGTATAAAAAAAACTTTATTGATTAAATAGTGCCTCACTATATTATATTTTAATCAATAAAGTTTTTAAGAGGTTTTTACTTAGGAAGATTTGTTTCTAAGAAAATTTTAAGCTTAGGTAAGATGAGTTCTGGAGTTAGTTTTTGGTACATAGCAGTTGGGTTCTTTTCAATTTTTCTGCGTTCTTCTCTGTCAATAGTATATAATTCTGGCTTTTCTTCAAATAGGTGTATAGAAGTGTGTGTGTGTCCATCCTCAAAACTAGCCCAATGATCTTTTATTACATACGGAGAAAATACAGTAAATGTTGGTTTGTTTAAAGCCTTTGCGATATGAACAGTTCCTCCTTCGTTTGCAATTAACAGAGTACATTTATTCATTAATGTGACAAAACCTCTGATACTGTCTTCATAGATATCAATAATTATTTTTTCTTGACGCAAGCATTGCTTGTAGATTTTCATGGCCTCTTCTTTTTGATGAGGTGAATAATTAAACAATACTAATACGTCAAAATGTTTAGTAATAAAGTTGATAATAGTAGCTATATTTTCGTAAGGCATTGATTTTTGGGGCGTACTTCCTAATATTCCCAACATTAAAACCGGTTTAGAAAAAAAATTTAGTTTGTTGTATTGTTCTTCTTTATCGGTTAGGTATATTTTGGGAACAAAATCTGGTTCGGGAATAGAAAAGGTTGAGGTAACCAAGTTAACTCTGTCTTCTATGACTTTTCCGCAAATTTTACTTTTTTGATCTAAAAATGGAACTTTATGGGTGTAAAAAGGAATTGGAAATTTCTTTTTATGCTTTTTTTGAAAACCTATCCGTTGTTTTGCATTAGAAAATAAACATATCAAACGACTTTGTAATTTTCCGTATGGATCAAAAATAATATCGTATTTGTGTTTTCGAATCTTTAAAATTAATTTAAAAAGATGTTGTGTTTTCTTTAATTCCTTGTCATTAACACTAATGATGTTATCTATATGTGGATTGTTTTCGATAACGCCAGTTGTGTAGTCATAAACCAAGTAATCTACTATAGAGTTGGGGTACAGCTGTTTTATGTTTTTAGCAATAATGGATACAATGAGTACATCTCCAATACGCTTATTTTGTATAACTAGTATTTTTTTCATTCATGGTTTATGTGAAATTCGGTATTGTGTGCAAAATATTATTTTTTCAACTTTTATTAAAATTTCATTTCACATATCTTTGGAAAATAACTTTCAATTTATGCAGATTATACATATTCATCCAAAGTATCAAGATGAAAAGAAACAATTAGAGTCCTTTATTAGTGCATTTGATACAGAAGGTGAATACGTGACAAGGGGAGAGCGTAATGTTATAAAGTCTTTTGATTTAAAAGGAGAGAAGATAAACATTAAGTCTTTTAGGATTCCTAATGCATTCAATTCATTAGTATATAAGTATTTTAGAAAATCAAAAGCGAAGCGTTCTTTTGAGTATGCAGAACGTTTGATTAATAGTGCAATACAAACTCCATTTCCGATTGCATATATAGAAAAGCATACAGTATTCGGGTTAAAAGAGAGCTATTATATTAGCAAACATATTGATTACGATTTTGATTTTCGTGTTCTGATACATCAACCTAAGTTTTTTGAAAGAGAGAAAATCCTTCAGCAGTTTACCGATTTTACATTTAAGTTGCATGAAAGTAATGTGAATTTTTTGGATCATTCTCCAGGAAATACCCTGATTGTTAAAAAAGAAGAAGGTACTTATGATTTTTATCTAATAGATTTAAATAGGATGCGTTTTGAGTCTATGGGATTCGAAAAACGCATGGAGAATTTTAGGAGATTATGGATCTCTAAAACCATGGTTACAATTATAGCTAAGAGATATGCTGAGTTAAGTCAGAAACCAAACGATGAGGTTTATGAACGAATGTTGTACTATAGCAGAAAGTTTCAGAGAAAAATAAATAGTAAAAAAGTAAGAAGAAGAAAAAGAAAAGCTTAGATGGTAATATGTATCGCCATCTAAGCTTTTTTTATTTTTATACGGCTACATCATATTCACGAAGTGCATCGTTAAGAGAAGTTTTCTTATCCGTACTCTCTTTACGTTTTCCGATAATTAATGCACAAGGTACATTGTACTCTCCAGCTGCAAATTTCTTTGTATAACTACCTGGTATTACTACAGATCCAGCAGGTACAAGTCCTTTTCTTTCTACTGGTGTGTCACCAGTAACATCTATGATCTTTGTAGAAGCCGTTAATACAACATTAGCGCCAAGTACAGCTTCTCTTTCTACACGAACTCCTTCAACTACGATACATCTTGATCCAATAAAAGCATTGTCTTCTATTATTACTGGAGCAGCTTGTAATGGTTCTAAAACACCACCAATACCAACTCCACCACTAAGGTGAACATTTTTTCCAATTTGTGCACAGCTACCTACAGTTGCCCAAGTGTCTACCATAGTACCTTCGTCTACAAAAGCCCCAATGTTTACATAACTTGGCATTAAGATGGTTCCAGGAGAAATATATGCCCCATGTCTAGCAACAGCATTTGGTACAACACGTATTCCTTTTGCTTCGTATCCTCTTTTTAAAGGAATTTTGTCGTGATATTCAAAAATCCCTGCTTCAAGGGTTTCCATTTTTTGAATAGGGAAATATAATACAACTCCTTTTTTTACCCATTCATTTACTTGCCAACCTCCTTCAACAGGTTCTGCTACTCTAAGCTCTCCCGAATCTAATAAATTAACAACTTCTCTTATGGCTTCTTGTGTTTTTGATTCTTTTAAAAGCTCCCTGTTTTCCCAGGCTTGTTCTATGATTTCTTTTAACTGGTTCATCGAATGAAAATTTTTGGTAAATATAATAGCTTCCTTTTAAAAAGAAATAAGGATATGCTAGTATTTTAAAAAACCGTTAATTATTAAACTTATTTGATTTTTTTGTAAAAATTAGATAGTTATGGCTTTACTATTATTTTGTTAATTATATGCTTTTTAAAAAGTAAAATTGAACAGATACAAGTAAAGTTGTGTAGTGTAAAGCATGTAATTAATAGATAAAACTAAAGTTCAAAGAGTTGAATAGGGTGTTTTTGTAATAATGTCATACTTTTGCACAAAAAAAATATGGCTCGTATTTTGGCAATAGATTATGGAGGAAAGCGATGTGGTATTGCAGTTACAGATGAGTCGCAGATTATAGCCTCTGGATTAACGACTGTAAATACAAAAGAATTGTTAAGTTGGTTAAAGGATTATATTTCAGAAGAAGAGGTAGAACTGTTTGTAATAGGAGAACCTAAACGATTGCATGGAGAAGCTTCGGAAAGCGAAAAATTGATTAAACCTTTTTTAGAAAAATTAAATAAGTTGTTTCCAGATATTCCTGTTAAAAGAATTGATGAGAGGTTTACTTCTAAAATTGCATTTAATACAATGATAGCTAGTGGCATCTCAAAAAAGAAAAGAAGAGATAAGGCATTGGTAGATCAAATAAGTGCAACAATAATATTACAAGATTATTTGTATAATCGATAAAATAAGAAATTAAGAAATAGAATATGATATTTCCAATAGTAGCATACGGGGATCCGGTATTAAAAAGAAAAGCAAAAGAAATAGAGAAAGACTATCCTAAACTTTCAGAGCTTATAGAAAACATGTTTGAAACCATGTATAATGCTTATGGAGTTGGATTAGCTGCTCCTCAAATAGGACTTTCAATACGAATTTTTGTTGTAGATGCTTCTCCGTTTTCAGAAGATGAAGAGCTATCTGAAGAAGAAGTAAATCAACTAAAAGGGTTTAAAAAAGTGTTTATAAATCCGACTATTCTAGAAGAAACAGGTGATGAATGGGCTTTTTCTGAAGGATGTTTAAGTATTCCTGATGTTAGAGAAGATGTGTTTCGTAATGAAACCATTAAAATATCATATTTTGATGAGAATTTTAATGAGCATGTAGAAACGTATAGTGGTTTGGCAGCTAGAGTAATTCAGCATGAGTATGATCATGTTGAGGGTGTTCTGTTTACAGATAAACTATCTAACCTTAAAAAACGATTGATTAAAGGAAAGTTGACAAACATTTCTAAAGGAAAGGTTAGATCAGAATACAGAATGCGTTTTCCATTAATGAAAAAAGGAAGGTAATTTTGTAGGAACATATTACTTTTACATATTTATATTGGCTAATGTTTGATTTTTTAAAACGAACTATAGATATTTGCCAGCTTTGAATAGAAAATTATGAGTTTAGATAAAATATTAGCAATTTCAGGTAAACCAGGGTTATATGAGTTAAAAACTCAAACCCGTAGTGGATTTTTAGCAGAATCTTTGATAGATGGAAAAAGACTATCAGTAAGTATACGTCATAATGTAAGCATACTTAGTGAGATTGCTATTTATACATTTACAGAAGAAGTACCGCTGAGAGAAATATTTCAAAAAATTTATGACAAAGAAGAAGGTGGACAGGCGATAAGTCATAAAGAATCTAAGAATACATTAGAATCTTATTTTAGTGAAATATTACCAGATTATGACGAGGATAGAGTATATGCTAGTGATATGAAAAAAGTGATTCAATGGTATAATGTATTGCAATCAAAAGGATTAACTGATTTTTCTGAGCCAGAAGCAAGCAAAATTTCTGAAGAAGAAGAGTAGAAAATTACAAATTATATATCTTTTAAAATCCCGTTAATCAACGGGATTTTACTTTTTTAAATGCAATCATAATCTTTAATTAATATAGGGTAAGTGAAAGAATCTGAAAAAGATGTATAATATAGATTGGTTTTCGGTGCTTGATTTCGTCACTTCTTTGTATTTTTGCGCAAAATTGAAATACAATCTTACTAATTTTTAGTGTACATGGCTAATACGAAATATGTTTTTGTAACAGGAGGAGTGTCTTCCTCTTTGGGAAAAGGAATTATAGCAGCTTCTCTCGCTAAGCTGTTACAAGCAAGGGGATACAGAGTTACAATTCAAAAACTAGATCCTTATATTAACGTGGATCCAGGAACGTTAAACCCGTATGAGCATGGTGAATGCTATGTAACTGATGATGGAGCCGAAACAGATTTGGATTTAGGGCATTATGAACGCTTTTTAAATAACCCAACTTCTCAGGCAAACAATGTAACCACTGGTAGAATATATCAAAGTGTTATAGAAAAAGAACGTAGAGGAGAGTTTTTAGGTAAAACGGTTCAAGTTGTTCCTCATATAACCAATGAAATCAAAGAAAGAATTCAAATCCTTGGTAAAAGTGGAGCATATGATATCGTAATTACCGAAATAGGAGGAACAGTAGGTGATATCGAATCTCTACCATATATAGAAGCTGTACGTCAATTAAAATGGGAATTGGGAGATTCAAATGCATTAGTAATACATTTAACTTTAATTCCTTATTTATCAGCAGCCGGAGAATTAAAAACCAAACCAACCCAACATAGTGTCAAAACGTTGATGGAGAGTGGTATTAAAGCTGATATTTTGGTGTGCCGTACAGAACATGAATTATCTGATGATTTGAGAAGAAAATTAGCACTGTTCTGTAATGTTAAAAAAGAAGCTGTAATACAATCTATCGATGCATCAACCATTTATGATGTACCTAACTTAATGTTAGAAGAAGGGTTGGATAAAGTTGTACTTAGACAATTAGTGCTTCAGGATGCAGACGCACCCAATTTAGAAAATTGGAATAATTTCTTAAAAAGACACAAAAACCCAAAATGCGAAGTAACGGTTGGTCTTATAGGTAAATATGTAGAACTACAAGATTCTTATAAATCTATTTTAGAGGCTTTTATTCATGCAGGAGCAGAAAACGAAGTCAAAGTAAATATAGTAAGTATTCATTCTGAGTATATTACTAATGATACTATTCAAAAACAAATAGCACACTTAGATGGTGTTTTGGTTGCCCCTGGTTTTGGAGAAAGAGGTATAGAAGGTAAGATAAAAGCAGTACAATTTGCAAGAGAAAATAAGTTACCGTTTTTCGGAATATGTTTAGGAATGCAAATGGCAGTTATAGAATATTCTCGTAACGTATTAGGCTTAAAAGATGCTTGTTCTGTAGAAGTAGATAAAACTACTCAGAACCCAGTTATTAACTTAATGGAAGAGCAAAAAAGTATTACAGATATGGGGGGGACCATGCGTTTAGGAGCTTGGGATTGCGAACTAGTAAAAGATAGTAAGGTATTTGCTGCATATAATAAAACCTTAATATCAGAACGTCACCGTCACCGCTACGAGTATAATAATGCATTTAAAGAGCAATTAGAAAATGCAGGTCTTAAAACTACTGGGATTAACCCTAAAACTGGATTAGTTGAGATTATAGAAATACCTGATCATCCATGGTTTGTAGGGGTACAGTATCATCCAGAATATAAAAGTACTGTAGCAACGCCGCACCCATTGTTTATTGCCTTTATTAAGGCAGCTGTTGCATATTCAAAAAATGATAAAAGTGCCAAAGTGTCACAAGGATAGTAATTGGCGGGATAATTGACATCAAAAGAAAATACAAAATAATTTCAAAAACCTTTGTTTACAATCAGATAAAGGTTTTTTATACATAAATACATGGAAGAAAAGAAATTTGACCTTAATTCGATTATTGGATTTGCGCTTATTTTTGGAATCATCGTTTGGATGTTCTATTTAAATCAACCTACACCAGAAGAGATTGAAGCAGAAAAAGCTAAACAAGAACAAGTAGCATCTGATAAAGAAGAAACTAAAGATACGACAACCACTTTTGTAACAGAAAACAAAGCTATTGTTGTAAACCCTCAAGATTCTCTTGCATTAGAACAAGCAAAAACTCAATTAGGAGCATTTTCGTATTCTGCAAGTCTGCCATCGGCAAAAGATCATTTTACTACGATAGAAAATGAAGTATTGAGTCTTAAAATAAATAATAGAGGTGGGTATATATCAGAAGCTTTACTAAAAAACTTTAAGACTTATGATTCGGTACCAGTATATCTAATTAAGGATGGAAAAAATGCTTCTTTTAATATTAACTTTGGTACTACAGATAACAGAATTTTAAATACAAAAGATCTGTTTTTTGAACCTACGGTAACTAAAAATGGAGAGAATACCATTTTGTCTATGAGACTTAAGGTTTCTAACTCAAAGTATTTAGAGTATAGATACGAGTTGAAACCAAATGATTATATGATTGACTTTGCTATTAAATCTCAAGGATTACAACAGGTGATTAATAGTAGTCAAAATATAAATTTAGATTGGAAACTACAAGGTATAAGACATGCTAAGAGTGCGTCATATGAAAATAGATATACCGAAGTTTTGTATGAGTACGACGGGGATAAAGATGATTATTTAGGTCAAGGAGAGTTTGCCGATGATGAAGAAGAAAATGTAAGTTGGGTATCATTTAAACAGCACTTTTTTACTTCAATCCTTTTAACAGATACACCTTTCAAAAAAGCAGCATTTACTTCTAAGAATATTGCTAATTCAAGTGATTTAGATGATAAAGAGATCAAAGTAACCAAAGAGTTTTCTGCATCTATGCCTTTAGAATTACAAGGTGGTGAATTAAATTATTCAATGGATTGGTATTATGGTCCTACAGATTATAAAATTTTAAGTAGTTATGATCGTAACTTAGATGAGGTTGTTCCTTTGGGATGGGGAATATTTGGAGTAATAAACAGGTATCTATTTATTCCGTTTTTTGGATTCTTGAGTGGTTTTCTTCCTTACGGGATTGCAATTATAGTGATGACAATTATTGTAAGAATTATCTTGTCTCCTGTTACCTACAAATCGTATTTGTCTCAGGCAAAAATGAAAGTACTGCGTCCAGAGATTACAGAGATTAATGAAAAGCATAAAGACAATGCAATGAAGAGACAGCAAGAAACAATGGCTCTTTATGGTAAGGCAGGAGTAAACCCAATGAGTGGTTGTTTACCAGCTGTAATGCAAATACCAGTGTTTTATGCGTTGTTCAATTTCTTTCCAAGTGCATTTCAATTACGTCAAAAAAACTTTTTATGGGCAGATGATTTGTCTAGTTATGATACTATAGCCGAGTTACCATTTACAATTCCGTTTTATGGAGACCATATTAGTTTATTTCCAATATTGGCGTCTGTTGCGATATTTATCTATATGATGATGACAACTGGGCAAACTATGCAAACACAACAGCCGGGAATGCCTAATATGAAGTTTATAATGTATTTGTCTCCTTTAATGATGTTATTTTTCTTTAATAATTATGCAAGTGGTTTATCTCTGTATTATTTTATATCTAATTTAATAACGATTGGGATTATGCTTGTAATAAAGAATGTTATCATAGATGAAGATAAGATTCATTCTAAAATTCAGGAAAACAAGAAGAAACCTAAGAAACAAGGTAAGTTTCAGAAAAAAATGAAAGAATTGATGGAGCAGGCAGAACAGCAACAAAAAACAGGTAAGAAATAAGAGATTATATTTTATTTAGTACATTAATACACAAAAGCCTCTATCTTAGGGGCTTTTGTGTGTTTATATATGTCTTGTTCTAAAATAAGTTGACTTTGTATTCGTTTGTTTTTAGAATATGTCAATGTTAACCTTGTATATTGTTAATGAACCCTACTAGTATGGGGAAATAAAAGCTAAATTAAAAATGTGTTTTTAATTGATTAAAGGTGTTATTGGTACAATTTTTGAAAGCACATTGATCGAATAAAAGTGTCAAAATCAAATGAATTTTTATATTTGATAGACGTAACACTCCAAATTAAATCAGAATTATGCGAAGTATATTTTTATATTGTGTTTTTGTGATTTTGGCCATTTCATGTTATGGTCAAGAGTTTAATGCATTTGATGCCGAAGGTAAAAGACACGGTAGATGGCAGAAAAAATATGAGAATAGTGATCAAATTCGATACGAAGGTACGTTTGAACATGGAAAAGAAGTAGGGGAGTTTAAATTCTATAAACCTACAAGCGGAAGCTCTCCAACAGCAGTTAAAACATTCTCAAAGACTAATGACTCTGTAAAGGTTAGGTATTTTACCAAAAAAGGTAAAGTAATAAGTGAAGGAGCGATGATAAACAAAGATCGTGTCGGAAAATGGACTTACTATCATAATGGATCAGATAAAATTATGATGACAGAACAATACACTTCTGGTAAACTTAATGGAGAACAATTGACTTATTTTGAAAATGGTCAGTTAACAGAAAAAATCTCCTATGTAGAAGGAAAACGTACAGGAAAACGAACCATGTACTCTGAGTCTGGAGTCGTTTTAAAAGAATTTATTTACGAAAATGATAAACTTCATGGATTAACAAAATACTATGATACAGATGGGACTTTGATAATTGAAGGGAATTACAAAAAAGATCGTAAAGATGGTATTTGGAAGTATTATAAAAACGGAAAATTAGCCGAGCAAAAGCTGTTTCCGATGCAAAAAAGAGGATATTAATTACGGCTATAAGCTAAACGTATATAGCAATAGATAAAACTATAAAGCAATGCACTCGCGTTGCTTTTTTTATTTATTACTTTTGCAAAAGTATTTAGAAAAAGTATATAAAATTTTTTAATGAAGAGAGTAATTGTTGGTTTGTCAGGAGGAGTTGATTCTAGTGTAGCTGCATATTTGCTTAAGGAGCAAGGGTATGAAGTAATTGGATTGTTTATGAAAAACTGGCATGATGATTCGGTAACGATTTCTGATGAGTGCCCATGGTTAGACGATAGTAATGATGCATTATTAGTAGCAGAAAAACTAGGAATTCCATTTCAAACCGTAGATCTAAGTGAAGAGTATAAAGAGCGTATAGTTGATTATATGTTTAATGAATACGAAAAAGGAAGAACTCCTAACCCAGACGTACTTTGTAATAGAGAGATTAAATTTGATGTTTTTCTTAAAATAGCATTGTCCTTGGGGGCAGATTATGTTGCAACGGGTCATTATTGTAGAAAAGATACAATTATAGAGGATGGAAAGGATGTATATCGTTTGTTAGAAGGAAAAGATCCAAATAAAGACCAATCTTATTTTTTATGTCAATTATCACAAGAACAATTAGCAAAAACGCTTTTTCCGGTAGGAGAGTTATTAAAGCCCGAAGTTAGACAAATCGCCAAAGAACAAGATTTAATTACTGCAGATAAAAAAGATTCTCAAGGATTGTGTTTTATAGGAAAAGTACGCTTGCCAGAATTTCTTCAGCAAAAATTACAACCCAAACAAGGAAATATTATTGAGATATCTCCTTTAGAAGAAAAATATAAACAAACCGTACCGCAATTTAAGTCAAAAATAGAAGAGCTTAAGTTTTTGTCGACTAAATATACATATAGCGATGCTGAAGGAAAAGTAGTAGGTACACACCAAGGGGCACACTATTATACCAAAGGACAACGTAAAGGTCTGGCAGTTGGAGGAACTCCAGAACCACTATTTGTAATAGAAACAGATGTAGTAACTAATACCATTTATACAGGTCAAGGTAAAAAGCATCCAGGACTATATAGACGTGCATTGTTTATTGCAAAAGAAGAAGTACATTGGGTAAGAGAAGATCTTCGATTAGATATTGATGAAGAATTAGACGTAAAGGCTAGAATTCGATATAGACAACCTCTAGAAAAAGCTACACTTTATCAAATAGACTCTGGAATGTATATTGTTTTTGAAAATGATCAAAGTGCTATTACTGAAGGGCAATTTGTAGCTTGGTACATTGATGACGAACTTATTGGTTCTGGTGTTATATCTTGAGTCTTGTCTCACTTAACTTTGTTGTGTTAATATATGAATAAAATAACTACATTATTTAATATCCAATATCCTATTATACAAGGAGGAATGATTTGGGCGAGTGGATGGAAATTGGCAAGCGCCGTAAGTAATGCAGGTGGATTGGGGCTTATTGGGTCAGGGTCTATGTACCCAGACGTACTAAGGGAGCATATTCAAAAATGTAAGGAAGCTACACAAGAACCTTTTGGGGTAAATATCCCAATGTTGTATCCTAATTTGGATGAAATTATAGAGATAATTTTGCAAGAAGAGGTGAAAATTGTTTTTACTTCTGCAGGAAATCCTAAAAAATATACCTCTTATCTTAAAGAAAAAGGTATTACGGTAGTACATGTAGTTAGTAGTCTTAAGTTTGCATTGAAAGCTCAAACTGCAGGTGTAGATGCAGTAGTAGTAGAAGGTTTTGAAGCGGGAGGACATAATGGTAGAGATGAAACGACTACACTTGCTTTAATTCCTATGGTAAAAGAAAATATACAGATCCCTATTATCGCTGCAGGGGGTATTGCAACGGGTAATGCAATGTATGCGGTAATGGCCTTAGGAGCCGATGGAGTTCAAGTAGGAAGTAGATTCGTTGCTAGTGAAGAAGCATCATCACATATAGATTTTAAGAAAATGATAGTCGATGCAAAAGAAGGGGATACTCATTTAACATTAAAAGAATTAGCTCCCGTTCGTTTACTTAAAAATAAGTTCTATGATGATGTACAAGAAGTATACAAAAATGGCGCTACTGTAGAAAAATTAAAAGAACTATTAGGGCGAGCTAGAGCAAAAAGAGGAATGTTCGAAGGAGATTTGGTAGAAGGCGAGCTAGAAATAGGACAGGTCTCTGGATTAATTCATGATATCAAGCCCGCAAAAAGCATAATAGAGGATATGATCAAAGACTTTAATGAGACCAATAACAATATGAAAAATATATCCTTATAAATAATCTATGATGAACTCAAGACAAGATCAGCTTAAAGCCTTAGATAGATTGTTAACGATTATGGACGAGTTAAGAGAACAGTGTCCATGGGATAAAAAACAAACACTTCAGTCATTACGTCATTTAACCATTGAAGAGACTTATGAACTGGGTGATGCAATTTTAGATAATAACCTACTCGAAATTAAAAAGGAACTAGGGGATTTATTATTACATATTATTTTTTATGCCAAAATAGGTAGTGAAACTAAGGATTTTGATATAGCAGATGTTGCCAATGAGATTTGTGAAAAATTAATACATAGACATCCTCATATCTATGGAGATGTAGTGGTAGATAATGAAGAAGATGTAAAACGTAATTGGGAAAACTTAAAACTTAAAGAAGGAAAGAAAAGTGTTTTAGAGGGAGTACCCAAATCACTACCGTCTATGGTAAAAGCTAGTAGAATACAGGACAAGGTTGCAGGAGTTGGTTTTGATTGGGAAAAACCAGAGCAGGTATTCGAGAAGTTAAAAGAAGAACTCGAAGAGTTACAACATGAGGTTAAAATACAAGATCAAGATAAAATAGAGGCCGAATTTGGTGATGTATTTTTTTCGATGATTAATTATGCTCGTTTTCTTAAAGTTAATCCAGAAGATGCTTTAGAACGTACCAATAAAAAATTTATAAAACGTTTTCAATACTTAGAGTCAAAAGCAAAAGAAAATAATAAAGCTTTAAGTGATATGACATTAGCCGAAATGGATGTTTTTTGGGAGCAAGCCAAAAAAATATAGCATGTCTTTAATACGTTAAAAGAGCATATTTTAAAACTAAATAGGGATATTAAATAATATCCAAATACCCTAGTTTAGTTTATTGTGAGTTATATATAAGTAGTTAATAAAATATCACTGTTTTCTTTAAAAAAGTGATAAAGTATCAGTATTTATCGCGTTTGAGAAGTCTTTCGTTTTCTTGTTTTATTGAAAAAAAACTCGATAATTTCTTTTTTATGTATGAATATTTAAAAAAAAATTGTATTTTGGGTGATGTAATTATTGAATTAATAATTTCGAAGTTAAATAATAAGAGAAAATAGAAAACCTAAATTCACATTTTTTTTGTTTATCAGTATACCCCCCAAAAAAAAGGTTTTTATTTGAATAGTTTAGCTAGTTTGAAGGTTACAGAAATGTTAAATTAATTTGCTATTCAAAAAATAGATATACAGGTCATAATCAAGTCCTATTATCTTTGATAAAACCGCTTTTTATTCATTATTCAAAAAACGTTATCAATTACATTCATCTTTAGAATGTTTATAGACTGTTTGTATACATTTTTCTGTTTTAGAAATAGAAAATGATGTAGGCATATTAATTATGTATGATTACAGTCGGTAACTCATTAAACCCTAGAATCAGCATAATTTTATAGGATTAACAGTTTTTTAAATCAATTAAAAACTTGTAAAACAAGTGTTTTTACGCTAGGTATAGGATATACTATCGTAAAGAATAATGATTATTTAGATACTTATGGGGCTTATTTATAGAAGAAAAACAATCATTATTCTAATGATTGCCTTTGTTTTGAGTGCTTTACCAAATGTATACGCTAATAGTAGTTTACAAATGCTCAAAAATACGGTAGGAATTAGGGGGAGTAGTATCGTACATAATAATCGTATAGATTTAATTGTGCTTGATCATGATATTATCTCTTTTAAAAACCCAGTAAATAAAAAGCACTTAGATTCTATAGATTTATTTAAAAAAATGGCTTTTTCTTATGCTCAAAAAGATGAACCTCGTTTAGCTTGTAATTATATTGAAAAATATATTAAAGCAAGTTTGGATGTATCTTTTATAGAAGATAATTATTTTGATTCCATTCGTAATTCTTTAGCATACATTCAGTTAGAAAAAAAGTACAAAAAACAATTTAGTATCTGGTGGATACTATACCTGTATGTGGGATTTGTTGGGGTTTTTGTAGCAGTGGTACTAAACTTTAGAAAACGTTCTGATAGGATTGCAAACTTTTTAATAAGCGCATTTTTGTTACAGCATTCAATTTTCATTATTAATATAAGTTTATTACCTACAAATTATGAGTTTTACTTTCCAAATTCGTTATACCTTTCTTCTGTATCATCCTTTTTATATGGGCCGCTCTTATATTTTTACCTTAAGAAGGTAATTTTTGATTATAAGTTTTCTAGTATAGACCTTTTACATTTGATCCCAACAGTATTGGTAATGTTTTTATTATTTCCTGTATACAATTTATCGGTTGAAGAGAAATTATGGATAATGTTAAATGACGAGAGGCCCTATATTACTTTTCTTTCTGATGCAAAATCGATTTCACTTATAGTTTATATGTTATTGATTATTAGGATGTATTATAGGTTGATAAACAAAGAGGTCGTAGTTTCCAAAAAATATTTTCGCTGGTATAGAAATATTATAGCATTGTATTCGATCTATACAATTTGCTATTTGGTATATGATGTTTTTACCATTAGACGCTTTATTCAGGATTTACCAGTTCATTTCTTAATTGTATCAATTGCCATTATAATTTTATATACAAGTTATAACGCATTTGTATATCCATCAATGTTTGGTTGGGTGAATACACAAAAACAAAAAAACACAGGTATAAGTAATTTAGGAAAATATAGAAAATCAGGTTTAACCAAGGCATTATCCTTAGAGCTGAAAGGTAAATTGTTATACCTACTTAATCAAGAAAAAATATATAGAAAAAATGACATAAGCCTTTTAAAATTATCTGACTTATTAGGAACTACAAGACATAATACTTCCCAAATAATAAATGAACACTTTAATCTTAATTTTTTTGAATTAATTAATAAGTATAGAATAGAGGAGGCCAAAGAGCTTTTAAAAAATGATAATCAAAAAAAAATAAATATTATAGAAGTAGCCTACGAAGTTGGTTTTAATAACAAAGTTACTTTTAACAAATCTTTTAAGAAATACAATCAGATAACTCCATCAGAATATGTAAAGTCTTAGCTTTTAAATTCCCTAAAATATAGAAGTAAGTTTTCTTCGGGAAGGAGGTAAACGCTTATGGGGATTAACTTTTTTCATATCAATACTATGTTTCTTTAGACTTGCATTATGTGTACATAATTAACTGTTTATTAAGGTTTCAAAAGACAATTACATTTCACACTCATTAAATTTTAACATTGTTGTATTTCACGATATTTAAAGTGACCAACAATGATCAGAAACTTCAATAAACCGAATTCTTTATGCACATGCAGTTAATGCGGATAATGATTAAAGGGAAGGTTGAACATACTATATTCTATAAAAGACTATGCCAAGTTTTTAAAACAATATTGAATTAGCCATCGACATGCGTCAATCTTCCTTTTAAGGTTATCTACTTAGTTTTTATGTATAATTTTTGAAAATTTTTAATCTATGAAAGTACATCATTACAAGTTTATGATGCTATTATTTTTTGTGAGTAATCTTGCATTGTCTCAAGAAATTGACGTATCGGGTATCGTAACCGATTCAAATGAATTACCACTACCAGGTGTAAATGTTCTTGTAAAAAACTCGAAAACAGGAACACAAACAGATTTTGACGGTAGATATACATTATCTGTTAATAAAGGAGATATCATCTCTTTTAGTTATGTAGGCCTAGAAACAGCAAGTGTTGTGGTTGGGGATAATACGACTATTAATATTAAAATGGAAGCATCCTCAAGCGAGTTAGAAGAAGTAGTAGTAACGGCTTACGGTACCTCAAAAAGGTCAAATGTAACATCGGCTATCTCTGTTGTTGGGGCTCAGGATTTAGAAGATTTTGTTCCTTCAACAAGTATTGATAATATTCTTCAAGGACAGGCATCTGGGGTGCAGGTTACCGCAGCCAATGGTAGACCTGGTAATACCGCTTTTGTGCAAATTAGAGGTGTAGGTTCTATAAACGCAAGTACAACACCACTTTATGTAATAGATGGTGTTCCTATTCCTATTACAGATAATACCGAATTCAATAATATTAATCCATTAGGGAATCTTAACCCCAATGATATCGAATCATTATCCATATTAAAGGATGCTGCATCGGCATCAAAATATGGGTCTAGAGGAGCAAATGGGGTGGTTTTAATAACCACCAAAAAAGGAAAAAAGGGAGAGGCTAAAATAAAGTTTACCTCTTCTTATGGTTTTGGAGAACGCATACCCGATCCATTTGATTTAATGAATGCTGCTCAAAAACTGGATATAGAGAAACAATTTGCTGATTTAGGAGTAGGGGCTGCAACAAGTCTTCCTGGTGCAACTTCTACACCAGCAGAGTTACAAGCGTTGATAGCATTAAATACAGATTGGGAAAAAGAACTTTTAAGAACTTCTATAATTCAATCTAATGCTTTATCAATATCAGGAGCCGATGAACGCTTAACTTACTTTTTATCTCTTGGTTATGATAAAAATACGGGTATAATTGATCGTATTGATGGATTCGAAAGAATCACCGCACGTTTAAATACATCATATCAAGCCAAAGATTGGTTAGGTTTAGAATCTAATATATCATTTGCAAGAAGTACTACAGATCTTCCAAGAGATAGAAATAATGTTCAAAATCCATTTAGAGCGATGTATGATTATAATCCTTATGACCCTCTTTTTTCAAGAGATGCAGAGGGTAACATTGTAGTAGATCCTCAAGGTAACCCAGTGTACAATCCAACAACCACTTCTTTTCCGATTGCTAGGGCTTTAGAAACAGAACCAGAAAATAACCGTAATTTTTTAATCATTGGTAATCTCGCTGCTAATTTAACGTTGTCTGATAAATTCTCGAATCGATTTGCGGTTGGTCTTATAAGTAATCGTTTTAATAGAACGAATAGATCGCTTCAAGGCGGGGTGCTACAAGGGTTTATCGGAGACAGTAACTTTCCGGGAACTCAAACAGAGAATTATGCATTGGATTTTGAATATAATGTATCTAACTTGTTTACTTATAGCGATACCTATAATGAGGTACATAATTTATCTACTAGTTTCTTACTAGAGTATAATGAAAATATAAGAACCGATTTATTTGCTTCAGCAAGAGGATTTCCTTCTGCAGATATCCCATACTTAGATGTTGCTGCAGAAGCTACAGATGCTGGATCAGATGAAGATCGAAGGGTTCTATTTTCTCAAGCCTTATTTGTAGATTATGATTATGAAGGAAAATATATTGCATCTGCCTCTATAAGAAGAGATGGTTCTTCAAAGTTTGGACCAGAAAACAAGTATGGTATTTTTACAAGTGGGAGTTTAGCTTGGAACATAATTAAAGAAAGTTTTATGGATGATTCATTTTTTACGGACCTAAAATTTAGAGCTTCCTATGGTACTTCTGGTAACCAAAACATTCCTGATTTTCAGTATGTAGATCTTTTAACGTTTAATAATACCTATAATGGTAATACCACGGCATCGCCGATCAATACGCCAAACCCATCTATCCAATGGGAGTCACAGGCAATTCTGGATATTGGAGTAGAATTTGCATTTTTAAATAATAGAATTAGTGGGGTCGTAGATTATTTTAAGAAAAACTCAAAAGACCTTCTTCTCGAAAGGCCTATTTCTTTTACCGTTGGAGATGAGAATAATGCAATCTTCTCTAATGTGGGAGAAGTTGAAAATAGTGGGTTAGAGATATCCCTAAATGCAGATGTTTTAAAAACCGATGACTTGTTGATTTCAGTAGGAGGAAACGTTACCTTCTTAGATACAGAAGTTAAAAAATTAATTAACGGTCAAGATATAGTTACAGGAACTTTTGGTAATATAATTCTTAGAGAAGGCCAAGATATAAATTCTTATTATCTAGTAGAATATGCTGGAGTGAACTCTGCAAACGGAGCTCCGCAATATGTTGATCTAGATGGGAATATTACAGAAACCTATAGTGATAGTTTTCAGAAGATTCAAGAAGGAAAATCTCCAATAGCCGATATAGAAGGAGGTTTTTTTACATCTATAAAATATAAAGGATTTGGATTACGAAGTGATTTTATTTATAGAAGTGGGAACTACATCTTAAATAATCAAAGAGCACAAGGTGAGTTTATAGGAAATATTGATTCAAATTTACGTACTAGTGCTTTTAACTACTGGAAACAACCAGGGGATACAGGCGTTTTACCAAGTCCATTGTTTCAGGGTGATGCAGATCAATCAGGAACTACAAGATTCTTAGAAAAAGGTGATTTTATACGATTGAGAACCTTGACTCTCGATTATAATATGCCAAGAAAAATTTTGGATCTGATTAAATTCGATTCCGTAAGGTTTTTTGTTACAGGACAAAATTTGTTAACCATAACAGGTTATGAAGGTGACCCCGAAATTGGATTAGGTTCTGCAGAAAATGGACAACAAGGAGATCAAGGTTTTGTCCCAGGAGAGTTTAGTTTATTTAGTTATCCACAAACCCGGTCTTACACTTTTGGAATCGAAGTAGGATTTTAATTTAAAAAAAAAGAGATGAACAATAAAATTTATATAATAGCTATTTTGTTTCTTTCACTAGGCTTTTTTGCTTGTGATGATGAATTAGACAATTTACAACCTTTTACAGAAGGTGATCCAAGTACCTTTTTTAATACTCCAGAAACATTTCAAATAGGTGTAGATGGCGCATACCGACAGCTATGGCTATATTATTCCAGTCCAGGTTCAGGTCTTCAAGGCATTCCTGATATTATTTCTGATAATGTGATACAAGCACAAACAGGAAGAAAATCTAATGATGATTATCATGATTTCAGATATGTACCCAGCACATTAGGAGCTATTCCTTTGTATTATAGCGAAGCTTATGAAGCTATTAATGGAGCAAATTTGGTTATTGGTCAAATAGGTAATCTAGATGGTGATGATGCTCAGGGTAATATACATGGACAAGCTTTAGCTATAAGAGCGTGGGCTCATTTTGATCTGGCAAGAATTTTTGGACAGATCCCAACACAAAGTTCGGGTGCCAATGGTTCTTTTGGGATTACCTATCTTAAAGTAGAAGATGGCGATACTGGCGGAGACCCTTTTGCACAACAACCGGGTAGAGAAACAGTAGCTTCTAATTATGAAGAGATTATAGGAGATCTAGAATTAGCAAGTACATTAATAGGAGATGATAACGGAGAAGGAAGATTAAATAAAAATGGAGTTAACGCCCTTTTATCAAGGGTATATTTATACAACGGAGCATATCAAAAAGCTATCGATGCAGCAAATAAAGTTACAACAGCTTTGGCAACCGCAACAGAACTCCCAGATGTATATACAGACGTGAATAATGCAGGGGTAATTGTAGAGCTCTCGATTAACACCACTTCAGAATCAAGAGGTAATAATGTGGGTGTATTATATAGTCAATCTTCTGGTAGTAATACCACTTCAGAATATGTACTTGACTTTGATTTTTTTAATAGTATTTCTACAGACGATGCAAGAAGAGATGTTTTGCAGTTCGTAGGAAGTAATCAAGGTAATGATTATAATGCTATAAAGAAATTTTTAGGTGAATCAGGCCAGGTAAACGGTAGAGTAGATGTAAAAGTGTTACGTGCTGCAGAAGTATTGTTAAACAAAGCCGAAGCACAATTTGAGTTAACTCAAGAATCTAATGCTTTAACAACGTTGAATGAGCTAAGAGCATTGCGATATACATCTTTTGTGGCAGGAACAGAAACAGGTCAAGCCTTAGAAGATGCCATTCAGTTCGAAAGAAGGGTTGAACTAGCTTGCGAAGGACACCGATTCTTTGATATAAAACGTAGAGGAGAGAGTATTATGCGCAACTCATCTGCAGGGGATATTATTGATGGAACAGGAACTCCACCAGAGTCTCCAACCCTTGCAGCCGGAAACTTTAGATTTCAATTCCCTATCCCTATAGATGAGATTAATGCAAACCCAACAGTAGCAGGGCAACAAAACCCTGGTTATTAATAGGTAGTTTTATTGCACTAGATTACAAAGGGTTTTTAAAATCGAGTCCCGTTACTATTTGGTAACGGGATTCGATTTTTTTTATAATTTGTTCTTTTAGTAATAGTACAGTTATAAAACGTATGTCTCTCCTGAGCCTGTTGAAGGGTATAGAGTTTTAAGACGAATACTTTTAAAGCTAACATACTTAGACAGTGCTTGTCTTGAATCTGTCGAAAGGCTTAGCAGAGCTATCGAGAATAGGTTTTGTTTGGTTTCAAAAACATCTCGATAGTTCTACTGAGCATGCCGAAGTATGTTTACCAACCGCTATCGCTATTGATATAATCGATGAGACATTGGTATGTGATTTATAATTTTGATACAAGAAAACTACGTCTGTCTTATCTTAATTGCATCTTTTTCAAAAAAAATGCTTCTTCATACAGATATCTGTATGGAAATCAAATCCTAGGGCGATACATTTGCCACAAAAAAAAATGAAAAAAAAACACCAATCCCGTAAAATGAAACTTCTTTGTTGTACTCTTGCGTTATAAATAAACAATTAACATAACGTATTTATAACATTGTGCAGTTGATTTATAGCATATTGTCTTTCAACAAAAAGGGTACTTTTCCCCTGTATGTATGATTGTAGGATCAAGATATATATTGTAGGTTTGCTGCCACAAAAACAGAACCTCTAGTAGTTGAGTATTTATGAAACAAAATTGTATAAAAATATATAGTATCATACTATTTTTGTTAGTTAGCACCGTACTCTTTTCTCAAAAAGAAGCCAATATCTGGTATTTTGGCGAAAATGCAGGACTCGACTTTAATAGTGGTAGCCCTGTTGCCTTAACCGATGGACAATTGAATACCGAAGAAGGATGCTCTACTATTTCGGATGCTAATGGTCAGCTTTTGTTTTATTCTGATGGCATCACGGTTTATAACAAAAACCATGCTACCATGCTTAATGGTACGGGGCTTTTGGGGCACTCGTCGAGTACTCATTCTGCTTTGATTGTGCCCAAACCTAATGACCCTAACATCTATTATATTTTTACTGTAGATTATTTAAGATTCCCTAATGGACTTCGTTATTCAGAAGTGGATATGACTTTAGATGGAGGCTTAGGCGGGATTACTGCTACAAAGAATGTTCTACTACATACCCCAACTACAGAAAAAATTACGGCTATCCAAGGTAAAAATAGAAATGAAGTTTGGGTGGTAAGCCATAAATGGGATAGCGATGAGTTTATGTCTTTTAAAGTAACCAATACCGGAGTTAATACCACCCCAGTAATTAGCGCTGTAGGGACTCATGTTGGCGCGAGTTTTAGGCCAGATTTGGCACATACTATTGGAGCTATTAAAATCTCGCCAGATGGTAAAAAACTGGCTGTAGCGAGAAGAAAACTAGATATACAATTATTTGACTTTGATAATGCTACAGGGATTGTTTCTAACCCTGTAACGCTTATGGATGATTCTATAACTAATTGGGTTTATGGTATAGAATTTTCTCCAAACAGTGAGTTGTTATATGTAAGTGGAGAAATGGAAAATGTGGCGAAAGGAATATTTCAATTTAATCTTAAAGCTGGATCAGCAAATGATA
Source organism: uncultured Aquimarina sp. (assembly GCA_947502885.1). Classification (GTDB taxonomy): domain Bacteria; phylum Bacteroidota; class Bacteroidia; order Flavobacteriales; family Flavobacteriaceae; genus Aquimarina. Next base: position 3,355 of record CANNBP010000004.1, on the reverse strand, counting down.
TTATATCTTCAGGTATTGATATTACAAGAGGGACTTCTATCCGTTTTATTGGTGCTTTACAATTAGCACCTGATGGTAAAATATATTCTACAAGGCAAAATAATACTTTTCTGGATGGAATTAATTCTCCTAATGAATTGGGCATAGCCTGCAATTATCAAAAAGATCTTATCTCCCTAAATGGAAGAAAAGTTCGTATAGGTTTACCTCCTTTTATTCAATCTTTTTTTCATGTTAATTTTGATGTAGAGGATCTCTGTTTTGGAGACCTCACGCAGTTTAGTGCCAATATTTCTGATCCTTATGATAGCCTGTTATGGGATTTTGGAGATAGTACAACTTCTACCCTAGAGAATCCTACTCATACCTATACTACTCCCGGAGATTATACGGTTTCTCTAAGTATTACGATAGGCACTCAAACCATTACCGAAACCAATGAGATCACCATAATTGCACTACCCATAACCCCAGCTCTAGTAACCCTACAACAATGTGATGATGATACCGATGGGTTTAGTGCTTTTAACCTTACCGAGGCCATTCCCGATATTATCGCAGACCCAAGTACAGTAACCATAACGTTTCACCCTACAGAAAATGATGCACGCACTCCTGGGCTGGTCATCCCAAACCCTACTACCTATACCAATCAAATAGTGAATACCGATAACGTTTGGGCTAGAATAGAAAATGCAGAAGGGTGCTATAGTATCACTAGAGTAGCCCTTGTGGTATCAACGACACAAATACCACTAACGTACAACAAAGAACTACGGGTATGTGATGATGCAACAGACGGTGATGCTACCAATGGTATCGCTACTTTTGATTTAAGCACTGCACATGCCGAAATCATAGCTTTGTTTCCGGTAGGGCAAACCATTACCGTTACTTATTATACCGATATCGATGCTGCCCTCGAAGAAAGAGATGCCATTACCGATATTACCAACTATAGCAATACGAGTTCACCATTTATACAAAATATTTATGTTCGGGTTGATGATGCCAACAATCAATGTATAGGGATTGGTAATCATATTGAATTGCATGTCGATCAGGCTCCAGTGGCACATCCTATATCCAATGATGTGATCTGCAATGCTACAGGAACGGCTACATTTATGCTATCAAATTATGATGCCCAGATCTTAAACGGGCAATCCAACACTATTTTTGAGGTATTATATTTTGATTCGATGCCTAATGCCACTGGCAATACAGGGCAACTTTCTAATAATTACCCAGTCCAGTCTAGTACAACTACGCTCTATGCACGTATACAAAACCAAACCAATACCGATTGTTATGCGATAACTTCTTTTACTATTGGAGCCTATCAAACCCCAACCGCACAGCAACCCGATGATATGAGTAGTTGGGATGATGCTAGTAATGATGGTTCAGAAGTTTTTAATTTAGAGCTTCAAAACAATGCTATCCTTAATGGGCAATCAGATTCGGTTTTTGAGGTATCATATCACCTTACGGCAAATGATGCCCAAACCCATGTGAACCCTTTGGTAGGGAGTACTTTTGAAAATACCAGCAGCCCACAAACACTATATGCGCGCGTACAAAATCGTAACCATCCTGATTGTTATAGCACTACTTTGTTTAGGGTTATGGTAGCCAGCAAGCCTATATTAGACATGCAAGATACGTGGCCTGTTTGTGAAAATGGATCGGTAACCATTACCGCCACACCCGGTTTTGATACCTATTTATGGTCTACAGGTGCTACAGAAACTACACTTACCGTAAATCAAATAGGTAGCTATACCGTTACTGTAACCAAAACAGTCGGGGATTTGTTTTATGAAGACATAAAAACGATAACTGTTGTCAAGTCTGATGTACCGGTAATCAAAGATATCAAGATTACCGATTGGACCCAAAATCATAATACTATAGAAGTGGTTACACAAGGTGGTTTCGAATATGAATATTCATTAGATGGGGTTACCTATCAAGATGATCATCGATTTACCAATGTTGATATTGGTAATTATACAGTATATGCAAGAGATAAAAACGGTTGTGGTACTGCTTCTCAAGAGGTGTTCTTGTTCTTCTATCCTCAATACTTCACCCCCAATGGTGATGGGTTTCATGATACCTGGCAGATTTATAATGCCGATAGAGAACCCGATATCAAAACCTATATCTTTGATCGATTGGGTAAACTATTAGCACAACTAGGTCCTAATGATTTGGGTTGGGATGGTACCATGAATGGGCGCCCCATGCCCTCATCAGAATATTGGTTTTTGGTAGAACGACAGGACGGCTCTACACACAAAGGGCATTTTAGTTTGATTCGATAGCATAGAAATCGAATTGACGTTGATATCTAATTTATAATTTTGATACAAGAAAACTACGTCAGTCTTATCTTAATTGCATCTTTTTTTAAAAAAAATGCTTCTTCATACAGATATCTGTATGGAAATCAACTACAGGGAGTATACATTTGCCACTAAAAAAAATCACCAATGTCGGAAAATGAAACTCCTTTGTTGTACTCTTGCCTTGGAAATAAAGTAAAGCGAATTAAATAAATTAAAAATTGGTGTCGTTGATCTAGAATTGTTCCCCCTTTAACAAATAGGGTATTTTTCCCTAATGTGTTAATTGTGAGAACCGAATATAAAGTCTAGATTTGCCGCCGGAAAAATTGTAACCATCTAACAAACAACGTATTTATGAGAACACATCTCAATGTCATTATGGGTGTCGTCCTGGGTCTTTTGCTTGTGCCTAGGCTATACTGTCAACAAGCTGTTACAGGTAGCTCTGTTCAAACCGAAGGGGATTATGAGCTACATAACTATGTAGAGGTACCCAACTCACCAGAAGCGGCTGCTTTTACCAAATACGGAAATACTTCGATCAACCTCTACACGGGTACACCTGATATTAGTATTCCATTATATCAGGTAAATTCTGGTGGAATTTCTGTACCTATCAGTCTGTCTTATGATGCCTCTGGTATCAAAGTCGATCAGATATCCACCTGGGTAGGACTAGGCTGGAACCTTAATGTTGGGGGTATGGTGACCCGACAAGTGATGGGTGTTGCTGATGATGCAGGACTCATCTATAACCCCTATCATAAAGAGGTTAGAGCATACAGTGATTATATCAATGCATATGGGATGAATCCTGGTACTGTTCATGACGATCCACAAGATATTTTACCATTTTTTAGATGGGCTGACAGGATCACTAAAAAGCAAGCAGATTTTGAGCCTGATCTTTTTCCGTTTCATGTTAATGGATTATCAGGAACTTTTTATATCGATTTAAAAACGGGAGAACCCAAATGTATCGAGCATCCTGATCTTCAAAT
>CANNBP010000003.1 GCA_947502885.1 uncultured Aquimarina sp. | reverse complement strand
ATCATACTCGATATGAGTGATGATATCTTTGCTATTTGGGGATTGTTTGATCCCTACACTTTGCATGGGTCTACCTAGTCCGTCAAAATAAGTGACCTCTTCGATATGCCTTTGCTCGGCGGGTTCGTTGGCACCACCTACTTGATCCAGTTGTTCTATCGTTACCGGTTGCTGTGGGGTGGTCGTATGTACATAATTTTGATCTGATAAGAGGGTTTGACTCAAACCAACTTGGGTGACTAAAAACGCCAGAATCAATACGCTATATTGTAAATATTTCATGTTTTCTTTTTTGTTGGTTAATTACTGTTGGTCCCTGGATCTATCATCTCTATCACGGCCATCGCCACCGCCACCTCCGGTATCGGTATCTCTTGTTATGCGTATGTATACTCTTATTTGTTTAAAACTACTGGTATACCCCGATATCGTATCGGTCACTTTACAATACACCGTATAATACCCCGAGGTGGTAGGGGTAAACGTGTATCGGTTTGAAGATGACCATAAGGGGTTACCACTAGTCGTATTAAGATACCAATCATAACGATAGGCCCCCGAACCACCACCTGCATTAATTGTAAAGGTTGCCGATTCTCCTGGCGCAACTTCAAATGCATTACTCGAGTTAATAAACCCTTCTTTTATTGGGTTACTTACATTAGGCGGATTATGTACTTTGATCGTGACACTCTTTTCTTTATAATGATCAGAGATATTAGCATATTTTATTCTAAACTTTATAGTGTAAGTACCGCCAGAAGTAAACTTTTTTGAAAACGTGGTGCCTGTTACAGATTGTTTTACACCATTGATATACCATTCATTCTGTTTTGTTCCTGCTCCATTACTTAAATTACCAGCTGTAAAGGTTAGTGTACTACCAGTTTTAAAATTACCATTATTTAACGCTCCACTTGATTTTGAAGGGGTATAACCCAACGTTGGTGTTACCAACGTAGCATAAACATGTACTGTTGGACATGTAACCGTTAATTCTCTTAAAGTACGTTTATCTTTAACAGTATATATCACAGCATGACTCCCTAATCCAAAGCTCTGTGTAAGTGATTCACCCGTACCGATCACCGATCCGTTTACTGTCCATTTGCGTTCAAATTCACCCGATCCTCCACTCTCATGCTGAACTCTATAAGTAACCGATGTTCCTGTAATCACATAATCATCATTTACTGTTACAGATTGCAAAGTAATTGGTTGTATAACTCTTATATCAGTAATATCTTCAACAAAACTATCTGTTGTAATATCAAACATTTTCACCTTTACCACATATTGGTCTTTAGACCTTTCAAACTTAAACTGATAATCAAAAGTACTACCAGTGACCGTTTGTTTAACATCATCAACATACCATTCATACCTTACATTACCAAATCCTCCTCCTTGATTGGTTGCTGTAAAACTAATTGTATCATCCTTGTCAATAGCATCTTGATCAGCAGTTAATTCAACTCCTATTAATGCCGGATATACTGTGATTATTTGACTTACTTCTTGATAATGACCAAAAATAAGCTGATCTTCTACTTTAAAAGTAATAGTATACGTACCTGGAGTGGTAAATGTTGTAGCAAAATCGGTACCTATCTGGTTTTTATCTGCTACTCCATCAACAAACCATTTATAGACTACTTCTCTATTAATTTCAGATAAATTTCCGGTTCGAAGATAGACATTTGCTCCTACCAAGAATTTAGAATTTCCATGAAGTGTTGGTATTGGTAGAGGAGCATATACATATACATTTAGACTTTTGGTATATGTTATCTCTGTAAGCAAATCAATGATATGATAAGTTATGGTATGACTACCAGGAGTAGAAAAAGCAGTGGTTAACTCAAAGAAATCACTACTCACTGATTGCCCATCGATCTCCCATTGATGCGCATACCTACCTGATCCACCAGTTACTGTAACCGTAAAATCCACAGAGGTATCTTGTAGTATACGTTGTCTATTTACAGACGTTTCTATAGGACCAATAACAACAGGATCTAAACCAGCTGTTATTTGCCCCTTATAATTGTATCTATATTTTTTAAGCACCTTACTCTGGGCATCGGTAACATGATCCAAACGGTTGTGGTTGTCATACTCATAATAGGTGGTATACCCTTTAGGATCGGTCATACTGGTTATCCCTATCAATGGATCATAAGTATAGGTAGCTACTATTGCATTAGGCAAAGCTGTTCTAAGGTTATCTAATGCCTGACGCAACGCTCCTTCGGTACCTCTGTAGTCCTTGGTTCTATCAATATCTGCATTAGATTTGGCTTTTAAATTGGTTACAAAAGGGGCAACATCACTATAGGTAACATTCTCGATCTTGGCAATCGGATAATACTCATTATACCCCCAAATGTATACCACATGGGTACCGTCTTTTTTGGATACTTCTAGTGGATTGCCTTTATAATCATATTTATGATAAACAATTCGATCTTCTAATGGATTATCTGCGGTAATAGTACCTTGGGCGGTTTGCATCAGCTCAGGTAAGGTATTGGTATAAGTTTGCCCCCCTATTTGATCCTGCCAGTTTTTATATGCCATATGTTGGGTAGATAAAAGCTCTTTATCATTACCCTCTACCAAATAGTGCTTACTTTCTATAGGAGTCGTCAACAAATTACGATCCTGTAAGCGTTTCTCTGCTGCACTTGGGGTAGTCATATCGGCGGGATATAAAACGGTTGACTCTGTTACTTTACCAGTACTACTTTGACTAATCGTTTTTGCAACCTCATAGTTATACGTATTATATTCTAAAGTTTTTTCTGTTGTAATTACTTTACCGTTCACACTATCCTTTCTTAATGTGTGCCCTAATTTATGAAGTCTATGTATTTCTTTATATTTTGAAATTTCAAATAACGATTTTATCGCTTCTTCTTCTATTTGACTCTCGGGATGAAGCAAATAACTATATGAAGTAAAATCAACATTGGCAAACGCCTTACGATCAAAAGTGATTCCCCAGGGGTGTTTTATATTAATATCTTGAACCGTTCCTGCGTCTAACAGACCTTTAAAAGTGACATATTCATTTTGAGTGACACTACTTAAAGCATGAGAATCGGTATCCTTTTGATAACTGTATATTTTCTCTGAAGAAAGTCTATCTTTTACAAGATCTCCTCCTTTGTGTATTTGAGGGTAATTAACACCAGTATGAATTGTAGGAACCTCAAAATCTCTTTGCGTATACCCATGATCCCTATCGCCATCTACTATGGTTTCTTTTATAGAAGCATAATATACAGGAGTACCCATTGCTGGATTAATATTTGCATAATACTCTGTAGAATATGCATGATAACGGCTATGATACATACGATATTCTGGATTAGCTTCGTTTCCTGACAGCAAAAATGAAGGAAGTAAATTCTGAAGAATATTGTTTGTTTTTACATTCGAAATCTTTGTATGTACTTTTCTATCATAAATCTTTTTCTCTACAGGTTTAACATTAAGAAAACCACTAGAAAATCCTTCTTCATCAGTATAGGTAAACCTTCGCTCAACACAATATTTACCATCAAATGAACAATCTCTAAGACTAGCTACACGTATACCTCCAACCTTTCTACTTACATATTTGGGTAGCTCTTGTCTATCGGGTTCTAACCATCCTTTTTCTATTTCTATATCAATTTGAGCCCGTATACCCAATTCATGATTCGAATTTGTATAGGCTGTTAACTCATAAAGACCTGGTAATAGTACGAACCTACCTGCACCAGTGTTAGCCAAAACCTGACTAGAATTACCATAACTACCATCATCAGGACCATATTCTTCATAAAACTGGGCACACATAATGGGTAACGAAGTACCTAATCCATTACTTAATTGCAACCCTTCTTTTACAATTTCTTGATAATTTTGATAATACATATAAAACGGAGGAGGAACTACCCCATATTCGCCATAAGGACAATCATCATTATCTATTCTTTTCATTCTTAGTGTAATATGCTGATTAAAAGGGTTACCATATATATAATGAGAGATCGTTGCTGCGGTAGGTTTAATAATTCTTAAGTATTTTCTTTCTGTCCTGTTAGATTCAGAACCAGGTCCTTGGCTAATTAAACTAACTCCAGCTCTACCCTGAATAAGCTCTGCTGCAGCATAATAATCCCCATTATTATCTTCTCTTACATCATTAGACTCATAAGCTATGGTTGTATATCCTCTAGTAGGATAAATGATCTTTTTTAAGGCTCCTATACTACTATGATATGAGCTTGGTTTATGATCAGCTTCATAAGAACTGTTAGGAATTGTTAAGGCATACTGATTATCTTTTCCATTATAATACCCCCATCGATCCTGACTGCATGCTTTATCATTTTTAGACTTTAAAAATGAAGGCATACTCAATCCTATATATTCAAAATCATAAAACTGTTTTCCTTTTTGTTTGATACTTGTTAAAAGATCACGATCTCCTTCGTATTCAAAATCATAGGATTCAATGACCTTATCATGAACATCTTGTACAGTCATTGTAGTATATAAAGTTCGATTGTCGGGAGTGCTCGCTGTACTTCTGCGTACTCCAAAATGAATACTTCCCATAGGAAATCCTATGGCCGTAAGTACACGTCTTTTTACAACAGAATGTGTGGTTACATCTTCATAAGATCCAGCTAGTTTATAATTAGGAGTAAGACACTCTTCTTGACATCCGTTTCTATCTTCTGCAACAAAACCGCTAGCCATAAAATCATAACTGTGCAACTCATCTACACCATAACTAAACGTAAGTTCTTCACTATTAGGGTATACAACTCTAGTTAACACCCAACTTGTGTCGGTATATGCCAATGGATCTAAGTCCTCTTCTTGCCCCCTATCCAAAGGAACACTTTGTTCTTTTTCCTCAAAAAAATAGTTTACCCCATTACTGGCAACTATTGTAAACTGATCTATTTTAAAAGTAGAAGAATTGAAATCAACATAAACCTTATGAGCATGTTTGGATAAGTATACCGGTTTTTTATCTTCATCAAGTTTAAATGAAAAATTAAGCCCAGCTACCGATACAGTATACTTATCGGGCTCGGCATCCCATTTCTTACTCATAAATTTACGCATAGTATGTAAAGAAAGTGGATTAGAATGATCTTGTGAAGTCGCATATTGTTTTACCAATGCTCGTTTACTCTCTCTACCATAATACCCATACTGCGAATCATCGGCAATACCTCGAACCTCTCGATTTACAACCCCTCCTGCCATGAGAGTCCAACCCAATCCACTTAATGAGGGTTTGCCTTCTAATTTAAGACCACTGTAATTATACCCTAATGATACGCTCCAGCCTCCACTTTTTAAAGGAATATTGTATAAAGGAATGGTATGGCTCATTTGCCCAGTGGCAGAGCCATGAGAAAGCCCCCCATAACGCCCCAAACTGGCTGACTCTGGTGAAGTCGCCACTACAGAAGGTAAATCCATCGAGAATAAAGGTTCTATGTCTTGGGCAGTACTAAAACCACTCCAAAGTATTAGCAACATAGCTAATAACTTAATCTGCATTTGTTTTTTCATAAATGATACGTACTTGTTTGTTTTCCAATTTTATTTTGAGGGCGCAAACCTACAACATGTTCCTAATAAGCTTGAGGAGAAAATTTCCTTTTTGTTAAACAGGTATAAATCATAGATAAACAACTCAAAAGTTGCTGTTTTTTATTTTAAAATTCTTTCTAAGGTAAGATCATAACATCAGAGTTTTATTTTTTGAAACTTTGATGTGTTTTTAAAGTAATCTTACCATAGAAATTCAACGTTTTTATATTTTAATGTCGTGAGGTAACATTATGTTACGCTTCACTTATTATATTTTATGTATTTAATAAGCTTTTTTGTTTCCGAGACAAGAGTACAACAAAGGAGTTTCATTTTCCGGGATCGGTGATTTTTTTTCGTTTTTTTTGATAAGAGCTCTTCGACGGGCTCCTTTAGATTTGTTTTGTAATTTAATAATAGAGAAAGGAAGCAAAAGTAAATTCTTAAACGATGATTGTCTCTTTCTTTAGAAAGAGGGAGAGGCAAAATAAATGAGTGGTCTTGGTACCATCTACAATAGTGTATACTATATAAAGAACTTAGGTAGGATTACAAAATGCTTGGGCCTTGGGCAATAGAAAAAAATGAATAAAGGATAACCTTAAAATGTTAAAGATCTTTTTGTAGGTTAGAACGAAGTCTTTTAATAGCACGGTAGACTATAGTTCTTACAGTCTCGACCGTATTATCTGTTAATTGAGCAATTTCTTCGTAACTTTTTTCCATATGGTATCTAAAAAAAATTACCTCTCTTTGTTTTACAGGAAGATCATACAATGCATTTTCTAATCTTGATGAATATTCAGAACTGATTTCTTTTTTGATCATTACTTGCTCTGCAGAATCTTCTTCTTGAGAAAGGTTCATTGTTGATACTTCTGAAGCAACTACCTTTAATTTTCCAAAATGAGGTTTATTGACTTTTCTTTTTAGAGATCTGTATAAGTAGTATTCGACATTGGTTACGTCTGAAAGTGTTTTTCTATACTTATATATATCCAAAAATAAATCATGGATACAGTCCTTTACTCGGTCAGAATCCCGAGTGTATTTCATACCATAAGAATAAAGAGAATTTATATATATGTTATATAATTCGCTTAAAGCAACTAGATCATCCTTTCTTATTTGCTTCCATAAAAGAATTCCCTTCTCTGTATTGTTTTGCATAAAGTTAATCCATGTTCTAAGAACTTGTAATAAGTACAATGCTTAAAGATAAAAACTTATTTAAAATACACAAATAATAGGAGTAATCATATATAATATTATTGTTTTTTTAAGACCTTCTATTTTTGTAGAAAAAACAGGTGTAAATAACTGGGAGTAGAGCATTTATATGGGTAAAATGAAGCATATGCAAGAAAATGATGAAAAAAAAACTACGGATTTAACTTATTGTAAATAAGGTATTTAATATTTAATTAACAAGAAAACTAAAAAAAATATTAAAAAAAGTGTCTATGTTTTCTCTTTTCCTTCCTTTAGTATAATGAGAACCGAAACAAATATTAAATTCTAAAACAAAGAATGTCCTAAATGAATATTAAAAAAATTCATCAAATAAATGAGGATGAAAAAATTCAATTAAAAAATCGAATTCATCATTCTATCAAAAAGCATACTATAGAACGCAAACGAAAAAGAAAGAAGAGAAGTATTTATTTTTCTGTTGCAGCGTCGGTTCTTTTCATCTTTGGAGTTTCATTTTTTTATCAAATGAGAGAGTCAAAGAATTATATCGAACAGTATGTCGAAGTTAATAAAACAACGGCTCCTATACATGATGGAGATGTTAAGGTAGTATTAAGTAATCAAGAAGTAATTAATTTAAAAGAAGAAGCACCATCTATAGTTTATTCTAATAATGGAGGAACTATAAAAGTTAATAATGAGAATATTGCGTATAAAGACACAGTTTCTAAAATAGAGATTTACAATTCTATAATAGTACCCTACGGGAAAAGATCATTTATTACATTATCAGATGGATCAAAGGTGTGGATGAATTCTGGTAGTAAACTAACATACTTAGCTTCTTTTAAAGAAGATAAACGAGAAGTTTATTTAGAGGGAGAAGCAATTTTTGAAGTTACCCATAATAAAGAAAGACCTTTTTATGTGCTTACCAAAGATAACCGTGTAGAAGTATTAGGAACTGTTTTTAATGTAAGTAACTATAGCGATGATGATTTTACACAAACTACTTTGAAAAGTGGAAGTGTTGAAATTAAATATGCATCAAATTCGTTATTTGGCTCTTCTACCACAAGAATTACTCCTGGTACAATGGCTTCTTATAGTAGGAGTACAAAAGAGATAAGTAAAAAAACTGTAAATGTAGATGAGTATATGTCTTGGAGAGATGGGTTCTTTATTTTTCATAGCGAGAGTTTAACCAATATCTTAAGAAAAGTATCTCGATACTATAATGTTAAAATAGTACTTAACGAGGCAATGTTGAAAGAACTTAAGTTCTCTGGTTCTTTAGATTTAAAAGATACAATAGAGGAGGTTATGGAGCTTCTTAAAGAGACATCAAAATTTAATTATCAAAAGATAGACAATCAAATAATTATTAATTAATAAAAATTTATGAGTGAGTAGTAGATAGCGGAAAACAAAAAAAGCCAGAAGATGCGGCAACATCTTCTGACTTATAATAAAGTAAACATTGTAGTAAACAACATTTATAAACAGACAACAAAAATATGAATAAAAAAAATACGAGGGTTCCTTTAATTACAAAAAAAGGACTTGAAAAACTCATATGGAGTATGATTAAAACTTATGTTTTATGCTTGTGTTTTGGTTTAAGTAGTATTTATGCTAAAAATGCATATGGGCAAAAGAAAATAGATATAGATGTAAATGAGGTAAGTATTGAACGATTTTTTGAAGAAATTCAGAAAAAAAGCAGTTTTATTTTCTTTTACAATGATGACGTAGTTGATGAATTGAAGAAAGTATCCTTAACCACCAAAAAGGAATCAATAGCATCAATACTGAAAAGAGTTCTAGGTAACAATAATCTCGCTTTCAAAATTATTGACAGACAGGTTATTATTACAAAGGAAGATAAGCCTAATGTAATTCAACAAACTGTTTCGGGAAAAGTTACAGATACAAAAGGAACCCCCTTGTTAGGAGTTACAGTATTAATAGAAGGAGAGAATAAAGGGGTAACTAGTGATTTTGATGGTAATTATGTTATTCCTGCAACCAAAGGGCAAGTTTTGGTTTTTAGTTATATAGGAATGCAAAGTAAAAAGGTAACCGTAGGTGATAGTAATGAAATCGACGTAACATTAGAGGATGATGTTGAAGGATTAGAAGAGGTTGTTATTACAGGTTATCAAAACATTAAGAAAGTATTTTTTACAGGAGCGTCGCAATCCTTAAAAGCGGCAGATATTAAACTCGAAGGAGTTCCAGATGTATCACGATCTTTAGAAGGAAGAGCAGCCGGTGTATCTATTCAAAACGTGACGGGAACTTTTGGAGCTACTCCAAAAATTACAATTCGAGGATCATCTTCTATATTGGGAGACACAAAACCAATTTGGATTATTGATGGGGCTATTCAAGAAGAAATAATTAACCTTTCGCTTAATGATCTAGTATCGGGTGATACCAATACGTTATTAAGTTCGGCAGTAGCAGGTCTAAATGCTGCAGATGTAGAAAGTATAGAGATATTAAAAGATGCATCTGCAACCGCTTTATACGGTGCTAGAGCACTTAATGGGGTAGTGGTTATTACTACCAAGACAGGAAAAAGAAACCAAAAGACAACTGTAAGTTACTCATCTGAGTATGCAGTTCGTGCGATTCCAAAATATAGTCAGTTTAACTTGTTAAATTCTCAAGAAACAGTTTCTATATATAGGGAATTAGAAAACAAAGGTTTTCTTAGTCTTCCTAGTAGTTTACAAGGAAGATTTGGAGGGATTTATAACCTAATGTATAATAGAATAAACACGTTCAACCCGGAAACTAACTCTTTTTTGTTAGCTAACACTCCTGAAGCGAAAGCTCGTTTTTTACAACAGTATGAATTAGCCAATACGGACTGGTTTAAAACACTTTTTCGTTCAACTCCTACACAAAGTCATTCTCTGAGTTTTTCTGGTGGTGGAGAACATTCTGCACAGTATGCCTCTATTGGATACTATGCAGATCCGGGATGGACTATTGCTGACAGAGTTAGAAGACTTACAGGTAATTTAAGAAACACCTATTATATAGGTAAAAAACATAAAGCTACGGTCCTTTTACAAGGATCATATAGAGATCAAAATGCACCAGGTTCTTTTGACAGACAAACAGATGTCGTTAATGGAAGTTTCAACAGAGATTTTGATATCAACCCTTTTAGTTATGCTTTAAATACAAGCCGTGCTATTCGCCCTAGAGATAATCAAGGTAATCTTGAATATACGAGATATAATTGGGCACCATTTAATATTTTAAATGAACTAGAAACTAATACAACCGAGTTGACAGTTCTTGATCTGAAGTTTCAAGGAGAATTTGAAACCAAATTAACTGAAGATTTAAAATATAATTTTCTTGGTACAGCGCGATACGCAAACTCAACTAATGAGCATAAGGTAAGGGAAGATTCAAATGTTGCTGGTGCATATAGATCTAATGAAACTACAATTGTCGAAGATGCTAATATATTTTTATTTACCGATCCAGAAAACCCCAATTCTAGACCGCAAGTTGTATTACCATCAGGAGGGATTTACTCGCGAAGAGAAAACAGAATTACTACCTATAACTTTAGAAATACATTAGATTTCACAAAAGAAATAGGTGATAAAAACGACCTTCGCGTGTATCTCGGACAAGAATTTAGATTTGTAAACAGAGAACAAAGCTTTAATAGAGGTTTTGGATATCAGTTTTCTAAAGGAGGTGTACCATTTACAAATCCAGATATTATCAATAAATTGATATTAGATGGAGGTAACTACTTCGGGTTGACACAAAATAGAGAAAGAGGAATGACTTTCTTTACTACTGCGACCTATGCATTTGATAAAAAATATATTTTAAATGTTACAGGAAACTATGAAGGGTCAAATAGAGCAGGACAATCTTCTAGTACACGATGGTTGCCTACCTATAATGTGGGAGCAAAATGGAATATTGATAAAGAACCATTTGTTCAAGATGTAAGCTGGATATCAAAATTGGCATTTCGCCCTAGTTATGGTTTAGTAGGATTATTAGCAGATAATGCAAGTAATAATTTAGCGGTATTTAGAAACGTACTTACCGATAGATTTAATCCAAATACCAGAGAGAACGCAATTAATATTGATGATCTTCAGAATACAGAACTTACTTGGGAAAAAACTCTAGAATTAAACCTAGGATTAGAAGCAGGATTCTTTGATAATAGAATCTCTCTTGTTGCAGATGTATATTTCAGAAAAGGTAAAGACTTAATAGATGAAGTAAGAACTTCGGGAATCGGTGGACAGGATATTAAATTAGCAAATAATGCTAATATGACTACCAATGGTATTGAAATTCAGTTAAACACTAATAATATTGTTACTCCTAACTTTAAGTGGAGTACAACGGTTAACTTTTCTTATTTTGATCAAGAAATTACAGAGTTACAACAAAGACCAAATGTTTTTGATTTAGTATCTCAAACCGGAGGAAATGCTATAGGTTTTCCAAGAGGGTCATTGTTTTCTTTTCAGTTTGATAAATTAGACGATAGAGGAGTACCAACTTTTGTGTTTAATGATGATAGAGATCCTATTACTGGAATTAATTTTCAGGAAACCGAAGATATTTTGGAGTATTTAAAGTATGAAGGTTCTGTAGAGCCTAATTACTCAGGAGGTATATCTAATAACTTTACTTATAAGAACTGGGGACTTAGCTTTTTTGCTACATTCTCTGCAGGTAATAAAATAAGATTACACCCATCTTATTCATCTTTATATAGTGATTTATCAGTTTTTCCTAAAGAATTTACAGATAGATGGATATCTCCAGGTGACGAAAACAGAACTAATATACCTGTTATTCCTTCAAGAAGACTTATTAACGAAGTCGGAACGAATCAAATAGCAAGAGCGTATAATGCCTATAATTATTCATCAGAAAGAATTGCAGACGGAAGTTTTGTGAGAATGAAAAACATTTCATTATCCTATTCTTTCGACAAAGAAATGTTAGCCTTACTTAAACTTTCTAATGTAAAACTAACATTGCAGTCAACGAATCCATTTTTGATTTATTCTGATAAGAAGTTAAAAGGACAAGATCCTGAATTTTTTAGAACAGGTGGTGTTGCATATCCCGTTTCTAAACAATATACTCTTTCACTTAATGTAGGATTTTAAAAAATAAGATTATGAATATTATAAAAAAGAACATACTAAGCTTATTAGTATTAAGCTCTGTGTTATTTTCTTGTGATACCTTTTTGGATGAAGTCCCAGATGATAGAACACAAATTGATAATGCTGAAAAAATAGGAGAATTAATAACAAAAGCTTATCCCGAAGCTGGATACTCTCCGTTTATAGAACCTAGAACAGATAATGCAGGAGATAAGGGAGCTTCTGGATCTGAGAATAGATATAATACCGAAATGTTTTTCTGGAGAGATGTAGATGATACAGATGTAGATTTTCCGGTAAATTACTGGAATGAAACATATGAAGCGATTGCGCAATCAAATCATGCGCTACAAGCCATTGAAGAATTAGGAGGAGGAAGTGATTTAAACCACTTAAAAGGTGAAGCTTTGTTGACTAGAGCATACGCTCACTTTATGTTGGTAAACATGTGGAGTAAAACATATAACCCTGCTACTGCTGGATCTGATTTGGGAATTCCGTATGTTGATGAACCAGAAAATGTAGTGATTAAAGAGTATAAAAGAGGTACAGTAAAAGAGGTGTATGATAAAATAGAAGCAGATCTTTTAGCTGGATTACCTTTGATAACTAATGAATATGATGTCCCAAAATTTCATTTCAATACCAAAGCAGCAAATGCCTTTGCTTCTAGATTTTATACTTATAAAGGAGAATGGCAAAAAGTAATAGATTATAGTACAAAAGTATTGGATAGTGATCCTGCCAATGTACTTAGGGATTGGGGAGGTTTTTATCAATCTTTAACCTATTCTGAAAATCTTACTAGATATACATCTACAGATGAACCTGCAAATCTATTGTTGGTTTCAGGAAATTCTTTATTTGGAAGATTCTATGCATCTGCAAGATATCAGCTAACCTCTGATGTAAGAAATGATTTGTTTACATCAAATTCTAACCCGATTCCTTCTAGAAATTGGGCCTATAGAGTTTTCGGAAATGATTTGGTACTTAACTTACCAAAGCATGATGAGTATTTTAGAGTTACAAATGCAACAGCAAATATAGGATTCGCTTTTGTAACTTATGTTTTGTTTTCTACAGATGAAGTATTGTTAAATAGAGCAGAAGCATATGCTATGCTTAATCAAAATGATAATGCTTTGGCAGATATCAATTCTTTTTTATCTGTAAAGACAAGAAACTATGATGCTACTACAGATGTTTTGGTATTGGATGATATTACTACATTTTATGCAGTAGATTCAGGGGTATATACTCCGTTTTATGGTATAAGTGCAGACCAATTGCCTTGGATACATTGTGTTACAGAATTTAGAAAAAGAGAATTCTATAACGAAGGATTACGTTGGTTTGATATTAGACGATTTAACCTAGAAGTTACTCATGAAGACTTTGTAGGAAATAAAATGGTATTAGAAAAAGAAGACAATAGAAAGCAATTACAATTGCCTCCAGATGCTATTTCTTTCGGACTACAACCAAATGCCAGATAAAAAAATAATTAATTAAAAGATTTTATAATGAAAAAAATAATTTATTTAATTACCGTGCTCAGCTGCTTTTTGATTGTTATTTCTTGTAACAGTGATGATGGTGTTGAGGCAAGTCAAATAGATACAAGCACACCTCAATTGTCGGAGTTAGATGTTTGGCTTAGAGATAATTTTGTCAAACCATATAATATAGAAATACAATATAAGTGGAATGAAAACGAAGTTGATCTTAATAGATATTTATACCCACCTACAGAGACTAATGTAAAGCCATTACTAGAAGTAGTACTTGCTGTTTGGGTAGACCCATATACGCAACTTGGAGGTAAGGATTTTATTAAAACAATTTCACCTAGACAGTTTACTCTTGTAGGAGGTTTTAATTTTAATCCATCTGGTACGATAACTCTTGGTCTAGCAGAAGCAGGAACTAAGATTACGCTATTTAATGTAGATCAGTTAGATCTATCAGATTTGGCATTAACCAGAAGATATTTTCAAACAATTCAACATGAGTATGCTCATATTCTAAATCAAACTAAGCCTTTTGATCCTGCATATGGAGAAATTAACCCAGAAAATTATACAGCACAATGGTTTAATAGATCTATAGCAGAGGCAAGAGAATTGGGATATATCACTGATTATGCATCAAGTAGTGAAAGTGAAGACTTTGCAGAAATGATAGCAACTATGTTAACTACTTCTAAAACAGAATTTGATGCTATTGTTAATGGAATAACAAGTACCGAAGCTCAAGGAATTATAAGACAAAAAGAACAAATGGTCGTAAGTTATTTTAATACCGAATTTGGGATTGATTTGTATAAGCTTCAGGAGATAGTAAATCAAAATACATTAGATATCATTAACTAATAACAAAATATTATGAATACTAAAATATTAACAAAAATATCATTTTACTTGTTACTGGTACTTCTTGTGGTATCATGTAATAGTGATGATGATGAAACTATTTTTGATGAAACTCCAAGTAAGAGAATTGATTCAAGAATTTCTGAATTGAAAAATTTATTATTGGCTTCGTCAGAGGGATATAGAACTGTTTATTTTCCTAATAACGAAAAATATGGTGGATTTACGTTTTTTATGAAGTTTAAATCCGATGGGACAGTAGAGATGAGATCTGATGTTGATGCAGAAACAAGTGTAACTACGGGGGCATATGAAGTAGGTTTAGGAAGCACTATAGAACTTACGTTTTCTACACGTAATCAAATTCATAAACTTTCTGATAGTAATATTCAAGGACTTATTGGTACTGGATATGAAGGGAATTCTAATTTTCAATATATAAGTAATGAAGATGGTAAAATAACCTTTAAAGAGCCAAGACATAATGCTATTTTAGTTTTTGAACCAGTGGCCAACCAAGATAATTGGGCCCAAGTAGATGAATCATTGGCAATGAGACAAAACTTAGTGCCAACTGCGACTACTTCTGTTTTTCAGCAGTTTATCGTGAAAACTCCATCTGGACAGACGAATTATAATTTGAATTATGATGGATTACGTTTTTATGCGGGACCTAGAAATCAAGCAGTAGGTGGTGTTGTGTCTGAAATTAATTTTGGAATAGCATATACTCCACAAGGTTTGATAGTTAATCCACCAATAGAACTTGATGGTGTTACTTATGAAACATTTACCTATGATGCAGCTCAAAATATTTTTGTTTCAAAAATAGGAGATAATGAAGCTAGTTTTGGATTTAATGATGCACCTGCATTTATTACTGATGATTATAAAGACCTAGGAAGTAGTTTTGGAGGATTTGTGTATCGCGTTTCTGAAGGAGTAAACCCATTAACATCTGCTGGTTTTGATGCGATTATTGCTCAAGTAAATACCAATATTGCTGGTTTTGGAATAACTTTTAATACGCTTGAAATGTACTTTGAACCTAATGCAAGTGGTCAAGTAAGGTTTTGGATAAATACTCCAAATACTGGGAATATCTGGTCTTCATTCTTTTTTGAGTTAGAATTAAAAGAAGAAAAAATGTTTTTAACTTATGTTGGCCCCGGAAATGCTAATGGTACTTTCTTAGAAGATGAATTACAACCTTTACTAGATTTTCTTCTTAGTACCGATGGTATATATTTTGAAACTAAAGGTTCTTTTTCAACCTCAACAACATCTTATTCTAATACATCAGGGACTTTTACGAGTGCTCAAAATCCTTCGCAGAGAGTATACGGATTTTTGTTTTGATTAGTAATCAAATTTGATAGATAGTAACTTCATGGAATTAGTGTTAAATCCAATGAACTACGAAAGATACCCTAAGCAATTTTTGCTTAGGGTTTTTTTGTGAAAGAGTATTGTTTACTTTGGAAATAATCAAGTTATCCGAATAAAAATTATTCTTAACAAGAGAAGTCAAAAGATTATGATGTGAGCAATATTTATCCATTTAAAACCCAATCTTATGGTTTTTGTATGTTAAATCATGTCATTCGTATATTTTTTTTCAAAAAAGAACGTTAATGAAGTATTTTTAAAATGTTTAAAACTAAAACATAACGCAAATCATTACAATGATGTTACACAAACTCACTGTTATAAAGAATTTATTGTTCTTTATGAAAAGTCCTTGTTATATACTTGTGACTTTATTTCTTTTGGTATCCTATACCGCCCAATCCAATACAAATAACTTCAATCTAATAGATAACGATGAATTTGGTAATTCATATGACGAAAACGATGTAGTTGCCCGTGCAGGAATTAATGATTTAATTACAGAAGAAATGTGGAATACTTTGTTTCCATATAGATTCGGAGCAAAGGATACAGGAGCAGATGTTTGGGTACTTGATCCAAAAGATGATTTCTATACATTTGCATCTTTTGTAGAAGCGATAAATAGAATGAGTACTATTACTGCAATATTCGAAAGAAGATGTGGTACTAATGCGTACAGAGTAACTCGTAAAGATGAAATCACTGGTGAGTCAAAAATAATTCGAACTGATGCAGATTTTGATGCACCTAGAAATATAGATAAAGAAATCGTTTCTGAAGTAGTAGATTACGGATCCTTTTTAGAAGAAGGTGATTTAGAAACCAGAAAAAGAGAAATAACAGCATTTTTTGCGAATATATCGCACGAGACTACTGGTGGTTGGGCAACTGCACCAGGTGGTCGATTTTCATGGGGATTGCATTTTAGAGAAGAACCAACCACTTCTTTATATGCCTCGCCAGATACAAATTACCCACCAACGCCTGGTAAATCCTATAAAGGAAGAGGGCCAATTCAGTTATCATACAACTATAATTATGGGCCAGCTAGTGAATTTATATTTGGAGATAAACAGATACTCTTAGATAATCCAGAGAGAGTGATAGAAGATGCAGCTCTTGCTTTTCAAACTGCAATTTGGTTCTGGATGACACCTCAACACCCTAAACCATCGGCTCATGATGTTATGGTGCGTAATTGGTTGCCTAGAGAACGTGATCTCGCAAAAAATAGATTCCTAGGGCTAGGAATGACGGTTAATATTATAAATGGTGGAGTAGAGTGTGGAACTGGAACAGAGAAGCCTCAGGTCTTAGATCGTATAGGGTATTATGAAAGGTTTGCTGGTATTTATGGAATAGGAACTGATATGGATGGAGTTCATGATCTTTCTGATTGCGGATGTAAAGATATGACACCATATGGGGGAGATGCAACAGATGTAACAGACGAACCTTGTGCTCAAAAGCCAACAGTTGTTTTTGCCAGTCCAAGAAATAACCAAATTATAAAACAAACAACACTTTCTGCTATTCAAGTTACTTTTACAATAGATAAAAAAGATACAGAATTAGCAAGTATTACGACAACGATTGAGGGGCAGAATTTTACAGGAGAGTCTTTTAATTGGACACCGTCAAAATATGGTAGTGTAGAGTTAGTTACCCAAGCAACCTTTGTAAATGGTGCAACAGCGTCATCAACAATTAATGTAGTCATATGGGATGGAGGAGCACTTAATTGTGGCTTGGTTCAAGAGTGGAGTGCTTCTGTGATTTATAAGGATAAGGACAATTATATAAAATATAATAACAAAGTATATCGAAATAAATGGTATGCAGATAGTAGCAATGTTCCTGGAAACGGAGAAGTATGGGAATTCGTTGCAGATTGTGGAGGTGATACCAATGTTTCGCCTGTGGTAACTTGGGAGTCCCCTTCAGCTAATCAAGTAATAGAACAAACTCAACTTTCGTCAATAACTCTACAAGCAAAAGCTACAGATACTGATGGAAATATTCAGTCTTTTGAATTTAAACATAACAATTCAGTAATTAATGCAACGGTAAGCGGAAGCGTTTATACTGCGAGCTTTACACCACAAATATTTGGAAATTATACGATTGTAGCTTCTGCAACAGATAATAAAGGTGCTGTAACTCAAAAAACAATAGCTTTTACAATTAAAGAAAAAGTAGCTGATGTTAATACACCTCCATCAATAAGTGGAATTACACCACAAAATGGAAGTGTCATAGAGCAAACTTCATTAGCAGCTGTAGCATTAAGTGTAAATATAACCGATGATAAAACTGTAAATACAGTCACTTTTACAGTAAATAATACTACAATTAATGCAGCTAAAAATGGAAACCAATATACTGCTAATTGGACACCTACTGCTTTTGGATCGGTTACATTTAAAATAAAGGCTACAGATGATCAAAATTTATCATCAGAAAACTCGGTAACATTCGAAGTTAAACAAAAAGTAGTTGATGTTAATACACCTCCTACAATAAGTAGTATTGATCCGCAAGATTCAAGTGTTATTGAACAAAGTACGCTCTCTTCTATAGTTCTAAATGCTATAGTTATTGATGATAAAACTGTAGATAGTGTTGTTTTTAATGTAAATGGCGTTGATATTACAACCACACAAAATGGAAATAGTTATACTGCAAATTGGACTCCGTCAGCATTCGGAACTGTTAATTTTAAGGTGAAAGCAAAAGATAATGAAAACCTATCTTCTGAAGCTACCATAAGTTTTACAATTAAAGAGAAAGATAATACAGGAGGGAATTGTGAAGGTATTGTAGCTTGGAGTGCTGATCAAATATATACTACCAAAGGAACCCAAGTAAGTTATAATGGTAAAGTGTATGCAAATGAATGGTGGACACAAGGTGAGATTCCAGGAGAAACTTCTGTATGGAAATTTATTTCGAATTGTGATGGAAATGTATCAACAGATTTTTGTGGATTTACACCATGGGCGGCAGCAATCGCATATGATGGAGGTGATCAGGTATATCATGAGCAAAAAATATATAAAGCAAAATGGTGGACTCAAAATAATACTCCAGGAGCAAACAATGTTTGGGAATTTATTTCGAATTGTACAACCAATTTAAGTAGTAAGTCTACTGTTGCATATACGTTGTTTCCAACCGTAGCTCGCAATTATGTAAACATTAAAATACATAGAAATTCCTCGTCCAAAATTCAGGTAAGTTTATATGACTTTACAGGAAAATTGGTAAGCTCTCAATCCTTTGATGGAAGTCAAAAAGGAAACTCTTCATTAATGAGATATGATATATCAGACCTTAGACAGGGGGTATATATCTTCAAAATTTTTGTAGAAGGAAATATGCTAGTAGATAAAATTATCAAACAATAACTCTAAAAATAATCATGTATGATGCTTTTACAATACAAGTATCATATATGATCCAATAAAAATTAATTAAATACATAAGTAACATACACAAACCATGAAAAATTTATATGCTTTTTTAGTGCTGCTTTTTTGTACCATGTTAATGCAGGCACAGTATACGTTTCCAGACTGTTATGCAGATTGGGATGCAAGTAAAGTACCTTATGATAAAGGGGATGAAGTATCTGTAAATAGTAAAAATTACAGATGTAAGTACAATACTAATAATCCTCCTCCGTCTGATGGGTGGGAACAAGTTTCTTCATGTGGAGATGGAGGATTAGGTGGTAACTATACGGGTAACCAAAGGATTATAGGGTATTTACCAACTTGGGTAAAAGATTATGATATCAAGAATAATTTTAATCCAGAAATAGTAACCAACTTAAATATTGCTTTTCTACAGTTTAAGCAAAATAATAATAATTACAACAGTGCCAATTTTGCATCGATAGATTTTGATGAAACAACTCGTAGAGATGTGGATTCTATTATGAATGATCTAGGAGTGTTACAAAAGGCAAAAGCCAAAAATGTAAAAGTTTCTGTAGCTCTTGGTGGAGCCATAGATTATGCATTTTTATGGTTAATGACAAAGTATCATAATAATGATGCTAAGTTAGATGAAATAGCAACATTGATTACAAATTATGTTCAGGCAAACAATTTGGATGGTGTCGATTTAGATATGGAATGTTGGTGGGCCGATCCTGCAATCGAAGGAACTACAGAACAGGCAGGTCGTGTTCGTGGTGATAAATGGGGAGGACAAGACGTAGGACCTCACCCTGCAGCCGTTGGATTAAAACTTTTAAGTAAAAAGCTTAGGGAAAAAATGCCTAATAAATTATTATCTGGAGCCGTATTTGGAACCTCTTGGTTTGGTAATAATTATGATGATGGTATCGCAGAATATTGGGATTGGATTGGACTTATGTCTTATGATTTTACGGGATCGTGGAACCAGTCTCCAACAGGGCCGCATTCATCTTTATATAAAACACCTTTAAATACATATCCTGGGCAATCGGCTAACAGTCCAATTTACTCTGTACAGGATGCTTTAGAGTATTGGATGGGAATTGCAGCACCAGAATGGAATCATGATGGAGGGTTTAATGTTCCTAAATCTAAATTAACGTTTGGAGTACCTGTATATGGATATAACTTTGCAAAGAGAAAACCTAACAATGGAAACGGTTTTGAATTTGTACCTTACAGAAAGATTATAGAAGAACACCCTAATGCAGCAACTAGTTATGATCCTCTTGACACTAGACAGTTAAATGGATACATAGGAGAAGATGGTAAGAAATTGTACTACGATACGCCTAAACAAGCGGGAGCAAAGCTAAATTATTCTAGAGATAATGGACACCAAGGAGTTATCGTTTGGGAGCTTACTCAAGATACCAACTATAACAACCCTGCTAGTATTTTAAAAGCGATTAATGAAGCAGCTGGTAATACAACACCTATTAATACTGCTCCAGTAGTAACATGGACTTCCCCTTCAAATAATCAGGTAATTGAGCAAGAAACGCTTTCAGCTATAACTTTAGAAGCTACAGCTACCGATGCAGATGGATCAATCCAATCATTTACTTTTAAACATAATAATACAACGATTAATGCTACAAATAACGGTAGTACTTATACTGCTAGTTTTACTCCTTCGGCGTTTGGAGATTATTCAATAGTAGCAACAGCATCTGATAATAAAGGTGCTACGTCTCAAAAAACCATTTCTTTTACTGTAAAAGAAAAAGTAGTAGGAGTTAATACTCCTCCTGTAATTAGTGCTGTCGAACCACAAAATGGTAGTACAATAGAGCAAACTAGTCTATCTTCTATTACTTTAAAGGCTACTGCAACAGATGATAAAGAAGTAAGTACAGTAACTTTTATGGTTAACAATACGGCTGTTACAGCTTCTAAAAACGGAAATCAATATACAGCAAATTGGACACCAGCTGCTTTTGGATCTGTTACATTTAAGGTAACAGCAACAGATAATGAAAATGCATCATCAAATAGTTCTGTAACTTTTACTGTAAAAGAAAAAGTAATAGTAGGAAATACCCCGCCAACGATTAGTGGAGTTACACCGCAAAATGGAAGTACAATAGAGCAAGCATCTTTATCTTCTATAGCATTACAAGCAACAGTTACAGATGATAATGCTGTAAATACAGTAGCTTTTACTGTAAATAACACAGCAGTTACTGCTACCAAAAATGGAAATCAGTATACTGCTAATTGGACACCTTCTGCATTTGGTGCAGTTACTTTTAAAGTGATGGCTACTGATAATGAAAATGAGTCTTCTGATACTACCGTAACCTTTACAGTAAAAGAAAAAGTAACAGGAGGTGATTGCAATGGAATAGAAGTATGGGATGCAAGTAAAATATACCCAACTAAAGGAACTAAGGTAAGTTACAATGGTAAAGTGTATATCAACGAATGGTGGACTCAGGGTGAGACTCCTGGTACTAATTCTGTATGGAGATTTGATTCTAACTGTGACGGAAGTAATAATAATAATTTCTGTGGATATGCAGAATGGGTTGCTGCTATAGCATATAACGGAGGAGATCAAGTGTATTACAATCAGAAAATTTATAGAGCACAATGGTGGACTCAAAATAATGCACCAGATACAGATAATGTATGGCAGGTTGTTTCTGATTGTGCGCAAAAAGGTGGGTTGTCAGAAAATGGTATTGCTTTTTCAACATATGTAAAAAATACAGTAGTATATCAAATAAGATCTGTTGAAAATGCAAGAGTTGATGTGAAACTTTATGATATGACAGGAAAGTTGATTAATTCTGAGTCAATACAAAAATTTCAAGGAGTTGAAACCTTCAAAAGAAATTTAGCATTTTTGAAAACTGGAATCTATATTTATCGAGTTAGTATAAATAGTGCAGTATACACTCAGAGAGTTGTTGTAAAAAATAGATAATATTTTTTTAGAACACCCTAACTATTTTTATAGGTGCTACTTATATAAATGGATAGGGTGTTTTAAAGCTAAAATGTTAACGTAAATAGCCAAATTGAGGTTTTTATGTAACATCTGAATGATTATCTGTTAAATACACAAACTCAACGCTAATTCAGGGATTAATTACCTCTTTTTGGCATGTCAAAATAAACTACCCCTAGGTTTATAATCCATAAATTGTGAAGTTACAATTTATGTGTCGGTGATTTGGTTAGATAAAATTAGTTAATACAACTATGAGTTCTCATATATTTTATATGATGAATACACTAAATATGTTTAACACAAAAACTACTATATTATGAAACAAATTATTAGATTATTGGGAGTTCTGCTTCTTTTATTAAGTTTTACTCCACCAGTATTTTCACATGGTACTGTTACTTACCCTCCAAGTAGAATTTATAATTGCTATACAAATTCTACTGCTGTTTGTGACCCTTGCGGCGAAGCAAAGTATAATTGGATGGGCGTTTTACAACCCGATACTAATTATGGAAATCATCAGACTTTTGTTCCAGATGGTCAAATTGCTAGTGGTGGTAATGGTAGTGCTGTAGATTTTAGCTGCCTTGATGCTTTAACCGCTGATTGGCCAACAACAAAAGTCAATCATGGGTATATTGATGTAAGATGGAAAAATACAGCACCTCATACGACAGAATATTATAAAGTATATCTTACTCCGTTAAACTGGAACCCTACAAAACCATTGCGATGGAATGAGCTGATTGAGATAGGTCATAAGGGTCAAGGTCCTGCAGAATCATCTGCTACCATTAGATCTTTTATACCAGATTCTTATGCCGGTAAAAGAGCGGCTTTAGTAAGTGTATGGCAAAGAGATTACAGACATAGCCATGAGGCATTTTATTCTGTGAGCGATATATTGGTCGAAGGTAACGGTGGAGGTGACTGTACTACCGGTGATGTTGTTGGTGTTACTTTTGCCAATAATACAGATTGTTCTTTAGAGTATTATCAGAACAATGCGTTGCAAGGAGCAGCAAATTCAGGTGCTACGTATGCCGTAAATACTACAATAGGTAGCCAATGGGAAACACGAGATAATTCTGGAAATCAGGTAGGAACTTTTACTATTGCTTGTGACCAAACTGTTTATACCTCTACAGGAGCATGTAACGGAGGAGGAGATTGTACAACAGGGGATACGGTAAGTGTTACTTTTACCAATTCTACCAATTGTACTTTGCAGTATTATCAAAATAATGCTTTACAAGGATCTGCCGATGCAGGAGGTTTTTATAGTGCTAGTACCACGATAGGAAGTCAATGGTCGGCTAGGGAGGATTCTGGTGTGCAGGTAAGTAGCTTTGCAATAACTTGCGATCAGAATACTTATAACTCTACTGGAAACTGTAATGATACAGGTGGCGGAGGTTGTGATGGACTAGATACCTGGTCGTCAAATACAGCCTATGTTATTAGTAATCAAGTTGAATATAATGGAGTGAAATATGAAGCCAAATGGTGGAGTAAAGGAAAAAATCCAGAGCAATATTCGGGTCCATGGGACGCTTGGAAAAATATAGGAGCGTGTACAGTAAGCAAAGCTGGTCAATCCGAAACGTTTAGTTTTATTGCATTCCCTAATCCTGCTAAGGATATTATTACACTAGAGATGTATAACCTTCAATCGTCATCTTCTAGGATTAATATTAAAGATATGAACGGAAGAACTTTAGAAACGATGACATTAACAGTGCCTGACGGAATAACTAAAGTGAATCAAACAATAAGGTTAAATAATTTATCAACAGGTATTTATTTTATGAATGTAACAACAGGAAATAAAACATGGACACAAAAGATTTTTGTGAAATAATAAGTAACATGTTACCATTTAACTTATAAACAATAAAAGGGCTGTCTAGATATTGACAGCCCTTTTTATTTCATTCTTTTTACTCAAAGCTAGATTGATGAATTATACAGAAGCTTAAGCAATTCTAATTGTGTCCAACATGACACCCACATCCTGCACGTGTAAAACTTTGAGAGGCTTCATGCCAAGGAAAAGCAGTGTTTGCTTTGTTATTCTCCCACCAGAATTTGGTCCTAATTTCAGTAGTGTTTCCAATTTCATTCATAGTATCTGTATCATACAACCTGCCATTTACCATGGTATATTTTACGCTTTCAGTATTTCGAATGTTTTCTAAAGGGTTTTTATCCAAAACAATCAAGTCTGCTAATTTTCCTTCTTTTAATGATCCAATATTATTACCCGCTCCAATATATTGAGCCCCATTAATCGTAGCGGCTTGTAATGCTTGTAGATTAGTCATTCCGCCTTGGTGTAGTAACCATAATTCCCAATGAGCACCTAGACCGTTTAATTGGCCATGCGCTCCAAGGTTAACTTTAACTCCAGAATTAGCGAGAGCTGTTGTTGTTTTTGATACTAGAATGTGACCATTTTCATACTCTTCATCAGGAGCCATAGTTCTATGTCTAGAACGAGAATCGATAATGGCTCTAGGAGTATATTTTAGCAATTTTTCATTTTCCCAAACATTACTTTTTTGATAAAAATAATATTCACCATTAAGTCCACCATAATTAACAATAAGTGTTGGAGTATATCCTGTTTTGCTGGTTTTCCATAACTCATGAACATCCTTGTAAACTGGTGCTACAGGGATATTGTGTTCTATACCAGTATGTCCATCCATGATCATTGACATGTTATGATAAAAAGTTGATCCTCCTTCAGGAACAACATTAATGCCTAGTTCTCTAGCCGCTTGCATTATCTGTTGTCTTTGCTCTCGTCGAGGTTGATTATAACTTTTAACAGATTTGGCACCAAAAGCTTTTGTTCTTCTTATAGAAGATCTTGCATCTTCTAGACTGTTAATTACGGCTTTAAAATCAGTATCAGCTCCATACAGAACAAAACCAGTTGAGTAGATACGTGGACCGACCATTGCTCCACTTTTGACCAGTTCTGACATAGAAAATATGGTTTCGGTATTGGCAGAAGGGTCATGAACAGTTGTGACTCCAAATGCAAGATTGGCATAAAGCTCCCAATGTTTTTGAGTAGTTGTGTTATAATTTAAGGCTCCTATATGGGCATGAGCATCAACAATACCAGGCATAATTGTTTTATGAGTAGCATCAAATACCTTTGCATCAGTGGGTACCTTTATTTCAGAAGTTTTGCCTATTTTTTCAATTCTATTCCCATTAATAATGATAGTGCCATTTTCGATTACAAGATTTCCTTCCATTGTAATTATACGAGCATTTGTAAAAGCAATTCGACCAGAAGGAGTATCTGTTTGAGTAACCAAATCAATTTTAAGCCCCTTTGTTGTTATTTCTTTTGCTTTATTAGGTGATTCGGGAAGAAAAGTATACTTGTCTTTAACAGTATTAGAAAAATATTCGTCACCCAATGTCCAGAATATCTCTTTACTATCTTTTGACCAATGAAGGTTTATCCCAGCATCTTGGGATACTTGAACAACAGGAACATATTTTGAATTGTTGTCCAGATTTATTTCTTTTCCACTTAATACTAATGGAGCAATATAAGCTTTATGTAAATTGGTAAATGCAATCCATTTATTATCTGGACTAGGAATCAATCGATTGGCATATTTGGATTTGACATGTGTTTGAATGTCCTTTCCATTAAGATCTACTGATTTTAGTGTCTTTGTCAAGTTTCCAAAATAAGTTCCCCCAGTTTGATAAAAAATGCGTTGTCCATTGGTAGTAAACATAGGATATGAACCTTCTTTTGAAATTAACTTAGCATTAGCACCGGTTACACTCATAACATATATCCCTGGTTTTTTACCAAAGCTTCTACCTTGATTATTGTTACCTCTTTCTTTTTTATAAGTTATAAGAGTATTAGAAAGGTTGTACGTAGGAGTTTTGTATAAACCTTTTTCTGTTGTTAATTTAATTGAGGTGCCTCCTGTAATAGGGACTTTACAAATAGCACCAAGAGTTTCGTCATTCCAGGTAACATAAACTATATGTTGACCATCGGGAGAGAAACTTGGTTCAGATTCAAAATCAGATGATTGTTTGGTAAGACGTTGAGGTTTTCCATCTGGTAGGGTTTTACGCCATATATAACCTAAGGCGCTAAACACCAATGTTTTTTTATCGGGAGCGGTAATTGCATGGCGGATTACTTTTGCTGTAAATTCTTTGGGAGCAACTGGAGATTCAAAATGAACAGTTTCTGCAATTTTGATAGTGGCGTTTACGGTAAATGGAATATTTGTGATTTTTAGGCTATGTATGTCTACTTTTTGTATTTTTCCCTTAGCCCAAAAAATGATTTCATTAGTATGAGGTACCCAACTATAATTAGGGTAAACTCCAAAAATGGCCCATGCTTCTTGTTGATCTTTATTTAACTGATCATATATAGGCCATTCTTCTCCTGTTATAAGATCATGAATATATAGTACTGTCTTAGCGCGTATCCTTTTAATAAATGCAAGTTTTTTACCATCTCTAGATACTTGAGGTCTAGCTGCTCCTCCTGGTCCACCAGTTATGGTAGTGGTTTTTCCGGTTTCAAAATCATATTGTTTGATAACGTAAATTTGTTTGTTAGGATCTTTATTATATTTGAAATAACCACCAGGGTACATATCTTCGCTATAGTACATGTATCTACCATCTGGAGATATATTAGGTTCATTTACATCCTGTTGGTCATTTTTTCTTTTGGTGAGTTGTAACCCAGAACCACCTGTGATATGATATTGCCACATTTCGCCGGCACCAACTGATCTTTGAGATGTAAAGTGTTTTCTAGCAACTAGATAATCTCCAGTAGGCATCCATGTTGCATTATTAAGTAACCTGAACTTTTCTTTGGTAATTTGTTGCGAATTACTGCCATCACTATTCATTACCCATATATTATCGCCTCCACCAGCATCGCTTGTAAAAGATATTCTTTTTCCATCAGGACTAAAACGAGGTTGTATTTCAAAAGGTATTCCTGTGCGTAGCGTTTTTGCCTTTCCACCGGTAATAGGTATGCTGTAGATATCACCCAATAAATCAAAAACAATTGTTTTTCCATCTGGACTAACATCAAGGTTCATCCAAGTTCCTTCATTGGTAGTAAAATTGTGGTTTTGATAATTAAAAGAACCATTAGGGTTAGAAACATCCCAATTTTGATCTTCATTTTTGTCTTTTTTTGTTTTTTGAGCTTGTAGATTAAATAGAATAAAAATCCCGAATAGGAGAGAGGTAAAAGTATATTTATGCATAATTTGTGATTTATAAAAAAATCAAAATAATAATTTATTGCATAAATAGTCTTAAATACATGTTAATGCATGTATTTATAGGCTTAATGAATTAAAAATAAGGGAGAGTCAATGTGATGTACAATAGTAATGATATGCCCTAACTTATGTATTAATATGTTAGGGCAAGATGATTCTGAGTGGGTTAATCTACAACCCCATTTAGGATTTGATGTTTTACTTTTTTAATATAATTTCTGCCCATTGGGATTAATTTACCACCAATCTCTAAATTGTTTTTATCAATAGCCCTAATTTTATTTAAAGCAATTGTATAAGATCTATGAATTCTTATGAATTGATAATCAGGTAGTAATTTGGTAATGGCAGCTAAATTGTAATGTGTTACATAATCTTTGTATTCTGTTTTAATAATTACATAATCCTTTAAACTCTCTATAAAAAGGATATCGTCAAAAGGTATTTTAATCATTTTTTTATCAACCTTTACAAAAATATGATCATCGAATTCTGTTAGTAGCCCTTCAGTTCCTTTATTAGCAAGTTGTAGTATTCTTGACACTTTATGTAAAGCTTTCATTAATCGTTTAAGATATATAGGTTTTAATATATAATCTACAACGTCCAGTTCAAATCCTTCAACTGCATAACTATTATCAGAAGAAGTTATAATAATTAATGGCGGTGTATGTAAACTTTTAATAAAATCTATGCCATTAACCATTGGCATATTTATATCTACAAAAATTAGATCAACAGGATTGTGGTGAACATATTCAAATGCATCTACTGCATTGTTACAACTATATACCACTTCATAGTTGTCAAAGTATTCCAAATTTTTTTCTAGTATTTGAATCGACAAGGGGTCATCATCAAGTACAACACATTTCGTTTTCATGAGTTGAGTTACGTTTTGAGTTAGTTTTTTACAAGTCGGGGGGAATAAGATTAAACTGATTTTATAGAATTTTATTGTTCGACCCGACTAGAAATATAGTCTATTTTTTAAAATTTATAATGATAATAGAAGTATATTATAATAGTATTTAATTGAGAAAATTACTTTTTACCTATAAAAGCGATAGGATAAGTTCGGTTGCAGTTTTGCATATTATTGCACTTTATTGCCCGAAAATCTACATTTTTAAGTCATTCAGCTAATTAGTTTCATAGCACCCTAACTTATTCATACTTTTCCAATGGAAACTATAACGTTTTAGTTAAAATTATAACGTTTTCGGTAAAAATTAATAACACAAACGCTTAAATTAAGGTAGAGAACTATGAAAAACTTAAACCAAACTATTAAAGCCTGGTGTTTTCAAAATTCATCTTTGAAAGCATTCTCGCTTTTAATTTTAATGTGTGTATCAGCCATTGGTTATGCACAAGTAAACACAGGAGGAAGTGCTACTACTTCTAATCACCAAAAACAGGTAATCGGATATATTACCAATTGGGACGCATGGAAAACAACGAGTGCCGGGGTACCTGGCCAGGGGGCATTAACACATCTTAATATTGACTATTCTAAGTATACTATTTTAAACTACTCTTTTTTCGGAGTAGCAAAGGATGGTTCATTACATAGTGGTGATCATAGAAATAAACAAATCTATGCAGCTGGATCTGTACAAGAACCAAATGATATCTTCTTTACAGATATTTATAGTAGTTGGGATATGCATATTCTTTTTGGAGAAATTGATCCTATACAACATGTAAATGAAGAAGCAAAAGCACGAGCAGAAGCTCAAGGGTTTCAGGTAGAATTAAACGCAAGTACCTGGACACACCCTACGTGGGGATTAAGTGGTCCACTACCTATACCACTTCATAAAGAAGGTGGAGCTCCTGGATTAATAGAGCTAGCGCATCAAAAAGGAGTAAAAGTAATGGCATCATTAGGTGGATGGAGTATGTGTAAGCATTTTCCTGAGATGGCTGCAGACCCTGTAAAAAAGGCTAAATTTCTTGAAGATTGTAAAAAGTTAATTGCAGTAGGGTTTGATGGTATCGATTTAGATTGGGAATATCCAGGACCATATGCAGGAATGAACTTTACAGGTTCTGAGGCAGATTATGAAAACTTTGCAACTTTAGTACAAGATATTAGAAATGCAATCGGTCCAGATAAATTAATTACTTCAGCAATGTCTGCAGATCCAAGAAAATTAGAAGGACATAATTGGTCAAGTTTATCACAAAATATGGATTATTTTAATATGATGACTTATGACTATAATGGTGGATGGTCTAATAAAGCAAGTCATAATGCACCAGTATATCCTTATACAGATGCAGAAGTTTCGTTTTTTAGCTGGAAATCAACTTTAGACAAATTAGTAGAATTAAATGTTCCTAAAAATAAAATATGTTTTGGAGCACCTTTTTATGGTAGAGGAGTGATCACTGATGGAGCTGCTGATCTTAACGTGCCAACAGTTAAAAGATCAGAGAACATTCAGCCAGATGGACCAATCCAAACTGCTTCTGATTATACCAATTGGAAAAAAGAAGTGTATGATGGTACACCAAATCATTTCTTTATCAAACAACAAACTAGTGGATGGACCAGAAAATGGGATGATGAAGCTAAAGTTCCTTACTTGGTAAAAGATAACTTCTTCTTAAGTTATGATGATGAAGAGTCTATAGGAATTAAAGCAGAATTTATCAATGACCATCAATTGGCAGGAACTATTATTTGGACTGTGTATGGGGATTTAGAATTTAGTGGTTCTGCAACTTCATTCGGTACAAAACTTAAAAGATGGTCTAGTGTAAAGTCACCATTAGTAAATAAAATGAACGAAGTATTCGCAGGTGGCGGAACAGGTGGTAATAGACCTCCAGTTACAAGCATAACTTCTCCTTCTAACAATTCATCTTTTGCACAGGGAGCAACTATTACTATTACGGCTAGCGCATCTGATCCAGATGGGACTATAGCTAAAGTTGAGTTTTTTGACGGAAATACAAAATTAGGAGAAGATACTACAAGTCCTTATGAGTATGTTTGGCAAAATGCTACTACTGGTAGTCATACAATTACAACGAGAGCAACAGATGATAAGGGAGCTACAGGAGTATCTACAGCAATTTCAATATCTGTTGATGTTGATACTAATAACGAAGCACCAACAGTAAGTATCACATCACCATCTAACAACGCTAATTTTGATGAAGGAAATGCAATTGCAATTACCGCAAGCGCAGCTGATTCTGACGGAACAGTAGCCAAGGTTGAGTTTTTTAATGGTACTACAAAAATAGGAGAAGATACAACAAGCCCTTATAATGTTACAATATCAAATGCTGCAGCAGGAACTTATACTTTAACTGCAACTGCAACAGATGATAAAGGAGCAAGTACAGTTTCATCTACTGTTACCGTAACAGTGAGTGGTACTACAGGTGGAGGTTGTGATGGTATTGCCGCTTGGTCAGCTTCTACTACGTATTTTGGAGGAGAAGATGTTCAATACAACAATGTACATTATAAAGCAAAATGGTGGACATTAAATCAAACTCCAAATACAAATATGGGAGATGGTAAACCATGGCAAAAAGTTGCTGATTGTGGTGGTACAGGAGGTAATACTGCACCAACAGTAAGTATTACAGCACCAAGTAGTGGTACTTCTGTTAATGAGGGAACATCAATTGCAATTACA
Source organism: uncultured Aquimarina sp. (assembly GCA_947502885.1). Classification (GTDB taxonomy): domain Bacteria; phylum Bacteroidota; class Bacteroidia; order Flavobacteriales; family Flavobacteriaceae; genus Aquimarina. The sequence goes on along the minus strand of CANNBP010000003.1, from coordinate 347,256 downwards.
GCAAGCGCTTCTGATTCTGATGGAACAGTTACTAAAGTAGAGTTCTTTAATGGTAGTACTAAATTAGGAGAGGATACAACAAGTCCATATAACTACACTATTGCAAGTTCTGTTGCAGGAACATATACACTTACAGCAAAAGCGACCGATGATAAGAATGCAACAACAACTTCTTCTTCTGTAACCGTAACCGTAACTGGTGATACAACAGGTGGTGGTTGTGATGGAGTTACTCAATATGTTGCAGGTACCTCTTATACATTAAATCAAGAAGTACAGAATGCTGGAGGAAAATATACATGTAATATCCCAGGATGGTGTTCTTCTAGTGCGGCGTGGGCTTATGCTCCGGGTACAGGTGCACACTGGCAAAGTGCTTGGTCAAAAACAGGAGACTGTGTAGCGGCTAAGTCTTTATCAAATTCTATTTCTGTTTTCCCTAATCCAATTACAAAGGGAATCATAAATGTAAAAGTAAATTCGACTGCTTCGACTGAAGGATTTAGATTTGAAATCTATACAATCACAGGAGCTAAAGTATTAGATATTAAAGAGGATACTATGAATGGAAAAAGTAGTCAATCATTTAATGTTAGTGAATTAAAACCTGGAATCTACTTATATACAGTTTCTGCTGGAGATAAGAAAGTACAAGGTAAACTTGTGAAAAACTAAGCAATAAATTAGATAACCATAAAAAGGAATTTGTTTCCTTTTTATGGTTATTATAATTGAAATATTTTGATGTAAATAAAATTACCAACACAGATTTTAAAAGTTAAGTCTAAATGATTATTCTTTATAAAAATTGACTATAATTGAACTTAAAATCTGCTTTTTTATTAATAGCGCGATCTAAAGCTATAGATACAATTATCCTTTTTTATGATTACAAAAAAGGAATCTCTGATAGAATACTAATAAATCTTTAAGATATATTCTATTACCTCTTAAATCATTCATTTTTGATTTTCATATTACGGTATGATTTTATAACAAGAAGCTCTTATGATATATAGCATGTTTCTAGTTTTATATTAATGTACCTGTACTTAAAGATGAATGAAAGACACACAAATCTTAATTATGAAACAAATATTAGTTACGTTTTTAATAGCAATGCTATGCTTGAATAGTTCTTTTGCTTTTGAGACAAGTGATTACGACAAAACAATTGTAGGTACAGTTACAAAAAAAATACAAGTTGATAATTGTGCTAACTTTTCAGAATGGTCAGCTTCTGCTACTTATGTAACAGGAAATGATGTCAAATATAATAACAATCATTATAGAGCCAAATGGTGGACAAGAAATGATAATCCTGAAACAAATATTGGAGATGGATTACCTTGGGAACGAATAGGACCCTGTACAGATACAGGAGGTAATAATGTAGCTCCAACCGTTAGTATTACTTCTCCTTCAAATGGAACTTCTTTTAATGAAGGGGATGCAATAGCTATAACGGCAAGTGCATCAGATTCTGATGGCTCTGTTACTAAGGTTGAATTTTTTAATGGTAGTACCAAATTAGGAGAAGATACCAACGCTCCTTACAATTTAACAATTAGTAATGCGGCTAGCGGAAGTTATACACTTACTGCCAAGGCAACAGATAATGAAGGGGCAATGACTATTTCTTCTACAATTACGGTAACGGTAACAGGAGATAATCCAGGTGGTGATTGTATTGGTGTAGTGCAATACGTTGCAGGGACATCATATTCAAAAGATCAAGAGGTTAAAAATGATGGCTTTAAGTATGAGTGTGATATTCCTGGATGGTGTTCTTCTAGTGCAGCATGGGCTTATGCCCCAGGTACAGGTGCTCATTGGCAAAGTGCTTGGACAAGAACTGGAGATTGTAACGGAAATGTAGGGACACCTCCTACGGTAAGTATAACATCTCCTGCCAATGGATCAACCTATACTCCGGGAGGTTCTATTACTGTTAATGCAACGGCTAATGACGATGGTAGTGTAACTAAAGTAGAGTTTTTTGATGGTTCGACTAAATTAGGAGAAGATAATAGTAGCCCATATTCATTTATAATTACGAATTCAAGATCAGGAAAATATTCTTTAACAGCTAAGGCAACCGATGATCAAGGAAATACAACCACCTCAAGTGCCGTAGTAATTACCGATGGAGTGGTAACTCCAATTTCTGGAAAAATACTAGTAGGATACTGGCATAATTTTGATAATGGATCAACAACTCCTAAATTAAGAGATGTATCTAGAGACTGGGATGTAATATGTATTGCTTTTGCAGAACCTAAAGCTGGTAGTGGATCAGATATGCTATTTACACCTTACAGTATTTATGGAGGAAATAGTCAAGAGTTTATTGATGATGTAGCGATTTTACAAGGAAGAGGTCAAAAAGTTTTAATTTCTATAGGAGGAGCGAATGCTAGAGTGGAGTTAACCAATACTACTGAAAGAGATGAATTTGTGAGTTCGATGACAAACATAATCAACACCTATGGTTTTGACGGTTTAGATATTGACCTTGAAGGAAGTTCGGTTTCATTAAGTAGTGGAGATAATGATTTTAGAAATCCAACAACACCTAAAATTATAAACCTGATTGATGCAACAAAGACTATCAGAAATAATATAGGAGCAAGTCGCTTTACATTAAGTATGGCACCAGAAACTGCTTTTGTTCAGGGTGGATATTCAAACTATACAGGGATATTTGGCGCATATTTACCAGTAATACATAATTTAAGAAATGAAATGGATTATATACACGTACAACACTATAATACTGGATCTATGTTTGGTAAAGATGGGGTAGTGTATCAACCAGCTACAGCAGATTTTCATGTTGCCATGGCAGAAATGTTAATCACTGGATTCAAAGTTGCCCAAACGGGGTTAAATTTTCCTGGTTTAAGAGCAGATCAAGTAGCTATTGGTTTACCTGCAGAACAAAGAGCGGCAGGTAGTGGATATACTTCAGAAGCAGTAGTGCAGCAAGCATTAGATTATTTAATAAAAGGAATTTCTTATCCGGGTAGAAGTTATACTACAGACGCAACATATCCTGACTTTAGAGGTTTAATGACTTGGTCTATTAATTGGGATTTGGCAAATAACTCTCAATTCTCAAGTAGTCATAGGGCTTATTTTGATGGATTAGTTAGTAAATCATTGGGTAATGAGGCAATTGGTAATTTCTCAATTTTTCCTAACCCAGCAAGCGAGACTATTAATGTGCGTTTAAATTCTTCAAAACCTTATATCAATTATAATATTGAAGTGTATAATATGAGTGGTATGAGAGTATTGAATTTTCAGAATAATGCTATTAATAAAGGAGATAATACAAAAGAGTTTACGGTAAGCGGCCTTAAAACAGGAGTTTATTTTTATAAAATTTCTGTTCCAAATGAAGGAGCTAGTACAAATGGTAAACTAATCATAAACTAATTGGTAAATCTATAAATTTTTGACCGTTTAGTACAGTAACGAAGATGTTCTAAAAAAATAGGGGTGTGATTTATCACGCCCCTATTTCATTTATTAAATCTGTATTGTGTATCATTTCACATTTTGAATATAGCTGAAATAAAAAATAGATCGCCTAATTGGTTTAGACGATCTATTTTCTTGGCTAATTACACTTCATCATTAATAATATAGTTTATCTTTTGATAAATCTTTTAATGGCAGATATGTTTTGATCTTTAGAGTTAAATTGTACTAAGTATAGTCCAACTTTTAATGCTCCAACATCTACCGTGTTAATACCACTAAGAGTTCCTTTTTTAATGGTTTGCCCTAGAGTATTTATAATAGTGTATGATACATCTTCAATCGTGTTTGATGATAGTGTTAGTAAATTACTGGTTAAAGGATTAGGTGAAACCGTAAAACTACTAGTTAAACCTTTACTTTTTGCACTATCACAAGAACCTAAATTTGTCCATCCTCCGTTTGCCCTTCTTTCATATAGTGTGTTGTTATGAACCACTTTATCACCAGCAGTATATGCTTTGTTTCTGTCGTATGCAGCAACTCCATCACATTTGCCATTACCAGTACTACATGGTGTACAAGAACCTCCACAATCAACTCCTGTTTCACTTCCGTTTTTAATACCATCTGTACAAGTAGGTGTGGTTACTGTACTATCACAGGTTCCTAAATTAACCCATCTTCTATTTTTTAATTCGTACAATGTATTATTATGAATTATTTTATCTCCTTCTTTATAGGTTTTTGTTCTATCAAAGGGCGCAACTCCATCACATTTACCATCACCCGTACTACAAGGTGTACAAGAACCTCCACAATCAACTCCTGTTTCATCCCCGTTTTGAACACCGTCTGTACATGTTGATTGCGTCGGCGGCTGACATTTATTAGAAAGTGCTAAACTTGATCTAGCTCCTCCAGAAAGTAGTACCGCTCTCATTCTATTCTTTTGCCCTTCGGTGAATAGGTTCATACAAGAATCATCACTATAATCCATAAAGTTTTGTACCATATCAACAGTTCCACAAGAGGTATGTGTTGGTTCACATCCTGTATTTGCGGCATCAGATTCAGGAGTATCAGCAACAAAATCATCTACTCCACATCCTCCGTCACCCCAGATATGCCGTAAATTAAAAAAGTGACCAATTTCATGAGTAGTAGTACGACCTAGATTAAACGGAGATATGGCATTACTCCCTGTTGTACCAAAATATTGATGCCCCATTACAATCCCGTCTGTTGCAGCTGCACCACCTGGAAATTGAGCATATCCAAAAACATCTCGATTACTATTATCTTTTATGTTTGGAACAATCCACATGTTTAAATATTGTGAGGTATCCCAAGCATCGACACCTCCAGAAGATGCTCTTTTCATAGCATTTGCCGATTGTCTCCAATCTTTTTGAGTAGTTTGTTTTCTAGTAACTCCATTGGTGGCATTTCCGTTGGGATCAACTCGAGCCAAGCAAAATTCAATTTGTGCATCTGCCGCTTGAGACCAGCGATTATCTCTGTCACTATTGGTACGTCTAAAATCTTGATTTAGCACATTAATTTGGGCATCTATAATAGCTTGACTAATGTTTTCGGCAGTGGTGGATGATAACACATGGACCACAACAGGAATGGTTATAATGTCACCTTCTATTGTTTTGGAAGACCTTTCTATTTTTTTTACTTTTTGTTGAGTAAATATTTCGATATCAGACATACGTTTAGAAAGACCTGGATCTTCTTTCATTCTATTCGCTAAATCTGCCATGGTACCACAATTTCTTTCTTGTGCATAAGTGGTTAAAGAAAATAAAACACACAAAAGCATAAATAATTTTAGTTTTTTCATAATTAAATGAGTTTAAGTTGAGAATATGTTTATGTTATTGTTAAAACGCTTAAGTATTCTTATTACCCTGTAGATGAATCGTGACTTTAACTTAGTGTTAACATTATAAGCGCCATTTGGAGTATTATTTGTGATTTTTTAAGAAAAATAAGTTGGATTTTTAAATGTTATTTATTGCTTAATTTTAGTTGTTTTGTTTAAATAATTGAATATCATTTGGTTATTTGTCATCTAAAGTGATGTCTCTAACTAAAATCGGAATGGGATAGTATTAGAATATTGGGATTGACAAATTGAATCAAAAAAAGGAAGCTAATTAGCTTCCTTTTTTTGTAATATCAATAAATTTATTCTTTTTTACTTTATTTCAAATGTAATGGGTAAAGAATAACTTACAGCAACATTGATCCCATCTTGTTCTCCAGGTTGCATTTTTGGTAATTCATTGATGATACGAACTGCTTCGGCTTCTAATTCTGGTTTAGGTCCTCTTGCGTATACATCTGTAATATTTCCTTTTCTATCAATTTTAAATCTAACATAAATTTTTTGGCGCCCAGAAAGTTTTAAATCATCACCTATTTTAGTGTTAAATTGAGAACCCACAAATTGAGTGACTTTTGTACTAAAACATTTTTTTGCTTCTTCGCTAGATAATCCTTCACAACCTGGAAATACAGGTATTTTTTCTATGTTTCTAAACGGAACTTCAGCGTACTTATGAGTTTTTTTTTGTGCCGGATTAGAAAAATCATCGTTTACTAGTGATATCAATATTTTTAAAGCTTTTTCTTCTTCTTTACTAATATTGCCCTGCACTTGTATTTGATGCTTTACTGCCTCAATTTTTTCTAGTAAGGTACTTGGTAAACTTGTATCTATTTGTTTTTCAGTATTCTGTGTGCATGAAGTGTAAACCAACATACCGCTTACTACAGGAACGAGTAATAGATACTTTAATTGAAAAATTTTCTTTGATTTTGATTTTTGTAACATAACGATTCGTTTTTTAATTAATGAATGATTGAAAAATGTATTGATGAATGATATTTTATCTGTCTGGAAAATTTGAGATAATAAACCTTGATAATATTCTTTTTTATTAGTTTGCTCTATAGCTTTAGAGTCTGCTATGTATTCTTGAAGCGTTGTCATCCTATTTTGATATATATAAACCAAGGGATTAAACCATAATAAAACTCTAAGTATTTCGAAAAATATAAGATCTAATGAGTGGTATTCGTTAACATGAATTTTTTCGTGAAGTAGTATATTAACTTTTTTGGTTTCAGTAAGATTAGAACCTATATATATAGTATTTAAAAAGGAAAAAGCGATTGTTGTATTGGGTATAGAAATAACATTAAGGTTATTTAAGGTACTACTAGTTCCTTTTTTACGTAAGCTAAAGATCTTGTATAGTTTGAATGAAAATATAAGTATACTTAGTACAATGCCTATTAACCATACATAATTAAACAAACTAAGGAGTATTGAAGAAGTGGATAAAGAGTCAGTGCCATTTATAATGATTTCAGGTAACATAACTTCTTTAGAGTAAGGTGTTCCAATTAGAATCTCTGGTAATTGAATCATATATTCTTTAGGCACGTTTTGTTTTATGGCGTTTATTTTAATTAGAGGTAAAACAAAGCTTAGAATAGGAGTAACGAGAAGATATACCCGATTCCAGTTAAAAAAAGTCTCTTTTTTAAGAAATAGATCATATACCAATAAAAACAGTAATTGAAAACTTAGTATTTGTAATATATAATGTAACATTTTACTCTTCTTCGTTATTAATTTCTTTCATTACTTTTTCCATTTCTTCAATACTGATATCGTTTTTTTTGATAAAAAACGACACCATGCTTTTAAAAGAACCTTGGAAATAACCGTCTAATAACTTAGTTATACTTTGATTGCTATAATCATTTTTCTTTACAACGGGAACATAGATATGAATTCTACCTTCTTTTCTATAGGTTACAAAACCTTTATCTTCAAGTATTCTAACAATTGTTGATACAGTATTATATGCTGGTTTTGGTTCTGGAAATTTTTCTAGAATTGACAAAGAACTACCTTCGCCAAGATCCCATAGAATTTTCATAATATCTTCTTCGGCTTTTGTAAGTTGTTTCATAAGTGATTTGTTTTTAAAACTAAAACTTTAGTTTCACGAGGCTAATATAAACTAATTTTTTAGTTTGAACTAGTTTTTTAGTTTTAAATCTTTTAAAAATGTTTAACAGGAGGGGTAATGTTCAGTTTTTTAGTTGTTTAAGTCGTGTTTTGAGATAAAAAAAGAGGTGACCTTTTTAGATCACCTCTTTAATATGTTAGAAAAAATTACAGTTTATCCTTTAGTAGCGTTTTTCATTTGCTCCTTTACCAAGCCATAAAATTCATCAAATTTGGGATCAACAATAATCCTTGTACTCGTTTCTATGCTTTGCGAACCATATTCACTTTTTGCAAGAACCTCGATTCTTTTTGGGTCAATTTCAAATTCATTTTGTAACATTCTTACTATCGATGCTGCTTGTTTTGCACTTAAGTCCCAATTATCACTAATCGTCTTATCTTTAAAATTAAGGGCATTACTATTTCCTTCGACAATAATCTTTAAATCGGGTTTAGCTTTTAAAGCAGCCGCTAATTTTTCTAATGTACCTTTTGCTTTGTCCTGAACTTTAAAACTTTTATCATTATCACCAAATAACAGGGTATTGGCAAATACGATAAGTACGGCGCCATTTTGCACTCCAATATTAGCTTCTCCTCCTAATGCATTTTTAAAAACTGTTAAGGTAGCGAGCTTTATCGAATCATTTTTGCTAATAGCATCGTTTATGGTTTTGATTTGTTTATCTTTTTCTTGAAGACTTTTAAGAGAAGTTTCTAGATTTTTAGCTTTTTGATTGGATAACTCTGTAAAACTACTCATGTTGTTTAAAAGAGAAGCGTTAGTTTCTTTAAGGTCTTTAACTTGCGCTTCTATTGAAGCAACCTGAGTTAACGTAGCTTTTTCTTTTTTACGAGAATCATTTAACTCTGCTTTTGTATTTTTTAGCTCTTGCCTTAATTTATTTACCTCGTCAATAAGATCCTTTTTTTTCTGTGCATGTATTGTCCCTATAGACATTAATAATACACAACTACCTAAAATAAATTTTTTCATCGATTTTTATATGATTTGTTGCAATTGCTAAAATAAAACATTTTTGTAAATGAAATGATCTTGACTTTTGATATCAACAAAAGTCAAGATCATTTTAGAATATTTGATGATAAAAACACTATTTATTAAGTGTTTTTTTTGCGTTTTCAATACTAGAATTGATTTGCTCTTTTAATCGATCAACATTAACTTTTTCTTCTTTAAGAAGTTTCATCTGAGAAGCTAGTTTTTCAGCGCTTATTTTACTGTTCTCTTCGTTATGAGGGAATTTTGTGCTAAAATCACTCATCCAAGTCATCATATAATCATAAGCATCCTTAACTCCTTGCTGTGCTTTGGCATATGATTGACCCTGCGCAGTAGTGTCAATTTTTGATTCTAAATCTTTAATTAGAGTACTCATTTCGCCCATTTTTGGCATCACCTCATCATGCACATCAATTACTTGTTGCATAAGTGCATCAAATTCTTGTTCTTCTTTAGAGAGTTGATTACATGAAGTACATAGAAAAAAAGCTAAAAGTGAGGTATATAAAATAGATAGTTTCATAATCGGTTTAATTTATAATTTACGTAATTCAAAGATATTATTTTTTACGTTTATTCGTGGGGTTAGATGTTTTGTATTGCATACCAACTTTATTCATTTTATACTGTTCCCTAATAATATAAAAGAAGAAAAATGAAATGATCGCAATCATGATATAGATTAACATATATGTTGTTTTACGAAGTTTTAGTTTTTTTACTTAATATTTCAAAAGCAATAATAAATAAGAGACTTATTCCAAATAATGGAAATACCAATCCAAGAATACTAATAGCAATCATGATGCCGTATCCTATTTTAAAGTTAATAGGAACTTTTGGAGTTCCCCATGTTCCTTTACGTTTTCTCATGATATAAGAAATTAAAGCAGAAATACTCATTACAGTTAAACCAATTGCTATTGCAAACATTAACCACCAGTTCCAAGGTCCAAACTCTCCTTGATGAAATGACATGACCCACATTCGTCCTCTCATTAAAATTCCGACATCACTCCATTCATTAGATAAAATTTTATTACCCGAATAGGGGTCAATATGAATTTTTCTTTGAGAACCTAAGTTCGATGGGTTTTGATTTGATATGCTATAAACTCCTTTAGGTCCTTTAGGAAAATTAATTGTTACGACACCTGGTAAATCATATTCTTTAGCTTTAGATGCAATGGCGTCAAGTGTTAGCATTTCTCCTGTTGGTTGTGATTTTAAATGATGCCCACTCCATGAAGCTGGAAACCCAGTATTTGTTATTTTTTGTAATTGCTTAAAGTTTGATCCAAAAACATCGGTCCATGGTAATCCACCAGCTAATATTAGTAGTAGTAATCCAGAAAACCAAAAACCACTGATCGAATGTAAATCCCTAAAAAAAGTTCTTTTTCCTTCTTTTGTTCTTGGGATAAAATATCCTTTAATATTCCATTTATTAACAGGCCACCATACATATAATCCAGTAAGAATTAAAACAATCATCCAGCTTGCTATCAACTCGACGATCTTAGTTCCAAATTTGCTAAGTAACAGCTCACCGTGTAGTTTACGTATAATAAACATATCGGTATCTTTTGGATTAATTTTTCCAGTAACTTCTCCTGAGTATGGGTTTATGTAGATGCTTTTTTTGTGACTAAAACGACCAGAAGTAAACTCTGTTGCCTGATTAGATTTAGTTGGTAATACCATAGCATTAGGTTTTTTTGATGCGTTGGCATTAGCTACTTTGCGTTGTTCTTCTAACGAGATTGTATTTCCATTTTGGATGGCTTCTTTAATGTGCTGTTGGCGAGGTGTTTCGTAATCAGCTTTAAACAAATATATTCCACCAGTAATAGATAAAATTATTATAAATGGAAGAGAAATAAGTCCTGCAATAAAATGCCATTTCCACAACCACTGATTAAGAGTTTTATTTTTTTTCATATGTAAGAAGTTTTTATACCCATCGGTTTAAATCCAACCGATGGGTACTATGTTTTTAAAAGTTAAAACGTACTCCGAGATGAAAAGCTCTAGGGTTACCAATAGTATAACTGTTTTCTCCTCTAAATTGGTTAAATGATGCTCTTGCAGAATATAGTTCATCAAAAATATTAAGTGCATGTCCCCATATTTCAATGTTTTTATAATTAATGGTCGCTCTGAAATTAAAAACAGAATGTCCATCATAGGTAGATGTACTTGTAGAACCATCTTCATTTTCTACTTGTCCTTCGAAACTAGTATTGTACTTACCTACTAATTCATGCTCTGCAGTAACACTAAAACCAAAATCTTTGTTTAGATCCTTTTTGTATGTTGCCATCGATGTACCTAACAGGTTAGGGGCAGTATTTCTATCTGTATCAGAGTAATCTACTCCTTTATCAAAAAACTCGATATATCTGTGCTTGGCATAACTACCATTATGAGTTATAGATAATCCTTCTAATGGAAAATAAGTAATCCCATATTCGATACCATACGAGCGAGTCATACCGGCATTGGTATTAAAGAACTCGTCATTATCATTACGTAAAGTGATCAATGTATTTTTACCTTCAAGAAGATAAACTGCGGCATCTAATTTTAATTTTGAAGGAATTGTAAAATATCCTCCAACTTCATAGTTATGATATCTACTAGGTTTGATATCTTTTAACGCATCTCGGTTACGATATAATGTAGAAACTTGAGGAGGTGTAAAACCTTGAGAATAATTGGTGTATATTCCTGTACGGTTAGTAAAATTATAATTAGCTCCTATTTTTGGAGTCAAATTATTAAAATTATCTACAGAATCATCAACGCCAGCAACACCATCTTGTTGATTATCATAATCATACTCAAAACCATCATAGCGTAATGCTGCAGTAATTTTTAAAGGATCGATTGGTGATATTTCATACTGTAGAAAACCTGCATAGTTGAAAATATTTGCTTTATAATTTAAGATATAGTTTCCAGAATTAACACTGAAATCTATGTTTCTTCCTGTTTCGGTATCAACAATTACGCTAGTAGTCTCTGCAACATATTGTTGAGGTGAATAATCAGTGGTTACTCCGGCAATCAATGAAGAGTTGGCATAATCAAAATTCAATTTATGTTGAATTAACCCAACATAACTTTGAAATTTATTAGAGTTAAGTTCTCCAGAACCAAAGCCTGTTAGTTGTCCTTGATCTCTAAACTGTCTTACTCTATAAGATGGATTTTGATCCATTCTGTTATTTCTAATTACAAAATTAAAAGAGGTTTTGTTATTTGAATTCCAAGATTTATCAAGGGTAGTTCGTACTCTAAAAGCAATTGCTTTTCGTTCTGTAAAAGTTTGATCGCTTTCATAATTACCACCATTATAATCACTTTCGCTTAAAGAACCACTCATGTCTGATCTATAGTCTACTACATCAAAAACTGTTGTCCATTTTGCTGTAGATGTGATATCATAAACAGTTTTAAAGGTAATGGCCGTTTTGTCATAATCGCTATGCTCTATGGGTCCATCTTCTCGTTTTGTATGCTTTCCGGCAATATAAAAACCAAAATTATCAGCGGTTTGATTAGAAACTTCGACTTCATATTGGCTTAATCCAATGTCATTGATTTGAAAACCAAGACTACCACTAAGTTCTCTGGTTGGTTTCTTTGTAATAAAGTTAAAACTTCCTCCAATGGCTTCACTACCATAGATACTTGATGCAGGACCTTTTAATACTTCTACACGACCAAATGACAAGTCATTCATTTCTAGTAATGCATTATGATTAAAAACTGATGTAGGTCTGATCTGTAGCCCATCTTCAAGATATAAAAACAATGCTTTTGTTGAGATAGGAGACCGAACAGCCATAAAATGTTGTTCATTACTAGCAGCTCTAGAAGTCGACATATATACACCTGGTACTTGATTAACAAGTTGATCAATACCGAATGCTTTAGTAGTAGCTATAGCCTGTGCGTTAATTATGGAAATTGAACCTGGTACTTCGGATCTTTTTTGAACCTCTCTACTTGCTGAAGTAACCAAAACTTCTTCTAAAGTTTCGTTTTCTTGAGAAAGTACGATAGTATTAAATGTATCTTTTAAGTTTACTATTTTACTGGCATACCCTAAGAACCGAATTTCTACTTTGTTTGTATCTGTAAGTATAATGCTAAAATCACCGTTTATATCACTTACGGTATTGGTATTTGATACATTAACTTCTGTAATAGAAGCTCCTTGTAAAGGGGAATTATTAATATCTACAATTTTTCCATTGAATGTTTGTTGGGCATGGCTGTATACTCCAAGAAATAGGAGTACAGTCAATACAAATGTGCTTTTCATTTTGTTAAATGTGTTGTGTAATACAAATCTTATATACATTAACTGGCATAAAAGAAAGTATTGAGTTGAGTTTATAAGTTAGTTTCGTTATATAACTTAAGAATGTTTGTTTGATTGTATATTCTAATCTTTTTATTTAGAATAAATTAGTCTTCTCCACAATAATTTATACTATGGTATTAAAGTGTGACTCTTGTAAAAAGTCTACATTAATATAAAGTGTACCACATTTACCTTTAAAAAGTAAACGAATACATGTAGTGACAGCCAATAAATAAAGCTATAAAAGACTAAATATTTAAACCAGTTGGTCTTGAGGTGGGTGATCAATATCTTTAGAAATTGCACTAGAATACATATGTTTTATAGTCCAATTGTTTGAGTTTTCTATAACTACCAGATCTGTATGTATTATTTGTAATGTACTAGATTGAAAGAATAAAGGGATAAAAGACTCTGAGATCACAATTCTTTCTCCATTTTCTGGAGAAGATTGTTTACTGGTTTTCATTTGATTCATCAAATAACATTTACCATTACATTGTAGTCTGGGTCTTTCTTTATTTACACAATACTTTTCTACTATAGTATCAATATTAAACTGATAGTATAAAACCGTGCTAATTTCCATAGCCGGTCGAATAGCAAAAGATGCGAATAATAATATCGAGAATAATATTCTCATTGTGGTAAATAAAAATTTCGTGCAAAAATATAAATTTGAATCAGTTTTTTGCCCAAAAAAAGAGATTAAAATAAGATATTCATAGAATAGATTATAGTTTAATAGAGGTACTATATATTCGGCTTAAACCATTTTGATACGAAGTCATCATTTTTAAGAGTTTCTTTAAATCTTGAGTAGATAAAGTGCTGTCTTGAATCGTACTTCTTTTACTTGTAAAGTACAAGGTTTGTGTTTTAAGATGATAAAAGGGGCAGTAGTCCATTTTATTAGAATTCACCACTTCACTTAGATTTTTGGCTTCTGCCCAAACACCTTCAGCATTTTTATATGAAATATACAGATCACCACTACCTAGACCATCTTTACGTTGGTAACCACCAAAGATTAAAAAAGATTCATCAGGAGCAATAAAAGAGTTGTATTCATACCCTTCAGAATTGATGGCTTTACTTAAAGATGTTGGAGTTGAGTATTTATTATTTTTCCAAACACTTACAAAAATATCATCCTTTCCTTTAGAAGTTGCAGCGGTACTGGTAAAATATAAGTTTCCGTTAGAAGCGATTGAGGGATAAAACTCATCTCCTTCGGTATTAATTGGACTCCCCATATTTTTAGGAGCTGACCATGTTGTTGTTGTTGTACTAGCTCGCTCAATGTACCAAATGTCATAATCTTTTGTACCTGTTTTTGCATTAGTCAAAGGTCTATTAGAAACAAAGAATAACTTTAAACCATCGGGAGAAAACATAGCTTCTAAATCTCTAAATTTACCAGAGAAAGGAGCAACAGCAGGAGGTGACCACGTACTATTCTTTTTTGTAACTTTTATAATGGTCGAAAGCTCGCCAGAGTATCCTTGTGCTGTAAAATATACTTCATCCAATGCAGGGGATATGGTAAAGTCTCTTGCTGTGGGAAATTGAGCTATAATTTCGGGTAAAACAGATTGAACTTTTTCTTTCTCCTGACCAGTAAGGAGACTTAGGTTAGTAAAAATTATTAGAGCTACAACGTATATTTTCATATTTGATAGTTAAATGATCAAAATTGAAATATAAATATTATAAGTAAAATCTAATATTAATTTTTTTATAAAATATAGCTAACTATCATTATTAGAGATAGTAAAAGTAACTTTAATACATATACTTATGACAATCAATTATTACTCTTGAGAGTCGTGATACTTGAGCGTAAAAAGAGGTAATGATACTTTATATTTTACAACAAGTAATCTAACTATTATAATAAACGAAGCTGTTGATATATTGTTAATGGTTTGATCGATATTAAAAGTATATAAAATCATAAAGCATATTCCTCCCGCTATAGAAATTGTAGCATAAATCTCTTTTCTAAAAATCACAGGAATTTCATTACATAAAATATCACGAATAACACCTCCAAAACACCCGGTAGTTGCACCCAAAGCCACACAAACAATAGGTTCTAAACCAGCATTAATACCTGATTCGACACCTATTATTGTAAAAACCCCCAAGCCAATAGTATCAAATAAAAAAAGTGAACCTTTAAGATAATCTAACTTGTTTCTAAAAACAATAGAAAATACGGTAACCCCACTAATTAAGTACATTGTCGTGGTGTTTTGCATCCAAGAAACAGGTGTGTTACCTATTAAAATATCTCTTATTGTTCCGCCACCTATAGAAGTTACAAAGGCAATAATAAAAATACCAAACAGATCTAATTTCCGATTCATTGCACTTAACGAACCCGATATTACAAATGCAATAGTCCCTAAAATGTCCAGAGTGGTGAAAACAGTCATCGTATTTTTTTTGGTCAAAAGTAAGTTATTATTTTTTTCTCACAAAAGCACCTAGGTTTAATGATAAACAACAATAAGAAAGAAGAAATGATTCTTTTTTCTATGTATAATATGTGATATGTCAGTTTTTTAGAAAAAAAATAATTTTATAGGGTAACCTTTTTAAAGTTCTGTACTCCTTCTTGTAAATAAGTAAAATAAAAAATCAATACCCCTTAAAATGATGAGAAATTATAATTTAAAAATTACAGTATTATTATGTCTTGTACTTTCTACATTTTCTTGTAAAAATGATGATAATGATGTAGTAAATATTGAGCCAGTAATTAGTGCGCAATCTTTTAGTGCTTCCGAAAATATCAATGATACAGATAGTATAGGAACAGTTAAAGCAACCGATGTTAACGGAGATGAAATAAGCTATAGTATTAGTGCGAATAGTGATGGTTTATTTGAAATTACAAAAGATGGTGATCTTAGTTTGGTAACAGGAAAAACACTTGACTTTGAGACAAAAAAATCACACACGATAACAGTCGAAGTAACCGATAGTAAACTTACGGCTTCGGCACAAATTACAATTAATGTTACAGATGAAAATGCCACACCTGTAATTACTGCGGAAACTTTTATAGTTGCAGAAGATATTGAGAGTACAGAAGAAGTAGGTACTGTTATGGCTACAGATGCAGATAATGATTCACTTACTTACAGTATCACTAGTACCGTACCAGAAAACACTTCTCTTTTCGAAATTTCTAATTCGGGAGTATTAAAACTGACCTCTGGTAGCGCTCTGGATTATGAAACACAAACAAGCTACACACTTACCATAGAAGTATCTGATGGTAATTTAACAGCTACAGCCGATATTATAGTAGAAGTAACCAATGTAAATGAAGCACCTGTATTTGATGAACAACCAGGGGTTATGGTAGCCGAAGATATTGATGACACTACTATAATATTTACGGCACGAATTACAGATCCAGAAGATGATACACCAAGTTTTGGTTTATCAACAAACCCAAGCGGTCTTTTTGAAATTACCAATGACGGAAAACTAAGTCTTGCGACGGGAAAGAATCTGGATTATGAAACAACTACTAGTCATAGTGTTGGGATTAGAGTTACCGATGGAACGAATACAGTCTTTGATACTATAGATATACAGGTTACTGATGTAATTGAGGTAATAGCAAAATAATTAACAAAAATTGATAAGAACAGGTTTAGGCTTTCCTGTTTAAAGTTGGTTTATCAGCCTTAAAGGTACGGTAATAGACATTTCTGTCATGATTACCGTATCTTTAAATATATCAGAGTAATATACTTTGCTTAAAATGTACAATTCACAAAAAGTGTTGACGTATCTCAGTTTTATATGAAAGTTATAACCATTTTAATATCGATACTATTTATTCTTCAAGTAGCTAACTCGCAAGAAAAGGAATTAGATAGTATAAGGAAGTTAGTTGACACATATACAAAACGAGACTCCACAAGAGTTCATCTCTTAAATCAATTAACCAAATATTATACACTTAGGGATATTTCAAAAAGTGAGGTGTTGCTTCAAGAAGCAATAGAAATTAGTAAAGAGATAAATTATGTACAAGGGTTGGGGAATTCTTTTACCAATTACAGTATTTTTTATACGCAATCAGGGAATTATGATAAAGCTCTTATCTATGCCTTGAAAGCAAAAAAAATTCAAGACCATATAGATGATATATCTGGGTTGTTGTTAACAAATAATTGTATTGCAAGAATTTATATTCATTTAAAAAAATCAAAAAGGGCGATAGAGATTCAATTAGAAAATCTAGACCTTTTGAAAAATGAATCACTAAGTCCTCGAAAAGCCGGAATACATTTTTATTTGGCCAATGCTTATGGTGAAATAGGAGATTTTAAAGAAGCTGAATTTCATTATAAAGAAGCTAGAAAAATTGCTAAGCACACTAATTTTAAATCAGGAATTTATATAGCAAATTCGTCCTTAGGAATATTAGCTAATAGAAAAGGTAATTTTAACGAGGCTATTAATTATTTACAACCTGCATTAAAATTTTACGAAACAAACAAACAACAGGCTAACGTAGCACATACTAATTTAGAACTAGCAAAGCCTTATGCCAATTTAGGGGATGTAAATAAAGCGATATCCCTTACTAATAGAGCTATACATATATATAAAGAACAAAACAATTTAAAATCGTTGCAAGCTGCATTTCTAAACCAGAGTAATTTCTATAAGCAAAACAAAGATTTCTTAAACTCAGGTATGTTTTTAGAGAAACATTATAAGATCAAGGATAGTCTTTTTTCTCAAGAAAATCAGGTAATTATTGAAGAAATGCAGGTTAAGTATGAAACAGAGAAAATAAAAAAAGACAAAGAACTGGCAGAGCAAAAGGCAATTATTGCCAATAATCAAAAAAAACAGAACACACAATATTTTGTGATTGCGGTTATTGGTTTGGGCTTCCTATTCTTACTTTCTTTATTCTATTTTGAAAGAACTAAAATGAAAAGAAAAGCGGCATTCCTTTTATTAGAATTAGAAGAAACGCAAAAAAGAGTAGAACTAGAGAAGCAATCAAGAAACTCAGAATTAAAATCTTTAAAAGCACAAATGAACCCACATTTTATGTTTAATTCTCTTAATTCTATACAAGATCTTATTCTTCAGCAAAATACAGATGCATCATATGATTATATTGTTTTGTTTGCAGAACTGGTTAGAAATACTCTTGACTATTCTAAAAAGGATTTTATTGATATAGAAAAGGAACTAAAGTTTCTTGAAGTATATCTACAGCTAGAGAAATTGAGATTTAGCAACGACTTTAATTATAGTATTAAATACACTAATACAGATGGGCTATCTGTTCCATCATTAATAGTACAGCCGTTCATAGAAAATGCTTTACTACATGGTCTTTTGCCTAAAATAGGTGCGAAAAAACTTGAAATCAATTTTATTTTTAATGATCATCTAATATGCACTATCACAGATAATGGTATAGGTAGAGTACAATCAAAACAACAAAAAAAGGCTGATAATCACGAATCATTTGCTTTAAAGGCGATTAAACAACGATTAGAAATTCTTAAAGAGCAGTATGATAAGGATGTAGGGTATACAGTACATGATCTTTATGATAATAAGATTGCTACTGGAACTAAGATCGAAATAAGAATGCCATTTCAAAAAAAATATTAGTTAGAAACAAGGCTTAGTTTATAATAATACTTAAGAATGCCCAAAATGAGAAAAAGACTTTTACTAATTGTTTTATTTTTTACATTGTATACATCAGTTGCTCAGGATATTGTAGAAAAGCCAGATTTTGTTAATTATGCTATCGATTCTTTAACTAAAAAGCGTATCAACACAAGCCTAGAACTACTTTTTTCTAATATTATCAAAGGTGTATCTAACTCTAAGTATCTTACATCAAAGCATATAAAGTTGACCGAGTCCTCTCTTAAGGTATTAGAGGGGTATGAATCAAGAAAGGATAGCGTAACCTTAAAGATTCAAGACAAAAGGTTGATTAATATGTATCCCATTTCGGATCATGAATATTCATTGTTGATTAGTTATACGATTTATAAAAGCGATGTAAAACCAAAAATAGCTTATCTCGTTAGACTTATTGCTACAGAAAATAATGGAAACATCACATTTTCAATTCCGTTAGAATATTATACTCGTTATTGGAAAATAAAAGAAATAGGAAATGTTACTTATCACTATAGAGGGCAAATAAATAAAGAAAGGGCATTATTATTTGACCAAAAAAATACTAAAATAGCTAATAGACTAGGTGTGAAACCTCAAAAGCTAAATTTTTATATGTGTGATGATTTACAAGAGATTTTGAGATTAAGAGGTTTTGAATATGCCATTAAGGCAAACGGACAATATCGAGATGGATATGGTGTTGTGGCTAAAACTATATTCTCGGTAATGAATAATGAAGATTTCTCACATGATATGTTTCATTACTATTCAGGACAAATAAATGAACATAAAAACCGAAATTGGATAACCGAAGAAGGTGTAGCATATAGTTGGGGTAATGCATATTATACAGATAGAAATGGAGGAATGATCACTCACAAAAGACTTGTTGGCGAGTTAAGAAATTATTTGAAACAAAACCCTAAGACCAATTTGTTTGATCTGTTTAGGCAAAATAGAAAAATCTTTAGCCATATTGCGCCCGAAATTTCAGCTCGTTCTACGATAGCCGGATTGATTGTAAATCGCGTAGAAAGAGAAAAAGGAATAGAAGGTGTTTTAAAGTTGATTAATGCAGGAAGACAAGATAAACTAAAAAGCTTTTTGAAAAGAACTGAGGAATTGATAGGATTAAATCAAGATAACTTTAATTCAAAAGTTGAAAAGTTAATTCTAGACTATTAATAGTTGTAACGTAAGTTCGACGTAAGAAAATTTACGTCAGTCAGAGTGATTTTCGATAGAAAATTGTATCGAAGACAAGTGAATTTTTCATCAAAAGCATTGTCACCTAATCGAAAGATCGATACAGTTTTTATTCGTTTCACTATAAAAAACCACTCAATTTGACGATTTTCTTTAGCTATATCCTTATACCGAATTGAGGTTTATAGAAGATCAGTTCTATTCACAAACCCAAATAGCACTTTATAAAGTCGTTTGTAATATTTTAAACAGTTACTCTTATTCTTGTTTATATGTATTAGTATATCAATACGAATGGGTAACATATACACCTATTTGTACTCTTGTACATATATAAAGACAAAAGAGAAATTATCACCCAAAAAACAGTCAAACATGAAAGAAAAATTACTTTTATTAATTGTAACATTAAGTGTCGTTACTAGCTATAGTCAGATTATCAATTTTCCCGATGCCAACTTCAAAGATGATTTGATCAATCATTTTTCTACTATAGATACAAACAATGATGGAGAAATTAATATAACAGAAGCGCAAAATTATACCGGAGATCTTTTTATTGGTGGCGGACAGGATATAGTAGATGTAACAGGAATACATTTTTTTACAAATATTACTGGTCTATTTATGAGAAGTAATTTGATAACCGAATTGGATTTGAGTAACAATAAGGATTTAAGAGTTGTTCAAGTAGACGGAAATAAAATAAGTAAAATGAATCTTGGTAATAATATTATTTTAGAAGCATTGTATTGCTCTTTTAATGAATTAACTGATTTGGATTTAAGCAAATATCCATCTTTAAGTTTTATAGATTGCCGTAACAATTCGGACCTTAAAATACTGGATATTGCTAATAGAAATAATCATGCAGCTAACTTTTTTCTAATCGCTACTAGTAATCCAAAATTAGAATGCATCAATATTGACACAGGATTTACACCACCCGCAAATGGACATTGGCAAAAAGATACTTGGGCTAGTTATAGCCATATTTGTAAACAAAGTACAGATAGTCAGGTAGATTTAGGCTTTCCTACAATGGATATACCCGAATCGAGTAATAAAGAAAGTGATGATATAATTGTATACCCAAACCCCGCAAATAATGTCATTAATATTCAATCTATAGAAAAAATAAAAAACATCACTGTATTTACATTTAAAGGAAGCAACGTCTTAGAAGTAAAAAGCACTAGTGAATTAGATATTTCTATATTAGACAAAGGGATGTATTGGCTTTTTATAACTACAGAAAGTGAAATAATTAGAAAAAAGATGATCAAAGAATAATGTATAAGAATTTTAAAAGTGTGCAATGAAAAATTACCTACAGATATTAGCAGTACTTGGTTTTACTTTTTTAAGCCAAATTTATTCACAAGATCAAGTGGTTCATCTATTAGAACCCTCTCGTGATGGAAAAAAGCAACAATTTTTACAAATAGGAGAAAACAATGGAGTTAAAATACTGGCTATGGCTTCATGTAAGCAATGTTTTCCGGCAGCTTACACCTATAATCCCGAAGCCAGCAAAACATCAGGAAAATCGGTTTATGGCACAGCTGGTATTTATGTCATACCCTATGATAACAATAGCTATGTTTCGGTAGCACCAAAAACACCGGCAGTTGCTTTAGGAGATGGTATTTGGGAAACTTTTTTATACGCCAATTTTTTTAGCTCAGATAAATCTAAGGTTGATGCAATGACCAAAAATAAAACAGAAGCTTGGGCAATAAACTTATCTAAACAAATAATGAATGGGGATATAGGAGCAGAGCCTGTAAATGCAAGTGCTAATGTATACTACCCAGCAGCAAAAAAGTTGCATAACGGAGAGTCATTTAATTCGGTAACTATTGATATTAATAAAGGAGAGGAAATACACCTTAATTTTCCTAATGGGTATGGTGAACGTTATAGCTATATGGTAGATTTTAGTAAGGCATTGGGTGTAGATGTTTATAGTGTTGGAGGCAATAGAAGAGAATATATGATCGTAGAAAGTCCACTTTCATTGATATGGGCAAAATATAGTTCAGGTAATGATTTAGGAACATCAGAATGGGGTGCATACGAAACCTTTAATTACTTTCATAAAGATCAAAAAGTGATTAGGAATTTACTAATAAGTAAAGAGTTTCAGGATCAGATAGATACAAAACTAGCTGGATGGTCAGTAAAAGCAAAAGAATACACAGAAAAGATGTATGCAGCTAAAGAAGCAAAAGACATAAAAAATAGAAGATTGCCAAAAAAAGGATTGAGTAATTCTGAACTAGAAAACCAAGCGATTATCGCTGCAAAATCATGGGCAAACCAATATAATTGGGAAGAAACGATTACCAAAGTTTATTTTACAGATAATGATTGGAGTATCTATAGAAATAGTTTAGGAGTACAATTAGGACGAAGAATTACAGGTGTTATTGTTATGAAAAGAAAAGATGGTAAATGTAGTTATCAACAAGCAGTATTTGCACAACAATACAATGGTAGTGGATACCAAAAGGTTTTTACAGAAGGGATTGTAAGAGGGATAAATATTTTAGAATGTACTCATGTAAATTAAAGCTGAGGTATATACTAAAACCTTGTTGTGAGCCTGTCGAAGATTATTAAAGTTTTACTTCGATAGGCTTGGTGTACTTCAAGAGAGTAACTATCCCTAATTTAAGGACATCGATATTCTAAGCTAAAAATGAATCTATAAAGTATGTTGTTGCTGTTTATAAACTCAAATTACGATTCACAAACTGACTTATAATTACTAACTTTAAACTACTTATTTTTGGATTATGAGTATTATAAAGGCAATTTTGGTTGATGATGAACAACGTGCTAGAAACGTTTTATCAAATCTTTTAAAAAGATGTAATCTAGAGGTAGAAATTTTGGCCAAATGCGCTTCGCTTCCAGAAGGAGTTGAAAAGATAAAAGAACTACAGCCCGATGTAGTTTTTTTGGATGTACAGATGCCAAATTATGCAGGGTATGAGATAGCAAATTTCTTTGATGAAATGAATTTTGATATCATCTTTGTAACAGCCTTTGATGAGTATGCGATTAAAGCCTTTGAATTGTCTGCGATAGATTATTTGGTAAAACCGATTGACAGAAATCGATTGATTGAGGCTATTGAAAAATTGCAAAACAAATTAGAAAAACAAAAGAAAATCAAAGATTATCAATTACTCCTTAATTCTATTAAGAAGAAAGAGTTTAAGCAAATTATACTGCCAGAGTTAGGTAATAGAAGAGTTCTTGCGTTGGATTCTATTATTGCCATAGAAGCAGATGGCTCGTATAGCAAAATTTACACTACAGATAACAAACCGGTAACGACTAGCAAGAACCTAAAATATTTTGAAAATCTGCTTCCAGAAGATACTACCTTTTTTCGATCGCACAGAACCTGGATTATTAATCTAAAGTATGTCGAGGTAGTTAATAAATCTAGCTTAAACATAGAATTAACTCAAAACATAACAGCCAAAATAGCAAGAACACGTTTTACTTCTTTTGAAGATACGATACGATAGATTTTTACAATGAACATACTAAGACAATTACTTAACCTCGGAGTTAAAGAACATAGTACGGCTCTAGATATAAAACGTTCCAAGGTCCTTAATTTATGTTCCTTAATATCTCTATTTGCGGCAGTATTTTTTTTGTCTTTTGATTTAGCAATACAACAATTAACTACGGCTAGATTAACAATTTTGGTGGCAGAAATAGTTTTGTTTTGTGGGATATTATATTTACAAAGACAAGGATATCTTTTTATATCCAGATTGGTATTTGTATCTGGAGTTATGGCCATCCTTTTTTTACATTCTAATGTTACTTTTAAAGGGTTTTATGCCGAGTATCAATATATGGTTATACCTTTATTTTCACTATTATTTTTTGATAAAAAATATATTCATTATATCGCGTTGATTCTGGCTATTGTTGCATTTTATTTACCTAATTATTTAGCTC
The DNA here is from genome assembly GCA_947502885.1 of uncultured Aquimarina sp. Classification (GTDB taxonomy): domain Bacteria; phylum Bacteroidota; class Bacteroidia; order Flavobacteriales; family Flavobacteriaceae; genus Aquimarina. The sequence continues at coordinate 323,442 of CANNBP010000003.1, read as the reverse complement.
CTATATATCCCGAAAAATATTTTGGATACACTAATGTTATATTTATGTTTATTGGAGTGTTCTTCATAGTTAATCTCTTTAAAAATCTAAATATTAAGAATGAACTTTCTCTTCAAAAGAACAATGAAGAATTACAGAAACAGAATAGCATTATAGAAACTCAGAAATTACTTTTAGAAAAGGCATATTCAGAATTAGAGGTAAGTAAAAAGAATGAACTGGCATTTTTGCAACTTAAGTCATTAAAGTCTCAAATGAATCCTCATTTTATATTTAATTCTCTTAATTCGATACAAGATCTCATACTTCAACAAAATACAGATTCATCTTATGACTACGTTGTTTTATTTTCACGATTGGTTAGAAATACCTTAAACTACTCTAATAAAAACTTTATTGCAATTGATAAAGAACTCGAATTTTTAGAAATATATCTTAGGCTAGAAAAATTACGTTTTGAGGATGATTTTACTTACCAAATACAACATACAGATACAGAAGGTTTATCTGTTCCATCCTTAATTGTACAGCCTTTTATAGAAAATGCTTTGATACACGGTTTACTGCATAAAGCAGGTAAAAAGAAACTTACCATAGATTTTACATTTACAGACCATTTATTATGCACCATTGTCGATAATGGTATTGGAAGAAAAGAAGCAAAAAAAATTCAGGAGCGCCAGGGTAACTATCATGAATCATTTGCCTTAGAAGCCATACAGCAACGATTAGAAATCTTAAAAGAGCAGTATGATACCGAAGTAGGGTACGAGGTATTTGATTTATATGATGATCAAAACCCGGCAGGAACTAAAGTGATTATCAGAATGCCTTTTCAAAAGATGTATTAATCTAGATTTGATTTATTTCAAACATTTGCTTGAGATACCAAAAATCACACTTTATGAGTACTCTCGCTATCTTATTTTATGATATCTGTAGTTTTTAATGAGAGTAATACTTCTATGATTTGTTGTAATGAGTCTAGTTTCTTACTGGATACAAAGAATAACGAACTTTCGCAATCAAATTTAAATGTGCTTACTAAGTTGGATTTAATTGCATCTTCTAAGTCATATGCATTTATATGTATATCCTGCTCCCTGTTTTCATTGGTATTGTAGAACTCAAATTCGTCAATTAGTAAAGCATAATCAGTCTCATTGCGAGTTATACTAATATTTAATGAGTTATGATGTACCTTTTGTACAGGAGGATCTATGCTTTCATTAGTGCTTTTATCATCTAATAAATTGCTCAAACATTTTTTTAAGTACTCGTTGAGAGAATTTCCTAGCTCAACGGGATGTTTGATTTCGGTTTTTTGATAGTATAAGTCTTTTACTTCTTGATTCTCGACTCTAAGAATTATTTGTCTTTCAAGAGATTCTTTTCTCCATGAGTATTCGGGTAAATCTGATGACTTATCTAATATGATTTCTAAATCTTCATCTAACTGTTTTTTAAAATCTTCTTGAATGTCTTTAGGAATATATCTACTTGCCTTTTTATACCATTCTTCTAGTATTGCTATCCATTCTTTAACTTCTGCTTTGGCGAGATTAGAACAGCTTTCTTCATCCTCAAGTAGTTTTCTTAGGGCATGAATTCCGCCCATAACATATTGGTCAGCTTTTTTAGATTTCTTTAAACTTTCAATACTTCTTCTGATTTCTCTTATCGTATGTACTACAATACCTCCGTACCATATAGAAGCATTTTCACTTTTGTGTATTTGTGATGTATATATTTTTCCCATCTTTTTTGTGATGTTGCGTAACATCAAGATAAACTCAGCCTTAGCGTCGTAGATTAAATCATTTGCGTAGCTATGGCGAAGACAAATTATTTGATCAATGGAGTTTACGAAGTGTTATGTTTAGTTTGTTTTTCCAAAGCTAAGGAATTTTCAATTTCCATCCAGTGGGATAAACAATAGGTATTTCAAAAAGAATCCAATATACAATCCCTAGCACTATGTTTGACCAGAATCGGTCATAAATATGCTAAAAAAAGTTTTTATATTGTTTTCTTGATATAGTATGTAGCAAGTGATAGGAACTATTTTCTCTCTATAAGGATTGTAACGAACTTCGCTCAACCTTTTCCATACGTGCATAAAAAATCTGTTCATTTACATGCAAAAGATTAATTAAGTTCAGGGCTACAAATATGGCCATTCCGATAGTACCCGTTTTATGATCACCAAACTCAACCTGTAACCCTACATTATTGGTATGATCATCATTTGATATTCCATCAGGATCTTGCCAGGTTCCGGAGGCATTCACTTCTGTTACCGCTTTTAGAAAAAATAAGGAGTCAGACTTGCTTTGGGGTAATATTATGGTTAGAATCTCTTCTTGCCCACGTGTCAAATTAACATTAATAGTTTGGTCACCATATAATGCTAGATAGAGTATATCTTGCGCTTTTTCGAGAAGAGCTTCACCTTTTTTTGATCTTTGATAAGGTTCAATTGTAGCTAAACCCATATGTGGTGGATTGACAAGTAGGCCAGAGGCTTGCAGATCATCTCTACTAATTTTTCGATATGTATCTACAAAGTTTGTTAGGGCTTGATCATCATAACCTATCTTGTTTATTCGAGCAAGACGATTCTTCATATTTTCAAGCTTGTTTTTTTGCTCGTGTAAACTATGTCTTTCGCATGTGAGGTAAATAATCTGATCAATAAGCCAATCTTTGTCTTTCTTTTGCAGCTCCAAACGAATTTTTTTCTCTAACTCTGGAAACAAATCATCTTGTGCCTTTTTAATAATACTACTTATATTATCCATTTTGCTTTATATATTGAAATTAGTGCAAGTAATCCTGCATCATGACCATAGTATCTAAATCTTTTGAATATTAAAAATAGACATAATGGTTTTTGAATACTAAAATACAATCCCTAATAATAGGTAAGAAGAGAATGCATCATAAAAACCCAAAAAAAAAGAGATTTTATGTTATCTCCCTGATATGTGAAGTAGCACCAGCTAGAGTTTTTGTTTTTTTAAGATAGAGCTTCTACAAGTTACAGGAGCTTTATATTTTTTATTATGTATCTCCCGCGCTTGGCAGGAGCTTTATATTTTTTATTATGTATCTCCCGCGCTTGGCAGGAGCTTTATATTTTTTATTATTTATCTCTCACGTTTGGCAGGAGCTTTATATTTTTTATTATTTATCTCTCACGTTTGGCAGGAACTACATTTTTTATAATGATCTCAAATTTTGACGTAAACAGAAAAAAAATCTAAAGTATAGGGGTAACGTTTTATGAGGTTGAGACATATACAATATATAATAACAAAATTTAAATCAAATGTTTACACCAACTTACCTCATGATGCTTCGTAAAGAAGAAATGATAGAATTATTAAGAAGCACCTTGGATATTTGTCATCAAAACGACGCTAACGCATTAAAGTTAAATACTCAGGTAGATGCTTTAAGCAGTATTGTTGATCAACTAGATGATGCACTTGTTTATGAACGCGAAAATGAATTTACCAAAGAACTAGAACTACTGGATAGAGACAGAGATGATGCCATCACCGGACTTAGATATGGTTTTATTATGAATACCTATCACCAGCATCCCAAAGTAAAAGGTGCTGCGCAAACCCTGTTAGATCGTGTCGATAGCTATGGCAATAGAATTGCCCGCATGAATTATGAATCAGAGAGTGCTGTAATAATCAACCTGATTAATGATTTTGAAACCGAAGAAAATTTAAAAGCGGCTTTGCAACGAGTAGGGTTACAAAACTGGGTAGATCGACTTAAAATTGCCAATCAAAAATTTAGAGCACTGTATACCGAAAGAATTACAGAAAAAAGCAAGAAAAATAAAATTTCATTTAGTGCGATACGACCAGAAGCAATGCTTATGTATACAAATTTAATGAATAGGATAAGTGCTTATGTTGAGTTGGATGAAGAAAAGAAATATGAGTCTCTAAACAATGAGTTGGATACGTTAACAGATAGATACCATCAAATTCTCTCAAATCGTAAAAAAAGTACCGAGCAAGAAACTGATCAGGCAGTTAGTTAATGTCTATAGTGATGTTTATTTTTAAAAAGCGAAACATGAGTGTGTTTCGCTTTTTTTGTGTATTAATTTGATAGGTAAAAGGAAGAAAAAGAACAATTACTTAAGCTATACTATTCCTTGTGCCAACATGGCATCGGCCACTTTCACAAACCCAGCTATGTTGGCGCCCTTGACATAGTCAACATAACCATTTTCATCTGTTCCATAGGCTATACAAGAGGTATGAATATTATTCATTATTTCTCGTAGTTTTTTATCGACTTGTTCTCGAGTCCAACTATACCTAAGTGAATTTTGTGTCATTTCTAATCCCGAAGTAGCTACACCACCTGCATTAGATGCCTTACCAGGGGCAAATAGAATCTTTGCTTTATGAAACTCTGTAATAGCTTCTGGAGTACTTGGCATATTAGCGCCTTCACATACACATATACACCCATTTGTAAGAAGTTTTATAGCATCTTCTCCATTTAGTTCATTTTGGGTAGCACATGGTAAAGCAATGTCACAAGGAGTGTTCCAAGGTGTTTCTCCTTTAACAAACTCTGCAGAAGGGTATTTTTTTGTATACTCATTTATTCTCCCTCTTTTTATATTTTTTAGCTCCATAACGAACTCAAGTTTTTCTTGATCAATTCCATTTTTATCATAGATATATCCAGAAGAATCTGATAGAGTTAACACTTTACCTCCTAACTGAATTATTTTTTCTGCAGCATATTGAGCAACATTACCTGATCCAGAAATTGCTACGTCTTTTCCTTTAATTGTATGATTTCTTGTAGCTAGCATGCTTTGTGCAAAATATACGGTACCATACCCGGTTGCTTCTGGACGAATTAAAGAACCTCCCCAGCTTAAACCTTTGCCTGTAAGAACTCCTGTAAATTCATTTTTGATCTTACGATACATTCCAAACAAGTATCCTATCTCACGGCTACCAACCCCAATATCACCCGCAGGAATATCTGTATTTGGGCCGATGCTTCTAAAAAGTTCACTCATAAAACTATGACAAAAACGCATAATTTCGTTATCAGATTTTCTTTTCGGGTCAAAATCTGAACCGCCTTTAGCACCTCCCATAGGTAATGTGGTGAGGCTGTTTTTAAATACTTGTTCGAAGGCTAAAAACTTTAAAACACTAACATTTACCGAGGGATGAAAGCGCAACCCACCTTTATAAGGACCAATAGCAGAATTCATCTGGACACGATATCCACGATTCACCCTAATTTCTCCCTGATCATTTACCCAAGGTATTCTAAACATTATTACTCTTTCAGGTTCAACCATACGTAATAGAATATCCTTTCCTTTATAAATATCCTGTGTTGCTATAAAAGGTATTACTGTTTCTGCTACTTCTTGCACTGCTTGTAAAAACTCGGGCTCATTGCCATTTCTAGCTTTTACTTTTTGCATAAAAACTTCTATACTTTTTTTCACTTTTTTTGTTTTTTGAAGGAATCATTAAAATAAGCGCTAAAAAAGCACTCACTTTACTCTGTGAGTGCCTATAATAACTAGTTGATTTTTTAGGTTAATTATTGGTCGTTAGTGTATCGACTTGATTTTCAAGTTTAGTCTTTTCACTATCAGTATTATAACCTTCCTCTAAAACCATATCTTCTTCAAGCCTTTCCATATAGTTTTTAGAACTTACTTTTTCGGTTTCAATCATTATAATAGACTCTTCTTTTTTGATTTCTTTACATGAGAATAAAATCAATGAAATAAAAATTAGCAGTGTCCATTTCTTAATTATTTTCATTACTATTTTACTTTATGATTAATCCAATAATTCTAAATCAGTAATAGTTCTAACATTATATTCTTGTTCATCACCATCATCATCAATTTCTGTGATGATTTCTGTAACAAAAGTGATGTTAAATGTTTTACCTATAAAACCCTCATCATTTAAATTAATTTTTTTTAGAACTTCGGTTTTAATTTTTGCAAATAGAATAATATCTTCTTCTTCGTCTTCATTGGTATAATTAAAAGTAAAATATTCTCGATCAAAACCATCAAATACGCCCGTGATAATCTCTGTCTCATGATTGGGTACTTGTGCTTGAATAGTTATACCGTAAAAAAAAGTGGCAATTAGAACAAATATTATATTTTTTGAATTTTTCATTGTTTGTAAGAATTAAGTTTTACTTTGTTTAAAAAATCCAGATGGTTATCACATCAAGTCTGGCGCTTTTAGTAAATAATCTCTAAGATATTTACACGTGATTGATTGAATAGTTCTTTTTTTAGATTAGGCACATTTTTATTAAAATGGCCTCTCAAAATCATATAAGTTTTGGGTTTGTTTTTTTAAGCCAGTTCTAATTTTTCAATTTTGAAGGATACAAAATCTTCATCATCATCTTCGACATATTCAGAATATGTAATTTCAAAACTTTTACCTTTGAATTTATCTGATTTAAGATCAAATTTTTTGATTACGGCTCGAGAAACTTCCTCAAACACGATTGTCTCACCATTATCCATTATAAATTGATAGTATCCATTGTAGTATTTCTTAAATACTCCGTACTCCACATTTTGATTAATAATTGTACCATTCATTTTTATTGATTTTAATAATTCAGTTTACAAGGCTTGAAAAGAGATTTTACTACTTTTCTATCGGACTTGCTTAGAAAATCTAGGGTATCTTTCCAGTATACCCATTCAATTTTTCTAAACTTATGGGGTTCAGCTAATAAGAACGGTTTTGTATAATCACTACATACAAAATAATGCTTAGAAATCTTTTTTTTATTTTTTAGGTTTATAGTAATAGAACATTGATACTCTAGGTCTTGCTTGGTAAGTTTTAGTGTTACTTCTTCAAAGGCTTCTCTTATTAACGCAGTTTCGGGAGACTCACCTTTTTCAAGAAACCCTCCGATAAGCCCATATTCAAGCTCTTTAGTATACTTTTGAAGTACTAAAAGTTCATCTCCTTGATAAACAATTAATCTAGATTTTTCTTTATGCTTTTTATTTTTCATAAGCATTTAATTTTTTGTATTACATAATCTATTGTTCTATTCTTTTACATTTTGATGATGATAATTTTTAGTATCCAATCCGTTTCCTTTTTACCTTTTCGATTTGTAAGGTGTATGGCTAGTCGCCACAGTTTTTCATCTCAAAATCATATTAAAAATTTCTAATCTTGGATGTATCATCTTTTAAATTTCAATTTCTTTTCAATAGCTTCAATCATAATATTAGCTATATCTAATCCGGTAGCATTTTCAATACCTTCTAACCCAGGAGATGAATTCACTTCTAATAAAAGAGGCCCTTTGTTTGATCTAATAATATCTACCCCGGCAACAGGTAAATTCAATATTTTGGCAGCCTTAATCGCTAGTTTCCTCTCTTCAGTAGTAATTTTGATTTTAGAAGCAGAACCACCTTGGTGAATATTAGCACGAAACTCACCTTTAGCAGCTTGCCTTTGCATAGATGCAACTACTTTTCCATTTACAACAAAGCACCGAATATCCTGTCCATTTGCTTCTTTAATAAATTCTTGTACCAAAATGTTTGTTTGCACACTTTTAAAGGCATTAATCACACTTTCTGCAGCTTTATTGGTTTCGGCAAGTACAACTCCTTTTCCTTGAGTGCTTTCTAAAAGTTTAATAATGAGTGGCGCTCCATTAACCATTTTAATTAAATCTTTTGTATCCAAAGGCGATTTTGCAAATCCCGTAATGGGGATATGAATATCATTTTTGGCAAAGAGTTGAGTTGCTAACAGTTTATCTCTTGATTGAGTGATAGCCTCTGCGGTATTCAAGCAGTATGCGCCCATAGAGTCAAATTGTCTAATTAAAGCACAGGCATAAAATGTCATTGAAGGTTTTATTCTTGGAATAATGGCATCAAATTCATCAATAATATTTCCTCCCCGAAAACGTATTTCGGGCTCAGAAGCGTCTAATTTCATATAGGCTTGCTCTACATTAAGAAATCCCATCTCATGGCCTCGCGCAATACCGGCTTCAAGTAAACGTTTATTACTGTATAAGTTAGGGTTACTTGCAAGCAACGCAATTTTTAGCCCTGATCTTTCTCTAAGAAATGGTTTGTATTTTATTTGAATTTCATCTTTTGTAAAATTCTTCTGGGCAAAACTTATTGATGGATTTACTATATATCTATTAATCAACGCTTCTCTCCCTAAAAGCATTCTATATTCCATAGCATCCCTGTTAGCCAATGTAAGTTCAATAACAAAAGTGTCGGTTCCAATAGTAACGGGAGTTTTGATTACAAAGCGTTCTTCTGCAATTCCCGATGAACTTTTTACAATACGCTTGTCGTAAAGTTTGGCCTCACACCTTATCGTAATGCTCCTATTATCCTGAATAGGATGTACTTCAAAACATACCCATTCTTCAGTTCCTTTATGAATAACTTTGATATTATTAGCTTGAATAGAAGAGGTTTTTGCTCCAGAATCCACTCTTGATTTAATAGCCGGAATACCAAATTCATCAAAGACACACCACTCTTCGGTTCCAATTACTTTTAGGTTATTATTTTTAATATTATCAATCACTTAATTTACTTTTTTATTATGTTAATTTTTGAATGAAAAGGTCTATCACTTCAACCAAAATCAAAATAATAATAATCCACTCTAACTTGCTACTTTCTCTATGAAACATGATATCTTTAAAGAGTTCTAAGTTTTCTTTAATGATTTCTACCTGATCATGAATACTACGATATCGATCTTTTAAATCGAATACTCGTTTAAGATTTTGATCTAACTTATTTAAAGTTTCATCATCCCAAGTAACATCTGGCGAATCAAAAATGTATAGGTTTTCAGAAATCTTATTTTTGATGTTTAGTACACGTCCGATGTACTTTTTTAGGTTTACGCCATTAATGTCTAACTTTCCTTTTTCTTCAAGGTATGTAGTATGTAGTCTTGTGTCTTCTAAAATCTGTTCTGAAATATTAGCATAATTATCTAAGGCTACAGATTGAGATACATTAAGCATTACCAATCTCAAAGACTCCACGTTAAATTTCTTTAATGTAACTGTTCCAAAAGATACTTTGTTGGTTGTTCCACCTACAACAACATTTATATGCTCTGAAATATCTTCCAAAATAATATTTTTGGCATATTTTAATATTTCTTGACATATTTGTTTGATCTCCTCTTTGTTTATATTATAAAAACAAACTACTCCATATTTAAAAACATAGATATACTGTCCTTGAAATCTTTGATAAAACAACTCATCACTATCATAAAATATTAGTTCTTCTTCAAAGTTATTTTTACAATTTCTTATAGAAATTGAATCAGAAATTTGTATTGCATATGCCTTGCCGGTCATTTTACTCTGCCTTAAATATCTCTCTATCGTCTTTAAAACTTTTAAACTCTACCATATAACCATTAGGATCTTTGATAAAGAAAGAGAGATGCTCTCCAATTTTGTTTTCAAAAAAGGTAACCTCAGTTGTAACTTCCAGATCCATTACTAATAGGTTGGAATATAGTTTTCCCCAGATTTCTATATCAAGAATTACCCCAAAGTGAAATGATGGTAATATTTGTTCTCCTAAACGGTAATTTTTGAAATCAAAACTGAAATCTCCTGACTTGGTAAATGTGATTTGGTTACCATATAAATTAATATCTGCCCATTGATCCGTATATCTTCCGAGTTTTGCGCCAAGTCTAAACGTATAAAAATCTTTTGTCTTCTCTAGATTTTCGCAGGGAAGTGCTAGATGAAATTCAGCTTTTTTCATTTTCTGTAGTTTTGTTTTATTCAATTTCTTGTTCACCTAATAATTCCTGATTTTTATCGGTATTATCTTCATTGCCTTCATCAAAATCTTCCATAGCCGAAACTAGTCGTTTACTTACTTTTACGAGATATAATGTATCATCTGTTTCTACTTCTACACATTCTATAATCTCATTTTTTGCATTTTTAAAAGCGATGATATCTTCTTGGTCATAACCATCTGGGTATTTGGTAATCAAAAGATCTAGAATGGTATTGTTCAATTTCTTATAATCGACAATCACTTTTTTCAAATTTGAGCTTGATCTTTTTTTCATAGTTACATATTTAATATATATCCAAATAATAAAGGAGCAACAATGGTGGCGTCGCTTTCTATAACAAACTTTGGGGTGTCGATGTCTAATTTTCCCCAAGTGATTTTTTCGTTTGGAACTGCTCCAGAATAAGACCCATAACTAGTGGTAGAATCACTAATTTGGCAAAAATAATTCCAGAACGGTGTATTGGTTCTTTCTAGATCTTGATAGAGCATCGGGACCACACAAATAGGAAAATCTCCTGCAATACCTCCACCAATTTGAAAGAACCCAATACCATTGTCAGAGTTTTCGGTATACCAATCTGCAAGAAAAGCCATATACTCAATGCCAGATTTCATTGTATTGGCATTAAGATCACCTTTCATTACATAGCTTGCAAAAATATTACCCATTGTGCTGTCTTCCCACCCAGGTACAACCATTGGTAAATTAGCTTTGGCAGCGGCATACATCCAAGAATCTTTGATATCTATTTCATAATATTGTTCAAGTACACCAGAGAGCAATAGTTTATACATAAATTCATGAGGAAAATATCTTTCGCCATTACTTTCGGCATCTTTCCAGATTTTAAAAATATGTTTTTGTAATCTTCTAAATGCTTCTTCTTCGGGAATACAGGTATCGGTAACACGATTTAATCCTTTTTCTAGTAACTCCCATTCTTGCTGTGGAGTTAGATCACGATAATTAGGGACTCTTTTATAATGACTATGAGCCACCAAATTCATAATATCTTCTTCTAAGTTGGCTCCGGTACAAGAAATAATATGCACTTTATCTTGCCTTATCATTTCAGAAAATATTTTTCCTAACTCTGCTGTGCTCATTGCCCCTGCTAGAGAAACAAGCATCTTTCCTCCATTTGCTAACTGTGATTCATATGCCTTTGCAGCATCTACTACCGTTGCAGCATTAAAGTGAAGAAAGTATTTTTCAATAAATTTTGATATTTCGCCTTTACCTTTCATCGTATTCTTCTTGATTTGATTTGAATTTTTTTAAAGTTTCATTTTCGGTATAATTATACTCGTCTTCTAAAACTTCTTTACTACTTTCAAACTTGTAGCTTAACATTTTGTAGTACAATTTGGCAGCAAGAAAGTCAGAGGACTTATCGTTTTTATTAGGGCATAATTCTACGATATCAAACCCCACGACATTTTTCTCATTAAATACTAATTTTAGAAAATCCAAAGTTTCATACCAAAATAGCCCTCCTGGTTCTGGTGTTCCTGTACTAGGTAATATGGAAGGATCAAAAGCATCTAAGTCAAAAGTGATAAATACATTATCAGTCATTTGTTCTATAACCGAATCCATCCAGGTATCATCTATTGCCATTTCGTGCGCAAAATGGGTTTTGTCATAATCCATTACAGACTTTTCTTGTATATCCATAGAGCGTATGCCTACCTGAATTAAATTGGTGTTTTGACTTGCTTCATAGACTGCGCAAGCATGATTACAGCTACTCCCTTCATAAGATTTTCTTAAATCTGCATGGGCATCTATATGCAGTACGGTTAGGTTGTCAAAAGCTTCGTTAAAAGCTCTAATGGTACCAATAGATATAGAATGCTCTCCTCCAAAGATGGTTACGAACTTTTTCTTTTTTATAAACTTTTTGGTTTCTTGATGCACGGCATCTGCCATGGCTTCTGGAGTTGAATTTACCACAACAGGTGGTGCAAGATATACCCCATTTTTATATACTTCAGAATCGGTTTCTATATCATATAGTTCCATATTTTCTGAAGCGTCTAAAAATGCTTCTGGTCCTTTGTCAGCACCTTTTTGCCATGTGCTCGTCCCGTCATAAGGAACGGGTATTAAAACGACCTTAGCGGTTTCCAGTTTAGCATATTCTTCGGGTATGCCTGCATAGGTTCTGTTTTCCATTTTGAAAAAATTAAGTTTGGTTTAAAAAATAGTTGTTAGTTTTTGTTGATTCCTATCAAGAGATGTATTCCTTTCTGGGTCGTTTTTGTGATACCCTAGGATAGATAACAACTGTTCAGACGTTTGTTGTTCTGAAAAAACAGAAGTAGTTAAATTTCCTTCTGTATCTCGGTCGATAATAATATGTTTGGGTTGTGGTATCAGACAATGTTGCAGGCCACCATAACCACCGATGGTTTCTTGATAAGCACCTGTGTTGAAAAAGCCTATATAAAGTGGTTTTTCTTTTGTATACTTGGGTAAGTAAATAGCATTCATATGCTGTTCAGAATTGTAATAATCGTCACTATCACAAGTTAACCCACCAAGTAATACTCGCTCATATTCTTCATCCCACCTATTTACGGCCAGCATTATAAATCGCTTATTAATGGCCCAAGTATCGGGTAGCGTGGTAATAAACGAGGAGTTAATCATATTCCACTTTTCTCGATCATTTTGTTGTTTTTGATATAATACCTCATAAATAGCTCCGCCACTTTCTCCTACAGTGAAACTCCCAAACTCTGTAAAAATATGAGGAACATCAACCCGAGCTTCTTCACAGGCAATTTGGATTTGATTGACAATCTCATCAATCATATATTGATAGTCATAGTTAAACCCTAATGAGCTTTTGATAGGAAAACCTCCACCAATATTTAAACTATCTAGAGTAGGGCATATTTTTTTAAGGTTGATGTATACCTTTAAACATTTTAAGAGTTCATTCCAATAATAGGCAGTATCTCGAATTCCTGTGTTTATAAAGAAGTGTAACATCTTTAGTTCTACCTTTGGATTACTTTTAATTTGATTGTTGAAAAAAGGGACAATATTGCGATATCCGATACCTAGACGTGAAGTATAAAATTCGAACTTTGGTTCTTCTTCTGAGGCTATACGAATTCCTACTTGAAATTTATCTTCAATTCCATTGCTTAATAAAGATAACTCCTCATAGTTGTCGATAATTGGAATACATTTTTGATGCCCATTATTAATTAATCGAGTAATATTTTGGATATATCGATCTCGTTTAAAACCATTGCAAATAACATAGGTGTTATCATTAATTTTACCTTGATTTTTTAGGTTTTCGACAATATCGATATCAAAAGCAGAAGATGTTTCTATATGAATATCATTTTTTAAGGCCTCGTTCAATACGTGCTGAAAATGAGAACTTTTGGTGCAGTAACAATAGTTATAGTTACCTGCATAATTATTGGCTTTTATAGCATTGTTGAACCAGCTTTTGGCTCTGTTAATGTTTTCTGATATTTTAGGGAGGTAAGTGAACTTTAATGGTGCTCCATACTGAGATATCAATGCCATTAAGTTAATACCATGAAATTGTAATTGATTATTTTCCAGATTAAACTCTTCTTGTGGAAAATAAAAGGTTTGATCAATAAGATCGATATATTTGGTTTTCATCTATTCGGATTTTGTTTTGCAGATGAAATTCACCAATAAAAACCCTGACCAGTAAAGCCAAGATATCCTATGGATCATTCCATAATGCGAGATTTGAAAAAATATAAATTGAAAAGAGAAATGGTCAAGCCATTGATATCAATCTATTCTCATATCCTAATAATAGAAATAGTATAGGGAACGAATTTTATCCGTTCAAAAAATTGAAGTGCAATTGTATATTTTTTAGAAGTCAGCCTGAGAATTCGGTTCCCTATCCTTAAGGCAGCTTTTGGAGTAGACTTCATTATTCTCCTAAGCCCGAATCTGAAAAAAGATTCCATTTTGTTAAGGCAATGCGTCGTTTTAGTTCGACTCATTAATATTGTTCCAAATTTAGTAAAAAAGTAACACCAAATATTTTTTTTAATAAATATTTTTGAGTGCTTACCTTAAGCTAACAATTACCTCAAAACTTTCTAAGTAGTTTCATAATCCAATTCTTCTACTACAATTTGCAATAAAAGGAGATGCATTTAACGAATTTATTTTTCCCTGTGATACCAATAGGATTCAAATTATAACCTTTAGAAACCAAATCAAGTCATATTTCGATTTAATATTTCATAAATCATAAAATCAGTAGATTACTACTTTTTTTAATAAAATAATTCCGTTCACAAACTCAAATAGCACTTCACAAACTCTTTTGTTCACTTCTTTATAGTTGTCTGTATTCTTGTTGCTTAATAACAATTCAAAAACAAAAGAATATGGTAAAACAATTACACAACTATAAACATGTAGAACTAAAACAAATACTGTTTTAGAACATCTTTCCCGTTTGTTAAAACAAAAAATATAACAACCCCTAAAAAGAAGAATTGGAATATGAAAACAATTAAACTAATGCTATTTAGTATAATGATTCTGGCATTATCCTGTAGTAAAGATGATGAAGATACTGTTACAGAGGTACCGAGCAATGTTACTCCAGATATCAAGGCACAATCCTTTAATGCCTCAGAAATGATTAGTGATACCGATGTATTTGGCATGGTAAAAGCTACAGATGCAGACAAAGACGAATTAAGTTACAGTATCACTGCAAACAGTGATAACTTATTCGAGATTACAAAAACAGGAGCATTAAGTTTGGTTTCTGGAAAAACATTAGATTTTGAAACCAAAACTACGTATGAAATCACGGTCGAGGTAACCGATGGTAAAGCCAAAGCAACTGCAAAAATAACCATCAAAGTAATCGATGCAGATGAGAATATGCCACCGGTTATAGCAAATCAAACTTTTGGTGTGCCAGAAAATCAGGCATTAAATGCTGTTCTAGCAACAGTTGTTGCCACCGATCCTAATAACGATGACCTTACTTATACAATTACAAACTCTTCGGGCGCTTTGGCAGTATTTGAGATGACAGGTAATGAAATTAGGTTAAAATCTGGTTTTTTTGACTACGAAACATTAACAAGTCATACGGCTACAGTTACTGTAGACGATGGTACCTTTACTACATCTGCGCAAATAACTATTAATGTAACCAATGTTAATGAAGCACCTATCTTTAATAATAACTCTACTACATTTTCAACTCCTGAAAATATAGCAGAAACGGTTATTATAGGTACTTTGAGTGCAACAGACGAAGATGGTGATGCGGTTAGCTATCGATTGGCCAATAATGTGCACAGTGATAATTTTGAAATTGATACAAATTCTGGTGAAATAAGCCTAAAATCGGGAGGGAGTTTAGATTTTGAAACTAGGACAAGTTACTCGTTCCAAGCACATGCAAGTGACGGAACATTGGGGGCAACTCCTGTTACAGTAACTATTAATGTTACCGATGTAGTAGAAGATGAATATACTGTAAGTGCCTGGATGGGTAATGGCACTTTTGGTCTTGTAAATGCAGTAGGGCAATCTGCCAGATTCAATAATCCAAAAGGAATGGTTGTTCTAGGGAACAATATTTATATAGCAGATGCAGCCAATAATGTTATTAGACATATAGATATTACTACAGGAGCAGCTACTATTTTTGCGGGTTCAGGTGTTGCAGGTTCTGCTGATCATGCAACAGATAAGCTTAGTGCTCAATTTAGAAACCCTTCTAGTGTAGCGGTGGACCGTTTTGGTAATGTTTATGTTGCAGATACTGGCAATCACTCTATCAGAAAAATTACTGCAACATCAGTTACTACTATAGCAGGTACAGGTATTCTTGGATATACCGATGGTAATGCATCCATTACTCAATTTAGATTTCCTACTGGCATTGCTGTAGATGAAGATGGCTTTAATGTTTATGTAGCAGATCATGGAAATCACGCTATAAGAAGAATAAGCATCGCCGGAAATGGTACTACTACGGTAACTACCATTGCAGGAATTGGATTTAGTGGAGATGTAGATGGTCCATACGGTACCTCTATATTAAACTTGCCAACTACCATAGCACTTCACAAAACTCAAAATCTGTTGTATATAACAGACACCGGAAACAATAAGATCAAAACAATATCCCGTGGCGGAGGAAACATAACCACGTTAGTATCCACAGGAACTGCTTTTGCGCAGCCTTATGGTATTGTACTCGATCAAAACAACGATACTTTTTACACCAGTAATTTTGGTAATCACAAAGTTTATAAATCGGTAAAAGATACTAATGGAGACTTTACTACCACAGTTATAGCAGGTTCATCGGCAGGGTTTATTAATGGCCCAGGATCTACAGCCCAGTTTAGAGAACCTTGGGGTATTGGGTTAAATGCCCAAGGAGTACTTTTTGTTAGTGAGTTTAATAATCATGCGATTCGCAAAATTACAGAAACACAAACACCTTAAAAAATTGATTAACTCAATCCCCATCTCAGGTTTTAGAACTTGAGATGGGATTGATGTTTAATAAAACGATGATATACTCAAGATTTAAATTATAACAAAATGAAAGAAGTATACAAAATCTTAATACCGTTTGTTATTGTATCAATCTTTACAAATTGTAGTAAAGATGATGAAGCTGGTACTATCGAGGTGCCAATAAATACTACTCCAGAAATTAAAGTACAATCTTTTAATGCATCAGAAACTATTAGCGATACCGATGTATTTGGGATGGTAAAAGCTACCGATGCCGATAAAGATGAATTAAGCTTTAGTATTACTACCAATAGTGATAACTTATTCGAGATTACAAAAACCGGAGCATTAAGTTTGGTTTCTGGGAAAACATTAGATTTTGAAACCAAAACCAGTCATGAAATTACTATAGGGGTAACCGATGGCAAAACCAAAGCAACTGCAAAAGTAACGATTACAGTGATCGATGCAGATGAGAATATGCCACCTGTTATTGCTGCTCAAACGTTTAGTGTAGCAGAAAATTCAGCAGTAAACACAGTTGTAGGAACGGTAGTTGCTACAGATCCTGATGGAGATATATTAACATATACCCTTGACAATCCTTCTGGTAATACAACTGTAGCTTTTGAAATTGTGGCTAACATTATCCAACTAAAATCTGGTACATTAAACCATGAGGATAACGATAGTTATACTGTTACAGTTACTACTGATGATGGTTCACTTACAACAACTGCACAAATTACGATTGCTATAACTGATGTAAATGATCCACCTACAGTTGGTTCTGCTGCATTTACGGTTGCAGAAGATATAAACGACACATTTCAAATAGGAGGGATATCAACTCATGATGAGGATGGAGATCCTTTAACATTTTCTCTTGCCAACACTCCTGCTTCTGATAATTTTGAAATTAGCACTTTGGGTATAATAAGCTTAAAAGCGGGTAAAAGCTTAGATTATGAAACTAATACATTTCATAATTTCGATGTAATTGTTTCTGATGGTACTGTTAATATTAATCGTCAGGTAACTGTTTCTGTAACTAATATTATAGAAGTAACCGTAAGTACTTTTGCAGGGAGCTCTACTGGTTATATGGATGGTACAGGTACCAATGCCCAATTTTTAAACCCTGTAGGAACAGCTATAGATTCTCATGGTAATATCTTTATTGCAGACTACGATAATCATCGTATTCGTAAAATTACACCAGCAGGAGTGGTGACTACCTTTGCAGGTTCTGGTACTGTAGGTTCTACTGATGGGGTAGGAACGAATGCACAATTTAATAAACCTTATAAAATTGCAATAGATGCATCAGACAATCTATATGTTACTGATTATTCAAACAATAATGTCCGAAAAATTACCCCAGCAGGAGTAGTAACTACTTTTGGGATCATTACTTTTAATCGGCCATCGGGAATAGCGGTGGATGCTAGTGGCAATGTTTACGTATCAGAATCTTCGGGAAACCGTATACGAAAAATTAATGCTGCTGGTACTACAGTATCTATTTTTGCAGGGTCTACTACAGGTGTTCCAGGCACTACAGATGCCTTGGGTGCAGCAGCTCGATTTAGTAGCCCAGCTGGATTGGCAATAGATGCGGGAGGTAACGTATATGTTGTTGATAAGGCTAATAATAGAATACGTAAAATTACTCCTTTTGGAGTAGTAAGTACATTTGCGGGAAGTACTCAAGGATATGCAAACGGTACAGGGATCGCTGCACAATTTAATAGGCCATTAGATATCACTATAGATACTACAGGGAACTTATATGTAGCTGATACAGTAAATGGGCGTATTCGTAAAATTACTCCTTCAGGTGTTGTAAGCCTTTTAGCAGGTACTGGTCTTTTCGGGAATACAAATGGAAAAGTAACAATAGCAACATTTAATAACCCTACTGGCATTGCTATTGATGGATCTGGAAACTTATATATAGCAGATCGCTCAAATCACCTAATTCGTAAAATAACAATTGAATAAATAAATAGTGATAGGGTTTGTTGTAAATCTTTTACTGCAAACCCTATTTAACTTAAATAAGATGACATTATGAAAACAATAAAACTACTGTTACTTAGTCTAATGATTCTTGCATTATCCTGTAGTAAAGATGATGAAAATCCAGTTGTAGAAGTGCCTACAAATACTATTCCCGATATCAAAGCACAATCCTTTAATGCTTCAGAAACGATTAGTGATACCGACATATTTGGTACGGTAAAAGCTACTGATGAAGATAAAGATGAATTAAGTTATAGCATTACAGCAAACAGTGATAATCTATTCGAAATCACAAAAGTTGGAGCATTAAGTTTGGTTTCAGGAAAAGCATTAGATTTTGAAACTAAAACCAGTTATGAAATTACTGTAGAGGTAACCGATGGTAAAGCTAAAGCTTCTGCAAAAATTACTATTAAGGTGATCGATGCAGATGAAAATATGCCACCGGTTATTGCAGATCAAACATTGAGCATAGAAGAAAATTCGGTATTAAACACAGTTGTAGGAACGGTAGTTGCTACAGATCCTGATGGAGATATATTAACATATACCCTTGACAATCCTTCTGGTATTATAACAGCGGGATTTGAAATTATAGATAACAAGATTCAACTAAAATCCGGTACATTGAACTATGAGGATAATGATAGTTATACTGTTACAGTTACTACTGATGATGGTGTATTTACAGCAACTGCAGAAATTACGATTGCTGTAACAGATGTAAATGACCCACCTACAGTTGGTTCTGCTGCATTTACGGTTGCAGAAGATATAAACGATACATTTCAAATAGGAAGTATATCGACTCATGATGAGGATGGAGACCCTTTAACATTTTCTCTTGCCAATACCCCGGCTTCTGATAATTTTGAAATTAGCGCTTTGGGTATAATAAGCTTAAAAACAGGTAAAAACTTAGATTATGAAACCAATACATTTCATAATTTTGATGTGATCGTTTCTGATGGTACTGTTAGTGTTAATCGTCAGGTAACCGTTAATGTAACCGATGTAGTAGAAGCACCACCCGTAATTGTAAGTACGTTTGCAGGATCGGGAGTAGGAGGACTGGTTAATGGTACCGGTATTGCTGCTCAATTTAATGATCCTTCGGCTATGGCCATAGATGGAGTTGGAAATATGTATGTAGCAGATCAAAGTAATAATGTTATTCGTAAAATAACACCCGCAGGAGTAGTAACAACATTTGCTGGTTCGGGTATTAGAGGAAATTTAAATGGACCAGGAGCTACAGCTCAATTTAATGACCCTGTTGGTTTGGTTGTAGATGGTTCTGGAAATGTATATGTTGCTGAGCAAGGTAATCATCGTATTCGTAAAATCACGCCAGCAGGAGTAGTAAGTACCTTTGCAGGTGGAATTGCTGGTTTTACTAATGCTACAGGTACTAGTGCACAATTTAGAAGCCCAGCGGGGATAACATTAGATAATGCAGGAAATATAATTGTTGCAGATACAGGAAACCATGCAATTCGTAAAATTACCCCATCAGGAGCAGTTACTACATTAGCAGGCGATGGTACATCTGGATATGTAGATGGATCCGTATCGCAAACCAGAAGACTTCATACTCCAGTAGGAATTGTTGTAAATGCCCAAGGGACCATTTTAATTGCTGATTCAAGGAATAATGTTATTCGTGCTTTGACTTCTAGTGGAACGTTGTCAACATTTATCGGTGGAGGTCAGGTAGGAGGGTTTGATCACCCTTATGGTCTAACTTTAGATACAAACAACAATTTGTATATAACTGATTGGCGAAAACATCGAATTATTAGAGTTTCTCGAAACACAAGTGGTGTATGGATGCCAGTTGTTTATGCCGGTACTAGTGTATCTGGTTTTGCAAATGGTTCGGGAACTACAGCACAGTTTAATTACCCTTGGGGGATTGTCACCGATGCATCTAATAACGTATATATAGGAGATTATCAAAATAATCGCATTCGAAAAATTGCTAACCTTCAAACTCCTTAAAAATTGATAAATCAAACACCATCCGAAATTCTAAGATTTGGGATGGTGTTACTATGTTACCTTATAATTTGTAATACAGTAATTACTTTAAAGAAAACTAAAAATGAAAAAAATCACACTCTTAGGAATATGCATACTATTTTTTGCTAATAGCTTAAAAGCACAAAATGAAATAAAAGATCAAACCCAACAGCTAGAATCTATACAAGTAGGTAATTATACAGGCTATTTAACTCAGCAAAGTAGTGATGGTACTTATGAAGGAGGTTTGGATGTATTGGTATATAAAATCACCAATTTTAAAGACTATACAGTTCAACCTGGTGTTCATAAAGAAATTTATATGATTCATGGGGGTGATCCTGATCGTCCCGATGATCATAAGGAAATTATGTTTTTACCAGATAATGAAGCATTTCCTATTACTTATGTTCAAAAAGCTTATGAAGGAAGTCCAGCAATGCAAAAGGAGATAGGGTATGCCCCTAGAATCAATAAACTGTCTGATGGAAATCGATTAGTTTTTATTGATGGAAAAATCTTTATGATTGAAGACTGGGTGGATAAAGACAACTACAAACTTGAAGCCGTATTAGAATTTCAAGCTAAAAAAATGGGAGGCTTAAAAAAGATGAAAGAAGTAATGAAATCTCCCAAGAAAATGAAAGAAATGCAACCCCATAAAACCCTTCAAGAATATTTGAATAATGCCTATAATAAACAACAAGAAGTATATGTTAAATGGATAAAGAATCCAAAAAATGCTGCTCTTATAGAAAATATAGAACAGATTAGAGAATTTGTAATAGGAGCGATTAATAAGCAAAGAGACGATTGGATAAATTCTGCAGAATATAAGCGTATCAAAGAAAGAAATGCATCTGCTAGACAAAGCAGCCTAGAAAGCGAAGTAACTATTAGTAATAATACAGGAAAAGATATTTATATATATGAAGAAGGTTCTAGAAATGGATCAAGAGTTTCTTCGAATGGAAGAGGTACTTTTAATTGTAAAAAAAATCTATACTACAGCCTTAGTGGAAATTCATCTGCAAGCAATGGAACCTTAATTGTTAATACAAATCAAAGCTGTGGCGCAACAGTTAATGTTAATTAATGATAATTGGGTGTAATTGTTTTTAAGTTAATTACCCTATTCCAATTTTATTTTACTTTTTTTAGAGGTTCAGGTTGTTCTTAACTACAAATGTTATGGACAACCAAAGGCAGACTTAACACTAGTCTGCCTCCTTGTTTAGTAATAACAACTGGGGATGTTAGATTTATGAACCTATAAAAATATAATTGCAAATCATAGAAAATCCTGTTGTTACTGTGTAGATATAGGATATCTATACCCTTATAATAATTCTTAATAACTTTACTGTAAGGTTTATGTCCAAATTGCTACTTTTACATCATATTAAAAGTAGTAAATATGTCTGATACAATAGAAAGAATAAAATGCCTTATTATAGGTTCGGGACCTGCAGGATATACTGCGGCAATATATGCAGCAAGAGCAGATCTTAAACCAATTATGTATACTGGTATGGAGCCTGGAGGACAGTTAACAACTACCACAGAGGTAGATAACTTTCCTGGTTATCCTGAAGGAATTGATGGACCAACTATGATGGTACAACTGCAGCAACAGGCAGAACGTTTTGGTACAGAAGTACGTATCGGGATGGTGACAGCTGTTGATTTTAGTAAAGAACAAGGAGGAATTCACAAAGTAACTGTAGATAATTCAACACAAATTGAAGCTGAAACAGTAATTATTTCTACAGGTGCAACTGCAAAGTATTTAGGATTACCTAGTGAACAAAAACTACGTGGAGGTGGAGTATCAGCTTGTGCAGTATGTGATGGGTTTTTCTATAAAAACCAAGATGTAGCAATTGTAGGAGCAGGAGATACAGCGGCAGAAGAGGCTACATATTTGGCTAATATATGTTCTAATGTAACCATGTTGGTTCGTAAAGATTTTATGAGAGCTTCTAAGGCGATGCAACATCGAGTAAATAGTACTCCAAATCTTAAGGTGCTTTATAATACCGAAGTTGATGAGGTATTAGGAGATCAGGTTGTTGAAGGATTACGAATGGTGAATAATCAAACTAAAGAAAAATCTGAGATAGAAATCACAGGATTGTTTATAGCAATTGGGCATAAACCAAATACCGATATCTTCAAAGGACAGGTTGATATGGATGATACAGGGTATTTGATTACAGAAGGTAAATCAACAAAGACTAATATTCCAGGAGTATTTGCATCAGGAGATGTACAGGATAAGGAGTACAGACAAGCTGTTACTGCAGCAGGAACAGGATGTATGGCGGCATTAGATGCAGAAAGATACTTGGCAACTGTAGAATCGGGAGAAGAAGTTTCTGCCTAATCTTGACTACAAAATATTTTATATAAAAAGACCTCTGTTTACAGAGGTCTTTTTATTATTATTGATAACATATGTTCTTATAACCTAAACTTATTAGGTGTAAAATCTAATTTTTTCTTGTATAGAATAGCTTCATTTGTAAAGGCATTGATTTGTACCTTAGGTTCTCCTAATAAAAATATTTCTGCTTTGTCCTTAGCTTCAATAGTAATTTCTTGATTAGCCAAAATATAACTATCACTTGCTCCTTCTGCATAAAGAGATACTTTGTCACTACTTAATTTTTCACCATAAAAATCAGTATCACTATCTACTCTTACTTGCAAAGATTTTAATTCACCTTCTAACTTAACAGATCCTTTTTGATAAAGATCTACTTTAAGACTATCAGCTGTAATTATTCCATTTACTTCAGAGTTTTCATTAACCTGATATATTACCTCTTGACCAGTAACATGTAACGTGGCTTTTGATTTACCATTAACAATACAATCCATTGTGTTGACATCTGCAGTTAAAAAGACTTCGGTTTGATCGTTTATTTCGATTTTTAGAGTAGAAGTAGTTATAGGAGATAATGATTTTAGAGTAGCTTTACTATGTAGTATTATTTTCTCTAAAGATGAAGCATAAAAAATATCGAGATGTAATGCTTTTGTTCTACGTAAATCTTTATCAGAAGAGACGGTTAATACACTATCTATTACTTCTACATTGATGTGTTCATGAATATTACTATCGGTTTCTATCTTAACTTGATTATCACTGCCTTCATCTAAGGAAACATCAAAATTTTCATATATTTCAATGGTATGAAACCCATCAATATCTAATTGTTCGGTGCTTAGAATTCGATTGCCTTTTACTCTTTCTCTTTGAGCATATAAGTTTCCTAAGCTCAAAAGTATTAATGCTAATAGAATTGTTCTCATATTTTAGTGAAATTTATATGATTATAAACAGATTTTTTTGTCTTTAAGTATACCACATGTTTATAAATATTAATAGACGAATAGATTGTATTAGAGTTACATGCAATCAAAGATTAGGTTAAATATGATTTTATTGCGTCAAGTTATTTTATAAAACAAACAAGTATGTAAAACAGAATCTATAGAAAATCATTATCCTAATTCGTGCCAAAAGTAATTTCAAGAGTGTATATTTATTTTTTCAAACTTAAAACCAAACCAATATTTTGAAACCAATTCATACCATTGATGATGTTATTGCAACATTAGACGATATTATCATACAGTCTAAAAGTGATTCAAGTACTTTAGGTTACTTCGCAGCATTATATAAAAAAGTAACTGTCAAAGTAAAAGAAGGTATAGAGAATAACTTTTTTGATGATGGTCCAAGGATGGAAAAACTAGATATCATATTTGCAAGCAGATATTTAAACGCATATTATGATTATAAAGAAAACAAAGCAGTTACATTATCTTGGCAAAAGGCATTTCAAATGTCAACATCATATTGGCCTATTGTATTACAGCATCTTTTGATAGGAATGAATGCTCATATTAATTTGGATTTAGGTATTGCCGCTGCTCAAGTTATGAAAGGACATGATATTGAAAATCTTAAAGGGGATTTTGATAAAATTAATGAAATTTTGTCTTCGCTTGTAAGTGAAGTAGAAAATGATCTGACCACGATTTGGCCAACTTTGAAGAAAATTTTGAAGTTTACACGTAAGGTAGATAATTTTTTAGTAGATTTTAGTATGGAGTTGGCTAGGGATGGCGCATGGAAATTTGCAAAAGAAGTAGCGCATACTCCAGATGGTGAGATACCACTTTTAATCGACAAAAGAGATCAAAAAGTAGCGAATAATGCCAATATAGTAAGTAACCCAGGTTTTATAGCAACAACAATACTAATGATTATTAGGCTTGGTGAACGAGGTACTATTGCTGATAAAATAGATAACTTAAATAATTAGAATTAAAAGTGGGCTAAAACTGAATACTGTCTAGGATTAAGGATAAAGTTTTTGGTTTAAGAATAAACTCATGATTGGCTCCTTCTATAATTTTTAATGTGACCCTTTTGTTTACTTCTTTTGCAAATGCTGTACTCAAAAAAGAGGGAGTCACAACATCTTTATCTCCTACAAAAAGATTGATTTTTGTTTCTGGATTTAATTGTGCTACAGATTCGATAGGAGATAAACCTTTTATTGACTCAGCCCACTCGATACTTCCTGTAAGATCTTGCATAACACCTCTCCAATCTTGTAAAAAAGCGCAATCAATGAGTATAAAAGAAGAGAAGCGCATATAACCTGTTTCATTGTTTTTTTGTTTAATAAAGTAACAAATATAGATCACCACTAAGGGTTGAAGAATTAATTTTAAAGTAATTAACTACTGTGATTTTTAATGCGTAGATAGGTTTAACTTGTTGTTTTGTAGTGTTTTAACTCGGTCTGGGTGTTTTTTCACCTAAAAAAAACATTTTTTGGGTAACCTTTGTTTCCTTTTGTACTCTCTACTACAGAAAAGCAATTGCTTAAGAGTTGATCGCCTTAATTTTTATTGTAATAATCATAAGAAAACTTATGATCGCGTAAGCCGAAAAGCGTAAGAGTAGGCATCTTTTAAAACCTATAAGAAAATGAGAAAAGTAGTTAGTATTTTACTTCTTAGTGTATTTTTTATCGCTTGCAGTAATGATGATGGATTACAAGAAACAAGCAGTGTTAATGCTACTGGTAATAGTAGTAAACAAAGAGAATCAAAAATGTTACGATTTGACTCTAAAGAGGAGTTAGACCGATTTATTTCAGAAAAAGTTGAATCCGAAGTTGATCTTATCGATGAATCAAGAAGAGAATTGGAAACAGGAGAACGTCTGTCTTTATTATTAACTTATACTTTAGAAGCAAAGGAAGCAGAAAGGTTAGAACTAAATAAGGAAACTATCCCAGTGATCGAAACCTATGATGATATGATCCTTTATTTATTAAATGAAAATGGAGAAATTAGTATCAGTAATTATATTTATAGAATTGATGGTGAATTTGTATATAAATATAAAGAAGGATATTCTAGTCAAATTAATGAGTTTTTAGAGGCGTATAAAGCTAATGAGATTAGAGTAGAACCAGAAAAAGTTATTCCTTTTGGAAAAGGATTATCGGTATTTAAACATAAGAATGAAATACTTGAAGAAACAAAGCTTTATGCCAAAAAAGGAAGTTCTAACTATCATGCAGAATATTTTAATGGTGCCAATGTAAGAATGGTAGCAAAAAACTGGATTAGTAATTTCTGGATATTTCATTCAATAGGAGCATCTACAGAAGTACAAAAGGAAAACAGGTTTTTATGGTGGTCATGGTATGCACCGACAAGAACAGATAATAGGTTAAAGTATAATGTGTCGTTTACGGTAGCTCCGTTTGCAGGTTTAGGTTCGGCAAGTACATTAACTCGAACAGGAAATGTATATTGTAACTGTAATAAAGCAAGTAAAACAATTCATTGGACAGTTCATTTTGGGGAAGAATCTGCATATTCTAAGGTTAAAGGAACATCAACACATTGGGCACATTGGTATTCTTCAAACCCTAATACATTACATAAAACATTAAACTTCTAAAAAGAAAAAGTTATTAAGTTAATGTAAAAAGAGTATTTAATATGTTAAATAGACCTTTCAATTTAGAAAGGTCTATTTTTTATTACAACTTGTATAATCACCAGAAGGCTTAATTATAAGTTTTACATAATTTATTCCAGTTTTTATCTGCTTTGGTTTTTAATTTGTTGTGATTGTTTTCTGCCATCCAAAGTTGTTGAGCGTCTAATTCAACATCATTTAAGAATAAATAATACTTCCCATCTTTAATAATAAATTTGTTAGGATCAACTCGAAATTTAGCTCCAGCATAGATCCCAAAAGCACAATATCCACCATATTGAGGCATGTATTTTTTTGGATTTTTGTCGAAGGTAGATTTTTGTTTTTCCGATGTAAAATAGTAAGTGATTTTATCGTATTCTGATTTGTAATTCTTGTTTCCTAATTGAGCAAGACCTAAATCCAAATATGATACAGGACTATACCCTTGCAATGCAATATTACTATTGTCAATGTTATTTGCGGCTTTATCTTGTGCAAACGAAAGTGTTGATAAAGTAAGAGAAACTATGATAAGGATTGATTTTATGGTTTTCATATTTATTTTTTTTGAGTTAAACTATTCTGCATTAAAATATTCTTCATTAATTACTTTCCCATCGGTATTCCAAATTCTACGAATAATTTCATGCCAATAAATTTTACTACCATCGGCCATATCAAAATCGAATGTAAATTCTGATGCAGATACATTTTTATCTACAATTGTGTGATGATGAGTAATACCATTTACTTTGGCAATAGCGCCAGCAAAATTTTCCATTTTTGCAATCATTTCAGACTTTCCTGATGTACCACCGTTTCCATAATCTGAAGTGGTTGCATTGTCCGCAAAGAATTCTTTTACGGCATCTACAATAGCACCTTGGCTTACTATAGCATCCATTTTTGTCGCTTGGTCTTTAATATTCATCTTTTGTTTTTTTATGAATTAATATGTTACAAAGATGAGTATGAAAGGGGAGTGAATACCTACAAAAAAAACGCTAAGAATTGTACTTTTTAGATTTGAAGTCTGTGGGGGTAATACCAGAGTAATGTTTAAAGAAGCTCGAAAAATGATTGGCTTCATCAAAACCTAATCGATGTGCAACAGCACTAATACTTTCATCATCAATTAGCATTAACTTGGCCGTGTTAATAAGTTCGAGCCTTATCAATTGCCCAAGAGATGTATTCATTTTTTCTTTTACTTTTTTTGATAATGCTTTGACAGATAAGTTTACTTTATCTGCGTAAAATTCTAGGGATTTTTCTTGAGTGTGATACTTTTTGAGAAGTTCTATAATATTTTGAGAAAAAAGATCTCGGTTTTTATAATCAAAATTTTCTCGAAATTGTGTTGGAGTTTGGCCTGTAGATTTTTTAAATACACGGTTAAAATATGCTGTATCTCTAAAACCAAGTTCATAGGAAATCTCCTGAATGTTTTTTTCTGTAAAAGCGATTTCTTTTTGACTTTCTACAAGTCTTTTTGAATCCATCAGATTTTTTACAGATAAGCCAACCTTGTTTTTGATTAAAGATTGAGCATTATAACCTTTTTGATTGATGAGGTCAACCATATCGGCACTTGTAAGGTTATTAAAAAATTGTGCATCAATAATATCTTTAGTATCAAAAATGATTTGATACTCTTCTTTGTTAGCTTGAAAAGGGTTTTGCCAAAACCATTGTTTTGAAGAGATATCAATTATGTTTGCAGAATTCTCTATCAACATTGATTCTGACAAAAAGGTTTGGCAATCTTCACATTCCATTAAGTCGATATACCCTAGAGAAATAAGATGTTTAAACAATACTCTAACATCGGGGTTGTAGAATTTTTCTTGATCTGAGAATTCAATCTTTCTAACTTCAAATTCGTCTGATAAAAATTTAATATACTGTCCTTTTTCTAGAAAAATAGCTTTGTCCTGCCAATCTAGATAGTTCTTAAAATCTACTTGTATACTGCCTTTTCCCGAAAGAATATGGATAAGAGTATGTGTTTCTATAAAATAGACTTTATTAATTTCGGGTGTAAATTTTTTAATATGCAATTTTATAGAATTTATGGGTAATTGTTCTAATCCTTTTGGGTTAGTCTATAAACTAAAGATATACTTTCGCTAAAAAAACCTTTTCTTAATTGTTAATTAAAGTACCATTATCATAAAACTCTGTTTTCATTTCATCTCCTTTTTTATCATATATAATCCAAGCTCCATGTTTTTTATTCTGTTTATAAAAACCTAGTTCCATTAAAACTCCGGTTTCATAAAAATAATCAAAATACCATCCTGTTCCGTTTTTAAATACTTCATAATTTTTATGTTCTTCGGAGAATAGGGGATGAGGTGTATTAAAATAAAGAGTATTTCCGTTTAGGTCAAATACTTGATATTTACCGTCTAGAATACCGTAAGTATAGTTAGAAATTTTTACGGTTACATATTGTTTACTTTTGGTTTCTCTAATTTTTTTTATCCACTCTCCATTTTTTTTACCATCAATTATATTTCCAGTCCAATAACCAAAAGTATTAGGTCCTGTACAATTGGTGAAATCGGTATGTAACCACAACTTAATCTTTGCGTTTACCAATGTAGAATCTTTATATTGGTAGGCTCCTAGGTCATTAATAACAACCTTTAAGTTTTCATTTTTAAAATGACCTCTTAAATCATAATCATTAATTTCAAGAATAGGCAGTACATACGGTTCAACAACAGTATCAATAGATAACTTTTCTTCTATATAAAGCGTGTCTTTCTGCGCAGAACTTTTATCCCATATATAGAATAAAATGATAAACGCTAAAATTTTATTCATTATTACTTATAATGCGGTAGTATATTTTTTTAACTCTTCAGTATATGGGGCAAGTTGTATACCTTGGTCTTTTACCCATTGATCATTATAATATGTATTCATATATCGCTCACCGCTATCGCATATCATAGTTACAATGCTACCAGATTGATTGTTTTGTTGCATTTCTTGAGCTAGTTGAAGCGTCGCATACAAATTAGTACCTGTAGATCCACCACATTTACGACCTAAAATAGTTTCTAACCAGCGTATACAGGCAATAGATGCAGCATCTTTTACTTTGATCATTTTATCAATTACATCAGGTTGAAATGATGGTTCTACTCTTGGTCTACCTATACCTTCTATTCTCGATCCAATAGATGACGTAATCTTTGGGTCACGATCATGGTAGTAATCAGCAAAAACAGAGTTCTCTGGATCAACAACTGCCAAATTTGTATGTAAATTGAATACGGGATTATATCTAATGTATCTTCCTATTGTGGCAGATGTACCTCCTGTACCAGCACCAACTACAATCCAAGAAGGTATTTCGTATGGTTCTTCACTCATTTGATCAAAAATACTCTCTGCGATATTATTATTACCTCTCCAATCTGTCGCTCTTTCGGCATAGGTAAATTGATCCATATAATATCCATTCTTTTCAATGGCTAAAGCTTCTGCCTTGCTATAAATTTCTGGAGATGCTACTTTAACGCATGTACCTCCATAGAATTCTATTAATCGAATCTTTTCTAGAGTTGTTGATTCCGGTACCACAGCAATAAATGGTAACCCAAGTAACCTAGCAAAGTATGCTTCTGATATGGCAGTACTTCCTGATGAAGCTTCTATTATAGGTGTTTTCTCATTTATAAACCCATTGCACAAACCATAAAGAAATAATGACCTTGCCAGTCTATGTTTAAGACTACCTGTTGGATGTGTTGATTCATCTTTGAGATAAATATCGACCTTTGTAAAATAAGGAATGTTTAATTTGATGAGGTGAGTATCAGAAGATCTATTATAATCGGCATTTATTTTTTTTATTGCTTCTGAGGTCCAATTTTTGTTTTCCATGTTTTATCTCAAATTAAGTAGTTGCGTATTCAATTTTCCATTTTAATTTTTACCGATTTTCTACAAAATTTTTATCTCCCTTTCTTTTTATAAAAATAAGTAGTTGTCTTTTATTGATGGCTTAAAAATGAAGTTGATAAAGTTAATGTTTTGTGTTTGAATAAGCTAAGTTCATGTTGCTTTTTCGCTAAAGAAATTCTATAGAGTTTTTCTTTAGAATTTCTTTAACTTTTATGTATTCTATCTTATGATCTTAATTCTCCTTAATAAATTTAGTGGGGTCTAGGTAACCTTTTGTGTCTTTAGAATATCCCCCTCCGATAGGTAAATAAATATCATCTCTTATTTCGAGATGTAGATGAGCTAAATATTGACCATCTGCATTACCAATAGTCCCTATTTGAGTTCCTTTTTTTACCCATTGACCTTGTTTGACTACTATGGTATCACAATGTGCATAAAGAGATTCTATAACCTTACCATTTGATAGTTTATGGTTAATTCTAATGACGTTACCCCAACCACCACCAATGTTTTTAGCAAATTTAATGTAACCATTGGCGATAGTATAAATAGGATCTCCTAAATCAGAGTTGCCTCCTTTTACAGAGTTCCAATCATCTCCCAAATGGTTATTTTCTTTAAATTTTTGAGCATTATAGTATCCACGTGCATTAGGTTTTCCTACCGGAAAATCAAAATCAAAAGCGATGTAATCAGGTGTATATGTTAAAGTATCTTGTACTTGTTCTTTATAATCTTGTTTCGTATTCTTAAAGACAGCTTTATTGTTTTTTTCGTAGCAATTATTCAATAAGATGATAACAAGAAAATATACAAGAGTGGTTTTCATTCTAATTAGTTCTTTTTTGTTCTATAAATTACTTAATTCACTATTGAAAATGAATAAAAGAGCAGTGATTACTAATCTAGTTCATGTTGCTTGTTTTGTATAAACTTTAATAAGTCTTTTATAGCGTTTTGCGTATTTTTAAGAAGTACACGTTTCACTACTAAAAAAAGCATAAGTTTTTTGATGGGAGATTTAGCCTTCCAATAAATTTCTACTTCGAGATTACAAGAGTTAGTCGTTAAAGGGTTAATTATAAAAAATTGATAAAGTTTATCGACAGGGGTAGGGGATGTGGTAAGCTCTCCATATACCAATTGCCCTGGTTTTCCTTCTTTTGTAATTGTTATAAAATCAAGATGTTTACCGTTTATTACACATACATGTTCGCTACCAACTCTTGTTACTTCATTTTCGTTGAACTCAATTTTATCGACACCTTTTGCCCAATGATGGCGATACTTATAATTTGTGATGAGTTCTAACAGTTGGGGAGCAGAGGTAGGCATTTTTTGCTCGAATGTTATTGAGGGAGCTTCATTAAATTTAAGTTTTTTTGCTTGTAAAAATGGCTTTAGTTTTAATTCCTCCTTATCAATAACTGAATATACATATCCTATTTCTTTTCCGTCATATCCATCTGTGCCGTTTTTAAAATCGAACAATCGACTTTGATAGTTATTTGTTAATTTAACAAAATCTGCTAGGTCTTTACTTAGCAATAGATAATTGTTGCTTTGTACTGAGTTTTTCATCAATCGATGAACTTCGATTACTTGAGCACCAAATGGTTTTCTTTTGTTTTGAACAGTAATAAATTGTAATTCGCCACAATGAGCTATAATTTTAAGTTGAAGTCTAGGAGCAGTAGAGCAGGCTTTACAGGGGCAAACTCTATTTTTTTCGAGTAGCTTAAGATGACTATAAAAAGCAGTAAACATGGTTTCTACCTGAGCTAGTAACTTTTCACGCGAAGGAATTTCTTCTTCTTTATAAAAGAAAAGCGCGTCCCCTTCGACTTCTGCAAGAAGTAAGTCTTGCGTATTAGCTTCAATTAATACTTCGAGTAATTCAGAAATTACATGTTGACTGTGGGCTACTTCTGTAGTTTCAACAAATTCTGTAAACCCTGATATGTCTGGTAAAAATAATAGTGATTTCTTCATTTGTTTTGCCTTCAGCCCCTTTGTTTTAGATATATTCAATACAATCTATGCCTTACAATATAATAAAAAATGGACTTCTTTAGAACATCGAAATTTCAACTTATCTTATTTAAGTTTTATAGTAACTAAGTAGTAAACTAGAAATAATTTGTAAATATTAGATTAGTCCCTTGTATATTGTTTAATGTTCTCTTCTATTTTTCTTTTTTGCAAAATATAGTCTTTTAAAGGTATCATTTGATTTTCCTTTTTTTTCTTTAAACGTGCCATTTCGATATGTAATAAACTCAATTGCTCATTTCTTTTAATTCTTTCAGATTCCTCGATAGAAAAAACCCTTTTTACTTTAGGCCTAATGATGTCCAAAGAAAATTTTTTATCAATCCAATCTTGAAAATTTTCTGCAACAATATCTAAGGAATCTTCAAAGTAGGCACCATGACTTGTGTAATAAATTTTACTGTTTTCTTCGGTTAAAGAAATTATGATTTCGCACCCACCGCTATCATTTCCTATCCCTATATATGAGGGCAAGTATTCCTTCATTTCAAAGGTTTCATTTCTTTCAATTAATACATCTTCATCAAGGTAGATATAGATATAATCATTTATTAAACCATCTATGAAATTTTGTTTTATAAAAGAGAGAAAAGATATGTACGCTTCTGGTAACTTATAAGTTATGTATTTTTCTAATTTTTCCATTTAATAGAAATTATGAAATAAAGGATATTTAGCTAACTTAATTATAATTTCTGACTTACTGCTCTTTGCGCTATATATTGATATATAGTATTTGGTGTATGGTTATTTTGATCCCAACACGTATACACTAGTTTTATAATATGATCATCTGTTGATGTAACTGCAAGTTTAAGTATTTGAGGCCACTCCATATTAATCTCAGGAGGTTTTGATATGGTATGGATATAAGTAATACCGGTACTTAATTGAGCGACTAAGATAGCATGCCAAAAATGACGCAATGATTCTTCGTTGTTTTGACAATATTTTGAAATTGATTTGTATGCGTGACAAGCAGTTACAGTATGTAAAAGGGTAAAGTTATCAGCTTTAGCAAATTCAACAAGTGCAAATTCTCTAATGCTATCAAGGCTTATCTTTTTGGGTTGAGTGCTGGATTTTGAGTCTTTTATAGCACTATTCACTACTTTGATTCTATCTGTAATATTGGATAACGAACTATTATGATTGGTATATCTATCTAATCTTTCTCGAATACTTTCTAGTTTTTCGTCAGTCTGAATGGGGTTATTATCTAGGTCTAAGTACTCAGAAGCCCAGTATGCCAATGAGATTGCTATCTCGTCTTGAGATTTGGATTTTAAAGCATAAGATAATCTAATTAATGGATGAAATGCTGCTCCTGCAACGCCTTTAATCAAAATAGGAATCATTTCATTAAGTAATTCTTCAGTAGATATATTTTTTAATCTTTTTTTGAAAAAAGTAAAGAAATCTTCAAAACGTTCCCTTTTGCCTAAATCATCTTTGGAGAAGTTAAAATTTTGATCTCGAGAGTTGATTTCGCGTAAATTTAAGTTAGAAATAGACTTTAAATAATAATTGTTTAATTGATGATCTGATGCCTGCATATAATCTAAAGCTACTAGAGACATGGGTAAATGATTCGAAAAACCATTTCCATATGTGGGGTGATATATATGTGATTTTTCAATTAATGAGTTACATGTTGTACTTATCATTAGTAATAGTTTTAAATGAAAAATGTATGTGAAATCATAGAAAAATAAACTCTCTTTACAAATCTATTAGAATTATGGTGAATGATAGTCTATTTAGTATTATGTGTTTTTATAGTATCATTAGGAAATAATATGTATTGTTATGAATGTGTTTTTTTACGACTAAACAAGAAGTATTTTAATAGACAAATTTGATTTTATTGAATTGATTTTAGGTAATTGGATCTTTATTTTAGTAAGATGCCAAACAAATAAATTCATTTGATTAAGTTTGTAATCACTAAGAAATAAAATGGGAATATTAGGTAAAATATTTGGATCTGGAGAAAAGGAACCAAAAGAAGAAAAAGAGGCATTGCCTTGGAAACAAATAACGTCGATGGAGCAGTTGAGTAAAATTAATGAAGCTTCTGCAACGAAGCCACAAGTAATTTTTAAACACTCTACACGTTGTGGAATAAGTAGAATGGTAATTAGAAACTTTGAAAGTAGTTTTGATATAGATGAAGGCAAGATAGATTTGTATTACCTTGATTTACTTAGTTATCGAGATATCTCATCAGAGATAGCATCAAGATTTCAAGTATTTCATGAATCTCCGCAATTAATTATTGTTAAAAATGGTGCTACTGTGCATCATTCGTCACATAGTATGATTACTCCACAAGTTATTCATGAGTTTATATAATAAAGCTTATTCGACTTTAGTAATATGTGCTACCTAGGTTAGGTGTAAGTTTTGTATGAGTAAAATATATCAAGCCCGGAAATTAACCGGGCTTGATATATTTTAAAATTATCGTTATCGTTTTAAAGAGTTTTATTCAAACTATAAAGGTTTATTCTAGATTATTTAAAACGATACTGAGTTATAATACCTTTTATTTTGTTTTTTAAATCTTCACCAGAGTCGAATACCATTTGTTCGTTGCTAGGAAATTGAACAGCACGTTGTCCCAAAAAGCCTAATAAAGTATCTTCTAGAGCTCTTTTGTCTCCATTATATGTAGCATATACATGCTGAAAAACATATTCGCTAGCAATAGGAAAAGCATCTAGTAATTGTCTGGTATTTAGGTTTCTATATTGAACATTGCCTACGACATTTGTCGCTTTAAATTGTGTAAATTCATAATATTCACAATGTACTTTAACCATCTTATCAACTTTAACCTTTTCTCCTTTATCATCGACTACTATTTCATCATTTTCATCCAATAAGTATTCCCAACCATCTTTAACTAATTTTTCTTTTTGTAGTTGTCGTTCTTTGATTTGTTCAGGAGAAATATTGATTTCTCTTAAAGCAATTTCCATAGCGTAGTCATAACGAATTGATCGTTGTGGTTGACTATGGTATACTGTCCATAAATCATTAAGGCCATAGGTCCCAAAATTTAACAAGTCACTTTCTAATCTTTTAGGAATAATAACGTTAGTGTTATTTTTCATAAGAACTTTAACAAAATCGGTTCCTTTATGATGGGCTTCTTCAATCATACCTTTGATATTTCTATAGCCAGGGCTAATTTTATCAAGATACATAAGATCCTCATATACATTTCTATAATCTACCTTTTGCGTTGCAGATCCCAATAGGTTTTTTGCATTATTGTATAGGTATTCAGAAAGTTTTTCTTTTGTACTTATGATTTTTTGATCGTAGTTATCAAGAGAAAAGTGAGCATTACGACCTTCATCGATCAGAAAAAGTGGAAGTAAAGGCTTTATGCGTTCCTGTCTATTTTTTAAAGCAGTGTAGGTATTATACATTCTCTCAAGATTTGCAGGATTACCTTCTTTTTCAAGGTAAGTGATTGCATTTTTATCACGCTCTACAACCTTTACATATGCTTGTTCTAGCATTAGTATATAAGGTTGTTTTCCTTTTTTTCCTTTATTAGTTCTTAACTTATTTAGAGCAATGTTTATGGCTTGATCATAATTGCCCGTATTTAATGCTTGTTCTGTTTTTTTTACGCTGCTACAAGAACCAATTAGTACAGCAATAAGTAATAAGGGTAGTAGTTTCTTCATGTCAATCCTGTTTTTATTTGGGGTTGTAAAAACAACTTTAATGCCAAAAGATAATAAAAAAACCTCGAAATAATTTTTTTCGAGGTTATATAAGGTGTTGAGAAAGGTTTATTTTTTAAAAACAGGAAGCAGTTTTGTAGAAACTTCTCCAAATCCTATTCGCACGTCTTTGTTTTGACAATATCCTCTCATAATTACAGTATCATTATCTTCTATAAATTTTCTGTTACCGCCATCTTTAAGTTGAACAGGCTTTTCTCCACGCCAACTCAATTCTAGCATAGATCCATAAGAGTCAGGAGTAGGGCCAGACAAAGTACCACTCCCCATTAAATCTCCAGAATTTACCGGACATCCATTTACTGTATGGTGGGTAAGCTGTTGAGCCATATTCCAGTACATATATTTAAAATTACTTTTAGATACGATGGTCTCTGATGCTTTCTCAGGCTGTATGGCAACTTCAAGATTGATATCAAAACTTTTCTCTCCTTTGTATTGAAGATATGGTAATTGCTCTTTTAAAGGCTTAACTCCTTTTGTTCTATAAGGCTCTAATGCGTCTAAAGTAACAATCCAAGGAGAAATAGAAGATGCAAAGTTTTTTCCTAAGAAAGGCCCAAGTGGGACATATTCCCATTTTTGGATATCTCTTGCACTCCAGTCATTAAATAGAACCAATCCAAAAATATAATCTTCTGCTTCTTCAATTGGTATCGGTTCACCCAAATGATTTGCATCAGTTGTAATAAAAGCCATTTCTAATTCAAAATCGACTAGTCTTGAAGGACCAAAAATTGGATCTGTTGCACCATTCGTTAGTTTTTGACCTTGAGGACGATGAATAGGAATATTAGATGGTATGATAGAGCTACTACGTCCATGATACCCAACAGGCATATGAAGCCAGTTTGGTAACAATGCATTTTCTGGATCTCTAAACATCTTTCCTACATTTGTAGCATGCTCAATACTACTGTAAAAATCAGTGTAATCACCTATTCTTACAGGCAATTGCATTTCGATTTCATCAAGAGAGAATAATACCTCTTGTCTATGCTTTTGATTATTTTTAAGGGTGTCGTTTTCTGCATCAAAAATATCAGCAATTCTATTACGAACTAATCTCCATGTTTTTTTTCCATCAGAAATAAAATCATTTAATGAATCTTGCAGAAAGATATCATCCGTTAACGGTATTCCTTCAAAATAACCCAGTTGATGAAGTGCTCCTAGATCTATTGCTGTGTTACCAATCCTTGTTCCGATAGTAATTATATCATCCCTTGTTAAAAACACACCAAATGGAATGTTTTGTATTGGGAAATCAGTAATAGGAGGAGTTTCAATCCATGTTTTTCTATTGGGATAATTCGCAGTTATGGGCATTATTGTTTTTTTATAAAGTGTTGGTAATTCTCGTAACCAAATATATAATTTTCGTACGGTTAAAAGTTTTTAATTTTATAAAAAAATATAAAATATTGATAAGATTTGGGATTACCGTTGATTACTTAAAGATAAGCAATCTTTTTGTTAAATAAATGTGTTTTTTGTATTGTTTTGTTAATCAGTATAGTAGGTTTGGTATTTTGTAATTGTCATGTTTTAAGTTTTACACCAATATAATCGAGTAGAGATGGATTTTATATAGAATCAAATTCTTGATATTAATTAGGGACTTTTTAGGTTGATTTAAAGAATGGTTTTCCTATTTTTACGCCTTTATTAACAAATTATCAATTCATGCAACGCGACGAACAAATTTTTGATTTAATTCAAGACGAAAAGGAACGTCAAATAAACGGATTAGAACTTATTGCTTCAGAAAACTTTGTCAGTGAACAAGTAATGGAAGCTGCTGGATCAGTTCTAACGAATAAGTATGCCGAAGGATATCCTGGTAAACGTTATTACGGAGGTTGTGCCGTAGTAGATGTTATAGAACAAATAGCTATTGATCGAGCAAAAGAATTGTTTGGTGCAGCGTATGCCAATGTACAACCTCATTCGGGTTCACAGGCAAATACTGCAATTTACCATGCATGCCTTAAACCCGGGGATAAGGTATTAGGTTTTGACCTTTCTCACGGAGGGCATTTAACTCACGGTTCACCAGTTAACTTTTCTGGAAAATTATATAACCCTGTTTTTTATGGAGTAGAGAAGGAGACCGGACGCCTAGACTATGATAAAATTCAAGAAATAGCTAATGCAGAAAAGCCGCAAATGATAATTGCAGGTGCATCATCTTATTCGAGAGAAATAGATTATAAAAGATTTAGAGAGATAGCCGATAGTGTTGGCGCTATTCTTTTTGCAGATATAGCTCACCCAGCAGGATTAATTGCCAAAGGATTGTTATCAGACCCCGTTCCACATTGTCACGTAGTTACTACAACTACACATAAAACATTACGAGGCCCAAGAGGTGGTCTTATATTAATGGGAGAAGATTTTGAAAATCCATTTGGTATTACTCTTAAGAGTGGAAAAAAACGTATGATGTCTTCTATATTAGACAGTGCTGTTTTTCCTGGAAATCAAGGAGGACCTTTAGAGCATATCATTGCAGCTAAGGCTATTGCTTTTGGAGAAGCATTAACAGATGAGTTTTTACACTACACTGTTCAGGTAAAGAAAAATGCAGCTGTAATGGCAGAAGCTTTTGTTGGTAAAGGTTATGAAGTTATTTCTGGAGGTACAGATAATCATATGATGCTTATCGATTTAAGAAATAAAGGAGTAACAGGTAAGCAAGCAGAAGAGGCATTGGGAGTTGCAGATATTACTGTAAATAAAAATATGGTGCCGTTTGATGATAAATCTCCATTTGTAACTTCGGGTGTTCGTATAGGAGTATCTGCGGTAACAACACGTGGTTTAAAAGAAAATGATATGTTGGTAATTGTAGATCTTATAGATCGTGTAATTTCTAACGTTGAAAATAATGAAGAATTAGAGAGTATTGCAAACGATGTAAATGCAATGATGGCTGATAAGCCTTTATTTGTTGGATAATTAGTTGTAATGTATCTTGATATAAAAAAAGCATGGTAATTTTACCATGCTTTTTTTATGTTTTTGATTAAAATTATATCGAAAGGCTAACTCATATTAATTTTAATAACTTCTAACATCTCCTCCAGAATTATCAACTTCTGATACCTTTTTTGGATTACCATAGTATACAATATTAGCTCCACTAGTTGCTTTTCCAGTAAATTCATTTTTTGCATACACTCTAATTGAAGCACCACTAGTTGCTTTTGCTTCAGATACCAAACTTAAAAGCTCATCTGCACGAAGATTAGATCCACTGGTCGCTTTGGCTTTATGATTATTTACCCTACCTTCTAAGTCAACCATTGCTCCACTAGTAACTGCTGTAGAAACTGTTTCGGCTTTTATTTTTAATTTTAAATCTGCTCCACTGGTTGCACTTAAGTCAAGACTTTTCTGAATTACTGGCTCTTTTGAAAATACACTAGCTCCACTAGTTACATTTATTTTACGCAATAAGGTGTAGGATACAAAAACATTTTTTTTATCGGCAAAGTAGATATTTTCATCGGCGGTTACATATAATGTAGTACCTTCTACATATACTTTGATATGCTCATGTAAATTTTGATTTGCTTCGATAACTACTTTTTTGTCATCATTGTTCATTAGAATTACATCTATCCCTCTACTAGCTTTTACGGCATCAAAATTCTCATGGATTACTTTTTCTTTTTTTAGAACTTCTCCTTGTCCTTTAATACCATTAAATGTCATATTACAAGAAAAACATAATATTGAGAGAAGGGCGGTTGCTAAAATTTTGGCGAGTGTTGTCATGATTGATTGTTTTATTTTGTTTAACTGTTTTACTTCTTACTCCCCTCTACATATAAATAGAAGGGAGGGAAGCCGTTTTTTGATTGATTAATTTTCAGTTTTAATTTCTATTCCGTTTTCATCGATTTTTACATTTACCGGTTCATTATTTAATTCGACACCGTCTTCATCAATTTTTAAATTAAAGTTTTTTTCAATTTTGATATTTGTTCCCTCATTATCATCTTCATCCTCATCATCCCAATCATTATTATCCTCTATACATTCATCACATTCGAATTTACCATTGATAAGTTTAGCATATTTTTCTTCCATACCCTCGATGGTTATATAGTCATCATATTTCCATGAATTATTAAAATTAGCGGTATTACTATCTGCATAAACTGTTATTCCTTCAGGAAGTGTAAGAATCACTCTTATCTCTTGATCTCTATATTTGTGAGCATAATCTGCGATAGCATACCCATCTAGTATTAATGTGTTTCCGTCTACAGTATATGCGTATTTAAGATCCAAAGCTCTTTGTTCTGCTTCTTCATATGATCTTCCTTCTGCTTTCTTTTCAATTGATATCGTAACTGTTGTATCTTTTTTTGAAGCCTTTAAATAGACTTCTACATCTTGAATAACAATTATACGTTCACCGTTTGAGTCTCTCTTGATTTTATAATCATTAGTGTGATATAAATTTCTTGCATATCTAGTATCACCTTTCATTTTTATTGTTAAAGTATCATTATGTGTTATAGGTAATATAGTTTTTTGTTCACTCATCACTTCTGCATCAAATGCTTCTAATGTAGCTTGTCGAACCCCTAGAACGGCTAACCCAATTAAGGATAGTATCCAAACCCCTAGTAGCCCAAATTTTGCAGTTGCTCCAATTGATTTTAAATTTTTTATTAAAATCTTAAGCCCAACAATAAATAAAAAGAAGAATGGTATTCCTATGGCAAAAAATAACAATATCGAGATTAACCATAGAGGGACATCTGGGTGGCTCCCTACTTCTAAGTATTCTAACCATGGTGTATCCATAAAACCAAAAGTACCAACGGTAAAGAATCCAATAAATAAACTGATAAGCGTTATTCCTGCTATCACAATAAATAGGGCCCCAACAAATTTAATAAAGAACTTTAAGAAGAA
This sequence comes from uncultured Aquimarina sp., assembly GCA_947502885.1. Classification (GTDB taxonomy): domain Bacteria; phylum Bacteroidota; class Bacteroidia; order Flavobacteriales; family Flavobacteriaceae; genus Aquimarina. The sequence continues at coordinate 282,271 of CANNBP010000003.1, read as the reverse complement.
TAATAATATATCTCCAAGTGTTTCAAAAAAAGTGGCAGAACTACTTTTTACTTTACTTCCGTACTTTTGGTAATCTACATTTTTTACAGAATCTGTAACTCCGTCAAAGCCTTCTTTAATTTTTTTTTCAATGTTACTAATATTGACAGCTTCTCCTTTCATTGCCAAAAAATCGGCTGTAGTTTCTGCTTCTTGAACAAAAATCCAAAAAGCGATATATATAAGAATAAAGGCTCCACTAGAAAATATAGTAAATAAAATCCATGCTAGTCTAACCCATATGGCATCAATTCCTACATAATGTCCTAAACCAGAGCTTACTCCACCAACATAAGAGTTTGTTGGATCTCTAAATAACTGCTTAGAGGTTTTGGTGCTTTGGTGAGTCGATTTAGGTTCGTCTTCAAAAATCTCTTCATCAATTCTATAGTCTTCAGGTTGTCCCATTACAGTAATTACTTCCTCTACTTCTTTGGTACCGATTACCTGTTTTTCGTCTTTTATTTTTTCACTAAATAACTCGGCGATACGAGCTTCTATGTCGGCAACAATTTCATCTCTACCCTGCGAATCGGTAAATGAACGTTTAATTGCATCAAGATATCGCTGTAATTTTAGATAAGCGTCTTCGTCTATATGAAAAAATATGCCTGCTAAATTTATATTAACTGTCTTGTTCATTTTACTTCTTTTTTTGTTTGGTTACCAGATTTACAGCATTTTGTAATTCGTTCCAAGTGGTATTTAATTCGTTTAGAAATAGTTTTCCTGTTTCTGTGAGGCCATAATATTTACGTGGTGGTCCTGATGTAGATTCTTCCCAACGATAACTTAATAATCCAGCGTTCTTAAGTCTTGTAAGTAATGGGTATATTGTTCCTTCTACTACTAGCATCTTTGCGTCTTTTAGGGTATCTAAAATTTCAGCAACATAAGCATCGTCGTCTCTTAGGATAGAAAGTATGCAATATTCCAGAACACCTTTGCGCATTTGCGCTTTTGTGTTTTCGATCTTCATAAAACTAATTTTTAATTGTTAAACTGTTCATTTTTTGATTGATAATTGATGGTTAATAAAAATAATGATCAGATGTATTTGCTGTTGATTAGTCAGCTACAAAAAGATAATTGATGAGGTTATCTGTGTTTATACATACTGCTCCTTTAGGTTCTATATATTACTTTATAAATCTTATACATAATGGATATTTATAGGCTTCACCTTTGTTGGCTTTTAATGCAGCAGTAATAACAAAAATGATTTCTAAAAAAAATCCTATTAATGCAATTACTCCAACAAATGAAGCTCCAATAAGCGTTCTAAATCCTGCTGCTTCAGAAAAATTAAAAGATATATCATCTAAATGAAATATATCAAGTAAAGAAGCTTCTCCAAATATGTTAAAAATAAAAAATGGAAAAGAAAACATGGCAAGAATAACGGTATATAGTAAAATACTTAACTGAAAATTAATAGCCTCTTTACCATGATCATCTATAAAATTTGATTTGTCCTTGTTGGTTGTCCATAATAGAATGGGTAAAATATAATTTCCAAACGGGACAAAATACTTTGAGAATGCACCTAAATGCATAAAAGTTGCGATGTTTTTGTGATTTTTGATTGACATTTGTAAAAGTATATAATAGTTTCTTATGCAAATATATGGTTAAAAAAAGGTATTATGCAAAACATAGTACTGTTTTTTAACACATTTTTATGATTTAGAGCTGTTTTATTCCCTTATTCTTTTACTTATCTTGTGATAATTAAAAAAACGATTATATGAAGCTGACATCTAGAAAACTTAATACATTCACATTGTTTAAATTACCATCGGCATGGTTGTGTGGTGTACGTGTAAAATCCATAAATGATACGAGTTGTACCGTTGCTGTAAAACATCGTTGGATAAATCAAAATCCTTTTAACTCTATGTTTTGGGCAGTTCAGGGTATGGCAGCAGAGCTTGCTACGGGAGCATTGGTGATTGGCCATATTCAAGATAGTGGAAAAAAAATCTCGATGTTAGTGGCTAATAACAATGCTACCTTTACTAAAAAGGCAACAGGTAGAATTACATTTGTTTGTAAAGACGGTGATGGGGTAAAAGATGCAATAAAGAAAGCCATAGAAACTGGAGAAGGTCAAACTGTATGGATGAAGTCTATTGGTACAAATACTGAAGGAGTAGAGGTTTCTGTTTTTAATTTTGAATGGACAATAAAAGTTAAAAGCTTAAAAGAATAGATATTGATTGTAACACTTTTGCTAATGTATCTACTTATATGATGAAGCAATATTTTTAAAAATATATTTATACAATTATGACAGCACACGAAATCGATTACGAAATAATAGGAGAGGAGATGCAATATGTGGAAATAGAATTAGATCCACAGGAGGGAGTTATTGCAGAGGCCGGAAGTTTTATGATGATGGATGATGGAATAAAGATGGATACAATTTTTGGTGATGGTTCTGGCAAAGATAAAGGAGTTATGGGTAAAATATTTGGAGCCGGTAAGAGATTATTGACTGGTGAAAGTTTATTTATGACTGCTTTTTATAATCAGGTTGGAGGAAAAAAAAGAGTGAGTTTTGCTTCTCCGTATCCAGGCAAAATCATTCCTATTGATTTAACAAATTATGGAGGCAAATTTATATGTCAAAAAGATGCATTTTTATGTGCGGCCAAAGGAGTTTCTGTTGGAATTGAGTTTTCAAGAAAATTAGGTAGAGGGCTATTTGGAGGAGAAGGCTTTATTATGCAAAAATTAGAAGGTGATGGCATGGCATTTGTTCATGCAGGAGGAACTACATGTCGAAAGGAATTACAACCAGGAGAGAAGTTAAAAGTGGATACAGGTTGCATTATTGGATTTTCTAAAGGTGTAGACTATGATATAGAATTTGTAGGAGGGATTAAAAATACGATTTTTGGAGGTGAAGGGTTGTTTTTTGCTACCTTAACTGGCCCAGGGATTGTTTATATCCAATCACTACCTTTTAGTAGACTTGCGAATAGAGTTTTAGCATTGGCTCCTAGAGGTGGTGGTAAGAGTAAAGGAGAAGGAAGCATACTAGGTGGTATTGGTGATCTATTAGATGGCGATAATAATTTTTAACAATGTTAAATAAACGTTATAGCGCCATTTTTTTATTTTATTTGCATATATTAGCTATAATAACATTTTAAAATATAAGATTATTCCTACAACTATTTGTTTTAAACCTAACATTTTAACCCCCTATTAATTTATGGCTAGAGCAATGTTTGATTACACTAAAACTGTTTTAAAAAAAGTAAGTTTTGATGTTAATCTTTTTACAAAGGAAGTACTTAAAGCACTAAACAGGTTACTTCCACACGAGATCGAGGAATTAAAAATTTGGATAGAATCCTTAACCGTGAAACAACCAGAATTAGAATCTTGTTTAATTTACTTAAAAACATAAAATAAAAAGCGACTTTTAGTCGCTTTTTATTTTTGATATAGGACTTACTATTTCGACGTTTTGAAATGCAATGGCACCTCTAACTACTCCCGAAATGGTAGTATGTAATGCCTCTATAATTTGCATTTTTAATTCACTTTTATTGAATATTAAGCTTACTTCTCGAGCAGGAGAGGGTTCATTAAAGTAATGTAAGTTATCCTTTTCACTTTCTTTGATGTCTAATGTATGTAAATATGGTAATAATGTCATTCCCAAACCTTCATTGGATAACTTTATTAAAGTTTCAAAACTACCGCTTGCTAATTGAAAATGATCTTCGTCATAACTTTTTTTGGTCTTACATAAATTTATAATTCCATCTCTAAAACAATGGCCATCTTCTAACAATAACATATCATCTATGTCTAAATCAGAAGTTTCAATATTCTTTTTTTGATTTAAACGATGTGTAGATGGTATATACCCAACAAAAGGTTCATAATATAAAACTCGTTCTTTTATGTTTTCATTTTCCAAAGGTGTTGCAGCGATGGCAGCATCTAAATGTCCATCTTGCAAACGTTCTATGATTGCTTCGGTATGTAACTCTTCAATTTTTAGTTTAACCTTTGGACATTTTTTTATAAAATTATTTAAAAACATAGGAAGCAATGTGGGCATTACTGTTGGGATAACCCCTAATTTAAACTCACCACCAATATATCCTTTTTGTTGATCAACAATATCCTGTATCCGCTCACTCTCATTTACAATATTTTTGGCTTGTTGTACCAATTTTGCTCCAACATCGGTAAGTTCTATGGGTTTTTTACTTCTATCAAAAATCAGAATATCAAGCTCTTCTTCTAACTTCTGAATTTGCATACTTAAAGTAGGTTGGGTTACAAAAGTTTTTTCTGCGGCCTTTGTAAAATTCTTATGCTCTGCAACAGCTAGAACATATTTTAATTGTGTTATGGTCATCAGTTCTGTATTTGTACACAAAAATATAAAAGGCATTGGTATTACTTATTAAAAAATACAAAAAAATTTATTTTATCTATAGTTCTGAAAGTCAATAGTAAGTTATAGCTTTTATATGTCATTGTAAAAAAGCATTTTATGTAGTCAAATTGTTAGTTTATACAGTCATAGCTACCATTTATACAATTTGTAGGAAATCATGATTTGATGAATAGTATATTTATATAAAGCTTAGCTCTTAATAAGATGTTACTGTTAAAATCAATAGTAAGTTTCTTTTAATACATGTTACCAGTCAAAGTCTGATTACGAATTTTTTGAATTTTAAATCAAAATAGACAAAGAGTACTATTTCTATAGATGCTCTTCTGTATAAAAGTGTATTTGTGTTTTCTTACCATTTGATTGCCTGTATTCTTTTCAGTTTTGAACACTAAAATAAATAACCTAATTCCTTGAAAATATGATCAATTACTACTAAATCATTTGTTTAACTCTTAAAACCTAATAGAGAATTATGCCAATTAATTTTGAAACAAAGACCAACGCTCAGAACTATTCTGAATATATAATAATAGGAGCAGGCCCTGCCGGTTTGCAAATGGGGTATTATCTTGAACAATCAAAAAGAGATTATCTTATTCTAGAAGCAGATAAAGAAGCAGGAGCTTTTTTTAAAGATTTTCCACGTCATCGTACACTTATATCTATTAATAAGTACAATACAGGAAGCGACGATCCAGAGTATAATATGCGATTTGATTGGAATTCGTTATTATCGAATAATGATGAACTTCTATTTAAAAACTATAGTAAGCGTTATTTTCCTGATGCAGATAACTTCGTAACGTATTTGAAAGATTTTGCAGATCATCTCAAATTAAAAATAGCTTACAATATCAATGTTGTAAAAATTGAGAAGAAAGAAGAATTTTTGATAACAGATAAGAAAGGAAAGGAATTTGTATGCAAGTATCTAATCATTGCTACAGGGGTTGCAAAACCTTATGTTCCTAAAATTGAAGGGATCGAGTTAACAGAAAACTATGCTAGTGTTTCAATTAACCCAGATGATTTTTCTAATCAAAAAGTTTTGATCATTGGAAAAGGGAATTCTGGATTCGAAATGGCTGATGGATTAATGGATACAACTGCAATTATTCATGTTGCAGGACCTAAATCTATAAAGATGGCATGGAAAACACATTATGTGGGTAATCTAAGAGCTGTTAATAATAATTTTTTGGATACTTATCAGCTAAAATCATTAAATGCTGTTTTGGATGTTCACATTGATAAGATTGAGAAAAAAAATGATAAATTTTCTGTATCCTATAGATTTGTAAGGGCTGAAGAAGCAAAAAAGGATGTAGAATACGATAGAGTAATAACTTGTACTGGTTTTAGTTTTGATGATTCTATGTTTTCGGAAAACTGTAAACCTAAGCTAACAATAAATAATAGATTTCCAGACCAAAATAATGAATGGGAATCTACTAATATTCCTAATATGTACTTTGCTGGAGTTTTGATGCATATGAGAGATTTTAAGAAATCTACAAGTGGGTTTATACATGGATTTAGGTATAATATAAGAGCTCTACATCGTATTTTAGAACATAAAAATCATGACTCAACCTGGCCTTGTTATGTGCAAAAAATAGTTCCGAACCATTTAATGAATATGGTAATTGATAGAGTTAATAAGACATCTGCATTATGGCAACAGTTTGGTTTTTTAGGAGATCTTATAACTGTTTGTGAAGAGGATCAAGAAGCAAGATATTATGAAGAGGTACCAGTAGATTATATACATAATAGTGAATTTGGTAAATGCGATAGTTACTTTGTTCTTACATTAGAGTATGGACCTTTACATGATCAAATGGATCCGTTTGATGTAGATGTTATACGTATTAAACAGTCGGCAAGAGAGAATACAAATGATAGTCATTATTTACATCCTGTATTACGCTATTATAAAGACGGAGAATTTGTTAAAGAACACCATATTGTAGAAAATCTAGAAAATGAATGGTTTCATGAAGTTCATAAGGAGCCTTTAGAGCAATTTTTTGAGGAAATATTAGAAGTTAATACCATTCGTATAAATTCTATCATTAATGGATAAATCTTTAAAACGAAGTTTGGTAAACCTTAAAGATTTTGAAGATGAAGCACGAAGAACATTACCAAAAGAAGTCTATGATTACTTAGCAGGAGGTGCCGGTGACGAAATTACAGTAGCAGAAAATATCCAAGCATACAATCGTTTAAAGTTGTGTCCAAGAGTACTTAAAGGGGTAGGAGATAGAGATACTTCTATTAAGGTACTTGATAAGCAAATATCGACTCCTATTTTAATTGCGCCAACGGCATTTCATTGTTTAGCACATCAAGAAGGAGAACTAGCAACTGTAAAAGCTGCAGTAAAGGCCAATACAATTATGATTGTTAGTATGGCATCTACTGTTTCTTTAGAAGAAATTGCATTAACGGCAAAAGAGGTAACCGTTACATATAAGCCGAATCTCTGGTTTCAGTTGTATATCCAACCGGATGCTGAACTCACAGAATCTTTTGTTAGAAGGGTAGAGAATGCAGGTTATAATGCATTGGTTGTTACAGTTGATTCACCGGTATTTGGTATGAGAGAAAGGGATATCCGAAATGGGTTTCATACGCTTCCAGAAGGGCTCTCGTTAAAGAATTTTGATCATGTCAATTCAAAAAAGTCTTCAGGAGAAAAGACAACATTAATTCTAAGTGCCAAACTTACATGGGAGGATATCGATTGGTTAAAATCAATAACTAGGTTACCCATATTTATAAAAGGGATTGTATGTCCTGATGACGCATTAATAGCTATGAATCATCAAGTTGATGGCATTATTGTTTCTAATCATGGGGGTAGGCAGCTAGACACTTTACCAGCAACAATAGATATGTTACCGCAAATTATATCGGTTGTTAATCATAAAATACCTGTAATCGTGGATGGAGGAGTTCGCAGAGGGACCGATGTTTTAAAAGCTATCGCTTTAGGAGCAGACGCTGTCGCAATAGGTAGGCCAGTATTATGGGGGCTTACCTGTGATGGTGAGGTGGGGGTTACCAATGTTTTGAATAAACTTAAACACGAATTCGATTTAACAATGGCATTATGTGGTTGTTCTTCTGTAAAAGAAATAAAAAAACACCTCATATATTCTCATACAACACCTTGATTTTAAGACTTAAGTATAAGTCAAAAATGATGAAACCGATTATAATATGTTGAAGATTCTTATATCTACTTCATGATATAATTGGGTCAAGTATAACACACCTATTTTAATTTTAAAATAAAAATAAATTATTTCAGCCATGGCAGGAAATACAATGCTTATATTAGGAATAGTTGTTTCCTTTTTGTTTAGTTTACCTTATTGGTTACCATCTATGGTGATAAGGCTACGTACATTCATATTTACAAAGGTGAATGGGGATGAAGGAATTCAAATTCCTGGAAAAGAAATAGATGCCTCAGAGTTTAAGCGAGTTTATGCTCATAAATCTGCTGCAGGTAGAAGTAAAGGCGCGAATTTGTCCAATCTTTTTTGGTATTGGCTTTCACCTGGGGCCGAAATGCATCAGGAACATATCGAAAAATGGGATAACTACGATCAAATTGCAGCTGTTACTAAAAAGGTACTTTCTGTTTCAAATAAAGAAATAGAAGAATTGTTACATAAATGTGCTACACCTATATTTTTAGATAATATAAAGGGTAAATGGAAATTAGTTCGATTAAGAGATTTTATCATGCCAATATGTGTAGATTTTTTTTACGAATTAGTTTTCAAAGAAGTTTGTTCTAAGCAAGACCAAAAAGTAATCATTAAACATTCAAGTAATGTAGTAGGCGCATTAAAATGTTGTGTACTTAGAGATATGCCTAAACGAAACCAATTGACAGAGTTATTGGTAAGTAAGTTAAAGTTAGGTTTGTTTCCTTATGATTTTCCTGAAAACTATACATTAGAAGACAAAGCATTATACATACAAGGTGTTTTCTTTACTACAGCAATTGTACAAATGTCTGATGCCTTAACACATACTTTTCTTGTTTTAGCAAGACATAATGATGTACAAACAAAGTTATCTGAAAACTTAGAAGATAGACGTTTTTTGGATAATGTTATTTCTGAAACATTGCGATTGTACCCTTTGTTTGGCATAGCCCACCGGGTTACCACAGATTCTATAGAATTGGAGAATAATAAGAGCATTGCAAAAGGAGCCGTTCTGTGTTTTAATTACCCAGATTTTCATAAAATTGGGTACACTAATCCTTCTAAATTTATTCCAGAACGATGGGATACCATCTCAAAAGGAGAGTCGAATTATTTGCCTTTTGGTATTGGAGCAAACAGGCCTTGTCCAGCAAGTCATATGTCGTTGATTATGATGAAAAAAATGATAACTTTTGGAACAAAACAATTTAAATTATTCTCTTCTGTAGAACATACAAGATCTTTACCCAACAAGGGTGCATGCATTTTAGTGTCTAGAAATTACACCTTATCTAGAAGAAAAAAGGCAATTTTATTGGCTTTTTTAAAAGTACGTGATCAATGGGAAAAAGTCTACACAAGTTTAGTACAACTAGTGTATGGTTTTATTATGATCATGCATGCTCGTGATTTAAAACTAACAACGAACTATTATAAAAATCCTCATAGTAAAGATGTTTCAAAGACAATCGTGTCTAAAGAATTATTTAATGTAAGCGAGCAATCATAAAAGTGGATATTATGGAAACAAACGTAATGAAATGGAATGATATCTATTTTGATGGAGATCTTTCTGAGAAAGTAATGCAACATTTAAAAGATTTAGAGTTGGAAAAAAAAAGTAAAGAGGTCCTTTTTTTTCTAGAGAGAATGTTTAGATATATGAAGAGAGCAGGGATATCTGGAACTGATTTTACAGATGAACAAGCTCAGCAATTAAATCTAATTTCTAAGTTAGTAGAAGATGTTTGGAGCGGTTTTATACTTCCGTTTACCTTGGAGTATCGACATAAAAAACTCGATGAATATGTTTTAAAAACACCGTTGGTTAAGACTCAAGAGGACGGAATTTTTTTAGATATAGGTTGTGGTTTCCCTCCTCATACAACAATCGAAACGTCGTCTCAATTAAAATGGAAAGTTATCGGGATTGACCCAAGTTTACCAACATATCTTGTAAAAGATATCCAAGGTAATTATGCAACCTTTGATGAACAGAAAAAGATACTATATTTTCAAGGTAGCCCAGGAAAATCTTTAGATATATGGGATACTCCACAAGAAACCAAGAAATATTTTATAACTCTTTTTAATAAGCTTTTTAAAATGTTACCATCAGAAAGCAATTCGGGGTGTGTTCTAATTAAGGATGAAATAGGAACATTAGTAGTCGACCCTATTGCAAGATATGAAAATACTAATCTTTCTTTTCATAAAGGTAGTATTGGGGATTTTGAAATAGAGGATGTGAGTGTTGCACGGTGTTTTAATGTTCTGTTTTATTTTGATACAACTTTTCGAGAAAATTCATTACGTTGGTTGTCTAATGTGCTTAAGGAAAATGGCCTTTTCATTTGTGGTGTAAATGGAGATCATTCTACAAGGTGTAGACATACTGTTTATCAAAAGAAAAAAGGAAGTATGGTTGCCATAGAGTTTGCTTTCAGTGTTGATAATATACGACCATTGGGAGGAGTGACTTGGGCAGCTTTTCATGATGATGATTATGAAACAAATACACTTATAGAATTAGTTGGGGTCTTAAGATTGAAAAAGAGATTTGTACAAAAATTTGACAAAAGATTTGATGAATTGTTAAGAGAGAAAGAGATGTATATTAGAGATGAAGATGGTTATTTGGTATGTTCTGATTCAAATCTTACGCCTCAAGAAAAAGAAGCAAGAAAAGTAGAGGTATATGATCAATTAGATAAAGAAGGTTATACACAAGCAGCTGCATTAGAGCTAGTAGAATCAGGATATAATGCCTATCGTAATGAAATCGGTTTTATTGCGATTCGCTTAGACTAGTTTGAACGGTATACAAATAAACTATAGGAGCCCTCTGGCTTTTATTTCTAAATATTTATTAATGGTACTAATTGTTAAGTTTTCGGGAGTAGTAAGTATAGTTTGAATTCCATGTTTATTTAGTTCGTTTACAATCATTTTCTTTTCGTATATAAACTTTTCGGCTATGGTTTTTTCAAAAATTTCTTGAGTAGATGTAGCTTCTTCATCTAAAAATGAAGTTAACTCTGTGTTCTCGAAGAAAATGACAACCAACAAATGAGTTTTAGAGATAGCTTGTAAATAAGAAAGTTGGCGATGTAGTCCATCAAGAGTTTCAAAATTAGTGTAAAGCAAAAATAAACTACGTTGCTTAATAGTACGTTTAATATCAATATATAACCTAGAGAAATCAGATTCTACAAAATCAGTATTAATATTATATAAGGTTTCTAGAACACGATTCATTTGACTTTTACGACGTTGTGCAACTATCATGTTTTCTACTTTACGAGAAAAAGTAAACATCCCCGCTTTATCTTGTTTTTTTAGCGCAATATTTGATATAACTAATGTAGCATTAATGGCATAATCAAGTAAACTTAATTCATTAAAAGGCATTTTCATTACCCTACCTGTATCGATTACAGAATAAATCGGCTGTGATTTTTCATCCTGATATTGATTAATCATTAATTGATTTCTTTTTGCAGTAGCTTTCCAATTAATATCTCTAATATCATCACCAATTACATATTCTTTTATATGCTCAAATTCTAATGTCTGCCCTATTTTTCTAATTTTTTTAAGTCCGTAAAGTTTTAATTTATTGGAGAAAGCAATCAAATCATACTTTTTTAATTGTAAAAAAGAAGGGTAGTTAGGTGCCATTGCTTCACCAGAGAATTGTCTTCGTCTTGCAATTAATCCAATTGGAGAAGAAGTAAAAATGTTTAGGTTTCCAAAATAATATTCTCCTCGTTCGGTTGGTCTAACAGTATAGTTTATTTTTTTTTCTTGACTTGATTTTAAGGTAGATTGAATATTGAAATCTCTATTTTGAAATTGAATAGGTAGTTCATCTATCACTTTTATTTTTACTGTGAAACGATATCTATTAATTGCATGGATTTCAATTTTATTTTCATCTCCATTAGATAATTTTTCGGGTAGTTTTCTTGCTCCTTGAACACCTAATTTATTACTATATAATAAATAGATGTCAAAAAATAAAAACACTAAAAGAAAACCAAGTAATAGTTTGGTAGCACCCAATATATCTTCAAAAAAATAGGACGCGATAAATAATACAGCAATTGAAAAAAGCAGTATAAAAAATAGTGTGTTGATATATAGACTTTTAAAAAAAGCTTTCACTATCTAGGGATTTCTATGGTTTCTATTATTTGTGATACTACTTTTTCTGTAGTTATACCTTCCATCTCACGCTCTGGAGTTAAAATAACTCTGTGACTTAATACTGGTGCAGCTACCTTTTTAATGTCATCGGGCGTTACAAAGTCACGTCCTCGTATAGCTGCCAATGCTTTAGATGCATTCATAATTGCAATAGATGCTCTAGGAGATGCGCCTAAGTAGAGGTTGCCATTATTTCTGGTATTGTTTACAATAGATGCAATATATTTAAGTAGATTATTTTCAATTATAATATTAGTTATTGTTTCTTGATACTCCTTGATCTGTTGTGCATTAAGGATGGGTTCAATTACCTCAGTTGCCTGAATGTTTTTTCTGTTGTGGTGTACTTCAAGAATCTTAACTTCTTCTTCAGTAGAAGGGTATCCTACATTAATTTTAAATAAAAACCGATCTAATTGCGCTTCTGGAAGTGCATATGTACCTTCTTGTTCTATCGGGTTTTGTGTAGCGAATACAAGAAAAGGTGCCTCCATTGTATTTTGTACACCATCAATTGTAATTTGTCTTTCTGCCATCACCTCGAACAATGCTGCTTGAGTTTTTGCAGGGGCACGATTAATTTCATCAATAAGAAGAATGTTTGAAAATACAGGTCCTTTTTTAAATTCAAATTCAGATGTTTTAACATTAAAAATAGACGTACCTAATATATCACTAGGCATAAGATCAGGAGTGAATTGTATTCTACTAAAATCTACACTCATTGTTTTTGCCAATAATTTTGCCGTAACTGTTTTGGCTACTCCTGGTACTCCTTCGATTAAAGAGTGTCCATTTGCAAGTATCGATATAATTAGCAGTTCGATCATATCATGCTGACCAATGATAACTTTGGCAAGCTCATCCTTGATTTGTTGAACGGCTTGTTGTAGTTGTTGTAAATCTACCCTGCTGTTAAAATCTAATGGGTTATCATTATGCTCTTCCATATTTATTTATCGTATAAATTTTTCTATTTTTTTATTGAGTTCTATTAAATCAGACTCGGTATGCATGCTTTTACTTTTAAGGGTATTGATATAGGTTATCAATTCTGTAGTTTCTTCTAGAGAACGATTGCTTTTAACAGCCAATTTATCAATAAACGCACGATCCAGTTGATTTGTGTCTAAATAGTAAAGACTTCGTGTGCGTTCTAAAAAGTATTTAATTTTTTTAGAGATAATATTACTATAATCCTTATGTTGAAAATATAAATTACCTACAGTCTTGGTAAATAATATAGAAGTATTTTCTAAAGGTTTAATGATCGGAATTATACGTTGCTCTCTTTTACCTTTACTAATAACAAAGAGTAATAATCCTAGAATAAGTATATAGTATGCCCATTTTAAAGAAACTTGATTCAAAACAAATCTCATAGGTGAATCAACTATTTTTCGCCCATCTTTTAAATATTCATCCCAGTAATACGTGTTTTTGTTTAGAAATGAAAGACTTGTTGAACCGTAGTTATAAGTGTCTTTTAAAAGATAGTAATTAGAAAAAGCTTCGGGTAATGTATGAAGATATAAAGTGCCTTTTCCTATCGCTATACTAATGAAATTAAGTTGATTAATTTCTGGGCTGTCATTTTTGTAGTAGCCAAGTGCTTTTGTATTGATGGTGTCAAAACTTTTAAATACTGATTTATAGATTCTTTTTTTAAATTTTGGTAAAGAATCTTTTTGCAACGAAGGAGAGAAGAAGGTAGGTGTTATGTTCTCTTCTGTAAATTGATAGTCTATTTCGGTTTGGATATTAAGAGAGTCTTTAATTGCACCACCAAAATAATTAGCCGCCATAAAAACAGAATTTCCAGCACTAATATATTTTGTTAATTTTTCATAAGAACGTTTGTCAAATTCTAAATTAGAATTGATAAATACATATGCCGAGTTCGTTGCATATACCGAGTCATTTAAAAAATCATAAGGATTTTTAGATACGGGTGCTATTTGTTTGTTGGGTAATTGTTTTAATTCTTCATAAAGAATGTAACTTCCGAATGGGATTTTGTCTGCAGCTGTATAACTGGTTTTCCAGTTAATAGGTTTTGGTCTCGCAATTTCTATTATAATAATAGTAAGTAATGCAACTGCAAAAATAATTAATATGTTTCTTGATCTCTTATCCAATGGTGTTTAGTTTATCTTGTAATTGATCAAATGGTATTTTTGCTTTTTGATATCCGTTTTCATCCAAATCAAATTCTCCGTACCAAATATTATCATATAAATATGATATTTGATTGTAATATTGTTTAATCGAGGTGTCTACAATTTCTTGATAATAGTCGGTATTGGTTTTTTCAAAATGGTACTCGATAATGTTCTTAACGGTTAATTCTTGTAATGCCTTGAGGTACATATATCGTATAGTTTGCCGAAAGTCTTTTTGGGCAAGTGCATTTCTAATCAATTCGTCTAAATCAATATTTTCAATATGTTCTTCAGAAATATTAATTGGAGCTACAACTGTATTTTTTTTCCTAAACAATGATACGGCATCTTTACCAGCTAACAGCCTAATTAAAAGATAAACGGCTATTCCTATTAATATAACATATATGATGTTCTCTAATATTTTTGCAATGTTAGGATTGATTTCAATTCCAAAGATACTTTCCAACCCTTTAAAAAACCAATTTAGACCTCTTTTTAAGAAATTTTCTGCTTCACCTTCGGCTTTATCATATACAAATTCATCACCAATGTAACGTTTAGAGAGATCATCATTAAAATGTTCTACTTTAATAGTACTGCTGTCAATGGTAATTTCATGAATTTCTTCTTGAGCACTTAGAGGATACCAAAACCAAAGTATAATTAATGTAATTAATATGTGTTTTAATTGTTTACTCACCTAATCCGATTTGGTCTATTTTTTCTCTAGTGTTGACATTATATTTCTGTTCATGTAATGAAAAATATAAAATTCCGTTGATAAATTGAGATAGAGATTGCGAATATGCCATAACAATTAAGAAAATACAAGCTGTTAACGTGAATATTATTTTGGCAACAACAGATTCTCCAAAATTTACTCCTGTGTCAAGAGCATGAAAAGAATATACTCCTACAATAACTCCTGGTATAACCAAAAGCAGAACCAAAAGCAATCCGATAAGTAATCCTAAAATAAAATTAACTCCAACGCATTTCCAAAAGCTGTTTTTTGCCAAATTCCAACCTTCTCCAAAAGCATCAGTTGGGCTTTTATTTTCATTTAGCATGACCATAAAAGATATACCTAACCAAGAGGTCACAAAAAACTGAATTATATATTGAGCAATTGTTCCTAGAATCGGGATTAAAATAAAAACAAACGAAACAATCATAAAAGCAAAATATATAAACACCAGTAATATGATAAATACTATAATATTGCTAGCATTGTCTTTTACCATTTGCCAGACTTCTTTTTTATCAGTAACTATTTTTTTTCCTTGTTCATATCTAATTATATATGAAGAAGCCAAACTATAATTAAGAGCTGCTATGCATATAAAAACAATAAAAAATATAAGAAATCCTATTGCTAAGTATATTGTTGCTTCTTGTTCTGTGGCGTTACCAAAACCTTTTTCGGCATTATACATACCGATACCTCCAGTTACCATTAGATAACTAGCACCCAAAAGGAGTAAAATAAATATCCCATTATAATTGATAAAAATATTAGTGAAGCTTTTTAAGTTTTGCTTAAAAAAGTCAAAGTAAACTGTAATAATATCACCAACATCTCTACGTTGTCTGAGTTCTATGTATTTGTCTTTCATTTAATTTATGTAAGATTATAGGATATATGATATAGTAAAATACGATTAAAGCTAATGAACTAAAAATAAGGATTCCGGCCAACCAGACAGGCATATTAGAATACCTGGTAATAAATCCCTCGATGAATCCGGCAATAATGAAAAATGGTATTGTGCTAACAACAATTTTGAGACCACTCTTTGCTCCTTTCATAAATGAAGCTCGTCTAGAAAATGTTTTAGGGAACAAAATGCTATTTCCCATTACAAGTCCTGCACAACCAGCTATTACTATTACAGAAATTTCGATTGTACCATGAAGCCATACAGTTTTTGATGCCTCAAATAATAATCCTTTGGTGTAGAAAAAAGTCATAAAAGCTCCAAGCATT
This sequence comes from uncultured Aquimarina sp., assembly GCA_947502885.1. Taxonomy (GTDB): domain Bacteria; phylum Bacteroidota; class Bacteroidia; order Flavobacteriales; family Flavobacteriaceae; genus Aquimarina. The sequence goes on along the minus strand of CANNBP010000003.1, from coordinate 266,209 downwards.
ATTCCATTCGAAAATAGCACATACGCTGTACCAATAGATGTTATTACACCAAATGCATAAGCTACAAAAGCTACGCGAATGTTATTAATAGTTATGCCTAGAAAAGAACCAACCATACTACCACTTTTGTATATTGCTGTTGGATCTCCTTTGTTAATATTGTTTAAAGTTTCATTTACATAACTATCACCTAATATTAGGCGTAAAAATGAAGCGTCATTTAAGGCAGATATGATACCAATACAACAAGCCATGCCAAATATTATAAAGGTGTATAACAAAGTTCGTTGATATTGATAAAAAAATAATGGAAATTCTGTTTTCCAGAAAGATACTATTCGGTTTTTACTTTCTCTTTTGTTCCCATAAATTTTTTGATGCGCTTGAGAAGCCAAAGAATTTAGATATAATAATGTTTTACTTTCTGGGTAATAGGTCTGTGCATATGCTAAATCATTAGTCAGTTTGATATAATAATCAGCAAGGCGATCAGGACTAATATTTAAATTTTCACCAATCGCTTTTTCATATGCAATCCATTTTTCCTTATTTTGCTTCACAAAAGCTGCTTCCCGCATCTAAAACAATTTTGGTTAAAGATAATGACTTACTTTTAAATGACAAATATAGCAATCAATACTACACAGAATGTAAATCTAGATTATAAAACTGTTGGCCTAGGCGAGCGAATATTGGCTTTTTTAATAGATGCTGTTATTTTTTGGCTGTATTTGTTTATAGTAAACTTTATTACGGCACTTTTGGGAACTGCCTTTAGTGATAATTGGACCGTATTTGGGATACAGTCATTGTTATTTCTACCGGTTTCATTTTATTCTTTATACATGCATATTATTTTTAATGGAAGGACCGTAGGTAAAATGATAATGAAAATCAGGGTTGTACGTGTAGATGGACTTCCTGTACACTGGAGTAATTATATGATTCGATGGATGCTTAGATTGGTTGATATTTGGATTTTTGCTTCGGCAGTTGGAGTTTTAAGTATTTTGTTTTCAGAAAAACATCAAAGATTAGGGGATGCAGCAGCAGGAACAATAGTGATAACCAATAAAAGAAAGGTGAAAATTTCTCATACTATATTAGAAGAAGTAGAAGATTCTTATCAACCAAAATTTTTGAATGTTACCAAACTTTCTGATAAAGATGTGAGATTAATCAAAGAGACGTATCTTATAGCTAAGAGGTCGAATGATTATAAAACATTAACAGCGTTGAGAAACAAAGTTGAAAACGTGTTAGAAGTGCAATCAGAATTATATGATCGACAATTTTTGGATACAGTGCTTAAGGATTATAATTATTATACACAAAAACTATAGTTTTAGAATATAATAACTGATTCTACATACTAGAATCAGTTATAAATGTTCTTGTCGGCTTGTTTTATTAAATTCGTTTTATAAAATAATTAATGTAAAACTGCTGTACAGGAGACCAACCTTTTTCCCATTGATTTTTTGAAAACTGAAAATAGAACCTCATGATTGTATTTTCTGAAGTCCTATAAGCGCCAAAACTGCCAGATCCTCCTTGTATCAAGTTACCATCATAAGATGGTATTGGACCTTGGATAAAGTCAAAAAGATCTTGGTTTGACCCGTTTTCATCTTTTTCGGCAATCAATACCGGTATATAATTTGCAAACCAAGGATTTGTATGTGTTTTATTAGGATCAAAAATGGTTGAGTTAAAAGTAAACCCTGTAGTGACAATATTATTGGAAAAACTACCTATATTACCGCTACTGGCGTCATTTTCGATGGGGTAATATTCATCTTTGAATAGTGCAAAAGTATGACCAAATTCATGAGAAAAAGTAACAGCAAAGCTATCTGGGTGAACAAGGTTAGATGATACTAAACCAAATATAGAATAGTCAATATAGCCCATATAAATCTTTTTTCTTTCTGTATCTGTTTTGGCATAAGCATTTTGTATACCATTAGAAATATAAACTTGTGTGTCAAATTGTTTTTGTTCAAATAGATAGTCAAACCTTTTTAAATTACGTTTAATTATCTCTGTTTGATCACTATTTATAGTATTCGAGTTTAGTGCTAGTTCGTCTGCATAAAAAAAAGAGTTTTGAGCTTTGTTAAGATCAAACCCAGAAGCACTAGCCATGTTTTTGGCAAAGTTATTTATGACATTGGGATCATTAGAGGTTTTAAATATATTTTTGTTACTCGAGAAATAATTATTGGCTTTAGAGCGAATACTAGAAAGCATATCTTTGCTATAAGTTAGCTTGTTTTTGTCTTTGCTTTTAGAAATTACAGCATAATAAATGTTAAATTTTTCTTTGTTGCCTTTAAAAGGTACGGTTTTAAAAAGGGAAAAGTCTCCATTGCCAATCATACGATCTAATAACTCAGTATATGTGTTTTGTGGAGCATTATTGTCTTTGGCTTCAAAAATGATTCCTAAGTTATAATTTTTTGGATTACCATTTCCTGATTGTAATTTCCAGTCGTAAATTATAGTTTCATTGGTTTCTGTTGTGATATCATTGTCATCATTTTGACAAGAAACAGTTATAGATAAAATGATTGCTAATAAAAAATATTTAATTTTATTTAGAGCGCTAGTCTTCATATTCTGATACGTTTACTATACATTAATATTGAATTAATAAAATGACGTATCTCAAATATGTGTACCCTAAATAATAATCGTTTTTTTGGAAATTTTAATACCTATAGAAAAATTGATTTTTCCTGTTAACGTATTACTTCTGCAGTAATAAAGATATTTTCTTTGGGCCATTCGCTACTATCCACAGGGACATTCGATATTTTATCAGCAACTTTCATTCCTTTTACTACTTTTCCAAATATGGTATGTTCTCCATCCAAATGAGAAGCTCCTTTTTTGGCAATGACAATAAAAAACTCAAATGGAGTAGAGCGATTAGATGGATTGTGCTCCCATTGTTTGGATAAAGCTACGGATCCTCTGGTGTGTTTTAAACCTTTAACTTGTTCTTGTGGTACAGTATAATCGCCTATTTCAAAACGTTTGGCTGCCATTTCTTGCCTGTCACTATTCCCACCTTGTATAACAAACCCTTTTGCTACACGATAAAAGAAAGTTTCGTCAAAATATTTTTGTTTAACTAAATATATAAAGTTGGCTCTATGAAGAGGTGTTTCTTTATAAAGTTGAATATGTATGTTACCGTAAATGGTTTTTAATTTAACTAAAGTCTCGGGGTTTTCTTTCCCATAGTTAGTCATGAACTCAATAAGATTTTTGTTTGTAAGTTTAAAAGGTTCTTCGATTATACTATCCTTTTTTACCTCTGCTTTCTTCTTGCTTATTGTTTCTGAAGCTTTATTTTTAACATTTAAGGTATCTGCGGTGCTGACGGTTTTTATATTCTGTTTATTTTTTTTAGATTGTGTGTTCTCACAATTAGAGAATAGTGCAATAGTAAATGCGAAACATAAAACTAACCGAATAAATGACATTTGAAACATTTAAAAATTTAATTCCAAAAATAGAAAAAATGTCAGTACCAGGAGAATCTTCTCATTTAATTATGGCTCCAGAAATACGAAAGAAGGAATTGAAAAAGTTGAACCCCAAGGATAAAAACCCTAGAGATGCAGCTGTAATGATGCTTTTTTATCCTAAGGAGCAAAATGCACATATAGCTCTTATACTTAGACCTATATACAAAGGTGTGCATTCTGGACAAGTAGCTTTACCAGGAGGGAAGGTCGAAACATTCGATAAAAATTATACCATGGCAGCTTTACGAGAGACAGAAGAAGAGGTAGGGGTGAGAATAGATAAGGTAACTGTTGTTAAGCCATTAACAAAGGTGTTTATTCCTCCATCTAATTTCTGGGTACATCCTTTTTTGGGATATGTAGACAAGACCCCTGATTTTATCATTCAAGAAGAAGAAGTGGCTAAAGTAATTGAAGTTCCCGTGGCCGAATTACTGGATGAGAATAATGTAATATCTAAAATATTATCGACATCTTATGCAACGAATATAGAAGTACCGTCCTTTGAATTAATGGGTTATACAGTTTGGGGTGCAACGGCAATGATGCTTAGTGAGCTTAAAACTTTTTTAAGGACGTCTTTGGAATTATGATTTCGTATATTTGCGATTCTAAAGACAACCGATTTTCTACTTATGGGATTATTTAAAAGAAATCCATTTGGTCATATATTATTCTTTAAAAAGTGGCTTATCCGAATTATGGGGGCGTTAACGCATAGGCGTTACCGCGGATTTAATGAGCTTCAAATAGAAGGAAGTGAGATATTTAAAGATTTGCCAGATAGTAATGTACTATTTGTATCAAATCATCAAACTTATTTTGCAGATGTTGTGGCAATGTTTCATGTGTTTAATGCAAGTTTAAGTGGTCGTACAGATTCTATTAAAAATGTATTGTATTTATGGCAACCCAAAATGAATTTGTACTATGTTGCTGCCAAAGAAACAATGAAAGCCGGTTTATTGGCAAGGATTTTAGCATATGCTGGAGCCATTACAGTTGAGCGTACCTGGAGAGAAAAAGGAAAAGAGGTAAATCGACAAGTAAAAATGAGTGATATTACTAATATTTCTAGAGCTTTGGACGATGGATGGGTAATTACTTTTCCTCAAGGTACAACAAAACCTTTTAAACCTATTCGTAAAGGAACTGCTCATATTATTCGTAAATATAAACCAGTTGTTATACCCATAGTTATAGACGGTTTTAGGAGATCTTTTGATAAAAAAGGAGTGCGAATAAAAAAGAAAGGAATCTTACAGTCAATGGTGATAAAAAAGCCATTGGATATTGATTATGAAAATGATTCTATTGATGATATCGTAGGTAAACTTGAATATGCTATAGAACAACATCCTTCTTTTCTTAAAGTAATCCCACAAGAAGAGCTCGAAGCAGAAGAAGCTTTGAACAAAAAAAGACAGTGGGAGTATTAATACATTTAAGCGTACTATATTTATATTTGATATAATAAGCGCAGTGAGGTGTTTTAATTGTCACTGCGCTTGTTTTATTTTGTGATATTGATTATTGTCTTTTAACAATTTGGGCAGTAAGCATTTTACTCTCATTAAACAAGTTTATCGAATATATACCTTCTGGGTGATTTACCATGCTCATTTGAATGGTACTCTGGTTTTTAATTGTTTTTGTCTTAATGAGTTGACCTTGCATATTTTGGATTCTAATTGTCCAATTTCCTTTAGGTATTTGGATAGTGAAAGTTTCTAAAAACGGATTAGGATATATGTGCATTTTTATTTCATTTGTTTGACACTTTTGATTTGATACAAAAGAGATTATCTCCTGAGAAACTCTTTCTCCTGATCTAATAGCTCCATCCATATAACCCGTCCAAATTTCACTAGTTTCTGTACCTGCCCAATGTATATTTCCTTCTGGTAATCTTATTGTGCTACCATAATTAGTCATAACTCCTACGGGAAGAGGAGAAACACATCCACTTATAGTCGATTCATTGCCCCAATCTGTCTCGACGTAGTCAATATTTGATTGTGCAGATTTTCCGAAGAAAGATTCAATTTCATCTTTAGCAATTTTCTCTCTTTTTGCTGCTGGTTGAGACATGAATTGATTATTTGGAAAACAAACTAAGATACCCGAAGAAGCATCTTTAGGAGAGTTATCCCTTATGAATGTAAAGTTAGTGCCATAAGCTGTTCCATTAAAACCTGCGCATCGCCAAAATGGAGAATTATAGACAATACTTATTTTTACACCACTAGAAGCTATCCAATTGTTTTGAAGGTTTTGCCTTATAGTACTTAGGCCAGATATAAATGAAATATTTGAAACATCTTTGGGCATCATTGCAATAACCACTTTTTTTGTTAGTACGGTCGAATTGTTATAGGTTATTTTTACCTCTGAACCTAGATCGTTTATTGAATTTACCTTTGAGTTTAGTTTAATAGGAGATTTAATATTACAGGCAAGTGCAAGAGCTATGGATTGAGCACCGCCACTAATACGTTCTTGTTGAGCATCATTTAACAACGCTTCGAGGCTTCCGGCAGAGTTAACATAAAATAAAAAGTATAGTAATGAAATCGAAGAAGGTTCTGCAGAAAGAAATCCTGCAATATCGGCAGACAATTGTAAACTACCGTACAAAGTGTTCATATTTGCATCCATCCAATTTTCGAGTGTTGTGGTATCCCAGATGTTAGCATTTGGTGCATCCCAAGGGGTGGATAAAGGAATCGTGGCCGCCATGTTGTTTAATTGAGCTATAGCAGTATTATAATCTTCTAATTCAGCGTTGTTTAATTCACTTGGGTTTACCGTGTTTCCGGTAATGTAACTGGGAAATGAAGTAATATTCAGTTCTTTCATTAATCTATAAATTGTGGTTTGACTTGGTCCAATCCATTGACCACCACCCTCTGCGACATACCCTCCTGATACTGGGATATTTAATGTTCTTCCTCCAACTCTGTCTTTAGCTTCAAGGGTTAGAATGTTTGATACTCCTGCTTGTTCTAGGCGTAGGGCAGTAGTAAGGCCGGCTAATCCCGCCCCAATAATAACAACGTCGTAATTGACGACTTGATTGTTTTCTTGGTTTTTGGCAAGTATACTACTAGGTAATATAACTGTTCCTGCAGCAACAATTGATGAAAGCTTAATAAATTCTCTTCTTTTAGAGTTTTTCATGTTTATTGGTTTTATTAATAAAGTCCGGTATTTGGTACCGAGATGTTATAAATGTTTACCAGTAGCATTTCTATTTAACTGGAGTTTTATATAGAGTTTGTTGTTTTATGATTTTAAGTAAAAGTATGTGGGTAATTAATTGTAGTAGACTTTCCCTATAAATCGAGACAAAAATCATAATCAAAGAATGTCTTGATTTATAAGGAAATCATGACATTTATTTAATGGAATCGTAAAAAAAACTCGAAAATCTAAAATGAACTAAAAGTTTATTATTGCGAATTAGTATAGGATATAATTTCTTAATTGTAGATTAAAACCTTTTGGGTATTGAATAATTATATCATATACATTAAGTAGTCACCTAATGCTTAAACTGGATATAGCATCTCTTGATGGGGCTACGATGTACAAACTTGATTAAAGATAAATAAGATATACTTTAATAGTTCAAAGAGGTAAAAACAACTGTTTGGAAAAAAAATGCGAAAAATTAAATGTTACAATATGTATTAAACTATTCTAACCATTCTTTAAATTCTTTAACTCTTTCACGGGCAACAATAATGTCTTGTTCGTTAAAGTGATTGAGTTTTACTTGAAGTCGTGAATTAGTATATGAGATAATATCCTTAATCGCATTGATATTGATGTAGAATTTTCTACTTGTTCTAAAAAACTGTAAAGGATTAAGTTCATCTTCAAGAGATTCTAGGGTAGAATCTATTAGGTAATTTCTATTATCTGTAGTGTGAAGATAAGTTCCTTTGTTTTCAGAATAGAAGCATTCTATTTCTTCAACAGAAAATATTTTAAGATGTTGACCAACTTTTGCAGTGAATCGTTTTTTGTAGACTCGATCTATTGGATTGATTAATAGTTTTTTAATATCTTCAAAATCAACTTGTAGTTGTTGCTTTTGAGGTGATCGTTCTTCATATTTGTCGATTGCAATTTTTAACTCATCATCATCAATAGGTTTTAGAAGATAGTCTATGCTATTTAGCTTAAAAGCTTTAAGAGCATATTCATCATAAGCTGTGGTGAAAATAATAGAACTTTTGATAGTAATAGTATCGAATATTTCGAAAGACAATCCATCACTTAACTGAATGTCTAAAAATATAAGATCAGGGTGTTCATTTGTCTTAAACCATGCAATAGACTCTTCTACAGAATGTAACATAGTGTCTACTTTGATGTTAAAATCGTTAAGCATTCTGTTTAAACGTCTTGCAGCAGGTTTTTCATCCTCGATAATAATGGTAGTCATAAGTAACTCTGGTTTATTGTATTTTTTGCAATTTTAAGGTTTTCAAAAATATGGACAGGTATATTACTCCCATAATTGTTTGTCTTTGTCTTGTTCTTCTTCCATGTATTTTCTGATTTTACGCTCTTCCCAATCCTTATTAAACATAGGATTGATTCTATAGGCTTTAACAGCATGAAAGGCTAAGCCAATTCCCCAACCAAATGCAGGCCATAAAAACCAAGCATATCTCCAACCGTTTTGATAATAATTTAGCCCTGCTAAAAATGCAATTACTATAGCATAAGAAGATAGGTTGTTGTAGAATTTTTTTAATTCTTCTACACGTTCACGTGCTCTTTCATATTTTCTTTCTTGATCCAAATCTTTCATAGTGTTGTTGTTTTTTGTTTATAGATGGTAATACTTGTAAACATTAAGTTTGTTTTTTGTCTTGATCCATAAACTCTTTAATTTTACGCTCTTCCCAATCTTTACTAAAGACTGATTTGTTAAAGTATTTTTTTAAGAATGTCTTTTCTTTAAAAACCCATAATCCATGAATCAATAGGCCTATTCCCCAAAGTATGGGTGTTAAAATGGTATTCCAATAGAACCATTTTTGTGTTCCTGGATCGTTTAAATCGGCACCTATATAATCTACAATATGGCTGTTAAAGAAAAACAAAGCAATGTTGATAGCTACATAGGTGGCTAAGTGTGAATAAAACCCTTTTTCTTCTTCAATCCTTTTCTTAGCTTTTTTATAAGCTTCCTGTTCATCGTATTTATTCATGATATTTGCTTTTTGATTCGCTCATGTATTGTTTTATTTTTTTCTCCTCCCAATTTTTACCTAAAAATGGATGATATCCATAAGCTTCACTAGCATGAAAAATTAAGCCTATTCCCCAACCAATTAAAGGAAATATTACCCATGGAATTCTAAAGCCTGTCGTTCGATAATTAATAAAAGCTAGGAAAGGAATAATTATAATATAGGCAGTCAGGTTACCATAAAACTCTTTGATTTTCTGTACTCGCTCCTTTGCTCTTCTATAGGTTTGTTCTTTATCTTCTTCTATATGTTTTGATATAACCATATCACTGGATTTTATTTGTTTAGTTAATAAGGGTAACTTTGCTATGAATGCACTTTCTGTTTTGAAAACCGAAAATTCCCTTTTGGTTAATAAAGCATAACGTTGTTGAATGTTTCCTAAGCCAACACCACTACTTTGCTTGATTACTTTTTTGGGTTGAAGGTTGTTTTCTACAATTAAAAAACCATTTTTCTCATAGATTTTAATGTGTAGTGGCCTTTCTGGCATAACAACATTATGCTTTACTGTATTTTCAAGTAAAATTTGTAATGACAATGGTACCACTCTGGCTTCAGAGTTAGAGGCTTGATTTGGTATTTCGACAACAATGCTATCTTCAAAACGAAGTTGCACCAAAGTCATGTATGTTCTTGCAAATTTTAGTTCTTCATCGACCGTAACCAAATCTTTATCCTTTTGTTCTAAAACGTATCTATATACTTTGGATAAAGAAGTGGTGAATTTTTGAGCCATTTTTGGATTTTCTTCAATTAACGAAGTCAATACATTTAGACTATTAAATAGAAAATGAGGATCTAATTGGTTTTTAAGAGCAGCAAATCGTGCAGAAGCCGTTCCTGCAATAATTTTTTGCTCGGTTACTTTTTTTTCTTGTAGTGCTTTATAGAAATATACTGTATGAAAGAAAAGGGAAATAATAATCGTTAATAACAACGGAAAAAGATAATCCCTAAATGATTGGTCGGCTATAAATTCATCTACAGTTTGTTTTTTGAATATAATAACCGTTAAGACGAATTCACAAAGTGCGTACCCAATAAGAGTAACTATTACAGAACCGCCAGCTCCAATTACTATTCTTTGTAACCCTTTATCTTTCCATTCGAATTTGTGATTGATGAATTGAAAATATAAAGTGTTGATATAGGTTAAAAAGAAGGCGTAAGAAAAATTGATACCCCACCACTGTAGTGTCATAACACTTTGAAAACTAAAAGTGTTAGTAAGAACCATAATGAGTGCTACTATCAATGCTACTACAAATGATACTATACCTATTTTTCTTAAATCTTTCATACAATATATTAATCGTTATTATGACTAAAGTATTAATTTTTGCTTGCTCAGTCTCTATATATTAAGCATAAAATATATAAAATGATTGAAATTAACTTTTACAATTTTGTTGTACCCTTTTTACTTGATTTTTCCCCCACTTAGGGTAAAACGGAGTTTTGACGGTTTCTTTTTCAAAATATAGAATTGCTTTTTCAACCTCTGGACAAAAAGCTTTAGGGTCTTTTCCAAAGAATTTTGCACCTCCCATTTTCCATTCTGCATGGTATAACATTGCTCTTGGGTTATTAGGTTCTAATGCTTTAGCTTTTTGATACAGTTCTTCAACTTTACCAGATAATGTCATTGCATAGACAGATGGGTTATAGGCAACATATGCAGTGTTTAGTAATGCTTCCATAATTAATATTTCGGCATTTTCTTTTGATAACGTTTTAGCTTCATTAAGGTATTCTTGTGCTTTTTTTAATCTAGATTCTATAACTTCTGCATCTTTTGTATTAAAAGTTGTTGTGATATGAACTTGGGCAGCATAATAGTAGGGAAGCCAATTCTCTTTTTCTGCTTTTGCAATGCGCTCAAAAAGGTTGATGGCTTCATCTGGTGTCTTAGCTTTCCATAATTCAAAAGCTTTAGACATCCCTTTTTCATAAGAAGATTGTGCGTTAATAGTATTGATCATCGAGATCGTTAGAAAAATTAGTAAGGAGACAATTGTTTTCATGTTATTAGTTGTTTTTTGATTACTGATGTAAATATCTTTGGATTCCTGTTTTTTACGAATTAAAAACTACCGAAGTGTAACTTTTTATAGATGAAATGTAATACCACTATAGAATAGATATGTATTTATCTATAATGAGATAGACTGTACAATCTCTTTGTCTTTAATTGTAAATCTTGCATCTTCCCATTTTGGTGGTCCAAAATTCCCTTTTGCATTATTACTTGTTCCATAAGATTCTGTAGGGATACCTAAGATTGTGTTGAGTTTTTTGTTATCATCGGCATCATGATATAGTGATATAGCATATTCTCCTGTTGGAACATTTTTAAAGCTAGCTTCAACATTTCCTTCTTTAGCCTTTACGGTTATAGATCGATAGGTTTTATTAAGGAAATTTGCTTCATTATTATAAAGGCCGATTTGTATGGTTCCGTTATTTGATGCTACATTCGTGATGGTTATTTTAATGTCTTTTTCAGATTTTTGAGCATTACCAATATTTATACTGAATACAACTATCGATAATAAAATAAGGATGCGATTGGTTTTCATAATGATTTGTTTTTTATGTTTATAAATTATCTAATTGATTATCTGTTTTGTTTTCGCTTATTGTCCAAAAGAATCCGATAATAAAAAAACGATCGGCTCCGGGTCGAATGGCCCGTCTTGCAAAATCACCATTGATATTTGGGGTGTTTGCGTATTGATAGTTAAAAACGTTATCAATACCCAAAGCATTTGAAACTGAGAAGTAAAGTATCTTTTGTTGGCTTAATAAATATGCCCAACTAAAGTTTAAGCTGTTGTATGATTTGGTTTTTTGATTTTGAAATGTAATTTGATTTGGATCATTATACGGTCTACCTGAAGCAAAATTATATGTTGTACTTACTAATGATTTCCAATCTTTAATCCAATATTTGGTTACTAATGATAAATTGTGTTTTGCTGCAAAATTTGGAGTTGCTTCGCTAGGGTAGTTTTTGTAATCCCGTTTGGTATCTAGGTAAGAGTAACTGGCCCAGTATTCGAGATTTTTGATAGATTTATTATCTCTCCAAAATATGTCTAATCCAGTAGCATACCCATTTCCTTTATTTGTAAATAGACTAGAAAACTCTGGGCCTTCTGTATCGTATTTGATGAGTTTGTCATAAGACTTATAATAAGCTTCGGCTCTAAAAGTTCTTCGGTTTTTTTGGTATAAATAATTAAAGATATAGTGTGATGATTTTTCTGGACTTAATGTTTGATTGTATTTTAAAACATTTTGTTCGGGGTTTTGATAAAAATCTCCGTAGGCTAATGATATTTGTGACTTTGATGATGTCTTATATGCAAATGAAATTCTAGGTGAAACTTTGGTGTAATCTAAAAGCGAGTTATGTACACCTCTAACACCAGCTTTCATGGCTATTTTTTTATTAAAAAATAGATTTGCTTCTGTAAAGACAGCAGTGCTATTATTGTCGAATTTAGATCTGAAAGTCCCAAATGACACATCTTCTGCTTTCTCTGAAAATTCATTTATAAATTGTTCGGCACCTATGTTTAATTTAAACCTATTACTAAATCTCTTTTTAAATTTTAATTTAAAATGAAAGCTGTTTATTTCATCATCAACAAGGGTACTGTCGAATTTTATATCACTATAATCATTGGCAAAACTAGTACCTGTAGCAATACTCCAATCGTTACCTAGACTACCTTTGTATGAAGTGTTTAGGTATGTGTTTCTGTTTTTAAGTTTAATGTTAACGCCTAGAGGAGTATTAATATCTTCTTGGATTAGGTTAAAATCTGTGTAGTTTAAACCTGCGTATAACTTTAGTAGACCATTTTTAAAAGAATAACGGTAAACAGCTTCTCCAGATAAAGATTCGTAGGGTTTTATCCAATTAAAGCGTTGAGAGATAATTTCTTGATATGGTTTTAGGTTGAGATAAAAAGCATTAATGCTTAATGAATTTTTTTTCCACTTTTGTGTGTTTCCAACTCCTACACCTACATTTATTAAGGATATATCAGTTTTTTCTTGATCAGGTTCATTGATTGTGTTTAATAATAATACACTAGATAACGCATCTCCATATTCTGCAGAATATCCACCTGTAGAAAAATTAGTTCCTTTAAAAAGAAAAGGAGAGAAGCGACCTCGAGTTGGGATGTTGTTGGTAGTAGCAGAATAGGGTTGAAAGACTTTGAGCCCATCAATATAAATACTAGTTTCATTAGCATCTCCACCGCGAACAAAGAGTCTACCATCTTCTGCAACAGTTGAGGTACCTGGTAACGTTTGGAAAGCACCAATATAATCTCCAGCAGCCCCTGCAGTTGTAACAATATCCATTGGGGAAAGAACTGCAGTTTTGCTATTATCTCCGGCAGAAAATGTACCTGCATTTAGCACAACACTGCCCAAAGAGTTTACGTCTTCTTTTAATCGGATATTCAAGTTTTTCATATCCGTTATTTCTTGTTGTAGAGAAAAGGTTTCAAAAGATATAAAGGATACGATTAGTGTTTGAACTCCAGTTTCTGAAGAAATGAATGAGAAAGCCCCATTTTCATCAGAAGAACTTCCGTCATATGTTCCATCCAGATATATATTGGCCCCTACTATTGGTACTCCTTTGGTATCTGTTATAGTACCCTTAATAGTGGTTTGAGCATTAGAGTGGATAAAAGCAAAAAGTAAAAGTAGTATAGTGATTGGTGATTTCATGAATGTTTATTTTAATTGACAAGTCAAAAATCTATGATATACATGGAAAACAAAATTGAATACTACCGAACTGTTGGATTTTATGGACAAACTGTCATAGGAAGTGATATTGGATGGTTAATGATAATTTGATGTTAAAAATAATAATGCAAAGACGCAAGAATTCTACATTTGAAGAAGGAAAACGAAAAAATAAACCAAATATGAATAATCAGCCACAGGTGTTTGATAATGTAATGTATATTGTTAGAAGGATAGGGTTTCTCTCTCTGTATATTGTAGTGTTTTTTATGATTCAAGGGTGTAACGACGATGATGACAATGTCGTTCTTAGTAATGATAAACAGATTACTGCTTTTCTATTTGAAGCATCTAGAAATGAGGCATTAGACGTGGATATTGTTGGGATACTAGATCAGAATAAAATGACAATTACTGTGACTTTTCCTTTTAATACAAATATTACCGCTTTGAAAACTACCATAGTGCAATCTGAAGCAGCTTCAATTACACCAAGTCATAAGATAGAACAGAATTTTAGTAATCCCGTAACCTATATAGTAACGGCAGAAGATGGGACCAAACAGACTTATGAAGTTTTTGTAAAGGTTGAAGAGCCTTCTAACCAAAGAGAATTTTTAATTGCATTTTATAATGCTAACCCTGATAATACTTTAAATTGGGATATAGAAAATAAAAGTATGAATTCATGGGAAGGGGTTTCTCTTAATGATGGTAATGTAGTAGGTCTTAATTTGATAAATAAAAGTTTAAGTGATATTCCGTCATCTTTTGGTAATTTAAGGCATTTAACTACTATAAATCTTAATAATAACAATCTAACCTATATTCCTGCTGAAATAGGTAATCTAACTCAATTAACTCTACTTAATCTATCTGAAAATAACTTGACCAATATACCTAAGGAAATCGGAAACTTAATAAACTTGAAAACTTTAAATCTATATAGTAATGGATTGACAAGTATTCCGGTAGAAATAGGGAATTTGAAAAACCTAAATGTTCTCTATTTAAAATTGAATCGATTGAATAGTATTCCGGTAGAGATTGGTAAACTTACTAAATTGACGGATTTAAATTTGAGTAAAACCAGTTTGACCAATATTCCTGCCGAAATAGGTAGTTTAACGAATTTAACAATGCTATCTATTGGTTATAATAGTAATTTAACAAGTATCCCTTCAGAGGTTGGTAATCTTATTAAACTAACCACGATAAATGCTTATGGTAGTGGTTTAACTAGTATTCCAAAAGAAATGGGTAATCTTATAAACCTTACAAGCCTTTCTTTAGGTAGTAATGCTTTAGCTAGTATCCCAGCAGAAATTAGTAACCTAACAAAATTGGATTACCTAGCTCTTACTGATAACAATTTAGCGAATATCCCTAAAGCAGTATGTGATCTTGAAGCCAATTATGGTACTACTGTGTTAAAAGATGCAGAGGTAAATTGTATATGATTAAAGTGTTTTCTTAACATAAAGAAAAATCACTTTTTTAATCAAGCAGGTCCATATATATTAAAGAATCTCTATACTTTTTGTTCGATACCTTCTTTTTTATTTTTAAATGGTCTAACAATTAATCTAGCAGCCTTGTCATAATTGATATAATTATAGGACCAATTAAAAAGTGTAACAAAGCGGTTTCTAAACCCAATCAAAAACCATAGGTGAATAAACATCCAGATAAACCAAGCAAAAAAGCCTCCAAATTTAAACGTACCTATATCAACTACTGCCTTGTTACGACCGATAGTGGCCATAGAACCTTTGTCAAAATATTTAAAAGGAATCATGGGTTTACCTTTTAAATGACGTTTTAAGTTTTTGGATAAATGTGCGCCTTGCTGAATAGCAGGTTGAGCTACCATAGGATGTCCTTTTGGAAACAATTTGGTTTCCATAACAGAGATGTCACCTATAGCAAAGACGTTTGTGTACCCTTCTATTTGATTATACGAATTTACTTTGTAGCGATTAGCTCTTGGTATTAATGATTCTGCTTTTATTCCAGAAACAGGAGCACCTGTTACTCCGGCTGACCAAATGAATGTAGCAGCTTTAAGTGAAAGATCAGTATTTGTACTTACTAGATTATTTTTATATTGACTAACTTGAGTGTTCGTATGGATATGAACTCCCATTTGAGTTAAAAATTTGGTAGCTTTTTTTGAAGCATGCTCACTCATTGGGGGTAAAACTCTAGGAGCTCCTTCAATTAAATGAATTTCCATTTCATCAAAGTCCATATCAGGATAATCCCTTGGTAATACATTTAATTTTAATTCTGCTATTCCGCCAGCAAGTTCAACACCAGTTGGTCCAGCTCCAGCTAACACAAAGCGTAATAATTCTTTTCTTTGATCAGTATCTGACGTTATTACGGCTTGCTCAAGGTTTTCAAGCATTAGGCTACGTAGATTTAATGCTTGCGGCAGATTTTTCATTCGCATAGCATTATGTTCTATTGTCTTGTTTCCAAAAAAGTTAGTTTTTGCACCAGTAGCTATTACCAAATAATCATATGAAATGCTACCAATACTAGTGTGTACTTTTTGAGTGGCAGGATCTATATTTGATACTTCGGCCATTCTAAAGAAGGTGTTTTTTCCTCTTTTTACAATTTTACGAAGAGGATATGCAATAGAATCGGGTTCTAGTGATGATGTAGATACTTGATAAAGAAGAGGTTGAAAGGTGTGGTAGTTTTGTCTGTCTAAGAGTACTAATTGTACGTCTTCCTTAATCATTTTTTTAGCCAGTGAGACTCCGGCAAAACCACCGCCAATAATAACTAATCTTGGCAAGTTCGTGTGAGGAATATTCATAAACTCAGTGTAATTATTGTACAAAGGTACTTCCTTTTATTTGAACTTTTAAGTGGAATAGAATATGTTTTTTGTGACCTTTTTTAACATAAATAATTAAAAAATAACAAAAATTTAAGTTTTAATTGTAGGTTAAATTATGTTTTTTGTGTAAATAATTACTGCAAAAATCCTATGTGGTGTTATTAAACCTTAATCTTAATTATGGTTTAACCGTAATTAAGTTGTGTTTAACTAGTTGATTGTTAATTTGTTACTGGTTCTTTGTGCGGCGATATGTGACATTATAATTATTAGAAGTGTCCAAATAATAAGTAAAATTGCCATAATAATAATTAAGTTTTTGTTAAAAGAATATAAATACCCAATTTAGCATCAGACAAAAACATAAGCGTAAACTTAATTTCTCTACCCCATACTAACAAGTATATTAAACGTCAAAATTGTAGAATACCAAGTCTAAATTTGTTTATTAACCCAAAATAGTATGTTATGAAAAAAAGTTACATTTTAATCCTTGTATTTATTATCTTTTCAGCCTTAGTTGCTAATTCTGTATTAGCTCAAGAAAAAGTATCTCAAAATGATACTACTCCAATAGAACAACAAGATCTTAATGAGAATTCTGAACTCAAAATTTCTTAAAACGATATAAGTTTTAAATATAGAGGCATACAGTTTTATTTTAACAAGTATTATTGACAATGTTATTAGTTAAAATGAATTTTAGTATAGAGTGTCCATGCTTTCTATATTTAATTTAAAAAGACGGTTAGGTAGATTTTTTTACCCTTTATGGCTGGGGTACATTGTGTGCACCAGCCTTAATTCTCAACTAATTATAATTGATAGTCATGAAAAAAATGGATGTATACGTAATGTTACTCGTTTTTGTGTCACTATTGGTAGTATGTTCAGTATCTTATTAAGTAATTTCTTCAAAAATTTTTACAAAAGTTTAAAATTGTAGTTGGCGTTAGTTACTATTTAACATTACTTCACAATATGTCAAAATAGAGTATTTAATAAAAATAAACAAGATGATTATCCTATATACTAACTTTATAGTAATAGATAATTAATCTTAAAAGAGAGAGTGATTTCTAGTTTCAAGTTCGGTTAGGTTGAAAAACCACTGTCTGTGCAGGACAGTGGTTTCTCTTTTTAGAATGTAATTTGAAATATGATGATTAAATCAAACTAATATTGACTTTAAAAAGTCAGTCTTTTTGGATCGAGATATTGTGAGTATATCGCCATTTGTCATAACTACTTGTGGTAGTTTGGCTTTAAGAATTTTATTGATATAATTGATATTGATGAGATAGGATTGATGAATTCTATAAAACTCTGGATTGTTGGTTAATTGTTGTTCAAAGGTTTTCAGTGTTTTAGAAACACAAATAGATTTTTGATCAATTATATAGATTTGACAATAATTAATATCAGCTTCAATATAAAGTATATCTTTCACAGCAATCATTTGTATCTGTTTTTCTTGGGGAATAGCTATTCTTTTTTTTGGAGTGGTAGATTTAATTCTTTTTAAAATCTGCTCCAGTTCTTTTTCTTTAGAAATACCTATATATGATTTGTTAATGGCTATTCTTAATTCTGTAAAATCTATTGGTTTTATAACATATGTAATTCCATGTTTTTCCAATAGGTTAATAATATCATCGTTATTTGGAATAATTGCTATTGTATCTATAGCAGATTTTTTTATTTTTTTTAAGAAGCTTGTTGGAATTTCTATTCCTATCACAATATCAATTAACACTAAATCAGGCGTTATTTTTTGTAACATTTTTTCTGATTGAGAATGTGAGTTTAATTTCTCTATTACTTTGATATAGAAAAAATTAGCTTGTAAGTAAGCTTCGATACTCTCAAGTAAATTATTATCAGCACCTATAAGAAAACATGTCATTCTGTATTCGATTTTATTATTAATTTAAATACATTCACCATTAATTAATGGTGAGACAATGCTGTGTTTAAGTACGTTGATTTTAACTAAAAAGGAGTGAGCTATTAAACAAGAAAATTAATAGTATCTTCAAGGGGTTTACGTGAATTAATAGCTTTTTAGTATTGTTAAACTTATCTAAAAGTAATAAAAAAAGAGATATAATTAATTTTATAAGTTGGTTAATCTAAAAATATAGAGCTAAAAATATGATTATTATCATAAGTTTAAGGCCATGATTAGATAAAGAGAATAAAAATAAATTGGTTGTAATTGATCTCTTTTGATGTTTTTAAATAAACAAATTGAATTATCAATTTGTTATTGTTAAATGCGTACTTTGTTTATTAATAGTTGTTTAATTGCTTTGGTTGATGATTTGCAAGTACAAAAAGTAATTTTTGAAATTTATGAATTATGGCTATTGTTTTTTCTTTTTTCGAGATAATTCATAAAATTGTTGAACTATTGTGTAACATAAAAGTATTTTATACTACCTATATGATGTAACTAACCGAAGTGAATAAAGAATTAGAACATAGTTTCGTATCCAATCTTGAGCAAAATCAAAATATTGTGCACAAGATCTGTAGGATTTATACAAGCGATCCAGATTCACATAATGATTTGTTTCAAGAGATAACAATTCAGCTTTGGAAAGCATACCCGAAATTTCGTGGAGATTCAAAGTTTAGTACCTGGATGTATCGTGTTGCTTTAAATACAGCAATTACCCTGTATAGAAAATCCAAGAGAAGTATTAAAACAACAGATCTTGATACTTATGGTTTTAAAGTTAAGGCAGAAGAATACGATGATAAAGTAGAACAGCAATTACGTTTAATGTATGAAGCCGTAAAACAATTGAATGATATAGAAAAAGCTCTTGTGTTTTTGTATTTAGAAGATAGACCATATTATGAAATTGCAGATACTATGGGTATAAGTGAAGTAAATGCTCGTGTCAAAATGAATAGAGTGAAAACGAAGTTGAAAAAAATATTAAATCCGTAACCCAATCATGGATGAACTAGAATTATTAAAAAAAGATTGGCAGAAACAAAAAGATGTGTTTCCCCAGTTATCATATAATGAAATATATCAAATGATCTTAAAAAAATCTTCCTCAATAGTGAGATGGATTTTTATCATAAGTGTATTAGAATTTATCCTTTGGACTTCTTTAGATATTATCTTTAGATTAAAGGGGGTACATACCAAAATTGAAGAAATGGATATGGAAATATTTTCTTTGATTTCTACAATAATGTATTATGGTATTTTTATGTATTTCATCATTCGTTTTTACCTTAATTATAAAAAAATAAAGGTTACTGATTCTGCAAAAGTATTAATGAAAAATATTATTAATACTAGAAAGACAGTGCGCCAATATATTTTTGTAAATATTAGTCTCTTTGTGGTGATGTTTATTGCTACTATGATCTACATTTTCACTTTTACAGATGGATTGGTAAATGATACTAGCGCAACTCAACCACCTTTATGGGTAGTGTTAGTAAGTACTGTAATTGTTATTTTAATATTTGTCGGGTTAATTGCATTATTTTATAGACTAATTTATGGTATTTTAACCCGTAGGTTAAAAATGAATTACAAAGAATTGGAAAAGCTTGAGATATAAGATAATAAAAATCTTAACCTTATTTATTTTCGTTAAATGCTGATGGTAATAGTTGAGGGATAAACTTAACGAGTAAAGGGAGTAGGATGCTTCCTCCAGGAAGTATAAAAATAGCCAATGATGGAATAGTTTTGCAAATATCAAGTAATTGTTTTTTTACTTGCTGCTTCTCTTCTTTAGACAGGTCTCTAAGTGTAGATTGCCCTAATAAAATCATTAAATCCTTACTTTCAGATATCTCTTTGATTAATCGTTTCTTATTGCGTAATATGAGAATACTGACTGTTCTAGAGGTTTGTTTGTAAAAATGTGAAGCTGGGTTTGAGTAATTGAAAAATGAAATTTCACTTTTATGTTCATTGATAAAAGTCTTTACCAGATCAATAGATTCAAGGGTATATTTATTAGATAATTTAAGTTCTGCGCCAAGTGCAGTCATAAACCCTAGTTCTAATTCATCTAGTTTTTCATCATTCCAAACCGCCATAGCGGTAAGATCCAGAATATATTTTCTTTCAATTTCATCTGTATAAGATTCTAAATCCAAATGATCAAAACTAGCTTCTTCTTCAGAGGAAATATTAGTGTATCTTACCGATGAAGAGAATAATTTAACAAGGAGTTCATCATATTCATCTTTTTCTGTTTTTGAGTTTAGAGCAAGAAAAACAGTATTGGTTAAAGCTTCTTCTAGCTTTGCTGCATACTCAAAAGGGTTTTTGTCATGAATCAAAAAATAATCAAAAGCTAGTACATCAATAAATAATAGAGCATTGGTTAAAAGGTGACTAAAATTTTTCTTAAAAATAGACTCATTAGTTTGTATTCGTGTATGTATAATGTTCTCTAATTTTTCAGATTTACTGCTCGATAATAGGTTTGGCAATGAAAAAAAAGATTTTTTAGTATCTAAAAATCCATAAAACTGGATTAATGCTTCGATACAGTCATTTTTATTCCCATTTTCTATAGTTTCATGATAGGCTACTACTAATGCATAGAAGAGGTTTATTTTAGTTTTTTCTTCTTCAGAATATACAATATCCGAAGTATTTTCGATGACTGTATTTATTGAAGTACCATAAATAAAACCAACTTTTCTTAAATCAATATATAAGCTGTCTAAAGACTGCGAAGATAGCTTTAAATCGTCGTCTAAATCTTTTAAAAATTTTTCGATCCAACCCGAAGTTGACGGATTCATTGGTTAAGGTTTGTTACAAAGTTAATTTTATTTTACTAAAACTAGATTTTAAGAAGTTATAAATACGTAATTATCATATAGTACTATGATTATGAGCGGTTTTTATAAAAAAAGGAGACTATACTTGATGGTCTCCTTGTATTTATTTTGTATGTATTGGTTTACTGTATAATACCTCCGCAACTTACTCTACTACCTGCAGCTCCAGATGGTTGAGAAGTAAAATCATCAATACCTTGATGTACAATAATTGCTTTTCCTAAGATGTTTTTTCTGTCATCATCACATCCGATACACCATTCATTTGTTGCAAATGTCAAGGACCCTTTTCCTTCTACATCGACTTTAAAATTACCTATATCTCCTTTATGATATCCTTCTTTTGCACCCCATTTCCCATGTGGTTCCATAGTTGGGTTCCAGTGTCCACCTGTAGATTTGCCATCGACAGAACTACAATCTGCTTTTTCATGAATATGTATTGCATGTTCTCCTTCTTCAAGCCCACTTAATTCAGCAATCATATTAACCATTCCTTCAGACTCGGTAAAAACAATTTTACCAGTAACATTACTGTCATTTTTAGGCTCTAAATCAAATTCAACTCGTTTTGTTTCGTTTTCTTCTACTTTTTGGTCAGTTTTGGTTTTTTCAACCTCAATATTATTTTTTTGATCTGTTGACTCCTTTTTCTCTCCTTTACAACCAAATATGGCAATAGATAATAGGGAAAGTACTATCAATTTTAATGTTTTCATAATGTTTATGGCTTGTATTTGTTTGTTGTGGTAAGATAATGCAGTTTTAGTTTATTGCAAAAAAATAAATAAGAAATCCCTCTTTATTTACCTTTATACACCATTGTTAACGGTATATATAAGTAATGTAATAAGTTATCTGCATGACTTTCTTAACGTAAAGTCGTGATTATTTGAGTTTCACTATGTAGAGTTTTATGCACTGGGCATTTGTCTGCAATTTGTAATATTCTAGAAATTTGTTTTTCATCGAGGTTGCCTTCAATCTTTATTTCTCTTTCAAAAGTATCTATTTTGGCTTTAGGGTTTTCTGTATCTTCGCAATCAATACTGTGAGATTTACTATAGTTCGTATGCACCTCTATGTGTTGTAAATCCCATCCTTTTCTTGCTACATACATTTTAATGGTCATTGCGGTACACGCAGATAAACCGGCAGAAACATATTCATATGGTGTTGGTCCAAAATTATTACCTCCTACACTTTCTGGCTCGTCTGCTATAAGATGATGATTTCCTACCTTTATTTGGGTTGTAAAACCGTCCTCATTTCCTAAACTAGCAACTACCTGATGATTGCTTTTTGCGAATTGGGATTGCGGTATTTTTATGTATCGAGATGACCATTCAGATATGACTTTACCGGCATAAAGGGAATCTTCTTTTTTCATTAATAAGTGATCAGCTCCATCTAGTGTGACAAAACTTTTAGGGTGTTTGGCTGCATGATATATTTCTTCGGCATTAGAAATTCCAACAGTTGTGTCTTGAGGAGAGTGCATTATCAAAAGTGCTTTTCCTAAATTTTTGGCCACATTGGGTAGTGATTTATTTTTAAGATCTTCTATAAATTGCTTTTTAATGGTAAAGTCTCTACCGCTTAAGTTTATAATAGCTTTACCCGTGGTTTCAATTTCTTCTAGACCATTTTTTAACAAATGCTCTACATGAGAAGGGTCTGATGGAGCACCTATTGTTGCTACAGCTTGAATAGAATTAATCTTGGAGGCAGCAAATATACTTGCAGCACCACCTAGTGAGTGACCAATTAATAGGGTAGGAGCTTTAAATTCTTGAGCCAAGAAATCAGAGGCAGCTATAAGATCTTCTACATTACCAGAAAAATTGGTATCAGAAAAATCTCCTTCGCTTTCACCAAGTCCAGTAAAATCAAATCGAAGAACCCCAAAACCTTTAGAAGTTAGACTTCGACTTATATTTCGTACAGCTCCGAGGTTTTTATTACATGTAAAGCAATGGGCAAATATTGCAAAATTATGCGGATGTTGGTTAATAGGAAGTTCGATACGGCCGTTAAGTATTTGTCCCTCTTTATTGGTAAAAGTTATTTTGGATAAATTCATGATAACATAATTTGTATGAAGAGTCGATTTTAATATGAATAGCTTGCAACGCAGCAAACATTTTTATTGTATTTAAAGTTTAAGTTAATAAAATTAAATATTGAAAATCTTAATAAGACGTTAAGGTAAAAGTGTCTAGATTTGTAATGAACTAAATAATCTAAAATGAAATATATCGAACTAACTCTTAAAAACCATACTATTGTCCATGGGTTTGATGCCAGAAATCAAGAAATTACTGAAGAAGTAGAAGTCGAAAAGGCTTCAAAAAAACTTGTAGCAGTAGATAGAATTTTATCTGTAAGTGAGAACTTTATACTAATTGAATATGCTTTTGATAGAATTGTTTATTGGGAATATATGGAAGAATATGATGAGGTAAAACAACTATTGAAGTAGTTTCTTAAAAGGCTACGCACGTTATAGCTCGTGTTATTATACGGTTTGTAGTGCTAATGGAACAAGTGATCTACCAAAAAATACAAAAATTGGTTGAAAATTGCGAGACTCAAACAAAAGCAATTTCAGTAGATATATAATGTAACTGTTCTATAGTATTAATGTTTATTTTCTGAATTCTTGAGGAAAAGATGTGGGGTCAAAACCCCATAACACTGGTACTAGATAATAAGTAACTCCAATGATTAGGATAATAGATATAATGTTTAACCAAAATCCTTTTTTCATCATATCGGGTATAGTGAGATAGCCCGACCCAAAAACAACAGCATTTGGTGGTGTTGCTACAGGAAGCATAAAAGCACAAGATGCAGCTATTGTGGCTCCTATCATTAGCATAAACGGATGTACATCTAATGATAACGCCATCGATGCTAAAACAGGTAATAGCATTGATGTTGTTGCTACGTTAGAAGTTATTTCTGTTAAGAAGTTAACAACAGTTACAATAAATGCTAAAAGAGTAAGTAGGAATATTCCATCTAATAATGTCATTTGAGTACCAATCCATAGTGCAAGTCCAGACTCTTTAAATCCGGATGCAAGTGCAAGTCCACCACCAAAAAGTAATAATATTCCCCAAGGTAGTTTTACAGCAAATTTCCAATCCATTAGTGGTTTTCCTTTCTCCTTACTAGGTAAAATAAATAAAGCTACAGCCGCAATGATTGCAATTATCGTATCGTTAATAGCCGGAAATATAGGTTGCAGTAAAAAAGATCTAGATATCCATGAGAAAGCGGTTACAACAAACACTATAAGAACTAGTTTTTCTTCAAAGGATAATCGCCCTAGTTCTTTTAGTTGTTTTTTGACTTCGTTTTTTCCTCCTGGAAAAGTTTTTTGCTTAAAAGAAAAAGCAATGTTTGTTAAATAGTACCAACAAATAAATAGCAATAGTATAGAAATGGGCATGCCGATTAAAAACCATTGTGTAAAGCTAATTTCATAATTGTATACCTCCTTAACAACACCAGATAAAATTAGATTGGTTGGGGTACCGATTATGGTTGCTATGCCACCAATAGATGCACTATATGCTATGCTTAACATTAGCGCTTTTCCAAAAATTTTATTTTCGTTAATACTTGTATTAGGGTTATCTGTAAGTTGTGTTATAATTGCAATACCTATGGGTAGCATCATAACAGAAGTCGCGGTATTAGAAATCCACATAGATAAAAAGGCTGTAGCTATCATAAAACCAAGAATCATATTCTTGACGTTTGTTCCTATTACATTTATAATAGTAAGTGCAATGCGTTTATGTAAATTCCAACGTTCTATACCCAAAGCAAGTATAAAGCCACCTGTATATAAGAAAATTGTGGGATTGCCAAACGCTGCAGTTGTAGTTTTTATGTCCATACCCCCAGATAGAGGAAATAAGACAATAGGAAGTAATGACGTGACAGCAATAGGAATAGGTTCAGTGATCCACCATATTGCAATCCATAATGTGCTTGCTAATATGGCATTGGATTCTTTACTAAGGCCTTCTGGGTGAAAAAATAATATGATTAGAAAGAAAATGAGGGGCCCACTTATGGCACCAATCTTTTTAAGGTTTAGATTCATTATATATCAATAGATTTTAACGTAATATCAATCCTTTTACTAAGAATAGATAGTAAAAATATTGAAAAAGAATTAATGTTAAGATCAATGATAATATACTTTCTATCAAAATACTACTTTAACCCATATAAATATATTTAATTACCTGCTTAAAGACAAAAGAAAGTATTTTATACTTCACCTTAGGGTGTCATGATTTTTGAATTATCCGTAGTCCTTGCAGAAATAAGCTTAAAGTCCTTATTAACTTTGATGATTATCTTTTTGCCTGTATGTAAATTAATCATTTTCCATCTAAAACCATATGTTGTTTCAAAAATTGCCGACCTAGCCATTTTTCTAAGATCGACTTCATCAAGGTTTTCTATGATTTGATTAGCCAAAAGATCTAACCCTCGTTCTTTCACTTCTTCAGTAGATAGTTTGCGATCAGTTGGGTTTTGAGCATATGCGTTATCAGTAATTAAATAACTTGAATTATAAGCTTGGATTGGGCTTATAAAAAATGTAGAAAGTACTAAAAGAGAGAGTATGTAATTTTTCATAATCTAATGATTTTACGAATTACATACTATTATATGCAATTACGTTAAGTTAATAAGTATTGTCATATGTATTTGTTATAGTGCTTTAACAATTATCAATAAAAATAGGGGTAATGTAAAATTAACATTTAAAGCGCCTTTATTATCGGTAAATATGTTAAAAAAATGATAATTTTTATGATAATGTTAATTTTTTAAGCGTGTTTTAAATAATACAACAACGTTAAAGCAAATGTTAATTCTGGGTAGATATTTGATTCATAAAGACTTATTTTCATTAATTGTTTTACTTTTAGCTTATGAGTGGAGAACGCAAAATATTTAAAAAAGGATTTGCTTTTCAGGCATTTGAAGCTCCCGAGCAATCTATTTTTGATAAATTATTTGATATTTTTCAAGAAGTTATTACGCATACTTCTGGAGATTTAGAAGAAGCTTTGGATTGGATGAAAGAACTAGATAAAGAATATCAATTAACAGATGAAGACTACACTCTTGATGATTTTGTACAAGATCTAATCAAGAAGGGCTATTTGCGCGAAGATATAAAACCAGAAGGAAAAGGAGGAATGTCGATAACGGCAAAGACAGAGCAGGCTATTCGAAAAAGGGCATTGGATCAAATTTTTGGTAAATTAAAAAGAAGTAAATCAGGTAATCATAGAACGAATTATTTGGGTAAAGGTGATGAGCATTCTGGGGAGTTTAGGAATTATCAATATGGAGATTCTCTAGAGCGCATCTCGATGACAGAAAGCCTTAAAAATGCTCAAATAAATCATGGGATAGATGATTTACATTTTACCGAAGACGACCTTGTTGTCGAAGAGGCTCAATTTAAAGCCCAAATGAGCACGGTATTAATGATTGATATTAGTCATAGTATGATTCTATATGGAGAAGACCGCATTACACCGGCTAAAAAAGTGGCTATGGCATTAGCAGAATTAATAACAACAAAATACCCAAAAGATACACTCGATATCCTAGTTTTTGGTAATGATGCATGGCCAATTAGTATCAAGGATTTGCCATATCTTCAAGTGGGACCATATCATACTAATACAGTAGCAGGGTTACAACTTGCAATGGATATGTTACGTAGAAAGCGTAATACGAATAAGCAAATCTTTATGATAACAGATGGTAAGCCTAGTTGTCTTAGAATGCCAGATGGTCAATATTATAAAAACAGTAATGGTTTGGATCCTCATATAGTAAATAAGTGTTATATGATGGCACAGCAGGCAAGAAAACTACATATACCAATTACCACTTTTATGATAGCTCAGGATCCATATTTAATGCAATTTGTAAGAGAATTTACCTATGCTAATCAAGGTAAAGCATTTTACACGGGTCTTAAAGGTCTGGGTGAAATGATATTTGAAGATTATGAAACTAACAGGAAAAAGAAAATTAAGTAATACTAAAAGTTAATTCAGGTGTTTTATTAGAAAAGATATGAAAATTGAAACCATAAAGACATTAGGACAATTAAAAAGCGCAGGGTATAAAAGTATATCTATTAAAGACGAACTAAGAAAAAACCTAAGAATAAAAATTAGTAATAAAGAAAAAACTTTTACAGGAATTCATGGTTACGAACATACGGTAATTCCCGAATTAGAAAGAGCGATACTCTCAAGACATAATATAAACTTACTTGGGTTACGAGGGCAGGCCAAAACACGGTTGGCACGCCAGATGACTAATTTATTAGATGAATGGATACCTATTGTTACAGGCTCAGAAATCAATGATGACCCATTCAACCCTCTTTCAAGATATGCAACTAATATAATAAATGATAAGGGAGATGATACCCCAATAACTTGGTTACATAGATCAGAAAGGTTTGTAGAGAAATTGGCAACACCAGATGTAACCGTTGCAGATATTATAGGAGATGTAGATCCTATAAAAGCAGCAAATCTTAAACTAAGCTATGCTGATGATCGTGTAATTCATTTTGGAATGATTCCACGATCTAACCGTAGTATATTTGTAATTAATGAGTTACCTGATTTGCAGGCGCGAATACAAGTAGCCCTATTCAATATTTTGCAAGAAGGAGATATCCAGATAAGAGGGTTTAAACTTAGGTTACCTTTGGATATTCAGTTTGTATTTACAGCAAATCCAGAAGATTATACGAATAGAGGAAGTATAGTAACTCCTCTAAAAGATAGAATTGGATCTCAAATTCTTACACATTATCCAGAAACAATAGAGATTGCTAGAACGATTACAGAACAAGAGGCTAAGTTAGATACAAGACAATCTGATGTAGTGTATGTTCCAGGTGTCGCAAGAGATATATTAGAACAAATAAGTTTTGAGGCAAGAGAAAGCGAATTCATAGATCACAAAAGTGGAGTTAGTGCCAGAATGAGTATTACAGCATATGAGAATTTGTTAAGTGCTGCAGAGTATAGAGCATTACAGTTAGGAGTTGACCATACCGCTTTACGTCTTAGTGACTTTATAGGAATTATACCTGCAATAACAGGAAAAGTAGAACTTGTTTATGAAGGAGAACAAGAAGGAGCATCTTCAGTAGCGCATACATTGATAGGAGAAGCCATAAAAACATTATTTTCAGAGTATTTTCCAAAAATTGAGAAACTCGAAAAGGAAGGAGATGAAAAACCCTACCAAGAATTGATTACCTGGTTTTTTGAAGAAACTGGTTTTGAATTACTAGATGACATATCTGATAAAGAGTATAAATCAAAACTAGATAGTATTGTCCCTCTTAAAAATATAATGAAAAAGTTTCAACCAGAAATCAAAGATGAAGATAGATACTTTATGATGGAGTTTCTGTTATGGGGATTGGTAGAGTATAAGAAACTTAGTAAATATAGGTTGTCAGAAGGATTCAGTTTTAAAGACCTTTACGGAAGCTATATCAGCGGTTTGTAAAATTTTAGAAATGGTTTATGTGTTTCTTTTATTAAAAAATAACCTTCATTCTTCGTTGTCGTAAACTGAGATAAAAGATAAAATAAATGAAAATTTTAACTTTGGTGCTTTTAGTGACATTGTACTCTTTTGGGCAAGAAAACCTAATCCAACCTTCTACGACATATTGGAAAGACCCTTCGGTTGTTAGTGTAAATAAAGAAAGACCTAGATCTTATTTTATACCTTATCAGGGTTTGAAATCGGCATTGAATATGAATCGTTTAGAATCGAATCGATTTATGTTGTTAAATGGGCAATGGAAATTTAAGTATTTTGAATCTCCCGATAAGGTTGACCTTGATTTTACAAAGTTGAAGACCGAAGAATGGAAAGAGATTAAAGTGCCTGGCAATTGGGAACTGCAAGGGTATAGTTATCCAATATACGTAAATATAAAGTATCCATTTATACCCGTAAACCCACCAGATATACCAAGTCAAAATCCAGTTGGTATTTATAGTAAAGATTTTGAAATAAATTCTAGCTGGAAAAATAAAAATGTTTTTATGGGTTTCGCAGGGGTTAAGTCGGCTTTTGATTTGTGGATCAATGGTAAGTATATTGGATATAGTGAGGATAGTAAAACGGCCGCAGAATTTAATATTTCTAAATTTATTCAAGACGGGACAAATAAGGTAACACTTAAGGTTTATAGGTGGAGTGATGCATCATATCTAGAGGACCAAGATATGTGGGATATAAGTGGTATAGAACGAGATATTTATTTAATAGCCAGACCCAAAGTTTTTATTCGTGATATAGCTGTTGTATCAGATCTGAGAAACAATTATTTAGACGGAGAATTAAATTTAAAGCTTAAGGTTGATCATAATCAAGATTTAATCGCAAAACAAATAAAGATCAATGTCAAACTGTTTGATCAATCATCAAAAAAAATATATGAAGAAGACAAACTAATTGTCTTTAAAAGAAATAATGAATCTGATTTTGAATTTAAACAAACACTTTCAAATATTAAAACATGGACAGCAGAAACGCCAAATCTATATAAACTCGTTATCTCTCTTTATAATCAAAATGATGAATTATTAGAAATAATTCCTGTATCTGTTGGGTTTCGAAAGGTTGAAATTAAAAACAGTCAATTACTTGTAAACGGAGTTCCTATAATTGTTAGAGGAGTTAACAGACATGATCATGACCCTATTACTGGTAAGTATATTACAAGAGATAGAATGATTGAGGATATTAAACTATTGAAAAAATATAATATAAATGCTGTAAGAACAGCGCACTATCCTAATGACCCGTTATGGTATGAGTTGTGTGACCAATATGGGATTTATCTTGTTTGCGAGGCGAATATTGAGTCACATGGCATGGGATACGGAGAAAAGAGTTTAGCAAAGGATACACGGTGGTTATCTGCTCACATGGATCGCACAAGAAATATGTACGAGATTTATAAAAATTTTCCATCAATAATTACCTGGTCATTGGGTAATGAAGCTGGAGCGGGAATTAATTTTAATTATACTTATGATTGGTTAAAAGGAAAAGACTCTTCTCGCCCTGTACAATATGAGAGAGTAACAAAATATTTAGATAGCACTTTTGGCTTAAAAGATTATACAACCGATATAATGTGCCCCATGTATCCTTATCTCGAAGAAATAATAGGATATTGTGAGGACGAACCTAAAATGCCTTTAATACTTTGTGAATATGTGCATGCAATGGGAAATAGTGTAGGAGAGTTAGTTGATCATTGGGATTTAGTAGAAAAATACGATGTATTTCAAGGAGGGTTTATTTGGGATTGGGTAGATCAAGGCCTATTGAAAAAAGATAACAAAGGAGTAGAGTATTATGCATATGGAGGAGATTTCGGACCTAAGGGGGTATTAAGTGATAGTAATTTTTTAATTAATGGGTTAGTTGATCCAGATCGTAACCCTCATCCTCATCTAGAAGAAGTTAAAAAAGTATATCAACAAATTGAGGTTAAAGATGTCGATGCATCTAAGGGTAAAATTGTAGTTATTAATAAATATGATTTTATTAACCTAAATAAATACCTAGCCAGATATAAAATATTAAGTGATGGAAAAGAAATATATAATGGAATTATCCCAGAGTTAGATGTTAAAGCCAGAACCTCGGATACAATGAATATTGAAATGCCTAAGCTCGATATTTATAAAAATTCAGAATTAATTCTAGACATTTCATTTGTAACAAAAGAAGAGAGTGATGTGCTTCCAAAAAATCATGAAGTTGCATGGTCGCAAATTCAATTCACTCAAAATAGAGGTGAAAAAAAACATCCTCTTAAACCCTACACCAAATTCACTGTTTCTAAAAAGGATTCTGTTATAAAAATAACTAATAGAGAAACACAAATTGTTCTTGATAGGAGTACAGGTTTGATCACCTCGTATTCTTATAAAAAAAAGCATGTATTTTCAAATATGATTCCCAATTTTTGGAGAGCTCCGATAGATAATGATAAAGTTAGTCCGACTGGTAGTAAATCTTGGATAGAGTCAGGGCTTTCAAAATTAGATTTTAAAGCAAATAAAATTACGGTTACAGATACTTTAATAACTTCATACCTAACAGCTACTCAACTAAACAAAATTAAAGTTTTTGATATTGTTGTTATTTATCAATTTTCTAAAAAAGATGGTTTATATATTCAAACAGAAATCAATCCAACAAACTTTGTGAAAACTATGGCAAAAGTTGGTTGGCAGATGAGTTTTCCTAAATCCTATGAAACGGTTAGCTGGTATGGAGATGGGCCTCATGAAACATATGTGGACAGGAAAGAATCGGGTAGGGTAGGTAATTATAGTTCTACAGTCAAGGATATGTTTGAATTTTATATAAGGCCTCAGGATTATGGAAATAGAACAGATATACGTTGGACAGAAGTGAATAATCAAAATATAAGTGTTAAATTTTCGGGTCCAGAATTAATGAATTTTAGTGCTCATCATTTCTCAGATAAAGAGATTGATAAAGCCTATCATATAAATGAGTTAATAGCATCTGATACTAATATATTTAATTTTGATTACGTCGTAAATGGAGTTGGTACAAGTGCTTGTGGACCACCAAACATGGATAAATATGTTGTACAGTCAAAACAATATAATTTTATAATTAATATCTTACCATCAGAATTAGAAAAATAAGCAAATGTTAGACACGATTAGAGCATTTGCTAATTAGTATACGGTATGAAATATATTGGTTATTTATTTGTTTGCTTTATCACATGTAGTGTATATACACAAGATTCAATATGCATTAATAAAACTATTAAGCATAAAAAGTTTTCTCAAAAACTTAATGAAAATAGAGATTATTGGGTAAGCCTTCCTCTAAATTATTCTGATAGCTTAAAATATTCTGTTGTTTATGTTTTAGATGCAGAGTGGCGATTTGATTTGGTAAGAAATATTACTTTTGATTTGGGAGCTAATAAAAAGATTAACAAATCTATTATAATTGGTATTCCTCATATCGATTGGGAAAATAAAAGAGGAGTTGATTTAACCTTTAGTGAATCAAGAATAGAATATGATGGAGATAAAGTAGATTCTACTTGGTATAATTCATCAAATTCTGGAGGGGGACAGAAATTTTACGAATATTTGATAAACGAACTCATACCAGATGTTAATAAAAATTACGCTACCAATGGATATGAATCGTTGATAGGGCATTCTTATGGAGGTTATTTTGGAGGGTATATTTTATCAAAAGACCATCCTTTTGAAGCAATTCATATGTATGACCCTTCAATTTGGTATAGTAATGGAGAAGTGATCAAGTCTTTTAAAGAAAATCAGAAGACAACTAATAAAGTTAAAATACATTTGACTTATCAACCCACTCCTGAGTTTCATAGGAAAAAGATAATAGAATTAATAGAGGTTTTGGAAATGAGTCAAAATGTAAATTTAAAAACAAAACTCTATACAGAAGAGACACACAATTCGCTGTACCTGGATAGTTTCTATTCAGGCATAAAATGGACAAATAAGTAACTAACTATGTCTTTTTATATGTTCTTCCTAAATGTTAGCCTATACTAACCTTGTATTTTTATAAGTAAAATATGTCTTAACAGAAGTTTGATATAAAATATTTGTATAACCAGATAGTTACATTTATATTCGTAACTAATCGGTTACATTAATTATGAGAAGAGATGTTTTTCAAGCAATTGCAGACCCAATACGAAGAGATATTATAGAACTACTTTCAACTCAAACGCTAACAGTTAACGAGGTAGCTAATAAGTTCAAAATTAGTAGACCTGCTATTTCAAAACACCTTAAAATTTTGAGTGAATGTGACATAATAACCTTTAATCAAGTAGGTAGAGAACGAATATGTGTAATTCGACCAGAAAAATTAATTCCTGCCTTTCTTTGGATCAATCAGTATAATAAGCTGTGGGAAGATAGAATAGACTCCTTTGAAAATTATTTAAATCAAATACAATCCAAAAGCATTAATAATGAATGATATTAAAAGTAGGACTTTAACAATTGAAAAAATATTCAAGGCGCCTTTAAAATTAGTATGGGATGCTTGGACACAGTCTCATCATATTTTGAAATGGTGGGCACCAGAGGGAATGAATATCAAAATAATTGAACATGACTTTCGCGTCGGAGGAAAATGGAAATATGTTATGCCTATGCCAGATGGAAAAGAGTTTATATCAGAGGGGGTATATATAGAAATTACCAAACACGAAAAGATAAGAACCGCTGCAGACTTTAAACCTATGACAGAAGGAGTTGAATTACAGATGCTTTTTGAAGAACATGAAGGTAAAACAAAATTCACATTTAGTGTAATTCATGCAACATCAGAATATTGTAGACAACAAGAAGAAATGGGATTTTATAATGGTTGGGGAGGAACACTTAGTAGATTTGAAAATTTCTTGGAACTATCAGAAAGCAAAAAGTAGTTAAAGTTGTAAACATAAACTTTATATAGAAAATATAAACTGTTTTAATATTGAATATCTAATCAGATAAACTTATGATGATACGACCTTATAGAATAACTGATAACGAAGAGTTGATAAAGATCTTCAAACTCAATGTACCAAAGTATTTCAGTCCAAATGAAACCAATGACTTTGAAAATTATTTAAAAGATTATTCAGATACTTATTTTACCATTGAGTATCAAAATCAAATAGTTGGAGGAGTAGGGTATTACGTAAAAACTAAGGATAAGTCAGGAAGAATAACATGGATATTTTTTTACCCTGATTATGCTGGAAAAGGATTAGGTAAAAAAGCAGTTACGCATTGTTTGGCGTTGATTAAATTGGATCCAACAGTAGAAAAACTAGTGGTTACAACTTCACAGTTTGCATATAAGTTTTTCGAAAAATTTGACTATAAATTAAAGAGGAAAGAAAAAGATTACTGGGGAGTAGGGCTTGATTTGTACGAAATGGAGCAACCAATAAAAAGCTAAATTTGAGTTTTTAAAACATTGAAAATTGTAATTTTATAGTAAATAAAATGGTTTGTATTTTTTAATAACTTAACGTGAAAAGTAACATGAATTTAACTCTTTGGATTTCATTTGTAGGGACTGTGTTGATTATAGGAATAACACCTGGGCCAAGCGTATTACTAGCAACAGCGAATAGTATGAATTATGGTGTAAAGAATACAGTAGGAACTATATTGGGGGATTTATCCGCAAATGCAATACAAATTATCTTATCATCTCTAGGGTTAGCTTCGATTATTGTTTCTTCAGGAGAAATTTTTAGCCTTATCAAATGGGTTGGGGTGACATATTTGATTTATATGGGAATAACAAAAATTGTTTCACAACCTAAAACAGGAGAGTTTACGAATCAAAAAAAAGATAAAAACTTTTTAAAACTCTATAGCGAGGGTTTTTTTATGTCTGCATCTAATCCAAAAGCAATTGTCTTTTTTGCAGCTCTATTTCCTTTATTTATCGATCAAACTTTAGCTTTTATACCACAAATATTAATTTTGGGAGCGACATATTTAATAATTGATGGTGTTTGTTTATTGCTCTACGTAAAATTTGCATCAAAACTTAAGAAATATCTCCAAAACAAAGAAAAAGTACATTTACAAAATAAAATTATTGGAACTCTACTAATTTTTAGTGGTTTAATGCTATCTGCTGTAAAAAAAGCGAATAATTAAATTCATAGATTTTAATAAAAAAAGAGCAATGAACATAGTTCATTGCTCTTTTGTGTAAATGAGCCTATATACCCTTTTTAAAACATACTATTGTTTATAGAATATTTGCGAAACTTTATTTTTTGTATCTCCCTTCGGAATAATAGTAATAATATAAGCACCAGTTGCTAAGCTAGATACATCTATAATGTTTCCAGAAGCATTTTTAGGAGCATTTACTTTTTTACCATATATATCATGTATAATTGCCGAAAATTTATTTCCAAGAGCAGAACTATCTATGTGTAATTGATCCTTTGCAGGAACAGGGAATAATTGTATACTCAAAATTTCTTTTCCATCCTTTGTGGTAGAAGTGGTTGCGCCACTTTGACAATACGCAGCATCTTGATATGGCGTTATTGCCATTGTTTTATAAACAGGAGGGTTATTGTAATACTCTGTTATTTTTGCAGCTAACCATCCATCATCATCACCATTTGTACCTATTGGACCAACACCAGTGGTAGAACCACCACCCCAAAGTATAGAGAAAACATTCATGTTAGCTAACCTTTGTAAGTTTGATGTACTCCAATCATAACCATTATCGTTTGCCAAAAGCTCTCCTACATTGCTAGCTTGATAATGAGGTAGCAAAGAGATATTTTTAATATCTGGTCTAATAGTATTTAGGTTTGTTCCAATTCTATCATCTCCAAGAAAGAATGGAGCAGAGGCAGAAGAGTGTAGACTAATACTATAATTGGTAATTACTTCATCTGTAGTGGCCATATGTCCACCTGGAATTTGCCATAACATAATTGGTGCATTACCAATACGTTCTGCAATTTCTTTACAAAAGATCAGGTACCTATTCCAATGTTTTGCAGTCCACGCATAATTTTGTACTGCAGCTGGACCAAAACAATCTCTTTCATACCTGTCAAAAGCAATAAAATCAGGTTTCCAAGCACCAGTATATAATTCTAAGTCATTCATGAAATTAGCAACTTCAATACCTTCACTTACAGGGTCATTAAACTCTCCAGCACCTTCAAATACCCATCGAGCAGAACCAGCAGCCCATACATTTTGTTGATAACCAAAAGGGATTTTACACTCACCTACATGATGAATAACAAAGTTTACTGATTGAAAATACCCTTTTAAATCGTTTGCAAATACCGGAAGGTCAGTGATGCTTAAATTTTCATCTTGAAAAGCTCTTTTAACCTCTTCATTCACCTTAATATTCATCGTTCTGATATCGTGATCGTTTCCAAAAATAACATCTTGTTGTATTGCTCCAATAAGATCTGGACTGATTACAAACGCTCCTGGATTAGGATGATTAGCATCCTCATAACTTAGCATTACCTTAATTTCTTGAATAAGGTTTCTATAGTGATAGTATAGATTCTGATTTTCACTTAAATCTTTTATAGCTTCAAGAGACCCTCCACCACTAGCATTAGCTGTATAGTGAACCATTACAGGAAGAATTATTCTTCCGTTTTGATTAGCCTCTAAACGTCTTGCTTGTTCGATAGTATTTTTTGTAGGTGTCATATCAGGAATTTTTCCACGATCACCAGCACCATCCAAACCAGAATACTTAAAAATAGAACTTAAAGGAGAGTTTTTAAAACTGTCATCAAAAGCAGCAGCAGCATTAGTGATTGTACCATGAGACAAGTACTTAGGGAAACCTTTAACTGAAAACTCATGAACAGAAGTAGATGTATAAGAAATAGAAATAGTATTATTACCACCTGTAGAAATATCAATACTATTGTTATATTGAGGTGTATATACCAGGTTATTTGCGTTATCTGTATATAAACCTGCAGTTACAGAATACCCTCCTACTAGAACTTGCGAAATAGTAGTGTTACCATTACTGATTTGTACGTTTTTATCAGCACCACTAATATCGTTGTTTTTTAAAGTAATGGTAGAGTTAACACCATTAGGAAGCCCGCTAACACTTACCGTTACATTTTCTGTAGAAATAGTAGATTTTGTAAATGATATATTGATATTGTTATTAGTTGCCGAAGGAGTAAAAGATAAAGGAGAGGACTCTGGATAAGCACTTGCATATAGCGTCGTGCCTATAACAAAATCATTCGCCCATACATTATGTTGTTGATCTACTCTAAAAGAAGATGTAACCGATGAGGTAGTCGTTTCTGTTGAGGT
The DNA here is from genome assembly GCA_947502885.1 of uncultured Aquimarina sp. Taxonomy (GTDB): domain Bacteria; phylum Bacteroidota; class Bacteroidia; order Flavobacteriales; family Flavobacteriaceae; genus Aquimarina. The sequence goes on along the minus strand of CANNBP010000003.1, from coordinate 228,921 downwards.
TGTATTAGCAACGGTATTTTTATAATTTATAGTTACTGCGTTACCATCATTACCTGTTATATCAGTAGTCACATCTGTAAATAAATCAGGTTCTTCATTTTCGAGGTAAAATCTAACGGTATCGGCAATAGCATCATATGTAGAAGTTACGGCTCTTAGGTCAACTCTAAATTTAAAACTTTCATTAGGGCCTAACATATCATCTACCCATGATTCATCAGCTAGACCAATAATAAGGGTATTTCTAATTTGGCTACCATCTGGCGTTTGATTAAAACCGATTGTAGGATAAGAAATTTTACCATTAGGAAAGAAATTAATTAGACTAGGAGTAGCATCAGACAAAAATGTAACCTTAGCATTTCTAACATTAAGATTGTTTGATCCTTTGTTTATAACTTCAACATTTAGGTAAACATCTCCCCAAGATTGTTCTTGAAAATTCATTTGTAATTGGTAGGTAGTTGTAGCATTACTATAGTCCTTTACAAATGATTGAGCAGACATTAAACAACTGAAGAGTAAGCACACGAGTAAAAGTTTGTGTTTCATTTTTTTTGGTTTTTATTAAATAAATTGAGTTTAATTAATAGTGTAAGAATTAATAAAAAATAAAAGATAGATATATGTATCTATGTGTAAAAACAAATTAGCTGAATGGTTAAGAATTGTAGATTAACAGGGGGATTTTTATGCTAAAAATGCATGAAATTTAGAATTTAATTAAGAAGAATGAAAAATAGGAAAAAGCAAACGAGAGAATTAAACTAAGTTTTAAGTACATCTGTTTTGAGTAAAAAATGTTTCTGGTTCAACTTAAATGACTATTTTGGAAGCCTTAACCCATGATATGTTGGATTGATATTTTTTACTTGTTTCAAGAACGACATATCTAATAAAAAGCAAAACATGTCTGCTATAATCAAAATTAAAGCATTAGGTTTTCCATGGGAAACGCAAGATCCATTTTTATTTTGTGCGTATCATGAGGACAATTACCCCAAAGGAGATGGTAAATTAGGACCTGATGCATCTCTAGATGGACGTAATATAGGTCAAGACTTTACTTTAAAAGACGGTTGGAGAATGTATCACGGAGCTAGAGTTCCTGGTTTTCCAGCACATCCTCATCGTGGTTTTGAGACTGTTACTATTGTTCAAAAAGGACTAGTAGACCATTCAGATTCCTTAGGAGCAGCAGGTCGTTTTGGTAACGGAGATGTACAGTGGATGACAGCAGGTAAGGGAGTACAACATTCTGAAATGTTTCCATTATTACAAACAGAAAAAGATAATCCATTTTTACTTTTTCAAATATGGTTAAACCTTCCAAGAGAAAAGAAAATGGTACCGCCTCACTTTAAAATGTTATGGAGCGACGAAGTGCCTATTATAAAGAAGAAAGATCAGTCTGGTTATGAAACAGAAATAACATTAATTGCTGGTATATTGGATAATGATCATAAAGCACCAGATCCAGCACCAGATTCTTGGGCGTCTGACCCTAACAACGAAATAGCAATTTGGACATTAAAAATGGATGCTCATGCTACTTTTACGTTTCCAAAAGCCTCTGAAGGCATAAACAGGTCAATCTATTTTTTTAAAGGAAATGAAATTGAGACAGAAGGGTACACTATTCCTGTTTCTCACGAAATTATTTTAAATGCAAAAGAAGAGTTTACTATAAAAAATGGAGATGTAGAATCACATTTTTTGATGTTACAAGGAAAACCTATACAAGAGCCAGTCGTAAAACATGGACCCTTTGTAATGAATAGTCAAATAGAAATTCGAGAAGCTATTTTGGAGTACCAACAAACAGAATTTGGAGGATGGCCATGGCCAAGTCATGATAATGTTCATGATCCATCAAAAGGTAGGTTTGCATTGTATCCAGATGGTACAGAAATAGAAAAATAACTGTAAATAAATTTTGACTTAATAGTAAATATTTTTCAATTTTAGCTAAAAAAGCTTTAACATTATACTATCTTTAACTAGATCATTGTCATCTTTTTAGAACAATTTGTTTAAATGTTAAATTGGAAATCACTACGTAAACCCCTAATATTCCTCTTGTATATACTACTTTTTTCTTCTTGCTCGAAGGAAAAAGTACTTACCAATTCTGAAATCGAATGGTTAAAAAATAATGATTCTATTAGTATTGCTCTATTTCCTTATTATCCTCCGTATCAGTTTATAAATAAAAACAATACGATCGAAGGAGTTTTTATTGATTACCTAGATCTTATAGAAGAAAAAATTGAGCATAAGTTTAAACGTAAATATTATTTTGAATGGTCAAAAGTACTTAGCGATGCAAAAACCAAACAGGTAGATATGATCTTAGAAGCCCAACAAAGTTGGGAAAGGCATCAATATCTAATATTTCACAATCAACTTTTTGATACTCCCTATGCTATTGTTACGGCAAAAAATAACTCTTCAAAATTAACATTAAGTAAATTGGAAGGTAAAGAGGTTGCAGTACCAAAAGGTTATGCTATAGAAGAGTTTTTAAAGAGAAATTTCCCTAAAATAATACTTTATACTTATGCAAGTGAAACGGATGCTCTAGAAAGAGTAAATAGAGGAGAGCATCTGGCATATATAGGACCTAAGGCAGTTGCAAATTATTTAATAAACTATAAGAATTTTAATGCTCTAAAAATAAGTGAAGAGCTAGATCATAGTTATGCTCCCGGAATTGCGGTTGATAAAACAAACGATACTTTAAATAATATAATAACAAAAGCCCTTAAGAGTATTTCTGAGAAAGAACGACAGGGTATTATCGATAGTTGGCTATACAAAGAAACAATTCCGTTCTATAAAAGAGTTAATTTTTTTGCGCCACTTCTTATATTTTTTGTTTTGTTATTGATCATCATAATAGATATCAATTTTTACCTGAGCCAAATTGTTAAACAAAAAACAGCAGCATTAAGAAAAGCAACAGATGTAGCAGAAAAGGATAATAGTTTAAAAACAGCATTTATAAATAATGTTTCTCATGATATAAAGGTTCCTGTAAATAATATTCTTCTCTTTTCTAAATTTTTGAAGAAAGAAGAAATGGCTAATGTTGACAAAACTGTTTATATAGAAGCAATTGTAAATAGCTGTAAACAACTTATTGAAAATATGGATAATACTCTTGAAATTTCAAAGTTGCAAACAAAACAAGTTAAACTTTATCAAGAAGAAACCAATATAACTGAGCTCTTAGATGTTGTTTTTTCTACGTATGAAACAAAAGCCAAGAAGAAAGGAATTGAATTAATAGTGCATAACACAATTGATGAGTATAAAAACCTTTTGTTGATAGATAAAATTAAGTTTACTAAAACTATTGGTGCATTATTGAGAAATGCAATAACATATACAAATAAAGGAGCAGTTTTGGTTACCTGTATGATAAAAAAGAAGTACTTAACCATTACAGTTAGAGATTCGGGTGTAGGAATTGACCCTAAAGATCAAAAACACATATTCAAAAGTTTTTCTAAATCTAAAGATCAGATATCACAGAGATATCAAGGCTTAGGTTTGGGACTTACGATTGCATTAGAAAATACAAAAATGATGAAAGGGCAGTTGTCTTTTTCATCTGTTTTGGATAAAGGCTCCACTTTTAGATTAGAAATACCATATTTTCCGGTTTTAAAAGAAAAATCGAACAAAGAAAACATTGAAATAAGAAGAAAAGAAAATACAAAAACTTATCTTATTTTGATAGCAGAAGATGGAGATGTTAATTTTTTGGTTCTAAAAACGATATTATCTAAAATGAAAGAGTATAGTTTTACTATCCATAGAGCCGTAAATGGTAAAGAAGCTGTTTTGTTTAGTAAAGAAACAGATATGATCGACTTAATTTTAATGGATATTAAAATGCCTGAAATGAATGGATATGAGGCCACTAAACAAATAAAACAAATATACCCTTTGTTACCAGTAATTGCGCAAACAGCATATACAAGTAAAGAAGATATTAAAAATGCTTTTGATGCTGGTTGTGATGATTTTATATCGAAACCTATAAACCCTAAAATGCTTAAAAAAATGATAGACACTTACTTGCCTATATCTGTAGAATAAAAGATTATTTCTTTAAAAATACCTTAAGTTATACCTAATGGTAAGTGAAATTATGACTAATTGTATGGTTAAAGTATAGTGCTGTAAATAAGGTTGTTGTTTTTTGAAAGTGTTAAGATTTAATAGTATCTTTATTAAAAAAGAGAAGGAAAAGCAAAGGACCAATTGATGAAATTATGCTCAAAAAATTACTATATACTTTCTTTTCGTTAATAGTATTAACTCTATTTTTTTCATGTTCTAATTCTAAAGATTTACTTACCAAGGAAGAGAAACAATGGTTAAATGATCATGATAGTATTTCTATAGCATTGTTTCCTTATTATGCTCCATATCAGTTTATTAATGAGAAAAAACAGATTGATGGTATTTTAGTTGATTACCTGCTGCTTATTGAGAGTAAAATAGATTATAAGTTTAAACGTAAATTATATTCCAATTGGGAAGAAGTAATAAGTGATGCAAAAAATAATAAAGTAGACATTGTATTAGAAATACAACAAACACCCCTAAGAGAAGAATACCTTAAATTTTATGGACAGTTTTTTGAGTCTAATTATGTTATTGTTACAAGAAAAGGTGAAAACTACGGTAAAAAACTTGAAAACTACAGAGACAAGTTAGTCACAGTACCTAAAGACTATTCTATAATAGAAATCTTAAATAATACTCAAAGTGAATTAAATATTCTAACCGAAATAGATGATTTAACCTGTTTGAAAAAAGTTAGTACAGGAGAATATGATGCCTTTATAGGTATAAAAGCAATTACGAATTACTTGATAAAAACTGAGAATCTCAAAAACCTTGAGGTAGTTTCTGAAACTGAATATAAATATGCTGCAAGTATTGGAGTTCAAAGAGATAAACAAATTCTTAACCAAATTCTTTCAAAAGTAACGGCAGGAATAACGAATAGTGATAAAGAGGTTATTTTTGATAATTGGCTGTATCAAGCAGTTGTTCCATTTTATAAAAAAACAAAATTTTGGATAACGCTTACTGGAGTTATACTACTACTATTATTGATCATTTTGTTGTTAAATAGATATTTAAATTATTTAATACTCCAAAAAACTAAAGAGCTGAGTGTTGCCAAAGAGAGGGCAGAAGAAAGTAATAAACTTAAAACCGCATTTATTCATAATATTTCTCATGAAATAAGGACTCCTATGAATGGAATAATTGGTTTTTCTGAATTATTAAATGATCCAGAAATTACACCAGATACACAAAAGGAGTACTCAAAGATAATAATGGATAGCAGTACTCAATTAATTAGTATTATTGATGATATTATCGAAATTTCTAGATTAGAAACAAATCAAGTCAAAGTTGAACAACAAGAAACTGATATAGATAAAGTACTACAAACATTGTTTTTAGATTTTCAGAGCAAAGCAATTAGTAAAAATATTGCTATTCGTTTTAATAATACTTTGACCGAAGATCAAAATGTTATATTAATTGATAAGTTAAAAATTAATAAAATCTTATATAATCTTATTGATAACGCTATAAAATTTACGAAAGAAGGAATAGTTGAAATTTGGTCTGGTGTAGAAGATAATAAGTTAATGGTTAGGATTAAAGACACAGGGATAGGTATTAAAGAAGAGGATCAAGAACTAATTTTTAGAAATTTTTCGCAATCAGAAAAAGAAGTTACCAAGAGTTATGATGGTCTAGGGCTTGGTTTATCCATAGCACAAAAAAACGCAAAATTAATTGGAGGATATATTGAGTTTACATCGATGTTTAGTGAAGGATCTACGTTTACGTTGATACTTCCTTATTTACCGATTATTAACTCTACCTTGCAGAATGTAGATACCCCTGATAACAATATGTCAAATGTTCCTTTAAAACAAGTCGTTCTAATAGTAGAAGATGGAGATGTTAATTTTCTGTTTTTGAAAACTATTTTACTAAAAATGAATAGTTATAAATTTGTTATTCATCGAGCAGAAAATGGTAAAGAAGCTGTTGATCTTTGCACTAAAAATGAAGGTATAGATTTAATTCTTATGGATATTAGGATGCCTATAATGGATGGATATACCGCTACACGTAAAATAAAGAAATTAAGACCAAATATTCCTATAATTGCACAAACAGCATATTCTACAGAAGAAGATATTAAAAAAGCATTAAATGCAGGTTGTGATGATTTTGTGTCAAAACCTGTAGATAGAAAAATACTTAAACCTATGCTGACTAAATATTTTTCGGTTTTTTCAAAATAAGAAGTTTTAGGTGTCAATAGAAAATGAATATTTTGGTTTTTTAAAAAGTCACCCCTTGACAATTCAAGGGATTCTTCCAGATATACCGCTATTTGATTTTGAAAATCTGGTTATAGGTCAACAAATCCAAACAGATGTTTCGAAGCTTAAAATTAACGTAAATGAGGTATTGGGAAAAAGAGTTGAGGTGTTTTTTGATTCTTATATTAAGAACTCAGACCGTTATAGTATTATAGCAAAAAATATTCAAGTTTTTAATGAGAAAATTACCATTGGAGAAATAGATTTTATAATAAAAGACCTAAAAAAAGACCAAGTCCTTCATGTCGAATTGGTTTATAAATTTTATTTATATGACCCTGTGATTGAAGGAGAGTTGAATAGGTGGATTGGACCCAATAGAAATGATACTCTACTTAAGAAAGCTGAAAAATTAGAAAAGAAACAGTTTCCATTATTATACACTGATCAAGCAAAAAAAGTTTTGAAAAACCTTAAACTAGATCCCAATATAATGCATCAAAACTTAGGTTTTATGGCGAACCTTTTTTTACCTGTTTCTATGAAAAACAAGCTATTTTCTTATCTTAATAATGATTGTATTGTTGGGTTTTGGCTACATAAAGAATCGTTCACTCAAGAAGATTATGGCTTACATACCTATAACATTCCAACTAAAAAAGATTGGATTGTAGATCCTAAATTTTGTAATAGTGCTGATTGGAAAAGTTTTACTGATATCGAATCACACATTTTAAAATTACTTTCTGAAAAAAAGTCACCATTGGTTTGGTTAAAAACCAATGAAGATAGGTTTCAACGCTTTTTTATTGTTTGGTGGTAATTACAGTACTTGTTTATAATGTTGATGTGCTCAGAAAATTTACTTCTTCTGTTTTTATTATAGAGATTTTATATTGATGTAAAAATTGGGATCTATTGTTAAAGTATCACTATTTAATTCTATTACTTGCCATTTAGAACTTGGTTGTATCCAACGAGGTGTATCATCTGTGAAAATGCGAACAGGCATATCAAATCCCTTAATTATATTGGAATACCTAAATCTTAGTTTATTATCAGTATAATTATACTCTAAAAGAGGTATTCTAATATCTCTAAGATATTGGTTAAAAAAAGAAGTTAAATCAATTTTTGAGGCTTTAATAAGGTAATCTTCTATTTGCTGTGTTGTAACTGTTTGGTGATAGAATTTCGAATTAAGTCCTCTTAAGATAGATTTCCATTTTTTATCATCATCAATCAATTGTCGAAGAGTATGAAGCATATTCGAGCCTTTAAAATACATATCATTTGATCCGCTTTTGTTTACATTATAAGTACCTATAATGGTCCTGTCATTTTGAATATTCTTTCTAGTTCCTATTACGTATTCTGATGCAGCCTTTTTGCCATAGTGATAATCTAGAAATAAACTTTCTGAGTAAGCTGTAAAACCTTCATGAATCCACATATCGGCGACATCCTTATAAGTTATATTATTAGCAAACCATTCATGACCTGACTCATGAATTATAATAAAATCGAATTTCATTCCCCATCCAGAACCAGAAAGATCCGTACCTAAGTATCCATTTAGATATTTATTACCATAGGTGACAGAACTTTGATGTTCCATTCCCAAATAAGGAACTTCTACGAGTTTAAAACCATCTTCATAAAAAGGATAAGGGCCAAACCAATGTTCAAAAGCTTGCATCATCCTCTTTGCATCTTTAAATTGTTCTTTGGCTTTATCTAGATTATCCTTCAATACATAGTAATTCATGTCAAGAATACCTTTTTCCCCTTTATATTGTTCTCCAAAATGTGTGTAATCACCAATATTTATGTTTACTCCATAATTATTAATAGGGTTACTCACAAACCAATTAAAAGTTTTAGTATTGTCATCATGTTCCTCTACACTACGCAATTTTCCATTAGAGATGTCCGTAAGATTTTTGGGTACAGTAACGCTGATTTTTAAACTATCCACCTCATCATACATATGATCTTTATTTGGCCACCATACGCTGGCTCCAATTCCTTGACAAGATGAAGCAATAAAATGATTTCCGTTTTGATCTTTTTTCCAAGAAATACCACCATCCCAAGGTGCATTAACAGCTTCTCTAGGTTTTCCACTATAATAAATAACAAGAGAGTTTATTTGGTTTTCTTTTTGAGGAGCATCTAAGGTAATAAAGTGCGCATTCCCTTCAGAATTTACTTTAAGTTCTTTAGACCCTTGAATAACTTTATCAATTTTTAAAGGAGGTTGCAAATCAATTTGCATAGTTTGATACTCTTTTAATACTTTATAGTATACCGTATTTTTTCCTGAAATGGTCTTTTCTTCAGGTTTTACAGAAATATCTAAATGGTAATAAGTAACATCCCACCATTCTCTTTGAGGAGTAATAGAACCTCGTAAAGAATCCTGTCTTGTAAATTGATTTTCTTGAGCAGCAAGATTAGTAATAAATATGCTGAATAAGACTAATATAATTATATGTTTCATTAGTATTTTTGAGGGTACTTTAATAGCGATAAGATTTTGCAAATATAAGGTCGTTTTGATTTATTATGTACACTTAAATGAATTAAGTGAGTGCCACATAATAATTTTCTTAGGATTATTTTTGAATAATTTCAGAAGGAAAAACAACAGGACTTTCAAAACCATTTTTTCCTACTGAAGCCACGCCAAAAAAGAAATTATCTATAACAATACCATTTAAAACATAGTTATCCTTATTTCCTACAAAGCGACTATGATCCCATGTAGGAGACGTAGTGTCTCTCCAGTATATTTTATATCCAAGAATATTTGGATCATCAATTTTTGTCCACTTTAATTTTACAGAGGGCTCAACAATACCTCCAATATGCACTTTTGAAGGGGTAGGAGGTGCCCAAGCAATACTGGCTAAATTTATAGCATTTACTGCGGTTAATTTTGCAGCATAGTTAAAATTGACATGCTCGATTGCATCACCGTATTTAATACCATTTTCTTCTCTGATATCTTGATGTTGCTGTGTATAGTTTTCATGGGCTTCCATGATTCTTACTCCTGCATAACCTTGATCATTAAATGGTCTATGATGCCCACCACGGCCAAAACGATCCAATCTATAGATCATTTTAGGATTCATTTCGGGCATATATGTTTTTACCGTTTTATGTATATATCTTGCCAATTGTCTAGAGATACCATCAACCTCGCCTCCATAAAAACGTCTGGATTTTCGTTGTTTTTCTGTTTCAGTAGGAGGAGTTGGTTCTGAAAATATCCTAAAGGTTCTATTATCGATTACGCCATCAACTCCTTTAATGTTTCCGATCATATCATTATTGATGATTCCTATAATATCCCATTTTTTATCTTTTGCATATTGAGCCAAACCTTTACCACCAAACAATCCTTGTTCTTCGCCAGATAGTCCAACATATATAATACTACTCTCAAATTGATATTTGGATAATACTCTTGCCGTTTCAATAGTTCCGGCCATTCCACTGGCATTGTCATTGGCTCCGGGAGAATCAGATGTATAATTGTTAGGGTCACTAACACGAGAATCAATATCTCCACTCATTATGATATATCTATTGGGGTATTTGGTTCCTTTTTGGATAGCGATAACATTTACGACCCATACATCATTTATGATACGTTGGTTTGCTCCTTTTTTTACTAAATCCTTTTGATAAAATACTTCTAAGCAATTCTTACAATTTTTTGAGATCTCATCAAATTTTGATTTGATCCATCTTCTTGCAGCACCAATACCTCTGGTGTCTGAAATGGTATCACTAAGTGTGTGTCTGGTACCAAAATTTGCAAGTTTGGAAATGTCATTCTTAATACGTTCTGTAGATACTGCATCAATGATATTGTATATTTCAATGTCATTTTGGGCGCTTAAATTAACAGAGAGTAATAACAGGATTGAGATAATAAGTAGTTTCATTACAATTTAATTTGCTATCAATTTAGATAAAAGAAAAAACGTAATGAAAGACCTTAACAAATTTATAAGAAGAGATTCGAATAGAGAGTTATTTAGATAGAGATATAGGGGTGATATATTTGAAAAAGGTATTAGTGATCGAGAAAAGTGAACTGGTATACATAACTTCGTGTTGCTAACTTCAGACTTTAATGGAAATCTCTATTTTATTTCTGTTAAAAACACTTTATACACTATTCTTTACTGTTCATACAATGGTAATAGCCTTTTGTACATTCAGAAACTTTAAGAATAAACCTTTAAGGTACATTTACTTCAAAATTGGTTAACCTAACATTAATATTTTACTCAAAATTAGGATCATTAGGGTGTTCGAAGGACTTTAAGCATGCTAGCGACATTCTTTGCGATACTATTCTAAAACTAAATTATGAAAAAAATGAAACACACATTGGTGGTTATTTTGTTTTTAATAATTGGATCTATTGTACAGGCCCAACAAAACCTTAAAATCGAAAATGTTGAAAAAAGAGGTGAAATAGTTGCCCTATCAATTTCATCTACAAAATCTTTCTATGTGGGTGCTCACGGATATACGTTGTTTATAAACAATCAACCATTTCGACGTAGTACCTCAAAAATCAAAGCAGAAACAAAGCAGGTTATCATGACCTTTTTTATCCCCTTAAGTGAATATCAGAAGTTAGCAGATAATTCGAACATGGTATTGGTATATGGTGAAAAAATGCCAGAAGAATTAACAAGGCCAAGAGCAAAAAGTAGTAATGCAACTACTGAAAAAGGTAAAAACTATTGGAAACTCAACAATCTGAATAAGGGCCAATTGAAAAACTAAAACTTCACGTAAAAAACATATAACATGAATATTTTGAAAAATATAAAAACCATCACAATGATGGTTTGGTTGATAAGTATTGCCTATACTCAACTATATGCACAAACCCCAGATCCTGGAAGAAATGGAAATTTTTCGGTTTCTTCTGATGAGTATGATTTTGGGAACGAATGGTATTCACATAGTGTACAAACAGCAGATAATAGAACTCTTAAGGCAGAGGCTAAGGCAAAAATATATTATCCAACTACACTTTCTACAGGGGCGCATTCTATCATTTTTATTATGCATGGACGTCATCCTGTTTGTTATGATGCAAGTAACCCTGAACTATTTGTAGGACAGGGGTGGCCATGTGAAGCAAATCAAATAGAAATACCTAGTTATAGAGGTTATGATTATTTAGGTGAACATCTCGCTAGTCATGGATATTTGGTTGTATCCATAGGGGTAAATGGAGCAAATAATATTGATGATTTGATATCGGGAGCAGGTGGTATGGCAGCTAGAGCAACTATCCTACAACATCATATTAATTTTTGGAAAGATTGGAATGCTAATGGGGGTGGACCTTTTGGAACTAGGTTTAGAGGCAAATTAGACGTTAATAATATTGGAGTTATTGGACACTCTCGTGGAGGAGAGGGAGTTGCTCTACATTCTGTAGTGGGTAGTCAAGATGTAAAAGCAGTTTTGACATTGGCACCTACAAGTTTGTTCTTTGTCCCAGGGTTGTTTCCTAAGAAAAGCATTCCTTATTGTAATATTACAGGTTATTGTGATGGAGATCTTAGTGATCAACAAGGGGTTTCATATTATGATAGCAGGCGATATGATGGTAGCGTAACTGCACCATCACATTCTGTATTACTTACGGGAGCAAATCATAATTATTTTAATACCCTTTGGACCACTTTTCCGGCTTTTGCATTTGATGATTGGGGGGATTTGCAAGGAAAAACAGATTCGTATTGCTCAACAGAAGTATCGAGTAACAGACGTTTTACTGCTACAAAACAGAGAAATGCGGCAAAGACATATATTGGCGCTTTTTTTAGACGTTATTTAGGAAATGAGACTCAGTTTGATCCTATTCTTCAGGCGGATGACACTACACCTCCCAGATCATCTGGATTAAGATCTAATGAAGCTTTTGTTTCATACCATCCCGTATCAAATAAGCGTGTAGAAATTAATAGGTATGATGAGACTAGATCAACAAGCAGCACTACCAATACCCTAGGAGGTCAGGTTAATCAAAGCTTATTAACCACAAATACAATTTGTGAAGATATTTCATGCGTTTCTGGAATTTTAAGAAGACAAATGCCACATGAAACATATCAGTTAAATGTGGGGTGGGGAGGAAGATCCAATCGTACTTGGTATGAGAATAAAATTCCTGCTGCTAATAAGAACTTTAGCTCCTATGAAAACATTATGTTTAGAGCAGCAGTTAATTTTAAAGATTCTTCACCAAATAGAGCAATGAATTTCTATGTAGAGTTGGTTGATAGTAGAGGGAATTCTGATAAAGAGCTTGTTTCTACACATAGCCAGGCTTTGTATTTTCCTCCAGGAGGTACAGGTGCAACGGGATCTGCAAAAATAATGCATAATACAGTAAAAATACCGTTATCAAGTTTTAACTCAACATTGGACTTAACCAATATTACATCTGTACGTTTTGTGTTTGATTTTAACTCTAACGGTAATATATTTATTACAGATTTAATGTTAAGCGATGATGCTACTTCTACTGCAAAAGATATTGTTATAGCCGAATCATTAGAGGTAATTAAGGCGTATCCAAATCCTACCAATGGTATACTAAATTTTAATTTCTCTGATCAAAAACACCAGAAAGTTTTGTATTCGATAACAGATATGCAAGGAAGAAAAATGATCCCACTTACTAAGTTAAGAGAGGGTGAACGATCAATATCTTTGGAATCATATCCATCAGGGATTTACATTCTAAAACTGCAAATTGATGATAGAACTACGACAGATTTGATTATTAAAGAGGACTAAATATTATTATAGATTTTTAAGAACTTTAGCTCTTTATATAATCGGTTGGTAAAAGGAAACTGCTCTAAAATTTTGATTTAGAGTAGTTTTTTTGCCAAACTTAACATGTTCTTGATCTAGCACCTTGTTTCCAAGAATTAATCGATTTTTAATTTCACAGTAAAGGTTAAGAACCTTATCGAACATGTTTTTATACCTTTTTCTCATTTCTTCTTTTCCTTCGAATAATAATTTTTCTGGGAAGTTGTAAATTTTGATATCTACCGAGTAGGTATCCATAAATGTTTCAATATTTCTGTCATTATAGGCATTTACTTGTCGTTGAACTAGTTGTTCTGGAGTTGCTTCAGAAAGAGTGGATTGAGAATTTATAGATTGAATTGAAATCATAAATAAGAAAATACTAAGAATTTTACTTTTCATAATATGATGTTTATAAATGTAAAGATAGATTGATGTCAAATTCATATCTAATAAAAAACCCAGAACATTAATGTTCTGGGTTTTAAAGTTGAGTTTGAAGGCTATTGAACAAAGGAACAATAGTTCACTATTTTTAAATAAACATTGGGGAGTATTTATCTAAAAAAAATCATTGATTAATCTGTAAAAGACCACCAAACACCATAGAAATTTTTTGCAGGAGTGTCCTGATTAATAAATCTTCCGGCCAATCTCCAGGTATCTTCATTATTGTCATTTTCGAAATTACCTGTTTCTAAATAAATGAAACCGTTTGGTGCTGACCAGAAATCTAGCAATGGCTGTATTCGAGTTTCCCAGTAATTGGCAAGATTAGATCCATCGGTACCTACATAATTAAATTTAATAATCTTATCATCTCCAATAGTCATGTTAAAATTATAATTTGCGGCCCAAGGCCCTGCACTACCATCTATTCTACCACCACCAAAGGTTAAGCTTGCTTTATTATTGTCTGGATCAAAAGTCCAAAGCCAATAGATCATTTTATCATTATCAGATAGAAGGTTAGCGTTTACAGCTGTAACCACATCCCAAAAACCATTATCTAATAAGGGTGAATTTGAATACTTGTCAATATCATATCCAAAGGTCGAACGTTTTCCTTCTTTTATTAACAGAAAATCATCTGTTATGATACCAGGGATAATACTAGAGCTAATTGTTGTGGTTAAATCCCCTACAATAGATGTAAATGAATTAGAGCCTTCATTATATATAAATGATGTAAAGTCCACATCATTGAATACAAAAGGTTCTACAAAATCAAAACCAGTTTCCGTAATTTTTATTCCCAAGTCAAAAGATGAAAGGTTATCTTCTGAATCTTTTCCATTAATAGAGGCTTGTCTAATGTTTTGAGTGAAATCGAAGTCAGAGATATATTTTTGTTCATTGCTAGAATTAGTAACCACTAATGTTCTAAAAAAATCACTTGTATTATATCCATTTTTTAAGCGCTTTTCTAATCCTTGTAAGAAAACAACATTGTCTTTACCATTTGTTCCAGCAGGAAGCAAAGTAAGAATAGTTTTATTATCACCTTGATCCGTTTTACTTTCAAGGATTATTTTTTCATTGGATATCTCTTTTAAATTAAATTCATATTCTGCTCCTAAAGCAAAATTCTTAACTTGAAATAACTTATGGAATGTAGAATAATTTTCAAAAATTAATTCAGGTAGTTGATTGATATCAACTCTAAAAGTAGTTGGTAAATCATCTTCCCCATTATTATAATCTGAAGTAATTACAGTTGTATTATCAGTGTTAAATTTAAAATGAATGGCAAAAATAGCTTCTCCTTCACTTGGCTGATATTCTGCCACCCATCCATTTTCATGGCTTGTTAAGATATTTTTGTAATCATTTGCTATAGCGGTAACTCGTGTATTTGAATCTTCATCAAATATAGGGGTAACTTCATTATCCTCAGTACAAGCTGTGAAGCTTATGGTTAACATAAGCAATATGTAAAATTTTATTTGTTTTAGCATAGCGTTGTGTTTTTAGTTAACATTCGTTAAAAATTCATCTCTTACCTTTAAGAGGTCAATTCTTACATCTTCTTTAAAATATTTTACTACAATATCGTATTTCTCTTTTATTCTTTTTTTACCTTCATTTTGTCTTAAACAAAATTCTGAGTTACTACTGCTGCCACAGTCATTATTAAGAGTTAAATATTGCGCCTCAAAATCTGAAGGATCCATAGTAATTATAAGAGAAACTAATTCTGCAAAATCTTCAGCAACACTTTGGCTACCATAAGCCGTTACCATTCCTCTTGCTATAGCTTCGCTATCTGAAATTGTGGTCCACGTATTAGGAGAGGTGTAATCTTCACCAGAAATATCATAAAATGATTGTACGTCAAAAATAAAATTTTGATCTATGATATGTGCAAACTCGTGATGAGCAAGCCTAAGTAAATTAGTTGTCCAAGGTTTATCATCTGGGGCATAACCGTTTAAATCTGCTAATGTAATACGTACTCCACCTTCTGCGATTCCTCCTGTACGAGTACCATCTGCATTAACTATAGGATCACCTAAAAGAATAATTTCTGCTGGGAAATACTTCTTTAAAAAATCTTCTCCATCATCTGATGCTACAATGTAAGGATCTATCCAAAGCTTTTTTATTAATTCTAAAGAAGGTTTTACAACATCCAATTTAGTAGGTACTACTTTAAACCTAGGGTTTACATATTGATCTACAAATTTGTAAACAACATTTGTTCCATAAGGAACTCTAAAGTTTTCCTTTAAATAGACATCTAGTTCAGCAGCAGACTCTTCTTCTATTTCAAATATAGATTTAGGCTGTAGTGTTTCTTCTCTATCGCAACCTAAGACAATAATTAATCCGAATATAAGAAACAATATTTTTGATATTACTATTTTTTGTGTTTTCATAATTATTATTTTATCTAGGGTTAGGGGTTAATCCGAACGAAATTGCACTATTTGGTAATTGGATCGCTTTTCTTACATCATTTTCTTTCAATGTATGTTCTTCTCCTCCTTCACTTTCAGGTAGTACATGGGTTATGGTTATATTATGTCGTTTGATATCAAACCATCTTAAACCGTGGTCCCAAAACTCTTTCTTTCTCTCATGTAAGATTAATTCTAAAAGAGCTTTGTCATTGTTAGAAAGACTATCAGCACTACCATTTGCTGTAAATGGAGTGTAAAAGTCTACAATGTCTGTTATATCTGTAAGCGTGTATTGAGTGCCGTTTTCATACCTTTCTTTCACAAATGTGTTAATATCTGCTAATGCGGCATTTTGATCACCCAAAAACAAATTGGCTTCGGCTCTGTTTAGAAGAACTTCTTCTCCCTTCAATTCTACCGCAGTATAATATGCAGAACCCGTGCTACTCGACAATGTTTGAGAAAAGAAATATCTTCTTATTCTAGATAAGTATCTTGCGTCTGTATTAATATCCCATACATTACCGTTAATTCTCACATCGTCTATAGACAATGGGTTTTCGAAAAGTTCTTTTATTCCTTTGTCATTTAAATGAAAACCACGCCATTTTTGATAGTAAAAACTAAATTGAGAAACAACTAGTAAATTACTAGGATCTGAAGGGTTACTATAAATTTCAGCTTCTTGATCAAAGGTTCCATCAATTTTTGAATAATCTTTGATTAAGGTTTGGGGATTTCCACTTATGGCAAGATCACTATATTTTTTACAATTGGCATAATCTTTTTTCCATAAATAAAATCTAGAAGCAAAAGCCTGAGCAGCTTTTTTAGTAAAATGGTACTTTTTTGTTCCAGAGAAAAATTCATCACTGATTAGGGCTAATCCTTCTAATAAATCTTTTTCAACAAGATCATAAACTTCTGCTACTGTGTTACGTTTGTAAGTAGGTAAAAATTCTGTCTCAGGCTCTAATATATATGGTACTCCCAAATTAGTGGAAGCATTTTCATCATAATGTAAACCAAAAAGATTCACAAGCATAAAATGGTGATATGCTCTAGAAAGAAGAGCTTCTCCCTTTACAGCATTTTTTCTTTTTTGATCACCTTCAAGATTATCTATAACTGCTAATACTTCATTGGATTGAGCAATGCCAGCATATGCGCGATCCCAATAAAAAGTAGGTGTTTCCTGAAATACATCTGTTATGTCATCCCAAGTATAAGCCTGTAACTCTTTAACACCAATTACATTTCCTCCCGAAGTTTGAGAAAAACCATTAGCATCTGGGTTTCCAGTTGGACCTGCCAAATCAGTATACATATCTGTATAGATATAACTAGCATTTCCATAAGATTCAGCAACTACTTTAGCTGCTTTTTCGACAGTGTTTAGTTCAAGTCTGTCATCTGGTGCCTCTTCTAAATATTTGTCACAACTGATAGTAGAAACAATCAGAAGAAGTAGTATTATATATGAATTTATTCTATAATTCTTCATAATTTATCTTTTTAAAATCCAACATTAAGTGAAAAAGAAACGGTTTTTGCTACAGGTAACGCGGCACCTCCAGCATTAAAGAATTCTGGATCCTGACCGTTGAGGTCTTTATTAGAGTATAACAAGAACAGGTTTTCACCTTGTAAACGAACTCTAGCCGAAGTAAATCCTAATCTTTTCGCATAAGAATTAGGAATGTCGTACCCTAAAGCGATGGATCTCATACGCGCATATGTTCCATCAACTACTCTTAAATCACTTCTATTATAAAGATTATAAGCATTGTCTCCTGCTAATTCATCTCTTAAGGTTCTGTTGTCTAAAATAGCTGGAATATTAGTTGAATTTTCGTCCCCTGGTAACCTCCATCGATTTATTAACTCACCTGGTAAAGAGTTAAAATCATTATAAACAGGACTAAAACTACTATTTAAACGAATTTTGTAATCGAATTTAAAAGAAACATTAGCTGTTAAAGTAAAGCCATAAAATTTAAAGGTATTAGTAAAACCACCAGCTCCTCTTGGTTGTGTTGGTCCTTCATATTTTAATATTTTTTCAATATCCTCATTACTTCGTAAATCAATATGAGTAACTATATTATTGTTGGCATCAAAGAATGTTGGAATACCAAATTCATTTAACCCAGCAAATCTTACAGAATACAAGGCTGATATCTCACGACCTGTAAATGGGTTTCCATTTGGGGTTAGTAAATTTGCTAGTACAGGAGCGTTTTTAAGTTCTACAACTTTTTCTGTGTTATAACCTGCATTAATGTTTGTTGACCATTCGAAGTTTTTGGATTTAACATTTACAGTTGATAGTGTGAATTCATAACCTTCAGTTTCTAGATCAGCATAATTTCCTTGTTTAAATTCGTCACCGCCAATACCAGAAGTTTTAATTGTTCCAATTAGGTCAAAAGATTTACGTTTGTAATACCCAATTTCACCAGTTAACCTATTACTAAATAAAGAAAACTCTAATCCAGTACTAAACTCTTTTAATTTTTCAAAAGTTAAATCTCTGTTTTCTAGAGAATTTATTCTAATTACAGACTCTAGGTCTTGAGGGCGAAAAGGTACAGCCCCTCTAAGATCTAAGGTAGCACTTGTTAAAGGACCTCTACCTCCAGAAAGACCGTAGGTACCTTTTAGTTTTAATAGATTTACCCAATCAACATTGAAAAAATTTTCTTTATCAATATTCCATGCACCACTAATATTATAATTGGTAAGATATCTTGATTTTGGACTAGATCCCTGTAAGTTAGAACCATCATACCTAAGTGTACCATTGATAGTATATTTACGGTCAAAGGTATATCCACCGTTAAAGAAAAAACCTGTAAATCGATCTCTAAAATTTGAGATATCAAAATACTGATTACCTCTATTTGTTAATTGATCAATAGCATCTGGTTCTGTATTCACCAAATAGCCATTGTCGTAAAAAATTCCAATACCATTGTATTCACGACTTTTTCTTGTTGAAGATTTAATTTCTTGCCCTAATAAAACAGTAAAGTCATGGTTATCTCCAATACTTGGATTCCAAGAAATCGAATTTCTTAAATATAAATAATCTAATATATCTTCGTTATAAATATTAATTCCTCCTTCTGGCAAAATTGAATAAGGAGGTCTTGTTAAATCATTTTGATCCTGATATAAAAATGGATTAATATTAGCTAATACACCTTCGTCAGCTCTAAATGCTTCTGCCTGATTCGAAAAATCACCAATAATATGCTCTCTTTGAGTGATAGCTTTTCGGTAGTTAAAAGTAGATGTAGCTGTTAAATTATCTGTTATCTTATAATCTAAATCTGTTTGAAAAGAAATATCAGTAACATCTATGTTTACAAAATTATTTCTTAGCTCATGTAAGATGTTAAAAGGCGCATAATTTTTTCTAAAGAATTCTAAATTACCATTTTCATCATATGGGGTAACACTCCTACTATTGGTTAAGGAGTAGTTAAACGGATTAATTTCGAATTCACGATCAAACTCACCAGTAATTACATCTAATGTTCTGTCATTTGTTCCAGGAACAACCTGATCTCTAAAGCTTCCAGATAGGGTAGTGCCTAGAGTAAATTTATCGGTTAAGTTAAATTTGGTATTTAATCTGGTAGTATATCTCTGTGCTTTATCTCCTATGGTTTGCCCTTCATCATTTAAATAACTGGCAGAAAAATAATAGATAGCATCATCACTACCTCCAGAAAGACTTAAAGAATGGGTTTGTTGTAAAGATAAATCAGTAAACAATGTTTTAAACCAATCTGTATTAGCAGTTTGGTATCTATTAAAAAAACTATCAGCTAATTGACCATTAGCACCAATTTCTACATCATTTGTTCTTCTAAGGTCATAATACTTACCTAATACTCCGTACGACTCAGCAATTTGTGCTGTAGTTAAATTGATAATACCTTTATTTACTAACTCTGAATAAACTGATAACTCTTCTTGAGAATTTAATACATTAAAATTGGTATATCTTGGTCTAAGTCTAAAAGCAAAATTATTACCATAATTCACTCTTAAAGTACCTTTTTTACCTTTTTTGGTGGTAATAACAATAACACCATTTTTGGCTCTAGCTCCATATAAAGCAGTTGCAGAAGCATCTTTTAATATGGAAAAGTTTTTGATGTCATCAGGGTTCAATCCAGCAATAGATGATCCGATTAAAGAACTAATATCACCCGAAGCTAAGTCGCCTTGCCCTAGTTCTATATTGTCTTCTAAGATAACCCCATCTACAACCCAAATAGGGTTATTGTTACCGTTAAGAGAAGTGTTACCACGTATTCTTATTCTAGGTGATGCACCAAAAGAACCAGATAAGTTATCTACTACAACTCCAGCATCTTTACCTTCTAATAATCTAGAAGCATCAGAAACACCATCTATTTTGATATCGTCTAAGTTAAGTTTGGTTGCAACACCAGCAAACAAACGACGATCTACTTTTTTATATCCATCTGTAATAACAACTTCATCTAAAGCTTCAATAGATTCTAATAGAACAATAGTATAGTTGGTTTTATTTTTGTTAGAGACTGTTATGGTTTGGGTTTGAAACCCTAAGCTTTCTACTTTTAATATATTACCTAGAGATACTCGTATAGTAAAGTTTCCGTCAAAATCTGTAACAACTCCTGTTGTTGTTCCTTGAATAGAAACGGTAGTACCAGGAATCGGAAGTCCATTTTTATCTACAACCTGCCCAGTTATTTCATTCCCTTGCTGGGGAGTAGCTACAAAAGCCGGCTTTGGTTTAGTCTTAACTTTAGTCTTTGAATCTGCTACTTTTCGAACTAATACAATTTGTTTATCTACTATTTTGTAGGTAACAGCAGTGTTTTTAAATATTTTCTCTAAAATATACTCTACTCTCTTATTAGAAATTTTGAGTGATACTTTTCTTTGAGTATTTACCTCAGAATCTTTGAAAAATACTTTAAACTCTGTTTTTTGTTGTATAATCTCAAAAACTTTTTCAATTGTAAAATTATTCACTTCTAGTGAAATTTTAGTGTTTTGAGAATATGTACTTGCATTTATTCTAAATAGAGACAATATGATAAGTAGTGTCGTTAGCCTCATTTTTAAATTAAAGTTTATTTTTTCCACACATTTAGTGCGGTTCTTTTTAATTTTTTTCATATTTTGAATATGATTTAATGATTGAACCATTGTTAAATTACATGTATACAAATCGGGAAATGTTGCAGCATTTCTCGATTTTTTTAGATTTGTAGCTATTTATGAGTCATAAGTTGTAGGTATTTAGGGGTTTATAATTATTTCACTGCCTTTGTAAGTAACATTGAAATCAGTGTTACTTTTAAATGTATTTAAGACTTCCTCTATATTTTCAATATCAAAAGTACCTGTGAATTTTTCGTTTTTAAGTTTTTGATAGTTGATCGTTATCTTTTTATCATAGAACCTTTCAAGTTTTTTAACAATACTTTCAAAACTTTCATTTTTGAATAACAGTACTCCTTCAATCCAAGCGATATAATTTTCGGCCTTTACATTAGAGATGACTGGTTTTTTTTGAGAGTTTAAAAGTGTAGCTTTTTGAGAAGGTTTAAGTTTTTGATCTTTATTTTTGTCGAACCTTTCTTTATCCTTAAAAATTCCAACACTACCTTCAACCAATACTACTTCAGAGAAAGAATCATTACCATATGATGATACGTTAAACTTGGTTCCTAGAACCTCTGTTTTAATCCCATTGGTCGATACTATAAATGGAGCATTTTCGTTTCTAGCAACTTCAAAATAAGCTTCTCCTATTAATTCAACTTCTCGAACTTGATTAGACGTGAATTGTGTAGGGAATTTTAGCGTAGAACCTGCATTAACATTTACAATGGTACCATCGGATAATACTAATTGAAATTTTTTTCCATTTGGAACTCTTAATGTTGAAGTAGTAGAATTAGTTGTAGTTCCATCATTATTGTTATATACGATTTTACTTTTTTCCTGAACCCCTACTATTGCACCATCACTAGTTTTGATTTCTTTAAATAACTCATTATCTCTTATAACCTTTGGGCTATCATCATCCAGTTGTATTGTAATTTGTGTGTTATTTTGATCGGTACTTAATAGACTTTTGTTTAGAAAATATGTAGCCGCTCCAATTAACATTGTAATAAAAACAGCAGCGTACTTTAAATAACCATTATTTCTTTTTTCTTGTTGTTTGCGTAAAGGTTTAGTTGATCGAATTTGTTTTTGAAATTGTTTAAAAGCTTTATGTTCATCAAAATCATGCTTACTTAATTGTATATAATGATCCGTTGTGAGATACTTTTTAAACTTATTTAGATTATTTTCATCTTCAAGTAACTTTTCGAACGCTATAAGTTCATGTTTAGACATTTCATTATTCGTATATCGAATTATTTGATTAATGTCTAAAACTTTCTTCTTTTCCATGCAATTTATGGGATTGTTTGTAGTTAAGACTTAAAAAAAATATAAAACCCCTACTTTTCGGAATATTTTTTTTTTAATTTATTGAAATATTAGTGTTAATTATATTTGCAAAGCTAAATAAGGAAGCATATTAATAGAAATACTCAAATAGAAGAACTTGAAAAAGGAAATGAATTCGTCTATAGGCATTTGTATGAAATGCATTATAACGAACTTTGCTCGTATATATATAAGATGTCTGGTAATAAACATCAGGCAGAGGATATTGTACAAAATGTAATGCTTAAAATATGGAAAAATAGAGAAAAACTAAACATTAGTACATCTATAAAGAGTTATCTATATAAAGCTTGTTATAATGAATTGATTGATACTTTTAGGCAAAATAAGAAGGAGTTAAATTATATAGAGCTTATTCAAAAAAGTACTTTGGATTTATTTGCAGAGGAAGAAAATGATGTGATGAATCAGCGTTTGACTAAAGTCAAAAATGAAATTGAGAAGTTACCTAAAAAGTGCAAGGAAGCTTTTATTCTAAATAAAATAAAAGGTCTGAAATATAAAGAAGTAGCATTGTCTTTAGATATTTCTGTCAAAACAGTTGAAATACATATTTCAAAGGGGATGACCAGAATAAAACAAGCCTTATTCGATGATGAAAAGTAGTATGTTTATTTACGAATAGAATAAAGTCCAAAAAGTGGACCAATACTCAAAAATATATAAAGCAAGGTATTATCGATTTTATCAGAAAGAAAAGATAATAATTGAATACTTATAATTGTTATAGCAAAACCAATACAATTTGTTATGGTTAGTGCTGTACCTTTAAGATCGGGTGGTGCGGCAAGAGCAATCATAGTCGAAAATTGTGGCGAATCAGAAATAACCACCATTCCCCACAAGCATAATGCTGTTAAAAACATGTTTGGAGGGAGAGAGAAAAGAAACGGAGAAAAAAGACAAAATAGCCCTGATGTAACTAAAGAGAAATATGCTACCTTTCTACTACCAGTTTTTAAAGAAATAAATCCACCTAAAATACAAGAAATAAATCCAATAGCAATAATCGTAAAGGACCAAAAGGATATTTCGATATGTATTGATTGTATTCTAGTATAGGTTTTGAGGATAATTGGAATAAATCCCCAAAAGGCATATAGTTCCCACATATGTCCAAAATAACCCAGAGCAGATTTCCTAAAACTGGGAATTGAAAAAAGCTGAATAGCCATTCCTAATTGAAATTTAGAAACTAACTTACGGTATGGACCATCTGGTACAAATTTCCACATAGTCAACCCGCCAATAAAAGATAAAATTGATGTAGAAATTATGACTGCATTATAATCATTACTCCAAGAAAATTGATTAATTAAATGCGGGAATGCGGTGCCCAATACTAGCGCACCTACAAGATACCCTAAGGCTTTTCCTAGATTACCCTTGTAATAATCTGAAGCAATTTTCATACCTATTGGATAAATACCAGCAAGAAAAAAACCTGTTGCAAATCTAGCGGTCAAAAGATTGAAAATAGATATGTTAGGTATAAGTAAAGATAAATTACATAGCCCTCCTAGAAATGCACAAATCATAAAAATTCTAGAAGGAGAAAAACGATCTGCAATTGTAATTAAAGCAAATGTCAATGTTCCTATAATAAAACCAAACTGAACAAAGGATATAAGATATCCTAGTATGTTAAAACCAGCATTAAATTGAGTTGCCAAATCATCGATAACAGCATTACCAGCGAACCATAATGAGGTGCAAAAAAATTGCGCAATAATTATGATTGGGAGTATGTAAAATTTTGGCTTCAATAAATTATTCTTTTAAAACAATAGTACAAAAAACATCTGCATTTATAAGTTTTTTACTTTTTTTATTTCCTGCAATAAAAACCGAGCCAATTAAACTTTCTCTTTCTGAGTAACCATCATTATCGTTATAAGCTATTGCAAACCCTGATTTTTGACCGCTTTGTAGTATCATTGGATCGTTAATATGTCCATCTTTAAATTTTTCATCATAAATTATGATTTCAAATTCCCAAATTGTGACATCATTTTGAGTTACCCGTTTCATATTTATATGATCATTACGTAAGATAGGGTTTTCGTTTTCATCAATACCAACTACATTTTCATCTAAATTAATATTGTAGGCAAAAGCATTGTTAGAGTGTTTATGGCTTCCTCCAGAGTTATTTGCATCTATATAAATATCTAAGCTATCATCATTCCACCAAAACCTTAAAGGGTCTTTAGTATGATCATGAAGTACGTCATCTTTTGTTTCTACTAATACATATAGAGCTTCGGGAGTCCATGCTATTTTATATCTACCAAAAAAATCATTGAAAGTATATGTGTTTTCTCCCCAGTTTTGATCAAAACCATGCCAAAGCACTTCTTTCCAGATGGGGTCATCCATTTTTCCATCAATTTTAGGAACTATGGTAGCTTTTTTTACTTCAATAATTTGATGATCAATCTTATTTTGTGAATTCTCTATATTCTTTTCATTAGTGTTTATAATGAACCCCCATATATTGCTGATACACCCTAATAGTAATATTAGAAAACATAAAGAAAAAAGTCTTTTCATAGTTTGATTTGATGACGTATATATATAAATGTACTAAAGAAACTTTAAAAGGGGGGCTTATTTAAAAATAATGTTTCAATTTATTTCTGTGAAAATAATAATTCTGAAATTTGCTCGAATAGGATTATTGAAAAACTACAATTGACATTCCTTCAAAGTTGAAAACTAATACATTTTTTTCTGAAGACTGTATTTTTTGAGGACTCACAAGTTTTATTTTCAATCCATTTTAAGACTGATTTTCTCCTGAATCTGTCTCAAACATTAGTACTTTATTCTCACTGATTATTACAAACCTGAGTTCGATTAATCTGAAATGCGTCGATTTGAATGAAACTCTGTTAAGAATTTTGTAGCGAAAACAAGTATTTCAGTGCTAAAAAGCTATTTTCGATACAGTTTTTCTCCATTTTACTACCAAAAATCACTCGAATCGACGCTTTTTATAGAATACTTGATATTAATTGAATTCAGGTTACAACTTAGAGATCGTGATTATAGTTAAGATATTGGGCCTGATATCGTATGAATTAATTTAAGATTAAACATACAATTTGTAAGCTCAAATTTTACTTTTTTTATGTTATAATGTTGATTTTCCTGATATTTTACGGTTTAACATGCTGCTTGGATTGTTGTTAAACAAAGAAACCGCTTTTTAAAACGAAAAGCGGTTTCTTATAAAATGTAGTTATATACTCTTATTTATCCATAAAATATCCATTTTCTTTGGCTATTTTATCGGCAATCTTAGTTCTTAATGCAACCACATTGGGCTGATTAGCATACTTTGTAAATCGTTTAAGACCCATTAGCATCATTCTTTGTTCATCTCCTTCTGCAAAAGAAACAATACCTTCTTTTCCTTTTTTAATGATAATATCTACAGCATTATAAAGGTATAGTTGTGCCATTGCAATTTGAACCTCCTGGGCATCTTCTCCATAACGTTTTGCATTCTTTTCAGTACGTAATATAGCCGATTCAGCCATATATATTTCGATTAAAATATCTGATGCAGCAAGAAGTAATTGTTGATGCTCTTCTAATTGAGGTCCGAATTTTTGAACGGCAGATCCAGCAACCATTAAGAAAACTTTTTTCAACTTAGAGATTATTTCTTTTTCTTCAGAAAATAAAACAGAATAATCTGGTGTGTCGAAAGAAGGAATACCGGTAAGCTCGTCTGCTACTTTCATAGCTGGACCAAGAAGATCGACATGACCTTTCATTGCTTTTTTTACAAGCATACCTACAGCCAACATACGATTAATCTCATTTGTACCTTCATAAATTCTTGAAATACGCGCGTCTCTCCATGCAGATTCCATTGGAGTATCTGCAGAGAATCCCATACCTCCAAAAATCTGAATTCCTTCATCTGTACAGTTTTGTACATCTTCAGAAACGGCAACCTTAAGGATAGAGCATTCGATAGCATATTCTTCAACACCTTTTAATTCTGCTTCTTGATGAGAATTTCCTTCTGCTTGACGAATAGCAATTCTGTCTTCAATATTTTTAGCAGCTCTATAGCAAGCAGATTCATCTGCATAAGCATTTGTGGCCATTTCGGCAATTTTTGCCTTAATAGCTCCAAAATTCATAATAGGAGTTTTGAATTGAATTCTCTCATTAGCATATTTAGTAGCTTCACCTATGATTCTTCGTTGTGCATCTAAACAAGCAGCAGCCAATTTAATACGGCCAACATTAAGAGCATTCATTGCGATCTTAAATCCATTACCTCTTTCTGATAACATATTTTCTACAGGAACTTTAGTGTCACTAAAAAACACCTGACGAGTAGAGGAGGAGTGTATCCCTAATTTCTTTTCCTCATCTCCCAAAGAAATACCATTAGAAGGGTCATTTTCTACAATAAATCCTGTAATATTTTTATCGTCTTCGATTCTTGCAAAAACAATAAACAGACTACAGAAACCAGCATTAGAAATCCACATTTTTTGACCAGAAATCAAATAGTGTTTACCATCATCTGTTAATACGGCCTTTGTTTTACCAGAGTTAGCGTCTGACCCAGCTCCTGGTTCTGTTAAGCAATATGCACCAAACCATTCTCCGGTCGCTAATTTTGGTACGTATTTTTTCTTTTGTTCTTCGTTACCGTAAAGTGTAATTGGCATTGTACCAATACCTGTGTGCGCACCAAATGCAGTACTAAATGATCCGGTTGCGCCAGAGATATAGTCACATACCAACATTGTTGATACAAACCCCATCCCAAGACCTTCGTATGCTTCTGGTACAGAAACACCTAAAAGACCAAGTTCACCAGCTTTACGCATACATTCTTCTGTGTATGCATAATCTTTACTTTCAAAACGTTCCCAATGCGCCCATAAATCACGGTCTACAAATTCTTTGGCACTGTCACGCATCATTTTTTGCTCTTCAGAAAAATCTTCTGGAGTAAATACATCTTCACTATTGGTTTCTTTAACAAGGAATTGTCCTCCTCTAAGAATATCTTTATTTGTTATTTCTGTACTCATTTTTTAAGGTTTTAGTAGTTAGTATTGAGTAATGCGACTTTAACATCTTCTATACTCAAATCTCATTACTCAATTCTAATTAATTTAAAAATTCAAAAATTCCTGCAGCACCTTGTCCGGTACCTACACACATGGTAACCATACCATACTTGCCTTTCATGTCACGTTTGCGCATTTCATCAAAAAGTTGAACAGAAAGTTTGGCTCCCGTACAACCTAAAGGGTGTCCTAAAGCTATTGCACCACCATTAACATTAACGATGTCTTTGTTGATGTCTAATTCTCTTACTACAGCCAAGGATTGAGAAGCAAAAGCCTCGTTAAGTTCAATTAACTCAATATCACTTTGCTTAAGTCCTGCTTGTTTAAGAGCTTTTGGAATGGCTTTTACTGGACCAATACCCATAATTCTAGGTTCTACACCTGCAGCGGCATAATTTACAAGTCGAGCAATAGGTTCAAGATTTAGTTCTTTTACCATATCTTCACTCATTACCATTACAAAGGCTGCACCGTCACTCATTTGAGAAGAATTACCCGCTGTTACACTTCCTCCGGCTGCAAAAACCGGTCTAAGCTTAGCTAGAACCTCTTTACTCGTTCCTGCACGAGGACCTTCGTCTTTGGATACGGTGTATGACTTGGTAGCCTTTTTTCCATTCTCATCTATAAATGTTTGTTCAACATTTATTGGAACAATTTGATCTTGAAAACGATTTTCGGCTTGTGCTTTTAATGCTTTCATATGCGAATGATATGCGAACTCATCTTGATCTTCTCGGGATACGTTAAATTGATTGGCAACCGCTTCTGCAGTGTTACCCATTCCCCAATAATAATCTTCATGACCTGATTTGGCTAAATCATAATTAAGTTCGGTTTTATAACCTGTCATAGGTACCGAACTCATGCTTTCTGCACCACCGGCAATAATGCAGTCTGCCATTCCGGCTTGTATTTTAGCAGTTGCGATCCCGATAGTTTCGATTCCCGAAGAACAAAACCTGTTTACAGTAACTCCAGGTACGTCGATAGAATTTAATCCCATTAGTGAGATTAATCTTGCCATATTGAGTCCTTGAGATCCTTCTGGCATGGCATTACCAACGATAACATCATCAATACGAGTTTTGTCAAGTTGTGGTAATTCTTTCATCATATGCTGAATTGTCTCAGCAGCTAACTCGTCGGTTCTTTTAAATCTAAACACTCCACGGGGAGCTTTCCCAACGGCTGTTCTATATGCTTTTACTATATATGCTGTTTTCATTTTTTATATTTTTATGAGAAGAGGAAAAAATAACAAACACTAATTGTCTTTCTTGTTTTTGTTCTTTTCTAATTTCTTAATGGTTTTCCTTTCTTCAACATATGTTCGATACGTTCAAGAGTTTTGCGTTCTGTACATAGAGATAAGAATGCTTCACGCTCTAGATCTAATAAATATTGCTCTGTTACCAAAGTAGGTTCTGATAAATCTCCTCCGGCCATTACATACCCTAATTTATTCGCTATTTTATGATCATGGGCAGAAATATATTTACCTGCTTCCATAGAATCTGTTCCTACCAAGAACATTCCTAAAGCTTGCTTTCCTAATACTTTTACATCTTTACGACGAATAGGTTGTGTATATCCTTGTTCTGCAATTATTTTGGCATGCGCTTTTGCAGTAGCAATTTGACGATCTTTATTTACAACAACGATATCCTTTCCTTTTTGAAGAATATTTGTATCAAAAGCTTCATATGCAGATGTGGACACTTTGGCCATACCAATGGTTAAGAAATGTTCTTGTAAAACATTAAGTTCGACATCATTCTTTTTAAATGTATCAGATGCTCTTAAAGCCATTTCTTTGGATCCACCACCACCTGGTATAACACCTACACCAAACTCTACTAAGCCAATATAGGTTTCTGCAGCAGCAACTACTTTATCCGCGTGCATCGATAGCTCACAACCACCACCAAGAGCCATTCCGTGAGGCGCTGCTATTGTTGGTATCGATGAGTAACGCATTCGCATCATAGAATCTTGGAAATATTTAATAGCCATATTTAGCTCATCATATTCCTGTTCTACGGCCATCATAAATATCATTCCGATATTTGCTCCTACAGAGAAGTTTGCCGCTTGGTTACCAACTACTAACCCTTGAAAATCTTTTTCGGCAATATCAATGGCTTTATTTAATCCTGCTAAGACATCTCCTCCTATAGTATTCATTTTACTTTGAAATTCTAGGTTAAGAATCCCGTCACCAAGATCTTCTACTACAACTCCACTATTTTTAAATACTTCTGAAGATTTACGGATATTATCCAAAATAATAAATGCATCTTGACCTGATACTTTTGTTTGCTCCTGTTTAGGAATATCATAAGAATAAGTAGCTCCGTCTTTTATTGAGTAGAAAGAAGTGCTACCAGAGGCGATCATGTCATTTACCCATTGTGCAGGCTCATAGCCTTCGGCTTTCATAATTTCTATTCCTTTTTCAACTCCAATAGCATCCCAAATTTGAAAAGGACCATGTTCCCAACCAAAACCTGCTTTCATAGCATCATCAATCTTATATAGATCATCGGTTATTTCTGGTATTCTATTGGATACATATGCAAATAGTGCTGATAAGTTTTTACGATAAAACTCTCCAGCTTTATCTTTTCCAGCCACCAATACTTTAAAACGATCAATTACTTTGTCTATAGTTTTTGTCATTTCTAGAGTAGGGAAGGAGGCTCTTTTCTTCTCTCTGTATTCTAATGAATCTAAGTCTAGAGAAAGAATATTCCTTTTTCCGTCGGCTGAAATTTCCTTTTTATAAAAACCTTGTTTGGTTTTACTTCCTAGCCATTTGTTTTCCATCATTGTATTGATGAAATCGGGAAGTTTAAATAATTCTAGACGTTCATCATCTTTACAGTTGTCTGCAATACCATTGGCTACATGTACCAGAGTATCTAAACCGACAACGTCAACTGTTCTAAATGTAGCAGATTTTGGACGCCCGATTACAGGCCCGGTAAGTTTATCAACTTCTTCAATAGTTAATCCCATATCTTTTACCATATGAAATAGACTCATAATGCTAAAAATACCAATCCTGTTTCCGATAAAAGCAGGGGTGTCTTTTGCAACTACAGAGGTCTTGCCAAGGTATTGTTCTCCATAACTATTAAGGAAATCTAATACGTCTTTAGAAGTATTAGGTCCTGGGATTATTTCAAAAAGTTTAAGGTAACGTGCAGGGTTGAAGAAGTGAGTTCCGCAGAAATGCTTTTGGAAATCCTGGCTTCTACCTTCATTCATAAACTTAATAGGTATACCAGATGTATTTGAAGTAATCAATGTACCTGGTGTTCTATGTTTTTCTAGATTTTCAAAAACTTGTTTTTTGATGTCAAGTCTTTCAATTACTACTTCTATAATCCAATCTACATCAGCGATTTTTGCAATATCATCCTCAAGGTTTCCTGTGGTGATATAGTTTGCAAATTTTTGATGATAAATAGGAGAAGGTTTTGATTTAAGAGCGGTAGTTAATGAATCATTAACTAATCGATTACGTACTACTTTGTCTTCTAAGGTAAGCCCTTTTGCTTTTTCTTTATCATTAAGCTCTCTTGGTATTATATCTAATAAGAGAACTTCGACACCAATATTTGCGAAATGGCAAGCAATACCAGATCCCATTATTCCTGAGCCGATGACTGCAACTTTTTTAATGATTCTTTTCATTTTTTAACTTAGGATTGTTAAGGTTTTATAGATTCTTGTTTTGGATAGATCTTTTTTGATGATATAAGATCATTGATGGTTTGAAATACTTCAAAGAAAATATCTAGTTTTTCTTGTGGAACATGTTCTTTAACAGCGTTATCAAAGGCAAATACTACACCTTTTGAAAAGTCCCTCATTTCTATACCAAATGGGGTAAGATGTATTAAGACACCTCTACCGTCCTGAGGGTTTTTCTTGCGGGTAATTAGTCCTTTTTCTTCCATGGTTTTTAGGGTACGTGATAAACTCGTAGCTTCCATTCCCATTTTGGGTCCCAACGAAGTTGATGGGGTTCCATTTTCTGGATCAATACTAATTAAAGTAAACCCAGTAGCCATTGTACTGCCTTTCTTTCCGGCTTCTTCATTATACATTTTGGCGACAGCCATCCATGTGGCTCTTAGGGCGTAATCTATTGTCTTTTCTCTCATTCAGGTTTAGTGTTATGAATGTAAAGATAAGAAAAATTTATTATGCATGCATAATAAATATGGTGATTTTTTAGATCTTTTGCAGTAATTTACGTTTTTCTATTGAATAAATAAAAAAACTCCTCATAAAATGAGGAGTTTACTGATTTACATTTAAGTAATGTATTGTAATCAGTGAATTGAATTAGCCATAAATCTTTGTGTATAATTCGTTATATTTTTCTTTTATTATTTTTCTTCTTAATTTCATTGTTGGTGTAAGATGTCCTGCATCGATACTCCATTCATCAGGAGTAAGTTCAAATCGTTTTACTCGTTCCCATTTTCCGAATCGTTCATTATATAAGTCAACTTCTTCTTGATATCTATCAATTACACTTTGATTTGTTACCATGTTTTCTGTTGAAATGCCTTTACGTTCTGCCCAGTCTTTAAGAAACTCAAAATTTGGCTGAATAAAGGCTGCTGGCATTTTTTCTCCTTCTCCGACTACCATTATTTGCTCAATAAAACGAGATTGTTTCATTGCGTTTTCTATTAATTGTGGCGCGACATACTTACCTCCAGATGTTTTGAACATTTCCTTTTTTCGGTCGGTAATTCGTAAAAAACCGTCACTATCTACTTCTCCGATATCACCGGTATGAAAATAACCATTTTTTAAAACTTCATTGGTTTTTTCTTCATCTTTATAATAACCAAGCATGACTTGAGGTCCTTTTACTAAGATTTCACCATCTTCGGCTATTTTAACTTCAGTATTAGGTATCATTTTACCTACGGTTCCTATTTTAAAACCTCTATTTCTTTCATCATTAACTGATACGACAGGGGAGGTTTCAGTTAAACCATATCCTTCCATAACGGCCATACCAGCTGCATTGAATATTCTGGCTAATCTTGGTTGTAATGCTGCACTTCCTGATGCGATTACCTTTAAATTACCTCCAAGAGCTTCTTGCCATTTGCTAAAAATTAGTTTTCTAGCAATCCCTAGTTTTTTTTCATACCACCAGCCATTTGCACCATAAGGTTCATATTGAAGACCTAGTTCAACGGCCCAAAAGAATAATTTCTTTTTTACACCTGTCAGGTCTGCTCCTTTGGCAATGATTTTATCATAAACTTTTTCTAATAACCTAGGAACTGCGGTCATTACATCTGGTTTTATTTCTTTTAGATTATCACTAATGGTTTCTAAGGACTCTGCAAAGTATATCCCAACACCTCTGTATTGGTATAAATACATGAGCATTCTTTCATAAATATGACATACAGGTAAAAAACTAAGAGCTTTTGTCTCTCCATCTACAATAGGAAAACAGGTAGAACTGTTAAGTGCATTACTTACTACATTTTTATGACTTAACATAACTCCTTTTGGTCTACCAGTGGTTCCAGAAGTATAGATTAAGGTAGCAAGGTCATCTTCTTTTACAGATGCCATTAATTTTTCGACTTCATCTTGATTACTGTCATCTTTCCCTAGTTCAAGAACTTCATTCCAACTTTTACAATCTGCAATATCATTATAAGAGTATACTTCTTTTAAAGAAGGTACGTTATTTTTAATGTTTTTTAGCTTTTCGTATACTTCATCATCCGATACAAAACAATATTTTGCTTCTGAATGATTTAGCACGTATTCATAGTCTTCTTGAGAAATTGTTGGATAAATAGGAACATCTTGTGCCCCAATTTGAAGAACTCCAATATCTGTGATATTCCATTCGGTTCTATTGTTTGTAGATATGATAGCTACTTTATCATTTGGAGCAACACCTAATCGCAATAGACCTCTACTTATTTGGTTAGCCTTTTCTACATACTCTTTAGTCGAAGTGGCGATCCATTCACCATTATATTTGGTAACTAATGCTGCATCTAAATTGTATTTCTCTAATTGATGATGTGGGAAATCAAATAATCTGGTAATTGTTGTCATAAGCTGTTTAGGATAATTTTCAGTAGTTTTCGAATAGCTTTGCAAACTTCATAAATATGGTCTATACACATATTTTTATAAAAGTATTATGCAAGCATAGTTTCGCAAATTATAAAAAATCTTATAATAGACAACCCCAATATATAAAAAAAGCACATGTTATTAAACATCTCTTTGATTATTTTATAGTTTTTGAGGCGATATTTTTCTTTTTATATACCGGTTTTACGTTATAAGGTTGGTTGTTAAAAAGATAAATATTCTAATGAAAATGTTAAACTTTAATATGAGTTTTTTACAATAAAAACTTATTGACTTTTAATTACTCAGTTAAGTATTTTAATATTCGATTAAAACTCATAACTTTTATACTTCCATTAGTAGGAATCATATTTTGCCAAACCCAATTATAATGTTCAATTACTTTTTTTGCAGTTAAATGAGGTCTGTCACCTGTCGTGTGCCCATCTTGAACAATGGTTATATTGTAATCTTTGGTTAAGGCAGATTGGATTGTTGCTTCTACACAAAAATCTGTTGCGCAACCGGTGATGAATATCTCTTTGATATCAAGATCTATTAATTTGGTTTGTAGTTTAGATTGATAAAAACAATCATTGGCATACTTGTCAATATAGTGATCTGTATTAGTTTTATCTAAGTCATCCAAAATTTCCCATTCTGTTGTGTAGGGTATGAAATCATTAAATTTGGTGCCATCATGTTGGATGTGGATTACATGCGCATTTGTTGTTCTAAATAAATTGGATAATTTATTTATTCTATCAATAACACCCGAAGTGTCATACCTTGGTGTCTCTGAAGTAAAAGAGCCCTTTTGCATATCTATGATCAAAAGGGCTCTTTGGTTTTTTATTGGTTTGAGTTTTTCTCTATCCATTTTCTTGCATTTACAAATGCTTCTATCCACGGAGATACTTCATCTTGTCTATTGTTTGGGTAGTTGGCCCAGTTCCACTGAAAAGTAGAACGTTCTATATGGGGCATTGTTACCAAATGACGACCAGTTTTATCTGTTATCATTGCTGTGTTATAGTCAGAACCATTTGGACTAGAAGGATATCCGTTGTATCCATATTTTGCAACAATATTGTATTGATCTTCAGAAAGTGGAAGGTTAAATTTTCCTTCTCCATTAGAAACCCATACTCCGAGCGTGCTTCCTGCTAAAGTAGATAACATTACCGAGTTGTTTTCTTGAATTTTTACAGATGTAAAAGCACTTTCGTGTTTATTAGAGTCATTATGAATCAATTTACCATGTACTTTGTGTTCTGGATTGATGACTTCAAGCTCCATAAATAATTGGCAACCATTACAAATACCGACAGATAATGTATCTTTTCGTTTAAAGAAATTCTTTAAAGCATTATTGGCTTTTTCGTTATATAAAAAAGCTCCAGCCCATCCCTTTGCAGAACCTAAAACATCACTATTAGAGAAACCTCCAACAGCACCGATGAATTGGATGTCTTCTAAGGTTTCACGACCTGAAATAAGGTCTGTCATGTGTACATCTTTAACATCAAAACCAGCCAAGTACATTGCATTAGCCATCTCACGCTCAGAATTACTTCCTTTTTCACGTATAATAGCAGCTTTTGGTCGTGTTTTGTTAGTATCGATTACTGGTTTTTTACCCGTAAAGTGTGTAGGGAATGTATATTGTAAAGGTTGATTTTTATAATTTTCAAACCTAGCTTTTGCTAACTCATTAGCAGTTTGTTTTTGATCTAATAAATAAGAGGTTTTATACCATGTGTCTCTTAATTCTTCGATATTAAGATCAAGTACATCATTTCCGTTTTTAATTGCCAATGTACCTTGTTGAGTTACATTTCCGATGGTAAAGAAATCAATATTGTTGTCGGATAAAATAGATTCAATATTTGAGTCTTTTGCACTTTGGAATATAATTCCGGCATTTTCAGAGAATAATAGTTTTGTAGTATCAACTTCATTAATTGATGTTAAATCAAGTGTTGCACCTATGTTATTATCTGCAAAGCATAATTCGAGTAAAGAAGTAATTAAACCACCAGACGCAACATCATGACCAGCAACTATTTTATCTTCTTTAATAAGATTTTGTATAGTGTTGAAAG
The DNA here is from genome assembly GCA_947502885.1 of uncultured Aquimarina sp. Lineage (GTDB taxonomy): Bacteria > Bacteroidota > Bacteroidia > Flavobacteriales > Flavobacteriaceae > Aquimarina. The sequence continues at coordinate 192,880 of CANNBP010000003.1, read as the reverse complement.
TATTTTTGAATTTCTCAGAATCTTTAATAGTTGGTGTTTCAGAACCAATTTTGTTTAAAACCTGAGCAAACGAAGATCCTCCTAATTTATGTGTGTCATTAGATAGGTTGATGTAATAAATAGCCCCACCATCTTTTTGTAAAACAGGCTCTATAACTTTGTTAATGTTAGTACAGTTTGCTGCAGCTGAAATCACTACTGTACCGGGAGCTATTACTTCTTCGTTAGCATATTTTTGTTTCATTGATAAGGAGTCCTTACCTGTAGGAACATTAATTCCTAGGTCTATAGCAAAATCTGAAATTGCTTTAACGGCTTTGTATAAACGAGCGTCTTCTCCTTCATTTTTACAAGGCCACATCCAATTTGCAGATAACGAAACAGATGTAATACCATCTTTAAGCGGAGCCCATATGATATTTGTTAAGGCTTCGGCTATCGAATTTTTACTTCCAGCTTCTGGATTTATCAATCCAGAAATAGGGGAGTGCCCAATACTTGTAGCAATACCTTCTTTACCATCATAATCTAATGCCATTACTCCGCAATTGTTTAGAGGCAATTGTAGTGGTCCTACACATTGTTGTTTGGCTACCAAACCACCTACACAACGGTCAACTTTGTTAGTTAACCAATCTTTACAAGCAACAGCTTCTAGCTGTAATACTTGATCTAGGTAAGTGTTGAAATTACCAATAGTATAGGTAAGATCGTTATAATTACGATCAATTGTTTTGTCGTTCATTATGGTTTTTGGCGAACTACCAAACATATCTTCTAATGCAAGATCCATTGGTTTGTCTCCTTTGGTGTTAGATTCAAAAGTAAATCTATCATCACCAGTAACATCACCAACTTTATACATTGGAGAACGTTCACGATCAGCGATACGTTGTAATGTATCGATATGATTTTGACCAATTACTAATCCCATACGTTCCTGAGATTCGTTTCCGATAATTTCTTTGGCAGACAGCGTAGGGTCTCCTACAGGTAATTTATCTAAATCGATTTTTCCTCCTGTTTCTTCTACAAGTTCAGAAAGACAATTAAGATGTCCTCCTGCACCATGATCATGAATCGAAACTATAGAATTGGTGTCACTTTCTACCATACCTCTAATAGCATTGGCAGCACGTTTTTGCATTTCGGGGTTAGAGCGTTGTATCGCATTTAGTTCTATTCCACTACTAAACTCACCTGTATCTGCAGAAGATACAGCTGCACCTCCCATACCAATTCGATAATTTTCTCCTCCAAGGATTACTATTTTATCTCCTTTTTCTGGAGTAGCTTTGAGTGCCTGCTCTGCTTTACCATATCCTATTCCTCCTGCTTGCATTATCACTTTATCAAAGCCTAATTTTCTAGAGTCCTCTTCATGTTCAAAGGTAAGAACAGATCCAGTGATTAAGGGTTGCCCAAATTTGTTGCCAAAATCTGATGCTCCGTTAGACGCTTTGATTAAAATATCCATTGGAGTTTGATATAGCCAATCTCTTTCTGTCATGGCTTTTTCCCAAGGGCGATTATTTTCTAATCTAGAATACGAAGTCATGTATACGGCTGTTCCTGCAAGTGGTAAAGAACCTTTTCCTCCTGCCAGACGATCTCTTATTTCTCCTCCCGAACCAGTTGCAGCACCATTAAAAGGCTCTACGGTAGTTGGAAAATTATGTGTTTCGGCTTTAAGCGAAATAACACTGTTGTATGCTGTCTTTTGGTAAAAATCAGGTTTATCTGCTGTTTTTGGAGCAAACTGTGTAACTTTTGGTCCTTTGATAAAAGCTACATTATCTTTATATGCAGAGACAATATCGTTTGGATGTGTCTCTGATGTTTTTTTAATCAGCTTAAAAAGTGATGATGGTTGTTCTTCTCCGTCAATAATAAAAGTACCATTAAATATTTTATGACGACAGTGTTCTGAGTTTACTTGAGAAAATCCAAAAACCTCAGAATCTGTAAGAGGTCTTCCAATTTTTTTGCTTATTTCTTCTAGATAAACGATCTCTTCTTGACTAAGAGCAAGACCTTCTTCTTTATTATAAGCAGCAATATCGTTGATATCTATTATAGATTCAGGCTCGATATTTATGGTATATATATCTTGATCCAGTTGATCATACTTTTGCGAAAGCATAGGGTCAAAATCATTAAAATCCTTGGATACAACCTTGAATTCTTCGATTCTAATAATCCCTTCAATTCCCATGTTTTGGGTAATTTCTACAGCATTAGTGCTCCAGGGAGTGATCATTGCGGCACGTGGACCAACAAAAAAAGCGTCAATAGACGCCGCAGATAGTTGGGGTTGGTTGCCAAATAACCAGATCAATTTTTTTATGTTTTCAGGTGAAATTTCGCCGTTTGTTTGAACTGCAAATACTTTCTCGTTTTGGTTTCCGAAGAAGTGGATCATACTTCGATTATTTGATTTTTATTAAGCTGCAAATTTACAGTTTTATAACCAATTTTTAGCATAAAATTAGGATTGAATTATAGAGTTATTCACCAAATTTTAAACAATATGATGTATTTGGATTTATGATGAGTGAATTTTTTGATTAATCATAGTTTACTGTCCATCTTAAATAGACAATTTTAAGTTGATCAAAAATTATATAGATTTGTGAAAAATATAATGGATATGTGTACTGGTATGCATATCTAATTGTTCTACACCATTTGAAAAAAACATTCTTAATCATATTAACCTTAATCGGATTTGTAACATTTGGACAAGAAAATAAACTTGACCGAATTAATAATGAAGTGAATTCCATTGAATCTGACTCGACTCTTACGGAATTGGAATTTGATTGGGTTGAATTAACAGGAATCGCAACTGATGGTGGCGGAATTTTAAAAGTATGGCATAATAAAAGTGAAACCTGTAAAATCATAGAGGAAATCGGACTTTCTTATGGACGAATAAGAACAACGATTTATTTAGAAAGTGGATTACCTATCAAAATAGTAGAAACAGAAGAAAATTTCGGACATAAGAATGGAGAATTAAATTATAAGGAGCTAAATGAAGTATTTAAAGCAACAATTTATATTCTCAACTGGGAAAATGATAAAAGCAAAATTGAGAGAATTGGGAAAAGAGTTCTAAGTGAAGGTAGTTGTTCTACTTTCGATTATGAACCTATTTTACAACGAGCTAAAAAAACAGTTAAATGATTCCAACGGGTAGTGGATTTTCAATGTTGTATTTCGTTTATGGAATTGTTTTGATTCTAATTGTCTTCGGTTTGTTTTTTAAATCAAACAAGAAGGAGTTCTGGTTTCACTTAGTATTTTATTCTTTATATGCTGGATTGATGATTTATGTTTTTAGCGAAAAAGAAAATTTCCGAGGAGGTGGCTCATTAGTTGTATTGTTTTATGGATTTATTTTTCCAATTTTACACTTGGTCATTTATAGAATAATCAAATTGATCAAATATATCTGTAAAAAAACGGTGTAGAACATTATATATGAAATCAGAGCAAAGTTTAGTTCTAAATCGAAAGGTTTATTTACATTTATAAAGTCCTCCAAATTTTTAATTTGGTTTTAGAATAGAAAAAGTAAAAACAAAATGTAAAAATTCGACTCTGTGTTAATCCGAAAAATTAGCGTCTTTTAAACGCTACGTTTTATACACAAGACCGTTGTAGGTAATTACAAAAATGACGAAAGAAGAACTTTACATAAAAATGGATATTGGAGAAAAAGATATCCTAAAAGGGGAATCTCTCTTCAAGTCTTTACCGACTGAACTGAGAAAAAAGTTTCTTTCTGACATTTATGCCGAATATCAAACAGACGGATTCTTTAAGTCTATTTACTATATCTACGGAGAGTTTCCAAAATATAAAAAAGTCGTTTTAATAAATCTTGCAATTAAAGGTTCTACTGAAGAAAAACAGAGATTAGCTAACGGACTTTCAAATCCTTATAATAATGAGAAAATAGAAGATTTATTTCACTTGACTTATGATTGGATTAAAATAACTGAAGACCCAAAAATAAAACAGTCTCTTAGTAGAGGACTACTCTTCTATCTTGACAAAAATGAAGTCAAAGAATACCTAAAAGCGAACATAAACGACAACCTTGAATTTATCAAGGGTATATTTAGCTGGCTCTATATTCAACCAAATTGGTTTCGTGAGAAATTTAAAGAACAAGAAATTGAAATTTGGAACGAAATACAAGGCAAATGGAGCAAATATCTAAATGATGAATTCAAAATCAGAGAGATAAATAAATCTTTAGGTTTAGATATTAATGAAACTGAAATATGGCTTCACGAAATCGAAAACCCTTGGAATTTTTCAGATAAGGAAATCAAAAGACTAAACAAAGAAGGAATTAATATAAAAATAGACGGATTCATTAGTGAATTTGCTATGGGTAGTCCTGCAATTACAGGATTGATTTTGAATAGTAAAAAAATAAATAAATCAATTGGAGGGCCTTTTATATCAGACAATGAAAACAAGTTTTTATGTTGTACTACCTTCGTCAGAGAAGAAGGTTTTAAATTAGTTGCCATCAACTTAAAATCGAACGAAATTATTGAACTTCATACTGGAAAAAGCATATATACACCATATAAATACGAAAATGGTGAATTTGTGATAATCACGGGAAATAACAAGATAAATTTACTGAATGACACTATTAGATTTAAATCAAACGAAATAAAACCACCTTCAACAACGTATCCTAAAAATAATGGCGGAGATTCTGCTAATACAAAAGTAAATAATAATAAACTTTGGTCTAAATTAAAGAATTTGTGGTCTTAAAACTACCATTATTCTTATACAAACCGTTGACGATAATTGTAAATGAATAAAAAATTACTCTACTTCATTTTATTGACTAGTATAATCTTAGTTCTTTTCTTCGGACTTGGAAATGATATTCTATACGCAAAAACTGGAATTAAAAGATGGATACCTTTTGTTGTTATCATTTTTGTAATTCCTTTTTTGATTTTGAAAGTTCTTGATCAATATAATATAGCAGGAAAAGCTAAGATAGCCTTATCTGTAGGTCCAATTCTTATAATCGGACCATTATTTGGAATTTGGACCGGATATTTATCGAAAAATGATTTGACAGAAAACGGAATCAAAACGTATGGTATTATATCTCAAAAATGGTCGAGTAAACCAAGAAAAAGAAGTGGAGAATGGCTTGTGAAATGTAAATTTAGGGTTGACGGAAAAGTTTTTAAAACATTTTCTAAAGAAGATGAAAAGAATATTTACAAAGTGGGGGATACATTGACAATTTTATATTCTTCAGAAAATCCTGAAAATAATACAATTATTGAATTAGAATAACTATCGCCAACACTATATGATCATAGCAGCTAAGTGATCAATCGAATGGTTGTTGTATTTTTGGTAAGGCGTAATTGCTTGCCTCAAAGAAAAGTTAGCAACCAATGCGTGAAAAAATCGAAAAGTAGGGTAACATTTTGTCCAGCTAAGACACATATGTTTAACGTTGTAGTGCATTTGAATGCAACCAATTGAATGTTAAAGTATCTGAATAGAAAGCTGAATTATGAAAAAATTACTTACTCTTTTTTTAATTGGAATTTTACTTACAAGTTGTTCTAGTGACCATGACAACGGAGTTTACTGTCCACTTTTTGACCCAGTATTTCCTGAATTATATATTAGATTAGTTGATGAAACTGGTGCCAATTTAATTGAAAATGGAACAATCGACCCTGAAAATATAACTGTTGAAGGTGACTTTTCAAATCCAGACTTTCAATATATTCCGACCAATGAATTTGAAGAACCTGATGCAGATATAAGAAAGTATGACAATACTCTTTATCTATTTATTGCTAAAGAATCAAATTTTGAGTACACAATTAACTTGGACGACTCGACATCAATCATTTTGAACTTTGACGCAAAATTTACTGAACTTCCTTGTGGAGTATCTTACTTTATACCAACTAAACTGACTTATAATAACCAAAACGTGGAATCGGAAAATGCAGAAACTGATGAACTAATATTCTTAGCGGAAATTGAAAAATAAAAACGCACTACAACAACTAAGTGTTCGTATGGTGCGTAGCGCCGATATATAAACTCGGTGTTGACTATTCCCGGCTGTTATGCCTTATCGTTATGCTTACTATGGGTTTTTGTTGGTTAATCATAGTTTACTGTCCATCTTAAATAGACAATTTTAAGTTGATCAAAAATTATATAGATTTGTGAAAAATATAATGGATAATATGTGTACTGGTATGCATATTCAATTGTTGTAGCTAATTATTATGAAGAATTACTTCAAATTTTTAATACTTATTTCAATACTTATATCAAATAGTTCTTTCGCTTGTACCTGTAAAAAAAAGAAGCCAGTAAAAGAAGAATACAAGAGAGTAGCAGCTATCTTATCTGGGAAAATAATAGCTATCGCAAATTTTACTCTTGAGGCTGATCCCGAAAAATCGAAAACATATAATATTTCAAAGTTTCCTTCTTTTGTAAAAAAGGCTGGGGGAAAGAAATATACGGTTAAACTGGAGAAAACCTTTAAAGGTAAATTTGAAGATAGTATCGTAACTATATATACAGGTAATTCAACTTGTAACTACAATATGAAATTAGGATCAGATTATATCATATATGGTGTAAAAACTATACTAGAAACATCTGAAATAGATTTTTTTAAATATCCTGAAAAGCAGGTCTATTGGACGTATAAATGTTTGAGAACTCGACCTTATGATAGAACGGAAATTGAAAAACTCAACTTAATTATAGACTAGGTACAACAATTTGTTGCTATATTGCATATGCTGCCTTCGGCAGGCAAACGCACCATACAAGGAGTGTTAGCCGTAAACTTTGAGCCAAAACTAAAGATGAAAGATATTTTTACAATTGAAAACCCAATGCCTCCTATTTGGATTATGTATCCCAATATTTCTCAATATAGTATAGGCTGGAGAATGGGTTATGGAGAAGGTTATAAGTTTGATTTAGGAGACTGGAAAAAAACTTTAAGCGAAAATGACAAAAAGACATACGATGAAATGTTTCCTCGTCCTGTTTTTTGGAGAAACCCATACTATGATGATTCTGAAGAAAATGATTTTGATAAATACAGTTATGAATTAATTTCTTTTTGGGAAAAGGAAGGTAAACCCAAATATTCTATTTCGAATTTAGAGAATGAAATTGAAACATTAGAGTACCTATGTTTTTGGAAACCAAATAACCAAATAATTGATGAATCGTGCCTAAGTCAATGGCAATATTCAGAATTTGAAGTAGATATACACGATTATACATCTGCTGAACAATATATGATGGCTGAAAAGGCAAGACTTTTTGAAGATGAAGAAATTGAAAAACAAATTATGAATTCTACTGACCCTGGAGAAATAAAATCTTTAGGTCAAAAAGTTAAAAATTTTAAGCAAGATATTTGGGATAGGGTTAAATATTCAATTGTTTTGACAGGTAACTACTATAAATTCAGTCAAAATATAGAAATACGAGATTTTCTTTTATTAACCGACAACAAAATCCTTGTAGAAGCAAGTCCCTTAGATAAAATTTGGGGAGTTGGTTTGAGCTCTGAAAATTCAAAAATCAATAACCCATTTAGCTGGAATGGAAAAAATCTATTAGGGTTTGCTTTAATGGAATTAAGAGATGAACTAAAAAGAATTTATAAGCATTACGATAAAATTCATTGGAGTAAAATAAAGGAAAAATATTAATAGTCAACTGCTAATAAAACCTAAACTGAATTAATACACCGCTTAGCCAAAACGTTAGCTGTAAGTACAAAAAATGACAGAAACAGATAAAACAAAAGAGTTAGTTAATTATAATCTTTGGGCTAATAAACGACTGTTAGATTGGCTAAAAGCAAATGAAGAAGAATCCTTAACTAAAGAATGTCAATCAAGTTTTCCTGATATCCTAAAAACTGTGAATCACATTTTAGATGGTCAAATCTTTTATTATTGTGTTTTAAAAGAACAACCCTTTCAAAGTTTTTCAAAGAACAACGTTGAAGAAATATTCTCTGGACTCATTGAACAATCAGAAGTTTTTATAGACTATGTAGAAAGTCAAAAAACATTAAATGACTTGAGATTTTTGAAAACAAAAACACTGAAAGGAAATTTTAGACAATTTGAATTAATTCAGCATTGTATGAATCATAGTACTTTTCATCGAGGGCAAATAATTACAATGGGACATCAATTAGGGTTCTCAAAAGCACCTTCTACAGATATGTTGTTCTATTTTATTAAACGAAATGAAAAAATTGAAGACTAAATTATCAACTGAATAAAACTACGTACAACATCGGTAAGTGTTACACAAGTTCTTAATTAATTACAAAGTGATTCGTTTTAAGTCTTTTTACCGAGGTTTTCTTTACTCTATGTGATTTGATATGTTACTTTGAAGATCTTTATTTTGAAACTAAAGAGCTCGCAAAATGCATTTTTGATCAGTTTAGAAAAATAGAAGTTGTTGTTTTTTTTACCAATCTGTCTCACTGGATGGAATTGGAAAATTTCTTAGCTTTGAAAAAACAAACTACACATAACACTTCGTACATTCTATTGATCAACGACGCTAAGGTTGAGTTTACTGTGACGCTAGCAAACATTAAAATGAGCTACTTAAAAATAATTAATTTTTTAGAACTTCTAAATAAAATTGTCATAGGGATTTCAATATTATTTATAATATCTGGTATTTTTGCTCAAATACTTGATTTATACAATATTCTTAGAAATGGTTATTATATTGGCATACCTCTTTTTTTAATTGGTCTAATTTGCTTTTTATTACTCAAAGTATTGCGGAATTTCATAACTAAAAAACCAATAATTAAATTAACAATTAACTTAGCCTTTTTGTGTTTAATAACTATAGGCTTCTTAGCATTGTTCAATAAAATAATGGAAGCTATATCTAGATAAGACATTACAAATAATGCTTTAAAACATGAAGAAAATAGTACTTTAATGTTTATACTAAGTTTAAAAATATCTTTAAATGCTCAAGAAATTGAAATAGAATCAACGCCAGTTGAAACCACAGAAGATAAAAAATACTTTACTATTCTCTTAAAGATGCACTAAAACAACTCCAGAATGTCTTTACACAGAGAGTTCAGTTCGAAAAGAAAACTTATCTGAAATTCCTGAACCACTTGGTCAATTAGGAATTATAATATTTTTAGACTTTACAAATAACAAAATTAATAAACTCTCTTCTATTTTTTTAAATCTAAAAAAATAGAATCTTTATTTTACATAGTATTGATATTCTGTTTTGAAGATCTTTATTTTGAAGCTAAAGAGCCTACAAAAGACATTTTTGATGAATTCAGAAAAAATAGAAATTGCTGCTCTGCTTTTACCTTTTATCAATCTGTCCCACTAGATGGAATTGGAAAATTTCTTAGCTTTGGAAAAACAAACTATACATAACACTTTGTAAACTCTATTGATCAACGACGCTAAGACAGAGTTTAGTAAGATGTTAGTGGCAATTTAGAGTTGAGGACATGAATGAACAAGAAAGAAAAGTGAACGAATATGAAAACGCACTATTTAATGTAGAAAATGATGTGCAGAACAAATCTTCTCTTGCTTGGGAAAAAATATGCGAATATGTTGAAATAATCGCGAAGGAAGAGAGAGATGAATTTTCTCCTTCAGAATACTTAGGAGCTGAACTATTTGGGCAAATTCATACTCTTCCTAAAACAATCTCTAAATTAAAGAAAGTTAAAAAAATATGGTTGTATGGAAGTCAATTAAGGCGAATTCCGCCTGAGATTGGTGAAATGGAATCCCTTGAATATTTTGATCCATACACCTCTTATCAATTACATTGGTTTCCATATGAGATTACAAAATGCAAAAAACTTAAAGATAGTCGAGTAAGTACAAGAGCTCTTTATGGAAACTATAAATATAGAAGACCTTTTCCTGATTTATCGGAGAACCCCGTGCGCTATGACAGTGAAATCTTAACTTGTAGTGTGTGTAAAAAGGAAATAAGCTATAGAGAAACTAATCAATTGTGGATTTCTTTGGGCGTTGGAACAGATGTACTACCACTACTAGTTAATTTGTGTTCTAAAGAATGTGAAAGTAATTTACCCAAACCTTCAGATAACTATTTACAACATCCTCATAAAGGAGGTAAAAGTTTAAAACAACCTATGAATGAGTCTGAAAGATGGAAAAATGAAAGGGCAAAAAGGTTGAAAGAAATAGAATCTGAAAAAGAAAACACAACTAATGAAAAACCTCAATTGAACACTCAAAATGATACTAAAATTAGTTTTAAGGATTTACCTGTACTTAAATTGATTAAGAAAATATGGGAAAAATAAAAAAACCACTAACACTATATAAAGCATAGCTGCCCTTCGGGTCGGCAAAGTTTGTTATATTTAACCTTAGCAAATATTAGATAATGACAATCGAACAGAATATTGATAATTGCTGGTTTAACGGAAAAACTGACTCAACTGTAATTGATGATATTGAAGAAAAGCTTGGAATAAATATTCCAAGAAATTATCGTGACTTTATTGAAAATTATGGTTCTGGAAATATAAACGGATTCTTATTAAAATCAAAAAGAACTGGAAAAAGCCATTTAGTTTCAAAAATTAAAATGGACTCACTTAAAAACATCCAATAAACGAAGTTACTTGACAATGTTGTTTTTAATAACGATTGGAGGATTGATAAATATTTTTAGTGTTGCGTAAATAAAAACGTGCTATAACAATATATCCTATGTAAAGCATTTTTCTAAGTCTATTATTGGATTCTTTTTGAAATACCTTTTGGTTGTCCCACTGAATGGAATCGGAAAATTCCTTAGCTTTGAAAAAACAAACTACACATAACACTTCGTAAACTCTATTGATCAACGACGCTAAGGTTGAGTTTACTTTGACGCTAGCAAACATTAAAATGAGCTACTTAAAAATAATTAGTTTTTTAGAACTTCTAAATAAAATTGTCATAGGAATTTCATTATTATTTATAATATCTGGTATTTTTGCTCAAATACTTGATTTATACAATATTCTTAGAAATGGTTATTATATTGGCATACCTCTTTTTTTAATTGGTCTAATTTGCTTTTTATTACTCAAAGTATTGCGGAATTTCATAACTAAAAAACCAATAATTAAATTAACAATTAACTTAGCATTTTTGTGTTTAATAACTATAGGCTTCTTAGCATTGTTCAATAAAATAATGGAAGCTATATCTAGATAAGACATTATAAATAATGCTTTAAAACATGAAGAAAATAGCACTTTTAATATTTATACTAAGTTTAAAAATATTTTTAAATGCTCAAGAAATTGAAATAGAATCAACGCCAGTAGAAACCATAGAAGATGAAAAAAAATAATTTACTATTCTCTTAAAGATGCACTAAAACAACTCCAGAACGTCTTTATACAGAGAGTTCAGTTCGAAAAGAAAACTTATCTGAAATTCCTGAACCACTTGGTCAATTAGGAATTATAATATTTTTAGACTTTACAAATAACTAAATTAATAAACTCTCTTCGAATTTTTTAAATCTAAAAAAAAATAGAATCTTAATTTTATATAGTATTGATATTCAATTTTGAAGATCGTTATATCGCAGCCAAAGAGCCTACAAAAGGCATTTTTGATCAATTCAGAAAAATAGAAGTTGTTGTTTTTTTACCAATCTGTCCCACTAGATAGAATCGGAAAATTTCTTAGCTTTGGAAAAACAAACTATACATAAAACTTCGTAAACTCTATTGATCAACGACGCTAAGACAGAGTTTACTTCGACGTCTTATATAATCCAAAAATCATAAAATAGAGCATCAATGAGGAAGAATAAAGTAATTAGAATTTTAATTATTTTAACAGGAGTTTTTATTCTTCTATACAAAGATGCTGGATTTTACGGTTTTGGTGGATATATCGATAAATTTTGGGAGAATATTTTAATAAGCTTAATATTTATAATTATTGGGGTTTTATTAATTAAAAGAAATAAAAGGGTTAATTAGTTGAAAGTACATCAAGTCATATTTGAAAAAACAAAGGAGCTATTAAAAAAGCATTTGGGAGACAAATTAAGTATTGATATTGAGAAATATGATGATGAATATTTAGAAACTCATATTTCTATAACTGATACTGATTTTTGGGTTTCTTGTGATGATCGAGAATTGACTATTGGGAATGGATTTAATCATCGACATTTTAACCCTGAATTTGATGACATTAACGAAATTATTGAGGTATTATTAAACTCTCTAACCAAAAGAAAAAGAATTACAGAATATTACAAAGGTAAATTTCATTACAAAACTAAAGCTGAGATTGAAAGTGAAAATGGAGAGTTTTCTGAATTGAGTACTTCACTGACTTGGTTATTTCCTTTTTGGAAAAAAACTAAAGAAAAAGTGGTGATTGAGAAAAACATAATTGATCAAAAATTGATTGAAAAAGAAATTGACGAAATAAATAACTATGCACAATGGCTATAGTTAATACGGGATAGTACTTAACCCAAAATTTAAAGCTTTAAAATAAGTTCGCCAAATCTTTTGATTTGGCTTTAACACAAAAAAGATAAAACGAAATAAAAAGTTTAACTAAGTGCTTAATCGAAAGTTCACTACTTTTGATTCCCGTAATAACCATAGCCGAGACGTTATTAGGTATAATTGATGAAGTAATAAGGAATTCAATAAACACATTAAACTAGCCAGTCATTTTATGGCTCTTAAAAAAGTAAAAGATTAAATGAAGTATATTTTATATTTAATAGTACTATTAATTTCTCTTTCTTCTTGTTCTCAGCATAAAGAATTAAGTTTTGAAAACAATGGTGGAATGATATTAACTTTGCATTTCGATGAAACTAATGTTAAATTCAAAGAAAAAATTATTGAAAGAATAATTTTTTTTAATAAAATAAATAAAAGTTCGAAAGGAAAAAAATATAGTTCTTCCTCTCTGATCACTACATCTAAGAATGATAATGAACTTATTATTAAATTTCCATACCTATTAAAAAAAGATGACTTAAATAAACTTATATTATCTAAAGGAAAAATGATAATATCTCGAAATGATGAATTCTTAGAAGAAACTAAAATCAAAGGTTTTGCTCAGTCCTATTCTCAAATGTCGCGCCCTAGTATTGATGTTATTTTTAATGATAAAACGGTATTATCAAATTATTTAAATAATAGTATTAATAAAAAAATTGTAATGACAATTGATCAGGATACCGTATCATCATTAAAGGTTGTAAAGAAAATTACTTATGAAATTGACAAGATTCCTTTCAGTATGTACAATCATTTATATAATGAAAATGTAATTTACACCTTAATTAAAAATTCATTTGATGATAATGTTAAATTAAATATAGATAAAAAAATCATATACCTTAAATCAACTAATGGGATAGTTGAAATGAAACCTGAAATATTTTCTCTATATAAAGAAGTTAGATCATTAATGACTCAAAATTATGGCTTACTTTACAATGTTTTTAATGAAATTAGCCCTGCAAATAATGAATTAAGTAAAATATTACTAAAAAAAGATGTTGAGGAAATAATAAAGTATGATTTAGAGAATTTTCTAATTGAATATAATTTTGAAAGTATTGATTATTTTAAAAAATTCTTTAACCAATTCAATTGCATTAATAATTACAAAAACAGATTTGACAATAAAGCTCAAGAAGAGCTTTTAAAAATAATGAATGTTATTGATCAAATTGACAATTACAATTAAACTATGCTCAACAAGGGTAACCGTTGTATAAGTCTATAATTTATTATAAAGTGATTCATTTTAAGCTTTTTTACCTAGGCTTTTTTTGTTTTATATGGTATTGATATCCTGTTTTATAGATCTTTATTTTGAAACTAAACAGCTCACAAAAGACATTTTTGATCAATTCAGAAAAAATAGAAGCTGCTGTTTTTTTACCAATCTGTCCCACTAGATGGAATCGGAAAATTTCTTAGTTTTGGAAAAACAAACTAAACATAACACTTCGTAAACTCTATTGATCAACGACGCTAAGACAGAGTTTACTTAGACGTTGTACATAATCACAAAAAAATGAGTAAAAGGAATAAAATTTATAATAAATTATCTGAATATGATTCTGATAATTTGCCAATTGATGACAAAAATTTTATTACTAAACTATTTGGTGCAAGGTTAATTGGAGCAATGGACAATAACCTCAAAGAATCTTTTCAGAAGTTAGATAGATTATCAACTCTAAATGAAGAACAAAAATTAGAAATAAAAGAAATACTAAAAGATAATAGTAAAGGGTTTTTATATTCTATGCTATTAAAATTAAGAGATTTTAGTTATCCTGTTGAAGTTAACTTTTTGAACCCAAATTTGGATAACCCAGAAGATGAAAAATTATTTAGCTTAGAAGATGAACTTGAATTTCACTTTCACTATTTTGATTGGATTGAGGAATTTAGTGATTATGTCAATGAAGCATAAATTTAAAAACAGACAAGTTTAAATGATATTTTGTTGACTATCCTCGTTTGCTATGTCGTATCGTTATACTTACTTTGAAAAAGAAAAGCTACCCGTTAGGAGTTAGTTCAACAATTTGCTATAATGCTATACTCCCTTCTGGAAACAAACGCACTATACAACAGACGTTGGCAATAATTACCGTAGAATTAAAATATGAGTAAAATATTAAAGCTTTATTTATCTGTAGTTTTTTTAGGAACCATCACTAATGCAATATTAATTTTTGGATTTTTAAAAATTCTTAAATTTGGATATAAAAGTGCTATATCTGTCTACATTTATTCCATTCCTGGATATTTTATAAAGTCTCTGATTTTTTCATCTATAATATTTCTTCTTTTTAGAAAAAGGTACTTAGAAAATAAATTTATAAGAAATATAATTCTATGGTCACCATTAATTTTATTTGTTACTTGGTATACATTAATCATTGTTTTTAAAATCGAGAGTTTATATGTTGACTTAAGTTTTGGGTATACTGCTAGATTCCCTCATTTTATCATACAACTACTTTCTTGTATAATTGTAACAGTTTCTAGTTTATTATTTATAAAAAAAGTATTGGGTAATTCTAGAAAAAATGATTTGATTGAGAATGCCTCTAAGATAACTATGCTAAAAACCATTATAATATCTATAGTAGTTATAATTGTTGGATACAACTCTATTTTTTGGTTTCAAAGAACTAGATTAAAAACGTTTTGTAATCAACATTCTACATTTAATTTAGATGAATGGCATAAGGATGAAAAAGTAAGATATTGTATGCTAGATGATATTGTTTCTAAAAAAATGTTCTTAGGAAAATCCGAAAAAGAGTTGATAAAAACGCTTGGTCAACCATTTACTTCTGATATACTATTTGATACAAAATATTTAAAGTTTAAAACATCTCAAAAGAGTGGACAATATATGCATTGGTATTTGACAGTTGAATTAAAAGATGAAATCGTTGTTCTTGTTAGAAAATCTGTTGATTGAAAAAAAAAAAGTTACTAACGATATATGTGATCATAGCAGTTAAGTGATAACTCAAAGGTTCTTGTATATTTGCTATGGTGCACAGATTTTATGGTAAAGAAGTTATAAAATCTGTGCAGATAAGTCGATGACTCGGTAACGTTTTGACTTATTATGATACATATATTAAACGTTGTAGATAATTAGCAATTTGAACTAATCAAAAATTGGATGAAGCTATTTAATTTATTCAGAAAAAAACAAAAACTTGAAGAAAAGACTAATAAAACTAGTGACGATTTTTTGATAGAAAAAATTGAACTTACTCCAAATGCATTTCATGATGTTTCAAAAAAGCAATATATGAAAGAAGTTCAAGACTATTTTGATCTTGAAAAATATGGGTTTGGAATATCTGAGGATCAAAAAATAAAAGTATTTGTTGGAGATATTAATAGTGAAAAAGAGATCAATTTTTCTGATCATTTACTTGTTGTCGGAAATGTGAAATCAAAATGGGTGAACCTTACGTCAGAAAATTATAGAGATTCGGGCGGTTCTCTATTTGTAACAGGAAATATTGAATCAGATTATTTCTCTAATGATTTTGAGAAATTTGTGATGTTAAATGGTTCGCTTATAGTTGAAAAAATAATAAATACAGAATTTGAGAATTCTTTTTTATATGTTAAAAAAGATTTAGTAACAGAATATTTTCACGGGATCGATATTGAGGCAGAAGTTTTAGGGAATGTTAAAATGAACTATGGTTGGGGATGTTGTTTAAGTAATGAGAAAAAGATTTTTCCAAAAAATGATTTAAATACATCAATGAAGTTTTTGGGTATTGACGAAAATTGTAATTCGGAAATAATGAATAAAATAATAAAAAATAGAATCGTAGAAGGCTAACTATCCACAACAAAATATAAATAGCATCAAAAACGACTGCTGATACTAAACGTTATATGAAATTTTGATTGTTTATTAAATGATGAAAGTATTTTAGAAGTGACGCAATTTATCAATTTTAGAAAAGAAATATTTTACTTCAAGGTAATTTTAATAACAAACAAATCGCAGATTTACCTGCGATTTGTTTTTATATAGTTTTGTAGAAGAGTGCTTTTTAAAACAAGTTTTTATCATACTTTTTTAGGTATACCTGTTTCATGTTGAATTACTAATAAATACTATTCTTGTTTAGTCTCGTTTTCTTCTTCTTTTTTAGTATTCAATTTTAAGAGTCTCTCTTCACTTTTTTCTATACCTCCTTGTACTTTTTTAACTTTCCCTTGGTATTTTTGAACTCTTTCTTCAATTTTAGCAACTTTAGCCATTTTTTCGTTATACTGCTCTTCGGTAATTTCGCCGGATTCTTTTTGTGCAGCTAATCGATCTTTAGTTTTTTGAATTTTATCTGTTCCACGATTACTTTGTGATTCAAAAAATGCTAGTCGCTCTTTTTTACCTTCAATATTTTGTTGAACCAAATTGGCTTTTTCATTTTTAAATTCAACTCTTTTGGCTTTCAACTCTTTTCTTTTTTCTTTTGTAGATTCTTTATAAGCTGTAAGTTTTTCTTTTAGTTCGGGGTTAGCTTCTAGGTATGCTTTCTTTTCATCGGGACTCATACCTTTCATTTTTTCCTGATGTTCTCCTAAGATGGCTTTTCTTCCTTCTTTTAATTCTTTTTTGGCTTCTTTAAGGTCCTTTTTTTGAGCTTTTAAGTCCTCTCTTTTTTCTTTCATCTCTTTACGATGAGCCTTCATTTCTTCTTTCTTCTCTTTGACCTTTTCTTTGTGTTCTTGTATTGCTTCTTTGGATTTTTGAGCATTAGCAATACTTATAGAGCTTATTAAAATTATAATTAGAAAATATTTAGAAAGTTTCATAGCTATTTTTTTACAGGTTATCTAGTTCATTTAAAGTGTTTTCAATTTCTTTGGCTTCTTTTTCCAAAGACTCTAAATCTTGATTAACCGCTTGATTAATTTCTTGATCAATAGTTTCAATTTGCTCGTTTAATTCGGCAGCCTTCTTTTTCTCTTCTTCTGCTTTTTTGTCAACACATGCGACTGTAAAGGAGAAAAGTGCTAATACAATTAACAATATTTTTTTCATAATAAAATTGGTTATATGTTTGATATCTAATATACTCATTTTTTGAATAATAGAATTACAAAGTATAAAGTTTGTTACTTTTGAAAAAAACTCTTAGTAAAGGCAAATACAAGCTTTTGATGAAACTTTGTATGATCATGGATGACTTCTATTTTAACAGAAATATATGAGGCATGATATCTTTAAGTTTATAAAGACTTACTTAAAATTCAATTGAAATGGAATTATCAAAAAATAAAGAAAATGCAATAGCCTTTTATAAAATGGCTTATGAAGGAGAGCCTAAAAAGGCTGTTAAATTATTTGTGGGAAAAGAATATATACAGCATAATCCTGATGTTGCAAATGGGACTCAGGGTTTTATTGATTACTTCGAAAGAATGCAAAAAGAATACCCAAATAAATCTATAACATTTGTTAGGTGTATTGCAGAAGGAAACTTAGTGGCATTACATACGCATCAAACTTGGCCAGGTAATGACCAATATGTTACGATGGATTTTTTTCGATTCGATGAAAAAGGAAAAATATGCGAGCATTGGGATGCAATCCAACAAATACCTCAAAAATCTGCAAATCCAAATACAATGTATTAATGGTATAGTCAATACCAATTAGTGTACTATATAAAAGAGTTTAGAATTATTTTATTTTCTATCTAATAATGCCATATAAAATCCATCATAACCAGATTGATGAGATAATACTTTTTTATCCTTAACAAAAGTAAAGTTTTGCCCAATTTCTGTGGATAAAAAGCTCTTTACTTGATCTTGATTTTCTGAAGGTAAAATTGAGCATGTAGCATATACCAGTTTGCCTTCGGGCTTAACCATTTTGGCATAATTTTGAAGTATTTCTGCTTGCGTATTTCTGATGTTATCCAGAAACTCTGGTTGTAATTTCCATTTGGCATCTGGATTTCTTCTTAATACCCCCAAACCACTACAAGGTGCATCAATAAGAACTCGATCTGCCTTACCATATAATTTCTTAATATCTTTGGTACTTTCTATAACTCGAGTTTCTACATTATGAGCACCATCTCTTCGCGCTCTTCTTTTTAACTCTTTAAGTTTATTGGCATAGATATCCATTGCGATAATTTGCCCTTTATTTTGCATTAAAGCAGCTAAATGAAGGCTTTTACCTCCTGCACCAGCACAGGTATCTACTACTCGTTGCCCTGGTTGAACATCTAACAATTGCGCTACTAATTGAGAAGAAGCGTCTTGTACTTCGAATAATCCATTTTTAAACGCATCAGTACTAAAGACATTTGTTCTTTCGATAAGCTTTAAGGCATCTGGGTAACCTTTTATAAATTCGGTATCTATATTTTCATCTTCAAGAATACTTCTTAATTTGTCTCTCGTAGTTTTTAAAGTGTTAGCACGCAGTACAACAGGAGCTTGCTCATTTAAAGTGCTAATTTCTTTGTCCCATAATTTACCAAGTTCTTTCTCCCCTAATTCATCAATCCAATCTGGGATTGATTCTCGAAACTTTCTTATTTGGCTCAATTCATCAAAACGACCCTTAATACGGCGAGTAGGAGTAGGGACTATTTGTTTCCAATCTGGTAAAGTAATTCCCCTTAAAGTAGCCCAAACAGCAAATATTCTCCAAAGGTTTTCTCTAGAAAAAGGCTCTTTTACTTCGGCTATTTCTGCATATAGGCGTTTCCATCGTACGATTTCATAAACAGTTTCTGCAACAAACCCACGATCACGAGCTCCCCATCTTTTGTCACGTTTTAAAAGTTTTTGTACGACTTTATCTGCATATGCTCCTTCATTAAAAATTTGATGTAATCCATCTATAACAGCAAAGACAAGATTTCTATGTAAACGCATGGTTTTATTTTTTTGGTTTGCAAAGGTATATCTTTGTAATCAAATACTGTTATATTTGGGTATAATAAATAACTATGAGGTCGATAACCATTGTATTAGCTACTTTTTTATTAGCATGTTGTACAACCAAAAGGAAAGAAGTTAAGGAAAATACTAGAGATTTTTCTAAAGTTGAAGTTGAAGTTCTATTGCAAGATTCGATACATATAAGGGCAATAGATATTTATAATGACTCTTTAATAGGTTATGGATTCAATAGGGGGTATGGTTTTATAGATTTATCAACGAATAGCAATTCTATGGTTGATTTTTTAAAAACAGATACTATAGATAAAAGAAAAAACTGGGTAACAGAGCAGCGTGCGGTTGCTTTTACTGACAAGTCTTTTTTTAGTTTGGGAGTGGCATCTCCCGCAAGACTTCGAAAAATAGATATAGATAGTAAACGTGAAAAAATAGTATATACAGAGAATCACGAGAAGGCATTCTATAACTCTATAGCATTTTGGAATACTAAAGAAGGTATTGCAATGGGTGACCCTACTGATGGTTGCTTGTCTATATTAATAACAAGAGATGAAGGGGATACATGGAGCAAAGTATCTTGTGATGATTTACCTAAGACTTTTGATGGAGAAGCTGCATTTGCAGCAAGTAATGGAAATATTGCCATAGTAGGAGATAGAACATGGGTAGTATCTGGTGGAGCAAAAACAAGAGTCTTTTATTCTCCTGATAAAGGAATAACATGGCAGGTTTTTACTACGCCTATAGTCGAAGGTAAAGAGACTACAGGTATATATTCTGTGGACTTCAATACTGAAAATGATGGAATTATTTTTGGTGGAGATTACCTTAGTCCAAAGGAGAATAGATCAAATAAAGCAATGACAAGTGACGGAGGTAAAACTTGGCAATTAATTGCAGATATGAAAGAACCTGGATACAAAGGCTGTGTACAATATATTCCAGGAAGTAAAGGTAGACAGATTATAGCTGCAGGGTTTACAGGAATAGCCATATCTAATGATTTTGGAGTAACCTGGAAAGAAATTAGCAAAGAAAAGTTTTATACCCTAAGGTTTATCAATGATAGCATTGCTATTGCGGCCGGTAATAAAAGGATAGCTAGAGTTACTTTTAAATAAATAGCAAAGGCATATTATATATTTTTGTTACGAAATATTTCTTATTAATGGCGTTTTCGCCTTTCTCTCATTCTATCAAGCATGCGTTTTTTAAAATCGGCTTCTGCTTTAATCAATTTTAGAATTTTTTTGTTAGGAAGCACGCTTTTTAGTTTAAGAACTAATTCTTTTTGTGCTTGTGCCTTATCTTCTTTTATTTTGATATGATCTTCAATAAAATTTCCAGCCTGTTGGTCACTTAACCCGTTTGGATTATCCATAACCTCTTTAATGGCTCGAATTAACTTTCTTTCTTTTCTTTTAAACTCTTCTAGCTTTCGATCTAAGCTATTATATATTGGCCAGAATTCTTGAGCTTCTTTACTCGATAGATCAAGTTTTTCTGTAATGTATGCTATTTTAAAAGCTCTAATTCTTTCTCTGGGACCATGCTGAGCAAAAAGTCCTATAGAGAATAATATAAAGCAAGTAAGTATTCCTAACTGTTTCATTTATTATTTTGTTTTACAAATATAACATCATCTGTTAAATCTTCTTCAGATAAATAATCATATATGGTTTCATCATCTATTAATTCTTGTTCAAAGGCATCAGTATAACTATCGTCATCTTCAAATAACAATGCAATTTCCGAACTACTTAAATCAATATCTTCATCTTCAAGAAACAAATCAATATCAGAAATTAGAATATCATTAAAATCAATTTTAGATTTTTGATGAATAGAAATTGAAAATATGATTGCAATCATAGCCGCAATGCCAGAGATAAAAAGAACTCTTTTTCTGGATACCAAAGAAACTAGTTTCCCTTTTGATTGATTATTTTCAACTTTTTGAGATATAGAAGTCTCTAAGGTTTTAAAGTAATCCTCTGGGATTTTAAAACCGGTATTTGTTTTAGAGCCTAAAATATTGTTTTGAGTATCGTCTTGAGTGACATCATTGAACAATTTTTTCTCAAAATTTTCAAAATAATCACTCGGAACTTTAAAACCGCTCTTTTGTTTATTTAAATCTTCATTTTTCACTACTACTTGGACATTGAAATTATAGAATGGTTTAATTTGTTTTTAAATATTCTTCAATTTTTTTTGAAGCCAAATGATACGAAGCTTTTAATGCACCTTCACTGGTTTCTAGTATTTCAGATATTTCTCTATATTTTAATTCTTGAAAATACTTCATATTAAATACCTGTTGTTGTTTTTGTGGTAAAGTTGCAATTGCTTTTTGTAATTTTAATTGTATCTCATCTCCTTCAAAATATACATCAGCTTCTAGGTTTTGAATAAGATATTGAGATAACTCTTCATTATTGATCTTTTGTTTCTTTGCTTTTTGGTTTAAAAATGTAATGGATTCATTTGTCGCAATTCGATACAACCAAGAATATAGTTTGCTTTCACCTTTAAATTTAGAGATGTTTTTATATACTTTGACAAATACATTCTGAAGTATATCATCAGTATCATCATGGTTTTTCACCATGTTTCTTATATGCCAATAAAGTCTTTCCTGATACAATTTAACCAGTTTTGAAAAAGCTGTATTAATTTCATTATCAGATTGTAAAGCTTTAAGTAAATCTTGTTCTTCTTGTGTATTCAATAGTTAAATTAGTTTAACAGTTTGTGATAGAACGACTATATTTTACATATAAGACTAATGTACATAAAAAAGGTTTAATAGATTTAATAAATTATATTTTCTAACAAATATGTAGGAAAATGTAGGAATAAATGTTGGGTATTAAGTTTATTTGCGTTTTATTTCGATAAAAAGTAATTTTTATTTGGAAAATACAGAATTAGTCGTATCTTTACAGTGTGTTAATGATTTTAAGTTTTCATTTCCCCCAAAGTGAAAGTTTTTATAAAAAGTGAGTTTTAATTTTAGAGTAAGCCCTTAAATTAAGATGATTTGTGTGAAGAGAAAGAGTGCGAGAGCACTCTTTTTTATTTTATACAATTTTTAATTGAACACAACAAAAAGAAGGAAAAAGACTACAAAAACATGATTTTGCAAATAGATATAAAAGTTTAAATGCAGTTTAAGTAGATAAAAAACATTTTTTCCTTGTGTGTTCAAAAATTATTACTATCTTTACAAAGTAAAATTGATTTAAATCTTTCATTTCCCCCAAGATGAAAGTTTTTATAAAGAAGAGAGTTTTAATTTTAGAGTAAGCCCTTAAATTAAGATGATTTGTGTGAAGAGAAAGAGTGCGAGAGCACTCTTTTTTATTTTCTATAATATATAAATTGTAAGTTAAAACCTACATTATGTATTTAGGAATCATTTAAATCTGTTAAAATGTACAATAATTAGGATTAAATTCAATTTTTATTTGGAGAATACAAAATTAATTGTATCTTTACAGTGTGTTAATGATTTGAGTTTTCATTTCCCCCAAAATGAAAGTTTTTATAAAAAAGTGAGTTTTAATTTTAGAATAAGCCCTAAATTAAGATGATTTGTGTGAAGAGAAAGAGTGCGAGAGCACTCTTTTTTATTTTCTATACTTTGTTATGATAAAAGAATAATCTTCTTGCATATTTATTATTACCTTATTAGTCAATTATAATACAATAAACAATGTGTGTTATTAAAAGTGATTAATAAATAATTTACCTCGATATAATTGTATTCTGTTTTGTTCCGTTTCTTGCAAGGAATGATGTATTCCTCAATTATATATTGTAACGAGGTGTAACAGTAATAATTTATGAATAAAATAATCATTCAAGGTATAAAGTTCGATGAAAATTCGTCTTATCAAAAAGGACCAGCATTGGCGCCGGCGTTAATAAGAGAAGCTTTAAATTGTGGTTCTATGAATCTCTTTGCAGAAAATGGAAAGAAAATAGACGATGAGGTTGTCAAAGATATGGGAGACTTTGCGATAAATGAATACCTAAATATTGAAGAAATTACAGATAAGCATCTGAATCTTGGTAACAAAATTTTTAGTTTAGGAGGTGATCATTCTATTACTTTTCCCATAATTAAAGCATTTCATAAAAAACATACTCAATTTGATATTCTTCATATAGACGCACACTCAGATTTATATGATAGTTATGAAGACAATAGGTATTCTCATGCTTGCCCCTTTGCAAGAATAATGGAAGGTAAATTGACAAACAAACTCATACAAGTTGGTATTAGAACTTTAAATACACATCAATTAGAACAAGCAGAAAGATTCAATGTAGAAGTTCATCAAATGAAGGATTTGGATATGTCTAAGATACGAGATTTTAAAAACCCATTATATATTTCTTTGGATATGGATAGTTTTGACCCGGCATTTGCTCCAGGTGTTTCACATCACGAACCTGGAGGATTAACTGCTAGAGAAGTAATTGGGCTAATTCAAAGTATAGATGTAGAAATTATAGGTGCAGACATTGTAGAATATAACCCCAAAAGAGATTGTAATAATATGACTTCGTTTTTGGCGGCAAAGATGATGAAGGAAATAATAAGTAAAATGATTTAGTAAGAAAAATACTACAATTTTTACGTTTTTGTTTGTTTTTAAATGGTTAAATGGTAAAAAATATAGATAAAATACGGTTTTTGTTTGCTGATATTAAATATTATCTATATATTTACACTGTAAAAATAAAAGTTCATCTTTTATCCCCCCCAAGATAAAAGAAGTTAATAAAAAGTGAGTTTTAATTTTAGAATAAGCCCCTAAATTAAGATGATTTGTGTGAAGAAAAAAAGAGTGCAATTGCACTCTTTTTTCATTTAAATATCTTTTAATCAAATATTTGTGCTTATATTAAAGATTGCATGGTCACTAGTTTTTTATAGATTCCATCTGCATTAATAAGCTCATCATGAGTACCTTGTTCGGCAATTTCACCTTTATGCATTACAACGATTAAATCTGAATTTTGTATAGTAGAGAGTCTATGAGCAATAACAATACTGGTTCTATTCTTCATCATATTTTCGAGTGCTGATTGAACTAATCGTTCACTTTCTGTATCTAGAGCAGAAGTTGCCTCATCTAAAATCATGATAGGAGGATTTTTTAGTACCGCTCTTGCAATCGATAAACGTTGTTTTTGCCCTCCACTAAGCTTATTCCCACTATCACCAATATTCGTTTCAATTCCATTAGATAGATCCTTAACAAATTCCCAGGCATTCGCTACTTTTAAAGCTTCAATTATTTCTTCATCAGATGCATTTGGAGCTCCAATGAGCAAGTTGTTTTTGATAGAGTCATTAAATAATATAGAATCTTGAGTCACTAGTCCTAATAAACCTCTAAGAGCGTGTTTTTTAAGATCCCTAATATCTATTCCATCTATTTTGATAGCTCCTTTATCAATATCATAAAATCGCGTAACCAAATTTGCTATTGTGGATTTACCACTACCAGATTGACCAACTAATGCGACAGAACTGCCTTTGGGTACTTTTAATGATAACTCTTTTACAACATATTCATCCTCATACTTGAAGGACATATTTTCTATAGAAATTTCAGAAGTAAACTCATTTTTCTCTTGAGCATCTGGTTTATCTTGTAGAGGAGAACGAGAATTAAGAATTTCTAAAACACGTTCTGCAGCAGCATTACCTTTTTTAACACCATAATTTGCTTTAGATATGGCTTTAGCTGGAGTTAAAATATTATATGCAAGACCAATATAAGCCAAAAACATTTCTGCCTGTAAAGAACCATCTATAAAAACTAATCTACCTCCATACCATAATAAAACAGAAATTACGCATATTCCTAAAAACTCACTGGTAGGTGATGCCAAATTTTGTCTATTAAGTAGAGTATTAGAATAGTTAAAAAAACGATCTGTTGATTTTTTAAATTTAGAGTTAAAAATTGGTTCTGCGTTAAAGCCTTTAATAACTTTAAGACCACCCAAAGTTTCTTCGACTATTGAAAGGAAAAAGCCCTGTTCTTTTTGAACTTTATCTGAATGCTTTTTAAGTGTTTTACCAATTAACGAAATTAAAAAACCCGAAATAGGTATGAATAAAAACACAAAGATGGTAAGCTTGAAACTTAGAAAAAGCATTGCTCCTAATGTAAAGAGTATGGTTAAGGGTTCTCTTACAATCAATTCTAATATTGATAAAAACGAATGTTGTATTTCTAAAACATCTGCAGAGATTCTTGCCATAGTGTCACCTTTTCTTTTTTCTGAGAAAAATGATAGTGGTAAGCTAACGGTTTTTTCATATAATTCATTCCTTATGTCTTTTAAAACACCGTTACGAAGAAACGTGATGAAAAACATGGCAAGATAATTAAAAAGATTTTTAAGCATGAAAATTGAAATAATACCAATAATCATATAAGTTAAAACATGCATTTTTCCCTCGGCGGCAACAGTATCTACTATATAGCAATTCAGAGAATCTGTTAAGTATTGTTTCAGATCGACAATACCGGTCCAAATAGGCTCATAATATATTGTGTTATCTTCTGTGCTAAATAGTACTTGAAGCACGGGGATTAATGCAATAAATGAAAGCATACTAAATAATGCATAAAAAATATTACATATAATATTTAAAACACCATAGCTTTTATAAGGTAATGCGAATCGTAGAATTTGTTTAATATAATTCATTAAATATGGGCTTAGTAATTTACAATCACTAATAATAAGTTTATGTTAATTTTAAATCTTTTTTGATGACTTCAATTTTCTCATCGAGTTGTTGTTGTACATTTTCAAACTCAGAAATACTATCTAATGTGTCTTGTACACTGATATAAAATTTTATTTTTGGTTCGGTACCACTTGGCCTTGCTGCTATTTTGCTTCCAGATTCTGTATAAAAAACTAAAACATTGGATTTAGGTATATCAATGGTATGTTCTGTTTGATCTTGTGTGTTTTTGGCAATACTACTTTGATAATCTTCAATAAGTACTACCTTCTCATTATTAAAAAACTTTGGTGGGTCATTTCTTAAATCCATCATAGTTTGTTTAATTTCTTCAGCACCATCTATTCCTTTTTTTACTAATGATACCAGATACTCTTTATAAAATCCATGAGTAGTGTATAATTCTAGAAGTTTATTATAAAAAGAGCTTCCGTGTGCTTTGGTATAAGCTACAATTTCACAAGCTAATAGGGTAGAGGTAACAGCATCTTTATCTCTAACAAAATCGCCAACCATAAAACCAAAACTTTCTTCTCCACCGCCAATAAAATTTTGTTCTGGAAAGTCATTAATTAGTTTGGCAATCCACTTAAAACCAGTTAATACTTCCTTATATTCTACTCCAAAAGATTGCGCCAGATCTTTCATCATAGGAGTTGATACTATGGTTGAAGCAATAAATTCATTGCCTTTAAATCCTTTTTGTGTTTTGTAGTTTTCTAATAGAAACCAAGTCATTACAATCATGGTTTGATTACCATTTAATAATTGTAATTTACCTTGCGAATTACGAATCGCAATACCTAATCTATCACAATCAGGGTCTGTTCCTATTACAATATCGGCATCAACTTCGTTGGCAAGCTTTATTGCCATAGCCAAGGCTTCTGGTTCTTCTGGGTTTGGAGATTTAACCGTAGGGAAATTTCCATTTGGTTTTGCTTGCTCTGGTACAATATGCACATTTTTAAACCCAGCTTTTTCTAATGTTTCGGGAACAGCTGTTATAGAAGTACCGTGTAAAGAAGTAAAAACGATGGTAGTGTTATCTTTAGCTTCTTGAGAAGCCACAAAGCTTCCGTTCTTAACACTTTTTTCTATAAATAATGAATCGATTTCGCCATCAATCTTTTGCAATAAACTTAAATTAGCTTCAAACTTAATGTCACTATAATTAATAGTGTTGATTTCACTAATGATCTCTTTGTCTTGAGGTGGTACTAATTGCCCTCCGTCTTGCCAATATACTTTGTATCCATTATATTCTGGCGGATTATGACTGGCCGTGAGAACAATACCGCAATGACAACCTAATTCTTTTACAGCAAAAGAAAGTTCTGGAGTAGGTCTTAAATCAGAAAATAAAAAAACCTTAACACCATTAGCGGTAAATACATCTGCAACAATTTGTGCGAGCGTATCACTATTATTTCTACAATCGTATGCAATTACAGCTTTAGGTTGCTCATCCGGAAATTGTTTAACAAGATAGTTGCTTAGTCCTTGTGTACTTTTTCCAAGAGTATATTTATTGATTCTATTTGTTCCTACACCCATTATACCACGCATCCCTCCAGTACCAAACTCAAGATCCTTATAAAAACTTTCTTTTAATTCTTCAGGGTTATTGTTTTGTAAGTGTTTAACTTCCCTTTGAGTAACCGAATCAAAAATAGAGCTAGACCATTCTTCAATTCTTGAGTTTATTTCTGAATTAGTGATTTGCATGCTTGTTCTTTTTTAGGTGCAAAAATACTATATTTTAAGTATTGTTTATTAGGGTTGTTATTATATTGTGTGTGGATCTGTGATTAAATCCGCTTTTGTTTAAAACAATATATAACAAAGACTGTTTTATAGGTGTACCATTTCGGCAATATTGTACCTTTCTTTGTTTCGTTTACTGGTGAGTATAATTTCACCTAGAAACCCTGCTAGAAAAAATTGAGTACCTAAAATCATCGAAGTTAGGGCGAGGTAAAATTCGGGACGTTGGGCAATTAAGCGTCCTTTGGTTTCTATAAAGAGTTTATCTATACCAAGGTAGAGAGAAAAACAAAATCCGATGATGAAAAGCAAAGTACCAATAAGGCCAAAAAAATGCATTGGTCTTTTTCCAAACCTAGATACGAACCAAATGGTAACCAAATCTAAAAAACCATTTACAAATCGACTCATACCAAATTTGGTCTTACCATATTTTCTGGCTTGATGAAGAACTACTTTTTCTCCAATTTTACCAAACCCCGCATTTTTGGCAAGAACAGGGATATAACGATGCATTTCTCCATGAACATCAATGTTTTTAACCACAATATTCTTGTAGGCCTTTAGTCCACAATTAAAATCATTAAGTTTAACCCCCGAAGTACTTCTTGCGGCGGCATTAAACAATTTTGAAGGTAAATTTTTAGCTAGTACAGAATCATATCGTTTCTTTTTCCATCCAGATACCAAATCAAACCCTTCTTTTGTGATCATGTCATACAGTTCAGGGATCTCTTCAGGGTTGTCTTGTAAATCAGCATCCATGGTAATTACTACTTCTGCTTGAGCAACATTAAAACCAGCATGTAAGGCTTGAGATTTTCCAAAGTTTTTAAGAAAACGAATTCCTTTTACAGAGGAGTCTTTTTTTGATAAATTTAAAATTGTTTTCCAAGAGTTATCTGTACTACCATCATCTATAAAGATGATTTCATAAGAAAAAGAATTGGATTGCATAACGGTTGCAATCCAATCATATAACTCGTTAAGAGATTCTTGCTCATTAAGCAATGGTATGACTACAGATATATCCATACGTTATTAATATAACTCTTGTTCTTTTTTCATAACTAATCCAGCAATTAAGGATATTATAAAACCTACAAAAATAGATTTTATTAATGATAAAGGAATAGCAAAAGCTGGTTGGCTTAGTTTTTTGGTCATTTGAATACCTGCTTCAATTTGTGCTTCAGAAACTCCAGAGTTGTCGTATATTTCTTTCTGTTTTTCGATAGTAGTTGAAATAAAGTCTGGTTCTAGGACAGTAGTTAAAACTTGTTCCCATACAACACCAATAAGCCCAGATATTAAAGCAATTCCAATTCCAATCTTGATAGCATCTGATAGTTTTAAAAAACCGTTGTTATTCTTTTTATATGCCTTAATCCCCAAAACTAATATTGCAATAGGTAAAACAAATCCAATAGCAACAAAGAACCAATTAACCTCATATAAAGAATTGGTAAGATACATTAAGACCCCCATAAGTACAGTAGCTATACCTAATAACACACCGTAGTTAATAATAGTTTTTTTTGAAGATGCTTTTTCAGTTTCCATAAAATATTTAATTTGGTAGTTTACCAATCATAAGTACACAAATGTACTAAAATGTTACATTTACGAGGCAAAAAAAGAATTTTAAAAGAAAATCAATAAAAATAATGTTTTGTTGTTGTAGATTAAAAGAGAATGATTAAATTTGCACCTCGAAAATAGATAAGAATAATATAATGAGAAAAGATATTCACCCAGAAAATTATAGATTAGTAGCTTTTAAAGATATGTCTAATGATGACGTTTTTATAACTAAGTCAACAGCAAATACTAAAGAAACACTTGAAGTTGATGGTGTAGAGTACCCATTGGTGAAATTAGAAATTTCTAGATCTTCTCACCCATTTTATACTGGTAAATCTAAACTTATCGATACTGCAGGACGTATTGACAAGTTCAAAAATAAATATGCTAAATTCAAAAAATAATTTAGCCTTAAGAATTATTTAAAGCCTTTCTTTTTGAAGGGCTTTTTTTATTATGTTTACTTTGCGGTTATAGAATAAATTGTCTTTTGGCATCAAACTAAATCAATAGATACTTATAGAATGAATTATATTCTTTTTGACGGTACCTCGAGAGATTCATTGTTACCATTTACTTTTACAAGACCTGTTGCAGATATTCGGGTCGGTATACTTACCATTCGAGAAAAATGGGAAAAACATTTGGGATATGTAACATCTACTGTTACAGAAGATTATTTAAGTGATAAATTCCCAATGGTAGAGTTGGATAAAAATATAATGATTAATGCATCTTACTTGCCATCATTTGAGTTGGTTGCATCTATTAAAAAACTTAAACCTCAGCAAGTAATTTTGAAAGGAGATGAGCCAATTGCCTTTTTTATAGAAGAGGGGCAGGAGGTTGATTTTAATACTTTTGAATCTATTGAGTATACTAATGATGTGTTTACAATAAAACATACTTGGGATATATTTTCAAAAAATGAACAGGCTATTAAAGAAGATTTTAAAGTCTTGACTGAAGATAGAGAAAGCCAACCTATTTCGACTACGAATAATGTAATAGCACCCGAGAATATTTTTATTGAAGAAGGAGCAATTGTCGAGTTTGCTACGCTTAATGCAAGTAAAGGACCTATATATATAGGTGAGAATTCACAGATCATGGAAGGGAGTTTAATACGAGGACCTTTTGCTTTAGGGGAATATTCTGTAGTAAAAATGGGCTCTAAAATTTATGGAGCAACCACTGTTGGGCCGTATTCCAAAATAGGAGGAGAAGTGAATAATTCTGTTTTATTTGGCTATTCTAATAAAGGTCATGAAGGTTATTTGGGGAATAGTGTTTTGGGAGAGTGGTGTAATATTGGAGCTGATACCAATGTTTCTAATCTAAAGAATAACTATGCAGAGGTACGTTTGTGGAGTTATGAAACTGATGGTTTTGCCAAAACAGGACTGCAATTTTG
The DNA here is from genome assembly GCA_947502885.1 of uncultured Aquimarina sp. GTDB lineage: Bacteria > Bacteroidota > Bacteroidia > Flavobacteriales > Flavobacteriaceae > Aquimarina. The sequence continues at coordinate 161,731 of CANNBP010000003.1, read as the reverse complement.
CGGTTTAATGATGGGGGATCATTCTAAATGCGGTATCAATGCTATGTTTAATACAGGAACAGTGATTGGTGTGAATGCTAATATTTTTGGAACTGGATTCCCACGTAATTTTATACCAAGTTATAGTTGGGGAGGGAGTACCGGTTTTACTACTTATTTGACTAAGAAAGCATTTGAAGTGGCTAAAATTGTAATGGCTCGTAGAGAAGTTGATTTTACCAAAGAAGATGAAAAGATTTTAAACCACATTTTTGAAGAAACGAAGCAGTGGCGTAAAGGTTATGATAGTTAAGTAAGGTTTGTTTTATTTTACCTTTTCTTTCCATACACGTTTTAAAATCAAGAAATTTTGAGGATTAGTTGTCATTCCTTTTACATTTTTTTGAATAAATCGAGTGACTTGATCATAGTATAGAGGAACTATCGGTGCGTTTGCCATTAATATAGAATCCATTTTTATATAATGTTGTTGACGAACTTCTATATCGGTAATAGAAAAACTTTCCTCATAAAGTTGATCAAACTTTTCGTTCTTAAAATGAGTATAGTTAGGGCCATTAGGAGTAAAGTTTTTGCTGTAATAAGGGGATAGAAAGTTTTCTGCATCTGGGTAATCGGCAATCCAACTTGCTCTAAAAACATTTAATTTACCACTCCACTTTTGTTCTCTGATTGTAGAAGGTGGAAGTACGTCTATATCGACTTTTAACCCTGACTTTTCTAATTCTCTTTGTATAAACTCACAGATACTTAAGTAGTTGCTGTCAGTTGTTAAAGTTATTGATGGAGTAAGGTCCCCGCTTGTTTCGATGTATTCCTGTATTAGTTTTTGTGATTTTAAAGGGTTGTATTCATAGCCAGATATGTTGGCAAAGCCTGGTAATCCCATCGGGATAAAACCATTGATGGCAGGAGTGCCAATTCCATTTTTTAGATAGGTGATCATTTTTTTTCTATCAAAACCATAATTAACAGCTTTTCTAATAAGTTTGGACTGTACAGCATTATTTTGTTTTTTATCAAGGTAGAATCCAAGGTATTCAGAATTTAAGTATGGGCCTTTTAATAGCTGAATTTGATCTTGGTAACGAGCTCTTAGTTTGCCTGTTGGAGTTAGGAGTTCATCTTTGTATGATGCGTCTAAACTGTTTAGTAAATCTATGTTTCCTTTGGCAAATTGTAAAAATTCACTTTGCTTTTCTGGTAAAAAAGTGATGGCAATTGCTTCTAGATATGGTAGTTGTTTTCCGTTTTTGTCTTTTTCGAAGTAGAGTTCGTTTTTTCTAAGTACTAATTTTACATTTTCTTCCCATAGTTTGAATTTAAAAGGACCAGTTCCAATAGGGTTTGATCTAAATTTATTGCCATAATGTTGTACGATTTCTTTTGGAACTACAGAGCAATAACGCATGCTCATAAGTCCTAAAAAAGCAGGGAACGGTTTTTTTAACTTAATTTCAAAAATGGTATCATTGATAGCTTTGTAAGAGTTGACATTTTTTAATACCCAGTTACCTGGAGAAGCAATTTTTGGATCTAATAATCGGTCAAAACTGTAAGTGAAATCCGAAGCAACAACCGCTCGCGTGTTGCTTTTTGATTTGAATAACTTATGTTTATGAAAAAAAACATCGTCTCTTAGTGTGAATGTATAGGTGAGTCCATCTTCGGTTATTTGCCAATGTTTGGCAATGTCGGGTTGTACATGCAAAGAATCATCAAATTGTACGAGACTATTAAAGATTTGATTAGTAGGCCAAATAATTGAAGGGTTTCGTGCAAAAGCGGGATCTAATGATTTGATATTAGAGTATTCGTTGTATCTAAATACTAAGTGATCTTTGTTCTTTGTGTTAATATTGTTACAGCCTACAATAGTTAGTAAAATGTAAACTATTGTTAAATAGTGTATTATGTTTGAATAATGAGTAGACTTCAATTTTAGTAAACGAATTATTGTTGGTATATTTGCACCCTAAAAATTTATTCTAAAGCGACTCAATATTTTTGAGTTTTGGATATGGGTAAATATAAAGAGTTTTCTGTCTTTGCAGAAATGACACTGGAATTTTATGAAAAAAAAAGTAGCTTTTTATACATTGGGATGTAAACTGAATTTTTCAGAGACGTCTACTATAGCTAGAAATTTTACAGATGAAGGCTTTGATCGCGTAGATTTTTCTGAAAAAGCAGATATATATGTTGTGAATACCTGTTCGGTAACAGAGAATGCCGATAAAAGATTTAAGACAATTGTGCGCCAAGCTCAAAAAGCAAATCCAGATGCTTTTGTTGCTGCGGTAGGGTGTTATGCTCAATTAAAACCCGAAGAATTAGTTGCTGTTGATGGTGTGGATCTTGTATTGGGTGCTACAGAGAAATTTAAGATTACCGATTATATCAATGATCTCTCTAAAAATGAATTTGGCGAAGTGCATTCATGCGAAATAGAAGAAGCAGATTTTTATGTAGGTAGTTATTCTATTAGTGATCGTACTAGAGCTTTTTTAAAAGTGCAAGATGGCTGTGATTATAAGTGTACATATTGTACAATACCGCTTGCGCGTGGGATTTCAAGAAGTGATACATTGCAAAATGTATTAAAAAATGCAAAAGAAATTTCAGAGAAAGGAATCAAAGAAATAGTTCTTACAGGAGTTAATATAGGGGATTATGGTAAAGGAGAGTTTGGTAATAAAAAACATGAACATACTTTTTTTGAATTGGTCCGAGCGCTTGACGATGTAGATGGTATTGAAAGGTTAAGAATTTCTTCAATCGAGCCTAATTTACTTAAAAATGAGACTATTGATTTTGTTTCAAAGTCTAGAACTTTCGTTCCTCATTTTCATATTCCTTTACAATCAGGGAATGATGAGATTTTAAAATTGATGAGGCGTCGATATTTAAGTGATCTATATGTAGATAGGGTGAAAAGAATAAAAACGGTTATGCCAGATGCTTGTATAGGGGTTGATGTTATTGTTGGTTTTCCGGGAGAAACAGATGATCATTTCTTAGATACCTATAATTTTTTATCAGAGCTTGATATTTCTTATTTACACGTATTTACATATTCAGAAAGGGATAATACCGTTGCTGCAGAATTAGATGGTGTGGTTTCGCAAAGTGCGCGAAAGAAAAGGAGTAAAATGTTAAGAGGTTTGTCGGTAAAGAAAAGAAGAGCGTTTTATGAAAGTCAAATAGGTTCGGAAAGAACGGTGTTATTTGAGTCAGAAAATAAAGAGGGGTATATTCATGGATTTACTGAAAACTATGTTAAAGTTAAAGCTCCATGGAATCCTTCATATGTTAATACAATACATCAAGTAAAGCTTACATCTATAGATGATGATGGTATGGTAAGGTTTGATTTTATGTAATACTAAAAAACCTGCACGAGGCAGATTTTTTAGTTGTATCAAATCAGTTGATTGCTATATGTTTATTCCTACTGGAAGTAAATTTTTGTATTTCCTTTTGTTTTTTCTCATAAACTTAGCAATAATTGGACTAGTAGGAACGAGCCTAATATTTCGTTCTTCTATAATGTTAAATACTGCAATAATAAAATCTTCTTCATAACCTTTTTCAAGGTGTTCTTCATTCATTATAAGTTTGGTGAGAAAAATCTTTCTTTCTTGTAATGCATACTCGATTTTTGCTTTTTCACCATTAATCGTGGTTTCGAACTGTCTTAGAAATTCGTTATCATTGATTTCTAATTCAATTGCACTTATGTTCTCCATATTTTTAATATTAAGAGGTATTTAATAAAAATATTTGATAAGGATTAAAAACCTTATTAAATCTAATACATAACGATAAGCTTGTGTTTAGTTTTAAAAAAAAAACAAGCTTAAAATTGATCGAATATTCCAATTAAATTTCGATCATTTACGCTTTGGAAACTAGATTTATTTAGCGTTAGAATTCTCTCTAATTATAGAAATAAATACGCTGTTTACTTTTTTCTGTAAAGAGAATACTATAATTTTGATGTGCAAAGATAAGAAAATTAGGGCTTTAAAAGTAATTATCCTTGTTAAAATACCTATGAAGCAGGAAGTTAACTATATTTATTTTGTTCCAGGATTGGCTGCAGATGTTTCGATTTTTGAATACGTAAAGTTACCTGAGGATAAATATGTATGCAAAACCTTACCTTGGAAAATCCCTCAGAAGAAAGAAACTTTGAAAGCATATGCACAAAGGATGTGTCAAGAAATAGAGCATAAAGATTGTATTTTAATTGGGGTTTCATTTGGTGGTGTAATGGTGCAAGAGATGAGTAAAATAATAAACCCTAAAATGGTTGTTATTGTATCAAGTGTGAAGCATAGAGGGGAATTGCCAAGGAGAATGAAATTTATGCAAAAGACAAAAATGTATAAATTATTACCAACCCGAATAGTGTCAAAAATTGGAAATTGGGAAAAACTGGCGGTTGGTGATTTTGCTAAAAAAAGGGCCGCATTGTATCAAAAATACTTATCTGTAAAAGATAAGGTGTATTTGGATTGGGCTATAGAAAAACTTTTGTGTTGGGAACAGCAAGAAATACCAGCAAAACTTGTTCATATTCATGGCAATAAAGATATTGTTTTTCCTATACGTAATATCAAAAATAGCATTGTGGTTAATGGGGGAACTCATGTTATGATAATAAACAGAGCAAGGTGGTTTAATGAAAATTTACCCGAAATAATTGAAGATAACTTGCATTGATATAACTTTTTACGTTATATTGTGAGATAAATTTTATTCCCCAATAAAATCAAAACCTACTTAAGAAATGAAAATGATAAAAAAAGTCTTAGTTTTTTTAGGCGTGCTGTTTACTTTTGGAATATTGGTAAATGCAACGCAAAGTGATCCACAAAAGCCTTTAGCGCAAGAAAAGCTTGAAGAAAAATTAATTAATGATTATAATGTTTATGCGATACCAATGCCTGATAATCTTAATTTTTCTGGCGAGTTGGTACCTATAGAAAATCCTGACATTAGAGAGCGAATGGATAGAGAATTGTTGGTTAACACATACTGGCAATCAAACGGATTATTGTTGTTTAAAAGAGCAAACAAGTACTTCCCAATTATTGAACCAATATTGAAAGAACAAGGGGTTCCTGATGATTTTAAATATTTGGCAGTTATTGAGAGTAGTCTTACACAAGCAGTATCGCCTGCAAGAGCAACTGGTTTTTGGCAAATATTAAAAGGTACAGGAAAAGAGTACGGTCTAGAGGTGAATCAAAATATTGATGAAAGATATCATATTGAAAAATCTACTATGGTTGCTTGTAAATACCTAAAGAGTGCTAAAAAACTTTTAGGATCATGGACTTTGGCTGCAGCGGCTTATAATGCTGGGAGAGCAGGTATTAGTAGAAGACTTAAAAAGCAAGATGTTGCTACATATTATGATCTTTTATTAGGAGAAGAAACTGGTCGATATGTTTTTAGAATTGTTGCTGTAAAAGAAATTTTAAGCAATCCTAAGCGATATGGTTTTAATTTTAGTGAGGAAGATTTGTATACGCATATACCGACTTTTAACGTTTTGGTGGATGAACCAATAACAGATTTTAATGCTTTTGCTAAACAATACAATATAAATTATAAAATTCTTAAACTTCATAACCCTTGGCTAAGAGAGGCTCATTTGAATAATGTTACACGAAAAGAGTATCTAATTAAAATTCCTAGAGAAGGGTATTATAAGACTGGAGTAGGGCAATAAGAAGTATGTTTTTGTAGTGAGGTTAGTTTGTTTTGAGAAGAAATATAATTGTCTTGCTTTCTTTTGTCTTTTGTAAAAGTAATAATAGCTTTGCGATATACTAATCGCAGGGCTATTTTAGATTTTAGAGATATGATAAGCGATCTATCTGTATTGAAATTCTGATTTACCTGTTTTATAATCTATTGTAAAGCATGAATATTTCTATACTTATTTCTTTAGTTCTTATTGGTTTAATTGCGGGTTTCTTTAGTGGTACATTGGGGATAGGAGGCAGTGTAGTGATGATTCCTTTGCTTATTTTGTGGATAAATTTTTCTCAACATGAAGCGCAAGGTACAAGTTTGGCAGTATTAGCTGTTCCTGTTACCTTATTGGCTGCTTATAATTATTATCAAGAAGGGTTTGTAAATTGGAAATATGCAATTATAATTGCTATAACATTTATTATTGGAGGTTACTTAGGAAGTAAATTGGCTATTTCGATTAATCAAGCACTATTAAAAAAGATTTTTGGAGGTGTTCTTTTAATTGTTGCTATAAAAATGATTTTAGGAAAGTAAAATCATTTTTATAATTTTTTCTTTTTAAGAACACCTAATCCGTTATTGTCTTCTGTTGTTTTTTAAAGAATCTTGTTCTCTTTTATAGCGCTCATATTCTTCATCAATATTTCTTTCTTCATCAGTTCTTTTATCTTTTTCTTTTTTCTCTTCTTCTGCATCTGCTTTGATTGATTTAAGGTCTAAATCTGTTACCAAAAGAGAAACGCCTTTTGATAAAGAATTAAAGTGTATAGAATATGAATTGTTAAGAGTTTCGCTAGAATGATGAGCAGCTGTTTTTCTTATGTCTAGTATTTTTTTATCACTATCCATAAAATACATCATAGGAAAACCCAGTGCATGTTTTAACTTATTGATGATGTATGAATCTTGGTTTGTCTTTTCGTCAATATGAACTAACTGTACATTTTGAGAATATTCTTTGGCTTTTTCTTTAAGTTTTTCTTTGTTGTCCCAGAAAAGAACCACAAAATCAATTTGGTCATGAAATCTATCAGCAAGATCATTTAATGCTGGGATTTCGCCAATACCAGGTACACACCATGACGCAAACGTAATTAAGAAAAGAGGCTTTTCATAATCTTCTTCCAATGATATTGCTTCACCTTTTAATGGGTAAACACTAAAGTTATCCATATAGGTTCCGTTAAGATGGTTAGTGACCAAAGAATCAAATAAAAACTCAGCACGTTCTATATCTTGATCTTGGTAGGCAGCATCTATTTTTTGGTTATATTTTACAATATGAGCAGAAATAGCTACTGAGAAAGGTATTTTTCTATCTAATTGCGAATAAGAATTACCAACACATAAAAAAAGTGTTATTAATACTAATAATTTCTTCATTATAAATAAATTACGACAGCTAATGTAGTGTAATGTCATCAAAAAAGCATTTTTTAGGTATAAAACTTTACGTCATTCCCCATAAAAATTACGAAAATATACTTAGATAAATCATAATTTTTGACGTTAGTTTACAGATATATTGTATTTGAATATATAGTAAACGTGTTTTTATAAGCAATTAGTATGCCTAAATTTTCTTCATTTGCTGCTTCATCATTGTGATTTGATCTTTCAGCATATTGTGTTTATCCAATTTCTTAGCCTCTGTTAGTAATATTTGAGCCTCTCTTTTACGTCGTTTGGTCATAGCAATACCAGCAAGGTTAAGTTTGGCAACAGCAAGATCTTGATTCATAGAAAGCCCAAGTTTAATGGCCTTTTTTAAATGCTTTTCGGCTTGAGTAATATTTGTTTGCGATAACATGATACCCAAAAGGTAATTGTAATACCCTTGCTGTTTTACAGTCAAAGCTGCTTCTTGGTCTTTTATTTTATCAAGCCATTTTTTTGCTCCATCAAAATCCTGTTTACGTAACCTTAAGAATGCTAATAAAATGAGTTCGTTCTTGAAATATAAAAAAACAAAAATTGCTGATAATAAGATAAGCATAATACCATTACCTATATATCCTTCTATTATTTGCCATACCGCAACACCAATAATAATGGCCGCAATTACTAATTTTATATTTTTGTTGTACATTGAAAATTTTTAGATTATTTTTAAATACGGGCAAAGGTAATAAAAACAAATAAAAAAATTTGATATTTACACTTGTCAAAATAAAAACTCTTTGTATATTTGCCCGCAGTTTTGAGGAGAGATGCTCAAAAGATTAAAATTTAGATATTTCAAGAAGATTTATAAAGATAGATAGCAATGAAAAGAACGTTTCAACCATCGAAAAGAAAGAGAAAAAACAAACACGGTTTCAGAGAGCGTATGGCTTCTGTAAATGGAAGAAAGGTATTAGCTCGTAGAAGAGCTAAAGGAAGAAAGAAGCTATCTGTTTCTTCAGAATTAAGACACAAACACTAATGTTATTGTGTAGTAAAAATATTTAAGGTGTTACTTTAACGGTAACGCCTTTTTTTATATCTAATTCATAATTTTTTTTAAGTATAGCCAAATTAATATAGAATTAGAACCTATTATTTTAGTAAAAAAGTAACTGTTATTACATGCCTAAAAACGAAAAACTAAAGAGTATACTTCTTATTGGGTCTGGACCAATAGTGATTGGTCAAGCGTGCGAATTTGATTATTCAGGAACACAAGCCTTGCGTTCTTTACGAGAAGATGGAATCAAAACAATTTTAATTAATTCGAATCCAGCGACAATCATGACTGACCCTTCTATGGCAGATCATGTATATCTTAAACCGCTTAATACAAAATCAATAATTGAAATATTAAAGGCGCACCCTGAGATTGATGCCGTATTGCCCACTATGGGAGGGCAAACAGCCCTTAATCTGTGTATCGAAGCCGATGAAAAAGGAATCTGGAAAGATTTTGATGTAGAAATCATAGGTGTTGATATTGATGCAATTAATATAACAGAAGATAGAGAGCAGTTTAGAGAGCTGATGTTAAAAATAGGGATTCCTATGGCACCGCAGGCTACTGCGAACTCTTATTTAAAAGGAAAAGAAATAGCTCAAGAGTTTGGCTTTCCTTTGGTAATTAGAGCGTCATATACGCTTGGAGGAGCAGGAGCATCTTTTGTCTATAAAGAAGAAGATTTTGATAAACTACTTACTCGTGGATTAGAGGTTTCTCCAATTCATGAAGTAATGATAGATAAAGCTCTAATCGGTTGGAAAGAATATGAATTAGAGTTATTACGTGATAATAATGATAACGTCGTTATTATCTGTACAATAGAAAATATGGATCCAATGGGGATTCATACCGGAGATTCTATTACTGTAGCACCGGCTATGACTTTAAGTGACAAAACTTTTCAACGTATGCGTGATATGGCTATCCATATGATGCGTAGTATAGGAGATTTTGCAGGAGGTTGTAATGTGCAATTTGCAGTAAGCCCAGATGAAAATGAAGATATTATTGCTATTGAGATTAATCCAAGGGTGTCTCGTTCTTCTGCATTAGCATCAAAGGCTACAGGGTATCCAATTGCAAAAATAGCAGCAAAATTGGCTATTGGTTATAATCTTGATGAATTAGATAACCAGATCACAAAATCTACATCTGCATTATTCGAACCTACATTAGATTATGTTATCGTTAAGATACCTAGATGGAACTTTGATAAATTTGAAGGTTCTGACCGTACACTTGGACTTCAGATGAAATCTGTAGGAGAGGTAATGGCCATAGGAAGATCTTTCCAAGAGGCATTGCATAAAGCAACACAGTCTTTAGAGATTAAAAGAAATGGACTAGGAGCAGATGGTAAAGGCTATAAAGACTATGATCAAGTAATTGATAAGCTTACTTATGCAAGTTGGGATAGAGTATTTGCAATTTATGATGCCATACAAATGGGAATACCATTAAGTAGAATTCATGAAATTACAAAAATCGATATGTGGTTCTTAAAGCAGTATGAAGAATTATACATGCTTGAAAAAGAAATTTCAACTTATACGATACAATCACTTACCAAAGATTTAATTCTTGAAGCTAAACAAAAAGGTTTTGCAGATAGACAAATCGCTCATATGCTAGAGTGTTATGAAAGTGAAGTATATAAAAAGAGAGAAGAACTAGGAATAAAAAGGGTATATAAACTGGTAGATACTTGTGCTGCAGAATTTAAAGCACAAACACCATATTATTACTCTACTTTTGAAGCAGAAGTCGAAACGGCAGAAGGAGAGGTTTATGTTTCTAATGAAAGTGAGGTTTCTGATAAAAAGAAGATTATTGTTTTAGGATCTGGGCCAAATAGAATTGGACAGGGGATAGAGTTTGATTACTGTTGTGTGCATGGTGTATTGGCTTCTGCAGAGTGTGGTTACGAAACGATTATGATCAATTGTAATCCAGAAACAGTATCTACAGATTTTGATGTTGCAGATAAATTATATTTTGAACCAGTATTTTGGGAACATATCTACGATATAATTAGACATGAAAAACCAGAAGGTGTTATTGTACAACTAGGTGGTCAAACGGCATTAAAACTAGCAGAAAAACTAGATCGCTATGGTATTAAGATTATTGGTACAAGCTACCAATCTTTAGACTTAGCCGAAGATAGAGGACATTTTTCTACATTATTACAAGAGAACAATATACCATATCCAGAGTTTGATACAGCAGAAACGGCAGATGAAGCATTAAAGGTAGCTGATAAACTTGATTTTCCAATTCTGGTAAGACCATCTTATGTATTAGGAGGTCAAGGAATGAAAATTGTAATCAATAAAAAGGAGTTAGAAGAACATGTTGTTGATTTACTACGTAAAATCCCAAATAATAAACTATTACTGGATCATTATTTAGATGGAGCTATAGAAGCTGAAGCAGATGCAATATGTGATGGTGAGAATGTTTATATTATAGGAATTATGGAGCATATCGAGCCATGTGGAATACACTCTGGAGATTCAAACTCGACATTACCTCCATTTAATCTAGGAGAATTTGTAATGCAACAAATTAAAGACCATACTCATAAAATTGCACTAGCATTAAATACAGTAGGACTTATTAATATTCAGTTTGCTATTAAAGATGATATGGTTTATATTATCGAAGCAAACCCAAGGGCTTCTAGAACAGTTCCTTTTATAGCAAAGGCCTATGGAGAACCTTATGTTAACTTTGCTACAAAAGTAATGCTAGGAGAGAAGAAGGTAACAGATTTTGATTTTAACCCGTATTTAGAGGGATATGCTATCAAACAGCCAGTATTTTCGTTTAATAAGTTTCCTAATGTGAATAAAAAGTTAGGACCAGAAATGAAGAGTACTGGAGAGAGTATTCTATTTATAGATGATCTTAAAGATGATCAATTTTATGATCTATATTCAAGACGAAAAATGTATTTGAGTAAGTAATCGATACATTAAGACTATAAAAAATCCCGCTAATAGCGGGATTTTTTTATGACATATTTTAACTTTTACTGATGTTGTTGAAAAAGTAATGTTAGGCAAATCAAGTATATTTATAGTAATATAAATATAAGTCAATCCTGATACTAGTAAAATGAAGCACAGTATAACCTTTTACCTAATTTTATTCATTCTAAAACTCAAAGGTGTAAAAAAAAGCTTTAGTAGAGATCCTGTAGATTATTTAAAACTAAGAAGAGAGGATATTCATGAACCAAAGGGAAGGTTTTTTAGCAGTGGTAAAATAACTCAATTTGAAATTGAGAAAACGGTTATAACTCAAATCAAATCAAAAGATGATTCGAATAAAGGGTTGTTGTTGTTTATTCACGGAGGGGCTTTTGTTTCGGGGCCGGCAAAACATCATTGGGATACTTGTAAAGCGATAAGTAATCAAACCAATCTTACCATTTGGATGTGTAATTATCCAAAAGCTCCAGAGCATAAAATAACAGAGATATCCAAAAACATTGATGCAGTATATCGAGCGGCAGTAGAAAAATATAGCCATGATCAAATTAGAGTAATAGGTGACTCTGTTGGAGGAACGCTAGTGACAGCATTAATGCAAAGGTTAGTAATAAATAAAATCGCGTTACCAAATCAGATTATTCTTGTTTCGCCTGTGTTGGATGCAACCATTTCTAATAAAGAAATTGAAGAAGTGGATAAAATAGATCCAATGCTATCTCAAAAAGGGGTATTAAGTGCTAAGAAAATGTGTTTAGAAAACGAGGCATTAAATGATCCTATGATTTCTCCCATAAATGGAAGCTTTGAACAATTTCCGAAGACGATTTTGTTTTTAGCAGAAAATGATATCACATATCCAGATCAACAAATTCTAGTACAAAAACTAAAAAGTAAAGAATTAAATTTTGAAGTAATATATGGAAAAGGGATGCCGCATATTTGGCCATTATTACCTGTAATGAGAGAAGCGAAGGTAGCACTGAATCAAATAATAAAGAAGTTAAATCAATAAATGATCAAGGGGGTATGTTGCTTGATTATAGATAATGTTCAACAATAATTTAAAATAAATAATGGATATGGCAACTAGTTATTTAGAAAGTATTAGAAAGCAGTTCTTGTATTATAAAACATTAGGAGAAAAAACATTTGTTCAGTTAGAAGATGATAAACTTTTTTGGAGATATAATGAAGATAGTAACAGTGTTGCGACTATTGTAAAACATATTTGGGGGAATATGCTTTCTCGATGGACAGATTTTTTAACTACTGATGGAGAAAAAAAATCTCGAAATAGAGAAGCAGAATTTGAAAATGATATCAAAAGTCGATCAGAGTTGATAGAAAAATGGGAGGAAGGTTGGTCTTGCCTATTTGATACCATAAATAAACTAACTACTGATGATCTTGAAAAAAATATTTATATAAGAAATCAAGGGCATACTGTTACCGAGGCAATTAATAGACAGTTGGGGCATTATTCATATCATGTTGGTCAGATTGTTTTTTTAGGAAAAATGCTAAGGGATAACAAATGGACTTCATTATCAATTCCTAGAGGAGATTCTAAAAGGTATAATGAAGAAAAATTTGCTCAATCTAAGCAAAGAAAACATTTTACAGATGAAATTTTAGACCATAAAAAAAGCGATGAATACTAAAGAAAGTACCGATTTTGGAATAAGTGTGGTTTAGCCTAATAAATTGATGATCTGTTTATTGGTGTGAATGTACACAATAAAACTTATTGTAATATTTTCATCATAGTTTTTTAATATAAATTAAAGTTCTTTGATTCAGTTAATTATAGAATAATTTATTATAAAAAAAAACGAATTTTGAAAAACTGGATAACAAAGAGTTATAGACTATTGTAGGAGGAAGTAGAAGAACAGTAAGAAGAGTTGGTATTGCATTAAGGAGAGCTAGAAGTAGTGGATATGCTGATGGTAGTATCGGTTTTGATCAAGAATCGGGGTATTAAAAGGGAGTTTATATGAATTGAAGGATTCTTAAATGCATAAATGAGATAGTAAAGCCAGACATAATTGTCTGGCTTTTTTAATGCTATTCATTACTTTTATATAATACTTATTAAATCATGTTTAAATAACTATTAATAGTGATGCAAGAAATCTGGAGAAGAATATTAACCGAGTCCCAAGGTTTTACCAAAAGTGAACCTCTTATTAAAAAGATAATTGATTACAATATTAGCGGAAAAAAAGATTTGTGGGGTTCATTAGGGTCAATTCTTAGTAATAAATTGGCTAATAACTATCTATCACAAGCTGAATTAAAACAGTTGATTGTAGAGGTTTTAGAAGGAAATGATAATATTAAAGAACAAATTATTACAGATCTTAATGCGTATTATGATCGCGATTTTGCTTGTGAAACCTATTTAGAGGTGATTTTGTTTTATAGAGGTTTTCAGGCAGTGTCGGCCTATAGAATTGCCAGAAGTTTTTATCTCGATGATCAAAAACTCACGGCGAAGTATTTTCAAAATAGAATTTTTGAAGTTTATGCGATGGACATTCACCCGGGTGCAAAACTCGGCAAAGGAGTTGTAGTTGATCATGGGATTGGGCTGGTTATAGGTGAAACTTCAGAAATTGGTGATAATGCTTTTATTTTTCATAATGTAACCTTAGGAGGTACTGGACATGAAGGAGGAGATCGTCATCCAAAAATAAAAAATAATGTATTTATTGGTGCAGGAGCAACTATACTAGGTAACATTATAATTAATGATAATGTAAACATTGCTGCAGGTAGTATTGTTACCAAAGATGTGCAAACAAATACAACAGTGGCAGGAATCCCTGCCAAAGTTATCGGTCAAGCAAAAAAGTTACAATAGCTATTACAAATCAATTTTTACATTGTATTTTTCTAATAATTCAAGGTGAGATTCTAGTTCGAATTCTGATTCTTTAAAACGATTACGTCTAATTGAAGCATCTTCCTTTCTAATTATACTTCTAACAAAACGACGAATAGCAGTTTTGTCTTCTAAAATCAAACCAGGCACTGGCATACTCTTGCCTTCATCATTTTTGGCAACCATAGTAAAATAACTAGAGTTACAATGTTTAATTACACCTGTCTGTATGTTTTCAGACTCTACTCGAACTCCTACCACCATAGATGTATTACCCACATGATTAACAGAGGCTTTTAATGTTACTAATTCACCAACCTCTACAGGTTGTAAAAAATCAACTTTATCAACACTAGCTGTAACACAATAGGTTTTAGAGTGTTTAGATGCACACGCAAAAGCAATTTGATCCATAAGAGATAAGATATATCCTCCATGTATTTTTCCGCTAAAATTTGAATGTGAAGGAAGCATTAACTCAGAAATGGTTACCCTTGAGGCTTTATTAGTCTTGTATTTTTTTTGACTCATTTTTTAATTCTTTCTAAAATGAGGAGATTTTTCCTCAATAACATCTATAATAAAATATTTAGTATCACCTAACCATGTTACTTTTGCAAAACGTTCTTTATATTTTAGTTTTACATATTTACCTTGATACTCTTCTAATTTTTGTATGATTTCTTTTTTGTTATCCTCTACAGAAAATTTAAATATCTGTGCACCAGATATCCCTTGGCTAATTTCACCTTCCCAAGTTTTGACTAATACTCCTTTGTTACTAAACTTTATCAGTTCTCCACTTCGGGTACCTTCACTATAAGACGCATAATATATAAAAGCATACCATCCGGCAAAAGCGATCATGATGACTATAATAAGTATGGCAAGTATTTTTTTCATGATATAAATTTTAATTTGTCGATATCGTGTTTTTTAAAAATTTTCTGATTAATAAGAAAAATCCAATTACAAATAAAACGGATCCTAAAGTCGAAATTCCAGATATTATGTACATAGAGAATGCATATGTTTCTGCTTCCCAAAGTAAAGCTCCGACTTGAATAAAAATAGAACATAAAAGAGATAGGCAGCTTCCCGTAAGCATTAAGATACCATCTAATTTGGATCCAGATTTAACTATGTAATATATCGTAATAAGTACTATGAAAACTTGACCTATTGACATAAGTAAGCTTAAAATAATGTGATATACTATTTCGAAAATACTGGAACTCATAGTTGCAAATCTAAATAGATTTTAATCAATCTATACGTATTTATTTATATAATTTACGACTGAAAAAATAAAAATGATAGCATCATTAGTTAATCTATAAATAATATATGATTATATAAGCTTAGATAATTCTTGAACTAAGAGATCTATTTCTTTTTTGGTATTAAAAATATGGTTTGAAAACCTTAAAATATTTCGTTTACCAAGTACTTTTACTGTAATATTTTGTTTTTTGAGTTGTTTGTAGATTTCTTTAGCATTTTTGTCCTTGGGTAGTATTGAAATAATAGCCGATTGTAAACTTTCTTCAGTAGGAGAAATTAATTGTACTCCGTTGATTGACTTTAGGGCGTGTCTTAAGTGATCTGCAAGTTCAATATTGTGTTGTTGGATAGAAGAAATACCTCCCCAAGATTCTTGTATCTTTATTGCTTCTCCTAAGCCAAGTATATTGGCTATGTTTCGAGTGCCTGTATTATGATTATATGCTTTAAACCCACTTTCTAATTGAATGGTCTTAATTTGATCTTGTATAGATTTACTTATATATAAGAAACCTGTTTCTTTGGGGCCTAGTAACCACTTATGACCACTAGTTGCAAAAGCATGTATTCCTATTTTTTTAACATCAATAGTTAACATTCCGGCAGATTGTGCTCCATCACAGACTAATAGAATACCTTTTGGGTTTGTAATCTCTTTGAGTTTAGCAAAGGGCATTCGCATTCCTGTTATGGTAGAGACATCCATTAAACTACATACTCGGGTACGAGGTGTGATTTGTTGCTTGATTAATTCGATTATCTGATCTGTAGAGGTATCCTTTTCAGGAAATTCTACTCTTCGGATTTTTATACCTTTATATTTTTCTAAAAACTCCCAGCCAGCTTGCCCGCCATAATGTTCGTGAGTCGAAGTAATAATTTCATCACCTTCTTTTAGTGCCAAACCAGATGCAATTAAATTCATGCCTTCTGTTGTATTACGAGTAAGAAGGATTTCTTCTTTATCGGCATTAATATATTTTGCAATTTGCTCTCTAACATCATTTGCCTGATTACCTAATGGCCCCCAGTTATTACTTACGGGATCAAGTTCTAGAGATTGAATAGTTTGCCAGACCTTATCTAATACTACTTTTGGGGTTGGCCCTAGACTCCCGGTGTTAAAATAGCTTAACTCTGGTTGTAATAGAAATTCTTTACGGATATCTTTGTTAACTTCTGTTTTGATAGTTAACGAATTGTAGTCATTGGTTTTTGAAACAGAAGAAGCGGATAACTTGTTAGATATTAATCCAATACCCATTGTTCCTAAGGATAGTTTCTCAATAAAACTTCTTCTATTTACGTTCGGTTTAGAGTTATTCATGATTGTTTTTTATACTTTTTCAAGGTACTAAGAATGATATAAAAAACAATTAAACAATGTTATCTTCTTATCACAATTTAGAAGATATGTATGTAATAAGATATAGAATGTTGATTTATTTGGTTGCCTTTTGATATGGTATCACTATTGATTTTGCGACAATATCATGAATAGCTTGTTTGTTTTCACTTCCCGTTACGGTTAGTAATGAAACCCATCCTAAAAGAACTTTTAATACAGATCTAATTATGGCAATAGGTAAGTTTAAGTTCTTTTTATCATCATCAATTCTTTTTACAACAATATCGTTGAAAAAATGACCTATTGTTGCTCCAAAAATACAAAGCAGTAAAGGTTCATATAAGAGAAAAAGAAATACAAAAACAAGGATTCTTACAAAATTTGGGATGGAATCAAATAAACTCAACACTTCTGTAAAAGAATACATAAGGATGATTAACGCTATCCCGTCAATAATGACAGCTTTAATTCTTGTTGGTAATGGTGCGTAATTTTTTGCCATAGTAAAAAATATCTCGTTGTATATAGTTAATGTCAAACATTATCCATTTGTTACTCGATTTTAGGAGTTTAATTTTTAAAGATGAATAGATGTGCCAAATTAGAAATGGGTTTTACTTTTTTTGATGATATTAATCTTAGTATTAAATGAGTATTTGAAAGTTAATAACCTTTTGGCGTAACACCAAAAGGTTATTTTATTGTTTTTGTTATAAGTTATAATTTATTTTTTCCAATTAGCATTAGAAAGCTTTACATTTTCTTCTTTGTTATTTAACCATTCGGTCTTTACATTTTCATCTGCAAAAAAGTAAATGTTGTTATTCATAATTTTATATACATTAGGGTTTGAATTTGCTGTAAATCCTTTACTTACTGCAAAAGAGCAAAAACCTCCATATTGAGGTAGATATTTTTCTGGATTTGTAATAAATTGCTTTTTGTTTTCTTCACTAGTAAAGTACCACTTTGCGTCATTCCAAGTATAAAAGTAAGAAGCATTTCCTTTAACTGCTTTGTTGCTTTTGAAATATGAAACAGCATCAAAACCATTTATAGCTTCACTAGAAAATACAGATGTGTTGATCATTTTATGATTCCAAGAAAGTGGTGTAACTCGTTTTGTTTTTGCAAACGTAAAAATTGCTCCAATCAAAACAAATAGTATGATCCCTATTATTTTCAATGTTCGTTTTTTCATCTTTATTTGTTTTTATTACTCCATGTAGCATTGGCTTTTTCAATTCTGTTGGGTAGTACTTTGAATAAAAATTTAGCGACGCTATTAGAAAAAGCATAGTGCTTCCCGTTTTTCGTTAGTGTATATTTTGTATTTGTTTTGACATCTATTTTGCCTGTACTTACGGCAAAAGCACAGTGACCGTTATATTCTATAGTTTTCATTGCTTTGAGGTTTTAGTTGATGCCATCCATTTGTTTTATAGGACGAATTTCGATTGTAGCTTCCTCATTTTCGAATACCGGATTGGCTTTTGCGATTTCTATTGCTTCATTTAAGTCTTGGGCAACGAGATGAAAATACCCAACAATCACTTCTTTAGATTCGTTAAACGGTCCATCTTTTATGTTTCCTTGTTTACCATGAATTATTGCTCCACCCATTTCTAATGGTTGTGCCCCTTTTAGTTTGCCTGATTGCATTAAATTACCAATATATTTGCCGATTTTTTGAACGTGTGCCTGTTGTTCTTCTGGAGAGAGGTTTTCTAGATGATCTCCTTTTGTTTTGATAAATAACATAAATTCTTGCATTTCTTTTTTATTTATATGGTATATAATTTTGTTTACACATAGTAATCAAACGAGAATAGAAAAAGAGGACATTGAATTCTATAAAAAATCAATATTTTTTTAAAATATTCTTTAGAATAAGATTAGAACTACTGCCTAATGGTAGTTCTAGTGCTTTGTTTAAAATTTTTTTTGCCGTTTCTTTCTCGTTATTTTGAAAATGAAATTCGGCTAAAGTAGTATAGTATGGGAGGTAATTATTAAATATAGTTTTATCCTTAATACCATTTAATTCTCTTAATGCTGCTTTTACTCCTTCAACTTTTGAAATTACAATTGCTCGGTTAAGCATAATAATCGGAGAGTTATCGATTTGAATTAAATTGTTATATAAGGATAGGATATTTTGCCAATCTGTAGAATTAAAATCTCTAGCTGTGCAATAATGTGCAGAAATAGTTGCAAGAATATGATATCTAGATATTTCTTTTTGTTGTGTAGAGAGTTCTAAATACAAAAGCCCCTTGTTTAATAGTTCTTTGTTCCATTTCTCTCTATCTTGATTTTGTAAATCAATAAGGTTATTTGCCGCATCAATTCTTGCTTCAAATCTAGATGCATTAAGAGTCATTAATGAAAGTAATGCATAAACAGTAGATTTTTTTTGAATATTGGAGTTCTGAGCAATAATTTCGGTTAATCGTATTGCTTCTTCACAGAGTTCAAATCGAATTAATTTATTATCATTTATAGAGTTATAACCTTCGTTAAATAATAAGTAGATTGTTTCTAGAACGCTTTGAAGTCGGTTTTCTAAATCTTTTCCAGTAGGCACTTCAAAAGACACATCTAGATCTTTTATTACTTTTCTCGCACGAACTAATCTTTTGGTAATATTTTGTTCATTTGTGAGAAATGCTTTTGCAATTTCGGTAACACTAAAACCACAAAGTGTTTTTAAAGTTAAAGCGATTTGAGAATCACTTGAAATAGAAGGGTGACAACAAGTAAAAATCATTCGTAACTGATCATCAACGATTTCTTTTTCTGTAAAAATATGATTTAAAGAAGGTTCGACTGTCCATTCTGATTGTAAAAAATGAGCCACCTCTGTGGTATAGTTTCGTTTGTATTTTTCTCTATTAACAATATTAACAGCTTTATTTTTTGCAACCTTATAAATCCATCCTGTAGGATTATTAGGAACACCTTTAAACTCCCATTGTTTGATAGCTTCTAGCATTGCATCTTGAACGACATCTTCTGCTAGCTCTATATTAGAAGTGCCAAATGTTTTTGTTAATACAGAAACTAATTTACCATATTCATGTCTAAACAAATTGTTGATTTTATCAGAGATTTCGATTTTTGATTTAGACATAATTTTAATTAATTCTGATGACTTCTATATAATATTTTTAATTAGTAAAAGAAATACTATAATACCAAAATAATAAATAAGAGGCTTTTATATGGAATAATTTTACTGTTAATACATTTCTATTACATTTTTAATGTTGGTAAAATCAATTCTTATTCCGTTAGGGTCTTCAATAGAAAAATGTCTTTCTCCTCAAGATTCATCTCTAATTTTAATTTTTATTTCAATACCTTTTTGTTTTAAATCATTGTAACACTCATCAATATTGTCATTTTCTATCCTTAATTACACTCCTTGTTTCCGAAATTTTGGATAAAAAAAAGGGAGGGCGTGTAGGGTGATTGGGTAATAAAAAACTTAAAAACCTTTTCTATTTGGAGTGTTCAATAGAAGATAAAAATCAGTTTCAAATTTAATAGAGAATCTTAAATGTTGGGTGTAGAAATATTTAGTTTCTTCTAGCTTTTTCGTTAAAATTCCTGCATTTAATCTCATACTTTATTTCTTATATGATACATATTAAATTAATGATTTATATAGAGAAATTTTGTGTAGATTCTAATGTAATATAAAGGTAATGAGAACAAAAAAAAGCCAGACTATTAGTCTAGCTTTTTAATAATATCATTTGGGTTTATCTTGGATAACAGATTCCTTAGAGATTGCTACTTTCTTCTTCAGAAGCTCTTTTAATAATAGCTTCGGGCAATGTCTTTTTTGCTTTAGCTCCCATTTTCTTTAATTTCTCAACACTGGTGATTAAATTACCCCTTCCTTCTACTAGTTTATTCATAGCAGCAGAGTAATCCTTTTTGGCATCATCCATTTTCTTACCTACACCTGTAAGATCTTTTACTAATCCTTCGAACTTATCATATAGAGCTCCTGCTTGTCGAGCTATCTCAATTGCATTACGCTGTTGTTTTTCGTTATTCCACATTGTATCAATAGTACGTAAAGTAGCGAGTAGAGTAGAAGGGGTAACGATTACAATATTCTTTTCAAAAGCTTGATTATACAATTTGTTATCTTGATTAATAGCAATTGCAAAAGCAGGTTCTATAGGAACGAACATTAGAATAAAATCTGGTGATTCGATATCATATAGATCTTGATAATTTTTTTCAGAAAGTTGATCAACATGCCTTTTTAAAGAAGTTATATGTTCTTTAAGGCTAATCGTTTTTGCGGTCTCATCATCTTCATTAATATATCTCTCATAAGCCGTAAGTGTAACCTTAGAATCGATAATCATTTTTTTATTATCGGGTAAATAAATAACAACATCGGGCATAGCACGTTGTCCATCATCTTTGGTAAAACTTTGTTGTACAAAATACTCACGATCTTTTTCGAGACCTGATTTTTCTAAAACTCGTTCTAGTACCAATTCTCCCCAATTACCTTGCATTTTATTATCACCTTTAAGTGCACGAGTAAGGTTGGTAGCCTCTTTACTCATTTGCTCGTTTAAGTCTCTTAATCCTAAGATTTGTTGACGTAAAGCTGCATGGTAATCAATACTTTCTTTATGAGTTTGCTCTACCTTTTTTTCGAAGGTATTAATTTTTTCTTGTAAAGGATTGAGTATGTTTTTAATATTTTCTTTGTTTTGTTCTGTAAACTTATTCGATTTTTCGTCAAGAATTTTATTAGCTAGATTTTCAAATTCTTTAGTGAATTTTTCTTGTAATTGTGTCACTTCTTCTTTTTGCGAGGCATTTTTTTGCTGTAGATTTTCGTACTCAGTATTACGACGAGTAAGCTCTGTATTAAGAAAATCTTTTTCTCTTCGAATTTCTTCTCGCTCTTTGGTAATCTCTAATAGTTGTTTTTCTGAAGCACTTTTAAGTTCTTCATATTGTTTGTTTGAAGAGGTTTTAAAATCATCAAATTGAGCCTGTAATTGATTGGCTCTCTCATTAATAGTACTTTTTTCACTTTTGTTTTTTAAAAGCGCGACATACTTTCCGATAAAATAACCAGTAATGATCGATAGGACTATTACTCCAATAGAAATAAGAATTGGGATATATTCTGACATGTAACCTTTGATTTGTTCAAAGATAAAAATTAGCAATGAAAAGTGAAGTGAAGAAGTGCCAAGTTTTATTTACCTATGTATATAGATCAATTTAGAAATCGGTTGATAAGAAAGTAAGTTTTTATGATTTTTAATTGCGTACTTTATATCTGCCTGATTCATTGTCAAAAAGAATAAGATCTTCAGGAAAAAGAGAAGAAAATGCTCTACACTGGATAAGCTCTTTTGGTCTGCCAAATTCGAAGCCACTTTTGTTCATTACAATCATTTTATCACATAATTGAATAGCAAAATCAATTTCATGAGTAGAAAATAGAATTGTCTTTTTGGTTTCAAACGAAAGTCGTTTTAAAAGTTTTAAAATATATGCTTTGTGATATACATCTAGGTGAGTTGTAGGTTCATCAAGCATGATAAAAGGAGTATCCTGAGCAATAGCTCTAGCTATAAGTACTTTTTGTAATTGCCCATCACTTAGTTCAAAACACCTTTTGTTTTTCAAATCAGAAATATGAGTAACTTCTATAGCTTTTTTGGTTTTTTCGATATCTTCTTCGGTCATTTTACCTACCCAATTGGTATATGGTTGTCTTCCTAGGGCCACCAATTCTTGCACGGTTAGATTCTTTGATGCTATCTGTTCTGTTAATACAATACTTAATTGTGAGGCTAACTCTATTGGTTTGTATGACGTTAAATTTTTGTTAGATAACATCACTTTACCATGCAAGGCAGGTTGTACCCGAGATAGTGTTCGTAACAGTGTAGATTTGCCTATACCATTGGCTCCAACAAGTCCAATTAGCTCACCTTCATGTAGTTTAAGGTTAATGTCTGTTGCAATAACATCTAACTTTTTTTTGTTGCGATAACCAATAGATAAGTCTTCTGTTTTGATAACGATATTTAGGTTCGTAGGATCGATAGGAGCAGGGTTTAAATTTTGGGTTTTCTATATCAAATATAAAGAATAGAAATTTAAACCTAGTTTCTGGTTAATTTTAAGTCAAAAAATAGATGGATACTACAAAGAAGAAAAGTGTTTTAGACCTCTTCTTTTTTTAAAATCATTTTTTTTATAAGTGATATTTGCCCAAGATGGTAATAACTATGTTCAATAACCCCTTCAATATTTCTTAAATAAGTTCCATATTTTTCATCTACAAAAGGAGTGTCTAATTGACTATCGTCCATATTTTCTATATGACTCACAAACTTTTTACTATTTGATAAAAATTCGTTAACCAAATTTTTCCAATCTGTTTCAGATGTTATTGCAGGCATATCAAAACTATATTTATCTCGAATTTCTAATTTACCTCCATTAAAAACTTGTAAAATACCTTCTAGATAGTAATTAATGTGAAAAGTTAGTAAAGCAATAGTATTTAGGTTTTCTATTTGTGTTGTAGATTGTTTCCAGTTTAAATCTTCTATTAACTCTTTATAGTTGGTATTGGCAACCCATCGTCCATTTAAATAAACTTCTCTTAATCGATTTGCTATTGTTTTATTTCTTGCCATTTTAGGTTGTCTTTATAATATATTAATATGAATAGGTAATTATGATAGGAATGGTTTATCTATTTAATTCATTTTTAATTCTAGACTTAAGTACTTTGACATTCTGTTCTACCTTTTGGTAAAACCGTAGTACATACATACGATTGAATTCGATTTTTAAAAGATAGCTCATAAGTATGTTTTTTTCTTTTTCGGTATAATTAATAGGAGTGTTTACCTTTAAAATATTTCCTTTTTGATCATAAATGAAATGTGGTGCAATATGTCTGTTGATTTCTTTAAAGTAGTTTTTTTGAAATTGCATTTCTTCATAATTTTCTTCAAGTTTTCTTAATGTAGAATAATCATATTCATAAAGAGAAATTAATGCCGACCTTAAAGAATCATTACGAACTAATTCAAGACCTCTGGATTTTAATGTTTCATATCCAGAAATATTTTGTAATGAAGTAAAATCCCTTGTTAACTGCATATATTTTAACTGAACGGAATCTTGATGTTCTATTTTATTCTGAATAATATTTCTCCAGAACCGACAGGCCTTTACACCTTGTTTATGACCTCTAATATTGGTGTGTAAATCTTTAATATCTTTTTCTAAGCCATTCTTTATTTCGATTAGTATCTTTTGTTCTGCAATACTTTCTCTTCGATTCTCATTCCAATTATTTAAAGTAAACGCTGATATAACCGCAATAAAAATGGACAAAAATTCGAATGTGTATTTTTTCCAACTCCCTTTTTTCAATTTCTAATTTGTTTTTGTGTTGGTAGGCTGTTTCTTTAGCAATGAGGCATAAAAACTTATAGTTTTATTGACTACTAATATATTTAAAAAATAACTGATTTTATATTTAAAACAGTACTCTAATCTTTTTTTAAGTATTTTCTTTTTCTTAAAAATAAAAAAAGAAACCCAAATAGTAGTAGCGCTAATAAAGGAACGACAATATTAATTATTTGCCATTTTGTTTTGGTGTTTACTACTTTTTTTATGTTTAAAAAT
The DNA here is from genome assembly GCA_947502885.1 of uncultured Aquimarina sp. Taxonomy (GTDB): domain Bacteria; phylum Bacteroidota; class Bacteroidia; order Flavobacteriales; family Flavobacteriaceae; genus Aquimarina. The sequence goes on along the minus strand of CANNBP010000003.1, from coordinate 137,282 downwards.
GAAATATTGATTTCTTTACCTCGAACTTCGATTAATCCTGTACCATCTAATAAGTAATTTACAGAATTTAACAAGAATTCTTTGTTTCCGTATTTTAAATTCATGGTTGGATCAAAACCTAATTCTATTGGTTGTCCTTTTTGGGTTTGGTTTTTGATAATGTCACCATCGGCAATCACAATCATCTTCGTATCAGTACTTATATCTTTATGATTAGTTTCTTTGTATGGCTTTATTCGATCTTTATAGGTAGATTTAAATTTACCTTCTAATAAAACAGCAAGATTTTGGGGGCCTTCTGTATAAGTGCCGATATCAGGTTTTTTTCTTAAAATAGGCTCTAACTGTATTTCTTTAGGGACTCCTTCAGTTTTGGATTTGTCAGAACTGGTTAGGAGAATAGTTTTTCTAACATCGTTTTTTAAAGTGTCTATTTGATTTGAAAAATCAAATTTGACCGCTTCTATATTTTTTACAATTGGATGATTGGTTGTACTCTTGGTTAACGAACTATAGAACCAGGGATAGGGAGTAAATTGTGTTTCGTTTCCTTGCCCAGATGCCAATACCAAAGGAGCAGAATATAAATCATTTACCAAAACCGGATTAACACGTACTCCATATGAGAATAAAGCATCTCTTAAGCGTAAATCCCTCATGATTGCAACAGAAGAGCCTTCAGGATTCATTAAACTATCAATTTCCATAGCAACAGACTCTACTAACCAAAGAGACTTTCCTCCGGTCATTATAAATTGATCTAGAACATATTTTTCTTCTTCAGTAAATGGTATGGTAGGTTTAGCGTTAATTACCATATCAAATTTTTGTAAGTCTTGTAATGTTTTACTAGGATTAGTTGCTACAGAATCTAAAGTAAATGCTCCAACGAAATAATAATCTTGAAGAGTTTTTATGAAATCAGCAATGTTTCTATCGGGCAATTGCCCATTACCTTTAAGAACGGCAATTTTATGTTTTTTTGGATGCAATAATTTGGTTAACCCATCTGCAAATGCATATTCTAGTTGTTGTATAGAACTGTTTACACGTTCTTCTGTCGTGGCTCCAATTGTATTTTTTACCAGAGGGACTTTTATACTTCTATTTTGATAACTTAGAATAGCCCAAGGAACTACAGTTTCAACCTTTGTTTTTCCACTTTCTTTTACACTTACTTCCATAGGAGTTAATCCAAAATTTTGTAACTCGCTAATGGTTTGTGATCGTATTTCTTCTTCCTTTAAAGGGTTTGTGAAAATGTATTTAATGTTTGGATTAATCGTATTAAACTCCTCTAATAGTTGTTTGGTCTCAGATTGTAAACGTCTAAATTCTGAAGGAAAGTCACCTTCTAATAAAACGTCGATTACAACAGGAGCTGCTGCTTCATAGATAAGGTTTTCTGTTGACTTTGATAAAGTGAATCTCTTGTCTTGAGTAAGGTCAAAACGCTTGTAAAAAGAGTTACCTATTCCAATAAGTGCAATTACTCCAATCAAAATGAATGTAATTGGTTTTATTTTCCTTTTTAAACCTCCTTTTTTTAAAGAAACAATTGCTAAGGCAATGAATAGTAAAATAATTCCTAAAAAATATAATATATCTCTTGTGTCTAAAACTCCTTGACTTATTCTTTCGTAATGAAGTTGCATACCCATTAGATCCATTTGACTCATAAGATCAAACCCAAAATAAAGAGTAAATGATAGGGTGATGGCTATTAAAAATGCTATAATTTGGTTTGTGGTAATTGATGATGAAAATATACCAATACTTGTATATGACGCTGCTAATAAAAAAAGAGCAATATATGATCCGATAGTACCACCAATATCAAAACTACCAATAGGATTGCTTAATTGATAAATGGTAACAACATATAGTAAGCTTGGTAGTAGGGCAATACAAATCAGGACTAAGCAACCAATGTATTTACCAAGTATTAAGTTTCGGGTTTTAATTGGTTTTGTTTGTAATAGTTCTAGAGTGCCATATTTTTTTTCTTCAGAAAAACTTCTCATTGTTACCGCCGGAATCAAGAATAAAAGCACCCAAGGAGCGATTTGAAAAAAAGGAGAGAGATCGGCAAAGCCACTATCTAAAATGTTATACTGACCTTTAAATACCCATAAAAATAATCCGTTAAGAATTAAAAATATGGCTATAACAAGGTAGCCGGCAACGGTGCAAAAAAAGGCATTGATTTCTTTTCGTATTAATGCAAACATATATGATTTAAATTATATTCTATGTTTTTAATTATGCTAAGTGCTTATTGCACTTGGGCTTAGCTTAAGTTAAGAACTAAATTATATTAGTACAATTAATTTATTAATGTTATACCTGCTTTGTGCTCCATGCCTCGGGTATTTGACTAAATTTATTCTTTGTGTTGGCCCAAACTTCTTTGAATAACGCAGAGTTTCTATAGTTATTGAGGTGAGATTCAGATTCCCAGTAACTATATGTGAAAAATTGATTTGATTGATGTTCATCTCTTAGTAGTTGCAAGTGAGAACAGCCTTCGAAATTTCGAATTTTACTTTTATTTTGTTCAAAGTTTTTTAAAAAGGCATCAATTTGATCTGGAATAAACCCCATTTTTACGATTCTGATTATCATTCTTTATGTTCAAAAATTAAACTAGTTTAAAAAACAAGCTTTTATATAAGTTATTAACTATTCAAAACTAACAGTTATAGTATCTCTAAAATGAAGTCCAAAAAGACTTGATGCACCACCAACAGTTTTTGGGTTACTTTTATAGATTGCTAATTCTAGGTACCCCGAAGAATTGAAAACTGCCAATTTTTTACCATCTTCTTCGCGTTTACTTTTTTCTATTTCAAAATTAATGGCATCACTATAACGTTGATATACATTTTCAAAAACAGCAGTTCTCGCTGTGATTTTAAATTTCCTTCCTTTCCCAATATCATTAAACAATTTTTGAGTAATGTTGGTTACTAGATTTCCGTAATTATCAATATAAATAATGCTACCTACAATTTGTGTTCCTCCAACATTAATAATTGGGGTAATTCCTTTAATAGTTTTTACTTCTGTAATTGTTTTACCAACCACTTCTAATGTACCTCCACGAGCAATATGACAAGCGACAGTAACAAAAACATCTAGAACAGGGAAATTAGAAATTATAGCATCATGAATGTTTATTTCAACAATTTTTTCTGGGTTGAATTGCGATGTTATTAAAGAAATCAATCCATTGTTAGCGCAAATAAAATAGTGACCATCTAAAAGTACAGCTATATGTTTGTTTTCGGGATGATGTTCGCTATCAATACCAACAATATGAATAGTACCTTTTGGAAAGTTCTTATAAGCATTTTGTATTATATAGGCAGCTTCTGTAATATGAAATGGTGAGATCTCATGAGAGATATCAACTACATTAGCATCGGGTAATTCTGTATAGATTGCACCCTTGACAGCAGACACAAAATGATCCTTGATTCCAAAATCTGTAGTTAAAGTAAGTATTGGCATGTACAAGAATTGTTAATATCTTTTGGTTGTAAGCACTTAAAAATATGTAAATTTGTTATGAAGTTACTCAAAGTTTTAATTTGGAGTCCAAAATAATGATAAAACCTCTATTTTTATAGTGGAGATATCATATTATTACACAATAATTTAAGTATGCTTTGTGTTTTATTTTGTTTTCCCGGCAAAAATTTAAACAACTTTAGCAAACTTAGTTAATCCTAAAAAAAAATCATACTAAAATCTGCATAGCTTTTGAACGAACTTATTATTGAACTTACAGAGATCAATCCGAAAGAGTTTTTCGGACTTCAGAATAGCAATATTCAATTATTAAAAAAATACTTTCCAAAGTTAAAAATTGTTGCGCGTGGCAGTAAAATGAAAGTGTATGGCGATGAAGACATGCTCGAAGAGTTTGATTTACGTCTTAATATGCTTTTAGATCACTTTGGTAAGTATAATAAACTAGATGAGAATGTCATTGAACGTGTACTTACTAGTGAGAGTAAAGCGGACTATGAAACTTCTGTTAATAGTGGAGAAACACTTGTACATGGTGTAGGAGGTAAGCTTATTAAGGCACAAACAGCGAATCAACGTAAGTTGGTAGAGTCTTGTAATAAAAATGATATGGTTTTTGCCATAGGTCCTGCAGGAACTGGAAAAACTTATACAGGAGTAGCTTTGGCTGTTAGAGCTTTGAAAGAAAAACAAGTACGCCGCATCATTCTTACTCGACCAGCCGTTGAAGCGGGAGAGAATCTTGGGTTTTTACCCGGGGATTTGAAAGAAAAATTAGATCCGTACATGCAACCTTTATACGATGCTTTGAGGGATATGATACCTAGCGAAAAGCTTGATAGTTTTATAGAGAAAGGGGTAATACAAATTGCGCCAATGGCATTTATGCGAGGTAGAACTTTGGATAATGCCTTTGTAATTCTTGATGAAGCCCAAAACACAACACATGCCCAAATGAAAATGTTTTTAACACGTATGGGTAAAAATGCAAAGTTTATAATTACTGGAGACCCAGGGCAAATAGACTTACCTAGACGTGTTACATCTGGACTTAAAGAAGCATTGTTAGTACTTAAAGGGATACAAGGGATAGGTATGATATATCTTGATGATAAAGATGTTATTCGACATAAACTTGTCAAAAAAGTAATATCTGCTTATAAAAAAATAGAAAATAGTAATGGATAAATAATGTCATGTTTTAAATTATAAATAGATATAAGTTTAAAATATGAAACCCAAAATTAGATAATGAATACAATAGTTGATACAAACTATAATTTTCCTAACCAAAAATCGGTTTACAAAGGAAAAGTAAGAGAGGTTTACGCCATAAATGATGAGTTGTTAGTTATGATAGCTACAGATCGTTTATCGGCTTTTGATGTAGTAATGCCAAGAGGAATTCCTTTTAAGGGTCAAATCCTTAATCAAATTGCTACCAAAATGATGAAGGAAACTGAAGATTTGGTTCCTAACTGGCTTATTGCAACTCCAGATCCAAATGTAGCGATAGGACACCTTTGCGAACCTTTTAAGGTTGAGATGGTTATTCGTGGTTACCTTTCTGGTCATGCTGCTAGAGAATATAAAGCAGGCAAAAGAATTTTATGTGGTGTGTCTATGCCAGATGGGATGAAAGAAAATGACAAGTTTCCCGAACCCATAATAACACCATCTACAAAAGCAGAAAATGGAGAACATGATGAAGATATCTCTAGAGAGGAAATCCTATCTAATGGGATTGTTTCTGAAGAAGATTATCTAATCCTTGAAGATTACACGCGTAAGTTGTTTAATAGAGGAACAGAGATAGCCGCAGAAAGAGGTTTGATTTTGGTGGATACAAAGTATGAATTCGGAAAGACGAAAGATGGAAAAATTGTTTTGATAGATGAAATACATACTCCAGATTCTTCTCGTTATTTCTATGCAGAAGGATATGAAGATTTACAACAAGCAGAAGAGCCACAAAAACAGTTATCTAAGGAGTTTGTAAGACAGTGGTTGATTAGTAATGATTTTCAAGGTAAAGAAGGACAGCAAATTCCTGAAATGACCGATGAGTATATCTTATCTGTTTCTGAACGCTATATTGAGTTATATGAAAATATTACAGGAAACTCTTTTGATAAAGCTGATGTTACTGACATAGAAAAAAGAATTGAAGAAAATGTAATAGCCTATTTGAAAAATTAGTTTTTCTTGATAAGGTAGTCATAAAACAAAATCCCCTAAAACTTATGGTTTTAGGGGATTTTGTTTGCACTATTTTCTAATTAGTCTCTTAAAAAAGAACTTATCCTGTTTTTAAGTTTGTTCCTGATTCTTCTAATAATTGTATGTTGTCTTGTAAACGTTCTCTAACAATACCCATCATACGCTTATTTAATGACGATGAGTTTTTTGTATAGAGTGCATACTCTTCAACTGTAAATTGACCAATAATCATCCCTTTAAGACTATTTCTAAATTTCATGTCTTTTTGAACTGCATTCTCAATAAAATCAAACCGTTTTTCTAGCGATAATCCATAAAAAGTATTCTTTCTTTTTCGAATGTAATTTTTAAAGACTTCAATTAATAGATCTCCTTGTAGTTTTACTATTGGACGAATGGTTTTGTTCTGAAACTGTTCATCGCTGGACATGTTTCCAGAAATTCTCGCATTTAATAACTGTGGTCTAATTGCTAATAAATTTGTTTCCCTGTTTTCCATAATAATGAAGGTTTACTAAAAATACATATTTGTCGTGTTCAAAAAACACAGAAAAAATAGAGTTGTAAACTACTTATAAACAATATTGAAAAGAAATATTCACCGATATGAGAATATCGGTGAATATAATAGCATAAAATTATTTTTTAATAAAGTCTTCAAAACTTAGTGCTTTGGCTGGTGCTATTTCTTTTTTTTCTAAATACTTATTAAATTTATTTACTTGTTTATCTTTTATCTTTTGAAAAAGAATCTCTCCATCATTTAATCTTTTTTCTAAAACCTCTTTGTTTTCTATTGTACTAGCCGATGGTTTTTCAAATTGATTTGCAACTTTACTATACAATTTAGATAGTTTTTCTCTTAGTTGAGGTTCTGCTTCGGCAACATAATTGTCACCACTAGTAACAACCAAAGTCTCTTTTAAAGTGTTTAACTCTTTAATAACTGCATTGGCAATTTTTTGAGAAGAAGGGTCTTTTTCGAGAACGTCTTGAGCTTTTTTTACGTTTTGATTTATTTGATATACTAAATAAGCTAGTTTTTCCATGTCATCAAATAACTCTTGAGTTATTTTAGCATGATTTACTCTTTCTTCTTTTGTTATTTGAGAATCGGGATCATTCTTTACTACGATTGTATGCTCAAACTTCTTTTTACCTTTACTAAGAACAGCTTTATATGTTCCTGCAGCTACTCTTGGCGCAGTAAATCCACCATATGTAAATGTTTTTCCTGCGGCAACTTTAGGGCCTTTTTTACGATGGTTCCATGTTATAATATTAATTCCTTTTGATTTGCCTGGAGTAAGGTCGATTATTTCTTTGCCATTAGCGTCTTGTATAGAGAGTGTCATTTTACCAAAAGTATGTCTCTTTTTAAGATAATATGCAATTTTTGTATTGGTGCTTGGGTTGTCTCCAACAAACTGCAATTCTGTACTACCTCCGCCAAAACCACTTTTTTCTTTTATAATTGATGGTTCGGCTTTAAAGAAATGGACATCTTTGGCAAGGTTTTCTTGACTCAATTGACGTAAAGGGGATATATCATCAATAATAATAATTCCTCTTCCGTGGGTTCCTAATACCAAATCATTGGTTTTTTTCTGCAAATCAATAAAGTGTACGGCAGCAGCAGGCATATTATTTGTAAAACGAGACCAATTTTTTCCTCCATCTATGGTGATAAACAAACCAAATTCGGTTCCTAAATATAATAAGTCTTCATTGACATAATCTTCTTGGATATTTCGAGCAAACCCAATGATATCATCAGTAACCAAAGATTTCCAGGTAGCTCCAAAATCACTTGTTTTATATACATATGTATTCATATCTCCGGTTGTATGACCATCGAACACAGCGTATGCGGTTCCTTTATTGTGAGCACTAGCCTCGATATGATATACCCATGTGTTTTTAGGAAGCCCTTTGATATTTTCTATGGTATTGGTCCATGTTTGACCACCATCTTTGGTTATTTGCACATTACCATCATCAGTACCCACCCAAATAACCTTTTGATCAATAGGGGACTCTGCAATTGTAAAAATAGTCGTGTGGGTTTCTGCTCCCGATTTATCTACAGAGATCCCTCCAGATTCTTTATCTTGTTTGGTTGGATCGTTAGTGGTTAAATCTGGAGATATTTTTTTCCAGTTTGTTCCCATATCCTCACTTACATGTAAAAACTGACTACCCATGTAAAAACGATCGGGTTGGTGGTCACTTATTGCCATTGGAGCATTCCAATTAAATCTTAAATCTGCTTCTCCTTTTATAGATAGAGGTTGAATGTTCTTAGTATAGTTTTTGTCAACGTCATATCTCCAAACATTTTGTGCTCCTTGCATTTCAGAATAGATAATATTCTTTGTTGGGTGTTTTAATACTCTAAAACCATCACCATATCCTATGCGATTCCAATCTCTAGCTTCTATTCCTCCGGTAGATGAGGACGGACCCCACCATGAACCATTATCTTGTAAACCACCATAAATATTATATGGTTCTTCATTATCTACGCTAATATGATAAAATTGTGATAATGGTAAATTGTCAACTATGTCCAAGGTCGATCCTCCATCCCATGTTCTATAAACTCCTCCGTCTGTACCAACATACATTCTATCAGAATTGTTGATGTCAAAAACGACATCATGTATATCTGCATGCATATCACCCATACTTTTAAAAGTTTTTCCACCATCTCTAGATATTGAACCATATAACCCTCCCTTTATTAAAATGTCTGGATTTTTAGGATCTACTACAATTCGAGAAAAGTAAAATGGTCTAACAACTAACCCAAAATCGCCATTAAGTAGTTTCCAGTTATTACCAGCATCTTCAGATCGATATAAACCTTTATCTTCTTTACTTTCGATAACAGCATATAATATATTAGGGTTTGATGGAGCAACGGCAATTGCGAACCTACCTAAATCACCTTCTGGAAATCCATTATGTATTTTTTTCCATGTTTTTCCTGCATCTGTTGATTTATATAAAGCACTTCCGGGACCTCCAGAATTGAATCCCCATGCTGTTCTTCTAAATTCCCACATTGAGGCATAAAGAGTATTAGGGTCTTTAGGGTCCATTAGGATATCACTGATTCCTGTTCTTTGGTTAACATATAATATTTTTTCCCAAGTAGCACCTCCATCTATAGTTTTGTATACACCTCTCTCTTCGCTATCGCTCCAAAGTGCTCCCAATACACCTACATAGATTTCTTTAGAGTTTTTTGGATTTATTACAATACTACTAATTCGTTCTGAGTTTTCGAAACCTACCTTTTTCCAGTTAGCACCTCCATCTGATGATTTGTATAATCCATCACCGATAGAAACACTATTTCTTGTCCAGATTTCACCAGTACCCACCCAGATAGTATTGTCTGGATCATTAGGGTCGAGTTTCACAACACCAATAGATTGTGCATGATCATCAAATATAGAAGTAAAGCTAGCTCCGCCGCTAGTGGATTTCCAAACACCACCACCAGCAGTACCTGCATAGATGATCCTGTCGTTTGTAGGATGATTTTCTAAGTCAATAATTCGCCCACTCATTAATGCGGGGCCAATTTGTCTAGCTTCTAGGGTACCGAATAATTCTTTACCCTTTAAAACAATTTCTTGCGCCTGCACTTGAAGACAAAGCAGTGCAGCAAAAATTAATAAAAGATTTTTGTTCATAATCAAGAGTTATAAATAAGAATAAAAAAATCCCCAAGATTTACATTGGGGATTGGATTTGTGTTTATTTTCCTTCGGGAAAAGCAAATAAGGTTTTTTCTAATTCTGGGTTGAGATCAAATTCTTTAAAGTTCATACTCTGAAACTCGCTACTTTGTGAAAATGGGAAATATAAGCCTTCTACTTCTTGATAATCACTTATAGATAGCTTAATAGTTTTTCCTTTCATTGGACCTTCATTAATAGTTTCTTCAATAATTATAGGTACAAAGTTTTCTGTGTCGAAGTAATAATGAGATATGTTTGGTTGAGATTGTCCATTTATTAAAAGTGGATCTTTGGTGATCTTTACTTTAAAGGTTTCTGTTCCATCCATGGTTTCTTTACCAATAAGTTCTACTGTATATCCTTTTTCTTTATAATTTAAGAATGGAGATGGCCAGTCCTTTACCTGTTTTTTCATATTTTCAGTGGTTTCACTATCCGTCTTTTCTGGTTCCATTGTCATTTGATTCCTAGACCAGTAAGTTTCACCATCAAAAGCTCCCCATACCATTTTGTTTCCTTGTAACTCAATAGTAGTTGCTTGGCGTCCATCCTTCATCATAACCTGTTCGAAAGGAATTTCCATACCTTGCATCTTCATTACACCTTTCATTGTTACACCATCCAATTTTTCCCAATTGGCTTTTCCACCTGTGTTTTCAAAATAATTATTAATGATTTCATCAGCAGTTTGCCCATAAAACGATGTTGTTATAGCCAATACAAGGGCTACCAAAATTGATTTTAAAGTGTTCATTTTTATATTTTTTTATGACTTTGCTACTTAGTAAGTCAATCGAAGTGTATTTTTGTTACACTTTTAATCCTTCTTTTTTTAAATTAAATACATATAAACATGCAATTTGGAAAAGTAACTCACCCAGAAACTATAGATTTTAGTCTGCCAGAAGATCATAAAGGTACTCAACAGGTGCTCCAAAATCTTAATAATGGTAATTTGTCTATTCATGTTGGTTGTGCAAAATGGAATAGACAAGATTTGAAAGGTTTTTACCCTAGAGGAACAAAGGATGAGTTAGAATATTATTCAAGTCAATTTAATAGTATAGAACTTAACGCCACATTTTATCGGATATTTCCTGAAGATCAATTCAGGAAATGGTATGATAAGACACCTAATGGTTTTAAGTTTTTTCCAAAACTGGTACAAAACATCTCTCATTTAAAAAGATTAAATGACGATGTGCAGCCCTATGTAGATGAATACTTAACTAATGTGATTCACTTAAAAGAAAAATTAGGAACTATATTTTTACAATTACACGGTAATTTTGCTCCAAAGAATATGGATAGGGTTATTAGGTTTATAGAAAAATGGCCAAAAGAAATAAGATTAGCAGTAGAGTTTAGACACACTGATTGGTTCAATGATACTATTGTGTCTAAGGAGTTGTTTGATTTGTTAGAAAAGAATACAATTTCAAATATTATTACGGATACAGCCGGCAGAAGAGATTTATTACATATGCGGTTAACCAATGATGAGGCTTTTATTAGATATGTCGGGGCAAATCACACTACAGATTATAATCGACTTGATGATTGGATTGATAGACTTGTTGAGTGGAAAAGCCAAGGAATCAATCATATACATTTTTTTGTGCATCAAAATATTGAAGAAGAATCTCCTTTACTGTCTGGGTATTTTATAAAAAAGTTAAATAGTAGCTTGGGGGCTAAACTGCATATTCCTGATCATATGTCGGGTAATCTTACATTATTTTAAGTTTTTTTTTGTTTAAAATGTTGATTTTTATGGTTTTACCATAGGTTTTTAAATGTCTTTTGATAATTTTATTTGTTTTTAATCGAATAAAATTGTACTTTGTCGAAGATTTTAAAGATAAGGAGTATCGAAATCTTAATTTTTATTAAATAAATTCCTTGCTTTGTACTAATAAATTACCCCATAATTTAAAAACTAAACAATATGAATTCATTTCTACAATCCCTATTTTTATTGAGTTTTTTTATGGTTATAAGCACGGGTAGCGCTCAAGAAACTACCACATATGGCTCTTTGCACGAGAAAGAAATTTTATTGCCTACTGATTATGAATTAGATATTGAGAAAAAGAAGGTTTTTTCTTACGGTCTTGAAGAGGAAAGTCATGATGCACATGATCATGGTAGTCATGAAATCGTACTATTGGATGTTATTTCTTCTGATAATGATTTTGATTTTAATTGCTCAGGAGGTTTTTGTATGAATAATGCTCATTTTCATAAAAAAGGTTTAACTACTAAGAAACAACTGTTTGAATATTTTATGAATATCAAATGCTAATTTCATTTATAATTTTATAAGGTTATTTTAAAAATACTTTAATTTTAAATAGATATTGGGTTACTTTTGTAGCTTAAATCAAATTGCTATGACATTTTTAGAGTTAGGAGTATCTAAAGAGCTAAACAAAGGACTTAAAGAAATTGGAATTGTTAATCCAACAAAAATACAAGAGCAGACGATACCTATTCTAATGAGTCAATCAACAGACTTTTTAGGAAAAGCTCAAACGGGTACCGGTAAAACTGCTGCATTTGGTATTCCTTTATTATCCAAGATTGATCCATCTAAAAAGCATACTCAGGCATTGGTTTTAGCACCTACGAGAGAGTTAGGGCAACAAATCGCTAAGCAACTTTTTAAGTTTACAAAATATACCGATAAGATTTTTACCGAATCTGTATATGGAGGAGAGAAGATTGAAAGGCAACTCACTAGGTTAAAGCGTCCAACACATGTTATAGTAGCTACACCCGGAAGATTGATTGATTTGCTAGAAAGAAAAGCAGTTGACCTATCTAAGATTAAGGTAGTAGTTATGGATGAAGCAGATGAAATGTTAAGTATGGGGTTTAAAAAAGATCTCACTACAATACTTTCTAAAACAAAAGGGAATCGAGATATTTGGCTCTTTTCGGCAACAATACCTTCTTCATTAAATGAAATAATTAATTCTTATTTAAATAAAAATGCTGTCAAAGTAAGTGTTGATAAAGACAATGCCCTTAACAAAGGGATAGAACATCAATTTGTTGTAGGGGATGATGTAAATAAATTAGATACACTTACCTATTTCTTAAAAGTACAAAAAGGAGGAAGGGGAATTATTTTTACTAAAACCAAAGTAGCAGCGCGAACTCTATCAAAGCAATTACATGCTAAAAATTATGAAGTTGGATTACTAGAAGGAGAGATGACGCAAAAGGATCGTGATAAAGTAATGAGAGCTTTTAGAAATAAAAGTATTCAATTATTAGTATCAACAGATGTTTCTGCAAGAGGGATTGATGTGGCAAATTTGGCTTTTGTAGTTCATTATCAACTTCCAGATCAGATAGAGTATTTTACACATAGAAGTGGTAGAACAGCACGAGCGGGTAAAAACGGTATTTCGTTGGCTTTAATTAATAAATCAGAGATAAAAGCAATACGAGAATTAGAAAAAGAATTAGGTATACAGTTTCATCAAATACGATAAAATAAGTATGGTTAACTACTTTTATTAAAAGAAGAGCCAATTTTTGATATTACAGATACGAGTTGATCAAAATTAATTGGCTTAGAAAAATACCTATCAAAGCCTATGTTAATAAAACGTTGTTCATCTCCGGGCATTGCATATGCTGTAACAGCAAATACAGGAATATTGTTTAAAAAATCAAGTTTGCGTAAACGTTGAAGTAGTTCACAACCATCCATTTGATTAAGCCCTAGATTGATATCAACAAGTATAAGGTCCAAATTTTTTTCTTTTACGACTTTAAGAGCCTTGGGACCATTTTCTGCAATAATAACATGAGAATCATTTTTGGATAGCATTTTATCCATTACCATTGCATTTATCCTATTATCTTCTACATAAAGAACATTCATACATACCTTGGAATTATAATACAGAACTCTGTACCCTTACTTACTTTACTTTCTACCGTTATTTCTCCGTTAAGAATCTCTATATATCGCTTTGAAAGACTAAGTCCAATACCCGTGCCTTCATACTTACGACTAATGCCAATACTTTCTTGTATAAAAGGTTCAAATATCTTTTTAATGTTTTCTTTGTTTATCCCTATACCGGTATCGGTTACCGAAATATAAACATTATTTTTGGATTTTTTTGAATAAATTCTAACAATTATACCTCCTGTATTGGTGTATTTAATTGAATTATGGATAATATTATTAAGTGCGGTTTTGAATAATCCTTCATCAATTTTGATTTGAGGAGAAGTGGTGTCTAGTTCTAGTTGATAATTAAGATTTTTGGCCTCTGCCATATGTTTGTATTCTCTAAATGATGTTTCTACTGTATAATTTGCATCATATTGGTGTAAATTGATATTACTTCTCATGGCTTCAATCGCACTAAAATTTGATAAGTTATTGATAGTGTCTAACAGCCTATTTTTACTCTCTTCTAGGTATTTTAGCAATTGCGCCTTTTCTTCTGAAGAGTTTTCTTCGGTTAGCAACTTGCTGATTGTCATGATACCATTTAATGGAGTTCTTATCTCATGACTAAAATTTGATAAGATATTTGTTTTAAGATTGTTTAACTCTTGTTCTTTGATATGTGCTTCTTTTATGGCTATCTCTGCTAATTTTTGTTCTGTAATATCATGAAAACTTACCAAAACAGAATTAACGGTAGTTTTTTGATCAAAAATAGGTGTGTATTTTGCTTGTAGCCATTGTTTGTTACCTTCATGAGTTATCCGTTCGATTTCCTTTTTTACAGAGTTTCCTTTTAAAGCTTCGTTGAATTCATGAGCAAACGAATTTTTGAAATTGATTGGCATTACATCTATAAATCGACAAACTATAGCTGTAGGGTCAACTTTAAAATCTCGTTTTATAATAGCCAAAGATTTTTGGTCTGTCATTAAAATTTCACCTTCTGTATTTAATAATAACATATATGCAAACCCATTATTAACCATTGCCTGTAATCTGTTTTTACTTTCAGACATGGTTAAAAGTGTCTTATGTTCTTTGGAGGCCGCAGTAATATCGATTCCTGACGCGTATATAACGTCATTAAACAAAGTGAAATTAATTTTGAGAGTAGTTATTCCTTGTTTTTTTGAAGGGAAACTAAGAGGTATGCTTGTTTCTGAGTTACTGGTGATAGAAGATATTGCGTGTTTGAGTTTAGGAACATCTTCATTAATAACAAAATCACTTAGTGCTTTCTCTTTAACTTGGCATTTTGTTAGCGGGAAAAGCTGAGAGCAAATATCATTAAAGTCTATGATACTTCCATCTGTTTTTAACACAAGATGAAATATTGTTATTTTTTCAGGGGAAATTTTAGATTGCTTTGGGTTAAAGGACATATGTGAATTTATTCATTATTTAAAGTTACAAAATGATTTGTAATTTCATAATTGATCTATAGTTTGATTTAATTAATTGCCCTACTTGGGGATATGTTGATTCGATAATTTTGGTAGGTTTTATTTTTTTTAATCAGAAGATATAAAATGGGTCGACAGCTTTTTAAGTTACGAAAAAGTCTATGTTAATACAGTAAGCATTTGTCTTATAGATAAATCAAAAAGTTTAAAAAATGAATTTCATCCAAAATCTTAGATATCCTTAATTAATGTTTGTGTCGGAAGGTTATCTAATAGATTTGTTGTGCTTTTTTTACCAAGTTATGAATCAATTATTAATTCAGTAGTTAATGTAATTGTAAGAATAGGAGAGTTAGGACTTATGTTTATCTGAATAAATGATAAAATGTATAAAAAGAAGATTTCGGAGGTTAGGTAGACTGTGATTTTTGAAAATTATTAAACTACTCTTCTTTCTTTCGTAAACAAAAGAAGAACTGAAAACACAGGAATAATTATGAATTCTATTTATTAAATGTTATTAAAATATTTTACTTTAGCGAGTAAGTAGTTATTAATAAGTAATTATTCGATTATGTACAATTCTGTTAGTATAGCTAATTTTTTTATAGACAAGTCTTTTTATGAGGGAGTAGAAATTACGCCAATGAAAGTTTTAAAATTGGTGTATATAGCTCATGGATGGCATCTTGGGATCACTCAAAAACCTTTAATAAATGAACAGACTGAAGCATGGAAGTATGGCCCTGTTGTACCTTCTGTTTATGGTACTTTTAAGATATTTGGGAAATCTGATATAAATAAAGTTATCATGTCTTCGTTAGAGGTAAAACAAGATTTCAAAGAGATTCAACAGAATGAAGAAATAAGTGCTTTTCTAGATAAAATATGGGAGGTCTATAAAGATTATACCGGAGGGGATTTATCTAATTTGACTCATCAAAGTAATACGCCTTGGGATGTTACGTGGAATAAAAATAATGGTTCCCTAAAACAAGGAGCAATTATTCCGAATAAAGTTATTCAGGAGTATTATGAAAATAAAGCAAAAGAAATATTATGAAACTATCGGATCAATTAGGTAAGATTAATGAGAAAAATGATAGTGGAGCAAGTAGGTTAGAAGAAACAGAAGAAGAATTACAAATATTTGATAAGAAACAAGAAGGGTATAAGAAAAAGCATAAGGATAGATTATTTATATGTTCTTTGTACCTAATGTTTATTGTTATAGCGCTTATATTATTGGTCAGAATTTCTCATTTTATTTTACCAGATCATTGGAAATGGCTTGTTCCTAGTCAATTAGCCGAGATAGACAAGTTTTTCTTTACTGGTGCTATTGGTGGTGCACTTGGTAGGTATGGTAATAGAATATTTACTTAGTATTCAACGTGCCCTTTTGATAAAGATTAATGAATTACCTGTTTAGGTAAAAGTAAATCAAAATACTATTTTAAGATTAAATGGCAAAACCAATCAATATTATCAAATTGATTGGTTTTGCTTATTGATGGTTACAAAACTAAAGTGAATTAAAGTTTTAATCCTTGGTTTTGTTTTTTAAAAAATTGAGGTTGTAACTGTAGTTCCTGCAGCGTTTTGACCATCGATCAGCTGCTCTTTTTTAACATAGTTACCGCCAATATTAACCGCTTTGTAAATGTCAGTACCAATATCAAGTACTAGAAAATTACCATTTTCTAAACAAGTTTCTGAAGACGAAGAATCTTTATAGAAGCACTTTTTAACGCCGCTGTTATTTTCTAGAATGAATACACTCATTCCGTTACTTCTTACATAACCCGCATCTATAATTTGTTGCTTATATTTTAACCGTCCTTGCTTGAGTTCATTTTCTTTAGCTTTTCTATTTGCCCAAAATTTATTGTTTGTTGCTTCGGTGTCTCCATACCATCCCATTAATCTTCTATGCCTATTTAATTCGGCTTCAGTAGGAGTATAGGTTTCTCTTTTTTTACGTATCTCTGCTATGTATTTTTTAATAATATTTTTAAGGTTGATACCTTCTAAAGTTAATTTGCTTGACTTGGATCTACTTTTTTTACGTTTCTTTTTCTTTTTGGATCCTTCTACAGCCGAATCGGGAGTGCCCAATCTATCAAAAATTTTGTATCCTTTATTACCACCTTTTGCTAGGTATATTTCTCCGATATCAAAAGATGATCCATCTTCTGTCAGATTATAGACGCGAATAATAGCATCTGGTAAAACGAACCACCCAAATGGGTATGCACTTTTGGTTTCTTTATGTCTTAAGTAAGCAGGAAAAACATCTTCATCATACTTTACAATACCTCTTTGATTTACTTCTATAGTTCTAGAATCGATTGGACCACCTGATTTTGTAATGCCACCTATGATATTGTCATACTCCTTTGGCCCAGTACCACTGGTAACCCAGGTTTCAAAAGTTATATCGCCATAATCACCTTTGGATAGCACATCCTTTTGTTGGGCTTCAGACTCTGTTTTGTTATAATCAAAATAGGTAAACAAGGTTTTGTTGGTTTGGTGTTCTACCAACATTTGATTGAATGATTTTTGCCCATATGTTGAATAGCACAAGAAAATAGAAATAGAGAATGTTAAAATTTTTTTCATAATATTTGACTTTATAAAATACCCAACAGTTGTATTTTTTAATAAAAAATATACTTAAAGGTTTATTTAGGGGTTATTAGATATTTGTTTGAGATAGTATTTCGCTATGATGCTGCCACCTATATGTTTATAAGTAGAAAGCACTCATGATACTTGTGATTAGGTACTAGCAAGATTGCCAGTTGTTTGGGGATAGACACGAATACTTGGAGGGATTATAGGTGTTGCTATAATAGACTTTGATTTCATAACTAATTTATTTATAATACATTAGCAAAAATCACTATAAAGTCTTAATGAATTCTTACTTTCTTTCTGAAAGTGCGTTTTTTTCTTCTAAAAGAACTTTTTTAGAAAAATTCTTGTATCAACAAGAGGAATTCTTTCTTTTTATCCTTGGCAATTGGAATAGTTTTTCCATTATCCATTGTTAAATGAAAACCATCTTTTTTTGAAAAAGATTTAATGTGTTTTAGATTAATTAGGTAGGATCGATGAGGTTTATAGAAAATCACTTTATTTTCTAATTGACTGACAAAATGCTTTAAAGGTTTGCTAACTAGTTCTGTTTTGTTTTCTTTAAGGTGAATCTTTGTGTACATGCCATCTGCCTCTAAAAAGTATATTTCATCATGAGAAACAAATAATATTCCATTAGATACCTCTATTGTCAATTTGTTGAGAGATAGTTGTTTAAATGCTTTTTTTAAATCTTCAAACTGATTGTTTATACTTTTGTTCTGTATAGTGTTAATTGCTTTTTCTACTGCGGTTTTTAATTCATCTATATCCACAGGTTTTAATAAATAATCTACAGCAGAAAGTTTAAACGCTTCTAAAGCATATTGATTATAGGCTGTTACAAATATGATTTGAAAATTAACTTCTTTATTATCAAAAAAACTAAGTATCTCAAGTCCGGAATGTTTCGGCATTTCAATATCCAGAAATACAAGTTCTGGAGCTTCATTTTCAATTACCGAAATACCATTAATCAAATCCGTAGCTTGAAATATAGTACTTATCTCTGGACAAAAATCTTTTAATAATGTTTCTAAAAGACGTCTTGATTTATTTTCGTCATCAATTATTAGCGCTTTCATTCGATAGGTATTTGTAAGTGGATTTTGGTGCCTTTTGGTGTATTGTGAGAATCATACAAATCTTCTACATGTAAAGTTATTTTTACTTCACGATCTGCGTTAATAAGATCTATACGTTTTTGATTAGCTTTGGTAGCATATGAGCGATGATATTCTTCTCGTTGCATCTTTATTTTATAAGAGGCTTTTCTTCCAATACCATTATCTTCAATAATGCATAATAAATTATTTTTACTGTGATCAAGGTCAAAAGCCACTTTTAGTTTTCTATCGGTTGTTTTATGTAATAGACCATGTTTAAGTGCATTTTCTACATAGGGTTGTATAAATATAGATGGCACTTGTATAGCTTCAGTATTGATTTCTTTATCTACTAATATTTCATAATTCAGTGTATCTTCGAATCTGTTTTTTTCTAATTCTAAATACAATTTTAGAGCATTTAATTCTTTACTTAGAGAAATGTAATGTTCTTGACTATGTTCTAAGTACATTCGTATGAGTCTCGAAAACTTAACTAAATATGTACTAGCTAATCTTTTTTCGTTTAATATTATATATTCTTGAATAGAATTTAAAGCATTAAAAATAAAATGTGGGTTCATTTGAGAACGGAGATTCTCTAAATGAGAAGAAATAAGTTGCTTGTTTACTTTTTCTTTTTCTAATGCCTCCTTTTGTCTTATCTCTAAGTTAGTGATTCGCCACGAAAAATATTTCCATATAACAATAAATATAATAGAGAAAACAATTAAAATAAACCACCACTCTTTATAAAATGGCAATTTTACTTTGATATGTATAGATTGAATAGGAGTTTCTTCTGTTCCATTGATGGTAACTGCTTTTAATTGAAATATATAATCTCCTGCTGATAGGCTATTAAAGGTTACTTTATTGGTGTTTATAGAAACATTTGTCCACCTATCAGAAGTTCCTAAAAGTCTATAGTAATAGTTGATATTCTCTTCGGATAAAAAACCATTAGTGCGAAATTGGAATTCTATTTTATTTTCATCATGTGCAAGTTGGTAATTAGTCTTAATGGGTCTGCTTAGGTCTTCTATCAAAATTTTGGTAAAGTAAAATTCGTGTAATTTACTTTGGTTAAAAACTTTGTGCTTACTTACCTTAAACAAGTCTTTATTTGTGGCAAAAAAGAGTTTGTCTTCAAAAATTGCCATATCAGAGATGTTAAATGAGTGTATTCCATTCTTTTTTGTGATATTTTTAAATGTTTTATCTTTTGTATCTAATAGTTGAAGTCCAAGATCCGTAGAAATCCATAATAGATCGCCATCACTTTTTATCGTTCCGGTTTGATTGGATAATAACCCATTTTCTTTAGTGTAGTTATAAATTGTACCATTGTTTGTAATACCAATTAAACCGTTTTTAAATGTAGACACCCAAATAGTCCCTTCATTGGTTTCTTGTATATCAATTGCAAAAATTGGTTTTCCGTTGTAGGTTATTGTAGAAGACTTGAGGTTTTGATCATATTGTTTAAGCCCATCAACATAGCCAATATAAATGGTTTTATTTGTTGCGCTATAATATGAAGTATAGGTGCGTCTTCTGTCTAGGTAAGTTATAGAGTCGTTTTTGAAGTTGAGTATTGATGCATGGGCATAAGCAGCATAGATTAGATTTTTAGCATTTATTACAGATAGATCTTTAGCGCCAGTAAATTGAGTATTAGAGTCGAGTTTTTGATATTTCTTGCTGAAAAAAAACGAAGATCTTGGTTGACTTATGTATACGGTATCATTGCTGTTATTTCTAATAGAGAATATTTTTTCTTTGCTTTTTAAGCTAATATTCCGTGTTTGTTTTGAGTCAATATCAAATAGCGATAAGTTACCATTAGTGGTGCCAAACAAGAGTTGATTGTTACCAACTTTATCCATGGCACTAATATTAGCAGTAGTTTCTGGTAAAGAGTATTTTTGGATGTGCAGATTAGGAACAATATATATACCATTATGTAAAGTTGTAAACCAGTAATTATTGTTTTTGTCTTTTAGTGTTCTAGAAACCTTTTGATCGACAAAGTAGCTGTCTTTATAATACAATTTACCTTTATCAAAGTAATAGATGATGACCCCTTTGTTAGTACAGAACCAAAGTGTATTAGCTTCTTGATAAATAGACATTACTATATTATCTTGTAACCTATCTGGAAGTGGTATTTCAACAATTTTTTTTGAGTTTTCGTAAAATAAATGAGCTTTTTTATTTGGATAATCCATAGTATAATGGACTAATCTATTTTTGTGTACAATGTTAACTATATCTGGTAATGGTGGTATTGAATCGACAGGAAGTCGATACTTGTTTATATTTTTGAAACCATCTAGAGTATACTTTACGTTATGGGTATCGGTATAGAATAGTGTATCTTTTTTGCTATAAAAAGAAGTATATGCTGTTGTATTATCAATATTAATACTAGTTTCTTTTGTATCTAAATCAATAAAAGTCAATTTCGGAAAGTTACAGATAACCATGTTCTTTTTGTAGAATGTGAAATTGGCTAAATTGGCATTTTTATGAGTTTTGAGGTCAGTGAATAGCTGTAAACTATCATTTTCTACATAAAAATATTGACCAGTAAGATTATTACACCATATTCTACCTTTATGATCTAATTGTAATTCAAAGACAGATAAACCTCTTTTATTGGGATGCGAATAATTTTTAAATTCTTTTCCATCATACCTATACAAACCTTTATCCGCAGCAAGCCAGATAAAACCTTTGTGATCTTCGACGATACCATAAAACTCAATATCAGGTAAACCATCTTTTTGTGTTAAATGAAAGTATACTGGATGTTGAGCCATTAAAAAATGACACCATAAAAATAGGAGAACAGATAATAACGGGTTCGTATGTATCACAATAATCAAAAATAGTCTTTTGAAGGTTTAAAGACTTAGATAATTGCTGAAAAGTAATAATTAGTTTCTGAATAAGACTTTTTAAAGCCTTGAGTAGGATGTAAGGTGTTTTTGTGCATTATACTACAACAATCGAAGAAGAGGATAAAAATAACAAATGATAATTTAATGATAAATCTTATATTAGTGGGGTAATTTGGAATGTTTAACTAAATATCATTTATATCTAATTTGGGGGAATTAGAGTAGGTGAGGGTGAAAAATGAATAAAAACAAGATTATAGGTATAGTACTGCTTCTACTAGGTGTGATATTATTTTTGTTAGGAGTACTTTTTAAAATATTGCATTGGCCAGGAGTTTATTATTTTTTAGTCTTTGGGCCAACATTATTTTTTATAGGTTTTGCATTAATTTTAAGAAAGGGAAATTAGTAAGAAAAAGAAGGTGTTTTTTACCTGTTAAGAGACTTTTATAATGTAATCAGAGTTTCTGATGTCTTCGTGATTGATTTTCTTATCTTATATAGAAGTGTGAATCCTGTTTATCTACCTCTTAATATAAGATGACTAACTGAATTTAATTCTTGTGGTGAATACTTTTTAGGTGTTCCCTTTAAGTGTAATTGTTCTTTTATTATTCTAAGGTAATAGGAAGAAGAGGATATCAATTAAAAACAAAAACGCTTTAACATAAGTTAAAGCGTTTTTTTGCGGAGAAAGAGGGATTCGAACCCCCGGAGGTGTGACCCTCAACAGTTTTCAAGACTGCCGCATTCGACCACTCTGCCATTTCTCCAGTGTTTAGTCTCATCAAGTATTCCCTGATTGCGGGTGCAAATATAAAACCTTTTTTGGATCTAAAAAGAATAAATTGAAAAAAAATTAAAAGTATTTTTTAAAAAAAATATAAAGCTTTACTCATGTGCCATGATTTGAGTATATTGTACTTTATAAATCAAATTATTGAATGAAAAATATTATTTTAATAACAGCTTCATTTATAGCTTGTTGCTGTGGGACGCCACGTAATTCTTCAACAAAAGAAGCTAAAAACAAATCAAATAAAACAGAAAAAATAGAAACAGCAGCTGTTTCTTATGGAAAACAAATAACAGCAAAAGAGTTAAAAGAATATTTATACACTTTTGCAGGAGATGATTTTGAAGGAAGAGATACTGGTGAACCTGGGCAAAAGAAGGCAGCAGAGTTTTTAAAGGCTGAATATAAAAAAATGGGAATCCCATCACCATTAGGAGGGGATGATTATTACCAAGAAATACCAAAATCTTATTTTAGAGGAGGTATAAAAGCATCAGAAAACGTATTAGCATTTATAGAAGGGTCTGAAAAGCCTGAGGAGATTGTTGTTATTTCTGCGCATTATGATCATGTTGGAGTTGATAAAAAAGGAAACATTTATAATGGTGCAGATGATGATGGATCTGGAACTGTAAGTATGCTAGAAATAGCTGAAGCATTTATGCAGGCAAAAAAAGATGGTTTAGGGCCTAAAAGAACCGTGTTGTTTTTGCATGTTACTGGAGAAGAAAAAGGGTTATATGGGTCAAAGTTTTATACAGAAAACCCTGTGTTTCCTTTAGAAAATACAGTTACAGACCTAAATATTGATATGATCGGAAGAATTGATAAAAAACATGAAGGAGAGGATAAAAGTAACTACGTTTATCTAATCGGAAGCGATCGCTTAAGTACAGATTTGCATGAAATAAGTGAAAATGTAAATCAAAAATATACCAAATTAGATTTGGATTATACATATAATGCAAAGGATGATCCAAATAGATTTTACTTTAGAAGTGATCATTACAACTTTGCAAAACATAATATTCCTATTATATTTTATTTTAATGGTGTTCATGAAGATTATCATAAGCCTACTGATACGCCAGATAAAATAGAATATGAACTTATGACTAAACGTGCGCAATTAGTCTTCTATACAGCTTGGGAAGTTGCAAATCGATTGGATAGGCTTGAAGTTGATGGAGTGGGTAAAGGCGGAGAATAAGCATTTGATATCGTATTATTAAAATATAATTAAAAAAGACGTCTTCTAGACGTTTTTTTTTTGTTTACAAAAACAAGACTCAACTTATTAAGTTGGGTCTTGTTTTTTGGCTTTTTAGATCTTTGTGCTAAAAGTGGTGTTTTAGTTTATTGTATTGATTGTTATTTAGTTGTGTTAAAAAAAAAGGCAAATACCCCTTTGCTAAATAGGTGTTTAGCTCTTTTATTTTACTTCTGAAATAATCAATTTTATGACTATAAATCTTAAAACCACTATTTCATGAAAAATGTATCATTAACAAATAGACTTAAAGCAATAGGTATGCTAGAAATAGCCTATGTGATTGTTTCACTTTTGACGACTGAGTTGTTATATAAGTTTGGGAGATTTACTTTAGAATTAGTTGGATTGATTGTGACATGGGCAACAATACGGGCAATAGGATCTAAAGTAATTCCCCAAAACTTTAAAACCAGAGAATGATGAGTTCTATACAATTTATATCTCGTTCGGTAACAAAGTCGGTAAAATTTATAGCATACAAATGGTTGATTGTTATACTTGATTTGATAAAGAGAGTAATACGACTTTGTAAAGAACGTAAAAGACGAAAAAAGGAATTGACTCGAAGAGAACGTAGAGAAGCAAAGACAAATTGTGTTCCTATTAAATCAGATGTATATCATAAGCCCGATCCAACAATATATTCGCAAAAATACCTTATGGATCAAGGTATTGCAGTAACTTGGAATAATCCTGACATACAGCTTAAGAAAAACGGAATTCCAGTATCCTCTAATAACTTAGAAGCGGATACCGAGTATCTTGTCGAAGCACGAATTTGGAACAATTCTACAGAAGCTCCAGTGATAGATATGCCAGTTCACTTTTCATTTTTAAGTTTTGGTATGGGAACTACTTCGAATTTTATTGATACCACCAAAATAAACTTAGGGGTAAAAGGAGGAGCGAATCATCCTTCTTTTGCAAACATCATTTGGAAAACGCCTTCGACTCCAGGTCATTATTGCCTTAAAGCAGAGTTACTTTGGGGAGATGATGCTAACCCAAGTAATAATATAGGGCAAGAAAATACCAATGTTGCAATAGCAAATTCTCCTGCATTTTCAACTTTCACATTAAAAAACGATAGAAAGAAAAGGCATAAGTTTCATTTTAAAAGCGATACTTATACGATTCCAAAAAATATACCCTGTTCGAGTGTCGATAAGGTTAAGAAGAAAACAAAAAGTAGAGTCGATTTTTTTAGAACAATTCATAATGTACAGAATTATCCAATACCCGAAAATTGGCAGATACATATAGAGCCAGAAACTCCTTTTCTTGAACCAAACGAAGAAAAAATAATAGAGGTAGAAATTATACCACCCGATAATTTTGTAGGAGAACAGGTTATCAATATAAATGGATTTGATGAGAATAATAAAACTGTTGGAGGAATCACATTAACAGTTGTGAAAAATGATTAAGAATTTTGTTAAATATAATAAACAGAAGAAATTATGGCTTTTAAACAGTATACAAAATGTACTCCAACAGACAAATTCTCGCCTTTAAATCAGCCCTTAGTAATTATAGGAGGTATTGCAGGTTTATTGGCATTAATTACCACTATTTTTCTTTCGGCTCTTGCTGTTAGTATTCCTGGTGCAGCAGCTGCATGGTTTGCTGGTGCTATAAGTGGTTATTTGGCAATAGTAGCTACATTCGAATATCTATTAGGTGGAAAATTAATTTGTTTAGGAGGTGATAGATCGGCAGCAGGAAAAATAATGTCTATTGAGCCTGCAGATGGAAAACCTTTTCCAGAAAATCTGGATAATGATTATAGTTTTAATCTATTATTAGACCCACATCAAGACGAAGATACTATTGATGAAACAACATTGCTATTTCAAGATCATCTTGTAATAGAACAAGAGGCGAGTAGGTCACACGGTTTACCATTTAAAGGGTATTCTGGGTGGGAAGGGCGTCCTATTTTGCATTGCGAAATAGAAGGATCAAGAATTCATGATGTATTTACAGCGTTTATGGCTGCGTGGACGGTTTTAATAGCGGCAGTCTTATTGGCAATGGCTTTAAGTACGATACCAATTATTGGTTGGTTGTTGGCATTAATTGCGGCACTACTTGGGCTGGGAATCGGAGCTGGGATTGTTGCAGGAACGTGGGCTTTGGCAGATGACGGAAAAGTATCAGACATAGATCCGACAATTGGTGAATTACATAATGGAGAACATCTTTATGTATTCGGTACGTGGACTTATGATGCAGGACATAATCCTGAAGGTGATGGTTGGAATGAGTTTCATCCCGTTAAGCATATGCAAAAAGTAGAAGGCCCACTTACCGAAGATGAAATCAAACGCTTAGAAATCATGGTATTGGATGCGATTTCCCCCGAAACTAAGAAAAAACAAAAATTAGAAGGACAACGATGGGAACTTCATCCAGACTTAGATGGTTGTGAAGAGGACGAGGAAGATGTTATTATAAAGTAATGAACTCATTGTTTTTTTTAAGAAGAAAAGTAATTTAATCGTAACGATTTGGTAAAATAATAAGCAGAGTCAATATGCTATTTTTGGTGCTCAAAAATTACCCCTAAATTACCCCCTTATATGAGTATAATTACTTCTCCAACAAAATTGAATTGTTTGAATATTGATAGAATAGTTGAAAAATGCTATTCAGATAATAATTCACTAATTGTAAAAGATTTAGATGATAATGTGTTTTTCTTATATCATGGTGTTTACTTGGTAAATGGCCAAGTCGAATATCTAGCCTTAAATGCATTAAAACAACTGTTTAACCGAATCATTAATTTTTGCAAATGGTGTGAATTAGATGGCCAAGTATTGAAGCTGCCTCGCAAGCCCTATGAAATTCTAGATTAAATAAATTATATTTTTTGGTGTAAAAAAGTTACAATATAGTTCTTAATAAAATTTAAAATACGCTAGAAGAATGCCTCGTTAACAACGGGGCATTTTTATTTAACAAAAGCCTGAAGTTATAGAAGTGGTTTAGGTTAATTTTTCCCTTAATTATTTCTATGCCAGACTAGTTTTAAATATTGACTGTGTAGTTTAAGTTGTTCAAACATCAAAAGATGTAGTTAGGCATGATAGTTAGTTGTGTGGTGTGATTAGGGTTTGGATTTTTTTATTATGTTGATTATTAGTTCTTTATATAGTTTGTGATAGTGAGTGTTCTTTTTTTTGTATACACTTTATGTGAAAAGTTGAGTTAGATCATAAAATATTGTATTGTTAATTTTTACAAGTAAAAATTAATGAGATGGTAATATGCCTGTGCCCTAAAAATTACGTGCTTTGTAGTGTTTAAAAACAACCACAAAATTAATTCAATTAGTCTAAAAATTTTTAACCAAACAAACATGAAAACACAGTTTATTTTATTCATCACAATGATGATGTCGTCTCCTCATTTATTTGCTCAAAATGTTGATGTGACAATTGCTACATCTAATGTAGCTTCTGTGATAGAAGCAGGAGAGTATGTGCTGTTAAGCTGGTCTGCAAAGAGTAGAGATAATACCACAGTACCAGAAAATAAAATTAAGTTTTTTCTTTCGCAAGATGATCAGTTGTCTAGAGATGATCTCTATTTAGGAGGTGCTTTAGTGCCAAAGTTAGAGGAAGGAAAAGAAGGTCAACTTAATTATAAATGGGTACGAATCCCATCAAATATATCTGGGGATTACAAATTACTTTTTTCGATAGATGCCGATAACGAAATAGAGGAACTAAGTGAGTCAGATAATGTGAAAGCAGAAACCATAGAAGTTTTAGCAAAGCTAAAGTCTGATTTAGTTATAGAGTCAACAGATTTACCTTTAATAGGTATCGAAGGGGAGCAATTACCTTTGGGGTGGGCAATCCGAAATCAGGGAGAAATTGCATCTTCTCAAACTTATCTTACCGTATACCTTTCAGAAACTCCAGAAATTACAGATAGTTCCGTTAAAATTTTGGGCGTTAATGTTGGTGTTATTAATGCGGGTCAACGTATTGTCGATAGAGCTACGGTTACCATACCAAGTGATACAAGAGTAGATGGAGGTGTCATAGGGAAACGCTATATAGTATTTGATGTTGATAGTAATCAAGAGGATGTAGAGTATAATGAAGCCAATAATATCGATTTTAAGAGAATTAATATATCCGGTTCGGTTGATTTGGTTAGTACAGGTATAAAAGCGTATGGTAGTATCGATTATTATGCGCCACATACAAGAGGAGTTTTGTATAACGTGAAGTTTAAAGTAAACAACCTAGGAAATGGAAATTCTGAAGCTGGAAGTACTGTAAAGTGCTACCTTTCAAGAGATAGTCAGTTAGATGCAAATGATGAGTTAATTCGTACCATTACCGATATTCCTACGCTAGATGCAAATGGAGGAGCTTATGAGGTAGAATTTTCAGATCGTTGGAATAAATATATTCCGGGGCCTGATGGATCTACATCATTAGAAGATAAACTTCGTGAGTTGTTAAACTATAATGTTATTGTTGTTGTAGATTCAGAAGAGGTTATAACAGAAGTAGATGAAACCAATAATGTTGATTTCAAGAGAATTGAAATAAAAGGGACTCCTGATTTGATAAGTACCATTCAAACGGCTTATGGAAGTATTGGTTATTATGCCCCACATGCAAAAGATGTGTTATATAAAGTAGAACTTAGTGTAAAGAATCAAGGAAATGGTGATTCTGATAGTAGTACAGTAAAATGCTACCTTTCTATAGATGATCAATTAGATGCTAACGATGAGTTGATATATACGACTAATGTGCCAGCCTTAAATTCAAACGGAGATTCTTATGAGTTTAATTTTTCAGATCGTTGGAATAAGCAATTTTCTGGTGGACCAGATGGATTAGTTTCATTAGAAAATAAGCTTCGTGAACTATTAAATTATAAAATTATAACTGTAGTTGATGTTGAAAACACTGTTTCAGAATCTAATGAAATGAATAATGAAACAAATAAAAACTTAACAATAGAACCATCACAAATTGGAGCGAGAACTTTAACAACAGAAAAAACTACAACTGCATTTCCTGTACCTGTTACAAATGTATTGAATGTAACAGTGGTCCATGATACAGAGTTAACTATTTATAACACGTCTAATGGTTCAGCTGTTATCTCAAAAACATATTCTAAAAGTGGAACGTATCAAATAGATGTTACTTCTTTAAAAAGCGGAGGATTTGTTTTGAAGGATAATAGAGGGAAAAAGATAAACTTTATTAAGAGATAGATATCTATATATTATTAAACGCGTATTGTTAAAAATATCGAGGACTTAAGTCCTCGGTATTTTTTTATTTTAGTTCCCTTTCTTTTCCTAAAACATCTGTGAGATTGGTATTTGTAACCTCAGAAACACCAACAAAACGGAATCGAATTCCGACTATATTTCCAATAGAGTTTTTGTGTTTTGAAGAAAAAACCTTTGATTTATCAATGTAAACCGTTAAAAGCTTATCGTTTACTTTGATCTCTATATTTTTTGATATAGAAAAATCTACACCTAGAGTAGATAAATCACTCTTTTTACCATTTAAGTTCTTTTCACTAATCATTCCTTTGAGTTCAGAAGTACAACCTGGTATAGAAAACGGAATAATAAATGCGCTCTTGGTGCCAAGAATTACAATAGATGTCTTTTGGCAAATAGCCCATTTGTCTTGGTAAACATTTTTAATAGAAGTTTTGAGAGAGAAATTATCGCCCGATATTACTGGGATATCATTTACGTAATGAAAAGAGGTTAAAAGGGGGATTTTACTGTTTTTGATCTCATCAATTACAGAGGTAGGAAATGATAATTTATCACTACTGAATACTTTATTTTTAATATATTTTGGGATAGGTGTATAGTCAAGTGTACCTAGCCAACCATTTGTTTTTATAAATAAGTCATGTTCTTTTATAATAGTACCATCAACTAGTAGTTTTGCTTTGAAATATCCAGGATAATAATATTGACCAGTAGCTTGATTTTGACTTCTTGCTAGTTTTATGGTTTTGGTAGGATCCCAATATTGTTGAATATAAATACTATCAGATTCAAACGTACTTAAATCAAAATCGAAAACTACAGAATTAGGCAAACCTTCAATAATTGGTCTGCTACTAAATTTGATACTTGCTGGACTTATTTTGTTGACATCTTTTTTGGTGTCAACCATTGAGTAAAAAGAGATAAATGCAATAGTCATAATCGCAGCAGATATTGTAATAATTGCAATATGCGATGAGATTACTTTTTTTATCCAAGAAAGGGTATTGTCATTTTCTTTATTTTTAAAATCTCTCCAGTTGCTATATCCTGCAAATTGGGAGAGTGTATTTAATGTACTAATACTCGGAGAGTTTTTATATTGTACTTTACCCCACACTCGTTTTAAAGTAATCGGACTCAAGAGTACATTGGTTTCTTTTTGTATTAACTCGCTTAATTCAATAAAAACATCGCTATGCCATTCGGTAGATTTACCCCATCCTAATTTGTGCTCAATAATATGTAAGCACTTTTGTATTTGATCTTTAGAATCATCCATAATTAAAACAAAAATCTCTAAAAAATATGATGTGTACAACAATGAATGAATTTGTATCAACTTGTTTTGACTTGTTAAGAGGTCCTTTTCAATTTTATAGGAAACAAAAAATATCATGATGCAAAAAAAGATACTACTAATTAACTACTTACTTTTAGCTTTCTTTTCTCAACTTAACATGGCTCAAAATATAATTCCTCTGGATACTATTAATTGGGAAATTCGCGCCAAATCCTATGTTATAGAAAATTATAAAGGAAAAAATGCTATTTATATACAAAGGGGAGGGATTTTTCTAAAGAATACTCAATTTTTAAACGGTACGATTGAGTTTGATATCATACTTAAAGAAAGTCCTATGTTTCCAGGAGTATTTTTTAGAGGAGTGAATAATTTTAGAGATGCCGAACAATGGTATATGAGAACACATTTATCCGGAAAACCAGACGCTAATCAAGCAGCTGCATCTATTAACGGTGTAACGCCTTGGCAGCTTTATTTTGGATCAAAATATTCTTTTCCTTATACATATAATTATGGGGTGTGGACCCATGTAAAGTTGGTGGTTAATAATAAAAGAGCACAAGTGTTTTTAGATTATTCAGAAAAACCTAATCTATCATGGGATCTTTTTCTTGAGCCTAAGGAAGGAGGAGTAATGATAAGAGGAGGCGCTGAAGCTATGCATATTGCTGATATTATTGTAAATAAAGATGTTAATGAATTAAAAGATTTTGTGCCTATTGAAAGAGATGGTATTAAAGGGCTAGTCTCTGAATGGGAGGTGTCTGAAATGTTTGAAGAAAGTACATTAAATGATCTTGGCAAAGTTAAAACATTGATAAGTGAAATAGGGTGGCAAGGTAAAATTAAAGTAGAAGAAGGGATAGCTGCAAATATCTCTCGAGTGCAGTTGTTGCAAAAAGGAAAACCTAAAAATACTGTGTTTACCCGAATTTTAATAAATTCGGATAAGGATCAATTAAAACAATTTGAATTTGGATATAGTGACAGAGTAGTTGTTATTTTAAATGGAGTTCCTTTGTATAAAGGAACTAATAAATGGAGATCAAGAGACTATAGGTACTTAGGAACGGTAGGATTATTTGATAATGTTTATCTCAACCTTAAAAAAGGGACTAATGAGCTTTTGATGGCCGTTTCTGAAGATTTTGGAGGTTGGCTTATTACAGGGAAATTTAAAGATAACAAAGGCCTAATTATAAAGTGAAAAAACGTTTTAAAAATTAGGGAGCAAAAACAATCATAGAGAATAGGTTCGAAAACTTGGTTTTTGAACTAAAAGAAGAAAGGATTACAAGTTTTCTTGTAATCCTTTTTATTTCTGGGTGGAAGATCGGTCTCGAACCGACGACCTCCTGAACCACAATCAGGCGCTCTAACCAACTGAGCTACAACCACCGTTTTAATTATGGCTGCAAAAATAGAACATTTCTACATTTCTGCAAACATTTTTTTGAATTAAATTAAATCAAAAATGGAATTAACTGCTACATAGCGTTCTACAGTGAAGCCTTCTGCGTATTGTACATTAATAATTCGACCTAAATCAGCTGCTCTGTACGTAATACTGTCCAAAAAGTTCTTACTCGAGATAGGAGTAGAGGGTTCTTGACTATTAGTATCATAAAATTGAGAAGCGTATGCTTTTACACTTTCTACCTTTTTGTCTATGTGTTCACTAATGTCGACTACAAAATCTGGTTCTATATTAACCCACTGTATATAATGATAAACAAATTTTGGCCTCCAAGGTTCCTGTGTTTTACCGTCTATTGATGTTTCTATTTTTCTTAAACCAGATAAAAAACAAGCATCACTAGTAAGCTTACTACCCTTGCCATGATCTATATGACGATCCTTTATGGCATTGCATAATACTATTTCTGGTTTGTATTTTCTTAAAATTTTGATGATTTCTAATTGATGATTTTGATCATTGATAAAAAAACCATCTTTAAAACCTAGATTTTCACGTACAGAGACTCCTAAAATTTCTGCTGCCTTTTTAGCTTCCGCATCTCTTATTTCAGGTGTTCCTCTTGTGCCCAATTCTCCTCTTGTTAAATCTAGAATTCCAACCTTTTTGCCATTGGCAACTTCTTTTGCTATTGTGCCAGAACAACTAAGTTCTACATCATCTGGATGAGCACCAATTGCAAGAATGTCTAATTTCATATGTTATTTGCTCTTGTTTTTACGGTATAGAACCTTACAGTGTGTTATTTCAGTATTTCTATACCCTCAAAGTGATTTTAAGGTACAATTTGATAGATCAATAATCAAACAATCAATTGACGTAGTTTAATTATAATATCGAGCTAAAATTATGTTTTTCTAATTAAATTAAATAAGGTTTAAGGGAATTATAACCTTTGTTAGAAGGAATTCTTAACCATTTAGTTCATTTTTACTTTAGAAATGTTTCTCATAATGGTCTGAAAAAATTGCTGAGTATCGTATGGTTTGATAATAATATCGCTCATACCTACTGACAAGGCCTGGTTTTTTATTTCGCCTTCTTCGACAGCCGTTAATGCAATAATGGGTACATTGGTGTTAAAAGTTCTGATAACTTTTGTAGCTTCTAATCCATTCATTTCTGGCATATTGATATCCATTAATACAAGATCAAATCTTTCTGTTTTTAATAGATTGATAGCGTCCATACCATTGTTCGCAATACTACATGTATACCCTTTCTTTTTAAGAATATTCTGAGTAACAATCTGGTTTATCTTATTGTCATCTACAATAAGTATGTAAAAGTTGCTAGTACCTACACTTAAGTTTTCTCCAGTTTGAAGAGAAATTTCTTGTCCCTTATTTGCTTTCTCATAAAATAGGTCAAAGTAAAACTCTGATCCATTATTTTCTTCACTTTTGATATGGATTTCACTGTTATGCAGTTGAATTAATTTTTTTACAATAGCCAATCCAAGACCAGTACCTTCATATTCTTGATTCTGATTTTTTACCTGTGCAAAATTGTCAAAAATAGTTTTTTGTTTATTTAAAGGTATTCCAATACCATCATCTTTTATAATAAAACGTAGCGTATAACTATCATTTTTTAAGTCAATGCATTTAACAGTAATCCAGATATTTCCATTTTTGGTAAACTTAAGAGCATTACCAATAAGGTTAATTAATATTTGAGAGAGTCTTATCGAATCCCCTAATAGTGTAGAGTCAATTCTTTTATCAATATCAATATGCACATTATTGCTATTGCTTTTTTGTTTAGTTTGAAGAGAGTTTACAATACCTTCAATAAGTTTTCTTAGATCAAAAGAGACTTTTTCAAGGATAACCTCGTTAGTTTCAATTTTACTTAACTGTAGAACATCATTTATTAAAGCCAATAAATAGTCTCCAGAAAACTTTAAAGACTCTAAGTATTCGTGAGCCTTCTTCTTATCTGGGTTTTCCATTAACAAAGAAGTTAATCCAATAACACCATAAAGTGGAGTTCTGAGTTCGTGACTAACGGTAGAAATGAACTGAGATTTTAAGGTAGATACCTGTTCAGCCGTTTCTTTTGCACTAATTAACTCTTTGTTTTTATCAATTAGATCGTTGTTTAACTTTTTCTTTTGTAAATTATTTCTGTAAGAACTTATTAAAAAGGCTAGTGATGTAAGAATTAAAATAATACCAAGAATGATACTAATTCTCCATTTTAATACTTCTGATTCACTTTCTTTTTGTTCTGACTCAGCTTTTTTTGCTCTCTTCTTTAATAAGTCAACCTCATATTTAATATTTGCCCTTCTAAGCTCTTTAAGCTTCTTAAAATCTTTAGCTTTTAATATATTCTGAAATTGTTTTTTTTGATAATTATACGCTTTTTGAAAATCTTTTTGTTTTCTGTATAACTCGGATTTTGTTTTATAAGCAACAGCTAACTCTTCATAGTATGTAGAGATGAGTTCGTCTTTATTTTCTCTGTTTTTAGTCTCTTTAAGAGCATACGATATGGCTTGATCAGTATATTCTTCGGCTTTTTTATACCTTCTAATGCTTAAAAAATACCTTCCTAATAATTCATTAAGCTTTGTTTTAATAAGGTTTGAAGACTTTTCGTTGATTAATTTTCTTGCAGGAGATAAGTATTCATAAGAGCTTTCAAAGTCATTCTTATTAATGTAATATTCGCCTAAGTTTAACAACGGCCTAATCATTCGGGCAGTATCATTTAACTTTGAGGCATATTCATAAGATTTTTTATAATGACGAACGCCTTCTATTCTTGTAAGATTCTTTTTTGTGTAAACCCTTGCAAGATTATTATATAAATCGGTTTCTAGTACTTTACTATTAGAGCTTCTGGCATGTGTAAGCGCTCTCCTGTAATTGCTTATAGCTTTACTATCATCTTCACTAATTTCATAATTCTTGGCTATAATATTGTAAATATGAGCAAAGCTTTTATCGTCATTATTATATTGTGCATTTTGAAGAGCAGCTTTGGCAATTTCTAAAGATAACTCATACTTATATTCTTCTTGTAATTTTTCAGCTTTAGCAATATAACTTTGGATGCTGTCAGAAATCAAAGATTGGGCTTGTGTATTAATTACACAACCCATTAAAAATAAAAAGACTATATGTTGAAGTAGGTTTCGCAATAGTAAGTGTTTCTTATGGCGAAAATACAAAAATAGATCGAAGGGAGTGCACTTCACCGTAAAAAAAGTACTATTTATCCGTAATTAATGTAGGGTATCTGCTTTTTTTGTAGGAATATCATTAACATTTGGAAGATTTAATCAATGATTAGTAAAAACTATTTTAATATAAATAATAAAAATTATGTTGTAATAATTGTTCAAGAAGGAGGTGTATATTTGTGCCATAAAAATTAATCATATAAATTTTAAAAACAAAAATATGGCATTTGTAGGTAAAAAATTCCCAAGCATTAGTGTTGATGCAATGAACGATATGGGGGATACTTTTAAACTTAACGTTTTGGAAGAAGCTAAGAATAATAACAAAAAAGTATTGTTATTCTGGTACCCAAAAGATTTTACATTTGTTTGCCCAACAGAATTGCATGCATTTCAGGAAGCCTTAAAAGAATTTGAAAAAAGAAACACTATGGTGATTGGTGCTTCTTGTGATACTCCAGAAGTGCATTTTGCATGGTTAAATACTTCAAAAGATAATGGAGGTATAGAAGGTGTTACTTATCCAATCTTAGCTGATTCTAATCGTAATCTATCTAGTACATTAGGTATTTTAGATATTACAAATGAATCTTACAACGAAGAAACTGGTGTTGTTACTGTAGATGGTGATAATGTAACGTACCGAGCTACATATTTAATTGATGAAGAAGGTACTGTTTTTCACGAAGGTATAAACCACATGCCTGTTGGAAGAAACGTAGCTGAGTTTTTGCGTTTGATAGATGCATATTCTCATGTTCAAAAAAATGGAGAAGTTTGTCCTGCTAACTGGGAAGAAGGTAAAGAGGCAATGAATGCTAATAGAGAAGGAGTAGCATCTTATTTAGCATCTAACTAATAAAGTAATTAATAAAACAACTTCTTTGAAAACATTTTTAAAGAAGTTGTTTTAATTTTAATACATATATATGATACAAGAATTATCTTCAGATAGTCTTTCTCAATTAGTGGCAGATAATGATACAGTAATTGTACAGTTTTCTGCGACTTGGTGTGGTAATTGTAGGATTATGAAACCAAAATTTAAAAAACTTGCTTCAGAAAATGAACAAGCAGTTTTTGTAATTGTTGATGCAGAAAAGTTTCCTGAATCCAGAAAAATGGCAACAGTAGATAACCTTCCTACATTTGCTACTTTTAGAAAAGGTAGTTTTGTTAATCAGGTTCAGACAAATAAATTTGAAGTACTTAAAGAGTTAGTAGATGAGGTTGCCAATAATTAAACACTTATTGCGTTTTGTAGAAGAAAATGATGAAGACTTTTTAGTCGAAACTATCGAAACTCTAGAAGCGTTAACAGAAGTTTCATCTCTTAAAGATGAAGAATTAGATGTAATAGGGGAGTTGATCTCTAATATGTATGGAGCTTTAGAAGTTACTAAAAATGTAAAGGAGGGAGTTTCAGAAAAAGAAGCTCTAAATGGTTTTATGAAAAGAGTACTTGGCTCGATAGATACCTAGATATTGTTTAAGCAATAATTTTATTTTTAAGCAATACTATAGATATTATCATATAATCTTATTAATTTTAAAAACACAAAAAACAAATCATTTATCATGGCTTCAATAACATTAAAAGGAAACGCAATTAATACTATAGGAAATTTGCCAGAGGTTGGGCAAACAGCTCCAGATTTTGAATTAGTAAAGACTGATTTGTCGACAACTAAATTGTCAGATTACAAGGGGTCAAGAGTAGTTTTGAATGTTTTTCCTTCAATAGATACAGGTATCTGTGCTGCTTCAGTTAGAGAATTTAATAAAGAAGTAAGCAATTTATCTAATACCAAAGTATTGTGTATTTCACACGATTTACCGTTTGCTCAAGATCGTTTTTGTGGAGCAGAAGGTATAGAAAATGTAACCAATCTTTCTGATTATAGAGCTGGAGAGTTTGGAAAAAATTATGGTTTAGAAATTGCAGATGGACCTCTTCAAGGACTGCATTCTAGAGCAGTAATTGTTCTTGACGAAAAAGGTACGGTGCAATATACCGAGCAGGTGCCAGAAATAGTTCAGGAACCAAATTATG
Source organism: uncultured Aquimarina sp. (assembly GCA_947502885.1). Taxonomy (GTDB): domain Bacteria; phylum Bacteroidota; class Bacteroidia; order Flavobacteriales; family Flavobacteriaceae; genus Aquimarina. Next base: position 100,363 of record CANNBP010000003.1, on the reverse strand, counting down.
CTGCTGCACTTAAAATATTGTCTTAAATTATATGGGTAAAACTTCAAAATTTGTGATAGGTAGGCTACGGGCTGTAGGTTATGCTTTTAAAGGTGCTTTGTTATTGTTAACTACAGAGCCAAGTATACAAGTGCAAGCTGGAATAGGAGTATTTATGACAGGTTTGGGGTTTTATTTTAATATAACATCAGTAGAATGGATATTACAAATATTTGCTATTGGTTTGGTAATGAGTATTGAAGGTTTAAATACTACTGCCGAAGCAATAGCAGATTTTATTCACCCCGATTTTCATAATAAAATTGGTTTTATTAAGGATATAGCTGCAGGAGCAGTCTTTATAGCTTCTATTACAGCAGTGATAATCGGTGTGTTGATTTATTTTCCGTATTTCGTTTAGAAATTTTTTAGGCATTTTTACGTTCCAATATAGATATTCGTATTTTTGCGATAATAGATCCAAAAAATGGCTAAAAGAAAGGTAAGTACAAAAAAGAAGACAGTAAAAAAGACTAAAACTCCATTAAAAGATAGATATACTTTATCTAGACAACAAAAGGTTATTATAGGTAGCTTTTTGTTCTTTTTTGGTATTGGGCTCTTTTTCGCTTTTATTTCATTTTTCTTTAATTGGAGAATTGATCAAAGTGAAATTTCTCAATTTTATGATAGGACTTCATCTACAAAAAATTGGCTTAGTAAATTTGGAGCCTCGGTAAGTCACTTCTTTATTTTTAAGGGATTTGGTATTCCTGCTTTAGTAATTCCAGTACTAACTTCATTAACTGGAGTGTATATGTTTTTTGACCTAAGCAAGAAAAAACTTTATGGTTTTTGGTTTTGGGGAATGTTGGTTATGTTATGGACTTCGGTAACGCTTGGTTTTGTAGAAAAAGAAGGTGGTTTACTTGCTGGGATCATAGGTTATGAAATCAATGATTTTTTAAATGATTATATAGGTTTTATAGGTACTGTTTTAGTTTTGGCCTTTTTTGCTATAATTTATATTGTGGTTCGCTTAAGGTATACTCCAGAAAAGTTAACAGGTTCTCTTAAAAGCACTCAAAAAGGCATTGTTGATGATTATGAGTCTAATTTGAATGGAAGAAAGAAGAAAACAGAAGAAGTAAAGCTATCTGAAAAGGAGACAGTTGATACTATTGCTGTGGAGGAAAAAATAGAGAAAATTGAAGTTAAAACCGATAAAGAGATTGATTTAAGTCCTGTGATTAATGATTTAAGTGCAAGTTCTAAAAATATAGAGAATGATACTATAGAAAAGCTGGTTATTAAATCTGATGATAACCCAGAGGATATAGCAATGGAGGTGGAGACTACTGTTGAAGAGGAAGTAATTGAAAACTTAAGTTCAAAACTTGTAAAAGATTTTGGAGAGTTTGATCCTAAATTAGAGTTAGGTAATTTTAAGTTTCCGACAATTGATCTTTTGAAAGATTATTCTTCAAAAAAAGGAGGAATTACAATTGATCAAGGAGAACTAGAAGAGAATAAGAATCGAATTGTAGAGACTCTTAAAAATTATAAAATTGGTATTGCGCAAATTAAAGCAACTGTAGGACCTACAGTTACTTTGTATGAAATTGTTCCAGAAGCAGGAGTACGAATATCCAAGATTAAAAATTTAGAAGATGATATTGCGCTGTCTCTTGCTGCTTTGGGTATTAGGATTATAGCACCAATTCCTGGTAAAGGTACAATTGGTATAGAGGTACCTAATAAAAATGCAACTATAGTCTCTATGCGAACAGCAATTGCTTCTTCAAAATTTCAAAATGCAGAAATGGCATTACCATTATCGTTAGGTAAAACAATTTCGAACGAAACATTTGTAGTTGATTTAGCAAAAATGCCACACCTTTTAATGGCAGGAGCTACAGGACAAGGTAAATCGGTTGGTCTTAATGCAATCCTAACTTCATTATTATATAAGAAACACCCAGCAGAAGTAAAGTTTGTTTTGGTAGACCCTAAAAAGGTAGAGCTTACCCTATTTAATAAAATAGAACGCCATTATTTAGCAAAATTACCTGATACTGATGAGGCGATAATAACCGATAATACCAAGGTTATTAATACGCTTAACTCATTGTGTATTGAGATGGATACAAGATATGATCTGTTAAAACAGGCAATGGTTAGAAATATCAAAGAGTATAACGAAAAATTTAAATCACGAAAATTAAACCCAGAAAATGGGCATAGATTTTTACCTTACATTGTTCTTGTAGTTGATGAGTTTGCTGACCTAATTATGACGGCGGGTAAAGAAGTAGAAACACCGATTGCCAGATTGGCACAGCTGGCTAGAGCGATAGGAATACATCTGATTATAGCGACACAGCGTCCATCTGTAAATGTTATTACGGGTATGATCAAAGCCAATTTCCCAGCGCGAATAGCATTTAGAGTTACTTCTAAGATAGATTCACGTACTATTTTGGATGCAGGAGGGGCTGATCAACTTATAGGTAGAGGAGATATGTTGTTTACTCAGGGTAATGATGTGGTAAGAATACAGTGTGCTTTTGTTGATACTCCGGAAGTAGAACGCATAACAGAATATATTGGTAGTCAGAAAGCATATCCTGATGCACATTTGTTGCCAGAGTACGTAGGAGAAGAAAGTGGCACAAGTCTTGATATAAACAAAAGTGATCGAGATAAATTGTTTGCGCAAGCAGCAGAAGTTATTGTAACAGCACAACAAGGATCAGCGTCTTTGTTACAAAGAAAACTTAAATTAGGATATAATCGTGCAGGTAGATTAATTGATCAGTTAGAAGCTGCGGGTGTTGTAGGGCCTTTTGAAGGAAGTAAAGCCAGACAGGTTTTAGTAACAGATTTAGCCTCTTTACAACAACTTTTGGATAATGAGTAATGATTGTTGTTTTTTTGTAACAATTAAGAATAATATTTTTTAGTAATTAACACAGAAGAAATAAAAGAAAAATGATAAAAAAAATAATACTTCTACTATGTATAGTAAGCATCTCTTCAGTCCAGGCACAAAGTGCTAAAGAGTTATTGGATGAAGTTTCTAAAAAGGTAAAAGATTATAGTAATATTGTTATTAATTTTAAGTACTCACTTAATAATCCAGCCGAAAATGTTTCTCAAGAAACAAGAGGAGATGTAACATTACAAGGAAATAAATACGTGCTTAAACTAATGGGGACTGAGCAAATGTATGATGGAAAAAAATTACACGTGATTATTCCAGAAGATGAAGAAATTAATGTGTCAACTCAGGATGAAGAAGATACATCAAGTATAACTCCATCAAAAATGCTGACATTTTATGAAGATGGATATTCATATAAGATGGATATTGTACAGAATGTAAATGGAAGAAAGGTACAGTATGTAAAATTAATACCTATTGACTCTAAAAGTGATTTAAAAGAAATATTGCTTGGTATTGATAAAGAAACAAAGCATATTTACAAAATGATTCAAAAGCAAAATAATGGTACCAATGTTACAATAACGGTAAACAGTTTTAAAACAAATCAACCGTTATCCAAGACTTTATTTACATTTGATGAATCAAAATATGAAAATTATTATATCAATCGTTTAGATTAGATATTGCAATTACGATAATGTAATTAGAATAGAAGAACGGATGTACAAAGTGCATACGTTCTTTGGTTTTTATAGTAAATACGATTGAAGATTTGAAAAAACAAAGCGAGTGAAGATTTTAGATAGATACATAATAACTACTTTTTTAAAGACTTTTTTTCCACTCTTTATTATAATAATGTTTATACTTCTTCTGCAGACAATATGGCTGTTTATTACAGAACTGGCGGGAAAAGATCTTGATTTTTCAGTAATAATGAAGTTTTTGGTATATGCTATGCCTAGGCTTTTTCCGATGGTATTGCCGCTTACGATTTTATTAACTTCAGTAATGATTTTTGGAAGTTTTGCAGAGAATTATGAGTTTGCAGCAATGAAATCTTCTGGGATATCGCTTCAACGAGCCATGGGAAAATTATCTGTTTTGGTACTGTTTATGGGGATTGGAGCATTTATTTTTTCCAATACATTAATGCCCGCAGCTGAAAAACGATTTATTAATCTTCGTAAAAATATAGTTAAAGTCAAACCGGCTATGGTAATTACCCCGAATCAATTCAATGATTTGGGTGATATAAATATTAAAATTTCAGAAAAATACGGAGATAATGATCAGTTTCTTAGAGATGTAATTATACATAAAAAAGCAGTAAGACCTGGTAACTTTACGGTTATAAAGGCTGCCGATGGAGAGCTTAAAGGAAATGAAGATTCTGATTTGGTTACTCTAATTCTTAACGATGGTAATCATTACGAAGAGGTTCAGCAAAACTCCTATAAGAAAAGAAAAAAATTGCCTTTTACTAAGACGTACTTTAAAAAGTACGTGTTAAATATTGATTTATCAGAACTTGGTGACGTTGATATTGATGCTCAACAACATAGTAAGGGATATAATATGTTAGATGTAAGGGAGCTAAAGCAGGAAATAGATACTATTTCAGGTATAATAAACAGGGATCTTAAAGGTATGAGTAGGCAGTTGGGGATTAGAATAGGATATGAAGGCCTGAATAAAAATATCAAAATAGATACTGTTAAAAAAGCAAGTAAAGATACGATACAATTACTTGATCGATTTAAGACAGAAGAAAAAATAAAAATCTATCAAATAGCATCGTCAAATGTTGATGCGGTATTAAAAAAAATAGAAAGTACTTATGATAATCGACTAAGAAGAAAAAGAGTGCTTAATAAGTATGAGTTATCGCTGCATAGCAAGTATGTTTTAGGAATATCATGTATTCTATTGTTCTTTGTAGGAGCTCCTTTGGGAGCAATTATTCGCAAAGGCGGTATGGGGTTGCCTATGGTTGTTGGAGTTGGTTTGTACTTAACTTTTCATTTTATAGGTATTTTTGCAAAAAATAGTGCAGAAGAGGATGGGATCCCTGTATTTATGGGATCTTGGTTGTCCACTTTTATTATATTTCCTTTAAGCATATTTTTAACATATAGAGCTGCTACTGATCAAAGATTAATGAATTTTGATATTATTATTCAGCCAATAAAGAAATTCTTTTCAAAAGCCTCTTCTAAATCCAAAAAATAGATTTCTTTTTAGATATCTTTGCACCCAATATTATTAAGAGTAGATCATGTCACAAAATACTGAAACCAAAAGCAAATTTAAATTACATACCATCCAAGAAGCAATTGAGGATATTCGCAATGGAAAGGTTGTTATTGTTGTAGATGACGAAGATAGAGAAAATGAGGGGGATTTCATTGCTGCTGCAGAAAAAGTGACACCAGAGATGATCAATTTTATGGCTACTCACGGTAGAGGGTTGATTTGTGCACCATTAACAGAGGATCGTTGTAAGGAGTTAAGTCTCGAAATGATGGTTCAGAATAATACGGTATTGCATGAAACCCAGTTTACAGTATCAGTTGATTTAATTGGTAATGGGTGTACTACAGGGATTTCGGTTCATGATAGGGCAAAGACCATAAAAGCTCTTGTTAATGAAGAAACAAAACCACATGAGTTAGGTAGGCCAGGGCATATCTTTCCTTTACGAGCTAAAAATGGCGGAGTGTTAAGACGTACTGGGCATACAGAGGCTGCTGTTGATTTGGCAAGATTGGCAGGATTGAGTCCAGCCGGTATATTGGTTGAAATATTAAATGAGGACGGTACAATGGCAAGATTACCTCAATTAATTGATGTTGCCAATAAGTTTGATTTAAAATTGATATCGATAGAGGATTTGGTAGCATATCGTATGCAACATGATTCACTGATAGAGAAAAAAGAAGATTTTGATATCGTTACTCGCTTTGGTGAATATAGACTCAGAGCATATCAACAAACGACCAATAATCAAGTTCATATAGCATTAACTTTAGGTAATTGGAATGAAGACGAACCTGTGTTAACAAGGATTAATTCTACTTTATTTAATAATGATATTTTAGGTACATTGACTCATAATGCCGATAAGCGCTTGGATGCAATGTTTCAAAAAGTAAATTCAGAAGGTAAAGGAGCAATAATTTTTGTAAATCAAGAAAGGCAATCACTTAATATCCTTAGACGTTTAAGTTCTTTAAAAGAAATACAAAATGGAAAGGATTTATTAAGGGCACCAAAAATTGATATGGACACTAAGGATTTTGGTATAGGCGCGCAAATACTTCACGATATCAATATTCATAAATTGAGATTAATATCTAATACTACTACTCAACAAAAACGTGTTGGAATGATTGGATATGGTTTGGAAATTGTTGAATACGTTTCTTTTTAAGTTTTTTTCTGAAACAAAATTACAGTTACATTAAAACTATGTAAGTGTGTGAGATCGTCTATAGATGTTTTTAATAAAAAACTCTATATTTAATGTTTCGCATTGTTTTTAGCCTGCAAAACATTAAATATAGAGTAGAAATACTATGGATTATAGCTTATACTTTACTAGACTACTTCAGTTAACACACTTTTTATTGCATTAATCATTTTTGAAGCTCTTTCTTTAACTTCTTCTTCAGTCCAATTTAACTTGATAAGACAAGATATTGTACGTCCCATCCATACATCACTAGCGGGGTACGATGCTTTGTTCTTCTGAAGCCCAGATTTAACTTCTTGAGAAAGTTTATTTAGTGATTTTTGTTCTAATAAATGTTCCCATTTTTTATAATAGTGCCAGTTGTTGTCATACCAATAAAAGCAGGCATCTACACCGTGACTTCCAAGTGCTTTATGAGCATTTCTAGCAAGCTCTTCGGTTGGTAAGAAGATGCTTAAAAAAGCGTAACTTTCAATACCAGTTTCAGGAACTCGTCTAAAAGTAACTTCTGGTATAGCAGTCAATGCGTTTCTAAGGATAGTGTAGTTTTTTTCTTGAGTTGAAATAGTATAATCTAATTTTCTTAATTGTGCAATACCAACTGCTGCATTAAGTTCAGACATTCTATAGTTATATCCTAAAAATGGATGAGTTTCTGCTCCTCGATCATTACCAACATGATCGTGACCATGATCATGGTATTTATGAGCACGATCGGCAAACAACTCAGAATTGGTAATAATTCCACCTCCCTCGCCACACGTAATGGTTTTTACATAATCAAAAGAAAAACAACCTAAGTCACCGTAACTTCCAAGAGGTTTGTTTGCGTAAGAAGCTCCGATAGCTTGGCAAGCGTCTTCTAATAAAATAAGGTTGTGTTTGTCACAAATAGCTTTAAGTGCTTTCAGATCGGCCATAGATCCGCACATATGAACCGGCATAATGGCTTTTGTTTTTGATGTAACTAGAGCTTCAACAGCCTTAGGCTCTAATGTTAGTGTATCATCAATGTCACAAAGAATCGGGACAGCTCCTACTGATAATATGGCTTCAAAACTAGCAACAAAAGTAAAAGTAGGCATGATAACTTCATCTCCAGACCCTATTCCTGCGCAAGCTAAAGCAACAGTTAATGCTGCAGTTCCACTCGATACTACCTGAGCATGTTTAACTTGCATTTTGGCTGCCAAGTCTTTCTCTAACTCTAATGCTTTGTGATGACCATTTCTCATCGGGTCGAACCCATATCTCATTAGAACTCCATTGTCTAAAACGTCCTGAACTTCTTTCTGCTCTTCAGCACCAAATAACTCAAATCCTGGCATAATTGTAATGTTAAAATTAAAAACCCTTTTCGACAAAAATACCGAAAAGAGTTTTGAATATACGATTGATATTTTAGTTTTTTAGAGATTATTTCTATAGAAATACTAAAATATATGTTGTGTTAAAAATTTATATAGTAATGATGGTATCAGAAAGAGGTCGTCTGACCTTTTTAAAATCCGAAAACATATCGTCTTCTGCTCTATAACCGATAGGGAGTACCAAAACAGATGAAAGGCCAAGATCTTTTAGATTCAAAACTTCATTGTACTTTTCAGGAATAAAGCCTTCCATTGGGCAAGCATCTATTTGTTCTATTGCACATACTGTTAATAGGTTTCCCATTGCCAAATAGGCCTGTTTAGTAGCCCAATTGGATATTTCTTCTTCTGGTTTATTTGTAAATGAAGAAACAAGATGATCCTTAAAAGGTTTTAGGACTTCTTCTGGTGTATTTCTGGTTTCTTTTATATGATCAAAGTACTTTTTTATATAATCTTCATCGACATTATTTTCTATACAAAAAACGAGTAGATGAGAGGCGTCAGATACTTGTTTTTGCCCCCAAGAATGTTGAGTTAACTCTTTTTGTAACTCTTTGTTTTTTATAACTAATAGTTTTAATGGTTGCAAACCATATGATGTAGCAGTAAGGTTAAACGCTTCTGTTAAGATGTCTATTTTTTGCTGTGGAAGAATTTTTTGATTGTCAAATTTCTTAGTAGCATAGCGCCAATGTAAACTTTCGATGATATTCATTAGAAATTTTTTTGATTTGGTGTAAAGATATTGTCAAAACTTATACTTTTATCATTATTGGTATAAGAAATTACAATCCTTCAATTCAAATTATTAATGATTTGATTGATGAGTGAAAATTATTTTTTTAGCCCTAATGGTTTATGCTTCTTTTAGTTGTTTTATTTTTATTCTAAATGCAGCAAATAGTAATGTCATAAATGGACTTAACCAGTTAAATATAGCGTAGAAAAAATAATCTGCAACAGGAACACCTAATACACCACTTTGATAGGCACCACAAGTATTCCATGGTACTAAGACAGAAGTTACTGTTCCCGAATCTTCTAGTGTACGACTTAGGTTTTCTGGGGCTAACCCCTTATCTTTGAAAGCTTTGGCGTACATTCTTCCAGGTACCACTATAGCTAAGTATTGATCAGATGCAGTAACATTTAGAGCAAGACAACTAACTACTGTACTTGCAAAAAGCCCAAATACAGAATCAAACAAATGTAATAGTGCTTTACTTATTCTTGCTAATGCACCAATAGCATCCATTACACCTCCAAAAACCATTGCACATATAATTAACCATATTGTATTTAACATCCCTGCCATTCCTCCAGATGAAAACAAATCGTTTAAATCTGCATTTGTAGTTTCAATGGCAGTGTCAACAGTCATTGCTTTCATAACTCCAATATATGCCGAATTAAAAGTAAGTTTTGTACTTCCAGCAACTTGCATTATAATCTCTGGTTGAGCAATCACAGCTGCTATTCCTCCAAATAATGTTCCTGCCAATAGTGCGATTAAAGGCGGTGTTTTCTTAACGATAAGGCCTATAACCAATATTGGAACAATAAATAACCAGGGAGAAATGTTAAAAACACTATCTATAGCATGTAATTGCTCACTTATTTCTGGTGTACCAGAAGTATCTAATGTAAAACCTATAATGATAAAAATAAACAGTGTGACTAGAACTGTTGGTACAGTAGTATATGCCATATATTTTATATGCGAAAACAATTCACCACCTGCCATGGCGGGAGCAAGGTTTGTGGTATCAGATAGTGGAGACATCTTATCACCGAAATAAGCACCAGAAATAACTGCACCAGCTGTCATTCCAAGAGAAATACCTAAAGTATCACCAATTCCAATAAGAGCAATACCAACTGTAGCTGATGTTGTCCAGGAGCTTCCGGTTGCAATAGATATGATAGCACATATGATTACACAGGCCGGTAAAAAAATTGTTGGATTAAGAATTTGTAATCCATAATAAATCATGGTGGGTATAATACCGCTGATAAGCCATGTACCGGCAAGTGATCCAACCAATAATAATATTAATAATGCTCCAGTTGTTGACTTTACATTCTTAGCAACTTCTTCCATCATTTGTTTGTAGGATACTTTGTTAAAAAAACCTACAATCGCTGCTATAGCCGCTCCAAGGAGCAATATAAACTGATTACTACCACTTAATGCATCATCACCAAACGCATATGAAACATTATAAAATAACATTCCCACCAGTAATATTACTGGTATTAAGGCTTCCCAAATATTTAATTCTCGATTTTCAATAATATCTTCTTTGGTCGGTTCTGTTGGCTTTATATTTTGGCTTTGCATACGTATTAATAATTCAGTTATTGAAGATGTAATGTTACGATATTAATAAAAGTTATGCAATGCCTTACTTAAGTTTAACTTCATATGATGTTAATCAATAGAATAATGTGATAGTATATAATCAAGTTGATTATTGTAAGTGTTTTTTTGGAATTTTAGAAGCTTTTTTAGTTTGATGTAGCACATAAGTGTTGTTTGTCGTTGTTTTTTGTTTTTTAACGATAAATTGTAAGAATTATCATTTAGGTTTTACATCGTTTTTACAAGAAGTACCTATTTTTGAGGTATAGAAAAAAGACATTAACAGTGAAGTAAGGATAGCCCCAAAATTTGAATTAGTTTTTTTGCCCCCAAGCAAATTTCTCCCCAACCTAATAAGCCTCATACCCCAAGAGGCTTTTTTTTATGCAATTATCTTAAAACATGAGAGTTAAATATCGTATAGGTTACGGTTTATCTTATTAGCTTTGATATTTATATAGGTATTGATACTATTTTACCTATTTATTGTATTATGTTCGTTGTTTAGGCGTATTTTGTTTATTGTGTTATGTTTTAATGATGATATTTTGTAGTTTTATTACGGTTATGACGTAATGTTAATCACACAGATAAAAATATAACTAAACATTGTCAATTAATACATTGTCAAAATTTTTGATTGGCGCCTATATGCTAGATAATTCTAGATCCTAGAAATTTAGGACCTAACCCCAAAAAAAAGAGCCTCACGCCCCGGAGGTTTTTTTTTTGTTAAAAAAATAGGTATCTTATTTTTTATATAGAAATTGAAGAAAATAATAATGATGAGGTCTACACTATATAAAGGTTTTGAACTATTACTTCTTTTTGTTTTACTTCCATTGAGTTTTTTACTAGATTTTCATTTTCTTTTTAAAGTAATACCGGTACTTCTTGGTTTTGTATATGTACTTGTGATTTTAAAAAAAAGAGGTCTTTTATATATAAAACTTCCTAACAAAGAATCATGGAAAGTGTTTTGGAAAGAAATAGTAGTAAAATTAATGATCATTATGGTAATAACCGGAGTTTATGTTTTTTGGGTTGCCCCAGATAAATTATTTTCTGTTATGATAGAAAAACCCGGATTGTGGTTTATAATTTTATTTGTTTATACGTTTTTATCAGTTTGGCCTCAAGAGATTGTCTATCGAACTTTCTTTTATGATAGGTATATGGAGCTAATCGAAAACAAATGGTTATTACTTTTTATAAACGCGATTCTTTTTTCGTTAGCTCATCTTTTTTTTGGTAGTGTGTTGGTACAAGTACTTACGTTTATAGGAGGTTTACTATTTGCATATACCTACCAAAAAACCAAATCTACTACATTAGTTTCTATAGAGCATGCATTATATGGTAATTGGTTGTTTACTATTGGTATGGGAGAAATGTTAGCTTTTCCGGGTGTTGATTGATTACTTTAGATATGATATTAATTGTTGTATAGCTCTGCCACGGTGACTAATCTTATTTTTCTCTATTAAAGAAAGCTGAGCAAAAGTTTCTTTATGCTCTTTAGGCCTAAAAATTGGGTCATAACCAAAACCTTTTTCTCCCTTTTTCTCATGCGTAATAATGCCAGAACAGATACCAGTAAATGTTTCTACCTTTCCGTTAAGAACTAAGGCTATAACTGTTTTAAATTGGGCAGAACGATTGTTTATATTCTCTAACTTATTTAAAAGTTTATCCATATTTGCATTGGCATCCTTTTCTTTACCTGCGTATCTTGCAGAGTAGACTCCGGGTTCTCCATTAAGAGCTTCAACCTCTAAACCAGTATCATCGGCAAAACAATCATAACCGTAATGCTTTTTTACGTAGTTTGCTTTTTCTATGGCATTACCTTCAATGGTAGGCGAGTTTTCGGGGATTTCCTCTGTGCATCCTATATCAGCTAGGCTTATTAATTGAATATGGTCAGGAACAAGAGCTTGAATTTCTTTTAACTTATTTAGATTACTTGTTGCAAAAACTAGTTTCATAAGACTTTGTAAATTTAAAAAGGAATAAAGAGTTTATAGTTTAAGCTTTTGCATCATAATCGAGCATCCATTTCCCTTGTACTTTAAGCACTTGTTCAATAACATCTCGTACACATCCTTTTCCTCCTTTTTTAAAGGAAACGTATTTAGAAATTTCTTTGATTTCTGCAGCTGCGTCTTGTGGACAAGTAGGTAAACCTACCATTTCCATAACAGGTTGGTCTGGGATATCGTCACCCATATAAAGAATGTTTTCTCTTTTAATAGCGTGTTTATCCAAATATTCATTTAGTTGTTTTGTTTTATGGTGTGCTCCTAAATAAATATCTTTAATACCTAAACCTTCTAAACGTTTTCTTACTCCTTCATTTTTTCCTCCAGAAATAATACAGACATTATATCCTTGCTGTACTGCAGTTTTTAGTGCATACCCATCTTTGATATTCATCGTTCTTAGTAGTTCTCCATCTGTATTGATAATTACTGTACCATCTGTAAGTACACCATCTACATCAAATATAAAGGTTGTGATGTGGTGTAGATATTCTTTATAGCTCTTTTCCATATTTTGATTGTATTGCCCGAGTAAGGACTTTATAAATTTCTTGTTGTGATTTATTCGTTAAAGTTGCCGTGTGTTGATTAATAGTATTGATATCATTACGCATTGCAGGTCCTGTTTGTGCTAGGTCAGGGTTTATAAATGTAATTTTTTGCGCGGTTTCAAGTATTAATGGGTGTAAGATTTCAAAGGGAATCTTATGTTCCTCACATATGTCTTGTCCAATAGTAAATAAATGATTGGCAAAATTATTTACATAAACAGCTGCAATATGAAGCATTTTTCTTTGTTCTGATGATATTTCAAAAACCTTTCTTGTTAGAGTTAAAGCTAGCTTCTTTAGTATCTCGATATCTGCGTTAGATTGTGCCTCAATACAAAGTGGAATTGAATTAAAATCAATGGTTTTGATCTTGCTAAATGTCTGTAATGGGTAAAATACACCTTTTCTATTAGTACTACAGATAGAATCTATAGAAACACTTCCAGAAGTATGAACCACAAGTTTATTGGTTAATGAAAGAGAACTAGAGACTTGTTTAATAGCATCATCATTAATAGCCAATATATATACATCTGCTTCTTTTAGAGAATCAATATCTTTTGTAATAAAAGAAGGGTTTTGATCAGAATGAAGTAAAATACCTTTACGATTATAGCATTGCACAACGTTCACAGATTTCTGATTATAAAAAGCAGTATATAAATGTTTGGCTACATTTCCAGCACCAAGAATAATGACTCTAATCATGCCGCAAAAATAAGGAAGTTCTTCTAAAAAAAATGTACAAGTGTAACACTTCTGTTAAAACCGTCAAATCCTGTGGTTAAATATCTAATAATCCCGTTAAAAACAGTAAATTTGCGCGTTAAAAAAAGAAAGGTGATTATGCAAGACAAACTAAGAAATGTATTCTTTTCTACACGTTTAATGGCAATTTTATTTATTGTTTTTGCAGCTTCTATGGGTATAGGAACTTTTTTGGAGGATGCTTACGGTACAACAGCAGCGCGAATCTGGATTTATAATACTTGGTGGTTCGAAGCAATTATGATTTTTTTTGTAATTAATTTTTGTGGAAACATTATAAGATATCGGTTATTCAAAAAAGATAAACTGCCAACCTTGCTATTGCATTTATCTTTTATATTAATAATTATTGGAGCTTTTGTTACTAGATATATTAGTTATGAAGGAGTAATGCCAATTAGAGAAGGAGAAACTACAGACACTTTTCTTTCTGAAAAAACATACTTATCTGTTTTTTTGGATGGAGAAATTAATGGAGAACCTCGTCGTCGTGTAATTGATAAAAGCTTAGAACTTGCAGAGGCTACAAGTAATAATTTTACTATAAACACAGATTATAATAAGCAACCCGTAACTATTGAATATAAAAACTTTATTCAAGGAGCCGAAATGGGATTGGTTGAAACAGAAAAAGGAGAGAACTACCTTAAAATTGTTGAAGCAGGAGGAGGAGATCGTCATGATCATTTTCTTAAAGAAGGAGAAGTATCAAACTTGCATAATGTCTTAATTGCTTTTAATAGTCCAACAAATGGAGCAATAAATATTACGTATAAAAATGATGAATACTTTATCGAATCTCCTTTTGAAGGGTCATTTATGCGTATGGCCGATCAAAAACAAGGATTAGTATTTAAGGATAGTCTACAACCTTTGATGCTAAGATCTTTATATCAAACAGCAGGGATGCAATTTGTAATTCCCGATCCTGTTATCACTGGTGTTTATGATATTGTGCCAATTGAAGTCAAAGATAAGGGACAACAAGATGCTTTATTCATAAATGTGACAACCAAAGGAGAAACAAAAGAAGTTAAATTATTGGGAGGTAAAGGCTTTACCAACGAAATGACCAAAATATCATTGGGAGGGTTAGATATGTATTTTAAATATGGATCTAAAGAAATGAAACTTCCTTTTTCTCTTAAGCTTAATGATTTTATAGCAGAAAAATACCCTGGTACACAAAATGTGTATAAGTCATTTAAGAGTAAGGTTGATATCGTAGAGAATAGTACTAACGAACCATATGATATTTTTATGAATCATGTTTTAGATCATAGGGGGTATCGTTTTTTTCAAGCTTCTTTTGATCCAGATGAAAAAGGAACTGTATTATCTGTTAATCATGATCGATGGGGAACTTGGATAACCTATACAGGTTACATGCTTTTATATTTAGGACTTATGCTTATTCTTTTTGTTAAAGGCTCACGTTTTAAAGACTTGGAGAATATGCTGGATAAAGTAAAAAATAAGAAGAAAGCATTGACTATCATGTTAGTTATTATTGCTTCTAATTTTTCCATTGCACAAAACCAGCCAAGTCATTCAAATCATTTACCTACTTTACCTACCGAGGCACAATTAGATTCGGTTATAATGGCCAATGTTGTGCCAAAAGAACATGCAGCCAATTTTGGTAGTATTGTTATTCAGGATGAACGTGGTAGGATGAAACCAGTAAATACATTTTCATCAGAGCTTTTACGTAAACTTAGTAAGAAAGATAAATATAAAGGATTAAATGCAGATCAAGTTTTTGTGTCAATGGTAGAAAACCCATTTATTTGGTATAGTGTACCTATTATAGAGATACAGAGAGAAAATGACAGTATTAGAAGAATTTTAGGTGTACCAAAAACAGAAAGAAGAGTTTCTTTAATCGATTTGGTAGAACCTGATGGATCATATAAGTTAGCCCCTTATCTAGAAAGGGCAAGTAGTACAAATACACCAAGTAGTTTTGAGAAGGATTTTCTTAAAACCCACGAAAAATTTTATTTACTTAATCAAGCATTAGGAGGGGGGATCTTAAAAGTTTTTCCAGTTCCGGGAGATGAGGGTAATAAATGGGTTTCTGTTCCAGAACTAAATGAATTTAAGTTTACGGGCATGGATTCTGTGTATACTAGACAAATTGTTTCTATATACAGACAATCGTTACAAGAGGCTAGAAAAACTGGGGATTATAGTAAACCAGATAAATATGTCGAGAGCATTAAAAGTTTTCAGAAAAAATATGGTAGCGAAGTTTTACCTACAGATAAGAAAATAAAAGCCGAAATAGCGCTTAATAAGTACGATATATTTAGAACACTGTATAAGTATTATGGTTTAATTGGTTTGTTAATGATGATCTTTGTGATTATTAGAATATTTAAAGAATCAAAAGGGATCAGAGCATTAATTAATGGTACAATTGGAGTAGTTATATTTTTATTTATACTGCATACGGCTGGACTTGTAATACGATGGTATGTTTCTGGTCATGCGCCTTGGAGTGATGCATATGAATCTATGATTTATGTTGGGTGGATGACTTTGGCAATAGGTTTGGCTTTTGGAAAGCGTAGTAACTTGACCATAGCGGCAACTACATTTGTGGCTGCAATTATTTTATTTTTTGCACATCAAAACTGGACAGACCCCGCTATTGCTAATCTACAACCTGTGTTGGATTCATATTGGGTATTGATTCATGTATCAATCATTGTCGGTAGTTATGGACCATTTTTTGTTGGAGCGATCTTAGGGATATTATCACTGTTGTTGATGATTCTTACTACTAAATCTAATAAAAAGAGAATGGACTTAAATATTAAGGAAATTACAATTATTAATGAAATGTCACTTACTATTGGTTTGGTAATGCTTACAATTGGTAATTTTCTTGGTGGTATGTGGGCAAACGAAAGTTGGGGACGTTATTGGGGATGGGACCCAAAAGAAACTTGGGCTTTAGTTAGTATTATGGTATATGCTTTTGTAATTCATATGAGATTAGTCCCGGGACTAAGAAGTAGATGGTGGTTTAACCTGGCTTCTGTGATAGCTATATATAGTGTATTAATGACTTATTTTGGAGTGAATTTTTATCTTAAAGGATTACATTCTTATGCTAGTGGAGATAAAGTGGTTACACCTAATGCTATATTTTATTCAGTTGCTTTTATTGCAATTTTGGGAATAGTATCCTTTTGGAGAAATAAAGTGCATTATTCAAAGAAAAAGGAAGTAAATGTATAAGTAGGAGTAAGGTTGCAATACATAGCAAGCGATGTAACGAAAACGTCGTTTAGGAGTAAGTTTATTTTATAGATGATGCTCTTAAACGACGTTTTTTGTTAGGATAGCGCTTTTTGTTTACGGTATTTTTGTTGTAACTGTCTTATAATTAGTTCAGTTGCGTTTAATTTCTGAGTTATTTTAATTTAATCTAAATAATCTTGTTTTTGTTATGGGTAAAAAATATATTTGCACCTTATTTTAAAACAGTCTAAATAAAAAATAGTCAGATGAAAAACACACTTGTCAAATATTTGTTTTTAAGTACGATACTATTTGGTGCCGTATCATGCTCTAGTGATGATGATAGTAGCTCTAATGCTATCGATCAAATAGTAATAGAAGAGTCAACAGTTATAGAAAACTATGCTAATCTTGTATATAAAAATTACCAAGACTCCTACAATAGTGCCAAAACAATGCAAACGGCAATTAATACTTTTGTAGCTAATCCAACTGAAGGAAATTTTGAAGCTGTTAAAAAAGCATGGAAAGATGCTAGAGAACCTTATGGTCAAACTGAGGCATTTCGATTTGCAAGCGGACCAATAGACGACACTGATGGTCCAGAAGGGTTATTAAATGCTTGGCCACTAGATGAAAACTATGTGGATTATGTAAAAGGAGATGATACTGCAGGTATTATTAATGACGATACTACTTATCCAACAATTAGTAAAACAGTTTTAGAAGGGTTAAATGAAGCCGGAGGAGAAAAGAATATTAGTATTGGTTATCATGCTATTGAATTTTTACTTTGGGGGCAAGATAACTCTAATGCATCAGATAAAGAAGCAGGAAAAAGACCATATACGGATTTTGTAGATGGAGGTACAGCTTCTAATCAAGATAGAAGACGTGACTACTTAGTAGCTTGTGCAGAATTATTACTTGATCATTTACAATTGTTATTAGACGAGTGGAAAACCGATGGTCCTTATCGTAAAACGTTCTTAGCATTGGATGAAAATACAGCTTTAAAAAATATGTTAACAGGAATCTCAACATTGGCAAAGTCAGAGCTAGCTGGTGAACGTGTATTTGTAGCATATGATAATCAGGATCAGGAAGACGAACACTCATGTTTTAGTGATAATACACATAGAGACTTAAGGTTAAATTTAGCGGGTGTTGCTAACGTTTATCGAGGAGAGTATTCATCTGTAAATGGAAATTCTTTAGAAGATTTAATTACAAAAAAAGACCCTACTTTGGGTGCAGAGATTACTGCTCAATTAGTGGCTGCCGAAACTGCCGTAAGTGCTACAGCTACACCATTTGATTTTGCTATTTCTGATGCAACCGAAAGACCAAAAGTACTTGCTGCTGTTAATGCATTGAGAACTTTGGGAGATAAGTTTGTAGAGGGAGGAAAAGCATTAGGTATAACAGTCTCTTCAGATTTACCAGAGTAAAACTCCAACGAATTAAGAGGATATAAAATAAGTTTAAATCAGGACCTTTTTTAAGGTTCTGATTTTGTAGTTAAAAAATATGATAATGTCACAACGGATATTTCTATTCCGAGCTTTATGTATCAGTATATTTATTTTAGGATGTCAAGATGATGACTCTTCAGACTATGTCCTATTGCAGCCAGAAGAGAACGAAGCTTTATCTGGTGGAGAAACGACCATATTTGATATTTCTCCAAATGCTTTTGGTTTTCAAGCTCCTAATTTGGATGAAGAGAATGGGTTGTTTTTCTTTACAGGAAACTCTTTATTTAATCAAAGTTGGGTAACAGCACCTGCATCGACAACCGCTAGAGATGGATTAGGTCCTCTATTTAATTCACGTGCATGTTCTGGATGTCATTTTAAAGATGGAAGAGGAAGGCCTCCAAAATTTGATGGAGAAAAATCTTCAGGTTTATTGTTTCGTCTTAGTGTACCAGGAATAAATACATTAGGACAAAATTTACCAGATCCTAATTATGGTGGTCAATTTCAAGATGACGTTATATCAGGGATTTTAGTAGAAGGAGATGTTAAAATCTCTTATGAACCTGTAACAATAAAGTATCCAGATGGTATTACCGTTACGCTTCAAAAACCAAGTTATGATTTTACAAATTTAAACTATGGGCCTCTTGCGGCAGACATTCAAATTTCACCTAGAGTAGCAAATCAAATGATTGGGTTAGGATTACTTGATGCTGTTTCAGAAAAGACACTTCTAAGTTTTGCTGATGAAAGTGATGTTGATGGAGATGGTATTTCTGGTAAACCAAATTATGTATATGATATAGAGACAGAATCTATTAAGATAGGGCGTTTCGGTTGGAAGAGTAATCAACCTAATCTAAAACAGCAAGTTGCAGGAGCATTTTTAGGAGATATGGGAATCACATCCTCTTTATTTCCAGAAGAAAACTGTCCTTCAGAAATAGATTGTAGTACAATTCCAAATGGAGGTACACCAGAAATTACCGATGAAAACCTAGATAAAGTAGTGCTCTACTCAGGAACTCTTGCGGTACCAGCAAGAAGGGATTATGATAAACAAAATATTCTAGAAGGAAAAAGACTTTTTGAAAGTGTAAATTGTATTGCTTGTCATATTCCAAAAATGAAAACAGGAGCATATCATATACAAGCATTGGCTAATCAAACCATACGACCCTATACAGATCTACTATTGCATGATATGGGTGATGAATTGGCTGATAATACGCCTGATTTTAAGGCAACCGGAAATGAGTGGCGTACGCCTCCTTTATGGGGCGTTGGGCTTATAGAAACTGTAAATGATCACAACAATTTACTACATGATGGTAGGGCTAGAACCATTGAAGAAGCAATACTTTGGCATGGTGGAGAAGCAAAAGCTTCTAAAGAAGATTTTATGAATCTAGATGTAGCCGATAGAACAAAACTAATAGATTTTATTAAAACATTGTAAATGAATTATTCAAAACATAAACTATATACAATTTTAATCTTAACAAGCTTATTTATAATCTCTTTGTTTATAAGTTGTGATAAGGATTCAGATGATACGAGCAATACACCTTTTGATATTAAAGAACAGCTTACCAATATATATGTTAATGGTATATTTCCGTTAGCCGAAAATTTTGAAAAGGAAACTGTTTTACTATCTAATTTGATAAACCAGTTTTCAGAAGAAACAACAGAGGGTAATTTAAAATCTGTACAACAACAATGGAAAGAAGTACAATTAATATGGAAGCAATTAGAGCTTTATGATATAGGTGATATTGCTAATAGTTTTATTGCTTTTGAAATTAATAGGTGGCCTACCGATGTATTAAGAATAGAAGAGAACATTGTGGGGTCTCAAATCCTTAATGAAGAATATATAGCTTCTATTGGCTCTTCTTCAAAAGGAATTGCAGCCATCGAATATCTTATTTTTTCTTTAGACGGAAACACAAGTGTTTTAAACAAGTTTACTACAGATCAAAATGCGACTCGCAGAAAAGAATATGTTAATGCTTTAAGTGAAAATTTAAAAGCGAAATCATTAGAGTTGAAAAATCTTTGGGAAAAGAACGAGGAAAAATTTGTTAATGCAATAGGTAATGGAATAAATGGTAGTCAAAATCAAGTAGTTAATGCTATGGTTACTTTGATGGAGGAAATTATTAAATCAAAACTGGGATCCCCTTTAGGAGATGCTAATGGAGGCACAATAGAATCGAAAAGATTAGAAGCATATACAAGTGGATTTTCAAAGAACATTATTGATCAACATTTAAAAGCATTAAAACAATGTTTTACTGGAGATTTTGATAACGGTAGTTCGCAATTAGGTTTTGATGATTTTTTAATTTACAGAGAACATAAAACTCTTTCAGATAAAATATTAGTTCAAATTTCTGTGTGTCAAGATAGGTTAACTGCTATCTCTGGATTATTAAGAGATGAAATATCAATCAATCAAGAACCAGTAGTAGCACTTAAGGATTCATTTAGAGATCTATTGGTGTTAGTTAAGGTTGATATGTCTAATTTACTTGGTTTTACAATAACTTTTAATGATAGTGATGGAGATTAAAAAAACTAAATGATTCGAAATAAGCCTTTATCAAGATAATTGTTTGGTTTTAAATGTCCTTTCGTGATTGATATAAGTAGTGGTTGGATTGAGATTGTATGACATAATAATTAGCTAATAAGTAGACACTCATCCCAGTTACTTTCAAAATCTGCTAAATAATTTATGATAGAAAGCCCAATACCCGCCACTCCTTCTAGTAAGGATATTTCTGGTACCCATCCATTAGAGCCTTTCCACTGGCAAAATCCAGCATGACCTTTATCATGAATAGCCATTTTCATTCCTTCATCGATCCAATATTCATGGGCATCTTTAAAAACTGAAATTTGAGTTTCTTGAAAAATTTTTTGAAAGATTAAGGCATTTCCAAAAGCACCATGACAAACTCCGGGATCTTTAACTTTAGTTTGTTGTAAAGTTTTTCTAGTAGCAGCATGTTTTAAAATTCGAATCGCTATTTTTTCTAGACTAAGATCACCAAGAACTCTTGATGCAGTCCATAATTGTATTCCAATTCCTAGGTCACCATAGCACCAAGCAAGTCGACTAGGTTTCGTGTTTTTTTCTTCTTTGGCTACCCAACTAGGAAATAAAGAAGAACTACTAGGACTTTTATTTTCCTGAGATATGATATAGTTTATAGCCCCAGTAAGTAAGGTTTTGGTTTGTACCTTAAAGTCGTCATATTTATGAAGCCGTGATAGTATTCCGATTATACTAGATATACCATGGGATAAACCTAAGTTATAGCCTTTTGCTTTTGTACTTGGGTCCAAGACTGAAATCCACTTGATACTTTTGTCAGTATCGGCTTCTGCCATTTTATTTAACAGTTCGATAAATTCTAGAAGAAAACCTTTATACTTAGATTTTAGTTTTTTTGAATTGGTGTTTTTATAACGATTTATAAAAAATAAAGCATATCCATTTGCTCCATATAGTAGGTCATAATTACCAGCTTTCATATCAGAAATCATGTTTTGATATAAATATTCATCCAAATCAACAAGTAACTCATCGTTATCAGTATTAATAAATTCTTCTTGCTCTAGATGAACCATAACCCAAGCTGAACCAGCGATTCCACTGCAAAATGATGGTTCACTGTATCCGTCAATTATTGTATTTATACAATCGGTGAGTATTGCTACACCCATATCACCATGATCATCGATGTTAAGATATTTTGAATAATAGAATTTAAACAAAGAAATACCAGCTAATCCATCAAAAACACCTATTTTTTTTTGGTTTGATAGTTGATCTTTAATAGTTGCATTAATTTCTTTTAATTTTTTTTCGAGAGTATCTTTATTCATCTTGAGGATCAAATATGTTTTTAGGAGGAAGATATATAGTGATAGTTTAAAGAAAGTATTTTTTTTAGTAGATACTAAAAACCATCAGAGAAATAAACTTCTGATGGTTAGGTCGAAAAGAAAGAGTGTGTGCTTAGCAGTATATTGGACCGCTTATGGTACCTCCTGTACCTCCACCTGTACCTCCACAATCTTCTGTTAAACAAGTAGGTCCTCCTTGTTGATGAGCACAACTGTGTAAAGAAGGGTTTCCGGTTCCCCCTTTAATAGAACTTGAAGTAAGGTTAGAAATTCTACTTTTTTTCAATGATAAATTACCCAGAGATTTTCTTTTTTTCATTTGTGTAAGAATTTTAAAATTAGTAATTATTTTGAACTAGTAACAATATTACCTAATGATCTGGTTGTTTGGTTTTTATATGTTGTATTTTAACACAAATAATATCAAAATCTCTTTTTAGAGTATTGTAAATTATGATTTTGATAAATAATTAAGTGTTTTTTATAGGTTATTATCTGTTTACTCTAGGTAAAATTATTATGGTAAGTGTAATATTCAAAATCACAAAAAAGAAAACATAATACTATTACTAAGTTATTTATACTATGTTAATTATAGGTTTGGATGTAAGATTTATGATTTAATATTATAATGTAAATAATATATAACCTTATCTTTGCAGGCTTTAAGGAAAAAATTGTGGTCGAGGATATTATTATAGCTATGTTATGGAGTATCTCTCCGTTTGGAGAGGCTAAAGTCGGAATTCCGTATGGATTATTAAGCGGCTTAAATATCTATTTGGTATTTGCAGTGTGTTTTGGAGCCAATGTACTTGTGTTTCCATTAATGATGTTTTTTTTAGAAAAGCTGAATACATATTTGTTAAGATGGACATTTTATAAAAAAGCGGCAATCTATGTTGCTAGAAAAGCTAAAGTAGGATCTGGAGACAAAATAGAAAAGTATGGTTTTTGGGGATTGATATTCTTTGTGATGATTCCACTTCCAGGTACAGGAGTATACGCAGGTAGTATAGCCACTTATTTGTTTAAAATAAAGAAAAGAAAGGCTTTTGTAGCTAATACATTAGGTATATTCTTATCCTCAGTCATTGTTTGGGCAACGACTTTACTTACTATGAAAGGGATAAACTAAACACTTGTATCAAACTATACAAGACACTCTATTTAGTGTAAAGTTTAATATTATTATGCCAAAGAAATAGTTTAACCAAGACATAAACGTTAATTTTATGGCTAAGTAAACGATATTTAAAGTATTTATTCATTAAATAAATTTGGAAATTGCCTGATAATTGTACCATATTTGCACAATAATTAAGAACCGAAAAAAAAGTTTTAAACCTATGATATTAGTTTTTGTACATAAAAAAGGACGCTATAAAGCTGTTTTTGAATCAAAAATATAGGTAGTAAACTATAAATAAGATATAAAAGTAAAAGCGTTCATAAATTTGGACGCTTTTTTTTATGCTTATTTTTAGAATTCTATTACCATTACTTCAAATTGTATTTGAAAAGTAAGTTTCATAATAACAGTGGATTACAAAATGTGATACTATCCGTTATAAAACGGACAGGGATATATATGTCTTTTTTTAATTTAAATCATTGATTTTCAGTTGTTTAATTTGTTTTTTTTGTTGTGTGTTTCAAGAAAAGTTTTCATATTTGCATAGCAATAAAGTTGAAAAACTTCCTAAAACGAAAAGGTAAATTGCAATAAGATTGTTTAATTATTAAAACCGAAGTAACATGACCTATACACTTACATCTTACGACGCTCTAGAGGAACAGGGTTCTTTTATGAGTATACTTCGGGACTTCACAAGTAAATAGTATTTTGATATATAAAAAAAGAAGTCCGAAGTTATAAAGTTTCGGGTTTTTCGTATTCAGTATTCTAAACACATGTATAAGGTGTTATCTAATAACGTCTAAATCTTTCCGAAACATTTTATCAAGTTTATGTTGATAGTAAACTTTTTTAAGGAGTTTATGCGCTATCAATAAATTTCAAACCTATAATAATGGGAAAAAAATTAAGTGGAAAAGACCTAATCAAACTAGGCTTTCCAAAAAATAATAGCATTAATGTGACTTTAGGTCAAATTAATCGATATCAAAAAAGAGTAAAAAAAGAGCAAATACTAATTGAAGCTAAAAAAGTATTGTTAAATCCAGAAGCCTATAAAAGAGATGGTATTTGGGGAAAAATAGCAGAGAGTTTATTAAAGCCTGTAGAAGTAAAAAAGCATTCATTAAAAACTAGAAGGTCACCTTTTATGATCTACGGAGAAAATGAAATTGATGAACAAGCAAAATATCAATTGTTTGATGCTTTAAAATTACCTGTTTCGGTAGCAGGAGCTTTAATGCCTGATGCGCATACGGGTTATGGATTACCAATAGGTGGTGTATTGGCCACAAAAGATGCAGTTATTCCATATGGAGTTGGAGTAGATATAGGTTGTAGAATGTGTTTAACCATTTATCCTATAAAAGTTTCTTATTTAAAAGGTAAGAGGCATCAACTTGAGAATATACTTTCTGAACATACCAAATTTGGAATGTATGAAACCCATAAGATAAAACATGATCATGAAATTTTTGAAAGAGATGAATTTAAAACAATTCCGCTAGTAAAAAAGTTAAAAGATAAGGCTTATAAGCAATTAGGAACTTCTGGTGGAGGAAATCACTTTGTCGAATTTGGTGTGGTCAATATTACCAATGTATCGAATGACTGGGATTTAGATACAGGAGAATATGTTGGTATGTTAACTCACAGTGGATCTAGAGGTTTGGGAGCTAATATTGCTAAGCATTATACATATTTGGCGACCAAACAGTGTCCTTTACCGAAGCATGTGCAACAATTAGCTTGGTTAGATTTAAACACTCATGACGGTCAAGAGTATTGGTTAGCCATGAATTTAGCAGGTGATTATGCACAAGCTTGTCATGATGATATTCACTTTAGAATAGGAAAACTCTTAGGAGTGAAACCTATAGCCAAGATCGAAAACCATCACAACTTTGCATGGAAACAAGAGGTAAATGGTGAAGAATGTATTGTGCATAGAAAAGGAGCTACTCCCGCTGCCAAAGGAGAACTAGGAATAATTCCTGGATCAATGACCGCTCCGGGGTATATCGTAAGAGGGTTAGGAAACATAGATAGTCTACAATCAGCATCACATGGAGCAGGACGATTACATTCTAGGCGAAAATGTAAAGAAAAGTTTACCAAAAGCGCTATCAAAAAGGAACTGAAAAAACATAATGTTTCTCTTATTGGAGGTGGAATTGATGAAGCACCAATGGCTTATAAGGATATTGATAAAGTAATGGCAAACCAAAAAGAACTTGTAGAAGTAATGGGAACATTTACTCCTAAAATTGTAAGGATGGATAAATGATTAAAAATGATAAAATGAATAGCAAAGTTATACAGATTACAGCAGGTCGAGGCCCAGCCGAATGTTGCTGGGTAGCAGCTCAAGTATTGAAACTTTTCTTAAAAGAAGTTGAAAGTTTTGGAATAGTATATAAGGTTATACATAGAGTTAAAGGTTTTGAAAATGGAACAATTCAATCTGCTACTATTAAACTTGAAGGAAAAGGTTTGACAGGTTTGTTAAATTCATGGTTAGGAACAATTCAATGGATCGGAGTTTCTACTTTTAGAAAGTATCACAAACGAAAAAATTGGTACATAGGTATTTATGAGTTAGACCAAATAAATCTTGGGAGCATTCTTGAAAAAGATATGGTTTTTAAAGCGATGAGAAGTACAGGACCAGGGGGACAAAATGTTAATAAAGTAAACTCAGCAGTGCGAGCAACTTACAAACCTACAGGAACAAGTGTAGTAGTAATGGATAGTCGTTCACAACATCAAAATAAAAAAATAGCTATTGATCGGTTAAGAGATAAAATGCTAGAACTGCAATTAGAGAAACTCAAGGAATCTATAAGTAATCAATGGGAAAATCACTTAACCGTGCAACGTGGTAATCCTATCAAAGTATTTAAAGGAACAGATTTTAAAAAGGAAAAGAAGATAAAAAACTTCAAAAACCAACGAAATCAATTAAAAAATGATTTGCGTGATCGATTAAAGAATTAAAAAAATGAGCAATTTATTAGATAAGTATTTGTTTCAGGCTTTAGATGCCTACCCATATAACCTAGAAGAAGCAGTGGAATCTCTAAATTATGCATTATCATATGATGAAAGAAACCCTACTGCGTTAAGTTTATTAGGACAGATATATGCAGAAAGTTTAAAGAACTACGAAATAGCAAAAGAGTTCTATCAACAAGCTTTGGCAGAAGATATGTATGCCGTTGATGTGTACCTTAAGTATATAAATGTCATGTTATGGAATGAAGATTATATGGAAGCAAAAAAGTTAATTGATTTTGCTTTAACGGTTAAAGGAACAGATAAAGGAGTCATATATCTTAAAAAGGCAATCCTGTTTGAAAGGAAAAAGAATTATAAAAAAGCACTTCAATATGTGAAATTAGCAAAAGAAAATGCTTTTGATACCGAGTTTATCAATGATTTGAAGGAAGAGAAGGGGAGAATTAAAAGTAAAATGCCAGAAAAAAAAAAGGCTAATATTAATACCAAAACATCCTCATCTTCTTCAAAAAAATCAAAGAAGAAAAATAAATAAGTACAATAAGAATACAAAATACGTAGATCTTAAAGGTATGTGTATAGGGTAAAATACCTAAAGATTTAATATGGATATGAAACAAACACATTTGGTAATTAAAAACTAAATCATTGAATAATTATTTGGAAAATAACAATGAAATAGGTGATATTTGTATAATAAATGAGACAAAATAAAGGAAATATCACCTCAAAATTACTGATTTGTCAGTATGACTATCGTTGGATGACTAAGAAATCTTATCCAAATGGGGCGTTATGGCGATATTTTGAATCTCTCGAATAGAATGATTTAAAGTGTAACTAGATATAACTAAAGCGTCCAAGAAATTGGACGCTTTTTTTTATTCTAATATTTCGTTGAAAACAAAAAATAGAATAAAATATAATATAAATGAGGATCAAAAAGTAAAATTTAAAAATGAAATGGTAATACTTAAATAAAATATGAAGATTGGCATTTGAAGTGTAAGTATCAGATAAACAATCGATTGTTGCTTAATCTATATCTGTTGTAAAACGGACAGGACGACTTATGCTTAATTTGTAATGTAAAATACTAATTATCAGTATTTTGTGTTTGTAAAAGTTTGTTTTATTAAAAAAAACATATCATATTTGCATCATCATTCAATGTTACAATTTAATGATAAAAGAAAAGTCATAAAGGCTTTTAATGTGATACAGTAAATTATTAAAAATGACACCAATTAGTTTTCAAAATTTCTTAAACCGTCTCTTGACTAAACAAAGAGGATATTGTTCTGATTGGAACATAAGGGGTGTCGATTATATAGATAAAAAGATGATGAAAATGTAATTTTTCGTATTAAATCATATATAAGAAGACGCCCTATCAAGGCGTCTTTTTTTATGCCCACAGTTTATTGAAAGTGATTAGTAGGATTTAACCTATAGATACATTTCAATTGAATAGATTATTTAAAACAATGTTTAACCAATTCATTTTAATTATTATGAAAACTCATGTAGTTAGTGCCAAAAAAGAAATTAATGATGTGAAGACTTTAAAAACTAACATTTTGGTTAGATGGGCTTCAAATTATATAAACGCGATGACCATTGCGTTATACCCTAAAGAAACGAGAGGTGTAGAAAGTAAGAATGATATTCATCGTATTTTTTATAAGTGATTGTTGATTATAATCATGGTAAAATGATTCTTATCGTATTTAGGATTCTAGAAATATTAAATAAATATGCTCTGTAAAGAGGTAGGTGTGAATAAAATACACTAGTTTTTATGGCTAGTGTATTTTATATTTTTTTATTGATTATCATAATAAATTCACTTTGGTACAGTATATGATATATTATTGTATATAAGTAAACTACGTTGGTTTTTGATTTTTGTAATACAAATTCGTTAATCAACTTTACATGCCCTTAACTAGAATTTTTTTTCAAAAAATACCATAAATCGATGTGGTAAGAACTTTGAAAATAATTTATGAAATCATAACTTTGACTATAAAAAAACAACTTATTATTATGCAAGGAGTTAATATTTGGAAAAGAAATAAAATTGGATTTTTAATACTTGTCTTAAGCTTTTTTACTCAAGTACAAGCACAACAAAATGAACAAATTTCTATAGATCCAATTAGTAATGAAGAATTTACTGTAAGAAGTTTAAACGGTATTCCGTTTACAGTAATTATTGAAAAAAGTAACACAGACGGACAATATCATATGGGGATAAATGACCTTACTTTTAAGGTAGCCGATATGATTGATACTAGAAGTACACTTAGAATTGTTTTCGAAAAAGAAATATACTTGTCTTTAGAGAATAAATTAATTGATCAATACCGCAAAGAGGTAGATTGGATTAAGGCTTTGTTAGAGATTAAAGGTGGAGAATTCGAGGTATTTCCATCTCGCCCTGTCTTGACAGACGCAGATTTAGAAAAATTAAAACAAAAGGTATTTCAGTATACCACAACTCCAGAAAAAGAAGACTATTTTAATCAGTGGATAGAAAAGATAAACTATTCGGTTGGTGCAGAGCGTTTTTTCAAAGAGTTATATGCTGCTTCTAATGGTGTAAATAATAGTCAGAGACATAATTTTTTACCCATTAACATCTATGACGAATTGCAGAAGAAAAGGAGATAGTATCAAAGGTTAATTTTTTAACTACAGTCATACTTACTTAAAGGTAAAAAGACTCCAAAAAGTTTATACTTTTTGGAGTCTTTTTATTTTTCGACTTAATATGAGAGAACTTTTATATAAGCTTAGCATTTTGTTTATAGTACCAACTAATCTTATAAATAAAGATTTACTATCATTTTTTATATTTTTCAAGGAAGGATTGCGGCAACCTAGTTGATATTATTCTCAAGATGCCTTTCATCAAAATATACATTAAAGATTAGGTATTCCTATTAAAATAGAAAATGAGCGAATTGCGAATAGGATGTTTTCATTATTTATTGATCTTAAAGTAATGGATTCTAAAAGAGAATCGGTTTTAATAAAACCAATAATTATAGCTAAACAGTTTAATGTTAA
This sequence comes from uncultured Aquimarina sp., assembly GCA_947502885.1. GTDB lineage: Bacteria > Bacteroidota > Bacteroidia > Flavobacteriales > Flavobacteriaceae > Aquimarina. The sequence goes on along the minus strand of CANNBP010000003.1, from coordinate 70,981 downwards.
AGGGAGATTTAGTTGGTTAAATTACAGGTATTTTTGGCAATATTTTAGAAAACATTAAAGTATCACAAAGTGAAATGATTCTATATATGATCAGTACTCTTCTAATTAATAAAGGCAAAACTGTCTAAATATTGGTATCAAATCTTTAACAATAAAATTATAAGCGTCTTGTCATTGGTATAGAAATTAAAATCATAAATATTGATGAAATTATAATTGGCATCATACTTTTTATTGGCGATACATTAGGCCTTGTTTCATGATATTCTGGAGTAAATTGATTCCAATCTACAGTATTAGCATGTTTATTTTCAAATATTTTTGGATAGAAAAACAATCTTAGTTTTTCATGAAATGTATCAGTAGCTTCTAAATAATCCATTTGTTGACTCATACTGGTTCCAGCTAATTGATTAAATACAAGTTGTAAATGCATGTTAGGCACTAAAGATGCGATTCGCTTACTGGTTTGCTCTCGTAATTTAATTTTTTCTTTTAATGCATCTTGTTCCTTTTTTGAGTCATCATCACCCATTTGCTGCATAGCGTAATACCATAACCAATTAAAACCATCTGTAGGATATCCATATTTTTTAAATTGTGGATAGTGCTTATAAAATTTCTCTATGGTAGTTAACTTATTGGTATCCCATTTAACGTGGTATCCATCTCGTTGCGCTATTGCTGTATTGAAAGCTTCGGGAACAGGGTATTTTGAAGATACATATGAATTGATTCCGGCAGGTAAAAGAATGATTAATACTAACCAAACAGATAAAAGTAATAGTGCATTAAAACCGGAAGATTTTTTAAAAATAACAATAAAAAAAGTAAGTAAAAACCAAAATAGGATATATAGCATTGATAGTCCTAACATCCAAACAAAGCTATTATCGAACGTTAAGTTGAGCATTAGCTTAGCCATGAAAAAAAGAAATAACAGTATGATATATAGTAAGACTAATCTGATCAAAAGTTTGAAAATGATAAAACCTAATTTAGATTTCGCTTGGATAATTACTAATTGCCATGTACCGGTTTCTGTTTCTTCAGAAAGCACATTAAAAGATAATACAATAACCAATAACGGAAATACATAAATGATTACAAAAGACAGATCTAAGTTACCAGACTGTAGGTTCATTGGGTTCACCAAATCAGTATCATATTTTTGAGCTTCAAAAGTCTTAATTGTAATTCGTTTAACAGTAGGATTTACATCTGCTTGGCCAATGGATAACCCGGCTAATGGATTTATGGTTTTTATATAAGCAAATTTGGCATAATAGAGTAACAACCCCAAATCTTCATTATGAAGTGCTACTTGCCGATCAAAATGTTGTGCTTGATATATATTCACTTCAGCAATCGCATCTTGCTGTCTTTTAAGATGTTTGTTGCCAATAACAATGCTTGTTATTCCCAAAAGTGTAATAAGTAACAAACTTATCCAAACCTCTTTAGATTTGATGCATTGCTGTAAAAATAACTTAAACGTTGTCATATAGCTTTTGCTTTTTTTGATGTGAATAACAATAACCAGAAGGTAAATAACATCCATAATATTATGGAAATCAATGCAAGAAAAGCTTCTTTAATTGATTTAGAAAGAGTCATAGGTTGGTGACTAAAATCTTTAAATGCTGACCAATGTTCGTGATCAACTACATGGTTTTTTCCTTCAGACCCACTCTCTTTTTTGGGGCTTATATATTCCATTTGTAACTCATTCATAGTTTGAGCTAGCTCATAACGATAGTTATCCGTTTGATTTTGGAAATCAATGTAAGATGAAAAATCTGTTCCAGACATTGTCATTGATAATTGTTTGATAGCGATAAAGGGATTGATGAATGATGAGAACTGAGTTACATTGTTTTGTCTTTTATAGATAGTAACCAACTTCTCGTTATGCTTTCTGTATAAGTTGGATGTGATTTTTTCTCCTTCTCGCATAACAAACCCCGAATAATTAAAAAGTAAATCTGTTACCTTTTTAACATTATGAACGCTTAAAACAGAATCTTTTAGATTATTGTAATGAGGATCATTAGGGTTATGGCTATCACCTTTTTTAATTACTTCTTTTTCAATAGCGGATTGAAACGCTAATTTACTAGGAGTTGGAAACCAATAATTCCCCATAGCCTGTGCAGATTTTGGTAATAATACAACCAATAGTAACCAGATACCTAACAATCTAAGTAAAGCATTTTTTGCAGTACCAGTACTTGCAGAAACTACAATGGTTAAGGATGATATAATAAATAAAAAAGCCAAATACCCGCAGCCTATTAATATTAATCGCAGCCAAAGAAAATCATTAGCAGCTTGTTGCCCAAATATCAAAAGGGCAATAATTACAACTAAAAAAACAGGAATAAAATGTAACATAGAAATAGCGAAGAGTCCTATAGATTTTCCAAATAGGATCTCTTTCCAGCTAGCACCTTGAGAAAATAACATTTTTAGTGTTCCATTTTGTCGATCTTTTGCAACACTAGAAAAACCTAAAAAAAACAGGATTAATGGAAGTACTAATTGTAGTAATAATGATAAGTTTAATTCTCCGAATCGTAGCATGCCAGTTGAAAAAGTGGCTTCAGAAAAGTTTACACTATTTTGTCGATGAGCTTCTAAAAAAACGGTATTTCCAGTATAACTTTCTAAACCATAATCAAATATTCCTAATGCAGCGTTGATTCTAAATGTAAAAGTTCCAAAATGAGCCATTCGATGCGGATGTTTATCAGGGTTAGCTTCCCAACTTTGTCTAGCTTTAATCTGATGTTCTAATCGAATTTCATTCTGTGTAATATGTTTTTTTATTCCACTAACAGCTGCATAGCCTGTTAATACTATAAAAATGGAATACAATAGATAAAAACTTTTGGGAGTTGTTGCGTTATGCCAAAAATTTAATGCGAATAACTTAATATTAGCCCATTTCATACGTTCACTTTTATTAATTGTCAATGGTCATATAAAACCGATATGATTAAAGCACTCATATCGGTTTTATTTTTTAGAATTTATATGTCGCAGTTAACAAAAAGTTTCTTGGTGCACCTGGCCCCAGTCTATTAGGATTAAGACCACCTAACCAATACGTGTCATTAAACAAGTTGTTTATTTTTAAGGTTAACTGCATATTCATACTATTTGGCTTATAATATACAGCTGCATCAAATACAGTGTAGTCGGGTAGTAATACTCTATTGGTATTATATGTAGGGTTATACCAAGTATATCTTTCGTCTACATATTGGGCACCTAAACCAATTCCAATTCCTTTTAATATAGAGATTGAATTAAAATCGTATCTCCCCCAAAAATTTGCATTATGCTTTGGAGCTCCTCCGATACGTTCTCCTACAAACTCTATAATAGCATCTTCTTCAATTGTAGCATCTGTATAACCGTAAGAAGCGGTTAATTGAAAATTAGGTAGTACATAGCCTGAAATGTCTGCTTCAAAACCTTTACTTCTTTGCTCTCCTCTTGTTGTTAAGTTATCAAAATCAAAAGTATCACCGAGTAAGATGTTTTTTTGAGTAATGTTAAAAATTGCTAAGTTGGCAAATATTTTCCCATTTAAAAATTCTCCTTTAGCACCTATTTCTATTAGACTACTCTCTAAGGGATCAAACCTACCAGGTGAAGCGGACCAAAAGAAACCTTCTGCAGATGGCGATAATGAAACTGTATTTGTATGCGGTTGAAAACCCTCTAGATAGGTCGTATATGCACTAATGTTATTCGTAATTTCATAGGTTAGTCCAATTCTAGGTACAAAAGCATTGGTTGTAAACTCTTCTTCATTTCCTTCATAATCAAAAATATCTTTGAACCACTCATACCTTAAGTTTACCAAAGCCGAAATTTTCCCAATCTTAAATTGATTCTGAATATATATACCATGAGAAGTCGTTAGATTGGCAGGAATTTCAAATTGTGAAAGTACATAGTTATTAGTATTTCTAATTCCGTTAAAAGGATTGGTTAAGTCCAGATGTGGTACTGCAGGAACTAATAATCCATCAACTGTTTGCTGAAAATCATTTGAATCACTTGTTCCGGGTCTAAATCTTGCAGTAGAACCATCATTTAATAAATAGTCTCTTGAGCTATTTGCGCCACCAATTTTTCTTTCCCAATGAGATACATCATATCCTATTAAAATCTTGTTAGTAAAATTCTCCTTTTTTATATCATAATTAAAATAAGTGCTTAAATTATCAGTATTCCAGTTTTGTTGTCTTTCGGCATATCTCATTGCTACAAGATTAGGAACAACATCTCCGTTAATATCATAAGCCTGACGGAATGCATCTGCTCTATGCTCTTGTAAATCTTCATCCCAAGTTTGTTTCATGAACTGGGCGTTGAAACCAAAGTTTTTTGTGAACTTTTTATTAAAGCTTGTCATAAATATGAATTCTTTAGTTTTGTAAAAGTCATTAATTGCACCTGGATTTAAAGTAATTGGTGTACTATTTGGGTCATAATTATCATCAACAGCATCGAAAATTGGTTGACCTCTATCTAAATTACCTTCAGCATTATTATAAACCATTTCCACATTAAGTGATGTGTTTTCGTTAGGGATATAACTTAAAGATGGTGAAATTAAAATAGCATTGTTATTGACAATATCTCTAAAAGAATCAGCTTCTTGAATAGCAGTATTGAAACGATATAACAACGTTTTAGAATCGTTTAAAGGACCTGTGAAATCTGCGGTTGCTCTTAATGTTCCGAAACTTCCTGCAGAGACTGAAACTTCATTTTGATTTTCAGCTAATGGCTTTTTTGTTACCATATTTACAGTTCCACCGGGATCAGCACTAGAAAATGTTACTGATGAAGGACCTTTAATAACTTCTACACGCTCTAGATGAGATGTTATAGGTTGTAAAAAATAGTATTGACGTGTACGCATACCGTTAAGTACTTGTCCATCATCTGCTTGAGTAATACCACGTATATTATAATGATTGTACAAACCTGTAATCGAAACATTACTCACCGTTTTTACAGCATCTGTTAATTGAAAAGCTTGTCGGTCTGCAATAAGTTCTTTGGTTACTGCAGCTACCACTTGTGGTAATTCTTTATTTTTAATGGCTACTTTAGTTGCAGAAAACGAATAATCACTGTTATAATCTTTTCTTACACGACCAACCACTTCGACAGTTTGTAATTGCTGCGTGCCTTTTTCTAACTGAATATTTCCTACATCAAATGGCGAACCATTACCTATTTCAATATTGTTTTTATAGGATTGAAACCCTAAATATCGTACTTCTATGTTGTAGTTACCAGAAGGGGCATCTATTTCAAATTGTCCAGATTTTCCAGTTAATTTTCCAAAATTATTTTCTGCATTCTTTAATAAAATTGTAGCTCCAATTATAGGAGTATTTTCGGTATCTACGATGGTTCCTGTTACTTTTACTTGTGCGAAGGTGGTGGCACAACCAAATAATATAAATAAAAGGGTGGGTAATAATCTAAAAAGTTTCATTGTGTGTTAATTTGATTTGTTTTACGCTTAGATAGTTTTTAAGTATAAATCTTGTAATTGAGTTGCGTTTATAGTATCGGTGTTTGAAGTATGAACTAATTGTCCTTCTTTCATAATGCCAATTTTGGTTCCTACATTGACTGCGTTAAAAATGTCATGAGTAGCCATAAAGATTGCTTTGCCTTGATTGCTTAGTTCTTTACAGGTTTTAGTAAATTCAAGGGTGGCTTTGGGGTCTAAACCTGAGATGGGTTCATCCATAAAAATGTAATCTGCATTTTTAGAAAGTGCAATGGCGATACCAACTTTTTGCCTCATTCCTTTGGAGTAGGAGGATAGTTTATTTTGATGCGCCTTTTCCTGTAACCCAGCTTTTGATAAAAAATTAGAAAGCTCTTTGTAGGAGTATTTAATCCCTCCCAATCTACTAAAGAAATTTAGGTTTTGAATGCCAGATAGATTTCCATATAGTTGTACAACTTCTGGGATATAGGCAATCATCTTGGTAGTTTTATTACTATTGGGTGTAACTGTAATTCCGTTAATTAAAGCTTCACCACTTGTGGATTGAATTAGGCCTAAAAATAAATTAATGGTTGTTGTTTTTCCTGCACCATTTTGGCCAAGTAAACAAAATATTTCTCCTTTATCGACTGATAAATTCAATTGATTAAGTGCTTGATGCTTACCATATGTTTTGGTAAGATTTATGGCTTGAAGCATAATGTTTGTTTTTAATATTGAGGGTTAAGCCCTGTTTGTTTTTCAATCAAAATCTATAATTGATTAAAAAACATATAGTTTGTACTGTAAAAAAGTAATTAATGCAACAGTGTTGCAAACTTAAGTATAATATTTGTTTTTGCAACACTGTTGCGTTAATATTGTGTTAATAGATGATTTGACCTTATGATATCAATACAAATACTGCTTGACTAGTTTTTAGAAAGAGACCGCGGTAATATTTTTTATAAAAAACGGTAGTATAGAATTATATATAATGTGTGGTAATTTTTTGTTTTTTACTGTAATCTTGATTTTGCAGAGAAAAGGTTAGTTTTGATTCGATCAAACTGATGGCCATCAACTATAGTGTCACAAAGTTTGCAAGAAATAGTGGTATTAACGTGTGATAAGTGGGTTAAAGCTTACAAATTTGTAGCTAGGGAATAAGTAATCTAAAAGTAAACGGTAGAGCGATAATATTTGGGAGTATGTTGGGATATAATCGTATAATCAGAAATAATAAAATAGAGTTTCCTGTTTTTAACAGAGTTTTAAATAATTAACGTAAGGTTAGTTTAAAACTTTACGAATTACGAAATAAGTATTCGTTTAAGAAAGAATATACTCTTATTATTTCATATACTTAAGTTTTTGTACACTCAAAGTTTTTAAATATGTTAGTTGACTTAGCTAAAAATAAGTAACCAAAGAAATCTTAATGTATAATAGGGAAATTAGAATTAAATAAATTATAACCTTACTTCCCGATACAGAAATTAGCAAAAATATTACCGAGCAAATCATCACTTGTAATTTCCCCAGTGATTTCACCAAAGTGATATAAGGCTTGACGAATATCGATTGCCATAAGATCACCAGATAAACCATTGTCGATACCGTATTGTACTTTCTGTATTTCCTCAAGAGCCTTCAATAAAGCATCATAATGACGAGAATTTGTTACTATTGTGTCATTATTACGCAATGCACCAGTATTTACAAAATCTAATAATTTGTTTTGTAATTCTTCGACTCCAATATTTTGTTTAGCAGAAAGTAAGTGAATATTTTCTATTTCGGAAGTCAAATTAGAAACCTGACTTGTATCTAATCTATCTATTTTATTAGCAACAACGACCAGGGGTTTTTGAGGATATTTATTCTTTATTTTTCCTATTTCGACTTTAAGTGTTTGTATCCCATCAACCGTCAATTCAAAACTGTCAACCAAATAAATTACCACTTCTGCTTGTTCGATTTTTTCAAAAGTCTTTTGTATCCCAATACTTTCAACTACGTCTTTGGTATCTCGTATTCCGGCAGTATCAATAAATCTAAACCCAATTCCGCCAATATTAATTTCGTCTTCAATAGTATCTCTAGTTGTTCCTGCAATATCAGATACAATGGCCCTTTCTTCATTTAATAAAGCATTTAATAAGGTGGATTTACCAACATTTGGTTCACCTACAATTGCAACAGGAATCCCATTTTTTATCACATTTCCTACGGCAAAAGAATCAATTAATCGTTTCAATACTTTAGTAATCCTAGAGATTAAATCTTGAAATTGATCTCTATTCGCAAATTCTACATCTTCCTCGGCAAAATCCAGTTCTAACTCTATTAAAGATGCAAAATTGAGTAATTCATCACGTAATTTTTTTATTTCACTACTAAAACCACCTCGCATTTGCTGCATTGCAATTTGATGAGAAGCTTCAGAGTCTGATGCAATAAGGTCAGCTACAGCCTCTGCTTGTGATAGGTCTAACTTGCCATTAATAAAGGCACGTAAAGTAAATTCTCCAGCATCTGCAATTCTACATCCTTTGCGAAGTAATAGCTGAATAATCTCTTGTTGAATATAACTGGATCCATGACAAGAAATCTCTGTGGTCGGTTCTCCGGTATACGAATTAGTTCCTTTAAAAAGAGATACTAATACTTCATCAAGTACACGTTCTTGGTCAATTATATGCCCTAAATGAATTGTATGACTTTTCTGTGTCGTCAAATCCTTATCACTTATAGAACGAAAGACAGAAGAGGTAATCTCAATTGCATCTTTGCCAGAAACTCGAATAACAGCAATAGCACCCGCACCTGCTGGAGTTGCCAATGCAACTATAGTATCTTGTTTAATCATGAATGAAAAATATCAAAAAGCAAAAATAGACATTAATAAAATGTATTTTAAATATTGAATGTAAACTTTTTGAGGTGTTGTTTTTCTTTTCTATCTTGTAGATGAAAGAAGCTGATGCTTCGTTAGTTATCAAATATTACCTTCGGAAAATAAAAGTATAGGAAATAGAACTGGTGTTTCAAGATTAAAAATTAGATAGCCAGTTAGTGGAATACAATTTTACTGTAACTCATATTCTGAGATTACGGGATTTTTAACGCTAACTAAATTTAATGTCTAACTAATAATTTTTAATCTTATTCTTATGAATTTTAATAATACAAACTCAAATTATTTCAATTTTAGGAGTTTTGTGTATAGCACTTGTATGCTTGTATGCACAGCTTTTATGTTTCTACCTTTAGTTAATTTTGCTCAAGATGAATTACCACGACATTATGTCGAATATGATTTAAGCCTAACTTCTAATGATAATTACAATAAAGGAGGTTCTCAAGTGATAACAGAGACAGTATCAGAAAAAGGAGCTATTTGGTTACGCTTATTCTTTAAAGATGTAAACCTTGGAGTTAAAAGTACGTTGACAATAACATCCGTTTTAGACGGAAGTACGCAAACGTTAACTGCGGCTACAATCCAAAATTGGAAAAATTCTACCGCTTATTTTAACGGTGATAAGGTAACACTACAATTGACTGTGGCTCCTGGTGAAAAGTCGGTAGGAGTAAACATTAAAGAAGTTAGTGTTGGAGAACATGAAACGGCTGCAAAAACGCAATGTGGTTCTGCCGATGATCGCATAGATTCTAATGATGCTGCAATAGGACGAATTGTACCTAATGGTTGTTCGGGATGGATTATTACAAATGGTAGATTAGTTACTGCGGGACATTGTGTGAGTAGTAGAGCAGAGATTTTAGAGTTTAATGTACCAAAATCAAATCCAGATAGGACAATAGTTCACCCGGGCCCTGAAGATCAATACCCAATTCAGTTAGGAGATTTTGTATCTCCATACCCTAATAGTCCAAGTCAAGCCAATGACTGGGCAGTATTTACTGTACAGCCTAATACACAAACAGGATTATCTCCAATTCAGGCTCAAGGAAAATCTTTTAATGTTACACAAAGTACTCCAGGAAATACTATTAGGATTACCGGTTTTGGTACAGATACAGGTATTGATAATCAGACACAACAAACCCATAGTGGGCCATTAGCTTCTGTAGATAATACATTTGTTAGATATAGAGCAGATACTACTGGAGGAAATTCGGGAAGCCCAATTATTGACGAAGCAACAGGAAATGCCGTTGGAGTTCATGCTTATGGGGGGTGTTCGGGATCTGGAGGTTCTAATTCTGGAGAGAGAGCAACAATTCCTGCTTTTTGGGATGCTATGGGCCTTGATGGAAATCCACCACCAACCGATGAGTGTACTGGTAATGTAACTTCATTTCCATTTGCAGAAAGTTTTGAAAACAACCTAGGACAATGGGTACAAGCTACATCAGGAGATGATTTAAACTGGACCAGAAATTCAGGAAGCACTCCTTCTTCAGGAACAGGCCCAAGTAGTGCAGCAGATGGTACTTTTTATCTTTATGTAGAAGCTTCTGGCAATGGCACGGGGTTTCCAAATAAACGAGCTATATTAAATTCACCTTGTTTAAACTTTAATAGTTTAACGTCTCCTAAACTTACCTTTCAATATCATATGACAGGAAGTGCAATCAATAGTTTAACGGTAGAGGCAAGGACCAATAATAGTGGAAACTGGACAAGTGTGTTTAATAAAGCCGGAGCACAAGGCACAAACTGGAATTCTGCCGACGTAGACCTTAGTGCGTATGCAGGAATTACAAGTGTACAACTACGATTTAATGTAGTGACAGGTAGTGGTAACAGTGGTTGGCAAAGTGATATTGCTATAGATGACATAAGTATACAAAATGGTACAACAAACCCGCCAGTTTGTAATGCTATAGATTTTAATGATTTTTCTATAACAGCATTTTCTAATCAGGATATAGTGGGGAATTTTTCTATAGTAAATGGAGGAACAGGCCTGTCTTTGCAAAATAACACTTGGAAATATATCTCTATGAATTACACCGTAACGGCTAATACAGTTATCGAATTTGATTTTAGCAGTACTTCAGAAGGTGAAATTCATGCCGTTGGTTTTGAAAATGATAACACCTTAACATCCTCTAGGTATGTTAAAGTTTATGGTACGCAAAATTATGGTGTCACAAATTTTGATGATTATACAAGTGGAACCAAAAAATATGTAATCCCAGTAGGTAACTTTTATACAGGTAGTATGGATCGTTTGGTTTTCATAAATGACAATGATGGTGGTAGTGGGAATAATTCTATATTTTCTAATGTAAAAATTTATGAAGGGTCTTGCGGACAATCTGCTATAGCAGAAAATATAGCATCTGAAATAGAATCAATATCACCAAGACTAGGAAACGAAGAAGAAGGTGATCTTGTGGGGATATCAATAAAGCCTAATCCTACTACAGACAACTTTTCATTCCATTTAAATAAATATATTAAAGGAGATATTACCGCTTCTATTTACACCATTTTAGGTAGTAAAAAAGGAGAAGTTGATCTAAAACCAGGAATGAATACAATATCCAGTCGTGGCCTATCCCTAGGAAGAGGTATTTATCTTATAAAGATCGAAAGTAGTATGGGAGAATCGACAACACACAAATTAATCATCAAATAATAATAAATAATAGACATTAAATATTTAGTTGAAAGGCATCTCGAATAAATTTTCGAGATGTTTTTTTTATAGAAAACATGCATAATGTTGTAACAATTACAGATAAATTACGTCAGATAAGTATATGTGCTAATAATATTAGCAATTAGTAATCATCAATCAAAAAAAATAAAAACTATGAAAGAAGACAGATCAATATTAGTCATGACACATTTATCACAATTATTGGATCTTATTACTGGATTTGGAGGTTTTTTGGTTCCGCTTATTGTTTGGTTAACTCAAAGAGAAAAAATTTGGGAAATGGATGAGCATGGTAAGTCAATTATGAATTTTCAGATCAGTATGTTTATTTATGCATTAGTCTGCGTACCATTAACATTGTTATTTGGGTTAGGTGCGCTTGGATTAGGTATTATTGCCATTTTATGCTTTGTGTTTCCAATTCTTAATGCGATTAGAGCTAATAAAGGAGAAAAACCATCTTATCCTTTCTCACTACAAATTATTAGGTGATACAATATTACCTTGTTTGTAAACCCTGTCATTTTAAGAAATGATAGGGTTTTAAGTATATACCAAGTTTTTTCTACTCAAGTGATAAATCTATACTTGTACAATATCACAAATAAACAGAAATACCTCAAAATCAAGAGACAAGTATTGCGTAATAAGTAAATATAGAAACAAGATGTTATATATTTGCATACTGGGAAAATAATGATTTATGATTTTTTTGAGAAGGAAGGAGATGCCTGTTAATTTGTGTGTGATATTCTTACTATTTTGTGTGATAGGTGTTGGTCAGGAAAAACAAACATCTGATACTATTGAAAAGAATATAGATTTTGTTATACATAGAATGTTACAGAATGATAGTATTCTAAAGGCAAGAACATTACTTGATAATGAGTTAAAAAATAAAGGAAATGATGTAAATAAAGAATTTTTGATAGCCTATAATTATAATTATGGACTTATTTTTTCAAGCTCAGGAAAATTTAAAGAAAGTTTGGTCTATATAAATAGGGCTAAAGAAATCTCGAATACTATCCCCGGTACACCTTATGCAGAGGAACTATCTACTGCTTTACTAAGAATTTATAGAGAAACAAATATGTACGAAGAGATCGACAGTTTGTTTCCAAAAGTTATAGCCAATTCAAAAAAGAATAAGAGTAGAACCATCTTTTATAATTACATTGATTATGTGATTAGTTGTGCAGATAGACAGCAGTATACAAGGGTAATAGATCTTACTCAAAATGCTTTAAAGGGGATTGATCAATATGATTTTAGTTTAGAAAATGCAGAAACAATATATACAGTAGATACAATTGTTAGAAATGAACTCAAATTACATCATGCCATCGCATTAATTGAAGAAAAAACTTCATATAAGAAATCGTATGGTATATTGAATGAATTAGAAAAAGATTCTCTTTTTTTTACAAAAAGAGAGCGAGGAGAGTTCTTGAGATTAGTTATGCAATATAAATCTCGTTATTTCTACGAATATGAGAAAAATTTAGATTCAGTATTTTACTATCAAAAATTATCCAATCAATATAGAGAAGCTTATATAAAAGACTTAAAAAAACGTGCACTTCAAGCAGATAGTTTTATTTATGAAATTGCAAAGAGCAAAAATGACATAGAAAAGCTTTCTATCATAAATAAAAAGAATATCCAGTTACAGAATAATTATTTTCATATCAGTTTTCTAATTGGTTTTTTACTTCTTTTAGCTATTGTCTTTAGTCTGTATGTACAGCGGGCCAGTAAACATAAAAGTTTAATAAATAAAGAACTTGAAATTAAGAATAAAGAACTACTCACCGTTGACGAGGAACGTTCTCGTTTTTTTTCTGTAATTAGTCACGAACTAAGAACACCAATATATACGATACAAGGGTTGATTGAAGCTATCGCAAAATCAAAAAATGAGGAGCAGAGAGATGAGGTGGTTAAAACATTAAAGTTCTTTAATAACCACTTATCTGGTTTAGTCAATAATGCCCTAGAGTATACAAAGTTTAATTTGGGTAATGTACACCTTAATAAAGAACCTCTCATATTAGATACATTGTTAAAAGAGATATGTAACACGTTTTCATACCAACTTCTGCAGTATAATACCGAGTTGCATATGGATATCGCTAATAACGTTGAAACTGAAATTTTGGGCGATAGAATAAAACTTTCTCAAATCTTTATTAATCTTATTTCTAACGCGATTAAGTTTACTGTTAATGGTAATATATGGTTGCGAGTAATACAATTATCAGATACTGGAAATATGGTGAAACTTCGCTTTATAATTGAAGATGATGGAGAGGGTATCAAAAAAGAATTACAGCCCAATATATTTGATGGATATGGAGGTACAAAACATATTAGTAAACACAAGGGGGGATCTGGTCTGGGCTTGTTTATCGTAAAAAAAATTATTGAAGAACTATATAATTCGTCTATTGTTTTAGAGTCTGAAGTAGGAAAGGGAACTTCTTTTCTTTTTGATTTGGAGATGGAGAAAAATACAGATGCACCAATTGTAGAAGAAAATTTTAAAGATGTTTTAAAAGGATACGAATTTTTAGTGGTTGACGATAATACGATTAACCTAATGATTACAAAAAAAACATTGGAAGATGCAGGGGCAAATTGTATGACCACAACAAATGGTTTTGATGCAATCAAATTAGTTAAGGAGCGTAAGTTTGATCTTGTTTTTATGGATATTCATATGCCAGAACAAGATGGTTTAGAAACTACAAGAAAAATAAGAGAATTTAATAGTGATATAATTATTATGGCTCTAACAGCTGTTGATCTTGAGGATATGATAACTAAAACTCGTCAGTCTGGAATGAATGGCATCATAACAAAACCTTATAAAAAGAGTGATTTATTTCAAAAAGTAATATCATTTTCTCTAAAAGAGGATTAGTAAAAAGGGTTTTTAAACCAGAAATTAAGTTTTTTTAGTAATGGGTATTGCTGACATCATTTTTAATGTTGATTGATCCTAAAATCTGGATAGGCATCCATACCATGTTCATGACTATCTAATCCATCAATTTCTTCTTTTTCCGAAACTCGAATTCCAATAGTTTTCTTAAGAGTAAATACTATTACTATTGTGGTTGTTAAGCAAAAAGAGCCTATGATAAGGATGCTGATTCCTTGAACAAGAAATTGATCAATTCCTGCTTTAAGACCAAAAATACCAACAGCCAAAGTTCCCCAAATACCACAAGCCAAGTGTACGGCTATAGCTCCTACGGGATCGTCTAATTGTAATTTATCGACAAATGCAACACTTATAATGATAAGTATACCAGCACATGAACCAATAACTACGGCTTCGTTGGGAGACATTAAATCGGCACCAGCGGTAATACCCACTAATCCTCCCAAAATACCATTCAAGAACATAGTGAGGTCATAATTTTTATACAATAATGATGAAAATAGAAATGAAGCAATACCGCCTGCAGCTGCTGCCAAACAAGTTGTAACCAAGACTAGAGATGTTTTGGCAGGATCTGCAGAAAGAACAGATCCGCCGTTAAATCCAAACCATCCTAACCATAGAATAAGAACACCAGCAGTTGCAATTGGTATATTGTGGCCAGGAATTACTTGTGATTTTCCAGTAGTACTAAATTTACCAGTTCTGGCTCCTAGTAAAATGATAGCTGCCAAAGCAGCCCATCCACCAACAGAATGTACAAGAGTTGAGCCTGCAAAATCATAAAAACCTTCAGCGGCACCTATTTTTAAACTTGATAAAAAGCCATTTCCCCATTGCCAAGAGCCTACTATAGGATATACAAAACCGAGATAGAGCAATGTAAATATCATGAATGCTCCCAATTTAATACGTTCGGCAACTGCTCCTGAAACTATCGTAGCAGCAGTAGCAGCAAACATGCCTTGAAATAGAAAATCTGTCCACCAGGTATAGCCGCCATTAGCATATGCCGGAGTCATACCGTTTTTGGGAGAATTAATCCCAAAACCTGCAAATTTTAAAAACCCAAGATCTCCATCATCAAACCCTGGATACATAAGATTAAATCCACTTAAATAGTATAGTAGTAAACCAGCGCAAATAATAAATACATTTTTAAACAATATATTAATAGTGTTTTTTTGACGTGTTAACCCTATTTCTAAAAAAGAAAACCCTAAGTGCATGAAAAATACTAAAGCGGTACATATCATCATCCATACATTATTTATCGTTAAAACTTCCATAATTTTGTTACTGTTATAATCGTTTTTAAGTGTATAATTTGTGTATCCATTAAGAAATTTTACTTCAATGTTTCTTCGCCTTTTTCTCCTGTTCGAATCCTATACGCATCATTAATGTCAGAAACAAATATTTTTCCATCACCAACTTCTCCAGTTTTTGCCGCTTCGAGAATGGTAGATATAGTAACTTCTTCAAAATCATCATTAACTACAATTGAAAGAAACCGCCTCTGAATGTCTGAGGTACTATATGATATCCCTCTATATACACTACCTTTTTGTTCATGTCCAACACCTGTTACATCCCAGTAAGAAAAAAACATAATGCCTTTAGCATGTAAAGCTTCTTTCACAATATGATACTTAGACCTTCTTATAATTGCTTCTATTTTTTTCATAAAATTAAAGGTTAAATCAAAGTTGATATTAGTTAAATGTATGGTATTTTTGTCTATAGGGTGTTTTTTTTAGGGTATTTTCGGGTATTTTTATTGATATTTGGTTTTTGACCCTATTTTTTTGAGGGTATGATGTTAATGTTTGAGTAGTTTTGTTAAAAAATGATGTTGTTTTTTCAATTTTATCAAAAGGTTTACGGTAAAATTGGGTAAAAATTAATGTCTTA
This sequence comes from uncultured Aquimarina sp., assembly GCA_947502885.1. GTDB lineage: Bacteria > Bacteroidota > Bacteroidia > Flavobacteriales > Flavobacteriaceae > Aquimarina. The sequence continues at coordinate 54,945 of CANNBP010000003.1, read as the reverse complement.
ATTTTAATTTGTTGTTTTTGATTTTTTGAGAAAAACCGTATTGTCAAATTCATAATTTGACGTCCTTATTTTGTGATTATATTATTTCGAAAGGTGTTTTTTTAACAAGCTCAGAAAAGTGATATACTATGTCTCATTTTTCTTTCCCTTTTCTAAGTGTTTTGTTAATTTTATTATAAAATTGTCTATTTATATTCGATAAAACATGAAGAAACAGGGGTTATATCTGCCAGAATTTGAACACGATGCATGTGGTGCTGGGTTCATTTGTAGTTTAGAGGGAAAAAAGTCAAATGATATGATTCATAAGGCTTTAGAGATTTTAGAGAAACTAGAACATCGCGGGGCTGTAAGCGCAGATGGAAAAACGGGAGATGGTGCAGGTATTCTTATTGATATACCTCATGATTTTTTTGTAGAGTATTGTGATTTTAAGTTACCAGATGCAGGAGAGTATGCGGTTAGTAATGTGTTTTTGCCCAAAAAGAGTAACCAAAGACAGTTTTGTATAGATGTTTTTGAAAAAAATATTAGAGATCAAGGATTAGTAGTGCTAGGGTGGCGAGATGTTCCCGTAGATCAAAGCCATCTAGGAGAAATAGCTGCTAGAACTGAACCTTTTATTAAACAAATATTTATAGGTAAAGAAAATCATAGTCAAAGTTATTTTGATTTTAATTTAAAGCTGTTCACAGCCAGGAAAATAACAGAACATGTTGTAAGTGAATCAAAATTATCAGAAAGAGGTTTTTTCTACTTACCGGGACTATCGACAAAAACACTAATATTTAAGGGCTTATTAATGCCAGAAGATATTAAACTGTACTATACTGATTTAATGAACCCCAAGGTGATTACTAGGTTGGCATTGGTTCATCAGCGATTTTCAACCAACACATTTCCAACTTGGGATTTAGCCCAACCTTTTAGGTATATGTGTCATAATGGAGAGATAAATACATTAAGAGGTAATGTATTTAGGATGAGGTCAAGAGAAGAGCTATTCAAAAGTGATTGGTTTGGAGAGGATATAAAGAAAATATTACCAATAGTTTTAAAAGGTAAGTCAGATTCTGCATCAATGGATATGGTTGTAGAATTATTATTAATGACCGGAAGATCACTTCCAGAAGTTATGATGATGATGATACCTGAAGCTTGGGAGAAAAATCAAGAAATGTCTGATTCTAAAAAGGCATTTTACGAATTTCACTCTTGTGTTATGGAACCATGGGATGGCCCAGCATCAATACCTTTTACAGACGGAAATTATATAGGAGCAGTATTAGATAGAAATGGCCTTAGGCCTTCACGATATAGTGTGACCAAAGATGGTTATGTAATTATGTCTTCAGAAACAGGTGTAGTTGAGGTAGAACCTAAGAATATTGAGTATCACGGTAGGTTGGAGCCAGGAAAAATGTTTTTGGTAGATATGAGTGAAGGTAGGATTGTTGATGATGAACAAATAAAAGAAGAGATTGTAACAAAGCATCCTTACAGAAAATGGTTAGATACTAACCTGGTACATTTAAAAGATATTCCTTATAACGATTGCCCATTATTTTTAGGAGAAGAAACTGTTTCAAAACGAAAACAAATATTTGGATATACTCAAGAAGATATTGAGACGATCATTGTTCCGATGAGTCAGCAAGGAAAAGAACCAATCGGTTCTATGGGATCTGATACGCCTATCGCAGTACTTTCTGAGCGCCCACAACTAATTTATAATTATTTTAAGCAATTGTTTGCTCAAGTAACTAACCCACCATTAGATGGGATTCGTGAAGAGTTAATTTGTGATATAGGTTTAACATTAGGAGCGAATCATAATATTTTTGAACATGATGAAAGACATTGTAATAAGCTAAAAATTAAAAACCCAGTAATCTCTAAAGAAGATTTAGATAAGATAAAAACTTATTCTGAAAAAGGGTTTAAGGCTACTTCGGTTTCTATGCTATATAATGTTAACAGAGGACATAATGGGTTTGAAGATGCATTAGAAAAGTTATTAGCAAAAGTTTTAAGCAGTATAGATCAAGGAGCCAATATAATAATATTATCAGACCGTAAAGTAGGAAAACAAAGAGCACCAATACCAGCCTTATTAGCATGTTCATATGTAAATAGCGGACTCCAAAGATTAGGTAAAAGATCTAATATTAGCTTAATTGTAGAATCGGCAGAACCTCGAGAGGTACATCATTTTGCTCTATTATTTGGGTACGGAGCCAGTGCAATTAATCCGTATATGGTAAATGAAATTATTAAAGAGCAAATAGAACAAGAGGATATTGTAGGTTTAACGGCAGAAGAAGCCGTAATAAACTACAATAAGGCAGTAGGTAAAGGGATTCTAAAGGTGATGAATAAAATAGGAATCTCGACGCTAAATTCTTATCGCTGTTCACAATTATTCGAATGCATTGGTATAAATACAAAAGTAGTAGAGCAATATTTTCCTAATACCGCTACTAGAATTGAGGGTATTGGTTTATACGAAATTGAAAAAGAGATTTCTAAACGTCATAAAAAAGCATATACCAAAAAGGGAACCACAGCTAATTTAGAGCTAGAGATTGGTGGGCAATATCGTTGGAGACGTACAGGAGAAAAACATCAATTTAACCCTATGTCGGTTGCTACTCTACAAAAATCGGTAAGAGAAAACGATTCTAAAACTTACAAGGAATATGCCCGGTTAATTAATGAGCAGTCTAAGAGTTTAATGACGATAAGAGGGTTACTAGAATTTTCAAATTATGACCCTATAGCTATTGATGAAGTAGAGCCATGGACAGAAATTGTGAAGCGTTTTAAGACCGGAGCAATGTCTTATGGATCAATAAGTCAGGAAGCTCATGAGAATCTGGCAATTGCAATGAATAGAATTGGTGGTAAAAGTAATTCTGGAGAAGGAGGAGAAAATCCACTTCGTTTTTATAAAGATGTGAATGGTGATTGGAAAAACAGCGCAATTAAACAAGTTGCATCAGGGCGATTTGGTGTTTCTTCGAATTATTTAACCAATGCTGCAGAGATTCAAATAAAAATGGCGCAAGGAGCCAAACCTGGTGAAGGAGGACAATTACCAGGGCCAAAAGTGAATCCTGAGATTGCTAAAACTAGAAATTCTACTCCATATGTTGGATTAATTTCACCTCCACCACATCATGATATTTATTCTATTGAAGATTTATCACAGCTGATCTATGATTTAAAATCGGCTAATAGAGAGGCTAGAATTAATGTAAAATTAGTTTCAGAAGTAGGGGTAGGTACCGTTGCGGCAGGAGTTGCAAAAGCCAAAGCAGATGTAGTTTTGATATCTGGGTTTGATGGTGGTACAGGAGCGTCACCTTTAACCTCGTTAAAGCACGCAGGATTACCATGGGAACTTGGTATTGCAGAGGCGCAACAAACTCTAGTGGGTAATAATTTGCGTAATCGTATTGTGTTAGAATGTGATGGACAGTTGAAAACAGGAAGAGATGTGGCGATCGCATGCCTTTTGGGAGCAGAAGAATTTGGTTTTGCTACTGCTCCATTAGTGGCTTCGGGATGTGTTATGATGCGAGTGTGTCATTTAAATACCTGTCCAGTAGGTATTGCTACGCAAAACCCTGAATTGCGTAAAAAATTTAAAGGTAAGCCAGAACATGTCGTAAATTATATGTATTTCGTAGCTCAAGAATTAAGAGAGATAATGGCGCAACTTGGGTTTAGAACAGTTGACGAAATGGTTGGACAAGTACAAAAACTTAATCATAAAAAAGCAGTAGATCATTATAAGGCTTCTGGTATAGATATTAGCCCAATTTTACATCAAGTACAAACAGATGAAGATGCTAAGATTTACAATACAGAATCTCAGGATCATGATTTGCAAAAATCTATTGATTTTAAAATCATAGAGCAAGCACACCCAGCGTTGTTCCGTAAAGAAAAGACATTACTCAATTTTGATATTTGCAATACAGATAGAGCGGTAGGGGCAATTTTAAGTAACGAGATTTCTAAGATTTATGGAGCTCAAGGTTTGCCAGATGGTACTTTAAAACTAAATTTCACGGGGGCTGCTGGTCAAAGTTTTGGAGCGTTTGCAACCAAAGGACTTACTATGATTGTTAACGGAAATACAAATGATTACTTGGGTAAAGGTCTTTCTGGAGCCAGATTAATTATTAAAGTACCAGAAGAGTCAACGATTGTTCCAGAGAAGAATGTGATTACTGGAAATGTAACATTGTATGGTGCTACTGCAGGAGAAGTATATATTAACGGAAAGGCCGGAGAGCGTTTCTGTGTACGTAATTCTGGAGCAAAAGCGGTAGTAGAAGGTATTGGTGATCATGGATGTGAGTATATGACAGGTGGTGTGGCTGTTATTTTAGGAGAAACAGGTAGAAACTTTGGAGCAGGAATGTCAGGAGGTATTGCTTATATATATGATATTAAGAATAGTTTTGAATCACGTTGTAATAAAGAAACTCTTAATCTAGAATCAGTAAAACAAAAAGATGATATCTTAGAATTAAAAGAACTTATAGAAAATCATTACAACGCAACTTTAAGTCCCTTGGCACAACGAATACTCGAAAACTGGGAAAGTGAATTGCCTAAGTTTATTAAAATACTTCCAGAAGAATATAAGCAGGCATTAAAACGATTAGAAAAAGAGTGTTTAGAAATAGAAAAATAGAATAATACGCAATAGCATAGCATTTATAATTATGGGAAAAATAACCGGATTTTTAGAATTTGAAAGAGAAATAGAGCAGTATGAGCCTGTAAGTAAGCGTATAAAAGGATATCAAGAGTTTACTATTGATATGCCTAAAGAGAAATTAAATGATCAAGGAGCAAGATGTATGGATTGTGGAATTCCATTTTGTCATAGTGGGTGTCCCTTAGGAAACTTAATTCCTGATTTTAATGACGCAGTATATAAAGGAAAATGGAAAAAAGCATCAGAAATATTACATGCAACAAATAATTTTCCTGAGTTTACAGGTAGGTTGTGTCCTGCACCTTGTGAAGAAGCTTGTGTGCTAGGAATTAATGAAGATCCTGTTACTATAGAAAATATAGAGAAAAATATTGTAGAACAAGCTTTTAAGAATGATTTAATAAAAGCGAATCCACCAAAGAAACGAACAGGTAAAAAGGTGGCGGTAATTGGATCTGGACCTTCTGGATTGGCTGCAGCGCAACAATTAAATAGAGCAGGTCATTTAGTAACAGTTTTTGAAAGAGATGAGAAAGTAGGAGGGTTATTGCGTTACGGCATTCCTGATTTCAAAATGGAAAAACATATCATTGATAGACGTGTTGCTGTTTTGAAAGAAGAGGGAATTGTATTTAAAACAAATATAGAAATAGGTAAGGATTATACTGCTGATAAATTAAAAGTTGATTTTGATGCAGTAGTGCTATGTACAGGTGCTACAGTGCGTAGAAGTTTGCCTATAAAAGGCGCAGACTTAAAAGGAGTTGTTCAAGCAATGGATTTCTTAAAGCAAAATAATAAGCGAGTAGATGGTGTAAACGATTTGGGCGAAGAAATTCTAGCAACAAAAAAGAATGTTATTGTTATTGGTGGTGGTGATACGGGGTCAGATTGTATAGGAACCTCTGTTAGACATAAGGCGGCTTCAATTTTCAATTTTGAAATAATGGGAAAACCTACATTAGAAAGACCTCAAAATCAACCTTGGCCATTTTGGTCTATGCGCTTGCGTAATAGTTCATCACATGAAGAAGGAGCTACTCGTCAATGGAGTATTTCTACCAAAGAATTTTTGGGTGATCAGAACGGAAACCTGAAAGGTATACTTACTACAGAAGTAGAGTGGGTTAAAGAAAATGGTCGTTTTACTCTCAAAGAAGTACCAAATACAGAAAAGGAATGGAAATGTGAATTGGCGTTATTAGCTCTTGGATTTACAGGATCCGAATCAAGTATCGCAGAACAACTGGGAGTTAACATGGATAAGAGAACCAATATTGAAGCCAACGCAAATAATTATGCTACTAATGTAAAAGGGGTATTTGCTGCTGGAGATACAAGACGAGGGCAATCTTTAATTGTTTGGGCAATTGCAGAAGGTAGACAAGCTGCGCATCATGTAGATACTTTTTTAATGGGGTCTTCTAATTTACCGCTCAAAGGAGAGGGAGATTTGCCTAGAGTATAATTGACAAATGATAAAAGGTGTAGAAAAAGCTTTTGATGGTAACATCAAAAGCTTTTTTGTTTTTAATATAGGAATTATCCTTCTTTATGTATTTATTTTGGTTGAAAGTGTTATTTTTTCGGTTTAATGTCGGTTTTTCGACTAATTTTTATGCTTAAAAATTACAATTATTACGGTTTTTGCGTATAAAGTATAATGTTTGGGTAATATAATACTTACAATTTGTAGGAATAATGAATAGTTTTGACAAATAAATTTAAAATTTAATATAATGTTAAAACACAAACTCAAATTTCTACTAATTTTTATTCTTATTGTTTCTGTAAGTTGTCAAAAAGAAAATGTTGATGAAGAAATACAAGAATTACCTGCAAATGCATTAAGTACTCTTAAGTATTTAACAGAAAATTTAGGTTATGATGAAAGTGATTTCGAAGTAAATTTAGATTCTCAAGAGTTTATTAATGGAGACTTTGGAATTTCTTTTAAATTGTCAGATAATATAAATAAATCTGGTACAGCGAATGGTATACAGGCTAAAAATCAATGGATAGGCCAACCGGTTTATTATAGTAATTCTAAAAGTATTTATTACTACATGGAAAGTGATTTTCCTCAAAACTATAGAACACCTTTTGCATGGGCAGCATGGCATTGGACCGCTGTAAGTACTAATATTAGTATAAGAAGAACCTACACCAAATCACAAGCAGATGTTGTATTGTCTACATTCGATGATTCGACTACAGGAGCATATGCTAGAGCTGGTGGCCCTACAGGAGATGGAAATGTTGGGACGTATTTAAATATTAATATAGCAAAGAATCATACTTCTAGTTCTTCTGCGGATAAAATGGTTCTAATGCTTCATGAATTAGGACATACTCTAGGGTTTCATCATTCTGATGTTACAACAGGAAATCATATTGTAGGAACAAATAATGCCACTTATCATACAAATAATAATTGTGGATCGATTATGAGAAGTAGCGTCTATACATGTGGTTGGACATTAAGTGCAACAGCGCAATGGACTGTAGATGATGGAAAAGCTATTGATTGGGCTTACTAACCTCTAACTTGTAATCTTATTGCAATACTATAAATAAGTATGTTCTAAAGGTAAACTTAGAGTATACGAACCCTTAGATTTCAATTAAAGCTGTTCATAAATATATGAGCAGCTTTTTTAGTTAAAATAATAATAATCATATTTGATTTTACTTGTACGTTTAAGTAGTTTTATTAATGGTTTATTGTGTTGATAATGAGTGTTGTAAGTGGTTTTTTTGATATGCTGAAGTTTTAAAATGTCATTTTCTTATAAATTTTACTAAAAAAATGTTTTTTCGGCATACTTTATATTATAAATGGTTAATATAGTGTTGTTTACGTGTTAAATAATTGAATAATTTATATGCAACTTTAAAATCATATTAATTATGTTTAAACACAAATTCACATTTAACTCACTTTTGGCAACCTTCCTTATATGCTTTTTATGCATTAGTTGCCAAAATGAAGATTTAAATCAAGATGATTTAAATCAAGCAGACCAGACCCTTTCTAAAGAAGCAAAAGCTACTTTAAATTATTTAGTTGATCATGGATATTCTTCAAAAGATCTTAAGGCAAATTCAAAGGATAAAACATTTGTTTTTGATGATATTGCGTTTCCTTTTGACCTAAAAGCTAATTTGGATAAGAACCGAATTGAAGAAGAAAAAGAAGAAGGTATCCAGTCAAAAAATCAATGGTATTATGTTGGAAGCGGAGTCTTTTATAGTAATTCAAGCAATATTGAATATTATGTAGAGCGAAACTTTCCTAGAAGGTTCGAATATGAACTATCTTGGGCCGCTTATCACTGGAGCCGTGTAAGTCCAAACATTAATTTCAGAAGAACCTATACCAGATCACGAGCGGATATATTAATTGGCTCTTGGTATAGTACTAGTGACCGAGCATGGGCAAGAGCGGCATTACCTAGTGGTAATGGAAATGTTGGTTCTTGGATGAATATGAATACAGCCAAAGACTTTGATGGACAGGCATCTGCGGGTACTATGGCTTTATTTATTCACGAATTTGGTCATAACCTAGGGTATTTGCATTCTGATCAAACAGAAGGTGGATTAATACCAGGTACTAGAGGAGCTGCATATCATCAAAGAAATAACTGTGGATCAGTAATGAAAAGTAGTGTATATACCTGTAACTGGAGAATAAGCTCTACTCCAGGATGGACTTATGATGATAGAATAGCCATTAGATGGGCGTATAACACTTATTAATGGTTGATTAAGTATTAACTTATTAGTATTGTCTTAAGAAGCTACCTTAAAATGGTAGCTTCTTTTTTTACTGTTGTTTTGAGATATAAATAGGTCTAAGATGGTATAAATTAATTCATGTTGGTATTTGTAGATACAATGATATATATGATAGAATCGGAGCCTTTTTGGTTAAACTGCACATTGTCTAATAATATTTAAATGTTTGACTAATTGAATGTTATAATATTTTAGAATAAATGTCAGAAATACGAATATTCTTGTTTTTAATTGATTAATTTGACTTTAATAGGGATTTTGTATTAACATGAGTTAACATAGTGTAATTTTTTTGTTAAAAAATTGAATAGTTTGCGATATAATTTAAAACTAAAAATTATGTTCAAACACAAATTCACATTCAACTCACTATTGGCAACCCCCTTTCTTTGCCTAGCGTTAATTAGTTGTCAAAACGAAGAATTGGCTTCTGGAGAACCAGAATTACCTCAAGAAGCTCAAGAAACATTTGATTATTTGACAAAGATTGAAGGTTATAATCCAGATCTTTTTAAAGTGGATTATGATTCTAATTCATTTATTTATGATGGAGATAGTTCAATTTCATTTGATTTAAGATCAAACATGAAGAAAACCATTCAGAAAAATGAAGAAAATGGTATTATAAGTAAAAATCAATGGATGGGTAATTCGGGTGTTTCTTATAGTAATTCAAGAAACATTACTTATTATTTTGTTACAGGTGATTCTAATAGGGACTTTAATTTTCCAGATGAATATAAAAATGCATTTGGTTGGGCTGTATATCACTGGTCTAGAGTAAGCCCAAACATTAATTTTAGAAGAGTGTATAGTAAAAGAGATGCTCATCTTGTTGTAAATGGTTATAGAGATAGTAGAGATGTAGCTTGGGCAAGAGCACAATTGCCTAGAAGAGATGGGTTTACTGGTACATGGGTTGCTGTAAATAGAGCTCGAGCATTACCAACTAATCCTAGTGAGACTACCAAAATGACCTTAATGATTCATGAGTTAGGTCATAGCTTAGGGTTTCAACACTCTGATCAAAATTTTGGAAATAGGATACCAGGAACAAGAGATTATAGATACCATGCCGCGAATAACTGTGGCTCTATTATGAAATCTTCTGTATATAACTGTAACTGGAAATCTGGTAGTTCTAGGGCAGCTTGGACTAGTGATGATTGGACATCTATTCACTGGGCGTACCAATTATATAGATAAAATTAAATCAAGTCAAGTAAGTTAATTGTATTAATTTGGAATGAGGCCATCTATTATTAGTAGATGGCCTTATTCTATTTTAGAAACTAACTATTATAATAAAACCAAAGAAGTTTTATCGATAAATAAATTAAAATGGTAATTTTTTTAAATCTACATTACCACCCGAAATAATAATTCCAATTTTTTTTGAAGTATACTTTTCTTTTTCTCTTAATAAGGCAGCAACGGCAACAGCGCTAGAGGGTTCAATAATAATTTTCATACGCTCCCAAATGAGTTGCATTGCAGTAATTATTTCTTGTTCTTCAACTCTAATAATCTTTGAAACATGTTGTTGTATGATAGGGAAATTAACATCTCCTAGTTGAGTTTTTAACCCATCAGCAATAGTATTTATCGTAGTATTGGTTTCAATTTTACCGCTTAATAAAGACCTGTATGCATCATCAACTTCAAAAGGTTCTGCTCCGATAACTTTGCATTGTTTACCGTAATAATAAGATGCCAAAGCAGTTCCTGAAATTAAGCCACCTCCTCCAACGGGAGAAAATATATAATCTAAGTTAGAATAGTTTTCTAGCAATTCTAAAGCAGCAGTTCCTTGACCCATTATCACGTTAATTTGATTAGATGGGTGAATAAAAGTAGCTCCTTTTTCCTGTTGTACCTGAGCAGCAGTTTGTTCACGATCCTTTAGAGTGGGGGGGCACTCAATAATTTCTCCATGATAAGCTTTTACCGCATCTTTTTTTACTTGTGGAGCATTTGATGGCATAACAATGTATGCTTTTATACCAATACTTTTTGCAGCCAAAGCCAAGGCTTGAGCAAAGTTACCAGATGAATGCGTAACTACTCCTTTTGATTTTTGTTCTTCAGATAATTGTAAAATGGCATATGTAGCTCCGCGCATTTTAAATGCTCCCATTTTTTGAAAGTTTTCACATTTAAAAAATAGTTGAGCGCCTACGATATCATTTATTATACTCGAGGTTAATATGGGGGTATTATGGATATATGGTTTTATACTATTGTGGCAATTCTGAAGTTCTTTTTGTGTCATTGAGGTCAAATTAAATAGTAAAGCTAAGTTAAAATCTAAAAATTAAAATTGCCTAAATAAAACATAATGTATTGTTAATTAGTGATATAAAGGAATTTTTTTGTAACTAAATGAGTATTATTGAGATACGCCTGAAACATTACTATTGTTTCAGGTTTTTCAAAATATAGTATTACTAACTTAAAACCAAACTCAATGAAAAAAAAGCTAAGCATCCGTAACAAGTCCTGTTTTTTAATAGGACTTACTTTTTTGTTTTGCAGCATAACCATGTTACGAGCTCAAGACAAGCATTATCGAGTTGTCATAAATGCCGATAAGGAACAATTGGTCTTGTTACAAGCCAAAGGACTCGAAGTAGATCATTTTCATTATGAAAATGGAAAAATTACGGCAGAAATTTCTCGAAAAGATCTTTTACTACTTAGAAAAAATAATATTAAGCATAAAGTAAAAATTAGAAATTTAGAAAAAAGAATTCCAAGAATAAATAAAAGAATAGACAAACAAAATGCTCGAAAATCAGTAAAGGCGGCGCAACAAGTACCTACACCATCTAATTTTGAATTAGGTACAATGGGTGGTTTTCATACCCATGATGAGGCTATAGCAGTGTTAGATAAAATGAGACAATTATACCCTCAATTGATAACTGCCAAATCTTCGATAGGAACCTCAATACAGGGTAGACCTATATATATGGTCAAAATAAGTGATAATGCTGATACTGATGAAAATGAAGGGGAAATGCTTTTTACCTCGTTGCACCACGCTAGAGAACCAATAGGACTTTCTCAAAACCTTTTTTATATGTGGTATCTGTTAGAAAACTATGCGACTAACGACGAGGTTAAAACATTGGTAGATAATTCTGAATTGTATTTTATACCTATCGTTAATCCAGATGGTTATTTATATAATCAACAAACAAATGCTAATGGAGGTGGGTTTTGGAGGAAGAACAGACGTAATAACGGTAGTGCGTTTGGCGTTGATTTAAACCGAAATTATAGTTATCAGTGGGCTGCACCTGGTGGATCATCGTCTAACCCAAGTAGCGATACATATCATGGAACAGCTGGGTTTTCTGAGCCAGAAACACAAGCTTTAAGAGATTTTACAAATCAGCATGAGTTTATTGTAGCACTTAACTATCATTCTTTTAGTAACTTATTAATACATCCTTGGGGTTATAAAGCAAATACTTTTACGCCAGATCAATCTACTTTTGTGGCTATGTGTACTTATATGACCGAAGAAAACTCATATACCTATGGTACCCCTAATCAAACAGTGGGATATTGGGCAGGAGGAAGCTCTGATGATTGGATGTATGGGGAACAAACTTCTAAACCGAAGGTTTTTGCATTAACACCAGAAGTTGGATCTTCAAATGATGGTTTTTGGCCAGCCTCTAGTAGAATTATTCCTTTATGTAATGAGTCTTATTATTTTAATAGTAAAGCAATGAGAATGGCTGCAAAATATGCCGATATTACACCATCTAGTAGTTCACAAACGGTTACCGAATTAAATGGCACGATTGGGTTTTCTATTAAAAGATTTAGTTTACAAGATGCTACTTGGACTGTTAGTTTATCTTCGACTTCATCTAATGTAAACTCTTTTGGGCAACCTAAATCATATACTAATTTATCTTTTCTTGGGACTCAAAATGGAACGATAGCATTCGAATTAAAATCAAGTACTCCTACAGGAACTCAAATACCTGTAACAATAACCGTTAGTAATGGTACATGGCAATACACAAAAAATACTACAATTATCTATAATGGAACAGGTACGACATGTAGTGCTACAGTACCAAATGGAGTATCATCTTCTAATGTAGGAAACTCTACAGCTACGATTAGTTGGAATACAGTATCTGGCACGAGCTATGACCTAAGGTATCGTCAAACAGGAGTAACAACCTGGACTACAGTTAATGTTGATCAAACATCTTTTGCAATATCAGGATTATCAGCTACTACAGATTATGAGGCTCAGGTACGAAGTAAATGCCCAGATGGTAGTACGTCAAATTATAGTACATCAGTAACATTTACGACAACATCTACTCAAGTAGCGTATTGTACGGCTAGCGGTAATAATGCATCAGAAGAGTATATTAGTAATGTAAAGCTTGGTGCAATAAATAATACAACAAGTGTAGGAAGTGGTTATACTGATCACACATCAATAAGTACAGATTTATCAAAAGGGGTTTCGAATACTATTACAATTACACCAACTTGGACTGGGTCTACTTATAGTGAAGCCTATGGTGTATGGATTGATTATAATCAGGATGGAGATTTTGAAGATGCCGGAGAACAAGTTTGGACGCAATCCTCAACTCGTAATACCCCGGTAAGTGGTGACTTCACTGTGCCAACAGCGGCAACTGATGGAAATACAAGAATGAGGGTAAGTATGAGATATAATGCTGCTCCTTCTGCTTGTGGTACATTTAACTATGGAGAAGTAGAAGATTATACTGTAAATATTAAGGCAGGAGGTACTGTAGGTAATGATATCTGTCTTGGGGTAGCCGCTTATAGTACGTCTCAAACTTATCAAGTAGGAGATAGGGTAACATATCAAGGTAATCTCTATGAAAGAACACAAAGCGGATGGACAAATTTGGGAGCTTGTGGTACATCGGTTATAAGTAAAAATGAAAATGTATCGGTGATATTAAATAGTTTTTATAGTATGTTCCCTAATCCGGTTACAGATAGAATACTAAATATAAAACTCAATACCCTTGAAGAAGTACCTTATGCTATTTCTGATATACAAGGAAAAACTGTGTTAAAAGGAAAATGTACTTCTCAAATAGATGTTGGAGATCTAAATTCAGGAGTTTATATACTTACGATTTTTGATAAAAACAAAGGTCATAGTGCTCGTTTTATAAAAGAATAAGTTTTTCTTGGTTAAATAATAAAATAAACCCTGTGATAAATTTATCACAGGGTTTATTTTCGTTTAATACACTAGACTACTAAAATTATAGCCTTCAATTAACTTAAAAGCAATTGAATGGGGTAATTATAGAGCGGATACTCCAGCTTCGGCTACAGTGTGATCATTCTCTACCGAACTACCACTTACTCCAATAGCCCCGATGACTTCTCCTGCATCATTTTGAATTGGCATTCCTCCAGGGAATGTAATTAAACCATTGTTAGAATGCTCTATGTTAAACAAAGGGCTCCCTGGTTGAGATAACTCTCCTAAAACACCAGTGTTTTTACCAAAAAGGCCTGCAGTTTTAGCTTTTTTAATAGCAATATCAATAGAACCTAACCAAGCTCCGTCCATACGTGCAAAAGCAACAAGGTTTGTTCCAGAATCTACTACTGCAATATCCATTTTTGTGTCAATATTAGCGGCTTTTTCTTTTGCTGCGGCAATTACTTTCTCTGCCTGTTCAAGAGTAATGTTCATGATTTTGTGTTTAGAATTTTTAATGCTCAAAAATAGGATTAAATGTTCAATTTTGATGTAGTTTTTATGCTCCATTCTACATAAATTATACAATTAAATTTCATTTTATTGTATATCAACTAGAAGGGAGTTTGGGAATTAATAGTGTGGTCAAAATAATAGGGGATTACAACTTTAAAAAGCCTTAATTCAACCATTGTTCATTGAAATAACCTACAAATTCATTAGAATATATTGGTGAGCTTGGTTTTTTCTGAAAGCCACCTTTTTTATGAATTACAAATCTAAATTTAGAAGTTGTAGAACCATTAATGCATGGAGCCACAAAAGTCATGACTTCTTCTGGTTTAATAATTTTATCTACTAGATAACTATTACCACATCGTATTACATTTGTTGCTTTTTTAAAAGACGAAATAGTATGCCATCTATTGTTGTAATAAACTTGTCTTGAAAAGGTAATCAGACCATCAATGTTACTTATGTTGATATCTTCATAGGTATTATTAATAATAAATAGTTTAAAACCTTTATTGATTCCGCTTGTCCTATACTTACTCCATTTAGAAAAAGAAGTTAAAGAATTTGAAATGACTGCTAATTGAAGTTTATTGTCTTGTAGTTTTATGTCCTTTAACTCAGAAGAATTAATCTTAAGTTTTTCTGAGTGAATTTGCTCTACATCGTAGCTTGAAGTATACGATTGATAATCGATACATTTAGATTCTTGAGCATTAATAATTATGCTATTAATAAGATAGAATATTAAAATATGTGTTTTCATGATATGCATAATGCAAAAATCCAACCACAATTTATATTGTGATTGGATTTAAAGATATAAAATATTGTATTGATTAGCTATTTAGCATCACAGGCATTACAAGCATTGTTACTTGTTCTCCTTCATCTAGTCCATCTATTGGAGTAAGAATACCTGCTCTATTAGGTAAAGACATTTCAAGTTGTACTTCATCGGCTGTCAAATTTCCAAGCATTTCACTCAAAAATCTTGAGTTAAACCCAATTTGCATATCATCTCCTTGATAATCACAAGTTAGGCGTTCTTCTGCTTTGTTAGAGTAGTCAATATCCTCTGCAGAAACATTTAACTCTGCTCCAGCAATTTTTAGCCTGATTTGATGAGTTGTTTTATTTGAGAAAATAGATACCCTACGTACAGAGTTTAAAAATTGCGTTCGCGCAATAGTAAGTTTATTTGGATTTTCTTTAGGAATTACAGCTTCATAATTAGGGTATTTCCCATCAATTAGTCTACAGATTAATTCTGTATTTTCAAAAGAAAATTTTGCATTAGATTCATTGTATTCGATCAATACTTCACTATCACTTCCAGCCAAAATTCCTTTTAAAAGATTCAATGGCTTTTTGGGCATGATAAATTCAGCTGCTTGAGAAGCTTTGATATCTTCTCGAGTATATTTTACTAGCTTATGAGCATCTGTTGCTACAAAAGTTAACCCTTCTGTAGAAAATTGAAAGAATACACCACTCATTACAGGTCTAAGGTCATCATTACCAGTAGCAAAGATTGTCTTACTAACAGCAGTAGCCAAAACATCTCCTAAAATGTTTGTCGCACTAGGTTCTTCTAATTCTACGGCTTTAGGAAACTCTTCTCCATCTGCATATGCAAGTGCATATTTACCATGATTCGAGCTAATCTCTACTGTATGATTATCTGCAGATACAAAGGTTAAAGGCTGTTCTGGAAAAGTTTTAAGAGTTTCTAATAATAACTTAGCCGGTACAGCAATAGTTCCTTGATCAGAAGATTCTACATCTAATTTTGCAGAAATAGTCGTTTCTAGGTCAGAAGCCGATACAGAAAGTGTATCATTATCTAATTCGAAAAGAAAGTTATCTAAAATAGGTAAAGTATTACTATTACTAATTACTCCACCTAATACCTGAAGTTGTTTTAATAAGTATGAACTGGATACTATAAATTTCATGTGTGACTCGTTATGTACAGTTTTACGCAAATATAATTGTAATCTTTTGGTGTTTGGGTATGCCAAAAACCATAGTTATTAACAAACCAGAACGAGTTATTGACTATTTGAAGATTTGAATAATTATAGAGTAAGTGTTACGGATTAAAATAACATCTTTCGTTTTCTGATCAACAACCAAATTACAACTGGTGCTCCTATTAAAGATGTAATAGCATTTATGGGTAAAGTATACTCACTTGTAGGTAATTGGGAGACAGCATCGCATATAAGCATAACAATACTTCCTAAAAGGATTACTGCAGCTATCAATGTTTTATGATTAGAAGTATGAAACAACTGTCTTGTTAGATGAGGTATTGCTAACCCGATAAAAGCAATGGGACCAGCAAAAGCCGTTGCACTTCCTGCTAGAATCCCTGTAGTGATAATAATCAAGAGTCGACTTAATTTGATGTTTAACCCAAGACTACGGGCATAATTTTCTCCTAATAGTAGGGTGTTTAATGGTTTGATAGCCAAAAATGATAGGAGTAACCCTAAGAATGAAACACCAAAAAATATAAGAACATCATACCAAGAAAGATTTCCGAGACTACCAAATCCCCAAAATATATATTGTTGTAATTGATCTGCTGGAGCAAAGTATGAAAGTACACTAACAATAGCAGATGTAAGGCTACCAAACATAAGGCCTATTATCAAGATTGCCATCGTATCTCTTACTCTACTTGATACAATCATCACAGCAATTAATACTAGCATACAGCCAAGACTGGCAGCAATAACTAACCCCCATTTTGAAACCATAAATGTAGCTAACGTACCTACTGTAAATGTACTACCTAAAATAAGTAACGCAACACCTAAGCTGGCACCAGAACTAATACCTAAAACAAAAGGTCCCGCAAGAGGGTTTCTAAACAAAGTTTGCATAAGTAAACCAGAAACACCAAGGCCACTACCTACAATTATAGCGGTAAGAGCTTTTGGTAAACGATAGTCAAGAATTATGTGTCTCCAAGATTCTTTTTCTACTTCTCCGCCGATTAAGCTATTGAGAGTGTCTAGCCAGGGTATAACTACAGAACCAAGACTGATATTTGTTATAAAACAAATTAACAAAACTATCAGAATACCGATAAAAACAGGTTTGTATGATTTATTTGGGGTCAATTAGTTTAATTTTTCAAAAAAATAGGGTTCATAATTGGTTAATGTTTCTGGGTGAGCAATTTTGATGATATCTTTAAGAATTAGGTCAGGTCGCATAGGTCCCAATTCAAAATAAATCATTCCTCCTGTTGCACCCACTTTTAATGATGAAGAATATACGGTTTTATTTTTAAATGCATCGAATAATGTATACCTATGATTTTTTTGTATAAGCTCGTTAAGTGATTTAGCTGTACCTGATTCTATCCATAAATCGGCTTTTTGGGCTTTTTCGAGTACACTTTCAAAATTTACAGCTAAACTTCCTTTTTCCTTTGTATCACTCCATAAATAATGAGTATTGGCATCTTTGAAAAATTGAGCAATATAACTATTACCACCTGGGACATGCCATACATCTTTAAACATACTTCCCGAAAAAACAGAAGGAGTATGGTTTACATTTTGAACCAGCGCGAGAGCATCGTTGTAGTCTTTTTTTATATTTTGAAATATTTCTTCGGCTTTATCTTCTTTTCCAAAAAAAGCTGCGATAAACTTAATCCATTCTGCTCGACCAAGAGGATGTTCTTCCATCCATGCTCCATTCATAACAACAGGGATCCCGGTTTTTTGTATTAAATCATAAGATTTTGTGTTTCCTGTAGCAGAAAACCCAATAATAAGTTCGGGTGCAAGTTCGAGAACTACTTCAGTATTTAAGTTATATTCTTTACCAAGTTCTTTAATTTTACCATTGGTAATCAATGCACGGGTTTTTTCTGAAGATATATAATCGGTATGCGGAAACCCTACTAGTTTTTCTTCTAAATCCATATACTCAAGTATTGGAATATCTGTAGTTGAAGTAACAACGACTCTTTCTATAGGAACTTCTACAAATATAGCAGTCGAAGATTTAAAAGGTTTAGGGGTACCTTTGGGGTGTAAAATATAAGTTAACTCTTGTTTTGCATTAGGCCATGGTGTGGTAACTTTGATTTCTTTATAAGTTTCATTATTTCTAATCTTTAACCCAGATGCACATTCTATATGTTGAGGTGCCAGATACATCACTGTAAGAGGCTTAGATTCTTTAGGAGTGTTTTTACAAGTGATACAGCATATTGATAATAGGAATAATATATAGTAGGTACGCATCAAAATGATTTTTAGTAATTAACATTGATATCTAGCTCTGTAATTATATTAATTCATTAAAAATACCAATATTTTATGTTTTAAGTTGAACAACTTCTCCATAATCTACCTTAATACTGAATGAATCTTTTAGATCTACTTTTCTAATTGACGAAAGTAAGGCTCTTATTGGCCCAGCATGAGATACGATGATTATTTTTTCATCAGAAATATGATTCAACTCATAAAAAAAATTTAATATCCTTTCTTGAAGAATAACATATGATTCTCCATTAGGTACTCGGGTAGTTACAAAATCATCCATCCATGGTTTTAATTGATTTTCGTCGATATTATTCCAATCGATTAGTTCCCAGTCACCAAAATCCATTTCTTTTAATCGATCATCAAAAATGGTTGGTTTATTAAATGTTTGTGCAAGTAGTTTACAACGTTGTAATGGACTACTATATATTGTAGAAATTTCAGGAATAGGGATCTCAAGATGTATTTTTTCAACTTCAGAAGTAAATGAATCTGTAATCCCTATATCACTTTGCCCGTAGCAAATCCCTTTTTCGATATTTGGGGTTGTATGTCTTACCAGATATATCTCCATAAAGCTAGTATTGTAAGGTAAAAAACTACTTCACTACATTGTTGTACTGCTCCAGCACAGTCACCTGTTTGTCCACCAATCCATTTTTTAAACTTTATTCCTAAAATCACTTTTGTCAAATACATGGGAATCAAAACAAGAAATACCAATGGGTTTTTAAAAAACAATAATGGGATACTTCCAAATAATCCATTTATGATTAAAGAGGATATTCGCATTCTATTTGCCATAGACTTGGATTTACTATCATTCGTATCTCTAACATAAGGATGTGTATAAAGTAGCGTAGTGGCTATAAAACGACTTAAACTATGTCCTGCGATTAATACTAATGGAATGTAGTAAAAATCTATTTCTCGTAGTACCAAAAATTTTAAAGAAAGTAAGAGTATGATACCTATTGTACCATAGGTTCCCAGTCGGGAATCTTTCATGATTTGTAGTATCTTTTCTTTAGACCATCCTCCTCCAAAACCATCACACACATCGGCAAAACCATCTTCATGAAATGCTCCAGTAATGTAAACTGTAGCTGCAATAGACAATAGAAGGGCTATTTCTATAGAAAAGATAAAAGAAGAGCCGTAGAATACTAGCGCACCAAGGCTTCCTACAATTAACCCGACTAGCGAAAAATACTTGGTACTCAAGTGTACATATTCCGGCTCATGAGTAACCCATTTAGGGCAAGGAATACGGGTAAAAAATAGAACCGCAGTAAAGAAAATATGTAACTCTTTTTTCATTTGTAAAAGATTATTCTTTTATAAAAGTTAATTGCTCGATACACCAGCGCTTTCAAAGCTAGCCATAGAGTTAAGAAATGCTACAGATGATTCAAGAACAGGGTATGCTATTGCGATACCTGTACCTTCACCTAA
Source organism: uncultured Aquimarina sp. (assembly GCA_947502885.1). Lineage (GTDB taxonomy): Bacteria > Bacteroidota > Bacteroidia > Flavobacteriales > Flavobacteriaceae > Aquimarina. The sequence goes on along the minus strand of CANNBP010000003.1, from coordinate 34,910 downwards.
TCTCATACCTAGGTTAAGTAATGGTTTTTTATCTAGAAAATTAAGCATTTTTTGGTGTCCTTGCTCGCCAGATGTATGTGCAAAAATGCAATAATCCAAAACACTAGAAGAGATCGAATGGGCAACAAGTAATGCAGAAGTAACTATAAAACCATCTATTATAATGGTCATCTTAAGTTCTGCAGCTTTTAGTATTGCTCCTGCAATCATGGCAATTTCAAAACCACCAAAAGTAGCTAATGCACCTATTGGAGATGTAGGAGAGTGTTTTTTGAAAACCTCAGACAAAATATTTTGTTTGACTTTGATGGCCTCGTCGACAAGTCCAGTGCCTGCACCAACGCACTCTGCAATAGGTAAATTTGTAAAGTAGGACATTAATAATGATGCAGAAGAGGTATTTCCAATTCCCATTTCACCAAAACCGATAGTATTACAATCATTAGTATATGTTTTGCCAACGAGTTCGGCCCCTTTGCGAATAGCGGTATTGCACTGCTCTGTTGTCATTGCAGGTTTTTCTTGGTAATTTTGGGTTCCAAAATCAATTTTTTCGTGAATAATATCAAGTGTAGTTTCAAAACTATGATTTACCCCTGCATCTACTATATTTAAAGTAATATCATGTTGTTTACAAAATACATTGATAGCGGCACCTTTATTAATAAAGTTGTAGACCATTTGTGCAGTAACTTCTTGAGGGTATGGGTTTACTTCTCCTTTTTTTGCTATTCCGTGATCTCCCGCAAATACAAAAATGGTAGCGTTACTTAATTTTGGACTTTCTGTATTTTGTATCATTCCTATTTGAAAGGCAATTTCTTCAAGTACGCCTAATGCCCCAATAGGTTTTGTTTTACTATCAATTTTTGTTCGAAGTGAACTTTTTAAGTTTTTATTTAAAATTGGTTGTATATCAAAATTCATAGTAGAGTTATTTAATTGGTACAGGGATTCCCGAAACCATTAATATTGCTTTGTCTGCATTTGCAGCGATATGTTGGTTCATCCACCCTTGTAATTCGGTAAATTTTCTTCCGATTTCTGTTGTAGCGTGAACTCCCATACCTATTTCATTAGAAATAATAATGATAGTAGCATTAAGGGTTAAGAGTTTATCGAATTCTATTTTGGCCAGAGATAAGGATTTTTCTACATCATTTTCGGTATCTACAAAAAAATTAGTTAGCCAAAGCGTTACGCAATCGATAACTACCACACTTTTATCAATAATTACTTTTGCGATTTCTTTTTCTTCTTCGATAGAGATCCAACGTTCATCACGATCTTTAATATGCCTATCAATTCGTTGGCGATGATTATCGTCCCAAATTCGAGAAGTAGCCAAATAATATGGCTTTTGAGATAATGTAGTTGCCAGATTTTGAGCATAATTGCTTTTTCCAGATCGTTCACCACCTGTGATATAATAAATCATTAAATAATGTTTTAAAATAGAAGGTAAAGGTAGTAGTATAAATTATTTTTTTGCTAAAGTTTATCTCAAATTCCTTAAATTATGATACATTCGCGCCGAATTTTGGTTCTGATACCTCTTTTGTTGAGGTTGAAGATTAAAAGGGAATTAGGTGAGATAATTTTAATTAGCAAAGCCTAAGCTGTTCCCGCAACTGTAAACTAAGCCTTAATTGGTGCTTGTTGTTAATTCTTTGTAACCACTGCTTGTACAAATCAAAGTTGTTCAAGTGGGAAGGTAAATAACAAGACGTAAGCCAGGAGACCTGCCATGATTCAATAGAATTCAAACTTTCGGGATAAAGGTTTGGGTATGGGTAAACTGCATACTTTTTTCCGGGTAATTGTAATTAATTAACTATTTAAGTAATGAACAAAAAAAACTTTTTTTGGACAGTATTTTTGGCATTGGGAACTTCTTTTGTATTTGGACAAGAAACTCAAGTCAATGAAGAGGTAACAGAATTAGAAGAAGTAATAATTTCTGATTCTAAATTTGAACTTAAGCGAGAGCAGAGTGGTAAAGTAATAACCAAAATAGGCGCTAAAGAGTTAGAACGTAGCCAAGGACAATCAGTGGCAAATGTTTTAAGTAGAGTTGCGGGCGTTGTTATTAATGGTAACAATAGTGGAGCAGGAAAGGACCTTGGATATATCATACGAGGAGGACGTAACCGTCAGGTTGTAATTCGTGTAGATGGAGTGACAGTAAGTGATCCTTCTATCTTATCTGGAGAATTTGATTTAAGATTGTTATCGGTAAATCAAGTTAAAGAAATCGAAATTCTTAAAGGAGCCTCTAGTACCTTATATGGATCTGGCGCTGGTACGGCTGTAATTAATATTACAACCAAACAGGAAAGTAAAGAAAAAATAGCTGCAAATTTTCAATCTAGTATTGGTACAAATCAATCTCAGGATAAAGTAAATTATGATATCAATGAATTTACAAACTTGACTTCGGTCAATGGTACTTTGGGCAAGGTTAGTTATTTGGCAAGTTTTAGTAATCAATATACCGATGGGATTTCATCTGCCAAGAAATTAGAAGAAAATACATCTGTATCAAATTTTGGTGATGATGCGACTTCAAAATACAATGTAAATGCTAGGTTGGGGTATAGATTTAATTCTAATTTAAAATTAGGTTTTTTTGGAAACTTAGATCAATTTTCGAGTGATTTAGACAGTGGAGCAGGAGTAGATGGTGAGAATAAGTCATCAAACCGACAATTAAGAGCGGGAGCAAATTTAGAATATAAATATCCTAACGGAAGCTTGACTTTGATAACCAGTTATGCATTGTTGGATAGAGAGTTTAAAACTGATTTTCCTTCAAAATCTGAAAGTAGGTTTTATACTTTTGATGTATATAACAAGTATAATTTTAATAATGAAATTTATACTGTAATCGGGGTAAATGGTTCAAATAGTGATTATAATGGTTTTAATGCTTCAGGTAGGAATGCTATACTTTTGCAAACTATAAATGATAATCAGGCAGATTTTGATATTGTAGACCCGTACATTAATGCAGTATACTCTTCAGATTTTGGTTTGAATATTAATGCTGGTGCACGTTTAAATGTACATAGTACTTATGGTACACATATAGTTTATAATGTGAATCCTTCTTATACTTATAAATTAAATAATAATTATATTAAAGGATTAGCATCTTATAGTACCGCATATATTACACCTTCGTTGTTTCAATTGTATGCAGCCGGATTTGGAAATAAGGATTTAAATCCAGAAGAGAACACAACTATAGAAACTGGAATAGAGTTCTCAAGTAATAAAAAACATGTTTTTAGTTTAGTATATTTTACACGTTTCGAAAAGAATTTTGTGGACTTTGTAGATACAGGTAATTTTGTTTTTCAATATCAAAATGTTGATGAGGATTTTACAACAAGAGGACTTGAATTCGAAGCAAACTCAAAATTATTGGATGATAAGTTATCTTTAAGAGGAAACTTTACATACACAAAAGTAGATGAAGATGTATCTAATATTAGAATTCCTGAGTATGCTATTAATGCAAATGTAGGTTATCAATTAACTAATAAAACATATACTTCGTTGAGTTATCAATATAGTGACAAAAGGGATGATAATTTTTATAATAATGTGACTTTTGCCTCAGAACCAAAAACACTAGATGCATATCATCTGTTAGATTTTTATATCAGTCATCAATTAATGAACAACTTTAATATATTTGGTGCAGTAAGCAATATTACTAATGAGAATTATCAAGAAGTGTTTGGATATAGTACAAGAGGTAGAAACGTAAGAGTTGGTTTTAGTCTTAAGTTCTAGAGACATTAAAATACTCTGAGTAAAAAAAGAAACACCTCCTGAACTATAAATTCAGGGGGTGTTTTTTGAATCATATAGGATTAAGCCTATTTAATGATAAAGTTTTTGGTGTGATTTTTAGTTTTTAAAATGTATTTACCAGCTTTAAGATGTTTAAGGTCAATTTTATTGGTAAATGTTCCATTTTGTACGGTTTGCCCTAAGATATTAATGATAGCATACTTTTTGATTTCCAAAGTATTGGTTTTAATATTTAAAACACCTTCAGCTACCGGGTTTGGATAAATAGAAAAGCTTGTTTTATCAGAAAGTTGATTTTTACTTTGCTTTGCAAAAAGAGCATTTGCAGCAGTACCGCACGCACCCAGATTAGTCCAGCCGTTGGCTCTTCTTTCATAAAGGCTTCCTTGATAGGTTACTTTATCACCAACTTGATAAGTTCTTGATGAATCATAAGCAGCAACACCTTCACAAATATCATTAGAATTACCTCCAGATTGTATTGTAACGGTATAATCTTCAACTTCACCAAAATTAAATGACCCACACGGAGATGGTATTGTGTTGTAACGCATGCTTACTCTCATTCTTGTTGCTCCGTTGGTTGCTGTTGATGGTACGGTAAACGAACCACTTACCGGAGAGTTTTGAGTACGATCCTGTGTCCATACTTGTTCTCCAGTATCTTCAAAATCGCCATCTTGATTATAATCTATCCACACGCTATAGGCTTCATTATATGTAGTACCGGTCCAGGTTGGAGTAATAGTAATTGTATTTGATACTCCTTTGGATAGATTAGTAGAGATAGCCGTGTGATCTGTGTAACCACTTCCAGCAGTCGATGAATTATCTATAGATCCTAACTGTACTCTACCGATATATTCAGCAGAGGCATCATTACCACTGGCAGTACAATAGTTTAATTGAGTAGTTGTGGTGGTAAAATTAATTGAACCACTATAATTTGATGTTGTACCATCTGGACATTTACTTCTTACCTGAGCTTCATAGGTTGTAGAAGCAGTTAACCCTGAGATTGCACGAGAAGTCTCGTTTACAGCAATTGTAGTCCAGTTATTGGCTCCTGATTGACGGTATCTTAAATCATAGGTAGCACCAGAAACACTACTCCAAGTAATAGTTGCCGCATTTGCGCTTACATTTGACGAAGAAACACTGGTTGGTACAGTTGCAATACATGTAGAAGTATTGGTAGTAATCCCGGTAACGATTAATGAAAAGTTTTGACTACCTCCTGTTAAAGATCCTTTGTGAGTTACTGTAATAGTATAGGTTCCTGATGCATTTGAAACATCTACTCTTTCATATGGATCTACCGTATTATCTCCAGTACCATTGGTTGTAATACTGGTTAATCTATAAGGGCTAAATGTGGATGATCCTTTGGTTACTCTAATATCAAGGTCATTGATCAATACTGCATTTTTAGAATTTGTGGTACTAACCGCTGCTCCTGGTCTGTCTGTCCAAGATATCGATGATAATAAAGGAGAACTACCATCAGATTCGACAGTAATAGAGTAGGTTTGCCCGTTATTTAAGGTAAGTTCTTCAACTTTAGAAGAAGATCCGTTGTTGGTGATAACTTCGGCTGCGGCTTTTCCATTTAAGAGACCCCATCCGTGTACAGCATCTGGACCAGAGGGACCTATGTCATCTGCAGTGTGTAATGCGATACCTTTTAGTGTAGCAGCTCTCATTAAATTATTATTAATGTTATTATAATGTTGTTGCAACAGTAGCAATGTTCCCGCGACGTTAGGAGATGCCATAGAAGTTCCTGTAAAACTACCATAGTCAGAATCATTTCTCTCCAGAGTGGATCGTACACCAGTACCATTACCGGTAATATCGGGTTTGATTCTATAATCGTCGGTGGGCCCTTCGCTACTTCCACTATTAATTGTAACACTATTTAAAGTACCATTGTTAGCAATGTTAGCATCCTGAGCATTGGCAACTACCAAATTGTTTTTTGAAGTACTGTGACCGGTAAGTTTGTCATAAGATGAATTCCCGTCCAAAGGTTGTGCATTAAAAGTGTCTTGATCTCCATCGTTACCCGCAGCAACTACCATAAGATAGAAAGGTGCGTTAAACATGATTTCATCCCATCTTCTAGACTCATCGATATAGGCTCCAAAATATTGATCAGGTACAGAGTTTGCTCTAAAACCATAAGAGTGGTTAGAAATAATCATTCCGTTAGAGGCAGCAGTTGTAGCCTCAGAAGCATCATTGTTCCATCCATACCCTATTGCCTTGGCTTGAGGTGCCATTCCTTTTGCATTGGCTTGAACACCAGAGGCAACTACAGTTCCTGTTACATGAGCAGCATGGCTATCAACTCCTAAAGTTTCAGATCCAGCATCTCCAATACTAACACGGTTATTGCCACCAGTGCCATCATATTCTTGATGTGTGAGTCGAGCGTGTCCTGCATCCCAAATATGTGCTGTCATATTCTGTCCATCAAGGCTAAGTCCTAATGACCCTCCAGAATTGAGATGATTGGTTCTGGTAGATCTTGCTGCAGCAACATTAAAGGTGGTATAATAAATAGGTTCTCCATTAGGCCCTAATTTTTGTAGCTCAGAAAAACTACCATCAGATAGTGTTTTTTGTAGATCCCATCCATTACTTTGAGCAGCTTGTATAGCTTCACTTTTTTGAAGTTTTTCTTTTTGTTGTGTTTCTTCTTGTAGTGTGACTAGTTTAGCATAGTTACTCTGTTGTATTATTTTTGCCTTTTGTGCAGTTGTTTGCGCAGAGACCATAAAAGAGAAAAATAAAAATGTAACCGAAAATAAAATGGCTGGTTTGCTTAGACTTGTGAGCGATTTTCTCAGTTTAAAAGCACATGAATGATTTTGTTTCATAATAAAATTAATTTGTGTTAATATTTGATTATTAGTTAAATACGTATTCTAGAAACTATATATAGGTTTGTTTTTTTCATATAAAGTGATGCTAAATAAGCATAGCTGTGCCTGCCCAATAGAGTGATTGACTATTAGGTGATAGTGAATTTATTTGTCCTATCATTTAATGTTGCAGCTATTTAAGTGAATCAGCTTTAACTGGTACCTAAAGGAATATTGTATGTAGAATACCAGTGGGGGAATAGCTTTAATTTGCGCTATTTTATTTTCTGCAATTTGGATGTAGGTATAAAAGAAGTATCGTTTTAAGAAGAATAGTGCAACCTATTTCTGTATGCAATACATAATTTTGATACTTCGTGTTTTGAGTTTTGTAACGAGTCTTCTAAATGTTTGTTAGTTACCATCTTTAAATTAGTTAAGAATTGATGTTTTGTGTTTGTGAAAATTACAACTAATGCAACTTAGTTGCAATTTAGTAAAATAATTGATAGTCGAAACATAAAATTTTCTTAATTAAAGTTATGATAACTAGGTTTTTATTTAAAACAAAGTTAAGGTTTCGGCTGACATAGGTATATAAAAAAAGCCATCAGTATAATTTTATACTGATGGCTTTTTTTTAATTATATGTACTAAATAACTTTCTTATTATGTAAAGTTTTTCAATTTAGTTTTTATACATGAAAGGTGGGGTGGGGTAAGTTTAACTTTCTTACTAAAGAAAATTAATTATTCTTATACATGCGCTCATAAATTGGTGAAAACATTTTACTATCACCTGCATAATCAAGTTCTAGAGGTATACCTGATGATTTAGAATATCGAGAGGCATTACCTTGTATATGATCCAATGCAGCTTTTAAAAGAGGTTCATTTTCATCCCCTAATATACCCAGCGCTTCACGTTTTTCTTTTAATTCTATATCAGGAGCAAATCCAGAAAAATAATCAGTTTCTCCTTTAGAGTTAAGAGACCTAAGAACTAAAGGTTGCATGGCATAGGTGTGTCCCGCAAGCTCTGCATCTTTTCTGCCAAAACCTTCTGTGTCATATAAAGTTATAGAGGCTTGAAATTTACCTCTGGTTGTTGTACCTACCTTTATAACATTAATATAAGGATCAAGACCATTAATAACCAACTCACTGGCAGAAGCAGAGCTACTTGTAGTTAAAACATATAATCTTGATAAATTAAGACTATTAATTGTGGCATCCGTTCTTATCTTATCACCAAATAGATTAGTATCACCAAATTGTTCCTGTCTATCAGCATTCCATTCTTCTTTAGAAAACACTTGACCTTTAAATTGTCCTGTTATCATACTTGATAAATCAATTGCACTTCTTACAGATCCTCCACCGTTATATCGTAAATCTAATACCAAATCTGTAACACCATCGGCTTTTAATTGACCAAAAGCATCATTTAATTGTTTATCAAAGTCTGCCGTAAAAGCGTTATACATAAGGTAACCAACTTTGTTTCCCCCTATATTTAGTGTTTTGGTAAGAAAAACAGGGTTTTCTGTGTATTCAACTTTAGTTAATGTAACAGAGGTATTGGTATCGGTAAAATTAGTACCGTCAAACGTAGATAGTTCTATAGTATAACTGTCTGGCGCCAGTAACTCGCTAAAATTCTTGTTAGTAATTTGTGTACCTCCGATAGTTGTAAAAATATCCCCTCTTTTAAGACCTTTGGTTTGGGCATCGGTATTTGGTAACACATATCGCACATAGCCATAAACCTTTTTTGTTTCTGTATCAGGTTTATCGGCATCTTCAGGATAAAACACTAAACCATATTCCATACCGTTACTTTTTGATATCCCACTAAATCGTTTTTCTAATTCAACATAGTCATCTACAAGAAAGCTAAAGTCATCAACGGGGATTTCTCCTATTATTCTTTTGGTTCTTAAATCTGTGAAAATTTCTTCAGGAGAAGAAAAACCATTTAAAAAACTTGCATACTCGTCATTATTAGAAAATCGATCATTTTTTAGATCATCAACCTCTGCTTTATATAAATAAAAGGCATTCATTCCTTTCCAGATAAAATCATGAATTCCGCTTGCGGTAGGTGTTTGTACAACATCGTCTCTATCATCAAAACACCCTGTAAAGATGTTTCCCGTTACCACTAATATTGCAAAATACATCATGTACTTTGCACGCTTTAAGTTTTGCATGTATTATTTTTTTTGTGTTTATATAGAATACATTATAAATCATAATTTACAAAAATTACTTATTTATAAAGGAGTAAGACTATATAACATTGTTTATTGTATAGCGTTAAATGTAACTACTTTATTGTAAATTAAAAAAAGAATGTAACAAATTATAGATATAGTCGTCTCCCTTATATAAAGCTAACATAGTTTTATAAAACCACCAACCAAAATGAAGGAAAGAGCATTTATAACGCTTACAGATAAATTTAAGGACAAGCTTTTTAGGCTTGCCAAGCGTTTATTGGTAAGTAATGAAGAGGCAGAAGATGCTACTCAAGAAGTTTTACTTAAGCTTTGGAGGAATAAAGGTAAAATGAGCGAGTATAAAAATGTAGAAGCTTTTGCAATGACAATGACCAAAAATTATTGTTATGATAAATTAAAAGGTAAAGAAGCAGGGAACTTAAAAATTGTTCATAGCAATTATAAAGATAGCAGACCGTCCTTACAGCAAGAAGTTGAAGCTAAAGACAGTTTAGATTGGGTAGGAAAGATTATGGATGAATTACCAGAACAACAAAGACTAATCATCCAGCTTAAAGATATAGAACAATATGATAATGCAGAGATTGCAAAAATGTTAGACATTAACGAAGGAGCAATTAGAGTCGCATTATCAAGAGGTAGAAAAAAGATTAGAGAAGAATTATCAAAAAAACATAATTATGGAATTGGCTAAAATTGAAAAATTACTTGAAAAGTATTTTGAGGGCGAAACGACCATTTCTGAAGAAAAAGAATTAAAGGTTTATTTTACCAGAGAAAATGTGCCGCCTCACCTCGAAAATTACAAAAGTATGTTTGAGTATTTTTCTAAAGAAAGTACCATAACCGCTACTAGGGATTTAAAATTAAGTGCAGGAAAAAAAAGAAAATATGCTTGGGTAGGTATTGCAGCATCAATTGCTTTGATTGCTGGAATATTTTTACAAAAAACCGAGTCTTCTACAAAGCATCTGGGCACTTATGAAGACCCCGAAATAGCATTGCAAGAAACCAAAAAAATCCTTCAAATGGTTTCTCAATATATGAATGAAGGAAAGCAGGAATTAGTATACCTGAAGGAATTTGAAAATACTAAAAACAAGTTTATAAAATAAAAAAAACAAAAATCATAACTCGAAGTATTCTCGAGGTGATATAAAACTTATAATTATGAAAAAATTAGCAATTATTTTAGTACTAGCTGTTTTACCATATGTGTCAAATGCACAAAGTTATTTTGATAAATATGAAAACATGAGAGATGTAACCTCTATGGTTATGACTAGTAAAATGTTTAAGTTATTAAGTAAAATTGACTTTGAAAGTAAAGACAAAGAAACGCAGCAATACCTTAGTCTTGTTGAAAATATAAATAACATTAAGGTATTTGTAACCGAAAATCAAAAAATTAATGATCAAATGAGGGTAGATGTGCAAAGCTACCTTAAAAGCTCTTCTCTAGATGAATTAATGAGAGTAAAGAGTGACAATGGTGATAATATCAAGTTTTATATTAAGCCAGGTAGTAGTGAGGATTTTGTAAAAGAGCTTTTTATGTATCTCGAGGGTAATGATGGAAAAAACACCCCCAAAACTGTTATTCTTACAATTACAGGTAATATTGATCTTAAGCAAGTATCTAAACTAGCAAATGACCTTAATATACCAGGAGGTAAAGAATTAAAAAATGTAAAAAAGGGTAACTAGTATAGTGCCTAATTAGAATACATATTAAATGTGGTTGAGAGCCTATATTTCTCTCAACCACAGTATTCAATAACTTTATAGATGCCTCTTACTATTATAAGTAGTGATCTTATTTTGGTTCATTGGATAGCACATCAATCAAAAAAACAATCAAAAAAATCAAAGAATGAGAAATTTAGGAATTTATATTGCTGGAGTACTGTGTATGTTTCTTATAATGAGTTGTGATAACGAGTATACATTGCAAAAATATTTTGTAGACCATCAAAACGATACCGATTTTGTATCTGTAGATGTACCGTCAAGTCTTTTAAATAAAGATGGAATGAACCTTAATGCAGAAGAGCAAGAAGCATTAAATAGTATTCATAAAGTAAATTTGTTAATATTACCTTTTAAAGAGGAAAAGAAGGACAAGTTTGAAAAGGAACGTACAGATATAGCAAAAATATTGTCAACAGAGACTTATGAAACTTTAATACGATTTGGGTCTAACGATACCAAAATAGCAGTAAAATCTATCGCAAAAGATGAGAACGTAAACGAGATTATTGTGTTTGTTACTGATTTTACAAAAGGTCTTGGTGTTGTACGTATTTTGGGTGACAATATGAGATCAGAAAAAATAGTCAAACTAGTTCGATCTGCAGAAGAAGGTAGATTAGACTTTGGAGCATTTAAAGATATTGCAGATTCTATTACTATCGAGTAAAAATCTATATATTTAAAAAAAATAAAAAATAGGCTATCCATAACGGGTAGCCTATTTTTATAATGTCCTTTTACAACTATTTTGACTGGTTTAAGAGGGAATTATCAAAATAGAGAGAAGAATTATACAATTTATTTGTAAACAGTGTATTTAATTACACAAGAATTATTGGCTTGGTCATTACATTTCCAATAAATAATATCAGCTGTAATAAATGCTGCGGTACTCACAACATTTATGATTTGATCTACATGAGCCTGAAGATCATCTTGATAATTATTCATGTTAATGTCACCATCACTATCCACATAATAAATCATGCTTTTGTAAAAGGTAGTTACATTGCCAGTGGGAGGCCATGTACGTGGAAAAGTAGTACAATCTTTTACGAAACGTTCAAAAGAAGACTGCCTGCCATCAGAACAATCTGCATCTCTGCCTAGTGTACAATTGGCTTTACTAGTCGTTGGTTGTTCTAGAGTGCCCAGTTCATTTGCGTTTGCTTTACGATGTTCTACTTTACCCACTAATTGTATATAAGGGTTATAAGAGTCGACTTTTTCAATTTCTTGACTTTCATCACAGGAAACCAAGGTTAACGTAATCAGAAATAAGGTTAAAGAGGCGATTAGTTTTAGTTTCATTAGTGGTTTGGTATTGGTTTTAAGATATCTCTAAGTAACTAAAGAATACTACAGTGACCTAACTTATTGTTTTATGTATTTGTTACAGATTTATAAGATGGATACATGTTTTTTTTCAAAATTATAACTCGATAAATGAGAATGATAACCTTGTAATAACCAAAAAATACTTTAGAATTTGTAACTGTAGAAGTCATGTACAAAGTAAAAAGCTCTGATGCCATAACATCAGAGCTTTTAGTGTAATATATAAAAGAAGTATGTTGGTTTATTTGTATACAGAGTATTTAATTACGCAAGAGTTATTAGTTCTATCATTGCATTCCCAATAGACAATATCGGCACTAATAAATGCTGCACTACCTAATGTACTAACATGAGCCTGTAGATCATCTTGATAATGATCAAGGTTAATGTCAGAATCACCATCTACATAGTATACCATACTTTTGTATGTAGTAACAACCACTCCTGTAGGAGGCCAGGTACGAGGATACGTAGTACAATCTTTAACATAACGTTCAAGCTCTTCTGCAGCACCATCAGAACAACCTGTATCACCATGTAATGTACAGTTTACTTTTTCGATTGGTTTCTCGATGCCTTGTAACTCTTTGGCGCTAGCAACACGATGTTCTACCTTACCTACCATTTCTAAATAAGGGTTAGAAGCATTTACTTTTTCCATTTCAGCATCTTCTCCACAAGATACTAGTATCGCAGTTGTTAAAACTGCGAATAGAACAGATTTCAAATTTAATTTCATTGTATTGTTGTTTAGGTTTTAAGATTCATCTAAGTAACAAAAGAATGATACAGAGACCTAATCTGTTGTTTTAAGCATTTGTTACAGATAGATGAAAAGGGTTTATGTTTTTTTCAAAAGTATAACTCAACAAGTGTGAATGATAACTTTGCAATAATCAAAAAACGTTTTAGATTTTGTAAATGTAGAAGTAATGTAAAATAAAAAAGCTCTGATGTCACAACATCAGAGCTTTAAAGAAAAACTGTTAGTTTTTTTTCTTTTAGATCCCCGTATAATTAGAAGGAGTAATTTGCTTTAACTCAGTTTTTATAGATTCAGAAACATCTAGAGTTTCAATAAAACTAGCAATAGAGTTTTGATTTATTTTTTCGTTGGTTCTTGTTAATCCTTTAAGCGCTTCATATGGGTTAGGATATGCTTCTCTTCTTAGGATAGTTTGTATAGCTTCAGCTACTACAGCCCAATTGTTTTCTAGATCTTCGGCAAACTTTTCTTCGTTAAGTAAAAGTTTGTTTAAACCTTTTAATGTTGCTTGAAAAGCGATTACTGTATGTCCAAAAGGCACTCCTACATTTCTTAGTACTGTACTATCAGTAAGATCACGTTGTAAACGGCTTATTGGTAGCTTGGCAGCAAGGTGTTCAAATAACGCATTAGCAATACCAAGGTTACCTTCGCTGTTTTCAAAATCAATTGGATTTACCTTATGTGGCATAGCCGAAGAGCCTACTTCTCCTTTTTTGATTTTTTGTTTAAAATAATCCATAGATACATATGTCCACACATCGCGATCAAGATCTAATAGAATATTATTAATACGTTTCATACCATCAAAAAGCGCAGCCATATGATCATAGTGTTCTATTTGCGTAGTAGGAAAAGAGTGATGCAATCCTAGTTTCTCTTGTACAAAATGAGTACCAAAAGCTTTCCAGTCGATATCTGGATATGCTACTTTGTGTGCATTATAGTTACCTGTAGCTCCACCAAACTTTGCAGCACTAGGTATATCTTTTAAAAGGTCAAATTGAGCTTCCATTCTGGTAACATATACCTGAAACTCTTTACCTAGTCGGGTAGGAGAGGCAGGTTGCCCATGGGTACGTGCTAGCATAGAAATACTAGACCACTCGGTCACCAAAGATTTTATTTTATCCAAAAGAGTAGTGTACTCAGGAATATAGACATTACTCATCGCATCTTTGATGCTTAAAGGAATTGCAGTATTATTAATGTCTTGAGAGGTTAATCCAAAATGAATAAACTCTTTATATTTTTGTAGACCAAGAGCATCAAATTTTTCTTTAATAAAATACTCTACAGCCTTTACGTCATGATTAGTAACTTTTTCAATGTCTTTTATAGCTATTGCATCTTCGCTGGTAAAAGAAGTGTAGATCTCTCTAAGTTGATCAAATAATGAAGTGTCTATATCTTGTAATTGTGGTAAAGGTAGTTCACATAACGCGATAAAATACTCAATCTCTACAAGGACACGGTATTTGATTAGAGCTTCTTCACTAAAAAATGCACTCAGGGATTTGGTCTTTGATGCATAGCGGCCATCTATTGGCGAAATGGCTTGCAAAGGAAATAATGACATAGTTTTTTATTTTTGAAGCTGCAAAGGTAATTCAATTAATTATGAATTACGAATTTTATGGTTTAGGTTTTTTGTAACTACAAAGAACTAAAGAACCTAACGCAAAAGTAAAAAGTTTAGACCAGTTCGGTATACAGTTTATAAAGTCGTATGTTTTATAAATTATATTTTTTTGCGTGGCGATCAATTACTTATTAAGTTTTTTAAGTATCATTCTTGACCTTGCTTTGTAAGCTGCACTACCAGTGCTATAGTTGTTTTCGAGTAACGTTTTAAGCTCTGCATGTATCCAGTCAAATTCTGTACCTAATAAATATAAAGACGTCATGGTATATGCTTTTACGGCGACCTTTTGATCTGTGATAAGCCAGTCAAAGCCGATTTCGGTAATTTTTTCTCGATGCAAGTGTGTTACCGATTGCTGTATAACAGCATCTTTTTTTTGATAGTATAAAATCATTAACAACTCTACTATTTTGGCCATGGGTCTTACTGCAGGATGTTTATAAACCTTGGGCATAATAGTAAGCAGTTGATCAAGATAAGGTAGTATTTCGTTTATATTAGTTTTACACATATACTCCAGGCCCCAAGCTGCTCGACAAGAAACCTCCTCATCTACCAATGCACATATTTCTAGTAAATCTGGTAGTAGTTTAGGGTTAGAAACGATCAAGTTAGCCAATTGCGCTCTTTTTTCGCGAGAATGATCAATAGCACTAACAACTTCATTTAAAGGAGTCATATGAGTAGGTATATAATGATGAATATAACTAGTTTCAAAGTTAGCCAATAATAATCCGAGGTACAAAACCGTTACTTAATATCTAGTATGTGCTTATTTAAGAGGAGATTATAGAGGTGTGTGAGATTGTTAATACAGAGATAAGGTTGTTTTTTTGCTAAATATTCAAAATCTAAATAAGTATATTTCCTTGGATAAGGGGATATTCTTTAGAGGTTCGCCTCAATAACAAAATATAGTTTCAGAAATATACATCACGAATAGGTTCGTGATTAGTGATTAATTAAAAAACAGTATTATGATAAAACGATTTTTTCTTCTATTGTTATTAGCTTTTATAATCTCTCAGTTTTTAAGACCTAATAAAAATGAGTCTAGTTATGCAAGTATAGAGGATTTTGAAAAAGCAACAGTTGTTCCTGATCATATAAAGACGATTTTACAAAACAATTGTTATGATTGCCATAGCAGTACAACTCGATACCCATGGTATATGGAGGTAAGCCCAGTTTCGCACTGGATGGCACACCATATCAAAGAAGGAAAAGAACATTTTAATGTTTCAGAATGGAATCAATATACCCCAAATCAAAAAGATCATAAGTTAGAAGAGTTTATAGAAGAAATAGAGCGAAAAGAAATGCCATTAGAATCATATACCTGGATGCATGGCAAGTTAACAGATCAAGAAGCTACTATATTAACAGAATGGGCAAAAGAAGTTCGAGCAAAATTAGTAAATCCTATAGAAGCTAGTACTGTGGTAGCAAATGATTCGATTGTAGTCAAACAAAATGATAGTATAGAGCAAAAGTAAAGTTTTGATTCTCGATAAACTTAAGAGCAGCTCATAGAAACATGGTCTCTGACTAAAGAAATATTATTTTATATCGTGCCAAACGTTTTTTAAGTACCGAAACGCAGTTTTTATTTAACTTCTTAACATTTCTACTACCTTGGCTACACCCGTAGTAGCTTTTTCTGCAAGAATAGTAAGATTAGGAGCAGGGGGTATGGCAGGATTTGGATCTATAAAATACACAGGAATCTGCGGTTGTGTGTATTGCACCAGTCCGGCTGCAGGATATACTTGCATAGATGTACCCACTACAATAAGGATATTGGCTTGCTCTGTATATGCAATTGCGGTATCCATCATAGGTACATCTTCTCCAAACCAAACAATGTGTGGTCGCATTTGGCTATGGTATTTGCATTGATCACCAAGGTTTAAATCATTTTTCCAATCTATAACCTCATTTGCATTGGCCTGACTACGTACTTTTAATAACTCCCCATGTAAATGAACAACATGGGTGCTACCAGCACGCTCATGCAAATCATCAACATTTTGAGTAATCACAGTAACATTAAAATCTTGTTCTAATGCAGCAAGATCAAAATGAGCTTTGTTGGGAGCAACCGTATGCAGTTGGCGTCGCCTTTTGTTATAAAAATCCAAAACTAGTTCTGGGTCGTTATCCCAACCTTGAGGAGAAGCAACCTCCATAATATCATGACCTTCCCAAAGGCCATTAGCATCTCTAAAAGTATTAATTCCACTTTCTGCACTAATTCCGGCTCCTGTAAGCACAACAATATTTTTCACTTGTTTAGTTTTAATGATTAATTTTTAATACACTCGTTTCCTCTTCAAATATACTATTATTTATGTCGCTAGGTTAGGGTAATTTTACGAGATGCAGTATAAAACATATTAGCATATGTAAATACCATCATTACACCCTTATAAATGATTTTGTGATGATGTTTTTTGACACGAATAACCTTAGTTTTTTATCACATTTTGACCGGTAATCTATGGATTAAGTATAGATATAAGAAATAATAAATCGGATATAAAGTGTTAAATACTACAAAATAGGTTACTTGTCTAATACTTACCGTTTTAGGTTTATTTATGTACTTTTTTAGCTCTAAAAAGTCGATTTTAGGAGTTTTTTAACTCAGATCAGTATGAGTGATTAGGACTACTTTATGGTGATTTTGGCTATATTTTATGGTTAAAACGCACTTTTTTACGATAAAGTGTAAATTATAAGATTTTGTTAATGAAGTACTCACGTATTAATATTACGGTTAAGCCGTATACAAAAAGTGGGTATTTGCCCTATCTTGTAAATAGACTAACTAGGTGATAAAAAAAACACCTGTAAATATTAACAAGATACCCCATGAAATACCCTTACGTAATTATAGACAATGACAAAAACATCTCTGATGTGATCCAGCTTTCTCTCGAAGAAAAAACAGAATATATCTGTACTGGGATCGCAGATAATGAGCATGACGCATTGGATTTGATTTTGGAGAGGAGACCACGAATCGTTTTTTTAGAACCCGAGGTGCAAGGTATGCACGGCGATCAAACAAAATATTCTTTAATGGTAGAACTCTCTAAATACATGCCCAGACTACCAGAATTTATCGTGATTACAAAAACTACAGAATTTGCGATAGAAGGAATTCGTAACAGAATTTTGGATTACATGCTCAAGCCATTAGGTAAACCACAGATTAGAAGAAGTTTAATGCGATTCGAGAAAGACTTTGATAAAACGGGTGATAACACCTTATGCTTTAAGTCTTATGGGGATTATCGCTTTGTTGATGTAGATGAGATCTTATACCTTAAAGCCGATAACAACACCACAGATTTTATGATGAGCGATGGCAATAAGGTCGAAGCATTTAAAACGTTAAAGCATTTTCAAAATTTATTACCCAAGCATTTTGTGCGCATACATAATAGTTATATTATCAATATAGATTATGTATCTAGAATTCATTTTGGAAAAGCAAAATGTGCCATAAAAAACTCTGAAGATTTGATCCCATTCTCAAAATCGTACAAAAATAATGTCGAGGAGATTAAGGATAATCTGGCAAAAAAGAGTTTGATATATATATAGTATGTTAACCAATATGATTACATATCGACCGATAAATACTTTTGTGTTTGTCGGTTTTTTTGTTAAAAAAATACCAAAAAATATTACCAAATCATTGTGCAGTAAATTCTTACAAAAATATGGTTTTTCAAAATAGGGCTAATTACCCTTGTACGGGGTATAAGCACTACTGGTAGGCACCGAACCACTAAAGACACCTTAATTTATTGGGCGCGAGAGGATAAACGATATACATTTGTAGTGTACAATTAGAGATACAAAAACAAAAAAAGTAAACTATCGCTAACAGTACAAAAAGGAAAAATATATAGAAGTCGATTGCGCAACCGATGAACATAAGAGTAAAAACAAAAAAAGTAAGTAAATCAAAATTAAGACGTTATCTATTATAGGTAACACAAACTAAACTAAAAAAACTAAGATTATGAAAACTATAAGAACTATATTCGCTATACTATTTTTAAGCTCATTATTCATCGCTTGTGAAGCAGAAGCTGCAGATGATCAAGTTCAAATAGAAGACATTTATAATGAAGAGGATTCAAATGATTCTACTGAACCAGAATCATCTGAAGATTCCAATGGACAGACAGATCCACATTCTTCTGAAGATTCTAATGATACAACAGATCCAGGTGAATAAAACCGTTGGAACAGTTGGAAGTTATTGAGAAAGAAAAAAGAATCTAGAAGTGTTTTTAGATTCTTTTTTCTTTTTTCTTTTTTCTTGAAATCTAATTGACTAATTTAGAATAAAAGTATTATAATGTTTCGCTCCTTTATTAAAATTATTTTTATTGTTTTTTTCCTATTCAGTTGTAATAAACCTAATGATACAATTAAAGACATTGAACTAAAATCTAATATAATTAATTCATATATCGAAAATGGGAAAGATCGTAAGATTTCTGAAGAAGAAAGAGAAAAATATCTAGAAAAAGCTTCCACATTAGTTTCAACATTAAATGATAATACCTTTAAAATATCTAAGAAACAAGAAATTTCTTACGGGTATTATTCTCTTGGTGATTATGATAGTTATAAGGTTTTAAATGAAAAAGCTTTAAAATTATCCTACAAAATTAATGATTCCTTAAATATTGCAAAATCTCACTTTTTAATTGGAATTTATTTTAGAGATAGGACTTCTGACATTCAAACTACATTTGAAAATTTTTATAAAGCTGATAAAATTTATTCAAATTTATACGGTAAAAAAAATAGTCCTGAAAGTTTTGCATATGATCATGGAAAAGCATTGATAGATTTAGCACAGATATTATTAAAAAATAAAGATTATGTTAGAAGTGAATCTTTAACAATTAAGGCTATTAAGAAATTTAGTTTATCTAAAAATAAAAGGTATTTACCATTATGTTATACTAATTTAGGAATATTAAGTAAGTATCTTGAAAACTATGATAGGTCAATTGAATATAATTTGAAAGCAATTGAATTTGCTAAAGGGACAAATAAGGAAATTTCACAAACAATAACTTCATATAGTAATATTGGTACGGTCTATAAATCTCAAAAAAAATATGAAAAAGCAAAGGAGTATTATGATAAAGCATTGGCATATAAAAGTTTTTTGACAAATAACCTAAAACAATATTCTAGGCTATTGGATAATTTGGCTTACGTTAATTTTTTATCAAATGACTTAGATAGTATTCCTAATCTTTTTTACAAAGCCTTAAGAATAAGGGACAGCATTAATGATAAATTTGGCTTGACAACAAATACTTTGCATTTGGCAGAGTATTATCAATCTATTGGTAAGGATAGTTTGGCAATAAGTTACGCAGAACGTTCTCAAAGTTTATCGGAAGAGTTACACAATAATCAGGAGTTATTACAAGCGTATCAATTGTTATCTGAGGTATCTGATAGTAAATCGGGTTTAGGCTATGCCAATAAATATATTGCCTTAAATGATAGTTTAATTAAAGAAGAACGTTTGTTTCGTGATAAATTTGCACGTATCAAGTTTGAGACCGATGAGATTGTAGAAGAAAACCAACAAATGAGTAAAGAAAATCAAATCTTGATCATTGCCATACTTGGGCTTACCGCTATGTTTTTATTGGGGTATATTATTTTTAGGCAGCAACAAAGTAATAAAGAACTACAGTTTGCACAAACCCAGCAAGAATCTAATGAAGAGATTTATCGTTTGTTACTTAATCAACAAATTAAACTAGAAGAGGGTAGACAGTTAGAACAACAACGTATGTCAGAAGAATTGCATGATGGGGTACTAGGGCGTTTGTTTGGGGTGCGATTAAGTCTAGATGGGATCAATCAACGGGCCAACGATGAGTTTACCCCAGCCAGAGATAAATATATAGAAGAGCTTAAATCGATAGAAAAAGAGATACGATTGATCTCTCATGATCTGGGATCAGAAACATTACCGTCTGATGTAGCATATATGGATGCCGTAGAAACATTGATCAAAGACCTGTGTGCAATACATAAAATTGATTATGAGTTTTCTAACGACGAAAAGATCGATTGGGAGGAGATACCAGATAATAAAAAGGTAAACTTTTTTAGAATTTTGCAAGAGTCTATGCAGAATATATTTAAACATGCGCAGGCAAAAAATGTAAAAATTAATTTCGATTATGAGGATAGTAAAATAAATCTTACTATTTTAGATGATGGAATCGGTTTCAAAAGCACCAAGGTGAAAAAAGGAATCGGTCTAAAAAATATTACGTCAAGAGTTAGTCAGATGAGTGGAGTAGTTCAATTTTTAAGTAATAATGATTCGGGTACAAAAGTGTCAGTAATTGTACCGATATAAGTAAATTACCTCGGGACAAACTCATAAAGAGTCCAGAGGGCACACAGTTTTTTGAGTTTCGAGGCAAGCCTCGAAGAATTAAACTCCACAATGTGGATTAAAGATATTGAATTACTAGTGTATACGATGTATAGAGTTTTGGTTCATTAGAAAGCCTAGAAACGTATACTTTTAAAACCAAACAACAATTTTTTTAAGATGAAGAAAAAGCTAAAAGTTCTTATGATCGATGATCATCCTATGATTATAGAAGGGTATAAGAACACCTTATTAGGAGAAAATCAAAAAGAGTATCAAATTAAAATAGACATTGCCTCTAATTGTGATGATGCCTATGACACGATCGTAAAATCTTCAGAGACGGTTCCTTTTGATATGCTTTTTATAGATATTAAGTTACCTCCTTCCTCAGACGGTAGCATTACTTCTGGAGAGGATTTGGCAAAGCATGCAAAAGAGTTATTGCCAAAAGCAAAGATTATTATCTTAACCATGCATAGAGAAGATCATAGAATTCATAATATCCTAAAAAATATTAATCCAGCTGGATTCTTAATCAAAAGTGATCTTACTTCTGCAGAGTTGTTGTTGGCGTTTAATAATATCGTAAAAGGTAAAGCATATTATAGCGCAACGGTAAATGATCATTTTAGAAAAATGATGACCAATAAGTTCTCTCTAGACGAAAAGAATTTAAAAATACTTTATCATCTTTCTCGTGGGGTAAAAACAAAGAACTTGCCTAATTATGTGAGTCTATCCCTAAGTGCGATAGAGAAAAGAAAAAATCAAATCAAAGAAATGTTTTCTATAGCCAAAGCAGATGACCAAATGCTACTAGAAGAAGCTCGTAAAAGAGGTTTTATCTAGGATATAGAACTTAAAATATTTTATAAACTGAGCTTGCAAAGCAATGGTGACTTAGGTTGCTGTAGTTTTGCAAGCTCTGTTATTTTATATAGTTAGTGCTGGTTATAAATATCGAGTTATGGCATCTACCAATTCGAGTATTTCATAATGAAGTGGTATAAGAACGTATTTAACACCTGTGTCCATCACTTTTTTAAATACGCGATTCTCAGCCATTATAATTTTGAGAGACTTACTGTTCTACCGTAAAGGATGAAATGTTTAATTATATAGATAAATGACCAAATGAGGTAAATCAAAATTAGGCGAAATTTTCTCTATTTTATGAGTAAAACAAGTGACTATTACTATTTTGATAATCAGTGTTTTAAATGGTTTTTGGTGGTAAAACCATAAATATTAGGGTGTTTTTATGTATTTGATAATCAAAGTTTTATGGCTACATTTATATTGTTAAAAAAAACATAATACTAATGTTATCGTTTAAAAATTAACAAACGTATAAAAAGTATCATTTTAGGCATTTTATTTCTTACCCCTACTTGTCTACACATGTTTTTAACTATATAAGTACTTTTTATCGAATAGCACCCAGAATCAAATTTATACTACTCTTTTAATAGTATAAATGCATAGAACTATAAATTATTAAAGAAAGACTTATGGATGACATTACCCTCGCTTTAATTATACTTACAATACCAATTTCCATTTTATTAATTATACATTTTTCTAGTATGCAGAATTGTCATTCTGATAAGGATATTCATATCCCTATCAGAAGAAATGTAGTTCGTATAGTATCGATATATGTATGGAGTATAAAGCGAGTTAGGGCATTGATAAATTTATTTAAAAATCAATCATTTTTAAATACTACTTAGCATGATGTAGTACGAGTAATACATACAAGAGCAAGAAAAAAAACAACCCTGAAATTGTGCAACTTTGGCGAGCTAACAATGACAGGGTCTGAATAACGATTAATTTAATACAATTAACCACTATGAAGTTGAATTCTTTTACTTCAATAAATGTACCGAAATCTTCTTTTTTGGCAGATGATACCAAGAGTAATCTGTCAAAAAAGATGAGCAGCAAATATAGGTATAATATTAGAATAGAGATAGGTATAATAGTTCTTTTATTAGGAGTCTATTTTATGATGGCCTATTCATTCTTAGAAATGTCTTCAGGGCTTTTATTTACTACAAACAGAGCCAATCAAACAGAAATTTTCGATCATACAAAAACTACGATTGATCAGAGTATAAACGCTGTTATCACAGATCACATAGAATATACAAGAGATAGGAGGTATATGTATACATCTTATTTATATATAGATCCAAATAGTACTATTGATCAGTGCCTACCAAATGCTGTTCAAGTAATAGAGAAACCAGCAATAGTTGTTACAACTGTTTTTGGTAACTCTAATTCAATTCAAAAGAATACAACAACCATCATATCATAAATAACTTATGAAAATTTTTACGCAACTTTCGTTTCTGAAAATACCTTATAAAGTATCAACAATGAAGAGTTATATGATGTTATTACTCTCATTTTTGGTTTTTGGTATTCAAAATTCTTATAGTCAAGCAGATACTCCGTTTAACTGCCCGAGTACCTTTTATCAAGCTATAAATGGTGAGTTAAGAGAGTATAATGCAGCAGACGGTACTTATGGTACTGCCTTGAGTACATTGCAAATATATAATGCAGGAGGTTATAATATAGCCGATGATTATATGTATGCTATTGTAGAACAGACCGATACTAATGGTGATCCACAAGCCTTGGCGAGCCATTTAATTCGTATAGATAGTAATGGAGATTTTGATGATTTGGGAGTTCTAGATAACACATCTCTTAATTATATAGCAGGAGATGTTGACGATAATGATGCATTGTATTTAAGAAATGCACGAAGACTGCGTAGAATTGATAATTTATCTACATTACCATCTAATCCATCAGGAACAATTACAACAACACTTGTTAATGGTTGGGCAAGTAACCCAGGAGTAATGGACGCCTTGGATATTGTATTTATTAATGATGCATTTTATGGTGTTGATGGTACTAATTTATACATATGGACGATTTTGCCATCTTTAGATAGAAGTATCGTAACCATTACAGGAGATTTGCCAACGACAGGAGTGGTAAATTATGGAGCTGTGTATACAGATAATCAAGACCGATTATATGTATCAAATAATGGAGGGGGATTATATCAAATAGAAAATTATACTACAGGCACACCAACGGCAACTTATGTCGGTCCTACCGTAAATACACAAAGAAATGATGGTTTCTCTTGTGCTACGGCAGTATCACCAGTGGATCAGGACGAGGATAATAGTATCGATAACGTTGATCTTGATTTAGACGGAGATGGATTAACGAACTTAGATGAATCTCCTTCAGATCCATTTGCAGATGGCGATGCAGATTCGATTTATGCCTACTTAGATGATAACGATACCACAGGAGCTATTGGTAACGTAGATGGTTTAGTAGAGGTTGCTTTTGATACCGATGGAGATGGTATTCCTGATTTCTTTGATTTAGATAGTGATAATGATGGTATATATGATGTGGTAGAAGCTGGACATGGTCAGGCACATACCGATGGAAGAATTACCGGGCAAGAGACAAACTCTGGAGCCAATGGGCTTTTTAATGCCTTAGAGAATAACGACACTAATGCAGCAACGATTAATTATACCATTGCTAATACCGATGGAGGAGTGGCGTTGGATTTTCAATCAACAGATGCAGATGGTGATGGTTGTGCAGACGCCATAGAAGGTGCAGGATCTTTTGTTGCAGGAAATCTTGACGGAGATAGTAGTTTGGGCGATGTAGTTGATGCCGATGGGGTACCAACAGTAACCGGAAGCCCACAAAATACAACCGCTGCCGTAACAGATAATGGTGATACGACTGCATGTAACGTTTCGGTTCCTTTAACCGCATTTACCTGTCCAAGTCTTTTTTACCAAATCATAGCAGGAGAATTAAAGACTTATGATCCTATATCAGGAGAATACTCTGACCCCATAGCTACTACCGAATTGTATAATGCGGCAGGATATAATAGAATAGATGATTTTGCGTATGCAATAGGAAAAGGTGGTAATTCTAGTCCTATCAATAAGCATTTAATTAGAATAGGATCAGACGGGGCCATAGAAGATCTGGGCGAGATAACGAGTTTTGGTAATGGTGGTATATCGGGAGATGTTGATGATAATGATAATTTATGGGTAAATATAGGAGATGAATATCACAAAATAGAAAATCTATCTACTCTTGATGGTAGTGTAGCACCAGTACTCGTTCCTGTTACTTTTACAGGACCAGGAGGAGGACCTTTACCATCGGCAAAAGTTAATGACGTTGTATTTATAAGCGGAAAATTATATGGTGTAGATGATAGTGATAATTTACACACTTTTGATATATCATTACCTAGTCCAGAAAGAAGTTTTGTTTCAGGTATAGGTGTACCTACATCAACAACAGTAGGATACGGAGCAGCATTTACCGATGCAGAAAATAGATTGTATGTATCCTTTAATGATGGTGGATTATACCTAATCAATGATTATACTACAGGAACACCTAGTGCGGCCTTGCTTAACAGTACGGTGCAAACAACAAGTAATGATGGATTTGCATGTCCGCTGGCGCCATCACCAATAGATGATGATAAGGATATTATATTAGATCCATTAGATATAGATGTTGATGGAGATGGAATCACAAATACCGATGAATCACCCTCAGATCCATATGCAGATTTAGATGCAGATGGTGTTTTTGCATATCTAGATGATGATGAATCAACAGGTGCAATTGGTAATATAGATGAGGCGGTTCAAGCAGCATTTGATACCGATGGTGATAGTGTGCCAGATTTCTTTGATTTGGATAGTGATAACGATGGTATTTATGATGCAATCGAAGCGGGTCATGGTTTACCAAGTACAAATGGTCAAGTCGATGGACAATTAACTGGATCAGGAGCCAATGGACTTTTTGATGGTGCAGAAAGCCCTGCAGATTCAGGAACCATTAATTATACAATTGCCAATACAGATATTTCGGGTAATCCAGATTTTCAATCCACTGATGCCGATGGAGATGGGTGTAGTGATGCTAACGAAGCATATGATGACCCAAATACCGATGGAGGAGACGGAGGAGTTTATAATCCAAGTAATACCGCTACAGAACCGTTAACGGTTGCCAATGGTACCGTTAATTCTAATGGTACCGTGGTAGCAGCAGCTTATGATACAGGCGCAGTAGCGGCAGTAACTAATAATACAATAGCAACAGGTTGTGATGATGGTGATGGAATATCATCAGTAGTAGAAGATGCTGGGCCTAATGGAGGAGATGGTAATAATGACGGAATACCAGATTCATTACAATCACATGTAGCGTCTATTCTTGATGCCTCTGGAAACGGAACTTATGTAACCCTAGAAGTAACAGGAGATTGTGCGCAAATTGTTTCAATGTCTGCTTTATTAGAATCAGATCTTACTTCACAAGATGAAGTATACGAATATCCAGTTGGTTTGATAGATTTTACACTTAATTGTATTAATCCAGGAGATTCGGCCAAAATAACTTTTTACTGGCATGGTATTACAGGGATAGACTTTTTTAGAAAGTACGGAGCAGAAGTTCCAGGAAACGTTACCAATATTTTTCAAGGGTTTACTGCTTCTTCTGAAATTGAATCAATTAATACAATCGATGTACCTAAAACAACTTACGAACTTACAGATGGAGCCGTAGGAGATAATACTGTAATAGATAGTCAAATTATAGATCCTATTGGGCCAGCAACCTCAGATGCTGATGGGGATTTAGATAATGATGCCGTTGATTTAGATGATGATAATGATGGAATATTAGATACCGTAGAATGTAATGGTACTGTTGTGTTTTCGAATGCAGGATCGTATTATTCTACAGACAATACTACAGCTACCATAAGCCAAAGCCTTACAGGAGTAAACCCTCATGGAGTTGGAAATACATTATCTGTCGGAACTTTGTTTGCGAGAGATGCGAATCCGCCCGGAGGCTCAGATTTAGTGTCAGTAACGGTTAGTTATGGAGGAGTTTTATATGCTTCTTTTCAAACACAAGAAGGAACAATATCAGGAAGCCAGCCAATTGTCTATAGTAATGGTGCTTCAGGAAGTTTAAGCATACTGCCATATTCTGTTGCAGGAAGTGTTTCTGATAGCTGGGATTTGTACTTACCAAGTACTATTCCTAATAATGGTTTATTAGATATTGTAATTGATATGACTAATAAAGATGGATCGGCGTTTGATGGGGTTGATGATATACAAATAACTAATCTAACAATAGATACATGTCTTGATACAGACGGTGATAGAATTCCTGATTATTTAGATTTAGATAGTGACAATGACGGTATTTACGATGTAATCGAAGCAGGAGGAACAGCTAGCGCAACGGTTGGGCAAGAAGGCCGTGCAGATGATAACGATGATAATGCTGATAATATAGCAAGTGATGGTATTCCAACATCGGCGGGAGCAGGAATCACTCCTACAGAAACAACAACAGGAACACCAGATTACCTTAATCTGGATAGTGACGCAGATACATGTAGTGATGCTAATGAAGCATATGATGATGATAATGCCGATGGAGGAGATACAGGAGTATACGGTACAGACCCAGCAGATCCATCAACAATAGTTGATGCTAATGGGTTAGTTACTGCAGCAGCATATAATACAGGTGCAGTGGCCTCGGTTATTAATGTGGCGATTATAGCAGGGTGTGATGATGGTGATGGAGTCGATATTGCTACAGAAGATGCAGGACCCAATGGAGGAGATGGAAATAATGATGGCTTTCCAGATTCGCAACAACCTAATGTAGCTTCAATCCCAGATGCAACAGGTAATGGAGATTACATCACGCTTGAAGTAACCGGTGATTGTAGCCAAATAACCAGTATATCTGCGTTGTTAGAATCAAGCTTAGCTTCTCAAGATGATCTTTATGATTATCCAGTTGGTTTGATTGACTTTACCTTATTATGTGGTAATCCAGGAGAATCTGCTACCATTACATTTTATTGGCATGGGCTTACCGGAATAGAAACTTTTAGAAAATTCGGGCCAACAACACCAGGAGGACTTACAGATATATTCCAGAACTTTACAGCATCGGCCACTACCAGTTTCGAAATGATTAATTCGATAAATGTACCTAAAACTAGTTATACACTTACCGATGGAGTTACTGGTGATGATACAGTAGTGGATAGTCAAATTATTGACCCTATCGGTCCTGCAACACAAGACTCTGATAATGATATGGTTAACGATGCGGCGGATTTAGATGATGATAATGACGGGATACTGGATACAGAAGAAGTAGGAAATGTAAGCTATGATATTGTAAATGGGGATTTTTCTAGTGGATTTACCGATTGGACAAATTCAAATTTTGTTCTCTTAAGTGGAGGTGCAGCATGTGATATTGATAATTCTACGGCAAGTGTAACGCAAAGTTTTGTTTGCGATACTCCTGTACTTAATGGTTTTTCTTTTGATTTTGGATGGAATAATGGTACAGTTGGAGGTATTCCATCAAATACAAGTGTAAGTATAAATGTAGAGATAAATGGTGTCGCATATGTAAATATTACTACACCAGATGATGGTGATTCAAACACTGATAATGCAACTTTGCAAGGAGGTGATGCACTTGTTACTGCCTTAAATGGAGCATCTTTTGTAATTACTGGAGCTTCGGGTCAAGGACCACAATTTATCGATCATTCGTTGTATAATAGTTGGACCTTATCTACTATAGATGTAACATTACCAACTACTATAACAGGTGTAGATATAACTTTTAATAGTAATTTACTAGCAGATGATTTTATCATTGATAATATAAGTATAGATGCTATTTGCCCAATAGACACTGATGGAGATGGAATTGCAGACTTTTTAGACCTTGATAGTGATAACGATGGTATTTATGACGTAATCGAAGCAGGAGGAATAGCCAGTGCAACAGCTGGACAAGAAGGTCGTGCTGATGATAATGATGATAATGCTGATAACACAACTAGTAATGGTATTCCAACATCGGCAGGAGCAGGAACTACACCTGCCGAAACAACAACTGGTACTGCAGATTATATTAATCTAGATAGTGATGCCGATGGATGTAGTGATGCCAATGAAGCATACAATAGCGATACTATCGATGGAGGAGATACTGGTGTGTATGGTGTTGATCCGGCAGATCCAACTACCATTGTAGATGCAAATGGGGTAGTAACTGCAGCCGCTTATAATACAGGGGCAGTAGCTGCAGTAACTGATGGAGTAGATATTCTATGTAATCCTTCTCTAGATTCGGATAATGATGGTGTACCAAATAGTACTGATCTTGACAATGACAATGACGGAATACTGGATAGTGTAGAATGTAATGGAACATTGCAACCAGCAACCTTTGGGGTTGTTGATGATGGTTTGTTGGATGGTAACGAAGCAGGAACATTAGTATTACCATCAGGGGGAGCAGGTACCTGGAATATTACCCATACTTTTACAAATGGGGTGTTAGATCAATATGGTCTCTCAACAAATGGAGAGTTATACTTTTTTTATGACAGGGCAGCCGCAGGGTTATGGGATTTAAATGCTGCTAACTTTTCTATTAGCTCTGGTGGAGCAGCAACAGATTTACAATTGGCATTATATGGTTATGTAGATGCAGATGCAATATTACCCGAACCACCTGGGCCAGATTTTACATCTAGATTTTCCACCTATACAATCACATGGGTGGGAGGAACAGGAAATGCCATTATTAATGACCCAGCTACTCAAACTGACCAAGTAGATGGAGCAACATTGATGAGTGGAGATTCTTTTACGCAGTTATCATCCTTGGATAATAATTTATTGCAATGGAATGTTATATTTCCGGTAGGAGCAACCTCATTCACAATTACAGCACTCGGAGGAGGAAGTGCAGAAGGGTTTAGATTTACACTGCTAGAAAACGTATGTATAGATACAGATGCAGATGGTGTTGCCGATTTCTTAGACTTAGATAGTGATAATGATGGTATCTATGATGTCATAGAAGCAGGAGGAACAGATGTAAATAATGATGGTCGTCATGATGATGATGATAACAATACAGATAATACAGCTACAAATGGTATTCCGTCTCCAGTATCACCGGCAGGTGTTACTCCAACAGAGACAACGGCAGGTACTCCAGATTATCTCAATCTAGATAGCGATGCAGATAGTTGTAGTGATGCTAATGAAGCATATAACAGTACTACAGCCGATGGAGGGGATACCGGAGTATTTGGTATAGATCCTTTAGATCCTACTACAATTGTTGATGCTAATGGTTTGGTTACAGCTGCTTCATATCCAGACCCTGCAGATACCAATACCGATACAACAGATGATTATCAACAAACAGGGCCAGATGATGATGGTGATGGTACTCCAAATGCTTGTGATGCAATATTTAATGATTTAGATAATGATGGCGTTGGTGATGCAGCAGATTTAGATGATGATAATGATGGTATTCTTGATTTAACAGAATGTTCAGCGATTGCAATATCAGGGGGAACAGAACTGCCACAACATTTAATAATAACAGCTTTCCATACCGTTCTTATAAAAACAGCTACGGGGTATACTATTCATGGAGAAGATGCAGATGATGATGGAGATACTAATCTATTAACCCCAGAAGAAGTTACACCGGCAAATGGGTATACTTATACAGGAAATATATTGTTAGCAACCGTTGGTTCAGGAGGTGCTTTTACATCTCAAGCTTTTGTGTTAAGTACAACAGGATTATACGTGTGGGGTCAAGAAGGATGGATTATACCTAATGCAATTACATCCAGTAATGCATTTCAACAAATAACACTACCAGGAGGTGTATTACCAACTGATATTAAAGAAATGCATGCTACAGGTGGTGGATTGGGATTATTAACAAATTCTGGAGATTTATGGACATTATCAACGAGTAGTGATATTGATGGATCCGCAACTGCAACTTTTGGAGCGTGGAATCAAGCCGATTTATCAGGAATAGCCAGAGTAAGTATAGTGGGAGGAACGGTTTTTGCCTTAACAACTTCGGGCGATTTTTATACCTGGGGGCGAAATGTGTTCTTAGGAGATGGTAGTGCTATACAAACATTACCGTTACCAACAGTAATGACAAGCCCGTTACCAGGAGGGGTAACAGCAAAACTAGTTCATGGTAGTATAAGTATTGACGGTAGTTTTAATCGTAATAGAAGTTACCTAGTATTAGGTTCTGACGGAAGAGTATATGCTTTGGGAGTAAATGACGTTGGTCAATTAGGAATAGGAAATACGACAGATCAATTGTCTTGGGTAACTGTACAAAATCAAACAGGCACCGGAGATTTAACAAATGTAAAATTTTTATCTGCAATCGATAATGATTCAAATTTTGCAGCGGCATCGGTCCTTTTAAATGACAATACATTACTAAGTTGGGGAGATAATAATTTTGATTTAATTGGCGGAGGCGGAGCTCCTAATGTTACACTACCGACTGTTCCTGCAGGAACGTCTGGTAATACTTATGATTATGTAGATAATGGAGGACATTTAACACCGGTAGTATTGTCTGATGGTACGTATTGTAATGTAGGGCATAACCAAGGTGGTGGATTTGGAGACGGAACAGTAACTAGTAGAACGACATATGAATGTAATGAGATAACCTCGGATTTTAATTTCTCTGCAATCTGTGATAATGATAATGACGGAGTAATGGATTATTTGGATTTAGATTCTGATAATGATGGTATTTATGATGTAATTGAAGCAGGAGGAACAGATGCTAATAATGATGGTCTGGCAGATGATTTAGATGGAGATTCTACCAATGATAATGGTATTCCTGATTCTGCTAATGGAGGTGCAGGTATTTCTAATCCTACACAAACCACAGCAGGAACACCAGATTATCTAAATTTGGATAGTGATGCCGATGGTTGTAGTGATGCTAATGAGGCGTATAATAGTAGTACAGCAGATGGGGGAGATACGGGAGTATTTGGTACAGACCCGGCAACCGTTAATCCAACTAATGGATTAGTAACTTCAGGTAGTCCATCTTATGCAGATCCAGTAGATAGTGATATTAACGGAACAGATGATTATCAACAAGTAGGAGGACCAGATGGAGATGGTGATGGAATACCTAATGCCTGTGATCTTATTTTTAACGATTTAGATAGTGATGGAGTAGGTGATATTGTCGATTTAGATGATGATAATGATGGTATTTTAGATACAGAAGAATGTCAAACATTAGGATTAATTAATGGTACTGCAACAGATCATAATAATGCCGAAACAACGCCATATGTTGCAACGTTAGATACGAACGCTATTACGTTTACAGCAACAGATGCCAATTCAGGAACAAACTTTGTAAGTTATAGTTCAACAACATTTAATATAGATGGTGCACTTTCTTCTGATATGGGAACTCCAATTGTTGCAGGACAAGAATTAAGTGTAGGAACCCAACCTGTAGCAAATGGTGCTACGGCGGGGACTATTACAATGGATTTTTCAGCAGGAGAATTTGCTGAGTTAAATATTTATATAGCCGATATGGAGCATACCAATGCAACAATTACTGCATTTGATGCAACCAATACGGCATTAGCAACGAGTGATTGGACAATAGCGTCTTTTGAAACAGATGGGACTACACCAGCAGATAATCCTAACACAGTAACAACGAGTGCTACTAATTTAAGTTTGGCAGGTACAGATCTAGCTGCTGCTGGTACTCAAAATGATGATGTAATGCGTATTAAAATTGGTTATAATACGTTACTTACAGCAGTTAGAATAGAAGTTGTTTTTGATAGAGTAGGAGTTACTTTTGGAACAGATGATGGCATAGAGTTTATTGTTTCGGGAATTGCTGTTTGTGATACTGATAATGATGGAGTTCCTGATTATTTGGATTTAGATTCTGATAATGATGGTATTTATGATACAGTAGAAGCGGGAGGAACAGACGTGAATAATGATGGTCGTCATGATGACGATGATAATAATGCAGATAATACCGCAACTAACGGTATACCTTCGCCAGTTTCACCAGCAGGGGTGACTCCAACAGAAACAACAGGAGGTACACCAGATTATTTAAATCTGGATAGTGATTCAGATGGTTGTAGTGATGCTAATGAAGCTTATAATAACTCGAATGCAGATGGTGGTGATACCGGTGTATATGGAGCAGATCCTATAGATGCTTCAACCATTGTAGATGCAAATGGTCTCGTAACGGCTGCTGCTTATACAGATCCTTTAGATACAGATATAAGTAGTACATTAGATTATATTGAAATTGGCCCTGATGAGGATGGAGACGGAATACCTGATGCTTGTGATCTAGTATCTGATGATCAAGATAATGACGGAATAGGGGATGCAGTAGATCTTGATGATGACAATGATGGAATCCCTGATAGTGTCGAATGTGGAGCATTAACCAAAATTCAAATTAACTGGACTACTTTAGGATTAAATGCACCAACAGTTGCTTCTCCAGGAGGACAAACAGTAAATGATGTAGGAACAACTTTGGGTATTCCAGAATTAGAAGGATTAAATATTACTGTAGAATATATATACGATGGTACTGGTACTGAAACTTATGAGGTTAATGGATTAAATCAAGCAGGAGCAGTAGTTCCAACTACAGGAACGGCTACCTATAATCAAAACGGTACCATTACATATACGCTAAGTAGACCATACGATTTAAGTTTAGAAAATGGGAGTGGTCGTTTCTTTGTAGGTGAGTCTACAAGGTATAGTCCTGCTTCGTTTGGATCGATTGTAGGAAATATGACTCCTTTAGGGCCGGCAACAGCAAGTGATCTCGTTGTAACAGATGATTATTTATACAATCCATCATTTGCCGTATTTGTAGATACAAATGATAGACCTGAATGGAGAAGTGTTGGGCCAATTACAACGGTAAATTATATTTTAAACGAAGGAAATGGTGAAGGAGGAACATTTAACCTATTCTATTATACAGGTAATTGTGATCTTGACGGGGACGGAATTTCTGGTAACTTAGATCTAGATAGTGATGGGGATGGAATCTCTGATATTGTTGAAGCAGGGGGGACAGATGCCGATGGGGATGGTCAAATGGATTATCCTACTCCAGGAGATCCAACAACTATGACAGATTTAGACAATGATGGATTAGAAGATAGTGTTGATAATACAGGAGGGGCTGTAACAAGTGGTACACCACATCCACTACCAAATACAGATACGACAGGAGGAGTTGATTATCTTGATATAGATGCTGATGATGATGGTATTCCTGATAATGTAGAGGCACAAACTACAGCAGGATATGTACCTCCATTGAATACCGATACAGATGGTGATGGTCTAGATGATGCATATGACGGGGATAATCAAGCCGCAATAGGAATAGGAGGAGGAACAGGTACCGCAGTTGTTCCAGAGAATACAGATGGTATCGATACGCCTGATTACATAGATACAGATACCGATAACGATGGTATCGATGATATTATTGAGAATGGGGATACAGATAATGTAGCACTTGGAACAGATACAGACGGAGATGGGCTAGATGATGCTTTTGATGATAATGATGATAGCGCGATTGCTGGCTCAACCGTAAATGATGGTATTAATCCGCCAAATGCAGCTAACCTTGGAGATGATGATGGAGATGGAGAAGTAAATTATAGAGATATTCAGGATAATGATAATGATGGTGTTGCTGATAGTGTTGACTTAGATGATGATAACGATGGTATTCCAGATACTGTAGAGAATGCTATTAGTGGCGACCCTCTAGCAGATACTGATACCGATGGTATTCCAGATTATCAAGAAGCTACAGCAGGAAATGATTTAAATAGTGATGGTATAGTAGACGCTTTTGATGCAGATGGCGACGGTATAATAGATCAGTTTGATTTAGATGCTGACGGGGATGGTATTCCAGATCTCACAGAAGCTGGAGGTACAGATAGTGATGG
>CANNBP010000002.1 GCA_947502885.1 uncultured Aquimarina sp. | reverse complement strand
TTTTAGATTGTTTACGTGTGGTAACGCAAATATCTACAACCCTTTTATTCAATTCAAAAAAAGTTTAAACCACTTCATAGTATTATTCTTTTTAATTTGTTTTTTTATGTGTTTCAATTTCTTCTTTTGGTAATTTAAGAAATCTTGCTGCATTATTGTAAAAAATATCTTCTTTTTGTTCCATTGTTAGGAAAGATGCCGAGTTTACGTTTTCTATTGCATCATCAATTGTTGCTACCCATTCCATTTGATCGCTACCGAACATAATACGTTTTCCATATCCGGCTTCAACCAAGCCTTGCAAATAACTATGAAATTCTTTTTGGGGAACAGCCCAGCTAATAGCTCCTAAGTCTACATAAACTTGTGGATGAGCATACATAAGAGCTTTCATATCCTCAAGATATGGCCATGCAGCATGCATAATATAAATTCTCATATTCGGTCGCGAAATTAATATTTCTTCCAATTGCAATGGTTTTCCCTGATGAGCTCTTACTTTAGAGCAACAAGTATATGGTGCGCCTGGAGGGCCTCCAGGGAACATATGAAAACCAACAGGGATATCAAGTTCTACTGCTAGATCAAAATACTCAACCATACTTTCATCAGTAGGTAATAATCCAGCATAATTAGGAGCAACCTCACCTAATACATGTAGTTTTCCTTTCGCATGAAGTTTTCTTAATTCTT
Source organism: uncultured Aquimarina sp. (assembly GCA_947502885.1). Lineage (GTDB taxonomy): Bacteria > Bacteroidota > Bacteroidia > Flavobacteriales > Flavobacteriaceae > Aquimarina. The sequence continues at coordinate 533,234 of CANNBP010000002.1, read as the reverse complement.
CTGTAGGGAAAAAATGATCTTTTCCTATAACGACTAAAGACGAGTCTTGTTGATACCAATCTCCGGAAGATGGATCGGGTTCACGCCAATCCACAAGAGGTCGGGATACTACAGCTTTTACAATATTATTTCTTTTAAAAGCATCAAACGTTTCTTCCTTATGTTTTTCTAATGATACTGATGATGCATATGTTTTCCCTGTTAAGGGTTGCTTCAACGGCATGCCGAATGTTGGAGTTTTTTGATGATAAGCATGAATGTGCATATCAATTATTGGCCCATTATAAATTGAGTTATCTGCTGTTGACTTAACCTCTTTTGAAGTTAAGTCAACCTCTTTATTTTTTGTATCGTTATTACAGGATACAAAAACGAAAATTGAACCTAATAAGATGAATGCGCATTTTTTTATGGTTTTATTTTTTTTGAACATCATTAATGTACTTTATAATTTTATTAAATATACAATATTTGTAATTTGTTTTAGTAATGAAGATTAAGAAATCATTTTTTTTCTTTTTAATATTTTCTTCTTATTGTACTCAAAGTTTCTAGTGTAATATCAAAATATGATGCCATCCTTTTTTAAGGAATCTTATTGATAAGGGCAGGGTACGTCTTAATAAAATACTCATACGTTTATTAAATTCAATGATTTCTGAATCTTTAAGGACATCAATAAATAATTCTACAGGCTGTGAAGAAGTATAAAATACCATGTCTCAATGATCAATCGCTCTTGAGTGAGCCTGAAAATATGAATTTTGCCATTGTTATCTATTGTTGTATAACTTCTTAGTAGTCCATTTTTCATATAAAAACTTTTAGTTCACTTATCTTCGTGTTTTTGTAGAAATACTTCTTTTTGAATTTCTCTGTATTTCATGCCATTTGAATCCTAATCAGTAAAGAAAGTAGAACTATTAGTTTTTTTTTATGCATCTTTTATTGGTTTCATTTTTTAATAATTATTAGTATTTCTATTATCTATTTGCAATACTAAATCAATTCTTTGATACGAAGTAAAGATTTACCTTATCCAGTTATGTAACAGGTAAAAGTCAGCTGGAATTGATGATTTCTTTGTTTTCGAAAAGATACTTGTAATAATTAAAAAACTAAACGTCTAAGAATAGCACAAATAGTAGTAAACTACCATCTGTCGACAAGTTTAAAAAGAAACCAAAAAGATTGAGAAAAACTAATATTAAACCTGATTTGGGTTTTCTTGAATATCAAAACATCATGTATATTCAAAGACGACCAATACATCCTCAAACTCTAAAAAATTGAACAGGAGCATTACTGTTTTCTTGAACAATTGAAAAGCAAAATAACTAATTTGTAGATTACTACAATTACAAATGACATCACGAATCGTTGGACAACCTCACTCCGAACTGATGTCTTTTTTGGCTTAGACCATCAGTTACGAAACAATAGGCAGGTTTATAAGTAATCCAAATCCAATGTTTCGTGATATCGTTTTTTAACACACTTAGGTTTTAAAACCAATCTGCACCTGGAGAACCAGGAAATAATGCATCTGGTAAAGAAAAAAGTAAAGCTCCTATACTCCAATCAGGATATAATATGTCCAGTTCATCAGTTACCTCTAACACAGTTGCTGCTGTGCCACCCGAAGTGAGCTGTTTCGTTCCTTTTATTAAGCCTTGAGCATCTTGTAAATAGTTAATACTTTCATCAATTAAGGTTACCGGATTGTCTCTAAAACCATTATGACCAACGAATATATAGTTATAATCGCCATAATCAGATTTAAAGGTATTTAATGCACTAATCCAATTGGTTAATTCATCAAAATCATCTTTAGGAGTATAACTGCTGATACCCATATGTGACTTATTAGTTGCCAAATCACCAACGAAAACAGCTTTGAGACTAGGGATTAATATAACCCCACTTACCTCTGCTTCAGCATTAATTATTGTTTTAATGTCATAAACAAAATCTCCAATCATTGTAGGGTTATTGATGGTGAGAATATCTTTGGAATATAGAGAAGTAAAATCCTGAGCTGCGTTAAGTGCTGTAGCAACATCCGTATGTGCGTATACAGGAAAGTCTGTAAACTTGCCAATGTTTCCATAATGATCTGAGTGGGCATGCGTGATAGCAATAGAGATTTGCTTCCCAATAGCATCTGCATAATTACGGAGATCGTCTCCTATTCCAGTACCAAGAGGGTCAAAAGCTACATCTATTATGACCAGATGCTTCTCTGATTCAATTAATGTGCTCGTCAGGATTCCACCTAGCGCATTAAAATTGATAACGTGGTATCTTACGAGGCTTTCATCTAATACAGTAACACTGCCATTGGTAATTAATGTAGAGGAAGGTGGTGTTCCAAAATCGATTGTTACGTTATTATCATCATCATCATCATTACAAGCAAGAATTGATAAGAAGACGGTGAGAAGTACTAATACTAATTTTAAGTTTTTAATTTTCATTTTTTTTAATATTTAATTATTATAGATTTACTTAAAGGTAGCTATCAGTTGTAACTATCTTTTAGGCATTTAAAGAAACAAATAGTTATAAAAGAACAAAGTTATAGAAGTAATAATAGTTATACATTAATGTAGATTAAGAAATAAATTTTAGATTATTTTGCTCACAAGAATTTGAGCTGTAGGAAGGAATTATGAAAGTGCTGTTTAGTTAAATATTTAATAATGGGAAAAAATAAAATTCAAATTCCTTATTGAATTTAAAGAACACGTTCTCTAAAAATTAATTAGTTGATAATTTTTCTAATTAGTGCAACAAGGAATTTGATTTTTATTTCTTTACAGACGATGAAACTCCCAGTATCTTCATCTAATTTTGCTTTTTTTTTGATTATCCTTAAAATTTCCAATAAAACTGATTTTTTATATAGGTAAAAAAAAATTCAATGTTTTTTGTAACTCTGTGCATGGTCAATTCATCTTTGGTAGTGTATCCAGAAGAAGTCTTTATTATTTCAGTTGACTTAAAACAAATAATTGGATATTTTTCCACTTCAAAGAAATCACTTGTCTTGATTACTAAATATTTTATGAGTTATTCTGAACAATTTACTTTTGGGAAGCAACCATTGGTGCCTTGTGTGCCCATTCAGTACTGATAGCTTGATCAACCATAAACTTTGCCAAATCGGCTAAAATAATGCTCCCTCCCGGCATTTTTTGATCGTTGGTTAATACATGCCCTGTAGCCTTATTTTCTTTTATTTGAGTCGCTCGTACACTAACCCAATCAACTTCTGTTTCTTTTATTAATACGTCGAATTCACCCTTTTTGGCTGCTAGCATATGTTTAGCTAGTAAACCTATAAGCATATTCATCACTTTTTGTTTAAAACTAGCCTTTTCATTGGGTAGAATCATCGCTGCACCATTAATGCTAATTAGAGTTTTAATATTCTCTTTTTTCATTGCAGCTAAGAGGATTTTGGTACCATTAGCAAATTTTTGATATTGATCAGGTTCTTTTGCTCCACCAGCAGTACTGATTACTGCATCACAACCTTGTATGACTAATTCTATACTTTCTTTATCTTCAAGATCTCCTTGTATTACCTTAACTTTGTCCTTTAAAGGGCCAAGTTTTGTAGGAGTTCTTACCAAAACTTTTAACTCATGTCCGCTATCCAAAGCATATTTAACTACTGCTTTACCTATAAAGCCAGAGGCTCCTAATATTGCTACTTTCATTATTTCTCTTGTTTGATTTTTTATAGTTAATAGTATTACTATGCTTATTACTTCAACAAGCAAACAATATTGATTTTTATTTCTTCCATTACCATGAAACTCTCAATATCCTCACTTATTTTGTGTTTTTTTTCGATTAACCTTAAAGCTTCTTCAAGGAAACCCTCTGTTCCCAAGTAATTTTCTCCTTTGTTATTTCCTGTATTGATAGTATTTGTATCGCACGGACATTAACATTTTGAAACTTTTAGGTTAGTAGATTCAAAATGTTTTTTCCCTTTTCATGAATGTTAAAGTTCTCATTACATTTAAATCCATCCCTTTGGCTTTAATAGAAACTTTGGATTCGGTCGAGTTTATTGTTTGCCCGAAAGTTTCATAAGGTACTATGGGCATGAGAAAAATTGGTAGAATCTTTTTTCGTATCATTACAGTATAAACTTAGTGAGGACACAAAACTATATTCTTCTCGGATTATTAAAAATAATATAGATTAAGAAATCATTTTTTTTCTAATGTTACTCAAAGCTTCTGGTGTAATACCAAGATATGAAGCTATCATTTTTTGAGGTACTCTTTCAGCAACATTAGGGTATGTTTCCAAGAAATGTTCATATCGTTTACTAGCTGTATGACTCATCAGCATAATTACTCTATTTTGTAATACAAAAATCCGTTTCAATAATACTTTAATATTTAAATTTGGTATTGCAACTTCTTTGTCAATGACGATAATAGTAGAGTTTTCCAGGGCGTCAACATATAACTCAGAAGTTCTCCCAACTTCAGTAGCATCAGTAATTACCCAGCCCTCAGGAGCAAACAAAAATATATGTTCTTTCCCTTTCTCATCTATTATATAACTTCTTAGAAGTCCACTTTTCACATAAAAAGCCTGAGTTGATTTGTTTCCTGCTTTTTGTAGGAAATCTCCTTTTTGAATTTTCTTCGAAATCATATTTTGAGGAATCCAATTTGGAATCTGAGAAGAGGCGGGTTTTTTATTATTTCCTTGTGATTTCATGTTTTAACCATTTTAATGTTTGCCAACAATCTTGTGTATGAAACGTCAGTTTGTATAAAAACTTAGTTTTGACTACAATTTAATCAAATTTAAGACTGTTTAAGGGCTTGTTAAAATAAACTATCACCAATTGATTGATAAACAAGGATATGTTAGAAAAGCTTATTTTGACTGATTTAAAAGCTCTTCTAAATTTCCTTGTTTTAATAAATCAGTAATTGTCTTTTCTATACAATCCCTTGTTAGTTTCTTGACGAATAGATCTGGTGGAATTTGATATAAACCATTAAAGTTTTCTCCATTTTTTCTGTCATCAATAATTGCTGTTTCCAAAAACTTAAAAGTCCAAACATTAATACCATATCCTCTTCCATCCAAAGTATCGACGATTATATTTGCAAAATCATTTTCTAAATCATCCCAAGAAGTAGTTTCTTCGAATTCAAGCCATAACTTAAATTGGTTGTCCTTGTTTTTAATCTATAATTCCCCGAGGCTCTGCCTCGGGTGTGGCGTTTAGATATTCTTATCTTTGTTTATATGAGTGATCATATCCACAAAAGTCATAATAAGAGTTTGCTATTATATCATTTTGTTTGTCCTATCAAGTATAGGAGAAAAGTATTAACAGAAAGTGTTTCAAAAACATTTAAAGATATATGTTTGGAAATAGAAGAGCGTTATGAAATAGGTTTTGTTGAGATCGGTTTAGATGAGAACCATGTTCATTTTTTGATACAGAGTGTTCCTGTGAATTCTCCTAAAAACATAATAGGAGCTGTAAAGAGTATTACCGCGAAAGAGATTTTTGGTCTTCATCCAGAAGTCAAGCGTTTACTTTGGGGCGGAAAATTTTGGACTAGTGGTTATTATGTTAATACAGTTGGTCAATATGCGAATGAAGAAGTTATAAAGAAGTATCTTCAAAATCAAGGAAAATCAAAATACGAAAAGCTACATCGAAATCAGCTAAAATTATTTTGATACCCCGATGGCTCTGCCTCGGGGTAGTTCATTCTTGAATTAATGTTCTTAGAAAATCTTGTAAATATAGAGCAAAAGGTACGTTACTCTAACGTACCGCAGATACGTACCTATTTGCGCCTATTTGTAGGTGTTTGCGGTACGTCACTTTTGTAAAATACTCATAAACAGGGGGGGTAAAAATGGAAATTTTAGGCTCATAACCCGAAGGTCACAGGTTCGATTCCTGTTCCTGCCACTAGATAACCTCTTTATTTTGAAGAGGTTATTTTTGTTTGTAAAAGTTTTTGTTTTTCAAAAAGTATAAAAAATCAGTACTCTGAGACTGAAAAGTACTGTTTTAGAGTACTGAATTACTCATTTTTTTAACCTTAAACCTGTTTTATTATCCTTATAATACTTCAAATACATTATTTAATAAAGCTATTTTTTAGTTGAGAACTCCAGATGTTCACTGGTGTTTTCGGTGATTTTAACTTTAAGAAAATTCTGTTTTTAAAATTACAGGAAATTACGCTCTTCGGATGGGGGTACCCGAGAGGGCTCTGAAAATTATTTTTACAGGCAAATTTTGAATGTTTTACCCTTATAGGTAGTAAGTATGAAAATATATTCGGATTAAGATTAAGATCAATTGTTGTGTTTATTCAAATATTCTGGTTAATCTAAAGATGATAATTAGGTCTGGCTACAGACCACAAAAACTTAACGAAAGAACCAATTTTTTAAAGTGTTAAATTTCAGCAATTTGCAAAATCAAAAGGGGTTGGTACACCCACCATTTATATAGTTGATAAACATTCTTTTTTAAGTGATCAACCTATTTAATATGTGTCTTAACTTCTATAACCACAAAAGAAAATAGAAATGGATAAAATCAATGACTGAAATAAAAACTCATATGATTATGAGACCTTTTCTGCATACGAAGTGGGTTTTATACCGGATCCATATTTTAGAGCCAATACTTGTGTGAATTCCGCTCCAAAGAACAAAATAAGACTAGAATAAGAAACCCATAATAGAATTAAAATTACAGATCCGGCTGCTCCAAAGGTAGATTCTAGATTAACCATTCCAAAATAAATACCTAAAGTAGATTTACCTATACTGAATAAAATGGTAGCTACAAAAGCACCTAACCATACATTTTTCCAATTCATTTTTATATCTGGTAATATTTTAAATATCATTGCAAATAATACAGTCGTTAAGCCAAACGATAAAATAAAATTGACAGCCTGAATCACGTAAATAACAATATTAGGGAAGTGTAATCCAATCCAATCCGTAGTGGCCGTAATAAATGTAGTTAGCACTAATGACATCAATAATAAAAAACCAATCATCAGTATCAACCCTAAATAGAATATACGATCTTTTATCATTTTCACGATTTCACTTTTAGGTTTAGGTTTTACACCCCAAATCGTATTTAATGATTTTTGTAATGCTATAAACATTCCGGTTGCTCCATATAATAAAGTAACAACCCCAATGATGATGATCAGAGCAGATTATTCCTGATCTATTGCGGTTTTTAGCATAACCTCGATTGTTTGAGCAGAATCTTTGCCTAAAACTGCTGAGATTTAATTTATGATTTTATCCTTTATTTCATTCTTTTCGTAAAATAACCCTGTTGTTTGTATAATAATGATTAGTAGTGCCGGAAAAGAAAAAAGCGCATAATAACTAACAGCAGCACTCATCTGAAATGGTTCATTAGCATTCTAATTTTTATAAGTGGTTACGAGAATTTTAAAAAATGATTTGATACTTACAGTTGTATACTTCATAAAATTTAAAATAAGTTAGTCAACTACTTCGTCTATAATATTTCCGGTAACTCCATTTGGATTCGAAATACCTAATAAAACTGAAATAGTAGGTGCAATATCTGATACTGTGGTTTTTATATTCGTAACCCCTTGCGATATCCCATTTCCATAAAATAATAAGGGAACATGAGAATCATAAACATATCCACTTCCGTGTGAAGATCCAGTTTTTGAATAGGCAATTATCGAGGGGGCAAGTGTATAAAAAACATCTCCACTTCTCTTTTGATGAAATCCTTTTTGGAGTAGCGCTCCTGTGCCGTATGCATAGCTCATATTTTCTAATTGAGTTCTTGTATACACTTTATCTATATTTTCAAGAGTTAAAAGATACCTAGCAATTTTTTTTTGAATTTCTACTACATCAAGATTTTGATTGCTTATCAACTCATAATTTAAAAATACTTCATTGTTTGATATATTTTCAATGATATTTTCCCTTTGATATAAAGAACTGATGTAGTATTTCATATCTAAATGAACAGAAGCTTCTTTAAAATATCCTGCCGGAATTTTTACAGATTTTAAATATTGAGGAACCTGTGTAGCTCCATGATCAGAGGTTAGGAATATAGTATAGTTGCCCTTACCAACTTTTTTGTCTAAAGCTAATAATAGACGTTCAATATCTTGATCTAGGCGAAGATAAGTATCTTCGACTTCCTTAGAATTTACTCCGAAGTTATGCCCAATATAATCTGTACTAGAAAAGCTAATCGTTAAAAAATCAGTATGTTCATCCTTTCCCAATTTTTCTCCTACTATTGCTGCAACCGCAAAATCAACAGTTAAACTGTTTCCATATGGAGTATGCTTGATAATATCATACTGGCCGTTAAATTCTTTGAGTCTTAGTAAATCATAAGGAAATATGGCTTTTTCTTTTCCTTTAAAACCTCTTTCAAATTGTGTATTGTCATTTCCACTTGCAATATAAGAGTCAATTTCGTAAAGCGTAACCCAATCTCTAAAATAAGAATCAATAATGTTTGATTCATTAAAATCTACGACCCACTTCGGCAGTTTCGTTATATAATAAGCAGATGAAATCCAACTTCCTTGTCCTTTCCCTCTAAACCAGTAGGCAGCATTAGCTGTATGTCCTCCAGAAAGTATTGCTCCTCTATCTTTAATGGCGATACTAATTGTCCTACCTTTCATTTGAGTATGCAAACGATTCTGATCGGCTATAGTAGTAACTTTCAATTGTATTGGAGACATTTTACCTGCGGAACTACTTGTGCCAATCGGAGAGACAGTATTATCTTGAACACAATATATTTTTTGTTTACTTATTTTATCGTACCAAGTATTACCAATAATACCATGGTTTTGAGGAGTAGTGCCCGTAAAAATAGAAGCGTGTCCAGGAGCAGTAGTAGTAGGGATATAATCAACGTGGTGATTTTTACATGAAAAACCATATCTAATCATTCTTTTAAACCCTCCTTCACCAAATCGATCATAAAAACGAGTGAGATAATCATAACGCATTTGATCAACCACAATACCTATGACAAGTTTAGGTTTTATTTTTTTTGTATCGTTTTCAATTTTTTCTTGAGCATTTGCTGATAAAAAAAGTAGCACTATGATACTGGTTAATCTAAAAATCATAAAAATCAAATTCATAATAAACCTCAAAATAGTCAAAAAGCATTTAAATTGATAGCTATTTATTGATATAGGTAAAACTTATATGGATTGTGTCAAAATTTGGTACTATTTATTCCAATATTTGTACAGTTAGAATAATACTTGCTAAATAGGATTAATGAAGTTTAAAAAATATACGCTATTCGTCTACATACTGATGCTTTTATGTCATCTTCAACTAATATCACAAGATATGGAGATGATAACTCCTAATAAAGAGAATTATGGTATTGATCAAAAACATAAAATCATTGTATGGAATTTTGAGATACCAGATACTCTGAATTCTAACAGCAATATGCTAAATATAAATTTAGAAGGCGGTTATGTGTTTTCTTCATCATTAGATAGTTTGTCATATACAAGAAGTTACAATGTGAACTATAATAGCGAAATATTTAAATTATATATTACGCAACTACCTGTTATTAAAATAACTTCTGAAGAAGCCATAGAAGATGATCCAAAAGTTCCTTCTCAATTTACATTTGCTAACCAGGATAGTGTTAGGAGCGCTATAGCGGGCATTGAGTTGCGAGGTAATATTTCACTAAAATTTCCAAAGAAATCTTATGATTTAGAGTTTTGGGAAACCCCTGAAGGAGAAACTTCGGTTGATATGAAGTTTGGAGACCTAAGAGAAGATGATGATTGGATTTTAGATGGGCTGTATAATGAACCACTTCGTTTACGATCTTATTTCTGTAATAAACTGTGGTTATCGATTAACAATCCTTCATATATAAGTCAAGAAGAGGGAGCAAAAAGTGGTATTGATTTAATGTTTGCAGAAGTCTTTTTGGATTCAAAATATATCGGAATTCATGCACTGACTGAACAAGTAGATCGAAAACTTTTACAACTCAAAAAACTTAAAAAAGGTAAAGTAAGAGGTGAGCTATTTAAGGCAGGAAGCCATAATGGAGCTCCTGCATACAAGATAGCACCAAAATATAAAAATATTTTCCCTCATTGGGCAGGATACGAGATAGAGTATCCCTTTGTAAATTATAAAGCTCAATGGAAAAATATTTATCGATTTACTAAATTCGTGATCAAATCTAAAGATTCTACATTCAAGAAAAGAATAGCAAAAAAGTTTGATTTGGATAATGCTATTGATTATTTTTTGTTCATTAATCTTGTTCGCGCCACAGATAATCTTGGTAAAAACTTTTATGTTGCCAGATATGATAAGAAAACACCTTATTTTAACGTACCTTGGGATTTAGATGGTGTCTTAGGAACTATTCAGGATGGAAAAAGAATTCCAACGACAAATGATATTTTAAGTAACGGGTTATTCGAAAGATTGCTTAAAGTAGATCCAAGTAACTATCGAAACCTATTAAAAGCTCGCTGGTTCTCTCTAAGAAAACAACAATTTAGTAATGAAATGTTATTTAAAAATTTGAAGGAGGTCTATGATTATTTCTCAAAGAATAAAGTATACGAAAGAGAAATGTTAATTTGGCCCTCAGATGTAGCGTTATCTAATCATTTAGATTATATGGAATCTTGGTTGTCCGATCGTGTTAGATATTTAGACACTTATTTTAATAGTTTACCATAATTTTTGATTGTAACATCCAAAAAAAACTGTTTCTAATAAAAAATTAACTGTATACATCAAAAGAATTACCCTTTATATCATATGTATTAATGTCTCTGCTAGTTCTAATTTATCTTGCTAATAGTAATACAATATTTCATAAATTTAAAAATAACTCTAATTCTGATACGATTTATGGATAAGAAATTCCTGTGAGGAGTTTGAATTATTTTGCACTATATACGAAAGTTTTATGCGTAAATCCTATTAGTATCTACTTAGTTATTATAAGTAATATTATGGCTTTTACGCATTTTGAATAATAAAATTATTTCTTTATAAATCATTAAGTATGTTGGAATAACACTATCACATTATACAGAATTAGAAGAATTGATTAACTACTAAAAAGTTTATCCTTATAACCATAATGCCTTATCCGAAAAATATAAAGAACGTATTAGAACACTATATCTATCTCCTGATGAAACATTACTTTTGGTTAAAGGTCAATAAATAAAGAAATTCAAAATTTTGAATATACTCAACTAACTACTATTTTACTAAAAAAGAATACCAATGAAAGCTATACTGGAAAAAGCAGAAAATCACATATTCGAACTCTTTAAGGAAGAATTACCCAAAACGTACTTATACCATAATTTTCTGCACACACAAAGAGTCGTAGAAAGTGTAAAAGAGATTATCGAAAAAACTGATGTAAGTAATGAAGATTCGGAAACTGTTCAGATAGCCACTTGGTTTCATGATGTAGGATATATTAAAGGTAAAGAAAACCACGAAAAAGAAAGTGCACGAATAGCGAAGGAGTTTTTATCAGAATACCAAATAAACGATAAGGCAATAGCGATAGTAGAAAATTGTATTCTAGCGACAGAATTTGGGAAAAAGCCAAATACTATTCTTGAAGAAATTATCAAAGATGCTGACAGCTCCCATTTGGCTAAGGATTATTTTGCAGAAGTGAGTGAACTTCTGCATCAGGAGCTAATACTCCAAGGTATTTCAGAACTCTCTGAAAAAGAATGGAAAGCTGAAAATGTTAAATTATTTACTAAGCAACACAAATATTACACCCGATATGCAGTTGAGAATTGGGAACCGAAAAAAAATAAAAACTTATTAAATCTTCTTAAAAAACAAAAGAAAAATAAAAAGAAGCTTAAAAAAGAGGTTGTCAAAGCAAAACTTAAGGCAAAATATAAAGACGAAAGCCCAGAAAGAAGTATCCAAACATTGTTTAGAGTTACACTAAGGAACCATATCAAGCTAAGTGACATTGCAGATACTAAAGCTAATATTTTGCTTTCCGTCAATGCGATTATTATTTCATTAGCATTGGCTAACCTAATTCCCAAACTAGATGCCGCAAGTAACCGCCATTTAATGATTCCTAGTTTAATTTTGGTACTATTCAGTGTTGCATCTATTATCCTATCAATTATGTCTACACAGCCCAAGGTAACTGGAGGAGAATTTACTAAAGAGGAAGTTAAGGACAGAAAGGTAAACCTATTGTTCTTTGGAAATTTTTACAAAATGCCTTATAACATTTATCAAAGTGCTTTAGATGAAGTAATAAATGATAAATCTTATGTTTATAGAATGTTGACCAAGGATTTGTACTTATTAGGTCTGGTACTCAAGAAAAAATATACATTATTAAAAATAACATATATCGTATTCACTATAGGCATTATTTTATCCGTTATTGCTTTTATCTTTGCTTTTGTAGGAATTAACTACATGGAAAAGTGAGTACCTTTTGATAATCCTAAAACAGTAAATTATATAAATAGTAATAGCACCTTAAACTCCTGAGAAATAAGGCAGAATTTATCTGATTATAGTTGAACTATTATTTTACAGACTTTTAAATTTAGTTAATATGAAATCATTTTTTACTCTTTGTATCTGAAGGGTTTGTATTCTGATTTTCTGAAGGGAACTTAAAATTATCAGGAAAATTAAGTGTACGAATTGGGAATGGTATATTAATATTGTTTTGGTCATATGCCTCTTTCATTAACATCATCGTTTCACTTTTGGCTTTGGCAACTTCTAATGCAGAAGTAGATTTAATCCAAAATCGCAGTTCATAGTTAATAGAGCTATCACCAAACTCTCGCCATAAAAACAATACGTCTTCTTTATTTTCAACAGCTTTAAAATTTGACATCACAGTATCTATAGTCAATTGCTTAACCATTCTTAAATCGGATTCATAACCTACACCACATTTTAATATCACACGCGATTGTGTAGTTGTCGAATAATTTTTGATAGGGTTGTCTACCACCAACTTATTAGGGATGTATACCAAATTATTATCCACTTGTTTTATGGTAACTGCTCTAAGGTCGATGTCAACAACTTTGCCCTCATAATTATTAGTTTCTATCCAATCGCCGAATTTGAGGTTTTTGATATACGATAGGATAATACCTGAGTATGTATTAGCTAAAGCTCCTTGTAGCGCAAGACCAACTGCTAAACCGGCTACTCCCGCACCTGCAAGAATAGTATTCAACGCTTTGTCCAGATTTAGAATACCTAAAATCAGAAACAGTCCTAAAACAATTACTATTATAGAAATTATTTTAGCGATTAGGTTCTTCATTGATCGCTGTAAACGACTTCTGTCCAGAATTTTTCGGGCTAACTTACTAATATATTTTGAAGCGATAATTACAACCACAAAGACAATAATGGCTATCAAAATATTTGGCAAATTAACTACAATTGCATCCATCCAGGATTCTAATTTGCTAATCATTTTATTCCAGGCTTTGATTAGTTGATTATTCATTTTATATATCCAAATTAGTTCGATTTATATTTTTAATACTTTCATCTATCGCAATAAGAGACAATTATAGTTTTAACAAGAAAATCTCTCTCTCAATTTGAAAGAGACCACTTTATCAAGTAAGCATGTCTTTATGAGATTAGATACATTATTTATTGAAAATCATTTTTTTTTCAATCCTGATTTTACAACCATTCGTATTATTTACGTTAAGAATTATAAGGACTACTAATTGTTAACAGATCACATTTGCTCTAATGATACAATTTATGTTTTTTAAGACTATTTATAGCAACCCTTATTTTTTATAATTCGAAAGTAAGATCAATATTTTAATAAGTTGTGCGCATATACAATTTTTATTGACTGTTTTACTAAGAATCTATTTTTTTTAGATAGTAAATCATTCTTTTATTCGGATTGGATTAATAACTTTAAAGCATTAGATAAGAGATAATATCGGCAATAATCCAGATCGAAAACGTATCTTCGAAAATATTAAATAAATTGAAAAATTATGAGTACCTCACCAACCTTATTATGTATTCCTGACATAAGTGGATTTACAAAATTCATGAGTGATACCGATATAGAACTGAGTTCTAAAGTCATCCCTGCATTGCTTAATAAATTGATTTATGCGAATAAATTAGATCTTAAAGTTTCAGAAATAGAAGGTGATGCTGTCTTGTTTTATAAAACAGGAGGTTTACCAACTTTTACAGAATTAGTTTATCAATGTAGATTGTTTTATACCGAATTCTATTCTCAGTTAAAAATATTGCAGAAACAATATAAAAAAAATAAAGAGGTTAATAATATTCCTGATATCTTGGGTTTGAAAATAGTTTTACATTATGGAAAAGAAATTAGTGCCGTTCCCATTGGTAAAAACATCAAATTGATGGGTGAGGATGTGATTATAGCTCATCGATTACTTAAAAATAAAATCCCATTAGAAGAATACATATTGATTTCTGAAGATTTGCTTTCAGAATATAAAGAAGAAACTATTGAGCGTAATTTTGGGTGGGGAGAACTCCAAGATTTAGAAACAGAGTACAAGCACATTGGTGAAATTAATTATAGTTACATTAGTCTAAAACCACTTCTAGATTAGTGATCTATATTAATTAGTTTCTAGAAAATAATGTTGAAATGTGTTCATTACTTTGACTATCATTAATTAGATTGTTTAGCATTATCATCTCATTGAAAATGAAAGAAATATCAACCGCTATTGAAATAAGTATTGATGCCAAAAGTACAGAAGAAATCGTAAGGCAAATTCGACGAGTAATCGGAGGCACAATTCAAGAACACTGGGGAGAATATACACTCGTTGTAAATAACCTTAATGCACGAGGGAGTATTCGTTTCATTACTTTTGATTGGGGAGTAAATCTATTAGAATATGATATTACATTTCTTAAAGACTATGTATTGGTTATGGATGCATCAGAATATAACCCCATACATTTTACATACTGTTTAACTGGTCATTGTGGACACCGTTTTGGATATCAAAAAGAGATACATACCTTAGAACAGTTTCAATCTGTAATTATTACAAGCCGAGACGGAGGATATAACTATGGTTATCTTCCAAAAGAAGAAAAATTAGAAATCAATGTTATACAGATTGTCAGAAAACAGTTTCTGAAAAAGCGTTTAAATAATGTAGATCAATTAAATCAGAAGCTATACGAAGTGTTTTTAGATGCAGATCACGAAAAAGCTTTTGCCTATTTTGGCACTTTTAACTTAAAATTAGCAGACCAAATTAATGCACTTCGTAAGATCAAGCAAAAAGGAATGATTCGTGTTTTACAAATAGAAGGGATGATTTATCAAATCCTTTCTATGCATATTCAACAACATGATCGTGCCATAAAGCATGAGCTACTGTCAACAACACTTCTAAAACGAGAATTGAAAATGGTACGGGATTTGGCTAAAAAAATTATCAAAGATGTGGCTAAAGAATATTCTTTAGCACAATTATCAGAAGAAACAGGATTATCACAAGCAAAGCTTCAGGAAGGATTTAAATTGTTATATGCCCGAACAGTTACAGAATATATTCGTTACGTTCGACTAGAAGCCGCCAGAGACTTGATTAGAACTAGTGATATGAACATTTCTGAGATCGTATATTCTATAGGGCTTAGTAGTAGAAGTTATTTTTCGAAAATTTTTAAAGAAAAGTACAATATTAGTCCTAATGAATTAAAAAAAATAAAGCAGAATTATCAGTAAAAGAATTTACAAAATACTATTATTGAATAGTCATTACAATTATTTAAAAAATCTTTTTAACCAAGTAAAAGATGTCATTTTTTTAATAGCATTTAAAAGAATAGAAATCCCATGATATAGTTGTAAATCTTTTTTAAAATTGAGTTTTAAGTAATTTTATTTCTTCTAAAGTTATTTGATGTTGAAGATTTAGCTCACGAAAGTCTTATTTTATTTCTTTAGACTATATGTTATTGTCATTATTCATTTTTTTTTTAGATTTCTAAAATATTTACCGCAAAATTCATAAAAAAAACAGCTGTAAACTCTAAAAATCGTAAGGTTGTTATTGAAAACAATTTTTGCGTACGAGCTCGCATTTGGATGGAAGATGTTAATGCTTTTTATGAAAGGCTATGTTTTTAAGTCAAACAAAATAAAAATGTCACAGTGATAAAGTTAAATTAGGTATCTTTTAGGCAGTTTCTCTTTGAAAGCTTAGAATCCTGAATCTTGAAAGAGCTTTTAATATCGGTTATTATAACAAGTTTAGAAATGGTAAACTATAAAATATCTAATATAAATACTTCTTTTTACAAAAATTTAGTCGTGCATAAGACTAAATTAAAAAAACTTCTAAAAAACGAGCAGCTTTTTACAAAAGTACCAGAAGATTGGTTTATTATAATAACTGATATTAAAAATTCTTCAATAGTAATAGAAAGAGGGTTACATAATGAAGTGAATCTGGCCGCGACAGGAAGTATTGTAGCTGTATTGAATTATATAAAAACAAATAAATTACCAGAAGTGCCTTATTTCTATGGAGGAGATGGAGTTACATTTCTAATTCCAGGAAATGTACATCAGAGCATATTAGGAGTGTTAAACACGCATCAACGTCACATTAAACAAAGTTTTAATTTAGATTTAAGAGTTGGAGAAATTCAAGTAAAAGACATTTTTAAAGCTAACCAAAAACTTGTTATAGGTAAAATAAAATTAAATAAATATCTAACTATACCTATTGTACTTGGTAATGGCCTTAAATATGCAGAACACGTTATAAAAAAAGAGTATTATCTTCATGAAGATAATAAATCAAACCTCCATGTAGTAAATCTTGAAGGCATGGAATGTAGATGGAATGAGATTGAGCCCCCAAAGAGTATACAAAAAGTAATCTGCCTTTTGATCAATTGCTCTAATGATCAAATCCAGAGTGATGTTTATCAGCAAATCATTTCAGAAATTGAGATAATTTTTGGCGACCTCAATAAGAGAAAACCTATTTCTGTAGAAAAGCTAAAATTAGATGCCACAATTCCAAAAATAAGAAAAGAAATGTATGCCCGTATTGGGAAATATAACTTTGGGTATATGATCAAAAATTGGCTTATTACTAATATTGGTAGGTTTTATTTTAAGTATTTTAAAGAAGGAAAAGAATATGTTTATAAAGTAAGTCAACTGTCTGACACTATAATGATAGATGGAACAATAAATACAGTTATAACAGGAGAACAATATCAAATCGATAAATTGGTTTCTTTTTTAGATACTTTGGAATCAAAAAATACAATTACATATGGTATTCATACCACTCATGGTTGTGTTATGTCTTGTTATGTTGAAAATAGAAAAAATAAACATATACATTTTGTAGATGGTACAGAAGGAGGGTATACATCCGCAGCTAGGGTTTTTAAATCAAAACATAAAGAATTTACTGCAATAAATAAATTCACATAAAATAAAAAATAAATTAGAATGGAAAAATTTGGACTTACAGGAGAGAATTGGGAGCAATTCGTTACTTGGGTTTGGGACTTTGTGCCAGGACTGATCTCCGCTATTGTAATTTTCTTTATAGGTATTTGGATTATTAACCTTATTAGTCGGGGACTTCGAAAATTCTTTCAGAAAAAAGATTATGACGAGACATTAGAAAGATTTCTATATGACCTTATTAATATAGGTCTCAAGATTTTATTAATAATTTTAGTAGTTACTCAATTAGGAGTTCGGACTTCTTCCCTTGTTGCGATATTAGGTGCAGCCGGTTTAGCGGTAGGCTTAGCACTTCAAGGTTCTCTATCTAATTTTGCTGGAGGTGTGTTGATTCTGTTTTTTAAACCTTTCAAAATAGGAGATTTTATTGAAACCCAAGGAGTTTCTGGTACAGTAAAAGAAATTTCTATATTCACTACTAAATTAAATACTTTTGGGAATCAATTAGCTGTAATTCCTAATGGTAAAGTATCTAATGGTAATATTATAAATTACTCATCAGAAGATAGAAGACGTGATAAAATAGAAATAGGAATAGCATATGCAAGTAATATAAAAGATGCGAAAGATATATTACTTGATTTGATTAATAATCAAGAAAAAGTAATTCAGGATCCACCTCCAGAAATTTACGTTTCCGATTTAGGAGATAGTGCAGTAACATTATCATTGCGTTACTGGGCGCTAAATGAAGATTTTTGGGCAGTTCATTTCTATACTATTGAAGAAGCTAAAAAACGTCTCGAAAACAAAGGTATATCCATACCATTTCCGCAAACAGACGTACATCTTTATTCTAAAGAATCAAAATAGCCTTTTTAATTTAAGGTATTAAAAAAAATGAAAAAAATAGACTAAGCAAAAAATCTTGATATTGAAAAGGTGTTTAGAGATGAGTAAAAAGAATAATATTATTTGTAATAGTTAATACTTAATCTGACAATTTTAGTAATTTAGTTTCAACCAATTTAAATATTTGTCAGATGAACACAGAAGAAAAAATCATCAAACCAAAATTAGGACTATTAGAGTTAGCAAAACAATTAGGTAACGTTTCTCAAGCGTGTAAAGTTATGGGCTATAGCAGAGATAGTTTTTACCGTTTTAAAGAGCTCTATGAACAAGGAAGGGAGTTAGCACTTCAAGAAATATCTAGAAAAAAGCCAGTTGTTAAAAATAGAGTAAGCCCTGAAGTGGAGCAAAACGTTGTTGAGTTTGCTGTTGAGCAACCAGCTTATGGTCAATTACGAGTTTCCAACGAACTTAAAAAGCGCGGTATTTTTGTATCTCCAGGAGGTGTCCGTAGTATTTGGCTTCGACATGATTTAGAAACCATGAAGAAGCGTCTAAAAGTACTAGAAGCTAAAGTAGCACAAGATGGTTTGATATTGACAGAGGATCAAGTTCAGGCATTAGAACGTGCTAAAGAAGAAAAGCAAGCTCATGGTGAAATAGAAACCCATCATCCAGGCTATTTAGGATCTCAGGACACCTATTATGTTGGCACAATTAAAGGTATTGGTCGTATTTACGCACAAACTTTTGTAGATACTTATTCTAAAGTGGCATTTGTAAAGCTATATGATCGCAAAAATGCTATCGTAGCCGCTGATATACTTAATGATAAAGTACTTCCATTTTTTCAGCAATATGAATTACCTCTACTAAGGATACTAACTGATAGAGGTACCGAATTCTGTGGTAAGAGAGAGCATCACGAGTATCAACTCTATTTGACCATTGAAGATATTTCTCATACCAAAACAAAGGCTAGAAGTCCACAAACTAATGGAATCTGCGAACGCTTTCATAAAACCTTACAACAAGAATTTTTCTGGGTAGCTTTTAGAAAGAAAATTTATAAATCCATTGAAGAGTTGCAAACAGATTTAGACCAGTGGATAGAAATTTATAATAAAGAAAGAACTCACCAAGGAAAGTTTTGCTTTGGAAAAACTCCTTTTCAAACATTTTTAGATTCCATACCTTTAGCAAAAGAAAAGATAATCCAGCAAGGAGAAAATTTATTTCTTTCACAAGCTACCTCCATAAATCAAGAGGTAGTTGAGAAAGAAATAAATTTAGCGCAAAGGCATGATGTCGGATAAGCAACAACTGTCAGATCAAGTAGTGGCTACTACATATTATTTTACATCTTTAGTTCATAGTTATCTAAGTTATTCTTCAAGTAAAAGTATTTTAATGTTTTTAAACTATTGTGTGTTTTTTCTTTAATTTCTCCATCAAAACAATTTTCGTATTTAGCTCCTATAATTAGTGTGTAATAATTGAAAAGACATGCTATAATGCGTTAAATATTAATTCAAAAACCAAAATCAACAAGAAATGATTAGATAATTATTTTGATAAGAGAATTAAGCTGATAAAACTTTAGCTAATGTAAAATTAAAAGTACTTCCTTGACCTTCAACAGAAGTAACTGAGATTTCTCCACCCAAATTAGTTACTATTTTCTTTACAGTAGCCAGGCCTATTCCAGTTCCAACATTTCCATCACGATCTGTAACTCCAACTACTGAAAACAACTCGAATATTTTATCTAGGTGATCTTTTGGAATACCATCAGAATTATCTACCACAGAAAAACTATAGAAATCTTCATTTTCTGAAATAAGTATGTCAATGTTAACATTTGGTTTTGAGTTATACTTAATGGCATTTGTTACTAGGTTAATTAAAATCTGCAACAATGCGGACTTGTAAGTATATAAGTCTTTTGTCGAACTTTTATAATTTATATTAGTAATATGCTCCGTATCGGTAATATTTTTTAGTTCTTCTATTAACAATAATATTTCTATTTTTTCTTTTGATTTCCTTAAAAGATCATCAGTTTTATAAAATTTCAGAATACCATCAATGTAATCTTTGAGTGAATATGATGAAGTTTTTAGATATTCTAGATACTTTAGAGATTCTTCATTAAGATTATCTTTGTTGTCATCTTCTAATAGTTCTGTTAAAGAAATAATGTTAGCCAATGGAGACTTAAGATCGTGCGAAACAATACTTGCAAATTTCTTCAAATCTTCATTTCGTTTCTTTAATTTATCTTGAAATTGAAGTAATTTAAAATTTTGATAGCGCTGCTCAAAAAGGTTAACAACTTGCTTAGACATAGTTGTTAGTGTGTCAAGTTGTTTTTTTGATAATTTTCTTGGCTTGTGATCATAAACACACAATGTGCCCAGCTTAAAACCATCAGAATCTACCAAAGGTGCCCCTGCGTAGAAGATAGCCTTATAATCTGTCACTAAAGGATTGTCAAAAAAACGATTATCATCTCTGGCGTCTTCTATGATAGTAATTGGACTTTCAGAATTGATAGCATGACCGCAGAAAGAAATTTCCCTTGGGGACTCGCTAAAAGGAACACCATGGTGTGATTTCAAAAAGTTTCGGTCTTTATCTAAAAGTGTAATCAATGATATAGGAGTATCACAAATATAGGACATAAGTGATGTAATATTATCATAATTTTCTTCTTCTAAAGTATCTAATAATTGGTATTTCTCTACAGCAGCTTGGCGTTCTTTTTCATTAACGGGGTATTTTGGCGGAATCATTGGGTAGGGTAATTAAATTGGTGATTAGTGTTTAGAATTGGTAATATATAATTTTATTTTAAACATTTAATTAACTTTAGGTTTTTAAATTTAATTCGAAACTATTTTTTTGGCTTAGAGATTTTATTTATTTTTTCCTTTACGTTTCTCAAAAACGCCTTACTACCAAATTTTTTTCTACGTAAACCTGGTCTTTGAATGTTATTTTTGTTTTTCATAATTTTTCTGTTTATTCTATATCATTGTCTATCTGCCCTTCAGATAGTATGTTTTTTGCTTTAGTTTCTGATAATATCTCATTTTATTTAACAATTAACTTTACTTCTTTTTGAGATTGATTTTTAAGCTTCTTTAAGTGGTAGATTGCTAGTATAATGGATACTACCATGATTAGTATAGTTGTCAAAAACGTGGTAAACATAATCACGGATAAAGATGCTTTGGGTTCCCAAAAAAATAATTTTATGACAACGACCTGAGAATTTTACAATGTGAAAATAGTAATACCTATTAATAATATCGCTGCTATTGTTAACGTAACCAGTTTTTCATTTTTATTTATTTTACACTTTTAGGCTTTAGTTTCAAAAACAAAAGAAAGAATGGGTAAATTATATATACCAACAAGGAAATGAAATTCTACAGATTATATTAACGTATTTGACCAAAATAGTACCTCAAATGCAATATGATATTATACGTTAATAAATAGATAGATGTTTTGTAAGTAATTATCAAGCTATACGGTATAAGGTTATAGCCATTTCTTTTTTCTAAAAAAGATCAATAGCCCAATAAAAATGATAATCATAATACTTACTAGGGCGTGATATCCATATCGATATTTAAGTTCAGGCATATGCTCAAAGTTCATTCCGTATATTCCTGCAATAAAAGTTAAGGGAATAAATATAGTCGCGATAATAGTCAGTACCTTCATAATACCGTTCATTTTATTACTGATGGTGGTCATGTACATATCCATAAGGCCCCAGATCATTTCTCGATAAACATCAATATTCTCTTGTATATGAATGATGTGGTCATACAAATCTCGGTAATAGTCTTTGTTTTTTTCTAGAATAAGAGCGGTATCAGATTTTACAATTCTACCAATAACTTCTCTAAGTGGTAAAATACTTCTTCTTATGCGTAAGATTTCACGTTTAAGGGATTGAATTTCTTGTGTAATGTTACCTCCTTCTTTTTCATTAAACAGTTCCTCTTCTAATTGTTCTACTTTATCACCAAGGTCATCGATAACCACAAAATAGTTGTCAAAAATAGCATCGAGCAAAGAATAGGCAAGGTACCCCGCTCCAGAGTTACGTATTCTACTTTTTGGATTAGTCATTCTAATTCTTACTGGATCAAAAATATCTTCATCAGATTCTTGAAATGTAATAACATAATCTTTACCTAATACCATAGAAATATGCTCTACAATAAATTCTCGTTCTTTATTAAAATACATCATTTTTAATACTAAGAAAATGTAGTTTTCGTACTCATCTATCTTAGGGCGTTGATCAGTATTCACTATATCCTCAAGAATTAAAGGATGCAAACCATAAAATTCACCAATTCTAATAATTTCATTGGTATGATTTAAACCATTTACATTAATCCAGGTAACTCGATCATTTCCTTTAAAAGCAAATATGTCTTCAACGTTATCCGTTTCAGACACTTGATGCACATGCTTTGTAAAATCCTGAATTTCAATTTTAGTTTCAAGATGTTCTTTTTCTCCGATATATACTACTGTTCCGGGTGCTTTACCTAAACTTTGAGAACTTTTTGGTTTTTTACTTTTTTTATGAATTGGTTTGTTCTTTTTCATTTTATACTATATATAAATAGTTTCATTGAGATTCTTATATTTTTATTGTTACTCCATCTTTTAAGCAAAAAACAGTCATTAAATGACAAAATCTATTTAATAAACGAATCAAGAGGCACTACTTTAAGTATAAATTAATTTTCAGATTTCTCCAATTCAGGTTCTTTATTCCCTAATATCTCAATCCCTTTTTGCATCAATAACGAAGTAGGAAATGTAATATTACGACCATCATCGGTTTTCATAAAAAGGTAAAAACCACTAATATCTATCACCTCTCCACTCCAATCAAAATCTTTATCCAAAATTCTAATTCTATCACCAATGCGCATTGGGTGACTAAAGAATAAAATCACACTCGAAGTTAAATTGGATAGTATTGACCATTGTGCAAAAAAACCAACGCCCAGAACTGCCAAAATTGAAGAAATAAATACTGTAAACTGTTTATGATCCACCCCCCAAATAATAGCCAAAAAAGAACCTCCAGTGATATAAATAAAAAGATAGCTTAAATTTAATATAACTTTTCTTCGGTTTACATCTATAGCTTTGACAAAACTAAATCTACTAATTGCTCTTTTGGTAGCAAATACTATCAAAATCAGTATAACTAATACTATTGTCGTGAATAGCAATTCTTCCTTATAATTTAACATAAAAGTTGTCTTAAGTTTTCTGTAAAAATATTTTTATTCCATTAAATTAAAGGAAAAAATGAAACTTTTTTAAAAACTAGATACGTAATCTAGGGAAGTAATTTTTTATTTCTACCAACACTTTAAGTACAATTATTTATAAATAGTATGTATTTATTTTAACTCAGGTAATATTAACAAAGGTATAGAGCTATTAAAACTTATCTTATCTACCACATCTTCTTCTACTAGTTTTTGAAAAAAATTGTACTTATGATGAATTAAAACAATTAGATCGCTTTTTGTTTGTTTAATAAAACCTTTTATGGCATTAGTCTCAGAACTTTCGACGTAAATTTTGCAAAAGATATAATCCAAATCTTTAAAAAATACTTTCAAAGTTTCTTTATTTATTTTTTGAGAATCATTTAGATATTCTTCCATCATTATTCTGGCAATATTTATTTTTGAATTATTGGATATCGCAATGTTAATCAAGGGTTTTAGTTCTTCTTCTATATAGGCTCTCTTAAAGTTTGTTGAAAATGCAATAAGGGAAGGTTTTTTAACAACATAGCTTTCTGGCACTACCAATATAGGGCAATTTTCTACTCTATTAATAACCTTTACAGTATTACTCCCTAAAAACACTTCTTTTGCCCCCTTTGCTCCTTTGGTTCCCATAACTATAAAGTCAATTTTTTTCGATATGACTATAGAGTTAATTGTCTTAACCAATGTGTTCGCTTTAGAAATTATTTCGAAATGATGATTATTATTATCATTTTGATTAGTAACCTTATATAAAAACAATTTTAAGTCTTTTTCAGATTCATCAGACATTTCAGTCAAAACTGAATCACTATACTCTTCACTCAATAAATTTGAAGGATTACTTATGTATACATTTAGCAAATAAAATGTGCAAATATCCGTATCAAAAATAGTTTTAGCATATTCTAATGTATTATTTGAGATTTCAGAAAAATCAATAGGGATTAATATTTTTTTCATCTAGTATAAGCTTTTATTAAATATACTAAATATTATATTGGAAATATCTGCAAGGCTAACACATTTTTTTAAAGAAAAAATTAATTTAATTGGGTAATTACAGTTACATTTAAATAAACATTTTTATTATGCTTTTAATTTCTAATATTGAACCGATTATACAAATTATCTCTATTCTGGCAATACTGGTTATTGTGATTAGTATTATTTTAAGAAAATTAAACCAAACGTATATTATTGGTTATATTTTAGTAGGTATCTTTCTTGGCGAACAAGGGTTAAAAGTAGTTGAAGATAAAGATTCAGTGCATCTTCTGGGAGAATTGGGTGTAATTCTCTTACTGTTTTTTATAGGAATGGAAATTAATCTTATTGATTTTTTAAAACGATGGAAACTAGCAGTACTTGGTACATTATTGCAAATTACTCTAAGTGTAGTATTAGTATTTTTTATTGGGAATTTTTACAATTGGACTTTTGCAAGGTCAGTAGTATTAGGGTTTGTAATTGCCTTAAGTAGTTCCGCAGTGGTAATTAAACTTCTGCAGGATAAACATCTTATTGATACTCGGATAGGAAAAAATGTATTAAGTATTTTATTGGCTCAGGATATAATTTTTGTGCCTCTATTAATAATTATCTCCCAGCTTGGCGGGAAAACGGAATCTACAGAAAACATTATATTGATGATAATTGGAGCAATAGTGATTGTGGCTACACTAATATATATCTATATTAAGAAAGTAATCGTATTACCATATTCCAAAAAAATATACCGAGATCATGAATTACAAGTTTTTATGGCTATTTTTCTATGTTTTGGTGGTGCTTTGGTGACATCTTTTTTTGGAATTTCTCCTGCTTTGGGAGCTTTCGTTGGAGGAATGATTATTAATGCAGCAAAGGCAACAGATTGGATACATGACACATTACATTCTTTTAGAGTTTTGTTTGTATCTTTATTTTTTATTAGTGTTGGATTACAAATAGATCTTGGTTTTGTGTACGGTAATCTTTGGACCATATTCTCGGTTATTTTTGTAGTTTATATAACCAATCATTTATTGAATACTATAATATTAAAGGTTTTTTCAAATACCTGGAAAGAAGCATTTTTAGGAGGGGCTCTTCTGGCTCAAATAGGAGAGTTAAGCTTTTTGATTAGCTCCACCGCATTAGGTTTAGGTATTATAGAAGACTTCTCTTATAACTTCACTATTAGTCTGATTTCTTTAACTTTAATAATTAGTCCTTTTTGGATCGCTTTGTCAGAAAAACTAATTAATTGGAAAAAGAAAAATTAATAGGAAAAACATCTTAATAACTATTAGTATGATTACTCAATCTGAGTTTAACATCAATAAATAGTATAAGTTTTTTAATTTTTTGCAAGCCATATATTTTAATCTTCTTCACAATATTCTGCATCACAACTTGTACCTTTTTCTTTATTATTAGATTCAAGGTATTCGTTTTCATAGTCTGAGGATTCGATATTCTCTAGCGATGATTTTTTTATTAAATAAACTGAATTTTCCAAAACAATTTTGATACGGTCTTCCATTTTAGAGTCTACATCAGAAAAACTGATTACGTCACTATTTATAAACCCTTCAGGATAAGCTTTTGCAATTTCTTTTAAAAGTTCATCATTGATGTTTTCAAAATTAACCGTTATTTTTTTGGGAAGATTTGTTTTACTATTCATTCGTACATCTTTTTAATAAAATTATTTTTATTTACCACAGACAAATATTTCATCACTATAAAAGTAATGATAATTTAAAAAAGAAAACAAAAATTGTAATTATTAAGATTAGTAAAGCTCAATTTTTAGCTTTAAAAAAAACACAAAAAACGTCTTAATTAAATGAACAATACAAAACGTTTTGTATAAAAATTGTTAACCTCCTTTTGGCAAAATATTATCAATTGGAATTAATCGTATATTTCCAAATAATTAAACTTCTAAAAACCAAAATGTAGACCAAAAGATACCCCATTGTATTCGGCCAGTGTATAATCAACATTCATTCTAAAAAATGATAAAGTAAGTTTAACTCCAAGTGTCCCTCGTACTCCTGAAGCCTTGCTCTCAATCGAAAAAGGATCAACAATAGTTTCTGAAGAAACTATCCCCGATCGTACTCTATATGTACCTTTAAGATCTGTAGTAGATTTTCCTGATAAATACCCTAAACCACCATAAACATTAAAAACCGGAAGTTTGGTAGAGCCGATTACTTGATACAAAAGAGTATTAGTGCTGTTTTCGAAGCGTTGATTCTCTCCATCGACAATATTAGTATCGGTGAAATCATAATTACCATCTAAATGTGTATACGCTATCAAACCCGATACTGCTATAGGAAATAGATTATCTGTAGGAAGCCAACTTGTAAATTCATGTTGTAATCCTAATCCATAAAAACCTATTTTTGTATCATTAGTTTTTAGTTTTGGAAAATACCTTGCTTTTACTTCTGTACCCTTTAGAAAACTAAAGCTTATCTGTAAAAAGGCCGATGGAACAAAATTAATATTTGACTCTCCTAATCCCGAAGGTAGTTCAAATTCTGCATCTTGCGCAGGAATTAAAGGAATAGGACTTTCTCCTTCAACAACAACAAAAACATCTTGAATATCTCCAAATGCAGTTGCTACATTACGAGAATGATTGGGGTTATCCCTAAAACGTAAATTTTCATAATTAGCAGGATCGAGTATAAATGATTTTTTATCATCCTTAACAAATGATGCGTTAGCAATAATGGATAATTCAAATCCAAACAGTTTTTTTGCCTTTGCATCATTAAACCACCCTTGGTTCATACTATGCATTAGTCCATTTGAAGCAGGTGTAAGATATTCAGAAGTAAAACGTTGAGCGTCATTTACCCCCGAAGCTAATAAATCATCTATATTTTGCTGTGAGAATGTTGTTGCGGTTATCAATACTGATAAAAAGAAAGTTTTTTTCATACGATTTGAGATATCTATTGAATACATTATGCTACCATAAATTAAACTGTAATAATAAACTTTATTGATTATCTACATTCACTCAAGTAATTTCGATATCACTTAATGCATCTATTAATTTATCCATAGTTATTGGTTTCACAATATAGTTACTAACTATTTCATAAGACTTGGCTCTTAATACATCTTTTGGATCTACTGAAGAAGATACAATATATACTAAGATTTTTTTAGAGACAGGTACTTTTACAAACCTCTCAAGAAATTGCCAACCATCTAAAATGGGCATATTAAGATCCAAGAGTATAATATCTGGCAGCTCTTCGTTTGCAGAGATTAATGAGGTCAATGCATCTAAAGCTTCTTTACCATTACGATAGATTAAAAAATTACTACACGCGTCAGCCAGTTGCATTACCTTTTTTATTCCAAAAATAAAAATGGGATCATCATCTATTATACAGGCCAGATCAATTTTTTTCATTTTTCAAATATATTTTAAATGTTGTACCTTGATTAACCTCGCTTTCAACGTCAATTTTACCTCCAAGAGCTTCAACTTGATTTTTAGTTATAAATAATCCTATTCCTCGTGCTTCTTCATTTTCATGAAAAGTTTTATACATACCAAAAAGTTTTGCATGATGTGTATTTAAATCTATCCCTAAACCATTATCTTCTACAGTTAATACTACAAAATCTCCATCTATGTATGTATTAAGGATGACATAACTTTCCCTTTCTAGAGATCTATATTTTATGCTATTTGTAATAAAATTGAGTAAAATACTATCTATGTAGGCGGAAACTCCCAAAACATTAACACTATCGTCAACTCTATTAATAACTTTAACATCTGCCTTTCGAGCACTCAATATTATACTACTCAACACTTTGGTTATTGATTGATTAAGGTTTAATCGAATCATATTCTGATCTACAGAAGTGTTCATCAAAACCACTTCATTAAGGTGAGATATTGTTTCTGTTAAATTACTAGATGCCATTCTAAACAATTGAATGATTTCATCATTCTCGATACCTGGGTTTACTTGAACATAAAAATCTAGTAACATATTAAAATTTCCTGAATGTGATTTTAAATTATGAGATACTATGTGCGCAAAATTCTTAAGTCTCTCATTTTGATCATTAGCAACTTGTAATAAAGATTTTATTTCTTTTTCTACTTTTTTAATTTCACTTATATCTGTAGCAACACCAAGGTACCCCGTAACTTTTTTGTTTGATATCACCTTTGTTGTTGTTAATTGCACAGGAAAAATGGATCTATCTTTTCTTACATATGTCCATTCTTTTGTAATATATTTTTTTTGATTTAGTGGAGCTTTAAAAACATCAAAGCCATTAATTTCTTTTCCATGTTTTACCGATAATTCTTTTTCATATTTTATTAATTCTTCTTGATAATGAATAATTTTAGGTGTTTCTTTACCAATAACCTCTTCTCCTTTATAACCTAGTAAATTCTCTGCCCCTTTGTTAAATTTCGTAATAACACCATTAGTATCTGTTTCTATAATACTAACTTGGGTACTTGCATCAAAAATTGCTTGCAATTGAGCTAATGTCTTTGTTAATTTATTACGAGCATTAATTCTTGGTGTAATATCAGTAATCTGAGAGATGAAATATAGTGGAATTTCATTTTCATCTCTAATTATGGAGGCTGATAAAATCACGAATTTGGTTTTTCCACTTTTATGAAAGTACCTTTTCTCCATATGATAAAAGGATCTTTTACCACTTAGTAATTCTTGCACAAGATCTAAATCAGCTTCTAGATCATCTGGATGTGTGATATCTTGAAAGGTAAGTTTCATTAATTCTTCCGATGTATAGCCAACAATATTACATAACGTCTTATTAACTTTACGCCATTTACCTTCAAGATCAAGGATGGCCATACCAATAGCCGCATTTTCAAAATTACCTCTAAATGTTCTCTCACTAACTTTTAGTTTAATCTCAGCTTCTTTTGTTCGGGTAATATTAGCCGTAAGCATAATAATTCCTCCAATTTTATTATCGCTTTTATACCATGGATGCAGTTCCCAAGATAACCATTGAATTGATCCATCATCTCTCTCAAATCGGTCTTCTTCACATCTTAAAATTTTTCCATTCAAACAATCCTTATGATCTTGTTTCCATTGTTCTCCTATTTCAGGAAAAACTTCATAATGTGATTTTCCAATAATATTTTCATTTTTTATCTTATAGTCCGTAATCCATTTTTTGGAGTAAGCTATATAGCGCATGTTAGTGTCGAACATTGCAATTGTACTCGGTGCTTGTTCAATAAAAAGCCTATATTTTTCTTGATCTTTCTTTTGCTTTGTAATTTCTTGATACGCTCCTATCATCCATTCTGGTTCGCCTTGGGATGTCCAACTAACTACTTTACCTCGATCTAATACCCATATCCAATCACCATTTTTGTGTTTTAAACGGGCTTCTGTTTCATAAACATCTATCTTACCCTCAAAATGATCTTGTAATATTTGTTTGGTTTTTTTTAAATCATCAGGATGCAAGCTCTTTGTCCAAGTCGTAACCGATATTGGATCTAACTCTAACAACGAGTAACCCAGCATTTCTGCTCATTTTTCATTAAGAATAATCTCTCCCGTCTGTACATTCCACTCCCAAGTACCTATATGAACTCCATCAATAATATGTTGATAATGGTCTATTCGTTTTTTTAAATCTAATTCTGTTTTTTTTAATTTGGTAACATCAGTATGAGCACCAAGCATTCTAATTGGTTTTCCCAATTCATCTTTTAAAATTATTCCTCTGCAATGAATCCAAACTGTATGACCTAATCTATGTCTATATCTAACAATTTGATCATAAGGGTATTTAGGGTTTTCACAATGTTTATTAAAATTATTAAGAGCCTCCGTAAGATCTTCTTTATTTATAATATCTTGCCAAACAGAAGATTTATGAGGTATTTCTTTTGGATCATACCCCAAAGTATTCCAAAATTTTGGACTCATCCATCCATTTTCAGGATTATCTAAATCCCAAAACCAAATTCCATCTAAAGCTGATTCTTGAATAAAATCAAAAATTGCTTCATCTTTTTTTACAAGTTCGTAAAGTTCATTTTTTAGATATTCCCCCTTATTTTCAACTTCCAAAAAAGAATATTCGGAAATGTTCTTATGCATACAATTGAAATTAAATTACGGGGTAATTTTCAACTAACATAAATTTATATTTTTTTTAATTAACAGTTCCCGAAATTAACCTCAATATTTTTATGTCTTAACCATAAAACAATACAAAAAACGTTTAATAATTCTGCAGAATTATTAAAACACTTACCTAAAGTGGATGCAGTGGATAAATTAGTTTTAATAGTTCTCTGTCACTTTTTAATAGTAGTCGAATCGAAAAAAAATAGGGCTGAATATTACAAAAAAATCACTTTTTCTTATTTTTTAGTAGTATTTGAGGTAATATCCTGATCAAATGAGTTAATATAATCTTTAGTTTTTTTGTTACTTATAATATATAAAAAGTACCCTTTACTATAAGTAATAATTTCATAGACTCTTTGTTATATGAAATTAGCAAATAACTAAAAAATAAAAAAATAATTACACTTACTATAACTACAATATCACTGATTGCAATTACTATTTTTACCTTACAAAACTCTCAAATGGTACTTATCGAACTTTTTTTGGAAAACTAAAGTTTCTTTATCTAACATTCTTTTTACTACATTTTCTATAGTTATCTTGGTTACAATTGTAGCTACTATAACAACAATATACCATTTTAAAAAGCTTAGAAATCAATCTCAAAAAAAAATGAAATCACCAATAAAATAAAACGAAAAGTTATCCTGCATCCGAAGGGCAGGTAGGACAATAATTTATAAACAAAATTTATTATGGTAGAAACAAAAAAAAATCAAAAAAAACTTCAATCCAGTATTTGAATTTCAAAGTAGAATTGAAAAACTAAAGAGGTTTATTGACTTATCGATAAAATTTGACCAAGCGGACTTCACTGAAAAGAAAAGTCTTCTTGAGTCAATTTTAAATAAAAAAATCATTCTTACTCCATCTGATTATTAATCTAAGCATTTAAAATAATTGTGCAAATACTAATTATTTTAATTAAAAATGTGGATTCCCAAGGAATTGACTGAACCACTATGGACTTAAAGTCCATAGTGGTTCAGTTTTGAAAATCAATCAGTTAGGTGTTTTTGAAAAACACAACTTGATGAGACAAAGATCGAACCAAATTTAACATAACTATTTGTATTTCAGTGAAATAAAAAGAGAAAAATGTAATATTTGTCTCTTTTTGTGACCGTGGAGGGATTCAAACCCCCAACCCTCAGAGCCGAAATCTGATGCGCTATTCAGTTGCGCCACACGGCCTTTTATCTCTTATTTAAGATAATTTACTTTTTACTATTGTCGAAATGGTTTTGCCATCAGCTTTCCCTGTAAGAGCAGCATTAGCCATTCCCATTACTTTACCCATATCTTTCATTCCTTCTGCGCCAGTTTTAGCAATAATATCCACCACAACTTTTTCAATCTCTTCTTCACTTAACTGTTCTGGCAAAAATTGCTCTATAACTTTGGCTTGTTCTAATTCAGGTTCAGCCAAGTCAGAACGACCTTGATCTGCAAAAATAGTCGCACTATCTTTACGTTGTTTCACCAACTTTTGCAGTAACTTTAGTTCTTGATCTTCGGTAAGCTCTTCTTTTGCTCCGCTTTCTGTTTGAGCCAACAATATAGCAGATTTGATTGCTCGTAATGATGTTAAAGCATTTGCATCTTTTGCCTTCATTGCTTCTTTCATAGAAGTCATTACTTTTTGTTGTAAACTCATGATAACTTGATTTTGATCTTTTAGGATTGCGAAGATAAAAAAATAAACCGATACTCTGTAACCAGAATATCGGTTTATTTAGCAATTACACTTCCCTCTCTTAATCTACATTATCATGCAAAAAAGAGTTGTTTTTTCGTAATTGAATATCATCATTATTATCGGTTCCCAAAGAAGTTCTTGACAACCCAGAATCTGATGGTTTAGCATCTACATCTATTCCTGCACGTTTGTAAGCCGGCTCTTTTTCTATATCATCAATAGTATTGGCATTATTTCTGAATTTATAATTAAATTCTTTCATTTTAGCTCTACGTTCTGCTGCCCTTGCCTTTAACGTTTCTGATATAGGCTGATCAATAGGATCTACCTCTTCTGTAGTTTCTGTTTCTGGAGCTGTTGGTAATGTTTTCTTTTCGATAAGAATTTCTTCATCAACAACATCTGCTGGCTGTGCATTTGTAAGTCTTTCTTCTTCTTGCATATATTCTTCAAGACTGTACCTTCTAACGCCTTCTCCATCGGTAACTGTCTCTGCAGCTGGAACTACCTCTATTGGGTCGTTCACCTCCATATCCATAATATCATCGCTCAAATCAAAAATGATAGGACCTTCATCCTCTGTTTCGGTAACAGTAGATACAGGATCATTGGCTACCACAGGTTCTTCTTTGATATCCTCACTAGTATTACTTGCCGGCATATCAAAAGCAAAGGCAAACTGATCTTCTTTTTCTACAGCAGATTCTTCTGAAGTAACTTCTTTTTCTTCATTAACCTCTATTTGTTTAATAATATCTTGTGCATTGATAATCACAAAATCATTATCTGTAGAAAAAGGATTAACCACCTCACATGATACATCTATATTTTTCAGAAAATCTGTTGTAGGAATTAACTCGTTATCCTTATCTATCTCTTCATCTTCAATCAACTCATGCTTGATAATCGGATCTTCTTTAGGCTCTTCTATCTTTGGTATAGAGGTTACCGGAGTACCTGTAGATTTTGGAGATAAGTTTTGCACCGCTGCACGTTGCTCATCCTCAAGTGTGTGGATTATCTTTTTGGTTTCTGTATTTACTATTTCGTCTTGTTGCTCTACATCAAATCCTGTAGCAATCACAGTAACAGAGATAGCTTCTTCTAGAGACTCATCCTCACCAACACCCATAATAATATTTGCGCCATGACCTGCTTCTTGCTGGATATGATCATTGATTTCTCCTATTTCATCAATTGTAATCTCTTCTTTACCAGAAACAATTAATAACAATACATTTTTGGCACCCGTAATCTTATTATCATTAAGCAATGGAGAGTCCAGTGCTTTAACAATTGCATCATGGGCACGCTTATTACCTGAGGCATTAGCCGACCCCATAATTGCTGTACCACTATTGCTAAGTACTGTCTTAGCATCACGTAAATCTATATTCTGTGTATAATGATGTGTAATAACTTCGGCTATACCTCTAGATGCCGTAGCAAGAACTTCATCGGCCTTAGAAAAACCAGCTTTAAATCCTAAGTTACCATAAACTTCTCGTAGCTTATTATTATTAATCACAATCAAAGAGTCGACATGTGACCTGAGTCGCTCTACTCCTAGTTGTGCTTGTTCATTACGCATACGACCTTCAAACTGAAAAGGAATCGTAACAATACCTACAGTTAGAATATCTAATTCTTTTGCCATTTTTGCAATGACAGGAGCTGCACCTGTACCGGTTCCTCCACCCATACCCGCAGTAATAAAAATCATCTTGGTATTGGTATCCAACATGGTTTTTATTTCTTCATAACTTTCTACGGCAGACTGCTCTCCTACTTCTGGATTTGCACCTGCTCCTAATCCCTCTGTTAAAGATACTCCTAACTGTATCTTATTTGGAATAGAACTATTTTCTAATGCCTGAGCATCTGTATTACAGATCACAAAATCTACCCCTTTAATCCCTTGTAAAAACATGTGATTTATGGCGTTGCTTCCTCCACCACCTACTCCAATCACCTTGATCACATTAGATTGATTTTTGGGCAAATCAAAAGAAATATTTTCAAATTCCTGGTTATTACTCATAATTGCTAATTTTCTGGTTTTCCTACTTTTACTTTTTATATATTTTTCTATTCAAGAAAGAAGACATTGCGCTTCTTTTTGATGTGTACTTTTCAATTGCTTTGGGGCCATTAAACATGTACATATGTCATTCTGCGTTATCTAAAAATTCTTTGAATTTCTCTGTCCATTTTTCTAAAATATTCTTCCTAGGTTTTGCTTCTTCTTTTGCAACCTCCTTTTCAGCGGGCTCTTCATTGTCTAGGGTAATATGATCACTATCTAATGTCTGTGCACTTACAACAGGTTCTTCTTGAATTGTTTTCTTTTGTTTTTTAACATGTTCTAATCCACCCATAACCAACCCAACTGCTGTGGCATACATTGGGCTTGTTGTTTCAGTATTACTATTTCCTGCTAAATGCTCATTAGGATACCCTATTCGAGTATCCATCCCAGTTATATATTCTACTAATTGTTTTAGATGTTTAAGCTGCGAACCTCCACCTGTTAAAACAATACCGGCTATCAATTTTTTCTTCGGAGATTCGTGTCCATAATTTTTAATTTCCAAAAATACTTGCTCAATAATCTCTACTACTCTTGCATGAATAATTTTTGACAAGTTTTTTAATGTTATTTCTTTAGGCTCTCTTCCTCTTAATCCAGGGATCGAAACAATCTCATTATCTTTATTTTCTCCTGGCCAGGCAGATCCAAATTTAATTTTTAATAATTCTGCTTGTTTTTCAATAATTGAGCATCCTTCTTTTATATCTTCTGTAATTACATTTCCTCCAAAAGGAATCACAGCAGT
The DNA here is from genome assembly GCA_947502885.1 of uncultured Aquimarina sp. Classification (GTDB taxonomy): domain Bacteria; phylum Bacteroidota; class Bacteroidia; order Flavobacteriales; family Flavobacteriaceae; genus Aquimarina. The sequence goes on along the minus strand of CANNBP010000002.1, from coordinate 497,757 downwards.
GTGTCTGATAATCCCATCTTTAAAAATGGCCAAATCAGTTGTTCCACCTCCTATATCGATCAATGCAACACCAGCTTCTTTTTCTTCTTGACTAAGCACTGCATTTGCAGATGCCAACGGCTCTAGAGTAACATCAGACAATTCTAAACCAGAGCTTTTTACACATCGCCCTATATTACGAATAGACGTTACCTGACCAACTACAACATGAAAATTAGCTTCTAATCTTCCTCCGTACATCCCTACAGGTTCTTTAATTTCTGCTTGACCGTCTACTTTATATTCTTGAGGTAAAACATGTAAAATCTCTTCACCAGGAAGCATAACCAACTTATGCACTTGATTACATAATTTTTCTATATCATCTTCATCAATAACTTCGTCTGCCTTAGGTCTCGTTATATAATCGCTATGCTGCAAACTTCTAATATGTTGCCCAGCAATACCTACAGTTACATTATTAATCTTTACTCCGGCAACACTTTCTGCTTCTTGTACAGCTTGCTGAATTGATTGTATGGTTTGAGTGATGTTATTTACAACTCCTCTGTGCACTCCTAGGCTTTTGGATTTACCAATACCCAACACTTCCATTTTCCCATATTCATTGAATTTTCCTGCCATAACAACAATTTTGGTTGTTCCTATGTCCAATCCTACCGCGATTTCATTTGTTTCTCTTTCCATACGGGTATTATTTAATTGTGCACACTACTTGATTACTATATTGCAAACTGACTTTTTTATACTTTTCTAGCGTTTTATCTTTCAGTGCTTTTTGATAAAATGCTTTAAAATTTTTAATCTTATGATTAATGTTCTCTATTTTTCCTATTACTAACTTAAACTCGTCATTACGTAACTCTAACTCATAATTTTTATTTGTATTACGATAGATAGCTACAACATGCTTTTTAAGAAACTTATCCTCTCTAATTCTTTTCAATAATGGAAACACATAAGAGACCTCCCTCTCAGACACATTATGTACTATAGGCACATGTGCCGAATAACTTTTAGAAAGTGGCATCCTTTTCCCGGTAACATCAACATAAAAGGGAGTAACCGCATTAACCCTAGCAATTGGGGTGCGTTGCTTGATTCTTGCCCTAAGTTCTCCACTTACAGTGAGATACACATCAGAGTGCTCAATCATTTTGTGTGAATCGAGTTCTTTCTCTACAGTATTCAAAACTAAAATTTCTTTGCCTACGTTCGTAGCTCTTCCATGATTTTGTATTAACAATTTATTAACCATAGATTCATTAATATATGGATCCTGTTCTTCGATAAATTCAACATACACTTCTTTTATCTTTCGACGTTCATTTCGCTTACCTGCAAATGCAAACAAGCCCACCATTAACATGAGTAAACCTCCAAATTTTAAATATGCTAGAATCCTTTTTTTCATTCTTAATTTTATACTACTTTTTACAGATTATATGTATTGACACACCTATAATCATACCAATAAAGCTTCTTTAATATACTTTACTTCTTCTCCTATATCTCCAGCCCCGATAGTTAATACTACCTCTGCATTACTGCTTTTTATTTCTTTTATTAAATCTTCTTTTTTTATTAGTTTTTTATAATCACTATTAATCATATTTAACAACCAACTTGAATTTATCCCTTCTATAGGCAATTCTCTTGCTGGATAAATATCTAAAAGTAATAGCTCATCAAAATTACTTAGACTTAGTGCAAAATCTGATCCAAAATCCCTTGTCCTACTATATAAATGAGGCTGAAAAACAGCCACTATTTTTTTATTGGGATGCATTTCTCTTACCGCATGATGCAATGCATTAATCTCTGTTGGATGATGTGCATAATCATCTATATATATTCTGTTTTTAGTCTTTATTTGATAACTAAATCGTCTCTGAACACCTTTAAAAGAAAATAAGGCCTTTGCTAAAGAGTTGGTTGGGGAACCATATAGCATCGCTATAGCAAAGGCCGTAATAGCATTTAACAAGTTGTGTCTACCTGGCAGGTTTAAATGCAAGCCCTTAATATACTCATGTGGTGTTTTTAAATCAAAAACATAAGTTCCGTTATCAATTCTTATTTGTTGTGCGCAATAATCAGAGTTATCCTCTATACCAAACGTTATTCCCTCTAGAGACAATCCATTGCGAACCAATAAATGGTCTTTTGTTTTTGACGAAAATTCAACAAAAGATTCCTCTAAAGCATTTGCTTTTTCATAAATATCTAAATGATCTGCATCCATTGAAGTAACGGCTGCAATATCTGGATAAAGCTGTAAAAATGATCTATCAAACTCATCTGCCTCAACAACCATCACTTCATTTCCTTCGAGTATAAGATTAGAATTATAGTTTTCACTTATTCCTCCTAAAAAAGCAGTTAGTTTCACCCCTGATTCTTTAAGTAAATGAGCTAGAATTGCTGTTGTTGTTGTCTTGCCATGAGTACCTGCAACAGCTAGCGTATATACATCTTTACTAATATCCCCCAAAATCTCGGCTCTCTTCTTTAATACATATCCCTGTTCACGAACAAAAATTAACTCAGAATGATCATTAGGAATTGCCGGGGTATAGACTACCAATGTATCTTCAGAAGACAAAAAATCTTTAGGAATTTCGGCTACATTATCTGTAAAGTGTATTGAGATTCCTATTTCTATTAAGTCAGACGTAATTTGACTAGGTGTTTTATCATACCCAGCAACATTCTTACCCAGAAACTTAAAGTATCGAGCAAGAGCACTCATACCGATACCTCCGATACCAATAAAATATATATTCTTTATGTCTTTTATACGTTTCGTCATTATTACAATAATTCCTCTATTTCGTTTACGATATCGGATGTAGCATTAGGTAATGCAAGCTTTTTCATTTGTACAGAAAGTTGCTCTTGTGTTTCTTTTGATTCTAACAACTCCATAATTGTATGTTGAAAATCATCATCCAATTCGTCTTCTTTTAACATAAATGCTCCTTTTTGATCAACAACTGCCTTAGCATTTTTGGTTTGATGATCTTCGGCAACATTTGGTGACGGAATAAACAATGTTGGCTTAGCTACAATACACAATTCTGAAACAGAACTTGCTCCAGCGCGTGATATAATAACATCTGCTGCTGCATATGCTAAATCCATGGTATCCAAGAACTGATGAACCTGAACTCCATTACCATCATACTCTTCATATTCTGAAAAATACAATCGACCACATTGCCAAATTAATTGAACTCCTTTGTCTGCAAAAAACTCTAATTCCTTTTTTATTAATTGGTTAATCCTTCTTGCTCCTAGGCTTCCGCCAATGATTAGGATTGTTTTTTTACCAGAATTAAGATTATATTTTTCTATAGCTTGAACTCTTTTCTCACTTGTATCAACTATATCTTGACGAACAGGATTACCTGTTTTAATTATTTTTTCTTCAGGAAAAAAACGTTGCATGTCACCATAGGCAACACATATTTTATTTGCTCCCTTTGCTAACCATTTATTTGTTATTCCCGGAAACGAATTTTGTTCTTGAATTACCGTTGGAATATTTTTTGCATTAGCCATTCTCAATAATGGGCCACTTGCAAAACCGCCTGTACCAATAACTACATCTGGTTTAAAATTTTGAATAATGCCTCGTGACTTCCATAGACTACTTATCAATTTTACAGGAAACAATAAATTGCTTAGCGTTAACTTTCTTTGAATCCCACTAATCCATAGTCCTTCAATTTTATATCCTTCTTGAGGCACTTTTTGCATTTCCATTCTATCTTTAGCACCCACAAACAAAATAGAAGCACCCGGATATCTCTTACCAATTTCATTGGCAATAGCAATTGCTGGGTATATATGCCCACCAGTTCCTCCTCCGGATAATATTATTCTTGGTTTTCTATTCATTTATAACACTTCGCTTAGAACCTCTAATGGGTTTTCTTCTGTAACTTCTTTTCTAATATCTTTTATCTGCCTTTCTTCTTCTTCTCTTTGCGCTTCTCTTTTACTACTAACACTCAATACAATTCCTATAGCCAAACATGTCATCCATATAGATGTTCCTCCACTACTTATCAATGGTAAAGTTTGCCCAGTAACAGGAAATAACTCTACTGCAACCGCCATATTAATTAATGCTTGAAAAACAATCGGAAGACCAACTCCAACAACCAATAACTTACCAAAAATATCAGAGCATTTATGTGCCACAATTACCAATCGAAGCAACAACATTGTATATAATAACATTAGAAATATCCCTCCTACAAATCCCCACTCTTCTATAATTATAGCATAAATAAAATCCGATGAAGATTGTGGTAAGAAATTTCTTTGCACACTTTTACCCGGACCTGTACCTATAACTCCTCCTCGAGCTATTGCTATTTTTGCTCTTTCTATTTGATAATCTTCTTGCGTATCTTTATCATCACTAAAATTCTCTATCCTACTCACCCATGTATCTACCCTATTAGGAAAAACACCAGGAAATGCCTTGGCAAACAAGACAAAAAAGGTTAAAATCAATAGCCCTGATCCTAATATGGCGGCAATATACTTTATGGGGTATCCACCAATAAAGACCAAAACAATTACCATAGAAAATATAATCGCTGTAGTAGAAAAGTTAGCAGGTAAAATCAGCATTAACACCAAAAACACGGGTAACCAAAGAGGCAATAATGTTTCTTTAAAAGAAACTACTTTATCTTTTACTTTTGATAAATATCTTGCCACATATGCCATCAAAACAACAGCTGCTAAAGTTGATGTTTGAAAAGTCACTCCTACAAAAGGCAAACGAATCCACCTACTTGCATTTGCACCACCGATAGTAGTATTTTGTGCCATTGTTACCAACAACAATACAATGATCACAGGTATCATTACTATCGATAGCCCTTTAAAATAATGATATGGAATTTTATGCACTCCATACATAATCAAAAAACCTAAAACCAAATGAGCAAAATGTTTTACCAAAAAACCAAAAGTATCTCCATCCCCATACAGATATGCCAGATTGCTACTAGCACTGTATACAGGAAGAAACGAGAATAGAGCCAATAGAGCTGCCACAGCCCATACCATCTTATCTCCTTTTATACTTGTTAATACTTTTGTCATCTAATACTATATCTATTCAACATCCACTTACCTTTCCCTATCACTCAACTAGCGCTATTTATAGTTTTTCTTTACAACAACTACAATTCTCTAACAGCTTCTTTAAATTGCCTTCCTCTTTCTTCGTAGTTTTTAAACAAATCAAAACTAGCACATGCTGGTGACAACAATACATTTTCATTTCTCTCTGCTATTTCGTAAGCCATTTTCACTGCTTCTTTCATAGACTGTGTTTCTATAATATGATCTACACAATTACCAAATGCATTGATAATTTTGGTATTATCCACCCCTAAACAAATTATAGCTTTTACTTTTTCGTTTACCAAAGGATAAAGCTCTGTATAATCATTCCCTTTATCAACACCACCCACAATCCAAACTGTAGACGATTTCATAGCATCTAAGGCATAATATGCTGCGTTCACATTTGTTGCCTTAGAATCATTTATATACTGTACGTTATTGATTTTTAAAACACTTTCTAGCCTATGTTCTACTCCATGAAAGTTTTCTAAACACTCTCTAATTGTGTTTTTTCTAATTTTTAATAAATGAGATACCGTGGCAGCAGCCATTGCATTCTTTACATTATGATTTCCTTTAAGTGCTAAATCTGTTGTTGGCATAATTATCTTGTTATTATCTATTGTTATTGTTATATTTTCTTTTTCTAAATAAGCTCCATTATCAACTATCTTTTTTGTTAATGAAAAAGGTAGTAGTTTAGATCGTACGGGGTGTTTTTTTATATAATCTGAAATGATCTCATCATCGGCATCGTAAATAAAATAATCATCCTTTGTCTGATTCATAACTATCCTAAACTTTGAAGCAACATAATTTTCTAATTTATAATCATATCGATCTAGGTGATCAGGTGTTATATTGGTCATTACAGCAATATTTGGCACGAAATCAAGTATTCCATCTAATTGAAAACTGCTCAACTCTAGCACATAAAACATCGTATCATTTTCTGCAACCTGCTTTGCAAAGCTATCCCCTATATTACCAGCCATACTAACTTCTAAGCCTGCATTTTTCAACACATGATGCGTTAACATGGTGGTTGTTGTTTTACCATTACTACCAGTTATTCCTACTATTTTTGCGGCAGTATATTTTGAAGCAAATTCAATTTCTGACACCACAGGAATCTTTTCATCTCTTAACTTTTCTATCAAAGCAACGCGATCAGGAATCCCAGGGCTTTTCATTATGATATCAGCATTCAAAATATTAGCTTCGGTATGTTGTTTTTCCTCCCATACAATTTCAAAACTTTTAAGAACTTCCTTATAATCATCCGTTATTGTTCCTTTATCAGAAACAAAAACATCATACCCTTTTTTCTTACCCAAGATTGCAGTTCCTACTCCACTCTCTCCTCCTCCTAACACTACCAATCTTTTCATCTTATCTTACCTTAAGCGTAATCACAGCAATTATTGCTAGAAAAATCCCAACAATCCAGAATCGTGCAACGATCTTACTTTCGTGTATTCCTTTTTTCTGATAATGATGATGCAAAGGAGACATTAAAAATATCCTTCTTCCTTCTCCATATTTCTTTCTTGTATATTTAAAATAACTTACCTGCATCATAACAGACATTGTTTCTATAAAGAATATTCCGCATAAAATTGGTATCAAAAACTCCTTACGAATAGCTATAGCAATTACCGCTATAATTCCTCCAATTGTTAAACTACCGGTATCCCCCATAAAAACCTGAGCCGGAAAAGTATTATACCATAAAAAGCCTACTAATGCTCCAGCAAATGCCGCTATATAAATAGTCATCTCTCCCGAATTAGGAATATACATTACGTTAAGATAATCCGAGAATATTATATTTCCTGATACCCATGCAAACAAAGCCAATGTAAGTACAATTATTGCTGATGTACCAGCTGCTAAACCATCTATCCCATCGGTAAGATTCGCTCCATTAGAAACAGCAGTTACTATAAAAATCACAATCGGAATAAATATCAACCAAGCATATTTTGTCAATTCTGGATTAATCCAATCAATCAAACTAGCATAATCAAACTCATTATTTTTAAAAAATGGAATTGTTGTTTTGGTAGATTTAATTGCCTCTTTAAAATCTGATTGTCCTTCTGTAATTGCAATCTGCTCTGTATCTGAATTTACTTTCTCTTCTTTAATTGTAATATCACTATGAAAATACATTGTACACCCTACAATTAAACCAAGTACTACCTGCCCGATAACTTTAAATTTTCCAGCTAACCCAGCTTTATCTTTTCTCTTAATCTTTAAATAATCATCAGTAAAACCTATTACCCCCATCCACAGTGTAGTAACTATCAAAAGGATCACATAAATATTATCCAATTTGGCCAATAAAAGTACTGGTACAAGAGTGGCTAATATGATAATAACACCACCCATAGTAGGTGTCCCTGCTTTTTGAGCTTGCCCATCTAAACCAAGTTCACGAATACTTTCTCCCATCTGTTTTTTTCTAAGAAAATTGATAATTCTCTTACCGTAAATTGTAGAAATCAATAACGACAGGATAATCGCCATTGCAGCTCTAAATGTTATGAACTGAAACAACGAAGCTCCCGGAAACTGGTATTCGCTTTCTAAATATTCAAATAAATAGTATAGCATATCTATTTTTTACCTTTTACAAATACAAAGGGTTTATTTGTTAAGTTTTTCTAATTCATTTTTTATGATTTCAAAATCATTGAAATCCGTTCTCTGGCCCTGAATCTCTTGATAAGTTTCATGCCCTTTACCCGCTATTAAAATTATATCATCTCTATTTGCAAATTGGCAAGCAACTTTAATCGCTTGCTTTCTATCTGTTATCGATATTATTTTTTTATAATCTTGCGGCTCTACCCCTTTTTCTATATCGGCTATTATCTGATCAGGATTCTCTGTCCTTGGGTTATCGCTTGTAAAAATCACCTTATTACTTAGTTTTGCTGCGATATTCCCCATAACAGGACGCTTCATTTTATCTCTATCTCCCCCACATCCAACTACTGTGATTAAATTTTCATTTTTAGTTCTGATATCATTTATAGTTTCTAACACATTTTTTAATGCATCAGGCGTATGTGCATAATCTACAATTGCTGTAATTTTTTGATTAGAAATTAAATACTGAAACCTACCACTTACACTTTGCAAATCACTTAACAGTTGTAATGTCTCTAAATTCTCCAGCCCTAATAGTTCTGCTACTCCAAAAATCGCCAGTAAATTATAGGCATTAAAGGTTCCTATAAGTTTAGTCCAAACTTCATGATCATTTAACTTTAACAGCAATCCTTCGAGGCTATTTTCTAAGATTTGCCCTCTATAATCTGCATAAGACTTAAGAGCATATCCGTATGTCTTGGCTCTGGTGTTCTGAAGCATAAAAGCTCCATTTTTATCATCTTTGTTTACTAATGCAAAAGCTTTTGGCGAAAGACCATCAAAAAATCTCTTCTTTACATCTCTATATTCTTTGAATGTATTATGGTAATCCAAATGATCATGAGAAAGGTTCGTAAAAACCCCTCCCGTAAACTCTAAACCTTCTGTCCTCTTTTGATGAATTCCGTGAGAACTAACCTCCATAAAACAATACTCAACGCCAATTCTATTCATTTCATTGAGATAATAATTAATCATCAATGAGTCTGGTGTCGTATGTGTTGCTTTATATTCATCTGTATCTACCAAGATTTTCACTGTGGACAATAAGCCTACTTTAAAACCCGCTTTCTTAAATAATTGATACAACAAGCTAGCAACGGTTGTTTTACCATTAGTCCCGGTAATTCCTACTAATTTTAAATTACTAGAAGGAGAACCATAATAATTAGATGCCATTATAGCTAATGCTGATTGAGAATCATCAACTTCGACATAGGTAACTCCATTTTTGATAGCATCAGGCACTTTTTCGCAAATTACTACGATAGCACCTTGACTTATAGCTTTATCAATAAAAGTATGACCATCTGAAACCACCCCATGTATTGCCACAAAAATATCCTTAGACTCTACTTTTCTAGAGTCAAATTCTATCTTATTGACATCTTTTTCTGTGGTGCCAACAACAGCATTAATTGCTACTTTGTATAAAATATCTTTTAAAGGTGTCACGATAATTCTAATCTTACTTTTTGATTTGTTTTTACTTTGGTTCCAGGTTTTATTGACTGTTTATTCACTTTTCCCGATCCAACAACTTCTACCTTCAACCCCATATTCTCGAGCAATGAAATCACATCCATAGCCGGCATACCGGTCACATTAGGCATTATAGTTTTATATTTTTGTGCATTTTCATAATACGCCTCATATCCTTTTACATGCGCATCTTTTTCTATCATTGCATAGGACACTTCATCCACTACCGGTATATCATTATAAATTTTAGTAGCAATTGTTTTAAAAACTGGCGCTGCCACTTCACTTCCATAATATCCTTTTTCCTTATTCGGTTTATGTATCACCACAATACATGAGTAAATCGGTTTATCAGTTGGAAAATACCCTGCAAAAGATGAAATATACTCTCGCTTATCTTTACCATAATTACCCCAACATGTACCTGTTTTTCCTGCAATACCAAAATTATCTGTACGTATATTATCTGCTGTACCTCTTTTCACAACATTTTTCATCATCTCTTGAACTACCAGTGCAGTTTCTTTTGAACAAATTGTTGGATTAAGAATTTCTTTATCAAACTTCTCTCGTGTTTTATCCCAAGTTTTAACCTCTTTTATGAATCTTGGTTTAACCATTTCTCCATTATTAGCGATAGCATTGTAAAAAGCCAATGTCTGTAGCGGAGTAAGTGCAACACCATAACCATGTGCCATCCATGGCAATGTTGTCCCATACCAATCATCATCGCCTGGATAAGGTATTTTAGGCTTACCCTCTCCTTTAATCGACACTCCCAAAGTCTCTCCTAGCCCCATATTTATTAAACGATCAACAAATTTTCTTGGATTATCTTTATAATGCTCATCGATCATTTTTGCAAAAGCAGTATTTGATGACAATTCAAATGCCTTAGCTACAGATATTTTCCCGTAACCTCCCCATTTAGAATCTTTAACTACTCTATCATAAAACTTTACACGGCCATTTTCTGTATCAATCACATAACTAGAATCAACAACTTTATCTTCTAAAGCTGCTACCATAGTCATTAATTTAAATGTAGAACCAGGTTCATGAGATTCTCCTACAGCATAATTAAGTTTCTCATAATACTTACCAGAAGTGGTTCGCCCTAAATTGGATATTGCCTTTATCTCTCCTGTTTTAGTTTCCATAACCACTACAGTACCATGTTCTGCTTCAAATTTCTCTAATTGCCTTAACAATGCATGATGAGTTATATCCTGAATATTAACATCAATAGTAGACACAACATCATAACCATCTTGGGGTTCAACTTCATTAGCATCACCAATAGGTTTCCATTGGTTTTTAGCTATTTTTTGTTTTCTACGTTTCCCATCTTTCCCTCTTAAGAAAGGTCCATAAGCTCCTTCTAGACCTACTCGAGTATAATACCCTTGTTCATCCCTTCTCTCATACCCCACAGTACGTTCTGCTATTTTACCTATAGGATGTTCTCTAACTGTTCTTTGTTCAACAATTAATCCTCCTCGATTCGCACCAAACTTAAAGAGTGGAAATTTTTTCACTCGCATATACCTAGAATACCCTAAATTCCTACAAATCAACAAATACCTATTCTTATTAGCTCTAGCGGTTCTAAGTAACTTATCATAATAAGAAACTGGTTTTTTAAATTCTTTTGACAAGGCCATACAAAGAGGCTTAACATGCTCTCTAAAATCTTTATCAGTAACGGTAAGTGCATCAAATCGTATATCATACTTAGGAACCGATGTTGCCAAAAGGTTTCCTTTGCTATCATATAGATTACCTCTATTAGCCGGTATATCAAACGTTTTAAAAACACGCTCTTGAGCTTTTTTACGATACTCATCTCCTTCGACAAACTGAATATTAACCAGCTTCACCAAGACTGCAATAGCAAACACAAACATGCATGCCGCAATAAAATACAACCGGTTTACTATATTTCTTTCGTTTATCGCCAAAACAGCTTACTTTTTTACTATTATTTTTCTAGGAGGGTTTGCAGGACGTTTCAACCCTTTCTGAACCATTTTTTTAATTATAGATGATTCCATTTTTAACCTCATCAATTCTGTTTTCCCATCTACGAATTGTGTCCTTAGCTCTCTTACTTCATTATTTAATCTTGCAATCTCATGCACTTTACTTTCTGCATTATGTGAACTCGCAATCATTATTATCGCCAAAAAGGAAAGAAAGAAAAGCATTCGCCAATTTTTCATAGCATCATCTGCTATTAGAAACTTACCTTTTATTATATCATAAATTGTTTGCTTCATACGACACTTCGACTTCTTATATATATTAAGGACAATAAATAAATTACTGCTCTAGTCTTTCTGCAATTCTAAGCTTAGCACTTCTTGCTCTATTATTTACCTTTATTTCATCTTCTGAAGGCACAATTAGCCCTCCTACTTTTTTAAAAGGCACAGATATATTACCGTACAAATCTTTCTCTGGTTCTCCTTCAAACATACCACTGCGTATAAATCGTTTTACAAGTCGATCCTCTAAAGAATGGTATGAGATAAAGCTAATTCTGCCTCCTACATCCAAAAGCTCTGCTGTTTGTACAAGAAATTCTTTAAGAACTTCTATTTCTTGATTTACTTCGATACGTATCGCCTGATATATCTGAGCCAATATTTTATGTTCTTTATGTTTTGGTAAAAACGGTTGTAAGACCTCTTTTAAAGTCACACTTGTTTTTATCTCCTCCTTTTCTCTGGCTCCTACTATTGCCCTTGCCAACTTTGGTGCATTTCGTAACTCCCCATAGTTTAGCAACAGCGCTCTCAAATCTAATTCGTCATATTCATTTACTATGTGATATGCAGAAACCTCTTTGTTTTGATTCATTCTCATATCTAAATCAGCTTCAAATCGAGTAGAAAACCCCCTGTCTGCCACATCAAATTGGTGAGAAGAAACTCCAAAATCTCCTAAAATACCATCAACTTTTTTAACTCCATAAAACCGAAGAAACCTTTTAATGAATCTAAAATTCTCATTAATCAAAGTAAATCGATCATCATCTATTTCATTCCTCAAAGCATCTTGATCCTGATCAAAAGCAAACAGTTTTCCTTTAGGCCCCAACCGGCTCAAAATTTCTTTAGAATGGCCACCACCTCCAAATGTAACGTCTACATAAATTCCATTTGGATTGATGGCCAACCCATCTACTGTTTCTTTAAGTAATACCGGACTATGATACTCCATCTATTTTATTCTTTTCTACATTTAAAAGGAAGCTAGTTATAAAACAACAAACTAATCTCCCAGATTTATATCATCATCAAATCCCATAACTTCTTCTGCCAAGTCTGCAAAATCATCTGCTGTATCTTCAATCGCCTTTTCGTATTGATCTTTATCCCAAATCTCTATTATATTTACAGCCGACGACAACACCAGTTCTTTTTTAATCCCAGCAAAACCAATGAGATCTTTTGGAATCAAAAGACGTCCTGCGGCATCAATTTCAACAACCTTAACTCCGGCAGTAAATTTTCTGATAAAATCATTATTCTTTTTCTTAAAGCGGTTAAGTTTGTTCATTTTTTGCATCAAAAGATTCCATTCTGCCATTGGATATAACTCTAAACACGACTGAAACACTCCTCTTTTTAACACAAAACCATCTTGCAAGACCGGAGAGAGCTGCTTCTTAAAAGCCACAGGCATCATCATACGCCCCTTAGCGTCTGCCTTACACTCATATGTACCGATCAGATGTACCACTTTTGTTTCCCTAAACGTTTAATTATTCAAATATATTGAAAATATTACCACTTTTTACCACTTTTTACCACATTGTTAATAAGTTATCCCATTTCAAAACAAAGATCACACCACAAAAACCTTAAACTTTTGTTTATCAGAACACTAGCTAAAGTCTTATATAGCCTTGATTTTTTTTAATTTTTGAAGGAAATATTCCATACTAAAAAAAAACATAAAATTCATTCTTTACTATTGATAAAAAAACTCAAAACTAAATATGAAAATGCTATATTTGCGTTTAATTCTTGTAAGAAGTATTAATGAAGCACGAATTAAAAAAAGACGGAAAATTTAGTTATCTAGATTTAGGAGAAGGTACACCGATCATCATTTTACATGGCTTGATGGGAGGTTTGAGCAATTTCGAAGGTGTTGCTTCTTACTTCCCTAAACAAGGATATAAAGTCTTGATTCCAGAACTTCCTATCTATACCTTGCCTTTAATAAAAACCAAAGTGAGCACTTATGCTCGGTTTCTTAAAAGCTTTATAGATCACTTGGGGTATGGAGATAAAGAGGTTATACTTCTAGGCAATTCTTTAGGAGGGCATATTGGACTATTATGTACAAAAATGTTTCCTGAAAAAATAAAGGCTTTAGTTATAACAGGTAGCTCTGGCTTGTACGAAAGCGCTATGGGAGAAAGTTACCCAAAAAGAGGAGACTATGACTACATTAAAGCCAAAGCAGAAAATGTGTTTTATGACCCTGAAATTGCGACAAAAGAAATTGTAGATGAAGTTTATGCAACGGTTAACGATCGTCATAAATTAATTCGAACTCTAGCGATTGCAAAAAGTGCTATTCGTCATAATATGGCAAAGGACTTGCCAAACATGCAAACTCCCACTTGTATTATCTGGGGAAAAAACGATAATGTTACTCCTCCAGAAGTTGCAGATGACTTTTATCGCTTATTACCTGATTCTGATTTATACTGGATTGACAAATGCGGTCATGCGGCCATGATGGAACACCCTGAAGAATTTAATCAGCTTTTTCATGAGTGGTTAATCAAACGCAACATTTAATTACAAACCATACTACTATGAAAATTAATAGCGCTGAATTTGTAATAAGTAATAGCGATGTTGCTAAATGTCCAAAAGATAAAATTCCTGAATATGCATTTATTGGGCGATCAAATGTTGGTAAATCTTCTTTGATAAACATGCTTACCGGCAGAAAAAGCCTTGCAAAAACATCTGGAAGACCTGGGAAAACTCAATTAATTAACCACTTTATAATTAATAAATCATGGTTTCTTGTGGATCTACCAGGATATGGATATGCTAGAGTATCCAAATCTTCTAAAAAGGTTTTTCAAAAATTTATTACCGCATATTTTTCTAAACGTACTCAAATGGTTTGTGCTTTTGTTTTGGTCGATTGCCGCCACGAACCTCAAAAAATAGATTTAGAATTCATGCAATGGCTTGGAGAAAATCAAATTCCATTTTCTATTATTTTCACAAAAGCTGATAAACTTTCTAAAAACAAACTACCTGTACAAATTGAAAGCTATATTTCTGAGATGCTTAAGTATTGGGAAGAAATGCCAAATTACTTTATAACATCCTCTTCATCTGGATTAGGTAAAGAAGAAATCCTTGCCTACATCAGCGAAATCAACACCCAACTTAATAAATCTTAGAAGACCTCTATCTTTTTTTGAATCAACCGAATTAGTTCTTTAGTATTCCCTAAAACAGCCAATTCTTCTGAATCGATCAATATTTTGGTTTGTTCTTCTTTTTGAATTAAAACAACAGGAAAGTCAACAATCTCTTCTAAGTTTATAAGATCAATTCCTACAAGCTTGTCCTTATAAGTAAACACTAAATCGTAAGGAAAATTTTTCTTAAAATGTTTCCAGCTAGTTTTTTCAGCAAAACTACCATGTGTCAAACTACACAAATCACAGGGATAGGTTTTCGGACTCACAATTTTATGTATAGTATCCAAGTACTTATCCCAAATACCAGAGGTTGCATTATAAACAAAAATTAGTTGCTTTTTCACGATTTAATTTTCCTATGTTCGTCAGAAAAAACACAAAAACATTTCAAAAACAATTAAAACCTCACCATTATCCGTATTCTACTATTCTTGTTTCAACTCTAGCTTTTCTGCAAAATAATCACAAAAATCTTTCATTGTAGCTGTCATTTTTTCGTCCTGAGTTGCTCTATTAAAAGTATCACTCATAGCAACTAGAGTTTGATGAAAAAATATTTTCATCTCATCTACAGGCATGTCCTTTGTCCACAGATCAATACGTAAACTTTCTTTACTTTTACTATCCCAAACAGAAAGCATCATTGCCTTGGTTTCTTCATTTTCTACCCCTCCATCTTTCGCAGTCCATTTTAATTTTTCTGGAATACGATTTTCGTCTAACTCTACATCTATTTTAATCTCTGATTTAAGTTTATTTGTCATTCTCTTTTGGGTTTATATTTTGATCTATTAAATATAGTTTCGGCATCTGCCAATATCATTTGCTGCAAAGATACATCGTTATTTTTCATATACGAAGAAACAATTCTCCAACCTATGAATTGCCCTACTCTATCTGGTGCTTCTTTATCAATCTCTTCCAAATAAAATTTAGAAAATGGTGCCGGATACAAAAATCTGGGCATTAACTCGCTATTTGTACTATACAATAACTGCTTATCTATAAAATATCTCCAAATTTGCTCTTCATTTGCTTGAGCCCACTCGTATTGCTCTTCAGTATATCCCATTTTTAAAGCATCTCCATGCTTTGGCAAAAACAAATTCTCTAAGTATAATTCTTTCCCAAAAGCAACTAAGTTTCCTAAAAATGTCCTATCTCTTATAGGACCTACAATGTTCTTAGCATACATCGATGCTATGTCAGGAGCAATATGTTCTCGTTGAAAGCTTTGGCGAAGATATTTCTGTATTCCTTCATAAAAATGATGATCTTTACCCAAATATGTATCTAATGAAATAATCAAAAGTCCTTTGGACAATACAATTTTATTATGATAATCTACATCTGATGTTATTGTTATCACCCTTGGATCTTTTATTTCGGGGAAATAAAATTTTACATGCTGTAAAAGCGAATACAATTCATCCTTTTCTTTAGTGAGATCTAAAAACTCCTTTTCTACCTCTTTATTTACTTCTAATTGAATAGTATCTTTTGATCTTTTAATCCAAGTACTATCGGCATACTTTGCAGAAAATAAAAATGGGAATTCTTTTTTTAGATCTCCTAAATTTTCTGGTGTAACTTTTGCAAATAACTGATCAAATCGTTCTATTTTGATTTCTACAGGGATTTTTGCTATTTCTTTTTCGATTTGACTTTCTCGAGAACAAGAAAACAACAACAAAAACACACCTGTAAACATTACAAGTATAAATCGTTTCATATGTAAATTATTATATATATTTAAATACCTTTTATTACTATAGAACGCCATCTTTTTTTATTAATTTTATCTATACAAAGGTACTATATCAAAATACGAATCACGCAATATCAGAAGAGAGAAAATAATATTTCTAACAATCAAGAGTTCTTTTATTGATTTTTTAATTTTTGTACATTAGTATAGACCTGACAAATTAATTGTCCTAAAAACAATATATGCAAACAGAAAAAGTAATTGATCACATTTCAAATTGGTTAAAAGAATATGCCAATAAAGCCAACATAAAAGGTTTTGTTGTTGGAGTAAGCGGAGGAATAGATAGCGCAGTAACCTCAACATTATGTGCCAAAACAGGCTTACAAACCTTATGTGTAGAAATGCCGATCCATCAAGCACAAAGCCAAGTAAATCGTGCCCAAGAACATATTGCATCGCTAAAAGAACGGTATCCTAACGTTAGCGATACTAGAGTTGACCTTACTCCCGTTTTTGAAGAGTTTAAATCTGTAGTTCCAGAAACCGAGTCTAGCCCAACACTCGATCTTTCTCTAGCCAACACTCGAGCGAGATTACGCATGACTACTTTATATTACTTTGCTGGCTTGCATAAATATTTGGTTGCAGGTACAGGCAATAAAGTAGAAGATTTTGGCGTTGGCTTTTATACTAAATATGGAGATGGTGGCGTTGATCTAAGTCCAATAGCAGATTTAACCAAGAGTCAAGTATATGCAATAGGCAAAATCCTTGAGGTTCCAAATTCTATTCAGATTGCAGCACCGACTGATGGATTATTTGGAGATAGCAGAAGTGATGAAGATCAAATAGGTGCAAATTATGATGAACTAGAATGGGCAATGAAAATGAAAGATAATGGAAGTCAAATTGATGATTTTGAAGGTAGAGAACAAGAAGTTTTTAGGATTTTCACCCACCTAAATACCGTAAACCAACACAAAATGACTCCGATTCCGGTCTGTAAAATACCCTTTGACCTGCTTTAATAGGTATTTTATCGATAAACGAATAAAAAAAAGTTTACAAGTCCATGTTCTTATTAATTTTGTACAAATATTTATAAAGCTACCCCTGGGAATAAGAATGTCAAGCTCTTAATCTAAAATTAACATAACAATCGTAAACAAGAAATGACAACCGTATTAATCGCTGATCATCATCCAATTACAAGAAAGGGAATTGTTTCTCTATTCCGTAATTCTGATGAATATGAAGTTATAGGCAAAGTAAGTAACGGAAATGACATGTATGATGTTTTGAATGTAAATATCCCAGATGTGCTTATCATGGAACTAGATCTACCACAGATCAATGGGATTATGGCATTGCGAACTATCAAAAAGGAATTTTCGAAAATTAAAGTAATTATCTTTAGTTCTCATCCAGAAGAAATGTACGCCTTAAGTGCTATTAAAGCTGGAGCATCTGCCTATTTATCAAAAACCGTATCGACAAAAACGCTAAAAAAGGCTATAGAGCGCGTCTCTAGAGGAGGAATATACTTGAATGACAATCTAACGCAACAATTGGCGAATGGGAACACCAATGAAAGCAACATGGTCGTAAAGTATAAAAAACTGTCTTCTAGAGAAATTGAAGTTCTTAATCTGTTATCTTCAGGAAAACGTAATAAGGATATTGCATCCACATTATCGATAAATGAAAAAACAGTTAGCACTTACAAGACGAGACTACTCAAAAAACTAAAAGTAGATAACCTTGCCGATTTAATACATCAATCAAGGTTATTACATATTAGTTAAATTTCTAAATGGCTCTTTGCAAGAACATCGCTAAGACGACTTAAATTCACAACTGTTAACTGTAGGAGATATTTAATTTTTCCTACAGTTAACAATTGTGAGTTATTTTTATGCCATTAGTATTCTAAATCACAGAAAGGTCTATAACGAGTTAAGTGATATCTCCCTTCCGTTTAAATGTTGAACTGGTCGGTAGTTATCATGAAGAATATTTTTAAATTCGCCTAACTGTTCTTGAGAAGCCTGAAGAACCTGCTTAGCTACAAACCAAGTAACGATTTCGTTACAACCCGGAGTGGTTAAAGAACCATTGTATCTATAAAATCCAAGATCTCCTGTATACGGAAAAAAGTTTTCTGCATAATATATTCTATTACTAGAATAAGTTTCACCTTCGTGTTTTGGAATATTATAAAGAAGTCCTCTAAGATATCCATTCTCTTCTCCTTCTTCAAAAAACAGACCTATGACAGCTAACAGTCCTGTATCTGGATTTTGATGCACTAAATGCATTTCTAAAGGGTATTGTTGACCATCAACAGTATGTTCACTCCCCGAGTGAAAATGAAATTGTTTCAATTCATAACTAGTTCCTCCCAAAACGGCAGTACTACCTGAGTTATAATTAAATTGAACGGTATGCCCATTATTAAGAACATTTGTGGTTGTGGCGGCATAATTAAGATACATACGTTCACTTGTACCATTACCCACAATTACACTTGTATCAATATCAATAGGTGATTGTGCTTGTCCATTGCACGCTATCCATTCTTCTCCACAAAGAGTTCCCCAATTTTCGGGCCCTAATTCACCTTGATATTCAAAATGACAACCAGCAGATTTTGAACTACCACCTGCAAGAACTGCTTCATTATTTAAATCAATGTTATTACTAGACACGACAGTATCATACTCTTCATTATTACATGAAGCAACAACTATTATAGCTGTTGTTATTAAAGATAATTTGAAAAAAAAAGATTTCATGAGTTTTAGGTTTTAATTTATTTGCAGGCAAATGTATTTCCCCAATCACGAAACGTTGTCAAAGTTAATCAAACACAAATATGATTTTTATCAATTATTTTCTTGATTTATTACAAAGATGATCACTACAAATCCTAAAAAAGAAAGTATATTTTGAAACATCTAAGTACAATTTCCCTCGTATAAGAAAGGTTTTTAGTGTAAAAAAGCAGGTTATAAAACACTTAGTTTAAGTCACAAAGGATGTCCCTAATTTCTACTAAAACTTGAAATGTTAGCTAAGCAGTTAAAAGATCGGCTTACATCACTCGATTAAGTTTTCTAAATAGTAATTTTTTCAGTTTTTGATAGTCCCTAATATCTTCCAAAACACTCATATTACCTTCAGAATTTTGAGCTGTAACTTCTTGCAAAAGTTCATGAATCTTTTTGTCAATTAAAAATCCTCTTAGGTTTAAAATAATACTATTAACAAACTCTGAAACAGAGTCTTTTTTTTGTTTTACATGAATTTCCATATCGTCCCATCTATGTAACTCATATCGTTCGTCATTCATTAAAATAGCAGTGATCTCTGAAGCTATTTCTGGTGGAATATGGTTTATAAAACTATCTACTTTAAAATCTTCTTTTTGTTGTAATTCTTCAATCAAAATAGCATATATACCTTTAAAACTTTCTTGAGTGAATTGTATTTCGTCTTCTTGAAGGTCTAAATATACTTTCTCAAATACTTTTGCCGTATAAACCTCAGGCTCTAAAATTAGTTCTCCTTCTTCGTTCTCTTTAAGAATAAGATCCTCAAACTCCTCTTCTCTATCACCATATAGTAATAAAGCTTTTATAATATTATGCTCTAGTATATATTGTCTATTTACTTTTGGAGCCTTTTTTGTTTCAGTTTTAACAACTTCTAATGACTTTTGCTCTTTCTTTTGTTGTTTTCTCTGATCTTTATCATTTACATTTCTAAGTTGTGCCAAAGTATCAAACAATACGTCTTCAGAAACATCCATTATTCTAGAACATTCTTTAACGTATATCTCTCGCTTAATGACATCGGGTATTTTTGAAATACTCACAACCATATCACGAACTAATTCAGCTTTTTTGATAGGATCATTTTCTGAATCTTGTTTCAGCAAAGAAGCCTTGTAACTTATGAAATCCTGAGCATTTTCTTCAAGATATGCAGTAAGTTCTTCTAGGGTATTTTGTCTTGCAAAACTATCTGGGTCTTCTCCTTCGGGAAAACTACACACTTTTACATTCATCCCCTGTTCGAGAATCAAATCTATACCTCTTAAAGAGGCACGAACACCTGCAGGGTCCCCATCAAAAAGAACAGTAATATTTTTAGTCAACCTATTAATCAAACGAATTTGATCTGTTGTAAGCGCTGTTCCAGAAGAAGAAACAACATTGCTAACTCCCGTTTGATTAAATTGGATAACATCTGTATACCCTTCTACCAAAAAGCAATTATCCTCTTTTGCAATTGCTTGTTTTGCATGATATATTCCATAAAGCACCTTACTCTTATGATAAATATCACTTTCTGGAGAATTTAGATACTTCGCAGCCTTTTTTTCGTTGGTTAATATTCTACCACCAAAACCTAATACTCTACCAGACATCGATTGGATAGGAAACATTACTCTACCCTTAAAACGATCAAACTGCTTTTCTTCTTTAACAATTGTTAAACCTGTTTTTTCTAGATAACTCTGTTTATATCCTTTTTTTAGAGCTTCAGAAGTAAATGCATCCCAAACATCTGGAGAATAGCCTAACCCAAACTTCTTTATCGTTTCTTCTGTAAACCCACGTTCTTTAAAATAAGTAAGTCCTATTGCTTTTCCTTGCTCTGTTTTATGCAAAGTGTTTTGAAAAAAAGTAGATGCAAATTCACTAACCAAATACATACTTTCCCTCTCATTAGATTGTTGTTTTTGCTCATCGCTTTGCTCGGTTTCTTCTACTTCAATATTGTACTTTTTGGCAAGATATTTAATGGCTTCTGGATATGTAAAGTGCTCATGTTCCATCAAAAAAGCAACTACATTCCCTCCTTTCCCACTAGAAAAGTCTTTCCAGATCTGTTTCACGGGAGACACCATAAAAGAAGGACTTTTTTCATCACTAAAAGGACTTAGCCCTTTAAAATTACTACCAGCCTTTTTTAACTGAACAAAATCACCAATCACCTCTTCAAGACGAGCAGTTTCAAACACAGCATCTATGGTAGTCTTATGAATCATTTTTATACCTTCTTATTATAATTTATTACTTACCCAATTAACCAGTAATTAACGCCAACAAAAATACTATAATTCTCATACTTGATTCAGTTCTTTTATTAACAAAAAAAAGAGGCCGTCAAAACAGCCTCTTAATCAAACAATGCAACACCAAATTATCAATCCTACTTGGGGAGGTGGGGGGAATTAAAAATATCTAACTTATTCTTTTTTACGAAATTCGTCACTTAAATTTATTCCTTTATGAAACTTCTGGTAATGATTGTTTCATCTGCAGTTATTCGCACAAAATATGTTCCTGAAGACAAACCACTTATATCAACACCATCTAGATATTCATTATCAACAATATTATCCACCAATTGACCATACATAGAAAATATCTTTAGATCTTCTATAGGTGTTTCATCTACTTCAATATTCAAAATATCATTTTTAACAGGGTTAGGAGATAGTATAAATCGTCTATCTTTTTTATTTATATCTGTCAATTCATAAACTTGTGATTGCTTACAAAATGTTATTGTTTCTGATTTCATGAACTCACCACCAGACACGATTATTCCACCATCATAGGATAAGTTATAAGTCCCCTTGCCATACACACAACAAATACCATCTCCCGAAGAATCAAAAATCGTAAAAATGTACTCTCCTAAAACCAAGTCATCTATAGTTTCTACAACCGTCGAACCGTCGAACTCTGAGGGCGAATAACTTTTTGAAGCTACAGTTACCCCTTGAGTATCTTTTATTATCCAAGATATTTCTTCTGGATAATCATCAAAGGTTAAACTAAGCTTCAAATCACCAGAAATACAATCTGAATTTACATCACTCTCTTTAGTCGTTAAACGAACTGTATTACTAGGAGTAGATTGATTTGAAGATATATCTTTTGCTATTACATAATAGGAATATATCTTTTCTGGGGTCAAACCAGTAACTGTAAATGTAGTATCAAACGAATTTGCAATCAGATTGCCATCTTGATATATATCATAATTAACCACATTATTATTATCTACCGAAGTCTCCCATTTCAAACTAACTCCTCTAGACATTATACTAGATACAAATAAATTTGTAGGAGAAGAAGGAGCTTCGGTATCAATAATTCGGGGCCCAATTCTAAATGCTACTACATGGCTTTTTCTTACATTGGTTGGACCTTTCATATATTCGCCAATATGCCAAAATGTTGTATCATCAAGAGGATCAATCGTTAATTGCCCATAATCGCCATATCTGCCATCTGATCTATTATTTTTACTATCTCCATTAGCCGAGATTTGCTCTTCAACGGTCATTACCCCTAAAGGATCACTTGCCAATCTACCTGTATAGCGTAGAGAGGTATACACGTTTGATCCAACAACAGTATATGCCAATCCAATATTACCATTTGCATCCATCCCGATACTTCCGCAAAACGCGCTAAGCCCATCTGGTTGTTCATATGTCCCTTCTTGAAAAACAGTCCAAAGATCATTATCTTTTTGTTGTCTTAATTCATACCAACGAATACCTGCTAAACTATCAGTTCCATCCAGGTCAACCACAAAATTTAAAACCACAGAATTATATGTTTCAAAACGCCTATAATTGGTCATATACATCATTGTGGCTTGTAATGCATCAATATTTGCTCCTGATCCCGGTTCATCCAAGTTTTGAAATGAACCATTATCAAAAACACTATCAAAGGGTGTTACCATTAATTCTTGTGGCTGCGATATTGTTGAACTACTAGGACGTTCCCAATCTATATGAGTAGTCCATATTTTTAAGTGATCTTGTGAAACACCCAACCAACTATCATCTTGCATATATATGATTGAATGAGGTACGCCCATAGGAGGAAGAGCCCTACCTGTTGCATTAAAACCACCAGGGCTATAAAACCCATTATTTTTAACCCCTGGCAAAGGGAAACCTATCATTTGAACTACCTCATCCCCAGCAATCATTTTATCTCTTTCTACTACAAAAACTACATTATTTGCTGTTGGATCATCTCTGTCTTTGTTTGCTGTTATGTAGTACCCATCATTCCAAATCGACAGTTTTTCATAATCTGGAAAAGACCCTGTATTAAACCTATATGTAGACCAACCATCATTTACTGGATCAGAACCTTTACATACAGCTATTAAAAAACCATTTGGAGAATTACTAAACTCCATTACAACAAATCTATCGGCAAAATTATCATAGACTACTATTGGATCTCCTAAGGACTCTCCTGGAAATAATGTTCGTAACGAAATTTCGGGCATTATCGTTTTACCATTCCTATCCAAGATACCTAAACCAGTATTAAAAGCATACACATAATGATTAGGCCCAATCGCACCTGTAGCATCATTTAATACAGCTCCTGAATGGGCGTCAAAAGATGCAATAGTTGTTCCTGATGCCGAACTCGAAACTCTTTTGTTTTGGTAGCGTAAAGGATCTCCATTTTTAGGTAATCCTTTTTCTTCTACACTTATATTCGACCCTCTACGTTTAGGGGGAGCCACGTGCTGCATCCCTTTTGCCGAAATGATATTTTTCATTTGAGATAAAGCAGGAATATCTCTTTTATAAATTGCTACGTCAATAGAACTAGCTCTCATCCCCTCTTTTACCTGAGAATGTAATTTTAAATTTATCATCATGAATAACGACAGAAAAAACACAATAGTTTTCATATAGATGAAATTTGGGTAATTAACAAACTTTATGAAATTGACAGGGTATAGTAACTGGATGGCTTTTATAGGGTAAAAAAGCAGCTACCTCAATTTGAAAAAAATTTCAACTATGTGTCTATACTAAATATACTATATATTATTTATAACGAAAAGGAAAAACACATCAAAACCAACTACAAAACAACACTTTACGTAATCACATCAGCTGTTTTACGTATTTTACACATCAACTCTATTGGTTACCTGTACTATTGTGTTTAGAAACACAATGCCTCTCGCTAATTCTTATTTTAAACCTTTCTCAACCATGTTCTATGACAATTAAAGTAAGGGGTTATTTTACATCGTATTTACATGTAATAAAACAATAATGATCTAAACCTTCCGTTTTTCATTTAACTAACAACAAATCAACTTACTATGAAAAGGTTACTCCTTGCAATGGCTGTGATCCTGCTTATCTATACCCATTGGTCATGTACAAAAGAAACACGCGAAACTACAAATCGCCCTATCGATCAAACCAAAGAAAGACGAGAAAAAAAGGAACACAACCCTGATAAAGATGCAATCTGGACCCCAGAACAAGCTGCTCGTCATCAAAAAATATTAAAAAAACTTACATCTACATCCAAATCATTTGGTAAGACCAAATTTAACAACGCTTATGCAAATGGTGCTTTAAAGGGTACTTGGGCTATAAAGGGCCCAAAAAACATGCCGGGTGCTTTTAAATTTGCCGAAATGCTAGACGGAACTGATATTATATATGGAGTAACTCATAATCATTATGTAGGAGAATTCAATTCTAAATCATACATTTTTAAAGGAACTGTTTATAATCCAAAAACAGGAAATGGAGGAGATGACTTTGAGTTACTTACTGCCAATTGGCCCAATCGCTATCAAAACTTATTTGCTTTTAAAATTAATAGCAATACAAGGCTATTGGCTCACATAGAAAATGGGCCATTATACTACTCTGATGATGATGGCAACTCATGGACAATGTCTAATGGCCTTCCGAATGCAAACACCAGTTCTGCAATTAACCGACAAGATAACCATGCTATTTATGTTACAAACAACCGATCTATCTATGTTTCTAAAGATTTTGGAGCAAACTTCTCATTAGTGCAAAATTTTGGAAATTCTCAAAGTTCATTTTTATATACTCCAAGATACCAAAATCAGCCAAACGCTAACAAAGTCTACTTAGCAAGAGGTGGTTCTTTTTATACTTTGAACAATTCTAAAACTTCGTTTACCAAAAACGGTTCCTACACATCAAGACATGGAAATACTCATTTTAGTATCGGAGGAGATTCTAGAAAACTATATGTTACCGAAAACAAAAAGTATTGGGTCTCTTCGAACCAAGGTTCTACTTGGATCGAAAAATTTCCTAAGGGTAACTACTACGGCGATACAAGTATAAAGATGGACGCTGGTAAATTTTTATCAGTTAACCCAGAAAACGCTAATATTGTAATTGCAGGATATGCGCACCCTGTACTATCAACAAATGGACTCGACAGCTCTTCATCGAATCATACAGGATGGGGGCATTATCAAAACGGAACCAATCTGTCTGCACAGAATTATTATAATCGTATTCGATTTAATTATCACCCCGATTTTCAATCTTCTCATTTTTTCTATAATAGTAGTGGTGACTTACTCTCTGTTAGATGTTCTGATGGAGGTATCTTTGTATCTTATAAAGAATGGAAAGATTTCCCTTCGATTGGCACAGCATTTAATAACTCTGGATATGCAAACGCGCATTATATTAATATTAATGTACTGAATACGGTTTGCCCATTAATTTATCGTAAAAATGTACTTACTGGAGCAAACAATCCAAATCATATCAACTATAGTACACAAGATCAAGGAAGCGGAAGCATTATCCCTGGAACAACAGGAGAAACTCTTGATTTTTATCAAAGTATAGGAGGAGATGGCCCACCAATTGATAGTTATGACGGTAAATATGCATGGAAATGGCAACGTCAAGGAGAAAAAGTATGGGCTCCTGTAAAAATGTATACAAGCAATGGTTCTTTTCAATCTATTGGTCAAATAAATCGTAGTTTTAATTCAAGTCCATCAGTAAACTTTACTAAAAACTCAGAAATGGGATGGGCACAAACCGTGATAGACCATGATCAACCAGATAAGAGAATATGGATACTCTCCAAAAGCTTAAACAGAGCTACTGTTAATGGCTCTTCTATCACGGGTCATACTATAACAAAAGGAAAAAATCAAGTTGCTGCAATTGCACAAGGATGGCAAAACCCAAACAAGATTTTCATGTTACAAGATGGTGATGTATATGTTTCTAATGACAGAGGTACAACTTTTGGTTCTAGAGTAAATACTCCTTTTAGTAAAACTCCAGGAGGAAGAGGACGTGGTGATATTGGTAGTGGTGTAACACTCCCAAACAATGATAATTGGGTTTTATTTTGCGGACCAAGTTCTAACAACGTTGGAGCTATTTTATCCAAAGATGGAGGAAATACCTGGACAGATGTTACTGGGGACTTTCCTTCTGGAAATGATGCTCAAACAGGAGGAATGATTGTTACCCCTAACGGGAAATATGTATTTGCAGGAACAGACATTGGGCCTTATGTATTTATAGTAGACCAAGAAAAATGGTTTTCTATTGCTGAAGGTGTAGGCTTTTTTAATGCAATGGACGTAGATTATATTTCTTCAACCAATACCATTCGTTTTGGCTCCTGGGGCTCTGGCCTTTTAGATTTTAAAATCGATAAAACAACTACCATAGAACAAACAGCTTATGCCACACATACAATCCCGGGCACCATCCAAATAGAAGATTATGATAACGGAGGACAAAATATTGCCTATAATGATAATGATGTAACCAATAATGGAGGAAAAGGCAGAACCAATGAAGGAGTAGATCTTGAAACCACCAAAGACATTGGAGGCGGACTTAATATTGGCTGGATAGGAGATGAGGAATGGGTAGAATATACTATAGCCGATGTTAAAAAAGGTAACTATACTGTTACATTTAGAGTTGCCAGTGCTAGTGAAAGCGTAAAATCTATCCATGCCAAATTAGGAACAAAGGAAATAGGAACCGCTGTCGTTCCTAACACAAATGGTTATCAAATCTGGAAAGACATTGTCATAAATAATTTTACTATTACTGATACCAACAAAAATCAGATTTTTCGCTTAGATTTTAAAGGGGGTGATTTCAACATCAACTGGATTAAATTTGAAGAGACGACTGAGCCTTGTATAGACGCACAACTAACCTTGCTATTTGACAATTACCCTAAAGAAACCACCTGGGATATTAAAAACTTTAACGGTGTAATTGTTGAGTCAGGAGGCCCTTATAACCAAGCTCGAAAGAGTACTAAAAAAATTGATATCTGTTTAGATTCTGGTTGTTATAAATTAACCGTTTATGATTCTTATGGGGATGGTATGTGTTGTCTTTATGGCAAAGGAGCATACACCCTAACAGATGCTTCTGGAACATTAGCTTCTGGTGCTGCTTTTGCCTCGTCTGAAAGTAAAGACTTTTGCGTTGGAATCAATAGATCTGCTGCGCCTGAAACTAAAGAATATGTCAATTCTGGAATTCAACCTCTATCGAACTTAAGAGTGTTTCCGAATCCTACTAAAAACATATTAACCATTGATTATAAAATTAAAAAAGGATCTAATATCGCAGTAAACATATATGACTTATCCGGTAGAGCTATTGGAAAAACTAAACATATTGACGAAACCACTTTAAGAAATATGACTATAGATCTTCATCATTTACCTGAAGGAGTATATTTCTTAAAAACGGCAGAAAACAATATTTCGGTTACTAAAAAATTTATTATTGCACGCTAAAGAAGTTATATTATAGAGTATAAAAGGCTGCTGAAATTAAATTATCAGTAGCCTTTTATATCTAACTCAAATAATACTCAGTAAACACGCTTGGCTAATTTAAAAAGACATGATTACCTAATCATCACACCATGTTTCTTTTAGAAATCACAACGCAATCCAAGTGAAACATTGTTTTGATCAACGGCAGCATCCTTAAAAATTGGAGAAATATCATACTTTGCATATATGGTTATATCACCAAAACCAAAATACCCACTCCAACCATAAACCAAATCACTTGTATTCAAATTTCCTTTTATTTTATCTTTTACATCCCCTCCATTTTCTTTATATTTTAACTTTTGTCTTGATCCAATATTCACACCTACATATCCACCTAAGCCTATTCTAAACTTATTATCGGTATAATATCTAATACTTTTTTCTGTTTTCTCAACTCGTGACGGTCCAAATTCGAAATGCAAAGGCATTACTAAATTATCCATTCTAAACTTTGATTTATCCAATTTAAGTCGAAACTCTTCTAACTCTGTTTGATTCTCATTTCTTACAAAATATCTATTATTTGTAGGCTTAAGCCCATTGGTCACATATGAAATACCATATCTGAATCTCAGAAAATTAGAATTTTTAAAAACTCTTGTTCTCCAGCTGTATCCGATTTCAAAAAATTTACTACCGCCAATTTTATAATCAGAGTCGTCTAAAGATTGACCATCTATTAAAACGTTATTTAAACCAAACGCAACCACTAAATCCCACGTGGTACGAATATCATACTTCACTTCTTTCTTTTTTTCTTCATTAAATTCATCAGCAAACAGATCGATTTCTTTTTCTTCTGTCTCCATAAACTCTGTTCCATTTCTTTTTAATAAAGCAATTCTATTATCAATAATCGCCACTCTATTTTCAATATTTAAAGCATGTTTTTTTGCAACCACTTCTTTTAATTCTTGCGCTTCTTCAATTGTTATTTCATTACTAGCAAGTCTTTCATTTATAGCTTCTACTTCTTTTTTAAGAGCATCTTTTTCTGTAATTACTATATACTCCTTTTCTTGTCTTAATTCTTCAATTTTAGAATTCTGCTCCTCTTGGGCATTTAATATTTGTGTAAATAATATCATGGCCGCATATGCAGCTAGTGTAACTAATGTCTTCATTTTTTTGATTTTTTTGTGTATTAACCTCCTCCCCGAATCACAACCTGTCTATGAATTAAAGGTATTAACCGCATAACAAGATGCAAAAGAAAGGAGGTTATACATGTGATTGATTGATGAATGATTTAATTCTTTCTTTCGGCAACAGCTGTTTTAACTTTTTGATAACCTGTTTTAAGCGCTTCAAAAACACGTTGTTTAAAAGTTTCGTCAAGCTCCCCCTCTACTTCTTCTAATAGGGCAGATGCACTGACTTTATCCGATTTTAGAATTTTATCTGTTATAATTTCTTGCTGTGCTTTCAGCAATAATTGATTGATTTCTTCTTCTGAAACTTGTATATCTTTATTCTTAAATTCTTCAATTTGAGCTATAACACCCTCTACTTTTTCATCTATTACAGCATCACTTATAGAAGGGATTTCCTCTTTTGAGGTAGTATTTATTGTATTTTCTGCAATTTTTTCAGTTGATTGAGAATGAATTAAATCCTCTTTCTTTTCTCGATATTTAAATTCTTCACTTTTTGAAGATATGATTTCTTCTTTGTTAACCTTATTCACTTTTTTGAGAATAAGTGTCTCTTCTGTAGTAGCGACAATATTATCCTGTAATTTTGGGGTGCTTTTCTTTATTCTATTCTCTTCTAATTCTTGATCACCCATTGGTTTTTCATTTTTTACCTCTACACCTTTATTATCATTACCAACTAACACTCCTTCTGGTTCTACTTTATCTATATTTTGATAAATCATTATAGAAGTTAATGCTAAAACTCCTATAAATATTGCTGCAACACTATACCATTTTTTAATTTCGCTTTTCTTTTTTGGGGACTGTACTTCATCTAATTGAGTTGCTAATTTTTCCCATGATGAATTAGAAGGTTGTATTACACGTTTATCTAATTTTTCTTTTATTTTGTCTTCAAATTTTAAGGGCGCCATCACTTAACATATTTAATTCATTTAATTTTCTTTGAAGCATTTTTCTGGCTTTGAATAATTGAGATTTTGATGTGCTTTCTGAAATTTGTAACATCTCTGCAATCTCGCTATGCTTATAACCTTCTATTGCATATAAGACAAATACTGTCCTGTATCCTTCTGGTAGTGCATCTAATAATATTTGTATTTGCTCTACTTCTAATTCTGTATTAATATTATTCCATGATTCTTCATGATAACCTACTATATCTTCTGTAAAAAAGATTTGCTTTTCTTTTCTAAGAAAAGATATAGACTCATTTACCATTATCCTTCTTACCCACCCTTCAAAGCTTCCTTCGAATTTAAATTTTTCTAAGTTCGTAAACACTTTTAAAAATCCATTAAGCATTACTTCTTCTGCAAAATGTATGTCCTTTATGTATCTTCTACAGACACTAAGCATTTTAGGAGCATATTGATTGTACAGTTGACGCTGCGCATCACGGTGCTGCTTAATCGCTCTTTTAACGAGCTGGGTTTCATTTTTATAAAACTGAATAACTTTCAATATAAAATCAATTACAATTATGCTTTCTATTTATATAGACGAGGATAAAAACAAAAAGGTTGTCTTGCATATCAAATTTTTTATTTAAAGACTAAATACTAGATGTAAAAAACTGAAATACAACAACTAAACTTTTATAAAAAGATAGTTATTTTTTCGAATTGAAATCATTTTTTTCGATCAATAACATAATCGACCATTAATTCTAGAGAAGATTTGTAGTCAGAATCAGGGTATTTTGATAGTATTGAAAGGGCTTCGTCTTTAAATTGATGCATAATAGTAATAGCATATTCTAATCCACCACTAAGCTTTACAAAATCAATAACTTCTTTAACTCGTTTTTTATCTTTATTATGATTTTTTACCGAATTAATTAGCCACTTCTTTTTTTCCTTAGAGCAATGATTTAAAGTATAAATAAGCGGAAGGGTCATTTTTTGTTCTTTGATGTCTATACCTGTAGGTTTTCCTATAGCCGTATCTCCATAATCAAACAAATCATCTTTAATCTGAAAAGCCATTCCAATAAGCTCTCCAAACTTTCTCATTTTCTCGACATCTTCTGATTCTGGAGCTACAGAACATGCGCCTAAACCACAACATGCAGCGATTAACGTTGCTGTTTTCTGACGAATAATTTCATAGTAGATATCTTCTGTTATATCAAGGTTTCTGGCCTTTTCTATTTGCAACAATTCGCCTTCGCTCATTTCACGAACAGCAACCGAAATAATTTTAAGCAAATCAAAATCTCCATGGTCTATAGAAAGCAATAATCCTTTTGACAATAAATAATCTCCAACTAGTACGGCAATTTTGTTTTTCCAAAGAGCATTAATAGAAAAGAAACCTCGTCTTTGATTCGAGTCATCTACTACATCATCATGAACCAGAGTAGCTGTATGAATTAACTCTATAACCGAAGCTCCCCGATATGATCGCTCATTAACTTCGCCTTTTGACACCATTTTTGCTACCAGAAAAACAAACATAGGTCTCATTTGTTTTCCTTTTCTATTCACAATATAGTGCGTAATCCTATTAAGCAAGGCTACTTTTGAGGTCATTGACTCTGAAAACTTTTGTTCAAAAAGTTCCATTTCATCAATAATCGGTAGTTTTATTTGTTCAACAACTTTCAATATGCTGTACTTGATTCTGTTTTGTAATCTAACGCGAATATACTCTAAATAGTTTTTTCTCTGTAGTAGTTCTTAGTATATATCCGCATAATATTAAAATACACTTTTTGCACGATCAATTTCTTTTTATAAGTATCTACTATTATTTTGACTTATTAGCTAACTGACCACATGCTGCATCGATATCTTTACCACGACTACGCCTAACATTTACAACTATTCCTTTTGATTCTAATGCATTAATATAACTCTCGATTGCAGCATCTGGAGCTTGTTGAAATTCTCCATCATCAATTGGATTGTATTCTATCAGATTTACTTTACATGGCACATAAAAACAAAACTTAACCAAAGCGTCAATATCTTCTTTTCTGTCATTAATCCCTTTCCACACCACATATTCATAAGTAATCCTGCTATTGGTTTTTTCGTACCAATATTCTAATGCTTCTTTGAGGTCATGTAAAGGGAACGTTTCATTAAATGGCATTATCGAAGTTCGAACTTCATCTATTGCAGAGTGCAAAGAAACCGCTAGTTTGAATCTTACTTGATCATCTGCCATTTTTTTGATCATCTTTGGCACTCCCGAAGTAGAAACGGTTATTCTTTTTGGTGACATCCCTAACCCTTCATCAGATGTAATCTTATCAATGGCCTTTACAACGTTATTATAGTTCATTAAAGGCTCTCCCATTCCCATAAATACAATATTAGATAATGGACGATTATGATATAGTCTACTTTCTCTATCTATTGCCATTACCTGATCATAAATTTCATCAGGATTAAGGTTTCTCATTCTTTTAAGGCGAGCAGTAGCACAGAACTTACAATCCAAACTACAACCAACTTGAGAGGATACACAGGCAGTAGTTCTGGTCGGTGTAGGTATTAAAACAGATTCTACCGTTAATCCATCGTGTAACCTTACAGCATTTTTTATAGTACCATCTGTACTGCGCTGCATTTGATCTACCTTGATATGATTTATGACGAAATGTTCTTCAAGCATTTGTCTGGTAACTTTGGAGATATTAGTCATGTCTTCAAATTTATGGGCTCCTTTGCTCCACAACCATTCATAAACTTGATTACCTCGAAAGGATTTATCTCCATTTTCTTCAAAGAAAAGCCTCAACTGTTCTTTTGTCAACGCCCGTATATCTTTTTTTTTCACCATCTTACTCTTATTCTCATTTCGCTTTGCATTATGCAAAAATATAAAGATAAAATGGTACATAATATATATACCATGATTCTTTGTTTCTATTCTTTATACAATATCAAAAAAACCTGATAAAATCAGGTTTTTTTGATATTGTAAAACATTACTATTTTGAATGCTATCATTAATTCTTAATACGTTTCCATTGATGAACTCCTCCACCACCTTTATATTTTACATTAAGAACATCTTTGTTTTCTTCATCTATCCATATTTGACACTCAGATACTTTTCCGTTCTTAATATCAGTAAATTTACCATTTACATATCTTTCTCCCTTTTGTCTTAAATCCTTAAGAATGACAAGTCCTTCTACATTTTGGTTTTTATCCTCTCCTTTACATTCATAACAAATAGCATCTCTTTCTGAAATTCGAAGCATTCTTTGTACCGAACCAAATACTCGATCCTTAATTATATAAAGTTGAATAATATTAATGGCTACACCTGTTTTTTTATCATATGTTTTCCATCTCCCCAAAATTGGATTAGGCTCATAGGATGCTAATAAGTTTTTCTTTAACTCGTTATCAATAGGGTTTTCACCAAGCCATATTTTATACAAAGCTTTTTTAAACTCTTTACTATTTATAGTACCAAGCAACTCTTTATTCTTATATAAAGACAACTTACCTCCTTTGGTATACAGTATTTTAAAAATATCAAATCTTTTGATCTCATTAGGTAACAGATGCAAAAAGTCCCGAATTTGGTTCTCTAACAGATAACTATTACCATCTGTTGCTCTTTCTAAACCATTTCTTATCATCTCTTTAAACTCACTATCTTCCATAGAAGATATTATTTTAATGGTAATCGCCATGGTAACATCTTTTTCTGCCACCCTAATACCATCTTCTACTCCATCAACTTCAAAGTCCAAATATAACGCCATTGCATACATTTTCTCAACTTCACCAGCTCCATTAAGAATCAGTTCAACATCATCGAAAACATCGACATCATTAAAACGTAAATCTCCCACTTGAGTCTGTGCAAAAGCAAAAACAGGACATATAAGTAGTAAATAATAAATTAAATCTTTCATTCTGACTATTAAGATTAAGTTCTTTTTTCCATTTCAAGAATACAAAAAACAATGCAAATCTATAAAAAGCATATTTATATACCATTTATTAAATGTTTCTATACAAACATTACCTTGTATCCTTATTACAATTCTATTATTCTTACAGTTTTTCTCTATATTTTGAGGGGGCGAAAATAGTATTTTTTTTTGAAAAAAATAACTTAACACTCTTATTGTTATATAATTACAAAGTATATTAACCATAACACTAAAATTTTGGCTCAAAATACCAGTCTAACTGTTAAACTTTTATTAATATATAGATAGACAAAAGTCATACCGCTTTTAAATAAGCCTGTTTTTAAACTATATTAACTCAAGAATTACAACTTATCTACTTCAAAGTCACTCTTGCATATCCAAGTTTATACTATAATTAACGAAAAAAACCTGCTAAATTTAAAATCAAGCAGGTTTTTAAAATAATATATTATAAAACTTATATGATCAACATTGCATCACCATAAGAGTAAAACTTATACTTTTCTTTTACAGCTTCTTCATAAGCTTCTTTAATAAAGTCATGTCCTGCAAAAGCAGAAACCATCATTAACAAAGTAGATTTTGGTGTATGGAAGTTAGTAATCATACAATTTGCAATACTAAAATCGTATGGAGGGAATATAAATTTATTGGTCCACCCTCTAAATTCATTTAACGTTTTGTCTGATGACACCGAACTCTCTAATGCTCTCATTACTGTCGTACCAACAGCACAAACCCTATTCTTATTTGTTATACCATTATTAATAGTCTCGACAGCTTGCTTCGCAATATATGCCTCTTCACTATCCATTTTATGTTTGGATAAATCCTCTACTTCTACAGGATTAAAAGTTCCTAAACCAACATGCAAAGTAATTTCGGCAAAATCCACACCTTTAATCTCAAGACGTTTCATTAAATGCTTAGAAAAATGCAATCCTGCAGTAGGTGCTGCAACAGCTCCTTCTGTCTTTGCATAGATAGTTTGGTATCTTTCTTCATCTTCTGGCTCTGCATCTCTTTTAATATACTTTGGTAACGGAGTTTCTCCTAAGTCATTAAGTTTTTGTCTAAACTCGTCATAAGAACCATCATATAAAAAACGTAATGTACGACCTCGAGAAGTCGTATTATCGATTACTTCTGCTACCAAGCTTTCATCATCTCCAAAGTATAATTTATTACCGATACGTATCTTTCTAGCTGGATCTACCAACACATCCCAAAGACGAGTTTCAGAATTTAATTCACGTAGTAAAAACACTTCAATTCTAGCTCCAGTCTTCTCTTTATTTCCGTACAATCTTGCAGGGAAAACTTTAGTATTATTAACTACCATCACATCATTGGGTTCAAAATAATCAATAAGATCTTTAAACTCCTTATGCTCAATGGTCTGCTCTTTCCTATTCAAAACCATTAATCGAGATTCATCTCTATTTTCGGCTGGATATTCGGCTAATAATTCTGATGGAAGATTAAAATTGAAATGTGATAACTTCATTCTTGCTTGTTTTTTAAAGGTGCAAATATACAATCTTGGGATAGCGGATGTCAAGTAAATTAAGATATATTTATTTTCTTTTCTATCTTAAACAAAATACGCTCTCGGATTTCTTGAATTCGAGAGCGTATTTTTATACTTAAATTTTAAGTCAAAAGTTCTATTGAGTAACCAAAGTCTTAAAACCCAATTTTTCCAAGTCAGTCCAAAAGTCAGGATACGATTTTGATACTACATCGGCATCTTCTATAGACAATGATGTTCTTAATGCCAAAGGCGCAAAGGCCATAGCCATACGATGATCATGATAAGTGCTTATAGTTATATCCTTATTAATACTTGTTGTTGGTTCTAATCTTAAGGAATCATTAGTTATAAGAACTTTACCACCTAATTTTTCTATTTCGATCTTTAAGGCTTCAAGTCTATCTGTTTCTTTAATTTTTAAAGTATGTAAACCTGTAAGATAACAACCTATACCAAGCCCTAAACATGTAACTGCGATTGTTTGTGCAATATCTGGAGAATTAGACAGATCTAAACTATCAATAGATTTAGGAGAAAAATCAGGTTTATTTTTTAAAGTAACCGTGTTTTCTACTTCATCAAAAAAGGTTTCTACTCCAAGAGCCTTATATATTTCTGACAACTGCGCATCACCTTGATAACTCTCTTTTTTATAACTTCCTATTGTAACAGTCGCATTTTTTGATAATGCAACAATGCTATAAAAATAAGAAGCAGAACTCCAATCAGATTCGACCACTAATTCTTTTGAAGACACCTCTTTTTGAGGGTGTATTACAATACGGTTATTATTAAACGTACCTTGTATACCAACATCACTTAATAAACTTAATGTCATATTTATATATGGCACTGAAGTGACTTTTCCTTGTAATGAAATTTCTAATCCACCTGGCAACGAAGCAGCTATTAACATTAAAGCAGATATATACTGACTACTTACATTTGCCTGAAGAGAAACAGCATTACTATTAGGTTTTTTTCCTTGTATACGTATTGGCGGGTATCCTTCTTCATTTTCATAACTTATTGTACTCCCTATTTGTTGTAAAGCTTCAACCAAAATTTTAATTGGTCGTTCTTTCATTCTCTTACTACCAGTTAAGATCGTTTCTCGCCCCTCTTTTACTGAAAAATAGGCTGTTAAAAATCGCATTGCGGTACCAGCATGATGTATATCTACAGTAACATCATCACTTTTTAGTGCTTTTTGCATTAAAGTTGAGTCATCACTATTTGATATATTTTCTATACTAATATTGGGATACAAAGCTTGAAGCAACAGAAGTCGATTCGTTTCACTTTTTGATCCAGTTATCTGTAATTTATTATTTTCTATATTCGAAATATATGCTAAATTCAAGTTCATATTATCGATTTGATTTTCGTTTTCTTAATTCAAAATAATACCCCATTATCATCCCGTACATTAACCCTCCAACAATTCTAGATACAATATATCGCATCCATAATCCATGATGAATTCGTTCTTCTACAAACGAGCTCCAATTGCCAGCTCCATATTGCATAAAATACTCTATACCACTAAAAATTAGCACAAAACCAAAACCTATAAAGCATACAGAAGACCAATATTTTTTGGAAGAAAGTATCGAAGTAAACATTATTTTAATTTTTCATTTGTATGATGACGATCATGATCTCTTTTGGTTTTGATATCTAGTTTTTTATCAAATGATTCCTGAAGATCAATTCCTGTTTGATTTGCAAGACACAAAACTACAAATAATACATCTGCTAGCTCCTCTCCTAAATCCTTATTTTTATCACTTTCTTTTTCACTCTGTTCACCATATCTCCGCGCGATAATTCTAGCAACTTCTCCTACCTCTTCAGTAAGTTGTGCCATATTTGTTAATTCGTTAAAATACCTTACCCCATGGGTTTTGATCCAGTCATCAACCGCTTTTTGTGCATTTTGAATATTCATCCTTATATTTTTTTAAGCACTACTTGCTCATTTTCTTTTATAACCAACTTATTATAAAACTCTTTTAAAATTGGATAGTATTCTGCCGAAATTAAAGGAGTATTAATTGTTTCTGTTACTCGTATTTGTACGGTTCCATTTCCTGCCGAAGATATAAAAGAAAATTCTCCTAATCCCTCTGGCATTTTAATTTTTTCAGATTTTGGAAATTCAACAACTTCATACCCTTCAGGAATGTTTATTGTTGTCATATATGAATTCGAATATCCATAGGCAAAATCGACAGGATACTTACGCTCATCTGATTTAAAAACATTTTCTTTATCCTTAAGAAACAATAATGGAGTAAAAAACATTTCATCTTCTATAGCCTCTACTTGATCTTCTAATTCAAAACCAAACCTTTCATTTACACCTTTTCCAAATTCTTTCACTCCTTTTAGTTCATAACTTAAAAGTTCTGGAATTTCATACTTCTTCTGTAATCGTTTGATTTGAGATTCTTTATTTTTTGCTCCATGATTTACTCTAAAACCATGTGCTAAATATTCCATATGTCGAATATTTACTTTTCCTTTTACCCCACCTTCTTCATCAATATTATAAGACATCATATATTGATTAGAAGAAGTGTTACCTGGCCTTAAATTAAGGTATCTTGAATTCCCACTTTCTGATATAATTCTTGCCGTTCCTTGTATAACTCTATTTGGAAGAATATTAGGAAGACCATACTTATCCGTTCCATCTAAGTATAAAACATTTCCGTTTGCAAACTTTATACGAGTAATCACATAATTGAAGCCTTCTAATGTTGGAAATAAAGAAATTA
The DNA here is from genome assembly GCA_947502885.1 of uncultured Aquimarina sp. Classification (GTDB taxonomy): domain Bacteria; phylum Bacteroidota; class Bacteroidia; order Flavobacteriales; family Flavobacteriaceae; genus Aquimarina. Next base: position 459,196 of record CANNBP010000002.1, on the reverse strand, counting down.
ACTTATCCCTTGTACTCACCAATATTGGATTTGCATTAAGCTTAGCATATTTAAGCATTGAGGTTAACATTAAATTAATCTCTGCTGCGTTACCTGATCCATCTTTATATGCTGTTTTAACGCCTTTCTTCGTAAGCACACCCGTTTTTCTATTCCATGTCATTTTTCTTTTCACAAAATTATAGATCAATGCTGCCCTTTCTGTAGGATTATTAACCCCATCGACTAACTGATCTATCTCTTCCTTAAAGTAATTTACTTTTTTTAGCTCTCCTCCAAATTTTGAGTTTTCGTATATTTTTTTTGTCACATCTTCCCAGGTTGTGGCATAATTCTTAACAGTACTTCTAGGAAATTTAGTATACTGTAATTCATAAACAATTGAAGACAAGTAATTATTAGAATTACCCGCATAAGGCTCTACTTTAAAAGCAGGAACATCGGTCTTACTAACTATATTAATACCAATTCTATAATCTAACGTGGAGTATGCATAACTTGTTTTTGTTCCCCCTGTAGCAATACCTCCTCCTCCAGATCTATACTTTGTATTAAAATTAATCTTTCCTGTCTTAAAAGTTTCATTTACTTTTATTGGAAGATATCCTATTGTTCGCTTTTTGAAGTTATAATATTCTGGGGTTTCTACTTTTACCTCTATTTTCTTTATTGGAATAGTATACTGTAAATTGATTTTGTCAATATTTCTTGTAAAAGGTGATCTTATTCTATACTTATACTCTATTACTGCTCCTTCTGTTAATGACGGCATTGTAAACTTGACTTGATTATAGTTATCAGATACTTCTTCTTTAAATATCCCATCTTTTTTTAACTTAGTCTCTACAATCTTGTTATTTATAAAACTATAGGTCACTCCTTTTAACCCACCTACTTCTTCTTCTACATTTCGGCTTTTGTATAATGCTATTTCCTCTGTAGCAAAATCATAACCTTCTTTGTTATAAATCTTAACTCTTTTAAATACCTCTGTTACTAATTCAAATCCTTTAACGTCGTTATACTCAAAAAATACTTTCTTATTTTCATATAATACCGCTGCATTAGCAGAACTATCTAGTTTATATGATTTCTCAAGCAATTCTTCTTTTGATACTTTACCAAACTTATACTGCTGTGCTTTACTGGTAACAGAACACAATATTAATATCCCTAATACTATTCTATGTAACTTTTTCATTCTATTAAAAGTCTATATTTTTTGTTTTAATACTATTTTTGATTTATCAATTTTCTTAATCTTCGATTTAAATTGTCGATATTTTTCGTACTCCTCTTTAGGAAATACACCATCTTTAATTTCTAAACTTCTTTTAAACTTTATCTGAGATTCACTAATCCTTTCTAATCCCCATGAATACTTACCAAATTGTGTATCTAGCGTTTTTTCCTCTGGTATTTTATCAACACTATATTCTTTGGGAATATGTATGATATATTCGTCTTTATCTACGTAACCTCTTGATATAACCAAAGGAGTCTTTCTTTCTTCATATTTAGGTATAGTACTCGTATCCCTATTAAACACATTAGGTGTTACAAGCAATCGACTTCCTGCTTTACTACAATAATTATCCGCAGTTACAACTAACTTTTCTTCATACTTTGGAGCATCTTTATTATCGTTCAAATCCAAGGACTGAATATTTAAGTTGGTGATATAATCCCAATATTCTTTATAATGTATCCTTTGATCTTTAATAGATTGTAATTTTGTTTGGTATCGCCAATCATATTGCAATCCTTTGGATACAGAATGAACGTTAGCCATCATTGACTTATCTGATCTAATATAGACCTCTGCCTTGGTTACCAATGTATTCTCTTTAGGTAGATATTTTTTTGTTCGTTTAATCTCTCCTCCTTCTGGCTTAATTACTAAAACATTTCTATCATCTGTAAAGTCTCCTATAAAATCAAATGGTGCCGTTTGACTAGTACACTCTAACCAAATATCTTCTTCTTCATCTGGCACATTAAGTATTGCATGATTTCCTTGTAAAGAAGCAAATTCTTGATCGATATTTTCTTTTTCCTTTGCAAACACCAAAGTATAATATGATTCTATTTTTTGAGTTTTCAATAAGGCCATGGTATAATTTGTTAATGCCTTACAATCACCATATTTTAAGCGATCTACATCTTCAGCTGTCATAGGCATATACCCACCTATCCCCAACTGTACACTTATATATCTTGTCTTATTTTGAACATACTCATAAATACGTTTCGTTTTTTCTCTTTTTGTTTTGACTCCAGACACAAGAAGGTTAATTTCTTCAACTGTTTCCTTCGGTAATTTATCTCTTCCTGAAATCAAATTATCATACTCCCATTTCCCAAAAGATTTCCAATCAGTAGCAGTTCCTTCTACTCCCTCAAGATTGAAGTAATTTAAAGCCACCCTAACTCGTGGGACCATATTATTAAAAATTGGGCTATGACTTTCTGGTAATTTAACAGGAATATTATCTATTGAATATGAAATCTCATGATCCGATTTATCAACTTTAATAGGGTACCCATCAAAATTAACTTCTTGACTTCTGAGATCAATTTGCTTTGGGTTTAATATTTTATATGATGAGTTTTCTATACTTAAAAAATATGCCAATACCGGTTTCCAATATGGTATAAATGCAGTATTTTCCCATTTTACTTCACTTTCAAAAGCCAAAGTATATGGATAACCAACTGGCGTATAATCAAAGTACTTCATTCTATCATCCCGGGCCAAAGAAGATCCATCATACATACTTCTATCCTTAAAATCGCTTTTTTTATACTTCTTAATTTCTTTACCAAAAGAGTTATATATTCTTGCCTCTATTTGAATTATTTTCCTCGATGGATCATAACTCTCAAATGAATCGGCATAACCTACTCCTAGTTTATTAAGTACAGTAACTATCCTTTTTGTTTTAACAATCATAGAGTTTACAGAATTAACTTCAATTACAACTTCTTCTGATCTAACAATAGCATTTGCATTTTTGGTTAAAACCGAATCGAGAACAATTGCTTGTAATTTAGAGTCATCTTGTGCTTTTGTATAAAAAACACATAACATTACTATAACCAATACAATTGGTTGCATTTTGATTTTTATATGGAACATTTCTAGGGGAGGTATTTATTCTTTGTTTTTTGTATCAATTAATATTGTAACAGGACCATCGTTAAGCAAAGAAACTTTCATATCTGCTCCAAAAATTCCGGTACCCACTTTTTTATTTATATCTATTTCTAGTTGCGATACGAATTGTTCATATAATGGTATAGCTATATCTGGTTTTGCTGCTCTAAGATAACTAGGTCTATTCCCTTTTTTTGTACTTGCATGTAACGTAAACTGACTAACTACTATGGCATCCCCCTTAACATCTAATAAACTTCGATTCATAACACCATTCTCATCTTCGAATATTCTAAGGCGTGCGATTTTTCCAGTTAACCATCGTATATCTTCTTCTGTATCTTTATCTTCAATACCGATTAAGATTAACACACCCTTCTTTATTTCTGAAACAATCCGCTCTTCAACCTTAACTGAAGCCTCAGAAACTCTTTGAATTACTGCTCTCATTTCTATTAAACTATTATATATTCTTCTTTACCATAACCTTATCATTGATTATACTATACTTAAGGTATATGTCTTGCCTAAGCAAAATGTTACTCCTATTTTTGATTTTTCTACACATTCGTCGCTATTTTTTCTATCAAAAAGCAATATGTTTCAACAAAAGCGATCGGTCCATTGATTAATCAATTAACCAATTTGACCATATAATATGTTTATAGTATTGTACAATGATGCAAGTATACAATGAAGGAGTTTCATTTTTTAATACTCTGGATATTTTTTTTAATGGATTAAAAAAAATAGTATTTTCTAACTCGTTTGATCTTCGTCATAGTTGTTTTTTCGGTAATGTTCCTCTTCACCTTCAAGAATTTGCAAATAACTCTTATACCTAGACCATGGTATTCCCTCGTTATCCAAAGCAGCCTTTATTGCGCATTTAGGCTCATTTATATGCAAACAATTATTAAATTTACATTCTGATTTTAGCTCAAAAAACTCAGGGAAATAATCTCCTAATTCTTCTTTATCCATATCTACAACTCCAAAACCTTTAATCCCTGGAGTATCAATAATCTTAGCTCCAAAATCCATATCAAACATTTCTGCAAATGTCGTTGTATGCTGCCCTTGTTGGTGTTGATCACTTATTTCTGCCGTTTTCAAAAGTAATCCTGGTGAAATTGTATTAATCAAAGTCGATTTTCCTACCCCACTATGACCAGAAAACATAGAAGTTTTATCTTTCATCATAGCCTTAACTTTATCTACATTTTTTCCAGATTTTGCAGAAATACCAACACATTCATATCCAATTTTTCTGTAAAGCGCTGCAAGGTATTTCACCTCTAACAATTCATCTTCATTATATGTATCTATTTTATTAAAAAGTAACACAGCTCTTATACCATAAGCTTCTGCAGTTACCAAAAAACGATCAATAAATGTGGTAAACGTTGTTGGATTATTTAGAGTTATTAATAAGAAAGCAACATCAATGTTTGAAGCAATAATGTGCGTTTGTTTGGATAAATTGACAGACTTTCTAATGATATAATTTTGTCTTTCATGGATATACTCTATGACTCCAGTTTTTGTATCATTATTGGTTTCTAACTTAATATCTACAAGATCTCCTACTGCAACGGGATTAGTACTTTTAATACCTTTTATTCTGAACTTACCTTTTATTCGGCATTCATAAGTTTTTCCGTTATCAGTTTTTACAGTATACCAACTGCCCGTAGATTTGTAAACAATACCTGTCATATATGCAAAGATGCAATTATTAATATTTTTGTAAGCTTAATTTTTTTATAATTAGAAAAAAACGTAAAATTATAATGTTTTTTTGGCACAACTATTGTCTTATTACCAACTTTAAAAATTAATTATTAATTATTACCTTATTCAAAATCATTATGAAAAAATTTTTATTACTTCTAACTCTTAGTGTATTAAGTTTTAATTCTTCATTTGCTCAGGATGCTTATGAATTTCAAATCGTAACTGTTATAGAATCAATTGTACCCAATGGTTTAGGTCGATCTAGAATGCTTACGACTAATGAAACTAGAGATTTTAAAGAGTTTACTTCTACTCGAACAGGCGAAAAAGACAAAAGAAATAAATCTGATCGTAGCGAGATTCGTGTAAAAGGTTTTGACGAAACTAAACTTTTAAACTTCTATAATCTTGGTGGAATTCGTTTTCAAAACATTGTGGCTAATGATGCTATTGTAACTTCAAAACTTAATGATATGTCATCTCAAGGTTGGGAGCTTGCATTTGTAAATAGTGGTGTTGAAAGTTTTGGTGGTAAAGGTGATGGTAATGGTATTTATGTTACTCGTTATACTTTTAAAAGAAAAAAATAACCCAACACAACCTATAAAAAGACAGCCACCTATTAAAAATTTCAAATAGGTGGCTGTTACTTTTATCCTCTAGCCACTTTTTTCTGGTGGTTAATAGATTCTTGGTGTATAGCCTTATAGATACGAAGTATGAATTCTTCACTTAACCCATTATCCTGACCTTCTAAAATCATTCTTCCTAAAATCTCATTCCATCTTTTAGACTGTAAAATAGCAACATTTTGTTTTGCTTTAACTTGCCCTATTTCATCAGAAATTTTCATTCTTTTTGATAACACTTCTAACAATTGATTATCTGCAATATCAATTTTAGCACGTAATTCACTAAGTGCTTTTTGATAAGCTTCATCTTCTCCTATCTCTTTTCTGATTCTTAAATCTTTCATATACTGGATCAATGTATCTGGCGTAATCTGCTGTTTAGCATCACTCCATGCATTATCTGGATCATGATGAGCTTCTACTATTAAACCATCAAAGTTTAAGTCTAAAGCCGTTTGTGATAAGTCAAATATCAAATCTCTTCTTCCTGCTATATGCGAAGGATCTAAAATTAATGGTAAATCAGGGAAACGATTTTGTAAATCAATCGGAATTTGCCATTCTGGAATATTACGATACTTAGTTTTTTCATAGGTTGAAAACCCTCTATGAATAACTCCTAAGTTTTTCACATCTGCCGTATAAAAACGTTCTACAGCACCCAACCACAAAGATAAATCTGGGTTGATTGGGTTTTTAATAAGAACTGGGTTATCAATACCTTTACATGCATCGGCAATATCTTGAACTATAAAAGGAGAAACTGTACTTCTCGCTCCGATCCACAATATATCAACTCCATGTTCTAATGCAAGCTCAACATGGTGTGGATTTGCCACTTCGGTAGCAATTTTCATTCCTGTCTCTTCTTTTGCACGTTGTAACCACTTTAAACCTAATGCACCAACACCTTCAAAATTACCAGGTCTTGTTCTTGGTTTCCAGATTCCAGCTCTAAGCACAGTTGCATCCGAATCTTTAAGCTCGTGAGCTATTTTAACTACTTGTTCTTCAGTTTCGGCACTACATGGGCCTCCTATTACCAAAGGGTGATCTAAATTATAATCTGTAAGCCAGTTTCTAAGTTCTTTCTTATTTTCCATTTCTGTTGTTATTCTTTATGTTGATTTATCTTTTTTCTTCTATTATTATATGTTTAATTACTCTAGTCTTAAACTATTCCGTTAAGAATAGATTTTATATGATTTGTATCTTCCATTTCTTTAAATATTGAAGAGAAATCATCATTTTCCATTAATTCTCTAAATTGCTTAAGATTAGCAATATACTCATCTAATGTTTCTATAACATTCTCTTTATTTTGTCTAAAGATAGGTGCCCACATCGCAGGTGAACTTTTTGCCAAACGTACCGTAGATGCAAACCCACTTCCTGCCATATCAAAAATATCTCTTTCATTTTTTTCTTTTTGGATTACAGTTTTACCCAACATAAAAGAACTAATATGAGATAAATGAGACACATAAGCTATATGCTTATCGTGAGATGCCGGATCCATATATCGGATACGCATTCCTAGTCTCGAAAAGATTTCCATCCCCTTTTCTTGAAGTTTAAAAGCTGTTTTTTCTACTTCACAGATAATATTAGTTTTCTCTCTATACAGATTAGCTATCGCAGCTTTTGGGCCAGAAAACTCTGTACCAGCAATTGGATGTGCTGCCAAATAGTTTCTTCTCTTAACATGATCCGAAACACTTTTACATAATTTTTCTTTTGTAGAACCTACATCAAAAACTAGGCAGCCATCATGTATTTGGTCTAAAACAACAGGTAACACCTTTACCGCGACATCAACGGGAATAGCCACTATTACTACATCTGCTTTTTCAAGTTGACCCATCTCTGATTTATAATCTATAAAACCAAGTGACAATGCCATGTCTAGATTTTCTTGACTAGAATCTATACCGTAGATATTCGCTTCATTATAAGCAGCTTTAATATCTATAGCAAAAGACCCTCCTATTAAACCTAACCCTATTACAAATACATTCATCTAGCTTCAGTTTTTGAAGTTATATTATTTTCTATTTGTAAACTTGTTTTTTCTAGTCTCCCAATAGCTTCTTTAATATTCTCTTTTGTAACACATAACGAAAATCTTATATATCCCTCTCCATTACTTCCAAAAATATTTCCTGGAGATATAAAAACATCATTATTGTATAAAATCTCATCTATAAACGACACCGCATCAATACCTTCTGGCAGTTTAGCCCACACAAACATTCCTTTTGAAGTTGGATCATAACTACAACCAAGTAGTTCGGCCAACTCCCAAATTAATACTCTCCTTTCTTTATAAATTGTGTTCATTTTTTCATACCAAGAATCCGAAACATTTAACGCTGCAATAGCTCCTTTTTGAATCCCTTGAAACATCCCACTATCCATATTACTCTTTACTTTTAATATGGCTTCTATCTTATCTGCACTACCACTAACCATACCTGCTCTCCATCCAGCCATATTAAACGTTTTACTCAAAGAATTAAGTTCAAGCGTAACTTCTTTAGCTCCTTCAACAGACAAAATACTTAAAGGGTTTTCATTTAAAACGAAGCTATATGGATTATCATGTACTAATAAAATGTTATGCTTTTTTGCAAAACCAACCATTCTTTCAAAAAGTTCAATACTTCCTGATGCTCCGGTAGGCATATTAGGGTAGTTCACCCACATCATTTTAACTTTACTTAGATCTCTTTTTGCTAGTCCATCAAAATCAGGTTCCCATCCATTACTTTCTACCAAATCATAAAATACAGGAGTTGCTCCTACAAGCTTTGTTACAGAAGTATAAGTAGGATACCCAGGATTAGGAACCAACACCTCATCTCCTTCATTTAAATAAGCCAAAGAAATATGCATTATTCCTTCTTTGGATCCCATTAATGGAAGGATCTCATTTTTAGGACTCAAAGAAACTTTATATTTTTTGTTGTAAAAATTTGAGATAGCTTCTCTTAACTCTGGCAAGCCTTGATAACTTTGATATTTATGAGCTCCATCTACAACTACTGCATTTTGTATAGCCTCTACTACTTCTTTGGGTGGATCTAAATCGGGACTACCAATCGCCATATTGAGAACTGGTTTACCAGAAGCCACTAATTCTCTTACTTCTCTTAGTTTTTTAGAAAAGTAATACTCTTCTACGGTCTCTAGTCTTTTTGCGGTCTGAATGTTCATCCGTTTTGATTTTTATATTCTCCTAATACTTTTAATTCGAGAGCCATTATTTTTAAAATGGATATTGCCTTTTCATAATCTGAGTACTGCTTAAAAGTAACATCTACAAAAAAAGAATATTTCCAAGGCATATCTATAACTGGTAGTGATTGTATTTTTGTTAAATTTAGGTTACAATCACTCATCACATTAAGTACGGTAGCTAAACTCCCTCTTTTATGATCAGTTAAAAATTTTAAAGATGCTTTATTGATTTCTTCCTTTTTTATACCTGAATTCTTTCTTGTATTTAAAACAAAAAAGCGAGTACTATTTGATTTTATGGTTTGGATTCTTGTTGCTAAAATTTCCAATTTATAAATACCTGCAGCAGTTTCACTACCAACAGCCGCAATTCCTTTCAATTGTTTCTCTGCTATTCTTTTTGCTACCTCTGCTGTATCCGCATCTTCAACCAACTTAATATGAGGATTTTCTCTAAAAAACTCTTTACATTGTAACAATGCCATTGGATGTGAGTACACTTCTTTTATATCTGAAATATCTTGTCCTTCTAACGCCATTAAACAATGATGTATTGGCTGAAAATACTCTCCGCTAATAGTAAGATCATGCTCGTCTATATAGGCATAGTTTGGTATAATAGATCCTGCAATAGAATTTTCGATTGCCATTACTGCATCTGTACTTTTTTTATCTTCAAGGCTTTTTACTAAATCTTGAAAAGACATACATTCATCTATTTCGACATCATCACCAAAATATGCTAAAGCTACACCATGGTGATAAGATCCTTTCACTCCCTGTATTGCTACTTTTTGCTTAACCTGTTCTTTAGTACTCATTTTTGAATCCAAGACGTAATTATTCATGTTCATATTATTTTACGAAAAAGAGTTTATTTTTTTCTTTTACAGCAACTTAGACATCTCACTAAGCTCATTTTTTTCCAAAAAAAAATCTCGATTTTCATCGAGATTCTACTTTATAAATTTATCTATTTTATTTACATAGCGATCCCGTTCTTACTTTTAAAATAAAAGAAGAAAAAATAAAATCGGTTGAAAGTAAATAAATTGTTCATTGTTGTTTCACTTATTTATGGGGCTAAAATAAATAAAAGTATTACCATTCAAAATATTTTTCGTTTTTTTTCTATTACACTAAAGCATTATCATTAAATTCTCATAAATATTCAGTTATTTAGAGGATATTCAAATCAAAACTCCAACTTTATTAAGAATATCATATTGATATTCACAAAAAAACGAACTTACATTTATATCACATTCAGTTCCTTACCAACTTTCACAAATGCTTTAACAGCTTTTTCAAGATGCTCTCGCTGATGCGCAGCCGACAATTGCACTCTAATTCTTGCTTTTTCTTTGGGCACTACAGGGTAGAAAAATCCTATCACATAAATCCCCTCTTCAAGTAATTTAGCTGCAAATTCTTGTGCCAATTTTGCATCATACAACATTACTGGCACTATAGGGTGCTCCCCTGGAATAATATCAAATCCAGCAGCGGTCATTTCGGACCTAAAAAACTTTGTATTTTCTTCTAATGTGTCTCTTAGGCTAGTAGATGAACTTAATAAGTCTAACACTTTAATTGAAGCTCCGACAATAGATGGCGCCACAGTATTTGAGAACAAATACGGTCTAGATCGTTGCCTTAGCATTTCTACTATTTCTTTTCTAGCTGCCGTAAAACCACCTGAAGCTCCTCCTAATGCTTTACCATATGTTCCTGTAATAATATCTACACGCCCCATTACATTGCGATACTCATGCGTACCTCTTCCGGTTTTACCTAAAAATCCAGTTGAGTGACATTCATCAATCATAACCATAGCATGATATTTATCTGCTAGATCACAAATCTTATCCAACTGAGCAATCGTACCATCCATAGAAAAAGAACCATCTGTAACAATAAGTATTCTTCTTGATCCTTGTGCTGATTCAAGTTGTTTCTCTAGATCTGCCATATTATTGTGCTCGTACCTAAAGCGTTTTGCTTTGCACAATCTAACTCCATCAATAATCGAAGCATGATTAAGTGCATCAGAAATAATAGCATCATCAGGGCCTAGAATAGGTTCAAATACACCTCCATTAGCATCAAAAGCTGCTGCATACAAAATGCAATCTTCCATTCCTAAAAATTCTGCTGTCTTTTGCTCTAACTCCTTATGAATATCTTGAGTACCACAAATAAAACGCACCGATGATAATCCATATCCATGAGAATCAATCGCATTTTTCCCTGCTTCAATTACTTCTGGATGAGAAGAAAGTCCCAGATAATTATTCGCACAAAAATTCAATACATCCTTATTTTCAGTGGTATCAATATTGGCTCCTTGTTGAGTAGTTATTATTCTTTCTGATTTGTAAAGCCCCGCTTTAACAATATCATCTAGTTCTTTTTGTATATCGCTTTTTATATTTTCGAACATATTATTTTAATTTTATATCTTATCTAGTCAGAGTTTAAAAAACTACAGCATCAAAGCCTTAGAGTTTTTTATATCTATTTTATATTTTTCTTTTAATTTTTGAATCATAGTTGTTGTCATCAACTCTATATCAAATTTGGGTTTCCAACCCCAATCTTTTAAAGCAACGGAATCATCTATAGAATCTGGCCACTTAGAAGCTATATCTTGCCTATAATCAGGATTGTATTTCACTTTAAAATCTGGATATAATTTACGAATTTCTTGCACCAATTCTAAAGGAGAAAAACTTGTGCCTGCCAAATTATATGATGTTCTAACGGAAATATCCTCTAATGGAGCCTCCATAATCTCTATCGTTGCCCTGATTACATCATCAATAAAAATCATAGGCAAAGTAGTTTCCTTCTCTAAAAAACACTCAAATTCTTCATTTAATACTGCCTTATGAAAAATATCAACAGCATAATCAGTTGTTCCTCCACTTGGTATTGATTGATACCCAATTACTCCGGGATATCTAATGGACCTAACATCGAGGCCATATTTTAAAAAATAATATTGCGCCCAGTTTTCCCCTGCTGCTTTACTTATCCCATATACTGTAGCAGGATCCAAATATGCATTATTTGGTGTATGCTCTAGAGGAGCTCCTTCTCCAAAAACTGCAATAGAACTTGGAAAAAACACTTTTTCAATATTATTCGTTCTAGAAACTTCGAGTACGTTAAACAAAGTTTTCATATTTATATCCCAGGTAATCAAAGGCATTGTTTCACCTTTAGCAGAAAGGATTGCCGCAAGGTGATATATCTGCGTTATATCATATTTATTAATTACTTCTTGAATCCTATCCATATCGGTAGCATCTATAACCTCAAAAACACCTTCAAACCCCTCTTTGGGTTGTAAATCAGATGCTATAACCCTATCACAACCGTATTTTTCTTGAAGGGATTTAGTTAAAACTGAACCTAATTGACCATTGGCTCCAATTACTAAAACTGTAGTTTTTTTTCTCATCGATTTCAATTTTAATAGAAGTAATATTTACCAACAAAAATACTAACTATAGATTTTAAATTTAAAAAAATACCAATATTGAGTAATATTTATTGTATTATGCTATTTTTGAAGAAATTTTTACTTTATTCACAATTCACAATTACTTTTTGAAGTAATTTATATGGACTATGGAACAACTTGATCAAACAGATATTATGATTTTGAGGATTTTGCAAAAAGATGCAAAGAAAACCACAAAAGAAATAGCTAAAACACTCAATCTCACCGCTTCTCCTATTTATGAAAGAATAAGAAGATTAGAGAAACAAGGATTTATTAAGAAATACGTAGCAATTCTTGATAAAAAATTAATTGATCAATCTATAACCAGTATTTGTCAAGTCTCTTTACGACATCATGACGAGGGTTTTATTGAAAAATTTGAAAAACAAATCTTAGACCTAAAAGAAGTTCAAGAATGTTATCACATGGCGGGTCAAGTCGATTTTATTTTAAAGATTCACACAAAAAGCCTTGAAGCTTATCACGAATTTGTCAAAACTAAGTTGTCCAAAATTGAGAATACAGGTGTCTTGAACAGCACATTTGTTTTAAAAGAAATCAAACAATCTTCAGAATACTTTATATAGTTTAAAACAAATCGTTTTTAATTGGCATGCTTTTGCAAATATTGTTTTAACCAATGTGCAGATTTTTTCAACTTTCGATTGAGTGTCTTTCTATCCAAACTTACAATTCCGAATTTAGGGATATAACCTTCTGCCCATTCAAAATTATCAACCAAAGTCCAGAGTAAAATTCCTTTTAGATTAACCCCTTTATCCAAAGTTTTTTTCATTAATGCAATTACTTCTTCATAATACTCGATTCTTTTTTGATCGTCTTCTTCTTCAGACAATGCCATTCCACACTCAGAAAGCCACAAAGGCTTTTCTCGATCATACTCACAAAATCTTTCTAAAAAATACCCGACTCCTTCTGGGTATGTCTCCCAACCCATAATTGAAGAAATGCTATTTCTTTTTTCAGGCTTAACCTGTACCGCCCCAAGATAAGGTATATACCATGCAGCCTTTACCACTTCTCTTGCATAGGTTTGAATACCCCAAAAATCAAAATTAGTCTTAAGCTCCTCTAGATCTCCTTCTTTATAGTGCTTAGAAATTCGTTTTAGAATGGGCAAATCATCATATGGATAACCTAACCCCAAATGAGGCTCTATAAATAATCGGTTCATTAGAGCATCTATTCTTTTTGCAGCTTTCAAATCGGCAAATGCATCGCTATTGGGTTCTATTTTCGTACAGCTTATTGCTGTTCCCACCTTCAATTCTTTATTTTGTTTTAAAACTTTAAACCCTTTAGCTTGTGCCAATAAAATATGGTGAGTACTAGATACAAAATTCTTAATTCCTCGTTTACCAGGAGCATGTACACCAAGAAAGTACCCTCCTCCAATACAAACAACTCCTTCGTTAATTAAAATCCAATTTTGCACTCGGTCTCCAAAATTATCTCTCAACACCTCTACATAGTCAGCATACCAAGTAATAATTTCTCTATTCGTCCAACCTCCTTTATCTTGTAATTTTTGAGGTAAGTCCCAATGATATGTAGTTATCCATGGTTCTACTCCCACTTTTAAACAATAATCGATTACTTTATTATAAAATTCGATTCCTTTTTCATTTATAATACCAGTACCATTAGGCAAAATTCTGGACCATGAAACAGAGAATCGAAATATCGTTAAGCCTAAATCTACTGCAATATCTATATCTTCTTTGAATTTGTGGTAAAAATCTGTTGCTATTTGTGCATTTGAACGATCCTTTATATTGTATTTTTTCTGAGTAAAAGTGTCCCAAATAGAAACTCCTTTACCTTCTTTGTCATAGGCACCTTCGGTTTGGGCGGCTGCCAATGTCACTCCCCATTTCAGATGCTTCAAACTATTCATTCATTATAAATTCAGAAAAAAACACACTAATCAGTGCTTAAATAATCCTTTTTTTAAAAACGGAGAGATTAAATAAAAAAGAAACTGTTGACACGTACATATCAACCTATAAAAGGTTTTATAAAAAAGTTGCTTAAATGCTAGTAACATACTGTAAAACATATTTTTATAAAAATAAAACATATAACAAAAAACTGCTTTAATTAAATGTTACTATAGCGTTATCATTATTTTTATAAGATTCTAACACAATAAATATTGAATTATGTACTTTTGAATATAATCACTAGTCCAGTATTTTTATAATTTATGTCTATCTCTGTATCTAACATTTCTAAGTTCTATAATGATCAAAAGGCTCTTAATTCAATTTCTTTTGAGGTAAAACAAGGAGAAATTGTTGGCTTTTTAGGCCCTAATGGGGCGGGAAAATCTACAATGATGAAAATCTTAACTACCTATATAGAACCATCTGAAGGGAATGCATTAGTCAATAGTTTTGATACACAATCTGAAGCTACCAAAGTTCAAAGAAGCATTGGTTATCTTCCTGAGCACAATCCTCTTTATGACGACATGTATATTAGAGAGTACTTATTATTTAATGCTAAAATATATAAGGTTTCAAAATCTAGGATAGAAGAAGTGATAAAGCTAACAGGGTTAACACCTGAGGCTAATAAAAAAATTGACCAACTATCAAAAGGATATCGCCAACGTGTTGGATTAGCATGCGCTTTACTACATGACCCCAAAGTCCTCATACTTGATGAACCTACTACAGGGTTAGATCCTAATCAATTAATTGATATTCGTGAATTAATAAAATCTATAGGTAAAGAAAAAACAGTTTTTTTATCCACCCACATTATGCAAGAAGTAGAAGCTATGTGTGACCGTGTCATTATTATCAATAAAGGAGAAATTGTTGCCGACAAAATTCTTAATGAAATGGCAGATGAAACTGAACAAATTATCGAAGTAGAATTTGATTATAGAGTAGAAGAAGCTTTTCTTTTAAAATTACCTAATGTAAGTAAGGTAAAAAATATATTCGATTTCTCATATCAGATAACATTCGATACAAAAGTAGATATGCGCCCTATTGTATTTGATTTTGCTCATGACAATCAATTAAAAATTCTTCAACTCTCTAGAAAAAATAAAAGTTTAGAGAGCTTATTTATCGAACTCACTTCTTCGTGAAAAATATTTGAATAAATATTGACTTTTTTAGTTTACAATTCTGTCTAAGAAACTTTTTCAAAATTAGACAAAACCTCTTTAAGTCTATCTATAGTTACTGGTTTCACAATATAATCGCTAACACTTTTATAAGACTTAGCTCTTAATACATCTTCTTGGTTAATAGACGATGACACTACATATATGATGATCTTTTTATCGCAAGGTATTTTAATGAATTCCTCTAAAAATTGCCAGCCATCTAAAACAGGCATATTAAGATCTAGTAAAATAATATCTGGTAATTTTTCTTTTGACAAAATAATTGGCCTTAAATTATCTAAGGCATCTTGTCCATTTTTAAATACCATTATTCCATCAGAGAAATTTATCAATTCCATCACCTTCCTAATTCCAAAAACAAAAATAGGATCGTCATCAATTATACAAGTAAGGTTAATTTTTTTCATGTCTAAAATAAATTTTAAAAATGGTTCCACAATCGATATTACTTTCTACATCAACATCTCCTCCTATTGCTTCAATTTGATTTTTAGCTATAAACAACCCTATACCTCTCGAATTACTAATATTAGGATGAAATGTTTTATACATCCCAAAAAGTTTAGATCTATGCTTTTCTAAATCTATTCCCAAACCGTTATCCTCTATAGTTAACTCTATATATTTATCACTCTCTACCGCCGAAAGGGCTATAAAACTTTCTCTTTTGTTAGACCTATATTTAATACCATTAGTTATAAAGTTAAGCAAAATACTATCTAAATACGCCGGTATGGCCAATACCTCAATATTATCTTTAACATTATTACTAATCTTAACATCTGACTCTATAGCAAAAGCAGAAACTGTTCGAGTCACTTTATCAATAATCTGTTTTAACTGGATAGGTTTTAGGTTTTCATCAAGGGTTGTATTTATTTGAACTACATCATTTAAGTGCAAAATTGTATCTGACAGGTTATGAGATGCTTTTCTAAACAATTGAATTATCTCATTTTCCTCTACATGGGGGTTTTCTTGAATATATAAATCTAACAACATTTCAAAATTACCCGAGTGTGATTTAAGGTTATGCGAAACTATATGAGCAAAATTCTTTAATCTCCTATTTTGATCCTTAGTAACCTCTAGAAGAGATTGCAATTCTTCTTCTCTTTTTATCTTAGTAATATCTGCAGTATGAATTATTATTCCACCTATTTTGCTTTCGTCAGAATACCATGGTCTATACTCACATAAAAGCCATTTTGTGGGTCTATTTTCTTTCTTAACCTCTTTTTCATGATCTCTAATCACCTCTCCTTTAAGACACCTTTGATGAATAGCTACAATTTCTTGTCCCAATCCCTTACGCACATCATAGTATGACTTGCCTATTACATTATTATCTTTTATATCATAAACTTCATACCATTTTTGAGAAGCAGCTAAATAACACATCTCAATATCGAACATAGCAATTGCACTAGGTGCTTGCTCTATAAACAGTTTATTTCTTTCATGGTCTTTTTTCTTTTTAGTAATTTCTTGATGCGAACCAATCATCCATTCTGGATCACCTTGCGCATCTCTACTCACTACCTTTCCTTTATCCAATACCCATATATATTCTCCTGATCTATGTTTCATTCTGGCCTCAAACTCATACACTTCGGTTTTGCCTGCAAAATGATCTTGTAATAATTCATTAGATCTTTTTAAATCATCTGGGTGTGCATACTTCATCCAAGTATCTATAGATATAGGGGACAACTCTTTCAAAGAGAATCCTATTATATTAGCCCATTTTTCATTAAAAACCACTTCTCCTGTTTGTATATTCCATTGCCAGGTACCCATATCGGTACCATCAATTATATGCTGAAAAGAGTTAATTTGTTTACGCAAACTTTCTTCGGCTTTTTTAAGTTTTGTTATATCTGTATGCGCTCCAAGCATCTTACTTGGTTTTCCCTTATTATCACGCCAAACAATTCCTCTACACTGGATCCATACAGTATATCCTAACTTATGATGATACCTAACTACTTGATCAAAAGGATATGTTGGATCCTCTACATGCCTAGCAAAGTTTTCATAGACATTTTTTAAATCTTCTTTAAAGATAATATCTTGCCAAGCAGAAGATTTATGTGGCATTTTACTGGGATCATATCCCAAGGTGGTCCAGAACTTTGCATTCATCCATTCATTTTCTGGGCGATTCAAATCCCAAAACCAAAGACCATCAATCGCTGCACTTTGAAGAAAATCAAATATAGCATCTTCTTGCTTAATTAAATTGTAAAGCTCTTTTTTTAGATAATTCTCTTCTCCATCCAGCACAGAGTCAACTATCTCTTTTTGTTTTTTTATCATAACATATCCTTAAGGCTACATCATGACACATGTTTACGAAGGGGTAATCAATAAATTCACCAATAAATATAAATATTATATACACAAGACCCGTGTATATTGGCTTTTTTGGGTTTATTTTATGAGTCTATTTTTTTTGCGTAGACCTTATTCAAATATCAGTCTACCTGTAAAGAATTCTTGAACATCTATTACCATTGGGCGATTTACGGCAATAATATCTCCTGTACTTCTTATTTCTCCTTTTATAGACTCGATAGGGTTTACTATAACTTTATTAGCCCCTCTATGACTAACGTTTACATTTTTTGCTTCTAACTTAGCGCCTTCAAATCTTCCAGTTCCTGAAGCAAAATTCACCTGTAAAGAAGTAACTTCTCCTTCAATAAAGAAAGTGGCAATATTATTACCTAATACGCTTAAGCTTTCTCCTTGTATCTTTAAATGAAATGTACCGGTGGTATTTCCAGATTCTTCAATAAAATCTTCTGAAATAACACTTAGATTATCATACCTCAACACCCCTTTTGAAGAAATATCGAATTGTGTTGCACTTCTTATTTCACTTATATCAGGAGCCGTAACAAATACTCTTGTTTGATTAAAATCCCTAAAAAAGGCACAATCATTAGTATTACTAAGGACCAGACGCCCATCATTTACAACTGCAGTAACCTCATCAACAAGATTATCCCCTGTTTCTATTATAACCGAAGTAGTTTCTTTTTGTTGTACTATCAATTCTATATTTGGATTCACTAAAATCTTTTTAAAATCAGAAACAGTAACTGATTTTTGAATGACCTTACCTGTTCGCTGAAAACAATCGGGTGCATTTTCAGAATCACAACCCCAGCACAAAATAATTCCAATAAGTAATATATATCGTATCACACTTTTTATATTATTAAAAGCCTTTATCTAGTTTAATCTTTTAGCCATTATTCACAGTCTATCCATCTCAAAACCTATAACCTACAGAAAACTCCATCACTTCTGCCTTGGCTGCATGAGATCGCACTGTTATAGCTCCGGTAATATTTTTCGTGATATAATACCCAACTCCGGCTCTAAGATAAGTTTGCCCCTCATACTCATACGGATAATAAACATAATATCCTATTTGAGTCATTACCGATATTTTACTTACTCTTAACTCATGCCCCAAAAATACACCAACACGCTTTGAGTCTTCATCTCCTGTAGTCCCATCATTAAACCCTCCAGCTTTTCTAAAATCGATGTATCGCTTTAATGCTTTAGAAAAAAACACTTCTGTTCCTAATTGAAGAGCACTTTTCTTATTTAATCTTTTATCTGCAAATGCCCCTAAAGTATAAAAAGGAAATCGCCCTGATCCAACAACATCACTTTCGTTAACCCCACTTCTAAATAAAAACCCATAAGTTAAAGGTTCTCCCCCTTTTACTTCTCCTTTTTGTTTCTTTATATATTCTTGAGTACTTTGATCCAATTCATAAGTAACACCAGCATTAAGAAACAGTGTATTTGTACTCTTATTAGGAGCTTTAGAATTTCCGTTTGAATAATGCACTACACCCAAACCTGCTTGCACTCCTAGCCCTTTAAAAATCTTCTCTTTTTTAAAATTCAACAAGGCATAGGTTGCACTCATCAGATGGGTTCCGTAAGCGACATTTCTAAAGTTTTTGTCTTCGTCATAAGGAGTCGTATTATAAGTTGCCCCCTGACCAATACGCAACATCAAGTACCTGTTCAAAAAGTAAAAATTACAATGTACAAAAAGCCCATAATTCTCTCCTAAATATTGGTTATCCATATTTTGATAAAGAAAAGAAATTCCATAGTCGGGCGCATTAAATAATCTTTGCCACGTTTCTTTACCGTATGTTTTACGCTGAAACGAAAGAATCATTCCCGATGGATGGCCAGTTATCAAATGAGAGATATCAGGATTATGCTTTAGAATGGTACCATAATAATTATTAACATCTATAGCATAGTTTGCTTTAGCTTTCTCTTGAGCATAGCCCCAAAAACCAGCAAAAATTACAAAAACTAAGGAAATCCTTTTTATCATCCGGCAAAAGTAAGAATACTTTTGAAATGGCATTAGATAATATTCAAAAACACTTTTTAATCGTTTTTAGAACACTTCTTTAGCTATTTTTTTAATATTATCAGATTTACCCATCGAGTAATAATGTAGCACAGGCACTCCAGATTCCATGAGTTCCTTAGATTGTTGAATCGCGAATTCAACACCTACTTCTCTAACCTCTGCATTATTTTTACATTTTTCTACCGCACTCACTAATTCATCAGGCATATCAAGTCTAAATACTTGAGGCAATAGTTGCAAGTGGCGTTTTACTGCTATTGGTTTAATTCCTGGAATAATTGGCACATCAATTCCGGCTTCTTTTGCCTTTTTAACAAAGGCAAAGTATTTTTTATTATCAAAAAACATTTGTGTAACTACATAATCTGCTCCAGCATCTACTTTGTCCTTAAGTCTTCTAATATCAGCATCCATAGATGGAGCCTCTAGGTGTTTTTCTGGGTAACCCGCCACACCGATACAAAAGTCTGACTCACTACCTTTTTCGATCACTTCATGCAAAAATTTACCATTATTCATGTCTGCAATTTGCGCTACCAACTCATTAGAATAACTATGCCCTCCTTTTGTTGGCACAAAATATTTTTCTTCTTTTCTAGCATCGCCTCTTAACGCCATGACATTATCAAGTCCTAAGTAATGACAATCTACCAACAAATACTCTGTTTCTTCCTTGGTAAAACCTCCACAAAGTACATGAGGGATTGTATCTACATTATATTTATGTTTAATTGATGCACAAATCCCAACAGTACCAGGACGCATTCGAGTTAATTTTTTATCTAGTAAACCTTCTCTATCTATATAGATATATTCTTCACGTGATGTGGTTACATCTATAAAAGGAGGCTTAAACTCCATTAACGGATCGATATTATTATATAATTCCTGAATACTTCTTCCTTTTTGTGGCGGAATCAATTCAAAAGAAAATAATGTTTTTCCTTTTGCATTTTTTATGTGATCTGTTACTTTCATCAATTATGTATTTCTATACGTTTTGCCTAAGCAAAATTTACCTTTTTTGTCTTTTGACATGCCTTCACTATACTATGGTCGGGCTATTCGTTATATCTTTTTTATCTACTATTCTTTAGGAAAACTCAGAAAAAAAAATAAAAAAAGATGTCATTACTAACCTTCATGCAAAAAAACACTATTTTAATCTTTTTAACTGGCTATTTATCAAATTTAATTGCCCTAAATGATATATATCATGCTGCAAAATACCTTCTAACATGTATGCATTTGTATATGTTTTACCAGGTACATTTTGACCACACCATTCTTCATTCTTAGATAACACCATTTCACTAATTTGGTATTGTGTATCTTTTAGTTCACCTAGAAACCGATCTATAGCTTCTTTATTTTCAATAATTACCTCATCCCCCCAATCCTCTTTTGTATTCATCTCAATATTGAAACTCTTATTACTCTTTAATTTTTCAATAACAAACTTTCTCCAATTGACTAAATGCCCTACATATTCACTTATAGATCGTGCGCCTTCATATGGTTTCTTATTCCAGAAATTTAAAGGCACCTTATCTAGTGACTCCAACAATGAAGTCCCATACCATGGTACTCCTTGAAATATTTCATTATATCGATATACAAACTCTTCTCTATTCATGGTCTATTTTTCATTTAAGTTTTAATTGTATACAATCAATCCTACCCTTCATTCAGCCTTCTTCAAAATACGTTTGAATAACTTTTATTCGTCAACAATTTAACAACACACTTCTTTTGTTCTACTCAGACAAGTTTGGATTCAGCCATTTTTTGGCATACTCAAAATCAATATTTTTTCGCTTTGCAAAATCTTTAACTTGATCTTCTTTTATTTTTCCTAATCCAAAATACCTAGCTTCTGGATTTGCAAAATAGTATCCTGATACAGAAGCCGCTGGCCACATTGCTAAGCCCTCAGTAAGTTCTACACCAATATTTTCTTTAACCTTTAGTATTTCCCAAATTGTAAGTTTCTCTAAATGATCAGGGCACGCTGGATAACCAGGTGCAGGCCTAATCCCTTTATACTCCTCTTTGATTAATTCGGTATTTGTTAAAGTTTCATTGTTAGCATACCCCCAATCTTCTTTACGAATTTTTTCATGCAAATACTCTGCAAAGGCCTCTGCCAATCGATCTGCTAAAGCTTTAATCATGATTGAGTTATAATCATCGTGATCTGCTTCATAAGCCTCTGCTAACTCTTTTGTACCAAACCCTGTACTCACACAGAAACACCCCATATAATCTTGAGTTTTAGTTTCTTTTGGTGCTACAAAATCTGATAACGCAAAATTTGGTTTGCCGGCATGCTTTTTTAATTGTTGTCTTAAGGTTCTAAATTGAAAATCACCATTCTCTGTTACCACTTCAATATCATCATCATTTACAGTATTAGCTTCAAACAACCCATAAATAGCCTTTGCTCCTAATAATTTCTCTTCAAAAACCTTTTTCAATAACTCTTTTGCATCTTTAAACAAAACCGTTGCTTGTTCTCCGACAACATTGTCTGTGAGGATATCTGGATATTTACCATGTAAATCCCATGACCTAAAAAAAGGAGTCCAATCAATATAAGGTTCTAATTTCTTTATATCAAAATCTGAAATTACTTGAATTCCTAATTTGTTAGGCTTCTTAATTTCATTTACAGACCAATCGATTTTATATTTATTTTTTCGCGCTGCTTCAATACTTAAATATTCCTTCTTTTTGGTTCTTTTTAAAAACCCTTCTCTAAACTTTTCATAGTCTTCTTTAAGGTCACCAACATATTTTTGGTTACTTCGTTTATTAAGCAAGTCACCCACAACTGTTACTGCTCTTGAAGCATCATTAACATGCACTACAGCATTCTTATATTGTGGATCAATTTTTACCGCTGTATGCGCCTTTGATGTTGTTGCTCCTCCTATTAACAAAGGAACATCGAAATCTTTACGTTCCATTTCTTTAGCCAAATAAACCATTTCATCTAAAGAAGGTGTGATCAGTCCGCTTAACCCAATAATATCAACTTTTTCGTCTATTGCGGTCTGAATTATTTTTTCTGGAGGAACCATTACTCCAAGATCTACAATCTCGTAGTTATTACACCCTAAAACAACAGAAACAATATTCTTACCAATATCGTGTACATCTCCTTTAACAGTAGCCATTAAGATACGTCCATTGGAGCTATTACCTTGAGCTGATTTCGGGTTTTTCTTCTTTTCCTCTTCTATGAACGGAAGCAAATAGGCTACAGCTTTTTTCATTACTCGAGCTGATTTTACTACTTGAGGCAAAAACATTTTTCCGGATCCAAATAGATCTCCTACCACATTCATACCCGTCATTAAATGCCCTTCGATCACCTCTATTGGCTTACTTACACTTTGTCTAGCCAACTCAACATCTTCTTCTATATATTGATCGATCCCTTTAACAAGAGCTCTAGTAATCCTATCTTGCAAAGGTTCTTCTCTCCAAGATAAATCTACCGTCCTTTCCTTACTTGTGCCTTTTACGGTTTCAGCAAAATCGAGTAATCTTTCTGTAGCATCGTCCCGCCTATTTAAAATCACATCTTCGACATACTCTAATAAATCTTTTGGTATATCATCATATACCTCGAGCATTGCTGGGTTTACAATTCCCATGTTCATACCTGCTTTAATAGCATGATATAAAAACACTGAATGCATTGCTTCTCTAACAACATTGTTCCCTCTAAAAGAGAAGGATACATTACTCACTCCACCACTTACACTACAATGCGGAAGGTTTTCTCTCACCCACCTTGTTGCTTCTATAAAATCGACGGCATTTTTACGATGTTCATCCATTCCTGTCGCTACAGGAAATATATTTAAGTCAAAAATGATATCTTCTGGAGGAAAATTCACTTTATTAACGAGAACATCATAAGATCTTTTAGAAATTTCCAAACGGCGTTCATAGTTATCTGCCTGACCAACCTCATCAAAAGCCATTACTATAACTGCTGCTCCATATCGTTTAATAGCTTTGGCATGTGCTATAAACTCTTCTTCACCTTCTTTTAAACTAATCGAGTTCACGACACACTTACCTTGAACCACCTGTAAACCAGCTTCGATAATCTCCCACTTAGAACTATCAATCATTATAGGTACTCGAGCAATATCTGGTTCTGCCATAATAAGATTAAGAAATCTCACCATAGCTTCTTTACCATCTATAAGCCCATCATCCATATTAATATCAATGACCTGGGCTCCTCCTTCTACTTGATGCCTAGCAATATCAAGAGCTTCATCAAACTTTTCTTCTTTTACTAACCTTAAAAATTTACGAGATCCGGCAACATTGGTTCGCTCTCCTACGTTGATAAAATTCGTTTCGGGAGTAACGATTAATGGTTCTAATCCAGATAATTTCAAATATCGTTCTGTTGTATTATTAGCCATAACTTAAACTGTAACTTCTACTCTCCTTGGTTTATATTCTTTCACCAAATCTGCAATTGCCTGAATGTGTTCTGGTGTTGTACCACAACACCCTCCTATAATATTTACTAAACTTTTATCTAGATATTCTTTTATTTGAGATGCCATTTGCTCTGGAGTTTCATCATATTCTCCAAACGCATTAGGTAAACCCGCATTTGGATGAGCAGACACACCAAATTCTGCCTTTTGTGCAAGCACCTCTAAATGAGGTGTAAGTTGGTTTGCCCCTAAAGCACAATTAAACCCAACAGATAACATTGGAATATGAGATACTGATATTAAAAACGCCTCTGCAGTCTGCCCAGACAATGTTCTACCACTGGCATCTGTTATGGTACCGCTAACCATGATAGGGATATCTATAGTTCTTTCATCTTTTACTTCTTCAATGGCAAATAATGCTGCTTTGGCATTTAAAGTATCAAAAACAGTTTCTACCAATAAGATATCTGCCCCACCATCTATAAGAGCCTCTACTTGTTGTTTGTAAGCAATTTTTAATTCATCAAAAGTAACCGCCCGATAACCAGGGTCATTTACATCTGGTGACATACTAGCTGTTCTATTTGTAGGCCCGATTGATCCGGCCACAAATCTAGGTTTATTAGGTTCTTTTATCGCAAATTCTTCTGCAACCTCTTTGGCTATTTTTGCGGATTGATAATTAAGTTCATACACCAAATCTTCCATTTCATAATCCGCCATAGCTATTGTTGTACCCGAAAATGTATTTGTTTCTACAATATCCGCTCCTGCTTCAAAATACAATCGATGCACCTCTTTTATAGCTTCTGGTTGAGTAATACTTAACAGATCATTATTTCCTTGAACCGGAACAGACCAGTCTTTAAACCGTTCTCCACGAAAATCTTCTTCTGTAAACTTATGTCGTTGCAACATGGTTCCCATTGCCCCATCGAGTATAAGAATCCTTTCTTCAAGTATTTTATGTATATCCTTCATAATATAATTTCTTAACACCTACTTCTATCTTTTTTTCAGACAAAACCAGCATTAGGTCTTTTTAAACAATAAAAAAACATGTTAAAAGTGTATCAAGAAAAGTGTATGGAAAACATAGCCAAGCTATGACTCTTCGTTATCTATTTCGCTTTGCGAATAGAATGTAGCACCTTCTTTAGCAGATAAAGGGTTGCTAAGGTTTCACAGGGTCTATTCCCTCCACCTTTCTTGATAACAATTCTAATGTTTATGAACCAAAACAGCATTTGCTGTTATTTGAACTGCAAATAAACGGCATAACCTTTTGTTTTGCAAGGAAAAATTAAAAATATTAAACTTATAGTATATGTTAAGAACAAGTAGTTTTTCAAATTAATTAATCGCTCTCTATAAATTGGTCATTTATACATTAAAACCAATCATTCACACAATCAAACATGCACTTTACACAATTTGAATATTTTCTTACCATAACCCAACATATATTTACAGTCAACTTTAAAAAATATATGCATGAAAAATTATTTAATTATGATTTTCGCAGTTGCCTTATTATGCGCTTGTGAAAAAGAGGATGAGTTTGCCCCATCCAGTCAAAATGTTCTTAACAAAAACGCTATCAAAACTTCTAAATCTGTAGAAGTAACACCAATTACTGCAACATTAGGGGGAGGATCAAAAATTCGGTGGGGTTATTTTAATGGCAGTGGAAAATTTAACTTTATAACCTCTGATTTTAGGTATGACTTTTTATATGAAGTAGGACCTGCACACATCAAGAATATTAAAGCTGAAGCTAAAGATTTAAGTACAGGAGCAAAAGAAACTTACACTTCTGCAAATCCAACTATAGACTGTTGCTCTACTCCCAATCATCAAATTACAAATATACCGGGATATACAATCACAGTAGAAGATGATGGTTTAGCTGATTTTTTATGGCAAAATTATAATTCCAATAAATCAATCACTTTAACAATGGATGTATCAGAAGGTACTTTTTCTGTAGGACTTCCTCTATTATTCACCAACTGGGAAAATTATCAAACAGTGGTTATTACAGGTCCTTAAAAAGCTTGGTTTAACAAAAAAACTTTATAAAAAACATGCATTGTAGAATAAATTCTACAATGCATGTTTTTTATAAATTATTATCTGGATGTATTTTTAAGATTCTGGAGCCAATTCTACTTCTAACCCATCTAATTCTGGAGTTATCGGTATTTGACACCCTAATCTACTATTGTCTTCTACATAAAAAGCCTCTGCCAACATCATATCTTCATCTTGTCCCATTTCTGGTAACTCATGATCCGATGTTACATAACACTGACAAGAAGCACACATTGCCATACCTCCGCAAGTACCTTCTACTGGTAATTCATAGGCTTTACAAACTTCCATTAAGTTCATTGCCATATCTGTGGGCGCCTGTACCTCGTGCACAACTCCTTCTCTATCCTTAATTTTTATGGTAACGTCTGACATATTTTTTTAATTCTGTCAATAATATAATATTCTACAAACCTCACAAAGTCAATTGAATCAAGTTCAACAAGAGCTTGTGAGGTTTATTTATTAAGTAAAGCTACTAAATTTTAATTAATTGCTTTTACTACTTCTTTTTTAGCTTCTTTTTTGGTACCATCAAATCCTTCTACTCCACCTACAGTAGTATACTTCATCACATACTTTTTATCTGGAAAAATTCTTTGATAAGCACTTTGACACATAATTGCAGCCTCATGAAAACCAGAAAGAATTAGCTTTAATTTTCCTTTATAAGTATTTACATCTCCAATTGCATAGATACCTGGGATATTTGTTTGATAATCATATGAATTATCTACTTTTATAGCATTTTTCTCAATCTCTAATCCCCAATCACCAATTGGACCAAGTTTTGGAGACAAACCAAATAATGGGATAAAGTAATCTGTATCCACTTCGATATCTCCTTTTGTTTTATGCTTGATACCAACACCAGTAACGTGATCTTCTCCTTTTAGTTCTTTTACTTCTGCTTCAGTAATTAAGTTCACCTTACCTAACTTAGTTAGCTCTGCTACACGTTCTACAGAATCCAAAGCTCCTCTAAACTCATTTCTTCTATGAACAAGTGTTACCTCACTTGCTACCTCAGCTAAGAAAATAGTCCAATCTAACGCAGAATCTCCTCCTCCTGCAATCACTACTCTTTTATCTCTATACACTTCTGGGTCACGAATGATATACGCTACTCCTTTGTCTTCAAAATCAACAATATTTGGAATAGGTGGTTTACGTGGCTCAAAAGAACCTAATCCTCCTGCAATTGCAACTACAGGCGCATTATGCTGTGTTCCTTTATTTGTGGTTACCAAGAAAGTATCATCTTCTAACTTCTCTATTGTTTCTGCTCTTTCTCCTAATGTAAATCCCGGATCAAAAGGTTTGATTTGCTCCATTAAATTATTCACTAAGTCCCCTGCTAATATTTCTGGAAATCCAGGAATATCATAGATTGGTTTTTTAGGATAAATTTCTGAACATTGACCTCCCGGTTGTGGTAAGGCATCGATAAGATGTGTTTTCAACTTCAGTAATCCCGCTTCAAAAACTGTAAATAGTCCCGTTGGGCCTGCTCCGATTATTAAAATATCAGTCTTGATCATTTTTCAACTTCTTTTTTTCCTATTAATCCTTTGGTAAATTCGTTAAGCGTATCCACTTTTTCTTCGAAATCACCTTTAATTGTTTTTCTATATTGATTTAAATTCTTCACTAAATCGTCAATATTTTCAGGAATTACTTCTTCAAAAAACTGACGCAATCTTTTGGCCGTGGTTGGTGATTTTCCGTTGGTTGAAATTGCCACTTTCACATTGCCTTTGGTTACAATTCCTCCCATATAAAAATCACAATACGGAGGATTGTCTGCTACATTAACCAGTTTACTTCTTTTCCTACAATCTTTATACACTTGTATATTAACACTAGGAATGTCTGTGGTAGCAATCACAACATGTTTTCTTTTTAGAAAACGTTTGTGATACTTCTTTTTAATCATTTCTACCCCGAACTTATTTGCTAAAGCAACCGTACCTTCTCTAAACATTGGTGATACTAATGTTACTTTGGCATCTGGGCTAGATTTTAATAAGAACGCTAGTTTTTCTTCGGCAACATTACCCCCTCCTACAATTAGGATTTCTAGGTTTTTTACCTTCAAAAAAATCGGATATAAATTATTTCTTTCTTCCATCTTTATAGCTATCCTGAACTATCAAGATATTGTCTTTATAATTGCGAAGCCTATTTTCTATTTATAGACTATTATACATTTACTTATAGAACACCTCGTTCATTCTGGGCAGCAAAGATACTAACTATTTCTCTCAACCCACTCACTCTCTTAAGAATCAAAACAATACTATTTTACTTCTCAAAAAATTACCTGATTAAGATTTAGCAATTTCTGCAGTTCTATACTCTTGTACATTTTGTAAAAACTGAGTAGCACTATTTATATAGTCTATTGCAAAATCCTTTGTTGGTGCATTTTTCTGCAATTGATAAATCAAATCTGCAAATGTACCTTCTAGGCTTATTTTTTCGGTTTCTACAAACTCCTTATCAAACTGAGAGATGATACTAGCATGTGTATTTGTCTTTTTGTTTTCTGCTAGTAACAATGCTTTTGCAGAATTTACCAAAGAACTATAAGCATGATATACCGCATCAGAATACACTTCGTTTTCTAAAGATTGCTTTGCGTTTTCAATCTTTTCTTCGCTTTCTAAGAACAGAGTTGCTATTAAATCTATTACAACACCCGCACATTCTCCTACACCAATAGCTTTTACATACTCTTCTTCTGTACCCCAATCAATAAAGTCTTCTTGAGTCAGGTTTTCTACATTTGACAAATCAGTTAAGAAATCATAAAAATACTTCTCTCCTTTTTCTGCATAATACTCTACAAAAAGTTTACCATTTGAATTTTGCTCATAATCATTAAGAATCCTTCTTAATGCCTCTGGCCCTCTTCTACTTGGTATCTTTACTACTTTATCTGCAAAGCGACCATTTCCGTCTCCTAAATTTCCTCCTCCTAATAACACTTGAAGTGCAGGAGCAACTAATTTATCTTTTGTACGAACTGACATTCCTTGAAAACCAATATTTGCCATATTGTGTTGCCCACAAGCGTTCATACAACCACTAATCTTTATAACTAAATCTTCGTTTTCTAAATATTGTGGATATTCTGTTCTAATTACTCTTTCTAGCTCTTCTGCTATACCAGTGCTACTCGCAATACCTAGGTTACACGTATCTGTTCCTGGACACGCAGTAATATCTACCGCTTTATTATATCCTGGATCTACAAATCCTAATTTTTCTAACTCTTGATAGAAAAATGGTAATAATTCTTCTTTTACAAATGGTAATAAAATATTCTGGCGTAATGATAAACGAATTTCTCCTGCTGCATATTTCTCTACCAAATCAGCTAGCAGTCTCGCCTTATCTGTATAAAAATCACCTAATAATACTTTAATACCTATAGCAACAAATCCTTCTTGTTTTTGAGCAATTACATTTGTAGATTTCCACAAATCATATACTTCTTGATTCTTAATAGAAACTTGTGGAGCTTCAATTGTTACAGGAACAGAAGGCTGATAAGCGTCTGCATCGATAGCAACAGTTTTTTGTGCTATTGCACTTTGCTCTGCTTCTACCAATTCTTTAAAAGCTTCTAAACCTATATCTTTTATTAAGAACTTCATTCTTGCCTTAGCTCTACTTTTACGTTCACCATGACGATCAAATATTCTTAAAACTCCTTCCATTAAAGGGATAATCTTATCTGATGGTAAAAAGCTATATAATTCATCTGCATGTCTTGGTTGTGAACCTAATCCTCCTCCAAGCATTACTTTAAAACCTCTTACTCCATTTTCGATTTTTGCTATAAAACCTAAATCATGCATGTATGATAATCCAGTATCTTCATCAGTTCCTGAAAAAGAAACCTTGAACTTACGTCCCATTTCTTGACATATTGGATTTCTTAAAAAGAAACGAAATAAAGCATCTGCATAAGGAGATACATCAAATGGCTCTTTAGGATCAATCCCTGCTGTTTCTGATGCCGTAACGTTACGAACTGTATTACCGCAAGCCTCTCTCAATGTAACATCATCTCTTTCTAGCTCTGCCCAAAGTTCTGGTGTTCTATTTAGATCAACATAGTGAATCTGAATATCTTGACGGGTTGTGATATGCAATCTTCCTCTTGAATATTCATCAGATACTTCACAAATTCGTTTTAATTGATTACTCAACACCTTACCATAAGGTAATTTTATACGAATCATTTGCACTCCTTCTTGTCGCTGACCATATACACCTCTTGCTAAACGAAGGCTACGGAATTTTTCTTCATCAATCTTACCATTATGGAATTGCTCAATCTTATTAGCTAATTCTATAATATCGTTTTCGACAATTGGGTTTTCTATTTCGGTTCTAAAACTTTGCATTTCTTTTGGTATTTCTTACTCTTAAAAAAGGGTATAGTTATGACTTTTGTGTAATTAATTTCTAATTCTAAAAATCTTGATTTATTCCCTTAAAAAAGAGAGTGTTTTATTTATTCTATAAAGCCTACGCCTGAGGTATTATTGGTTTGCGAATCAATTAATATAAATGACCCGGAAGCCTTATTTTTCTTATATGAATCAAAAGCCAATGGCTTACTTAATTGTATTTGAACTTTTCCTATTTCGTTTAATTTCAACTCATTTTTAGAAACATCTTCTCCAGAAAAATCAGTTGCAATTGTACCGCTTATACTTTTAACCTTTGCCAAAACTCTATTACTTCCATTTTGTACAAAATAATTTGTTCCAACATTAAGGTTCTTACTATCCATCCAACAAACGGTTGCTGTAAGTTGTTTTTCTATTTGTGGTTTTTCTGATGTTTTTACAATCATATCTCCACGACTTACATTTACGTCATCTTCTAATGTAATTGTACAAGAGCTTCCTCTTCCTGCAGTCTCAAACTTTTGATCAAAGAAGTATATTTCTTTAATTTTTGAAGTCGTTAATGATGGCAATACGGTTACCTCATCTCCTACAGAAAATTCACCTCCGTATAATTTTCCAGCATATCCCCTAAAGTCATGATATTCATCTTTTTTAGGACGAATAACAGTTTGTATAGGGAAACGTGCTTGTGATTTTTCATACACATCCTGAGCATCTAATTCTTCCAAATGCTCTAACAATGTTTGCCCATTATACCAAGGAGTTTTTTCAGATTTCTCTACCACATTATCCCCCTGCAAAGCACTTACAGGTATGAATGTAATGTTCTGATCCTTATATTCACTTTTAGCAATTAGGCTCTGAAAATCTTCTTTTATCGCTTCGTACTTTTCTTGAGAAAAGTCTACTAAATCCATTTTGTTTACAGCAACAATGACATCTTTTACTCTTAGTAAATTATTGATAAAAAAATGACGATACGTTTGCTCTATTACTCCTTTTCTAGCATCCACCAAAATAATTGAAGCTTGAGAAGTAGACGCTCCTGTCACCATGTTTCTGGTATACTCAATATGTCCAGGGGTATCAGCTATAATATAACTTTTAGTTTTGGTAGAGAAATATATATGAGCTACATCTATAGTTATTCCTTGTTCTCGTTCTGCCACTAATCCATCTGTAGCCAATGAGAAATCTAAGTAATCAAAACCATTTGCTTTACTTCTAGTTTCTATTGCTTCTAGCTTATCTGTAGTTAATGATTTTGTATCATACAAAATACGACCAATCAAGGTGCTTTTCCCATCATCTACACTTCCTGCTGTTGCTATTTTTAATACGTCCATTTTATCTTGGTTGAGAGTTTATAGTTATTTCTGAATCTCTAAAGCTATACTCGATATCCTACAACTATTCTCAATTATTTTATTCTATTCTTTTTCTCGTAGTTTCTTAGTTTCAGAACAACCTCTGTTAACTTGCTACTTTTTTAAAAATATCCTTGTTGTTTTCTTTTTTCCATTGCAGCTTCTGATCTTTTATCATCGATTCTAGCACCACGTTCAGAGATTTGAGAATCTCTAATTTCTGCAACTACTTTATCGATTGTTATCGCATCAGATAATACTGCTGCTGTACAAGACATATCCCCAACAGTTCTAAATCTAACTAATCTTTCTTCTACAACTTCATTTTCATCTCTATAAACCACATCATCTTCTGCAGACCAAATCATACCATCTCTTACAAATGTTTTACGCTTATGTGCGAAGTAAATTGATGGAATCTCAATGTTTTCTTTTTCTATATAACTCCAAACATCTAACTCTGTCCAGTTACTAATTGGAAAAACTCTTACATTCTGTCCTAAATCTATTTTACCATTAAGGTGGTCAAACAATTCTGGCCTTTGATTTTTCTCATCCCATTGTCCAAAATCATCTCTTACAGAAAAAATACGTTCTTTTGCTCTTGCTTTTTCTTCATCTCTACGAGCTCCTCCTATTGCTGCATCAAACTTAAATTCTTCTAAGGCATCAAGAAGTGTTGTTGTCTGTAAGCTATTACGACTTGCATATCTTCCTTTTTCTTCAACAACTTTTCCTTGATCAATAGAATCTTGCACATTACGAACAATTAATTCTACACCTAACTCTTCTGCTAAACGGTCTCTAAACTCGATAGTTTCAGGAAAATTGTGACCTGTATCTATATGTAATAAAGGAAAAGGTATTTTGGCAGGCCAAAATGCTTTTTGAGCTAATCTTACTAAAGTTATAGAATCTTTTCCTCCAGAGAAAAGCAAAACAGGCTTTTCAAATTGCGCTGCTACTTCTCTAAAAATGTAGATTGCTTCACTTTCTAAAGGATTTACATTAAGAATTGCTGTTTCTTCCATTTTCTTTTCAAGTATTTCCATGCTATGCTTTTTCTTATTTTTTATTAGTTTGTGTGTATACCACACTCTCTATTATCCAATACCTTAGTAGGATCAAAATATTTAAATTCGTTTGGCAAGTTATTGTCATTTAAATAAACATCTAACTCTGCGTCGCTATAGTAGTAAAATGGGCTAACTTTTAACACCCCATCACCACCAAGGCTTAATATATCTAAAGAGTCTCTTAATGCGGTTTGCCCTTTTCTAAGGTTTGTAAACCAAACATCTGGAGTATGCTCCTTCATTGCTCTTTTAAAAGGCTCTAATTTTACTTGTTCTGTAAAAACTTTGTGCTGCGGATCTTCTATACCAGGAATCCCCATTACCACATCTCTATGTGAACTCGTTTGCTTTGGCACATAAAGTTTTACATTTAAATCCAACAACTCTATTACCGCCTCTGCATGCCTATATGTATTTGGAGTATTATACCCCGAATCACACCAAATCACTGGAATATCTTTTTTTGCTGCCGCACACACATTAAGAATTGATGCTTCATAAGGCCTAAAATTAGTTGTAACCACAGGTCTTTCTGCATTATCAATTGCCCACTGTACTATCTCTAGTGGAGTTTTTTCTTTAAACTCTTGATTTAACTTTTCTATTTCTTTTTCAGTAAAGCTCATAACTTCTTAACTAATCTTAATATTTCTTACAAAGGGACTTATCTCCCCCATTTAATGCGATTCCAAATTCTTTCATGAAAGAAATATAAAATCATTTTGGTTACAAAATCAACAGAAGCTATCGAAGTAGCCAATGCTATTTCTCCTGTTAATATATAAGACACTATTAAAGTATCAAGTGTTCCCACAACTCTCCAACTCACTGCTTTTGCAATACTACGAACAGGTTTTTCTGATGTTCTATCATCCTGATACGTTGTTTTCTGTGTAGCTACTTTATCTAATATCATCTTGTTTGCAATCTTTTAAATCTATTACCCTACCAAACCAGTAGAGTACTCTGCAAATATATATTATATTTTTATAGACCCTACATTTTTAAATCACAAAAAGTGAAATAAAATGAGATTTTTACGAAATTCACAACAAATACCCTACTAACCTTATAGATTATTCTGAAAATCCCATTTTTCTATAGTAATAATTCAGTTAAACAACCTTAAATTTTATTAAATAAGCCTGCAGAAACACCAGTTTCTACAGGCTTATCCTTTTTAAAGTACTATATAATAGGTTAAAGCCAAAAACTACGCTAACCTATATCTGATCAATAGCCTGAGCTATATCTTTAATAATATCATCTATGTGCTCTAAACCAACAGAACACCTCACAGCACCATCTGTTATACCAACAGATAATTTATCTTCAGAAGCCAATTTACTATGTGTTGTCGATGCTGGATGAGTCACTATTGTTCTTGTGTCTCCTAAATTAGCAGATAACGAACACATCTTTATACTATCAAAAAATGTCTTTCCTCCTTCTACTCCTCCTTTTACTTCAAAAGCCACCATACTTCCTCCCAATCTCATTTGCTTTTTAGCTACTTCATATTGCGGATGAGATTTAAGAAAAGGATACTTAACCCAATTCACTTTTGGATGTTCTTCAAGAAACTCTGCAAGTTTCAAGGCATTCTCACAATGCTTCTCTGCTCTGATCGCCAAAGTTTCCAAACTTTTTGACAATACCCATGCATTAAACGGAGACAATGAAGGCCCTGTATTTCTAGAAAACAAATAAATTTCTCGTATTAATTCTTTTTTACCTACTGTCACTCCTCCCAAAACTCTTCCTTGCCCATCTATCATTTTTGTTGCTGAATGAATCACTAAATCAGCTCCAAATTTAATCGGTTGTTGCAAGTATGGGGTTGCAAAACAGTTATCTATCACTAAAAGTAGATTGTGCTTTTTTGCAATTTTACCTAATAATTCTAAATCCAAAACATCTACCCCAGGATTAGTAGGAGATTCTGCATAAAGTATTTTTGTATTAGGTTGAATAAACCCTTCTATTGTTTCTGGTTCATTTATCTGAAAGTAACTAGTTTCTATATTCCATTTAGGAAAATATTTTGTAAACAAAGTATGTGTTGATCCAAAAACAGATCTAGCAGAAACAATATGATCACCACTATCAAGCAATGCCGCAAAAGTCGAAAATACCGCTGCCATACCTGTAGCAAACGCATATCCATCTTCTGCTCCTTCTAACTGACACATTTTATCTACAAACTCTGTTGTATTTGGGTTACTGAATCGGCTATAAAGATTTCTATCTTTCTCCTCTGCGAAAGAAGCTCTCATCTCTTCAGAATCTTCAAAAACAAACCCAGAAGTAAGATATAAAGGTGCAGAATGTTCTAAAAACTGTGTTTTCTCTATCTGCGTACGTATTGCTTGTGTTTCAAAGTTTTTACTTTCTTGACTCATATTTCTGTATTATTTACAACTACTTTATATAGTATTTTTGCAGTCGGTTCTAATGTTTTAGACACAGAACAATATTTTTCAAAAGACAATTGAGCAGCTCTTTTGGCTTTTTCTGGAGCTATTTCTCCTTCTAAAAATACTGTGACCGCAATTTCTTTAAATGGTGTCGCACCATCAATTTTCTCTCTTGCCCCATCTACTTCTGCACGATATGAAGTAATTTCTTGTTTTTGTTTTTTTAAAATTGATATAATATCAATCGCACTACAACCAGCCACACCCATTAACACATACTCCATAGGACTAGGAGCTAAATCATGTCCGCCAACTGCTGCTTTACTATCTATATAAGTAGTATGTCCTCTTTCATTTTTAAGTTCGAAATGATAATCACTATCAATTCTTTTAAGTTGTATTTTCATGTGTTTAAATATTGTTTTAGATGTCACATAAAATTCGCCAACGCATTATTTTGATTTCTATCAAAATTCTTGCTATGCTCATTTCAATTCTTTTACTTTTAACTTCTTGCACTCACAAAGAAGACTTTATCTAACCTTTATCCGCCAACCTTAATATATCTCCAAAAACACCTCTAGCTGTTACAGCTGCACCAGCACCTGCTCCTTGTATTACTACAGGTTGATCACCATAAGATTCAGTATAAATTTCAAAAATAGAATCAGAACCTTTTACTTGTCCCAACGAACTACTTTCTAAAACAGACACCAATTTAACCTTTAAGTCACCTTTTTCCTGAGACAGATCTCCCGAAAGATCTCCTATATATCTAAGAACGTGACCTGATTCTTGATCATCTTTGATCTTTTGATAAACCGAATCTAGTTCTTTTAATTTTCCTAAAAATTCTGAAGCTTCTCCTTCTCGTAAATTTTCTGGAATAAGATTATCAATTTGCACATCACCAAACTCATTACTTAAATCTAATTCCCTTGCAAGAATCAACAACTTTCTACCTACATCGTTACCACATAAATCCTCTCGCGGATCTGGCTCTGTAAACCCTTTATCAATTGCTTCTTGAAGCACCTCGCTAAACGGTCTTTCTTCGGAAGAAAATGTATTAAACAAATAGCTTAACGACCCAGAAAACACTCCCTTAATTCTTGTTATATTTTCTCCAGACAAATGTAATAGTTTAATCGTATCTATTAACGGTAGACCAGCTCCAACATTTGTTTCATACAAATACTGTTTTTGATTTTCTTCGAGTTTTTTACGTAATGTTTTGTAAAAATCAAAATCTAATGTATTGGCGACTTTATTAGATGAAACCAAATCAAACCCATGCTCTACCAATGTAATATAATTTCTTATAAAAGCCTCACTAGCTGTATTATCAACTGCTATTAAATTTTCTAAATGGTTTTCATCTGCAAATTTAATAACATCTTCTATTTCATAAGCAACACCTTCATTAACCAACTCCTCTTTCCAGTTTTCGCTTACCCCCTTTTTACGGAATATTACTTTTTTTGAGTTAGCAACTGCAAAAACTGTAAGGTCTATATTTTTTCTTTTTTCGATCCCTTTTGCTGATTGTAAAATTTGGTCTATCAATGTTCCCCCTACTAATCCATGTCCAAATATTACAATATTTATCTTTTTTGCTATATCAAAAATCTCTCCATGAATAACATTCAAAGCTCTATGCAATTGACTTTTCTTAACAACCAAACTCACATTCTTGCCCGTAACCGTATTATTAAACAGTAGTGGTATTACTTGATTCCTAATCAATGCATTATAAGGTTTATGAAAAGTACTTAAATCTTGACCAATAATAGAAATTACCGAAACATCTTTCTCTACTGTTATTCTACTTACATCACGCTTATAAAAATCAGACTCAAACTCCTCTTCTAAAACTACTCTAGCTTCTTTGGCTTTATCTGCATCAACCACAAGTCCAATTCCTCTTTCTGACGAACCCTGAGAAATAATACTAACACTAATATTTTTATACGCCAAGGCTTTGAAGATCCTTGCATCTACACCTACTTTCCCTAACAACCCTCTTCCTTCAAGATTTATAAGTGATACATTTTCTAACACCGAAAGTGACTTTATTCCTTTTTCACTTGCTTCTGCTGTAATAAGTGTACCTTCATTTTCATGATCAAATGTATTAAGAATACGAAGTGGAATATTTTTTTCGATTAACGGTATTATCGTTTTTGCATGTAGAATGTTTGCCCCAAAATAAGCCAATTCATTAGCTTCTGTAAACGACAATTTCTCTATTTTACGAGCATCGGGTACAAGATCTGGATTAGCAGTATAAATTCCGTTTACATGTGTAAAGTTCTGAAGTTCTTCTGCATCCAAATAATTGGCAAGTAACGCAGCTGTATAATTACTACCATTCCTACCTAAAGTTGTCGTTTCATTTTTGGTATTTGAAGCAATAAAACCCGTAACCACATTTACCGTTGGCCCATTATGTTTCTGAAAATGATTAATCACATTTTCTTTAGACAACTTATCAAGTGGTTGTGCATCTCCAAATTGATCATCTGTAACAATCAACGTTCTACTATCTGTAAAGTTTGCCTGTATTCCTTTCTCTTTAAGAATATGGGTAAGTAATTTTGCAGAAACCACTTCTCCTTGAGACAATATCTGATCTTTTATTCTTTTACTATAATCCCCCAATAAAGAAACACCTTCAAAAAGCTTATCCAGAGTTTCGAATTCTTTACCTATATCAACCCCTTCAAAACCTGCTAACTGATATTTCTTAAAAGCATCTAGCTGATCGTTATAATCATCATTTTTTGCCGCCTTTTCAAGAATAGATTCCAATTCGTCTGTTGAGTTTCCTCTTGCAGAAAGAACCACAGTAATCTGCTCTCCTTTTTTAACTTTACTTTCAATAATACTAACTACGGTTTCTATTCCTTTTCCGTTAGCTAATGATTTTCCTCCAAACTTTAAAACTTTCATCTTATTTCTTTAAAAAACGTCTTTTAACAACGCTGTCAACTGCTCAAATTCTATTAAAAATGCATCATGTCCGTGAGCAGAATGAATACTACCATGAGTTACATTATTTTTTATTTTTTTTAATGCTGCAAAGGTAGCTTTATCTTCTTCTTCTGTAAAGAATATATCAGAATCTACACTTATGATATGTATATCAGACTCAACATCTCTCACTGCATCTTCAAAACCACCTCTACCTTCAGTTATATCAATTGTACCTAAAACATGATTTAATGTTTTGTATGCCGCCAATGAAAACCTTTTATCTAAT
Source organism: uncultured Aquimarina sp. (assembly GCA_947502885.1). Taxonomy (GTDB): domain Bacteria; phylum Bacteroidota; class Bacteroidia; order Flavobacteriales; family Flavobacteriaceae; genus Aquimarina. The sequence continues at coordinate 420,209 of CANNBP010000002.1, read as the reverse complement.
CTTTCTCCATGGTGTATCAGCCAACTCTCTACATTAAACATATCTTTATCGTCATTATAACTACGATCAAACTTTTGCTTAAATGATTGTGGTGACCTATACATTAACATTGCATGTAATCTGGCATCATGAACCGGGTTACTTGAATTCAATAATATTTGCTCCTGAACCAAACAATTACCTTTTAACCAATCTGTTGATTTCCAATCAGCCGCTACCGGTATTAGATTTCTAATCATTTTTGGTTTAAGCACTGCCAACTCCCATGCAATACCCCCACCTACAGATCCTCCGATTACAGCATGCAACTCATTAATACCTAAAAGATGTAACCCTTCAGAAAAAATAGTAGCAATATCCCTTGCTTTAAAAACTCTATATTCTTCAAAAAGATTTTCTTCTATCTCATCATATCCATTACCCGGAATATTAAAAGACAATATGGTATATCGATCTGTATCAATACATTTTCCTTTTCCGATCAAACCATTCCACCAACCATTTTCTCCACAAACAGAAGAATTTCCTGTAAGCGCGTGGTTAACCAAGACTATTGGAGCATCATATAATGGTTGTCCAAAAACCTCATAGACAAGAGAAATTTGATCAATATACCTACCCTTTACTGTTGTAAAGTTTAAAATGTCAATTTTTTGAAGCATAAATAAAAATTATGTTATTGTTATTCGCTTATTTTAGCGAATGCTGCACTTAAATCTGCTTTAAGATCTTCAATATCTTCTAGCCCCACAGACAACCTGATCAAATCTTGTGTTACTCCTGTAGATTCCTGCTGTTCTTCATTTAATTGTTGATGAGTCGTACTAGCAGGATGGATAATCAATGATTTAGAATCACCAATATTAGCTAACAAAGAAAAAATTGCAGTCTCATTGGCTACGGTTTTAGCTGATTCAAACCCTCCTTTTACTCCAAAAGTAACAATACCACTTTGCCCTTTTGGTAAATACTCTTTTGCTAACTCATTATATACATCATTTTCTAGGCCTGGATATTTTACCCAAGCTACACTTTCTTGTTTCTCTAGCCATTGCGCCAACTCTAATGCACTTTTACTATGTTTTTGTATTCTAATATCCAAAGTCTCTAACCCTTGTAATATTTGAAATGCATTAAACGGACTAAGAGCAGCTCCATAATCCCTTAACCCCTCTATTCTAATCTTTGCTATAAAAGCCGCGGCTCCTATAACATCATGATATACTAAACCATGATATCCTGGAGAAGGCTCTGTAAATTCCGGAAAATTACCACTAGACCAATCAAAAGTACCTGCGTCTATGATCACTCCTCCTAATGAGGTTCCGTTACCACTTATATATTTTGTAAGAGAATGAATCACAATATTAGCTCCATACTCTATTGGATTTAATAATGCTGGAGTCGCTACTGTATTATCAACAATAAGAGGTATTTTATTGTTTTTTGCAACCGAAGAAATCGATTTCAAATCCAAAACATCTAATTTAGGATTACCTAGAGATTCTACAAAAATTGCTTTTGTATCATCCTTAATTGCCTCTTCAAAACTTTCGGGGTTCGACGGGTCTACAAATGTCGTTGTAATACCAAGTCTAGGCAATGTAACACTTAAAAGATTATATGTACCCCCATATAAGCTACTAGAAGCCACTATATGATCTCCTGCCTTAAGCAAAGTAAGCAAGGTTGTACTAATGGCCGCTGTACCAGAAGCCGTAACTACAGCTGCAATACCTCCTTCTAAAGATGCTAGACGTTGTTCTAAGATATCATTAGTAGGATTATTTAACCTTGTATAAATAAATCCAGGTTCTGACAAGTTAAAAAGATTAGCAGCATGGTCCGCATCATTAAACACATAAGATGTTGTTTGATAAATAGGTACTGCGCGTGTTCCTGCGTTTGCAGATACATCATGTCCTGCGTGTAATGCTTCTGTAGCAAATTTTTGTGAACTCATAATTTTCTTTTTTTGTTTTTGATTTACACCAAAATAACGATTACTAAAACCTTGAGACTTTAACTCAAAATATGATCTCATCATCAAATACGATTAACACCTAATGGTATTAAGTTTATAAATTAAAAAAAGAAAGGAAAATAGCAATTACTGAAAATGTAATTGTGCTGTGGTTATCTTTTTCGCAATAGCGAATAGAATTTAGCACCTTCTTTATAAATAAAGGGTTGCTAAGGTTTCAACGGGTCTATTCCCTCCACCTTTCTTAATAACTAAATAAACATGTATAAGAAACTTGGCGACAAAGCTACTAATTATTTTCAAATCACATTACATTTATTAAAAAAATATTTTAACTGCACATTTATTTATCCAAACACATTTCTACCTCTCAAATTAATCATATGTTAAATACGCTTAATTATTGTCTTTTTTTTTACCTTTGCCCGGAAATAGAATCAAGGGAAAGATTTGACTGATTGCAACCCTATTAGCTGTAATTTTGCAGTACAAAAAATGCTAAAGCAGTTCGATTTTAGAAATCTAATCGAAACTTCGTTTTTGCAATTTTGTCAAAACACCCTACACAAAACACTAACAAATGGCATATTTATTTACTTCAGAAAGTGTATCTGAAGGACACCCTGATAAAGTAGCAGATCAAATTAGCGACGCCTTACTAGATAACTTTCTTGCTTTTGATTCTGAATCAAAAGTAGCCTGTGAAACATTAGTAACTACAGGTCAAGTAGTTCTTGCAGGAGAAGTAAAATCAAAAACATACCTTGACGTACAACATATTGCTAGAGAAGTTATAAATAATATTGGGTATACTAAAGGTGAATATCAGTTTAATGGCGACTCATGTGGAGTGATTTCTTTAATTCATGAACAATCACAAGATATAAACCAAGGTGTTGATAGAGAAACCAAAGAAGAACAGGGAGCTGGTGATCAAGGTATGATGTTTGGCTATGCCACTAAAGAAACATCAAATTACATGCCTCTTGCACTAGATATTTCTCATAAAATACTAGTCGAGTTAGCCAAGTTAAGAAGAGAAGGAAACGAAATTCCATACTTGCGTCCAGATTCTAAAAGTCAGGTTACTATAGAATATAGTGATGATAATATACCTCAACGAATTGTGGCTATTGTAGTATCAACTCAACATGATGATTTTGATAGTAATGACGAAATTATGTTGAGTAAAATAAAAAACGATATAATCTCTATATTAATACCTAGGGTAATTGCCCAACTTCCAGAATACATCAAAAAACTTTTTAATGATCAAATCACTTATCATATCAATCCGACTGGAAAATTTGTGATTGGTGGTCCTCATGGAGACACTGGTCTTACGGGTCGAAAAATAATTGTCGATACCTATGGAGGAAAAGGTGCACATGGAGGAGGTGCTTTTTCTGGAAAAGACCCAAGTAAAGTAGATCGTTCGGCAGCATATGCAGCACGACATATAGCAAAAAACCTTGTTGCGGCAGGAGTAGCTAGTGAAATACTTGTTCAAGTATCCTATGCCATCGGAGTTGTAGAACCAACATCAATCTTTGTTGATACATACGGAACAAGCACTTTGGACCTTACCGATGGCCAAATAGCAGAAAAAGTAAGTAACATCTTTGACATGAGGCCAGCGGCTATCGAAGAACGTCTAAAACTTCGTAATCCAATATATCTCGAAACTGCTGCCTATGGGCATATGGGAAAAGAACCTAAGACAATTACTAAAGTTTTTGAAAGTCCTTATTCTGGAAAAATCGAAAAAGAAGTTGAGCTTTTTACATGGGAAAAGCTTGATTATGTTGATCAAGTAAAAAACACCTTTAACCTATAACGTTGATCGTTAAAAACAAGCTTTATATCGATTTTATTGCTTCACTTAAAAAAAATGCGGTCATCCCGTATTTAAAAAAGAAGTAATATTGTTATTTTTACAACGTTAACTTGTTTAACAATCGTAGCATATTTATTATTTTGAGGGGAATAATTTTGATATGTTTTAAATGTTAAAGTACATCAAAAACGTAACAACGTATTAAAATTTTGGGAAATGAAATTAAACTTTGTAGTTAATCTTGCATTTTTACTTTTTGTAAGTCTATCTTTTAGTCAAGATTTTCAATCTAATCTTTCATCTGTTAGAAGTATTGACAATCAGATTCAAGAAGAAGAATATAGCACAAGTAATGAATCGTCTGTAAATAGATTAATTCTAGAATCTTCTACTGCCAGTAAAGAAAAAGGATTATATAGTAAAAAAGAATGGAGAAAAATTAAAAAGCAACTAAGAAAAAACAAAAAGAGGGTTTTTAGCTTTAAAAATAACATCCATACTTCTAAAACAATAGACACTATACATATTAATATACCTGTCTATGATAAAAACACAAGACTATCCTCTTGGTAAACATATCACATAGTTTTTAAAAACTATAGTAAAACATTAATAATTTCAAAAAAGTCAAGCTTCTGCATATTTTGCAAAATGTTTGACTTTTTTTTGATAAAAGAAAAAAAACCTCAATAAATCCACTGCTCCAATTTAAAAATAGCACTTAAAAAACTCTTTTTTCTTATCTAAAGTCAATAATAGTCTATCATACGGTAATTTTCCCTTGTTTTAATTGATTGTAGTTTTTCAATAGACAAAAAGCTTTTAAACCCTAATACACTAAGCAGTTAGCCTATTTTTAGGGGAAAAATCCCCATAAAACTTTGTGGTTTTACCGTATCCACAATACAAGCATTATACTTATCTTAGCTACTGAATATTAACCACTTATATCCGGTACTATATATTTAACAATAAAAACAAGATAAACCTCATACCCTGTTTTGACGTGATAAATATGAATATTAACGCCCCAAATCCCAAAAAAATGAAAATAACAATGACCTCAGTATTACTTTTGATTTCTTATTTTTCAATTGGACAAAATAATACTACAGATTACCAATTTATCGAAGCAACGGCTACCAATACAACAATCGAACTTAGTTATTCTGACTTAAATAAATCGATTGCTCCTTTACCTAAAACATTTACTTCTAAAAAGAATATTAAATCTAAGCCTTTTAAGAAAAACAGCACATATAGCGAATCTGAATGGGAAAAGATAAAAAGACAAATACGAAAAAATAAAAGTAAAGTTTATAGCGATGTATATTTTGCTAAAAAAACAGATACAATTTATATCGATATCCCTGTAAACTGTAGTAATTCTCGTATATCTGATTTATAACAGACAACCATGAAATAGCGCATAATAAAAAGGATAGGAATTGTACAATTCCTATCCTTTTTATTATTCATTAATATTTATATTCTTACAATAGATCACTGTTGCATTTTTAAATAATAATCTACAGAATGTTTTCCTGATCCATAAAATAAGAAAAATAAACATAATAACAGGATCACGCTTGCTATAATTAGATTTGCTGTATTCATCTCTCCAATAAAATTAATAATAACAGCACCTACTAGTAAAGGAAGTTGAGCCATAACCGACCATCTTGTTAATAATCCAAATGCTATAAGAATCCCTCCGATCAAATGAGCAGGAGCAACATAATGAATTACAATCATTGATCCTGCAAGATTTTGTACTGGTTTAATTAAGTCTACCAGGATTTGACTATTACTGATAAAATCAATTCCTTTTATAAACAAAAAAACTCCTAGGGCAATTCTTAACAAATCGAGAGGATAATATGTGTGTGCATTTGCCCATTTATTTAATGATTTTATTGTTGGCATAATCTTGAGTATTAGTTACACACATATAAGATACTGATTTTTAGAACAATAAACATCAAACAATTTGTTAAACCTATACCCAAACATTATCTTTTAACATCTCTAATTGTTCTATATTTTCGAACAATGACACTGGTTTTAAGCGCTGTAATAACTTCAGACATTAATAGCTTGGTGCGCTGTCCCCCTTCTATAAACATTTGAGTTAAGAACTCTTTCAAATTTCTCTCATACTCATAATAATACAACACTATTGAGCAAATACCAACAACAAATAACAATGCCCCAATTAAAATTTCTGTAGGGTTTAAACTATGGTAAAAAAACCTAGTCAACCCCAAACCAAACCAACTGCCATATAATATAAAAAAGTGAAGTATATAAATAGATAATGTACGTCCTCCTACTTTGATCATTACTTGACTTTTAAAATAATTTCTCAAAGCCATAAATATTGAAAACAATACAAAAACGTTACCTAATCGTATAAACAAAAAATTATTGTAAGCTACAGATTTAAAAACAGCAATACCTGTTAGGTTATAAAACAACATCAATATTGCCGACGAAGAAAAAATCAATATAAGTCCTGTAGTAAACAAAGTAAATATTGCATATTTATAAAACTCAATATAACTCCTATACTTTAAGAAAATACTAGCCATAAAACTCCCGAAACAGACATACCCGAACCAAGGAAATAGTGTAAAGATTGACCCATTAATACTTGTAAAATAATTAGCCAAAGTTTGAGGTAAAAACTTCAAAACGCAGCTTCCGTAAGTTGGTTGAAGAAGAAAAATAGCAACTCCTATAAACAACATGGTATTTCGAAAGTACGCTTTATTAATATGACATATTACTAGATAAATCCCTATTAAAAGTAACAGAGAGGTCCCAATACACTGCAATACATCTACATAAAAAAAAGAAGGATTTACGGTACCTTTAAAAATGGCATATAAACTTAATCTTAATAAATACCCCCATAAAATAACCTTAACACCGCGTTTTATTCCTTTTAAAACTCGTGGGTTATCTATACCCGAATTTTTATGCTTTAACAACAAGAAACTAAAAACAAATCCGGTTATTGTAAAAAACGTTGGAGCGGTCATACCTCTTAAATACTCCCAGGTTAAGTAGACAAAATTACTTTTATCTCTGTATATATCTTCTAACAAGGCATGTACAAAATGCCCTTGAAGCATCATTATAATAGCGAATGCTCGTATTGCATCCAAAAAATGCAATCGTTCTTTTGGTTTAGTCATCAATTAGTCTTTGGTTAGCCTTTAATTGATATCCAATTCTAATTTAGATATCAATTAAAAAACGCAAAGCTAATTAATTAGTTTTGGTTTTGTATTGATTTTTAGCCATTTATAATTAACCTTAAATTTAATTAAAGATCAACAATCTACCTTCTCATACAATTGATATCATATAAGTTACACTTTTTACAATACTATAAATCTAGCTTAACAAGTACTCTAATGAATTAATACGACTAACCAAAGAATTATTAATTTAGAATAACGAATACTTTTAGCTACTTATAAATAAGTTACCAAAATAGATCTAACTTTTAACTAAAAAACCATATAACTATTTTATATTCTGTTTAAAATTTAGGGTACAAAACCATACTACATTCAGATTGTAACAAATATTAATCAACCTACTTTTTCATTTATCGCATTTTCTGAAATCGCATCTAAAGCCTTGCCTATTGTTTCAAAAACCTCATCAGATTCAGTAACGCCATAACGTAATTTCAAAAACTTAGGGTCATTATAGGATACGCTAACAACTCCATGATCATCTTGCCATATCAAAATCTTTTGAGGAAGGTCTAAACCTGTAATTTGAACTTTTTGCATCAAGGGTGTTCCTAATCTTGGATTACCAAACATAATTAGTCGTGTTGGATTTAACTCTTTTCCAACAGTAGCTGCATTTTTCTGATGATCTAATTGTGCAACAATTTTTAAATTAGGGTTATTGGTAATCGTTTTTACTAAGGCATCATATGTCTTGTCAAAATTTTGACAACTCACTTTTGTTATCACTCCTTGTTCTTTTACAATAGACATTTGTATTGGTATTTTAATTGCGTTTCCTTAGACGTTAATTTTTTACTCTAATTACAAAACATTACATATAATTTTTAAAATATCAACATCAATACTACTTTAGAAAAAACAATCCATACAACCCTTTAAAACAATGAGACTGTTATAGGTTATACTTAACACTAAGGACCCAATACCTTGGTTGAACTTTGTAAGTAGAGGTACTCGTAAATAATTCATTAAAACTATCCTGGTTAATACTATTGGTTTGTAACAAATTTGTTCCTGACAACTTATACTCCCAGTTACTTTCGGGTTTTTGATATAGTATTTCTGCATCCAGGAAACTATATTTATTTATGACCACGTCTTTATTTCTATAATTAGTATGAGTAAAAGATGATTTAAACAAGAATCCTTTTGCAAACGTCCAATTCAATTTTGCAAAAGGTGAATTGGTGTAAAAAACGGCTCTAGATTCATTAACATCATATGAATTAACCCCTAGAGTATATCCTACATCAAAATTAGGTCCTTTTTTAAAATTGGTCGACCACTTTGTTTCATACGTTTGTCCTAAGTTTACACTTTTACTAGGCAAAGCGTTGACAATATTATTTAATTTAGACCAACTAATATTTGTAGAAACACCTCCTTTAATTTTACCAAAGCTTCTTGAAAAACTACCATTTGCACTTAGTATATTATCTGTTAATCCAGAGTTGACAGGTGCATTTATCCTATTTATACCAGTTATAACACTTGTGCTTTTTATAGGATTACGTTGGTTAGTATAACTAATACTCCCATAAATATCAGTATAATTAAACATATTAAAGTTAAAGTAGCTTAATGTATAATTATCATACAATCCATTATCTAAGTTTCGGTTTCCTCTTGACAGAGCATTATAATTATTAAACACATACCCTCTTGCCAAATTATTAACATCTGTGTAGTTTGCTGTTATAGAATAATTAAACCGTAAGCTTTCATTTTTTTTAAATTGGGCTAACACAAATAAGTCTGGTAAAACTTGCCAATCATTGTGGCTTAAAGTTGATTGTAATTGTTGATCTTTAAGATCGTAATTATGCATACTTATACCTGGTCTAATAGTAAAAATACCATTGATGAATTTATAGTGAATTCCTGCAAAAACATCTCTAAACCTATAATTTACTTCATTTTTAAATTCATCCTCATCAAAATCATTTTGGCTTCCATTATCTAATATTTGAAAAATCTGTGAATTAAATTTTTGCACACTATTCGTAACTCCTAAAGTAAAATTAAGGTTACTCTTCTTGTTTAACACCCTATAATAATTAAGAGTTGCATCCCATTTGTTAGTTTTTACTTTTCTTTCTTGATTTACATTATATCTTTCTGATAATTGCAAAGGAGAAAAAGTATCCTGACTGGGATCAACAGCATTACTAATTTGAGTAAATATTCCTCTAAATGGAATTTGATCTCTAGTAGCATTGTAAAATGGGTCTTCATTTTGAAATTTGTGTTGTGCGCTTAAAGAAAATATATTTTTACTTCCCAGTGTATAATATCCATTTACGTTTTGCTGGATCGAAGCTGGAGCATTTTCAAGTCGTTCTATTATATTTTCTGAAACACCTTGCCTAACCGATGAGAACATATCATTTTCTTCTTGCTTTGCTAATTTCCCAAAGACATCATAATCTAATCTAAAATTACTATTAGGTTTATAAGTTGCATTAATTTTTAATAGCCCCATTTTACTTTGTTGTTCAACAATCTGAGATGTTTCCTCAATGGTATTATCGTTAGGGTTATCGGTGTTATCAATATAGACATTACGTGTTGTGGTCAATATATCTGTTTTAGTACTGCTAAAAATACCATATCCATTAAAGTCCAATTTTTTGGTTGGCGAAAAACTAAAATTTGCAGCTCCAAATTTGGTATTAATTTCATTCGCCCGATCGTTTTGCAATAATGCAAAAGCTAAATCATTTGAAGAAACGTTAAATGAAGTTCCTCCACTTCCCATATTCCTAAAACCACCGGTAAACTTAAAATAATCCAAAATTGTAAAAGGCAGTTCTCCTATATCATTAAGATCGGTTAAAATATTAAGACTATACTTTGGACTATAATAAAATAGTTTGGGCTTTATCAAGTACCTTTCTGTGTCTGCAAAACCAGAACCAGCAGTAATATCTCCAAACCAAAAATTCTTTTTACCTTCTTTTAATTTTACATTGATTGCAATTTGATCTTGTGAACTACTCAACCCTCTCATCTGATCTACCTCTTCGTAATTTCGAAGTACCTCAACCTTATCTAGCGCATCTGCAGGAATATTTTGTGTAGCAAGTTTTGAATCTCCATCAAAAAAATCTTTACCCTCGACCATAACTTTGGCTACTTTTTTTCCCTCAACTTCTATTTCTCCATCTCCATTTACCTCAACCCCCGGTAGCTTTTTTAAAACATCTCCAAGTTTTTTTTCTGTTCCATTTGTAAAAGAATCTGTATTATATACTAATGTATCTCCTTTAATAACCACAGGCATTTCATACACTATCTCTACTTCGTCCAAACTATTTTGATCTTCAATCATGATAAAGTTTGCCTCAATATCCTTTTCTTCTACCTTTATTTCCTTATCCTCTGAAATTAATCCAATAAAACTTGTTTTTAAAATATAGGACTCGTTTTTTGGCACCGAAACTTTATACTTACCATCATCGTTGGTGATTCCATATGCAATCATTTCATTATTTGATTTTTTATAGGCAATAACGTTTGCCATTTGTATAGGGTTTTCTATTGAATCTTTTACCCTACCACTAATCTGTATTTTTTGGGCATACCCTTCCTTGGACACTCCCAGAAGAAGTATCAAAATGATTAAAATTCTATTCATTTTTAGCTTTTAGAAATTACCCTCCTATTCTAAACTCAATACTTTTACCATCTCCTCCATGTGGCATTCTATCTTCCATTTCTTTAAGTTTTTTCTCCATTATGATTTCGAATCTCTCTTCTGTTACAACTTTTCCTTTTTTTGGCTCTAAAACTTTAATTTTCTTTTTCGGATTAAGAACTACCTTATTACACAAAATCGTCTGCTCACCATCATTAACTTCTAGTATCAAACCCGGAAGTCCTGAATACAAACCAGGTCCATTAGCAATAGGAATTTCTGGAGTATACCAAGCTGTAATGGTTACCTCTACTTCCTTTGGTTCTTCTGGCTTTTTTGATTCTTTATTGTCACTATCTATTTCAATAATCTTAGCGAATTTTTGCATCTTTCGGGTAGTGGTTGCTTTAAAACATGTATAGTTTCCTATTTTCTTAGTTTCTTGTTCTAATTTCCAATCATTATCTTTCAGTTTATCTTTTACCAAAAACATTTTTCCAAACATATCTCTATGACTTGTATACCGTTTTTCTTTTATGTTTTTATACAAAATATCTGACCCAGAAGATCCAGCAATAACAATTTCTAAACCCTCCATTTGAGCTTTAGGGGCATCTAAACTTATATCTTCTTTGTAAATCGACTCGATAGGATTAAATTGAAGAGTGTACTCTTTTTGAAACTGTTTAGCTACCATATCATTGATTTGCTTTTGTATATCAGAATCTACTTTAGAATTTTCTGTAGCAATGTTTACTTTTCTGTGTGTTTTATACGTTACACTTCCTTGAAAATCTTGGGCTATTATACTATTGATTATAAATAATAGTATTATTGTCATTACTCGTATCATGCTTATTTTTTTAAGTTTAAATTATCTTATACATATTGTTTATGTCAATGATGCAAATATGAAAGTCTAGTGCTAAGCAAACAGTTAACCAGTGTTAACGAGTGTTAACCGATTCATTTTATATCGCTTAAGTGTAGTACCTTTGATGTATGGCACAAAAGAATTACACCTACATACTATATTTTATTACCATCGTCATTCTGGTAACATTGGGTATTCAGGTATATTGGAATCTTAAGAACTATCAAGCTTCTAAGCAACAATTAATCAACGAAGTACAAATAAGTCTTGATAATGCAGTAGATCAATATTATGAGGGATTAGCCTTTGGCGAAACGTTTGATTTTGTTTCTGAAAATAACTATTCTAGTAATTTATCTGGTAATCCAAAACTTAACTTCATATTCAAAGGCATTGATTCAATAAAATCACACTTTATTAATAAAGAATATTCAGATTCGACCAAAGTCTATGACAAGAGCTTTTTTTACAATAAAAAAATTGATTCTATTAAGAAGTTATTAAACACATTTCGATTTTCAGATTCCTGTAAAACTATTATCGATATAACAGGGCACAATGATTTAATTTTGGAAGAAATAAGCCCTTTAGAATCTTTAACCTCTAAAATCATTATCTCTATTAGCGAAGATGAGTTAGATACTAAAACAGTAGATAGCTTGTTTAAAATTGAATTAGCAAGAAAGAATATCTCTATCAATTACAACTTATCTTATAAAGAAGATTTGGACATAGCAAACCCTAAAAAAAGTAAAACTCATAATAAACCACTTGCCAAAGGACAATTGTATACAAAATCCAAATCTTCATACTTACCTCAACACGGCTCTCTTGGATTATTTTTTTCCAATACCACACGCACACTCCTAAAAAAGAATCTATTAGGGATATTATTATCATTCTTATTGGTTACTTCGGTAATAGGATGTTTACTGTACCTTCTCAAAATCATTAAGCACCAAAAACAATTGGCTGAATTAAAAAATGATCTAATCAGTAATATTACTCATGAATTTAAAACTCCAATAGCTACAATAAGTGCAGCACTAGAAGGGGTTCAAAGTTTTAATCACGAAAACGACCCTGAAAAAACACAAAAATATGTAGCCATGTCTTCTACTCAATTGACAAAATTAAATACAATGGTAGAAAAGATCTTAGAAACGGCAACATTAGATAACGACGAGTTACAGTTAAATTTAGAAGAAATAAATTTAGTAACACTAATCGATGGTATTGTCAAAAAACACAAAACAAATTCTCCCGAAAAAAAACTCACATACAATAGTTCTCATGATAACATCTGGAAAAAAGCAGATGTATTCCACATAGAAAACGCTATTAATAATATACTTGACAATGCTATCAAATATGGAGGAGATACAATATTTATAGCTATAAAAAACTTAGGAAACACGATTACCATAGAAGTTAAAGATACCGGAACATCTTTAAGCAAAAATCATAAAGAGAAAATATTTGAAAAATTCTATCGCGTTCCTAAAGGAAATACACACGATGTAAAAGGCTTTGGTATTGGTTTATTTTACACCAAAACAATTATTGAAAAACATGCCGGAACCATCCAGTTACAATTAGATCAAAAGTACACGAATTTCAAAATCAATTTACCTAATGGCTGAAATTACAGAAATTTTATTAGCAGAAGATGAGCCTTCTTTAGGACAAATTATTAAGGAGAGCTTAGAAACTAGAGATTTCATAGTACATCTTGCTACAAATGGAGAAGAGGCTTATCAACTTTACAAAAAGAATATGCCCAAAATATTGGTATTAGATGTCATGATGCCTAAAAAAGATGGATTTACCCTTGCAAAAGAAATTCGAGAAGAAAATGAAACCATTCCTATTATTTTTCTAACAGCCAAATCTCAAACCAAAGACGTAGTTGAAGGGTTTTCTTTAGGAGGAAATGATTATCTAAAAAAACCTTTTAGTATGGAAGAATTAATTGTACGAATTAATAATCTCGTACAAAACACCAATATACAGAAGCGAACCGAAACACTAAAAATTGGTAGTTATACTTTTGATTTCCCAAAGCAAATCCTTTTATATCATGAAGAGCAGCAACAACTCACTCATCGAGAAGCACATTTGCTGTTCCATTTGGTAAAAAACAAAAATCAAGTTCTTGACCGTTCGATGATTCTTAAAAAATTATGGGGCGATGACGATTTTTTTAACGGCAGAAGTATGGATGTTTTTATTACCAAACTTCGAAAAAAACTGAAACAAGACGAGACTATACAGATTATCAATGTAAGAGGATACGGGTATAAACTTATTTGCTAATTCAACACATCTATTTGTCTTCTATTTCTAATTAACCACAACCAGAATTAAAACTCAATTCATTTATTACAAACGGGGATAGATCCCTTATTTTGTATTTTAAAACAATACTCATATCGAAAATACTTCGTTAGCTTGTTTACGATACTCATAAAATCTATTATATTTACCCCAAACATTGACACACACATTTTATAAAACACCCCAAAAACTCAACTGAATATGCATATAGCTATAGCTGGAAATATCGGAGCGGGAAAAACCTCTTTAACCCGATTGCTTGCTAAACATTACAAATGGGAAGCTCATTTTGAAGATGTTTTAGAAAATCCGTATTTAGAGGATTTCTACAATAAAATGGAGCGTTGGTCATTTAATCTTCAAATCTATTTTCTTAATAGTCGTTTTAGACAAATTCTCGATATTCGAGAAAGCGGTAAAGATATTGTTCAAGATAGAACTATCTATGAAGATGCTTATATTTTTGCACCCAATCTACATGCTATGGGGTTAATGACTAACCGTGATTTTGAAAATTACAGATCGTTATTTGATCTTATGGAAAACGTAGTTGAAGGACCTGATTTATTGATTTATCTTCGAAGTAGTATTCCTAATTTGGTTAATCAAATACATAAACGAGGTCGAGAATATGAAAATACTATTAGTATCGACTACCTAAGTAGGCTTAATGAACGATATGAAGCTTGGGCGCATAACTATGATAAAGGCAATCTTCTTATAGTCGATGTAGACACTATTAATTTTGTCGATAATCCCGAAGATTTGGGAAGTATTATTAATAGAATTGACGCCGAGTTAAACGGATTATTCTAAATATTCTTTTCAAATGGATTTCAATGCTCTTTTCCTTTTTTTGGAAGACTTACAAAAAAATAATCGAAAAGAATGGATGGATGCCAATAGAAAACGGTATCAATCTATTAGAAATTCATTTATACAATGGTTAGATGAATTAGAAGCTAAATTAATCGATATCGATCCAGATTATTTCCCTACTTCTGGTAGAAAAGGAATGAATCGTATAAATAACAACCTTCTTTTTCATCCTAACAAACCTGTATACAAAGATCATTTTGCAGCTGGACTAGATCAACGCAGTAAACAAGGGGATTTTTATATTCAGATTGGTATAAATGATTGCGAATTAGCTGGAGGATATTGGAAACCAGACAATAAAATACTAACAAGTATTAGAGATGCAATAGATTATAACGGAGAAGAATTATTGAAAATTTTGGCAAAGAAAAGTTTTAAAGATACATTTGGAGGAATGTTAGTTGATAGAGATATGCTAAAAACAGCTCCAAAAGGTTTTTCTTCGGATCATGAGCATATTGATTTATTAAAACATAGAACATTTGCCGTTATACATCCGCTAACTAAAAATGACATTCTTAGTGATAACTTTATGGACAAAGTAATTGCTGTCTATCAAGAAATGCTTCCATTTAGAAGATATTTCAATCAAGCAGTAACAGTTTAAGAAAAACGAAAGGCATACTCATTAGTACACCTTTCGTAAGTAATTACATATTCTAAGTTCAGTTGGTTTTATATATATTGTTTTATATTCTTATAACCGACTTGGATTAATGAAATCTAGTATATGATCTATATGAACCATTGCTAGAGATTCTAGTTCGAACTACTTTTCTTTCTGTATTAGTAGATGTTAAGTAGTTTGCCCACCATATACCATTATCAAAGTCTACTTCATATTTTAAGAACCATTTATGAGGAGACCATGGCCAAATACCATCTCGTTGCCAAGCATAGAATTGTACTCTAACTCTACCACATATCACATTGGTCCAAGTACGTGTATCATCTAACTCTCTCCAAGCTCCCCCAAAATAAGAGTTTCTAGTTAATGAAGATGTTCTTGCCCCTTCGTCACAAAATTCTATATTAGAAGGTGTTGAACTTACTGGCGCAGCACAGTATATATTTCTAAAATTAGTTGCTCCAACATTATAGCAAGCTGCCTTTTGAGCAATATCATTATATTTCGAATCTAAGACCTCAACATATTTTTCACTTGCTTGAACCTGTCTTCCTGAAGATTTTAAAGCTTCGTTACTTGCTGTTTTTGCTATTCGTTCTGGCACCTCAACACTACTATCGGTTAGTCTTGCAAAAACGTCAAATGCCGTCATTTCTTCTTCCCCAATAAGTCCTTTTTCTTGTCTATCATATGCTTCTCCATACAATCTTTCTGTTACAATCATATCATCTTCTTCTCCCAATGCTATAAAATTAAACTCATGACCATTTTTTTGTATTTTGGCTACAACACGAGAATTTAATGACACTTCTGATGGAAGCACGGCATCTTCTGTAGGCACATCATTTACAGCTGTTTGTGGTTCTTTTTCTGTTACTTCTTCTTTTTCACAGGCAACAAACCCAACACAAAGGATAAGCGCAACTGCAATAGTTTTAAAAAATTGATTTTTCATAATTAATAAGTTTTAAAAGTTTATTCAGCCCCAATTTAAACTAGGTTATAATAAGATATTAGCTAATTCTCAGGAACAAATTTAGGCAGCATAATTCACAATTTCACAGAGTGAACATCCCATTTTTTAAAGGAAAAAGACTAGAAAAAACAAGGTATCAAACTAATTAACAACAAGTTAAAACACCTATTACATTTTAAGGTTAAACCATAGCCCCAACGCATTCAAACTCGTTGGTATTAGCCTTAAAAATAGTTTATATATAAAGATTTCTATTAATGAAGATACCCAATTAGGATAGAGAATTGGTAGTCAGTTTTTCATTTAAGTAGGTACTAATCATATCTGTTGCCCCGGTATTACTATTAATAAAATGCCCAGAAATCATTCCCGTTTTCTCTCTAAACTTATTATTATCAACAAGTTTACTAATCACTTCGATAAACTCATCTTTATTCGAAATAGAGAATAACCCTGCTAATTTTTGAAGTTGCTTAGCCTCTCTGAACTTATCAAAATTATCACCAATTATTATAGGTATACCAAATGTTGCAGGTTCAAGAATATTGTGTAAACCACTTGTACCCATTGCCCCGCCTACATAAGCAATGTCCCCATAACTATATGCTCTTGATAAGTACCCAACTGTATCCAAAATAAATACTTGCTGATCTTTCAAAGCGGTTGTTGTCATATCAGAATAAGTGACTGTCTTTTTCTTAAGTTTTTGTTGTAAATCTTCAGTTTTACTTCTTTTAATTTCGTGAGGCGCAATAATAAAACATACATTTTCTGGAGCCTCGTTTATATAATCAACAAAAACCTCTTCATCTTCTGGCCAAGAACTACCAATAACGATACAAAGTCTATCGTTAATAAATTCTGCAATAAAATCAACATGATTGTCCATTTCAATTTGATGAGACACCCTATCAAAACGTGTATCTCCGCTTAGAGTCACATTTGTAAATCCCGCTTTCTCTATTAACTCTTTTGATACTCTATCCTGAACAAAAAAATGATCTATAGTCCCAAGTACATTTCTCATAAAACCACCATACCACTTAAAAAACATTTGATCTTTTCTAAAGGTTGTAGAGATAAATACAGTCGGAACCTTATTCTTATTTAATGTTTTTAAATAATTTGGCCAGAATTCGTATTTTACAAAAACGGCTAATTCGGGTTGTACTAATTGTAAAAAACGTTTAGCATTACCCTTTGTATCTATAGGAAGGTAAACTATAATATCTGCCAACTCACTATTTTTCTTAACTTCATAACCCGAAGGAGAAAAAAACGTAACTAATAGTTTATAATTTGGGTGCTTTGCTTTTAATTGCTGCATTACGGGCACACCTTGTTCATATTCTCCTAAAGAAGCACAATGAAACCATAGTATATGATCTCCTTTTGTAATATTAGTCTGAAGTGTATCAAAAACAGTTTTTCTGCCTGTTACAAATAGTTTTAGTTTTGGACTTAACAACCCTACAATTGGCATCAAACTTTTAAATAATCCTATTAGAATGTTATATATAATGTTCAAGAGTATTCTTTTTTTACGAGTTGCTAAAATACGTTTCTTTTACCTTCATTTTAAGCCTGTCGAAAGATTTATCTTTAAAAATTATAGGCACTTACGTTTCTTCTAAATTCTGCTAAAACATTTACAATATGGCTATGGCAATGTTAATATGTAAATACTACTTATGATAACATTGGCTATAGTATCAATATTTTGTACTTTCGTAGGGTTATAACAAATGCATCCATGAAGAAAATACAAATGGTTGATCTTAAGGGTCAATATGAAAAAATCAAAGAACACGTAGATTCCTCTGTTCTTGATGTTATAGAATCCTCTGCGTTTATTAATGGTCCCGAGGTAAAAAGTTTTCAACAAGAATTAGAAGAATATTTAAATATAAAACATGTTATTCCATGTGGTAATGGTACTGATGCTTTGCAAATCGCCATGATGGGGTTAGGTTTAAAACCTGGTGATGAAGTGATAACTGCCGATTTCACTTTTGCTGCTACTGTAGAAGTCATTGCTTTACTTCAGCTTACTCCAGTGCTTGTTGATGTCGATCCAGAGTCCTTTAATATTGACCCAGAAGCGATAAGAAAAGCTATTACTCCAAAAACAAAAGCAATAGT
Organism: uncultured Aquimarina sp.; assembly: GCA_947502885.1. Lineage (GTDB taxonomy): Bacteria > Bacteroidota > Bacteroidia > Flavobacteriales > Flavobacteriaceae > Aquimarina. Next base: position 401,643 of record CANNBP010000002.1, on the reverse strand, counting down.
TCCTGTGCACCTATTCGGCCAAAGTGCAGATATGGATGCCATCATGAACATTGCCAAAGAACATAATCTGTTTGTTATTGAAGATAATGCACAAGGAATTGGTGGCAATTATCATGCTGTAAGCGGAGCTGTATCAAAATCTGGAACGATAGGTCATGTTGCCTCTACATCTTTTTTCCCTTCAAAAAACCTAGGGTGCTACGGAGATGGAGGAGCTATTTTCACAAATGACGATGATTTAGCTCATACCATTCGAGGAATTGTAAACCATGGTATGTATGTAAGATATCATCATGATGTAGTTGGTGTGAACTCTAGACTAGACTCGATCCAAGCTACTGTACTACGAGCTAAGTTACCTAATCTAGATACTTATAATAATGCTCGACGTGAAGCAGCTCAAAAATATACCGCTGCTTTTACTGGTCAGGAGCATATTATTACACCTAAAATTATTGCAACCGAAGACACGCATGTCTTTCATCAATATACTTTAAAAATTACTAATGGTAAAAGGGATGCTCTGGTACAGCATTTAAACGAAAAAGGAATTCCTTGTGGCATTTATTACCCTATTCCGTTGCATAGTCAGAAAGCTTATAAAGATGATCGATATAATGAAGATGACTTTCCAATTACCAATCAGTTAGTAAAAGAAGTTATTTCACTACCAATGCATACAGAATTAGACGATGAGCAGATTGCATACATCACAAAAACTGTTATTGATTTTGTTACACAATAAAATCATGTCCTTTCGTTTATATACTATGCGTTAGACATCAATGCTAAGTTTGATAAAAGCTATTTTATTCTACACTAAAATTTGTCAAACTTAGCTTGATTTTAATCGCATAAAAGCCCTATTATATTAACCCCATATAACCTACTTAAAATGGATTCATATTGTATCTGTTACAACCTCTGTGCGCATAGTTCTTCTGATATCCCTTTATTACCCGAAGCTTTTGTAGTTTCTATAAAAGACAATACTTTAGGTTATATTGAAAAACTGGCCACTACCGAAACCTTAAAAAGTTATGGTATTACGTATATAGATACTCCTCATGAAAAATTATTACAAATATGCTCTGATCTTAAGCCTATTTCTTTAGAACAAAGATTTAAACCTGCTAAAAAAAGAAAAACTGTTCGCTTGCCTGAGTTGTTTAAGGATCCTAAAATAAAGATTGTATTATCAGATTATATACATCGAAAATTAGCGATTTTTTATACATTAATCACAAAACATAAATATCCATTATGTGATCGTGTAGATAGAAAAGACCCTATAACTAGTTCTAAACTTTCATTAGGCAAAAATGAACTACAACCTATCTTAGAGTTCACAAAAACAAATGATGGGATAGAATATTCTTTTTCGTTAAAAAATGAAGGTGACTTAATTGTCCCCAAAAATCATAACATTCAAATTTTATTAAACGAGCCTTCATGGATTATTTTGGATAGTTCTATTTATCAAATTAAAGGATTAAATGCTAACAAATTAAAACCGTTTTTTAATACTGATAAAATCCAAATAGCTCAGAAACACATTAAAATCTATTTAGAAAAAGTAATCATCCCTGTAATTAAAAATATTGATGTGATTGCTAATGGTTTCGACATTAAAACTTTTAATACAATTACCTCTTATACTATCGAAATTATTCAGGATTTTATTCAAAATACTTATGCTGCCAAGGTCGTTTTCACCTATAACAATGATACGCGTTTTGACTACAATAGTAGTAAAACGATTATTTCTAATGCGATTGTAGAAAAGGAAGATCAAATTTTAATCACGCAAGTAAAACGAGATTCAAAAGCCGAACAAGAAATTATCAATTTATTGCTTTCAAAAGGCCTTTCTATTAACAGTAATTTATTATTAGAAACCAATACATCAAAAGAAGACCCTTTTGAGATCATAAAATGGGTAAAATCAAATAAATCCCAACTCAAAAAAGAAGGTTTTAGCATTGAATTACCAGTTATTGAGGGAAGAAAAATCAATACCGATGCGTCTGCAATATCAATTGATAGTCATCAAGAAAATGATTGGTTCGATATTAAAGGAATAATAACTGTAGGAGGACAACAGATTCCTTTCTCTAAATTTGTTACTTATATCAGACAAAATAATCGGTTTTTCCCTCTTGATAAAGACCAAGTATTTATCATTCCAAAAGAATGGATGACTCGCTTTAAAAAACTTGCTGATTTTGGAAAAAAAAATGACAACAGTATTAAAGTTTCTAAAAGTAATTACACCATTTTAAAAGATCTTATTCCTAAGATAAAGACCGGTTTAGAAACGAACAAAACATATCCCTATGAACCATCTCCTAAACTTAAAGCAACACTTCGTCCCTATCAAAAAGAAGGTGTTCAATGGTTAATTAACCATTATAACAATGGACTAGGTGCTTGTCTTGCAGATGATATGGGATTAGGAAAAACGCTTCAAACAATTGCAGCTCTGGTTTATGCAAAAGAACAAATTATTCCTCAGGAAAATGAGGTTCAAAAAATTAGACTAGATCTCTTTAGTGACCCTTTAGAAGTTAAAACATATCTTAAAGCCTTAATTGTATTACCGTCTTCGTTATTGTTTAACTGGGCACAAGAACTTCTGAAATTTGCACCTCATCTTACAATTACAAAATACATTGGATCAGATCGCAAAAAAATAGCTCCGTATTTAGAAACATATGATGTTATTCTTACCACCTATACAACTGCTGCAAAAGACATTTCGATTTTAGAAAAAATAAACTTTTCTTATCTGGTCACAGACGAAAGTCAACAACTTAAAAACGCTACTTCAAAGATTTTTAAAGCTATTAATCAGATACAAACCCAACACAAAATTTCTTTAAGTGGTACACCCATAGAAAATTCATTATCCGACCTTTGGTCGCAGATGGAGTCTATTAACTCTGGAATGCTAGGAAGCTATACTTTTTTTAAAGATCATTTTAAAACTCCTATCGAAAAAAACCAGAATCCAGAGCGCATCCAAGAACTAAAAGGGCTCATTGACCCATTTATTCTTAGAAGAACCAAAGAACAAGTAGCCAAAGATTTACCAGAACTATCAGAGCAGATTATTTATACAGAAATGATTTCGGATCAGAAAAAACAATATGAATCTTTAAAATCTGCTGCTAGAAATTTATTACTAGGGATAACACCAACAACAACTAACAAAATTCATGTTATAAATACACTAACCAAGCTTCGTCAATTAGCCAATCATCCTAGATTAACTCAACCAGAGACAAAGGATCTTTCCGGAAAATTTGAAGATGTTACAAATTACCTATCGACCTTGGTTAAATCCAATAAAAAGGTACTTATTTTTAGCTCTTTTGTTTCACATTTAGATTTATACCAAGAATGGTGTTCTGATAACGGTATAGCTTATCTCACATTAACAGGTGAAACCAAAAATACAGATCGAGAAAAAGTAGTAAATGAATTTCAAGAAAATGATAATGTATTAGTATTCTTTATTTCATTAAAAGCAGGAGGAGTTGGACTTAACCTCACCAAGGCATCCTATGTAATTATCCTAGACCCGTGGTGGAATCCTTTTGTAGAAAAACAAGCTATCGCAAGAGCTCATCGTATTGGGCAAACCAATAATGTTATGGTCACCAGGTTTATTGCTAAAGATACTATTGAAGAGAAAATACTTTTATTACAACAAAAAAAGAAAGGGTTATCAGACGATATAATAGATATCAATACCCTACCAGACTATATCGAGCAAGACTTAAATACCTTACTCACTTGAATTTATATTCAAACTACAAAATATCGCCAATTCAAAATAAATATTACTTCCAATTAACCGTTTAAAACTTATTTCACAATGGTTTCTCCGCAAACCATTTGTGGTCTTGGGATTTTTCGTTCTTATTTTTTCATTTTTTTTACAAATTGTTTTACCTTTCTATTACCCCTATCGATTAAAACACCCCCTCTTTTAATTTTCCCATTTTTTTAAGTTCACTAAGCACACAAATTATGGAGAAAGGATTCTCTGAATTTACTAAAGTAACGCCAGAAACAAAACAAGAGCTATCTTATATTATAGGAATAGGTTGTTCGGCAGGCGGTTTAAAAGCATTACAAGATTTTTTGCGTTCGTGTCCCAACAACACGGGATATGCATTTGTTATTATACAGCATTTATCTCCTGATCACAAAAGCCTAATGTCTGAACTATTATCCAAACATACCAAGATGAAAGTTCTTGAGGTATTAGAGGATCGTAATATTGAGGCTAATCATGTATATCTCATTCCACCTAAAAAAAATATAATAATCCAAGATCAGAAACTTTGGCTTATCTCTCGGTCAAAACGTTCACAAGTTAATTTTTCTGTAGATGTATTTTTTAATTCTCTTGCCATAGAGCAAGGAGAAAAAGCGATTGGTGTTATTCTTTCTGGAACTGGATCAGACGGTACAAGAGGAGCAATGGCAATTAAAAAAGCAGGAGGAGTACTTTTCATACAAACCCCAGAGAGTTCACATTTTGACGGTATGCCAATAAGTGCAATTTCTAATGGAGTTAATGATTTTGTACTAAAACCAGAAGACATACCTAATAAACTAATTTCTTATATAGAAAACTTTCAAGCCATAGAAACTTCACCTCAAATCAATGATCAGGATGAAAAAACCATAAATGATATTTTAGAGATTTTAAAAAATGATATTGACCGTGATTTTTTCTCATATAAGAAAACAACTTTATCTCGACGTATTGTCAAAAGAATGCACATTACAAGAAATTCTTCTATAGAAAGCTATTTAAAGTATTTAAAAAAGAATAACGAAGAAAAAAATACGCTCGTTGATGAATTCTTAATCGGTGTAACCTCTTTTTTTCGAGATGATGAAGCTTACAGAATTATTGAAGAGAAAGTAATTCCTGCTTTAGTTAAGAAAAAAAATATTGAGTTAGGTATTATCAAAATATGGGTTATCGCATCTTCTACAGGACAAGAGGCTTATTCTATAGCCATGCTTTTTGAAGAGTATTTACGTACAAAAAACATTACAACTATTACCTATAAAATTTTTGCTACTGATATTAATCAAAAAGCAATTGACATCGCTTCTAAAGGAATTTATCAGCAAAAAGACATTGATATCCCACAACAAATGTTGGATCGATATTTTATAAAAAAAGAAAATGATTTTCACATTACGCCCCATATTCGACAAAAAATCATTTTCTCTAGACATGATATACTATACAACCCGCCATTTAATAAAATGGATTTTATCTCATGTCGAAATATGTTGATTTATATGGAGAATTCTGTACAACATAAAATTCTTAGTACAATTCACTATTCATTAAATCAAGATGGATATCTTTTTTTAGGAAGTTCTGAAAGCCTTGGTTCACTTAATGACTTCTTTGACAAAACGGATACTAAATGGAAAGTTTATAAAAAACTTTATGCCAACAGCGAAACCAAAAAACCAAGTAAAATTAAAGACTGGAAAATTCAACAAACAAATTTTGAAGTCTTTAAAAGTAGACGCATACAACAAACCTTTGAAAAAAAGGTTGAGCAGTCCATCAACCAAACATTGATGAATGAGTTAGGAGCTGCAAGCATTTGTATTGATTCTAATTTTGATATTATTCACGCTTTTGGAGAAGTTAAAGCTTATTTACATTTTCCAGAAGAGGGGTTCTCTAATAATCTATTACAAATGTTACCAAATGAATACAGAGTCCCTATCATATCTAGTATTAGAAAAATATCTTTGAACACACCTAACACAATAGAGAAACAAATAAAATTTGCCAGCAAAAAAAACACTCTGAAAATCGTAACTATTGTGATTCGATCTATTAAAATAGAATCCGTTAATCAAATGTCTTTTTTAATTACATTCTTAAAAGGAATAGAACGAAAAATAACAAAGGAAGAAAAAGACATCTCTACATTAAATAGCTTTATAGAAAAAAATGATATTCGAGAGTTAGAATTAGCTCTAAATGAAACCAAGTATGAACTACAAGCATCTATAGAAGAGTTAGAAGTTTCTAACGAAGAAATGCAAACTACCAATGAAGAATTACTTGCAGCAAATGAAGAACTACAAAGTACCAATGAAGAGCTGCAATCTGTTAATGAAGAATTACATGCAGTAAACGGAGAATTACAAGAAAAAAACAACTTATTAATTGAACTAAATTCTGATATGGAAAATTTGGTAAACAATATCAATATTGGCACCATATTTTTAGACAAAAAATTTAGAATCAGAAAATTTACCCCATCTATTAATGAGCATTTTCAATTGCGAATTGAAGATATTGGCAGGCCTATTAGTCATTTTTCTGGAACATTAGGAGGTGAAAATTTGGCCGAATATTCTAAAAATGTAATCAAAACATTAAAACCATATAAGAAGGAGGTTCAAAGTTCGAATGGTATTTGGTTCATCATGGAAATATTTCCATATAAACACCACAAAAATAGCACATCAGGAGTTGTTGTTAATTTCATCAACATTCATAATATAAAATCTGTATATGATAAGGAAAAGCTAAATGACTTTTTAACTCATGTAATGAAAGCCAACCCTGCAATTATATACATCTATGATATTCAAAAAAGTGAATATATCTATAGTAGTGGAGAAATACTTAAAGAGGCAGGATACTCATCAATGGATGTTCAAAAAATGGGACCTAAACTATTAAAAAAAATAGTACACCCCGATGACTACCCTATGGTGCTAATTCACTTTAAAAAACTTAAAAAAATTAGAAAAGGAGAAATCCTTCAAATAGAATATCGCGTAAAACACAAAACAAACGACACTTATATTTGGGTCTTATCAACAGATAAGCTAAATGAGAAAAACACTTCAGGGAAAGTAAAAAACATTTTGGGGGTGATGAACATCGTTACCAAAACCAAGGCAATGGAATTGGAACTAAAAGAAAGTCAAGAACGTTTTAGGCTAGCCATAATGGGGTCTGGTGCAGGTTTATGGGAATGGAGCAATATCGACACCGACAATGCATGGTGGTCAAAAGAATTTCAAAAATTACTAGGCTACTATTCTGATAATAAACTCTCTACTTTTACTTCTCTCATACGTTTAATACACCCTGATCAAATATCAATCTTTAAAGAAAAAATTCAAAATCATATCAAAGAAACCGAAAGCTTCGAACAAGAACTTCAAATTAAAACTAATAAAAATGGCTATAGATGGTTCTTGATAAGTGCTCAAGCTCAATTTGATCATAAAAAAAACATTCAAAAGATTGTAGGTACCTTAATGGATATTAATGCTAGGAAAGAGGCTGAAAAGAAAATGAATGAATTAAATGCAGAGTTAGAACGTTTTGCATATTTGGCAAGTCATGATTTAAAAGAACCATTAAGAACTATTTCTAGCTTTACCAAGCTATTTAGAGAAGAGTATCATCAAGTTTTTGACCCCAATGCTAATCAATATTTAGAGTTTATAGAAAATGCTTCCAGAAGAATGATTACACTTACTAATGATTTACTCATCTATTCGCAATTGGATAATAAATCCTTAAACTTTCAACCCGTTGACCTCAATATACTAATAGCCGAAATACTAGAAGACCTTAGACAACCTATCGAAGAGAATAAAGCCACGATAAACTATAACTTATTACCAACAGTTACATGCGATATGGTTCAAGTACGTCAACTTTTTCAAAACTTAATCGCGAACAGCTTAAAATACCATGATCAAAGGCTACCAAAGATAGAAATTGGTTATGAAACCAAAAGAACACATTATCAGTTTTTTATTAAAGACAACGGCATTGGTATTGACCCTAAACATCATAAAAAAATCTTTGAAGTTTTTAAAAGGCTTCATGGGCAAAATGATTACGATGGCACTGGTATTGGTTTAGCTAACTGTAAACGAATCACAGATAACCATAAAGGAAATATTTGGGTAAAATCATCTCTTGGCCAAGGTGCTATTTTTTATTTTACTATTCTAAAAAACAATAATTTATGAAAAAAATAAATTGCATACTACTAGTCGATGATAGTCCTTCGACCAACTTTTTTAATAAAAAAATGATTGAAATGTCTAATATAGCTAATGAAGTTCATGAAGCTTACAATGGGCTAGAAGCACTAGACTATATATGTAAAAAAGGTAAATTTAAAGATGCTAAACTACCAAAGCCAAATGTAATATTCTTAGATATAAACATGCCACTTATGGATGGGTTTGAATTCTTAGAACAATATCCAAAACTCCCCAAAGAAGAACGCGCAGAAATGATAATTGTGTTTTTAACTACTTCGAATTGGTGTAAAGACAAAGCAAAGGCTATTAATACAAACATTGTTTATGATTATATCGAAAAGCCACTACAAAAAGATTATTTATTCTCTATAGCAGAGTATTACTATTCAAAATTTATGATTAAAGCATAAAACAAAACCACTTTTCTTTATAGTTTTCTTTACATAACAAAACCGGCTCTTTTCTAGCCTAAAGAATAAGAAAGTCTTTTCCTAAATTTAGACAGCTTATCAACCATACGCCATATACTTTCTTTGTTAATATCTTCACTGTTTTTATTACTAGAGTATGTCAAGTAATCTATAAGCACATTTTCCATATTAATTTGCATCAAAGAAGATTTAGTTAATTGATGCATATGCCAAGTTGGAAACTTTCGAGTTTCAATTTCTTTATCCACTTGTATATTTAACACTTCATGTCTATCATCCTGTTTTATGTTATTTAAAAGCGTATTTACAGCTTTCATTTCTCCTTCTATATATTGTAAAAAATAACCTTTTTCAAAATATAAATACCCTGTTATGCTAAATTGTCCGTTTGCAATTGAAGCCTGATTTGACAGCACTTTTAAATCATCAAAATCAAAATCAATAGTAGCTCTGCTTAAGTATACAATCCCTGATATCATGTGAATTAAGTTGGTTAAAATATACTACTTAAAGTTAGTCAATTATTTTGATTTTCAACAACATAACAATACAAAAAAAACACCTTGTAGGTTAGTACCCACAAGGTGTTTTTTTACTATTTACTTCAAAATTGTTATATAGTCGCCAGTATAGTTTCCATAGAACGATCTACTTTTTTAACTAAACCAGACAACACTTTTCCTGGTCCCACTTCTGTAAAAGAAGTAGCTCCATCATTAATCATGTTTTGTACACTCTGAGTCCATTTTACCGGAGCCGTAAGTTGTGCTATAAGGTTCTTTTTTATTTCTTCTGGATCTGTAACTGCTTTAGTTGTTACATTTTGATATACAGGGCATTTTGGAGTATTAAATGTAGTTGCCTCTATTGCAGCTGCCAATTCTTCTCTGGCTGGCTCCATAAACGGAGAATGAAATGCTCCCCCTACTGCTAATACCATTGCTCTTCTAGCGCCTTTTTCCTTAAGAATTTCACAAGCTTTTTCTATAGCTTCTACTTCTCCAGAAATCACTAATTGACCAGGGCAATTATAGTTAGCCGCCACTACTATTCCATCTATACTTTCACATACTTCCTCTACTACCGCATCTTCTAACCCTAATACAGCTGCCATTGTAGAAGGTTTTAATTCACACGCTTTTTGCATTGCCATTGCTCTTTTATAAACCAATTGCAAAGCATCTTCAAAATTTAAAGTTTCATTGGCTACCAATGCAGAAAATTCTCCTAATGAATGTCCCGCAACCATATCTGGCTTAAAATTATCACCTAATACTTTGCTTAAGATTACAGAGTGTAAAAAAATTGCAGGTTGTGTAACCTTGGTCTGTGTCAATTCTTCTTTTGTTCCTTCAAACATAATTTTGGTGATTTCAAACCCCAAAATATCGTTGGCTTTATCAAAAAGTTCTTTTGCTATTTCAGAGTTTTCATATAAGTCAAGACCCATTCCAGAAAATTGAGCTCCCTGACCAGGAAATACATATGCATTCATGTACTTTGTATTTAAAATTTTGGCAAAAGTACGGAATATAAGTTATATCTATATAGAGCACATCGACCTAGATACAATAATGGCCCCAATAAGTAGTAAAATCAATATTTCTTAGCTCTAGGAATAGCTCTTCAAAATATTTTTTACTTGAGGGTAATACGCATCACCAAATATGTTAAGATGTACTAAAACATAATATAATTGCCATATTTGCAAACGGTTTTCCCAATCTTTAACAAGAGGAAAAAAATCATTATAAACATCAAACAATTTCGATTCAAACCCTCCAAAAAGATGCATCATAGCGATATCCATTTCTCGCGGAGCATATGCAACGGCAGGATCTATAAGGCAAATAACTTCTTTATCATCAACAATAAAATTACCATTCCATAAATCCCCATGTATTAAGCTGGGTTTTTCATTAGGAATATTTTTTTCTAAGATTTTATACAATGCATATTCTTCTTTAAACAAAAAACCGTTCTCTCTGGCTAATCTAAACTGTGGCCGTAATCTTTGGGTGATATAAAACTCACTCGCGGTACTACAAATCGAATTATGTTGCTTAAGACTTCCAATATAATTATCGGCAGGAAAACCAAAATCAGAACTGTTTTCCTGATGTAAGTTAGCCAATTGTTTACCAAAAGTTTCAGAAAAGTCCTTAGACTGTTGTCCTCTTTGTATATATTCTAATAACAAAAAAGCCTTGCATTCTAACTCTCCAAAAGAAATTATCTTAGGTATTTTGAATGATTTAGATTTTTGTAAAGCAATTAATCCATTGGCTTCGGCTTTAAACATTCCTGGAAAACGTAATGCATCATTAATTTTCACAACTACGTTTCTACTTAACGTGCTCAGGACATAAACTTGATTTATATCCCCTCCAGATAAAGGTTGGAACTTTATTATTTTTTCTGAAAGTAACTTTTCAAAATGATTTATAAGTTCTTCTACTAGCAAAACAAATCTTCAGGTATTATAGAAACTTACTTCTTCACATAAGTTAGGTATGTGAAAGCATACTTATGTTTTTCATCTACATCATGAAATTCTTCTTTCTGTAGTTTCCATAAATTCATATCAATTTCAGGAAAAAAAGCATCAGCTTCAAACTCACCATGAACCCTGGTAAGCTCAATACAATCTGCTATATTCATTCCCATAGTATAAATTTCGCCACCACCAATTATAAATGGTTGCTTATCTTCTTTGGCAACGCTTAAAGCATCTTCCATAGTATGCACAACAATTACACCTTCTGCTTTATAATCTTTATTTCGGGTGATAACAACGTGTTCTCTATTAGGTAAGAGTTTAGGAAAGGTTTCAAAAGTTTTACGCCCCATTATAATATAATGTCCAGTTGTTAAGCTTTTAAAACGTTTAAAATCGTCTGGCAAATGCCAAACCAAATCATTATCCTTTCCAAGAGCATTATTTTCTCCTGCCGCAGCAATCATTGTAATCATTCTTTTACTTTCTATTGTCATGTCAGAGTTCGAACTGGTGTTTCCTTTTATAAATTCTTCTTTCTTTTTAATCAACTCTTCTTTTGGATACATAAGATCTACATCTTTTTGAATCAACTCTATTTCCTGTTTTTGTTTAGCTATAAGCCGTTCCATTTGATTATCTGTCCATTCTTTACCCATAAATGTATGAAACAACCATATATTGCAAAAATGAACTACAAAAAGAAAAGCCCATACTAGAATTGCAATTACAAACCAATTTAATCCCAATATTGTCATTTCTTTTCCAAAACCAAACAACATAAAAGCCCCAAAAAATAAGGATCCTACAATAAAAACTATAAAATGTCTAAATAGTTTCTTCTTTTGACCAATACGCTTACGCGCATTTTCATAAAGTTCCTTCTGCTGAGGGTCTATTTGTGGAGTATTTTTCTTTTTTGAAAACATATTAATGTTACCTTAGTATCCGCTAGTAAAGATATAGTTTTTACCAAAAAACACTAAAATTACTTATGAAGAATTTGAGAAAAGAATTCCCTGTATTAACAAACCATACTTATCTTAATACAGCATACTCTGGTTTACTTTATGACTCACTTTTAGAACATCGTCAAGAGCATGATTTAGATTTTATTATTGGCGGGAGCATGTTTAGAGAAAATAGCACCAAACTTTTAAACAACCTACGTAATACAATAGCTGGTTTTTTTGGGAGTTCATCAAACAATGTTGTACTTACGCCAAATTTCTCTCTTGGTATTAATACGGTTCTAAATGGATTAGACAAACGTTTAAAAGTAGTTTTGTTAGACAATGATTACCCTTCTGTAAATTTTGCAGCTACCAATAAAGAATTTGAAATTTGTTACGCTAAGATAGATGTCAATTTAGAACAAAATATTTCAGAGGTTGTACAACAACATAATCCCGACATTTTACTATTTAGTGTAGTGCAATATACCAATGGAGTTCTTATCGATTTAGATTTTATCAAAGAATTAAAATTAAAGAATCCGAACTTATTAATCATTGCAGATGCAACACAGTTTTGTGGTACCAGAACTTTTGATTTTGATTCATCCGGAATCGATATTTTGGGATGTAGCGGCTACAAGTGGCTATTAGGAGGATATGGTAATGGCTTTTTACTTTTTAAAGATGAAATACTTTTAAAAACAACTCCAGAATCTTATGTAAAAGCCGCCTCTGCTTCAATTTACGACAAATCCTATACAAGCTTAGCTGCTCGATTTGAGAGTGGACATCTCGATACCTTTAATTTTAGTAGTTTACAATTTTCATTAAACAAACTTTCTCAAATTGGGATCTCTCAAATTGAAAATCAAATTCAAGAACTATCCGAATACGCCAAACAGGAACTAAGCAAATTACAACTTATAGAAGAATCTGTGATTCAAAGAAAACAGCATAGTTCTATTTATAATATTAAAGGTGATCAAAAACTATATAATTATTTAAAAGACAATGATATTATCACAGCCCTTCGAGGTACTGGTATACGCATTAGTCTACATATTTATAACTCTATTGAAGACATTGATAAGTTAATAAGCGTGTTACACAAATTTCAAAAGTAACACAACACCTTTTATCAAAACATCATAATTTTTTGATATAAAACAAGTTATAGTACAACTAGTACCGCATTAATTCTAGCAATGGTATTAGAAACTAGAAGAAAATCTACTTATTACATACTTTTTTTAAAAACTAAAGTAGGGTAAAACTCAATTGAGTTGTCTTCTAATTGTAAACCTATAAACTTAAAACTTATGATGACTTTTTGCAAGAACGCTTTACTTCTTTTATTCGCATTAGTAATTACGTATTCATGTTCAAAGGATAATGATGATATTATACCTCCCTCCTCTGAAAAAGAAACCAAATTACAATTAAAGACTAAAATGTCTCAGTATGCCAAGGCTAAATTCACTTCTGACCAAGAAGAAGAATACCTTGAGGATATAGAATGTTTTAAAATTAAGTATCCATATACATTAACAGATGGAGAAAACCAGACTGTCATCAATAATGAAGACGAGTTACATGATTTTTATGAGAAGTTGCCCTTTGACTTTATCGGTTATATTTGGTATGTATACCCTATAACCGCCGTCATAAACAAAGACAATACAGAAAAGATAATTAACAATGATGAAGAATTTCACCAACTCATATTTTCTTGTTATGAAGGTGACGAAGTAGTTACTGAAGACGATTGCTTTACATTAGATTTTCCTATTACAATTATAAATTGTCAAGAAAAAGAAACCGTAGTAAATAACTATGAAGAGTTATATTCGTACCCTTATATATCTGGTTTTGTATACCCTATAAGCGTTACATTAAAAGATGGAACCAAAAAAACCATTACCAGTGATGAAGACTTTGATAAATTATATAATGACTGTTATGACATTGAAGAATGTAATGACTGCACAGAATCTTTCTGTTTTACATTAGTATATCCAATTAACTTTATTAAAGAAGATGGTACTATTATTAAGGTTAATAATGATGAAGAGTTATTTAACACTTATGAAAATCTAGGAGAAGACGAGTTCATTTCTATAACATACCCTATGAATATCGAATTAGAAGATGGAACCAAAAAAGTAATTAATAATGATGAAGAATTAAACTCAATTTTTGAGGATTGTGATTAAAAAGAGAACATAGAATTGTTTGTTGAATCACATATTTTCACTACTGAAAATCACTATTCATTTGTATATCGTGTGAATTAATAACATAATTTCTAGTGAGAGATAATTTCTTTATCATTCATACCTCTATTACTTTGGAAACAAAGTACTGGAGGTATATTCGTTACACATAAAAAGTAAAGTATAAACTAAATTGATAGAATCACAAAATCTTAACAAATTGTACAAGCATAGCGATGTAACTCAAGAAAAAGAGAAATCTATTTGTGAAAATATAGTTTTCGAATCTCTTTTCTATTCACATTCTGATGATATCAGAAATTATATATTTTACAAATGTGGGGATCAGCAATTGGCAGAAGATATAGTACAAGAAACATTTTTATCATTATGGCATCAATGCGCAAAAGTACCATTTAAAAAGGCTAAGTACTTTCTATTCAGAGTAGCAAAGAACAATTTTTTGAATATTATTAAACACAAAAAAGTTATCTTAGATCATACTAAATACTTTTTACCATCAGAAATTACAAATGAAGATCCTGAGTTTATCATCGAGGAAAAAGAATTTATGATCAAACTACAAAAAGCTATATTAAAACTATCAAACAAGCAACGAGAGGTTTTCTTATTAAACAGAATAGATGGTAAAAAATATGCTGAGATAGCGGTAATAATAGGCATTTCTGTTAAAGCCGTAGAAAAGAGAATGCATAATGCCTTATTAATTTTAAGAAAAGAAATAGGGAACGTATAAATCATATGTTGTAAACTGTATTTAGAATAATCAAAATGATGAAGGAGCATTTAAAAAATAAATTCTTAGCAAGGTGGGTAAATGATGATTTAACCAACAAAGAAGATCTAGATTTTAAAAATTCTGCAGACTATCAAGAGTTTAAAAAAATAGCAGAACTATCAAAAAAACTAAGAACGCCAGTTTATGATAAAAACACGGCCTTTACAGAAATATTAGACAAAAGAAACACTAAACCAAAAATCAAACCTCTTAGATCTAGATATTTAATTTATAAAATTGCTGCTTCTGTACTCATCCTTTTAGGTTCTTTTTATTTATTAAAGCCATCAAAAACTTTATATAAATCTAAAGTCGGAGAACAACTAGTTTTTTCACTACCTGATAACTCCAAAGTTATATTAAACTCAAACTCATCATTAGAGTTTCGAACCAAAAAATGGAATAAAAACAAAGAAGTCGAACTGCAGGGAGAAGCTTTTTTTAACGTTGCTAAAGGATCATTATTTAGTGTTAAAACAGACAATGCCACAGTTCATGTTTTAGGAACTAGGTTTAACGTAAAATCAAATGGTAAGTATTTTGAAACTCAATGCTACAGCGGTAAGGTAAAAGTTGAAAACCTAAACATTAATAATCAAACCGTTTTATCAAGAGGAAACGCATATCGTATTGAAGCCAATTCTTATAATAGTCATAACTTTAAAGCAAGTGAACCATCCTGGCTACAAGGCGAAAGTACTTTTAAAAATGCACCTTTTGAAGAGGTTCTAATAGCACTTAAAAATCAATTTGGTCTTACTTTTAGCTATAACAAAGAAAAATATCTTACAGAACGATTTACAGGAAGCTTTATACATAACGACATAGACACATCATTACAAATGGTTTTCTCTGCCATGGAAATTGAATACATAAAACAGGGAAAAAAGATCATTCTAAAAGAATAAAAATTACTGATCAAAAATATATTTTTAGCAAAAACAACGTTATGTTTTTGTAGTTACTATAAAAATTTAGTCCTAATTAAATAGTAAAGTGAATTTATTCTTCAAAATCAGTAATGAATTGATTGAACGACTTTTAATAAAGACCACTTTTTTAAAAAGTCTTCTTTTCTGCCTTTTTATTTCTGGATATATAGTAGCCCAAGAAAAAACAACAATTTCTTTTAAAGACAAACCCCTAGACGAAGTATTATTTGAATTAGAAAATGTTTTTAATATCAAATTTTCGTACAATGCTCAACTTGTTAAAGGAAAAACAATTACACTTCCCGAAACAAAACTAGACGTTACAATACTTCTAAATAAACTATTCAAACAAAGTTCGATCGTATACACCAAAACAAATGATCGCCATTATATTATTACCAGCGAAAAAGATCATATCGGTAAGATTTGTGGCTATCTTCAAAATTACAAAGATGCTGCTCCTATCCAAAACGCTTCTATTGTTAACAAAACTACATCCCAAGTTGTTACTTCACACAAATCTGGCTACTTCGAGATTGAATATTCTGCAACAACCAACAAAATAGAAGTTCAGTTATTAGGATATCAGAAAAAAAGACTAAACATCTCAAAGCTTAAAAACACCATAAATTGTGGCAAAATACCTTTAAAAGAAAGTTTTATTACTCTTAAAGAAGTCGTAGTCACTGACTATCTTACCACAGGAGTATTTAAGAATGATGATGGCTCTATAAAAACATTACCTGGACAATTACAAATACTACCCGGTCTTATCGAACCTGATATTTTACAAAGTCTACAATTAATTCCGGGCATACAAACTGCAGACGAAAGCTCAACCGCTTTAAACATTAGAAGAGGGACTCCAGATCAAAATCTTATACTATGGGATGGAATAAAAATGTATCACTATGGTCATTTCTTCGGAATGTTATCTTCATTTAACCCATATATTATCAATAATGTTAAGCTTTTCAAGAGCGGAATGAATTCAAAATATGGCAATGCCATTTCTGGAGTAGTTGATATCAAATCTGATTCTAATATCCCTAAAAAACTTAATGGTGGAGTTGGTTTTAATATGATTTATGGCGATTTCTTCTTAAAAGCTCCCATTACCAAAGAAATAGCCATAATGACATCTGCTAGGCGTTCATATACCGATATCATACAAACATCAACCTTTAATCAGTTTTCTGAACATATTTTTCAAAACACCAAAATAAAAGGAGACAACCAAATCTTTAATGAAGATTTATCAAAAACTAATAACACTTATTATTTTACAGATTTTACTATTAAAACCCTTTTCAAACCTAAAGAGGGCGATTTGTTTTCTGTAAGCTCTACATTTTCTAAAAACAAATTACTTTTCCTTTCTCAATTTGATCAAATAGACCAAAACACGTTGGATAAGCTAAATATTGAAAACAAAGGAGTTAGTTTTAATTGGCAAAAACAATGGACTCCAAAACTTTCTCATTCTTTCAATACATTCTACTCAAACTATGATTTTGATTATTTAGGAGAAGAACTTATTTCAGTTATTTTTGATTATCAGGTAATAAAAAAGAATAAAATTAAAGAACTAGGAGCATCATTTCAACTAGATTATACCCTTGACAGTAACCAATCCTATAATTTCGGTTACGAAATTTCTAATACTAATTTATCATATACTATTGGAAATGTTTCAGATGTAATCTTTGAAAACAACTTCGAATTACGGTCAAATTCCTCAAAAAACACGAATCACTCTCTATTTAGCACCTATCAATTTTCTAAGAAAAAATGGAATATTAATACTGGAGTAAGAGTGAATTATTTTTCAAACGTAAATAGGCTAGTTTTTGAACCTCGGCTTAATACAAAATTAAGAGTAAGCCCGTTCCTTAGTCTAAAACTTACTGCTCATCAATTATATCAAAACATAAATCAAATTATTGAACTAGAAACTCAAAATCTAGGATTGGAAAATCAAGTATGGGTTTTAGCAAATGATGATACCATTCCTGTTTTAAAAAGTCATCAAATTGATTTAGGGATAACTTACAGAAAAAATGATTGGTACTTTGATATAGAAGCTTTTTATAAAGAAATTAACGGAATCACTTCGGTAACTAGAGGGTTTAATCAACAGGTAGGAGGCTTTGCTATGGGAAAGAATAACACCTATGGAATCGATGTGCTTCTGAAAAAGAAAATCAGAGCATATTCTAATTGGATAAGCTACTCTTTATCCTCTACAAAATCTACTTTTGATAATTTTAATGCTGGAGAGTCATTTCCGGGAAATTTTGACATTAGGCATTACCTTAATTGGGTACAATCTTTTACCATAAACAACTTAGAGTTTTCATTGGGCTGGAAATATAGAACATCTATACCATACACTCCTGCATATAGACTTCTGGGAAATCAAGCAGACAACCTTCAAATCGATTATGGAAAAATAAATAGTGAACGACTAAAAAACTATCATCGTATGGATTTTTCTGCTACATATAAATTTAACGTACACAAAGAAAAAACTATAAAAGGTAAAGTTGGGGTTTCTTTGCTAAACCTCTATAATCAAAAAAACATACTTAACCGATCTTACCGCATTTTCATAAACACAAATAGGGCTCAATATGAGCTAAAGGAAATAGATAAAGCATCTCTTGGGATTACTCCAAATCTAGTTTTTCGGCTAGAGTTCTAGTATACTTTATATTTCAGATACAGTTTACTTTACAATTTCTACACCTTTCCAAAAGGCAACATACCCTTTGATTTGCTTTGCTAAGTCACTTGTGTTAGGGTAAAACCAGGCGGCATCTTGGTTTTCTTCACCATTAACAGCAATTGTGTAATACGACGCTACTCCTTTCCAAGGGCAGTTTGTATGCGTATCACTTGCTTTAAAAAATTCTTTTTTGATCGTTTCAGGCGGAAAATAATGATTATTCTCGATAACCTTGGTGTCATTACTCTCTGCTATAACTTCTCCATTCCAAATTGCTTTCATGCTTATTTTTTATAAATTCATTATCATTAATGCTATTACTTATTCTTGGCGATTACATAATTTTTGAATTGAGTTTTAGAATCGGTAAAATCTTTTACCGATTTCAAACCTGATTCTTTTGTTAACCATTCTACTATAGTATCATCATATTTTTGAGAAATTTCTGTGTGAATGCTTTCCCAAGCTTCAAAATGAATTTCTAAAGACAGTCCATTAATATCCACTGTCTGCTTTTCTAAACTCACCAAATAACTTTTAGCTGTACCTGTTTCTGGGTTATAAGTTTCCCAATGGGTAAACTTGTTTAGATCAAAATTTGCGTCAAGTTCTTTATTAATCCGAGTCAACACATTTTTATTAAAAGCTGCAGTTACACCAGATTGGTCGTTATAAGCATCTAAAACTTTCTGGGGGTGCTTTTTTTGATCAAAACCTATAAATAGCAGGTCATTTTTATGCATCGCATCCCTCATCTTCTTTAAAAACTCAATAGCCCTTGGGTGCAGCAAATTACCAATATTGGATCCTAAAAACATGATTACTTTTTTACGATCACTAATCT
Source organism: uncultured Aquimarina sp. (assembly GCA_947502885.1). Lineage (GTDB taxonomy): Bacteria > Bacteroidota > Bacteroidia > Flavobacteriales > Flavobacteriaceae > Aquimarina. The sequence goes on along the minus strand of CANNBP010000002.1, from coordinate 382,167 downwards.
CTTTAAGGCGATCCAGAACCTCAAAGTACTCCCCTATTTGTCCTTCTACATTAACATTAGGAATTTCTTTACTAAGGTTTTTTTCTAATCCCAAAACAGCATTTTCACTAATATCTATTGGTATATATTTAAAATCCCGTTTTTGATCTATTAATTCTTGTAACAAAACTTTAGTCTTCTTACCATCTCCCGCTCCCAATTCTATTAAATCAAAACCTTCGTTATTAGTATCAAAGCTATGTACTATATCTGTTTTATGGGTATTAAATATCTCATACTCTGCTCTTGTAAGATAATATTCTGGAAGTTCCATTATCTCTTGAAAAAGAGCATCACCAATCTGGTCATAAAAGAACTTAGATGATAAATATTTTGGAAAAGCCGTTAATCCTTCATGCACTTCTTTTTCGAGAAGAGACATTACTTTTTTTTGTTCTTTACAATCCATTAAATTATTAATTATATGTCTCTAGCCAAACGTATACCAGTAAATTGCCACCTCAATTGTGGGTGAAAAAAGTTACGATATGTTGGTCGAATATGATTTTGAGGAGTAGCAACTGATCCTCCTCTTAATACTTTTTGATTTACCATGAATTTTCCGTTATACTCTCCTAAAGCCCCATCAGCTTTTTTATAACCTGGATAGGGTAAGTATGAGCTTTCTGTCCACTCCCATCGTGCCCCCCAATCAAGATAATAATGTGCTGTCTCCCACTCAAATTCAGTTGGCAATCTTTCTCCTCGCCATTGAGCAAAAGCAAATGCTTCATAATAGGATATGTGTGTTACCGGCATGTCATATGACACTTCTTTTAGTCCTTGTAGCGTATATTGATGATATTTCCCTTTTATTTTATACCAATACAAAGGAGCTTTAATACGCTCTTTGCTTACCCAATCCCATGCTTCTGCATGCCACAATAAACTTTCTTGATACCCTTCATTTTCTATAAAATCGATATATTCTCTATTAGTCACCAATGCATTGGCTATTTCGAATTCTTGAAGAAACACTTTATGCCTACCTAACTCATTATCATAGCAAAACCCTTCTCCTGCATAGCCAATATCATATAAACCTTCATCTATCTTAGAATATTCTACTGCTTTATTCTGCAAAGAGTTTTCTGTAAATGTGTCATTATACTTTGGTAGCAAAGGGTTATTACCGAGAATAAATTTTATATCTGTTAATAATAACTCCTGATGTTGCTTTTCATGATGAATCCCTATCTCTACTAACTCAAAGATTTTCACATCAGTATTATCTTCTAAAAACTCTTGTAAATTAGAGGTCACGTAATCGCGATATTCATATACTTCTCTAACCGTAGGTCTAGAAAGATTTCCTCTGTCGGTACGAATTACCCTATCTCCTACACTTTCATAATAACTATTAAAAACAAAGGCAAAATCAGGATTAAACCTTGTATAATTCTTTACATATCGAGATAAAACAAATTCTTCAAAAAACCATGTTGTATGGCCCAAATGCCATTTAGGAGGAGAAATATTTACATTAGGTTGGATAACATAATCTTCTATTTGGAGCGGGGCACAAATTTCTTCAGTATCTGAGCGAGTTTTCAGAAAAGAAGTTAATAAACTTTCAGTTACAATCATAAAAAAAGTGTGTACGACTTAGGTACACACTCAAATTTACTAATTTTTATGATTCTATATTGTCGAACAAGGGTTAAGGCCTTGTTAAAGTTAAAACTTTCCTAAAGAGGCTATTGTGGCGCCCTAAAAGTAATAGGAACAGTGTATGCTATTGCAATAGGCTTATTCCCCCACTTACCGGGGTCCATTTTTGGTATAGCTCTTACAATTCGAATAGCTTCTTGTTGTAGGTACCTATGCGCACCAGATACTTCTAGCACTTCTACTTTTCCTTTTTTATTAATTAAAAACTCTACAGTAACCGTACCTGTCAAACCTTCTTCAATAGCAACATCGGGGTAAACAAAATTCTGAATAATGTGATCTCTCAATTTTTGATCAAAACATTTTGTTGGTGATAACCTAGAACGATCACATCTTGGCCATATAGGTGTAATTCCTTTTTCATTTGCATTCTCTTGAGACAAAATAATGCTGTTTTGGGAAAAGGAAAGTCCCGAAAGTAAAATTGCAATTATGAGTAATATTTTTTTCATAGTAGTTCGTTTAAAATTAGGGGTTAAACAGCAACCTTTCCCTTTATATGAGGGTGGGGATCGTAACCTACTAACTTGAAACTATCAAAAACGAAGCCAAAAATATCTTTCACCTCCGGATCAAGTATCATTTTAGGTAATTTACGGGGCGTTCTAGATAGCTGAAGTTCTAGTTGTTCTATGTGATTATTGTACACATGCGCATCTCCAAAAGTATGAATAAAATCGCCTGCTTCATAGCCACACACCTGTGCCATCATCATTGTAAAAAGCGCATAAGATGCAATATTAAAAGGTACTCCTAAAAAAACATCTGCACTACGCTGATACAATTGACAGGACAATTTACCATCTGCCACATAAAATTGAAAAAACGCATGACATGGCGGTAATGCCGCTTTGCCGTTTGCTATATTTTCTGAAAAAGATTTTGATGTATCTGGCAATACACTTGGGTTCCATGCCGAAACCAACATACGTCGACTATTGGGGTTATTTTTAAGTGTATCTACAACTTCTTTTATTTGATCAACCTCGTCACTATTCCAGTTACGCCATTGATGCCCATAGACTGGTCCTAAATCACCATTATCATCTGCCCATTCATTCCAAATACGAACTCCATTTTCTTGAAGATAATCTATATTGGTATCTCCTTTCAAAAACCAAAGTAATTCATAAATGATAGACTTCAGATGTAATTTCTTTGTTGTTACCATGGGAAACCCTTCACTAAGATCAAAACGCATTTGATAACCAAAAACGCTTTTAGTTCCAGTTCCGGTTCGATCACCCTTTTCATTTCCGTGCTCAAGTACATGACGTACAAGATCAAGATATTGCTTCATTCCCTACTCCTCCTCTAAATTATTTAAATTATAAAATCGCATCCAAATATACAAAAAATTAGAGATGAGAACAGTTCTTTATTTTTTGATCATCTCGTTGATTTTCAAATCAATATTTTTAACTTTTCTTTAACTCTACTTACTTAACCCAATCATAGATTACCCTATAATCATACCGGCAATCGTAGCTGACAACAAAGATGCGATAGTCCCACCAATTAATGCTTTCATTCCAAATTCAGATAATGTCTTTCGTTGACCTGGAGCCAAAGATCCAATACCACCGATTTGTATTCCTATTGAAGCAAAATTTGCAAAACCGCAAAGCATGTATGTTGCCATTATTACAGATTTACTATAGGTTAAATGTATAGGGTTTGCGGCATCTTTCAAATCTGCTAATTGAATATAACCAACAAATTCGCTTGCTGCAAGTTTAATCCCTAACAATTGCCCCATAAGCATTACATCTTCTTTTGCAACCCCAATCAACCACATTAAGGGAGCAAAGACAGTTCCTAAAATAGCCTCTAACGAAAATTTATCATAAGGTGTATGGTCTGCCAAAAACAGGTCCAAACCAGTTATCTCTCCAAATTTCCCAAAGCCATAATTGATCATTGCAATAAATGCTATAAATACCAAAAGCATTGCTCCAACATTTGCTGCTAATTTTAGTCCTTCTGTAGTACCATTGGCTATGGCATCCAAAATATTAGACCCAATTTTATCAGTAGAAACTTTTACGTTTACATCTATCGGTTCTTGCTGTGGGTATAATAACTTAGAAATCACAATCGCACCAGGCGCTGCCATAACAGAAGCAGCTAGCAAATGTTTTGCGAATTCTAATCGTAATTCTGGATCATCTCCGCCTAAAAAGCTAATATACGCAGCCAAAACACCTCCCGCTACGGTTGCCATACCTCCTATCATCACCAACAAAATCTCTGATCTCGTCATACGTTCTAAATATGCCTTAATCATCAATGGTGCTTCGGTCTGTCCCAAAAATATATTTCCTGCAACACTTAAACTTTCTGCACCAGAGATCCCCATCAATTTGGTCAACACCCAAGCCATACCTTTAACAACAAATTGAATAATTCCTGCATAAAACAATACTGAGGTTAAAGCCGAAAAGAAAATAATCGTAGGAAGAACTTGAAACAAAAAGATAAAACCAAAACTCTCAATATTCATGATATCTCCAAGCAAAAATTCACTTCCTGCTCTAGTAAAATCAAGGATTTTCACAAATCCTTTTCCTATAAAATCAAAAGCTTTCTGCACAAAGCTGATTTTTAAAACTCCAATAGCCAGTAATAACTGTGCAGCTATACCAATCCCAATAGTTTTCCAATTAATTGCTTTTCGATTACTGCTAAACAAATAGGCTATAATCAGTAAGACAAACATCCCTAAAACACCTCTCAACAAACTGTTAATAGAAAATCCTTGATTAGGAATCAATTGGTCAATATTAGCAACTGCAACCTCATCGCTTTCTTTTTTTTCTGCTGTAAGTGTATACGAAATATTGTTTTTTGACAAAACAAGAAGCGAATCTGTTAGCGTTCTAATCTTGTAGCGTATTAAAGAATCCTGAGCATATTCAGGAAAAAAAAGGAGCACATTATTTTGTTGAATATAATCTCCTTTAAGTTTTTGAGCTGAATGATTAAATGAATAAGAAAATTGACCTTTATCGAACTTAAGAAAATCCTCTTTTTGAGCATTAAAGACTTCTTCCGAAGTTCCTTTAACCTCTTCTAAAGTCCACTTTTTCTCAATAGACTGCGCAAACGATATGCTAAAAGTAATTAACGAAAATAGAAAAACTACTACCCCCTTCTTCATAAAATTTAAATTATTCAAGAATATGTTGAGATTGTCTCTCTTATTAAATACGTTATTCTCTTTTAGAAATTTCATCACGAATTCTGGCAGCGAGTTCATAATCTTCATTACCAACAGCCTGCTCAAGCATGCGATTCAGCTCTTCGATTGACAAATCTTTATAACTAGTCTCTTTACCTACCATTTCTACATCGGGTACTAATTCATCTACAAGAAATTCTTCTTGCTCTTTCTCATCTTCTTTCTTTGGGTTTACCTTAAGATATATCCCTGCTTGATCTAAGATATTTTTGTACGTAAATATCGGAGCTTGAAAACGTAATGCTAATGCGATTGCATCGCTCGTTCTTGCATCAATAATTTCTTCTATCTTATCTCGTTCACAGATTACACTAGAATAAAACACTCCGTCTACAAGTTTATGTATAATCACCTGTTTTACGATAATATTAAATCGATCTGCAAAATTTTTAAAAAGATCATGTGTAAGCGGTCTAGGAGGTTTAATTTCCTTTTCTAAAGCTATAGCAATAGATTGGGCTTCAAAAGCACCTATAACAATTGGTAACTTTCTTTCTCCATCGACCTCACTTAAAATTAGTGCGTATGCACCATTTTGGGTTTGACTATATGAAATTCCTTTAATGTTCAGTCGAACTAAGCTCATAGTACTCTCATCATATTATTCACAATAAAAAAAGCTGTTTGAACAAGTGGACTTTCCCTAAGTTCAAACAGCCCTCAATTGGGCACAATTTATGAAAATTATGCGTTATTCGACTTAAATTCTTTTAATTTTTCAATAAGTTTAGGTACTACCTCAAATGCATCACCTACTATACCATAGTCTGCAGCTTTAAAAAATGGCGCTTCAGCATCATTATTGATCACCACTTTAACCTTGCTAGCATTAATACCAGCTAAATGCTGAATTGCACCAGATACCCCGATTGCAATATATAGATTTGACGCAACTGGTTTTCCTGTTTGCCCAACATGCTCTGCATGTGGTCTCCATCCCATATCACTTACTGGCTTCGAACAAGCAGTAGCAGCTCCTAAAACATCTGCTAATTCTTCTATCATCCCCCAATTCTCTGGCCCTTTTAATCCACGCCCTCCTGATACTACAATTTCTGCATCAGCTATTGAAACTTTATCTGTAGCTTTATCAATTGCCGTTATCTGCACACCAAAATTAGAATCTTCTAACGACGGTGTAAATGATTCTGCAGCAGCACTGGCTGAACTTTCTTTAAGTCCAAAAGCATTATTAGATAACCCAACAATTTTAACATCACTTGAAATCTCTGTACTATTAAAAGCTTTATTAGTAAAAGCAGTACGCTTAACTTTAAAAGGAGAGGTACTTTCTGGTAGCGCTACTACATTTGTGGCATATCCTGCTTCGAGGTATACCGCTAACAATGGTGCTAAAAATTTACTATCAGAACTTGAACTAACCACAACAACTTTTGCTCCTTCTTGCTTGGCAGCTTGCTCTATAACAGAAGCATAAGCTTTAGCATTAAAGTTTCCTAATTTATCATCTTTTACTTCAAGGACTTTTTCTGCTCCATACACCCCTAACTCACTACTATCTCCTCCATTAATACTAACTGCAGTAACTGTTGTACCCAACATATCTGCAATTCCTTTTGCATAAGAAGTAACCTCTAAAGCCCCTTTCTTAAATGCTCCATTTTCACTTTCTGTATATACTAATATTGACATATTTATATTTTTGATTGCTGAAACTAACTCAGCATTATTAACCTATTTTTCTAAAAACCTAATTAAATCACCTTTGCTTCATTGTGTAATAATTCGATCAACTGATCTACATTATCTGGATCAACCAATGTTACTTCTCCTTTAGGTTCTGGTTTTTGAAACTGAACAGCTTTTGTTTCCTGATTAGCTTCTATAGGTTCTATTACGTTAAGTGGTTTTTTACGCGCCATCATAATTCCACGCATATTAGGAATACGTAAATCACTCTCTGCAACCAATCCCTTTTGACCTCCTATGACCAATGGCAATTTTGCAGTAGAAGTTTCTTTACCTCCATCAATCTCACGAACAACCGTTGCCGTATCTCCCTCAACTTCAATACCAATACATGTATTTACAAAATTAACATCGGTAATAGCTGCCAACATACCTGGTACCATCCCTCCATTATAGTCAATAGACTCTCGACCTGCAATAACAAGATCATAACCACCATCTTGTGCCACTTTTGCCAGTTGGCGAGCAACATAAAAACCATCTGTAGCTTGAGCATTAATTCTAATTGCATTATCAGCTCCTATTGCCAAAGCTTTACGCAATGTAGGTTCTGTTTCTGCACCTCCTACATTTACAACATCAACAGAAGCGCCCTGCTTTTCTTTAAACCACATTGCTCGTGTAAGTCCAAATTCATCATTCGGATTAATTACAAACTGCACGCCATTTGTATCAAATTTAGTATCTCCTTCTGTAAAATTAATTTTGGAAGTAGTGTCTGGCACATGGCTAATACAAACTAATATCTTCATTTTATATAGATGTTTTTTTTAGAATTCAACAATAGATGCGAAGGTACAAATAAAAAGTCTAATTTACTATGCGTGCATAATAAAAAAATTAATATTCGAGTCTCACAAAAAGGTTTTAATTGCTACTTTTGCGAACGTCGAAGTAAAATTACTATTTATAAATTTTATCACAATCAAAATAGTAGCAAAACATTGATTTGGTTCAAAAAACTTATCAATACAAAATTTATAGAGGCGTTTGAATAATATTAAAGATAAACATATGAAAACTATACAATTCAGAGAAGCAATTTGTGAAGCAATGAGCGAGGAAATGCGCCGTGATGATTCTATTTATTTAATGGGAGAAGAAGTTGCAGAATATAATGGAGCGTATAAAGCAAGTAAAGGCATGTTGGATGAATTTGGCCCTGATCGTGTTTTGGACACACCTATCTCTGAATTAGGTTTTGCAGGAATAGGTGTCGGTAGTGCCATGAACGGTAACCGTCCTATTATCGAGTTCATGACTTTTAATTTCTCTTTGGTCGGAATTGACCAAATCATAAACAATGCCGCCAAAATGAGACAGATGACAGGCGGACAGTTTAATATACCAATTGTTTTTAGAGGACCAACAGCATCTGCCGGTCAATTAGGTGCAACTCACTCGCAAGCTTTTGAAAACTGGTTTGCCAACACTCCTGGGCTTAAGGTTGTAGTTCCATCAAACCCTAAAGATGCCAAAGGATTATTAAAATCAGCTATTCGCGATAATGATCCTGTAATCTTTATGGAAAGTGAACAAATGTATGGTGATAAAGGAGAAGTCCCAGAAGGTGAATTTACAATTCCTCTTGGAGTTGCAGAAATAAAAAGAGAAGGAAGTGATGTTACTATTGTATCCTTTGGAAAAATAATTAAAGAAGCCTACAAAGCTGCTGATGAGCTAGGCAAAGAAAATATCACTTGTGAGATTATAGACCTTCGAACAGTTCGTCCGTTAGATTTGGATGCCATCTTTACATCTGTTAAAAAGACAAATCGATTGATCATTCTTGAAGAAGCTTGGCCACTTGCCAATATTTCTTCTGAAATCACATACCAAGTTCAATCAAATATTTTTGATTACTTAGATGCTCCTATTATAAAAATTAACACAGCCGATACTCCTACCCCATATTCTCCTGTATTATTAGAAGAATGGTTACCAAATAGCAATGACGTTGTCAAAGCTGTTAAAAAAGTAATGTACAAATAAAATGAACTATTATATTTTTCGTTTCATTTCTTCTGATAGAAGTGAAACGAAAAATTATCGAAAAAACTTGGTATTCCAAAAATTGGTCGATATTTGGACAGTAATAAAAGAATCTTATCATAGTAAGATTCTTTTAACTTTGGCTTGTAATTAATCTAATTAGATTAATTACAAAAGAATTAAGGCATGAAACTTGCGCTAATTCACAGAAATTAAAAGTAAACAAGACACAATGTTCAGAAAAAACAATGATGTTAATTACTAAGTATTAATCTTAATAGCTTTTGATGAAACACCATATTTTAGGAATTCTTCTCACTATAATTAGCTTTACATCTCTTTATTCACAAACAAAAGTAGGTGGACAGGTCTTAGACAGCAACAAGCAGCCTATTCCTTTTGCCAATATCGTATTCACTAACTCTACCACAGGTACAATTACCGATGAAAATGGTAGGTTTTATATGGAATCAGATAAAAATCATTCTGAGATAAAAGTTTCATTTATTGGTTTTACCACCAAAGCCGTTTCATTAAGTAAAAAAGTAACTTATAAAATGCAAATTCTTCTTGAAGAAGAAGCTGCATCACTAGATGAAGTTGTTATTTATAAAGGAAAAACATCTAAAAAAAACAATCCTGCTGTTGACATCCTAAAAAAGATTTGGGAACACAGAAGAGAAAATGGTGTTAAGAAGTTTAAACAATACACCTATGACAAATATGAAAAACTTGAGTTTGATCTAAATACGATTGATAGCACCCTTATAAATAGCAAGATATTTAATGGGATGGAATTCATTTTTGACGACATTGATACTTCTCGAATAACCGGAAAAACATACCTACCTATATTTCTAAATGAAGCTATCTCAAAAGTGTATGGAGACAACTTAATCAAAGAACATAAAGAGGTTCTTAAAGGAAATAAAAATGCAGGTTTTAGCAACAACCAAACCTTAATAGAATTTGTCAAAGATCTATACTCTGATTACGACATTTATGAAAATTATCTTAAGTTTTTTGATAAAAGTTTTACAAGCCCTTTATCCAGAACAGGAGTAAGTGTGTACAATTATGTCTTAACAGATAGTGCATATATTGATAACAAATGGTGTTATAACATTATTTACTACCCTAGAAGAAAAAATGAATTAACGTTCAAGGGAGATTTTTGGGTTAACGACTCTACCTGGGCTATTAAAGAAATAAACCTAGAAGTTACCAAGAGTGCTAATATCAACTGGGTAAAAGACTTGTATATCGAACAAGAATTTGATGTATTAAATGATTCTATTTTCCTGATCACCAAAGATTATTTTCAGTCTGATTTTGCATTTAGTAAAAAAGAAAAATCCCGTGGTGTATATGGTAAAAGAACAACTCTTTACGACAATTACAAGTTTGATATCAAAAAGGACAAAAAATTCTATCAATCTCAGGTAGATCCTTATGATCAAGACATCTATAACAGAGAAGATTCTTTTTGGGCAAATGCTAGAATGGAAAAACTTAATAAAGATGAACAAAAAGTATACAAACTTTTAGACACTTTAAAAACTGTAAAAGCCTTTAAACGATTATACAATATAGGAACCATATTAGCTTCTGGATACGTTGAGTTTAATGGTTTTGATTTTGGTCCTTTGTTCTCTACAATTGGCTATAACGATATCGAAGGATTTAGATTAAGACTTGGAGGTCGAACATACTTTACGCCTAATGATAGATGGAGAATAGAAGGATATGGTGCATATGGCTTTAAGGACACTAAATTTAAATATGGAATATCTGGTAAGTATCTAGCCGACAGAAAATCCAGACTTGTTATTTCTGCAGGAAATCGTAGAGACGTAGAGCAATTAGGTGCAAGTCTAACAAACACCAATAACGTAGAAGGGAGAAGCCTTGCATCCTCTTCTATTATCTCTACTGGTGACAACAGCAGATTAACCTCTATTAACCTGTCTGCTTTAACTATGCAATTAGAGCCAAGAAAGAACTTTACTATTGGAGTTACGGGATCGTTTAGAACCTTAAAACCCGCCGATCCATCTCTATTTAGTCTTGATTTTATTGACCCTGAAACAAATGAGCTTAGAACAGAAATCAATCAAACAGAGATATCTACCTCTTTGGCTTATTTTCCTGGAAGAAAAACCACAGGGTATGGCGTTGACAGAATTATAGTTAACTCTGGTGATTTTGCCACTTTATTTCTTAACTACAGTGTTGGATTAGAAGATTTTATAGAAAGTGATTTTGAGTATAAAAAAGTACAATTTTTATACCAACAACCATGGAATATTGGAGGCTTTGGTAGATTAAACAGTACATTAGAGGTAGGAAAAACGTTTGGAGAAGTTCCATTAGGTTTACTAAGTGTTATCCCGGGAAATCAAACCTATTTATCTATACGTAATACATTTCCGCTACTTAATTTCTACGAATTTGTTACAGACACATATACAACACTACATTTAGAACACAATTTTAATGGTAGAATATTTTCTAGAATACCGTTTTTAAGAAAATTAAACCTTAGAGAACTTGTTGGACTAAGAGGTGTTTGGGGAGAACTTTCTGATGAAAACATAGCATTAGATGCCTCTGGTTTTTTACAAACTGCCGCTGTTCCTGATGATGAAATCTATTGGGAATATAGCCTCGGTGTTGGTAATATTTTTAAAATCTTTAGAATAGATTTTCATTTTAGAGGAAACTATTTTGACAATCCTGATGCTCGTAAGTTTGGAGTAACGGGTTCATTTGGATTCTACTTCTAACTAAACATTAATTAAGACTTTACAAAATCAGTCATACCAGAAGAAAGAAGACCACTTAATTCACCCTAAAGTTCATAAAAAAACGCAGATAGATTACCATAACATTAAAAAACACATAAAAACATGATAAATTATGTTTTTAAATTTTAACTACAATCGGTAATCCTTATATTTGCCGCCCATAAAAAGAAAACAAAATACTTATGAGCGCAGCTACTAAAGAAAGCTTTGACGTACTAATTGAAATACCAAAAGGGAGCAGAAATAAATACGAATACGATTTTGACATCAAAAAGATACGATATGATCGTATGATTTTTTCATCTATGATGTACCCTGCAGATTATGGTTTTATCCCTGAAACTTTAGCATTAGATGGTGATCCATTAGATGTACTAGTTTTGGTTACAGAACCAACATTTCCAGGTTGTGTTATAGAAGTAAAGCCTATTGGTGTTTTTCACATGGCCGACGAAAAAGGACCAGATGAAAAAATCATTTGCGTACCAGTTGCAGATCCTATTGCAAGTCGACTTGCAGACCTTAAAGAAATGAACCCGCATTTGATTAAAGAAATAGAACACTTTTTTCAAGTATACAAGGACTTAGAAAAGAAAAAAGTTGATGTAGGCGGATGGGGAAATATAGATGAAGCCAAAGAAATCATCAAAGCATGTGTTGAACGCTTTGAGGAATTACAAAATAAACCTGAAGGATTATTTAGCATAGCTTAATCAAAAATAAACAGGTATTAAAGAAAAAATGGGTAGCAAATATATTTGCTACCCATTTTTTCTTTATTAAATAGTCGAATAAAAGCGTTATCAACGTTCCCTAATATAACTGCTAGAAAAGACCATCATTACCTTTAACAATTCTGATTTCCTGCAATAGCAATAGAAAAAGAATATTTTCAACTCACCAATTGTCGCATCACACTATAGTTCGTAACACTAAAATTTCTCACACCAATACTATAGCCATGAAATATTTACTCAAAATAAAAAAGGGGCACTAGAATTAACTAGTGTCCCTTTTTTCTATTCATGCTTTCTTTCAAAAGAAAAAAGCAGCAAACTACCAACCAGTTTGATTATTTTTTTGGAGGAAATGGTCCTCCTCCTCCATTGATATTTTCTAATACGATTACATCTACATTTCCTGAAATAGTCATATCATTCCCTGTAGTGTTATTAGCAGCTGCAACATCCAAAGTAAAAGAAAACTTTAGTTCATTTTTTACCGCATCAAAACTATAATCTGTAATACTAAAATTACTTACTCCCGTTCCATCATAATCATAATCGTTACTTATTGTGAAATATTTTAAATCTTCAGAAGACACAATTGCATAACCATCAAATTCTACATTGAATTCAAAACTTTGAGTTTCTAAACCCGCGTCATTAACTGTCAAATCTAATTCTACCGAATTATCATCATGCGCATCAGGAGAGTTCAAAAATCTAATAACTGAAAAATCATAATTCGGGTCATTATTTGTAAAATCATTTTTTCCTGTATCATTATGACTAAACTTCAATTCTGCTTCATGAGTAAAAGGAACATCATCTGATCTCATTCCTGCTACATTAATAGTAATAGAACCATATTGAGTCAATTCATCAAAACCAACGCCATTAGTACCGTCATTACCATCAGTTCCATCTTCTCCATTAATTCCTGCAATACCATTTAACCCATTAGCCCCATCTTCTCCTTCGCATCCAACTAAGGAAAATCCTAAACAAGCTATTACAAAAGCATTACGTACAATTCTAAAATAATTTTTTTTCATAATTTTAATTAAGTTTATTAAGCGCGCAAAAATAGTTCTTTAAATTCATTTAACATGCATTTAACTTCTTCCAAAACTCAGTCTTTTCAGTAAATATCTCTTTAGAAACACTAACATTTTTTTTTAGAAAAAATGCTTCAATAACATCTTTCATTAATTACAAAAACGGCATTACCAATCCTAATTTCGAGATTAACAAAAAAATAACTAACTCAATACCAATACTCTATTTTAGACACAAGAAAGAGAACAAGAAATAACTCGAAAAACAACACCCTTTTCTTGACAATAATAAAAACGTAAAAATAGTACGCAAAAACTATAGTATCCTTAATAAAAAAGATCAAAAACAAGAATATTACAATGATTTTCGCTTAAAATTTACACTTTTTCTATTTAGATGAATTTTATTACTTTTAGCAACTAATTAACTAAAAACATACTTCATGGAATCAAATATGATTTATATGCCGATTGCTTTGGCATTACTAGGGCTTATTTATATGCTTATTAAAAAATCTTGGGTAATGAAACAAGATGCCGGCGACGGTAAAATGAAAGAAATTTCAGATCATATCTATGAAGGCGCCCTAGCTTTTTTAAATGCAGAGTATAAATTACTGGCAATATTTGTGGTAATAGTGAGTGTTTTATTATTCATAGTTTCAATAGTTGTAGACACGACACACTGGTTAATTGTGATAGCATTTGTTTTTGGGGCTGTGTTCTCGGCTTTTGCCGGAAACATAGGTATGAAAATTGCAACCAAAACAAATGTTAGAACCACGCAAGCAGCACGTACAAGTTTACCTAATGCTCTTAAAATATCTTTTGGTGGTGGTACAGTAATGGGACTTGGAGTTGCAGGACTAGCCGTTTTAGGATTAACCGCTTTCTTTATTATTTTTTATCACGTTTTTATGGGCGGTGAATGGGTCTCTACTGATAAGATGACCATTGTATTAGAAACATTAGCAGGGTTCTCTCTAGGAGCAGAATCTATTGCTTTATTTGCTCGTGTTGGAGGAGGGATTTACACTAAAGCTGCCGATGTTGGAGCTGATCTTGTTGGTAAGGTTGAAGCGGGAATACCTGAAGATGATCCACGTAATCCTGCCACTATTGCTGATAACGTTGGAGATAATGTTGGTGATGTTGCCGGTATGGGAGCTGATCTATTTGGATCATATGTAGCAACAGTTCTTGCTGCTATGGTATTAGGTAATTATGTAATTAAGGATATGGGAGGTTCAATAACAGATGCCTTCGGAGGGATTGGACCAATCTTATTACCAATGGCAATTGCAGGTGTTGGTATTATAATCTCTGTAATAGGTACAATGCTTGTAAAAATCAAAAGTAACGATGCCAAAGAATCTCAAGTAATGGGTGCACTTAATATAGGTAACTGGACTTCAATTATTTTGGTAGCCATTGCATGTTTTGCTTTGTGTAAATGGATGCTTCCCGAAACTATGACTATGGAATTCTTCGGAGAAGGAGCAATACAAATATCTGCTATGAGAGTTTTTTATGCCACGCTAGTTGGTTTGATCGTAGGAGCAGTTATTTCTTCGGTAACCGAATATTATACAGGATTAGGAAAATCACCTATTCTTAAAATTGTTCAACAATCAAGTACTGGTGCAGGGACTAATATTATTGCTGGTTTAGCAACAGGAATGATTTCAACATTCCCTTCTGTATTATTATTTGCAGGAGCTATTTGGGCATCATATGCCTTTGCTGGATTTTATGGAGTTGCTTTATCTGCATCGGCAATGATGGCAACTACAGCTATGCAATTAGCCATTGATGCATTTGGACCAATTTCTGATAATGCAGGTGGAATTGCAGAAATGAGCGAACAAGAGCCAATAGTACGAGAACGTACCGACATATTAGATTCTGTTGGAAACACAACTGCTGCAACTGGAAAAGGATTTGCAATTGCTTCTGCGGCTCTAACTTCCCTAGCCTTATTTGCAGCTTATGTTACTTTTACTGGAATTAACGGAATTAATATCTTTAAAGCACCCGTATTAGCAATGCTTTTCGTCGGAGGTATGGTACCCGTAGTTTTTTCTGCCTTAGCTATGAATGCTGTTGGAAAAGCTGCCATGGAAATGGTACAGGAAGTGCGTCGTCAATTTAGAGACATTGCAGGAATCATGGAAGGTACAGGAACACCAGAATATGACAAATGTGTTGCTATTTCTACTAAAGCATCATTAAAAGAAATGATGTTACCTGGTCTATTGACTATTGGGTTTCCTATTGTAATAGCATTTGTTCCTTTGTTATTTGGAATGGATAAATTAGCTATTGCAGAAATGTTAGGAGGATATATGGCAGGTGTTACTGTAAGTGGAGTTTTATGGGCTATCTTTCAAAATAATGCTGGTGGCGCATGGGATAATGCAAAAAAATCGTTTGAAGCTGGTGTCGAAATCAATGGAGAGATGACCTATAAAGGGTCAGATGCTCATAAAGCAGCCGTAACTGGTGATACAGTAGGAGATCCTTTTAAAGACACGTCAGGCCCTTCTATGAACATTCTAATTAAACTAACATGTCTTATTGGGCTTGTTATAGCTCCTATATTAGGAGGCCATACAGAAACTGCTGTTGCAGATAATGAGGAATCAAAAGTCATAGAATCTAACGATATAGCAGACAAAAATCAAAAAGACTTAGATTTAAAAACAAAAAGTCTGACGATGCAATAAAAATTAAAAAATATTTTTTTTTGACAACCTCACTCTTTTAGTGAGGTTGTTTATTTTTATACTCTATCTAATTTCTTTATATGTTTAAGAAGAAAGCACTTCGTATCAATACTTTTTTAGGTTATGGTAATTCAACCCTTTTCAAAGCGACCGGACGCGCTTTAAAAGACGAAGCCATTAAATTTAAAACCAATCAAAATTTCCTAAAAACAATCTTTAATGCTTATTTACAATTCGAAAGTGATGAAATTAAAAACACAGATATTAAATTAACACTATCAAATGGGGAAATTATAGAGACCATGACCGATGCTGAAGGGTATTATAATATAGAACTAAAACACCCTTCACTTTCTGAGTGTATAGTCAATAATTGTATTGAATATACAGTTTCATACAAAAAGAAAGAAACATCAAGAAAAATAAGCAACCAAAATATATTTAAAAGTAAAATGCTCATTCCTTCCAAAAAGGCTCAATATGGCATTATTAGCGACATTGATGACACTATTATACATACGGGAGTGGCATCACTGTTTAAATGGAGGGTAATTGTCAATACTATTTTTAAAAATTATGATAAAAGAAAAGTTACAGAAGGAACCATCAAACTTTATAAAAAATTGCAAAACGGAAGAGAAGATTCTCCTGTTAATCCTTTTTTCTATGTAAGTAATAGCCCATGGAATTTATATGATTATTTAAATATTTTCATGAAAGAAAATCATTTTCCAATAGGCCCTATATTACTTCGAGATTTTAGAACTCCTTTTGACAAAACACCAAAACCTAAGCTGCCACATAAAATTTCGGAAATTCTTACCATTTTAAAAACGTATCCTCATCTTAAGTTTATTCTAATAGGTGATAGTGGAGAAAAAGACGCAGATATTTATACAAAAATAGCCTATGAAAATCCAAATAGGATTTTAGCCATTTACTTAAGAAATGTAAACCATAAACGTAAAGAAAAACGGATTAATAAAATTATAAATTCATTTACAAATTGTCCAATTCTATTAATTCAAAATGCAGATGAAGCTATAACTCATGCCAAACAACAAGGTTATATTTCTTAACCTTTCAAACTCCTTACTTCAGAAGTAAGAACAGCCATCGCTTCTTGCAGTTGTTTCAATCCTGTGCTGTTAGAATTAGCATCGATATTAAAACTTATCTTACTATTCACTTCCCATAATTCGACTATTTGATGCGCCATAATTGTATAGGGTAAATATTCTGTATTTAAAGAAATCAGTGTAATTACAGAGGCATCTTCATTCTTCTTTAATTTTTTAACAACCACACTATCTTCGAGAACAACCACACACACAGTATTATTTGAAACCTCTGCAAGGTTATTTATTGCCTTACCTATAACCCATTCTTTAGGTTCTAACAAAGGCAACATACTATCCCCTTCTACTTGAAATCCTCTATAACTAGCATTTCTATATTCTGGTAAAGGAATATCAAAAGCAGGTAGTTGTTGATACCAATCCAAATCTTGAACATTATGAGGGTATCCTGCTGCAGCTTTTACATTAACCAAAACAATATTTTCATTATTTTGAGAATCTACAGTAATAACTTTTGGCGATACATCACCTATGTGAATTTGTAATTTCTTCTGAGTACTCTCTCCAAAAAGCCACAACGGATTTACATTAAATTCTTGTAGCAATCTAGCGACAACCATTCCAGAAATCTTGGTTTTCCCTCGTTCAATATCTGCGGTAGAATTTTTGATCTGTAAAACTTTAGCAAAATCAGATTGGGTATAATGATGTTCCTCGCGTATTTGCTTAAACCGCTTTATCGTTTGGTTGGTCAAGTTATCCATAAATCAAGATTTTAGTTCTTTTTCATATCAAAGCGTAGTCAATATTCGTAAACATTCCACACAAAGATACAAGATTTAGGAATATTTCCAATTTTAACATATTTAAATTTTTATTTATTTGGAATTTTTCCATAAATTTGGAAAAATTACTAACAAATCTATACGACATGATCTCACAAACCATCTCATTGTTTCAAAAAACATCTGAGAACATTATAAGACACTCATTAGATAATTCTATTCTTGCCATTGATCAATTAAATGGTATTCTAAAAGAAAAAGGGTTTCATTTTCAAAGAAACAGATCTATTAGTAATTATAAATTCGATTTTTATTGTTCCAAATCAAAAGTTGCCATAGAAATAGATAGTTATGCTCATGAATTTTCAGACATCTACAATCTTGATGCTCCTAAGAAGTTTACTATAGCTTCCTTGGGCATTACTGTATTAAAATTCACAGATTATCAAATTTTAACCGATATAGAAGAAATCACAAGAGCCATAAGAATACATGTAAAGATACCTACATCATAATTTCACATAAGCTAGAGGTAATCTAAATTTTCCAAATATTAAGCCTAAAAAAAATTATTTATTTTTTTCTAAGGTTCCATTTTTCTGCATTTAACATATACACAGATAACGTTGTATATGACATAATCAGCTGTAATTGAAGCAAAAACAGTTAATCACTAAAAAAATGAGCTCTTTGCATAAGCGATCATCAAACCTAATTTAACATTTCTTAACCTTTTTTTAATTCTTATAAAATAAAATAAAGCCCTAGATTTGACGTTTAAACAACTAAATTAACAACTATATCTATTTATTATGAAAAAATTAGTTTTAGGGGCTATGGCTCTAATGTTTTTAGCAACAATTTCTTGTAAACAAGCTGCTGATAAAGCAAAAGATGCTGCAGATACTGCAGAAGAAGCTATCGAAGAAACTGCTGATAAAGCACAAGAAGCTGTTCAAGAAGTTGCTGAAAAAGTAGAAACTGCTGTAGACGGTATACCTTCTTTTAGTGACCCAGCAATCACTCAATATGTTACCAATTATGAAGCATATATCGCTGAATACACAAAAATAGTAGAAAGTAAAGACATGGCTGCTTTTGCTGGTTTAAGCGAAACAGGACAAAAACTTGCTGCTCAAGCTCAGGAAATTTCTGGAAAATTAACTGGAGACGACGCACAAAAGTGGACTGATTATATGACTGCAAGCGCTGAAAAAATGCAAAAGTTAGCTCAATCAATGACTCAACAACAATAGTTAGTAGTCAACAAAATATAATATACATTAATATGTGTATTTAAACCACCTACAATGTAGGTGGTTTTTTATTTGATATTTGTCGTCTTATAACCACATAACCTTATTATCAATTGATTCTCTCTTAGAATCTGTAATCTCCAACTCATCGTCATAATTTCCTAAATAGAAAAAGCCTAAACAACGCTCTTCTTCTTCAAAATCAAAAAAATCTCCAACATACTCAATTAACTTAGGAGTGCTCCAATAACATCCAACTGTGCTTTCAGTAC
This sequence comes from uncultured Aquimarina sp., assembly GCA_947502885.1. Lineage (GTDB taxonomy): Bacteria > Bacteroidota > Bacteroidia > Flavobacteriales > Flavobacteriaceae > Aquimarina. The sequence goes on along the minus strand of CANNBP010000002.1, from coordinate 362,809 downwards.
ATGTTAGCCACATATTCTGCACCGCCATCGCTGTCGCCGCAACTTCTTCCCACTCAGGAACACGTTCTTTTGGGTCTCTCTGCATGCATATGGCAATGATCGCACTAGCGGATTTACAATTATTTATTATTTTCTTGTATTTAAACGGCGAAAAACTTTCGTCTGAAGTAATATCGGTATATGTATCTGCTAAAAACGTACCAAACCTGTCCTTAGTCTCCCCTTGAACAACTTTAAACCTCCATGGCTGTGTTAATCGATGTGTTGGCGCATAATTAGCATTTTCTAAGAGTGTTTTTATAAATTCTTTAGAAACCGGCTTATCATTATACTGTGGAGGAAAAACAGACCTTCTATTTCTAATAATTTCCCGTATATTCATATATAATTTCTTTTTTTGTAAAGTTATTATTCTAAAGATAAATTATGTCTAAGAATTTATTAATATTTACTACATGGACCTAAGAGTAAGACTACTCACAACCGAACAACTCGACAACTTATCCCTATCAGGAAAGCCTCTTCAAAAAACATTATCTAGCTTAAAATTGATCAATTCATTCTTTGGAAATCATCGACAACTATACAAAGCAATAGAATATTATTGCAAAAACAATACTTCTAAAAATAAGTTTCACATCGTTGATATTGGTTGTGGTGGTGGGGATTGTATTTATCACATATTTAAAAAATTAAAACGACAAGGCATTAGTGCTTCTTTTACTGGCATAGATGGTAATCCGGATAGTATAACTTATGCAATAAAACAAAATAAAGATCCTGAAAGCATAAATTTTAAAGTTGATGATATTCTACACAAAGACTTTAAAATTCCGAATTGCGATCTTCTAATTAGTAGTCACTTTATTTATCACTTTACAGATAATAATCTCATTCTTTTTTTTAAGAAAATAAAACAAAACGAAATACCTCATATCATTTTTAGCGAATTATATCGAAGTAAAACTTCCTACTACTTGTTTAAAGTAGTACGACATATCTTACCAATTTCTAACATAGCAAAAAGAGATGGGTTAACGGCTATTCAACGAGCATTTTCGATCAACGAATTGCAAAAAGTAATACACCAAAGTGATATTCAGAAATTCAAAATTCATAAAAAGGCATTTTTTAGGATGATCATAAACATAACTCCTTAATTGAAACATTTATTGATAGACAAAGAAAAGTCAAATTTTTCCTCATTATGAAAGATTCTTACTTTTTACGCACAAGAACATACTGTTGTTTTCCTTGCTTTTTTATTTTGTATTTCTCTTCAATATCCGATGCCCCTTCTAGATCAAGTGTATCTTCTATATAAGTGATCCAATCTTTCCTATCTACGATTGCATTATCCAAAACAACATCTGTTAAGTTTGTATTCTCTAGTTTAGTACCCCATAAAATAGCCTCAGAAAGGTCTGCTTTTGTGAGATCTGCTCCATATAAATTAGCATTGGTAAAATCAACACTTAATAACTCCGCTTGTTTAAGGTTTGCATGATTAAGTCTTGCTCTTTTCAAATTGGCATCAGAAAGGTTGATTTTATACATTTTAGCATGCTTAAGCTCACTTCGTTCCAGATTTGCAGCAGGCATATCGACTTCCGTTAGATCAGAATAATTCAATTGAGCATATTTAAGATTAACCTTTCTTCCAAGATTTGCTTTTCTTAAATCAGTATATGAAAAAGTAGCAGAATTCAATATGTCCTGTGAAGATTCTAGTCCCAGATCACTTTTCAAAATTGTATACAATAGTTGTCCTCTTTCTGGACTAATAGGTTTCTCAACCAACACACCATTATCAATATATTTATATGGTTTCATTGCCATACAAAGACTTATGATTCTTGCTTCTAAAGTTCTACTTATATTTCGACTACTTGTCCCTTTATATTTTAATTCTTCATTTAAATCTGCAAGTACATCACTCATTACAAAAACTAATGACGATCTTCTATCGGCTTCGATCAAACTATTTTGCCTAGTTATCATGTCATTTTGATTTACTAGCAACTTGGTCTGAAAAATCAATACCAAAGACGGCAGTATTGCAAATAAAAAAGCGAATAATCCAATTCTCGTAACACGCCAAATAACACTTGAAGACACATCAGAAACAGTATCAACAGACACTGTTTTATACTCTTTATACTCATTAATTGCGCTACTAATACTTTTTTTAAGTCGATTACCAAAAATCGGAGTTCCTGATTTTCTTAATAGCCACCATTTAAACCTTTTCTTCTTTTGTTTTCCTTCTTTTATTTTATCCAGTTTATCCTGAAGTATCTTATTTTCCTGTTTTAATCGATCTATATAATCTTGCTCGTTCACTAGGCCACGAATTTTAGAAATTAGAAAGCATAAGATATAAAAGTTATGTGAGTTCTCATAAGTTTATCTTTATTCAACTTTAATATATTTTAAAATACCCTTATCACTGTACAAAGAATGATTTACTTATAGATTTATCAGCAAAATTAAAACACTATTCCTATCGGCAACTTCTAAGTTCATCTACAATATTTCTCAAACTACAAACGCCCTCACTGCATTAATTATGCAGAAGAAGGCGTTTCAAGCTAAAAAATTAAAATCAACTAAAATGATGTATCCCATTTTAAAATTTCTCCCTATTCAATGTAGGTCGAAATGTCTTTTGCTATATCTTCTATTACAGATTCTTTTTCTTTTTCATCAATAAGGTGTATCGTCTTTATTAAAAGCTGTACATAAGCACAAACATATTCCTTTCTTTGTCCTTCATTTACATACTGCTTCCCTTCAATCACAATAAAAGTAATTAGATTACGAATAATACGTTTTACCTCAGAAATATCTAAATCCTTATCCATCACATTCCTTTTAAATATTACCATACAAAGACTACAAACTAAAACTACAACTCTGTTACCTCATCGATTAAAAAAATCAAAACAAAAACATATGATATTGGATTAATGACATATTTCATCGTTCTTGTGATCATCCTTCTCAGGATGATGTATTTATCTTCTCCTCCGTTTTTTATCCTTAATTATCCTATAGATTTTTCTATATTGCTCATAAAATAACAACTTTACACATGGACAATATTTCTACCGCTATCTTAGCTTTCTCACTTATCATCATCATGCTTGGCATGGGATTATCACTTGTAATTGATGATTTTAAAAGAATTTTTTTATACCCAAAAGCAATTCTCTTAGGATTGATTAATCAAATACTTCTCTTGCCGTTATTAGGCTTTGCCATCGCCTCTTTATTTCCTATATCGCCTGAAATTGCAATTGGAATTATGATTTTGGCAGCATGTCCTGGTGGGCCAACTTCGAATTTAATATCTCACCTTGCTAAGGGTGATATTGCCTTATCAGTGAGCCTTACTGCCTTGAGTAGTTTTATCACAATTTTAACCATCCCATTTATTATAAATTTTGCCCTTGAACACTTCTTAGAAGAAGGACAAATCATAAAACTTGACATCGTTAAAACTATTATTCAAATTTTAGTCATTACTGTAATCCCTGTTGGTATTGGTATGCTTATACGAAAATACAAAGAGAAATTTGCCTTAAAAATGGCTAAACCAGTAAGAAAAGCTTCTGGTATTGTAATCGTTTTGGTAATAGTCGGTATTGTTATCAAAGAGAAAGACAATTTTGTTTCCTATTTTCAACAAGCAGGAATAGTAGCTTTATGTCTAAATATAGTGACCATGGCAGTAGGGTATTATTCCTCAAAATTATTTAACCTTATAAATAAACAAGCGATATCAATTGCTATAGAATCTGGTATTCAAAACGGAACTTTAGCAATCACTATTGCCGTTGTTTTATTAGAAAACACATCGTTTGCAGTTGCTCCCGCAGTATATAGCTTACTCATGTTCTTTACAGGAGGTATTGCTATTTATCTAAGTCTAAAAAAAAATAAAACAACACATAAAAGCTAAGGATCTTATAATTACATAATATCTTTAATAATTCTATTCGTGGTAAAACCTATCATACTGAAGTGAGGAACAAAATCATAACTCTTTTTATAGCTCTTGTTTGGCTAATTAACGGCCTTTTTTGTAAGGTGTTTAATTTTGTTCCTCGCCACGAACAGATTGTTGCTAGAATATTAAATTTAGAATACTCTAGGTTTTTGACTATTCTCATTGGTTGCCTAGAAGTACTCATGGCAATTTGGATTTTAAGTAGGTATAAGGCTAGACTAAATGCGACGTTTCAAATTATAATTATTGCAGTAATGAATATTCTAGAATTTGTTCTTGTACCAGACTTATTACTCTGGGGACCATTAAATGCATTTTTTGCACTTTTATTTATCATAGTTATTTATTACAATGAACTACATTTAATTAAAAAATAGCTCAGCTATTACCATTATGCTTTCATTTTTAAAAAATCATCCATTTGCTGTCGAAGCACATTTTAAAAGCTCTCTGGTTTTGACGTTTGCTGTTCCTAAGAAACAGCTAGAAAACTTAATTCCAGAATGCTTAGAATTAGACACCTTTGATGACAAATGGGGTTTTATAGCAGTCGCAATGGTTCAAACAAAAGATTTAAGACCAAAAGGGTTTCCTAAATTTATGGGTAATGACTTTTTTTTGATTGGTTATCGTGTTTTTGTAAGATATACGACTAGCACAGGTAAACGTTTACGTGGTTTATATATCCTAAAATCTGAAACCAACAAAAAGAAAATGGAGCTAATGGGGAATATTTTTACTCATTATAATTATACAACAACAGATATACAAGAAACGCAACACACAAACACAAAAGAGATAAAATCTAAAATCTCTGGCTTTAAGGTACACATAGATACAACAGCAAAAAAAATTGCATTACCTGAAAACTCTCCTTTTCCAGATTGGAAACAAGCAAGAAGGTATGCAGGACCTTTACCTTATACCTTCACATATAATTTAGACAAAAAAGAAGTCTTACTTATAGAAGGAGTTCGACAAAACTGGAAACCTAAACCTATAAAAGTTGTTGAATCTAGTTTTGTATTTCTTGAATTTTTAAAGCTCGAAAACTATGTTTTGGCAAATGCTTTTGAAATTAATGATATTCCATATTACTGGAAGAAAGGAAGAATAGATATATGGAAAAAATAAGGAAACCATTTCAGGGTGTATTTAATATTTTACGTTTCAATTGGCATTTTTATGTTATAGGCTTCATAATAGTTTTCCTCTTACTAATTACCGCATCACACTTTAACAAACCTCTTCAATTTTATGTTTATACTTTTTGCGCATTTGCTTTAGGTTCTACTTTGATTTCATTACTAATTTCATTCTTTATTTATGATGTTTCTGAGCTTTATAAATTAAAATGGATCAAAAAAGATACTGCGGATAACTTGATAGTTACTATTAATGCTGGTTTTGATGAGACAAGTCATTTACTCAAAAATAGATTTAAAGATGTAGAGTTTATTATGTTGGATTTTTATGATCCTTTAAAACACACAGAAGTTTCAATTAAACGCGCTAGAGCAGCATATCCACCGCCATCTGACACAAGATCAACAGAAACAACAAAACTAGCACTAAAAGACAATTCGGTTGACAAAGTCTTTGTAATTTTGGCTGCACATGAAATAAGAAATGAAGCAGAACGGGTATTGTTTTTTAAAGAATTGAATAGAATTATCAAACCAACTGGACAAATCTATATTACAGAACACTTAAGGGATCTTCCTAATTTTCTAGCATACACTGTTGGATTCTTTCATTTTTACTCTAAAAACTCTTGGCATAAAACATTTAAAAAAGCCAATCTTATCATCAAGCAAGAACTAAAGATTACTCCTTTTATTTCAACTTTTATACTTAATAAAAATGGAAATACACTTTAAAATCATAGGGATATCATTAATTATTCTGGCGTTAATTCATGTTATATTTCCCAAATACTTTAATTGGAAAAATGAATTCAAAACGCTTAGCTTAATCAATCGTCAAATGATGACGATCCATACCTTTTTTATCGCTTTAATAGTTTTTCTAATGGGACTACTCTGCTTTACCTCATCAACCGATCTTATGCATACAAATCTTGGTAAAAAAATATCTCTAGGGCTTGCTATATTTTGGACTATCAGGCTTTTTGTTCAATTTATTGGCTATTCTTCCAAATTATGGAAAGGCAAAAAGTTTGAAACATGTATACATATTTTATTTTCGATTTTCTGGATGTATTTAAGCGCCATATTTTGGTTAAATTATTTAAAATAAACCACTCATTCCTAATAGAATTACTCTAAGTTAAAGTTCTTTATTTCTTTAAAAGAAGATAGTTTTAGCTTTTCAATAGTATCTCGATATATCATCCAATCTTTCACAAAAAACTCATTGGTTTTGACTAATGCGGCTCGAAGCGCGTCTTGTAGCTGTTGTATTAAAATATGCTCTGTAGATGTCAATCCATTTTGGCGACTTTCTACATACCAAGCAGCCGTACCTAAACGTTGCATTACTGTAGTTTCAGGATTACGGGTAATCCCCTGACGTTTATCCTCTTTCCCGATATAAACTGCCATTATACTATCTATTTTTTTTACTACATTTTTAGACAGTTTGATCTGATCCTTATATTTCTTTTTATCCAGTTTTTGAAGATCTTTCTTATACTTCAATGTCACCTCTTTACTTTCTGCTAATTGTTTTATTACCTCTGTTATAGATTTTTTAAATTTTTCTATTTTTTTTGAAGCCGTATAAACCTCATCTATATTTTTTTGTGATACTTTTAACCTAGGGTCAGACTGGACATCAATCATCGTTTCAGATTTTTGATCACCATATGTCATTACCAATTTATACTTCCCTGGTTTCACTGCAACTCCGCCTGATTCATTTTTCATCTTTTGGATTTTGCGCGAAGGATTGCTCACTCCCTTCTCATCCATAAACCATTTTATCTTATATATACCTGTAGAATCTGGAACTTTCTTTTTTAAGGTTCGTATTAAACGTTCATTATCATAAATAGTAAGATAAATAGAATCCCATTTTATCTTCGCTTCTTCCTCCTCACTAGATATTTTATCTTCTTCCTCTTCTTCTTTATTAGATTCTTCCTTTTTCTTTTCTACTGGCTTAATGTAATATGAAATAAGGGCTCCATACTCGCGATTATCTCCATTATAAAGTGCATCTCCTCCAAAACGACTCCCTGTTGGTTGTTGATAAGCAGCCTGATATGCTATTGGGGGATCAAAAATTTGTAATTTTTGAGTTAGAATACTACTATTTTTCGCCAAAGCTCGTAAAGGTCGTATATCATCTAGCACCCACGCAGCTCTACCAAAAGTACCAATTACCAAATCATTTTCTCTTGGTTGAATTACCAAATCTTTAACAGGAACGGTTGGAAACCCTTTATCCCATTTTATCCAATCCTTTCCTGCATTAAGAGAAACATACAACCCATCATCGGTACCAAGAAATAATAATTTTTTCTCTATCGGGTCCTCAACAATGCATAATGCGTAACTTTCTACGTCATTTTCATCAACTAAACGCTCCCAGGTGTTACCATAATCCTTAGTTCTAAAAACATAGGGTATATAATTAAACCTTCGATAATCATTGGCTACTAAAAGAGCTTCCCCTTTACTTTTATTAGAAGCTTTGATCTGGACAATCCAACTCCCTTTAGGCAATCCTTTAATATTACTAGAAACATCTTTCCAATCCTCTCCACCATTCTGGGTAATATGTACCCGCCCATCATCGGTACCTACCCACAACATATTTTGCTCTTTGGGAGATGGCTCAACAACCAATATCGTACAATGGTTTTCTGCTCCCGTTGCATCCATTGTTAGCCCACCGCTTTCACTTTGTTTTAATTTTTTGGGGTTATTAGTCGATAGATCGGGGGATATAATTTCCCATGTTAATCCTTTATCTGTACTTTTATGAACAAACTGGCTTCCAAAATAAATACTGTTATTATCAAATGGGTCGATATTAATCGCGGCATTCCAATTAAAACGTAGTTTTACTTTTAGATCAGGATGAGTAGGTCGAACGGTGTAATTATTTCCAGTCATCCAATCATATCTTCTCACATACCCTTGCTGACTCATAGACCAGCCGTATCTAGAATCATCTTTGTCTGGTATCACATCAAATCCATCCCCAAAAGATAATTCTTGCCAATACGAATTTCTGATACCTTGCGCTTTCCAGACATACGCAGGCCCTCTCCAACTCCCATTATCCTGCATACCTCCGTATACATTATATGGAAATTCATTATCCGCATTTATATGATAAAATTGTGCTACTGGTAGGTTTCCTATAAAGCGCCAACTTTTTCCTCCATCTTTAGTGATATTTAACCCTCCATCATTTCCATCTATCATAAAACTTCCATCATTTGGGTGTATCCACCATGCATGATGATCAGGGTGTACCCCATTATCAACTCCATATGCAGGCATTAGCTGCGAGAAATTCTTACCTCCATCTTCTGATACATTTACATAAGTAAATACAGAATAAACTCTATTTTCATTTTCTGGATCTACAAAAATATCAGAATAATAAAATGGGCGATTCCCAATATCCTTTTTATCATTTATTTTCTTCCAGTTAAACCCTCCATCCAGAGACTTATATAGTGCATTTTTCTTTGCTTCGATTAAAGCATAAACAATATTTGGTTTATTAGGCGCTATTGCTATCCCTATTCGTCCTAGGTTGCCTTTGGGAAACCCATCTGCCTCTGTTATTCTTTTCCAGTTTCTCCCACCGTCATGTGTAATAAATAATCCAGAACCTTCTCCTCCTGATTTAAAAAACCACGGTTCACGTTTATGCTCCCACATAGCAGCAATTAATTTATTGGGATTTGAAGGGTCAATAACCAAATCAGCAGCTCCTGTTTTATTATTACTAAACAAAACTTTTGTCCAAGTTACTCCACCATCAACAGTTTTAAAAACACCTCTCTCTGGATGTTCTCCCCACGGAGACCCTATTGCCGCAACATATACAATATCAGGGTTTGTAGGATCAATAATTACACGATGAATATGCCTCGTCTTTTCTAACCCCATTAATTTCCAAGTCCTTCCTCCATCTAAAGATTTATAAATACCATATCCCCCATTAAGACTGTTTCTTGGGTTTCCTTCTCCTGTACCAACCCATATAACTGATGGATTAGATTGCTGAACAGCAATTGCTCCTATAGAAGCAGTAACTTCATGATCGAAAATAGGTTTCCATTTAACTCCTCCAGAAACAGATTTCCAAAGTCCACCCGAAGCACTTCCTGCATAAATAATATCGGGGTTAGACACAACCACATCTATAGCCGTAATGCGACCACTCATACCTCCAGGTCCAATATTTCGTGGGATATTTTCTTTAACAAGATCCATAGTGAACTTTTGCCCAGATACAACAGAAATTGAACCTAACAACATGAATAAAAACAGGTGTTTTCTCATTTTAAATTGATATGTATTAATTTTAAAGGACGTCATCTTTTTGATAAAAAAGGATAACAAACAAAACTCAAAAAGGTGTTTCAAGAACATATAGGGGTAAGATACAAATATAGCATAGAAAATCAAGTATTAAATAGCATGAACTACCTAAATAAACTCAAGAATTGTTCTACTATTAAAGTGATGATGCATTATAAACAAATGACACCTTCAAGCAAACTCACAAAAACTGGTATTGCTAATAATTGGTATATTTTTCAAAGTAAAAAGCCTAATTCTTATCTGTTATTTTTCAAGTTTACCATTATTCTTTCTTGACTTTTTTTATGTTAAACTCAATTTACGCCTAGTGATTTTAAAAAAAATCAGGTATCTTAACTACATGATTTTTTAATCTTAAAACCCCTAAATAATGAAATTAACCAACAACACCAGACCAATTACCTACATGTATATGAATGCCTTTACTACTTGTATTTGCGGAAATGAACTTGTGCTTTCTAAACAAATTATATCATCTCCTGTTTATAATGGGCAATGCGAATGTGGTAAAAAATTCGAACTTCGAGATTTTAAAATAAGAGAAATTAATTAAGACAGTTAACAAAGTCTAAAACCAACAAAACCCCTTGAAAAATCAAAGGGTTTTGTGCTTATTAGATATAAGCTTCACCCCTTAAACAATTAAAGTATTGATTTTTTTATCGATCTCATACTAAGAAAGAGGTATTATTATTAATATTGAAATCCCAAACCTAGTTACGATACCCAATGAAATATAACCTAGTAATTGTTGATGATCATAAAATGTTCTTAGATGGTCTAATAAGTCTCCTTAATTCTAAGACCGAATACAAAATTTTGTTAACTACAAAAAACGGAAATGATGTCATCAAATATTTAGATATTAACCCTAAGGAAAAAATTGATCTTGTTATTACAGATATCTCTATGCCGCAAATGGATGGGGTTACCTTAAATAAATTGATAAAAAAAAGAAAGAGATGCATAAAAACTTTAATGGTTAGCATGCATAACAATCCAGATACTATAGATCATCTTATATCTGATAATGTAGATGGCTACGTTCCCAAAAATGCAGAAAAAGAAGAGCTCTTTAAAGCGATACAAACTATAATCGATGGAGGGAAATATTTTTCTAAAGAAATAATGGATTACTACACGAAAATTAAGTTTTCTAAAAAAGAAAATCAAATTAAATTAACACAAAGAGAGATAGATGTTATTACTTTAATTGCTCAAGAATACACCACTCAAGAGATTGCAGACGAATTATGCTTAAGCAAGCACACAATAGAAAGTTATAGAAAAAACCTAATAGCAAAACTTAATGTAAGAAACCTTGCCGGGTTAACTAAATATGCAATAAAGATGAAGTATCTCGAATATTAAACTAATTATTAAATCTAGTGATTATCCACATTGTTAATGGCACATCTCTAATTTGTGATTTATTAACATCTATACATAGATTAGACAAAACACTATATCTTTTTCCACTAAACAAAGACGTTGTTACATCATAAAACTAAGATACTACACCTCTTGTTCATTATACTGAAAAACAGAAGTGCTACCCCCTGTTTTCAGGGTGTGCTTTTTCACTGAAAAAAGTATACTCTACCATTATTACATCTTTTAAACTTGTAACCTAAATCGTATACATATCCTGTACTTTAAAAGTTAAGAACTATGGTTTGGGTATTCAAATTAGTAGTATTAAGTATCACTGCCTTGCAATTACTGTTGTTAAACAGAATAAAGCCAAAAGAGTTTCTAAAAATAATTGATCAGTCAAATTCAAAAGCTTTTGATGTCACCGATTTACAACTGACCAAAGACAAAAGCAATAGTTTTTTTATTGAAAATTTTGATTCAAAGCCAAAGACCTTAACTGCTTTACCTCAACTTGAGCAATCCAAAATTATCAAGGGCGAGACTCAAAATCGTCATACATCCAACACATTATCAACCAAAAATTCGAAAAACCGCAAGAACGTTTTCCTATTACTCAAAGAACAAAGAGAATTAAATAAAAAACTAAAGATAATAATCTCTATATCCTTGTTCACAATCATGATCATGTCATTTCTAATAGGAGTTTTACTCTTAAGGTTACACAAAAAGAATAAATTACACCAACCTTATCATGAACCATTAACTATAGAGCAAAGCTCAATTTCAAGCACAGAAGTTAGTTTAAATACAAAAAAAGAATCCATTGAAAACACGTTAAATGTCCCTCAAAGACATATTTCGCATATTATAACAAAACTAGATGAGTTTGAGCATCAAAAACAATACCTTGAACAAGGTTTGAGCGTACAATCACTTGCAGAAACAATCAAAACTAATGTAAAATATTTATCTCTTGTGATCAATCATTTTAAAAATAAAACATTTACTGCCTATATAAACGAATTACGCATAACATACACATTACAAAAGATAGAAGAGAATCCTAAATTTAGAAAATACACTATAAAAGCCATCGCTATTGAAATGGGCTTTAGTAATGCAGAAACATTTTCAAATGCATTTATTAAACATGTAGGTATTAGACCCTCGTTATTTATTAGATCTCTAAAAAAATAAAAGCCTATACTAATATCATTACAGATATTGGAAAAACATAAAAGTCTAAAACCAAAAAAACCTCTTGAAAAAATCAAGAGGTTTCGTATGTACTCAAAACGGGACAGATATCGAACTTTTTACATGAAGATTGTAACTTAATCTTACAACATTCTATCACATTACAAAATGCCAGTTTTCTATGATTTTTCATAGAAAACTGGCATTTCTTTTTTCATCAATTATCTGTAAAAATATACTTCGCAATGAACACCTATTTTGAGCATCACGACATACATACCAACCATATTTTCGACTTTGAAACAGAATGTTTTGTTAGAGACCCTTTAGAGTTTAATAAAAAACAAACCAGAAAAATACTTTCTAAAATCCTTAAAAAACTGGCTCCTTCACAAGAAACTTATGTCCAAACATTACGAGAGAATCCTTGCGCTCTTCTCCAAAATTATCTTATCACTAAGAAATCACCTGACTTTGATTTTTGGTTTGCTCTTAAGTTGAGGCAATATCAAATGGAGCTAAAGCAAATACCTGTATTTCTAAACTATCATTTAAAAAGCTCATTTAACAATGATAATAAAGCTTTTAGTGAATTTTTAAAGCTAATTATATTGCAGTACAAAAAGGTGTTTTTTAATAAAAAAGTTTCCAAAAAAGTAAAAGAATATTACAAATTATTTTTCAAATCAATAGAAAATATATCTGTTAAGACAAAAGAAAGAAAGCTTACAACCAGTTATAGTACTTTGCTTTTGAAAAATGTACAGAAAAATCCTTTGTATTTAAAAAATAATATTGTTGATTTTATGGATATCTGGTCAACTTTAAAAAGAGAAAAATTCATTCACCAACAAACCTCATTTGAAAATTTCAAAGCTATTTTCAAGGAACATCCAATTGATCCTAAAAACAGAATTAAGTGGACAGGAACAAACAAAGAGCTTCAATGGTTTATAAAATATTTAGTATATGATTCTAAAAAAGTAGTTGATCTTGATAAAGATATTTGGGTAGTAACTACAAAATGTTTTGTCAGGAATAATGAAACAGAATTTACCGAATCGCAGTTACGAAATGCATCAGGAAAAAGGTTGGATCGAAAAAAAATAGTAAAATCTATACTCCATGACCTTTAAATTCAAGAATATTTAAACGGTGGTTTTAATGAAACTCTATTTTGAAAAACTGTGTAGCAGTGTATTGAAAATAGATAGTTGAACTAATCCCGCCTCCATGGCGGGATCTCATAAATCCCACTTCTAAACCGAGTAAGTTCAATAAAACGGTTCATTTTATAAGTTTACGAATTTACACTTAAACGAACTGGTATGTTATTTGGATATGCATGTATAAGTACCCATCTCAGAAATTTGATTTGCAAAGGCTTTTTCATAAAAAACACTTAAAAAAATGAGGGAAAAAGTAGTCTTTTAATTTTGTTTGCTAATTTAGGAACAATAAAAAACATGAACCACCTCATGTCTTAAGATTTCTTCGGGTATGGGGTGTTTTTATCAATAAAGCATATGGCATATAAATAACATAGCTCTTTTGTTTTATTGTTAGTAGAAAGATAAAACCTATTATATTATTATATGGCAATAGATTACGAAAAACGACTTCAAAACCTTAGTGCAAGACGATATGACAACGAATTAAATGAATCAGTACTTACTAAATCTTTTAGTTCTACAAGTATTCCCAAGAATATCAAGTATTTAATGGAGTCGATGGTGAAAATTGATAAAAGATATAATAATAGGACTATTGAAGCCGCTAGAAGAGTTCAAAAACATTTAGAAGATGGATATGATCTACATTTTTCTCGAACATATAGAACACAAGGATCTGTAACTACTTCCACAAATATAAAAGTGCATAGTGATTTTGATTTGTTAACTATAATAAATAGATATCATTATAATGGTATAGGTGTACCTAACGATAATCCATACAATGATTCTGACCCAAATTCAGACATTAAAAAATTAAGAAAACAGTCTGAGGAAATAATGGATGAAATCTATGATGAAGTAGACAAAACAGGCAAAAAGAATATTGCTATTTTCAATAAGTCTTTAAATAGAAAAGTAGATATAGTTTTTTGTTTTTGGTATAATTCAAAAAAATATGAAGAAACATCTGATGAATATTATCGTGGTATCTATTTATTTGACTTTACGAAAAATGAAAAAATATTAGACTACCCATTTGCTCACATCGACCAAGTAAACTCCAAAGGCGATGCTACAAATGATGGGTCAAGGAAAGCTATTAGATTACTTAAAACTCTAAAAGCAGATAATGAAGATATTGAATTAAGTAGCTTTCACTTAACAACCATAGTTCATTCAATTGACAATACAAAGCTTTATTATAGAACCGGAGGTGAAATTAGCATAGCTAAAGTTGTAAGTAATCAATTAGAAAAAATAATTTTAGATTCGCATTATCGAAAAAGTATCGAAAGTCCTAATGGTACAGAAAAGCCACTTAAAGACGATACCGTAGATGATATGAAAAAGATAAAAGCTGATTTAGATGAGTTAATAGCTGATGTTCAGAAGGAATTTTACCTTAACTATTTTCAGAAAGGAGAAATAATCTATTCATAATGAGAAAAAAAAGAATTTTTATTGGGTCATCGTCAGAGGAACTTAAATTAGCTCAATCGGCAAAGAATATTTTGGAAAGAGATTTTGATGTTACCTTATGGAATGATAACGTTTGGGATACATCGGTTTTTAAAATAAACAATAATTTTCTCAATGATTTACTAAGAGCTTCGTTACAATTTGATTTTGGATTATTGATAGGTAGCACAGATGACTTAGTAGAATATAGGGGTGATATTGTCCTTCAACCAAGAGATAACGTATTATTTGAACTCGGATTATTTATAGGACGTTTAGGATTGTCAAAATGCGCTTTTGTTATAGATAAAGAATTAAAAGTATTATCTGATATTTCTGGTATCTCATTAGCAAGATATGATAAAAATGATACTTCAAGCTTTGTTAATGCAATTTCACAAGTGAGCGAATTATTCAGAAACCAAATTGATTCAGATATAAATTTCTTTCCTTCCTCCACACTTGCATCTGGTTATTTTGAAAACTTGCTTTTGCCAACCTGCAAATATATTATTGAAAAAGACGGTTTCGAATATAATGGAGTAAAATATAATGATTGTAATATAAAAGTAATTATTCCACAAAGATTAGATTCTGATGTCAATCTTCAATTCGCACAACTGAAACGAAGTTTTAATATACAAAATGTTTCATTTGAATATTCTGGTAGACCAAGAAATATAAGTTTGGATACAGAAATTAAGGACAATAAATTAATTTTTATCGATTTTCCTACCACGTTATCTGGAATAAATTATGCAATCTCAAATTTGCTGCCGAATGATTTTAATTCAATGAGTAGAGATTATGATGCTATAACTAATAGAGAAATTGAACGATTTATTTACACCTTAAAACAATTAGCTTTAAGGAATGGAATTGATTCATTAATACAAATAGAAAGAACATAGACCCAGTTGTTAATAATGTAACAAATCATAGTCGCCAAATGGAAAGGATATATTTAGTCATACTAACCACCGTAGTTCAATAAAATTATTGTTACCCATAATTACACATGAGCCTTTATCCTGATATATTATTTCATTTTACCAAGAAGGAATTCCTATACGAAATTCTTAGAGATACTTTCAGAATCTCATATGCTAGAGAAAAAATAATTGGACCGAATGAATATAGAGAGTTTGCGGTTCCAATGGTTTCTTTTTGTGACTTAAAGCTATCGGAATTAAAGATTCATATGGAAAAATATGGGAGTTATGGAATTGGACTAACTAAGGAATGGGCAAATAGAAATGGACTTAGTCCAGTAATGTATATAAATAGAAATGCTCAAATTACGGACGATTTGTTGGGAGGTCTTAGCGGGGTTTACGCTCATATGAACAAAATCAATGATTTAGCTGAATTAGAAAAATTAAATACCAGCTATGTGAATATTATGAACACATATCGATATATTAAAAATTATGAAGGTGAATTAAAGCGAAACGGAAAAGTTCAAGATGAAAACTTCCGATTTGCTGATGAGAGAGAATGGAGATATGTCCCAAAATTAAGAACAGAAGGAGTAAATCCGTTTGTTGCGATTTCTAAAATTAAAACAAAGAAAAAAAAAGAGTTTTACAACAAAAAAGTAAGTCATATAAAGTTATCATTTCAACCAGATGATATAAAATACTTAATAGTCGAAAATGATCATGAAATCGGTAACTTGATTGAACATTTAGAAAGTGTTAAAGGACGATTTGATAGAGCAACAAAAAATCGCTTGGCTAGTAGGATATTAACTTCTGAAAGAATTAATAAAGACATATAAAAACGATGATAAGAATTCTAATAGTATTATTATCTGTGGCAAATTATTTATCTTGTACAAAGAAGCATGATACCTCAGATCCATCAAAAAATATGGTCTTGGAAGGATTGTATATTGCTCAATCCCCAATAAACTATGAGATGTTTGTTTATGTTTTTGATAGAAATAAATTTCATGTTTTTGTTAAACCCGAAAAGGAAAGCGATTGTTTAATATATCGCGCAGATTTTAAATATTTCGTTGGAGAGGATTCTGTAATTTATGCTTGTAATACAGCACTTACTTGTTCAAAAAAAACAATGTTTGAGCCACGATTCAAAATTCTCACTGTAGAAGAAAATAATAATCATCAAATTGTTAATCTAGAAGCGAAATTTCTTGATTCACCTTTAATCTTAAGCAAAGATTTAAAATAAAAGTTCAATAAAACGATTGTTGTAGGGCATTTAAAAAAACATTGAAGCGACAAAGAAATATTGAAATAATATGGCAAACGAATTAGAAAAAGCTATAACTGTAAAAGAAGCAATAGATAATATTGATTCAGGAGACCTGCTTCTTCCTTCAATTCAAAGACGATTTGTTTGGAATACAAGACAAATTGAATTTCTCTTTGACTCAATTATGCAAGATTATCCGATAAACACATTTATGTTTTGGTCGGTAACTGATGCGAACATTAAAAATCAGTTTCGTTTCTACGATTTTTTAAGAAAATATATCGAATACAAAGGCGGAAACAATGAAGAAAGAAACACAAATGGATACAAAGATTTTAAAGCTGTAATTGATGGACAACAGCGATTGAATAGTCTTTATATAGGTTTAAAAGGAACGTATGCTTACAAAAAGTATGTATACCGAAAAAAGAAATATCAAAAAGATGAGCGAGATTATCCAAGTAGGAAATTATACTTAGATATTCTGAATCCAATTATAAACGATGAAGAAAAAAAAGTTTACGATTTTTGCTTCCTCGTCTATAATGAACACGAACAACAAAACACAAAAAAAACAAAAGTAATCTTTGATGAAGAAGGAAAAAGACACGAAGTTGAATGCTTTTGGTTTGAAGTTGGAGAAATTCTGAAATTCCAAAACGAACACAGTGTAATTACTTACCTTTCAAAAAACAACCTTGATATTGGTGGTTTTCCAGGAGAAACATTGTTAAAGCTTTACAAGCTAACAAACGAAAAACCAATAATAAATTTTTTCTTAGAAAAGAATCAAGATTTTGACAAAGTACTTTATGAATTTATAAGAACTAATTCAGGTGGAACTACACTTTCTTTTGCTGACTTATTAATGTCAATTATAACAGCATCTTGGGAATCAGGAAAATCTACAAAAGGTGCACGTGAAGAAATTGACGAATTAATCAGACAAGTAGAAGACATTGGATTTGGAATTAATCAAGATTTTGTTTTAAAAACTTGCTTGGTTCTATTCTCAGCGGATATCAGATTTGCGTTAAAAAACTTTCAAGGAGAAACTATCCAGAAAATAAAATCTGAATGGGGAAAAATAACAAGGAGTATCAAATCAAGCTTTGAGCTTGTGAAATCACTATCTTTTAATAACCATTCTCTACGGTCAAAAAATGCAGTTATTCCAATAATCTACTACATATACCTAAAAAATTGTTCAAACGACATTAACAAAGATAATAAGCACATTAGTAATAAGTCAATCATTAAAAATTACCTTCATCTTTCGCTTTTGAATAAGCTATTTGGTGGGAGTTCAGATGGGTTTTTAAAATCAATAAAGCAAGTGATTGAAAAAAACTATGAAGGTAATTTTCCACTAACTCAATTGAGAGATAAGTTCAAAGGTACTAATCGTAGCTTCTTGATGGACGAAGAAAAATTAGAGAATATCCTTAGAACCTCTTATGATAGCGTAGATAGCTTTTATGTATTGTCACTTCTATTTCCAAAATTCAATTTTGAGTTTAAGAATCCGAATATTGACCATCTACATCCAAGAAGTCAATTTGAAAATTCAAATTTCAGCTTTCTAAAAGACGAAGAAGACGTTGAGCTCTATCATAGCCATTGGAATACTGTCTTGAATTTGGCCTTACTTTCAGAAGAACAGAATAAATCTAAGAACAAATCAGAATTAAAGAATTGGATAGAAGAACAAGAGAAAAATAACCTTGGAATAAGAAATACACTTTTAATACCAGAATCAGTTGACTTGAAATTTGAAAACTTTAAGCAGTACATTCAGGAGAGAGAAAAGTTGTTAAAGAAAATAATACGAGAAAATACGGAACAAGAAAAAACACCCTACATTGTTGCTAGGTAATTGACTGTTCTCGCATGCTTTTGAAAACCCTCGTGAATTTTCAGTTTGGTGTGTACAAGCAAAGTTTAACGCTAACCTATGCAACTACTCATAGCAGAGATCGTTAAAAGTTTAATAAAACGATGATTGAAACGCTACTTGATTTAATTGCAGAGTATATTAAAGGAAATAAGAGGTTATCGATAATACTTGCAATTTTAATTCTACTTTTATTTACAGGATATTTAATTTACACTAAAGTTCTATAAAAAGATGAACACAGAAGAGTTTGTTAAAGCATTTTATATAGAGAAACAGGATTTCTTAAAAGAGTATTTGTCCAAAAACCCTGAAAGTGTGGTTGGTCAATTGATTAAGTCACTTAAACTAACTGAACAACAGACTAAAATAATGGAGAAAATAATGAATAATTCATTAACTGATGTTTTTTACACTATCCTTATGGGTTTAGATGGGAGTGCTTCAATTGGTGGAATACAAGAGTCATACGATTTGAAAGATGGAAAAGGGAATCGGTTGAGTGGAGATATAGAAGGTCATGTATATGAATATTTTCAGGAAAATAGATAGGATAGAAATATTTCACCGTAAAAAATAAACTAAAAGTTCAAAAAAGCGATGGCTAAAAAAGAAACTTCTCTTTGGGACGATATATCAATTAGTCATTTAAAAAAATGTTATTTGATGATTCTAGATAAATATCAAGAATTGGAAAATGAGGAATGGTTAAAATATCTGATAATAAAAGAAAAATATAATAGAGTATGGTCGTTAAAAATCGATAGTAGAATAAAGCATACTAATACTCTTCCATCATTATTATTTATTTGGTATGCTTACAAATGTTTAAATAGTAATAAAACCACTGCAATTTCTATCGTTAAAGAGGTATTGGATAGTACTCCTGAAGGGAAAAAAAAGAGGCAAGATTTAAATAAGAAATACCGGGAAACTAGACAAAAAAATGAAACTTTTGAGCAAAGAGAGAAAAGATTAGCTAGGAATAGGAAATATCAGGAAGCTAGGCAAAAAAATGAAACTCCTGAACAAAGAGAAAAAAGACTAGCTATAAACAAGAAATATCAGGAAGTTAGACGAAAAAACAAATCATAAATTATTCTTCAATCTTATAACTTACAACAACATCATTTTTTTACCTCATTAAGCTTCTTAGATACCACACTTGGCTGTCGTTTTAAAAGCTGGGCTACTTTGTCCATTTTTTGAAATTTCTTGTACGCCTTAGTCATTATTTCCATTTCTCTTTTTGTCCATTTTTCATATGCTCTAGGGTACAATTTCCTAGTCTCTAATTCAGTATAAGAGAATTCACTTTCATTACGTTTTGGCAAATTTTCTATATGAGGTTTCGCTTTTTCTATTAATGCGTCAATTTCAGATTCGAGTAATACAGGAATATGTAATTTTCTATTTTCTGAAGAATTATTTTCATGGATTATACTCTCCTTATTGTCCGAAACTCTATAAAAATACCATTCTACAAAATCTGTAGTTGTATTGCGGTAAGTGCATTGAGGTATTAAATTAAGAAGCCCCATTTTTTTAAGCTTGTGTAGAAATTTTCTAAAATGAATTCCTTGATGTTTGTCTTTTTCAACAATTCCTTTTTTTGCTAAATAGGAGTATACATCAGTACTTCGTAATCCATCTTGATTAAGCATCTCCAAATATTCTTGTATATGTCTACTAATCCTACGTGCTTTTTGAAAATCGTCATGAGATAAATCCATATGTAAGAATATTTTTCGAAGTTTCCACCTAGAAAAAATACAAATTCAATATGATCTCTCCTAATACATGCCTCATTTTAGCACAAAATTATCACCTCTTATAAACTCTAATCACGATAACACTCCACGCAGAGTCCTATATTTTAGAAAACATTAGACGACTTGGTTTTCCTTATAAACACTGATGTTATGTTAAAACCTTATCATAAAAACACTCTGCGCAGAGTGCTATGTTTTTTGTATTCCTTTGATTTCTTGTGTTGTTTTGGCACGGATATCTAAACAGAACATAGCATTACGTAATGCTCATTATTAATTCTAAAAATCACAAAATAATGAGTAACCTATTAAAACCTTTATATACCCTAACTGTCGGGGAGTATATAGAGTTGAACAAAAACATAATCGGACAGCAATTGGAAGAATTATTCATTAAGGAAAATCAACATTTACTACAGAAAAAAGATACTGATATCATCTTTATCGATGAAGCTTGTAAGCTGACAGGGTATAGTAAGCCTACTATGTATTCTAAAGTTAGCAGGTATGAGATCCCGGTACTTTCCCGAGGAAAACCACTGACATTTTCTAAACAGGTTCTAATCGATTGGATCCATCAAGGGAAACCAAGTGTTATAGAACAAGAAACAGATCAATTTTTTCAAAACCCTCGAAAATGAAAACATTGATCAAAACAGAGATAGAGCTTATTAATCCAGATGGTGATTATTATAGCCTGAATGAGATCAGAAAATTATTCAACCCACCTATTTCATATGTAACCATATGGAGGTGGCAAAAGAAAGGAATTCTAAAACTGACTCCCTATGTATACGGCAATAAAAAATTCTATCATATAGACGAAGTCAACCAGGAATTAAAAAGGCATAAACAGTTAAAAAAATAATCCCAGGAGATGTCTTGTTTTAGAATTTTCCTCTAAACTATTTTAAGACACTCCAACACTCCAAAACTTAAAAACAAAAAAAGATGAATCCAGATACATTAACAAAAGAAAATATCCTTGGCAAGATAGACCTACACGATGCTTTTAATCATTACCTGCAACCCTATCACAGCAAAGGTATCTTAAAACAGGGAAAGCATATTTCTAATCCATTTTTATCAAACAAGCAAAAAACACCTTCATTCAATATTTATGAAGCCAGTTCCGGAAACTGGCGATTTAAAGATTTTGCAACTGATGATGAAGGAAGTATTTTTGATTTGGTGATGCGCTTAAAACAATGTGATTTTAAAGAAGCCCTTGTTATCATCAATCAGGATTTTAGTTTAAACCTTACCAATGAAACTCCTAAAGCCAATTTTGACATTCAATTAAAACAACAATGGCAGGCTGATGATTTAACATATTGGTCGGCTTATGGTATTACTGATGCTGTATTGATTTTTTTCAAAGTGTATCCAGTAGTAAGTTATAGTCGAATAAATACAGAAGGAAAACGTATTTCTTTTAACGCTACCTCACAAAACCCTGTCTATGGATATAAGGTTTCTTGTGATTGTTATAAAATCTACAGCCCGCTTCATACTCGCTTTCGTTTTGCATGGCTGGGCAATAAACCAGAAACATACATTTTTGGCTATGAGCAGCTACCCAAAACAGGGAATCGTGTATTTATTACTGGTGGAGAAAAAGACGTACTCTCGCTATATGCACGCAACCAAGCTGCTATTTGTTTTAATAGTGAAACAGCAAATCCCCCTCCAAAAATTATTGACAACCTTAAGGCTAGATTTAAAGAAGTAATTGTTTTATACGATATAGATCATACAGGTATCTCGCAGTCTATCAAGCTTGCTCAATGCTACGGTTTGCAACGCATGATACTTCCAGAAAGCATCCTAAAAGATAAAGGCAAAGATATTGCCGACTTCTATGCACTTGGGTACAATTTGAATGCTCCTGAAATTAAGATAGAAACACCAGACTCAATACCAGAGATACAACTGTTATCTGCACAAACAATTGCGAAAGAAAACGACTATATGCCATTATTATTAGAAACCCAGAAAATGCTTACCGAGCGAAAAGCAAAGCTTATTTACAAAACCCCTCCTTTACTGTTCCATAACGATATAGGCATTTTATACCCAAGAACCATCAATGTAATTCAAGGAAAAGCTGGAGTACATAAAAGCAGGCTTGCAGAAACCATTTGCAGTGCACTTATCAAAAAAGAATCTTTTGATAGTGACCTGTTACACTTTAAAAAAAACAGGGAACAAACCGTTACGGTTTGTTATGTGGATACCGAACGAAACCTTACTGAGCAGTTTCCCTATGCTTTACAACAAATATTACAAAAAGCGGGATACCAAAGAGAAGATACCCCGGAAGATTTTGATTATATTTCGTTACTACAAGTCCCCAGGGAGGATCGATTTCAAGCCCTTAGAGCCTATATCAAACGAGTAAAATCTATATATTATGGGCATATTGTTATTGTCCTAGATGTAATCACAGATTGTATTCTTGATTTTAACAGATCCAGGGATAGTATGCAGCTTATAGACTTGATGAATGATAGTATAAACGGAGAAGATGTTACCTTTCTGACCCTTATCCATGAAAACCCAGGTAGTACAGATAAGGCAAGAGGACACTTAGGGACAGAATTGTTAAACAAAGCCACTACAGCTATTCAAATAGGTTTTGAAAAAGACAGCAATAAACGCCCTACGGATTTAATAACGATGAATGTTCTAAAATTGCGAGGAAGCAAACGTCCTGAATCTTTTTATATGAACTACTGCGAAGAACGTAAAGGGCTTGTAGAGGCAGATCCTGATCTTATCGATGAATCCATAAGATCCAGAAGAACAAAGGCAGATCTTTTTGAAATTCAACAACAGATCTCTAAACTATTAAGAAGCTCCATTCAAAGCCGAACTTTAGTAGATGAACTCGCTTCTTATTTTGATTGTAGTGAGAGAACCATACGTGAACGTCTGCAGGAGTGTATTGATAAAAGAATTCCCATTCCCAATGGAAAAGGTGTTCCTTCTATATTACAAAAGAAAAAAGAAGGAAAAGAAGTGTTTTACAGTCTTGCTCCTATTCAAAGAAGGCAAAAACGAAACACTCCAGAACTCTAAAACTTAAACCATGGAAGCTAGAAATGCGCATATATATAGCATTTCTAGCTTCCAACGTTTATAACCATATGTCAAACAACAGTTTACAGGCTTTAAAAAAAACGAACTACTTTTCCAGTTTCCATCATGATCATTTTATCTATATTTCTAATTATAATAGAGGATTACAGCTGTTTTTTCAAAACAATGTATCTTCAATTTAAACAAAATTATAATGACATATATCAACCTATATTGTATGTAAATCTATTGGTATAACCCTACTTTTGATGTATTCGAATATATGTTGGCACAAATTATATATAGATTAATGTGTGTTATTTTTAAAAACACATAGTTTAACAAACTAAAAATAAGATACTTATAAATAAATCAATTATAAACCTATCATACTTCTATGGCTAACACATATAGATGTTTCCTTAATTATTTTTAAAACTTTAGATATGGTCATTATACAAATACTCCTATTTTTGATTTTCAAACTCTCATGAGTAGAACTCATGATGTATTTCAAGAATTCAAATCCGAATATCAAAAGCATCAATAAAGTAAAGATGGAAGCGCAACATGAAAAAATAAGAGAACCCTTCTCTAAAAAGGAAAGTACAGCATTTGTATATGCACGTTCTGCTACAGCAAGTCAAAATGCAGATATAGATAGTTTAAAAATACAGAGAGAATGTTGTGAAGTATTTGCAAGAGAAAATAACTATAAGATTTTAGCCTATTTAGGAGATACCCAAAAATCAGGAATTGAGGATCATCGAAAAGAATTTATCCAAAGGGTTTGTAATGCTTGTAAAGAACATGGAAATGTAAACTATCTTATAGTGCATTCTTTTGACCGTATTTCAAGAAATACAGTATTTGTAGAGGATATCATGATAAGACTTAAAGAAATGGGAATTGTAGTGATTTCGGTATCTCAAGGAACAAACCTTTCAGAAATAGCGCTATTATCTTCATCTTCTAAAACCAGTAATTAACGATGTTGGAAGCTGGAAATCAACAACTATTATTTGTATTAGCATAACTATACTGATTAACAATAAAGTACAAACAATGGAAATTGGAAATACTATATATAAGGCCATTCCCAATTTCCATTGTTTTTTATATAGGATAATTTCTATTTGAAATACAGCACAATATCTTTAATGTAGATCAACTCCCATTAACTTAGGTTAATTTGGTTTCACCCTTTATCATTTAACCGTTCCTATTTATACTTTTATTTTAAAAATAGGAGATATGGAACAACTACAAGATTTATTAACCGGAGAACCTTTTACACCAACCCGTAGCGATCAGAAATTTGCAAATCGCCAAAATCAAATCCGATACAATAACCTAAAAGCTAGAGAAAAACGAAAAGCTAAAGGACAAATTGATCGTACTCTTGATACCAATAGGAGTATTCTTAAAAAACTTTTAGGGAATAAAAAAGAAGTAATTAAATCCCGTGACTACTTACTAGGGGCTGGATTTCACTTTGGAATTAGTACCCATAAAATTGAAAGAGAGGGGAAGCTATTAAGCTGTGTCTATGAATATGCCCTGATTCTTTTAAAAGATGATCAACTTCTAATCACAAAAACATAAGCCAACTTAACTATGAGAAATCAACATATCATAGACTGTTATAAGTTAGACCTTATTAAAGACATCCCCAAAGAGCTTCAGTATACCACGGCTCAAAGGGATTCTCTTTTTAGTGAAAATCAAAAACTCAAGAACATCATTTGGGCATTAGGAATCAGTTGTGGCTGCTTAATTATCTATAACATCATTAAAAACTATGGAAAGAAACAAAGACACCCTCAAGAAAAAACTACATCAAAAAAGCATCAAACAGAATATCAATACAATCAGAAGAATAGCACACGAAAGTGAACCATTCTTTAAAAAACCAGTTGTAAAAAAAGTAACCACTACTATTGTGATTGGTGGAACTATCTTTGGGTTGTTATACCTCTCTAAATACTTCTTTAGTGCAACGGCAAAAATGATCAGGTCTTTTAAAGAAGTAAAAGATGCTTGTAAAAAATAAACCAAACCAAAACTTAATACGATGAATAAAATAATTGAATCAGAAACCATCAAATCCGATGTGATTGCAACAACAGTAAAAATCATTTTTGGCACCTTTCTTTTGGTAAGGACGATTAAGACAGCTACAGAGATCTATTTTAAAATCGAGGATCGAAAAAACTTTAAGAAAAAAAGACACCTATCTTAATCATTCCTTACTGTGTTTTGAAGTTCTCTCTATAAAAATAAAGCACTATTTTATCAATACGCATGTAAACCCGTAAAGTGAATTTGATGCCCTGTATGTCGCATAGGGCATCGCCATTTACGATGCT
This sequence comes from uncultured Aquimarina sp., assembly GCA_947502885.1. Classification (GTDB taxonomy): domain Bacteria; phylum Bacteroidota; class Bacteroidia; order Flavobacteriales; family Flavobacteriaceae; genus Aquimarina. The sequence goes on along the minus strand of CANNBP010000002.1, from coordinate 336,723 downwards.
CTCCAAGGAATTATTCAGGGTGCCCTATGCGCCATACAGCATACCAAATCCACGACTCTGCACAGCTGTTAAACCCTTATAATCAAAATGGTAATACTCACAGAGCATCGTGGATTGGCAACCCTCTCCGGGGTATAATCCACGACCCGGTATATCACAAAGGGCATCGATATTTATGATACCCCCCGAAGTTGGATTTTATAACCTTACCCATACTAAGTAAATGAGATATTTCCTATTTATGATAACTCCCTGTGCATTGAAAAGTGATCTAAAATTTTACAGCATTAGATTTCTCATATTTGATAAATAACTTTCTCAATTATCATCTACCTCTTTACATTACTCAATAATTTTCTTTTAAAAATATTCTATAGTTCCAGAAAATGAAACAACTATGTTGTATTCTTGCTCCATAATAGATGTTTAATCAGGTATGTTGTAAAGCTGTGTAGTTAATCTATAAGATATTGTCTTTTAACAAAAAGGGTACTTTTCCCCTATAGTGATAATTGTAGGATCAAGATATATATTGTAGGTTTGCTGCCACAAAAACAGAACCTCTAGTAGTTGCCAGTATTTATGAAACAAAATCGTGTAAAAATTTATAGTACTATACTACTGGTGTTCATAAGTACCCTACTTTTTTCTCAAAAGGAAGCCAATATCTGGTATTTTGGTGAAAATGCAGGACTTGACTTTAATAGTGGTAGTCCTGTTGCCTTAACCAATGGACAATTGAATACACGTGAGGGGTGTTCTACTATTTCGGATTCTAACGGTAATCTGTTATTTTATTCTGATGGTATTACTGTATATAACAAAAATCATGGTGTTATGATGAATGGTACCGGGCTATTAGGAGATTCATCGAGTACTCACTCTGCCTTGATTGTACCTAAACCTAACGATCCTAATATCTACTATATTTTTACAGTGGATTATCAGCGTTTTCCTAATGGTTTGCGTTATTCTGAAGTTGATATGACTTTAGATGCAGGCTTAGGTGGTATTACTAGCATTAAGAATGTTCTACTACATACCCCTACTACAGAAAAGATTACGGCTATCATAGGAAAAAACAGAAATGAAATATGGGTGGTAAGTCATAAATGGGATAGTGATGAGTTTATGTCTTTTAAAGTAACCGGTACAGGGGTTAATACTACTCCAGTGATTAGCGCTGTGGGCACTCATGTTGGGACAAGTTTCAGGCCTGAATTAGCACATACAATTGGAGCTATAAAAATCTCACCTGATGGTAAAAAATTAGCAGTAGCCAGAAAATTATTAGATGTTCAATTGTTTGATTTTGATGATGCCACGGGAGTTGTGTCTAATGCCATAACCCTTATTGATGATTCTGTCACAGAAAGAGTATATGGGCTTGAATTTTCACCTAATAGTGAATTATTGTACGTAAAAGGTGAGATTCAAGGTCAAGAAAGAGGAATATTTCAATATAACCTAAAGGCAGGATTAGCAAATGATATCTTATTATCTCGCATAGAAATTACAGGAGGAGAAGATCCGCGTTCTATAGGAGCTTTACAATTAGGTCCTGATGGGAAAATATATCTTACAAGACCTAGGCATACATATTTAGATGCTATTAATAACCCTAATGAATTGGGGCTAGTTTGTGATTACCAAAAAGATGTAGTTTTTTTAGATGGTAGAATAGCACAATTTGGATTACCCCCTTTTATTCAATCTTTTTTTCATGTTAACTTTGATGTAGAGGAGCTATGTTTTGGAGATCTTACACAATTTAGTGCCAATATTTCTGATCCTTATGATAGTTTGCTCTGGGATTTTGGTGATGGTACCACTTCCACTCTTGAAAATCCAACGCACACCTATGCAGCTCCAGGAGATTATACCATATCTTTAAGTATTACTATAGGTACTCAAACCATCACAGAAACTAATGAGATTACTATAGTGGCATTACCCACGACTCCTGCAGTGGTAACCCTACAGCAATGTGATGATGATACCGATGGATTTAGCCAATTTAATCTTAATGAGGCCATTCCCGATATTACTCCTAACCCCAATTCGGTAACCATAACATTTCACCCAACAGAAAATGACGCTCGTACTGTAGGTACAGTGATTCCTAACCCTACTACCTACACCAATCAAATAGTCAATACAGATAACGTTTGGGCAAGAATAGAAAATAGTGAAGGCTGCTTTAGTATAACCAGGGTAGCCCTTGTGGTATCTACTACACAAATCCCATTAACGTATCACAAAACAATACAGGTATGCGATGATGCTACCGATGGGGATGCTACCAATGGTATTGCTACTTTTGATTTGAGTATTGCACATAACGAGATCAGGGCTTTGTTTCCGGTGGGGCAAACGATTACGATAACCTATTATACCGATATTAATGCAGCTCTCGAAGAGAGAGATGCTATTACCGATATTACCAACTATAGCAATACCAGTTCACCAGTTACACAAGCGATTTATGTTCGGGTTGATGACGATCAAAATCGCTGTATCGGTATTGGTGAGCATATACAATTACAGGTCGATCCAGCACCTGTAGCATACCCTATAACCGATGATATACTATGTAATGCCACTGGAACAACTACTTTTACTTTATCAGATTATAACGCTCTAGTGTTAAATGGGCAGTCCAACACTGTTTTTGAGGTGTTATATTTTGATTCGATGCCTAATGCCACTGGCAATTTCGGGCAACTTCCTAATAGCTACCCCGTACAATCGGGTACTGCAACGCTTTATGCCCGTGTACAAAACCAAACCAATACCGATTGTTATGCGATAAGCTCTTTTGATATTGGAGTGTATCAAACTCCTACCGCACAGCAACCCGATGATATGAGTGTTTGGGATGATGCCAATAATGATGGTGTCGAAGTTTTTAATCTGGATCATCAAACACCAACAATTCTTAATGGGCAATCGGGGGCAGATTTTGAGGTGTCGTATCACATTACCCCAAATGATGCACAAACCTATTCGAACCCTTTGGTGGGGAGTACTTTTGAAAATACGACCAGCCCACAAATAGTATATGCACGGGTACAAAACCGTAACCATCCTGATTGTTATAGCACGACCTCATTTACTGTTATAGTAGCTAGTAAACCTACCCTTGATATGCCAGATACATGGCCTGTTTGTGAAAATGGATCAGTGACCCTAATTGCTACTCCTGGATTTGATACCTACCTATGGTCTACAGGCACTACAGAAAGTACCCTTACCGTAAGCCAAATAGGAATGTATACGGTAGTGGTAACCCAAACAGTCGGGGATTTGTTTTATGATGAAACAAAAACGGTAACCGTGGTCAAATCTGATGTACCGGTAATCAAAGATATCAAGATTACTGATTGGACTCAAAATCATAATTCTATAGAAGTGATCACACAGGTTGGTTTTGAATATGAATACTCATTAGATGGGGTTACTTATCAGGATGATCCTCGATTTACCAATGTGGATATTGGCAACTATACGGTATATGTACGCGACAAAAATGGCTGTGGTACTACCTCTCAAGAGGTATTCTTGTTTTTCTATCCACAGTATTTCACCCCTAATGGAGATGGGTTTCATGATACCTGGCAGATTTATAATGCCCATAGAGAACCCGATATCAAAACCTATATCTTTGATCGATTAGGAAAGTTATTAGCGCAACTTGGTCCTAATGACTTAGGTTGGGATGGTACCATGAACGGGCGACCCATGCCCTCATCAGAATATTGGTTTTTGGTAGAACGACAAGACGGTTCAACACATAAAGGACATTTTAGTTTGATTCGGTAAGATCTTACTGCACTTAAATAAGTTTTAGCTTCACGTTTTATATTGAAGAATTGAACCTATTTTATATTGTTTCTGGATACTTTACTAACCTTTTTTACTTTTAACCGATAATATGATCATTTTTTTCAATTTGTAAGGCTCTAATAACCAATATTATGATATTGTTTTATCAACACAAAATCAATGATTTACGGAAAAACCGTATTTAAATTTCCTTTGTTCTTCCCTATATTTGATTAATCAAAGTTAGTTTGATTCTACTATAAAGTTGGAAAATTTAAATTATAGTATTTCCCCAAATCATTCTAGTGAGTAACTACCAATTATCATTTGAAATGGAGGATCTCCTTTTTTAATAGTATTTTAGGGTGATAAACCATAAAATATATAATCAAATGAAAAAGGTGATAATTTTATCGAGCATACTACTTTTATTTTTTGCAGTAAGTAGTTGTGAAACACAAGCTATAGATGATGAAACAGGAACAGAAATCAAAGACACCATGGGAACGGATAAAAATGACACTGAATCCCCAGGGTCGGGAGGAGATGAACCTATCGAACAATAATGATTACAAAATAAAAATTATATGTTGGCTTGTAGCGATAATTTCTTTAGTTGTTGTTGCAAGTCACAATTTTTTTCCAACGCATAATCCTGAATTTAAAGGGCAAAACTTAAAGTATAAAGAGATAATTTCAGAAAGAAATTCTGCTTATTCTGAATTAAAAGAAGCTTTTCTTAGATCTACTGACCTTAATACTGAAAATTATAAGCTGTTAATGACAAATTATTTAAACCTTCAAGATAAATCATCTAAAGAGTTTAAAGAATTGATAAGAATAAAAAACGAAACGAAATTTTACAATTTTAAAAATAAAAATGTATTCTTTTATCAGGTAAGTGTATTTCTTGTTATCTTATTTGTATCTATTTTATTTAAATTCTTAGCCTTAAGGCTTGAATATGACTCTTTGAAAAAGACATATCAGTCAATTTCAGTTGTTTTTATTTCAATTTCATTTTATTATATCGTCTGGATTTTTTACTATAAATCTGATTTACCTCACTTTGCACATGTTACGGCTATTGCCTGTATTGCTATTTTAATAGGTAAAAGTGTTAGTGTATTGATTAATTGGTTGTATTACAGAAAATCAATTTTAGCAATTCATAAGTATAATTTTAGAAACTTATGGAGATTTATCATTCATGATATTCCAACAAAGCACATTCGTGAAAAAGATAGAAATGAATATGTGAAAGATTATACTAAAGAAATTATCGATTTTAAAATACCTGAAGAATAGATGAAGAAAAGAAAAACTAAAATCGATATTATTAATAAAATGAATATACTTGAAGATTTCGGGTATATTTCTCATGATGTTAACAATACAGCAAAAGATAAAATTTTAATGGCTTTGGAAGAACAGGCTGTACTGAAAGAAAAGTTAATTGATGAGATTAGGCATAAACACCCTAATATGGAATTAAAAATCTTTTTACCGATATAATTTAGGATAAAACATGTAAAGCATTTTCAATACAAGGCTTGACAATAGTAGTTAAGATTCAATTAGCTTAAGCAATCTTTCGATATTAACATTATCTCCCTCTTTTACCGAAAGTACCAATTTCAAAGCTTCAATATCAATTAGATTTTTAAAGATTGGAATTTCTTTAAATTTATCAATATTCTTATGTATTTCCAGAGAAGCATTTGTATAATCTTCAATTGTTTTAAGTTTTTCAAAACAATCATTTTCTTTATCCGTAAATATTTCATCGCTCAAACCTAAAATGTAATTAGCATTTACATTGAACTTTTCTACTATTTTCTTAATAACGTCATAGTTCGGTTGTGAAATAATATTCTCTCCTTTTGAATTTTTTCGTCCTTTGGTATAACCATCAATTGTCGTATTAGAAACTCCAATGTGCTTTGCAAAAGTGCTATTATTCAGATTTAAAGCGGAGATTATATTTTTAATTCTTTCACTAGTATCCATAAAAATGATATTGAAACTGATCTTCAACACAAAAATGCAAAAAAGTTGATTTTTATGCGAATATGTTTTTTATTATGCAAATATGTTGTAAATTGCTTGCGTACTAACAAATATATGAAAACCCCAGTAACAATTTATGATTAGAACAGTATTGAACTAATTCAAAAAGAACAAATACATATGTAAAATGAAATTAAGTAATTCAAATCGAAGCCCTATAAGTAGTCAGCTTTCTTCATTACTAAAAGAATCATTAACCATAGTGCAGATAAAGACCATAGCAAGGAAATATGATGTTCATTACAATACAATTATCAATATAAGAGATCGTAGAAAAAAGGCACCTAACAAAGAAATACAGAAGGACATGATAAACATGGCTATTGAGACTCAGAAAAATCGAATTAGAAATGGTAAAGAATTTCTAGAGAGATTAAATGAAGAGCTACTAAAACTAATGTAAATACTTAACAATCAATCTATATAATCATAAATAGTCAGCGTCAGAAATAACTAACAACCATGAAAGAAGAATTACATACCAATCATAAGGATTACCTACAATTCATTGTTGAATCCTTACATATGGACATTGATAGTTTCATAGATGCCCTTGTAAGTACAGATCAAGGTTGTTATGAGCGTATCATATACAAGTGGGTATTCCAACTTTTTCAAAAAGATAAAACTATGGAGCATGCATTAACTATTATTTACAGAGCCAGAAGCCTTTTTCTATTACGAATAGCCCATACTACTCCTGCACCTTCAGAGCCCACAGAAAACCTACAAAACCTATTAACTTTTACGTTAGCATCTACCACAAAATACAAGGTATTGCCCTTAAAAGATCAATATTTGGTACAAGAAAAAATAGCACGCTTAACCAAAATGACTAATGCTAAAAAGATTGTCAAACAAGTATTAGAAAGTATAGATCCTGTTTTAGAAATAGAGCACATCAATAATACCGTTATCATGAATACAGGCACTTTGCATCGTATCAAAGAAGACATTAGAAAAGTAAATCTTAAGTACTATAAAAACAAAAAACATTTAAGAAAAGATACCGATTGATATTTAAGTTGGGTTTGTGCAGATGACCCCTAACTCCCCAGATGTAACCTCATTTTTTAATTGAGTAACGGTTTATGATAAACATCTGGGGAACTTAAAAATACAAATACATAACCACTAGAAACCAAAAATAACCACCAATGGGAGCATTAAAATTAACCACACCACAGCATGATTATATGTCCTTTATTTTGACTTCCTTTCATATTCCTATTCCTATTCCTGATTTTATATACAGGATGCTATCCCCTGAAGGGAATTATGAACGTCAACTTTATGAGTGGATCATACAATTGTATAGCAAAGGAAAAACCAAAGAACAAGCCTTAGAGATCATCTATGAGGCCAGGGATTATTTCTTTATCAGAAAAACTCCTATCGAATGTATTCCGGTAACACCTACGGCTAGTCTACAAAAGATCTTACTTCACAGGTTAGCATTACACCCTAGCTACCAAAGGTTACGACCTGTGAATCAATTTATCGTACAGGATCGATTCAAACGACTCATGCAAATGGAAAACGCCATTGCCTTAGTAAAGCAAGTTCAGGAAAGTAAAGCCCCTTTTGCAGCAATAGAAAAAATCATCACTGCCATGATTAAAGGGAATACGCTACTGGTCAGTTTAAAAAACAATTCAAAAACCAGTATCTCCTAAAATTAGAAAAACCAATTTTTAAGTTGAGTTTGTGTGTTTACTTCCATAGATATTTCGGGTGCAACGTCTGATAAGCATTACGATCCGATGCTGTACACCCCATAACGACCTCTTGTACCCGAATATCTTTATTTCGTAATCATATTAAAAGTATTAAAAATCTCTAAAAGAAGATACTTGAGTAGTAACAACTAATAAAAGTAAGTAATGATCAACCATGAAGATAAAATAATCTATGATGTCCTTAAACGCTTTGATGGGATGCATAAAATTGATATTTGTGATGTTTTACACAAAATCGAGATGTTACTAACCGATCTTACTACCCCTATTGATTATGGGAACCTCAAAAAAGAGCTGCTTTTTAAGTATGCTAAAGAACATATAACGGCTATAGACAAAAATGGGTATTGTTATCTGGAAGACCATTGTCAGTTTATGAAAGTATATCGGATCAAGTCTGTATTTCCTATACTATTTGTTCGGCAAGAACTATTTTTTACCACCCCACAGGAGTACAGGCTGATCCCTTATACGGCTACACATATTCGAAGTACCTTTTGTAATACCCCGGTATACCCCATGATAGCTGATTTTTTACAACAGCATTCCATTACAAAACGAAATCCCAAAACCAAACGCTTACTACTTATTGAGCTTTTTAATCAAATAGACCCTTACTATATGTAATATATAGATGCCAATCCATATCACTTTTAATCCCTTATTATGAATACGCTTTTAAAACAAATCAGAATCATTCAACGGGTTGACCAATTGATCCGTTTACAAGCCACAGGCACGGCTTCAGCATTAGCCTTAAAACTAGGCATCTCTAAAACCAGTCTGTACCGCATTTTTAAAACTATGAAAGCTTTAGATGCCCCAGTGGTCTATGATCCGCTTCAACAGCGGTATCGTTATCTTGAAGATGTCCGGTTTAATTGCGGGTTTTATTCCAATACTGTATTTAGAAAAACACCGATAACAAAAGAAATCCTCAAGGTTCCTAAACCGAACCCACAGTTTCCTCATTCGGTATTGGACAGAGAAAAACAACACCCTACTTTTAAATAAGTAGACATTAAAAAAGATGCAAAAACAGTTGACTGGATAAAGTTTCAGAACATTTTTTCAAAAAAATGCCTCACAATACAGATATCTGTATGGAAATCAAACTACAGGGTGATACATTTGCTCCTAAAAAAAATGAAAAAAAAATCACCGATTCCGGAAAATGAAACTCCTTTGTTGTAATCTTGCCTCAGAAAAAAAGTAAAAATGAATCAAATAAGTTAAAAAACTGTGTAGTTGATCTAGCATTGATCCCCCTTCAACAAATAGGGTATTTTTCCCCTAATGGATTAGTTGTGGGAACCGAATATAACATCTAGATTTGCCACCGGAAAAATTGTAACCTTCTAATACGTAATACATTTATGAGAAAACATCTCAATCTAATCATGGGTGTAATCCTTGGTCTATTGCTAGTACCCGGACTATACTCGCAAAAATCTGACTCTGCTCAAACCGAGGGAGATTTTGAGTTACACAATTATGTAGAAGTACCCAACTCACCAGAGGCGGCTGCTTTTACCAAATACGGGAATACCTCGATTAACCTTTATACCGGTACTCCAGATATCAATATTCCTTTATACCAAATAAATTCTGGAGGCATTTCAGTCCCTATCAGTCTATCCTATGATGCCGCTGGGATCAAAGTAGACCAGATATCAACCTGGGTAGGGCTGGGCTGGAATCTTAATGTTGGAGGAATGGTTACCCGACAGGTAATGGGAGTACCCGATGATGCCGGACTGATCTTTAATCCTTATCATCCGGAAGTTAGAGCCTATAGTGATTATATCCATGAACATGGCATGGGGCCAAAATCATATCATGACAGTGCACAGGATATCCTGCCCTTTTTTACCTGGGCAGACAGAATCACCCGTAAGCAAGCAGATTTTGAGCCCGATCTTTTTCCGTTTCATGTCAATGGGCTTTCCGGAACTTTTTATATCGACTTAAAAACAAAGCAACCCAAATGTATAGAGCATCCCGATTTACTGATCGAATTGATCGGAGATCCTGTGGATTTAAGAGGGTGGATCATTACCGATACCAGCGGGATGCAATATATTTTTAGAGAAACCGAGATTACCCAGAACACCTACAGTGGTTCGACCACTACAATGTTTGATGGAGGTACGGATTTAGAATATACCAACAGATACATTTCTGCATGGAAACTTAGTCTTATCAAGAACTTATCGAATAACGAAACGGTAAATTTTGAATATACTTCAAAAACAAGAACCGAAAAAGAAGTGCTATCCAGAGAGGGTTCGCGCACCAATATTCCGTATACCACCAACACCTGTACGCAATCCGAAACCCGTAATGATATGGATATCAACGACTATCAAATTATGTCTTCAGATTTACGAGAGATTCGTTTTAAAAACAATAGGGTCACCTTTAACAGAGCTGAAGGATTTAGAAAAGATTACCACAACAAAAAAGCACTACGTAGTATCAAAGTGGCTACAGGTCCTAAAAAAGTTACTGAAATCATATTATACAATGACTCGTATTTTGGGAACCCTACAAGTGCAGATCAGGTAGATTCGAGATTAAAATTGGATAGTATCTCGATTAGTAATTATAGTAAAAAATATAAGTTTACCTATGACCGCCCTCATTTAGTACCTTCTAGAGATTCTAAATCGGTTGATTTTTGGGGGTATTATAATGGTAAAAGTAACTCAACTTTGATACCGGCTATGGGCAGAACGAATGGGTTTCCTTATACGTTGACGGGTGGAAATCGTTCTGTTGATCAAGAAACCACTACTATTGGTACCCTTACCAAAATACAATATCCAACCGGTGGGTTTACCACCTATACGTATGGATTAAACAAATTACCATCTACCTATACCTCTAATCCTATCTGGGTATCTGATGCCAATACCCCTTCAGTAGGTTCTGGATCGCCTTTGTACCCTGGGTTTTGTGACGATAGCCCTACCAACCCCAGATATGCTAGCGGCTCTTTTATTATCAAACCCGGTGAAGAAGGTACTTTAGTTACCATTGAGATCGGGTATTCTGGGGATCCTAATTATGACTATGGCGAAAATACAGCACAATCCTATGTGGTGTATAAAACCCGAGAAGCAGATCAGTTACATTGTGTGCCGGCAGATTCGTATGATTGTAAAGCGGGACCTGTTCTGGAGTATTGTGAAAACTTTGTATACAGCAATACTGCCAATGTGGTAAGAGCAGGGGGGTATAATGCTAATAAGAGTATCACCAAGGTACTTGCTGGAACCTTGTTTGATGATCAGGGAAATGTTATTGATAGTGGGCCTAGCCTTTCTCCTGGTGCGTATCGTTATTATATGTTTAATAACCATCCTAAGGTGACTATGCATTTTGGAAAAGAAAGAATAGAATACAAACAAATAGAACACAAAAATTATCTAGGGGGGTTACGTGTTTTAAAAACCACAGATTATACCGAAGAAAATGCCATTGCGCTACAAAAAGCCTATATCTATGATGATGTTAGCGTGACTAAGGATATTCGATTGGATGCCTTGGGTAGTTATGAGAAAACCTCGGGGGTACAACATCGTGATATGGAGTATTATTCCACTTATCGCACCGAGAATTATAGCAATACAGAGGGAAATTACGGTTGTGCAGCTATTGTACGCTATGCTCACAATAGAAGTACGCCAACCCCAGTGGATATAGGGTATTCTACCGTTACCGAACTTACCTATAATGGACAGGAGTATAATGGGATGAAGGTGTATGATTTTTATAATGAGCTGGAAAACGCGCCCAATAAGCAATTCTCAAAGACAGAGCTTTTAAATGGGAAGCTCATCAAGGAAAGGGTATATGACAAAAATTATACTTTACTACAGAAAAAAGAATATACCTATAGTCAGAAAGGAGAACATGGCACTCTAGATCAGAAAGGGTTTTCTTATGGGATCTCATTGAGTTCTGATCACACCATGAGACGGGCAAGGGTGTTTCAATATACTGATGATGGAAAAGCTTATTATACCTATGAGCACTATCTTCCTAGTGTGATTCCTAGCTTTTTTACCCAACCAGGAACTTATCTTAAATTTGGAGATAATATTCCTGATTATAAAGTGAATTACAATACGGCTTCCACCTATTGGACTCGCCTTGAAGAAACTAAAGAAACGCACTATAAAGATGGAGAGGCATTAACCACAACCACCACCTATAATTATGGTAACCAACATTATGCTGCTACGAGTACACGTATTACTAAAAGTGACCAGGAACCTACTACAACCCAGATGTACTACCCAAAGGATCTGGGATTAACCACTTTGCTATTACAAAACAGAATCGCCAGCCCGGTTACTACTAAGAGTTATGTTACCGAGGATAACACTTCTTACCTGGTGGCTACGGCGCATCAAGCATATGCTACGTATGGTAACCTGTATTTGCCTTCTAAGGTACAGACCGCTAAAGGAGGAGACCAACTACAGGACAGGGTGGTCTTTACAAGATATAACGAACAAGGAAATCCAAGAGAACTCACCAAACCCGATGGCACCCCGGTAGTGTATATCTGGGGATATTGGGGACAGCACCCTATCGCCAAAATAGAGCGTGCTACCTACGATCAGGTGGCATCTTATGAAGCAGACTTGATTACCTTATCCAATAGTGATATTGATCGTACCCATGGGTATGCAGGATCAGAAGGAGCCTTGCGACAAGCCCTGGATAACCTTAGACAAGCCTTACCAAATGCCATGGTAAGTACCTATACCTATGATCCACTCATTGGAGTAACCAGTATGACCGATCCACTAGGGCAAACCAACTACTATACCTATGACCATATGAACCGTTTTGGGCATGCTGCCGATATCGATAATCATGTCATTACCAAATACAATTATAATTATAAAGGAGAAAAAGGACAAGGTTTTGATCCTATGCAGGCGGTACTGATTGTGCCTTCTCATATCGAGATCAACAAACCACAAGTAATTGCTGTAGACGTATCGGCAGGATCAGGTAAGTTTTTATACGAATGGCAGATTAATGGACAGACCTTATCCGAAAGTGGAAATAGCTTTACCCATACCTTTACGACATTAGGAAACTATCCTATACAATGTAAAGTGACCGATCGTGCTACCAATGAGGTTAAAATTGTAACCACCAATGTACAAGTGATCAATTCACTAACAATTCCTAAGCTTACTGCCAATCCCGTACATTCTGTAGAAAATACTTTAGTGAATTTTAGTTTAACAGGAATTGCCGGAGGCTCTGGAGAATATATCTATACCTGGTATGTCAATTCTGCTAAACAAAATGAAACTGGTACTACTATGAAAAGCGTGTTTACACCGGGTACCTATACTGTAAAAGTAGCGGTAGAAGATCTACATGTAGCTGATTTTTATAGAGAAGCAAGTACTACAGTTTATGCTTATGAGGCATTAACCACCCCTATCTTGCATGTTAACAGAACTCCAGCCACTACAAGCAATATCGTACATTTTACCACTTCGGGAGTTAGCAAAGGTTCTGGAGATTATACCTATGAGTGGTATGTACATGGTGTTAAACAAAGTGCAACGGGCACTTCGCTTGATCACAGGTTTACCAGTCCGGGAACCTATACGGTGAACTTTAGAGTAGTAGACAATAAAATTCCTAACCATGTTACCAATGCAACTGCCGAGGTAGAAGTCTTTGCACCTTTAGACTTTACCATTGCCTCTAATTATACGCATATGGTTAAGGGTACCAATGTGATATTCTCCACCAATAAAACAGGAGGCTCCGGGCATTATACCTATCTATGGAAAGTAGATGATGCTAATGTTACCACCGATGCCGGGTTTAACAGAACCTTTAACAGTTTAGGTACGTATACGGTATCTTGTACCATAAACGATACCCGTACTGGGCAAAGCCTGACCAAAACCAAGACCATGCATGTGCATAATCCGCTTCTTTATCCAACCCTTACTTTCAGTCCTTTATCCCATCGTAACCAGGGACAAAACGGTCATTTTATTACCTCGACCAGTGTGACTTTTACCGGAGGTAATTTTGGTGGAGGATCAGGTTCAAGATCTTATGTGTGGTTGATCAATGGGTTTACTCAAAGTCACCCCCTTACTGCAACAACGTTTACAAAAGTATTTAGCACTCCGGGTACCTATACCGTTACGTTTAGGGTAAGAGATGATAAGATACCTGGAGAATATAAAGAAAAGTCGGTCACTATTAGATCCTATAGGCCGGTAACCATAGATAATCTCGGTTTTGATCAAACCAATTTTCATACTACTGCCAGAAACGGATCAGGGAGTTACCGTTATGAATGGTTTGTCAATACCACTAGTGGGAATCCTTATCAAGCTACATCCTCTAAGACCTATGCTCATGAGTATACGGCAACCACTGGTAGCAATCAAACGATTTATTGTAGAGTGGTTGATCTTAAATCAGGCTATATCACCCGTTTTAAAAGCAGAACCGAATACTTTCAGGGCGTACGTGACACTGGTGGCGGTGGCGGAGACAACGGTGATGGAAGAGGTAAAGACCCAGTAGGAGGAGATCAATAATAACGAACTTAAGACATATACAAAGATGAAATATATACAACATATCCTTATCATATTTGCGATCATGCTTACGGGAGTTAGCTTTGGGCAAATCAATTTATCAGACCTTAATTATGTACATACCATCACTCCACAACAACCGGTAACTATAGATCGATTAGATGAAGTGGGCGGTGATGATGAGCCGGCAGAAAAACGCCATATCCAACAAGTGACCTATTATGATGGTTTGGGTCGTGAGATGCAAAGTATTGGTATCAAACACAATAAGGATAGTAAAGATATCGTAACCCATACCCAGTATGATCGTTATGGAAGGCAAGCAAGGCAATATTTGCCTTTTAAACGTAATACAGCCAATGGTACTTATGAAGCCGTAGATATCGATCAGGATATCAATAGCTACTATCATACCCAGTATGCCAATGATTTTCCTGGGATTACCGATCACAGGCAAATCAATGCCTATAGCGAAACGCGCTTTGAATCTTCACCGCTTAACCGCGCTCTGGAACAAGGAGCACCCGGTAGTTCCTGGAAGATAGGGTCAGATAGCAATACCAACCATACCGTAAGATCAGATTGGCGATATAATACGGCTAATGAGGTCGTACATTTTAGAGTTGGGTTTACAGGCAACGATACCGAAAAACCCACTTTGATCAAAGTAGGATATTACGCAAAAAATCAATTGCATGTAGCCATTACCAAAGATGAAAATTATAGCCCAACACAAGCCTTGGCCAATGAGCATACCGTACGAGAGTATACCAATAAACAAGGGCAAGTACTACTCAAAAGAACCTATGCGAGTGTTTCTGTCGCAGGAAACACAGGAGGTGGAGAAGTTGCTCATGATACCCATTATGTATATGACCGTTTTGGGAACCTTACGTTTGTGATTCCTCCTAAAGTAAATGTAGTAGATGGAATCTCTGCAACCGAGCTTAATGAACTATGTTACCAGTATGTTTATGACAATCGTAACCGATTGGTAGAAAAGAAAATACCGGGTAAAGCATGGGAGTCTATAGTGTACAACAAACTAGATCAACCCGTACTTACCCAGGATGCTCTTTTAAAACAAAGGAGCCAATGGCTCTTTACGAAGTATGATGCGTATGGAAGGGTGGCCTATACCGGTAAGATAACCGATAGTAGAGATCGAAAAGCCTTGCAGGCAGAACTTACAGGGTTTACAAGCGAGTTATGGGTAAACCGCGCAGCAGCAACTACTATAGGAGGGGTAAGCATATATTATGATAATGGGGGCTACCCAGCTACGCAACCTATAGAAGTACTCACTATTAATTATTATGATGATTACGAATTTTTAGGAACGAATCCAGATCCTAAACTCGCCAATCCCGGTACTGTAGATGGTGAAACGATCTTAAGTGGTACTAAATCTTTAGAAACTGGAAGTTTAGTTAAGGTGATGGATACTGATAGCTGGATTACCAATGTGATCTATTATGATAAAAAAGCACGACCTATATATGTAGCTACAAAAAATGACTATCTTAGTAGCATTGATGTTGTTGAAACTCAATTGGATTTTACAGGCAAAGTGAAACAAAGTACAAGTACCCATAGCAAAGGCAGCAATGTCCCTATTGTCACCTTGGGAAAAATGACCTATGATCATGTGGGAAGACCCCTGGTACATACCCAAACCATCAATGGTCATGAAGAATTAATTGCTGCGAACCAGTATGATGCTTTAGGGCAATTACACTATAAAAACGTTGGAGGAGCCGCAACCGGTACTGGTCTTCAAAAAGTAGATTATGCTTATAACATACGAGGTTGGTTAAAAACCATTAATGAAGGAAAAACCGATAACGGAGATCTTTTTGGATTTGCAATTAATTATAGTAGACCAACCTTAGGTGGAACAACTTTGTTTAATGGAAATATAAGTGAGACGAGTTGGAAAACACAAAGTGTGAATCCTAATCCACCGAACAATCCTATAAGTACCTCTTATGTGTATAACTATGATGCTTTAAGTAGAATAACTAGTGCCATTGATAATACAAGACATTATAACTTAAGTGATGTTACCTATGATAAAAATGGGAATATTAAAAGTTTACACAGAAAAGGACTATCAAATGTGGATACCAATACTTTTGGTGTTATAGATATGTTGTCATATAACTATGATAGTACCAGTAATAAACTGATAAAAGTAGAAGATAGTTCTGGTAATACTGCTGGTTTTTCTAATGGAGTTAATGAAGCAGAAGAGTATCGTTATGATGCTAATGGGAATATGATTGTTGATCAAAATAAGGGGATTACAGACATTACGTATAACCACCTTAACTTACCAACAAAAGTAACGGTTACAGGAACAAATAATGGTACCATAGAATATATATATGATGCTACAGGAGTGAAAATTCAAAAAATAGTAGAAAAAAATGAAGACAAAATAATAACAGATTATATAGGTGATTTTGTATACAAAAATGGAAGTCTTGAATTTTTTGGACAAACAGAAGGATATATTACTCCTGATGTTACGGGTTATCGTTATGTATACCAGTTTAAAGATCACCTTCAAAATATAAGATTTTCTTACACCGATGCTGATAACAATGGTACAATAGAAAAATCTGAAATTATAGAAGAATCAAATTACTATCCTTTTGGATTAAAACATAAAGGATATAATAATATAGTAAGCTCTTATGGAAATCGCATAGCACAATTAAGAGGTTTTGGTGAGAAAGAAGAACAAAACGAACTAGGTCTTGGTTGGATCGATATAACAGCCAGAAACTACGACCCTGCGATTGGTAGATGGATGAACCTTGACCCTCTTGCAGAAGAAATGCGTAAATATTCACCTTATAATTATGCCTTTGATAATCCAATCTATTTTATTGACCCAGATGGGAATATGGCTATACCTGCCAGCACTTTATTAAATGCTGGTTTACAAATTACTACAGGAATTTTAGACGAAGTAGTAATAAAACCTCCGGTATATGCTCAGTTTAACATACCTAAATATACTTTTGGAAACGATAATCAATACGGTGTAATAAAGCCTGCTCCCGATGGAGCTTACAATCAAGATCCAGTTAGAGCTTTGGCAGTAGATATATCTTATGGAGTATTGGCTTTAACAGGTATTGATGCAATTGATAATCTTATTCATACCTATGGAAATGATAACATATCAACTCATGACAAGGTAGTTGCAACGTTGCAAACAATGGTAACTCCTGGAGGCAAAAAAGGAGGCGGCTCTAAAAAACCATCAGTAGCAACTCAAGTTATAAATGAAGCTAAAAGAGTACATCCTAATGTAGATACAAAAACACTTCTACCTGGACCATTTGCTAAAAGATCAATACCCGCGAGAAGTAAAAGCCAATCTTTTAACAAAGCAGAGAGAACCGCAATAAATGAAATGGGAACTACTGACGGTTGTCATACATGCGGAAGTAAAACTTCAGGCAGGAAAACAAACAATTTCACACCTGACCATCAACCGTCAAGTTCTTTAGTACCTGATGGAACATCGCAACAATTATATCCTCATTGTAAAAGCTGTTCTTCCTCACAAGGTGGTACTGTGGGAGGTTTAAAACGAAAAGGATATAATCCAGACAATATAACTGATAATAATCAAAATTAAATGAAGAATTATTCAATAATAAAATTAGATAGGCTATTTGTTACAAAGGGAATAAATAGCAAGTTAAACAAAGAGTTTTCAATTCGCAGCAAGAAATATGGAATAAATGACATTTCCTTGATAATAGATCATATTCTGGACTATTTGATTGCCTCAGGTAAAATTATTAAAAACTTCGAGACATTTGGATGTGGTTCATGGTTACTACAGTTTGTAGAAAATGATAATTATTTTGAGATACATGAGTTAAAAAAAATAGAAAATGAAGAAAATATTTATGAATTCAATTTAGATACTACTATTGATTTTTTTAAAAGCCAATTAGAATTATGCTCATCGTTAAACATTTCTCCTTCAATACCAAATATTGGGCAAAAAGTTGCAATATCTAGGGAAATTTATGAAGGTAGTGAAGTTAATGGTGTTAGATATGATTCTCCCGATCATATGTCTGGATGGTATTTAACTTCGAATTCGTATAATGGTGATATTAAAACATTATCAATAGATTATTTATTTTTTGTGCTGAAGTCAAGACCTGAATTGGCAAGATTCTTGGCTTTACCATCAGGGTATAGGTTTTTTAAAGATGAAATTGGTGATGATGTTTGGTACGATGAAGATATTTAATACCAGCTCCACGAAGTTGTAAACTTCGTTGCGGTATGAGTAAGCAATAAAAGATAAACCCATGACAGTACTGTTGTGGGTTTGTTGTTTTGTAGGATATTATAAGGTAGGTTAATCTTGTGGGCAGCAAAAAAAGAGTAAGCATACGGTTAAGTACATCTTGTGGTAAGCCTATGGTAAAGTACGTCTTGTAGGTTATGTTATGTTTTTATAAGATTGGTTTTACATTTTACATAAAAAGAGATATGTGACATTGTAAATGCTTGTAATACAGTCTACTGTGTTTTTCTTGTTTTAGAGTTCTGCGCTTTTTTACAAGATTGACATTGCCAGAGCACTTTATTTAAGAAACCAGATAATTTTAACAATCGTTATCTGAGTGGTTTTGGATATAGTTTTGTGGGAGTAACTCTTCTAATTTACTGATTTTATAATCTTGGATTACTTCTAGTACCTTAGTAAGCCATTGTAGGGGTTTGACCTAGTTAATCTTGCAGGTAGCAAAAAAGAAATAACAATAATTAATGTAAACCTTGTAATAGTTTATATATCACTAAATATAGTTGTCAATATTTTGATTTTTTTTGTGAAATGTAATAGAAATTGTATATGTTTGTAAGGTACAATGAAAACAACCTACAACAAGGTGTTTTAAATTTGTGCCAAATAATCTGACGGCCGCTACAAGCCGAGGAATTTACAAACATACACGTGTTCTCACCGACGCTACAATCGGATTTTCACGACCTAAATACATTAACAATTATGTTAGTGAATAAAGTTCGTGTTGATTCGAAAGAACAACAGCTTAAACAATTTCGTAAAATTAAAAAAATGACACCTGAACGTCTTAGAACGTTTAAAGGTCTCGAAAATCTATCTGACAAGGAAGCAGAACAAGCCATTCTTGCAATGGAAGAACTATGTAAAACAATATTTAACCACATTAAAAAGTAAAACTAAAGGGATATGGAAAACTTAAGAGTATTTCAAAAGTTTGCAAAAAAATCAAATACACCTAAAATTAAACAAACAAATAGGGCTGTTATTTATACTAGAGTATCGACTAAAGAGCAAGCAATGAATAATGCTAGCTTAGAAACTCAAAAAGCATATTGTGAAGATTACGCGAATAAAAACCAGCTTCAAGTAGTGGAGTATTTTGGTGGAACTTATGAATCTGCGAAAAAGGATGATCGTTTGGAATTTCAAAAAATGCTACGCTACGTAAAGAATAAAAATAATGAAATATCATTTATCTTGGTATATGCCTATGATCGTTTTTCAAGAACAGGTGCGAGCAGTATTGGACTAAGTGATGATCTTAAGTCTAAAGGTATCTTGATTGTTTCTATAACACAACCTGTCAATTTTAGTGACCCTATGACTAGTGTGGTTTGTGAAAACCTTTTCCATTTGAATAGTCATATCACTAATATAGCGAGTAGAAATAGGATTGTCTCTGGAATGAAATCAAAGCTTTCTAAAGGATATTGGATTAATACTGTTCCTTTTGGATATACTAACCTAAATCCAGGCAAAGGAAAAACTCCCAACATTGCTATTAATGAAGATGGTAAGTTATTGAAACTTGCTTTTCAGTGGAAACTTGAAAAAAACATGACCTATCGAGAGATTGCAGAACGACTCCAAAGAAAAGGACTTAAAATTAGAGCAAAAAAACTAAGTGATTATTTCAGAAACCCATTTTATTGTGGTGTAATTGTTCATAATTTATTAGATGAACCCGTCTTAGGAAAGCATGAGTCACTAATCTCTAGAAGGGAATTTGCAAAGATTAACGATCTTCTTTATCAAAATGGAAAGAAGTATACCAAAGATGATGAAAACCTACCGCTAAAGCAATTTATTACCGCTGTGTCTTGTGGCACTAAGTATACTGGATATTTAGTCAAACGAAAAAACCTATATTACTACAAAAATAACCGTATAGGAAGCAAGGAAAATAGAAGCGCAAAAATTATGCATCAGAAATTTGAAGATGTATTACGAAAGATACAAATTAAAGATAAAAAATATATGGCTCCTATGAAGGAGATCATGAAATATACCTTTGTTCAAGAGTATGAAGAGCAACTTAAGGAATATGACATTCAGCAAAAAAGATTAGACCAAATTAAAGATAAGCTTGAAGTTCTTGAAGAAAGATTCGTTTTTCGTGAAATTACAGATGAACAATATCACAAGTTTGAGGCTAAGCTAAAAAAAGAATTAGAGACAATTCAGGTCCATACTTCTGAAAACAGTTTTAATTTATCGAACCTTGAAAAATCTATAGATTTAGCATTGCAACTTTCTTGTAACTTGCAGGAATTATGGAGTTTGGGTGATTTAGAGACAAAGAGATCTGTTCAAAATATGGTTTTCCCAGATGGAATTCTATTTGATTACAAAAATGACCGTTATCGAACCCCTCGTATTAATTCTTTTTTTAAGATAATCGATTCGTTATCAAACGATTTTGGATCAAATAAAAACGGGACACGATCTAATAAAAAAGATGTGTCCCGTTTAGTACTGAAGACGGGACTTGAACCCGTACGTCCTAATGGACATTGGATTTTAAGTCCAACGTGTCTACCAATTCCACCACTTCAGCTTGGTATATTATCTCAGAGCGAAAGACGGGATTTGAACCCGCGACCCTCACCTTGGCAAGGTGATGCTCTACCCCTGAGCTACTTTCGCAATATGTTATGAACTTGCGCAATACCTGATTGCGGATGCAAATTTAATACATTTCTACAAATACCAAAGCCTTTTTGAAAAAAAGAATTGTTTTTTTTATAACTATCAGCATTTCAGTATTTAAAAAATAGAAAAAAAATGGTTTTATATTTCAAAAGTCAATTATAACTTCTATTCCATACATTTCTCATCATAGATTTAGCTTCTTGCAGCTTTTTTACCTACCAACATTCTCTTAATCTCATTAAGTTTCATTAGAGCCTCAACTGGAGTCAAAGTATCTATATCAATATCCAAAATCTCTTCTTTAATATCTTCTAATAAAGGATCATCAAGATTAAAGAAACTTAATTGCAGTTCATCATCATCTTGCACTCCTTTTATTTTATCTGTAAGTTCTTCACTACTATGAGATTTTTCTAGTTTTTTAAGCATCTTATTAGCTCTATGAAGCACTTGCTGTGGCATTCCTGCCATCTTTGCTACATGAATACCAAAACTATGTTCACTTCCACCTGCTACGAGCTTACGTAAGAAAAGAACATTGTCTTTTAATTCTTTTACCGAAACATTATAGTTTTTTATTCGGTTAAAAGTTTCACACATTTCATTTAATTCATGATAATGTGTTGCAAATAAGGTTTTAGGTCTAGCAGGGTGTTCATGTAAAAACTCACTAATGGCCCATGCTATAGATATCCCATCATAAGTACTAGTTCCCCTTCCTATTTCATCTAATAACACCAAACTTCGGTCTGAAATATTATTGAGAATGCTTGCAGTCTCATTCATTTCAACCATGAAGGTAGATTCTCCCATAGAAATATTATCACTAGCTCCTACTCTAGTAAATATTTTATCAACGACTCCTATTTTAGCTTCTTCCGCTGGAACAAAGCATCCCATTTGGGCCAATAGTACAATAAGCGCAGTCTGTCTTAATATTGCCGACTTACCACTCATATTAGGCCCTGTAATCATAATGATTTGTTGTTGTTCTCTATTTAACAAGACATCATTGGCAATATACTGTTCTCCTATTGGCAGTTGCTTTTCAATAACGGGATGACGACCATTCTTAATTTCTAAATCATAAGATTCATCAATCAAAGGTCGTACATATTGATTTTCTATTGCAAGTTGACTAAATGAGCATAAGCAATCTAATTGCCCTACCAAAGTAGCGTTTAATTGCACAGGCTTAATATACTCATTCATCCAAATTACCAAATCAGCAAATAATTGCTGTTCTAATGCAAGTATTTTCTCTTCTGCCCCTAATATTTTAGCTTCATACTCTTTTAATTCTTCAGTAATATATCGTTCTGCGCTTACCAAAGTCTGTTTACGTATCCATGTCTCTGGCACCTTATCTTTATGTGTATTTCTAACTTCAATATAATAACCAAAAACATTGTTTGAAGCTATTTTTAACGAGGTAATACCTGTCGCTTCGGTTTCACGTTCTAGCATTTTATCCAAGTAATCCTTACCAGAAAAAGCAATTGATCTTAACTCATCCAACTCTTCTAGGTATCCGTTGGCAATTGTATTTCCTTTTAAAATATTTACTGGCGCTTCTTCGTTAAGAGTCTCTTTAATCTTATTCCTAAGCAATTGGCAATCACTAAGTGTATCACCAATTACTTTTAAGGCTTCATTACCACTTGCCGATGCTTGCGCTTTGATAGGCACTATTGCTTCGAGAGAATTTTTAAGCTGAATCACTTCTCTTGGACTCACTTTTCCGGTAGCCACTTTTGAAATCAATCGCTCAACATCACCTATTTGCTTGATTTGATGTTGTATTTTTTGATGTAAAGTAGAGTTGTCAAGAAAATACTGAACTACTTCATGCCGTTTTTCTATTGTAGCAATATTCTTAAGAGGCAGCGCTAACCATCTTTTAAGGGTACGACCACCCATTGGAGAGATTGTTTTATCAATTACATCTAACAGCGTTACAGCATTAGCGGCATTAGAATGATATAATTCGAGGTTACGAATTGTAAAACGATCCATCCATATATATTGATCTTCGGCAATACGCTGTATTGCTGTAATATGCTTCAATTTGCTATGCTGGGTCTCTCCTAAATAATGAAGAATAACCCCTGCTGCAACAACACCTTCTCCCAAGTGATCTACACCAAATCCTTTTAAGGTCTTTGTCCCAAAATGTTTATTAAGGGTTTCATTCGTATAATCAGTTTTAAAAACCCAATCCTCTAAGAAGAAAGTATGGAAATCTTGCCCAAAGTCATCTTGAAAATGCTTCTTTTTAGGTTTTGTAATTAAAATCTCGCTAGGATTAAAGTTTTGCATTAGCTTATCCATATGCGCAACATCCCCTTGAGCTGTTAAAAATTCTCCTGTAGAAACATCTAAAAATGCAACCCCTAATTCTTTTTTACCATAATGCAACGCACACAAAAAATTATTGGTTTTGCTTTGCAAAACCTCATCGTTTAAAGCCACTCCAGGAGTAACCAATTCTGTCACTCCTCTTTTTACAATAGTCTTAGTTTGCTTAGGATCTTCTAATTGATCACAAATTGCCACCCGTTCACCTGCCTTTACTAACTTGGGCAAGTAAGTATTAAGTGAATGATGAGGAAATCCTGCCAATGCCGTTTCTTGCTCACTACCATTACCTCTTTTTGTTAAAACAATATTTAAAATAGCTGCGGCTTTAATCGCATCTGCTCCAAATGTTTCATAAAAATCACCTACTCTAAACAACAATAATGCATCAGGGTACTTTGCCTTAATAGCATTATATTGTTTCATTAATGGAGTTACTTTCTTACCTTTTTTTGCTGCCAACGCTCTATATTTTTATCAATCCCGCTAAATTAATTATTCTCTTTCCTTTTTTAAAATATCACTCTTGGGAGTTATTCAAATTTATTCACAATCCTCATTACGACCTATAAATACTTCATTCAAATATCAGATAATTTCACTAGTTAAGTCTTTTAAAATAGTATTTTTGCGATGATGGAAAAAAACAGAAAACTCAAGAATAGCGAGCTTGATCGCAAAAGCATCGAAGAATTTAAAGAATCAAAAAAGACTCCGCTTATCATCATATTAGATAACATAAGAAGTCTTAATAATATAGGATCTGTATTTAGAACGGCCGACGCTTTCCTTATTGAAAAAATCTACCTCTGTGGCATCACAGCTACTCCACCACATAAAGACATACAAAAAACAGCCTTAGGCGCTACCGATACTGTCGATTGGGAGCATAAAGATGATACTCTAGCACTTATTCAAAACCTAAAAGCTGAAGAGGTAAAAATCTTATCAATCGAGCAAGCAGAAAATGCCATTATGCTTAATGATTTTTCTCCACAACCTAACCAAAAATATGCTATCATATTTGGTAATGAAGTAAAAGGAGTACAGCAGGAAGTTGTATCAAAAAGTGACAGTGTTATAGAAATACCTCAATATGGAAGTAAACATTCTTTAAACATATCTGTAAGTGCTGGTATAGTAATCTGGGACTTGTTTACAAAACTCTAGTCATTCATCAGACGAACTCCATTCTCATCTTTTAACACTCCTAAGAGTAATCACAAAAAAACTAAGTACCTAAAAAAGAACTATTTATCGCTTTTGTTAATGCTGTAACAAGACCTCTTACCCAATCTCGACATGCGTAAAATTGATTTTTATCAATTTATTATCTGACAAATATCAATACTTTGTTTGATTTATAACGTAATTAAAATCTGGAGTCCTTTTTACATTTGACTAACCGACTTTAACACTTCTAGTGTTACAGAAAAATTCAACATTAAGCAATAGACAAATGATATACTCCTATCGCCCAAACCTACATAAGGCTAACTTCTTGTATATACTATTGAATCTCATTCTCTTTTGCATCCTGTATCATAGTACGAATGATCAAATCAAACTTAAAAGCATAAATCGAAAAATGATATTTCGTTCAATTAACAATTTAATAACAAGCACTAGTTTCGTAGTTGTTAAAACCAAAAAAGCGAGGTTAATACTGATGTATTAAAGCAAGAGCTCATTCGCTTTTTTTGTGTTTTGTGCCTGCCTGAAAGTATTTTCAGGCAGGCTTACCTAAATCAAAAAATAATATTTTATAAATTACAGAAAATACAACAAAACCCAACTATACGCACAAAAAAAATGATACAATCACCAAAATTAAAAGATCAATTTATTGTTATTTTAAAGGCATCAACTATTTTCGTTTTTTTAGGTAGAGCATATCAGCATATTGTATGGGACGCACCATATCGAACTTTTTTATGGGATGAAGCCATCTTAAAAGGTCTAGTTGAAAAAATCTTTAATATCACCTGGAATGAATATGTAACTAATCTTTCTATCGCAAACAATATCTCTGTCTCTATCCAAGTTATTGGCATTTGTTATTTATTATGCGCACTAGCAGTTCCTTTTATAAAATCAAGCACAAAAAAAGCAGGAAAAATAGTATTACTAGGGGGAGCAATAGGCCTCTTTATTTTGGCTCTATTATATTGCAAAGAAAAATTCTTTCATTTAGGACAGTTTTTCGAATACGCTTGTCAGGTAATAAGCCCTATTCTTTTATACATGATGATGTTTACATCAATAGAGTTTAAAAAAATACGTATAACGGCGCTAGTAGCTATTGCTCTTACTTTTAGTTGTCATGGACTATATGCTATCGGTTATTACCCTAGACCAGGCAACTTTATAGACATGACATTAAACACTTTACCCATAGAAGAATCTAGTGCCCATTTACTTTTAAAAATTGCAGGAATTTTGGATTTTATAATAGCTATAGCCATTTTTATCCCAAAAACAGCTCGCATAGCTCTGATTTATGCATTTATCTGGGGAGGACTTACCGCATTAGCACGTTTAACAGGTCATTTTCATGCTGATTTTCTTGCAAACACTTTTGATCAATGGACCTGGGAAGTACTAATTAGGCTACCTCATGCACTTATTCCTTTGTTTATAATTCTTGCGGATCAATCAGAACAATCTTGGCTTAAAAACACATTTAGAAAAAAAAGAACTTCAAGTATAATTTCTTCAACTATGTTACAAAAGAAGTGACAGCTATTATCCAGATCAAATGACTGTAGGTCTCATTATTATTCTTTTGCAATCTCATTAAGAATATAAATGTAATCAGATCTATTGGCGACAAAGTCAAGTTCTGACAAATCAATAATCTTTGTTTTATTCTTGGGTTGAGATTTTATAAATTGCAGGTACCCTTTATTAATAGCATCTAAATATGAAACAGGAATTTTTTGTTCAAACACTCTACCTCTCTTTTTTATATGTTCTAAAAGGCGATCAGTGCTTTGATATAAGTACACATACATTCCTGGTTTAGCTATATTTCTATACATTAAATTAAATACCTTCTTGTAAAGAGCAAGCTCCTCTTTAGACAAAGTTACTTGAGCAAAAATCATTGATTTATATACATCATAATCACTTACCACAAAGTCCTTGAATAGATCAAATTGTGCAATCTCATCTTGTAAGTACTGATATCTGTCTGCTAAAAAAGACATTTCTAACGGAAAAGCGTATCGCTCCATATCTTCATAAAACTTTGGCAGAAAAGGGTTATCTGCAAACCGCTCTAGGATAAGTTTTGCATTAAATTCTCTTGAAATTATCTGCGCCAAACTTGTCTTACCCGCCCCAATATTTCCTTCGATCGTTAAATACTGAAATCGAGATAAATCATATCTTTCTTTAGGGTTATTGATAACACTGGTTATTTGACACACTTCAGAAACATCCTGAGTTACTTCTAACAACTGCGAAACAGTTTTACCAAATCCAGGATGAATAGTATCACTAGCAATATCCGAAAGTGGTTCTAATACAAACTTCCTATCTTGCATCGAAGGGTGAGGAATAATCAATTTTTGAGTGTCAATAATACCTTCTGACGAAAAAATAATATCCAAATCAATAGTTCTTGCCTCATATCCAATATCACCATGTCTAACTCGTCCCAAAGAATCTTCTATAACCAAAAGCATATCAAGTACTTTATCACTTGCAAGATGAGTATGAGCTTCTATACAAATATTATAAAAATCATCACTATTAAAGCCCCATGCTGGAGTTTGATAAACTTTTGAGATCTTAGCAATATCACCAATACTCTCATACACTTGGTCTACTGCCTTTTGAATAAAACCAAGACGGTCTCCTATGTTACTCCCCAACGAGATATGTACTATGTTTAGTGTTTTCAAGGTTTGATATTTATAATTTGGTAAGAACTCTGTATTTTAGAGGCAAAATAAACAAAACTAAATCACATCACCTTATTTTTGCACACACTATTACTAACTAAATATTTATTTTGAAAGAAATCTCTCTAGATCTAAAAGACAAACAGACCGCATATCGTATTTACTTAATATTAGGAGCACTTTTTATTTCTTCGTTAGTTGCGTCAAACTTAATTTTTCAAAAATTCTTTCAATGGGATTTTTTTGGTATTTATACTTTTGAAATCTCTGTGGGTATTTTACCATACCCCATCACCTTTTTAATCACCGATATCATAAGTGAAATTTTTGGCAAGCGAAAAGCAAATCAAATTGTAACTGCAGGTATTTTTGCTTCGTTTTTTTCTTTACTTATCATTTCTGTTGCTAACGTTGTACCGGCAACAAGTTGGTCTCCTATAGACAATGAAACATTTGATAAGGTTTTTGGTGCAACTGTAATTGCAGTTTTTGCTTCGATGATCGCCTACTTATTTGCACAATATATTGACATACAAGTTTTTCATTTCTGGAAAAGGCTAACCAAAGGAAAACATCTCTGGCTACGTAATAATTTTTCTACATTTTCTTCTCAATTTATAGATACGCTTACAGTTCTTTTGCTATTGTGTTCTACTGGCATTATAGAATGGAATCGTTTCTTTATACTATTGTTAAATGGTTTTCTTTTTAAAGTTTTGGTTGCCGCATTAGACACTCCCATTTTGTACTTGGCAGTTCACTTGTTAAGAAAAAGATTTAAACTAAAACAAGGTGGGGAAATAGCCCTTGAGATTTAAATCTAACAAATAGTTAACTTAAAAAAAGTAACATCCTACCTTTGTAAATCGTTATTTTACAAAATAAAGACATATTTACCCCAAAAATAGTGCCTTGATAGAATTCTATATTCTAGACAAATGGTCACTATTTGATTGGCAAAAACAAAATAAAACAAATGAAAAAAGCGCTAAAAATCTTTGGTATTATATTAGTTGTACTTATTCTAGGTATTATTTCTATCCCATTTCTATTCAAAGGTACAATTCAAGATAAGGTTCGCTACCTTATTAATGAGCATGTTAATGCCAAAGTAGATTTTGCAAATATCGATATTAGCCTTATTAGAAGCTTTCCGCAGGCGTCTGTAATTATCGACGATCTATCAATTATCAATTACGCCCCTTTTGAAGGAGACACTTTGGCCTATTCAAAAAAAATAGCCTTAGACATGTCTGTAAACGAATTATTCAAAGGAGCATCTTCTGCTATTAGTGTTCAAAAAATAATAATCGACGAAGCCAACATCGCAATTAAGACTGATTCATTAGGTAATTCTAATGTTGATATCACAAAACAAAAAGAAGAAACAACCACTACTACAACAGAAGAGAAAAGCAGTTCTTTTACCTTTGCTTTAGATCATTACGAAATAAACGATAGTAAAATTTTGTTCAAAGATGATATAAGCAAAACCATTCTTGCAATGACTGACCTTAACCATAGCGGTGATGGATCTATATCTGGAGAAAAAGTGATTTTAGACACGCAAACAAGCACTGAAGCATCATTTAGCTTAGATCAAACTAAATATTTAAACAAAAACAAACTACAACTTGATGCTCAAATTGAACTAGACTTAGAGAATCAAAAATATTCTTTTAAAGAAAATAAAGCATTAATCAATCAACTACCTCTAGAATTTACTGGGTTTGTTCAGTTATTTAAAAACTATACCGATGTAGATCTAAGTTTCAAAACACCTTCATCTGATTTTAAAAATTTTCTAGCGGTAATCCCAGAAACCTATTCTAAAAATTTAGACGGAGTACAAACCAGTGGTGATTTTTTAATCGATGGAGTCATAAAAGGAAAATCAGACGATACCTATATCCCAAAAATGGATATCAAAATCGCATCTAACAATGCCTCTTTTAAATATCCCGATCTACCAAAAGGAGTTAGAAGTATTACTATAAATACACAAATAAAAAACGAAACCGGACTAGTAGATGACACCTATATTAACATAGATGATCTTAAGTTTAAAATCGACAAAGATTCTTTTGCAGCAAAAGGTAGTTTGCGCAACCTTACCAAAAACATGGTCATAGACATGATCCTAAAAGGAACTTTAAATTTAGCCAACCTAAACCAAGCTTACCCTCTAGAATTAGAACAAGAACTTAATGGGATCGTGAATGCCGATATCAAAACCAATTTTGACATGTTGTCTTTGGAAAAAGAAAACTATCAAAACGTAAAAAGTTCGGGTAATGCAAGTATATCTGGGTTCACTTATAACTCAGAAGATATGCCAAATGAAATAAAAATTGAACAAGCAGAGGTAAGTTTTAACCCAGAAACAATTTCATTAGATCAAATGAAAGCCACTACAGGAAGATCTGATCTTGAAGCAACCGGAACCATCACTAACCTTATGGGCTTTTTATTTGCCAAACAAGATCTTAAAGGAAACTTTGATGTTAACTCTAATGTTTTTGCGGTAGATGATTTTATGATAAGCGAACAAGAAGATGAAAAGTCAGAAGAAGCCTCACAAGAAAATAATTCTTCAAAAAATGAAGTTGCCGATGAAACGATGAGAATCCCATCTTTTCTTGATGCCACTTTAAATTTTAATACCCAAAAAGTGTATTACGATAATCTTGAGCTTAAAAACACTAAAGGAACCGTAAAAATAAAAGATGAAACAGCTTACTTACAAGATGTAACTTCAAACATTTTTGAAGGCGGTATGGCATTTAACGGAAATGTCTCTACCAAATCAAAAACACCAACTTTTGATATGGCCTTAGACTTAACCAAGATTGATATTGTTAAATCATTTACCAACCTTGAACTCATAAAGGGGCTAGCTCCTATAGCAAGTGCGCTTGCCGGAAACCTTAGCACAACAATCAATTTAAAAGGTGATCTTAACCAAAACCTCATACCTGTTCTTACATCTCTTAAAGGAAAAGCCCTTGCCGAAATACTAAATGCAAAGGTAGCCACTACCAAAACCCCGTTTTTAGCTTCGCTAGACAGTCAACTTAACTTTATTGATATAGATCAACTCAACTTAAAAAACATAAAGACAAATCTTAGTTTTGATGATGGAAAAATTAATGTAAAACCTTTTGAGTTTGACATACAGGGAATTAAAATAACGGCTGGCGGCACACACAGTTTCGAACAAAATATGGATTACAACATCAAACTTGATGTCCCTGCCAAATACTTAGGAGATGAAGTTGGCAGTCTACTATCACAACTTGACGAAAAAGAAGCTAACAACATGACCGTTGGGTTGCCTATAGGATTATCAGGAAATTTTAAAAATCCTAAAGTAAACATGAACATGGGGGGAGCAGTCAAACAACTTACACAACAAATTGTAAACAATAAAAAGCAAAAAGTAAAAGAAGAGCTAGTAGGTAAAGGAGGAAAAGTTTTATCAGGTTTGATCGGAAATCAGAAAAAACAAACAGATTCATCTACAACCAAAACAAACACCTCTGAAGAAAAACTAAAAAATGCAGCAAAAGACATTCTTGGTGGTTTTCTAGGTAAGAAAAAGAAAAAAGACTCTACAAAAAATAACTAATACCATAAAATTTGTTAATAGTGCTTCCCAAAAAAGCTTAAAAACAACGAATTCTTTTTAAAAAAAGTGATACAAATTAGTATCACTTTTTTTTATCCAAAAACTTTCTTCTGCTTTGTTTTTAGTGGCAATTCTACTTTTTCTTGTAAAAAACACACATTTGTAAATATTAACCAAACAACATTAAGAACTAAAATATGCGCAATAAGTTTCATAAAATTATGTTAATGGATTAATAATATTAACATTAAAATAAGAACACAGTAAAGTCATATTTTTAACACAAACTAAATCCCCAACAATGAAATTAAATAACACCCCACTATTTATTTTCTGTTTGCTTTGTTTTACAACATTTTCACAAACAGAAATTAATGATC
This sequence comes from uncultured Aquimarina sp., assembly GCA_947502885.1. Classification (GTDB taxonomy): domain Bacteria; phylum Bacteroidota; class Bacteroidia; order Flavobacteriales; family Flavobacteriaceae; genus Aquimarina. The sequence continues at coordinate 305,213 of CANNBP010000002.1, read as the reverse complement.
ATCAAATGCAATGGGTCAAAGGATGGACCAATTTTGCTCCCAACAAAACAGAGTACCCAGAACACGAAGAAGTACTTTCTAACATCATTACCAAAGATGTTTATTTAACAAATGACATAACATATTTACTTTCTGGAAATGTGTATGTCACCAATAGTGCAACTATAACAATACAAGAAGGAACTATAATAAGGTGTGACTCAGAAAACCCAGCAAGCCTAATCATTACTAAAGGAGCAAAACTAATTGCAAGTGGTACCAAAGGAGCACCAATAGTATTCACCTCAAACAAGCGTCCAAAAAACAGAAAACCAGGCGATTGGGGAGGGATCATTATCGCTGGTTCAGGAAAAATCAATTCTCCTGCAGTATCCAAAACTATTGAAGGTGATTTTTTACCGCATTATTCTATTTATGCTGGTGCAGACAACAACGAGCAAACTGCAATATTATCATACGTAAGAATAGAATTTGCAGGAAAAAAAATCAACCAATCCAAAGAACTTAACGGGTTATCGCTTTATGCTTTAGGAAACAATTCTATACTAAATCATATTATGGTAAGTTTCTCTGCAGATGACTCTTTTGAATGTTTTGGAGGGCAAACAAGCATGTACAATTTAATCTCTTATAAAGCAAAAGATGATGATTATGATTTTACACTTGGCTACCAAGGAGAGCTAAATAATATTATTGCGATACGCCACCCTTATATAAGTGACATAAGCGGTTCATATGCTATTGAAATTGATGGATACGATAAAAATGATGGCTATGCTAACCAGCTATCATTATCAAGTATTCGTATAAAAAATGGTACTTTTATTAACCTATCCAATAAGAGTAACTACAAGCATACTGTTTCTGCGATCTCATCTAAAAACCTGGGGATTCTTGACTTAAAAGATTCTCGAATCTCAGGGTTTGCCAATGTCGTAAAGTTTGATAAAACCTACATGTCGTATTCTGACCTACAAAAACATTTTTCTTTTGAGAATGGTATTTTTAATGTTCATAGCAACACTGTGTTAACACATAACAAGCTGCGAGTAGACCCTGCTCCGTTACTTAAATACAATATGTATACTAATCATTTTAGAGATGCAGATGAAGTATTTACTGACCCTTTTAATGAAAAAAACCCAAAATTTACCATAAAAGAGTCCGAAAATTATACCGTAATGCAGTAAATTTGAATATCTACACATAAATTATTATCATAATGAAAATATTTAACACAATTTTATTTACCATCTTCATTCTAAACTTTTCTAATGCACAAGTAAGAAAAAATGTTTTTTTTGAACAGAACGCTTTAGTGAATAAATTTCATACAATTGATGAACTAGAAAACCTAAAAAAAGGGGAGCTTATCAAATTATATGCAGATCGTGTTCGTGAGATAACCACTGTTATCCCATATTTAGCACTTACTAATGAAGCCGGTGTTACATTATCAGATATTGGAATAAAAGAAGATTCTGATCATTTAAAATCTTTAGACAAGCACCATACTTCAACAATTGATGCGATCTCAAGCACTACTGATCTAATTTCTGAATTTATACCTTACGCCGATACTGAAAAAATAGTTTGGGCTATTCTATACTTCGAAGAAGTAATTAAAAAGACTAGAATTGGTGCCAACGGAAACTTCTAAACAAGTCAAACACCATTAACAAAAATACAACCATAAGTGGTTGTATTTTTGTTTAATACCAAATCTATTTTTATTTAATTCGTACCCTTTTATGTCAGATAAAATTGACTTACAAACAAAACAAATGTGTATTACATCGTTTTTTAACTCTTTTTATCGTCATAAAAACTTCAAAAACCGATCAATATAGCGTTGAAAAACAGGGGGAAAACCCCCTTTTTTACGAAAAACCGTAAAAAATAAAAAGTACACAAAATAATTCCAAAAGACCAAACCCAAAAAACATAAACTACAGATTAACAACAACATAACCTATTTTATTTGTAAGAATATTCCTATTATAGTATTGCTAAAAAATGACAAAATACGGTTTAACGTAGAAATATTACGGTAAACACGTAACCGTTTTTCGTTAAAGTCCTGTATCTTAGTATCTACAAAATTTGTGAGAAAGAAATTTCTTCCAAAATATTAATCCCAAAATAACCTAATTATGAAAAAAAGATGTTTTATAACAACAGCTTTGGCATTATTATTTTTTTCTACCGCAATTGCACAAGATTTTAATGAAAATAGTGAAAAGTGGGCGAAAGGATGGACCAACTTTACGCCAAATAAAACAGATTACCCAGATGCAGATGAGACACTACCTAATATCATTTCTGATCATACCTACTTAGGAAATGATAAGGTATACTTATTATCTGGCAATGTTTATGTTACCAATGGAGCATCTTTAACCATAGAAGAAGGAACAGTAATAAGGTGCGACGACAAGAATCCTGCAAATTTAATTATCACCAAAGGAGCAAAGTTAATCGCAGCAGGATCCAGAGCCTATCCCATAGTTTTTACCTCAAATAAAGCTTCAAAATCCAGAAATAGTGGAGACTGGGGAGGTATTATAGTTGCTGGTTCTGGAAAAGTTAATACCGTTACAGGTAATGGAACCATTGACGGAAACTTTAATCCTCAATATGCTGTTTATGGAGGAAATTTAGAACATGAAGAAACAGTTATACTACGTTTTGTTAGAATTGAGTTTTCTGGAAATACAACAAATGGATCTAACGGGTTATCTCTGTACGGCATAGGTACTTCATCAATCGTTAAAGACGTGATGGTTAGTTATTCTGGTAAAGATTCATACAACATTCAAGGAGGAAAGAACAACATCCAAAACCTAATCTCACATAAAGCTCAAGGAAACGATTATCAATTTTCGGAAGGCTTTTCGGGTATTCTTAAAAATGTAATTGCCATAAGACATCCTTTTATCAACTCGCCTCAAGGGTCATATGCAATCAAAGTCAATGGATACAACAAGGATCTTGGTTATATCAGACCTGAAAACGTAACTGACATAACAATTACACACGCTACTCTTGTTAATTTATCAGATAAAAGCAACTATCAACATACAAATGCTGCAATCCTATCATCGAATGCAGCCAAAACTTATATTCATAATTCAAAAATATCTGGATTCTCTGATGTTGTCAAATTCGACAACACATACACCTCTTTAGCTTTGATGCAAGATGCTTTTATGATGGACAATAGTTTTTTCAACATTCATGGAGAAGGAGTAAGTTCTAACAACAAAACCATTAATGGCACATCAGATATACTTAAATACAATAGATTTACCAAGAGTTTTGTATCTGTAAACGATTTATTTAAAGACCCAAAAAACACAATTGTTCCTAAGTTTCAATTAAAACAATCTTTAAACGCATACATGGTAATGCAATAATAAATTAGTCCCTCTTACATTTATAGCCTATACCCCAGGCTATAGGTATATAAGACCATAAAACAAATGAATTTATATAAAAGAAATACGCATAAAACTGAATATAGGATACACGTACACACCATAAACACTATGTCACAAAAAATATTACTTATATCATTTTTTTTACTCATCCACACATTCTTTTATGCACAACAAGAAGCTATTTTTTTTACTCAAAAAGATCAAATAGCAAAATTTCATACGATCAGCGATCTACAAGCCTTAAAAAAGGGAGAGCTAATAGCTTTATACCAAGATCGTGTTACTGAGATTTTAACAACCCTTCCGTTTTTATCATTAACAAATGAAGCAGATATCAGATTAGGAGATATTGGTATTAAAGAAGATTCGAGACATTTAAAGATTTTAAAAAACAATACAGCATCTACTCAAGATCACATCGAAATATCAAAAGAAACAATTGAAGAGCTGGTTCCATATGCAGATACAGAAAAAATCATTTGGACCATTCTTTTCTATGAAGATATGATAAAAAAAATGAGGATTGGCTCCAATAGCAGTTTTTAAAGATCAACACTAAATTTTATTAAACCGTATAACTTCCCCCCTTACATAGAAGTTCATAACAACGACGGCAAAAGAGTAACATATTTGTTACTCTTTTATTTTTTAAACTACATTTGTAAGCTAACTATCGTTTTGACTACTACCTCTATATGACAATACAAGTCTCATATTTCTTTTTAGGTATTCTTACAGCAATACTTGGTGCCATTCCACTTGGCGCAGTTAACATCGCCGTTATTACAACCGCTGTAAAAGAAAACAACAAAGAAGCATCTCGAATTACACTTTCTGCAGGTATTGGAGAGGTTTTACTTGCTTTTTTTGCCTTACATTTTGGATTAGAGTTATCCACTTTTTTTCAAGAAAACATATGGATTCAGGTTATATTCATTATGCTCTTTTTTACAATTGGCTTGTACTTTCTTATCCTCAATAAACCAAGAAAAATTCGATCAAAATATGATGCTCCAAAAGTACTACACTCCAAATTCTTAACTGGATTTTCTTTAGCATTACTTAACCCTCCAGTAATCATATACTGGATTTTGGCAGTTTCTCTAATAAACAAATATGCTTTTGAACTCACATCACAAAACTCATTAACTACACTTTTGTTTTTCTTTTCAGGTATTTATCTAGGAAAAACCGGAACACTCTACTTCTATGGGAAATGGGGAAATAAAATGGCTCAAAGGCAAAAGAATTCGCAAGGTAAGATTTTCAAGACGATAGGAATTGCGTTACTTATTATAGCTATTCTTCAAAGTATTAAGCTAATTATCATATAAATTTAGCTTTAAGGAACAACTAACTCGAATACACACTTAAAATAACCATACACTTATAACAAATTTCATTACAACATAAGAATCCTAATTGATCGTAATACCTACAACATATCCTTCATTGTTTCTTACATTAAAAACCGTATTATCTTCAAAAATAAGATACTGTCCTTTAATCCCTTTAAGAACCCCTGTATAATCAGGTGTTTTTTCTAAGTTTAAACTTTTTACCTTATCAGGATATCTTAATACCGGAAATTCAAGATGTGTTTCTTTTTGATTTTCAACAAAATACTCCTTCACCTCCTCTGGTAAAAGATCTTTAATATCATTTTTAAAAGCCACCAAATCTTTATCAACAACTTCATTTTTAAGCATTGTACGCCAGTTGGTTTTATCGGCAACTTTCTCTTTTAAAGCTACTTCAGTAATTCCTGCCAAATAACGATTGGGCACCTCAACAATTTCAACGGCTTCGTGAGCGCCTTGATCAATCCATCGGGTTGGCACCTGAGACTTACGAGTAACCCCAACTTTGACATTGCTAGAATTGGCTAAATAGACAATATGCGGTTGCAATTGTGCTTTTTTCTCAAAATCCAAATCTCTATCTTCAATACCCAAATGAGCTGTACTTAATTCGGGTCTCATTACCCAATCTCCTACCTGAGGTTGATTATAGAAGTCGTCATAGCAATATCCTTGTCTAAATATTTTTTTATTCTCTCCACATGCCAAACATTTATACCCCTTAAACTCTATGTGTATTTTTTTATTCAACAATTGATTTACATGAATAAAATCTGACTCAAAAACTAAATAGTATTGAATTGGACTTCCTATTTCGGTTTGCATTTTTGTAAGTACTCCTTGATATTGCATAAAAGTGTGTTATATCGTATCTACTATAAAGAATGTGATAATTTTTATTATTTTTAGTTCAAAATGGCAAATAAAGCAAGTATTGCATCGCTATGACAAAGACAGAAGATGTCTTGTTATCTTTGGAAGCCATGTTTTATTTGTTTAGTTTTAGCTACAAAAATAAAAAAGAGAATTTCAATACACACTATAATTAAACAAGCTTTACCATAATTTCTGCCTAAATATACACCAAAAATATGCCAATACCATTAGTACATTCTATAGCAAGCTGGTTTTTAAAAAAGCGTTTCCACCAGATGGAGCTTTTTCTTAAATACCCAAACGAGGTACAATTAGAATTACTACACACATTGATTGAAACGGCAAAGCATACAGAAATAGGAAAAAGTTATGATTTTGCTACTATTTCTAATTACGAAACATTCAAAGAAAGAGTTCCAATAAGATCTTATGAAGATTACGAACCAATGATAGAACGTAGTCGTTTAGGAGAAAACAACATTTTTTGGCCCACACCCATCAGATGGTTTGCCAAGTCGAGTGGTACCACTAGTGCAAAAAGCAAATTCATCCCTGTTAGTGAAGAATCTCTTGAAGATTGTCATTTTGCGGCTGGTAAAGATTTATTGTGCATGTACCTTAATAACAATGAAAATGCCAAATTATTTACAGGAAAAAGCCTTCGATTAGGAGGTAGTAAAGAACTATACAAAGAAAATGGCACTTCCTTTGGAGACTTATCCGCAATTATTATAGACAACATGCCTTTTTGGGCAGATTTTAGCTCAACTCCAAGTAGCGAAGTATCCTTAATGAGTGATTGGGAGTACAAAATGCAGGCTATTGTTAACGAGACTATCCAAGAAAACGTTACTAGCTTGGCCGGAGTTCCTTCATGGATGCTCGTTTTACTCAATCAAGTATTAGAAACTACAGGAAAAGAGAGTTTATTTGAAATATGGAACAATTTAGAGGTATATTTTCACGGAGGAGTTAGCTTTGACCCCTATAAAGATCAGTATCATAAAATTTTACCCAATAGTTCATTTAAATATTACGAAATATACAATGCTTCTGAAGGCTTTTTTGCCATACAGGATCATAATGATTCATCAGAACTATTGCTTATGTTAGATTATGGTATTTTTTATGAGTTTATACCAATGAACACATATGGAACAGAACATGAAATCACAATTCCATTAAGTGAAGTTGAAGTTGGTAAAAATTATGCTGTTGTTATTACTACAAATGCAGGTTTATGGAGATACAAGATCGGCGACACAGTTCGCTTCACCTCTATTAACCCTTATAGAATAAAAGTATCTGGAAGAACCAAACATCATATTAATGTTTTTGGAGAAGAATTAATCATTGAAAATGCAGAAGAAGCTCTAAAAAAAACAATCAAAGCAACCCAAAGTGAAATAGTCGATTACACTGTTGCTCCTATTTTTATGAACGAAAAAGAAAAAGGAGCACATGAATGGATTATTGAGTTTAAAAAACATCCTGCTGATTTAGAAAAGTTTACTCAAATTTTAGACTTAAACCTGCAACAGGTTAATAGCGATTATGAAGCTAAAAGATACAACAACACTACACTTAATATCCTTAAAATAAGGGTAGCAAGACATGATCTATTTTATGATTGGCTTAAAAAAAACAACAAACTAGGAGGACAACATAAAATACCTAGACTATCTAACAAAAGAACTTATGTAGATGAGCTCATTAGTCTAAACAAAGTAAATTCTTGCTCATCCTAAAACACCAAGAATTAAAATAATATACTCATTATAAAGGCAATTGCACACCAACATTTTCAAAAGTTTAAAAACATTAAGTTTGTTTTTATTGCATCGATCTGAGAAAAAAAAACTCCTTTATAGCACCTAATATTTTTATTTTTTTTACACAAACTTTAGAGAAAAAACATTCAAATAACCGACTTGTTTTTTATAAAAAGTTCAAAATCAAAAGTTAGAAATTATGGTTTTACCTCAATAAAATTACGTACGAATATTCCATTTTTAACAAAAATTCGAGTATTTCGTCGTAAAAAAAAGTGTTTAATCTAAAAGTTACGAAATCATTTTTTAACTGTTAATTTTCATATTAAATTTGGTCTCAGTGAGTTACAAAATAGACTAAAGCCCCAAGCTATGAAAACAACGATATCTTGCCTTATACTACTAGCCTCTTTCGCAGGAATTAGCGCACAAGAAATCAAACCTAACAAACAAAACTCTTCTGATTCAAAATTAATCAGCACAACTACCAATACAGATACAGCTGCAGAAGCCAAGAATTCCTTGGAAAAAGACATATGTTATAGTGAGCAATCTAAGAAAGCATTTTACGAAGCTTTGATTCGTCAAAGTGATTTAAATATTGATCTTAAGAAAAACAATCAAGGATTGGTATTAAGAACAACTGAAGATATGATTAAAAACAAAAAAAATCGTATCTCCTATTCTAAATAAGAAACACACACTCAACTCAATTCACATATAGACAAAAAAACACCTTTATATTAATATAAAGGTGTTTTTTTATAGCTTTTAATTTTAGAAGTTAAGAAACTGCTTTAAGCTTTTTAATGGTTGATTTATTAAGCTTCTTTTCTGCGTAGTCCTTAGTTACCTTAAATTCTTTTTCATCACTCTCTGGTAACTCATACATTGCATCAGTTAAAATTGCTTCGCAAAGAGACCTAAGACCTCTTGCACCTAATCTATATTCCATAGCTTTTTCTACAATATAATCTAATGCGCCATCTGTAATAGAAAAATCAATATTATCCATTTCAAACAGCTTCTTATATTGCTTTATAATAGCATTTTTAGGAGCTGTAAGAATAGATCTTAACGTCTCTTTATCTAATGGGTTCATATATGAAAGTACCGGTAGTCTACCAATAATTTCTGGGATAAGACCAAAGTCTTTTAGATCTTTTGGAATGATATATTGAAGAAGATTATCTTTTTCTATAGCATCTTCACTTTTAGAAGCACTATAACCTACCGCTTGCATATTCAACCTCTTTTGGATATTTTTTTCTATCCCATCAAAAGCTCCTCCCGCAATAAACAATATATTCTCAGTATTAACCTCAATAAATTTTTGATCCGGGTGTTTTCTACCTCCCTTAGGCGGTACATTAACAACTGTACCTTCTAATAACTTTAACAAAGCTTGCTGCACTCCTTCTCCTGATACATCTCTAGTAATACTAGGATTATCACTTTTACGCGCTATTTTATCAATTTCATCAATAAAAACAATACCACGTTGCGCTTTCTCTAAATTATAATCTGCCGCTTGTAATAGCCTGGTAAGAATACTTTCGACATCTTCTCCTACATATCCGGCTTCTGTAAGTACTGTTGCATCAACAATGGCCAATGGCACATTAAGCATTTTCGCAATTGTTTTTGCCATCAGAGTTTTACCAGTTCCTGTTTGCCCCACCATGATGATATTACTTTTTTGTATCTCAATATCATCCTCAGAATGAGGTTGCAGTAAACGCTTATAATGGTTATAAACCGCTACAGACATTACTTTCTTAGTAAACTCTTGTCCTATCACGTATTCATCCAAAAAGCCTTTAATTGCTTTTGGTTTACGTAACATTAGTTCACTACTAAGCTCTCCATTTTCTTCTTCCCTAGCCTCTTCTACAACAATACCATGTGCTTGAACAATACATCTATCACATATATGAGCATCTAATCCAGCAATAAGTAAATTAGTTTCGGGCTTTTTTCTCCCACAAAAAGAGCATTCTAAATCTTCCTTGGCCATAGTTATTAAGTTTCAATTTTATCTATCGATCTTTTGAATATTTTTTTTAGATCAGATAAAATCTACATACTTCTATTTAAGTTATCCTCAAATAGACATTTGTAATCGTTTATATACTTTTCTTGTATTTCATCTTGCCTACAAAACAACAAGATAGGTTTTATTAATCTACAAGAAAAATTAATTATTCTCTAGTCAAAATTTCATCAATCATTCCATATTCTAAAGCTTTATCAGCTTTCATCCAATAATCTCTATCACTATCCTCATACACTTTGTCATAAGACTGTCCAGAATGCTTAGCGATTATTTTATATAATTCTTCTTTCAAAATAAGAATCTCACGCGCTGTAATCTCAATATCACTAGCTTGCCCTTGTGCACCACCTAAAGGCTGATGAATCATTACACGGCTATGTGGCAATCCTGAACGTTTACCATTCTCTCCTGCACACAACAATACAGCTCCCATTGATGCAGCCATACCTGTACATATTGTAGCCACCTCTGGCTTTATAAATTGCATTGTATCATAAATACCCAAACCAGCATAAACACTACCTCCTGGTGAATTAATATAAATCTGAATATCTTTTGAAGAATCTACACTTTCTAAAAACAATAACTGTGCTTGAACAATATTTGCGACTTGATCATTAATACCCGTACCTAAAAATATAATACGATCCATCATTAATCTCGAAAAAACATCAAAAATAGCAATGTTCATCTGGCGCTCCTCAATAATATTTGGAGTCATACCAACCGGATACATACTACTTATAATTTGGTTGTAGTAATTACTATTAATACCGTGATGTTTTGTAGCGTATTTTTCGAATTCTTTTGTGTAATCCATTATTTCTATTTTCTGAATTTTTATTTATAAAAAGGGCGTTAATCTAAATAATAGTTTAACGCCCCTAAATATAAGTATAAATTCCTTAGCAGGACACTACATTAATTATTTGTAGACCTCTTTTATAAAATCCTCAAAGTTAACTTCTTTAGTTTTTAACTTTGCATTTTCTTTATAGAAATTAAGCAATTTCTTACTCATTAATTGCTCAGAAATTCTCTTAACTTCTTCTTGATTTGACAAAATTCTTGCAGCAATATCCTCTAACTCTTTATCTTCTGGTGAATTTTGACCGAATTGAGCCATTTGCCCTTTGATCAATTCTTTTGCAAATTCTTTCAACTCTTCAAAAGTAACCTGTAGATTATTGTCATTAATTATTTTTCCTTCTATCAACTGATAACGCAATCCTTTTTCACTCTTCTCATATTCATCTTTTGCCTCATCTTCTGTTAATGGCTGCTCACCTGTAGTGCGAATCCATTTTTGTAAAAATTCTGTAGGAAGATCAAATTTTGTATGCTCTAGTAAACTCTCTGTTATATCATTAAGCAATTGTTGCTCTGACTGCTGCTCAAATTGACGTTCTGCATCTTCTTTAATCTTATCTTTAAGCTCACTAACGGTCTTAATTGTATCAGGACCATATAACTTATCAAATAACTCTTGATCTAAGTCTGCTAGCTCTTGATGATTAACTTCTGAAACAGTGAAAACAACTTCAACATTTAAGTCACTAGCCTTATCCTTCTCAATTTTTAAAGCACCTATTAGATCATTATCATCACTAAACAATCCTTTTGTTTTTAGCTTTATAACATCACCTACTTTAGCTCCAATAAATTTATCAAGATTTTTCTTTCCTTTAATTTTATCTAAAGAAACAGTAAAGTCATTATTAATTTCTTCTTCTTCATTTACAAAAGTACCAGCAACTAGATCTTCTTTTTCTGCAACCTCTTTAGACACAAGCTTACCATACTGCTTTTGTATTGTATTTACTTGGTTATCTATCATTTCTTCAGTTGCTACAATCTTATAAAGCGTAATAGCCTTTTTCCCATTTAGATTAACTTCAAATTTAGGAGCAAGACCAAGTTCAAACTCAAAAGAATAATTCTCTGCATCCCAGTCAAAATTTTCTTGCTCTTTAGGCAAAGGATTACCTAAAACGTCAAGTTTCTCTTCTGTAAGGTATTTATTTAATGCATCCTGTAGAAGTTTATTAACCTCATCTACTAGTACCGCTTTTCCATACTGCTTTTTAACTAGTCCCATAGGAACATGGCCTTTTCTAAAACCAGGAATATTAGCATTCTTGCGGTAATCGCTAAGGATTTTCTCTACTTTATCACTATAATCTTCTTTAGTGATAGCTACGGTTACCACTGCATTTAATTCGTCTAATTGCTCTTTTGAAATATTCATTATCTCTACGTTTACTACTAAAAATTGGGTTGCAAAAGTAATACTTTTTTACATCACAACAAATTTTTAACTTCCTGAAAAACAGCAACCCTTACATTAACCTTTATCTTTCTTCAAAATAGAGTACAATATAGATTGAAATATAGACAGCAAAACACTAAAAATCAGCGCCCATAGCCAACCATTAACAGAAAACCCATTAACAAAGTAGTCTGCCAATAAAATAATCGCTGCATTAATAACTAATAAAAACAACCCTAAGGTCACCACCGTCACAGGAAAAGTCAACACTACCAACAAAGGCTTAACTATAGCATTTAATATCGCTAATACAATAGCAACAATAACAGCACTTAAATAGCTATTAACATCGACACCTGGTAGGATCTTTGCTAAAATCAATACAGCTAAAGCACTTAAAACAAGTTTAATTAAAAAGTTCATAATAATAATTTTACTTTTTAAATGTAATCAAAATAAAAAAACCTGCCGAAAAAAACGACAGGTTTATATTTTCAAATATATGTTTGCTTATTGTATTGCTAACACAGTCTTAATTAACATCATTACTTACTGTAATTGTTCCGTAATCACCTGGGTTCACACTAGGTAAATTAGCACCGTATTTAGATTCAACGGCATCAATTATCCCATTAGTAATTATTGCATGTGCTCTAGGTGTTGGATGAACTCCATCTAAAGAAAACCCACCTCCAGAAGCAAATTCAGAAGTAACAATTCCCCCATCTGTAGGAATTCCAGAACTTGCTGCCTGTGCTAAATCTGAAGCGGCATCATAATACGCAAGGCCTTTTGCCGTAGCAAGTCCAACTATCGTTGCGTTGTATGCAGAACGAGCATTCTCTATTGCTGTTTGTTCCTCTGGCGTCAACACCCATTTATCTTCTAAAGGAACACCGACACCAATTGTCGTTGCAGGATCATTAGAATCTACTCTTGTACCAATAACAGAACTTGAAGTAAGAACCAACAAATCACTTGGTGTCGCCTGTCTATACTTAGGCAACATAGCGAATGCCGGATTCAACGCCCCTAAATCTGTCAAATCCTCGTCGATAATCACAACAGCATTCTGACCCTCGACAAAATTAATAGTTCTTTTCTCTAACTCTTCTGCAGTAAACACTCCGGGAGCAGCCATTGACAAAGCAGCAAAAGCCTGCTGTAACCCACCGTTATATTCAGCATACGCCATATTAGTACCTGCAGCCGTAAGTGCATCCATCGGAATTGGATTATGAGGAACAGTCGTAAAAAAAGGAATAGAAGTCACACTTGGCAAACTTAACAACACTCCTTTAGCTCCATTCGCAATTAACCCATCTACCATTTGACTATACACTCCTGCAAATGCATTTGTATTTGTTATATCATTAGGACCATAAGTAGAAGGGTCTATATTATTTGTTTCATTATGATCTTCTCCAACACCTCCAGATGTCGCATAACTTAAAATATCATTATTACCAATCCAAAGACTAAAAAATGTGGGTTGCTGAGCTAACGCATCACCTAAGATCGTTGCAGTTGCCGAAGACGCAAATCTTGCATAATAAGGGTTTGCCAATCCTGCAGACACACCTCCTACGTTACCATACCCTGCGGCTACCAAATGAAAACTTTTTGCTCCAGGCACACCCATATTATTAAACGAACCTCCTAAATTACTAGAAATCTCTGTTGTAGGATTTGCTCCAGTATATACAGATGGCCCAATCGGGTTTTTATCTTCTCCAAAAACCAATACCAGTCTATTGTCTAAAATTTGAGTTCCGTTTAACAAAGCTCCACCAGCATTATCAGCCATTAAGGGTTGAGTAAATTCACCTCCTCCTGCTAATGCAAATTGCTTAGATAAGATATTAGGGTACGAATTTTCTTGCCCTGTAATATAAAGGGCTCCATCAGCAAAACCTGCAGTAAGTGAATTCCCTAAGGCAACATACTTACTAAAATTAGCCTCACCACTTTTATATACATCTGACTCATTGATAGGAGTATCAAATTCTGGTTCACAAGCCATTAATCCTAATGCCAGAACCGCTAAGTATTTTATATTTTTCTTCATCATCTCTATTACATTTTATAAGTTAAACCAAGTCCAGGTGCAAAAGCACTGGATTTATAAGTCCCTTTAAACGGAACACTTTGACCATTCTCTTGATAAAAGTCATAAGATGCATCAATCTCTTTAAACCTAACATACAAGAAAGAAGCGTCGATTGCCAATTTTGGTGTAATAGCATAACTGAATCCACCTGTAAACCCATCAGAGTCATTTCTTGGAGTCTCTGGCGCAAAATACCCCGATTGCACAGGAGTTTCGTCACGATAATACCCAGCTCTTAATGTAATTTTATCTGTTGTTTTGTACTGTAGACCTAAACGATATACCGAAGAATTTTCATAATTTCTTGGATTATTAGAATCTGGATTCGCAGCGTTAGTAAAGTCAATATCCAACGATTCATACACATCCCAAAATTGTCTATTATAATCAAAAGCAAACACCCATTTTTTATACTCATAAGAAAGCCCCACAGTTAACTCAGCAGGAAGAGGTAATTCAGCTTTAAACCCATCTGTTTGGTTTGCCGGTGCTGCCGGAGAATTTGGAAAATTTGCAAATACGGCCTCACCACCTTCAGACTCTATAGTAATTTCACTTCTATAATTAAACCCTACATGAAAATCTTTGGTAGGGTTAAACATAGCACCTATACTCCATCCCCAACTACTAACTCCAGAATCTTCTATAGACACATTAGAACGATTTCCTTCTATATCTGTTGTTGTTCTACTTGCATTACGGTTAAATTTCACAGAACCTGTAGCATAAATTGGCCCACCACCAATACTAAAATGATCAGACAGTTTTAAAGAAACAACTGGCTGAACATAAATAGCAGCCAGCTCTATACTATTTACAAGATGAGAACCAGACCAATCTGTAGGCCAAGCAACCTCACTACCAAAAGGTGTATATACACCCAAACCAACCGACATCCAATCATTAACTTTATAAGAACCATATAAGTTAAGAGGTGTCCCAACAGAACTATCTGTCTGAGAAGAAATTCCATTCTCCACATTTTGATAGATCACATCTGTAAAAACAGCACTTACTCCAGCACTTACATTTAATTTATCCTCTAAATAAACAAGGCCGGCAGGGTTAAAAAACACTAATTCTGCACTGTTAACAACCGCAACACCCGTGTGCCCCATCGCTAAAGCTCGTTGTCCTTGAATACTAACTCTATATCCGCCTGCATAGGTGACAAAAGACACCGAGACGAATACAACTAACAATAATAGTTTTCTCATAATATATTTAGAATTGATTTTTATTATTTTAGGGTTTATGAAAAGATTAACTTCCCAAAAATAATGGAAAATACGAATTATCCAACCTAAATAGACAAAATATTATGCATACATAGCATTTTTTTGTCATTTTTTCACAAACTCTAACACTTCAGTTAAAAACATTGATGGGTTTTCTGCATGCAGCCAATGACCTGCTCCAGAAATTTCCCTAATTATCGAATTAGTAAATTGTTCTTTTATTTTAATATGATCTTGCGCTCTTATATAGTCAGATTTCTCTCCTTTAAGAAAAAGAGCTTCTCCTACATATGAATACTGTGTTGGCAACATGACTCCGATCTCCTGAGCATTTGCAATCAAAGCATTTAAATTTAGTCGCAAACCAAGCTCTCCCTTATTTTTCCAATATAAATTTTTCAAAAGAAACATTCTTACACCAGAATCAGGAACATATTTACTCAGTTCTTTATCAACTTCACCTCTAGAATGTAACATATCAAAATCGAGAGCTTCTAATCCATCTAATATATCCTGATGATGCAATGGATAATATTTTGGCCCTATATCTGCTATTATTAATTTTTCGATCAAAAAAGGATTCTTCACACCAAATAACATAGCAGTTTTACCCCCCATTGAATGTCCCAAAAGATGAATTCTATTCAAACCATTCTCTTCACAATACAATACCAGATCATTAGCCATAACTTCATAGCTAAACTCATTAGCATGAGGACTTCTACCATGGTTTCTTTGATCAATAAGATGTACCTGAAAACCCTGATCTGCAATCTTCTTACCCAAAGTCTTCCAGTTATCCCCCATACCCAAAAAGCCATGCAGGATTACAAAAGGTTGGCCCTGACCAAAGACATTAGCATATAAATTCATAAACTCATAATTATTTAAGACGATGCAAATACATATTAACTACGTTCTCTAATCCCAGATATATAGATTCACTTATCAAGGCATGACCTATAGAAACCTCTAAAAGCCCAGGAATATTCTCTTTAAAAAAAGCTATGTTATCCAAAGATAAATCATGACCTGCATTAACACCTATCCCTAATTCTGTAGCTTGCTTAGCACACAGAGCGTATGGTTCTATCGCATTTTTATTTCCTTTAGCATATTCTGAAGCAAAATCTTCGGTGTATAATTCTATTCTATCTGCACCAGTTAGCGCTGCTCCTTCAATCATTTCGGCAACAGGATCCACAAAAATCGAAGTTCTAATATCATTTTTTTTAAATTCTGATATCACTTCTTTCAAAAAATCTTTATGTTTAATCGTATCCCAACCTGCATTACTGGTGATTGCGTCTTCTGCATCAGGAACCAAAGTCACCTGAGTCGGCTTAACTTCCAAAACCAATTCCATAAATTTAGGAATAGGATTTCCTTCAATATTATACTCTGTTTCAACAATAGGCTTTAAATCATGTGCATCTTGATATCGTATGTGTCGTTGATCAGGTCTTGGGTGAATTGTGATCCCCTGCCCTCCGAAATTCTGAATATCCTTGGCTACTTGAATCAAATTTGGGGTATTACCACCTCTAGAATTACGTAATGTTGCTATCTTATTAACATTAACACTTAATTTTGTCATAGTTTTTGATGTCTTTAACTAAAAATGCAAAAATACGAAGTTGAGAACGCCTCAATTGTATATTTTTTGATTATTTTGCATATGATAGTCTCTATAAAGTTATGAAAACAAGTTTATATATTGTTAATGAAATAGAACCTTTTGATGTATCTGTAAAAGTTTCAGACGCACAATTGTTGTTTAATGAATTGACTTACACCCATTTCCCAGTAATTAAAGATAATATATTCCTAGGATGCGTTTCTGAAACTGACATTAGATGTTTTGAAACAAACAAACCCCTAAGTGAATATCAATATTCTTTTGAAGGCTTTTTTGTTAGAAAAGACAATAATTGGCTCGACATCTTAGAGTCCTTTGCAAAAAACAGCTCTAACATTATGCCTGTACTTGATGATAATAATAATTACCTCGGTTTTTTTGAGCTTGGGGACATCATTACTCTGTTTAATGAAACCCCTTTTCTTAACGAACCTGGAAATATTCTTATCGTTGAGAAAGGTATTCAAGATTATTCTTTTAGTGAAATTTCACAAATCATAGAATCAAACAATGCCAAGGTATTAGGATTATTTATATCTAGTATGGAAAATGATGTTGCGCAAATTACTTTAAAAATTAATGATAGTGATATCAACAACATCGTACAAACATTTAGAAGGTACAGTTATAATATTGTTTCAAGACACCATGAAGATTCTTTCCTTACCAATTTAAAAGAAAGATCTCAATACTTAGCAAAGTATTTAAATATATAACCTTTCTAATTCGCACAATTTTAATACACTTGAATAATTATGAAAATAGGTATATATGGCCAATTCTATCATAAAAACTCAGAGGTTTATATTCAACAATTGCTTGAAACTCTAGACGAAAATGGAGTTGAGGTTGTTATCGAAAAGAAGTTTTTAGAGTTAATTCATCTTCATGATCAAATTGACAAAACATACTCTCATTTCAGCACTTTTGAAGAGTTAGACAAATCATATGACCTTTTCTTTAGTATTGGAGGAGACGGTACTATTCTTAAAACAATAACTTATGTTAGAGACTTAGGAATACCCATTGCAGGAATCAACACAGGTCGACTAGGCTTTTTAGCTACAATACAAAAAGAAGAGATTAAAGATAGTATCGCTCTTATACTTGACAAAAAATATTACATTTCTTCTCGAAGCCTAATTACAGTTGAAACTTCGCCTGCTACTGGAGAATTTGGGGTATTAAATTTTGCTCTTAATGAAATTGCAGTGAGTAGAAGAAATACGACCTCTATGATTACAGTTGACACAAGCCTTAATAGCGAGTTTTTAACAACATACTGGGCCGACGGTCTAATCGTATCTACTCCAACTGGTTCTACAGGTTACTCTTTAAGTTGTGGCGGCCCTGTTATGATGCCAGATTCAGAAAATATGGTACTCACCCCTATTGCACCACATAACCTTAACGCAAGACCTCTTGTGATACCAGATAATCAAAAAATCGAACTTCAAGTATCAGGAAGAGAAGACACTTATTTGGTATCTCTAGACTCCAGAATACACACCTTACCCAATGAAACTACAATTATTATTAAAAAAGCTCCATTTAAAATTAACATGGTCATTCTACAAGACAATAGCTTCTTAAAAACCTTACGAAAAAAGATGCTTTGGGGAGAAGATAAACGTAATTGAACAATAAAATATGCTAAAAAGTGTTTTTTATTCATACTATTTTACTCAAATTCTTGTGTACTAAAGTTAATTGTTATATTTGCAAACTTTTGAAAATCTATGAGATACTTAGCATCATTTTTAATTG
This sequence comes from uncultured Aquimarina sp., assembly GCA_947502885.1. Taxonomy (GTDB): domain Bacteria; phylum Bacteroidota; class Bacteroidia; order Flavobacteriales; family Flavobacteriaceae; genus Aquimarina. The sequence continues at coordinate 286,685 of CANNBP010000002.1, read as the reverse complement.
TACTATTTTTTACTCAGTCAATTTCATCACAAACTTATGAAGTAGGTTTGATGTTGGGAGGCTCAAACTATGTAGGAGACGTAGGGTCTACTCAATATATTTCACCTAATAGTGTTGCTATTGGAGCAATAGGAAAATGGAATAGAAGTAAACGTCATGCATTTCGAGCTTCATTTTTATATGCAAAACTCGATGCAGATGACGCTTGGGGAGATGAAAGAAGAACAACTCGAGGACTAAGTTTTACAAATTCTGTAAAAGAAGTTTCAATTGGTATGGAATTTAATTTCTGGGATTGGTATCTTTACGACGAAAAACCCCAATTTACCCCATACCTATATACTGGATTTACAACATTGAACTATGGTGCTCAAGCCATTGACGCAAACAATGAAATAGATTCGTATGCAGATAAATGGAGTTTTGCAATCCCTATGGTATTAGGAATTAAAAAAACAATAGGTAGAAAATTTGTAATTGGTGCAGAGATTGGCGCTAGATATACATTTACAGACAACCTTGATGGTAGCGATCCAGATACTAGAGTAGGTACTGGGTTTGGTAATATAAATAATAACGACTGGTATATTTTTACGGGAATAACACTATCGTACACATGGGGAAGAACCCCTTGTTATTGTACTTTTTAAAAAATGATTGATAAAGAACAACTAAATTCTAATATCCCCCAGCATATTGCCATAATTATGGATGGTAATGGTAGGTGGGCCAAAAAAAAGGGATTATTTAGAGCTGTAGGTCACGAAAACGGAACCAAAGCTGTACGCGAAGCTGTAGAAAGCTGCGCCGAAATCGGAGTAAAATACCTCACGTTATACGCCTTTTCAACAGAAAACTGGAATAGACCCAAGTTAGAAGTTGAAACTTTAATGAAACTTCTGGTAAGCTCTTTAAAAAAAGAAATAAAAACACTTCAGGATAACAATATTAAGCTTAATGCCATAGGAAATTTGAAGTCCCTCCCCAAAAAAGCTAGAGAAGAGCTTAATGAAGTTATAGATAAAACCAAAGAAAACACCCATATGACGCTCACTCTGGCACTTAGCTATGGTAGCCGTGAAGAGATCATAAAAACTATCGAAGAAATAAGTATTAAAGTTAAAAATGGTGTAATTTCGCCACACCTCATAAATGAATCAGTCATTAATGAGCATTTGTATACAAAAGATATACCTGATGTGGATTTATTAATACGTACAAGCGGAGAACAACGTATTAGCAATTTTCTACTATGGCAAATAGCGTATGCAGAATTATATTTTACAGAAATTTTATGGCCCGATTTCAAAAGAAATGATTTATTCGAAGCCGTATTCAATTATCAAAAAAGAGAAAGAAGATTTGGAAAAACTAGTGAGCAGCTCAGTTAAAGAAATGATAAAAAAACTACCTACTACGTATTTTACGTTATTTATCCTATTAATAACAACATCAATTTCTGCACAAAACGTACCAAGTGCCAACGGAAAAGAATACATTATCGGAGAGATTAAAGTTACTGGTACTACAACTTATAATGAAAATACGGTAATTACTTTTACTGGCCTTAAAAAAGGGGAACGAATTTTTCTCCCAGGAGACAGAATTAGTAAGGTCATAAAAAAGTTGTGGGATCTTGAATTGTTTAGTGATATTAATTTTTATATAAGTAAGATAGAAGGTGATGTTGCAGATATTGAAATTAACATCCAAGAAGTTCCAGAATTAAACGAGGTTAGAATTGACGGAATTAAAAAACGTAAAACCGAAGAGTTAATCAAGGATAATGGTCTTACCAAAGGGGTTAAAGTTACCGAAAACCTAACAACCACTACCCGAAATTACATTACGAATAAGTACAAAAAAGATGGATTCTTAAATACTAAGGTATCTATCAACACTATACCTGTAAAAGATACCGTACCTACCAACAAGGTAAACATGGTGGTCCTAATAGATAGAGGCGAAAAAGTTAAAATTGATCAAATCAACATAGAAGGAAACGAACAACTTTCTGATGCAAAGGTTCGTAAAGCTATGAAAAACACAAAACGTAAAAAGCCATTACGTTTTTGGAAACGATCAAAATACATTCGCGCCGACTATCTTGAAGACAAAGAAAGTATTATTACCAAATACAAAGAGAAAGGATATCGAGATGCTCGAATCACATCAGATACTTTAATCGTCGAAGATGATAAAAAAGTTTCTCTAAATCTTACTGTAGAAGAGGGTAACAAACATTATTTTGGTAATATCACATTTTTAGGAAATAGTGTCTATACGGACCAACAATTAGCACGACAATTAGTTATAAAAAAAGGTGACGTCTACAACAGTGTTCTTCTTAAAAAACAGATTGCTGATAATACAAAACCTGATGCTGATGATATTACAAACCTATACCAGAACAACGGCTATTTATTTTCTTCTGTTGATGCGGTAGAAACGAAAGTATATAATGATACCATTGATTTTGAAATTAGAGTTCGTGAAGGAAAACTAACTTATTTCAATCACATAACCGTTACTGGAAATGAAAAAACAAATGATCATGTTGTTTATAGAACTTTAAGAACTAAACCTGGACAACGATACAGTAAAGACCTTGTAGTAAGAACGGTTCGTGAACTAGGTCAATTAGGTTTTTTTGATCCAGAGCAATTAGAACCGCAATTTTTAAATGCTAATCCTCAAGAAGGTACAATAGATATCAATTACCCTGTTGTTGAAAAAGGATCCAGCCAAATAGAACTTCAAGGAGGTTTTGGTGGTGGAGGCTTTGTTGGAACACTTGGACTTGCTTTTAGTAACTTCTCAATCCGAAACATTTTTAACAAAGAATCATATAGCCCATTACCAATGGGAGATGGTCAAACATTAAGAGTAAGAGCACAAGCCAGTAGATTCTACAGAACTTATAGCCTTTCGTTCATAGAACCTTGGTTAGGAGGTAAAAGACCATACCAATTTTCATCATCCTTTTCTCATACTGTTCAATTTCAATTTGATGGTAGATCAAGAAACGTGAATAAGGATAGTAAATTTTTGATTACAGGAGGTTCTATTGGTATTGCGAAGCGTTTAAATTGGCCTGATAACTATTTCACGTTATCACAAGCTGTAAGTGTAAGACATTATAACCTTAAAAATTACAACACAAGGCTATTTACTTTTGGAAATGGAGAATCTAATGACATAGCATATACAATAGGATTAAATAGAAATAACACAGCAGTAAACCCCGTTTTCCCTATTGCAGGATCAGAGTTTAATATCGTTGCTAAACTATCTCTTCCATACTCTCTTTTTGACGGTGTAGATTACAAAGCATTAGCAGAAGATAAAGCAACACTTGAAGAAGAGATAAGTAACTTAGACAGAACAAATCCTCAAGATATAATCAAGATTAATGAAAAGAATACTGAAATTGGAGAAATAGACCAAAAACGTTTCAAATGGCTAGAATACTATAAAATTAAGTTTGATGGTACTTGGTATACCAGTCTTGTAAACTTAGGTAAAAAACCTTTAGTTCTAAAAACAAAAGCTCAATATGGTTTTCTAGGCGCATACAATAATGACAGAGGAAACATACCTTTTGAACGTTATTTCTTAGGAGGTACTTCTCCTGGTGCAAACAGCCTTGATGGCCGTGAAATAATCGCATTAAGAGGGTATCCTGATCAATCTATTAGCCCACTTACAGATGTTAATCAATCAGAATTTGACTTTGATGGGGCAACAATTTATAACAAATACTCGTTAGAACTTCGTTATCCAATAACATTAAAACCAGCAGCATCAATTTATGTATTAGGTTTTTTAGAAGGAGGAGCATCATATAATTCTTTTAAAAAGTTTAACCCTTTTCAATTAAATCGTTCTGCTGGAGCAGGTTTACGTATATTTATGCCAGCATTTGGTTTATTAGGTATAGATTTTGGATATGGGTTTGATCCTATACCTGGCACTAATCAACCAAACGGGTGGCAAACCCACTTTATTATTGGACAACAATTTTAGTTTTGGCACGATTATTTCAATATACATACAAAATCATGAAAACAAAGGGTCTTTTTCTAGTTGCAGCAGCCAGTTGGCTTTTATTAACAAATGTAGTACACGCTCAAAAAGGTATTCGTATTGGATATATAGATATGGCGTATATTCTTGAAAGTGTACCCGAATACAAAGAAGCTTCTGCTGACCTCGAAACCAAAGTTCAAAAATGGAAAGTTGAAATAGAAGCAAAACTTAAAGAAGTTGAAGAAATGCGCAAGACTCTTGATAACGAAAGGGTGCTATTAACAAAAGAGCTAATTGAAGAAAGAGAAGAAGATATTTATTTTAAAGAAAAAGAAGTTCTGGAGTATCAACAAAAAAGGTTTGGTCCAAATGGAGATTTGTTTATTCAGAAAAAAAGATTAGTTCAGCCTGTACAAGATCAAGTTTTTGTAGCCGTGCAAGAAATTGCCAAAAACAAAAAATACGATTTTATTTTTGACAAATCAGCCGATTTAGTAATGCTTTACTCTGCCGATAGATTTGATATAAGCGACCAAGTTTTACTAAGAATAAATCGAGCGTCAAAAAGAAAACAGTTAAATAGTAAGAAAGAAAAAAGAGCTCTTGAGCGAAATGAAGATAGAAATGTCGAGCAAGAACGAGAGGTTACAGATAGAGAAAAAGCAGCTATTCAGAAATTGTCTGAAAGAGAAGAACTTCTTGCTATTAGAAAGGCAGAGCGAGACTCTATTAGAGCTGCAAAAAAGAAAGAATTTGAAGAAAGAAGAGCCAAATTACTTGCACTTCAAAAAAGAAAAAGAGATTCTATTAATGCACTAAAGGCAAAAAAAGAAGATCTAGATAGAGGTAACACACCCGAAAATTAATATTACAAATTTATAACACCTTTAATTTAACATTAATTACAAATGAAACAATTTAAGACACTACTAGTAGCAATTGCACTAATAATAGGGACATCAAGTTTTGTGAATGCTCAATCTAAAGTAGCACATATCGCATCTCAAGAACTTGTTGAAGCTATGCCTGATTTTAAAAATGCTAAAAGTGAAATAGAGAAGCTTAACAAGACGTATGATGCAGAAATCAGAAACATGGTACTAGAGTTACAAAATACGATTAAAAAGTATTCTCAAGAAGCAGAAACTAAAACAGACGAGGAGAACTTAAAAAGACAACAAGAAATACAAACTACAGAAAAAAGTATTAACGACTATAGACAAAATGCACTTCAAGATCTTCAGAAAAAAGAAATTGAATTAATGAAGCCTATTTACGAAAAAGCTCGTACATCTATTCAAAAAGTAGCAAGAGCTCAAGGATTTGAGTATGTATTAGATTCTACAACAGGAACAGGAGTAATTATGGCTGATGGTAAAAACCTAATGGCAGATGTAAAAAAAGATCTTGGAATCTAAAAACACTTCTACTTTCTTAGAAAAATAAAAAAAACAGCGAGTCACATCTCGCTGTTTTTTTATTTTTGAGACAAAATTACACTTAACCATGCAAAATAACCCAATAGGTATATTCGACTCTGGTATAGGAGGAACCTCGATTTGGAAAGAAATCATATCATTGCTTCCTAATGAGAATACAATATATCTTGCGGACAGTACAAATGCTCCATATGGCAAGCGCAACAAAAGCGAGATCATTTCATTAAGTGTTAAAAACGCGAATAAGCTAATCGAGATGGGCTGTAAAACTATAGTGGTTGCATGCAATACAGCTACCACTAATGCAATACAAACATTACGTTTAACCTATGACATTCCAATTATTGGCATAGAGCCAGCTATTAAACCAGCAGCAATAGCTACCAAAACTAGAAAAGTAGGTGTACTCGCTACAAAAGGCACCTTATCAAGCGAATTATTTACAAAGACATCTAATCTCTACGCACAAAATATCGAAGTGATTGAGGTAATTGGAACAGGATTAGTAGAACTTATAGAAGATGGGAAAATTAATTCTGAAGAAATGTATTCACTTCTTAATTCATATATTTCGCCAATGATCAAAAACAATATTGATTATCTAGTTTTAGGATGTACACACTACCCCTACCTCATCCCTATACTAACAAAAATGTTCTCTGATAATGTTACAATTATTGATTCTGGTGAAGCAGTAGCCAGGCAAACAAAAGCCGTACTAAAGACTAAGAATCTACTAAATCCACAGAAAGAAAATGGAAAACATAGTTTATACACAAATGCGAATCCAAATACCCTAAAAAATATCCTTCAAATTGAAAATGAATCTATTAAAATAGATAAATTGGATTTTTGAGATTTCTCTTAAAGTCTTACAAAAGACATCCTACTCCCTCTCTAAACAAACCTAATTTTCAAAACATCAAGGCAAGGACTGATTTCTGTCCCTAATTAGTTAAAGGAGAAAAACTCCCCATCCATTTGCTTTAATAGTAAGAAAAAGACTTCATTTTTGGTTATTTTTTTGTTAAAAATAGCTTTTAATCGAATTTTAACACTTTTTATCGTTTTTTAACTGTTTTTTTTACTTAATTTGACCTTGTTCTTTATTTATTTGACTATGAGTCACTTATAATATAAAACATTGATCATAATTACCCCTAAAACGATCCTTATGAAACATTGTCTTTATGTACTAATTACCTTATTCTTTTCTTTTACTATTTCTGCTCAAAATAGAGTTCAGATCGATGGAAGATTAAAACCGCATCTAGACAATTTCTTTGAGTATTGCAAAAAGTACAAAATAGATTATCATGACAAACTATTTAAGCTCAAGACAGTAGACATTGTAGACACGCTACATGTAAGTCCTAAGGCATCAACCTTAGGAATGGTTACTCGTAATAAGAACAATGAAATAGAAAATATAGTCATAAGCTGGGTTGCTATGTTAGACCAAGAAATACTTAAAGTTGTAGCTTTTCATGAGTTCGCCCATTACTTTCTTGAATACGACAAACATGTTTGTGATGATTGTGGCAAAATAATGTCTGTTGTTAATTCAAGTTATTTTGAAATAGTAAGAGATTGGGATAATCAAATCAAAGTCCTATTTGAAGATTCTCCAGTATATACAAAGCGAAAGACACTGGCATATTTGAACCCATAAAACATAAAAGCTTAGACAAGCTTTTATCAAAAGAAAGTTATTTAATAAAACAAATTATTTAAAATAATCTAAGAGCATCCCCTTTTTTGATGATGATACAGTTAACTCTTTACCTGATGACAAAACAACACTACCACCTTTTCCTTTTCTATATCTAGTAATACCACTAACGTTTACCAAATAACTCTTATGAATTCTAACAAAACCATGCGGATGTAAGGATTCTTCAAAATATTTAAGCGTTTTACTTACTAACTTCTGTCCTTTCGTTAGAAATATTTTAGTGTAGTTATCATCTGCTTCACAATATAAAATATTAGAAATTTCTAATACTTCAAAACCATCTTGCTGAGGAATAGTTATTTTCCCTTCAACGGTAGACACTTTAGGTTTTAAGATTGTATCCTGTAAGGCAGTTTCACGCTGTTTAATATAACTAACATGTTCTACAGCTTTGATAAGATCATCAATAGCTATTGGTTTAAGCAAATAATATGTGGCTTGAGCATTTAAAGCATCTACCGCATAATGATCATACGCTGTTACAAAAATAATTTCAAAAGTTCGATCGGGTACTTGTTCTAATAAATCGAACGCATTTCCGTAAGGCATTTCTACATCTAAAAAAACCACATCTGGTGTATGAGTTTCTAGGAGACTTAGAGTTTCTTTAACACTCGCAGCTTCTCCTAATACAGTAACAGAAGAACAGTATTTTGTTAAATAATTTCTAAGAATGTCACGATTATTGGTTTCGTCGTCTACAATTATTGCTGTTAAATTCATTAGTCTTTTTTAAGAATTAATTTTACTTCTGTTCCCGATCCTTGTGCATCTCCATCTAGATCAACTATAAAAACATCTACTTTATCTTTATACATCTCATTAAGAATTGCAATTCGTTTTTGAATATTACCCATTCCTTTTGATTTTTGCGATTTTTGATGCAATGTTTTTAATTCTGCAGATTTCTTACGGCCAATTCCGTTATCTCCTATTGTTATTTCTATACTATCATTTGTGCTTTTTGCAAACCTAATAGAGAGTTGTCCCTTTTCCGTTTTGTACCTCAATCCGTGCCATACAGCATTTTCGACATAGGGTTGTAGTAACATTGGAGGAATCATATACTCATTAATATTAATTTTAGGATCCACTTCTATATCATATTCAAATTTATCCTTAAATCTAAAATGTTCTAATTGCACATACAATTTTAACAACTCGATCTCCTTTTCAAGTAAGATAAAATCTTCTTCACTATTTTCTAAAACCGCTCTCATTAATAATGAAAAATCTGTAAGATATCGATTAGCAGTTCTTTCATCACTTGTAGCTATGAATGTATTCACAGAGTTTAATGCATTAAAAATAAAATGAGGGTTCATCTGTGATCGCAATGACTTAAGTGCAAGAATATTATTAGCATATCGTTGTTGTTTCATATTACGATACATCAAATATGCTGCAAAAAACAACAAAATAGTCAACCCTATTAAGAAGTAAATTATAATGCGCTGGCGTAAACTTTGCTGATCAGCTAATTCTTGAGATGCAAAAGCAAGCTCATACCTAGTTTCATTTAATTCTCTATCCTTTTCTAAGGTTGTAATACGGTTTGCCCTTTGCGCTAGTTCTCTACTAAATCTAGCTGCTTGTGATATTTCTTGCTCCTTTTGAACATATAGTTTATCAATAATTACCTCATATTCCTTAAAAGTTTCTGATGCTTTTTTCAACTCACCTTTTTCTCTGTAAAGCTCTCCTAATTTTCTAGTAGCATCTTTCTGAACGATCAAATCATTCTTTGATTCTGCCTCTTTAATACTCTCTTTTAAATAAGGTATTGCTTCATCATATTCATCTTGAGCAGCGAATGCTTTTGCTATTTTATAATTCTGAACCTGCGTAGTTAATGTCCGGTCCTCTTGTGCAGGAGTAACATCACTTTCTATTTCTAACTCTTCTATATCCTCAAGTGCCTCTTTTCTTAATTGTATCTCTTTGTCATAACTATTCGACTTATTATAAAAATCTGCAGCAACAGTATTTTGTCTTGCAGATGTTTTTTTATCTTTTTTTCTAGCCAGTTTTACAGAATTATCTAAATACCCTTCAGCGTCATCAACATTACCTTCTTGTTGCAGCAATTCTGCTAATTTCGAATTCAACAAAATCACCTCATCATCAAATCCATTTCTTTGACTTATAGAAAGTGCTTTATTATAGTTATTTATTGCATTTGAAAACTGTTTCAAACCTCGACTACAATCTCCCAAACCTTTATAAACTTCTACCTTTTGCTTGCTATTTAATCTTGAGGTTTTTAACTCACTAAAAGTAAATAGTGCAGATTGGTAACTCTTATTTTCTAGCTGTACATTTCCTAGCTTAATCTTTACAGATGTACTATACTTATGCTTTAAGCTTATTTGATAATTACTCTCTGCAAGATCGGGCTGTTTCCAATAACTATATATATCTGCCAACGTTTCAAAAAGTTCAGCTTTCTTTGAATTAGATGATCGATCATCATCCCTAACAGTTTCCAAAGCCATAGTAATATTTTCTATACCTATTGCCGCATCTTTGGTTAATGATTCTTTTGCCGCATTTAAATAACTTTTATATTGCGACTCACTCTTTTTTATAAGCATTGATTTTGACCGGGATTCTGTTGGATTATCTTTCACCAAAACATCAATCTTCTGGCCATCTTTGATAGTATAGTGGATTGGGGTAAAGCTATCATGAGTTATTATTAACTTATCCCCAACTTTTGCCTTAATTTTAAAATCTCCAAACATATCTGTCATAACAGACCCCTTACCCGGTATAGAAACTTCTACTCCTTTTATAGCCTTTCTAGTACTTTTTTCTTTTACCGAACCTTTTATAACCATCGTCATAGGAGCAGATCGTTTATCTCCCTCTTGGCTAAAAGTCTTAACAGGAAATAAGCACATTAATAGTATGAAGATTACAATTTTTTTCATTTTATTTTTATTAGAACCATTCTATCGTTTCCCCGCCAAACAAAAACTAAACGGGATTCAATTAGCCCTAAGTACATAATTTATTATTAAACCGAAGTAAACATAAAGCATTTAAGCCGGATAATAAAATACCCAAAAACTAGTTTTCTGATCTTAACCACTATTTCTCTATACAAGAGTCACTATTTCCTAATTCGCAAAGTGCGTTTACTCATTCATAATACCTCTACACTCAATTTAACTTTAGCATGAAAAAAGTTGGTTATAGATTTATCCCGAAACGAAAAAAGAAAAGTTATGAAAACATTTTTAAAATATTGTCTAGTATGCTTACTTGTTACCATATCCTGCAATGCAAACAATAAATCAAATAAAGATTTAAGCCTTAACGAAGAAGAAAATCACCTTATATATACCACCAAAACAGATCCAGACACTCGAAATATACAAGTAGCCCTACTTTTAGATACCAGCAACAGTATGGATGGGCTAATTGATCAAGCCAAAGCTCAACTATGGGAAATTGTAAATGAGCTCTCTTATGCAAAATGCGGTCATCATCAAATAAAACTTGAGATAGCTCTATACGAATATGGAAATGATGGTTTGCCTTCTCAAGAAGGGTTCATTAGACAGGTGCTCCCCTTTTCTGATGATTTAGACGAAATATCAAAAGAATTATTTGCTTTAACGACCAATGGAGGTAATGAGTATTGCGGAAAAGTAATTAATACATCTATCAATCAACTTAGTTGGAAAAAGAACAACGACCATCTTAAGCTAATTTTTATTGCCGGAAACGAGCCTTTTACTCAAGGGCCTATTGATTATAAAGATGCCGCTACAGATGCAACAGAAAAAGATATAACAATCAACACCATTTTTTGTGGCAATTTTCAACAAGGTATTCAAACCAAGTGGAAACATGGTGCCGATACTACAAGTGGTGAATATAGCGCTATAGATCACAACCGTGAAACAATTCATATTGTTACCCCATATGACGATGTAATTCTTAAACTTAACAATCAGCTAAATGACACATACATATACTATGGCCATCACGGAGCCCAAAAAAGAAGCCTACAAGCAGAACAAGATAAAAATGCTAGTTCTTATGGAGCCGCTAATGCAGTGAGCAGAACTATTAGTAAAAGTTCTGGGTTTTATAAAAATAAAAGTTGGGATTTAATTGATGCAGTAGAAGATGAATCTTTTGAAATTGAAGAAGTAGCACAAGAACAGTTACCAAAAGAACTTAAAAGTAAATCTAAAACAGAGATAAAAAAGTACATTTCACAAAAAAGTACAGAACGAAAAGAGATACAACAGCAAATACAAGAGATAAACAAAAAAAGAATAGCCTATATCAAAAACAACAGCAAAAAAGACGGAAACAATCTAGAAGCTGCCCTGATAAAAGCTATTAAAAAACAAGGAGGAAAAAAATCCTTTAGCTGGAAATAAGGTAAAGTTAAATCTATCTTTAATAAGTAGAGATCGTATTATTACATATATCACCATATGAATAGACTACTACTCATATGGTGATATCATTTATCATATACGCTTAAGAAAAACGGTAGTAAACGCACAAAAAGTATACACCCCAAAAACGAAAATCTTTTTTGGGCAACTAGAATACTACACAAATAAGTTTTTTATTTAGAATTTACCGCAGGACAATTACAATTCCATCTTTCTTTACGTTTACCAAAGTCATAACCTAAAGTAAGTTGATGAAAACCGCCATCACTTAGAACTACAGAGTTGGATTGATAACTAAATGTATATCCCACCATCCACTTTCCATAATTTACACCTAAGAAAGGAGTAACATACTGTAGCTGCTGGCTTTCTATTTCGGTACCGTCTGAAGAAAACTCTGCTCCATCCAAGCTTCGTCTATATGAAACACCGCCCCAAAGTGTACCAAAATCAAAACTTCTATACACTTTTAAATTACCATCTATAGAACGTTCTTTAGTCTCATCTGTAGCTTGATATAATATAGAAGGCTCTAAACTCCACCTAGTACTACCTATACCAATTATACGCCCTACAGAAAACACATACTTACGTAAATTATTAGATTCTGTTATTGGTGTATCATTATCAAAAATATCACGTTTTACTGGCAATATATTTTTAGCTGTAAAATGAGCATACCATTCTAAGAAATGATAAGACATACCTACATCTAAGTTATAATACGAATCTTTTTGTACTCTATCCAAAATAACAGGATCTGGATCAGAAGGATCATCTAACCCTCTTAAATCAACATTAGATTGAACAAAACCACCACTCATACCAAAAGACAACATATTTAAATCTGTTCTATCTCTCGAAAACATAAGGTGGTAAGCATAAGTAGCATAAAATCCAGTTTGCTCAAACCTTCCATTCTCATCTTTATATATAATTGCTCCTAGACCAGACTTTTCACCAACCCTGAAGTTTACATTAGCAGTTTGTAAGTTAGGTGCATTATTTACATCAAACCATTGTTTTCGTGCCGTTAATCTTATTTTATTCGCATTTGATGCTCCGGCCATTGCTGGATGCACTAGATAAAGATTATCAGAAAGATAATCCGCATAAATAGGTATACCTTCTTGCGAAGAAACAAGTTGAGAAAATACCATTAACAAGGTTACGTAACAAATTTTCAAGTTCATTTGATTTCTATTATTTATGGGGCTTATAGAATTTTTTGAATCCAGATTACTAACAAGATAAATATTCTAAATCCTTACTTTTTTAAACTCATCTTGTCTCAAATATTGTGCCCCAAAGATATAAATTTTTATAAGAACCGCTGGTGGTTATACTTTTTAGTAAGAAATAGTTAAAAAGTGTTAGTATCCTGTCGAGTACAATCAATATCGTACAGCTTTTTTGTAAATTTGCACAAAATTTGCGCATGGAAAAGAATTTTGAAGTAAAAATAGAGACTACGTCCAACCCTGGCATCATTAAATTTGAAGCCAATTATTTTTTAACACAACATACAAGTTACGAATTTGACAATATAGATGAAGCAAAAAACGCTCCTCTGGTACAACAATTGTTTTACTTACCATTTGTAAAAAGAGTTTTTGTTGCTCAAAACTTTATTGCTATTGATAAATATGACATAGTAGAATGGTCTGACGTACAAGAAGAGGTAGCAGAACAAATTCAAAATTATCTTGCAAGCGGTCAACCTATCGTTACCGAAACCGAGACAACAAAGAAAGTTCCAATTACCATTTATGCAGAAAGCACACCAAACCCTGCCGTTCTTAAATTTGTAGCCAATAAAAAATTGGTAACAGCAGGACATGAGTTTAAAAACATTGATGAAGCAGGTCAGGCACCATTAGTTCAAGAGTTGTTTCATTTCCCCTTTGTTAAAGAAGTATATATTGATGAAAACTATATTTCAATCAGTAAATATGATATGGCCGAGTGGAATGATGTTACTCAAGAAATTCGAGAGTTTTTACGAAACTATCTAGAACAAGGAAAAGAAGTATTAGCTGCTAATGCTACAATATCAAAAAGTGAAGTTGAAAAACAAGCTGATATTGATTTTGAAAAACTTGATGATATTTCTAAGGATATCATCAACATCATAGAAGAGTATATAAAACCTGCTGTAGCTAGTGACGGAGGTAATATCATGTTTGACTCTTATGACCCTCAAAGTAAAATAGTAAAAGTAATTTTACAAGGAGCTTGTAGTGGATGTCCTTCATCAACGTTTACATTAAAAAATGGAATAGAAAACATGCTCAAAGAAATGCTAAAAGACAAAGTTGAATCTGTAGAAGCAATTAATGGGTAGTATATCGAACAAATAGTTAATACATCGATTATTGTGTTAAAATAGTGACCTTATTTATTTCATAAGTACCATAGATGCCGTATCTTAGAGATTATCTTTAAAATTTAACTTAAAATCTCACAAAATGGCAATTATTAAAGTTATTGAAGTATTAGCAAACTCTGAAAAAAGTTGGGAAGACGCAACTAAGCAAGCAATAAAACACGCTGGAAAAACCGTAAAAAATATTCGTTCTGCTTGGGTAGCCGATCAAAGTGTTTCTGTAAAAGATAATGAAGTAACAGAATTTAGAGTAAATCTTAAAATCTCATTTGAGATCAAGTAGAAAAAAAATTATAGTTAATTTATAAGAAGCATCTTGTTCAATACAAGATGCTTTTTATATTTTTAGACGATATTACTTTCTTAAAAAAATAACGTGAACTATTATTATTGGCTTCTTACTTTATTAATTATTACTGCTTCTTGCACTAGTCAAAACGAACCCTCAATGAAACACCAATACACAAATGATCTAATTCATGAAACTAGTCCATATTTATTACAACATGCTCACAACCCTGTTGACTGGAAACCATGGGGGCAAAAAGCTCTAGATCAAGCCAAAAAAGAAAACAAATTAATCATTGTAAGTATTGGATATGCTGCATGTCACTGGTGTCATGTAATGGAACATGAAAGTTTTGAAGATCCAAAGGTCGCAGAAATCATGAATAATAATTACATATCTATTAAAATTGACAGAGAGGAGCGACCAGACATTGACCAAGTCTATATGAATGCCGTTCAATTAATGACTGGAAGTGGTGGATGGCCTCTTAATATGGTGACGCTTCCAGACGGAAGACCAGTTTGGGGAGGTACCTATTTCCCTAAAGGAGATTGGATAGAATCATTAAATCAAATTACCAAACTCTATAAAAATCAACCAGAAAAACTTGAGGATTATGCAGATAAGCTAGCACAAGGAATGCAAGAAATGGATCTTATCAAAAAAAACACTAATACTGTTAGTTTTGATCCAGAATTTGTAGCTGCAGCCGTTAAAGATTGGAGCAAACATTTTGATCATGATATGGGAGGCACAAAAAGAGTTCCCAAATTTATGATGCCGAACAATTATCATTTTCTCCTTAGGTATGCGTACCAAACCGGAGACAAAGCTTTGTTAGATTTTGTAAAAAACACATTAAACAAAATATCTTATGGTGGAGTATATGATCACATTGGCGGGGGATTTTCTAGATACTCTACTGATGGAAAATGGCATGTACCACATTTTGAAAAAATGTTGTACGACAATGCTCAACTTGTAAGTTTATACTCTGATGCTTTTTTGGTAACCAAAGATCCATGGTACAAAAAAGTAATATATGAAACACTTGAATTTGTATCTAGAGAGCTTACTACCTCTGAAGGAGCTTTCTATTCTTCACTTGATGCAGATAGCACCACTCCAAATGGTGAATTAGAAGAAGGCGCTTACTATGTTTGGAACAAAGACGAGTTAAAGAACCTACTTACCGATGATTATCCACTTTTTGAGAGTTATTATAATATAAATTCGTTTGGTTTATGGGAAAAAGGAAACTATGTTCTTATAAAAAACAAAAGTGATCAAGAATTTTGTGAGGATAATTCTATACAAATTAAAACACTTTTGGCTAAGGTTTCTAAATGGAAAGAAATATTGTTTTTGGCACGAGAAAAGCGCTCTCGACCGAGATTAGATGATAAAACATTAACATCCTGGAATGCGCTAATGCTAAAAGCCTATATAGACGCCTATAGAGTTTTTGATGAGCCCAAATTTCTCAAAGCCGCCTTAAAAAACGCACAGTTTATTAAGAACAAACAACTCAAGAATGACAATTCTCTTTTTCATAACTACAAATTAGGTAAAAGCACCATAAATGGATATCTTGAAGACTATGCCTTGGTAATAGAAGCTTTTATTGAACTATATCAAAATACATTTGATGAGCAATGGTTAGAAACATCTCAACGACTTACCGAATATACATTATCACATTTCTATGATGCCAATAAAAATGTTTTTTATTTTACATCTGACCTTGACCCAGAACTCATAACTCGAACTGTAGAATATCAAGACAATGTAATACCAGCTTCTAACTCTGTTATGGGTAAAAATTTATTCTTACTCTCTCATTACTATGATCGTTCTGATTACAAAAATATAAGTCAAACCATGTTACATAACAGCTTACCTCAAATAGAGAATTATGCGTCCGGTTACTCTAATTGGCTGGATCTAATGCTAAACTATGCTTTTGATTACTTTGAGCTTGCGATTGTCGGTAAAGAAGCAGAAACAAAACTCAAAGAAGTTAACAAAGTCTATATTCCAAATATGCTTACAGCCGGTAGTACTTATGATTCTGATAGTGCATTACTAAAAAACAGATATACTCCATCTAAAACACTTGTTTATGTTTGCCAGAACAGAACATGTAAATATCCAGTAGAGACAACTTCAGAAGCCTTAGAAATGATGATAAAGTAATTAAAAAATAAGTCAATCACTATTTCAAGACATAAAAGAGTCAGTAGTAAGAAAAAAAATGAGTTAAATTACGTCAACACTTGACGTATTAACCTATTTATACAGAGTAACATAACCCAAAACATAGACTTATTTACGGTTTTAGCACAAAAAAACTATGTGAATTTTTTGTTAAAATAAATAATTTTGTCCTAATTTTTAACTGAAAAGATCAAATTTTTATCAAATTGCTAAAAATAAAGCTAAAACCACACATAATTTGCGTTTAATGCTTCATTTAGCTAAATTTATCATAATCCAAATCTATAAAGCCTATGAGAACTAAATTACTTATTCTATGCGTTGCAATGTCTTCAACTTTGTTCGCACAATTACCTAACAGCTTAATCGCTCCTCTTACAGAAACCGAAAATTATGAAGATTATAAAGGTTCGATTTTTACAACCTCTAATTTTCAAGATGCTAGTGTTATTCATGAAAAATCAGGAACTTTTGATGCTAAATTAAGATATAATATACTTAATGATGCTATTGAATTTGAATCAAAATCTGGAATTGTAGAAATCACTAAAGATCCTACGGTTCACACAAGAATTGATAATGATTATTTCTATTATTGTAATTTCAAAAATGAATTAGGAGTTAACAATTCTGGATATTTTGTATTAGTAGAATTAACAGACAGATACAGAATTTACAAAAAGCATGCTTTAAGGTTTCAGGAACCACAAGAAAGTACTTTAACAACCGAAAAAGTAAAAGGAAGAATCACTGTGTTAACTACTTATTACCTTGAGGAATCTGGAGTAATCGTGAAACTCCCTAAAAACAAAAGGAGTATGTTAGCTACTTTTAGTGACAAAGAAGACGAGCTAAAACAATACATTAAAAAAGCAAAAATTCGTCTTGGTAAAGAAGAAGATTTAATTCGATTTATCGCAAGATATAACGCACTTAAGAGCTCTGACTCTGTACCAACAAGTCTTATTGGTAATAGCAGAAATTAAACTACTGTAAAAAATTACCCCACTTTTCATACTGTGTTATTGAACCAAAAAATCAATAACAGTGGTTACTTAACGCTTTATTTTAAGATAAAAAAGGATATAAATTATGGATTTTTTGTAATCGTATTATTTGACACAAAGTCTTTCAAATAATACGGTTCAAAATAACCCACATCTTCAAACTCTTTTCTTAAAAATTTAGTATAGCTTAGTATTGCCATTTCCCTAGCTGAAGGTAATTTATTCTTGATAAAAACAGCGTTTTCTTTAGAGTTACATATGGCAGAAAATTTTTCTACTCCATTACCTATAAAACAAACCTTTTTTTCATCCAAATACGACTTAAAAGAATCTTCTAAAAGAATTTCGGCTTTCGTTTCTCTTATTTGTTCATGAGAGTTCGAAAAAACAGCAGAATAAACCTCCATTCTACGAGCATCTAGCATTGGTACAATATAAACATCATCTTTCTCTAATACCTGTGATCCTAATACTTGCAAAGTAGATATAGAAATCAATGGTATCTCTAATGCATAGCACAATCCTTTTGCCGCAGAAACACCGATTCTTAACCCTGTATACGAACCAGGGCCTTTACTTACAGCTATTGCATCGAGGTCTTTAAAAGAAATACCCCCAGATTTTACTGTTTCATTAATAAAATTATGCAATCGTTCTGCATGAGAATAGCCCGCCTCATAATCTTCTTTTATAGAAATCACTTCTTTATCCTTAACCAAAGCTACAGAACAATTTGTAGTCGATGTTTCGATGCAAAGAACATATGCCATAGAATAAAATTTTTGGCAAATATAATCTAATTCAAAGTATTATCTTATATGTCTAAATAGGGTTTTAAACATTTAAAATGTGGCTTACAACTCCAAAGACGACTCTTTTTATAGTTTTATATCTGAGATCTTAATTCCGAAATACAACTCTAATACTTTTAGCTTAAATATATAATCAAATTTATTTCGAACCTCTTTACTTTGAGCATCTTCTAATCTAAATTTGGATTGACTAAAATCAAAAGCATTGGTTAAACCAACATCATATCTATTTTTTGCATACTCATATGCTCTTTCCTGCGCTTTTACCGAAACCAATGCAGCTTCATAAGCCTCTGCAGCTCCTTTTGCATCAAGATATGCTTGATATACGTTACTATCTAAGTCCAATTCGGCTTGTTCTAATTGAAACTCTCTACGCTTAACATTTATTTTATTTCTCTTTACTTCATTTCTTGTAGAAAACCCATTAAACACAGGAATATTTAACTGTACCCCATAAGAAAATCCATCGTTTTCATAAAGCTGTTGCTCAAACCCTCTATCAAAACCATCATTATCCGCCCATCTTGTGTTATAGTTAAAAAAACCATCAAGTGTTGGATAATACTTCCCTTTTGATAACTGAACATCTTTCTCTGCCAATAATTTATTCTGCTCAGCAATTTGAACCTCATATCTTGATTCTCTTGCTCGGGCTATTACTTGGTTAATAGGTTTATCCAGTATATCGGCCGTAGGAACCAAATATTCTTGATCAGCAATATCAAAAGTTTCATAATTTTTAATTAATAATCTTTGAGCTAGCGAGATCAAGGCAATTTGCACAGTGTTTTCTGCCTGCACAATTCTAGTTAACTCATCAGCAGAAGTAGCTTCAATTTCTAACAAATCTCCTTGTGGCAATACACCTGCATCAACAAGTTCTTTGGTTCTTTCTAATTGTTTTAGTGTTATTTCATGTTGTTTTTCTACAACTTTCAAAGATTCTTTATTTAACAATACTTGTAAATATCCATTAGCTATTGCTAACGCAATATCATCTTTTGTTTTACCAAGATTATACTGATTCAATACCCTATTAAGCTTTGCTCTTTCTAACCTTCTAAAGTTTCTCAACCCATTAAATAAATTTACTCCAGCACTTACTCCAGTTGTTAATGAAGTAAAAGTTTGAGTTTCAAAAGCATTTGTTACTGGATTAACATTCGCCCCTGTACTAGAAGAAGCTGTAGTAGAACTATTTAAAGTTGGTAAAAGTGATCCTATAGCATCACTCTTATCTATATCTGATGTTTCAATATCAAGTTCGGATTGCTTAATCGAGATATTATTTTCTAATGCGTGCTCAACACATTCTTTTAAAGTCCATTTTTTTTCTTGGGCATTGGACTGAAAAGACACCCCAAAAAACAAAGCAATAACTATTACTGTTCCAATTTTCATAAATTCTAAATTTAAAGCCCTTTTTTTTAAAGAAGGTTGATTTTCTTCTTTTATTATTAATTTCATACTACTCTTTATCTATGTATATATGATTTTATTCTTACAATTTGTTAACGATTTATTCCTCGTCTTCATCTCCTTTATCTTCTATCTTTACAGGCTCAGTTTTATTCCAAACTTTAATTTCATCATCCTCAGTTACGCCTGATAAAATCTCAACATTAATCCCATCTGATAAACCGATCTCAACGTCCTTTCTTTCGAACTCTTGCTCTCCTACTTTGATTTCTACATAAGGACCTTCTGTCTCCTTGTCAAACTGTAATAAAGCCTCTTTAATAGCTAAAACATCATTCTTTGTATCAAGAACTATTGATGCATTTGCACTATATCCCGCTCTAATAAAATGAGATTTATCTAAGAAGACCTCTCCTTCAATTTTAAACTGAACTGCTCCTTGTTCTTCATTCCCTTTTGGCGCTATAAATTTTAACTTAGCATCAAATTCTTTATCCCTAATTGCACCTAAGCTTACTTTAAGTGGCATATCAATTTTAAGCTTGTTAACTTCGGCTTCGTCTACTTTTCCTTCAAAAATCATTTTATTAAGGTCAGCTATTTTAGCAATAGTAGTTCCTTCATTAAAATTATTACTCTCAATAACTTGATCACCTTCTTTGACAGGAATTTCTAAAATAGTTCCTGACACAGTAGCTCTTATATTTGTATTTGCAGTTGATGACCCTCCTGCAGATCCTTTGCGTATAATTTGCAGATCACTTTGGCTATTAGATAAGTCTTGTTTAGCCTGATTATATTGTAATTCAATAGTATTAAAGTCTCTACTAGATATTACACCTTTATCAAATAGTGCTTTATTTCTATCAAACTCTATTTTAGAATTATTAAGCACTATCTGAGCATTTCTAACCCTTCCTCGTGCACTATTTAATGACTGCTCGTTTGGAACCACTTTAATTTTGGCTATCAGGTCTCCAGTTTTCACAGGAACTCCCTCTTCGACATATATTTTTTCTATTATACCAGAAATCTGAGGTTTGATTGCTACTTCATCTTCTGGAATAACTTTTCCTGTTGCTACAGTTTTTTCTTCGATTGAGGTTTTAAACGCTTTTTCTGTGGTAAACACTATTGGTGATTTACTATTAGAATCTATAATATATTTACCTGAAAAGCCAAGTGCTGCTATTAAAAATACTAATAATAGAATTTTAAAAAACTTTTTCATTTTAATTGATTAAATTATTCTGATTGTTACTTTATTTTTATTCTTCTCGTAATGCTTCTATAGGTTTTACACTAACAGCTTTTTGTGCCGGTATCAAACCAATTAAAGTACCTAACACCACAATAGAAGCTAACGCCCCTGCTACTGCTAATAAATCCACTGTTGGATTTACTATTGGTGCATCTTCATTTGATTTCACCAACATATTAATACCCCAAAGTAATAATGTTCCAAAAATAAACCCTATTAACCCTGCAATGAATGTAAGCATAATAGACTCTAACATAATTTGCCCTCGTACTTCGGAAGGAGTTGCTCCTAGCGCTCTTCTAACACCAATCTCACGTGTACGCTCTTTTACTGTAATCAACAACACATTTCCTATAGCAATGACTCCTGCTATTAATGTAGCAATTCCCACTATATAAGTAATCAATTTCATACCTGTTAAGAAACCATTTACCTTAGCTACTTGCTCTCCTAAATTAAAACTACCAAATGCTTGTTCATCATCGGGATGAACATTATGCAATCTTTTTAATGTTTTCTTAATTATAGCTTCTGTCTTTACAATATTCTTATCTGGCTTAGCTGTAATTACCATCCATGAGATATTTCTACCTTGATTGAAAATGGTTTGAAAAGTAGTAAAAGGTAAAAAAATTGAGTCATCACCTTCAGCGCCAGTTCGTGAAGCCTTATACACCCCTATGACTTTAAAATAAATACCATTAATCTTTACAAAATCTCCAACAGCTTTCTCCCCTTGGTCATAAAATTGTTTATATATATCTTCTCCTATGACACAAACTTTTCGTTCATACTTAATATCTTCTTCGTTAATAAACCGACCTCCTTCAAAAATCTTTTTCTTGGATACTTTATCAACACTAGGGTAATCTCCAAAAACACTAAATGCGCCTGATTTAGAACCTCTAACAAACTGTCCTGGAGGAGTCCCCCATCTTCCTGTAACATTACGAGGTACCACATATTCTATATCACTAACCTGAGACTTTAACGACTCGACATCATCTAGGGTAAGTTGTATTCCTCTTCCTCTTTTAAAACCATTATTAGGTATACTGGTCTGCTGCCCCCACAAAAACATTGAATTGGTTGCAAAATCATTAAACTGACTCTTAAAACTATTATCCAAACCTTTAGCCATTCCTAAAAGAAAAACAAATAAAAACACACCCCATGTAACTCCAACCACAGTAATAATAGTTCTCATTTTATTTTTACGAATAGCCCCGTATATTTCTTGCCAAGTATCTCTTTCAAATATATATCTCATTAGTTCATACGTATAAATACCTTAATCATTTAAGATAAAATTATTAGCAAAATTCTTTGAATTAACATAAAAGTAATCAGCAATTCCTATTCTATATTTACTTAATAGTCTACTCATTACTCATCCCTTAATGCAACTATTGGTTTTATTCTTGCAGCTCTTCTAGCTGGTATATACCCAGCCAGAAGTCCAAAAAATATAAGTACCATTGTTGCTCCAAATATAATTCCGGTTTCTACCTGAGGATTTACAATAAAATAGTCTTCAAGGTTATTCCCAATCAATTTTAAAGCTACAATTCCTAATACTAAACCAATATAACCAGCCACTGATGTAATCAAAACAGATTCCTGCAAAACCATTCCTATTATTGACCTAGGAGAAGCGCCAAGTGCTTTTCTAATTCCTAATTCCTTGGTTCTTTCCTTTACACTAAAGGTCATAATATTACCTATTCCAACAACCCCAGAAATTAGAGTTCCTATACCAACAATAAAAATAATTGCATAAATCCCTCCTAAAATGACCATAGTTTCTTTGATATCCTCAGCAAAACTTCTAACTCGTATTGCACTTTGATCATTCGGCGCAACCTTTAGTTTCTTTTTAAGATCATCTTCCAGTTTTTTAGAAAAAGTAATAGCTTGTTCTGTATTCATCGACATGTTATACGACAAATTAATTGCATCAATATTCTTATTATTACCATACAACAACTGCACTGTTTTATATGGCATATATATCATACGTTCTTCATTATCTCCCCCACTATCCTGAAAAACTCCAATTATTTTAAAATTAATACCATTTATATCGAGCATCTTACCAATGGCCTTTTTACGCTTAAAAAGGTCCTTTTCTACTAACCTACCAATGACCACATTTTTTGTTCGTTCCTTAACATCTTCTTCATTAATATACCTACCATTCATCATAATTGTCTTCTCTAGGTATTGATGATCAGGATTAACGGCTCGAATAGTATAATTACCAGACTCTTCTCGATATTTGGCGTTAAGATTAAGATAAATTCTAGGCGTTATGTATTCTACTTTACCTTTGTTATTATCTTTTACGAATTCTAAATCTTCATTTTCAAACTGTATTATTCTATTCTCTTGAAAACCTTTATATGCCTTTGAAGTTGTTCCACTTTGAATAAATATGATGTTTTGCGCATCATCTACAAAACTGCTTAAAAAACTATTAAGCAAACCGTTACCTAATCCTAATAACACCGTAAATATTAAGATTCCTAAAGCAACAGTAAACCCAGAAAGAAATGTCCTTAGTTTATTTTTGCTAATGGCTTCAAATATTTCTCTCCATCTATCTCTATCAAACATATTGTGAAGCTCTTACTTGTTCTACCTCTATATCTTCGACAATAACACCATCCTTAAGGCGTACAATACGTTTACACATATTTGCAATATCCTCTTCATGGGTTACCACTAATATTGTTTTACCTTCATCATTAATACTCTGAATGATATCCATAACTTCATATGAAGTTTTACTATCCAAAGCTCCAGTAGGCTCATCTGCAAGCAATACCTTAGGGTCTGCAGCCAATGCACGTGCGATAGCTACTCTTTGCTTCTGTCCACCTGAAAGTTCACTTGGTAGGTGTGTTGCCCATTGCCCTAACCCAACTTTTTCTAGATAACTTTTAGCTTTTTCAACTCTTTCTTTTCTATTTTTCCTTTGGTAATATAGAGGCAAAGCAACGTTTTCTATTGCATTTTTGTAATTAATCAAGTTAAATGATTGAAAAATAAAGCCCAAAAACTTATTTCGATATTGCGCTGCTTTAGTTTCGTTTAAATCTTTTATATGTACACCATCTAAAAAATACTCTCCCTTATCTGCCTCATCTAACATACCCAAAATATTAAGCAATGTAGATTTACCAGATCCCGAAGACCCCATAATAGCGACCAACTCGCCATCTTTAACACTAAAATCTATTCCCTTTAATACATGAAGAGAGTTACTCCCCATTTGATACGATTTATGCAACTCTTTTATTTCAATCATACTATCAATTTAAGATGTATAAGGCATTTAACAAACCTAAGCAAAAGAGATCTACTTACAACTCCCTTTTTTTAGGGATAATTTCAACACTGTAGTAGTATCTGACACATTAGACTATTTACTTTATGTTTTTGTTACAGCTCGATTTGTTAGGAAAATGTTAAAAAAACAAAAGCCCTGAAATCAGGGCTTTTTTATTGTGTTTGGTTTTCTTTTGTTTCTATAAATTAAATATCCTACAACTCCTATCAATACATATGGAATTATCATTAAATAGACTATACCATTATTAATACCCTTGGCGGTCTTTTGACCTTCTTCACTTTCTAATACCGCCCGACACATCGCACATTGGGCTTCTACCGGAATACTGGCAATAAATAGTATTATTAAAATAAGAAGTGTCTTTTTTTTCATTCTTAATATTTAAACCCTTTTAAATTTAATTAAACATTTTTAGATCATTTGTAATATGGTGATATCATCAAGTACACAACAACTCCAGTGATTGCAACATATAACCAAATAGGAAATGTTATTCTTGCAATTCTCTTATGCGCATCAAATTGTTTCGTTAATGCCCTAACATAAGTAATCAATACAAAAGGAATAACCACTATAGATAAAACTATATGAGTAATCAAAATAAAATAATAGATATATCTTACCACTCCTACTCCTCCAAATTTAGTCGAATCACTAGTCATATGATAAGCTATATACATTAATAAAAACAAAACAGAACAACTGATTGCCGTTTTCATTAACCTTTCATGCAAGACTATCTTTTTATTTTTCACAGCCCATAACGCCATAATAAGCAATACTGTAGTCAAACCATTTATTGTAGCATATATTGGAGGCAAAAAACTTAAAGGTTGTACATCATAACCTAGTTTTCTTAAGTTAATTCCAAATAACGCAGCAACCGCCAATGGAATAACAATTGACAATACTATTATCCATACTTTATACTTCTTTTCTGTTTGCGCTGGACTATTCATCTTTATTTTTCTGTATCAACTTTTTAATATCCTCTAATAATATGCTAACCTGTTCCTCTTCGCCATTATCATCAATTTTCTCTTCTATCCCAATTGTACCCCTATAATAAATTATAGGATTACCTGAAGCATCATATCTAGATCTTATATAACCATCTTGATCGATTAAAGCAAAATATCCATTATGCTCAAATCCACCAGGAACATTTGGGTTTTCAGCTGCATAAATATTAAACCCAGAATTAGCCAACTCATATAAATCTTCCCTATCTCCTGTAAGCAAATGCCAATCTTGGTTAACTATTTTATAATTATCAGCATAAGTTTTCAACCTTCTTGGAGTATCAAATCTAGGGTTTATTGTAAATGAAGCCACACCAAAATCACCATAATCTTTGAGTTGATTCTGTAGATACACCAAATTTTTGGTCATTTTAGGACAGATCGTGGGACAACTTGTAAAGAAAAACTCTGCTACATATACTTTACCTTTATAATCATGATTTGTTATAAGCATACTATCCTGATCTAAAAACGCAAATTCTGGGACCTTGCGAGGCTTTCCATTAATTTTAATATAAGAAAGCTTCTCATTCGTAACAGGGTTATCAGCGCTCATTCTATTATTCTTAACAATAGAAGTATCACTAACTCTATTAACAATTTTTGGAATAACAATTATACCAAAAACAAGTATAATAAATGATATCCCTACATATGAATACTTTTTCATAGTTGAATTTATTTCTCTTTACGATCTGCTTTATATTTCTTTAACGCTAAACGATACTCTGCCAAAACCACTTTTACATCATCGTCCATAGTATTTGTTAAGTCAGCTACAGAACTTGCGTCATAACCAAACACAACATCTTTCTCTTTTCCTATTTTCCCATCTCTACCTCTTAGACTATTATTCTTATCAATAATAAAAACAAAATTAGAAGCAAGATTAGCATCTAGCTTATGAGGAGTATTTAGGCTTTTAAACAAGTTTTTTATACGCTCAGGGGTTCCGAAAACGAATTTCCACTCTGATACATCCGTTATATTATCTAATTCACTCAAAAGTGTCTTTGCAGCATTTTCGCTCCCAAAAGGTAACACCATTACAAATTGAAAATCCTTAAAACCCCGATTTTTCTTATATATTTTCTGGTTAAGATTAAAAGCATTCCCCTGCTTATCAATAATACCATTACCCAAAAACCCTAGAATAGTAATTTTTCCTTTAAAAACCACATCTTCATCTCTAAGGCTCTCAAAGCTTTCTAAGTTACCTACAGCCTCATTCAACACTGGAAGTTTAGCAAAATTATGTACTCCCGATGCAAAAAACAAATAAGCAACAAGAGGAAGAACAAACAAAACACCTAAAACAACGAATTTTTTCATAGCACTATTACTAAAGTTATATTTAAAAAACTATATAATCTAAATACAACATAAAAGAATTGGATGCAAAAATAAAAAAGACGGTTTAGAAAACCGTCTTTTTACAATGCTTTTAACTATAAGATTTAGAATTAAAAATCCCAACTTTTATGCCCAGCTTTGAACACTTCATATACATAATCTCCTTCAGTAAGAAGAATAAATATTAAATAACATATCAAAAAGATTCCTGTCCAAACCACAGATCTTCTCAATCCTTTAGTTTCACCTTCCATATGCATAAATGCCCAAGTAATATAATATGCTTTCCAAACTGTAAGAATAATAAATATCCAGTTTAGTAATTTCATACTAATTACAGTAGTTTCAATTAAAAATGCAGGCTTAATAATACCTAAAATTACTTCAACTATTGTAATTACAGATAGAAGAATAAACACCTTCCATATTTTTGCTGTATTCGATTCGTGATGTGCTGTATCGTGTGCCATTTTATATAAATGCTATATTATTTATTAAACCAGGTAAAAGAATGTAAATACAAATACCCATACCAAATCTACAAAGTGCCAGTATAAACCAACTTTCTCTACCATCTCATAATTCTTTCTTCGCTCATAAGTACCAAGAATCACATTAATAAAGATGATTATATTTATTACTACTCCAGAGAATACGTGAAATCCGTGAAACCCTGTAATAAAGAAGAAAAAGTTTGCAAACAACGGTGTCCCGTATTCATTATGTTGCAAATTAGCTCCCTCTACTATTCCTATAGCATCGGCCTGCAGTCTTCTCCAAGACTCTTCTCTTGAAAGCACTGTCTTCTCTCCTTTTTCATTAAGAATTTGAGTTCTAATTAAAAGATCACTTCTTTTTTCAAATCCTGTTTTTATTTCACCAATAGTATAAGTTGGTAGTGTTCCTTCTTTTTGAAACCACAATCCATTCTTACGCTCATGTTGCTCTCTTTCTTTATGCGAATCTAATACAGCAACATCTTTTAAGGCAACTCTATGCCCATCAGCATCTACAAATTGTAAAATTTGCCCACCTCTTGTTTCTATTGCTCCATATTCTCCTTTAATAAAGTTTTTCCACTCCCATGCTTGAGATCCAACAAAAATAAGACCTCCAATAATGGTTAAGAACATATACCATATTACTTTTTTCTGCTTCATTTGATGCCCTGCATCAACAGCCAACACCATAGTTACAGAAGAAAATATAAGGATAAATGTCATTAAAGCCACATAATACATAGGCGCATCTACACCATGTAAAAAGGGAAAGTGATTAAACACTTCATCGGCAATAGGCCATGAATCAATAAATTTAAATCTTGAAAAACCGTATGCGGCAAGAAAACCTGAAAATGTAAGGGCATCCGAAAGGATAAAAAACCACATCATCATCTTACCATAACTTACCTTGAGCGGCTTATTACCACCCCCCCAAGTTTTATCTTCTGCTCCTGTTTTAGTAACAGCTGTTTCCATATAAAGAATTTGGTATTGTTAAATTTTCCACAAAAGTAAGCAATTTTATTATCTAACGAAATATAAAAATAAAAAGAGATAAACCCATAAAAAGTCTACAAAATGCCAATACATAGCACCTAGTTCTAAACCAAGGGTTTGCCCTCTCTGATACTTTTGTTTAAAATGATTATAAATTACAACTAAAAGCACTATAACTCCGCCAATTATATGCGCTAAATGCGTTACTACGATTATAAACATAAAAGTTGTAACAATATTTGACGTTGGCCCTGTAAAGTGATATCCCTGCTCAATCATATCTTTAAAACCTTCGAATTGAAGAAACACGAACAAGCCGCTTAATAAAACTGTACAAAGCAACAATAATGACGCTAATTTTCTATTCTCTTTATCTATTGCACTTTTTACAAAATGAAATGTAATACTACTCGCAATAATTACAAACAGACTATACATAAAAGCCGACGGAAAAACTAGATCGGCTGCCCAATCCTTTCTGGCCTTACTCACAACATACGCACTTGTTAATCCAGCAAACACCATTGCCATACTAATCATAGCAAACCACATCATGGTTTTTTTTGATCTATTTACCTTCTCTTGTGTCGTCCCTTGCGTTAAATCCATACTCTAATAAATTTATCAAGCACATAAATGATTTGCAATAATGTAATATACAAAACACTCATAAGCATTAACCGTTTTGCCGTTTTGGCATCTCTTTTTTTATACAAAAGAATGGCGAATCTACCCAATATCAGGCCTAATACCAAAATAATTCCTCCTGAAACCGGTGTAAGGTATAATTTTCCAGTAACCCCAAAGACAGGAATTAAAGAAGTAATTACAGTCCATATCGTATAAACAATGATTTGCACAGCTGTCCCTTGATCCTTTTTACCCGTTGGAAGCATAAAAAAGCCTCCTTTTTTATAATCATCAAACAAGAACCAACCTATTGCCCAAAAATGAGGGAATTGCCAAAAAAACTGAACCATAAACAATGTTCCCGGCTCTATTCCAAAATCATTTGTGGCTGCGACCCAACCAAGCATAAACGGAATTGCCCCTGGTATTGCCCCAACAAATACTGATAATGGTGTTTTTGTTTTCAAAGGCGTATACAGACTCACATAAATAAAAATGGAGATTGCCCCAAACATTGCTGTTTTAGGATTGATACTATACAAAACAGCAATCCCAGCAATTGTAAAGAGTGTTGCTATTACAAAAGCTGTATTAACAGACATTCTCCCAGATGGTATCGGCCTATTTTTGGTTCGATCCATCAACTTATCCAAATCTCTTTCTATAATCTGATTATAAGCATTAGACGCCCCAACCATAAAATATCCACCAACAGCCAGAAGTATAAGTGTACTCCAAGAAACTGTTTCTACTCCCAATAAATACCCTGCCACAGAAGAAAAAACCACACTCAATGCCAATCGCATTTTTGTAATTTCTTTAAAATCCTGAACAACAGATGTTTTTATAGTATCAATTTGGGCTACACTCAAATCTTGCACGTTTTCTATATCGCTTTTTTTAAAAGTGGTGCAAAGATATATCTTAAATGCATTTTAGACAACTTATAACTATTTATAATTCAACTTTTAACAAGTAACAATAGCTACGAGTAAAAAATAAGAGGTTTTTTACGTCTATTCATTTTTTAACAATTTAACAACCAGTCTAATAACTTTTGTAATTTTTGTACTTTATGTGAGACAAAACACACTAAATACAGACTTAAAACTCACAATCATGAAAAACTTCTTTATTTTATGTACACTTTTAATACTATTTAGCACTTATGCCCAAGACAAAAAAGTGAAGATCAAAATAGATTCGATATCAAAAAACATTTACATGATCAAAGGCCAAGGCGGAAATATTGGAGTTTTCAAAAGCGAAAAAGGGCTATTTATGATTGATGATCAATTCGCAAAACTATCTGAACAAATAATCCTCAAATTAAAATCAATAAGCAACCAACCCATCACTACGGTAATCAACACCCATTACCATGGAGATCACACTGGAGGAAATGAGAATATGACTAAAAATGGCGCTACAATTTTTGCACAAAAGAATGTAAGATCAAGAATGCAATCTAAACAAAAAACCATTTTATCATTACCAGTTATAACATTTGATGAAGGTTTGCAATTCTATTTCAAAAACGAAAACATAAACGCATTTCATGTTCATAATGCTCACACAGATGGAGATGCACTTATTTATTTCACCAAAGGAAACGTACTGCACATGGGAGACACTTTTTTCAATGGGCGCTATCCTTATATAGACATAAAATCAGGAGGAAGCATACAGGGCTACATAAAAGCTTCTGAGAAAGCATTACTTCTGATAAACGATAACACCAAAATAATTCCTGGTCATGGAAAATTAGCCTCTAAAAAAGATCTTGAAATATTTTTAAAAATGCTCAAAGAAATCACTAACCGAATCACAGAAGAAATTGATTCAGGCAAATCTCAAGATGAGATTATAAAAAATGAAAACATCACCGCTTTTTATGATATGAAAGGATACGGTAAAGGCTACATAAGTTCGGAAAAAATTCGAGAAACCATCTACTCTAGCCTTGCATTAACCAAATAACAAGAAAATGGCCTACTGCAGTTCACTACAGTAGGCCATTGTATTTACTCATAAATCTTAAAAGAAATTGGCAATTGATATTTAACAGTTACTGATCTTCCTCTTTGCTTACCAGGTGTCACTTCTGGAAAAAGACCTATAACTCTCCTTGCTTCTTTTTCAAGCCCAGGATGAGCAGCCCTTATTTGAATATTTTGGATAACACCTGTAGAAGAAACCTCAAACATTGTGTATATACGTTGCAACCCAGACAAACCATACCTCTCGCCTAATTCGGTATTGAACTTTCTTGCCACAATTTTTCTGATTTTTTCAGAAAAACACGCTGCCTTTTCTTTATTCGTAGCAAGATGCTCACAACCAGGAAACACAGGAACATCCTCTACTACAGCAAAAGGAACCGAGACAGGATCTTCATCTATATCAAGAGATTCTATTTCATCAGGGTTAACAACCCCAGTTTCTATAGGAGGTGAATTTTTAAACTCATCTTCAAAACTCTTCATTTTGGTATCATCATCAACGATTTTCGCTTCCGAAATATCTACCATCTTTTGAGGTTTCTGCTTACTTTCTAATCGTTTCTCTGGCACCTTTTCAATAGTAAAGTCTCCCATATCATACTCCGTAACCGTATACAGGTCTTCAATGGGTGGATCAGAAATAATAACTTGAGAACTTGTATAGACCTCAAACATTACATACGTAAATAACAGACTTGCTATAAGTCCAATCTGAAAGTTCACTAATGTACTTTTTCGTACATTAGCGTCATGCTTGTTACTCATAATATTTAGTTTTAACGTTACAATTAATTCTAAATCAACAAGCATACCAAAAAAAGAATCCCGTCTACATAATTGTGACGGGATTCTGATATAAAATATTTTTTCTATTATTATTCCTGAACTTGGAATACTATTGGTAATGAGTACAAAACACCAACTGCTTTTCCTCTTTGTTTACCCGGAGTCATTTTAGGCAATAACCCTATAACTCTTTGTGCTTCTTTTTCTAATCTTGGGTGTGGCCCTCTTGCCTGAACACCAACTATCTGTCCTTTTCTATCAATCTTAAATCTAACATATATACGATTAACTCCAGACAATCCTAATTCACTTCCTAATTCTGTATTAAACTTACGGTTAACAAATTTCTTAACCTTATCACTCATACATTTCTTTTTTGCCGCATTACTTCCTGCTTTTTCACAACCAGGGAATACTGGTACATTTTCAATAACAGCAAATGGAACATCAGCAACCTCTTCTTCTTCATCAACATCATCTACTTCCTCTACCTCAACAATCTCTTCTTCTTGATTAGACTCTGTAGATTCAATAATAGTCTCTTCTACTTCTTCTTCATCCTCTACAACATCAATAACTTCTGGTGCTGGTGGAGGTGGTGGAGGTGGAGGTGGTGTATTTAAATTTTGAGTAATCGGCACTTCTTCTTCCTCTAATTCATCAAGGTTTACCTGACCAATATCTATATTACTTTTATCATACGTCTTCCACTCAATACCTCTCCAAGTTAAAAAAAGAACTAAAACAAGTCCTAATTGAAGGAATAAGATACTTTTTTTAGTTAAATCTGCTTTCGGATTTTTCTTTGATTCCATATTTTATAATCGTTATAGGATTGCTAAAATAGCTAATTTCTTTTGTATTTTCCAACTAAAGATAAAAATGTAAAACAAAAAAATGCATTTTTAACTTTTACCAAGTGGCCTAAAGGGCACAAAATAGGTTTTATTTACCTGAAAACCTGAACATTTAGCTTCACCTTATTAATTTTTCGTTTTATAAGCATCACAATCATTATTGCAAAAATTGTACCAGTAGTATTCGCAGCTATATCATACCAATCAGAACTACGATAAGTTGTTAGCATAGCCTGTAACACTTCCATCAAAATACCATAAAGTATAGCCACCACAGAAGCAATAGCAAGACTTTGTTTTAAATTCTTATTTAACTTTTCTGAAAAAAAGAAAAAGCAAAACCAAACAAGCGTTAAAACAAAATAAACAATACAATGAGCTAGTTTATCACTTCCGTGTATTTTTATACCCGTAGGCACAACCAATTTAGCCAAAGAGGCCCATGCAATAGCTCCCGTAGATATTACTACAAGAAAAAAAAGGGGCCTATGCCCCAATAATTTCTTTATAATCATCTGCTGATAATAAATCATCAATTTGAGATGCGTCTGATATTTTCACTTTTACCATCCAACCATCTTCATAAGGGTTATTATTCACCAATTCTGGTTCGCTTTCTAGAGCTTCATTAAACTCAATAATTTCACCAGATAATGGCAAAAATAAATCTGAAACTGTTTTTACAGCCTCTACAGTACCAAAAACCTCTTCTCTATCAAGTTCTTCATCTACTGTTTCTACTTCTACATACACGATATCACCTAATTCACCTTGTGCAAAATCAGTAATACCAATAGTGGCAACATCGCCATCAATCTTGATCCATTCGTGATCTTTGGTATATTTTAAATCTGAAGGAATGTTCATTCGAAAAAAATTTATTTGTTGTTATTATTTTGACGACGAAAATAAATCTATTTTATTAAATTTTAAGTAAACCTGACAAAAAAATATTAAAAAAACAATATTTAACAATTTCTAATCTAAACCACGTATATTATTTACTAGTTTCCAAAATTATATCTCAGTGTAAAACCACCACGAATTGTTGTTTGAGGAAAGGCTGTAGAAATTGAATACTTTGAGAAAGTATGATCATAAAAAAGCAATGCCGTCAAATTCTTACTTAATGCATAATCCGTAGTAAACTTTAATCCATAAATATCTTGACCAGCAGTTATCTGTGTATTCTCAATATCTAAATATCTAATCAATGTTTCATTTTGACGTAAAGATAAATCTACTCTAAAATTAAGATCACTTTTTATCACTTTTTTTCTTCCAGAAATTCGTGAAACAAAAGTCAGGTCTTTTAACCTATAACCCAACCCAACGATATACTCATTACCTTGGATTTCTGTAAGTAGATTATTATCAAAACTTAATGACAACGCTCTATCTTTTTTCCATTCTAGCAAAATTTTAACAGAATTACTCATTTCCATATCCAATTTAACTAGTGGACTAAATTGTTCTGTAAGATTGATGTTAGAAAACAACAACGGGTTTCTAGAGTTATCTGTTCTATTTACATCTCCTGTAGCCTGCCCTGTATCGGGTTGCGCATTATTACCAAATTGTAAGTTCGTCTGAAACTGATTAATCGTATAGTTCGCCCTATATCCATGCGCTACAGAAAATCTCTTAAAACGCTTCTTAAACCATTTTAACCTCATTAATCCAGTATACTTAACATCCCAATTAGGCAGAGGAACATCTCTAAATGCCCCAGTCTGTATTTTATCTGGACTTGTACCTGTATATGCCGATAAAAATGCTGGAAGTAAGACCGCTTGATTTGTTTTACCATAGCCTGTTGGAAAGCCATCTTCATCACTTGTAGCTATACCATTTTCAACTCGCAAACGTTCAGCAATTATTTTTCTGTTTTTTCTAAAATCATCAAATGCTTCAGAACTAAATTCATCACTACTCTTAAATGCTGTTTTTATCAACATTGTAGAAATAGTAAAATTACCAAAGGTATTAGGAGACAAATGTTGATATGGAGCTTCTATATTTGTTGGATCTGCAATATAGTTTTCTGTATACGTTTCAGAATAATTTCTACTTGCACTGATATCAATTTTCAGATCTCTTAACAAATCTACAGAAGCCTGAATATTTAATTGTTTACCTTCTACCTCCTGATACTGTTGATTAAATTCTCTATACAAAGTAAGCCAACCATTACGTGCTGCTAAATCCCTAACATCTGATTGACTACCAAATGTAAAACCTATAGTAGGTTTTAAGGTCCCCACAAAACCAGGTGTTCTTGTATAACCAGGAAGAAATATCCCACTATTTTGATTGTAGTTTACATTCACCTTTTTAACAGCAGTTACTAATCCAATCAAAGTATTAATTGCCTTATCGCTTCCACTTAACTTACTTCTTCCTCTTGACCTATCTGATCTTTCGTTTCTTTCTGGAGGCGACTCTCTATCGTCTTTAGCATCACCTTCTTTTTTCTCTTTTCTATTATCCCTCGATTTTTTTCTTCCTGATTTCTTTTTCTTTAAACCTACATACTTATAAAGTGTATTCATATCTAATGAACCATTTACCGTATGCACATTAGCATTTTGTACAGTATGTCCTAAATCAGGAATCCCTTCTAAAGATTTTAAAGCCTCACTACCTTTTACCCATTGAAAATCGGCACTATATGAATATGTTGTCCTTAAAAACTTTAAAGCTGGTATTTTTTTAAAAGGAACCTCATAATTAACCTGAAGTTGTTGACTGTGGGAGTTAGGATCACCAACCTCAAAAAGCCCTGTCCATATATCTACAGTATTATCAACATTATTATTTTCATCAATAAAGTTTTTGACGATTCGTTTATTAGCCGAATTGAAAGTAAAGTTAAGAGACTTGGTTAAATTATAATTAACTCCATATTGCCAATCATACAAAAAATTACGTTGATAAAGTGCCGGCAATCTAATATCATTTGGCCCTAAGGTAATATCCCTAAACACCTGCCTATTATACTGTCTTGTAATATTAGAGCTTACAGAAATACTTGTTGGAAGCACATTAAAATTGAAATCTTTTAGTAAATCAAAATACTTACTTTTCCCTAAAAACTTAACCTTTTTAAAAGGCTCTATTTCTTTTGGCCTAAACCCAAAATCATACGTACCTCCAAGTTTAACTTGTTGATCAATGGATTCTTCAATTTCAAAATCACGATGATCTGTTTGATTATATGTACCAGAAAATGTAAAATTTTCTACGTCATACGGCATAGGTTTGCTATCTCCTGTTCTTTCTTTACGCAGCCCAATCACATTAAAACTTTGTCTTTTGGTATAGTTTGTTGACTGCTCTTCTATCTGCTTTTTCTTTTGAGGATCAGTCTCACTATCCAATCTATCTTGAAGTTCTAAATCCAAATATTCTGGATCAAACTGAGGAGTAATCAACTCTTCTCCACGACTATAGTTAAATGGTAATTGGATACCCCATTTCTTAGGAAGTAACTGCCCCAAATTAACATTTGTAGTTACATCATACTGTTTTACATCCTCTCGACTTCTCTCATTAGGCCCCTGCTCTATCCCTCCAAATCCAATAGTTGTTATTCTACCAGAAGCACTAATATTAGCAAAATCAGCAAAATTAGCATCTACGCTAGCCACACTAGCCCAACCACCTCTGTTTTTCAAGTCACTAAGGCGCATTTCATTAAACCAAACTGTTGCAGATTGATCGCTACCACTGTCATTTTTAACACCGATCATCATCACACGTATATCTCCAAAGTTTGGATTACCTTTGATTCCTATTTTTAGATTATTCGGTCTCTCATCTAAGAAATTAAGTTCGTTTGCACTAAGGTTTTCATCTCCTAGCACTTCTGATTTAACTTTCCTAAGAAACTCTAACGGTAGACTTAATCTATTATTCACAGGCCATACACCATCTTGCGAAGTACTTCCTAGATCAGAAGCTTCTAAAGGAAGTTCTATTTGATAAAAGTTATTGGTAAAATCATTACCCATTCTTATAAAGGCTGTAACAGCACCACTTGCCAAAGTTCCTCCCGGTATTGGTTCTGCATGCAAAAACATTTCGAGATTCTCATATTGACGCATATCAACATTAAAGTTTTTATACACTCCTCTAGCATCTTGCGACCTTAAATCATTTACAGTAAGCGCTAACGACCTTTCATCTTCTCTTATAATGTTGTTATTATTATTTACCTGTTCTCTTACCACACCAGGTGGTGTCACATAATTACTAGTTTCCTCTTCACTTACTGAAGTAATAATTGCTGCACTATCTCCATATACATTAAGTCCATCTGTAGGATTATTAACTAAATCACCTGGCTGGACATATCTTCGATAATCCCCACGCACCAAATCTATAGTTCCAAACCTTAATAATGTAGGTTGAGAAAATTCTGTAAGATACATTCTCATAAAACGAATAGACCTAAAATCACTTACGTTTATGGCTTCATCAGGCTCATAAATAGGAATTTTAAACTGCACCCAACGTGTACTAATTTCTTGGCCACCCACTTGTGTAGTTATTTCTTTTGTATCAGAAATATACCCCGTATCACCATCATTACCTTTACCCATACCTCTAAAAACAGGAATCTTATACTCATAATAACTATTTATAGTATTCATAGTATTATCCCTATTTACATCTTCTGCAGTTGGAAAGGTAGTACTACCTCTATCTTCATTTGACAAACTTGTAGGTGAATTACCTTCTGTTCCGTTATACTCGTCATATCGATCCAAAACACCTCCAGTTGCTTGAAGAAAATACGTATAGTTATCTGCAGAAGGATCATCAAGTGATGAAAACGCAGCAAATTCTGCTTTTTGCTTTTCTGCTTGATCACCCAAACCATCAAATCCAACATCTTGTGCCACTCTATCTTGATCCTGAGAATCAAAAGCATAAATCAATGATTGATTTACAGGAACAGTAGCATACTCAGTACCAACAACGTTACCTTGTTGTCCTGCTGTAGGAAGTCCATTTTCATACTGTTTCCTACCATCTTTAAGCACATCTTCACTGATATTCCCCAAATTAAACACAAGAGTACCTCCTGGATTATCAATATCATCATAAGCAAACGGATCCATTAACCAAAACTCGATAAATTCAACATTAGATTGCTCAAAATTAGTCGTTGTAAGTTGTCTGGTTATCCCACCAAAATTTTGTTTTGGATCAGGAGCTACACTACTTCCTGGTGCATAATCCGGATTAAAGTTATATGGCCCTCTTGTGGTTGGGTCATAATTCAAATCTAATGTAAACAATGCTAGTGTTTGCCCTTGAACAATATCTGTAACCGGAAACACCTCATTATTAAACACTCTTCGAGTTGCATTAGATGCTAAATCCTGCTCTGAGATTCCACTCGGTCTATTGTTACTATAAAAAATTGGATCAATAGAGTACCAAGATAACTTTGCTCTTTTATAACCAGATTCTATCCCTGCATTAAAGTCACCGCCATCAACATCTCCAAAACCTAAAGGCACACTTGACAATTCCCATGATTGCGGAGAACCCACATCAATCCTCGTTTGAGCTCCTTCAAAATCATCAATATATGTAGTTACTTTACCTTCAAAATCCGCTCCCTTTGGCGCACCTGCAATAAGATAAGCTCCTTCTGCCCTAACAGAAACATTAGAAGGCACATCTGTGTCAATATTAGGTAACTTATTAACCAATCTAGTTAAAAAAGGAACCTCTGTAGAGTATGCAACGTTTAGACCTAAAATTGTATTATTAATAGGCTCAAAATCATAATTTGATTTCTGAGTAATTGGTCTTTCATTTAAGTTCAAATAGGTACCTCCGATAATAAAATCATCACTAAACTTATGCTCAATATTTAATCCTGTAAAACGCTTTGTTTGCTGACCAAAAACTGCATTATTTTCAGTAGAAACTTGTATTGGAGTATTTGACGATTTTAATGCCTCGTCCAAGATCACTACTCTACCTAACTGATAATTTACGGTATAATCGACACCTTCTTGCAATACACGACCACCTGCTGTAACCGTAACAGATCCCTGCGGGACATTGAAGGCCCCTAAAGGAATTCCATCTTGACCAGAAGATTTATATCTTCCTTTTAATTGAAAGAAATTTTTATTAGCAGACGTTTGCTCAGCAACTACTTTTGTTTTTGTATACAGGTCTCTAAATACGTACTTATCTTGATTTGGGTTATAAGAATCTGGATTGGTATATGTTGCTGGAATTGTACCATTATCTAATTTATTAAAAAGATATTGCCCAAATGGTTCTACCGAAGTGAATATAATTCTACCATTTTGTGAGTCAATGGTAAGCCCTTGAACATAATCAAAAAAACCATCTCCACCTTGTACTGGGTCACCATTAGGATTCAACCTGTCCAAATTAAACACCTTAAGTAATGTCGTTTGCTCTACATCATCTGGCAAAGGAGATGACTCGTTTGCTGCGGTAATATAATTCACAGGAGAAGGGTTAGAATATACTATATTCAACCTGAAATCATTTTGCTCTAACCTAAATGCACCTGTACCATATATGTTTTTCATCATTAAATCCCATATCGGCCTTGTCACATTAACAATTGGGCTTTTAAGCATTTTAACAATCAAACTTTGACTTGAACCTACTTCTGGTGTAGTCCCACCAGGATTTGTATTTTGATCACTAGTACTAACCGTTGCATCAACCCCATCATTAGCGAATTCTCCAACTTGATACACCTGATTGTCTTTGGTATACTGAAATGACACGGCAAGAATCTCATCATTATTAAGTCTTTGATTCAATGATATATAACCCAACTGATCATTCAGCGTATACTCTGTAGTATTTAACTTTCTGGCATTTTCTAAAACCGCATAATCAAAACCTTCATTAAAGTTTGCTATAGCACCTGTAAACCCTTGCTGAACTGTTGATATTTGTCGAATCGCTTCGCTTACAGGACTTCCTGCTTGACCAATTGCTGTTGGATCTAAATCATTGTTACCATTATCAGGCAATGCATTTGTATTAGCTGTATTAAACAAAGTAATTGGAATATCAGAATTTCCATCACCTGGACCTTCTCCAACATCCTGAAGCGCAACAATATTACGTGCATTTGTAAGTGTTTGAGCACTGGTGGCTCTATTTGTTACCCAAACTTCTACTCTTGTTATCTTAATATTACTATTAATGAATGGATAATTGGCCAACGACTTATCATAGGTATCTCTAAAATAATGAGACAAAAAGAAGTGCCTGTTTTCATCATAATCCAATGCAAACAATTCAAAATTCTCTATAGTTCCTCCTCCTTCTACATTTACTGTTTTTGTTTCAGAACGCTGTTCTGAATACACTCCAGTAATGGTAGTTCGACCAAATTGCAAACCTACTTTTACTCCAAAAAGACTTTGTGCCCCCTGAATCAATGAACTATTCAATGGCATACTTACATTACCTACTTCTATGCTTTGAATGATATCATCTTCGGTTGGAGTATACTCTAGTTTGAATTGATTCTGAAAATCAAAGGTAGATTCTGTATCATAATTTGCAGTTATCTGCAATCTTGTTCCAATTTTACCAAGTAAACTCAAACTAATTCTTTGATCAAAATCAAATGTGAAATTACTTCGGTTTCTAGGCGAAAAAGCTGGATTATCTTGTTTGGTATACAAAAGTCCTAAATCCATTTCTACCGAACCTTGGGGGATTATCTCTATTTCATTACCCCCAAAAACAGATTGAAAAAAATTAGAGTTCACATAAAAAATAGGTAGTAAATTTTTCCTTTTTTCTTCAGCACCATCTTTTTTCCCACTAAAAGCATCTATTTTTTCTTTAAAATACGCTCTTCTTTGCTCTTCAGCTACTAATGCTGCATATTCGTCTGGTGTAAGAAATAGCGGATATCTTACATTAAAATCACCAAGCATTTGGCGATAAATATATCTATTCGTAATTGGATCATAGTCATACTTGGCTACAATACTATTGGGATCTGGTAAAGAAATTTCTCCCATTGAAAATGTAGTACTGGTAGAATCCCTAACGGTTTCATTTTCTTGACCGTATAACACCCCACTATAAAGTGTTATCAAACCAACTACTATTCTAAAAAAATTAAAGCGTAAATAATTTGATGAACCCAATGTTTTTATAAATTTTTTAGTGCCTGTTTAATAATATTTTCTACTGTTTCCTTGGGGTTAGTTTTCAAAACACGATCGACTACTTTCTCAGCAATCTTTCTATTAAATCCTAGTGTTTCTAATGCAGATAACGCTTCATTTTTATTAGTATTGCTTTGTACTACTGAAACTTCATCTATATTATATACTTTTAGTATCTTATCTTTTAAGTCTAAAATCACTCGCTGAGCCGTTTTTGCCCCGATTCCTTTTATTGATTGTATAGTAGCCACGTCATTAGACGCAATCGCTTCTTTTATCTGATCAGGATGCAACGATGACAACATAGTTCGTGCTATATTAGCACCAATTCCTGATACCGAAATTAAAAGTCTAAAAATTTCTCTTTCCGACTTTTCTACAAAACCAAACAAAGTATGAGAATCTTCTTTTACCTGCAAATGAGTATATAACTGCAGCATTTCCCCATCAGGGATCAAAGAAAAAGTATGTAACGAAATATGTAAAAAATATCCTACACCTGCGCAATCTATAACTACATCGGTTGGATTTTTTTCTACAAGCCTCCCTTTGATATGTGTGATCATTAGTAATTTTATATATAAGCATCCAAAAGTAAGAAAATTATCCTACATAAAAAGGAATAATAAAACAGCTTTAAGAATACCTACTTTACTTTATACCTTATTAATTAACAAATCTCATACAACTCAAAACAACAAACATCAATTGCTATACGATAAAAGACCACGCCAATAACCTCTATGTAATTTCAAGAAAAGATATTTTGTATTCATATAATATCACTTTACAAATCTTATTGCCAACATCCCTTTTACATATGGTAAAAAAAAATGAACAACTGCTAAAACTCTAAAACAATTAACAAAACTAGAATCACCTACGCTCAAAAACAGGTTAAATAGCATAACTCATGGATAACATCACTAACACCAACATAACACAAAGATAATCAAACACCTACAAAAAGTTAACTAATATGCAAAAATCAAACCTTAGATTTGAACAGTATTTTTTTACAACCAATTAAAGAATTACTTAGAAAAATATACTTAACCTGTTTCTACCCCCAAAAACCGGCTCTTAGGGTTTTTCACATTCTTTAATCCTGGTATTATTCTAAAGCTTAATATCAAAAACTAAAAAAATGAAAAAACAAATCATCTTACTTCTTTGTTTGGTTGGATATATACAGATCCTATTTGCCGAAACACACATCTCTGTTCAAAACAACACTGACACTCATTTTCGTTTTGGAATCACACAACACTCTGGACCAAGCCTGAGTCAAGGCGATGAATACAACAAACATGCTAATAACATTTATGCCTATGAAAGAGATGAAAAAGTAGCTAGTTACAACCGAAATGTGGGTGTTAAAAATGGCAAGACCTACATTATGCTAAATCAATTACGACCATACTTTAATTCTAATGAGGTAATTGAAATGAAAGTAAAGTTAACCGGCACATGGAATCATAGCGATATTTCAGCTGGTTTCAATATAGCTTCTCCCAGAAACAATTTTTGGAGTGGCCTATGGACTGACCGAAATACACATACACGATCATTCTTTTTATCAGATGGGATAGAATACAGAATTACTATGCGTTTTATATATACAGGAGGAGATGATGACATCGTATATGTTATAGATTATGCCAACCAAAGTCAGTTTGTTAAAAATAGTGATTACAGCAACCCAAATATTCTTAATGTTGCAGCTTGGAATATTTGGCAACTGCCCGGTATTGCTCAAATCTTAAATGCCCGTAATCAATATGTTGATGATTGGTTAGCACCATACGAAGTACTGGTTGTTTCGGAAGCATTTGATAATTCTAATCGAGAATCTTTAAAAAAGGCTCTAAAAGAAAGGGGGTTTAACCATTTTACCACTGTAGTAGATAACCCAAACAACTCTAAACAAGATGGCGGAGTATTTATCGCAAGTCGATATACTATTGAAAAATCCGAGCAAGAGCTATTTGACAACTTAGCAGCCAACGGTGATGATCAAGCAAATAAAGGAGCGATGTATGCAAAAATTAACAAATTAGGAAAAATATATCATGTTATAGGTTCACACACGCAATCTGGCAGTTCTTATTCTTCTACAAGAACATCAAATCTCAAAGAAATATACAATTTAATGAACCGACAAGGAATATTACGAAATCATACTGATCCCGTTATATATGCCGGTGACCTAAATGTAAACAGATATGACAGTAGCGGCAATTTATCATCTTCTGAATATGTACAAATGCTAAAAACCTTAAATTCGAGAGACCCTCAATTAGAAGGTAATTACCAAACTACTTATGATGTCGATGATAACTACTGGAATAACTCTGGAAAGGATGAAATTTTAGACTATGTTTTATTTTCAAAAGAGCATCAAGAACCGGTTTTGGCTACCAAACGCATATTTGTTCCAAGACACACTATGCTTAACCACCCAAGCTTAAACTGGAATGACATCTGGAGAAGAGTAATTACAGATATTTCTGATCATTATGGTGTTCATGCTCGATTTGTTTTTCCTGAATCTAGATTTAAATCTACACAAGAAAACGGATTTAACAATACTCAAAAAATCACTGCTTATCCTAATCCTGCCACAAATCATATTAACCTTATACTTCCTCAAAATTTAAAAACCGGAGGCATGACAATCATTAACACAGTCGGACAAATACAATACAGTTCAGAAATCGACACCACGAAAGAAGAACAACAAGTTGATATAAGCAATTACGCCAAAGGAATCTATATCATACAATTACAAGGAGAAAATGGACGAATTGAAACCACTAAATTCACTATAAAATAAACAAATACAACAACAAGAAAGGGGCAATATTGCCCCTTTCTATATTATTTTAGAGTTTTTAACTCACAATTCCTAAACCGTTTCTTTAGGGGCTAGAGATAAATGATACAACTCTCTTTTCTCTTTTTCTTGAGCATCAATTACAGCTACTGCGGCCATGTTTATTATTTCTTCAACACTTGCTCCTAATTGTAATATATGTACAGGCTTATTCATTCCCATCATAATTGGACCAATTGACTCTGAGTTATTAATTTCACCTAACAACTTGTAATTACTATTTGCTGAATCCAAATTAGGAAACACCAAAGTATTCACTTTCTGCCCATTAAGCTTAGAAAACGGGAATTTATCATTTCTTTTTTCTCTATTTAATGCAAAATTAATTTGCAACCCTCCGTCTACTATTAGATTAGGATGATATCTATGCAAATAAGAAACAGCATCTTTAACTTTATTTGCTGCGGGATGTTTTGATGAACCAAAATTAGCATACGAAACCATTGCTACAACGGGCTTAATACCAAACATCTCTACAGTTCTGGCGGTCATTTGGGCAATTTTTGCCAACTCTTTTGATGTAGGTTCAATGTTAATCGAAGTATCACTAATAAACAAAGGCCCTTTATCTGTCATCATAACATTCATTGTAGCAACGCGAGCTGCTCCCTTTGCTAATCCAATAAGATCTAACATCGGCTTAACAACCGTAGCATAACTTCTAGAATACCCCGAAAGCAATGCATCAGCATCACCTTCATTAACCATCATTGCAGCAAAGTAATTACGCTCTCGCATTAATTTTTCTGCATCATAGAGTGTTATTCCTTTGCGCTTGTGAGTTTCCCAATACTTTTTACCGTATCTATTTTTTCGGTCAATTTCTTCATCTGCCTTCGGGTCAATAATTTCTATACCAGAAGGATCAAAATCGATCTCTTGCATTAATTCTAGAATCACATCCTTTCTTCCTAATAAAATAGGTATTCCAATCCCTTCTTCGGTAACTGTTTGAGCAGCTTTAAGCACATCAAGGTGATCAGCTTCTGCAAAAACTACTCTTTTTGGATTCGTTCTAGCTCTATCTAATAATAATCTCACTAATTTATTATCATTCCCCATACGTTCTAACAACTCATCTTCATACTTCTCCCAGTTCGTTATTGGTTCTGTAGCAACACCACTTTCTATGGCTGCTTTAGCCACTGCAGGAGGAACTTTAGCAATCAATCTTGGATCAAAAGGCTTTGGTATAATATAATCACGACCAAAATTAAGACGAGTTTCTCCATAA
Organism: uncultured Aquimarina sp.; assembly: GCA_947502885.1. Lineage (GTDB taxonomy): Bacteria > Bacteroidota > Bacteroidia > Flavobacteriales > Flavobacteriaceae > Aquimarina. The sequence continues at coordinate 241,828 of CANNBP010000002.1, read as the reverse complement.
GCAATATTCACTTGTTCTGGCACAGGCTCCTTTGCCAACTCTGCTAATGCTTTTACTGCCGCCATTTTCATCTCTTCATTAATACCTGTAGCTCTAACATCTAATGCTCCTCTAAAGATAAAAGGAAACCCTAAAACATTATTTACCTGATTAGGATGATCGCTTCGGCCTGTAGCCATAATAACATCTTTACGAGCTTTTATAGCTAGGTCATACTTTATTTCGGGATCTGGGTTAGCCATAGCAAAAACGATAGGGTTTTCTGCCATAGAGACCAACATATCTTGAGATACTAAATTAGCCATTGATAATCCAATAAACACATCAGCATTTTTCATTGCATCTTCTAATGTATCCAGATCACGAGCTGTAGCAAACTCTGCTTTTTCCTTAGTAAGGTTATCTCGATCTTTTCGGATCACCCCTTTACTATCTGTCATCACAATGTTCTCTGACCGAGCTCCAAAAGCTTTATACAATCGAGTACAAGATACTGCGGCTGCACCTGCGCCACTTACCACAATTCTTACTTCTTCTATTTTTTTCTCTGCAATCTCTAATGCATTTAATAACGCAGCAGCCGAAATTATTGCTGTACCATGCTGATCATCATGCATCACAGGTATATCCAACTCTTCCTTTAAGCGTCTTTCTATCTCGAATGCTTCTGGAGCCTTAATATCCTCCAAGTTTATCCCTCCAAATGTAGGAGCGATATTCTTTACCGTTTCAATAAAAGCATCTACATCTTTTGTATCCACTTCTATATCAAACACATCAATATCTGCAAAGATCTTAAACAGTAACCCTTTTCCTTCCATAACAGGCTTAGACGCTTCGGGACCTATATCTCCCAAACCTAAAACTGCAGTTCCATTGGATATTACAGCAACAAGATTTCCTTTTGCCGTATACTTATATACATCCGCTTTATTTTTTTCAATCTCTAAACAAGGCTCTGCAACACCTGGAGAATAAGCTAATGACAAATCTCTTTGGGTTGCATATTTCTTTGTAGGGACAACTTTAATTTTACCTGGGGTAGGTTTTGCGTGATATACTAACGCCTCTCTTCTTTTACTTTCGATGCTCATATTACGTCAAGATAAATGTGTAAAAAATAAGAGTACAAAGGTACAAGTATGTGCGAGATGTAGAAATTTAAAATGTATTATCTTTCAAAAACTTTAAGAATACAGTATATATCATCCCCTAATCTTTACAGATTCCTAAAAATTCGAATAGAAATTCTATACATATTTTAACAAAACTAATTATTTTATAAAGGAATCCTTAATTAAAAACACTCCTTTTAGTCTTTCAAGAAGTCTATATTTCTAAGCAAACCAGAGAACTTTGTTCTTTTTACCGCTGATTTTTGAAACATTTTAGAAAAAACTTCTTGTGTTAATACTTTAGGCTATAAATTGACTTTCATTCCTATTACACTCATATTTCATTTTCCAAAACAGAAAGCCCGGGCAAAACCCGGGTCTCAACTTTAAATTCTTTATGTAATATACTAATTACATGTCTCTACAAAAGGACAAGGTGAATTATGATCATCCACCCAACTATTACAAGAACCATCTGGACACCATTCACAGCAAAATGCTCCATTCGCTGTAAATGATTTTTCTCCTCCTTTAATTGATTGTTGCTCTAACTTGCTCAACTTCTGAGCTCCTTCCATGCCTAGTAAGTTTTTCATTTGATAAATTTTTATTTGTTATTATTCTGAAAACATTCGATCTTATGCGATAACTATCTACAATTTGACCCATCAGCCTCAGCCAACTCACATAGATATGGATTTGACCCACAACAAAAGCCATCAGGACAAAGATGACTCTGACAACGCTTTGGTTTTTTACTCGTTCCCCCACTAATAGTTAGTTGCTCTTGCTTACTTAATTGTTCTGCTCCGTTTGTTTTTAAAATGTTTTCTAACATACTATAATTTTTAAATTGATTTATTAATAAATTTGCGGTTCATCCACTTTTTCCAGATCTGATCCTTATCCTTCTATTACGAAGCAATTTGTTCCTTGTGGGCCATTTGGATCTACACAACGAAACAGACCATCTACACTACAACATTGTAACCCTTCTCTACAAGTTGCTCCTGAATTTAAGCATCCTTTAAGCAGTGCCAATCCTTTTCCTTTAATTTGCCGTAATTGATTTTTATTCAACCGTTTAGCATTTTTGAGGTTTAATAATTTTTTCATGATTCAAATTTTAATTAAATGTTACTAATGATTACTGTGATAAGGTTTTTAAACTGGAATACAAACTCCTGCACTTTGTGGCTTTCCAAAAGACCCAAAGTCACATGTATAACTACAGTTTGGATCATTATTAATGCAATCTGACAATGTTAAACATCTAGCATAGTCTGCACAAGTAGATTTGGATTGACCACCGTTAATGGACTGTTGCTCTTGTTTACGTAAAACATAGCCTAACTTCTTTAATTTTTCCATATTTCTATTCATTAAGATTAATTATTATGATGACTTTTAAAATCCCTGCTTTTATATCAATGCTTAAAAAACTTATCAGTTATGATACCAAAACATTACTTAATTTATGTTGAGATACTATAAACTCGTCGATGAAGTATATAAGATCGGATTTATCATATTCGCTTGGGAATAGCCTATTATTTAAGTATAAAGCGGGCGTAAAATTAACTGCGTTCTTTTTACACCATTCATATTGATCAATAAGTAGATTATCAAAATAGCTTGTTTTTTTATAGATTTGACTGTCTACCCACTTTTGTAAATCAACACCCTCTTTATACACTTCTTTTAGTGCTTTTAGAGCATAACCTTCCCCTCTTTCATGATATATATAAAGTAACCCTGAAACTACCTTATATAGTAGTGAATCTTTATTAGACACATCAACATTAAATCTTATGATAACCTTTATACTATTATTTGATTGATCTAATAAGTACTCGATATCTTGATGTGCTTTTTTACAGAAAAAACATAAAGGATTTGTGACCAGTACAAGCTCTATCTCTGCATTTTTATTACCAAACACCAGCTCTTGAGAAAAGTAATTGATTTCTACAAGCGAGTCACTTTCCTCATAAAGAGATTTAAAGAATAAAAACTTGCGTTTAAATTTATAATGTGTAAAGGCTATTTTTTGAAAAGATTCTTTCTTTTCAATTAATGATTTTAGTATAATCCAAACGGCTGCAGTGATAAATAAACTAAATATAAAGATCACTATCTCCGTTAATCTAAAAAAAGAGGTTATACTAGAAAAGTCCTCCCATAACATAACTATTATGAACTGAGAAATCAAGATCGTGGCAATCCCTAAACACAAAGGGCACCATTTTTTTATGATCAAATATTGACTATATAATGAGTACGCAGCAAAAGGAATTCCAATCAAAGTAGTTAACGATAATATCCCGAACCCACTTGTGCCTTTGATCATAAACAACAACCAAGACAAACAATAAGTCGCAAATGCAACTATACTTACATCACTTAATTTTAAAAAACTAAATATCGTAGATCCCTTAGAGTTTAATACCACGTCACAACTTGTATTTTCTGATAGATTACAAAACTGATTTGCTGTATTAGATTGCAATCCCAACTCATGCTTAGCAATAAATACACTTAACATTAACCCAATAGCACTAAGAATAAAATGAGTCTGTACTAAAACATTTGACCATGTGACCAAGAAGTACACAATACATAACACCCCAATTGAAAACATAATCCAATTTGCAATAATAGAAACATCAAATCTTGTTTTAGTTTTCTCAATATTTTCATCCTTTTCTACGGCGAGTATAACCCCATTCCATTGCGATAAAAAATCTTCTTCTGTAATTATCTTGTTTCTACCACCATTGGTTATCTTAACTTTTCTTTTTTTCTTTTCAACTAAAACTAAATCGTCACCATTATCAATTGACATATTGGCGATAAAAAAAGCAGGTAGTTTTTTAAATGTTTCTTTATTTACAGATAATCGCAATGCTAAATTTGGAATATTAAAATGATCCAACACACCTGTAAGTGCATGTAAACTTGGATAAGAAGGATGGCTGGATAACTGAAATTCTAATTCCTCTTTAAGTACGCGAATATTATTCTTAATAATTAGTTTTTGAAGAATCGTATGCAATTGTTCTCTCATGACTTTATAACCTTTATAAAACACTATATTGTTTTATTACATGGTTAAATTTCAGGCAAATCAAAAAAGTCTACAATGGCAATTTCATAACCGCTATAAATAGTTTCATATTCGCAATTAAGTAAAAAAAAAGCCCCTTGAAATAAATCAAGAGGCTTTTTCTGTTAAAAGATATAATCTTTAGTTAAGAAAATTCCTAAAATTAACATCAGCATATTCTTCATAGGTACAGACATTAAATTTTCTATAAGGTCTAACTACTATAATATTTCCATTAGAAAATTTATCTATTATCTCCTCTAGAATATTACACACTCCAACATGTACATATCCATAATTGGAATTATAATCATCTAACGGATGTGCTGTAGATTTAATAACCACCAATGACTCTGAAGCAATACCATCATTGTATCCATTGGGCATATAGAGCTCTAAACAATCGTCATTTAACAGAGAAGAAACATAAAGTTCAAAATCAGTTGGCTGAAAATCTGCTGCTGCTACACTCGGAGGGTTTGGTGGCGTAGGACGACCTGATGGCCTACTACACCCATACCTTGAAACCTCTTCTTCTTGATAAAAATTAAATTCCGTTTCAAAATCACTGATAAATGATTGATTATCCACACTTGAGCTAAGCAATTCCTCTAACTTTACTACATTCGTGTGAACACTATTATTCATAGCATCTATAAATTGTTGTTTGCTAGCGTTATTTTTCAACAACAGCTGTGCTGTCATATACGCTATCCATTCCATTCGATTTTCAAATGCTTCTTTCTCACTTTCAAAATCTGAAGTAGGAATATCAAGTGCATGTTTTTCAGCTTTTAAATACTTAATACTCTCAATTCTATCAGAATCAATAGACTCTCCATTCTCGCAAGAAATCACTAATAATAGCATCCCCAAACACCCTATAAAAATTCTCATTATTTTAAATTTAAATTTTTCCTGATGCAAAAAATAACAAATAATTAAACCTGAAAAATACAGTTTCAAATCTGATCATTTTTAATTCAGATTTGCACTTTATAAATTCATATTTGTTAACCAAAAATTTTTTCAATCACATACTCTTTACGCCTACTAGAAACCGGTATTTTGATTTCGGAATCAACAATTAAAACCCCTTGTTTATTATAACTTAAAACATGTTTTTTATTAACGATATAAGATTGATGACATCGAATAAAAACGTTCTCAGAAAGTAATTCTAATGCTTTTTTTAAGGGTTTAGAAACCATTATCTTTTTCGATTGCTGAGTATAAAAAGTAGTATAATTTCCTTCAGATTTACAATATAAAATATCATCTTCGCAAATAGCATAAACGCTTTCCAAGGTTTTCAAAATAACTCGTTTTTTTTGCGCTCCTTGAAAATATTCATTAGATATTTCTAGTAGTTTTTCTATGTGTCTCCCCTTATTTGAGTTTTCAACAGCTCTGGCAACAGCTTCTTTAAACTCTATGTCATCTATCGGTTTTAAAATATAATCCAAAGCTCCAACTTTAATAGCTTTTATAGCATGCTCATCAAAGGCTGTAACAAATATGACATCAAAACTTTTGTCTTTTATTTTTGTCAACAAATCAAAACTTGTTCCGTCTGTTAAATGAATATCTAAAAAAAGTAAATCTGGTTTCTTTTCTTCTATTTCTCTGATTGCCTGATCTACACTTTCTACTCCTCCCACCACTTCAATATCATTATCAAAGTATTTTGAAAGATTAGTTTTTATCTTATCTCTTATATAAGATTCATCCTCAACTATTATTGCTTTAATCATTTTCTGAAAATTTATATGGAATTAAAAATTCTACATATACACCAGTCTTGCTTAATTCCTTATCCTTTTTATCTACAATAACGATCTTTTGTTTTGTAGTTTTATAGGTAAATTTTGAAATTAATTGCATCGACACTGAATTTTTATATCCTTTCTTAGATTTACTCAGACCAACTCCGTTATCCTCTATAATACAAGTGATCCATTTGTTTTTCATTCTTAAGGTTATATCTATTTGTCCTTTATAAGGTGTTCCTAAAAAACCATGTTCGATGCTATTCTCCACAAAAGGTTGAATGAGCATAGGAGGTATGAATAATAGATCTTCTTCTTCAAAATTCTCTAACCTAATCGTATACCTAAACTTATCTGGAAAACGTAACAATTGAAGGTCCATATATTTACGAAGTAATTCTAATTCATTTTCAATCTGTACATAATTACGTAAAGAGTTTTCTAAAATTAATCGCAATAATCTAGAAAATCTTAGTAAATAATCTCCTGCACTTTCTTGATTTTCTTCAATTTGATTCTTAATCACTGACAACGTATTAAAGGTAAAATGTGGATTCATTTGAGACCTTAACAATCGTTGTTGCATTTGTAATTCTTGCTTTTGAAATGCATACCTCCTTTGTCTATACAACAAATAACCAACCAACAATAATAACCCTGAAAAAACTAACAAAGTTAACAACCTTACATTGTTAAGTTCTGATTCATTTTTAGCAATTATAGCGATCTTCTCTTTTTCATTGGCTAATTCTAAAGCATATAGTTTTTCATTGATTTTTTGCTGATGTTGTTTTCTATTGGCCTCAACTAATGATTTGTATTCAGCCAGTACTTTTCCTTCATCTGTTTTCGTTCTATAATTTAGCAAAAATCTCAAATCATTATATACAGTCACATATGATTCAAAAGAATTAGAATCAATAATCGATTTGGTAGTATCTAAATATTTACTTGCAGTTTTATAATCTTTTAACTCGATATAAGCTTCAGAAATATTATTATAAGATTCTAACAAGTTATAATTGTAATTACTTTTAGTTTTCTTAGAAAGCTTTAAAACTTTATCATAATAATTTAATGCTTTATGATATTCTTCTTCATAAAAATGTAAAATCCCATAGGTTCTATACAATTGTCTTTTAGCTTCTTTACCACACTGTATTGTACTTAGACTATCTAATAATTTAAATGCTTCTTCTTTTTTGTTTAGATAAGCATAATAAACATCTGCTTTAGCATTAGCAGTTATAACGTACATATCCACATTTGAAGTTTGCTTAGCCATTTCTAAAATCTTGGCATTGTACTCTAATGACTTTTCATAATTCCCTAAATCCAGATATGCTCTATTCAAGTAATTATATGCAAATATCAAATCATCCACATTTTCTTCCTTATCCGAAATACCAATAAACCTTTCAACAATACTAAAAGCATTTGCCATATTATTGATTTGTTCCTCCATTTCCCAGGCGCTTCGAAAATAAGCACGGTTTCTTTTTCTAGTATTTGGCTTTTTGACTAAGTCAATGGTTTTATAAAAATAATATCGAGCAGAGTCTGTAACGTCTATTTGTTTATAAAAATACCCCTTTCTAAAAAAATTTTCTAACAGTAGCGTATCCGGTAAATTTTTATCACTATCAATTAGCCGTTTTGCGGCATTAACATATACCAACGTAGAATCATTTACTGCTTTTTTTGCTAGAGAATGTAAATGATCTATTTCAGCAATTTTATTTAAAAAAACACTTTTAGAGTTTTTTTTACCACACGAAAAAAGAGATAATACAATAAGAATTAAAAAAAGCAGAAGGGGTTTTGACATTTTTATGACCAATCAATTTAATGTCACTAAAATATACTATTTTAAACTAAAAAGAGAATCACTTTTTCAAAAACCTAATATTACGTTGTAAACCAGAAAACTTTGTTCTTTTTACCGCTGATTTTTGAAACACTTTAGAAAAAACTTCTTGTGTAATTTCTTGCCAATCTTTCTTTGACATACTCAACAATTCTGGTTTAGGATTAAAAAGAGGTTCGTTATGTGGTTTAGAGAAGCGATTCCACGGGCATACATCTTGACAAACATCACACCCAAACATCCAATTATCAAACTGGCCTTTAAAATCATTCGGAATCTCATCTTTTAACTCTATCGTAAAATATGAGATACATTTACTTCCGTCTACTACATATGGATCTACTATAGCCTGTGTTGGACAAGCATCAATACATGCAGTACAGGTTCCGCAATGATCAGTTACCGGAGTATCATAATTCAAATCAAGATCTATTATCAATTCTGCAATAAAATAAAAAGACCCTACCTTTTGAGTAATCAAATTACTATTTTTTCCAATCCAACCTAACCCGCTTTTTGCTGCCCATGCTTTATCCAAAACCGGAGCCGAATCAACAAAAGCCCGACCATCTACTTCTCCTATATTTTCTGTAATGAATTCTTGTAACTGCCTCAGTTTTCCTTTAATTATATGATGATAATCCTGGCCATATGCATACTTAGATATTTTTGGTGCATTTAAATCCTTTTGCTGCTCTTCGGGATAATAGTTTAACAACAAAGAGATCACACTTTTAGATCCTTCGACTAATTTGGTCGGATCCAAACGTTTATCAAAATGGTTTTGCATATAACTCATTTGGCCATTCATATTTTGATTTAGCCAGTTTTCTAAACGTGGTGCTTCTTCTTCTAAAAAACCTGCCTTACTTATTCCACAAGACAAAAAGCCAAGGCGTTTCGCTTCAGATTTTATAAGTTGCGTATGTTTGGACTTTGAGTTCAATTAATATGAGTTCTGCTATGAATTTCAAAAGTACACCTTCCTGATTTTAAATAAAAAAGATTCTTTCATTAGAATTCCTCTAAAAAAATCATCTCAATTCAAAACTAAGAATCGCATTCTCTGGCTTTAAAGTAATAAGAGGATTTATTTCGATTTCTTTGACATCAGTGGCAATATGATATCTTTTAACGAGTTCACTAATTGCGAATATCATTTCATACATCGCAAAACTGTTACCAATACACATTCTAGGGCCAGCACCAAAAGGGAAATAACAATTTACATGATCTTTTTTCTTATCTACATGAAATCTATCTGGATCAAACTGGTCGGGGTTTTCCCAAAAATCCTTATGTCTATGTATTTCGTATAAAGAAACCAATAGCATAGCACCCTTTTCAAAAACAAAACCATCGTATTCATCATTTTCTATAGGTACTCTATCTGCAAAATAAGCTGGCGGAAACAATCTCATTGATTCCTCAATACACTGTTTTGTATATGGATATTTTGTGCCCTGCTCTACAAAGGAAATATTTTTTCCATTCGAAGCTATCGCTTCATTATATACTTTTTCCTGAATTTGAGGATGTTTTGCCAATAGCATCAATGTAAATGACAATGCATTAGATGTAGTTTCATAACCCGCAATAAACAAGATTAAAATCTCATCTATCAATTGCTCATTATCCATTCCTTGTCCATCATCATATTTTGCTTCTAATAACATATCAAGTAAGTCATCATATTCTTTACCCGATTGCCTTCTCTCTTCTATTATTTCATATAGGATATCTCTTGCTTCTTGTGTTTGCTTAAGTGTATTTCTAATCTGTCCAGTAAAATAAAACCACCATCGTTTGTATGGCTGCCTAATCTCCTTAATAAGTGACCTTTGAGCTGCATCTGTGATTTGTTTTAACCTTTCTATGGTATTACTTGTATCTGTATAGCTAAACAAAGATTTTCCTACTACATTAAAAGCCAAATCCCCCATAAAAGGATGTATATCGATACTTCTATTAGGCTTTACCTTTGAAAGCTCTTCTTTTATTGTTTCTCGTATCGTTTGAACAATTGCTTCTAGTTTTTTCTTATGAAAAGCGGGTTGAATTAAACGTCTTTGCTTTAACCATTTATCACCATTAGCGGTTAAAAGCCCTTCTCCAACGTACTTAGCCAGTTCTTTTGATTGAAGATCCGATTTATAGTATTTTCTATGTTGTTTCTGAAGTATATGCTTTGCCAAGCCTGGGTCTCTTGCAAAAATAGCTCTTGAAGTTAGCCCTAGCCTTACTTCGAAAATATCTCCTAACTTCTCAAAATTTTCTCTATGGAATGGTAGCGGGTTTTTTAAGATCCGTTTTGCGTTTTTATAAACTTTAAAAAAAGATACTTTTGGAAGATTCGTTTTACTCATTACCTTTAATTATCTCATGTACTATTAAAACAATCCTCCTTGTATTCCTCCTTTGATTCTCCCCAAGTGTTTATATGCCGCTTCTGTAACCTCCCGACCTCTTGGTGTACGCATAATAAACCCTTGTTGAATTAAAAATGGTTCATACACTTCTTCTATCGTTTCTGGGCTTTCGCTTACTGCAGTAGCAATGGTAGTTAATCCAACCGGACCGCCTTTAAACTTATCAATCATGGTTAGTAAGATTTTATTATCCATCTCATCTAAACCATGTGCATCAACATTTAATGCTTTTAATGCAAATTTCGAGATTTCTATATCAATCTTACCATTCCCTTTTATTTGAGCAAAGTCACGTACTCGACGTAACAGTGCATTTGCAATTCTAGGTGTTCCCCTACTCCTTCCTGCAATTTCTATTGCAGCTTCCATAGATATAGGAACATTAAGAATATGTGCACTACGTTGTACGATAGTGGACAACAATTCTGTAGTATAGTATTGTAATCTAGATTGTATTCCGAAACGCGCACGCATTGGCGCTGTTAATAACCCTGATCTTGTAGTTGCACCTACAAGCGTAAAAGGGTTTAGGTTAATTTGTACAGTTCTTGCATTAGGTCCGCTTTCGATCATAATATCAATTTTATAATCTTCCATAGCCGAATACAAATATTCTTCTACAATTGGACTTAATCGATGAATCTCATCAATAAACAGAACATCCCGATCATCTAAATTAGTTAACAACCCAGCTAAATCTCCTGGTTTATCAAGTACAGGTCCCGAGGTAACCTTTATCCCCACTCCTAATTCATTTGATAATATATGTGCTAAAGTAGTTTTTCCTAATCCAGGAGGGCCATGAAACAATGTATGATCCAATGCCTCACTACGTAAATTTGCCGCCTGCACAAAAATCTGAAGGTTCTCTAAAACCTGATCTTGCCCAGCAAAATCTTCAAAAGCCAAAGGCCTTAATGCTCTTTCGATATCAAGGTCTTCGTTAGAAAAATTTTCGTTTGATGGATTAAGATTTTCGTTCATTTATACTACCTCTTTTCTCTTATTTAAATAAAATACCAGGGCATTGTTTATTACGATTTCAGCTTGTCAATAGACAACACAATATATACCATCCCTAATAATTACTGCTAAAGTAGTAAAAAGAAAAAGAGGCTACTTAAAAGGTAGCCTCTTTTTTAGAATGTCAATTCTTATTTTTATTGTTTCAAAATCCGTAATGTTTCAGAGTAAGTTGCTGTTACTACTTTTACAAAGTAAACTCCTGGCAATACTACTTCGTTTCCTACCATAATACTATTTATATCATCGCTATATTCTTTTGAAAAAATCTCTTCTCTTAATACATTATATATTATCACAGTAAAATGTTTTTCTTTCATTTGAGAAACATCTATTGTAAACGATTCTGTAAATGGATTAGGGTATACAATAACATTATTTACTTCCGGTGCACCCACTGGGTTTGCCACTACTGTAGCTGGTCTTTTTGTAATCAAACCTTCTCCTGCGGTTGTATTATACGCGTAATCTTCTATAGTGTAAGAAGAACCATCTGTTGCCACGGTTATATAGAACCAACCATAATGTGTAGCATTGTTTATTTTAAAGGTAAATCCGATATACCCAGATTTTCCATTCCAGCTGGTATAAGAAGAGGAACTCACAATATGGCTATGTCCATCAGCCACAAAATTACTGTTAGCACCTACTTCTACTCCTTCGTTTAAGAAAGAAATATGATTAGTAGTTCCCTCACAAACAATATCCTTTCCATAAGTTACCAATCTAAGTGTGTTACCAGAATACCAAGCTCCAAAACTTTGATCATCACCTTCTTCTATTCTAAAGGTATTCCAAGTACTACTTGCATTGGCCGTTTTATCTGTCATATCTACGTACACAACTGTTCCATCTCCTACGCAAGGTGCGCAAGATGATCCACCACAATCAACTCCGGTTTCATCTCCATTTTGGATGCCATCTGTACAAGTAGGAGCTACTCCTCCTTCTCCAACTGAAATTGTATAATCTTCTACTTCACCATACTTAATGTTAGTACAAGCATTAGCACCATCATTAGAATTATACCCCAATACCACACGCATTCTGGTAGTACCATTATTAGCTGTATTTGGAACGGCTATAGCTACATTACGAGATTTACCAGCACCAGTTCCTTCAAACTTTTCACCAGCATCAGCAAAGTCACCATCCTGATTCCAGTCTATCCAAACATATACTTCATTGTCATTACCAGTACCCCACCCTTGGAATGTTACCGTCATGTTTTCTGAAGTTCCTGTAGAAACATTAGCAACATTATCGGTATAATCATGATAACCAGCAGCAGTATCAGAAGAGGTTTTATTGATTCCTACAAAGCTTACATTGGTAATATTATCAGCACTGCTATCGTTACCTTTCATATCGCAATACACTAAAGATGGAGTATCGTTATCGATAATAGTAACTTTACCCTCCATAAAATATGGAAAACCAAATGCAGGATCATATCCGTATATCATTGAGATATAAAATTCTTCATCACCTTCTACTTCTTCATCATCCTTAATAATAGGAATTGCTATTGTTTTTTCTGTCTCACCTTTTGCAAAAGTAACTGATGTTGGGCCTTCAGCAATTCTTTCATAATCTTCTGGTGATTTTGCCGATCCATCACGAGTAAAATAAGTAAATGTTTGAGCTTCTTCAGCCGTATACGCTTCAAGTATCGTAAAGGTTACGTTAACTGTATTCTCATTTTCGTTTACTACGACATCTTGTGGGCCAAAAGGTTTTGTATTTTCTACTAACGAATATGTTATACTAAACAGGTCATCTGTTAGTGAACAATCTCCTTGAGTATTGATTCTTAAAATATTTGTTTGAAAAATAGCTTCTAGTGCTTGTTTACTACCTTCTAATAAAATATGATCTTTAAACGCTAAATACTTTCCACTAACTGGAATATCTAATTGTGATGCAAAAATGAATGAGAAAAATCCATTTTTTGAGAAATTGTATCGACTAGGAAGTCCATATTCATTGTTACCATAGAAGTTTGTGTCATCAAGATTTTCGCCACATACTACATTACAACCTGCAGTTTCGAAGGTATACTCGTACACTTCATTACAAGAAAGTGATATTTGTACCGTATAAGTAGAACAGTTATCAAGATTGTTTAAACCTAATTCACGATTAGTAAATTCTATAGATGCTCCATAAGTTAGATCTGTTTCTTTTTTCAGTCTTGCCGAAAAGCTCTCAGAAATACCATCCAAAATGTATAAGTTAACTGACGAAGTATTCTCATAATTGTAAGCAACTTTAACTTCTGTTGGTAATACACAAGTGGCAATTTGGCAAGGTGCACAATTAACACCACCACAATCTATACCTTCTTCATCTCCATTTTGAACACCATCGTTACATGAAGGAGTATTTTGACCTAGGTGATTAAGTAATGCATCCGCTTTTACCAATCCATGTCCATACTCATCATCTCTACCTGTTTCTCCTAAATCTTTGGTTGTAGCGTATAACGCATCTGTAAGCTGTTTGGCTGTTAAATCAGGGTGCTCAGAAAGTGCCAGTGCCAAAACTCCACTTACCACCGGGCAGGCTGCAGAAGTTCCTGAAAAATCATTGGTTGTTGGCCCAGCATCATATCCAAAATCTCCGAACCTATCTAAAGTTCTAACTTGGGCCGTTTTTTCTCTATCTCCTCCTGATGGAGCTACCACATCTAATTTAGGTCCGTAGTTAGAATAGAAAGATTTCCCACCTTGATGATTTACCGAACCTACAGAAATTACGCTCTCTAAGTTTGATGGGTAACCTACTGTTCCCCTAGCATCATTACCCGCTGCAAATACAACTAAAGCTCCTTTACCATTTCTACCTTTTGTGCTAGCAGTATTAATTGCATCAGTCAACACTGGAAAGTCAATTTCTGAACTTGGATATCCCCACGAATTGGAAATGATACCGGCTCCCTGATTAATTGCAAAATGAAATGCTGCAGCAAGATCAGAAGCAGTCGTACCCGATGTAAAAATATTGATAGGAAGTATTTTCACATTAGGTGCTATTCCCGCAATATCTCTATTGTTATGTGACGCTGCGATTATTCCCGCACAAGACTGTCCGTGGTTTCCATTGTTATTAGGGCGTCCGTTCCCTTCTCCAGTAGCATTATACCCTGGCAACACCCTTGTATTTCCATTGTTATCTTGTAGATCTGGATGAGACTCTACTCCATCATCTATAACGGCTACAATTAAATCACTTCCTTTGGTATAGTTCCAGGCTTCAGGTGCATTAATATCAATATCTTCTACTCCTTGAAAACCGTCTATTTCTTGACCAGTATTATGAAGTTGAAACTGTGCTGCATAAAGAGGATCGGTCACATTATGAAGTACAATTTCGGTTTGCATATCTGGATGGGCGTACTTCACTTTATTAGTTTCATATAATGCATTAGAAACTTCAAAAACTACATCGGATGGTAATTCTACGATATAATAACCATTTTGAAATTTTTCATTTTTAGCAGCATAATTGTTAAGTACAGATGCTAACTCTTCTAAAGAAACTCCTTCCTTTAATTTAAAAATCACCTTATTTGTTGAATATAATGTTGCGCCACCTGAAGTTTTGTAACTTGGAAGAACAGGTTCTTCATTAGCACTAGGACTACTCTGTTTTTGACTTTTATTTTCGTCAGTTTTTGTTAAGTAAATCTTTTGTCCATTTGACCCATAATAAAATTCAATTTGAGATTTGTTTTCTTGCGCATGCACAAATGTGTAGCATAGCACAGTAATAATAATACCTACTTTTTTCAAAAAGTTACCTAGTAACTTTTTACGATTTGATTTCTTTGAATACATTAAATTAAGTTTTAATAAATGATTGATCCCCTTTCATTTTTTGAAATGAAAAGAAAACTATTGTGATAAATTTTGAGGCCGCAAAAGTAGAAAAGCCGCACACTGAAAAAAGAAAGCATTGCCAACATTCCGGGAATATGTAGTCTATATTCCTTGAATATTGGCAAAATTACAATCAATAAGTCGCTTCAATATTAGGGTACATAAAGACTTGCACCGTTCAAGCTTATGATTTAGCATTAAAACAAAATAAATCAATAAAAAAGAAAACCAACCTAATTATACAGGCTCCAACAAAGATTAAACTAAACCTTTTAAATCATATAAAAATAGGTTGGTAGTTCTTACTCATAAAGATTCCATATTCTTGTTTTCTATTACACCTATAAATTCGGAGTCCATTTTCCTTCATTCCAAAAATTCTTTTCTTATATATTTTTTGAAACATTTTAGAAACATATGTCAATCTTCACCAAAAAATCAATAATTAGGTATATATACTAGGATTCTAAGTACCTATAAACACGTAAGGTCAACTCAATAAAACTTCTTTAAGAGCAATAAAAATCGTTTTAACAGGGATTAATAAGACATCTACCCAATCACAAAAATGGAGACACAAATATGACTTATATCCATTTATAATAATACCTAATAGCCTAGTTATACAAGGTTTTTCGTATTTAAAACATTATTAGACTATAAGTTATAAATTTTCACTTCAGACATTCATACACTTAAATCTTAAATAAAGAACCCCATTTGATGTCGACCAATGTTAAGACTATTTATAACCAACAAAAAAGGGCCTTTTCATAAATATGAAAAGGCCCTTTTATAATATATCAATATTTCTAATGATGCATTTCTTCTTCTCCTTCTTGTAAGGGTACAATTTGTGACACATAATCTTGTCCAGGGATCACATACTCACCATTTTCATTGGTCTTACTATAATCATAAGGCCATCTATGTACACTTGGTATCTCACCTGGCCAGTTTCCATGCATATGTTCTACAGGCGTAGTCCACTCTAATGTATTAGACTTCCAAGGGTTCTGTACAGCCTTCTTTCCGTAGAAAATAGAAACTATAAAGTTATACAAGAATACTAATTGAGCTGCTGCAGTAATTATTGCAAAGACCGTAATTAATTTATTCGTATCTGCTAGGTCATCAAAATATGGGAAATTCGAATTTGTATAGTAACGACGTGGTAAACCAGCCATACCAACAAAATGCATTGGGAAAAATACTCCATAAGCACCTATTGCAGTTACCCAAAAATGAACATATCCAAGATTCTTGTTCATCATTTTTCCATACATCTTCGGGAACCAATGATATACCCCAGCAAACAATCCGTAAAGTGCAGATATACCCATTACTAAGTGGAAATGCGCTACTACAAAGTATGTATCGTGTACATTAATATCTAAAGTACTATCTCCTAATATAATCCCAGTAAGTCCACCAGTTATAAAAGTAGATACCAATCCTATAGAGAATAACATAGCAGGGTTAAATTGCAGGTTTCCTTTCCATAATGTTGTTATATAATTAAAGGATTTTACAGCAGATGGTATTGCAATCAATAACGTTGTAAAGGTAAATACCGATCCAAGGAATGGATTCATTCCTGAAATAAACATATGATGCCCCCATACGATTGTTGACAAAAATGCTATAGCTAATATAGAAGCTACCATCGCTCTATAACCAAATATTGGTTTACGCGCATTTGTAGCAATAATTTCTGATGTTATACCCAATGCTGGTAATAATACAATATATACCTCTGGGTGTCCAAGGAACCAGAATAAATGTTCGAATAATACAGGTGATCCACCTTGATTATGTAACACTTCTCCTTGTATATAAATATCACTTAAGTAGAAAGATGTACCAAAGCTCCTATCCATTATTAATAATAATGCAGCAGACAATAATACTGGGAATGATACGATACCGATAATAGCAGTAACAAAAAACGCCCAAACAGTTAAAGGCATTCTCGTCATTGACATTCCTTTTGTTCTTAAGTTAATTACCGTTACAACATAATTTAATGAACCTAATAAAGAAGATGCAATAAATATAGCCATAGACACTAACCATAAGGTCATACCCGTACCAGATCCCCCAATTGCTTGTGGCAAGGCAGATAAAGGAGGGTAAATAGTCCAACCTGCAGATGCTGGTCCAGCTTCAGCAAATAAAGACAATACCATGATTATACTACTTAAGAAAAATAGCCAATATGACACCATATTAAGAAATCCTGAAGCCATATCACGTGCTCCAATTTGCAACGGAATTAAAAGGTTACTAAAAGTACCACTTAATCCAGCTGTAAGTACGAAGAATACCATTATGGTACCATGAATCGTTACTAATGCTAAATAGATCCCTGGATCCATTACACCATCTTCTCCAAACTTTCCTAAAAGTACTTCATAGATGGTAAATTTATGATCTGGCCATGCCAATTGCATTCTAAATAGTATCGACATTGCGATACCAATGATCCCCATAATTAAACCGGTAATCAAATATTGTTTAGAGATCATTTTATGATCTTGACTAAAGATATATTTGGTAATAAAAGTTTCTTTATGATGTCCGTGATCATCGTGAGCATGATCATCTGCGTGTGCTATTGCTGACATATCGGTTATTTCTTTTTTAATATACTATATTAATTCTTTCTTTCTCTTCTTAGTTGCTTGCTTGCGCTGATAATTGTTCTTTAAAAGTTGGTTGTGTTTTTAACCAAGCATTGTAATCTTCTTCAGATTCTACAACAATTTTCATTTGCATATTGTAATGTGAAACACCACATATTTTATTACATAATAAGTAATATTCAAATTCGTATACTTCTAAAGGTTCTTCACCCGCAGCTACTAATTTTTTACTCTTCTCTCTTCTAATCTTATTGATTGTAGCCACTTTATCTATCATATACGGATCATTCTTCATTTCTTCAGAAGTCATTGTTGGTGTATATGCAAACTCTGTTATCATACCTGGTACAACATTCATTTGAGCTCTAAAGAAAGGCATATAAGCAGAATGTAAAACATCTTGTGATCTCATTTTAAAAATCACTTTTCTATTTACAGGTAAATGTAGCTCTGTAGTAATTTTATCGTCATTACCATATTTATCTGAAGCATCAACACCCAAAGTATTCACACCTTCTATAAAACGAACATTAGCCTTTCCTAATTCATTATCTTGACCCGCATATCTAGCTCTCCAGTCAAATTGATACGCATACAACTCGATGATTAAAGGATCTCCTTCTTCTTCATCAATATTCATTATATCTGTCCAAGTAAATAATCCATAAATAATTAATCCAGCAAGAACAATTACAGGGATAATAGTCCAGATAAATTCTAATTTATCATTATCCGCAAAAAACAATGCCTTATTTTCTTTTTTACCTCTATACTTATAAGCAAAGTAATGTAGTAATCCTTGAGTGATAATCTGAACAAACATAATTAACACCATAGAAATGAACATTAATTGATCATAATCTACACCATGTTCAGAAGCTGATTCTGGTAAGAAATAACTTCTGTATTGTACAAAACAGTATATGGTTAATAAGTACATAAATATTACAAAGCCAAGCATAAGCTTACCTTGTATATTATTATCCTTATCATTGGCTACTTGAGAATTATCAGCATTTTTTAATTGAGACAATTTCAAAATCTTGGACATTTGCCACAATGTGATTCCAAAAAGTGCTATAACTACTAGGGTTAAGAATACAGTCATTTTTATCTATCTTCTTTTTTACAATTCAATTTTTAGTAATGAAAGTGTTTACTTTCTTCTATATACGGGTTTCCTTTTGCTAATAAAGGAGCTTTAGTAAGTGCTCTAAAAACAACAAATAAGAACAATCCTAAGAACAATAGAACAGCGCTTATCTCACTTATTCCAATGAACCATGACTCACCAACTGTTGCAGGCATTACCATATTAAATACATCTACATAATGTCCACAAAGAATAACAATTCCTGCCATAACTACGAACCAGTTCACTCTTTTAAAATCACTATTCATTAAAACTAATAGTGGGAAAATAAAGTTCATAACTAACATACCGAAGAATGGTAGTTTGTAATCTTCAATTCTTGTGATAAAGTAAGTAACTTCTTCTGGGATGTTTGAGTACCAGATTAACATAAATTGAGAAAACCATAGATATGTCCAAAATATACTAATACCAAACATGAACTTAGCTAAATCATGGATATGACTATTATTTACAAAATCCAAGTATCCTTTTGATTTAAGGTATATTGTTATTAATGCAATAGTCGTAATTCCGGACACAAATAAACTAGCAAATACGTACCATCCAAATAGTGTACTAAACCAGTGTGGATCAAAACTCATAATCCAATCCCAAGACATCATAGATTCTGTATAAATAAAGAATACTAAAAATGCAGCAGAGATTTTAAAACTCTTCTTGTACCACTTATTACCAGTTGTATCTTCATCTTGTTTTCTAGAAAACTTCACTGCAAAATGGCGATACGTTAACCAACCACCTAAAAAGATTGCCGCTCTGATAATGAAACCAGTACTATTTAACCATCCTACTTTACCCTGAATTAATTTATCATGTGCAACTACTTCTGGATCTGCCCAAACAAATAAATGATTCACATGAAATCCTGATAGTGCTAAAATCACAAAAAGTATAATACCTCCAGGTACTAAATATGCAGTAATTGCCTCCATAATTCTAAACAAAACTGGGGACCAACCTGCTTGCGCCGCAAACTGAATTGCATAAAATGCGAGTACCCCCAAGGCAATCATAAAGAAAAAGAACGCTGCCACATATAAAGCCGCCCAAGGCTTATTTTGTAATTGGTGCAATACATGCTCATAATGAGCATCTCCACCATGTGCATCCTCTTCACCATGAGTATTTTTTGCGTGACCATCACTTACTGCGTGCGTGTCACCGTGTCCTCCTCCATGAGCGTCGTGCGCTGCCATCATTTCTTTCACCTCTTGTATTGATCCTGGTCTTTGTGCAAATCCTGCAATTAGACCTATCAAACCAACAACCATAAGTACGATAGAAAATAATCTTAATCTATTTGATAGCGTATACATATCTTTATAATATCGTTATTCTTAACTTTTTAACTATTGCACTAGTGTGCGTTACTATGATCTTCTTTTGTCTCGTGTACTTCTTCTTGAACCACCACTGGTGCTACTTCTGCAACTTCAGCATCAATTCTAGGGGTTTTTCCTTCAAGATCAGCTTTTAGTTTTTGTACATACTGTACTATCTGCCAACGCTCGTGCTCACTAGTTTGTGATGCATAAGACCCCATAGAGTTAATTCCATAATACATTACGTGGTAAATACTACCCTCTGTAATTGCTCTACCAATATCATCATAACTTGGTACCCCAAGAATTTTTTCTCTTTTTACCAAAGTACCTTTTCCATCTCCACTACCTCCATGACAAATCGCACAATAAATATCATAAAGAGCTTTACCCGCCTCTTCATTTTCTTTAGTATAACGAATAGGATTTTTTAGTGAATCCTTAGCCAATTGATATCCTTGATTTGTATTTTCAAAATCATAAGGCATCCACCCTCTAGGTATAGAACCTTCTACTGGTAACATTGCTTCTTGGCTTCCTGGAAAGACCTCGTACTCACCATAAGTCTCATAACCTACAGATTCATACATATTAGGCATATATTGATAATTAGGCTTTGTATCCTTTTGACAAGAAACAACACTAATAATTACTATTGCCGCTGCTAATATTTTTATAGTATTCTTCATTATTACTAATGGTTATCTTCTTCCTTATCTATTACTTTAATTTCAACTGCTCCCGTGTCACTTAATAAACTCGTCAGTTCATCTACATTTTTATTTGTAGCATCAACTTCCATTAAAAAATGATCATCTGTAGTTCTTACATCAGGGTTCTCTGCTTCTTTAAATGGCCATAATTTACTTCTCATATAAAAAGTGATAACCATTAAGTGGGCTGCAAAAAATACCGTAAGCTCAAACATAATAGGTACAAAAGCAGGTAAATTCTCTAAGTAACTAAAACTTGGTTTACCACCAATATCTTGTGGCCAATCTTCTATCATAATGAAATTCATCATTGTGATCGCTACTGTAAGACCAACACATCCATACATAAAAGCTGTTATAGCCAATCTTGTATGAGGTAATCCCATAGCCTTATCTAGTCCGTGAACTGGAAAAGGAGTATACACCTCTTCAATATGATAATGTTCTGATCGCACTTTCTTAACGGCATCCATTAGGATATCGTCATCTATATATAATGCATGTATAACTTTCGATGCCATACTTCTAGTTATTTTTAAGTTGTTCTGCCTGACCTGCCCAATCGTCACGTTGTGCTCTACCTGGAAAAGATCCTGTAATACTGTCTAATATATCGTACTCTTTTGCGGTCATTTTACTAACCTGATCAAAAGTGAATATTCCGATTTCGTTAAGCTTCTTTTCCATTACAGGTCCGATACCATTAACTTTCTTAAGATCATCAGCTTTTTGAGTAGATGCATCAAAAGTTCCTAGATTTCCTAATAAGCTATTGATATCTTCTTCACTTGCTTCTACCTTAGGAGCATCGCTAACTTCTTCTGAAGTAACTTTTGCTTTACCTTTAGGAAGTTCATCTCTATGATCGATACCTGCTTCTCTAAGCTTCTTATACTTCTCACCCGAAGATTTTAAAATTGTCTTCACTTCTGCCTGCGCTATTACTGGGAATGTACGTGCGTATAGCAAGAACAACACAAAGAAGAATCCAATTGTACCTATAAATATTCCTATATCTACAAAGGTTGGAGAGAACATTGTCCATGATGATGGCAAGTAATCTCTATGCAAAGAAGTTACAATAATTACAAAACGCTCAAACCACATTCCAATGTTTACCACAATAGATATGATAAAAGAGAACATAATACTTCTTCTTAGTTTTGGGAACCACATGAACTGTGGAGAGAACACATTACATGTCATCATTGCCCAATATGCCCACCAATAAGGCCCTGTAGCTCTGTTCAAGAACGCATATTGCTCATATTCTACTCCAGAATACCAAGCTACAAATAGCTCTGTAATGTATGCAACCCCAACAATAGAACCAGTAATCATGATCACTATGTTCATTAATTCTATATGCTGAATTGTAATGTAATCTTCTAAATTAGATACTTTTCTCATGATGATAAGTAATGTATTTACCATCGCAAATCCAGAGAAAATCGCTCCTGCAACAAAATAAGGAGGGAATATAGTTGTATGCCATCCAGGTATAACCGATGTAGCAAAGTCAAAGGATACAATTGTATGCACCGATAATACTAATGGTGTAGCTAAACCTGCAAGTACTAAAGATACTTCTTCAAAACGTTGCCAATCTTTTGCTCTACCACTCCATCCAAAAGAAAGTATACCGTATATCTTTTTATTAAATGGTGTAATTGCTCGGTCTCTGATCATTGCAAAATCCGGAAGTAATCCAGTCCACCAGAATACTAATGATACAGAAAGATAAGTTGATATTGCAAATACATCCCACAGTAATGGTGAGTTAAAGTTTACCCATAGTGATCCAAATTGGTTTGGAATTGGTAATACCCAATATGCTAACCATGGACGCCCCATGTGGATAATCGGGAACAAACCTGCCTGTATAACCGAGAAGATTGTCATCGCCTCTGCAGATCTGTTAATCGCCATTCTCCATTTCTGTCGGAATAGTAATAGTACTGCAGAAATTAATGTTCCTGCGTGACCTATACCTACCCACCAAACGAAGTTGGTGATATCCCAGGCCCATCCTACTGTTTTATTTAATCCCCAGGTTCCTATTCCTGTTGAAACTGTATATATAATACAACCTATCCCCCAAAGGAAAGCAATAAGCGCGATAGAAAACACAATCCACCAAGATTTATTTGCTTTACCTTCAACCGGTGCAACAACATCCACAGTTACATCGTGATATGTTTTATCGCCGGTTACTAAAGGCTTTCTTATAGGTGCTTCGTAATGAGACATAATCCTTTATAATTGAATTGATTCTTTATTTAATTAATTAAGCTTCTGTAGTATTTCTTACTTTAGTTTGATACATAACATTTGGTTTTGTACCTACATGCTCAAGTAAATGATACATACGATTGTCTTCTGTAAGTTTAGCAACTTTACTATCCTTATCATTAACATCGCCAAATATCATAGCTCCTGAAGAACATGCCGCAGAACATGCAGTCTGGAATTCTCCATCCTTTATCGCTCTACCATCACGTTTCGCATCTAAAATAGTCTTTTGAGTCATTTGAATACACATAGAACACTTCTCCATAACCCCTCTCGAACGCACAGTTACATCAGGATTAAGTACCATTCTACCTAAGTCATTATTCATATTGTAATCAAACTCATCATTATTGTTATACAAGAACCAGTTAAACCTACGCACTTTGTATGGGCAGTTATTTGCACAATAACGAGTACCTACACAACGATTGTATGCCATATGATTCTGTCCTTGCCTACCATGCGACGTTGCTGCAACAGGACATACTGTCTCACAAGGCGCATGATTACAATGTTGACACATTACAGGTTGGAATGCCACTTGAGGGTTATCCGACGGACTTTCCATTTCACCAAATTCTGATAAAGAACTTCCTAAACCTGCTATATTATTCTTCTTATCATTATCACCCTCAAAACTATCTTGAGAAGAGTAATAACGATCTATACGCAACCAGTGCATATCTCTTGATCTACGTACTTCTGACTTACCAACAACGGGAACATTATTCTCTGCATGACAAGCTATAACACAAGCACCACATCCTGTACATGCATTTAAATCAATAGATAGATTAAAATGATGACCTACAGAACGATCAAATTCATCCCAAAGATCAACTTCTGGAGAAGTAACTTCATATTCAATATGATTTTTACTTACTTCAGGAATAGCATTCCATTCGTGTTTATCCTTAGTGTTAAATATCTCTAGCGTGGTTTCTTTTACAATATCACCACGTCCCATTAATGTATTATGTAACTGAACACAAGCAAACTCATGAGTTCCTTCAACGGCACTAATAGCTACATCTTGAACTGCATTAAAGTTCTTATATAAAGGATAGGCATTTACACCCACATTCATATCAGCTTTCAGTCCTTTAGACTTTCCGTACCCCAATGCTAACCCAACAGATCCTTTTGCTTGTCCTGGTTGAATTATAACAGGGGCAACTATCTCTACTCCATTTACATTAACTTTAGCATAGCTACCATTTAAAGCACCGTTTGCTACATTCTCATTGGTTAATCCTAATTGATCAGCATCCGCTCTTGAAACCGTAAGGTAATTATCCCATGAAGCTCTAGTAATAGGATCAGGCATTTCCTGTAACCAAGGGTTATTGGCTTGCTGACCATCTCCTAAAGAAGTCTTGGTATAAAGTGTTAACTCTAAACCATTAGCTTTTGCAACAGACAATCTTCTTGCCGCTGCAGCAACGTTAGGGCGAGCTAATGTAGCTTCTTCACCTTCTGATGCTTCTAATGCATCTGTTAACTCTTGTTTTGGCAATGCAGGCTTCACTAACACTCCATCATGCAAAGCTTGATTCCATGACGTTCCACCTAATATACCTGTCCAAGTATTTTTTATGTATGTATTATAGTCACTAGTACTTCCTGTCCACTTTAATAAAGTTTCTTGAAATTGTCTAGTATCAAACAACGGACGAATTGTCGGTTGCATTAAACTATAACTACCTTTTTTCAATTCAACATCACCCCATGATTCTAAATAGTGAGGTGTTGTAGCCACATAGTTACACAACTCTGCCGTAGCATCATCATGCATTGTAAAAGCAACAGATAACGTTACTTTTTCGAGACCAGTTTTAAACTCATTTGCATTTGGTAATGAGTACATTGGATTAACTCCAGCGATTAACAAACCACCAATACGACCGGCATTCATATCCTTCACCAACTGTCCAACAGCCTTGGCATCTCCCTTTCTAATCGTACGTGGTGTGCTTTCATTAAAAGCTTTACTACGTATTGCTTTATTAATTTCTAAAACCACTAATTGCGCGTCTACATCTTGTAAACCTGATACAACAACCGCATTACTTCCTGCTTTTTGTATCTCCTTAGCAACCTTAACAACTTCAGAATCTAATTTAGAATCTAAAGCTCCTTTTGATCCAGAACCTGTTACATACTTATATAAAGCTGCAAGCACTTGTTTTTGTTGTGCTGGTGTAGCTTGTATTCTTCTATCTGCATTAGCTCCAGACAAAGACATATTTGCTTCAAATTGCACATGCTTAGACATTTTTCCGTTTTTAGGAATACGTCCTTTTGCATATCCACTATCATATCCTCCTCCTTGCCAATCTCCTAAAAAGTCTGCAGCAACACTAACAATAGTATTCACTTTAGAAAAATCGTAGTCAGCAAGTGCTCTTTCACCATACATCATTTGATATGCATCTAGTGCTTCACTACTAGAAACAGCATCATAAACAACATGCTTAACATTTTGATATTTTTCTTTAAACTCTGCGATAAGTTTTGAAGTTGACGGACTAGCATATGTTTGAGTTAACAAAACAATTTGCTTACCACCAAGAGCATTAAGTTTTGATGCTACCTCTTTATCTAACGCCTCCCAACTGATATCTTCTTTTCCTTTTTTAGGGCCTTGAAGTCTTGAATTGTCATATAATGACAAAACAGAAGCATTAACTCTCGCATTAGCATCTCCATTAGAAGTCGCCAAGCTATTGTTTTCTACCTTTATTGGTCGACCTTCTCTTGTTTTAATCAAAACACTGGCAAAATCATACCCATCTGCAATTGTGGTAGCATAATAATTCGCTACTCCTGGAACGATTCTGTCAGGTTGAACTACATAAGGAATTGCCTTTTTAACAGGTCCTTCACAAGCAGCCATTGTAGCAGCCGCTGTACTAAAACCTACATATTTAAGAAAATCACGACGTGTTGTAGAAGAGTTCTCCAAAGATGATTTATCTCCTAAAAACTCATCAGTCGGTATTTCCTGTACGAATTCGTTTTGTTGTAGCGTCTCAACAATAGAGCTATTTTGGTCTAGCTCTTCAACACTTTTCCAGTATTTCTTGTTTGATGACATATATAATTGATATTAGCTTCTTACTATTTTTCTGTTTCCAGAAATAAAATTTTTATTATTAATAGTGGCACTTACCACATTCCAGACCTCCCATTTGGGCAGCTGTCAACTGATCCACTCCATACTTCTTAGAAAGCTCTGCATGAATTTTCTCGTAATATTCATTATCAGCAACCTTAACATTTGTCTCTCTATGGCAGTTAATACACCATCCCATTGTAAGTGGAGCATGCTGATACATGATTTCCATTTCTTCTACTGGACCATGACATTTTTGACACTCTACTCCTGCAACAGTAACGTGTTGCGAGTGATTAAAATATGCAAAATCAGGAAGATTATGAATACGCACCCATTTTACAGGATCTGAATCACCTGTATAAGCTTGTGAATTAGCATCCCATCCTGCCGCTTTGTATAATTTCTGAATTTCACCATCATAAAAGTCTTTAGAGTAGTCTGCAGTACCAGTTGCATCTGCTACTTCACTAATAGACTTATGGCAATTCATACACACGTTAAGAGAAGGAATACCCGAAGTCTTACTTACTCTAGCAGATGAGTGACAATACTTACACTCTATTTTATTATCACCTGCATGAATCTTATGCGAAAAATGTATTGGTTGAATTGGCTGATACCCTTGATCAACTCCAACTTGCATAAAGTAACCATACACAAAGTATCCACTTGACAGTAGCAATAAAATTGCAGTTACTAACACCAGGAATTGATTTTGCACAAATGCTTTCCATAGCGGAGTTCTTTTTTCTTCTTCTGGAAGGGCTACGTTATTTGCTTCAGCAAAGCTTCTTAATGTCTTATTAACCAGATACAATACTGCAACCAACATCAGGAAAACAAATGCTAATACACCAAGAATGACATCACTAGACACTCCTGAACCACTACCAGAACCACCATCATTACCAGAAACAACAGGCTTTACCGGTTCTGCTTTAGGCACCATTACATATGCTAATATATTATCTATATCTGCATTAGACAGTTGCGGAAAAGCATTCATCGCTGTTTTATTATACTCTTCAAAAACTGCAACTGCTTTTGCATCGCCAGAAGCAATCATTGCAGCACTATTTTTTATCCAAGAGTACAACCACGCTTTATCGTGTTTATCGCCCACTCCAAACAAGGCTGGACCAGTCATTTTCTTGTACCGCTTATGACAAGCAGCACAAAGAGACTTAAACAACTCTTCCCCTTTTGCTACATCTCCTCCAGATGAAGCTTCGGTTACGGCAGCATTATCAACAGCTGCTTCCTCCTGTGCAAAGACAGGGTTTAAAAAAGTAAATAAAAAAACAGTTCCTAGTAATAGGATTTTAGAGGCTGAATTTCGGTGTTTCACCTGTTTCATATTATCAAGTAGAATTATCGTCTTAATTTTGGTATGGTTTTTATGGTTATCTCTTAAAAAAGGTATATAAAAACCGGCACTTTTAATTCGACGACAAAAGTACTATAATAAGTCGATTTTAGAAATGTTAGAGAACCGTTAACTATTAATTTATAATAATTCTAAATAATTTTTTTCAAGAATATTGAGTTATTATAGTATACCTTTGCGTCAAATCAATTTGTAATGAGAATGTTAAATAAAACAAACTGCTTTTTAATATTAGGTTTTTGCCTAACCCCATTGATCAATTTAAATGCACAAGACAGCACAAATACACAAGAAACAACTCCAAATCAGTCTGATTTTGTAACAGTTCCGATAGCATCTTCACCAGAAGCATCTGTAACCATTCATCAAGATTCAAGAATAAAAAGACTTCTTGACATCAAAACCAAGATGTCAAAAGAAGGAGAATTTAGTGATCGTTACAAAATCCAATTATATAACGGAAACCTAAATAAGGCTAACCAAATTATTGCATCATTTAAACAATCTTTCCCAAAATGGGACTCAACAATTAAATGGGAAACACCCGAATACAAAGTTTGGGTAGGCAATTATAGAACGCGAATTGAAGCAGATAGAGCCCTTAGAGACATACAAGAAGAGTTTTCTGGAGCTTTTATATTTAAACCAGAATAAATTAATAATTATCATACATACAAAAAGGAGGTCGATATCAACCTCCTTTTTTGTTTACCCAATTAACACACCTCAAACCAAATTAATAAAACGCCCCCAATGTTCTTTTACCCTAGAAGCTCAATCCTCTAAATCCATTATCAGCAGTACCACCATTCATCACTGAATTAGGATCCACTCTTGGCGTCCCAAGAACTGGCACTATTCCTACATCCCCTTCTCCATTAACAAAAGACCCTTCTCCTCTATCCAAACCATTAGCATGTCTAAAACCAATGGCATGACCAAATTCATGAGCCATATTATGCAATTTTTGTGAATTCGTAACCCATCTATTATTATCATAGGTTAGATTAACCCTAATCGTTTTCCCTGCCCTTCCATATTTTGGAAAATTTGCTAGCGCTATTGTATTATTATTAATCCTATCATCACTTCTCACAACAATATCCGCATCCCAACTATCAAAAGTTCTCACAAACTTCAAATCACTACCCCAAACCGTACTCCACACACGCATCGCATTAACAATAGACCCTTCCCAATTATCAGGTCCAGGCTTTCTTAAAGAATTATCTATATATACAGTTATATGCTTTGATCGCTCTGTATCCACCAACCAACGTGTTGTTAACTGCTTCGACACAATTTCATTACTTTTATAATCATTAATATCAGATGATATTTCTACATCTCCACCCACAATAAGGTTTCCGTTTTCCAAAATTTGAATCTGATCAATATCCCATCCATTTTGCAATAACTGTTCTATGACCTCATTTTTTGAATCAGCGGATACTTCTCGAATCTCCATGTTTTCATTTTTCTCGCAAGAGATAATCGACACCATAACGATCATCACCCCTAGTAGTCTAAGTTGATTTTTCATGTTTAAAATTTTAAAGTTTATGTTTCATCAAATACCAACAACAGACCAGCTTTAACCACTCAACCAAGTACTACAAAAAGTATACAGACATTAAAAAGAGGGCACTTAGAAGGCTACAAAAAGTATACTACCCAAATAAAAACAAGATACACTCTTGTTCAAACACCCTATTTCACATCAACACAAACAATCAAACCTCACATAAACCACAATCCAAACAACAAAACTAACCATTCTCTAAAAGTCAAAACAACACACATGCTTATACTTTTAAAAAAGTTGCGCTTTCTTACCCATTACGAAATAAACAAACAACTTTAGTCATCATAAAAAATGGCACGTAAATTCATTTCATTATTGAAATTATTAAAAACAAAAAGGCCGGCTAAAATATTTTAGCCGGCCTTTTTTAATTATTTAGTATATCAACTACCTACAGTTTTTTCTTAACCGCAACTTCTTGATAAGCTTCTACAACATCATTCTCTTTGATATCATTATAGTTCTTAATCTGTAAACCACAATCATACCCCTTCGCTACTTCTTTAACATCATCTTTAAATCTCTTCAGCGAAGCTAACTCTCCAGTATACACTACTACACCATCCCTAATCAAACGAATTCCTGAATTACGGAAGATTTTACCAGTTAACACCATACAACCTGCAATCGTACCAACTTTAGATATCTTGAAGGTTTCTCTTATTTCTGCTGTACCAGTAATCTCTTCTTTCATAACTGGCGAAAGCATTCCTTCCATTGCATCTTTAAGATCATTAATAGCATCGTATATGATCGAGTACGTTCTAATATCGATCTCTTCTCTATCTGCAACTTGCCTTGCATTACCAGCTGGTCGAACATTAAATCCAATAATAATTGCATCAGAAGCAGAAGCCAATAAGACATCACTTTCTGTAATTGCCCCCACTGCTTTATGTATTATATTAACATGAATCTCTTCTGTTGATAATTTCTGGAATGAATCTGTTAATGCTTCTACAGAACCATCTACATCACCTTTCAGTATTATATTAAGTTCTTTAAAGTCTCCTAATGCGATTCTTCGTCCAATCTCTGCCAGCGTAATATGTCTCTGAGTACGTACAGATTGCTCTCTATGTAATTGTGCTCTTTTTGAAGCTATATCTTTTGCTTCTCGCTCATCTTCTAAGACATTAAACTTATCCCCTGCCTGAGGAGCACCATCAAGACCTAATATTGAAACTGGTGTTGAAGGACCAGCTTCTTTCACATTATTACCTCTTTCATCGTGCATCGCCTTAACTTTTCCACTATTCTTTCCTGCAAGAACATAATCTCCTACACGAAGTGTACCTGTCTGAACCAGTATAGTAGACACATAACCACGCCCCTTATCTAAGAATGCTTCGACAACAGTACCAGATGCCAATCTTTTTGGATTCGCTTTCAACTCTAATATCTCAGCCTCAAGAAGAACTTTTTCTAATAACTCTTTTACCCCAAGACCTGTTTTCGCAGAAATATCATGAGATTGTATTTTTCCACCCCAATCTTCTACTAACAAGTTCATTGAAGCTAACTTTTCTTTAATCTTTTCTGGGTTCGCCTCTGGTCTATCCACTTTATTTATAGCAAATACAATAGGCACTCCAGCTGCTTGCGCATGACTAATCGCTTCTTTTGTCTGAGGCATCACATCATCATCTGCCGCAATTACGATTATTGCCAAGTCAGTTACTTGTGCACCACGAGCACGCATAGCTGTAAACGCTTCGTGACCTGGTGTATCTAAAAACGCAATTTTCTGTCCATTATTTAGCTGCACACCATAAGCCCCAATATGCTGGGTTATTCCACCGCTTTCTCCAGCAATCACGTTTTCTTCTCTTATATAATCCAAAAGAGATGTTTTACCATGATCCACATGCCCCATTACGGTAACAATAGGTGCTCTATTTACTAGATCTTCTGGAGCATCAACAACCTCTTCGATTGATTCTTCGATATCAGCGGTAACAAAATTAACCTCGTACCCAAACTCATCTGCTACAATCGAAAGAGTCTCTGCATCCAAACGCTGGTTCATAGTTACCATGATACCAAGCGACATACACGCTGAAATAACTTCTGTTGTAGAAATATCCATCATCGTTGCCACTTCAGAAACAGTAACAAACTCGGTAACCTTAAGCACTTTGCTTTCCTGTTCTTGTTGCGCTACATCATCTTCAGCCTTTTGACGGTGCTGATCTCTTTTATCTCTACGATATTTTGCTGCTTTTGACTTATTAGATTTACCCTGTAATTTCTCAAGGGTTTCTCTAACCTGCTTTTGCACTTCTTCTTCGCTTGGCTCCTCTTTTACAATAGCTGGTCTTTTACCTTTTGCAGGTCCTCGACCTCTACCACCTCCGCGGTTACCTCCAGATTGACCTCCTGGCCTACCTCCACCAGATCCTTGTCCACCTTCTTTACTGATTCGTCTTCTACGTTTTTTCGCAGCGTCTCCAGCACCTGAGGTTTTCTTATCAGAAGATTTATCATCCTTTTTCTTTGCAGGTTTTTTAAATTGAGTTAAATCAATTTTCTGACCTGTAAAGTTAGGACCATCTAATTTTTTATATTGAGTTTTCACCTTCTCTGGCTCTGCCGGAGTTTCAGTTGCTTCAGCCTCTGCAGGTTTCGCCGGTTTTGGCTTTTCTACTTTTGCTTCAGGAACAACCGTCTTAGGTTTTTCTTCTTTTTTCGCAACAGGAGGTGCTTTCGGCTTCTCCTCTTTACGTTCAATCGGCGCCTTTCCGGTTATCTTTATTCCTTTCTTTACCGGTCTGTTTGAAACGATTTCTGGCGTTGGAATTTCTTTTTTCACCTCTTCTTTTACGGGAGTTTCAACTGTTTTTTCTTCGGGCTTTACAGTTTCTTTTTCTTGTTTATCCTTTTCCAAATCGATTTTTCCGATTTGTTTAGGGCCACTTAATTGAGCTTTAGCTTTTACAACTTCTCGGGCTTCGGCACGTTTTCGCTTTTCTTCAAGCTCATTCTCGATTTGCACACGTAATGCCTCTTTCTCTTTTCTCTTTTCTTCTCCAACCTCTTTTGAAGCCACCTTCTTACTCTTATCAGTTTGAAATTCATCAAACAAAAGCTGATAAATTTCGGAAGAAATTTTTGTAGTAGGACGTGCATCTATCTCATGACCTTTTGAATCCAAAAAGTCAACAGCCCGATCTAGCGAGATATTGAATTCACGTAATACTTTATTTAATCTCAATGTTTTTGCTTCAGCCATAAATGCCTCTTATTTTATGCTCAAATATAAATTAATTGTATTTATTAATCCTCAAATTCTGATTTTAATATTTTCAGAACCTCATTTACCGTTTCTTCCTCTAGATCCGTTCTCTTCACCAAATCCGCAACATCTTGCTCCAAAATACTCTTTGCAGTATCCAAACCTATTCTAGAGAATTCTTCGATAATCCAAGAATCTATCTCATCAGAAAACTCTGTTAACTCAACATCTTCTTCAACACCTTCTCTAAACACATCTATTTCATAGCCAGTTAATTGACCTGCAAGCCTTATGTTGTGACCTCCACGACCGATAGCCTTAGAAACTTCTTCTGGTCTTAACATAACCTCTGCTCTATTCGTCTCTTCATTAATCTTTATAGAAGTTACTTTTGCAGGACTCAATGCTCTTGTTATATACAATTGTAAGTTATTTGTATAATTAATCACATCAATATTTTCATTACCTAACTCTCTAACAATACCATGTATTCGAGAACCTTTCATCCCCACACATGCCCCAACAGGATCAATTCTATCATCATAAGAATCTACAGCAACTTTTGCTTTTTCTCCTGGAATACGTACCACCTTTTTAACAGAAATTAAACCATCAAATACTTCTGGAATTTCTTGTTCAAATAATTTCTCTAAGAACAAAGGCGATGTTCTAGACATAATAATTGCAGGCTTATTACCTTTTAATTCTACAGATTCTATAACACCACGTACATTTTCTCCTTTTCTAAAAAAGTCTGAAGGTATTTGTCTGTCTTTAGGAAGAATAATTTCATTCCCTTCATCATCTAACATTATAATAGCCCTATGTCTTATATGATGTACTTCTGCAGTATATATCTCTCCTTCTAATTCTTTAAACTGCTTATAGATATTTGTATTGTCATGCTCATGAATCTTGGAAATCAAATTTTGACGCAAAGCCAAAATAGAACGTCTTCCTAAATCAATAAGTTTCACTTCTTCAGACGCATCTTCCCCAACTTCAAAATCTGGTTCAATTCTTCTTGCTTCTGTAAGTGATATCTCTTGATTACTATCTTCTACTTCTCCATCTGCTACTACAACACGGTTTCTCCAAATTTCTAAATCTCCTTTATCAGGATTTATAATTATATCGAAATTATCATCGCTACCAAACTTCTTTTTAAGGGCATTCCTAAATACATCTTCTAAGATCGACATTAACGTAACTCGATCTATAAACTTATCATCCTTGAATTCTGAAAATGATTCTATTAATGCGATATTTTCCATATCAATATATTATATTAAAATGTTATCATAACTTTTGCTTCCACAATATTCTCATAAGCAACCACAGCTTCTTTAACTACTGTTACTTTACCCTTACCAACTGGCTTCGGTTCTCTAGCTTTCCAAACTAAAGTAATTCCATCTTCTTCTGCCAAGGTCAACTCTCCTTCTATAACATCCTCTGCTGTTTTAACCTTAAGCTTTCTACCTATATTTTTTTTATACTGACGTCTATGCGTAAGCCCTTCAGAAACTCCTGCAGACATCACTTGAAGTGAAAAATCCTCTTCTTCCCGATCTAAGTTATGTTCGATTGCCCTACTAATCGCAATACAATCCTCAACCTTAACACCTTGATCTCCATCAATAATAATTTCAATACTATTATCGGTATGAACCTTACTTTCTATTAGAAACAGTGACGGGTTTTCTTGAAGCGCCACATCTAATAAATTTTGAACTTTGTCTCTTAATGACATAAATAGATAAAAAGAGGGGACTTTTTGTCCCCTCATCCTGGTTTTTTAATTTCAACGGTGCAAAGATAGTAATAATATCTTAGATACAAAATATCGCTGAGAATGAATTTATTCGTAAATTTAAGATACCTAAAAACATACCAACTCTCAATACATATTACAACAACGCCGAAAAATCATCTTTTAGACTTAAAACCTATAGTTAACCAAGAAAAATATTCTTCAAAAAAAAAGCAACATTATGATCAAAAGTATACTTGTTCCAACTGATTTTTCTACTCAGGCCGAAAGCGCATTAAAAGTCGCTGCACAAATTGCAAAAAAAAATGATGCTAAAATCTATTTGCTAAATATTCTCGAAATCCCTGTACACTTGTCGGACTTAATGTCTTCTGGTTCTTCGGGCCCTGGGCCTGAAGCGCTTTTTTTCATGAAACAAACTCATAAAAAATTCGAAGAGGTATTAGAGCAAGAGTACCTTAAAGACATTGAAGTCATAGAAACCGTAAGTTTTGAAGGAATTCTTGACGGAATTATCGAAGCCTCTGACAAAAACAATATCGACATGATTATCATGGGATCACATGGCTCTTCAGGTTTTGAAGAATTGTTTATTGGCTCAAACGCCGAAAAAGTTGTTCGCACATCAAAGCAACCTGTATTAGTCATTAAAGAAGACTGTGACATTTTTGAAATTAGTGATTTTGTCTACGCAACTAACTTTGACGACGAAGACAAACCTTGCTTAACAGCTGCATACAATTTCTCTAAATCAATAGGTGCGCAACTACACCTGGTACGAATAAATACCGCAAATGGCTTTAAAACCACTAGCGAAACAGAAGAAAAAATGAATAACATGATTGCTGAACTACCAATAGATAACTACACCCTAAACATCTATAACGACATTACTGTAGAAAAGGGAATACTAAATTTTGCACACTCTGTTGACGCAGGCATCATAGGAATAAGCACCCATGGAAGAAAAGGGATATCACATTTTATCAACGGAAGCTTAGGCGAAGATGTTGTAAATCATGCCAAAAGACCAGTGATTACATTTAAAATTTAAGTACCATACATCAAAAATATAGGAGGCTAATATATCACAGGATACGCCTCCTGCATTTTTGAAATCTTTAAAAAACCGATTAAAACAAATCTAAATCACATGGCTTTCTGTTATTTACACTTTAATTTTCGGTCATGCTATTTGCAATCATCTCTAATGCCAAATCCATTTCTTTAACATCTCCATGCATTTTTGACGAGTAATACTCCTTTTCTACTCCTTTATAAGCGATAGTGGTCACAGGCATATCTCTTACCCTATTAAATTTAAAATCCTGACGAGTACCTTTTTCCAACACTACTAAGAGATTTTTTAATTCTTCATGACTAAGACTTGCTTTTATTTTTCCTTTAACCGCTACATTATTAACTCCAACATAAGAAATTGTTCCATCCTCATATATCCATAAATCATATACCGGACACTCTCCTTTACAAGCTCCTTTTGAGTAGTATACTAAAGCTTGAGCATTGGATGAAACATACCTGTCTTTTTTGGTCGATTGACAAGAGAAACTAAGCATTATGATTATTATCATTAGATATTTCATATTTTATTTGCTTTATTTTTTATCACTAATTTCAAGTATATTTAGACATTTCTATTTGCGCTGACCAAAACCACAACGCACAGTTCTATTCGTATTTATATGAGCAAAGGCCGATTTCAATCCCCTTGCATTTTTCACAATATTGCCTCTTATATATTTTCTTAAGTTTACTAAACTATTTTCACCATATAGCATGTTAATCTTATCAGAACCATTACTTGCATCATTCGTACTATTTTTGATTACAAAAGCTGCAAAAACCTCAGCAATATCTTCTCCAGGGTTGGTAGAAGCATAATTTGTTACGAAACGTTTCTCATATTTATTATAAAAACCTTCTTTATCTTCTTCTGTTTTAAGCTTTTGATACTCACTCCAAATATCTGCCCAGTGATTTTGGTATAGCTTATTAATATAAGCTTCTTTCTTAGCACACCCTTCTCCCGGAAAGTAACTCTCACAATTCTCCTGAGTTACAGACGAATCTAATTGCGTGTTATCCAAAGTCAAAATATGCCCAAACTCATGCACAACGGTATGTGTCAACTCACCATCACTATCAAACTTTCCGTTTGCATACGCATAGTCTATTGCAATTCCCATTTGCCATTTTGAAAGATCGCCTGTTGTTTGCCCAACATACCCAGCACTTCCTGCTTTTTCTCCATAATAAATTACAAAATCAGACATTCGAGATCGATATTCTGGCGGAACTACTTTCAGAACCAAATTCCAAATCTCCTGATGTTTTTGAACATCTTTTTGAAATGCTAATTCTGCTCCTGTAACCTGATAATCTTTAACTTTTTCAAGCTTATCTCCATTAACTCTATAATGAGTTATATCGCCATTGCCACCACTATCTCCTCCTGTATCTCCTCCTGTATTATTACTGCTATCGGTATCGGTGTCATTTTTATCATTTTCATCGGATTTTTCTTCTGGCACAACAGCATCATCATCTTTGCTACATGATTGTATTGTAACCGTCACAATACTTAAAACAATAATGATGACATAATTCCATTTTGTTAGTTTTCTCATACTCATTGTGTTTTTAAAAATTTAATACTCTTTTCTTACACAACAGGAAAACCCCATCACACCCTATTTTTTTTTAGTCTTTTTTATTTATTTCTTAAATTTCCCAAAAACTTCTCTTATAAAATAGGGTAAAACCATCTCTTACTGTTGTTATACAAAAGCAACAACTTAAACCATAAAAACAATGACCCAAAAACATTGATCTTAATTGCAAACCTAAGTTGCACCCCCTAAAAAAGATTAATACAAACTTTTTTAAATATCTTAGTTTTGAAAAAACAAGTACCAATTGAGATGACTGAAAAACAAAAATCAATTTGTGATGAAAAAACGTTTAAGCTCATTTTTGACACACATTCTGAAGTAATTTTAAACTTTATCTATTATAAATGCGGTAACATGAATCAAGCAGAAGACATTACACAAGATGCGTTTATAAAGCTTTGGAAAAACTGTAAAAACGTACTTTTTGAAAAAGCTAAATCTTTTGTAATGAAAGTTGCTCAAAATGCATTTTTCAATGAGTTTGAACATAAAAAAGTAATCTTAAAGTACAACCAAAAGAGCCTTTCTTCTATACAATACGAGTATAGCCCTGATTTTCTTCTTGAGGAAAAAGAATTTATGAAAAAACTACAGCTTAGTATTTCTGAGTTACCCCAAAAACAACGAGAAGTTTTTTTATTGAGCAGAAAGGACAAAAAGACCTACAAAGAGATAGCAGAGATTATAGGGCTTACACAAAAAGCGGTAGAACGAAGAATGCACTTAGCACTTCAAGAATTAAGAGAAAAACTTGGGCATTCAATTTAAAGAAAGAGTTAAACCATGGAAAAACCAAACAACCAAGAGGATTTTTTAGCTAAATGGGCAAGTGGAGAACTTTCTGAAGAAGAAGTTACACGGTTTAAAAAATCCAAGGATTACATTTTATACGAAACGATACTTGAAGGAACAAAGTTATTAGACGTTCCTAATGTAGACAGAAAAGAACTTTTTAATAAAATCAAAAACGAATCTTCTAAAAAAAAGAAAACGATTGCATTCATACCCAATTGGGCTTATGCAATTGCAGCTAGTATAGCTT
Organism: uncultured Aquimarina sp.; assembly: GCA_947502885.1. Taxonomy (GTDB): domain Bacteria; phylum Bacteroidota; class Bacteroidia; order Flavobacteriales; family Flavobacteriaceae; genus Aquimarina. Next base: position 203,676 of record CANNBP010000002.1, on the reverse strand, counting down.
TATTTATAGGGTACACTTTTTTATTCAATCAAAACACTACATACCAGTCAGGTTATGGCGAACACATTAGCATCCAACTCCCTGACGGTTCTGAGGCTATTCTGAATGCAAAATCCAAACTTTGGTACAAAAAGAATAATTGGGACAAGGGAAAACGAGTTGTTTTCTTAAATGGTGAAGCCTTTTTTAAGGTAAAACACGGAAATACATTTACAGTAAAACACAACAACAATTCTGTTTCTGTACTAGGCACAAAGTTTAACGTAAATGTAATTACTGATTTTTTTGAAGTAATCTGCTATGAAGGAAAGGTAAAAGTAAAGGGAAATTCTTTTTCAAAAACTATAACCCGCGGCGAAGCCATTAGAAACATAAATTCTTCAATTGAAGAATGGAACCAAAATGATATATCTCCAACATGGATTATTGGAGAAAGCAGTTTCAAAAACACACCATTAAGACAAGTGATCACTGCTTTAGAAAAACAATATAAAGTTACAATTCAAAGCAACGGAGTTAATCTAGACGAAAGGTATAGCGGAGGATTTACTCACAACAATCTCAAAAATGCATTACATACTATTTTTGATGCGATGAATATTAATTTTATTTTTACAGATAACGGCACTATTGAATTGTCTGTAAACTAAATGAAATATAACCTTTTATTGCTTATTATCCTTTTTTCTATTCATAGTATAGCTCAAGAAAAAAAGAAAAAGATTCATTACAACAGCCTCTCTTTTGATCAATTCATTACAGAGACAGAGGCATTATTTGATGTAAAATTTTCATACAATACCAGTTCTTTATCACATATCACAATCCATATTGACGACAGCTACCTTTCATTAAAAGAAATCATCTCTATTGTTTCTAAAAAGAATCATGTTACCTTTAAAAACATTGACAACCGTTACTATGTAATTCAACTCAATAATCAAATTGATGTTTGCGGATACTTAATTAACACCGATAACATACCAATCGAAGGAGCTACTATTTCGAATCTAACAAAAGAGAACGGAAGCATATCAAACACTAATGGTTACTTTACGTTAAAAAAAAATCACCCATCGGATACACTAACCATATCTTATCTAGGCTACAAAACACTTACAATACCCATAAAAAAAATACTTAAACAAAAATGTAACACATACAAGCTACTTATTGAAGATTTTATTCTTAACGAAGTAGTCATAAAAGAATATCTTTCTTCTGGAGTATTAAAAACCAGAGATGGCTCTGTTAAAATACAACCAAACAACCTACGTGCAATCTCTGGATTATCAGAACCAGATATTTTACAAAACATCCAACAATTACCAGGAATAGAAAGCCCTCTTGAAACAGCATCAGGAATATATATACGAGGAGGAACTCCTGATCAAAATCTAATTTTGTGGGATGGCATAAAAATGTATAATTCAGATCATTTTTTTGGATCTATCTCTGCTTTCAATCCATACATAATAAACAACATTACCATATACAAAAGCGGTACACAACCTATGTTTGGAGATCGCATCTCTGGAGTCATTGACATCAAAACCAACAAAAAGATTCCAAACAAAGTCAAAGGTGGCTTAGGAATTAATATGACACACATTGATGGCAATCTAAAACTTCCCATTTCTAGAAAAATTGGGATTTTTGTATCTACCAGAAGATCCATTACCGACATGATAAAAACCCCACCAATAACCAATTATTCTGAACGCGCCTTTCAAAACACCAGTATTACTGACAACAGAATGAACTTTGATCCAGAATTCACCAAAAACAAAGAGTTATTCTACTTCACCGATGCTACTTTCAAACTAATTGCCAACATCTCAAAAAAAGATACACTTCTCTTCTCAAATATACTAACCAAAAACAAACTTGACTATTCATTTGAAGACACTGAGTTTATAGACACCTCTAGAGATCAATTAGAAATTGAAAATTTTGGCTCAAACATCACATGGAAGCGCAAACATTCTCAAAATTTTAGTACCGAAACACAAATATCTTACTCTCAATACGATTTAAAGTACAAAGGAACAACCATATATTCTGACTCAAATCAAACTATAGCCAAGAACAACAGCATCAAAGAATACAATATTTCATTTCACACCTTGTTCGACATCAATAGTCATTTTAGGTTATATAATGGATACCAGGCACACCTTAGCGAAGTATCTTTCTTAATTGAAGATGATGACTTTAAAAGAGATGAGAACAACAAGAATCATTCTCACAACTTATATTCACAAATACAATACACAAACCCAAGAACCTGGCTTATTAACTTTGGAGCTAGAGGGGTTTATTATTCCAGTTTAAAATCTATATTTATTGAACCTAGACTATACATCGAACGAGCATTAGGAGATCACTTTAGACTTAAAGGATCTGCAGAAATCAAAAATCAATCTATCAGTCAAATTATCGAATTTACAACATCTAATTTTGGGCTTGAAAACCAAATTTGGACAATTGCAAACCAAGAAGAAGAAAACGAAACACCAATTTTAAAAAGCAAACAATACACACTAGGATCCTTATTTAGTAAAAATAATTGGAATGTAGAAATCGAAGCCTACTACAAAGAAACCAATGGGCTCACCTCGTACACCAAAGGATTTGAAGCTACTAATGAAGAGTTTTCTACGGGAGAGAGTATTTCTAAAGGTATTGATTTTTTAATAAAAAAGAAATTTGGCAAACACTCTACTTGGCTGGGATACTCTTTAGCAGAAACTCAATTTATATTTAATACACTTAACAACGGTGTTTCATTCAAAGGAAACAGCAATATTACCAACTCGTTCTCTATGTCCTACACATATCAATTAAAAAAAATCGAGTTCTCACTTGGCTGGAAATACAGAACAGGAACCCCATTTACACCTGTATCAAATTTCAAAATAGAGAACAACGAACCAGTAGTTCAATACGGGGTTATTAATTCTAAAACCCTTCCAAACTATCATCGATTAGACTTTTCTTCAGTCTACAATTTTTATTGGTCAAAAAAAAACACCATCAAAGGTCGTTTAGGTTTTTCAATACTAAATCTTTACGCAAATAAAAATATCTTACACAGAAGTTATCCCATTTACCAATCCATCGACGAAAATGACAACATCATTTATGAATTGGTTGAATCCAATAAGCTCTCTCTAAACATCACGCCAAACCTAACTTTAAGGATAAACTTTTAAAAACCACAACTTACTAATAACTACCACTTAATAACACCCCACCACCTCTAACCTTACTAAATCTTAGCAAGGCAACAGACTATCAACCAAACTTACATCCATCCGCTTTTACATATGTAAAAAACAAAATCCCTTTAAAACAAATGTTTTAAAGGGATTTAAGTTGGTCTACTAGGGCTCGAACCTAGACTCTTCTGGACCAAAACCAGACGTGTTGCCAGTTACACCATAGACCACTGTGTCATTGCGGGTGCAAATTTAATACATTCTTTTGGCTATGCAAACATTTTTTAAAAAAAAATTCAAAAATTCTGTAATTTTTAATCTACCAAACAATTACAATCACACAAAACATAAACTTCTGTTAAGCGTTTACTAAAAAACCCGACGTTAAATAATTTTTATTGTTAAATTCGCCACAAGTTATATAACCTTATAAGTTTATGAATACATTCAACTTTACCAAGTGGAATAAAATATTAGGATGGGTGGTTTTTGTAATCGCTTTATGCGTATATGCTCTAACCGTAGAACCCACTGCAAGTTTTTGGGATGCCGGAGAATATATTGCTACGTCATCCAAGTTACAGGTAGGTCATCCGCCTGGAGCTCCCTTATTTCAGATGATAGGAGCTTTTGCTTCTACTTTTGCTTCAGACCCCACGCAAATAGCATTAATGGTTAATATGACATCTGCATTTGCAAGTGCTTTTACCATTCTGTTTATGTTTTGGTCAATAACCATTCTTATTAAAAAGGTTATCACCAAAGACGAAGAGCTAACTCAAGGTAAAGCCTTAGCTATTTTAGGCAGCGCACTTGTTGGGTCTTTAGCATTTACTTTTACAGATAGCTTTTGGTTTAATGCAGTAGAAGCAGAAGTATATGCTATGGCTACCTGTATTTTATCTGTTCTTTTTTACCTTGGATTGTTATGGGAACGCGACATGGATAACCCAAGAGGTAACAAATGGCTTATTTTGATTTCATTTATTGTTGGACTATCCTTTGGAGTGCATTTTATGGGATTACTATCTATACCCGCTATAGGTTTATTATATTACTTCAAAAATTACAAAGAGATTACGGTCAAGAATTTTATTATAGCAAACATTACTGTTATAGCCATCTTGCTTTTTATTTTTAAACTCTTATTACCATCAACATTAAAATTCTTTGGTGCTGCAGAAGTTTTCTTTGTAAATTCAATTGGATTACCTTTCAATTCAGGTACTATTATTGCAGGGTTATTGATAGCAACTGCCTTTTACTTTGGAATAAAACATACTCGTAAAAAAGAATACATTCAATTAAACACCTTACTTCTTTGTGTATTATTTATTCTTATAGGATTTTCTAGTTGGTTAATGCTTCCTATACGAGCTAATGCCGACACTGTTATCAACGAAAACAACCCTAATAACGCAAGAGAACTTCTTGCCTACTACAACTTAGAACAATATCCCGAAACACATTTATTTTACGGACCACAGTTTACCGAAATTTATGCAGGATTAGATCAAAATGCCCCATATGAGGATGATAAACCCAAGTACGAAAAAGATCTTAAAACCGGAAAATACATCATTGTTAACGATTGGAAAAATGCAAAACAAAACCTTGACAATGCTCACAAAGCATTTTTACCTAGAATGTGGAGTACTGAGCATATTGCAAATTACATGGAGTTTACAGGACCTGTTAAGTTCACCATCAAACCTGAATATCAAGGGGAAGACGAACTACTTAAAGCCGTAACCGAGTTTAGAAGAGATTACGCTACAGGAAAACTTGACAATGATGACTACCATAAATTTTTACAATCCTTTGGTAACTATATTGATGTAGAAAAACCTTCATTCATAGACAATGTAACCTACCTATTTGAATACCAAATAGGATATATGTACTGGCGATACTTTATGTGGAATTTTGTTGGAAGACAAGATGACAACCAAGGCAAATTAACAGATTTAGAAGGTAATTGGCTAAGTGGTATTTCCTTTATAGACGAAATTCGTTTAGGATCACAAGACAATTTACCAAGTGATGCCCTTAAAAACAAAGCACGTAACACATACTATTTCCTACCTTTAATACTAGGACTTATTGGGTTTATATTTATGCTGCAAAGGGACAAGAAAAAATTCTGGGCTTTACTAATATTTTTCCTGTTTACTGGTCTCGCTTTAAAGATATATCTTAACGAACGCCCTTTTGAACCACGAGAAAGAGATTATGCACTTGTCGGGTCATTCTATGTCTTTGCCATCTGGATTGGATTTGGAGTTTATGCTTTGTTTGACTTACTCAAAGATTACTTAAAACCTAAAATACTGGCTCCTGTTATAACAACTGTATGTTTACTTGCCGTACCTGTTCTTTTAGCAGCACAAAACTGGGATGATCACGATCGATCAAATAGATACACCGCACAATCTATGGCAAAAATGTATCTACAGTCTTGTCAAAAAGATGCTATATTATTTACAATCGGAGACAACGACACCTTTGCACTATGGTATGCACAAGAAATTGAAGGCTATCGTACAGATGTTCGTACAGTAAACACGAGTCTTTTTGCCACAGATTGGTATATTGACCAAATGAAAAGAGCTGCTTATGAAGGTAAACCAATACCATCACAGTTAACTCATGATTTTTATAAATGGGGAAATAACGACGCTATCTATCACAAACCAGTTACTAATGACACAATGCTTATCAAAAACTGGATGAAATGGATAGAATCTAACGACCCTAGAACTCAGGGAGACTTGCAAAGTGGTAAAAAAGTAAATACTTTTCCTACCAAACATATTAGGATTCCTGTAAACAAAGAAGCTGTTTTAAGAAATGGTATTGTAGCCCAAAAAGACGCTGATAAAATTGTACCCTATATAGATATTCATTTAAAAGGAGATTTACTATTTAAGAATCGTCTCTTAATGCTTGATATTATAGCTAACAATAATTGGGAAAGACCCATTTATTTCACAGGAGGTAGTTATGGTGATGATGATTTCTTATGGATGAAAGATTATTTACAATTAGATGGTGTTACTTTTAAACTTGTACCTATTTTAACAAAGATTGACAAACGAAATCCTTTTGAGATGGGCCGAGTAGATACCGATCTTATGTACAAAAATGTAACTAGTTGGGATTGGGGAAATAGCAATGATCCGAATATATATCATGATCCTGAAACCAGAAGAAATGCCATTACTTATCGTAGTAACCTAGCAAGACTTATAGAAGCTCTTATTGAAGAAGGTGACAAAAAAAGAGCAAAAGACATTTTGGACTTAGCTATGGATAAGATGCCTATCGAATATTATGAATACTACACCTTGCTTGAACCATATGTAATTGGTTATTATGAAATAGGTGAAAAAGAAAAAGCTAGAGAGCTTTGGAATAAGCTAGCTAAAAAGTATCAGGAAAAACTGACCTACTTTGGAAGTCTTGAACTTAAAGATCAATTTAGATATGCTGAAGATATTGTTACTAATGTCGAGAGATATCGCAGTGTTGTAGATTTACTTTTAATTAATCAAGATCGAGATATGATCGAAGAAAAAGCTGATGAGTTCAACAAATATCTTAGACTATTTACTCGACTATACTCTGCAGACGAAGAGTATGATGATGAAAAAGCCATACAAAAACAAGAAGAAGATTTTATAAAAGAGTTCATGAATAAAGAAGAAACAACTATGGATTCTTTAGACAGCATTTCTAATTAAAATTGATACAACCGGGTGAGTTCATATTCATCCGGTTTTTTTAAACTATTCTAAGGTGGCTATTATCCCGACAAAGACCCCCCGTTTTATTAAATTCATTTTTAATAAATACACTTGGGACTTTTCGTCAAAAAAAGAAAAGAAGCTATACCTCACATTCGATGATGGACCTATTCCTGATGTAACAGAATTTGTATTAGATCAACTAGCCCTATATAACGCTAAAGCTACTTTTTTTTGCATTGGGGACAATATTGTAAAATACCCTCATATTTTTAGTAAAATCCTTTCTAACGGCCATAGTGTTGGCAATCATACAAACAACCATTTGAAAGCATGGAGTAATGATTTAAACACATACATAGAGAACACAAGAAGATGCCAGGATGAGATCACCAAACACACATCCATAAAAAAAGATCAACTAATATTTAGACCTCCTTATGGGCAATTAAGTCTATCCAAGCTAAAAGCATTAAAAAAATTAGGATATCAAATTATACTTTGGGATGTGCTATCCAAAGATTGGGAGCAATCAATTTCTCCAGAAGAATGTTTACAAAATGTAATCAATAATACAAAACAAGGAAGTATCATCGTTTTTCACGACAGCATAAAAGCATCTAAAAATCTAAAAATTGCTTTACCAGGGGTCTTAGATCATTTTCACAAAAAAGGATTTGTTTTTGAGCCGATAGTTTTTAAAGAAACTCCTTCATAAGACCAATTAAAGTATTCGCATCCTGCTCTCCACTTTGTCTCCAAACCATTTCTCCATCTTTATAGATCATTAAGGTTGGAAGCCCTTTAATACGTAAAGCAGTAGCCAATTCTTCATTCTTATCGACATCTATCTTTATAACTTTTCCTTTATCTCCCATAGCCGCTGCCACATCCTTTAAAACAGGATGCATGGCCAAAGAAGGCTCATTCCATTCAGTAAAAAAGTCCAATAAAACCGGAACTCCATTTCCTATTATATCTCCAAACTTTGACATGTTCAAAAACTTTTTACATTTAGGTCTTTATATATAGACTATTAAATCATTGTAAATATAACACTTTCTATGAATTAAGAAGGTTTCGCTCCTTTTCTCAACTCGATTACAGTAATCTCTGGCCATATTCCAACTCTACCAGGAAAGGCATGAAAACCAAACCCTCTATTCACATTAAGGTAACGCCCTTCTTCATTATACATACCAGCCCATTGCTTATACACATACTGCACTGGACTCCAGCGAATAAACCCAGGTATTTCAATTCCGAATTGAAATCCATGAGTATGCCCACTTAAAGTTAAATGATACTGATCATCATGTTTTTTTACTTCATGCTCCCAATGAGAAGGATCGTGACTTAACAAAATCTTAAAGTCTTCTTTATCCACTTTTTCTGAAGCTTTAGTCAAATCACCTGCTTTTTTAAAATTATGTCCCCAGTTTTCTACTCCGACTATTGCAATTCGCTCCCCTTCCTTTTCTATAAAAGCACTGTCATTAAGTAACAGATTAAAATCAATTTTAGTATGAATATCTTTTATTGCCTCAAAATTAGCATTCTTTTCTTCTTCACTAGGCCAAGTAACATACTCTCCATAATCATGATTTCCTAAAACCGAGAATTTCCCAAACTCAGGAGTTTTAATACGTTTAAAAGTATCAATCCATTCATCCATTTCTTTAGCCATGGTATTTACAATATCCCCTGTAAATAAAAGTAAATCTGTCTTTTGTTCATTAATTAGGTCTACTGCATATTCTATCTTTGTAGCATCATCAAAGCTTCCCGAATGTATATCAGAAATTTGTGTAACACGAAACCCATCAAATGCATTTGGAAGGTCGTCAAAATATACAATATGCTTTATCACCTTAAAGTTATATTTACCTTTAAAAACTCCATATAACAGACCTGCAAATGGTACTGCCGCTATACCAAAAGCCATTTGGCTGATAAACTTTCTTCTATCGGGAAGGTATTGAGTGACTCCATTTTCAAAAAATGTAGTTGACAAATACCTATACCCCATAACACAAACTCTAATAATATCTTCGCCAAACATAAATAAAACTAAAACCAATTTGGGAACCAAAGTAAGTAAGAGAAGAGCACTTGCTCGAAGTGTGTATTTTGTAGGTCCTACACTACGATCGTAATTCGCAAACACGTAAATAACATATCCCAAAATCAATAGAGAAATTATAAAACTACCGATTTGAATCCAATGGTTTTTGGTAATGGTTTTTATTGCCTGATAAGCATATACTTCTACCAGAACATATAAAAAAATAAGAATTAACCAACGCATATAAAGTATAATTGTATTTAAAGCAAAACTATTCTTACTTTTTAAGGTATTGCTTTTTTTAAGTAAAAATTAACTATAAACAAACCTAGGCAATAAAAATCGTTAAAATCAATAGACGATGCCTCATAAATCTTGCCAATTTCTTGTAGAAGTAAGATTTTTATTTGTAACTTCGTTCAAAATTTTGCTTTATTAGCTTAATTACTGGACAATACGCTTGAGATATAGCATTAAAACATAACCGCATTTATAGCAATTGATACATTGTTATCAATTTTATTTTGGGGCGAAATGCCGTCAGTTCTGACGGCATTTCTTTTTTATACATTTCACCTAAGCTTAAAAAGCTCAAATAATAAAAAAGCACCAATACAGATATTTATTCTATTTTTTGAACACATTTTGACCAATCTTATTTTTATATTGCGTTTTTAAAATTCTTTAACTCACATTATGTCACAAAAACGTCTTTTTCTTTTGGATGCGTTTGCTCTTATTTTTCGAGGATATTATGCACTAATTAAAAACCCACGAATCAACTCTAAAGGTCAGGATACTTCTGCCATAATGGGCTTTGTAAACTCATTATTTGATGTTATCAAAAGAGAAAAACCCGACTATCTTGCAGTTGCTTTCGATAAAGGAGGTAGTACCGATAGACTGGCAGTTTTTCCTGAATACAAAGCTAATCGTCAAGAAACTCCAGAAGCAATTCGAATAGCTGTACCTATCATACAAGATATTTTAAAAGCCATGCAGATTCCTATAATAGAACAGGCTGGTGTCGAAGCAGATGACCTTATAGGAACCATTGCCAAACAAGCTGAAAAAGAAGGTTACACAACCTATATGGTAACTCCAGATAAAGATTACGCCCAACTAGTTTCTGAAAATATATTTATGTACAAACCTGCCCGAATGGGTAATGGGATTGAAATCTGGGGAATCCCAGAAGTTCAAAAAAGATTTGAAATAGAGCGACCAGAACAAGTCATCGATTACTTAGGAATGATGGGGGATTCTGTTGATAACATTCCGGGATTACCAGGTGTAGGAGATAAAACCGCAAAAAAATTCTTGGCAGAATATGGTTCTATGGAAAATCTATTGGCCAATACTGACAAGTTAAAAGGTAAAATGAAAGAAAAAGTTGAAGCAAATGCTGAACTTGGGCTTCTTTCTAAAAAATTGGCTACTATTATTACGGATTGCGATGTTACTTTTAATGGAGATGAATATGAGCTTACACAACCAGATACACAAAAGGTTCAAGAAATTTTTGAAGAATTAGAGTTTAGAAGATTAAAAGACTCTTTCATCAAAATATTCTCTGGAGAAGAGACACCAAAAACCGAAAAAAAATCTTCAAATAAGAGTTCTTCTCAAGCCGGGGCAGGTCAGTTTTCCTTATTTGGAGACAATGGAAATTCGACAGAAGTAGCTTCATTTTCTAGTAGAAAAACAATACAGACTACCGAACACTTTTATCAAAGTGTTGCGCCCGGAATGGCAATGAAATTATTTTTACAGAACCTTTTACAACAAGAAAACGTTTGTTTTGATACAGAAACAACAGGTCTTAATCCACTTGTTGCAGAATTAGTGGGAATTTCTTTTTCATGGGAAGCAGGAAAAGGTTTTTATATTCCTTTTCCAGAAGATCGCAACGAAGCACAAAAGTTAATTGAAGAGCTAAGGCCATTTTTTGAATCAGAATCAATTACAAAAATTGGGCAAAATTTAAAATATGATATCAAAGTACTGGCCAAATATAACATAGAAGTAAAAGGAAAGTTATTCGACACTATGCTCGCTCACTATCTTATTAATCCAGATATGCGACATAATATGGACGTACTAGCAGAAACGTACCTTAATTACTCTCCTATTTCTATTACAGAATTAATTGGAAAAAAAGGAAAAAACCAATTATCATTTAGGCAAGTCCCAATAGAACAACAAACTGAATATGCAGTTGAAGATGCCGACATCACATTTCAGCTTAAAGAACATTTTGCACCAGAACTTAATGATGCTAATACCCTTTCATTATTTGAAAACATTGAAATTCCGCTGCTAAAAGTTCTTGCGGCTATGGAAATTGAAGGAATCAATCTGGATATAGAATTTTTAGCATCTTTATCTTCAGAACTGGATAACGACATTAAACAGTTAGAAGCCAAAATCTATACAGCTGCGGGAGAAGAATTCAATATTGCTTCACCAAAGCAACTAGGGATCGTTCTATTTGAAAAAATGAAATTGGTTGACAAACCTAAAAAGACTAAAACTGGGCAATATTCTACAGCAGAGGATGTACTTTCATATCTAGCTAAAGATCATGATATCATTCAAAATATCCTAGATTACAGAGGGTTATCAAAGCTTAAAAGCACATATATCGACGCTTTACCTACCCAAGTTGACGAAAACACAAAGCATGTACACACCGATTACATGCAAACCGTTGCAGCTACAGGGCGATTAAGTTCTAACAACCCTAACCTACAAAACATACCTATTCGAACAGAAAGAGGTAGACAGGTAAGAAAAGCTTTTGTTCCTAGAAGTGAAGAATACACTTTATTAGCAGCTGATTATTCTCAAATAGAGTTACGAATCATTGCAGCCTTGAGTCAAGAAGAAACAATGATCCAAGCCTTTAAAAGTGGTGAAGATATTCACGCTTCGACTGCAGCAAAAGTATTTAACGTACCTATTGAAGATGTGACAAGAGAACAACGTAGCAATGCCAAAACAGTAAACTTTGGTATTATTTATGGTGTTTCGGCATTTGGATTAAGCAACCAAACAAGTCTTTCACGTAGTGAAGCCAAAGAGTTAATTGACACCTATTACAAGAACTACCCTAAATTACGCAATTACATGAGCGAACAGGTAGATTTTGCAAGAGAAAACGGATATGTTCAAACAGTGCTAGGAAGGCGACGTTATCTTAAAGATATCAACTCTGCCAATGCTATCGTGCGTGGTGCAGCAGAGCGAAATGCTGTTAATGCTCCCATACAAGGAAGTGCAGCAGATATTATCAAAATAGCAATGATCAATATTCATAAAAAGCTTCAGGATAAGAACTACAAAACTAAAATGTTACTGCAGGTTCATGATGAACTGGTTTTTGATGTTTATAAGCCCGAACTTGAAGAAATTAAAACACTCATTAAGTCTGAAATGGAAAACGCTTACACCCTTGAAGTTCCTTTGGATGTTGACATGGGACTAGGAAACAATTGGCTAGAAGCTCATTAAAAAAACATCACCATTTCTTTTGGCTTGAAATAGCACAGGATAATTAGTACATTTAAAACAAAATCACTTTCTTTTTATGTCTATTAAACCTGAATTATATTTTGAAAACGATCAGAAATGGCGGTCATGGCTTCATGAAAACCACAATAGTTCTAACGGAGTGTATTTGATTTTCTATAAAGTAGAAAGTACTACTCCAAGTATGCGATGGGAAGAAGCGGTAAAAGTTGCCATTTGTTATGGATGGATTGATTCAACCGTAAAAAAGTTAGATCATGAACGAAGACGTCAATATTTTTGCCCTCGTAAGCCTAAAAGTGTCTGGAGTAAACTTAACAAAGGTTATGTTATTGAACTTTCTAAAGCTGGCCTCATGCATACAAGTGGCTTAACGGCCATTAATATTGCAAAGGATAATGGATCATGGATAGCACTTGATGATGTAGAGAACGGAATAATACCCAAAGATCTACAAGACGCTTTTAACCAAAACTCTATTGCATTTTCAAACTACCAGAATTTTAGCCCTAGTTATCGCAAAAACTATTTATCTTGGCTTAATCAGGCAAAACGTAAAGAAACTAGAGACAAACGTATTGAAGAAATCGTACGGCTATGCTCTAACAATATAAAAACAAGAGATAACGGCAGATAAAAGACTAGTTCAAATACTCAAAAGTGTTATATATCTACAAAACAAACTTGCAATAAATTTGATATGAAATTAACACTTAGTATGAGTTATTTTCAGTGTTAAGTAAAAACTACAAAGCATCTTAAAATTCCTTTATACTTTTAATACAAACTTCTTAAAAAAAACAATTCAAAACACTAAAAAACAACGCTTTAACACTCAACAAAACAAAAAACATATTTTCCTTTTGTGTTTTAATTATACTGTATACTTTTGCGCCACTTTTTTCGCATATATGCGAACATACTGATAACTTAAAAACAAAAGGGAATGACAAAAAATTACTTAAAAATTACCGCATTTTGTGCACTTGGGATATTATTTTCTAACTGCGAAGGAGAAGACGGTGCTAACGGACTTAATGGAATTGCTGGGGTTGACGGAATCAATGGAACAAATGGAGAAGATGGAGAAAATGGTGTTGGTTTTGACGAGCTTACTCAGTTTGGAAGTGTAACCGTCACTTTTGAAGGAACGAGACCTGATAATGTCCCATTTAATGATACCGCAGAGTTTAAGTTTACACCCGTAGAAGGAGACCAATTAACTGATTTCTCTGGTATAATAAAAGAAGAATCTGTAACCCACTATAGCATAACTAGATTTTTAAGCTCTCCTGATGATGATGTGCAAGAAACTCTTGTAGGAGTAGGATTAGACATCAACAATCCTGGGCAAGAAGATGAAACTAAAGAATTATCATTCTATATTGATGATTATGCTATTATATCTGATGACTTTAAATTTGTTGTTTTGGATGAAGGGAATCATGAAAGTGATGACGAAGGAGTGTCTAACGTTAGTATTACTAACTACAGTTTTAATGAAGAAACTCACAACCTAGTATTTTCATTTTCATTTGACGTAGTTGGTGATGATAATGATACAGGAAATGATCTTAAAATTTCTGGAGAAGTAGATGTCATTGTTTTAGAAGAAGTATTTGCTGAGCCTGTAAAATAAAAATTACCTCAACAAATGAATATAAAGCCCTATATATAGGGCTTTTCTTTTTTTACAAAAAAAGAAAGCATTTCTAAATAGGTTGAACTTCTAGAATACAACGTACATCTCTACCTATTTGAATTAAAAAAACACCATACACAAATCAAGTATTTTTATACAGCTTTATAACTTCATCCCTACTATTGACTTGAAGTTTTTCATAAATATTACGTATGTGTGTTTTAATCGTATTTAGACTTAAAAACATAGAATCAGCAATCAACGCATAACTTTTTCCATTCGCCAAATGCTCTAAAACTTGATTTTCTCGTTCTGTTAGGTTTTCAAATTTTTTCACTTTAAAAGATTCAACTACTTTTCGAGCCACACCACTACTCATTGGTGCGCCTCCTCTCTCTAACTCATTCAAAGCCTCTATGATCTCTTTTTTTCCGCTCGTTTTGGTTATATATCCAATAGCCCCTGTACATAATGCCTGAAAAATATAGTTAGCCTGATCATGAACGGTTACCATTATAATCTGCACATTAGGTAAAACTTGTTTAATTACATGAATACCTTGTATTCCATCCATTCCTGGTAAGGTTATATCCAAAAAGATGATATCAGGTTTTAAGTACTCTAATTCTTCCAAAGCCTGTTCGCAACTTTCAAAATCTCCAATCACTTTAAATGAACTAGTAGCATTTATAATATCTACATAAGTTTCTCTTATAATCTGATAATCTTCTATTAGCACAATTTTCTTCATAGTAACATCTTAATTAAATAATAGCATCAACTTCTTTTATCATTCATCAACCGTCTAAACAATTGGTTTTTTAGGTATTTCGATTTCAAATAAGACTTTAGTTCCCTGATCAGAAAATAGTGTCAACCTACCTCCTATTGTAGTAGCACGTTTCATCATATTGGTTAAACCGTTTTTCCGTTTCAGTTCATCTTTATGAAACCCAATACCATTGTCCAAAATCATAATTGTAAGTTTATCTTCTAACAGCGTAAAAGTAAAATCTACTCGATTCGCTTTTGAATGTTTAAAGATATTGGTCATAGCTTCTTTGAAAACCAGCAAAAGATGCCTTGACCAATAATAAGGTAATTTTACTGGTGATCGATCCAGGTTTGGATTCACAAAAAATTGAATATCACTATTCGCAAATAGATTTTCTCCAAAATCCCGAAGATAAAGAACCAACTCCTCTAGATCATCATGTTTACTATCTATACTCCATATAAAATCCTTTATACCATAGTACAAAGACTTAGCATCTTTATTAATACGAAAAAGATCTTTATACATTTTGGATTTTTGATCAATATGACCATCCAAAATTCTATCCGATAAAACCGTAATTCCTGCTAATTTGTTTCCTAATTCATCATGAAAATCTTGAGCTACATTTTCTCTAACATTATCCAATTCTGCTTGTAAAGTTTTAGAATGCTCAATCACCCCTCTTAACACTTTATTTCGTCTTTTTAAACGTTTTAGATACATTACCACAAACACAGATACAATCACCAATACGACAATAACATAACTAACAATCATATACCATTCGATATACCATGGCCTAAGTATTGAAAAGTAAAATTTTTTCGAATAATCCCAGTCACTATTAAGTTTTCTTACACGAAACTGTATCTTATACTTTCCATACTTATAGTTATCAAAATTAAGCTTACGGGTATTAAAGCTTTGCCATTCTTGAGTATTAACCTGAAACTCCATAACTTTTGAGAACTTCGAATAATCAACAAACTCAAACTCAAAATTGGTTTTTATTTGATTTACATTAAAGAATGGCGCAGGTTCTGGAGCAAATGGCCAATTGTTTTCAATAACATCCACTCCATTATTTCCAAACACCCAAATTCTACCTTGTTGATCTGCAAAAATTTTTGACGCAAATGATGAAGACATACCTCCATCCTCATAAAAATGATAAGTACTAGCGTTTTTATATAATGAAAGTCCTTTTTGCGTACCAATCCACAACTGATCAAAACGATCATTATAGATAGTATTTATTTGATGAGACTGATCTCCATTATCCAAATCAACAGTACTAATTTGATTATTCTCGAACCTATGAACACCATTAATTGTTGCAATCCATATTCCATTTTTTGACGGTGCTAGTTTCTTTACATAATTACTAGATAAGCCATCCTTTACCGAGATATTTTTTAGTAATTCAAATGTAGTAAGTTCATAAACATGAACTCCCATATTTGATGCACACCAAATTTTATCATCATAAACGAGTACATCTTCTATATCTATATTTTTATATTTCGGATCTTGCCCATTAAACAAGAGTTTTTGAGTAATATCTCCACGTTTTACAACCAAATTATTTTCTAAATAAAAGATAGAGTCCCTTTTATTCGTATACAACCTAAGCTTTTCTTCGAATTTTATTCTTTTCCCCTCAAAATCAAACTCTTTAAGATCAGATCTATTACCAACTATTGCAATGGTATCTTTATATTCACGTGTGAAAACATAAGATTTTGGCATTTTACGTCGATTAATAAATTCTAACTCTTTATTTATATAATTAATTGAATATTGCTCTAACAAAAAATACCCACCTGAAGGAGTTTCTATAAAATCTAAACCGTTTTTTAACTCAAATGACTTGACTATTGGTAAACATGATCGTTTTTCTACTTTAATTAAACCATTACCATATGTGCTTATCCAAATATTATCATTATAGTCAATCAAAACATCACTAACTAAGCTCTTTTTCAGGTACTCTCTAGGCAGTTTATACCATTCCTTTTTCTTCAAGTCATATACATAAATGCTTTGATTTCCATTATGATTTTCCTGCACATAAACCTCTATATTACTTTTTTTATAGAACTTCACTAAACTACCGTCTGAATTCACAAAATCCTTGTGCTTAATGACTCCATTTTTCTCAGAAAAAAGCACTAACGAATTTTTAGTCAAGGCATACCAAGTTGAATTATCATATTTTCCGATGTCATATATTTTGTTGCCATTTAAAAAACTAAAAACTTCGTTCAGCTGCAGACCATCACAAAGTTCAAAAACACCATCTACTCTATTCTTATTTGAAAAAGTTTCATTAAAGAAAAAAACTCTACCATCTACTTTTTTATAATCAAGCTCTAAATCACCGGCGTTTTGTATCAAACTGCCTGAAATTGGACTATGCGCACTATTTACAACATGAGAATAAAGTTGACCATTTTTTTGATAAACATAAAAATCCTTAATATCATAATTTCTACCATCTTTTATATATCTACTGAAATTATTACCTATAAATTTTGTAATAAAACCATTATACAAACTTGTAACACGTTGAAGTTTTTTTAAACTATCCTTTGGTGTAATTACAGAAATTACATTTTGATCACTTATTTTATGTAATCCTCCTCCCCATGTGGCTATTATTTTATTAGAATCAGACAATTTAACATCAATAACATAACTATTTCTAAATCCATCCGCAATAGTAAAAGTTTTAAAATCAGTACCATTATATCTAATCAAACCAATATCAGAACCTATCCAAATTACGCCATGGGCATCTTGTATAATTTGATACGATAAATCATGAGGATAACCACTAGTACTATTGTAAACTGTGACACTGTATTGAGCATAAAGCGAAGAAAACCCAACCCAGATTATTAATGAAACTTTTTTTAATAAAACCCTATACGACATACTCAAATAATCAAAACACAAATTGTTTTACTGATAAAAGAAACTAAATTTAAGAATTGAAGCTTGCAATGTACTATTTCTCATTAAAAAGCAAAGCGTCTACTCTTTATTTTCATTAAAAGAAAAATATAATCTCACTTATAAAACAACATTGAAAACGAATCAAAGGTCTTAAAAAATAAAATATCACCCTTTTTGGGTGACCTTTTCATTTTATCAAATACATAGTTTTGCCCTGACAAAAAAAGGACTCGGATTACATAGACCAATATATTGAAGAGATAGCGAACTAAGTTCTTGACATAGATTAGATTTCAAAATCTGAATTATAATCACAACTTATGCCATGTATTTAGCTACGCTATTATTCTCTATAGAACCTGTGCAATCTATATTATCAACCACTAAAAATGAAAAAATGAAGAATAGTTATGGACTACTAGTTGCGTTATTTGGGCTATCAATTTGCTTTACTAATTGTGAAACTGAAAACGATGAAATTAACCAACAAACACAAAAAATTAAAACAATCATTGAGGATCAAGAAAGTTTTAAAAACAGTCCAATCGACTCAACACTTCCTGATGGTTTTATAAAAACAAAGGACACCATACAAATTTATTAAAGTACAATTAGGTTACAGTAAATACCTCAAATCACACATCTATCAGTTAAACCCAAACGCTTGTTATAAAAACAGATGCACTTATAAAGTTGCACATTCCACTAAACTTTATGGTATTAATTTCGCCTCTTAATTATACAAGCTTTAATTATAAAACAAAAAAGAACAATGAAAAAAAATTACCTCAAGATTATGTTAGTCTGCATGTTAGGAGTATTTCTCTCTAATTGTGAAGACGGAGAAATTGGCCCTGATGGTAAAGATGGTATAAACGGAGCTGATGGCACAAATGGCTCTAACGGAACCGATGGTACAAATGGTCAAGGCTTTGATGAATTAGTAAAATATGGCGATATCGAATTAACTATAGCCGGAAAAAGACCAGATGAAGTAGAATTCAACATTACTCAATCCTTCAAGTACGCTCCAGCCATTGGAGACAACAATGGCTTTGTCGTGAACGAGAACTACATCTACCTTAGTTCTACCAGGTTCTTAAGTGCGCCAGGAGCTTCTCCACAAAATACTAAAGCTAACCTATCTCTTGAAATAAAAGACCAAGGAACAGAGAATGAAGCTTTAGATTATTTTTCTATGGATATTAGAAACTTTTATATAGTAGCAGAAGATTTATCTTCTTTCGAGATTAACACTCGCATGAACACTCCTATTCCTTTCGTTGATGATCAATCAGATGTAACCAATTTTAACTTGTCAAATTACGCCTTTAATAAAGAAACTAATGAACTAACTGCAACCGCTTCTTTTACTATACCCGCAATACGTAATTCGACCGAAAACGACCTATCCATCACGATAAAAGTTAATGTAATATCACTTGAATATATAGGGATAGAAAAGCGTTAAACATTAATTTATTTTAAAAAAAACATGAAAAATTTAATTTTGAATACAACATATAAATTTCTTTTTATTTGCTTTTTAGGCTTAGTATTGACTAATTGCGAAGGAGAAGATGGAGCTGCTGGTCCAGATGGTGAAAATGGAATCAACGGAGAAAATGGAACAAATGGAGAAAATGGAACGAACGGAGAAAACGGGATTGGCTATGATGAACTAGTCTCTAATGGTAACATTCAACTCACCACAACTGGTACTAGACCAGATGGCATTGAATTTACTAACACAAGTGATTTTAAATTTAGAGGCACTGATGCTTTTTATAATAGTTTTTCTAAATACTCCACCAACATTACACAGTTTACTACGCGAAGGTACATAAGTGTTCCTGGAAGAAACTTTCAAGAATCTTACCTTATGTTTAACCTATTTGTAGAGAATTTAGGCGAAGAAAACCAAGTTTTGAGTCGTTTTAACTTCGAAATTGGTAATCATGTAGTCATTTCTGAAGACTTAACAGCTTTTCACATTTTTAATTCTTTCCCTCCTCTACAATTTCCTATTGAAGAAGGTAATCCTTTTGGAATCACAAATCTTACTGTCACGGATTATAGCTTCAATAATGAAACTAACAATTTAAAATTCTCATTTTCTTACGACATTGATGAAAACAACAACGTAACAGGTAAAGTTTTATCAATTACTGGCGAAGTGGATGTAACTGTATTCGAAAACCTATTCCCCGAACCCAAAAAATAGGTTTCTATTTACAAACTATAAAAAGAAAAACACATGAAAAAAAATACAATATCAAGAATATATAAAGCTTTATTAATTTGTTGCCTAGGGATACTACTGGCAAATTGCGAAGGAGAAGACGGAGCAAATGGAATATCTGGTAAAAATGGAATTAATGGAGAAAATGGAACTAACGGAACTAATGGAAACAATGGACAAAACGGAGTAGGGTTCGAAGAACTTTTACAATATGGAGAAGTTCAACTTACCCTTAGCGGAAAACGATCCGATAATGTAGATTTTATCGATACAAATACGTTTAAATTCACACCAACAGAATTAGCATACAATTCTTTT
Organism: uncultured Aquimarina sp.; assembly: GCA_947502885.1. GTDB lineage: Bacteria > Bacteroidota > Bacteroidia > Flavobacteriales > Flavobacteriaceae > Aquimarina. The sequence goes on along the minus strand of CANNBP010000002.1, from coordinate 183,175 downwards.
TCAGAGGCAAATGATTTAATTAACTTTAATTTAAGTCGATTCTTAAGCATCCCAGGAAATCCAGAAAACAAAGCCAATATAAACCTTGCTTTAAGCATAGAAAATTCAGAATCAGAAGATCGGATAATTAACTATTTAGAAATTAGAATAACGAATTACGATATCATTTTTGATGACCTTACTTATTTCAAAATGAATAATGGCCGTGGGTTTAGTAGCAATAGTATTTCAACATCGAACTTTAGTTTAACCAATTACAGCTTTAACAAAGAAACAAATAACCTAGTTTTCTCATTTTCTCTTGACATAGATAGTGATAGTAATATTACTGGGAATGAACTTTCTGTACAAGGAGAGGTTAACGTTACTCTTTTAGAAAACAATGAAACAATTCGATAACATCAATCAAAAAACGATACTTTAACAAATATCCTGTTGATCTTTGTATCTTCAGGATTTTGTCTATTTATAAAGGACAAAAAAGATACTACTTTTTAATCTTAACCACATTTCAGAAAAAGTATATATTGAACTAAGACAAGAACTACCTCTAGTTAATTTAACAAGAATGTAGTAGTTTAAGTTCATTATCAGCCTGTTGTTCCTACCCTCAACAGGCTTCTTTTTACTCATTTATTACATCAAGATAAAAATCATAATAATTCAAAAATGTTGGCATCACAGGCCCATTAAAAATATTTGGACCATTAAACAAAACACATATCCCTATACCATTATCAGGATCAACAAGTATTTGGGTTTTATATTGATTTACATTTCCTCCGTGATACACCACTCTTCTTCCTCTATAATCTAGTACACGCCATCCCATTGCATAATATGAATCAGTAACTCCATCCCATAAATTAACATAGGTATCTTTTTCGCTTGTACACACGACAGGATTAAAGATATCTGCAAGGCTATTTTTCGAAATAATATTAGGATAATGACCCAACAGAATTTTAAGGTATTCCCCCATATCAGAAATAGAAGCATTAACACCGCCAGCGGCAGCTACATTATAATAATTGCTATGCAATCTATCTAAATAATATTTCTTAGAAAACTTATTGTATTTATGGGGCAATGCAACATTGTCATTATTTTTAATCGCAAAAAATGTACTAGACGCATCATTCATCCTCGCAGGATCAAAAACCCTTTCTTTCAATAAATTATCAAATGAAGTTTTAGTTGCTCCCTCCATGATCTTTTCTATTACAGAAAACATAGCATTTTGGTACTCGTATTCTGTTTCTTCCTTTGCCACAACACCTATTCTATTAAAACTTTTAATGATTTGATCCAATGATAAACCTTGTTGAATAAGCTTTGTGTACGTATATTTATACAATCCTGTTGTATGAGACAACACATGTTTAACCCTAAGCCTTTCGGCTTGTTCTTTATCTCTTAAACCAAAAGTTTTGACAGATTCTTTAACTCTTTGATTCCAGTTTAATTCATCACGATCAACCATATTACCAGCAAGAACAGCTGTTACTCCTTTTGACAAACTTGCGATTCTAAAAACTGTATTGGTATCTACATAGTCATTAGTCTTAATTTTCTTTACTCCAAATCCCTTTTTGTATATCACTGTAGAATCTTTGACAATTACGACTGCCGCTCCGGGGCATTCTGAAACATTAAAATTTGTCGTAAAAAACTTGTCATAATGTTCTAAAAAAAACGTCAGAGATTTCTTTTTTGACATTTTTGATTTTTCCGGAATGACAGAAACAACTTCTTCTGTTTTTTGCGAATTACAAGACGCCAAAAAAGCCACAAGACATACAATATAAAAATACTTCATAGAAATTATGCTGGATTATCGCTGCAAAATAAGTTTAAAATAACAAGAGTAGAAAAAAAACTATTAGAAATCATATCTATACGATATCTAAGTAAAAGTCAAAGTACAAAAAAGGCAGCCCGAATCTAGAGTTGCCTTAAATATTTATTCATTTCATACTTTATAAAACAAATCTATAGGTCGCCTTGATCAAAAAAGTATTTTCTGGTTGCTGATCTAGAATTTGATTATCCAAACTTTTAAAGAGTCCATCAGATGGCACTCCATCACCAGTAACTCCCTGAGACCAAACCAAAAATATTTCAGAACCAGGCACATACTCCCATCGCAACACTAAATTAGAACGAAACTGCACAAAAGAAAAATCAGGATCGTCAAAAGTATAATCCACCTCATTATCATTATTCTCATCAATAGAATAGACGTCATCAGTAAGAGAAATTTGACTATCATCGAATAAACTGATACGATCATTAAGGTTTTTCGCTACTGGATTAGCTACATAATTAAAATCACTATATGTTCCCCTTGATATGAAAGGTTGACCATAATACTGAATAGTCAGATTAGGGTTTATACTATAATTTAAACGTATACTAGCACTTAATGTTTGCTGATTAATCCTTCCTGTTATATACCTAGTTGTACCATTAAAATCAACATCAGTGACGTACTGCGTCTTATTAGGGTTTTCGACAAACTCAGGATTAAGCGACATACTAAAAGCATCAAATGGCTGGTAGTTAAGCCTTAACACATATCTTCTAAAAGCAAAGTTATTTTGCCTAGCCGATGAGTTGACGTGTCCCATAGCAAAATGAAACTTCTTTCTTTGATCTGATCCAAAAAAGAGCACAGCAATATTTTCTTGAGAAAAACGGAAACGAGGTCCTCCACGTAACATTGTATTCGTAAAAATACGTGGTTTATGAAGCAATTCTACTTCGGTCCACCAATTGTTTTGATAGTTGATTTCACCTCCTAAATAATACTGAATACGATTATAGTTTCCTTCAAAATCAAAAGCTGTAAATTGCCTAAATCTAATATTTGCTCTTCTATAAAAATCGGTTGGTTTTAGAAAAAGATAGGTAACATTAGCAAATTGCCTAATATCGTCTGCCTGTCTCAAAAACCCAACATCGTTTAACTCTAACTCTGGGGATCTCCAAAATAATCCTGCGTTATATCTCCAATTTCCACCACCAGATTTACCCCCTCCAAGTTTACCACCAGTACCTGTTAAAGAAGTACGATTAGGATCTACAGAAACATGATCAGCATCTTCTCTCTGAAAAAGGTGAGTAAGAGAATTTTGTGTTTTTTCTATTGCTTCTTTTGATCCCTCTACATGACTCGTCACAATATTACCCTCTATAAAGAAATTTCTGTCATTCCAGTTATGCCTAAAATCCAACCCTCCTGTATAAGCAGATTTTCTTAATAGATTAAGGTTATTTTCTCTAACACCTGTTAATTCTGAAGTTTCATTAGTATTCTCATTATTATAATCTATATTTTGTATATCACCCAAATCTCTATTTGTTGCTGTAAAAATACCACCAATAAAAGAATTTCTTTCATTAAAATCTTTTTGTACTCTGCTCACAAAATAGTTTGTTAAAGGTTCGACCACGGCCTCCCTTTTATTTCCGTTATCATCCTCTATTTTTGCAATTTCTTTTGATGTAACACTCTCAAGAACGCCAATAGACCAACCATCTTTTGTTTTACCACTAAATTTAGCTGCTCCCAATATCGAAGTATTATTTGGAGCGTCAACATACTCATCATTTTCAGGCACATCATTAGTAATTGGATTCTCACCCACTAGTCCCTGCGGGCTTCTTCCTATTCTTCTCGAATAAAACACATTATCAAATCCATTTGCAAACTGATAATCGAAAATGTTCTTGTTTTCTACAAAAAACGGTCTTTGCTCTCTAAAAAAAACTTGAAAACCATCTAAAGCGATAGCTGCGGGGTCAGCTTCTACCTGTCCAAAATCAGGATTAACCGTTAAATCCAAAGTTAGGTCATTAGTTATACCTATTTTAGCATCCAAACCTCCGTTTAATTTAAAATCTTGCCCATCTCGAAAAGGGTTACCTTCCTCTTCTGGATATGTATCAAATTGCGTAACAGCAAAAGGCTGAATTTCTAACTGCTTTTGTGCTTCTATGTTAATCAAACCGTGTAATTCTCCAAATTCGCTTACAAAACCAGAAACATCTCTAGGAATACGTTGCCAAACAGATCTTTCATCTTTTCTAAAAAGTAACCTATTTACTTGCAACCCCCATATTTGTTCTTTACTCTTACCAAACTTTAATTGACTTAGAGGAATTTTAATTTCTGCAGTCCATCCTTCATCATCAATTCCACTAGCAGCGTACCATATTGGATTCCAGCTATCATCCCAATTGTTTCCATTACGAGACACAAACTCATCCCCTTTAACTCCCGCAGCAGTTATTGTAAACGCAAACGCTGTTCTTTTATCATGATAAGTATCTAGAATTAGTGTAATTCTATCTCCTACAAATCCGTCTCGTCTAGATAATCTTCTTTCTATTTTTTCTGGTTCGGTATCGAAACAACGATATGCCACATATAGATATTTTTGATCGTACAAAATTTTAAATTTTGTTTGCTGACCTGGTGGAGTATTTTCGTCTGGTCTGCTTTCAATAAAATCAGATGCCCATTCGACAGCATCCCAACTTTTATCATTTAGTACACCATCAATTTTTGGTTCTCCTAAATTTAATATAGGCTTTGTAGTATATATTCTTTTCTTAACAGTTGTCAAAGAGTCCTGTGCCAAAGAAAAAAGTGGTACTAAAAAAAGAACCATAAAATGGCGATAGCATTTCATAACGATGTATTTTTTGATTGATATTCCCTTATTAGGATATAAATTATCAAAATTTGTGACACTCTACAATTCCATTTAATAAAAGATTAACACAAAACCCTTCATTTACAGTGTTTCTACGCGCATTATTGCAACTAATAATTGATCCAACTGAAAACCAACCATTGAGCCTTTTAAAATATTATGGATCACCTATTTGCTAAATAAATATATAATCGTACATTTGCACCCCTATTTTATGATAGGAAAGGAATGTTTAATTAGTAAAAATTATTAGTGTGGACACATTAAGTTACAAGACAGTATCTGCCAACAAGGCTACCGTTACAAAAGAATGGTTGCATGTAGATGCTGAGGGACAGACTTTGGGACGTCTTTCTTCTGTAGTTGCAAAACTATTAAGAGGTAAGCACAAACCTAGCTTTACCCCACACGTTGATTGCGGAGACAATGTTATTATTACCAATGCCGACAAAATCAACTTAACAGGAAAAAAGTGGACAGATAAATCGTATATCCGTCACACAGGTTATCCTGGAGGGCAAAGAAGTCTTACTGCTCAGGAGTTATTTGACAAAAACCCAGAGCGTTTAATCGAAAAAGCGGTAAAAGGAATGTTACCTAAAAACAAATTAGGTGCTGTTTTATTCCGCAATTTAAAGGTTTATGCTGGAGCAACTCATGATCAAGATGCTCAGCAACCTAAAACTGTTAACTTAAAAGAATTTAAGTAATGGAAGTTATTCACAAAATTGGCCGTAGAAAAACGGCTGTAGCCAGAATATATCTTAAAGATGGTTCTGGAAAGATTACGGTTAACAAAAAGGACCTTAACGAGTATTTTACTACTGCTACTTTACAGTACAAAGTAAATCAACCACTTACTTTAACAAGTAATGATGATAAATACGATGTAAATGTAAACGTATATGGTGGTGGAATCACTGGTCAAGCAGAAGCAGTTCGTTTAGCTATCTCCAGAGCAGTTTGTGAACTGGACGAAGAAAACAGAACTATTCTTAAACCAGAAGGTTTGTTGACCAGAGATCCAAGAATGGTAGAGCGTAAGAAATTCGGTCAGAAGAAAGCGCGTAAGAAATTCCAGTTCTCTAAACGTTAATTTATTAAAACAGTATTTGTTGTTACCTCTATACAGAGGGTTAGTTTAGCATCTAAATGCGCAAGGCCGTACTAAAACAAGTAGCCACTTGAGCATTGCTAATTCAACAGAACGTAAACTATTACAAAGACATGGCAAACAATATCGAAGTAAAAGAATTACTTGATGCAGGTGTACACTTTGGCCACCTTACGAGAAGGTGGGATCCAAACATGGCTCCATACATCTATATGGAGCGTAATGGTATCCACATCATTAACCTATATAAAACAGCTGCCAAAATTGATGAAGCTAGCGAAGCTTTAAAAAAGATAGCAGCGTCAGGCAGAAAAATCCTTTTTGTTGCGACAAAAAAACAAGCTAAAGAAATCGTAGCTGAAAAAGCTAGCAAAGCTAACCAACCTTACATTACAGAAAGATGGCCTGGTGGTATGCTAACTAACTTTGTTACTATTCGTAAAGCAGTTAAAAAAATGGCTGCTATCGATAGAATGAAGAAAGATGGTACTTTTAACACTTTATCTAAAAAAGAACGTTTACAAGTAGATCGTTTAAGAGCTAAACTAGAAAAGAACTTAGGTTCTATTTCTGACATGACTCGTTTACCAGGTGCGTTATTTGTTGTAGATATTAAGCGTGAGCATATCGCTATAAAAGAAGCTCAAAAATTAAACATTCCTATTTTTGCAATGGTAGATACAAACTCTGACCCACGTCAAGTACAGTATGTTATCCCTGCAAATGATGATGCTTCAAAATCTATAGACAAAGTAATGACATACGTAAGTGATGCTGTTATAGAAGGCTTAAGCGAAAGAAAAGCTACAAAAAACGAAGCTAAAGCTACTGAAGCTAAACCTGCAGAAGCTAAAGCAGAAGCCCCAAAAGCTGCTGCTGTAGAAGCACCTGAGGTAGTAACTGAAGCTGCTAAGCAAGAAGAAGAGTAAACTGATTGACACTTACAATCATTTAAAATTCGAAGTTAGGTTATCAACCTAAAAGGAAAGCTTAACTTTAATATAAAATTGATAAGTCGTTTGGTTCTTTACTTTTGCAGTACTAACTAAACGACTTGTTTTTTTAAACACAACATAAATTAAAATATTTAAAAGGTATGGCAAAGATCACAGCAGCCGAAGTAAGTAAATTGCGTAAAGCTACAGGTGCCGGAATGATGGACTGTAAAAAAGCTCTTGTTGAATCTGAAGGAGATTTTGACAAAGCTATCAAGATCCTTAGAGAAAAAGGACAAAAAATTGCTGAAAAAAGAGCAGATAGAGATTCTGCTGAAGGTGCGGTTATTGCTAAAGTTAATGAAGCTAAAAACAAAGGTGTAATTGTTTCTCTTAACTGTGAAACCGATTTCGTAGGTAAAAACGATTCTTTTGTTTCTTTAGCAAAAGATTTAGCTGCATTAGCACTTAACACTTCTTCTAAAGAAGAATTCCTATCTTCTGATTTCAACGGAATGACTGTTCAGGAAAAATTAACTGAGCAAACTGGTGTTATTGGTGAAAAGATTGAAATAGGTGATTTCAAAATCCTTGAAGCTCCTTTTGTTGGATCTTATATTCACGGAAATAAGATTGGCGCTTTAACAGGTCTATCTAACCCTATCGATGACGCAGAAACTCTTGCAAAAGACATTTCTATGCAAGTAGCATCTATGGGAGCAACCACTTTATCTTATAAAGATTTTGATCCAGAATACGTTGCTTCTGAGACTCAAGCTAGAATTGCTGCAATTGAGAAAGAAAATATTGAACTTGAAAGATTAGGAAAAACATTAAAAAATGTTCCTCAGTTCATTTCAAGATCTCAATTAACTGACGAAATTATTGCTCAAGCACAAGAAAACCTTAAAGCAGAATTAAAAGCAGAAGGAAAGCCTGAGAAAATATGGGATAGAATTCTTCCTGGAAAATTAGAAAGATTCATCTCTGACAATACAACATTAGACCAAGAACAATGTCTATTAGACCAAAATTTCATCAAAGATGAAAAAAATAGCGTTGCCTCTTACGTAAAATCATTAGGTGATGTTGCTGTTGTTGGTTTCGAAAGAGTTTCTTTAGGGTAATTTTCCTAGAAATTTTTATATAAAACTTAAAAACCGCTTCTTAAAAGAAGCGGTTTTTTTTCGTCATACTAAGAAAAGTTTTAAAAATATTTTTACAATGTCACTAGTGTATAATCTATCTATTTAACTACAATATAAACGTAAACCAACTCCCCAATTGGTTTTTCGCTAATGACTACGCACCGTTTAAAACACTATATTTAACACCAATTATAAAACAATTCTTATCCCCCAACATTTTTGTTTTCCCCACAGCAAACCTATAACATATTTGAATATCAAACAATAGTAAACAGAGGGGAAAACCACCCTTTTTTTCCTACAGAGGCACTCATATTTTGTAAGGTTTAATTGAAAGTTTAAGCTTTATTTTCTAAAATATTTTCTAAATTAAGAATATGATTATATTTGCACCATAGTTAAACCTCACGATGAAATACAAAAAAGTACTACTTAAATTATCTGGTGAAGCACTAATGGGTGATCGCCAATACGGAATTGACCCAAAAAGACTAGCCGAATATGCACATGAAATTAAGCAAATCACCGAGAAAGGTGTTCAAGTTGCTATCGTGATAGGAGGAGGTAATATTTTTAGAGGAGTTGCAGGAGCAAGTAAAGGTATGGATAGAGTTCAAGCAGATCATATGGGTATGCTAGCAACAGTTATCAACGGCCTAGCACTACAAAGTGCCCTTGAAGACAATGACATCCCTACTCGATTACAATCCGCTGTAAAAATTAATGAAGTTGCAGAACCATTTATAAGAAGAAGAGCATTACGCCATATGGAAAAAGGAAGAGTAGTGATTTTTGGAGGAGGAACAGGTAACCCATACTTTACTACCGATTCTGCAGCCGTATTAAGAGCAATAGAAATTAATGCTGATGTTATTTTAAAAGGGACAAGAGTTGATGGAATTTACACTTCGGATCCAGAAAAAAATGCAGATGCTACTAAATTTGACTTTATCTCATTTGATGATGTCTTACGCAAAGGCCTAAAAGTAATGGACACAACAGCCTTTACTTTAAGTCAAGAAAATGAATTACCAATTATAGTTTTTGATATGAATAAAAAAGGGAATTTACTAAAAGTAATTTCGGGAGAATCGATTGGTACTCAAGTAAACCTTTAAATCATATTATATTGGCTTATTTTTTGATTAATCAGAAGAAAAGAACATAACCATGAACGAAGAAATAGATTTTATTATAGATTCGACTAAAGAAGCGATGCAAGCAGCAATTGCTCATTTAGAAAAAAAATTACTTAACATTAGAGCTGGAAAAGCATCACCGTCTATGTTAGGAAGTGTAATGGTCGAATATTACGGTGCTCCAACCCCATTAAACCAAGTTGGAAACGTATCAACACCAGATGCAAGAACAATCTCTATTCAACCTTTTGAAAAATCTTTGATTCCCGCTATAGAAAAAGGTATCCAGATTGCTAATTTGGGTTTTAATCCTATGAACAATGGGGAAAGCGTTATTATCAACGTACCACCTCTAACAGAAGAACGTCGTAGAGATCTAGCCAAGCAAGCAAAGGCTGAAGCCGAAGATTCTAAAGTTGGTGTACGAAATGATCGTAAAAATGCCAATAATGAAATTAAAAAATTAGAAAAAGATGGACTATCCGAGGATTTAGCAAAAAATACCGAAATGGATATTCAACAACTCACAGATACATATATCAAGAAAATTGATGAAATGTTAGGAGCTAAAGAAAAAGAAATTATGACCGTTTAATATTCGATCATATTGATTTTCAAATTTATTACAAAGGCGTTTTCTCATTTTGAAAACGCTTTTTTGTATCTTCGTTTTTTGAATTCAACTCCAATAATGCATAAAAGCTTTTTTTGTTTATTATTTTTCACTTATTCCCTCTTAATCTCCCAAGTTAAAATAAATGGTGTTGTGATAGATGCGAATTCTGGACAACCTATACCATTTGCCACGGTTACGACCAATAGCAACACTCACGCTTTAAGTTCTGCCGAAGGTAAATTTACAATTCAATGTACAACATCAACATTGATTACCCTTACTCTTAAGCACCCTAAGTACCAATCAAAATCTATTGAGACAAGCACAAAAGGTGTAGAAAAAATTGAAATCACACTACAACCAAAAGAGCAAATTACAGGGACTACTAAATTAGACTTGATTGACACTAGTGCTATGAGGGTTATTAATGAGGTTTTTCGAAAGAAGAAACAAAACAATCCTCAAAAAGCGCTAAGCGGCTATAATTATACAAGTTACAACAAATTAAAAATTACCGCAGACAATCAAACTCAACTTCGAACTCCAGACACTACCAACGTCGACATAGAACATCTATTTAATCAAACACATTCTTTTTTATCTGAAAAAATTAGTGAACATAGATTTAAAAAAAATGTTGGGGAAAAAGAAAATGTATTAGCCACAAGAATGACTGGTTTTAAAGAGCCTATTCATACCATATTAGGAATAACAATACAGTCCAATTCACTTTACAACGAAGAGTACACCATATTTGACAATACATATATTGGCCCTCTTGCAAAAAATGCTTTAAAAAACTATCACTACCGCATCGTAGACACTGTTCTAAAGAAAAGACCAGCATATGTAGTTTTGTTTCAGCCTAGAAAATCAAAAAACTATGCCAATCTAGAAGGTGTTCTATATATTGATAAAGAATCGTTTGCGATTCAAAAGGCAGTTATCGAACTAAAGGGAGAACTTGATGTAATGGCAATTCATGAGTTCAAGTATTTTACTGAAGAAAAAATATGGTTTCCAACACATCAAGAAATAACAATTCGCCAAGGAAACAGAAGGCACAAAGTAGGTTTATTTGGCGGACAAATTTCGGTTGGACGCCTAGGAGGCAGCGAAAAAGATGACACTATTGATATTAATTTTTTAAACTCTTCAACCGATCTATTTGACATTGAATTAAACAAAAAACAAAATATAAAACAAGATCAGGCATTTATACAAATTGACCCCAAAGCCAACATTAGAGAAGAGTCTTATTGGAATAAATATCGAACAAGTGCCATAACTCAAAAAGACATAAATTCTTTTAAAGCGGTAGACAGTATTGTAAAAGAGCAAAATATTGGCCGTAAAATAGATGTTATTCAAAATTTTAACAAGGGTTATTACCCTATTGGCTTTTTCAATTTTGATCTCACCTACCCTATTAAGTACAATAATTACGAAGGGTTTCGACTAGGATTAGGAGGAGTAACAAACACTAAGCTTTCTAAAAATTTCAGACTAGAAGGATATCTTGTATATGGCTTTAATGACGATAAATATAAATATGGCCTAGGAGGAGGGTTTCTTTTTAACAAGAATAAAGGATCTTGGATTAACGTCAACTATACAGATGACATTAAAGAAGTTGGTAGTTTCTTATACCTTACCGATAGACGCGTATACTCGTTATTCGAGCCAAGGTTAGTTAATATTGATTTTTACTACAAACATAGAACCTGGAGCACAAGTATACAGCACCAAATATTTCCTAAGTTACTATCAGAAACACAATTTTCGGTAAGCAATATAGACCAAACTAACGCTTACCAATATCTTAACAACGGCCAGTCATTTTCACAATACAAAACAGCAGAAGCCACAATTGCGCTTCGCTGGAGTCCATTTAGTAAATTTTTAAAGACTCCGAACCAGTTTAAAGAAATTCACGAAGGCTACCCTAAGATCACTGCGCAATACACTCAAGGCCTTAAAGGAATATTTAAAAGCAATTTTACTTATAGCAAAATAGGCATAAAAGCAGAATATTGCATTAACCGAATTAACCAATCCAAAACAAGCCTTCTATTTGAAGGAGATCTTGCTTCTGGAGACATTCCTCTTTCTCACCTTTATCACGCCTATCCTAATGCTCCAACCAAGGATGTAATTCTACAAAGGTTTTCGGTTGCAGGAAGAAGAACTTTTGAAACGATGTATTTTGGTGAATTCTTCAGCAATAAATTAGCAACGCTACAAATAAAACACAGAATTAAGCCTGTAAAGATAACCAGTTGGTTTACACCCGAAGTCGTTTTTATAAGTCGATATGCAATCGGTGACATCACCAACTTAGAAAACCATCAACAAGTGTCATTTTCTTCATTAAAACACGGTTATCAAGAATCTGGTTTCGAATTAAACAAATTGTTTGCTGGTTTTGGACTTAGTTTTGCTTATCGATATGGTGCTTATAATTTACCAAAATTTGAGGATAATATTTCTTTTAAATTCACTTTCTATTTAAAACTATAAACATTTAAAAATAAATCACTTTCTTTCGTGAAAATTCTCAAATAATAACTATCCAAATCCTTACATTTGCATCTGGAAAGGAAAAAAGAGAATGGTTAAATTATTCAGTTTCGGGTTTTGGAACGCACTTGCCGGGATTATTCTTCGTAATAGAGCAATAATATTTCTGGCGATTATAGGGATTACAGTATTTTTAGGTTTTCAATGGAAAAACATGAGGTTTTCTTACTCAGAAGCAAACCTCCTTCCTGATGACCATGAAGTAAACATCAAATACCAAAAATTTCTAAATCAATTTGGAGAAGAAGGTAATTTAATTGTAATGGCAATTAAGGACAGTACTCTTTTTACGCCAACAAAGTTAAAAGCATGGAATAATTTCAATAATTCTTTCAAAGCACACGAAGAAATTGATTTAGTTATATCTGTTGCTGATCTTAAAACTTTAAAAAAAGAAGAAAATCCATCTCGTTTTGAACTCATTTCTTTTATAAAAGACACTGTATATTCTGAAGAACAAGTTAAGCTATACAAAAACCAACTATTCAACGAATTACCTTTTTACGAAGGACTTGTATACAGCAAAAAATCTAATACGATACAAAGTGCCCTTTACCTAAAAAAAGACATTGTAAACACTTCGCTGCGAAAAGAGTTTATTGAAAAAAAATTACTTCCTGCAGTAACAGCTTTTGAAGAAAAGTACGATGTAGACATCAAAGTATCAGGTATGCCATATATCAGAACTTTGAACTCTCAAAATATAATGGATGAAATTCAGATATTCATTCTTGCCGCACTCTTAGTCACCTCTTTAATTTTCTTTTTCTTTTTTAGATCATTTAGAGCCACTTTTATTTCAATGACTGCAGTAATTATTGGTGTTATGTGGGCCTTTGGGATTTTGGGTTTATTACAGTACGAAATTACTGTATTAACAGCCATCATACCTCCCTTGGTAATCGTGATTGGAATACCCAATTGTATTTTCCTTATCAATAAGTACCAACAGGAAATCAAAAAACATGGTAATAAAGCTAAATCTCTACAAAGAGTAATCACAAAAGTAGGTAATGCAACATTGATGACCAATGTAACCACCGCTTCTGGATTTGCCACTTTTGCGCTAACTGAAAGTACTTTATTAAAAGAGTTTGGTATCGTAGCCTCAATAAATATTATTGCATTATTTATCCTATGCCTTCTGGTTATTACGATTATTTACAGCTATATGCCACAGCCAAAGGAACGACATTTAAAGCACCTCGGTAAACGATGGATAGAAAGATTAGTTGATTGGATGGAAGATATGGTGAAAACCAGAAGAGTAACTATTTATTTTTCTTCGGTAATTATCTTAATTGTAAGCATTATAGGAATATACACTATAAAAGTTTCTGGAAGCTTGCTAGAAGACATGCCCAAATCATCAGGCTTTTATAAAGATATTATTTTCTTTGAAAATGAATTTGATGGTATTATGCCATTAGAGATTTTGATTGATACTAAGCGAAAACAAGGTGTTTTAAAATTATCCACTCTAAAACGAATGGAGAAACTAGAAGAGCTTCTAGAAGAAACTCCCGAATTATCTAAACCTATTTCTATTGTTAATCTAGCTAAATATTCTAAACAAGCTTTTTATAACGGAAATCCTAAATATTATCAATTACCAACCAGTCAAGAACGAAACTTTATTTTACCTTATCTAAAAAGCTTTGAATCTAATGCCGGTGTAATGAAAAGTTATGTTGACTCTACTGGACAATATGCTAGGATTACTACATTTATGAAAGATGTAGGTACAGATGAAATGGATCGAATTGAAGCCACTTTAGCTCCTAAACTAGAAAAGCTTTTTCCAAAGGAGAAATACGATGTATCTTTTACAGGTAAAGCACTTATATTTCAAAAGGGAACCAAATATCTTATATGGAACCTTACTTTATCTCTAGGGCTTGCTGTACTATTAATTGCTCTATTTATGGCATGGATGTTTAGATCCTGGAAGATGATAGCCATATCATTAATCCCTAATTTACTACCACTACTAATGACCGCCGGTTTAATGGGGTACCTTGGTGTCCCTATCAAACCATCAACAATATTAGTCTTTAGTATAGCCTTTGGTATATCTGTAGATGATACCATACATTTCCTTGCCAAATACAGACAAGAACTTAAATCCAATCACTGGAGAATTCGAAAATCGGTTTTTGCAGCTTTAAAAGAAACGGGAGTAAGTATGTTTTATACCTCAACGGTTCTATTTTTTGGTTTTTCAGTATTTATGATTTCAAGTTTTGGTGGAACCAAAGCTCTCGGTGGATTAGTATCTACCACTTTACTTTTTGCTATGCTTGCTAACTTACTATTGCTACCATCATTATTGTTGTCTTTAGAACGTAGTATTGCAAACAAAAAGACACTTAAGGAACCTACTCTTAAAATCATTCCTAATGACGATGAAATAGAAGAAAGTCAAGAAAGCTAAAGCATTAGCATACAACTATCCTATAATTCTCTAATCAAACAACACTTAGCTTTTCTTTGTTTTAAGCAGGTTTATTTATGCTATAAAATCACAAAAGTTCTAATCGAAAAGAACCATAAATTAAAGTAACTACACCTTAAGTAGATTTTATAAAAAACCAAAGCCCTACTATAAACTAGCAGGGCCTTTGTAAGATAGATTACCCCAAAACCTATCGAACTAAACTTAACGTAAACACAATCGTCATAATTGCATATGCAAGATACACCCCCTTTTGATATTATGAAATACCTAAGTGAGGGGGAAAATCCCCTTTTATCAAAAAAACCCAAAACTTTAACATAATATAAACAAGTAAAATCTCACCAAAACAACATCAATTAACTAAAAATCAATATTTTACACAAAAAACATGCTTTATTAATTTCTAATTTTTTTTAGAAAAAACATAGAAAAAGAAAGGTTTTGGCAAAGAATAGGCTACGAATTACGGTTTTTGCGTAAAAAATTGACTCCAGAAAACGTCAAGTTTTGCTCATTTTATAATCCCAATTAACTTTCTACATCTCCAAAATATTCAACAATTTCTTTATGATTGTTTTTTGAGTTCAATAGACTATGCTTCAATCGGATTAAAAAATTATCTTTGCTACTTCAAAAAAATATATGGTATATGACAGACATTTTCTATTCTGTTAATACCTATATACATTAAGATAACATACTATTAGAAAATATATCATACAATGCAACATACTAAAGTAATAGAAGTACTACAAAGTGATAAGCTATTACAACCTGTAATCATAAAAGGTTGGGTTCGTTCTTTTAGAAATGATCGTTTTATTGCGATAAATGATGGATCAACAATTAACAATATTCAGTGCGTTATAGAAGATAATACTATTGAGTCTTCTATTCAGGATCGAATCAATGTTGGAGCAGCCATTAAAGTATCTGGTACATTAGTCGAAAGTCAAGGTAAAGGACAAAAAGTGGAGATTCAAGTATCTTCTGTCGAGATTGAAGGAGATGCAGATCCTGAAGAGTTAAAACTAACCATCTTATCTCCTAAACGACATACATTAGAAAAATTACGTGAGCAAGCGCATTTAAGAGTTCGAACAAATACATTTGGAGCTATCATGCGTGTAAGATCTAAGTTATCATTTGCTATTCACGAATATTTCCAGAAAAACAACTTTTATTATGTTCACACACCTGTAATTACAAAAAGTGATGCAGAAGGTGCTGGAGAAGCTTTTAAAGTAACAAATTTAGATCTTAACAACATACCAAAAGATGAAAAGGGTAATGTAGATTATAAGACTGATTTTTTTGGTGGAGAGACCAACTTAACTGTTTCTGGTCAATTAGAAGCTGAGACGTATGCCATGGGGTTAGGTCAAGTATATACCTTTGGCCCTACTTTCAGGGCTGAAAACTCTAACACATCCCGACATCTTGCTGAGTTTTGGATGGTAGAACCAGAAGTTGCATTTTGTGATTTAGACGGTAATATGGATCTTGCCGAGGATTTTATAAAATACGTTATCTCATATGCTCTTGAGAACTGTAAAGATGATCTTGAGTTTTTAGAAAACCGTTTAGTACAAGAGGATAAACAAAAACCTCAGGCCGAACGTGCCGAAATGTTGCTTCGTGATAAACTAAGTTTTGTTTTAGAAAACAATTTTAAAAGGGTAAGCTATACTGAGGCTATTGAAATACTTAAAAACTCTAAACCGAATAAAAAGAAAAAATTCAAATTTCCTATTGATGGATGGGGAGCAGATCTTCAAAGTGAACACGAACGATTTCTTGTTGAAAAACACTTTAAATGCCCTGTGATTTTATTTGATTATCCTGCGGATATCAAATCATTTTACATGCGTTTAAATGAAGACGGAAAGACCGTAAGAGCTATGGATATTTTATTTCCAGGAATTGGTGAAATAGTTGGAGGATCTCAACGTGAAGAACGTCTAGATGTACTTAAAGAGAAAATGGCTGCTCTTAATATACCCGAAGAAGAATTATGGTGGTATTTAGACACTCGTCGTTTTGGAACTTGTACGCATAGTGGTTTTGGACTTGGTTTTGAACGCTTAGTTCTATTTGTAACCGGCATGGGTAACATTAGAGATGTTATTCCTTTTCCTAGAACACCGCTTAACGCAGAGTTTTAATTCACAAAAAAACAATACGATAACAGCTATTTGACATCATCATCCCTTTCAAATATGCTGTTATCTATTGCCTATCCCAAATAGTATGTTAACTATCTATCAACCATACTAGTTTACCAAGTTGATTTTATCTATTTGTCTTTTCATTCTTTCTTCTTGAGTTTTATTAAAATATCTTCTTGCATCTTTGTTTAGAGTATAACTCATTATATTTTCTTCTTCATCGCTATGAAATAGCCCTAAAGCATGACCAATTTCATGAGGACTACTTGTTGTATATAGGTTCTGGTCGGTTAGTAAAACCCTCTGATCTCTTCCAATACCAGCAATTCCTTTAATATTTGATCTCTTAATGATATAAATGTTTATTTTATTTTTATCATAGGATGCCTTAGACTGCATTAAAAATGTGCTAGGTTCTGATCCTTGATTATCCCTAAGATCATACAAATCGTCGTTTATAATTGTCTTAGATTCGTTAAGAACCAACCCAATTCCAAGTCTATGAAAATAGTGACCATTTAAATAATCAATATAATCTCTTTCGCTTAAACTATATGAGGATTGATTTGCTGATTTTCCTGATTCTACATAAAAGATATTAACTTTTACTAATCTTTCGGGGTTGTCAATAAACATAGGCTCTATGAGCTCTGTGGTTACGGTATCATCCTCATGATTTTCACAAGAAAACAAAAACAAAGTGGTTATTAAGAGTAGTATTAGTCTCATTACAAAAAATATTTTATTATCATTTAGTCAAAAAGAATATTGAGTTAAAAGAGAATCAGCAGTTTCTTTTACCAAGATTCATGAACCTTGACACAAGAAGTTGGTTTACTGCAGAGTGTTTTCTCAAAGAAAAAACCACCCTTTTCAAACAATAAATAAGTTCAAATTTGATGTAAGCCTAATAATGATGTGTGTGTGATTTTGAAATGTTGCCTCTCTGCTCGATTCTTTATAGAATCAAGTAATTGCAATCTAAAATGGATTACGTGTAATTTAAATATGTTCTCTGTGCATGACCATTAACCTTATCAATTATATAAATAAATGATATTCGTGGTCTTCATTGCAGAAATTCTTTTTGATCAGATCTATTAAGTAGATCGTAGAGAATTCTAGCAGGTTCATTAGTATGGGGTAATTTGTATCTTCTTGGGGTAAGAGAAGTATTTGTTATTGAATCAGACTTCATGATTTAAGAAGCAGTAATCATATATATGTTAAACATTCTTCTTATAAAATCTGAAGATCATTTACATTTTGACAAATACGTTTAGTTGAAGTCAGATTGAAATCATTAATTATCAACCTGTTGTAAAGATAGTAAGTGTTTTGAATTTCCGGATATGGTAAAACCACAATATTATTACGACATCAACAAAAACCATGTATTTTGTCGATGATTTTGAGTTTTTAGCAAAACTTTAACTGTTAAAAACACAAAACCGAAGAAAAAAACTACAAAAAATAATCAAAAAATCATTTTATCGATATAAAATGCATTTGTTCTGCTTTTTCTTTTTCTCATCTCAATAATAAGCTTTGACAATTAATTCTTTTAAACCTGAAAACAAGAAACGTTCTGATATGGATTAAATTATTCGCATACTTTTATCAAACATATTGACCGCCCAAGATCATATGATGTTCTTAAAACATACACTATAAATTAGAATCAATTATAATGTCGTTTTAATAATATTTCTGCAATTAAATCTTTAATAATTTTCTGCTCCTGATCTGATCTTTGAGCCCTATGTTTTGCCTTTTTCACCTTCTCGTAATGAGGTATCTTTCCTGTCTCTAACAAAAATGCTAGAACTTCCTCAAAAAATTGATCTAATGTAGGTACTAAAAACATACTTGAACTATGTTTCTTTTTTAGAAAAATGAACTTTTTTGAATAAGCAAGAAACAACTGAGGATATTGAGAAAAGGTAATCAAGGCTTCACAAAAACTTTGATACACTTGTTCTCTATTAAGGTTATCTCTAAATTTTAGCTTAGAATGATCTACATCTCTTATAGTATACAACAAAATACTTTCCCGAATAAATACACTATAATCATTTGTTGAGTAATAATAGACCTCCATTCCAATATTAGTACTAACTACCAATACCTCATCACCTATGTTCTCTCTTAGGAAAGATTCGAATATGTCAACTTTAGCCGTTGACATTAATAAGCGTCTTTTAATATCAATAGATCGTATTGTAACTGACTTTATACTTTTTGTATATTCGATATTCACTCGACCAATTTAATTAATTCAGGAATTTCTAAACCTTGTTTTTTTGCATGCATTTCGGCTGTATAACCTTGATTATCTTTTATGTATATATTAGCTCCATTTTGCACTAACAGTTGTATCATTTCTTTCTGACCAAATGTAGCGGCATAAATTAAAGCAGTAGCTTCATTCAGATTCCTCTGGTTTACATCTGCTCCAGATTCAACCAATAATTTTGCTATTTCATAATGCCCTTTATAACACACACCCATTAATGCTGTATTTCCTACTCCATCTTTTTCGTCTAAATTTGGTTTATATGTTAATATAAGGCGCGTTATATCTTCTAATCCATAATATGTTGCAAGTAATAATGGGGTTGAACCTCTACCGTCTTTTTGATGAACAACTTCAGGATTTAAATCCAAAATTGCCTCAACTTCGTTATATTCATTATTACGAATTGCATTAAAAATATCTTCCATATCGTTTATTATTTTATCAACAACTAGTGATAAACTCATCAAGTTTCCAGATTAAACAACCTAGAAACTTGACGAGTCTTTATATTAAGGTTATCATCTTCTAACTCATAACAAGAAAATGACAATTGAGTGGTCCTAATACATTACAAAATGTTTCAAACACCTCTTACTAGATATTTTATTATTTAATTGAATCTATCAAGGTTCATCACTTTATTCCAAGCAGCAATAAAATGATCTACAAATTTCTGTTTAGAATCTTGACTAGCGTATACTTCGGCTAATGCTCTTAATTCAGAATTAGAACCAAAAATAAGATCAACACGAGTTCCTTTCCATTTTACTTCTCCGGTAATACGATCACGACCTTCAAAAACTTCTTGTGCATCCTCTGTAGCTTTCCAAGTAGTTCTTAAATCAAGTAGATTGACAAAGAAATCATTAGTAAGCATATCTTTTTGTTGTGTAAACACTCCAAATTGAGATTGATCATAATTCGTATTTAACACCCTAAGCCCTCCTATAAGAACTGTCATTTCTGGAGCTGTTAATGTTAGCAATTGAGCTCTATCAACCAACATTTCCTCTGCGGATATAGAAGATTTCACCTTTTTATAATTTCTGAATCCATCAGCCACTGGCTCCAAAACAGCAAAAGACTCTATATCAGTTTGCTCTTGCAAAGCATCTGATCTTCCTGGGGAAAAAGGCACAGTAATTTTATGCCCCGCATTTTTGGCAGATTGTTCTACCCCTATGCTCCCACCAAGAACAATTAGATCTGCTAATGAAACACGTTTATTATTAGACTGAGAATTATTAAACTCTTTTTGAATATCTTCTAAAACTCTTAACACTTTTGCCAGTTGAGATGGGTTATTTACCTCCCAACTCTTTTGAGGCTCTAAATTAATTCGAGCACCATTCGCACCTCCTCTTTTATCAGAACCTCTAAATGTTGATGCCGATGCCCATGCCGTGGATACCAATTGAGAAATTGACAACCCAGAAGTTAGTATTTTATCTTTTAAATCTGTAATATCTTTTTCGTCAATTAATGTATGGTCAACTTTTGGAATAGGATCTTGCCAAATTAGTTCTTCACCGGGTACTTCTGGACCAAGATATCTTGCTATCGGCCCCATATCACGATGCGTTAGTTTATACCATGCTCTAGCAAATGCATCTTCAAAGTCATCTGGGTTTTCATAAAAATGCCTTGAAATTTTTTCATAAGCAGGATCCATTCGCAAAGCAAGATCTGTTGTAAGCATTATTGGTGCATGTCTCTTTGACGAATCATGGGCATCTGGTACACTATCGGCTCCCGCACCATGTTTTGGTATCCATTGATGAGCTCCCGCAGGACTTTTTGTTAACTCCCATTCATAACCAAATAAATTCCAAAAAAAGTTATTGCTCCATTTGGTTGGTGTACTTGTCCATGCTCCTTCTAATCCACTAGTTATTGTATCCCCAGCATTACCACTTCCAAAATTGTTCTTCCATCCTAAACTTTGCTCTTCAATACCAGCAGCTGCAGGTTCTCTTTCGACATATTTATCGGGATCAGCTGCCCCATGAGTTTTACCAAAGGTATGTCCTCCTGCTATTAGAGCTACTGTCTCTTCGTCATTCATAGCCATTCGTCCAAAAGTTTCTCGAATATCGTGTGCTGCTGCTAATGGGTCTGGATTTCCATTTGGTCCTTCAGGGTTAACATAAATCAATCCCATTTGAACCGCCCCAAGAGGGTTTTCTAATTCTCTATCACCTGTATAACGTTTATCTCCTAACCATTCTGATTCAGAACCCCAATAAATATCTTCTTCAGGTTCCCAGACATCTTCTCGTCCTCCAGCAAAACCAAAAGTTTTAAATCCCATAGATTCTAATGCGCAATTACCAGCAAGAATCATTAAATCTGCCCAAGAAATTTTATTGCCATATTTTTGTTTAATTGGCCATAATAGTAAACGTGCCTTATCCAAATTTGCATTATCAGGCCAGCTATTTAATGGTGCAAAACGTTGTGTTCCTGATCCAGCACCTCCACGACCATCTGCTATTCTATATGTACCTGCACTGTGCCAGGCCATTCGAATAAAAAGTGGACCATAGTGCCCATAATCAGCAGGCCACCAATCCTGAGAATTAGTCATAAGTTCGAAAAGTTCAGTTTTAATCGCTTTAAGGTCCAGAGTTTTAAACTCTTCAGAGTAGTTAAACTCCTCTCCCATAGGATTAGACAATAAAGAGTTTTGTCTAAGAATGTTTAATTTTAATTGATTAGGCCACCAATCACGATTTGAAGTACCAGTTCCTGCACCTTGTTTAAGTGTACCATTTAAAAAAGGACACATTCCATTATCGGTTACATTATGATCTGTATTATGTGTTGAAGCGCTTGTTTGATTATTGTTGTCCATACTAAAAGCTTAAAGAGTTTATAATTTCAGAATACTCAAAAATAATATAATTTTTAGTTATTAAATTTTTATTTTCAATATATAAAATCTATCACATAATATAATACTCTTATTCTATTGAATTTAAAGATCTGCTACTTGTCTAATCAAAATGAAGTACAATACTTCTAAGCTAAGGAAATGTATGAATATTTACACCTTATAAAGCGTTAAAATAATTGCAAAAAAAAGCGAAACTTTTTAAGTTTCGCCATATTCATTTTTCTTAAGGATATATTAATACCAAACACATCCCCATCTTGTACAACGCCCAGCATCACAGAATACACCTCTTGGTCCTCCTGTATTTACACAACATTGACCTCCTCTTTGTGTACATCCAGTATTTCTAGCCGATCCGTTTATTCCTGTTTGCTCTTCTTTACTTAAGGTTTTTACTCCTTTTAAATTTAAAATTGTTTTCATTTCTATGTATTAAAAGTTTGGTTTATTAGTAAACTAAGATAGGCCAAAGCCTAAAAAAACAAATGTGCTTAAACCACAGAATTAATACACCAAAACCATAGTCAAAAGAGAGGATTACCTCACATCACTGTATACCAAACACTTAAGACTAATATTAACCGCAATAATTGACACGAAACAATGCAGAAAACCTAAAAATTTAACATAAACAAACAAGAAATCATATTCGAATCATTCAATCCATTTTCTAAAGTCGGATGTGGTACTCGAACTTGTCATTACTTTTTCTTCTACACCTTTCATTCTTATCAGTAATCTATTTTTGAAATGGTTTTCTATACCATCGATATAATCAATATTGATCATTTGACTTCTGTTTATTTTAAAGAACTTAGTCGGATCTAGAAGTGTCGTCAATTCGCCTATTTTTTGTGTTATTGGATGGTTCTTTTTATAAACATCTGTTGCAATGCAAAAGTCACCTGAAGCATTAATTACACTAATATCATCAACGTTTAATAACTGTATCCCTTTAGTTCTTTTAATAACAAACCTTTTCTTATAAGACGCTTGTTCATCCTTTAAAACAGATTTTAGTTCATTAATTGTATCATGATCTAGTTTTTTATATAGACCTTGCTTAAATAATGATTCATACTTTTCTATGGCTTTTTTAAAATCTTCTTTTGAATATGGTTTTAAGACATAGGCAATACCATTAGTACTAAAAGCTTGAAATAAATACTTATCATACGCAGAACAGAATATGATAGGACAACTAACCGAGATATGATCAAACAAATCAAATGAAATACCATCTAACAACTGAATATCTGATAAAATAAAGTCATAGGAGTTTGTTGTCAAAAACTCTTTACCTTCTCTAACCGTTCGTGACCAATCATGAGCAATTGCTTCTCCAAAATAATCATATAAATGTGCCACAAGCTTTTCGTAAGCAGGGATCTCATCTTCAATAACTAATACATTCATAACTTTCTACAATTCGTTACTTAATTTAATAATCGGAATAGATACTTCAAACTCTAGCTCTTTATCCATGATTTTTACTTTTTGATCAGACAATAATTTATATCTCGTTTTTAAATTATCTAAGCCGGTACCAAGGGATTCGTTATTGATATAATTAGTAGATTTTGTATTTATAATGGTTAACCAATCCTCTTCTATATGTATACTAGCTTTTATTATACTATCTACCGCCTTTGCTTTATTATGTTTCACCACATTTTCTAATAATATCTGTAATGCACCGGTCGGAATGAACTTATCTACTAATGAACTATCTGAATTAATCTGAAAATCATAGTCTTGACCAAAACGTGTCTGAATTAAAAAGATATAATTTTGAGCTAGCTCCAACTCCTCTGACAATTCCATCACTTCAGCATCTTTCGTTTGTATTAAATAACGATAAATCAACGACAAACGATTAATATACTCTTTTGCTTTTTCTGGATTTCTATCTATTAAAGCATCTAGCGTATTTAAATTATTAAACAAAAAATGAGGATCTATTTGCGATCTTAATAATTTTAATTCATTTTCTTTTTGCTGCTTTTGTACGTCAAAAAATGTTGCCTGACCTTCATAGAATTTTTTGGTCAATAAAATACCAAAAGCAACTCCAACATTATCAGAAGTTATAAAAACCCCTTTAATCAAAAGGTCATACCAAATAGGAAATTTATCCCAATCATTATCCCCAGACCAATAAGCCGAAACATAATCTATTACTCCAAAAAAACTAAGACATAAAATCCCTAAAAAAACAAAATGAAAATACTTTTTCTTCATTAAATAATTGGGAACCAACCAATACATCAAAAGTAAAATTACACAAATTGAAGTTGCAATACTTACTGAGAAATCAATTAAATATTCTATTAGTTCATTTCCAGCTTCGTAATAATCGATTGAATTAAAAATAACTGTAATACCATAAATAATAGCGATAACAATCCAATCTGATTTATTGAGTTTTGTATCCATGTTTTATACTCTTTTTTTAACTTTTAATCTTATGTATTGCCTCATTTTCTTTATTAAAAATGTTATAACAAGAATAAGAAAAACTACTATCAAACCAACCACTATGTATAATTTTGCTCTATCCACATCTGCAAGCAAATGAAAAAATAGATCTTGTCCCAATTGATCTCCGTACTCTGAGTTTGTAAACAACACAAAACCCCATTTCTTCTTTAAGTCCATAATATACCAAGAAGTAAAGCCCTCATTATTTCCACTATGCAAATAAATGGAAGTAAATGGAAAATGCAACTTTAAAAACCCTAAAGTATATGACACGTTAACCCCATCATAAGGAACTGTGGAATGAGGTTTGAGAAGTTCCTTATAACTTTCTTTAGACAACAACTCTTCATTCATAACCGCTATCATCCATCTAGAAAAATCTATGGGTTCTGAATGTATCGAAGAAGGGGCATAAAACTCATTATCTTCTTTTGTAAACCAATAATTTTCTTTCCAATTAATCCAATTACCATCTTCATCATAAGGTTCTGCTTTATGATGTCGCGTATACTCATTTTGAATAAAAACAGTATGATTCATTTTAATGGGATTAGCTATTCTCTTTTGAAACAAAGCCTCTAATCCACCATTGTCAACTTGCAATAGATGCATAAGCACTTTGGCCAAATATTGATACCCTTCTCCGGAGTATAAATAATCAGTTCCTGGCTCAAATTGAATAGTTAACCTACCATCGTCGTTATCCTCTCTCCAATTTGGGAAACCAGAACGATGACTCAAGACCATTCGGGCTGTAATTTTTTTATATCGTACATCATAATCAATATCTGGATATGGCATATATTGATATAAAGGTTTGTCTAAATCAAGCAATTCATCTTCAACAAATGTCATTACAAAATAGCTAAAAACCGATTTTGAAATTGAAGCACCTTCAAAAATCGTAGTACTTTTTATGGCATTTTGTTCTGTGACGTTTGAATATCCTTTTGTTTTATGATACACCACTTCCCCATCGTTTATAATAGCCATAGATAACCCTGGAATATTATATGATCTCATTTTTGATTCAACAAAACTATCTATTGAATCTTTAGGAAAATTAAAACCCAGATAACTATCTATTTCATTGTCCTTTTTAGAAGGACGACATACCAAAAATGTAATAAATACTATTACCCAAACTGAACTTATATATTTTCTCATAACTCAAAAAATTAGTTATTATCATTAATTCTATCCTGTTCTTCTTTTGATACATTGACTCTTTTCTTATTCTTATTAAATTTTGAACCAAAGCTGTAGTTTAATTGTACATATAGATTATTTCTTGCCCAGTCATTTACAATGGTACCATCTACATTATCATAATTAATAGAACCATAGAATTTTCTATTTAAAACCTCTTCAAATTCAACACTTACTTTTAAACGATCATTTAAAAACTTTTTACTTAATGCAATATCTAATCCAGCTAACCACTTATACTCTATTTGCCCCTCTAAACCACCAGTAGTATAATATCCCGATATTTCAGAATTTATCCCCCAAGGCAATTCATACTCTACACTAGTATACCATGTAAGACTCCATTTAGACAAATCCAAAACAGGTGTTAAATGTTCTGACCTATACTCGTTATAATTGACAATAATACCACTATACCCATCTAGTTTTTCTATAAAATCTAAAGGACCAAAGAAACTTGCAGTCATATTATTGTTTTCGGTAATATTGATCACAGATCGAGATGTCTCTGCTGATGTGTCATTTTGAGTAATGATATTAAACAACGCGTCTGTAGTCTTCTTATAACTTACACTAAAGAAAGGCTGATTTTTATACGTCAAATTAAATCTCACACTATTAGTAAATGCGGGTTTCAAGTTTGGGTTTCCTGCTTCAAATGTGTAGGGATCATAGTAATAAACAAATGAGTTTAACGAACTATAAGAAGGACGTTGAATTCTGTAGCTATATGCAAGATGTGCACTAATTTCATCTGTAATTTCTTTTCCTATACTTAAACTTGGAAATAGCTTGGATATGTTTCTGGTTTTTGTGCTATTTTGAGTTTGAGAAATGCCTTTAGTATCACTTTCTTCCCATCTCAAACCACCAGAGAACGTCCATTTATTAGCTTTTGCATTAAACTTTGTATACAATGCTAGAATACTCTCATCAATCAAAAATCTATTACTCTGAGAGAGATTGTTCACAAAAACCCCATCTACATTCTGCATCAATGATTGTAGGTCACTATCAGACTCTACTTTTGAATATTTCACCCCAGTACCCCAACTGAAGTTTTCATTAGACTCTCGCTTATAATCCCCTCTATATGTCAAAATTTTATAGGAAGCATCTTGAAAATACCTCTGACTATCATAATCTATCGGACTTTCTTGGGTCTTAAATAAATTATTTTGATTCTCATACGCATAATCTACATAATTAAAATCTAATGTTAGTTTATTTTTCTGATCATCAAATTCATAATACGGATTTAAAGTATACGTTACTCTATTTCGATCAAAACTATTATTGGTTAACAAAGTTGACACTGTAGTATCATCATTGATTGAAGTTTCATTTTTGGTAATTCGCTCAGATTTCGACTGAATTCTACTTGCACTTACCCCAAAAGTATGTTGACTATTAAAATAATAATCAAAACCACCATTTACTCGTACCACTTCTGGGTCATATGGAGAAATAGAAGTTTGATCATAGGTCTCATTTAACACCTTTCGTGATAACATAAGGTCTTCTCTCCAAGACGATTTTCTATATCCCGCGCTTGCTTGCCAATTAAATTTATTTTTATAACTGGCAATTGACATGCTTGTTCCATACATAAAATCCTCAACATAACCCGTTGTACTTTTTAGGTTTCCATGGGTACCTAGTTTCACATTTTTCTTTAAAACTATGTTTATGATCGGTCCAGAGCCCTCTGCATCGTATTCAGCTCCGGGTTGCTGTATAAGTTCGACTTTAGCGATATTATCTGCAGGCATTTCTCGTAATAAGGTAGACATATCCATATAATCAGTACTCTTACCGTTTATAAGTATTCTAATATTTTTCTCACCTCCATAATTTAAACTTCCATTAGTCACAATAATTCCAGGGATTTTTTTCATTACATCCTGAACGTTAGTGTTTATCATCTCAGATTTCTCAATATCTACAACCAGTTTTTCTGCTGTCTGTCTTATTATTGGCTTTTTATAAGTGAGGACAACTTCATCCAGTTGGTCTTCTTCTAAAGAAAAATCCAGAGTCACTATTTCTTCTTTATTTAAATGTGTAAAAACTTCTGATTTTTTAGTTTTATACCCAAGCATGGATACCTCAATACGATACGTTCCGTTTTGGACTTTTTCAAAAACATAAGTCCCCATATCATCTGTAGCAACCGCAAAAACTGCAGTATCCGTTTTATCCTGATATAAGATAACATTAGCAAAAATTAGTGGTGTATTATGAGTGTCACTTACTTTTCCTGTAATTTTACTTTGGGCATTTACAAGGATTCCTATCAATAAGAAAAGGAAACTTACTTTTTTGGTTTTCATTTTAGCTAGTTTATTTTATGAACTAAAACAAAAGTATAGGTGACCTAATCTTCTATAAAGTAGATTCTGATGAAGTGGGTTTAAAAGAAGTTAAACTGGTTTAATCTTCTTTTTTAGAAATAAGACTCTTAATTTATTCTATGCAAGAATTGACACTAACAAGAACACTAATCAGAAAGACGATTTTTCATTTTCATTAATTCTTGTTCGATCATTAACAATTTATCCTCTACATCATCCCCAAATTCTGGTATACGTTTACAAAAAACATATCGTACTCGCCACAACTCTTTAATATCAGACAAAGGATACTCTTCATCTTCTATATTTTTATGATCTGCTCTTAACACCGCATTACCTTTTATGACATATAATCTTCTAAAAATGATTTTATCCTCAACAACTACAAAAACAAGGGTGCCATTATTTAACTTTTTAATTACTGAAGATGGTACTTTTTCTCCAACCACAATATCTTTAGGATAAAAACCTTTATCATGAGAAGTCATTTCGAGATTATTTACAGTGTACCCTCTAAATTCTTTAGTAGGATTAATTGGTAACTGAAGAGTAGGTAATTCTTTTTCATACCCTTCCTTTTGATAAAGAGCTATATAATCATTTATAGTGTTTTCTGTAATACAAGGAATAATTGCAAACTGTTCCTTTTTTAAGTCCTCGGCATAGGTCGTAAGATCTCCTTTAAATTTTAAAAGTTGATTTACAGTCAATTCATCGGTCAATAAGTGATCAATCGTTATGCTAAAATAGTTAGCAATCTTAATTAATGTTTCAATTTTAGGTTCACTTCGCCCCTCTTCATAAGCCCCCAAAGTACCTCTTTTTAGGTCAAAAAGCTCTGCAAATGCTTGTTGACTAAGTCCTTTTACTCCACGAATCTTTTTGATGTTTTTTCCAAAAAATGACATTTTTGCTAATTTTATTTGCAATTATAAAAAATAATTGTACTTTTACACTAACAATATTAGCTAATACTTTTTAAAAATGCTAATTTTAGTAGAAATACTTTTTAACGCCTCCCCAGATTTATCGTTAAGAAAGATGTTTACTAAGGTTTTTAGCAAATTATTAACCTTTAAATCATCATACCCATGGTAGCACTTGTAATTTCTCTGGTTAATTTAGCCATAGAATTAGCCCAAAAATTGATAGGCTTTTTGTAATATTGATTAATTGTCACTCAAACAGAAATACATTACTAACTATTTATCTAATAAACCATCATACATGCAAAATCATTTCCAATTGGTAAAAGACTACTTGCTACAACTTAATTATAATGTCATTCATGAGAATAAAGCTCAAGGCATTATTATGATTAGCAAAGAAAATGAAGGAATCAAAAATATGATTCTTGGAGTGGCACCACCCATTCTAATTATGGAACAGCATATTTTTAACATTAAAAACAAAAATGAAGTAATCTATAGAAATTTACTACAAAAAAACCGAGATATTGTACACGGAGCATTTGTTCTAGATGAATCTGGAGAAAAAGTAATTTTTAGAGATACACTTCAAATAGAACATCTGGATCTTAACGAACTCGAAGGATCATTAAACTCTTTAGGGTTATTATTAAGTGAATATTCAGATCAAATTATAAACTTTTCAAAATATTAGTACTATGAATTTTTTTAAAAGACTATTTAAAATAGGTGAAGCAGAAGCACATTCTGCTATCGAAAAAATGGAAGACCCCATAAAGATGACAGAGCAAGGAATACGAGATATGAAGACTGATCTCGAAAAAAGCTTAGAGGCTTTGGCTCAAGTAAAAGCTATGGCTATAAGGTCTAAAAACGAAACCGAAGAATATATTTCTAAAGCCGAAGATTATCAGCAAAAAGCAATGTTGATACTTAAGAAAGCTCAAAGTGGAGATATGGAAAGTGCCGAAGCAGATCGTCTAGCCAGAGAAGCTCTTATCAAAAAAGAAGAATCCCAACAGCACATTACAAGAAGTAAAGGTGAAACCGAAAAATTTGACAAATCCGTTGCTCAATTAGAGAAAAGTGTACAAGAGATTAAGCAAAATATTAGTAAGTGGGAAAACGAACTTAAAACTCTTAAAGCTCGTGTCAAAGTTTCGACTGCTACAAAAAATGTAAACAAGCAAATGGCAGAGATAGACAGTTCTAGCACAGTATCAATGCTTGAACGAATGAAAGACAAAGTAAATCAAGAAGAAGCTCTTGCAGAAGCATATGGCGATATTGCCAACGCTTCTAAATCTATAGATGAAGAATTGGACAAAGCTATAAATACTACAGAAGCCAGTGCAGACGATGACCTAGCCAAATTAAAAGAACAATTAGGCATGAAAGACAAAGATGAATAAACCAAACCCATAGCTTAGTAAGCTATCGGTTGCCAAAACCAATAGTTATGATAATTTCAACAACAGATACCATCCCCAACAAAGAGATTGATGCAATATTAGGAATTGCAAGAGGTAGTACCGTAAGAGCAAGAAATATTGGTCGCGATGTTTTTGCTGGTCTAAAAAATATTGTAGGTGGTGAAATCGAAGAGTACACCAAGCTACAAGCGCATTCTAGAGAACAAGCTATGCAAAGAATGACACAAGATGCAAAAAAAATCGGGGCAAACGCAGTAATAAATGTACGACTTACGACATCAATGGTTATGCAAGGTGCTTCAGAAATACTGGCTTATGGCACTGCTGTTAAATTTAAGTAACTAAAAATCAATGGAAACAATCATTCTAACGACCTTATGGATAGTCATTTTAATCCTTTTAGTTTTTTTAACTATCAGGAGAATCAGAATTAAAAATAGCGAAGACTTTGAAAAAAGGGATAATTAAAATGGAACATGAAAAAGTAAATGAGATCGTTAGTCGTATTCCTTTAATAATAGAAAAAACTTCTAAAATCTCTAAGGATCATAAAATAAATACCGAAGAGTTAATTCTAGAATTAGTAAGGTTTCTTGATTTGATTCATTGTACAAATCAACACTTAAGTCCTTCCTTAGTTGTAGATTTAGCATGGCATGAATTCATATTATTTACAAAGTTCTATAATGAATTTTGCATTAAACATTACGATAGATTTATTCATCATACACCTAGTAAGAAAGGAAGTCAACAACTTTTTGAAAAAACCATAAAGCTATATATTCAAAAGTACAAATATCCAAATCCAAAGATTTGGGGAGATCTAGCAAAAAAAGAATGGGAATTAACCAATTGCGGTTCCTGCCATAACTAAAACCAATCAAATTATGTATTTCGAAGGATTCATTACTATTGACCCATCACAACTTACTAAAATAAAATATGTCAAACCAACTAAAGCATTTAGGAAGTTTTTACATAGTATCACATTAGGAAGTG
The DNA here is from genome assembly GCA_947502885.1 of uncultured Aquimarina sp. GTDB lineage: Bacteria > Bacteroidota > Bacteroidia > Flavobacteriales > Flavobacteriaceae > Aquimarina. Next base: position 151,696 of record CANNBP010000002.1, on the reverse strand, counting down.
TATCTGATAAAGAAGAACGTGAGACTTTTACGGCAGTTGCAATTTTACAACAAATCAATGCGTCTTTTAGAAATCTTGGAGTAAACAATGTGATTAAAATCTCTCACGATGATATCGATTTTTATCATGATAAAGAAGGAAAAGATAATGATCTAAAATTAGCACTAGATAAATACGAAATAGAAGTAAATGAGGCAATGTCTATCAATTTCACTCAACTCAACTTAGTGTTAGAGCATAAAGACGAAACCTTCAAATATCTCTTCGAAATTACAGTAAACCGAGATCATAAAATTGGAATATATCCAATTGAAATTAAAGTTTCTGGTTTACTTAATAGGTTCGCCAGCAACAAGGCGAAAGAAGAAATAAAAAAGGTTGTAGAACACCAAAGCATGTTTGATCGTTTTGTTGAAGAAAGCGGCAACAAATTTGAACACTTTTTAAACGAAATTAAATTTGAAATCAAACGTCAGATTGAGGTAGATGATATTAATATCATTACAAAAACAAAATACATTTTACCGTCTAAGACGGTTAAAGAAAAAAGAGACTTTGTACCCACTCCATCAAGAGGAGGGGTTTATGGAGGATACCATGGCTTTGACGATTATATCTTCTATAGTTTGATTTGGTCAGATGTAATGCATCATTGCAACACAACCATTCATCATTCACATTTTGAAAATGAAAAAGGAGAATCCTTAGGATATGCAGAAGAGATTAATAGCGAACATGATATATTTGACAGTAAAATTAACAATGACAGCACGGTAAATGAGACTTTAGAAGAGGATCCTTATACAGTAGCAGAGGAATCAGACAATGAATCATCTGGTTGGTTTAGTTTTAGTGATTGGGGTTCTGACTCTGAAAGCAGTTTCTTTGATTCAAGTTCTTGTTCAAGTTGTTCATCATGTTCAAGTTGCTCTTCTTGTGGAGGTGACTAAAAACTAAAAATCAAACAAGTATAACTTTAAACTTTAAACTTTGAAAGAACTAATAGACATAGCATTTTCACCGGTGAACATAGTATTAACCCTACTAATGATTTTACTAATCTTGTACTGGGTATTTACTATGATTTCGGGGATAGATTTTGACCTTGATGTTGATGTAGATATTGATGTAGATACTGATATGGATATAGATACAGATACCAATATCGAAGGAGGAAATCTTGATTTTGAAGATATCGCCAATACAGAAGTTAATAAAGAAGATGTAGTAGGAAAAAGAAGGAAACCTTTAAAATGGTGGCAGATCATACTAATCTACTTCAATTTTGTTGGGTTACCGTTCATGTTTACTTTCACTTGTTGGATTTTTATTTGGTGGTTATGTACAACTATAACCACAACCATAACGTCGACATATGATCACAACTTGGGTTATCTTGTTTTTCTTGCTGCAATGATTCCCTCTTTAATTTTAACAAAGATATTTACAACTCCATTTAAGAGTTTTTTTAAAAATCTAAATAAGGATGGCGATGAACCAATCGATTTAATTGGAAGAAAAGGCACACTTCAATCAACAATTTCAGGAAATAAAATGGGGTCTGCAGAGGTAGTTGCAGAATCAAACCCATTATCAATATATGTAAAATCATTAAACGGAGAGCAAATAAACTATCACGAAAAAATACTGATTATAAAACAATCAGAAGATAAAAATTATTATTTAGTACAGTCATACAACGATTAAATTAACTTAAACAACCATGGAAAACATTTTACCTTTTATTGGAATAGGCATTGGGCTCATATTATTCCTCATCATCGTATACTTTGCGATTATCGCAATGTTCTATAAAAAAATCCCTCAAGGAGAAGCACTTGTACGAACAGGTTTCAAAGGGACCAAAGTAGCCACAGACAAAGGACTTTATGTTGTCCCCGTATTTCATAAGGTTGAAATTATGGACATTTCAGTAAAGAAAATTCAAATCGAACGATTAGGAAACGACGGTCTTGTTTGTAAAGACAATATGAGAGCAGATATTAAAGTTGCCTTTTTTGTAAGAGTAAATAGCGAAGTAGAATACATCAAAAAAGTGGCTCAAACTATCGGTTGCGAAAGAGCATCTCACATTACAACTCTTGAAGATTTATTCGAAGCTAAGTTCTCTGAAGCACTTAAAACAGTAGGTAAGAAATTTGAGTTTACAGAACTATATGAAGCTAGGCGTGAGTTTAGAGATGAAATTGTAGACATTATCGGAACCGATCTTAATGGCTACACCTTAGAAGATTGTGCTATCGATTATTTAGAACAAACACCAGTTTCATTTTTAAAAGCCGACAACATTTTGGATGCAGAGGGTATCAAAAAAATTACCGAATTAACTGCTGCACAAAACATGAAATCTAACCTTATCAAGCGCGATGAAGAAAAAGTTATTCGTAAACAAGATGTTGAAGCTCGTGAAGCGATATTAGAACTAGACAAACAATTAGCAGAAAAGGAAGAACAACAAAGACGTGAAATTTCAAACATCAAGGCTCGAGAAGAAGCCGAAATTTTAAAAGTATCAGAAGAAGAACGCTTAAAATCTGAAACTGCTCGTATTGCCACAGAAGAAAAAGTAAAAGTAGCCGAAGAAAATATGCAACGTCAGATCATTGTCGCTGCCAAAAACAAACAACGTACCGATGCTGTAGAAACAGAAAGAGTCGAAAAAGACAGAATGCTAGAAGCTACAGAACGCGAACGTATTGTAACACTTGCTCAAATCGAAAAAGAAAAAGTTGTAGAAGTTGAAAAGAAAAACATTCAAGATGTGATTCGTGATCGCGTTACACTAGAAAAAGGTGTAGTAGAAGAACAGGAAAACATGAAAGATATCGAAGCTTTTAAAACTGCCGATCGTGATAAACAAGTAAAAATCACAATAGCAGAGGCTAATGCACAAGAAGCATTAATTACAACAATCAAAGCTGCTGAAGCTCAAAAAGAAGCTGCAAAACAAAAAGCCGAAGAGATTAACATCGAAGCACAAGCTCAAAAAGAAGCTAGTGAAAAAGAAGCCGAAGCCCGTAAAACATTGGCCGAAGCTACAGCAAAAGAAGAAGCTACCATTGGTATGTCTGAAGCTCAAGTGATGCATGCAAAAGCAGATGCTAACGAGCGTCAAGGAATTGTAGAAGCTACAATCATAGAGAAAAAAGCAAAAGCAGAAGCTGCAGGTATATTAGCTAAAGCAGAGGCTGTAAAAGAAGAAGGAATTGCAGAAGCCGAAGTAATCAAAGAAAAGGCTCTTGCTCAAGCCGTTGGGGATAAAGAAATTGCATTGGCAGAAGCTGCAGGAATTGAAGAAAAAGCAGAAGCCATGAAAAAACTTGATGGTGTTGGTAAAGAACATGAAGAGTTTAAATTACGTCTAGATAAAGAACTTCAAGTAGATTTAGCACATATTAATATCCAAAAAGAAATAGCAGATGCTCAAGCGGAAGTTATCGGAGAAGCATTAAAAGCTGCCAATATTGATATCGTAGGTGGAGAAACCATGTTCTTTGATCAAATTGTAGGTCAGATCACAAAAGCCAAAGGAGTTGATCGATTAGTAAAGCATTCTGATAACATTCAAGATGTAAAAGATGCTATTTTAGGAAGTGATGATGTAAAAGGTAATCTTTTAGAAAAAATAAAAGAGTTTGCTACCAAATACGGAATTTCTTCAGAGGATATTAAAAACCTAACGATAGCAAACATCCTTATGGATTTAAAGCAAAAAACTACTGATCCTTCAGAAAATAATTTGTTCACCAACCTATTTAACCTTGCCAAAGGATTAGGTTTATCTGATAAAAAATTGGGATAACATAAAAAACTCTCCTCTTGTAAAAAGGAAGAGAGTTAGTATTATTGAGCACAAGAAAAGAGTGGACACAAGCCACAATTTATTTATGAATAATATCATAACCATATATTTAAACCCATAAAAGTCTTCTCATCCTGAGGAGACTTAGGATGGGAATTGTTTAACTTTTAATACGGTTTAATTATGGGATTTGGAGGATCAACTGCAGCGATGATTACATCGCTCAAAAACAATAGTAGAAGAAATAAAAGAGAAGCATTCGAAGGATGGACAACTTCTGACAATGAAAGTACAGGCATTAAAATAGCGCCAGTTTCAGAAGAGCAATTACAAGAAATTAGAGACAAATTAAAAAGAGAAAGAAAAAAAGAGAATATTAGAATTATACTTATTGCAATATCAAGTATCCTGCTGACTATACTCTTCATTAAATTCTTATTCTTTTATTTTGAAAATCCAACAGGTATATCTGATAAGTTTTTATACAAGCAGTAATATTATAAAAATCATATTGATAACTATTGTAGTAGACCAAACCTATCTAAAACCCTCATGAAAACGAATGAAAATTCGATAAATACCATGCAAGAAGAAACCAATAACAACCAACATACTCAATTAGACGGAGGCACTTATGAAATCATCCAAAACCGTTTGCAAAAGCATAAGGGTGAACTTCAAAATCGGCTAGTACAATTAAATGATGCCCGCAAAGAAGTTTTTGGCAGTGTCGAGACCAAACTTATTGCCAATAATCGAATCAATACCGAGAATAATTGTATTGCTCGTGACATTGTTACCATTGGCGAATATTGTTTATTTGGATATAATGTTCATTTTGGTCTTCGAACCGAGATCAACTTAACAGATGTTTTTAGTATATATACCTATGATAACGATCATTTTAGTGTAAAACCATTAGATCTCTTAAATGATGATACTTTCATAAATGATTTTACCAATCTATATAAATACTATCGTAATACCATATTTTCTAAGTTTGCTGTTGTTGGAAACTACCTTCATATGGTATTTCAGTTAAGCGAGAGTGTTTCTGATATTAAAACTTTTAAATGGTTAATCAACGAAGATAAATTAACCTATATTGATAATAGAAGTGAACATGAATTCAAGTTTCCTCAACAATATGAATTTAAATGGATAGAGGTAACACGGGACATGCACCGATATGGAGCACATCCACACATCTCTATTCTTGATAAGGTATTTGTTGAAACCATTGGTGGAGATCTTACTATTAAAATAGAGGATAACACCGACGAAGGAAAAGGAATCCTTGATGAGCCTGTAGAACTCGTTGATCAAACACTTGATGATGGCCAGTATCGATTTGCAGATATAGGAAATTTAATAGCTTTAGAAATTAAACCTTTCCAGGAATCGCCTCGATATTTTGTCTACAATCACAAAATGCAGGAGGTTAAAAAGATTGATTGCATCAAGGATGCTTGTGTACTCCTGCCTGATGATCAAGGAATCATCTATCCAAATGGATATTACCTCCAATCAGGAGAGTACAAACTCTTTAGCAATGAGATTTCTAGTGTCAAATTTCAAGAGAAAATTAGCTCTCCCAATGGAGAAGATTTTTTATACGTCTTTTATGCCAGCGAAAAGGGGTTATATACATTAATGTCATATAATGTTATCGAGCAAGAGGTAAAAACACCAATCATTTGTAATGGTTTTACTATCCTAAAAAATGGTGAGTTGTGTTACTTCAAAACCGAAGATGAGCAAACCAAACACCATGTGATTCAGATCTGGCAAACGCCCTTTATGAAAGGAAACGTATTACCATCAGAACATACAGATACGCTTCTATACAAAATCGGCAACAAAGATATTGTAAAAGCAATGGCAGAATGCCATGCATTGATTACTCTTCTCAACAAAGAAGACAATTATGATGGCTTATATGATGACCTAGCAAAGTTTTCGAATGAGGTTGTTGATAGTTATTATTGGATTAGAGAAGAAGACACTTTTCGCTTAGATATCCCCTTAGAAGAGATTAATAACGCAGCCAATGCTGCTATTGATGAATTTGAAAAAGTAATTCAGTTAAGAAAAACTGCTGCCAATAGTACCAAAGACACTAAAGATAAGGCTGAAACTATTTTTGGAAAGATCAAAAGTAGCTCTTTTAGATCTATTGATGATTTTGTAAAAGTTTTAGCACAACTGCGAACCTTAAGAGGTGAGGTAATTGGACTTAACGACATACGCTATGTAGATAGCTCGTTTATTGAGACCTTAGAAGGCGAAATTATTGAGCAAACTGAAAAGATTTCAAAACATTGTGTTCAGTTCTTATTAAACGATAAAGCTCTACTCCCCTATCATGATCGCGTTAAAGAAAAAGAAGTTGGCCTAGAAGAAATCAAAAAAGTAATTGATGCAAAAAAACTTGAAGAAGAAGTTAATCAAATCGCTAAAGACCTAGAGATGTTAATTGATATTGTATCTAATTTACAGATCGAAGATACTTCTCATTCTACCAAGATCATTGATAACATTTCTTTGATTTTTGCTACAATTAATCAACTCAAAGCTGGGATTAAGAATAAAATCAAAGCTTTAGGTAGCAAAGAAGCAACGGCAGAATTCACCGCACAACTAAAACTTGTCGATCAGAGTATTATCAATTACCTTGATATTGCAAATACTCCCGAAAAGACTGATGAATTACTTAATAAAGTCTCTATACAGTTAGAAGATCTCGAAGGAAGGTTTGCCGACTTCGAAGAATTTATCACACTAATTATTGAAAAACGAGAAGAAGTGTATAACGCATTCGAGGCTCGTAAAAATGGCTTGATCGAAAGCAGGAACAAAAAAGCAATTGCCTTAGAAAGTGCTGCCAATCGTATTTTAAAAGGAGTTACCAAAAAAGCATTAGGTTTTGATACAATAATCGATATCAATGGATATTTTGCTTCAGATTTAATGATCAATAAACTTCGTGATATTGTTTCGCAACTTAAAGAATTAGATGATGCAGGTAAGGCAGAAGCTATAGAAACATCTATTAAAGTTGCTAAAGAAGACGCTACTCGAAAACTAAAAGATAAACAAGACCTATATGAAGATGGTGAAAACATCATCAAACTCGGCAAGCATAAATTTGGAGTTAACAAACAACCTTTAGACCTTACAATTGTATATAAAAACAATACACTGGCGTACCACCTTACAGGAACCGATTTTTATCAAGAAATAACAAATGAGACACTATTAAAGTCTCAAAAATATTGGGATCAAGAGTTGATCTCAGAAAATCAAGAAATCTATCGTGCGGCATATTTAGCCTATAAAATATTCAAACAAGGTCATGGTGATCTCTCTACTAAAACAGAGGATCAACTACTCGAGTTTATCAAGTCAGAAAGTAGTAAAAACTATGCCGAAGGTTATATTAAAGGGGTTCATGATATAGATGCCGCTAAAATTTTAAAAGCGTTGGTAACCAAACATCACGACCTTGGTTTGCTGCGATTTACACCAAATACCAGAGCGTTTGCACAGTATTTCTGGCACACATTAACCCATGAGAAGCAATCATATTGGAACGAAACCATTAAAGATTCAGGAAAAGTTTTAAAGGTTTTTCCTAATAGTACAGAATATCAAAAGGTTCTTTTTAACCTATCTGAAGAAATTTTAGCAGCCAAAGTTTTAAACAAGATATTTGAAGAAAAAGAATCTACATCAAATAATTCTGAAAACCCACAAAAACAGATCGCAGCATATCTTTTTGCCGAATTACAAAACGATGATAATTTTTGTATTAGCCAAACGGCACATGAACTTGCAGAGACATTCATTAAAGAGTTAAAAAAGGAAGAAGCATATATCGAGTTTAGAAAATCGCTAGAACTTGATGCTACTACAGTAGATAAGGTAAAATGGCAAGATAAAATTAACCTTGCGTTGCAATGGGTTTCTTCATATTTAAAAACACATCAGCCCTTATATATCGAATATGCTCAGGAAGTTGTAGCCATATTATTATTTAAAAATGACATCACTTCTGAGGTAATTCATGTAACACCTTCTCAAACAATAGAAGATTTAAAAGGCAGTCACCAAACCATTACTGATGGTAGTTTTAATTTTGATTATCATGATTTTGTTGTCCAATTAAATCAATTCTCAGAAGTAGAAGTTCCTGCATTCCAGACATATCGAGAATCAAAACACACAGTTACAGAAGAATTAAAAGAAGAATTAAAGCTAGATGAGTTTAAACCAAAAGTGCTTTCTTCGTTTGTAAGGAACAAACTAATTGACCAAGTATATCTTCCTCTATTTGGAGATAACCTATCTAAACAGTTAGGAAGTTTGGGTGATAGTAAACGTACCGATCGCATGGGAATGTTATTACTAATATCACCTCCTGGATATGGTAAAACAACTTTGATGGAATATATGGCCAATCGTCTTGGACTGGTTTTTATGAAAATTAATGGTCCGGCAATTGGACACGAAGTAACATCGGTTGACCCAATGGCTGCAAATAATTCTGCCGCACGAGAAGAATTAAAAAAGTTAAATCTAGCTTTTGAAATGGGGAATAATGTAATGTTATATCTTGATGACATACAGCATTGTAACCCAGAATTTCTTCAGAAATTCATTTCACTATCAGACGGAACAAGAAAAATTGAAGGTGTCTTTAATGGTAATCCCAAAACCTATGATCTGCGCAGTAAGAAATTCTGTGTAATCATGGCAGGAAACCCTTATACAGAAAGTGGTGAAAAATTTCAAATCCCAGATATGTTAGCCAATCGAGCCGATATCTATAATCTAGGAGATATTATCGGTGATACAGCAGACCTATTTAAATTGAGTTTAATAGAGAATTCTATGACTTCTAATCCGGTTTTACACCAATTAAGCAACACCTACTTTGAAGATATTTATAATCTAATAGAAATGGTAGAAACAGGGTCTCAGGATGGCATAGAACTTAAAGGGAATCACACCAAACAAGAGGTCCAAGACTATCTTTCTGTAATAGAAAAAGTAGTTTCTATTAGAAACACTGTACTCAAGGTTAACGAGACCTATATTAAATCCGCTGCTATGGAAGACTCTTACCGAGTTGAACCTTCATTTAAACTACAAGGATCCTATAGAGATATGAGTAAATTGGTTGCCAAAGTAGTACCAATTATGAATCAAAAAGAATTACAAACCCTACTACTGTCTCACTACGAAAACGAATCACAAACGCTAACGAGTGCAGCAGAAGCAAATTTATTAAAGTATAAAGAACTTACTAATTCTATTGATTCTGAAGAGAATTTACGTTGGAAAACCATTAAAGATACTTTTGTAAAAAACAACAAATTAAAGGGTTTTGGTAATAAAAATGAAATGGCTCAGGTTCTGGCTCAAATGATGCAGTTTAGTGATCATTTAGCTGGGATTCAGGATGTGTTAAAAAAGGGATTGGACAAGTAAATCATGTAAATGTTAAAGACAATCATTAAAGTTACTGAGTTTTTCAGGCTTCTAGTAGTTAGAAAAGACTATGGTTTTTCTTATCAGAATATTTCTATACTATGTATTTTTATATTCATTAATTCTATCCCCTTATTACATGATACTTTTATTTCTCTAACAATATGTCTTTTAATAATTTCTTTATCGTCAATTGGTTTTACGATATCCTTTTGGAAATTTTACTCCAAAAACTTCAATTTGATATGGGCTTTTATTCATAATTTAGGAATTGGCTTACTTGTATTAGTAATTTACTTACAAGTAAACAGTCTATTTACTAGTTCAGGCATTGAATACAAAAATCATAAAATAATCAACCTAAAACATGAAAACTCAAGTTCAGAAAAAAGAAATTTAACCCTAGCAATTGATATTGAAATTGAAGGTCAAAAGAAAAAATTTAGCCTTACTAATGGAGAATCAAAAAAAATCCTAGGCACTATTAACAATTGGAAAGTTAAAGTAGGATCACAAAAAGGATTCTTAGGACATAAGATAATCCGTTCAGTTAAAGCAATAGAATAAAAGCACAAATGATTCTACTGACCTTAACTTACTTCAAATTCTATAATCTTGATTGTTTAAATTAATAAAAGTTTTCTCTCTTTTTTAGTGCAATTTTGATTTTTATGATAAATTATCTACATTTACATAAGTACTTATATAAATACTTATGAAAGATAAATTACAACAGTATGGAGAACTAGGGTTAGGCTCTCGACTCAAACGCCTTAGCGAGTATATGATGAAAGAAATTCAACTTGTCTATAACACATTTGAGATAGATTTTGACCCCTATCTCTTCCCTATTTTCAAAGTAATTATCGATCTAGAATTCGCCACTACAACAGACATCCAAGAAGCACTGCAATACACGCAACCTGCCATTACCCAAGCCCTAAAAAAACTAATAGACAAAAAACTAGTCGTTTATAAAATTGACAAAACAGATAAGAGAAAAAAAATCTTTAAGCTTTCTCCTACCGGTAAAGCGATTCATCAAAAAATGCTCCCTTTATGGAATGTTATAGATAAACAAGTAAAATGGTTAACAGAAGGAAGCGCATTAAGTTTAACTCATCATCTTACACATATAGAAAACCAGTTAAAAGAAAAACCGCTAAGCACACGAATAATAGAAAAATACAAAGTAGAACACCTGATAAAATGAAAATTACAATCATCCCATTTGAATCCAAATATGCCAAAGATTTCGCTACTCTTAACGTCGAGTGGTTAGAGAAATTTTTTAGCATTGAGCCACATGATGCTCTCTTACTAGAGCAATGTGAAGAAACTATTATTAACAAAGGTGGTTATATTTTTTTTGCAAAAACACCCAATGGAATTGCCGGCACCTTTTCTTTAATCAAAATCGAAGATGGAGTATATGAGTTGGGCAAAATGGCCGTATCTCCAAAATATCAAGGGTACAAAATTGGTCAACAATTGCTACAATACTGTATACAGTTTTCTAAAGATCAAGAATGGAAAAAGTTAATACTATACTCTAATAGGGTTTTAGAAAGTGCTATTTATATTTATAAAAAATATGGGTTTATAGAAATCCCATTAGAAGATACTCCACCTTATAAAAGAAGCAATATTAAAATGGAGCTCACATTATAGGCAAAATGCAACATCTATAAAAACTCAGTTACTTATTTTAATACCGCAAAAGAGTTGAACAACTTTTTTAAAAAGGGGTAAATCCCCCTTTTTAAACACCTTCTCAAACCACTACATTTCGACACAACCCTTCAAAACACTCTAATAATTAAGGCGTTTAAGTATTTTCTACACAATAAAACCAAGGATAACTTTTTAAAAACTACAGAATAATAGTACTTTTAAATCAAATAAACCCTCTCATTCTATATTTATAGATCGGGCAACTAACTAATTTATTCTGGCTCCAACCAGAATCACACACATCCTAAAAGCTTAAAAAAATGGACAAAAAAACTAACTTAATCGGATACCCCATCGTGATTATTCTAACTGCAATACTTGCTTTTTTAATTGGTAAGTATATGGGAACAAAAAGTCAAGAGCTTTACCCTGCCAATGGAACACCAAAAGAAATAATAAACATTAATCAGGTGGGAAATTTATACAATAGATATCAGATACGTGCAGACCAAATAGACTCTATAGAATCCTCAATACCAGATTTCGAAGCAGCTAGAGCTATTACTTTTGAATATCAAGAGATTAAAAATTACTTAGCTTACATTGAAAAAAATTCAGTTGAAGCGAATATAAGAATATCTGGATTACGCGTCTATTTTGGGAAATATCCTAATGACACTTTACAAAGGAAAAGGGCTCGACAAATGTTATTTTTTAATCCAACAATAGATACTGTGATAAATGGCAAAAAGACTAAGTTAGCTTACGCTTTAGACAGAACAGACACCACTGTAGGAATCAAGTTTTTAAAGGACCTAGTTTCGCAACCCCAAACAAGAGGTAAAAATCACCAAAATGTTCAACAAAACGAAGCTTCAGCTCTTTCATTTTTAAACTTCTCCTCTCAGAGTCAAGGTCAAATTCAAAGTCAAAGTGAACAAGGAGGGCAAATTAGCCCACCACCATCTGGAGATGGTATGCAATAAATTAATAATGTGTATAATTAAAACATGAATAACGATGCCATTATACTCTTTTTAAGAGATTTTTCAAGCCTAATTGTAGAATTACTTTCTGCAATAATTGGAACTATATTTTACTATAAATACAGGAACTCTGTTCTCAAGTACTTTTTAATATATCTATGGTTTATAGTATTTATAGAATATTTTGCATATATCGCAAGAGAGTATTTTGGCATCTATCACAACGCATGGTTAATTAACACATTTTATATCATAAGTTTTACTTATTTATTCTCTCTTTATAGATCTGTAGTTAAGAATAAAAGAAAAAAACTAATGATAAAATACTCAGCCATCATATACGTTGGTTTTTCTATAGTAAATGTGTTTTTTGAGAATTATATTGAAAGATCTCAAACAATTCCATTTATAATTGGCTCAAGTTTATTGATTTTATCAATTTTATTTTATTTTGTTGAAATTTTGGGAACTGAAAAGGTTTTACATGTAAAAAAAAACCTGTTGTTCTGGATTAGTACTGGTTTATTACTTTTTTATGCCGGAATTATTCCTTTTAGAATTACAATTAATTATTATGCAGGTATTTTAGGAAAACATAATCCTATATATTCAATATTGTTTATTTTGATTATCATTTCTAATATTTGCTATATTATAGGTTTTATATGGAGCAGCAAGAAACAGTTATATTAATTACAAGCTGCATACTTATTATGCTCATTGCAATTATGATTTTTCTATTTTTGATTTTTCAAAAAAGGAAAAACAGTCTTTTACTGCAACAAAAAGAAGCTGAGAAAAAATTTGAAAAAGCAATTGCAGAAACACAAATAGAAATTCGCGAAGAAACTTTGCGCAATATCAGTTGGGAACTTCATGATAATATTGGTCAGTTGCTTACACTTGCCAAAATACAAGTTAATATCGCACAAGATGATCCTAATAAATTAGAAGAAGTAACAGAGACTATTACAAAAAGTCTAACAGAACTACGATCGTTATCCAAACTAATTAACCCTGATGTTATCAAAAAACTTAGCTTAACTGAGGCTATTACATTAGAAATAGAACGTTTTAATCGCATGCAGTTTATTCATGCATCGATTACCGCAAATGAAGAAATAGAAGAACTTGATGATAAAGCCGAAATCATTATCTTTAGAATATTGCAAGAATTCTTTACTAACACGATCAAGCATTCTAAAGCTTCGACACTAAATGTTACGGTACATTATGATATCGAAAAACTAATCATCAATGCCAAAGACGATGGAATTGGCTTTGATCATATAGATTGTTCGGCAAAAAGAGGAATTGGGTTATCTAATATGCAAAATAGAGGCAAATTGATAGATGCCGATGTACAATTAACCTCACAAAAAGGAAAGGGAACAGCAATACAGCTTACTTATTACTATAAAAATGAGAACTCAATGGCATTAGACCACAAAGTTGTTTAATTTTGTAAAATCCCACTTTCATTAATATTGAAAGACACGTAAATCACACATCATGAAATACTCTGTAGTAATTGTAGAAGATCACATTTTACTATCACAGGCTCTGTCTGGATTAGTAAATGGGTTTGCAAAATTTAAAGTTTTATATATCTGCAAAAACGGAAAAGAACTGCTCACTCGTTTTAAAGACCCAAAAAACATCCCAGATATTGTTCTCATGGATATTAATATGCCTATCATGAACGGTATTGAGACAACTTCTGCTTTAAAAGAAGAATATCCTGATGTTAAGGTTTTAGCATTATCTGTAGAAGAAGATGAGCACACCATTCTTAAAATGCTTCGTTCTGGAGCCAAAGGATATCTCTTAAAGGATACAGAAAAAAGTATTTTAGAAAATGCACTTATCCAGGTACAAGAAACTGGGTTCTATCACACCAAAGATGTTACCAACCTATTACTAGACTCTCTTAACCCTAAAAAAGAGGATGTTGTTGTGCTCAAAGAGAGAGAAATCGAATTTATCAAATACGCCTGTACAGAAAAGACATATAAAGAGATAGCCAGTGAAATGTGCCTTAGTCCAAAAACTGTTGAAGGCTATAGAGATTCAATTTTTGAAAAATTAAGTTTAAAAAACAGAACCGGACTTGTGATATATGCTATAAAAAATAAGCTGTTCATTCCTTAGTCTTTTGGCTTGCAATTAAATTAGCAGCATTATATATTATTCTTGTTTTTAAGTCGTTTATTTATTGAATTAAAATGCCAAATCAGACCATTACCACTAGTATTTTGCACTATATATAACTGATTAGCTTTTGTTTACAAACTAAACCTCTTATACTTTCCTAATAACAGTGTTTTTTGTTTATTTTTGTAAGTACAAGAATATTACCATTTTTTTATGCTAAAACAACAATTAAATTTTAAGCTTTCTCAAAAACTTTCGCCTCAGCAGATTCAGCTCATGAAGCTTATACAGCTTCCTACGCAAGCATTCGAGCAAAGGTTAAAACAAGAAATGGAAGAGAATCCAGCTCTTGATAGTGGCAAAGAAAAGGCAGAAGACTACGAAGACACTTTTAGCAATGAAAACAGTGCTGAAGAGGATTATGGTACAGAAAAAATAGAGGCTGAAATCAATGTTGATGAATACCTTAGTGATGATGAAATCCCTAGCTATAGATTAAGCTCTAACAATTACAGTTCTGATGATGAAGAAAAAAGTGTTCCATACGCATCGGGAACTTCTTTTAATCAACACTTAATCAATCAATTAAACACCTATCGCCTTGATGATGAAGAACGTGAAATTGCCGAATTTCTAGTAGGAAGTATTGATGAAAGCGGATACATAAGACGATCTTTATCAGACATATTAGATGATCTTGCTTTTACACAAAATGTATACACTACAGAAGAAAAGATAGAACAAATTCTGCAAATTGTACATCAACTAGATCCTGCGGGTGTAGGAGCTCGTAATCTACAAGAATGCTTATGGATACAACTTGATAGAAAAGAAACCACTATACCTATAAAATTAGCTTCAGGAATACTAAAAAAAGCTTTTGATCATTTTAGTAAAAAACATTATGATAAGCTTATTGTAAAATTTGATATTACCGAAGAACAGCTCAAAGAAGCTATTGATGAAATAGAACACCTTAATCCCAAACCAGGAGGTGCATATGCAGGAAACAATCGTATTATAGAGCATGTAGTACCCGATTTTACCATACGAATTATAGATGGTGAATTAGAACTCACTCTTAATGGACGTAATGCTCCCGAATTACATGTCTCAAGAGAATACAACAATATGCTTCATGGGTACAAGGCCAGCAAAGAAAAGTCTAAGTCTCAAAAAGATGCCGTACTTTTTATAAAACAAAAACTAGATGCTGCAAAATGGTTTATTGAAGCAGTAAAGCAAAGACAGCAAACACTTTTTGTGACCATGAGTGCAATAATGCACTACCAAAAAAGTTATTTTCTAAGTGGAGATGAGCGCAACCTCAAACCAATGATTTTAAAAGACATTGCAGATGAGATTGATATGGATGTAAGTACCGTTTCTAGAGTAGCTAACAGTAAATATGTCGACACTCCATACGGAACCAAACTTATTAAAGAATTCTTTTCTGAATCTATGACAAATGATCAAGGAGAAGAAGTTTCTACAAGAGAAATAAAGAAAATATTAGAAATAACAATAGGCGAAGAAGACAAGAAAAAACCATTGACAGATGAGAAGCTTGCCAAAATCTTAAAAGAAAAAGGCTATCCTATTGCAAGAAGAACTGTAGCTAAATATAGAGAACAATTAGATATCCCTGTGGCAAGACTACGAAAAAAGATTTAATGAATTTTTTCCTTAAAAGCATCTCTTATATCATACATCCATTGTTGATGCCTCTACTTGGTGCCTTGATTTATTTTTTCTTTGCCCCGCGGTTCATCCCTAATGAAATAGTTCTAACCAAAGTAGCTGCATTGATTATTATCACAGTTATTATACCTATAATTTTATATTTTTTATTAAAAAATCTAGGACTTGTATCTTCTATTCATATTGAAAACGTAAAACAACGTAAAATCCCTTTACTACTACAATCAGGATTGCTTATTGTAGTAATAAAAATGATTATAGACGTATATCATTATCCAGCCTTATACTTTTTCTTTCTAGGCGTACTTTTTTCATTATTAAGTGCAATATTTATGGTATTATTTAATATAAAAGCAAGCCTTCATATGACAGGAATAAGCGGTATTACCGTTTTTGCCATTACACTTAGTATTCATTTTGGACTTAACTTAACCCTTCCTATTGCTATCTTATTTGTAATGAATGGCCTTGTTGCCACATCAAGACTACATTGTAAAGCACACACTTTTAAAGAACTTGTCTTAGGGTGTACAATTGGTATATTACCACAAATTATTCTTGCCAATTTATGGTTATAGAATATAAAACATCAATCCTACTTTAAGAGTATTCAACCCCACAGCTTCTTCATTAATCCTAGCAGTTTCATCAAAAAGTGTATTAACACTATAATAGAAATGGAAATTAAAAGTATTCCATCCAAATGTAAATGTTGCACCTATTCTCCATCTGTTCAAACCATCAACAGTTGTTTGCTTAACCTGATTATTCGGTTGTTCAAAATTAGAACTAAAAGAATAAATATATCCCATTTTAACACCTGTATATATGCGATAAAACTTATGCGTTTCTGGCGTAGATGTACGCCACCTAAACTCTAATGGAGCTTCTATTAAATGTGTCGAAAATTTATTAGAATCATATTCAACTTCGTTTAAACTACTAAAAATACTCTTTTCGGCACCCTCTTCTTCCCCAATAAACAAATCCTGAATGTATATATTTAATGAATACCCCAAGCCCAAACCAATTGCAAAATTTCGTTTTTTATTGATTGGCATATCACGAATAAAACCAAGATGTAACCCTCCCGAAAATCCAGATTGACTAACGTCTCTAGGTTTATTAACTAATAAATTAAAAGTAACTCCTGCATAAAATTGATCCTCTCTATACAACGAGTCAATCTCATTATTTATAGTAATACCTTGTTCTCCTTCTTGTCCAAAAGAAGAAAACACAAATAGACAATAACAAAAACTTATAAGTAGTCTTTTCATTTATTCAAAAAATATTGTTTTAGCCTCCAGCAGGACACTAAAATAAATCTAATTCTTCAGAAACTAGTTAAACTTTACAAAACAAAACAAAAATACAAGGTAGACCCCACTTTTAGCGGGGTCTATATCCTCATCACTTGATAATTAAATACGGTACTCCAGCATTACTTCAAGTTATCACTTGCTTCACCTTTTTTAGTCGTATAATTAATTTTAAGCGCATTCACCTCTCTTAGCTCTTTTTTAATATCACCTACTAATCCCATATTGGTCCCCTTATCGACCTTTAAAGAAGTTACTAAAAACGGTCTTAGCGATTCTCTTTTAGCTGCTCGTTCAGCAAGCACAAAAGCTTTTATGTCTTCGAGGTTCGCAAACTTATCATTAAGTTGGATTCTAGCTGCTCCTCCAAAACTCTTATATCTAGAACTAGGTTTTCCTGCATACACATTCATTATTAAATTTTTTCTATCTAATTTTTCTACTTGATTTGCAAATGGCAGCTCATTTTTTACCATCAATGTATGCTCTCTCATTACGGTAGCAACCATAAAAAAGAAAAGTAACATAAATACTATATCTGGTAATGATGCTGTAGAAATCTCAGGTAGGCTGTTATCTTTTTTATTTTTAAATTTACTCATTGTTCTTAATGTTAAGATTAGTACTAGCTCTTTGATTCTGCTTCTGTTAATTTTTCTGGATACATTAATTGAATCCGTTTTATGCGCTCTTTAACAGCATTTTTTTCCTTTTTAGACATCTTTTCATTCAAACTCTTTTTAAGCCCATCAAAAGAAACTCCAAACAGCCGCATAGACTCTCTTGAGCGCAATTCCCGATAAGCACCGATCAACTCATTCTGCACAGCAATATATGCTCCGTAACTTGTCTCTCTAGTATTTACTAGTGATATCACAGCCTTCGTAGGGTGGTCAGAAGAGGATTTAATCTTTTCTCCCCTACAATAATCACAATTCAACTCTCCCCCATTATCCAAAAAAGCAATAGCTATTGCTTTTAAGTTTTTAAAATCGACTAATTCATCATCCACAGACAACATGTTATCCTGATTAATAGCCACTCTTAAAAGATTATTCTTTTTAATTATAGCATCAGTTGGCTTGTCTTGAAGTGGAGGTAACTTTCGACTAATTCCAGAATCTGTTTCTATAGTCGTCGAAACCAAAAAAAAGATGAGTAGTAAAAAGGCGATATCCGCCATTGATTCAGCATTCACTTTGGGTGCTAATCTTCTTATCATAATAAACATATTTAGTTAATAATTACTTACTAAATCAATGAATCAAGATCACAAGTGATAAGAATAGAATTAAATGAATTTGTATTAACTTTTAGAGCGGGCAAAAAAATGACATCACCTTAAAATCAAACAAAATGGAGTCTAGTAGCCTATAACTACTTAAATCTAAATTTAAAAACGAGGGAGAGCTTCTATCTATATATTCTATATCACTTTGGAAGGTTAGCCTATGATATTCATAAAATAATAGATCCTAATTACTAGTGATACATGCAATTCTTATGCCACTTTTTACGCAAAAAAGTATAAAACAAAAAAATCCTGTCTTTCGACAGGATTTTAGAATATCAAATATTCAGTATATTTTGAATATTAAGAGTTACTAATTTAAGTTATCCATTGCACTACCAGTTCTAGTAGTATAATTTATCTTTAACGCCTGAATATCTCTTAATTCCTTCTTAATATCACCAACTAGTCCCATGTTTGTTTCACCATCTACTTTTAAAGCAGTAGTTAAAAACGGTACTAATTCTTCTCTTTTCGAGGCTCTTTCAGCTAATATAAATGCTTTAACTTCACTTACATCTGCAAATTTATCATTAAGCTGGATTCTAGCTTCACTACCAGCGCTTGCACGGTATCTAGAACTAGGCTTTCCTGCATAAATATACATCACCAAATCTTTTTTATCCAGTTTTTCTATTTGGTCTGCACTTGGTAATTTATTTTCAATCATCAAAGTATTTTGACGCATTACCGTTGCCACCATAAAGAAGAACAATAACATAAAAACAATATCTGGTAAAGATGCCGTAGAAATCGCTGGTAAATCACCACTCTTTTTCTTTTTAAACTTAGACATATGATTTTTGTTTTATGTTAATATTACTTTTTTGGTTCAGCTTCTGAAAGCTTTTCAGGAAACATTAATTGTACCTTTTTGATATCTTCTTTCAAAGATTCTTTGTTTCCAGAATAATTCACATCTTTTAACTCTTTCTCCATTTGAACAAAAGATTTTCCAAAAAGACGATTCGCTTCTCTATTACGTAATGTTGTATAAGCAGCAACTAATTCATTTTGAACTGCGATATATGCAGAGTAATTAGTTTCTCTATTATTACGTAAAGATATTACAGCTTTAGTTGGGTTATCGGACGAAGAAGGATCTTTTACTCCCTGGCAAAATGTACATGCCTCTACTCCTTGTCCTCCACCATTATCTAAGAATTTAATAGCTGCTTCCCGAAGATCTTTTAATTCCATAGGAACTTCTTCAACTAATAAATCATTATTCTTGTTCAATTCTACAACAAAAATATTTTTTTGTTTAAGAATTGGTGGTTCTATATTCTCTTCCTGCGGAGGTGGGAGCTTACGACTAATACCACTATCGGTTTCGATAGTTGTAGTAACCAGGAAGAAAATAAGAAGTAAGAATGCAATATCCGCCATGGATCCTGCATTAACTTCTGGTGCTGATCTTCTTGCCATAATTATTTACCTATTAATTTTTTAATTCCAGAAAGAAACATTAATCCTACTGCTACTGCAGCAAGAACATAGAATGTATACAATCCAGCTCCAACCCATTTAGAACCGCTAGCTGAAAGCATTTCTCCGTCTTTTAATGGTGTTTCTACTCCATCTGCCAGTACGAAACCTAATACTACAATGATTAAGAAGGCAACAATACCGATAGCTGTGTTTTTAAGACTTTTTGGATTCTTTGCCATTGTTGAAAATACAGCAATCAAAGTTGCTATAATTGTAATGACAAAAATAATTAATGTTAGGCTGTACAATGGAGTTACAGAAGATTCTGCTATATCAAATGGTAATTCTCGTGCTTCAGAAACACTGTTTTCGCTCATCAAGCTACTTATCGAACTACTCATAACATACCAGAGAATTCCTCCTAAGATTCCAACTCCCAGCACAACATATGATAATATTTTAGAAATTTTCATGTGTCTATTTTTTAATTGTGGAACACTTACTTACGCATTCCGATTAAATAATAAGAATTTAATTATCCTTTTTTTGGATACATTAACTAAGATGAGGGCATTCGCCCACAAGCTTAGAGTTCTTATTTTTTATTCTTGTAAGCTACCAACATATCGATTAAAGTAATCGATGCATCCTCCATATCATTCACAATTCTATCAATTTTAGCAACAATATAGTTATAGAAAATCTGAAGAATAATTGCAACAATAAGTCCAAATACTGTTGTAAGAAGTGCTACTTTAATACCACCTGCTACAAGAGAAGGCTGCATATCTCCAGCTGCTTCAATCTTATCAAATGCCTGGATCATACCAATTACCGTACCCATGAAACCTAACATCGGTGCAAGAGCGATAAATAAAGATACCCAAGATACATTCTTTTCTAATTGTCCCATTTGAACACCACCGTAAGCTACAACTGCTTTTTCAGCTGCATCAATACTTTCGTCTGCTCTATCTAAACCTTGGTAGTAAATAGATGCAACAGGTCCTTTTGTATTTCTACAAACTTCTTTTGCTGCTTCAACACCACCACTGTTAAGTGCATCTTCAACATCTTGTTGTAATTTCTTAGTATTCGTAGTAGAAAGATTTAAAAAGATAATTCTTTCAATTGCAATCGCCAGACCTAATATCAAACATAAAAGTACGATTCCCATAAACTCTGGGCCTCCTTCTATAAAACGTTTTTTAAGGTTTTGATGAAATGACAGGTCACCACTAGTTTCGGTTACTGCTTCTTCTTGAGTCGTTGTCGCAGTTATAGGAGCAATTAATAATTGCATATTTGTCGATAATAACTGGGCAGGAGCAGTAGAAGCTTGTAAATTTGCAAAAGTCATAACTGCTGCGATTGCCAGAATAGAAAATAATCTTTTCATTGCGCTGATTCTTAATTTTAATTAGTTAAAGGGTTAAAGATATAAAAATTATATAAAAATTATTAAAAAATTAATAATAATGCAGAGAGGAAGGGATTCGAACCCTCGATACGCTTTTGACGTATACACACTTTCCAGGCGTGCGCCTTCGACCACTCGGCCACCTCTCTTTTTAATTTTCCCCAAAAAAAGGGATGGGCAAATAACAAAAAAAATGTTATATGGTGAAATTTAAGGCGTTAATTTTCGGACATTTCACCTCTTAACGAGGTTTCATAGATGGTTTTGAGGACTTTAAGAGGTAAATTTTCTCCTAGTAAATACATCAATTTAGCCACCGCAGCCTCAGTTGTTATGTCTTTTCCTGAGATAACACCGGCTTTTTTAAGGGCTACACTTGTATCATATTTCCCCATTTCGACACTTCCGCCTATACATTGCGTAACATTTACTATAGGAATACCTCTAGCAATCATATCAGAAATCAATGATATAAACCATTTTTTGGTAGTAGTATTACCCGAACCATAAGTTTCTAAAACGACTCCTTTTATAGATTCTATAGCAAAAATGCTCTTTAAAATCTCTTCATTAATGCCCGGAAACATCTTTACTATAATAACAGAGTTATCAAAATGCGTATGATAGACCATTTTTTTTCGTCTATTTACCTTATTGAGAAACGAAGTATTAACTTTAAGATGCACACCTGACTCTACTAAAGAAGGATAATTAAGTGACTGAAAAGCTTCAAAATGCTCTGCATTCACCTTTGATGTGCGATTTGCACGTAGCAACTTATATTCAAAATACAATCCAACTTCAGTAATCACAGGCTTTCCTTTCTCCCGAAGTGCCGCAATCTGAACAGCTGTAATAAGATTTTCTTTTGCATCTGTTCTTAAATCTCCTATTGGTAATTGAGAACCCGTAAAAACAATCGGTTTTGCCAGATTTTCAAACATAAAACTTATAGCCGAAGCAGTATAAGACATTGTATCACTTCCATGCAAAACAACAAAGCCATCATACTTCTCATAGTTATCATTAATAATGTCGCCAAGTTGTTTCCAATAGACCACATTCATATCTGATGAGTCTATTGGTTTTTCATAACCTGTCGTAGTGATATTACAATCCAACTGCTTTAACTCAGGAATATTTAACAATAACTCGTCAAAATCAAAAGCAACCAAAGCACCTGTCTCAAAGTCTTTAATCATTCCGATAGTCCCTCCTGTATAAATAAGTAATATATCTGGTGATGCATTCATAAGAGCAAATGAACAAAATTTATCTCATTTTTTATTTAATTAAATGCCAAATATATCTTTGGAATTTTGTGTAGTGATTTCTGCCATTTTTTCAACGGGAATTTGATATATATCAGCAAGTTTTTCGACGACATTCACCAAATATGAGCTTTCATTACGCTTTCCTCTATAAGGAGTTGGTGCCAAATAAGGAGCATCGGTTTCTAAAACGATATGCTCTGGTGCTATTTCATTTAAAAATTTGTCAATTTTTCCATTTTTAAAAGTAACCACCCCTCCTATTCCTAGTTTCATATTATACCCTATCGCCTTATGCGCGTCTTCAATTGTTCCCGTAAAACAATGAAAAATACCAAACAAATCCTCTCCTTTTTCTTGCTCTAACACCTCAAAAACTTCTTTGAACGCATCACGACAATGTATTACTATTGGTAGTTTATATTTTTTGGCTAATTGAATTTGAAATCTAAATGCTTCTTGCTGTGCAACTAGAAACTTTTTATCCCAATATAAATCAACACCAATCTCTCCTACAGCATAAAATTTTTTATCACCGTTATTCCCTAAACGACTTTTAAGCTCTTCCTCTACATGCTTTAATTCTTCTTGATAATTTTCTTTAACATGTATTGGATGCAAGCCCATCATTAAGAAGACATGCTCTGGGTATTTTGATTCCACATCATACATAGCGTTAGTATATGATGAATCAATTGCAGGAACAAAAAAACGTTTCACACCATTTTCTATAGCTCTTTGAATCATTTGATCTTGATCTTCGTCAAACGCTTCACTGTATATATGGGTATGTGTATCGGTTAGTATCATGCCGCAAAAGTATTAAATTTTATATGTCTCCATTCTATTTTTTTCGATAACTAAGCAAATCAACTAGGATAAAATTCTATTTTCTTTTATTCATATTAATTGTACTACTTTTACATTCTTCATTATTTTTCGTAACACATGAGCACACTTCGACAATACCTAATTCAAAAAGGATATTACCCAATCAAATTAACACTTACCAAAACAAATCATTTTGAAATCAAAGCTATATTAAATGGTATAGAAGGTAATTTTATCGTAGACACAGGCGCTTCTAATTCTTGTGTTGGATTTGAGGCTGTAGAAAAATTCAATCTTTTCACACAAGACAGCGAAGTAAAGGCGGCAGGAGCGGGAGCAAGTGATATGACAACGCAGCTATCTAAAAAAAATAATCTTCAAATAGGAAAATGGCACAACAAAAAAATACCTCTCATATTATTCGATCTTACTCATGTCAACACCGCTTTAATCGCCCACAATGCAACTCCCGTAGATGGAATCATAGGCGCTGATGTTCTAAAAAAAGGAAAAGCAGTTATTGATTATGAGAAAAAATACTTGTTTTTAAAACAAACACATATTAAGAAAAGTATATCCAATCAAAAAACCTCAGCTTCTCAATAGGTTATACCTCAAAAAAAACTAATTAAATATAATTTATGTTATGATTTTTAATTAAATTTATGTCATAACACAAAACAAATTGCATTACTCAACAAGGGTTTAACAAGTCGGAAGCATCACATTTCTAACAAAAATATTTACAAAACCTCAAAATAATCTATTTCGAAGTTTTTCAAACAAAACAATCCTTAAAGAGCTAATTTAAAACACTATAACATTACTACCCCTACAAATGTTATAATACATCAGTTCCAATCGTATATCTAAATGCGAAGCAATTGCACTAAAAGGTATGTCGAAAGACTTCCTTTTTCTCATTACGTAAAAACATCTGTCAAATTCAAGTAATTATACGTATTGATTAATTTTTCACTTTCTGTTTTCTTTGAGTAACAGTAAGCAAGTCAATATAAAATGATTATTAATTGATTTAAAAACCAATCAAATTGAATATAACAGATATGAATATAGTACTTATAGGAAATTTCCCCACAAGCATTACTATTTACAGTTATTTATCAGAACAAAATTATCTTAAAGCGGTTTGTTTTCAAGAACACAAGAATCCACAAGTAAATCAAGAGTTCTGGAAAAATTCAATTGAAAAAGAAGGTTATAAAACGTTCACCATCAATAAGGATAATTTAAAAAATCAATTTATAGAATGGCTACAAAACGAATCACCAGACTTGGTTTTGGTTTGTGGTTTTTCATTAAAAATCCCTAAAGAAGCCTTGCAAATACCTCTTTATGGTTTTTTAAATATTCATTTTGGGAAATTACCTGAAAACAGAGGGCCAGACCCTTTGTTCTGGTCAATCAAAAATGGAGAAAACCAAACCGCTATCACATTACATCAAATTGACGAAGATTGGGATACTGGAAAGGTTTTATTAACACATCAAGTATCGATTCTACCCGGCGAAACACTTGGCATGCTCAATTCTAAAATGAGTTATTTACTCAAAGAAGCAATACAAAAAGCTCTTCCGCTAATAAATAATTCTGAAAATTATATTTCACAATCTTCAAAACAAAACCACAACTATAATAAGAGACCAACAACTAAAGAAACTACAATTGATTGGGAAAACCAAACCGCTGATCAAATTGAGAACCTAGTTAATGCCTGTAATCCAAAATACAAAGGTGCAACCACATATTACCAAGGTTCACCAATCCAAATAGTAGAAGTTTCGCCTGTAGATAGTCATGTCCCATTATTAGGGAAAACAGCCGGAGAAATTGTTCATGCCCACCCCCAAGAAGGACTTTTTGTAAGCTGTAAATACGGAAAACTTATCAAAATTAATATCATCAGTTCTGATGCTGGAGAATTATCAGGAACCAAATACATACACCTTGGCCTAAGGCAAGGACACCGATTTACGACAAAATTGACCTCAACCAAAATGGTCAATGCATAAACATAACTATTAAACAACTAATTATCTAATCTTAAAACCTAAACATTATGGAAGGAACTATCGGAGAAGTTCGAATTTTCAGTGGTAATTTTGCACCAAGAGCATGGGCATTTTGCGAAGGACAATTATTACCCATTTCACAAAACACAGCCTTATTCTCAATCATCGGAACCATTTATGGAGGAGATGGAAGAACAACAATGGCACTACCAGACCTAAGGGGCCGTGTACCTCTTGGACCAGGAAATGGACCAGGCTTATCATCATACAGAGAAGGACAAAAAGGAGGCGTAGAAACCGTAACTTTAAATACTACTCAAATACCGAGTCATAGTCACGCCGCCTCAGGAAAAATATTTGCCTCAAATATCCAGGGTACAACTTATGAACCACAAGGAAACACATTCGCACAAGGTATTGTAAACATTGATAGATCTACGACTGTTGAAGCAAAAACTTACACCAATGCTTCTCCCAATGAATTCATGGCGGCAAATGGAGTTCAAGTTACCACAGGCAACACAGGAGGAAATCAAAGTCACGAAAACAGACAACCCTATTTAAGCACCTATTACATCATTTGCTTGCAAGGGACTTTTCCTAGCAGAAGCTAAAAGGTCGAATCATATTATCAAACTTAAAGTAATATCCAATCTTAAAACTAAAACATTATGGAAGGCACTATAGGAGAAGTTCGCATGTTTGCGGGCAACTTTGCTCCAAGAACATGGGCACTTTGCGAAGGACAACTATTATCTATAAACTCTAATCAAGCATTATTTTCTATTATAGGCACTATTTATGGTGGTGATGGAAGAACCACTTTTGGTCTACCTGATCTAAGAGGACGAGTACCTGTCGGTCCAGGACGTGGACCAGGTCTATCATCATATCGAGAAGGACAAAAAGGAGGTGTAGAATATGTAGTACTCAACTCAACTCAAATACCAAGTCACAATCATGTGGCATCCGGTAAAATAAAAGCTTCTCTTGAGCAAGGAACAACGAGCGATCCTCTTAATAACTATCCCGCCATAGGAACCGTACAAATAGACCGATCATCGACTGTACCAGCAAATTTATACAATGGCAAACCAGACGTTTACATGGCTGAGAATGGGGTAAATGTAACCCTAGGAAATACTGGAGGAAATCTTGATCACACAAACATGCAACCTTTTTTAAGTATTTACTACATCATCTGTTTACAAGGAGTTTTTCCCTCAAGAAGTTAACATTCAATCAACAGCTATATACATTGAACTATCTAAAAAAACAAGGTACTCAATGTATATAGTCTATTAGAATTTGTTCAAACAAAAAAACAGAGTATGATAAAAAGAGAGTTTATAACATTTACTGGAGTAGACAATATGCCAAACTACTGGAAAGAGTACTTCTCGATGTCTCAAATTGGAAACACATACGAAATCTTATATAATGATGAAGATCCAAATGGCAAAGGAGACACTTTGATCATGTCTAACACTGAATATGAGTATTTCACTAATCAACCTTTTTTAAAGAAAATCAAAGAAGGAGATGAAATTTTATCTATTGGATATGGAATAGGATTAATCATACCCGAAGTTAAGGAAAGAGGAGGAAAATTAACAGTTTTAGAAAAATATCAAGAAGTTCTAGACCTAGAAAAAAACCCAGACCCTACTGTCGAAATCATTATGGGAGATGTGAATCAGATTGAGCTCAATCCAGCTTTCGAAAATCGAAAATTTGATATTATTTTCTCTGATACCTCAGAAAAAAACAACCAAAAAGAAGCATTAAAAAAACTATTGAAAAAAGATGGTGAATTAGTCTTTTGGACACATCAATTTGTAAAGAAATGTCAAAACTAAACTAAAAGCATAAACATTTTTCTCATAAACACATTTTCAAAAACAACTTATGAGTATTAATTATTTTTCAAATACCTATTGATATAAAACACATTAATATGAATAACAATATTCTCAAAATTTGCGTATTACTTTTGACTGTTACCCAAACATTTGCCCAAACCACTTTTACAGGACTTGGAGCAAATGATTCTGGAGGCACAGGTTTCAAATCGATAACTAATATTTCTGAAATAGTTGTAAGCAACAATATGGACCATTTTGGGACAGAAATTTTTGGAACAGGATCTGGAGGAGGAACCGAAGTTCTCACCCTTAAAGCCGACAATGTAGATGCCGGTGCCTTTGACTTAGATGACATCATGGTTAGTAATTTTACCGGAAGCAACACATTTCCCGGAACAACTTTAGAGCTTATAGATGCCAATGGGGATTCTATAAAAACCATGTCAGGCACAACAGCATTAACATCAACTCCCGTCTCTATTTCAAGCTTTTTCACAACTAACAATTCTCTTCCTGTTACTGGAGTAGCACAAATTATTATAACTGTGGTATCATCTTCCTCTACTAGTAACTTTACCCTAAAATCAATTAGCTATTCGAACCCAACAACTCCAGACTCAAGCCCACCTGTAGCGCAATCAATAGTACTACAAGGAACCCCTACAGGAAACGCAACATCAATTACTAAAAGAATAACATTTGATGAAAATGCTACCAATGTTTCTACAGATGATTTCACAATAACTCCGACAGGAACAGCTACAGGAACAATTGCTTCTGTAACAACAATTACTGCCAATACAGTATTTGACATTCTTATCAATTCTATTTCTGGAAATGGTACATTGCGCTTAGATCTTAAAGGAACAACAGACATCATAGATGATGCTGGAAACGGAAACGGAACCAATGGCACCGTAGCAGCTTTTACCACCGGAAGCACACATACAGTAGATACTGCTCCTCCAACTGGATACAGCGTCACTATCGACCAGTCTCCAATCAACTCAACCAATCAAAACTCTACTAGCTTTACATTTTCTTCTGCTGAAGTAGGTGCAACTTACAATTATACACTTAGTAGCACAGGCGGAGGAACAAATGTTACTGGATCTGGAACTATTACTAGTGCAGGGCAAACAATATCAGGAATAGATCTAAGCGGATTAGGCGATGGCACAATAACACTTAACGCAACACTAACAGACACCGCTGGAAACACAGGAAGCACAGCAACTGATACTGAGACTAAAGAAACAGTAGCTCCCACTGGATATTCTGTAGTTATTGATCAGTCTCCTATCAATTCGGGAAATCAATCTAATACAAGCTATACTTTTTCTAGTGCAGAAATAGGCGCAACATACAATTACACTTTTAGCAGTACAGGCGGAGGAACAAATGTTACTGGGTCTGGAACCGTAGCATCATCAGGAGCAACAATATCAGGAATCAACCTTAGTGGATTAGGAGATGGAACCATAACGCTTAGCGTAACACTTACTGATGTAAACGGAAATATAGGAAGCGCAGCAACAGACACTGAGACTAAAGAAACGGTAGCTCCTACTGGATATTCTGTAGTTATTGATCAGTCCCCTATCAATTCAGGAAATCAATCAAGTACAAGCTACACTTTCTCAAGTGCAGAAGTAGGCGCAACATACAATTACACTTTTAGTAGTACAGGTGGCGGAACAAATGTCACTGGATCTGGAATCATAGCATCATCAGGAGCAACAATATCAGGAATCAATCTTAGTGGATTAGGCGACGGAACGATTACCCTTAGCGTAACACTTACTGATGTAAACGGAAATACAGGTAGTGCAGCAACAGATACAGAAACTAAAGAAATTGTAGCTCCTACCGGATATTCTGTAACTATTGATCAATCCCCTATTAACTCAGGAAATCAATCAAACACAAGTTATACTTTCTCTAGCGCAGAAGTAGGCGCAACATACAATTATACATTTAGCAGTAATGGTGGAGGGACAAATGTCACTGGATCTGGAACCGTGGCATCTGCAGGACAAACGATATCAGGAATTGATCTTAGCGGATTAAGCGACGGAACGATTACCCTTAGCGTAACACTTACCGATGTAAATGGAAATACAGGAAGCGCAGCAACAGACACAGAAACCAAAGAAACAATAGCTCCTACAGGATACTCAGTCACGATCAATCAGAGCCCAATAAATTCTGGAAATCAATCAAGCACAAGCTTTACTTTTGCAAGTGCAGAGGTAGGCGCAACATACAATTACACTTTTAGCAGTACAGGCGGAGGTACAAATGTTACCGGATCTGGAACCGTGGCATCTGCAGGACAAACATTATCAGGAATTGATCTTAGTGGCCTGGGAGATGGTACCATAACCCTTAGTGCAACACTTACAGATACAAATGGAAATACAGGAAGTGCAGCTACCGATACAGAAACAAAAGAAACGGTAGCACCTACCGGGTATTCCGTTTCAATTGACCAAAGTCCTATTAATTCAGGAAATCAATCAAATGCTAGCTACACTTTCTCTAGCGCAGAAGTAGGCGCAACATACAATTACACTTTTAGTAGTACAGGAGGAGGGACAAATGTTACTGGATCTGGAACCGTGGCATCCTCAGGAGCAACGATATCAGGAATCAATCTTAGCGGATTAGGAGATGGAACCATAACACTTAGTGTAACACTTACTGATGTAAACGGAAATACAGGAAGCACGGCAACAGATACAGAAACAAAAGAAACTGTAGCACCTACAGGGTACTCTGTTTCAATTAATCAAAGCCCTATTGATTCTGGAAATGTAACAGCTATTAGTTACACCTTCTCTAGTGCAGAGGTGGGAGCAACCTACAATTATACGTTTAGCAGTACAGGCGGAGGTACAAATGTTACTGGATCTGGAACCGTAGCATCTGCAGGACAAACGATATCAGGAATCAATCTTAGCGGCCTAGGTGATGGAACCATAACACTTAGTGTAACACTTACCGATGTAAATGGAAATACAGGTAGTGCAGCAACCGACACAGAAACAAAAGATGCCGATGCTCCATCTGGTTATTCGGTAGCCATAGATCAATCTCCTATAAACTCTAACAATCAAAATACTGCAAGTTACACCTTCTCGAGTGCAGAAATAGGAGCAACATACAATTATACGTTTAGTAGTACAGGTGGAGGGACAAATGTTACTGGTTCTGGAACCGTAACATCTGCAGGACAAACAATATCAGGAATAAACCTTAGTGGATTAGGTGACGGAACCATAACACTTAGCGTAACACTTACCGATACTGGAGGCAATTCAGGTAGTGCAGCAACAGATACAGAAACCAAAGAAACCGTAGCACCTACAGGATATACTGCAACAATTAACCAAGATCCAATTAATGCAGGTAATCAAACTGCAATCAGCTATACGTTCTCAGGCGCAGAAGTCGGAGCAACTTACAACTATACTTTTAGTAGTTCTGGCGGAGGAACAAATGTTACGGGGTCTGGGGTTGTTGGAAGTGCAGGAGCGACAGTTTCAGGAATTAACCTAAGCAGTCTTAATGACGGAACTATCACACTAAGTGTAACATTAACAGATATAAACGGAAATACCGGAAATGCAGCCACAGATACTAAATCTAAAGACTCTGGGCCTCCGACAGGATATACCGTCTCTTGGGATGATTCTCTTATTAACAACACAGAGGCTACCACAGCTTCTTTCACTGTTTCTAATGCCGAAATTGGAACTACAATTAATAATACCATATCAAGTTCTGGAGACGGCAACACTGCAACCGTATCAAACCCAATAACGGTTACATCTACAAACCAAATAGTCACTATTGATGTAAGCTCATTAACTAACGGTACACTTACTGTTGAAGTTACGCTGACAGATCCAGGCAATAATACAGGAAATACAGTTTCAGATAATTCTGCCACTTTAGACAAAACAGCTCCGTCAGGATATACGGTGGCTATAAATCAATCTCCAATAAATACCGGAAATCAAAACACAGTAAGTTACACGTTCTCAAGTGCAGAAGTCGGAGCAACGTACAACTATACTTTTAGTAGTACTGGAGGAGGAACAAATGTCACAGGATCTGGAGTCATTACAAGTACCGGGCAAACAATTTCGGGAATTGACCTTAGTGGATTAGGAGATGGCACTATAACACTTAGCTCAACATTAACAGATCCTGCCGGAAACACAGGAAGTTCGACTACAGATACCGAAACAAAAAACACAACCCGCCCAACAGCTACAGTTTCAATTAATGACACCTCATTAATTATTAGCGAAACGGCAACAATTACCATAACATTTTCTGAAGCCATTTCTGGCTTTGACAACACGGATCTCACAATACCTAACGGTACACTTACACCCGTCAACTCTATAGATGGCAACATTACTTTTACTGCCACCTTCACCCCTTCTGTATCCACAGAAGACGCAACAAACATCATTATCCTTAACAATACGGGATACACCAATAATGCAGGAAACACTGGTCTTGGAGCAACTAATTCTGAAAACTTCGAAATTGACACAATAACTCCTTCTATTACTTCAATGACGATAAGCGATACAAATCTTGCAGCAGGCGAAACAGGAATACTAACTATTGTTTTTTCTGAAGCCATTTCTGGGTTCGACAATAGTGATCTAACCCTTCTTAGTGGAACATTAAGTCCTGTCACATCGACAGATGGCAACATAACGTTCACAGCTACATTTACTCCGAGTATGGGGATTTCTGAAACGGGTGTTATTTCGCTGGACAATACAGGGATAACTGATGTTGCTGGCAACTCTGGTTCCGGAACTAGTACTACAAGTAGCATTACTATTGACACACAAGTACCTACAGCTACTATATCTATTGATGACAACGCACTAAGTATTGGTGAAACAGCAACAGTTACCATAGCATTTTCTGAAGCCGTTACCGGATTCGATAATAACGACCTTACCATTCCCAACGGAATGCTTACATCTGTAAGTTCAGCAGATGGTAATCTTACTTTTACAGCCACTTACACTCCCACAGCAGAAATTGAAGAAGATGTAAATATCATTTCATTAGATAATTCTGGAATTACAGGAACTACTAACACCGGTGTAGGAACTACTGAATCTCAAAACTTTTCTATTGACACTAAAACTCCTACTTCGAGCATATCTATTAGTAGTACAGATCTTGGATTAAATGAAACTGCTTTGATTACGATTACTTTTTCTGAAGCCATAATAGGATTCACCAATGACGACCTCATGATTTCGAATGGAACAATATCTCCTGTTAGTTCTTCTGATGGAGGTATTACCTACACCACAACCTTCACTCCTACTGAAGGAATAGTTGAAACTTCAAATAGTATAACACTCGATAACTCTGGAATTACAGATATCGCAGGCAACCCCGGAATTGGAAATACAGAATCTGAAAACTTCATCATTAATACAGAAGAAGTCGTAATTCCAAACATCAGTTTCAAAAAGGGGTTTTCTCCAAATGGAGATGGAATTAATGATACTTGGGTTATAGAAGGCATCGAAAACTTTTCTAATCACACCATTCAGGTATTCAATAGGTCTGGCAATAAAATATTTGAAGCTAAAGATTACCAAAATGACTGGGATGGCACCTCAAACGGAAATTTAGTATTCGGTAGTGATAAGCTACCTCCAGGCCCCTATTACTTCATTATAGACACAGGTGATAACAAAACACCTCCTAATACTGGTTGGATCTACATTAATTATTAATAAAACAGATTCAATTTAGTAAAGAGTACATCAATACACCTATTAAAAACAAAAAACTATAATTATAATGAAATACTTAAAATATATAATTTTCATACTTACCATTTCATTTACCACATATGCGCAACAAGATCCTCATTTTAGCTTATATAGGTATAACATGAATGTAATTACACCTGCATATGCAGGCACCAACGGTAATCTAGAGGCTATATTTGGGGTTAGGAGTCAATGGGTCGGAGTTGAAGGTGGACCAGAAACTTTAAATTTTAACATCAACTCTCCGGTAGGCAAAAACATGGGTATTGGATTAACTGCTATTAGCGATAAAGTTTTTGTCTTAGACGAAACTCATTTATATGCCGACTTCTCCTATAAAATTAAAGTTGCAGAAGAACTTAACTTATTTGCTGGACTTAAAGCCGGGGGGAGTTTTTTAAAAATTGACCTAAATGAGGTAGGAGTTACTGATGATCCCTTGTTTGCTCAAAATGTAAGTAATTTTAACCCAAATGTTGGTGTTGGTTTTTACCTCAAAGCACCTAAATACTATATTACAGTTTCGGCGCCAGCATTATTATCCAATGACAGATTTGAAAAAGAAGGTGTTAGCCCTGTATCTGCAAGCGATGACGTACCATTCTTTGTTGGAGGAGGATATGATTTTGAATTGAATGAAGACTTCAAGATACAGCCATCGGTACTAAGTAAGGTTGTAACCGGAGCTCCTATTTCTATAGATATGACTGCTTCAGCATTATATAAAGAACGATTAGAGCTAGGTGCTAATTATAGATTAGATGAAAGCGTCACATTCTTTTTTACTGTAGGTTTTCTTGAGAATTTTCTCAATTTCGGATATGCATATGAGCATACAACAACAGATATAAATACCTATAATAATGGAACACATGAAATAATCCTTAAACTTCGGTTAAACTAAAAATCCGATCATTCATTTATAAAACATCTTAAATCTACAAAACACCTCATCAATATTGTTGAGGTGTTTTTAATAAAATGCTATTAAATTTTACTATAAAACACATTTTGGCTTATTTCTTTTTAGAAAAATAACAAGATCACTAATTCTAAAACAATTACGTCTAATTGGTTGTCAAATTGCAGACTAAATTGCTACTTTTGCATTTTACAAATTAAATTTACTCATGAGCAACACAAAAACGGCCAAATCTGCATTAATTTCTGTATTCAGTAAAGATGGATTGGCTCCTATCGTAGAAAAATTAAACGACCTTGGTATTACTATTTATTCTACTGGAGGTACTGAAAAATTCATTAAAGATTTAGGCATTAATGTAGTTCCTGTTGAAGATGTAACTTCCTACCCTTCAATCCTTGGAGGAAGAGTTAAAACATTACACCCTAAAGTTTTTGGAGGTATCTTAAATCGTCAAAATAACGATAGTGATGTTGCCGAGCTTGAGCAATATGAAATTCCACAAATTGACATTGTAATAGTTGATTTATATCCTTTTGAAAAAACAGTAGCATCAGGAGCTTCTGAACAGGATATAATTGAAAAAATTGATATCGGCGGAATCTCTTTAATTAGAGCTGCTGCCAAAAATTTTGCAGATGTAACATGTGTAGCATCTGTAGATGATTATTCAGAATTCTTAAATGTTATTTCTGAAGGAAATGGATCTATATCTATAGAAGATCGTAAACGTTTTGCTGCCAAAGCTTTTAACGTATCTTCTCATTATGATTCTGCTATTTTTAATTACTTTAATTCTAGCAATGAAATCCCTTCGCTTAAAATTAGCGAAACCAAAGGTCAGGTATTGCGTTATGGAGAAAACCCTCATCAAAAAGGATTTTTCTTTGGTGATTTTGATGCAATGTTCGACAAATTACATGGCAAAGAACTATCTTACAACAACTTACTTGATGTAGATGCTGCTGTTAATTTAATGAATGAGTTTAAAGGTGAGGCTCCAACATTTGCTATTTTAAAGCACAATAACGCTTGTGGTTTAGCACAACGTGAAACTGTCTTGCAATCATACGTAGATGCTCTTGCTGGCGATCCTACATCTGCTTTTGGAGGTGTATTAATAAGTAATTCTGAAATAGACAAAGCAACCGCTGAAGAGATTCATAAACTTTTTTGTGAAGTTGTAATAGCTCCATCTTTCACTTCTGATGCTTTAGAAATACTAAAAGGAAAGAAAAATAGAATTCTTCTTATTCAAAAAAACATTGAGCTTCCATCAACACAAGTACGTTCTTGTTTAAACGGAACTTTAGTACAAGATAAAGACCTTAAAACTGATGTTGCTTCTGATCTTAATACAGTAACAAAAGTTGCTCCAACCTCAGAACAAATTGAAGATTTATTGTTTGCGTCAAAAATTTGTAAGCATACCAAATCAAATACGATTGTTTTTACAAAAGGAAAACAATTGCTTGCTAGTGGTACAGGGCAGACTTCTCGCGTAGACGCCTTAAGACAATCAATAGAAAAAGCGGCATCATTTAATTTTGATCTTAATGGAGCGGTAATGGCTAGTGATGCCTTTTTCCCATTTCCTGATTGTGTAGAATTAGCAGATAAAGCAGGTATTAAAGCAGTTATCCAACCAGGAGGTTCTATTAAGGATCAATTGAGTATAGATTACTGTGATGAGAATGGAATTGCAATGGTTATGACAGGAACACGTCATTTTAAACATTAATTTTAGTACATTTACGAAATTTAACCCCCTTTTTAGACTTTTATGGGATTTTTTGACTTCTTTACCGAAGAGATCGCGATAGACTTAGGTACCGCGAACACCTTAGTAATTCACAATGACAAAGTAGTAGTAGATAGTCCTTCTATTGTAGCCCGAGATATCATGACTGGCAAAATTATAGCTGCTGGAAAAGAAGCGGCCATGATGCAAGGAAAGACTCACGAAAACATCAAAACTATTCGCCCTCTTAAAGATGGTGTAATTGCAGATTTTGATGCCAGTGAGAAAATGATAAGTATGTTCATCAAGGACATTCCTGCATTGAAGAAGAAGTTATTTGCTCCTGCACTGCGAATGGTGATTTGTATACCATCAGGAATTACTGAAGTTGAAATGCGTGCCGTAAAGGAAAGTGCAGAACGTGTAAACGGAAAAGAAGTTTATCTTATTCATGAACCAATGGCAGCTGCAATTGGTATCGGTATAGACATCATGCAACCAAAAGGTAACATGATAGTTGATATCGGAGGGGGTACTACAGAAATTGCTGTTATTGCTTTAGGAGGAATAGTTTGCGATAAATCTGTTAAAATTGCAGGAGACGTTTTCACAAACGATATTATATATTATATGCGTACCCAACATAACCTATATGTTGGAGAACGTACCGCTGAGAAAATAAAAATCCAAATTGGTGCTGCTACAGAAGATTTGGAGTTACCGCCAGAGGAAATGAATGTTCAAGGACGTGATTTACTTACTGGAAAACCAAAACAGGTTCAGATTTCATATCGCGAAATGGCCAAAGCACTTGATAAATCAATTCTACGTATCGAAGATGCGGTAATGGAAACATTATCACAAACTCCACCAGAGTTGGCAGCAGACATCTATAATACTGGTATATATCTTGCAGGAGGTGGTTCTATGCTTCGTGGATTAGACAAGCGTCTATCCCAAAAAACAGATTTACCAGTATACATAGCAGAAGACCCATTAAGAGCAGTTGTAAGAGGAACCGGAATTACACTTAAAAATTTAAGTAGGTACAAAAGTGTACTTATAAAGTAATATTATAAAAAAATATCACTTTGTAATATACCTAAATTTCAGATTTTACGTTATCCTGCTTTAATATTTGGCAATAAGAATATAATTACATTGCCTATAAATCGTTTAACCTAAGAAATCATTACAGTTTAAATTACATGAGGCAGATTATTAATTTTTTAATCAAGAATAAACATTTTCTGCTGTTTCTTATGTTATTGCTTATATCTTTAATTTTTACGATACAATCACATTCGTATCATAAAAGCAAGTTTATAAGTTCGACAAATTTTCTAACAGGAGGAATATACAATTGGAGACATTCTGTAAGTCACTACTTTGGCTTAAAAAAAGAAAACGAACGTTTATTAATAGAAAATGAACATCTTCGTAATCAACTAAGTTCTTTAACTATCGATTCTTTTGCTGTAAAACATACAGATAGCACATCATTTAAAACGCCATTTGTTTTTACTAAATCTCTTGTAATCAAAAATGATTACAGTAAAATAGACAATTACATATTGATAGATAAAGGAGAAAACCATAGTGTTTTTGCAGATATGGGTGTAATTACCGATAAAGGAATCATTGGGATCATAGAAAATACATCTAAAAATTATAGCAGAGTTATCTCTATACTCAATAGTAACTCACGAATCAATGCTGGATTAAAAAAATCGAATCAATATGGATCTTTAACATGGAATGGAAAAGACCCTAACATTGTTCAGCTCGAAACAATACCTAGACAAGCAATCATTAGAGAAGGTGATACCATAATAACACATGGTAGATCAACCATTTTCCCAAAAGGTATAGGAATTGGAACTATTCTCAGTTATAAATTAAATCAAAACAAAAGCTACTATGAAATAGATGTAAAGCTTTTTAACGATATGACTAATATTGGTTTTGTCTATACAATTGAGAATAAAAACGCAATCGAAATAAAGAGTCTGGAAAAATAAGGTATGAACAAAGACACAATACTACATATCACGCGATTTATTGTTTTGGTTCTAGTTCAAGCACTTGTACTAAATCATGTGAATTTTTTGGGTTTCCTTAACCCATATATTTACATCATTTTCATCCTTCTTGCCCCTATTAATATTAATAGAAGTCTGTTTTTAGCATTAAGCTTTTTATTAGGCTTATTCATAGATATGTTTAGTGATTCTGGTGGCATTCATGCCGCTGCTTGTATCATTATTGCATTTTTTCGCCCAATTGCTTTAAGATCAGCTTTTGGTCTTAGCTATGAATTTCAAACTGTAAAATTAAGTAATGTACGTTTTGGAGAGCGTTTAGCATATGTTTTACTGATGGTTTTAACACATCATATTATTCTTTTTTCGCTAGAAATTTTTAACTTCTCTCACATACTATTAATTGCAAAAAAAACGTTTTTCACCAGTATATTTACCATAGTTATCACTATGTTGGTTTTGGTATTATTTAGAAGAAGTGATTCATGAGAAAGTTATTACTCTATTTAATAATAATTACTACAGGTGTTGTTTTTGTATCGAGATTGTTCTACTTACAAATTTACAATACTTCCTTTGCTTCTTTATCAGAAGATAATGCAATCAAAGTAATATATGATTACCCACAAAGGGGTGCAATTTATGATAGAAATGGGAAACTATTGGTCACTAATCAACCTTCTTATGACGTAATGGTTATTCCTAGAGAATTAAAACCATTTGATACTTTAGAATTTTGTTCTATTTTAAAAATCAGCAAAGAGAAACTTGTTAAACAACTAAATAAAGCCCGAATATACTCTCCAAGAGTTCCTTCTATTATCATACCACAATTAACCAAAGACGAATACGCATACCTTCAGGAAAAAATGCGCAAATTTGAAGGATTTTATATACAGAAAAGATCATTACGAGATTACCAAACTACATTAGCTGCAAACGTTTTGGGATACATAGGAGAGGTTAATGAGCGATTAATCGCAAAAAACCCATACTATATATCGGGAGACCTTATTGGTATTGATGGTGTAGAAAAACAATACGAAAAAGAATTACGTGGAGTTAAAGGCGTAAAACGTATTCAGAAAGATCGTTTTAATAGAGATATAGGCCCATATAAAAATAGAAAATTTGATACATTACCAGTAAATGGCAAAGATCTTACTATTACTCTAGACACTAAGCTTCAAGCCTACGGTCAAAAACTTATGCAAAATAAACGAGGAGGTATTGTAGCCTTAGAACCTTCTTCAGGAGAGATATTAGCTCTTATAACAGCACCAACGTACAAACCTGAATTACTTGTGGGTCGAAAAAGATCTCCAAACTTCACTCGGTTATATTATGACACCATTGCAAAACCTTTGTTTGACAGAGGGGTTTCTGGCGAATATCCACCTGGATCACCTTTTAAAACTATTAACGCTTTAATTGGTTTACAAGAAGGAGTTATTGACACCCAAGAAAGCGTTTCTTGTAGTATGGGATACTATTATGGATCTAGAGGACGTAAATTAGGCTGTCACGCTCATTACGGCCCTCTTAGTATGATCCCTGGGATTGCCAATTCTTGTAATGCTTATTTTGCAACGGTATATAGAAGGATCATAGAAAAATATGACACGCCGCAAGAAGGAATGGATAGGTGGAGTAAGCACGTAAAAAGTTTTGGGCTAGGTAAGTTTCTCGGTAATGATTTACCTGTTGGAAAACGAGGTAAAGTACCCACCTCAAAATTATATAATAGAATGTATAAGTACCCCACATACAAATGGTATTCTACAGCTACATTATCTAATGCTATTGGGCAAGGAGAAGTTCTAACCACCCCAATTCAATTAGCCAATATGACAGCTGCAATTGCGAACAGAGGCCACTATTACACTCCGCATATTATAAAAGCTATTGATGGTAAACCGATAGAAAACGAAAACTACACTGTTGCCAAAGTCACTACCATAAACAAAGAACATTTTGAACCAGTGGTTGAAGGAATGCGAGAGGTATATACAAAAGGAACAGCTGCTTTTTTACAGGTAGAAGGCATAGACATTTGTGGAAAAACTGGTACCGCAGAGAATTTCACCAAAATAAATGGAGTAAGAACACAACTTACAGATCACTCTGTTTTTGTTGCATTTGCACCAAAAGACAATCCAAAAATAGCAATTGCTGTGTTTGTTGAAAATGGGTATTGGGGAGCACGTTATGCTGGAAGAATGGCATCTTTAATGATTGAAAAATATCTAAAAGACAGTATTAGCCGAACAGATCTTGAAGAATGGCTACTTACACACAGCTTAGAAGAAGAATATGCCAAACCACATAGTGGCGAACCTTTTAAAATTAACCAATAATGGCAAGATCTAGTATCGCTGCAATAGACTGGATAACAGTCTTAATTTTTATTGTTCTTGTCGGTTTTGGATGGGGAAATATTTATTCTGCCTCTTATGAAACCGCAACTTTTTCATTTACAGATTTGTCACAAGTATATGTTAAGCAAGCCTATTGGATCTTACTTAGCATTGTTCTTATAATAATTACTCAAGCCATAGAAGCCAAATTTTACGAACGTTTTGCAGGTTTAATTTATGTGATTTCGATATTGTCACTTCTCGGATTATTTGTTCTAGGTAAAAATATAAACGGAGCAACCTCATGGTATGCATTTGGTCCGGTGGGCCTACAACCATCTGAATTTGCAAAAGCCTGTACAGCATTGGCATTAGCTAAGTTTTTAAGTGATATGCAAACTAATATTAATCGTATTAACCACCAATTAAAAGCTTTCCTGATTATCGCATTACCAGCTTTGGTTATCATCCCACAGCCCGATCCAGGAAGTGCATTGGTATATGCAGCATTTTTCTTTCCTCTTTACCGTGAAGGATTAGCTGCTATCTATTTAATTATAGGCGCCTCTACAGCTGTTCTCTTTATACTCACACTGCTATTTAACCCTTTATGGGTTGTTCTTTCAATAGCCGCGATAATGCTATTCATTCTAATTAAAAAAAGAAAACAAAAGCCTAAATACTCCCGATATCTTCTTACTATTCTGGTTATTGGTGGGTTTTGTTTTTCTGTGAATTATATTTTCAACCATGTTTTTGAGCAAAGACATAGAGATCGCTTTAATATTGTACTAGGAAAAGAAGTAGATTCTAAAGGAATAGGATATAACACCAATCAAAGTGAAATTGCCATTGGTAGCGGAGGCTGGATCGGCAAAGGATGGAAAGAAGGTACACAAACCAAAGGAGGCTTTGTGCCCGAGCAACATACAGATTATATTTTCAGCACGGTTGGAGAAGAATGGGGATTTCTAGGTGCAACTATAGTTGTTGCTTTATTTGTTCTATTACTAATACGCCTTATTCATTTAGCCGAAAGACAAAAATCTCAGTTTAGTAGAGTATATGGTTATAGTGTTGTCGGAATCCTATTCATTCATTTTGCTATTAACGTAGGTATGGTAACCGGTTTAATGCCAACTATTGGTATCCCTTTACCATTTTTTAGTTATGGAGGATCAGGTCTATGGGGCTTTACACTATTACTTTTTATTTTTATTAAACTGGATGCCAACCGAGTAAATGAGTGGTAAAAAAAATTAAAACTTCCAACCACTACCCGATGAAGAAGCCTCTAATTTGTCTTCTATACTATCATCTAACGCCTTAAAAAAATCAATCCCTGTTAACTTTTCAATTTCATCAACTGATACGACATATTTTTTTAAAGAACCATCAGTATCTTTATGTGGCATTAAAAAAGCAATCATTTTTGGATACTTTGAGGAATTATCCAGAATAACTTTATAAAAATATTTAGGAACAGACACATGTTCATACCCGATTGTTTCTAACCCATCAGACAAAACTCCTCCTGTCACAACATAAACACCATCATATCTACTTGCCCAGTATCTTGTTTTTTTCTCTAAATCATTCCAAATACCACTATTAAATTCATGGTTTTGAGGTGTAATATTAGATGTAAGAAACGTCTCTTCAAAAGCTTCATATGTAAACCTCCTATCTCCTGCAGGGCACAAATGTCCTCTATCAAAACCTGATTTCTTATAATTACGCCAATCGGCTGAGGATGATTTTACCTTCTTATCTTCAACAAAAAAGGGACGTTTAAAATCATTTCTTGACAAATGCTCTTTTTTCAACTCATAGGCAACCCATTCTGCTTGTTCATGTTTTTCAGAATAAGATAATGAATAATGATTATGAACGACAACAACTCCTGTGGTAGATGTTGGCAAATAATAAAACCCAGCAGTATTAATATCTTCGGTAGTTTTATCAGAAAAGCTCCTTCTTCCATCCAAATAATCCTCTGCATAATAAAACACAATTGTTACTATAACAATTAATATTGGATAAATGTATTTTCTCCTATTCATTAGTCTTTGTTTACTTATACGCGAAAATATCAAAATAACATGACAATAGGTTATTTAATAATACACTTATAAAACTCTAATAAAAATATTTAATTCTAAACCTTTATACCAAGGACTCCATTCAAATTTCCATTTTAGTTATACTGTATCGAGTCAATAAAATTATCATTATAGGCTCATTTTTGAAATTACTATTGGCTTATTAGCTATATTAGTAATTCGTATACATAAATATCATCTTAAAACGAAATAAACCTATGAGCGCCACTATCGAAAAAGTAGTCGAAAGTGTTTTAATTCAAAACAATATCAAGAACTACGACAAAAAAGATCTAGAGCTACAACTACAAATACACCCCAGTTACCCAAGTTTTCAATCAATTACAGACACTCTGGATTATTTTAACATCGACAATATTGCTGTCGAAGTACCTGCCGAAGCGTTGGACCAACTTCCTGAAAGCTTTGTTTCTTTAATTACAACAGAACAAGGCGAAGAAATTGTTTCTATACTCAAAAACAAAGATCATATCCACTTAAAACAAACTTCTCTAAAAAAGAAAAAACATTCTTTTGAAGAGTTCAAGAAGCTTTGGGTTCCAAAAGTCATTGCGGTAGAATACAATACAAAGCAAAAATTAGTTTCGAGTACTCAAACAATTTTTCAGAATATTCTTCTTACTATATTAGGGTTGGGGCTCTTATTTAGTTTTTATAACAAAACATGGGATATTACTCAAATAAGTTTTCTGATGCT
The DNA here is from genome assembly GCA_947502885.1 of uncultured Aquimarina sp. Lineage (GTDB taxonomy): Bacteria > Bacteroidota > Bacteroidia > Flavobacteriales > Flavobacteriaceae > Aquimarina. The sequence goes on along the minus strand of CANNBP010000002.1, from coordinate 108,691 downwards.
ATCGATCTCTGGAACTATATTTAGTTTTTTCGCCTTAAGAGAAAGTTTAGGAATACAATCGCAAACAATGCATGAATTCTGTACTTCTATTGGCAACTCAAGCTGTAATGATGTTATAAACAATAGTGGTAGTAAACTTTTCAAAGCAATTTCGTTAGCAGATGCTAGTATGATTTTTTTTAGTAGCATAACCATATATCAATTATTGTATGGTTTTGACACCTCCTTACTTATCCCATCGCTACTGGGTATCCCCGTAATCTTATACTCGATCTATTCTCAGGCACTCGTTATTAAGAAATGGTGTGCTATATGTCTTGCTATTGGATCAATATCTTTAGGATTAGCTATAATTGGAGTATTAAATACTCCTTTTAATTTACATCTAGATACAATAGTTAATTTAATTATAATCTCATCATTAACAACTTTACTATATTTTTTCACGAAGAAAAAAGTAGAAGAGAACAACAAATACAAAGGAGACAACCTAAAACTAAATCAATTTAAAAGAGATGAACAGATTTATAATCATTTATTAAGTTTATCAGAAAAAGTAGACGATAATATCGCGATTGCCAATGAAATTGTACTTGGTAATCCTAATGCTAAATTTAAAATAATAGCACTGTCGAATCCAATGTGCGGATACTGCAAGGATGCATTTGAAGCCTATACTCGTGTCCTAAAAACTTTGGGGGATAAGCTTCAGATTTCTATTCGTTTTAATGTAAATATTGACGACCCTAATAATCAAGCTCATCAAATAGTACTTATACTTTTTGAGATATATCGCAATCATGGAGCTGAAGCATTTATTGACGCTTATAACAAATGGTTTACCAATAGAACTCACAGCAAATGGATAAAGACTTATGGCACACCACAACAACATCCAGAGATTAAAGAAGTATTAACACAGCAATCAAAGTGGGCAGAAAAGCACACGCTATACTATACTCCAGCTTCTCTTGTTAACGATACTATTTATCCACAAAAGTATAGTTATGATGAATTTTTTCATTTTATGAATATGATGACAGAGAATTATAGTGATTCTAAATCAGAGTCTCCCGAAGCGATTGAAGCTTAGACTATTTTTTAGATCAGGGTCTTTCGGCACACATTTTAACATCACCAACCTTATATAAAATCTAGGTAATGTTTATTTATTTTTGAGTTTCTAATTAACCCTATTTAAGAATACACCCCCCCTGTTTTCAGGGGGAAATTTCACATACTTATTCATTAATTTGGTTCTACTGTTCGATTTACCTTAATCAGAACAGATAAAAATATATTCATTTTTAAAACCAATTAACATGTTACCAAAAATTCTAAACTTAAAAGATGTTCAACCGTTGAACAAAAATCAAAAAATCAATATCAAAGGTGGATTCTTACTTCCTACAGAAGAAGATTGCGGCTGTAGAGTTCCTGGCCCTGGAGGTATTTTAACAATTGTTTCGACACCATGCAATAGCACTTGTCCTGATGGCACTTCTCCTATTCGTGGTTTACATCATTAATAAATTTACAGAGCAAGTCATCATAACAGATAAAAAAAGTAATGAGAGTATTTTGTTCTCGTTACTTTTTATCTTTTCACATCTAATGCATCCCTAAGTGCATTACCCATCAACATAAATGCCATCACCAAACTCATTATACCTAACCCTGGTATAATAGCTAAATAAGCTTTACCTAATATAATATAAGAGTAATGATCTTTGATCATTGCCCCCCAACTTGGCGTAGGTGGTTGTGCTCCAATACCTAGAAAACTTAGACCACTTTCTATAAGAATTGCGGCTGCAAAATTTGCTGCTGATATTATAATCACAGGAGCCAAACTATTAGGTAATATATGCTTTGTTATTATTCTAAAATTATTATAACCTAAGGCTCTTGCTGCAGTAACATATTGCATTTGCTTAACACCTAAAACTTGTCCTCTCACCACTCTTGCTACATCGACCCACATTGTTAGCCCAACAGCTATAAAAACTTGCCAGAAACCCTTTCCTAAAGCCAGAGTAATGGCTATAACTAATAATAAGGTTGGTATTGACCATGTTACATTTATTAGCCACATAATCATTGCGTCGATTTTCCCACCAAAAAAGCCAGCTATTGCCCCAAGAGATATCCCTAAAATTAATGAAATTAAAACCGCCACAAATCCAATCGAAAAAGAAATTCGAATACCGATCAACATTCTACTCAACAAATCTCTTCCGTACTTATCGGTTCCCAATAGAAATGTACGATCCTGAATATAGGTTTGCTCAATATCATTTGAAGTTAGGTTACCGGGAAATTGATCAAAATTAATCTCCTTAGAAACCTCTGTAATCTCTCCTTCGCTATAAGGAGAAATTTTCACAGCATTATCTAATAAAATATATCTCTCGATTGGAATTTCGGTAGCCGTATTATTTTTACCAAAAAACAGCTTATCAAAAATTGATTGATCTACAATTTTGGCAGAAGAAGGTATAGTCAACATTTTTACACTAAACCCTGGTGGTTTAGAATGAATCGACAAATGCATCTGATTGGCGTTCTTAGAATCATCTGGAGCCAAAACATATGCAAAAACAGCTATTAAAGCACAAAATGCAATAAAACTAAAACTCAAAACGCCCCAAAAGTTCTTTTTGAATTTCTGGAGCGCTAGTCTACTTAAAGAATTTGATATTGTTTCTGGCATTAATACCTATTAGTTCTTTAGTGTAAGTGGGTTTTTAGATTTTCTAATATTATTTGTTTTCAAATCTTCTAAAACACTTATTGCTTCTTCGACATATACATCTTTAGACAAGCTCTCATGCCATCTTTTTCTTTTTTCGGCTAAAATCGAATCTTGCTTTATCAATTCTTTTTCATAAGGTAAAGATTCAAATAACAATTTTGTCTGATAATCACTTATAGCATCAAAACGTTTTGCTTGCTCTTTATTAGATTCAAGGTTTTGTTTATACTTGCTATATTGTAATGAATATTTATTTACATCTCTTTTTTCGCTCACCCATTTAGCATTTTCTTCAATCAATTTTAATTGATCATTCTGAGCCATTCTTTGTTTACTACTATTAATAGTTTGTTCAAAATCAATATAACCATTCCAAAGTGAATAGTTCGCTGCAGGAATTTTATCCCAAGGAAGTGGGTTTTCTTGATCTTTTTCTCCTATATCTATATAGCTATATCTATCTGGAACAACTACATCACTTTTAACTCCTTCTAACTGGGTTGACCCTCCATTAACTCTATAAAACTTCTGCGTAGTAAGTTTTAAAGCTCCAAGATCTCCAAAATCATTACTTCTCATCCAACGATTAAGATCCATTACATTTTGAACTGTACCTTTTCCGTATGTTTGTTTACTTCCTATTATAATCGCTCGCTTATAGTCTTGCATTGCAGCCGCCAAAATTTCTGATGCTGAAGCTGACAATTCATTAACCAAGATTACAAGAGGTCCATCCCAAAGTACCGTTCTATCTTTATCACTTAATACTTCTGGAGACTCCCCTTTGGTTCTAACTTGTACAATAGGTCCAGACTCGATAAAAAGTCCCGCAATATCAACAACAGTCTGTAAAGACCCTCCTCCGTTATCACGTAAATCTACTACCAATCCATCCATATCTTGCTCCTTAAGTCTTATAATTTCTTGTTTCACATCCTTAGCTGCGTTACGTTCATTATAATCTTTCATATTAAAATAAAACTTTGGCAAGTTTACAATTCCGAACTTTTTATCCTCTTTTTTAACAATAGAAGATTTTGCATAGGTTTCTTCTAGTTCTACTACATCTCGTACGATATCGACTATCTCTGTAGTTCCATCTACTTTTTTAATGGTAAGAGAAACTTTGGTTCCTTTTGGTCCTTTTATTAGACTTACAGCATCATCCAATCGCATTCCAACAATACTAACTGGCTCTTGTTCATCCTCCTGCTTAACTTTCATAATAAGGTCACCTACTTCAACATCATTACCTCTCCAGGCAGGTCCACCCGATATCACTTCAATTATCTGAACATTATCATTTTTCTTTTGTAGTCTTGCTCCTATTCCTTCTAATTTCCCAGACATTGCAATATCAAATCTATCTTTATCTCTAGGTGCAAAATAATATGTATGAGGATCAAATTCTTCTACAATAGAATTAATGTAAACAGAGAACCAATCTTTTCGTTCTAAATCATCAGCAAATTCAAAATACTCTTGTAATGAAGATCGTGTTATATCTCTAGCTTCTGTCTCCAATACGCTAGATGTCTTTCGCTCATACTTACTATTTTTTGTAATAGAGTCAATTTGCTCTTGAACCTTATCATAATAGCTAGATAATGCATTGAATTTAAGTTGTAATCTCCAGCGATCTTTCATTTCGCTTTTATTAGAAGCATAAGAAATCTTCTCGTAATCAGTATTAATTTCTTCGTCTATTTCAAAATTAAATGGTTTTTCTAAAATTTCCTTATGCAACCATCTAGCTTCAGACATTCTTTCTTGAAGTCGTTCATAGGTAAGATTAAAAAAGTTAATTCTCTTATCTCTTATCTCATCATCAATTAACTTTTCATATTTCTTGAATTCTTGAATATCGCTTTTGTAAAAATATCGTTTTAAAGGATCTAACGCATCGATGTAATCAGAAAAAACTTCTTTAGAAAAATCATCATTTATATCCTTGGCATCATAATGACCTTTACCAAGTACATAACTAATTAAATCAATAAGTAACTTATCCTTATCCGGATCATTTTTTACCTTAGTTGTAAAACTGCAAGAAGCTGCAGAAACTATTACGGTAATCATCAAAACCAAAAAACTCTTTTTCATACGCTCATAAAATTTAGGGATATAGACACAATACAATAAAAACCATGCCATATAACTGGTAATATTACTAAATTTTTCTTAAACAAGCTAATATTTCACCTTGCTGATATGGATATTATATGTTAAATTATCTTCAACACCTATTTATTATACTACCAATCTAAATTATTAGCCTTCTTTTCCACTAAAAAATGTATTTTTACTTTCGAAAAAAAAACTATACATGGCACAAAAAAAACCGTTAATTCTTGTCACAAATGATGACGGAATTACTGCCCCAGGAATACGTGCATTAATAGAGGTTATGAATGAAATTGGTGATGTTGTAGTTGTTGCTCCTGATAGCCCACAAAGTGGTATGGGACATGCTATAACTATAAACAACACATTATTCTGTGATCCTGTAGTTATTAATAAAGAGGCTCCACAAAAGGAATATAGCTGTTCTGGCACTCCGGTTGATTGTGTCAAAATGGCTTCTAGAGCGATTCTTGATCGAAAACCAGATTTATGTGTAAGCGGTATTAACCATGGATCGAACTCTGCTATTAATGTTATTTATTCTGGAACTATGAGTGCTGCTGTAGAAGCAGGAATAGAAGGGATACCAGCAATTGGTTTTTCGCTGCTAGACTATGCGATGGACGCCAATTTTGAACCTTCAAAAAAGTACATTAAATCAATTGTAAACAACGTTCTACAAAACGGGCTACCAAAAGGCATTGTACTAAATGTAAATATTCCGAAACTATCCAAAGAAGACATAAAAGGCGTCAAAATCTGTCGCCAAGCTAATGCACATTGGGTGGAAGAGTTTGACAAACGAACAAACCCTATGGGTCGGGATTATTATTGGCTATCGGGCAAATTTATTAATGAAGACAAAGGAGAAGATACAGACGAATGGGCTTTACACAATGGATACATTTCTATTGTACCTACGCAATTTGATTTAACTGCACATCACTATATACAAGAATTAAACAACTGGACTATAAATGATTAAAAAGAAAATTGGTATAGGTTTTTTTATTGGATTAATTTCGGCATGCTTAGGGTTCGTACTTTGCGTATTTATTTTCTCTAGCTTAAGCAAGCAAGAATTAGGTTTTTCTGAAACTATTAATGCCTCTATCTCAAATGATTCTATAGGTAGCCTAATAGCACTAGGAGCCTTACCAAATTTATTACTTTTCTTCTATTTTTTAAAAAAGAACAATATTTATCGTGCTAGAGGAATACTTCTTGCATCTCTTATAGCAGCGATATTTATTGCAATTAGTAAATTTGGGTAACATTATAAGTATATTTATAACACCACGCCCTCAGTCAATAAAATAATTTACAGCATAATAACGATCTAACAAATGAAATATTACCTCATAGCCGGAGAAGCATCTGGAGACTTGCATGGAGCAAATCTTATGAAATCGATTCTTAAAGAAGACCCGAAAGCAGAACTTAGGTTTTGGGGAGGTGATTTGATGCAAGCAGTTGGTGGTACTTTGGTTACTCATTATAAAGAACGCGCTTTTATGGGATTTATCGAGGTTTTGATGAATCTTAGAAAAATACTTGGGCATATAAAATATTGTAAAAAAGATATTGAAAAATATCAACCAGACGCTCTCATTTTTATTGACAACTCTGGTTTTAATTTACGTATTGCAAAATGGGCAAAGCCCCTTGGTTATAGTACCCATTATTATATTAGTCCACAAGTATGGGCATCACGTGCCGGACGAGTAAAAACCATAAAGGCCACTATTGACCATATGTACGTCATCTTACCTTTTGTAAAAAAATTCTATGATGCATATGATTACCCAGTAAACTTTGTTGGACATCCTTTGATCGATGCCATTTCTGATCATAAGCAAATTATGCCAGAAGATTTCAAAAATAGACATGGTTTAGATGATCGGCCAATTATCGCATTATTACCTGGGAGTAGAAAACAGGAAATCAGAAAAATGTTAGAGGTTATGCTCTCTATTGTCAACGATTTTTCTGATTATCAATTTATTATTGCTGGAGCTCCTAGTCAAAACAAAGAATTTTATAGCTCGTTTATCAAAAATAAGAGTATTCATTTGGTGATGAATGAAACATATGATTTATTAAGCCTTAGTAATGCTGCATTGGTGACCTCAGGAACTGCTACTTTAGAAACAGCTTTATTCAAAGTACCTCAAGTAGTTTGTTATAAAGGAAATTCAATATCATACCAGATAGCCAAACGAATCATAAATCTTGAATATATTTCTTTGGTTAACCTTATCATGGATAAGCCTGTAGTAACCGAGTTAATTCAGAGTGATCTTAATACTAAGAGACTAAAGCAAGAACTTAATACTATTATCGATGAATACAAGAGGGCTGTTTTATTTTTAGATTATTATGACTTAGAAAAAAGATTAGGCGGTAAAGGAGCTAGTCTAAAAACTGCCCAATTGATAGTAAACTCTATTCAAAACTAACAAGGTTTTATTTATACTCGATTATAGTTTCATACAGAAGTTCTGGATTCACAGGTTTATTTAATATTTTAAGAATCCCTACTTCATTAAATTTTTCTTTATTTAATCTTTCTGATATAGCTGTAAGAGCTACTATAGGTATCGTTTTATTAAAAGATTTTATAAATCTAGTTGCTTCAAAACCATCCATTCGCGGCATCATAATATCCATCAAAATCAAAGAATACTTATTCTCTTTAACCATGGCTACTGCTTCTTCTCCATCATTTGCAGAATCACACCCAAATCCATAGTCAGAAATTATCTTTTTCACAATTAATTGATTCACCTTATTATCTTCTACTAACAAAATATTAACATCACTTATATCTTTGCCCGAAGCTTTCGCAGCACCATTTTTTTGATATTTTAATTTACTTTTTAACGGCAAATCAAAATCTATAGAAAAGTCTACAGAAGTTCCTTTTCTTAATCTAGAGTCTATATTTATCTCGCTATTATAAAGATCAAGAATCTTTTTTACTATGGTTAACCCAAGTCCAGTACCTCCATATTGCCTATTAATTTTAACAGACCCTTGTTTAAACTTATCAAAAACGTTTGCTTTTTGTTTTTTAGACATCCCAATACCTGTGTCCCAAATATGAAATTTAACTTTTGATTGTCCCCCTACGGTAGCAACCAAAGAAACTTGAAAATAAATATCTCCATCCTTTGTAAACTTTAACGAATTGCTCAAGATATTAATAACGACTTGCGAAATCTTAAGAATATCGCCTTCTAAAACATCAGGGATTGTTTCGTCTATTTTAACATGTAAAGTGTTTGTTGTTGCTCTTCCAGTTGTTAAAGAATCTACTATACCGTACATTAATGTCTTTAAATCAAACTCTTCTTTGTTAAGTTGTGCTTCATCTTTTTCTAACACATTAAGATCAATAACTTTATTAATTAGGCTTAGCAAATGATCACTTGAGGAACTTAATAGCTTAACTTTATCTTGTTGCTTTGGAGTTAATTTTTCTTTTCTAAGTAGGAATGAAATACCTTTTATAGTATTTAAAGGCGTTAATAACTCATGGGTGACAGAGTCCATAAAATCTGACTTGGCTTTTAATGCTTTGTCTAATTTCTGACCTGTTTTAAAAAGTTTTTTGTTATTTTCATGGAGCAGTTTATTTGTCCTTGTTTTAAATACTGATGATCTGTACTGACTAATACTCATGATAATTAAACCAAGAATAACCAGAGCCCCAAGTAAAATAACATATTTATCGTTCTGAAGTTGTTCTGCATTAAGTTTATTCTCTACCCGTATTCTTTTATTTTCTTCTTCATTAAGCTTTAACCGACTTGCTAAACCCAGTGATGCGCTAATTTGTTTACTTCTATTAAAACCGTATTCGTAAAACTTATCAGATGATTTTTGATAATATTGAGAAGCAAGGTAATAATTCTTATTCGCTTCATAATATAACCCTTGTACTTTATAAAAGAAACCCAAAAAACGAAGGTCTTTTATTTTAAAATACTCATCTGTCTTGATCTTAGTTAAATATGCTTTTGCATCTTCATACTTATTTAAACGAATAAAGCACTCTGCCAAATGTATATACAAATACTTCCTTCTATTCTTTTTTTCTCCAGTATCTTCTATAGCATTTAATGAAATCAAAGAGTGGTCAATAGAATTTTGCCATTCTCCTTTCCTTTTATAAATAATCCCTAGGTTATAATTTGCATCAATTAGATCTCTTTTCTCTCCATATTTATTCAATAATTCACTAGCCGTTTCAAAAGCTTCAGTTTCACCTTCTGTACCTTTCTTAAAAGATGCTACTATTCCTAAACCCTCATAATACAAACCCAATTCTCTTTTATCATTAATTTGTTTTATGAGTATTAAGTTTTTTTTGAGATACTCTTTTGCCATAGCTGTATCCCTTATCGTTAAATAGTAACCCAATCTATGACGATTAACAAGAATTTTTAAATTAGTATCATTCATAGTATCTGTTAGGTTTTCTGCTAAGTCAAGAAGGCGAATACCTTTACCATGATTAGGATCAGAAAGTCTAACAAGATACTCTTTTGATTTTTCTAAAATTTTAAGAATACTATCTCGAGGAATTATACTACTGGAACTATAAGATATCTGAGAAATACAGATAAAATGAACAAACAAAAAGATAATATTTAGCAACACCTTCATATTCATCTTATGATATCTTACTGATTAACAAGTAAAAATAGTAAAAAAAACGCCATTATATACACTAAAGGCTTAATATTAATAGGGTTTTAACGCACAACACCAAAAAAGATCTATGATGATTTTTCCCCCTTTTTGATAAAACATCACATCTTTTTTGGTATTAAATATAAAAGTCAAAATTATTAAGAAAGCTAAGTTTTCTTCACTTATTAAGCATTGACTTGGTTGTATTGTGCGCTAAATATTATTTTATAAAAACATTACTATGATAAAAATCCCTTTCAATGTAGTCCCATAATTTTTGTAATTACTTTTACAAAACACTTGATTTCAATACAATAAAGCGATAATTATATTCGGTGCATTCTATGCAAAATTATTACAATGACTCATAATAGTTTCATAAAGCAAATCTGGCTTTACTGGTTTAGGTAACACTGTAAATATCCCTACTTCATTAAATCTTTCTTTATTTAATTTTTCTGATATAGCCGTTAAGGCTACAATTGGCAATTTACTATTAAACGTTTTTATGAACTTGGTTGCCTCAAAACCATCCATTCTAGGCATCATTATATCCATCAAAACAAGGGAGTACTTATTTTTTTTCACCATTTCTACTGCTTCTTCTCCATCATTTGCTGAATCGCAGTCAAAACCGTAATTCGAAATTATTTTTTCTGTAATCAATTGATTCACTTTATTATCCTCTACTAACAAAATACTAATATCTGGAGATGATCCATTAATCTTCTTTTTTCGAGAAATAATATGCTCTAAAGCCGGTATATAAAAATCAAAATCGATCGCAAAAGAAACTGTAGTTCCTTTTTCCGGTTTTGATTTTAAAACTACATCGCTTCCTTTTAATTTTAATATTTTTTTAACTATTGACAGCCCTAAACCGGTACCACCATATTCTCTGTTAATTTTAACAGAGCCTTGATGAAATGCCTCAAAAGCTTTACTAGTTTGTTCTTTAGACATCCCTATCCCTGTATCCCTTATTTCAAACTTTACTTTTGCCTTATTTTGAGATTTGGAAACTAATGATATATTAATATAAATATCTCCGTTTTTGGTGAATTTTATAGCATTATCCAATATATTAAGAAAAACCTGTGAGACTTTAAGTACATCTCCTTTTAAATTTTTTGGAATATCATCATCAATATTTCTATGAATCAAATTGGTATTATTTTTCATCATTACAGAAGAATCAATCAAGTTATTGAGCAGTATTTTTAAGTCAAAATCTTCATTCTTTAACTCTAATTCTCCGCTTTCAAGATCGTTTAAGTGTATTACATCATTAATTAAGTTCAATAAATAATCACTTGAAAGATTAATCAACTTAATTTGATTGATCTGTTGAGTTGATAATTTTTCTTTTTGCAATAGAAATGTTGTTCCTTTTATCGTATTTAATGGCGTTAAGAGCTCATGAGTCACAGAATCTAAAAACTCTGACTTAACCTCTAAAGCCTTATCTACTTTTCGATTAGCCTCGATCAGTTTTTTGTAATTTCTATTTAATAGTCGATTAATTTTTGTTTTATAAAAAGATGATCTGTATTGGATCATACTCACTAGAACCAAACCTATAATTACCAATATGCTCACCAAAATGATATAACGACTATTTCTTAATTGCTCAGCCTTTAGCTCATTTTCAATTATAATCCTTTTATTCTCTTCTTCTTTCAGCTTTAATTTACTCGCCAAAGCCAATGATGAACTAACCGTTTTTGTTCTTTCAAGAGCATGCTTATAATAGTAAATACACGATTCTCTATAACTTATAGAAGCTTTATCAAATTCCTTAATTTTTCTATAATACCGACCTTTTAACGCATGAAAGTAACCAAGAAAATCATACGTTTCTTTTTTGAGCAATTCATCTTCTTCTACTTTTGCAAAATAAGCTTCTGCTTTTTCATTCTCGTCGAGACTAAAATAAGCTTTTGCCATATATGCATATAAGTTAACTCTTCTATCTTCTTTAATTTTTGTTTCTTCAATAAGCTGTAATGCAATCAACGCATAATCAATAGTTTTTTTCCACTCTCCTCTCCTTCTACTTATTAAACTAAGATTATAATTAGCATCTATTAGATCTTTTTTCTCTCCATACTCTGTTAATAATTCATAAGCCTTAGAATATGCTGTATACTCCTCTTCATCTTTTTCTTCAATTGATTTTAATACACCAATTTGTTCATAGTATAAACCTAGCTCTCTTTTATCATCTACATCTGTAATTAGCGATAAATTTTTACGTAAATACTCTTGAATAACCAAAGTATCACCTATTTCGAGCTGAAAGCCTATCCTATAGCGATTTACCAATATCTTTAATTTAGGGTCATCTACATCTTTAACCAGACTTTCTGCCAGTTCTAGATAGTAAACACTTTGTTCGTGATCAGGATCATATAGATCATACAATGATTCTGATGATTTTTCTAAAATTCGTTCAACACTATCCGGGGTAATATTCTTAGAAAGGCTTTGAGCAGCCAAGGAAATTCCTACAAAATGGACGATTAAACAAACACTAAATAACAACGCCTTCTCTTTCATCTAATATATATCTTATTGATTACCAGTTAATAATATGGTATAATATACTACTTTTTAAGCTAAAAACATCGGTGAATTATGGTTTTTACGTAATTTATAAAGAAAATATTAAGAAAATTTAAGTTTATTTTAACAGAAAATTTCCCCGAATATACTGTAAAACGAGGCATCCATACACAACACGGTTCTCAAAAAAAAAAATTCAATAAAAAAATTACAAGATTTCCATTTTTTTGAAATTGTACCCCAAAATCACGTACTTTGTGTTAAACCCATTTCTAATGAAAAGAATACTACTCTTACTCTTAACCATAACACTTATATCCTGTGGAGGAAGTAAGAAAACTGTTATAAGTAGTTCTAAAACAAAAACACATGTAAAATCTAAAACCAAATCCATCATTAAAACTGCTCTTGGATATAAAGGTACTCGTTATAAATTTGGAGGAACATCAAAAAAAGGTATGGATTGTTCTGGTTTAGTTTATACTGCTTTTAAAAAAGATAATATTGTTCTTCCTAGAACTTCCAAAAATATGGCAACTCAAGGTAAATCTATATCTTTAAAAAAAGTTGTTCCAGGGGATTTGTTATTTTTCAAAACCAATAAAAGGAAAAATGCAATTTCTCATGTAGGATTAGTTGTTACTATTAAAGGAGTCATAAAATTTATTCATTCTTCATCTTCTAAAGGAGTTATTGTATCAAGCTTAGATGAAAAATACTGGCGCAAGTGTTTTGCTGGTGCTAGAAGAGTACTATAGCCTTAAGTGTAATGAAGTTTCTAAATATCCCATTTATAGTTATAACCATTTCAACTATACTGGGTATATTATTAGGTAGTTCTTTAGAAATAAAGGTTTCGACAACACTGATTGGTTTATTCTCGTCAATTTGTGCTCTTTTCATAATTTGGAAGATGGTTGACAAACCATTTTCTAAGACCTATATATTTACAGTTGCAGCAATTATTTCATTCATTCTTTTTGGATTAACATTAACAAAAGTTCATCACCCAAAAAATTACCCCAATCATTACACCCATTTTATACCACACAAAAATGCCGAAAATTCAATAGGAATTCAGTTTTCGATCAAAGAAAGATTAAAACCCACTTCTTTCTATAATGTTTATATTGCTTCTATAAAACGAATCCATAATAAAAAGGCCAAGGGATTACTTTTAATTAGAACTCAAAGAAAAGATTCTTCTCAACTTTTAGATGTTGGCAGTACCTATATCACATGTACTCAATTGGAATCTACACCTAAGCCATTGAATCCTAATCAATTTGATTATTCAAACTACCTTAGTAAACGATATATTTATCACCGTGCCACGGTATCATTTGATCGTTTACTACAACATAACACTACAGAAAAAACAAGCACACACTTAGCTCATCAAATACGAAACCACATCAACACTAAACTATCCTCCTACAATATCACCTCTAAACAATTGTCTATTATAAACGCTTTATTATTAGGTCAAAGACAAAACATTAGTCAAGAAACCTTTAAACAGTATAGAGATGCTGGGGCTATTCATATTTTGGCTATGTCTGGATTACACATTGGTATACTCTTGTATATCCTAAACTTTTTATTGCACCCCCTTGAGAGCATCAAAAAATATGGAAAAACAATAAAACTAATCTTTATTCTTCTGTTTCTTTGGTGCTTTGCAGGCATTGCGGGATTTTCTCCATCAATTCTAAGAGCCGTTACCATGTTTTCGTTTCTAGCCATAGCAGTACAAATTAAATCTGAGTTCAATACTTACAACTCATTGTTTATATCTGCTTTTATTCTATTGTGTTTCAACCCACAATATTTATTTTCAGCCGGTTTTCAATTAAGTTATTTGGCCGTTTTTGCAATTGTTTGGATCCAACCTAAGTTAGATAAACTCTACAAACCAAAATTTTTTATAGATAAGAAAATCTGGCAAACCTTTACAGTTACTATTGCCGCCCAATTAGGATTACTACCACTTATCCTATTTTATTTTCATCAATTCCCTATCCTTTTCTTTATATCTAACCTTATTATTATTCCGTTTTTAGGAGGGGTTCTTGTATTAGGGTTTTCTGTAATACTACTATCACTTGTAGATCTTTTACCTGAGATAATCGTAATGTTATTAGCGAAATGTATTGATTTCATGAACAACGTTGTAGGCTGGGTAGCTCATCAAGATGCCTGGATTCTTAAAAACATTCCTTTCTCAGTAAATATGCTTATCGTTTCTTATTTCGCATTAATAACGTTCATATTAATGTTCCAAAAGCTTCATATGAAAAGAGTTCGTTTGGCACTATTAAGTATTACTGCGATTTTACTAGTTCTAAGCTATGAGAAACATAAGTCCTCTAGATCTAATGAATTAATTGTCTTTCACAGGCATTATATGAGTACAATTGGAGTTCTTAAAAATCAAAAACTTAAACTCTACAGCAGTGACACTATTTTTAATTCTAATCTAAATTATTTAATCGGCAATTATCTTACAACTAATAAGGCAAGCTTAGATTCTCTTGTTTCTTTAAAAAACACATATAATTACAAAAAACAACAACTACTTATCATAGATCAACAAGGCATCTATAACATTGAATCAATGAAGCCTGATGTTATTATATTATCCAATTCTCCAAAAATTAATTTAAACCGAATGATCGATAGTCTTAAACCAAGACAAATCGTGGCAGATGGAAGTAATTACACCTCACTTCTCGATCGCTGGGAAAAAAGTTGCTTACAATCAAAAACACCTTTTCATCGAACAGATAAAAAAGGTGCTTATATCTTAAAATAAAAGTTACACTCTGTTAATCACTAAGAAATTTGCACTTTAGAGCATTCATTATCTATACTTTCTTTTATGTCTTGTATTATTTTGTAGATATTTGGAATACAATCTTTTGCTATTTTATTCGGGCTATTAAACAGGACACAGATTCCCAAATCCTCTTCTGGGTATATTGCTATTTCACTACGGTAATTATTAACACTTCCCCCATGATGAATAACGGTACGTGACTCTTCTGTTATAGGCTTGGTAAACGAATGCACTCTCCAGCCTAGCCCATAGAATGATTTAGAGTGTCCCGGCCACTTTTGATAATACTTACTTTTACCTTCAACCTCTATAACCGGATTAAACACATCTCTCAATGTATTTGGCATCATTACCTCAGGATTATTTCCCAATAAAAATTTAAGCCACTTTCCCATATCCGAAATACTCGCATTTACACCGCCAGCGGTAATACCATCATTAAAATATTTTTTATTCAATGTCATTGGGCTCCAACCGTGACGAATTTTCTTATGAGGCAAAGCTATATTGTTAGAATTTTTCAATGCTTCATAACTAGTAGATGCTGTAGACATATTTAAAGGTCTAAAAATTCGATCTTGAATAATATCTTGCAAAGGACTTCCTGTTACCTGTTCTATAATTTTACCACTAAGAGCGTATACCGCATTTTGATAACTATATACACTTCCTGGTTGCCCAATAGATGCAAGGCTCTTAAAACGACTTGCTATAGCCATTACCGGTAATCCATCTTCTATTAAATTAGTAAAACTATGATATGGTAAACCTGTTGTATGCGATAACACATGCGATAAGGTTACTTTATTTGTTTGCTCTTGATTGCGTAATTGAAAATCAGGTATATAATCGATAACTTTATCTTCCCAATTTATTAATCCATCTTCAACGTGAATCCCAGCTAATATACTTGCAAAACCTTTGGACACTGACCCTATTCTAAATACAGTCTGGTCATCAACTTCATCCATTAAAGATGCATTTCTTTTACCATACCCTTGCTTATAAATCACAGAATCACATTTTACAATCGTAACTGCAGCCCCTACTATTTGTTTTTGCTGCACTGCTTTATGAAAATACGCTTGTATAGAATCTACTAAACGTTTTCTATGACTATCGGTAATATGGATTTCTGTCGGTAATTCTTCCTGAACAATTTTTGTTTCTTTAGAAGTTTCGGGCTGGTTTGTTGCGGCATATGATAAAATCAAAGCAACAAATAGCATAGCGGGGGTAACTATGGCAATTATTTTTTTCATAAGTAGATAATGAGCTTAAAAAATAAATCTTAATACATCATGATCCAAAGTAGGTTTACTATATCATTGCTACAACATCCTTTTCATGGGATATAATATTCGAAATGACATTTCTGGATATCTTCTGAAGTATGTTTTTTACTTTTGGTACAAGCTCTAAATTTGGGTATTAACTTTAATGCTTAAAACAGCTAACGAAAAGATTATCAATTAATTGTATTATAACATCAAAATTTTTGGTTTATCATTAATTATTTTCAATGCTAAACTTAAAAATTTCCTCTCTATTTTGCAATACAAAGCTTATTATATCTTAAGAACAAACAGAATCTTAAATACACCTTTTAAGCATTAAGTCATATTATACTCTACACGTGCTAAAACGAACATATATATCATTCAACTTCAAAGAAAGACATAGTTTCATTTACTCCTATACATTTCATTTGCTAAACAACATTGAATTTAAATAAGTTAATTTTCAAAAGTACTTACAAATGAAGCCTCATACTTTTGCCACGCATCTGCAGTAGTTAATTTTTTATAATCATTATTGTTGATCATTTTAAGATAAATCTCTAATTGTTTTGGAGTTTTATAGCCCACTACCGGTGCAATTAGATTTCCTTTTTCATCAAAAAACACCATACTTGGGTATGCGCTTATTTTTAGCGCATTTGCAAAAAAATGCTGACTATTTCTTCCTTTTCTATCTGGATTATAATTTGGATTGGTATAAGTAAAGTCATTATAATGTACCTCTTCTGTTCCTTCTGCGTTAAATTTTACAGCATAATAATGCTCATTCACATAGGATACTACATCTTTATTATGAAATGTCTTTTTATCCAAAAGTTTACATGGTCCACACCAATCTGTATAGACATCCATAAAAATCTTTTTGGGTTGTTTTTTTTGAGCTTCTAAAGCATCATTCATAGTCATCCAATTAATCTCTTGTGCTTGGGCAAATAAACACAGTAGAAATATAACAGGTAAAAGTAGGTTCTTCATTTGGCTTATATTTATAAGGTTTATGGTTGAATTAAACTATCAGTACAAATTTGAGAAAGTACTAATATAATTAATTATAACTCATTTACTTGATGTATATTTTATAATTAGTCCATGCAAAAATCATTCCTTACTAAAAAAAAACACCCATCCTTGTTTAAAGATGGGTGTTTTTTAAATGATTGAATACTATCGTATTCCATGCATTAATTTATTCATTAGAGGGTTTAATAAGAGTATTAATACTCCCGCAACCGTTGGAACAATTGTAAAAATCAAGAAGAACGTTGATAATGAATATTCTTCTGTTATATTCTCAATTTGCCCACCAATTACTGCCGCCAATTTATTTCCAATTGCAATTGCAAGGTACCACATACCAAACATCAGTGCTATCATACGACCTGGCACCAATTTGGACACATATGACAGTCCTACAGGAGATAAGCAGAGTTCTCCCAATGTATGGAATAAATAGCCCAGTATTAACCACACCATACTCACTTTAACACCATCTGTTACGCCGTAAGAACCAAATGCCAACAAACCAAAACCTATTGCCATAATGATCAATCCTAATGCGTATTTTCCTGCTGCTGATGGATTGTATTTACTCTCCCACCATTTAGAAAACATGGATGCAAAAGCAATTATAAAAAATGAGTTTAAGATACTAAACCAAGAAACTGTTACTTCTATTTCATTACTTTTAATTTCAGACACAGTGGCATCTATTATACCATTATCCTTATTCAAATTCTTACCATTTTCTATAGCAAAAGCTAATCTTTCTTCTGTTAGATAACCAAAGTTTGTCCTGTCTTTATCTTTTGTAATAATACTGATTTTATCTCCTACATTAAAAGAAGTAACCTCTGCAATACTCGTTACTCGATCTACCACTTTACTTCCTTCTGGAACCGGCATACTTTGAGTGATTGGTGTATGCATAATTTGCTTATTACCTTCTTCATCTAACAAAAAGTTGCCTTCTCCATCCAATTTAAAAGTCTCAACAGCCTTATAAGTAATATCATAAGCCGTTGTATTAAGATCTCTATTTAGCATCCAACCAGCAATTCCCCACATGATTGTAAAACACACTACTAAAACAATGTTTGAATATGGAATTTTATTAAATGTTCTTTTCCACAACAAAAACAAAACCCATGAAACAATCATTAACGGCACTACTGTTAAAAGTGCATTGACAATATTATATATTATTGCAGAATTTCCACTTAACACTCTATCTACATTATCTCTTGCAAACAATATTAATGACGAAGCACCTTGTTCAAAAGATAACCAGAAAAATACTGTAAAGAATGCAAATATTACAAATGCAATCATCTTATCTCTTGTTACTTTGGTATATCTAGAAATTCTTCCTATCACTAATACCAAAAACAAAACTAACCCAATTAAAACAGCTATGATTTGCCCTGGTAATCCAAAGGCTTCGAACGGGAATAAATTTATATTTCCAATTCTATATAGAGGATCATTAATTAAATACCCTAATCCAGCAATTGCAGAAAGTGCAATTAATATTTTATCAAGCATGGTAAATGGATTCGGCTTTTCTTCGTTCTCGCCTTCATTTACATCAACACTTTTTTCGTTAATATTTTGCGGCAACTCTACTTCATGAACTTTACTTGGCTTTCCTCCTATCTCTCCAAAAAGAGGTTTTGCTAACCAAAATTGTAATGTACCCAAAAGCATAAAAATACCTGCTAATCCGAATCCCCATGACCAACCAACTCTTTCAGCTAGGTAACCACATAACATCATTCCGAAAAACGCACCAGCATTAACTCCCATATAAAATATTGTATATGCTCCATCTTTCTTTTCTGGGTTTTTCTTATACATTTCTGAAATAGTTGATGTAATATTAGGCTTAAAGAAACCTGTACCAATTACTAACAATCCTAATCCTATATAAAGTGAAGCTTCAGTTTCTAAAGCCATTGAAGCATGCCCTAACGTCATTATTAATGATCCAAGGACAATCGCCCATCTGTAACCTATAAACTTATCTGCAATAATCCCTCCTAATATTGGAGTTATGTATAATAACCCTGCATAGGTACCGAATAATGCACCTGCATTTTCTGCGGTCCATTCCCAACCTGGATTATACCCTACTACAGCCATTGTTAAGAAATTTACGAGTAGTACTCGCATTCCGTAAAAAGAGAAACGCTCCCACATTTCTGTAAAAAATAGAACAAATAGCCCCGCTGGATGTCCTAAAACCTTATCCTTAAATAAGTTTTCGATGTCAGTATTCATATATGTGATTTAATAAAATATTTAATTATCTGCTAATTCAAAGCCTTCGGCTTCATCAGAATGCATTACTTTCTCATTATCCTCTGCTCCGTGAGTCAACCTCTTAAGTGGTTTTAAAATCGCTATAACTAAGATTCCAAAAACTACTGTAAAAATTGTGATCCCAGCAAAAATTGCATATTCTCCAAACTCTGAAGCTTTCTCTCCTAAAATTCCGGCTACCTTATTTCCTAAACCGGTAGCTGCAAAATATACTCCCATCATTAATGAAGCGTATTTTACAGGTGCCAATTTGGTAATAAATGAAAGTGCAACTGGAGATGAACATAATTCTCCAATGGTATGAAACAAATAAGCCAAAACTAACCATTGCATCCCAGAACTTCCATTTTCATTAAACTCAGAAGCCGCAAATATCATAAACACAAATCCTAATCCCATAATCATAGTACCAATAGCCATTTTAAACAAAGAAGAAGCTTCTTTTCCTTTAAGCTTTCTTTTTGCCCAATAACCAGCGATTCCAGTTGCTAGAAGAATAATAAACCCTGCATTAAGTCCTTGAAACCACGTTGCTGGTATCTCCCAACCAAACAAAAATCGATCCGTTTTGGTTTTTGTATATACACTCATCAATCCACCAGCTTGTTCAAAAGCTCCCCAAAATACTATTACTATTAAGAAAGAGAGTAACAAAACTAAATATCTATCCTTTAGAACTTTCGTTTCTAACTCTTTATAAATCATCATCATTACTCCAGCCACCAAAGCAATGAATATAAACAATGCCGTATATCCCCAGCGATCAACACCTGCATATGTAAATCCTGCATATATTCCGTATGCTATTATCAGAGTTACCACAACTAATTGAACGGGAGATGTCATTAATTTAGAAATTAGTTTTCCTAAAGAAACATCATCTTTTTTATTTTCTACTGTTGGTTTATTTCCTACATGAACTAAGTATTTTTGTCCATACATATACACAGCTAAACCAAATAACATAGCTATTCCTGCCAAACCAAATCCATAATGCCAACCTATTTGTTCTCCAACATAACCAACTATAAATGTTGCTAATAGAGATCCTAGATTAATCCCTATATAAAAGATACTAAATCCTTTATCCCTTCGTATATCCCCTTTCTTGTACAATCCACCAACCATAGTTGAAATATTCGGTTTCAAAAGACCAACACCCAATACTATCAATCCAAGTCCAGAATAAAATGCCCACATTTCCTCTACAGCAAGTATCCCGTGCCCCAATACTAAAATAATAGCACCATAGAGAACGGCTTTCTTTTGACCCAATAACTTATCGGCTATCATTCCTCCTGGTATAGACATTACATATACCAGCATGGTATACCACCCATACAACATTATTGACTCTGATTCTAACCACCCTAACCCCGGGTTATCTTCTGTTGTTTTTTCTACCAAATAAAGTGTTAATAGCGCTCTCATACCATAGTATGAAAATCGCTCCCACATTTCTGTAAAGAAAAGTACGTAAAGACCTATTGGATGACCAAATAACTCTCGTTGATTAGGTTGCAAGGTTGCAGACATATTTTTAAAATTAAATTAATAAATCGTTCAGTTATAAATTATCTTTAACAAAGTTTGTCATTTTATTATACAAGTGCAATCGTGTATTACCCCCATAAATCCCATGATTTTTGTCAGGGTATATTGCCCAATCGAATTGCTTATTGGCTTGTATCAAAGCCTCAACCATACGCATTGTATGCTGTACATGAACATTATCATCTCCAGACCCATGAATCAACAAATATTTTCCTTTTAAAAGCTCTGGATAGTTAAACGGTGAATTGTCATCATATCCAGATGAGTTTTCTTGTGGAGTACGCATATACCTTTCTGTATATATAGTATCATAGAATCTCCAACTAGTAACAGGTGCTACTGCTATAGCCATTTTAAACACATCGTTTCCTTTAAGTAAACAATTAGTTGACATATGTCCTCCGTAACTCCAACCCCATATTCCAATTCTTGATTCATCTATATAAGCACGTTGACCCAATAGTTTTGCCGCTGCAATTTGATCTTCTGTTTCTAGTTTAACCAAATTCTTATACGTAACTTTCTTAAATTTAGCACCTTTATAACCAGTTCCTCTTCCATCTACACATGCTATTATATATCCTTGTTGTGCCAACATTTGATACCAATAGTCATTTGATCCATTCCATGAATTTTTAACTGATTGAGAACCTGGCCCTGAATACTGATACATTAATAATGGATACTTTTTTGCGGGATCAAAATCTTTAGGTTTAATCATCCACATATTAAGTGACTCTCCATTGACATCTATTGTAGAAAACTCCTTTACACTCATATGATAAGGAGCTAGTTTTTCTAGTAAACCTTTATTATTTTTAATTTCTCTTACTAATGCACCAGTCTTACTTTTATGTAAAGTGTATTCATAAGGAGTTGTAGTGTTAGAAAAATATGAGATGTAAAGACTAAAATCTGCATTAAAATCTGCATCATTCGTACCTTCTTTACTACTTAATCGTTTTTTATCCTTACCATCTAATGATACAGAATAAATATCCCTATTTACACTACCATTTTCTACGCTTTGATAAAACACCTTTTTATTCTTTCTATCATAACCATAATAATCTGTTACTTCCCAATTACCACTGGTAACCTGAGTAATCAATTCTCCAGTCTCTTTATAATGATATATATGATTATACCCATCTTTTTCACTTGTCCAAACAAAACTATTGCCTTCTAGAAAAGTAAGATTATCGGTAATATCAATATATGCTTCATCTGTTTCGTTAAGTACAACTTTTGGAGTTTTGGTATTGGCGTCTACAAAAATTAAATCCAGATTATTTTGGTGTCTGTTTAGTACTTGTACACTCAAAATATCTGGATTCATAGTCCACTTAATTCTTGGAATATAAAAATCTTTATAATCCCCGAGTTTGACCTCGTCTAACGCCATTGCACCAATATCGGCTATATGTAAAGAAACGTTAGCATTTTTCTCTCCTGCCTTAGGATACTTAAAAACTTGTTGTGTTGGATATAAGTTGGTGCCATAAACATCCATAGAAAACTCTGGTACTTCTTTTTCATCAAATTTCAAAAATGCAATTTTATTACTATTGCCATTCCATTCAAAAGCTCTTACAAAAGCAAACTCCTCTTCATATACCCAATCCGTAATTCCGTTTATAATCTCATTCTTTTTTCCGTCATCTGTAAGTTGAATTTCTTGTCCAGTTGCAAAATTTAATACATAGATATTATTATCTAAGACATAGGCAATCTTATTTCCATCTGGAGATAGAGCTGGAGATTGAATTTTTTTATCATTTACTTTAAAAATTCCTTTTGAAGGAACATCATAAATATAGTAGATACCTCGCGAAGAGTGACGATATATTTGTTCTAACTCGTTTGACAACAATATTCTCTTTTCATCCTTACTAAATTCATAACCTTGAAAAGTAGTTAAATCTCCTAAAGCAGTACTTGTAATCAAGGTTCTTGCTTTCTCACCAGTTTCATAATTATAAATCTCGATATTAGTTGCTCCAGTCACCTTATCTTCTTCTATAACCGAGTACTCTACCCCATTTTTCATTGCATGTGCAGACTTTAATCCTTCTGTCCCAAATACACCTCCCCAAATATCATTTAAAGTAAAAGATTTATCCTGCGCGAACGCCGATAAACCAACAAAAAACACGCTTAAAAAAAACAGTTTAGTAATTTTCATATTTTAATTTTAAAATTGCCAACCCCAAGAATACTAAAAAATCTGCGAAAAATACAACAATTGCTGTTAAATACAATAAAACCAACAACACTTGTTTACTTTTTTTTAACATATTGTTAAGTTAATTTAAATTCTAGATTGACATTATTCTCTAAAATCACCTTTTTAAAAGGCAAAAACCAATTAGGTTTCTCGAATAACAAAAACAGAATAGTATATTTGACCACAGCACTAATACGATACAAATAAATAACATCATGGCACCTGTAGTTTCTGGGTTTTCTAAACTTTCTAAAAAGGATAAAATAAAATGGTTAGCCGAACACCATTTTAACAATGATCAAAATGCAATAGATACACTAGTTACTTATTGGAATTCTGACAATGGATTGCAACAACTTCATGATGAATTTACAGAGAACACCATTTCAAACTATTACCTTCCTTTCTCTGTAGCACCAAATTTTCTTATCAATGATAAGAGATATACTTTACCAATGACGATAGAAGAAAGTTCTGTAGTCGCCGCAGCTAGTAAAGCTGCAAAATTTTGGCAAACAAGAGGAGGATTCAAGGCCAATGTTATATCAACTACAAAAGTTGGCCAAGTACATTTTATGTATCATGGTAATACCGAAAAGCTTAATCGGTTTTTCAATATCATTAAGCCTAAGTTACTTGCGGCGGTCTCCCATATCACCCAAAATATGGAAAAACGTGGTGGTGGTATTCAAGAAATCGAACTTAGAGACAAAACAACCACAATAGATAATTATTACCAATTGCATTGTACTTTTGAAACAGTAGATGCAATGGGTGCAAACTTTATCAATTCTTGTTTAGAAGAATTTGCCAAAACATTAGTATCTGAAGCTACGTCTTATACAGGTTTTTTAGAAACTGAAAGAAACATTGAAATAGTTATGAGTATCCTCTCTAACTATGTCCCAAATTGTTTAGTCAATGCTTCTGTTTCATGTGCTATAGATGATCTACCCAGTACTCAAACGCTTTCTTCTCGACAATATGCCGAAAAATTTGTTCGTGCTGTTCGAATTGCAGAAATAGAACCATATCGCGCGACAACTCATAATAAAGGTATTATGAATGGGATTGATGCTGTAGTGCTAGCAACCGGTAATGATTTTAGAGCAATTGAAGCCGGGGTTCATGCCTATGCCTCTCGCGATGGAAAATACACAAGCCTTACGCATGCAGAGATTAAAAATGACATATTTACTTTTTCTATAGAAGTGCCCCTGGCATTAGGAACGGTGGGAGGATTAACTAGTTTACACCCTTTAGTCAAACTAGCACTACAACTTCTCGAAAGACCAAATGCTAAAAGATTAATGGAAATCACAGCCGTTGCAGGACTTGCCCAAAATTTTGCAGCTATAAATTCATTAATTACAACAGGAATACAACAAGGACATATGAAAATGCACCTTATGAATATCCTTAATCAATTTAAAGCTACTGAAGAAGAGAAACAACAGCTCATAAAATATTTTGAAACCAATACTGTAACACATAGTGAAGTTGTTTCTCAAATTGAAAAAATTAGAAATTCGTAATGCAAACTTTTTACAGTCATGGTAAATTACTGCTCACCGCAGAATATCTAGTACTTGATGGAGCTACTGCTTTGGCATTACCAACACAAAAAGGTCAGTGGTTAAATATTAGTTTTCAAGACACTCCTAATCAAATTGTCTGGCGTAGCTTAAGTGAAGATGGCATTTGTTGGTTTGAAACCATTCTTGAACAAAAAGATAATTCATTAAAACCATTATCTGAAAACGGTAAAAATGATATTATTACCCAAACATTAATTAACATTCTTAGTGCTGCGCAGCAGCTTAATCCAAATTTTCTTTCTTCTGACAAAGGATATATAGCAGAAAGTAAACTAGAATTTCATCGCAAATGGGGCCTTGGCTCTTCTTCTACATTAATTAATAATATAGCACAATGGGCCCAAGTAGACGCCTTTGCTCTTCTAGACATTAGTTTTGGAGGGAGTGGTTATGACATAGCATGCGCACAAAATGATACTCCTATATTATATAAACGACATAAAGGCAAACCATCAGTATCAACAATAACTTTTAACCCATCTTTTAAAGAAAATCTTTTCTTCATTTATCTAAATCAAAAACAGGATAGCAAAGCTTCTATAAAACATTACAAATCCTTACCCGTTGAAGATCTAGACATAGCCAAAAAAGAAATACAAAAAATAACCTCCAACATTTTAAGCTGTACCGCTCTTAGAGAATTTAATTCTCTAATTGACAATCATGAGAAAATCATTTCTAACATCATTCAAACCCCAACTATAAAATCAAGTTTATTTGCAGATTATCAAGGAAGCATTAAAAGTCTTGGAGGCTGGGGAGGAGATTTTATTTTAGTCACAGGGAACTCTTCTGACATGAGTTATTTCGAAAACAAAGGATACAACACCATTATCCCTTATACTGAAATGATACTTTTCTAAATTTATATACATACTTCTGATAATTTACAAAAAAACCAGAGCCTACACTCCAACCAAAAGCGGTAATATTCATTACAATCATAATTAAAGAAAATAGAGGTAAACCCATAAATATTGCAATTCCTGCATGCAATAAAACCACGCTTATTAACCAAAACTTCTTTGTTTGAGGAATCCAAATAAAGAAAATATACCCAAATTCAATTATTAAAACTAGCCACCCTAGAAGCTTAGGAACAAAAGGCCAATTAGACAACCAATCATATGCAAATGTTGAAAATTGAGGTTGCATTAATGCCCTCCAAATAGCCTCACCGTTCCACCATTGCGCACCACTCATTTTAGCAATAGACGTATTCAAATAAATAACACACATATGCAATTGCAAAACCCGTATCGATAAACTAGAAAGCACTGATTGACATTTTTTTTTCTTCTTCAAGAAATGAAAAATAGTCAAACTTTGCCCCAGCGGCATCCATAACGCATAAAAGAAACAAACTTGTAACATGGTATCCAATCCATAAATAGATGTAAAACCACTGTTAACCATTGAAATATGACATAACCAGACCAAAAATGCACATATCCTTACACCAACACCAAACACAAAACCTATTAATGCCAGTCCATAAATTGAAAAGATAGTATACACACACACTTCAGGCGAAACTCTATAGGGTTCTACTAATAGATAGAGTTTTCCTATAGAAGGGAACCAAGTATCTGTACTTGTCTCAATAATTGCCCATTGAATAAAACCAAAGTTTCCGTATAAAGAAAGTAAATGAGGCCACAATTGGATTAACAAGAAAAGGGCTATTAACCCTATAGAAATTCTAAAAAACCCCAAAGGTATCAATGAAACAGGAGCAAAGAAAAAGGACATTAATTTTTCTAAAACTCTTTTTATCATAATCCTGAAATGATTCAATTATCTTCTTTATTGCTTACTCTACTTGCTTTTCAAAACTTCCTGCATAAATAATTTCCCATGACGGTCTTTTCCCCTTTTTATAATCACTCATTGCTGGTACGATATAGGCTTCTGTAACCACTGTAACATTATGAATAGACTTATCATATCCAAATATTGCTGTAGCCCAAGATTTTGCAAATAAGTCCCGTGCTTTAGGGTTTCTCATTCCGGAAGAAATAATATTATTATATCTAATATTAGCAACCTCATTATCTACTTTAAAAGGTAAGAATTGTATCGTATCACTGTCTGTTTTAGTGATAAAAATAGCACGCGTATCATTTGCTACATTAGGCGCAAAGTATGAGTAATCTCTAAAACAACCCGAAAAATCCCGATACACCCTAAGCCATGAATACCATTTTGATGAATCTTCATCCTCATAACTTGTCCATATAAACAAATTAACAAGCCCTAAATGAACTAACGCAAGAATTAGATATACATGCTCTTTTTTAATCATTAAAAACTGATAATAGATTTACATAAAAGTTATTTTCTAATCTGAACAAACTTACTTTTATCAATATTCTTAAGTATTTGATCCAATCTATCATCTACACCTTTTGCTCCTGAATCACTATTTACATGACTTCCTGCGCCTCCTCCTCTACAATTTTGAAAAACGGCTTGTAAGTTTCCTGTTTCGGAATAAGAAATACCCTTTGACACTGCCACTTGTCGAATTTCGGTAATAGGAAGGTTACCATACACCTTAGAGTCTACGACCTTGCCATTTTCAAAAACAGGCAACACAACTCTATATTCATCAACATCCAAAGACTCAAGTGTCTTATGAATACGCAGAATATCATTCTCTGTAAAATCCCCTTTGGCATTTTTTTTACATGATGACAACATAACAATGATCAAAAAAAATAAGGTTACAAATCGTAAAACGAAAAGCATTGATTGTGAATTTTTCATAATAAGTTGGTTTACGTGAAGACCATTAAGATACAAAAAATCTAGGCTCAACACTACTCCCAACTCTTTTTTAACAACACATAAACAATTAAAAAACAATAATTTATATCTAAAAATCACTCTTTACTTATCAAAACAATCTAGATAATGATAATAAAATCCCCAACCCGTGCAAACAAAAAAAAGCCTCTGTAGTAATACAGAGGCTTTATATATGTTAACCAATAAAAGCTATTATAATTCTAATGCTTTTAATATGTTATTATCCATCAATAATTCTTCTGGATTTTCTAGTGCTTCTTTAACAGCTACTAGGAACCCAACAGATTCTTTACCATCAATAATTCTATGATCATAAGACAAAGCCACATACATTATAGGAGCAACTACTATCTCGCCATTTCTTACGATTGGGCGCTCTACAATATTGTGCATTCCTAAAATAGCACTCTGTGGTGGGTTAATAATTGGTGTAGATAACATACTTCCAAAGACTCCTCCATTAGTAATGGTAAAAGTACCTCCAGTCATTTCATCGACAGTTATTTGACCATCACGAGCACGAATCGCCAATCGCTTTACCTCAGATTCTACTCCTCTAAAACTCAAGTTTTCTGCATTACGAATTACAGGAACCATTAATCCTTTAGGTCCAGAAACTGCAATACTAATATCCTGAAAATCATAAGAAATCATTTCTTTACCATCTATCATTGAGTTTACAGCTGGATACATTTTTAATGCACGCACACAAGCCAATGTAAAGAAAGACATAAAGCCTAAACTAACTCCATGTTTATCCTTAAAAGTTTCTTTGTGTTTTTTACGAAGATCAAAGATAGGTTGCATGTCGACCTCATTAAAGGTAGTCAACATGGCTGTCTCATTTTTAACAGAAACCAAACGCTCAGCCACCTTACGACGAAGCATAGATAGTTTCTTTCTCGACTCCCCTCTACTTCCTAAACCAGGACTTCCTAATGATGGTTTTGCTTCTATTGCATCTGCTTTAGTAATACGACCATCTCTACCCGTACCAGTTACTTGAGAAGCATCAATCCCTCTTTCTGCAAGCACCTTTTTAGCTGCTGGAGAAGCTGCTCCCGTAGCATAAGTCTCTGCTTTTGCTGGTGCAACTTTAGGTTCTTCTTTTTTCTCTTCTGCTTTAGGAGCTTCTACAGCCGGAGCCGCAGTAGTACCTTCTGGTTTTGCTGCATCTGTATCAATTAAACAGACAACTTGACCAACAGCAACTGCATCACCTTCTTCTGCCATCAGCGTTATTACTCCACTAACTTCTGCTGGTAATTCTAAAGTTGCCTTATCACTATCAACTTCGGCAATCGCTTGATCTTTTTCAACATAATCACCAGTCTCAAC
Source organism: uncultured Aquimarina sp. (assembly GCA_947502885.1). Taxonomy (GTDB): domain Bacteria; phylum Bacteroidota; class Bacteroidia; order Flavobacteriales; family Flavobacteriaceae; genus Aquimarina. The sequence continues at coordinate 79,563 of CANNBP010000002.1, read as the reverse complement.
AAGCCATTGAGCTATTTCTACTTCTGTAATAGATTCTCCCGGTGATGGGACTTTCATTTCTAAAGCCATAATTCTGAATTTATCCTTTATAATTTCTTTTGGAAACTTCTAACTCTATATTATTGAAGTCACCAAGACTTCACTTACTAATTTTTTATCTTCTTTGATTATCTTTTGTTTTATCAAAAACATAATCTATCACTTCTTGATGCCTTCTTCTAGACCTTGTTGCACTACCCGCAGCAGGTGCTCCATATGGCCTTCTACTTGCAAATCTAAACGTCTTAGCATCATCATAATTCATAATCATATGACTTAACGCTCCCATGTTACGAGGTTCTTCTTGTGCCCAAACCACATCCTTTGCATTATATTTCTTGATCAACTCATCCATTTGACCTGATGGCAAAGGAAATAATTGTTCTAATCTAACCAAAGCTACATCTTTTCTACCTAACTTTTCTTTCTCTTCTAATAAGTCATAATAGAATTTACCGGTACAGAAAACAAGTGTTTTTACATCTTTCTGCTTCGCTTCTGGATCATCAATTATTGTTTGAAAGCTTCCATTTGTAAACTCATCAACTGATGAAACCGCTTTTGGATGACGAAGCAAACTTTTTGGTGTAAACACAATTAAAGGCTTACGATATTCTGCTTTCATTTGCCTTCTTAACAAATGAAACATATTTGCTGGAGTCGTTACATCGGCAACAAACATATTATCTTTAGCACATAACTGCAGATATCTTTCCATTCTTGCAGATGAATGTTCTGCTCCTTGACCTTCATAACCATGTGGCAATAACATTACCAAACCATTTTGTAATTTCCATTTATCCTCTGCAGAAGATATATATTGATCCAACATGATTTGAGCTCCGTTACTAAAGTCTCCAAACTGTGCTTCCCAGATCGCTAATGATTTTGGACTTGCCATAGCATATCCATAATCAAATCCTACTACTCCATATTCTGAAAGCAAAGAATTATAAATATAGAAATCTCCTTGTTCACCTTTAAGGTTATTAAGAAGCACTACCTCTTCTTCGCTATCTTCTACTTTTATTACTGCATGTCTATGAGAAAATGTTCCTCTTTCAACATCCTGACCACTCATTCTTACATCATAGCCTTCTTTTAACAACGAACCATACGCTAACAATTCACCCATTGCCCAATCTAATTGATCATTTTCAAAAAACATTTTACGTCTTTGATCAATTAAACGTTCTATTTTTCTAAGAAACTTTTTATCAGATGGAAGAGCAGTAATTACTTCTGCAATCTCAGTAAGTTTATCCTTAGGATAAGTTGTATCAACTACAGTCATCATTTGATCTTCTTGAACTCTATGAAAACCTGCCCATTCATCTTCCATAAATGGTGTAATAACTGTTTTCTCTTGTTTTCGAGAATCCTCTAGTTCCTCTTCTAGTGACGCCTTGTATTCTTTTTCTAATTGAGCCACATAATTAGCATCAATTACACCTTCGGCAACAAGCTTTTCTGCATAAATATCTCTTGGGTTTTTATGCTTTGATATGGCTTTGTATAGCTTTGGTTGTGTAAAACGAGGTTCATCTCCTTCGTTGTGTCCATATTTACGATATCCTAATAAATCGATAAAAACATCACGTCCAAAATTCATTCTAAAATCTAAAGCAAAGTTAGCCGCATGCACAACAGCTTCAGCATCATCTGAATTTACATGAAGTACTGGTGACAAAGTAACCTTACCAATATCGGTACAATACGTAGAGGATCTAGCATCTAAATAGTTTGTTGTAAATCCAATTTGATTATTAACAACAATATGTATAGTTCCTCCTGTCTTGTATCCATCTAACTGTGCCATTTGCACAATTTCATAAACCAAACCTTGTCCAGCAATTGCTGCATCGCCATGCACAACGATTGGTAAAACTTGTGAAATATCGTCTTTATAGTGTCTATCCTGTTTTGCTCTGGTAATTCCTTCTACAACTGCACCAACAGTTTCTAAATGTGATGGATTAGGAGCAATATTCATATTTATTGCTTTCCCTGTATCTGACTCACGCTTAGAGGTCCATCCTAAGTGATATTTTACATCACCATCGAATACAGCTTCTTCATAATCCTTTCCATCAAATTCACTAAAAATATCTTTAGGGCTTTTTCCAAAAATGTTAGTTAATGTACTCAATCGACCTCGATGAGCCATCCCCATTACAAATTCTTTAACCCCTATATCCGCAGCTTTCTCTACCAACGCATCTAATGCAGGAATTAAAGACTCTCCTCCTTCAAGAGAAAAACGCTTTTGACCTACATATTTGGTATGCAAAAAACTTTCGAATGAAACCGCTTGGTTTAATTTTTTAAGAATATGTTTTTTCTGATCAATAGAAAACTTAGTTCTATTCGTATTAAAATTAACTCGTGCCTGAATCCATTCTCTTTCTTCAGGATTACGAATATACATATATTCTATACCTACCGAATCACAATATATTTGCTCAAGATGAACAACTATATTACTTAATGTATTTGGTCCAATTCCAATAATCTCTCCAGCATTAAAAACTGTATTAAGATCTGCTTGGCTTAACCCAAAATTTTCTAAAGCAAGTGTTGGTGTATATTTCCTTCTTTCTCGTACAGGGTTTGTTTTGGTATACAAATGACCTCGTGTTCTATAACCATCGATCAAGCGAACAACTTGAAACTCTTTCTGAACATTTTGAGGCACAGCAACAGTTTCTTGAGATCCATTATCAACGTAAACAGTTTCTTCTAACCCGTTACCGCTTTCCAATCCAAAGTCAAATCCTTGAAAAAACGCTCTCCAACTAGGTTCTACACTATCTGGGTTTTGCAAATATTGATCGTATAAATCTGCAAAAAATGCGGTATTAGCCGCATTCAAAAATGAATATTTATCCATATGTAGGTGTTCAATCCTCTTTTTAATAACAAAAACGCCACAAAAATACAATAATTGCGGTATATTAGGTATCGAATTGTTTATATTTATTATATTTTTATAATTCTTTACAATGAAAATAAATCCAATCTCAAAGCTTAGCCTTTTTATTTTCTTATTAACCTTACTTTTTGGCATCAATAGAGCCACATCACAATATGATGATTTTTGGTCAAATATCAGATTTGGAGGAGGACTAAATATTGGGTTTTCAGAAAACACATTTAATGCAAATATTGCTCCTGCTGCAGTTTATGAATTTAACGAATGGTTTAGTAGTGGAATAGGGTTAAACTTTGGATATAGCAGCTTAAAAAATAATAGCATAAATCAAGAAGTAGAAAGCATGAATTATGGAGCTAGCATCATTACATTATTCAATCCAATAAATGAATTACAGATTTCTGCAGAATTTGAAGAAATGGGAATTCACCAAGAAATCGAAATTAATGATCTAAAAACAACTGATGAATATTGGTACCCTGCCCTATTTGTTGGTGCCGGTTTTAGATCTGGGCCTGTAACTTTTGGACTTAGATACGATCTTTTATATGATGATACCAAAAGTATTTATGGTACCGCATACGCTCCCTTCGTAAGAGTGTTTTTCTAATCACAATAATCAAAACATCAATACTTATAAAGTAGATGTAAAACGCAATCAAATCTGAAAAGTCCTATATTTTTGGGCATACCCAACTAAACACTTCTACTCATAAGATTTTCTCCAAATAACCGGAGAACATCTTTTTTATCTTCTGAAATAGAAAGCTCCTCTAATACATCAAAGGCCATATTGGTATATCTTTCGATTTCCAATCTTGTTTGGTTCTTAGCACCAGTAGAATCAAAAAGGGATTTTATTGCGGTGATTTTTTCTGAAGGATCATCAGGAGTAAGTGTATATAAACTTTTTAACTGTTTCTTTTCATCAACACTAGCAAACTCGAGAGTTTTAAGATACAGGATAGTCTTTTTATTTTCGATAATATCCCCTCCTACCTGCTTACCAAACGTTTTAGGGTCACCAAATGCATCTAAATAATCATCTTGCAATTGAAAAGCTATTCCCAACAATCTTCCAAAATTATAAATTGATGACTTACAATCTTCTGACGCACCAGCAACAACAGCCCCCATCTTCATTGCAGCACCCACCAAAACTGCAGTTTTAAATTCTATCATTTTTATATACTCGGTGATGGTAACATCGTCTCTAAGTTCAAAATCTATATCATATTGTTGTCCTTCACATACCTCTAAAGCGGTTTTTGTAAACAACTGAGCTAACTCTTTAAAAATATCTCCTTCATAGTTTTCAAACAATTGGTAGGCATGAATCAACATTGCATCTCCAGAAAGTATCCCTGTATTTATATCCCATTTTTCATGAACCGTTTTTTCTCCCCTTCTAAGTGGAGCATCATCCATAATATCATCATGAACCAACGAAAAATTATGAAATATCTCTATAGCTAGTGCAGCATCCATAGCCTTTTCATAAGGGGTTCCAAAAATCTCTGATGTCATTAACACCAAAATTGGCCGTAGTCTTTTACCTCCAAGATTTAGGATATAAGATATTGGCTCATAAAGGTTACGTGGTTCTTTATTTATGTTTTTCTCTGCTAAATAGTTCAAAAAAAAACTTTGATAATCAGGAATTGTATGCACTGTATTTTTTTGTGCTAAAGTAAAAATAAACTTTCATAAAAGAGAAGTTATTTTATTTCAACAATAAGGAGCTTTTAATTACCCGAAAACATATACTTGAATTGATCAAGCCTTAACACTCTTCTCTAACATTTACTATTTCTTTGAACATCCGGTTATTTCTGTTCAATCATTGTGTTAAAAAAATGCAAAACCATGGAAACTTTATTTGTTTTCAAAGTTTCCATTGTACATTTGTCATCAAAATAAGTTTCCCCATAATGAAAGAAAAAATAATTGAGAAAGCGAATGATATGTTTTTAAACCTTGGTTTTAAAAGCGTTACCATGGATGATCTCGCTTCGGAAATGGGTATTTCAAAAAAAACAATTTACACCCACTTTCAGAACAAAACAAAACTTGTAGAAGCAACCACAGATCATATTTTTTGTGATATCTGTGACGGCATCACTTCTATTTTAGAAGAAAAATTCGACCCAATTGAAGAGTTATATGCTATCAAAGCTTTTGTTATGCATCATCTTAAGAACGAAAAAACGGCTCCTCAATATCAACTTCAAAAATACTACCCCAAAATATATGAGATTCTTAAAGGTAAGCAATTTGGTGTATTTCAAGAATGTGTAGTCGACAATCTTAATCGAGGAATCGCTAAGGGAGTCTTCAGACAAAATATTAATGTAGAATTTATTTCACGCATATATTTTATTGGCACTAATGGAATTAAAGATAAAGGAATGTTCCCTAATCAACAGTTTCCTATCGCCAAGTTAATGGATGACTACTTAGAATACCATATCCTGGGTATTACCACAGAAAAAGGACGTACAATTTTAAATAATCTTATAAAAGAGCAATAAATATGAGAAACATCTCTTGGTTCATTTGTTTTGCCTGGTTATTTACCACAACACTATTGGCCCAACAACCCGTCAATTCTTCAACGTATTCATTTACTTTGGACGAAGCGATAGAATTCGCATTAAAAAACAGTTATCAATCAATTAACGCAAGACGTGATGTAGCAAAAGCATTAAAAAGAAAATGGGAGACAACCGCAGATGGTCTTCCGCAACTTAATGCTTCTGTAGATTATCAAAATCAATTAAAACAACCGGTAAGCTTGATTCCTGGTGAGTTTTCTGGAGGTGAACCTGGTACGTTTGTACCTGTCGTTTTTGGTACTAAACAACAAGCTTCTGCCACGGCAACATTAAGTCAACTTATATTTGATGGCTCTTATCTTGTTGGTCTTGAAGCTGCAAAAAGTTTTTTACAATACAATAATGATGTTGAACAAAAAACGCAATTAGAAGTTCGTAAAGGTGTTATCAATGCTTATGGTAGTGTTCTTGTGGCACAAGAAAGCTTAAAAATTCTTGACAAAAATGTAAGTACACTTGAAAAAAACTATGAAGAAACTAAAAAGATTTTTGAAAATGGTCTTGCAGAAGAGGAGAGTGTAGAGCAATTACAAATTACGTTATTACAGATAACCAGTCAGCTTAAAAACGCAGAGCGCCTTGAAAAAATAGCAATGCAAATGTTTATACTTGCAATAGGTGTTGACAGCAATTCTTCTGTTGTATTAACAGATTCATTGGATACTCTGGCTATGAAGAATATTGATCAATCAATTATTTCTAAACCCTTTGTAATTGAAGAAAATGTAGACTATAAATTAGCACATTTACTTACAGAACAAAGACGATTAGAGTTAAAATTAGAAAAAAGTAGAGCATTACCTTCTTTATCTGCCTTTGTTAATTATGGAACTCAAGCAAACAGTAACACCTTTACGTTTCTAGATAGTGACCAAAGGTGGTTTCAATCTTCTATTTTAGGAGCTAGTTTAAAGATTCCAATTTTTAGTTCTTTTAAAAGAAGCGCTAGAACACAACAAGCAAAGATAGCAAGTGAACAGTCTAAAACAGATTTTGAACGTGCACAGCAAGAAATTCGACTTAAATACGATACTGCAATTAGTGATTACACTTTTTCTATAGAAAACTACGATACTGCTAAGAAAAACTTAACACTAGCAGAAAGAATAGAAAATAAAAATCAAATCAAATATACAGAAGGTCTTGCTTCCAGCTTTGATTTAAGACAAGCACAATTACAGTTATTTTCTTCTCAAAATGAAGTATTAAATGCTATGCTATCTATAATTAATAAAAAAGCAGAATTAGAAACGATTTTAAACACACCAAATAATAACTAAACCCTATTATGAAAAAGATACTTACCATATTGCCCATAGCTCTTTTTATCATTTCATGTGGACAAAATAATACCAAATCTATAGACAAAACTATAGAAGAAGGTAATCTTGAGGCATTACGTGCCAAAAGAACGGAAATAGTAAACGAGCAGCAAGTCATTGCCGATCAACTAAAACAATTAGATAAAGCCATTGCCGAGCTTGATACTGAGAAAAAACTTCCTTTGGTAACAACCATTATGGCAAAAGACACCTTGTTTAATCATTACCTAGAATTACAAGGAAATGTAGAAACCAAAAAGAATCTGGTCTTATATCCAGAAATGGGAGGTATTCTAACCCGAGTGTATGTAAAAGAAGGGCAAAAAGTAAGCAAAGGACAATTATTAGCTAGCATAGATGATGGTGGGCTTAGTCAACAATTATCTCAAGTTGAAGTACAGACAGCACTTGCTAAGACAACTTTTGATCGTCAAAAAAGACTTTGGGAACAAAAAATTGGTTCTGAAATACAATACCTACAAGCAAAAACAAATTATGAAGCACAACAAAATGCTGTGAATCAAATCAAACGTCAATTAGCAAAAACAACTATAAATGCACCTTTTTCTGGAGTGGTTGACGATGTTATAACAGAACAAGGAAGTGTAGTTTCTCCTGGACAATCTGCAATAATACGAATCATTAACTTAAATGATATGTATATAGAAACAGAAGTTCCTGAACGCTATATTTCGTCAATCACCAAAGGTAAAAATGTAGAAGTATTCTTTCCTGTATTAGGAAAAACCATTGCTACTAAAATACGTCAAGTTGGCAATTATATCAATCCAAATAACAGATCATTTGTTGTAGAAGTAGCGGTACCTTCAAATGGAGGAACGATAAAGCCTAATCTTACAGCAAAAGTAAAAATCAATGATTACACCAACGAGAAAGCCATATTAATTCCTCAAAGTATAATTTCTGAAAATGCAGAGGGAGATCAATATACTTATGTAACCCTAGATAAAAACTCTGAAAATATTGCAGAAGCTAAACGAGTAATCATAAAAACAGGAAAAACACAAGGCGATTTCATTGAAATTTTAGATGGTATTGTGAATGGTGATGCTATCATTAGTGAAGGTGCTAGAAGTGTAAAAGATGGTCAACAAGTAAAAATATTAAACTAACATCCTATGGAAGTCAATAAGAAAAAAGTAGACAAGGAGTTTGGGTTGTCCTCATGGGCTATAAACAACCCAACTACTATCTATGTAATGATTGGTATTTTCTTAGTTTTAGGACTTACGGCGTATTTTTCTATGCCTAGAGAGAATTTTCCTGAAATTAACGAAACCAAAATATATATTAGTGTTCCCTATCCAGGTAATACTGCAGAAGATATTGAACGCTTGATTGTTGATCCATTAGAAGACAAACTAAAAAGCGTAAGTAATGTTGTTGAAATATTATCTACCTCACAAGAAGATTATGCCATTATCACGGTAGAATTCGATGAAGAACTTTCTGTACCAGCAGCAAAGCAAAAGGTAAAAGATGAAGTAGATTCTGAAAAGGCAAATGAAGATTGGCCTACCTTTAATGGAGCCAAAGTAGAACCCAATGTTTTTGATCTGAGTATTTCTGAAGAAACTCCGATCATGAATATTAATATTGCAGGAGACTATCCTGTAGATAAATTAAAAGAATTTGCAGAATATCTTGAAGATGAGATTGGAGATCTAAAAGAGATTAAAAAAGCAGATATTCGTGGAGCACAGGAAAAGGAAGTTGAAGTTGCTGTGGACATCTATAAAATGATGGCTGCCAAAGTAAGCTTTGACAATGTTATCAATGCCATACGTAATGGAAATATGACAATGTCTGCTGGTAATATGATAGCTAGTGGCCAACGTCGTACCATACGTATTCTTGGAGAGATAGAACGCCCTTCGCAACTAGATGGTTTTGTTGTAAAAGCTCAAAACGGAGCGGTATATTTAAGAGACATTGCAAAAGTAACTTTTAAAGAGGAAGACAAAACTACTTATGCAAGAGAATTTGGACATAGTGTTGTAATGCTTGATGTAAAAAAACGTTCTGGAGAGAACATGATTGAAGCAGTAGAGAAAATCAACGAGATTCTTGATAAAGCTAAAGAAAATGTATTCCCCTCAGATTTAAGTGTAACAGTAGCAAATGATCAATCAGAAAAAACCAACAACCAAGTTAGTGATTTGGTAAATAATATCATTTTTGGGATTATTCTGGTTGTTGGAGTATTAATGTTCTTTTTAGGGTTTAGAAATGCGTTATTCGTAGGGTTTGCAATCCCTATGTCAATGTTTATGTCATTCATGATTCTATCTGCCCTAGGGTACACTATGAATACTATGATCCTATTTGCCTTAATTATGGGATTAGGAATGCTGGTTGACAACGGAATTGTTGTTGTAGAAAATGTATACCGACTAATGGAAGAAGAAGGCATGTCCCGCATACAAGCTGCCAAAAAAGGAATCGGAGAAATTGCTTTTCCTATCATTATTTCTACAGCCACTACTGTAGCTGCTTTTATTCCTCTAGGAATGTGGCCAGGGGTTATGGGACAATTTATGATCTATTTTCCAATCACACTATCGGTTGTATTAGGATCATCTCTTTTTGTAGCCATCTTTATCAACTCTATGTTGGTATCCCAGTTTATGGAAACAGGAGAAAAAACACTTACAGTAAAGCAATTAATTCGCCTAAGCATTATTCTTGGTGGCATTGGAGTCTTTATACTCATCTTTGGAGGAGCCGTAAGAGGCTTGGGTAGTTTGATGATTTTTACTGCAATTATGTTTTGGGCCTATAAATATGTACTTAAAAAAGGGGCTAATTTCTTTCAAAAAAGAATTCTTGCTTGGCTAGAAAATCAATATCAAAAGTTCCTTGGATTTGCACTTAAAGGCTGGCGCTCATATGGTTTTGTTGTTGGAACTTTTATCCTACTATTTGTTGTTTTTGCCATGTTTGGAGCTTCTATAGGAAGTCAACGCACCAAAGTAGAATTTTTTCCAGATAACAAACCTAATCAAATAGTTGTCTATGTAGAATACCCACAAGGTACCGACATTGATAAGACCAACGCTATTACCAAAGAAATAGAACAACGTGTCTATGCTGTAGTTAATAATCGTGAGTATATAGAAGGAGAGAATTATAACTTTTTAGTAGAGTCTGCCGTATCTCAAGTAGGTGAAGGAGCAGGAAATCCTCAAACAGACGGAGGAAGTAATGCTGAAATGCCTCATAAAGCAAAAATTACAGCTACGATGCGGGAATATAAATACAGAAAAGGCAAGGATTCTGAACTTCTGCGTCAAAAAGTACAAGAGAACCTAAAAGGAATCTATCCTGGAGTTGCTATATCTGTAGAGAAAGACCCTGTAGGTCCTCCTGCTGGATACCCTATAAATATTGAAATCGAAGGACCAAATTATAACGAATTGATCAATATCGCAGAACAAATGCGTAATTTTATCAATGAGAAGAATATCCCGGGCATTGAAGAATTAAAAATTGATGTCAACAAAGGTAAACCTGCAATGCAAGTTGTCATCGATCGTGAAAAAGCAGGAGAACTTAACGTTGCCGCTGGACAAGTTGGTAATCAATTGCGTAGATCAATTTTTGGAGAAAAGGCAGGAGTATACAAGAAAGATGGAGAAGATTATGATATATATGTTCGATTTAATGAAGATAATAGATACAATACAAGCGCTTTATTCAATCAAAACATCACCTTTAGAGATCAAGCAACGGGGCAATTAAAAGAAGTACCTGTTTCTGCTGTTGCATCACAGAAAAACACCTCTTCTTTTAGTGCCATTAAACACAAGGACACCAAAAGAGTTGTTACTGTATATTCTGGATTACAACCTGGGTTTACAGATGCAGGAGCCATTGTATCTCAAATACAGACAGAGATGGCCAGTTTTAAAGAGTTACCTCGCGGGGTTGAAATCGATTACACCGGTCAAATCGAAGAACAAGGCAAACAAATGGCCTTTCTTATGGGAGCATTTTTCTCTGGATTAGGACTTATCATGTTAATCTTAATCTTCCAATTTAGCTCGATATCGAAGCCAACCATCATTATGATAGCTATTTTCTTAAGTTTCATAGGTGTCTTTGGCGGAATATTGGTAACAGGTGCTTCTTTTGTTATCATGATGACTATGATGGGTATTATCTCTTTAGCGGGTATTGTTGTAAACAATGGAGTAGTATTACTTGATTACACGCAATTATTGATTGACCGTAAAAAAGTAGAACTTAATATCCCTGAAAGACAACTTTTACCAAATGATGAAGTACTACAAATTATTATTAAAGGAGGAAAAGCACGTTTAAGACCTGTATTACTAACAGCTATAACTACGGTATTAGGGTTAATTCCTTTGGCAATTGGGTTTAATATAGATTTCTTTTCATTGTTTAGTACAGGGGATCCTAAAATTTATTTGGGTGGAGATAATGTAATATTCTGGGGGCCATTGGCATGGGCTGTGATCTATGGTCTAATCATAGCTACATTCTTAACGCTAATAATTGTTCCTTGTTTATTCTTTATTGTAAATAGAGTAAAAGTACGATTTAGAAAAAACAATGTTGCTGAAATACCTGTTACGGCCAAAGTAGCCTAACTTTATATCAGTAATAAAAACTATCTAATTTGCACATATAAAAAACGCCGCTAGAAAGCGGCGTTTTTTATATGTGTTTTATTTTCTCTAAAATTTAAAATCCAATCCAGCCTGAATAAAAGTCCCTGTAAATCCAAATTGATTTACTTCCCATGGATATTTAAATCTTCCACCTAAATCAGTTCCAAAATCTCCAAAAGTGTTAATTTCATCTGGATAAACATTTAATACATTATTTGCTGTAGCTTTTGCAGTAACCCATTCTGCAAATTTATACGAAATCGAAATATCGGTTAGCACTTTACCTGCAAAGGTTTGATCAAAATTAGGGTTTGTAGGGTGTTGCCAAGTAACTTCTCCAAAATATGTATTATTAAGAACAAAATTAAACTTACTAATATCATAACTCAAACCCAATACTCCTTTTAAATTTGGTCTTGCTGTTGTAATTCTAGATTGTTCTTCTCTATTAAAAATATCTGTATAACCCGCATTTAATATCTTTTGAGGAACGCTAATTGTACCATCTATATCTGTTTCGTTCCAGTTAAAAGCTCCATTAATATCCAAGCTTCCGTCGCCAAGCTCTAGACCTTTGTAATTTGCTACCAAATCTATCCCTTGCGTCTTTGTATCTACAGCATTAACAAAGAAAGTGACATTACCTATTGAATTATCTTGTAACACTTCCTCTACAGCATTAACAGTTGTGTCATCACCATCAAACCCTAAAGGATTTGTAAACAAAACTCGATTATCTACTTTTATGTTATAATAATCAATAGCAATAGAAAAATTAGGTGCAAATCGATAGGTAACCCCTCCTGCAATATTAAAAGATTCTTCAGCATCTAATTGAGGAACACCCAAACCTACATTTGAATCAATTATTACAGGGTCAGTATTATTAAAAGTTCCTTGCTGTCCTATCGTACCATCAGCTAATTGTAACGTCTGAATGTTACTTAAATAAATCTGATGTAATGACGGCGCTCTAAAACCTGTATTAACAGAAGCACGTATGGCTCCCCGACTATTATCTAAAAGATATCTCGCGGCCACTTTCCACGATACATTTTCTCCAAAATCACTGTAGTCTTCGTACCTTCCAGCAGTACTAATCAAAAATGATTCTGTAATATCCCAATCTAGCCCACCATACACTCCTATATTAGATCGAGTTTCATTCAACGCATTTTCAGGCCTAAGTCCAGGAAAAGATTGTGCACCTCCACCAGTATAAGAAGAAGATTCTCCCGCAAAAGTTACAAAACGTTCTTGCCTCCATTCTGATCCCAAAGAAATACTTACTACACCAAAGCTTTTTGATATATCAATATTTCCTATATGATTACTAAAACTATATCCCCCTGGATCAAAACTTGTCGGGCTGTTTGCTCCTAGATCTGGATTTAATGTGTTATTTACCTGATAATTCACTGCATTTCTTCCAAAAGTATAACTCACATCAAAATTCCAATCCTCAAACATTCTCCATTGATTTCCTAAAGAAAAGGAATTATCTCTAATATCAGTTTCAAAAGTGGGTTGAAAACCTTGATACTCTGTATTTGCATCATGTAATAAACTAAATGGATCTCCTACCCAATATGGAGTTCTATACAAGGCAAAACTTTTACCATCTCGCTTTTGAAAACTTCCAAATGCATAAAATTTCGCGGTATCATCAGCATACGGAAAACCAGCGTTAACCCCTAATCCCAAACGATCATATTCTGGTTGACCAACAATCATTCCCAAGTCTTTATTTTGTTGAATCCAAGGTTGCGACCCATCAAGTAGACTATTTGCCAGTGCTTGTTGTGCATCGAACTGCGCCTGAGTAATTTCTCCACTATCGACATCATCTTGACTTGGCTGAAAAACGTTTCCAAACAAGAGATCATTTCCTGGAGTACCAGACCTATTCGTATAATCTTGATGATAAAAATCTGCTGTTAAGTTTATATACCCTCCAAAATCAGGAGTAATTGTTGTGTTTATACTTCCGTTATAAGTAAATCCATCTCCTTCTGTAGTTACACCAGTACCAATAGACACCGAAGTTTTTTCTGGATTTTCCTTTAAAATAATATTAATAACTCCTGCAATAGCATCAGACCCATATTGTGCAGAGGCTCCATCTCTTAGCACCTCTACTCTTTCGATTGCTGCGGCCGGAATACTCTTCATATCTACTCCAACTTCACCTCGTCCAGGAGTTTCATTTACATAAACCAAAGCACTTTGATTCTTTCGTTTTCCATTTACCAAGACCAAGGTTCTACTTGGCCCTAAATTTCTAAGTTCTGAAGGATCAAAATGAGCCGTAGCATCAGAAATTGTTTGTTGCGTAGAATTATACGAAGGCACTCTAAAAGCTATCATTTTATCCAATTCGGGCTGAGCACTTACTGCCAGCTCTTCTGAGGATATATTATCAATTGCAACCGGTGACTCTATTACAGTTCTTGGTTTTGCTCTGTTTCCAACAATTACGATTTCATCAAGAATTGCACCTTCTTCTAAGTAAGCAGTAATTGGACTATTTGTAGAGACTTCAATTTCCTCTGTTCCATATCCTACAACAGAAAAAACTAAGGTAGTCGGTAATGAAGCAACTTGTAATGTAAAATTACCATCAAAATCTGTTGTTGTACCGTTTGAAGTTCCTTTTTCAAGGACATTAACAATAGGTATTACCTGATTAGTCGATTGATTTAATACTTTTCCGGTAAGTGTTTCTTGAGAAAACACTAATGTTTGAGTAACAATTAAACACAGAAAAAGTATCATTTTGAGAAAATGAGTTCTTTTTTTCATATTGATTTGTTTAGAAGTTCCTTTAAATTTATTGAAAGATTCTACTAAAAAAATGTTAATACTATTTATTTTTAACACATATACTTGTTTATAAGTTTTTGATTACAAGTGCATATAACATCCTTTATCTACTACAAATCTATTTCTACACCCTATTTATACATTTAATCACTAAGGTTTGATAGCTGTCATTGATCAAAAAACTTAAAAATCCGTGTTCTCAAAAAACTATCTATAATCAATCATCTACAAATCGGCAATTCTTCTTATTTTTGCAGCCTTAATATATAACTATGTACAGAAGTCATTCGTGTGGTGAGCTACGCGCCTCAGATATAAATTCAACAGTCACCTTATCAGGTTGGGTGCAAAAAACCAGAGACAAAGGTTTTATGATATGGGTAGATCTTAGAGATCGTTATGGGATTACTCAATTAATTTTTGATGAAGAACGTACTCCTTCAGATGTTGTAGAAAAGGCTAAAACTCTAGGTAGAGAATTTGTTATACAAGTTACTGGAACGGTTATCGAACGTGAGTCGAAAAACAAAAATATTCCAACAGGAGAAATAGAAATTTTGGTAAGCGAACTAAACATTCTTAATGAAGCTATTGTTCCTCCATTCACTATTGAAGATCAAACTGACGGTGGAGAAGATATAAGAATGAAATACAGATATTTAGACATTCGTCGTAATCCTGTAAAAAACAATCTTATGTTTCGCCATAAAGTAGGGATGTTAGTACGAAACTATCTTTCGAAAGAAGATTTTATAGAAGTTGAAACTCCATATTTAATTAAATCAACTCCAGAAGGGGCACGTGATTTTGTAGTACCTTCTAGAATGAATGAAGGGCAATTTTATGCTTTACCTCAATCACCACAAACCTTTAAGCAGTTGCTTATGGTCGGTGGAATGGATAAGTATTTTCAGATTGTAAAATGCTTTAGAGATGAAGATTTAAGAGCTGACAGGCAACCAGAATTCACACAAATAGATTGTGAAATGGCCTTTGTAGAGCAAGAGGACATTTTAAACATTTTTGAAGGGCTAACGCGTCATTTAATATCAGAAATTAAAGGAATTTCTATTCAAGATTTTCCAAGAATGACGTATGATGAAGCGATGCGTACTTATGGTAATGACAAACCAGACATAAGATTTGAAATGAAGTTTGGGGAACTTAACGAAGTTACACAGCACAAAGAATTTAAAGTCTTTAACGAAGCTGAATTAGTTGTTGGAATTGCTGTTCCAGGTGGTGCATCTTATACCCGTAAAGAAATTGACAAACTAATTGATTGGGTAAAACGACCTCAAGTAGGAGCATTAGGAATGGTTTATGTTAAATGTAACGAAGACGGTAGTTACAAATCCTCGGTAGATAAATTTTATGACCAAGAAGATTTAGCCAAATGGGCAGAGACCACCAATGCAAAACCCGGTGACTTAATCTGTGTTCTTTCTGGTCAAGCTCATAAAGTGAGAGGTCAATTAAGTGCATTGCGCATGGAGTTGGCAGAACGATTAGGATTAAGAAACCCAGAAGAATTTGCGCCATTATGGGTTGTAGATTTCCCTTTACTTGAATGGGACGAAGAAACAGAACGTTATCATGCAATGCATCACCCTTTCACCTCTCCTAAGCCAGAGGACATTGCATTATTAGATACAAAGCCAGGAGATGTACGTGCAAATGCTTATGATTTAGTATTAAATGGAAATGAAATTGGTGGAGGATCAATTCGTATACACGACAAAGAAACGCAAGCGCTAATGTTTGATCACCTTGGGTTCACTCCAGACGAAGCAAAAGAGCAATTTGGTTTCTTGATGGATGCTTTTCAATACGGAGCTCCACCACACGGAGGTATTGCTTTTGGATTTGACCGACTAGTTTCAATACTTGGCGGACAAGAAACGATTAGAGATTTCATCGCTTTTCCAAAAAATAATAGCGGTAGGGATGTTATGATCGATGCACCAGCAAATATTGATCAAGAGCAATTAAAAGAATTGAATATTCAACTTGATTTATAACATATAAGCCCCACAATTAGTGGGGCATTATTTTATTATTATATTAAAACCTGAAGTATCTTCAGAATAAAAATATGTATTTAGTAAAGCAGTAATCTTAGACTCTAAAGAAAACAAGATTAAAAAAGTAGTTATTTATCTATTTTAACATTTATATCAATCGCATCATCAAGAATAGATTATATATGGTTACAGGTTTATGTCATTCTCAATTTTAAGGTTGTTATTTTCTTTTACAGGCATATATTGAAATTTTACACCAAATTTATTTTCACTTTTTAGAAATATTAAAAAGTTATCGAAAACAGTTAACTTTAGACTGCTAATCCTATTTACATGTCTCCAAAAAAAAAGACACTACTTCATCGATTTTTGATATGGAGATATCGCCATATTTCTAACAAGAATTTTGTTCTTATTCTTAGTATACTTGTTGGTTTTTTGGCGGGAATTGTATCTGTTTTGCTAAAAAACATCACCCACGTTATTCAGGTGTTTCTTAAAAGTGATATTATTTCTTGGCAGACTTCTTTCTATTTTATATTACCCGTCATAGGACTCTTAGCGGTGTACATATGTACTAAATTCATCTTTAAAAAGCCTACGCAATCAGCAATTCCTATGATCCTATATTCTTTATCAAAAAGAAATGGAATAATAAAAGACTTACAGGCATATATCCCTCTACTACTAGCACCCATTACTGTAGGTTTTGGAGGTTCGGTTGGGCTTTTAGGACCGGCTGTAGGCTCAGGATCAGCACTAAGTTCTTCGATAAGCACACTTTTTCATGTTAATAGCAAAACACGCATTTTATTAATAGGATGCGCTGCTGCAGGAGCAATTTCTGCAGTATTTAAGTCTCCATTAGCGGGTTTGGTTTTTGCTGTAGAAATTTTTAGTCTAGATCTCACATTAGCCTCATTATTGCCATTGCTTCTTGCTTCTGTTTCATCCATAATAACTTCGTATTTATTTTTAGGAGACGAGGTTCTTTTTAGGTATGAGGTTTCTGAAAAATTCAACATTAATGATATACCTTTTTTTATAATTTTAGGTATCGGTACCGCATTTGCCTCCATTTATTTCACCAAAATGTATTTTGTAATTCTTAAGTTCTTTGGACAATTTTCTAAAAGGATATATAAATTACTAATTGGAGGGTTTACCATTGGTGTGATGCTATATTTTATACCGCCATTATACGGTGAAGGACTTGGCTTTATTAATCATTTATTGGATGGAGATCACTTAAAAGCTTTAGGAAAAACTCCTTTTGATGCAATTACTTCCAATATATGGGTAGTTATCGCATTATTAGTTGGCATAACAGTTTTTAAGGCCATAGCCATGACTGCAACTTTTGGTGCAGGAGGGTCTGGTGGAGTTTTTATTCCTACAATGGTAATGGGTAGTGCACTGGGTAACGTTGTTGCCAAAGTAATCAATAATCTCGGAATTGGATTTCATGTATCTGAATCTAATTTCACCCTCTTAGGAATGGCAGGACTTATTGCAGGAGTACTTCATGCCCCCCTTACTTCTATCTTTTTAATTGCCGAAATAACGTCTAGTTATGAACTGTTTATTCCGCTAATGATTACGACATCGATATCTTTTATCATTTCAAAAAACAGGCTTGAGCATAATATTTACACTCGTGAATTAGCCAAACAAGGACATCTACTTACTCATGACAAAGATCAAACAGTTCTTACGTTAATGAATATAGAAAACTGTATTGAGACCAAATTCATTACTGTAAAACCGACAGATACCCTAAAACAATTACTAAGTGAAGCGGTAGCAAAATCTAATAGAAATTTATTCCCAGTTATTGATGATTCTTATACTTTAGTAGGAATCGTATCTCTCGACAATATTAGAGATATAATGTTTGATAATACTTTATATCATACTACTACTGTCGAAATGCTAATGTCTCCTGTGTCCACTACAATCATTTATGAAAAAGATAACGCAAAAACTGCCATGCGAAAATTTCAAGATACTGGTGCATGGAACTTACCTGTGATAAAAGACGGAAAGTACTTTGGTTTCATTTCAAAATCAAAACTTCTTACCGCTTATCGAAGAAAGTTGATTAATTTTACTAGATAATAACAATCATTGACACCAAGTTTAAGATTAAATCTGTAACGATTTAAGAGAAAACAAACAACAAAATAAATCATGAAATATATCATCAAAATAGTACTTATCATCGTTGTTTTATTAGTATGTGTTGGGTATTATTTCAAGAACACTGGGGATCACCTTACTGGTGATAAACTTGTGGGAATAGGAATATTAACAGCATCATTTATCTTGATGCCGCTTTTTATTTATCATCGTTGGAAAAATAAAGATGTAAAAGACTATATGCTTACCGAAGAAAACCTACGAAAAATGAGGGATTACGAGAAGAATAAAGAAAAAGATAACCTTTAAATGAAAAAATATTTACATAGAAATGATGATTCATCAAAAATTTAAAATTACCTTTAGTACTCAAATATTTATTTTTTTATTACAATGGAAGGAACAGTTAAATTTTTTAATGAATCAAAAGGTTACGGATTTATTACCAACGACGAAACAGGAAAAGACATTTTTGTACACGCTTCGGGAATTGATGGCGAAGCATTAAACGAAGGTGACAAAGTAGAGTATCAAGAAGAAGAAGGAAGAAAGGGGCTTACTGCTGCCAATGTGCGCATAATCCACTAATAAGGTATATATTCTAAGTTTCAAAAGCACTGCAATTGCGGTGCTTTTTTATTTCACTCGAGTCGCCATTCATTATTTCATTTTACTAAAAAAAGAATCCCTTAATAAATTTTCGTCTAGTTCAAATTTCGTTTTTCAACAAAAAATTTAGTAATAAGAGTACTACATTCTTCTGCTAGAACGCCTCCTACAACTTTTGTCTTAGGGTGTAATTTTGTACCCATAACACCACATCCTCTTTGCTCATCTACAGCCCCATACACTATTTTCCCTATTTGACTCCAATACAAAGCACCAGCACACATTTGGCATGGCTCAAGAGTAACATACAAAGTACAGTCTTTTAGATACTTTCCTCCTAAAAAATTTGCTGCAGCTGTTATGGCCTGCATTTCGGCATGAGCTGTTACATCATTTAGTAACTCAGTCAAGTTATGTGCTCTAGCAATAATTCTATCTGAAACAACAATAACTGCACCTATAGGAACTTCGTCTTTCTCATAAGCTAATTCTGCCTCCTGAAGCGCTTTTTTCATAAAATAAGAATCATCTAATGGGTCTAACATATGCTTTAAATTTTGAAGTAAAACTAACCAAAATATCTCCATTTACATAACACAAAAACGCAACACTAAATTGATGCATATATAATCCGTCCAAAATAGTACTTTTGCATCATGCAACACTCCTTATTATCACATATCAAATTTCCTTCAGATCTGCGAAAATTATCTACAGATCAATTGCCTCAATTAGCTAAAGAGCTAAGAGAGTTTGTGATCGATATTGTTGCCACCAAAGAAGGACATCTAGGAGCTAGTCTTGGAGTAATAGAATTAACTATTGCCTTACACTACATGTTTGATACTCCAAACGATCTTTTGGTTTGGGACGTAGGACATCAAGCCTACCCTCATAAAATTCTTACGGGACGAAAAGACATTTTTCACACCAACCGCCAACTAAATGGCATTAGTGGTTTCCCCAAACGCAGCGAGAGCGAATATGATACTTTTGGTGTTGGGCACTCTTCTACTTCTATATCTGCAACATTAGGCATGGCTATTGCTTCAAAATTAAAAGGAGAAACACATAAACATCATATAGCGGTTATAGGAGACGCATCTATTGCAAGTGGTATGGCATTTGAAGGTCTAAATCACGCCGGAGTAACCGATGCAAACATGTTAGTTATCCTAAATGATAACGCGATAGGAATTGACCCCAGCGTTGGTGCACTAAAAGAATATCTTACTAAAGCAAAAGTTGGCGTAAAACCAAGAACTAACAATATTATAGAGGCTTTAAATTTTAATTATTTTGGTCCCATTGATGGTCATGACTTATCTTCATTACGATCTACATTAGAACAATTGAAAGAAATCAAAGGACCAAAACTATTACATGTTATCACTACAAAGGGTAAAGGATTAAGACAAGCCGAAGAGAATCAGGTAAAATACCATGCTCCTGGCAAATTTGATGCCTCAACAGGTGATTTAATCCCTAAAAATAACACAGGGTTGCCTCCTAAATTTCAGGATGTATTTGGCTATACTATTCTAGAGCTAGCAAGAGCCAATAAAAAGATTGTAGGTATTACTCCTGCAATGCCTACAGGTAGCTCATTAAAATATATGATGCAAGAAATGCCCGATAGAGCAATCGATGTTGGCATTGCCGAGCAACATGCAGTAACTCTTGCTGCTGGCATGGCCACACAAGGTCTAATACCCTTTTGCACTATTTATTCAACCTTCTTACAACGCGCATATGACCAAGTAATTCATGATGTGGCTTTACAAAATTTACCTGTAATCTTTTGTATCGATAGAGCTGGGATCGTTGGCGAAGATGGTGCAACACACCATGGAGTTTTTGATATTGCTTACCTTAACTGTATTCCTAACATGATTATTGCCGCGCCAGCAGATGAAATTGAATTACGTAATTTATTATACACAGCATCTCTTGGATTACAACACCCAATAGCCATACGTTACCCACGAGGAAGAGGACATATTACCAATTGGAAAACGCCAATGCAGTCTCTCGAGATTGGAAAAGGTAAATGTTATCAAGAAGGCTCTAAAATTGCAGTGATATCAACCGGGTCTGTTGCATATAATGTTACCAAAGCCTTAAGTAATATCGAACAAACTATTGGGCATTACCACTTTGGTTTTATAAAGCCATTAGACTCTACCTTACTTAAAAAAGTTCTAAATAAATATACCACTATTATCACTGTAGAAAACGGAGTCATTAAAGGCGGATTTGGAAACTCTGTGATTGAGTTTGCAAATCAGTTTGGCTTCAAAAATAGCATTATCCCATTAGGTATACCTGATCAATTTATTGATCATGGCAAAGTAGAAGAATTACATGAAATTTCTGGGATTTCTATTTCTAAGATTTCAAAAGTGATTAAAGAAAATCTCTAATACCAATAGTTTTCAAAAGAAACTCTCTTCTCGGTAATTCTCAGCGTTTTTTTTAAATTATTTACATATTAATAAGTCCTATATCTTCAAGTATATCATAATACAGGACTCCTGATATCCTTCTTACTCATACCTTCGCTTTTTTTATATAAACCGCGACTTGCAAAGCAGATTTTTGTTATCGCTTGTTACGAAAAAAAGAGTCATAAATTCAAAATATATTATAGATGTGAAAAAAAACACAAATCCTATGGTAACATTTAGTCTAATTCTGACATATACAAAAAAGTAAAAAATTAAATTAATGAAAAAAATAAGTGGGTTTCTATTGATCGCTTCATTAGCATTTGCAACTTCATGCAAAAAAGATGATGATTCATCAAACTTTATAGAAATTAATGAAACCAATCTTAAAGGGAAATGGGAATTGGTCTCTACCGAAGAAAATGGAAAAACGCAACCAATCGAGTCCTGTGATGACAAACACATCATGAACCTGGCTTTCAATCAAAGTGACAGTAACTGGGCTAATTTTATAGCGTATATTAAACAAGGTGAGCAATGTATTTCTTCAGTAAGTATTAATTACAATTGGGAAATTACGAATAACATATTCACGACATTTGTTACTAACAAAACCCTTGGGAACATTCGATTTGAAGAGGACACTTTTACAGTAATAGAATTAAACAGCACCACTCTAAAGTTAAAAACCACAGAAACCTATATAGACAATCAAGGTAAAGAACAAACCTCTATTTATATCGATACATATACTAATATTGGAGAACCTGACCCTATTGACATAACAGAAACTTCAGAAAACAATGAAGACTTAAACAATATTGACCCCTCTGAAGAAACAGATAACACAACAGCACCTTATACCGAACCTAATTTTACAGGAGAATGGAATCTTATTAGCGAGGAAAAAGATGGCAATATCTATACTATTACTTCTTGCAATGACAGATATGTTATGGCTCTTTCTTTTAAAAGTGACGGAGGTAATTTGGCCAAATACAAAGAATATACTGAACAAGGAGAAGAATGCATCGCTTCAACGAGTTGGGATTATGTTTGGGAAATATCTGGTGATCAATTTACAACATATACCACAACAAATTCTGATGACAGATATGACGAAGATGTTTCTACTATTTTAGAATTAACCAGTACAACATTAAAACTTAGATCTACTGAAACATACATTCAAAATGGCATAGAACAAACCTCAGTTTACATTGAAACTTTTACCAAAATATAAATACAAAAAGCTATAAGTTACCTGATAACACTTAATTGTATTAGGTAACATAATTAAAAATTTATACCTATAAAATTACCTCTATGAAAAAACTAAGCTTATTTATACTATTCATCGCAGTACTATCAACGATTTCTTGTAAAAAAGACGACGAATCTTCGGGACCAAATTTCCTAGAAATTAACGAAGCCAACCTTGTTGGAAAATGGAATCTTATTAGCGAAGATGAAGACGGAGACATCTTTACAATTGAAGCTTGCGGTGATCAATATATAATGGATATTTCTATCAAAGAAGATGGTAGTAACCTCTTAAAATTCACAGAATACACAATGATTGATCAAAAATGCACACCTTCAATAAGTGTTGATTATGTATGGGAGTTATCTGATAATCGACTTACTGAATACATTCATGATGAAACGGCTGAAGACAATCGGTTATACGAAGAGAATTATACAATTATAGAATTAACAGATACTACTTTAAAACTTGAATCTACAGAAACTTATACAGAAAATGGTGAGGAAAAAACCTCTGTATATATTGAAACATTCTCTAAAATCTAAAACATCAATCTTTAAAAGATTAATTTTCAACCTGTCTAAATCCATTTTTAGACAGGTTTTTTTATTACAATTGCAACCC
This sequence comes from uncultured Aquimarina sp., assembly GCA_947502885.1. Lineage (GTDB taxonomy): Bacteria > Bacteroidota > Bacteroidia > Flavobacteriales > Flavobacteriaceae > Aquimarina. The sequence goes on along the minus strand of CANNBP010000002.1, from coordinate 56,064 downwards.
TCTTATCTTTTGAAATTTTAATAAAGCATTACCATCTGTTAGACTGGCTACATAATTACTTATACTTATGAGTCTAGTATACATATCATCATTTTTATAATCAAAATTACCGCCTTCGGCTCTAAGAATAAGTTTATCATAATTCGAGTCAATTCCTTGATTAAAATTATCAGTGGCGATACAATACCTATCCAAAAGTGTTGCTAAGATTTCATAACCAGCAATTTCTTTTTCGGTAACTTCTTGACTCTGATATATTTTATCTACGCTGATTTTGATAATATCTCCTATCTGTGCTTCGTACTTACTTTTATCAATTAAGGCTGTATCAAAAGTTCCTGAAAGTATAGCCTCTTCATGCTCAATAAAAATTGTTGCAGCTTCTTGTATAAGTGTATTTATTGCCAAAGCCCTAAGGTAACTTAATCGGTCTGCTGTAGTTGTTAATTGATGATATTTTGAGGTATTTAAAGTATCTTTTACCAGCTTAAGCAGATACTCTAAAGCATACTCTTCATCGATTAACCCCAGATTAATACCATCTTCAAAATCAATAATAGTATAGCAAATATCATCTGCTGCTTCTACTAAGAAAGTTAAAGGATGGCGACTATAGGTAGCTTCTCCTGCAACATTGTACCTTAATAATCCTACTTCTTCTGCTACTTCTTTAAAAAAAGAAGTTTCATTTTGAAAGTAACCAAATTTTTTATGAGCGATATGTTTTGTAGGCTTTTTTGGGAGTGACTCTTTAGGGTATTTCATAAATGCTCCTAAAGTAGCAAAGGATAAACGAAGCCCTCCTTCTATACCTTCTCTAGATTCGGTAAGGATTTTAAAACCATTGGCGTTACCCTCAAAATCAGTTAAATCCTGATATTGTTTTGCCGTTAATTGATTCTTATACCTTTTACCTGTTCCTGTTTTAAAATACTCTCCTATAGCCTTTTCTCCAGAATGTCCAAATGGTGGATTACCTATATCATGAGCCAGTGCCGCCGCAGCTACTATTGCACCAAAATCATTAAATTGATATCCATGAATTGTAGAAAGATGAGGGTATTTTTCTAGTATTTTTTTACCTACCACTCTACCCAAAGAGCGCCCCACAACTGACACCTCTAAACTATGTGTTAATCGAGTATGTACAAAACTGGTTTTTGACAAAGGAATTACCTGTGTTTTATCTTGTAGACTTCTAAATGCAGACGAAAAAATAATACGATCATAATCAACTTCAAAACCTAAACGTGTTTCATCTTGCTCTTTTCGCAATCTTTTATTCTTATCCCCTTGCCTTTTTAACGACAAGAGTTGTTCCCAATTCATCATAATATCTGTAATTCCTATTTATGAAAGAGGCTGTAGCAGTATTGTAGAAAACAAACTCAAGTAATACAGTATAATTCCTCTTATCTCAATTTTTAATGAGAGCTCGCTCAAAAGTAATAAAAAAGGGAAGCATCTGTTAAGAAAACTTCCCTTTTTACCCTATATAAATCGGGTCTTTAAGACCCACACATTAAACAATCATCTCCTTCTGCTTCTTTTGACTGTGCAATAATTGCACGAAGTTCTTCAGGAGTAAGTGCTGTACTTTCTGACGCAACCACTTCTTTTTGAGGCTCCGGGTTAGGAGTTGCTTGCGCTTCCATTACCTGAGCTGCAGCAACAGCTACTTTTTCTGGTTGCGGTATTTCTTTCTTTTCTGTTTTCAAAGTAAACTTAATCGCATCAACTGCAGATTTTGTTCTTAAGTAATACATCCCTGTTTTTAAACCACTCTTCCAAGCATAAAAATGCATTGAAGTTAGCTTGGCCATCGTTGCTCCTTCCATAAACAGGTTAAGAGACTGTGATTGGTCAATAAAATACCCTCTATGACGAGACATATCGATAATATCTTTCATACTCATCTCCCAAACAGTTTTATACAGTTCTTTCAAATCTTGTGGAATGATATCAATATTTTGTATCGATCCATTAGCACGCATAATAGCATCTTTTAGTTCATCTGTCCATAAACCAAGTTTTACTAAATCTTCTAGTAAGTGCTTATTAACCACAATAAATTCTCCTGACAATACTCGTCTAGTATAAATATTACTTGTATAAGGCTCAAAAGCTTCATTATTTCCTAATATCTGAGAAGTAGATGCTGTTGGCATTGGCGCTACTAACAATGAGTTTCTCACTCCATTCTTAAGAACTTGTTTACGCAATTTTTCCCAATCCCATCGACCACTTAATTCTTCATCTTTGATTCCCCAAAGATTATATTGAAATTCTCCTTTAGATATAGGTGATCCATCATAACTTTGGTAAGGTCCATCGTTTTTGGCTTCCTCCATAGATGCCGTTACTGCAGCAAAATATAATGTCTCAAAAATCTCTTGATTTAATTTCTTTGCTTCATCACTTGTAAACGGTAAGCGTAATTGAATAAAAGCATCTGCTAATCCCTGTACTCCTAGTCCAATTGGTCTGTGACGAACATTTGAATTTTCGGCTTCTTTTACAGGATAATAGTTACGATCAATAACTCTATTTAAGTTCTTAGTTACTCGTTTCGTAATTTTAAACAACTCTTTGTGATCAAATTCTCCATTTTTTACAAACATTGGTAATGCAATCGAAGCTAGATTACATACTGCAACCTCATCTGGGCTAGTATACTCTAGTATCTCTGTACATAAGTTAGAAGATCGTATTGTTCCAAGATTTTGCTGATTCGACTTACGATTAGCAGCATCTTTGTACAACATATATGGTGTACCCGTTTCTATTTGAGATTCAAGAATTTTTTCCCAAAGTTCTCTTGCTTTTATAGTTCTTCTACCTTTTCCTTCTGCTTCAAAACGAAGATATGCCTCTTCAAACTCATCACTATGTATATCAAATAATCCAGGACATTCATTTGGACACATTAAAGTCCATTCTGCATCATCCTGTACTCGTTTCATAAACAAGTCTGGCACCCACATTGCATAAAACAAATCACGTGCACGCATTTCTTCTTTACCATGATTCTTTTTAAGATCTAGGAAATCAAAAATATCAGCATGCCATGGCTCAACATAAATTGCAAAAGATCCTTTACGTTTTCCTCCTCCTTGATCTACATAACGTGCCGTATCGTTGTATACTCTAAGCATTGGTACAATTCCGTTAGAAGTACCGTTTGTTCCTGCTATATACGACCCAGTGGCACGCACATTATGAATAGATAACCCTATTCCTCCTGCTGATTGAGAAATCTTTGCTGTTTGTTTTAACGTATCATAGATTCCGTCAATACTATCATCTTTCATTGTTAAAAGAAAGCATGATGACATTTGAGGTTTTGGTGTACCAGAGTTAAATAAAGTTGGTGTTGCGTGAGTAAAGTATTTTTTTGACATTAACTCATAAGTCTCTATAGCTGCATCCAAATCATTAAGATGGATTCCTATAGAAACTCTCATAAGCATATGTTGAGGACGTTCTGCTATCTTTCCATTGATTTTTAACAAATAAGAGCGCTCTAATGTTTTAAAACCAAAATAATCATAACCAAAATCACGGTTATATATGATAGTTGAATCTAATTTTTCTTTGTTAGCAGTAATCACCTCATAAACATCATCTGCTATTAAAGGTGCTTTTTTTCCTGTTCTAGGATTTACATATTCATAAAGATCTGTAACCACTTCAGAAAATGTTTTCTTTGTATTCTTATGTAAATTTGAAACAGAGATACGTGCTGCAAGTTTTGCATAATCTGGGTGCGTTATAGTCATGGTTGCTGCAATTTCTGCTGCAAGATTATCCAATTCACTAGTAGTTACCCCATCATATAGTCCTTCTATAACTCTCATTGCTACTTTTACAGGATCAACCAGAGGGTTAAGTCCATAACAAAGTTTTCTTACCCTTGCGGTAATCTTATCGAACATGATTGGTTCTTTTCGCCCATCTCTTTTTACTACATACATACGCTCTTTGTGGTTTTAATTTTTCTTCTTCTGAAGAAAATAATGTTAATTCGTGTTGTTTATTTAATCTTAAAAGTCAAAAAAGTACTCTCTTTCAAATAAAGACAGTTACTTATTTAAGGTCACCTTATTTTAAAAATAAAGTGATCTTGTCGGTTCTATACGGTTAAATATGACTTTCGTCCCCTTTTTTCTGTTTGTAATGCTCTTAATGCTGTATCAAACTGAGCTAATCTGATTAAACAGAAGAATTGCTTTTGATTAGCTCAGAATGAATATATCGTTATTTCAATTGCCTTTTTAGATGTATGTAGACAAACATTTACCCTTAAATGTCCTCCTACACCTTTTTGGAAATTATCGGCATCTAAAAATCTGCATCAAAACTTATTTTATTTTCGTCGGTATCCTTATTAAGTACTCCAGCCTTTTGATACTCAGAAACTCTTTTTTCAAAAAAGTTCGTTTTTCCTTGCAAAGAAATCATATCCATAAAATCAAATGGATTGGCTGTTCCATACTCTTTTTCACATTCTAACTCTGACAGCAGTCTATCGGTAACAAATTCTAAATACTGTGTCATTAATTTTGAATTCATACCGATCAAACTTACTGGAAGTGATTCTGTTATAAATTCTCTTTCTATATTTAAAGCATCCACAATTATCTCGCGAATTCTTTCTTTTGCCACTTTATTTACCAAATGTTTGTTATGTAAATGAACTGCAAAATCACAGTGCACACCTTCATCTCTAGATATTAGTTCGTTTGAAAAAGTAAGTCCTGGCATTAGCCCTCTTTTTTTCAACCAAAATATAGAACAAAATGCTCCTGAAAAGAATATCCCTTCTACAGCTGCAAAAGCAATAAGACGCTCTGCAAACGAATCAGATTCGATCCATTTTAATGCCCAGTCAGCTTTTTTCTTAATAGCAGGAAAGTTATCTATAGCATTAAATAACATATCTTTTTCTTTCTCATCTTTTACATATGTGTCGATAAGCAATGAGTACGTCTCAGAATGGATATTTTCCATCATAATCTGAAAACCATAGAAAAATTTTGCTTCACTATATTGTACTTCGTTAACAAAGTTTTCTGCAAGATTTTCATTTACTATTCCATCAGATGCTGCAAAAAATGCTAAGATATGTTTGATGAAATATTTTTCATCACCTGTAAGCTTTGTATTCCAATCTGTAATATCTTGATGCAAGTCAATTTCTTCTGCAGTCCAAAAACTAGCTTCTGATTTTTTGTACCACTCCCAAATATCATGATGTTGAATTGGAAAAATTACAAATCTATCTTTGTTTTCTTGCAAAATTGGTTCTACAATACTCATTATTTATTTTTTAGCAGTTTTTTTTAGAATCCCCCTCTATTCTAAGAGTTATACAAAGATCAAAAATTAGGTTAAAAGTCTTACCAAAAGTTGACAAACGTTTTCAACAAAGTTTTCAACACGGAGTTTTTTTTTTGTAAAAACAGCGTTTTACAAAAACATATTCAATCTATTTAAAATCAACAAATTAGAACCAAACACATAAACTATAATTTTATAAACACGATCTCTGTTAAGCTGCTATTTTTCACTTGTTAACCCGGTTTTATAGGTCAAAAAATCAAATGTTAAAAAAAGCTCATTTTACGGTAAAACCGTAATGTTGAAAACCTCTATTTTTAAGGTAAAAAAAATTGATTTTCACAGGAATTACTTTCCAAAAAAGAACCAAATCGGCATATAAACCTTCAAAATTGTACGAATTCTTTCTCTTAGCCAAGACAAAAAATTCTAGCTTAAATTTATATACCCACTAGAAACAAAAAACCACCCTAATAATTTCTATCGGAATGGTTTCTTACCTTAGTCGTTATAATGTAAATTATTTATAATTCTCTGCTACTTTTTCTAACTCTAAATACCAATCCTCTCCAAATTTCCGAACCAAGGCCTCTTTAACAAATTTATAAACTGGCACCTGTAGTTCTTTTCCTAGAGAACATGCATCATCACAAATCTCCCATTGATGATAATTCACTGCTGAGAATTCGGTATAATCCTGTACTCTAACTGGATATAAATGACAAGAAACTGGTTTTTTCCAATCTACTTCTCCTTGATTGTATGCCTCTTCTATAGCACACATAGCCGTTCCTTTTTCATCAAAAATCACATAAGCACAATCTGCACCGTCAATAAGTGGAGTTTCTAACTCTCCATTTGGAGTTTCTACATGAGTTCCTTGATTTTCAATTGCATTAATCCCTTCTTTTCTCAAATACGTTTTAACAACAGGGTAAATTTCCTTAAGCTTATGAGTTTCAGACTCTTCTAATGGAGCTCCTGCTTCTCCGTCGATACAACAAGCTCCTTTGCATGCCGAGAGGTTACATAAAAATTCCTTCTCGATAATATCCTCTGATATAATAGTTTTTCCTAATTGAAACATGAAGCAAAGATACTTCTTAGCTCAATAATTTTTACAATTTATTTACCTTTTTATAATACCTTTACTTCAAAGAGTCTATTTACATTTGCGTTAATTTTTAAAATCACTATCATTATGCATTTTGATATAAAAGAAATCCTAACCGCTAGTATGATATTATTTGCGGTAATTGACATTATAGGAAGTATTCCTATAATTATAGATCTTCGTAAAAAAGTAGGGCATATCCAAAGTGAAAAGGCCTCTATCGTAGCTGCTATTTTAATGATACTTTTTCTTTTTGTCGGAAAAGAGATTCTTAATCTTATCGGGATTGACGTTAACTCTTTTGCTGTTGCTGGTGCTTTTATTATATTTTTTATAGCCTTAGAAATGATCCTTGGGATTCAACTATACAAAGACGAGGCTCCAGAAACTGCAGCAGTTGTTCCCTTAGCATTTCCTCTGATTGCTGGCGCCGGTACAATGACATCTATACTATCTCTTAGAGCAGAGTACCACACCATTAATATTGTAATTGCAATCATAATTAATCTTATCTTTGTCTATATAGTACTTAAGTCTTCTCGTAGAATAGAAAAAGTATTAGGCCATCAAGGAATCAATGTAATTCGAAAGATTTTTGGGGTTATTTTACTCGCAATTGCTGTCAAGTTATTTGCAACCAATATCAAAGGGCTTTTTTAACAACTACTAACATATTATTATTTTGAAATATTTTATCTACTTATTAATTCTTATTGCAACTGGTTTAATTATATACAATAGCACACATTTAGACCTTAACAACCTATTTGTAGGTGACAGTAAGACTGCTCTTATTAGTATCGTGGCATCTGCCTGTGTAATTGTGCTACTATTAATTCTAATTGCTTCAAGACGCATTCAAGAACAAAGAAAAAGAAGTCGAAAAAAATAAGCTTTACAATTTGGAATGGTACTTTATACTTTTTTTTAGAAAACAAAAAAGCAAGCAATAATTACGGGTGGGATTGAAATAACCATTAAAATCATAAAAAAATTATGTAGACGCCTAAATAAAAGTGCACGACTCAAGGTTCTTTTTAATTTCACATCTTTAGAATTCAACATATGCTCACGAATTATTTCTCCTGAAACGTAAGAAGTATCAACCAAAATATCATGCTTCAGAAAAATAGAGGCACTATTATCCAATAATCTAAAAGCAACCGCTATGATAAAGAAAAAAAGTGGTGAGCAAATTGCTATAGCTATTAGGTATTCTTCAAATACTGACATGTTTATTAGGGGTAAAATTATTCTTCTTTGTTGAGTGAAATCACTTTATTAATCATTGCATCGTCTTTATTAATAATCTTTTCGAACGCAGCTGTCCCAAATAATTGCTGAGCCATTATAGATTTTAAATATTTCTTTAATTGTTCTTTATAATTCTTTAATTCAATTTCAATTCCTCTACTTCTAGAGTACTTTAAAAAATCTTCTGCAAAGGCATCATCAATAACTACCTTTTCTTTAAACTCATTTTCTGACAAACTATTATAATAAGTTCTATTTTTATCTAAAGCTTCAAAAACAAATCCTCCCATTCTTCCAGATCGCAGCATATACCCCAGCGTCTCTCCAACCCTCGTTGTATCCTTGCTCACAAAAATATCTGGTATAATTCCTCCACCCCCATAAACAATTTTTCCACCTGGAGTTCTAAACTTTAATGAATCTGCAACTTGAATGCTATCTGCGCTTTGTAACTCTCCATTTTTATACCTTTCTAGATACTCATTAAAATATTCTTTGTTTCCGTTTTCATACGGTTTTTGTATTGAACGTCCTGTTGGTGTATAGTATCTCGAAATGGTTAGTCGTATAGCACTACCATCTCCTAACGCCATCTCTCTTTGCACCAGTCCTTTTCCGTAAGATCTCCTACCAACAATAATCCCTCTATCATTATCTTGAATTGCCCCTGCAAAAATCTCGCTAGCCGAAGCCGAGTTTTCATTAAGTAACACATACACCTTACCTTTTTCAAAACTTCCTCTATTCGTAGCGTAATTATTTTCTATGGCTCCATTCTTATTTTTGGTAAACATAATAAGCAAGTCATCTTTTAAAAATTCATCTGCCATTTTTAGTGCAGGTGCTATGAACCCACCTCCATTATCACGCAAATCAATTACTAAGCTTTTGACATTTTTATCGAGCAAATTATCCATTGCAGCTCGAAACTCCTTATAGGTGGTCTCTGCAAATCGATTTACTTTAATGTACCCCAATTCGTCGGTTAGCATATAGGCAGCGTCAACACTCTCTAAAGGCACCCTACCTCTTTTTACCATAACATCAAAAACGCCTTCACCCTTTCTATAAACCTTAAGCTTTACCTTACTATTTATCTCTCCTTTAAGTTTACTGGCTAAATTTTCTCGTATAAGTTTTTCTCCATATAACGTGTCATTATCCGCCATAAGAATCCTATCGCCAGCTTTAATTCCAGATTTCTCACTAGGCCCTCCTTTTATGGTATTAATTACAGATATGGTATCTCTAAACGAATAATAACTAACTCCTATACCTATAAAATCACCTTGCATACTTTCGGTAACACCTTTTAACTCTTCTGGCGATATATAAATTGAATGTGGATCTAGGTTTTCTAGTATTCTATTTACAGTAACCTCAACAATGCTATCGGTGTTAATATCATCGACATATTCATAATCGATATAATCGATTAATCTGTTAAGCTTTTCTTTTTTAGGATTATATGAAAACAATTTTGCCGAAGGATCACTAAAGTCAAGTTTACTGCCCAAAAACACCCCAGCTCCTAAAGCCAATCCAATAAATAAAGGCACATATTTTTTTGAATATCCCATTTACTCTTCTAAGTCCGAAATCTGTTCTATTTGTACTCCCGCTTTAATTAAAAAATCCAAACCAGAACTATCTTTATATCCCGTTTGGTATACTATACGTTTTATTCCTGCCTGATGAATCAATTTACTACATTCTTTACAAGGCGACAATGTGATATACAAAGTTGCACCTTTACACGATTGCGTTGATGACGCCACTTTGGAGATAGCATTAGCTTCTGCATGCAACACATACCATTTTGTATATCCCTCTTCATCTTCACAAGGGTTTTCAAAACCGGTTGGTGTTCCATTAAATCCGTCAGAAATAATCATTCTATCTTTTACAATAACCGCACCAACTTTTTTTCTATGACAATGAGATAGTTTTCCCCACTCTCTCGCTATTCTTAGATAGGCTTTATCATACTTAAGTTGTTTTTTTTTGGACATAGGGTAGAAATAACAATAAATTGATAACAATCAAAATACGAATATATTATTCCGATGTGGCAAATACAACCTTAATTTTCACTTATTCACCAAATTTTATTAGCAATCAACATAGGAATAACAATTCCCACGACAATAGAAGAAATAACCATGATCCAATCGCGTTTTGAAAACCTAAAAAATGTTTGCGCTATAAAACTTATCATAAGTATGATAAAAACAATAATAATTTGTGCAAATTCGATTCCTAAAGCAAACTCTAATAGAGGTAAAATCTTTGTTCCTCCACTAACATGCTTAAAATATATAGAAAACCCCAAACCATGTATGAGTCCAAAAAATACAGTTACTATATACTGCACTCCCATTTTTCCATTTTTGAACGCATTCTTGGCTGTAAACACATTAAACAATGCGGTTACCAGAATAGTTACTGGAATCAAAAATTCAACCAATTTTGAATTTACAGAAATAACATTGTAAGCCGCCAAAAATAATGACAACGTATGACCAACAGTAAACAAAGTAACCAGTAATAGTAATCTTTTCCAGTTATCAAAAGTGTATCCTATCGCCAATACAATCAAAAACAATACATGATCATATGCATTCCAATCCAAAACGTGACTAAAGCCAAGCTTTATATAAAGCCAAAAATCCGACATAACAAATAGGTATTGAGGTATGGGACTAATGTACAATTAAATATACCAACAAAGAAATACAACAAAAATTCTTATAAAAAGTTTAGCAATATTAGCATAAAGAGTATTATAAAATTCACATTTATAGTATAGGTCAGCATATCCAACTTCATAGAAAAGCGAACCATACAAGTCTCTATATAAAACCTAAAAAACAAGCTTCTTTTATCACAAAAAAGAAAAGCTACGCCTGATTTTGAGGGATTCTCCCCGTGCAAGTGAGAAAAAAATACTTATTTTTACTAGGAAAGCCAGCTTTATTAATAAAGGAAATTCCATAAACACAAAAATTCATGAAAAATATTAATGCAAATACTATTTTACAAATAGTCGCTCTTTTGTTCCTGATAGTCATTGGTTATATGATTTTTAATTCAGGTTCTAATTGGAAAATCATTAAATCAGAATTGGATAATGCTAGACAAGAATTAAAAGTTTCTAGAGACACTCTTACTGTTACAAAATCAAATCTTCAAAACTCTGTCAAAGCACTCAAAAAACTTCAATTACAAAAAGATATTGTTACAAGACAACGTGATTCGTTATTATTTGATTTCAAAAAGAAAAATGCACGAGACTGGAATGAGTTAGAAGCTATTAAAGATACGATATCAAAAAACAATAAAAAACTTACCGAACATAAGGTCTTACTCGATAAGCTTTTTGGTATCGAGAAATAAACACTTACCTATAATTTAATCATAGCACAACACATTCAATCTGTAATTCACACATTATGAAAACCTTACTCTTATCTCTATTTTGCTCCATTATTATTTCCACTTCTTATGGTCAGGAACTCGATTCTTTAAAAATTATTGAAATACCTGCATCGTATGCGAATCGTCAAGGCCCACCTTTATTGGTAAAAAAAGACAGTTTATATACTTTTAAAACTCCAGATATTTATCTGGTTAACAAAACTTCTTTTTTAGCTTTAAAAAATTTTTATGAGAATGTTGGTAATCAAAATGACATGACTAACGCACTTTTAAAAAATTATACAACAACATTAAAACGTAATATTGATCTAGAAAGCAAGTTAAAAGTAAACTTTGATGAAAATGACGCTCTAGATAAAGCTATTTATGAAAGAACTCAGGCTACTTTAACAAACACACAAAAAGCTTTGGATTACACTATAAATAGTTTAGAAAAAGCTACCAATAGCCTTGATATTGTAGAAAAAAATGTGCGTAGACAAAAGACAAAAAGCATTTTTGATAAACTTCTTATAGCTATAGGCGGCATAGGTATTGGAGTCTTAGTTGGTGTATCTCTTTAGGATATTTAATAACAAATACATATAAAAGCAAAAAGCGAGATCTTAACTACCTCGCTTTTTCACTTCTTATCCAAACATCCGAATTTAGATGTTAATTCATGAGACTTTCTCATAGCTTACCTATGTATTGCATAACGAGATGAAGCAGGTAATTCTCTTAAAAAACTTATTAAATGTTTAAAATCTAATCTTAACGTAAATGTGTATGATGTTTTCATAGTTTATGGTTTTAAATTATTAATACTTTATTTTACATTGTATAAACAATTGCCGTGCCAAAACACAAATTCACTTTCAAGTTGTTGATAATGAACTAGATAAAAACAAGTTAATTCATACTAATCAGTCCTTAAGAAATAAAACTCTTTTACAAATAATCGAATAAAAAGTTTAATTCAACACAAAACAGACAGTCTATACAAATACACATTTATGAAATCAGTATCATTTTATTGGTAACAAAAACCTAAAAAACGAACATACTTAATATAAGGAATGGTTTTTTTATAAAAAAAGAACAGTTAACCAAACATAATTTTAAAAAAAATAAAGAGTCCCGGAAAATGAAACCCTGTTGTCGTATCATTGCATAATATTTACATAATCTAAATTATTACAGAAATAATCTAGATTACATTAAGTTTTAAATAATATCAAAAAGTATATCGTTGTTATTTATTTAAGCTGTTGAATCATGTAATTATAACTTAATATTTACGGAAAAACCTTATTTTTGCCACCATTTTGATTATAAGAGACTTATGAAAATATCGTTATTAAAAAAAGTAAAAGCATTTAACCTTCAGGAAATGCTTTTGGTATTAGCAATTATAGGTATTTTACTATTAATTGCCTTACCAAATTTTTTGCCATTGATCGCTCAAACGAAAGCGCAAGAAGCCAAAATACAATTAAAAACGATTAGTAATATGCAAACTCAATATCGTTATCTTAATTCTAAGTATACTTTGGATTTTACAGAGCTTAATTATGAAGCTCCAAAAACTGTAAAAAGTGGAGGAACAGCTAATTATGCTTATGAAGTTTTAGAAGCTACCGTATCTAACTTTAAAGCCAGAGCAACTGCAGTTGTTGATTTTGACGGTGATGGTGTTTTTAATGTTTGGGAAATTAATGAGGACGGTAGTCCAAAACAAATTATAGCAGACTAATGCTTACTATTAAAATACTTCTTATACTCGTTTTAGGTACAATCACCTATCAAGATGTTAAAGACCGTGAGGTCTATGGGTTTGTTTTTCTTATCCTTATAGGGTTATTGGGTATTTTGCACTACAAAAGTGTTATGCCAATACACTTTATTTATGCCGTTGGAATCAATTTAGGCATAGTTCTTATTTGCCTATCTATTAGTTTTCTTTATGCAAGATTAATCCTAAAGCGTTCTTTTTTTAAAGAAGCTTTTGGGCTAGGCGACCTTTTATTCTTTATTGGTATTGCAATTGGGTTTCCTACAATTACATTTACTATTTTATTAGTGTTCTCTTTGTTATTTTCGCTACTTCTATCACTTGTGATTAAGAAAAGTACGGTTCCTCTTGCGGGGTATATGTCAATGTTTTTTGGGGTATTACTTATTACTAACTGGATAACCAACTCTTTAACTTTATACTTAATATGAGCGATTTAAAAACATATGAGATCCCAATAAGTGTTAAGCAGTTGATTACTTCTAATCAAGCGTTTCATTATAGAGTTATTCCAATTTCAAAAGAAGAAAATGAACTTCACCTTAAAACTGACAGTACTGACCTGGTCAATCTACAAAAAGAATTGACTGTTATTTTGGGAACAAAAATTATTTTGATTCCTGAAACAGTAGAGAACATACAATCCTATCTAACTTTTAATTATAGAAAAACTACCACTTCTTCTAGCGAAAAATTACAATATGAAGATCATTTTTTACAAAAGTTAATCTCTACTGCAAAAGACTTTGGAAGTAGTGATATACATATGGAACCTTATGATAAAGTCTGTAGAGTACGTTTCAGGCTTGACGGAAAACTAAAAGAACAATATACCATTTCTAGCACTGAATATCCTCAATTAGTCAACCAGATTAAAATACAATCTGGGCTGGATATCTCTCAAAAAAGATTAGCACAAGATGGTCGAATTACTTTTAAAGAAGGTGCTGATGAATTTGATATTCGAGTATCGACTATGCCTACATTATATGGCGAAAAAATTGTACTAAGACTACTTAACCGAAATACACAAGAAGTATCCTTAAATGACTTGGGGTTTACTGATGAAGAAATATCAGTATATCGAGAAGCCATAAAAAAACCTCAAGGAATCATACTTATATCTGGGCCTACCGGTTCTGGTAAGACCACTACACTTTATGCAACCTTAAAAGAGTTAAATAAAGAAACAACCAATATTCTTACTATAGAAGACCCTATCGAATATACCTTACAAGGAATTAATCAGGTGCAACTTAGAGAAGATATTGAATTTGATTTTCCGGCAGCACTTCGGGCATTTTTAAGACAAGATCCAGATATCATAATGGTTGGTGAAATTAGAGATGATAGAACGGCAGCTATGGCCATTAAAGCGGCATTAACGGGTCACTTGGTATTATCAACAATACATACCAATTCTGCTTGGGCGACAATCTCTAGGTTAATTGACATGAAAGTTCCTGCTTTCTTAATAGCGAACACCATCACAATGAGTATTGCACAACGTTTGGTTCGAAAACTTTGTTCGCACTGTAAAACACAGAAGAAAACCGAGACCAAAGATTTTCCTCAGGAGTTTGATATTCCAGAAGAAATAGAGACACATTATATCGCTACAGGATGTAATCAATGTTATCATACAGGATATATAGGTCGAAAAGCCATTTACGAAATTTTACCAATTACAAAAGAACTCGAAACAGCAATTCGCCATAACGAATTACAGATCGATGATTATATAGAAGAAAAAAAGATAAATACGTTAAAAACAAACGCTTTACGAATGGTTAAAAATGGAGAAACTTCGGTAGACGAAGTATACTCATTATTATCAGACAATTAAACAAAAATAATACTATTTAAGATTCGAAAAGTGATCATTCCAATCAAAAATTGGAAAATAAAAAACAAATGAAAAGAACGATACTAATATTTGCACTTGTCTTTGGAATACAAGTTTTTGCACAAGACAATCTGCAAAATCAAGCACAGGATAATACCAGAGTTTCTGTTATAGAGAATAAACTACAGTTACTTACCATGGATATTCCTGGCTTATCAGAAAAAGTCAATGTTAATATCTCTAATACGTCATTGCTTAATTTTTTACGAGCTGTTTCTCAGGTTCACAAAATTAACATCAACCTCTCTGAGGCATTAAACAACACCACTATTGTTAATGGTTTTAATGATGTTAGTGTACAGGATTTATTGATTTTTTTGGTTAAAGAATATCAATTAGATATTTCATTTACAGGTAATATCTTATCAATAAAGCCATATACCCCTCCGGTAACTGCACCAATAGAGAAAGAAATTTCGGTGCAATATGACGCGCTCAATGCAACGCTTACCACAGATCTTAATAACGACCCTTTGCCAAAGGTATTTAGAAAAATTACAGAAACTTCTAGTAAGAATTTATTATTCACCCCAGAATTAGGTTCTAAAAACTTGAATTTATATATCAGTAATGTTCCTTTTGACATTGCTATGAAAAAACTGGCCGAGGCTAATGATCTCGATTTCAATAAAACCAAAGATGGGTTTTATGAATTCTCTTCATTTCCTCAATCAGGAAATGCTGGAAACGGAACAAACAACTACCGTTCTAGGCGTTCAAATTTCACATACCACGTAATCGATACGTTAGCGAGAACAGTTTCTGTTGATCTAAAGGACACCCCGGTTGCTGATGTAATATATACACTCGCAGAGGATCTTAAACTAAATATCTTTACCGCTTCTCCTCTTGAAAATGCTGGAAAAGTAAATGTAAAAACCGAGTCTATATCTTTTGACAATCTATTGATTAAAATATTCGAAAGCTCTGCAAATTCGAATGCCACTAGCCCATCTAGTCAAAATTCACCTAGTACTAGTTATGCCAATAACCAACAAAACAATCAAAATAACCAAACACCTGTATCCAAAGCTTTTACTTTTAAAAGAGAAGGTAACGTATACTATTTTGGTACTGAAGATCAACTAGCATTAAAAAAAATCGAATTAGTACAAATGATGCATCGTTCTATTGCTTTGCTAGGAGATGCAAACCCGTCTGGATCTGGAGGTGGATTTAACAATTCGAATTTTGTAACTGGAGGAACTAGCTTTTTCTCTGGAAACAATACACAAAGAACTAATCAAAATGGCTTCAATAATAGAAACCAAGGAAATTCCTCGTTTAGAAATAATACCTCTACTTCTGGTAATACGCAAACCAAATCAATTTCAGACATATTTCCCGCTTCGGCAACCCAAGGTTTGGATATCAAAATAGATACAGAATTAAATAGTTTTGTTGTTAGCGGACCAGGAACAAGAGTCGAAAAATTTAAGGAATTTATTAAGTACATTGACAAACCTGTTCCTTTGATTTTGATTGAAGTCATGATTCTTGAAGTTAACCGTACTGCAACGGTAGAGGCTGGTGTAGAATTTGGTATTGGTAAAGAACCGGTCACAACCGAAGGAGCTGTGTTTCCTAGCGCAGGTATTAAATTAGGAGCGTCAACAATTAACCGTGTAATTGGCGGGTTTGATGGATTTGGTTCTTTAAATTTAGGAAACGTTGTCCCTAATTTTTATATGGACATTAAAGCCATGGAAACCAATGGTAATGTAAAAATATTATCTACTCCTAAACTAAGTACCCTTAATGGTCATAAAGCCTATTTATCTAGTGGTCAAACAACGTATTATGCTGTAACCAATCAAAGTTTCTTTGGTTCGCAAATCCCACAAACTTCAGAAGTGGTAAACTATCAACCTATCGATGCAGAACTCGCACTAGAGTTTAAACCTTTTGTATCTGGTGATGGACAAATCACTCTTGATATACAAGTGGTTCAATCTAGTTTTAGCGGAGAACGAATTGCAGAAAACGCACCACCAGACATTAATAGTCGCAGGTTCTCTTCAATCATGAGAATGCGAGCTAATGATGTTGCTATTTTAGGAGGAATTGAGCAAAAAGTCAAAAACGATTCTGGATCTGGAGTACCATTTTTATCCCGTATACCGATTATAAAATGGTTATTTAGTAAAAGAGTAAGAGAAGACAGTAAGAAAAAGCTAAATGTTATCATTAAACCAACAGTGTTTTATTAATGGCAAGTATAACATCACATATCCCTTTAAAGAAAGCCATTCTAGCATTAGAGTATTCTGATCACGAAGGCAATCCAATATACATTGGGCTTGATCTTCTACAAAAAAGAGAAGAACTCGACATTAATCAGGTTTTTACTACCAAAAATATTAAGGAGCTTCCTAACTATGGTACCACTCAAAAACCTGTTAATTTAGTTGTTACAGATCATCAAGTACTTGCAAAAGAAGTTGATCATACCGGAACAGAAGCAGAAATTGTTTCTGAAGCTTATCCTAATTTAAATCTCAACGATTTTTATTATCAAATCCTTCGCTCTACAGAAAAATCATTTATTGCGGTATGTAGAAAAGAACATATTCAAGAAATACTCGATAGTTTAAAAAAAGAAAAGATAAACATTACCTCTGTTAGTTTAGGAGCATTAAAAGGTATTTCTTTAGCATCATATGCAGACGGAGAAAAATTAATTACTTATACCGAAGAAATATATTTTCAGGATAATCACATAAGTAATATTATAAGTAAGGTAGACGAATCTAAAGAAGAATATGACATCGAGGGTTTAACTTTTCCTTCAACCCATACTTTACCGCTTGCTGTTGCTCTAGATACTTTTTCTAATTCTGAAGATATATCAGGAAATATTGATGTTTTAAATGATGTATTAGCACAACAATATAAAGAAACTCGTTTTTTTAAAAACGCTTTACAAATTGGTATTGGTATTATTTTAATTGCACTTCTGATTAACTTTTTTGTATTCAATAGCAATTATAAAAAATGGCAAGGGTTGCAAGAAGAATTACAGATCTACACCACACAAAAAGAACAAATTACCAAAAAACAATTAGACGTAAGCACCAAAGAAGCTCTCGTGCAAAGTATCTTAACCACCGGATTTTCTAGAAGTTCATTATATATCGATCGCATAGTAAACCTATTACCTACTTCGATAATATTAAATTCGATCGATTATCAACCCTTGGCAAAACCTGTGCGTAAAGGTAAGTTTATTGATCTACAAAAGGATTTGATCTCTATTACCGGTAAATCGATTGACAAAGAAGATTTCACAATATGGCTTAGGACCATAGAAAGTTTATCATTTATAGATAAAGTGACTATTGTGCAGTATGGATTGGATAAAAAAAACACATCCGACTTTGAATTAACATTAACAATCAAATCAGATGGAACAACGAACTAAAAATATCATACTTGTCGTAGGTTTATTGTGTTTATTATACATAGCCTATCTTTTTGGTTTTTCTAAAACATTTGCGATCTGTGATCAGGTTAATCAACTTGAGGCTGAAAAAGAAAAATACCTTTCTGCACCTTTACAGCTTGCTACATTAACCAAAAAAGAACAGCAATTAAACACTATACTTGCAAAAAACAATGTAGAGGGTAGTTCTTTACAGCATAATCTATTAAAGACATTACATACTTTATCAGATACTTTGCAAATAAAAATTATCAATTTTGAAGAACCACATTCTTACCTTAACGAAGTCACAAAAGAAAGTACCACGACCTATGATTTTGTTTTACAAGGAGATTATAAAGGGTTGCTCACCGCATTATATACATTAGAACAACAGTATAGCTTTGGTAACCTCACCAAAGTACATTTTGAAAAAAAGAAAAACTTTAGAACCAGAGCTACATATCTGCAATGCAGAATATTGCTTCAACGCCTAAATTAATAGCATACATGAAGATGAATACAAACATGATAAAATATCGAACCTATAATTTTGTAATTACTATACTTTTAATGTGTAGTATCTGTACGGGGTGTCACACTATAAAGATTGATAAAGCCGTAATGCACACTGGCTCTAAAAATCCGATTGCACTTGGCGTAATAGGGACACAAAAAGATGGGATACGCAATTCAGAATTTAGGGCATCAGCTATTCCCGAATACAAAAAAAACATTCGAGTAAATATCACATCAATGACGTTTACGCAAAATACCTTTAACTCCTACCTTAAGACCAACAAAGAAAACACATTAGGGTTAAAGTATGTCGATTCTTTAGATAACAAGCCTCACTTTATTACTTTAGATATATTAGATCATATCACCTTGGCTTCAGAATTAGAAGAAATATACAATAGCCAAACGCTTTCATACATACAAGCACAAAAGAAAGCTGGCATAGTCACTTCTTTATCTCTGGCTTTATCAAAAAACCTTATTTCAGAATTAAAAACTGCAGAAGCCGTATTCTTAAGTAACACTCCTTATAAACAATATCAATTATCCTTGGTAAAAAACGGAAAAACTTACAAAACTATTGATTTTACTGAAGCTATTATTTTTGCTTATGACTTATCATTTTTCTGTTGGGGAGAGAATGATAAAAGACAAATTACGATCGTTGATGTAATAAGTAAACACTCTTCTTGCTCTAAAAACACTTACCGAAGTGCCAATAAAGCAAAAGAAAAAATGAACTATTTTAAGCTATAACTATGAAAAAAGCACATCTCTATATATTCGCCTGTTTTTGTATCCTTTTTAGTTGCGAAGAGGTTTTATTTGAAGAAGATTTATCTGATCAAAAAACAGTTTTGATTGCTCCTTCTCAAGATGCAACTGTCGAAACTACTGCTGTTACCTTTAGTTGGGAAACTGTGGATCAAGCCACCGAATATCATTTACAATTGGCCCAACCCGATTTTGAAAAAACGACTCAGATTGTTATTGACACCATTATTACCGGAACTAATTTTAATGCAACACTAATAAAGAATGATTATCAATGGAGAGTAAGAGGTCAAAACTCTGGTTCTTCAACTCCATACGCATTAGCAAACTTCAAAGTTATCGAAAGTGAAGATTTTTCATCTAGAGAAGTATTATTAGTTGCTCCAGAAAATGACAAAATCACTAATACTACAACTCCGAGTTTACAGTGGCAAGCAGTTGCAGATGCTGTACTTTATCGGGTACAATTACTTAACCAAAGTAATGAAGTTATTAGCGAAAAAACTACTAACTCGACATCTACATCGCTCACATTTCCTGAAGGGGTAACGCAATGGAAAGTACGTGCCGAAAACGATACACAAAGTACACTTTATACAACTCGAACACTTACTGTAGATAGCAAAAACCCTAAGCAACCAGCTGTTACCGCTCCTCTTAACGATGCAACACAATCAGGAACCATAGTAACGTTTAGTTGGACAAGAGAAGCTGTTGAAGGAACAGCAGAATTTGATAGCATTTACATTTATACCGATGAGCAACTCACAGAGCTTGCAAAAAAAGATCGTATAACCTCTCCATCAGATATAGACCTAGAAGCCAGTGGTACGTATTATTGGATTCTTAAAGCATTTGATGAAGCCAGTAACCAAAGTGAAGCCAGTACCAAATCTCGTTTTACGATAACTCCTTGATTATGTTAAAAGGTAAAAAAGGTTTATATGTATTATTGCCCATAGTTGTCTTTATATGGGGTGCCATTATCTTTCAGGTTGTAGGAGCTTTCTCTGATGAAGACCCTGTTACAGGGACAACTAATGAAGTCGCTATCAAACCAATACAGAGTAGCGAAAGAGAAAAGTTTAGTCTCAGTACGATAATTCGAGATCCTTTTTTAGGTAAAACATATAAAAAAAAGAAAGAAGTACCTGCTTTGACCACAAAACCTAAAGTCAAAAAACAAACTTTGGTCTGGCCCTCGATTACCTATAAAGGAGTCGTTTCTGCACAAAATGATTCAAATGCCATTTATCTTATAGAGATTAACGGAACAGATCAATTAGTTAAGTTAAGACAAACCATTGCAGAGGTAACCTTAATAAAAGCTCGTTCTCATGCTATCAAGTTAAGATATAAAGGACAAACAAAGGAATTTAAAATTGTGAATTGAGAGTATTAAAAAAAATAAAAGCACAAGCTATGCAATTTGCCATACTCATCTCGGTATTGGTGGCTTTGATATTAAGTGCTTTTTTATTACTTACACATGTACATTCTTTTTTCAAAATCAAGTCTAAAGAAACCATAACTGCTTTTGAAAGATCGAATTATCAACTCTTCAAATCGTTGGATGATACCCAAGTATCCCAAGACACTGTAACAACGATTATAGACAACAAATCCACTAAAACATCTGCCAATTATCATGGAAGTTGGTTGCAAAAATATGCAGCCACCATCACAGCCAGTAGAACTATTGCCAAAATTGCGTACACTGGTTCTGAACTAACAAATACAACACCGAATCTATATATCGAGGATACCAACTCCCCTATCGTTGTTGTAGGCAATACGCGCCTTGAAGGGAACAGTTATATCCCAAAACAAGGTATAAAAGCTGGAACAATCGCTGGCACCTATTATCAAGGTACCAATTTATATTATGGACGTGTTTTCGAGAGTAAAAATAGGCTTCCAGAATTAGCTCCCCAGTGGATTAACTACCTAGATAATGTATCCAAAGGATCTCAAATCGAAAATGGAAGTTTAATTTCCATAGAAAAAGAACTCTCCAATTCTTTTCACAAACCGACTCAGATCTTATATGATACTGGTGTTATTTTTTTGGGTGATGAAAAACTTACAGGAAATATTGTGGTGCAATCTGGAACCAAAATCATAATTGATTCTGGAACACAACTAACAGACATTCTACTCGTTGCTCCCGAAATTATGATAAAAGATAACGTAAAAGGACGTTTTCAATGCATTGCTACAAAAAAAGTTGAAGTGGGTACCAATTGCTACCTATCCTACCCTTCTTCAATAACACTGTTAGACAAAAAAGTACTTATAGAAGAAGGTAATCAAAATAATCAACAACTAAAACCTGATTTTAGTATCGACAAAAATACCCGAATCGATGGTTCTATAGTTTACTTACATAAAGATAAGAAACATCAACGTATCAAAACAAACCTTGCTATCGCCCCGAATGTGCAGATAACTGGTGAGGTATACTGCCAAGGAAATATTGATTTTCAAGGTACCGTACTAGGTTCGATGTATGTACAACAGTTTATCGCAAGACAATCGGGCTCAATATATCTTAACCATATTTATAATGGCAAAATTCTAATTAACCCTATCGAGGATTATGCAGGCTTACCATTTAAAAATTCTAAACATGCTATCGCCAAATGGTTATATTAAAAAAAATAAGAGCTGCTACTTTGGTCGAAGTACTAACCGCTTCGGTATTGATCATTATCGTATTCATGATTGCTAGTTTGAGTTTTAACACCATTTTTAGCAATCAAATAAAAAAAGATCACAGTGCACTAGACAATCGAATAAAAGAGATCGAATACCTGTTTATACACAAAAAAATAGGGGCTCCATATGCAGAGGATTTTGATGGTTGGGAAATATTGATTACTTCAACCAAAGACAAAAGTATCCTATCGTATAGTAAGGCTGGAATAGAGCATGAAAAACCGTTAATCAAAAAATGAAATTACTCACAAAAAAAACAAAAGCTTTTACGCTAACCGAAGTAATGGTTGTGATCGTAATTTCTACCATAGTAGCTACTTTGGCATTTTCGGTATTAAATATTGTACAAAACAACATGCGTATTATTGGTAATAATTATGCGTATCGAGAGCAAATTCAGTTGTTAGAAACTGCTCTTACCATAGATTTTAATAAACATACAGATGCTCAATGGGATCCAATAGAAAATACATTAATCGTATCTTCACCAGTAAGTCAGCAAAAATATCAGTTCTTTACCGATAGTATTGCCAATTCGATCAATACCTATACGGTTATGGTTAAAGAAAAGTCCTTTTATTTTGAAGGCAAAAAGGTAACCAAAGGGGTGATAGATGCGATAAAACTAACATTTCAAAATACACGAGAACCACATCGTATGTTTGTTTTTAAACATAATGACCCAACAGTACATTTTTAGAAACATGGGAATAAAAATTTCAAATACCAAGAAACAACATCACAAAGAAACTTCTTTTGATGTTTCATCAATACTCACCAAAGAGATTACCTTGTTCGGAAATGCGTTTACGTCTAAAAAAAAGGAACAATGGTATGCCGAACTAAGTGTGCTCTTAAAATCGGGTATTGATTTAAGAAGTGGATTAGAATTATTATCAGAGACCCAGAAAAAGGAAAAAGATCAAAACCTTATGAAGTCTATGTTATCACAATTGGTGGTAGGAGCTTCTTTTTCTGAAATCCTTAAACAGAATACTAATTTTACCGACTATGAATATTATGCTATTAAAATCGGAGAACAAACCGGGGAATTGGCAAAAATTACTTTAGAACTAAGTGACTTTTATAAACGTAAAAACGAACTAAAACGAGAAATCGTTGCTGCTCTTACCTACCCGATTATAGTGATGTGTACTGCTTTGCTGGTTATCTTTTTTATGTTAAAGTATGTAGTGCCCATGTTTGTAGATATCTTCAAACAAAATAATGTAGAGTTACCTGGTATTACCAAAGCAATCATAAGTTTTTCTGATTTTATGAGTAATAATGGTATGTTATTACTAGGACTATTAATTATAGGGATAACAGGAATCATTTTTGTCTCTAAAAAACAATGGTATAGAAAAGCTCTAGGTAAAATACAGTTAAAACTACCCATACTTGGCAACTACTTCAGAAAAATCTATCTGGCACAGTTTACCCAAGCTATTTCTTTATTAACCTCTGCCAAAATACCTATGGTAGAGAGCATTGATTTGGTAAAGAATATGATTAATTTTTATCCGCTACAAGAAGGATTACATAATGTAAAACGTTTGGTTTTGGCCGGAGGTACCTTAAGCACTTCTTTTGCCAAAAGTCCCATTTTTGATAAAAAAATGATTGCTATGATTCGAGTAGCCGAAGAAACCAATCAAACCGAGTTTATTTTTGAAAAGTTAAACGAACAATACAATCAACAGGTAAAATATCAATCCCAAGTGATCTCGAATGTATTAAACCCTTTACTCACCATTTTTGTAGGGATCATTGTAGGAGTGATTCTTATTGCAATGTACTTACCAATGTTTAGACTAAGTAGCGTGATTGGATAGGCATCATATTTTAGTTTTTATGATTTCTTAGCATTGGTTTTTTAAGTAAGGATGGTATTATCTTTAATATAAACCTAATATTAAGTATTTATATTTGAAAAGTATATATATAATGTTGTTGACAACAATATGGAAAGAACTCTTTTACATATCATAATCTTTCTGACCTTATGAAGTTGTAATGAAAATACTCGTAACAAAGTAACAAGCCCAACAGAATCAAATCAAATAGAAAAATTGACAGTGTGATAAAACTTTGAGCAAGTGGGACCAAAGAATTTAAAATTCTAACAAAAAACGGGCTAAAAATCGGCAACGGATAACTATTCAACCAAAACGAAAATGTTGCAGGATTTAAACATTATGAAAATGATACTTGAAATGGTTACGGATTGCTACTTGACGAAAATACATTCCGCCCCAAATACTTGTACTAAATAAATAACGGAAAAAGAGATGGTGTAATAATTGAGTTTTACATGAGGGAATTATAAAATCATTTAGAAGTGCAGATACTTACAACTACAGTCAAAAAATCAAATTCCATAAAAAATGGAGTAATTAAAAGTATTGGACAAACAAAAAAAGGTGAGAAAGCTCAAGGAACTTGGTTATATTTTGATGAAAAAGGCAAGCCGGAAAAGAGTGTGAAATATGAAAATGGAAGTATCAAAAAATCAAATTAGCAACCAATACGTAAAAAACACTTATGGTTAGGTAACAATCTGTACAGCTATAACACATATATTAAACATTAGCTAATATTTAATGAAAAAAACAATAATAATACTAAGTTTTATTTTAATACTTTTTTTCATAGTAACATACTTTCTATTCAATTTATCATACGGCAAAACTGTATACCAAAAAGCGATGATGATTGGTTGTATGACTGAGTTGCTTCCTGATAATGGTTTTAGAAAAAGTAAAGATGCTTGTGAATGTATTTTTGACTTTTTAATTGCAAAATACTCAGATGAAAAATTAAGCAATGATATCGAATTTGAAAAAATTTTATCTGTAGACAATCCGACTTTTTCTTCTTGCAACAAAAAGTATATACAACTTGAAAACGAAATAGAAACTGATACTACAAAGAGATATTACAAAGTAAGATTAATGAATAATTTTAAAGACAATCAAATAGAAATAATCGATGCATATGTTGACAGAGAAAAGAAAGATACGATTCTAAATGAATTTAGATATTTTAACAATGGAGTATTGGATTCTTCCAAAAGTAAATTTTTTGATTTAATTATAACTGGAAGAAAAGATTCCATTATGGAGGGTAGAATTGATTTTTATTCACCAAGAGATACAATATCCAAAAAATCTATTTATCAAAGAAATGTATCTTTTAGATACATTCAAGAAGAAGATGATTGTATTGTTGTAAAAGAAATTGAAACAGATACCAATTCGATAAAATTTCCATATAAGAATTTCAGAAACTTTACATTCATAGGTTATATATCTGATACAAGATTCATTAACAAAGAAAATACTACTGACTCTCTAGATGTTAACTTTGCTAAGTTTACAATAGACAATAAGTTATCCACCAATAACATTTATATCGATTTGTTAAAATAACATTTTCTAATAACTTATGTGGGATTGAAGAAATACGTAAAGGAACTAGCAAATTAATTTCTGATTTGCAAAATCAAGGGCACGAAGTTCATATCTACACCACATCATTTCATAGTAAAAGAAAAATAAGAAGGACATTAAAATATTATGTAAAAAAAGTTAATCATGTTGTTAATCAAACAGAAAATCAGAAGGTTCTAGCATCTCATAATATCAACTTCTCAAAATATCCTCCAACATTTAATTTCACTAATAATCTCTACAAGGTAATTTTCAATCTCCCCTATTCCTCAACAATAAAAAGCTACAACCTCATCGTTTTCTTGATACTTGTTTTATTCTAGTTAAGAATTGTATTTTTGCATGTTAAACTAGTATTTATTCTAAATATTTTAGGGAGTAAAAACATCATATTTATGTAATGTTAGTGGTATTCATTTTTATCTGTTATGACCAAAATAAAAAAGGCTCAAATCAAACTAATCAATAGACTCTCAATAGGTCCAATACTATTGTTACCTTCATTCTATTGGTGTCTAGTCAAAGTGCAAAAATTTGAAAATTGGTATATTATACCGTTGGTAGCTATACCTATAGGATTGTTGATAAATAGGTTAGTCCTATCAATAATTAAAAAAAAGAACCCAGATCTTCTCAAGATCAAGAATGAGAAAAATTTTAAACTAAGTCACTTCTCTATTCTTATCACATTATTTTTAACACTTTTGATTATTACAGCATTAAACGTGTATATTACCATTGATTCGAAAAGCGTTTTGTACAAAATAAATGAAGTAGGTGAACGTGGAACTGGGCGAAATAAAACTTCATATGTCGAAATAGTTCGCAAAAACGGTAATTTGGAAAAAATTGACTTAGCAAGACATTTTGTGGAATCATTAAGTGGCAAAAGAACAGTAAGACTCATAAAGTATACATCTATATTTGGTTTAGTTTACCATGATAGATATTAAAAAGTATAAAATGCCAACACATCTTAATAATCCTTGCTATTTTAAACTACAATGTAAAAAATAGATAACAATCTATCTGACATTAAAATGACCGTGTATACTAATCGTTCTCAGTATTTTGGCCAAAACAAAACATATGAATAAACATCTTTGGATTTTAGTAACTTTTTTAATTGTATCCTATACCTCAACAGCTCAAGAAAAAAAAGAAAAATTCTTAAATGAACTAAAACAAGAAGTTCAAAAAGAAAAAATTCCAGGATGCGGCATAGTCGTAATCAAAAATGGAGAAATAATTATTTCAGAATCTATTGGAGTATCCGATGTTGCTTTTTCTGTACCCGTTGACAGTACTACGGTTTTTTCTATCAACTCACTTTCAAAAATATTTGCAGGTACAGCAATAATGCAATTAGTAGAAAATGAAAAAATAAACTTGTCAAATCCGATCTCAGATTATTTGGATGACTTACCCAAAAAATGGCAAAAAATTACTATTCGCCAACTTTTGAGCCATACTTCGGGGCTACCTGATATTGAAGATACCAAAAATGGAGGTCTCATTGGAGGAAAAGGAGAAGTATGCGCTTTAGAGAAGGTAAAAAATGAACACATTCGATTTAAGGCAGGTGAAAAATTTGACTATATACAGACAAATTATGTGTTAATTTTAAAGCTGATCGAAAAAATAAGCGGAATGACTTACCTGCAGTTTTTACAAGAAAATCAGTTTAACAAAATTGGAATACACAAAGAGATTCTTTTTGGTAGTTCTTTTGAGGTAGTACAAAACAAAAGCTCTACTTATAGTTATTACAAAAAAAACAGACGGACTAACACATACGAAAAAGGAGAAAAGTTATTCGAAATTTCAGAAGATTTCCACCCAATTGTTTGGGCAGATGCCGGGGCATTCACAACAACCAATGCTTTGACCAAATGGATAATGGCTTTAGAAAACGAAGCATTTATAACAAAAAGAAGCATAAAAGAAATGTGGACTGCCGTACCATTAGATAGTGGTCAATATGGTGGGTTTGGTGGTTTTCTCAACGGATATGGATATGGATGGCCTGTTATACTGAGAGAAAATCATTCTGCCGTTGCCCCTATTGGAGGCGGGCGAGCATCTCTGATTGTTTATCCTCAAGATAAGCTTACAATTATTCTTTTGACAAACTTAACCGGTAGTTCTCCTCAAAAAATGATTGAGAAAATAGCTTACCATTATTGGGAATAGAAAAACTACCGACAACACTATATCCTATTTAAAGCTTTTCTCAAGTTTCGTTGAATTATTTAATAAACCACTAAAAAAACACTCTAAACTGATCAACGAAGCTTTTATAGATATGTGTAATGATTTGGGTTTGAGGAATAGTTGTATCTTTAAATTTAACCAAATAACAAAAAGGTTTATTACAGTTTACATAATGATCCACCTCCTTTGGGAAGTAATCACACCAAACATTATTTCTAATTTTGAGAAAGTACAATGACTCCAGATAATCAGTTAGACCTAAGGTCACAACATCCTAATTTTCAATTATTTTTGGATATTAATGAAAATGAATCCGAAAGAGTAAGAAAAAACTACCTCTGCGATTTAGATGTAAAATATGGAGAATCTCCGCTACAAACACTAGACATCTTTCCATCCAACTCTCCCAATTCTCCAATCTTACTATTTATCCATGGAGGTTATTGGCGAGCCTTGGATAAGAGGAGTTATAGTTTTGTTGCCGAACCTTTTGTCAAGAACAATATAACAACTTGTATCGTTAACTATCGACTTATTCCCACTGTGGACATGAAAACAGTCTTAAACGATATCGAAGCTTCAATACGTTGGATTCAAAAAGAAGCAGCTAAATACAACGGCAATTCAAATAAGATTATACTCTGTGGGCATTCTGCAGGAGGACATCTCGCTTTAATGACTTATTTAATGAATGAGCATTTAAGGCCAAATATACATGCGATTTGTAGCCTAAGTGGGATATTTGATTTAGCCCCAATAAAAGGCAGCTACCTAAATAAGGTTTTACAATTAAATCAAGATGATGTAGAGAATTATAGTGTTTCAAATAAGGATTTATCTAATTTAAAATGTCCTGTTTTACTAAGTGTTGGATCCAACGAAACCAATTTTTTTATTGAAGAATCTAAGAAACTATATACAGAAAACAGATTAAAAGCTCCTATAATATATTATGAGTATTTAGAACTGAATCATTACCAAATAGCACATAAGCTTGGGCAAGAAGACAGTTATTTAGTAAGTTTCATATTAGAAAAAATAAAAAAAGACCATAACAAAGAATAAATATTATTAAAATAACTGCTTATTTAGAATATTAATACTCATTGTAATGAAAACATTAGAAAGCCATTGTGTGTATAGATAATTAATTATGGAAACAATGGATGATAATTTGAACCAAAATGAAAGTTTAATTGACTTTTGGACATTTTACCCAAGAAAAACTATCTTTACCTCATAAATGCAAATAAACTTTCATTTTGAGAACAACTCTTAAATTTATAGTAGCTTAATATTAGTCTTATAAACCACAGGCTAATAATTCTTTTGTTCGGATAATTCTATCCGAACCAGGTTTCCATTTAATCATATTATTTATTGCATTGCCATTTAAGAGCAATCGCATCTGTTATTGCTGTTTTTTGATAATCTCACCAACCAGAAACTGTGATATCGTGAATAATATTGAAAAATTCACCTAAGAATACAAAGCACGAGTATAAATAATGAGAAATGAAAATATATGGGAGGTAAAGGTTAATAATACCCCTCTTTTAAAAAGAAAATGCAACCGTTGTAATAATAACAGTTTCTATTGCAGTGAGAAATTCAGGATAAACGCTCAAAAGAAAAACATTGATATATGGTTAATTTACAGATGTATAAAATGTGACAACACTTATAATTTGGCCATATTTTCTCGAATCAAACCAGAATTGCTACACAAAGATTTACTCAATAAATTTTCGGAAAACAATACAGAGATAGCTTGGAAGTATGCATTTTCTCGTGAGACAAGCCAAAAAAACAATGTTGAACTAGATTTTAGTAGTGTTAAATATGATATACTGTATGATAACATTTCAGTAGAGGATATTCTAAATTTTGATAGTGAAATTGTAACATTCAAAATTAAATATCCTTTTGACTTTAGTCTTAAAATGTCATCTGTTATCAAAATATGTCTAAAGCTTTCAGCAAATAAATTAAATAGTTTAATCGAAGCAAAAGTTATATCCATTATGAAGAAACATTTACAAAAGAAACACAAGGTTAAAAATGAAGATATTGTGCAGGTAAACAGAGAGAAATTAAGGAGCATCCATCACATATGGCTTTGTAAACAACAACTATGAAACGACTAGCTTTTGTTAAAACAAAAATTTAGATCAACTAATAAAAATGAAGAAATTTTATTGAACATAATAGAGAAGGCACTAAAATTTAGTATCATCTTAATTGTCCGCCAAATTTTTAATTGGATTTTTAAGGTCTAATTAAAAATTTGGCTACTTTCGAGTCGAAATCTTTGTGCATTTAAATCTTTTACGAGGTACAACCTGACCTGTAAAACATTAACTAAGAGCTAAATAAAACTTTTTAGATTGAAAAATAAATATGATGTTAATAGCATTTTCTTCTATGATTCATCAAAAGAAAAAATTAAAACAGAATCAATATTCAAAATGTCTTTTGAAGGAAAAAAGTTTCGTGTAAAAAACAACCATATAAATTGTTTATTTAGTAACCTTGACTTTCAAGAATTTGACAACATCTATAATGACTTTTTCAAACATTTAAATCTTGATTTTTCGCCTCTAGAAATTGAAAACAAAAAAATTCAATTATCAGAGAAAGAACAAGGTTATCTAATCCAGAAAATAATCACAAGTTGGATTTATTATTATTCTATAAATGGACTTAAAATCAAAGTAAAAAAATCAGACTTCGAACACCCCAATATGGTTGACCATGTATTGTCTATTCTTGATAAAAAACATAAAAATAGCACTAGTAAAAGTTTAAAACTTGGAGCAAAAATTCTTAGGCAAAAAGAGGAAGATTATTTATCGACTGTAAATGGACGTAGAAAATATTATGAAAGATAACAAACCGCCTACTACATTTCGTATACCTTAGTAAGTACAAGGTGCAGTTCTTCTCATTTTTAAACTTATTTTATGGCTTTTTAGAAGGTAGCTTCTAGATCAAGATTGTATTTTCGTATGTTAAACGAGTACTTACATCCTCAATATTTTAGGAATATAGTTACTATAGTCATTATATAACGTTGTTGTCTATAATTCTAAGAAATGGAAACTAAATTATAGCATTTGTAACCTTTTCAGTTTTTGTTTCATCTTAATAAAAAATTAAAACAATTAAAAGATGAAATCAATCAAATTAAAAACATTAAGCACAACATTCATTTGTGTAATTCAATTAACTTTTTTTTCGGTAACTGCTCAAAAAAATACTGAGAATTCTAAATCATCAAGCTCTAATTTGTATGAAGAGATTTCAAAAATGGACTCTTTATTGTTCTCTGCTTACAATAATATAGACATTGATAAATATACATCTTTAATAAGTGAAAATGTCGAGTTTTTTCATGATAAAAACGGATTGATAAACTCTAAAGAAAGAATTATAGAAAGTTTAAAAAAAATAGCAAAGGCAAAAAACAATACCGCATATTCAATAAAAAGAGAATTGGTAAAAAATACGCTTGAAGTCCATGAAATCCCTGGATTTGGTGCTATGCAAACTGGAGTGCATCAATTTATTGAAACTAACAATGGTGCGAGAACATCAACTACACAAGTAAAATTTATCCATATTTGGAAAAAACAAGATGAAAATTGGGTTATTACTAAAGTTTTTAGTTATGACCATCAACCAATAAAAGAAAAATCGAATCCTGATGAGGATACCATTTCTTTAACAAATAAACAAATAGATGTATATTTAGGTGATTATCAATTTGCGCCTAAATTTATACTTTCTATAGTTAGAGAAGGGTACAAATTATTTGGCATGGCTCAAGGTGATAAAATCGAAATTAAGCCATATGAAGTTCATAAATTTTTAATTACAAGAGACAATTCAAAACTTGAATTTCTTGTTGATGAAAAAAATAATATAATAGGCATAGAAATGCAGACAAAGAAAGGGATAATGAAAGCAAAGAAAATAAATAACAATTAAAAATATAGAATTATGGTTTCACTAATTATTGCGTGTATAATCTCTGTAGCAGCCATTGCTGCCTTGTTTTTTGCTTGGTATTTTTATTTACAAGCCAGGAATAAAGAACGAATGGAGTTAATAGATAGAGGTGAAAAATTAGAAAATATTTTTCGTCTACAACAACAAAATAGATTTAAGTTTAAGTTTCCTTGGCTAAAAGTATCCATTGTGACTCTTGGTATGAGTACAGCTTTTCTTTTAATAGGAATCTATATCTTTTTTCAAGAGAATGAACCCGAAAAAGCAAAGGGTTTTTATATAACCTTTATTATTGGTATTTGTCTGGGAGTAGCGTTTATGGTTAACCATTTTATAAGCAAAAAAAATCCCGAAAAATAAGATTGTGGATGATTTTCATATTGACAAAATCCTCAATGGGGATAAGCAGGCCTTTAGATATTTTGTAAGACAATATAAAGATATTGCATATAACTTAGCAATGTCTATTGTAAAAAACACACACAATGCAGAAGACGTAGTACAAGAGGCTTTTATTAAAGCTTTTAAAGGGCTAAAATCATTTAAAAAAAATGCCAAATTTACATCTTGGTTTTATAGAATCGTAGTTAATGAAGCCTTTATGTATTTAAGAAAAAATAAAATTGATTTTGTTGACATAGATAACCAATCAATTGTATTAGCTACAGAGGAAACTAAAGAAAATCAAAAATGGGTTTCAGTGCAAAATTTCATGCTTTATTTAAACCCTAAAGAATCATTGGTTTTAAGTTTATTCTATCTTGAAGAAAAGAAAATAGCAGAAATTTCTAATATTACTGGTTGGTCTATCTCTAATGTAAAAGTATTGCTGCATCGAGCAAGAAAGAACCTAAAAGAACTATTAAATAAAAATTTATGAAAGACAAAACTGATGAAGATTTTAAAACGATAAAAACTTTCCTTGATAAAGGGAAGTTTACATTAGATAATCCCGATTTTGAAGAAAATCTAATGTCAAAAATCATTCTTGAAAAAAATTATAGAGTTAGAGTAAGAAGTTTTATAAGGAAAGGGGTTATATGCTTTATTGGAGGCCTAACATTGTGCATGATACTTGCACTATGGTTTCTTTTTAAAAACAATTCATTCGAAATCACAAATATACTATGCTTATTTTCTTTAGGGGTTATTGGCGTTTTATTTACAGATAACTATCTTAAACTATTGAATAATTATAAAATCTTAAATTAAACTTGAAAAAGACCTCAATAAAATAAAAACTATTGCCTAACAAAGTACCCTATATAAAGCCTTTTCCCAAGGTTAGGTTATAAAAATATGGTACTTTAATAGTATTACTAACTCATGTTGATATTTTTATGTTATTGAACACTTCATAATACAAAATAAATCGCAAACCCTAGCAATCTACCCCAAATCACACCCCACCAACAACACACCAAAAAAGTGTAATCTCCCTTTTTTGACTTATTTTATGATTTCTTATCAGATATCTTCTAGATCAAGATTGTATTTTAATGCGTTAAACAAGTACTTATATCCTCAATATTTTAAGAATATAGGTGCCGTAGTGATTATATAACGACTTCATTTCCAATTTAATGAAGAAAAAGAAAATTATATTACTTTTCTAGGTAAAATTCGCAATAGAGCAAAAAATTATGAAGGAAGAAAAAGCATTGATGTTGACTCACTAAAATAAACTTCTACTAACAATGTATAAGAAAACATAGGGTTTTTAAGGTCTCTGTCTATTAACAAAGTTGCTAAATATAAAATTTGACGTTAAAAAAAGAAAAGATAAAAGTAAAATACTTATACTTAGCTAAAACGAAAGTGCCTATCAACTGGCCTACGCTTCTTACACTAACCGTCAGCAAGAATACAGGGATTTTAAAATTGAATTATTATGAAAAAAAATATAAAGAAAACAAATCGTAGAAATTTCATAAAGACTAGCTCATTACTTACCATAGGCACAGGTAGTTTATTAGCTTTTCCAAATCCCGTATTTGGAAATAGTCAAACTGGTTCAGACTATATTAATGTTTTAGGACCAAAAGAGGGATATAGCCCTCAAATAGGAACTTTAGTGTCTATGATGAATTGGATGCGAAATGTAATTTTAATACCTATAAAGGGAATGTCTGTTAAAGATTTAGATTTCCTAATTGATGACAAAGCAAATTCTATCGGAGCTATGTTGTGGCATTTAGCCGCAACAGAAAGATTTTATCAAATTCATACTTTTGAGGGTAAAAAATGGGGAGATTGGGATGAGAAAGATAAGAATGAATGGAATATAGCATCAGGACTTGGTGATAAAGCCCGAAAAACAATAAAGGGGAATAGTTTGGACTTCTATCTCGAAAAATTAGAAAACGTAAGAAAAGGTACTCTAAGGGAATTTTCAAAACGAGATGATGATTGGTTAATGAAAGTTGATAAAGATTGGTTTTGGGGACCAACGAATAACTATTGTAAATGGTTTCATGTTTGTGAACATGAATCAAATCATAATGGGCAATTTAAATTCATCAAAAGTAGACTACCATCAATGAAAAAAGAATAAAGCCACTTGCTAACACTTTGTATATACAATGCTATTTAAGGCTAAGCAAAAAGTTAGTTGCGTATTTGCCAAGTCAGCGTCACAAATTTTATTATTTTACAATCGAAATTTAAAAAACTAAAAAGTGTAACGCATTGTACTCTAACGAAAGTCACAAATTTTCTACACACACAGAAATTTGCGTTTAACGTTGGGCATAATACCAATCAAAATATCGCTGTTAAAAAAACAATTATCAATATATGAAATTTCAAATAGTAATAGCCTCTCTGACACTATGTCTAACTAACGCTTTTGGGCAAACTTATTTTTCAAAAGACAAGGTATTTGATGACTTAAAAAAACTAAAAACAGTACTAGAAGAATCTCATTACGATTTGTTTGCTTACACAACAAAGAATAATTTTGATGCAACATATAATTCCATAAAAAATCAAATTCAACAAGATTCGTTAACGTTACTACAAACCACTAACTTATTTCAGCAGTTAAGTTCAATTGTTAATAATGGTCATACATACATTGACTATCCTATTAAGCCATATATCAATTATATTCAGTCTGGTGGAACTTTATTTCCTTTGGAAATTACTTTTGAAAACGGCAAATCCTATGTGCGAAAAAATTGGTCTGAAAATTTAGATATTACGGTAGGTTCTGAAGTAATAAGTATTAATGGAAAGTTTATTGATGAAATTGTAAGTGATTTCTATCCTTATATTTCAGCTGAACGTCCTTATTTTAAAAATGCAAAAGTTGAATTATATTCTTTTCCAAGGTATTTTTGGCAGGTATTTGGAAAGCAAGACTCTTTTAGTATCCGACTGAAAACTGAAAATAAAATAAAAACAATTGATGTAAGAGCAGTAAATGCAATAGATGATTTTGAAAACAAAAGAACAGAGATATTTCATTCAGATAGGGAGTTAAAGTATTTTAACAACACTGCTTATCTAAATCCAGGTCCATTTTCAGGTAATGAACAAGAATTTAAAACTTTTATAGATTCGGTATTTGTTGATATCAAACATAAGAAAAGTAAAAATTTGATAATTGATCTAAGGAATAATACCGGTGGAAACGACTATTTCAGTGATTATATGGTCTCGTATTTTGCCGATAAACCTTTCAGATGGTGTAGTGATTTCAAAATAAAAACAAGTAGGGTTTTAAAAGAGCATACAAGAAGAAATAACGATACAGCAAAAGTTTATTTTCAACAGATTCTTCAACATAAGGATGGAGAAATTTATTCGCCAAAACTTCATTTATATCAACCTCAAGATATTTCAAAACAGTACAAAGAAGCTATTTATGTATTGGTAAATCGACAATCCATTTCACAAGCCTCAGTTACGGCTGCACAAATACAAGATTATGGTTGGGGTAAAATTGTAGGTGAAGAAACTGGAGAATACCCTTCTTTATACGCTTCTATATTTCAATACTCTCTTCCGAATACAGGTATTATCGTAAATATATCAAAAGGACATATTATTCGTGTAAATGGGAGTAAAAAAGAAGAAGGTGTAACTCCCGATATATGTATAAAAGACCATTTAATTGATGAAGAAGACGAAATTCTGGATGGGTTATTAGAAATAATTAACAAACAGTAAAAAAGTGCTAAGTCTAGCAATAGATATAGGTAATTGCTAGTTTTGGTGTAATTTAGAAATCTTTCCTAAAATTTTAGTTTTGTGTGTGCCTTTAAAAATAACAACTTTAAATCGCAACTACTCATAACCTAACCGCCGTATCCCATTAGAAATAAATTAAATATGCCTGGTTCTGGAACAAACATGGAAATAGTCCAATTAGTGATCGGACTTATTTTGCTTTTAGCTGTATTTATAGCTACATTCAGAATAATCAAAAGTTTATTTATAAGCTCTGGATTTAAAAAAGAAGATTAAAATGGAAAACTGGTACAACACCAAATATGTGATCATAGCAGTTAAGAGATCATCCTAAAGGTCTTGTATCTTTGCTATGACGTAAAGATTTTAAAGAGTAAAAATTATAAAATCAGCGCAGAATTGTCTACGATAAGGTAACAATTTAACCCGCTACGACACATACTTATAACGTTACCCAACATTAGCATGAGCGAAACTGAATATAAAGGAATTTTACACAAAGAGGTTAATAAACTAGCCGAAATCAATCCAAGACTTCATCGGGTTTCTAGTATGTTGCTGGACCATATAATTATGATTATGGTTATAGCCCCTCCAATGATCTTTCTAATGATTGTGGCGGCAAATGGAATATTGGAAATTTCGAATACAACTTTTTATGTATTCTTCTTTTTTATGATGTTTATTTATATAAACAAAGACTTCTTTAATGCTAAAAGCCCCGCAAAACGAATATTAGGATATCAAGTTATTAATAGAAAAAATGGACAACCCGCAACTGAATTGCAATGCCTTGTACGAAATTTAACTATAGCTATTGCTTGGCCATTAGAAGTTATTATTGGGCTGATAAATCCAGAAAGGCGGATTGGAGATTTTCTTGCGAACACCAAAATTATTGCTTCGGAAAAAGAAAAAATAAAATCAATTTGGACAGATTTAAAAAACACAAAGTTAAACGTAAATTTTATCGTAATTTTAATAATTGGCGGATTGTATTTTTACGGACTAAGTTTATTCTTTCCTAGAATGAATTAAAAACGATTTGCCAACGCTTTATCTGATGTCATAACTGCTAAGTGTTTACCCTAAAAGTTATTGTATTTTTGGCAAGGTGCAATGCTTGCAAAAAGTAAAAGTTAGCAATCAATATACAAGAAAAATCAAAAAGCAAGATAACAATTCGCTCTACTATGATACATATATCAAACGTTAACATTAACTAGAGAAAATGAAATTATTCCCAACTATCGAAGAAGTTTTTAAAGAACCCGAAGAGTATTATAAATATCTATTTTTCCCATTATTGACAATTGATTTAAAAAAACATAACCTCGGAAATGGATTAGTTCACTTTGTTTCCGTTTGGGGGAATGGAGATCCTGATGATGAATTAGACCCAGGTAATTTTGAGTACAACTATATAAAATTTAATCTCGAAGAGAATAAATACATTTTTAATGGGAAATTAGATGGAATTGTCACTTTTAAAAATATAGAGGAGTGGTATAAAGAAGCTGATAAAGAATATCAAGAAAATAAAACAGACTATTTAAAGCAACGAGAATACAATCAGGTTAGCGAAAGTAATTTAAACAAAAGTCTTGAAAAAAGACAAAAAGTTGATTTTGAATATTATAATTACTCAAAAGGGCTTTTTAACTATTGGATAACACGTGATAAATACTTAGAAACTGAAAAATTTATTCAAGGTGGTTTCTATTCAGATGCTAATAGTGGACACGAACGAAAAATATTTGAACAAATAGGTGGAGAAATTGATTATGATGAATTTGAATATTTTTTAGAGTTATTAGAAAACAATGAGGAAAACAAAGAAGCAAAACAATTTTTAGGCTCTATTACAGCTTATAATTATATCAGTTTTGGAGAGGATAGAATTCACCTATTTCTGGATAGTGAGAAAAAGGAAATTTTGACTTATGCAGATTGGAGTTAAATAACGTTATTGGCAATAATTAAAACTTATAATGAATTTAAGTGATTTTAAAGAGATTGAAAAAAGATATAGTTTTAACTATCCCAAATTATACTATAGACTTTTAGATAGTGGAATGTTAGATTGGGGATTAACCAAACCCGATTGGTATAAAACAGAATTTCCCAAACTTAAAAGCAAACCTCCATTGCTGTTGTTTGGAGAGGATTTTGAAATTCTTTCTTCAAAAGAAGAAATTATTGAAGAAATTGATTGTTTTTCTGATGAAGATGACTACAGACAAACAAAAAAAGAATTTTACAATAAATTCATTCCTTTTGGAAAAACAGGGGCAGGTGACTTATATTGTTTTTTCCTCGATGATAAATACAATATTCATTCAATTGTTTTAGTTTGGCACGATGCAAATGAAGCAAACATACTATCTGAAAATTTAGAGGATTTCATATTTAGACAGTTACTAGAATGTGTTATAGAACCTTATGAAGAAGGATTGATTATGTCTGGTGATTTTAAAGAAAATATTAATAATCAATTATTCACTCACAAAGATTTTATAAGTACTAAACAGAATAAAATATTACAAGAAGTTTACAAACGAGAAATGGACAATGGACTTTTAACAAGAAATGAAGTGACAAAAATATTGTCTGAAATTGGCATTGAAAGTAGTTCTTTTGAATATCAAGAAGAATAAAAACTATGGCTAACAAGGCATAAATGGCATTAAAACGACCATTTATACAGACCGTTGTATACATTAAAGAATAGGTTAACATAAAAATAATGAATTAATTATGGGGATATTTGCACATCGATTATATTTTGGACAAGGATTTCCCAAAGTCCGATTAATTGAAGAAAAGTTTAATGAAATCACAGGATTAGATTTAGGTTTCGTTGTAAACCTACATTTGAATGAATTAACAGCCGTAAAACGTGAGATTGCAAACTCTTTGAATCAAAGTTTAGAAAAACTTGATTACATATTTAGCTCCGAATTTAAGGGAGATACAACTGAAGCGCAAAGAGATTTGACTACATTGGGGCGTCCATATTTCTACTGTTTCCCTTTTGATGAAATTCAATTTGAGTATCCCCAAGAAACTTCTTTTTACCTTGAATGCAGTCTTTCAGTTGATAGCTTATACTTCTTTGAAGCATTAATAAAAACAATGCTTGAGTTAGGAGGAAGAACATACAAATATTCTTCTTCATCAAACGAAATCGGTCATATAATTGAAGATCATTTAGAAGAATATAATCCGCAAGATGAGAAATGGAATAAGATTAAAAAGTGGGATAAAATGAGTGATATTGAAAAATCTAAATTTAATAACGAATTAAAATGATATTGGATTTGAAATTGTGGATATTTAAGTTGGTAAATTTATTATCTCAGATATAAAGACCAATTGGAATCTTCCAACAGATTTAACTGACCGAAAAAGTTTTTTGACTGCCGGAACAATGCATAATTTCAGCTATTTTGGTGGAATAATAGGACTGATTTATGGAATAATGTATCAACTGAAAATAAAAAAAAAACAGTGTTTAAAACCTTGTATAACTGACTTCTAGCTAAGAACCATATACTATGCATAAAACATAACCATTAAGCCACTGCCCTACAATTGTATTTTTAAAGAAGCTTCTTTAGGGCTCATCGATCATGAGGACTAAAACTGGATACATCCAGAGGAGCTAGTAGACTTTACTATAGCACCTACCGATATACCAATATTACAATTAGTATCAGTAGCAAGAAAATAATCAACTGGCCATTATAAAAAGGTGCAGTTCTCCTAATTTTTAAACTTATTTTATGACTTTTTAGAAGGTAGCTTCTAGATCAAGATTGTATTTTCGTATGTTAAACGAATACTTATATCCTCAATATTTTAGGAATACAGGTACTATAGTGATTATATAACGTTGTTGTGCAACATTTTGAAAAAAGCGTTGAGAATGAAAAAATACTTAGGAATATTATTGTTGACTTTATCTATTTTTTCTTGTAAAGGACAAACAAGCTCTAATGTTGAACGAAATGTTGGCGGACCTTGTCAAGATTGTGAGGCAGTTTTAGATTTTAAAGAGTTGAATATTAAACCAAAGTCAAATGATACCCTACCAGGTTTTGAAAATAATGAGCCAAAAGTAAAAATAACAGGAACTGTATTTCAAAAAGACGGAAAAACACCAGCAGAAAATGTGATACTATACATATATCACACAGATCGAAATGGAATTTATCAACCAAGTGAAAAACCTTTTGGTTGGGAAAAAACTCACGGACAATATCGTGGGTGGTTAAAAACAGGCAAAGATGGAAAATTTTCTTTTTATACTTTCAGACCAGCACCATACCCAAAAGCTCCAGAACCTGAACATATTCATATTTACGTGAAAGAACCTAATACTATTCCCTATTACATAGATAGTTACTTTTTCGAAAGCGACCCTAAGCTAACAGCAGAAAAAAAACAATCGCAAAAAAATAGAGGTGACTCTGGAATTGTAAAACTGGAAAAGAAAGATGGAATTTGGACAGCTAACAGAAATTTGATTTTAGGTTTAAATATACCAGATTATCACTAAAAAAACGTTGCACAACACCCTGTATAATTCATTGTTAAATTAGTTGCTGAAACACGTAACAAAATCATACACAAACACGTTGGCTACAATTTTTAAAGACAAAACATAAAATAAAAGAATGAATAGAATATTCCAATTAACAGCTTTACTAGTATTCCTTTTAACAAGTTGTACGACATCAAAAAGCAAAAGTGATTTGTTAAAAAAAGAAAACAAGCAAATCGTATTGGACAAAATACCAAACAGCAAAACTGAATCACTACGCAATATTATTGAACAAATCGTATCGGATAAAAATGCGGTAGTTGGCGTTTCAATAATCGGAAATAAAGGAAAAGATACTTTTTCGCTAAACGGAGACAAACGATTTCCAATGCAAAGTGTGTTTAAGTTCCATATTGCATTAGCCGTATTGTCAGAGGTTGATAAGGGCACATTATCGTTGGGCCAAACAGTAGAAATAAGTAAAGATGAACTTTTGCCAGAAGACTTTTGGAGCCCACTTAGAGATGAAAACCCGAACGGAGGCAGTTTTACTATTGAAAGATTAATTCAGTACAATGTATCTTATAGCGACAACACAGCCTGTGACATTTTAATACGACTTATCGGAACACCCAAAACAGTTGAAGAGTACATAAAAAAGAGTGGTGTAGAAGATATACAGATTACTTTCAATGAAAAAGGATTACAAGCAAAATGGGAAAATAT
The DNA here is from genome assembly GCA_947502885.1 of uncultured Aquimarina sp. Lineage (GTDB taxonomy): Bacteria > Bacteroidota > Bacteroidia > Flavobacteriales > Flavobacteriaceae > Aquimarina. The sequence continues at coordinate 14,663 of CANNBP010000002.1, read as the reverse complement.
ATTTCAAAATTGGACAACACCGAAAGCAGCAAGTGAAACACTAAAACTATTCTTTGAAAATAAAAACAACCTACTTTCAAAAAGCAGTTATGATTTCTTTTGGGAAACTAATATAGATACAAAAACAGGAAAAAATAGAATAAGAGGACAATTGCCAAAAGAAATAATTGTAGCCAATAAGACAGGATGGTCAGGCACTAATAAAGAAACAGGAATTACTGCTGCAGTAAACGATATTGGGATTGTTTTTTTACCAAATGGGAATTACTTTATTGTCAGTGTTTTTGTAACAGACTCACAAGAAGATTTTAAAACAAACGCAAAAATTATAGCGGATATAGCAAAAGCTACATATGACTTCTACACTATACAGACAAAAGAATAATGTGTCACCAACAAAAGGTTTAGTTCATTATCGAGATAGAAGTTTGCGAGTGTTCGTATTTCAATTTGCCCTATTTTGTAACTCTCTAAAATAAGAGCTTTGAAATCGTCAACGAAACCATACTAAAAAAGTGCAATTTCTCCCATTTTTACACTTATTTTATGATTCTAAGCATACAACTCTTGGATCAAGATTGTATTTTAGTGCGTTAAACAACAAGAAATTACAACGAATGGACAAATCAAAAAAATTTTGGGATAGTGCTTCAAAAAACTACGACAAAACAGAAGAACGTTTTGAATATATTCATAGTAAGTCTCGAAAAAACACTAAAAAGTATTTAGAGAAAAGTAATGTTGTTTTAGATTACGGGTGTGGAACAGGTACAGTATCTTGTGAAATTGCCGACTATGTTAAAGAAATACACGCAATTGACATATCATCAAAGATGATTGAAATTGCTAAAGAAAAGGCAGTCGATAAAAAAATTGAAAATGTAACTTTCTCTCAAACGGATATTTTTGATGAAAAACACAAAAAAGAATCTTATGATGTAATACTAGCTTTCAATATGCTGCACACTATTCCTAATCCCAAAAATGTTGTACAAAGAATAGATGAATTATTAAAACCTAATGGTTTGTTTATCTCTGTAACACCTTGTTTAGGAGGTAAATTGTCATTTTTAGTTGGTTTGCAAATTCGACTTGTTCAAATAATGTGTCGAATTGGAATAATTCCGGTTCCTATAAGAAGACTTAAAAGTTCTGATGTAGATGATTTAATCATAAATGGAAATTTTCAGACTGTTGATTCAGAAAAGATTTACAAAGGTGCATCTAGTTACTTTATAGTAGCTAAGAAAAATAGTAAAAAATAAGCGTGATAATGCTAAAATCAAAAGTTTTAGCTTGTATCAAACTTTGTGCTTTACCGAAAGTTTTGTGCTTCGAAATCGCCTACTTTTCATATATTAAACGTTACCAGCAATTAAGAAAAATGAAGAACGTAATAACAATATTGATTCTGATAATATCTCAGTTTACTTTCGGGCAAACAAAAGAGCATAAAGAAAAATTCAGACAACTAGAACCAGACATTTGGTTGGGAATTTGGGATAAAGAAAACTCAAGTAAATCAATAAAAATTGACACTTTAAATTATGATGACATTCCTAAAACAGTTGATTTTAGAGGAACAGTAGTTGAGGCACTCAAATGGACCGATTCTAGCGGAGAGAATATTCTAATCCAAACAGTAACTGGGCACTTCACTTGGAAAGACTATGACAAAGATTCAACAGACTATATGATTCAAGACAAATCAGAATTGTATGCGTATCTGTTTCAAAAAGTCAAGTCTGATAAAGGATATAAAAGAAAATGGCGAGTTTATGATTATACCGAATGTTTTGGAGTCGACTGGTTTACAGGTTTTGCACCAAAAGCAACTACAATTACCGATTTGGATAATGATGGAATAACTGAAATATCTTTATCATATGTTTCTATTTGTCGTGGAGGAATGGACCCTGGAGAAATGAAAATAATAATGTATGAAGGTTCGACTAAATATGCTTTGAGAGGTGCAACAATGCTTATGTGTAAAAGTGAACAGCCATACGGTGGGCAATATCAACCAAGTAAGAACTTAAAAAGTAACAAATTATTTATGGACTTTCTCAATAAACACTGGGATAGAAATAAATGTGAAGAAGGAAAATATTATTAAAAAAGCTAGTAATAACACATCTCAAATTACATTCAAAAAGAGTAATTCTCCATTTTTTAAGCTTATTTTATAATTCTAAGCATACAACTCATAGATCAAGATTGTATTTTAGTGAATTCGACAATTACTTGTATTCTTGAAATTTTAGAAATATAAGTACACTATTGATGATATAAATAAGTAAGAGTAACAATGAAAATAATAGATTTATCAAAACCAATTCAGTACAATAAATCAGATCCATGGTTTATGAAGGTTAAAATCAAACATAAATCACATAAAAAAGCAGGTTTATTGCTGCGATTCTTGGGATTACCTAAAAAATTGTACCCTAAAGGTTTTAAAGGTTGGGCAGATGATACCATCAAAAAAATGGGGGTGCATTCTACCACTCATATTGATGCTCCATGGCACTATTCTGCTACCGTAAATGGAGAACGTGCCAAGACAATTGATGAAATTCCGTTGGATTGGTGTTATGGAGATGGCCTAGTTATTGATATGAAACATAAAGAAGATTTTGATGCGATAACTGTTCAAGATATTCAGGATTTCTTGGACAAAGAAAAATTATCCCTCAAAAAAGGTATGATTGTTTTGATTAATACGGGCAGAAGTATTTACAATGGAACCAAAGACTTCCCAGACAAAGGAACTGGAATGAGTGCAAAAGCGACCGAATGGCTCATTGATCAAGGAATTAAAGTAATGGGAATTGATTCGTGGGGTTGGGATTTACCATTAAAATATCTTATTAAAAAAGCAAAAGAAACCAACAATTCTGAATTATTTTGGGAAGCTCACTTAGTTGGACAACGAAAAGAATACTGTCATATAGAACAGCTTGTAAATTTAGATCAGCTTCCGTACCAAGGCTTTAAAATTGCTGTTTTCCCTTTAAAAATTGTTGGCGCTTCGGCAGCTCCAGCTAGGGTTGTAGCTATATTTGAATGATTACCCGATCACTGGGGTTATATAACACTATTGTGTGCCTTTTTATAAATGAATAATAGAATAAGAAACATGAAAAAAATTATTATCTCCTTCGCTTTATGTCTGACTTTTGGATTTGTATTTTCGCAGGAGAAGAAAGATGAAAAAATAGAAATTACAACTTTCAACCTATCCGAAATACCCAAATCGTTATATGGATGTTCGTGTATTTACGCTAACTCAGCGTTAGAGTATCAAGCAGAGAAATATGTATATTTTGATGATTTAGGAAAAAATTGCCTGATCTCTATTGATAACAAAATAGTATCTCTTGAAAAAGAGGGGGATGTGTTTAGGAATGGAGAATATACTGTATTCATTGAAAACACAACCGAAATAGATGAAGCTTACAATGCAGATTTGATTATAATTGATAAGAAGGGTAACAAAAAACTATACAGAGTTTATGGCAATTGTGGTTGTTAACCCAGATCTCTAGGATTTGCAATCCGAGCAAAGTAAGCTATCCCAAAACCACACCCAAAAGGTGCAATCTCTCTTTTTTGGCTTATTTTATGATTTCTTATCAGGTATCTTCTAGATCAAGATTGTATTTTAGTCTGCTAAACAAATAATAATCGATTATTATACATTTACAAATGCTTATAAACATTTGTATTTAGAAAGTGTGTATATAACGTTGTTAGCAATAATACTATAATGAGTAAACTCCAAAATTTGATATTATTAGCTCTATTTTCTATAATAACTTTGGGTTGTTATCATAAGAAAGAAGAATTAATTGGAGAATGGAACGTCTCTTCTTTGAGTGAATATCCACTTTATATAACAAATTATGATGATGCTAAATTGGACAAACACTCAAAACTAAGAATTACTGAAAACGGAAAATTAGATTTCTATTTAAAAGATACTTTAAGTGAATCATATTACTATGAACTGGAAAAGAATAATCTAATTCTAATTTACAGTGATTATGGAATACCACTCAAAATTACCAAGCTAAATTCAAATAAATTGACTCTGGAAGCGAATGGATTTGGAAACTCTGAATCTGAAAGGAATCCCAAGATTAAAATCGAACTAAAAAAATAAAAACTATTGCTAACACTATATATGCGATCATAGCAGTTAAGTGATGAATCAAATGGTTCTTGTATATTTGGTAAGGCGCAATGCTTACAAGAAATAAAAGTTAGCAACCAATGCGCAGAAAAACCGAAAAGCAAGGTAACAATTTGCCCTGCTACGACACATATATTAAACGTTAGTAGCAATGAAAATTAGATTATGATAAAATGTTGGATTTGTGGAGAAAAAGCGAATTCTGAAGAGCATAAATTTAAAGCTTCAGACATTAAAAGGAATTATGGGAAAAAATTTGAAGCTTATTATATCTCTGAAACTCCAAAATCAATAAAATCATATAAGGATAAGAATTTAAAATTCACAAAAGTCATTTGCCAAAATTGTAACAATAACCTGACTAGACCTCACGATGATGCTTATGATAACTTTGTTAAATATTGTGAAACTAATTTTAATAAGCTAAATGATCTAAAGCTTATAGATTTTAAAGAAATTTATGGTGATGACTGGAAAGATCAGAAAATAAACCTTTTTAGATATTTTGCCAAACAAGCAGGTTGCAAAATTGTCACATCAGATTTTCCTTCAAATACTGAAGAGCTTGCAAACTTTATAAAAGGAAGTGAACAAATTGAAAGTCTAACTTTAAAATTTGAATTAAAAGTATTTGTGAAAGATATTCACGAGTATTTCAATAAAACCCACAAATATGTTCACTTATTCAATGGGCCAACTTTATATTTTGGAAAAAATGAAAATGAACTAAACTTTGGAGGATGGCTTTCGTACAATTGGATTACAACAAATTGGGTTTATAGTAAATCGATAAGTAGTAAAAAGCGAATAAATTTTCAAAAACAGTATGAAAAATTATATATAAAAGATGTAGATAATTATCAGGAATCATTTAAAAACTGTAAAAATCCTCAATCGATAATTACTTATATCGAATACGGTAAACTGAATTCTCAGGAAAAAAGAATAGACCATTTTAAAGAAATGATCATATAAAAAACACTGCTACTAACATTATATATGAAATCAGAGCAAAGTTTAGTGCTAGATCGAAAGGTCATTTCCTTTTTGCAAAGGCGCTAAATTTTTATAAATTAAACAAGAAATAAAAATGCGCAGATAAATCAAATGGTTCAGGTATACTTGCCTTGCTCCGATTCATATATTTGGCGTTAGAGGGCATTAAAAAAATAAAAAATGATAGACTATAAAAACATACCTTTTCAATCAGTTCAAGTTAATGATGTTTCGTTTGGATACAGACAAATAGGGGAAGGTGAAGATTTGGTTTTTATCCATGGGTTTCCAACACATGGATATACTTGGAGAAAGATATTACCGAAACTTTCCAAATATTTTAAATGCCATATTCTTGACATGCCAGGATTAGGAGATAGTGACTGGTCGAGAAACTCTAATCTAAATATAGATATCCAAGCAAAAAATGCTTATCAACTTCTGAGTGAAATGGGGATAAAACAATTTAGTTTAATAGCTCATGATTCGGGAGGAACTATTGCTAGATTATTGGCAATTAAACATCAACATAAAATAAAAAACCTGATATTAATTAATACAGAAATCCCAACTCACCGACCACCATTCATTGAACTATTTCAAAGAATATCTCGACTACCCTTTTCTTCCTACTATTTCCGAAATAAATTAAGCCAAATAAGATTTGTGAAATCATCAATGGGATTCAGACAAGCCTATACAGATAGAACAATGCTTAACAATGACGAAAATCTTGGACCTTATTTGAATCCTTTGATTAAGTCTAATAAAAAAATCAAAGGCGCATTTAAGTTTCTTAGAGGAATTGACTGGAAATTAATCGATGAGTTTAATAAAACTCACAAAGAGATTAAAGCAAATGTCTTATTCATCTGGGGTAAAAATGACAAAACATTCCCTATTGAATTAGGTATAGAAATGGCAAGACAATTTAAAAGTCAAATGGCATTTGAAATTATTGATAATGCCTCCTTGTTACCACATGAAGAAAAGCCGGAAATGGTTTCTGACAAAATAATAAAATTTTCAGAAAGATATAACGCTACTTAACAATGTACATGTCATCATGTTGGCAAAAGCCACCAAGATGCATGTACAAACCGTTAGGCATTATTATGAAGTATATTTCTTTAATAATTTTCACTCTAATTTTCCAATCTATTTTCGGACAAAAAATCATTGAAAAAGAAAAAGAATCTTATTCTGATTATTTAAATAATCATCCTCTAGGTTCTATATCTGAAAGATATCATTTGACCTTGACTGGATATTTTGATGATTGTGGAGAATTCGGAGGTCATAACGAACTGATTACTTTAAAAAGACAAAACAGAAAATTAATTGCATCCATAACTATTTATGAAAAAGATTGCCATAGACGCTCTGGCTATGAAGAAATTAAAGTTGTAGAGAAAAAATCTTATCATATTCCAGAAGAAAGAGTATCATTATTCACCAATTATTTGGAAAAATTGCTCTACAAATCTCTTAAAAACTCTCTACCCTTTCACGCTGGTAGACATTATTATGCAACTTTGGATTTTGAAGGAAAAGAAACACAATTTAGAAATATTGACTTGCATTACCACGATACTGGTTGGAGTTGGGAGGAATTTGAAAATTTAAAAAATGAGATAAAAAAATAAATATGGCTAACATTATATATGAAATCAGAGCAAAATCCGGTATCAATTGAAAGGTCATTTCCTTTTTGCAAAGGCGTTAAATTTTTATACATTGAATAAAAAATAAAAATGCGCAGATAGATCGATAGGTAAAGGCTTACTTATCTTACTCCGATTCATATATTTGGAGTTGGCAAACATATTGAAAAAAAGAGGAATACAGAACTACTAATACTGACAATCATATTTCTAAGTACTGTCTTTGCTCAATAAACACAAGTACTTAATTGCAAATTAAAATGATAGAAATAAACAAAGTAAGCACAATAAAATCATCGATACTGGACGGTATTGAAGTTAAATCTGCAACGTTTATTGATAAAAAGTTCCCTTTTCATTTTCATCAATGTTGGAGTCTGGCTTATATCGAATACGGAAGCGAAAACATAGCGTTCAACAATTCAGAGTTTTTGATTAGCAAGAATGCTATGCAATTAATCCCCCCTTACTCTATTCATAAAAACTGGAGCAATACAAACAGTGCTTGGACTTATAAAGCTGTATATATCAGCAATGACGTAATTAAAAGTGTTTCAAAAAAAATAAATACCGATTATTCTTACCTGGCAAGTTTCCCCTATTTCCTATCCTACTGTAACAGTGAGTTTGACGTAAACGAAGCATCAATTTTTAAAATCATTGAAAACCTTTTTTTGGATACTTTGAATGACGATAAGCAATCTTATTTTAAAAAAAATACTAACGAACCTTTTGACGATATCCTAAATTACTTGTCTCTAAATTATAACCAATCAATCACTTTAGAAATGCTACAAAAAAAGTTTAAAGTGAATAAATTTAGACTACAAAAAAGCTTTAAAAAGAACATTGGTTTAACACCTTTAGAATATCTAACTACCATTAGAATCGAAAACTCAAAAAAGCTTTTTTATGGGGATGTTCCTTTGGTAGAAATTGCGCTTGAATCAGGCTTTTATGACCAAAGTCATTTTACACATAGTTTCAAAAAATACGTTGGGGTAACTCCTGGTAATTATAAAAAGAATAGCAAGATTTTACAAGACTTGTAATTCTTTAAAGAAGCATATTTGTTTTCTTAATAAAAACAATTAGAAATAACACATTTAAAATAAAGAAATCAAACATGAAAACAACGAAATTATTAATATTGACATGTGCTTTATCCCTAAACACAATCTTTGCTCAAGAAAATAAGGAAAATGACACATCTAAATCATCGTCCTATACAATTGCTTATACTTCAAAGGGAGTAGCAAAAATTTATTCAAGCGATAAAGAAGGTAAATCAAATATTAAAAGTATAAATACGAAGGGTGATTACTTAGCGTTGTCTCCTGATGGAAAAACATTTGCTTTTCGAGTATATCATGATGACGGAAAGACTTGGTCTATTCATACAATGAACAGTGATGGTACGAATAGCAAACGATTAACTCATGCAAAAAACAAATGGGATAGTGCACCTGAATGGACTCCTGATGGAAAAAAAATTGCTTTTGCAAGAGAATATAAAGATTCAGAAGATGTTTGGCAAGCAGAAATTTGGATTATGAATCAAGATGGTAGCGAAAGGACTCAAATAGAATCACTGAAAGGCAGTAACCCTTATTTTACTCCAGATGGAAGAATAGTATTTATTTCAGAATTCAAAGATAAAAAAGGTGAGATAAGCATAGCAGATATTGATGGCACCAACATTATCCATTTGACAGATAATGAAGCTGAAGAATGGCATCCTGAGGTTTCTACTGATGGTAAGCAAATCGTTTTCATGTCTAATAGAGATGGAAATTTTGAAATTTATGTGATGAATATTGATGGTTCTAATCAAAAACGATTAACATTTAATAATGTTGGTAATTGGCACCCATCCTGGTCTCCTGATGGTTCTAAAATAATTTTTTCATCAACCAACAAGGATAAAGAATCACATATTTATATTATGAATAACGATGGTTCTTCAGTAAAAAAGATTCTCTCTCATGGTAGAAAAGCGACATTTCTGCGTTAGCCAGGATCAAATAATGTTTCACTTAATGGCATGCAAATCGCTTTTATGTTGATATGGACAGAAAATATGAAATCTTATAGATGGGGCTAATCAAAAACGGTTGAACCATAACACTGTTGAAGACTGGTATCCATTATAGGGTCCTAGACGATTCTAAACTGATATTTATGAGTAAAGTAAATAGAAAACCGAACATCACACCAAAAAGGTACAATCTCCCTTTTTTGGCTTATTTTATGATTTCTTATCAGGTATCTTCTAGATCAAGATTGTATTTTAGTCTGCTAAACAATTAATAATTATTATACAAAACAACAGAATTTAAATGGTGGAATTAAGGAAATATGATTTAGAATACGCTAGGGATTTTGCTAAATTTAGAACTAACCCCAATATTTATATCAATGGTTTTGACCATACACCTAATCCATTTACTATAGAAAATGCAATTGATCTTTTTAAAGAAAACATGAATAAAAAACTGTCAGACAGATTTTTAATTTTTTATGAAGGAGAGTTTTGTGGAGATATAGGAATATGGTTAAAAGATGATGTTTATAGACATAATGCGGAGATTGGATTTTGGATTGCCGAACCTTATTGGAATAAAGGAATAGCGACTAAATCTATTAAACTCATGACAGAGTATGCATTTAAAAATTTCGAACTAAAAAAAATAATAGCTTGCGTAATTGAATATAACAAATCCTCAATGATGACTTTAAAAAAGTGCGGATACGAATTGGAAGTGATTTTAAAGTCTGAAATTTTTAAAAATGGTGCTTTTTACAATCAACATAGATTTGCTAAATTCAACGTTGGATGAAAAAACTATTCCACACAACAAAGTATCCTATATAAAGCTTTTTCCCAAGACTAGGTTATAAAAATACGATATTTTGTTTTTTAATTATCTTATATTAATGATTTTATATTGTTGAATTGTTAGCATATAATTATTAGATCAAGATTGTATTTTAGTGCGTTGAACGAGTATTTATATTCTATATATTATAGAGGTATAACTACTATAGTGATTATATAGCGTTATTGGCAATAATTAAACTCAAACCTTAAACTGAACCATGAACATTAAATTTTTGATTTTTTCATTGTTAATTTATTGCAACATCTATTCTCAAAATTTAGAAAAAGAGAATTCGATAAGTGTGATGCTGATGAATTGCTATGAAGGAAGTGAAATGGATGAAACGAAAATTGCTTTTTCTGACTACTTCGCAGTTTATGAAAATGAAAAATATTTAATAACAAATTTCAAAATAAAAAAATACAATTCTGATAGTATTGCTAAACCAAAGTTTCTAATCATAGGATTAGATTCAATAAAGAATTCAACAAATGGCAGATGGATTAATAGGAAAATGTATCCAGGAGAAACCATAATATTTTCTGTTCCTAACTCAGAAAACGAAGAAAAAAGTAGAAGTTATTCAATCTATACGAAAGGCAAATTAATAGAGACTAAAAATAACAAGTTCCCATATTTTAAGAAAATAGAAAATTATGAATTAAGAGTTGCTTCTGGAAAAACTAATGAAAGCATCGTAAAAATGGATATTTCTTCCTTTCCTTCTGGAGGTTTTGAAGGTGGAATTTATCTTTATTGGGTTGGAGACTTAAATGGCGATAATAGACTTGATATGTTAGCTGGAACCTCATCTAATTATGTTGGAATTGAATTAATCTTCTATTTATCTGACAAAACTGACAAACAATTATTTAGAAAACATAAAGTTGGAAGTTGTTCTTCCTACTAAAATAACGTACAACAATTTATCCTATATAAAGCCTTTTCCTCAAGCTTAGGTTATAACATAAATATTGGCACCCAACAACTCATACTCACAAACCAGATACCTAATTCTAATCCAAGCAAAACCACACTCCCCCTAAAACCACACTCAAAAGGTGCGATTTCCCTTTTTTGACTTATTTTATGATTTATTATCAGGTATTTTCTAGATCAAGATTGTATTTTAGTCTGCTAAACGAATACTAATCGATTATTATACATTTACAAATGCTTATAAACATTTGTATTTAGAAAGTGTGCATATAACGTTGTTGTACATAATTATGAAAAATTTACTCCTTATTTTTATTTTATTCGTACAATTCCAATTTTACGGGCAAGACAATATTAAAATTGAAGGTCTCGAATCTCAAATATTTAATCTGGACACGATTAGTTGGAAAGTAATAAAAGGAAAGAGTGAAACGGAAATAAATTTTTCAAGAGAAGATTTTGAAGTTAACGAAAATCAAAAACTTACTCTGGAATTAAAAGAATATGTCAATTCATCACACATAATTTTTGTAAATATTACCTCTAATGGGCAAAGTGTCAATCTGAAAAAAAACCAAAGAATTCCAATAAAAGTACCTGAACAAAGCTTAAAACGAAAAGAAATTTACCATTCTAAAACTATTACAGACGAAAAATCAAATTGGATGAAAATCTCTCTATTTTCTGGGATAATACACTTTGATGTGAAATTGCAAATGGATGTCATTAAATCGGTTAGGAGTGATTCTTTAAATTACTATAAGGAAAAGTATCATAAAGGTGAGGAATATAATCCAGTTTTATATCCGATTATGATTGACCGATATGGTTGGTTCAAAATAGATTGAAAATTGAATAAAACTATGTACAATACGATATATGATGTCATAGTAGCAAAGTGATCGATCGATTGGTTTGTATATATTTATGAAGGTGCAATGCTTGCAGAATGAAAAAGTTAGCAACCAATGCACAGAAAAACTGAAAAACAGGGTAACATTTTGCCCTGCTACGACACATATATTAAACGTTAGCCACAAGTTGAAAAAACTGAAATGAAACAGACATTCATCGGACATAAATGTAAACTACTGAACTCTAAAAAGACAGGAATTGTTCTTGAATTAAATAGTTGGAGTTCCGAAAATATGTTGGAAAAATATTCAGTCAGTTTTGATAGAGAAAATATTATTGAGAGAATTTCCGAAGACTATCTTTCCTTCGGAGAAAAAGTATCAAAAACTGATTTTTTTCAACGATTAATAAGAGACATTCAATCATCAGAAGAAAAAACAAGGGAATTTGCTGCAGTAATTCTTTGTGACTTTCTTGAATTTGGTATTACCGATTTTGATGTAAAAACTTTAAAATGCGGAATTGAAAGACTAATCGAACAATTAAAAATCGAGAAGAATGCTAATGCTGAACAAAAGTTGGCAGAAGGGCTTTTTGAATTCATTTGGTCAGAAAAACTCGATAAAAAAGAGGAGTTAGAACTGTTGGTAAGATTGACGAAAATAGATTCCTATCAAATATATCAATATTTAGATGACGAAGATTATATGAAGATTCCGAAAGTGAAAAAATATGTTGAGCAAAATAAATCCAGTGGCTAACAAGGTGTATAATGCATAGTTTTCTTCGTCAGCCACGACACATACTTATAACGTTAGCAGTAAGAACCAGAATGGAACAAAAAAGACTTAAGAATATTTCAGATACTTATTTCCAAGAATCTTGGGAACTCTATGAAAGTGCTTTTCCAATCGAAGAGAGGAGATCATTGGAAAAGCAAAGGATTGTGATGAAAGAAGCAATTTATCATTTTGACACTTTGATTGAGGAAGAACTAATGATAGGATTTCTCTTGTGGTGGGATCTCAAAACCTACAGATATATTGATCATTTTGCAATATCCACTCAACAAAGAAATAAGGGATTCGGAAAATTATTTCTTGAAACGTTTAGAGATCTGAATGACAAACCAATTCTATTGGAAGTTGAATTGCCAAATTCTGATATCAATGAACGTAGGATAAAATTTTATGAGCGAGCTGGATTTAAACTTAACCAGCATTACTACACCGTACCACCTTCGCAAGAGAATCAACCACCATTGGAATTAATGCTAATGTCATATCCAAACCACCTTACTAAAAAAGATGTTGAACAGTTTACAAAAATAAGTCATCCAGTTATATTCAATGACTTAGTACAACCCCATTGATTCAAATAAAAATACTGCTAACACCGTATCCTAAGTAAAGCTCTTTCCTAAGGTTAGGTAATAAAAATACGATATTTTGTTTTTTAATTATCTCATACCTGACACCTCAGATTTGTAATCCAAGTAAAACAACACATCCCAAAACCACATCCAAAAAGGTGCAATTTCCCTTTTTTGACTTATTTTATGATTTATTATCAGGTATTTTCTAGATCAAGATTGTATTTTGGTCTGCTAAACAAATAATAATCGATTATTATACATTTACAAATGCTTATAAACATTTGTATTTAGAAAGTGAGTATATAACGTTGTTACCCAAAATTTGAAATGATAAAAACATATTTAATACTTATTCTACTAGCTCTGACCATAAATACCTATGGACAAATAGCATTAATTGAGGATTCTGATGGATTCACAAACGTAAGAAAAAACAAAAGCGTAAAATCTGAAATCATTTATCAAGTAAAAGAAAATGAAGTTTTCTTCATTGATGTAGAATATATTGATTCAGACTCAAATTGGATAAAAGTTTGGATTTCGAAGGATAAATTTTCAAAATACTATTCTGACAATGATATTACTGGCTATATTCATCGTTCAAGAATAAAATCATTGGGTAGTCTTTCGATATCGAAAGATAATAATCCAAAATTAGTTTTTAAGATTAAGAAAGCTGATACAACAAGAGTTTTTGAAAAAAACTCTTATGGACTTGAAATTCCTTTATCTATGTCTTATGAAGTTAAAGAAATGAAAGTTATCTGGAAAGGAGAAACTCTCACTCAAGATCGACAACTTTTTGATGATTTATTTAATATTCAATTTGAGACAGGAAATTATACTAGTGATCAAAAGAGATTTACCACTTACAAACAAGGAGAAACCTATTTCATAAAACAAGCATGTGCGGATGGAGGAGGTTATTACGAGGTTGTTTGGGTTATCAGAAACGGAAAAATCATTCAGAGACTTGCAGGTTGGATCACTTAAAAAACTTTGGGTAACACTATATATGTGATCATAGTAGCAAAGTGATGAATCGAAAGGTTGTTGTATTTTTGGAAAGGCACAATACTTGCAAAAAGTAAAAGTTAGCAACCAATGCGTAGAAAAAATCGATGTTTCGGTAACATTTTGCTCTGTTACCACACATATATTAAATGTTATCTACAAGCACAAAAATGACAATAGAAATAAAAAAACCTCTCGAAATTGAAAAGATAAAAAGTCTTTTAGAAAAAAATAAGAGAATCCTATTTGTCCTAAGTGAAGGAAGTTTCAATAGGGATTACATAGTAAACCTTCAAAAAGAATTTTCTAATTATGTAGTGAGTGAAATTAAATGGATGAATAAACTGATTATTGTTCCAAGTATCTCAACAAAGACTGTAATAGAAAATTTAAACGAATTTTATAAATGTATTGAACTGTTTGATAAAACAGCTCATTCCCTTATGAGTTTGATGGCTGAGACATTTGACATTGATCTCAATAATTCAAATGAGATATATGATTTAAAAATAAATAGAAGTGATAAGCAAAGAGGTGAAATAAATGATGAATGGAAATATCATTTTCACGGAAAAGGATGCTCATTTACTAACTCAAATACTGAACAATTTTTAGATGTACAAATAATCAATGGGCTTGAATTTGGTCAGTTGGATACTTATTATCGAAGTGGTTTAAACTTTCTGTTTTTCTTTCTGTTTTTCTTTCTTTTTGAATTTTCTAATTCCTATTACCATAAAGGC
>CANNBP010000001.1 GCA_947502885.1 uncultured Aquimarina sp. | reverse complement strand
TCCAGGATTTAATAGCTAAAGGATATTTTCTATTCCACTTTTTCTCAAAGGTATCAAGTGCTAATTCAGCTTCAGAAAGGTTTGCTGCCTGATAAATGTTTTTGAGGTCTTGATTAAAGCTACTTCTGTCCTTATGGCTTAAAAACCTTCTGGAATTTCTAATCTGATGAATGATACAGATTTGGATATCTGCTTTTGGATAAATAGCTTCTATAGCCTCTGTAAACCCTTTTAGATTATCAACACAACAAATTAATAAATCTTTTACCCCTCTACTTTGTATATCAGTAAGAATACTCAACCAGAATCGAGCTCCTTCACTCTGAGAGATATACATACCTAATAATTCTTTTTTACCTTCTGCATTAAGCCCTATAACAATGTAAACTGCTTTACTAACTACTTGGTTATTTTCTCTTACTTTAAAATGCATCGCATCTAGCATACTATCGGATAGAAAACATCAAGTCTTCTTGATTGCCAGCTTTTCAATAAAGGAATTACTTTATCGGTAATAGCGCTTAATTTACCTACAGAAATATCAACTCCATAAAGGTCTAAAAGATGTTCTTGTATCTGGAGATAACTAAAACCTTTAGCGTAGAGAGATAGTATCCGATTTTCAAAAGCTTCTCCAATTACTGTCTGTCTTTTGGGAACTAACTCTGGATCAAAACCACTCTTACGATCCCTAGGAGTAGAAATATTTACAGAACCATAAGAGGTATTAACAGTCTTTTTCCCTTTTCCGTTACGACGATTATCAGCTTCCTTTGACGATAAATATGAATCCATCTCACCTTCTAAAGCAGCTTCTAAAAAATCTTTCAATAAAGGCTGCAAAACACCATCTTTACCACTTAAATCTCTTCCTGACTTTAATCCTTATAAAGCCTCTTTTTTAAAATTATCATAATTAAAATCTCTGTCTTTTTTCATAATGTCACAAAGTTATATAGTTAATCCTTATGACACACTTTATTGAACAGTCTCAAGTAATAATATGTTCAGCGCACCGCTAATCGATAAAACTAGTGTGGAGGAGTGTATTTATTGAGTGCTGGAGGTAATTTTTAGTACCGCTGATCAATAAAACCTTTGTGATGTAGTGTTTTTATGGCGCGCTGGAAGTATTTTTAGTACCGCTGATCGATAAAACAAGTGTGAGGGAGTGTATTTATGGTGCGCTGGAGGTGTTTTTAGCACTGCTGATCGATAAAATTAGTGTAAGGGAGTGTATTTATGGTGTGCTGGAGACATTTTTTATACGCGCTATGAAGTTTAAAATGTATCAAAAGCTATGACGCATTTTTATTTAATCACTCTTCGGAGAGCTGGATATTGTGAGTTAACAGTAAGCTTATTCTTTTAATTTTTTGTACTGATTAGGGGTGTACCCTGTAATTTTTTTGAAAGTTGAATAAAAGTTTGATTTTGATCTAAAACCACACTCTATTCCAATAGATTCGATCGTGTAATTTTTATAATCACTATGGGTTAGCATTTTTTTTGCATCGTTTATTCTTAATTCATTAATATAATCGTTAAAGCGCTTTTGAACATGTTGGTTAATGAGTTTTGATAAGTATCCTGGGCTAATTTCAAAGTGCTCTGCAATAGAATTAAGATTTACATCAGTAAACGAATACTTTTTTTCTTTAATAATGTATTCATTAATTTTATTGAAAGTGTCTTGACCTCTTTTTTTTGACGACTCTATAGGTATAGTATTGGGTTTCTCTGTTACTTTTGATTTGGTAGCCTTGTTTATTCCTATATAGCCTACCCAATAGATCCAGAGTGATAACGATATGAAAAAAGGATATGCGTAAAAGTACTCTTTTGGATTTAAAATGATTACAATAATTATAGATAACACACCTAGTGAGATAATGCCAATACCAATATGAATCAAGCTTTTTAACCAATCCATTTCTTTGATTGTTTTACCGGTAGTACTTAAACGATTGTTCTCATAGTTGATAACCATTTGATACATTTTATAAACTACAAAAGGAACATAAAGAAATGAGAGTAAGTTAGTATACAAAAATAATCCACGTTGATAATACTCAGTTATTATATGGTTTGGATTAAAATAAATTTGATAGATTAATTGAAGAGTATGTATAACGGTTATAATGATAAACGGAGCAATGAGAAAATATAGCATTTTTGTTGACAATTCTTTTATTTGTAAAAAACTATGAGCAAAAAGATAAAACATTGGTGCTACAAGCCATTGCCATGGAATGTATGCTCTTTTGATAAAAGATGTTGCAGTAAAATAGTTTACATCGATGAGTATATGTTGAATATTACTAATTGATAAAAAAAGTATGGTAAGTCCAAGAAAAGTAGAACTTGTTGATTGGTATTTGTTTACAAAAAAAACAATATAACAAAAAATAATACCTTGGATTGAACCAAATAAAATGAGGAGTTGAAAAAAGTTATAATTTATAGTTTCCAAATAAAATTATATTAGGCTATGTTCACAAAAAGGGGAGGTATTACAAAGATGTGTATTTTTTAGGAAATAGTACAGTAAATCGTACTAATCCTTAATGTTTTTATATAGATATAGGATTGTTATTGTATTCTTGAGACAATAATACCAGTGTTTTTTTTAATGCCTTGAAGGTAATCTGTCAAAGGAAATTTTGATATGACTACCTGCCCTTTAGATGAAGCATGAAGTAAATGAATACGTCCAGTTTTTTTCCTTATTGCAAATCCTGTATGTGTCACGTCTAATCCTTTAATAGATGTGGTTAAGGCTATAATATCACCACTTTTAATTAAAGATTCATTTTTTTGAATTTCACTTTTAGGCAAAAAGCAAATACCTGATTTGCCAATGTTTATTTCGGCTTGTTGTATTCCTGTAAAATTAGAGTCTTCTTTAAGAAATGGATAAAGCTCACGATGAGTACTCATAAAGTCGATATTCTTATCAATTTCTACCCCTCCTATATTGTTAGTGATATTTTTGATAAACCCTTTTTGTTCATTATTACTAATCCATTCTGTAAAATAGTGTAGACGAGATCCGTAGCCATCTAATTTACCATCACGATATCTTATTTTTTCTAGGTAATATGTATAGGAATTAAAATCATCTTTATCATGAATTAGCATTAAACTTAGGGCTAATACATTTTCAACAAAAGTAGTACAGTCTAATCCTTGTAAGTTAATTACCAGAGTTTCTTTTGGACCAATCTCAAGGGTTTTGGCTACGTATGGGGTTCCAATAAATGTTTTGCCAACCTCTATAATGGTTTCTCCAGACAGAATGTTTGGTAAATAATCGCTTTTTAAAGACGCTATTTTCGAAGAAAATAGTTCTTTGTCTTTAACAGAACATGTAATCGTTTGAGCACATACAGAGCTTGAAATTATATAAAAGAGAAGAAAAAGACTTTTGACTTTCATTTAGTACAGATTTGGAATTTGTAATGTACAAAAACAATTTTTAAAGTTAAAAGTGTTCGCTTCGTATTGTGTAATTACTACAATTATATAATTGTAGATTGTCCAACATGTATATTTTCAAAATTGATATTAGAATCTTCTGGATTTAGAATATAATCTGCTATGAAATCTCCTACTTTCTCTGTAGTTAGCGGATTAAAAGTATTTAAGTCTGGTGTAGTAAGATTTAATTCTAGTGCTTTTTCTACAGCATCTTTAATAGCATTAGCTTCTCCAATTAAGTTAAAATGCTCTAATAACATGGCGGCAGACAAAATAGCAGCTATGGGGTTTGCCACTCCTTTTCCGGTGGCTTGCGGAAATGACCCATGAATAGGCTCAAACATACAGCAGGTATCTCCTATAGAAGCAGATGCCAGTAAACCTATTGATCCTCCTATCACACTTGCTTCATCAGAAATAATATCTCCAAACATATTCTCTGTTAGGATAACATCAAACTGACTCGGATTTAATATCATCTGCATAGCCGCATTATCTACAAATAAGAAATCGAGAGTAACATCTTTGTAATCTTTGGCAATTTCGGTAACCACTTTTCTCCATAAACGTGAAGATTCTAGAACATTTGCTTTATCGACTAGCGTGAGTTTCTTTCTTCTTTTTTGAGCAGATTTAAATGCTAAGTGGGTAATACGCTCAATTTCCATTTTAGAATATTCACAAAGATCAGAAGCTAACGTCCCTTCTTTGTTTAATTCTTTTTTTCCAAAATAAATACCCCCGGTTAACTCACGATAAATTGTTAGATCTGTTCCTTCTATTATTTCTGGTTTAAGAGGAGATTTGTCAATTAAACTAGCATAAGATTTAACAGGTCTAATGTTTGTATAGAGTCCTAATTCTTTTCGTAATTTAAGTAGCCCTTGTTCTGGACGAACTTTTGCATTTGGATTATTGTCATATTTTGGATCACCAATAGCACCAAAAAGTACTGCATCTGTATTAGCACAAATTTCTAATGTTTTATCTGGTAAAGGTGTTCCTGTTTTATCAATAGCTATAGCACCTACCAATGCCTCTCTAAAAATGAAAGTATGATCAAAGTTGTGTGCAATGGCGTCTAATGCTTTAACGGCTTGCGCGGTTACTTCTGGTCCTATACCATCTCCTGATAATACTGCTATGTCTAGTTTCATAATGTATGTATTTTAAGAAGAAAGAAAATAGAACAAAAAGATGTTTTGTGTAAATTTATCGAGAAAGCTTCTCTTCATTTTCTTTTTTCAATTGCTTACGTTATAATATTAAAATTACACTAAATTATTGAGCTAACAAACTTTTCTATTTTCTTATCGATTCTTAATTCAAAAATCATAAAGGATATGAAAAAGTTTATATTGTCTTAAAAAAATACCTGCAAGACATGATTGTAAAGGCTTGCAGGTAAGTATTGTAGTTTGTTATATTTTAAGCAACAGCTGCTGTAGCGATGTTACTTTCTTTCATTATTTCATGAATATCCTGATCAATAACTTCTTTTTTGCTATCGGCATACTTTAAGAATTTTGGATATACATCATCTAATTGTAGCTTGGTTAATTCATAACCAACTTTTTTAGCACGGTAGGCCAAAGCAGCTCTACCACTACGTGCTGTAAGTACAATTGCAGATTCGGTAACTCCAACATCTTCTGGGTCAATTATTTCGTAGGTCTCTCTATTTTTAATTACACCATCTTGATGTATTCCAGAACTATGAGCAAATGCATTGGCACCAATAATAGCTTTATTAGGTTGTACCATCATTCCCATGTTATTAGAAACCATTTGACTAGTTTCATATAATAACTTAGAATCGATACCTGTTGTTATATTTAAGTAAGGATGTTGTTTCATGATCATTACTACTTCTTCCAAAGCAGTATTTCCAGCGCGTTCTCCGATACCATTAATAGTACACTCAATTTGCCTAGCTCCATTCATAACACCAGCGATAGAGTTTGCTGTAGCTAATCCTAAATCATTATGACAATGGCATGAAATAGTTACGTTATGAATACCTTTTACATTTTCTTTAAGGTATTTTATTTTTGCCCCGTACTCCTCTGGTAAGCAATACCCTGTAGTGTCAGGAATATTAAGAACCGTAGCTCCTGCTTTAATTACTTCTTCACATATTCTTGCAAGAAATTCATTATCAGTTCTTCCGGCGTCTTCTGCAAAAAATTCTATATCTTCAACAAAAGATTTTGCATATTTTACAGCAGCAACACCACGTTCTATTACTTTTTCTTGCGTAGAATTAAATTTATATTTTATATGAGATTCTGATGTACCGATTCCTGTATGAATTCTCGGTCTTTTAGCAATTTGAAGTGCTTCTGCAGCCACTTTAATATCCTTTTCTACAGCTCTTGTGAGTCCACAAACTGAAGCATTCTTAACAATTTTTGCAATTTCATTTACAGAAATAAAGTCGCCTGGGCTCGAAACAGGGAAACCTGCTTCAATAATATCAACACCCAAAAGATCGAGTTGCTTTGCAATTACTAATTTTTGTTCTGTATTTAATTTACATCCTGGGACTTGCTCTCCGTCTCTTAGGGTCGTATCGAAAATTTGGACTTTATTACTACTCATAGGATTTAATAAATTTTTGCTTTAATGTGTTCGTTAAAAACCCCATCTTTATAAAATATTCTTAAAAGATGTTTCTTTAATGTCTTACGAATTTATATTTTGGGAATTCAAAAGAGAAGTGCATTATAAGTAATTTTACAATGCTGAAATCTTTTCTTTAAAACTTAAAAATCTAATAATCAACTATTTATAACATTATTTCATACAATGACTAATGATCAAAAAGATCCTTTGTTTGTTCTGATAAAGTCACTTTCTAAATCAGAAAAAAGACAATTTAAAGTATATGTTGGTCGGTTGGGAGTAAATACCGATTCAAAATTCCTGGCCCTTTTTAATCATTTAGATAAAAATGAAACCATGGATGAAGATCTCATTGTTTCAAAAGGTATAGTAAAGAAGCAACAATTATCTAATTTAAAAGCACATTTGTATAAGCAAATATTGGTGAGTTTAAGGTTAAGCCCATTACATCAAAATATTAGATCTCAACTGAGAGAACAATTTGATTTTGCTTCTATATTATACCATAAAGGACTTTATAAACAAAGTTTAAAAATCCTTGATAAGGCAAAAGCTTTGGCAAAAGAAAATGAAGAACACAATATAGCATATGAAATCGTAGAGTTCGAGAAAATAATAGAAACTCAATATATCACCAGAAGTATTAATAATAGAGCTGATGAATTAACAGTAGAAGCTAAAATGTTAAGCATGAAAAATGTTTTAACTAGTAAGCTATCGAATTTATCGTTGCAATTGTATGGCTTAATGCTTAAAAGTGGTTATGTTCGAAATGATAAAGAGCAAACGATTATCACAGATTATTTTCGTAGTAAACTCCCAAAGTATGAATGGAACACCCTTGGTTTCAGAGAAAAATTATGGCTGTATAAGGCGCATTTATGGTATGGCTTTATCATTCAGGATTTTTTATCATGTTATAAGTATTCAAAGAAATGGGTTGACTTGTTTTATGAAAGCCCAAAAATGATCAATCAAAATCCTGTATTTTTTTTAAGAGGAAACCATTATTTATTAGAATCACTATTTCTTATAAAAGATAAGAAACAATTAAAAAGTACACTCGAAGAATTTGAAAAAACAGTTCAAGAACCATCCTTTCCAAAAGACGACAATATCGAAGTTTTATCTTTTCAATATGTATATAATAATAAACTAAATATACACTTTTTAGAAGGTACTTTTGAAGAAGGGAAATATCTTGTTGAAGAAATACTTAACGGTATTTCTGAATTTAACAATCGATTGGATGATCACCATATAATGGTACTATACTATAAAATTGGTTGTTTATATTTTGGTATGGCCAATCATAAAAAATGTATTGAATATTTGTCAAAAATAATCAATAATAAATCTCTGAAAATGAGGGAAGATCTAATGTGTTTCTCGAGAGTACTTAGTCTGGTTGCACATTATGAGGCGGGTATGGATTATCATTTAGAGTCACAATTAAAAGAAACATATCGATTCTTGATCAAAATGAATGATTTACACGAAGTACAAAAAGAGATGATTAAGTTTCTTAAAAGTCTTGGCGATATTTTTCCGCATCAAATTAAAGATGAATTCAGAAAGTTACATACACGATTAAAAAAATATGAAGATCATCCTTATGAAAAAAGAGCTTTTCTATATTTAGATATACTTTCTTGGTTAGAAAGTAATATTGAAGGAAGACCAGTAGCAGATATTATTAAAGAAAAAGCAAAAGGACTTATTCGTTAATTAATTTGTAAGTAAACACTTATAGTGATTTCTCAGATTTTTGAAATTTTTCTACGTAAATATTGTATTTTTAGATTATCGGAATTTTTGTAAAATGAATCCGTAGTAATTAGGGTATATTTCTCATCTCGCGTTCTATATATATAGCAAAATGTAATTAACAAAGTTTGTTTGGAATACGAGCTTGTTTAAGTAAAATAACGATAGGTTATTTTTTTGTTGAATGTTTATTGGATAGTATCGGGAAATATGGAAAAAAAGATTAAAGTAGGTAAGGTAATTTTACTTTTTTGTTGTTTTAATTTTTGTGCAACAAATGCACAAATAATTGTGGATGACAGTTCTCACACAGTAAAACAATTAATAGAAGATGTATTAATAGATAGCCCATGTGCTTCCGTTGATAAGATACAATCGTCTACATCTACACATCCTGATTTTAATGGGATAGGTTATTTTGAAGCTAACAATTCTGGTTTTGAGATTGACAAAGGAGTTATCTTGAGTACTGGACACGCAATGAGTGCCGCTGGGCCTAATGGTGTTAGTCCTCTAAGTGAAGGAGATGGAATAGGTTGGGGAGGAGATAACGATTTGAGTACGATAACAAGTACAGGAGGATTATCCAATGCAACTTCTATTCAGTTTGAGTTTACACCAACGATCAACTTTATTAGTTTTGATTTTTTGTTTGCTTCTGAAGAATATATAGAGAACTTCCCTTGTACTTTTTCTGATGTTTTCGCTTTCATTCTAACTAATGTTTCTACAGGAGTAGCACGCAACCTCGCTGTAGTGCCAAATACAAACCCTCCTACACCTATTAAAGTGACTACAGTACATGACGGAGTGGATTTAAATGGTGATGGCGATTTTACAGATGCAACTGAGTGCGCTCCACAAAACCCTAATTATTTTAATAAAAGAAATGCACCCGGTACTAATTCTGCCATTGATTTTAACGGATATACAAAAGTGTTAACAGCTTCTGGAAGTGTTATTCCTAATGAAAAATATAAAATTAAATTGGTTATTGCAGATAGTGGAGATGGGCAATTTGATTCTGCCGTCTTCTTAGCAGCAGGGACTTTTAATTTTGGGGGGGATATAGGAGATGATAGAACTATTGCTAATGATAACCCCGGGTGTATTGGCACTTCTATTGTATTAGATGCTACTGTAGGAATAAACTCTACATATATCTGGACAAAAAATGGGGCACCTTTGTCAGCAGGCGATGGTACAACCTTATTAACAGGAGGAAGTAAATTAGAAGTTACTCAAAATGGTGTTTATGGTGTTGAAATTAATATATCTAATAAGTGTTTAACAACAGATTCTGTAACCATTGAATTTGTGTCTCCACCAAATGTATCTAATGTAGTTACACTATCGCAGTGTGATAATGATACAGATGGTTTTTCGTTATTTAATCTTACTGAAGCAAATTCTTTGGTTTCCAACAATTTTGCTAATCAAACATTTTCTTATTATTTGACAGAACAACAAGCAATTGCAGGTAAGGATGAAGATAAGATATCAAATTTCAAATCTTACCCTAATCCAACATTATTAAATAGTGTAGTTTTTGTAAGAACAGAATCTGCTCATTGTTTTGAAACTTCTCAAATTGATTTACAGGTTTCTGCAACTCAAATACCGTCTGATTTTAATCTTACATATACCATTTGTGAAAAGGATGATGACGATCCAACAGATGGTATTACAGCATTTGATTTTAGCGATGCAACTGATCAAATTAAGCAGCAAATACCTACTGGGCAAAATTTAATTATCAAATATTATCAAAACGAAGCAGATGCGTTGTCCGAAGAAAATGAGATTACCGATATAAGTAATTACAGAAATGACTCATCACCGGGGACTCAACATATATATGTAAGAGTAGAGAATAGTGTAGCTAATTCGTGTTTAGGTTTGGGACGTCATATTACTTTGATAGCGCATCCATTAATTCCAACCCCCATTGAGGATGAATATACAATGTGTCTACGAGAAGATGATTCAATTATTGATTTATTACCAACTGACCAAATTAACACGGGATTATCAACAACAGATTATACTTTTCAATGGTATACTGGAAACGCAACAACAACAGAAAATGAAATTATAGGAGAAACAGGATCTTCTTTTTCTCCAGAAGCCCCAGGAATATATACTGTTTTAACAATTAATAAATTGACAAATTGTAGCCAACAAAAAAGTACCAAAGTAATAAAATCTTACCCACCAGAAAGTGTTGCCACAGAGTTGTTATCTGGAGCATTTTCGGATAATGCCAAGATAAAAGTTACCGTAGTAGGAAATGGACAATATGAATACAAAATTGATAACGGAAATTGGCAAGAATCAAATATCTTTGCAAATGTTTCGATAGGGCAACACACAGTTTATGTTCGAGATTTACGAATGTGTGATGAAATACAAACAGAAGTAGAAACAGTGGTTGGATATCCAGAATATTTTACGCCTAATGGAGACGGGTTTCATGAAGATTGGACAATCGAGGGAAGTATAAATGTCACTATTTTGGATATTACTGTTTTTGATAGATATGGTAAGCTTTTATCTCATCTTGGTGCAACAGGAATTTGGGATGGTACCTATAATGGAGAAGTATTACCTTCTAGTGATTATTGGTTTAAAGTACAATACATAGAGGAAGGAATAACCAAAGAATATAAAAACAGTTTTTCGTTAATAAGATAAATGATATAAATTGACAGACACACACAAAACACACTTTAGAGGGATACTAGAACTTAATTTGGCAATGCTTTTCATTAGTACCTCTGGAGTTTTGGGAAGATATATTGATATGCCAGTACCCGTAATTATTACTTTTAGAGCCATATTGGCGGGTTGTATATTGTTTTTGTATTGTAAATGGAAAAAAATATCATTTAGAATTGAAAGTAAAGATCGCGTATCTGTAGTAATAGGAGGCGTATTGATGGGATTGCATTGGGTAACTTATTTTTACTCTTTAAAAATGTCTAATGTTGCAATAGGTATGTTATCTCTATTTACATATCCAGTAATAACCTCTTTTCTTGAACCGTTGATATTAAAGGTGAAATTTCAAAAAATGCACTTAGTGCTAGGAGCATTAGTATTGGTAGGTATTTATTTCTTAGTTCCCGATTTTAGCCTAGAAAATAGTTATGCCAAAGCTGTGGCAATGGGCGTATTTTCTGCATTTTGTTATGCACTCCGAAATTTGATTATGAAGAAAAAAGTAAGTGCTTACAATGGATCGATTTTAATGTGGTATCAATTGGTCGTAATGGCAATTGTACTTTTACCCTCAATCTTTATTATGGATAGTTCTGGTATTATTTCGCAGTTACCGGCTATCTTAGTATTAGCATTACTTACCACAGCTGTCGGACACACCATGTTCTTATATAGTCTTAAACGTTTTTCGGCAACAACAGCGAGCATTATTGGTAGCGTTCAGCCTGTGTATGGTATTATTTTGGGTATGATTTTTTTAAAAGAATTTCCGGCATTTTCTACAATTATTGGAGGGATCTTAATCCTGACTTCGGTAGTAATAGAGAGCATTAGATCATATAGATAGTATAAGACTTTAATCAAAAAATTTGATGTTTGAGAAAAAAGTATATCTTCGTATTTCTTAATAATTAAGTAATTTTTAACATTTAACCCTAAATCTATTCATTTATGAAAACTAAATTTTTAAGCTATGTATTTGTTCTGTCACTAATAATAATGTCTTGTTCAAAAGATGATGATTCTGGTTCTACTAATACAGACACAGATTCAGATACCGATACAGAACAGCTTATTTCTACTTTTTCTGATGTTGAATTTTCATTAGATGATTCAGCTCGTTTTTATGCTACTAGTACCGGTAAAATGTATGGTAAATCGGGAATTGATGGAGAAACATCTAAAATTATCGATTTAGTGGGAGATAGTAATCAAGCATTTATTGCATTTTCTAGTCCATCAAGCACAAGCGAAATTACTGATGGAACAAAAACAAAAGTACAACACACAAATGTTTCGATGACTGTTGCGCAATTTGATGCAATTACAGATTCAAAAAGTTTTACAGATATAACTGTAACAGATGATAATGAGAGTATAGGTTTATCAGATTATAAAAACAATATTATCCTATTTGAAAACTCAGCTGGAAAAAAAGGAGCAATTAAATTAAAAGCTATTAATTCGACAAGGGTTCTAGTAGATATTAAAGTAGTTAAATAATCTAATTAAATATAGAATTTATAAAATAGCAAGACCTTCTTATATGAGATAAGAAGGTTTTTTTAGTTACAACTATCCCAAACAGGGTCTTTTGGAGGAGGAGCAATAATCGTTATAGTTTCTTTTTTAACAGGGTGAACAAATGTAAGTTTTCTAGCATGTAAATGTATACTACCATCTTTATTACTTCTATTAGCACCATATTTTAAATCACCTTTAATAATACAGCCTATACTAGAAAGTTGTGATCGTATCTGGTGGTGTCGCCCCGTTTGTAAATCAATCTCAAGAACATAGTAATTGTCTAATTTTTTGATTTGTTTATAATCCAAAATTGCTTTTTTACTATCGGTTACTTCATTGATATGTGCGTAAGACTTGTTTTGTTTGGGATTACGTTTTAACCAATGAACTAAAGTATCTTGTTTTTTATTAGGAGCATTTTTGACTACAGCCCAGTAGGTTTTTTTTGCTTCTTTGTTGGCAAACAAGGTGTTAAGTCTTGGTAATGCTTTACTAGTTCTTGCAAAAACAATAATACCACTTGTGGGCCTATCCAAACGGTGTACAACACCTAAAAATACAGCTCCAGGCTTATTATACTTTTCGGCAATATATTCTTTTACAACATCACTTAATGGTTTGTCTCCTGTTTTATCTCCTTGTACAATATCACCTGGACGTTTATTAACGACTATAACATGATTATCTTCATAGAGCACCAGAAGATTATTTTTATTTGAAACAGTTTTTACAGACAATTTTTTAATAGAATAAATTAAATAACAGTATAATACAAAAAATGAATTCTAATATTGTTCACTCTCACTAGGAAAATCAACACTTTTTACATCAGCAACATATTTTTTAAAAGCGTTGGTCATATCAGAATACAAATCCAAATAGCGCCTTAAAAAACGAGGATTAAATTCATGTGTCATACCTAACATATCATGAGTTACCAAAACTTGACCATCAACCCCATTTCCTGCTCCGATTCCAATCACAGGTATGGTTAGACTCTCTGCTATTTCCTTTGCTAATTTTGCAGGAACTTTTTCTAAAATAATGGCAAAACAACCAATTTTTTGAAGGACAAAAGCATCTTCTTTTAATTTCTGTGCTTCTTCTTCTTCTTTGGCTCTAACAGTATATGTTCCAAACTTATATATGGATTGAGGTGTAAGTCCTAAATGCCCCATTACTGGTATTCCGGCATTAAGAATTCTTTTAATAGATTCTTTAATTTCTTTTCCTCCTTCTAACTTTACCGAATGACCACCTGATTCTTTCATAATACGAATTGCAGATCGTAAAGCTTCTTTAGGATCACTTTGGTAGCTCCCAAATGGTAAATCTACAACGACTAGTGCGCGATCAATAGCTCTAATCACAGAAGATGCATGATAAATCATTTGATCCAATGTTATAGGTAACGTAGTTTCGTGACCAGCCATTACATTAGAGGCAGAATCACCAACAAGAATTACATCTATCCCTGCGCCATCTACAATTTTTGCCATAGTATAATCATAAGCTGTTAACATGGATATCTTTTCCTTATTGGATTTCATCTCGACTAAAGATTTTACAGTAACTCGCTTATAATCTTTTTTTGCTGTAGACATTTGTAATTTTTTTTGGTTGATAAAAGTAAACAATTACCAATAGTAGAGCAAGAATAAGTAGTTTTTGATTTTGTTGGCTATGTTAAAATATACTTATTGTCATTTAGGAGAGTAATTAAATGATATATATTTATGTCATAAAAAAAACAGAATGTTATGTATAAAATGTTGACGTATTGGATGGTATTTATTTCATTCAGTGTTTTTTCTCAAAAGGAGATTACAAATATTGAAAGGACTAATTATGAAAACGAGGTAAAGCAAACTATTTTGGACTTTTTTGAAGGTTTTCATAAAGGAGATACTATTAAAATGAAACAAACTATGGATCAACATATGACATTGTTAACCATTGTAGAAAAAGAGGGTAGCGCAAAAACACGTACGACAGATGTAAAAAAGTTTCTGGATATAATACATAATAGACCAGATGATCAAAAGTGGGATGAGCGTTTGATAGATTTTAATATTAATGCAGATGGTCACATTGCTAATGCTTGGGTACCGTATAAGTTTTATCTAGGTACTAATTTTAGCCATTGTGGTATAAATACGTTTCAACTCTATCATAATGGTAAACAATGGAAAATTACTAACATTACCGATACAAGACATAAAAAGGGATGTAAGGAATAATTGTTTGATTTACTCTATAAGGGGTGCATTTAGTTCTTTTTTTAGAAGATGTTTAATGTTGTTAATCGGAATTTCGATAGAGTAACTTCCCGTATATGAAGGGCAAATAATGCAATCATCAAAATAATATTCTACCATGTTATCATTGAAGATAAAATTGTTTTTATAGGCTTTAAAATCTCCTTCAGATAATTCCCAACAATCATAATAGAGTTCTCCTGTATTAATTCCGTTTGTGATGATCGTATTAATGATTGTTAATACTTCATTTTCTGTATTTGTTTCAAAGAAATCATTAAAGTATAAGAATTCATGATTTTTAAGATCAAAATTCAAACAATCAAATAAGTATGTAGAACGTAGCATACCAGAATAATAGTTTTCTTTATAAAGAAATAGACTTATAAAATCGTTTTTAACAGTATAAATTTTAAAATCAATTATTCGTTTATCCTTAAGTCTAGTCGTTTTTATCGTATCACAAGGTAATTTGATATTCTCAAGAATCTCAGTTTCTGTTTTTTCAATATTTAGATAATTTTCTCGAATATAATTATTGAACGTAGTATAAGAAGAGTCTAGTTTTTCATTGAGAAAAGGATATCTATAATTTAATATATAGTTGCTCTTTTCTTTATGAAGTTCTTTGGTGATGACTAATTTTTGCAGTTGTATTTTGTCATCTTCAATTTTATTTAGTAGTTCTAATTTTAAAGCTTTCGTTTTTTCTTGTTCGAGTTCATTATTTGTTTCAGAAAAAGACATAATGGAATCTAGAACAATCGGTTTTTCTAAATTTTTTTCATTTTTAGTTATTGTTGTTTGTGTAGAGGACTCATTTTTACACGAGAAAAAAGTAATGATAATAAGACATTTAACAAGTGTTTTCATAAGAAGCTCTTTTAAAATCAAAATTTGAGAGGGCAGGAATAGGTATACTAATTGAAATAAACAGTTTTGCTACAATAAGAAGAATTAAAGTTTATCAACCTGAGTCTATCAAAGTATTATTTAATCAACGCGTTCAAAACTTCAACAGACTCAGTTTGATTGTTAAAAACCACTTTTGAGGCTCGCTGTTATATATATATTAGAGTAATCCATTTCCAATAATGAGCAGAGTATTTATAACGATACTGGCAATTAATAAATCCAAAACTAATTTAGGTTTTTGTACAGTTAATATAGCGGCGTTATGAGCACTACAAACAATAACACTCAGAAAAACTAGAAACATCTGTAAAGCAGAATTACCATGTAAAAGTGTTGTCATAATTGCAATAGACCCTAAACAGGTTGATGCAATAATGGCTAAAGCAGAATATCCTATGTAGTTTTCAGAAAAATCAGTATTAATTTTGGCATATATTGTCATGATGTATGTTTTTTAGTTAGATGTAAAATTAGACACAGTATGTATTTCAAAAAATGATAAAAATCAGTTTTCAAAAATTAGTGATAACCTTCCTAGAAGTATCAACTCAGATTTATTTTTTCCAGAAAATGCTTCTGCAATCGATATTGCTGTGTCCCAAATAAGTTGTTTTATTTTTTTAGAATATAAGGATGGATGTTCTTTATAAAAAAGCTCAAATTCGGTAAAACAAGATTCAGCATTTACAGTTTCATAATTCATCCAATCAAAAACGACTTCTATTTGAAAAGCGGTATCAACACCAAATTCATCTTCGATATCATCTACTTGTAACCATTTTGCTTGCACATGTTTCCTTAACGAATCGTATTCAGATTTGCGAACGACTTTATCTGCTGCTGCGATGGCATAAAATAGTTTGCCTAGGTTTTGATAAAATTCGATGCTTGTATTTTGTGATGTTTCCATGGTTATAGTATTAAACATTGTATTGTAGTAAAAGTAAAGGATGCTTTTGGGCTTTTTTATGATATAAATCAGTTTTGAAGGATATCCAAAATCATTACATTTGGTGTATGAAGGTTTTTGAAAAAAACAGTAATATTTTTAAACTACTTTCTGAAGCTATTTCAGAAGGAATAATAGTAGTGAATAGAGAGCAGCTTATTGTGGCGACCAATGGAGCAGCAAATGAAAGTTTTGGATATGATACCGATGAACTTATCGGAAAAAGATTGGATACCTTGATACCTCAAAAGTTTCATCATAATCATCAAAGCCATTTTAAAGGTTTTGTTTCCAAAAGTGAAAAAAGAAGCATGGGGAAGGGGAGAGATCTTTATGGAATGCGAAAAAATGGAGAAGAATTTCCTGTAGAAGTAGGACTTAACCCATTTACCATATACGATAATGATTATGTAATGGCTTTGGTAATTGATATTACAGAACGTAAAGAACAAGAAAAGCAAATCCAAGAATTAAATATAGAACTAGAACGCAAAGTTGAAGAGCGAACAGAAAAACTACATCATACTATTCATGAGTTACAAGAAGAAGTGAAACTGAGAAAAGAAGCAGAGGCAAAAGCAAAAGAATCATTAAAAAAAGAACAAGATCTTAATGAACTGAAAACTAAGTTTCTTTCTTTGGTTTCTCACGAATTTAAAACTCCTTTAAGTGGTATTTTGACTTCTACAACATTAGTAGGTAAGTATACCAAAGAAGAGCAACAAGAAAAAAGAGAGAAACATTTGGGTACAATAAAGAACAAAGTAAAGTATCTGGATAATATTTTAAATGATTTTCTATCTGTAGAACGCTTGGATAGTGGAAAAGTAAATTATAAATTAAGCGTTTTTCCGTTAAGCAAAGTAATCAATGAGGTAATATATGATGCAAATATGTTACTTAAAGATGGTCAAAAAATAAAATACCCAGATGATATTGATGGATATAATATAGAATTTGATGAAAAAATACTAGAATTGTCTTTGACGAACCTTATTCGCAATGCAATTAAATATTCTGGAGAACATACCGTAATAGACTTACAGGTATATTTTTCAGATGAAGAACTTACGTTTAAAATAGTGGATCAGGGTATGGGGATTCCTGAAAAAGAGAAGAAGTTTATTTTTAAGAGATATTTTAGAGCAGAAAACGCACTGTTAGATCAAGGAACGGGGATTGGATTAAATATTGTAAAAAATCACCTAGAAAATCTCGGAGGTTCTATTACTTTTACCAGCGAAGAAAATAAAGGAAGTACCTTTATAATTCAAATACCAAGAACCTACAATAATCACTAATCATGAAGACTGTCCTATTAATAGAAGACGATACCGTTTTACGTGAAAATACTGCAGAATTACTCGAATTATCCGATTATAATGTGATTATGGCTCCCAATGGTAAAGTCGGAATTACCAAAGCCAAATTAGAGCATCCTGATATTATAGTTTGTGATATTATGATGCCCGAAATTGATGGATATGGCGTGTTAGAGGCTTTATCACATGATATCAATACCAATCAAATACCTTTTATTTTTCTATCAGCAAAAACCGAACATAAAGAGATTCGAAAAGGAATGGATCTGGGGGCAGATGATTATTTGACAAAGCCTTTCGACGAAGAAGAGTTACTAAGTGCTATTGCTAGTAGATTAGCCAAAGCCCATATTATTGCCAATTTGGTAAAAGAAAAGGTGGTACAATCTGAAGTTCATAAAGAAGAAGAAGGGCTAAGAAATTTAAATGAATTAAAAAACTTTTTTGATGATCATGGAGAGATCTCTAAATACAGAAAAGGAGATGTTATTTATAAAGAAGAGGATCATTCTAACAAAGTATTTCTGATTTTAAAAGGTGTGATTAAGTCTCATAAAATGGACGAAAATGGAAAAGAATTAATAACTGCTTTGTATAAACCTGATGATTTTTTGGGTTTTACTTCTTTTACAGATAATGTCCCGTATCAAGAATCAGCAACAGCTGTAGAAGAGGTAGAATTGGCAGGGATTTCAAAAAGGGATCTAAAAGAAATTTTAGGAAAGAGTAAAAATATTTCTATTGAACTCATGGAAATACTCACCGATAATCTTTCTGATATAAAAGAACAGTTGTTACAGATGGCATATAGTTCGGTACGCAAAAAAACAGCACAAACGATATTACAGTTTGTTCAAGTGCTTAATAAAAAGGCTGACGATGGTATTAAAATATCACGACATGATTTAGCCAGTGTAGCAGGTATTGCCACCGAAAGTCTAATCCGTACATTATCTGGGTTTAAAAAAGACGGACTTATAGAAATAGAAGGTCGTAATATAAGAATTATTGACCTTAAAAAACTTCAGATGATTGAATAGGCACTTATTCAATTATTTACAAAAACTCTAAAACTGATATTTATCATTCTTTTCTTTTTTTCTTCCGAATACATTTGTGTAAAAGGTCGCAAAAAAGAAAATGAAAAATATACTCATACCTACCGATTTTTCAGAAAATTCATGGAATGCAATTACTTATGCACTACAATTTTTCAAAAAAATCACATGCAGTTTCCATTTATTGCATGTATCTACTTATGATGAAGTATTAAGAAGTGATCTTTTTTATAATTCAAAAGATACTTTAGTAAATAAAATTGAACATACCGAAAAGGAACAACTACAAGTACTATTAAAAAGAATTGAAAAACTACCATTAAATACCAAACATCGTTTTTATACACTTACAGAACAAGTTTTTTTGGTTGATGCAATTCGTAAGCAAGTAGAAGAAAAAGAAATAGATTTTATAGTCATGGGAACCAAAGGTGCTTCTGGTTTAAAAGAAAGAACAATTGGAAGCAATACAGGAGATGTTATTACCAAAGTAAAATGCCCTGTTTTGGTAATACCAGAAAAAGCAAAATATAGAAGACCTAAAGAAATAGCATTTCCAACAGATTATAATATTTATTATCGAAGTAAAGTACTTAGTACATTGAGTGATATTATTGCAATAAATGATGCTAGATTTAGAGTAGTACATGTAGCCAAAAAAGAGCAAAAATTAACCCATTTACAAAAAAAGAATAAAGAATTCCTGAATGATTATTTGGGAGACGAAACCGAGCATAGTTTCCACTCATTATCCAACCCCAATATCGAGGAAGCAATACAGTGTTTTGTAGAAAGTAGGGATATCGATATGATAGCAATGGTTGCAAAAAATCTAAATTTTTTTCAACGCATTTTGTTTCACCCTACAATAGAGAAGATAAGTTACCATACAGATATACCATTTCTCGTATTACATGAGTAGAGTGATTATTAATTAATAGAATTTAGAATAAAAAAGATGTGCACAAATTTAATTGACAAATACAATATTCCAGGGCCTCGATATACAAGCTATCCCACTGTACCTTATTGGGATAATAGCACATTTTCTCTTAAAGATTGGAAAAAACAAGTGCAAGTATCATTTGTAGAAAGTAATAACAAAGAAGGTATTAGTCTTTATATACACTTACCATTTTGTGAGAGTATGTGCACTTTTTGTGGATGTAACAAACGCATTACAAAACGTCATGGCGTAGAAACACCTTATATAAAAACAGTATTAAAAGAGTGGCGATTGTATCGGGATTTGCTGGGTGCTAAACCTTGTATCAAAGAACTACACTTAGGAGGTGGTACGCCAACCTTCTTTTCTGCAAAAAACCTACAATATTTAATTGATGAGATATTTAGAGGTACAGAAAAAGCAGAAAAATGTGAACTTAGTTTCGAAGGACATCCAAATAACACCACAAAAGAACATTTGCAAGTACTATATAATATTGGTTTTAGACGTGTAAGTTTTGGTGTTCAGGATTATAATGAAACAGTACAAAAAGCGATTCATAGAATTCAGCCATTTGAAAATGTAAAATATGTTACAGAAATGGCAAGAGAAATTGGATATACTTCGATAGGCCATGACATTATTTTTGGTTTACCTTTTCAGACCCAAGTAGGTGTAGTAGAGACTATTCTTAGAACAAAAGAATTGGCACCAGATCGAATAGCTTTTTATAGTTATGCTCATGTGCCATGGCAGAAAGGAAATGGACAGCGAGGGTTTAAAGAATCAGACCTGCCAACTGGAACTGAAAAGAGAAAGCAATATGAAATAGGCAAAAAAATATTATCGGATATTGGCTATATTGAAATCGGTATGGATCATTTTGCGCTAGAAACAGATGCTTTACATCGATCAATGAAAAACCTTAAATTACACCGTAACTTTATGGGATATACCGCTTCAAAAACACAATTAATGATAGGGTTGGGGGTCTCTTCAATAGGGGATAGCTGGTACGGTTTTGCCCAAAACGTAAAAGGAATTGAGGAATATCAGCATTTGGTTTCGAATGGTATTATTCCTGTGTATAGAGGACATATATTAACCGCTGAAGATCGAATTATACGAAAACACATACTTAATCTAATGTGTACTTTTGAAACGAATTGGAAAATGGATGAAACATATTTTGCAGAACTCCCAGAAGTAATACAAAACCTAAAAGAATTAGAAAAAGATAAGTTAATAGAATTATACGACACCAAAATAATAATTACTCAAAAAGGAAAACCTTTTATTCGTAATATTTGCATGGCCTTTGATCTTCGTTTACAACGTAAAGTGCCAGAAACGACTTTGTTTTCTATGACAATATAATCAAAGGTCAAACTATCAATTGTTTCTATTTGTAAAGCCATATATGATTTGACGTATAAAGCTTTTGGGTATATGTTCATCCCCAGGGAAACCTAATTCTATTTTACCACTACTTTCTGGAATATATGAGGTTTTAAAAAGATAATCCCATAGACTTAAGCTAATTCCAAAATTAACACCATATCGTTCTTTTGGAAGTGTATAAGAATGATGATAAAGGTGCATTACAGGGTTATTGAGGATGTATTTTAAAGGTCCCCAAGTAATCTTAATATTTGCATGGTTAAGATGTCCTATGGTAATTGCAAAAAAGTGTACAATATAGGCTTGTTCGGGTTCGAACCCTCCTAAAATCATAACTCCAATTGTTTTTAAAGGTTTATAAAAAACATTTTCCATCCAGTGATAACGCAAGTGAGCTGCAAACCCCATTTCTTTAACAGAATGATGTATTTTATGAAACCTCCATAAAAAATGATACTTATGCAATAGAACATGAGTAAACCATTGTACAAAGTCTAATACAATAAAAAATATAATAAGCTGTCCCCAAATAGGTAAATCACTAATATCAATAATGGTAAGACTTTGTAAAGAGATACCGATTTTGCTAAAAAGCAGTTCAAAAACTTTATAAAAACCATTAATAACAATGGTGAATACAAAAAAATTGAAATACATGTAGAAAGCATCTAACCAAAAGTCTTTTCTAAAAATAGACTGTGTTTTACGCCAGGGAAAACTAATTTCTATCGTCCAGATTAAAAGAGAGATGATTGTTAATCCCCAAAAATAATTGATATACCAAGGCACTTTAAAAAGAATAGAGTTCCAAGTCCAAAGAAGACTTCCCATAAATGCATCGATAAACACAGATATTAAATCATTCATTATAATTATATTATGGACTAAAGTTAAGATTATAATTGAAAATATTGAAAGATTGAATTGCTATAAATAATGATTAATCCACACTAAATATTTTTAAGTTTATGTTTTGAGACCTTATAGTAAAATCAATTAAAAAGTAATTATATTTAGTACCATATTAAAAACTAGTAAAGATAAATTATATATGACAACACTAGCAAATGATTCATTAACCTGGAATGAATTTATGAAAGTTGAAATGAGAGTTGGAACCATTATTTCGGCCGAAGAATTTAAAGAAGTTAGGAATCCAGCTTACAAAATGATTGTTGATTTTGGAAAGTACGGAAAAAGAAAAACATCTGCGCAAATTACTACATTATATACTTCACAAGATTTAATAGGTAAACAAGTAATTGCAGTTGTTAATTTTCCACCTAAACAAATTGCAAATATAATGAGTGAATGTCTTGTTTTGGGAGGTGTTGGAGATGATAAAGAAGTGACTTTACTGCAACCTGAAAGACGAGTAGAAAACGGAACAAGGATTGGGTAAAAAATGACAGGAAATAATTATATATTAAAAGAAATAGAAGCCCATGATATAACCAAAATTCATGCAGGACTTTCTGATCCAGAAATTACAAAATACTATGATGTTCATTTTGCAACATTAGAGGCTACCAAAGAACAAA
Source organism: uncultured Aquimarina sp. (assembly GCA_947502885.1). GTDB lineage: Bacteria > Bacteroidota > Bacteroidia > Flavobacteriales > Flavobacteriaceae > Aquimarina. Next base: position 945,799 of record CANNBP010000001.1, on the reverse strand, counting down.
TGGATTGGTATAAAAGTTTGAAGTTAGAAGGAACTGGAATTTGGTGGGGGATATATGATAAAAAAACTAAAGAGTTTTGTGGTGCAGGTGGATTTAATGGATTAGATCGTACGCATAAAAAGGCAGAAATTGGATTATGGTTGCTTAAGGAGTTTTGGGGTAAGGGGATATTAACAAAAGTAATGCCGCTTCTTTTTGAATATGGATTTACCAAACTTGGCTTAAATAGAATTGAAGGATTTGTTGTTAGCGAAAATACAAAGTGCAAAAAAGCCTTAGAAAAGATTAATTTCACCTATGAAGGCACAATGAGAGAGTGCGAAATTAAGAATGGGGAGAAAATAAATGTAGATTTTTATTCGATTTTAAAAAGTGAATGGAAGAATTTGTATACCATAGAAAATGATCTCTATTAAAAAAGAAAGATGAGAATATAAAATACGTTATTCATCCTTATACCTAATTACTATATGATTTTGTGATAAAAGTCACAAGTAATTACTTTTTAATAGGTTTTTCTTTGTCTCAAAAAGAATTCATATGAAAAGTACAACCGCAGAGATTCCATTTTTTTCGAAAATAAAATTACAGAGCTTTACGCTACAAATTTTTGAACCAGAGCAAACACTTTCCTTTTATATCAATGTTTTAGGTTTTAGTTTGTTGAATGAGTTTTTAGAAGATAATTCTACATATTATAATTTGTATTTAGAAAATGAACATTTTAATATTCAATTAAAATACTCTCCATCGTTAACAAAAACGTTGTATCAACAAACATCAACAGATAATTACTGGAAGTATAGTTTGTTTGTTACTGATATCCAAAAAATATATACGCAATTACAAAATCAAAATCATAAAATTGGTGAACCTTACCAATTTGGAGATATAGGTTATTTATCACACACAATAGATATAGAAAACCATCATGTAGAGTATATTCAAAAAACATTTAAACAAAATAAACAAGCAATTTCAAAGACTGATTTTCTTTTTAAAGAAGATATGGCTTTGGGCTTATTAACCATTAGAACAAAAGATCCAGTAAAGAGTATTAAATTTTATGAAGAGATTTTAGAATTAAAACTACTTGTGAGAATGTACGTAGATCGTTCAAATGGATTCACCTTATATTTTTTAGGAGATAAAACACTACGACCTCCTAATCCAGATATTGATGCCATTGAAAATAGAGAATGGATGTATCAACAAAGTCATTTGTTTATAGAAATTCAACATTATTGGGGGAGTGAGTATGATAAAGATTTTAGTTTAAACTCAACCTCAATTAATGGTTTGCAAACCATTAATTTTTCAGGAAATATAGTTGCTTTGAAAGAAAAGCTAAAGGCAAAAAGCATAATGTTTAATGAAGAAGTCGACAAAGTAATATTTTATACCGTAGATAAGCATAAAATCGTGGTAAAAAAGATAAAATAGTATTATACTAGAATGTATGATTTTTTAATTATTCAAGTGAAATGATATTAAATCTCAATTGATACATTAGAAAGAATAAGAAAATATAATTGTACATTAGAGAGATAAAAATAATGTTATTTAAATGACAGGAGAAACAAACTTATCAAAGTTAATAAAAGGAATGACTCCTAAGCTCAATAAAGGTGAATACGTATTTGCAAGTGTAAAAGATGTAAGTAATATTGATAGAGAAAGTACAGTTTGTGAATTTAAAGAAAGAGAGGGAGTCACCATTGTTATTAAAAGAGAAAAGGCAGATGAATTAGGGCTTGCATATAACTATGTGGCGTCATGGATTACATTAATGATCCATTCGTCATTAGAAGCTGTTGGTTTAACCGCGTTGTTTTCAAAAGAATTGGCAGAGCATAATATAAGCTGCAATGTGATAGCAGGATTTTATCATGACCATATTTTTGTAGATGTAAATGATGCAGGCAAGGCGATTCAAGTTTTAACATTGCTCTCAAAAAAAAAATAGCTAAATATTGTTATACCAAGGCCCTTATGCTCAATTCATAATACCTATTTTTAATTTCAATTGTGATAATGCAAAACCTCATTCAAGAAATAAGTAATCGCTGCTATCTAACCCCAGAATTACAACAAAGAATTTTAAAAGATTTTGAGTGCATAGAAATTAAAAAAAAAGAGAAGATACTTGCTCATGGTAATACAGCAAAGGCATTGTACTTCATAGAGAAAGGAATTTTACATAGTTACTATTATCATGATGATAGACAGGTGTCCTCATGGTTTTATATAGAAAATCAATTTATTACTTCGTGGTACAGCTTTTATACACAAAAACAAAGCTATGAAGAGATAGAAGGCCTAGAGGATTGTATTTTATATCAAATAAGCTATAACGATTATCAAAAATTAATAGCAGATTTTCCTGCTTTTGGAAACTTTGCCAGACTACTTGCAGAGGAAATGTTAACCTTTATAGATCAGTTTTCTAAAGGTTGGTCTTTTCTTACAGCAAAAGAAAAATATCAATTATTAGTGACATATATACCTAATATAGAACTGCGAGTTAAACTAGGATACATAGCTTCTTTTCTAGGGATATCACAAGCAACTTTAAGTAGAATGAGAGGGCAAAAGTGATTTTTTGACATAGGTCAAAAAAATAACGCTCTGGACTTATGATATTTGTACCAAATAAAAAACTTATGAAAAATTCAACGTTATTTTTTAGAACTCTCTTTTTTATTATCCTTATTGCGGGTACTGCGCATTTGGTAACTTATGCTTCTCAACAAAAAGTAAATACTAATGAGAGTTTAGAAACTGAGGTTTCTTTTGAAGATACAGTCGAGCAAACAAAACAAGAATCGAAAACTGAAGAAAATAATCGTGATTTAGAAACCGATTATATCATTGGTAAATGGAAAGTTATATACGATGATAAAGATTTTAAAGGTGGGATTGTCTATGAGATCAAAAAAGAAGGTAATGTTTTTAATGCTTCAACACTAGAGTATCAAGATGAAAAGGGAAATAGCCAAAAAGCCAAAAAAATCAAAACTCTTGTCATTAAGAAATTTGATGGTTATAAAGGTAAAGGTATATATATAATAACCTATAAAGGAAAAAAGTATGATGTAGAATGCGATATTGATATGGTAGATGAAAATACTTTTAAGTTGAGTTATGAATCTTATGGATATAGTGATATAGAAACCTGGGAAAGACAATAATTATGATAGAGTTTTTATCAAAACAGATAGATTGGATTGATGTAGAGTACTGGTTTTATATATTCAATGATTTAAGTTTACTCTATATTATTTTACCATTTTTTGTGTTAGAATTAATACGGTATGCATATCAAAAACGATTGAGTAAAGATTTGGTTTTAGATAGTATTGCAAATGTAATCACGTTTGGCGCATTTTTTTTAATTGAGATCATTCTTGGTCTATTAGCTGTTACAAAGCTTTATTTTTGGGTATACCATAACTTTAGTTTGCCAAACCTTGAGCTTAATTGGATTACCATTATCACCTGTATTTTGCTAGCAGATTTTGCTTATTATTGGGAGCATCGCATGATGCACCGTATTGGTATTGGTTGGGCAACACATACAGTACATCATAGTTCTCCACATTTTAATATGTCTGTAGCTTATCGCTTTGGGCCTTTTGACGCTATTTTACCTATTTTGTTTTCATTACCTATTGTAATGTTAGGTTATGATCCAATTTTGGTATTGTTGTCAGAAGTATTTGTACAAGTGTTTCAAACATTATTACATACAGAAATAGTTGGTAAGCTAACAAAACCAGTAGAGTTTATTTTTAATACACCATCGCATCATAGAGTGCATCATGGTTCAAATCGCCAGTATTGGGATAAAAATTATGCAGGAATTCTTATCATATGGGATCGAATGTTAGGAACCTTTGAGCCAGAAAAAGAGAAGGTGATATATGGTATTTCAGAACCATTAAATAGTGTTAACCCAATTACCGTTTTTTTTCATGGTATTACGCGTTTTTTAAGAAAATTAAAACAAATTGAAGGAATCAAAAACAAGTTTTTAGCATTTGTAAAACCACCAGATTGGATGCCTCAAGAAAGTTCTAAGTCTAATGATTAAATAAATATTGTATGACAATAAATACCTCATTTTTTGCTGATCTATCTACATATTCACCTCAAAAGTCTATTCAATTTTATAAAAATGTTTTTGGGTGGAATTATTATAGAACTGAAGATTACTATACCGCTTTTATTGATCATTTTGAAGTAGCGGGGCTATACGAAACTCCAAAAAAGTTTAAACAAATGCGTATGCCTCATTTTTGGATGACGTATATTAAAGTACAGAATGTAAATAATGTGGTAGAAAAAGCAAAACAACTAGGAGGAATAATAGAAATAGATTAGCAAATTAAAAACTTAGGCAATATTGCATTAATTCGCGATCCACTAGGAGCTGGTTTTACTATTTATGAAGGAAATAAACTCAAAAATACACGTACAAAAAACACGTTAAATACGCTTATTTGGAATGAATTGCATATTTCTGAATCTGATAAAGCTATTCCGTTTTATCAAGGTGTTTTTGATTGGCAAATCAAAAGAAAAGAAGAAGGGTATTATAATGTTTTTGATCATAGAAATGAACATATTACAGATATTAAAGAAATTTCTGAAACCTATAAAGGAAAATATAACTATTGGATCTGTACATTTGGAGTAGAGAACCTATCTAAAACCAAAGACAAAATTCTTCAGAATGGAGGAAGGCAAGTTATGCAAGAAAATGATCGTACGTTGTTTACAGATAATTCTAATGAAGCTTTTTTCTACCTTCAAGAAGTATAGAGCGTTACTAGCTTTGTAACACACTTAAAAACGGTTAAATACGAATTAATATACCTTAGAGTACATTGCCTATTGACACTTCTTCTAGAATATGTTACTAAGATTATTCCTATTCAAAGAAGGGACTGAACCCAATTCAATTTATCTTCAATGTCATACAGGAAAATATAAAGTTAAGTTAAAAAACTAGCTTCCATACGAAAAAAAAAGGAAGCTTTTACGAGGATTACCGTAAAGAGGATTTTAAAAGAGATCATATCTTTAGTACTAACGAAGTACAATTGTCTTGATTTACCATTTATAATTGGTATGTGTACTAAAAATTTACCCCATTTGTTCACTTAGTCAGATGTGAAAATATATAATGAAAAACATACGAAAGTTTAAGTCAAATCATAATATATATAACAATGGAAAGAATAAATGAGAAAAAACATCGATTCAATGTTGGTAAATGGCTACCTGCAGATTACGATTTAATAAAAAATCATATCAAAGGTATTAAGTCCTATGTTACCGCGAATCCAACCCCGTTAACTCCCAATATTAAAGCTCTTAACGAATATGTAACGAGTAATCCCCAAATAAGTACTTGGTCTAATGATATGTTTACCGAAGTACCTGCAAAATATAGAAACCTTTACTACGGATCAGAATTACAAAGTTGGAGTGAATTTATCCCTCTTTTAAATGGTATTATGATCATGACACAAACATTTAACGAGTCTGGTTGCGTTGGTTTTCCAATTAATTCTTTGCTTGATTGGGCAATGGGAACAGAAGCAGGTCATAATTTTTTCTTAGATAACGGAGTAAATGAGCATTTTAATAAAGTACTTAATGACTGGGGTAAATTTCTTACCAGTTCTTTGTCTAAGCATACTGTTTTAAATAGTAATAAAGAGGTGACTCATTATGCAGGACATTTTAATGATCCTCAGTACTATTGGTTAAGTGACCAAGCTATGATTGCCATGGCTGATGCTTTAAATGATGGAAACGATTATAAAGGAAACCCAATAGCCGCAAGAGCATTATTTATAGCTTCATTTATTTGCCCAGATGTTAAAGACTCTCATTATGGGTTTACGAGTTGGGATCATTTTTTTACAAGAGAGTTTAAACCTGGAGTTCGTCCAATTGCAGATGGAGATGACGTCATAGCCAATGCTTGCGAGTCTGGACCCTATAGAGTAGCATACAATGTAAAGAGAGAAAATACATATTGGGTTAAGGGACAACCTTATTCATTATTAAATATTTTTAACGAAACCAAAGGAAACTCACCTTTAACCGATAAGTTTGAGGGAGGAACTATTTATCAAGCCTTTCTAAGTGCAGAGAGCTATCATCGCTGGCATAGCCCAGTAGACGGAACCATTAAAACGGTTTATCAAACTGCAAAGCAAACACCATTTAATAGTACGTACTACTCAGAATTATTACCAGAATCTCAAAATGACTTTGATCCTTCCGGTCCTAACGAGTCACAAGGATATATAGCTAATGTTGCCACACGAGGAATAATTGAAATAGAAGCCAACAATAGCGCAATAGGAGATATGGTGGTAATTCCTATCGGTATGGCAGAGTGTGCTACATGTGATATTACAGTCCAAGCAGGAGATACAGTAACCAAGGGAGAAGAAATTGGAATGTTTCATTTTGGAGGCTCTACACATCTTCTGGTATTCCAAAAAGATATCCCGTTATTGTTTGATTACCATGGACAAATGCCCAATATAAATGCTTCTAACATCCATATCAACTCTAAGATAGCAACGGTTGTATCAGATACTATACCGTATCCTGTAGAAAATGGAGAAAGCTCACTTTGTATAGGTAATGCATCTACAATTAATAAAAACTCGGGAGCAATAGTGGTTGTAGTCCCTAGTGAAAGCTCTGCGTATCCCATAAACGTAGGAAATAGTAAAGGAGAATATATTTGGGGAGTTGATGCTAGTGGAAATGTAAATACAACTCAAGGAACACCACAAAATAATAACCCAGGAGCATCTTGTAACTTAAACATTAATTTTCCTGAACCAGGAAGTAGTGGATATGTAATAGGAAACAATCCTAATAACAATATATGTGCTGCATTAAAAATAATTGTACCAGATGCAGTATCTAATAACTGGCCCTTAGTGGTTACAGATGACAAAGGTAATACGATATGGGCTATAGATTGTAATGGCATACAAAGTACATCTAACCCTATACCAACATCAGAATCGGTCTTAATTAATATACCTTATCCTTCAACTATAGGAGGTGATAATGCCCTCACCATTGGAGATGTATCTAAAACAACCGGTTGTTACGGTGGTATCTCAATTATATTACCAGAAGATAGTGCTACTAATGATATTTATGCCATAGCAATTGTAAATGCAAATGGAAATCTAGTTTGGGGAGTCGATGGAACTGGTAAAGAGGTTACATCGTAACCAAAATCTTATTCACATTGCGAGGGTTTTTATTCTTCGCAATGTGATGTTTATAAAATTGAAATCACTTATTAAATAAGGATCTTTAAGTAGGATTGTTTCGAGAGGCTTTTAATAAAGTATCTATATGCAGCACATAATTGTATATGTTTTTAAAAGTGTAACATTTTTTAAAATACATAATCTTTGGTTTGTAATTAAAAACTTTCCCATGAAAAAAATATCAATAGTATTTATAGGTATAAGCTTACTATTTAATGTTTCTTGTGATAAAAAAGTAGTATCTGGTAAGGAAGAAAAAAATGGAGCTCAGTTGGTTTCTAATACTTATAAGAAACCTGTTTTTTTGAATGATATGAGAATTGAAAAAATAAAGGGGATAACTGATACATTACAACAATTATTTAATCAACATGCTAGCGAAAAAAATATCCCAGGGATAGCCTATGGTATTGTTGTAGATGATACGTTGGTTCTATCTTCTACCATTGGAGTATCCAATATCGACAGTAATACTCCTGTTCAAAGCAATACAGCTTTTCGAATTGCATCAATGACAAAAAGTTTTACAGCCATGGCTATTCTAAAACTTCGAGACGAAGGGTTACTATCTCTTACAGATCCTGTAATGAAGTATATTCCAGAGCTAGAAAAATTAAATTATTTAACAAGTGATTCTCCAGTCATCAATATAGAAAATTTACTTACCATGACGGCTGGATTTCCTGAGGATAACCCTTGGGGTGATCGCCAATTAGCAATGTCAAATGAAGATTTTATGACACTTATGGCAAATGGATTATCTATATCCAAAGTTCCTTCATATCAATATGAATATAGCAATACCGGCTATGCTATGTTAGGGTATATCATAACACAGGTTTCTGGACAATCTTATCAAGATTACATTACCAAGAACATTTTACATCCGTTAGATATGCATCATACTTTTTGGGAATACGACAAAGTGCCTAAAGTCCAGTTGGCTAATGGTTATCGATGGGAAGACGAACAATGGAAACCAGAACCAATACTTCATGATGGAGCATATGGTGCGATGGGAGGATTAATTACTTCTATTGATGATTTTAGTAAATATGTAAGCTTTCATTTATCAGCATGGCCAGCCAGAAGTGATAAAGAAAAGGAGCCCTTAAAGAGAAGTTCTGTTAGAGAAATGCATACACCAAAATACAATTTTTTAAATTCATGGAATAAAGATTGGAATAATGAACCTTGTGCGAGTATGATTGGTTATGGATATGGACTAGGTATTGCAATGGATTGTAAAAGAATAACACGTGTTTCTCATGGCGGAGCACTACCGGGTTTTGGAAGTAATTTTGCTTTTTTCCCTAAGTATGGTATCGGACTTATGGCATTTGGAAACTTAACATATACAAGACCCATACCTTATGATAAGATTGAAAAAATGATTTTTGAAACATTAGAAGTAAAGAAACGCAGCCTTCCTGTATCAGATATTTTAAAGCAACGTAAGAAAGAAATAACAAAACTTATAAAGGACGAAGAAGTTAGACTAGATTCAGTAATTTTTGCAGAAAATTTCTTCTTAGACAAATCAAAAGAAAAGAGAATTAAAGAAATTAAAGATATTTTGAATAAAGCCGGTACATTTAAAAAGGTTCTAGAAATTTCACCTAGAAATCAGCTACGTGGTAGTTTTAAAATACAATGTGAGAATGGAGATATAAGGATATTTTTTACTCTTACTCCAGAAAAAATACCTCTTGTGCAAAAGTTAAATTTATCTTTTAAAGCAAGTACATCTAGATAATATTATTATTTATTGTTTGGATTCTGGTTTAAAAAATAAGATGTGATTAGCGTTTAGATAGGGTTTGATCAAAATACTCATTAGTGGGATTGAACTGAAGGAAATACAAGGTTGGTTTTGTTATTAAACTTTGTATCATTAAAGAACTTATCATTCTACTTACAATATTCTTACTTTTTGGATGCTCTGATGACAATTCTAATAGCCAAGAATTGCAAGATCAGAATTCTACCCTTAATACTATTTTATTGCTGTTTTAGAAGAAAATTCAAAACCGATTAGTACTACGACAGAATTAGTAAATGGTACGTATAAAATTCAATGGGATTATTACTAGTGTTACAGGGAATACCGTTACCATATTGCCAAACCTTGAAAAATTAACCGATGATGAAATTTCGAAAGAAGGTGATTCTAGTGCTTTATGGAGAACAGATGAAAAATATTTTAAGGCAGTTGCCTTAGATAGAACAGGAGAATCTGATGATGCTAGAAATACAAAATACAAAGCTTTTGCTATACCGATTAAACGAGTTTTGAGCATTCTAAAATGTAACTTTTATAGAATCATTTATAAGAGGTAATAAGTTTTACTCATTAAAAAGTTCACTTCACTAATCAAAATAATGTGTTTACTAGTTCTATGTTTTTATTAATGTATTTGATAGGTATGTTTGATCTATAACTAATATAATAATACTATGAATAATCAATTTAGCATTAAGGTAACAACACCATGTTCTGAGAACTTTAATAATTTTAAAGCAACGCAAAAAGGAGGGGTTTGCGGTTCTTGTAAAAAAGAGGTAATTGACTTTACTCGAATGAACCCTCAAGAAATCACGAACTATTTTCAAACAAAAGCAACTCACAATACATGTGGTAGGTTTAAAAACAATCAATTAACTACCTATAAAAGCACTCTTCATAATAGAAGCAAATTTAATTTAATGAGTAGAGTTGGAATTGCATTTTTAACACTTTTTACTTTTAGCACTTTACAAGCACAAAACCTAAAAAAACAAGATGATGCAACAGAAAGTAACCTGTCAGCCGTATCTCAAAAAATAGACAATGATAAAAATATAGTGATAAAGGGTACGGTTACCCATAATGGCTTGCCTCTACCTGGAGCTGATATATTTTTAAAAGGTTCTAATGTTGGGGTACAAACTGATCTTGAAGGTAGTTTTGAATTTTCAGAAAAACTTAAAAGAGGAGATATTTTAATTTTTAGTTATTTGGGTTATACTACTCAAGAAATAGCTATCTCCAGTACAAATTACAATATAAATGTTGATTTGAGGGTAGAAACTGTGATGTTAATGTGTAAAGGAGCAACAAATAAGGTGTACAAATCAAAAAAGGATTAAATAATTGATATATATGTATTTATGAGAAGAACTATTTGTTATATTCTTTTATTGATTTTTTCTAACGCTTGTCTGCAAGCCCAGATTACTGATTTTAAATCTATAGATTTTACAAAAGCAGATAGTATTGCAAGACTTAATAAAGATGCATCTATAAATAACCTTCCGTTATTAGCTTATAAACTTACTAATAAACTACCTACTCAAGTCGAAAAATTTAGAGCAATATATGTTTGGGTATGCCAGAATATCAAAGGTGATAATTCTCAAAGTAATAGGGTTATTAGTAGACGTAAAAAGTTTAAAAATGATAGCATAGCTTTTATGCAATGGAATGAGCGATACAATAAGGTTTTTTTTAAAAAACTACTTAAACATAGGAAGACCATGTGTACAGGTTATGCTTATTTAATTAAAGAACTGTGTTTTTTAGCAAATATAAAATCTGTTATAGTTGATGGATATGGTAGAACTGCAGAAGCAAATGTTAATAAACTAGAATTAGCAAATCACTCTTGGAACGCCGTATGGTTAAACGATAAATGGTATTTATGTGATGCTACATGGTCTAGTGGTTATACAGATCAATATAGCATTTTTATAGAAGAGTATAATAATGGTTATTTTTTAACAGATTCGATGTTGTTTGGGAAAAGTCACTTTCCGCTAGAAGAAAAATGGTTACTAACAGAAAATATTTCTGCCTTACAGTTTATAAATGCTCCATTAGTGTATGGAGAAGCATTTAAGCATAGAATAATGCCAATGAATCCTCAGCAAATGTCCATGTCAATATCTAAAAATGATGAAATTGAATTTAGTTTTCGAGTAGGTAAGGAGGTTTTAAATGAAAATGTTTCGCTTGTTCATTATATTGGTTTTCAGGAAAAAAAATTAAAAATTTATGATACAAAAAATCAAAAGAATAGTGTATCGTTCAAATATAAATTTGAACATAAAGGTACATATGATACTCATTTAAAAGTTAATGATGATATCGTTGCAACTTACACAATTAAGGTTACAAATGCCACGTCTAAATAATTGATATAAAAGATGAATTGGTCGTTATTACTTTTATTTTGTTTCAACTGGAATGTCTAAAGAGTTTTTAGTTATTTTTCATCTTTGTTTTAGTTTTTAAAACTATTACGAGTTGCAAATCCCATAAATAGAGTAAAAAGAGAACAATTAATTATAAACCTCCATATTCTAAAATCTAGCCCATCTGCATAGTCAAGTCCTGCGATGATTCCAGCATAAATAATTCCCGATATTAGACTTGATTTTAATACTTGTTTGACCTTTTTATTCACCACTCTTTTTTTTAAATTTAAGTTTTATAATCTTTCTAACAACCAATTTGGGGCTATTTTCATACCCCAGACAATTAGCCTCCATCTTTTTGTAATATAAGCTTTTCTTTTTTCTTTTGTAATCGCTAAATAAATTTGATGCGAAGCTTTTTTTACAGAAGATACCCAAAACAGACCATCCCCTTGGGCCATAGGAGTATCAACAAAACCAGGTTGAATATCTGTAATCTTAATGTTTAACTTTTCATTTTTAGAAATGCACCTTAAAGCTTCTAGATAATTAGATTGAAATGCTTTTGATGCACTATATGATGGGCAATATCTATTTCCTCGTATCGAAGCTATAGATGATATTCCGACGAGATGCCCATGACCTTGTTCTTTAAATTTTGAAAATACATATTCATAGACTTTAGCAATTCCGTTTACGTTGGTTTGAATAACTTTGTTTTCTGTTTCCCATTTTAATTCCTGATTTATTTCAGAAATTCCTGCCGAAACAACCACTAGATCTACAGTTTCTAATTGTTTAAAAAGAGATTCCATTTTTGTATCCGAAGTATCTATGTCGGTAATATCATGTTGTTGTATTGTTATATGATTATTTGATGCTTTTTTTATTTCGTGAAGCAATTCAGTTCTTCTACCCGTTATTCCAACTACCCACTGGTTTTCTAATAATTTTTCGGCAAGTGCTCTTCCAATGCCAGAAGTCCCCCCAATGATAATAGCTTTTTTCATTAGAAACTAAATTTCTTTATGTTCTAAACAATCAATTTGTAAATCTGCCTTTTTAAGAGGTTTTTTAAGAAGGTTACAAAAGTGAGTATGCCCTTCCTTTTTATAATGATAGCATGTTAAACACATACGTTGCGTAGAAATAACATCTTTTTGATTTAATTGATAAATAATATGCAATAGAGAACTTAGTAGATTTTCTTTTTCTAATTCGGGTAATACATTAATAGATTCATTTAGAGCAGTAGAAAAACCGCTAGTTTTCTTTACTATTTGGTTTCCTTTTTGAGTTAGTTGAACAGTATAACTTCTAGAATCTTTTGGATTAACTTCTTTAGATAATAATTCCTTTTGGATTAAAACTTTAAGAGAATCACTAATGGTTGCTTTAGTTAAATCAAATTCATTGGCCAAAAAACTTACTTTCAAGTTTTCTTTTTTATGAGTGGCACAAAATAACAAGAGTTGAATCTGGATCGGACTAATTTTGTGTTGTTTACTTTCTTCCCAAAGTAAAACTCTAAACGCTTTTGATATACGTTCTAGTCCTTGTGTTATTTTATGGTTTATGGGATCCTTCATTTTATCACAAGATAACTGATTTATCCGCCTCTTCTAACTTTATAATATTATTTTTAATAGCTCGAAAAGTAATATCTTTTGCTTCGGCGTAGGATAAATTGTATTTACGCTCAAGATTCCTGAATTTTTGTGGGTACTGCATTAATAAAGAATCATAGTAGTCGTCTAATTGACTATTAGATGGTTTTATAAACTCTAATCTTAGCTGAAACCGTCTTAATAATGCTGTGTCAATACTACTTGAGTTATTAGTTGCTGCTATTAACAAGGAGGTATTAGGTAGTTGATCAATTAACTGGATAACAGCATTTACTAAACGTTTCATTTCTCCAGAATCCTTAGTGTCATAATCTCTTATTCTTCCAATGTAATCAAATTCATCAATAAAAAGCACAGCATTTTCTCTAGATACTTTTCCAAAAACCTCTGAAATATTTTTTGCTGACTGCCCTAATCTAGAATCTATAATTGCGCTAAGATCCAGAGTAATTATTCTTTTATTTAAATGTTTGGCAATAGCTCTAGCGGTAGTTGTTTTTCCGCATCCCGTATGCCCAAATAATAGTATTTTGTTGTCAACAGGAAGTTTGTACTCTTTTAGAATTTCAATGTGTTTAAATTCTTTTAATAATTGTTGTAGTTCTAATCTATTAGATTTACTCAAATGAATATTCTCTAACCCTAAAACCTCATCTTTACTATGAACTATCAAATCACCTATAGCCATTATCTTATTTTTTTCTAAGGCACAAAGTTAGCAATCCTGATTAATCAAATCTATATTTCAATTGTTATTGTGTATCTTGATTATGCCATCTAATTGTAAAGTTGTTATAACGTATTCATAATAAAAGCAGCGTACAAGGTATGCACGCTACTTTTATCAATAGGTGTTATGCTTTTACATCTGTAATAGATGCACCAAAATTAATGTGTAAGGTGTTGCCATTAGGAGTTACAAGGGCGGGAACTGATAATACCCCAGCGTTTTCGGCCTCTTCAATTCTACTTTTGTCTTCTCCTATGTTAACCACCTCAATGTTTTCTTTACCGATTAGGTTGATAATATCTTGTTCTGCACTTACACAAACACTACATCCTGCGTGATAGAAAATTGATTTATTCATTTTTGATAGAAATTTTTAATTAATGCAAAATTGCATTACAAATATAGTAAGGAATCCTAACTAAATAACATAGTTTTAGAAAAATTTATATAAACGCTTTACCGTTGTTAAATAAAAAGATTTTAATTTACTGATATTTAGTGTTTTATGAGAATTGGGGTATAGTGTAAGAAACAAATGTTATGTGCCTTGATTTGTTATGGTAGAAAGAATTAAGGATTAATTTGGGGTTATTACTTTTAAAAAAGCATATAATTTTGAAGAAAGCTACTGGTGTTTAAAAACGTATTTTAATTGATTTAGATCTCAAAAGGATAATTTTTGGCCAACCCTGTACTTATTTTTAACAACTTTGCTTTATACCTATTTTTAATTTCTAAAGTCAAGGCTTGATTATTATCAATTTCTTCTAATTGTTTATTTAAAAAAGCAAACTGTAACCATTTTTCAAAACTCATCTCTAAATCAATTAAATTTTCTTGTGATATTTTACCCTTAGCATGATCATAAAAGAAAACACTGTCGTTTTTATGTAAAATCCATAAATCACCTTGTCCATTTGCACCAAAAAACCAATAATCTTTTATTTGATCAATTTCAAACTCTTTACTCCAATAATCGATATCTGCAAATTCTTTAGATTCATTCACCGACTTTACAGAATTGAATAGAATACACTCAGCAGATATTTCGGTGGTTTTTATGTTAGATACGATCTTTTTATAACTTTCAGGGAACTCAAAAGTAATTTTCTTAGGAAAGTTTATTGTGACATTATGAGCAGCCAATAATTCGTTTTTTATAACTTCTATATGTCTTAAATTCAACATTGATTGTATTTTTTTATAAGATATGTTATTAAACTAACAAAATGACTTTGATTTATAAATCAAGTTAACCCGAATAGTACCTTAGTCTAGTAAGTTTTTAATCTTTAAATAGTTTTTAATAATAGAATTATCATACTTAAAACTAAGTATTGGTGTTAGATTTTTAATTGCATTTGGGAGAGAACAAGGTTGAATAATTTCTAATTGATTGGGATATAATGCAAAAGTTTTGAAATCAAAAGAGTTTTCGCAGTTTAAATAATACTCTAATGCCAATTCATATATTGTTTGATCGACTTCTAATTCTGGGTTGTTACGCATTTCTTTCAAATCTTTTTTACTTTGCTCGAATTGCGCTTTTTTATCTTGATAGACCAAGGTCTTAAATGCTCCTGTGGTATCTATTATTTCTGAAATATCAATTGGTTTTCCGGTTATTGTTGAATAGTTAAAATAATTTGTCATGTATGTACAGTACGAACCGCAACCTTCTGTAGTAATATTAAGAGATAAGATCCCGTTGTCATTATACGTTATTTTAAAATCGAGAGAATTAATTATGCTTTCTGTCCATTGTAATAAAGTTGATTCTATAGATGAGTCTGCATACTCATTAGAGGTGATTTCATTTTTTAAATCAAAGTTGATAATTGAATCAACTTTCTTACTTCCCGTTCTTACAATTGGAAAGTTAATTTTACCAGAACTAATACTTCTATATTCTTTATTTTCATTGAATCTCAAGGTATCAATTTCAACTTTTTGAGTATATGCAATCGACATACAGAATAGCGTGGTTATCGTAAGAATTTTAATCATTCCTTTAATTAATAATTTGAATATTTCATTTTATAGTGGGATTAAAAGTAGCTAACTCTTGTTTAAGTACCAAAACTTGTATAAAACACTGTTGTTACCTCTTATTGGTTTACTTCGCTACCTTCAAATTCTAGCCTTGAATCATTAACGTTTACTAGTTCATCTAATTCATAAACATTTTTATATCCATACCCATATAGATTGATAAATGTTGGAATATTTAGAGCTAATGTTATAAATTTTCTATTGACCAATGTTTCAGTTTTTGTAGCTAAACTTCTATCCTTCTTGCTTGGTTTTACAATTTTTGTTGTAAAATTAATTTGGTCATCATTAAAATTGTTATTACAATAAATCAAAATTTTTGTATTTGGATCAGGAATTAACTCCCATAAATTCTCTTGCGTAAAGTCTGAGAAATTTAAATGTATGGCACCTTTTAAGTGTTTTCTTTGATATCTTAAGGCAGAACGAGTATCTAGAATAACTACTTTTTTTTCTTTACTCATTTTTAGAAAAGTTTCCAGATTAATGAGCCTTTTTTTTCTGTAGTTTTCAACTTCTTGTACTAAATTTTTAAAGTCGCTATAGTTGGCTAAGGACTTAGGGTAATCATTTTGGGATTTTTCTTGACTAAAGGCTTGTCCAGATCCTATTAAAAGGAATAGTATTAATACATGCTTGTTCATAGTTATTCTTTTTTTGTTAAAACTATGACTATTACTTTATTCATCATACTATGAATGAGTAAACAAGGTATTTCATTTAGTTAACGTGAATTTTATTATAGTTATACTATGATCTTTAACTAACAATTATATTAATTAGAATATTTTAAGTCAATAGTAAGTGGTAAGTAATAAAAGTTTATGTGAGATACTATAAATTATTAGAAAACATGGTTGAGACAAAAACAATAGAAATTACAGTAAAAAAATATAAATTGAACATGTATGATTTCTTAAAAATGATTTTCTGATCATGCTTTTATTAGTTTGTTTCCTATAGATTAATAAAATTTGGCATCATGATTGGTATAGTATCTTGTAAAAGGGGAAATATTAACTAAAAAATCTTTTATGAAAACTAAATTACTATTAAAAAGCTCATATATTCCTAAAAGGAAAACGGATAACCTTGAAGATTGGAAACAATATATAGATGCCAAAATGAGAGAAATAAGATTTGGAACACATCATAAGCTACAGGCTTAAATATAGTAGAAACATATATTAGAATTATCGAATCAAAAGAGTGCTAAAAAGCACTCTTTTAATTTTTTAGGTCTTTGATTCATAAACCTTTTTTATAAGATTTTATGTGATGTTTTACTGACTATAACTCGTAAAAACTGGATAGCGAATTTTTACAATGTTGTATAACGCTTTTAGTTTCCGATACGCTTTACAAAATATTCGCCTTTTCCCAGTTCATTGGTTTCTTTAGAATGTATAGTGATGCTGATTTTGTCATATCCTTTTACCATTTCACTTTGTTTAATACGTGTGATATCTGATTTTGGTTTTTTTATTTGAATAAGATAACCAAACATAGTTGTGCCTCTTAATATAAAAAGAACAATTAATTATATCTGTTACAGTATAACCCTCTTATGGATGAATAAAAGATGATCTATATAGTTTATCCAAAAGCTGATGAGTAGGGGTATGTTGGCATACAGGTCATTTGTAACAAGTGATATTTGTCACAAATTAATAGTGACTATAGTCCTATGGTCTAATTTGAAGTTTAGTGAATTTTACATCATTATAATTTCAAAAAATAGAACACATGAAAACTTTAGAAGAAATTCAAAACAAAGAAACAGGATTACTAATACAACGATTAAGTATAGGGGTACTTATTATATTACATGGTATAGCGAATTTACGATCCAATTATTCGTTTATCAAAAGTTTGTTGAGCGGTTTGGGGCTTCCAGAGACCATAGCATATGCTGTTTTTATAGGCGAAATCATTGCTCCGGTCTTTATAATTATAGGTTTTAGAGCTCGATTAGCAGGTTTAATTTTGGGGATTAATATGTTGGTAGCAATTTTGATGGCACATACGTCTGATGTTTTTACTCTAAATCAATTTGGAGGATGGGGTATAGAACTACAAGGTTTATATTTATTTGGGGCTATAGTTATTTTTTTCATGGGAGCTGGAAAATATGCATTGTCCAAGAGTTTTAAATGGGATTAAAAATAGAATAGTATTTGATTGTTGTTGTAAATGACGGTTAGGGTGTTTCGTCTTAAAATATGCCTACTTATGTTTTAGGACGAAATAAACATCAATGGCATTCAAAACTTGTCGATACCAATTCTGTTACAGGCTTTGGAGAAAGGTATGGGATCCCTAAACCCATACCTCTAATGATGAATAGTATACCGATTAAGATAACCAATACTGGTATTATTTTTTGAATACGTAAACGCATGTTCTGTGTTATAAAATCTTTGGTATATATTGTTACAGTCATTAATGGTATTGTACCCAACCCAAAGAGTAACATATATAAACTAGCCTTAAGGATATGACCAGATGCAATAGCTCCAAACACCGCCATGTAAACCAATCCACAAGGTAAAAATCCATTTAGAAAACCTATAGAAAGAAAAGTATCTGGTGTTTTCTTTTGTAAAGCAAGACCTAAGTTATGTTTAACTTGAGTAATGAGTTTGTATATGGGGTTAGAAAAATTGTATTTTGAAAGAGTAGAGTATGGTATAAGAACGAGAATGATCATTATTATACCAATGAGGATAGATAGCTTTTGCTGTAAACCAAAGATATTCAAACTTTTTCCTAGAATTCCAAAAAGTAATCCAATGATGCTATAGGCAAATAAACGTCCAAAATGATATAGAAATACCTTGAAAAACTTTTGGGTAGGGGTAGATTGCCCCACTGGAAGCATAAATGCAATAGGACCACACATGCCTATGCAATGAAAACTACCTAATAGCCCTAATATAAAAGCAGAAATTAGCATCTAATATGTTATTGATTTTTTAAAAAGATACTTAGTGATGTCATATTGCCAATGAATAGAGATATTCCATCGCCCTTCTAATAGAACATCATCTCTAATAATTAATGTAGAATTGGATAGCATAATCGGAATTTCAAAATCCAATCTTTTATTAGACGGTCTATACAATGAAACGGTGCCAGAAATCTTTTGATAATCTTTATCATTTGGAAAAGTGATTACCAAACCTTCTTCATTCTTATCCAAAGTAATGTCCTGTTTTAAACTTTTAGAATTATTTTCTGCATCAATCTCATTTTGAAAAGCGAGTTCTTCCTTATAATATTCTTTAGTAACCAAATCGTGTTCAAGGTTTTTATTACTATTCATTTTTACAACGAAGTATAGAATAAATGAGATAAACCCTATAAAAACCAATACGATACTTGTTCCCCAATTTATTTTCATAACTTTTAGTTTTATTTATAACTTCTAGGCCCTAAGAAGGCAGTTGTAGTTGTTTCGATTAATTTATTACTACTATAAACTCCTATTTTTAAACGATCTTTATCTCCTTTTAAAGCAGCGTTATTGATTTCTATAAATAATGTACCCTCGGCAAGACCCTGTTCAGAAATTGTGAAATTTTGATGTGTTACCAACTCTATTTTTCCGTTATGTGATAGCAATTCAAAATGTACATCTTTAATGTCTGCCGTAGTTTTATTAACCAATTTATAGGTATAGACATTACTGATTATATTACCTTCTTTTCGTTCATATAACTGTCCTGGTAACCGTAATATGGTCGCTTCGATATCATTTCTTAAAAATGACATGCCTAAAAAAACACCTGTAAGAATTATAAGTACAGCACTATATCCTTTAAGTCTGGGGCTAAATTTGAATTTTTCTTTTTTAGCAATATTATCCTCGCTAGCATATCTTATTAAACCTTTGGGTAGATTTACACTTTCCATCATATGATCACAAGCATCGATACAGGCTGTACAATTGACACATTCTAATTGCGTACCGTTGCGTATATCAATACCGGTAGGGCAGACATGAACACATTGAGCACAATCAATACAATCTCCTTTGCCAGTGGCGGTTCGGTTTTCGTTTTTCTTAAACTTGGCTCTTCCTTGTTCTTTTTCTCCTCGTTTATAATCGTATGCGACAACAATAGATTTAGAATCTAATAAAACACCTTGTAAACGCCCATATGGACATGCAATTATACATACCTGTTCTCTAAACCATGCAAACACAAAATAGAAAACTGCCGTAAAAATGAGTAATGATACTAATGTATTGATATGCTGAGAGGGGCCATCAATGATATAACCTACCAATTGATCACTACCTATTAAGTAGGCTAGAAATACATTGGCAATCAAAAAAGAAATAATAAAAAAGATAAACCATTTTAGACTTCGTTTTCTTATTTTCTCACTATTCCAAGGTTGTTTATCCAAACGAATTTGTTTTCCTCGATCACCTTCGATCCAATATTCGATTCTTCTAAATACCATTTCCATAAAAATGGTTTGGGGGCAAACCCAACCGCAAAAAAGCCTTCCGAAGGCAACAGTAAAAAGAGTAACAAAAATTACACCGATGATCATTGAAATCACAAAAAGGTGAAAATCTTGTGGCCAAAATGGGGCTCCAAAAATGGTAAAACGTCGTTCTAAAACATTAAAGAGTAGAAATTGGTTTCCGTTAATTTTGATAAAAGGAGCCGAAAATAAAAAAAGCAATAATCCATAGCTTACCCATTTGCGATAGATATAGAATTTACCATTAGGTTTTTTAGGGTACACCCAAGCACGTTTTCCTTCTTCATTGATGGTTCCGATAGAATCTCTAAATTTTTCGTTTTCTGGCGTTTCCAATGGTGTTTTTTTAATTTATGGCTACTGTTGTCGAATCAGTATTCGTTTTCGGTATTTTTTCTTCTGTAGAGTTTTTTTCTTTTTGAACATCAGGGTCGACCCATAATTCTCCTTGAACTTCTTTGGGTTCGGCAGGTGTTGTGCCTCCTAAGGTGATCACATAACTTGCTACTTGGGCCATTTCTATAGGTTTTAGGGTTTGTTTCCATGCTACCATTCCTTTTCCGTCTCTTCCTCCTTCAGAAATAGTTTTAAACACATTTTTTATACCTCCTCCTAAAATCCAATATTCATCAGTTAGATTTGGGCCAATACCACCTCCGCCATCGGCCTTATGACAAGCCACACAATTGGTTGTGAATACTGCTTTTCCTACATTGATATCTGCGGCATCTGTAAGCAGGGTTACAGTATTAATATCTACAAGATTTTTAGCTGTTTTTTTGTACGCTTCGATAGCAATTTTGGCTTCGGCTACTTCGGTTTCGTATTCCTCTGCTTGAGTATATTCATTAAAAACATGAAATCTTACTAAATAAATAATTCCAAATAAGATAGTTGCATAAAAACCATATACCCACCAAGGTGGTAAATTGTTGTCTAACTCTTTAATGCCATCATAGTTATGATCAAGAATGATTTCTTCTTCTTCTTCTAGAGGCTTAGTATCTAATAGTTTTAAATAGATATTTTTAATCCATCTAAGTTGGTTGTCCTTTTTTAATTTTTGGGTAGTTAAATATCGTTTTTGAGCTTCTGGTTTCAGAGATAAGAATAAGACATTTTTTAAAGCAGCAATGCAAATTTCTGCTATGATCGCAAATAATAATGCCATACCTAGGCCTAACCAGGCCAATGGTTCTGTCATAAATACAGATTGATCACCAGGTTTTACAGTTAATTCTATTAATACATATGCAATTATTAAAAAGACAAGAACTCTTATATATGATGTTGTACTTCTCATAGTTCTATTTCGTTTTCAGTTTCTAAAGGGATTTGACTTACTTCTTTGATATGTTCTTTTTTTGCCGTACCTACCCACCAAAATAAGGCGGTAAAGAATATAAAAAAGATTAGAAGCGATATCATCGGATAGATCTCAATCCCTTCTATACTTTCCATGTGACCTTTTACAAATTTTAGCATGTTTTTATTCTTTAGTTTGACCTATATTTTTTTCATTTTTAACTTTGATATCTGTTCCTAGTCGCTGTATATAAGCAATCAAAGCAACTACCTCTCTATTTCTCATCTCGATGAAATCAAGACCATTATCCTTAGCATATTTTTTATCTGCTTCATAGGTTTTAGCAAAGTCGGGGTCTGTATAGAGATTTTTTTCAATAGATGTGGCTTGTTCATCCATCGATTGTTGTGCTCTTGCAATTTCTTCTAGAGTATAGGGTACTCCAAGAGTTACCATAGCTTCCATTTTTGTTTCGGTATTCGATCGGTCGAGTTTGTCTTTGATTAACCATTTGTAGCTTGGCATAATAGATCCCGATGAGGTACTTTGTGGATCGTAGAAATGATTGAGATGCCAATTATCAGAATATTTCCCTCCGATTCTCATAAGATCTGGACCAGTACGTTTACTACCCCAAAGAAATGGATGATCATATACATATTCACCGGCTTTAGAATACTCTCCATAACGTTCTACTTCGCTACGAAATGGTCGAATCATTTGGGAGTGACAGGATACACAGCTTTCTCTTATGTAAATATCTCTTCCTTCTAATTCAAGTGGGGTATATGGTTTTACACTGGTAATTGTTGGGATATTAGATTTTACCATTAGTGTAGGGACTATTTGTACAACACCACCAATTAAAATAGCGATAGTAGCAAAAATGGTAAGTTTTACAGGTCTTCTTTCTAACCATGTATGATATCCTTCTTTAACAGTTCTATGTTTGGTTACTTTGGTAAGAGGAGCAGCTTCTGCAAGTTCATCTTCTACAGTTTTACCACTTTTGATGGTTTTAACCACGTTATATAGCATGATAAACATTCCGAAAATGAATAAACTACCTCCGATTGCTCGCATCCAATACATAGGTATGATTTCGTTTACAGTTTCCAGAAAATTACCATAAGTTAACGTTCCGTCGGGGTTAAACTGTTTCCACATAGAAGCTTGAACAAATCCTGCAACATACATAGGTAAGGCGTACATAATTATTCCTAGAGTTCCAATCCAAAAGTGTGCATTTGCTAACCCTGTAGACCATAGTTTTGTTTTAAACAATTTAGGAATTAACCAATAAGCCATTCCAAAGGTCATAAATCCATTCCAGGCCAATGCACCTACATGAACGTGAGCAATAATCCAATCGCTAAAATGGGCAATAGCATTTACATTTTTCAAAGAAAGCATAGGCCCTTCAAATGTTGCCATACCATATCCAGTAATGGCAACAACCATAAATTTTAATACAGGATCTGTACGTACTTTGTCCCAAGCTCCACGCAAGGTTAACAATCCGTTAATCATACCTCCCCATGAGGGTGCAATTAGCATAATAGAAAATGCAACTCCTAAATTTTGCGCCCAATCGGGTAAAGAAGAATAGAGTAGGTGGTGTGGACCGGCCCAAATGTAAATAAAGATTAAAGACCAGAAATGTACTATAGATAATCGATATGAATATATGGGTCTATTCGCCGCTTTGGGAATGAAGTAATACATTAACCCTAAAAATGGAGTGGTTAGAAAAAAGGCTACGGCATTATGCCCATACCACCATTGCACTAATGCATCTTGAACACCTGCATATACCGAATAGCTTTTTAAAGCACTAACCGGTAATTCTAAACTATTAAAAATATGCAGTACGGCAACAGTTACAAAAGTGGCTAGATAAAACCATATGGCAACATACATATGACGTTGTCTTCGTTTTAGGATTGTACCAATTAAATTCCATCCAAATGCTACCCAAACAATGGCTATGGCAATATCAAAAGGCCATTCTAACTCGGCATATTCCTTTGATGTTGTATACCCTAACGGTAAGGATATAGCTGCACCAACAATAATTAATTGCCATGCCCAAAAGTTGATATTACTAAGTACATCACTAAACATTCTGGTTTTTAACAACCTTTGTGTAGAGTAATAAACTCCGGCAAAAATTGCATTACCTACAAATGCAAAAATAACCGCATTGGTATGTAGGGGTCTTAATCGACCAAAACTAAGCCAAGAGATACCATCGGTTAGGTTGGGAAATAAAAACAGAAATGCCAGTAATAAGCCAACCGACATTCCTACTATACCCCAAAGCATTGTAGCATATAAGAATTTTTTTACGATTTTATTATCGTAATAGAATTGTTCCATTTCCATATTAAGATTGTTTAGTTTTAGTAGATTCTGAAGGTGTATTTTTGTCTTCTTTTATTAGTTCATCATCAAAGAGCATGCGAACAGACGGGGTATATACATCATCATATTGACCATTTTTAACCGATATGATAAAACTGATAAAAAAGACGACAGCAACTATAATACTAATCGTTAATAGGACATAAATAACACCCATACTAATTTTGTTTATGAGACAAATGTATGTGTGAGCCTTCTCTTAAAAAATGACATTTATCAGGTTTTGTTTTTTAAAATCGAACCCGGATTTAGATTCAAGGGTAGATTTTACACTTTATTCAAAAAAGAAATTGAATTAGCTCTTGATCAGTTTGGATACTGAAGTAAAAAAAGGTTTCGAATTCTTAAGTTTTAATAATATGGGACATTGATTTTATAGGTCCTTTAACAGCAAGCGCAGCAGAGGTTTTTACCCTTTGCATGAAAGATTTACCTTATGTCACTATGGTTGGTGATAATACAAATGGAGTTTTTTCAGATATTTTATCACATACTTTACCTAATGAAGCCCTTTTAGGTTTGTCTAATGAAGTGTATACAGATGCTAAAGGAAAGGTATTTGAAGCCATTGGGGTTGGTCCAAGTGAAGAAAATAGAGTTCCATTATTTTCGAATGATGATTTT
Organism: uncultured Aquimarina sp.; assembly: GCA_947502885.1. Taxonomy (GTDB): domain Bacteria; phylum Bacteroidota; class Bacteroidia; order Flavobacteriales; family Flavobacteriaceae; genus Aquimarina. Next base: position 921,040 of record CANNBP010000001.1, on the reverse strand, counting down.
ATTAAAGAAAAAGATAGTGGAATTGACTTAGCAATTGAAATACTAAAAAAATAGTGTCTATATAAATAAAAACCTCGAGGGTATATGTATTTAATCCTTAGAGGTTTTTATTTAAATCGTATTCTAGATTATAAATCTAACATTTTAGTACCTGTTCAAGTGTCAAAAAAACTTTTAGTTAAACTGTTGATAATTTAGTGTGTAAAAACTAAGAAAGTTATATTCTATTAGTTTGATTTTAATGTAGTCGACTGTTTAACTAAAAGATCCAAAAGGTGTTCGTTTTTAGTTAAATCCTGTAGTAAGCTTTCGGTGTTTTCTTTAAATGTAATAGAGGAGTTCTGAAAAAGATCTCTGTAATAGTTTATTCCTTCTTTTAAATTATTGATAAACATAAGTGTGTACTTTTTCTGCTTTTTATCTGTAGTTTTGTCACCTTCTTTTAAAATATTTTTAAGGTAGTTTATGTAAATAGTTAGCTCTTTAATAAATATGTTAGGTCGATTTTTGGTTGTTAAATCTGTTTCGCCATAAATATGGTCTATAATCTCTTTTAAACTCATTGTTTTAGAAAAATACGCCATATTTGGACCTGGGCAAATAGAAACTCCAATTCCTTCTATTTTGGTATTTACGCCATTTGCTAACAAAGCACTGGTTCCTAACCCTACACAAGTACAAGACTTTTCGGTAATTTTAGAATATGCTAATTGATACTGTTCTAGAGAAAGATTTTCTTTGTTTAATTGATTGATTTTTAAATGTTGATATTGTCGTGATGCAGTACAAATTCCTTTTTCTGTAAATTCTTTATTTAAAGCAACATATTTTTTTGGACAAGAACTACCGGGTCTTCCTTTGTCAATTAATTCTTGCTTTTCTTTGTCTTTTGTATTTCCTTTTAAACTATTGAAAGGAATTCCTAAAGGAGAAATATTACTTAAATATAAATCTTGCTCTTTTGCTTTTACCAGCATGTTTAATGTATCATTATCCACTGTTGTAGCTTCGGGTACCAAAAGAAAAGGTGTTCCCCAGCCTATAGAATCTATTTGATAATGATTGAGCATAAATTCATGTTCTTTGGCATTGCCAACTCCGCCTTGAGCGGTTATTTTAATGGGTAAAGGAGAAGAAGGAATGTGATGATTTTTTGCTAATAATGAATTGATTAAAATAGCATGAATAGATTGCACTAACTCTTTTCTATTATCTCTAAACTGAGCTAATATAGGACCTAATAAAAGACCATCAGTCGCAAAAGCATGTCCTCCGCAATTAAGACCAGACTCTATTCTGTATTCTGATACCCAAATGCCTTTTTTTGCTAAGAATTTACCTTGGATTAATGCGGATCTATAATCACTAACTTTAAGAACGATTTTCTTTTTTATAAACCCATTTTCATCTGGAAAAAAATCTTCAAACTCTTCAATATAACTGTACAATTTGGGATTCATTCCTGCAGATAAGATTAAAGATGATGTTAATTTACTTTTGGCATATCCTCTTAGAGCGGCGTGCGCATCATTATAAATTGTGGGTAGTTTTTCTTTGTTGACATAATTTTCTTTATCAACTTTGGTCATGATGTTTACATCGATACTCCCTTTGGTTAAGTTGTTGTCTATCCATTGTTTTACTTCGTTGATATTGAGTTTTTTAGAAAAAAGTTCTTTGAATTGTTGCTTCAAAGTTGAAGTTTCGGGTAATAAATTAATGTATTGTTTTAATTCACCACTGTAAAGTGCTGTATTGTTTTTTAAGTCTTCGAATTTTTTGTCTACCAGCTGATTAACAAGGTTAAGGTATGAGGTTATTCTTTTTGCTCTAAAATCTTCTATACTTTCGGTAATTTCGTTGTAAGCAATCTCGAATTTAGTACAATATACCTTTCGCAATTTTTCTAAAAGTATATCATCGACCAATGATATGGCAGAATTGATTCCAAGATGCGAAACTTTTAGAGGAGTATCAATGGTAAACCCTATTCCCATAACAGGAATATGAAATGTATGCGTTTTCATGTGTACTGTGTTATTTAATCTTTTTTTGATAAAATCGATATTAGAACTATATCAAAATGATTCTGATTTATCTTAACAAATAACTATAATGTGAATTGATCAAAATATGATAAATATCATAGGTTAATATGTCTTCATTTTATTATTAAAGTTAATTATAGATGCACATAGTAGGTTCTTTTGGACCAGTTATAATCGGGTTGAAGTTTGTATGTTGTTTTTTGTGCAAATTCAGAAGATATGAAGTGTTTAATAAATTCGAATTTAGTAGGTTTAATAATATAACCACCCCAATATTTTGGTTTAGGAATATCTTGATTCTTAAATTTGGTTTCGTAATAATTAAGACGATTTTCTAATGATTTTCTCGAATCGACAACCTTACTTTGATACGATGCCCATGTGCTTAGTTTGCTCCCTTGAGGACGTGAATCGAAGTATCCCTGAGATTCGTCCTCTGAAATTTTTTCTGATTGGCCATAAATATGCACTTCTCGCTTTGATGATACCCAATTAAAAGTAATAGAAACGTTATTGTTTTTGGCAATTGTTCTCCCTTTATCACTATTGTAATTTGTAAAGAAGATAAAACCTTGCCATGTATATCGTTTTAATAATACGATTCTATTTTTAGGATAACCATCTGTACCTATTGTTGAGAGTAACATTGCATTTACTTCATCTTCGGGATGAGATTTTTCTACATAATAAAACCATTTTTGGAAATGTTGAATAGGATTGTTATCTACTTTCATTACTTAGGTTTTTACTAGACCAATTTGTCAATAGTGTAACAAAGACTACAATAGAGATAGAACTTAGTGGCATAAGAATGGCGGCGATAATTGGAGAAAGTTGACCTGTAACCGCAAAGTATAGACCAATAAGATTGTATAGAATAGAAAAAATAAAACTTGCTTTAATGATTCTCATTGCATTTTTTGAAGCTTTGATAAAATCATTTAATGTATTGAATTGAGTGGCATCCAAAATACCATCACAGGCAGGAGAAAACACATTTACATTTTCTGAAACAGCTATCCCTACATTACTTTGAGCTAAAGCCCCCGCATCATTAAGGCCATCACCGATCATCATAACGTTTTTGTTTTGATTTTTTTGTAGAGATGCTACAAACTTTAATTTGTCATCTGGTTTTTGATTAAATAACATTTTTGTTTGTTGGGGTAGTATGGTCTGTAGATATTCTTTTTCTCCTTCATTATCTCCAGAAAGTATAGTAATATTATATGAGTGAGATAGTTTATAAAGTAACTCTTTAAGACCTTTTCTGTATTGGTTACGAATAACAAAATGACCTTTGTAGATGTCATTAGTACTTATATGCACCTCTGTTTTAAGGTTATTCATTTTGTTGGTTAGACCAACAAAATGAGCAGAACCTACCTTAACCGTATTGTTAAGAAACTTTGCTTCTATTCCTTTTCCTGCGAACTCATTATATTCATCAAGTGTATAAATATCATTATTTGCTAATATTTGATAAAGAGTTCTGCTTAATGGATGATTTGATCCTCTTAATGTATTTTTTAATAATGCCTCTTCTTCTATGGTTAATTGTGTGCCATTATAATCAACTTTTGATTTTTTATTTTGAGTTATAGTGCCAGTTTTATCAAAAATAATAGTATCAATTTGTGACAATTGCTCAATAACATCAATATTCTTTAGATAAAATTTATACTTGCCAAAGATTCGAATCATATTTCCTAATGCAAATGGTCTAGATAATGCCAATGCACAAGGACAAGCTATAATTAATACAGCTGTAAACACTTCGATGGCTTTAGAACTATCCCATAATAACCAAAAAGAAGTAGCTATAGCGGCAATACTTAGAATTGCAATGGTAAAATATCGACTTATTGTGTCGGTAAGGTTAACAAAGGATGGTGTATTATTTTTTCTAAACGCAGTATTGCTCCACAATTGAGTAAGATAACTTTGTTCTACAGATTTTGTAGCTTCAATCTCTATGACACCATGAGTTTGTTTTCCGCCTGCAAAAAGTTTATCTCCTTTTTGTTTACCTACAGCTTTACTTTCTCCTGTAACAAAACTATAGTCTATACTAGCATGACCATTAATTAATATGGAATCAACGGGTATCAATTCTTCATTACGTATTAATAACTCGTCTCCCTTTTTTATATCATATACTTGTATACTAGTTTCGGTTTTTTTATTTGTCGTTTTATCAAAATCAATTTTGGTAACGGCTATGGGGAAATACGATTTATAATCTCTTTCAAAAGAGAGAAAAGAATACGTTTTTTGTTGAAAAAATTTACCAAGTAGAAGAAAGAAAACCAATCCCGTTAAACTATCAAAAAAACCTGTACCCAGGTCAAAAAGAATTTCAATGGTACTTCTAGTAAATAATACAAATATACCTAGGGCAATCGGGACATCAATATTTAAAGTTTTGGATCGAAGTCCTTTGTAGGCAGATATAAAGTATTCTTGGGCAGCATATAATACTACAGGCAAAGAAAAAAAGAACATTAACCACCTAAAGGTGAATTTATATTGTTCTATCCAATAACCCGATACTTCGAAATATTCTGGAAACGATAAAAACATAACATTTCCAAAGGCAAAACCCGAAATACCAAGTTTATAAATAATATCCTTGTTGGTCTTTTTTTTGTTTACGGTATAATCATCAAGACTGATATAAGGTTCATAACCAATTTTGGACAAAAGCATAACGACTTCTTTTAATGATAATGTACTAGCATCATAATTGATTCGAACGGTTTTTTTTGGAAAATTGACCTGGGAGAAAGATATGTCTGACTTTAATTTATGAAGATTTTCGAGAATCCATATGCAAGAACTACAATGTATATGAGGTATATATAGGGTTACTATTTGTGTTTTAGAATCATCAAACTCTATAAGTTTTTCTTGTATTGAGGAATTGTCAAGATAATCGTATTTTTTTTCAATTGTACTTGGAATAGCTCCTGGAGTTGATTGAAGCTCATAGTAACTCGATAGATCATGTGCCGAAAAAATTTCATAAACTGTTTTACAACCAGTACAACAGAACATTTTTTGATCAAAACTAATTTTGGTTTTGTCACAGTTATTTCCACAATGAAAACAAATGGATGCTATCATAATCAATTGTCATTTTAAGCAAAATTGCAAAAGAGTACTATGAGATACTATGATAATTATCATGTGCCATAAACTGATAAAAATCATTGTTTCTGTGTGGTTTCATATTTAAATTTGTTAGTGACCAAAAAAACACAAGTTTAATTGTTTTTTATGTATTGATTTTGAGTGTTTTATTGTATAAATGCAAAAAATATGACTTATGAAACGAATTCTATTACCAACTGACTTTTCTGAAAACGCATATAATGCTATTGAATATGCATTACATTTTTTTAAAAATGAACCTTGCGTATTTTACTTATTACATACGTTTACACCGAGCTCTTATACTGTTGGTTATCTGGTAGAAAATCCGCTACCAGATGGAATGGAAGATATTGGCATGATGAATGCTCAAAGAGAGTTAAATAAGATAGAAGAGCGAATAAAAGATCAATATGTAAATTCAAAACATAGTTTTAAGAAAATTGCTGCTTTTAATATGTTGATAAACGAAATGAAAGAAACGGTTATCAAAGAGAATATTGATTTGGTAGTTATGGGAACCAATGGGGCTACAGGAGCTAAAGAAATCTTTTTGGGCACACATACAATGCATGCTATAAAAAACATAAAATGTCCAGTCTTGGTAATCCCTTCTGGTTATGTATACCAAAAACCTAAAGAATTGTTGTTTGCTACAGATTTTAAACGAGTATATTATAAATCAGAAATGAGACCTATTGTTAATATGGCTTCTATGATAGATGCTACTGTTAGAATGATGCATATTTATGATGAACCAAAATTAAGCATAAAACAACAATATAATTCTGGTGTCCTCGAGCGTTTCTTTAAGAATATTAAAGTTGATTTTCATGTGATTCAAAACTTCTCTAACATAGAAAAAGGTATACAGGCGGCTATAGACGAGTTAGATATAGATATCTTGGTAATGATATATTATAAGCATAGTTTTATAGAGCGACTTACCAGAGAAGCTGTTATTAAAAAAACAATATTCCATACAGAAATTCCATTTTTTGTTATTCCTGCGGATTCCTGAGAATTGTCATAGTTTTCTTCATATTTCAGAGTTAGTTTTATAGTGTAATTATAAAACCAATCATGATGAAGAAGATATTAATTCCCACAGATTTTTCTAAAAATGCTTATGCGGCATTAGTATATGCAACATACTTGTTTAAAGAAGAAGAATGTCTATTTTATATTCTGAATACTTTTGAAGTACTTACACCTGTGCTTACAAGTCGAATTTATACACATAAGGGAGCTCTTTTGTATGAAGAGTTAAGTAAAAAGTCTAAAGACGGTCTCACCGAAGTGCTTCATAGTATCATAAGAGATTCTGAAAATCCAAAGCATATTTTTGAAACCAAATCTGTTTCTAAAGACTTGGCAGAAACTGTAACAAAGATCGTCAAGAAAAAGGAGATTGATTATGTTATAATGGGAACCAAAGGGATCACAGGTGCAGAACAGGTGTTATTTGGAAGCAATACGATAAAGGTGATAAAAAAAATAAAAGATTGCCCCGTACTTATAATACCGGAAGAGTTTGATTTTGAAGTGCCTGCAGAAATAGGTTTTCCTACAGATTTTAAACATCCTTATTTAGATAAAGAGTTAGCACCACTTATAGAAATAGCATCACTTTTTAAATCTAATATTAGAATTTTTCATATCAATGAAGAAGAAAAGTTAGATATCACACAAGAATCTAATTACCGTCAACTTAAAAGAAGTATTAACGATTTTATGCATAGTATGCATTGGGTATCCAAAAAAGTGCATAAAACAAAACATATCAATGATTTTATAGATGAAATCGGGATAAACCTATTGGTTATGGTGAATTATAGGCATGGTTTTATGGAACAAATAACACATGAGCCAGTTATTAAAAAAATAACAGGATACACTAGGATTCCTTTTTTGGTAATTCCTGATTTTAGCTGATAATTATCATAGTTTTTCAGATGATGAGATAGTACTTTTAATGTATTAACCTTAAAACGAAACTCATGAAAAAGAAAATTTTATTACCCACAGATTTTTCTAAAAATGCATGGAATGCCATCTGTTATGCAATAGAATTGTATAAAAATGAAGAATGTGATTTTTATCTTCTTAATGTATTTCAAGCATCAGGTTATACTGTAGAAAGTATGATGGCACCAACTATAGGAGACAAGATCTATGAAGAGGCTAGTGAGATATCAAAAATAGGTTTGGCAAAGACGGTAGAACGTTTATCATTTAGAGATGATTATCCAAGACATAAATTCTTTACGATATCGCAATACAATACCTTATTAGAAGCTGTAAAAGATGTTGTCGAAAAGAAAGATATTGAAATGATTATTATGGGGACAAAGGGTACCACAAATGCAAAGGACATCATTTATGGAAGTAATACGGTTTTAATAATGGAAAAGGAAAGGAATTGCCCTGTGATGGCTATTCCAGATGGAATTATTTATAAGGAACCCAAAGAAATAGTATTCCCAACTAGCTATAGAACTCATTTTAAACGTAGAGAACTTCAGTATTTAATTGAATTAGCACAGATTAGTAATGCCGCCATAAGAGTGTTACATATTGCACAGGAAGATGAACTCGATGATGAGCAAATCAATAACAAGAAATTATTAGAAGAATATTTTGATGGCCTTAAGTATTCATTTCATACACTTCATAATGTAGATGTTAAAGGAGGATTAAACAGTTTTGCAGAAAGTAGGGGAAGCGATATGATCACATTTATTAACAAAAAGCATAGTTTCTTTGGAAGTATTTTATCAAAGCCTATGGTAAAAAGTTTAGGTCATCATGCAAATATACCGGTGCTAGCATTACACGATTTAAGGAATTAAACTATTTGTAGAAGTTAAAATTAATAAAATATAAACCAATTCAGTGTTTAGGTTATGTATATAGAAAAAGAATCAATGTTTTTCTTCTAGAGTACAGCTCCCTTTAACTGATTTTAATTAAACCTTTTTTAAAATGGAAACAATAGGAATATGGATGGACAAGAAAAAAGCTCACATTATAACCACAGGAGTAGAAGGTGAGCAATTAACTACAATTTATTCTGAAATTGAGGATTATCATATTGGAGGAGGATCTGGTACACGATTAAAAGGAGGACCGCAAGATGTGGTTCAGGATAGTAAGTATTTAGAGAGAGAGAAACATCAACGTAAAGGGTATTTTAAAGAAATACTATCACAAATAACTAAAGCCAATAAAATAGTAATCTTTGGACCAGCAGAGACAGGAGAACAGTTTTATAAAGAACTTAATGAAAACCATAAGCAAATTAGTCAAAAAGTAGATAAAGTAATTACTGCAGATAGCATGACAGAGAATCAAATGAAAGCACTTGTTCGAGATTATTATAATCCAAAAATTGAACACTAGAAATTTGGTAAAGTTATTATGTAAAGCTGATAATTGTCATTTTATCAATGTGTTGAAGGTGTTATTTTTAAGGTATAAAATGAATCGTTAATATCTAAAACCTAATTGTTATGTCATTAATTAAATTTAACCGAAACCGACTTCCTTTTTTTGATGATAGAATTTCATCATGGATCGATACAGATGATTTTTTCTCAGATGATTTTTTTACACGAGATAGAAATCTTCCTGCAATGAATGTAAAAGAAAACAAAAATGACTTCGAAATCGAACTAGCTGTTCCTGGGTTTTCAAAAAAAGATATCGAAGTAACTCTAGAAGATAATATGCTTCATATTTGTGCCGAAAAGAACTTAGAAGAGATTAAAGAAGAGGATAGTTATACCCGTAGAGAGTTTAACTATACTTCGTTTGATAGAAAATTGAAATTACCTACATCTGTAGATCGTACTAAAAAGGTCAAAGCAGCTTATAAAGAAGGAATTTTATCATTAAGCCTTAGAAAAAAAGAAGAAGCAAATGAACAGACAAAGAAAGTAATTGATATTGCTTAACCTGTAAAAAGGCAGAAAATGTAATGCATCCATATGCTTATTTTCTGCCTTTGCTTTTAGAAGTCTTATAATTCGTTACCCAATCGACTATCGATATCTCATCCAAAATATGTTTTAATAATAAACAATGATTAAAATTACTAAAAGTATTGCTGTTCTTGGAATAATAAACGTTGTATTGGCTTGCAATTCAAGTCAATTGGTAGATCATTGGAAAAACCCTGATATAGATACATTTGAAGCTCAAAAAGTATTGGTAATAGGAGTAACACCAAATGAAGAAAACCGAAAGAGTTTTGAGAATAGACTCACAAAAACACTTAGTAAAAATGGAGTAAATGCAATAGAAAGTATTGTGTTTTTTGAAAAATCATTTACTTCTTCCTTAAAATCAGAAAAAGAACTAGTGCAATTAGAGTCTGAGCTTTTGACACAAGGCTTTGATGCTATACTTCTTTCAAAAGTAATTGGAGTAGAGGATAGGGTATCGATTTCACAATCATTTAAAAACTTTGATAAAACCTTTAGTAACTTTAAAGAAGATTATTACAAGAATCAAGATATCTACTTTAATGACGCTTATTACGAGGAATATCAAATTTTTCATGCCGAATCATCATTGTATTGTATTTGTCCAGAAAAAGAAAGAGAGTTAATTTGGAAAGGGGCAATTGATGTAACAGAACCAAATACTGTTAAAAAAGCTATAGATGATTATATAAAAGTACTTGTTTGGGTATTAAAAGAACAACAATTATTAATGTTAAATAAGGAATAAAAATAGGTGCATAGTAATTTTACTAGTGCTTTTGAAAATCAATTTTCATGACTGTCAAGATATATTTCTAATTGTTTTTTTGCTTCTTGATATCCTATGTTATAAACTCTGTCTAAGTCACTCATGCTAAATAATCCGTGATTTATCAATTCTTTTGGTTGAATAACTATATTACATTTATTTAACATGAGCTGTGCGTTGGGCATTGCTCTAAGATAATAAGCTCTTTGCATTACATTATATGCATGTTTAAAATCTGAAATTTTAGGCTTTTTTATAGGAGTAACATCTATACCAATGATTACATCGCAATGATCAATTAAAGGAGTTATAGGGAAATTATCTAGTATTCCGCCATCTGCATACAATTCACCTTCAATTAATAGTGGAGAGAAAATACCTGGAAAAGCGGCAGATGCCAATAATGGTTTAATAAGGGGACCAGAGCTAAATACTGTCGTTGTTCCTTCTACCAGATTGGTAGTCGTTACAAATAATTTTTTTTGTAAACTCTCGAATGAATTTTCTGGAAAGAACATCTCGAAATCATCAGAAAACTTTTCAGAATCTAAGAAGCCTGGTTTTTTTCGAGTAAATCTGTTAAGCTTAAACAAAGAAGTTGTTTTAAAGAATTTTTTTATGTTTTCTGCATCATGGCCAGAGGCATACAAAGCTCCAACAATTGCTCCTGCGCTGGTTCCTGATACATATTGGGGAGTTATTCCTGCTTCTTCAATAGCTTGAATTGCTCCTACATGAGCAACCCCTCTAAAACCTCCACCAGAAAGTACAATACCAACTTTTTTTGATGTTTTCATTTACTATAATTTATAAAACCGGACTAAGTATTTTTGCTGCTCCTTCCTTTAACTTGTGTCTCAAAGGTCTATTTTTAAATAGGGTATAATCAACTTGAGAACTTTTAGTACAATCATAAAAAAAATCTTCTTTTAACTTAACGGCAAAAGAATTATCATATACGACAACATTTACTTCATAGTTTTGATCAAAACTTCTAATATCCATATTCGATGTACCAACAGAGGATACTGTATCATCTGCTACAATGGTTTTACTATGTATAAAACCATCTGAAAACAAATAGATTTTTACACCAGCTTCTAATAGCCTTTCAAAATATGAACGTATACACCATCTAACTATTACGTTATCTGATATATCAGACATAAGAAGTCTAACATCTACACCACTTAAAGCGGCTACCTCTAATGAGCTTAATATAGTTTCTCCCGGTATGATATATGGATTGGTAATATACACATAGTTTTTTGCTTCTGTAATCATAGAAAGAAATAACTGTTGCGTAGCAGAAAAATCTGAATCAGGATCACTATGAACAATTTGAGCAGATGCTTCTCCTTTGGGTTGATAATCAAAAAAATAACCTATATTAAAAATATCATCTTTTTGCGTTATAAAGTGCCAATCTATAGCAAAAATTGCTTGTAGGTTATTTACAATAGGACCTTCGAGTTGTAAGTGCATATCATACCATATACCTAAGTTTGGATCACCTTTTATATATTTATCAGAAACATTAATGCCTCCAGTAAAAGCAATTGCATTATCAACTACTATAATTTTGCGATGATTACGATAGTTTATAGAGGATAAAAACTTACCCAATCGTATGGGTAAAAAACTGTGAACTTGTACTCCTATATTTTTTAAGTTTTGTATGTATGTTTTACTCAATGAGATACTTCCTATGCCATCATATATGACCCTTATTTGTACACCTTCTTTAACCTTCTGTTGAAATAATAAAAAAAGAGTATCGGCTAATTCACCATCTTCAAAAATGTAATATTCGATATGTATAAAAGTTTGAGCACTTTTTAAAGCCCGAAAAATAGCTTTAAAAGTTGTTTCTCCGTTTTTAAGAAGCTGAATGTTATTTTTAGCACAGGGTAGGGATTTTGAGTTTTTAGAAATTAGAGTAATTAGTTTTTTATGTTCTTCATACTCTATGTCTGTGATATGATTTGCAGTAGGAGTAGATTTTTTTAAAAGAAGAGAGATATGATCTGAATTTCTAGAACAGAATAGTTTGTTTTTTCTACGGTTTCTGCCTAACATAAAATATAATAACATTCCAGCAACTGGTATCGTAAAAATCACAAGTACCCAAGCTAATGTTTTTGAAGGACGTATGCCATACAATAGCAATTGTATTACAAGAAGTATGGCTAAGGCAATATATATACCAACGAAAAGAACGTAAACCATTTGCTTTAATTGACATTGTAGTGTTTAATTGTTTCAAACAGACCTCTATTTAAGAAAGCTGTTGTTTGTTGACTATTTGGATTTACCCAGCATGTAAAACCAATAAAGGAACTCGGGATCCATAGCTTATTTTTGATGTTACCGATCCTAGAAAAAAACGTTCTAAAAAAGTTTCTCTATGAATAAACATGGCGTTTAAGTCAATATCCATTATCTGAACAAAGCTATCAATAGCAAGAGCAGTGGGAACATTAGTAATAGAATGAAAAGTATGATCTGTACCTTTAAAAAACTCTTTCATATGTTTTTTATCATCAAATTCGGCAATTGTTAGCGTATCATCCTCTTTTATTTTAAGAATTCGTAATGTAGATTTATATTTATCTAAAATATTTGTAAGAGGCTCTATTCCATCTTCATTAAAGTGATCATTATAGTCGATGGAGTAAAGAATATTTTTTGGAGGAACAAAACTACATCCATATGGAACTGTAATTAATGGACAATTTATTTTACGAATAACATTAAGGGTGTTACTTCCAAATATTACTTCTTTTGCTCCTGTAGCACCATTGGTTCCCATAACGATTAAATCAATATTTTTGCAACGTATAACTTGTTTAACGGCATCTATAAATGAATCATAATCGGTAACGATTTCAAAATTATAATTTTGATCTGGTTTTTCAATTTTTAAGTCATCCATCAATTTTTTTAGTTTCTCTTTTACAGGGTTTAATACAGAATGATGAATTGTAGTATGTGACGAAGCTGCCATTAGATCGTCGCTAATGTAGCTAGATGTCTTTTGAACATGAAAAAGGTAGAAAGTACAGTGTTCATCTTTAAAAAACTCGAGTGCGTAATTGATTGCATTAAGAGAATTACTAGAAAAATCAGTTGGTAATAGAATATTTTTCATGATATATGATTTTGATATTCTAAAAGTAACATGGTAATTAAATAATTACTATGATATTAATCAGTTTTAAAAGAATGGTAAATGTTACTTCAAAAGGTCTATTCTAACAAAAATGACATAATAGATTTTGTAATTTGGGATTCGTCATCTTTAGGTATTGCAAGTAGAACATCGGTGGATAAATTAGTATCTAATTCGAGAAAAGTAAGATCAGCATGTTCATGGCTTTTTTTAATACTAGCAGGTACAATAGATACACCTAACCCATTTTTTACTAATTGAATAATTGAATTGATATTATTAGATTCGTGTACAATATTAGGAGTGAACCCATAGTGAGAACAAATCTCTATCAACGAATTATAATAGACAGGAGCATAGTCTTTATTAAAGAAAACAAAAACTTCATCTTTTAATTCCTGTAAATCTTCTTTAACATTCAAAGTAGTTTTATTATTAAATACAAGCGAATATGAATCTTTAAACCATAATTTAGTATCTATTTTTGTAGAAACAATAGGAGCTCTAAGAATGCCTAAATCTAATTTCCCTTGCTCTAACGCAACAATTTGTTTGGTTGTAGATACTTCGAAAAGTTTGATGTTTAAGTATGGATATTTTTTGATTAAAAATTGAACCAAAGCCGAAATTGTATCAGAAAAAGTCGAGCTGATGTAGGCAATTCTATATTCTCCACTTATGCTTTCTGCAATTTTTCGAGTTTTAATTATGGTTTTATCCAAACAATGTAGTTGATCGGTGATTTCTTGTTTGAAATACTTACCAGCTTGGGTTAGTTCAACTTTTTTATTATTTCTATAGAATAGCTGAGCACCTATTTCTTTTTCAAGTTCTTTTATTTGCCTACTCAAAGGAGGTTGTGATATACACAATCTTTCAGCAGCTTTTGTAAAGTTTAATTCTTCGGCTACAGTTAGAAAATATCTAAGATGCCTTAATTCCATATGATACCTTTTAAGTATTGTTAAATGACAAAATAAGTCTTTTTGAGTCATATACGAAAGCGATACTTTTGAATTTTGATAAAAACTTAAATAAATAGCAAATGAATAAATCAACAGTAGCAGAAATAAAAGAACGTTTTGATAATGATGTAGAAAGATTTTCAAATTTAGATACGGGGCAAATTGCAACTATCGATGCACAAATCTCTTTAGAACTTATTACCGAGGCTTCTAAAAGAATCAATCCACGGGCAACAAATGTATTAGATGTTGGTTGTGGTGCAGGAAATTATACAGTAAAAATGTTATCCAAAATTAAAAATCTAAACTGTACTTTGGTTGATTTGAGTAAACCGATGTTAGACAAGGCATTTGAGCGAGTATCGATAGAAACCAATCAACCTGTAGAAATTATACAAGGAGATATTAGAGAAGTGGATTTAAAAGAAAATCACTTTGATATTATATTGGCAGGTGCTGTATTGCATCATTTAAGGAGTGATAAAGATTGGGAAACAGCGTTTAGAAAGCTATATAAACTGCTTAAGCCAAGAGGATGTTTAATGATTTCTGATTTGCTTATTCAAGATACAGCATCTTTAAATGAATTTGTATGGGAACGCTATGGCGATTATTTAGAAAGTATAAAGGGTAAAGATTATAGAAAAAAGGTTTTTGATTATATCGAAAAAGAAGATTCGCCTAGATCAATGAGCTATCAATTAGATTTAATGAAAAGAGTAGGATTTAATTCTACTGAAATTTTACATAAAAATATGTGTTTTGGAGCTTTTGGAGGCATAAAATAACTGAATGAAAACAATATGTATAAATATCAACATGCATCTTTTGTAACCCCTCCATTTGCAGGATTTGTATCGGAACATTCTACCTATTCAAGGGCCGCCGCCGAGATAATGACATTGTTAACGGGAGATGAATATTTTCCGGGAGGCTATGGCGAATTTATTACTCGAAAAAATGAATTTTTGGTTTTTGAAGAAGGACCTTCAGTAGACGTAAAATTACAACGGGCTACATAATTTGATGCATCAGATCAATGTAGTCTATCTAGAATTTGGGGAGGAATACATCCTCCGGCAGACGATATTCTTGGTAGAAAAATTGAAGAAAATTAGGAAAGGATGCGTTTGAATTTGCAACGAGCTATTTTTCTGGAAAAAAAGCACAGTATGCATGAGGAGAAATTCGTGTTTATCCAAATCTTACTGTAAATAGGGAAGTGTTTGTGTTAAACATGAGAGCAACAGATAATTTTAACTTGTTTACTCTTTTAGGAAATAAAGTAGAAATATTAGAAAAAATATTTGATGAATCAACAGGAGCTACTCTTATAAAATTACCTGTATCTATATCTTCTGGGATATATATATTAGATGTAAATGAAGATGAATCTAAGATAATCGTTGTTAAAAAAGAATAGTTGTTTCAAATTTGATAAGAGGATACCAAATTACAAACCCTAGAATCAATGCAGAATAACCTATAAAATCACTAATAAAAAAGAAAGATCATAAATCTTACTTTTTTATTAGTGAAACTAACATTACAGTCGTTTTATTAATTATCCCTAGTTCTTTAATACTATTCTATATCGAGCTTTTCCACTTTTAAGGTGATCAAGGGCTTCATTCACTTTTTCCATAGGAAATTCTTCAACAATAGGGTAAATTTCATGTCTTAGACAAAACTCAAGCATTTTCTTTGTTAATCCAGGACTTCCTATCGGGCTTCCACCAACTGATTTTTCTCCTCCAATAAGGCTAAATGCAGGAATTTCCATAGGTTCTAATACTGCACCAACGGTATGAAGTTTCCCTTTGGGTGCTAACGCAGATAAATAAGCGTTCCAATCCAATTTCACATTTGTGGTATTCAAGATGAGTTTGAGTTTACCTTGGATAGCTTCTAATTCATTAGGATCTTTAGAATTAATCACTTTTGTGGCACCCATAGCAAGAATTTCTTCTTTTTTGTCTGGATTAGAGCTAAATGCTATGACCTCACATCCCCAGTGTTTTAAGAATTTTAAAGCCATATGTCCTAAACCACCAATTCCAATTACACCTACAGAGTCTGTAGGCAGAACACCTGCAATTACTATGGGGTTAAAAACAGTTATACCTCCACAGAACAAAGGTCCTACTTTACCCATATCCATTCCTGTAGGAATTGGAACCACCCAAGACCAATGTCCACGTACATGGTCTGCAAATCCACCATGTCTACCTACTATAGTTGCTTCACTACTTGAGCATAAATTATGATCTCCTTCCATACATTGGGAACAGCTCATACATGATGCAGAAAGCCATCCCATTCCTACCTTATCTCCAACTTTTAAGTTTTTTACAGCAGTACCAACGGCAATAATTTCTCCAGCTATTTCATGCCCAGGTATAAGAGGGTATTGAGTCATCCCCCATTCATTATTCATCATGCTCAAATCAGAATGACAAACACCACAATAGATCACTTTTATATCTACTTCTTCAGCTCCTAATTCGTTTAATTCATAAGAAAGAGGTTCTAACAGTCCTTTTGGTTCTCTGGTCGCATATGCATTTACTTTCATTACGTTATTGGTTTTATTCGTATTGACTACTTATAGAAACAAAGATAATTTAACCAAATGAGCAAAAAAATGATGTATGATAAGAAAACCTTACTAAGTAAATTCTTTTCGAATTCTACTCAAACTTTCTGCTGTTATTCCTAGATATGAAGCAATATGATAGTTTTTTACATTTCTTTCGATACCTGGGTAGGTATTGAGAAACGATTTGTAGCGTTCTTTTGCTGATTGAGATAGACTAGAAAGGATTCTTTTTTGAAAAGCCGCAAAACGTTTTTCCATTTTTTTTCTAATGTAAGTTTCAATCTTAGGGATTTCAACATATAAATGCTCTGTATTGTTTTGTGATATTTTATAAACAATAGCGTCTTGAATACATTCTATATTCATTAAAGCTTTTGAAGTTGTAAAAAATGCTGTAAAATCAGTTATCCACCAATCTTTGATTGCAAACTGTACTGTATGTTCTTTACCAGAATCATCTATAAAATATGCTCTTAAACAGCCACTATGAACATAGTATTGATTATATACGATGTCTTTTGTATGTATAAGCATTTCTCCTTTTTTAAGATTGATTTGCTCGAATTTAGCTGCAATAAGATGATACTCTTGATTGGTGAAAGAGAGACCTTCAAAAATTTCGGAAGCTATTGGATTATCAATATTCATATATTAAAAACAATGATCTAAACTTAATAAGAAATATGACTAAATTGATTACTCTAGGTAAAATATTTAATTGATATCAAAATTATTTCTGTAATCATAACGGTTTATCCCATATCCAAAGGTTTTTATTTCCTATGTAACCACTTATATAGTCTAAAAGTTCATCTACTAAATCTCTTTTATAGTCAAGATTTAAAGTTTGGTATATTCGAGAGATAAAATGAATTGAGTCGTACATATTTTGTTGTGACATCTCTAATTCTTTAAATTTTACTAAAGAAGAATGTCCTTGTCGTGCTAATTCATTAAAGTTTGAATTTGTAAGGCAACTTATGATTTGTTGTATCTCTCTGATTAATTTAATTTCTATTTTATTCAGGTTTGTTTTTTTATCAAAACAAACTACCTCTCCTTTAATAATCGTTGTTATGACTGTAGTAAACATATTAGTAATACCAGATTTTCCTAATATTTTATTTACTAAATCATCGGTAGATTTCACTTTTTTAAGATGGTAAGAAGGTTGATGACCTATATAGGCAAATAAATAATAATCTCCTGAAATAGTTATGTCGCTATTTAGTTTGGTATCTCTGCCTTTAATTGGCACTCCTGAGGGTTGATGTATTTGTAATTGTTCATTTAAATAGCCGTTTTCTTGATCGAAGAGCATCCATTCCCATAATTCTTGTGATGTAAAATTATCATCAATGTCCTTAAACTGTATCGCAGATAATTGCTGTAAAATGGAGTCTAATTGATATTTCATTTTCTGGATGGTGTGCTATTTTGTAATTAAATTGATATTAGTTTACCAACTTCTCTGATACTATATTTAGTAAGCTTTTAAAACTTGTTTGGTATAATTCAACTTTAAATGATCTTGCTATACATTCGAACATATTATCATGAAATCCAAAAAAGTAATGCTTAGTGTTTTTCCAATTTTCTGGATTATAATTACTGTGAACACTATTTATGTTTTGTATTTCTTTTATCCAGTTTGAATTAATGATTTCCATAGGTGAGTAGAGTTCAAGTCCTTTTCCGTATAAAGGGTGTCCTTCGAAAACTTCATCGTTTGGTGATCCTAACTTTGCAGATATACAATGCTCAAATTCTACTAAAGCTAAAGAAGTAACTTTATCACTGGCAGTATTTACCATTGTTGTATAGGTTCCATCCCAATTAGGATCCACAGATTTTATGTAAAAAATCAAATAAGTTTTATGATCATTGAGGAATAAATGGGGTAGTGGAGCTCCCACATCCCACACGACAGGAAAATCAATAACATCAGCATATTCCTCGTTTTTTGAAATAGCGAGTTCACGTTCGCAGATGAGTAGGTTCTTAGAAGCTTGATCAAACTCTGGCCATTCATTACCTGTGTTTGATGTTCTAATTGCAAGACTAGCCTTTTCAAGTCTTGCTTTGGCTTGACTTAATTTATCCTCATAGTGTTTAATAATTGTTGGCATATATTGAACCTTTACTTTTTATTCATTGTCTTATTACATAGAAAAAGTAATTTTTCTATAGTCGTTTTCTGATAACCTTTTGGGTTTGAATCAGAAAAAAGTCCAGATTGATCTTCAATGATGACTTCGTTTTTATCAAAATCTACTTTAAAATTAAACAAATTGCTATAGAGCGTATTTTTATCTAATGTTCAATTTTTTATTTTACTTAACTGTCTTGATGTGTTACCTTGACCTTGGTAATGTTACTCAAATCAATATCTATTATAGTTCCTGAATCACCATAACAAATTAAATGATGATTTTTTACTTCTGCTTTGTGTATAGGGTTTGAAAACGTAAAAAAGATTGCCCAGTTTAATACTCCAGAAAATGCTGTAGAAGCTATATAACCTTCGTTACCCATACCACCATCACCAAATACAAATTTTTGATTTTCATACTCGAATGCTCCATGAAAAATATCGACCTCTGTCCAGATATCATCATCATATTTTTCTATACTTTCTAATGTGGTATCGCATAAAGGTGACCAATATTGCTTTGTTTCTCCATTATTTGGGTCATAAGTGCTATATGCATTTCCGATTATAAGATCTCCCTCTCCCATAATGATACAATCAAAACCTGGTAAATAGCCTTGTTTCCATTTTTCTTGTATTTTAGGATGCATTACATATTCTAATTCGCTAAAGTTTATCTTTTCTATTTCATGTAAAAAGGCCTCTGGTAACTCTTTTAAAAACTGATCGAGTTCCTTTATTTTTTCTGCTACAAAAACTGAATCATTTAACTTTTGATGTTCAATTTTTTCTGACCGCATAGGTTCTAGTTCATCATTAAAAGAACTGCATAAATGATATTTAAAATGAATAGAATTTGTTCCCATTTCTATGAACACCAGAGCATTTAAAAAATGAGGTTTTATGGTTTTATTAGACCATTGATAATCATCAAAATCTAATTCTAATCGCCACTGTCTATTCCTGTCTGAGTAACCACTTTCAAACTGATAAATAATAGGTAAGGGGTTATCAAAACACCTATTTTTTAACACTTGTTCATATCTAGGAGTTATATTTTGCTTTATTGCCAAAAACTGATTACATAATAAGGTGTTAATCTCCTTATAAAACAAACTATTTATTACCTTCTCTTTTTCTTCCATTTCTAAATTGTTTTTCTCCAATCTTTATAATACCAATCTGTTTTGATGGGGAGTTGGTGTTCTGGACAATCAAAGGTTTCTTGTACCGAAAACACATCACCCTTTTCTACGGCTTCTGCAGTCCATAAATTTAATAAGTCATGTTTTTGCTTTACTTGCTTGAGTTCTTTTTTTAGCTTTTTAAAACAGTAAATATTACCAAACATTCCG
Organism: uncultured Aquimarina sp.; assembly: GCA_947502885.1. Taxonomy (GTDB): domain Bacteria; phylum Bacteroidota; class Bacteroidia; order Flavobacteriales; family Flavobacteriaceae; genus Aquimarina. Next base: position 900,841 of record CANNBP010000001.1, on the reverse strand, counting down.
TTTCCGTATGGACTGTAATTGGAGTATTTACAACTTAAACAGGTTTTTAAATAGATATTTTCTGGTAATTGATTTTGTAAACCTATTAAGGCATCTTCTATCCATTCTAATTTCTTTTCTATTTTAAACTCTCCAAAAGAAGCATTTAATGTTAGACAACTTAATTCATGATCTAAACCTTTTATCGTAGTAGTTTCACCTACTTCAATTCGGGCGGTTAGGTTTTCTATAAAAATCGTATCGGTTTCTGAATTAAAGAGTTGTATTGGGATTGTTAAGATGAGTTTAAAATTGGTTATATCGCCAGAACCATCTTGAAACATTTCATAATCGAATTTGGAGTTATCAATTTCTGATGCTGTTAATTGATCAAAATCGGGTCCATCAAAATCTATATTTCGTAGGGTAAAGAACATTTCACTACCGTCTGATTTTATTTCGACTGTTTCTGTTCCTCTTTTATCTTGGTATGTTGCTATGTATTTTCTCATGTACTTTATTTATGAATAGGTGCTATACCTTTTTGAGGGTTGTAGTCTGGAAAAATATAGTAGTTTTTTAACCCTACATTTGCACTATCTTTTATCAAGGTTAGTCTTGCTTTTTCTAGAAATTCTTTGGGTTCATATGCTATAGAGTAAGCAACATTAAGAGTATCGCCTTCTAATACAATAAGAGGTGTAAGAGGTTCTAAAAATTTGTATTGTACTATTTGTATTTTACTGCCTCCAAGTCTTTTTATCAGTTTAGCTATTACTTTTATCGTGTCTTGTTTGTAGGTGTTAGGGTTAAAAGAATCTTGACTATCTTGTACTTGTTGGGTCTTTTGTTGCAATACCGTATTAGAATTAAAATAATCGATTATTATTTTTCTTTTAGTGTTGTCTGTCTTTTCAGGAGTAATATTATAATTAGAACCTCGGTAACCATTTCTGGTATCAAAGTAAGCACTACCTATTTCTTTTTTGTAAGAGAATAGATTGTGTATGGTGTAATCGGTATCGTATTCGTGTTGAGTATGCTCATCAATTCCGTCACCGTATTTAAAAAAAGTCAATCTCCAACTCACATTTTTATTTTGGGTTAAAAAGGAATCTTTTTTTAACTGATTTACTATAAAACTATCTATTTTAATTTTGTGCTCCTCATCTTTTGAATCATAGTTTTTTACTACAAAAAAATCATTTCTTCTTTTAAAGAACTTTGCGTTGACCACCGCGGTATCTGTATATACTCTATTGGGTTTTAAGTGGTATATTTTAAAAGTGGAGTCCGTTATTTCTTTTTTACAGGAAATAAGACTTATCAGTAGTAGTATGCAAATTACTTGAAAGGTTTTCATAGTTTTTGTCTTTACGATAATCAGGTATGGTGTGGTTAGTATAACTAATTACTTATAAGTTTTTCATGTTTGATTTCTTTCTCCAATAGCAATACTACCATGTACTCCTATAATCAATACTTTTTGGCTTTTAGGATTAAATACAATATTCATTTCATCTTCATACATAAATGGGATCCAGTATTTGCTCAAGGTTTCCCAATCTGTTTCTGTTGCTGTATATCTACCCCAAAAAAAGTATACTAAATCAGAGGAGTTCCAATCAAGTCTATGTTTTACATTTTTTTCGAAAGCGGGATACTCTTCTTTATTCCAACTTGTACCCCAATTCCATTCTTTGGCAAAAGATTCAACCTTATTTATTTTCCAGTCATCATCTGATCTTACTAGCATTAAATGGCGATGTCTTTCAGAAATATGTTGATTCCAAAGTTGTTTAGAATAGTTTTCTGTTAGCGGTTTTATTTTGTTAGGAATCGTATCATTATCATTAAAAAAACGCTTCGAACATTCAACAAAAAAATCTTTTATATAAAACCAGTCTTTAAAATCGATGTATCTTTTATTCCTTTCTAATTCAATTAATTCAGCTTGTCTATCTTTCCATTCTTTGATAGCAGATGTTGCGGTTCCGTTTTCTAACAATAACCGTTTTGCTTCGGCTAATCCTATACTTAATTCATCTCTAATATGTTTTATTTCTTCTATACTCATTATAATACAATTGTACTACGCAATTTGTAAAAGTGTTTTGGATTAAATATCATTATTTTTAATCTTGATAATCAAGCAATGTATATTTGATATGCTTATCGTCAATATATTCTTTTAATTCTTTTAGGTTTTTCCAAAGATGACCTCCTTCATATCTACATATATACACTCCATCACTCTCAAGAGAGATGCTAATATTTGGCATCTTACCTTTGTTATTTGCAAGTCTTAAATCATAAAATGTTTTATTATCAAACTCATACTTTTTGTCAAATTCTATTTTGAGTTCAAGTATATTTTGAATTTCAGAAATCTGTTTTTCAGAAAGTTTAGCTATTATCTTATATTCGAAACCCATTAATCTCCTATAATTTTTATGACAATTCTTTTGTTTGAAAAAAAGCTCATCAATGCCCTAAATTCTACGACATCGATTGTCTGTTGTTTATTTACATTCAAATCTTTTTTATCGATATAAGCATCTATAATTTTGATAATCACTTTTTGATTTTCAACGGTTAACAGGGTATCTTTATAAGGGTCAATATACATTCCTGACCAATCTTTAAACAAGTCAAAAATAGCCTCTAGATTAGCTAGTTTCTTATCGTCTAATCCAAAGAGGTATTCGTTATTAGTTACTTTATGAAAATCTAATGCCATGATTATTATGGTGTAAATATTCCACTTACTCTTGCAGAAATTTCAGAACAAGTATGTCTGTCTAAACCTTTTGGTCGGCTAGCTATCCAGTATTTCATACTTGCCTGTAAGGTTTGGTGCATACTATAAATTTTATACACCAACTCTTTTTCTATCATTTGTTGGGTTGCATAATGCTCTTCTAGACATTTTAAAGCAGTTATAAATTTAGCAATACGCTCTTTTTCTATATCTGCACTCATCCTAAAAAGTAGGTCTAACCCGTCATCAGATTCATATTCGTAATGAATAAGTTCTTTGGCTTCTGTTACTGTCATTCTTTAGTTTCTTTTGAAATTTGCTCTATTTTTTCCCATTGATACAACTCGTTTATAGGAATATCATTAAATCTTTTTATGCGCCCATCACAATGTTGGTATGTTCCATTTTCCATAGCTTCTATTTCTGTATCTAATTCTAAACCTGTTCCGCAAAAGGGAATCCCTAGTTCTTTTCGAATAAAGGTTTCCCATCTTACTCGATCCTTAAATTTTATTGTTCCTGGCTCGAGTTTAATAGTAAGTATCGTATCTTTTTTAATAGAGTATGTTTTTTCAAATGGTGTATAATTCATTCCAAATACTTTGATCTCGATTTTATCATCTACTAATTTTTTAGAGCATATACTCCAAGGACTTAATCCATCAAAATCTGTTTGAACTCCACCTATTTTTTTATTTCTTGAACTAATTTCTATAATTGCCAAAGGGATCATGGTATGTGAATGGAGATCCACAACTTTAAAAATAGTCTGTAGCATCTTATTATTATCCTTAGTAGTTTGACTCTGTAAGGTCAATGCAAAGAATACAGTAAAAATTATAGGTAATTTATTCATAATAAACTCAAAAATATCTTTATTCTTCAAAAGCATTTCTATATGACTTTTATTATATGATATGGGCAAAAGGGTTTTCCTAATGTGTTTCTGATACGATCTTGATTGTGTCATTTGGTATTTGACCATATTTGACATATCGAAAAATGAAAACAAGAATTGTTAAGGTTAATTTCATTTTTTTTTTTAGCTTCTTTAAAGGTCATCTCTTACTTTTTTTCAATTATCCCAATTTACACTCTCTAACAGAAACATCATTGCAAGTAAGTTCAAATTGATTTACAGTATCGACTACTCTGTAATTGCCTTTATCAAATTGAATTTCGATATCTGCATTATCCCAATCAAATGGTCCATTCATTTTAATAGGTTCATGCATTGAAATCAATAAATAAGAAAGGTCATTTTTGTATCTATCTTCACTTAGTTTTAGTTCTATTTTTCTATGACTTGTTGTTAAATTTAAAAGCCTTGCCTCTTTAGCTTTCCAACGTTCCAACAATTTATATACATGCCTTAAAATTGGATGAGATTTTAATTCGTCTGTGATTTCTTTTGTACTAATCATTTTCTTATCAATTTATAAACAAATACTCCTGTCAAAATTAGCCCGCAAAGTGCTAGAATTCCATAAACTTCTTTTGCTTGTTCGGTATACACTACTCCTTCTTCAAGTAATAGGTACTTACCTTCTGTATTGTAATCAAGGTTTGTTCTTTGTATATACATCCAAATAAAGAAAGTGGTAACACATCCAAGTATTGCTAGTATAATGTAGCGTATATATTTCATCTCACACTTATTTTACGAATAATCATCAGGGTCCTTTCTGTACTCTTCTAATTTCTTTTGATAACTAGTTAAAAAATCTTCTTTTTCGTTTGTATCCAACGTTCCCGAGTTCTCTACATCTTCATAGGTTTTAGACCATTCTAATGCTTTTAACAATGACCAAATGATATGTGTTCCTGCTTGGTATGCCTCTTTTGTGAGTTCTGGATATATCTCTTTTATATTTTCGGGAATTTCTTCGCTTTCGGTTATCAAACCAACTAAATCAGAAAGTAGTAAATCAGCATCTTTTAAACCTAAACCTTGTTTTTTAACTTCATTATCTCCTTGTTCTATATCTGGTGTTTGTTCTAACCAGGTTAATTGCTCTACAGTTGGCCACATAAATTTTGCTGTAGAACCATGCAATAACAAGCCTGCCTTTACACGTTCTGTGATTTTTTTTAACTGCTGTTTTGCAGTCTTTTTTTGTGAATATTCACTTAATAGAGACAATAATATTTGTTTTCCGCTTGCCATATTATACAAAGAGATTAGTTTTCTGAAATATCTATAATTTTAAGATTTTGCTCTATAATTTGCTTGTTGGTTCTGCCATGCTTATCTTTTTCTCCATATACATTGTCACGTTTTGCCAATTTATCTATTAAATCATTTTCGGTCTCTTGTGAAACGATTAATTGAATTGATGTTTCACCTTTTTTTAAAGCATCTGATTTTTTAATTAAAATTTTAATGCTTCTTTCTACATATCCTACTTCTTGATAGTTGATTTTATCTAATTCATCCATTATCATTAAACTAGTATCATTACTTGATCTAAGTACTGCATGATGTGAATACACCATTTGTAATGTCGGAAATGGAGGGTATCCTGCTTTTTTGTAATCAGGGGTATACATTTTTGTTTTCTTAATAAATTTCACATAATCCTCTAATGTTGCCATTCCTCTTGGAGTTCTCATCACTTCTTTATTGGATCCTATTATTAGATTATTGATAAATTTTCTTCTATTTGCCTCAGATTTCCCTACAATTAGAAGGTGTTTATTACGGTGTAATTCCTTTTTGGCTTCTTCTAGCATCTTTAATTCTTTAATTCAGACTCATGACGAATTCCGTTTTCGTCGATACGAATATTCCATTTACAGCTTGTAAATGCTCCACTATTATTATGTTCTACTGTTCCGTAGGCTATTAAATTATCTGGTTTTCCAAATTCGTCTTCATCATCCATATACACACAGATTTTCATCCCTTCTTTGAGTTCAATTGTATTTCCGTTTGCATCTTTTTTAAAATCAGTTTTTGATAACAGCACCAAATCACATGTTATCATTGCATTGAAATCAATATATATATATTCTTCTTTTTGCATGTTATGATTATATTCTTATACCTTGAAATTCCCATTCAAATGGTTTACCTAATGATTTTAAGGATTTAAGTTCTTGTATTTCAATTTTTTTCTGAAGATCCTCTTCGTTTTTCTCTTCAGTTGCATCATCAAAATACATAGTTGAGGTATTCATTTTTTTAGTAATAAAATTAATCTTGTAATCAGTTTCTTCGCCAGAACCTCTGTTGTGTTCACTTGATTCATAAGTTATTAATTCAAAAGCCTCGTTTTGATATCTGAATGTGTATTGATGATCTGACATATGCCAACTACCTGCACTGTACCAAAAATGAAAATCAATCTGTAAATCTCCATTCTCAAGAATTTTTACCCCATCAAAGGGCTCATCCATGGTTGGTGAATCTCGCAATATGATGAATTCATTTGATTGTAGTTTTTTTTCAAAAATATGATCTGATTTTCCAAAATATATACCCAAAACTCTTGGATTGAGATCAAGTGTATCGATTCCAGGCCCATCATTAAATTCTAAATTTTCGGGTATTGTATTTTGTATTGCAAAAACGATATCATCTATATCATCATTATTTAAATCTCCTGATGAAGTGGATAAAACTTTCCATCCTTGGGGTATAAGATCACTTAGTTTTGGGCCTGATTCTGGTAATTCTAGAGAATGGTTTTTTATTTCTGTTTTAAAAAAAACATCATCGCCTTTGTGATTAATTATCTTATAGATAAATGTATTTTCATTTATCCAATAAAACTCTTTGAAGGTACAGATATCGCTATTATTATCAAATTGGGTTAAATACGTAAACTTATCGTTTATCTTTTTTTGCAAAAAATAAGTAATGCATTCATGCCCTCCAAAAAAACCATTTAAACGATGCGTATTTTGGGGAGAGGGAATTATATATTCGGGATTGCCAATAGTTAATTGAGTTTCTCCGGTTTGTATTGAAAAACAGACATCGCTAGTATGACCTCCTTCTAAAACTAAAATATCATAATCTGGATAATATCCTGACCAACCTTTAGCAAATACAAAATCCGCACTGTTTTGATTTACTCTTAACTTTTGTCCATTTTTAGTTTTAATGCTTTTAATTAAATCATCTCTTTTGTATTCTTCACTTTCAAATTCAGTAGTCCAGTCTATGTGATTTTTTAAAATCTTTTTAATAGAATCTAGACTGCCAATTTTCTTTGGCTTATGAATTTGTCTTAATGATTTCTGTTTTAATTCATTAAATTCAATACTACTTATTTGAGATTTATTTATGAAGCTATCATTTATTACTTTTTTTAAATAACCGTCAAATACAAACCCTTCTTTTTCAAAATATTTTGTGTCTTTGGAAACTAAATACGGGTAATCGTCATATTTAATTTTAACCCAGTTTCCTGTGATTATTTTTCCATTATCGTTTATGGTCATTTTTTCATTGGTATCGAATATTTTTTCTACTAAAACTCCGTATGGAATTTTAGCAACCTTTGTCGATAACAAATCACTACCAGAACGTACATTTAAGCCGTTTTGAGCGTTTATAAAATAATACTCTTGACTATATATGTTCAGAGAAATAAAGGTTATAAAAATGACTGTAATTATTTTCATTCAATAGTTTTTATAAAGAATAGGTTAAAAACCTAACATTAGCATTGTATTCGAGATTTACCTTTTGCAAAAACACGCCTATACAGAAAATGGTTATTAATGCTATCACTATAGTTATCATAAATAGTATATGTTTTATTTGTTTAGTTTACACTAGTTAGTAGGTTATATGTCCTTTGTCTTCTCCCCATCTTTTATTACTTTCTATTACTATTAAAGTTCCTTTATCATCATATTGGTAACTTGCTAAAATTTCTCCATTAAATGTTTTCTGAATCAAATTCCCTTCATTGTCATATATAAATCCGAAATATTCACTAGGAAAATCAGGATAGTGTTGATATGTTTTTATTTTTTCGATTCTATTTTTAGCATCATAATAATAAATTAAACGAGTGTTTTTATATGTTTTGCCTCTCCAATTATGTACGTCACTTACCTTGATAATTTTATTACTTTCATTATATTCTAATACAACTTTGCTTCGCTTGCTTCTTACAATTTCTGATAGTAGTCCTCTGTTATTGTATGTATAGTCCAGATCGTTTTTGCCATCTTCTGGGATGGTTGTAGATGCAATCAACTTATCATCTTGATATTTGTACTTTCTAAAACAAGATATTTTTTTGGATTTCACATTGCGATAGCACTTTTCAACTAACTGCCCCTTGTTATTATATCTAAATACACTATTTTCTTTTTCTGTGAGTAACCCATATTTATTGTAGTTATAGAGATTTTTACCTCCAAAATGATAGTCATCACCGTCGGCTAAATCATCTGGACAGATTTCTTTATATCCAGTTTGTAAGCCTAAATCGTTATAAAAATAATTTACAGAACAAAGCACTATGCCTGCATCAACATATCGTTGTGTATATAAATAGGTAGGAAATGTTTCTTCTGAAATTTCAATTCGTCCCGGAATTTCCCCATAATAGATAATATCCTGTACTTCTTTTGGTAATCCGTAGGGGGTTGATTTTTTGTTTTTTAAACTAACTATCTTTCTTAACTCACCTAAGTTATTATAAAAGTAAATAGAATCGTTTTGCCTTTTTACAGCAATGGTATCGTTTTCAAAACGAATAGTATAGTTATGTTGAGCGTTACCATTTATAGTAAATAGTAATGCCACCATTATCAAGTTAATTTTATATGTTAAATGGTTTTGCATAACAATGTTTCGAGCATGTTTTATATTAAGGTTTATACATATGTATGGTTTTGAACTCTTCCTGTTCATCGAGCGTTAATTCAAGCCCCATAAAATCCCATATTTCTGTAGCATCCACCTCATATTTCTTTGGATACAGGATATAATAATATTCTTTGCTATGGCCACTATAGCCTATTTTATCATTAATTTCAAACTCCTTTTTTAGTTCTGCTTTTAACTTGTTGACAGGCACACCTCCAGATCTTCCTATGGCATTGATCACTTTTTTGTAATTAGTAATTGTCAATTCTCTATCTTTAATTACTTTGGCATGAAAATTTGCTTCCAAATAATACATATATGCTAAACCCCCAAGCAGTATTGTTGAAATTGTAAGTGATATAGTTAGTAGTTTTAGTTTCATTTAGATTTTAATGATGTATTCAAATTCTTTAGACTCATTTTTAAATTCATTGAGTATAACTAATTTAAGCTTATTTCTGTTACGGTACTATAGTTAAACTATATTCGTAAAGGGAGAATTAATATTTGCCAAAAAAGAGACTCTTAAACAGGGTTAAAAAGCTTTCTTGTTATTAAATGTGAGAAGACTGTTCTAGATCCGAAGCTATAATTTGATCGAAATCAACATACTTATGATCGTTTCAACACTTATTCGATTTCAAAATTGTGTATCCAGCAGTTTAATGCTTCTTGCAATTGTAAATAATCACTGTTGTATTTGACCATCTCTGGTAATAACCCTAATTCCTTTGCCTCATCACTTTTATAATACGTTTCTAATTCACTCAATTTATACTCAAGGAATTTTGTAATACATTTTAATTGCTTGCCAGAAAATAATGAAAACGGTTCGGCATATAATTGTTGGTATTCTAATGAATCTTGATCGTAATTGGTAATAGTTTGTAACCTATTTTCTATATCCGGTTCAGAACAACCATTTAAAAGTCCATTTTTTTGCAATTCTTCTTGTTCTTTTTGAAAAACTCCTAAGGCATAGAGTAAAAACATGGGTGTATGAAAACGCATTCCTTTGGCATCAAAAAATGTTAATGAACTACTGCACTGATATAGATGAATTAATGGGATGTTGTTCCAATCTTCTTTTACATCTTTGGCCCTTAGTTTTTTGCATTCTAGTTTGCTTAACCTATCGTCATGCCCCTGTGCTTCCCATAAACCAATACCATCTTCGAGCTTAATATTTTTAAAAGCCTGATATATATCATTTATTAGTGCTTCTTTGTTAGTCATTTTCAAGGTTCCTAATGTTGTTTGTTTTATCGTTTAACCAGAGTACTATGTCCTCAAAATCATTTTCTGATAGTTTGTTTCCGCAGTCTACTCTTGTAGTTTCCCCTCCTTGTCCTTTTTGATATTGAACGTCAAAGTTGTTTTTATCTGAGTTATATCTGATATATACCATGGGTAAATCATATCGTTCATCATAATTTTTACCTAAAGAAAGCCCTAAAGCGTAATGAGATTGACTTGGGTAGTATCGCTCCCAAAAACCAATTTCTTTAAGCTCTTTTATTAATTCAAGAAGCGGGGTCAATTCTTTATGCTGTACGTCAATCCATAGCGTACACCATTTTACCATGGTGTTCCACTGGACTTGTCTATCATCAGATTCCATACCATTAATTATTCCGCTATAGATATCTCTGATGTGCATATGTATTTTGTTTAGGTTTTGAATACTATGTTTTTCTAATCATTTAGTCTTGTAAAAACTATGGTGTCTTCAGATTTTGAAATCGTAAAGATGAATTCTTCTAGTTTTCTATATTCGGTTGGTTTTTCCCATTCGCCATGATAAGAAACAGCATCAACAGAAATCACTATTCTATTTTGATCAAGGAATTTATATTTTCCGACCACAGTGGTAAAATTGTCATTTCCACAATGAGAAACATACTCACTGGTATAACTCGCTTTGTTTGAAAAAGTAGTCAAGTTTCCCGCAAATTTTCTTTGAGTGAATTTTGCCAAAGTATACTTCTTAACATTAGTGTCTAACCCTAAGATTTTATCTGTAATCCAGGTTCCTTTTTCTAGTTCAGTTTTATAAACATTGGTTGTATTTTTCATTTCTTGACCTATTATACTTAAGCTAAAAAAGAAAATCGAAAAAGTCAATATATTCATTTGTACTGCTATTTTTTTAATCATACTATTTTGTTTTAAAGGTTACAATGATGTATACCACACAATTAACTAATATTCGTAGAACGAGTCTACAATTGCCAAGTGTAATTCAAAAATCATTCTTTCCAACGGTATGGATTTTCTGCAACCAAACTAAAAGAGGTGAGGTGAAAGTCGTTTGTACTTAATCCTTTTATATCTTCAATATTCTCAAAAGTGAGTTCAACACCACTTTTTAGGCGTAATAAAACCCCTAGATTGTCTGCTTTCTTTTTGTAATCAATATCATGTTCATTTAGTTTACTCAACACATATAATAGATTTAGTTTATCAATATCTTCAAAAATCCATTTGTTGAGTTTCAATTGTTTGGTATCAGATAATTTTCCTTCGTACCAATAGTCAGAAAAAATCAAATAGAGCTTTTTGTTTTCAAAAAAAAGTTCAATACCACCATAGGTCCAGATATTGACTTCTTCGGTTAAAAAGCTAGAGTCATAACAATCTGGATCAGGAAAATTATTAACGATCCATTCTTTGGTTTGTCCTAATTTTAAATAATCAAACTTTCCTGTTTTAAAAAACTCTAAAAAGTCAATTTCTATAGGTGTTTTTAGTTTCATGTTGTTATACATTAATGATAACTTTCTATTGAATTTAATTAATTCTCAATTTTAGGTTATTTTTTATGTATTTATTACACATTCGATTATTTCTTATCTGTAAAATTATAATTATAATGTTCAAAAGCTACTTTTTCTGATACTCCCTCTAATAAATTCATTATAGTGTATGAAATACAATCTACCCAATCTGATAGTGTTTCTACTTGTTTTTTAGATATTAAATTATTACTTCTTAACATACCATTTCTCTCAATTCCCCAAGATTTACTTAACTGACAAATACTCCAGAATTTTGAAATTAATTCTCGATCTATGCATTCTTGTTCAAACTGTCCTTTTAAGGTTTTTAATACATTCATTAATTCGTGGAAATTAGATTCAATAAGTTCTCCTTTAAAAGGTCTTAACATTCCCAAAAAACCTTTTTCACTTTTTGAATGTGAATGGTTATCATGAGTAAAACTATGGTGTTTTAAAAGTTCTATTGCTTCTTTTTTGGTCATTAATTAAAGGTTGATATTGTTTATTTAGATTTCGTTTAAAAGTATGCAGATTTACAATTCAAAATATTGATTGTCCCATATCCGAAAAGGTATAAAGGGTAAGCTGTAAAAAATAGCTATTTCTGGTTTTTTTAGTTGGGATAGGTATTCTTTTTTTTCTAAACCGTTACATGCTAAATTGACTTCTTTTAAATTAGGGAGTGTGTTTAATACACTGATATCAGAAATTTTGTTATCAAATAAATTGAGTTCCTCTAACTTTTTGAGATTTCTTAATCCATCTATATTTTCTATCCCACCATTTTCTGAAAGATCTAATACCTTTAAATTCGTAAGTTTTTCTAAATTATTTACATGATTTATATTACACGTACTTAAGTCTAGTTTTTCAAGGTTAGGCAAATCATTAAAAGCTGTTATTTCTTCTAAATTTAAATCACATTGTACTTTTAAAACTTTAAGTTTATTCAGTTTTCCTAAATTAATTTTAGAAGTACCGCTAATGTTTACATTTTCTAAATTAGGAAATTGCTCTAAAGTATCAACTTTAGATTCTTCTGATGCTTCTAGTACTAGCGTTTTTAAAGATCTTATAGAACGTATTTCATTTATATCAGTATCTTCATCTAATCTTAAGTATTTTAGGTTATGTAGGGTATCTAATCTTGTATTTTTTAAATTTCCATAAAGTGTCAAGTTTTTTAACTTTTGAAGATGTTCTATACCTATAAATTCAATAGAAAAATAACACCAAAGTTCTAGAATCTCTATGTTCGTTATAGTACTTACATCTATAGCTATAGTATCTTCTGGTTCGGGTTCAATATCTATGAATAATCGTAATCGTTTAAGGGTTTTAAATGCTAAAATACTTTTTGCTTCGGCAATAGAGGTTACTGTTATGTCTAGAGATTCTAGTACTGTAAATTCTTTGATGCACGAAACGTTTTTTACCTCATCTTCATCTATGTTTAATTTTTTTAGTTGATGTTTTAACGGTAAGAGTTTTTTTAAATCCATCAACCCTTTTTCATGCGGATTGGTATAAAATGTAATTTTTTCTAATTGTGTAAACGCTTCTAATTGCGCTGATTCTTTTAATTCTGATTGACTGAAATACAATTCTTTTATTTGAGGTGCTATGGGTATAAAATTGTTAATGGTAACCCTACTATATTCAAATTCTAATTTTTCGAGCTGGGTAAAGTGTTGTAAAAACGACATATCATCAGGTACGTATTGATGAAATTCTAAGCTTTTGATATAATGTGCTATAGAGGCTAAGTTTTGCAAGTTGACTTTTGCTTTTGGATAAGGTCTTTCTTCTCCCAATGAACAATAGTTTATAGCAAACGTGCTTGATGTATCCTGAGACAGTTGTTGATCTTTTATACTAGTGCTGGTATCCATATCTAAACGTTCTAGCTTAGAAAATTGATATAAGTGTTTAATTGAATTAATTGTACAACTATTTAAACCAATATGTTTTACATTTTCTGATATAGGTAAAAATAAGTCTATAACATCAAAGGACATATTGCTTAATAGAATCCTGATAAAATTCCTGTCAGGTTTTGCTTTATGAATAATATCGTTGTCTGATTGTTTAATAGTTACTCCATCGAGTCGTAAATCATACAATTTTGGGAAAAGATTAATTTCATAAAAGTTATGAACGATACAATCTGTAATAAAAATATGATCGATTTTTTTTGCCATGGGTTGTAACACCGCTAGATGGTCAATGGTGATATTTTTAAGATTGATATGTTTTAAATTACCATCATAAGCAGTTGTACAAATCTTGTCACTGTACAACTCATCTATATTTCCAATGGTTACCTTATCCAAAGTAAGTTCACGCAGGATTTCAAACTTAATTAAGTCACTAATATCCTTAATCGTACAATTGATAAAAGTTAATCTAGACACTTCTTTGACCAGGTGGAGAAAGAGATTCAGATTGTCAATACTTACATTCTGAATGGTTAATGAAGTTACTCTCTTGTAATGTTCAAAATATTCATAGGTATTGGTTTGCTCTTTACCATAATCATGTTTTTCGAATTGTATGCCGAGTGCTTCTTCTATGTTTTTAAGTTTGTCCATCTGTTGTTATTCTTCTTATTTAATTTACATAACCAACTTTGTTTTTATAAGTTTTTACCAGCTGTTTTCAATTCTTCGATTATCAGCATTTGTTGAACAAACTCGCCATAATAAGAATCAAATTTTCTTGAAGAATCTTTTTCCCATTCAGAATATCTCTGTTCATATTCTTTTGTATGTTCAGATTTTGTTATTATCCTCCAATGTTGATTTTTTAATTGCTTTTAATAACGGTTATTGAAAAATGCGTTTTAATTCATTTTACAAAGTGTTGGCCCAGATTTTACTCTATAGTTATGGTACTTTTTACTTCAATATAAGTCCGTTTATCAAAAACAAAGTCATAATATCCTGCGTTTCCTTCTTTGCCATCAATTTTCATTTTTGTCCTTCCAATTTCAAGGTTATTCTTATCAAAAGCTTTGATTGCCAATGTAGTTTCAAGATCTTTTTCAAAAATGAGATATAGAGTCAAAAGATTATTTTCCCCACCTTCTGAATCATTTTCAATTGAGAATTTGCCTGTTTTTAACCCTTTGCTAATAAGGTCTTGAGATAAGTTCAATTCACATTGAAGTGTCTTGTCAACTCCTTCCGAAACGCCTTCAAAAAATTCGGTTGCTGTTTTACCAATGGTCTCACCTCCTTTATTAATAGTTTCTTTTGTTTTTTTCTTTACACTATCACAAGAAATTGTCAACAATGCTAAAAGTGTCAGTAGTGTTATTATTTGTTTCATAATTATCATTTTATACTTGTATGTCTAACAGTTCTTATAAATGGTCGCTTTAATGTCCGTTACAAATGATTTAGCTATAGTATTTTTTAATATTCTTCTAAATCAGATTTTATGTTATTCGCTTTTACCGTTTCAAAATAAATAATGTACTCTTCGCTACTTTTAAATTTTGCATTGGGGTTTGACTCATACCATTCAATAGTTTCAAGGATTTCACTATTCAGTTCTAGTTGCGTTTTTTCATTTCTCAAGAATGTTTTCGTCTCATCTCTATTTTGCCCAAAAATTAATTCTACATCAATATATGCTTCATTATCCGAACCTGCACCAAATTTAGCATCATACAAGTAATATATATCTACCATTTCCATATACTTGTATAGCATAAAAGCGCATAAATCCGCCGTGTAAACAGGAATATCAAATTCAAACCCTTTTAATTCTTCTTTCAACAACCATTTTAAAAGTGGTTTATCCTCTGCAGAATAATCACTGTATAATTCTAAAATAAGGTTTTTTCTATTTGAGTAGTTTTTGTCACTATATTTTCCACTATCAATACACCCAAAATCAATCAATAATGATTCGTCTTTACTTAATTTGAATGTATCTATTATTTTTCTGTAATTATTCATTTTTTCATCCTTATTCTAAGTAATATTAAGTGTAAAAAGCTTCTTAATAGACATATACTTAAAGTAGATATCCCGACATGTTTAGGGAATATCAATGCCTTTTGGTAGTATCGGTTGTTTTTGTTTTTTCTCTAGGGAAATCAATGAACTCAAGTATTTCAAGTGCATTATTTACCACAAAACTTTGCTTGGTGGATTTAGGTTTCCAACCATTGGATAAATAATAGTCAATCAACTTTATAATTATTGCTGGTCTATTTAAATTTATCTGTTTGCAATCTGAGTTTTCCCCATGAATTGCTGTTTTTCCTGTATCTGAAAACCAAATAACTCCCGAATCAGGATAACCGACCATCCATTTACCTTTTTCATTTCTTGAGTTTATCAATACACTATCTTCTTCTCGAAAATGTAATTTAATGGGTGAGTTTTTAAAGCTCTCTAGATAAATAACAACCAGTTCGGAACATTTTGAGAGTTCAGAGTTGTCAAGATGGTAATGAGCTCTTTTCCATAGATAAGTCTCTTTTCTATGAATTAGTTTCCTCATTTTTATTTTATTTATCCATTTCATTTCATGAAAGCTAACGATCTTGTGTATGAAACGCAGCGAGCAAAAAGACACTAACTTCTCGGATTAACACAGAGTCGAATTTTTATATTTTGTTTTTAATTTTTTTCTTTTAAAAGCCAAATTTAAAAATTTGGCGAACTTAATAAATATACACAAACCTTTCGGTTGAGCATTCATTAGCTATGTTTTATACACTGTGTTTTGTGTGTAGTTATTTTGTTAAGTATTCTTTAATGTCTTCAAAATCTGTTTTGAGCATATTAATTCTTTTAGATTCAAAGTATTTTATATATTCTTCTCTACTTCGATAAACAGCTGTCTCAAAACTTTCATAATGTTTTATACAGTTCAAAATTTCATTATTGCCTTCTGAAAGATTTTCTTCAAGATATTTTTTTGTTAATTCCTTATCTATACCAAAAATTAATTCAGTATCAGTAGTACATTGAAGGTCTGTTCCAGCTCCAAATTTAATATCATACAAGTCATATATATCATCCATATCCATAACCTTATAAAGCATAAAAGCACATATTTGAATAGTTTCTGTAGGAAGTTCTAATTCTACTCCTTTCATTTCTTCGTTAATCAGCCATTTGAGTAATACTTTATCTTCTTTATCAAAATTATTATACAGTTCAAATATCAATTCACTTCTATTCCAATAATTAATATCCCAAGAATCATTTTCCAGATATTTAAACTCTTCTAAGACAGAAATTTCCTTAGTTTTCCTGAACTTATTTAATGTTTTTTTTATCTTTTCTGACAATTACACACAATTTATTTATATACGTACCTTTATTACAACTATTCCGACATATTTTAGGAATATCAATCCCTTTTGGTAGTATAGATTATTTTTATTTTCACAGCTATATTAAGTCTTTATATTAAATATACATATAGGCAATAAATATTTGCGGCTGTACAATTTATATTCGTTTGTTTTATGATAACTTATTCTTCTTCTTTAAAATCACTTAACATTACATCAATTCCCTCTTCTATTTTTCTCTTTTCATCTTTGGTGTATGCTTCTAGCTGTAAGGTTAATTTTTGAGCTTCTTTCAACGAAATATTCTGATTTACTTGAATGAATGCCACACAACCTAAAAATGCAACACCTTTATTTTTTAGTTCTTTAATTTTTGATGATAATGATGGTATATCATCACATTTGCATTGCGTTGCTTCTTTTTTTATTTGTTCTAATGTCATGCGTTTAGTTTTTTAGTCCTATTACAATTCAAAATCCTGATCTTTCCATATCCAAAAAGGTACTTTAGGTAACCCATAAAAAACGGCTATTTTGGGATTGTTCAATTGTTTTAAAGCTTCTGGTTTTTCAATAAGGTTTCCTGCTATATTAACTTGTTTTAAGTTAGGCAGATTATTTAATATAGTGATATCAGAGATTTCATTATCGTATAAATTCAAATATTCTAAACTTTTTAAATTCGCTAGACCATTTATATTTTGAACCATGTTTTCTGAAAGATTCAACATTTTCAGATTGGTGAGTTTATCTAAACCCGTTACCTCGGTTAGGCAATTATTTTCTAAACAGAGTTTTTCTAAGTTGGGTAAATCATCTAAAAAATCAATTTCTTTTGGAAATGTGCTGGAAATATCCAGTACCTTTAAATTGGGTAAATGCCCTAAGGTAATTTTGTTAGTTCCTTTTATCGAGAGTTCTTTAAGGTTGATAAACTGTGATAATCCTGAAATTTCATATGCTTCTGTAACATCGATTTCTAATTTTGTAAGTGTATCTATTGCTGGTAACTCACATATGTTTATTGCTTCATTTATCTTTAAATACCGAAGGTTTTTAATTTTATGAATTCCTTTTGCTTTACAAGCATCTTTTAGGCTTAATACTTCTAAATGTTGAAGGCTTTCTAGCCCTTTTAGCGTAATTTGATTATCATTCTCTATATAAAGCTCTTCAATGTTCTTAAGAGTTTCTACATTAAATGTATGCGCTTTTTTTGCTCGAATATTGATCGATAACTTTTTTAAACTAGGTAACGCGAAAACACGTTGAGTTACTTTTTTTGAAGCATATAGAATAAAAATAGATTCTAGTGTTGTAAATTCCTTAATTAAATCCAAATTTTCAATACAACTATCAGAGAATTCCCAAAAATCAAATTTCTTTAATTGATTTTTTAGAGGGAGTAGTGTTTTAAAATCTTTGAAACTTTCTTTTGAGGTATTGGCATCAATTTTTAATATTTCCAGATTTTTAAAGTGCTGGATTTTTGATCTGTTCTTAATGGTTGATTCTGAAAAATCTAAAGAGCTGATTTGTGCTGCTATGGGTAAAAAATCATTTAATCTTGCGGTAACCCGATCAAATTTTAATCTGTTCAAGTTAGTAAAGTTTTTTAGAGTATCTAGATTTACTAGCTGATGATTTTCTATGGTTAGTTGCTCTATAAAATGACCAATTGAACTTAGTTTTTTAATATCAAAGTTTTGTACATCGGTATCTTCTTCTGATCTAGCTATAATACATTCTTTAAGTTTAAGATTAGAATGATTGGTAGGAAAGCTTGTATCTGCTATAGTGGTAGTAGCATCTACTTCAAATTTATTTAAAGTCGTAAACTCTGATAAATGCTTTATGTTGTTAAACTTACAGTTGTATATTCTTAGCCCATATAAACCTGTTGCGATTGGTATAAAATAACTGAGGTCATTTACGGACATATTTGTAAACGTTAACCAGGTAAAATTCCTGTCGGTATTGGGCGTATAAATAACTTCTTCAAGAGCTTGTTTTAAGTTAACATTTTCTAGCCTTAAATCGTACAATTTAGGAAACAGGTTGAGCTCATAAAAATTATGAATGGTACAATTGGTAATAAACAAATGATCCAAATTTTTAGCCATAGGTTGTAAAACACCTAAATGCTTAATGTTCATGTTTTCTAAGTTTACGTGCATTAAATTTCCATTGTAGGCAGTATTACAACTTTTATTTTCGATAGTTAACTCCTCAACATTAGTAATAGTAACATTGTTTAATGTTAAGTTTCCCAAGCTTTCGAAATTATATAGACTGCAAATACTACCGATAGTACAGTCAATTAATTTTAAAGTGTGTAGGTACTTAGAAAAAGGTAATAAATCATGGATATTTTGAATAGTTATATTTTGTAATACAAGTTCTCTTATGTTTGGACTGTTTGACCAAGTATTATATGTATTCACTTGATTTCCTTTTTTGTAATCGTACTTTTCAAGTGTTACACCTAGTAATTCTTCTATTTGTTGTATTTGATCTTCCATATTGGTTATCGATGCGTATAATTCCTTTTATACTATTATATTTCTATCTTGAAATAATGTTTTAACACCTCTTTTCTATATGTTGGTGTACATTCTTCTTGACCATTCATTAAATTATATAAAGGATCTTTGTCTTCAATATATTCGAATAAAACCTTTTGATGAGAAGGTAAATCATTATATGTATCGGTTAGGCTTTTTAAATTGAGTTCTGATGGCTCGATCAGGTAATTTTTAAATGATTTCTCACAAATTATTTTTCTGGTATCGCGATTATTAAGTTCATCTATAATGTCTTCAATTTCTTTAATAAAATCTTCATTACTTTTTTCAGGGATAAACCCTGAACTTTTTATAGTTCCCAAACCACATTCTAATTCGACATGATCTGGTATTGTTTGTAATAGCCTTCCTGATGTTACTTCATTTTTGATTTGATCTATATCTTTTAATCCCCAGCAATCAATATTTCCATCTTCAAATACTGTTATATAAGACAGATAATATCCGTTATTGTTGATAATTACGGGCAGTTTTTTACCAAATACCTTCTCACCATTCTTTTCGATATATAATTTTTCTTTGTAGTATTTCATGTTCCTTTAATAGGATTATACTTAGTGATTCTTCTATTTGTAGTATATAATTCAAGAATTAAAAATTTGATTCATCCTCTTAACTACAGTATTTTTCTAAGTAATTTTCAAATTCCAGTTCATATTTCTTTCTATCAAATTTTAGTTCTTTTATTGGTTGTATTCCTCTATTTTTAATCTCTTGCTCATATTCAAAATCATCACCTTCATGGTTGATCTCTTTCCATACTATCAAATCATCTTGTTTATCCAACTTAAATGAAATAACACCACAATAATCGCTACCACAATGACATCTATACAATACAATTCGGTTTGTGTTAAATTGATTCGATGGTTCGTTATTTCCTAAAAACTGGATGACAGCATTTTTAGTAACTTTTGTTCTATCATAATTTGGAAACTTAGACTTGTCAACTTCAAATGTATCTAAATCAAAATTACAATAAGACAAATCAAAGCGACTAATGTTTAACCATTCGGACAGTGCTTTTCTGTCTATAAAAAAGTCGAAACTTATTTTTTTATCATCTTTTTTTACTACTCTTATCTCAAAATGATTTTTCATTGGTGCTTATTGAGTTTAACATGTATTGTTCTTGGCTTATTTTTTAATAACAACCTCCGCCCGAATCGATTATTACTCCATCTTCAGAGAATTTAATACTTAAATATTCTACAGGAGAACCTTCAGGAAGGTTATAAAATAAATCAAAATCTTTATTCCTATGAAAACCTACAAGGTTGACTTTAATTTCTTCAAGTTCTTTATCAGTTGGATTATATAGTTCTTTCAATTTTTTCTTTGCTTGTCTATCAAAAGTTGTAATTTCTAGTAGCGTTGAATGAATATAGGTATGAAGGCTTTTGGCTTCGTTTTCATCGGTAGAATTAATTTCGATTGTTATTGTGTAGCTGTTAATTTTAAATTCCTGTGAACTACTAAAACAACACAAATTGCTTAAGTACTCCATTTTTCCTATTTTATCTATTTCGTAGAAATTATTCATATGCTTTTTCAATTAAACACAACTTGTTACTATCATTATCTTTATTCTTGTTGTATATGTAATATTTTGATAGACATGATACTTATGTGCTACTATATTAAAAACATTTGTCTTATAAATCTATAGTGAATCCATATTCGTGGTATGAGAATTTATATTTGTTTACTGTAAATAATTTACTTAGCCTCTTTACAAAATGAGGGTCATTTTCTGTATTAAGTAACTATTGTTTGTTATTTGACTTTTAGTATAACTCGTTTTCAAACGGCTTAAAATTGTTAAGTTGAGGCAATGGTCTTATGTATACTTCTTTCTTAATTTTTAATGTAATTTCAGATGTTTCTTGTATTTCAGATTGTTTTGTATATTCTCCAGTTATTAGATTAAATTCTGTTTCGGTAATATTTATACTGCCCCAATTAACATAACTAAAATAAGTTAACTCAAATTTTCCGTTTTTAAATATGAATTCATAGCGAGAATTCCCTTTTATGTAAAAATCCAACTGTAACTTTCCTTCTTCAATATAAACATCTGGAATTTGATTATCATTATGCTTCCCATTCTTTTCAATAGGGTACATTGCTTCAATTATTTTGGTAGACGAAAAAAATAATTCAGACATTCCGTTTGGTTGAGAAAAGAAGATTTGCAGTCTTAGAGGTTTTT
Organism: uncultured Aquimarina sp.; assembly: GCA_947502885.1. Lineage (GTDB taxonomy): Bacteria > Bacteroidota > Bacteroidia > Flavobacteriales > Flavobacteriaceae > Aquimarina. The sequence goes on along the minus strand of CANNBP010000001.1, from coordinate 879,374 downwards.
GTAGGATTTACTGTATCCATGGATATGATAGCCTTATCCAATAGCCCATCTTTGTTTAGGTCGCCTACAGATTGTCTTATCAAATTACTAAAATTATCATTCAAATTTTTACTCTGCGAATAAACACTCACGTAAGCCAAAAATGTTGTTATTATTAGAATGATTATTTTTTGCATTTTATATTCTTGAAATTGATGAATTATATTTTTTTGTATTAAAGCTAAAGCTGAGTTTAAAATGCGTTTGTAATGCATTTTTAAAAAGTGTTATAGACTACCTTTATTATTAATTATTTTTGTCAATCGAATATTTTTTCCAAATGGTTCTCAGGATTTTTCAAAAAATCTTTGAAACTACACAGGTCGTTTAATTTTTCATGCTCCAAGTCATAGCCAGCTATTTTTTTGGTCTTAGGGTTCCAAACAAGTATAATATGATTATAATCTCCTGATGATTTTGAAATTCTTAATAGCTTTTTTCTTCCATATTTACAGGGAACTGTATCAGTTATTGAAAAGAAATCAAAGAACCCAAAATCGCTATCTGGCAAATCTATATGTAAATTATCGTTCTTTAGATAATCAATTAAGTCCTTAGATAATTTATAGGGTTTTAGTTCATCTAACCTGTTATTTAAACTATGATATTCTGCTGGTTCTAGTGATTTAAAATAGTCAGCCATTTCAGTATCTCCTTTTTCTAGGGCGATACTGTAAGGTCTCATTCCATCTTTTTCAGTTATTGTTACATCTGCGCCATGTTTAACTAAGTATTTACACATTTTTAAATCTACATAACGAGCTGCCACGCATAAAGGAGTTGGTTTAAACGAATAAACCATGTCGGGTTCATTGTAATTTATGTCAACGTTATTAGAAATGAAAAAATCGATTGCTTCGTAGTTTTGATCACTCACTAATTTGCGAAAAGCCTTCCCTCCATATTGATTCACAGAATAGCCTAAATCATGCACTAGAGATAGGTTTTCAAATCGATTACCATAAAGAGCCTGTTCAAACCCATCCGATTTTACATTGTTAACTACATTAACTTTTGCTCCAAACTTTACGATATATTTAACGATATCTTTATTACAATAACGAACAGCTTTCAAAAAGCTTGGGCTCTCTTTCGAATTGAGCTCAACACCATGTTTTATAAACCATTTAACAGATTCAAAAGATTCCATAATTAAAGCTAAATCAAGAGGAGATTCTTCTATGTATTCACTTATTTTTATTAGCTTTTCAATGTCCCAACCTTGTTTTAAGTGGTCATTTAATGCTTCCAATCGTTCATTAATTATGTCTTCAACAATCTGTGGAATACTTTCAAATGATCCTATATCTTTTATTTTTATCATAAATTATTGGTTTGTCATGGTAGTTGTAACTTATTTATGCGAGTACCTTATATTCCTAATATACATGCGAATTATTGGTGTATATGGAGTTATAATCACTAAATTAAGTGTATTTATTTTATAAAACTATAGCTAATCCATATTCGTGGTATGAGAATTTATATTTGTTTATTTTAAATTAAGATCTTATTTTTATTATTCAACAGTTACTGTTATTGGCAGTAGTTTATTACTATCATCATAAACAGTTTTAGCTTCTCTGTTTGAATATCTTTTTATAAAAGTTCATATCTGTTCATTCGTAAAAACCAATGCGTTAGTTTTATTTTTCTTCAGGCTTCCAAATTATATAATTTTCAATTCCATCATCTGTTTCTTCATCAACCAATTTCCATTTCAGATATGAGGCAATTTGAATAAAAACTCTTTTCAACTCATTAAATTCAATATGTTTTCCTTTTTGACAAACGATTGTAATCAGATTAGTCTTATTGGGGTTAGTATCACTTTCAGAGTAGTTATTCATGCATCTTGCTTTTAAGAGTAATAACTGAATGAAAGGAAAAGATTCAATGTTTTTAAATTCATAATTGTTCACTTGTCTCAATTCTGGAATACCATTGATAAAATCTTTCAACTCCTTTGTATCCCAGTTAGAACTCAAGTCTTCATCCTTATATATGTTTAAATAATAGTAACTATCTGACCACATTTTGTTTTTTTTCAATGATGCATACAACGTTTTCGAATAAACGTTTGTTTTCAGTGACGTTTATTTTTTGTTAACTGCTTTTTTATTTTCGTCAATTGGGTTCAGTATATATAATATATATTCATTTTTCTCATCAAAAGATAATACCAATGTGAGATTGTTTCTGCTTATTTTTTCTACTTTAAATTTAAAGTCAATGTCATTTATTGTAATTGTCAAGATATCATTTGTTAAACTCCATTCACCTTCATGAACACCACCTCCAATAAAGTACTTGTCATTAATCTTTGCAATGTGATTTTTCGTAAAAACCCAAGGTTCACCAAAATCTAAATTCTCAGGCCATTTCGTTTCTATTGAGGGAATTTTTACGTCTATTATTTTCCATTTATGGCTAGTTAAAATATCTTCATTCGATTGATTACAACCAAAGAAAATTAGAGGTAGTAATAGGATTAAGTTTTTCATTTCGAAATTGTAGTTAAGGTCTCTGTTATGTTTAGTATGGGAATTAAAAATAGTGAACTATCGATTAAGCACTGAAGCCCGTATTAATAATTGTTAGTAGTTGACTTTTGAATTATTCTGTATATTTTTTTTAATTGTTTTCAATCAATTTTGTCATAGCAATTATAGAGTTTTTTAACTCGTCTCTAAATAATATAAGTGCAAACCCTAAAAGATTCTTACCTTTTCAAGCTAGAGGGGTATTTGCATTTAAGGTTTTATTGTCCGGTGAGTTTTTCTGATATTATATTTGATAATTTAGGGTCATTATACATTTTGTTAACCACAGGAACTATTCTTTTTTTGAATGCACTCACTTTTTGTTCTGCTGTCAATATTGCCATTTGTAAATGATTTTGATCAACTTTTTCTATAATCGGTTGATAATTTATGTTTTCTGAAACTTCTTTAAGAACAATATCATCCCCTTCTTTTTTAGCATACATCATAGCATGTCCCATTGCCAAATTATGCCAGCTTTCTGATTTGAGGTCGATTAATTCTTTCCAATAGGCTAAGTCCCCCAAGTCACAACAACATTGTGGATTAAAGAGTACTTTATCATTCTCAAAAAGCATATAACCTCCTGTTAGTGCAGTTAGTTTTTTAACAATATCATTTATTGGTAGTTCATTATTAGACGGTATTTGTAGTATTTTCTGTATTGTTTCTGATTGTTTAATTTCATCAACAGATATATACCAAGATCCAGAGTATGTTGGTACAATGCTTATTGTGCTTAGAAACTTATCCCAGTATGTATTCCATTGAGGTGTTCCTATTACATCATGTGCCTTTTCTCCAATCCAATCCCAAGGTGCGAATTCTATTGTTGGTTCTAGTCGTATCATCGGTTAATTATTTCTGAATAAAAGTTTCGGGCTCATCCCACTCAATGTTATTTAAGAAATTAGTTTCGCTTCTTGCCATATGCTCTTTTTCTTGAGTTAATGGATCTAATTTAAAAACTGAACCTCCCGAATCTCTAAGAAAAAAATGCCCATTTTCATCTACTCCAATTAGATAGGATTCTTTTCCTTTATACCAATCTGCCTGAAAAGGGCGCCTGTCTTCTGTACGAATCAAGCACACTAGTTTAAGTAATTGCTCATTATGGCGAATGGTTCTTTTATGACCCAAATTATGTATTGTTTTTTCTAGTAGATTCATTTTATCCTTATATTTTTATTCAATTTAAGTTTGGATATGGGTTTTCTTTTGTTGCTTTCCTCCAAATGCTGTTATCGGCAATTACTATTCTTTCATCTAAATTAAAATCTCCCACTTTTTCTTTTAAACGATCCAGAGGTACACTTTCATTTCTTTCATTGGTTACTTCTCCGTTGGTTTCTCTAGCTAAAAAATAAGCAATTCTATTTACGTTTTCTTCTCTTTCTGATGTGACCTCTAATGTCAAAGGATTCTTATCAATTGGCCAAATTTCAAAACATAAATCTGAATCACTTCTAGAACTCATGTATAACTCTGTCCAATCTTTACTGGTTACCGATAAACTATCTCCATCTGAGTCATAATTGTATAAATCATCTCCAAAAAAATAACTAGCAAAAACCCTAAAGTCAGGCCTTTTTGAATTTACTTTTACCTTTAGTTTAAATTGATTTTTCATTTGCTTTTTAAATTCTGATTCACCATCTCTAATATTTTTCCATACCCAATTATATGGGAGCCTTCGCAAAATTTAAATTTCATATTCTCATGCAGTTGGTTGGTAAATTGCTCTTTGCTTAGGATAGAAATTTCGGCCAAAGCGATTTCTCCTGGTGCCACGGTATCTTGACCAAGGTATGTTTGCTGTCCAGAGGTTATATAATCAGGATATCCTTCAAATTCTATATGCGGCCTATACCCAGAAGCTGCTGGATTTTTTCTACCTCCTTGTTCGGTGGTTAAAAAACGGAGTTCTGCTATAAAATCGGTTGTAATAAATTTGTTTTTCATAAAACATTTTTTGGTCTTTTTAAATAGTAGTCTAACCATTCTGTTCTACACCATAACCCGCTCATTTCTTGACAAATTTCTATTTTTTCATTGGTAAATAATACTTCTAGCTCTAATGTACAATCACTATCTGTAATTTCCCAATTTGTTTCTGGAAGCAATAAAACATACCTATTTTGTGATAGACTATGCTTTGGAATACAAACTTGAGTCTCCTCCCAATTAATCGTTTCAAAAATATCTGCATATTCAATATTTTGAATTCTATTCTTTTTAAGTTCACTGAAGTAGGCTTTTTCTAATTCTGTACGTAAATTTATGTTGTTTGAATTGGGAAGTAATTTAAATTTTTCTAGTGCATTTACCTGAATTGGTGTGAACCATTTTTGTTCATTTTCTAAATCTATCCAAACCTCTAATAGTTGTTCTAGCCAAGGAATATCTACTTTGGATACAGAATTTAGATAGTCTCCTTCATCATTAATTTTATAATTTTCCTTGTTCATATGTTCTAAAAGTGTTTTTTATTCGAAATGAAATGTGTTTCAGCTCAAAAACCTGAAAGTTAAAAACAACCCAATCTTTACCTGCTACCTGCCAATTATACCCATCTAATTGATCCGCTATCTCATCTAACAATTCTCCGATCACAAAACTGTTTACCATTTCTTCAAACTCAGTGATCTTTTGAAGTAATTCAACATCAAATGAATATGATAGCATAACGCCTTGCACCAAATTACCCTCGAAACTATCTACCAAAACCTCGGCTTTTTGTCGATTGCTTATGTCTGTTAGGGTTAGTTTCATTTGTAACCGTAAATTTTTAACCCCAATTCTGATCGTTCATATTCAAACTGTTTTCCAGTTTGAAGCTTCTTTTCTAATGATTGGATGTTTTACATACTATTTAGAGTAGTTTTATTTATGAAATAATCTGATAATTCGATTTTGGTTTTTTGATTTCGATACCATCGATCATATTAAACAATAGCATTATAGTATTGTCGTTATTACCATTAAATCCTCTATTTTCTTTTAATAAAATTTTTGTCAAAAAATATAAAGGAGGACAACAATAAAATTTTTTAGGAGAAACAAGATATATTCCTTCTATATCGTTACCAAAATCAATATACTTCCATTTCCAGTCGTACTGTTTTACCACCATCTTCCCCCATAAAGCCCCTAATTTTATAGCGAATTCTCTTAAATTTTCCTCAGTATGACTTTTAGATAAAAGCTTATCCACATATTTTCGCATAATTTTCACAACTTCTTTGGGAGCTTCATTTTCGGATATAGCTAATAATTCAAGACATTCCTTTTCTTTTGCATCAATAGCTTCAATTAAATCTATCTCAAGTTCGGTTACTTTTATCTTTTGTTCTTTCATCTGTTATATTTGTGTTAATTACTACTCTTTTATCTGCGCTTTAGACATAATTTACCTTACCTCAACTTATCTTTATTTATAATTCTTAACTGCTTTCCAACTCCGATTAATTGATCGCTATGATTTTCACAAAGCAACCATTGTTTGTTTTTATCAATTACATAATATTCAAAAGCTGAACATTCGGCAATAAGTTCACCAATAATAGAAGACTTACAATTGTAAATAGGGTAGTGGTCTTCTTGATCATCTTCTATCATAAGCCAGGCGGTATCTGCTTCTTTAGGAATGATATGAATAAGCTCTTTAAATGGAAATTGATACGTTTTAAAATAAAATGATTCTTGCTTAAAATCTTCCCACCACCATTTTCTATCGCCAGATTTCACAAAGTGCTTGAGTAAATCTAAATAGAGTGTTTCAACATCTGCAACCAAACGGATCTCTGTTGGTTTCAAATTAAGTGTTGTAATAGCTTGTTCTATTTCGGTTTTTACTGTTCCCATTGTTATTTTGCAATACTTTTAACCTTGTTAGTAATTCTGATTTTAACACTAAATGATTCGATTTTCAAAATGCTTTTCTTCTTTGATGATCTCAAAGCAGTCATTTAAAACATTAATCGTAATAGTAAACCCTAGTATTTCTTCAATTTCTGTTTTCTTTACTTTTTTGAAATCTATCCCAAAAACTACTATCTTATTCCATTCTTCTATATTTGAATATCCACCTTGATGATGATCGTCTATTATTCCCAGAAAATTATAAAATGTATTTTCGACGGTATCTTTAATTTCAAATGAAGTAACACCTCTATTAGGATCATAATTAGAATTATCTTTTTCCCAAACCTTATTGATTAGAACATCATTTGATTTGGATTTACAAATCCAAATAGGACACTTTCTTGAAAGACCGTGTATGTCTCCTTTCCAGTTTTTATCTAGAATAAAATATATTTCTGTTTTTACTGCTCCCATTTTTAATTTCTACTCTAAATAGAATGTGTTAACGAATTGAAACATATCTTCTCTTGATGGGTTTTTAGGGAACTTTTCATATAAAACATCTTCAAAAAACATTCTATAATCCAATACAAAGTCAGCAAACTCTTTATCCGACAACTTGTTATAATCTTCAATACTATCGGGATATGCTCTTGATAAAATTTCATCATAAAAATCTTCTTCTGGCATATGACTTTGCCAATCATCACTTGTGTTTTCCCAAATAGAAATAATTCCTAATAGTCTTAATGGATCACTGCCAAAGAATGTACGACTGCCTTTTACTGCACAGAAATCACCCATATATTCTTCTCTTTTATCTGGTATGAGAAAAATTTTATATCCTTTAGATAGTATAATTTTTAATCCCAAATTATAAGTATTCATTGCATCTGCAATTCGACATCTGTTTTCCATAATAGTTGATTTTAAATGGTTGTTATATCTTTCCAATAGACATCAAATCCATTTTTTTCAATTTCTTTTATATCTGAATCTGTAAAATGAATATGGAAATCCATACCGTTTAATATGGGTTCATCAGGAAAATTTTTATTGTACGTATCTCCATCAATTCGCCATAGATTAAAATACCCAAACTTAGAATGATCTAAGGTTTTGGTTTGTTCAATTTTTCTTTCTAATTCATCTTTGGTGATATATTGATAATAATTCTCTTCATTACTAAACTCTTCAATAAGAAAAAAAGGGAAATCAGCTTCTATTACCACAGTATCAAGTCTATATTTTTTAGTATAAACCGTAGCTCTTTCTTTGTCTTTAAAAACAGCATAAACCATTTTAAATGTGTTGTTATCTATTGCTTTTGCTATGACATACATTTCAATTTTCTTTACTATTTATAGTCTTTTGAATCATATAATGATATGTTATTGTGCTGTTTTTTAACAAACTGGGGTTTATTAATCCACTTTCTTTTCGAGAAAGAATAATATCAAAGTGCTTTGCTACAGATAGTGAATCTGTAAAATGGGATTTTGAAACCACATACTGACCTGTATTTTTCCTAAGTGTATCTAGTGGCTTTACAGCATAATCATATTCTATGATGCTTTTAACTAAGCTGTGTTTTGTTTTAGTCCCTTTTATGAGCTCTAATTGATGGGGAGTGTTTAAATTTTCCCATTTTAAAACAAAATCATCATTGGCAGCTATACTATCGGGTATACTGAACTTTGCTACCTGACTTTTTTCCATGGGCTTAACAAAAGCCAAAGGGTGTCTACTATTGTCAGGTAAAATAAGCTCAAAATAGTACGCATCACTTTGTGTGAAACTATCTGCTTTATAATATGATGTTTTTGTGTAGTAAAGCTCTTCCTTTACATATAAATCTAAAGGTTTACTGTTAAGTAAAACACGAATATTTTTATTAATGATTTGTTTTTTGCCATCTGATAATTTTACTTTTAGATAGCTTAATGTATTCTTTTTTGTATCATGACAGATATTGATATTTACTTTCAAATCAGCCAAACTTAAAGTATCGGCATTTGAAAGGGTAGATACATCGCAACTGCTAAAAATAAATAGGATACATAGTATATTGTAGTATTTCATTGATTATATTTTAAGGTTTTAAAACTCATCTCCTTTTTCCCATATATAGACTTCTTTAGGTATTGCTTTTGTTTCTTTAACTTCATACCAAACTGTAACCAAGGCTTCTTGACCTTTCTCCCAAGTAACTTCATCTATTAAAATAGATTCGCTTATTCTTTCTTTTAAACTATATTTAAAAGTAATACCAGTTCTAAACTCTCCTTGGAGGTCATCTAGAATAAATCGTTCGATATAATAAGGTGTTCCACACTTATTAATTGCCTCTTCTTTTGTTAACAACATCAAATCTTTTATAGATACGTTATCTCTTAAGTTTGTTACCTTCTCAATGGTATAAGTATCATTCGTTTTTACTTCTTTTGTGCTTGGAGCGCAAGCATTCACTATAATTAATAGTATAAAATAGAGATACTTCATATTTATATATCGTAATAGGTATACGGTTCTTTTAGTTTGTGTTTTTTTCTAATTTCGGCTTGCCAAGTGAGATATTCTTCTTTAAATTCATTAAAATCACTAGGAATTCCTTTTAACCAATACATATGACCATGGGCAATGAGCATCGCCCAATGAAACTCTAACTCATGTGTTGTGTAATAAATATCATCTAGGGACTTTGGCTCTTCGTATAGAAAATGATTCTTAAGTTTTTTGTCTGCCTCTTGGTACGTAATACCCCCATATTGAACCATGATATGCTTGATGATTTCACAGAAAGAATAGTGATTGAAAATGACACCTTCTGTAGCATCTTCGAACCTTAAGTTGTCTCTTAACTTTTGAGCTTTCATTTTTATTTCTTCTCTTTAAATATATACTCGATAACCTGTCCGTTTAAATGAGTAATCGTTCCTATAAGCTGTTTGTCTTGTATTTTTAAGGCTATATTTTCGACATAGGTACCTTTTGTCATATCAGGATCAAAATCTATCTTAACTTCTTTGGTACATAACAATTTCCAGGTATAGGTTCCTATGTTGTGTATAGATTCTTTATCACATGATGATATTTCTATTTCTGATACTTGTACTTGTTTTTTATCAAACAAGAATGTCAAATAGATTTGACTACCCGCACAAGGATTATCATCGGGAGTTTCTTCATAAACCGTTCCTACTTTTGCTATCAATTCTTTGTTTAAGAGTTTCTTCATTTTTTGGGCATGAGATGATAGATAGCACATACTGCATAGCATAAAAACGAAAGCAGTTCTTTTATTAAGGTACTTTTTACTATACAATTGTATTTTATATATCATATACTCTTTTTTTAATAAAGAACTAGTTTAAACTTTTTTCAATTTGCTATAAAAATGTCCTTTTTCATCCAATTTTCATCTTTTTCTTACTTCGTAGCGCTGCTATGAAGCGCAAAAAACATTTCAATTGACCAAAAAATCATCATTTTTCGCATGAATCAAAAAAGCTTAAACCAGTTCGATTTAAGAAATTTCTTTGAGGTATATTTCAGTCTTCATTTCCAAGTGTATTCTTTTTTGATTTCGGCATAATAATCAGATTCACTATCAAAAAGACTTTCTTCAAACTTACTTTTTATGTAATCCGAATCTAATTCTGTTAGAAAAACATTCTTTATCCCTTTTTGGTAATTCTCAACAGCTTTTTTATGATAGCCACAAAATATGGACCAAATCATTAACTGAATTAACTCTGGTTCACCTTCTGTTTTTATCTCAGCTTGATCCCATATTTTAGATAATGTAGAAAAGTATCCTCCATTATTTTCAACCTTTTTTCCGTCTTGAATATCAACTTCTGAAGGCCAAAATTTTATAGCTACTCTATAAACTTCTTTGAAAGTCATTTTTCCTGTTTTCAAAATATTATTTATTACCCTGCATATAATTTATCAAAATACTGTTTGGTATTTTTAATTTTGACTCCTTCGCTAAAAACATTTTTACAAATTATCTTTTTTACTTTTTGAAGATCTCTAGAATTAGATAAAATAAGAGTGAAATCGCAATACACTTCATTTTTGTTTTCAACCTCACAGTACCACCTTAACATAAAGGTTTCGGCTTCATTGTAGATAAGATCATACACATTATGATTTCTGTTTTTTAGTATTTCTTTGGTGTTAGTAAGCATATTTTTGAACGCATTCTTATCAATTGTCTCTTCTTTAGAAATATAACCATCATGATTATGCCAATCATTCAAATAAAAAAGCAATGTAGTTAGGTGAAGGTTTATTGTAAGGTATTCCCAAATTATTTGTAATATTTCTAATTGCTTGTCTATTGAATATTCTGCTTCACAATAAAGAATAGAGTTATTAAAAAATCCTTCGCTTAGAATCCATTGCTCATGTAACTTACTATTCATTTAATTATACTTTGTTTTCTTTTTTTACAAACTTATTCTTCTCGTGTAGCCCACATAATCACATCCCGAAAATCAATTTTAGCCCTTTTAGTTAACTCAATAACTTCATTAGCATCGCCTTTTGCTAATTTCAAAATTGATAATCTAGTGTTTTTTAAATTATACTTAGATGCTGCCATTACATGGTCTAATGTAATAGAAGAAAGTTCATTGATTACTAATTCTATATCTTCTGCTTTAAAATTCTGATGTATACTATTCACAATGATTTTATCCATTTCTCTAATTTTATAAAACATTAATGTAACTCTGTTTCCCAATCTTCATAAGGAGGTTCTACTTTAAATTCTGAATCACAATAGGAGCGAAGGTAATCTACAGCTCTTTTTTCGGCATATTTTGCATTGAGCACTTCTCCGTTTTCATCTAACTCAATCACATTGGCAAATATGGCAAAGACTTGTTCTATGGCGCTAGGTTCTTCTCCATACAGTTTTAAATAATCAATACCTTTTAGCTGGTAATGTGTACCACTAGCCATAAAATATGCAAAGGTTCGTAAGGCTCCGCTAAAAGATTCGCTTAGTTTCATATGTTTTGTTTTTTAACAATCTACTTTACCTGTTTTTGTGTTAATGGTCTTGCCTCGACCATACCATACTTGTGTGTTTTTCAAATCCCAAATTATCTCAATACTATCATTATAAATGGCACAATTACTATTATCGCTACTTTTTCCAATTATTTTACCATTAACATCTTTTAAAATAACTTCTACGGGCATGTTCCCGGCACCTCCATCTCCAGGCATTGTTATCGACAAAAAACTTTTTTCTCTTTTTATAACTAATTCATAGTTGTTATCTGGGCTATGATAAGTTGCTAGTTCTTTTTGTGAATTATAAAAATGAACACCTAATGCTATGAGAAATATTAAAATTAATGATGTATATATCTTTTTTTTCATTTTAAGCTTTTATCCAACCTATTATGCGAATATCCTTCTCTTTTAAAACCACTAGTAACCAATCACTTTGTTTTTTAATCACGGTTATCTTTTTATTCTGTAACATTCTTAGTTGATTTCCTGTTTTGGACTCTCCAGTACAAGGATCTATTTTCTTTGTGTCATCTATAACTGGCTGTGTTCGTAGGATTCCTGAAATTAGTTCTTGTTCAAATGCTTTATCAATCTTCTCTATTTTGGTATCTGAATGAATTGTGATTACATTTTCTGTAAAGGTGTTATCTTCATTAATAACAACCTCAGAAAGCATCGTACTATCAAAACATCCTATTGCATTACTTAAAACAGACAAAGTCGTTTGTTCTCCTTTTTTTAAATAAACCAATGCTCCCGATCCGTTCCATATTTCAATAAAATCATTACCTTTTTTTACGAGTAATACGGTTGCTAGATAATGACGATTATCTTGATAAATAACATCTTTTTTTCCGTCATTATTAATATCTATTAGGTGTACATTGGTACTATTGATATCAAACATATCCGTATCATCATTTTTGGTGTAGAATTTGGCGTTTTCTACTTTTGAGAAACCAGTACTGTCCATAGAAAATTTAAACCCTAGTGGTGTTTGCAATAGTTGCAATTGTGTTTTTAGATCATTGTTTTGGGCACATCCTGACAGGGCAAAAACCAAACACCAAAAACCAAACAAGAATCCTGCTTTTTTCATTATTAATCTTTTAAATATTCTTTACCGTTGTACTTTAATATTACAGTTTTTGAAGAAGTTTTGTTCTCTTCATTGCATTCTCCTTTTTCATCTATAAAAGTTTTACTCTCGGTAATCTTGCTTTTTACTATAATATCAAAATATGTATTGGTCTTTTCTTTAGACATAATGAGTGTGTTTTTTACACTTATTGATTCTCCAGCACAATGGGTATCCCATTCACCTCCATAATCCATTACATCATAATGGCGTAACACTTTTTTTAAAGTATTGCCTGATTTTACAAACAACGAAATGGTCTTGTTACTGTATGGATTGGGCTTAGATCTACCATAATGATATACTCGAATACCAAATGCTCTCGCATCTTCGCTAACCATATATGGAGCTGTATCAATTGCTATTTCTGATAGCTCAATTGCATCAGAATCCCAACCATTTGTATCTGTACTTTCATAGTATTTATGGGTTATTTTTCTAGAAGTACTATTTACTAAGACTATATGACTATTAAGTTCGAAATGATGTTCGTCATAATCTCCCTCAATTTCGGGAATCACGACAATAGTTTCATTAGGATTATGAGGTTGCACTTTAGAAACTATAAACTCTTCTTTAATTTTTAGTTTATTTAACCCTAATTGTTGTATCACGTTATCAATGATATTTTTTTCTAAGGAAACGGGTTCTATTTTACCATTATCTTTTATTTGAAATGATGTTGTTTCTACTTTTTTTTCATCAATCCATAGAATGTTATTTATTGTTAATTTGTTACCTTCAATTTTTGATTCAATTCTGGATTGACCTTCTGCTATTTCATCATAAGAAATGACTTTGGAGTCAATTATGTTTCCATTTAAATCATAGTTGATTAAAGTGGACTCCATTTCGTTCTCTCCTTTTAGAACTGTTACCACGACGGTATAGAACTTTTTAGAGAATTCTAATCTATAAAAAGCTATTGCCCTATAGTTATGGCCTTCTTTATAAAAATCGGGATATACTCTTTCTAGTTTCAACCCTTTTTCGTCTACTTTTTTATAATCCTCTTCTTCAATAAAATCATCAAAATTTGTAGTATCAACTAAAGGAATTGATTTGACTTTAATTTTATTGATTATGTTATTGAAACCTGAATTTTTAAATTGACCTTTAAAAACGGCATCTTCCTTTATAAATTTTCCCTCTTGATTCGGATTTTGATAGGAGTGTGTATTATAGAAACTAGCATAATCTTCCTTGTGATGATGTTTTGTTTTCCAAACATCATCATGTAAATTGTGTTCTATTTCTAGTTTATTAATATCATAGTTTTTCGCTTTTTCATACTTCTTTAGATACTTCTGATAATCTAGTTTCGCGTTTTTGATTGTTTTAACTAGTGACACAAAAAAATTGGGTTCATGTTTCTTTTTCCTGTAGAGCATATAATTCCTGAAATTACCGCCATATTGAACAATTCCTAATGAATCTCCTTTTTTGTGAATGATTACCTTGTTGTGTAGGTACAATCCGCTTGTAAAATTATCTTTAGTATACCCTTCAATATCTTCTCCATCACAGATGTCCAGTTTATAAAAGTTATTTTTAAAACTTCTTAAAACACCAAAATCACCTATTGGCGCAATATCTTTTCTTTTATAAGCAGAGTAGAACCCAAAATCGGTTTCTGAAAGTCTTTCTATAGCAATAGCTGCCTTATAAATCTCAAAATTTTCTGAACCAATCATATATGTCTGGCCATTGATCAGTTCATATACACCAGAAATATCTTCTACAGTTGTATTTTTTACTTTAATAGGTTCTATCTCTTTTTTAAGACTCTCTACTGCAATATCCTTTACGGTATCTTTCTTTACTTTTGTGTTTTTGGTACAAGAGATACATACAAGTAAGATTAAAACATATAGGTTTTTCATTTTTGTTGAGTGTTTCGTATTTAATTATTTCTTATAAAGTGTTAGCTCCAGTACTAAGGTTTCTATTTTATTGACTATTTCTTGTCTCCTTTTACTTTTAAAAGTGATTTCTGATGCTGAGCTTTCTGGAACCTTTTCTATTACTTTTTTCTTTGGATTGTACTTTTCTATAAGGTTAAAAACCTCTAAAACATAATTTCCGTTCAAATTCCCTTGAGGATACCAAATCAATTCTATGTTTCTATTAATTTGGGTATTAGAAATAGATAATAAAGTCGAACTAGAAAACTCGTACAAGCGGTTTTCTTCATTAATGTCTTGTTCGTAAAACAAGTTCCAATTCACTTTCCAACCAGATGATATTCGCAAGGCTTGTAACTTCATTATTTTATACTTTTAAAATTAACTCAAAAACCTATCTAATACTTGATAATTTGCTCCCATAGTAATTGTAATGATTAATAGCCAGATAAAACGAATACTTATTGCTTGTAGACTGTTGTTTAATTTTTTTTTCAAGTAAGAAATATCTAGAATAATATAAAGTAGTATAGTAATACTTGCTATAGCAGTTGTAATATGTAGTGCTCTCAACTCTTCAATAAACCCACTATTTTCTTTTTCTAAAACAAATTTCATAAAAACTAAACTCAATAAAGCGGCTATCATGCCCCAAATAGAGTAGGATAAAATTTGTTTTATGATTTTTATCGTTAGATTCATCTATACTTACTACAAACTTTTAGGCTCTTTTAAATAATGTCAATCACTTTTTCTAAAATATAATGTATTCCTGCAACAACTACGGTAATACCGATAAGAATTAGAAATCGAGTGAGTGTTGCTCTTACACTTGTTTTTAATTTCTTTTTTAGGTAAAAAAGGTCAACAAGAATAAATAAAAATGATATTACTAGCCCTGCTATTCCTCCTATAAAAATTAACCCGATATCGTAGAATAGATCAAGTAGGCGCCAAAAGCCTTTAAAATTTCCCCTAGGTCCTAAAAGAATACGCATATATCCAATGCCAAGTAGTAATGATACTACTATCCAAATTAGATAGGATAAAATTTGTTTTAGGGTTTTTATAGTTAGATTCATTTTCTATACTTGATACTAATTTGTAGCTCTTTTAAATAACATCAATTACTTTCTCTAATATGTAATATACCCCTCCAACAACAACAGCAATACCAAGAAGAAACATAAACCTCGTGAGTGTTGCTTTTACATTATTTTTTAATTTCTTTTTAAGGTAAACAATATCCAAAAGAATAAACAAAACTGCTATTACACCTCCAATCCCTAATCCTATACAAATTAAACCGAAATCAAAAAGAACATGTAGCACATACCATAAGCCCTCTGAAGGTATTTTGTTAGGACCTAAAAGAATATGCATATATCCAATACCTATTAGAATGGCTATGATTAACCAGATTAGATAGATTAGAATTTGTTTTAAGATTTTCATAGGTGTAGTTTAATCAAAATAAGTTATTGAAGTTTTACTTTTTCTTTTTTCGCAACTCATAGCCAATTTTCCATAATTCTCTCACTTTATATTTTTTATTAATACTAGGATGTGTTATTTGTGAGAAACTACTTTGTATCTCAGAGATACATATGTCACTGTACTTAGACCCTTGGTAGTAACTAATAGGTGTTAAGGTAACTACATCATTTTTAGTAAACGTAAAATCTAATTTAAATTCTTGTACCAAAGGAGTGTCTTGAAGCAGAACCGTACCTTGGTAATTCTTGTTCAAAAAGATTTTTATTTCTTTTACACTTCCGTTTTCTTGAAAGGTCTTTTCTGATTTTACATACCCATTTACAATGCTTAACCTAAAGGGGTATAGAATAGTATCAGTTATTTTTAAAACATCATCTACTAATAAATTAGTTTGTGCTTTGTGCCATTTATCATTACGATTTAATTGTATTGATATCAATGTGTTCTCATTTTCTTTAAACACAAAAGCAGTGCTATACATTTTATCCGATAAGTTTCTAAATGGATATCTTTGATTGTTGTTATTGGCGGTAATATCAAAAAACAATAGCTCAGAATAATCCAAATCAGCTTCTGAACAACATCTGCCAAATAGTTTTTCTGACCATATAGCGACTTCATCTATTTTTTCATGTTTGTAATAATGAAATAGGGTAGGTAACTCACCTTCGATATACCTTTTTATTTCGTTTATGCTAACAGAGTCAACATTGGATAATGTAATCTTTTGTTCCTTTTTAGTATTAACAATACTTTCATCGTTAATACTATCATTCAATCGTTCGTGTTTTAAAGTGTCAATTTTTCTTAAATTACTTTTCGATGCTGGGGTATTTTTATACATATCGATAGAGTCAGTAACTGGCAAGTTACTATCTACATTATGTCTCTTATTTGAAGTACAAGCAATCAACACCAATGTAAATATTGAAATGTATATAAGTTTATTCATTCTTTTTTTTATTGATTTATCCCAAAAACAATAGCAGTTTCAACATTTTGTCAATGCGATTACTGGTATTAATTAATCAAACAGCCTTTAAGTAATCTCTCGAGGCATTCAAAATACAAATTGGTATTATTATTTGTATACTCATAAAAGTACATAAGAAGAATAACCTATGAAATAGAGAAACAATTTTTGATATTAAAGAATAAATAAGTGCCATACTTAAAATAATATTCGTAGTAATAATATTTTAAGTATTCTTCCAATTGAGGAATTCGTTTAAAAAGAGTTCTTTTTTTCTAGAAGATACGGGTATTTTTTTTCCGTTCTTTAAATGAATCACCCCGGCTTTATCATACTTATCAATGAATTTTAAGTTGACAAGAAATGATTGATGAGGACGAGTAAAATTGGCTTTGCATAGACGATCTTCAAATTCTTTTAAGGTTTTTGAAACGATGTATTTTTTATTTGTACTACAATAAAAAGTAGTGTATCCTTTATCCGATTCACAAAATAGTAACTCATTTAGATCAATTACCTGAAAACTGTCTTGTAGCGATAATATTAATTTAGAATCTTCAGTATTCCACACTTGTTTTACTGTCTTAATTTGCTGTTTTTGTTGGTTAACAGACAAAGTAGTAACTTTTTGTAAAGCCGTTTCAAGATCGTCTATATCTACAGGTTTCAGGAGATAGTCTACTGCACCAATTTTTAAAGCCTTTAGGGCGTACTCCTCATAAGCTGTAATAAAAATGACTTTAAAGCTTAGATTTTCGGTTTGTTCTAAAAAATCAAAAGCAGTACCATCTGTAAGGTTAATATCTAAAAAAACTAACTCTGGTTTACAAGCATTCGCTACAACAACAGCGTCTTTTACAGACTCACATTCGCCTATTACTTCTACTTTGGTATCGATCAATTGTAGTAAATTAAGCAATCCTTTTCTTATATATGCTTTATCTTCTATTAATAATGTTTTCATTAAGCATCTTCTTTTATATAAGGAATAAGTAAAGTAACTATGGTTCCTTGTTCGTTATACTTTTTTCTATCTTCAATAATAAGAGAACTAGCTACTTTAAACTCTTTAGAAAGCATTTGCAATCGTTCTTTGGTAATAGTTGTAGCTAGCGACTTTTTGTTATGATTTAATGATGGCTTCATAGTATCAATACCTAAACCATTATCTTTAATAATACAACTTAATTGTTTGTTCTTAAAAATTAGTTGAATATTAATTTCTTTATTTTCTTTTTTTTCTACAAACCCATGTTCGATAGCATTTTCTACAAAGGGTTGAATAAGCATTGGGGGGATTGAGAAAAGATCTTTATCGATTGTGGAGTCTATATCAATGTTAAAAGAAAAAGGATATTCTGTTTCGATATTTTGCAAGGCCAAATAGTTTTCGACTGCCATTAATTCTTGCTCCATAGACACCAATTTATCTCTAGAGTTTTCTAATGTTATACGAAGTAACTTTGAGAATTTAGATAAGTAGGTAATAGATTTTCTAGACTCTTCATTAAGAATCATACCTTGTAATACAGACAACGCGTTAAAAATAAAATGAGGAGTCATTTGTGTACGTAGCAATTTTTGCTCAGTAATCATTTGTTTGTTTTTGGCCTCGCTATTCCGCAGTTTTAAAATAAGAATAACTCCGCCTAGGATTAAAGTTATCACTAAGAATGCGATTACTCCTAATAATAAGTTTCTTTGAGATCTCTCTAGATTATGAGTTGTTTTTCTAACCGTTTGTGTAAGTCTTAATTCTCTTTTTTCTGCCGAATCTAATTCATCTTTGTACTTATATTCATATTCTACTTCTGCAATTTTCTGAATGTTTTCTCTACTAAAAAGGCTGTCGTTAAGTACTTTTAATTGTTGATTATTTAGAAAAGCTTTTTTGTGTTCTCCTAGTTCATTATTTATTTTAAAAAGTAATTCCTGTGCATCCCGTTGATGCTTTAAAAGGTTGTATTTATTGGCTAATTCGGCTACTTTCTCAGCATTAATTAATGCCAGATCATATTTTTTCATATAATAGTATGTACATGCCATACCTATATAAGATTCTACTAATTCGTATTGTTTTTGATTATTGGTAGTTATTTTATTCGCTTCTTGAAAATTATCTAGAGCCTCTGAATATTTTTTAATCCCTAAATACCCAAACCCCAAACCATTAAGACTAACTGCTAAATGATCATTATCTTTAATTTCTCGACTAAGTTTTATTGTTTCTTTAAAATAAGCAATGGCACTAGCAAATTCTTCTTTATCTACATAAATGCCTCCAATATTATTTTTTATTGCGGTAATACTTTTACTATTGTGATGAGCCTGTTTAATAGCTAAAGCCTTTTTATAAAAAACTAGTGCTTTATCATAAAACTGTTGTTGTCTATAAATATTTCCAATATTATTGAATGACTGAAAAATACCAATAGAATCTTTTGATTTTTTAGAAATCTCTAATGATTTATGATTGTATTCTACTGCTAGAGGGTAATTACCTTGATTGGCGTACACGATTGCCATTGAGTTTAAACAGCTAAGCATACCATATTCGTTAGCATTGCTTGTATACGTTTTTAGGGCCTTTTTAAAATTTGTCAAAGCTTCATTATGTTTTTCCATATCAGAGTAAATACTACCCATGTTATAGAGATAATTTGGCATATTCTTTTTTATTCCCAGTTTTTGATCAATTGCTAAAGCTTTTTTATAATATTCTAGAGCGATTTTTTGATTACCTCTATATTTATTAAGAACTCCCAAGGCATTATAACATCCAGCTAAGCTTTTTAAATCATCTATAGAAGTATATAGGTGTATTGCTTTTTTGTAATTTGTGATGGCAACGTCATAATTACCCTGCTCCATATAGGTAATCCCTTTCATATAAAAACTACGGGCTTTTCCTTTTACTGATTTTATTTCATCAGCAAGTTTTGCGGCTTGATTGGCATATGATAAAGATTGAGATGGATTTCTTCTATAATGATAATAGGCAAGGTGGTTGAGAATTTTTACTCGAACTGTATCTTTATTGGTATAGATTTTTAATTCATTTTTTAGGCTATCTATCTTTTTAGTTTGGGATTGTATGTTTCCAATAAAAAGCAAAAAACCTAATATCGTAAGCATATTTTTTTTGATAGCATTCATAAATTGTAGCTGCAAATTTTAATATCTATAAAAATAGGGATTGCTAAAGCTACTGATTTTTAGATTAACATAGAGTTGTTATATAGCTCTTTCTATGACCTTATAAATAATTTGGGGATCTATTTAAACAAGGAATATAAAATGTAATTGTGAATGGGTTTAAATTATTAGAGAATTTTACTGTCTATTTTTTAACAGATGTATATTGCGGATTTCCTTCAAAATATGATCTTGTTATGTTTTTAGAAAATATTTTAATAGATCACAGTAAAGTTTTCTACTTTTTTTATGTAAAAAATGAAAACGGTACGATTAGTTTGTTCAAAAGAATATCAAATCCAGAAAATGATTCAGATAGGCTGGGGAAAAAGATGTATGATTTAATAAAAAACTAGATGTAATGATTATAAAGAAAGGATAAGAGAATAAACTACGCTTCTAAAATAATACTTGTTTTTGAAGCACCATACGCTGCGATTTTTTCAAGAAATGCAATAAGATGCTTATTGTTTCTAAAATAACCTAAAATGCATAAGCAATCATCACCAGTAATCCTATCACAACTTTGAACTTCTTCCATTGCTCGTATTTGTTTTTGGGTATCATTTGATCCTTTTGATTCTTGGTGTATTACTAATGTTATATATGCTTTAGTCTCAATGCCCAATTTTTCGTGATTCACTTTTAGAGCATAGCCTTCAATTATGCCTTCTTCTTCCATTTGCCTAACACGCTTGCCTATGGCAGGAGCAGATAATCCTACTTCTTTTCCAATATTAGCGAAGCTTTCTCTAGCATTAATTTTTAACATTTCAAGTATCTTTTTATCTAATGTATCCATTTGTAATCGTAATATTATTAATAGTAATTCGATATTATCGAATCCAAATATACGATTATTGATTTGATTATAAATCAAAAACAAGATAATTCATTCTATATTTGTGTTGTAAGATTTAAGTAGGATAGTTTCCAATATAAATTAATCAAACAAAAAAGATAAAACATGAGCCCATTTTTAATTGATTGTATTGGATATATAGCCTTAGTAATCAATCTATACTCTATGTCTACCAAAGGCGAGTATAAACTACGTTTAATATCATTAATCGCAAATACAGGTTACATTTTATATGGTGCATTAATTAGTGCTACACCAATAATTGTAGGCTGCACAATTGCCGTATTGCTTCATGGTTATCATATAAGAAGATTACGAATAAATAAGAATAGTAATGATTAAAATAA
The DNA here is from genome assembly GCA_947502885.1 of uncultured Aquimarina sp. Classification (GTDB taxonomy): domain Bacteria; phylum Bacteroidota; class Bacteroidia; order Flavobacteriales; family Flavobacteriaceae; genus Aquimarina. Next base: position 857,978 of record CANNBP010000001.1, on the reverse strand, counting down.
GAATAGTTACAAAAGCAGATACAGAGGTTTTAGCACTTCTAGGTCGACTAACATGGTCTGAATCTCACGGTCATTATATCGAAGATAAAAACGATGTATTAAAATACCTTAACGAGAATTTTTCTATTTCTATAACGAAACAGAATATAAGCAACCCTAAGCAATTTTTCTATATTATTTATGTAGATGATTTACCGGTCGGTTATGCAAAATTAGTAGTAAATGCGTCAAACAAAAATATTACATCACAAAACAGTTGTCAATTAGAACGAATTTTCATTTTAAATGATTTTATCCCCTTAAAGATTGGACAACAATTACTAGATTTTGTTGAAGAGCAAGCCAAAAAAATGCAATTAGATACTATGTGGCTCAACGTTTACGTAAAAAACAATAGAGCTATTAGATTCTATGAAAGAAATGAATTTAAAAACGTTGGCGAATTAAATTTTATGGTCAATGGACAAGGTTACCAAAACATAGTTTTCTCAAAAAAAATATAAATATATAAGACTATTGAGAACCTAGAAATAGAAGAAAAAACCACTGCTAATAATGTACAAGAAAGCATAGGGGGGTGGGTTGAATAGAAAGTTCTGTGTTTATTTACGAAGTTAGAAACTATAAAATTTGGCTTTGTATTAAAACGAAAGGTTAACGTCTTTTTACACGTTTCGTTTCATACAAAAAACACTCTTTATCTACACATTCCTTGAGCCTTAGAATATGCTAAGATTTTAAAAAATTGAAGAGGTAATCCACGAATGTTAAAAAGGAAAGATTATGCAAGAGAATATTACTAACTTTAAATGTTTTTTAATGTGAATTAAAACCAAACTTGTTTTTTCAAAGTATGAGACAACAATTATTAACTGATAAACTAAAGCACGAGTTAATTAGTTTTTTAGCAGATAGTTCAGGAGCAGAAAGGAAAAAGTGGATTGAATATATAGTCAATCATAATATTCTACTTACTGATTTAGTTGATATTCTTTACCGAGATTATAAAACTGCGATGAAATTTTCATGGATTGTTGGTTCTCTATGTGAATTAGATTCGAAGAGGGTTTTTCCTGTAGTAAATCAAATATTTGATAGTAGGGATAAAATAAAGATTCCAAATTTCGAAAGAACAATAGCGAAAATATTTTATTTGGTCGAAATACCTCAAGAGATAGAAGGCGAAGCGGTAACTTTAATGTTTAATTGGTTACTAGATCCTAAAATAATAGTTTCTACAAAAAATTATTCATTGTTTGCTTTATATAATTTGACTGAAAAATATGCTGATTTAAAAGTTGAATTGAAAGAAGTAATAGAAGATCAATTGGATAAGAATTCTAATGATTTTAAGAAAAGAGCAACTAAAATTTTACAAAAACTCTAGTAAATTGGAATAATATATATATGCTCATAATAGTAAAGTAATGAATCTAAAGGCTCTTGTGTTTTAATAAGACACAATACCCTTATGGAAATTAATAAAAATAGAAAATGGGATTAGATTCAGTAGAATTAGTAATGTCTATTGAGGACAAATTTGGAATTAGGATTCCGGATGCCGAATGTGAGCAAATTTGCACTGTTCAAGATTTTGCGGATAAGGTTTTTGATATGATTTCGGTTACTCCAACTGACAAATGTTTGACTCAAATCATTTTTTACCGTGTCAGACAAGTATTTCAAAATTTGGATTTAGCTCATGTAGAAATAAAACCAAATAGTAAAATATCAAATTTGCTCAATCAATCTAAATTAAAAACCAATTGGAATAAGTTAGAAGCCGAAATAGGACTTAAACTACCTAAATTAGTTGCTCTTGACTTTAATCCGAATCTTGACTCACATGTGAAAATTTTCGGAATAAAGACTATTAAAAGAAATACTCCTGTAACGAAGGGAACAATTAGGCAGTTAATTGATTGGATAATATCACTTAATTTTGAAAACACTATTGACATTCATAAAATCACAAACAAATATGAGGTTGAAAGAATTATTTCGGGAATAATTAGTGCAAACATAGGAATCCCAATAAGCGAAATTCAATTAAAGCACTCAATAACAAATGATTTGGGTGTTGACTAATAAAAAAACATTTTACAACTATATATATGTGATCTTAGCAGTTAAGGGATGAATAGAATGGTTCTTGTATATTTACTATGGCGCATAGATTTTAGAGAAAAAATTATAAAATCAGAACACATTCGTCGATGGCACAATGATATTTTGCTCAGGTACGATACATATATTTAACGTTGTGTGGCATTTAAGATAAATTATGAATATAGAATTATATCCAAAGTTTGATAAGATTTTTACAGACGAAACTTTAAAAGGAATATTTTATCCTTTATGTAGTTTGACCCTTGAAGCATATCCGAATAAAATATTCCATTTTATATCTTCTAACGGAATATGGATGGACGAAAATCATAAAACCGAAAACAACACATTAGACTATACGCTGTTTGAACTTAGAGGGAACAAATATCAATTTAATGGAGATATTAAGCTTTACAAGGGGTATGAACAAGCAAAAAAAATAATAGATAAACTACAAAAGGACTTTGATAAAAATGGAAGAGCCTATTTAGACACAAAAACTCAAACAGATGACTATGTTAGTAATCAAAAGCAAAATTTGAACATACAATCTAATGACGATTTTGATGTAGATTATTATTTGCAAACGTTTTATGAATTCTCGATTAACAAGCTAAATTTTGAATTAACCAAAAGGTTTGGAGAATTTCGCCATATAATAGATGGTTGGGGAAAACCAGATAAAAGCTCTATTATCTATGAAATCAAGGACAAAGATAATTCTACAGGATTTGGTGATATTGAAATTAATAAAGAGTATATATTTCCAAAGACAATTAAAATTGATAAATATGCTAAAATCGGATTTGTAATAGGATACGAATTCTTTACAGATGGAAATGATAGTTATTTAGTATTCGATGAAGATAAAGAAAGAGTAATTTGTATAAACCACTATTCATAAAAAAGTGAACGCACAGCACGGTGTATAAGTAATAGAGGTTTAAAAATGTTACCGAAACAGAACTACTGTCCTTTTATTTTTTTAATTTGGAGAAAATTAAATTAAAAAACCTAAAGCACACAATACTCTGTATATTCAATTTGGCAAGTAGTCTGTCTTTGTTATCGCTTCGTAAACGATTTTCACCAAACAAAATATAAAGTTATTGTTAGCATTAATCTGAGGAGTAGTGAAACTATGCTGAATAAAGATTTAATAAAAGTATTATCGAAAATTTATAAGCACCAAAATTCTGAATATGATTTTGAAAAAGAGGTTAAGAAGTATAAGATTCCTGATAGCTTAACAGAAAGGCAAAAAGAAATACTTGCTAAAAGTAAATTTGAACTGAATAACATAAAAGATTATTCACATAATGATGTTATTCCACGATTAAAAAAAATCTCTGAAAATAGTGCACTCGAGGCTGTTGTTTCTAATTTATTTATCAAAGCAGTTGGTTCTGGGTTTAATAGAGGTGTACAACCCATTTTTAGTTACTATTTCTCTAAAAATATGCCCCAACACAGTTTTCAACAATTTGTAAAAGAAGAATATCAAACGGAGGGTATTTGTAAAGTATGTGGTATTAATGAAACAATTTGTCAAAATGATAATGAAAATCTGTATGATCTTTATATAGGATACTGTAGATTAGGTGGATATACTGAAATACTTTTAGATTTAGAGGAAATACTTAAATTTAATGAACCTAAAGCAACTGGTAAGGAGAAAGAATCATTTTTGAATGTAATTGATATCATAGAGAAGGCATCAAAAGATGAAACTCCATCAGCTTTAATAAAGAGATTATCTAAAGAAAAATGCTTACCCGGAAGTAGCGCTACTTCTCGTACTTGGATTGTAAAGTGCTTAGCAGAACTAGGAATACTTAGGAACAAATATGATTTGAGTTATAGTATTATGAATTCATTTATTACTTATGAGCAAAAGTTTGAATGGGAATTAGATATCCATAAAAACTCCCCAGCAAGAGCTGATGTTGAGTTTCCTATTTCTGGATGGAGAGGAGAATTAGGTTTAAATAAAGAGATAGTAGATAGAATAATATCGAATGCTAACAAACTGTAAGTGTCATTAATACAGGTATTTACGTAAAACATTAGCATAATCAAATCAAATAAAAATGAAAGTTACAGCCGAAAAAAATGAAAAGGTAGCCAACATGATATTTGCAACTATTTATCCACTTTACCTTAATAGATTAGAGAAAAATGGTAGAACAAAAGAAGAACTCAACCAAGTAATTAAATGGTTTACTGGTTTTGATCAAGATGCTTTACAAGCACTTATTGATGAAAAAGCGACTTTTAGAACATTTTTTGAAAAAGCTAAAATAAACCCAAACGCACACTTGATCAAAGGAGTCGTTTGTGGTTATCGAATAGAAGAAATAGAGGAGGAGTTTGAGTTGTATAGACAATGTAGACGTATGGAAAAGCTGATTGATGAATTGGCAAAAGGTCGTAAAATGGAGAAAATTTTACGTGAAGAAAAAAAGTAGAAATGAGTGCTAACAAAATCTAAACTGCGTTTTAATGCAGTTTGGCCAAAATGTTGTGTATCATACAAAAGACAATCGAAATACGAAGAAATGAGTAACCATAAAAAACTATTGTCTTGCTGGCATAAGCTAGAACATTTTAGCCCTGCTTCGACCCCAAAAGCCGTTGAAAAAAATGTAGAATTACTTAGTGAGAATGAACCTTGGAAAATCCCCTTAAAACCCAAAGACCAGAATAAAACTATTGAATACACAATTTATTTAGGGGTATTTGACTCTTCTATTGCAAATGAGTTTGTGAAAGAACATTTTAAGAATACTAAAAAAGATGAAAATTTCAGAAATTCAAAAATTTGTTTTGCTTCAATAAAATTAGATATTGAAGGTAAATACATTAATGACTCCTTTGGAATATCTACTCTACCTTGGGCTTTAAACCAATTAGAAAATAACAAAATAAAAAACGACAATTGGAAACTTGCTTTTGAAAATATAAAGGATAATTTACTTGAATATCTTGAATTAAATTTTAAAAAAACGATTACTAATTCAGCAAATGAAATAATTAAAATTTCAACCGTAACTAATCAATTACAACTTTTGAAATTTCAAGATAAAATTGAATTACTAAGTAATTGGAGTGTAAGACCAACAAAAGAAATCTATGTAAAAAGAATTGAAAAATTCAAAAGCAAAAAAGAAACTAAATCTACTGCTGATATTCTTAACAGTTTCTATATAGAAGATTTAGAGAAAATAATTTCGGTTTATGATAAAGAATCAGTTCCTAAAGCATTTCAACAATACTTGGATGGTAGCTTAAATAAGCAATCAAGTAGAATAGATGTTTCTAAAAATATAGAAAAGTTAAAAGCAAACTTGTCTCCTTCTAATTATCCTGATGGATGTTGGCCTTCTGATTATACTTTAAGTTTAATGCAACAATTTGCTGTAAATAATATTTTTAATAATCTAGCAGAAAGCAATCAAGAAGGCATGTTTTCAGTTAATGGACCTCCTGGTACAGGAAAAACAACTTTACTTAGAGATGTTATCGCTCCAATAATTGTAAAAAGAGCAAAAGAACTAGTCAAAATCAAAAATCCCTCCGATGCATTTAAAAAAGTTGGTTCATTAGAAATTAATGAAAATTATTCTCCTTGGCTATACTCTCCCATAGAACCAATAGCAAATGCCGGAATTGTTATTGCTTCTTCAAACAATGGAGCCGTAGAAAATATTTCTAAAGAATTACCCTTAAAAGAAGAAGTTTCGAAACAATACAGCTCGGAAATATCATATTTTAGAAATGTTGCTGAGAACTGTATTAATAAACGAAATTGGGGAATTGTATCTGCGGTTTTAGGTAACAAACAAAATAGAAACTCACTAGTGAATAGCTTGTGGTTCAATAAAGATTTTAAAGATTTACAAAACACTTTAAAAGAAGATAAAATATTTGATAACTCTGAATGGGAATCTGTAAAGACATTATTTAAAAATAAGTTAAAAGAAGTTTCAGCAGAAAAGAAACGATTAGAAACTTTTAAGAAAGATTATGAATCCTTGGTATACAGTCAAAAAAAACTTTTTGAAACAAATCAAAATTTAGAACAAACCAAAAAAAAATATGATAATTCAAAAAATAATTATCATTTTCAAAAAGAAAAAGTATTCAGTCTTAGTAATGACAAAAAAGAGACTATTAAAGAGTTGTCTATAATTAAGAGTAGTAAACCTAGTTTTTTCTCTTATTGGCTTAATAAAAACAAACGAAATACTTATAAAACAGCTTTACAAACTGCACTTAATGGATATAACCAAATTTCGGAGAAATTAAATATTGAAAAATCTATTTTATCAAAAAATGAAACTGAGTTTTATCGTTTAGAATCTTTACTTAAGAAAGAAGAAGCTGAAAAAAATATTTTAACTAATCAATTAGATGAATTAACTACCCATACTGAAAAAGCAAGAACAGAATTAAAGAAAAACTATGCAGACACTAACTATTGGAAAAATATAGAATCTAAAAATTCTCAAGAATCTTGTCCTTGGTATTCGGGAAACTTAAAGAAATTACAATCCGAATTGTTTATCATCTCTTTGAAATTAAATGAAATATTTATTTTAACAGCTAATGCTACTTCAAGTAGAATTTCAACAACACTTGCTGGATTTTTCGAATATTTAAAAGGAGACTCTAATCCTTCTAAAAAAGAAATAAAAGGAATGTGGAATACATTTTTTCTTGTAATCCCTGTAATTTCTTCCACATTTGCGTCAATACAGACAATGTTTAAGGGTTTAGACAAAGAAGATATCCCTTGGTTATTTATTGATGAAGCAGGGCAAGCAATTCCTCAAGCTGCAGCAGGTTCAATATGGCGTTCCAAAAGAGTTGGTGTAGTTGGTGACCCATTTCAAATAGAACCAGTTGTAACTATTCCTAATTCGATCACTGATAACATTAGTAATTATTTTGATTTAGATAAAGACAATATAAGTTCAGAACTGTCTGTACAATCAATGGCTGACAGAATTAATTCGTTAGGCTCATATTTAACAATAAATAGCAAAGAAGAATGGATTGGAATACCTTTAAGGGTTCACAGAAGATGCATTAATCCTATGTTTGAAATTTCAAACAATATTGCCTATGACAACACTATGTATTGTTCTACTTTAAATCCAAAAAATATTAATATTAATTTCAATACATCATTTATTCATAGTAGAGGAAAAGTTGAAGGAAGACACTTTGTACAAGAACAAGCTGAAATAATTAAAGACATTTTAATTGATGAAATTAATTTTTCTAAAACTTTACCTGATGTTTTTGTCATCACTCCTTTTAGTCAAATAAGTTATTCACTTAATGCTTTTCTTTTTAAGCATCTTATAAATGAAGTTAAGAAATATAAAGAAATAAATAGTAGTGAAATGGGAGAATGGCTAAAAAGCCATATAGGAACAGTTCACACTTTTCAAGGAAAACAAGCTGAAGGTGTGATTTTATGTTTAGGACTAGACGAAACAACTAAAGGAGCGGCAAATTGGGCTTCGAAAAAACCGAATTTATTAAATGTTGCTATAACAAGAGCTAAATATAGGTTTATTGCCATTGGAGATAAAGAAATATGGCTTAAACAAGCTTATTTTAATCAATTAAACAAACTTGGAGAAGAAGTACGAGTGCGCAACAATGGTTATAAATAATACAGGATTTGTTATTTAACCCAAAGTTTAGTGTATTTTTATTGAGTCTGCCAAATCTTTTGATTTGGCTTTAAAAATGAAAAAAATAAAGCAAAATAAAAAGTTTTGACTAAATGCTTAATCTTAATCGGAAATCAATCACTTTTTAATTCCCATACTAATCATAGCCGAGACCGTTGCCAGTAATTTTTAAAAACACGAATGCTTTGAAAAAAACAATCGAACTTGAAGAAATATCTTCATTACTAAATGGCATTAATACTTTATTAACTCATCAAAAAGAAATAGAAAAAATAAAAGGAGAAACTTTTAATATTTTTTCAATATTGGGTGTTGAAAGTAAAGAAAATAAAACGCATTCAAATTTTATAGCTGAATTGTTAAATCCTAACGGAAGTCATTTACAAGGTAGTGTTTTCTTAGAATTATTTCTTGAAACAATTGAGTATAAAAACACTTTAAGCTTCTCAAGTTTAAATGTTATTAAAGAACATCATATAGGAAGAAAAACGAACTCTGATGGTGGACGAATTGATATTTTAATAACTGACTTTAATAATTATATTTCCATAGAAAATAAAATCTATGCAGGCGACCAAGAAAATCAATTAATTAGATACTGTAATTTTAAAAAAGAATGTAATAAGGTTTATTACTTAACTTTATTTGGTGAAGAAGCCACAGATTTATCCATAAAAGACAGCAATTTATTAACTGAAAAAGAAGGATACAAACTTAAGAATGGAGAAGATTACTATACCTTGAGTTATTCATACGATATTTTAAATTGGTTAAAGTTATGCTATGAAAAATCGGTTAATATCCCTCAACTTAGAGAATCCATAAAACAATACATATTATTAATTCAAAAATTAACAAATCAAAATATGAATGACCGTCAAAAGATGATTAATTTATTGTTTAAGAATCATGAAGCTGCAAACGTAATTAGTACAGAATTTCATAGTTTAAGGCATCATATTAGACGGCAATTCAGAGAAGATGTTGTGAAAAAAATAAAGCAACAATTTTCAGATAAGAAATTTGAAATAAAAACCCCAAATGCAATTCATAAAAAAGGTATCGCACAAATATTTTTTTATAACAAATCATTAGGTATAAATGAATATGAATTTGAAATTTTAATCGAAAGTTTTAATGATAATGGGCATCACAATGGTAATGTATTTATAGGTATTTTGGACTTTAACTCAAATTATAACAATTATCCGATTGAGGAAATCTCAACAGGATTTAACAATAAGTACTGGAAAACTGCTAAATTCTTATATTTCAATGAAAAGCATATAAATTTCAGGGACAATTCGTTTTTGGATAAAATAAAAGATCCAAATAGTGAATGTTATAAAACTATATTAGATGTTTTTGTTATTCAATGTACTGATTTTATTAGTGAGTTTAATCCAAAAATTGAAGAGTATTTTAAATTAGGTCAACACAAAACAATACAACAAAAATAACCATAACCACAACAATTACTATACATAATATGGGTTTAGTTATTTAAAGAAAAGTAAATGTACTATACACGACTCGCATTGCCTATATTTATGAATAAAAATAATACAAAATATAATTCAAGACTTGCTAGCAAACATGCGAACTCCCGTACTACACATAGCCGAGATCGTTGCAGATAATCAAATCCTAAATCAAAAACTTATTTCAATTAATAAAACCTAAAATTATTCTAAAAATATTAATTGGATTTTTTCTCTATTTTATTGTAAGTTTTATCTATAAATTATTTACTAACATATATATCAAATACATGCCTTAACTTTTTCTTTAATAATCAATTTGAGGATTCAGAATATGACTTAAATACATTAGATTTGACAAAGAATATTGATTAATAATAAAAACTACCTATAATAATTTGTATAATGTATATGCGACCTTCGAGATAACTACAAGACTTATGTAGTTACCTACAAAAAAGAATTACTTCTTTTTAGAAATTCGTTCACAAGATACCTCCCAGCCAGTATCCAATCTAAACAATACAATATAAGCTGTAGTATTTAATGTGGGATAGTCTGTTCTTACGACTGCTAATCTATCATATACTCCTAGAATGGATACTAATTTTATCTCATGATCAGCTAGCTTGGACTCAAGAGCTATAGTATATGAATCATTAGACAATACCTTTGAGTCAAAATCTTTATCTGTAGCTTGTCCTTCGTAAAAACTTTTGATGCTTGACAATAATTCATTTGATGGAAGTGGATTAAAATTTTCCTCTTTATACACCCAAAGTTTGTCTATAATAACCCAAACCTTATCAATTTTGGCCAAAAAGAACAATGTGGTATTTCTAGATGGTGATTTGTCTATTCTGACAAATGCCAATTGATCATGAATCACTTCTATTGCCTCAATTTTACGTTGACTAGCATAACCTTTATAATTACCGTGATCATTCACCCGCTTTATAAATGTTGACTTGTCTTCAATATGTATAAATTTGTTATCAGTCTCGTCATTATCTCTCATCTGCCATGATGTGTGAAATGCAGAGTTTAACTTTTCTTCGTTGCTATATTCAACTCCTTCATAATAATTTGCCATTACCGAAATAATACCATTAATAGAAGTACTATACTTTTGTGTGATGGAAGGATCAAAAATAAATGCTTTATCATCTACTTGCTGAGCGGATAGATGTGTCAACATAAAACAAACTAGGATTAGGAGATAATTACGCATAATTAAAATAATTGTTGACTATAAAATTTTTGCTTGAGAACTTTTTTTTGGTTGATCATTGCTTCGGAAATACCATTCATTTTCAAAGTCAGAATGATACTTTACTTTTGGTGTATGTTTTTAAATTTAAGGAAATAATTACATAACAGCAAGTAAACAATGTGTTCTAATGCAAAACACTTTTTCTAGTTTTAGTTAAAAAAACATAGTTTAATGATTTAAGATTGATCAAAAATATTACCGAAATAGAACTACAGTCCCTTTATTTTTTTAATTTGGGGGAAATTAAATTAAAAACATAAAGAACACAATGCACTATATATTCAATTTGGCAAATAGTTTGTCTTCGCTATTGCTTCTTAAGCGGTTATTTCCAAACAAAACACACAGTTATCTTTAGGTGCGAACTGAATAAACTCATAAAATAAAAGACTCACAATAATGAACCATAAATGCCTTTTGACTTTATTACTTTTTACTTTTTTAAACTCTATTTATGCTCAAGTCTGTATCACGAATGTAACAATTGTTGACGTAGAAAAACAAAAATTAACACCCAATCAAACTGTCATTATTACTGATGATTTGATAACGAACATTCAACAAAGTAATAATAAAACTTTACCAGAAAATGCCACTATAATCGATGGAAAGGACAAGTATCTTATTCCAGGCTTAATAGATGCACATATTCATTTTTTCCAAAATGGAGGTTTATATACTCGTCCAGACGTTATTGATTTACGAAAATTCAAGAGTTACGACGAAGAAATAGCCTATGCAAAAACTGATATGGAAACCAAATTGAGAAGATATCTTCAAAATGGTATTACGACAGTAATAGATGTAGGTGCAAACTATCATTTTCTTAAACAACGAAATGATTTTACAGACAAGCCATTCTCACCTTCCATTTTTATAACTGGACCCTTATTGACTACCTATGAACCAAAAGTCTATGAAGGTTTAGGGGAAGATGAACCTTTTACATTAACAGAAACTATTGAAGACGGTATTAATGGAGTTCAAAAACAGTTGAAATATAACCCCGATTTTATAAAAATCTGGTATATAGCAGGAGCAGACGGCTTAAGTATAGAGGAAAGTGCACGCAAAAACCTTCCAATTATAAAAGCTATAATAAATGAAGTTCATAAAAACAACTTAAAAGTAGCAGTACACGCAACACAAAGGATTACAGCACAATTGGCTGTTGAAAATGGTGCTGATTTTTTGGTACATAGTGTAGATGACGAAATTTTAAAAGACGATTTTGTTCAATTATTGAAGAAAAATAAAACGATACTTTGTCCAACGTTAATTGTTCACAGTGGATATTTAAATACATTCGGTCAAAAATTGAATATTAGCAACTATGAATTACAAAAAACAGATTCATATCAATTAGGTTCTTTGCTGGATTTAAAGCATTTAACTGATACTACACTGGTTAAGAATTATAAAAACTACGCAAATTCTCAACAAAGTATTGAAGGCTTAAAAAAAACAGACTCAATTAGTTTGGCTAATCTGAAAATATTATCTGATGCCGGAGTTTTAATTGCTACCGGTACTGATGCCGGAAATATTGGGACTTTACATGCTTCATCCTATTTGAAAGAACTAAAAGCTATGCGAAAAAGTGGAATGAGTAATTGGAAAATTATTCAAGCATCAACTATAAATGGTGCAAAAGTTTTTAACAAGGAAAATGAATTTGGCCTAGTCGATATTGGCAAAAAAGCAAATCTTGTTTTATTAGATGCAAACCCGATTGAAGATATTGAAAACGTTACCAAAATAAATACTATTTTCAATAAAGGTGTCATCTTCAAACCCAATGAACTTATTAAAGACTCACCTACTGATTTAGCACAAAGACAATTAAATGCCTATAATTTTAGAAACATCGATGCTTTTTTAGAACCATATGCAGAGGATGTTGAAATTTATTCATATCCTGACAAATTGCTCTATAAAGGTAAAGAAATAATGAGGAAAGAGTATTCAGAAATGTTTGACAAAATACCAAACCTGCATTGTGAGCTAAAAGAGAGAATTGTTCAGGGTAATATTGTCATAGATAAAGAGCGTGTTCAATTTGGAAATGAATTAATGGAAGCTGTGGCTATTTATCACATTGAAAATGATAAAATTAAAAGAGTATATTTTATTCAGTGAAAAATAAGAATGAATAAGAAAAAGCCAATACCTACATGGTGTCCTATCTAAAGCCCTTTCCTAGGTCTAGATGATAAAAATACGATGTTTAATGATTTATAATAAATTAGATTTGTATATCCAGTTGTTGGCTGTAATTAGAGCAAAAAATAATAAACATAATATTTTAATGAGGTACACATTTAACATCTTAACTCTTGCACTTGCTTTGATCATTTCAAGTTGTGGTAATACTAATAACAAGAAAAATAGCGTAATTAAAACCCAAATTGTAGATGACTATTCGGTTAAATTGGACAGTTTAATATTAACAACAAACCCAAGGAAGTTCAACGGTATTGTGCTAATAACTCAAAACGGAGAAACTATGTATTCAAAAGAATACGGGTTTTCAGATTTTGAAAAGAAAACACCAATTAGTATAAATGACAATTTTCGGATTCAATCTAACAGCAAACAGATAACAGCAGTTCTAATTTTGAAGGAGGTTGAAAAAGGAAAAATCAACCTAAATAATTCAATTAACAAATATTTACCTGAATTGAAATCAACTTGGGCGGATTCTGTAACTGTACATCAATTACTGAACATGTCTTCGGGAATAGTAGATATTGAGAAACCATTAATTTTTAAACCAGGAAAAGGGTACAGATATAGCAATCCAGGTTATGGGCTTTTAGGTTCTATTCTCGAAAATGTAACAGGCAAGGAATTTATTCAGTATGCCAATCAACTATTTAAGGAATTAGGCATGAATAATACTTATTGCTATGAATTTGATAAATCCAACTCAAGACTTGTTAATGGTCACTCTCTTGAAAAAGGGAAAGTCAATATCGTAGAATTTGATAGTATAGGTTTTACCAAAGAAAGTTGGAAAAATTTCATTCCTGCAGGAGGCATCATTTCAAATGCTCATGACTTAAATATATGGGACTCAAAGCTGCATAAAGGAGAAATTTTAAATTCAGATTTTTACAAACAAATGATTACCCCAACTAACAGAGGTCCACATGCTGCTTTTGCTAATGACACAATTGGCTATGCTTATGGACTTCGAATACATGACCTGCACTCAACAAAACATCTAGGACATGGCGGAAGAGGAATAGGTTTTGTATCTATTAAATTTTATATTCCTGAAACAGATGTCGATGTTATAATTTGGGAAAATATTTACGCTATGGATGATGATTGGAGGGGAGGCAATTTAGTTTATCATTTTGAAAATGAGATAAGAAAAATAGTTATAAATAGTAGTCTTGGGAAGTAATTAGTACAAACTACTTCCTAAACAGGTAAACATAATGAAAAACACCTTCAAATTTTTAATCTTTACTCTAATCTTGTTGATTACAAGTTGTAAAAGGAATCAATCAAATACAGAACATTTAAAAACTAACAAGACATTAGTTAATGACTATTCTACAAAAATTGACAGTTTAATTCAGACAACAAAACCCAGAAAGTTTAATGGTGTAATTTCCATTACTAAAAATGGAAAAGTTGTTTATTCTAAAGCATCTGGATATTCTGATTTTGAAAATAAAATTCCAATCTCATTACAAGATAACTTTAGAATTCAATCTAACAGTAAACAAATTACTGGAGTTTTAATTTCCAAAGAAGTAGAAAAAGGAAACATAAGCCTAAAGATGCCTATCAAAAACTACTTACCTGAACTTTCTGTATCATGGGCAGATACTGTAACTGTTCATCAATTGCTTAATATGTCAGCAGGAATTGAAGCCTTAGATAAGCCATTGTTGTTTAAACCTGGTACAAGTTTTCACTACAGTAACCCTGCTTATGGTTTATTAGGAAGGATACTAAAAAAAGTAACTAAAAAAGAGTATAGTCAACTTGCTAATAACCTTTTTAAAGATATAGGAATGCAAAACACCTATTGCTATCAACTCAACAATGAAAATAAAGAATTAGTTAATGGATATCAATGGAGTGGAAATAAGTTTGAGAAAGTAAATTTTGACACACTAGGTTTTACGAATGATACTTGGAATGATTTTATTCCAACAGGCGGAGTTATCTCGAATATTACCGATTTACATATTTGGGATTCTAAATTTCATAAAGGTCAATTATTACAGCAAACATCGTACGAGAACATTACTACTTCGGATGTGCCAGATATGTTTGCCGCTTTAAGTGATGAACAAATCTATTATGGATATGGAGTTAATATTTGCGATAAACCGATTAAATATGTAGGTCACGGAGGAACAGGGTTTGGATTTGTTTCAATCAAATTTTATATTCCTGAAAAGGATTTAGATGTAATTGTTTTAGAGAATTTATACAATAGTAATATTCCAATCAATTACCATTTTGAAAAAGAAATACGAAAAATAATACTGAATAGCAGTCTAGTAAAATGATAAATAGCTACGGGCAACCAGGTGTGTGTGGATAGCTACCCTATGAGATACCTACAACATATATCCTATATAAAGCTTTTTCCTAAGTGATGAATATATTGGTAGTCTGGTAGTAAAGAAACCGAACTTTTCATTTCTAGATTATTTATTTCTTAGCTTTGGAAAAACAAACTAAATATAGCACTTCGTAAACCCCATTGATTAAATAATTTGTCTTCGTTATAGCTACGCAAATGATTTAATCAACGACATATAAAAACATAGGGCGAGTAGTTGTTTAATCGAAAGGTTCTTTTCTATTTGCGAAGTCGCCAAATTTTAAATTTGGCTTTATAAAAAAGATAAAACAAAATAAAAAGTTTTGGTTAAGTAGACAATCGGAAATTCAGTACTTTTAATTCCCGTACTAGCCATAGCCGAGATGTTGTAGGTAATAACCAAAATATTAAAAATAAATGTTGGATATAGAGGAGTTTGTAAAAACAGATAGATATATAAAAACTAAAAAGAAATTTCTACTTGATTTGGATACAGCACTCCAAAATATCAAATCTGATGATTCTAAAATTAGAAAACTAGGAGAAAAAAGGCTGAGTTCGAATGCTAGAAGAGAGTTAGGCTGGAATTGTTTACCTATAAGAGAATGGTTCTTAGACAAGAAAAATCAAATTGAAATATATAATGCTATCCAGATTGAGACTGACGATAAATTAATAGCAGGTTACCTATTAACTCTTTCTTTTTTTTATGAAAGATATATTATTCATCCCATGTGGGAAGAAATATTTATAAAAGAAGTACAATTAGAATATCAAGAATGGTTAAAGACTATAATTAAGATACACATTCATAATAAATCTACTTTGGTAAAAAAAGAAGTTGCTACGCTCTTAGCAATTGTTGGTGATAATAGAGCTTGGGATATTTTTAATGAATTACTATTGAAAAAAAATAGTCTTTCTGGTTGGGTATATTCTACCCTCAGTGTTTATGCCATTAACTCAATAGTTGAAGAGCAAATAAATATTTTAATAAAAACTTTTGATATTATAATCAAAAAAACAACTAATGCCACAGTTAAAAGAGATGCTATTGGGGCAAAAGAAAAATGTAGCAAATTAAAAACTGACTACAACACGATGTGAAAATGTATTAAATCACATTTTACATTAATCGTTCGCAATAAGATAGAAATGTTAAATCAATTAAAATTTAAATCTGAATGCCTATTTGAGGAAGTAAGCACTGCCAAAGGTATTATCAAGCTATCGATTAGGTTTCCAGAATATGATTTAGAAAAGTATGGCTCAAGTTTTTTAAATTTTGAAAAACTGAAATATCTCTTCTTGCAATCAGACGTGAATAGTAGGAGTTTAATTTCTAACGATGTCGGAGAACTTAAAACATTAAGACATTTAGAAATTCTAAATTTTAATTATAAAGAATTCCCTGAATGGATTTTAAAACTTTCCAATTTAGAGCAATTAGTATTTAGAGGCAACGATATTGTGAGTTTACCCGATTCAATTTCTCGATTAACTAAATTAAAGTCTTTTCGTATAGAAAACTGTGGGATAAAAAAGTTACCCGAATCTATGTTTAAAATGAATCAATTAATTCATTTATCACTTGCAGATAACTTTAATATAGAATCTATAGATAGTAATTGTTTACCTGTAAACTTGAAAGAGTTAATTGTTACACCATCAAATTTATCGTTTAAACAAAAGGAAATAATTCTTAAAAAGAGACCGAACTTAAAAGTAATTGATTGCGATTAAGAAAAATTACAAAATAATATAACAATTTGTGTAGTGTATAGCACTATTCCGAAAGCAAACAGACCATCCACAGAACGTTATACTTCACTATCAGAAACCGCTAACCAAAAAATAAAATTCTTTAGAGAAAAAGACGAATTTACTCTCAAAAGGTAAAACCGGAAAGTATTTTAAATGTGCTCTTGGAGAAATTATTCTTTACTTTTGAATCTGATAAAAAAAGTTTCTGGTTCATGGCTATTAAACAGTTAAACGAAAATAAAGTAAAAACAGTATGGCAAGAATTTCTGCGCAGTTCTACATGGCGTTGGTTACAGAAAGCCATTGTATTAATTATTTTCTCATTGGTCGTAAATCATTTAGCAGCAAGTGATAATTTTCTAAATAGTGAATCGTATAGATTTCCTCTAGTAGGTTTTCTATTTACTATTGTTTTATCTATTGTCGTTGGACTTATAGCACATTTTAATTTTAAATTTTACCAGAAAAAACATTTTTATAAAAAGATAGAAGTTGCTACGATGGTAAAGTTTATGGCTTCGACTTTGGGATATGTTGCAATAATTTATATTCCGGTAAATATTATTATAGGAGTAATTATAGATGGAGAAATACAGTTATATTATATATTAATTGGTTTACTAATTACCTTATTAATATGTTTTATTCTTATAGCTTTATTGTATGCTAAAGAAATATACAATTTATATAAGTTATCTATAAAAGATGCCGAAATTACTATTGAAAGCGGTACCAAACTAACAAAACTAACCTACGAAAATATTGCTTGTTTTTATAGTGAAAACAAAATTGTGTATACGGTTCAAAATGATGGCAATACAATTAATACTGATTTTACGTTGAATGAGCTCGAAGAAAAAATAAACGATCAATTGTTTTTTAGAGCTAATCGACAAACGATCATTCACAAAGATACCGTAGACTTAATTGAAAAGATTGAAAATGGTAAATTACGTATTCGGTTAAAAACTTTCGTTAAAAACGATGCAATTGCCGAAATCAATATAAGTCGTTACAAACGAAAAGCATTTATGAATTGGTTTCAATAAGAGATATTAAAAACTTCCAACTATTCAGATGTAATTAACGACCATTCAGTAAAAAGACAAGTGTCTAAAAGGGTTTTCAGGAATTTTGTTCATTATTTCGTTTAAAATTTTAAATCAAAAACAATGAACAAAATCACTTCGAGGCAAATATTGATTCCGTTAATTACCATTTCAATCATCCTCTTCTTATGGTTTGGGCCAATCCATTTAGGTTTTCTAACACTTATCATTTCTTCAGTAATAGTCTTTATAGGCAGTGCTATAGAATATAAAGAAAAAGGATTTTCGGCACTTGGGTTTCAACGTGAAAAATTCAAATTCAAAAACATTTTTGTCCTTGCTCCATTAGTTGCATTAGGGCTCTTTATTTTCTATGTCTTTGTATTGGTTCCTGGGGTTACAAAACTTACAGGAGTGCCGATAGATTATTCTTTTTTTAATGAAATAACAAGAGATCTTCGAACCTTTCTCATTAGTTTATTATTCATATTAGCTGGCTCGGGCTTTGGAGAAGAAATCATCTTTCGTGGATATTTTATGCGACAATTTTTAAAATTCTTTGGAGAAAGCAAGATCAGTATTGCACTAAGCATTGTTCTAACTACTGTTTTTTTTGGTTTTATGCACAGTGGTCAAGGCATTACAGGGCAAATTGTCACTTTTGTTATTGGATCACTTATCGCTTTGATGTTCTACTTGCGTAAATACGATTTGTGGTTTGTTTGTGCTGTGCACTGTTTTTTTAACACCATAGCTTTAACTTGCATTTACTTTGGTTTGGCCTAACGATACCAAGTAATAACACTTACACCTTGAATTCACCCGGTAACATATGTTTTTTTGGTAATGTATTAAATACGTTAAGCTAGTAGAAATACGAATTAGAGAAAATATTTAAAACCATAGAAATAAAATAGCGGAAGCACAACAAGATATAAGAAAACATAGCGCTTTTAGTTACAATCAAAAGGTATATGATTATTTGTAAGGTCGCCAACTGTAAAATTTGGCATTTATGAAAAAATGATAAAAGCAAAATATTTATATTTGACTTAATACCAATCTGAAAACGTATCGCTTATTAACCGCACTGAGAATAGCCAGGTCGTTATACCACATAAAATTAAATGATGAAATGAAAGAGTCAGGAATTTCAATTAATTTATTTTCAATAATTATTTTGGGTATGCTATTAATCCTTTCTAGTAGTTGTAAAAAGAGGTCGGCACCCTTTAAAACATTAGTTTTTGAAGCGAATAATATATCCACCCAAGCAATAGAGTATGCACCAAGCTTTTCGGCTTCTGGTACAGAGGTTTACTTTTCTAAAAGTAATGACAAATGGGGAAAGGGTAGTATTAAAAGCTCAATATACTTTTCGGTTAAAAAAAACCTAAAGTGGTCAAAGCCCAAATTAGCACCTTTTTCTGGTCAATATGATGATAGTGCTCCTCATATTACCAATAATGGAAAAACGCTTTATTTTATTTCCCAAAGACCATACGATGGAGCCCAACAAGTTTCACAAGATATATGGAAAGTTGAAAGAAATGAAAATAACGAATGGGAAACACCAATCAGGTTAGATAATCCTATCAATTCTTTACAAAATGAGTATTGCATTAAGACAGATAAGTATGGTAACCTATATTTTGCTTCTGACCGTAATATGGGGTATGGGCAAGGTGACCTCTATATTGTTAAAAAAAGAAATGACACCTATGGTTCACCTGTAAATCTAGGAAATCGCTTGAATACCGAAAAAGGAGAATGGAACTTAGAGGTGAATAAAGAGGGGAGTATGATCATCTTTGAAGCTTCGGGAAGAGCAGAGAACCTCTCACCTTATGGTGATCTATATATAAGTTTCAAATTAGATGATGACTGGTCTTTTCCACAAAATATTCGAGAAATTAATACTACAGGGAGCGACCTTTATCCAGAATTAATTGAAGATGATAATATCTTATATTTCTCTAGTAGCGATAGCCTTAAAAGCACTCGAACAAATATTTATTCTATCGAATTCGAGCATATTTATGATAAGTATAGAAGAAATGCTGTTTTTCGAAAGGAGTAAAAAACGTGTTACAATACCACATATGTATGACCAAGGCAACTAAGACGATAAATGGAATGATACTACATTAAACGTTACTACACGTATAAATTGACTTTTAATGTTCTGAAATAAAAAGAAAAAACTACCAATAATAACTAAGCATTCATACTTGGTCATACCGATAGACGAATGCTTAGTTACTGTGCACTGTATTTATTTTAGTTTTTTTCTCATTACATAATAGGTATCATACTCTTTGTGTATCTTGAAATCGTTTCTTTCATATAATAGTATCGAACCTTTGAAATTACTCGCACCCGGTTTTCCTTTCTTTGGGTATGATTCAATATAATCATAGTCCATATTTGAACAATCGGTAATAATTTTTTCAAGAATCTTTTGAGATATCCCTTGTCTTCTATAATCGGGATGTATTAAAAAACAAACAACAGAACAAACTTTGTCATTAGGGTTATCAATCAAATCATAGTCTCTCAATAATCTTTGATAATTTAATCTGTCGTTTGCATTACACCATCCTATGGGCTTATCATTTTCAAAAACCAAATAACCTTGCAGCTCATTCTCATTAATGCGATTAAGCCTCCAAGAAAGATAAAACCTAATGGAAAAATTATAAACCAATTAATTCCTGATTCTTGGGTGTTTAATAGAAAATTAATTCCTATTCCAATCAAAAAAAGACTTCCCAATATCATAAAAACCAAATTAAAGGTTGATAACTGACTTTTATAAATAATTTTTGAGTTTTTATCAGGCATTGGCTATTTTAAGAATTTCGTTATTAGATTTGGTAATTACAGATAACGTCTTGTATAAGAGTAGTATCGGTTAAAAATACTCTTACTTTCAGTTAGCAATATACTTATTTAAATACAAAAACGGTTTGAGTTATTACCCAAACCGCTATTGCTTTTATACGCTGTTGTGCTTAATTATTATTTTCTTTTTTTTATTTGTTTAAGAACCTTGGGTCTTTTACTTATTTGACCTCCAATTTACTTTTGTTGAGTGCTTATCAATATATTTTTCATGTTACTTTGTTTTAATTAAGTTTAAAATCGTGTTTAATTCTGTATCTACATTATTCACGAAATCCTGTGGGTTTTTCTCAATAGGGATGTCTGGCATTACGCCTCCGTCAACTGCTTTTTCCCCTGTTGGAACAAACATATTTATTACAGGTATATCTAACTCTACCTTAGTGTTTGGTAAACGCAAAAAGAACATATAACTACCGTTTGTACCCAATTGATTCCCACCTGTTTCTTGTCCTACGACGGTTACATTTTCTATTTGTTTTGCGTAGGCAGCCATTAAATGAGTTGCTGAACTATTTGATGCATCCGTTATTAAATACACCTTTCCTTTAAAATTACCTTTGATAGGCTTCATTAATGATTCTTTTATAGAATATTTATCCTTTAAGAAATAACGTCCTTCTTTTTCTGAAGCAATTTTACCATTGAAGTCATACGGAAATTTTTCCCAAGTATTAATGTGCTTTTTAAAATCAGAAGGTATTTCCACATAGCGAACCGAAGACTGCATTGCACTTATTTTTAATGGTTTTTGAATGACACGTTCTAAAATGTATTGCCCAACAACACCCTGTCCGCCTTCGTTACCACGAATATCAATAATGAGATTTGGTATTGATTTATCGTTTAATTGTTTGAAAACATCATCTAAATAATCTTTCCAGTCAAACTCATTTCGTTGTACTGCGAATGATGCAATTGAAAGTCTTGCCGCATCTTTATTAATAATTTCGAAATTCCATCCATCCTTCAAAGAGGTATCAAGACTTCCGTAACGCTCAATAAGTAGTTTTGTCCTGTTTGTTTTTGAAGTGGCGTTAACCGATGTCCTAATCTCTTTACCTGTATTGATATCTTTAAGGGTAAGCGCAAAGGCTGTCTTACTGCCAAATTCGATTGGATAGAAAATATCAAACATTGAGAATTTCTCTTCACCTGTTACCGATAAACGTTCTAGTTTCTTCTCATAATTATTACCATCTGAGGTCACATAGTCTGCTAGTTTTGTTAATACGTCTGCGGTAGAAACGCTGTTTATATTTATAATTTCAAACCCTTTTTTTAATTCTAAATTATCCGATGCATTTTTATCGATGAATAGACGTTTTGCTATTCGATTAAATGTAAATGGTATCTTATCTTGTTGATAAAAATTTGCCTTTTCCATAATTCCTCCTTGATTCCATGGATTAGTAAAAGTATGACTGCACTTAATTTTTGCTGCAAATTTTGATACAGCTCCAAAGACATTTATCATCGTAGGATTGCTTTTCATTTCAGTTTCAAGAAGCTTAAAATCTTTCTCTAAATCTAGAGAATCTCTATATTTATATATATTTGGATGTACATACTGTACAATTTCTTTCAATATTGTAATATCTTCATCAATTTGAGCATCTGTATAACGAAGGGTTTCAATTTTTTCTTGAGAATAAAAATTAAACTCATTGAAAACATAGCTTTCAACTACTGGCTTCTCTTTAAACCAAATTATTCTTTCATCAGAGCCTTTTAACTCCATATTTCCATTCACCAGAAATTTGAATTTAACATTTCGTTTTGAAGTTTCAAAATCGATTTTTGCTTCGTAAATTCCATCGCCATCTTTATCTGTAAGTGCGTAATCTTCACTTTGTGATAATGGTCTAATATTTCCTCTAACTGATACTGTATTTACTTCTTCTAAAGATTGCGTATTTAGTTTCAGTGAGACCGTTTTAGTCTGTGCCTGTGCACTAAGAGAAAATCCAATTAAAAGTGTTAAAACCCGACTAGCTGCTTTTACTTTACCTTTTATTTTATAGATTGGTGTAGTTAACAATCTGTTATTTTCTAATTTTCTACTTATTAAGTAGTCAAGCCCAAAACGCCCAGAACCCATTATTAAGTTGTATAATGATACCCATAGAAAACCGAGTGCAGGCAACATTGTCCATAAACCATTATCCCATTGTTGAAAAAATATGGCTACAAACATTGTTACCATTAAAAAAAATGATGCTATTCTAGTTTTGAAACCGAATATCAGACACAGAGCACCAATTGATTCTGACGCTGCTGCTAACCAAGCAAATAATAAAGGAAAGGTTGCGAATAGACCACCAAATTTGCTGACATCATCAACAAACCAATCAGACACCTGAAAAAGTACTAAATTAGATTCCTGTGGTGACCAAGGCATACCAAACTTTGAGGCTCCAAAGCCAAAGGCTAAAATGAGACCACAAAAAGTTCTAGGTAATGCAAGTATTACTTCATTAAGCAAATTAGATTGTTTCTTTGTACTTGTAATTTTTTCTATTAACCGTTTCATAATTTATGTGTTTTAATTTCTATACCTCAAAACTCGGTATAACGTGCATTATGAAGGTTTCAACTTGTGGTAATAGCGTATCATCCACGAATTGAGACGGTTCATTTCATTAAGAAAACTAGATTAGGTTAGTGTTTTTAGGTATTCTGACGGTGAAGTTTTTGTCATCTTTTTAAAAGCTCTGTTAAAGGTAGGTTTGCTGTTAAAGCCACATTCATAAGCAATACCAATAAACGATAGCTGTTTGTGCTGTCCTTCTTGTAATTTTGATTTGAATTCTTCGATTCTGTAACCATTTATAAAATCGTTAAATTTTAACTGAAAGCCTTTATTAATAGTTTCAGAAAGTTCCTCTCTAGATATAGATAGTTTATTAGCAAGAATTACCAAAGTTAGATCAGGTTCTAGAAAGGGTTTATTACTTTCAAAGTATCTT
Source organism: uncultured Aquimarina sp. (assembly GCA_947502885.1). Classification (GTDB taxonomy): domain Bacteria; phylum Bacteroidota; class Bacteroidia; order Flavobacteriales; family Flavobacteriaceae; genus Aquimarina. Next base: position 834,148 of record CANNBP010000001.1, on the reverse strand, counting down.
TCAATAGTATGCTTAGTTTCTTCTATGTCTTTAGACAATTCTGTTGGTTCTTTAAATACGGGATTTGTTTGAACTACAACCTTATGTTCTTGATCTAAAAACGACTCTATTTCTATTCCCCTTAATTGAGATAAATCTGTATAAAAGCCTTTAATCCCCACATATATAATTACTAATCCTGATAATAAATAATACCACCATTCCTGTACCCAACTAAGGTTAACTATAGTTTCATTTACAACTATCTGAACAGTGTTATAGGTATATGAAATGGTGTAAGCAAACAAAAAATTACGCAGCCAATTTAATTCAATTTTGTACGTATTTGAGAAATACTGGTTAATTTTATCCTTGTATTTATACAATAATTGAAAGGAAAGCACAAGATAAATTAACATTTGAAACATTGATAGCAATGCCACAAGTGGGTCTAAAAATTTCCATTTGAAATTAATAATGAGATATCCATTTTGAGTTTCATCAAACCCTATTTGATTTGAGTCATATATTAGTATAATAGCACTTATTACTATGAGTATTGTAGTAGGAATGAAATGTAATAAAGATGTCTTATTGAATACTTTTTTAGGATTTGTTATGGATACAAAATAAAAGTAAAGTAAAGGCGCTAGTGCCAACGAAAGTGGCACAAGGTAATAGTTAATCTTAGTATTTTTATAGGTGTCATACCAACCCATAAACCCAATTGTATAGGTTGTTTGGTGGTAGCAAGTAATTAGCAAAATAAGTGCTAGAAATAAATCTGAAATATTTCTATTTCTATAATATCTCTTAAAAAGAAGAAAAGTAAATATTATTCCCTGTAAGGAAAGTAAGAGTAATGGTGTACTGTAAGTATTGAAATCTGGAAACACTTTTATTTTTTATGTTTTAATTACACGAAAATAAATGTAATATTCGTGAAAACTAGTTTCTAAGCACAACATAGATATATGTGTACCGGTACACATATATCCATTATATTTTAGTTACAAATCTAATTGTTTTTCTTAGTTAATGTAATAAGTAGGAGGTATGTTACCCTTAAAATATAATAAAACCCTATTTGTTATAAACCGGGTTTGTGTTTTTATAATCTAGATTTAGGAAAAGACTTTACATAGGAGCCATTGTTGGGCGTAATTATTTCTCTCCTTTTTTGTCAGTCAGCGTAATAGTCAGTTTATTTTTTTGTTGCTTAATTTCTTTTCCGATTTCAAACCCAAGTTCTCTCAACCACTTTCCCTTAAGTCGAATTTGGGGAACAGTAATATATTTCCACTCTCGAGGTTGGTGCTTTTGGTAGATTTTAAGTTAAATCCTTAAGAAAGTTTTTTAAGTCTTCTTTTTTATCAGGTACTAAACTTTGTTCCACATAGTAATATACGTTAGGATTCTCATTCCCATCAGCTCTAAAATACCAAAACATATAACCTTGATGCATCATAAAAACAAAATCTTTATCAGTCAAAAAGTTTTTTGCGTTATCTTCTTCTAATAATTCAAGAGCTCCTTCTTTCAGTTCATAGTCATTACTGAATAAATCAGTACCTATTAATTTTTTAGGATGAGAGGTTTTACTTTTTTTATAAAATTCTTTATAAATCAAAGGGAACTTAAGTCCTAGTTCTTTTTCCAAAATCTCTAATTCACTTTCGTTTGATTTTTTATTTAGGATAGATTTGAAATAATTTATCAATTACATTATTTTTATGAAGTTACTAATTTGCCCTAACGTTTAATATAACAAACGTTGCTGACCTAAAGGGTAGCTATGTTTTGTTATATAGTGTTGTAGTGTCGTTTTTAATTCTAATTATTGCTAAATCATCCGTCACCAAATGATTCCATTTATCTTTTAATGCTCGAATTTTTCTGTCAAGGAAATTGTCAAATTCCGCGCCCTCATTATCTATCAACAAATATTCGATAATTTCATTTTCAGATTTCTGTTTGGACTTATCCTCAAGGTTTTTAAATGTAAAGATTCCGTCCGTACAGATTGATAAATCATTAAAACCAGAAACTGTTAATTTTTGTTCTTGATTGTCAAACCAGTTTTCGAAATCATCCGCTAAATGATATCCTAGATAGTCAGGTTTATCGTCTTGTTCATATTCAATTAGTTCTCCGTCCTTACAAATTAATCCATCTCCAATTGTCAAGAATTCGGCTTTTGATTCTTTAGTTTCAACAATTCCAATTATTAAGGTTGATAGTAACTCATTCGTTTCAAGTCCAAGTTGATTTTTGAGTAATTTTGTCTCATCAATCAGTATTTTAACAACCTCCTTAAGTTTATCATTTAATTGTATTGAGTTATCAGTAACAAATTCTTCGTAAAATTTCTTTTTAGCAATATTTCGCAAAACTTTTCCGAAAAGAATTGAAGCAAAAACAGACTCTGTTCCCATTGTGCAACCATCCAAGACAGCAACTAACTTTTCATTTGTTCCAATTTGTTCCTCAATTAAGAAGTCTTCACAATGATTCGTATGAAATTCTCCAATATTTAGTGTTTTATATATTCTCATTCAGTTTTAATGACCTACAACATAGATATATATGTACAGGTACACATATATCCATTATATTTTAATTACAAATCTAATTGTTTTTCTTAGTTAATGTAATAAGTAGGAGATATGTTACCCTTAAAGTATAATAAAACCTCTATTTGTTATGAACGGGGATTGTATTTTTATAACCAAGACTTGAGAAAAGGCTTTATATAGGATACATTATTGGCAATAGTATGTTATTCTTGTTGTAGCCAATTAAACTTTCCGTCTTTCCAAAAAACAAAGCCACCTCCACAACTTTCAGAAGCGTGCATGTACAATGAATTGTAATTTAGTTTAACTTTTTTGTTTTCAGGAACATCTTTAAAATCAACAAAATCATCTTCGTAATTTGACCATAAAACTTCTCCTTTATTAACTTTTTTAAAAATACCAATCCAACTATAGTCTCTCATATTGAAAGGGTCATTTTGATTTCCTAATATGTATATTTTAGTTTCAATTCCTTTATTTATAAATCCAATTTTTGTTTCTCCGTCAGAGTTTTTTAATAAGACTACAATATCATTTTCTTTATATCCGAAAAAATCACCTTTTAAATAGAAAGGGGTGATTTTTGTGTTTATAGTCAGTTTATCGAATTCTGGATATTTAGCAATTTCATTTTTAATTTCTTCGATACTTTCCTTTTTCTGTTTTAGGTAACCGTCAAATACGTATCCAGATTCAGCATTAGAAATGAAAGTAGGGAAGTTTTTGAAGCTTATTTTTACCCAATTTCCGGTTATTTTTTCTCCGTTGTCTATTATAGTTTGGCTATTTTCAGTTTTCTCAATTATATTAACTTCGGCACCGAAATATAGTTTTCCTATTTTCTTTCCTTGTGAGTTGGGTTCTTGCCTTAAAAACAAACCATTTCCGGCAGTTACAACAAACTCATTTTGACAATAAGTAAAAGTTGTCAAAAGTAAAGTTATAAGGACTATTATTGATTTTTTCATATTAATGGCAACGTCTCTTATATGGTGAATTTGAACTTCGAAGGTAGTATATGCATTATACAAATTGTCATGGTAATTTTTCGTTATATATTTTTCTTACAATTTCAGCATTATGATAGTCATACTCATAATTATCATTTTTAAAATAGTCAATGAGAGGGACTCCTTTTTCTTTTGCAACTTGATAAATAATTTCAGTAAAAGTCCTTAATTCAGATTTCTCATTATTTGTTACTCCGAATAAATCAAATTTAAAACTAGCAAAACACCCTATAAGAGTATCTCTGTCAGTTCTCTTATATCTAAATTCTAATTTTTTAATGTTGAGTTTAGATATAAGGATTTCGATTTTTTCTTTTGTTATGTTCGCTTTAATATATTCCTCGTGAATAAGAGGTAACTTATATGGTTCGGTGTCTTGCATTTTTGGGATTATTTGGGTCAAAGAATATCTCAAAATTTATATCAAAATTTGCAGATTTTAATCTAATAGGAATTTTTGGTTCATAGATTATCTTTTGATTTTTATATTCATAAGTGATTATTGGCTTATAATATATCGGACTTATTTCGCCACCTGATTCAAGATCTATAGAATTACTTGTCCATTTCGCCCTTTCCTCGTAATATTCAACTATGCTTTTTGTTTTAATGAAATTTTTAGGGATTGTTGAATATTTTAGATACCTAATTATTCCATAAATAATTATGTAGGTAAAAAATATTGAAACAAGTATTATTATTATCAAAATTTAGTTCTTAATATGTGAATCGAAGCAAGGTAAGTATACTTGAACCAATTGATCTATTTGCGCATTTTATTTCTTATTAAATTTATAAAAATTTGGTACCAAAGCAAAAGGGAAATGATCTTTCGATTAAGCACTAAATTCTGTCCTGATTTTATATATAATGTTAGCCACTTTGCTTTTTAGGTATTATGGTTTATTTTGACTATAATTTTTCTTTCGGGACAGATTATATAAAAGTCAATATTTCCAATGAATATAGTTCCATTATTAAAGTCATGTGTTAAATATTCATAAGAATAATAATTCCCTTCTTCGCTTAACAAATCTTCTAATTCAAAATCCAATTTGTCTAATTCTGTATGAGCGAAGTCTAAAAACTTCTGTTCTTTTTTGTCAAAAGGTGTTTTTTTCCAAAGTTCGGATTTCCAATGATTTCTTAATTCCGTTTTAGGGTATTTGATAAAAAACTCTCTATTTGGTTTTTTAAAATAATTAGCTGTCGAATTATCAATTTTATAGACCCATATTGAATATCCATCACCATTAAATGCCCGTTCAGTTTCGTATTCGTATATTTTTTCTCCGTCATTAAATTTAAAACCTGTAAGTTCTTCGTTATAGTTTCTTTCTTGAACTTTTTCTACTGGCCCCCAAAAGAAATCAGAACCGGGAAGTATTTTCCAAAAAAATCCAGGAACCAAAATCAGAATTATAAGAAATGTAGTTAACTTATATAATTTTAGTTTATCATTTTTTCGAAAGGCTTTATAAATTTTATATCCGACTATTGGATAAGAAATAATTATTAATACTGTTACGAATAGAATTATTAAAATCATTCAAGATAATATTTTCGGTATTGTACTTAACGTTTAATATATGTCTTAGCAGAGCAAAACGTTACCATGTTTTTCGGTTTTTCTACGCATTGATTGCTAACTTTTATTTTCTGCAAGCATTGCGCTTTACCAAAAATACAAGAACCATTGGATTTATCCCTTAGCTGCTATGATCACATATATAATGTTACCAGTAATTTTATTTTGATTTATAATTATCAAATTCCACCTTGGTTACTTTAATCTTTTTCGTTGGCTTAAGGTGTTTTAATTCTCCTTTTTTAGTTACTTCTACCATTTTTTTATTTGGTTGTTCAATAAAGTAAAAAAACATTTTTTTGTTATAGTCATATATTGACCAAGCACAAGTTCCTTTCAATTTTGGGTTGTGATAATAGTCAGTTTCAAACTTCACTCCTAAAATTCCATATTCAATTACTTTTTTAAAGTGTCCAATTCTTGGTTCGGGTTTCCACCAATAGGTTATAAACTGATCAGATTCGTAGTCACTTATCGACCAATCCTCATCAAGTTTAGGTAATCCAAATTTTTCACGTTTAGAATTGAATTCAGTTCCGTGATTTTTGTTAAAAGGAATAAGATAATTGTAAGTTAAATACAGTCCTAAAATTAATCCAATAACTATTAAGTATACTTTTTTGTTCATTTCTAATTACTGGCAACATAGCTATATATGTACCAGTACACATATATCTATCATATTTTAGTTACAAATCTAATTGTTTTTGTCAGTTAATGTAATAAGTAGGAGATATGTTACCCTTTAAAATATAATAAAACCCTTATTTGTTATAAATGGAGTTTGTGTTTTTATAACCAAGATTTGAGAAAAGACTTTACATAGGATGCGTTGTTGAGCACAGTAACTATATTTTGTTCTTTGTTTCCTTTAGTTTTAAGTCAATTAAAACATCTTTGATTGATAGTGTTTTAATTTTTCTTCTTACTGGTTTCCTTTTTAATTCATTCACTATATTTGAGATTAAATAATTCCAAGGTGAGTATCCACAAAAGTTTTCTCTATAATAATCTGATACTTCTTGTTTTATCTCAATATTATCAACAATCTCAAGTTCTGAACTAAAATCTTTAAAATAGTCAGCACTAAACTCACTTATTTGGATCCAGTTTTTTAAAACGCCAAAATTTGTTATTAGCACATTAGCAGTTGTAAAATCTTCTCTTGTGGGTTTTTCTTTTTGGTTTATATCTGTAGAAATGATAACATTACTTCCCATTTCTTTAATGTCAATTTTATGTTCACCTACAACTATTGCTCCACTATAATTTTCGTTTGTCACCTTAAATACAATACAATCTCCAGTTTTGAAAATGGGTGGTTTGTAAATGACCTTTTTTGTATTTCTGCCTAATGGTTTCTTTCTAGGTTTTTCTATTTTCTTAAGAAACTTTGCTAATTTTTTTTTTCGCAGTTTAATGTCTTCTTCACTCGAATCTAAATCTCTCCAAATTTTAATATCTGTTCCCGAATTTATGAAGCTTTTTACTTGATTAAGTATGCTTTGGTCAAGTGAGCAGTTCTCCCAAAGTGCAAGTCCTACAGCAAAAAGGAAATCTGTTTTGGAATGCTTTCCAGTCTTGTACTCTGAAAAATCACTATTAATAATATCAAGAATTTCTGGAATTTCAGTTTTTTTATCTAAAAGTTCAATAAATTTTTCATAAACCTCTCCTGAAGTATCATTATCTAAAATTCCTGTTCCGTAAGTTCCCATTAAGTTTAGTTTTTATTGTGTGCAAGGCCTCTTGTATACTGCGTTTGCTTCCGGAAGGGAGCATATGTATTATACAAAATTGTTGTAAGTGTTTTCTTTTAAGTTATTGTAAAATTCTTTTTTGTCGGCATTATTAGGTAATCCAGCGACTTGTCCGTCTCCAAGTTCCATAATGATCCATTCTCCGTTTTTCTTTTTAGCTACATCCATTGTGAAAAATTTACTATCAATTTTTTGAGCTATTTTGATAAAATCGTCAAGTTCCGGTTTCGTATTTCCATACTCTCCTTCATCCCAATAATCAAATACCTTTACTATTTTCTTATTGGCAAAAAAGATTCTAAACTCCTTAGTTAAAGGCATTTTGCTTTTTGAATGTTCAGTCAAAAATTCAAGTTCTTCGAATTGCCGAAAAACCAATCCTTCGTTTAGTGAATCCCCTCTTAATTCAATGAACTTATCTACTACAGACTTTACCATATCAGAATCAGATGCATTTGGAATAAAACAAGCTTCATCCCAATTATGCTTTTCAGATTTCACAAAATCTTTTACTATAATAGGACTTTCTCCAAAATGACTTGTTAACTCAAGTACGGCATCATTAGTCAATTCAGTTGTCCAATTTGATTTTGGAGTTTTAGACTCTATTTTTTTGTATGAATCTGGTAAATAATGGCAATGTTTATATTCATTTGGAGAGTTTATTAACTCAATATTCTTTTTTAGAAGTCCGTCAAAAAGATCTTTATATTGGTTTGGAGTTAGCATCCAACCTCTATAAATTCCAAATTCTTTATTTTCAGATTGTTTTATTAACCGCAAAGCCGTTGTAATGTTCCCGTCAGTCAATTCTTCGAAACTTATTAATGAAAAGGTAAATCCAGCATTAATGGCAGATTTCTTTTCTTTTTCATAATCAGGCTCGATTATTTTGTTATCAAAAACACTATCGCAATATATTATTCTCATTATTTAATTTTTCCCAATGTTCTACAACGTTTAATATAGGTGTCGTTGCAGAGTAAAATGTAACCCAGCTTTTCGATTTTTCTGCGCATTGGTTGCTAACTTTTATTTATTGCAAGCATTGCGCTTTACCAAAAATACAAGAACCATTGGATTTACCCCTTAGCTGCTATGGTCACATAGGATATGTTGTTGTACACAGTTTTCATTTTTTCATTTTTATATATTCAATCAAATCGCTCAATTCAGATTTTGAGTATTTGAAATTATGGCTATTCCCTAAATTTCCATATTCTTCTTTAAGCTTTGAGACATATAAATCCTTTGCGTTCCATAATGAATCCTGTTGAGTAATGTACTTTTTGAAATATTCAATTCCCATTTCATCCATCATTCTAGTTTTCATTCTATAAGTATTGATTATTCCTTGCCTTTTATGGCAAACATTACAGTCGGAAATGAACAATTCTTTTCCGCGTTCAAATTCAGGTGTTGTTTTTTCGACTTTGATTATTGTTGGCTGAAATTCAGTAGCTTTTCTGTTAAGTTCCGTAATTCTATTTTTTTTAATCACAAAAATAAAAAGTCCAATAAGTAGAATCAGAAAGGCACTGAAAGTAACTAAAATCCGAAGTATAATTTTTTTTAAGTTATTCACTTAGTCAAATATTTTTACTAATTAGTTACAACGTCACTTGTATATTGCGTTTGCCTACCAAAGACGATATATGCAATATACAAACTGTTATAACACGTGTTTTTATTGGATTATGCTATTCATAGATTAATATTGTAGTAGTTAAAACATGTTTCATTCTGGTGTCTGGTTATTAACTTTCGGTGGTGATATGAGAAATTGATAAGTCTTCTTGTAAACTTACTACCAGGATATAGTTTGTGAGTTCTTCATCAATTGTAAAGTCAATAGAAAAGAAATTTTCTTCTTCTGTTGGGTATATGTTAATATAACTTGTGTAAAGTTCATTAATAAACTGTTCATGAGAGCTTATTTTTTGAATTTTGGGCTCTGATTTTAACTCACTCATATGATGTTCGATGTAATCTTTTACGTCAACTACAAAATTGCCAGAAAGTAAATTATCTTTTATATGCTGTAGGTTGTTTTCTATATTATTCAGAAAATTAGAAATTGATTCAAAGCTAAAATCGTTTCCCGGTGGTTCACCTTCAAAATCAATTGAAACCATAACTTCTTGATTTTTTGAATTCATAAATTCTGCTTCAAAAAAATCTTCTTCTAGATCAATTTCTCCAAATATTGGAAGTTTACTATTGCTCATTTTATTAAATTATATTGTTTTTTATACCAAATTCGTTTCTATGGCTATGCCTATCATTAATTTTCATCATCACTCTCTTACATTTTGTTTAGTATAGGCATATAAACATATGTAAAATATACATCATTACTTCATTCTCATTAGGCATTCTTTTAATCTTTTGACCAATGTTTTATCGTGTAAACATGCTATAGGAGTTACTCCGTTTAATGCAGGAACTTTTTTGGTAAGCCAATTTATGCTGTTTTCTTGATTATGGTAATATATCACCTGGGCTAAATCTACTTGACCATTAAGTAATTCTAACAATTCATTTTGAAATTCGGTATTTTGCCAGACTTCATCAAACATCTTCGTATACGCTAACCAGCTTTGTTCTCCGCTATAGTATTTTTCTAGTTCCATATTCTTTTTTAAAAGGTCGCTACGATAAGACCGACGGGTATAATGAGATAAATGATCAAGAATATATGTAAAGCTAATGCTACTTTTCGGTAATTGTTTTTCTTCTTCATACCAAGGATACTCAAAACAAGTGAGATTAAGACGGGTATTATATAGATCAAAATAATTTTTAATCCACCAGCAACCAATTTTGGAGAAGAATCACCGCTTACCATTAGTGTTTTGAGCGTTTTGTATGTCGCTACATCGAATTGAATTTTGAGTAGTACAAAAACAATTGCAATACCTATTGAAATCAAGGATAGGTGTTTTGTAATTTTCATTTCTTGCTATTTTGATGCTATGTATTATTTGTTTGACATTTCCATTTCATAGAGATCAAGCCCTTGACCCCAATAATCTTTTTCAATTTTGATCGTTTTGTACCCAAATTTTTCAAAAAAACCATAGGCATATTGAGAAGTAGTGACTACAAGTTTTTCAACACGTTTATCATTACGTAATAATGTATGGCAGTGATTTACTGCATGTCTTCCAAGTCCGTTTCCAGAAGAGTCAGGATCAAAAAATATCCAGGTGATGCTACCGGATTTGGCAATTTCATTTACATAATACCCAGTACCCCCTACAATTTTATTGTCTTGCGCTATGGTAAAATAGGTGTTCTCATTTTGTTCTAAATATTTTTCAAAATCCTCTACTTCTTTTATATCAAAATATTTAGGTGTGTTACGTCTAAAAATCTCTAATAATTTATCTTTATCAGATGGTTTATAAGCTCTAATCATGGTTTTGTTTATTACTTGATAAGTGGGGTATACGTTTCATTCCAGTTTTACTTCGATAAGTTTGTCAAGTTCAATATGTTTTTTCTTTTCAGCTTTATATAAACTTATAGGGTATTTGTTTTTACAAATTAATCGGTTGTTATATCCTGATAGTTGTTCATTACAAATAAAACCTTCTTCTTTATAACCATTTTGTATGACATAGGTATCTCCTGTTAAAGCGATTTTATCTAAATAGAGATCTTGTGTTTCTATTTTGACAGTAGTTGTGTCTACCCCGCAAACAAAAGCTAAGACAGAACCTGTTGCTATTGTATGTTGTGAAAACTTAAAAGAACCAGTTATTGTATCATATTGCAATTGATTGTCACTATGAGCCCCAAATGGCATACTTAGTAATTTTACTTTGTCATTGGCAACGTCTTCTTTACTTATTATCTCTCCTGCCTGATTTGTTAAATTAAACCAAACCGTATATGCCCAGCTTGCCTGAGCCGATACAGTAAATTCAGAAAAAAATAGAATAACAAGTAGTACTATTACTATCATTTTACCTTTAAAATCTCTCATAACTAATTGCTCTTTTTAATCCACATTGTGGAGTTTAATGCTGCGAGGTAGTTGACCTATTGGTAACGTCCTCTTTTATGGTGTATTAGTCTTTTGGAAGGAAACGTATACAATATACAAACTGCCATAAATAGTGTTATTCTTTATAATGTGCTATTACTTTTTGTTTATTCCAATCATCGGGTGATTTATCCTCTTGTATTTGTTCCATACAATACACTCTATTTTTATCTTTTGAGAATATTCTATATATATGTTGCCATGTGTCGATATCTACTCTGGGTAGTTTTCTTGCCGTAAAATAGATGCTCTTTTCATCTCGAGAAAATGCATTTTCAAGAAGTTTCCAAGTCTTTAGATCAGCATTTTTTAATACAGCACTTTCATAAAATATATTTTCATCATCTCTTGCAAAATTTTTATTTTCAGGAATAACTCTTAATGTTGTTGGGTGGTTACAATTTTTAATTACTTTACCACAGAAATAAGCAAAACTTTTGTCAAAAGCGTACCCATTTTTAAGATACTTAAAGCTAGCAGAATCAAGTCCTTTTAATGGTTTAATTGATGTCTCATACTCTAAATAAGCATAGTTTTTATCTTTCCAATAGGAGTCGCCGACTTCTTCAAAAGTGTCTCGATCAACTTTTGCTAATTTTGTCCAGGCATGATAAACAAAGTTCTTATCTCTGGCAATAAAGTCATTACTTTCATACACTTCAAAGCTTTCAATATCGGCTTTCATTAATTTTTTCCATTGATGCCATATTTTTCCATTTTCAACCTTCCAATAGGTAATCGTTGAATCGTAGGATGGTTTAATAACTTTGCTATCCGGGAAATCAGTTAATTTTTTCCAACTCATAAGTTACATTTATTTCAGGGTCATATTGTTTAGAACAACAATATATTGAATATATAAGATATATGTATTTAATAAAGCCATTACATACTATCCATATATGTTACAATTTTATCTGAGTGTAAGCTTTTAAAAACAAAAAATAGGGTAGCATAATTTGTTTCGCCTACAGAGTTTATGATTTCATCAGGAACTCGTTCCTCCCAGTACTCATCATACAAATCATCTTTCATTTCATCATGAATTGATTTTTCAAATGCTTCTTTTCCGTTTTTTGAGAGCGTATTGTAAAAAGGTTTACAACCATAGGCTATAAATTCTACATAATCTCCGTCTATACATGGCCATTGAAAATTTTGATACCCATTTATAACAGGGGTTCCGTGTTCAATTTCATTGTCTCGTATTCTTGCAATTTCGTCAATCTTATGGTCACTCCAATCAGGATGGATATCCTTTAACTGCTTTCTTATTTCTTCGGGTCTTGCGATAGTATATAAATCCCTAAACTCCTCGGGGCATTTCTTTAATGATTCTTGTTCTTGATAGCATCTAAAACATACCTCATTAAGACAAAGTGTATTGGTATTGCATGTGCGACATTGTTCTTTTGTAGCTGTACCAACTAATTTGTTATAGTCTAAAATATACTTGAATTTCATTTTAGTAGTTCAAAATTTATGTATTAGAAATAGCGAACTTCTATTTGTTCACTTTTAACTTTGATATTTATTTTATTATTCATCTTCATAAGAAATATAAGACCAATCCACATCTAGACTTTCTAAAAGATGATCAAAATGTTCTTGGTTGCTGGTTCCTATAAACATAGCAGTGCAATTTTTGTTGTTATCAAAATTTAGACTAAAAACTTCTTCAAAATTATTAGTATATATCTCTTGTCTATCCCAACTGATTTCTGGAATCTCTTTCCATTTTTCCTGAATTTTTTTTACTATTTCGGGTTTAATCAAATCAAAACAGTTTGCATTATATCTTAGCCCACCTAATGTGCCGTTGTGAATTGCCATAAGTAACAGGAAATTTTCTGTTGTCTTTGTTTCTAAATGCCAATCTGGAGATGTATTCGTTCCATAGTTCCCCCAAACAGGTGGGTTGTTTGTTTTTAAGTCTTCTTGTTTAATCCCCCAATATACTGATGCTTGATTTTCTTCATAAAATATAAGGTATCCATCATCAGAAAATATAATCTCTTTACAGGGTTTTAAAAGTCTATTGTGAGAAGTATTAATGTTTTCATTTTTGCCTAAAGCAAGATAATAGCTTTTTAGGGCTAGAGGAATGCTAATCTTTAATCTGGTTTCTGCTTCATTGATTTTGTCTGCTTGATATCCAAAATCATTTCCTTTTTCGGGTAGGTTATAAAGTTTTAGTATTTCATTCCAATTCGTCATTCCGTTCAGTTTTATAGCTTATATCATAGTTGTGCAGGTTGTACCTATAGTATTTGAGGTTTCCATTTTTCGTTTCCGTACCATTTGTACTTAAGGCTATCAATCTTCCAGATGTCATTTTTTCTGAGGGCTACAAACAAATATTCTGCATCAAAATCATTAGGGGTCTTGAAGTAAACTTCGACTCTATTTCTGTTTTTTATTGTAGCCTTTTTTTCGATAGCGTTTTCTATCCCATCATAACGAGTTGGGATACCATATGAGTCCGCTTTTCCTCCATAAGCACGTTTTTTATTAGAACAGTATTCCTGAAAAATTGGCAGATATTTTTCTCCAAACTCTTCAAAATAATCTTTTCCCGGATTATTGTCGCTCTTTTCATTAATTTCTCTTTCTAGGGCATTCATTTTAGAGCCAAACTCCAAAACAAAATTAATCAAGTATTTTTCTAGTTCTTTTTCTTCCAAATTGGTATTCTTTAGTAGGGTATAATGTTTTGTGTGTGGTTTGTTGCAATTGTGTACTAAGATAGCAAAAAGAAGAACTTATGCAGAGGTTTTGTTAGTGCTCATTAAGGTTATGAAATGACCGTGTAATAGTGTTATATGTAGTTGGTAACAAGCTTTACTTACTATAAGTAGCAGTTATAAGGCAACATGTGGCGATTAATAGAAAAACACCAGGTGCAATTGCAGTCAAATAAAATGCGGCAAAAGAACTGATTAGGATAAGTAATGAAATGATTATTAGAACTATTTTGTATCCATCTTTAATCCAAAGAGTCGATATGCCCAGTGCAGCAAGACCTAAAAGATGAATAGAGGTATGTATAAATAATATAGGAAAAATAGCTTTAATAAAATCTTCAGAATTCGACTTAGCCATAGTGTCACTCACAAATTTCAGTCCGCTGCCATGAAATATACCCATGATACTAAGTAACGTAGATCCTAGTACTACAAAAAACTTAAACGATTTGGAGTGTGACTTTGTATTTTCCATATTAGTAAAGAATTGTATCTACTAGTAAGACGTTTACAATGCCTTAATAGTTGCCTCTGAAGATAAATTTGCTTGTTGCTCTCTTTACTATAGATGTCTAGGGGGTGTGAAATGTTATCGCATACTGTTTTATTTTTTGCACAGTGTTAGCAACTTTGTTTTTTCTTTAAAGTTTCGAGTATTACATCAACTTTATCAGGAAATTTTAAGTCAATATATCCTCTACAATCTCAAATGCAACATTTTTGTTTACAGGTGTAGTTTAGTTAACTCATAACTCGATCTCTTATACAGAAAACCTTTTTAAGTTCGATGCGGATTTCCGTAAAGAGAATAGTAAAAGAGATTCTATTTTTGACAACCGTTAGAAAGATAAAAGGTAAGTATATCTTTAATAGATAAGGAATATAGTTACTATGGTAATTATATTCGATTGTTGTAGGTAATTGTAAAATTTGAGAGTTTAAATGAAAGTCTATAAATACCGTGGAATTTATGATAAAGAAATATTTGAAAGAGATTTAATTTCTATCCAAAGAAATTATTATTGGGGCGCAAACTTTCAAACATTAAACGATCCTTGTGAAACAATAATTACGTCAGATAAATTAACAAAACAATCTAAATTCATTCTACCCTTATTAGGTGGTAAAAAATCTGAAGAGAGGTTTAGCCCAGTAATGGGTGCCCTTAACAAATTACTTTCACACACCAATAAAATTGGGATTTATTCTTTATCTAAGACTTATAATGATGAATTATTGTGGGCTCATTATGCAAATTCCCATAACGGATACTGTATTGAATATGATCTAAACAAATTATTAGAATCTTATGATTCGGATAGAGTTTATAGCTTCCCTGTTATCTATAAAAAACAACCTCCAAGTATAGATTTTAATAATATTATTGGATCAGGCAAATCAAATGATTTGATCCAAAAAATGGCTGGTTATAAATCTATTAGGTGGGAATATGAGGAAGAAATTAGAATCGTAACAGAAGATTACGGTGTTCATTCATATGATCATAAAGCTATTACTGGAATATATTTTGGTTTAAGAATGATGGAAAATCACAAGAATGAGATTATGAAACGTCTTAAGGGTCGTGGAATTTATTATTACCAAATTGAACAAATTCCAAAAACCTATAAATTCAGTAAAAAAGATATAACTGATATATATGGAAAAGAAATTACCTATTTATGTAAAATTCCTAAATCAAAAAATCAAAATTTTGTAGTAAACTATAAAATCTTGGAAAAACAGTTTTATAAATTCAAAGAGAAAGCTACAATAAGTATAGAATTGGATTCTAAAATTGAAGAAAAGCAATTGATTTCAATTTCAAATACCATTAAAAGTGATATTTTTATAAAAGCCAATAAAATATTTATTTCATTTATGATTAAAGGTATGTTGAAGGGAAATGGTTACTGGGCTACAGTAAATTTTGAGGGTAATAATTTAAAATTATCAGTTAATGGTCTCAATTTAGAACAAGAAAAATTATTAATAGATAGTCTTAAAGAAGAATCTAGAGAGACGATTGGAATGTGGATTGATGAATCTCCATACGTTTGCTCCAGTATGACACTTCTTAATGAGGATGGAGAAATAATTTTAGAAACTAAATATATTGATGGAAGCAAATCAATTGAAAAATTCGAATCAACTGAACTTGATATTGGAATAAAGTATGAACAATTGGGAGGAAATGACCACGGAGAATATTTTATTATAGATAAAAATGGAACACTAGAGTATTTTTCCGAAAGTGGACCATTCAAAAAATTAAAACCTTTCAGATTAAAATAAACTACCTACAACAATTTGTATATTGCATATGCCGCCTTTGGCAGGCAAACGCAACATACAAGAGACGTTATGTGCAATTACTCAATTCCCCAAAATTAAAATAAATATGGACATTTATTTATTATTAAAAGAATTAAAAAAAAATCCTAGTGAAAATTATGAATCTGAAATTTTGGAGTTTAAACACTATAACTCTGAAAAGTCAATGCACAATTCTAAAGAGTTGACTGAGGAAATCTCTGCACTAGCAAATACAAAAGGCGGGAATATTATTATTGGAATTAAAGATAGTTGTAATATAACAAATCAAGATTGGAGTCAACAACTTGATGGTTTTGAAAAAATTGATATTGATTTAACAAAAGAAAGATTGGCTGGCAAATTAAGCCCTAGATATAAACTTGAATTATCAGAAATAGAGTTTGAAGGAAAAAATTACCTAAATATTTATGTGCCAAAATCAAAAAACTCCTTAATTGCAACTACAGGAGGAAAAGTATGTATTAGAGTTGGAAGGTCTAGTATGCCTGCTGTTCCTCATGAGATAGAAAAATTAGTAAAGTCTCTTCATAGTTACGATTGGAGTGATGAAGATATCGATATAGACTTTAAGAATGTACTTGATAAAGATGCTTTAAAGGCTGCTAAAGCTGGATTCGCTATAAAAAGAAATATAGTTATCGATTCTATTTCTGACTCGTCTTTTTTAGAATCTATTGGTGCGACAAGAAATGGCGTTTTAAATAAAGGAGGGCTTTTATTTTTAGGTAAATCAAATAAAATTAGAGAGCATTTAGGTAATTTTGAATATAGGTTTTCATGGAAAACAAAATCAGGGAATCTTTTAGAAAACCAAGTTTGGTCTGATAACATTTGGAATACATTAAAAAAAACAAAATCTCTTTTTAAAGAATGTAATCGTGAATGGAATTATGATTTTGAAGGAACAAGTTATAAATTATATACTCTTGACAATATTGCTTTTCATGAAGGGTATTTAAATGCGATTGTTCATAGAGATTATAACGAAGATGGAATGCTTTCAGTTAATTACTTCAGAGATAAAATAGTAATTTCTAATCCTGGAAAATTTTACGGTGGAATTAATGGTGAAAATATAAGCTATCATGAACCAAGACACAGAAATAAAACATTAGCAAAAATTCTTATGGAATACCAATTGGTAGACAGGGCTGGTATGGGTATTACAAGAATGAGTATAAACTCTTTAAAATTTGGTCGAAAACTTCCAACTTTTATTGAAAAACCTGAAGGTATTGAGGTTACAATGCAAGCGGAATATTTTAGAGCAGGTATATTTCTTATAACACAGAAATACGTTACCAATTGCGGGATAATAGAGTTACTTGTATTAAATAGTATTTATAAAACAGGATTTAAAAACTTATTAGATTTAGAAAGTTTAATTGGAAAACTTATTCAAAACCCATGGGAAGAGATTATTAATAGTATTGAAGAAGAGCCTTTTAAAGATTATGTAGAATTAAGAGGAAATAATACTGGTATATATGTTTGCCCAAAAAGAAAATACAATAATTATTTTGAAGTTACAAACCCCTTACCAAAACAAGCAAATAGTGAAAAGCATATCAAATTATTTAAGTTTTTAAAAACTCATAATGAAGCTAACAACGAAGTATTAATGAAACATCTAGGGTATAAATCAGCTGGGGCTACTTCTTCTTTATTGAAAAAAGCAGAATATACAATTAATAAAGGAAAAAGTAGAAATAGTAAATGGTATCTAAAATAAAAAGCACATAACAGTGTATACGACAATGGCGGATGAAGTGCAGAAAGAGAAAATAGAAACTAAAACAAACTTTTGGTCTAAGCTGAAAAGTATGTGGTCGTAACCCTGCCACTGCGCATAGCCTGACCGTTGTAAAAAAATAAATAACCCACATATAATATTTAACTACCAGATGATTTTTTAGATGTGGTAGTAGAAAAAATTATAGCCGAAGGTGGTGTATGTAATATTAGACAAATAGTTGTAGAGCGTTTTATGTATTAGTTTTCAATTCTACAATTTTGTTAATGTCATCAAATTGAGAAATAACCAATTCTATTTCGTTATTCGGATACATTTTCTCTTTTCCGAACTTCTCTCTACAACTGTTGTAGTCTGATAGGGCATTAAATTGCTCTCCAAAGTTTGAGATAATTCCTGTTGGATAAAAACATAAAATTCGAGATTTAACCTTTTCCCCGATTTTATATTTCTTTTTTAATTCACCCCAATCAGATTCAGATTCTATCGTTGATTTTTTCCATAAAGTATCAAATTCTTCTTTAGAACTTGGGTTCATAAATTCTAAACCATCTTTGAGACTTCCTTCTGGCAAAAAAAATGACTCGTGTTCAATAGTCAAATAGGTATTGATGATACTATTTTCTGTTTTATAAATAGCTCTTTCGCAGTAGAACTCATTATCTAATTCGAAGAAGCATTCAGTATTATTATCATCAATATATTTAAAGTAACTTTTCATTTAAAATTTCAGTGTTTAAACGTTCTACAACAAACTTACACCCTTAATTGAATGAGAATATAAAAGTAATCCTATTCTTTACAAATCCAGAAAAAGGAAGGAGGGAAGATACGCCTAAAAAAAAATCTTGTATTTTTTTTTACCAATGTTAAAAAATGAAACTACCTAATACTATTCTTGCAGTTAATTTTAAAACCACAAGAAAATGTCAAAAGAGGGGGCTTCCATAGCAAAACCATATGTTTAGAAATGTATCTCCTATGTTTAGAACTAAATATGTGGTAAAACCGTATGCGTTCTTCTATCAATTTTTGTTTTATTTGTTGAGGTAGGCACCCCATAAAATAAGTTGTTAAAATGTTGCAATTAAATTCTAAGAAACGAAAAAGCGAAGAGAGTGATTCAAAAGAGGATGAGGAAAAAGCTAAGATTCTTTTAGAGAAGAATACTGCTGGCTCTTCATTGTTTTTTATCGAAAAACTAGGCTATTTTTTAATTCTGATCAGCGGATTAATGCCCTTTGTACATTCTTTTGTGAAAAAGAAAGTTTTGGAAGAAAGATTTTTTGGATTCCCTAGTATTCAGTCCTTTTTATATTCTTTGGGAGTCCATTTAAGTATTTTATTTTTGGTGATTGGTATTTTAATGGCGATCTCGGTAGCCAATAGCCCTAGTAGATATAAGATCATACAAAACTATTTGCGGTATACATTAATCTCACCTTTTGTATCGGGGGTGTTTTATCTTACTTGGGTATTTATCCCTAATGTCGACTATAACCTATTGGCATATATTTTCTTGGCCTTGATAATCAGTGTGCTTTCCTTGATTATTTTTGGTAGAGTTTTAAAGTATATTAATATTTTAAAATTAGATTATAATGAACAATTAGATTTTATAAAAAGCAGTATTTCTAATATTAAAATAGGGGGTAAACCAACTAAACTATCGGTTGATGTTACAAACAATATTCTTTATGGCCTTAATAAATTTGAAGAATCAAAACGATATGTAGACAAGGATATAAGTTTAAAATATTTGGCTATAGAAATGAATACCAATAGTAAATACCTTTCAAAAACTATTAATCAAGAAAAGAAAAAAACTTTTACTCAATATATTAATGATTTACGAATTGAGTATTCTATAGAATTACTAACTACTAATAAAAAGTATGCTAATTATACGATACAAGCAATTGCAGAAGAAATAGGGTTTAAAACCTCTAGAGCTTTTTCTACTTCGTTTTTTAAAAAAATAGGTAAATATCCTTCTGAATATATTAAAGAAATGAGTGATTGATTTTCTATTATGGGTGTGTTTTCACGGAAACCGCAGTAATATAGCTTGTTTAGAAGCTTATGATTAAATTAAGTTTGCCAAAATTTTAAAATAAAATCAATGGCATTAGAAAATCTAATAAGTATAAATTTTGAAGAAAAAGAGTTAAAAGGATTAGACCAACATATGGCAGGAATTAAGGCTATATTAAATGGTAAAACAGTTAATTTAACTCCAGATCAAAGACAACAATATGGTAGAATTGCAAACCAAAATAAACTTATTGTGGATAAGGCAAAAAACTATATGGAGCAGCATCCCGATTGGATTCCGCGTTTTTTGGATAAAGAAGAATTTGACAGAGACTATAAAGCTCGAAAACAAGTAGAAGATAGAATGCAAATGTTAGAAAATCTAGCACAACAATTGATAGATACCAAAACACTACTTGATCATGATAACTATACGAACTCTCTTAGTTTCTACAGAATGGTTCGTTATCTAGCAGGAGAAAATGAACCCGGAGCCAAAACGGTTTACGAGGATATGAAAGTATTATTTAATAAAACTTCTTCGATAACCAATAATCAAAATGAATAATTATAATTGAAACAATAAAATGTAACCATTTGATTAAGAACCACATAATTGTGGTTTTTTTATGTTTATACCTATCCTTAATATAGTTTTGGCCCTTGTGTAGTATCTTCTAAAGATGAAATAAGTATTTCTAAGTACTTGTTTAAAGTGAGTAGCTCCTAATAGTATCAAATATACCCGTCAATAAAAGCATTTAGACCGTAAATAGATAAATAGAAAGGGATATTGAAAGGTCTCATTGTCCATATATAAGTAGTTCTAATGATTATAGAAATACTTCGAAGTACTTCGGTAACACTTAGAAGAGCTACTTTTTGGGGTAAGACCCCTAATAAATGGAGCAATGAGCAATAAAAAAGGCATTAGAACTATATAATTTGGCTAATTGATTAGTGTAATATGGGTAAGTAAGAGTTAAAATAATGATTCGAAGTACTTAGGTGACACTTCTAATTAGCGTGCTATGGGGTATGGAGGAGTTGCATTATCAATTTTATAACAAACTTTACGCCTTAATTATTTTTACGGACAAGGAAGATACATTCCTTGAAAAAGAACTGCGTTTTCAGGGAAAGCGACCTTATACCCTTTGCAGGAGAGGATTTTACTACGGTATATTTGACATCAATCTATTAAAAACAGACATAAATAATCGAGTTATAAAATCTATGATACTACTATATCAAATGAAATCAGAAGTATGTAAAAGTTATATATACGAGAAAAAGGTATATCAACTGTTGGGTATTGATCATTGTCATTTTAACATCTATGCCAACGAGCATGGGGGCTATGCACTTTTGCTTAAAAACTGGGTAAAAGAAGGTTATAAAAACGGGATTGCAGCAAAAGATATCGCACAACGCATCAAAAATGTAAAAGGATTAAAAAGCATGTTGTTCTTTTTTTAAGAGATAAAAAAAATAGAGAAATGCCTATACCTTTTTGTTTGGCTAAAAGGCAGTAGAAGGATTGGCAAAGAAAAAAGAAAAGTAAAAACACCAGATAAATTAAAACCTAAAGGATTATGGGGGCATTCATTAAAACAGCATCATAAAGTTGAGTTTGTGTTATTAATTACCCCAATGTGTTTGATTGCTCCTGTTCTCCTTTTTTTATCGAGTCTAACCAGAAAAACTAAAAATATGCCAATAGACTATCATAGTGCTGTACCCTTAAATATTTTATACAACATTCTGCAAGAACTGGGTATCGATGTTAATGATTTTATGATCAAACTTAGTTATGACGACCCCACTACCATAGTGATTTATGGTAAAATATATGCCCTATATCTTAAAAGTAGAGAGGTGTATGGGGGTAGGTCGTGATTTGTTGGGTATAAAATACAGGGTATCATGAATGCAATTATCAAAAATATAGAGATCATAAAAAGAGCAGATCAATTAATTAGGCTACATGCCACCGGCAACCCCGAAGCGTTTTCTTTAAAACTAGGGGTGTCAAAAACAAAACTGTATCGGGTTTTAAGAATAATGAAAGCTCTAGACGCGCCAATTATTTACAATTGTTTACTACAAAGATTCGAATATGAAGAAGCTGTTGGTTTTCAGTTTGGTTTTTTTAGAAAAGAAGCAAACTCAAAAAGTTGTAAGATAGTATAAGATGATCAAAAAATAAGCCTATTCAAAAAAATAAATGATAGAAATCACCCCAATGTTAAAAAATGAAACTCCTTTGTTGTAATCTTGTACCAAAAAATAAGATCCCGGTTCTAAAAAAACTAAAAATAAAAGGTAACACATCGATATGTTATGACACCTACGAGTAGAACATCGAATCTTATGGCAGGACTAGCTTAAAAAAACAAGTAGGGATAACCATATTATACGAATAGAAAAACAGAATGATAAAAATCAATACCATGAAGTATCTACACTATAATTTAATGATTCTGGTGCTTTTATTAGCCAAGGTTGGTTATAGCCAAACCGTGTTATCAGATCAAAATTTTGTGCATACTATTACACCGCAACAACCGGTTATCATCGAGCAATTAGATCAGGTAGGGGGAGATAACGAGCCGGCAGATCAAAGGCATATTCAAGAAGTAGTGTATTATGATGGTTTGGGTAGACCGATGCAAAGTGTGGGAATCAAACAATCCCCAAATAGTAAGGATATTGTTACCCACATTGAGTATGATGCTTTTGGTAGACAAACCAAACAGCATCTTCCTTTTGAACGTGATGTATTTACCGGGGTTTATCATGCAGTGGATATAAATCAAGATATCAATAGCTATTATCTTAATACGTATGCAAATGATTTTCTGGGAATCACTGATCCGGCAGCGGTTAATGCCTATTCTGAAAATATTTACGAGCCATCACCTCTTAATCGCATACAAGAACAAGCTGCACCGGGTAACGCTTGGAAAGTGGGTAATGGTCATGAAATTAAGTTTGACTATGAGTTTAACAAAGCAAATGAGGTACGCCGTTTTAAGGTTGACTTTTCTAATGGAGATACTCAGATACCAATACCAACAGGAGGAAACACCTTTTATGGTTCGGCACAATTGTATAAAAACATCACCTATGATGAGAATCATACCACGGGTAAAGAGCATTCTACCGAAGAATTTAAAAATAGTGATGGGCAAGTATTGTTAAAACGAACATATAATGGTTCCTCTTCATCAGGGGGAGGTGCCGAAGACGGAGGGGATATCCATGACACCTATTATGTGTATGATCGTTTTGATAACCTTACGTTTGTTATACCTCCAAAAGTAACGACTAGCGATGGTGTTTCTGATACCGAGCTGGCAGAACTATGTTATCAATATAGATACGATCATAGAAATCGCCTAATCGAAAAGAAAATCCCCGGCAAAGGATGGGAGTCTATTGTTTATAACAAAATTGATCAACCCATACTTACCCAGGATGCCTTATTAAAGGCAGAATCTGCCTGGCTCTTTACAAAATATGATGCCTTTGGTAAGGTTGCCTATACAGGGATTATCTCTGATGGTAGAGATAGAAAAGCTATCCAAAACGAGGTGAATACTTTTACTGCTGATTTATGGGTAGATCATGCAAACCCTACTACCATAGGTGGTGTGGTAATGTATTATAACGATGGGGGGTATCCCCGTGTCCAAAATGCAGAAGTACTCACCATTAATTATTATGATGATTACAGGTTTTTGGTCGGAGCACCTGAGACACCATTCGTTAACCCAAATACCATTGATGGAGTAGCTGTGCTAAATAAAGTCAAGTCTTTGGCAACAGGTAGTAAAATAAAAGTACTCGATACCAATACGTGGATAACCACAGTCACCTACTATGATAAAAAAGCAAGGCCAATATATGTAGCCCATAAAAATGAGTACTTAAACACTACCGATGTGGTAACTACTAAACTAAATTTTACTGGTAAAGTAAAAGAAACCACTACCACACATACCAAAGATAGTCATGCCGCCATCACTACAGTAGATAAATTTACCTATGATCATACTGGTAGACTACTTACCCAAACCCAAACGATTAATAATGGTAATGAAGAGTTAATTGTTGCAAATAGTTATGATAAACTAGGGCAATTACAAAACAAAAAAGTTGGAGGTAGTGCTAAGGGTAGCGGTCTACAAACCGTAAACTATGATTATAACATTAGAGGTTGGTTAAAAAGTATTAATAACGGTACTACAACTAATGGAGATTTGTTTGGGTTTAAGATCAATTATAATACCCCACAACATGGAGCTACGGCATTGTTTAATGGTAATATAAGTGAGACGAGTTGGCAAACCGCCAATGACAATGTAAATAGACATTATACCTATAGTTATGATGCCTTAAACAGAATTACCGGAGCTATTAGTAATAGTGGTAATTATAACCTAAGTGGAGTAACCTATGACAAGAACGGAAATATTTTATCTCTAGATAGAAAAGGACATCTAAATGATGCAGCTAGTACTTTTGGAGATATGGATAAGTTGGTTTATCAGTATGACCATGGTAATCAACTGCTAAAAGTAACCGATACTGACCATAAAACCTATGGTTTTAAAGATGGTACCAATACAGGAGATGATTTTGTATATGATACTAATGGTAATATGACCATAGATCGCAACAAAGGGATTACAAACATTACCTATAACCATTTAAACTTACCTACTACGGTTGCCATAAATAATACAGATCATACGGGTAATATTAATTATATTTACGACGCCAGTGGTACAAAACTTAAAAAGATCGTAACAGAAGGAAGTTCTTTAACAACCGAGTATGCAGGTAACTATATTTATAAGAATGGAAATCTAGAGTATTTTTCTACAGCAGAAGGATATGTAACTCCTGAAGGTGGTGTTTACAAGTATGTATATCAATATAAAGATCACTTAGGGAATGTTAGACTATCCTACTCAGATGCTGATAACAACGGGACTATAGTGCAATCTGAGATTGTACAGGAAAAAAATTATTATCCTTTTGGGTTAACTCATAAAGGATATAATGCTAATGTTTCTTCGTTAGGTAATAGTACTGCACAGAAGTTTCAATATAATGGCAAAGAGCTTAATGATGAATTAGGATTAGATTGGTATGATTATGGAGCTAGGAATTATGATGTATCATTGGGCCGTTGGATGAATATTGATCCATTGGCAGAAATGAGTTATAATTTAACCCCATATAGATTTGCAGGCAATAATCCTATATTATTTAAAGACCCAAATGGTTTATGGGAATTTGCATTTGATGAAGAATCAGGTACTTTAAGTTTAAATAGGCAGGAGGGAGACACTTATGATTCTTTTTTAGAACAGTCCGGATTATCTGTTGGGCAAGCAAAGAAACTTTTTGGTGTTAGTAAAAAAGAATTGAAAGGGAAGTTGAATGAAGGTGGTGGAGATAGTTTTGCTGTGTCGGAATTTAGTAGCAAATCGAAGATAGGAAATATGTTACAAGGTATGGAAGAAGCTTTAACAAAAGGTAATCTAGCGCTAGAAAACTCAAAACCAGGAGATGATCCAATAAATAATTGTTTTAATTGTTCAATTAATTTAAGTACTGACGGTAGAGTAGATTCTAAAAAATTAAATATAGCGGATATTAGTGATGCAACATCCATGTTTAAATCTTTATCTACAGGATGGGGCTTTGATAATGCATTAGCTAATGGTTACCGTAATGTAAGTAAACCAAAGACAGGAGATGTTATTAGATATAGTGTGGGGAATGGAAGTAATGCCGATCATGGATCAATTTTTCTTCTTCAAAATAAAGGCGGTGTGCAAGTTTTCTCTAAAAATGGTGTGACTAATGCAAACCCTTATTCTATTATGATGGAAAATACTATGGTAAAAACCTATGGTTATGGAAAGGCAATTGGACGTCAAAACTATTCTGCAGAACAAACCAATGCAGAAGGGAAAACTGAAACAATAATAAAATCAGATAGTTCTCAATATTATCGTAAAAATTAATCTATGAAAAACTATTTTCTATTTGTTTTACCTTGTATTATTTTTTTGTCTTGTAAGACAAAAAGCCAAATAATTACTGAAAATAAAGATATTGGAGGCTTTTTGCTTGTTCCTGAAATTGAGAAAAAAGAGTTTAAAAAAGAAGAAAGATTTATAATCTATAAGGACATAGATTTAATAAGAAAAATTGATATTAAAAATGACTCTTTCAATCTCATTTTAAAAAATGAGGTCATTTTTAAAGGCGATATAAAATGCAACTATATTATAGAGGTTTTTGATAAATCAGTTATTGTGATATCAAAATCCAACTATGAAAGTAATAAGTATATTTCTGCATATCATAGTTATATTAGGGATGAAATTTACTTTTTTGATATTGAAAAAAAGAATAAAGGAAAATTGAAATTAGATAGCCCTGTTTATATTTTTCCTATAAAAACTTCTAATGTTTCAACAGAGAACGATCAATTCTTTATAAAAAAAATAGATTTAGTTAAAAAGCAAATTATTTTCATTGATTCTTCTAATAATGAAAAATCACATCAATTGAGAGCTATAGAACATCTCCCTGTTACATGTCAATGAAACCAGTATAATCTATTCCCAAACAAGGCTCTACTACGTCTACACAAACTTTCTATGTTCGTTGTAGTGAAGTGAGTAGTTTTCTTAGTGCCTACAGTAGAAATACTGATCAAGAATAAATAATCAATCGAAACGGTTTTTAAATTTTAAATAATAAAAACATGACAAAAAAGATAGCAGTTACATTTATAATGTTGTTGAGTATCAAAATGGCTATAGGTCAAATTAATAGTGGAGAGATAGATTATCTTTTTACCTATCAATTAGATCCTAGTTTTGGACTTGTTGAGTTCGATGCAAAATTATTCTTTGATACTAATGAATCTACATTTATATATGACCAAAGTGACTCCTCTACTCAAATCATAAAAAGTGAAGATGGTGGTAAAATAGAAATAATACAATCTACTGCTGATAAAATAGGTCGTGTGTATTATAAAAATCTTAAAGAAGACAAATTGGTTTTTAGAAATACCCCTTTTAAAGCTTATTACCTGGTAGAAGAAGCCATACCTAATATTGATTGGAAACTTACTACCCAAAAAAAAATAATATTAGGCTATGAGTGCCAGCAAGCAACAGGTCATTTTAGAGGACGAATGTATCATGCATGGTTTACCACAAAAATACCAGTAAGCACAGGACCTTATAAATTTACAGGATTACCTGGTTTGATTTTAGAAATATACGATGAGGAAAAAGAGGTGAGTTTTATTGCTAAAGGTATACGAAATTTATCTGATAAAAGTAAAATAATAATCCCCTCATCTCATACTGGAGAAAAAATTTCATCATTAGAGTACTTTAAAAGAGTAAGAGATATCGCAGGAGAAATGCAAAGGGAAAACCAAAAGTTTCTATCAAAATTTGAAAGAGGAACAGTAATGCTGGGGGCATCTAGTATAACGGTTTCTTCAAAAGTAGAAGATTATATAGAAAGAACCCATGAAGAAATGGAAAAACCCTAATGCTATTCAATTTGGTCAAAACGATAGTAAACAGAAAACATGTCATTTGTCTAATACTTGTATTAACCTTTGGTACAACGTTTGGTCAATATAAAATTACTGGGGTAGTTACCGATACACTACAAAAACCGCTGGATAGAGTAAGTGTATATTTAAAAACGGTTTCTGATAGTACAATTACTGCTTTTACCTTTACAGATGTTAAGGGCAGATATACCATACAGACTCCAGAAAGCCTAAATTATAATTTGGTGTTTAATGCACTTTCTTATAAAACAGAAAATCGTATTGTTCGACCAAGTGCCGAGGATGTTTCAAAACCTATATATCTCGATATTCTTCTTAAGAATGAGACCCTGTCTCTTGATGAAGTTGTTTTGTCTTATGAAAAAAAGATAACGGTTAAAAAAGATACGATTTCCCTAAAAGCAAGTGCATTTACCGACGGAACCGAAGAAGTAGTAGAAGATTTACTTCAAAAGCTTCCTGGGATTGATATAAAAGCAGATGGTACAGTTACTGTCGAAGGTCAGGAGGTAGAAAAAATTATGATCGAAGGGGATGATCTTTTTGAAAAGGGATATAAGCTATTAACCAAAAATTTGAATTCTGAAATAATCGATAAAATTGATATTTTAAAAAGATATTCTGATAATGCTTTACTCAAAGGAGTAGAGAATAGTGATAAAGTAGCTTTGAACCTTACATTAAAAGAGGGAAGAAAATCACAAATATTTGGTAATGGGTCATTAGGTTTGGGAACCAGAGAAAGCTATGCAGTAAAACTTAATCTAATTTCATTCCTAAATAAAAGTAAGTTTTATGCACTTGCCAACTTCAATAATATAGGTAGTGATCCAAATGGTGATATTTCGACTTTATTAAACCCTAATTTATTGGGAGGGTCTAATTTTGTGGGTGATACAGAGTCTTTAACCAATATCGTTAAGCTTGTACCATCTACCCCACAGTTAGAAGAAAATAGAACCAATTTTAACAATGCAGAATTTGTTTCATTAAACTCTATATTTAATCCAACTGATAGATTAAAGATCAAAGGAATTGGATTATTAAGTTTTGATGAAATTGATTTCTTTAGACAGAGTTTTTCTAGATATAGGTTGCCCGATGGTACTTCGTTTTCTAATAATGAAGATTATATATTAAGACGAGACAATGATTTAGGTTATATCAAAATGGACATGGATTATCAAATACATAAAAGGTCAAATCTTAATTATATTGGGGTTTATAATCAGAGTGATTTTAATACAACTTCTCGTTTAAAGTTTAATAATCAAAATATTTCTGAGGATTTGTTTTCTAAAGGGAGTTTTCATGACCATAAATTAGACTATACTCTTAAGACTCAAAAAAATCAGGCTTTTGTATTGCAAGCCAGATATCTAAAACAAAAGTTACCTGAAACGTATGATGTTGATACCTTTTTGTACACTTCTATATTCCCCAATCTTAATGCTATAGAAGAGCTAAATCAAAGAATATATCATAAATTAGGGTTTACAGGTGCGACAGCAAACTACATAATCAACCATGGTAAGAGTAACATAAATGTTAAATTAGGGTATACCAAAAAGAAACAAGAGTTTATGTCGAATTTATCATTTATTGATAATCAGGGGGATATAAGTGATCAGCATCAAGGGTACTACAATAGCGTTAAGTTTGATAGGGCTGATTTTTTTACAGAAACAACCTTTAGATATGGTTTTAAGAAGTTGGCAGTGTCGACTAGTTTTAAAACCAATCAAACTTTTACCAAACTAGAAGAAGAATTGCAGAAAGAAGTGATTCATAAAAATCCTTTTTATGCCTCAGGAAATATACAATTACAATATGATCTTGATCGAAAGAACAAATTTATCACCTTGTTTTCTTTAAACAATACTACTTCGGATCTAAAAAATCTAATAGGGAGTTTTGTACTAGAAGATTACAGAAATTTTTTACGAGGTATTAATGAGTTTAAGGTTTTACAGAGTAATTTATTTCTATTTAATTATAGCTATGGTAATTGGTCTGATGAGTTTTTAGTTAATTCTTCATTTTTATATAATAGAACAAAAGATTTCTATAGTACCGACGTTACGATTAATCAAGATTTTAACCAATCAAGTCAGATCATTCTTCCGAATAGAACTATAGCCAATTTGAATGTATCTGTTGATCGATTTATAAAGGTTTTTGCTTCAAATTTAAAATTGAAAGGTAGTTTATCTAGAATTAATACAAAAAATAAGGTGAATAACTCAGAGTTAAGAAATGTTGAGAATATAGCTGTAGGTTATGGGGTAGAATTTAGAACTGCTTTTACCAAAGGATTTAATTTTCATATCGGAACTAAGTGGAATACATCAATTATAAAAGTGGGTTCTGAAAATGAGAATACAAACAACAAGACCTTTTTTGATGTTAGTTACTTCTTTAATGAAAAGCTTAGTTTTTACTTGAAGAATGAACGATATCATTTCGGAAACCTTGAGTCAAATCGAGATACTTATTTCTTTTCTGATATAGATATTAAATATGTTTTAAAGAAAAATAAGGTAAGTTTTAAGTTAAGTGGACAAAACCTTTTTGATACAACTTCTTTTGGAAATTATACAATTACCGATACCAATACTAATTCTTCTACATATAGATTATTACCTAGATATATACTCTTTAAAATAGATTATAGGTTTTAATCCACATCGTGGAGCTTATTTTTAGTTATGACGACCCTGCAACCACTGTAATCTATGGTAAAATATATGCCTTATATCTTAAAGGCAGATTAAGTCAAACAATCAAATCATCTTTTTTTTTTTTCGAAATAATTTTACCGATGTTAGAAAATGAAACTGTCATGTAGTAACATTGTACTCAAATAATACATATATAAAACCACTTTAAATACAAGAAATCATGAAAAAACTAACTTTAATTTTAAGTATTTTAATAAGCATATTTGCTTGCAAGTCTGATGACGATGGGGGAGAAGAGCCTATCATACCTGAAAAAGACTATACGTATACTCAAGCAGAAAAAGATACTGAGATCGAATGGATTAAATCCTATATAAAAGAAAATGATATTCCCGCAATAGCTACATCTTCTGGATTACATTATGTAATAGAAAAAGAAGGCCAGGGGCTAATCCCAGAAGAAGGTGATACTTTGATTTGTCATTTTAAAACCTCTAATCCAAAAACCGGAGAAGTATATGGAGAATCAAATAGGGAAAACAATGATTATGGGCAAGCATTGGAATTAAATCGCCTGTTAGAAGGTGTTCAAGAAGGCTTCAAACTTATAAAGGAGGGTAGTGTAATTACAATGATTGTACCTTCTTATCTCGCTTATGGGAAGTATGGTGATTTTGGAGGCAAAATACAACCCGAAACTATTATGATGTTTAGAATGGAGCTAAATATTGTATTGAAACAATAGTTTTTAATCCAGATTATGGGTTTATTGAGATGAATTACATAAATATTGATAGTAGTAGAACCGTTTTATCCCTCGAAGACTTTAAAGAAAACCCACAACATTAAATAGGTTATAAGTATTCAAAAACCATCTTTTGAAAAATACATTTTGTCTTGATTAATTTTGAAGACTTTACATTTTTTTTGAAAGTAGAGTATGGGTTCGAATGGTTTGTGTTTATCAACAAGATAGGTAAAATCTTCTATCATCAAATTCTCATATTTTTAAAATAATTTCAGTCTTCATTGTTTGTTTAGCGTTTTATCTTTAGGATTTATATAAAAACAAATCAAGTCTAAATAAGTGAGTAGAAAAATGCTTGGATTAAATTATATTAAAAAAATTGCTGCTTCCATTAATAAGGATCGAAATACCAAAATAGTTTTTTGGATAATAGTTATTATAATTCTATTGTATCTGGTATTTTCAGGTTAAATTTATTAAAAAACTCAAAAAATGATCAAAAAAAGAAAATCATGGCAATATTTAAACTAAAAGGAGATAAAACCACCAGTATGGTTTGGCTTAACGACAAAGAATTAGACCTTGAAGAATCCCTTAAAGTTAAGTTTTATTCTCCAAGTGGATTTTCATGGGGTTATGATGGCGCTGGACCAAAACAATTATCATTAGCAATTTTATTAGAACTTTATTCAAAACAATGGGCTCTAGATGAGTATTTGTATTTGTTGGAAACTGAAATATCAAAATTGCCTTTTGATCAATCATTCGAAAAAGAAATATCTTATTAAAGATTAAAAGTTCAAATAAACGATGATAACGGAAGATAAATATGAGGAAATAAGCTCAGATGATTGGTCGGGTGTAAAAACTATTCTTATAAGAGAGCAAAGAAATTTATGTGGGGAGGTTATAGCTGAAAATGTAGAAGTTGTAATTTGTAATAAATCAGAAAAAAGAATGTTTCAAGGTGAAAACCTGAATGCATACAAATTCGATGTAAAACTTAATGACACACATGTATATGGTGTAAGATGTACAAATTTAAAAGTTCAATAAAACGATATAAAACCAGTAACTGACGGTTATATGAGACTGTTGTGTTCAATGCTAAAAAAATGAAGTTATCAAAACATAATATTAGAACCTTTTTATTATCTGCTAATCAAAAAATTGAAGAAAATGCGGACTTTATTTCGAATAAATTAGATAAAGGAGGTGAAATGGATTTTGTGACATATCCTCCAAATTGTGGTTTTACCAAAGAAGAAACTCGCTCATTAGAAAAACTGAAAAACGACCCTAATTTGAAAAGTGCATTGAGGAAAATCATGGCTGATAACTCTGCAGGTGTCCTGTTTGATTTATTCAATATAATTGATGGAACTTCAGAACCTGATGAAAGTTTTGGCAAATGGACTGAGATTTGTTTTGTTGACAAAACAGATGAGCTAACTGAAGATTTAGATTTTCTTCACGACGAATTATATGACAAGTATTGGGATTGGAGAGAAATTAGACCTGAAAAAGGCTGGAAATTAGACAACTATAATGGATAAAAACACTAGACAAAATTATTAACTAAAAGTTCAATAAATCGATGGGGTTAAAAATACTCAGAAATTGGAAACTCAGATTACTTACCTGTATTTTGATGGGAGGAATTTTGGCAGAAACAGGTTATTTAATGACTAGAATTCAATTAAATGGTTTCATCTTGGGATTATTTATAACTACCTGATGAGCCGTCCTTAGTTTAATAAAAAATCACAAAGGTCAAATAAACGATAATAATAAACCAATAATGAAAATAAAAAGAAGTGTTATTTCGACACCTCTTTTTTATTTTTATATTAGACTTAAATATCAGGCAACATAGACACCGCGTTTTCATCTTCTAACAATCCTAATGATTTAAGATAGCGTTCTGTAGTAGTTACAGAGGTATATCTACACATTTTTTGTATATTTTCATGTATTACTTTCGTTTGATTTATTCATTCTACCAATAGCACAACTTATAAAGGACTTTGTCTTACTACCGATACCGTTTATGTCCCCTTTTATTGGATATCCAAGTTTGGTAAGTTCTTTTTGAACAGTTTTTACTCCATCATTAGTTTCATAAGTGAAAGTAATAGTGCAATTATCAAGATTTACCAAAATATCTTGTATTCCTTCTAGAGTATTTAATTTTTTGGCGATAGTACTTTTGCATCCACCACATTTTAAGTTTTGAACAGTTACAGATGTTTTCATCGATCTAATTTTAGTCGCATAAAAATAGTTAAACAGTTATAGTATAATTATGATAATGATCAGTTTTAGGATAGCTAGATGTGATTTAAAACGTTTTCTGAATATATATAAGGCATAGATTATAGAATCTATTTTTATGGCTTTAAAACCTTAACTTATATCTTTTTTTAACTTTTGCGTATCCTGAAACTTGTCTTTATGAATGAGGTCAAAAGTTTCAATGATTTTGTTGTTTTGTTTGGTAAAGGGTACTGAAAACTTCTTAAAATGAGAAAAGCCTTCATTGTTTATAAACAATGAAGGCTTTATTTTGGTCGGGGTGGCAGGATTCGAACCTGCGACCTCCGCGTCCCAAACGCGGCGCGATAACCGGGCTACGCTACACCCCGAAATTTTTTTATAAAAAAAATCGAAAAAAAAGCGGAGAGACAGGGATTCGAACCCTGGCAACACTTACGCGTTGACAGATTAGCAATCTGCTCCATTACCACTCTGGCACCTCTCCTACATGTTGTTTAAAGAACATCGCATTAGTGTTTCAAATGCGGATGCAAATGTAGCTTTTATCAATCTACAATGCAACATTTTTTTGCCATATTTTTGTAATTAATTTAAGTATTTTATTAATGGCTTGAAAATCAGTTTTTTCTTTAAAGAGAAAATGGCTCGAATTTTGTCTAAGATCCTACAAAAACCTTAAGATCTTCTTTTATATATTTGTAACAATAGATTTACGCTACAAATTATGAAGACCTACAAAATAGATTTGATGATGAATACAAAAACACTTTTTGTTATAGCTTTGCTTGTTTCGGCATGTACTTTTGCACAAAAACCTGTCTTATTAGAAGATTTTAGTTTTACATCTGGAGAAAAATACAAACGAATCAAAAGTATAAATACCTATCATGTAGCAGCGGGTAAAAGAATGGCTTCGATAAAGAAAGGGCGTAATTCTATGACCATTCAGAGGTATTCGTTAGAGGATCTTAAAGAAGATGTAAAGAAACGACAAGTAGTCGAAGATAAAGGAGATTTTCAAACTGTAATGGAGTTAGGTGGTAAGGCAGTCGCATTTTATTCTATAAAGGATAGGGCATACGCACAAAAGATTTCGTTAACAGGTATTGTTGTAGAAAAACCGATTCAATTAGTAAATGATAAAGAAAATATTCATAGGGATTTTGGATTTAAAAGCACCTATGGTTTTGATGCCGGAGGAAGGATAAATAAGTTTGTCTTTAAAAAATCTCCCGATGGTAAAAACCTATTGGTCCTATATCGTATTCAAACTGCAGGAGACAAAGCAGATAAAATAGGAATAAATGTATACAGTGATGCACTCAATCTTTTATGGAAAAGAAAAGTAACACTTCCTTATGCTTCTAATAGAATACAAAATGAAGATTTTCTTATCGGTAATGATGGTAATTTTTATATGACAGCTTCTATATTTAATGTGGGTACAGAAGAGAAAGATAAATTAAAAGACTCATACACAACCGAGGTTTTTAAGATTACCGAGGCTGGTGCCGAAGTTGTAAAAAGTGAGATCGAAATTCCGGGAAAAGCAATTACAGACGCCGTTATAGAGACTGATAAATCTGGAAAAATAAGAATTTCTGGTTTTTATGCTAATGCTAATAGTAGAACTGAAGTTTCGGGTATTTTTTCTGCTAGCCTATTAGATGATGGTACGATGGAAACCGTTTTAAGTAGCGATATTCCTGATGAAACATTGCAAGATTTTGCATTAAAAAGAGAAGCAAGAATAAATGAAGGAACACAAAAGGAAAATGATAAAAAGGATTTTGAAGATATTAGAGTAAATGATATAGTTTTTAATCAAGATGGTAGTGTTATTATCCTGGGTGAACAACGTTATGTAGAATCATTTAGAACATCTAGTTCATCTGGTTCAAGAACTACCTATAAATACTATTATAGAGATATCCTTACGTTAAAATTAACCCCCAATAATGACATTGCATGGACACATAAACTGCCAAAAAACCAAATGGGTGTTAATAGTAAGCGTAGTATGTCTTACCTTAATCTTGATAACAAAGGAAAGCTTTATCTGTTCTATATGGATGATTTTACTAACCTTAAAAGATCATTTGATGAAACACCAACTAAATATTTTGACGGAAAAAAAGAGTTTATTTATCTAACATCTTATGTAATTGACAAAGCAACTGGAGAAGTTACAAAAGAACCAATTCTTACAGGTAGTGATGTGAGAAATTCGAGATTAGATGTTGTAGAGTTAACAAAAGCGGCTACCTTACCTAATCAAGATGTGATTTTAGAAGTATATGATGGAAAAAAGAGTAATTTATTACTTAATATATCGTTTGCTAAGTAAATCATTATCTAGATGAAGGTTATTTGTATTTTAATTACACTATTTTTTACTAACACTACGATCATTCCTATTGAAGATATAAGAGATTCTTATAAAATATGTAATCAATCAGAAGAGAATGCAGAACGATTTTATGAGTTAACAAAAAAGGCTCTGAATAATGAAGGAGCTATCTATAAAGGGTATCATGGCGCGGCATTGGCGCTAAAAGCTTCTTTTGCCTGGAATCCCTTCAAGAAATTATCGCACTTTAATAAGGCAAAAAAAATGATTGATGAAGCAATAGTATTAGAACCTACAAATATTGAGCTGCGAATGATACGATTAAGTATACAATCAAATGCTCCAAAAATAGCAGGGTATTATAAAAATATAAAAGAAGATAAAAGCGTAATTATAAATACGATTGATACTGTGGTAGACAAAGAACTACAAGAGTATGTACAAGGGTTTATGGATCATTCTAATTCGTTGGAAACTAAATAATTTTTATAACGTACATTTTTTACATAAAAGCACTTTCTTTTTTCCGTTAAGATCAGTTGTAAAGAAAAGGTATTGATCCCCTCCATCTTTAATTTTGAACTTTTTTCGAATGTTAGAAACACTGTCAGAGAAATTTCGGGTAGTAATGTTTGCTTTGGTAATTCCTAATTTTGAAAGTTCCTTTTTTTGATATGGATGACTAGAGATTATTTCGAATTTTCTTCCTGGAAAATCTACCAATTTATTTGAAGTGTATAAGTGAGAATTTACATGAAGTTTATTAAGATCAAAAGCACTAGCAATGCTTAAAAATCCACCGCTTTTTAAAATAGCAGCATTAGGTTCATATAAATATTTTTGTGGTAAAGACATGTTTACTAACTGTTCTGCTTCATTTTTTGGTAAAAAAGAAAATTCTTGATTTCCAGTTTTACCAATGTTAACTGTTGTAATTTTAATATCTCCAGAATAGTTCTGATCAAGAACCCAAACCAATTCTTTGACATCGTTATCCACGGCTACAATATGTATGTCTTTAACATGACTTAATGCTTTTATGCCAATATGCAGATCTAGTAGTGGAGATGTCTTTAGTAAGACCTGATCACTTTTACTAAAAAGTAATCCTAAGTGATCTGGAATATTGGGTAAACAGTCCTCAAGAAAAAAAACTTTTCCTTTGCTATCATGTCGTCTAGATGGGTCGGCGTAAATCCAATCTACGTTGGTTAAATTTTTTAAAGTTTCTAAGCTATCTCCAGAAACCGTTTCTATGTTGTTTTGCTTGAGTATTTTGGTGTTATAGGCAGTTATCCTACTTAATTCGATATTAAGCTCACAATGAATTACTTTTTTAACCTGTTTTGAAAAATAATAATCATCAATACCAAACCCTCCTGTTAAATCAATTAAAGAATCTCCTGCAATTAATTTACTTTTATATAAAGCAGTTTTTTCTGAAGAAGTTTGTTCTAAATTAAGAGTAGGGGGATAAAAAATGTGATCTGTTGCATACCATGTCGGAAGCTTTGTTTTTGCTTTTCGCCTTCCTTGTATCTGTTGTGCAAGCTCTTGTACTTTAATCCCCTTAAAAGGACTTCCTGCCAAAATAAGAGTACTTAAATCTATGGTACTATTTGATTGCTCGATAATATATTTTTGAACTTCTTTGTCTAAAATTAGATCATTCACAATACATTCTGTTTTAACGTACCAAAGTTACAAAGTTTAATAGGTATGAAGATGTAAAAGAATCAAAGATTCTAATGTTTAGATACCTTCAATTCAATCTTAAAGTTTAAAAAAAGATTATAGATCCTTGGTTAATGTTTTTACAATTTTATACTCTGATAAAAATTCTTTGGCAATTACCTTTATTGCTGTATAAAACGGTACAGCTACAATAAGGCCACCTATACCAAATAAAGACCCAAAGATGAGTATAGCCAAAAATATTTCTAAAGGATGAGATTTTACACTATTCCCGAAAATTAAAGGCTGGTTTAAGAAATTATCAATTAACTGTATAACGAGATATCCAATCAGGATATAAGATAGTTTTGGTAAAATTATGGTCTGAAAATCGAAACCTAGATTACTTGTCGTCGCTAAGATAACAACTAGAATACCTCCAATTAATGGCCCTACATAGGGTATGAGATTAAAAATAGCAGCGATCAAAGCAACTGCAATGGCATTATGAACACCAAATATTAATAAAAGGATGGTATAGAGGACAAATAATATAAATACCTGTAATAGTAAGCCAACAAAATATCTTGATAATAGATCTTTGATTTTAGAGAAAGCTCTCATAAACTTATTCTCATCTTCCTTTTTGGCAAATACAAGTAAACTGTTTTCAAGTAGAAGACTGTCTTTTAACAAAAAGAAGGAAATAAATAGTACAGAAAAAGCACCAATTAGAACAGCTCCAAAACCGCTCAAAAATGAGTTAATTAGATCAGGTATTATTTTTAGATCCAAAAACTGCATAAGATCACTCTGTTTAACTAACTCGACTAAGTTTAGCTTTTCTACATTAAAATAATTGCTCACTTCTTGATTAAGTCTATCAAAATCATCACCTACTTTATTAATATCAATTTCACCAAGTAATTGCCCTTGCTCGCTTATAATGGGTACAAACAACATAAAAATACTTGAAAATGTGGCAAGGGTAATGATGAGTGTAACAACTACAGCCAGTGTATTTTTAAACTTCAGCTTTTTTTTAAGAAATAAAACAAGCGGTCTCCCCATAAGTGAAATTACCGCAGCAAAAGCTATATAAATAAGGATAGATTGTATTTTGTATAAAAACCATAGTAATCCTAGAACACCAGAAATAATAGCGATTGCTCTAAGTATACCATATGCAATTGTCTTAGAATTCATGTTTTTTAAATTTCAAAAGCTTAAAGTTACAAAGTTTCATTGTCTCAAAACCAAAGAAATGTAGAATAAAAGTTACTCTTCTATCTATGGTCTCTTAAAATATAGTAAGATAAAGCCTTTAAGTTAGCTAATTAGATATTTATATCCTCTATTTAAGGTGAACACTTAATTGTTTTGTGATTTCATATAAAGCTATTGCTGTAGCAGTGGCCACATTCATACTACTATTGTTTCCGTACATATTGATATGCACACTTTGTTGTACTTTTTTTAAAGCATCTGTTGATACCCCAAAATTTTCCTCACCAATAATAAGAGCTATTTTCTGATCTGTAGTAGGTTTATATTTTTCGACAGGGATACTGGTACTTGTAATTTCTAAGGCAAGTAGAGTGTATCCTTTATTTTTTAAAGAATCTATAGTATCGATAAGGTTTTCTTTTTGATAATAAGGTACAATTTGATGTGTAGCTCTCGCCGTACGTTGCATTCGCTTACTAATAATTTCGATACCTTCTCCACAAAAATAAATTTGTTCTATCCCAAAACTATCTGCAATACGAAACAAACTGCCAATATTGGCAGGAGAATTTACTCGATCACAAATTAGAGTTATTGGAAACTTATTTTTTACAAATTGTGTTGTCGTATGGTGTAATTGTTCAGACATTAATTCTCAAACGCGTATTTAATAATATTCGCTCCCATTTGTAGTGCTTTGATACGTACATCTTGTGGATCATTATGCACTTCAGAATTTTCCCAGCCATCTCCCAA
Organism: uncultured Aquimarina sp.; assembly: GCA_947502885.1. Taxonomy (GTDB): domain Bacteria; phylum Bacteroidota; class Bacteroidia; order Flavobacteriales; family Flavobacteriaceae; genus Aquimarina. Next base: position 794,976 of record CANNBP010000001.1, on the reverse strand, counting down.
ATCACTTTCAAAAGTAAAAAGTAATACCAATCTATTTTCGTGTATAATACCTAATGCTTGAGATCGTTTACCATCATGCTCATGTATTTTTGGTAGTCCTTTAGGAAAATTATACTTAGATGAAAATATTGGATGAGAGTTAGGTAGTTCTACAAGTTCTTTATCGGGAAAAACCTTGATCAATTCTTTTTTAAGATAGGGCTCCATACCATAATTATCGTCGATATGTAAGAAACCACCACTAAGCATATAATTCCTTAGGTTTTCGGCATCTGTATCTGAAAAAAATACATTGCCATGACCTGTCATATGAATATAAGGGTATTGAAATATGTCAACACTTTCGGGTTGTACTGTTTTTGGCTTCGGACTAATAGCTGTTTGAATATTTTGATTACAAAAAGCAATAAGATTAGGTAAAGCTGTAGGATTGCTATACCAATCACCACCGCCCTTGTAATGCAAAACTGCAATGTCTTGACTATAAACAGAGGATACTATAAAAAAAATAAAGAGAAAACCAGTAAGTTTATTCATTATGATCGTCTAAAATAAAGTCTAAAAGTACTAAAATTATAGAGATGATAAAGAAGCCTATACTACTAATAGTAATATTTTTTTCTGCATTTGTACATGCGCAAAATAATAATGAATCGGCAATTGTATTAGAGTTGTTCACTTCACAAGGATGTAGTAGTTGCCCTGCAGCAGATGAACTACTTGATGAGATTAAGACAGAGCATAAAGATAAGAATGTATTCGTGTTATCTTATCATGTAGATTATTGGAATAGATTGGGATGGAAAGATCCTTTTAGCTCATCGACCTATAGTGATTACCAACGAGATTATGCACAACAATTTAATAGTCGTTCTATATATACCCCACAGCTAGTTGTAAATGGAGACATACATTTTACAGGATCCAACCGGGGTAAGGCTATACAGGCAATAGATGAATATAAAAAAACAAAAAGTCTGACCACTATTTCTTTAGATAATATAGAAAAAAAAGCATCAGAGATTTCTCTAGATTATAATGTTGAGGGTAAGGATTTTAAGCAGCTTACATTAGTTTTGGTTGTTGCAGAACGCATAACAAAAGTACAGAGAGGAGAGAATAGAAGCAGAACACTTACAAATACAAATATAGTTGCAACGCGCTTACTTAAATCTGAAGGTTCGGGTAAGGTAACCTTACAAATACCCAATTGGGTGCTAGAAAAAGATGAACTCTCTGTGATAGCTTATACTCAAGATGATAAGCTAAAAACTACCGGAGCAATAAGTATTAAGATTTAAGAAGAAACGTAGTATATTTAATGGTAGATAATTTAGAAAAAAAATACAGAAATTATAAGTATTATAGAAATTAATTGTGTTTTTAATTGACTGAAAGTTAATTTGTTATATTTTTATTGGGTTTGGTTAAATTTTAATAAATTTGTCCCTATTCCTAAATAAAATTATATGTTTAAAAAATACCTACTTATTACAATTTCTATTTGGTTTATAGTAAATAATATGTTTGCTCAAGAAGTAACGTATTATGTGCCCAAAGCTATTCGAACCGATCAAACAATAATTACTTTTGAAAAAGTAAAGTCAACTTCTTCCAAATACTTTATTAATTATAAAGCAGAAAATATTGGAGATGGAGTTTTGGTAATCGATAGATCCAAAACGAGTTTGGTTCAGGGTGAAGGAGAAATGCAAACTCTTTCAAAACAATATGTTTTAAAATCAGGTGAAAAGAAAACAATTTATAATGATTTTAGAATTAAAGCTCCTATAAAAGCTTATGCCGATCAATTAGATTTAACACTATATGGTGTAAAGTATGCTACAGGCAATGGTACACCACTTACAGCAGATAAACTAGTTTTAGCATCTGGCGCAACTCAAACCATAGGAGACTTTAGTATTAAAGTTATGGAATACAATGTTTATAGTGATCGAGTTTTTGCAGAGATAAAATGTACGTATAATGGAGGAAACAAAAGATTAGGTAAAATTGATCTTAAAAAAATAGCTATAGCAGGAGGGAAGGCCGATATTGTTAAAAAAGGCGATGTTGTTTTTAGTGGTAAATCTTACACTTTTGCAATTAATATTACTCCAGAAGATTCTAAATATACTATAGATTGGACCGGGGTTTTGCAAGTGCTTAATCTAGTAGATGTTAAGATAGAAACAATCAAAATAAAGAGTTCTGCTTACAAGGAAAATAAGAAAAATAAAGAAAAAACTGAAAAAACAGATAAGCCTAAAAAGGATAAAGATACCTCGACTAATCCAAAATCAGAAAAAGAACCTTGCGCATTGTCTTATAATGAGTTTTCTGAATTAAAGAATGATTTGAAGTTAGAAGTAAATAGCGGAGGAAAACCAATTCCTATGGCGAATGAATATTTATTGGTAAAAGGATGTTTAAATACCGCTCAAGTTGTTGAACTTATGGGACAATTTAATTTGGATAGCCCTAGGTTAGAGTTTGCAAAAATGGCATATCAGTTTACATCTGATAAACATAAATATCACTTAGCTGTTGGGAAATTATCTTACAATAAGAATAAAGAAGCATTAGAAGAGTTTCTGGGGCAACAATAGATTTCTTTGTAAAACCATAGAGAAATAAGATAGAGTAGAATTTTAACTGATGATACTATAAAAATCATTAAACTCTACTCTATTTTGTTTTTTAGAATTACTGAAAAACATTAAAAAGAGTGAATAGTATATCAGATTATATTCAGAATATTATAAATATTGAAGAAAAAGAATTAAGTACTATTCTTTCTTGTTTTGAAAAAAAAGTAATTCCTAAAAATAAATTTGTTCTTAAAAAAGGACAATTAGTATCTCATTATTACTTCATCGCATCAGGAGGTTTTATAATTTATGATATGAAAAATGATATTCGAGCCATTAGATATTTTGCTTTTGAGAATGAGTTTATTACAGATATTCTTAAAGTGAAATCTAGAGGAAGAACAGAGTCATATATAAAAACCTTAGAAGATACTGTTGTCTATACGATTACCCATCAAAAGATGGAAGAAATGTACAATCGATTTCCTATTTGGGAAAGGTTTGGGAGATTAGTTTGGGAAAATGCTTTTACAAGTGTATTACATGCTATTCATGACTTTCAATCACTTAATGCCAAAGAACGATATTTAATGCTTCAAAAGCGTTCAGATCTTATAAACAGGGTACCACTTAAGGACCTTTCTTTGTTTCTAGGGATCACCCCATCTTCTCTAAGTAGAATTAGAAAAGAGATCCTCTAGATTTATTGTCATTTGGCAATTTTACCGATTTCCTTTCCAACTAATTTTGTGTTGAATAAAAACATAAAATTATGATTCTAAAAAATGTAATTCTTGCCCTTGGCATACTAGTACACCTTATCTCTGCTAATGATAGTGGAAATGTTACAATTAAAATAAAAAACTTGAATAACCATAAAGGTTATTTAGAAGTTGGTGTTTATTGTAAAAGTAACGGTTTTCCGAATAAAGACGAATTTGCTTTTAAGAAACTCCATTTTGATTTACAGAATGGAAAGAATGAATTTCAAATTACAAACTTACCACATGGAGAGTATGCTATTTCTGTATATCATGATGAAAATTCTAATGGAAAATTAGATACAAACTTTTTTGGAATACCTAAAGAAAAAACCGGAGTTTCCAATAATCCGAACGTTGATTTTATGCCTGTGTTTGATGATGCAAAGTTTCAGTTAAAAACGAGTCATGAAACTTTAGAAATAGAACTTAGATAGATAAACTTATATCATTTATAAAATAATAGAATGACCCATTTACAACCATGAAGATGTTTGTAGCAAAATTGATGAGTCTTTGTTTTAAGAATAAAACTATAATTATGAATAAAAGCAGTATAATATTAATATTCATTTTCTCTTTCACTTTCACTTTTTATAACGTTAGTGCTCAGGTTAAAGGAGAAGTGTTCTCTGTGGATAGAAATGTTTTCTACATGAATTACACTCCTGTAGTGGTACAAGATGAATTGTATGATTATAAATACGCTAGTGTTAGATTAGGACTTCCACCAATACGATCGAACAAGGTAACGCTATACAGTACAATAGGTGCCGATTATCATCATTTTAATTATCAAAATTCTCAATTCTCTAAGCATATAGAAACATTTTATAACTTTAATCTGAGTATTCTTTTGCGTTACCGAATTTCAGAAAAATTTACTATTAATGCTTTGGCAATGCCTCACAGTTTGTCAAATTTCAAAAGCAATTTAGAAGCTGATGATTTACGTTTAAATGGAATATTGTTTGCAGAAAAGGTGTTTAAGAAAAGTAAATCTAGTAACTTTTTTTCGGTATCATTTGGTGTAGGTTATCTCACTTTGGCAGGTGAAACAAGAATAAACCCGGTTGTAAATTTAATGGCTAGAGTTAATGATAAATTATCATTTGTTTTGGGAATGCCTAATACTTATGTACAGTATGATTTCACAAATAAGCACTCTTTAAGAATTTTAGGAGACCTAAATGATTTTTCGGCAAACATTAGTGTTCCTTTTTACAGTAGTGGCGATACTATAAATAAAGTAAAAAGAGCTGTGTCTACAAGAGTTTCTGCTGGAGTAGAATATAATTATTGGTTATCTAATAATTGGGGAATGATGCTTAAAGGGGTGTATTCGGTTTATGATCAATATGAGCTTTGGGATGCTAACGACAATACGATATATGAATTTAATTCTGAGTTAAAACCATATATCACGCTAGGTGTTAAGTATCGATTTAAAGAGAAAAAGTAATGAACAAAACAACAAAAAGATTCTTTTTCTTATATAAAACATCTGTGAAAAATGAATGTATTACCAACGAATTTAAAACTGAATTAAACAAGGTAATTGGGAATGGTTTTTGGAATTTTGATTTTGACGATGATGATAATATTTTGAGAATCATATGTGACTATGATGCCCGTGTATATATTGAGAATTTATTAATTAACAGGATGGGATATGTATGTATCGAACTACATTATCTACCCAATGAAACTGCATGTACTATTGCAATATGAGTATAGAATAAAATTGATTTTTTAAGTGGGTATCCTTTGTTTTTGTAATAAATTAGTCGTTTGTTAATACAATAAGTAAAGGATACTCATTTGGTATACTAACTTAAATCAATTTTCAAGAGAGTTGTAATTTCGATCTAGAAACTTTAAAAGAAAAACCTAGAAAAACTAGTGGAGAATATAAATGAAACATCCTTTAAGACAACATATAGAAGAAGTAATTGCACTAACAGATGAAGAATTTGATTTTGTATTGAGTCATTTTGAAGAAGTAAAGAAGCGTAAACATCAATATATTGTTCAAGAAGGAGAAATAGTAAACAAAGAATATTGGGTGGTCAAAGGATGTCTAAAAAGCTATTTTATAGATGATAATGGAAAAGAGCATATACTTCAATTTGGGATGGAGAATTGGTGGATAACAGATTATGAATCATTTGTTAAACAAACAGAATCCAAAACTTTTATAGATTGTATAGAGGATTGTGAGCTATTATATATCTCCTTTGCAAATCGAGAAAAGTTAACAGCGCAAATGCATAAAATGGAGCGATTTTGGGCAAAAAAAAGTAAATTGGGTAGAATAGCTCTTCAAAATAGAATCTTATCCTTACTAAAAAACTCTTCAAAAGAACGATATGATTTACTTTTAGAGCAATATCCAAAGCTCTTTCAACGTGTTCCTAAAAAAATGATAGCAGCGTATTTAGGTGTTTCTAGAGAAACGTTAAGTAGACTAAAGTCATAGTCAGACCATATCTATAGTATTTATACCATTTCCTACTTGAATTTACCAAATAGAGCTACATCTTTTTACTCGATATTTCAAAATAAAAATTAACTATAGCTATAATTCAACTAGGCTTAGTACAAGTGTTGTACTGAACTTTTCTTTTTTATAAACAAATTCAAATCAGAACAAGTATTATTTGTGTGACTTAGATCACATTAAAAGTGTGATAAAGCTCCTTTAAAACCTTTCCATTTAGGTACACCTTTGTATGACAATTAATTTAATTTTAAAATTATGCCATACATTAATATTAAGGTTACAGATGATAAAGTAACAAGAGAGCAAAAACGTCAATTAATAGAAGGAGCTACAAAATTAGTAGTGGATGTACTTCAGAAAAACCCTAAGACCACCCATGTTGTTATTGAAGAAATACCAATAGAAAATTGGGGAGTAAATAGTACACAGTATTTAGAAACAAAAAACGAGAAAGATGAAGAATAAAACCGTTATTATTACAGGAGCATCGACAGGGATTGGTAAAGAAATTGCAAAGCATTTTATTGCTCGAGGAAGTAATGTTGTTATGAACTCTTCAAACCAAGAAAACCTTGAAATGGCTTATGAAGAGCTAGGTTCGCCATCTAATGCCGTTTATCTGGTAGGTGATATTAGTAAAAACCAGACAAGAATAAAACTAGCCAATTTGGCAATAGAAAAGTTTAATGCTATCGATGTTTTAATTAACAATGCAGGAGTGTTTTCTTCAAAACCATTTCTTGATGTAGAGGAAAAGGATTTGGATTATTATCTAAATATAAATCTAAAAGGAACATATTTTACTTCGCAAGCGGTAATGCCCCAAATGTTAAAGCAAAAAAGTGGCTCTATAATAAATATTGGAACCGTTTTGGTAGAACATGCCATTGATGGGTTTCCTGCAAGCGCTCCAATAACGAGTAAAGGGGCTATACATTCTCTAACAAGACAATTGGCAGCAGAGTTTGGTAAACATAATATTAGAATTAATACAGTGGCCGCCGGAATAATAAGAAGTCCATTACAAAAAAAACTAGGAATTGAGAATGCAGATAGTTTAGCAGGATTACATCTGTTAAATAGAATAGGAGAAGTTAACGAAATTGCAGAAGCCGTATATTATCTAGCTACAGCCAATTTTGTAACAGGAGAAACAATTAATATTGCTGGTGGTCATACTGTAGGGCATGCTATATAAACGAAAAATTATGTTTAGAGAAAATGTAAAAGAGATCGAAGATTTGATCCATAATTATTTTGAAGGGATGTTTTATGGAAATGTAACAAAACTAGAATCGTGTTTTCATGAAAATACATTTATCTACGGTGACATTAAAAATATCGAATATCTAAAAAGCACAAAAGATTATTTCGAAGGAGTTAAAAATAGGGAAAGTCCCAAAGAGTTAAATGAAACATTTAAAATGAAAATTATGGGTGTCGATATAATAGGGGCAATTGCCATGGTTAAACTGCATGTACCCATGTTGGGTTATAATTATTATGACTATTTATCTTTGGTGAAAATAGATGAAAACTGGAAAATTGTAAATAAAATATTTACTCATGTGGCATAAATAGATCATAAATAATTTAGAAATCATAGCAATTTGTTTTAATGTAGGTTACTGTGATTTTTTTAACAGTATGTTTTGATCTTTTGTTTGTCACGCTAATAACAGAATGAGAATATTAATTACCTTTAGCGTAGAAAATACTAGCATACCTTATTATCAATATTATAGTAAACTATAAAGAAATTTAAAAGTTCCTGTATATATCAAAGTATTATTAATACAGTAGTGATCAAGTAAGGATAGTATAAAAAAAACAACTAATTAAAGAATACTAATAATTTAAAACCACAAAATGAGCACAATTAGATTAGGTGATGAAGCACCAAATTTTACAGCACAATCAACAGAGGGTGAAATTAATTTTCATGATTGGCTAGGCGAGGACTGGGGAATTTTATTTTCGCATCCTGCCGATTATACTCCAGTTTGTACAACTGAGTTAGGAACTGTAGCGAAATACAAAGCAGAATTTGATAAAAGAAACGTTAAAGTAGTAGCTTTAAGTGTTGATGGATTAGAATCACATAATGGGTGGATTAAGGATATTAACGAGACCCAAAAAACTACTGTTAACTTTCCGATAATAGCAGATGAGGATAGAAAAGTATCTACATTGTATGATATGATTCACCCTAATGCAGATAGCAAATTAACAGTAAGATCTGTTTTTGTTATTGGGGCAGATAAAAAGGTAAAGTTAATTATAACTTACCCAGCATCTACAGGTAGAAATTTTGATGAATTGTTAAGAGTAATAGATTCTTTACAGTTAACAACATATCATAAAGTAGCAACACCAGCAAACTGGGAAAATGGTGATGACTGTGTGGTTGTTCCAGCAATTGCTACAGAGGATATCCCTGGTATATTTCCAAAAGGACATACAGAAGTTAAACCTTATTTAAGGTTAACACCACAGCCGAATTTAAACTAGAAAAGATAACGATTAGTACAAAGATATTAGAAATATCTTTGTACTAATTTTTTTAATAATTATATAATAGAGAATTCCTCTTCAAAACTTGAAATAAAGTCTGTAATATATTTTTTGGTTCGATCAGAGCTACGAACCACTAGAAAGTGACTTCTTTTTAAACCATTTTGTCCTATTCTTTTAAATACCAAGTCATTATTTAGCTTAAATGATTTTAATGCCCATTTGGGCATACACATGATTCCTAAATTAGCATTAATCATTTCTAGAGCTACTTCTGTTAAAGGAACTGCAGAAAGTTTAGGAGGCATAACTTTATTTGGCTTTAAAAAATGTTCATAAACCGATACAGTTTCTATAGGAAAGGAGTGAATAATTAAATGAGTCTTAGAAAAACAGCTCGCATCGATAAACTCTCGTTGACTTAACTCATTTTCTTTATGCATAATAACATAGATTTCGTCATTAAATATTTCTACAGAAGATAATAATTCATGTTCAGGTTTAGCCGTTACAATAGCTATGTCTATTTCGTTAGATAATATTTTTTGTATAGGTTGATGTGTAGCTTCTAGAATTAAATCAACATTAATATCGGGATATAACATTCCCATTTTTTGAATAAACCCCGGTAATCCCTGATAAAAAGAATAGCATTCTGTACTCACCTTGATATTACCAGTCGAACCAGCTTGAATGTGCTTTATATTCTCAAACCCTTTTTCTATACTAGCAAGGATAGTATGACCTAATCTATTTAGTTCTTCCCCTTCATCAGTTAGTTTCCATCTATTTCTGGATCTATGAAATACTTTAAAGCCTAATTGATCTTCAAGTTCTTTTAATTGGTGGCTTAAAGCAGATTGAGTTAGAAAAAGTTTGCCCGATGAGTTGGCTATACTACCTTCTTGAGCTATAGTTTTAATTAACCGAAAATATTTAATCTCCATAAGTTCAAAGTTACAATAATACCCTTTAAGAAGTATCTGAAAACTTTTCAGCTATATTCAAAAATCATTCAATCAGTTTTTTAAACAATAATAAGTGATAGCTATAATTTTGGGAGAAACAAAAACTAGAAAAATGATAACGTGTTACTTAAAATATAGTATTGATCCATATAAACTTGAAGAGTTTGAAAACTATGCAAGATTGTGGATTCCTTTAGTACAAAAGTATGGAGGAGTACATCATGGGTATTTTTTACCTAATGAAGGAGCAAATAATATAGCGGTTGCTCTTTTCAGTTTTACATCACTATCATCATACGAAAACTATAGGTCAATAAGTGTATCTGATTTAGATTGTCAAAAAGCTTATGACTATGCAAAACTACATAAATGCATATTAAGTTATGAACGCAATTTTATGAAACCCATTATGAATTTTTAAAAACAAAACAATGAAAGATCAAATAAAGTACTACGAAAACAAACTAACTTTTGAGATGGATCCATCAGATTTATATGAAGCTTTTGAACATAGTACAAATTACATTGCAGTAGATGCTAGACAAAAGTTTGGATTTGATAAGGAGCACATTCCCACTGCTATGAATCTACCTCATCGAGAAATAACCTTAGAAAGTACCAAGCATTTGGATAAAACCAAAATTTATGTTTGTTACTGTGATGGTATCGGGTGCAATGCATCGACAAAAGGAGCTTTAAAGTTAACAAAACTGGGGTTTAAGGTAAAAGAGTTAATAGGGGGAATCGAATGGTGGAAATTTGATGGATATGCGACAGAAGGTACTAAGCCATCAAAAGGAGCCGTTTTTCAATGTGCTTGCTAAAACTTAACATATGAGTATTAGATATGCAAAAAAAACCGACATAAGTGAAATTATAAAATTATGTGAATTACACGCTGCTTTTGAAAAGGCAGCGTTTGATTCGAAAAACAAAGAAAAACTCTTGATTAAACACCTTTTTAATACTCACCCTACCTTAAAATGTTTAATTATAGAAGAAAATGAGGAAATTGTTGGATATGCAACATTTATGAAGCAATTCTCAACATGGGATGCAGATTTTTATCTTTATTTAGATTGCCTATTTGTGAGAGAAGAAGTTCGAAGGAAAGGATTAGGTGTGAAAATGATGGAAGAAATAAAAAAACATGCAAAATTCGAAGCTTGTAAATGTGTTCAGTGGCATACACCAAAATTTAACACTAAAGCAATATCCTTTTATCAAAAAATAGGAGCAACATCAAATACTAAAGAGCGTTTTTTCTGGATGATCGAATAAGGCCTTAAAAGCAAACCATTAATCTGAAAATCTTGTTTATAATTGATATAAAGGTGATGAAAAATTGAATCACAATATTTATATATAAAAATATGAGCTTTTGATTTAATTATCTAAATTAGGACAGTTGATAACATAAGATTATATCAATTAGTAAACATAGTTGTCTATGGAATCATTTGAAAGGATATTTAACGAATCTTCTTGCATACTCACTGAAGGAGCTTTAGTAGAGAGACTAAAAACAGAATTTAATATTCGGCTCGATGATCCAGTTAATCATGCTGGTTTAATATATAATAAGCCCAAGATTTTAGAAAAGCTTTATAGTCAGTATATAGAGATTGCGAATAAACATAATTTACCTATTATGATTATGACGCCAACCCGTAGGGTCAATTATGAGTCGGTTAAAGATTCAAAATTTAGGAATAAGCCAATAATTCCTGATGCATGTTCTTATTTAAATACAATTAGAGAACGCTATAATGGCAAATCACAAAATATCTTGATAGGTGGATTATTAGGGTGTAAAGGTGATGCTTATAGTGGAGAAAAAAAAATGGATATGCATAGCGCATATAACTTTCACAGTAAACAAACGGTTCAATTTCAAAAACAAAAAATAGATTTTTTATTTGCGGGCATAATGCCAGAAATAAATGAAGCTGTTGGGATGGCAAGAGCAATGGCAGAAACGGGTATTCCTTATATTATTAGTTTTATGATAAGAAAAGATGGCTGCCTAATGGATGGTACAGTTTTATCTGAGGCAATAAAAATTGTAGATAATCATGTTTCTGTAAAACCAATTTGTTTTATGACGAATTGTATTCACCCATCCAACTTGATAGAAGCATTAAATAATGCTAAAAATAAAAATAGTAAGTCTATAAAAAGATTTAAAGGAATACAGGCAAATGCTTCAATTCTTAGTCCAGAAGAACTTAATAATTGTAATGTTTTGCAACAAGATGATTTCGAAACTATGATTAATGAAATAGCTTTTTTACATGATGATTTTAATTTAAAAATAGTAGGAGGATGTTGTGGTACGAATGAAAAATTCTTGGAAAATTTGTCTGAAAAAATGATGAATAAGGTACGTTGAAATTATATAATACATCAATAAATAAATAGCAGAATGGAAATATATGAACTTTCGGAAAAGAAAGAATTACTTAATGAGGCAGTAACCTATTTTTGGGATTGTTGGGGTAATGAGTCTAATTTTAAGTTTTATAAAGATTGTATCGTTAACTCTTTAGATAATAATAAAATACTTCCTAAATTTTATATTGGATTAAAAAATGATAAGATAATTGGTTCCTATGCATTACTTACCAATGATATTATAAGCCGTCAAGATTTAATGCCTTGGTTTGCTTGTTTATATGGTAATGAAGAAGAAAGAAAACAAAACTTGGCGGGACAACTTTTAAACCACGGACTTGATCAGGCAAAAATAAAAGGTTTTGATAGTTTATATTTGAGTTCAGATTTAGAAGGGTTTTATGAGAAGAAAGATTGGAAGTATTTTTCTGAAGGATATAATGTTTTTGGTGAATCTATAAAGGTCTATAAAAAGAAGATTTAATTATTTTTTTAAAAGATAATAAATGATAGAAGAAATTAGTATTGAAGAGTGTAAGAAAGAAGATGTCACAAAAATTGTAGATGGTATTAACACATATAATTTAAGTAAAGTTCCGGCCTTGGCGGATTTATGGACACCTTTAGAATTTGTTGCAAAAAATATAGAAGGAGAACCAATAGGAGGGGTTTTATCCGGAATAGGATATTGGAATGGACTCGAAATTAAAATCCTTTGGGTGAACGAAAATTATAGAAAAATGGGTTTGGGAACAAAGCTTTTAAAACATGTTGAGTCCATTGCAAAAGAAAAAAAAGCAACAGTATCGATGCTAGATACATTTGATTTTCAAGCTGAAAAATTTTATCTTAAAAATGGCTATAAACCAATTGGTGAAATTGCTAACTTTCCAAGCGGGCATAGAAGAATTTATTTTTCCAAAGAATTGATATAAAGAATAAAGTGTAGTTTTATTTACAGATGATAAGCAAGGATAATCACATTAATTATGTAGAGTTTAAAGCGAAAGATCTTATAGAAATTAAGAAATTCTACACAGGTGTTTTTGGTTGGGTATTTACAGATTATGGCCCTACTTATACTGCATTTTCTGAAAGCGGACTTGAAGGAGGTTTTGAAATGGCAGAGGTAGAAATAATAAATGGAGCATTGGTTGTTTTGTATCATAGCAGTTTAGAGACTATTAAAAATAAAATCATTCAATCAAGTGGGAAAATTTCAAAAGATATTTTTTCGTTTCCTGGAGGGCGAAGGTTTCATTTTATGGATCCATCTGGAAATGAACTTGCCGTGTGGTCAGATAAATAAAAATTATAATCTCTAGAATTAATAATTTGAAGGTATAGCATGAAAGTTAAATATGATACATATTATCAAACTGAAAACTTGTTTGGAGCGCCATCAAAAGAGCTCATTAACTTTTTTAAAAAGTATCCCCAAAAAGGAAAAGTATTAGATTTGGGTTGCGGTCAAGGTAGAGATGCAATAGCATTAGCTAGATTAGGTTTTGATGTGACTGGAATTGACAATTCAAAAGTTGGGATTGAACAAATGATTCAAATAGCCAAAACTGATGCTATACAAATTAAGGGAATTGTAAATGATATTTATGAGTTTGCAGATTTTGCAAATTTTGATTTTGTATTGTTAGATAGTATGTTTCATTTTTTAAAGAATGATAAAGAAAAGGAAACAAAATTCATTCAGAAAATAGTGGCAAACGTTAAAAATGGGTGTTTGTTGGTATTTTGTATTCAAGATATGGTAAAAAAGATTGAGATTTTATATAATGCGGTCAACGCTAACCAATCGATAGAATCCTTGTTAGATGAAAAATTTGTTTATACTTATAAGGATGAAAAAAGTGGTCATACATCAAAAACTGATTATAGAATTGTAGTATTTAAAAAATAAAACGACTAAAGTATATAGTCGCTTTATATCATTAGATTTATAAATTAAACGGGTAATTACATCCATTAAAATTAAATAGATGAAAATAGTAGTAATAGGAGGTAATGGTACTATAGGAAATAAAGTCGTAGCACATTTGAAAAAAAAGCATGATGTTATTGTGGCAGGTCGTAGTAAGGGAGATGTTATTGTTGATATTGCAAGTAGTGATTCTATAACTTCTATGTTCAAGCAATTGGGCAAATTAGATGCAATTCTTTGTATTGCAGGAGAAGCAAAATGGGCGGATTTTAATGAGTTGACAGAAGAAGATTACTATATCGGTCTAAAAAGTAAATTAATGGGACAGGTTAATTTGGTGAGAATTGGTAAAGACTATTTAAATACAAAAGGTTCTATTACGCTTTCGACAGGTATATTAGCAGATGACCCGGTAATAAAAACAACGAGTGCTGCTATGGTCAACGGAGGAATTCATAGCTTTGTAAAAGCGGTGAATTTAGAAATTGAAAATGAAATTAGAGTTAATGTGGTTTCGTTAGGAGTAGTCGACGATGCCTACGAAAAATATAAAGATTATTTCCCTGGTCATAACCCTGTATCCATGGATAAAGCTGTTAATGCTTATGTAAGAAGTGTCGAGGGAAAAGGCAGAGGTGAGATAATTAAGATGTATGAATAAATTGATTGTATATAACTAAAAAGAATTTGGTATGAATGTATATAAAGAATTTGAAACAGAAAGACTTTTTATCACACCAACAAAAGAGCAAGATGCAGAGTTGATTTACGAAATGATGAATTCTCCAAAATTTATAAAATATGTTGGGGATAGAAATCTTAAATCTATTGGCGAAGCGAAAAAGTATATTCAGGATAAGATGATTCCGCAATTAAAAAATCATGGATATTCAAGTTATACAATCACAAGGAAATCTGATAATGAAAAATTAGGTGTTTGTGGTCTTTATGATAGAGAAGGTGTTGAAGGAATTGATATAGGGTTTGGGCTCCTTCCTAAATATGAGGGTAATGGTTATGCCTTTGAGTCTGCGACAAAATTGAAAAATGCGGCATTCGAAGAGTTTGGTATAACCGAAATAAATGCGATTACATCAAAAGAAAATTTTTCCTCTCAAAAATTGTTAGAAAAATTAGGATTAAAATGTCTAGGGACAACCAAGTTACCAAATGAGGATGAGGAGATATTGCTTTACAAAATAAAACCAGAATAATAGTTCTAGTTCACAGTATTAAGGGATGACTTTTAAAGCTATTAATTGATTATACTGAGGAAAAAAAGAATTAAAGTTATTATCAGAAATAACAACAACAGTTTTACTGCCATCATTCAATGTAGGACCAAAAGTGATACCTTCGATATTATCTACAGTGTTATTAGTAAGTTGCCCTCGAATTGTTTCAAAATTAAAAAGTAAAGTCTTAGTAGCTGGTGTATAATCATTACCAGTTAATGTATCTATAGAAAGTGTATTGGTTGCATTCGATGCATCGACTTTGTAAATCTTTACAGTATTTCCTCCATCTATATATCCAGAAGAAAACGATCTTTCTAATGCGAGAAACTTATTGGTGTCATATTCGAGAATCTCAACCAATCCATTTACAGCAAAACTAGTTCCTAGTTCAGGAGTACGAGCAACAGGATCAAGCTCATAGGCAAATTGACGTTCTGCCATTTTTGATGTTTTATCAATATAAGTAATACGCACCGGTGATTGTGTATCTGTTATGATAGGTTCTGGCCCGTCTTCTATTAAAGGAAGTTCTAAAGAAACCCAATACCCTTTGCTATTATAATCAAGAGATAACCCTTCTAACACACCATTATGCCTCGGGCCAGAGGATTTATCTGTGGTATTCGCTTTAAAATTGTCTGAGAGTGTGTATTTTCTAATTTCTTTTCCTTCTAGAGAAATTTCTATTAATGCCGGGTCTATTCCATTACTTATAGATCCTTCACTTGTATATAAGATTGTATTTGTTATGGGGTCTAAGCGTATTGCTTCTGGATCTACCACCCCCTGAGCTAAACTACCGCCAGAGTTATCTTTTATTTCTATCATATTATGAATATCGACAGAGGTAAATTCGGTTTCATTATACACTATGTCAGCTTCATAATAACGAATAGGTGGATTTGAGGTATCGCAGATAATGTACCATTTTCCATTATAATAATCGATTCCAGAAAGACCACCAATAGCAACAGAATTAATTTCTTGATTAGGTACGATAAACTCATCAATAAACTCAAAACCACTAATTGTGTTTTGCGTAGTACCTATTGGAGTCGTTGGTGTTTCGTTTGGGTCTTCTTCATTTTTATTGGGAGTATCATTACTATTTGATGAACATGAAACAGATAATACTACTATTAATAACCCTTTTTTGACTACTGAAAGCATACTTAATGTGTTAGAGGATAAATATATTGATTTGCGAATAATTATCTAACGCTTTGTTGTTATTAAATGTAAAATCAGGTTAAGAATTAAAAAGGGGTTTTTTCCCTAGTAATTATGGGGTGTAACCTTTTGATATACAGAGTGTTGTTTTGTATTTTTGTAGGCCGGTTTATGTTGTTGTTATCTATGTTAAAAATGAAATGGTTTTATGAAACTATTTAAAGTTACATAAAAAGGTATCAATAACCAACTCCAAGAGGCATATAGTGCATCGATATTTAAAATAAGCAAATCAATTAACCAATTTAAATATAAATAATATGAAAACAATTGTATGCAGTATAGCTTTTTGCTTTATCATAAGCATAGGCTTTTCTCAATTTCAACATTCTTTTGGGACGGATAAATCAGAGATGGGAAGATCTCTTGATCAACTACAACAAGTAGAAAAAGGATACATCATGGCGGGGTATACTTCAAAAGGATATATAGGTGGTCTTGATGCGACTTTAGTAAAAACAGATCTTAACGGTAATCAAATATGGTCACGTGTATATGGAGGAGACAATTTTGAGTATTTTAATTCGGTAAGACAACACATTAATTCAAGCTTTAAAGATAAGGTCTCTTATGTGGCAGCCGGTATTATCAATAGTTATGGGTTTGGTACGGGTGACGCTTATCTTGTAGGGGTAGATGTTAACGGAGCTACCGTTTTTTCTAACGTATATGGAGGTAAACAATATGATGTAGCACATTGTGTACAGAGTATTAAAGATCAAAATGGAAAACCAGGATATATTTTTGTTGGTGAAACCAGAAGTTATTCTCAATTTTTTCCAGGAAGTAATGTCTATGTCGTTCAGACTGATCATTTAGGTAATTTGGTACGCGCTACTGTAATTGGAGGAAAGGGTGATCAAAGAGGAATGTGGATAGAGCAAACAAAAGATGGAGGATATATATTATCGGGGTCAACCACAAATTACTGGTGTGGTCTTAGTCCAACTCAAGCAAATGCTCCTACAGATATTTTTGTAGTAAAGTTAAAGCCTAATTTAAACATGGAGTGGAATAGGATATTAGGAAGCAAAAATCAGTTAGATCCTACAATGTCTTATCGTAATGCCGCCACTTGTGTAAAACAAAATCAACAAGGTAATTATGTACTTACTGGGTATACAAACACCTTTGGAATAAACAACTCTTTTGATGCTTTTCTTTTATACATGGGAGCCAATGGTAATTTTTTAGGAATGAAAACTTACGGCACGGATAAGAGAGAGTTTGGATATGGTTTAGAAGAAAGAGTCAACTCTTTTGGAGCTTCAACTTATACAATAGTTGGATTAGATACATATTCCTCAAATAAAGCACTATTATTTCAAACAGATGGAGGCGGAAACTTGCAATGGGCTCGAAACTATGGAGATAATGGAAGTGAGATAGGGTATGAGATGGTTACTGATGATTTTAATGGAGGATATGCGTTTACAGGCTATACCACTTCTTTGGGAGCAGGAGCAACAGAACTATATCTAGTCGAAACGACAGATACTGGTAAAACGGGAACAATATGCGAAAAAGAAATTGATCTTAAGGTAGAGAAACATGAACCTTGTGTTTATAAAAGTGCTCAACAAGTTTTTGTTGATGAGTATGAGAGAATACAACATAAGCAAGTCAGAGTAGAATATAAACAAGATCGATGTATTGGTTTTATAGGAAATCAACCTAAAGAACAATCTCAAATAGATGATAAGACAATTCATATGTATCCTAATCCGGTAAACAATTTACTTACATTACAACTAGAGAAAATGACTAAAATGAATCGAATTAAAATCTTAGATATTTATGGCAACACAACTATAAAAAATATCAACGTGCAAGAGAAAAGTAAGATAGAAGTGTCTACAAAAGATCTTAAACCTGGGATGTATATTCTACAATTAGAAGATGCAAAAGGAGAGGTTAAAATGCTTAAATTTATTAAGAAGTAGAAAATAAGAATAATTACAATTAAAGATAAGGACTGTTTTGAATATTTTTAAAATAGTCCTTTTTTATGTGTTCATAAATGCAACACTATGCACAGCGGCAATAGCAGCAGTTTCTGTTCGTAAACGAGTATTTCCTAAGGTAACCGGTATATAACCTGATGATATGGCTAATTCTATTTCTTTTGAAGAAAAATCACCTTCAGGTCCGATAAGAATAGTCACATTTGATTGTGTTTTAAGTATTTCTTTTAAAGACTGTTTTTTTGTTTCTTCACAGTGAGCTATGAGTAGTTGATCATCATTTTTTTGATTCAAAAAGTCAGATAAAGATATGGCTGGGTTCAATTTAGGAAGATACCCTTGCAAAGATTGTTTCATGGCACTTTGTAAAATGCGTTCGAATCGCTCCATTTTGATAACTTTTCTCTCACTATGATCACATATAATTGGTGTAATTTCATCAACACCTATCTCTGTCGCTTTTTCGAGAAACCACTCGTATCTATCATTCATTTTGGTAGGAGCTACTACCATGTGCAGTTTATAGGGTTTTGTTTGTTGTTGTGAATTAGATTTAACTATAGCAATGCATTTTGATTGATTAGAGAATGTAATTATCGCAGTGAATAATGAACCAGCTCCATTTGTAATATGTAGCAAATCCCCTTCTTTTTTTCTTAATACTTTGGCAATATGTTTACTTTCTTCTCTTGAGAAAATTATTTCTTTATTTGATTCGGTCAATGTCGGATTGTAAAATAACTGCATTTTTTATTCAAGATTATTTTGATCGAATGAGATCATGTTTTGTTGGTACGTGCTAATTTTTTGAATTAAATTTTCATACGCGCCTGAGCAACGACATTCATATCTGTAAAATCTTCTTTTAAGTATTTAAGATATCCAACGATACCGATCATAGCGGCATTATCTGTAGTGTATTCAAATTTTGGGATAAAAGTTTTCCAACCATATTTATATGCTCCTTCTTTTAGAGCTTTTCGAATACCAGAATTAGCAGAAACACCTCCGCCAATTGCAATACTTTTAATTCCAGTCTCTTTAGATGCTTTTTTCAATTTATCCATAAGGATATTAATAATAGTATACTGCAATGACGCACATATATCATTAATGTTTTTATCGACAAAATCTGGGTCTTCCTTTGTCATTTTTTGAGTAAAGTAAAGAACCGAAGTTTTAAGACCACTAAAACTAAAATTAAGATCACCAACTTTTGGTTTAGGAAATGAAAATGCTTTTGGATTACCAAGTTGAGCATATTTATCAATCAAAGGCCCTCCTGGATATGTTAATCCAAATATTTTTGCACTTTTGTCAAAAGCCTCGCCAACTGCATCATCAATGGTTTCTCCAATAACTTCCATATCAAAATAATCATTAACCTTTACAATTTGAGTGTGTCCACCACTTATAGTCATTGCCAAAAATGGAAATTCTGGAGTTTCATATCCATCTTCTTCTATAAAATGAGCAAGAATATGAGCTTGCATATGATTCACTTCAATTAGTGGTATATCCAATCCAAGAGAAAGAGATTTTGCAAAAGAAGTTCCTACCAGAAGAGATCCCATTAATCCAGGACCTTTGGTAAAGGCAATAGCGCTAAGGTCTTCTTTGGTAATATTTGCTTGTTTAATGGCTTGATCAATTACAGGAACTATATTTTGTTGATGGGCTCTAGAAGCAAGTTCGGGAACAACTCCACCATATAATTCATGTATTTTTTGCGATGCAACAACGTTTGATAAAACTTGTCCATTATATAATATAGCAGCAGAGGTATCATCGCAAGAAGATTCAATTCCAAGAATGTAAGTTTTTTGTGGATCCATTATGAGGAAAAAGGCATAGAAATTGTTAATATTGTCAACAAAGTTAAAACAATAAAGCGTATCAGAAAATTTTGGAAAATATTGTTAAGGACTTTACTTGTTCTTTTATCATTATTTATCGCAATAGTGATCCTATTTTCTATACCAACTGTTCAAACTTTTGTAGCCAAAAAAGTTACAAATCACCTCAAGAAATCATACGATGTCGATATAGATATTAATAGAATAGGGTTAACCTATGCAGGAAATGTAAACCTTAAAGAAGTTTTTATAAAAGATCATCATCAAGATACTTTGATATATGCTGGAGACATAGAAACTTCAATCCTTAATATAAAAGAAGTCTATAAAGGTAAACCCAAACTAGGGCAAGTTGGTATAGAAGATCTTACCTTTAATATGAAGATTTATAAAGGTGAGGATAGTGATAATTTAATGACATTTATTAGAAAGTTTGGAAGTAGCAGCGAACCTTCTAAAGAAAAGTTTGTTCTAACAACAGAAAAAATTAATCTGATTAGAAGCAAATATCGCTTTACAAATGAAAACTTGAACACACCAAAAGCGGTAGACTATTATGATATCGCTTTAGAAGCAGAAAGTTTTGTCTTAGATGGAAATGATATTTATATAAATATAGATGATTTATCCTTTAAAGATTTTAGAGGATTGGTAATTTCAAAATTACAGACTTGTTTTTCTATGACGCCTCTTTCAATGAGTTTTCAAGAATTACTTATTCAAACAAAGGACTCAAATATTAAAGGTGAGATTCTATTTTCTTATGATGTTGATGGATTAAATGATTTTGAAAATAAAGTTACTATCAATGCTGATTTTGAAAAAGCTTCCATCTCCACAAATGATTTAATTCCGTTTTACGCTGAATTTGGAAAAAATGAAGTGTTTAGAATGAAAAATACATTTGTGCAGGGTAACTTAAACGATTTTAAAGTTATTAATGCAAATATTTCAGGACTTGATAGATCTATTGTCAAGGGAGATATGAGAATAAAAAATGCGGTTGGGGATGCTTCAAAATTCGAATTAGAAGGAGATTTCGAAAACCTAACAAGTAATTATTATGACCTTGTAAACTTATTACCTAACATACTAGGTAAATCGTTACCAGTAGAACTACAACGTTTTGGAAACGTTCGAGCAAAAGGAAATGCAATGGTAAATACCAAAGCAGTCGATGTAGATATGGATTTGTTTTCTCAATTAGGTAAAGTAAGTGCTTTTGTCTTATTAGAAAACCTAAATGACATGACAAAGGCTACTTATAATGGAAATATCATATCTCAAAATTTTAATATAGGAAGATTATTGGCTAGAGAATCTCTTGGAGCATCAACCTTTGATATTCATGTAGATGGTAGTGGTTTTACATTAGAGAGTTTGGATACCAAAATAGAAGGAGATATTAGGAAATTAGAGTTTAATAACTATTCTTATACTAATCTAAAAGCTCAAGGGAATCTTAAAGATCGAGTTTTTGATGGAAACTTAACTTCTAAAGACCCTAATGTAGAGTTAAACTTTAACGGGGTAGCCGATTTATCACAAAAAATACATAATTATGATTTTGTGGCTAACGTAGATCATATGGACCTTAATAAACTAAATCTATTTACAAGGGATAGTATTTCGGTGTTTAATGGCGATGTGTATATGAAAATGAAAGGAACTGGGATAAATGATATGTTTGGTACTATTTCTTTTGCAAAAACATCATATACAAATCAAGATACAGAGTTCTATTTTGAAGATTTTGATATTACATCGAAGTTTGATGAAGAAAAAATACGTACTATAACTATTAATAGTCCAGATATTGTAGATGGTAATGTAAAAGGAGTGTTTAGATTCGAAAATGTATATGACTTGTTTCGAAATTCGATAGGGAGTTTGTACACTAATTTTGAAGCCACAGAAATTACCGATGATGAGTTTGTAGAGTTTAATTTCAATATTTATAATAAAATTGTTGAAGTATTTTTTCCTCAGGTTCAATTTGCGCCCAATACTATTATCAGAGGAAAAGTAGAAAGTAACGAGTCAGAGTTTAAACTTACTTTTAAGTCTCCTTCGATTAAAACGTTTAAAAGTTCTATGCAAAATGTAGATGTGCAAGTTGATAATAAAAACCCTTTATTCAATACCTATATTGCAATAGATAGTATAAAATCAAAGTATTATAATGCTTCTGAGTTTAGTTTGATTAATGTAACGTTAAAAGATACTTTGTTTATGCACTCAGAATTCAAAGGAGGAGCTAAGAATGAAGATAATTTTAATTTAGAATTTTACCATACGATTAATGAAGAAAACAATTCTGTTGTTGGTATAAAAAAATCGGATTTCACATACAAAGGACATACATGGTATGCCAATAAAGAAAAAAATAAATCTAATAATAAAATCATATTTGATAATGATTTTAAAAATATAGATATACAATCAATAATTTTCACCTATTTGGATGAAGAGATTAAGTTAAAAGGAGTTACCGAAGGTAGTGATTACAAAAACTTAAAAGCCACTTTTACCAATGTTGATTTAAATAAAATCACTCCTAGAATTGACAGTTTAAACTTTTTAGGTAGAGTAGATGGAGAGTTATCAATTTTACAAGAAAAAGGAAATTATTTACCAAGTTCTAATGTCAAGATCAGAGATTTAAGCATTAATCAAACTCTTATGGGTGAGCTAGCAATTAATGTAACAGGAAATAAAGATCTTACCGAGTATTTGATTAATACTCAATTAATAGATGATAGTAAACAAAAAACACTGTCAGCTATTGGGGCTATTAATGTCTCAGATGAAAACCCATACATCAATGTAGATGTTGATTTAGATAATTTTAGTATTTCAGAGTTTAGTGCATTGGGCGGTGATATTATAACTAATATTAGGGGATTTGTATCAGGAGAAGCTAAAATAAATGGAAGCTATACGAATCCACAAATTGATGGAGTATTAAATCTTGATCAAACTGGATTAATGATACCTTATCTTAATGTTGATTTAAGTTTTGAAGATGGATCAAGAGTTATTCTTGATAAACAAAGTTTTAATTTTGATGCAGTAAATATTACCGATACAAAATATGATACCGAAGGAGTTCTAGAAGGTTTTATTGCCCATAAAAACTTTTCTAAATGGGAGTTCGGGTTAGATATATTGGCAGAAGAAAGATTACTTGTCTTAGATACAGAGGAAGATGAAGAATCACTCTATTATGGAACAGGTTTTATAAGTGGAGAAGCGTCTATAGAAGGTGCTGTTGACGAATTAGTAATAAATGTAAGTGCAACCACAGAAGAAGGTACCGTTTTTAAAATTCCTTTAAATGAAATAGAAACCATAGGAGATAATTCTTATATCCATTTTTTAAGTCCAGATGAAAAGCGAGCACGATTAGAAGGAAAAGAAGTAATTCTAGAAGATCTTAAGGGGCTTGAATTGAATTTTGATTTGGATGTAAATGATAATGCAGAAGTAGAGATTGTTATTGATAAGAAAACGGGAAGTTCGTTAAAAGGTAGGGGAGCAGGAACATTATTGATAGAGATTAATACCAACGGAAAATTTAATATGTGGGGAGATTTTGTAGCATACGAGGGAACATATAATTTTAGATATGGAGCTTTCGTAGAAAAGTTATTTACCGTTAGAGATGGAGGAACAATTAATTGGGATGGAAGTCCAACACGAGCTGTTTTAGATCTTAGTGCAGTATATAAAACAGAGGCTAATCCTGCTATTTTACTAGAAAATTCTTCAATAAATCGTAAAACACCTGTTCAAGTAGTTGTAGACTTAAGAGGCGAATTAATCCAGCCAGATGTTAGCTTTAATATAGAATTTCCAAACCTAAGCTCTGTTGTAAAAAGTGAACTCGACTATAAACTAAGTGATCAATCAAATAAAGAGCTACAGGCGTTATCTCTAGTGTCATCAGGACAATTTTATAGTGGAAGTACTTTTGATGCAAATACCTTTACAGGTGGTTTGGTAGCAGATCGAGCATCGAGTATTTTTAATAATGTATTCTCTGATGAAGATGATAAATTTCAAGTAGGATTAAATTATGTTCAAGGTGTTAAAAACTTAGATCAAGAAGATGCAGATCAATTTGGTTTAACGTTTGCTACACAGATTAGTAATAGAATTTTAATTAATGGTAAGGTAGGTGTGCCTGTCGGAGGAGTTAATGAATCAAATGTGGTTGGAGATGTAGAAATACAATATCTTTTTAATGAAGATGGTACTTTAAGAGGGAAAATTTTTAATAGAGAAAGTGATATTCAGTTTGTCGGTGCAGGAAGTCAAGGTTATGAACAAGGAGTTGGACTTTCGTATTCTGTAGATTTTGATAATTTTAAAGAACTTTGGACTAAAATTTTTAAAAATAAAAAGGTAAA
The DNA here is from genome assembly GCA_947502885.1 of uncultured Aquimarina sp. Lineage (GTDB taxonomy): Bacteria > Bacteroidota > Bacteroidia > Flavobacteriales > Flavobacteriaceae > Aquimarina. Next base: position 770,609 of record CANNBP010000001.1, on the reverse strand, counting down.
AGATTCTATTATAAAGCCTAAGGATACTACAAAATTAGATACTCCAAATTTTATTAACTTTACCCAAAAGAAAGAATAATTTACGTAGAATTGCAGTAGTTAATTAAAGTTTTTTTATAATTCCGGTATTGACCGGAATCTTTATTTAAAAAGAAAATAGAAAACAAAAAAATAAGATCAATACCTAATCAAATAATTAAGATGGCAAAAGGGATTAGAACCATTGGTGTAATGACCTCTGGAGGAGATGCTCCAGGAATGAATGCAGCAATACGTGCTGTTGTAAGGGCATGTGCCTATTATAATGTAAAGTGTGTAGGTTTTTATAGAGGATACCAAGGTATGATAGATGGAGATTACTGTGATATGAACGCCAGAAGTGTTCGAAATATCATTAGTAGAGGTGGAACCATATTAAAATCTGCAAGATCTAAAGAGTTTAGAACCGTAGAAGGAAGAAAAAAAGCTGCCGAAAATCTTAAAGAAATAGGAGTAGACGCAATGGTTTTAATTGGTGGAGATGGAACTTTTAGTGGAGGGCAAATATTTAGTGATGAATTTGATATTCCGGTAATAGGTGTTCCTGGTACTATCGATAATGATATTTCAGGAACTAATTTTACAATAGGATACGATACAGCTCTAAATACAGTAGTAGAAGCGATAGATAAAATAAGGGATACAGCTAGTTCTCATGACCGATTATTTTTTGTTGAGGTAATGGGCAGAGATGCCGGATTTATTGCCTTAAATAGTGGTGTAGGAGCCGGAGCCGAAGAAATTTTGATACCCGAAGAAGATCTTGGATTGGATAGGCTACTCGAATCATTAAAACGAAGTAAGCGTTCGGGGAAATCTTCAAGTATTGTGGTTGTTAGTGAAGGTGATAAAATAGGGAAAAATGTATATGAATTGGCAGATTATGTAACAGATAATTTACCAAATTATGATGTTAGAGTAACTGTACTAGGACATATGCAACGAGGAGGCTCCCCAACATGTTTTGATAGAACTTTGGCTAGTAGGTTATGTGTTAAAGCAGTCGAATTACTCTTAGACGGAGAGAGAAATGTAATGGTAGGAATTATGAATAACGAAATTTCTGTATCTAGCTTTGAAGAAGGTTTGAAAGGAAGCCGCTCGATCAACAAAGAATTACTACGTATTTCTGATATTTTATCAACTTGATTTATAATTGAAATCAAAGTAATTAGCCTAGAAACTACAATAAAATCAGAACAGGTATCAATAGAGATTATGAAAAAAGATGTGGTGTTTCAACAAAGTCAAGGAGTGCTGTCAATAGGTTATATCTACTTAGTTGTATTAGGGATTTTAAATGAATCATATTTTTATAATCAAATAGGAATTGATATATTAAAATACTCTTCGATAATGGATATTTTGATAAGCCCAATATCAAAGTTAGCTTCAAGTAGTATCAGTTTAAGTGTTTTTTTTCTGATCATTGCTTTAATTTTTTTAGCGCCCAAACTACTTGCAAGTCATAAAGACAAAAAATGGTTTAAGAAGTTAATAAAAATAGGTGCTGATAAAAATGTAAAAGAAATAGAGAATGTACTTTTTAAAATGTTCTTAACGATTATTACTGTTGCATTATTAGGTTTTTATCTTGGTACCGGATTAGGTGGTGGATATAGAGTAGCAAAAAAAATTAAAAATCAAGAGATCACTTTTTTAGATGAATTAACTTTTATGGATGGTGATGCCGAAAAAGTAGAAATTCTTGGTAAGAATAGTTCTTATGTCTTTTATCTAGAACAAGGTAATAAAACAGTTAAGGTAACTCCAATAAACGGAGTGATAAAGAGTATTGTTGAAAAAGATTAACTATTTATTTGATTATTTAAGTTTTAAAAATCAAGAAATGTTCTTTTATTGATTCGTAAACAATTCATACCATTTTTATTATTTATGATAATTCAGTATCTTAAGGATACCCATTTCTTTTCTTAGTAATTATTTTTTTAGGTACATAGCGCATTTTTGGTTGTTAATGTGTAGAATCTAAAATAGACCCCCAAAAATTAGAGCATTTAGAAGATAATATGCACTCTATCTTTATAGAGTGTAAGAAGAATATATACGGTTTTGGTTTTTATACGATATTATGCATTTGGATTGAAGTGAAATTCAACAAATTCATGAAGCAATAATAACTTAAAAACTGATAAATGTCATAGTATACCATATTTAATAGAGCAAAATTTGTAGTTAACAACTCATAATATGTTTTCTATGAAACAAGTTAAATTATGCATACTAGTTTTCTTTATATCATTTATTTCAAGCGGTCAAGCACAAATAAAAATAGATGCAGAAGTAAGGCCAAGGTTTGAGTATAGACATGGTTTTAAAACACTTTTCCCAAATGATGCAGATCCTGCAGCATTTGTTTCTCAACGTACACGATTAAATGCAGCTTATAAAAAAGAAAAACTTAACTTTTATCTAAGTATGCAAGATGTAAGAGTGTGGGGGGATGTACCACAACTCAATAGTGCAGATAAAAATGGGTTTAGTGTCCACCAAGCATGGGGAGAGCTTCTTTTTAACTCTTCAATTTCCTTAAAATTGGGTAGACAAGAAATATTGTATGATGATCAACGAATTATGGGTAGTGTTGCATGGGCACAACAAGCAAGAAGTCATGATGCAGCACTTATAAGGTACAATAAAGAAAAGTTTAAGTTGGATCTTGGTTTTGCATTTAATCAGGATGGTGAATCTTTGACCGAAACAATTTTAACAACCTCAAATACATATAAAAGCCTTCAATATGTTCGATTATTTCATGATTGGGAATATTTTTCTAGTAGCATTCTCTTTATAAACAACGGATTACAATTTATTGATCTTGATAATGACGGAAATAATGAAACCAGATATAGTCAAACAATAGGCACACATCTTATATATACTAAAGAAAAATTGGGTTTTGTATCTAATCTTTTTTATCAATTCGGAAACGATGTTAGTAATAATAACTTAAACGCATACCTCTTAAGTCTAGAAGGGAGCTATGAAATTGAAAAAAATCTGAAACTATCAATTGGTGGAGAGTTGCAAAGTGGTAATGATGATGGTACTCCAATTGACGGAGATAATAATGCCTTTACGCCTCTATATGGGACTAATCATAAGTTTAACGGATTAATGGATTATTTCTATGTAGGTAATCATATTAATAATGTAGGATTAATTGATGTTTATGCCAAAGCGAATATAAAACTTAAGCCAAAATCTACAATAAACATAGGGGTGCACAATTTTATGGCAGCAGCAGATATGCCAGGAGACGAATCTAAACAATTAGGAACAGAAGTAGATCTTGTGTATTCATACGATTTTCAAAGGGACATAAATATTAAAGCAGGATATTCTCATTTATTTGCTTCAGATGGAATGGAAATTCTGAAAAACAATACAGACGGTAATACCAATAATTGGGGGTGGATTATGGTCACCATAAAACCAACATTATTTACAACAGATCAATAAATCTATAACTATGCCGATAAAAAGTTATTTAGTATACCCTCATGAAGGGAGAAAAAGCGAGCTTATTAGAGCATTATCTCAAATTATTGAATGTGATGTTATGCCTGCTCAGAACGAAGAATTACTCATCTTGGTTACTGAAACAGATAATAAAGATGAAGAAGAATTACTAAAAGAAAAACTAGAGGCTATAGAAAGTTTAAAATTACTCTCTATGGTGTCTGGGTTCAATACTCCACAAAATAGCTAATAGTATGTATACCTCATTAACAAATCGTAGAAGTTTTATAAAAAAAATGGCAGCATTATCAGCAATGACTGCGGCCGCTAGCATGTTTCCCGGTATACTGTTTGCAGACGAGCAAGAAAAGGGATTGCCAAAAGGTAATATTAGTTGGAAAAAAGCCCCATGTAGGTTTTGTGGAGTTGGGTGTGGAGTACTTGTTGGTACCGAAAACGGAAAAGCAGTTGCCGTAAAAGGAGATCCAAAATCCCCTGTTAATAAAGGATTATGTTGTGTAAAGGGGTATCATTCTATAATGGCATTGTATGGTAAGGATAGATTGACCAAACCTTTGGTAAAGAAAAATGGACAATACGTAGAAACCTCTATGAAAGAAGCGCTAGATCTTATTGCTTCTAAAATGAAAGAAACCATTAAAGACCATGGTAAAGATGCTGTATCTATCTATGGTTCGGGACAATGGACGATACCTGATGGATATGCGGCTTCTAAACTTTTTAAAGGATGTATAGGAACAAATAATGTAGAAGCTAATGCAAGATTGTGTATGGCTACCGCAGTAACCGGTTTTTTAACCTCTTTTGGCCTTGATGAACCAATGGGTTGTTATGAAGATATTGATTATGCAGATGTATTTTTTCTTTGGGGAAATAACATGGCAGAAATGCACCCTGTATTATTTTCAAGGTTATTAGATCAACGATTAAAACGAGGTGTAAAAATTATAGATTTTGCAACCAGAACAACACGTACTAGTATGGCGGCTGATAGATCTATTCTGTTTGAACCACAAACAGATTTGGCCGTGGCAAATGCTATTTGTTATGAAATTATTCAAAATGGTTGGGTAAATACCTCGTTTGTAGAAAAGCACTGCAATTTTAGTAAAGGATTGACTAACATGGGCTATGGTTTAGAGGATAATTATTCATTTAAAGATAAACCTGAAAAGATAGATTTTAAAGCTTATAAAAAGTTCTTGGAAGCCTATACACCAGAAAAAGTCGAAAAGATTTCTGGTGTATCAGCAAAGGATATCAAATACATGGCTAGATTATATGGAGATCCAAACAAAAAAGTAATGACTTTATGGTGTATGGGATTAAATCAACATTCTAGAGGTACATGGGCTAATAACTTGGTTTATAATATTCACTTATTAACAGGCAAAATTTCTACACCAGGTAATAGCCCTTTTTCATTAACGGGACAACCTAGTGCATGTGGTACGGTAAGAGAAGTAGGAACACTTACACATAAATTACCTCATGGAGTTGTAACGAATAAAAAACATCGAGAATTTGCAGCAAAAATATGGGATGTACCAGTAGAAAATATTTCATCGAAACCGACCTATCATACTGTCGAAATGTTTCGTGCTTTGGATAGAGGTGACATTCGCTTTATGTGGATACAAGTTACTAACCCTATGGTAACTATGCCAAAACTAAAACGCTATCGAGATGGAGCCAAAAAAGAAGGTCGATTTATAGTTGTTTCAGATATATATCCAACTCCTACAACAGATATAGCTGATGTGATTTTACCATCTGCTATGTGGATAGAACGAGAAGGAATGTATGGTAATTCTGAACGAAGAACACAGTATTTCGAGCAAATGGTAGAACCACCTGGAGAAGCAATGAGTGATACATGGCAAATTATAGAAGTAGCAAAACGTTTAGGATTCGAAAAACAGTTCTATTATCAACCAGAAACTCATATTGAAGAGATCTACACAGAATACCGTAGACATCATGATAACAAAAAGCATAATATGGCTCCGCTAGAGGTTCTAAAGTCACAGCCAGGGGCTATGTGGCCTTATGTAGATGGGAAATCAACAAAATGGAGGTTTAATGCAACTTATGATCCAGCATGTAGTAATGGAGAAAATTTTCATTTTTATGGCAAACCAGATGGAAAAGCGGTGATTTGGCAAAGACCCTACGAACCAGCAGCAGAAGAGCCCGATAAAGAATATCCATATTGGTTGTGTACAGGTCGTGTTGTAGAGCATTGGCATACAGGGTCAATGACACGTAGGATTCCGGTATTGCATAAAGCTATGCCCAACGGATACGTAGAGTTACACCCTAATGATGCCAAACGATTACAAATAAAAACAGGAGATAGTGTAAAATTAACTACAAGACGAGGAGAAATTACGCTGCCAGCTGCAATAAACCAAAGGGGGGTGCCGGCCCCAATGCAGGTTTTTGTTCCATTTTTTGATGAACACATGTTAATTAATGATATCACATTGGATTCTTTTTGTCCAATTTCTAAAGAACCAGATTATAAAAAATGTGCTGTAAAAGTAGAAAAAGCCTAAGCCATGAAGAAAAGACTTGGTATCATATCATTATTTATCATCTTATTTATAGCCTTTATTTTTATTTGGAATTATAGTTATAAAACAGGGTTAAAAAAAGCCTATATCCCAATACAAAAAGAAAGACAAAACATTGTAATTCCATCAGAGAATGGAGTGTTTTTACGTTCAGAATTTGCATTGGACTACATGAATATGCCTGTAGATGAGAACCATCAAAGGTCAATAAAGACGTACTATGATAATAGAGCATATTCTGGAGCACCACCAAGTATTCCTCATCTAGTAAAAGAAGAAATGAGCATGGGGGGAAATACATGTTTACAATGCCATCAAAATGGTGGTTTTGTATCAAAATTTGAGGCTTATGCACCGGTTACGCCACATCCAGAAATGATCAACTGTCGACAATGTCATGTAGCCCAAATGACAGAGACCATATTTAAAGAAACTAATTTTTTAAAAGTAACTGCTCCTCTTGTAGGGATTAATAATGCTTTGCCAGGAAGTCCACCAGTAATACCGCATCAATTACAAATGCGAGAGAATTGCCTATCCTGCCATGCAGGACCTGCAGCTCCAAAAGAAATTAGAGTAACACACCCCGAACGAATCAATTGTAGACAATGCCATGTGCCAAGTGACCAAATTGTTTCTGATATTGAAGCTTTTACTAGAGTTAATACCAACGAAAATGAATAGACCTAAACATAAATATGTATCCTTATGCTCGCTACTTTTATTTGTTGCAATTTTTTCATGTAAACATAGTGAAGGAGAATACCATAGTATTACAGATAAGATAGAAGCTGAAAGCAAAAATTTTCACGGCACATCTATTTCGTCAGAACAATATTTAGAGGGAATTCAAACCATACAGGTTACAGAAGGTAAACATTCTTTTCTAATCCCAGAACGCAAAAGTAAAATTAAATCATTTGCTTGTAAAGAGTGTCATACCAAATCATTGAGTGAATTAAAAGGTGCAGATACCATAAAAAAAGCGCATTGGGATATTAGGCTTGCTCACGCCAATTTACATACCATGAATTGTATTACATGCCATAATGGAGATGATATGGATCATCTGTCTAGTTTAACAGGAACTCGTATAGATTTTAATAGAAGTTATAAGCTTTGCAGTCAATGTCATAACGAACAATTTGAGGATTGGAAAGGAGGTGCTCATGGAAAAAAGGTAGCAGGATGGGCTCCACCAAGAGCATCAATGACCTGTGTAAACTGTCATAACCCTCATAAACCAGGATTTGAAAAGAAGTGGCCAGCAAGATTTAATACTCAAAAAGTAAAAGAAAGAGAATAATAAACATCGAATTTTTATCAAATACTGTGTATAATGAGCGATAGTACCAAAAAATGGTTTTCTCTAAACCTAACTAAGAAAAGGAAAGAAAATACTAAGGTTTGCGGTTGCGGAAAAACATCTGGAGGATGTATACCCAACAACCAAAACCAAATAAGCAACGCTGAATTTGATGCTGCCGTAGATGCCGCGATTGGAGATGAACGAAAAAAGGATGGTTTTGATCAAGTTTTTGATGTTAAAATGGATCGCCGTACAGCGTTTAGAAAATTAACAGCAAGTTTGGTGATAGGAGCAGGGGCGGTGAGTACATCTTGTAGCTTAACTACAGGAGATCATGCAAAAGAGAAAGCACAAATCGATTGGGAAGAGCAGTTTAAAGGGAATTATAAATTAATGACAGATCAAGAGAAAAAAGCCACTGTTGATCGATTAGTACGTTCTTACCAATTGCGAAAAGGGCAAAATATTAGCATGTCCTCAAAAAATGCAGAAAAAGATGTGCTCTTTGGGTATGCTTTTAATATTTCTAAATGCCAAGGTTATATGGATTGTGTAAATGCTTGTGTAGAAGAAAATAATCAAGATAGAAACTCGCAGATGCAATATATACGAATTCATGAAATGAAGGATGGGAAAGGGTTTAAGTTTGATGAGGCAGATGACAACTATTATCATGAGGTTCCTGCAGAGGGACATTTTTATATGGGAACACAATGTTTTCATTGTGACAATCCACCATGTGTAGAGGTCTGCCCTGTACAAGCGACATGGCGAGAAGAAGATGGACTTGTAGTTGTGGATTATGATTGGTGTGTTGGTTGTAGGTACTGTATGGCCGCCTGCCCTTATGATGGAAGAAGATTTAATTGGAGTACGCCAGAAGTTCCTGAAAATGAAATTAATAAGAATCAACATTATCTGGGTAATCGAATGCGTAAAAAAGGTGTAATGGAGAAATGTACTTTTTGTGTGCAACGTTCTCGTGCTGGTCAAAACCCAGCTTGTGTAGAGGCTTGCCCCACAGGAGCACGAATTTTTGGAAATTTATTGGATCCCAACAGTACGATACGATGGGTTCTTAATCATAAAAAAGTATTTAGACTAAAAGAAGATTTAGGTACAGAACCTAAGTTCTGGTATTTTATGGATTGATAGTATTGCGTGAGGGATTGAAACGGCATCCTTTTCTATATTTCATTGAAACTTGGTGAAATGATAATTAGAAAAGATATAGTGAAAAGCCCGCCCCTTGGGACACGCCAAAGACATATAAAAAATGAGAAGATTCAAAGTTTTTAAAAATTTAGTGCAGGATAGCCTTAATATAACCATGCAGGGTTCAAAAAGATATCATTTATGGATGGCATTTTTGACTTTTATCATGTTGATGGGTATGTATTGTTATTCGGTACAACTGGAGCATGGATTAAGTGTAACAGGGATGACCGATCGAGTAAGTTGGGGGTTATATATATCAAACTTTACTTTTTTAGTAGGTGTAGCGGCTGCTGCTGTTATGCTAGTAATGCCAACTTATGTTCTTAAGGATATTGATTTTAAACAGGCGGTACTAATTGGGGAAGGCCTAGCTGTTGCGGCTCTTATTATGTGTTTGGCCTTTGTAGTTGCAGATATGGGAGGTCCATCGGTATTATGGCATATGATGCCAGGGATAGGAGTGTTTAATTTTCCTAATTCTATGCTCACTTGGGATGTGATTGTTCTTAATGGATACTTGTTTATTAATATTAGTATTCCGTTATACATTCTTTTTAGACGATATCAAGGAAAAGTACCGAATCCCAAGGTATACGTGCCAGGTGCAGTATTATCTGTTTTCTGGGCAGTGGGGATTCATTTGGTGACTGCTTTTTTATATCAAGGGTTACAAGCACGTCCTTTTTGGAATAACGCCTTATTGGGACCTCGGTTTTTGGCATCAGCCTTTGCAGCAGGGCCTGCTTTAATTATTCTGGTATTGGCCATTATTAGAACATTTACAGAATTTAAAATAGAAGATAAGACCATAAAAAAAATAGGGATGATTGTAACTGTGGCTGCACAGATCAATTTAATTATGTTAGTTTCTGAATTATTTAAAGAGTTTTATGCACCAACGCATCACAGTGAAAGTGCATATTATTTGTTTTTTGGTTTGCACGGCAAAACGGCTTTATTACCATGGATATGGACAGCAATTCCTCTAAACATTTTAGCGACAATACTTCTTACTTTTGGTAAATTAAGAAATAATTTGAAGGTACTCTATTTTTGTTGTGTCATTCTTTTTGTGGCTATTTGGATAGAAAAAGGATTCGGTTTAATCGTTCCTGGATTTATACCAGGACCTTATGGGAAAATTGCAGAATACACACCTACAACCATAGAAATTGGAGTTACTTTAGGGATATGGGCACTGGGAGCTTTTGTATTTACGATATTGGCCAAAACGGCAATACAAATTGAAATAGGTAAATTACGTTTTAAAAATTAATAGTTTTATAAATACTAAACAAAAGCTATATGGTATAATACTATATAGCTTTTGTTTTTTGGGTGTAGGTTTACTAGTGATTAATCTAAAAACATACACCGATTCTGATCGTAATTTGATTGTTAACCAGTCAAAGAGATCTTAAACAATAATGATGATTTATCACTATGGTTTTATAGATACCTTTTAAATTAGCATGATTTTAGTTAGGCTAAGCTAAGTAAAGAAATTGGAATGTTTATAGGGAACTTTTCCCTTTTAACATATATTTAAAGTAAGGCAACCAAGCAGTTTTGGTTTTATATAATATGTAAGGTTTATTTAACAGTTCTTATGATTTGATTGATTTTAAAAAAGTATCCAATCTATCCTAAAGCATAGTTTTATTTACCACAAAGTAAACTCTAAATAATTTTGAAGAGTATCGTGATAACCTTAAGTCCGTTTGATTAATTCATAAGTGAATGCTAATGGAAAATGTATTGAACAATTTCAAGATTTTATTGTGTTGTTTTATATTGATTAAGAGCTTCATTAAAAAATAATAAGGCGGTAGATTTATCGATATTAGAAATAGGTAAAAGAGCTCCTTTAAAACCATTATTGTACCATTTTCCTTTTGTCAATGAACTAAAACCGTTGGTGACTAACCCTTCATGACCTTTATAAGCGCTTATATAAAAGTAATATTCATTGACTAAGGTGTCAGGAATACCTAAACCTATTCCTATTGCAATTTCTGATGAATCGTTTAACTGAGCAAAGGCACCTAAATCAAAATGATGTGGCCATATTCTAATATCTGATTTGAGTTGATTGCTTTTTAAGAAACTATCTAAGACCTGTTGAGCAAGTATTCTATAATTGACTAACTCTTCTAATTTACTTTGGTTAGTTAAAGTAAAAGCATACTCTTTTGCAGGTAGTGGGTATGGTAATTCATAATGAAAACTATATTGATATTTTTTTTTGATGTTTGCTTTGATGGCAGTCGTAGATATCCAGTTTAAAACATTATCATGTATTACGCCATCTAAAGGTAATGAATCTGTAAAATGCTTTGATGTCCACTCTAACGCAAATTGAGAATATTGAAGGGCTAGGACATCACCATTTTTACTTAATTGGTGGGTTGTCATTTTCTTATCAGTTATAGAAAATCCTAGGTTGGTATGACTATCATCATCTTTCTTCTCTATAAAACTTATTCCGGCAGCAGCTAAGTATTGGGCGGCTAAATGCATTTGTCTGGTCATGTCCTGTTGGTTTTAATAATCAAATTATTAGATTTTGTAGTATTGGTTTCTTTTTAACCTGAGTAAATGTTAGATCACTCCGGCATAGTTTATCCCTGCTAATCGGTGCATATCATAATCAAAAGTAGAAAGGTCATTTGTATTAAATTTAGAAACATCATCATATCCACATGATCGAGCAATAACTTTTAAAAGATTACTGGTAGCATCAAAATAGTTAAACAATTGTTTTGCAGAGGATTCTATTATCAGTCGTTTTCTAAGAGATTCTTTTTGTGTTGCAATGCCAACTGGGCAGTTATTGGTGCCACAAGCACGCATTCCTAAACAACCTATAGCCTGCAATGCAGAGTTGGATACTGCAATTGCATCGGCACCAAGCATCATTGCTTTTGCAAAATCTTCTGCAATACGAAGTCCACCAGTAATAATAAGTGTTACATCGGTAGCGCCTACTTTATCAAGATATTTTCTTGCTCTTGCCAATGCCGGTATGGTAGGTACATTAATATTATCTCTTAGAATTGTTGGAGCAGACCCTGTTCCGCCACCTCTACCATCTAGAATTATATAATCTACACCAACATCTAATGCAAACTGTATATCTTTTTCGATATGGCTTGCCGCAATTTTAAAACCAATTGGAATTCCTCCTGTTTGTTCTCTTACTTTTTGAGCAAAATCCTTGAAATCCTTAACACCATTAAAATCGGGAAAAGTAGCAGGAGATATAGCTGTTTCTCCTTCTTGTAACCCTCTAACCTCGGCAATTTCTTTACTTACTTTATTGCCAGGTAAATGCCCTCCGGTCCCGGTTTTTGCACCTTGACCTCCTTTAAAATGAAATGCTTGTACGTTATTAAGTTTATCCCATGAAAATCCAAACTGGGCAGAGGCAAGTTCATAAAAATATTTTGTGTTATTCTCTTGTTCCTGAGGAAGCATTCCACCTTCTCCAGAACAGATTCCTGTTCCAGCCATTTCTGCTCCTTTTGCCAAAGCGATTTTTGCTTCTCTAGATAAGGCTCCAAAACTCATATCACTTACAAATAGTGGGATATCAATATATAATGGTTTTTTTGCATTGGGCCCAATACAAACTTTTGTACTGACTTCTTCATGATCCAATAAAGGTCTATTAGCTAGTTGAGCAGGTAAAAATTGAATGTCATTCCATTTGGGTAGTTTATTTCTATCTACTCCCATAGATGCAGAAAAACCATGATGTCCAGTGTTTTTAAGCCCATTTTGTGCAAGTTCTTTTATATATCCAGTATAGGGTTCTGTATCTTCTGGGTGAGTATCTGCATATGCTCCGAGATATTGGTCTCGATTAAATGGTTGCGGGTGATTAGAAAGGTAAGTATTAATTTCAATCTCATCAACATACAAAGAGTCACCTTCTGTTTTTGTAGTAAATTTATGTAAAACCTCATGATTATTGTATTCTGAAACTCCAGTATCATAACGATAATCCCAACCATGAACTCCACAGATAAGATTATGTCCATCGATATGTCCATCTGCCATTAAAGCTCCTCTGTGTAGACACCGACCATATAATACAGAAATTTCAGTATCAAACTTGATAATAACCAAATCGAGTCCATTAACTAAGGCATGTTTTGGTATTTTGTTTTCTAAATCACTTAATTTGGCAATAGCAATGGGATTTTTCATTCATTAAAGTTTTTAATGTTTCTAATAGTGTTACGATATCTTGTCAGAAAGATGAGTCGTTTAATATATAGGTTGGTCTCAAAAAAGAGCTAAGACTTTCATAATATAATGTCTTTGATTTTATGAATATGCTAGCAATATGAATTGAACTAAGAATTAATATTTTAACTATATGACCAATCATTTGTATTAAAGGTATGAAACTTGTTTCGGATTTTATATAATTAAGGGTTATGAATACATATGTGAAACTATTTATTATAATTTGACGGTTAAGGATTTATATATGGGAATTAAAAAAGAGATGATTACTTTATGCTTTAGATATAACGACTAGAAAACAAATAGGTAGTTGTTTCTTGTAGAATTTTAGAAAAATCACATTAGTTTTAGATTTTGGGATAAATTATAAAGTATTTTTGAAAGGAATAAGGAAAAGTAATAATAATTGAATGATGAGATTAAATTTAGTAATACTTGTATTGACTTTTGTTTTTTTGGCTTGTACAAAATCTGGAAACAAAAAGGATATAAATAATAGCTTAAATGGTGTACAGGATTTTAAACATGAAAGTGTTCTGGAAAATGAATCGATTAATTTCTCTAATGTATTTTTAAAAATAGAACGAGGAGCCTTTCATTATGATTCGTTTATTCTTAAAGATACGCTGTTAACCTATCATCCTTCTTCAGAAAAGTTTGGAGGAGAATTAAAAAAGTATAATTTTAATTCAGAACAGGTGTTAAGCATAGAGACTAGAAATCGTTTAGTTCGTTATATTATAGAGAATGGTTTTTTTGATTTAAAAAATAACTACACTTGTGAGGAGTCTTGTTCTAGTGCATTGGTAGTGACTTTTAATTATAACAACAGGTCAAAAAAAATTATTTCAGATGATTTTCAAATTAATTGCCCTAAACTTTTAAGGTATATAGAGAAAGAAATCGTTAGATTACATGGAAAGGATTTAAAGAGAGTTGATCTACCTGGTTAAACTCAAAAGATGAATTTGTATTTATTTAGCAATCGTAAATTCATCATTACCAAGTTCGAGTAGTTCTTGTCGTATAGATATACCATCTCCATTAAAAGTAATATCCTTAAGCGTTATTGTTCTTGAATAGGTGATATCTGTATCGGTTTCTTTTATGTTTTTATATATTACTTCTGCATTTCCGCTGGTGCTTATCAATTCTCGAGTAATATTAATTCCGGCAGGAGGTACACTAGCACAAAAATAGGATGCCCCATTTATTGTAGCACCGAATTCACGATATATTAAAGTATTAGTGCTCGTATTGAGGTCTATGGTGAGTTGTAATTCTTCTGGGGCTGTGGTTAACTCAAAAGTTGTACTGGTAAATCCAAAAGATAGCGATTGATTAGCATCAGGGTTAATTTTATAAAAAACAAAGGTGTTTTTGTCTGAATTAGAGCAATGCTCAAGAGAAGCTGTGAAATTTGCAATATCATTTTGAAGAACATCCCCTTCACTACATCCAATAAATATCAAGCATATGATTAGTATGTGTATTGTTTTGTTGATCATAGCTGTTTTTTTATTCTATTTTGGTGGTTTTGGTAATCGTAACATCTTTTTCTCCAAAAGAGAAGTTTCCGTTTTCAAAATTTTGATTACCGTTATTAAAAATAAGTTGATTTACTGAAATAGTTGTTCTAAACGTTGTTTTTACATTGTTATCAAGACTTGGAGCAACATCTATTACTTTAGGGTTTGTCGCTTCTGCATCCAAATAATAAGGGATTCCAGAGTCAGGATTGATATCATCTCTGGGGTTTCCATTTTCTTCAACAATATCTTCATTTCTGGTTAAAATACCATCATTATCATCATCAGCTTCTAGATAATCAGGAATACCATCTTTATCAGTGTCACGAGGGTCATCATTGTCGGGTATTTCATTAGGTAATTCGACACTGGTTAAAATATTGTCATTATCATCATCTTGATCTTTATAATTAGGGATTCCATCTCCATCTGTATCATCATCTTCATAGTTTCCATTTCCATTAATGTCTTCTTGTTCTTTTGGTATACCATCATCGTCATCTTCTTCAATGATTTTGGTTTGGATTTCCACTTTTCCAGAGGTACCAATTCGTTCCTCTACAATAGATATACTACTACTAGGTATATTTGAACAATAGTAATCATTGGTTATTGGAGATGTAAAACTTCTATATAGTAGTATATTATTGTCTGTGTCTAAATCTAATAGAATTGGTGTTTCGGTTACAATTGTATCAGAAAATTGGTCATTAACAAAACGAAGAGATATCGATTCATCAATAGTTTTATTTATTTTAAAAAACACAAATTCATGTTCTAATGCTCCTTTACAAAACTCTAAGTCAACATCATCAAATTCAAAACTCGTAATAATAACATCACCATCATCACAAGAACTAATAGTTAGAGCACAAAAAATAAGAAATATAAGTTTCTTCACAAGACCTTAAAATTTTAGTATTATATCTTTAATCATATTAAAGACGAAAAAAAAAAGTAAATGTTCAGTATTAGTTTTAATAATTACAATTTTGCACAAAAATAATGGAATTGAAAGATTATTAAAGTACTGATTGAAAATTATTTTATTTTAACTAATTTTGCAACCGAAATAATCTTAACTCTTTTTGGTTTTCCAGTATGGTATTTGATATACTATAAGATTTTTTTTAGATAAAAAGTTACTGTAAAGTATTAATCATGATATCGGATACATATTTTATGTAAACAAAATGCAGGAGATTTTATTGAATATATAATTGTCATTGGTTCGTTTTTGACTCCTTTTAACGTGTTTGTAACATATTGTTCAATGGTTTAGCTTTAAGGGTATACATTTCGAATTTCCGTAGACACATTTCTCATCGTCCAACTCTTTGAGCTAATTCATTAATAAATTATATTTTATGCAAAAAGTATACTTTGATAACGCTGCTACTACGTCAATTAGAGCAGAAGTGATTACAAAAATGGTTTCAGTATTGCAAGAGGATTTCGGAAATCCATCGTCTACTCATTCTTATGGGAGATCGGCCAAGAATCATATTGAACAAACTCGAAAAAACATTGCAGATTATTTAAATGTAAAAGCTTCAGAAATAATATTTACTTCGGGAGGAACAGAAGCAGATAATTTAGTTATCAATAGTGCGGTGAGAGATCTTGGAGTTTTACATATTATTAC
Organism: uncultured Aquimarina sp.; assembly: GCA_947502885.1. Taxonomy (GTDB): domain Bacteria; phylum Bacteroidota; class Bacteroidia; order Flavobacteriales; family Flavobacteriaceae; genus Aquimarina. The sequence continues at coordinate 754,535 of CANNBP010000001.1, read as the reverse complement.
AACAAAAGTAGAACATCATGCAGTGTTACATACAGTTCAAGAAATAGAGGCTCGTAATAATGTAACTATTAGCTATGTGACAATAAAACCTAATGGAAGTATCGATTATAATCATTTAGAGTCATTGTTGAGTTCTTCTACAGACAAAACCTTGGTTAGTTTAATGCATATTAATAATGAAGTAGGCACTATATTGGATATAGAACGTGTAGGTAGCTTATGTAAAACGTATGATGCAATTTTTCATAGTGATATGGTACAATCAATAGGGCATTACGAGATCGATTTGAATAAATTACAAGTTGATTTTACAGCGGTAAGCGCTCATAAGTTTCATGGTCCGAAAGGGGTTGGTTTTGCATATATTCGAAAAAACTCAGGGTTAAAACCTTTAATTTTTGGAGGCGAACAGGAGAGAGGCTATCGTGCGGGTACAGAAAGTGTACATAATATTGTTGGTATGGATGAGGCGTTGAGGTTGGCTAACGCAAATCTTGAAGAAGAAAGGGGTTATGTAACGGGTATTAAACAATATTTTATTGATGCATTAAAAAGTAATATTGATAATGTAAAGTTTAACGCAAATTGTGATGATCCAAAGCATTGTACATATACATTAATAAACGTGTGTTTACCAATTTCTCATCAAAAAGCAGGGATATTATTATTTCATTTAGATATTAACGGGATTGCATGCTCAAAAGGAAGTGCTTGTCAAAGTGGTAGTAGTAAAGGGTCTCATGTGTTAACCGAAATTCTTTCTGACGAGGATTTGCAAAAACCATCGATTCGTTTTTCTTTTTCAAAGTATAATACAAAAGAAGAAGTAGATTACGTTATAAAAGTGCTTAAAGAATTTATGAGTAGTTAGTTTATAAAAAAATATACCCCTAATATTATGGTATATTAGGGATATAACAATATTTTAAAAATAATTACTTAATTGCAATTGCAGATATCTCTACATTAACTGATTTTGGTAATGTTCGTACAGCCACAGTTTCTCTAGCAGGAGCAGTGTCTTCATTAAAGTAACTACCATATACTTCGTTTACGGCAGCGAAGTTATTCATGTCGCTAAGAAAAATAGTAGTTTTAACCACATTTTCAAAAGTCATATCAGCTTCTTCCAAAACTGCTTTTAGGTTTTGCATTACTAGTTCAGTTTCGGTTTTGATATCATCTAATACCAATTCTCCTGTTGCCGGATTAATTGCTACTTGTCCAGAAGTGTATAAGGTGTTACCACTTAAAATTGCTTGATTATATGGCCCTATGGGAGCAGGTGCCTTTGTAGTTGTTATGATTTTTTTCATGTGAAGAATATTTAGATTTATTGAATGATTTTTGATTATATAAAATTAATAATTCTATAACTGTCTATCTGGCTCTCTTCTTTTATCCCATTTAATATCACTAAGCACAGAGGATTTAATACCTATAAAGAAGTTCCAAGAGGTTCGGGAACTAAAAGGAATCCAGTTGAAATTCATGACCCAACTTTCTAAATCCCTTTGAAAACGTAAATTCGTATAGGTAAACCCAGGGTTCTTAAAGTCATATCCAGAAGATACTCCAACCGACCATCTGGGGGCTAGTTCTACATCACCAGAAAACATTAATGAATGGGATGATATTTCATTTTGCCTCGCATTATTACTATAATTCACATTATAGGATAGACGTAAGGACCACGGTAATTTATAGTTATAATTTTTAATGTCCTTATCGGATTTATCTTTGTTTTGATTTCTATCAAAGGATCGCTCATCTTTAAAATTAGTATTCCCTCCAAAAAGATTATCTGGCCTTCCTTCGTTTCTAAAAGTTTCATTTTCGTAAGGGTCCTCGTTTGATTCTCCTTTTTTAAAGTCTTCACTGCTAAAAGTGTACCCAAAATTGCTACTTGCTCTTGTTAGACGAAAGAGACTTCCTCCGTTATCAATATTCCAAACATCAATTTTGGTATTATTGTTATCTAGGGCATAAGGATCCAAAGTGGCATTAAAGTTAATATCCAGCTTATTTTGAATAATAGGTATGTTTCCTGATACAGATAATGGGCTTAGTTTTAAAGAGTCTCCAGCAATATTATATGAGGTACTAAAATTAAGATTATTAAGAATTGTGATTTTTTTAGCTTCTAATGCGGTAGTATCTTTACTTCGAACCTTCATTTCTAAGTTGTTACTTAAAGAAAAAGATACACTACTTGAGAAAGTATTACTAGGTGCACCAAAATATCCACCTTCAAACCTAGAATACTCAACAATTTCGGTTTCATCTATATTTGCTGTATTTGGATTATCTGTGACTGTATATGTATCATAAAATTGATTAAAAGCTGGATTAATACTATAGCTTACAGACGGTCGCATTGTGTGTCGAATGGCTTCAATCTTTTTTCCTTTTTTAAAGTTAAACGTACCATAAATAACGGTTCCTAGACTTGTAGAAAAATTATAAGTTCTAAAAGTGTCAAACCCTTTTATCGTATCGCGAACGACAGCTCCGGCTCCTTCGTTTGCATCAGAGTCATAACTCTGTTTGATGGTTTCAAAAACCCAGTTCTCCTGAAAATTTGTTCCTGCTGTAGCACTTAAGTATTTGAAAATTTTAAAATTAGTACTTAACGGAATGGTGTGTTGCATTCCAATTCTAGAATTTTGGAACATTTCAGGTTTAAAAAGTAAACTATCTGTGGTGGTTATTTTATTTTCTCCTCTAAAATTATATTGAGTATTAATATTTTGAATGATTCCCTTTTTTATACCAACTTTTGGTGCAAAAGGAAATATTCTAGAAACACTAGCACTCGCATTAGGAAGTGATAACTCTACTAATTTTGTATTGGTATTCGAACTATGTCTTGCAGCAATGTTTAAGTTCACCTGTGGATCACCAGGAATCGTTTTAGAATAGGAGATAGATGAACTAAGCTGATTATTCAAAAAGTTACCGGTATTTCTTTGATTTGTTGATTGTTGATAGAAGTCACTACTACCAAAGTTGACAGATGCAGAAAGACGAGAATTGGGGTTGGCTTTTGGATCCTGACTATGTGTCCATTGTATATTATAGGATGTTCTTTTAGAGAAATCAGGAAACCCTCTTTCACTTGTTAAGTTATTTTCATATCTAAATCTTAGATTTCCTCTAAATTTATAACGTAAAGCATAAGCCGATTCTAATGCAAGGGTATAACTCCCATTAGTGTAATAATCTCCTGTAAGTGTTAGATCTGCATAATCACTTATGGCAAAATAGTATCCGCCATTTTGAAGAAAATACCCACGATTGTTCTCTTCTCCTGGGCTAGGCATAATAAAACCAGAAGTTCTTGTTTCAGTCATCGGAAAATATCCAAACGGTAATAACAAGGGAGTAGGGACATCTGCAATATACATATTAACCAAGCTGGTAACGATCTTTTTCTTAGGTACAAATTTAATTCTGCGGGCATAAAAATAATACTCTGGATCTTCAATGTTCTCTGAAGTTGTAAACTTTACATTTTTCATAAAGACTACAGAATCATTTTCTCTCTTAGATATCTCGTTTTTAATTCTAAATCCATTTTGTTCTGTTCTAGAATTGTAAATAAGTGCCTTTTCGGTATCAAAATTGAACCGAATAGAATCTGGTTCAACAATATTTTGCCCTTGTTTAAATATAGGAGGCTGAGTGTATTTTCCTAAAGAATCCTTAATCCCATATGCATATACCTCATTTTTACTATTGTCTACAACAATAAACCCCGCATTAATTTGCATATCTCCATATACTATTTCTGCATCATTATAAAGATACATTTTGTTCTCTTTGCGACTTAACCTCATATAATCAACAGATTTATAGACTACTTTGTCAGTAAGAAGCTGTGGTTCTTGAGCAAGTGAGTCTTGTTGAGTCGTATCCTGAGATTTTTCATTCAGAATTTCTTCGGGGACAATAGTTTTCTTATTTTCCTTTACACCAACTGTATCTTGTTGGGTTACAGGAATGGGGACCTCTTTTGTCTTGTTAGTTTCTTGTGCAATGTTTTGACAAATACAAAACAGTGAAAAACTTAGTGAATAAAGTATATGACGTACCGTTGTTTGCAATGGTTTAAATCCTATTTTTGTATAACTATGGCTTAGTTTTTGAAGTGCCAAAATTACATATATTTTTTATGCCTAGATTGTAATTAATGAAAAAATAAAAAATTATGTTGTTTAAGCACCATATAAACTTTGTAAACATCTAAATTAATGATGTGTTATGAAAGAACAATCTTTAATTTTTATGAATACTATAAAAACTGGTGTTTAATAGAAATGTTTCAAAATTGAAGAAGTAATTTTATTAAAAGGGTTATTATTGAGAACCTTTATCTAAATTATTAGAAAGATATTACTTTTTAGAATTGGAATTTTAAAAAAAAGATGGAATGATTTTGGTTTCATCAATAGAATAAATATTTAATTAAGAAATAAAAAAGTCAGGAATACTTGAATAATTTGAGACTAATGAAGTTAAAAAAAACATACCACATCTCCTTTGTCATTTTAATTGTAGTAACATTTGCAAATAGTTTTTTTGGGTATTCTCAAGAGAAAAAGAATTTTGTTGTAGTGTTGGATGCAGGACATGGTGGTCATGATCCAGGAAATAGGGGTAATGGCTACAAAGAAAAAGAAATAGCATTAAATGTAGTTTTGGCGGTAGGTAAAGCCCTTGAAACTGAAGGTGGTTTTGATATAGTATATACAAGAAAGACTGATGAGTTTATCGAATTGCATGAGAGAGGAAGTATAGCAAATAAAGCAGGAGCTGATCTTTTTGTTTCAATACATTGTAACTCCCATAGAACACAAGCATCAGGAACAGAAACTTTTGTTTTGGGATTACATGCCAATGATGAAAACTTTAATGTTGCCAAAAATGAGAACTCTGTAATTCTTTTAGAAGATAATTATCAAGCCAATTATGATGGTTTTGACCCTAATTCACCAGAATCAATTATAGGGTTAACGTTAATGCAAGAAGAATATTTAGATCAAAGTTTGACTCTTGCTAGTTTTGTTCAAAATAGATTTAAAAAAGCGCTAGATAGAAAAAGTAGAGGAGTAAAACAGGCTGGTTTTGTCGTTTTGCATCAAACTTATATGCCCAGTGTATTAATCGAGTTAGGTTTTTTAACAAATAAATACGAAGGAAAGTACCTTAATTCAAAAAAAGGACAAAGTGAAATGTCAAAGTCGATTACAACATCTATAATTGACTATAAAAAAAGTTTGGAGGCAATCTATAAAGTGGTAAAACCAAAAGAAATAGAGGTAACCAAAGAGGTTGTCGAAATAAATCAAGTTGATGGTGTAGCTAGTAATAGCGATGTTAAGTATAAGGTTCAAATAGGAGCGGGAACAGTAGATATAGAATTGCAGTCTTTTAATTTTAATGGTTTAGATCAATTGTCCAAAATAAAAATAGGGGAGTTATTTAAGTACTATTATGGTGATACCAAAGATTTTAAGTCAATAAAGGAGTTGAAAGAGATTGCAGTTGGCAAAGGTTATGATTCTAGTTTTATAGTCGCTTTTAAAGGAGATCAACCTATACCTTTAAACGAAGCTTTGAAAACAGAAGGCCCATCTAATTAAGTGAAGAAAAGTTTAAAATCATTTTGAAGGTAATAATTCCTTGTTGAATTAACCCAAGGAATTATATTTTATCCTAAATTTGTGTTCTAAAATATAATCTATTTTGAAATTTACTCGAGAAGTTAAAACAGGAATACTGGCGATTTGCGCCATAATACTTTTAATCTTTGGCTATAGCTTCCTTAAAGGGAAGAATCTTCTAGAAAACGAACGAACCTTTTATGCGATTTATAAAAATGTAGAAGGTTTAGTGCCTTCTTCTCAAGTCACCATAAATGGAATGATTGTAGGGCAGGTTGTATCGATTGATTTTGCAGATGCAAAAGGTAATCTAGTTGTAGAGTTTAACGTTGATAGTGATTTTTCTTTTTCAAAAAATAGCTTAGCAAAAGTATATGGAGGTGGTTTAATAGGAGGTAAATCCCTAGCTATTATACCAGTTTATGAACAAGGTATGAATGCTAAAGATGGAGATACATTAGAAGGTAAGGTCGAGGCAGGTCTTTTAGAATTGGTTAATGATAGACTTACCCCTTTACAAGAAAAGCTTGAAGCAGCGATAACAGATGCAGATACATTATTAAACTCTGTTAATGGCATTCTTAATGTTGATAATAAAAATAACCTTAATTCTATATTTAAAGATTTAAGTGCCACAGTAAAAAACTTTAAAGGCGCGTCTGCATCATTAAATTCAGTTTTATCTGGTAATCAGGAAAAGTTGAATAACACGATTTCTAATCTGGATAAGATGTCCACAAATCTTAATAAAGTTTCAGATTCTATAGCTCAGATTAATGTAGCTAGGTTAGGTCAAAAATTAGAAACAGTACTTACTAACTTTGATAATATATCAAAAGATCTTAATTCAGGAAAAGGTACAGCGGGTAAATTGCTTAAGGACAATAAATTATATGATAATTTAGAGCGCACAAGTAAACAATTAGAATTACTACTTCAAGATTTAAGATTAAACCCTAAACGATATGTTCATATTTCTGTATTTGGAAAGAAAAATACACCATATGAAGAACCAACAGACTCAATAAATTAGAGATTATGCAATATATACCTAATATACTTTTTGTAATTGCCCTAATAGCCGGTATTGGATATTTTGTTAAGAATATTCGTAAAGTTATTCGCAATATTAGGTTGGGTAAAGATGTAGATCGTTCAGATAATAAAAAAGAACGTCTTAAAAATATGGCAATGGTGGCACTGGGGCAATCCAAAATGGTTCGCCGTCCAATTGCTGGTTTTTTGCATATCATAGTATATATAGGGTTTTTAATTATTAATATAGAAGTACTAGAAATTATTATAGATGGTATTTTTAGTACCCATAGAATTTTTGCATTTTTAGGAGGTGTTTATGACTTTTTAATTGGTTCTTTTGAGATTTTAGCATTACTAGTGTTTGTTGGTGTTGTAGTGTTTTGGATTCGAAGAAATGTTATAAAACTAAAACGATTTTGGAATCCCGAAATGAAGGGATGGCCAAAGAATGATGGAAATTTCATATTATATTTTGAAATGGTTTTAATGACGCTGTTTTTGGTTATGAATGCTGCAGATTTGCAATTACAAAACTTAGGAGCCGAACATTATATCAAAGCAGGAGCATATCCAGTTAGTCAGTTTATATCCCCTCTTTTTGAAGGGTTTTCGGAAACTACATTGTTTATAATAGAGCGAACTGCTTGGTGGCTACATATATTAGGAATACTTGTATTTCTTAACTATTTGTATTTTTCTAAGCATTTACATATCATACTTGCATTTCCGAATACATATTATGAAAACCTTAATCCTAAAGGGCAATTAGATAATCTAGAGGCAGTTACCAAAGAGGTGATGCTTATGATGGATCCAAATGCCGATCCTTTTGCTGCTCCTACAGGGGATGAAGCCGAAGCCGAACCAGAAAAATTTGGAGCTTCTGATGTAACCGATCTTAATTGGGTGCAGTTGTTAAATGCTTATACTTGTACCGAGTGTGGGCGATGCACAAGCGAATGCCCAGCGAATCAAACCGGAAAAATTTTATCACCTCGTAAAATCATGATGGATACACGCGATCGTTTAAAAGAAGTCGGTGATAATATTGATAAAAACGGTAGTTTTGTTGATGATGGTAAGCAATTATTAAATGATTATATTTCTGCAGAAGAGTTATGGGCGTGTACAAGTTGTAATGCCTGTGTAGAAACTTGTCCAGTAGGAATTAGTCCTTTGTCAATAATAGTAGATATGAGACGATATCTTGTGATGGAACAAAGTGCTGCTCCATCTGATTTAAATAATATGATGTCAAATATAGAGAATAACGGTGCTCCATGGCCATTCAACCAAATGGATAGATTAAATTGGAGTAACGAATAATTATAACCACAATTTTGTTTTAGTATTAACCACAGTCCACCACCATTTTTAAATGAAAAACTTAAATTATGAAACAAGAAGAGATTGAAAAATTATTGCATGATAAAGTAGAAGAAGGAGAACATGTAAGTCCAGTTCTTCCAGAGGGAGTGAAAAATTATCTTATCGATATTGATGGTACTATTACCGAAGATATTCCTAATGAAGAGCCAGAGCGTATGGCAACCTGTAAGCCATTTCCAGATGCACTCAAGACTCTTAATAAATGGTATGATCAAGGGCATATTATATGTTTTTTTACCTCAAGAACCGAAGAGCATCGTGAAGTTACTGAAATTTGGCTAAAAGAACATGGTTTTAAATACCATAGTATGCTAATGGGGAAACCTAGAGGAGGAAATTATCATTGGATTGATAATCATTTGGTAAAAGCAACAAGGTATACAGGTAAATTTACAGAGTTGGTTGAGCGAGTGGTTACAATAGAAGTTTTCGATGACGGAAAACATGACTAGAATATATATTGTTTGACTTGTTGTTTTAGAGTCATATTTATAAATAAATCATTATGAGTGAAGTAATAAAAGTGCCAACAATGGCAGAGTATATGGCTGAAGGAAAGAAACCAGAGGTTTTGTTTTGGGTAGGCTGTGCTGGTAGTTTTGATGATAGAGCAAAAAAAATCACAAAAGCTTTTGTAAAATTACTTCATAATGCGAATGTTGACTTTGCAGTTTTAGGCACCGAAGAGAGCTGTACCGGAGATCCCGCAAAAAGAGCAGGTAATGAGTTTTTGTTTCAAATGCAAGCAGTTACAAATATTGAAGTAATGAATGCTTATGAAATTAAAAAGGTAGTTACGGCATGTCCGCATTGCTTTAATACGTTAAAGAATGAATATCCTGTATTAGGAGGAGATTATGATGTTATGCATCATACAGAATTTCTTAAATCACTTCTTGACGAAGGTCGACTAAAAGTTGAAGGAGGTAAGTTTAAAGGAAAAAGGATCACTTTTCATGACCCTTGTTATTTAGGTAGAGCAAATAACGTTTATGAAGCTCCTAGAGACTTACTGAAAAAGTTAGAAGTAGAGTTGTTAGAAATGAAGAGGTGTAAGCGTAATGGGCTATGCTGTGGTGCTGGAGGTGCACAAATGTTTAAAGAGCCAGAACCAGGAAACAAAGATGTGAATGTTGAAAGAACAGAAGATGCTTTAGAAACGAAGCCAGATATAATTGCCGCTGGATGTCCATTTTGTAATACCATGATGACAGATGGTGTAAAAAACAAGGAAAAAGAAGATAGCGTTCAAGTGCTTGATGTGGCTGAGCTTATAGCTAATGCACATGATTTGTAGAGCCGTTTTCTGATTAAGAAAGCTGTTTTAAGTTTGAATATTGATCAGAAAACTGTTACTTTTTAATAATATAAAGAGCGTATAAGGTATAGAGTACGTTAATATAAAGAATAGCTCATGTTAGTAGATTTTAATGAACTTCCTGTAACATCTAGAGTATGGATCTATCAAGCAAATAGGTCATTTACAAAAGAAGAACTTGAAGAAGTAGAAAAGCAATTAAGTCAATTTATAACCCAATGGACAGCTCATGGAGCTGATTTAAAAGCGGGATATGAAATTAAATATAAAAGATTTATCACAATAGGGTTAGATCAAGGAATAAACTCTGCGACGGGTTGTTCTATTGATGCTTCTGTACATTTTATACAGAAAATTGAACAAGCCTATAATGTTGACTTATTAGATAAAATGAATGTTTCTTTTAAACAGGGAGAGTTTGTTGCGTATAAAACTCTTACTGATTTTAAGAAAATGGCAAAGAATAGATCAGTATCCCCAAATACTATCGTTTTTAATAACCTAGTTACAAATATTGCCGAGTATCGCACTAATTGGGAAGTCCCAGCAAAAGATAGTTGGCATAATAGATTCTTAAACTAAAATTTTTGTGTGGCATATTGTTAAAACCTATATTTTTCTTTTATTTTTTCTTACAACTTTAAGCTTCTATTCTCAAGTAAAAGACCCATTACTGGTAGAGGATTTTGAAGCCCAAAAAGTGTGGGTAGATAGTGTGTATAATAAATTAACCTTAAAAGAAAAGGTTGGTCAGTTATTTATGGTTAGTGTTTCTTCTTCGAGCCAACAAAAAGAAACAGATAGAATAAAACAACTTATAAAAGAGTATTTTATTGGAGGTGTTGTGTTTTCTAAAGGAGGTCCTAATCGGCAAGCAAAATTAACAAACCAATTTCAGGAACAGACTGCTATTCCTTTACTGGTTGGTATGGATGCAGAATGGGGATTAGGTATGCGGCTAGATTCTACTCAAGTATTTCCATGGAATATGGCTCTTGGAGCAATTCAAAATGATACATTAATAGAACAAACAGGAAGACAAATAGCAAAACATTGTAAACGTCTCGGTGTTCATGTAAATTTTGCACCTGTTGTTGATATAAATACAAATCCTAATAATCCTATAATAGGTAATAGGTCATTTGGAGAAGAAAAAGAGAATGTTGCTCGCAAAGCATCCGCTTTTATGAAAGGTATGCATAACGAAGGGATTATTGGTAGTGCAAAACATTTTCCTGGCCATGGTGATACAGATAGTGATTCACATTTAACTTTACCTACTATTGATTTTGATGCTAAAAGAATTGATAGCATTGAAATGTATCCTTATAAAAAACTTATTAGCGAAGGATTATCTAGTGTGATGGTTGCTCATCTTAATGTGCCTGCATTAGAACCTAGGTCAGACTATCCATCTTCCGTTTCAGAAAACATTGTGTCCAAAATTTTAAGAGATAGCCTACAGTTTAAAGGTTTAGTTTTTACCGATGCTCTTAATATGAAAGGTGTTTCTGATTTTAAAGAACCGGGAGATATTGATTTGGCAGCATTTTTGGCGGGAAATGATATTTTACTAATGTCTGAAGATGTTCCATTAGCTTCTCAGAAAATTGTTTCTGCATATTATGCAGGGGCTATTACTGAAGAACGGTTGGCTTATTCTGTAAAAAAGATGTTATATGCTAAATATAAAGTCGGTTTACATAAATACCGACCGATCGATATGCATTTTCTTGATGAAGAATTGAATAGTGTTAAGGGAAGAGTGTTGTATCAAGAGTTAGTAGAGAATTCTTTGACGATTGTGAAAAATAGTAGAGCATCATTGCCGATAAAAAATTTAGATCTAAAAAAGATAGCCTATGTTTCTTTAGGAGATGATTCTGGAAAAGTGTTTTTTAAGGAACTTAATAAATATGCTAATGTAGATTGGGTTAAAGCTAGTTTGTTAAATGAAATGATTGAAAAACTAAAAGATTATAATTATGTAATTGTTGGCTTTCATAAATCGAATGAATCTCCATGGGAGTCTTATAAATTTAAAAATAAGGAACTTGTTTGGTTGTATGAAATCGCTAGAATGAATACAACAGTCCTTAATGTATTTGCTAAACCTTATGCGTTATCTGATGTTGTTACAACAACAAATTTTGAGGGAATTTTAATGGCTTATCAAAATAGTAAGGTAGCTCAAGAAAAAGCTGCGCAGTTACTTTTTGGAGCTATGCCTTCTAAGGGTAAATTGCCTGTAAGTATCTCTGAAGAATTTCCTGTAGGAACAGGAGAAGAAACTAGGTCTTTAAAACGTTTGTCTTATGGACTGCCAGAAAGTGTAGGTATGAACTCTTATAAGCTTACTAAAATAGATTCAATTGTAGATGTGGCTATTAAAGAAAGAATGACTCCTGGGGTTCAGTTAATTGTTGCAAGAAAAGGAAAAGTAATCTTTAATAAGAATTATGGGTATCATACCTATGATAAAGTACGAAAAGTTAAAAGTACTGATATTTATGATTTGGCTTCGCTTACTAAGATACTAGCCACATTACCTTTGATTATTGAACTTAAGGATAAAGGAATTGTTTCTTTAGATACTAAAGTAGGAGATATGTTGCCTTCTTTTAAAGGATCTAATAAAGAAGAGATTACTATTAGATCAATGTTGTCCCATTATGCTAAATTACGAGCTTGGATTCCGTTTTATTTACACACGATGGATTCTGTAACTCGAAAGCCGGATTATAAATATTATCGATCCAGTCGTTCTGATAACTTTGATTTACAAGTTACGAACAACTTATATTTTCGTAATGATATGAAGGATTCTTTGTTGATTAAAATACGTGACAGTAAACTTCGTAAAAAATTGAGGTATAAGTATAGTGATTTGCCATATTATCTTTTAAAATCTTATGTAGAGGAGTATTATGGTAACTCATTAGATAAGCTTACGCAACAACATTTATATAGGCCATTGGGGGCAAATAATATGTCGTATTTGCCTTTATCAAGATTTAAGAAAAAAAGGATTGTTCCTACAGAAAACGATTTAATTTTTAGAGGAGAGCAAATTCATGGTTATGTGCATGATCAAGGAGCTGCTATGCTTGGAGGTGTAGGAGGACATGCTGGTTTATTTGCAAATGCAAATGATGTTACAAAAATGATGCAGATGTATCTTAATGGAGGGAATTATGGAGGTAAGGAGTATTTTAGAAGGGAAACGCTTAATGAATTTAATACTTGTTATTACTGTGAAAGAGATGTTCGTAGAGGGGTAGGCTTTGATAAACCACAATTAGGAAATATTGGGCCAACGTGTGGTTGTGTATCAAGAACTAGTTTTGGACATAGTGGTTTTACAGGAACATTTACTTGGGCTGATCCAGAACAAGAAATTATATACGTCTTTTTAAGTAATCGTGTTTTTCCTAACGCTGCAAATAGAAAGTTAATATCTAATGATATTCGATCTGAAATCCAAAAAGTAATCTACGAAGCTATAGATTATTAATGTAGTTTATTTTTTAAAGAAACTAAAAACGGATCCTCCGTACTTTCTAGAGTTGCTAAAATAAGGAGATTCTTCTAAAGATGTATGTTTGGAGTGTTCTATAATTAGAACCCCATCTTTATTTAATAATTCATTATCGAAAACCAAAGCAGCTATTTTTGAAAACTGTTCTGTGGTAAAATCATAAGGAGGATCAGCAAAAATAATATCTGCACTATGTTTTACCTTTTCAAGGTAACTGTAGACATCACTTTTTACTGTTTCGATTGGCGAGTCAAGTTCCAAAGCTATTGTTTTAATATATGATAAACATGCATAATGAGAATCGACAGCTGTGATGTTTTGTGTGCCCCTAGAAATGAATTCGTAACTAATATTACCAGTTCCTGCAAAAAGATCAATAACAGAAATTAAGGAGAAGTTGTATTGGTTTCTTAGAATATTAAAGAGTCCTTCTTTTGCCATATCTGTTGTAGGGCGAACGGGTAGTTTTTTGGGAGCCGTTAGTCTTTTTCCTTTATATTTTCCTGAAATAATGCGCATATCAAAAATTACTTAGTAATACAAAATGTTCATGAGGGTCAAATTGTTGAACCTCTTCTGCTAAATTTAATTTATTATTGATTTTTCCAAAACTAACATTTCGAACATAGGTATATGCTATGTTGTATAGTTCACTGTCTTTGGAAACATTGCCCAAGAAAATTAGCTTGAATTCTTCTGGGTTTAATTGTAGTTGTTCTGTTGTGAACATAAGATAGTACAAAAAATCTTCTTTGGTCTGAAATCCAAATGAATTACACAGAATTAGGTCTCCATTAATGATGACTACAATATCAAAAGTGCTATCATTGATATTGGTGAAAACAGACGTGGATTTGTTGTTTTTTTCTTGAGTAAGTAACGAGTCTATTAAAACGGTACTTATATGCTTATATGTGAATGTTCCAAAGGTATCAAAAAAGAAATTATTGATGTTTGTGTATGGTATATAGGTAGTTACAATGTTGTGTAGCTCCAATTCATCATAAGCTATAAAATCATTTTCAAGAACCTTGATGTTGTACTTTAAGTACTCTTTAAGAGATTCTTTGGTAAATAGGGGTTTGGGAACGATTGTGTATAGATCATTTTGATAAACCACGTTTATAGTGTTGAAATGTTCCTTTAAAACTTTGTGATGATCAAATAAGTGTTTTATTTTATGAAGTATTTGCTCTGGAGTAAGTTGGATTCCAAAGTTTTCATGGTTAATGGCTGTTATTTGTTGATTAATCGAAGTACAAAAAGAAAGTCCATTCAGGCTTACCTGAATGGACAGTTTTTTTGACATGTTATCAATCGTCTTATTGATCGTTTGCACCATAAGTTCTTGGCCAGTTACCCGAAGTCATTACTTCGGTCATTGATCCTACTGATAAGAAAGGACCGTTAACTCCATCAACAGATACTACTTCTTTTTCTTGAGCTAATAGATCTTTATCTTGATCATGTAATAATATATCTTTAGAGACTTTAGCTTCAAAAACAGGGATTCTAAGGTCATTTTTGTTAATGAAACCTGCATCCATATCATAAGTAGCGTCAATACCTTCGATAGGTATTTTCATCATAGTTTTATGATTGTTTGTTTTGAATAAAGAATCTTTTACCGATGCATATCCAAGTGTGTCAATGACAACTGTATCTCTTGGCTCATCAATTTTTAAAACTTTATTGTAACTCATAAAGCTAGAATCCCTTCTTTGCGTTAGAGTAAACTTTGCAGTATCAATAAAAGAGACTAATTGAGCGGGATCTTTAGTGAATTTTCCCGTTATTGATCTGTATGCTAATTGAGCAGTACGAATATCTCTAAGATTTTCGACAGCTTGAGCATATCTCACTTTCTTTAATTTATTGAACTTTACTGGACCGTTAACAGAATTGAATACTAAGTATCCTAAAAACCCTATTACTATCCATAGAACTAACTGAACAACAATTTTCATTTTATGATTTAGCTTTAAACATTAGTGTATACGCAAATCTACAATTTTTTTTTAATCGTAAAAGTTTATTGCCAAAAAATCATTCCTATCTTTGGTTTATTATCAGAAGTATGATTAATTTATAGATAAAAAATTTAATGAAGGAAAAAGAATTTTATGGATTATTGAAAGAAGATTTTCCTTTTGAACCTACTGTAAAACAGGACGTTGTTTTGCAAAAACTATCTCAATTTGTTTTGTCTGGATCCAAAAATGAGCTCTTTTTGTTAAAAGGATATGCAGGAACGGGAAAAACTACCTTAATAGGTACTTTGGTTAAAAACCTAAGAAAAGCTAAAATGAATACTGTTTTGTTAGCTCCAACTGGTCGCGCGGCAAAAGTTATAAGTAATTATTCAGGAAAACATGCGCAAACTATACATAGAAATATCTATTACCCTAAAAAAAATCAAAGTGGAGGTCTGGCTTTTCAGCTAAAGCAAAATAAATGCAGAAACACTGTTTTTATTGTAGATGAGGCATCTATGATACCAGATACTCCAAGTGATAATAAATTGTTTGAGAATGGATCTCTGTTAGATGATTTGATGATGTATGTGTATTCTGGATATAATTGCAAAATTCTTTTTATAGGAGATACAGCACAGTTACCACCAGTAAAGTTAGAAGTAAGCCCAGCACTTGATGCTGATAATTTGGAAATTGGTTTTCATACAGATGTTACTCAAGTAGAATTAGATGAAGTAGTAAGGCAGGCAAAGAATAGTGGTATCTTAATGAATGCAACTTTACTAAGAGAAACTTTAAATGATGGATTTTATGATTCTTTTAAATTTGATATATCTGGATATCCAGATATTGTAAGACTTATAGATGGACATGAGATTATGGATGCTCTTAATGATGGGTACATAACCTCGGGTCATGAAGAATCAGTTATTGTTCTTCGTTCTAATAAACGTGCTAATATATATAATCAACAAATTCGTTCTAGAATATTGTTTCAAGAAGAAGAATTGTCGGCAGGGGATTATCTAATGGTGGTTAAAAACAATTATTTTTGGTTAGATAACAAAAGCGAAGCAGGATTTATTGCTAATGGTGATATTATAAAAGTACTAGAAATTTTTTCGATAAAAGAGCTTTATGATTTTCGTTTTGCGATTGTTAATGTGTCTATGGTAGATTATCCTGATCAAAAACCTTTTGAAACCGTTTTGCTATTGGATACGTTAACGTCTGAATCACCATCACTGTCTTATGAAGAATCAAATAAGTTATATCAGGAAATAATGAAGGATTTTGAAGACGAAAAATCAAAATATAAACGTTTTATAGGAGTTAAGAACAATAGGTATTTTAATAGTCTACAGGTGAAATTTTCTTATGCGATTACATGTCATAAGTCTCAAGGAGGGCAATGGGATAATGTGTTTGTTGAGCAACCATACTTACCTAATGGAATTAACAAAGATTACCTAAGGTGGTTGTATACAGCGGTGACCAGAGCTAAAAAAAAATTGTATCTTATTGGCTTTAAAGATGATTCTTTTATTGAAATTTAGAAGCGTTAATGAGTTGTTTCTCTAGTTTTTAGAGTAGAGCTAGAGGTGAGAGTAAAACTAAATCAATTCTTGATAAGTGAAATTAATATAAAAAAGTTATTTTTGCATTTCTAGAAAAGCAATATATTTTGAATAAAAATACTCTAAAAACTATCGCAATGATTCCTGCGAGATATGCGGCCACAAGGTTTCCGGGAAAATTAATGCAGGATCTTGAAGGAAAAAGTGTAATTAGAAGGACTTATGAAGCAGCTACTGATTCAGGACTTTTTGAAGCAGTATTTGTAGTTACAGATAGTGATATTATATACAAAGAAATAACAACTCATGGTGGTGCAGCTATAATGAGTAAGAAAGAGCATAGTTGTGGTAGTGATAGAATCGCTGAGGCTGTAGAAGATATGGATGTTGATATTGTGGTTAACGTTCAAGGAGATGAGCCATTCACAGATCGCGAAAGTTTAGAAAAAGTGCTAAGTGTATTTTATGAAAAGGATTCTGATCGCATTGACTTGGCAAGCCTTATGACACCCATGGAGGATTGGGATGATATCATGAATCCAAATAGTGTTAAGGTGATTGTTGACGAAGATAATTATGCACTTTATTTTTCCAGAGCACCAATACCATATCCTCGTGATAAGGAAACGAATCATACATATTATAAACATAAAGGTGTTTATGCATTTAGAAAACAAGCTATTTTAGATTTCTATAAATTACCAATGAAGTCTTTAGAAGCTTCAGAAAAAATAGAATGTATTCGTTACCTTGAGTATGGTAAAAATATAAAAATGATTGAAACAAATCATGAGGGAGTTGAAATAGATACCCCAGAAGATTTGGAAAGAGCAAAAAAGATAATAAATAAAGAAAGTCAATTGAATTTAAAGCCTACATCTACTTTAGCAGTTCCTAAGTCAACGTTCAAGAATTTTCCAATGGTACCAAAAGTAGTTTTTGGAGTAGGAGCTTTTAATGAAATCAATCAAATTATTAGCCCAGAGCGTAATGGGATTGCTCCGTTTATTTATATAATTGATGATGTTTTTAAAAATAACACCTCTTTTATTGAAGATAGAATACCGTTATTGTATACAGATGAAATCATATATGTTTCTACTGCTGATGAACCTAAAACATCGCAGGTAGATGAAATTGTAGCTAAGATAAATAATGATCATCAATACAAACCTAGTGGTATTATAGGTATTGGAGGAGGATCTATATTAGATTTGGCTAAAGCTGTTTCTATTTTGTTAACAAATCCTGGAAGTGCAGCAGATTATCAAGGATGGGACTTAGTTAAAAACAAAGCTGTATACCATGTTGGAGTTCCTACTATATCTGGTACGGGAGCAGAAGTATCTCGTACTACTGTATTAACAGGGCCTGAAAGAAAGCTTGGGATTAATTCTGACTTTACACCTTTTGATCAGGTTGTATTAGATCCAGAGTTGATTAGAGACGTACCTAAAAATCAATGGTTTTATACAGGTATGGATTGTTTTATACATTGTGTAGAATCTCTGGATGGAACATATTTAAATGCATTTAGCCAAAGTTATGGTGAAAAGGCACTGGATCTATGTAAAGAGATTTTCTTAGATAATTCACTAACCAAAGAAGACGCGGATGCTAAGTTAATGATGGCTTCTTGGCATGGAGGAATGAGTATAGCATATTCTCAAGTAGGAGTTGCGCATGCAATGAGTTACGGACTTGCTTACGTATTGGGAACCAAACACGGAATTGGTAACTGTATCGTTTTTGATAAATTAGAAAAATATTATCCAGAGGGTGTTGCCATGTTTAAGAAAATGAAGGAATATCATAATATAGATATACCAGAAGGAGTTTGCGCGAATGTAACAGAGGATCAATTAGATATAATGACTAGAGTTGCATTGAGTTTAGAACCTCTTTGGGAGAATGCACTTGGGCCAAATTGGAAATCTGAAATGAATGCGGATAAATTGAAGAAAATTTATCGTTCTTTATAATTTTAACTCAGGTATCTTTATTTTCCGAAGTTTCTAATAAAAATTAGAGAAAAACCGATATTGTAATCTTTCAATAGCAAATTATGAGACGTTTATCATCCTTTATTTATCATAAAATTTTGGGATGGAAAATAATCGGTGACTTTAATGAAGATACAATTAAAAAATGTGTAATTGTTGTTGTGCCTCATACAAGTTGGCATGACTTTTATATTGGTTTATTGATTAGGCAAATAGCAGGTATAAAAATAAGTTTTCTTGGAAAAAAAGAACTTTTTAAATGGCCTTTTGGCTGGTATTTTAAAAGAGTAGGAGGGATTGCCTTAGATAGAACCCCAGGACAGAATAAAGTAGAAGCGATTGCTGAGTTATTTAAAAAGCGGGATGAACTAAGACTAGCACTTGCGCCTGAAGGTACTAGGAAGAAAGTAAAAGAATGGAAAACAGGGTTTTATCATATCGCTAAAACAGCAAAAGTACCGATCATTATGGTTACTTTTGATTTTGGAAAAAAGCAAAACATGGTCTCTAAACCTTTTTATCCAACAGATAATATAGATAGGGACTTAGATTATATGTATAGCTTTTTTGAAGATGTAATAGGAAAAGTACCTGCATATAGTTTTAACAAACGAAGCTAAAACTTTTGAGTTTTATTTTCTTTAATTTTTTCTTTAGGCTTTTGTTTGTTTGCCGCACCACCAAAAATAAGAGGTGTACTAGAAAAAGTAGTTCCAAAGGTTTTTGCAGCAAAATGAACCTGTGAAATAGCGTCTTCAACCTGTTGATTAGAAAGTTCTTTTAATGGATGAATATATACCGACCAAAGTATACCATCAGAAATTGCATATTTTACATCAAGAGCAGAATGAAAATTGGCAGTCATACTGTCTAGTAATAGATCTTTATCAAGCACAGAAGATTCTGCAATTGGTGAAATAATCCTCATTCTATTATTGGTTTCATCAGTAACACAAAGCATTAGAGTTTCTTTATATGTAAACTTCCAATTACCAGAAACTCCACTTATAGTGTCTGCTTTTTTGTTTAAGATGTTTTGTAATGCATTATTATTCATGTCTTGTGAATATATAATACTTGAAAAAAAGAATAAGATGATGATATTTAAATATTTCATAATCAAAAGTGATTTGATTAATAGTCGTAATTAGTAAGTAGTCATGACAAATTTAATTGTAATATTTATTGATGTAATAAAGAAGTCGTATTCTAGTTTTCTTATTATTGATATAATATTAGTTAAATGATAAAAATATAACACGCTTTTATCAAATCAGAAAGAATGATTGATTGTTAATGCTTTCATAATCTTTGTTTTGGATTCTGTTATTTTAAAATATTTTGGTAATATTGATGTTAATAATGGTGTTATTTCCCCATATTATTAATGTAAACTTGTCAGGATCAATGAAAATTAATCAAACTATTATTAAGGACCAAGTTGATAAAGCTTTGGGCGAGGGATATATAGAAATAGTAGATCATAGAAGAAATACGATTGTATTAAATAATGGTGCTTTTGAATTTAATGGTTGTACGCAACCTAAATCTAAAGCTAGTATTGAAGCTATATTTTTAGAAGCATTTAGATTGACAAGATTTGTTAGGATTGATGATCAAGAATTCACTAGAGAACGTAACAAGTGGTATTTAAAAAGCGCATAACTATATTTTAGACTATTAATAGAAAATATTAAAAAGAGTTTTAGTAATAATTAATAAAACTCTTTTTTTATAGGCAGAATATAATTTGTAAATAGAATATTTTTTTAGTGAGTATTTGTAGTATAATATGCCTTAGTTTAATTTGTGGCCATTATATTTAGGTTAGTTAATCAAATTAATTTCTTATTTTTGCAGTGTTATAATGTTATAAAATGATATTATAAAAAACCACCCCGAAGGGTGGAGAAAAAATTATTTTTTTCTAGAATTGATTGCAGCTGTAACCAACTTAATAATCGCAGCTAACAAAGCAAGCGCTGCAATTATGACCTCTGTGTCCATAGACTTAGTATGGTAGCAGTATGTAATTAAACATAGAGAACCTTTCAAAGTCAATAGCTCCAACTATTGACTTTTTTTATGCCCGCTACCTTTTGGCAGAAAGGCCCCCTTATTTAGATTTTATATTACTAAGAGATCTATTTAAAGGAATAAAGTCAATAACAGAGTTCGGTAATAAAATTAATGATCTTTAAGAAAATTTTGAATGAATGGATTTTGTTTTATTAACACCGTAAAAAATGTGCGGTAATGACATATTAATTTTAGTATTTCATTAAGTAATATATTATGATTTTCTGAGTTTTTAGTATAGATATCAAAAGTGTTTTATGAAATTAACCCAAAATCACATGGATAAGTTTGTGGTTTTTCCGTAACCTAGTTTGTAGGAATTGTCTTAAATTTGTAGTCCTAAAACCTGATAAATGACAAAAAGAGAAAAAATACTGTTTTATTCAACTTTAAGTTGTCTTGTCGTTTATCTTATTATTATAAAAGTTTTGAATCCCGATCCTACAGAAAAAATTAAAGAAAGGTTTGTGCATTACAGATATGATAACATAGATTATTTATATATAACCTTAGAGAAAGATATATATGATACCTCAAAAAAAGAATATGTAGTACTTAACGATAGTATCAAATTAATAAGAGATAGCATAATAAATTATAGAAAGAGTACTCCTTTTGGTAAACAGCTTTCAACCTCTTTAAGTGCAAAAATCAAATTTGATAGTGATAAATACCTGTCAGACTATAAAAACTATAAGGATATGTTGATTAATGAAATTGAAGAAGGTAATGTTTACTATTTAAACAAATAATTCGAGAGATAGAAAGTAATAATCATTTAGATGTCTTAAACAATTATAAGTGTTATATACTCAATGCCTTTACATAATTTTAGTAAAGGCATTTTTTTGATCTACTTTTGGATAAAACTAGATTTTCTTGTGTTGTTACTACTGATTCCTATAGGACCAAATGAAGCATCATATATATCGCGTTCATTGTAATTAGAATATGTGTTTGTCTCTCCATAAGTACCACCGCCTTTAATTGTTAGTAACTCTTTATCTAGAGTAATCACTTTGGATTCTATTTCTTGAATTGATTTTGTCATTTTTGATTTATTTATTGAATGACGAAGGTAGGTATAAAGTATATTTGCTTCAAAAATATATTAGACATGAAATTAGATCAAATCAAAAAAGAAAACATAATGGATGACTCTAGTGTAAAGACTATTACAGGAGGTGGGGTTCAAGGGTATGATTGGACTGGAAATGGAGCAAGTGGGGAAGTAAACCCTACAAACCAATTTATGTGGGGTGGAAGGTAATTCAACCCCTCAGGATAAAAATTTATAAAGCCTATTCATTAAGAGTAGGCTTTGTACTTACTTCTAAAGCCAATCTTCTGATATAATAGAGTAGGAGCAATTTCCCCATTATTTAGCTTTATTTTATGATTTAAACATACTCATTGTTGGATGGGGGGGATTTTCGTTTTACAATTATATTAATAGAACAGTGTGAGAAACTAAAAACACATTGTTAGAAAGAAAAGAAACACTAAATGGATAAGAATTCTTTAAGGGCAGATAAGCCGTTTGGGTCTGTTAAAAATGTATTCTTGAATGCGCTGTTTTTATGGAGAAAGGAAAGAGCATCTGAAGATTTGAGAAGAATTCTAGCTATCGAATGGAAGATATCTGAATCGCTTGGTTACGGAAGTAGTGGCTTAAGCTCTGACGCTAAAATCAGATTAATTCAAGATTTAAAGGGTATCGAAAAAAAGACAAATCAAAATTCCAATATTTTATGGCTATTAGGAATAAATTTACTCACATTGCATGAAAAAATATTGGTAAGACAATAAAATCTTAGAATCAAATATAAGGGTAAAACAGATTTTGTTGCTGGGCTCTAATAATCTCGTTGATAGATTTTCGGGTCATTTTGAGAATATTTATATACCTTTTTTTTATTTGGTGTTTTTTGATTCTTTTAGTAAAATGGTTTTCGATATCATCCAAGATACTTTGAGGACTTATTTTTTGATTTGTATAAATTTTATAATCTTCGTCATATTTTAATTCAAAACCATTTTCTGTAAAAAAGTTGAAAACCCTTTTACGATTGCCAATGTATTTAAATCTATAAAAACTAAAACCTTTTGGTTTAATATCTCTTAAGGCCCATTCTGATATTTTTATGTCTATAAAATGTGAATTGTAGAAGCTCCAGCTAATAGATTTTGTTTTGTATTTTTTAATTTCTTCTTTATGATTGATGTGTGTGTTTTTTTTTGGTCCATAAATTAATCCATGTCTTCTACGCTTAGAGAAGTTGAAATTTTGAGTAAAAGAGTCTTGGAATGTTAAGCTTTTAACTAAGTTTATATGTAAGTTAAGTGTCTTTGAATATGAATATCTAAAATTGATCCTATATAAAAAGTTTCCGTCAGCTATAAGTTCATCGATGATAATGCAACTAATAAAATTTAGTACATTAACAAATGAAGCTTCCATATAGATAACATCAAACACACAATGGTTAAATGAAATATTTTCTGACTTAATATTGTTTAAAACAAATGATTGAATTTGGCAATTATTGAACTTTACATTGTTTAATATTGAACCAGATAAATCTAAATTCTCGAACTTTATATCCTTTATTGTTACATTGGATAATTCTAAATTGGTAAATTCTCCACTATTAAATATCTGAGAATATGTGGTATTTGCTAAGTTGGCATTAATTAGGTACGTGAGTAATTGCGATCGTTCGGGGCTAACAAATGATGTTGTTAAGCTATCAGAACTTAAATATTTATAAGGTTTAAGACTTTTGGATAAAGCAACAATTCTACCTATTAATTGCTTAGAAAGCCTTCTGTTTTCCTTAATATGTTTGTTTTTTATTTCGGTATCGACTGCATCCATTACATTAGCAAAAAGAAAAACCAATGAGGATCTCCGCCCTGCTTCTTGTAAATGTGTTTGTTGATCCAGACGTTTATTCTGTTTAAGAATTAAGTCATTTTGATTTTGAACTAAGCTGTTTTGGTTCTCAAACATTTTATTTTGAGTACTAAACATTTTGTTTTGGTTATCTATTTTCTCGTTTTGAATGTTTAAGTAATAAGTCTGTAATGCCATTAATAGGGTGGGTAAAAGTGCGACTACTGCGCCAAATACACCTATTCTAGTTAGTCTCCATATGAGATGCGCACCTACGTTGGATATGTTTTCAGAAGATACTTTGTTAGTTTTATTGTACTCGTCAACTCCTTGCTTAATTGCGCCCTTTAGACCATGGCCTATAAAAAATACAAATACTTTTTTCCTTAACCAAGATGCAGCCTTCTTTTTAACTATATTTGATTCTTCGATTTGGCTTAGCCTCTTTTTTAGAGCTTTGTTTTCTTTTTCTAGTTCCCTATAATCTGGTTTATGAGTACTCAAAATTTTTAATTTAAGCCAGTTAGTATGATTTGTTTAGTTAATATTAAGTTTAATTTTTTATATAATTTGTTGTAAACTAGTATTTTAACAATATTGTGTTAAAAACCGATGTAAAACCGTAATTACTTTGCTGAAAAACTTTACACCTTAGTACTTCCTACCCAATATCCCTTATTAAGTCAAAAAATACAATATTAGTATTCAAAATTTATTTGAACATACAAGTGTTTTTTGTATACAAGTAATGTTTGAATAGTGATGTAAGAATATGGCCATTTTGTATTTCCCAACAATATGGTGAATTGATACGTGTGTTTTATTGGAATCCGTAATGTACTTGAGATGCGGCATAAAGATTTGCGGTTTTTCCGTAACCGTATTTGTACGAATTGGTATTAACTTTGAGGCTTAAAATTTAAACAAGGATGGTTGAGTTTTTTAAGAACATTTACGATACAAGTAGAGAAAGACTAAGAAATCCAATACTGGGAGCTTTCTTGTTTGCAGTTATTACAATTAACTGGAAAGGTTTCGCAAGTTTGTTCTTTTCTGATTTACCGGTTGAAGATCGCGTTACAAGAATAGAGAATTTATACGGCTTTACCTGGGATAAATTCTGGTGGGTTATTGGTGTTACCTTACTTTATATAGTAGTACTACCATATTTGATGTGGGGTTTAGAGAAAGTAACTTATTTGGCCACCAAAGGAAGGAAAAAAGGAAGAACTAAGAATACAGTAGATGATTTAGATGGTAGAATACTTATAGCAAGAAAAGAGAATGAATTAGAAATTTTGAAAGCAAAACTAAAAGATGTTTCTGAATTGAATGAGGAAATAAAGAAGTTAGTTAAAGAGAAAAATAGACTGATAAATGAAAATGAAGATAATAAGGAACAATATAAGGGGCTAGTATATGAAATGCATAGGTTTTTGGAACAAAACCCTGAATCCCATGTAAGCAAAAGATTGTTCGATTATTTAGCCTTAACTCCTGTACTGATACAAGAAGAAAAAGAACGAAATGTAAATACTCTAGGTTTACAAGAAGTTGTTAATGAAGTCAACAAGAAAGTTTTAGTAAAAACGAATAAAACTGTTGGAAAGTATTTAAGTACGGACAATCAAAATATAATCGATCCTGATGCTGTAATTGAAAAATTTTTAGAAATAAAAAAAGGTTTTTTTTATAAGTACTTCAGAGTAATTCATGACTCTATTGGAAACGGTATATCGGACTTGTATCATGTGAAACAAGAAATTTTGGATTATTACATAGATCAAGGTATTATTGAAGGGGTTAAAAAGGACAAGGGGACTAATCGAATACTTTATATTTTAACTGAAATGGGAACTGAATTCTCATCTTATTATTCAAAAGAAGACTTCATATCAAGTAATTAAAACATTTATTCAAAATTGAATTTGCTATATAACCAATTTGAACCCGATATGTATATTATGAAAAAAATAGGATTACTATTTATAGCACTTTTAGCAGCTTCTATAGTGAGTTGTGAAAAAACTAATAGTATTGATGAATAACACTTATCATTATTGATTGGAAATTATATTTAAGTAAAGGTAACTGGGAAAAGGTATATGTTCGTCGGGAAGCAATAATCAAAAACCATATTTATGTCTGAGTGCTAATCAAAACAATCAAGTTAAGATTTCCGCTTATCCAAAAATAAGGTTGTTGGAATTTAAACGTTTATAAGTGTTATATACTAAATGCCTTTACATAATTTTAGTAAAGGCATTTTTTAAGCCGTTGTTTTTATAAAGTATTTTAAAACTACGGTGTATTATTATTACCTAAACAAATATCAAAAAAGAGCTTAGTAATTACTAAGCTCTTTTTTGATATTTATAAGATAATTTTATCCTTCAGAAGAAGACTCTATCATAGTATGATATACGTTTTGCACATCGTCGTCCTCTTCAATTTTTTCAAGTAATTTATCAACGTCTGCAGCTTGTTCTGCATTTAAAGGTTTGGTTACTTGAGGTATTCTCTCAAATCCAGACGATAAAATTTCGATTTCTCTGCTTTCTAATTCTTTTTGAATAGCACCAAAGCTACCAAAAGGAGCATAGATCAATATTCCATCATCATCCTGAAATACTTCTTCTGCACCAAAATCAATAAATTCTAGTTCTAATTCTTCAGGATCTAAGCCTTCACCATTAATTCTAAAATTGCAGGTGTGATCGAACATAAATTCTACAGATCCTGATGTTCCTAAATTTCCATCACATTTGTTAAAATAAGATCTTATATTAGCTACAGTTCTATTGTTATTATCCGTTGCCGTTTCTATTAGTATTGCAATACCATGCGGTGCATATCCTTCAAAAAGAACTTCTTTATAATCTCCTTGATCTTTATCCGATGCTTTTTTAATTGCCCTTTCAACATTTTCTTTAGGCATGTTGACAGACTTAGCATTTTGTATGACAGCTCTTAAACGAGAATTAGAAGCAGGATCAGGACCACCTTCTTTAACGGCCATGACAATATCTTTGCCGATTCTTGTAAATGCCTTGGCCATTGCCGACCAACGCTTCATTTTACGTGCTTTTCTAAACTCAAAAGCTCTTCCCATATTGCAAATTTTAAATTCTAAATACAAACATAAGTAGAAACCTAGTTTTTGGCAAATGTTTATTAAGGATTACTCTCCTTCAATAATCTGATCAATGGTTTTTGCTAACTTAAAATCTCTACTAGTAATTCCACCCGCATCATGAGTAGATAAACTAATTTGAAGTTTATTATATACATTTGACCAATCTGGGTGATGGTTTTGGATTTCTGCTTCAAAAGCAATTCTGGTCATTACCGAAAAAGCATCTTTAAAATCATTAAACTCAAATGTTGTATGAAGTGCATTGTCATGATACTCCCATCCATCAACTTCTTTAAGTTGATTTTCTATTTCTGATTGTGATAGTTTTGTCATTATAATTTTGATTAGTAGTTTTTTATGTGTCTAATTTAGCTCTAATTCTTTTCTTAATATTTCATCTTTATTATCATTTTTACTCCAATATTCAGATGATATAGTTTTGATTTTAGTAGCTTTTGTGGTTAATACTTTTGCATTTTTTCCAAATCCACTTTTGAAACTCTCTTCCCAATTTTCGATAGTATAAGGAAACGTATTCGTATACTTGATATGAATACTTCGATCCAATTCTGGGTAGGTTAATGTATATGTATTTGTGTTTGAACCTTTGTGGATACTAGCAATTGCTTTATATGCTTTAATTTTTTTATGTTTTAATCTACAAAATTCAAAAGAAGGGATTACTTTAATATTTCCCTGTGGTAAATCATTAGGATCAATTCTAATTTTTGCCCATAATTCATTTTCTAAAATTGTTTTATCAAGATTGAATTGTTGATCGGCTTCACCTTCAAAGTAAGAGTGGGAGCGTATTTCGAATTGATCGCGATTGTTTAATTGGGCATATACATGTCCACACCATTCTTGCATTGAGCTAGAGACTTTAAGAGCGTGCTGGTTATCCGCTACTGGATAAAATGTACTTTGCATTATTGAATAAGGGTAAATTCCTGTTAGAAACTTTTTGGTGGCATTGATTTTTAAAACAGGTACATTACTTGAGTTTTGTCTATCTGCTTTTACCTGTTCCTTTGCAAGAAAATCCTCGGTTACATAGATTAAGACTGCAGTTCCGTTTCTTACCTCACCATACCTTGCTTGTTCTAGTTTATATGAGGATATCTCTGCTTTGCCTTGGTACCAGTATTTTTTAAATTCTTCTGAAAGCTCTTTTTTAGGCTTTACTTTTTTACTTTCTATATGAGACGAAGGTGCTGTTTTTTCTAAGATCGGTTTTTTTTCAGCTTTTTCGATGTTGATATTGCTACAAGCGATAGGGATCAAGATACTTAGTATGGTTACTAAAAATACAGGCTTTTTCATAACTACTTATTTTTATTGAGTAAATTACGATAAACCTATGATTTGGCAAGTAAACTTAACGTTTCATAAACAATGTGAGTTGGCAATCCCATAACATTAAAATAACTACCTTCTATTGTTGATATTCCAATAAAACCAATCCATTCTTGAATACCATATGCTCCCGCTTTATCGAGTGGTTTATAGGTGTTGACATAATATTGGATTTCTTCTTCAGAAAGTTCTTTAAAAGTTACCTTAGTGGATTGATTTACCGTTATAACTTGATAAGTAGTTTTAAAACAAACAGATGTGATTACCTCATGAGTATCTCCAGAAAGAGAACGAATCATCTGTACGGCATCATTAAGGTTTTTAGGCTTTCCTAATGCCTTTTTTTTATGCCAAACAATAGTGTCACTAGTGATTAAAATATCATTGTTAGTTATCTCTTTAAATGCTTCAGCTTTAAGTTGCGCTAGATAATCAGAAATCTCTTCAGCTTTTAAGTGATCTGGATATACTTCTTTAATTTCTTTCAATTGTATTGTAAAATCAAGATTTAAATCCTTAAAAAATTGTTGTCTTCGAGGAGAACCAGATGCAAGTATAATATTCTTATTTTTTAATAATTCTTTGAGCATATTCTATTATAAAACAAATTGATAAAAAACAATTGATATGGCAGTTACAACCAAAACTATTTTCAATATTAGCGCTAATCTAGATAATAGTTTGTTAGACTCTACACCAAAACATTTAATCATAAAGTAAAGTAATGGTGCAATGATAAATAGTAATACGAATATCACAGCTTGACTATTCGAAAAGAGATACGTGTATATGTAATAAATTACAGCAATCATTGGTAATAAGGCCAGAATACCTATGAGCTTTAAGGTTCTTTCTTTTCCTAATAGAATGGGTATTGTTTTAAGTCCGGTTTTATAATCGGTATCCATTTGTAAGGAATCCTTAAGAAGCTCTCTTAAAAGAATAATTAAAAATGAAAATACAGAGTAATCCAGAATGATCGAGAAAATTACAGTTTGAAACTCTTTATTGTCAGCTGTAATTGCAGGAAGAAGGTCAAATATTCCAACTACGATGAGTGGTAATGACGCTAATAATGCAATGGTGATGTTCTTTAGCGCAATTATTTCTTTAAGATAAGTCGCATAAACATAAAATATTCCAGAAGTTATAATAAACAAAGCAACAAACCCCGGTCTTTCAATGAGGTTAGAAAGGTAAAAACCAATCAATACACCTATAACATTTAAAATAATAAAAAGTGAATTAGCAGATTTTTGGGTTATCGAACCATACAAAAGGGTATTAGAATTAGATGTTTCTAGATTGTAAAGCTCAATAATGATATTACCCGCAGCCACTATAGAGATTGTGGCTATAATCAGTAATGCCATCCCAAATCCATTTAATGTAATAGCAATGTTAAAGGGATCAAAGAGTCCATACTTCAAACATAATTGAGCAAGAACGATAATAAGTAAATTGTCGAATTTTATAAGTTTTAAATAAGACAGCATAAAGATAATTAGGTTGATTCGTTGGCAAATGTAATAATTAATCCTAGTTTTTGATCTATTAACATAAATACTTCAAAGCCCTGTTTCTAATAAGTTCGAGACCTTTGTTAACGTTAATGATGGGTTAATGAACATTAATCTCTTATGATTAGCCCATGTTTATTATACTTTTGATCTCATCATTAATCAAAAAACTAACGTTGTGAAAAATATTATCTATAGTATCTTTTTTATTGGATTAGCAACTTATGGTCAAACTAAGTATCAAAAGGACTTTAACTATTATTGGAACACGATTGATTCTTATTTCGCATATTTTGATACACAAAAGATAGATTGGTTGGAGGTAAAGAAAATATACCAACCAAAAATTGATACTATAGATAATAAGGTTGATTTTATTAAAGTTTTAGAAGAATTAAATAGAGAATTACATAATGGTCATATAGGTCTTAAGACGAACTTGCCTTCATCTCATAGGCTTGTTCCAACAGGAACAGATATTTGGGTTGTATATAAAAATGCCGAGTTTATAATAAGTAATTTAAGGCAAGGGTTTTCAGTAGAGAAAATAGGAGTAAAACTGGGCATGAAAGTCACAGCATACAATGGTATTCCTTTTAAAGAACTTGTCAAACAATACTTACCAAAGGGAACCAAAGAATACAATAAAAGTATGTATGAATACTGTGCAAATATGATAATTGCAGGAACTCATAATACCGAGCGTAAGTTGAGTGTTAATGACTCATTAACGTTTAACTTGAGTAAAGCAAAAATGGCACCTACAAAAAAGTATATCGAAACAAAAATGTTACCCGAATCAATAGGATATATTAAACTTAATAACTCGTTGGGAGAAAACGACATGGTAACTCAATTCGATAAAGCTTTAGATGGGATGATAAATGCAAAAGGCGTAATATTAGATCTTAGAGAAACTCCTAGCGGAGGTAATTCTACAGTGGCGAGAGCAATTATGGGTAGATTTATTGATAAAGAAATGCCTTATCAGCGACACAGTTTTACTTATGAAGAGAAGTTGTATGGAGTAAAAAGAAATGCAATTGAATTAGTTGCTCCTAGAGGAAAGACCTATACCAAACCGTTGGTTGTATTATGTGGTAGATGGACCGGTAGTATGGGAGAAGGTATGGTGATTGGGTTTGATGCTATGAAACGTGCAGAAATTGTAGGAACTGATATGGCGAAGCTGTTAGGAGCAATTTATGATTATACTTTACCAGAAACAAAAATTGTATTTCAATTACCTGTCGAAAAATTGTTTCACATTAATGGTTTACCAAGAGAAGATTTTAAACCCAATCATTATATTATTGATACAAAAGAGCAAATTAGAAAAGCTATACAACTGATAAATTTATCCCTATAATGAAGCAAAAGATTAATATACTCATTAGTACTTCGGTTTTAACTTTGTTAGCACTTTCAGCAATTCAGGGGTATTTAATTTATAATACCTATCAGTTAAAGAAAGATGTTTTTATAAAAGAAACCAAAAAATCAATTTTAGGAATTGATAATACTAAAGAGATGGATTCTCTTGCAGAATTATGGCATAATGAATTAACGTCTAATTTGATTGAGTATAGAAAGAATAATCTACTTAAAAAAGAAGCTTTTGAACATTTTAAACCGTATACCGATTCGTTAAATGATGTTTTTAAATCATATTATGATAAAGAAATCCAAAAGATTAACCTAGGATATCCTATAAAATATAAAAAGACAATTAAAAGCATAGTGATTTTTGAAAATGAAACTATGGATACTGTCTTTTATGGAGGAAAAGATACTGGTTATTTTCTGTTTGGTGATGATTTTGCTGATAATCAGGGAACTATAATTAGTAAAGCAAGGTGGTTTACAGAACGTGATAGCGAAGATGATAGGCCAAACGAAGTTTTGAAAACTAAGCTCAATGTCGAGGTAAGAACTATAGACAGCATGAATATTGTTGGATGGAAAAAAATTGTTTTTAGACAAATGGCGGGTTTGTTCATATGCTCACTATTACTCTTTTTGTTTGTTGTTATGTTGTTGTTTTATTCGATAAAAACCTTAATACAACAAAAGAAAATTGCAGATGTACGTAATGACTTTATTAATAATATCACTCATGAGCTTAAAACCCCACTTGCAACTTTAGGGATAGCTTCGAAAAGTTTAAGAAATAATGAAGTACAGAATTCGCCCAAATTGTTTTCTAATGCACTCGATATATTGGATCGTCAAAATGGAAGGTTGCAAAAACTCATAGATCAAGTAATGAGTAATACCTTAGGAACAGATGAGATTATATTAAATAAGGAAGAAGTCTTAGATACAGATTATTTAAATGCTGTGATTGAAGATTTTAAACTATCAGTTAAAAATAAGGATGTTACAGTTAAGAGTAAGATCGAATTTGCTGAAGTTTATTTAAACATTGATAAATTTTTATTCACTACTGGTTTGTTAAATATTTTAGATAATGCAGTGAAATATGGCAAGGGAAAAACTCAAATAACAGTAAAAACTCAGCTTTTAAAAAATGAATATCAAATTTCAATAAGTGATAATGGTATCGGTATGCATGAAACTGAGTACAACAAGATTTTTGATAAGTTTTATAGAGTGACAACTGGTAATGTTCATGATGTGAAAGGGTTAGGTTTGGGGTTGTTTTATACAGATCAGGTAGTTAAAGCACATCAAGGAGAGGTATATATCGATAGCGTTATAGATGAGGGAACGACCTTTAAAATAACTATACCTATTAAATAGATGTGATCTAGAGAAATAATATTCAAATAAATAGTAAATGAGGTTTTTTTGATCTCAAAAACCATAAATGAGCACTAATGAAACATATATTATTAGCAGAAGATGATTTTGACTTTGGAAGTATTCTTAAACAATACTTAGAGCTTCATGAATATACAGTAACATGGGCTAAGGATGGAAAAGAAGCTCTGCAATTATTTGCAAATAAAAAGTTTGACATATGTGTGTTTGATGTGATGATGCCCAAAATGGATGGGTTCACACTTGCAGAAAAAGTAATTGATATTGCTCCCGAAACCCCTTTTGTATTTCTTACCGCAAAGAAAATGAAAGAAGATAAAATTCGAGGCCTTAAGCTTGGAGCCGATGATTATATCGTAAAACCCTTTGAAGCTGATATATTGGTTTTAAAGCTGAAAAATATTCTTAAGCGAACCCAAAAGAGTGAAATTTTTGATAATAAAGTAATTCTTATAGGTCAATATGAATTTGATAGTGTTAATCATCAATTAAGAATTAATAATGATGCTCAACGCTTGACAGAAAAAGAAACAACGTTAATTCACTATTTATGGGACCACAAAAATAAAATGATAAAGAGAGAAGCATTACTTAAAGACGTATGGGGTAATGATGATTTTTTTTCAGGAAGAAGTATGGATGTTTTTATAAGTAGATTACGAAAATACTTTAAACAAGACAATAACATATCTATAGAAAGTGTAAGAGGAGTAGGACTTACATTTAATGTAGCATAATATTAATAATTTCAATCAAAATCAAAAAACGAGAACATGAAAACTTTAGTAACAATCGCAGTACACCTAATTTTAGGGTTGCTAATTGCTAGCGCTCAAACAGCTACAACGACAACAACTTCCTCTAGCTCTTCAACAAAAGTTACAATTTGTGATGATAATAGCAAAGTAACAACAGAAAAGTATTATAGATCTTATAGTATTATCAATAAAGAAGATAGTTTTAAGGTTAAAGCCAAGTTTATGGAGTCTTTAACAGAAGATGTTCGATCGTATTTAATAGAACAGTTTGGAAAAGAAAATACGAATGGAGATGCTGGCATCCATATATGGACAAAAAAAATAGATGATGAAAATGTATATGAAGTATACCTTAAGAAAAACTTACTTAGAATTAACCTTGATAAAGAATTAGCTTCAAATACACTTTTAAAAAGGTTTGAGCATATTGGTCAAAAACTAAAAACTATAACATCAAAAAAAAATCACAATCAATAATAAATCAAAAACGAAC
Organism: uncultured Aquimarina sp.; assembly: GCA_947502885.1. GTDB lineage: Bacteria > Bacteroidota > Bacteroidia > Flavobacteriales > Flavobacteriaceae > Aquimarina. The sequence continues at coordinate 721,008 of CANNBP010000001.1, read as the reverse complement.
AGTATGAAAACAATAATTTGCCTAATAGGCCTTGTGTTTACATTTTCTTTAGGAAATGCACAAACATCTTCGAATTCAAAAGTTTCGATTAGTCATTCGAGTAATGAACCGGGAAACGAAAACTATAAAATAAATATATCTATCTCGAACACAGATGATATGTATACGTTAAATGCTAAATTCCCAAAATCTAAAACGCAAAAGTTAGAAAAATTTCTAAAGACTCATTTAGATGTTAAGATGATCAAAAAAGAAACAATGACTACCTGGACATATAATACCAATGATGAAATTGGCTATACGGTAAGGTTGAAAAAAGGAAGGCTTAATGTGTATTTAAGTAAAGAAACAGTATCAAGTGATTCTTTAGAAGAGATAATGAGTGTTTTTTCTGATATTAGAGAAGTTATTAAAGGTTAAATTTTAAGTATCGATTTTAAACCTTGTTAAAGGATACTCCCTAGAGTTTGGGCTCTAGGGAGTATTCGTTTATAGCTTTTTGTTTTTTGATTTTAATCAAAACTAAAAAGAATAGAGTACTTAAATTTTGAGTATCTTAATACTGTTTAAAACGAAACTATTATTCTATAATTTGATACCATGCAAATGCAATCAGAAAAAATAAATGATGTTCTATTTATTAATGGATTGAACCTTGCATGGATTGAATTTGGAAGAGATGTAGGGGTGGACCCTAATGATCCAAATAAAGAATATCATCCAGATATATCTAAGTTTGAAGAGGCAATGAACTTTGCAAATAAACATGGAGCGAATGTTGTAAGATGGTGGTATCATACTAATGGCTCTACCAATCCCGTTTTTGACAAGAATCAAATGGTGGGTCAAAACCCAGATTTTTTTCATAAAGATGTAAAGACAATACTAGACCTTGCCCAGTCCAAGAACCTAAGAATACAGATTTGTCTTTGGTCATTTGATATGCTAAAGAAACAATGGGGAGTTAATGTTGAGGCAAATAAAAAAATACTTATCCAAGAAAAGTATACAAAGGCATATATAGATAATGCATTAATACCATTAGTTACTTTTATAGGTAATCATCCAGCTTTATTTGCATGGGAAATTTTTAATGAGCCAGAAGGAATGACTAATAAGTATGCTAAACATTGGCCTGATTTTAAAGATAGGGTAGAGATGTCAGATATTCAGAGGTTTATTAATAAAACAGCTGGTGCGATTCGTAGAGCACAAACTAATGTCAAAATCACAAATGGTGCATTAGGTTTTTTAACCAATGTAAACGATCCTAAAAATGGATATTATAATGCATATTCTGATGTGAATTTGATAAATCAAGGAAATGATGATATGGGATATCTTGATTTTTATAACATTCATTACTATAAGTGGGCACGTAGTAAAGGGTCACCATTTCACAGTGTTTATAATCCCAAATTAATTGATAAGCCAGCAATAATAGGAGAATATTATCCAGATGATTTATCTTTTGATTATAAGTCTGGAGATATGGATCACAAGCTACCTTTCTTTTCGGCTAGTAATCTAGGAACTGCACTTATAAAAAATCAATGGGCAGGTTCGATAGTATGGTCATGGACAGATCGAAACTCAGACGAAGAAAAGGAAAGAATGGCTGCGATAATGACTAGGGTATCTAAGAATTTATTACATATTGATGGAGTATCATCAAATAAAAAAGATAATGCTATTAAGATTTACCCTAATCCAGCAAAAGACAAAGTACATGTCAAAGGTTTAATGTTAGGCGATAAAATAGGTATATATGATTTTTCTGGAAACATAGTTAAAAAAGTAATAGCGCAACATGATATTGAAATTATTTGGATTGAAAATTTACAAATAGGATACTATAGTGTTGTAATAGAAGGTAGAAAACAATTAAAAATGTATAAAAAATAAATTATTAACGATGGTGGTAAGGTTCATTTCTTAAAATTGTGAATCCACGATATAGCTGTTCTATAAAGAATAAACGTATCATTTGATGAGAGAATGTCATTTTGGATAAAGAGAGTTTGCCATTAGCACGATTGTATACATCTGGACTAAACCCATAAGGCCCTCCAATTACAAAAATCAATTGTTTGATACCGCTATTCATATGTTTTTGTAATACTTCAGAAAAGCCTACAGAGTCATATTGCTTTCCGTTTTCATCTAATAGTATCAATAGATCAGATTTTTCTGTTTTTTCTAGAATTAATTTACCCTCTTTGTCTTTTTGTTGAGATTCACTTAAGTTTTTAGCATTTTTGATATCAGGAATAATTTCAACATTAAATTTTATATAAAATCCCAGCCGCTTAATATAAGTGTCAATCAGATCGTTAAGTTGTTTGTTGTCTGTTTTTCCAATAGCTAGGAGTTTGATATTCATTTTGTTATTGAGTTAATAGTTTTTTGCGTATATTTTTATAATAGATAAAAAAAGAGAGTAATTAGAAATACCTTTCGTTTCAGGTTTTATACTTCGAACTTCTTTTTTTACATTAGCAAAAATAACCATTCAATATGATTAGTGAAATCCAATTTGATAAAGAAATTGATTTGATAATAGCAAATGCCATTCGAGAAGATGTTGGAGATGGCGATCATAGCTCTTTAGCCTGTATACCAAAATCAGCAACCGGAAAAGCAAAGTTATTAGTTAAAGATGAAGGAATTCTTGCAGGTGTGACTTTTGCTCAAAAAGTATTTGAATATGTAGATCCTGATATCAAAATAGATGTGAGAATAAAAGATGGTGAAAAAGTATCTTTTGGGGATGTTGCTTTTTATGTTTCAGGAAACTCACAAACAATTCTTAAGGCAGAGAGACTTGTTCTTAATGCTATGCAGAGAATGAGTGCGATTGCAACAAAAACAAATCAATTTGTCTCTCTTTTAGAGGGCACAAATACCAAGATTTTAGATACGCGTAAAACAACGCCAGGTATAAGAGCACTAGAAAAGTGGGCAGTTAAAATAGGTGGAGGAGAAAATCATAGATTTGCATTGTATGACATGATAATGCTTAAGGATAATCATATTGATTTTGCAGGAGGAATAACTAAAGCCATAGAAAAGACAAAAGAATATTTAATAGATAATAACCTAGATCTTAAAATTATTGTAGAAGCAAGAGATCTTAATGAAATAAGAGAAATATTAAATACTTCAGGGGTTTATCGTATATTAATAGATAACTTCAATTATGAAGATACTAGAAAAGCAGTAGAACTAATAGGGGATACGTGTCTAACAGAGTCTAGTGGTGGGATAAATGAAAAAACGATACGTAAATATGCAGAATGTGGTGTGAACTATATAAGTAGTGGAGCCTTAACTCATTCTGTCTATAATCTTGACCTTAGTTTGAAAGCAGTTTAAAATATATGTCAAAAACTATAGAAGATAAACTTAATAAAATTCCTGTTGTAAATTTTTTGGTAGCAATAGGAAAAAAGCTTATTCTTCCTGGTTTTGAAGGGTTATCATTATACGACTTAGTAGAAATTTATGCAATTGGTATAGTAAAGGGAACTTTCTCTGCTAGGGCAAGTGCTATTTCATGGAGTTTTTTTTTATCCCTTTTTCCGTTTTTGTTATTTCTACTAAACCTTATTCCTTATGTACCTATAGATAACTTCAAAGAAGAGTTCTTATTTGAGTTTATTAATGATGCTTTACCTAAGCAATCTTCAATGTTTTTTAAAGATATCTTTGATGATATTGCATCAAACCCTAGAGGAGGATTGTTATCTACTGTGTTTTTATTATCTATTTTTTTAATGACTAATGGGGTTAATGCTGTATTTTCGGGATTTGAGAATTCTTATCATGTAACACTCAATCGTAATTTTGTTCGTCAATATATTGTAGCTTTAGGAGTGTCTCTAATTGTGGCATCTTTATTGATTATTACAGTAATAAGCACTTTATATTTTTCATATTTGGTTGCTAATTTGAATGAAATGGGTGTAGTTAATGATACAGTGTTTTGGCTAACATTTGGTAAATATGCACTATTTGTATTTATGATTTTTATTACAGTGGCCATGTTGTTTTATTTTGGCACACATGAAGGAAAACAGAATAAGTTTTTTTCTCCAGGTGCAGTAATGACCACTTTTTTAATTATTATAACTACTTATTTATTTGGTATTTATATTGATAACTTTTCAAATTATAACAAGCTATATGGATCAATTGGTGCCATGTTAATCTTAATGCTATATATCTGGCTTAATGCCAATTTATTATTATTAGGATTCGAATTAAACGCTTCCTTAAATAAATTAAGAAGAATTTTTTGATATATTTAAGAGAGAAAAAATAAATTATAACAAACAAATTGTACAAGATGAAGAAAATTACCTTACTATTTTTTGTGATTGCAACTATTCTATCTACTCAAGCTCAAACAAAAATTGGAGATGCAGTTGTGCCAAATCAAGTAACATTTAGCGGAGAGGAATTAGTAATGAATGGAGGAGGACTTAGAGAGAAATTCTTTTTTGATATTTACGCAGGAGTGTTGTATCTTAAGGGTAAGAATAATAAAGCAGCCTCAATTGCAAGTGCAGATGAAACAATGGCTGTAAAAGTTCATATTCTCTCGGGATTGATGTCAAGAAAAAAAATGGCCTCAGCATTAAAAAGTGGTTTTGAAAAGTCAACCAACAACAATACAGGGCCATTAAAGGATAGAATAGAGAAATTTATAGGATTTGTTTCAGAAGAAATAGAAGTAGGACAAGTGTTTGATATGGTATACGAAAAAGGCAAAGGAAGTGTATTATATAAAAATGGTGTAGAAAAAGGATATGTAGAAGGGCTAGATTTTAAAAAGGCTTTGTTTAATATTTGGCTAGGAAATAATCCTGTTGATAAAGGATTAAAGCAAGAAATGTTGGGTAATAAATAGGATGAAAAGTTATTTTTATAGGTCAAAATACATAATACTAGATGTTTAGCATAAAATATATTATGTTTGCATAATATATTTTATTACATTTGCCCATTAAAAAATAAAATTTTAAATAGAAATGAAAAAGATTACTTTACTATTCATCGCTCTAGTTTCTTTAACTACTGCAACATCGCAAATTAGAGTTGGAAAAGCGATATTGCCATATGAAGAATCATTTGAGGGAGTTGATTTAAAGCTAAATGGAGCTGGGATGAGAAAGGTGCTTTGGATTGATATGTATGCCGGAGGTCTTTATCTACAAAAGAAAAGTAAAGATCCTAGAGTAATTTTAGAAGCTGATGAAACTATGGCTATGAAGTTAAACATTGTGTCAGGGTTTGTAACTCAAAAGAAATTTATCAAGGCAGCAAGAGATGGTTTTCAAAAAGCAACTTTTGGTAATACAAAGGCTTTGGATGGAAGAATAAATAAATTTATAAACTTCTTCTCACAACCTATAGTAAAGAACGATATTTTTGATTTAGTCTATGTTAAGGATGTTGGGGTCAAAGCTTATAAAAATGGTAAAGAGTTAGGAATGATTAAAGGGCGAGATTTTAAATATGCTTTATTTAAAATTTGGTTAGGAGAAGAACCCGCAAGTGAAGGGATTAAAAATGGAATGTTGGGGATACAATAGACAACTTTCGAGTTTCAATTAAAATATTTTTAAAAGCTATCTATTTATATAATAGGTAGCTTTTGTTTTTTTAGTTCTATATTATTATAGATTATACATAATTTAAACACAAAATTTCACATGATTCATAAATCTTATTTTTTAGTTCTGAGTTTAATCTTTTTGTTTTTAGTTAAATCAATAAATGCCCAAGAATCAATAGAGGGTAGCTGGAAAACTATAGATGATAACAGTGGTAAGGCTAGATCAATTGTAGAAATATATAAAAAAGAAGGTAAATGGTTTGGTAAGATTAAGCATGTGTTAGATGAGGCAGAAAGAAACCAGTTGTGTGTAGAGTGTAAAGGAAAAGATTATAATAAACCAATTGAAGGTATGGAGATTATTAAGAATCTTGAAGTTGACGGAAATGAATATATTGATGGTACGATTATGGATCCCGAAAATGGTAAGGTGTATCGATGTAAAATTTGGGTTGACGAGAATAACACCAATATCCTTTATGTAAGGGGGTATATTGCCTTTTTTTACAGAACACAAAAATGGCTTAGAGAGTAGAATTAAACCATGATTTTATATCAAGTGTTAAATTTTAACGTTTTTTTTAGTTAGGTTTTTATTTATTTCAGACTAAACCGTTGAAATAAATAAAAATCCTAGAAATGAAAAACATAATTACCTTAACTACTGTTTTAGTATTTAGTATAGCGTCATTTGCGCAACAACGAATTGGAAGTATTGTGGTTCCCGAAAAACTAACTTTTGATGGAGAAGAGGTGGTTTTTAATGGAGGTGCAATGAGAAGAGTTTTATCCTTTAAAACTTATGCAGGTACTTTATATACCAAATCAAAGTATAGTGATGATAAAAAGGTACTTGATTCTGACGAAACGATGGCAATTCGTTTAAATATAGCATCCAAAAAAGTGACTAATGAAAGAATGATTAAAGTTTTTAGAAAGGGTTTTGACGATGCTATGTTTGGAAATACCCAAAGTCTAGATGCTAGAATAGATGATTTTCTTAAATTGTTCGATTCGCCTATGTTGATTAATGATTTTTATGATTTAGTATACATTAAAGGAAAAGGGGTAAAAACATATAAAAATGGTAAAGAACTTGGTTTTATAAAAGGGCGAGACTTTAAGTATGCCTTGTTTAAGATATGGTTAGGAAACGAGCCAGCATGCCAGATTATCAAAGGAGGGATGCTTGGAGTAGGTAAGTAAAAAAGATATTATTGTATTATTTATAGAATTAGCCAGATAGTAAAATGAGATTTTACTATACATTCTAAAATAAAAAAACGCCTGAAATTGAAATTACTTTTTCAGGCGTTTTTAATTGTATAAATAATTCTAGTTTGATATGATACGTGATGTGATTCATTAGACTAATGTTTGAAAAGGCCGGTATTTGACTATTTCTATATATCCATTGTTACCTTTTTTTGTTTAATAGCTTTGTTTGCTAGCATAAAAATTCTCTCTTTAGAAAAAATAAACTATTTTCGATCCTATCAAAATCTTTGAGAAAGGTGTTGTTTAGAACTTCATGGCAGTGATTGTCTCTTGATAATGATTTTTGAAATTTATTCTAGTACATAATGTCATATTTCATAAATGTAATTCTTCCTATTCCTCTTGATAAGGAGTTTACCTATAGTATTAATCAAACTGAAGCCTCATTTTTACAACCAGGAATGCGGGTAGCTGTTCAGTTTGGAAAAAGTAAGGTATACGCTGCCTTGGTTACTTTGGTACACCAAACTCCGCCTATGGTTTATGAAGCAAAAGAAATTGAACACATTCTTGATGAATCCCCCATTGTAACTCCTATGCAGTTAGAATTATGGTCGTGGATTGCAAAATATTATATGTGTACAAAAGGCGAAGTAATGCGAGCAGCTTTACCAAGTGCCTTTTTATTAGAAAGTGAAACATTAGTTCTTAAGAATGAAAAATCAAGTTTTGATGAGTCTTTGTTGAAGGATGATGAGTTTTTGGTTTACGAAGCACTTCAATACCAAAGTCTACTTAGGATTCAGGAAATAATGGATATTACGAATAAAAAAAATGTCCTTCCTGTTGTAAAGCGATTGCTGGAAAAAGAGGTAATAACTGTTCAAGAAGAAATATATGAACAATATAAACCAAAAATAGTAAGATATGTTAAATTACATACTCAATATATTCAAGAAGAAGCTTTAAGAACATTGTTAGAAACAATGACTCGCGCGCCAAAACAACGAGAAGTTTTAATGCATTTGTTTACGTTACAGGCGCAAACAGAAAAACCAATAAAGATAAGCGATCTTATCAAGGCTTCAAATAGTTCTTCAGCAGTAATAAAAGCTTTGGTGGATAAAAAAATCTTAGAAGAGTATCGTTTGCAAACCGATAGAGTGACGTATACTGGCGAGATACAGGGAGTGCAAAAAGAACTTAATGAATTTCAGAATACAGCTTTTGAAGAAATAAACGGTGTTTTTAAAAGTAAAGGAGTGTGTCTTTTTCACGGAGTTACCTCATCGGGTAAAACTGAAGTGTATGTGAAATTGATAGAAAAAGTTATTCAAGAAGGAAAGCAAGTATTATATCTATTGCCAGAGATTGCTTTAACTACTCAACTTATAACGCGTTTACAAGAGTATTTTGGAGAAAAGCTGACGGTATATCATTCAAAGTATTCTGTCAATGAAAGAGTAGAAGCATGGAATAATGTAAAGGTTAAAAAAGAAAAGGCTCAGGTTATAATAGGAGCAAGATCAGCCATATTTCTACCCTTTGTTGATTTGGGGTTAATTGTAATAGATGAAGAGCACGAAAATACATTTAAACAATATGATCCAGCGCCAAGATATCATGCTCGAGATACAGCTATAGTTTTGTCTAAGATGTTTAATGCAAAGGTATTGTTGGGTTCGGCTACCCCTTCTTTAGAAACATATTATAATTCTCAACAAGAAAAGTATGGGTATGTACAATTAACAAGAAGGTATGGTAATGTCCTAATGCCAGAAATAAACTTGGTTGATATAAAAACAAAGTATCGGAAAAAAGAAATGACAGGGCATTTTAGTGATACATTGCTTTTAGGGATACAAGAAGCGCTAAAAGAAGGAGAACAAGTTATTCTTTTTCAGAATAGAAGAGGGTATTCTCCTGTGATAGAGTGCACTACTTGTGGTCATTCGCCTCAATGTCCAAATTGTGATGTGAGTTTAACTTTTCATAACTATAAAAACCAGTTGAGATGTCATTATTGTGGTCATCATATTGCAATGCCTCAAAAGTGTGCGGCTTGTAATAGTGTAGATTTAACTACCAAAGGTTTTGGAACAGAACAAATAGAGAATGAATTAAAAGAACTTTTTCCTGATCATAATATTGGTAGAATGGATCAAGATACTACAAGAGGAAAACATGGCTATGAAAAAATAATAAATAGTTTTGAAGAAGGAGATATAGATATTATGGTTGGTACCCAGATGTTATCTAAGGGGTTAGACTTTAGAAAGGTAAGTTTAGTTGGGATAATGAATGCCGATAACCTTCTTAATTTTCCTGATTTTAGAGCTCATGAGCGCAGTTTTCAGTTAATGCAACAAGTAGCAGGTAGAGCAGGAAGAACAAAAAAAAGAGGAAAAGTTTTAATTCAGACGTATAACCCATTCCATCAAATTTTACAGCAAGTATCTGTTAACGATTATTTGGCAATGTATAATGAGCAGGTTGAGGAGCGTTATCAATATAAGTACCCTCCTTTTTATAAAATAATAAAAATCACTGGCAAACATAAGGACTATAATAAAGTAAACGATGCTACCTTTTGGTTTGCAAAATCATTAAGAAATGTTTTTAAAGATAATGTATTAGGTCCAGAGTTTCCGCCAATATCCAGAATACGAAATCAATATCATAAAAATATAATACTAAAAATTCCACAAGGACAACCCTTAGGAAAAACAAAAGATGTAATCCATAAAATCAATAACTCCTTTAAAAGTATAAAAGAATTTTCAGGAGTTAGAATAATAATTAATGTGGATAATTATTAATTATTTAAGGCTTCTATAAGAGAATGTTTTTTGTGTCGACTTAAAGGTATCTTTTCATCTGCAATTTCAATATTTCGACTATTATAACGCTCTACTTTGTCTAGATTGACAATATAGGATTTATGAATTCTCAAAAATCTATCACTAGGTAATTGAGCTTCAAAAGATTTCATTGTTGCAAGTACAACAATAGGATCACCTTCTTCCATAATAAGTTTTACATAATCTCCTAAAGCTTCTACATACTTAAGTTGATTAAGGAAAATCTTTCTCTTTTTAAGGTTACTTTTAACAAAAATATAATCATCATCTTCTACAGCTGGGTTTTCGCTACCAATTCTAGACATACTTAATGCTTTTTCTACAGCCGCATTAAACCTATCTTTTTTTAAGGGTTTTCTTAGATAATCTATCGCGTCATAATCAAAAGCCTTAAAAGCATATTTGGTTTTACCTGTAACAAAAATGATGTGAGGTTTGTTTTCTAAATCATCCAAAAGATCAAAACCAGTAAGTATAGGCATTTCAATATCAAGAAATAACAAATCTACTTGAGTATCTAGTAAACCATTTTTTGTTTCAATAGCATTGTTCCATTCAGCCACTAATTCTAGTGAAGAATGTTCGTCTATTAGCTTTACTATGGCTAGTCTTTGGAGGCGGGAATCATCGACCACCGCACATTTTAATTGTGATTGTTCCACTTGTTCGTGTTATATATTCTAAATACAATATTAATGAATATATCTTATTTGCACAAACAATTTTGGCTTTTTGTCGATAAAAATAGTGTTTCATCGAAATTGAAATTAGGGTTTGAAAATCCAAAAAATAGTTCTATTTTTGCACCCAATTTTAATTAAAACATAGATTTTATGAATCAATACGAAACTGTTTTCATCTTGAATCCCGTTTTATCTGAAGATCAGATAAAGGAAACAGTGAAGAAATACGAAGACATTCTTGTTTCTAATGGTGCCAAGATGATATCAAAAGAGGATTGGGGGCTAAAAAAGTTAGCTTATGCAATTCAACACAAAAAAAGTGGTTTTTATCACTTATTTGAATTCCAGGTACCTGGTGAAGCGATCAACGCTCTAGAAGTAGAGTTTAGACGTGATGAGAGAATAATGCGTTACCTTACAGTACGTCTTGATAAAGATGCTATTGCATGGGCAGAAAAAAGAAGAACTAGAAACAAACAAAAAGCTTAATTATGTCATCTATAGAACAACAAGCTAAAGGAAAAAAAGATGGAGAGATTAGATATCTTACTCCGTTAAATATAGATACGACAAAAAATAAGAAATATTGTCGTTTCAAAAAGTCTGGTATTAAGTATATCGATTATAAAGATCCAGATTTCTTAATGGCATTCGTAAATGAGCAAGGAAAATTACTTCCTCGTCGTTTAACGGGTACTTCTTTGAAATATCAACGAAAAGTTAGTGTTGCTGTAAAAAGAGCTAGACACTTAGCTTTAATGCCATACGTTGGTGATTTATTAAAATAAAATTCGACATAACATAATGGAACTTATATTAAAAAAAGATGTTGAGAATCTAGGATTCGCAGACGATGTAGTACAAGTTAAAAATGGTTATGGTCGTAACTATTTGATACCTCAAGGTTTTGCTGTATTAGCAACTCCCTCTGCAAAAAAAGTACTTTCTGAAACACTTAAACAACGTGCGTTTAAAGAAAAGAAAGAGGTTGAAGATGCAGAGAAAATTGGAAAGAAACTTACTGGGTTAGAAATTAAAATTTCTGCAAAAGTTGGTGCAGGAGATAAATTATTTGGATCTATTTCGAATGCAGACGTTGCTGAGGCATTTGCAAAGCAAGACGTTCAAATAGAAAAGAAATTTATCACAGTACCAGGTGGAACAATTAAGCGTACTGGACAATATGAAGCTTCAGTGAGACTTCATAGACAAGTAATTGTTCCTGTGGCTTTTGAAATAGTACCTCAGGCAAAATAAGGAGCAGTTAATATCTGTTTTTATTATAGAAAATCGCTCTTTATGAGCGATTTTTTTTGAATATATTATTCGCTAATTAAGTGTTGGAATAAGGTTTTATCTAAGTCAAGGGTTGAGTTAGATGATGATGTTGTGTTGGATTTACACTATGGCCAATGTTTTGTAGCGAGTACTTTGCGTTAATATTTTTTTATAATGAAATATCAAAGATTAAGTAAAGAACAATTAGAAGAGTTGCATGTAGAGTTTATTAATTTCTTGGCAACACAATCCATAACAGCTGAAGAGTGGGCTGATATTAAAAACAATAAGCCTCAAGTTGCAGAAGAAGAAATCGATGTTTTTAGCGATTTGGTTTGGGAAAAAGTGTTAACCAATGCATTGTATCTCGAACATTTTTCTAAAGATCAAATTCATCTTTTTGAATTGCAAGATGATTCGATGAATCTTATTGCTATTAAAATAAATGATACATCTGTAGATGTGACTACGCAAGAAGGGTATGCTTGGTTAAAAGATAACCTTTTAAATGATGATGTAGTTTTTTATAATGCATCCAAAGCGTATAGTGATGATAAGAACCTGGATAAATTTAAGTTGATACAACAAGGAGCAAATATCACTCAAGGTGATTTGTTTAGGTATTTTGATAATATTATTAAGAATAAAGAACAATAGGGAATATTGTACATCTTGTGTTTTATGAGCTAGTCATAGGACCGAGTAGTTAAGTATATTTTTCTAGATATAAGAAAAAAGTCTATAGACTTTTTTAGATATTTGCAGCCAGAATAGCTAGAGCATTTGTTGTGTTTATAGAGAACGATTATATTCTGGCAGTAGCATACAAATTTAATACAATGGCACAAAAACCATCCATACCAAAAGGAACACGTGACTTTTCTCCTGTAGAGGTTGCAAAAAGAAATTTTATTAGTGGTGTAATAAAGGAACAGTTTAAATTATTTGGCTTTCAACCTATTGAAACGCCGAGTTTTGAAAACAGTGACACACTAATGGGTAAATATGGAGAAGAAGGGGATCGTTTGATTTTTAAAATATTAAATAGTGGGGATTATCTTAACAAAGTAGATGAAGCATTGTATGCAGCAAAAGATAGTACTAAGCTTACATCCAGAATAAGCGAAAAAGCATTGCGGTATGATCTTACAGTTCCCTTTGCGCGCTATGTGGTACAACATCAAAATGAAATAGAGTTTCCCTTTAGGAGATTTCAAATACAGCCCGTATGGCGTGCTGACAGGCCTCAAAAAGGACGGTATAGAGAGTTTTATCAATGTGATGCAGATGTGGTTGGTAGTACTTCTTTATGGCAGGAGGTTGACTTTATTAAATTGTATGACAATGTTTTTACAAAATTAAATATTGAAGGGGTAGTCATTAAGATGAATAATCGTAAAATCCTTTCTGGTATTGCCGAGGTAATAGGTGCAAGTGATAAGTTGATAGACTTTACTGTAGCTTTGGATAAGTTAGATAAAATAGGTGAAGAAGGAGTTAGAAAAGAAATGATAGCTAAAGGAATTTCTGAATCTGCTCTAGAAAAAGTAAGTCCTTTATTCAATTTTACAGGAACAACATTTGAAAAGATTGAAAAATTAAAAATAATGTTGAGTTCTTCTGAAGAAGGAATGAAAGGAATTGAAGAACTACAGTTTATTTGTAATGCGATAGATGAGATTCCTTTGAATACAGCTAAATTGGATTTAGATGTTACCTTAGCAAGAGGTTTGAATTATTATACAGGTGCGATTTTTGAAGTAGCTGCACCAGAAACGGTCTCAATGGGTTCTATTGGTGGTGGTGGACGTTATGATGACTTAACTGGTATTTTTGGGTTAAAAAATATTAGTGGTGTCGGGATTTCTTTTGGACTTGATAGGATTTATTTGGTTTTAGATGAATTAGGATTGTTTCCTGATACTGTTGCTCCTTCTACTCAGGTGTTATTTATAAACTTTGGAGATACTGAAGCTTTGTACTGTATGAAAGCAGTTCATAAGCTTAGGCAAGCTGGTGTAATGGCAGAGTTGTATCCAGATAATGCTAAAATGAAAAAACAAATGGGTTATGCTAATAAAAGAAAAATCCCATATGTAGTATTGGCTGGTACTTCAGAGATTGCTAATCAAACATTTACGGTTAAAGACATGCAATCTGGAGAACAAAAAGAGTTAAATTTTGAAGAATTCAAACTGTTGATTTCGTAGTGTTTTTGTTAATTTAATAAAAAAAATTAATTATATTTTTTATTTTATTGATAATATAGTGTTTTGGTGCCTTAAATTTTATATTTTTGAAACCAACGCTAGTGTGTCAAAAGCTTTGAAAAACGTATTCTTAATGAAATTTACAAACGAGTTAAGAATGCAATAAAACTAGTGAAAACTGAACACGTTTTAATAAGTCAAATATTTAACTTTTTTATTTTAAAAATTATGAAGACCCCTTTTGTAATTGTTTTTCTGTGTGCGATCACATTATCCATTAGTTCTTGTAAAAAAGATCCGAAAATAGACAAAGAAGAGATTGTAGAAATTTCCCCAGATTCAACAAGTGTTGCTGTGGATGAGACTAAAATAGAAGAGAATTTAGAAGAAAAGAAAAAGGTCGCTTCAAAAAAGAAGAAGACTAAAAAGAAAAAAAAGACCAGTAGTAGTAATAAAACAATGAGAATACCTGGTACTTTTGATACAACTGATAATTCTTATTCAAAAAAATATATTAGGGACTACGAACGCTATGTTTCTAATTATAAGAAAGCTGTAGAGTCAAAAGATATGGACTCTTTTCTTAAGCTTAGTGATGCAAGTAGTGATCTTACGAGACAATATAATCGCATTATTAATATTCTTCCAGGAGAAGAAATTGAAAAACTAAGTGAATATATGCAAATAAAATCTAAGCAACTAAATGAGTTATCTGCAAAAATGTAGAAGTTATATGTTTTAATTAATTTATTTTAGATGAATTAAATTTTAAAATGTAACTTTTAAAAAACACGAGAAAGAGGTCCTGAATCTTCAACTAGTAGAAGATTCAGGACCTCTTTCTCGTGTTTATACCATATTATTGCTGTTGGTAAGCCTTATAAAGGTAGTTTATAAGGTATAGGATGAAAAAACAACGAGGTATCTGTAAAGTGAGTTTTAATAATTTAATAATTAGGTAGTTCGAGGTTCTTATGCTTAGAGATCAGTTGTTAACGTTGTGTTTTTTTTGTATTATTGTTGACCCGAATTTAACATTGTTTTATGAAATTAAAATTACTCCTACTTATAGGGTTTGTTTGTTTGAACCCTTTTGGACTTATTGCGAATGAAAAAGATTCCTTATCTTTAAAAAGCAACAATCCAATTGAAGAAGAGCAAAAGAATGCCGAGTTTTTTCAGTTTCCCGATTTAGATAAAAAATTCCCAATAGAAAATCTGGTTAGTAAAATTACTAGACCAGAATTTACCTTTGATAATATACGAAGCGAGTACCCTGCAATCACCAATGATGTAGAGCAGGCAAGGGCCGAAGCAAAAGCTGGTTTTAAAGAAATAGATAGTACGGGTAGGTGGATTGGTTCTTTTAGAAATGAAGATATCCAAGTATTACCTGTTGGTATAAGTCATGAAGTTAGTGGTGTTACTTATCAATTAGGGTTTGTAAAAGCTAGATTTACAAAGGAATATACAGAACTCACTGTGTTTGTAAAAGTAATTCTACCACAATCAGATGATAAAGGAAAGCCAATAGAATTACTTTTTGGTGCAAATAATGTAAAGTTATCGCATCAGGGTGGTTTAATAGGGGATGCCAACCTTGTGCTATTAGGAGATATATTTATTCCATTTAATGGAGGTAATTGGTTGCTTATTCTTAAAGGTGGCCTTAATTATAAAACTGGTAATACCGTAAATAAGACTTTTGTTACTATAAATTGTGATGGAGTTAAGGAAATGGGAATAGAAGGAGAGGTTCAATTTTCGCGTAATATGATTATTCCAGTCGATCAGGCCGGAAAACCTTTACCTGAAACAAGACAATATACTGGAGCAATTAAAGAACCTATTCAAATTCCGAATAGAGTAACAGGTGCCTTTAAAGCAATTGCTTCTGACTGGAATGATATGATTGTAGAAATAAGTCTTTCTCCTTTCGTTTTATCTGGTCAAGAAGATAAATTTATGTTTTCTGTAAATCAGGCAGTTTTTGATTTTAGCGACCTTAGAACAGAAAACGTCAATTTTCCACAATATTACCATGATAAAGGATTGTTATTACCTAATGCCGAAACTTGGAGAGGGGTGTATGTTGAATCTTTAGAAGTAGGACTTCCTCAAGAATTTAAGACGGATGAAAGTATCCCTACAAAAGAAAGAGTATCATTTCAAGCAGCACATCTTTTAATAGATGCTTATGGTGTTTCAGGGTATTTTAGTGCAAAAAATATAATACCCTTAGAATCAGGAAGGACTTCAGAATCTAAGTCTTGGGCGTACTCAGTTGATGAAATAGCAATAGAATTGGCTGCTAATAGATTAGTTGGAGCTGGTTTTAAAGGACGTGTTTTATTACCAGTATCTAAGTTAAAAACAGGACAAGGGAATAATGCATCCCAAACCAATACATTAGGGCTGGGATATGCTGGTATTATTTCCGAAGAAGAATATTCTTTGGCAGTATCTACTTTGGATACGATTAATTTTGATGTATTTAGGGCAAAAGCGCAATTACTTCCCAACTCGGGAATAGAATTAGCAGTAAGAGAAGGTAATTTTAGACCTAAGGCTGTTTTAAATGGTAGATTAGCAATTTCTGCTAGTCAAAAAGAATCAATGGAGAATGAAGGAGAACATTCTTCAGTTGATAAGGATGGGAAAGAAAAGAAAAAAACAGTTGAATTTAAAGGTATAGAGTTTCAAAACCTAGTATTGCAAACAGAAACACCTGTTATTGCGGTTGACTATTTCGGTTATAAAGATGAAGTTAAATTAGCTAATTTTCCTGTGTCAATAGGTAATATTGGATTCTTTTCTAATGACTTTGAAGCAGGTTTGGAGTTTGATCTTAAAGTAAACCTTATGAGTAAGGGGTTTGCAGGAGGTACTACTTTAAGAATTATAGGTGAATATCAGGAGAGAAACTATAGACAACGTTGGAAATTTAAGAGGGTGAAGCTTACTGCTATCGATCTTAAAGCCGATTTAGGAGCAATGAAACTTGAGGGAAGCTTAGAGCTAATGGAAGATGACCCTGAGTATGGAGATGGGTTTTCTGCAGAAATTAGAGGAGAGTTTGGTAAGATTAAGCCAGTTACTTGTAAAGCAATTTTTGGTAAAAAAGATTTTAGATATTGGTATGTAGATGCTGCTGTTCATGGATTAATGATTCAGGCAGGACCTATTACTATTACGGGATTCGCTGGTGGAGCATATTATAGAATGATGCGTAGACCAGGTAATATTACAGATTTCTCACCGTCAGGGCTGTCCTATGTCCCTAATAAAACAACTAGTTTAGGGGTAAAAGCCATGGTTTTTGGCTCTGTAGGTAGTGAAACAGCAGTAGCTATTGGTGCTGGTTTTGAAATTGAATTTAATAATAAAGGAGGAGTTAATAGACTTGGTTTCTTTGGAGAAGCTTCTATAATGAAAGCATTTGATATTCCTAATCCAGTGGCAAAGTTAAGTGAAAAGCTTGAGGGGATGGTGGATAATGAACTTGTCGATAAAGTTACTAGCAATAGTGTAGGGGGAACTTTTTTAGAAAAAGCAGATACAGAATATAAACAAGAATTAAGTTTGGCAGCTTCTATTAAGGCAAAATTGGGCATGCAATTCGATTTTGTAAATAAATCTTTTCATGCCCAGCTAGATATATATGTTAATGTTGCAGGTGGTATTGTACAGGGTAGAGCATCACAAGGAAGAGCAGGATGGGGAGTAGTTCATATTTCGCCCGATGAATGGTATATGCATATGGGGACGCCAACAGATCGACTTGGACTTAAAATGGGAATTGGTGGTTTTTCTATAGAGACAGGAGGGTATTTTATGATGGGAGACCGTATACCGGGTAGTCCGCCTCCACCACCAGAAGTTGCAGAAATTCTTGGTGTCGATGCGAATGAATTGGATTATATGAGAGACTTAAATGCTCTTGGTGATGGTAGAGGTTTTGCTTTTGGTGCAGATTTTAAAATAGATACAGGAGATATGAATTTCTTGATCTTGTATGCACGTTTTCAAGCAGGAGTTGGATTTGATATAATGCTTAAAGATTACGGAGAAGCACGCTGCGTAGGTAGTAGTGATGCTATAGGTATAGATGGATGGTATGCGAATGGACAATCTTATGCTTACCTACAAGGAGAGTTAGGAATTAATATTAAGTTATTTTTTATAAGAAAAAAAATTCCAATAATTAAAGGTGGAGCGGCTGTATTATTACAAGGAAAAGGTCCCAATCCATTTTGGTTTAGAGGATATGTAGGTGGGTATTATGATTTATTAGGTGGGTTAGTAAAAGGAAGCTTTAGGTTTAAAATGACACTGGGGAAAGAATGTGAACTGGATAATGCATCACCTTTAGGAGGAATAAAAATGATTACAGATCTTACGCCTAAAGATGGAGATACAGATATAGATGTTTTTGCAGCGCCACAGGCAGCTTTTGCAATGAAAGTTAATCAACCAATTGTTATTCCTGAAGATGATGGGGATAAAACTTATAAAGTAATTCTAGAGAGGTTTAATGTAGTTGATGAAACAGGAACAGAAATTGTAGGTGAATTAGAGTGGGGGCAAATGAATGATCGAGCTACATTTATCTCTGATGATATCTTACCTCCAGACACCAAATTAAAGGTAACAGTACAAGTAAGTTTTGAAGAAAAGATAAATGGTACTTTTCAAACCATTAATGTAGATGGTCAAAAAGCAATAGAAATAGAAGAACGTAATTTTACAACTGGTGACGCTCCAGATCATATTCCTTTACATAATATTCAATACTCTTATCCTGTCGTGGATCAACAATTGTTTTATTCCGATGAATATCATTCAGGGTATATTCAATTGGAAAGAGGTCAGGATTATTTATTTGATACAACACAATGGCAAAGTATTGTAAAATATATAGATGAAGGTGGGAAAATTGGAGAATCTGAATTTGGTTATAATACAGGGGATAACAAAGTTGTTTATAAGTTACCAAAGGTAAAGCAAGAAACTAAATATTTGATGACGATTGTAAGCTCTCCCAAAGGGGCAAATAATGCTACTAATATACGTAGCGAAACTGAAACTACAGATTTAGGCGATGATAATACTGTTGAGATACAAAGAAATCAAGCAGAAAATGTTTTGAAAGATGGGGAAATTGATAGACTTAGTTATGAATTTAAATCGAGTGAGCATAAAACCTTTAGAGATAAAATAAGAAAGATAAAAGCTACTGATTACTTTTGGGGTAAGATAGATTCAAAAGTACTGTTTTTAATGAATGGTGTTCAAAGTTATGAGGGATTTGATATTGCTGAATTAATAGGAAATAGATATTCTGAGGATAAACCATTAGTTACTGTTGAAGCAGATTTAAAAGATAATTATTTTGGAAATGACATTGATCCTTTAGTGTATCAAATGTATGAACCAGATAAAAGCATTACGGTATCAAGAGATGTTACTATTTATGGTTTTAGGCCGAAAAGAGCATTGCCAATATTGAGTAGTTATGTAACAGGACTTGAAAATGAAGTGCAATGGAGTTGGAGAAGAACTACATTTCCTTATCGATATAACTTAATGGAAATCTATAATATTGATTATAGAGATATTTATACCAAAGTAAATAACGCATATATAGATGGGGTGTTATCAGAAGGAGATCCAACTTTAAGGATATTGGGACGCACATTACCATATATGCGTAAAGGGAATTATGATATTGTATTAAAATATATGCTTCCAGGCGATATTCAGGGGTCTAGTTCCTCGTATAGATTTAAGAACCTTATCGGAATATAATTGATGAAAATGAATAGAGTTATAGTATTTTGTTTATTATTATTTTGCCTAAATTCATTTTCGCAAGATAAACAAAATGACGTTCCAGAAATTAAAGTTTTGGCTAGGGTTCAAACAGGGAAAGTACTTTTGCGATGGGCGCCTACTAGTCCTTCTGCGTGGATGAAAAATAATACCTATGGATATACTATTGAGAGATATACTATTAAAAAGGATGGAAAGTTAATTTCTCCTCCGAGTAAAAAAGTAATCTTGCAAAGTATTTTGAAACCTGATCCAGTAGAAACTTGGGAAAAAGCTGTTAATGAAAATGATTACGCAGCAGTACTTGCCCAAGCTTTGTATGGTGAAAGTTTTTTGGTAGAAGAAATGCAACAAGGAGGGTTAGCACAAATTATAAATAAGTCTAAAGAAGCAGAACAACGTTTTTCATTTGCCTTATTTGCTGCTGATATGAATTTTGAAATCGCTAAAAAAGCAGCGTTGGGTTATGAAGATACATCTGTTGTAGCAGGAGAAGAATACTTATACCGTATCAAGAGCTTGGTTCCAACTGATTTATTAGAAGTAAAAAAAGGCTCTGTTGTGGCTAATACTATAAATTTAGAACCTTTACCTAAGCCTATTGACCTTATTGCTGTGCCAGATAATAAAAGCATTTTAATTACTTGGGAGTATGAAATGTTCAAATCGGTATTTACTTCGTATTATATTGAACGTTCTGAGAATGGTACTGATTTTAAAAGGCTAGGGGATACACCATTACTTAACCTGAATGATAAACCAGGAAGCCCAGCTAAACGAATGTATTATGTTGATACATTATCGCAAAATAATAAGACCTATTACTATAAAGTAAAAGGGATTTCTCCATTCGGAGAAATAAGCCCTCCTTCAGAAATAGTTTCGGCTCAAGGAGTAAAGAAACTGTCGGCGGTTCCTCATATTACGACCTATAAATTTGATAAATCTGGAGGAGTTAATCTTTTTTGGGAATTTCCAAAAGAAGCAGAAAAAGAAATCACTGAATTTGAGTTAAACTGGGCACCACAAGAAAAAGGCCCTTACAAGACAATACAACCAAATATTCCTTCGTCAACTCGAAAAACTAATTTTAAACTGGTAGAACCTTCCAATTACTTTAAAATTAGTGCGAAAGGAAAAGGTAATCAAAAAACAACTTCTTTATCTGCATTTGTGCAAACTATTGATTCTATACCTCCTGCAGCACCAGTTGGAGTAGTTGGGGTTGTTGATACATTAGGGATAGTAAACCTAAAATGGGAGGCAAATACAGAAAGAGATATGTTAGGGTATCGTGTGTTTAGAGGTAACCTCGAAAATGAAGAAGTTTCTCAATTAACCGTTTCCCCAATAGAAAGGACTACTTTTATTGATACGGTGCAAATTAAGTCGTTAAACAGTAAAGTTTATTATCAAATAGTAGCCGTAGATCAGCGTTTTAATATGTCAGAGTACTCTGATAAATTGGCATTAAAAAAGCCTGATGTGGTTCCGCCATCGTCTCCGATTTTTTCTTCTTATAAAGTAAAACCTGATGGAATTTTTGTAGAGTGGATAAATAGTTCAAGTGATGATGTAGAGACACATCAATTATATAGACAAAATGTTGAAGAATCTAAGAAAGGATGGCAGTTGGTATTTAAGACAGATACTATTACTACCTATTTGGATAAAAAGGTAATGTCTAATACAAAATATCGCTATGCAATTTTTGCACAAGATGATAGCGGATTAAAATCAGCACCATCAACACCTCTTACGATTAGTAATCAAAATATGGGGAAAGAGGATTTAATAAAAGGGTTTACTGCGATTGCAGATAGAGAGAACAAAAACATTTTGGTTTCTTGGAGAAAAATGCCAGATGAAGTTGTAGAAGTAGTAATATATAAATCCAAAAAAGATGAAAAACCTGTGTTATGGAAACAAATACCATCCACAATTACAAAATTAGTAGATTCTGGTGTAAATCCAGGATCTATATATGTATACACTATGAAAGTGATATTGAATTCGGGACAATATCCAAAAATAAAAGAAGTAGAAGTAACTTATTAATTGGATTATGGGAAACAATTCATGTTTGAAATTGATTTTGTTTTTATTGATATGTATTGCATCAATAAAAGTAACTGGTCAGGTAAATCTTGGAGGAACTGCAGAATATAAGATAAACCTAGAACTAACTCAAAATAGAGGTCTGTCTAATTGTGATGGTGGTGGTGGAGTGAACTTAATTAAATTAGTTGGTATTTCTGACTTCGTTATTCATACCATAAATGAATCTCCTAGGTTTCAATTTATAGGAGAGACAAGAGTTTTTCCTCATGAGTTTACTAGATTAGATGCATTTGATTATGTAGTAATAGATGCATCTTCAAGAAGAGATAATGATTCCCCTTTTGAGAGATGTAGAGGGACTAATCATCATAATGACAGAAGAATACAGGTAAATAGAAATACATGTTATACAACATCAGGTGACTTAACTTTTCAACACGATAATGACTTTTCTTATAAAGTAGATGTGTTTCCAGAAATTGTAATTAATGAACCTGCAGTAAATGCTTATTTATCCGACGAAAACTTCCTTACGATTACATTACCTAACAACTTGGACCTTTCTTATTATAATTGGGAGTATAGAGTAATAGAAACTAATGGCCCTCCTTTTCCACCTTTTGAGCGTTTTCCTGATTTTGTAAATGGTAGGAGAACAAATAATATAGCTAGACTAAGAATAAAAGGAGAAGAGTTTTTGGATAAGGAAGATTTAGGAAAAAAAATTGATATCAGAGTAAATCCAAATTGTAGTGTAGGAGATGCTTCTAATATTATAGATCTAGAGTACCTTAGAACAGCCCCTTTAATTACTAATGTAACACCAGACCCAGCTACAGTAAGTTGTTATGATGAAAATGATGGGAGTATACGTATTACATTTAGTAGAGCATTAGATTCTGATAAAGATGAAATTAATATTTCGATTACAGATATGTCAAATCAGATTGGTACCACTTCATTGGGGCAACCTTTATATGCCCCAACAAATCAATTTAATGGAATAAGTAGTTTGGATCGAAATAATAGTATTCTATTAACCGGATTGAAGCCCAGTAAAAATGGTTTTGAGTCTCAGATTGAGTTATTTACTACAGGATATTATACTGGAGATTCGCAACATACCGAAAGAATCAAAATCAATAGACCAACGCCAGTTGTTTTTGATATCACAGATAAAGTTGATGTATGGTGTTTTGGTGGCTCAGATGGAGAAATACATTTAGAAGCTTCAGGTGGAACTGGTAGTGGATATGAATATACGTATAGGGTTAAGGGGTCTGGTGCCCCTGATGATTGGCAACCTTTTGAGAGTAATACCACTCATCAAATTAAGAACTTACTACCAGAAGAATATGAAGTTAAAGTAAGAGATAGAAATGCTTGTGTTGCTAAAATACAAGTTCCGAATCCAACTACAGGAGAGATAGAGTTGACAAGTGAACTTATTCTATCAACCATAATTGATCCTATTCTACAAGAATTAACAGTTAATGTGATAAAACTGAATGATCCTAGAGCATTCGGTTTTAAAGATGGTAGGATTCAGGCAGCAATAAGCGGAGGTACATCTTATGGAAATCAAAGTTATGATTTTGAATGGAGAGATCAAGACGATAATATGATTACAACTACAAATACTACTGTAGACGGAGATGATTTTATAGTGGTGTTACATAGTATTGGTAAAGGTAGTTATACGATAACCGTTAAAGATGCGAATTATGATCAAGCTACGAACAAAGAAGGCTGTACTACCACTAGCGTAACATATGACTTGGATCACCCAGATCCATTAGAGGTAACCTTAGAAATAAATAATCCTATTTCTTGTAACATAGAAAATGAATACAGTAATGGGGAGTATTTTGTTTTTCCTTATGAAACTCCTGATCAATTTCATGACGGAGCACTTATTGCCACTGTAATAGGAGGAGTTCCTTTTGATAAATTTGCTGATAATACAGGCGAGTGCCGTTCTGCTTTAAGAAGATACTGTTACCGTTGGAAGAAAGAAGTCAATGGAGTTTGGCAAGATGTAGAAGATGAGAATGGCAATAGCATAAATGATAGTATTATACAATTTCAGAGTGTGGGTAATTATGCGTTGAATATAGAAGATTCTGAGGGTATAGAATTAGGAACTTATGAAGAGTATTTTCTTGCAGATGGTTCTAGGGAGTATAGGTTAGCACAAGCAATCGATAGTATCAAGTTTCTACCGCAACCAGAGCAATTAAAACTTTCTTTTACAAGTACAGAAGTTACTTGTACTAGTGGTAATAACGGTACAGCAACAGTGACCGTATCAGGAGGAATAGGACCATTTACCTATAATTGGAGTAATGGAGAAACTATACCAGACATAGATGAACTGTTTGCAGGAACATATACAGTACATGTTATAGATGCCAAAGGTTGTGAAGTAAAAGGAAAAGTAATAGTTGATCAACCCAACGGCCTTAAAATTGAAGCAACTACATTAAAACCTCCAACTTGTTTTGAGGGTAAGGATGGTATTATAGAAGTTAGTATAGAAGGAGGAGTAACACCATATGAACTAGAGTGGGATACTGGGGAAAAGACATCTATGATTACTAATCTTACAGAAGGGACATATGTTATAAAAGTTATTGATGCGAATGAATGTGTAGCATTTCATGAAGTGATCCTTGAAGATCCAGATCCTATTGTTGTACATATGGAAGCAGAAAGAGCACTTTGTAATGATCAATCTCTAGAGATTGATATTGCTATTGATGACAATGGTGCTACTTATGAGTGGTCAAGTAGTAATGGGTTTACAGCTACAACAAGTGCAGTAGAGTTAACTAAGGCAGGAATATATACTGCAACTATTACAAGTAGCCTGGGTTGTATAGGTATTGGAGAAATTAATGTAGTAGTTTTTGATACTCCTATTGATGCAGATTTTTTACTTACTACACAGGCATATACAAATTCTGAAGTGATTTTGGTAAATGTAAGCGAACCCTTGGGGGATAAAGTAGAATGGACCATCCCTGAAACTGTAGCAATAGTATCTAAAACTGATGAGCAATTGATTCTTCAATTTAATGAAGAAGGCTCGTATGATATTAATTTAAGGTCTTATCAAGGAGATTGTTATATGGATTTCAAGAAAACTATTGTTGTACAACCGGCTATAGAAGGGCCAGATATGTCTAATTCTCAGGACGATTTTATCCAAGAGTTTATCATATACCCTAATCCAAGTAACGGAACTTTTAAAACAAAGATATCATTGGCAGAAGATTCGAATATTTCGGTTAAAATTATCAATTTAATGTCGGGAGCTACTATGGATGAAAGATCTGGGGATAATAATACTGAGTTTACTTTAGAATATGCAATAAATATCCCTTCAGGAGTATATTTAATGTTACTAGAAACCCCTAGAGGTACAGAGACGCGTAAGTTAGTGTTTGAGTAGTTCTTTTGGAAATATAGAAGATCAAAAAGAGTAAAATAAATAATGAAAAAGATAATATACATATTTAGTTTGCTACTGTTGCTTATGGGCTGTGCTAAAGAACAAGCAGTACCTGTAGTGGTTGATTTTGAGTATGAGGTGTTTAATGAAGATTATTCGATACCAGTACAAATGGTATTTTCGAATAGAACAGTAGGGGGAGAAGAGTATGAATGGAAATTTGAAGGTGGTGTTCCTTCAAGATCTGTTAACAGAAACCCAGGTGTTGTTCAGTTTGATACCAAAGGAGTGTATACTATTGAACTTTTTTCAACGAATCAGGATGGCGAAAGTGATAGTAAAAAAATAGAAATACAGATAGATGCACCAGTCATTATAGACTTTGAGGTTACCAATCTAGTGGATACTTTTTCTCCTGCAGTTTATCAAATAAGTAATGTTTCGAGCGGAGCAAATAGCTATAAATGGACTTTTGAAGGTGGTATACCGGCAACATCAACTCAAGAAAACCCTGGAGAAGTTAGTTTTGAAGAACCAGGAGAACATATTATCCGATTAGAAATTGGGAATGGCCGTGAGAGTTATGATTTGGAGAAAACAATAACTGTAGCCCCTTTTCTTGTTGCAGATTTTGAATATACAGTGGCTTTTGAAGATGACGATTTTCAAATACCAGCAAAAATTCAATTTGAAAATAAATCAATTAGTGGCACTTCATATCAGTGGAATTTTCAAGGGGCTTCGACTACGCTTTCCACAGAAGAAAATCCCGAAATTATTTTTACACAAACGGGTACAAAGACAATTAACTTAACAGTTTCTAATGGTAAAGAAACTAAAACAATAAGTAAGCAGATTACTTTTTTCGCTAATACAAATCTTAGAGAACTCACTGATATTAAGTTAGGGATTAATACCGCAAATAATGCAGGTGTTGGAAGCTTTTATAATATAAAGGATCGATTAGTCTATACAGATCAGGAAGTAACTAGTGAAAATGAACCTTTTATTGATATCGTATTTTATGGACTGAATCAAAGTTTTGGAGAAAACTTTTTTACAAGCCCGAATGACTTGTCAGAAACAACATTTACAGCCTTTGATAATCCAAAACATACCATATTTATAAATTCGCAAGAATTAGATAATAGACTGGGTTTTACTCCGATTACTGTTTCTCAGTTTGATTCGATGATAAATGATGCATTATTAGAGAGTAAGGTTATTGAAAAAACGGCACCCGGTAGTCAGGCTTTTGATGATATGATTGTACCTAGAATTGTATTGTTTCAGACGCAAGAGGGTAAAAAAGGAGCAATTAAGATCAAACAATATGTTGAAGATGGGCAGAATTCATATGTTTTGGTAGATATTAAAGTACAAAAAGAATAAATATATTATGAAATTACAAAAGACATTTTTAGTAATAATCTTTATGACAACACTATTATCCTGTTCTAGTGATGATGGAGATGATGGTAGTACATCAACAATTAATGGAGACATAGAGATAACAAAGTTGAGCGCTACTACTGTTACTTTTGGTTTTGAGGGAATCTTTTCTGGAGATATAAAATATGGACTGCGTAAAGAGGGAGAGACCGATTTTAAAGAGATTGCTTATGAATCAACAGGAAACTCTATTATTGATTTATTACCAGCGCAAAAATATGAACTAACAATTTTATTGGATGGTAACGATCAAAATGATAAAAAAATTAGTTTTACTACTCCTCCTTTTAACTTTGCTAAAGATGTTAATTCGAAAATTGTAACCTCTAATTTAAATGTTTTTTATTCTGAAAAGGGATTCGTTCATAAACTAGAGCCAGATGTATATAATAAGGACGCAGTGCTTACTTTTTTATTGATTGCAGAGGGTGATCAAAAGCAAATAAAATTAACTCATACTTATAGCGATAACAAGATTAATTTTACTATTCCAGAAAGTAGTATTGTTGATGAACCTTATGAAGAATTTCGATTATTCCATTTAGCGTATCAGATAGCTAATGGAGAGGTAATCAAAATGACTGCTAACAATGAGCCCGATGTAAACGTAAGTTTTTATGTGTTCAACCCAACCCCAATAATAACAGGTATTGAACCTATTGAAACAGAAACTTGTTCGGGAAATAAGAATTATAAATTAAAGCTTAATGGACACTTTATGAGTACATGGCCTTTTGAAGAACAAGTGTATTATAAGCTTCTTAATTCTCAGGTTGTTATAACAAGGGATGATGATAATACCGAAATTATTTTAAATCAAGAAGATTTAGGATGTACGTCTTATTCTAGATATTTTGTTAAAGAAGAAGCAAGTGTATCCTTCAGTTTTATTAAGTTACATACAGACAAACATATACTTATTAAGTATCCTGAATCTACTGTATTAGATAGTAAATTTACGACAGGTGAATATAAAATTAAAATTACTTTTAGTAATGATAATGGAGCATTTTATGAAACAAATAATTTTTCTTTTACACTTCCATAAAAAAACATGTAAATGATTAAAAACATCACATATTACTTTTTGTTAGTAACGTTTCTATTCACTAGTGGATTAGAAGCACAGGTATTTCCTGTAAATGTTACTCCACAGGTAATTCCACCCTATAGTTTAAAGTTATCAGAATATAGCACATCGGTTTCAGATAAATTAATCTTAAACCTTCTACTTACAGATATTACAGAAACTAATCGACAAGTGCGATTGAAGTTTTTTGTGGAAAATAATGCTGGATTATCTGTGCAAAGTAATGATGTAGTTATTGGTGCTAATCCTGTCTTTTTGGATGGAGGAATACCATTGCGAATTAGTAATGTTGATTTACAAGCTTATTTTGCGTTACAAAACTTGAACGGAATTACTCCACAAGAATATAGTAGACCTTTACCAGAGGGACTTTATGGTTTTTGTTTTGAGGTATATGATGCGCTATCAGGAAGACAAATATCACGAAAAAGTTGTGCTCGGGTATATTTGGCATTAGCAAATCCTCCTATTCTAATTACACCAGAACGTAATGAGATGGTAGTAATGAAAAATCCACAAAATATATTTTTTAACTGGTCACCAGGTACTCCTGCAGGAACAAGAGTTGAATATGAATTTACACTAACAGAATTATGGGATAATCAAATTGATCCTCAAGCAGCATTTTTATCTAGCCCACCATTGTTTCAAACTACCACAATTAATAATTCATTATTATATGGGCCGGGAGAAACACAATTGTTACCCAATAAAATGTATGGTTGGCGGGTAAAAGCTATTGCTACAGATGGGATTAATGAAACTTCTGTTTTTAAAAATAATGGATATAGTGAGATTTTTCACTTTACTTATAGTGACGTGTGTAAAGAACCAGAATTTGTTTTAGCAGAGAGTAAAAATCCAACCAGTGAAAAAATACTGTGGCAAGGAGTAGATCATGATAATTTTAAAGTACAGTATAGAAAGAAAGATGCAGAAAGTGCAGTATGGTTTGATGTACAAACAGTAAATCAATACACAAGTATTTATAATCTAGAACCGGGTACCACTTATGAGTTTAGGGTGGGAGGAGAATGTATTAGTAACGGTGGATATACGTATTCACAAATTTATGAATTCACAACGATACTTAAGGCTAGTGAAACAGCTACTTATAACTGTGGTATTACCCCAGAAATTGTAATTACAAATCAAAATCCTATAGAAACTTTGGTTGTTAATGATGTATTTACTGCAGGAGATTTTCCTGTTACTGTAAAAGAAGTAACTTCTGGTAACACTACAGTGTCCGATAATCATTTAGAAGATGTACAACAAGGTACTGGTTCCTATTCTGGTTGGGGGTATATTGTTGTTCCTTACCTAGAGGATACCAAATTAAAGGTAAGTTTTAACGGAATAGGTATTAATACCGATTATCAATTAATTTCGGGTATTGTTGTTACTGATTATGATGAAAATTGGGGTGGTGTTAATGATATAAGTGATGAGTTAGATGCTTTACTCAATTTTGACTTAAGTAGTTTGACAAATGCAATTATTGAAGCATTAAACCTGGATATTGATAAAATTACCAAAGAAAATACAAAATTAATAGCGGATGCTATAGTAAATAATGGAACGAATGAACAAGTTTCTGAAGAATTACAAACAAAACTGAACGATGCTTCTGATAGGTTTGAAGATAGTGGTACAAGAATAGAAACATCTAAAGATGCCATTAAAAATGCAACAACAGATGAAGAGAAAGAAAAAGCAGAAGAAGAGTTAGAAAAGGCAATAAAAGACTTTAAAGAGGCTCAATCTGATTTAAAGGATATTAATGAAGAAATTGAAAAAGAGAAAAAGAAATTAGTTGATTTAATTGTTAAAGCTGTTTATGAGATTTATAGAGAAGGGAAGGATAACGAAAGTACTTATCAAAATGATTATCAAAAGGAACTGAGTAAATTTAATTACGGAGAAGAACCAGCTGATCATGATAGTGTTGTTGTTTTTGAAGGAGGGTTTGTTAATGCTGAATATACCGAATTGGACTCTGAATTTGTGACTTTAGAAAGAAATTTCTCGAGTTATTTGTTTTCAAGAATGCTTAATGATGGAGATGAAAATTTACTAAATAACTTTATCGATATTTCTAAAAAAATAGGTTTTGTTTATATAGATATCGTGAAAAAAGGAAGAGAAGAAAATAAGGATGAAAATGCAATTGTTGATGAGTTAATAGAAGCTTTAAAACAATCATTTTTGGAGATATTATTACAATCAAATTTTACTGAATGAAGAAGATCATACTTTATATATCGTTGTTAATTGTAGGCCTTCAGGCATATGCTTTTGAATCTACTCATTTTGTAAAAAACTCTGTAGAACAAGTTAATTTCTTATATGCAAGAAATCAAAAAATTGATACAGGTGATATTTCAGAAAAGAAATGGTTTATCTATTTTTTAAATAGCGATCAACCTACTTTAGAAGAATATCTTGTAGGTTTTGAAGAAACCAAAAACAAAACCTTTTCATCTCAGTATCTCGAAAATTTAAATAATCTACTTATAGAAATAAATAAGTCTGAAAAAGTTATAATGTATGTAGCTGTATCAGATTATGATAACCCAATTACGGTTCCTTTGTTACCCAATGGAAATTCTTTAGAGGATAAAGTTAATTCTCTTAAAGAAATGATAAGTGGTAACTCAGAAGGGTATGTAGCGGCGACCAAAGATTATAATAGAATTGACTTAAAAAAAGGCTTAAAAGATTATGAAAATTTTAGAGCTTTCTTTTATGAAAAATCAAAAGAGGTATATGATAATTCTATACTATCAAAGGTAGGTTCAAATTCAGATAAAAGGATTTTAATGCCTTTTTCTGTATACCATTATGTTACGGTTGATAACCAAAAAAGAAAATACTATACCCTAACTATAAGATCATCAAATAAAGATGAAGAAGCTGATAAAGCGGTCAAGGAAATGAGACCAATGATCTTGGGTTTAAAGGGGAAATCTGGGTCTGAGAAGAAATTAGAAAGTTATGTAAGAGCCTACCTTGATTATTATTCGGGAAATACCGGAGTAAATATTACTGCCAGTGGGATAAAAAGAACCATACAGAAAGATAGTGAACTATACACAAGAGCCTATGGCGAAAATAGAGAAGGGATTGATAAAGAATGGAGTGATACAGCTCAACTTCTGGATTTTTCCGGAATGTTAACTCAATCAGATAAAGGTCAAATTTTTAATGCAGTTGATTTTTCTAGAACCCTTTTTGATGGAATGAAAATGTACGTAGTTCTTACAGATGCTAATACATCATCAAACATTTTGGAAAATGTAAATAAACTAGTTCCAAAAAGTCATCAGTATTATATATGGGTGCATTTAGAAGAGGATGGTACATTATCACTTAATAATATTGTACCTCAAGGTTTTGATAAAAAAATAGCATGGGCAACTGCGCATTGGACAGAGGTAATGTGGGCAAATGCAGAGTTAAATTTGGGTGAAGGCACAGTAGAGCAACTCAAAATTAATATGATGATTAGCAATCAACTGCTAACCTATGCTTCTGAAATTTTGAAACATACTTTAGTCCCAGAAAAATATTGGAACCCAAAACATGCAGATTACCCAAAATATATGCCCTATATAGTAGCTGCTTTTAATGCTACTATGGGAGATTTTGGCTCTGTGCTTGATAAAAATAAAGCGCAAATGCAATTCGCCTTTAAAACCGGGGTGTGGAATGGGATAGTTGATGAAGTTAAAGGATTGTCCGATGTTGGAAAAATGGCTACAGAATATTTTTTAAATCCTGACAAGGCTAGAGAATTAGATAATGGGTTAAGCCAACTTACTTTTGCTACTGTATGGAACAGTTTTAAGAGTGCTCATGGGTACGTAGAGGGACAGGAAACCAATGAATTTAAGTTATCCCACCAAATAGGTAAAGATATTGTTATTGTAGCTTCATTTTTTATTGGAGTAGGAGAAATTGCCGCAGTCGCTAAAACTGGTAAATTGGTAAAAATAGCTAGTTTATCTAAACTTTCTAAGGTTATTGGCAATGGTGCTATCAAGGTGCTAAAGAAAATGCCAGGAAACATCGCAGAGTTACTAAAGAAACTTCCTGATAACATTATAAAAGAGGTTCAAAAGGTTGGAGCAAAAAGTTATTTGATTCTAAAGTTGAATACAACCAAGATTACGAAAATTTCTGATGATGCCGTTTTTTCTGAAATGAAGTTATTAGATGATGGGGCTATTGTTAGGTTAACCGATGGTAAAAATGCACAATTTGATGAAGTTAAGTATATTGATGAGCTAGGAGAACATACAGGTACAATTTCTATAGTTGATAATGGAGGTGAGATTGGGATTAAAATTGGTAACTCAGTAACGGATGTAACAAGAATATTTGATGAATTTTCTGAAGCAATTGCAAAAAAAATTAAAGAACTAGGATTGCCAAATAATGGTAAAAAGTTTTTAGATGATTTTGCAGGGGCCCATAAAAATAGTATAGAACAACTAGGTAAGAACCCTAAACTAATCGACTCTTGGGCGGTACTTGATGATATTGGTGTAGATAATGTAATCAGAAAGAATATAAGTCAACTTAAAGAGGTAGACGAAATTTTAAATCCTATTGGGGGGTATAAAGCTTGGAAATCAAGTAATCCCGGTAAATTAAATAGGTTATGGGATGAGATAACTGAGGCAAACGGTATTTATAGTGTAAAATATGTTGATGGAACTTCTCAAGGTATTGGTAAAGCCACTATGGATGGTGATATTCTCGAATTTGATATAAACATTCCGGAGTTTCTACAAAAACAAAGCGTAGGTTCAGAAATTGTAGAAGGAGCAATTAAAAAACATAATCCTAATAAAATAAAAGGAGAGTGGACCAAAGGATCCAGATATCCTAATGGAGAATCAATAAACCTAACCAAGTTTAAAGAGAATATTGGTCAAGGTATGAGCCCAGAAAAAGCTGCCTTAGAGACTCCTACTGGTAGTATGATGAAGAAAAATGGCTTTGATGGAGAACCAGAAATAGTTGTAAATACTACGGAAGAAGTGGTTGTTAGATTTACGAGGAAGGTTGATAATGTTGGAGGAGGTTTTGAACAAGTAACAAAAGCTATTGCAAAACAAGAGCTTCCTGAAGAGTTTGTAAATGCATTAAAGAAGATGGAGATTAAGGAAGATGAAATTTTAGATTATTTCGTAAAGTACCATAATGATCATGGCTTTAGATTTTTTAATGAAATCCATGATTTAATGAAACAATACCCAAAACTTAATAAAACAGATGTAAATTTACTTTGGGGATATACCACGCATTTATTTTATTGGGATCTTAATCTTTGGCTTAGAGAAGGGAATAATGTTTTAAAAGTTGCGAGTATAAAAGAATTATTGAATACAACTTTGGATAAAGTTAAAAATTTTGATAAGCCCATAATTTATAGAGGGGTAGGGGGGAGTGGTGATCCATCAAAGTATCTTGATCTTTATACTGTAGGGTCAAAGCATACATGGAAAGCATTTACTTCATGTGGTAGTAGTCATAAAGCTGCATTTATTTCGAAAAAGGATGTTATTTTTGAAATAAGACATTTAAATGCTAAGGATATATCAGATTTTGCAGATGGGATAAAATTTAGAGGATATCCACGTTCTGAATTATTGTTAAAGGCTGGCTCTGAAGTAAGGGTTATTTCTAATAATACAATAGATGTGGTAACGAAAAAACCTATTATAGTACTAGAACAAATAAAATGATAAATTAATGAACAAAAAAATGAAGGATTATACGAATGAAGAATTTTCTAAATTATCAGATAAAGAAAAATCTAAATTGTTCGAAATTGAGAGAGAGGAAAGTGCTAAGGAGCTACTTCATTTTGAAAAAGTGATTTATCCTAATTATGGTTTTGACGAAAAAGTTAAATTTTGGTCGGGAGAGTTACATCAGAGTATGCGTTGGTTAGTAGAAGATGGAGAGGATCCATATGTTATATTCACACCTGAATGGTATAAATCAACAAAGGACTTCGAACCTGAATTAGATAAGATTATGGAGGAAGTTTTTTCTAAATATTGGGGTACAGGTGCAGATTGGAGTAAAGAAGAATATTTTAAGAGAATACTTAGTAAGTAAAGTTAGTGTTATCGATGTTAATTAAGAAAAATAAAAAAGAGCAAAAGTAATTTTCTAAAATACCTCTAAAGAACGATAAACTTTCTAGAGGTATTTTTTTGATGCTAAAATTAGATACATGAATAATTAGTCCAGAATCTTCAACATTGTTAAGATCTAGAACCTTTTTCTAAAGTTTTTATACCATTTTTGCTTTCGGGATAATTTAATGACGCAATTTCCGCTGGTAAAAGTGTAGATGAAGCAGCTTTTGCAACCAAAGCAGGAGAATGGAATAAGGAATTAGGGTTTGATAAAGTTGAAATTATTGGAGAACCAGTAGTAAGTGGTGGTAAATATAAAAATGTTATATTTAGGTTTACAAAGAAAGTTAATAATGCTGGCGGTGATTTGGTTGAGTTTACTAATTCATTGAGTAAATGGCGTTTTGGGCAAAATAATTTAACTTGGAATGAGTATTTTATCAATTTAAAAAAGAACTTTCCTGCTGATTATGAAAAGATGATAGATGAATTTATAGAAAGTTCTTCGTTAACTAAAAGTGAAGCATATTCTATTTTTAGTACAACAACAATTTTTCATCAAAAAAGATTAAACAAGTTAATTAGGCTTGGACAGATAAGTACAGCTAAAGTTCAAGAGGCAATTAAACTATTGGATAAAGCACTCAGTAAAATGCCAATAGTTCCTTCAAGAACACAATATTTTAGGGGTGTTGATTTACAGGGAGATGATTTGGTTAACTTCATTGCTAAACATAAGAAAGGAGAAAAAGTCACATATTCTGAATATACATATGCAGCTAATAATAGAAAAGATGCTTTTATAGATAATGCTGATAAAAATGTTAAGATTACTATTTTGACTAAAGAAGAAAGTATGGGTAGAACTATTCATGGTGTATCGTTTGGAAAGGCTAGATTGGGAACAAAAGATGAAGTTATATTCTTGAGAGGTACAGAATTTACAGTGGATGATATTATTCCTAAAGGCGGTGATATTTATGAAATCCAATTAATTGAAAAATAAATATGTTTATTAGAAATGAAGAAGAAGTAGAGATACTCCATTCAATGTTAGAAAATATTGATAATGAGTATGTTCTAAATAAAAAAAATGATAATAAATTTTGGACTACTATTTATAAAAAATTATCTCTGGTTAAACGTAAAGTTATGTGGTTGATAAAGCTAGAGAGATATGAATATATGGTCCATGGAGAGTTTGATGAAAATTCTGTTGAAAGAGAAGTTCAATTACTTATTCAAGTGATAAAAGATAAAGACGATAATAGTAGAGAATTACTGTCTATTTTACATAATGAATTGTTACAAAGACCTCTTCAGAACGAAGAGATATCAAAGTATATGGCTAATAGACTAAAAGAACTAAACTTGTAATAAAATTTGATGTATGATTTAATATGGATTGCCTAATAATTTTAAGGCAATTTTTCTAAGCTACTTTTGTCTTATTTAAATATTCGATTTCCACTTCTAGATAAGTTTTATACCCTAAGGCTAAATGTAATCTTTTTGTATTATACCATTTTATATATTGATCAATGACCATTGGATTTAATATTAACAAAATAAAAATGTTCATAATTAATTACGGAAGAAAAGAAACTAAAGAAGTATTTGAGAATGATAGTGCATTTTGTATATTATAATTATGATAGGTTACATGAAGAAGAAGTTTTTTACAAAAACTATTGGAATGAACTACAATTTGTTACTAATGATAGTTATTTGAGAGAAATGTTAAGTTGTCTTGATTATGCAATTCGTCAAGAAGACTATTGTTTGCCTCTTATAAATTCTCCAATGAAAGAGATATATCCAGAAGAAGATATTCGCTTATTTTTTGAAAAATTTCATGTTTTCTTGCTACATAATTAGGATAAATCATAAAGTTAAACCCCAAACTCACACTATTACTTTTTTGGGTAATGAGATGTATTGACCCTAGAATAGAGGGTGGATTTGTATGTGAAAAATGGTTTTGGGGTTCCTGTAAAAAAATCTAAATTAGAAGATATAATTTCTCAAACTAATTTTTGAAAAAAAGTTAAGGATAGAGGTTATCCTAATTCGTTTGGTGGGTTGGATGATTATGAGAAATTTGGTAAAGTAGTTAAGGATTTAGCTAAGAAATGGGGGTTACCAGAAAGATCTATTTTTGTTCAAGGAAGTTCTTTAAGAGTCTCTGATATTTCGAAAATAGGTGATTTGGATATTGCAATAAAAGTGGATGCAGGTACTTTTGATGTTCTTACTGCTAAGTTTAAAAAGACAGCAAGAGATGCTAAGATTAAAAATCGAATTGGAAATAATGGAAAAATTGGAGGAGGAGACATGTTTAGTTCTAATACTTCAACTCGACAATCGTTTACAACAAATGCTTATGTTGAGATAGAAGCTGCTTTTGATGGAGTGAATTTTACTCAAAAATTTGGAGTTGAAAAGTTGCAAATATCAATTATAGAAGAAGCGGGTAAACTTGATGTTAGCCCTTATTTATTAATAAAATAGAATATGGAGTTTAAATATTATGAATGGTTTTATTTTTTAGAAGAAGGTTATGAAGTAGATCCTAGTATTACAGATGTTTATTTCAAAACGTATTTTGAAGAATCATTGTCAGTGAATATTTCAGAGCGATATGATATGGGTGAAGAGAATGGCGTTTATTATCATGATGTATCTTCTATTAATGCTGTAATGAAATTTCATCAAAAAAAACATTTCGGAAAATCGATGTTTACTGTTAAGCATTATAGAAATACGGTGATTTTAGAATCTTATGAGAGTCTATTAATTGTAGGAACCGACATTTTTAATTTTGATGATAACAAAAAACAGTTATCAAGTATTTTATTAGAAAGAGATAAATCGTTGATCGAATATCGAGAATTATTTTATGATGGAGATATTGAAACAAAAGAAAAGATAGTTTTTAAAACAGACTATAATTGGTATGTAAATAAAGAAGACTTAACATAATTAAGATAGGAATGGTAATTCAATTCTGCGAAGTCTGCTAAATTGTCGTAGTGGTTTTTCCTTCAACACATTAGAAATCTAGAATGTAATATAAGTATTGATTAGGAGTGCTAATATTGAAGTGCCGAATTACTTGTTTTTTCAAAAATATAGTATAAAGCAAGGACAAGGTTGGTAAGTGAGGTTTGATAAACCTGATATTATATCGATCCTTTGAGTTTGTATTTATAAGAAATACTTTCGTTATAAAAAGAATTGTATCACCCAAAAACTTTAGGGCTTGGATAATTAGTATCCCCGGTTACATAATTGTCAATCCTAAAAAAAAATGATTTGTAAAAGAACTGTATTAATTAAAGTCCTTGTCAAGATGTGAATATTTTTTTAATGTTTAATGAAAAACTACCGTTTTGGCTTAAAGGTAATGTTGTAAAGACTTTAACATTTTTAAAGTGGTACTTATATGTACTTTTAATTATCAGTAAATATGGAAAGTTAATCCGTGTATATTAAATTTATGCAAAATTATAATGATATGAATCAAAAGCCCTGTAATTTATGTAATGCTCTACATCCTTTGGATGCGAAGGAATGCACCCATTGTTCTGGGAATTTTGAAAAAAAAAACCTAAATATGTTATTGATGAATCTAATTATTCTAGTAAGGAAGAAATAATAGTGTTAATAAAAAATAGTGAAGAATTGTTCTTTCAATATGAGAACTATGAAACTATAGTTCTTGGTAGAAATGCGATTGAGCTTTTATTAGATAATTTAAGTACGTCTACGGGCCATGAAGAATATTCTACAATGTTAGCTTTAAGGATGTGTGGTGTTGAAATTTGGAGCAGTATTGAAGAAAGTTATAGGTTTAAATATCGTCTTCCTGGAGAGTTTGAGTTTCAGTATTTAATTGCTGTTAATCAAGGTGTTAATATACATGAAAGAATAATAGAAAAATTAAAGAGAAAGTATAATGGGTTTGAGTTAAAGACCAATAACAATGCATTGTATACAATTATACACAAAGATCAAGAAAGTATACTAAAATTGAAATGTTCATTATTTGAATTGGATGCTGACGAAATTCCAATACTATCATGTTTATTACCAAACGAGAACTTTTTTCTAATGACTACAAAAGGAATGTATAGTGTTTTCTCTAATAAACAATACATAATGTATTATAAAGATTTTGATAGAAGTGATAGATCGTACTATAATAGTTCAAAACAGCTTGGAGAAGGTAATACAAGGGTCTTTAAATATTATTCAAAAACAAATGAGATCTTTATTTATGAAATAGATTCATTGTACCCTGCTGATGCTTCGCATAATGTTATTTTACATGAGTTAACAATTAGAATCTCTAAGTATAAATAATTAGTCCTGAATCTTCAACATTGTTAAGATCTAGAACCTTTTTCTAAAGTTTTTATACCATTTTTGCTGACGGTATAATTTAATGAGGTAATAGCTTAATACAAATAGAGATAAACTGTTGTAGTTAGAAAACTATAAGACGTTTATAATACACTATTTTTTCTTTGGCAATTATCTTAAAATTTTGTTATTTCGCCAATTCAATTTCTTTATTATGAAGTAGTTGAGGGATACGCACCAAATCATTTTTTGAAGGAATCTATTTAACGTATAGCATTTGAGAAAACTACTACTAGTATTCTTAGTATTACCTCTATTATCCATCAGTCAAACGTTGGACTATGAGACCATTACTAAAAGCAAGCCTATCAAAGTAAGTGGTCAGGTATCTGCTAGTGGAGTATATTTTAATTCAAATCAAAATAATAGTAGAGCACCATTTACTTATTTTTTACAAGGGGCCTTAAACGTAAATATTTATAGTTTTTCTGTTCCCATATCGTATAGCTTTTCTAATCAAGGAGAAGATCTTGGTTATCAATTACCTTTTGATTTTAATCGTGTAAGTTTACATCCAAAATATAAATGGATTACTGGGCATATCGGGAATGTAAATATGACCTTTTCACCTTATACTTTAAATGGACATCAATTTACAGGAGGAGGGGTAGATCTAACTCCGTCAGGTCCCATAAAAATTAGCGCAATGGCTGGTCGTTTACTTAAAGCGACAGAAGATAATGAAGACCCTAGGACTATACCAGCGTATAATCGTATGGGGTATGGTTTAAAGACCAGTTATGAAAAAGAGCGTTATAAAATAGGAGTCATAGGTTTTTATGCAAAGGATAACCAAAATTCGATAGATTCTATTCCCGAAGCAAAAAATGTATTACCGCAAGAGAATTTGGTCCTAAGTTTAGAAGGAGAAGTTAAATTGGGTAAAAGTTTTAGTCTTAGAGCAGAATATGCAGCGACTGCAATAACAAAAGATACTAGGGCAGAAGAATCGGATAATTCTGACCTCTCACCAATTGCAACTATTTTTAATAATAGAATCTCTACAGAATATTATAAAGCATTGAAAGGTCGTTTGGGATATGCAATAGGAAGAATAAACTTGGGAGTAGGATATGAACGTATTGATCCAGGATATGAAACTTTGGGTGCATATTATTTTAATAATGATTATGAGAACATTACGTTTGATGCTTCAAATACTTTTTTTAGAGATAAATTAACTTTGGCTCTTAATGTTGGGTATCAAAGAGATGATCTGGATAATTTAAAAGCGAATAATACAAATCGTACTGTAGGATCATTAAACGCAACTCTAGCATTAAACGAACGCCTAAATATAGCTGGATCATACTCTAATTTTTCAACATTTACTAATGTTAAACCAAATCAATTTGATGATATTAATGATGCAGATTTGTTAGATGAACAAATTGAAGAGTTGGATTTTAAACAATTATCTCAGACAGCAACATTATCGATAAATTATATATTGTCTAATGCAAAAACGTCTAGTCAAAACCTCAGTCTAAATTATTCGTTAAATGATGTTACCAATGAGCAAGGGGGGATTGTAAGATTAGGAGATGCCTCTACATTTCATAATATGAACCTTGGCCATACTATTAATTTTTCGGAGACCAACCTTACTATAACCACTGCTCTTAATGGTACTTATAATACAATTGGTAGAGAAGAAGCTACGACATGGGGGCCTACACTAAGTGTTGGGAAAAGGTTTTTCAAAAAAACATTAAACACTAGGTTATCAGGAGGGTATAACAGCTCAAATAGTGCTACTTCTGTAACAAATGTAACAAACTTTCGAGGTGCAGTTACCTATACACTAAAGGAACAACATAACTTTAATTTAAATGCGATACAACTGTTTAGAAGTGGAGGAAGTAATGATGGTCTAAGTGAATTTACTGCTACTTTTGGATACAATTATGCATTTGGACTTAAGAAACCAAAAATTAAAATAAAAAAGAAGCCTAAAGTAGATAACGATTCGATTAAAATTCAATACCGAAAATATCGTTTTGAAGGCTTACCTAAAGAAATTACACCTCAACTATTAGTATTACCAGAAAAAGAAGGTTTTGCGCATATTATAAAGGATAAGAAAGGAAAATTAGGGGAGTTAGAAGAACAGCTTAAAGAAACTGAAGAAAAGGATAAAAAAGTTTACAGAGAAATTGCTGTGAGTTACCTTAAAGAATTAGATAGCTATCTAAATTTTGTGGAGTTTTATAACCAAAAAATATATGAAGCGTACTTAAAATTAGTGCAAGAAGCTAGAGCAATTGATAGACAAATCAGAGATGAGTTTACGGTATTGAGTGCTAGAATTAATAGTGCAAAAGAAAAGAATACAGAGGATTTGGAGCGACAAAAAGTATTAGAAAAAAGGTATGAGGCACATACAGTACTTCTTAAATCATTACTAAAATGGAATCTTAAACCAGAAGATATAGAAAACGCAGAAGGTGATATTAAATTACTTAAAAATCGTAATGCCGCAAAAGTATTTTCGATGTATCAAAACGAAAAACCCGAAGAAAAGATAATCAAGTTTATAGAAGTGCGACTAGCAGATATGTTTCATAAACTTTTAAAAGAGTGATTTAAATTAATTCATAATAACCGAGTTCCATTCATCTAAAAAACATCAGTTTGAGTAAAATTATGTTAAGGATTTTGGGTCGAAAGTGAATATTTCAGTACTAAAAATCTATTTTCAATATAGATTTTCTCCATTTTAATACTAAAAATCACCCGAATATTAAACAGGCCTTTAACGGTTTTAATGCACTTTTAGTAATATTAAACAATAAGAAAAATGTTATTGGTACAAGTAAATATACCATTCATACATTTAAACCTACAGTTTATACAACTCGAGAAATACAAAAAGAAAGTTTTGATAAATTCGCGTGGTCGTGAAACAATTATATTATTTATGTAAAACTTATACCGATACTTTTATCATTACGAATATCTTGATGGAATTACCTAGATCTTAACGCTGTCTATCAAAGTTGACAGTGTTTTAGGCAATACCTTACTATACAAGTAAAAAGTTGTTAAAAGTGTTCAACTACCAGGTTACTTCGTGTTTACTAAAATCCAATACGGACTAACAACTTCCCTATCATAGTTATAGACAAAATTATACTAATATAGAATGTTTACATGATTTGTTATGTGTAATAAAATAAATCAATTAAGATGTTATTAAAAAAAGTAAAACCCATTTTGATGCTTATAATATTAAGTATAATGATTGGATGCTCCAATGATAGTGAAGAGGATTTAAAAATTAATGAAGAGCCTAATAAGGAAGCAGAATTATTCTATCAAAATAATTTAAAGCCCATTATAGAAAGCAAGTGTATTTCTTGTCATACCTATCACAAAGTGGGAGCAAGTAGGTATGATAGCTATCAAAAAACAAAACCTGCTATTCACGAAATGTTAAAAAGAATAGAGGCAAAAACAATAAATATGATGCCTCCAGAAGAGGTTACTCAATTAACAATTGAAGAAAAACAAGTTTTTCAAAGGTTTTTGGATAAATTGAACCTTGAAGAAGAAGAAGTTGATCGCAAAATTAATGTACAATGGACTGCGTTTAAATATCCCGACTTTAATAGTAGAGTTTCTGTAAGCGGAAACTTTGATGAAATGGATTATGTGTTTAATGAAGATTATGGAGAGAAACCGGTTGATATTCTTAAAAATGCAGAAGTAACTATAAAAGCAGAATCTGTGAACGTTGAGAACAATGAAGAACGATCGAAAAATATACGTTATTTCTTTTCATTTTTTACAACCATTATTAAAGGAAAAATAACCAAATATGATATTGAAAAAGCGCATGTTAATTTTGAAATGAATGGAATAATAAAAGAAGTAATATTTGATATTAGCATAAATGATTCTGAATTGTTTTTAAATGGAGTCATTCCTGATATGAACCTTTTTAATTGGGAAAAGGCTTATAGTAAACTAAATGAAGTGTGCGGAGAATACCATCAAAATAAATTATGGAATGATATTGCCATCGAAATAAAGATTAGATTAGATTAAAAAAACAAGTCTTTATGTAGACAGTTTTGTACTAAAATTCATTATTATTTTATCATATTTGATAGTATCAGAATTGTATATTTGCCATCATGAGTGCAAATCACAGTAATAAAGTAGTTCTAATTACAGGAGGGTCTTCTGGAATTGGGAAATCGATAGGTTTATATCTTACCGAAAAAGGGTTTATTGTTTATGGAACAAGTAGAAATCCAGATAGATTTAAAGATTTTAAAGATTTTACTCTTTTACAATTAGACGTTTCAGATACTCAAAGTATTGTATCAGCTGTAGAGATAATAAAACAAAAGCATGGGCATTTAGATATTTTAGTTAATAATGCAGGAGCGGGTATAACAGGGCCCATAGAAGAAATCCCTGAAGAAGAGATTGTGAGAAATTTTACTACCAATTATTTTGGGCCTATCAATGTAACTAAA
Organism: uncultured Aquimarina sp.; assembly: GCA_947502885.1. Taxonomy (GTDB): domain Bacteria; phylum Bacteroidota; class Bacteroidia; order Flavobacteriales; family Flavobacteriaceae; genus Aquimarina. The sequence goes on along the minus strand of CANNBP010000001.1, from coordinate 678,179 downwards.
GCTGTATTGCCATTAATGAGGGAACAAGGTAGTGGAGTGGTAATTAACATCACATCGATTGCAGCATATATGGGGTTGCCTTATAGAGGTATATATAGTGCTTCTAAAGCTGCTTTAGAGATGACTACAGAAGCTTGGAGGATGGAGTTAAAAAGCTTTAATATTGAAATGACAAATATTGCCCCTGGTGATTTTGCAACAAATATAGCAGCAGGGCGTTATCATGCTCCTGTAATTGAAGGTTCACCTTATGAGAAACCATATGGAGACACCTTAAGGTTAATGGATGATCATGTAGATTCTGGAGGAGACCCTTTAGAAATGGCAAAGACGGTATATAACGTTATAAATACTTCGAGGCCAAAGGTTCATTATAAAGTAGGGGCGTTTATGCAAAAGTTCTCTATTGTTTTAAAGAGAATTTTACCAGATAGAGCCTACGAGAAGTTATTAATGAATCACTATAAACTTTAGTATAAAGCTGGTTATAAAATAGTTCTTATCCACAAAATTTAAAAAACTTAAGAACAGTTACTGTTATAATTACAAAAATATTTACTAGCAACAATGATTATTTTTATCTTCGCGGCGGATATGGAATAATCGATATCAAATTAAAAAAATAATAAGACACAACAAATTATAAAAAAAGCGTTATGAAATTTTTTATTGATACAGCAAACCTTGATCAAATTAAAGAAGCTCAAGATTTAGGAGTTCTTGATGGAGTAACTACAAATCCTTCTTTGATGGCAAAAGAGGGGATTACTGGTAAAGAAAATATTATTAATCATTACAAGAAAATATGTGAGATTGTAACTGGTGATGTAAGCGCAGAAGTAATCTCTACAGATTTTGAAGGTATCATTAAAGAAGGTGAGGAGCTAGCTAAGTTACACGAGCAGATTATTGTAAAAGTACCAATGATTAAAGATGGTATAAAGGCTATTAAGTACTTTAGTGATAAAGGGATTAAGACAAATTGTACGTTGGTATTTTCTGCAGGTCAGGCATTATTGGCGGCAAAAGCAGGAGCTACTTATGTTTCTCCATTTATAGGTAGATTAGATGATATTTCTACAGATGGTCTTAACCTTATTGCGGAAATTAGAATGATCTATGATAATTATGGGTTTAAGACAGAAATTTTGGCAGCTTCAGTAAGACATACTATGCATGTTATTGATTGTGCTAAGATTGGTGCAGATGTTATGACTGGACCACTTTCATCTATAGAAGGATTGTTAAAACACCCACTAACAGATATAGGCCTTGCTAAATTCTTAGAAGATTATAAAAAGGGTAATTAAAAAGCCAAAACCATATTTTTTAAAAAAACCTTAGATCTTAATTGATCTAAGGTTTTTTTTATAGAATAATCATGAATGATTTCATTTCATGTAAACAATCAAATAGCCACTAGAAACTGTTTAATTATCTAAACTTGCCAATTGACTATATTGCATTAGTTGTCTTTCGAATATGTTAGCAAACAGATCTGCATTTGGGTTTATAATTTTTCCCTCATTATCTACAAGGATTACCTTGTTCCTGTAATGAATAACAAGTTCTTCTGAAGAACATTTTGGATACTTAAAACTATACTCATAATCCGGATTATAATGATGTCTTTGTATGGTTTTTAACCAATTTTTAGTTTGTTCATCATCTGTATTCACAGCAATAAAATCTATATCTGGATATAAACTATTAAGGTATTCGGCTTTTTTATGAGCTCTGATATAATGTTCCTTACTCTCCATTGACCAAAAGTAAAGAGCTGTTATAGGTTTATTGAAAAGAGAAGATAATTTTACATTTTTCTTTTTCGAAGTAATCAAATTTTGATCAGGAATCTGTCTATTAGGCATTAATTTTGAAATAGACTTAGATAGTTTTTTTAACTCTCTTTGAGATTTTTTATTCGAACTAATAGATAAATAGTGTTTTAAAACTTTGTTAGAGTCCCAGTTATTCTTACTATCTAATAAGAACCTTAGTGTTGTTCTCTTTAATAAACTACTTTTTATAAAGGAATGATCAATAAGGCTATCTATTAAATTAAGTTTGTATACTGTGTTTCCAACAGGATCATAATATTTAGATAATTCTTTACCGTAGTTGGCAATTACAGAATTTGCGAAATAATAGTTTAGAAATCTGTGATAAGAATACAGTCTTTCAAGATCATTATCATTAAAGTTGATCCTATCTCGATAACTGAAAAAAGTAGCGGGTAAATCTTTTATGATGTCCATACCTCCTAACTTATAGCGACCATTATAATATATTTCATGTCTACTATAGTAATCAAGAATAATAGTCGATTGAGATATTTTTTTGGCAAGACTACTTAATTCGTTTTTTTTGATCAATGTCTCAAAGGCAATAAGTTTATCTTGCAATAAAGAATCTTGATGTTTCTTAAAATTACCAGGAGATGACATAAAATCAGCTCTTCCTAATTTTTTACGTTCAATTTCATTCTGAAGATACATATCTATTAAGAAATTGTTCTTTCTAGAACCTTTGCCAGTAAATACTAATGATTCATCAAACTCAATAGTATTTAATCTCATAAGGATGCTATCTCCTTTTTCTATTAAAACAATTTGATTCTCTGGATTGTGCTTAAAATTGTAAACACCATCTTCTACATTTTCAATTTTATATAAGAACCGATTATTCCTATCTAATGTTATGGTATCTATATAGCTATCACCCTTGGTCATAACGATATAATCCGTATTAGGATTGACTATCTCTCCACCAAAATAAGCATATGTCTTTTCATTTTTTACTGTAGAACTACAACTACACATAAAAATGAACAGCAATAAGGTATATATAAAATATGGAGATATAGTACTTCGCATGGTTTTGGGGTGTCAGTTTGTCTATATCCTCCAAAAATAAAGGGAAACTCATTTTTGGATTGTTAATTATACGTTAATTCTGATAAAATGAGGTAATCCTACTGGTTAATCTTATGTTTTTTCCTTAAATGTATGTGAAATTTTGGATAGAATGCCCCATATCTTTGTAGTCAAACATCTTGATTGTATAAATCATAGAAGTATCTATAGATCGAGAACGTATTTAATTAGGGATAATTAAAAATGAAATGCTACTTAAATTAGTGATAGATTATTTTAGGGTCTGAATCGATTTATCTACTTTTGCCGCAAATTTAACTTTACAATATTTTACGATTATGTTATCAGTCTCAAATCTTTCAGTTCAATTTGGCAAACGTATACTTTTTGACGAAGTAAATACGGCATTTACACAAGGTAATTGTTATGGTATTATTGGGGCTAATGGTGCTGGAAAATCTACTTTTCTTAAGATTTTATCTAATGTTATAGAACCTACTTCTGGACATGTTCATTTAGAACCAGGAAAACGTATGTCTGTATTAGAGCAAAATCATTATGCATATGATGAATATACGGTATTAGAAACAGTAATCATGGGTAATAAACCATTGTATACAATTAAAAAAGAAATTGATGCCTTGTATGCCGATTATACCGATGAGAATGCTGAAAAAATAGGGGAACTTCAAGTAAAGTTTGAAGAAATGAATGGATGGAATGCGGATAGTGATGCTGCAGCGATGCTTTCTAATCTTGGTATAAAAGAAGGTTTACATTATACCCAAATGTCTGATCTTGATACCAAACAAAGAGTAAGAGTATTGTTAGCACAGTGTTTGTTTGGTCGCCCAGATGTTTTAGTAATGGATGAGCCGACCAATGATTTGGACTATGAAACTATTTCTTGGCTAGAAAGCTTTTTGGCTAATTTTGATAATACAGTAATAGTAGTATCACATGATAGACACTTTCTGGATGCAGTTTGTACACATATATCTGATATTGACTTCGGAAAGATTAATCATTATAGTGGTAACTATACCTTTTGGTATGAGTCTTCTCAATTAGCGGCAAGACAAAGAGCACAACAAAATAAAAAAGCAGAGGAGAAGAAGAAGGAATTACAAGAATTTATTGCTCGTTTTAGTGCAAATGTTGCTAAATCAAAACAAGCCACTTCTCGTAAGAAAATGATAGACAAACTTAATATAGAAGATATTAAGCCATCTAGTCGTCGTTACCCAGCTATTATTTTTGAGAGAGATCGAGAAGCTGGTGATCAAATACTAAATGTTGAAGGGTTAGGAGCAAGCCAAGAAGGAGATGTTTTATTTAAAGACATTAACATTAATTTGGCAAAAGGTGATAAGGTTGTTGTTTTTTCTAAAGATTCTAGAGCCACATCGGCGTTTTATGAAATATTAAACGGTAAGCAAAAGGCAGACACAGGAGAATATGCTTGGGGAATCACGACAAGTCAATCTTATTTACCAGCAGATAATAGTGAGTACTTTAAGAATGATCTTACACTTGTAGATTGGTTACGTCAATGGGCAACTACAGAAGAAGAACGCGAAGAAGTATTTATTAGAGGGTTTTTAGGTAAAATGATTTTTAGTGGAGAAGAAGCATTAAAAAAATCTAATGTCTTATCAGGAGGAGAAAAAGTACGTTGTATGTTGTCTAAAATGATGATGACTAGAGCCAACGTATTGATGTTAGATGAGCCAACTAATCATCTAGATTTAGAGTCAATTACTGCCTTTAATAATTCATTGAAAAAATTTAAAGGAACAGTTCTTTTTACCACTCATGATCATGAGTTTGCGCAAACAGTAGGTAATCGCGTAATCGAATTAACACCTAATGGAGTAATAGATAGGTATGCAACATTTGATGAATATATGAGTGACCCAAAAATAAAAGAATTACGAGAGAAGATGTATACAGTAACTGCTTAGTAGTTTTATTGATATTATTTTTAACTATAGTCTAAAAAGGCCGTATTTGATTTATTCGAATGCGGTCTTTTCATTTTTATAAAAGTTGCTGTAAAAAAATATTATGATAGTATTATGTAACATAGTTTTTTATAGTTTTATTAAGTTTTAATTAACACTTAGACCTACATTTTTTCAAAAAAAAAAGTTAATTTGGCAATGAATATTGATAGTTACGTGTATTAATTGTTATATATAAATATATAGTTAGTATGATGTTTTTTAGATAAGTACTATCTAAAATGTAGTTTGTACAAGATGTATAGTTTTGTGTAAATATGATTGCAAAGTAAAGTGATAGCAATATATAATTATTGATCCCCCCTCCCAATTTAATTCTGAAACTAAAGATAATGCTTTATAATAAAATTATTGCAGGTTTTTTCTTATGCTTCACACTGTTCTCTTTTAGTCAGTGTAGAACAACCAAAAATGATACACAAGATGTTATGAAACCTATAATTCCTATAACTACAAATAAGACTCAGACGATTTCCAAAATAAATAGTGATGGTACAATGGAATTGGTAATTACCAAGCTTGTTAAGCGAAGTGATCCTGCTACCCATTTTTCATATAAAGTTTATATTACTGAGACAAAAAGAATAATTAAAGAAGGAAATTTTAGAGGAGAAGATATAGAATGGAATGATGCCACTTCATTAAAATTAATTCCTTATATAGGGATGATCCAAAAGGAAGATACTAAAAATGAGAATACAACTACCCCAGAGGCAAAGATAATATATATACACAAATAATTATTAATCTAAATAACTGACGCATTATGACACACAAATTTTATTTTAGAAAGTTTTTGGGCTTATTATTGCTGCTGATATTTTTTTCGGCATGCCATGATGAACCTGACCAAGAGATCACTCAGGTCGAAGATATAAGCACTAGTCAATCAATAAAATATAGAAAAGACCCCAATAAAAAGAAAAAGGGTATTGAACATATGGCCGAGTATATGGCCAATATAAGAAAGCCAATAGATGCAAAAGAGTCTAGCTATGAAAAAGGGTATTTAATGAAAGAACATCAAAAAGCCCGAAAAGGTGCTTTTGGTGCAAGAAATTCTAGTATTATCAAGTTTAAAGAACGTGGTCCTGTAAATGTGCCAGGTAGAATTAGAGGAATTGCCGTTGCACCGGATGATGAGAACAAATGGTACGCAGGTACAGTAGGTGGGGGACTTTGGACTACTGATGATGCCGGACAAACCTGGGAAAATCTTACTGATTATAAAATACCTAACCTCGCAACTTCTACTGTGGTGATAAGTCAAACCAATCCAAAGACATTGTATATAGGTACCGGGGAGCCTTTTCGTAATTTGGATGCAATAGGAGGGATTGGTCTTTTAAAAACTACTAATGCAGGTCGTAGTTGGGATTATTTAAACCAAACTAAAGATTTTGGAAGTATCGGGCGATTGGCATTAAATCCAGAGGATGATAATAACCTAGTTGTTGCAAGTAATACGGGTATATATGTTACTACCGATGGAGGGAAAACTTGGCAGCAGACCTATGATAAAGGTAATGTACAAGATATTAATGCAGACCCAAAGAACTTTGATGTATTGTATGCAGGTGTTAATAGTATTGGAATTGTTAAAAGTTCTGATGGCGGGATGACTTGGGATTTAGTTTTGGATAAAGATGATTATAACCCAAATCATAGTCGTTTTGAATTAGATGTATCTCCAGCTTGTGCAAATAAAATTTTTGTATCAGTACATACTTTTGGTGGCCTAGCTACGACAGCAGTAAACACAGATTTTTATGTGTCTAGTGATTCAGGGAATTCTTGGACTTTAATAGGTTATGAAGGTGATCCTGCAACAGGTAATTTGTTAACCGGACAGGGTTGGTATGATAATGTAATTATGGCACATCCTTTTAATGATGATATTTTTTACACAGGGGGAGTTATTGTAAATAAGGTAGAAGTAAAAAAGAAAAGTAAAGATGTAAAGGATAAAAGATTGGTTTATACAGCAACACCAATTGCTGCTGGATACAATAACGAACTTAACGACTATGTGCATGTAGATCAGCATGGAATATCTTATATCACAAAGTTTCCAGAAAAGAAGTTTAAGTTGCTATTAGCTAATGACGGTGGAATGTATTCTACAGATTATTTAATAGATCCAGGAACCACAGAAAACGACTGGTCAACTGCAGCGACAGGCCTTAATTGTACTCAGTTTTATGGAGCAGATAAACGTAATGGAATTCAAGACTATATGGCCGGTGCACAGGATAATGGTACATGGATATCATTAACAAATGACGAAGCCAATGATGAAACTCAGTATACCAAGGTTATTGGTGGAGATGGTTTTGAAGTAGTTTGGAATTATGATGATCCAAATAAAATTATAGGAGGATCTCAGTTTGGTAACTTGGTTCGTTATGTAAATGGTCAAGGCTTTTTAGCAACTCATGGTGATTCAGGAAATGCTAATTCACCTTTTTATACTAAAGTTACAAATGCGAATAATAATCCAGATGTTATTTTTAGCCCAGGAAGAAATGGAGTATGGCGATCGACAAACTTTGGAGAATCATGGGAGTTGAGTGCTATACCAGAAAAATTTGCTTTTATAAGATCTAGCGGAGGTGTATCTAGTGCTATAGATGTAGAGGTTTCTGTTGCTAATCCAGATGTAGTATGGGGGGGTAGCTCAATGAGAGAATCTGGTACTCATGTATTACATGTTTCTCAAGATAATGGATTAACTTTTCAACCTACTTCTATATTTACAGATCCAAGAGGAGGAAATTATGCTCATAACTATTTAATTTCCGGATTAGAAGCTTCACCTAATAGTAAAGATAGAGCTTATGTCCTTTTTTCTTCTAATGATGCAGCAAAAGTCTTAAAAACAGAGGATTTAGGACAGACTTGGGAAGATATTTCAGGTTTTTCTACTGAAGAAGATAGAGGTTTTCCTGATGTGGCGATTTATAGTTTAATCGAAATGCCATTTGATAAAGATAGACTTTGGGTAGGAACAGATATTGGAGTATTTGAAACCCTCGATGGTGGTAAAAATTGGTCACTTTTAGCAGGATTACCAGCATTTGCAGTGTATCAAATGAAAATTGTAAATAATCAAGTTGTAATGGCAACACATGGTAGAGGAATTTGGACCGCCACTCTTGAAGAATTAGAAGGATATGAGCCTCCTGCATATTATGCACCACCTACAATTGTTAGTGTTGACCAACAAGCAATAGATAATACAAATGCAGAAGTAACCTATGTTCAAAAAAATGAAAATATCGATCTTATCAAGGTTTTTGTTGATGGAGAAGAAGTAGGAGAAATAGCTGATAATATTGCTCAGGGAGAAGAGTTTATCTATGTTTTAGAAAACCTAGACGAAGGACAACATACAGTAGGATTCCAAGCGATTAGTAGTCAAGCAACATCTATTGCATCTAATTTAAAGTTTGATATTATCGATTACAATGATGCCGAAGAAGTGGTTACGATTCCTACTTTTGAAGAAGCAGACGTATATACTTTTGGAGGGCAATTTGTTTTGAATACCCTTGATGAAACGGTAAGTCAACCTGTTCTAAATAATGTTGATCATCCATATTTAAACGGGAAAGAATATAGGACAATTTTAAAACATCCAATTACTGTAAGTGCTCAGTATAAAGATTTTGTTTATGAGGATGTAGCTTTGGTTGAGTACAACCCTACTCCAAATCAATATTATGATTATGTTCTTATAGAAGCTTCAACAGATTTAAAAGAATGGAAGCAACTCGATATTTATGATGCAGAGAGATTTCCAGAATGGAAAGAAGCATTTGATCTAGGTGCAACATCTATAAATGATGATGCTTTTAAAGAACAATCAATAGATCTATTAAATACTTTTGAAGAAGGTGATGTAGTAGTGATTCGTTTTAGATTAATTACCGATGGCTTTGTTGATGCATTTGGATGGGCCATACGTTCAGTCAACCCATCTCTAGAAGTACCTGAAGAAGAAGAAGAAGAAGAAGAGGAAGTTGCAGATGCCGAAACAGAAAAACCAGAGGTTACCTCTACCAATCATGGGGCTGTAGTGTATCCAACATTTTCAAATGGAAATGTAAAGGTTTCTTCTGATAGACCAATAACAAATGGTAAAATCGAAGTATTTTCTATGAGTGGTAAATTAGTACACACACAGTACTTGGGGACACTTTATAAGTCTCAACAAGATGTTGTTTTAAGTGATCTTGGATCGGGAATGTACCTAACTAAAATTACTGGAGACAATGGTACTGATAAAACATCAAGAATAATTATTAAATAATAAAGCATAATTGATTGTAAATGGCCCTGAGGTTTAAAATGTTTTTAAATTTTAGGGCCATTTTTTTAGTTGAGTTTGAAGCTTCTTTATAGTAATGAATTATCTTTTCTTTTTCTTTTTAGAGTGTAACCAGAATATAACAGTTACAGAATGCTGTAAGTGGTTTGCATTGCCAGGGGTATTGTCATCAATAGAAAATTTTCCTAGTGTTTGAAAACTCAACCAAGTATGAAAATTAATTCTACGATTTAAGCCAAACCCAATATTAAGAGAGTTGTTAATTATTCCATCAAAAAAATTTCCTCCCCAACCACCAATGATATATCCTGTATATTTAGCCTTTCTTGGATCTGACCAATAGTTTGTGAAATAATCTTTGAGCATGATATCAACAGCAAAATAATTTACATTATTATCATTTGTTTGACTGTTTATCTTTTTACTTTTTTCAAAACGATTAAGAGACCCTGTAAGTTCTATTCCATAATCATATTCAAACCTTTTTTCTACTGTGGCTTTTATAAATTGTGAAAGATTCCAATTATTTTCAATATCCATTAACTCTTCAAAACGACTTCCAGAATTATCAACCACATTCATTCCTATACCAAGAACCCACGGGTCATTTTCTTGAGCGTACCCACATAATACTTTTGCCACAAATAACAATAATAAAAGATATAGTTTCTTCAATTATGATCCTTTTTTTAATTAAACAGGATGTCTTTGTTTTGATTACATTCTTATTAATGTTCTAGCCTAACATTTGGTTATTTTTAGAGATTACTAATAATGTAATTAAAAGACATAGTTATCATAGTTGTATCAAACGAAAACCGATAACAATTTTTAAAAATCATTTGGTGTATCATTAAAATCTATGCTGATTATCAAGTGAAAAAACACAAGAAATCATTACAAATACTTTAATTTAATAAACCTATTTGACAGATGTGAATAGTATCGAAATTGTGAAAAAATTGAGAATTAGGTAGTACCTAATTAAACCTTATAGAATGGTAATAAGATTTGGGTATTATAAATATACAAGAAATTTGATTAAATCAATTGTTTTTTTAGAATTATAAAGAGATTATTACTCTCAAAATTATGCAATTGTATATTTGAATTAAGCCTATGCGTTTATATATAGAATACATTAAATCTTTTTTGGAAATGATTAGGATATATATAGAATAGTTTGGATTTGGTACCTAAGTACGGTCATAATTATTTTGTAACAACTTGATTATATTTTCGTTTTTTTAGTAGTAATTTAGTTTTGTAAGGAGATGTATCTAACTTAATCTTAAATCGATCTGAGCGACCAATATACCATAGCGTAAATAAGAAATAATACTAAAATTTTTGAATCTGTATTTAGGCAGCACTTTAGCCTTTGGTAATATTTGCAAATAAATATGTATTCGATATAGATGTTGCTCAAGATATCGTGCAAGAAGTGTTTATGAAACTTTATGAGAAAAAGGATGAATTGATTATTCATACCTCATTAAAAGCTTTTTTATTTTCTGCTGTAAGAAACAAGTGTATCGATTATATAAGAAGTAGTAAGGTTAGGCAAAGGCATAAAGACACTATTTTAAAAGAATCTTCAATTTTTACAGAAGATACTAATGCTGAAATAATACATGCTGAATTACAAGAAAGAATATATAAAGCAATAGAAACTCTTCCTGATCAAAATGAAAAAAAATTTAAGCTTAGTCGTTTCGAGGGAAAACAAATCAAGAAATCGCTGATCAATGTAACATAAGTAAAAGAACCGTTGAAACTCACATTAGTTCTGCTATAAAAAAATCAAATCTATCATTTTTTTTGATTTTTATAGTGTTGTTTTTTAGTGTTTTATGGTTTTTTTTGATTTTTATTTACGTGTAATCACTTTCCAATACGTCATATAGATAAGTATACAGAAATGATAGAATTGATTCTTATGATGTACTATCTGTATAATTGATAATTTTTAAATATAATCTTTTATGAATGTACAAAACCACATTAATTTAGAATATGCTTTGATTAAGTATTTCTCTAATAGAGCTTCACTAGAAGAAGAATTATTTGTTAGGGATTGGGTGTCGCAAAATTCTGATAATGCTTCTTATTACCAAAAGATAAAACGTTTATGGGTTCAAAGAATAGTATTGTAGTAATGCAGTAGGTAATGCTTATCAGTAGGTCATAAAATTATAATCACTAAACTTCTTATAAAATTGGAAACAAAACAAGTTATTCTTGCTTTTTGGCTATTACTTCTGGGGTGCAACGAAGTATTTTGCCAAAAGAATGTATCAAATAAAGCATCAGAGAAATATACAATTAATGGATATGTAAAAGAATCCGGAAGTCAGGAGTATTTACCTTCCGTGTCAATTTATATTCCAAAAAGTGGTGTTGGGGCCACCACAAATGATTACGGGTTCTTTTCATTGACCATTCCTGAGGGAACATATGAACTACTTATATCATATATAGGATATAAAACAATAAAGCAAACGATTAACCTTAGCGATGATTTAACCCTTAATATTGACATGATACAAGATACCGAGAGCCTTGATGAAGTTATTATTAAAACCGATAAAGGAGTAAACGAGAGCCAGGTAACTCAAATGAGTGTTGTTTCTATTAAACCTTCCGAAATACAGGATATTCCAGCCATTCTCGGAGAAAAAGACGTAATAAAAGCATTGCAATTAATGCCAGGGATTCAACGTGGTAATGAAGGTAGTGCAGGTTTCTTTGTACGAGGTGGAACACCTGATCAAAACTTAATCATTCTTGATGATGCACCAGTTTATAATTCAAACCATCTATTCGGAATCTTCTCTGTGTTTAACGGAGATGCTATAAAATCAATAGAAACTTTTAAAGGAGGATTTCCAGCAAGATTTGGAGGGAGGCTGTCCTCAGTATTGAAAATAGATACAAAAAATGGTAATAAAGAAAGGTTAACAGGAAAAGTAAATGTAGGACTTATATCATCTTCACTATTATTAGAAGGTCCTATTAAAAAAGAAAAGACTTCATTTATTTTTAGTGGTAGAAGAACCTATGCTGATTTACTATCAAAACCTTTTCAACCTTCTGATATTAAGGCGGGCTATCACTTTATGGATTTGAATTTTAAAATACATCATGTGTTTAATGAAAAAAATAAATTGTATTGGAGTAATTACTTTGGTCAAGATAAGTTTAGACTTGATGAAAAAGAAGCTAATGATAATTTTAATACAAATCTTTTTTGGGGAAATGTAACTTCAACCTTAAGATGGAATCATCAGTTTAGTGATAAGTTTTTTTCTAATACATCTTTGATTTTTAGTAATTATAGTTTCGGAATTAAGTTAGATGAAAAGTTTAATAATGAAATATTTAAGTTAAAAACAAATTCGAGAATTAATGATTATGGTATTAAGGCAGATTTTGATTATTATCCAAGTCCTAATCACTCTATACGTTTAGGGATAGTATCTACATTTCATAATTTTGTTCCTAAACAATCTAAGGTTAGTGAAACTGGTGTAGCTAATTCTAGTATAACACAACGAATTAAATCACTTGAAAGTGCAGTTTATGCAGAGGATAATTGGAGAATTACAGATAAGTTAAGCTTTTCTCCTGGATTACGAGTCACCCACTTCAATTTTAAGTCAACAGGCTATCTTAATTTGGAGCCAAGAGCAACGATTGCTTGGAATGTAAAACCAGATTTAGCGGTAAAAGCTTCTTATGCCAAGATGAATCAATATATTCACTTACTCTCTAATTCTGGAATTGGTTTACCAACAGACTTGTGGGTATCCTCGACAGATAAATTAAAACCTCAGGTTTCTGAACAGTATGCTTTAGGAGTTGCAAAAGATTTTTTGAATAAAGGGTATTCCATTACTCTAGAAGGCTATTACAAAAAGATGGACGATGTAATTTCATATAAAGAAGGAGCCTCATTCTTGTTGCTTGAAGATTTGGGAACAGGAAAAGAAATTAACTGGGAAGAGAATATTACCACAGGACAAGGTTGGGCATATGGAGCAGAATTGTTACTGCGTAAAAAAACGGGTAAATTAACAGGTTGGTTAGGGTATACATTATCTTGGTCTGAAAGACAATTTGATGAATTAAATCAAGGAAGAAAATTTTTCTCAAAGTACGATCGTAGACATGATCTTTCTCTGGTAGGGATTTACAAGCCCCATGATCGTGTTACGTTTTCAGGAACTTGGATTTACTCTACAGGTAATAATTTTAATCTTCCGGATAAAGAGGCTATTTCAAATACTAACAATTTTCCTATTACATTTCCCAATTTAACCGGAGGAACACCCTTTACAACAGAGCGAAATAATTTTAGAGGAGAGAATTATCATAGATTAGACTTGGGAGTTCAGTTTCATAAACAACTGGCAAAGAAAAGAGAGCGAACTTGGGGGTTCTCTATGTATAATATTTATGGTAGAAAGAATCCTTTCTACTATTACTTTAAAAAAACAGAATTAAAAAAGGTTTCTATTCTACAGTTTATTCCTTCAATTAATTATACGTACAAATTTTGAAACATAGAATGTAAAAACTCAAATTTAAAAATATAAACATATACCGATGAAATATTATCAAAACATAATTATACTATTACTATCTAGTATTTTTTTGATTAGTTGTGAAACAACCGTGGGAGCAAATGATTTACTAAAAAAAGAAGAGTTAGTAGTTATTAATGGGTATTTATCACCACAAGCATCAGACCTTAAAGTACAGATATCAAAATCAAAATCAAGAATAAGTACAGCTAATCTAAATGATTTGGTTATAAAAGATGCAACAGTAGTGATATCCAATGAAGAAGAACAAGAGGTAGAGCTTACGTATTCAAGTAATTCGTTAAGCTATGAAGTACCTGCTAGCGCAATGCAGATTATACCTGGTAAAAAATACTTTCTAAAAGCGTTGGTAAACGGTAAAGAATACAAATCATCTTGTAGCATACCAACATCACTTGTAGAAAAAATTGAACATGCAGTGAGAATAAAGGAAGGTGAGAATGATGGAAATCGTTCTTTGAAAATAACCTTGGATGATATTAAAAACCAAACTAATTTTTATATAGTCGGTGCTTCGGTTATTCAATCCTTTGGTGATACTTCAAGTGAACTAACTGAGATTGTAGATTTTGAATTTGAGCAATTTGCCACAGATGTAGGTAGAGAGAACTCGGTAATTACTGCTGATGGTGTTTTTATTCTTTCGAATGATGCTGCTCCCAACCCCAAATTAAAAATCAAAGTAACTAACACAGAAAAAATACTATATGAAGCTTTAAGAGCTACATTTTTAAACGAATTTAATGATGGGGATCCATTTGCCGAAGCCGTTATTGCACCTACTAATATAGACGGTGAAAATGGGTATGGCGTATTTGCAGGATTTCAATTAACAGAAATAGAAGTTACTTTTTAATGAGCTAGAATACTGGTTTTTATTATTTACTATAGTGTGGTTTAAAAATTTATGCCTTAATAATTTATTATTTTGGATCAGGTTTTAATTTTAACAATGAATATCGAACAAGAAGATCATATACTTCAACTATTAACACGTTTTCTACAAGATGATGTCGAAGATGATGAACACAAATATGTAGAGGGTTGGATTACTCAATCCCCATCTAATAAACAGTATTTTGAAGATGTAAAGAGTATTTGGGATAATTCTGAAGAAGTAAGTGATTTCTCTAAAATTAATGTCGATGAGCAATGGCTTAAATTAAAAACCAATACGATTAAAAGAAAGCAAATGAGAACGGTATTTATGCGAAAGATAATTGGAAAGTTAGTCATAAAATTAGCCTGTATCCAGGAGTGAGGTTAAGTCATTTTCAACATAAATCCAAACAATATCTAAAACCAGAAATAAGAATGGCTTTGGCATATAAAATATACCCTTCGCTTACGCTTAAAGGTTTGTATTCAAAAATGAATCAATTTATACATAGACTATCAAATAGTGGTTTAGAGTTATCTACAGACCTATGGATATATTCAACAGAAAAATTAAAGCCCCAATTATCAGAACAAATAGCGTCAGGAATATCTAGAGATTTTGGTAAAAGAAAGTATGAGCTAACTTTTGAGGGATACTATTAAAAGATGAATGATATTATAGGTACTACTAGTGAAAACTCATTAATAGCTGATTTTGATACAGGTAGGTTTGTCTCTGATGTGAATAGAGATGGCCTAAGTATTTCAAGTGGAACTATTGCAAACATTAATGAAAGCTTAGAAATAACAGTAAAAGTAGTTAATGTGGATGAGAATATTTTTACAACATTAAAATCAGTGTTTTTAAATGAATATCAAAAAGGAAACCCTTTCTTTCAACCAATCATTCCGCCTAATAATATAGAAGGAGAAGGAGGATATGGTGTATTTGCAGGGTTTAGGTTATTTGAAAAAAACATTACGCATACCCCAAACTAATCCTTTTTAGTACTCTGAAAATGTCTATAAATCAAAAACCCGCCATATAATATAAAGGTTAATGTTAGAATTGCTCTAAAATTCCATTCGGCTTGAGTTTGTAGACGATTGTATAGGCGTAGACTTCCGAATAAAACTAAAGCAATACCAATCATTAAGTCCCAATTTTTTCTAGTAGGTCGTTTCTCTTTTTCCATAGATTACTACAAGTTATTTTTTATAATGGGCAATGCTTCTTCTACATCTACTTTTTTTACAAAAAGCTGAATGTGATCTGGTATACCACCACCAAAACCTGCCATCATACCAGATTTCATATCATCTCTGGTAATAGAACCAATTTCGTTTTCTTGTAATAATGTTTGTAAAAATTGAACAATTACCAAGCTACCGGTATAAATACGTTCATATTCGCTTTCGTGAAACATACTTTAATTTTGTTATACATTAATATACTTACTGTTCCAAATGGCAGTATTAAAGTTCTTACCAAGTGCAACACCATAAAATAGAACTATTGCTGCTACAGATTTAAACATAAAGAAGAAAGTCACCATAAACGTGGTAGTGTCATTATGTTTACTCAATAAACCATCAGGAACCATAAAAGTAAGTAAAAGACTCACTAAAAAGGTAAGAAAAAGCAAATTTTCAAAACTTTTAAAAAACCACATAGCTATTTTTCTTAAAGGATGTAGATCATTACCCCATTTATGAATCAAATAAAAATAGTTATTTCCCATTGGAGCAAATAGTAAAGGGTCATCTAAGTTCTCTAATTTGAACAATTTTGATGGGGCTACGATTTTTAGATCTGCTACCTTTGTATCATGCTTTTGTTCTAAGACATTGATTGCAGTTTTAGCTGATGTTGGAAGTTTACTTTTAAAATATTTTAAGTCCAAAAAACGTAACCTATAATCAACACAAATTTTTTTGATATGATCGATATGATATATTTTTTGAGTTTCTAATTGATCAAAATCAAAAGAGTTTTTAGAAAGATTCGGGTTAGGACTATTGACTTTAAAGTGATTAGTATCATAAAGAATACGATATACCTGATTTTTCCATGTAGACATGTCAAACTCCTTATTTCTTAAAGCACATAACTTATGTTCTATATTGGTTCTTGGAAGTTTCATTTGCAAATCTTTAAGTGTTCTAAAATAAGGATTTAGAGCCAGATTAACAAAGTTAGGGTAAAGCTTCTTTTTTATCCGTTGTAATATGTTTTAAGTACAATCAGCACTTGTTGTTATGGATAAATTAAAAGGGTTGTATGTGTCTGTAAATCAACGATGAGGTTTTAACGTACTTATTTTGAGTTTTTTAGGTATTGATAATCATGTTTTTATGACTACATTTATAATGTTAAAAAAAACATAATTTTTTATTTTGAATAAGTAAACTGTTGTAAGGGAAAAAAGTATTATTCATCATTAGATTTACCTCGCTAATAGGTTTTTTCCTCTAAATATTTATAACAATTTTTAAATAATTGTCTGTATTGATAATTGTATTATTCAATTGTTTGATTTCACATCTTTTATGAGCCTTTTGTTGTAATTAATAAAATAGGTTCGATACTGTAAACACTCATTATTAAAATGTATAAACATGTTGATCGTGTAGTATGGATTATGAATATAGCAGAGTCGAGATAGGACTTTGTTTTAAAAAAAGCCCAATTACAGTAACTAGAAACCTATTTGTCAAATATTAATTATAAACTAAGTGCTATGAAAACAGTGACTAAATTTTTAACACTACTCTTTGCTTTTGGTATTAGTAGTTTTATGTATTCGCAATCTCCCAATATCGTTATCATAATAGCAGATGATATGGGATGGTCTCAAACAAGTTCTAATGAGATCACAATGAACAATCCTAGTGATTTTTATGAAACTCCAACAATAGCAACTTTAGCTAGTGAGGGTATTGCTTTTCCTAATGCCTATGTTAACGGAGCAAATTGTGCACCTACACGGGCAGCAATTTTAAGCGGTCAATGGGCTTCGAGACCTGATAATAATGTATTTGCGGTAAATAGCTTAAATAGAGGAAGTAGTTCATCACTTTTGGTAGGACCCAGTCAAGGGTTATCAAACGGAGAAGATGAAATTCCAGCAAGTGCTATTACTATAGCAGAAACCATCAAGACTGCAGGGTATACAACTGCTCATTTTGGTAAGTACCACTCTGGTGGAAGTCAAAATAATGGTCCAACAGATCAAGGGTTTGATTTTAATTATGGAGGAGACTCTGATGGTGCACCAGGTTCTTATTTTGCCGCCAGTAATGGAGGTAATTGGGAATTTCATGCCAGAATAGGGCCAGAATTGGATGTATACGCAGATCCATACACATCAGCAGAATCTTTGGCATTAGCTGGTGATAACTCTTTAACAGGAACTGCAAAGCATGTGACTGATGCTTTAGGGGATGCGGCAATTGATTTTATGAATACCAATAATAATTCTCCGTTTTTTATGCATTTTAGTAATTATGCGATTCATGGCCCATGGGGGCAAAATAATGCAAGACCAGATCTATATGCTAAGTATGTAGCAAAAAATAATAGTAACCCAAGTCAAATAGGACATGATAATGTTGCTCAGGCGGCTATTCTTGAAGGAATGGATCAAACCATAAATCGTATTGTTGATTATTTAAAAACGACTCCAGATCCACGTAATCCTGGTAATATGTTGTCTGCAAATACACTGGTATACTTTATATCTGATAATGGAGGAGCAAATGGACCTGAAGACAATGTACCACTAAAGGGTATGAAAGGAGAATATGCCGAAGGTGGGATAAGATCAATAACATTTGCATGGTCACAAGGGTTGTTAGCAAACATGGGGACCATTAACAATACTCCGATTGTAGCCTTTGATTTATACCCAACAGTAATCGATATGGCAGGAGGGACCCTACCTACAAATTATCCGATTGATGGTGTTAGTCAATGGTCTATGCTTAATGGTAGTAATCCAAATTTGAATAGAGATGCATTATTCTGGCATTTTCCAGGATATATTGCTAACTCTCAACGTGATCAAAGACCAGTTTCTGTCATTAGAAAAGGAGATTATAAGTTGATTCATTATTATGAGACAGCTTCTTACGAACTTTATAATCTTGCAACAGATATAGGTGAAACAACAAACTTATTGGCAGGTTCACCAGATACAGCTACTCTAACCATAGCAAATGATATGAGTACAGACTTGTTGGCTCATCTTGTAGATACATCTGCTCCGTTACCAACATACAGAAGTAATGGTAATACAGTGCCATTGCCGATTGTTATAGAAATAACACAACCTCCTGTAGATCCATCATGTGTGGCTCCTGATACGTATAGTGCGTTTTGGAATTTTGACTCAGCTGTAGGCGCTAATGATGCCTCTTCTAATAGTAATAACCCTTTATCAACCGTGGGGGCATTATCCTATGATACTGTAGATTTTAAAGAAGGAGATCAATCAGCAGTTTTTGATGGAGCAACCAAAATTCAATATAGCCAGAACCCAGGTCCATTTTTAATAGCCGCTATGACTTCTAGAAGTATTGGTATGTGGGTAAAACCTTCATCTTTATCCGGAATTCAGAATCTATTTGAAGAAGGAGGAGGTACGAACGGAGTTGTAATACGATTAAATGGCACTAATGTAGAGACTGTGGTTAAGAATAACTCATCACCTACGAATCAATTAAGTGCGGCTTTTCCTAATGATGGGGATTGGCATCATATCGCATTGGTATATAATGGTAGTACAACAACACATACACTTTACATAGATGGATTAGTAGCGGCATCAAGTAACGCCGCACCTTCTTCTGTTCCTACACATACAGGATCAGGAGGACTTGGAGGAGTACAAACTAAAGATAGTTTTGGTAATGCTTCGGATAGTTTTTATACCGGAAAAATGGATGCTGTTTGTATATATGATTTTGCCCTTTCTGCAGCACAAGTGTTAACCGTTGCTTGCTTAGAGGATCCAAATCCCCCTGTAGAATGTACGTATACGGTAGTGAATTCTGAGGATTTTGAATCTGGATTAGGAATCTGGATTGACGGAGGAGTAGATGCCAGAAGAAATATTAATGATGCCGCCTATGCAAATTCTGGTAGCTATTGTGTAAGACTGCAGGATAATACCTCTACATCAGTTATGACAACGAATACTCTTGATCTTAGTGCATATGAAGAACTAAGAGTTGATTTCTCTTACTACTGTAGAAGTATGGATAATAGCAATGAAGATTTTTGGCTTCAAATATCCTCAGATGGTGGATCAAGTTTTACAACGGTAGAAGAATGGAATTTAAATGATGAATTTTTAAATGATACACGTTACAACGACCAAGTTACCATAGTTGGCCCTTTTACATCTACAATGAATATTCGATTTAGAGCAGATGCTTCAGGAAACCAAGACTGGGTATATATAGATGATGTTATTATTAATGGGTGCATTGCATCTAGTAGTAGTAGTACAGCTTCAGATAAAGAATTATTAACAACAAACAATGAAACTAGTATGGAACAAGCAAGTTTAGAGATTAAAAACAATAGTTTATCAGTATTTCCAAACCCATTTATCAATAAATTACATATCCGATTAGAAGGAGGAAGTAATCAGAAAACCGAAATTAGAATATTTAATAGTATTGGAAAAGCGGTGTTTTTGAGAACATATGAGAATGAAAGTGAAATAAATATAAATGATCTTAACTTGCCGGTTGGACAGTATTTTGTAAGGATAAATACAGGAGATAAATCTACTATTAAGCAATTAATAAAAATGTAGAAGTAACCAATACATTAAATAATCAAAAACCAAATAGGGGAGTTTTTAATTCCCTTATTTGGTTTTGTCTTTTTATAACTTAGCCTTAGTATATACTACACTCCGATTCTAGATAATCTCTGTTAAAGTTAATAAAATGAGTATTCTGACTAATGCCAAAAAATGATAAGAAGAAAAACAATCCGAAACTGTAAAGGGGTAAGGTTTTCATATATTTTAATCAATGACAATATGTAACTCTAAAATTATTAGAAATGTATTGATTAACAAATATATTTAGTCAACATAAAAATAAATTCAAACCAAAAACAATAGTAAGTGTAAAACAGTATGTAGCATCATATGCCTAATATTCTTAAAAGGGTTTAGTTAGGTGAGTTGTTTATTGTTTTTAATGAGTTACTGGTAATTACAGTCAAACATCTTGCTATTAATCGGATAAGCTATTGGTTCTTGAACCAACAATTGGTTGTATTGACATTGCAATAACCATAACTAAAACACAACCAAATAAGTTTAACCATAAATAAGGCATCCAATCAAAATACCATCCTAAAACAACAATAACTTGAGTTATTAGAGCAGCAATAAATGTAGCATTACTATGTACAAATTTGATAAAAAAGGCCAATAAGAATATACCAAGAACATTGCCGTAAAAGATAGATCCAATGATATTAACCAATTGAATAAGATTATCAAACAAGTTAGCAAAACAGGCAACAAATATGGCTATAAGGCCCCATAAGAGGGTGAAAAGTTTGGAAGCTACAAGAAAATGTTTCTCAGTTTTTTCTTCTTTTACGTTTCGTTTATATAAGTCTATTGCTGTTGTAGATGCCAAAGCATTTAGCTCTGAAGCTGTAGATGACATTGCAGCAGATAATATTACAGCCAGAAGTAATCCAATTAATCCACGAGGTAGGTTATTTAATATAAAATGGATAAAAACATAATCTTTATCATTCGTTTCTATATCTGGGTTAGCTTTTTTTATTAATACCTTAGCAGCTTCTCTGTTTTTTTTATCAGCGATATTAAGTTTTTGTAAAACACTTTTATTTTTTGATTCATCTTCAGTATTAAAATAGGTTGAAATAGCTTCTTGTTTATGCCTATAAATATCAGATTGGTCTTTTTCTAAATTTGAATATTCACTAGCATACTCAGAGTTTTCAATTGCAATTTTAGAGTTTGGGTTAAAGTGCAGCGGCGATGGGTTGAATTGATAGAATACAAAAACCATGACTCCAACGAGAAGAATAAAAAATTGCATGGGAACTTTTAATAAACCATTAAAAATAAGTCCTAATTGACTTTCTTTAATCGATTTACCTGATAGGTACCTTTGTACCTGACTTTGATCTGTCCCAAAATAAGAAAGCATTAAGAAGGTTCCTCCTAAAATACCTGTCCAGAACGTATAACGATTAGTCAAATCAAATGAAAAATCGAGTATTTCCATTTTTCCATTTGCACCAGCAATTTCTAAGGCATTAGAAAAGGTAATATTCTCTGGGAGATAACTTATTATTAAAAAGAAGGCAATAAACATTCCTGTAAAAATGATTGCCATTTGATGTTTTTGTGTAATATTAACAGCTTTTGTCCCACCAGAAACAGTATAAACAATCACTAGAATTCCTATAAGTATGTTTAGAGTTGTTAAGTCCCATCCTAATACTGCCGATAGAATAATGGCAGGCGCAAAAATGGTAATACCAGCTCCAAGCCCTCTCTGAATGAGAAAAAGAATTGCTGTTAATGTTCTGGTTTTTAAATCAAATCTACTTTCTAAATATTCGTATGCTGTATATACTTTTAATTTGTGATATAATGGGATAAATACCATACAAATAATAACCATGGCTATCGGAAGACCGAAATAAAATTGTACGAATCCCATACCGCTATGAAATGCTTGCCCAGGAGTTGATAGAAAAGTTATTGCACTTGCTTGGGTTGCCATTACAGAAAGTCCAATAGTCCACCACTTAGCCTCACTACCTCCTTTTATATAATCCTGAACATTTTTACTGCCTCTAGTTTTCCATACACCATATGTTACAATAAAAAGTAGGGTAAAGGTAAGTACGATCCAATCAATAGTTTGCATAAGCTATTAGAAGTATATTTATAAGTTAAGAATAGATACTGGTAAGCATATAAAATAAGAATATGTAAATCGCATTAGCAATCAACACTATGGTGTATTGTTTTTTCCAATTTTTTTGATCTTTTGTTTTTTCCATATCGTACGATCTTATTTTCCTAAAGATAATAAATTAGCAAATAGACGATAGGCACCAGAAACACCAGCCGGAAATTCTCTAAAAAAACTAAGTCCTGTATAGATGTAATTTCCTTTACCATACTTGGCAACCAATAATGATCCTTTTTTTTCGGATTCACCTTTATCATTAGTTCCAAAAATTGCTGTGTATTCTTGAGACCACTCGTTAGGGAAGTACAATCCTCTTTCTTGCACCCATCCTTCAAAATCATTAGAGGTAATTTTATTAGGTGTGTTCAGTACGGCATGTTGGGGAGCTAAGAATGTGATCTTAGCATTTTCATCAGTAACTCTATCTCTTGATAATTTAAGAGGGTAGGGGCCTAAATTATCTGTAACTTTTAATCTTCTATTTGTATTGTACTGTACGATTAGATTACCACCTTTATTTACATATTCTAAAAGGTATTGTTGTTTGAACTTTAATTCTTCTACTGTATTATATGCTCTAATACCAACAACAATGGCGTCAAATGACTGAATACTTTCTGCAGTAATTGATTCGGGATTAATAATAGTTACTTTATAGCCAATTTGTTCTAAACTTTCAGGAACTACGTCTCCTGCACCTTTAATATATCCAATATTTTGGCCTTTCTTTTTTATGTCTAATCGTACAACTTTTGTTTTAGACGGAAGTACGACTGTTTGATATGGAATATGGTTATAATCTATATGTACAACCTCTTTTGAATATTCTTTATTGTTTATCGTAATAATTGGAGAAATATAACCTTCATGTTGCTTTTCTGGAGCTGTGAGAGTAAATATTACGGTTTTTTCTTCTCCTTTTTTAGAAAGGTTAATTTCGATATTAGCAGGAGATACATTCCAACCTTCTGGGTGTTGAAGTGTAACATTTCCTTTTAAGTTTTCTTTTCCAGATTTTATGGTTACAGGAATCTGTTTAGATGCTCCGTTAGCATATATGATAACTTTATCTTTAATGCTAGCAGAGATGATAGGAATAACTTCGAAAGGTTTATATACTTCACCTTTAACAGGATCATTAAGTTTAAAAACTACATCTTTTTCAAAAGGGATTATAACTCCTTCAATGTTTAAAGTGAAAAGAGCCTTGATTTTTGATTTTGTTTCTGGAGTTCCTATTAGTTTTTGATTAGCAACATTATACATACCAAGGGTTCCTTTGGTGTTTAACCAATACGGTGATGTATACTCAAGTTCTGTAGGTATGGTACCTTCATAATTTACTTTGGATGAGACATTGTTGGCTAATACCTTGTTAAGAGTATTATTAATGCCAATTGTTTCTATAAGTATCGATTGTAGTGTAATCGCTGCCGAACTTCTGTTAATAGATTCTACAGCCACGTTAATTTTACTTCCAGGTGTAGCATCTGCATTGTCGATAACGGCTTCTAAATATAATCCTGAAACAGCAGTTATTATTTGTTTGATTTCTTTTGACTTGACAGATTTCCAGTGTGTATCTTCTAATTTTTGTATCAGCTGGTATGCTTTAACCAATTGAGATAAGGATTTACTGGGGGTTTTAAAATCAAAATTATCTTCGACTTGCTTCAAGATCGTTCCTATAGCTGCACCATCCTTTATTCGGTTCCAAGAGGTGTCGATTCCTTCAAATATGTTGGACTTATCTGTTGGTAACTCACCTTTTATCAATTCGATATATTCAGTCTGACTTCCTCGTCTTCCAGTACTACCGAATCCCTGTGACTTATGTTGACTTCGACTTAAAGATGCAATTTCGGTATTAGAAAGACCTAATTCTGGGTAATAAATTCCAGTTTCAAATTCTAACAAGTTAGACTTATCAGCTTTTTCAAAATTTTCTCGACTACCATAAAACCACCAAGATGTATTAAAAAACAATCTTTTGGGTTGCCATGAATTTACTTTGTTAAGTTGATTGGGATATACATTTTTATCTGCAACCATATCAAAAGCTTCAACGCTAAGCATTGCAGAAGAAGTATGATGACCATGTGTCGTCCCCGGAGTTCTATGATTAAATCGATTAATAATTACATCAGGTCTAAATTTTCTTATAGCCCATACTACATCACTTAAGACTTCTTTTTTATCCCAAATCTTAAGTGTTTCGTCAGGGTGTTTTGAATATCCAAAATCATTGGCTCGAGTAAATAGTTGTTCACCTCCATCAATTTTACGCGCTGCAAGTAGTTCTTGGGTTCTAATAACACCTAGTAATTCTCTGATTTCTGGACCAATTAAATTTTGCCCGCCATCTCCTCTTGTTAAAGATAAATAGGCAGTTCTAGCTTTTACCTGATTAGATAGGTAAGAAATTAATCTTGTATTTTCATCATCTGGATGTGCTGCAACATAAAGTACAGAACCCAAAAAATTAAGTTTTTTTATAGCATTGTAAATTTCTACAGAACTTGGCTTTTGAGGTTGTTGACCTTTAGATATAAAAGGTATAAGAGTACAAATGCAGGCTACAAAAAGTAATTTTCGCATCATTAGAGGAGTTATTTTTATTGAATTGCTTCCAAATATATAAAGATAAAATTCTCATGATAATGGTTTAAGGATACTTTAACAGCTTGATTAGATAGATAGGTTTATATGATTTTTTGGTAAAAAACAGAGAGAGTACCTTTCTGTTTTTTACCAACTCTAATGAAGAATTTTATGATAGCTTATTGAAATAGACTTGAATTACTTCTTTGGTTTAGCTCGCTCTACAAACTCTAATTGATCAATGGCGACGTTCGTAGTAAAGATTCCATAATTAACTACTGCTTTTCCTTTTTCTAAAGTATCTATAGTACCGATTGACTTTCCGTCTATCATTCGAACTCGATCCCCAACTTTTAAGCTTACTTTGGGAATTGATTTTTGAATTTTTTCTTCTTTCTTTTTCTCTTCTATTTTTTTCTCTCGAATGACTTTTACTTTTTCTTGAACCTCTTTAACTACCTTTTGTTCTTTTGCTTTTTCAACTTTTCGCTGCTTAAAAGTTTGCTTTTTACGTTTAGAATTTTCTACTTCTACAATTTTAATAAACTCGTTGATTAGCTCTTTCTTTTTCTTATTGTTGAAGTATTTTTCGCTAAGATCATCAATTTTTTGCCCCAAATAAATCATTCTTTGATTACTATCATATAATTCTTGATAGCTTTCTAATTTACTTTGAACACGCTCATTTATCTTGTCTAAACGTTCTTTTTCTATTTCTGCCTTTTGCTCTTTTGTTTTAAGAACGGCATTAGTTTTTTGAAGTTTAGAACGTTCTTTTTGAAGATTGGCAATACTTTTGTCAAATCTAATTTTTCCTCTTTGAACTTTTTTCTTTGCCTTATTAATAAGACTATATGGAATTCCATTTTTTTGGGCAACTTCAAAAGTAAATGAACTTCCGGCTTCACCTAAGTATAATTTAAAAAGAGGTTCTAATGTTTTAGCATCAAACAACATATTGGCATTACTCATATTAGGTAGTTCATTAGCCAACATTTTTAAGTTGGCATAATGGGTAGTAATGATACCAAAAGATTTTCTTTCATAAAAAACTTCTAGAAAAGTTTCGGCCAAAGCACCACCTAGTTCTGGATCACTACCTGTTCCAAACTCATCAATAAGAAAAAGCGTTCTATCGTTACATTTTCTTAAAAACTGGTTCATGTTTTTCAATCTATAGCTATATGTACTTAAATGATTTTCTATTGATTGATTATCTCCAATATCAGTTAATATTGTATCAAAGACACACATTCGACTATACTCATGTACAGAAATAAGCATACCACTTTGTAACATCACCTGTAACAACCCTATCGTCTTTAAGGTAATACTTTTACCTCCTGCATTAGGTCCCGAAATTACAATGATTTGGTTATTCTCATCTAGTGCAATAGTTTGCGGCAAGGTTTTTTTACCCTTTTTCTTATTGTTAAGATAAAGTAATGGGTGGTAGGCATCTTTAAGAGATAGTTCTCGTTCTTTGGTTATTTTAGGTAATACGGCATTAATTTGTTTTGCATACTTTGATTTTGCAGCAACAACATCAATATGGCTTAGGTATTCTTGATATTGCTCTAGCAACTCTACAAAAGGTCTTAGTTTGTTGGTAAGCTCTTTAAGGATTTTTACAATTTCTTCTCGCTCTTCATATTGCAGATTAGTAAGTTCTCGACTAAATTGTAGTGTGGCTTCGGGTTCTATATAAACAATACTTCCTGTCTTAGAGCTACCCATAATTGACCCTTTTACTTTACGACGATGCATAGCAGATACAGCAAGAACTCTTCTGTTATCTACAACACTTTCTCTAATTTCGTCTAAATATCCAAGGCTATTGTATCTAGTAAGGTCTTTTCCAAAACTTCCATTTAATTGTGATTGTACCCGATTAATATCTTTTCTAAGACGTTGTAATAAAGAAGAGGCATTGTCTTTGACTTCGCCAAATTTGTCGATAACGGCTTCTATTAAATGAATAATCTCTTTGGTATAAGGAACATTAGAGGCTGTTTGATTTAAAAACGGGTATATATCTTTGTTTTTTCTGAAAAAAACTAATAATTCATTGGTAGTTAGACTTATAGAAATTAGTTTTTTGAGATTTGATGCTTCTAAAAAAGTGTTATCAATATTTAACAACTGAATTTCTTTGGTAATACTATCAAACCCATGATTGGGTATAGTGGCATCATGCAAGTATGAAGATTTATATTCGAATACTTCTTGCAACGCTATATGTAGCTGCTCTTTGGTGTTAAATGGACTTATATCTAATGCTTTTGATTTTCCTAAATCTGTATTGCAATGTTCTGCAATATGATTTAATACTACATCAAATTCTAAATCGTCAAGTGTTTTTTTTGAAATACGAATCATACTTTTTTTTACCCATTTTTTGGGTTATATTCGGTCGGTTTTTACTGTGTAAAAGTACACAATTACTAATAATTTTTTAATAACGATATGAATGTAAATATTGAGACAAGCTGGCAACAACAATTACAAAGGCAGTTTAATGAACCATATTTTATTACGTTAGTTGATTTTGTAAAATTAGAATATAAAAAACATACTTGTTACCCGTCTGGAAATCAAATTTTTGCATCTTTTGATCATTGTAGTTTTGATAATGTAAAAGTTGTGATAATTGGCCAAGATCCTTATCATGGAGTGGGGCAGGCTAATGGTTTATGTTTTTCGGTAAACAATGATATTGCGATGCCACCATCTCTCGTTAATATTTTTAAAGAGATAGAATCAGACCTGAAACTTCCATTTCCAACAAATGGTAATCTTGAGCGTTGGGCAAAACAAGGGGTGTTACTATTAAATGCAACTTTAACAGTACGAGCCCATGAAGCCGGATCACATCAAAATAAAGGTTGGGAAAAATTTACAGATGCTGTTATACAAACTATTTCTGATAAAAAAGAAAATGTAGTTTTTTTACTTTGGGGAGGATATGCCAAGAAAAAAGGAGCTAAAATTGATAGATCAAAACATTGTGTTTTAACAAGTGGTCATCCATCCCCTTTAAGTGCAAATAGAGGATACTGGTTCGGTAACGAACATTTTAGTAAAACCAATGCATATCTATCAAAAACAAATCAAGCCAGCATAAAATGGTAATTGCTTATGCAGCATTAGGTACTTTTGTAACTTTTGATTTATCTGTTGTAGAATTAATTTTTACCTTTTTAGCTTTAGGGTTCTTTTTGTCATTGTCCACAGATTGGGTGCTGATTTTTAATAAAATAAAATTAAAAATGACTAGACCTGCCAATATTATTAGAAATGTTATCATAAGAGATTGTTAGTTAACTATTAGATGCAATTAATCAAAAAGGGTTGCGTAATACGTTAATTATTAGTTCATATTTCTTAGGGTAGGCGATGCAAATGTACAAAAATTATTTTGTGTACCTAGTAAATTATATGGGGCATAACGATTTCATATATTAATAATAATTAATATAAAACATCAATCATACTCTAATTTATGCTTCTATTTTGTTTAAACATCTTTATTAAATAACGGTTTATTTTGAATTTACCCTATTCAAAATATCTTTTTTTTGGGGCATAATAGAGAAGAAAAACTTAATTAAAGATCAAATATCAATTTTTTAGAATCTATTTTAGTGTCTATTATTTGTACTTTATGAAGATAGTTTTGTATCGTATCTAGAGTATCTAGCTGTATTTGAGATTGACTCCATTCTGTTAGTTGTAACCATTTTCGAATATCAACAAGTTGTTGATCATATCTATACGCTAATGTTTTGTCAATGCTCGGAATATGCTTAAAGTCAGATGTTGAAGTGTTAATGGTATCCAAAATTGTTTTGATAGTATCAGGCATAGCATCTAATACTTTTTCTCTTACTACGATTACAAAACAAGGCCATGGAGTAGGGAAGTCTGCAATTCTTCTAAATATTCCCTTGTCTACCAGTGGTTTAGTTGTGAAGTGTTCCCACATAAAATAATCAGCATTATCATTTGTTAATGCTTCTATAGCACCATTTAGATTATTGACAAGTTCAAATTTAAGATCAGAAGTTTCCCAATTTTGGTCTTGTGCGTTTGCATAAGCCATTAAATGAGAACCAGAACCATATCTACTAATGGCTGCTTTTGTATGTTCGAGTTCTAATAAAGAAGTGTATTTTGATTGAGCCCCTACATGTATTCCCCATATTAGCGGAGTTTGGATATATTTTTGGACTATTCTACTAGGATTTCCTGCAATGATATCTTTTATAATTCCTTCAGTAAGGATAATGGCCATATCAATTTCTTCGTTTCTAAGTGCTTCACACATAGCGCCAGTTCCTCCGGGATATTCGACCCATTCAAGATTAATGTCTTTATTCGAAAAACTTTGATCCTCTATACCCATGTGCCAGGGCAGGTTAAAATGTTCAGGAACACCACCAATTTTTACGGTATTCATAATGCTTAAAAAATATTATTTGTGTTTTTTGTCGATTATTTTTGTTTTTTATCGGCAAAAACAGATTATTTTATTATATTTGAACTAATATTCTTCTAAAAGAAGATACATTTGGATTAGTGTTAACCCCAATTAAAACAATATTGCTATGAAAAAGAACTTTTTAAAAAATAAAAATGCTCTTGTAAAGGTTGCGAAGTTAAAAAATAATTCTCTTGAGAATGGTATTGTGATCTTTATTTCGGTATTGTTATTAACTAATTTTTTAATCAGTCTTAAAATATTGTTTAGTTAATACATAAAAAGAATAAGGCAGTGTGTCTGTTTCTTTAAATTAATTATGATTGCGCTTAAAAAAAGGATAGGGTTGCTGTCCTTTTTTTTATGATTAATAATTTGCCACCTTGTCGATGGTATATTTAATTAATTGATCTACCGTTTCTTTAGGAGTTTTGCTAAATTTACCTGTGGCACGATTTGCAAGTATAGCATTCATAGATACGGCATTGTGTCCTAGTAGTCTTGCCATACCATATATGCCTGCAGTTTCCATTTCTAAGTTGGTTATTCTTTTGTTTTTATAAGAAAAAGAAGCAATTTTTTTGTTTAACTCTTGATCTGATATGGGTAGGCGAAGTGTTCTTCCTTGTGGACCATAGAACCCGACATTTGTAATAGTGTAACCTTTTTGGATATTTTTGTCAAATAAATGAGCTCCAAGGTTTTTGTCGCATGATACAACATATGGAGTTGATTTATGAGGACTCCAGTCAAGGTGTTGTACAAGTGCTTCAGTAATTAATGGTAATTGAACATGTTGACTTTCATAAAAATGAAGAAGACTATCAAAACCGATACCTGTTTCTGTTAAAATATAGCTATCTATAGGTATGTTTGGTTGAATAGCACCAGATGTTCCGATTCTAATTATATCTAATGAAACGTGTTTGTTTTTAACTTCACGATTAGTAAAGTCAATATTAACAAGGGCATCTAACTCATTAAAAACAATGTCGATGTTGTCGGTTCCTATACCAGTAGAAATTACCGTTATTCTTTTCCCTTTATAGTTACCAGTTTGAGTATGAAATTCACGTTTTTGTATTTTGAACTCTATGTTGTCGAAATATTTTGTTACAGCATCTACTCGATCTGGATCACCAACAGTAATAACAGTATTAGCTATATGTTCTGGTTTTAGATTAAGGTGATAGATACTGCCATCATCATTAAGAATGAGTTCTGATTCTGCTATAGGCATATTATAATTTTAGTAAAGTATGAGAGGTGTCATTATACAAGTAATCATATTTTTTTACACCACCATAGTGCCAATCTACAATTTGTGTGTTATAAAAATTTTTCTTTCGTTGTAATGCAAGGTTTCCTCTTTCTGAAAGGACAAGCCTATCTTTTGTTTGATGTAAAAATTGAAAGAGTCTTGCTAACACTCGTTTTAATTGCATATCCCCATAACCATAAAAACCTTGATACTCTAATGCATATCCCATAAGTTGTTTTATGTTTTTGACCTGATAATTATCAATTATTTCGAGAATATTATGTTCAAGTACATTTAGTCCTGTTAACATATTAGGAAAACGTTGTAAATGTGCTCTAAGACATATTGATAAATATTCAAAAGAAGACTCGTTTTTAATTTGTCCAGCTATTTTTTGTGGTTTAGACTCACAATAAAGCGTCCAGATATGAGATCCAAATTCTAGATCATCAAGAGATAATAGTATCTTGTTTTTGAAATGTTCTTTTAGTTGATTGTCGGATAATTCACAAAGGCCATAAAATTTTTTGTCACTTTCGATACGCCCACTGCACACCAAATATATAGGGATATTGTGTAGTTGTTTTCTTAACAATAAACTTATTACTGCCATCATGTTAATATGACAAAACAAATCATACTCGAACCATAGTATTATTTCATCATATTGCTTAGCGGATTCAATTTTGCTTAATTGTGTAATAAACTTTTTTTCATAATCAGAATGCGATATTCTATAATATTTCTTTAAGAATTTTTTACGTTTCTGAAGCGAAGTTTCGGTTTCAAGTTTTATTTCAGTTGGACCTTCACAGAGCATTTCACGCCAAATAAGGAGATCTCCTTTTATAGATAATTGCTGTATTCTTTGAGAACAGCTATCTCCATTCGTGATATGCAGTGTTTTGTTTTCCAAATTACAATATTAGTTTTATCCTCCTACTCGTTTTACCTTAAACCCTTTTTCTTTAAGTATGTCCATAATTTGATTCCTATAATCACCTTGTATGATTATGGTGTCATTTTTAAAACTTCCTCCTACACTTAAACGAGTCTTTATTTCTTTGGCTAATTTTTTAAAATCTTCATCAGCTCCAGTGTAACCCTCAAGTATTGTAATTGGTTTCCCTTTTCGTTTTTCATACTTGCAAATAATAGGGTCATTTTGCATCCATATTTGATCTGTAGGTTTATTATCTACAATTTCTTCTTCCTGAGGTTTGTGATCAGGAAATAAATTTTTTAGTTGATCCTGTAAATCCATAAACTATCTTTATTCTTTTATTAATCCAATTTCAACAAGCCTTTGATGTAGAAATTGCCCCGCTGTTATATCGTCATATTGTTTAGGATTCTTCTCGTCTACACACTCTTGAAGACAATTTAATTTCATGTCACTTCTAGGGTGCATAAAAAATGGAATAGAATATCTTGGTTCACTCCATTGTTCTCGAGGAGGATTTATTACTCGATGTATTGTTGATCTAAGTTTGTTATTGGTATGGCGTTCTAACATGTCTCCAACATTAATAACTAATTCATCTTCTTGTGGTATGGCATCGATCCACTCTCCATCTTTACGTTGTACTTGTAATCCACCCGTAGAAGCTCCCATCAATAAAGTTATCAAATTAATATCTCCATGTGCACCAGCTCTAACCGCTCCTTTTGGTTCGTCTTTAATTGGAGGGTAATGTATTGGGCGTAGGATACTGTTACCATTACTAGCCCAATGATCAAAGTAATTCTCTTCTAGACCTATATAAAGTGATAATGCTCTTAGTACATGGATACCTGTTTTTTCTAACATTCTATAGGCTTCCATTCCTACAGTGTTAAAATTAGTGAGTTCTTTAACAATAACATTTTTAGGATACTCTTCGGTTAAATTGGCATCTGCATCTGGTTCTTGTCCAAAATGCCAAAACTCCTTAAGGTCTCCTTCTTTTTTTCCTTTGGCATGTTCTTTACCAAAAGATGTATAGCCTCGTTGTCCACCAAGTCCTTCGATTTCATAATTACTTTTGGTAGTTACTGGTAAAGCAAAAAAAGCTTTTACTTCTTTGTATAAATCTTCGACTAACTGGTCACTTAAAAAATGATTTTTTAATGCAACAAAACCTATTTCTTCATAGGCTTTTCCAATCTCGTTGACAAATTTTTGTTTTCTAGAGGTATCATCAGATAAAAAATCGGCCAAATCTACGCTCGGTATAGTATTCATTTATTTAATCTTTGTGTATGTGTATTAAAGGACTAAAATAGGTGTATTTCATTGAAATGCTATTATAGAACTATTGATTTATTTTAAAGTATAAATAGTATTTATTTTTTTAAAGTTAAATACTTGTATTTGAATCTATAGTAAATTTAACCATTTTGGAGGACTATTAAGACTAAATTAACATCTACTTGATAATATTACCTAGTAGTCATGGGTTCTGAATTAAAAATAATTACATTTACGTAACAAATTTTCTTTTATGGAGCATATTTCGGAGGAAAAACAGAAACTACATTTTGACAGAAAAGAATATAGTGATGAACAACTAATTTCACTATATGATAAAATGCTTTTGTCTAGAAGTATTGAAGAAAAAATGCTAGTTTTATTACGTCAGGGTAAAGTGTCTAAATGGTTTAGCGGTATTGGCCAGGAAGGAATAGCCGTTGGTGTTACTGCGGCGATTGATAAAGATGAGTATATACTCCCAATGCATCGTAATTTAGGAGTTTTTACATCAAGAAATATTCCTTTATACAGATTGTTTAGTCAATGGCAAGGAAAATCTAATGGGTTTACTAATGGTCGAGATCGTTCTTTTCATTTTGGAACGCAAGAATTCAATATTATAGGAATGATTTCTCACCTTGGACCTCAGTTAGGTGTAGCATGTGGTATTGGCTTGGCTAATAAGCTTAAAAAGAATAATAAGGTTACTGCTGTATTTACAGGAGAAGGAGGAACTAGCGAAGGAGATTTTCATGAAGCCCTAAATATTGCTTCAGTATGGGATCTACCAGTTCTTTTCTGTGTTGAAAATAATGGGTATGGTTTGTCAACGCCTACAGATGAGCAGTATAGATGTAAGGATTTGGCAAATAGAGCTGCAGGATATGGCATGAGATCTTATATAATTGATGGAAATAATGTTCTAGAAGTTTATGATAAAGTTCAGGCTATTGTAAAAAGTATGAAACAAGAGCCTCATCCTGTTTTAATAGAGTTTAAAACATTTAGAATGCGGGGGCATGAAGAAGCTAGTGGGACCAAATATGTTCCGCAAGAATTAATGGATTATTGGGAAACAAAAGATCCTATAGAAAATTACCAAAAATTTTTGATCAATGAAAATGTGCTTTCTGTAGAGAAGGATGAAGAAAAGAAGTTTACTATAAAGAAAAAAATAGAGTCACACTGGGATCAAGCCAATAATGAAGGTAATGTTTTGGTTGATTTGGAAAACGAATTGTCTGCTGTTTATAAATTTTTTGATTATAATCAGAAAATACCAAGTGTACAAGCTAAGGAAGTAAGACTTATTGATTCAATTTCTGATGGTTTAAAGCTGGGGATGCAACATTTTGAAAATCTTGTTATTATGGGACAGGATATAGCTGAATATGGCGGCGTGTTTAAAATAACAGAAGGTTTTGTTGATTTGTTTGGTAGAGATCGTGTTCGTAATACCCCTATTTGCGAATCAGGAATAGTTTCAACAGGGTATGGTTTATCTATAAATGGATTCAAAGCTGTGGTCGAAATGCAGTTTGCAGATTTTGTGTCTTCAGGATTTAACCCTATTGTTAATTTATTAGCTAAATCTAACTACAGATGGGGGCAATCTGCAGATGTAGTTATTAGAATGCCGTGCGGAGCAGGAGTAGGAGCTGGACCATTTCATAGCCAAACTAATGAGGCTTGGTTTACTAAGACACCTGGACTTAAGGTGGTATATCCTGCATTTCCTTATGATGCAAAAGGTTTGTTGTTAACGGCAATAGAAGATCCAAATCCAGTGTTGTTTTTTGAGCATAAAGCATTGTATAGAAGCATAAGACAAGAGGTTCCAAAAGGGTATTATAATTTGCCGTTAGGAAAAGCTTCGCTTTTAAGGAAAGGAAATGATGTTACGGTTATAAGCTATGGAGCAGGTGTTCATTGGGCTCTAGAGGTGTTAGAAAAGTATGCTAACTTAAAAGTTGATCTTATAGATTTAAGAACATTACAGCCCTTAGATATAGAAACCATTTATGAATCGGTAAAAAAGACTAATAGAGTAATTATCTTACAAGAGGATACTGTTTTTGGTAGCATTGCTTCTGATATTTCAGCAATGATTGTAGAAAATTGCTTTGAATATTTAGATGCACCGGTCAAACGTGTAGGAAGTATTCACACACCTATTCCTTTTGAAAAGAATCTTGAAAATCAATATTTACCAAAGGAAAGATTTGAAACAGAATTATTAGAATTAATAGAGTTTTAAATATTTTTTACAGAAATTATTAAAAATAAAGTACCAACACTATTGTTTTTAAGGTATTGATAGTTAATGTTTTGCTTGTGTTTTGTTGATTTATTCAAGTATTTATAAGTTAACTAAATATTATAAAAATTAAATAGGGGTAAAATCCCCTATAACTTATGTTGTATGTTCTATATGGATATCTTAATTTCGCGCTGATTATGTTAAAAATATAATCGCGGGATTAAAAAAGGGGTTAAAACACAATTCATGAATACTAAACAATTAGAACAACTTCGTTCTTCAAAAATACTAGTTACTGGTGCAGCGGGGTTTATCGGATCAAATTTATGCGAAGCACTTTTGGAAATAGGAAGTACAGTAGTAGGGCTAGATAACTTTGCAACTGGACATAAAAAAAACCTAGCGTTGTGTAATGAAAATCCTAACTTCACCTTTATTGAAGGTGATATAAGAAACCTTGAGGATTGCCACAAAGCTTGTGAAAATATAGATTATGTATTGCATGAGGCTGCTTTAGGCTCGGTTCCAAGGTCAATTAACGATCCGATAACTTCGAACGATGTTAATGTTGGAGGTTTTCTTAATATGCTAGTTGCTTCTAGAGATGCCGGAGTAAAACGTTTTATTTATGCGGCGAGTTCGTCTACATATGGAGACTCAAAAGCATTGCCTAAGGTAGAAGAAAAAATAGGAAACCCACTATCTCCATATGCTATAACAAAATATGTAAACGAATTGTATGCAAACAATTTCAAAAAAACATATGACCTTGATACGGTTGGGTTAAGGTATTTCAATGTATTTGGTCGTAAGCAAGATCCAAATGGAGCATATGCAGCTGTAATACCAAAGTTTGTGATGCAGTTTATGAAGTATGATTCACCAATAATTAATGGTGATGGATTGTTCTCTAGAGACTTTACTTATATAGATAATGTGATTCAAATGAATCTTTTGGCAATGGTGTCTGATCATCCAGATGCGCTAAATAATGTATATAACACGGCATATGGAGAAAGAACCACATTAAACGAGCTAACTACGTTACTGAAAGAATATTTAGGAGAATATGATGAAAAAATAAAAAACGTAGATGTGAAGTTTGGACCAGAGAGAAAAGGTGATGTACCACATTCTTTGGCATCTGTAGAAAAAGCAAAGACATTTTTGGGGTATAACCCAGAGTTTGATATAAAAGAGGGATTAAAAGAAGCCGTAAAATGGTATTGGGAAAATTTGTAATGAAACTCAACTTTCTAACATAAAAACTATGCAAGACATTAAGATTGCCGTTATTGGATTAGGTTATGTAGGCCTACCTTTAGCTAGATTATTTGCAACCAAATATCCTGTGGTTGGATTTGATATTAATACAAACAGAATCGAAGAGCTTCGTTCAGGGGTTGATTCTACACTCGAAGTAGAAGATAAGTTATTACAGTCAGTTTTACAGGATACTTCGAAAATGAGTATCGGGTTGTACTGTTCTTCAGACTTAGATGATATTGAAGATTGTAATTATTATGTAATTACCGTTCCTACACCAGTAGATAAAAATAATAGACCAGACCTCACACCTTTATATAAGTCAAGTGAAACAGTTGGTAAAGTTTTGAAAAAAGGTGATATCGTAATTTATGAATCAACGGTATATCCTGGGGTTACAGAAGAAGAGTGTATACCTGTATTAGAAAAGATAAGTGGATTAGAGTTTAATAAAGATTTCTATGCAGGCTATTCACCTGAGCGAATTAATCCCGGAGATAAGTTACATACTGTAGAGAAAATCCTTAAAGTTACTGCGGGCTCTACTCCCGAAATAGGAAAGAAAGTAGATGATTTATATGCTTCTGTAATTACTGCTGGGACCCATCTGGCACCAACAATCAAAGTTGCCGAAGCGGCTAAAGTTATCGAAAACTCACAACGTGATATCAACATAGCATTTGTTAATGAACTTGCCAAGATATTTAACTTGATGGGGATTGATACCAATGATGTTCTTGAGGCGGCAGGTACTAAATGGAATTTTTTACCTTTTAAGCCTGGATTAGTTGGAGGGCATTGTATTGGAGTGGATCCATATTATTTGGCGCAAAGAGCTCAGGAGTTTGGATATCATCCAGAGATTATATTGGCTGGGCGTAGGCTTAATGATAGTATGGGGCAGTATGTAGCATCAGAAGTAATAAAATTAATGGTTCAACATGATATAAGGATAAAAGGAGCCAATGTACTAGTCTTAGGAATAACATTTAAAGAGAACTGTCCTGATGTGCGTAATACAAAGGCTGTTGATGTGATTCGTAATTTACAAGATTTTGGTACAGAAGTAACAATTTATGACCCTTGGGTAAACCCTGAAGAAGTTCAGCATGAATATGGATTACATACCATAAGTGAATTACCAAATACAACATACGATGCTATTGTGTTAACCGTAGCCCACAAAGAATACTTAGATCTTGATTTAAAATCTTTAATTAAGCCTAATGGTGTGTTGTATGATGTGAAGGGAATAGTAGAAGAAGAAGTTCACGGTAGATTATAAAGTATAGCACTAAATAACTAATAAACCAACCAAGTTGAGCCAATTAAAAAAAGGTGCGGTATTAAATTATCTAACAATAATTCTAACAAATATTGTTGGATTATTATTAACCCCTTTCATACTTAGGTATTTAGGAAAGGATGAATATGGTATTTTTATTACTATTGGGGCACTAGTAGGTACGATATCTATTTTGGATTTTGGACTTAATAATACTATAGTTCGTTTTGTTGCAAAATATAAAGCCGAAAAGGATAAAAAAGGCGAAGAGAATTTTTTAGCAACAACTATGATCATTTATATGATGATCTCTTTTCTGGTTCTAGTTGCCGGTTTCTTTTTCTATAGTAATATAGAGACTTATTTTACTAAAATGAATGAAGAAGAGATTAAGATAGCAAAGATTATGTTTGTTATTTTAATTTTTAATTTGGCAATTAAACTACCAGGAGGTTCGTTTACAGGTATTTGTTCGGGTTATGAAGCTTTCGTATTTCCTAAAACACTTAATATAGTTAGATATGTAATAAGATCATTAACTGTAGTTGGTGTACTGCTATATGGTGGAAGATCAATAGCATTAGTTATAGTTGATACCATTTTTAATATGTCAGTAATTGCTGTTACAGCATATTATGTATTTAAAAAATTAAAGGTTCGATTTAAGCTTCATTCGTTCAAAAAGAGTTTTGTAGCCCATATATTGAAATATTCAGTATGGGTTTTTGTATTTTCATTAGTGAGTCTTTTTCAATGGAAGGCAGGACATTGGGTGTTAGGAAGAATCAGTCCACCGTCTGTTCTTACAATTTATGGTATAGGTATTACTTTAGGTACATATTACGGCGCTTTTTCTACTGCTATTTCGGGTGTGTTTCTACCAAGAGCTACGCAAATGTCTGTTGGTAATGCAACAGGGGAACAGCTCACAGATATGATGATTAAGATTGGTAGATTATCTTTTATAGCTTTAATGTTTATTTTGATTGCTTTTGCATTATATGGTCGCCAGTTTGTTTTTTTATGGGTAGGAGATACTATAGGAGAAGAAGGAAGTTTTCAATCATGGGTAATAGCTTTGATGATTATGGTAGCATATACACTACCTTTGGTACAGCATTTTGGTAACTCCATTTTAGAAGCAAAAAGTAAGTTGTCCTTTAAAGCTATTTTATATTTATCCTTTATGATTGTTGGTACCGGATTAGGTGCTTTATTGGCATATTCTTATGGAGCAATTGGTATGATGGGGGGATCTGTAATTGGTTGGCTTATTGTACAAAATGTTATGAATTTCTATTATCACAAAGTGATTAAACTTAACATTCCGAGATTTTTTAAAGAATTAGCAAATAAGACGGTAATAGCAATTCTTATTATTTCTGCTATTGGATACTTAATAAACTACATACCAGGATCGGGGTGGTTGAATTTTATTATAAAAGGAAGTACATTTACCCTAGTATTTGCAGTGTTAATGTATTATATAGGCCTTCTTGAGTATGAGAAGCAATTATTTATAGAACCAATTGCTTCGAGATTGAAGCGAAAATAAATTGTGATGGAAAAGTTAATACTTCGTAATATTTCATTTGTAGAAGACGGAAAAAAGATTGTTTATGATTATTCTGTTGATTCACAAATTCAGAAGTTCTTTGTCGAAGACCAGCCATTTTATATAAAATATCAAGTTGATATTAGTAGTACTCCTGGGAGTATTGCTGTTATTCCATTTTTATCAAACATGTTACCTATAGCATGGTTTGCAGGCTTTGAAATTGAAGTTGATGAAATAGATGAGGATTTTTACCACGCTCAAGAAGAAGTAAAAAAAGAGTTTGAAAAGCGTGGACAAAGCTTAAACGGAAAACTCACAGCAAAAAAAATGGTCAAGAATAACGTAAAAGGAGACCAGACTGCTATGTTGTTTAGTGGGGGAGTTGACGCCTATGCAACTTATATACGTATTCATGATAAAAAGCCGGACTTGGTAACCTTGCTAGGTGCTGATATACAAATAGAAGATAAAGAGCAATGGAATGATTTTGCCAATTTTATTGAAACCGAAGAATTACTAAAAGAAAATCAAAAAGAATTTATAGAATCTAATTTACGTGATTTTTATACATATCAAGTAGAATTGTTACTAAGTGATATAGGTTGGTGGGGTAAAGTGCAACATGGTTTGGCATTAATAGGAGCATTAGCACCTATTTCTTATGTTTATTCTTATGGTGCTATTTATATAGCTTCATCTTATACGGATCATATTGATATTGATTGGGGGTCGACTCCAACTATGGACGAAAAAATAACATGGGGATCAGGAGTAAAAGTTTTTCACGATGGATATGAATTAAAAAGACAAGATAAAGTAGATTTGATTGCGGATTTTTCTGCAAAGACAGATACAAAGTTTAAGCTTAGAGTATGTTACTCAGAAAAGAGGACAGAGTTTAATTGTAGTGTTTGTGAAAAGTGCTTTAGAACAATTCTAGGGTTAATCCTTAACGGAAAAAATCCAAATGATTATGGTTTCAATGTTGACGAAAAAATATACGATAAGTTTTATAAAGTGCTTAATATAGGTGGTGCGAGTAAAGGAGTTCGATACTTTTGGTGGGAACTTATGGAAAAAGCAAAGCATGTAGATGAGTTTTATGTTTTTAATAATAAAGAAGCTGAAACCAAACAAATTAATGATATACGACAAGGTAAAATAGATAGCCTTTTAGAACAAAAAATTAACAATCCCAATAAAGGAATACACCGCATTAAATTTATAATCAGAAATAAATTCCCAGGACTTGTTAGGTTGTATTCAAAACTAAAATAATTGCTAATATCAGTTTGATAAAAGAGATACTCTTATGAAATACGGATTACTTACATATGATGAGAATAAGCGTTTTTTTAACGTTGGAGATAATATTCAAAGTCTTGCTGCAAAGCAGTTTTTACCAAAGGTTGATACTTTTCTTAATAGAGAAAGATTAGGTGATTATAAAGGTGAGCCTATTACCTTGATTATGAACGGATGGTTTACACATAATACACATCATTGGGTGCCATCAGAAAACATAAACCCTGTATTTGTCTCTTTTCATATGAACAATACAGCTGCTCCTGCAATGCTTAGTGAAAAGGGGATCGCTTACCTAAAAAAGCACCAACCAATTGGTTGTAGAGATCAATTTACAGCAGATACACTTAAAGCCAAAGGGATAGATGCATTTTTTACAGGATGCTTGACATTAACGTTGGATTCATATAAAGTAGATGATTCAGAAAGAGGAGAGGATATATATATAGTTGATCCATTATATAGTTACCCTAGACCAGAAAAAATATTTTATAACGCCAAGGCAACCGTAAAGAATGTTCTTAATGGTACTGCGTTTCAATTAAACAAAAAAAACAAACATCTCAAGAACTTTATTAGTCAAGAAGTATTAAGTAAAGCAGAGTTCATTAATCAAGAGCCCCCATCAAATACATATTCTGATGAAGAGAAATTTGATATGGCAGAGAAATTGTTAAACAAGTATGCCAAAGCAAAATTGGTAATTACCTCTAGGATTCATTGTGCATTACCATGTTTGGCATTAGGAACTCCTGTTATTTTTGTTAATGGTTTTGATAGTTTTGTAGACTCATGTCGTTTTGATGGGATATTAGAACTATTTAATCGTATTGATATAAATAGTAAGACAGGAGAATTTAAAGCTAATTTTCCGCTTGACGGGAAGATAGACATGAACACTATTGTACAAAACCTAGAGAAGCATCACGATTTATCTAATGGTTTAAAAGAAATAGTTAACGGTAAATTGGTAAAGTAACGCGTTCGTTGTAATGAAACTTGTATATATTGTTAATCGAATAGATGGACCGGGAGGTTTAGAAAGAGTTTTGTCTATAAAAGCATCAATGCTAGCCGAGCAATTTGATTATGATATTCATGTAATTACTTTAAATCAAAATAATAGTGATTTATTTTACGATTTTAGTCCAAAATTAAGCTATCATAATGTTGAAGCAAAGGGTAACCCTATCACTCACACATTAAAATATGCATCTGGTTTACGTAGAATAGTGAAACAGCTTAACCCCGATGTTATTGCAGTTTGTGATGATGGATTAAAAGGTTTCTTTGTGCCTCTTATTTTAGGAAAACCATGCCCAATGATTTATGAGAGACATGTGTCTCGAAATGTAGAAGTAGGAGGTGGGCATCAATCTTTAAAGCATAGATTCATTACTAAAACTAAGTTTGGATTAATGAATTTTGGAGGTAAGTTTTATGATAGATTTGTTGTGCTAACCAACGGAAACTTAAATGAGTGGAAGTTTAAAAACCTATTAGTAATTCCTAACCCTCTATCTTTTTATCCGAAGGAAGAAAGTACATTGCTTAATAAAAAAGTACTAGCTGTTGGTAAGCAAAGTTTTCAAAAAGGATATGATAGGTTATTAAAAAGCTGGAAAATAGTTGTAGATCAGAATCCAGATTGGATATTAGATATATACGGTACAATTAATAAAGAAGAAAAGTTAGAAGAACAGGCTAGAGAGCTAGGGATTTTAAAAAATGTTAATTTTCATGCCCCTGTTAAGAATATTGCAGAAAAGTATCACGAAGCTTCAATATATGTAATGTCGTCAAGGTATGAAGGCTTTGGGATGGTACTTACCGAAGCAATGGCTTATGGAGTACCTTGTGTATCATTTGATTGCCCTTATGGACCATCTGATATTATTAAGAATGATGTAGATGGGTATTTAGTGCCAAATGGAAACACCACCCAGTTAGGTAATCGGATTTTAGACTTAATAAAGGATGATCAAAAACGATTAAAAATGGGAAAGGAAGCTAAAGTAAATGTTAAGGCATACTTATCAGAAACTATTGTAAATAAATGGAATGATCTATTTGTTGAATTGAAATCTGTAAGACCCAAATAACTTTTGAGAAGTTAAATAAATTTAAATTATTGCTTAAATAAAACATACCCAACTAATGAAACGCATTTTATTAATAATCCCTTATGGAGGAGTAGGAGGAATGGAAAGACTGGCCTTTTCATTTTATAACTATTATAAAAGTAAAGGATATTTTATTAAAGCAGTTAAGTTTATCAAATTAGATTCTGACATCATTAATTTTGGTGATGATGAATTGTTTTTTTCAGATAAAGACTATGTTCATATGTCTAGAGGAGAACGATTAAAATTTAATGTTTTTGCTCCGTCACGGTTAAGAAAGTTGATTTTAAAAAATAATATTACACACTCTATAACCTTTGGTGATCCACCTAATTTATATAGCTCTCTAACATTTACTAAAGAATTTAAAATAGGAAGTATTCATGCACTTAAAAGTGTAGAGTTAAGTAATAACTCTATGTTGAGTAAGTTAACAAGATTTGGTTTTAAGTACACTTACAAGAGGTTTGATAAATTAGTGTGTATTAGTAAAGCAATTAAGGAAGACTTAATCAATAAATGTGATTATAAGCATAGCCATAATTTAGAAGTTATCTATAATCCACACGACTTAAAAGAGATAAGAAAGCGTTCATTAGAGGATTTAGATACTAAAGAAGAAGTAAAATTATTTAGTGAGAATGTTATTCTTTTTTTAGGAAGATTGTCTACTCAAAAATCTCCTTGGCATTTGATTAAGGCATTTTCATTGGTACTTAAAGAACGACCTGATGCCAAACTAGCTATTATTGGAGATGGTGATAAAATGGTGGTTGATCATTTGCAAAAATTGTTATCAACTTTTGAAATATCTAAAAATGTGGTTTTTTTAGGTAGAAAATCAAATCCGTATAAATACTTAACTAGAGCAAAAGTATTAGCATTGGCATCTCATTATGAAGGAACACCCAACGTAATAGTAGAAGCCATTTGTTTAGAAACACCAATAGTTTCATCTTATTGCACAGAGGGTATCGTAGAACTTATGAGTTTACAAATGCATCCTGAAAAAGAAACTAATTTTGAGGTAGAGAGCGGTATTATTACACCAAACTTATTTAAAGGTAAATTAGGAATTCCAGAAGATCAGACTTTTATACCAGAAGAGGAGCAGTTGGCTATAGCTCTTGTAAAATCTTTGCAGTCAAATGATTATTCAGAAAATGTGAAGCAGCATAGCGAAGCACTCTTGCAAAAATTTGATTTAGAAAAAGTAGCAAATACGTATTTAGAAAAGAATAAAAGCAAATAAGCTTTATGAAGATAATTCAATTTTTATATAAAATTTTGTTGCTTCCTCATGTAATTTTGTAT
This sequence comes from uncultured Aquimarina sp., assembly GCA_947502885.1. GTDB lineage: Bacteria > Bacteroidota > Bacteroidia > Flavobacteriales > Flavobacteriaceae > Aquimarina. The sequence continues at coordinate 633,788 of CANNBP010000001.1, read as the reverse complement.
TACAAGAGCCCGAATAAGCATATTATCGATAAGGATATAACCCGATGGGCGAAGGAAAAAAACTTAAAAGGCAGTAATAGAAAATTATTAATATATTTTCTAACATATTCAACTGATTTTAGGACTGTTTTTTATTTTAGAACTAGAGGGTTGTTTGCAAGTATTCTTAATGTTTTCTTTAGAAAAGAAAAATATTTTAGAATAGATAGAAGCACAAAATTAGGAGGAGGAATTTTAACAGGACACCCCTATAGTACTATTCTAAATGCAGATAGTATAGGAGAAAATTTATATGTTAATCATTTGGTTACCGTAGGAGAAGTTAATGGAAAAAGACCAGTTATAGGTGATAATGTATCGATTTATACTGGAGCCATAATCATAGGTGATATCACAATAGGAAATAATTGTGTGATAGGTGCAGGTGCAGTGGTTGTTAAAGATATTCCAGATAATTGTGTGGTAGTAGGCAACCCAGGGAAAATTGTAAAAAAAGATGGTCAAAAAGTATAATCTTTAATCATTTATTATAGAAATAATTTCGTCAATTAGTTAAAATGAACTTGATCTTTAACATACAAAAGTCTATAGAAAACAACATGGCAAATAATGCTTTTTGTTTTAATCATGTGCATTATACTTATAAAGAATTCGCCCAAGTAATTTCCGATGTAAGAAGTGAATTAAGAAACTCTTTAAATGAAAAGGAAAAAACTATTGGTTTAATAACCAATGACGATGTGTATACATATGCGTCTATTATTGCTTTGTGGTTAGAAGGAAAAGCTTATGTTCCAATACATCCTGATTTTCCGAAGGAGAGAAATGAAATGGTGATAGAACAGGCAGAAATTATGACTATTCTAGATTCTTCTAAAGAGTTAACAAATATTGGGAATGGTCAAGTTGTTTCTACTTTGGATTTAGAGAAAACTACCATTGATTTGACACCTGTAGAGATTTCAGACAATGATTTGGCATATATATTCTTTACTTCGGGTACTACCGGTACTCCAAAAGGTGTACCTATATCTTTTAAGAATTTAGCTTCATTTATAGATGCGTTCGAAGACTTAAACTATGTTATAACTAATGATGATAAATGCTTGCAAATGTTTGAACTAACATTTGATTTGTCTGTTATTTCATACTTAGTACCGATTCTTAATGGAGCCTGTGTATATACAATTCCAAAAGAAGAGATCAAGTATAGCTATATATTTGAGCTTATGGAGGATTATGAGTTGACTTTTGCTCTAATGGTACCTTCGATATTACATTATTTGAGGCCGTATTTTGATGAAATTGATTGTCCAAAAATGAGGTATAGTCTTTTTTGTGGAGAAGCTTTACCATTGGATGTAACAGACGAATGGTCTAAGTGTGTACCAAACGCTACGATTGCTAATGTTTATGGCCCAACAGAGTGCACTATATTTTGTACAGAATATACTTATAATAGGATAGGAGAGAATAAAACTCATAATGGGGTTCTTGCTATAGGAAAAGATATGTCTCATACAAGAACCATTGTTGTTGATGAGAATAATAATGAAGTAAACCAAGGAGAGGAAGGCGAGTTGTGCTTAAGCGGAGGACAATTGACTAATGGTTACTGGAAAAATGAAGCAAAAAATAAAGAGGCCTTTTTTGATAAGGTACTTGATAATGATATTATAAGATTTTATCGTACAGGAGATTTATGTTCTGTAGATGAAGATGGAGATATATTGTATTTAGGAAGAGTTGATTTTCAAGCAAAAATTCAAGGTTTTAGGGTGGAATTATCTGAAATAGAACATCATACCAAAGCAGAATTAAATAAAATAAATGTTGTGGCTCGGGCTTTTATAAACAACATTCATAATACAGAGATTGGGTTGATATTAGAAACTGCCGAATTTGATACAAAACCGTTGATAGAGGTTTTGAAAACAAAACTACCCCATTATATGATTCCAACGCAAATTAAATTTGTAAAGAATTTTCCGCTTAATACAAACGGAAAAATTGATAGAAAAAAACTAAAAGAATTATTTGAATAACTAATAAGCCATGGAAGCAAGTGCAATTAAAGTAAGATTAAAAGACGTTTTAGTATCCATTTTGGATCATGATAACTTTGAGTTACATGATGAATTAACAGCTAAAGATGTAGATGGCTGGGATTCTTTATCACATATGATGATCATTACCAAGATAGAAGAAGGTTTTGATATCAAGTTTAAGTTAAGGGACTTAAATAAATTAAAAAATTTAGGATCACTAGTTTCTGTGATTCAGGCAAAAATCTAATTTTTGACAGGTGGTTTTTAACTCATTAGAATTTGTCGGTTTTATCATTCCAGTATTTTTATTATACTGGTTTGTTTTTAGTAAATCTAGCGTTTATCAAAACCTCTTTCTGCTTATAACTAGTGTATTGTTTTATGTTTGGGCAGATTGGAGATTTTTGATATTATTAGCAGCTAGTATTCTGGTTAATTTTTATCTAGGAATAAAAATATATAAGGTTCCCGAGGATAGAAAAAAAAGCATTTTTTTATATATAGGTTTAATTTTTAATGTAGGTCTCTTACTTTACTTTAAATATTTTAATTTCTTTTATGAGGGATTTTATGATGTCTTGGCCTCTTTTGGTTTAGCATCGGAGCACAGTGCTTTACAAATATTACTACCTCTCGGGATTAGTTTTTTTACTTTTCAAACATTGGGATATCTAACAGATGTTTATAATGAAGAAATAGAGCCCAATACAAACTTGTTGGAGTTTTCGGTTTTTGTAAGTTTTTTTCCTAAGATTTTGTCAGGGCCTATAGAACGTGCAGCCAGTTTTATTCCTCAAATTCAAGAAAAAAGAAAGCCATCATACGAAGTTGCTGTTGATGGGTTGCGACAAATTTTATGGGGACTATTTGCAAAAATTGTTATTGCAGAAAATTGTGCACATTTTACAAATACTATTTTTGATCAATATCAAGATAAATCAGGAAGTGTATTATTGGTAGGTACTTTTTTCTACGCGATACAGTTGTATGCTGATTTTTCTGGATACTCTAACATGGCAATTGGTATTTCAAAACTTTTTGGAATTCAATTGATGCGCAATTTCGCTACTCCATTCTTTTCTGTTAATATTAGTGATTTCTGGAGGAAATGGCACATATCTTTGACAACATGGATGATGGACTATGTTTTTACTCCGTTATCATTTACACTTAGAAAACATCAAAAGAAAGGATTGGTGATTTCTATTATTGCTACTTTTATTTTAGTAGGGTTTTGGCATGGTGCCAATTGGACATTTGTAGTCTATGGTCTTTTGCATGGTATATATTTTATACCTCTGGTGTATTCTGGTAAAATGAATTCGTCAGAAATAGTTGCAAAAGGACGTATGATTCCATCTATAAAGGACATTCTTAAAATGCTAATGCTTTTTGTTCTTATCATGCTAACCGATGTGTTTTTTAGAGCAGATAGTGTAGGAATGGCATTAGACTATCTAAGAGTTATTTTTTCTCCAAGTCTCTTTACGGTACCTACAGTTTTATTTAGTAATGTAGCAATTATTACTTTAGGTTTGATAGGTGTTTTTATTGTAACAGAATGGGTCAATAGAGAAAAGAAACACGATTTTGAAATTAGTAATTATCCAATATATATACGATGGGGATGTTATATCATGCTATTCTCGTTGATATTGTTTTTTGGAAAAAGTGCAAGTACCTTTATATATTTTCAATTTTAAAAAAGAATGAGACGTTTAATAATTAAGTTAGGTCTGTTTTTTATCATTTGTTTGGCAATAGTAACTTTTACTTTGGTCAAGTATGGAGGTAATGTGGATTATTTTTATGAAAAATTTACCACACCAAAGGCTAAATCAATGATTATTGGGGATTCTCGAAGTCTTCAAGGAATTCAGCCCAGTGTGGTAAACGATTACTTTAAAGATTCTGATCGAGAGATGCCTATGTTTAATTATAGCTTTACCATAGCACAAGCTATCATAGGACCTTTATATAATCAAAGTATTTTAAAGAAGATTGATAAAACCACAAAAAAAGGAGTGTTTATTATTTCGGTTACTCCAGAAATGTTGACTTCTCATAAAGGGTATGATAATGAGAAAGGTGAATTTAGAGAAAAAGGACAACCACCTCATAATATGTATTTTGATGATGTAAATCCCAATTATGAATATTTTGTTAGAAACCTTTCTTTTTTTCATTTTAAGGGAGCATTTGGAAAAAACTCTACATTACATAAAGATGGATGGTTAGAAGAGACTAATTTACCAACTAATGAAAAAGTTTTTGAAGATTGGAAGAAACATCAAATAAATCTTTTCTTAAAAGATGTTGATGTCTCAGAATTATCTAATATTAGAATTAAAAGTTTAGGTAAGCTAATTCAAAATTTAAGTAAATATGGTAATGTGTTTTTACTACGTATGCCGATTAGTAAAGAGTTTTTGGGGTATGAAGAAAAATACTACCCAAGATTTAATGGGATAGTAGATTCGATTGCAAAAACAGAACAGATACCATATTTTAATTTTAATAAAGGGGAAAATAAATATAAAACCTATGATGGACATCATATAGATAAATTTTCGGGAAAAGTATTTACCAAGAATTTATGTGATTCGATCGCTAATAGCATAAACAATATAAAACTCTTAGATTAGTAAACGATATAAGATCAGTTTTTTAAATATAGAATTTTTATCTTGGGTTTTATTTTAAAAGTAAAGAAGTAAGTAATAATAGTACTGGGTAAAATTAATTAATAATAGCTTAGAGTAATATGAATACCTTTATACCTATAGAATGGTATTATCAGTTGTATCTAAATTTGTGCTTTTTCTTAGTACTTTTTACTCTTTTGCATACTCGAATTTTAAACATTAATGATCAAAAGAACTTGAGCTTTATTAATGTGACCGGATATATTTTATTGTTTCTTCTAATTTTTCATATTGGTCAACGACCAATTAACCATAGGTTTGGTGATACTATAAACTATTATAGGGTTTTTGTAGAGTATGCCAATGGTGCCGAAATAAACACTAATGATGATTATGGTTGGCACGTTTTTATGAGATTTATGGCAAGAAATACATCGATTCACATATTTTTTTCGATCTGTGCTTTTGTCTATATATACCCAATGTATAAAATTTCGAAAGAATTTTTTGGTAATTATTGGTACTACGCTTTCATTATGTTTATTGTTTCTTTTTCGTTTTGGACCTATGGTGTAAACGGTATGAGAAATGGTGCGGCGTGTTCTTTATTTTTATGGGGAGTAAGTCAACATAAAAATAAAGTTGCAATGAGTGTTCTTTTTTTAATAGCTTCTTTTTTTCACAAAACTACATTACTTCCGATATTCGCTTTTCTTCTAACCTATGTTTATAATGATCCAAAAGTTTATTTTAAATTATGGTTATTGTGCATTCCGTTATCTCTTGCGGCAGGAAGTTTATGGGTTCAATTATTTGCAAATATAGGTTTTGGTGATGATGATAGACTAGCAGGATATTTAACAAGTCAATCTTCTGCAGGAACATTTTCTAAAACCGGCTTTAGATGGGATTTTTTATTTCATAGTGCTTTTGCAATTTTTTCTGGGTGGTACTTTGTAATTAAAAGAAATTATAAGGATAATATGTATTTTAAGTTGTTGAATACATACTTTTTGTGTAACGGTTTTTGGATTCTCGTTATCAATGCTAATTATTCAAATAGATTTGCGTACTTATCATGGTTTATGATGGCTATCGTAATTATTTACCCTTTTTTAAAACAACAATTTTTTAAAGACCAACATTTTATGATAGGAAAAGTAATGTTAGTTTACTTTTCGTTCACGTATTTTATGTACTACTTTTTTTGAGGATAACACCTAACTTAAAAACTATGAAAACCATTACTGTATTTACACCAACATATAATAGAGCATATTGCCTAGATCAATGCTATCAAAGTATGATAAGGCAAACAAATCAAGATTTTTTGTGGCTTATTATTGATGATGGCTCTAGTGATAATACCAAAGAATTGGTCAACTCTTGGATTGCCGAGGATAAAATTGCAATCAAATATCATTATCAAGAGAATTTGGGAATGCATGGTGGACATAATGCGGCGTATAGATTAATCGATACAACACTTAACGTTTGTATTGATAGTGATGATTTTATGCCAGATGATGCTATTGAAAAAATTCTGAATAATTGGGAGTTAATTAAAGATAAACCAGAATATGCAGGATTGGTAGGTTTGGATTCTGATAGTAAAGGAAATATAATAGGTACATCAATGCCAGATGGGCTTGAGAAAACCACTTTATCTGATATTTATAATAAACATAAAGTTCAGGGAGATAAAAAATTAGTGTACAGAACAGAAATAGTTAAGAAGTACCCTGCATATCCAATTTTTAAAGGAGAACGTTTTGTTCCACTGGGTTATCTATATCTTCTGATCGATCAGGATTATAAATTATATCCAGTAAATGAGGTTTTCTGTATTGTAGAATATTTGGCAGATGGTTCTAGCATGAATATGCTTAAGCAATATAGAAGACACCCTCAAGGCTTTGCTTTTTCTCGAAAAAACAGAATGAAGTTGGCAAAAGATTTTAAAGAGTTATATAAGAATGCTATCCATTATGTATCCTGCGCAATGTTTACAAAAAATGGTTCTTTTATATCAGAGTCACCAAAAAAAATGGCTACAGTATTAGCAATTCCGTTTGGAGTAGCACTAAATCTTTATATACGATTAAAAACACGAGGAGGAATTTAAATGGCCGTATTTAGAGTATTACAGGTTTTTACAATCATGAATCGCGGCGGGGCAGAGTCAATGATTATGAACTATTATCGAAAAATTGATAGAAGTAAAGTTCAATTCGATTTTTTGGTCTTTAGAAAAGAAAAGGCTGTTTTTGATGAAGAAATTCAAGAATTAGGGGGGAGGTTATACAAATTAAATGCTATAAACCCATTTTTCCCCAAAAATGCTTATGAAGAATTAAGATCATTCTTTAAAGAGCATAATCAATATACTGTAATACATTCACACCTTAATACATTTAGTTGTTTTCCTTTAAAAATTGCAAAAGAATTTGGGGTACCCCGTAGAATTGCTCATGCACATATTGCCATGACCAAATTAGATGTTAAATCAATTTTGACCTTGGAAGAAGGTGTAGGAGGAACATTAAAAAAAATCATTAAACTTCAATTAAGAAAACGAATACATAAATATACTACACACTATTTTTCTTGTGGAGAAAAGGCTGGGAATTGGTTGTTTGGAGAAAAAACTAAACAGGTTTTAATGAATAATGCTATTGATGTAGAAAAGTTTAAGTTTAACCGGGCAATAGCAAAAGATTATAGAGAAAAATTTAATATTACCAATGAACTAATTATTGGTCATGTTGGCAGATTTGATAATCAAAAAAATCATACATTTTTATTAGAAATATTTGCTGCTATATTAGAAGCTGCACCTAACTGTAAACTATATCTGATAGGAGATGGCCCACTTAAGAGTAAAATAGAAAGACAAGCAGAAAACCTATCTATTAAGGGTAAAATAGAATTCCTAGGAGTAAGAACAGATATTCCTGAGTTATCACAAATGATGGATGTTTTTCTTTTTCCATCTTTATATGAGGGGCTTCCAGTTACATTGGTAGAAGCTCAGGCTGCTGGTTTAAGGGTTTTTGCAGCAGATACCATAACCAAAGAAGTACGTTTGTCTAATCTCATAGAATTTATACCATTGGATAAGCCTGCGGCTTATTGGGCAAAAAAAATACTAGAAACTAACCCTAGTGAACGAAAAGACATTAAGGACGAAATCATTGATAATGGATATGATATTGTGTCAAATTCATTAAGAATTCAAAACTTTTATCTACAACAAAAACATAGTTAAATGGCAGGTATCGTAGAAAAAATATATAACGCATCACCTTATCCTGTAAAGTTTATTTTACTGAATATAAAAGGGTATCTCAATACCAAACAGAGATATAATAAGGAGTATGAGGTATTTTTAAAACAACATATTGCTTTGTGGGATGCCAGTCTTGATACAGTTCAAGAATATCAAAAAGAAAAATTAAAAATACTACTTTCTGAAGTGTTTGAATATTCTGATTGGTATTCTGTAATCATGAAAAATCTTGGTATAACTTTAAATGATATAGATCAAAACCCTATAGCTGTTCTTAAGAAAATGCCTATTCTAAAAAAGGTAGATCGTAAGACCAAAGTTGACCAAATAGTAAATAAAAAACGAGAAACTGCAATGGTAGGTCATACCAGTGGTACTTCTGGATCACCAACTATAGATTACTTAGATGTTGAGTCGATAAACGTTTCTTTTGCAATCTGGAAAAGGTTTCATCATGTAATAGGGGTAAATCCCAAATGTAGACAAGTACGATTTTCTGGAAGAATACTTATTGATGCCAAAACAAGAAAACCTCCTTTTTGGCTTTATAATTATTTTGAAAATCAACTATTGATGTCTACATATCACTTAACAAAAAGTGCTATCCCATCCTATGTGAAAAAGCTGAAACAGTTTAAGCCAGAATTGATTGATGGATATCCTTCGGCGATTTATATTATTAGTAAGTATATTAATAATAACAATATTGACATAGGTTTTGCTCCAAATGCGATAGCGGTAACAGCAGAAACACTTTATGATTATCAGCGCTTTGAAATAGAAAAAGCTTTTAACTGCCATGTTTATAATCAATACGCTTCTAGCGAGGGTAGTCCATTTATAACAGAGTGTGTAAAAGGTAATTTACACATGAATTTAGATTCGGGAGTTTTTGAATTTATAAATACTGAAGGGCAACCGGCAAAACCAGGAGAAATTGCCAAATTGGTAGTGACTAGTTTTATAAACTTAAAAACGCCATTAATAAGATATAGTATAGAAGATACTGTTGTATTATCTAAAGAAGGTGAATCTTGTGATTGTGGTTGTGCTATGCCAATTATTGAAAAACTTACGGGAAGAGAAGATGATATTTTATGGACAAAGGAAAAAGGATTTGTTGGTAGAATGGATACAGCATATAAAGGACTAGAAGGTATTGTAAAAGGTCAAATTATTCAGGAAAACCCTGAAGAAATCGTTGTTAATTTGATAGTTGATGCTAATTTTGATGATACAATGCAAGATAGATTACTACATAATTTAAAAGTTAGATTAGGAGAAAGTGTAGCATATAAAATAAACAGAGTAGATAACATATCATTAGGAGCGAATGGTAAATTTGATGCCGTAAAGAGAAATTTTGAACTTAACTTTTAATTGAATCACAAGTTTAATTTGTGAATACTAATACAAAAAATCATATGAAACCGATACGTGTTCTGCAAGTCTTAACAATTATGAATAGAGGAGGTGCAGAGACTATGGTAATGAATTATTACCGAAACATGGACCGTACAAAGGTTCAGTTTGACTTTTTATTACATCGACAGGATAGAGGTGTGTTCGATGATGAAATAGAGCAATTGGGTGGGAAGATACATCGTTTGCATAATATTAGTTTGGGTAACTTATCAAAGTATAAGAAAGCTCTTGATGAATTTTTTAAGACTCATCCAGAATATCAAATAGTTCATTCTCATCTAAATGCATTAAGTGTTTTTGTTCTTAAATCTGCAAAAAAGAATAATGTACAAACACGGATTGCTCATAGTCATACAAGCTTGTATAATTTAAATTTAAATCCATTTTCAAAGAAAAGACATAGTTTAAGGTTTGCTTTTAAGTTTGTGATGCAAAACATGCTTAAGAGACAGGTTCCTAGTAATGCGAGTCATTATTATTCTTGTGGTGATAAAGCAGGTGTTTGGTTATTTGGAAAGAAAAATAAGTCTAGAGTAAAAATTATAAATAACGCAATCGATACAAGTCAATTTGTTTACAATTCAATAAAAGCACTAGAAAAGAAGAAAGAACTTGAAGTTACGAATGGATTGGTAATTGGTCATGTAGGTAATTTTGTGCCAGAAAAGAATCATTTATTTCTTCTTCAGGTATTTGAAGAACTAAACAATATAGATAAAAGTAGTACTTTAATTTTGGTTGGCGCAGGGCAAAGAAAACAATACGAGGAATTTGTAGCTAAAGCTAAGTTAGAAGCTAATGTGAAATTTTTAGGAGCTAGAAATGATGTTCCAGAGATACTTCAAGCTATTGATCTCTTTTTGTTCCCTTCTACAAATGAAGGTTTACCAGTTACATTAATAGAAGCACAGGCTTCTGGGTTAAAAATAATTGCTTCAGATGAAATTTCAAAAGAACTTGATGTCACAGGTTTGGTTGACTTTGTACCTTTGATGCAATCTCCAAAATATTGGGCAGAGAAAATTTTAGAATCAGCAAAATATAATAGAATAGATACAACAGATAAAATTGTTAAGGGCAATTATGATATTAAAAATAATGCCCTAATGTTACAAGAATTTTATTTTAATCAAGTAAATTAATACGTCAATGTGTGGAATTAACGGTTTTATATCGATAAAAGAAGAAAATCAGGAACAGTTACATAAGTATATTACCCAAATGAATGATATGATAATTCATCGGGGACCTGATGATGACGGAACCTTTACATACTCTGATGAAGGCTTTTCTGTTGTTATGGGAATGAGAAGACTTTCTATCATAGATCTTAACTCAGGAAAACAACCCATCTATTCTGATGACAAAGAAATTGTTATTGTATTTAATGGAGAGATTTATAACTATAGAGAGTTAAGAAGTGAGTTAGAGAAGCAAGGAGTTACTTTTAATACAAAAAGTGATACAGAAGTTATTTTAAGACTTTATGAAAATCATGGCACTAAAGCATTTAACCAATTAGATGGTATGTATGGTTTTAGTATTTATGATAAGAAGAAAGGTAAAGTGTTTATTGCTAGAGATTTTTTTGGAGAGAAGCCTTTATACTATACTCAAAAAGACGGAAAGTTTATTTGGGCTTCAGAGCTTAAATCGGTAGTGAAATTATTGAATACAACCCCGGGAATTGATAAGCAAGGGTTGAATCTATTTTTTAAACTAACTTACATTCCTGCTCCTTTTACTATTTATGATGGAATTAGAAAACTAGAACCAAATAGTTTTATTACTTATGATTTGAGTTCTCATCGATTTACGAGTGTTGCTATTGAAAAATCAAATATAATTGAGAAAATCGATGTTTCTTTTGATGAAGCAAAATCAAATGTAAATCAATTGGTACAAGAAAGTGTTTCTAGTAGATCAGTGTCAGATGTACCTATAGGAACATTTTTATCAGGTGGTGTAGACTCATCTATAGTGTCTTTGTGTTTGGCGAGAATGAATGATGCAAAGATCAATACTTTTTCTGTAGGGTTTGAGAAAAAATCTTATGATGAAACAGACAAAGCTCAAGCTGTTGCTAAATTAATAGGTAGTAAACATCATGAATTTATTATAGGAGAAAAAGAGCTAGAAGCTAATGTAGATAAAATTTTGTCAAATTTTGATGAACCTTTTGCTGATTCCTCTTCTTTACCCACTTATCTCGTAGCAAACAAGACAGCCGAACATGTAAAAGTAGCGTTGACAGGAGATGGAGGTGATGAAGTTTTTGGAGGGTATAATAAATATTACATGGGTAATATTAACAAGCGTTATACTGGTGTAGTACCAGAAATGGTTCATGGTTTAGTAAAAAAAATGAATGGCTTATTGGCAAAGCCTAAGCATGATAAAAGAGGGAAAAGATATAAGGTTGATAAAATTTTGAATGCAATTGATTATTCTGATAATTATTACTGGGATATTATTTCATTGGGATATCCATCAGATAGCTTAAATGCGTATTTAAAATCTGAAATGATAGAAGCAAATCCTTTTAGTCATTATAAAAATATTACCAAAATTAATTCTCCAAAGAATTTAACCGAATATAGAACAATTGATAAACATATGAGTTTAGAAGGTGATATGTTGGTAAAAGTGGATAGAACGAGTATGTTAAGTTCTATAGAATGTAGAGCTCCTTTTTTAAATAAAAAATTATGGAACTATACAAATACATTGCCCGATGGGTATTTGATGAAGGGATGGGATAAAAAATACATTCTTAAAGCTGCTTTTAAAGATGATTTTTCAAAAGATTTTTTAGATAAGCCAAAATCTGGATTTGGTGTTCCTGTTGGAGATTGGTTGCGTTCTGGGTTACGTCAAGATTTAGAGCAATGTATTGATAATGATTTATTGAAGTCTCAGCATATATTTAATGAAGATGCTGTAAAAAAATTGGTTAATGATCATTTAAACGGAAAAGATAACACCTTTAAGGTTTGGACATTTTATTGCTTTCAAAAATGGTATTTAAATACTTATGTTAAAAACTAAACATGCTTTTTAACTCAATAGATTTTTTTGCATTCTTACCCATAGTATTTGCACTATACTGGTTTGTTGTGCACAAAAATATTAAGCTACAAAACTGTTTGTTGTTAATTGCAAGCTATGTTTTTTATGGCTGGTGGGATTATCGATTTTTAGGACTTATTGCTTTAAGTACTTTGGTAGATTATACCGTAGGACATCAATTATACAAGGCCGAAGATCGGTTGGTGAAAAAAAAATGGCTTTTGGTAAGTGTTCTATTTAATATAGGATTACTAGGTTTCTTTAAGTATTATAACTTCTTTATAGCATCTTGGATAAGTTTATTTGATTCGCTAGGATATAAGGTTGATAATGTTTGGGTTTTAAATGTAATATTGCCCGTTGGGATTTCTTTTTATACTTTTCAAACATTATCATATACAATAGATATCTACCGAAACAAGCTAAAACCAGTAAGTGATTTTATTGGATTCGCAGCTTTTGTTTCGTTTTTCCCTCAATTAGTAGCAGGACCAATTGAAAGGGCATCGGCATTATTACCACAGTTTTTAACTCAAAGAAAATTTGCATATAAGACCTTTTCATATGGTATAAAGCTGATGATCTGGGGGTTTTTCTTAAAGTTGGTTGTTGCAGATAGAGCAGCTATCTATGTGAATGCTGTATTTAATAATGTAGAAAATCATGAAGGATTAAGCTTTATTGCAGCTACAGTATTATTCGGTTTCCAGATTTATGGAGATTTTGCAGGGTATTCTTTAATTGCAATTGGTACGGCCAAGCTTTTTGGTTTTAACCTTATGACAAATTTTAATAGACCCTATTTTTCGGCATCTGTTAGTGAATTTTGGACTAGATGGCATATTTCTCTATCTACTTGGTTTAGAGATTATTTATATATACCCTTAGGAGGCAATAGAGTGGGTAAACCTCGTTTGCTATTTAATTTATTTGTTACTTTTTTAATTAGTGGTTTGTGGCATGGAGCAAATTGGACTTTTGTTGTCTGGGGAGCTTTAAATGGGGTGTATTTAATGCTAGAAGTTCTTTTGTTTAAAACCAAGAGAAAGGGAATTATTAATGTATTTGCCACATTTGCATTAATAAATTTTGCGTGGATATTTTTTAGAGCAAATTCATTACAAAATGCAACACATATCATAAAAACTATTTTTACAAATCCTGGTCGATTGTATATCGGGGCAGGAGATGATATTGCAGCGTCATTATATTCTGCCTTAGCTATTGCAATTTTGGTAATTGTTGAGACTAAAAAAGAGTTCTTTAACAATGTTTTCTCTATTTCCAAAAACAAGTTCGAATATGTTAGGTTAACCGGATATGCAATTGTTATTTTTATGATTTTGTATTTTGGAGTATTTGGTAAAGGGCAATTTATTTATTTTCAATTTTAAGCAATGATTAAAAAAGAATTTAAAATATCGATTTTTAAGATTATAAAGTTTATTGCTATTTTTTTGGTTATAGATTTGATTTTAGGATCAATCGCCCAAGAATTGTTTTTTAGTCAAGAAACGGGAAAATTTGCCCGAACTACTCATGCAATTAGAGAAACAAATGCCAAAGTTCTAATTTTCGGAAGCTCACATGCGCATCGACATTATGTTCCAGAAGTGGTAGAAAAAGAGTTGAATACAACATGTTATAATGTAGGAGCAGAAGGACAGCAATTGCTATATCATACAGCTCTTTTAAAAATGATTCTCAAGAGAACAAAACCAGAACTTATTGTATTAAATATTGATGAAAGTTTTTTGTATAAGTCAGATGTAGCATATGAGAGGTTGAGTGACTTACATCCCTATTATGAAAATAATAGAGATGAATTAAAACCCATTTTAAGTTTAAAATCTAGATTAACAGATTTTAAATTGTTTTTTAAGTCGTATCAAGTAAATTCTACAATTGTACACGCTATACGATATTATTTATCACCTCAAATAGATGATAAAGGATATCGTCCGTTGTACGGAGTTCTAAAGCCAGAAACTAAAGAGAACCAAGAAAAAGAATATATAGAGGTAATTGATAAGGATTTTGTTGCTGCTCTACAAACATTTATAGAAACGGCAAAAAACAATAAAATAAAACTTGTGTTTGTAACTTCTCCAACGTTTAGTGTAGTTGATCATACAACAAACGAATCGTATCAAAAAATAGTTCAGTTAGCAAATGATCAAAAAATACCAATATTTGATTATTTCAATAATATGACGTTTAGAGGTAAAGCTGAATTGTTTCATGATTTTTCACACTTAAACCACAAAGGAGCGCAATTATTTACAAAATCATTGACTGACAGTATTATTGAAATAAGAAAAGCTCGATAGAAATGTTTTCTACCGAGCTTTTTATGTAAGAATTATTTATACTAACTACACGTATTGTTAACCTCCTGAATGTTATTAGGAGTTTCTGAGTTATTTTTGATACATTGATAAGAAGCCCCAGCAGGTTCTGATATTGTATTATTCTGAATTGAAACACTTGAATGACTACCAGCCAATCTAATACCATCGTTCTGACTAGGTTTAATTTTATTGGCCAAAACTTCTATATTAGTGGCATTTTGAATTTCCATTCCTCCGGTTAGGTCATTATTCTTAAATATAATTCCATTTGCATTAAAAATACTAACCATTTTTTTGTTTACAAAGTTATTGTCTTCAATGGTCACTTTATAATTAGCTTCTTCTGCTGCTTGATTTAGTTTAGTCGATTTTATATGAAAACCATTTGCAGTAATAGTGTTATTTCTAACAGTCACTTTGTCGGCAAAAGTTAAATTAAACAAGATTCCTATATTCGATACAGACATTGTATTTTCAAAAATTTGAGAATCCAAAGTCTTATTTACCTGGATGCCTAAAGCACAGTTTGTGATTGTGTTATGGTGTATACTCGCATCTTTTGTGCTTGTTGAAATTCCTACTCCATAACCAGAAATTTGGTTGTTAGCAACCTCGTTATTAAATATAGTTTCTCCTCTTCCTCCAGCAGCAAATATTGCAAATCCGCTAGCAATATCACTACCTGGAGGAGCATTGAACCTATTATTAATGATTTTAGTTCCCGAAGTAAGAGAATAAATCAACTTTGTTTCTATATCATTATTATCGACAGTAATATTTTGTCCAATAGTAGCAGCGACAAATCCAATTCTACTATTAATTTCTTTATTGTCTTTAATAGTTATGTCAAATGCTCTTTGAAACTCTTTAAGATCTCCATTACTATCTCTAGTTCTTTCTGGTTCAATATTTATAGCATATCCAACTTCACCACCATCAGCATTACCATATGGTTGCCCTGAGTTGATAAATACATTACCTTTTAAAAGCATATCTCTACCATCAGTAATTGTGATTGCCATTCTTCTATTATCCCTAAATGTACATTTTAATACTTTGATACCAGTTGTAGGATCATAATCGGCAGGGTTAAAAGCAAATCCAAAGGAATAAACATCTAAACCACCACTAGAGCCTCTTATAAAGTTAACTCCTTCAATAGTAATGTTTTTTCCAGAGTGAATATGGAAAAGGTGTGTTCCTTGTAATCCCTTATCATCAGGAGTATATCCTCTTATACCATTATCTCCAATAATATTACCACCAGTAACTTTTATATTAGAACCTCTTCTTACGGCCAATACCGAACCATTTTCAATGTGATCCTCGGCAGGAAACATTCTTAGCTTAGTTTCATCAGTCATTTTTAAATGAAAATCAGAAGGAAGTGTAATTGCTTCTTTACTTGCATAAAAATTCTGATTAGTAGTAGTACTAGTTACTTTGGTAACTTCAAAGAAGGCATCAAGCTTATTAATGCTAAAGGTAGTAGCTCCTAACTCTTTAACTCTATTCATTAAGTTTTCAAGCTTTGTGTTGTTTTGCAATGCAATATCAGAAGTGGTATTACCTTCAACAATACCCCATCTTACTGCATAAAAAGCAAATTCAGGATCTTTAAGAGTTACATTACCTTGAATATTTAATTGGTCGCTTAAAAGTCTTCCGTCGATAGTACCACCGGCAAAGATTAATGTACCTCCTCCAGTAATGTCTCCTCCTTCAAATTCAAATTTAACGTTAGAGGGAAGTTTTATAGTTTGTCCGCTCAAATCCAGAACACAATTTAATATTATAGTCGAATTGGCGGCAACATTTGATAAGTCAAAGTCACAAGGAGTCGTAATTACGTTTTCAGGTACATCTGGTATAACTTCATCGGGAACATCATCATTAGGTGTGTCTTCGGCAACTTCTTCAGTTTCTGGGATAAGGTCTTCTACATCTTCTTTTTTACAAGAGAGAAAACAGAGCGTCATAAAGACAAGTAGGTAAATCGGTGATTTTCTCATGTGGGGGAAATTTATTTGGTTTGGTTTTTTTAAATTGTCGTTAATCGTCGTTATTTCATACAATTATTCTAGGTAAACGTGTTTTCGTCGGGTATATTGCATGTTATAACGATAAAATTTGTTAAAGTTTTCTTAAAACAAACTGTTGATACCCAGATAATTAAAACGTTACGGAAAAGCCATAAAAAATGTATTGTTCATTAGTTTTTAACATCTTCTTTTAAGATTTATTAATTCAAAATTCGAATATAAATTTTATATGATAAAAAAGAGGATAATTTATTACATACGCAAGTTATATATTATAGATTTGTACTATAAATTTTAAGAAATAATATAGAGTTGTTTTAAATTATAAGTATGAGTAAAATTATTCGTGTCACTACGGTGCCTATGTCCTTGGGGGGATTGTTAAAGGGACAATTAAAATTTATGTCGCAATACTATACTGTGATAGGTATCTCTGCTCAAGGTGGTGATCGATTGGATAAAGTAGCAAAAGATGAAGGTATTGAGGTATATCCGGTTGAAATGACACGTAAGATAACGCCAATAAAAGATTTAGAGGCAGTTTATAAATTGTATAAAATTTTTAAAAAAGAAAAACCTACTATTGTTCATAGCCACACTCCCAAGGCAGGAACATTATCAATGCTCGCAGCAAAATTGGCGGGAGTACCTCATAGGTTGCATACAATTGCGGGCTTACCTTTATTAGAAGCTACAGGAAAAAAAAGACTTTTATTAGATACGGTTGAAAAGTTAACTTATAAATGTGCTACAATGATTTATCCTAATTCAATGGGACTTAAGGATATTATTATAGAAAACAAATATACAATAGATAAAAAACTGAAGGTAATAGGAAAGGGGAGTTCTAATGGAATTAATACCTCTGTATTTGACCCTAGCTTATATACTGAAGAGGATAATTTTAACTTACGGAAAGAGTTGCAAATAGACAATTCAGATTCGGTCATCATTTATGTTGGAAGATTAGTAAAAGATAAAGGAATCAATGAACTTATTTCTGCATTTAAAAAGTTGAGTAAAGAAAAAAGTAATTGTAAACTTCTTTTAGTCGGTACTTATGAAAAAGATTTGGATCCCTTGTTACCTGATACCGAGAATGAAATTAATACGAATCCTAATATTGTTTTTGCTGGTTGGCAAATTGATGTAAGACCTTATTTTTCGATTTCAGATATTTTAGCATTTCCAAGTTATCGAGAAGGATTTCCAAATGTTGTTATGCAAGCAGGAGCTATGGGGTTGGCTAGTATAGTAACCGATATTAATGGGTGTAATGAAATAGTTGAAGATCAGTTAAATGGAGAGATTATACCTGTTAAATCTGCAGACTCATTATATCAAAGCATGAAAAAACTGGTTGAAAATGATAATTTAAGAAATACAATGGCTTCCAATGCTAGAGAATCTATAATAAATAGGTATGATAATGAGTATGTATGGGATGAGCTATTAAAAGAGTACAGATCATTAATAGGTTAAATATTTTACTTTTAAAATGAGACATAAGTTAAGTTTATTAAAGAAAAGAGTAGCCATAGTTCTAGAGGATGACAATAAAAAAGGAGTTTTCCAAATATTAAGAGAAGCAATCGGTTTTTGGATAGCAAAAAAAGAAGTCCCTTATTTCTACTTTGGTAAGTTTTTATACCGAAAAGATGTTAAGAATTACAAAGACTATTTGAGTAGTAAAGAAGTTGATTTGGTTACACTTTCTAAAAAGCTACATCGTACGCAATATGCTTCTATATTAAGAAATAAATTGTCCTTTGCTATTTATATGGAAAAAAATAAAATGGCAGTACCTCCTTTAATAGGTTATAATTTTGGTAATCGTTTCTTTTATCAAGAGAATAATAAAACTATAACGGACAAAGAAGATTTGACCAAGTTTTTTAAAGACCTTTTTGAAGTTACCGGTAAAACCAAAATATTTATTAAGGCAATTAGTGAAATGGGAGGTAAAGGTTGTCATTTATTAACCTTTGATAATTATAAAGAAGAAATAGAAAAGAATAGTAAAGAGATTTTGACCAATGATTTTATTTGGCAAGATATAATCGTGCAGCATGATGAAGTAAATAAAATATATCCAAGTAGTGTAAATACCATTCGTTTTGATAGCTATTTGGATAAAAATGATAAGGTTCATATTTTATCAGCATTTATGAGATTTGGTGGCGGTGGAGCTGTTGTTGATAATAATAGTTCAGGAGGCTTTTTTGTTCCAATAGATTTAGAAAAAGGAAGACTAAAAGAAAAAAGTCATCAACAATTAAAATATGGAGGAAAGAGATTAACAGCTCATCCTGATACAAATACTGTTTTTAGTAATTTTGAAATACCCTTTTTTGAAGAAGCTTGTGCTTTAGTAAAAAGTGCGGTTGACTGTATTCCTGATCGAATAATAGGATGGGACATTGCCATTACGCCAGAGGGTCCTGTGATTGTAGAAGGAAATGATAACAACTCATTTATAGCTCCGGATATAGCATATGGGGGGTACCTAAGCCACCCTATGTTTAAAGAAATTATGCAAGAGGCTTAAAAAAACAAAAATACACGTACACAAATTATGAAACCATTTGAGTTATTAAGGAATAAAGCATTTTGGATTGTAGATGCACTTAAAGGAGGAAAGAAAAAGAATCATTATGATGAGATTAAGTCCATCATAGAAAATCCTACGTCTCAAAAAACCATAGATACAAAAAAGAAGTATCTCGAAGACCTTTTGAAACATGCAGTAGATCATACTGTTTTTTATTCAGAATACAAGGAGTATAATAGTTTGGAAGACTTTCCTATAATCAATAAAAACCTGATTAAGGATAATTACGAGGGCATTCAATCTAAAGAATATAGTAATCAACCAAAATTTAAGGTAAGTACAAGTGGTTCTACCGGTACACCATTTACTGCACAACAAAATATGAATAAGAGAATTAGAAATATGACAGATACGATCTACTTCTCTGAAAAGGCAGGTTTTAATATAGGAAATAAGCTTACTTATTTTAGAATGTGGAATGCATTTGAAAAAAAGAATTGGTTAAGCCGAATGTTGCAGAATATGGTACCCGTAGATGTTTTTGAATTACGAAATAAAGAGGTTTTAGAAAGTGTGATAAATGACCTGGTAAGTAGTAAATCATCTAATAGCTGGCTAGGATACGCATCTGTATATGAAGATATGTGTAAATATTTGGATAAGAATAAAGCTCCAAAAATGCATGGTAAATTAAAATCTGTGATTGCAATGTCAGAAAGATTGAATGATTATACTAAGAAAACTATTTTGAACTACTTTGGTACAGAGGTAGTTTCGAGGTATTCTAATGTAGAAAATGGCATATTAGCACAACAGCCTTTAGGAGATAAAAAATACTTTGAAATTAATGAAGCTAGTTATTTTGTTGAGATTTTGGCATTAGATTCTAATAAAAGAGTCGAAAACGGTACACCAGGAAGAATTGTTATTACAGATTTGTTTAATTATTGTATGCCAATGATACGATATGATACTGGTGATATTGGGATTAAAGATGTTATAAATGATGTTTCCGTCTTTACCGAGGTGAGTGGTAGAAAAATTGATGTTATTTATAATACCAAAGGAGAAATTATAACAATTAACCTGGTATTATTAGTAAATAATTACCCAGAATTAAATCAATGTCAATTAATTCAAAAAGCACCGGGTACTTATAGCTTTAAACTCAATTGTGATGATAAGTTTTTAAGAGAAAATGAGTTCATCAACGAGTTTAAACAGTATTTGGGCGAAGATGCTAATATTACTATAGAATATGTAGATGAAATTCCGTTACTTGCATCAGGAAAACGAAGAGTAATGGTTAACGAAATGGCAAATTCATAGCTGCTAATCTCTACAATTGTGTATACATTTTTTATTAAAAGAATTCTCGATTTTAGTATATCATTAATTTTACTAATTTTGATATCCCCATTGTTTATAGTACTAATTATTTTTCTTGCTATTGCTAATAGCGGAAAACCTTTTTTTGTGCAAAGAAGGCCCGGCAAGGATGAAAAAATTTTTAGTATTCTAAAATTTAAAACTATGAATGATAAAAGGGATGCGCATGGTAATTTATTAGAAGATAAAGATAGAATCACAAAAGTAGGGGCTTTTGTAAGAAAAACATCATTAGATGAAATTCCCCAATTAATTAATGTTGTAAAAGGAGACATGTCCATAATAGGTCCACGTCCTTTAATCATAGAATACCTCCCCATTTATAATAGTATTCAAAAAAAACGTCATAATGTAAAACCAGGGATAACTGGTTGGGCACAAGTTAATGGAAGAAATTCTATTACTTGGAAAAAGAAGTTTGAATACGATGTTTGGTATGTAGAGCATTGTAGTTTTTTACTTGATTTAAAAATACTGGGTTTAACACTTAAAAAAGTGATTCAGAAAGAAGATGTAAATCTATCTGAAGAATTATCGTCAGAATATTTTAACGGTAATAATTAAACTAATAAAGTTTAAAAAAGACGGATGAGTAAAAATTTGGAAATTATTCCTTTAACAAAAAAAATGTTGAGGGAAGGGTTGGAGCAAAATACATATTGGAAAGGAGATCTTACCCCTATGCCAAAGAGTAAAGCATTATGGTTAGTGTCAAATACAAGGATACAAGAAGAAGATTATTGTGGAGTTATAGGATATGAAAACAAAAAGATGATTTCTTTTGTTTTTATGTTTCCAGATATCCTTAATAATAAAGGAAATCAAGGTGATAAGGTGTATTGGATGATATCTTGGTGGGTTGATAAATTGTATAAAGACACAGTATTGGGAACATATATATACAATGAAGCTGTAAACCTGACAGGTAAACAGATACTTATAAAATCATATGCCGAAAATGTAACCACATTCTATGAAAAACAACCATTTACAGTAATAGCATCTCGATTAAGACATACTATTTTCTTTAGTTTAGATGCATCTATGTTAATGGGGAGGTTCTCATTCTTAAAACCATTTAAGCTTGTGTTAAATTGGGTTGATGATTCAGTGGCATCGATTATTCGAGTTATCAATAAATCAAAGTTAAAAAATAAAGTAAAATCATTATCATATGAATATATCCCCAAGGTTGATAATGAAACTTGGGATCTCATAGAACCATTATGTAAAAATGATCTCATATATAAAACCAAAGAGTATATAAGTTGGCAGCTAGCTGCTGAACAATATATGCAGGCGCCAATACCTAATAAACATCCTTATACATCCTTACAAACAGGTGTAAGTACCAATATACAAATACATAATTTAAAAATTTTAAAGGATGAAAAACTTATTGGTTTTTTATCCTATGTGATTAACTATAATGAGTTTAATGTGAAGTATTTTTTGGTGAAGGAAGACCAAAATTATGAATTATGTATAGATGCTTTGGTAGAAAATTGTATCAAAAAGAAAACTAAATTCATTTTTACGGATGACACTAAATTGTCTAATGCTATAAACAAAAGGTTTACAACAATTTTTACACATAGAGTAACAAAGAAAGGGTTGGCTCATAATGAAACTAAGTTAGATTTTGAAAAAACCAATATGCTTAATAGAGATGGTCATTTTTATTAAGTGTTTGTAAATTAAGGATATACATATAAGAGCTAACGAATAGAGGGTTTATTTTAAAAATTATGTTTTAGATAAATTGATTAACAAATGAAATTTATAAAACAATTACGGGAATCTATAGAAAATAATTCAAAACAAAATGCACTTTGTGTAAATGGAGTATTTTATACATATCAGGATTTTGCCATTGAAATATCTAAAATTAGAAATGCTATTAATAATACTATTAGTAGCTCAGAGAAGTTAATTGGTTTGGTAACCAATGATGACTTGCAAACTTATGCCAGTATTATTGCCTTGTGGTTTGAAGGAAAAGCGTACGTACCAGTTAATCCTTCATCACCAATAGAACGTAATAACCAAGTTTTTGAACTTACGGAAACAAAATATGTATTAGACTCTTCTAAAACTTCAATATATAAAGAACTAAATGTAATTGCTACCTCTTCATTAGACGAAGTGCAAGTTAGCCTTTCACCAAAAGAGGTGTCTGATAATGATTTGGCATATATTTTATTTACATCCGGCACAACAGGTCTTCCAAAGGGAGTACCAATTACTTATAAAAATGTAGATGCTCTTGTCAATGCAATTGATCATGAGCCAGAGTTTAATCTGAACACATCTGATCGTTGTTTGCAAATGTTTGAATTAACATTTGATTTTTCTGTAGTAACCTATTTATTTCCGTTTTTAGCAGGTGCTTGTATATACACTATTCCTAAAAATACTATTAAGTATTTCTATATCTTCAAATTGATAAAAGAGCAAAGGCTTACCGTTCTCACAATGGTGCCTTCGATAATCAATTATCTTAGGCCATATTTTCCCGAGATCAATGCGCCAGATGTGCGCTATTGTAGCTTTGGGGGAGGAGCACTGCATAGTGATATAGCAAAGGAATGGAGTGATTGTTTACCTAATTGTAAGATATTTAATTACTACGGCCCTACTGAGTTTACGGTGTATAGTGGTTTTTACCCTTATCATAAAGAAACCCACCTAAAATCGCATAATGGAATAATTGCTATAGGGACCCCACAAAAAGATTGTTCGTATTTAGTTGTAAACGAAAATAATGAGGAAGTGCCGTTACAAGTAACAGGAGAATTATGTCTAGGAGGACCACAAGTCACACCAGGGTATTGGAAAAATGAAGAAAGAAATGCAGAAAGCTTTTTTGTGAAAAGTGAAAATGGCAAAGATGTAAGGTATTATAAAACAGGTGATCTTTGTTTTAAAGATGAATCTGGAGATTTTTTATATGTTGGTAGAGCAGATTTTCAAGTAAAGATAAGAGGGTACCGAGTTGAGCTGGCAGAAATTGAATTTCACGCAAAAGAAAAGTCCGTTAAAAAAGTGAATATGGTAGCACTTGATATAACCAACAAACTAGGGAATGCTGAATTGGGGCTAGCAATAGAAGGAGAGTCATTCGATACTGAAGAAATCATTGAATATATGAAAACTAAAATGCCAGACTATATGGTGCCAGGGCATATTAGATTTGTAAAAGAATTTCCGCATAGTATAAATGGAAAAATTGATAGAAAGAAATTAAGAACTTATTTTGATATAAATTAAATAATAATGACTAGAGACGAAATTTTACCCAAAGTAAAACTGGCCTTTGTTGCAGTATTAGAACATGACAATTTTGAACTTACAGATGCTACCACAGCAGAAGATGTTGATGGATGGGAGTCAATTACTCATATGATGATTATCTCTGAGGTAGAAAAAGCTTTTAATATAAAATTCAAGCTTATGGATTTAATGAATATGAATAATGTAGGGGACTTATTAAAAACGATAGAATCAGAATTACATTAATAGATAAATAGTAGGTATTACGAATAGAGTTTAAAAGAATTACCCTGATTTTTGTCATAGTATTATAGTGTATTGATCAATTTCTTTACTGTACATTATGAAACTTCAGGAATTATGGAAAAAATTGTAATTATAGGTGCTTCGGGTCATGCCAAAGTAATTATTGAGACCGTTGAGTTAAATAAAAAGTATCAAATACATGGATTAATAGATTCTTATAAACCAAAAGGAGCTAAATTATTGGGGTATGAAGTTTTGGGTACCGAAATTTTGATAAGGAATCTTACAGAAAAGGGAATTAAAAAAGGAATAATTGCAATTGGTGATAATTGGTGTAGGTATACTATGTGTACTAAGATAAAACAAATTGCACCCGATTTTGAGTTTGTTACATTGATTCACCCGACTGCAATAATAAGTAAAAGCGCCCGTATAGGAAAAGGAACGGTTATACTGGTATCGGTAAAAGTGAATGCACATGCAACAATAGGGGATGGGTGTATTCTAAATACAAATTCGAGCTTTGGTCATGATTGTATTTTGGAAAATTTTTCAAGCCTTGCTCCTGGGGTAACCGTAGGAGGTAATGTGACGTTGGTTTTTGTACGGCAGTGTCATTAGGAGCTAATTTAATACAAGGTATTTGTATAGGAAAACATAGTGTAATTGGTGCAGGTTCATTAATATTGCAGGATATAAGAGATTTTAAATTGGTTTTTGGTATTCCAGGTAAAGAAATTAGAACATTAAAAAAAGGAGAACGATATTTGTCTAAATTATGAATAATTGTAAACTTATAAAGTTTAAATATGTATAAAATTATTAAGCGTTTATTAGATTTTGTACTTAGTCTAATTGGATTATTGTTATTAACACCTGTTATAATAATTTTGATAATTATATTGGCAATAGCTAATAACGGGAAACCGTTCTTTTTACAACCTAGGCCAGGTAAGAATGAGAAGGTGTTTAAAATAGTTAAGTTTAAGAGTATGAACGACAAAAAGGATGAAAACGGAGAGTTGTTGCCTTTTGAACAGAGAATCACTAATATTGGTAAGTTTGTTAGGAAATACTCTCTTGATGAGATCCCTCAGTTGTTTAATGTTTTAAAAGGTGATATGAGTTTGATTGGTCCTAGGCCTTTATTAGTTAAGTATTTACCTTTGTATAACGAGTTTCAAAGAAAAAGACATGACGTTAAGCCTGGTATAACCGGATGGGCTCAAATAAACGGAAGAAACACAATCTCATGGGATCAAAAATTCAAACTAGATGTTTGGTATACAGAAAACATGAGTTTTACAACAGACCTTAAAATTATCCTCTTAACTATAAAAAAAGTACTTTTTAAAGAAGATATTAATAGTGGTGAAAATGTAAACATGCCAACTTTTAATGGAAATAACTAATAGAATGAAAAATGCTGTAATTATTGGAGCAGGAACACAGGGGCAAGTATATGCTTCGTATCTCAAAGAAGCTGGAGTGAATATCATTGGCTTTATCGACGATAATCCAGATTTAATTGGGAAAGAAGTAATTAATATTCCAGTGTTAGGTGCTTATAAAGATTTGTTTCTTGATGAGTTTAAAAACAAAATTCAAGATGTATATTGTCCAATAGGTGTCAATGCGGTTAGAGTAGAGTATCTATCGACATTAAAAAAAGAAGGATATGGAATTCCTAGTTTTTTACATCATACAGTATCTATTGCTCCCGATGTAACTATAGGAGAAGCAGTGTATATGTTAGCTGGCAATATCGTAATGCCTCATACTACTATAGGTAATTACATTATGATAAACATGGATAGTACAATAGCACACCACGTAACTCTAGAAGACGGTGTTTTTATGTCTTCTGGTGTAAATATTGGAGCTTTGATCCATGTTAAAGAGAATGCATATGTAGGAATGGGGGTAACGGCTATGACTGGAATAAAAGAAATAGGAAAAGAAACATTAATAGGAGCAGGAACTGTATTGATCAAAGATGTTCCAGATTATGTCACAATGGTTGGTAACCCTGGCAGAATAATAAAAACAAAACAACAGTAATTCATGAATTCTGAAAATAAAATGAGCACATCTGATATCGTATTTATTGGTTCTGGAATCTCATCATCCTTTACAATTTTAAATCTTTTGGATCGTATAGAGGAACAAGAGGTGATTGATAAGGTTAACATCACAATAATAGATAAGTTTCATGAATTTCATACAGGTATACCATATGGAGGTAGATCTGGATTTTCGGTACATTTAATTACTTCCTTAAAAAACTTTTTACCCGAGCCAGAGCTTAGTAAGTTTTTAGTATGGTTGAACGCCAATAAGACTTGGTTGCTTGATGAGCTAAGAAAAGATGGAGGGAAGCTGTCTTTGGATTGGTTAGAAACACATGCTGGTCAAATAGAAGGTAACCAATGGAATGATTTGTTTATTCCTCGTAGATTTTTTGGAATGTATATCTATGAAAAGGTTAATAATAAATTAGAAGCTTTTAAAGCTAAAGGATTGATAGACGTAACGTGTATTAATGAAGAGGTAATTGATTTAGATAAGAAAGAATCAGGGTATAAACTGTTTTTAAAGAATGGAGGGAATATTCTTTCAAAAAAGGTTGTTCTGTCTGTTGGATCGCTTCCAGTAAATAATCTTTGGAAAGAAGAAGGTTTGATAGAAGAAGAAAATCTACTTTTTATTAATAACCCATATACTCCAACCCTTACAGATGTTTTAGGTAAAATAGAAGGCTTTCTGGAGAAAAACTCTAATAAAAAGGTTAATACTTTGATTGTTGGGGCAAATGCTAGTGGTTTAGAGATGCTTTATAAGTTAAATGATATAGAAAAAATAAAATCAAGTATTGATAAATTTACTATATTGTCTACTCAAGGGTTGTTGCCAGATGCTGTAATAGATATAGAGAAGAAAAAAGACTTTAAACCTAGCAATTTATTGGCCTTGGCTAATAATGATAATATTACTGCAGAAATTATTGCAGAGGCAACTTATAAGGATTTGGATTATGCAGATAAGATTGAATTAGGAGCTGCTTCAACCGTAGATATAGTTTCTAAAGCTTTTGGTTCTTTATTATGTAAATTAAGCCCTAAAGAATTGGAGAAATTTGCTTGCCATTATGGTAATCAAATTGGTAGAAGGCAACGATGTGCGGGTGTACATTATTCTAAAACGGTTGATGGTTTAAAGAATGAAGAGCGATTTGAGCATATTGCCGGAAGATTTATAAATATAGATAAAAATTCTTTGAATCTATATGAATTGGAATATTTGGATACAGTATCAGGAGATAATAAAAAGTTTGAGGCACCTTTTCATATTGTGATTAATTGTGTTGGAAGTACGAATTTTGAAAAAGAAAATGTCCCCCTTCTTCTTAAAAATTTGATACGTAAAGGATATTGTAAGCCCAATGAATCTAAAATTGGTTTTGAAGTAAATCAATCGTTAGAGGCTTCAGAGGATTTACATGTAGCAGGACCTTTACTTGCAGGAAATGTGTTTGATGGTAAAGCCGTTTGGCATGTAGAGCATTGTGGTCGTATTATTTGGTTATCTCAAGTATTGTCTCAAAGAATTAACGATGACTTTTTTAAAAAAAGTTTGAAATAAATTAAGTTCATAAAATACCCCTAGAAATAAGCTATAAACCCGTATGAAATAATTTTACAATTGAAGCACAACTACAAACTGATAATTAAGCACTTTAATGATACTTCAGATGTAATAGAATATAAAACACTACTCAAAAATCAATGGGATAACAATGTGTATTACTCTATAGAACATTTGAAGCATTTTGAGAAAGATACTGATAAGTTATGCTATTTTCTATTTTTTAAAGGTGATACCCCCTCAATTATAATGCCTTTGGTTTTTAGAAAAATAGTAATAAAAGGAGAGGTAACACCATATCACGACGTTATTAGTCCGTATGGATATAGTGGTCCTTTATATAATCAAGATATGGTATCAGAAGATGATATTGCTTATTTCTGGACTCAAGTTGATCAATGGTATAAGGATAATAATGTTGTTGCAGAATTTATTCGTTTTAGCTTAAACGGAAATTCTAATAAATATTCTGGTTGCCTTGTTCAAACACTATCCAATGTAAGAGGGGATTTGTTAGAGAATTTTGATGATCAATGGACTGCATTTTTACCAAAAGTTAGGAATAATTATAGAAAGGCAATAAATCACAAATTAGATTTTAGGATATTTCATAAACAAGAAATAACGAAACAAGTTATCGGTATTTTTAATGAAATCTATGTAAGTACTATGAATCGCAATAATGCAGATAGTATTTACTTTTTTTCAAACTCTTATTTTGAAAATTTAATATTATCTAACCTCGATAATTTTTCAATAGCGATAACATATTATAATGAAATACCTATTTCTATAGAATTGATAATTAATTATCAGAATACACTTTTTGCCTTTTTAGGAGGTACTAATGCAGAGTATTTTAGTTACAGGCCTAATGACTTTTTAAGGGTAAAGATTATAGAGTGGGCGATTCAAAAAGGAGTTAAATATTATGTTCTTGGTGGCGGAATGAAAGATGGTGATGGTTTGTATAAGAACAAGAAGTCTCTTTTTCCAAAAGATGAAGATGTGGTTTTCTATACGGGAAGAAAAATTGTAAATGAATCTGTATATGATGAATTATGTTACGCTGCCTGTCCAGAGTATTCTCAAGTACATAAAGAGAATCTTAAAGATTACTTTTTTCCATATTATAGATGTTAAGAATGAAAAAGATTAATATAGATTACTTTTTTGAGCTTTTTGAAAAAAATTCTATACCTCATATTTTTCCAAAAATAAATTTAAACGGTGGAGAGTATTTAGAGAACCCTAACTATAATATAGGTAGTGCAGAAAATAAAGACTCAATTTTTTCTGTGTTTTTTATTCCAGATTATCTCAAGCCAGAGCTTTCTACTGATAAAGTTGTTGTTAGAAAAGTTGAGCAGTTTTTCAAGGGATATGCTATTTTTTTGGAAGATTTTGTAAATGCAGACGCATATGTCAAACATCGATTTAGGAGTAATGCTAAGGCCATTCGAAGGCGGGTAAAACGATTAGAAACATGTTTTGATATATCGTACAAAACATTTTATGGCGAAATTAAAAAAGAGGAATATTCTTTTCTTATGGATTGTTTGCATAAGATGTTGGTAAAAAGGTTTGAAGAACGTAATGATACTAGTCAAAGCCTTTTGCGATGGGATCATTATGTGAAAATGTACTTTGATTTGATTAATGAGAAGCGGGCATCTTTATTTGTTATTTATGATAAGGATAAGCCAATAGTAGTATCACTTAATCATCATTTTAAAGAACGACTTTTTAGTGCCATTTCTTCATATGATATTGATTTTAGAAAGTTTAGTTTAGGAAGTATCGAAATTTATAAAAAATTAGATTGGTGTATTCTAAACGAGCATAAATCTTACGAAATGGGAATGGGAGACCTTAGTTATAAGCGTGAGTGGTGTAATCATATCTATAATTTTGAACATCATGTTATTTATCCTAAAGGATCTTTTCTTGGGTTTACAAAAGGTACTATTGAGTATTTAAAGGTAAGCCTTAAGGAGTTTGTGTTTAAAAAGACTTATGTTAGGTATAAGAAGTATAAAGCCAGAAAAAAACAAAATCTAGGTAATACTAAAACTGATATTTCTTTGACGGCATTGCCTATTGCTGCTTTAGAAGAGTATAGTGAAAATTATCCTGTTATTGATTATAATGATTCTAAGTATAATTTCTTACGAAAAATGGTATACGATTTTTTGTATATGGCTATAGAAAATGTTTCAAAAGTTAAAGTTGTAAAGGTGCCTAAAGAGGAAAATACATTTCTAATTTTAGGTTCATCAAAAATGCAAAAAATAATTTGTAGGTAGTTGTTCGTTTGTCTAGGATGAAGTATGTTATTTGTTAGTCTTTTGGCAGTTTTAATTTATTTCTGTTTAAATCAATATTAACCAGATAGTTATTGATTGCATTGGCGATGAGACTCCTTCCTTGGTTATTCCAGTGTCTGTCGTATATTAATGTAGTTGGTTTTTTGCTTGCTTCAAAGGCAGGGGCAAAATCAATAAAACTAAAATCATTTTGCTTTAAATATGAAAGGAAAATAGGGC
Organism: uncultured Aquimarina sp.; assembly: GCA_947502885.1. Lineage (GTDB taxonomy): Bacteria > Bacteroidota > Bacteroidia > Flavobacteriales > Flavobacteriaceae > Aquimarina. The sequence continues at coordinate 603,269 of CANNBP010000001.1, read as the reverse complement.
TTGTAATTCTAGAGTCTAATAAAAGCGTAAAACGCCTTTTGTCGTACCCATATTTGTTAATCAAGCTTTTGAAATTTGCTAAATACTCCTTTTCTTTCTCTTGCTTTAATTTAAGTGCTTCATTTGTATGTATTGGGGCAGGTTTCTTTTTTCTTTTTAGAGTATTTATTAAACGATGTACAAACTCTTGTGGAGGATCTAATACTCCAATACTTTTGCAATACACCAAAAGCTTACTTTTTTTAAGCATTTTGTTGATAGGGGACTCAAGGTTTAATCGGCCGGTAACAACTTGATATGTGTTTCGAGTAAGGTCATTAGAGAACTTAATTCCTAAGATAACATGATCAATGGCGTCGAATTCTTTTTTGTAAGAATGTATTAGGTGTAATTGGTCTGCAAAATCGTATCCTGCATATCCGTATTCATATACTTCGACCTGTGGTAAAAGGTTTTCCATTTTCTTACCAATAGAATTGTAATAGTCTTGATGAAACCCTTCTATGAATGAATCTCCAACCAATGCAATTTCGGTTTTGTCATAAGTCGGTGTAAATTCTCGATAAGAATTGTAACCAGAAGAATTAATATGGTATTCTGAGAAATTTTGTCTTCGATTTCCGGTTACAGAGTAACCGTTTTGATTGGGTTTCCATTTTTCAACTTTTTGCGGATCAAGAAACCGAGTAGGGGTATCCTTTCCTAAATGAAATACACGAACTATTCCTTCTAGTACCATTACTATTAAGAATATATATAATGTGCTTTTAAGAATTAATTTTTTCATCGGCTTTAGTTTTCAAAATGAGTAACTTTTCTACCAGTTAAAATTGAAAATATATAAATGATCTGTCGATACTGTCATCAAAGAATAGAAGCATTCCCAAAATTACAAGAGCATAGGCAATAAAACGTACAATTTTTGATTTAAATTTAAAAGGAGAGCGCTCATCTCTTCTTATTCTAAATTCATAAACAACAAAACACCCTATTAAAACAAAATAATCAATCATACGATAGCCTTGTGGGTGTTGGTATATCTCAAAAGTAAAATGGGTATACATTTGCTCGAGAAAACCAAATGCATCTGTAATAGATTGAGATCTAAAAAATACTCTAGAAAATGTAACAAGAATAAAGGTAAGAGTAATTTGAGCGAATTCTTTTATTGAAGGTAGCCAACTATTTTCTGCTACAACAGTGTTCATGTAAATTCGATTTCTCCCCATTAAAAATACAGGTATAAAAAGTAAAGCATGAATAGCTCCCCATGCTATAAAAGTCCAGTTAGCACCGTGCCAAAAACCACTTATTAAAAAAATAATGATAATATTTCTTACTGATTTAAGCTTACTTACTCTACTTCCTCCAAGAGGTATGTATACATAGTGCCTAAACCAGGTTGATAAAGAGACATGCCATCTTTGCCAGTACTCTGCAACATTTCTAGAAAAGATAGGAAATTTGAAGTTTGACATTAATTCAATTCCGAATAATTTGGCAGTACCAATTGCAATATCAGAATATCCACTAAAGTCGCCATATACTTGAAAACTAAAAAGCGATACTCCTAGGATTAATGTAGAAGCAGAATACTCATTGTAATTCATAAAAATATCATCTACAATTGGAGCAATTGAATCTGCAATTACTATTTTCTTAAATAAGCCCCAAAGTATTAATTTTAAACCTTCTGTGCATTGTTGGTACTTAAAATTTCTTTTGCTAGTTATTTGAGTTAACAGGTTGGAGGCTCTTTCTATAGGACCAGCAACTAATTGTGGAAAAAAACTCACAAAGGTGGCAAACGATAGAAAGTTTTTGGTAGGAGTTAGTCTTTTATAATAAATGTCTAAAGAATATGACATGGTTTGAAAAGTGTAAAAAGATATCCCGACAGGTAGGATTATTTTAAGAGTCCATGTATTACTGATTTCATATCCTGTCATAGAAATAAAGTCTACCCAAGATTCAATAAAAAAGTTGTAATATTTAAAAAAGCCCAAAAGCCCAATATTGAATACTACACTAATCCATAAATAAGCTTTTCTCTTTTTTTTAAGCGTATTATTGTAAATGGCTTGGCCAATATAAAAATCAACAATGGTACTTGCCAAAATTAAAAAAAGAAACCTCCAGTCCCAAAGTCCATAGAATATATAACTAGCAACAAGAATAAAAGCGTTTTGAGTTTGAGTTTTTTTATTAAAAATAAACCAATAGATTACAAATACTATAGGTAGGAATATAAAAAAGTCGAACGAGTTAAATATCATGTATAACCAAATATAGTGCTTAAAGGAAAAATCAGCATAATTTTATTGTTCAAATTTATGCCTGTTTTAAGTGGTAAATTTTAAGTAATTAATTTGATCAAACAAGTTTTTGTGAAATTATTTTAAGAAATCATAAAAGAGTGTCGAATTTGCATGAAAAATTACAAGTAAATATAAAATTCTCAAAATTAATAAGGGGAAATTCACCCTATAATAAAAAGGTGTTTTCCCATAAATATGATAAGTTATTGGAGTATATTTGTCGTGATTAAATGATGTAATTGAAGTGAAATAATATTTTATGTATTGTTAAGGAGACGTTTTTTTTCTTAAGCTAAAGTGAGCTATAATTAGGTTGATTGGAGGATTTTACTTTTTTTTTACAAGTACTTAATTACAAGAGGTATGCTATTTTTCTTACGGGTTTTCCGTAGAAAATGGGGATATTTACACTAATTATGGTACTTCGACGTTTATTTTAGTATTCTGTCTAAAAAGTGAAATTTTAAATAGATAATTGCTTTAACTATACTATTTTAGCTATTGGGAATACGTATAACTGTATACTCAAAAATATTAGGAAGTCTACCCCCTTCTTCCAGCATTTTGTTAGATCGTCATTAAAAGAATTGATCATGAATTGTTAGATATAATAGTTTATGATTGGGTATAAGTTATTGTTCATTATTAATGGGAAAATATGAATATAATTGATTCAAAGAAAATATGGCTTTCTTCACCACACATGGGGGGAACAGAGCAAAAATTTGTGAAAGAAGCCTTTGATACCAATTGGGTGGCTCCATTGGGACCTAATGTTAATGGGTTCGAGGATGATATTCAAGAGTATTTAGGAAACGATGTCTATGCCGCAGCATTAAGTTCGGGAACTGCAGCATTACATTTAGGTTTAAAACTATTAGGTGTAACTTCTGGAGATGAAGTTTTATGTCAAAGTATGACATTTGCTGCGTCAGCAAATCCAATTGTTTATCTAGGGGCTAAACCTGTCTTTGTAGACAGCGAAAGGGAAACATGGAATATTTGTCCAGTTCAATTAGAAAAAGCTATTCAGGACAAAATTGAAAAAGGGAAAAAACCAAAAGCTATTGTTGCTGTTCATTTATATGGTATGCCATATAACATCGAGGCAATTCACAAAATCGCAACTACATACAAAATACCAGTTCTTGAAGATAGTGCAGAAGCATTAGGAAGCAATTATCAAGGTATTAATTGTGGGACATTTGGCGATATAGCTATTCTATCGTTTAACGGAAATAAAATTATTACCACGTCTGGGGGAGGAGCTTTAATTTCAAAAAAGAAGGAACATAAAAGTAAATCAATTTTTTGGGCAACTCAATCAAGAGATGCCGCACCGCATTATGAACACTCTGAAATAGGCTATAATTATAGAATGAGTAATATAACTGCGGGTATTGGTAGAGGGCAGATGGAAGTTCTTGATAAGCATGTTAATAATAGAAGAAGAAATTTTGAATTTTATAAAAAATACCTGGAAGATTCATCCGAAATTAAATTTTTAGAAGAACCATCTGGATATTATTCTAATAGGTGGCTAACCTGTATAGAAACAACATCATATAAATTAAGAGAAGTAATACGATTATCACTTGAAGAGGAAAATATAGAATCAAGACCTTTATGGAAACCCATGCACCAACAGGCAGTTTTTGCTGATTGTGATGCTTACCTCAATGGGGTGTCTGATGATCTTTTTGATAGAGGACTCTGTTTACCTAGCGGATCAAACCTTGAAGAAGAAGATTTATTTAGAATTGTTTCGGTAATTAAAAATGTATTAAGATGATAAAAGACTTTTTAATTAATAATTCACATAAGCATGCGTCAAAATGGGTAGTATTAACTATTGATGTTTTAATTACCATTTTCAACTTCTTTTTGGCTTATGTAGTGCGATTCGGAATTACGTTAAATTCTGAAACCACTAATTTATTGTATCAGTTACCAATTATTACTGCTATTGCAACGCTTAGTTTTTTAGTAATTGGCTCGCACAAAGGAGTAGTAAGGCATACTGGTATGAAGGATGCTTATAATTTATTTTTGGCTGTGACCATTTTAATTGCACTCACTGGATTTTTAATGGCTTCTAGTAGGTTAGAACTATTACCAGAGTTATTAAATATTCCTGTCTCAATTATTTGTATCCATTATTTACTTAATATAATAACGTTAACTACCAGTCGTTTAGTTTTTAAGTATTGTTATTACTATGTAAAGTCCAAAATTGGTAAAAATTCTAGAATCTTAATTTATGGAGCTGGTGATTCTGGATTGATTACACAAGCGGCAATTACAAACGATTCTAATAGGTCTTTATCAGTTTTTGGTTTTATTGATGATAATTCTCAAAAAACAGATAAAACTATAAACGGAACAAGGGTATATCCTTCAAGTAAGATAAATAAGGATTTTATAGAAAAACATAGTATTAAAGAAATTATTGTTTCTATTCCTCATATTAGCAAGAAAAGATTATCAGAAATTTCAGACGAATTACTTAAGCTTCCTGTTGCCGTAAAAATTATCCCTGCAGTTAATGATTGGATTGACGGTAAACTGAAAGTTTCTCAAATTAAGGAGATTCAAATAGAAGATTTATTGGATAGAGCTCCTATATCAATGGAGAATCAAAATATTAAAAAAGAACTAGAAGGTAAAGTTGTAATGATTACGGGTGCTGCTGGATCTATTGGTAGTGAAATAGTAAGACAAGCATCATTTTATAATTATAAACATCTGGTTCTGGTTGATCAAGCCGAGTCTCCATTATACGATTTACAACAGGAATTATTAAGTAAAGGAGTTTCTAACTTTACGCCAATTGTTGCAGATATTCGAGATCATCAAAGAGTTGAGACTATTTTTCAGAAGCATAGACCGAATATGGTTTTTCATGCTGCTGCTTATAAGCATGTCCCTTTAATGGAAAGTAATCCTTGTGAGGCTATTAAAATTAATGTTTTAGGTACTAGAAAATTGGCAGATTTATCCTCTCAATTTGGTGTAGATAAGTTTGTTTTTGTGTCTACAGATAAGGCGGTTAACCCAACCAATGTAATGGGAGCGACCAAAAGGGTTGCAGAAATGTATATCAAATGTTTGCATAGGACTAGTAAGACTAAATTTATTACCACCAGATTTGGAAATGTATTAGGATCTAACGGTTCGGTAATTCCTTTATTTAAAAAGCAAATTCAAAAAGGAGGACCTTTAACAGTAACCCATAAGGATGTAACACGTTTCTTTATGACCATTCCTGAAGCATCGCAGTTAGTGATTGAAGCAGGAACAATGGGTAATGGAGGTGAGATATTTATTTTCGATATGGGAGAGTCTGTTAAGATTTTTGACCTTGCCAAAAAGATGATAAGACTATCGGGTTTAAGATACCCAGAGGATATTGATATAGAAATCTCTGGTTTAAGACCAGGAGAGAAGTTATACGAAGAATTACTTGCAGATACAGAGAACACATTACCTACTTATCATAAAAAGATAATGATTAGCAAGTTTAATGATGATGACTGTGAAATGATCATGGATAAAATAGATGATCTTTGTATCATGAATCTATTAAATCAAGATCATCAGATTGTAGGTAAATTAAAAGAAATTGTTCCAGAATTCATTTCGAATAACTCTACTTTTGAGAGTATTGATAAAATGAATAAAGGAGTGGTTAAAGTAGTAAAAGGGAATACTCAAGGGAATAGAAAAATTCTTGTTTAAGCATTAAAAGATGCAAATTTGAATTTTGTAAGACAAAAAAGTAAATATTTGATTTTTATATTCGCGTTAACTACACGAATATAGGTTCATTTGCTATGAATAGCAATCTCTTCCTCGAACCTATGAAAAAAACAATAAATAGATAGAGTAAATTTCCATTGCTAAACTAAATAAAGTTATATTTTTGTCTTAATATAACGGGGTTACTTAAAAGTATTAATAATATGCAATTAAAATTCTTGTTTTTTTGTTTGATATTCGTTGGTTTTTTTTCATGTAAAACACCAAAAGATGTAGTTTATTTTCAAAACTCTGAAAATTTAGAAAAGATTCCATCAGCGAGTACATTTACACCTGTTTTTAAAGTCGATGATATTGTTAGTATTATGGTATCTGCATCTGATATGGATGCAGCAAGACCATTTAATTTGATGCAAGGGTCTTCTATTAGTGCTTCTGGAGAAGGTGGTGCAACTGGAGGAGGAGGCGCAGAACCTACTTACCTTATTGATGAAGTAGGAGAGATTGAGTTTCCTGTACTGGGCAGATTGAAAATTGCTGGACTTACACGAGTGCAAGTTAAAGAATTAGTAAAAGAAAAGCTTAAAATATATATAAATGATCCTATTGTGAGTGTAAGACTTAAGAATTTTAAGATTACCGTAATGGGAGAAGTAGCTAGGCCGGGATCATTTACAATTCCAAACGAGAGAATTACTATTATAGAAGCATTAGGATTAGCAGGGGATATGACCATAAAAGGGCGTAGAGAAAATGTTATGATAATAAGAGAAAATGACGGAGTAAACACGTATCATCGTGTTGATCTTACGTCTAAAACTGTTTTTGATTCTCCTGTTTATTATTTAGCTCAAAATGATGTTCTTTATGTTGAGCCTAATGAATTCAGAATAAAAGAATCAAAAGCTCGTAGTAATACACTTAATGTTGTTATAAGTATTATTGGGGTAACTTTATCCATTATTACCTTGCTCATAAGATAAAATAGCCCATGATTTCAAATAATTCATCACAGTCTAATAATGCATTTGATGGTTCTACAGGATTTAGTTTTAATCTAAGAGATCAGATCGCAGTTTACTTAAGAAATTGGTACTGGTTTGTCATATGTGTTGTAATTTTTGGTACTCTTGCATTCTTAAAGGTAAGGTATACTATTCCTCAATACGGCGTGTCATCGACAATTATGATAGCACAAGAAGATAATGTCAGCGCTCCAGAACTTGCAGCATTCAAAGATTTAGGATTAGTATCAGAAGTCGAAAGTAAAAATGAAAATGAAATTCAAATTCTTAAATCAAGAACACTCTTTACTAATGTTGTAAATAATCTAAAGCTAAACGTTCAGTATTTTAGTGAAGGTAGAATCTTAGAACTTGAGAATTACCCAAAATCATTGGTTGAGATTAATTTTTTATCTCATGATTCTGTAGTAAAGACAAAATCAAAAGTTTTTAATGTTAGAATTGACTCAAAGACAACATTTTCTTTTTTAGATGGAAATAAGAAAAAACAAAGTACTCATTCCTTCGGAAAAACGGTTAAAGATGAAAATGTTGGGGATATAGTTATAACCCCAAGTGTTGAGAAAATTGAAAATAATATTGGTCAGATTGTTAAAATAAGAATAACACCTGTTAGACTAGTAGCAGATGCGTATAGATCAGCTGTTTCAATTTCTCCTCTTAAAAGTTCATCGATTGTTAGGTTGTCGCTTAATGATCCTGTTAAAGAAAAGGCAAAGGATATAATTAATGATTTAGTAGAAGAATATAGTAAAGCTACTATAGAGGATAAAAAACAAGCTTCTGCTAGAACTGCAAATTTTATCAATGATCGGTTAAAATTAATTTCTGGAGACTTAACTGAAGTAGATGATGAGGCCGCAGGCTATCTTTCTAAGCATGGTTTAACTACGGATATTGGTGCTCAAGCTCAACAGCTATCTAATTTGGATACAAGAAATGTTCAAGAAACGTCTGGATTAAATACACAGTTGAATCTTATAGACTCTATGAGAAGATTCGTTCTTAGTCAAGATGGTAAGTACGATCTGATACCTGCAAATTTAGGATTCGAAGATGTTACCATTACCTCAACCGTATCAAGATATAATAACTTAATACTTCAGAGAAAACGTTTGCTAAAAACTTCTAGTGAACAAAACCCTGTTGTGGTTAATATAGATCAGCAAATTGATGGATTGCGTCAAGTTTTATTAGGAAGTTTGAATAGTCTAAGAAGCTCTATAAATATACGATTAAAAAGCCTGAAGACTCAAGATCAGTATTTTAGTGGAAAACTTTATAGTGCTCCTATAAGAGAAAAAGACCTTAGGGTTATAGAACGAGAACAAACAATAAAAGAGCAATTATATCTGTATTTATTGCAAAAAAGAGAAGAGGCCGAAATAGCTAGTCATATAACACTTTCTAATACTAGAGTAATTGATAAGGCATCTACGTTAGGAGCATATCCTGTATCTCCTAATAAAAAGATGATATATATGGGGGCTATATTTTTTGGTTTCATGTTACCATTTGTGGTAATCTATGTATCTCAACTATTGAATGTAAAGGTAAGGTCTAGAGAAGAGATAGAAAAAATACTTAGCATGCCTATAATTGGTACCATACCAAAAGTTAAGAAGTCTAAGAAAAGAATAATGATCTCTCAAAATGATCGATCAGGAATTGCAGAAGCGTTTAGGATTTTAAGAACCAACTTGGACTTCTTAATGGCAAGAAGTAATAAAACTAAAGGTAGAGTAGTTTTTGTTACTTCTACAATCTCTGGAGAGGGAAAGACACTTGTCTCTTCGAATTTAGCAAAAACATTGGCAATATCGGGTAAATCGGTAGCGTATCTAGGAACAGATTTAAGAGATCCTAAATTTCATAAGTTCTTAGATCTACCAAATGGAAAAGAGTCTAAAGGGCTAACGAATTTCATTATGAATAATGAGCTAAAGCCTGAAGATATTATATATAAGGATAAGGAAGAAGTATCTTTTGATATTATTCCATCTGGTGCAATACCGCCTAATCCTGCAGAATTATTAATGCATGATCGTGTTGCTGAAATGTTTGATTTCCTAGAAGAAAAGTATGACTATATCATTGTAGATACGGCACCAGTAAGTTTGGTAACAGATACACTGTTGTTGGCAAAGTTTGGTGATTTAAGTATTTATATTGTTAGAGAGAACTACTCAGATAAAAGAGTTCTTCAGGTTCCTGAAAATTTATACCAAGAAAAGCGTTTGCCTAATATTGCAGTATTGTTAAATGCGGCAGATACTAAAACCGGGTATAACTATGGATATGGATATGGAAAAAAGGTCAATCCGATTAAGAGAAAATAGCGTTGTTTTCCATTAAATTAGAGACTTTCTTTGCAATTTTTGGATCTATTCCTTTTTCTAACACCTCTAGTTGATGGTAGTTATGAATATCTGTACCTGTAAAATCTATATACTCATGATTTACTAATTTTTTCGAAAAAGACTTAACCTCGTCTCCGTAGTATCCTGATAGGGATAAGAGATTCAGTTGAAATAAAAAGCCTGATTCTTTTAATTCATCGAATTTTTTTAAATCATTTTGATAAAAAGTATAACGTTCAGGATGAGCAAGTATAGGAGTGTATCCTTCTAATTTTATTTCAAATAAAATTTCATTAAGATTGATCGGTGCATTAAAAGTAGACATTTCGACCAAAATATAATTTTTTGATAATGGTAAGATATCTTTATTCTTAAGCCTCTGAAAGAATAGATCATCCATCATATATTCTGCGCTAACATGCGTTTCAATATTTTTAATACCTAAAGATGTAATGGTGTCTTTAAGGTCTTTATATTTTTCTAATATTGTATTTGATGTATTTGGCCAAACATCATTAATTATGTGAGGTGTGGTGATTACCTTTTTCATCCCAAAGCTCTCAAATCGCTCCAAAATATAAGCCGACTGGTAAGCGGTTTTAACACCATCATCAATGGCAGGTATTAGATGTGAGTGAATATCTACATAGCCTTGCGGTATGAATTCCTTTAGTGGAATTTCCTTTTTCTTAAAAAATTGCAATACAGTTTAGTTTTGGGGTGAATATCATGTACAATGTTGCGTTTAAAGCAAGACTATAACCATCAAATAGAGATGATATTGTAATGAGGTCATAATATAATGTAAAAAATGTAAAATTTAATTAATTACTTGTTATAAGTTTTTGTTTTTATAAGGTTTTTTTGATGTAAGGCCATTTAAATTTTAAAAACATAGATCTTATGAAATACTCAAAATGGGATGTGCTGTAAAACAAGAAACGCTAAGGTAATTAATTACCTTAGCGTTTCTTGTTTTATATATTAAATGAAATACTATCTCTTAGTAATATCACCCGAACCAGATACTTTTTTATCTTCTTTTTCAGGGTTTCCTTTGTAGAAAATATCTCCAGAGCCAGATACACGAGCTTTTAACATAGAAGTAGCCGTTACTTCAACATCTCCAGAACCCGCTACTTTTGCGGTTACATTTTTTGCTTTTAGGTTATATGCAGAAAGGTCACCAGATCCAGAAACACTTCCTGTAAAGCTATCTGCGTTTCCTTTTAATACAAGATCACCACTTCCTGATACTTGACCATATACATTTTTAGCATCAACGACTAATTGCACATCACCAGATCCGGATATTCCTGTTTTAAAATCAGAAGCCTTGATTGTATCTGATCCGTAAACATCACCAGATCCAGATAAAGTAACTTGACTAATATCTTTAAAAGGAACTGTAATGATTAATTTATAACCATAAGATGGTTTTAAATAATATCCTTTTTTTACATACACTTTAAGGATATCATTTTCAACTTCTGTTTTGATGTAGGGAATAAGGTTACTTTCTCCTTTAATACTTATTTTACCTTCAGTACCAGCTACCAGAGAGACATCCAGACTTCCCTTTACTTTTATTTGATCATAATCAGAGGTTTCTCTACTTTTTGTAACAGTATTACCATCACCTTTAATTTTCTTTCCACCTCCCCATTGTGCTGATAAAGAGGGAATACTGCATAGGGTTATCCCTAAGATTAACATTACTGTCTTCATTTTGTTGATTGATTTATTCATTGTAGTATTAATTTTTAGATAATTTGATTCCACCATAACTGGATAATATTGTGATTGAATTACCGCTATTTTTAGTCCCATAATATCCTTGGTATTCTTTTTTAGAATCTTTAACGTATTTTTTGTTTACTTCAATAGATTCATCAACCTTAATACCTCCATAAGATGTTTTAAGGCTTATATCAAAGTTACAAGTTTCTTTATATCCAATACGTACCCCAGTATAATCTGTTTTGATCGTTACGTTTTTAAATGAGGGATCTAAGTTTTGAATATCTATTGATCCATAATCAGAATTAATAATTAACTCGTTACTAATATTTTTGATTTTGGTATTTAAGTAATCAGAGTCTCCAACAACATTACCGCCATTTTCTATATGAATTCCACCATAATCGCAATTGTAATTTAGATTTTCGATAGATTTAAATCTAGATTGAGTATAGTCTGCGTTAAGGTCAATTCGATTGCTTTTGGTTACTTCAAAATCCGAGTAATCAGCATTTATTGTTCCATTCTTTATATAATTGATAGAACTATTATTGGTATAGTCTATATTGATATAGTTATTTTCGCCTAATAACTCACCAAGTATTATTTGACCGTAATCACAGTTGATTTTTGAATTTCCTTCTATTTTGTCGAGAGTAATATTTCCGTAATCATTATTAAGATCTACACTGTTAGTAATAGGAACCTTTACGGTGTAATTAATCTTCATATTGATGTTGTTATTCCAGCCATTGGTCCATTTATCCCACCAAGAGCTATTGTTTTTGTTAAAAGTCGTTCTAGCACTTACTAAATCTGATGAAGAACTAAAATCCACATTAATAGCTTCTAATTTCTTGATTACTTTTTCTTCATTATTTCCACTAACTTTGATTGAGACTTCTATCACAACACGGTTTTCATTCCATGATGTTATATCAAGGTTTCCATAATCATTACTGATTTTTAGTAAAGCATTTGAGTTGACTTGAAACTCTTTTTTCATTGTTTTTTCCTTGGTGTATTTTCCTTTTAACTCTCCATTATGAGCAATGGATAAGGCAGGAATGAGCATAAGGATTAATATATTATAGTATATGGTTTTCATTTTTGTGTAATTTAAAATTGTTAATGGTATTCATTTTTTGAAGCACTTCTTCTAAGAGGTTTGCACGTTTCTGAAAATTCTTAATCATAGCACTGATTACGCGTTTATCATTTCCGCTATGAAAAAGATCTTTTTTTAGAGCAATATAATCGGCTTCTAGTTTTTCTAATTGATTCATTGCATCGGCAACTAATACATCAGTTTCTGGTGAGGAAACTTTATTTATTTCCTCTAATTGAACTTGAATAGCAGAGGCAAAGAAGCTTTGTGTTTCTTCCATTTGAGGAGAAATGTTTGCCAAATCAACCTCTTCTGTAGGGTTAATTAGATATGTAAATGATACTACTCCTAGCAATATGGCGATCGAGGCAGCTATAGCTATTTGTCGATACCAAGTATTTTTTTTGGGATGCAGTGTTACAACTTTATTTTGCTGTTGTAGTTTTTCCAAAAAACGATCTTGGTGATTAACAGAGGGTTCATATATATCTAATTTATCCTGCATATGCTCAAATAAGCGTTCAATTTCATTGTTCTTCATACAACTTGTAATTTTTTTCGTAAACTTTCTTTTGCTCGTGACATAAGTGTTCGACAGTTCGAATACGAAATATTCATTATTTCACAGATCTCTTCATAATCATAACCTTCTATAAGATGAAGTGATAATGCAGTGCTATAACTATCTTTTAATTGAGTTAGTGTGCTTAGTACTGTGTTTACCTTACTAGAAGTAATATCTCTTTCAGAAATTTCAATAGTATCTGTAAGAACATGTTCGACCTTTTCTAATTCAACTTCGCGATTTGCGACTTTTTTTCTAGAGGCTGTTAAACTTGCGTTTATAACTATTCTCTTTAACCAGGCTCCAAACATTGAGCTATCTTCAAGCATGGATAATTTTGTAAAAGCCGTCAAGAATGCCTCTTGCATAATGTCTTCTGCTTCACCTGTATCTTTTATTATTCTTAATGATGTATTGTACATGGCCTTATAATAGCGATTATATATTTCTAGTTGAGCATTTTGATTATGCTCTCTACATTTTGCAATGAGTTGCTCGGTATTTAGTTGGGTTAGTGCCAAAAAATTAATTTACTTTTACATAAAGATATCCATTGATTTGTTTTGTTACAGTTTTTTAATTTTTTTTTCTAAAACTTATGGCATAACAATTGAATGTTTAAATGTAGATTTATACAAGAACCCTTGTTTTTGTAGGGTTTTTGTTGATTTTATTTAGACTCAGTAATTTAAAAAAAAGAATAGTGTTTTGTTGTAATGACAAAATGACTTTATATATACATATGACTAAAACCAAATTTACGACACTTGACAGTTTGTCATTTCAGGGAATAGATGAGGACGCCGAATTAATACCATTAATGACGCCAGAAGATGAAGAAGAAATAGACAAAGAAGATTTACCAGAGATATTACCAATCCTACCATTACGAAATACAGTATTGTTTCCTGGAGTAGTTATCCCTATTACAGCAGGAAGAGATACTTCTATAAAACTTCTTAATGAAGCGAATAATGGAAGTAAAACCATAGGTGTAGTTTCTCAAAAAGAAGAAGGAGTAGAAGCACCTTCATTAAAAGATATCAATCGGGTAGGAGTAGTTGCCCGTATTCTTCGAGTTCTTAAAATGCCTGATGGTAATACTACAGTTATCCTACAAGGAAAGAAAAGATTTCATATTGATGAAGTAGTACAGGAATTACCTTATTTGAAAGCTAAAGTTAGAGAGGTTCCTGAAGCTAGGCCGGCTAAAGAAAATAAAGAGTTTAGTGCAATTATTGATTCTATAAAAGAACTTGCTCTAGAAATTATAAAAGAAAGCCCTGCAATTCCTTCAGAAGCGTCTTTTGCAATTAAAAATATTGAAAGCAACTCTTTTCTTATCAATTTTGTTTCATCGAACTTAAATCTTCCTGTAGAAGAAAAGCAAAACTTATTAGAGATAAATGATCTTCAAAAGAGGGCACTTTCTACCTTAAAGTATATGAATGTTGAGTTTCAGAAATTGGAGCTTAAAAATGTTATACAAAGTAAGGTTCAGCATGATATGAGCCAACAACAACGTGAATATTTTCTTCATCAACAAATGAAAACAATTCAAGAAGAGCTTGGAGGAGTTTCTCATGAAGATGAGTTAGAAGAAATGCGTTTACGAGGTAAAGAAAAGAAATGGGATGATAAGGTAAAAAAGCATTTTGAAAAAGAACTTGCCAAAATGCAGCGTATGAACCCTCAAGTGGCAGAATACTCAATACAACGTAATTATTTAGACCTTTTTCTGGATTTACCATGGAACGAGTTTAGTACAGATAAGTTTGATCTTAAACGTGCTATGAAAGTACTAGATAGAGACCATTATGGGCTAGACGAAGTAAAGCGTCGTATTATAGAGTACTTAGCAGTATTAAAACTGCGAAATGATATGAAATCTCCTATTTTATGTCTATATGGGCCTCCGGGAGTTGGAAAAACATCACTAGGGAAATCGGTAGCAGAAGCTTTGGGAAGAGAATATGTAAGGATATCTTTGGGTGGATTAAGAGATGAGGCAGAGATAAGAGGACATAGAAAAACTTATATCGGAGCAATGCCAGGACGAATTATACAAAGTCTTAAAAAGGCAGGAACAAGTAATCCAGTATTTGTATTAGACGAGATAGATAAATTATCTATAGGAAGCCAAGGAGATCCTTCATCTGCTTTATTAGAAGTTTTGGACCCAGAACAAAATTCAGAATTTCATGATAATTTCCTAGAAATGGGGTTTGATTTATCCAAAGTTATGTTCATTGCTACTTCTAATAATATGGCAAGTATCCAGCCTGCTCTTCGAGATAGAATGGAAATTATTAATGTTACGGGTTATACTATTGAAGAAAAGATAGAAATAGCTAAACAGCATTTGTTACCAAAACAATTAAAAGAACACGGATTGGATAAGTCCCATATCAAATTAGGAAAAACCCAATTAGAAAAAATTGTTGAAGGCTATACAAGAGAGTCTGGAGTACGTGGTTTAGAAAAACAAATAGCAAAAGTTGTTCGTTACGTAGCCAAGAATATCGCAATGGAGGAAGAGTATAATGTTAAGATTAGTAATGAGGATATTGTCGAAGTATTAGGAGCGCCAAAGTTAGAACGTGATAAGTATGAAAATAATGATGTTGCTGGAGTTGTTACAGGTTTGGCTTGGACTAGTGTTGGAGGAGATATATTGTTTATAGAATCGATTCTTTCTAAAGGTAAAGGTACCTTGAGTATTACAGGAAACCTAGGTAAGGTAATGAAAGAGTCTGCTACGATTGCTATGGAGTATATCAAAGCAAATGCAGAGGAATTAAAAATAAATCCAGAGATTTTTGACAGCTATAATGTACATATTCACGTGCCAGAAGGTGCTACTCCTAAAGATGGACCTAGTGCCGGTGTAACAATGTTAACTTCTTTAGTATCATTGTTTACGCAGCGTAAGGTTAAGAAAGGGCTAGCAATGACTGGCGAAATTACATTAAGAGGAAAAGTATTACCTGTTGGTGGGATTAAAGAGAAAATTTTGGCTGCAAAGAGAGCGCATATAAAAGAAATCTTACTTTGTGAGGATAATAAGCGTGACATTGATGAGATAAAACCAGAATATGTAAAAGGGTTAAAATTTCACTATGTAAAAGATATGAGAGACGTACTTAAATTGGCAATTACAAATACAAAAGTAGCTAACGCTAAGAAGCTGTAATTACATACAATTAATAAAAGAAAAAAGGTGTTTGGTTTACCAAACACCTTTTTTTATTTCTTTTTTACAAGTACGCTTTTGTACAAGTCAAGGTTTTTTAAAACTTTACTACTTCCTTTTACTACAGCTTTTAAAGGGTGGTCACCAAGATGAACAGGGAGTTCAGTGACTTTAGATAAGCGTTCGTCAAGACCTCTAAGCATGGATCCACCTCCTGTTAGTAAAATTCCAGTACTATATATATCTGAAGAAATTTCAGGTGGAATTTCAGATAGGGTTTCAATAATTGCATTTTCAATTTGCATTATTGAAGTGTCAATGCTTTTTCTAACCTCCTTGTGTGATAATTTAATTTGTTTAGGTTTACCTGTCAACATATCTCTTCCTTCTGCATTAATTGGTAGAGGAGGAGTACTTAAATTATCCATTGCTGCACCAATTTTGATTTTAATTTTTTCGGCCATGGATTCGCCTATATGTAAATTGCGAGATTCACGAACATATTGAATAATATCTTCATTAAATACATTGCCAGCTACTTTAACAGATTGTCCACTTATTATTCTTCCGAGCGAAATAACAGCTATTTCTGTGGTACCACCCCCAATATCAACAACCATATTTCCTTTGGGTTCTAATACATCGATACCGCTACCTAATGCTGCTGCTATGGGTTCTGGAATCAGAAATATTTGCTTTGCATTAAGTCTTCTTGCAGATTCTTGTACAGCTCGCATTTCAACTTCGGTGCTAGCACATGGTATTGAGATAATCATGTTGTATGACGTAGAAAAAATAGCCGAGTTTAAAGTGGGGAACTTCTTTATAAATGTTTTTAGCATTTTTTCGGCAGCATCAAAATTTGATATTACTCCATTATTAAAAGGGTAAATTGTTTTTATGTTTTTGTTGATTTTGCCTCGCATCATACCTGCTTCCTTTCCTACAGCAATTATTTTTCCTGTAATTTGATGAATGGTAATTATTGAAGGTTTATCGATTATTATCTTTCCGTTATGGATAATAAGTGTATTGGAAGTGCCAAGGTCTATGGCAATTTTTTGGTTTAAGAAATCAAAAAAGCCCATATCAAAATATGTTACTTTGGTTAATAAGATGGCGATTTATAATAAAGTAACTTATGTTCATAATGCAGGGGGTTAAGCGTAAATAACAAGTTGAAGGTTCATATATTGTATTTTTTAGAAATTTTTAACAAAGACAAAACTTTATATTTTATGATAATAAATGCTAAATATTAAAGTATGAAAATGAGACTTTTGTATTGAAAATAATTTTTTTGGATAAACCTATAATTTCAGAATAGTTTGGTTTATTTTTGGGACTTTGTAATATATTATTTCTCAGAAATTGGATAAGAAAAAGATTATAATAGCTATTGATGGGCATTCTTCAACAGGAAAAAGTACTGTTGCAAAACAATTAGCCAGAGCATTAGGTTATATATATGTAGATACTGGTGCTATGTATAGAGCAATTTCACTTTATGCAATGCGTTTAGGGTTAATAGATGAATCTCATTTTGATGAAATAGCTTTAGAAGGGGAGTTGCCAAAAATTAACATAAATTTTAGAATTAATAATGAAAGTGGATTAGCTGAAGTTTTACTGAATGGAGAAAATGTAGAACGAGAAATAAGAACCTTAGCGGTTTCTAAATTTGTGAGTAAAGTTGCTGCTGTTTCTAGTGTGAGACGAAAACTTGTAGAGCAGCAACAAGAAATGGGAAAGGATAGGGGAATTGTAATGGATGGTAGAGATATTGGTACTGTAGTTTTTCCTGATGCAGAACTTAAACTTTTTATGACAGCAACCGCCAAAGATAGGGCAGAACGTCGATTTATAGAACTAACAGAGAGAGGTGATAATGTTACATATGAAGATGTATTAAAGAATGTCGTAAATAGAGATCACATAGACAGTACAAGAAAAGATTCACCTTTGCAAAAGGCGGAAGACGCTATTAAAATAGATAATTCGAATCTTACCTTAAGCGAACAGTTTAATCAGATTCTAAAATTAGCTCAATCAACTATAAACTAGGGTAAAAGAATATAATCTCCTTAATAATTTTTATAATTAACTGCAGTATCTTTAAGTTTACGAGATATATATAATTTAATAACCTCTTCTTTAACCCACTCTATAAGCTCAATGTTTTCTTGTTCATTTTTTAAGATTAAAACACGATTTAATCTTAATACATGACCATTGGCTTCTTTGTATAGTTGTATTGTTGAGTCTGAAACTTCGTAGAAAGGTTTATTTGCTAGTATTTCATATTGCTTACCATTATTTAATACAACTTGATTTTTACGTTCATAAATAATACTTGTTTTTGATAATGATTGGGCGTGACCATTCATTATGGTAAACAACAGAATTAAAAGTATTATTTTTTTCATAGATAATGTTTGAGTTTGCGATGCAAAAATAATGTAAAACCATAAGTATATAAAGGTTTTGTTGTCAATATTTTAAGTTTATGATAAATAACTAGTAGGTTATATTCAAAAAATAAAGCAGATACCGAAAAAGCAGAATATAGTTTTCCTGTATATGCTCTATTTTAACTAGTGTTTATTAGAGTTATGTTAGAATTTGTTTAATAATTTCCTGTTATGGTAATAGCATCGCTAATTTTTCTGGATATATAGAACTTTATTGTAGTTCCTTTAACCCATTCAATAAGTTCGATATGATTATCTTCATTGGTTAGGGTTAAAACACGATTTAACCTTAATAGGTGTTCATCTGATTGCATAAAAAGTTCAATGGTCGGATCAGATACATCGTAATATGGTTTGTCTAATTGAATCGAATATTGTTCTCCGTTGTTAAGTATGACTTTACTTTTATATTCATATATGATTTCAGTTTTTGATAAGGATTGTGTATGTCCAGTTATCATTGTACTTAGCAAAATTAAAAGTATTATTTTTTTCATGAGTTAATGTGTTTTGTTTGTACTTAGAAATACTGTAAAACCAAATTTTTTTGAAGGTATTTTTAGTTTTGTGTTAATGCTATTCTACCTTGTAAACAAGTAATTATTTATAGTGTCATTTAAATTCACAAATCGATTTTACTAATTGATTTCCTAATTTTTATTGTTTAGTTTTATTTATATGTTAAGGAGAAGAGTTAAGTATGGTTATAGTTTTTCATGAGCTTCATACCCTTTACAGGGCAGGATATGGTTACTGTTGTGATTTTTAAAAAGTTATTTTTACTAAAGCTCCAAAGATATTTTATAAAGATATTTTGATACATATTGTTGATTTTATATGAAACGTTAATCTTTGTAATTGTAGGTTAATTAACCTAAGGTTGTTTGATATCAAGTATTTATCATGTGCAAAGTACATAGTCATTACAACCAAAGACTTATTTGTAATTTAGAGTCAATGGTACAACGATTATTTTCAGTTGTTTACTTCAAATAATTTCTTAAAGTAGATATAATGGTTATTAAAAGTATACATGTTTATTGTATCTTTTTGAATAGAATTATTTGTTAACTTTAAACGGAATTTGTGCCTATAGACCACCTAAAGTTTAATCGAACCATAGGCGATTTACTCACTTGCTTTTTCTTTATTTATAAGAAAAAAATAAGTAATGTCTTTTAATTATAAAGTTAACTTGAGATAGAACTAAAGGCTGGTTTTAAAATAGTTTGTATTTCCCCTCAATTATTTACCCCTAAATAATTTCTATAACTACTTTTTACTTTGTTTTTTTGTGAAGCCCTCGAGTGTGTTTTTATATGATTGATATTCAGCAATATAGTTAATTTTGTTAATAAAAACAAAAAAAATATAAAATTCTGAAAATGAGCAGTGTATTTTAAAAGAAAGGTTTGAAAAATTAATATTAATTTCTCAAACCTTTCTTTTAAAATTATATTTTTTTATTTCTAAGTTAATTTATAATTAGCTTATGGGTAGTTTCTGTTGTTGGACCACCAGCTTTACTACCAGAAAACACCTTAACAAAATAAGAGCCGCTAGAAAGCGTATGTAAATCGATTGCTTTGTTTTTTACATTATCATTCTTATAAACAAACCTTCCTGAGAAATCATATATAATAACAGAAAGATTACTAGACGGACCATCAACAGTCAGTGTTCCATTAGAACTGTTTAAAGGGTTTGGTGCTAATAGGGTTACATCAGAAAAAGTTGTTGTGGTAAACTCATCAATAGTTACTCCTGCACCTTCATTATTAATGGTGAACTTTGTATTTTGATGTGTTCCAAACTCATTACCTTTGGCAATTTCAGTATTACCAGGATTAGCTACCAGACTATAGGATCCATTTCCATATTTACAACAAAGTCCATCACCATAAGTATCATTAATTGTAAACGTATAGCTGCCATTAGGTAGGCATATCGTAAAAGTATTGTTTACAGAATCTAGTCGAGAAGTTTCACTAGAGACTATAATTTCATTGTTACTATCTGTAATTTGCCAAGTAATTTCATCACTATAATTATCGGCATTTAATGTTAAAGTAACATCATAACAAGGAGGTAGTGTAGTAGCTGATGCTATATTACTGAAAGCAGACTGATTATCTGCGGTATCTATAGCTCTAACTTTAAAAGAGTATGTTGTGTCAGGAGTTAATCCGGTTACTTGGTATCGTGTCTCTGTTGCTGTTGTGATGAGAATATCATCTTGATAAATTTCATAATGTTTAACCATACCATTATCAGCAGATGCTGTCCACTCCAAATCGATAGTTGTAGAAGTAGGGTTAGATGCAGTTAAATTTTGAGGAGTGCTTGGTGGTTCTGTATCCACAATAATTTGAAAATTGGAGTTGGATACATCATAAAATATATGTCCTGTTCCTCTAACCATAATTCTATTTTCTGAACCTAAATTATCAGGTACTGTTAGATTATAAGAACCATTGTTAGGTACACCTGAAGCAATTGTAATACCAAAAGTATCACCTCCATCCGTTGACAAAAATATATCAACATTGGTAGCATTAACACCATTTTCAGTTGTTCCTGCGACATCCCATGTTATGGTCTCACTTGCTCCAACTGACCATACGATATTAGAATCGGGTGAATTAACTCTAAATGGTCCAGCACTAGAATTTACCGTAATCTTTACATCATCTGAATCTGTATTTCCAACCCCTACGTTATTATCTCTAACGGTTAATCTAAAATCCATTTCTCTAGATACAGAGGGCAACACTTCCCATGTACTTGATAAAAATCCATTTAAAACAGTCTCTAATGCCGGCATATAACGATCTGGAGATGTTTTAGACGGTAAAGAACGAAATAAAGGTCCTCCACTAGAAGATGGGGAAGGGGGCATTGCTGCCGATTCATTATCCATTTGCTCCCAGTTATACGTTAAATTATCACCATTTGGATCAGTTCCAGACCCTTCTAAGATAAATGGAGTTGATTTTGGGATAGTATAGTCGTTTCCTGCATTTGCTGTAGGAGCATCATTTCCTGTTACAGCTGTTGCTCCACAACCTGTCCCAGAGATATGAGCCCACATCTCTTGAATATTTACCGCATGAAAATGGTCATCACTATTATTTTGTACATTAGGAGGGCAAATTCCTGCATATCCCATAATAGTAGAAGCACTACCTGGTTCTACCGCAGTTTGGTTATTTCTGTTACACGAATTATTCTGTGTATGGTTAGCACCAAATTGATGCCCAATTTCGTGTGCTACAAAATCAATATCAAAAGGATCAGCCATAGGGTTTGGAGAGGCAGTAAAACCCGCTGCTTTTCTTCCATTAACGCAAACAACTCCTAAACCTGCATATCCATTAGCCCCTGCACTTGAAGCTACTACATGACCAATGTCATAATTGGCACTTCCTATTTCTAGGTCACAAACCGTTTGATTTTCGGCATTGTAGTCATTTCCAGCAAATGGGTCAGACATACTATCCAAATATATTATTTTATCATTATCAGGAACAATTTGCATAGTAACACCTAAATCTTTTTCATATACACCGTTCACACGAGTCATCGTTGTATTCATTGCAGAAAGTACGGCGGCCTTTTTTACAGCATCACTTGCTCCAGCAGAAACTCCTTGATCAGTAATATGAAATTGTGCATATTCTGCTGTACATGACATTGCCAATCTATAAGTTCTTAAAGTACCATCATTAGCATTTCTTTGAGAGTATGTAGGTGAAGAAATTTTTTGTTGAGGATAATTTCCTTGATTTAAACACTTAAAATGGCTGTCATGGATCATGTCACTTTTTGTATAAGCAACATAAGTACGTCTATCCGTTGTACTTGGGTCAATATATACAGATTCACCAGAAGTTAAAATTATACCGTGAAAACCATCAGAGCCTAAGCTAAATCTTACGATATTTAATTTATTTCCTATTTGTACACCAACATATGATTTTATTGACGGAAATTTTTTAGCCAAATCTTTATGAAGTACATTAACTTCGAATACTTCATATTGATTCACATTACCTTTATTATCTGGAATAGAAATAATAGTGTTTGAGGAATTCTTTCTGGCTTGCTCTCTATGTGGAGAGTTGATTAATGCCTTTTTTAGCGTTGAAATGTCTAAATCATATGTCTGCTTATCAGAAATGTTTAATTTAGAATTAATAGTAGCTAATCGTTGATTTTTACTAGAACTTTTACTCCAATAGTTATTTGGGGTTTTTTGGGAATATCCAAGATGTAATATCATTAGACTCACGATCAGTAATAGTCGTGTCTTCATATAAGTAGGATTAAATGTTTGCTTAGTAAGCAAAAGTAGGAATTTATATGGGTTTTTGTTAATAATTTATTAAAAAAGAAAGGTTTTTTTTATGATAAAATAGAAATAAAACGTAAAAAGACCACTTTTTTTAGTGATCTTTTTACATTTTATATTTAATACTCTTATAAATTAGGAATAATTAATTCTTGATCTGGGTGAATAATATCTGGGTTTTTAAGAATATCCGTATTAGCTTCAAATATTGCTTTATACTTCATTGGGTCTTTATAGTAATGCTTAGCAATTTTACTTAAGGATTCTCCACTTTTTACGATATGTCTATGATAAACAGAGGCATCTGCAACATCGATGTCTGCAACGATATCTGATGGAGATTCTCCTCCTATTTCTTTTATTTTATCCCAAAGCTGATTCTTCTCATATTGGGTTTTTGCAGTTCCTTTGATTTTAAGGGTTCCATTTTCTTCAGAAACATTACCGTTCTCAATATTCAATTCCTGTCCCAAATCAAGAACACTTTGATATTTTGCTTTTACCATAACTAAGTCGATTTTTTAAATTATTAATTAGCTTTACCCAAATATAATAAATTAAAGATTGAGGTTTAAGTTATTTTAAGATTAAAAACAGCTAAATAATCGATGAAATACTTAAATTATCTATATTCGGACATTACAAATTAAAATGATCTATGTTTCGTAAACGGTTTTACTATATCATTCAGTTACAATATTTGGGTTTTCGGTACCACGGATGGCAAAAACAACCCAATGTAAATACTTTACAAAGAATGGTTGAGAGAACAATTGCATATGTGTTAGAGCATAAAGACTTTAAAATTTTAGCTTCAGGAAGAACAGATGCCAAGGTGTCTGCTAATTTAGCATATATAGAATTATTTGTTGATCATACGTCATTGGATATAGAAGAATTTTTTCCTCTATTGAATAAAAATCTTCCACAAGATATCAGGGCTTTGAATATTGAAGAAACTGACGAAAAATTTAATATCATACAATCGCCCAAAATTAAAGAGTATCTTTATTTATTTTCATTCGGTGAGAAATTTCATCCTTTTTGTGCTCCTTTTATGTACAATGTATTAGAAGATTTAGATGTAGAGGTTATGAAAGAGGGGGCACAACTATTTGTTGGTAAACATAATTTTAGATCATATTGTCACCGACCTAATAAAAATACTATTTTAGAAGGAGAGATTATGAGCTGCGAAATAATAGAAAATGAAATCTATACTGCGAATTTTTTTCCAGATAAAAGTTATGTTTTAAAAGTTAGGGGAGAAGGTTTTAAGAGAAATCAGATTAGATTAATGATGGGGGCATTATTGGACCTTGGTAAAGGGAAGATCGATATCAACTATATCAGAAAGACTCTAGACTCTAATGCCGAAGAAATTGTATTAGAACATATTGTGCCAGGTTCGGGGTTGATATTAAACTCAATAAAATTTAAAGAATAGGATATGAAAGTTTTATCTACAAATATTGGGGATCCTAAGGAGATACTTTGGAAAAACAGAAAAGTTAAAACAGGGATTTTTAAATACCCAGTTAAAGAACCTATATACCTAGACTCAGAAGGAGTTAGGAAAGATCATGTGGTAGACAGAAAAGTTCATGGAGGAGTAGAGAAAGCATGTTATATATATTCATCAAATCATTACCCTTATTGGAAAGAAAAATACCCAGAGTTAGAATGGAATTATGGTATGTTTGGAGAAAACCTTACCATTCAAGGGTTAGATGAAAAAAAAATTAAGATAGGATCAATATATACATTGGGTTCAGCATTGGTTCAGGTATCAGAACCCAGACAACCATGTTATAAATTAGGGGTTAGATTTGGTACTCAAACAATACTTAAAGAGTTTATTAATTCTTATTTGTCCGGTGTATACCTAAAAGTGTTGTCTCCAGGGCTAGTAAAAGTAGATGATGAATTAAGGATTCATAAAGAACATTTTAATGGTGTTTCTATTCATGAAATGTATGGATTAATATTTCATGATACAAATTCTAAAGAGCTGATTAAAAAAGCTATTGATGATCCTTTGGTAACAACAAATAACAAAGTGAGAATTTTAAATAAATTTGGAGCAAACCCTTAATCACTATGCTTATTAAGTTTAAAAATTTAATAGGGTAAATAAGGTTTAAGTTGCACGTTCTTCCAAAATAGCTAATGCTATTTTAATAGTATTGTAAGATATGGCTTCTTGAAAATATTCAAAGTAAGGTTTTAATGTATCAGGGTTTTCTAATTCAATTTTTGCTTTTTTAATTGCATCAATATCTGCCTTATTAATAAATTGATTTAGATCTATATTCTCACCATTTTCATATAATTTCATGATATGAGAAAATATGGTGGATTCTGCTAATTTTCGTTCAATTGCAATTTCTTCGATAGATAAACCCTGTTGGTATAAGGTAAAGGTTTCTTTATGTGTGTTTCCTTTATTAGCGCTGGTTTTTCTTTTTTTCTTTTTTTCTGAAGTAAAATTGATTATTTCTTTAATAAATTGATATCCGTAATTTTGCATTTTTTGACGTCCAACCCCATTGATTTGCAAGAACTCTTCATCACTCATAGGGCGAACTTTCTCCATCTCTTTTAGTGTAGCGTCATTAAAAATTTGATATGCAGGTATACCAGCTTCTTTGGCAATTTCTAGTCTTAATATTCTAAGCTTTTCAAATAACGAGGAGGCTTTAGCTTTACTAACTTGTTCAATATTTACTTGTTTGGCTTTTTCTAATTCTTGTAAATGGGCTAAGCTTACTTTTTCTCCTTCAAACAAAATATGACGAGAGAGTGTAGTAAGTTTTAATTTATTGTTTTCATGAAAAGCAATTTCGAGGTAGCCTTGATTAATAAGTTGAATTATATATTGTTGCCAATCTCTCCATGATATTTCTTTTCCAATTCCGTAAGTCTTTAAATGATTATATCCTTTATCATATACGGCTGCATTTTGTGCTCCTCGTAATGTATCTATAACAGTACCAATAGGTTCTTGTTCTTTTATTCTAGCTACTGTTGATAGGGCTTTTTGCGCAATTATGGTGCCATCAATAAAGGTTGGAGGGTTTTTACAGACATCGCAATTACCACAGTCTTCTTGAATAAGTTCTCCAAAATAGCTTAAAAGTATTTTTCGTCTACAACTTAACGAATCTGCATATTGCTTCATACGTTCAAGTTTGGCCATTTGCACTTCTTGATTTCCCGATGTATTTGCAAATTTTTGTAATTGCACAACATCTGCATAACTATGAAAAAGTAATGTAGAAGATGGTAATCCATCACGTCCAGCACGTCCTATTTCTTGATAATAACCTTCTATGTTTTTAGGTAGATTATAGTGTATAACCCAACGTACATTTGATTTATCTATCCCCATTCCAAAAGCAACTGTAGCACAAACGATTTGAATGGTGTCATTAATAAACTGTTCTTGTATTCTAGACCTTTTTTGATGTTCTATTCCTGCATGATAAGCTTCTGCTTTATATCCTTGCGATTGTAATTTTTCTGCCAACATTTCTGTTGTCTTCCTGCTTAGGCAATAGATAATCCCACAATTATTAGTTTCTCTCTTGAGAAAATCAATAATTTGCTCTATTCTTTTATTTCCTGGTCGAACCTCTAGGCTTAAATTTTTTCGATCAAAAGAGGCTAGGTGTTGTGTTGCATTAGGAATATTTAATTGATTACAAATATCCTGTCGAGTAGCTTTGTCTGCCGTTGCAGTTAATGCAATTAAAGGAGTGTTTGAGAACTTGTTTTTGAGGTACCCAAGTTGTGTATATGCAGGCCTAAAATCATGCCCCCATGACGAAATACAATGCGCCTCATCAATGGCAATAAGGCTTATTTCTATGTCTGAAAATATAGTGTCTAGAAACGATAAACTTTCTGGTGCGACATATAGTAGTTTTATTTTACCATCGGTTATTTTTTGAAAGATGTCTTGGTGCTCATTTGCAGTTTGACTACTATTAATAAATGCGGCACTTATACCATTTGCATGTAACCCATCTACTTGATCTTTCATTAAAGCAATTAAAGGAGAAATTACTAGAGTAATACCAGGTAGTAATATGGCAGGTAATTGATAACAAATTGATTTACCTCCTCCGGTGGGCATAATAACAAGATTATCTTTACCTTCAAAAATTGAGTTGATAATATCCAGTTGTAAAGGACGAAAAGTATCGTAACCAAAGTATTCTTTTAGTGTTTGATTGAGTTGTGTTTGGTTTGGGTACATGTTACTGAGCTATCTTACAAAATTATCTAATCTATTTTTTTGGCTTGACCAAAGTATTGAATTTATCTTTTAAAAGATATGACTATTCGAATATGGCTACAGCTCTAACAGGTGATCCTGTGCCTCCTCTTATTTTAAGGGGTAGCCCTATAAACCTAAACCTACCTCTATTTACTAACTGATGCAAATTAATCAAGTTTTCGTAATGAGTAAAACCCATTTCACCACAAATTTGATGCACTTCTTTATTAGAAATACCAGGTACACCGGGAGACATTGTTTCAACACCAAATGCTGCAATTTGTTTTTCACCTAACCATCGAGCTGCTTCGGCCGAAATACCAGGGCCATTACCCCAGTTTTCGGTACCGTAATGTTCTCTATAATGATCGGTATTAATTAGTAGAGTATCTCCTTTCTTTAAGTCAATTCCATCTTTTATACAGGCTTGTTCCAGTTCTGAGGATGTTATTAGCTCTTTTAACTTTTTATGAGAAAAGTCCAAACAAACTCCTTCTGTATAAAACGTAGATAAAGGCATCGTGTCAATTGATTGATCTTTGTATTCTTTTGCCATATGGTTAATAGCATCAACATGTGTACCTGTATGTTCTCCCATTTCTATCTTATACACACTTGGTGTTGGATTTTTTGGGTTTTTGATGCCTTCCCATTCTTCGTGAGAATTATGCATACTTATCTTAACTTCAGGAAGACTTTTATAAACAGGCATTCCAGTATATATTTCCTGACTTAGATCAATTATTTCACTCATATCAAGTAATGTAAGGAGTTAAATATGCTATGTTAGGATCAGATCACAGTTTATAGAAGCTTAAATACTAAATAACTACTCAAATAATTCAGAACTTAAATACCTGTCCCCACGATCACAAATGATAGCAACAAGTACACCACTTTCTAATGTTTCTGCAAGTTTTACTGCTGCAGTTACGGCACCTCCGCTACTCATACCGGCAAATATACCTTCTTCTTTAGCAAGTCGTTTAGCCATTGTAGTTGCTTCTTCTTGGCTTACTTCGATTACCTGATCAACTTTAGTGGCGTCAAATATTTTTGGAAGATATTCTTTTGGCCATTTTCGAATTCCGGGAATTCTGGATTCATCCGTGGGTTGTACTCCTATAATCTGAATATCTTTTGATTGTTCTTTTAAATAAGTAGAAGTACCCATTATAGTTCCAGTTGTTCCCATAGAGGATACAAAATGGGTTACTTGTTTCTGTGTATCCCTCCATATTTCAGGACCGGTTGTCTTGTAATGTGCTTTCCAGTTGTCATCATTAGCAAATTGATTGAGCATAAGAAAACCTTCATTGTTTACTTTTGCTTCTGCATAATCCCTAGATCCTTCAATTCCATCATTGGCTGGTGTTAGTGTTACTTTTGCACCATAAGCGCGCATTGTTTGCACACGCTCCTTGGTAGAATTCTCGGGCATTACTAATTCTATATTTAGCTTAAAAATACCTGCTATCATAGCAAGAGCTATTCCGGTATTACCACTGGTCGCTTCAATTAATTTACTGTTTTTATCAATATCACCACGATCCAAAGCAGCTTTAATCATATTGTAAGCAGCGCGATCTTTTACACTTCCACCAGGGTTGTGTCCTTCTAGTTTTAAATATAATGTGATATTAGGGTTTTGTATTAACGAGGTTGTCTTGACCAAAGGAGTATTTCCTATAAGGTCTAAAATGCTGTGTGCCATTAAATAACTTTTTTGATCTTGATTTCTGCAGTATTAGAAATGATTGAGTTTTCTGGTACAGAAGATGTAACCCATGCATTACCTCCGACGGTGCTATTTTCTCCAATAACCGTTGCTCCTCCTAATATAGTAGCGTTTGCATAAATGGTTACATTATTTTCTACTGTTGGATGTCTTTTAACATTGCGTAGTTTTCGAGCTACATATAATCCTCCTAATGTAACCCCTTGGTATATTTTTACATTGTTCTTAATTATTACCGTTTCACCAATAACTATTCCTGTAGCATGATCAATAAAGAAAGCATCTCCTATTTGCGCTCCTGGATTAATATCGGCACCAGTTAATCGGTGAGAGTATTCTGTCATTAAACGTGGTATAAGAGGTAACCCAAACTTTAATAATTCATGACTTAATCGATAGATTGCAATCGCATAAAAACCAGGATAGGCCATATATATTTCTTCTATAGAGTTGGCAGCAGGATCACTCTCTATAAATGCTTGAGCATCAAGATTAAGTTTTTCTAGAATATTTGGTAATGTTTCTAAATAAGATTGCCAAAGCTTATGACAAGGTTTTTCAGTATCCCAACAAGCTAAATCAACTAATTCTTCAAAAGTCTTTTCAAGAATATCAATATTCTTTGCAACTTCTGTATCTGTGTCGAACAACGTATAGAAAAGTAAATTTGTAAAATATTCTGTACGTTCTTTTAATTTTAACCTAAGATTTGGGTTCTTTTTCTGCTCTTTGATTTGAGCTATAATCTTATCTCTTTCCTTAGACATTACAATTGGTTTGAAAACTCGGGTAAATATATAGAATAATGAATTTAGAAAGTCTTTTTTGAGTAGAATTCCTTACATTTTTTTGTTGAGTTTATGAATTAAATGACAAATGACTACCGTAAAATGGTTTTTTTAAGGTTTATATTATTAATAGTGGTTCACTCATGAATTCTTACATGTTTTTCGACTTCTTAAAATATGTTAAAAACTTGTTTTTTCTTTTTGATAAATTTGTAATTTCTTTGTGCGAGGAAAAACAAGAATAATTGGAACATCAAGAAAAGGCACCAGTAAAGGTGTATACACGCTATAATTTTTTTAATAAAACATATTGTGTGTTTAGGGGAGCGTCTTTGCGTGAAATATCTAGGCGTAAACCAAACTATAGAAGTGAATCGGGGAGTACATATTATTACACGAAGCATGGGGTATACAGAATGTCTAACCATTGGGGGAGAGCAGCAAAATGCCAGTGGCGTTTGGTATCTGATTTTCCTGCAGAAATCGACGATCTTAGATTAGGTTATGCAGACTGGGGAGATTTTAGAGAAAATCTAGACCCCGAAGTAGATGCATATTATATTTCTGTTGATTTTGAAACCAATAAGGTTAGCTATATGCATAAGGATAACCCAGATTATAATCAAGTGGCGGTATTGCGTTCTGCAGATGCGACAAGAAAATTAATAAAACAAATTAAGAACTTACTAGAGACCCATAAATGGGCTAAATATTTTGATTATGATGACTTAGATGAATTTCGAGAAGAGGTTGTGTCTAGGTTAATTAACAGTAATATAAGCCTTAACGAGTTGAGAAGAGAGTTGGTTTAATTTAAATCATCTAGTTTTTATTCTGGTAATGGGATATAAGTATGGTCATTAGGCACTTTAGGAAATTTGTCTTCTTTCCATCTTTTTTTGGCTGCCTCAATTTTTTCTAAATCAGAGGATACAAAATTCCAGTATATGTGATACTCTTCTTTAAATTGCTTTCCTCCAAATAAAAGGATATGTGTTTTTGGTTGTAAAACTATTGTGCAATTATTTTCTGTTTTTGATACAAGCATATTTCCATGTGCAATGCGATTTCCACAAGCTTCGATAGCACCACGAACAATACAAACTCCTATTTCTCCTTGAAGTTCTCCTTGAATGTGTAATCTGTGCGTTTTTTCATTTTTAACTTCAATCATAAATAAATCCGAATACACAGGCACAGGAGCTATTCTACCATAACCTTTTCCTGCTATTAAGCGATAACTTGCACCTTTGTCTTCCCAATTTGGTAATTCATTACTCATGAAATGGTGAAATTCAGGTTCGATTTCTTCAAACTCTTTAGGTAAGGCTACCCATATTTGATAGCCATGAATCGTAAATTCTTCATTATTTCTCAAATCCTCAGGGGTTCGCTCTGTATGAGTTACTCCTTTGCCTGCAATCATCCAATTTACAGAGCCAGGGGTGATACGTTGTGTAGTACCCGTACTGTCTTTATGCATAAGATCTCCTTCTAGCATATAAGTTAGTGTGGCGATACCAATATGTGGATGTTGACCAACATCTATATAATTTTCTTTTTTAATGGTAATAGGGCTCATATGATCAATAAAAACAAAGGGGCCTACCATTCTTTTTTTTCTAAACGGAATTAATCTCCCAACAATAAAATCACCAATATCTCTACTACGTTCCTGAATAATTAGCCCCTGATTTGACATGAAAATATAATTATGATTTATAATCATTTAATTGCTTAATAAAGGTAGTAATACTTTAGTTTCTGTACTTCTACTTCATAAATATTTTATTATCTTTTCAACCGCTTACTCAAAGATTAACTTAAACTACTTATGGAAATTTTCTCTTCTTACAATGTTATTATAGGGGTGTCTCTTATTATCATTTTGTCTTTTATTTTTAATGGAATAGCAAAAAAAACAAATATACCGGCTGTTTTGCTTTTGATTGTTCTTGGGATTGCATTGCAATATATCCTAAAAGCTTTTGGAGGGGATACAATTAATTTCTTTCCTATGTTAGAAGTTTTGGGTATTGTGGGGTTGATTATGATAGTACTAGAAGCTGCTTTAGAACTAGAACTTAAGAGAGATAAATTAATTCCTATTCTTAAATCGTTGGCTATTGCTTTGGTAGGACTGGTTGCATCTACATTTATTGCGGCTGTTATTTTAAAGGCGCTAATAGATGGTATGACTATGCAATCGGCATGGTTATATGCAACGCCGTTATCTATTCTTTCTAGTGCAATAATTATTCCTAGTGTTTCCTCCTTATCAGATGCTAAAAAAGAGTTTCATATATATGAGAGTACATTTTCTGATATTTTAGGGATAATGTTGTTTTATTTCCTTACCGGAAGACTAAATCCTGCTGAAGATGCAGGAGTAGGTGGCTTTTTCTTAAACCTAATAGTTACAATAGTAATTTCATTGGTTGTTAGTTATGCGATTATTCTAATTTTTCAAAATATTAAGAGTCAGGTGAAGTTGTTTTTACTTATTGCTGTTTTATTATTACTGTATGCTCTTGGAAAGAAAATGCATTTATCATCTTTGATAATTATTTTGATTTTTGGTTTGGTTATAGCAAATATGAAGTTGTTTTTTAAAGGTAAATTAAGAGAATATTTGGATCTTGAAAAAGCAAAATCTATTTATCATGAGCTTCATGTCATAACAGCAGAAACTGCATTTGTAGTTCGAACATTGTTTTTTGTGATTTTTGGAATTACCATTGTACTATCCTCATTGTTAAGTTTAAAAGTAACTTTAATAAGTATTTTAATATTAATTTCAATATATATAATACGTTTTGGTTTACTTCGGTTATTTATGGGAAAAGATATATCACCTCAGGTTTATATAGCTCCAAGAGGGTTAATTACGGTATTGTTGTTTTATGCTATTCCTACTGAAGCTATAATTGAAGGATTTGAACCGGGTGTATTATTATTTGTTATTATAGGAACAAGCTTAATTATGACAGGAGGAATGATAAAAGATAAGAGAATGGCAGTTGTAGAATCTCCCGAAGTAGAAATAAATCAAGATGAAGAAGAGATTGAATATTTTATGAACAACATGACCGATTTGAATGAAATTGAAGAAACGGGGTCATCAATTGAAGATCAAGAAAATTAATAATGAAACGTCTACATAGATTAACAGCGATATTAGTAAAACTACAATCAGGAAAAGTTATTCAAGCATCAGAATTATCAACTAAGTTTGAGGTAAGTATTCGAACGATATATCGAGATATGCAAGCATTAACAGATGCTGGTGTACCAATAGGTGCAGAAGCTGGCACGGGGTACTACTTAGTCGAAGGGTATTCTTTACCGCCAGTAATGTTTACCGAAAAAGAGGCAAATGCATTATTAACAGCTGCAAAGATTATAAAAACAAATAATGACCAGTCATTAATTGATGAGTATCAAGAGGCTGTAGATAAAGTAATCGCAGTGTTAAGAACAAATCAAAAAAAGAAACTTGAGATTTTAGACAAAAGAGTCTTTATGTTCGAAAGGGATAAAGTAAAATCAAGTAATTCGTTGGCAGTTATACAACAAGCTATTACAGATTTTAGAATACTCAAAATTGAATATCAGACAGCTTCTAAAGAATATAGTGTTAGGTTAATAGAACCTTTAGGTGTTTATTTCACAAATAATACCTGGATTATGATCGCATATTGTAGATTAAGAAAGGATTATAGAGAGTTTAGAACCGACAGAATTTTAAATCTATTAGAAACTCATGACTTCTTTTCTCCAGTATTGTTTACGTTAGAAGATTATTATAAAAAACGTATTGCGGCTTGTGATGGACAGTCATAGCTGTAAAATATTGAATTCATACTTTCTAATAGATAGATAACTAGGCAAATAAAAAGATTATGGATCTAAAAAAGTTTCCTACACTAAGTTCTGAGAGATTTGAGTTAATCGAAATAACTGAGTCTCATGTAGAGGATATGTTTAGATTATATAGCGATCCTAAAGTTACCAGATATTTTGATTTACTTCCTTTGCAAACACAACTACAAGCTAAAGAAGCCATTGAGTTTTATCACAAACGTTTTCAAAATAGAACGGGAATTCGTTGGGGAATAGCACTTAAAGGACAAAAAGGCATAATAGGAACATTAGGGTTTAATAAAATATTAGAAAATCATAAAGGACGAATAGGATATGATTTGCAACATAAATATTGGGGCAGGGGGTATATGATAGAGGTTTTGCATTGTATACTCAATTATGGGTTTGAGCGCTTTAACTTAAAAAGAATTGAAGCAGAGGTTATTCCAGGAAATATTGGCTCAGAAAGGTTGTTAACAAAACTTAATTTTGAAAAGGAAGGAGTCCTAAGGCAATGGATGTATTGGAATGAAAACTTTTATGATATTATTATGTATTCATTATTAGATTCTGATTTTAGAAAATGTACGAATAAAGAAGAATGAATTACTCTTTATAAATTACATTAAATGAAGCCTTTCTAATGATTTTTGATTTAATTAAAGGGTTTAAAAGAGAGTTAAAACATAGAAATTGATTTCCCTACTGACAATACGTTGTCAATACCTCAATTTATTTTTGAGATAAACTCAAAATTGTCTTAAAAATGGTCAACCTATTATTTAATTATCCCAATCAATCATTTTCAGAATCAAATACAGACCTTTTGTCTAGTAAACAACCTTCGGTTATAGAGGTCGTGACCTTTGAAGTGAAATCAAAATACTCAAAGTTAGAAGTAAAAGAATCGCTTGATATAATAAACGATATCATCAAACTATATCCAGGGTTTGTAAAACGTATAACGGCTCATGCCGATGTTGGTCAATATATAGATATTGTACATTGGACAGATATACAGTTTGCAAAGGAAGCAGCATATGAGGTTATGAGAGAAGAAAAAGCAATAGATGCGTTTAAGGTTATTAATCAAGAAACAATAAAAATATGTTACTATGACATCATTAATTTACTTGAAGAGTAATTGCCGATCATCGAATTATTTATAATTTTGTCGAAAAAGTAAAATACAAAAAAGTCAAAATGCTTAGTAATACAAAGAATTTTAAGTATTTTTAACTAACCATATTATACATACGATTAATTATGAAAATTAAAAGAATTTCAGCCTTAGCAGCTGTTTTATTGTTTTTGTCTTGCGCTACAAATCCATTTACAGGAAAAAAGACAATGGCTTTAGTACCAAATTCTCAAATACTACCAATGGCTTTTCAGCAGTATAATCAATTTTTGGGAGAGAATAAAGTTGTAAAAGGAACCTCTGAATCTGAGATGATAACAAGAGTTGGGCAGAAAATAGCAAAGGCATCAGAGCGCTGGCTTAATGC
Organism: uncultured Aquimarina sp.; assembly: GCA_947502885.1. Taxonomy (GTDB): domain Bacteria; phylum Bacteroidota; class Bacteroidia; order Flavobacteriales; family Flavobacteriaceae; genus Aquimarina. Next base: position 568,199 of record CANNBP010000001.1, on the reverse strand, counting down.
TAATGGATATGCGGGTTATCTCAAAGATTATAAATGGGAATATAACCTTGTAGAAGATAAAACCGTGAATGCTTGGTGTATGCCGGGTGGTAAAATTGTATTTTATACTGGTATATTGCCCATCGCAAAAACAGAAACCGGTATTGCTGCGATTATGGGGCATGAAGTTGCTCATGCATTAGCAAATCATGGTCAACAACGAATGAGTGCAAGTCAGATTCAGCAAGTAGCAGGAGTAGCAACGGCTGCAGTAATTAGTAATAAAAGTCAGAAAACTCAACAAATTGTTGGTACAGCATTTGGTTTAGGATCACAGTTTGGTGTAATGTTACCTTTTAGTAGAAGTCATGAAACGGAAGCTGATCGTATCGGAATTCAACTTATGGCAATTGCAGGATATAACCCAGATGAAGCAGCTAATTTATGGAGACGTATGAAAGCAAATAGTGGAGGAAAAGCACCGCCAGAGTTTATGAGTACACACCCATCTAGTGATACACGTATTGCAAACCTTACTGCTTGGGCACCTTCAGCAAGAGCAGAAGCCAAAAAATTTGGAGTGACAACATTTAAATAATTGTAAAGTTTATATTCTTAAAAAGATTATACTTACTTTAGAAGCTGTTCTGAGAAAACTCAGAACAGCTTTTTTTATGTAATCAGTTGAAATAAAGATTTAGTCAAATAAGTATGGGAAACATATTACCAAAAGGAGATAAAAAACTATTAAATGCTTGGGCATTTTACGATTGGGCAAATTCTGTTTATAATTTAACCATTTCATCAGCGGTTTTTCCCATTTTCTGGGGAGCCCTAACTATTGTTAGAAATGATCAAGGTGAGATCATTGATGATACAGTACGATTTTTAGGAATAGATTTTAACAATGATTCATTAATTAGTTATGTAACGGCAATTGCATTTTTAGTAGTGTCTTTTATAAGCCCTTTACTATCAGGGATAGCTGATTATGTGGGGAATAAGAAGAATTTTTTAAAATTCTTTTGTTATCTGGGTGCTATTTCCTGTATTGGTTTATATTGGTTTAGTTTAGACTTTTTATGGTTTGGTTTACTGTGTTATTTCTTCGCATTAATTGGTTTTTGGGCAAGTTTGGTGTTTTATAATTCCTATTTGCCTGATATTGCGTTTCCAGAGCAACAAGATGCAATTAGTGCAAAAGGATATTCTTTAGGTTATATAGGTAGTGTTATTCTATTAATTATAAACCTTGTCATGATAATGAAATTTGAATGGTTTGGTTTTGAAAGTGAAGGAGTGCCAACAAGACTATCATTTGTCATGGTAGGAGTTTGGTGGATAGGATTTAGTCAATATACGTATTATTATTTACCAAAAGGTAATAAGAAAGATACTTTTAGTAAAGCTATTGTCTTTAACGGGTTTAAAGAGTTAAATATGATTTGGAATGCCATGCGTAATGATATTAGATTACGTAGGTATCTGGGGGCTTTTTTTGTATATAGTATGGCGGTACAAACAATCATGTTAATTGCTACTTATTTTGGTATAGAAGAACTAGATTGGGGAGAACAAGATGCAACAACGGGTTTGATAATAAGTATACTATTGATTCAACTAGTAGCAGTTTTAGGTGCATTTCTTACCTCAAGAGCCTCTGCTAAATATGGAAATATAAATACCTTAATTGTTATTAATATAATTTGGATAGGTATTTGTATTTATGCGTATACAATTACAACTCCCAATCAATTTTATGTTGCTGCGGCTATCGTAGGACTAGTAATGGGAGGAATACAATCATTGTCAAGATCAACCTATTCAAAATTTTTACCAAAAGACGCTGTTGATACAACATCTTACTTTAGTTTTTATGATGTGTCAGAGAAAATAGGTATTGTAATCGGAATGTTTTCTTATGGAATTATTGCTCAATTGACAGGAAGTGTACGCTACTCGATTTTATTTTTAATCTTATTTTTTGTGGTTGGCCTTATCTTGTTATTTAGAGTACCTAAATCAAATTCATAAATAAGATTAGTTTGTGAATAAGAACACTTTTTTTAAAAAATATTAAAAGTACTTTAACCTAATTGAGGTTGATCTATTTTTTGTGTAGTTGATCTATTTTTGCCTCTTTATTTTTGGATAAATTAAATTATTATTTTGAAATATGATACTATTGTAAACGTTATCAATATTCGTTACATTTATATGATAAAACCTAAAATTATGAAAAAACTTTTATTTGGGCTGATAGTAATTCTGTTAGCATCTTGTGGGACTACTCAAAAAACTATTATTTCGGCTAAAAAAACATTGAAAGGCGAGTGGTCTTTGAATAAAATCAGTTATGATAGAGATGGTATATTTGAGGTAAACCTATATAATGATGCATCTGCAGAATGCTTTACAGGTAGTATCTGGAAATTTATCCCCAATAATAATACAGGAACTTATGAAGTAAATCAGAGTACTTGTGTTTCTACAGGAGCAAGAAGATTTAGATTCACAATCCCTAAGCCAGAAGCTGATGGTGACTTTAGTTTTATGTTTAAGCCCATAAATGAAAAAAAGAAAAGTACTAATAATAATAAAGGATATAGAATGGCTTTAAAACATTTGGATGAAGCTACGATGACTTGGGCAATGACGGTTAGTCTAGAAGGAAAACCTTTTGTGATCACTATGAATTTTAATAAATTATAATAACTCAAATCATATTAATAATGAAAATATATTTAAAGAAATTGGGGATAGCAATTATGGCGGTTTCAATGTTAACTGGTTGTGATGCTGTTCAAAATGCAAACAAGACCCAGAAAGGTGCTGTAATTGGTACTGCAGCAGGAGCTGTACTTGGTGGGATTATTGGAAATAATGTTAAAAATAAGAACTCTGCTTTAGGTGCAGTTATCGGTGGTGTTGTTGGTGGTGTTGCCGGTGGTCTTATTGGAAAAAAAATGGATAAACAAGCTCAGAAAATCGAATCTGAAATTCCTGGAGCAGAAGTAACAAGAGTAGGAGAAGGGATTGATGTAGTATTTGATGAGAGTAGTGGTGTTTATTTTGATACTAATAAATCTAATATTAATGCAAAGTCAAAAACTAACTTAAATAAATTGGCAGGTATATTCAAGGAATATCCAGATACTAATATTATAGTAGAAGGACATACTGATAGCTCTGGTGATGATAGTTATAATATGACATTATCTCAGAAGAGAGCAAATGCAGTTACAGAGTACTTGGTGTCTCAAGGAATAAGCAGAAGCCGTTTAACGACTTATGCTCATGGAGAAACACTTCCAAAATATGATAATTCTACAGCAGAGGGAAGAGCTAAGAATAGAAGAGTAGAGTTAGGAATTGTTGCTAACGAAAAGATGAAGCAAGATGCTCAAAATCAAGTTAAACAATAATTGATTTAATATAAGTATAAAAAAATCCCGAGTCTGAAACTCGGGATTTTTTTATACTTATATTTTAAGATATGAGTACCAATAGGAAGGACTACTTTAAAGCTCCTACCATATCTTCTGGTTTTACCCATTCATCAAACTCTTGTTCTGTAACATATTCTAAAGCAACAGCTTCATGCTTTAACGTTGTTCCATTTTGGTGAGCGGTATTTGCTATTTCAGCAGCTTTGTAGTACCCTATTTTTGTGTTTAAAGCAGTTACAAGCATTAAAGAATTATTTAATAATTCTGTAATTCTTTTTTGGTTTGGCTCTATTCCTTGTGCACAATGTACATCAAAAGAAACACATGCATCTCCGATTAATTGGGCACTTTGTAATAAGTTTGATGCCATAACTGGTTTAAAAACATTTAATTCAAAATGTCCTTGCATTCCGCCAACTGCAATAGCAGCATCATTTCCTAGCACCTGAGCACAAACCATAGTTAATGCTTCGCATTGGGTTGGGTTTACTTTTCCCGGCATAATAGAACTTCCTGGTTCGTTAGCAGGAATTATTAATTCTCCAATTCCGCTTCTAGGTCCAGAAGCAAGCATTCTGATATCATTTCCAATTTTGTTCAGAGAAACGGCAAGTTGTTTTAAAGCACCATGACTTTCAACAAATGCATCATGAGCGGCAAGAGCTTCAAACTTATTTTCTGCAGTAATAAATGGTAAACTTGTAAACTGTGCTATGAATTCTGATACTCTTTTTGCATATCCCTTAGGTGTATTCAAACCAGTACCTACTGCTGTGCCACCCAAAGCTAACTCTGCCATATGTGGTAAAGTATTTTCTAAAGCTTTAATACCATGATCTAATTGAGATACATAGCCAGATAATTCCTGTCCTATAGTAAGAGGAGTCGCATCCATAAAATGAGTACGCCCAATTTTCACAACATTTTTAAATTCGTCAGCCTTTTGTTTAAGAGTATCTCTTAATTGCATAACACCAGGAATCGTAACTTCAACGATCTTTTTGTAGGCTGCGATATGCATTCCTGTAGGAAAAGTATCATTAGATGACTGAGATTTGTTTACATCATCATTTGGTTGTAATGTTTTATCCCCTTCACCAATAGTCTTACCAGCAATTTGATGAGCTCTATTTGCAATTACTTCATTAACGTTCATGTTACTTTGGGTACCCGAACCTGTTTGCCAAATAACCAACGGAAATTGATCGTCATGTTTACCCTCTAGTATCTCATCACAAACTTGTGAAATAAGATCCCTTTTTTCTATAGGTAATGCACCTAGTTCACAATTGGTGTAGGCTGCTGCCTTTTTTAAATAGGCAAAACCATAAACAATTTCTAAAGGCATAGAAGCTGGTGCACCAATCTTAAAATTATTTCTTGAACGCTCAGTTTGCGCTCCCCAAAGTCGATCAGCTGGCACTTTTACCTCGCCCATTGTGTCTTTTTCTATTCTATACTCCATAGCTTGGATGATTTGTTTTTTTGAAGCGCAAATTTAAGGATTTACCAATCGTTTTTTGAATAAACTGGCCTTTTTTTAAGGTTAATGTTATTATATAGTATGATTCTTAGTGTTTTAAAAATAAATTATGATTCTACTATGAGATATAGTCAAGAGTTACTATCTTTGGCAAAAATTGAAAATTAGAATAAAATAGCATTATGTTTGAATTTGATCAGTACCTTGGTTTTTTAGCGTTTTTAACGATCCTTACCATAGGATTTTGGTTAATGATATTTTTATTAACTTTTGTAGTTCCTTACTGGATTATAGGTGCTAATATTGAAAACTTTAAACTAAGACAAGAAGCTAAGAGAAAAGCAAAAGAAGAAGCGTAATAGCTTATCTACAATATATTTAAAAGACCATTCATCTTGAATGGTCTTTTTTGTTATACCTATACGTTTCTAAAGAAATTTAACTTCCAAAATCTTCGTCTTCTCTGTTTTCATTATTTCTAGAACGTCGTCTTTTATTTTTTTGATTAAAACGATAAGTAAATGATAGATTATAACTTCGTTCTCTCCACTGAAATTCAGTATCTAATATAAAGGTGTCATTAATAGATGTGATTTTTCGTTTTCTAGAGTTGAGTAGATCATTAACTGCAAATGTCAACGAGGCTTTTTCTTTGAATAGATCTTTACTAAAGGCAAGGTTGATACTTAGTATGCCTTTTCTCTTGGAAAGCCCATCTTCACTAGGTCCTCTATAAAAAATACTGGTCTGCCAATCTATTTTTTTAGGAAGGGTGATTTTATTTGAAAGTCTGGCAAACCAGCTAAAGTTTTTAGCGTCTAAAATTTGATCATTATATGTACCCTTAATACTGTTCTCAAACACATTTATATTACCATTTATTCTCCATTTTCTATTGGGATTATAGGTAGCAGTAGTTTCAAACCCATAACGATCAGAGCTAGTTAAATTGATAGGAAACCTCTTGATGACCGCAATTTCTGTATCTGGATTGGTTCCATCTGAAGCAATAGTAGTTGTAGTGCCAGTATTTTCTGCTATAAAAGTAAAATTTTGAGTAGAGCGATTGTAAAAAACCGAAGCATTTAAAGTTAGTTTTCCGATTTTATTAAGATAGCCAAAATCAAGAGCATTCGAATAGCTCGGATTTATATCTGGGTTTCCTTGAAACAAATTAGTAGCACTTGATCTAGAAGGGAAAGGGTTAATAAACCTTGAACGTGGTCTTCTAATTCTTCTGTTATATCCAAGTTGAATACTTTGGTTTTCTGATATCTTATAACCTAAATTAACTGTCGGAAATGCATTTACGTATGATTTCTTACTAAATTCAAGACTTGTAAGCTGTTCAATAGTTATTCTGGTTTCTTCAAGACGTAGCCCAAGTAAGTATGATAATTTACCAGATTCACTACCAAATTGTGCATATCCTGCATTGATATATTCTTTATAAATTAGATTATTCGATAGGTCTGTATTTGTATTAATAGTACCATTACTATCTTGTTGTACTAAATAGTCTGTTTTTAGCTCATTAAAATTACCTCTATACCCAATTTCTAGTTGACTTTTTTCTCCAAGAGGTAGTATATAATCGGTTTGCAATAAGATACGATCCTGACTTTCTATAGTGTTCACTAGTTCTATAGTCGTAATATTTTGTTGAGTAATTCTAGAGTCTTCTTCTTCTTCGCTATTTTCGACTTGAAAATCTACAGTAAGTTTATGTCCGCTTTTTTCAAAGTTTTTGGTGTAATTTAAAGAATATTGTTTTGTGATATCATCCTCGATTTCCGGATCAAAACGTGTAGTGGTATTAATAAGTGGTCCGCCTAAGTAGCTATATTCTGTAATTAAATTGGTTGTATTTCTTTTGTTATCATTTGATTTATATAAAAAAGAAGTTGTAATAGAAGAAGAGGTATTAATATACCATTCCAATCCAAAATTAGAATTAGATCCTTTTCGAATTCTGTCAAAATCTCTTTCTTCTCTTAAAAAAGTATTTGGTAATCCGCTAAAAGTATATTCTGTTTCATTAATGATATACCCAGGGATTTCTCTGTAACTATAACCTGATGTGGTGAAAAAATTAAAATCTCCAGTTCTGTAATTTAAATTTCCTGAAATTCCCGCAGTTACAGGATAGCCGCTATTGACTGTAATGGCACCATTAAAACCTTGTAATTTACTGCGTCTTAAAATAATATTTAAAATTCCGGCTGTTCCTTCTGCATCATACCTGGCAGACGGTGACGTTATTACTTCGACGCGCTCAATGGACTCTGCAGGTAATTGCCTTAAAGCATCAGTGCTATTTAGTCCAACCAACCCAGAAGGTTTACCGTTGATTAATATGCTTACGTTTTCGTTACCTCTTAAGGCTACATTACCTTCTACATCTACAGAAACCGAAGGGACATTATCTAGTACGTCACTTACAGTGCCTCCACGAACGGTTAGATCTTTTCCTACATTATAAATCTTTTTGTCGAGTTTAATATCAACAGTGGTTTTTTCTGCAATAATAATAGTCTCATCAAGAGATTCTGTATCTGTTTCCATATAAATGGTTCCTAGATTAGTGTTCTTGGTAAGTTTTTGACGAAGTAGTTTTTGAGATGTAAACGAAATGTAGTCAAAAGTAATTGTATAGACTCCAATCGGTACTGATATACTGAAGTTGCCATTAACATCTGTAATTCCACCTGTAACCACTTTTTTTTCTTTAGGACTAAAGAAACTTACAGTGGCATATTCTAAAGGAGCTTGTAGTTGTTTTTCTAGTACTTTTCCTGTAATTGTGAATTCAGGTCTTTGTGCCCAGCAAAAATTGCAAGTAAAAATGACAATAATTAATATTCTGTTCATGTATGAAAGTATGATAAAACCAAAAGTAAGACACGAAGAGGGGTAAAAGGTTTAATGCGATGTTAAATGTAGATAGTTAAATATTCTATAAATTTGGTTGTTATAGAAAAGAGATCGCGAAGTTAAACTTTTAAGGTATTGAATAAGTGTGGTTTAAAATTCGATCTTGTTTTGATTTTTAAATCAAAACAAGATCGAATTTTCTTCATTGCGTTACAGAATATCGACTACTTTTTCTGGTGGTCGACCTATAATTGCTTTATTACCTTTAATAACAATAGGTCTTTCTATTAATTTAGGATTTTCGATCATTGCGAGAATCAAATCATCATCAGAAAGTTCTTTGTTTTTGTAATTTTCTTTCCAAATAGCCTCGTTTTTTCGAACAAGTTCGATAGGACTAATTTGTAAAAGATTGATAATTTCAGAAAGTTTATCTTTAGAAAGAGGTGTATCTAAATATTTAACAATTTCTATTTCTTCATTATGTTCTTCTAATACAGCAAGGCATTGTCTGGATTTGCTACATCTTGGATTATGATATATCGTAGTCATGATACTATGTTTTTAAGTCATAAAAAAAACAGATAAATGTTTTCTTAAAATTTAATTTATTATAAATCTTCAGTTTTTTGTCCCATCATCATAAGAAAAGCTTTTAAAAACTGATCAATGTTTCCGTCCATAACGGCATCTACATTACCAGTTTCTTCTGCAGTTCTTACATCTTTTACAAGCTTGTATGGATGCATCACATAATTTCGAATTTGAGATCCCCATTCGATTTTCATTTTAGAAGCTTCGATCTCATCTCGTTGTGCTCGTTGTTTCTGTAGTTCGAGTTCAAATAGTTGAGATTTAAGCATTTGTAAAGCCTTTAGCCTGTTTTCTTGTTGTGACCTAGTGTCCGAACAAGAAATTTGAATTCCTGTAGGAAAGTGGGTAAGTTGAACTTTAGTTTCTACTTTGTTTACATTTTGCCCACCAGCTCCACTGGATCTAGATGTGATTATTTCATACTCAGATGGGTTTATCTCTATTTCGATGCTATCATCGGCAAGAGGGTAAACATAGATAGAGGCAAAAGAAGTGTGTCTTTTTGCGTTACTATCAAATGGAGATATGCGTACCAAACGATGTACACCATTTTCTCCTTTAAGCCACCCAAACGCGTATTCTCCTTCGATTTCTAAAGTAACCGTTTTTATTCCGGCTACATCACCTCCTTGGTAATTTAGTTCTTTAACCTTAAACCCTTGCTTTTCTGCCCACATCAAATACATTCTCATGAGCATACTTGCCCAATCGCAACTTTCTGTACCACCAGCGCCGGCTGTAATTTGCAATACAGCGCTCATGTTATCCCCTTCATCGCTTAGCATGTTTTTAAACTCTAAAGTTTCGATTAAGGATTTGGCTTCTTCATAGCGTTCAGAAACCTCAGATTCTTCAGCGTCTCCTTCCTTAAAGAATTCATACAGAACTTCGAGGTCATCTACAGTAGATACTCCTTTCTCGTAGTCAGATACCCATTTTTTTTCGGCATTAAGAGTGCGCATCAATTCTTCCGCTTTTTGAGCATTATCCCAAAAATCAGGAGCGTATGTTTTTTCTTCTTGATTGGTAATTTCTATAAGCTTGGCATCAATGTCAAAGATACCTCCTTAACGCAACCAGGCGCTCCCTAAGATCTTGCAAAGTCTCAGTATTGATCATATTCTATTATTTTTTGACAAAAATAGGATTTAACAGTTCAGTAAGAAGTATTTTTTACATTATTTTATAGTTTTAAATTTTTAGTGCTTTTTAACGAATCAAATTGTTTTATGAAACTATATTTTACTTGTTTGTTTTTATTTATAAGTAGTGTTATATCTGCTCAGTTTATGAAAGCGCAAAAGGATCTTAAAACTTATGATGGATACTTTAAGTTTCATTATAATGAATCACAGGATAAAATTTTTGCAGAAATAGATAACTTAGATAAAGAATTTCTATATATACATTCTTTGGCTACCGGCTTAGGATCAAATGATATTGGGTTAGATAGAGGGCAAATAGGAGATGGAGTCGTTGTAAAGTTTCAAAAAAAAGGGAATAAATTATTATTAATTCAACCAAATCAAAATTATAGAGCCACTACAGAAGATGAATTAGAACGAAGAAGTGTAGAACAAGCTTTTGCTAAATCGGTTTTATTTGGTTTCCCAATTAAGGAAAGAATAGGAAACACATATGTCATTGATTTAACGCCATTTTTGATGCAAGATGCACATGATGTTATTGGCAAATTAAAATTAAAAAAAGAAGGTAGCTATAGTGTAGATAAATCAAGAAGTAGCCTTAATATGGCTAATACCAAAGCTTTTCCTAGAAATGTAGAGTTTGAAGCTTTACTTACTTATAAAGGGACCGCAAAAGGAAAACATATACAAACTGTAGCCCCGAATACTAAATACCTTAGTGTTGTCCAGCATCATTCGTTTGTAGAATTGCCCGATAGCAATTACAAAAAAAGAGTTTTTGATCCTAGAAGTGGAGCAATACCCATTAAGTACATGGATTATGCCACTCCTGTCTATGAACCTATTGTAAAGAGATATGTTACAAGGCATCGATTAGAGAAAAAAGATCCAAATCAAGCAATTAGTGAAGCCAAAGATCCCATTGTTTATTATTTAGATCCGGGGACTCCAGAACCGATAAGGTCGGCATTGTTAGATGGTGCACGTTGGTGGAATCAAGCATTTGAAACTATTGGTTTTAAAAATGCTTTTCAGGTTAAATTACTCCCTAAAGAAGCAGATCCTATGGATGTGAGATACAACGTTATACAATGGGTACATCGTTCTACAAGAGGATGGAGTTATGGAGCAAGTGTAGTGGACCCTAGAACGGGGGAGATTCTTAAAGGGCATGTAAGCTTGGGTAGTTTAAGAATACGTCAAGATTTTTTAATAGCGCAAGCACTTTTAAACAAACCATTCAAAGAAAAAGATGATAATTATCAACCTATGTTAGATATGGCCTTAGCTCGTATTCGTCAATTATCTGCTCATGAGGTAGGACATACTATTGGTTTTACACATAATTTTGCAGCTAGTGCTAATGAAAGAGCTTCTGTTATGGATTATCCCCATCCTCAAGTAAACATCAAAGATGGTAAAATTGATATATCCAATGCTTATGACACTAAAATAGGAGCATGGGATAAAGTTACTGTGGCCTATAGTTATTCAGAGTTTACTAGTGAAGTTAACGAGAATGAGGCTTTACGTGATATATTAGATAAAGCATATCAATCAGGGCTTCGTTTTATATCTGACGATGATGCCAGACCTAAAGGAGGTGCACATGAATTTGCACACCTATGGGATAATGGGAAAAGTGCAACCGAAGAATTGAAAAATGCTTTGGAAGTTAGAGAAATTGCAATTCGAAATTTTTCTAAAGATAATATCAGAAGTAATGAACCCTATTCGGTTTTAGAAGATGTATTTGTTCCTCTATATTTCTTTCATAGATACCAAACTGAAGCTGTTGTAAAGCTTATTGGTGGTTTAAATTATAATTATGCAGTCAAAGGTGATATGCAAACTATTGTAGAACCAATAGCAATTGAGAAGCAGAAGAATGCATTATCTCAAATTTTAAGAACATTGACTCCCGAAGTTTTAGCCATTCCAAAGGATAAACTAAAGTTATTTCCACCAAGAGCATATGAGTATAATAGAACAAGAGAATCATTTAAAGGAAAAACAGGAGTAGGTTTTGATGCTTTAAGTGCAGCTTCAACGGCAAGTGATATGAGTATTTCTTTGTTGTTACATCCAGAAAGGGCATCGAGATTAGTACAGCAAAAGGGGATCTATAAGAATAGTTTAGGGCTATCAGAAGTTATTGATCAATTAATAAAAAATGTTTTTAATCGAAAAGTTAATACCTCCTACCATAGAGAAATTAACCATGTTGTAAAAACTAATATTTTAAAATATTTAATGAATTTAAGCAGTAATAAAACCACGTATTCCCAGGTAAATGCAATAGCATATTCAAAAATTAAGGATATTGTTTCTATTTTGAATAATAAATCTGAAAATGATCTAGAAAATATATATAATCAGTATTATTTACACCAAATTAATAGGTTTATTGAACGGCCAGAAGAGTTTGTGATCACTCCTTCTTCAAAAATACCGGATGGTTCACCCATCGGAAGTTTTCGATGTGGTCATAGTTGTACCCATTAGAATAGTACGGTAGGTATTAGACTTAAAACTGAATTCTCGAATTTTAATTAGAAGAACTTGATGTGTAACATAAAGTAGTATACTTTTACTGCATATAATTTATATAACCTATGAACCTAGAGATTGAATTAAAAAATAAACTGAAAGAAATAAGTAAAGTTCTTGATGAAAATTCTGAAGTTCATGATGGAATCGGGGTACTTGCCGGAGCCTCAGGAGTGGCATTATTTCAATTTTACTACTCTAAGTACTTGAATGATGATACATATGCAGATAAAGGAGTAGATACTATTTCCAAAATGATAGCTCAGATTAATGATGGATATACTTATCCAACTTTTTGTTCTGGAATAGCTGGCGCATGTTGGGTTTTAGAGCTTCTTAAAGAAGAGGAATTTATAGAGTTAGATGAAGATTTTTTATCAGAAGAAGTTGATCAGTTTTTATTAGAAGCAATGAGAATTGATATTGCTAAGGAAGATTATGATTTTTTACATGGTGCAATGGGCTACGGTTATTACTTTCTAAAGAGGTATAGTAATTCTACCAAAGAGCAATCTAAGAATCAATACAAAGCATATCTCGATGAGTTAGTTGAAGCGATTAAGAAATCATCAAAAAAAGGAACCAAAGGAGTTTGGTGGGAATATGTTTTACGTCAAGATGAAGAACTTAAAGGGGCTAATCTTGGCTTATCTCACGGAATGGCAAGTAAGATAAATTTTTTATCAAGATTGGCAGAACATAAAGACTTTAAAGAAGAAGTTGAAGAGCTAATTGCAGAAGCCACGAGTTATATTTTGAAAAGTAAAAATAAGAATACTAAATTAACATCAACTTTTCCGAATTGGATTATAGATGAAGAAGTAAAAGATAATGTTTCGAGATTGGCATGGTGTTATGGTGATCCAGGAATTGGCATTTCATTATTAAGGGCAGGAGAGATATTACAAGATAACTCTATTTCAGACGAAGCAATATCAATTTTAAAAAGAACAATAAATCGAAAAGATTTAGAAGAAGCTGTAATTTTAGATGCAGGAATATGTCATGGTGCCTACGGAATTACGCAAATGTATACACATTTATATAGCAAAACTAAGGATGAACGATTTAAAGAAGCCTCTAATTTTTGGATTACCGAGGGGTTAAAAATGGCTTTTCATGAGGATGGATATGCTGGGTATAAGATGTGGCAAGGAGCTAAGGAAAATTGGAAACCAGAGACCAATTTATTAGAAGGAGTTGCAGGAATAGGGCTTACTATTTTATCTTATTTAGCGCCTTTTGAGATGAAATGGGATGAGTGCCTTTTAATAGGGTAAGATTGCTAATAAAATCAGGATAAAAGAAAGACATTCTTATTAAAGAATGTCTTTCTTAGTGTAAGGCAGGTTCGTTTTAATTATACTGCACAACCACTATTGTTTTTTATAAATATTGTATTCAAACCTTGTGAATTTTAATATTGAAATTAACTAGAAAGCAGCTTTGTAACACGTATTAAACCCTGATTATGCATTAGAAAATCTATTACAGCTTCCAATTGCTTCAAAAACTGACGCTTTGCTCTATTTTTTAATGTAACCATAGCGATGCTATGCTGAAATTAAGAAAATACCAGTTTTTATTTCACTTGAAACCTTCATAACGAAGTTCTAATGCATAATCCAGGTTAAATTATCTACTAAAATTTATTTCACCCATTTTATTCGAAATTCGAGAAAATCGATAGAAATTCTAGAATATTGTTAATAACCTTTTGTATTGAGCTAGTAAATTCTTTTATGTTTGTTTTGATCATAAAGAACAAACGTTAATCAATAAGGAACATAGTAATCATAAATCTATATCAGATGAAAAACAAAAAACAGTTACAAATCAAAAAAATGAAAATATCGTAATTAAGTACAATTAAAGGTGGGTATCTTGATAATCCATTTCGAGATTTAAATAAAAAACCGTCAGAGCAACCTTTTCCTGGTGGAGGTGGGTGTTATTCTGATGCACCAACAAGTTGTGTGTTTTGTGTTTAGGTTAATTTTTTAAATATTCTTAAAAGTGTGTCATTAAGAATTATTTGTGTCAAAATCGCCTATAGAAGTTAAAGTATATAGGTGGATTTTTTGTGGACTAAAAAAGTTATTTTTTTCTAAGCATAGTAACATTTGAATACTTAAAGACACATACGTTTGATAATTGAAGTAAAATTAATAAGTAAATATTAAAAAAATGATGATTAAGAAGAATCTATTTTTTATTGCATTTCTAATACTGACAAGTAGTTACTGTCAGGAGTTTATAAAACCTTCAGAAGGAAAGTCCTTAGTATATTTTGTGCGTCATTCGGGAGTTGGATCTTTGATCAATTTTAAATATTTCGATGGAGAAAAGTATTTAGGTAAAATAAACGGAGCTAATTATTTCACTTATGAATGTGAACCTGGTGACCATGTTTTTTGGGCAGCTTCAGAAAATAGGGACTTTTTAAAAGGTACGTTAAAAGCTAACGAAACATATGTCATAGAAGTAAAACCAAAAATGGGTGCATTTAAAGCTGCGGTAAGGTTGCACCCCGTATCACCTGATAATGATAGAGTATTAAAGAGAATCAAAAGAATTCTACTAAAAAGGAAGCCTATAAAGCTAAAAAGAAAAGATGAGGATTTGTCTTTTTTTATAAAAAAAGGGATTGAGAGATATCAAAAAATTAAAAGTAAAGTGGAAATTATAAATACAAATTGGATATTTTAAAAGTTATGAAGAATTTAAAAAAAATTGGGGTATTAATTAGTTGTTTAATGATGTTTGGTTTGAGTCAAGCCCAAGACATTCATAAAAGCTCAAGAAAAGGAAAAAGTTCATTAGGAATAGGGCTTGGATCACCATATGGCGGTATCGGAGCCCGTTTTGGAACAAATATATTTGATCATTTCAATGTGTTTGCCGGAGTTGGGTATCATATCTCTGGAGTTGGTTATAATATAGGGATTTTGAAAGATTTTAAAAGTAATAGTTCAACACAGTTCTATCTCTCTGCTATGTATGGAACCAATGCAGCAATTAAGGTTGAAGGTTTGAGTGAATATGATGAAGTATATACAGGAGGAACTTTTGGATTGGGTATAAAAATTAACTCAAGACGTAGAGAAGGAAATTTCTGGGACTTTGGATTGTTACTTCCTTTAAGATCTTCATCTTATAACAATGATGTAAAACGTGCTAAAAATGATTCTCGAATTTCTGAGTTTACCGAGGCATGGCCAGTAACCCTTGTTGTTGGATATAACTTTACGTTGTAGAGCTTTATAATATTTAGCAAGTAGATTAAAAATGGATTAAAAATGTAAAAAAGCTACTTTACAACTAAGTACACTTTTTGGACTACGATACTTTCTAATTTCTGAGGTTTGTATCGTTTGGATAAAGTAACCATCTATAGACCCTGTTTATAGATGGTTTTTTGTTTAGACTGCCTCATATTCATAAGTGTCACGGCATAGTGTGGTTGTGTTTTTTATGGTTTTCTAGAATATCGATCGAAATTCTGGAATACCTAGAAGATTGGGTTGTAAAATAGCACTAAAGCATAGTATGTTTGACTAAAATTTGTGTGGTTAAATCGTTCTGACTTTTAATAAATAAAACAGGATTAAAATTTAAAGAATAATATTATAAGTAAAGTAGGATCATATTAATACTATGGAAAACTAGTTTTTATTGGATATAATTTAAACTAAAAATCAATTAATAAAGAACATAGTAATCATAAATCCATATCAGATGAAAAGCAAAAAGAATTTAGAAATCAAAAAAATGAAAATATCTCAATTAAGCTCTATAAGAGGAGGGCATCTTGATAATCCATTTCGCGATTTAAACAAAAAAGCATCACAGCAACTTGCCCCAGGTGGTGATGGCTGTTATTCTGATACACCAACAAGTTGTGTGTATTGTGTTTAGACTAATGATTTAAAATATATTCTTAAAAGTGTGTCATTAAGAATTATTTGTGTTAAAGTCGTCTATAAATGAAGGTTTATAGGCGACTTTTTTGTTTCGTACTCTACTAGCTTTTTGATCTGCCTTACCAAAACGTATACATTGTCCTTTAAACTTGAATTTTAATTATTGATTTTCTTAGGAAAAATGGATGATTCTACACGAAAAATTAAATAATACCAAATTCTAAATGCTATCTCGGGTAGAGGGTTCAATATTTCTTAGTTACATATAATATCCCGACTTGGATATTCAAAATATGTATATACAGTTTATTTAGAAGTAGGTGTTAAGAAGAAATATTTTGTAATTAATACCATTCTATTGCCAATGGTAAGTGACCTTATCCCAACGTTGCGTAATGTCGTTCGTACTTTAGATAAAGAAACGCACAATACAAACTGGGTAGCACTAATAAATGAGAACAATGATAAATTAATGACTCAAATTGAGGCTCGAAAAACGAGAAAAGCTAATGAAAAAGAAGAAGTGCTGAAATAATGAATTTTATGTAAAATCATTTTTGTAGTACTGTAAAATACTTTTATGATTTTAACAATTATATTGATAACCCTGTGTGTAAACACGGGGTTTTTTGATGAATATTTTTAAAATTTAAGGGTGATGATTAGAAGTCACTAAAATTTAATGTGCCAATGAATTATACTTTAATCGTGATTCTAGAATTACACTCGAAATTCTAGAATACGCTGTATAAATGTTTGTAACCATCTGATTTCTTGGTTTATGTTTGCTTCATCGAAGCGCTTTGATAAGTTAAAATGTTTAATAATTTAAAAATCAAAAACAATGAGAAATTTAGGAGTAAGAGAAATTCAAGAAGTAAATGGTGGAAATGAAGGAGCAACGTCTACAACAGACGATGTTAGAACCAATGCTCAAACTGCAAAAGAAACTTGTGGAGCCGGAAATGTTAAATCTGTTACTTCTACAGGTTTTGAATGTCATTCAACTCCTGGTAACCCTGGAAATGACAGTGCGCCAGGTCAAGGTGGAGATAAAGCCCCTAAAAGGAATTAATAAAATTCAAAGATGTCAATATTAAGGAGTACATCGTCACTCCTTAATATTGATATGAGCAAAGTAGTACATAATAAATCCATAACAATGAGAAATTTAGAAAACAATGAACTAAAAGAAATAGTCGGAGGAATTGTTTCGTTAAGACCTGTGCCAGTTCGCGGAACTGAAAATTTATTGTCAATAGATGTAGGATTTATATATGAGATAAGTAGATCTGGACTAGGCCGATACAATGAACCTGGTATGCCAGGATATGATGGAGCTGATAAGGCACCATAAATTTAATAAATGAAAGGAGCAAGTGTTTAGCTCTTTATATCCAATAATTTTATAAATAAATATTAAAAATATAAACAATGAGAAATTTAGAGTTAAGAGAAATTCAAGTAGTAAATGGAGGAGAGGCAAGTTGTGATACACTAGCTACAACTACTACAGCAACAATAGCTGCTGATGGAGCAGCTGTTGGAATTGTGACCGGTGCTGTTATTGGTGGTCCAGTAGGTGCAGGAGTAGGTGCTTTGATAGGAGTGTTAGGGGGATTGATTGGTGCTGTTGCAGGAGCTCATATAAAAGATGCTTGTAATCAGCCAGGTAACCCTGGAAATAACAGTGCGCCTGGTCAAGGTGGAGATCGTAAACCAGAATAAGGTTGATACAGTAAATTTTTAAAGATATTGATGCAAGGGGTATATCATGATTTTTCTTGTATCAATATTAACTAAGTATAACATATTAAAATATAAACAATGAGAGATTTAGAAAAAAATGAATTAAAAAAAATAGTTGGAGGAAATGGTTCACTAACACCTGTGCCAGTTCGCGGAACTGAAAATTTATTGTTAATAGGTGTAGAATTCATTTATGAGATAAGTAGACCTGGACTAAGCCGAAATAATGAACCTGGTATGCCTGGATTTTATGGAGCCGATAAGGCACCGTAAATTTAATAGATGAAGGGAGCAAGTGTATAGCTTTTTATATCCAACAATTTTATAGAATAATATTTAAAAAAAATATAACAATGAGAAGTTTAGAAACAAAAGAAATTCAAGTAGTTAATGGTGGAGATGCTGCAAGTGGAGCCGCTAATGGTGCAGTACAAGGCGCTGCAATAGGAGCTTCTATTGCAGGAGGACCAGGAGCTATTGCTGGAGCCGTAATAGGAGCAGCAGCGGGTGCTATTAGAGGTAGTGTTGGTACTCCTGGCAAATCGGGAAATAACAATGAACCAGGTCAAGGTGGAGATAGAGCACCTGAAAGTAAATAATATTGATATAAACAAAGTAGTACATAGTAAATCCATAACAATGAGAAATATAGAAAACAATGAACTAAAAGAAATAGTTGGAGGAAATGGTATACTAAGACTTTTGCCAGTTCCAGGAACTGAAAATTTATTGTTAATAGGTTTAGAATACATGTATGAGATAAGTAGACCTGGACTAGGCCGATACAATGAACCTGGTATGCCTGGATATGATGGAGCTGATAAGGCACCATAAATTTAATAAATGAAAGGAACAAGTGTTTAGCTCTTTATATCCAACAATTTTATAAATAAATATTAAAAATATAAACAATGAGAAGTTTAGAAATAAAAGAAATTGAAATAGTGAATGGAAGTGGACCAAGTTGTGACACATTAGCTACTGTTACCGCCGCAACAATTGCTGCCGATGGTGCAGCCGTAGGGATTGTAGCAGGTGCAGCTGTAGGAGGACCAGCAGGTGCTGCGGCAGGGGCATTAATAGGAGTGTTGGGAGCATTAGTTGGAGCTATTGTCGGAGCTAATATGAAAGATGCTTGCCAAAGTAAACCAGGAAGTAATAATGAACCTGGTCAAGGTGGGGATAGTGCGCCAGAAAGGCATTGATATAACATCATAAGTTTAATTGATGAGGGAAGAAAGTATATAGCTCCTTATGTCTAACAATTTTATAGAATAATATTAAAAAAATAACAATGAGAGATTTAAAAGTAGAAGAAATTAATGAGATTAATGGTGGAAATAGTACAAGTGAAGCTACAAGTGGAGCGGCTCAAGGAGCAGCAATAGGTGGAGCAATAGGTGGAGTTATTGCAGGAGGGCCAGGAGCTGTTGTTGGTGGTGTGGTAGGTGCAGTAACAGGTGCTATTCAGGGTAGTATGAGTACTCCTGGCAAACCAGGAGGTGATAACCAACCGGGTCAAGGTGGAGATAGTGCGCCAGAAAAGCATTGATACCGTAGTTTAAAAACTTTAATAGTAAGGAGGGTGATGGACTCCTTACTATTGAAGTAAATTTAAGTTAGTGAAGCAAAAAATTAACACTTTAAAAATTCAAGTATGAAAAACAGTAAAACAAAAAAACTGAGCTTGAAAAAGCAAACAATTTCAAACCTGCAATTGAAACAAATCAATGGAGGAGCTCATACTTCATGTATGCCAACCTGTAAGATAAAAACTCAATTTTTATGCCTTCCTACAGAAAAGGGGTTACCTGGGGAGGATTAATTAAGATAAAGAGCGCTTAATTATTACAAAAACAAGCAGGATTATGAAGTAATAACCCCAGAATTGCTAAAATACTTTAATTCTGTTATTTAAAATTTAATCGTAATTCTAGAATTACACTCGAAATTCTAGAATACCTTATTTAAACACTTGCAATGACCTGATTTACTGTAGTATGTTTGTTTCATCGAAGCGCTTTGATAATTATCATAATTAATAATTTAAAAATCAAAAACAATGAGAAATTTAGAAGTAAGAGAAATTCAAGAAGTAAATGGTGGGGATATCAATTGGAGAGCCGTTGGAGCAGGAGTTGCATTAATAGGCGTAGGGGTTGCAATTGTCGCAACGGCCGGTTTAGCTACAATACCTGTTGCTCTTGCAGGAGCCGCTACAGTGGGTGAACTTACTCTTGCAGGAGCTGCAATAACAGCTGCTGGTGCAGGAGGTGTTGCCATAGGGTCAGGTATGGAGGGTCAGCCAGGTCAAGGCTGAGACAATCCACCAGGATAACCTTGATACAGTAAATTTTTAAAATATTGAAGCAAGGAGTGAATTGACACTCCTTAGCATCAATATTAACGAAGTATAACATATTAAATTCATAACAATGAGAAATTTAAAAAAACAAGAGCTAAAAGTAATTAATGGTGGTATAGGAAATTTTCCACCCTCTCCATATCCTCCAATGAATGTCCCTGGTATGGAAGATATGGGACAGGTTATGCGAAGGTTGCAACAGCAACAGCAACAGGATGGACAACCTGATAATAGATATGGATTCTAATTGTAATTGCAATGAGTCAGCTCTATTGTGAATATTTCTAACCTTCTGTTGTAACAAATTAGCTAGGTATCCATGGATCTTCTGTATCCGCTTGTCATCTGTTAAAAGGGCAATATATATCCCTGCTAATGGAAATAAATCAGGTGACCAAGAAAACCTGATGTCAATGGAGGTAGGTAGCAAACATTAGTACACAATGAGGAGGTAATCTGATGTAAAGAGTATTTTGGTTAGATTTTACAGCTTTTTACATCTTATTTCCTCATTAATGCTATCCTATTTAGCTAAAAGTTTAAATACCGAATAACATCTAAGATTTGTCTAAATTTTGATTTTTAATTTAAATATATGAGTTCACCCCTTTTTAGAAAAGAGGCTATACAAAATAATACCCAACGCTTACTAGGTGATGTATTATTACTACGCCCGATATCCTTTTGGATTTATACCATAACTACACTTATAGTGGTGATAACTATTGGTGTTTTTTTGGCCTTTGGCACATTTGCTCGTCGAGAAATGGTGTCTGGGTATTTAATAGCACACAAAGGTTTGGTACGTGTATTTGCTCCCTTTAACGGAGTTATTGATCAGCATTATATCAAAGATGGGCAACAGGTTATTAAGGGAGAAAACTTATTTGAAATAGTAACAGAAAGAGGTACTAAAGATAGTTTAAGTATACAGCAACAATTATTACATAGATTGTTAGAGTTTAAAATCCCTACATTTCAAGTGCAGGGTGGTTTAGTAAGTAAAAAAGTATATAGAATGTGTAGGTGAATCTGATGAAAATTAGTATTAAATCCAGATAATATTGGTGAGTAATTAAAATAAAATTTTAGTGCTTTAAAATGAAAGCATGAAGAATAATAAGGCTAAAAGGTTGAATATGAAGAAACAAGTCGCTTCAAGCCTGCAATTGAAACAAATCAATGGAGGAGCTCATACTTCATGTATGCCAACCTGTAAGATAAAAACTCAATTTTTATGCCTTCCTACATAAACGGGGTTATCTGGGGAGGATTAATCAAGATAAGAGCGTTTAATTATTACAAAAACAAGCGGGATTATGAAGTAATAACCCCAGAATAGCTAAGATACTTTAATTCTGTTATTTAAAATTTAATCGTTATTCGGGAATAAGACTCGAAATTCTGGAATACCCTATACAATCCCTTGCAATTCCTGGGCTTCTTAGATTATGTTTGTTTCGTCAAGGCGCTTTGATAATTATCATAATTAATAATTTAAAAAATCAAAAACAATGAGAAATTTAGAAGTAAGAGAAATAGAAGAAGTTAACGGAGGAGAAGTAAGCGGGCAAGGGTTATTGGCCACTGTTGGTGCAATGATTGTGGCTGCTGCATTAGCTCCAGTATCAGTGGCAGTTGGTGCTGGTGTTGGTATTGCAATTATTACAGCTAGTGCTGCTCATGAAATCGGATCAATGGGACAACCAGGTCAAGAAGGAGGAGAAGATGCTAAATAATGCCTAAAAGTTAGTTGTGTATAAGGAATCTAAAAGGTTAAGTTTTACGATTCCTTATATACAATTTACAATAAATGAATACTACACTATTCTTTTTAAAGTAACTGTGTTATTGCACTAATTATAAATCAAAATTTTAAACCCAAAATACTATAATGAGTTCGTCACTTTTTAGAAAAGAGGCTATAGAAAATAATGCACAACGGTTGTTAGGAGATGTATTACTAATGCGTCCTATATCGTTTTGGATATACACTGTCACTGTATTACTAATTGTGATTATTATAGCAACATTTTTAGCGTTTGGTACATTTTCTCGTCGCGAAATGGTATCTGGTTATTTGATCCCAGATAAAGGATTAGTACGTGTGTTTGCTCCTTCAAACGGAGTAATTGATCAACAATACACTAATGATGGGCAACAGGTACGTAAAGGGGAAAACTTATTAGAAATAGCTACAGAAAGAGGAACCTTAGATAGTGTAAGTATACAAGAGCAGTTATTAGGAAGACTTCTAGAGCAAAAAATAAACTTATCTCAAAGGATTAATGATGAAGAAAGTGTTTTTGTAAGTGAACGTAATCGTTTGTTGATTACCTTAGGAAACACACATCATGAGTATGATCAACTACAACAACAAATAGAAAGTCAGCAATCAGAAGTGAAAATTTCACAAAAGTTATTGGGTAAATATAAAACACTAAGAGATAAAGGGTTAGTTTCTGAAGAAGAATTGATTCGTAAGAAGAATGATTACCTAAACAAAAAAACAAATCTGGATGCCACTAAACGCTTATTGATTACCAAGCGTACCGAAATTGCGAATACCCAAAAACAATCAGAACAGCTGCCTCTAAGAAAAAGTAATCGATTGCAGGAGTTGCAAAGTCAATATGCACAATTAGAAGAACGTATTATAGAATTAAAAAGTAGTAGCTCTTATATAGTAAAAGCACCAGTGAATGGGCGAGTAACTGCTGCACAAATGAGTATTGGTCAAAATGTATTTTCGACTAAACCTATTCTAACCATAATTCCAGAAGGAACTCAATTATATGCAGAGTTATTTCTACCATCAAGAGCCATTGGTTTTGTAAAAAAAGGACAGCGGGTATTAATGCAATATGATGCATTTCCATATCAACGGTATGGACTATATGAAGGAGAGGTAGTGCAAATAGCAGAAACCGTTATGAGTCCTTTAGAAGCAGCAATCCCATTAGTTACACAAGAACCCGTATATCGTATAAAGGTTCAACTAGATCAACAAACCATTAATGCTTACGGAAAAGTAATGTTGTTGCAATCAGGGATGTCTGTATCTGCTAGTATTATTCTTGAAGAGCGTAGCCTTGGGCAATGGTTATTAGAACCCATATACAGTTTAAAAGGAAAATTATAAAATATAATGAATAACCCAGTACATTTATTAAGATATAGTTGGAGAAAAAATCTTCCGGTAATCATACAAACAGAAGTAGCAGAATGTGGTTTAGCTTCTATAGCCATGGTTGCCAATTATTATGGGTATAAGACAGATTTAAATGCTTTAAGACGCAAATATTCAATATCATCAAAAGGGGCTACGTTACAAGGGTTAATTAAGCTTGCCGATAACTTACAGTTTAGTTCTAGGCCATTGCGTCTTGAATTGGATGAACTTTCTCAATTGAAAACACCCTGTATACTACATTGGAATCTTAATCATTTTGTAGTGTTAAAATCAGTTAAGGGAAATAAAGTAGAGATTCATGATCCTGCCATTGGCGTGCGAACATTAAAACTAGAAGAAGTATCAAAGCATTTTACAGGTGTTGCGTTAGAGTTAACCCCAACTCCCGACTTCAAACCTCAAAAAAATACCAAAAAAGCAAAACTAACTGATTTCTGGAGTAGAATTACTGGTCTTAAAAGGGTGCTGACTCAAATTCTGGTATTATCACTAATACTACAGTTATTTGCAATAGCATCACCTTTTTATATGCAATTAGTGGTTGATGATGTCATTATAAGCAGGGATATCGATTTACTAATCATTCTGGCATTGGGGTTTGGAGTCATGCAATTGATCAATTATTTGGTTACAGCATTAAGAGCAATGGTGGTTTTATACATGGGAACCCAACTAAATATACAAATGGCGGCAAATTTATTTCGTCATTTATTAAAACTTCCTATGGATTATTTCGAAAAAAGACATATCGGAGATGTTGTTTCTAGATTTGGATCTTTGGAAAATGTAAAACAATTGTTAACCACAGGACTTATAGAAGCTGTTGTAGATGGTATTATGGCAATAGGGCTTTTGGTAATGATGTTTGTTTATAGCACAACCTTGGCTTTTATAGTGATTGCTGCTGTAATTCTATATATAATCATTCGATTAGCATTATATAAACCATATAGACAGTTGAATGAAGAAGCCATTGTGGCTGATGCTAAGCAGAACTCTAATTTTATGGAAACCATTAGAGGGGTCCAAAGTATTAAGCTATTTGGTAATGAGAGTCAAAGACAAACCGTGTGGCAAAATTATTATGCAGATGCAATGAATACAGGAATACGAATAGGTAAACTAAATATAGGATATAATCTAGTTAATAGCCTGCTATTTGGTCTGGAGAATATCATTGTCATATACCTTGCAGCTACCTTTGTCATGGATAGCTTGATGACTATTGGGATGTTGTATGCATTTATGTCGTATAAAAACCAATTTACAGGCAAAGCATCTGCCTTGGTCAATAAATTTATACAGTTTAAAATGCTTTCCTTACATATGGAAAGGTTAGGAGATATTGTTCTTTCGGAAGAAGAAAAAGATATTGAAAACCAAAGAAAACTACCATTAGTAAAAGGCGAATTAAGTATTAAAGATTTATCTTTTAAATATTCAGATAATGATCCGTATTTGTTTGAAAACTTAAACCTAACCATTGAAAACGGAAAATCTGTAGCAATCGTTGGAGCTTCGGGTTGCGGTAAAACTACATTGATGAAAATAATGTTAGGATTACTT
Source organism: uncultured Aquimarina sp. (assembly GCA_947502885.1). GTDB lineage: Bacteria > Bacteroidota > Bacteroidia > Flavobacteriales > Flavobacteriaceae > Aquimarina. Next base: position 543,326 of record CANNBP010000001.1, on the reverse strand, counting down.
ACACCAGAAAGCGGAACCATAGCAATAGACGGTTATGATATTAGAAAAGTAGGATTGCGAACCTATAGAGGTATGATTGGTACAGTAATGCAAGATGACCAATTATTATCGGGTAGTATAGCAGATAATATTAGCTTTTTTGATCCAGAGGTTGATCAGCAGTGGATTGAGCAATGCGCCCAAATGGCGGCTGTGCATCATGATATCATGGCTATGCCAATGGGGTATCATACATTAATAGGAGATATGGGGAGTAGTTTATCGGGTGGACAAAAACAACGACTACTGTTGGCAAGAGCCTTATATAAAAAGCCTAAGATATTGTTTTTGGATGAAGCTACTTCTCATCTCGATGTAGGGTTAGAATCTGTAGTAAATGAAACCGTAAAAAAACTAAATATTACTAGAATAATCATTGCTCATAGACCAGATACTATTGCAATGGCGGATCAGGTGGTAGCATTACAAGATGGAACTATTCAGTTTGTGAAACTTTCAGAATCATCAGCAGTTGCTTAATAATATACAATGTGAAGAGATTTCGATTATAAAATGAAACCTCTTCACATCAAAAACTATAAAGGTTTTGAAATGATAAAAATACTTAATAAGTACCGCATTCACCACCTCGACCAGGTTGACCGTCTTGACCAGGTTGACCTTTCTGATCATTTTCCTCACCTCCTTGTTGACCTTGAGATTGTGTTACTCTCTCAGTTTCTGATCTTCCTCCCATTAAGATACTTAGGTTGTTTAATTTTGATATTTCAAATTTTTTGAGGTTCAATTTTTTTGTTTCAACTGATTTTGTTTTCATATGTTTTATTTAAAGAATTATAATTACAAATCTATGTAACAGAAATATACTACTCATTAAATTATACTTTCTGTTACTCGAAATTCTAGAATTTAGACTGTTTTCATTTATATAATCTTATTTTTTTCCATTATTAGGAACAGTAGAGGAGGTTAATTCTAGCTTATTAAGATTTTTGATAAAGTAGGAGGGTTTAATACCGACTTGCTTATAGAAAGCATTTGAGAAAGTCTCTGCACTATTATAACCCATTTCCATTGCAATAGCTTTAATAGTATATTTTCTTAAAGTGTAATTTTGCCTTAACTCATTTACGGCATATTTAATGCGAAGTTCATTTAGATAATGAGTGAAAGTTTTATTTTTATGAAAGTTAATTACTGTGGATAAATATTTTACATTGGTTTCCATTTCATTTGCCAATAATTGAGCGCTAATACCAGGAGTAAGGTATTTTTCATTATCTTCAAACTCGTCTAATTTGTTTAAGATATAAATCACATGTTTTTCAGGTACATTTAATGTTTTATTGGGCTTTGGTGGTGTAAACTTTTTTATATTTGTGGGTTGTTGTTGAGAATTCACCTTTTGTTTTTGCTCAGCAATAAGGTTTTCAAAACGAAATTGATAAACTCGTTTTTTCCGATATTGATAAAATAACAAACTTCCTAGAATTAATAGAAATAGTATTAAGAATTGTATTCTTGTTGAAGATATGGTTGCTTCATTATTTAATTTTTGTATTATAGTTTTTTGCTCTTCTAATAATATTGGAATATCATAATCTTCTTTTATTTTTCTGCCAATAAAAATTTTATCATTTACATAATCTCCTAAGAAAGAATTTAGCTTATCTAAATATTTATTTTGATTGTGCAAATCATTCTTCATCTTATAATACTCTTTTAATACCTCATAAGTTTTAAGATGCTCGTATTGCGGTGGGGAGTTTAAGGTTTCTAATATAGAATCTGTTCTCTTAAAGTTAGAGATAGCCTTTTCTGTATTTCCTAATGCATTATAAGATTTTCCTAAATAAAAATATGCATCAATAGTATTATGTTTATCGCCTCTTTGTATTATTTTAGGTAATGCAATAGTAATACTATCAATAGCTGCTAAGTATTCTTCTTGCTTATATTTATTTATACCTTCGCAAATTGTAAAATATGGAAGTGTTTTTGTAATGTAGGAAAGAGAGCTTTTAGAGGCTTTGGCATGCCCTAAGCGATTAAAGTAACTAGCAGAATCATAATTTTTTTTATAGATATATATTTCGGCAATTGCATGTAATGAATATAAGTATCTAAATTTATGATCTTCTTTAATTTCTTTTGAAAAATATTGAGCACATTTTTTGAAAATTTTTAATGCTTTTTCTTTTTCTCCAAGATGTTCACTTAGAACTGTTGCTATAAAATAATCGATACGATGTAATAATATTACATTGTTATTAGTTTGAGCATATTTACGAGCAAGGTTAAGGTTTTGTAATGTTTTCTTGATGTCTCTTTTTTGTGTGAAATCATTTTTTGCCTTTTTGATATAAGCAAAAGCAGGGTATTCTGCACTTTGATTCTGTTCTGTGATTGAAATAATACTATCCAAGTACTTTATTTTGTTACCCTGATTCATAAAATAAAGATACTTGTAGCCATGGGCTATGTGCAAGGTGTCATTATTTCTTTTAGCTAATTTAAGATAGGATTGGATTGCTTGTTTTGACTTTAAAGAGTCTTTTTTTATATACTCTTTGTGTGTTTTCAACAGTTTACCATAGTTTTGGGAATATATACCAGTAGAAAAAATAGTTACTATTAATAGAGTAAGAAGGTTTGTGTGAAATCTGGTCATGATAGTAATAAAAAGTAATATTCGTATAAATCATAGGAATAGCTAAAATAGAGGTTTATTTGAAGAATTAAATTGAGTAATAGAAAAAAACATTAAAGTTATTAATTGTTTAGATCATTTTTTTATAATATCTGAAATGATAATTGTTAAAATTGATTATTATATGTTAGTTATGGAAACTCTATAAACTAATACAAAACGAATGCCGTAATTAAGGTTGAAGGTTTGAGTGAATACGATAAAGTATATACAGGAGAAACTTTTGGGTTGAGGATAAAAGTTAACTCTAGATGTAGAGAAGGAGATTTTTGGAATTTTGAGCTGTTATTTTCTTTAAGATTTTCATCTTATAACAATGACGTAAAAAGGGGGGATGATTCCTGAGTATCCGAATTTACAGAGGCTCGACCAGTAACGATCACTGTTAAGTATAATTTTGCGTTGTAAATCAAATAGTAACTCGATTTTTAGTATTTAAAATTGTAATAATAGCTGTTTGATTTATTGTGTTAAGTTAATAATCATAAATCAAACAGCTATTTTAAGTTTATCGTAATTAGCAATCGTTGGACCCTTGATCTCCTGGTTGCCCACCAGGAAAACTTGTGCAATTTGTTCCAATGCCACTACGTCGCCCAGGGGATCCACCACCTATAATTGAATTTAATTTTGAAATTTTCATTTTAGATAATGAAAGTATTTTTATGGTTCCTTGTTTTTTCATTATTGTTTTTTGTGGTTATCAATAAGAATATAATCAATTTTTGAGAGCTACCTTTTGCATTATTTTGGATCAACTGTACAATTTGAACCGTCATTACCGGGGGCTCCTCCAGTACCTCCGTTACCTCCGTCACCACTGTGATCCCTACCTCCAACAATCGAATTTAAACTTAGTTTAGAAATTTTCATTTTGTTAAATGAAAATTTTTTAATTGATGTCTGTTTTTTCATAATTTTCCCTATTAAAAATTTAGGTTAGCAATGTATTAAAATTTAGAGTATGTAGAAAAAAAAAGAAAAAATGATACTCGATATTCCGGAAAATCGAGACTATTGTTTTGTTAAAATACTTTTTGTTAAGGTTTTGTATCTATTTTTAGATTGGTCTGATTTTGATGGTAATATTATTTATTCTCTGTTTTTTCCAACTCTTTGATGAAAAATGAAGGTTTAATGGCTAATTGCTTATAGAAAGCATTAGAAAATGTCTCGGCACTACTGTATCCCATTTCATCGGCTATAGCTTTTATAGTATATTTTCTAAGCATAGGATTTTCTTTCAATTCTTTTACTGTATAAGAAATACGTAATTCGTTAATATACGTAGTAAATTTTTTCTTTTTGTAATGATTAATTACTCTGGACAAGTATTTTACATTGGTTTCTATTTCATTTGCCAAAGATTGTACGCTTAAACCTTGCGACAGATAGCCATGAGTTTTTTCGAAATTATCAAGTTGATCCAAAATGTGATTTATGTGTTTTTTGGGTACTTGTATTTCAATAGTTCCTTCTAAATTCTTAAGATTTTCTCGACTATCGCTCTTAGAGGTGGTGATTTGTTTATTAATGAGTTCTTCAAAACGTTGTCTATAAATTCGTCTTTTTCTATTTTGGTAAAATACAAGACCAATTGAACCTATTAATAGCGATAAAAGTCCAATTATTCCGTAAGTATATGTGTTATTTTTCTTATTTAATTGGTGTATTGTTTTTTTCTGTTCTTCTAGTAATTGAGGAACATCGTAATCTTCTTTTACCTTTTTACTAATAAACACCTTATCGTTTAAGTATTTGTCCAAAACAGTATTTAATTTGGTTAAATATAGGTTTTGATTTTTTATATCTTTTATGTTGGTAAAATAATTCTTTAAGTATTCATATGTCTTTACATATTCATATTTAGGAGTCGAGTTTAAGGTTTCTAATATAGAATCTGTTTTCTTAAAGTGTACTATGGCTTTTTCTTTTTCATTACTATCATAATATGATTTACCCAAATAAAAGTAATTATCAATGATAGCATTTTTATCCTCAAAATAAATCATCTTAGGTAATGATAGAGTGAGACTATCAATAGCAATAGTGTAGTTTTTTAAGTTATACTGATTAACTCCTTCAGTAAGTGTAAAAAAATACTTCATAGAATTAAGATCTTCTTCTTTATGTTTGTTAGCAAATGAATATCCTAATTTATTATAGTATTGTGCAGAATCATTATTTTGCAATCCGATATAAGTTTCAGATATTACAGTAAGAGCATTTAGATAACTATACTTACCAAATTCTCTGTATTCATTAGTGAGAGAAGCGTAAAATTTTGCACACTTTTTTAGAATTGGTATTGCCTCTTCCTTTTCACCTAAATGTTCACTACGAATAATACCCATTAAATAATCTATTCTGTTTGATAGTATGGTGTTATTATATTTATTTGAATATGTTTTGGCCAGAGCAAGATCATTTATAGTTTTCTCGATATCTCTTTCTTTATATAAATGGTATTGAGCGCGTCTAAAATATGCTTTGGCAGGAAATCTTTTTGACGGGTTATTTTGAGTAATATGTATAATACTATCGAAATAACTTAGATTAACGGTTGAAGATAAATTGTAATAATAGAAAAAATACCCTTCGGCCATTTGGAATGTATCTCTTTCTTTTTTTGCTTTAGTAAGATAAACTTTATTTATACGCTTGGCCTTTATAGAATCTTCCATTATTGAAGCATAATACATTTCTTTAAGTTGATCATAACTCTTATTCTTTAGAGAATCACTCTCTTGTGCTTCATTTTGGAAAGGAATAAGCACAAATGTTATAATAAGAAACAAATGTAACGGACCTTTACAAATTGGTATGTGTAAAAATGGGGTATTCATGCTATAAATGAGGTATGTTTAAACAAAAATAGGCTATTTTTATAGGGTAAAAATAAGCTTTATATTTAATATCAATTTCTTTTTATGAAAATAGACCTTAGAAGCGATACGGTTACAAAACCTACCAAAGAAATGCTTAATGTTATGATGCAAGCAGATGTTGGGGACGATGTGTATAAAGAGGACCCAACGGTAAACGCATTAGAAGAAAAAGTAGCCAAAATGTTTGGCAAGGATAAGGCGCTTTTTTTTCCATCGGGCAGTATGGCAAATCAAGCCGCAATCAAATTACATACACAACCAGGAGAACAGTTGATTGCAGATCAATATGCGCATATTTTTAATTATGAAGGAGGAGGAGTATCGTTTAATAGCGGGGTTTCATGTAAACTATTGAACGGTCATCGCGGTATGATTAACGCAAAACAAATAAAAGAAGCTATTAATCCACCCGATTTTTATCACAGTCCACTTACTAGCTTGGTTTGTATAGAAAATACAACAAATAAAGGAGGAGGGGCTTGTTATGATTTTAATGAGATTATTAAAATAAAAGAAGTTTGTACTGATCATAACTTGGGATATCATCTTGACGGTGCAAGAATCTGGAATGCTCTTGTTGCAAAAAATGAAACAGCCGCCCAATATGGAGAAGTTTTTGATACCATTTCTGTTTGTTTAAGTAAAGGGCTTGGAGCTCCTATAGGTTCTATTCTGATAGGAGATGATAAATTTATGGAGAATGCCATTCGTATACGTAAAATTTTAGGAGGAGGTATGAGGCAGGTTGGGTATTTGGCAGCTGCTGGTTTATATGCACTAGAAAACAATATAAATCGATTGTTAGAAGATCATCAAAAAGCTAAAGAGATTGGAGAACTATTAAAAACATTACCTTTTGTAATCAATGTTGAGCCTATAGATACCAACATTGTCATATTTACTATTGATGGTGATGAAGAGAAGTTTATAAAAACTATGGAAGATAAAAGTGTTCTTTTTTATGGAATGGGACAGGGAAAACTACGTTTTGTAACTCACCTAGATTATACTCAGAAAATGCATGAGCATTTTCTTGAATTGTTACAAAAGACCATGTTATAAAATAAAACAAAGCTGCTTTAATCTAAAATATCAAGCAGCTTTGTCTCTTATAAACACTTAAAAAAATTATATTTCTCTTTAAATTTCTTTAGTTTCGGCTCCAGGAGCGTTTTCTTTTACAGAATTGATTCCATTTTCCATTCCAGACTCCGAAGAATACATTTGACTACTACCAATTACTTGTCCATTGGTAGCTTTTAGATTAAAATAAAATTTACCGTTTTTTGCTGTTTTGCGTTCATATCTACCATCTTCTGGAGCATTGTTTTGCACAGAATTAATCCCGTTTTCTGCCGCAGATTTACTGTTGTAAACTTCACTACTTAGAATTACTTGTCCATTCTTAGCTTTTAAGGTAAAATGATACCCAGATCCATCTGTATTTTTGAGTTCAAACATATTTGTGAGATTTTTATTAGTTCTTTTTTGCTTTTGCTAAAAATATAGAATAAAAAGCAAAAAGAAAAATGAATTCATAGTGAAGATTGGTATAATATCTACATTTTATCGAAAAGAAATACAGATCATCGAATTTGCTTGATTTTGTATTTGTTGTTTTTATCGATGTAGAGTAAATACATGATTATTTTGTATATTCATAGTAATTAATAATTACACTAAAAAAACCATTCAATTATGAGAAAATTAACTTTAGTACTAGTTTTAAGTGTACTAGGATTTACAATGCAAGCGCAGCAGGATTTGCCCGAAAACCCAGAGCCTGGCAAGTGTTATGTTCGTTGTACTACTCCTGATGTTTATGAAAATAAAACAGTACAAGTAATGATTACACCAGAATATAAAAAGTTAAAGACGTATCCTGCAAAGTATGAAACCGTAACAGAGAAAGTAGTAGTTAAAGAAGCTTCAAAGAAACTTAAAGTTATACCTGCTCGATACGAAACTAAAACCGTAACTTATGTAAAGAAACAAGGAGCTTCTACACTTAAAGTGATTCCGGCAAGATTAGCAAATGGATCAGAGAGTATAGAAATTAAATCTGCATATGCGCAGTGGGAATTAGGAGCACCTGCACCAGATTGTGCTTCAAGTAATCCAGAAGATTGTCGTTATTGGTGTTATAAAGGGTATCCAGCCGAGTATGAGACCATACCAACCAAAACTTTGGCTGCAGATGCAACAACTGAAAGTACAAAAATAGCAGAACAAACAGCTACATATACGACAAGGGTATTAGTAGAGCAAGCCAAAGTGATTGAAGAAGTTATCCCTGAAGAATTTGCTACTGTTAAAAAAACAGTTTTGGTTAAAGATGCATATACAGAAGAAGAAATAATTCCAGCTACATATGAAACTATTAATAAAGAAGTATTAGCTAAAAAAGGTGGGTTAACTGTATGGAAAGAAGTTGAGTGTTCTCTAGTAGAATATTCTGCTTTACCAATTAATTGGAATTTAGGTAGTGCTACTCTAACTTCTCAGGCAAAGAATTTAATTGATACTAGATTAATGCCTGTATTAGCTAATAACCCAGGGTCTAAGATGGAAATAGCATCGCATACCGATTCTAGAGGGTCAAAATCCAGTAATGAAGAACTTTCAGACAGAAGAGCGCAAGCGGTGGTTACCTATTTAATTTCTAAAGGGATTAATAATAGTCGTTTAGTAGCAAATGGTTATGGAGAAACACGATTAAAGAATCGTTGTGCAGACGGAGTTACATGTACAGAGAGAGAGCATTCTACTAATAGAAGAACCGAATTTAGATTAATTCAATAGTCATTGAAAAGAAATATAGAAAATAAAAAGGTCGCTGTTTAGCGACCTTTTTTGTTGTAATTGTATTATTCGTTGCTTTCATTTTGAAAATTTATCTAAAAGCTCAAAATGAAATCTAGTATCTCTTAAAGAGCTATATCCCGAAATCTTATCTAAAACATCGCCTTTTGTAGATAGAATCGTTACCAAAGGAAAAGATTTATTAGGATTATATTTTTCTAACAATTTAAAGTTTTGTTCTCTTTGCTCTTTTGTGATTAAATCTTTGTTTCTTGGCACATCTACAAGCATTAAAACGAAAGAGCTGGTGTATTTTTTAAACTTTTCGGTATCAAAAAAATCTTGCTTCAATTTTTTACAAGGCATACACCAATCACTACCACTAAAATACATAAGAATAGATTTATTTTCCTTTTTCGCTATTTTCTGTACCTTTTCATAATTCTGTAGCCAAACTACATCTTTTTGATTTTTTTGACTAAAGCCAAAAAAGCAAGTTGAAAAAAACAAAAGGAGAAAAATATTTTTCATTATCTGGGTTGTTTTTAGTTTTTATTATCGTCAAATAGTATGCCAGTTTATCTTTAAAAATATAATAACCAGAGCAATAAAACAAAAATTACATAAATTTATCCAAACCAGGGATATTAGGCATTCCATCCTTAGCAACTGCAGCAAGTTCTGCTTCATTAACTTGGGTAGCTTTAGAAATAGCTTTGTTTAGTGTTAAAATTAAGTAATCTTCTAGTTGTTCTTTATCTTGTAACAATTGATCGTCTATAGAAATACTTTTGATAGCCCTGTTGGCTGTAAGTGTTATTTTAAGTAAACCATCATTACTCTCTTCGTCAACAAGAACAGTATCTAATCTTTTTTTAGTTTCTTCAACTTTTTGTTGGGTTTCTTTTAGTTTACCCATCATTCCCATCATATCTCCAAACATGATATTTTATATTTTATAAATTAATAAAACAAAATTAGTATTTTGGTTGTTAATAAACTAAAAGGATTATTATGAAATCTTCATATATTATATTCTTAATATCTATTATTTTTGCAACCTCTTGTAAAAAACATACTATGACAAAATTGGCTACCGAGATTCAACCACCTATAGCAGATAAAAAATCAAAAAAATTAGAAAAGCATGGAGATATTCGTGTTGATGATTATTTCTGGTTAAATGAACGTGAAAATTCTGAGGTAATCGATTATTTGAAACAAGAAAATGAATATAATGATAGAATGACCTCTCATACAAAAGGATTTCAGAAATCTCTTTTTGAAGAAATGAAAGGGCGTATTAAAGAAGATGATTCTTCGGTACCCTATAAATTAAATGGATATTGGTATCTAACTCGTTATGAAAAGGGAAAAGATTATCCAATCTATTCAAGAAAAAAAGAATCTTTAGATGCTGAAGAGGAAATTTTATTCGATTGTAATATTGAAGCCAAGGGGTATAGCTATTTTAAACTATCAGGATTAAATATTAGCCCAGATAATAAACTGATTGCCTTTGGAGTGGATACCATAAGTCGACGTAAATATACTATTCGGATAAAAAATTTAGAAACAGGTATTGTATATCCAGAGGTTATTGAAACCACAACAGGTGGAAGTACATGGGCGGCAGATAGTAAAACATTATTTTATACCAAAAAAGATGAAGAAACACTACGGTCAGATAAAGTGTATAGGCATGTTTTAGGTACTCCCGTATCAGAGGATGTTGAGATATACAATGAAACAGATGATACATATAACACTTTTGTTTATAAAACCAAATCCAAAAAGTATCTGGTTATAGGATCTAGTAGTACACTAACATCAGAGTATAGGATTTTACGTGCCGATAACCCAACAGGAGAGTTTAAAGTTTTTCAACCAAGAGTAAGAGGGTTAGAGTATGGTATTGCGCATTATGAAGAAAATTTTTACGTGCTTACTAATGCAGACGGCGCTACCAATTTTAAGTTAATGAAAGTGTCAGAAAATAACACGCTCAAAGAAAATTGGAAAGATATCATTCCACATAGAGCAGATGTTTTATTAGAAGATATTGATATTTTTAAAGACTATTTGGTTATAAGTGAACGATCTAATGGGTTGAATAGAATCAATATCAAAAGATGGGATAATAAAGCAGACTATTACCTTCCTTTTGATAATGAAACGTATACGGCATATGTGAGTACAAATCCTGATTTTGATACAACATCCTTAAGATATGCATATAATTCTCTTACAACTCCTAATTCTGTGATCGATTTCGATATGGAAACCAAAGAGAAAGAAATAAAGAAAGAACAAGAAGTATTAGGAGGTAAGTTTGATAAGAATAATTATGAATCTGAAAGAGTTTGGGCAATTGCAGAAGATGGTGTAAAGGTTCCTATTTCTTTAGTATATAAAAAAGGTACTAAGAAAGATGGTACCCATCCTTTGTTACAGTATGGATATGGTTCATATGGATCAACTATTGATCCTTATTTCTCCACAGTACGATTAAGTTTGTTAGATAGAGGTTTTATTTTTGCCATTGCGCATGTAAGAGGAAGTGAGTATCTGGGTAGATCCTGGTATGACGAAGGAAAACTGTTTAAGAAAAAAAATACATTTACAGATTTTATAGCTTGCTCAAAATTTCTTATCGAAAATAAATATACAGCACCTGAGCATTTATATGCAATGGGTGGATCTGCTGGAGGATTATTAATGGGGGCAATTATTAATATGCAGCCTCAATTGTATAATGGGATAGTGTCGGCAGTACCGTTTGTAGATGTAATAAGTACAATGCTAGATGATAGTATACCTTTAACAACAGGTGAGTATGACGAATGGGGTAATCCTAATGAGAAAGAATATTATGATTATATGAAATCTTATTCTCCTTATGATAATGTTACACCTCAAGATTACCCTAACATGTTAGTAACTACAGGTTTACATGATTCTCAAGTGCAATATTGGGAACCTGCAAAGTGGGTAGCAAAGTTAAGAGAACTAAAAACAGATAACAATTTGTTACTTCTTCATACAAATATGGATGCTGGTCATGGAGGGGCTTCAGGTAGATTCGAAGCACTTAAGGAAGTAGCTGAAGAATACGCCTTTTTATTAGATATGGAAGGCATTAAAGAATAATTAAAAAAAATAATGTAACTTCGTACCGTTTTTGTAACAGTTTTGCGATTCCCCCGGTTTATTTCGCATTACTGTATAAACACCAACTATATGAGAGAAGATATTAAGGCTTATAATAATATATTAGAACTTATTGGTGACACCCCATTAGTAAAACTGAATAATATTATGAAAGGCTTTCCAGGCAATTACTACGCCAAAGTTGAGTCTTTTAATCCAGGACATTCCTCAAAAGATAGAATAGCACTCTTTATTATTGAAGAAGCAGAAAGAAAAGGTATTCTTAAACCTGGAGATACTATCATAGAAACGACAAGCGGTAATACAGGATTTAGTTTAGCAATGGTTAGTGTTGTTAAAGGGTATAATTGTATTTTGGCGGTTAGTTCAAAGTCTTCAAAAGATAAAATATCCATGCTTAAGAGTATGGGGGCAAAAGTATATGTTTGCCCAGCTCACGTTCCTGCAGATGATCCTAGATCCTATTATGAGGTTGCAAAACAATTACATAAAGAGATTGAAGGTTCTGTATATATAAATCAATACTTTAATCAATTAAATATTGATGCTCATTATAAGTATACAGGTCCAGAAGTTTGGAAGCAAACAAATGGAAAATTGACACATTTTGTGGCTTGCTGTGGTACAGGAGGAACAATTTCTGGAACTGCTAGGTATTTAAAAGAAAAAAATAAAGATATTAAGGTACTAGGTATTGATGCCTATGGTTCTGTTCTTAAAAAATATCATGAGACAAGAGAGTTTGATGAGAAAGAGATTTATCCATATAGAATAGAAGGCTTAGGTAAGAATTTAATTCCTAAAGCAACAGATTTTGATGTAATTGATAAATTTGAAAAGGTAAGTGATGAAGATAGTGCATTTACCGCAAGAGAACTCGTTAAACAAGAAGGTTTGTTTTTAGGGTATACAAGTGGAGCTGCATTGCAAGGAGTGAAGCAGTTAGCTATGCAAGGAGAGTTTGAAGAAGATAGTAATGTAATTATTGTTTTTCCAGATCACGGGTCACGTTATATGAGTAAGGTATATAGTGATGAATGGATGACAGAGCAAGGTTTTTGTGAGGATTCTTCTGAAGTTGAAGATGAGTTACAAGTTCAATATGTAAAGTAAAAAATATACTATAAAAGATAGACATCCTCTTTATTTTGGAGGATGTTTTTTTTGTTTTAAATAGGAAAAGTGTTTTTGATGTTGTTAATAGGAAGGTTATTCCTTCTTTTAATTATGGATAATAATTAGTTTAATTATTAAGTGTTTAAAGAATTTTAGTGTTAGCAGTTTTTTTAATTGTTAAAATGACACTTTATAAAAGTGAATACAAATATAATTATGTCATCAAATCAATTTTCCGTATTTTCGCACACTTATAAGAAACAATTTTTTGATAAATGAGAGATTTATTTGATAAGATTTATAAAGACAAAGGACCATTAGGGAAATGGGCAGATCAAGCTGAAGGATATTTTGTTTTTCCTAAACTTGAAGGTCCTATATCAAATAGAATGAGGTTTCAAGGGAGAGAAGTTATTACCTGGAGTATCAATGACTATTTGGGATTAGCTAACAAAGATGAAATTCGAAAGGTAGATGCAGAGGCTGCCGCTGCTTATGGATCGGCATACCCGATGGGTGCTCGAATGATGAGTGGTCATACAGATTTACATGAACAACTGCAGGATGAATTAGCACAGTTTGTAGATAAAGAAGCTGCTTATTTATTAAACTTTGGTTATCAAGGAATGGTTTCGACTATTGATGCTTTGGTAGGTAAAGATGATATTATTGTGTATGATGTAGATGCTCATGCTTGTATAATAGACGGTGTACGTTTGCATCAAGGTAAAAGGTATACCTATAGACATAACGATATAGAAAGTATCGATAAAAACCTAATGAGAGCCACTAAAATGGCAGAGAAAACTGGAGGAGGTATTTTATTGATTTCTGAAGGTGTGTTTGGTATGCGAGGAGAGCAAGGAAGGTTAAAAGAAATCGTTGCTTTAAAAGAAAAATATAACTTTAGATTATTTGTTGATGATGCTCATGGTTTTGGTACATTAGGTAAAACTGGTGCTGGAACAGGAGAGGAGCAAGGTATTCAAGATCAGATAGATGTGTATTTTGCAACTTTTGCAAAATCTATGGCTAGTACAGGTGCTTTTATAGCTGCAGATCAAGAAATAATTGATTACCTAAAGTATAATTTACGTTCTCAGATGTTTGCAAAATCACTACAAATGCAATTGGTGATTGGCGCTCTTAAGAGATTGGATATGCTAAGAACGATGCCAGAATTGAAAGAGAAGTTATGGGAAAATGTAAACGCTTTGCAAAATGGTCTTCGTGAACGTGGCTTTGATTTAGGAACTACACAAAGTTGTGTAACTCCTGTATATTTAAAGGGTAGTATTCCTGAAGCTATGGCTTTAGTAAAAGATCTTAGAGAAAACCATGGTATTTTTTGTTCAATAGTGGTGTATCCTGTTATACCAAAGGGCTTAATTTTATTAAGGTTAATACCTACGGCTTCTCATACAATGCAGGATATTGAAGAAACATTGGTTGCTTTTTCTGCAATACGTGAAAGATTAGAGAACGGAACGTATAAGAAAATATCTGCTGCTGTTGCTGCTGCAATGGGAGACTAGAGGGTTATTAATACTATAAAACAAAAAGCGCTAAGAAAACATTCTTAGCGCTTTTTGTTTATTTCAATTATTGATTTTTGCGAATATGAAGCTTTTTTATTTTGAATAAGTGTTTAATAAAAATTCTTTAAGCTCCTCATAGTTGTTTATGTTAGTACTATGTTTTTCCTTATCTATTACTTTTTGAATTTGAGTTGGAATTTCTACCGATGTTTGAAGAGTCTCTTCTACTATGTCTAGAAATTTAACTGGGTGAGCAGTTTCTAAAAATATACCATATTGATCGGCTTCTATTTTGTGTTTTTTAAGACCAAGATAACCGACCGCTCCGTGTGGATCGGGAATATATCCAGATTCATTAAATATAGATAACATAGCCTCTTTTGTTTGAGGGTCTGTAAAACTGTACGCAGAAAACTTATCTTTTAAACTATCAATACTATTGTTGAATAGCTGTTGTATTCTAACAAAATTACTGGGATTACCAACATCCATAGCGTTAGAGATAGTGGCAATTGATTGTTTTGGTTCGTATGATGAGGTTTTCAGATACCTTACGACCGTATCATTACTATTGGTGGCTGCTATAAAATGCTTAACCGGAAGTCCAAGTTTTTGAGCAACGATACCAGCACATATATTACCAAAATTACCACTGGGTACCGAAAATACAACATCTTTATTCTTATGTTTAATCTGTTTGTATGCAAATAAAAAATAAAACAATTGAGGTAACCATCGTGCAACATTAATAGAATTGGCTGATGTCAATTGCATATGATCTGTAATACTTGCATCAAGAAAAGCTGTCTTTACCATGTCTTGACAGTCATCAAAAACACCATCAACTTCTAAAGCTGTTATGTTTTGTCCTAGAGTAGTTAACTGTTTTTCTTGTATTTCACTTACTTTGCCACTTGGGTAGAGAATGACTACATTAACACCATTAACACCTAGAAAACCATTAGCAACGGCACCACCAGTATCTCCTGAGGTAGCTACTAAAACAGTTACTTGGCTTTTTTTATTTCTGTTAAAATACCCTAAGCAACGGGCCATAAAACGAGCACCTACATCTTTAAAGGCCATTGTTGGGCCATGAAAAAGCTCTAATGTTCCAATATTGTCTTCTATGTCTATTACTGGAAAATCAAAATTCAAAACATCATTCAAGATATCTCTTAGTTCAGATTCGGGTATTTCGTCACCAATAAATTGTTGTATAGCTTGATATGCAATCTCTGTATTGTCGAGACTCTCAATAGAGTCAAAAAATGATTCGGGTAGAGGGGTTATGTTGTCAGGAAAATACAACCCTCTGTCTGGCGCAATTCCACTAATTACAGCATCTGCAAATGATGTTTTGGGAGCGTTCTTATTTAAACTATAATATTGCATTTGTATTCTTTGTTATCTGTTTTATGAAACGTTACTTAATTAAGTACTCTTACCCCATCAGGGTTGATTTTTGAAATATGTATATCAAAACTAATTTCGGTTTTACTATAAATATCTTCTATCGCCTTGGCTACTTTGGTAGCTGTATCAATACCTTTGCTTAGTGCAAAAACAGATGGTCCAGAACCTGATATTCCAGAACCCAATGCACCATTTGTGATGGCAGCGTTTTTGATGGTGTCAAATTCTGGGATTAAAATAGATCTTAGTGGTTCTATGATGACATCATTGAGGCTTCTGCCGATCAAGTCATAATCCTCAGTATATAATCCAGCAACTAATCCACCGACATTTCCCCATTGTTCAATTGCTTTGTTTAAGGTTACTTTATGTTTGATCACCGAGCGAGAGTCAGATGTTTTAACTTCTATTTGAGGGTGAA
Organism: uncultured Aquimarina sp.; assembly: GCA_947502885.1. Lineage (GTDB taxonomy): Bacteria > Bacteroidota > Bacteroidia > Flavobacteriales > Flavobacteriaceae > Aquimarina. Next base: position 527,264 of record CANNBP010000001.1, on the reverse strand, counting down.
TCACCGTCATGAAAAGATCTTCGGGAGAATTTAATTTTATGACATCAAGTGGGGTATAGCTACGTACTAAAGTAAAACCTCCCATAATTGCTGGGGCAACATTGTCTGCATGAGCATTTCCACTTGCCAATTTTTCACCCTCCATAGCGAATTGTATCAATTCTTGAGCAGTGAATGGGTTTCCTAAAAGATTGTTAATAGCCCAAACAGCTCCAGCACTACTGGCAGCACTGCTTCCTATACCACTTCCTGCTTTAATTTTTTTATAGATTTCTATTTCTACTCCTGTATCTCCATTATATTTATCTAATAAAGCTTCGGTTGCAACACCAGCGACATTTTTGTGAGTTTCTAAAGGAAGATCTGCTCCTTCAATTTTAGTAATCTTTACTCCTGGTGTTGAGGTTAACGAAATCACCATTTCGTCACCTACATTATCTAAACAGCACCCTAAAACATCAAATCCACAAGATAGATTTGCAACAGTGGCAGGGGCAAATACTTTAATACTTTTCATAAAATGGCTTTGTTTTATGTGAATCTATATTCTTCTTAATAAGATTAGTCATTTAAATTACTTTTACCAATTCTTATAATATCGGCAAAAATACCAGATGCCGTAACGTCGGCTCCAGCACCGGCACCTTTTACAATTAAAGGTTGTTTAGGATATCGATCTGTATAAAATAATACAATATTATCGCTTCCTTCTAAATTATAGAAAGGATGGTCTGTAGGTATATGTTGTAAGCCAACTTTTGCAGTACCATTTTCATATTGAGCTACATATTTTAAACGACAATTTTTATTATTTGCAGCATTAAATATTTCTTCAAAGTGGTTTTCATTTTCCTTTAAAGAGGTAAGAAAATCTTCTACATTAGTTGTGTTTAAACTTTCTTGAGGTAGAAAAGAATCATTTTCGATATCATTTAGCTCCATTATTCTTCCACTTTCTCGTGCTAAGATTAATATTTTACGAGCAACATCGATACCGCTAAGATCAATTTTTGGATCTGGTTCTGTATATCCTTCTTGTTGAGCTTGTTTTACAATATCATGAAAAGTTACTCCTTCTTTATAATTGTTAAATACAAAGTTTAAGCTTCCAGATAGTACGGCTTGTATTTTGTGTATGTTATCTCCAGAATCAATTAAGTTATTAAGTGTGTCTATTATCGGCAAACCGGCACCAACATTAGTTTCGTACAAAAATGAGGCATTAAATTTTCTTGATAAATCTTGTAATTCTTTGTAATTAACATACTCATCTGCACAGGCTATTTTATTACATGTGACCACAGCGATACTTTCTTTTAAGTAATGTTTATATGCTTTTGCTATATCTGGGTTAGCAGTGTTGTCAACAAAAATCGAATTACGTAAATTTAATTCTTGGGCTTTTGAAAAGAATTGTTTCGCGTCGGCTTTTTCTCCTTTTAGAAGTAATTCTTGCCAATTTTTTAAGTTAATTCCCTTTTCATCAAAAATCATATTTCTAGAGTTAGAAATTCCTACGATTCTGATTTTTAAGCGTAACTTTTCTTTAAGGTATTCTTTTTGTTGTTGAAACTGTTCGAGTAATTTACTTCCAACATTTCCAATACCAGTAACGAATAGATTTAACTGTTTGGTTTCAACTTCAAAAAATCGCTCATGAAGTACGTTTAGTGCTTTTTTGATATCCTTTTCTTCGATTACAACAGATATGTTCTTTTCTGATGCTCCTTGGGCAATTGCTCTAATATTTACATTGTTTTTCCCTAGTGCACTAAACATTTTGCCACTTAAAGCTTGGTGCTGGTACATATTATCACCTACAAGTGCTACAATTGCAATATCACTTTCTATTTTTACAGGCTCTAATTGTTTTTTAGAAATTTCAAATTCGAACACATCATCTAGAGTTTCTTTGGCAAGATTTGCTTCAGAAGATTCGATAGCTAAACATATAGAATGTTCAGAAGATGCTTGAGTGATTAAAATAACATTAATGTTTTTTACAAATAAAGCCTCAAACAAACGCTTAGAAAACCCTGGGATTCCAACCATTCCACTTCCTTCTAAAGAAATTATCGCTGTATTATCAATATGGCTAATACCAGTTACGGCTTTATTTCTGTCGGTAACATTTCTGGTGATAAGAGTGCCTTCATCATCTGGATTAAATGTGTTTTTAATGTGTATGGGTATGTTTTTATCTAATACAGGATGAATAGTAGGAGGGTAGATTACTTTGGCTCCAAAATGTGACAACTCCATAGCTTCTTGATAAGAGATATGTGATACTGGTTTGGCTTGTTTTACAATTTTTGGGTTAGCTGTAAACATACCACTTACATCAGTCCATATCTGTAACTCTTCGGCATTAATCGCAGCCGCTAATATGGCAGCAGTAAAATCAGAACCACCTCTACCTAGAGTAGTAGGTTCTCCATCTTGTGTTCTGGCAACAAAACCAGGGAAAATTACAACCTTATTTTTTGTTGTATTTTTGAACTCATTGATATTATTGTTGGTTTTTTTATAATCTACAGAAACCTTAGAGTTTACTATTTTAACAATAAGTTCTCTAGTATCTTTTCGAATGACATCTAACCCTTTAACTTTTGCAGCTTCAGTGATAATAAAAGAGGAGAGCAATTCACCAAAACTAGCAATAACTGCTTCAGTTTTTTCTGATAATTCGCTTAATAAAAACACACCTTCACAAAGAGATTCTAATGTATTAAGGTCGGCTTTTACTTTGCTAATTATTGCGCTTTGAGAAACAACAGGAATAAGCTCTTTAACAGCTTCTAGATGTCTTTTTTCTATTTCAACTAACGTATTTTTATAGTTTTCGTTATTCGAAGCAGCTTCTGTACCGGCTTGAATAAGAAGATCGGTTACTCCGCCCATTGCAGAGACTACAGTATATATAGGTTGATTAGCAGATTGTTGTTTTATTATATCTATTACACTGTTAATTGCTACTGCATTTTTAACAGAAGAACCTCCAAATTTTAGAACGTTCATAATATTTCTTATTGAGATTAATATTTAAATTGGTTTTTAGTAATTTTTAATAATTAAAAATTACACTGTATACGGATAATATATATAAAGAATTAACCCCTAGGGGTAATAATATTTGTAGTACGTGTAATAGAGGATGTACCTGATACAATGATCATGTTAGAGGTAATTAATAAGGCCGATATGAAAACGGTGCTTAACATTTGTAACATACTTTATGAGTTCAAATGTATAATTTTTTACTTTTAAAGAAAATTAAAATGTGGGTTACGATATACTTTTATTAAAAATAGCGTTAAAAGTATATTTTATTATAGAATTCTCAGAAAATAAAATAAAACCAGTATAATTACAATTGTATTTGCTATCTAGTTGAAATTTCAATATTTGGATAGTTATACTTCAGTTTAGAATTAAAATCAAACGAATGAAAATATTTTCTGCGCAACAAATGCGCAATGCAGATCAAGCAACAATGTCATCGGCAAAGATGACTTCATTAGATTTAATGGAGCAAGCAGCAAGTCAAGTTTTTGCTCTAATTCATAATAGATTACAGGGTTCACCGGTTCAAATTCATGTTTTTTGTGGGCTAGGAAACAATGGTGGAGATGGATTAGTGATTTCTCGATTATTGGTAGAACATGGCTATAATGTAAAAACTTACATTGTAAATTTTAGTGAGAATAGGTCGCAAGATTTTCTTGTTAACTATGATCGATTAAAAGAGATTGATAAAACCTGGCCAATACAACTTAAAAGTGAAGAAGATTTGCCAGAATTGGCTCAACAAGATATTATTGTAGATGCTATTTTTGGTATAGGTCTAAATCGATCATTGGTTCCTTGGGTTGGATCTCTTATTAAACACATTAATAGCTCTGGAGCTTTTAAATTATCAATAGATATTCCGTCTGGTTTATATGCAGATAAAGCACCCGACGACCGAGAAAGTGTCATTTTTGCAAATGTTACAGTAACATTTCAAATGCCAAAATTAGTTTTCTTTTTACCACAAACAGGCATATATACTCAAGATTTGGAGATTATTGATATTGGCCTGGATCGTAACTTTTTGAATCAAACTCCGGGTATAGGAATTGTAATAGGTAAGAATGAAGTACTACCACTATATAAGCCAAGACATAAATATAGTCATAAAGGAAATTATGGACATAGTGTTATTATCGGAGGACATTATGGAAAAATAGGAAGTGTTGTTTTGGCAACAAAAGCAGCTTTGCGTACAGGAGCAGGACTGATAACTTCATATGTACCAGAATGTGGGTATGAAATTATTCAAACAGCAGTACCCGAAGCTATGGTTATTGCTGATAATGATGATGAATTAGAAAATATAGACCTTGATTTTAAACCAACTGCTGTTGGGATAGGGATTGGATTAGGTACTAATGAAAAAACAATTAGAGCTTTTGGGGAGTTTCTTTCTGACTGTGAATCTTCTTTGGTAATTGATGCAGATGGAATTAATATTTTGGCCAAGCACCCAGAGTTTTTAGAGAAACTACCTAAAATGACGATATTAACTCCGCATCCAAAGGAACTAGAGCGTTTAATAGGAGGGTGGGAAGATGATTTTGACAAAGTAAATAAAGTAAAAACTTTTTCAAAAAAGAATGATTGTATTGTGTTGATAAAAGGAGCTAATTCTATCACAGTCTATGAAGATCAATTGTATGTTAATAGTACAGGTAACCCAGGTATGGCAACTGCAGGAAGTGGCGATGTATTAACTGGTATGATTACAGGTTTACTTTCTCAAGGATATGACCCTTTGCAAGCAACAGTTTTTGCAACGTATTTACATGGTAAAGCAGCCGACATCGCTGTTCATAAAACAAGTTTTGAAGGTTTGATAGCAAGTGATATAATTGATCATATTGGAGCGTCGTTTATTGATTTGTTTACACCACCAAAACAAGAACAAAAAGAAAAGTAATTGATGTTTTAAGACACTTTATATATTAAGGGTTTTACACAATTTTATTGCTGTTTTAGAGTTTATTTTATTGAAATGTATTTACATTTGGCCTATTAAATAAAAGCAATATGATAATGAAAAAAATTTTAGTATTAATAGCTCTTTCAGTTGGGGTATTTTTTGTTTCCTGTTCTAAGGATGATGATGGTGGTCCGAGTACAACTACGATTGCATTAGATACTGCAGGCCTGAAAGTTCTTTCTGGAGGAAGTACATATCAAGGTTGGTTAATTGTTGATGGTAAGCCAAAACCTACTTCCAAATTTACAGATCCAACTGGAATAGTAAATTTGGAAGCATTTACATCAGATATAGAAAAAGCAACACAGTTTATTTTAACAATTGAACCTTATAGGGATGAGGATGATGCACCATCAGATTCAAAGATTTTAATTGGAAATTTTAATGGTAATACTGCGGATTTGGATTTTGCATCTGTTGTAGCTGATTTGAAAGCAACTTCTGGAGAATTTGTTTTAAAAACTCCAACAGATGATGTTGGTGGTGTAAATAATGGTAATGATCAATTTGGAGTTTGGTTCGTTAACAGTCAGGAAAATGCAAGTCTCGTATTACCTGTTTTAGCTAGTGGATGGATTTATGAAGGTTGGGTTGATTTTGAAAGTAAGATTTTGTCAACAGGAAGATTTTCTAAGGTAACGGGTATTGATCAAGGTAATTTTTATAGTGGATCAGGTGGAAGTATTCCCGAATTTCCAGGAGAAGATTTTCTTATGATTCCAAATCAAGTTCCAGTATCAGGAATAGAGCTGCCCGCAGAAGTAACAGGAAAAAGAGTGTTTATTACAGTAGAGCCAATTAAAGATTTCGATCCGGCTCCATTTTTTATAGAACCGCTTAGTGGAGTGGCAGGTATAACAACTGGAACATCAAATTCGATTGTAATGAATTCAAACACTACCACTCCTTCGGGAATAGTAACGAGATCAAATTAAGAAATATAAAATTGTAAAACATTTTTTAGAGACTCTTAAGCTTAGGTTTGAGGGTCTTTTTTTTGTATAGAAATGTCATATTACTTCTATTACCTTCTAGGATGAAAATTGTGTATTACTTCCTGTAAATGTGTTCGGTCTACATGCATATAAATTTCTGTAGTAGTTATGCTTTCATGTCCAAGCATAAGTTGAATCGCCCTTAAATCAGCTCCATTCTCTAATAGGTGAGTAGCAAAAGAGTGTCTAAAAGTATGCGGACTTACTTTTTTATTGATGTTTGATTTTTCTACTAGTCGTTTTATAATTGTAAAAACCATCGCTCTGGTTAATTGTCTACCTCTTCTGTTTAGGAATAATGTGTCTTCATGACCACTTTGTACATTCATATGATTCCTTATTTCACTTTTATAGATATTAATGTACTTTTGAGTTAGTTCTCCTATGGGAACAAATCGTTGTTTGTCTCCTTTTCCTGTAACAGAGATGTATCCTTCGCTAAAAAACAAACTAGATAATTTTAAAGAGATTACTTCACTTACTCGCAATCCACACCCATATAAAGTTTCAATAATAGCTCTGTTTCGTTCACCTTCGGGAGTGCTTAAATCGATTTGAGCAATGATTTGATCAATTTCTTCAACGGATAAAGTATCTGGGAGTTTTCTGCCTATTTTTGGAGATTCTATTAACTCCATTGGATTAGATTCTCTGTATTCTTCAAAAACCAAGTATGAGAAAAAACTTTTAAGCCCAGAAATAATTCTGGATTGAGAACGCGGATTGACTAGTTTTGCTGTTTCAAAAACAAATTGTTGTAAAACCTCTTTATCAATTGAAATTGGTGAGGAGATAATGTGTTGATCCTCTAGATACTTAATTAGCCTTTCTACGTCAAGGGTGTAGCTAATAATAGAATTTTCAGATAATCCCCGTTCTATTTTTAAATAGTGTTTATAATCTTTTATAGCATGATTCCAATTCATAGCTACTAATATAAAAAAGAAAACCATCTTGACAGAGCCAAGATGGTTTTAAAATAAGTTGGGTAGTTTTAGAATTTGTATACCAATCCTAAAGTAATATCTTCTAAACCTACACTTAATTCGAAGTTATCGGTAGATTCTGCTCCATCAACATCTGCTTTTACAGTTGTATAGCTAAGAGCACCCCAAGAAGCTTCTAGTGCAAAGTGATTTCCTATGAAATAACTAACACCAGGACCACCACCAATTCCAAAACCATTAAAAGTAGTATCGGTAGTACCATTATCAAAATTTCTAGTTAGGTAATCTGCACCCAATTCTGCGAATACAGAAAATTTGTTAGAAGGAGTAAAGAAATATCTTCCAAAAGCTCCTGCATTAAAAGTATTGGTCTTATTTTCTAAAGATCCTTCTTCTTGTTTTAAACTTTGGTAACCAATTCTAGCTCCGATCGCAATGTTTTCAGAAATAAAATATCCAATTCTAGGAGAAATGATAAAAGCGTTGTCTTTGTTATCACCAGTTTTTTCAGATGCAAAGCCTACAGATCCAGAGATAAAAGCATCTCCTTTTGTAAAGCCAGAGGTTGTTTCATCTTGAGCGTTTGCAGATACAAAACTTACGATTGCAAGTGCAGTTAAAAGTAATTTTTTCATGATATTATGTTTGTTTTAAAATTCGGGCAAAAGTATTCTTTTTACTTGTATAAAAATGAGATTTATGAAAATATTATAAGAGAGAAATTATGGTAAAACAATCAACAGAAGAGTTTAAAAAAGTAGATAATCAAGCTTTTTTTTGAGGTTATTAATTTTAACAATTTTTAAAAGTATGCTTTTTATAGTTTAACTTTTTAAGAAACAGTGGCTTGTGTTTTTTTTATTGAAAAGATTGCACAAACTGGGTTATGTAAAGTATTTGGTATGATCTAAAATTGTACTTTTAATCCTAAATTTAAAATTCAATCAAATCATGAAAAAACTATTATTATTTGCAGTATTGGCTTGCTTAAGTGTTGTAGCAACTGCACAAGAAGAGGGTATTAGGTTCGGTGCCAAAGCTGGTGTTAACCTTGCTGGAGTGTCTGGTGATAATACAGATAACCTTGAAGGTAAAGCTGGGATACATATAGGTGCTTTAGTAGAAGTTCCTATTAGTGATAAATTTGCTTTTCAACCAGAATTACTTTATTCTGCACAAGGGTATAAGTTAGATACTTCGATTGATATTGCAGGTATAGTTACTAAAACAGAAACTACAATGCAAATAAACTATATCAATATCCCTTTGATGTTAAAGTATTATGTAGCCCAAGGGTTTAGTTTACAAGCTGGACCACAAGTTGGATTTTTAACTTCTGCAGAAGCAGAAGCTAAAGTATCTATAGCAGGTATTAGTCAATCAGCCGATACCGATGTGAAGGATGCATTTAAAGGACTTGATTTTGGATTAAACTTTGGTTTAGGATACCAACTAGCTATGGGAATTTTCTTAGATGCTCGTTATAATTTAGGTTTATCAGATATTAATGATGTAGATGGTTCTGATATTGAAAATAAAAACGCTGTAATTCAGCTTTCAGTTGGGTACAAGTTTTAAGGATTATACTTCTTTATAATACAAAAGCATCCTATAGTTACTATAGGGTGCTTTTTTTGTTTTGGAGCACATTTGATTTTTAATGTTTAGATTTTGAATATTTAACAAATTGAAAAACAGGATTCTATAATAATTCTACTGAAAACACAGTAATAAAACAGTTTATTATGTACGTTTTTAACGTAAAAAAATTAGTTTCGTGACATAAATTTAACAAACGAATAAACATGAAAAAATTATTACTATCTGCTGTTTTTACTACACTGAGTTTGGTGGCAACAGCTCAAGAAGAAGCTATTAGATTTGGAGCAAAGGCTGGAGTAAACTTTGCAAGTATTAGTGGAGATGAAACAGATGACTTTAAAGGAAAAACAGGTTTTCATATTGGAGCAGTTTTAGAGATCCCTCTTTCTGAAAAATTCGCATTTCAACCAGAATTGATTTATTCGACTCAAGGAACAAAAAATGATTATTCAGAAGAAGGTTATGAATTTTCTACTAATATAGAATCTACTGCAAAATTAAATTATTTAAATATCCCTTTAATGGCTAAGGTTTATGTGACCCAAGGATTTAGCATTCAAGCAGGACCACAAATTGGGTTTTTATTATCTGCAAAAGAAGAGGCAGAGACCACTAGTCAAGATATAACGATATCTGCAGAACAGGATCTAGAAGATACTAATGGAATCGATCTAGGTGTTAACTTTGGTTTAGGTTATCAATTGGATATGGGATTATTTTTTGATGGACGATATAATATAGGAACGTCGAATATCTGGAAAACTGTAAATGGTGTAGACTTTAAACAAAAAAACAATGTAATTCAGTTATCTGTGGGATATAAGTTTTAAGAACTGTATATCGTCTTATTTACAATACAAGCATCTCAAATTATTGAGGTGCTTTTTTTTATTCTGACCAGAGTGTTTTAAAAAATAAAGTTACTTTTGAAGGGTAAAGTTTAAGAGTATGAAAAACATTTTTGTTACCACATTGATCGCATTGTTTATGACTATTAGTTTTTATGGTCAAGAAGATGAGGAAGTTTTGTATACCAGAGCAGGATTTAAAATAGGAGCTAATTATGCAAATATTAACGGAGATACTGAAGGTGATGCTAGAATACGTATGCATTTGGGAGCGGTAATTGAATTTCCTGTGGTTAAACGTTTTTATTTTCAGGCAGAAATATTGTACTCGGCACAGGGGTACACCATTGATGAGAATGGAGAAGAAAATAAGATAAGTTTGAATTACTTAGCACTTCCTGTTATGGCAAAATATGATATCACAAATTCATTTAGCTTTGAAACAGGTCCTCAAATTTCTACCTTGGCTAATGCCAGTAATTCGGCAGAAGATACTTCTGATGAGTTTTATAATTCCTTTAAAAACTTTGATTTTAGTTGGGGTATTGGTGCGAGTTATAGATTAGAAAGTGGATTATTTTTTCAGTTAAGATATAATTTAGGATTGACTAATATTAATGATCTAGATACTCTGGATATAACGAATAAAAATGGTGTAGGTCAAGTTTCTATTGGATACTTATTTAAAACAAAAAACAACAGAAGACAAGATGATCAATTATAAGTTGATATCTTACGAATATATTTTAATAAATGAAATTACTTATACTTAACGGGCCTAATTTAAATCTTTTAGGTAAGCGTGAACCTGGTATTTATGGGGATCAAACATTTGAAGGTTTCTTTAAACAATTGCAATCTCGTTTTTCAGCGGTAGAATTATCCTATTTTCAATCTAATATAGAAGGAGAGCTAATTACTCATATTCAAAATGCCGATGATGATTATGATGGCGTTATACTTAATGCAGGTGCTTATACACATACTTCTATTGGTATAGGTGATGCTATAAAGGCAATTGCTACTCCTGTCGTCGAAGTTCATATCTCTAATACTTTTGGAAGAGAAGAGTTTAGACATCAATCCTATATATCACCTAATGCCAGAGGGGTGATTCTTGGTTTTGGATTACAAAGTTATGAATTGGCAATACAAAGTTTCTTAGATAAATAGTAAAATAGTAAGGTGTAAAAAAAACAAGATTGGTAATTGATTTATAAGATAATAAGACTATCAAATGATCAATTACCAATCCTGATTATATTTCAATATAGGCTTAGTGTGGTTCATACACCTACTAGAAGTCAAGAGGATAACTTACTATTCTAAAGATTTTTAAGTTAAGTGCTGATGGTTGGTTAGTTTTCTGAAATCACATACTAAGCCTATATTAATTGATTTAACAAGAAATTAAGCCAAACTACTTAATGCTTCTGCTTCAGTAGTTATGTTTTCTTGATAAAGAGCACTTAATGATTGAACAGATATAGTAGCATCAGTACTATTTTGAGTGCTATCTGCATTTATCCAAACAAGTTGTTGTCCATTACCTTGTAAAGTAAATGGTTGAGACTGAGTTTCTGAAGTAGTTAATGTAACTAAGCTTTGAGAGTTTCCAGCATACTTTATAACAGTATTAGGATCAACAAGTTTGTTTACAATAATTACTTGAGCTTTATGTTCTGAGAATTGTACCGAAGTAAATTGGTTAATGTTACTTTGGATTTGCCCTGAATACCAGTGAGACTCAGGTACAGCATAAAAACGAGTGAATTTTTGGAAACTTTGCTCTTGTCCGTTTAATGGTAATTGTTTGTTGTTGATTCCAGCAGTATCCGTTGGCATTTTTACGCTACCAATAAAAGCTTGGATTTTTGCTCCTTGATTTCCATTTGTTATAGAAACCGATACAGTATTTGTCTCACTTCCATCAACAAAACATAATGCAGCTAATCCTTGATTCATCGTAGTACCAGGAACAGTTAATTGTATTGGTGGTTGAGAGTTTGACCAAACTACATTTACCGTAGTGTTAGCGTCATTTCCAGCTGCATTGTAAAAAAATAAACAGTATAATTGTCCATTGTTTAAACTTCCATTACTTGTTGCAGTTTCCCCTTCTTCAAGTTCAATTAATCTACCGTTGTTCCAGTTAATTGTTGACATAGTTTATTAGTTTTAATAGTAATCCCTACTCTAATTTTAATAAGATTTTCGGGTGCCTCTTTTTTTGTAATCAAAAAAATGATAGTAGCTACTCAATCGAATATGGTTCTTGATCACACTGGTTAAAAATGGTTATTAATGATGCGCTAAATCGTGTGATTTGCATACTAAAGGTATAAATTAATTCTAAAAAACACCTACGGAAATCTTGCCATATATTTACGTATTGTTAGTTGTTTTTTTTGTGGTATTAACCTGTTTTTCAAATAGATATATTGTATTTTGAATACGGTAAATTGTTCGTCTAAACTACTGTTTATTTTAGACCCTTAGTGTTTTAGGGGATGTAACGAGATGGGGAATTTTTTACTTTTAAAAAATGAAAATTGATTTTCAATTTACTTATAAGACTTTTGAAGCAGAATACAAAGTATTAAAGAAATCTAAAAGTAATAGTTAAGGGTCTACTTTAAAATATATTAAAGAAAAATGCCTTACTGTTTCTAGTAAGGCATTTTTTTAAGACTTTATCTTTTATTTTTATATTCCCCTTCTACAAATGAATTACCTCATCATATGCATCTGCAACGGCTTCCATTACAGCTTCACTCATGGTTGGGTGAGGGTGGATGGCTTTTAAAACTTCGTGCCCTGTTGTTTCTAATTTTCTACCTAGAACAGCTTCAGCAATCATATCAGTAACTCCAGCACCAATCATATGGCAACCTAGCCATTCCCCATATTTAGCATCAAAAATCACCTTTACAAAACCATCTTTGGTTCCTGCGGCACTAGCTTTACCAGAAGCAGAGAAAGGAAATTTACCAATTTTTAGCTCATAACCAGCTTCTTTAGCTTGTGCTTCTGTCATACCTACACTTGCAATTTCTGGAGATGCATAAGTACATCCTGGGATGTTACCATAGTCGATAGCTTCGACATGCATTCCTGCTATTTTTTCTACACAAGTAATTCCTTCTGCAGAGGCTACATGAGCTAAAGCGGGACCAGGTACTACATCTCCAATCGCATATATTCCTGGGATATTAGTTTGGTACCAGTCATTTACAACAATCTTATCTCTATCTGTAGCGATACCCAATTCTTCTAATCCAATGTTTTCTATATTGGTTTTAATACCAACAGCAGACAATACAATATCAGCTTCAAGAATTTCTTCTCCTTTTTTAGTTTTTACTGTTGCTTTAACACCATCACCACTAGTATCTACACTTTCTACAGATGAGTTGGTCATAACTTTGATTCCTGCTTTCTTGAAGTTACGTGCAAATTGCTTAGATACTTCTTCGTCTTCAAGAGGAACTAGGTTTGGTAAAAACTCTACGATGGTAACTTCTGTTCCCATTGCATTATAGAAATGTGCAAATTCTACACCAATTGCTCCAGATCCTACAACGATCATCTTTTTTGGTTGTGTAGGCAAGGTCATTGCTTCTCTATATCCAATTACTTTTTTACCATCCTGTGGTAAGTTTGGTAATTCTCTAGATCTTGCTCCTGTAGCAACTATAATATGCTTTCCTTCGTAGTCTGTTGCATTTCCATCGGCCGCTGTTACAGTTACTTTATTTCCTGCTTTTAGCTTACCAAATCCTTCAATAACATCGATTTTGTTCTTTTTCATTAGGAATTGCACTCCTTTGCTCATTCCTTCTGCTACACCACGACTACGTTTTACAACAGCATCAAAGTCTTTATCAAATTTCTCGATAGTAAGTCCGTAATCAGAAGCATGTTTAAGGTAGTCAAATACCTGTGCACTTTTTAATAATGCTTTTGTAGGTATACATCCCCAGTTAAGGCATACGCCTCCTAGGTTTTCTTTTTCTACTATTGCGGTTTTAAACCCTAATTGAGAAGCTCTGATTGCAGTTACATAACCTCCGGGACCACTACCCAGAACGATGATATCATATGTGCTCATAAATGTGTTTATTTTTGAAGCCACGAATTTAAGGATAATTAAGGTAAACAGAAAGAGAATTAGGTATTCCTTAGGAATATGCATCTGATACTTTAATTTAGAATGATTTACTTAAAAATATCAAACGTAAGTAAAGATCTTTATTGGCGTTGTCAAGTAATAAAAAGGGATCTATTTTTGATCCAAAATTTATTTGTCTGATGCTAAAGATAATTTATTATAAAAAGGTTTATCTTTTTCAATATGGTCAGAAATGGCATCCCATAATTTAATTCTATGTAATAAAGCCTGTTTGGCAACTTCTAGGGTCCCATTCCATTTTTCATCATCTAAGCCACATAATTCTGCAACCATTTGTAAAGAAAGTGGTCCATGTTCATCACCATCTAATTCTATATGTCTTTCTAGATAATAGGTAAGTTTATTGTATTTTTTATTTTCTGAATCTGCTTTTTTTAGGATTTCTACAAACATATCTGGTATAACATCCTCTCGACCAAAAGTAAATGCAGAGGCAATTAAATGAGGTTTATTAGTTTTGATTACGGCAAAGGTAAACTTTACAAACTCTGCCACGCGTTGATCTAGGTTAATTTGATTTATGGCGTACTCAATTGTATTTCCAGTTTCAATACCTTTTATGAATGAGCAGATTGAAGCGGTACTAGCCTCAATTTGTATCATAGCATCGAGATACATTTCAAGGTGACTTTTTGGTTCACCAATTTCATTAATATCACTTTCTTCTGCATGTACAATCTCATTAATGAATCTAGCTAGTTTAGGATTGGGGCTTGGAGTCCAAGGCAATTCTACATTGGTGAGCTTAATTTGTAATGCTTTAAGTAATGACATAAAGTCCCAAACTGCATATACATGATTTTCCATAAATATTTTGATATGATCAATGTTCTGTAAGTGATTATAAAGTTTATGGGTATTTAATTGTGTTCTTAAACTTGCGATTTCGGATTCTATATGCACTATTCTATTCATCAATTTGATATTAATTTGAATCTGTGCAAAGATATAGTTCGTAACTTTATAAACAAGTTCTTGTTTTAATCCCAGATTTGTGGTCTTTTGATGCCAGCAGTTCTCAAATAATCGAGCATTTGACCTGTATGTACAGCTTCATGATAGGCAATACGGTTCAAATAATCACCTAGCTTTTTACTTTGTCCGACCTCACTTCTTTCAATTCTTATCGTGTCTAGATCCGATTCACTAAGCGTTTTTATCATATCTATAAATTCTGATCTGTACTTTTCGGTATACTCTAGTTCGTTTTTTAAGTCGATATACGGCAAATCTTTCCAAGGGGATGGATAGTCTCCTAAGTTCCCTTTGTTCTTAATAATCGTATGAAAAAGATGTTCGGCTTCTAGGACATGCCTAATCATTTCGATAATACTTAATGCATCTTTGTCGGGTTTCCAGTTTAAAGATTCAGTTGGAATACCACTCCATAACTTTATACTCCTTCTTCTAATTTCAGAAAAATTTAAAATAATAATTTCAATAGAATTCATTCCTTTTTTTATTTATAGTATTTACTTGATGTATTGTTTAAAGGTAACAGTACCAAAATCTTTAACCGTTTTCTTAGTGCGTGTTACCTTGACTTCATCTTCTTTATTATCATGACAAGAGTAACTTTCGTTTCCGATGCTATGTAGAAAAAAATCATTACTTGTAGATTTAAAAGTGATGACATTATAATTTTTAGCACAGCTTCCAAATAGTTGTTCAAACGAAAAATAATTATTTTTAATAGTGATACCTGAAAAAGGATCTCCTATACCGCTACCGCCGCAATCAGAGCATTCAATAATATGATCGTTTATTGCTCGTATTTTGAAATTCGGAAAATTAGTAGTTTCAAGAAGGACTACTTTTCTATGATAAGCTTCTGAGATACCAGTTAGCTCCTCATTGTATTCATTACTTTGCATAACGATGATAAAATCATCTATTTGATCATTGGTAATGTCTCCTTTTTCCCAATAACGTATGGTATACCCCTTAATAGAGTTTTTGATTGCATTGGATAAAATATGTAGTGTGTCTTGGATAGGGGATCTCCCTTTTTCAAAATGAATGTATTTTTCACAGCCTTCTTCGAGTTTAAGATATTGATAGGATGAGTTTCCGTAATTCTGAATGACAAAGTTGTTTTCGGCGGGATTATACAGGGCCTCTATACTTGTAGGGAGTACTTGTTCGGCTTCTGGATGTACTTGATTCTTACTCCATGGAATACCGTTAAACTTTAGATATATGGCATGGTCTTGATTGATAATATCCAAAGAGTTAGTTATAGTTCTTTTATCTGATTTGAACGTGTATCTATATTCATCTTCATTTTTAGATATATCGAATGAAATATTACATTTTTGATTACTCCAGTAACCACCTAGATCGAGTTTAACTTTATTACTAATTTTCGATATTGAACCATTCGTTTCAGTTAAAGATTCCTTGGTACTAATCGAGTCAATAGTGTTTTTGGTTTGATTTTTATTGCTCGTACACGCCTGTAACATCACAAAACAGACTAGTGGTAGAAGTGTGTAAAGATTTTTTTTCATTTTCTGAAATTTGAAATAATAATACTATTTTCAATTATAGAGTATTTAATAAAATCGATATCTTTTAAATTGATGTTTCTAAAAGAAGTAAATCGAATTTATAGTAAGATAGTTTTGTTCACTTTTTCATATAATGTAATCTTCAGTAGTGCCCCACCATTTCTTCATCCATTGTTCTGAAATTTGTTTCCCAGTTTCATAATCATCAACCACTACAATCAATTGGTTTGCATGATCACTGTATTGTGTTAAGATATTAATATTCGCTTCTGCTAGCTTCTTACAAAACATCCCTAATTGACCTGGTATATCCTGTCTAAGTTTCTGAATAACAACATCACTAATCTTTATGACTTTTATGCCCACTTTTTCAAGTTCGATTTTTGCTCGATCAGCTTCTTCAACCAAGAAGTGAGCTATCGAATATTCTTCATTATGAAAAACACCCCCACCTTCAAGGCTGATTTTACTTTTTCCTAGTATTTCACCCATAAGAGCTAATTGCCCGGGTTTATTTTTAAATAGAATTTCTATGTCTTTCATTTTTATACTTTTTAATGTTGAACAAAGTAAATTGAATTATTACCTTTATATTTCATCTCAAACTGAACTATGGAAGAAGAAAAATTTATTTCAGTAGCGGCACTACTATGTGAGCCTTCAAGAGCAAAAATTGTATGGAATTTACTTGATGATAGAGCATATACAGCTGGCGAATTAGCACTTGTTTCAAATTTATCTTCTACGTCTGTAAGCAATCATTTATCAAAACTGCTTAAAGGAAATATAGTCAAGGTTGATAGTCAAGGAAGGCATCGGTATTATTCTTTGGCAAATACAGAAGTTGCATACGCCGTTGAATCATTGGCCAATTTAGCCAATAAAGAGTTATCTATTAAATCAAATAAACCAGTGCTTAAAACAGGTGTTACATACTGCAGAACATGCTATGATCATTTGGCAGGTTATGTTGGGGTTTCAATTACAGATGGGCTACTTACACAAGGGTATTTAACAAATATTGAAAAAGGTTACTTAGTTACAGAAAAGGGTTGGGAATGGTTTTCTCGATTTGATATTTTTGAAAGTAATTTTGAAAAAAGTCGCAGACCTTTGACTCGACAATGCCTTGATTGGTCAGAACGTCGTCCACATTTAGCCGGTCATCTTGGAGCAGTTTTTTTTCAAAAAATGTTAGAAGATAATTGGTTTAAAAAAGTTGAGTTTTCGAGAGAACTCGTTATTTCTTCAAAAGGTAGTAAGTTGATATATGATGCCCTAAACATTGTTTTGCATTGATCATTAACACCTCAGAATAATACCCTAATTCTTGTATATTTGTTAGACCAAGCTATACAATCTAACAAAGATGAACATACAAACCGATTGGAGTAAGATAAGGCAGCATTTTAATAAAAGTTTTAGGTCTAATTTTCACATATCAATTGCATCGGTTGATTGTCAAAACAATCCTACAGTTACTCCTATTGGTTCCTTGTTTCTAAATGATAATCAAACAGGATTTTATTTTGAAAAATATCCTTCTAAGCTACCACAATATGCAAAGGTTAACCCTAATATTTGTGTCTTAGGAGTGAATAGCGGTACTCTCTTTTGGTTGAAATCTTTATTTATAGGGAAATTTAAGAATTACCTAGCTGTCAAATTATATGGGCAATTAGGAGAAAGAAGAAAAACTACCCAAAAAGAAACCGATCGGCTAAACCGAAGAATGAAAGCCACAAAGGGATTAAAAGGAAATTTATACTTGTGGGGAGAAATGGAATTTGTAAGAGAAATAAAATTCTCAAAGGCAGAAAAGATAAACTTAGGGCAAATGACAAAGGAATTATAACTATAGGCAAGAATAAATAGCCTTTATGTTTAGGTATTATTTGTTATTACCTCAACTAAAAGGCTATTAGAAATAGTCCAAACTGATTAATTGTTTGATGATTGATTTTTTACGAATTTAAGTAAACCGATTAGATCGATAGAAGTGCCTATTTTTCCTTGCATACCAGCTACAAGGCTATGAATAGCTATAAGCTCACCATCTAATGATTGGATATTTTGAGATAACATTTCTTGTATCATAGTTTTTGCTTGATCATATCCCTTATTTTGATATGTTAAAATTACATCTATGGTATTCTCTTCGGTCGTAGGGTTTCTCTTTTTAGGTGTATATCCCAATTGTTTGATCATTGTCTCGGCTAACACCCAAGTAGACCATGGATTTTGACCTGTGATCAAATTATCATCATGACTCACTTTTTCTAAATAAATAGGCCCTTCATTAAAACGTGCTCCTCGAGAGACCAGTTTGTCCTGTAGAAGAAAAGGAAAAATAGAACGAGCATCTTTAATAAGGAGAAGTTCTTCTTTGTTTGTAAAGCTACTCACTGTTTTATTAGCTAATAAAGGGGTGTTGTTATCAAGCATAACATTAACCAATGCAGCAGGACCATGGCATACGGCTCCAATAACTTTATCGGTTTGATAATAATTGCGGATGATTGATTGTATTTTTATGTTTTCGGGAAAATCGAACATGGCACCTTTACCGCCGGCAAAGAATATTGCTTGATATGTACTATCTACAACTTTATCTATTGGGATCGTATGGCTGGTTTTGTATTGTGCAATTGTATCGTTTAGAAAAGCATAATCAAAGGCTCCCATATCATCTTTATCTATAACCACAGGAGGTTTACCACCTAACGGACTAGCAACATCTACCTCAAACCCATTGGCTTTAAAAATGTAATAGGCACGTGCCAATTCTGTTAATTCATATCCAGTACTTTTATTACTACTGCCCATCAGATCTGTACTTGTAACAACAGCAAGTATTTTTCCTCGAAACGGTACTATATTTTGTGACAGATAAGGTAGATCTTGAACAGAAGTTGTTTTTAAATCTTTTGTATACTCTTTACGAGGAATTAGATTGATAAACCATAGACCAAAAAGGAACAATAATAGTAGTAAACTTCCTAGGGTAATTAAAGACCACTTGAGAATAGATTTTCTTCTAGACATAATATTTGTTTTTATAAATACTATGCAAAACAAGGTATTAGAGAGGATAAAATCTTCCTAAATGATCATTTCGTAAGAGTAAAAGGTCATTTAATTAAGTCTTTTTTTACCATTAAAGGAGTTTTTCCTGTTTGTTTTTTAAATGCACTGTTAAAGCTAGAAATACTACTAAAACCAACCTCAAAAGCTATAGATGCAATAGTATGGTTTTTATAGTCTTCATTTTTAAACATTTTTATAGCTTCTTCAATGCGGTAACGATTAATAAAATTATTGAAATTTGTTTTAGATTGTTTGTTCACTACCATAGAAAGTACTTGCGTACTTACCTTGAGTTTTTGACTTAAAAGTTTAAGACTTAGGGTGTCATCTTTAAATTGTTTTTGAGTAACTACTAAGTCTAAAACCTTATCAAATATTGTATTGATTTGAGCATCAGAAATCGAAGTAGATTTGTATTTTGATGTTCCGACTACTTGGATATAACCTTTCTGAATAACAATAAAACTTACAATGTAGGCTACTAACGTATATAAAATTGGTCCAATAATATAAGGTATAAATTCATCAAAAAGATTTAATACATATACGACCCAAATTATAAGCAAAGCATAGAAGAGAAGAGATAATAATTGATGTACATTTTGGTTTACATCTTTTTTCTTTTTCTTGGTAAAATATAAATAACCCGAAATTAGATAACCTAAATAATGACCGTAATAGAATATAAATATAGCTAGAAAGTACCATTTTGAAATAGATTGTAGTTTATTATCATTAATCCAGAAACCAAAACAGATTCCAGCCACAGCGGGAATAAAATGAAACAAGTATTTTTTTTCTATTCGAAACTCCTTTTCGATAAGAGAACGGGTGTAAAGGTAGAAAAGTGGGCCAATAGCCATTAGAGTACCCAAACCAATACATATAAGTTTAATGTCTATGTCTTGAGCAAATTCCATAAGTACAGATTTACCAACTCTAAAAGAAAGTACGATAAGAAGTACACTTAGTATTTTGTTAGATATTCTGTTTCCCTTTGGATAGAAAAACAAAAAAACAGCTAAAAAGAGACCATGTATGACCCCGAGACCACTTATGATTATGAGTAAAATTTCTATTGTCGACATATATGTAATCCTAATGAATTGGCGATAACATGACGTTTATCTCTAAAGTTTGTTACAGTATTGAGGTAGGAAAATAATTGGTGCTATTTGTAAAGTTAATGAATATGTTTTAAAAATGTTTACAAGTTTTTAAGTTGTATTATAAAACGTTCTATTTGTCTCCTATGTCTTAATATATGAACAATGGCATGTTCTAATAATTGTTCAACATCATAAAGTTGTCCCCATTTTACAATCATTTTTTTGTTAGAATTATATTCTTCAAGTTTTATTTTAGGATAATCTTCAAACAACTGTTCATTGTATTTAAACATTTTATTTAATCCATTTTGATACTCTTCAATACTATTTAGTGTTTCATTTTTTGGATAATCAATTTGTTCGCCCAAGTGTTTTCTAATTTCAATCACATAACCATATCCTGCACGTATAACATGAGTTAGAATGGTCTGAATTGATTTACAGTCAGGATCTTTAGTTTCATTATCTACAATAGTGATTAGATGATCATAAGATAAATCAGTTATACAGATTAGAAGTTCTGCCATAGCCTTTTCATATTCATCTAATAATGCTCCAATTGCCCCATTATCTCTATACATTGTCATCTCTTTTCTTAATCCGAAGACCTTATAATTATTAAATACTATTTAACACTCCATCAAATATATTACTTTGTTCTTTGCAATGATAACAATTCATATGTCCTTTAAAATAGGGCAGTAATGATCTAAGAGAGTTAATGTTAATTTTGATAATCAATTCTTCTAACCAGTTTAGATCTGGATTAGAGTTATTAACATCAATTTTGATTTGTTTCCTATCTTTATTAAACGTTGGGTCTTTGTCATAGGCATTTAAAACATTTTCTTCATTCCATAAAAAGGTCTCTTCATTGCAATTAGGACAAACAAATATATACTCATCATTTTCGCTAAATGTTATAAATATTTCGGCTTCATGATGTTTTCCTCTTGTCACCAAATATGTTATAAGAAAATACCTTTTTGAACTTTCGTCTAAGGAATTGATGTTAGAGAATGAATTGTCTACAATATTTTTAAATTCCTTTAAGGCATTTTTAAAAGCTATTTTAATTCTATTTTGAGTTTCATCTGTAAGGTTATTGGTTTTAAAAACACCATTTAAGTCTGAAGTTTCTTCATACCCAATAAGTACAATACCCAAAGATAGCACAAGATCCATTTTAAATACTTCGTCGTTTGATTCTTTAATAATTTTTAATAGATGAGGAAGTGTCGCAAGTGTATTTTCGTATGTGGATCCTTGATGGTATATGTATTCCCAAATCAATTCATCTGCAACTTCTTTTTTGTTTGTTTTAGATAATTCTATAATAAGGGTAGGGATCTCTACTGAGTTACCATATGGACTACTTAATTTACTCCAGATCGTAGTTTCTTCTAACTGTATCATGTATTGGTTATGTTGTTGTCAATATTCTTATGAACATTTAGAGTATTTGACCTAAAATTATATTTTTTATAATTGCTAAGATAGCAAATGAAAGAAGAATTTTATTCAAAGTTTATTTTAAACATATATTAATGGAAAAGAGCTTAAGGATATACTACTTAGTAAATAAATTAAAGTGTTGAATACAATAGTAGAATAAAAAAGCATCAGTATATATATACTGATGCTTTTTTATTCTTTAAAGAAAGATGTGTTATTTATATTCTAACTCGATAGCATCTTGTACTGCATTAAAGTCTGATAAATCAATATTTGTATTTGTTGCAAAACCAGAAGGTACTACCACGATTCGAAACACTTGATTTATTCTATAATTATCACCGATTAAACTAATATCTGGGGTTTCCAGATATATATCTACGTCATTTACAGTATGATTAAATCTATAATTTAATTCACCATTATTTTCAAGAAAGATAACGGGAGTGGGTAAGGGTTCCCATACATCGTTTCCGTTTACTATATCTTCTAAGCGATAAACTAAGATAGCATCGCTACCAAATACCTCAACATTATTAGGAAAAGGAATATTAACTGCATATTCTGGAGCAACAAAGTTGACATTTTCAAGTTCAAATGTTTGTCCAACGGTATCGTTATCAACTCTGTCGTCATCACTAGAACATGATGTGAAAATGAATGTAGCTATGCATAATACTGTGATAATTTTTTTCATATGATTTTATATTTATTATAATTATTGTTTGTCAAAATCAATACTAACGGAGTTTACGCAATATCTCTGTCCCGTTTCTGTAGGTCCATCGTTAAAAACATGACCAATATGACCTCCACAGTTTGAACATACAATTTCTGTACGTATCATACCGTGAGATGAATCTCTGTTGTATTGAATAGCTCCCTCTAGAGATTGATCAAAACTAGGCCAACCACAACCCGAATCAAATTTGCTTTGACTCTCAAAAAGAGGTGTTTTGCATCCCATACAAGTATAAGTACCATCTTCAAAGTGCATATTATAGGTTCCTGTAAAGGGTCTTTCTGTCCCTTTTTCTCTTAATACCTTGTATTGCTCTTCAGTTAATTCTGTTTTCCAGTCTTCTTCTGATTTATGTATTGGATATTTACTCATTTTTTTTAGTCTCATTAGGTGTGAAAATCAGGGCATCTCCATTAATACAGTGTCTCATTCCTGTTGTTTCTCTTGGTCCATCGTTAAATACATGACCCAAATGCCCCCCGCAAGTTCCGCATAATAATTCGGATCTAGCATAACCAAGCTTATAATCTACATCTTTATCGACATTTCCTTTTACCGCACGATCAAAACTTGGCCATCCCGTACCACTATCGAATTTGTACTTGCTTTCATATAATGGTGTATTACAAGCCGCACAATGAAAGGTTCCGGATGCATAAAGTTTATTTAAAGGACTAGAAAAAGGCCTTTCTGTTCCTGCTTGTCTTAAAATATAATATTGTTCGTTAGTTAGTATTTTTTTCCATTCTGTATTGGTTTTTGATACAGCATATACTTTTTCACTTTTTGTTTTGGATTCTTTTTGTGCAGTACCTGTACAACTTACTACCAGAATTGTGATAACTAATAAAATAACACGTTTCATAATTTTCTAATTTTAATTATATATATAACGAGTAGTCGTACAAATATGTTATTCTTAACTAATCAATAACTATTCCAAAATAAATTGGGTCATTTTATTGATCACATCTTGATTTCCTAAAATTTTTCTATGGCCTAATTGTTCGGTAATTAATAGTTCACCATTATCTAAATTGTCAAATATTTCTTGTGCGGCACTATAATGCACATCTACATCATTTTTGTCATGTATAACTAGGGTAGGAGTTTTTACATCTATTGCAGAGGTTGCTCCTGAATAATTATCAATATCTTCACCATATCTTTCGTCAAAATATGCTTTTAATAGTCGTCCAACTTTTTGACTTAACTTAAGGTTCTGAGCAAAATTACTGGTAATTGCGGTTATACTGTTGGCTGTACCAACAATAATTAATTTATCTATTTGTAGCCCGCATTTGGCTGCTCTAAGCAGAGACATTCCTCCTAGAGAATGTCCTATGGCGGCATTGAATGGCCCGTGGGATTTTTCTAACTGATATATTGATTCTATAAAAAAAGGAAGCATACTGCGTTTGCCAGGAGCATTGCCATGCGCAGGAGCATCAAAACTTACAGTGCTATAACCATGCTGTAGGAGATGATCTGCAATTTTAGAAAGCTGTGTGCCGCTACCTGACCAACCATGTACTAATAATATTTTTTTATCAGACTCTCCATAATTGTATACCACTACTTCTCGATTAATCTTTTTAATATGAACCTTTTCTTTATGACTATTCTCAAACATTTTTTTTTCTCTTGAAGGCATTTTATACCCAAAAGGGGTTAAAAAAATTCGAGCAGCAAATCTTGAAGCTAAAAATGGAGATATCCAATTTAACAACATAGCAGTATAGACTATTGGTTTAGGCATTAAAAGTGATTGAACCGGAATTAAATCTTTGTCTGTTTTTGTCATTAAATTAAGATTTATGCTTTATTCTTTATAGTTAGGAAGTATTTATAGGTTCAAAATTAAAGTATCATGCTTTTTTATGTTAATAATTATGATTAATTAACATTCAGAAAAGAATTAATATGGCATTATGTAGAGTAAGCTAGGTAAGGTGTAGATATAGAATTGGTTACTAAAATACAGAAATATAATTGACGAATTTCTTTATATAACCTTTAAAAGTGTTTAGTTTTGTAGCTTATTTTAATAAAGGCTTCATGGGATTAGAACCCGCAGAGATAGATAAGAAAGGACGAAAGGTTTTATACGATTATCAGCAAAGGGATATAGATAAGATCTTTAAACGTTTAAATGAGTTTCCTGGTAAGTATAACTTGCTGTATCAACTTCCAACGGGAGGAGGGAAGACAGTTATATTTTCAGAAATTGTAAGAAGGTATACAGAGTCTACTAAGAAAAAGGTAGTTGTATTAACCCACCGTATAGAACTTTGTGGACAAACATCCAAAATGCTTACAGAGTTTAAGGTAAAGAACAAAATAATCAATAGTTCTGTTAAGGAACTTGATGATCAGAGTGAGTATATGTGTTTTGTGGCTATGGTCGAAACTCTAAATAACAGGCTTAATGAAGGTCGTTTAGAGTTAAATGATGTAGGTATGATCATTATCGATGAAGCTCATTATAATTCGTTTCGAAAGTTATTCCGATTTTTTAAACACTGTTTTATTTTAGGAGTTACTGCTACACCACTTAGTTCAAATATGAAACTTCCGATGAAGGATAATTATAACGAACTAATTGTTGGGGATACAATTAATTCGTTGATTAAAAGTGGCTTTTTGGCTAAACCCGTAACTTATACTTTTGATGTTGGTTTGGGATCTCTTAAAATTGGTATGAATGGAGATTATACCGTAAAATCATCAGAAGAGCTTTATACGAATATGCTAATGCAGGATAAACTTTTGCATGCATATGAAGAGAAAGCTAAGGGGAAAAAGACATTAATATTTAATAATGGAATAAACACTTCTATTTATGTATATGATACTTTTAAAAAAGCAGGGTATCCTATTCGTCATTTAGATAACACAAATAGTAAACAAGAGCGTGAGGATATATTAGCCTGGTTTAAAAAGACTGACGATGCCATTCTTTCTTCAGTAAGTATTTTGACTACAGGGTTTGATGAACCAACGGTAGAGACTATTATACTTAATAGAGCAACAAAATCTCTTACATTATATTTTCAAATGATTGGTCGAGGATCTCGTATTTTACCTGTTAAAAAAGAGTTTTCTATTTTGGATTTAGGAAATAATACGGCAAGATTTGGACTATGGAATTCTGATGTAGATTGGCAATCGATTTTTAGATCTCCAGATTTTTATTATGACAACCTTGTAGGTGATGAGGAAATAGAACGTAATTTTAAGTACGTTTTACCTGAAGATTTAAGAAGAGAATTTGCTAATTCTACAGACACAGAATTTGATATTGAAGAAGAGTATGCTAAAACCAAGAAATTTGGACTAAGAAGTTTAACCGTACTAGAGAAATCAATAGAGCAACATGCTAAGATGTGTGTTGAGAATAGTGAAGATGTTTTTGATGCTAGAATATTAAGTAAACTTTTAGATCAAGATATAGAATATAGAGTTCGTAGATATTCTTATTGTATAAGTAAGAGTACAAAGAATTATAGAGATTGGTTAGAAGAAGACTATAAAAGAAAACTAAGGTCGCAGATTAACCTTTTGTTTAGAGATGAATAAAGAGTGATGGTTTACTTTTTGTTATTTAAGTGTTTACCATATTGTTTTTGAGTTTTTGTCACAACACCGTTTGGTTATATTGTGTTATTTTTATAGTGAAAAACCATAAATATAGCACAAATGAAAAGTATTTTAAAACTTGAAGGCGTAAAGAGCCTTAGTAGAGATGAGCAAAGTAAAATTTCTGGAGAAAGACGTTATGCGTGTCAACAGAGAGGTAGAAATTGCTGTGAATTATCACCAGGAGGTCCATTTTGTGAAGCTGGTATTTGTATTGGAATAGGTGGTTCTGGTGGTTGTATTTGGTACTAAGCTATAACATAACATTCAAAATAATTTAAAACGAGACTATGTATGTAGTCTCGTTTTTTTCTTAAAAAAAAAGAAATTAAATATAAATTCAAAAGTTAAAAAGGGTTATTTAATAGAATCATAAAAAATAATAGTATTCTTGCCATTATGAATTGCATTCCTTTTATAGAGACAAAACGATTAGCTGTTAAGTTAAAACCCTCTGCTGAGAAAGTTGTAAAACAAGGTCATCCTTGGGTTTTTGAGGATAGTATAGTGAAACAAAACATAGAGGGAGCAGCTGGAGATCTTGTCATTGTTTTTGATAATGATAAAAATAAGTTTTTGGCTTGTGGACTCTATGACCCTTATTCTCCAATACGTATTAAATTAATTCAATTTAAAAAAGCTGCTCAAATTAATGAAGATTGGTTTGAAGAAAAAATAGCCAAAGCATATGAATTAAGAAAACCATTATTGGTTTCTGATACCAATAGTTATAGATTACTTTTTGGAGAGAATGATTGTTTACCTGGTGTAATTGCAGATATCTATGATAAAGTTCTAGTTATCAAATTATATTCGCATATATGGTTTCCATATTTTAATTGGATTGTTAAACATTTGGTTACAATTTCTGGATCAGAAACTGTTGTAATTCGTTTAAGTAGGTCATTACAAACAAAAGGAGAAGTTTATGGACTTAATGATGGAGATGTTATTTATGGAGATTTAACTAATGAGGTGGTTGTTTTTAGAGAACATGGTGTATTGTTTTCTGCAAATGTGATTAAAGGTCATAAAACAGGATATTTTTTGGATCATCGTCATAATAGAAAAATGGTTGGTGAGTTGGCTCATAATAAAACAGTTTTAGATGTTTTTTCATATGCTGGAGGTTTTTCTGTTCATGCTTTATGTGGTGGAGCCAAGGAAGTAGTAAGTCTTGATATTAGCGAGCATGCGTTACTAATGGCACAGAATAATGCTTCTTTAAACGCTCATAAGGGAAAACATGAGATTATGGTAGCCGATGCATTTGAAGGATTGCAACGTTTGATTAATACTAAACGTGTATTTGATATAGTAGTGATTGACCCTCCTTCTTTTGCTAAAAGAGAAAGTGAAAAAGAAAAAGCAAAGAATAGCTATGCAAGATTGGCTAAGTTAGGTTCGCAATTAGTGACTAGAAATGGTATATTAGTCTTAGCTTCATGTTCATCAAGAGTAATAGCAGAAGACTTTTTTGCTATTTCTGAGAAAAATATTCTTGCAACGGGAAGAACATATACTGCATTAGAAAAAACTACTCATGATATCGATCATCCTGTTAGTTTTAAAGAAGGGGCTTATCTTAAATGTGGATATTATAGGCTTCACTAATACCAAAAAAAAAGAGGTGATATTAAGTATATCACCTCTTTTTTTGTAAAAAATATTTTTTACAAGATCTAATACTAGTTAGAAGATAGCATAGCAAAGAACTTGTCCATATTTGGTAACAATATAATTCTTGTACGTCTGTTTTTAGCCATATTTTCTTTAGTCTCATTATCTACTAAAGGCTTATAGCTACTTCTTCCTGACGCAATAAGTTTTGCTGGATCTACATTATATTTCTTTTGTAATTTTCGTACAATTGAAGTAGCTCTCTTTACACTTAAATCCCAGTTATCTTCAAGGACAGGAGTACTGATTGTTCTTGGGTCTGTATGACCTTCTACCATTACCTCTAGGCTAGGTTCAGAATTGATAACATCAGCCAATTTAGTTAGTATGTCATTAGCTTTATTACTTACTCTATAGCTTCCGCTGTTAAATAGCATTTTGTCTGATATTGATATCATTACAACAGTATTATCAATGTCTATAGATATGTCTTCATCCTCTTTTAAGTCTTCAGATAAAGAATCTTTTAGATTATGAGAAACAGCAATATTCATAGAATCTTTAAGAGATGTTGCACCTTGCAATTTTTGCTGATCTACTTTGGCCAAAGTAGCTTTCATTTTTTCTTTTGTCTTATTTGATATAGCAGCAATATCTTCTACCATTACCATTTTTTCATCATTTGCATCTTTTAAAGAGTTGATCTTAGAATTATAGTCAGCAACTCTAGCTTCAATTTTAGCAAACTTTTCTTCTAATTCTTCTTTTTCTACTACGGTTTTTTGCAAAGTACTACGTGTGTTTTGTAGTTCTTGGTCTAACGCAACATATTTCTTTTTTGATACACACGACGTCATGATTAACGCTCCCGACACCGCAATTAATGTGAATGATCTTTTCATGGTTGTTTAATTAATTATTTTGTTTACCATAAAACTAGGACTTATTCTATTTATTGTTTTTTCGCATATTAATGTTTTCCCATCAATTTCTTAATGAAAAGTTAATAAAATTAGAGGAGGGTAATATGACGTAATTTAGTTACGGAAATGCAATATTTAACGAAATTCTTAAAAATCTGGTTATTAGTAAAGTAAGGTTTTATAGGTGATGTTTTTTCAATATTGAGATGGTGTACTCTTGTTTTTTTGTAATAACATATTAATTTTAGGGTTATATATGTGTAAAAGCAATTTATATATAGTTGAAAATCTACTTAAAAAAAGTAAAAGTTTACTAATTGATGTTTTTAATAAATAAGAAAAGAGGAGTATCTTGTTTTGTTTTATTGATATCCTTTTTCAAGATATCCGCACAAGAATTACCCAAGCAAGAAGACCCTGTAAAAATATGTGAGTATAAGAGAATAGTAATAGGAGATAAGTTTGCCTATTTACCGATCTATCCAAAAAAGGACCCTTCATTGTTCAAAGAGCATGATGATGATCATATTAAAGAGGCATATAGTGCACATTGGGATACAGAACATTTAAATCCTTATTGGGATGAACAAGTATCTTTTCCCTTTTTATTAAAATTTGGTGATGAAAAATTTTCTTCTCCTGTCTCACGTAAAATGGTAGTTACTTCACGTTATGGATGGAGAAGAGGAAGGCCTCATAAAGGCATAGATATTGATCTTCAGACAGGTGATGAGGTAAAATCTATATTGGATGGGAAAATTCGATATGTAGGATACTACAGAGGTTATGGTAATATGGTTATTGTTAGGCATTATAATGGTATAGAAACGTTATATGCGCATTTGTCTGAACTTTTGGTGAGAGAAAATCAAGAGGTTAAAAAGGGAGCTGTGATTGGAAAAGGAGGAGTGAGCGGTAATGCGAGAGGAAGTCATTTGCACTTAGAAGTGAGTTATCATGGAAAGACCATAAATCCAGAATATGTATTTGAATTCAGTAATGAAACAGAAATTAGGTCTGATACTTTTGTGGTTACAAAAAAATGGGCAACTCCAAGACGCCATAGATCAACACGTAAAAGTAATGTAGTTGTATATAAGACTATGGATGATGTTTCTTTAGTCAAAGAACAACAACAAAAATTTTATACCGTAAAGAAAGGAGATACATTATATAGAATCGCCAATAAACATGGTTTGGCGGTTTCAGAGCTTTGTAAAGCTAATTCTATAAAACGTAATTCAGTACTTAAAATTGGGCAACAAATAATTGTAAATTAAGAGTGCTATTTAATATACTATTGGGTTGTTAAATGTGTGTGTTTATCTATAATTTCTAATAAGTGATTTTTATTATAAGGTTTTAAAATATAGTCATTTAGCCCCGCCTGAACAATTTGACGATTTAATTGAGTTACATCTACTGCTGTCAATGCAATAATAGGAGTTTCTGTATCAAATTTTCGGATTCTTTTTGTAGTACCTATACCATTTAGTTTTGGCATATTAATATCCATCAAAATAATATCATATTCGTTTTCTTTTACTAGGTCGATAGCATCAAAACCATTATCAATAGTAGTGCAATTATAATTTTCTTTGGATAACATTTTGTCTGCAACCAATAAATTAAGTTTATTGTCATCAACAATTAACACACTAATTTTTTTGCTAAACGGTTCAAATGCTTTTAAACTTTGACTATCGCTCTTTTCTTTTGATGGAGCCTCATTAAAGTTAACTACTAATGCATATTCAGATCCATTATGAGAGTTGTTTTGAACAATGAGCTCTGCATTAATTACGTCTGCAAGTCTATTTGTTATTTTAGAATTAACACCAATACCTAAATTTGGTGTATTCGTACTTTTCGCATTTATAAATTCTTGATAAATTGAATTTTGTTCCTCAATGGATACTTCTTGACCATCATGATTTACTTTAAAAGAAACTGTTGATACTCCATTTTTTTTCTTGATCAAGTTAACAGAAAAATTAACATTTCCGTTTTTAGTAAAACGTAAAGCATTACTTAAAAGGTTCATCAATATTTGAGAAAGTACAGCAGGGTCACCGTAGATCATCTGATCAATTTCAGGATCAAAATCAAAACTTAATTTTGTATCACTATTTTCAGTTGCGTAGTTAAACGAATTAGTGATATTTTTGGTAAGTTCTTGGATGTCGAACAAGACATTTTTTAAAGTCACCTCTTTAGAATCCAAAAAATTAACATGTAACACGTTATTAATTAGAGTTAATAAATAATTACCAGAAAATTTTAAGGACTTTAAGTTTTTATCATTTTTAAGATCTGGGTACTCTTCAGATAGAATATTGGTTAGTCCCATAATACCATACATAGGTATTCTTAATTCCTGACTTAGGATGGAGATAAGTTCTTGCTGAAGCTGTAACTGTTCTTCAGTTTTTTTATTTAAAGACAGTAGAGCAGCCTCTTTTTCTTTAAGTTTACTTCTACTTTTTATATATAAAACACAGAATATTAGGGATATAATCAGAAGTACTACTCCGAGTATATAATATAACATAACTTTTTTAAGAACAAAATAATGAATATAACATTGATCCTACAACTTTGTTGGCATGTTTTTTGTCTTAAAGTATTAAATTGTTAGATAAATTATATGTTATTTTATAGTTAAGATGTAATTATTAACAATTATTTACGTCTTTGATAGTATGAATTTGGTTGTGATTTAGAATTAATGCATTTATATTATTATAATCATAAACACAGTTTTTATCTTTACCAAAGAAAATTAGGTTTACCCAGTTATATGAGAATTACATTATATATAGTTGTTTTACTATTATGTGCTTTAGGAAAAATACATGCACAGGTAGAAAGTACGACCACTTTACGTATAGATAATGAAGAGAAAGATGAGAGTTTAGGTAAATATAGTTTATCTAATAAGGAAGTGAAATCTAATTCTACATTATATAGTTTACCTAAGAATTTAGAAGAATATGATAAGAGAAGAAAGACTTGGAGTATGTCGACAGATAATGGTTTTTTAAGCCCCGAGATTGATGGGTATACTCCTAAGTGGTTTGAAAAAGAAAAAGGATCAGAGAATGCCTCAAAAGGAGATGTGTTTTTGGGTAGATTTAAAAGTAAATCTAAGTTTGCAGAGTTGATGTATAGAGATCATGGGTTTATTGATGGAGATATCATAAAAATACTAATTAATGGTGATGTTGTAGTTCCAAGAGCTTATCTTTTAGGTAGTTTTAAGCGTATATTAATTGATCTCACTCCGGGACTCAATACGATAGAAATCCAAGCGTTAAATGAAGGGAAATCTATGCCAAATACTGCCGAGTTTATTGTAATTGATGATATGGGAGAGGTTATTACCCATAACCAGTGGAATCTTACAACTGGTGATACCGCAAATTTGGTTATCGAAAAGAACTAAGCTTTATAATTTATGATTATGACCAATAATAAAATAGGAGGCACTATAATAAGCACCTCCCATAACATTTGATTTACTTCTATTTGTTGGCGTTATGAGCCGCATTTACCGCTGTTTTCCCACCTGTTATTAGCATTGAGAGTGTACAAATATCCATTATATACAACTTTGTCTCCAGATGAATAACGTGTGTTACTATTATAATCTGCTACATCATTACATATATTAGCTGGTGTGGTTGTATTTTCACACTTTGCAATTCGGTTCCATCTGGTGAAATCTCTTTCGTATAAATACCCTCTATAAGTAACTTTATCACCAACAGAGTAGCTTACACCTCTTTGCCATTCTTGTACTCCTTTACATGGGTTCGTAGGGTTAGGATCTGTGTCACCAGGATAAACTTTATTTGTTCCTTCTATATCTAAAGCAGAAAGAGCAGCTTGTCTTCTAGGGATTAGACTACCATCGTTTTGAACAATAGTTGGTTGTCCATTTTTACTAAAAGTATAACTACCGTACATCATGGTTGATTTTACATCAAAATTTCTGGTAACCAATGTAGACGAATTACTTTTTTGAAATTGGCTTTCTGCACCCGCAGAAATGTTTTCCCAGTTTATTTTAATGTGATTATCTCTATCAGAACGATTTTGTTCATGAATATATCCTAATGTATGTCCAATTTCATGAATAATAACTACCGCAGTTGTTCGAGTTCCTAGTTTCATAAAACCTCTAGATCCGTTAACACCTAATGTTGCTGATCCACAATTACAATTATTTCCATTACTACTGATAGTTACATAGTAGGATTCGTTTGTACGTTCTTTAAACCTAACATTGGTCTTACTTGTCCACTCATCCATTGATTTTTGAAGTTCACTACGAACGCTTTGACTTAAACCATTAATAACATAAACAACGGTATTGTTTGGCCACTTATTTACACTTCCCCATAATCCCAATTTAGAGCTTATTGGAGTGTCTGGTTCTGGGTTATCAGAAATCGTAACAGGTGTATCAGTTAATTGATCAGGCATATAATGGATATCCCCAGAACTAAAAGTTCCGTCTTTTTCCTTTTTTACCATGATTTTTGTTCCTAAAAAATATTTCTCGACAATTTCATTTTGTTCATCTTCATTATTAGGAATTTCTTCAAAACTGTCATTTTTAGTACAGGATGCAAAAGATATGGCAATTGCAAGAAGACCAATTTTAAATTGGTTTAATCCGATTTTCGTTTTCATTGAGTTTGATTTTAAATTATAGTTAAATTTGTGCACACTAGATAAACAGGGTAGGAGATTGTATTAGTGTTTAAGAAGCTGTTAAAAAACTAGTTAAAGTTTCTTAATTTTTCTCAAAAATAACTTAATATGCGTTGTCTTAACTCCTATGAATATTGAAGTTAATCGGGTTATTCAAATCAAAAAAACTAATTGAGGTTTATATTCGAGTGCTTAAAAACCCAATTTTTTTTAGTAAACTTTTTGAAAAATTCACTAAAAGTAAAGTAACAATTACAGTGAGAATTGGTGTTATAAAAGTTAGACCTATATAGGCCATTACTTCCATTATAATCTATAAAAAACTAGGGACTAATTTATTTATAGCCGTATATGTTTTTTTAACTTTTTATAATTAAAGTATAATCAATTGATAGTAAAGTGCTTGTAAGTCGAATGAAAAACAAATAGCAATATTGTTTGCTACTGTTCGTCTTTTGTATGTTTTTTATCCAGATAATCATGTAGACCGGTAAGGGTAGTATCCCAAAATTGTTCATAAAATTTAACCCAATTATTGATTTCTTTTAGGGGATTCGTATTAGCTGAACAAAAACGTTCTCTTCCATGAGTATCAATAGAAACTAAACCTGCATCTTCTAAGGTTTTTAAATGTTTTGTAACACCTTGTCTACTGATATCAAATTGCCCAGAAATTTGGGTAATAGGTAAGGCTGTTGCAGCTACTACCAATGCATGAAAAATATCACGTCTGGTAGGGTCTGCAATAGCCTTAAATATTTTGGTTACTTTATCCTGCATGTATAGTTTGTTTTAGGTATCCAGACAATTCAGAAATACAATTATCCCATCCACCATTGAAATCACCAAACATTTTTACGGCAGTTTCACTAGGATAGTCTGATATGCCAGAGTGTTCCAAAATAAGTTTAGTACCATTATTGGTTTCTGTTAACTCCCATTTAACTGTTGTTTCGGTGGTAGTTCCTCCTACAATCCATGTATATATTAATGTATAAGGAGTTGCTTGTTTTACTTCACCTGTAATTTCAGTACAATTACTTTCTGGTGAAGCAGTAAAAGTATATTTATATCCGGTTTCTGCTTTAAAATCGGCCTTGATAAACCAAGTCGAAATTTCTTCTTGCTTCGTTATTGCATTCCAAACATTATCAATAGAGTGACTAAACAGTTGTTCTTTTCTTATAAAATCTTTCATTGGATAATTTTTTAAATTAATAAATGTACAAAATATATTATTACGCAACTATATGGTTGCAAATATAAGTATGAATCTTAATTGAGCAACCATTTGGTTGCTTAAAATATTGTTAATTGTTTTTTCTAGAAAAGATGTTTCTTGCATAATCTAAAGAAATGCGATATTTTGTGAGTATGGAAGTTATATTAAATTATTTCGAAACTATTCCTTCATCTCATCGTAGTATTATTTTGGTAGGAGGGATTGCTTTCTTTTGGTTGGTTGAATATGCCGCGCCTTTATTTAAGTTTGATTACAAAAAGGTAAAACATGCAATGCCCAATATTTTCTTTACACTTACCACAATTATTGTAAATTTCTTTTTGGCATTTATACTTTTAAAAACGAGTGATTGGGCGGTAACCAATAAATTTGGAATATTACAATGGTTAACAATACCTTTATGGGTTACCATATTGTTAGGTTTGGCAATTCTAGATTTGATAGGAGCGTGGTTGGCACATTATGTGCAGCATATGGTTAAGCCTTTATGGATGTTTCATCTCATACATCATACAGATACATATATAGATACAACTACAGCAAACAGACATCATCCGGGAGAAAGTATTATTAGATTCGTATTTACAACATTGGCCGTATTTATTGCGGGAGCTCCTGTTGGGATTATTATGTTGTATCAATCTTTATCGGTAATACTATCACAGTTTAACCATGCAAATATAGCACTACCCAAAAAGTTGGATGCTTTGATTAGTTGGGTAATTGTTTCTCCTAATATGCATAAAGTGCATCACCATCAAAAGTTACCGTATACCGATACAAATTATGGTAATATATTTTCTATTTGGGATAGAGTTTTTGGTACTTTTTCTAAGATGAAAAATGAAGATTTACGATATGGTATCGATACGTATCCAGATATTGATACGAGTACACATGTAGTAACATTACTTAAGCTTCCTTTTAAAGGGTATAGAGCTCCTGATGGTGCTAAACTTAAATCCAAAAAAATGTAATATTTTTGATGTATAAAAATTTAGGTTTATGAAATTATTGCTTTTTATCTGTGGTATAGTTATGTGCTCTA
This sequence comes from uncultured Aquimarina sp., assembly GCA_947502885.1. GTDB lineage: Bacteria > Bacteroidota > Bacteroidia > Flavobacteriales > Flavobacteriaceae > Aquimarina. Next base: position 491,544 of record CANNBP010000001.1, on the reverse strand, counting down.
TTTCGGCTTGGTCCCAAAGTAAAATTATATTGTCGGATATATCCCCAGATAATGAATATGAAAATATTTATGCAAAGAAAATATATACAGATAAGCATACGTCAACCTTTATCGTTTGGATAAAAAAAGAAGTAAAGGCTCATAAACATGTTACGCATACAGAACAAGTACATGTATTAGAGGGAAAAGCTCGGGTGCAATTAAATGATAAAGAAATTACTATTCAAAAAGGGGATTGGATAACAATACCAGAAAATACCATTCATGCTGTAACTGTATTATCTAAAACCCCTTTAAAATTAGTATCTATACAAACTCCTGAGTTTAAAGGGAAAGATAGGGTATTTATACAATAACGATGTGTAAATGTCAATTTTAGAACGATATTCGTTCTCCTTTATAAATAGGACCTAGTTCTTTTAATTCTTGTTCTGTAAATATTCGAGACTTAGTTATGAAACGTACTCCCATAGGAATTTCTAATGAAAAACTTGCACCTCTACCTTGAACGACGTCGATAGTAAGTTGAGTATGTTTCCAGTATTCGAATTGATCTGTAGACATATAAAAATTACAACCATGTATATTTCCAAGGCATACATCATTTTCATTGATCATTAATTCTCCTTGAGGAAAACACATTGGGGAGGAGCCATCGCAGCAACCTCCGCTTTGATGAAACATCAACTCCCCATGTTTTGCACTAAGGATATCGATTATAGCTTTTGCCTTATCGGTAATCTTAACACGTGTAATCATATTATCAGTTTTAGAAGAAGCCCATTGGCTTTTTATCATAAGAAATTAACATATTTTTTGTTTGGCGGTAATGATTAAGCATCATTTTATGCGTTTCTCGGCCAATACCTGATTTTTTATACCCACCAAATGGAGCATGAGCAGGATAAGTATGATAGCAATTTACCCATACACGTCCAGCCTGTACAGCTCTAGAAATTTGATAGGCCTGATGTGTGTCGCGAGTCCAAACTCCTGCACCCAAACCGTAGAGAGTGTCATTTGCAATTTCTATAGCTTCTTTTTCATCTTTAAAAGTAGTTACACAGGCTACAGGACCAAAAATTTCTTCTTGAAATACTCTCATTTTATTATTTCCTTTTAAAAGAGTAGGTTGAATATAATACCCTTTCTCTAGTCCTTCAATATAAGCTTCTGCGCCACCAGTTAATACTTCACAGCCTTCTTCTTTTCCAATATTAATATAATTAAGTATTTTCTCAAATTGATCATTAGAGGCTTGTGCACCCATCATTGTTTCAGGATCTAGAGGGTGTCCTAACTTAATTGCTTCTGTTCGTTCTATTACTCGTTCTATAAATTTATCATAGATACTTTCTTGAATCAAAATTCGTGAAGGTGCAGTACACACTTCCCCTTGATTTAGAGCAAATAATACTGCTCCTTCTATAGCTTTGTCAAAAAATTCATCATCGGCCTCCATGATACTTTCAAAAAAGATATTTGGTGATTTTCCTCCTAACTCTAGGGTTACAGGGGTAATGTTTTTTGAAGCATATTGCATTATTAATTGACCTGTTGTGGTTTCTCCTGTAAAAGCTACTTTATTAACTCTTGGGCTAGATGCCAATGGTTTACCTGCTTCAATACCATAACCATTTACAACGTTAAGAACTCCAGGTGGTAATACACCTTCGATAAGTTCCATTAAAATCATAATACCTACAGGGGTTTGTTCTGCGGGTTTAAGAACGACACAATTTCCAGCAGCAAGAGCTGGTGCAATTTTCCAGGTTGCCATTAATAGTGGAAAATTCCAAGGAATAATTTGACCAACAACACCTAATGGCTCTTGGATATTAATGGATACTGTATTTGCATCTAATTCACTTGCTGTTCCTTCTTCGGCGCGAATTACTCCCGCAAAATATCTAAAGTGATCAATAGCCAATGGTAAATCAGCAGCCAATGTTTCACGTAAAGCTTTACCATTATCCCAGGTTTCTGATCTTGCTAATACTTCAAGGTTTTCTTCCATAATGTTAGCTATTTTTAAGAGACAATTACTGCGGTAACTAGCTGGAGAATTATTCCATTCGGGAGCAGCTTTCCATGCAGAGTCTATGGCTAACTCTATATCTTCACTTGTAGAGCGCGCAATTTTGGTAAAACTCTTTCCGTCAACCGGCGAAATATTATCAAAATATTGACCTTTTACAGGGGTGGTCCATTTTCCGTCAATATAATTTTCATATTGACTCTTAAAACTGGGCTTTTCTTTTTTACTTTTTGGGGAAGCTTGAGAGATACTCATAATCTTAGAATTAAGGTTTAATGTGTGGTGATAAGTAATGAAATGTGTATTGTATTGTCAAAAAGTGTAATGTATTGACAGTAAAGGATCTATCTTTAAATATACCTCATTTTTCCCTTTTTACATGACCAAATTATGTTAATGTTTTCTTAGTAATATCAAAGGATAATGTTAGAACTAACTTTGGACTTTGAAATCTCTTGTTTTTTATCTTATCTTCGATTAACTTTTTATTACACAACACATTAATTCTAGATTATTAACTCAACTTAACACCCTTAAAACCATGAAAAATATTATTATGCTATTGCTTTTAGTGCTTTGCACTATGAGTACAACTCTTCTTGCTCAAAAAAGCAATAAAGACCTTGCCAATGCATACTTAGATTCGAAGGGTGAAGTTATTTTTAGTTTTAAAATCACAGATAAATCAGAATTAAGTCAAATAACAAAAAAACTGTCTATTGTTCATTATGATGAAAAGAATAAAGTAGTTAAAGTTATGGCTAACAAATTTCAATTTTCGTCTTTTCTTAAAACAAAAAGAAATTTCGTTATTTCTTCAGAAGATAATTTTGTCGGAGAGCGGCAAATGATTTCTAATTTCAATAGAAAACAAACTGTGTTTCCGCTTACAGCCTATCCTACTTATAATGCTTATGTAACAATGATGAATGAATTTGTAACTAATAATCCGACTTTATGTAAAGTTGAAAATATAGGAGCAACCAAAGAAGGGGATAAATCATTACTATTTGTAAAACTATCAGATAATGTTGCTCTTAATGAGCAAGAACCCAGGGTAATGTATACATCATCAATGCATGGTGATGAGATTGCTGGATACCCTATGATGCTTAATCTTATAGATTATTTATTAAGTGCTTATAATGATACTAGTCATGAAAGACATGAAGAAATAAAGCAGCTTTTAGACAATAACGAAGTATGGATTAATCCTTTAGCTAACCCTGATGGAACTTTTAGAAACAGCCCTAATAATACTTCTGTAGCAAATGCTACTAGAGGAAACGCAAATAATGTAGATTTAAATAGAAATTATCCTGATCCAGAAGATGGTACAAATCCCGATGGTAATGTTCATCAGACCGAAACACTTGCTTTTATGAAATTCGCAGATTCAAAACATTTTGTATTATCAGCAAATTTTCATGGAGGAATCGAATTGATCAATTATCCCTGGGATACGTATGCTGCTGCTCACCCAGATGAAGATTATTTTAAGTATGTCTGTGAAGAGTATAGGGATCATTGTCAGTCAGATAGCCCGTCTGGTTATTTTGATGATAGGAATAACGGAATTACTAATGGCTTTGATTGGTATGAAGTACAGGGAGGAAGGCAAGATTATCAGATATACTATAAAAAGGGAAAAGAAGTTACTATTGAATTGTCAAATAATAAAACACCTCCTGCAAATCAATTGGTTAGCTATTGGAATTACAATAAAAATGCTTTAATAGCTTTCTTAAAACAAGTAAACTATGGAATAAGGGGAGTAGTGACAGATGCTATAACCAATGAACCAATTGAAGCAAAGGTTACTATTGTTGGCCGTGCAGGTTTCGATTCATGGACTCCAACAGAATTACCAGAAGGGGATTATTATAGACCAATCAAAGGGGGGACGTATGATATTTTGTTTGAAGCAGAATGTTATGAATCAAAAACTATTACAGGTGTTACAATTTTGGATAAAAGTATGATTATTCAAAATGTAGAATTAACTCCGTTGATAGGAATCGCACCAGTTGGTTTATCTGCAGAAAATATAACTACGACTACAGCTACTTTGGGGTGGACAGCAACCTCAGAGGCGACTTATGATGTTAGATATAGAATTGTTGGTGCTGCGAATTGGACTTTAGAATCTTCAAATACAAATAGTATAACTATCAATGAATTGACAGAAAATACAGAATATGAAACTCAAGTTAGAAGCAATTGTGGTAATGGATCTAGTTCTCCTTATAGTAGTTCCCTATTATTTACAACACTTAATGGTACAACAATAACATATTGTACATCAAAAGGTAATAATGTAAACTATGAGTATATTGATTATGTGAGTATTGGAGGTATTTCGAATAGTACAAGTGCAAATTCTGGATATGGAGACTTTACCAATATGGTCGGAATTGTTAATTACGGAGAAAATACAATTATTGTTAGTGCTGGATTTGTGAATTCGGCTTATAGAGAACATTTTAATGTTTGGATAGATTATAATCAAAATGGGATTTTTGACAACTCAGAACAAATTGTTTCAAGCGCTTCTAATGCTAGCGGAAACCAATCTTTTGATTTTAATGTACCAACCGCTGCACTTTCTGGAAATACGAGAATGCGTGTTAGTATGAAATATACTTCAGGAGCAAATTCTTGTGATACATTTACTTATGGGGAAGTTGAAGATTATACAATTGATATAATTGGAACATCTTTTACCAAAACTGAAGCTTTAAATCGTATAAAAGTATACCCAAACCCTATAAAAGATGGTACTTTGTTTGTAAAAGGTGTTACAAATTTGAAGACCCCGTTTAGGGTAGTAAATTATATGGGGCAAATCGTTATGCATGACTATATGTTTGATCGTAAAATTAGTGTAAATGATTTATCTATAGGAATGTATTTTCTAGAGATAAAAACAAATGAAGGTATAGTAACAAAAAGATTTGTTATATCTAAATAGGGAACAATAATTAAACGCAAATAAGGCTCATGAGATCATCTCATGAGCCTTATTGATTAATGACTGTTATTTTAGGTGATTTTATACTCTATCTGTTTAAGTTCATTATTTTAAGAAAATAACTAATACCTAGACATATGGTTATGATTAAAGTTAAAGAAAAAACATAGATAAGGGAATGATATAAGCTTCCGTAGTAATCGGTAAAAGGTATTTTGTTGATATTCATGTAGGTTAGTAAAAAAAATAGGATTTCGAATAGTTTCTTTCCTTTACTTAATAGCCCTAATAATACTGCAAAAGACACTATTAATATTCCTCCTAAAATAATTGAGAGAATTACTATATAATCTAGTATGAAAATATATCTAATAACTAGTGGCAAAGAAATCAAAATTGCTAATAAAATACCCGAAAGTACCTGAGAAACAAAATGCCTTTGTAATGGTTTATATGAAGTTTCAGAAAAAAAATAAGTGTTAAACAATTGTTCTTTTGTAACCAAAGAAGACCAACGATCAACTTGTAAAAACCATAAAACAGGGAGCACCATTTGATGAGCTATCGTGATTGGAGCAAAAAATAAGCCTATTATCCCTATGCAATTTAATAACCATAGCCATTTGTTACCTCTTCTAATAAGTAACTTAAATTCTGTCAACAATAAAGGTTTAATTTTGTAAGAAGGGGATATTTTGGAAAGACTAGATATATGAATATCGTTTTTTGTTGTGGTTTTTAAAGTTACTTTTTTCTTATGTATAGATAACTGTTCTTTGTTTCTGAATCTATGAAAAATAATAGATGATATTAATATTAAACCTAAGCCAAGTAACATCCAACATAACCGACTAAAAATATACTTTTTTGGGAATTCTATACCTTTAAAATCAAATTGTTGAGGAGTTGAAGTGTTACCAAGAATATAACCTATTGATAAATCTATGTCATTAGAATTTGGAGTTATATTTTTTACTGTTTCTTCCATTTTATGTGTTACTATTTGAGTACCTGACATATCAAGATATTGGTAGTCTGTACTACCAGAATTAGTCGCATGAATAACAATAAAAAGAAAGAAAAATAGTATATTTTGAAGTATTGAATATTTTACGAAGATGACTTCGAACAACACAGCCAACCCAGAAATAAAAAATAAAGAAGGAATGGTTATGATACAAAATGGCTTGATAAATTGTAAAACAATAAAAGAATACCCTTCGTTGTAAAAAAAGAAGAGTAATATGCTCATAGCAAAAACCAGTAAGGCTATGGTTAGTAAGACCAAAAAATTACTTAACATTTTTGATAATAAATACTCAAAGTTTGAAATTTTGGTTGCTGATATAATTTGCCCAATTTTACTGGTTATGTCATTTTTGATCGTGCTATTTATTAAATAAAATCCAATCAAGGATAGGAACATACTTGTCATCATTGCAGATACATATCCAATCCAAGAGCTATTGTAGTTACCTATATATTCACCTATTCGAATTGTAGAGTAGTTGGCATCTAGAGATGGTATAAATGAATATCCAGCTGCCAAACTAATACATAATGTTATTAAAAACGCGTAGCTTCTTGTGCGTTGTCGGTAATCTGATGCTATTATTAATACAAAGTTTTTCATACATGTACAGAATTAGTTTTGGTGATATATAAATAAGCATCTTCAAGATTGTATTGACATGGGGTAGAAGAAGTATTTGTATCTTCAGAAATATATCTTACCAGCATAGAATCTTTTTTTCTAATGGTATTTAATATCACATATTTGTTCTTAAAAAATTGAAGTTGGTCTTTGGATACCTCAGTCTCAAATACTTTATTTTTTGCTTGATTTGTAATAAAATCTTGAGTACCTAAAGAAAGGAGTTGCCCATCTTTCATAATCGCTACTTTATCTGCAATTGTATCAATATCAGAAACAATATGTGATGATAAGATTATTATGCAATCATTTGCCAACTCGACAATTAGATTTCTAAAACGTACTCTTTCTTCTGGATCTAAACCAACTGTTGGTTCATCAAGTAATAATAGTTTGGGATTATTAAGTAGGGCTTGAGCAATACCAATACGTTGTTTCATTCCACCAGAATAACTACCTATTGGTTTTGTGGCAACTTCTGTAAGGTTTAAGCCTTCTAATAGCAATTCGATACGTTTTTTTAAGTGTGGCCCCCCAACACCTTTTAATGCAGCCATGTATGTTAAAAATTCATACGCGTTTAAGTTAGGATATACTCCAAAATCTTGAGGTAAATAACCAAGTTGTTTTCTAACATAATTAGGGTCTTTTATAATATTGTTTTTATTTAATAAAATTGAGCCATTAGTTGGTTTATTGATCGTTGCGATCATTTTGAGTAGTGTAGATTTTCCAGCTCCATTTGGTCCTAGTAAACCTAATATTCCTCTTTCTATAGCTAGGCTGTATTCTTTTATTCCGTATTTGTTTCTATTATATCTTTTAGAAACATTTTGAATTTCTAATTTCATAGGATAATTATTTTTTTAAAAGTTTTTTGTTTGAGGTGTTTTCTGATTTACGTCTCAATTTTGCTTTGAAATCATTTTGTTGAAACATAAGAGCGTTGGAATTACCTTTAATTCTTTGCAATCGTACACCCACATTAACATCATATAATGTGTTTTGATCTTGATATGCTAAAAGAACTTTTTGTCCCTGAATAAGCATAAACATTTGATGCTGCTCAGAGATAATTTCTAACTCAACATTTACTTGGTCTAAAACATATTTCCCTATAAAATCTTGAAAATCTCTAGTAATATCTAATTTCAATTTTTGGGCAATAGGTTTATTGTGTAAATACCCTATTAAATTCTCATTTATAGCAGATCGAAATGGTATTCTACGAGTATTACTAAAAAATAAAACTAGGTTTTTGGTCTTAGGGTTATATGCATTTCTAAAAGCATAACCAATATTGTTTCCGCCATGGCCGTAATAGATTTTGCTATTGTAGGTATATGACATGATACCTAATCCATAGGTACTGTTTTTTGAAGGCAGCATTCTGGTTAAAGTTTCTTTTTTTAGTAAAACTTCTGTTTCAAAAAGAGCAGTATAGAACTTTTCCATATCCAATAGAGTAGAAGCAATACTTCCTGCAGCATAAGCATAATTAGCAAAATAGCGATGATCAAGTACATCAGATACGTCCTTATTTTCGTCTAATGGTGGTGCCAAATTGGGAATATTCTTATGAAGATATGGATAAGAGTCATGCATGTTTAGAGGAGCAAGGATGCGTTCTCTTATAAGGTCAAAATAGCTTTGATCTGTTATCTTTTCAAGGATTTTACCTAAAAGAATATAATTACCGTTACAATATGAATAACTTCCTACATTACTTGGAGTATTATCGGGAAAAGTATCTATGATATTTTTGCCATAAATAGAGTCATTTTTAGAGTAGAAATAGGTCTTAGTATCACGACCAACGATTTCTCCGAGACCACTTTCATGCCTTAGTAATGACTCGATTGTTAAACTGCCATCAACATTTTTAATAGGAGAAAGATAATTACCTATACTATCGGTTATTTTGATCGTTCCTTTTTCTTCCTCTTGCAGTATTAAAATTGCTGTAAAAGTCTTTGTTGCGCTACCTATGTTAAAGACACTTTTTTCTGAAAGATTAAAATTTCCTATACCTACTGTTTCTATTAGACCGTTCTTTTTTATGAGTATAGATACTCCTTTGTTTACTTGTTTTAATTCAAAATCGTATAAGTTCATTATAGATTCAAGGTTTTGTTGTGCCTGTATTGAATTTAATATAGAAATAAGGGCGAAAATAATGAGTAAACATAAACTGTGTATAAACTTCATGACTATAGTATTTTTGATTTAATACCTCAAAAGTCCTTCGAAACGATTACTTTAAAAAAAAAGAATGATCAACGATAGTATATTAATGATAAGTGATCTGTAAGGTTAAATCTTACCTTCATCAGTTTATAAATGATGTTTACATTTAAAATCAATACTTTGGTCATGTAAATGGTGCTATTAACTCTTTTACCTAGTATTTTTGATAGCATTAAAAAGAAAAAGTATGTCAACAAGGATTGAAAAGTGGTTAGATAATCGTTATGTGCAAAATATAGCCGTATGGTGTTTTGTGATATTGATTATTTCGATGTCTATTCAAGCAGAAAATAAACTTTTAACGGCAGTGATTGTAGTTACATTCTTAACCATACCTGTTTATATTAATAATCTTAAAATAATCCCTCTTTTTAATAAAAAAAATAAACTAATGGGAGTAGTTTTATTTTTTTTTAATACACTTGTTTTTAGTGTTTTAGCCGTGTGTCTGATTTACCTAGAAACCGAAGAGTTTAAATGGCAAATGGTGTATAATCTTTTTTCGATTATGACATTGGCTTTATTGTTTAGCTCCGCTATAAAAATTGCCAAAGATAGTTTTGTTCGTAGGCAAGAGATTAAAGATGCTGAGTTAAAGTTGCTAAAAGCCCAATTGAATCCTCATTTTTTATTTAATACCCTAAACAATTTATACGGATTATCGGTGGTGAGTTCTAATAAATTACCAGAGTTGATGTTAAAATTATCTGATTTACTTAGATATAGTCTTTATGATACAAAAGAACAGCTAGTGCCATTAGAAAAAGAAATTAAGTACATACAAAATTATGTATCCTTAGAAAGTATACGATTAGAGGATAAAACAGATATAAAATTAAATATATCACAAAATATTCCTGCATTTCATATTGCTCCAATGTTGTTAATCGTATTTGTAGAAAATGCGTTTAAACATTTGGGAGTTACTAAAAATGAGAAAAGTATGGTCTTTATTGATATCCAGATTAGAGATTCTGAATTACAGTTTTCATGTGTTAATACCACTACGAAAGGATATGTAAATATGGAAAAAGGAAAGAGCGGTATAGGTTTAAGTAATGCTAAAAAAAGATTAAGCTTAATATATCCTAATAGACATACTTTAAAGGTTGAAGATAAAGAAGAAGAGTATAGTGTTGACTTAACATTAAAACTATAAAATGGAAATTACAAAATGCATCATAGCAGATGATGAGCCAATTGCACGTCAGATTCTAGAAAATTATATTATACAAGTACCTAATTTACAACTTATAGCCTCTTGTAAAGATGCTTTTGAAGTTATGAAAGTAGTGCAAGAAGAAGATGTAACACTTCTTTTTTTAGATATTAATATGCCAAAACTATCAGGTTTGAGCTTGTTAAAAACGATGCAAAAAAGACCAAATGTCATTATTACAACGGCGTATCCTGAATATGCATTAGAAGGATTTGAGTTATCTGTCACAGATTATTTGTTGAAACCATTTTCTTTAGAAAGGTTTATACAAGCCGTTATGAAAGTTCAAAAAACAGAAAAACCGATTCAGGAAAATTCTAATGTGGTAAAAAATGAGTTGATTTCTTCGATTTTTGTAAAGAGTGATAAAAAATTGATAAAAGTTTCGTTTGATGAGATCAAATACATTGAAGCTTATGGAAATTATATTAAAATATTCACAGATACAATGATTTTAACTCCAAATACATTATCTTATATCATTGATAAAGTACCAAAGAAAGATTTTATAAGGATTCATAAATCATATGTGATTAACATCAATTTGTTAAAGCTAATAGATGGTAATAGATTGGTTCTTAATGACAATACAACCTTACCTATTGGTAAATCTTATCGAAAACTTGTTTTAGATAGAATTGAGGAAATATAGAAAAATTTATATTAATTAATAATTGGTGTAATTTTTGTGATTTAAAAATTTGCGACGTAATCTTTAAAAAGAGTACTAAAAAAAGTGTATCATGATCAAATTAAGAGCTAAAGAGTTTTTAGGGAAAACAGCAGAACAGTTTTCGTTTGAAGGTTATGATATTTCATTAGTAAAATACACTAAGCCAGTTTCAGAAGATTGGCATTCACATGAAAAGTATCACCTTTGTTTGGTTTTACAAGGAGGGAATTTAGAGTCTAGAAAAAAAGAAGATATTCAAGCAACATCTGGCAGTATAATGTTATATGATAAGTATGAGATACATCGTAATAGGCATACTGCGTTTCCTTCAGAAAACTTAAATATTGAAATTAATGATGATTTCTTTGTTAAAAATGAACTTTCGACTTCAAGCTTTCAAACCTCAATTCTTAAAAATCTAGAGGTTCAATTTCAACTATTAAAAATTTATAAAGAATTACGGGTTAATGATGTGTGTTCTTCCGATGCAATACATGTTTCTTTATTAAACTTGCTTTCGAATCATAAGACAACACCTCATAGTATTCCAATATGGGTAACTACAATCAAAGAATTACTCTGTGATCGTTGGGATGAGTTTATTACACTTGATGAGTTGTCTAGAGAGTTAAATATTCATCCTGTTACTATTTCTAAACATTTTTCGAAATATTTCAATTGTACACTAGGAGAGTATATGAGAAGAATTAAAATAGAAAAAGCAATAGTGCTTTTAAAACACTCTACCAAAACCCTTACAGAAATTGCATTTCTTTGCGGCTTCTCTGATCAAAGTCACTTTTCTAAAATTTTTAAATTGAACACGGGTTTTAAACCAAATGAGTTTAGAAAATTATAGTGTTAAATTCTCTTAAAGGCTAATTTCGTTCTATTTTAAGGACGGTTTTCTTCATTCCTTTACATTAATCAAAACGAACAGTTTCATTATTTTTCAATCAAAAAACGAACAATGTTAATCAAAAGAATTTTAGTAATCGTCTTATTCTTTATGGTATCCGTACACCATGCTCAATCTAACAATGATATAATCAAAGAAGCGCAAAAGTTACTGGTAGAAAATTATATTTTTTTGGATAAGGCAAAGGAAACCAATACCCATTTAGATGCTTTGATGAAGAAGAATTTTTTTGATAAAATGACCCCACCAGAGTTTGCCAAATCATTTACACAAGAGTTACAAAAAATTACTAAAGACAAACATTTAAGGTTTTCTGCCCCTAGAACACAAAAAGGAAAGAATGCAGAAAAATCCTTTATAAATAATTTGTCACGTTATGGTAAGCCTATGCTTAGAGGCTTTCAGCTATTTAAATCTAATATTGGATACATTGATTTGTCCTATTTTGGTGGGAATAAAAATCATTTAGAACTAATTGATTTGGCTATGAAAGGGGTTGAGTCGGCTGATGCTCTTATTATTGATATGAGAAGAAATGGTGGAGGAAGCCCGTCAACGGTGAATTATTTATCCAGTTATTTTTTTAATGAAAAATTACTTCTTAATTCTATTTATTCTCGTTCTAAAAATCATACCGAAGAATTATGGGTTGTTGATGTAGAAGGACGAAAAAGACCAAAGGTTCCTGTGTTTATACTTACGAGTAAAAGAACATTTTCTGGAGCCGAAGATTTCTCATATACGATGCAAAGTAGAGGTAGAGCAACTATAATAGGGGAGGTTACAGGCGGAGGTGCACACCCCACAAGAGGGTTTTCTTTAAGTAATGGTTATAGTATTGGTATTCCATTTGCCAGAACGATAAACCCAGTAACAAAAACAAATTGGGAAGGGACAGGAGTGCAACCCGATATTGTTATTAATGCCGATGATGCCTTAGAAAAAGCAAAAGAATTGTCTAAAAGTAAGTCAATAGCATATAGAGATTCTTACTTTAAGCCATTAGAAGAAAAGCTTGATAATATAAAAGATGGAAAAGTTACGATAGAAAAGAAAAAATATGTATTTGAGCAATTAGAAAGGTTAGTAAAAGCTAATATGATTGATGAAGGAGAAGTAAATAACCTAGGGTATGGTTATATTCAAAAAGACCAAGCAGAAGTAGGTGTTGTTATTTTCGAGTTTAATACAATTGCTTTTCCAAATTCTGCAAATACTTGGGATAGTCTTGCAGAGGCTTATTTAAAACTTGATAATAAAGAAAAGGCAAAAGAATATTATGAGAAGGCTTTTGAAATGGATCCAGAAGGTTGGGTAGGAGAAAATGCAAAAGAGATGCTACAAAAGATAAAATCCCTATAAAAAGAAAAATTTATAATAAATAAAACATTTGGAATACCCTCCCGGATTCTTTATAAAAACCCCTGAATGGTTTAACTATTCAGGGGTTGTTTTTTTGTGGTCAGGTGAACTTGACTAAGGTAAAGAAACGAGTTTAGCTAACTTATTTTTTCTCAGTATAATCAATAATATCTCTTATTTCTACGCCCATATAATCCGCAATTTTCTGTAATCGAGCAAAATCCTTTGCAAGATCTTTCCTTTTTACCACATAATCTCCAGCCTGAGGACTCACCCCAAGAACTTTGGAAATACCGTAGACAGTTTTAGCTCCTTTGCTTCGCTTAAGGAGCTTTTTAAGTTTTCGATTTGTCATAATTACAAATATACATATAGAATTTGATTAATCAAATAAATTTTTATTAAAAAAATATTTGTATATTAAAGAAATACCTGTATATTAGCTACATACAAATTCAAATCATCTAATTATGAAAAACTTAGTAGCATTAGCCCTGTTTTGCACCTCTATAATAAGTGCAACTACTTGTTTAACAGAGCCTACATTGGTTGATAATGAAAAGAAAGAGAAAGTGGAAAATAAGAATGAAGGAGAAAAAAATAAAACAAGTAATAAGAACCTTCATTCCGTAAAAAAATGGAAAATAACAATAGAATATTCCAATGGAAGTATTATTTCTAAAACTATTGTAGTAAGTAAAAAGTCTAAATTAAGCGCTTTGGAAACGGCTTTTAAAGAAGCTGAAAAACATATGAAGAATATTAAAAATGTAAAAGATTTTTATGTATCTCCTGTTCCTAATTCTTATGTATTATTGGCTGGAGATTAAGATTTAATCGATACCCTGAACTAACCTATGTTTACAAAAAAAGATCGTTGTTATAATACGATCTTTTTTTTTGTTTAATAAAATCTAAAGTATTGACATACTGTATTGTTATGGTTGTTTGATATTGTGATAGATGCTATTTGTATTGATGTATTAATTTCAATCAAATTTAAAAGAGATCTACTGTTTGTGTAATCAAATGTAAATACCCTACTTTTGCAGAAAGCAGATCACCTTATCGCTGTCCGTTTAACGGAAAGAGGAAAGTCCGGACACCATAGCGCAGTATAGCGGGTAATACCCGTCCGTTGTAAAACGAGGACAAGTGCAGCAGAAAGAATGTACAGGTAATGCTGTAGTGAAATCAGGTAAACTCTATGCGGTGCAACGCCATGTATACCAGCTTTTAAGGGTTGCGCGCCCAATGTTGGAGGGTAGGCGGTTAGAGCAGACGAGTAATTGTCTGCCTAGATAAATGATAAGGACTTTGATGAATCAAGGGACAGAATCCGGCTTATGATCTGCTTTTTTATTTTTTGATATGTTGTTTGAAGATAGTCTGTCTTTAACTAATCAACATGAAAAAAATGTAATCCTCCTTATTTTGTTATCATCTTTCGGTTTTATATGGGTTCAAAGTTCGATTCTTTCTAAAAATGAACTATTAGGGAAATGGATCATCAGATACGATCATTGTTTATCTTGACTAAAATCTAGAAGATTTTTTAAAATTACTTTAACAGGTGACTATACCTATTTTCTTGTACCTTGTGCATCAAAAAAAGTAAGTATATGAAAATTGCTATAGTCTGTTATCCAACTTTTGGGGGTAGTGGAGTGGTGGCCACAGAATTGGGTATCTCTCTTGCAAAATTAAATCATGAAGTGCATTTTATTACCTATAAACAGCCTGTACGCTTAAATTTACTCAGTTCTAATATTCATTTTCACGAAGTGAATGTTCAGGATTACCCTTTGTTTCATTACCAGCCCTATGAGTTGGCCTTGTCTAGCAAATTGGTAGATACCGTAAAAAAGTATAAAATAGACGTACTGCATGTGCATTATGCTATTCCTCATGCTTATGCAGGGTATATGGCAAAGAAAATATTAGAAGAAGAAGGAATTCATATTCCAATGGTTACTACACTGCATGGTACAGATATCACATTGGTCGGAAACCACCCTTTTTATAAACCAGCAGTAACTTTTAGTATTAATAAGAGTGATGTTGTGACTTCTGTATCTCAAAGTCTTAAAGAAGATACTTTGCGTTTATTTGATATTAATGGTGATATAGAAGTTGTGCCAAATTTTATAGATGTAAGTATAAGGCAAACAAGTTTTACAGATTGCCAACGTGAGTTAATGGCAACTCCAGAAGAGCGAATTGTTACGCATATAAGTAATTTTAGACCCGTAAAGCGTATTACTGATGTCATAGAAATCTTTTATGAAATCCAGAAAGAAATACCGGCTAAGTTGTTGATGGTAGGTGAAGGCCCAGAGAGAGAGCCTGCAGAACAACAGTGTAAAGAACTCGGTATTAAAGATAGAGTAGTATTTCTTGGTAATAGTAATGAAATAGATAAAATACTATGCTTTTCTGATTTATTTCTGCTTCCGTCGGAAAGAGAAAGTTTTGGTTTAGCTGCCTTAGAAGCTATGGTAAATAAAGTGCCTGTTATATCAAGTAATACAGGAGGAATACCAGAAGTTAATCGTCAGGGAGTTTCAGGATTTTTAAGTGATGTGGGGAACGTGAAAGAAATGTCTGAAAATGCCATTAAGATTTTAGAAGATGATGCAACTTTAGAATTGTTTAAGCAAAATGCTTATCATGAAGCAAGAAAATTTGATGTAAATGAAATCGTTCCTAAGTATATTGCAATTTACCAAGAGGCGTTAGCAATAGCTTAGGAACGATAACATTATATATTATTTTTTGAATGATTAGAATTGATAACGAACTCCTAAGCCGATATCAAAATCTAAATCATCATTTACGTCTCCAAAACCAATTTCAGGTCTAAGATCTAACGAAATAAGTAATGGAATATCAAAGTTATATTCGATACCAATGTCACCTGCAATAAAGAAATAACTATCGCTGCTGTCATTATATATAGTATCATTATCATAATCGATCAATCCAATTCCTCCTCCTGGTCCAACATACCAGTTAAACCCTTTGTCAAGATTGAATACCCATTGGTATATTCCGGCAATTTTTATAGCATTTCCAAAGTTAAAATCTCTCCATCCTAGGTCAAATTCTAATCTATTATTGTCGGTTAGACCTCTTTGGTACGAAATTTCAGCTCCAAAACCATCATTGTCTCCTAGTCGTAGCCCTAAAGCATTTTTTGAAAACTCTTGAGACTGTATGGTACCAATGGTACCTAATAGTAAAGCTGTAAAAATTAAAATACGTTTTAACATAGTGAATAGTTTAAGGTTTGATTTTCGAATATAACGTCACAAAACTTCTATTGTGCATCTGGGACTCTTAAATTTTTGTTAATCTTAAAGTTTAAGAATCTTGAAGCTTCATATCTGTACTTTCAAAGATTTTATCTGCAGAACCAGCGATAAAACCTGTAAAAGTTGATCCTTCTGTTGTAGGGTAACGATAAGAAAATTCATAATAACAAGAAGTGATTTCTTTAACACTTTCTTCAAATTCTACCTTTACTATATCTGCTAGGATACTTGATTGTTCTAATAATTGAGCTGGAGTCCCTTTAATTTCGCCACCAGAAATATTCATTTTAAAACCTTTATCTTTTAAAAAGGTATTAACTTCTACAAGACTGTTAAAGGTTTTTAATTTATTTACATCTACAGTAAAGTGATTAGAACAAAAGCCATTAACATATAACCACGCAGCATACTCAGATTCATTTAGTAGTTTTTGATATGTCATAAATGATGGCTTACCCCAAATTCTTCCCTTTAAAAGAAGATCATTTTGAGCAAAAGTACTTGGATCAATTTGGTTCAGTATTGTTTTCACCATACGTTGTAGTGTGTCAGAGAATTCTTCTAAAAGTAATTCACTAATAAAGATTTTGGGAGCATTTTTATCAGATTTATGTTCAAAATGCTTGGCATATAATTTCTTGGTTTTAAAGTGATAATCGCCTTTAGGTTCGTACCCCATCTCAATAAATGGTTTAGCCAAAACATCGATACCAACTCTAGAGTCATTAAAAGTTCGGATGGCTATATGGTCATTAAAAACTTCATTTCCTTCAGTTTCGAATAAAGATTTTATCTTTTCTGCTGATGGTGTTTTTGCGGAATATTGTTTCCAAAGCTCTTCAAAAAAATACGTCAAATTCATCTCTAATTTGTTTTAGATATATCACAAAATTATTATTTTTGATCATTTTATGCCGTTTTGGTATTGATTTTAATTTATAAAAACTATTTTTTGTGTTAATTTGATTATAAGACTACGCTTTAATATCGTTTTGACATGGATTTTTTAATTTTTTTATAACGTATGAGTCATTTTGATTATATAGACCAGCAAATTCTTTTACAGATAAGAAAAGATGCAAGAAAGCCTTTTTCACAAATTGCAGAAGAACTTAAGATTTCAAATTCTCTAGTCCATCAGCGAATTAAAAAACTGAAAGAAAATAAGGTTATCGATAAGGCAGAATTTATTGTAAACGAAGCTCGAATTGGTTATAAAACCAAATCTTATGTGGGGATAAGGCTTAAAGAGGCAAGATATGCTTCTGATGTTGTTAAGGGACTTCAAAAAATACCAGAAGTATTAGAGTGTAGTTATGTTTCGGGACAATATGCAATTTTCTTTCTCATTTTTGCCTATGACAATCAACATTTGAGACGTATATTATACGATCAGGTACACCAAATAGAAGGTGTCGCCGGTACTGATAGTTTTATTTGTTTTGATACAAATTTTAAAAGACAAGTGTCCTTAGATTCTTTAGGAAAGAAAAATACATATGATGAATAGTAAGAAATTAGAGTATTTAAGAGATCAACTAGAAGGAGAGTTACAATTTGATAAACTTACCACATCGTTATATGCTACCGATGCTTCGGTATATAGAAGAATCCCTTTGGCAGTAGCTTTTCCTAAGTCGGTTGATGATTTAAAAAAGATTATAACATTTGCTGTAAAATATACTATTGGACTTATTCCAAGAACTGCAGGTACATCGTTGGCAGGACAATGTGTGGGCGAAGGAATCATAGTTGATGTGTCTAAGTATTTTACTAAGATTGTATCTGTAGACAAAATCAAAAAAACAGTTACTGTTCAACCAGGAGTAATACGTGATGATTTAAATAGACACCTTAAACCTTATGGTTTGTTTTTTGGTCCAAATACATCGACTTCTAATCGTTGTATGATAGGAGGAATGATTGGTAATAATAGTAGTGGTACGACTTCTATACAATATGGGGTGACAAGAGATAAAGTTTTAAAATTGAATACTGTGCTGTCTGATGGTAGCGAAGTAATTTTTTCTAAAATATCTAAAGAAGAATTCCATGTTAAAAGGAGTTTAGATACTTTAGAAGGTAAAATATATCAATCAATTTTTGAAGAACTTTCTCCAGAAATGATTCAAGAACAAATAATCAATAATTTTCCAAAACCAGAAATACATAGGCGTAATACAGGTTATGCAATAGATGAATTAATTCGATCAGAAGTATTCACAAACTCTGATATTCCTTTTTCTATGTGTGATTTACTATCCGGAAGCGAAGGTACTTTAGCTTTTACTACTGAGGTTACATTACAATTAGATGAGTTACCTCCTGTTGAGTCTGTTATGGTTGCGGCGCATTTTAAGTCTATTGATGACTGTCTTAATGCGGTAGCTCCTATAATGGAGCATTCATTATTTACTTGTGAAATGATGGATAAAACAATTCTCGATTGCACAAAAAATAATACAGAACAACTTAAAAATAGGTTTTTTATAGAAGGCGATCCTCAAGCTATATTAATGCTTGAACTTAGAGCAGAAAATATAGAAGATCTCAATAAGCAGGAACAATCTCTTTTACAAACGCTTAATGACTCTAATTTAAGTTATGCAAATCCGATTTTAAAAGGAGAAGAGATTAATAAAGCTTTAGAATTGCGTAAAGCTGGACTTGGATTATTAGGAAACATAGTTGGAGATAAAAAAGCTGTAGCTTGTATAGAGGATACTGCGGTTGCTATACCAGATTTGGCAAATTATATAGCTGAGTTTTCACATATTATGAAACAATATGATCAGGAGGCTGTATATTATGCACATGCCGGAGCAGGAGAAATTCATTTACGTCCAATTCTGGATCTTAAGAAAAGTGAAGATGTTGTTTTGTTTAAAAAAATAACCGATGATGTGGCGACTTTGGTAAAGAAATATAAGGGCTCTATGAGTGGAGAACATGGAGATGGTATTGTAAGAGCTAGTTACATTCCATTTATGATTGGAGATGAGAATTATAAAATCATCGAGCGAATCAAAAAGGTTTTTGACCCACAACATATCTTAAATCCTGGTAAGATTGTAGACCCTTATCCAATGGATCAAGAATTACGTTACGAGGTAGATAGAAAAGAACCAGAAATTGATACATTATTTGATTTTAGCGACTCTCAAGGAATTTTAAGAGCTACAGAAAAATGTAATGGTAGTGGGGATTGTCGTAAATCTGTAGAAGCAGGGGGGACGATGTGTCCTAGTTATAGAGCTACTAAGGATGAGAAAGATACAACTAGAGGTAGGGCCAATGCTTTGCGAGAGTTTTTAACGAATAATGAAGAGAGAAATAAATTTAATAGTACAGAATTAAAAGAGGTATTTGATCTCTGTTTAAGTTGTAAAGGTTGTTCAGGAGAATGTCCATCTAATGTTGATGTAGCTACTTTAAAAGCAGAATTTGAATATCAATATCAAAAGGAAAAAGGAACATCTTTACGAACGAAATTATTTGCTTACAATAATAAATTAAATGCTTTGGGGGGAATAACTCCTAGTCTTACAAACTTTATATTTAGAAATAAGATAACTTCTGGGGTTATTAAATCAACCATGAAAGTTGCCAAAGAAAGAGATTTACCTCTATTAAGTAAACAGTCATTAAGAAATTGGTGTAAAAAGAATTTAATATCTAAACAACCCAAAATTTCAAAAAAGAGTGTTTATTTCTTTATCGACGAATTTACCAATTATTTAGATACTCATATTGGTATTGATGCAATAGAATTGTTAACTCAACTTGGATATGAGATAAAAATAGTTGATCATAAAGAAAGTGGACGAACTTTTATATCCAAAGGATTATTAGAACAGGCTAAAAAGGTGGCAAATCATAATATTTCAATATTTGCAGGATTAATTAATGAGGATACGCCTTTGATTGGTTTAGAACCTTCTGCTATTCTAACATTTAGAGATGAATATTTAAGATTGACTATAGATAAGAATAAAGCAGAAAGCATCGCTAAACATACTTTTTTAATTGATGAGTTTTTATTTTCTGAAATTGAAAAAGGAAATATAACTACTGATCAGTTTACAAAAGATAAACAAACAATTAAGTTACATGGTCATTGCCATCAAAAAGCATTATCCACTGTGCAAAACACTTTTACTGCTTTAAATTTACCAGAGAATTTTAAAGTTACTATTATTCCATCGGGATGTTGTGGTATGGCAGGGTCTTTTGGATATGAAGAAGAGCATTATGAGATTAGTATGAAAATAGGTGAGCAAACTTTGTTTCCAGCTGTTAGAAAAGCGTCAAATGATACAATTATAGCTGCTGTAGGTACAAGTTGTAGACACCAAATAAAAGATGGGACACAGCGCGAATCATTCCATCCAGTAAGTATTTTAAAAAATGCTTTACTTTCATAAAGTAATGATGCGCTAGAAGTATTTCTCTCAAAAAAAATTTTTGGATATAGAAACAGTTACAAGATATACTTTGTAGCTGTTTTTTTTGCTGGATTAAAATGTGATCAATCAAAAAATAGTGTAAAATAGAAGCAATTTACTGCATCAATACATCAGTATTTTACCAACTATTTTATCAAAAATGATAAATAATTCAAAAATGATGGTAACAAACTGTCTAGATAAGACAGTATATAGTATAAACCAAAGTTTGAGAATAGAGAAAGAAGTAGGTGTAATAACTAAAAAAAGGTACTGAATCTTCAACTATATAAAGATTCAGTACCTTTTTGAAGGTTTAAAAATCCTTATGACAATGGTTTTTATGTAATTTTGAGTAAGTAAATAGTACGAAAGAAATCAATCATTATAATATGGTTTCTAAAATATAAAAGTAAAGTCCGAAGTCTGGGAGGGCAGGAGTGATCGATGTTCTAATAAAAAAAATCTAAGTCAGAAATGACTTTTGATTTTGATAGTCTAAACAATATATCATCTTACATCGGTCACCCACTTCGGACCTTATAAAAAAAGTATTTTTTCTCATTTAAAAACAGTTGATCTTTAAACAACAAATGATCATATAATATAAATGAGAAAATTTATGATTAAACGGAATTAAAATCAAAGCTAGGATGTATATTTATGCATCGTAGCTTTTTTTATATTTAAAAGTAGGATGATGAAATTTAATACGTATTCAAGTAGTTCTGGTCTATCTAATACAGGTTATCTTATTACAATAACTACTATTGGAGAAATTAACATTTTTACGAGATTAAAACAAAAATATATAATTATTGATTGTTTAAAACATTACCAAGAAACAAAAGGTTTAGAATTGTATGCATATTGTATCATGCCTAATCAGATACATTTATTGTGCAAGGCAGAAGAAGGACATGGTTTAGAAGAAATTCTTGAAGAATTTAAAATAGATACTTCAGAACAGATACTAGGTGTTATTAAAGAATATCAAGATGAGCAACATCATTGTGTGTTATCTTGTTTTAATATGGCTTTGATTGAACCTGTTAAAATATGGCAAAATGGATATAAAGCCGAAATTGCTGATATCAGCTGGCTTATTAAACAAAAAATAGCTTTTATTCATAATAGTCCTGTTAGAGAAAAAATTGTATCAAACCCAGAAGATTATGTGTTTAGTTCTGCAAGAAATTATGCAAATTTACTTACCAATGAGTTAGATGTTGTTGTCTTAGGAATTTTGTAAATATTAAACAGCAAGACTCTTAAAACCTTACTGTTTAGAGTTATATGTTATCTTCATCAGTTACCGCAAAATCATAGTCATTATTGTAACCTAGAGTATGATCATCAATATAATAACAAGAAAAAATACATGTAAGCGATGTAAGAAGGAGTAATTTTTTAACATGTTTCAAGAGACTTATATTTATTATGAATTAGTTAAGATTATCTCAATCATGAAGTGATATAAACTATGAACTTTTTAAGAGTTGGTTCATAATCAACGAAGTTGGTAGTGCTTCTAGATCAACATTTAAACTCTCTGATTCTTCTATAGATTCTGCAAAAGACTCCATAGATTCTTTTTCATAATGTACCAATTTCCATTCTTTGTCATGGTATTCTAAGGATGTCAAGTTTTCGATCCAATCTCCCGAATTAAGGTACATACAAGAACCATTTTTGTTTTTAAACTCTCTCATTTGCGGTTGATGTATATGACCACATACCACATAATTATATTTGTTTTCAACAGCCAGTTCTGCAGCTACATCTTCAAAGTCATTGATATATTTAACTGCTTTTTTTACGCTGTTTTTAATCTTTTTGGATAATGAAAACTTCTCTTTTCCGATACCAACTAAAACCCAATTAATAAATTGATTAAATAAGATGAGCATATCATATCCCCAACCTCCTAATTTTGCTAACCACTTTGCATTTTGAATAGAATTATCAAAGATATCTCCATGAAAAAACCAAGCCTTTTTACCATCTAATTCTAATACCAGTTTATCAACCAATTTGAAGTTACCCATTTGAGTGTCACTAAATTTACGCAGCATTTCATCATGATTACCTGTAATATAAATTACCTCTGTGCCTTTAGAAGCAAAAGAAATGATCTTTTTAATGACTTTAAGGTGTGGTTTAGGGAAATATCTCTTTCTAAACTGCCAAATATCTATAATATCTCCATTAAGAATTAATGTTTTTGGTTTAATGCTATTTAGATAGTTGAGGAGTTCTTTTGCTTGGCATCCATAAGTGCCTAAGTGAATGTCTGAAATTACGACAAGTTCTACAGTACGTTTTTTCATAGAATTTAATAGTTATTCAAAGAAAGGAAGTAATTCTAAATGATAAGTTAATAAACTGTAAGTATATTGTTATGAGTTGTTTATCTGTGTGTTAAAGAAATATTGCGTGATTTGAATGTAATTTCTTTTGAAAACCCTATATATTTATATTGTTGTGTGGAAAACTTATATGACTAATATTTTACGATTTTTATAGTGTTTTTATACCCTTTAACTAAGGTATTTTTGAATATTAACAATTACATTTGCAAAAAAATATTTGAATGGCAGGAAATACATTTGGTAATATATTTAAGCTTACCACTTTTGGGGAATCACATGGGGTTGCAATTGGAGGTGTTATTGATGGATGCCCAGCAGGAGTTACATTAGATCTAGATGCCATTCAGGCGGAATTAGATCGTCGCAAACCAGGTCAGTCAGCGATCGTTACACAGCGTAAAGAACCAGATACTGTTGAGTTTTATTCAGGTATTTTTGAAGGAGTTACAACAGGAACTCCTATCGGTTTTGCCATTAAGAATGCAAACCAAAAATCCAAAGACTATTCTCATATCAAAGATTCTTATCGTCCTTCTCATGCAGATTATACTTATGATCAAAAGTATGGAGTTAGAGATTATAGAGGGGGAGGTAGATCTTCTGCTAGAGAAACTGCAAGTAGAGTAGTTGCAGGAGCAATTGCTAAACAGGTCTTAGCTAATGTTAAATTCAATGCTTATGTTAGTGGAGTAGGACCTATTAAGTTAGAGAAATCTCATGATGAAATTGATTTTTCATTAACAGAGAGTAATATTGTACGTTGTCCAGATACCGAAACAGCTGGTGTTATGGAAAATTATATCAAACAAATACGAAAAGAAGGTGATACTGTTGGAGGTGTTGTAAGTTGTGTTATCTCGGGTGTTCCCGTTGGTTTAGGAGAACCTGTATTTGATAAATTACATGCAGAATTGGGTAAAGCTATGTTATCGATTAATGCAGTAAAAGGTTTTGAGTATGGTAGTGGTTTTGCAGGAGCAGAATTAAAGGGAAGTGCCCATAATGATTTGTTTAATACAGACGGTACAACCAAGACCAATCTTTCTGGAGGAATACAAGGTGGAATTTCTAACGGAATGGATATTTATTTTAGTGTTGCTTTTAAGCCGGTAGCAACTGTTATGCAAGATCAAGAGACTATTGATAAAGACGGGAATATCGTAACTATGCAAGGTAAAGGAAGACATGACCCTTGTGTAGTGCCAAGAGCTGTGCCTATTGTAGAAGCAATGGCTGCATTAGTTCTTGCAGACTACTGGTTACTTAACCGTACCATCAAGAAGTAATATAAATAATTATATACTGTTTTATAACGTAAAAAGGTATATGTTATCTAGTGTTTTTTTATAGAGAACTCGAAGGTAGTATATACCTTTTCTTTTGAAGTAACTTTGATGGAGCCACCTTGTTTTTCAATAAGCTTTTTAACAGTAGATAAACCTATTCCATTGCCTTTGTTACCATCTTTATCTGTGGTGTTAGCTGTTTTGAAAAGCTCAAAAATAGAGTCTAATTTATCATTAGGGATTCCCATTCCATTATCTGTTATTCTGAAATAAAAATAACTTTCGTCTTCAGATGCTTCTATAGAAATAACAACTTCTTCTTTATCATTGTATTTGATGCTATTTACGATAAGGTTAAATAAAATTTGCTTAAGCGCAAGTTTATTGCAATCTAAGAGAGGATCGTGTTTTGGAAAATGAATATCAAAATTTGACTTTACACTTAATAAATTAGTAATTTCTTTTAAGAGATTATTTAAGTAAAACTCTTCGGGTTTATTTTGTAACAAGCTATCACTCTCGTAATGTTCTAGAATATCACTGATATAACTACTCATCGAAAATGAAGAAATTTTAATGTATTTAAAGTATTCTAAACTTTCTTCATCTAATTTATCACCAAGCTTTAGTTTTAATAAATCGGTAGAAGTAATAATATTGGCTAAAGGTGTTTTTAAGTCATGAGAAATTACTCTGGCAAATTCTCTTAAAGATTTATTTTTTTCTTCAAGTATATTATGAATTAACTGAAGGTCCTTATTTCTTTTATTTAGTTCAAACAGAACAATTACTTGTTTTGCCAATGAGTTAAGCGAATCCAATTGCTTTTTATTGAGTACTCTTGGCTTGCTATCCATAACACATAATGAACCCAATGCAAAGTTATTGGTATCTAATAGAGGTATGCCGGCATAAAAAATAACGGGTCTTCCTTCTAGAAAAATAGGTTCTGCATTAAAGCGAGGATCTTTTCTAGTGTCTTTTATGATTAATGGAGCATCTGGTTGTAATACTACATGAGAACAGAGAGAGTTTTTTCGCGGAGTTTCACAAGTAACAATACCATGTTTGGATTTAAACCATTGCCGATCACTATCTACTAAAGAAATTAATGCAACATCTGTATCACAGATATATGCAGCAAGAGCCGTTATTTCATCAAATTCTTTCTGTGATTCAGTATCCAGAATATCTAATGATTTTAACGCTTCAAGCCTAAAGTTTTCATTAATAGGTACTGTCGCTGATATCATCCTTTTCCAATGTATTGATTTTCAATACTCAATTCTTAATAAATTTAACAAAAATTAGTCAAATATTACGAATTATTTAGTATTTCGTAACTATTTTATGTTATAACCGTAATTTGAGCCTTATTTCCTTAGCTTTTATAGTCACTTTCAGAATAAAAGAGACATTGCTTAGGTATGAATGTGTTAAAAAGAAGTTATAAATGGTATCTAGATTCAAGATCCAGGAACTTGTTTTACATTCTTAGTTCATAAAGAAATCATAACGTAAAGAAAACAGTAATAGTATTTTTTATCTAAGAAAAACCTCATTTAGGTTTTCAAAGTGAAAAAAACCTAAATGAGGATGTGTTTAGATAGCTCGCTGTAGTTGGTTAATTTTAATATTTTGATAAATCATCATCCAAGGTTTTTATAAAAGAGATGATATCATTGGTTTCTTTTTTTGTTAGATTTAGTTGATCTGGGGGTAGTGTTTGGTATTCTGATTCTATACCAATACCTGCGCCACCACCTCTGTTATAAAAATCGAGCACCTCTTCTAAAGTGTTATAGACACCATTATGCATATAAGGAGCCGTTTTATTTGCATTTCGTATAGTTGGAGTTTTGAAAAAATGTTTTCTTTCTTCTGTTTTATATACGTGATATCTTCCTAGATCAGGACTTATTTTAGCATTGATAGTATCACTTTTTTCTGGTGTACCTATTAGTTCAATTTCTGATTCTTTATAATTAGGAGGTACTGTACCATTAAATAAAGGAGCAAAATGACATGTTGCGCATTTGGCTTTACCGTTGAAAAGATTAAAACCATTAATTTCACTTTGTGTAAGTGTGTTCTCTTTATTAGTTATATTTCTATCAAATTTTGAGTTAAAAGGAGCCAAACTCCTAATATAACTAGCCAAAGCATTTCTAATTTGAACATCAGTGGTTTTGGTATTATGGAAAACTTTGTCAAAGTTTTTTTGATACAAACTGTCTTGTAAGACTACTTTACTTAGCGTTTTAAGGTCTGTGTGAAACTCATTTTTGTTTTGAATGACAGCAATAA
The DNA here is from genome assembly GCA_947502885.1 of uncultured Aquimarina sp. Lineage (GTDB taxonomy): Bacteria > Bacteroidota > Bacteroidia > Flavobacteriales > Flavobacteriaceae > Aquimarina. The sequence continues at coordinate 464,737 of CANNBP010000001.1, read as the reverse complement.
TTTGCCCTTCTAAACTTCCGGCTCTTTTATCATAAAAGAATGCTTGTTGTAAATCAGCATACAATAGAGTAGGGGTGTTTCTTGTAACGCCTGCACCAATTTTTAAACCATCCGTAAAAGCTTTATCGGGATGGTGACAGGTGGCACAACTTATTTTTTTATTAGCAGATAAATTAGTGTCATAAAATAATGTTTTTCCTAGTTCAATCTTGTCTTCCGTCATTTTACCAGAGTTTCTTTCTGCAAAAAATGTATGATTAAATGTACTATCCGAAAAAAAGGAAGTAGCATCATTTTTAATAGCTAGTTCAAAAGGAAAATTTACTTGCCAATCGGTTACAGTTTCATTCCAAAGTATCAATTGTCTATGAGAATGATTTTTGATAAAATGATACCGGTCGAATGTATTAAAATCTGACGTAAGGTATTGAATACTAGCATCTATTTCTTTATTCCATTTCCTCAAAAGTTCTTGGTTCTTAAATTCACCTTTAAAAATAGATAAATAAGCCTTTAAACTTTGGTACACAATTTTTGATTCTTCTAGAGAATTTTCTAGCACAGGAGAATCAAATCCTGTAATACCCGTTAAAGCAATTTGAGTAAATGATTTTCTAAATAACCAAAGGAAATGATATGGTTTTAGGTGTTTAAAACTAACGTTTTTTTCAATCAACTTTAACCTATTTGACACCAAATCGATATGTCTTAATACTGTCGTAGTATCTGGGTTTTCTGTAAATATTTCTTCTTCTAATACTTGATAACCACTTGGATTTTTAATTTTGATATCTGTGTAATCTTCTTCCTCTATTTTTAAAATGTTGGGTTGATTTAGAAAACCATAGTTTTCTAAATCTAGCGCAGCTAATATAGGCTCTAATTTCTTAAAACCCTTTCTGGATTCTAGAAAGTACTTTTTAGTATTTGACTTTAATTTTGCACTATCCAAAAATTCAATAGTCAAATGAATATCAGACATGAATTGCTTTTTGATTAATGCTGTATAGGGTATTTTCTCTGTATTTGCGTTGGCTACTTTTTTTGTTTTAGAACATGAAACCAAAACTAGCAATAGCACAAAAAGGCTTATTGTTAAATAAGCCTTTTTGTTATATATATAATGTATTATAATCATATTATCTTTCTAATCCTTTAATCACATATAGCATACTTCCTTCTTTTCGGCTATTTGCCAGATCGGGATTTGCTTTTGGGTCTGTAAATGGTGTTCCATCTGCTTTTTCCCAACCATGATTTTGAGTTATTAAAAGAAATGTATCATCTACATCAATTACATCAGATATATCAATCATTCCTGTTATTTCCCACATCTTATCTAAGTTACCATAACCAGCTGCAGCTGCTTTTGTTTGATCGCATTCTAATACAACTTTTAAAGCTCCTGTATTTAAGTTATATTGATATAATCTTGCATAGTGGGCTGCTGCAGGTTTAAAATCTTCAATTCCGTTAGGGTCTTCTTGTATGTATGCATAGTTTTGTGTAACGGTAATGTTATCAGGGCTATGAAATGCTTCAGCAACACCACCTTCTTTATCACCGTCTAGAACACATGTGATTTTACCAGGTCCTTGAGGGTTGTAAGGATTTAATTCTACTTTGTATATTCTTCCAGAACGTGTTCCTTTTCCTATTAAACCGGGCTTGTCTCTTCCGGTAACAGCAAGATATAATTCTCTATTGTTTCGTTTGTTTCCTCTTCTCCAGTCGATATCTTCTAATCTAGAGAACCCCATAACACCTTTTTCTTTTGCTTCGGCATCAAGTAAATCAATCTCTTTTTCTTTAAGCTCAACAAACTCTATCTCATAAGAGATCCCTTCTTTCATATCCATTTCATAAGTTACACCAGGAGAAGTAACCTTAAGCCCATATAACTTACCTCCATCAAGATCACCTCTATTTCCTACATACATTCCTAGTTGGCCAGAAGGTACTTCGTTATTACTGTTATCATCACCAATAAAAACAACTGTTTTATCTGGGTATGCTTTTTTATGTAGAGCTACTGCATTTTCTGTAGACCATTGCCCTAATGTTGGTAACATTCTAGGTGCAGATGCTTCTCCCGAATTTTTAAACGGATCTGTAGCAAAAACTCCTTTAGAATTTCCTCCCCATTCTCCTCCAGAAAGATATAATGGGCCAAAACCATGTTCTGAAGGTGTAATCATTGAACCAGAGCATTGTGCAGTATTTGCCGTAGCAACAGCATTAAGTATATGTTCTCCTTTAATAGGTTTAAATGTTTTATCAAGAGTAATTCTTGCAATAGAGTAATCTGCCTCTATATTATTGATTAATGTATATGTGCCATCGGTATTATTTAATAATCCAGCTCCATCGGCCATAGAACCATAGGTGAAACCTGGTATGTAGTTGTCTTCAGATGAAAGTAGATTATATATCTCTATATCAGAAAAATCGGTTGTTTTTTCTATTAATATTGGAGATTTTGAGTGATTTTTTAATTCGATTTTAGGGTTATTCGGATTTCCGACATGATCATCAAGATCACAAGAAGTTAGCGCCAAAGCAGAAGCTAGGGAGGCGAATAAAAGATACTTTTTCATGATGTGTGTGTTAGTTTTTTTGTTTGAAACAAATGTAGTCTAAGACACCTCTCAATTATTTTATGATAATATTTTATATGTATTAAAGAAACATCACCCTAGTGTTTATAACGTAAATTTAATGTCAATGTTTAGAACCATTCTAAACTTAGAATTTTTCAAAAACTCCAAGCCCAAATAAGGCATAATCATATTTAACCGGATCGTTTGAATCAAGTTCTCTTAATTTGGTGTCTAATTGGAATAATGCCTTTCCATCATTTTGTTTACGTGTAAGCAATTGTAGTTTTCTTGCTACATTTCCAGAATGAACATCCAAAGGGCATGATAATTGAGAAGATGATATTGTACTCCATACCCCTAGATCAACTCCGGCTTTAGCATCTCGAACCATCCATCTTAGAAACATGTTTATACGTTTAGCTGCCGAGTTTTTATGCGGATCGCTAATATGTTTTTCTGTTCTTATCGGGTGAGGTAAACTAAAAAACTCTTTTTTAAAATGATGAATTGCATTTTGAAGATTATCTTCTTTGTTATATTGTTTGAAAAAAGTTTCTAAATCACCGTATTTTATATAAATATGTTTTAATGCCTTAATAAAATAGGTGAGATCCGTACTATTATATGTTCTATGTACAAATCCATCAAAAAATGCAAGATCAGTTTCTGTATGATTAATAACAAAGTCGTGTGGTGTATTACCTAACAGCTCTATTAATCGATGCGCATTTTTTAATATACTTTTACGATTACCCCAAGATATAGTTGCTGTTAGAAATCCCGAAATTTCAATATCTTCTTTTTTTGTAAAAAGATGTGGAATTTGAATAGGGTCTGTCTCTATAAATTTTGGTTGTTCATATAAAGCAGATTTTTCATCTAGAAAATCTTTAAGTTCTTTTTTAGAGAGTTTTTCAATAGTTTCTTGCACAATTGTTTGTTTGAGAGCTCAAAAATAAAGAAAAGTTATGTGAGAATGAATACTCTATTGGTAAACCAGATGATTATAGATAAAAGTTTTATAATCATCTGGTGTTATTAATGATTATTTATATTCCATTAATTCACTATATCCCGTCAATTTACCTTTTTTATTATAGGATTCTGATCGTACCAAAACTACATCTTTATAGTACCATTCAGTTCCCGTTCCTTTTACATTAAGGATACCAACTTTAGAATCAAACTCAAAAGAAACCTTTTGGCACATAAATGTTCCTGCAGGAGTTGTTATTTCTTCTTTACTAATAATTTTACGATTAATAATATTGTTGGTAAGAGTAATTAAAGTAAAACCATTACTGTTGACCTTTATAGTAATGTGACCATCATTTAATTGATCTCCGGGTTTCATGCCTACAGGGAATTCTAGTACATCACCATTAATTTTTAATTCAAATTTTGCATCATTATTGTATGCAGCAAGTTTATTGTGATTAAAAAACCGTAGCATGTCTAAACTAAATAAACCATTTTTACAACTTGCAGAGTAGGTTGTGTCAAATGTTTCTTTGTTTTTTACATCGGTTACAGAAGCTTTTATGGTGGCGGTTAAAGAGTTTTTACCTTCACTTTGTATATTGGTTGTTTGATGAATTGTAGTACTCTCTTTTTTCCCTTTTTTATTGTATTGTCCATAAGTTAATACAGCTCCCTCTTTCATAAAAAGAACGGCATTACAGTCTTGGGAATAACTTACTGAAATTGAAAATACTATAAACACTAAGATCAGTAATCTAGAGCATTGCAATGAATTTTTCGTATTCATAAATAGTTATATTTTATATATAATGAATGTGCCACAATATTTAGAAGAGAAAACATCAAAATATCATCCATCTTTTGTTATTGTTTTTCGTAATTACTGAGCCCTATTCGCTGTTTACTTGTATTTCCTGGTTGTGCAGGGTTAGATGCTAAATCAGGATCTTTTGGGTCATTATTATATCCTTCAAGAGCGAAGATGGCATTCATAACTAGATCCATCGTCATTTTTAAATTTTTTCTTATCCATGTTGATTTTCCTTTAAAATCAGTAGGGTTTGTGACTGCTTTTATTGCATCATTGAGCATTTTACTTTGATTTTTCTTGTTTAGATGATCTTCTGTGGGTTTTACTTCATTCATATCATCAATTTCCTGTGCATATCCTTTTAGTTCCTTATATTTCTTAATCATTTTTTTCATTTTTTCAAATCGATTTTTAAGCACATCCCACAATGGTATTTTGTCTTTATTGTTTTTTTGAAAAAAATATCGTTTTTCCTCAAGAAAAGGCCCTCCTTTCTTTTTCTTGGAGAAAATATGCTCAGGAGAAGAGTGTTGAGGCTTTGTCATAACTAGATCAAGGTTTTTTATTGAACCCCTAAAAAGCCATGCATTAATGTTTAAGACGGTGTCTCGATTTTTTTTACTGTTTGATAAATGTAGTTTTTTGATTTTCCAGACAGGAACTTTTGTGTGTCCATAATCAAATATATTAGTATCAGGTTCATCACTATAAGTTATTTTCATAGTGTTTTCTTTATCTGTAATAATATGGATTCTTCCTTTTTTATCTTTTACAACATTTAATTTAGCAGGTCTATATAATTCTATGTCTGTTGTAGAGTATCCTTGAGGGTTTGCTCGTAAAAAGAAACCATTACCAATATATGACCAAATCCCTACATTGATCTCTTTGCTTCCTATTCCCAAAGGTGGGATTCCTTTTTTTACTGCAATAGCTTCTATTTCATCATATTTCATTTGCGTAGATTGCATTTTTTGACGTAATGAAGCATAGGTGTCTATTAGAGATTTTACTTTTTTTGGAAGCACTTTATTCTTTAATTTGTCAAAGCTGATATTCATAAATAGAATATCTTTTTTAGTAAGTAGGGGGCTTACTTTGGCTTGGAATTCTATGGGATATTTAGAAAATTTTGCTCCTGCTTCAATTCCCCATATGAGAGTTTGAACATCAGATTGGGAAATAGTAGGATGCTTTACTGTTTTTGTAATAATTGAGTGAATTAATTTAGCTTTTCTTCCCTTTAATTTGGCAATTTGATATCCATCTCCTTTAGTAGGCCCGTATACTCCAGCTTTTAAACAATAAGATCTTACGGTAGATTTATAATAACCTGGAGGAAGAGCCGAATTGCCAATTCTATCAGCAGTTTCTGGTGTAAACATATTTTCGTCAAACCAATCGATTCCGTACAATGTATCTTTTATTGAAGTGGAAATAGCTGCGGTTTTTTCAAAAGATGCTTTTCTCGTTTTACTGGATATGTTACGTACTTTTTTAGTTATTTTTTCAAATATTTGAGCGTGGCCAATAGTACTTGCCAATAAAAAAATAGAAATCGAGAATACCTTTAAATATAAATATTGAGTTTTCATTAATTATGATTAAATTAAATCATTGATGCATTTTTGTAATTTGATGTTGTGTTATTTAGATAATTACTCGAGTTCTTTTATATCAAACTCATCAACCATATCCTTTAGGTCACTTATAGAAATATTTTTTCCTTCTAAAGAGAAAAGAAATCTTTTAGAAATTAAGAGTTCTATCTTAGCATCTTTGCTAGTATCATAATCGTTTTGTACAACTTCTTCAATGGCCTTATATCCATTTATAATAGTAGATTTTTTGTAGCCTGTTTCAGTTTCTTCTTCAAAATCTCTTGCAAACCCCATGCGTGCAAATGCAATCATTGCACTTCCAGTTTCTCCAGCTCCATCAAGTATAGAGAAATAAATGATATCACCATTTTCATTTTTATATTCTGCATCTGCCATACTAATATCAGGTATCAGTTGATTTCCAATGGTTATTTTTTTTCTTGTATATCCAGGTAAATCATCTGGGATGATAGCTTTTAATATATCATTAGAGACGGGAGTGGTATTCTCTAGCTGTTGTCCTTCTTCTTCAATTTCTTCCAATTCATTAGCCATTTTATTAAGATCAGAAACATTTTCTATAATATCTAAAAGCCCAGGTTCTTTTTCTTCGTTTTTATTTTTGCCACAAGAGATTAATAGCATAATGCATACCGCTTTAACAATAGTTCTTTTCATTACTTTTTCGTTTTTTGTGTGATGTGTTTTTGTTTTACCTTAATTGTTTTTAAAGCACTTTAACTCGTTTTATAGGAATTAAAAACTTTATTCATATTTTCTAAGTTTTCTCAACTTGTGAGTAAGTCTAATACTAGTATTAGACTTACTTAAAAATAATTTCAGCTTGTAATTTAAAACTCTTAATTATAAGAATTATGGTAGATGTGAATTTGAAGGTAGTTTTTTAGAAATCAATGAAGATTTCTGAGAATTTCAAAAAAGTTTATCCAAATATTCGATTAAACTTTTTTTTCTGCTTTGTGCTACGGGTATACAATGTTCTTGCTTAAGAACTATTTCTTCATTACGTCTATCGAATGAAGAAATATGAGATAAATTAATTAGAAAGCTTTGATGGACACGAAAAAAATTATGAATTTTTAACTTATCATCAAAAGATTTAAGTGATTTGGATACAATTATTTTTTGCTCATTTATGAGTAAGAATGTGGTATAATTATTATCAGATTGAGCATAAATAATATTTTTAATATCAACCACATGAATTGTCTCTGCATTTTTGAGTACAATTTTTTTTGATGTTTCCTTATCAGATAGATTATGCAGCAATGCATTTAATTGTGATTGATATTGTGTTTTATGAATGTCATCTTTTACTTTATCTATCGCTAGGATTAATTCTTTTTCTTCATAAGGTTTTAAGAGGTAATCCAACGCACTAAATTTAAAGGCATCGATGGCATATTTGGCATAAGAAGTTGTGAATATAATTCTAAAATTTATGTCGTTTACAAGTGATAGAAAGTCAAAAGCTGTACCATCGGTAAGAAATATATCTAAAATTACAAAATCAGGGTTTAACCTTTTTATCAGATCAGCAGCGTCTTTTATTTTGTCTGTAGAACCAATAATATCTATTGTTTTGTATTGTTTTAAAATAGAAGTTGCATACTCAAGTGCTTGAGGATCATCTTCTACAATAAAGCAGGATATGGTTTTCATTTTGTTGTGAGAATCTTTTTTATGCCGCTGTAAAGCTTAAAATTACTTCTGTTCCTTTTGCAGAAGAATTAATTGCAATATCACCAACAAAATTTTTAGAACTTTTGTTAAGATTTTTAAATTGTTCTTTAATAATATCCATACTCATCGATTTATGTAATCTGTTAGAGTTATCTTTTTTGATATCGTAACCTTTACCATTATCAACAATAGCTACGTAAAAAGTTGAATTGTTCTTAAAGTATCGAACATTTATGGTTCCGTTGGTGTTGTTTTTTAAGCCATGTATTATTGCATTTTCTACAAATGGCTGGGTTACTAGAGTAGGTAGCATATCAAAATCTTCATCGACAGTGTCTTCAACAATGACATCATAAGAGAATTTATTGTTATGAGTAAGTTGTTGAAGATTAAGGTAAGATTCTAAAGCTATTTTATCGTCTGTTACACTAATGAAATCATCATCAGATTTTTCTAAGATCAAACGAATTAATTTTGAATAGCTTGCTAAATACGAACTGGATTTTTCTTTATCATTTTTATAAATAAAGTTTTGAATACTTTGTAATGAATTAAACAAAAAATGTGGATTAAGCTGGGTTTTCTTTAACCTTTGCTGAAGTAATACTTTGTCTAACTGTTCTTTTGTTTTATAACTTTTAAAACCAAAATAACCCAATACGAGAAGTAATATCCCAAAAAGCAGTAAAACTATCAATAGGTAATTTTGTTGTTTTATTGTAAGCGCTTGAAGCTCATTTTGGGCATCAAGAACATCAATTTGATTCTGTTTCTTTTCTGATTCAAACTTTTCTGTTAGTTCTGCTACTTTCTCTTTTTGTAAAGAGTTGGTTATTGAGTCTTTATAAACATCTTTAAGATCAGCATAGTGTAATGCTGTTTTATGGTTTTTTAAGCCAATATATGCATCTTTATAGTTGTTGTATATGTATGATTTAAGTATACCTTGTGCTCCAATCATAGCACTATCAAGATAAGATATTGCTTTTTGGTATTCTCCTTTTTGTAAATAAGAATAGGCAACATTATTATAGGTTATATTAAGAGTATTTGCCTGATTAAGTTCTTTTTTTATGGATATAGCTTTTTGCCCATAAGTTAATGCTAAGTTATAATCGGCACCTTCTGCTGCATAATATTTTGTAAAGTTGTTATAGACGACAGAAAGAATTCTTTTTAATTTATACTTTTCTGCCAGTTGTTCTGCTTCAAATATATTATCAGTAAACTTATCAAAGAGTTTTTGTTCTAGATACATATTACAAAGATTAACCAAAATCTGTAGTCTCAAAACCTCATTAGACTTACTTAAGGGAAGAGCTCTTTCTAGGTATATTTGAGCATTTTTAAAATTTTTTAATGTCGCATTAATAGCTCCAATATTGGCATAGGTATTTACTAAATTACTTGAATTTTTTGACTCTTCTAAAACCTTTGCTGCCTGAATATAAATATCAAGCGCTTTCTTAAAATCTTGGTTATAATATTGTATGGTGGCAAGATTATGAAGGGTTTGCCCTTTAATATGTTTGGGTAATTCTTGAGTCAAATTAATTTGAAGTAAAGAATCTGCTTCAGGGAACTCTTTTTTTAAAAGTAACAAACTACTTTTCTGTAGACGAGACTTGGCAATAAGAGTATCAACTTTAATTAATTTGGAAGCCTCTAATGCTTTTTCGACATAATATATAGAACTATCTGGTTTTTTTTGCAATAGTATTTTTGATTGTTTAAGATAGGACTCTATTTCCTGCACTTTATCTACATTGTCTTGAGAATGTATTAGGCTAGAAAAAAGTAACGCTACCAATACTGTGATAGAATGATATAACTTCATATTCAGACTTGAATTACCCCTAAGTTAAATTTCTTTTCAATTGGTGCATGATCGGCTGCTTCTATTCCCATAGATACCCATTTTCTGGTATCTAATGGGTCAATTATAGCATCTGTCCATAGTCTAGCTGCTGCATAATAAGGAGAAGTTTGAGCATCATATCGATTTTTAATTTTATCAAATAATGCCTTTTCGTCTTCTTCAGATAACTGTTCGCCTTTCTTTTTTAATGAAGCAGTTTCTATTTGCAATAAAACCTTTGCTGCTTGTGTTCCTCCCATTACTGCCAACTCTGCACTGGGCCATGCAGCGATTAACCTTGGGTCATAGGCCTTACCACACATAGCATAATTACCAGCACCATACGAATTACCAATTACTATGGTAAATTTAGGAACAACACTATTGCTCACAGCGTTTACCATTTTGGCACCATCTTTTATGATTCCACCATGTTCACTCTTGCTACCAACCATAAAACCTGTTACATCTTGTAGAAATACAAGTGGTATTTTCTTTTGATTACAATTGGCTATAAACCTAGTTGCTTTATCGGCAGAGTCAGAATAAATTACACCGCCAAATTGCATTTCTCCTTTTTTAGTTTTTACAATTTTACGTTGATTGGCGACTATACCCACGGCCCAACCATCAATACGAGCATAACCAGTTATGATAGTTTGTCCATATCCAGATTTGTACTCTTCAAAATCAGAATCATCAACAAGGCGATTGATGATCTCTATCATATCATATTGTTCATTTCTCGCTTTTGGTAGTAAACCATATATTTCCTTAGGATCTAATTTTGGGTTAGTTGGTTCGATACGATTAAATCCAGCTTTTTCATAATCTCCAATTTTTGAGATTATATTTTTAATAGTATTCAAAGCATCAGAGTCGTCTTTGGCCTTATAATCTGTTACTCCAGAGATTTCACAATGAGTAGTTGCTCCTCCTAAAGTTTCATTATCAATGCTTTCTCCAATGGCAGCTTTTACCAAATAACTACCTGCAAGAAAAATACTTCCGGTTTTATCTACGATTAGTGCTTCATCACTCATAATAGGTAAGTAAGCACCACCAGCTACACAACTACCCATTACAGCAGAAATTTGGGTAATCCCCATACTACTCATAACGGCATTATTACGAAATATTCTTCCGAAATGCTCTTTGTCTGGAAAAATTTCATCTTGCATAGGTAAATAAACGCCAGCGCTATCTACAAGATATATAATGGGTAATCTGTTTTCTATGGCTAATTCTTGTGCCCTAAGGTTTTTTTTCCCTGTTATAGGAAACCATGCACCTGCTTTTACTGTAGCATCATTGGCTACTACTATACATTGTTTTCCTTCAATATAACCTATTTTGACAACGACCCCACCGCTTGGACAACCTCCATGTTCTTCATACATGTCTTCTCCTGCAAAAGCTCCTATTTCTATACATTTGGCATCTTTATCCAATAGGTAATTAATTCGTTCTCTTGCGGTCATTTTCCCTTTCGAATGAAGCTTTTCTATTCGTTTTTGACCTCCTCCTAATTTTACTTTAGCAAATCGTTGCCGAAGTGACGATACTAAAAGTTTATTATGATCTTCGTTTTTGTTGAAGTTGATATCCATGTGGTATGCATTGTTTGCACGAAAATACAAAAAACGGAACGTTTAAGAATAAGTAGTAAAAAATTAAATATAATCACTATCCTGTGCATGTTTTTATCGATTTGACGTTTGTTAGTTGTTTGATTTTTAGTATGTAGTGATTGTTGTTGGTTCGCTTTTAGTATGGCTAAATGTTACTTTTTGACATGAATCCTTATGTTAAAAAAAACTAAATGACTGAAGAAGGTACGCTTATTATAGTTTTATTCGAATTCTATTTACCAACAAAGAAGTTTGGTTTATTAAAAGAATCCTTTTTTAATAAGTTTTGTAATGATAAAAAAAATTACCCTAAGTACCCTAGGTATATTACTAGGGATAACTGTTTCTAATGCTCAGTTTAAAATATGTAATACAACTGAAACCATCGAAGAGTTAAAAACATCTCTATGTACAATTGTACAAGCACCTTTGTATCATAAGAAAGATAATAATGAAACTATCGATTTGTTTGTTAGAAAATTTCCAGCTAAAGAAAAGAGAGAAGGTTCTTTGTGGTTGATAGCAGGAGGCCCAGGAGAATCAGGTGCTAGTTTTTATTCGTTAGTAGATCAATTTAAGAACACTTTTCCGAATTTTGATATTTTAATTCCTGATCATAGAGGTACGGGATTATCAGGAAAAATATGTCCAGAGCAAGAGCGAATAGATTCTGATAACGGAATTGGTTTAGGAAATGAAGAGTGGGGGGCATGTTTTGGTCAAATGTTTGGTAATTTAGAGTATACAAAGGCTTTTTCAATAACCAACGGAGCAAAGGATTTATCAATGTTAATAAATACTTTAAGTGGTGAAGGGAAACGATATGTATATGGTGTGTCATATGGTACACAGTTGGTGTTGCGTTTAATTTTACAAGGGACTGTTAATCTTGACGGTGTTATTTTAGATTCTCTTGTGCCTTTACAAGATGATGTTGATTTTGATTTAAGCAAGCGTTCTCAAGTAACAGATAATGTAGGGCGTAAAGTTCTAGAGGGGCTTGAGGCATCTGATTCATCAGTATCATTAATATCGAGATTACAGAGTTTAATTGACAGAGTAAAAACAGATGAAAAGTTTGCTGCTCAAATACCGAATAAAAATCTGGCAATGCTTTTAGGAATGACCCTTGATATTCCTAAGGTTCGTAACACAATACCTTCTATTATAGAAGGATTAGAAAAAAATGATTTTACAGCTTTAAATAAGGCAGTAGAGGTAATTACAAGTTTTTACAAAGACTTTTCTTCTAAGTATCCAACGGCTACTAATTCAATTCCTTTGGTACAGATAATCACGGCTTCAGAAAATAATCTGAGACCAGAAATGAAAAAAGATGAAGTTGCTAAAGAAGCAGAAAAACTTTTATTTACAAGCCCATTACCATTTCTTATTGCAGAAAATAAGATGCCTACCTATGAGCGTGATCAATTTTTTGCAATGGTACCAGAAAATATGCCAAGAACGTTAATTCTTAGTGGGACATTAGATCCTAAAACTCACTTTGATGGAGCAAAACGTTATTTCAAAAAATTGTCTACAAATGGAGATGTCACCTTTGTTGGTGTTGTAGATACACCACATTTTGTTGCTCTTTTTGCTCCTGATGCTTTTGCCAAAATAGCCAAAGAATTCGTTGAGGGTAAATCAATTGAAACACTTTTTATTAAAGATGAGCTTTCGCGTCTTAAAACCGAATAAAATATAGAAGAATTTTGTGCTTCAAAATTATATTTAAATAATCAATGAAAGATAGAAATAAGAATAGAATGTTTTTTATTATTTAACAACTCTTCAAAAATCTATGTTTTGACGATAAAATACCGATATTTGCATTTTCTTATGTAAAATCATGAGAAGATTTTATAATTATAAATACTAATTTATGGGAATGAATAAAAACACGGTGCTAGCTTGGGCAACTTTTATAATGATACTTGTTGGACTAGCATTAATTGCATTAGGAGCTTTTAGATATAGAGATGTATCTGGTTACGGTTTTGCAGCCGTGGGGGTTGGCTTTTTTGCAATTGCTTGGGTTTTTAATGCTTTAAAAGGAAGAGTGTAACTCTTTTGTAAATAATCATCATAATTAATAATAATACTAGTTAGGGCTTATGTCAGACGATAAAAAAGTAATCTTTTCGATGTCGGGAGTTACCAAAACGTACAAAAGTGCGAATACTCCTGTTCTTAAAAATATATATTTAAGTTTTTTCTATGGAGCCAAAATAGGAATATTGGGACTCAATGGTTCTGGTAAATCTACGTTGCTTCAAATTATTGCTGGAGTTGATAAAAACTATCGGGGAGATGTAGTATTTGCTCCGGGGTATACCGTGGGTATGCTAGAGCAAGAACCAAAACTAGATCCAGAAAAAACTGTACTAGAAGTTGTAAAAGAAGGTGTGGCAAAAACTGTTGCAGTTTTAGATGAATATAATAAAATAAATGACATGTTTGGTTTGCCAGAGGTCTATGAGAATCCTGATAAAATGCAGGAACTTATGGATAAGCAAGCTAACCTGCAAGATGAAATTGATGCTAGTAACGCTTGGGAATTAGATACCAAGTTAGAAATTGCTATGGATGCACTTCGTACTCCAGATTCTGATAAGAAAATAGGAGTATTATCTGGAGGAGAAAAGAGAAGAGTAGCATTATGCCGACTTTTACTACAAGAACCAGATGTTTTATTATTAGATGAGCCTACCAACCACTTGGATGCAGAATCTGTACATTGGTTAGAGCACCATTTACAACAATATAAAGGAACTGTAATTGCAGTAACTCACGATAGGTACTTTTTGGATAATGCAGCAGGATGGATTTTAGAATTAGATAGAGGAGAAGGTATCCCATGGAAAGGCAATTATTCTTCATGGTTAGATCAAAAGGCAAAACGATTAGCTCAAGAACAGAAACAAGCTTCAAAACGTCAAAAAACATTAGAACGAGAGTTAGAGTGGGTTCGAATGGCACCTAAAGGTAGACAGGCCAAGCAAAAAGCTCGTTTAAGTAATTATGATAAGTTGATGAGTCAGGATCAAAAGCAAGTAGATGAGAAGCTTGAAATTTATATTCCAAATGGTCCTAGACTTGGAACAAATGTGATTGAAGCTACTGGTGTAAGTAAAGCTTTTGACGATAAATTATTGTATGAAGATTTAAACTTTAATCTTCCTCAAGCTGGTATTGTTGGAGTAATCGGCCCTAATGGGGCAGGTAAAACGACAATATTTAAAATGATCATGGGCGAAGAACAACCAGATAAAGGTAACTTTGAAGTTGGTGAAACTGCTAAAATAGCCTATGTAGACCAGAACCATAGTAATATTGATCCAGAAAAGACAATTTGGCAAAACTTTAGTGAAGAGCAAGAATTAGTCATGATGGGAGGGAGACAGGTTAATTCAAGAGCTTATTTGAGTCGTTTTAATTTTAGCGGAAGCGAACAAAATAAAAAGGTTTCTACCTTATCCGGAGGAGAGCGTAACCGTTTGCATCTGGCAATGACCTTAAAAGAAGAAGGTAACGTGTTGCTTCTTGATGAGCCGACCAATGATCTTGATGTTAATACATTAAGAGCATTAGAAGAAGGTTTAGAAAACTTTGCAGGTTGTGCCGTAGTAATTTCTCACGACCGTTGGTTCTTAGATAGAATATGTACTCATATCTTGGCTTTTGAAGGAGACTCTCAAGTGTATTTCTTCGAAGGTAGTTTCTCTGATTATGAAGAAAATAAAAAGAAACGTTTAGGAGGTGATTTAATGCCTAAACGAATTAAATATAAAAAATTGGTACGCTAATTATATGCCTCTAAAAAAAATAAAGGTTATTGCATTTGATGCAGATGATACGTTATGGGTAAACGAAACTTTCTTTAGAAAAGCTGAAGATGAGTTTTGTGACCTATTACAAGAGTATATGTCTAAAGAAGAAGCGAATAAATTGCTTTTTGATATAGAAATGCAAAACTTACCTTTATATGGCTATGGAATTAAACCCTTTACACTATCGTTAATAGAAGCCGCTATAATTATATCAAAAGGTGATGTAAAAATAGATTTGGTAGAAAAACTTATAGAAAAAGGAAAAAAAATGCTTCAAGAACCAATAGAGTTGATTGATGGAATAGCAAATACTCTTAAGGAGCTGTCTAAAAAATATCGTTTGGTGATGGCAACCAAGGGAGATTTGTTAGATCAAGAACGAAAATTGATAGCCTCGGGTTTAGAAGATTATTTTCATCATATAGAAATTGTATCTGATAAAACAGAAAAGCAATATAAAAAATTGGTAAAACACCTTGATATCGAAGTAGATGAGTTTCTAATGGTAGGAAACTCACTGAAATCAGATGTTTTACCAGTTTTGAATATAGGTGCACATGCGTTTCATATCCCTTTTCATACAACTTGGATTCATGAGATGGTAGATAAAGATATCGAACACCCAAATTTTAGAAGCTTTGAGAAGGCTAGTGAATTACTAGATATTTTATAGTTTGTTTTTAAATGTTAATTAGAAATAGTTGATTTCGTATTTATTGCAGTTAATATTTGATTCATAATTTTGTCAAACCTGGTATTTGAAGAGTTGTCTAGTAATACGAAACAGGTTTTATCTTTTGTGTTTCTTAAAATAAATGAACTGTAGGCTAACCATTTTCCGTTATGCCATACAGTATCTTCTTCGACAACCCAGCCGAAACCATAATTAGAAACCTTACCAGTGTTTAATAAAGGAGTTGTGTATGCTTCGTCTAGATCAGTATTTGTGAGTAATGGATTTTCGTACCAAGCAGAATTCCAAATAACCAGATCCTTTATTGATGAAAAAACTCCTCCATCACCAGCAACGCCATCTATCCAATTAGGTTTAATTTCAGTAGGTTTGCTATTTAAATAGGCTTCAAACCCACTTGTAATGTATTTAGTGTCAGGATTGTTTTTTTCTGAAAGGAGGTTCCATACCCTAGTCTGTTTCATATTTAGCGGTATAAATACATTTTCTTTCATATACTCTTCAAAAGACATCTTGGTTATTATTTCTATAATTCGAGCCAAGAGGATATAATTACTATTGTTATAAGAGAATTCTTGTAAAGGCTCGCTTTTGTTGTTATTAATATGAGAGTTTATAAGTGTTACTGCATCTTTGTTACTTAATATGTATCCTTTTTGAATTTTCTTTTTTTTAGCTAACCTGATATAGTCAACAGTAATGCCAGAGGTATGATTGAGTAAGTGTCTAATAGTAACTTTTGGGTGATTAAAATTGATAATATATTTTGAAACAAGGTCATCATAATCTAAGAGGTGCTTTTTTTTAAGGAGCATAATTCCAAAAGCCGTAAATTGTTTAGAAATAGAAGCGAGTCTAAAAATAGATTGATTACTAAGTCGTTCATCTTTTTTTGAAGAAGAGAAACCATATGCTTTTTCTAATTTAACATTACCATTTTTAATAAAAAGTACTACTCCATTAAATTTTTGTTTAGAGGATAGTAATTGAAGCCATTCGGATATAGCTTTCATTTTAAGCATTTCATCACTAGAATCTGAAATTTCTAATTTTGGAATTCTAGTTTCCAAAAACCATAATGTCCATATTAAAAAAGAAATACCAATAATAATCCCGATTATGATTAAAAATGTAATCATTTATGCGCAGGGTTGGTTTTTAAGATGGTATTTAATCTTATTTTGTATTGAGATAAAAAATCAGTCGCTTTAGAGCTTATAGTAACCCATTCTT
Organism: uncultured Aquimarina sp.; assembly: GCA_947502885.1. Taxonomy (GTDB): domain Bacteria; phylum Bacteroidota; class Bacteroidia; order Flavobacteriales; family Flavobacteriaceae; genus Aquimarina. The sequence continues at coordinate 447,791 of CANNBP010000001.1, read as the reverse complement.
TATTGGTTAAAAAGAAACCTTGCATTAATACAAATATGATTTGAAAATCATAAAGCATCATAAAAAGTCCAATTCCAATATGTAATGATATTGCTAAGGCAATCATAACGTTACGCGTTTTTTTAAACCATATCCAAAACGGAAAAATTAACTCTATTAAAATAGTGCCATAAGTAGATAAGGTCACAAAAGCTCCATTTTTTATTAAAGCAAGGTTCAGTCCAGTTCCTCTAAAACGCTCAGAGCCTAAGATGTAATAAGTTGCGACTCCGTTAAACCACACTTCAGAATTTATCTTATGTATAGCAGAAATAAAATATATTAAACATAAATGTATGCAAATCGAATATCCTGCGATGTTTGAAAGGAAATTACTTAGTTTTTCATTTTCTTCATTCCTAAATGCTAATGGTTTCATGCTGAATCTAGAATATGAGTTAATAAAAACAAAGTATAGGATTATAAATTTTATGATGTTATCACCACCATTAAGTGTCAACCAGGCCATGTTTTGCATTAACTCTACACAAAAAAACAAGCCAAGGGCTGTATATCGTTTTCCAATACCTAATAAAAAGCATACGATTAAAGCGATATATATAAATAAGAAAACATAAAAATTATCACGTAGAAGAGCAGACTCAATACCAAAGTACTGAAGTAACGGTAATGGTTCAGAAATTAAGAAAGATTTACCAGTGTATAACAAATCCGTAAATCCATAGGTCACGATAATATCTTTTATAAGATATAGACAAATAAATACTCTAAAGAATGGAGCGTAAAAATTAAACCTATTTTCTGTGCTTAAAGTGTTGATTAGCTTGTTCATCTTGTTGTTAATGTAAATTTATCACTTTTAAATAGTAAGCTTTCTTTGCGTAAGTCTTCTTTGCCAAGTTCTTCACGGTCAGCAAATTTTGGCATCTTGATCTGTGCTACCTCAATGGTAACAAAATAGTCATCAATATTTAAGTTGTTTTTACTAGCAATAAAACGAGAGTAGTTTTTTAATGTTTTGAAATAAGAAGTTTCTTGAATAAAGAGTTTTCCTCGCTCTATTTTTTGATGATCATTACCTTCATTTTGTTTCATCTTATTGGTGTCAATTTGGTAATCAATAGCTTCATTAACTGCTATTAAACCATCATTGATACTGTGGATTGTACTCGATAATACATAGTCTAAAATATCTTCTCCGGAGTTAAATGGGGCATTGTCGGCTTTCATATGTTGTAATGGAGCCATAACTTCAAAAGTGTATTTTTTTATAGTATCATGTTTGTTTTGAAATGTATAGTATAATCTATCATTATATTTTGGTGGAGGAGCAAAGAACCCCCATTTTTGATATAAAAAGGTGTTAAAAACTTTTTCTCCTTCAAGAAATGAAATGCTAATGTAGTTTTGAGGAGTAACAAAGAGTAAAGTAAAACCCCAATATAGGGCAAACAATACAAGAGCTGTATAGGAAAGTGTTTTTCTCATCAGTGATTGAATATAGAAATCAGGCAAATGCTGTATTGAACAGTATTTGCCTGAAAAAAATTAATAAATACGAAAGATTTTAACCTAAAGAACGAACTTTTTGTCGTTTGTACTCTGCAATGTTTTTGAGATAATTTTCTTTGTGCTGCTCAACAGTACCTATTGCAAAGATAGTCCATGTTGATGCTTGGCGAGTAACTTCTCTAATACCAGGTAGTTGAACTCTGGCAACTTCTCTAGTGTAAGCAACTGCTCTTCTGGTCGCTCTTACGGTAAGTCTTAATGTTGCTCTTAGGACTTGTGCTTGGTCTGGAGATTCATTTTCTGGAGAAACATGATCAACAGTATAAGAAGTACCATATAGATCTTCTCCTTTGTTGCTGAAACTCATAAAAATGAATGAAAATGCTAATAATCCAACGACCCCAAACGCTTTAAAATTTTTCATAATCAAGTGGTTTTAAGATTTGATCTAAAGTAATGATATTTAGTGTTTTAGTCAATATTTAAAATGCAAAAATATCGTTAAACTAGATTGTGGTAGGGGCGTAATTGTAGTGTGGTTCTTGGGTAAGATCTGTCTAAGGTACTATAAGAAATGTAGTGTGTTTTCCATTCGCTAGTGATAAGATGATATATATGTTAATTAAATATCATAAGGTTATTCGCATAATCCATTCCATGTTTTAACTTCTCCTGTGTCCATATCGTTTAGGTGGATGTTTCCAATTCTAATTCGTACCAATCTTAATGTCGGAAACCCAACGGCAGATGTCATTTTTCTTACTTGACGAAACTTTCCTTCAGTAAGAGTTATACTTACCCAACTTGTTGGGCCGTGTCGATCATCTCTTATTTTTTTAGAACGTTCTGGAAATACAGGAGTGGTTTCTAATTTTTTAGCTTTACAGGGTACCGTAATATACTTTTTTCCTTCAAAGCCTATTTCAACACCTTGTTTAAGGTTGTTTATAGCTTCTTCTGTAATATCACCATTAACTTGAGCATAATACTCTTTTTCAATTTGATTACTACAAATGTAATTGCTAGTTTTTCCGTTTGTGGTAAGTAGTAGTAACCCTTCAGACTTTTCATCTAATCGGCCTATTGCCATAATGTCTTTGGGAAAATTGTGCAATTCTCCTAAAAGTTTTTTAGAATTTTGCTTTTGACCATTATTTATAAACTGACTTAGATAGCCATAGGGTTTGTAAATCATGAAATGAATAAACTCATTTTCTTTGATGTCGATTTTCATTCTCGCATAAAATTGACTTCAAAAATAAAGAAAACCAAACATTAAATAGTTGATATTGAAAAAAGGATTTTTTAATTGGTTTTGTTTTAAATTATAATCAATATGTGTCTAGAGTTTTTTAAATCAAAAATGAAGACATATCTTTGCAATTCTTCGATAGTTCTTGATGTTATATAAGAAGAACACTATTATCGATGCAAGTTATTGCAATAACTGGATCAATTATTCGGTGAATCACTTTTAAAAATTGTTATTTTCCAATTGTTTATTTAGTACTTCAATAATGACTTTGTAACATATTGTTACGGGGTAATCTTAATCATAAACTAAATAACGTATGGCAAAATCGCAGCAGACCTTTAGTAAAATAGAAAAGGAAAAGAAAAAAATAAAAAAGAGAGAAGAGAAACAGAAGAAGAAAGAAGCACGCAAAGCAAATTCTAAAAAAGGTTCAGGGCTGGATAGTATGATTGCATATGTAGATGAGAATGGTTATATAACAGATACCCCTCCTGATGCATCAAATAGAAAAAAAGTTGATGCTGAAAGTATTGAGATTGGTGTTCCAAAAAGAGAAAAAGAAGAATTTGACCCAGTTAGAACAGGTAAAGTAGCGTTCTTTAACGATTCTAAAGGGTATGGGTTTATAAATGATGCAGAAAGTCAAGAACGTTATTTTGTTCATGTTAATGGTTTGATGCAAGAGGTAAGAGAAGGAGATAGAGTGAGTTTTGAATTAGAGCGCGGTCAAAAGGGAATGAACGCTGTTAAAGTGAAAAAAATATAGTAAAATTACCTTCTTTATTACCTGTTTACGTGCCTGTTAATTCTCATGTTTTTGCAATAGAAAATTGAGTGAATTTTGTTTAAACTTGTGTTAAACAAAATTTATTAAGGTATTTTTTAGTAATTTTGGTAAACAAATGAAAAATTCTATCCGTAACATATCGGTGATTTTTATGGCTATGATAGTGTTGTTTTCTACACTATCATTTACCATAGATATGCACTATTGTGGAGATAGATTAGTTGATCTAGCTTTGTTTAAAGAGGCGAAGACTTGCGGTATGAATTTGCAGTCTAATAAGATCGCTACTTGTTCAGTTACAAAAAAGAGTTGTTGTTCTGATAAAGAGCTTACTTTTGAAGGGCAAAACGAATTAAAACACTCAGTTGATAAAATTACAATGGAGCAGCAGGTTTTTGTTGCTTCTTTTTGTTTTTCGTATGCAATACTCTTTCAAGATACGGAAAATGAAACTTTAAATTTCACAGAATATCCGCCACCCTTAATGGTTAAGGATATTTACTTACTTAATGAAACTTTTCTTATTTGATTATTAATGTAATTTGTAAAAGAAGTCTTGGATAATATATATTCTAGAAGACTCTTGAGTTGTTGTTTATACTTTGTGGATAATCAATACGTTAATTACCTTAATAATCAATATGTATGCTAAATAAAAGCATTAAATTTCTTATAGAAAATAAACTTGTAGCAGTAATAATGTTGGCTCTTTTTGTAGGGCTTGGGGTTAGTTATGCGCCATTTAACTGGGAGATAGGGAATTTTCCGAGTGATCCTATTGCAGTAGATGCAATTCCTGATATAGGAGAAAATCAACAAATCGTTTTTACCAAGTGGGCAGGAAGGTCTCCTCAAGATATTGAAGATCAAATAGCGTACCCATTAACAACTTCGCTATTAGGTATTCCAGGAGTGAAAACTATTCGAAGTTCTTCGATGTTTGGTTTTTCTAGTATATATATCATATTTGAAGAAGACGTTGAGTTTTATTGGAGTAGAAGTCGTATTCTAGAAAAGTTAAGTTCATTACCCGATGGACTGCTTCCTGAAGGAGTGAAGCCCACTCTAGGGCCCGATGCTACAGGCTTGGGGCAAGTGTTTTGGTATACCTTAGAAGGGAGAGATGAAGAAGGTAATGTGACTGGAGGATGGGATTTACAAGAGTTAAGAAGTATTCAGGATTACTATGTAAAATATGCATTATCATCTGCCGGTGGAGTCTCAGAAGTAGCTTCAATAGGGGGGTATGTTCAGGAGTATCAGGTCGATGTTGATCCGGAATTAATGAGGCAATATGATGTAAGTTTGACTCAGGTGGTAAAAGCTGTGCAAGAATCTAATAAAGAAATAGGTGCAAAAACTCTGGAAATAAATAGAGTAGAATACCTTGTTCGAGGATTAGGTTATGTAAAGTCAATTGCTGATATAGAAAATGCAGTAGTCAAATCTGAAAACTTTACAGCTATTCGTATTAAAGATGTTGCTAATGTTAATCTTGGACCTGCTATAAGACGAGGGATTTTGGATAAAGAAGGAGCAGAGGTAGTTGGGGGTGTTGTTGTGGCTCGATATGGAGCTAATCCTTTAGAGGTAATAACCAATGTAAAACAAAAAATAAGTGAAATTGGTAAAGGTTTGCCATCTAAAGAATTAAAAGACGGAAGAATCTCTACATTAACGGTAGTTCCTTTTTATGATCGTACAGAATTAATCAAAGAAACTTTAGGAACATTAAATGAAGCATTAACCTTAGAGGTATTGATCACTATTCTGGTGATTATTGTGATGGTATTTAACATTAGAGCATCAATTCTTATTTCAGGCTTACTACCAGTAGCAGTGTTGATGGTTTTTATTGCTATGAAAGCCTTTAATGTAGACGCAAATATTGTTGCGTTATCTGGTATCGCTATTGCAATTGGTACTATGGTAGATGTTGGTGTGATCCTGTCAGAGAATATTATTCGGCATTTAGAAAATAACACCAATAAATTAGCAATTAATGAGGTGGTTTATAATGCTACAATAGAGGTGTCAGGTGCAATTTTGACTGCGGTACTTACTACCATTATTAGTTTTGTTCCTGTATTTACAATGGTTGGAGCAGAGGGTAAGCTCTTTGGCCCATTAGCTTTTACCAAAACAATGGCATTAATAGCATCAGTGGTAGTGGCTTTATTTTTAATTCCTCCATTCGCAGCGTATATTTTTAAAAGAAGAAACCTTAATACTCAAGTAAAATATGTGATACATGGGGTATTGTTCGTCTTGGGGGTAATATCCTTGTTTTATGGAGTTTGGCTAGGTCTTGTTTTAATGGTGTTCGGGATAATTTCAATTTTAGAAAAAAGAAATGTTATTAGAAAGGATCAGGTAAATAAGATTATTGTTTTTGCTTCGGTTTTGGTAATTATTATGATGCTTGCTCAATATTGGAGACCTTTAGGAGTTGATAAAGCCATTTTTTGGAACTTTGTTTTTGTTGGTTGTATATGTTTTGGAGTGCTAGGGTTGTTTTATTTGTTTAGAAGGTATTATACTAGAATATTATTATGGGCCTTAAGTAATAAGCGCATTTTTTTGTTGTTGCCAATGAGTATAGTGGTTCTTGGTGTGATAATTATGAAAAATACAGGAAAAGAGTTTATGCCTTCGTTAGATGAAGGGTCTTTTCTCTTAATGCCGACAACATTACCTCACGCAGGTGTGGCAGAAAACAAAAGAATTCTCAAGCAATTGGATATGGCTGTTGCTAGTATTCCAGAAATTAAAACAGTTGTAGGTAAGGCGGGAAGAACGACATCTGCACTTGATCCTGCGCCATTATCTATGTTTGAAAATATAATTCAGTATAAGTCAGAATACATGCTGAATAATAAAGGCAGACGACAACGATTTAAGGTTAATGATGATGGGTTGTTTGTTTGTAAAGATGGAGGGTTGATTTATAACAAGAATAGTAGTGTTGCTAATGATAAGTTTGAAAGAGCCTCTGTAAAAGCATATTATTCCGTCATAGTAGAAGATCTTATAGAAGATGAGCAAGGGGAGTTTTATCGCAACTGGAGACCCGAAATCAAGAGTTCAGATGATATTTGGAATCAAATAGTAGAGGTTACGAGATTACCCGGAGTGACTTCTGCGCCTAAATTACAACCTATAGAGACTCGACTCGTTATGTTGCAAACAGGAATGCGTGCACCAATGGGAATAAAAATAAAAGGACAAAACTTAAAAGAAATAGAGTCTTTTGGTGTGCAACTTGAAAGCGTACTGAAAGAAGCTCAAGGAGTAAAACCAGAAGCGGTTTTTGCAGACCGTATTGTGGGTAAGCCTTATTTGAATTTTGATATAAACAGGGAGCGATTAGTTCGGTATGGATTGTCGATAGATAAGATTCAAGAAATACTTGAGATAGCTGTAGGTGGTTTGTCTGTTTCTCAGGTAGTTAAAGGTAGAGAGAGGTATGAAATTCAGATACGTTATCCAAGAGAGTTAAGAGGAGATATTAATGATCTTAAGGATGTTTATATACCAGTAGAAAAAGGCAGCCCAGTGCCATTAAGTGAATTGGTAAGTATTAAATATGAACAAGGGCCTCAGGTTATAAAAAGTGAAGATACGTTTCTCGTAGGCTATGTGTTGTTTGATAAATTAGATGGCTTTGCAAAAGTTGATGTTGTTCAACATGCCGAAGCTCTAATTCAGAAAAAAATAAAAAACAAAGAACTAGAAGTTCCTAGTAGTGTGAGTTATCAGTTTACCGGAACATATGAGAATCAAATCCGAGCAGAGAAAACACTATCTATTATTGTGCCTTTGGCCTTGGTTATCATATTTTTGATTTTGTATTTTCAATTTAAATCTGTAGCAACTTCATTAATGGTGTTTACAGGCATAGCAGTGGCGTTTGGTGGTGGTTTTATTATGATATGGCTTTACGGACAGGGGTGGTTTTTAAATGTTGACTTTTTTGGGGAGAACCTTAGAGATTTGCTGCAAATGCATAAAATTAATCTAAGTGTGGCTGTATGGGTTGGTTTTATAGCTCTTTTTGGAATAGCAACAGATGATGGGGTGGTGATGGCAACCTATTTGACTCAAACATTTGATAAAGCTAAATTAAACTCAATATCTACAATAAGAAAAAAAGTTATTGAAGCGGGAGAAAAAAGAATTAGACCTTGTTTAATGACAACAGCAACAACAATCCTGGCATTACTACCAATTCTAACTTCTCGAGGTAGAGGAAGTGATATCATGATTCCGATGACTATCCCAGCTTTTGGAGGTATGATGATTGCCTTAATTACTTTGTTTGTTGTTCCTGTGTTGTATAGTTGGAAAAAAGAGATAGAATTTAAAAAGGGGAAAAGAGTGAGTTTGTTAAACGATGATAGACAAGTAGTATGAAAGTTTTTGTAAAATCGTATAGTAGGGTTTTGAGTATGCTGATTAATTTAGAAGCGAAAAAGATTTTGTTTTTTGTAGCTCTATTTTTTTTATCCACTTCAATCAACAGTCAAGATGTGCTTGAAGAATACATTAAGATAGCAGAGTCTAAAAACCCAGATATCAATGCTTTTAATATCTCTTATGAAGTTTCGAAAGAAAAGGAAAACGAGGTTAAGTCATTCGCAGATACTCAAATCGGAATGGGGTATTTTTTAAGTGAACCAGAAACTCATGCAGGTGAGCAACGTATGAAAGTTTCAGCTAGACAAATGATACCTTGGTTTGGTACTAATGCTGCAAAAGTAAAACACTCCAACTCTTTATCGGATATTGATTATATGGGTGTTGTTATCGCTAAGAGAAAGCTAAAACTTTCTGTGTCTACATCTTATTTTAAGTTAGTAGAGATGAAGAAAAGGGATAGTGTTATCGATGAGAATATTAGGCTGTTAGGTGTTTATAAAAAATTGGCATTAACATTTGTAAAGGTCGGTAAGGCTACGGCTGTAGATATTCTACAGCTAGAAATACGTAGAAATGAACTTAAAGAACTTAAGGAGTTTGTAAAACAGGACTTTGAGGCAGAAAGAGAAGTTTTTAATGGATTGTTGGGGAGAAGTACTAATTCTAATGTTCGTTTAAATAATGAAACGATCGTTCTGTTTTCTGATACTACTGCTAGTGATAAAGAACTTTCTCTTCATCCAGAATTACTTCGGTATGACAGACTGTTAACTAGTATAGATCAATTAGAATTGGTTAACCAGAAAGAAAAGAAGCCTAAAATAGGAGTTGGACTAGATTATATAGTTGTTTCTAAAAGACCGAGACAAACCTATAAAGATAATGGTAAAGATGTTGTTTTAACAACAATGTCTCTTTCGATACCCATCTTTACTAAGAAATACAATTCTAGGACTCGTCAAAATAATTTACGTAAACAAGAAATTGTTTTTCAAAAAGAAGAAAAGATACGCGCTTTGTCAGCGACTTTATCCAAAGCAATTGTAGAGAAAAATAAAGCATTGATTAGATATAATACACAGATAAGTAATATAGAGCAAACAAAAAGTGCAGAGCAGATACTTATGAAAAATTATGAAACAGGTATTGTTGATTTTAATGATATTCTGGATATTCAAGAATTACAACTTAAGTTTCAGATTGCTCAAATAGAAAGCATCAAACAGTATCAAACTAATCAAGCAATAATTAACTATTTAACAAATAAAAATTAATTCAATAATTATGTATACAACAAGAATAAAACTGATACTAATCATAACTACCGTATTTATGGTTGTATCTTGTAAGGAACAAAATACGAAGACAGTAAGTACCGAAACGTCAAAATTGAATATTGAAGTAAACTCTGAAATTCAGTTCAAGAACGAAAAGGCTGATAAGGTTTTTGGGTATTATATTCAGCTTAAAAGGGCTTTGGTAGATGGTGAGAGTAAAAGGGTTTTAGAGTTAACGAAGAACTTAGAAAAGCTCTTGGTTGACGATAAGCCTTTTAAAGATGCAGTGAGTAGATTTAGTGGAGTAGAAGATATAGAAGAGCAACGAGAAATCTTTTCAGATATAACGATATACATGGAAAATGTTCTGAATGAAAGTTTGTCATCGGGTAAAGTTTATAAACAATATTGCCCAATGGCGTTTAATAACATAGGCGGATATTGGTTATCTGATGAAAAACAAATAAGAAACCCTTATTTTGGTGATCGTATGCTTAAATGTGGAAATATAGCTCAAGTAATTCAGTAATATTGTGTTAAAGTGAAATATAGCTATCAAATATCAGGGATGACTTGCAATGGTTGTAGAGCTAGTGTAGAGAAGAAGTTGAGTGCACTTAATGGTGTAAATACCGTAGATGTTCATCTTGAGAAAAACGAAGCAACTCTTGATACAAATTTTGAAATACCAATTTCTCAATTAAAAGATGCGCTGTCTACTAAGTATGGTATAGAAAAAAAAGAACATCTTGATGTTTTTAATATAGATATAAATAGTCATGATATAGCGGTTCAAGAAAAAACTAAACTTCAACAACTGCAACCATTGTTAATTATTCTTGGATATATAAGCATTGCAAGTGTGTTGTTGAATTATAAGGATTGGAATGGTAACGCTGCAATGTTGGATTTTATGGGGTTATTTTATATCGTTTTTAGTTTTTTTAAAATAATTGATATTAAGGGGTTTCCTGATTCCTTTAGAATGTATGATCCTTTGGCTAAATCAATTCCTGTATACGCTTGGATATATCCTTTTGTTGAAACTGCTTTAGGTTTGATGTTTTTGATGAGATTTAAAATAGGTATTGCACTTGTTGTTACGTTAGTGATTCTTGGGGTTACTACGTTAGGAGTAGCTAAGACATTATTAAGTAAGCAAAAGATACAATGTGCATGTTTAGGGACGGCTCTTAAGTTGCCAATGACAGAAGCTACCCTGATAGAGAATGTAATTATGATAACAATGGCCGTAATATTACTAATACAATTTTTATAAAAAAATACTCAAAAACAATCATGGTAGAAAGAAAAGTCGCACTTACAATTAGAAAGGCTCACCGATATTTAGGACTTTTTCTGGGGATTCAGTTTCTTTTCTGGACAATAAGCGGTATATATTTTAGCTGGACAGATATTGATGAAATACATGGAGATCAATTTAGGAAAGAAAAAATTGAAAATAAAGAGTATGCCGATTTGATTAGTCCATCATCAATGCTAAAAGATGATGTTTTGATACGTGAGCTTGAGCTGCGGGAAATAGCAGGAATACCATATTATTGGGTCAATAAAAAGAAATTGTATAATGCAAATACAGGTGTTTATAAATCGGGAATAACCAAGTCTGAAGCTTTGCAAGTTGCAAGTATGTATATGTTAGATGAATTAGACGTTAAAGATGTAGAAAGAATTGATAGTGTAGGTAGTCATAATGAATATAGAGGTAGACCATTGCCCGCATTTATGATTACTTATGATCATCTAGAGAATGTAAAAGCTTATGTGTCTATAAGTGATGGAAACTTTCAGAGGGTAAGACATCGTTCATGGCGTTGGTTTGATTTTTTGTGGATGACACATACTATGGATTATCAAGGAAGAGATGATTTTAATACACTCGTTTTAAGGTTCTTTTCTCTTTTGGGTTTAGTAACGGTTTTAAGTGGATTTGTGTTATGGTTTGTTTCTTCACCAACAATGCGTAAAATCAAGAAAAGATAATGATATGAAGAAGAATGTGGTATATATAATCTTAGCGGCTATTGTAGGGTTGTTATCTGGTTATTTAATTTTTGGTTCTAAAGAAGAACCTCATAAAGAAATGCATGAGCACATTGATAAAAATGACACTAGTCAGAAGTGGACATGCTCTATGCATCCGCAAATTTTAAAATCCGAACCAGGAGATTGTCCAATATGTGCAATGGAGCTGATTCCGGTTCAAAGAGACGAAGAGATAGGGTCTAGCGATAGGTTTAAAATGACACAAAATGCTATGGCGCTTGCAGATATACAGACCACAGTGGTTGGAGATAGTAATATTGATAGTCAGGCGAGTACTGTTTTGTCTGGAAAGATTGTTGAAAACCAAGAAGCAAATGCTACTCAGGTCAGTTATTTTGAAGGAAGAATAGAGCGTTTGCATGTTAATTACGAAGGTCAGATGGTTAAAAAAGGACAAAAATTGGCTACAATATATGCTCCTGATCTTATTGCAGCACAACAAGAACTTATTACAGCTGCAACACTAAAAGAATCACAGCCAGAATTGTATAATGCCGTTCGTTCTAAGCTTAAACTATGGAAATTATCAGAAAAACAAATTAATGCTATTGAGTTGTCAGGCGTAGCTCAAGAGTATTTCGCTATTTACGCAACAGTATCAGGTACTGTTTCTGAAGTGATGAGTGTCGAAGGTGATTTTGTAAAACTAGGTCAGCCTATTGTAAGAGTTAGTAATCTTAATGATTTATGGGTGGAGTTTGATGCTTATGAAAATCAAATTGGTTTATTTAAAAAGGGAGAGTCTATTGAGATATCCACAAAGGCTTATCCTGGTGTAAAGTTAAATACGATCATCTCTTTTGTTGATCCTGTATTAAATGTTGAAACTAGGACTTATGTTGTTAGGGCGGTGATAAGTAATAAAGATTTGAGGTATAAACCAGGGATGTTTGCTTTAGGGGCAGTTAAAGGTATGAATATATCTATTGATAAACAGATTGTAATACCTACTAGTGCAGTGTTATGGACTGGAAAACGATCTGTTGTGTATGTAAAAACGAATCCAACTGAACCGATTTTTGAAATGAAAGAAGTTGTACTTGGTAAACAGAATAATCAAATGTATACCGTTATTGATGGGCTTAAAGATGGAGATGAGATTGTTACCAATGGCACCTTTACGGTAGATGCGGCGGCACAATTGCAAGGTAAAAAGTCAATGATGAATAGAGGGAAGGAGGAAGCCTTAAAAAATAATTCTGGAACAAGACAAGATAATGAGGTTGTTTTGTCTAAGGTATTTCAAAGTAAGTTTAAATCTGCATTGCCTTTATATATACAAATGAAAAATGCTTTTGTGAAATCTGATGCTTCTCTTGTTTCGAATTTTGCAAAACAAATATTGAAAAAGTATAGAGAAATTGAAGAATTCGATTTAACAGCAATTGAAAAAAAGCTATTATCAGAGGATCTTTCAATGTTAAAAGTACTTGAAGAAAAACAAGATATAAAGATACAAAGGTTACATTTCGTAGCTCTAAGCGAATCTATGACATCAACCATGTCAATGATTGATACGTTTGAGACTACATTTTACGTTCAGCGTTGTCCTATGGCAAATAACAATAAAGGAGCCGTTTGGTTAAGTACCGAAAAGGAGGTGGAAAATCCTTATTTTGGTACATCTATGTTAACCTGTGGCAGTGTAATCGAAACGTTCTAAGCCTTCTAAGCCTTTTTTAATATGGTTTTAAATACTTTTTCTAAACGTTCTTCTCATTTTATGTTGCTCATGCTCATAGTCGTTCCATAGTGCTTGTATTGCCTTATTTTCAACTAGTTCAGGGTTGGTTTCGACCATTTCTATACCGTTTCTTAGAAATGCTTCATTCATTTCCTTAAAAATAAGTGCCGTAATTCCTTTGTTTTGATATTCTGGATCTACACCAATAAGATAGAATGCAGCTGTATTGTTTCTTCTTTGAGCTTTTAGAATATGTAAAAATCTTAAAGGGTAGACCTTACCATTCATTTTTTTCAATGCTTTAGAAAAAGATGGCATTACTATAGAGAACGCAATTAGCTTACCCGTTTTATCAGCTATACAAGTAATATATTCTGGATTTAGATATGGCAGATACTTTTTCTTATACATGTCAATCTGATATTGTTGTATAGGAACAAAAGTTTGTAGACTACTATAAGTTTTATTAAGTAGCTCAAACATGTCATCTGCATATTTAAGTATTTCCTTGCTTTTTTTGAATTTAAGTAATTGAAGCTGATATCTTTCTTTAATTACCCTAGAGAATTTGATAACCTTTTCTTTGGTTTCTTTGGGGACTTTAATTTTGTATTCGACCCATGTAGCCGCCTGTTCAAAACCAAGCTCCTCCATGTGTTTAGAGTAGTATGGGTAATTATACCAAGTAATCATAGTATTTAGCTCATCAAAACCTTTTATTAGAATACCTGCTTTATCCATGTTAGAAAAGCCAACAGGTCCTTCCATATATTCTAGAGCGTTTTGTGCACCATACTCAGCAACCTTTTTAAACAAAGCTTTGGTTACTTCTATATCATCTATAACATCAAACCAACCAAAACGAACTTTAAGTTTTTTTTGTTCTTTTACTTCGATCCAGTTAATTATTGCGGCAATTCGTCCAACTATTGTATCACCCCTATATGCTAGAAAGTATTTGGCATCGGCATTTCTAAATACCGGATTCTTTTTTGGATTCATCACGTCTAATTCCTCTTTGATTATAGACGGGACATAGTGGGGGGAGTTTTTATATAGCCCAAAAGGAAACTTAACAAATGTGGTTAAATCTCCTTTTGAAGTAATTTCTTTAATCGTAATCATATATCATCTCTAATTCATCACAAATATATAATCCTTTTAACAAATAATATGACTGCTTACAGATCATTTTTAGTAAAATATAAAATTGATTGCAAAATAAAGGGATGAGCTACCTTATATCTCTAAAATTATCAATTATTCAATTCTTCTAACGCTTTGTCTAAATCTGATTCATCAGTCTTTTCCTCTTTTTTCTTCTTTTTCTTTTCTTTTTCTTTCTTTTTTTCTTCTTTCAGACGTTTCTTTTCTTCTTTCTTTCTTCGTTTTTCTTCTGCCTTTTTGATTTTAGCTTGTTCTTTTTCGTATTTTTCAAATTCAGCATCAATATCTTCTTCTTCTGTCTTTTTCTCTTGTTCTTTTTTGTCTTCCTTCTTTTCTTCTTTTTTCTCCTCCATTTCAAGCTCTCTTTCCATCTTCTCAAGTTCCTTTAATTCCTGATCGATATTATCAAGTTCTTGATCAACACCTTTTTCTTTTTCCATTTTGTCTAATTCGGCATCGATATCATTAATCATTTTTTGCTTTTCCTTCTCAGCTCTTGCTTTTTCTTTTTCAGCTTGTCTAGCTTCTTTTGCTTCACGTTTTAAACGACGAGCTTCTTCTTTTTTGAATTTTTTACCTTCCTTTTTGGATATTTTTTCATTCTCAATTCGCTCCCTTTCTAGTCGCTGTTCAGTTCTTCTTTCGTCTAGATCTTGTTCTATAGCATCTCTAAAATTATCCTCTTCAAAATCATTTACAAACGGAGTTTTTCCTAGTTTAAGGCTATCGTTTTCGATTTCATCTTGTTCATTAAGCTCATCAAAACCGTCTTCAGTTTCTTCTGTACCTTCCTCATTTTCATCTTTCTCACCTTCTTTAACTCCTTTTTCTAATCCAGGTTTCTCAATGATTTCATCTTTGGTGTGCCAATCAAACCGGTAAGATGCTCCAAAACTAAAAGTAAAAATAGAAGGAGTGTCTTTAAAGTTAAAAGCAATATTTGCATCAAATTGTAAGTCCTTATCAAATAGATAAGCTCCTCCAAATCTCATAATATCATCACTATAAAAATCACTTTTTTGACCTTGATATTCTCCAAAGGCAGCCCACTTATCATTTATAGTATGTGTAGAGGTTATAATCCATCCAAATATAGGATCCTTTGTAGTTATTTTGTCAACAATTAGATTTGTTACAAGAACCCAATTTCCATTCATACTTGTAGTCCAATTATTTTGGGTCATTACAACAATTTTTGGACTAAAACCTTCATCATCTGGAGCAGTAAAAGGGTTATCTTTTGATACAAAATTAGCTCCTAAATAAGCAGATACTGCAGGAATTAAACTTTTCCATTTAAATCGATAGTGCTCTTTCCAACTTTTTAATGAGTCATAATTAAGAGAATCTTTGTTTTTTGGTTTTTTATAAGGGTCGTAAATCAGGTATTTGGCTCCTATAGTATTTGTTTCGAAGTTACTTCTCTTTATTTTTTGCTCTGTACCACCAATTGTTTGTTTAACACCATCTGCTCGATATTTACCATTAAATCTAATTTCTAATTGCTCAATAAGAAGCCCATATCGTATCGAGTAATCAAAATTAAAGACGTTACTTTTAGTCGAAAGGATTTTATGTTTTTCTTTTCCAAAACCAAAACCACCTTCTAATTGTAGTACGTTATTACCAACAGAAAAAGCGCCTTGAGATGTACCGGGACGATTAGAATTGATCTTTTCTGTGTACTGTGAAGATGCAGTTAAGTGAAATAAAAATACAGTAATTAGTAATAGTATATATTTTGGGCTCATACTCAATTGATTTGGTTCAAATATAGCAGATTTTATCATTTTTTTAGGGCTGACCAAGCCTAATTGTATGTAGAGTTCATTATTTTTGAAAAAAAAATTTATGCAAGAAGCATCATTGCAAGGGGTATTAAAGACAATTCTCATTATAATCTTAGTATATTATGGACTTAAAGTACTAACGCGTTTATTTGGTCCTCTATTGCTTAGATACGTAACAAAGAAGGCTGGAGAGAAATTTCAGCAACAGTTTAGTCAATACCAAGAACCTAAGCAACAAACCGAAGGAGATGTTACCATTGAAAAAAAATCAGAGAAAAAATCTTCTAATAAAGATGTAGGAGAATATATCGATTATGAGGAAATTGATTAATTTGGCGCTTAATTTGTAAAACTGCACAAACCATGCCTTTTAAAAGATTCTTACCTCACGTTTTAGCAATTTTGGGTTTTGTAATTGTATCCTTAGCTTATTTTAATCCCGTTTTGAGTGGAAAAAAAATGAGACAAGGGGATATCGTTCAATATTCGGGAATGGCAAGACAGCAAACTGATTTTAGAAATCAAACTGGAGAAGAACCATTTTGGGCAGATAATGCATTTGGAGGAATGCCTACATTTCAGATGGGGGCACAGTATCCTCATAGCTATATTAAAAAACTAGATAGACTTATTCGATTTCTACCTAGACCTGCAGATTATCTCTTTTTGTATTTTGCAGGATTTTATATCTTATTATTAGTATTAAAAGTAGATTATAAACTCGCATTTCTTGGTAGTTTAGCCTTTGGCTTTTCTACGTACTTTATTATTATTATCGGAGTAGGGCATAATGCAAAAGCCCATGCAATAGGATATATGCCTTTGGTTCTTAGTGGTATTATTCTAACTTTTAGGAAAAAATATATTTGGGGAGGACTCTTGTTAGCAGTTTCTATGGGCTTAGAAATTGCAGCTAACCATTTTCAAATGACTTACTATTTGTTTTTGTTAGTCCTAGTTTTAGGAATTTCCTATTTGGTAGATGCATATAAAAAGAAAGAGATTCGTGATTATTTTAAAGCAATAGGCGTAATGGTTATAGCCGTTGTCTTTTCTGTGTTACTTAATGCTACAAGCCTTATGGCAACAAAAGAGTATGCCAATTATAGTACACGAGGTGATACAGGAATAACAATACAATCTAACGGAAAAGAAAGGACTAGTTCTGGTTTGGATTTTGACTATATAACAGAATATAGTTATGGAATAATGGAAACTTTTAACCTCTTTATTCCTAGGTTTATGGGGGGATCAAGTGCAGAAGATATCGGAACCAATTCTGAGACGTATACAGAGTTACTTAATCTTGGAATGCCAGCTAATCAAGCACGATCAATTGTAGAAAGAGCACCTACATATTGGGGTAGTCAAACTTATATTGGCGCTCCTGCTTATATAGGAGCTGTGGTTATCTTTTTGTTTGTCTTAGCTTTGTTTTTGGTAAAAGGAAGACTTAAATGGTGGATTGTAGGAGGCTCTGTTTTAGCTTTATTATTATCATGGGGTAAAAACTTGAAGTTTTTAACACTTCTCTTTATTAATTATTTCCCTATGTATGATAAATTTAGAGCTGTGTCTTCAATTCAAGTTCTAATAGAGTTGTGTCTTCCAATATTAGCAATAATAGGGATGCATAAATTATTAAATAATGATATTAAGAAAGAAGAAAAAGTTAAAGCATTAAAATATGCTACCGCTATTGTAGGAGGTGTTGCATTAATTTTCTTATTGGTTAAATCCATAATATTTAGCTTCAGTGGATCTAGTGATGGCTTATTTATACAACAATTAGGGCCAAACTTTGTAAGAGCGTTAAAAGAAGATCGTAGAGCAATGTTCACAACCGATACACTTAGATCTCTTATATTAGTTCTTTTGGTAGCTGCTGGTTGTTGGCAATATTTAAAAGGAAAACTTAAAGAAAACTTATTGCTTTTGAGTATTGGAGTTCTTTTAGTTTTGGATTTGGTGTTAGTAGATTGGAAATATGTAAATACCAGTAATTTTATATCGGCTAGAGAGTTTAACAAGCCATTTATTGCAAATAAAGCGGATAAAGAAATAAACAAGGATAAAGGGCATTACAGAGTTTATGATTTAACATCTAATCCTTTTAATTCGGGTAAAGCTTCTTATTTTCATAATGCTTTAGGCGGATATCATGCTGCTAAACCAGGTAGGATACAGGATTTGTACGAGTTTTATTTGGCTAAAAACGATATAGGAGTAATGAATATGTTTAATGTTAAATATATTATTACAGAAGAGGAGGATGGTGTAAAAGCATTAAATAACCCTTATGCTAATGGTAATGCGTGGTTTGTTTCATCATTAAAAAAGGTAGCATCTGCAAATGATGAAATTTTGGCATTGAAAGATATAGATACAAAAAATGAAGCCGTAGTTAATTCTAAATTCGATGAATTAATTACAAAAACTAAGTATCTTAAGGATAGTCTAGTTTCAGTTAATTTACTGAAACATAAACCTAATCATTTAGTTTATGAATCTAATAATAAAGAAGATGGCTTTATTGTTTTTTCTGAAAACTATTATCCAGGTTGGCAAGCATATGTAGATGGGACACCTGTACCGCATGCTCAAGTAAATTATGTTTTAAGAGGATTACCAGTTTCTGCAGGAAAACATAATATAGAATTTAAATTTGATCCTCCTGTGGTAAAAACCGGTAGCACAATTACTATGGCATCCTCTTTTCTATTTTTAATACTTATTTTTGGAGCATTGTTTTATGAATTCCGTAATTCTAAAAAAAACTCATATAAAAAGGAAATAGAATAGAAGGGCTATTTTGAAGATCTTAATTATTACATATTATTGGCCACCAGCAGGAGGTCCTGGAGTACAACGTTGGCTTAAGTTTGTTAAGTATTTAAGAGATTTTGGAGTAGATCCTATCGTGTATATACCTGAAAATCCAACATATCCTATTGAGGATCAAACTTTATGGGCTGATGTTCCGGAAGATATTACAATACTAAAAAAATCAATATTTGAACCTTATCGTTTCGCTCAGGTTTTTTCAAAAAAAGAAACTAGTACCATTAGTAAAGGAATTATTTCTGGAAAAGAAAAACAATCATTTGTACAAAAGTTGTTATTATTTGTAAGAGGAAACTTTTTTATTCCTGATGCTCGTAAATATTGGGTAAAACCTTCGATAGAATACTTGACAAAGTATATAAAAGAGAATAGAGTAGATACTATTATTACTACGGGTCCGCCACATAGTGTACATTTGATAGGCAAAGGCTTAAAAGAGCAAACTGGTGCAAAATGGTTTGCAGATTTTAGAGACCCATGGACTACAATTGGCTATCATGATAAACTGAAACTTACCAAGCAATCGATTGCTAAACATAAATTATTAGAAAGAGAAGTATTGTCTGGCTCGGATCATATTATTGTAACAAGCTATACTACAAAAAATGAATTTGAGGGAATAACAAATAAGCCAATCTCTGTTATAACAAATGGTTATGATACCGAACCGATTGATGAGATGACCTTGGATGTTAAGTTTACAGTTTCACATATAGGTTCATTATTATTAGGAAGGGACCCTAAAGAATTGTGGAGGGCCATATTTGAGTTAACAAAAGAAAATGAGGCGTTTTCAAAGGCATTTCAATTACAATTAGTTGGTGCTGTAAGCGATGATGTTTTAATTTCAATAAAAGAAGCAGGGTTGTCGAACTTTTTATCTCTTAATGGGTATGTTTCGCATTCAGAAGCGGTTAGAGTTCAGAGATGTTCACAAGTCTTACTGCTTATTGAAATTGATAGTAAAGAAACAAAATGTATAATTCCGGGAAAACTTTTTGAATATATGGCTTCTAAAAGACCGATTATAGCGGTTGGCCCTAAAGGAGCAGATGTGTCAAAGATAATTTCTGAGACGAACTCTGGTAGTTTCTTCGAATATAGTGATTGTGAAAAAATGAAAGCACAATTATTGAAATTATTTATAGATTTTCAGAAAGGAAAACTTCAATCCCAAGTTGTTAACCTAGAGAAATATAGTAGAAGGTCATTAACAAAAAAGTTGGCAGACCTATTAAAGAAATCATGATCTAGTTCTTTATATACTTTCTTTATCTTACCTTAAATTAATAAAAACTCTAATACAATGTATTAAGGAGTTTACCTTTTTTACGATAGAAAGTATCTATTTCTTCAAAAAAGCAAATATCAAATAAGATTGAACGAATACCCTCAAGAATACAACAAATAACAAATAGCTTGTTTTTGCTTTAGACGTCTTTCTATGTTTACATGAAATTTAAACCATTTGAAACAAAATTACGTAAACCTGTTTTTTATCGCAGGAGTAAGCCTCAAAAAAGATGTCAAAATTATGAAACGAAAACAAATTAAATTAAATGGGATAATCTTATTGATAATGATTGTACTATCTATAGGGTGTAATAAAGATGATGATGTACAACCACAAATAGAGACTTCTGTAGTTAATGAAGCACCAGTAATTAGTGCACAAACATTTACCGCAAAAGAAGATATTACCGATGATACTATTATTGGTACTATTGCCGCAACGGATCCAGAAAATAATACACTTACCCATTTACTAACTCAAAATAGTGATGATGTTTTCGAATTAACAGCTACTGGTGAATTAAGTTTAGCAGAGGGTAAAAAGTTGGATTATGAAACCACTAAAACTTATTCAATTAAAGTAGAAGTATCTGATGGTACTAATAAGGCTAGTGCAGATATTACTGTTACTGTAGAAAATGTAGTTGAGCCATTTATAACTACATGGAAAACAACAATGAGCAATGAAGAAATTATTTTTCAACTTAATGATGAACAAACCTATGATTTTACCATAGATTGGGGAGATGGAAATATAGAGAATAATATAACAAGTACTCCTAAGCATACCTATACAGATGCCGGAGTCTATACAGTTTCTGTTTCTGGAGTATTGCCTGCTGTTCAATTTATGGATGAATCTGGGGATATTGAATATAAAAAAAAATCTAATGCATCCAAATTACAAACCATAGAACAATGGGGGGATAATGAGTGGGAATCCTTTGCAGAGGCTTTCTTTTTCTGCGAAAATATGACTTATAATGCTACTGATTTACCCAACTTATCCAAAGTAACAAAGATGAATTCTATGTTTTATGGTTGTGCTAAGTTTAATGGAGAGATTAATGATTGGGATGTGAGTACCGTTACGATTATGAGAAATATGTTTAATAATGCCAGTTCTTTTAATAGAGACTTGAATCAATGGGATGTGAGTAATGTAACTGATATGGCTCAAATGTTTAGTGAAGCTACTGCGTTTAATGGAAACATTGATACATGGAATGTAAGTAAAGTGGAGAGCATGCGTTTTATGTTTTGGAGGGCAACTTCTTTTAATAGAAATCTAAGCCAATGGAATGTTGGGAAAGTAACAAACATGTCTACCATGTTTAGTGATGCTACTTCTTTTAATGGAGATCTAAGCCAATGGGATGTAAGTAATGTAACCGATATGATAGCGATGTTTAATGGAGCTACATTCTTTAATCAAGATATAAATAATTGGAATGTAAGTAAGGTGGAGAATATGCGTTTAATGTTTGGAGAAGCAACTGCCTTTAATGGGAATGTAAGTAATTGGGACGTAAGTAATGTGACGAATATGACAAGAATGTTTAGAGGTGCTACTTCTTTTGATAGAGATTTAAGCCAATGGGATATAAGTAAGGTAACTAGTATGGTGAGTATGCTCGATGCTACAAAAATTTCTCAGGCGAACTATGATGCTTTACTTAATAAATGGGCAGAATTGCCTAATACTCAAAGGGATGTGTTTTTTGGAGTAGATGGGTTAACGTTTTGTGCTGGAACCCGAGGTAGAATTACTTTAATAATCGATAAAAATTGGACAATTACTGGGGATAGTGTATCGGATAATTGTTTTTAATAAAAAATAAATTAAAGACTAGTCATATTTTATTTAAAAGAGGTTATCATAATAGATAGCCTCTTTTGCTTTATAATTGATGCTACTTTATAACTGAAATTAGTACACACTAGTTATTACTAATCGCGTATTTTGTACTTTTAACCATTAAAACTTAAATAATAAAAAGATAGTTAATGGGAGTAGTAGTTAATCAAACCATAAGAAATGTAATTATTACATGTCTAGGATTTGGTATAGGTGCAGTGAATACATTGTTCTTGTTTACTAATTTTATGGATAAAGAATATTATGGTTTAATAACGTATTTAATTACCGCTTCAAATTTAATATGGCCTTTTATGGTATTTGGGATCCATAATACCCTCATAAAGTTTTTTTCATCATATAAAGATATAGAACAACAAAATCGATTTCTAACATTGGTATTTGTATTACCATCTTTAATAGCTTTACTATTAGGTGTGATTGGTATCATTGTATATGATAGGATTCTTGATTTATTCACCAATAAAAATGAAATAGTACAACCCTATGTCTGGACAATTTTTGTTCTGGCCTTTGTTATTGCGTATTTCGAAGTGTTTTTTGCTTGGTCAAAGGTAAAGCTGAAAAGTGTTTTTGGAAACTTGATGAAAGAATTGTTTTTAAGAATATGTATTACGGTTCTTTTACTTTTTTTGTATTACAAGTTTCTCAATGTTATACAGTTTATTTATATGTTAGTTGCGTTATATGGATTAAGAACTATAATAATGGGAATTTATGCACTACGACTTCATCAATTTAAATTCAGATTTGTATTGCCTAACAATTACGTTCCCGTTATAAAATATAGTGCTCTTATTTTGGTGGCGGGATCGGTTGCTACGTTGTTGATTGACCTAGATAAGGCAATGATAGAGAGATATCTTCCTATAGAGAATGTGGCTAAGTATAGTATTTGCGCATATATTGCAAGTGTAATTATTATTCCATCCAGAGCGATGCATCAAATTACATATCCCTTAACGGCAAAATTACTTAATGAAGGTTCTAAAGGAGAATTAAAGAATCTATATCGAAAAAGCTCAATAAATTTATTAATTGCGAGTGGATTACTTTTTATTTTAATAATTTCTAATGTAAATCAGCTTTTTGAGATTATTTCAGATGAGTATGAATTATATATTTGGATTGTTGTTTTGATCGGTGGTGCAAAGTTGTTTGATAATATGATGGGTAATAATAATTCTATTTTATATAATTCTGATTATTATAGATTAGTACTGTATGTAGGGTTAGGAATGATAGTATTAACAATAGCTTTTAATATATTATGTATTCCTGTTTTTGGTATAACTGGAGCTGCAATAGCGACAGGAGTAGCGGTTTTTTGTTATAACCTAACCAAGTTGTGGATAGTATATGCAAAGTTCGGTTTTTTTCCTTTTACAAGAAAAACGCTACTAATGCTTGTTTTAATTACTGTGTTTGTATTTAGTTTTTATTTTTGGGAGTTTCCTTTTCACCCAGTAATAAACATAATAATTAAAAGTGTTTTAATTGGTTTAACATATATAAGTATGTGTTACATATTAAATGTTTCTAAAGATATTAATTCCCTAATAAAGAAATCCCTCAAAGGTGCTTAAGCATACAACTTTGAAGGATTTCAAAACTAACCAACCAAAAAGTTTAATATTTTTATTTCTTAACTTCTGCTTCTTGTAGAACGTGTACGAGTTGTAGTTGTTCTTCTAGACGGAGTAGTACTTCTTTGTTTATTTACAGTAGTTCTATTTCTTGAAGCATTAGTTCTATTAGATGAACGGGTTGTTGTACTTCTTGAGTAATTTCTAGTAGGACTTTTTTGTCTTCTTACTTGATTATTACCTGTGATAGCCTTAGATCTAGTATTATTTCCTTTATATCTTCTTTTATTTGTATCATACGATCTGTTTGTTACAGTACCTTTACTTCTTTGTGTAGAAGGGGTGTTTCTGTTTCTGGATTGTACTCTTGTTTTAGTTTTAGTATGTGTAGTTCTAGTAACAGTACTTGTTCTATTACTTGGGTTATTAGATCGACTTCTAGTTATATTATTTCTATTAGTAACATTTGATCTGTTTCTAGTAGTATTTGATCTAGTATACCCATTCGATCTATTTCTAGTCGCATTAGATCTTCCATATGTATTTGATCTTGATCTATTACGATTTATTTTGCTATAATTACGATCGTTTCTTTGGTACATAGCTGTTCTGTGTCCTCTTGTTCTATAGCTTAATCTTCTTGCATCAGAATTTCTATATCCTCTTGAGTAGCTTCGAATTCTACTATGTGGTCTATAATAGGTACGATTTCTATAAGGTCTACTATAATATCCATTATAATAATTGTTTCTATACACTGTGTATGAACATCTATATGGTGTGTAATATCTTCTATAAGGTCTATTATATACAATACATCTTTCTACAACAGGTACAGTAAAGTATCTATGATATGGTCTATAAATGTATCTTCTGTTATATACATTGATGTAACCTGTATAGTTGATGAAATTTCCATACCTATTATAATGAACATATAATCCACCAACTTGTGATATTCTACCAAAACTATTGTAATTGATATAGACATCTCCTGCTTGAATTATTCTCCCAAAATGATCATAAAAAATAGGAACTTCTTCAACCTGTACCACGGCACCGTAATCATCATACTGTACGTAGTCATCATAATTATACCCAGAATTAAAGGTAATGCTTACTTCAGGAGTATTAACACCAAGACTTACCCCGTTTCGCTGACCATTAATAAAAAAATCGAACTGGCCATCGGCATATATAGAGAAGTCAATTCCTCCTTCAGAAAAAATGAATGATTTTCCGTAGTTCGTATATCGGTTAGAGGTTGTATTAGTTGTTTCTTTTGCATTAGCAGTAAAGGTTGCTAACAATAAGCCTGTAAAAAGTAAAACAATATTTTTCATAATTCTTGATTTTAAAGGAGTGTCTCAATTTATAATTTTGATACTCACTGGTATAATATCAAGCAGCGTGCCAAAAATTATTAATTACGTTTTAGAGGTTTTAGGTCGATGTTGTAATTGTTTGAAAACCTGTGTTTTGAAGGTAAAAGATTACGAAAACATATTTTTAATAGGGATTTACCTATTAAATTTTTATTAAAATGATCTTTTATAGTTAACATATTGTATTTATTAAGTTGATTACGAGTTAATTGTTTGAAACAACCAAAAAATAATTATGTATTTTAACTGGTAGGGTCTGTTAGGTGGATTTATTTATATTATGTATGTTTGAGCTAATATAATATTAGCGCGTATAAATATTATACTTTAAATTTGTGATTAACTAACTCATTTTTAAATATAACAAACTCAATGAAAGCAAACTCATGAAAAAACTCCACCGTACTACACAGTATTTATAAAAAAGATTTTATAACTAAATTTTAAAGATCAAAAAGAAACTTTGGTTTATAATACTATACCAAACATATAGGTAGAGTATAGTAACTGTTTTATTTTGTTTTTAAAATCTCCACTGTACAGGCATATCATAGGGATGATGCCAAATGATCATATATTGAATTCACTTATCTAATAAGAATAGAAAGGTGATGTACAATAATGCAACATGTCTTTAATTTTAAAGGTGTGCTAGTTGAATTGTGCTTTATTCAAATGAATAATTGAAATCAGTTTTTGAAAATGATACACTTAAAATGTAAGTAGTGTATTGAACACTTTAATAAATATTTCACACAGATATCATGAAGTTTTTAAACTATATAAATAAAAGTAGTATTGCTAGTGCTTATATGTTTTTTGCACTAATAGCTTGCTTTAATCTTAACGCCCAGGACTTGAGGGAATGTAAATCAGGTCAAGAAATGAAAACGTTTTATGAACGTAATCCTAGCGCACAGAAAGAGCAATCAACATTATTAAAAAAGCTATCAGAAGCTCAAAAATCGGGAAATTTAGCTAATAAGGCGGGGTCTTATGTAATACCAGTTGTTTTTCACGTTTTTGGAAAAGAATTTAATAATGGTACTACGGTAAATGATCAAATCGTAAAAGAGGCTTTAAAATTAACAAATGATGAATTTAAAGGTTTAGATCCTGCTTGGTCAACGATTGATGCTCCTTTTGCAGCAATTAAAGAAAAGTTGGACATAACTTTTAAATTAGCTCAATTAGATCCTAATGGAAACCCAACAACGGGTATCATATATTATGATGAAAAAGGAGGAATGGGGAATTATTCTGATCCGACTGTTGCTGCAGTAGCTTGGGATAATTATAAATATTGTAATGTATACATTACAAGAGATTTGTATGCTAATGGGGACTTTTATGAATCAGGAGTAGCCTGGTATCCGGCAACAAACATGTCTGATCAAGATCTTGCTAGAGTTGTATTTAATGGTAGCTTTTTGGCCGGAAACGCAGCTATAGCAAACCCAAATAGACCGTATTTTAGATCAATTCTTACACATGAATTTGGTCATTATTTAAATTTAGCGCACACCTTTGATAAAGGGGTTTGTAATAATGATCCAAATGATGGTGATGGTGTTGCTGATACACCTTCACATAAAAAGAATTCTTCTGGTACAGATTGTAAAGTAATTCAGAACTGTCTAGGTCAGGAAATTAACAATGAGAATTTTATGGATTATACCAGTTGTTATAAAATGTTTACTCAAGGACAGGTAGCAAGAATGGTTAATGCTTTGGATAATTCTAAAGCAAGAAATACGTTGTGGACAAATACAAATTTAACTGCTACAGGTCTTAATACTAATCTAGGAGCTCGTATAGCTATTTCTGGTGCAATTTTCGAAGAACGCTATAAAAATGATGGTCAAATAGGAAATTCAATAGATATAAATTGTATCGATTGTAATTTCACTAAAAGTTCTGGGGAAATGACTTTGAATACCGATTATACCATGGCCAATGTTCCTGCGGGGTTATCACCACGAATAGTGGTAAATAGTAATACGTCAGCTACAATTCATTTGGATAACTCGGTTGCAAATCATGAAGCAGCAAATTCTATTAGTAACTTATCTATTACATTTTTGAACCCTAGTGTTTCTGGAGGTGTTTCTGGCTTATATAAAAGCACATTGGATAAACTTAAGGTTACTTTTAAGGATGAATATACTAAGTTTTGTGATTTAGGTATAAGATATGCAACATATACGCATATTACCAATGTAGAGTTTAATGGATTTAAAAACCCATCTGCTTATGAAAATGGAAATTCAGATTATCTTAATATTGAGTATCCTATTAAAAGAGGAGAAACGTATCCTTTAAGCATAACTACGAACACGGGTAAAGCTCAACCACAAGGAACTGATCAAAATAGAATACAAGTTTGGTTTGACTGGAATGGAGACTTCATTTTAGAAGCAAACGAATTAGTAACATCGCATAAATATACGAATACAAGTACGGATACTGCTGGTAATTATACGTATCAAACTAATGTTACAATTCCTAATGATGCACAGGTTGGTAAGATTGGTTTTAGAGCTATGGTTCATTATGTTCAAAATAATGAAGGAGATGACCCTTGTGGTACTGTTGATAGTGGAGAAAGAGAGGATTATGGGTTAAATGTTTTGGATGACTCTGTCGGTTTTGAAGTGAATTTCTCTGGTAATCCATCTACTGTGAATTTCTCTGAAAAAGTAAGTTTCTTGGATTTAAGCACTACTGAAAATGGAGATTCTGTAGTATCAAGAAAATGGACTTTTGAAGGAGGAAACCCTGCTACATCTACAGCCAAAAACCCATTAGTTTTATATAGAAATGCTGGTAAATATGATGTTACATTACAAGTAACAACTGCCAATGGACAAACAAAAACCGTTACTAAAACTGAATTTATAACATCTAGATTGCAATATTGTGATATCAGTCCAAGTTTTGGAGGATATTTTAATGTTACTAAAGTAGTTTTAGCTACAATGAATCATGCACCAGATAAGAGTAATGGCTATGATTATTATGATACAGTTGGGACAACTCTAGAAACCGGAAAATCATACCCAATTACTATTACAGCAGAATTAGGAAATGGTGGGCAAGGAGATGTTAATCGTGTTCGTGTTTGGGCAGATTGGAATTTTGATAGTGTATTTTCTGAGGATGAATTAGCATTTAGTAAAGTAATTAATTTTGCAGATTATGATGCTAATAAAGAAATAACCTTTACAGAAAGTATTACTGTACCCGCAAATGCTGCTTCAGGTAAAAAAGTTGGATTAAGAGTATTGGGACATTATGTGAAAAATCAGGATGGTGATACTGCTTGCGGAAATATTGATAGTGGTAACAGAGCAGATTACGGAATTACGATTTCTGGTATAAGTACCGATACGTGTACTGATGGTATTCAAAACGGAGACGAAACAGGAGTAGATTGTGGTGGTTCTTGTGGGCCTTGTGATCCAGATCCTACATGTACTGATGGTATTCAAAATGGAGACGAAACTGGAGTAGATTGCGGTGGTTCTTCTTGTGCACCGTGTACAGTTGCTGTTGATGGAGCAATGGTGTCTACGAGTGATGATAAAACTGCAATAACTACAATAACAGGAGATGGTATAGCAGATGTAATTAGTTTTAAAAACACGAGTCAATCGACTGCTACTTATGGTTATTTGATTACTGATGAAGCGGGTAAAATTTTGGCTACAGAAACAGCTTCTCATGATTTTGAAGGAGCTGCCGCCGGAATATGTAAAGTATACGGTATCTCTTATAATGGTAGTTTGAGTGTTACAGGAAAAAATATTACAGATAGAGACTTAGCTACAGAAAGTTATGACGTTTCTGATAACTTTATAACGGTTACGAGAAAAGATAAAGAACCAGATCCAACTTGTACAGATGGTATTCAAAATGGGGATGAAACTGGTATTGATTGTGGTGGATCATGTGGACCTTGTAATGTAACTTATTGTACAGCAAACGCAACAAATTCTAATGACGAATATATTAGTCGTTTTCAGTTAGGTTCTATTGATAAACAATCTGCTGCGTCCACTAATGGGTATAGTGATTTTACATCAGAATCTACAAACCTTACCAAGGGTGATAATGAAACATTAACCATTACTCCAAAATGGAAAAGTACAGTATATAGTGAAGCCTATAGCGTATGGATTGATTATAATCAAGATGGAGATTTTGAAGATGCTGGTGAACAAGTATGGAATAAAGCTGCTTCTAAAGATACTTCTGTAAGTGGGCAATTTACCGTGCCATCTGATGCAACAAGTGGTAGCACAAGATTACGTGTAATAATGAGATACAATACCGTTCCTTCTGCATGTGGTAATTTTAACTATGGTGAAGCAGAAGATTATACTGTTGTTATCGGTGATGGTACCGTTATAAGTTGTACAGACGGTATTCAAAACGGTGATGAAACTGGTATTGATTGTGGTGGATCATGTGGGCCTTGTGTCAATGATGGTACCGTGGTGTATGTTAATATAGATGATAAAGTAGCTAGTGCTACTTCTGCTTGGAATTTCTTTAGAATAGAAGCAGGAGATAATAAGGATTATGGAGCATGGTTTAGTGGAAACACATTATACTTAGTTACTTATGATAAGGATGTTGTATGCGTTGGAGCTACAAATAATGTAGATCTTCTTGCAGAAGGAGTAGAGGTAGGGGCTTCAAGTAATTTTGTAGCAAACTCTCATGCTTTTGTAGTGAGTTCATCTTCTTACACAGATACAAAAGGTAAATCTGGATATATTGGGTTTACTTTTAAAATTGATAATAAAGTACATTATGGTTGGTTCTATGTAACTGTTGCAAATGATGGATTATCATATACAATACTTGATTATGCGTATAATACTACCGCTGGACAAGGGTTATTAACAACTAGAAATACTAATTCTTCAAAAAGTATTGCTAAAGAAGTTAAAATGTATCCAAATCCATTTACAAATAACTTAACAATTGATGTTAGTGGTCTAGGAAAAGATAATTTCACAATGACCGTGTATAATGTTTTAGGAAAAGTAATATACCAAAAAGTGTATACTAATAATCCTAAAACGATAATGCTTGGTGAAAATGAGGTTAGTCGTACAGGAAGTTACTATGTTAAGATAGTTTCTAATAACAATATATCCACTCATGCGATAATTAAGCAATAAAATCTTGTTTAAGATTTTTTAGAAATTAGCACTTCAACTTAAAACCCTTGTACCAGTTTTCACTGGCACAAGGGTTTGTTTTTTGGTTAAAAATGTACTCCCTTTCTTAATTTAACTCTTAAGCGAAGGAGTTATCAAGAAATAGGTATCTTAATTATTACAAAGGAGATAATTAAGAAATTTAAGTTGCTAGCTACATATAGATTGAGTTGAATGATAATGTCAAAACTCATTATACTCTTTATACTTTTGATTGATAATAGAAGCATTTTAAAGTTCATAAAAGAGCGATATATCACATATATAATATATCGCTCTTTTTGTTTTAAACTTAGGCTAATTATAAATCATTTATACTTTGCAAAATGAGATAAAATCTTGGATCGATCCTGGTTCACCATCACCTGTTGTAAGTTTTACTCTGGTGCTAAGGTGAATGGTATATGCACATGGTAGCAAATCATTAACAGGAAAGAAATTAACCGGATCAGTTTGTGGTAAATGAATCAATTCGGCAGAACCAAATGTTTCTGGTGCTGGCATCAACGGTATGGTTGCAAAACCAAAGTTTTGACCTGGTGCTTTAGGACCAGTAATTGATAATGATACCGAAGATAGGTTTTCGTTTCTAGCATGATACTTAACGTGTAGTGCATTTGTGATTTTATTGCACCCGGTGGTTCCTGACACAATTTCATCAATGTTAATTGAAACAGAAGCTAGTTGATTTTGTGCGATTTCAGGAGCCCAATTACCATGTTTGTTAACATTGTCATATTTAACATTGAAAATAGCTATTGGTTTTGAAGTACCTGCTACTACCTCTGTGGCAGCATTATTTATTTCTCGCTGTTTCATTCTTATAGCAAAATATCTGTTGCGTACTGGCGCTGCTACTGAAGGGGATGTAGAAGTTCCAATAGTATTAATAGGTGATGTCATATCAATGGATGTCATACCTGTAAGTGATAATGTATTTAACTTAAGAATTTCTGCATCTTGATGTGGTTCAAAGTTTCCTTCTTGCGGTACCGGCATCCAATTACCATTAAAATTAACTCCTGGAGCAATACTATCTGTTATATAAGGTGTTTTTAATACTGGGTTAGGACCACCAATCAATGTAATATGATTTCCTATTATTGTCGGGGGAATCATATCTGGTGTTACCGCTAACCAACCTAAAGGATCAAGTGCGCTATTGGGAGTTCCTACTTCTTGATATTCAAACATATATTCCATTGGTTGGCCATTTAACTTTTGGGTAATAGTACCAATAAGATTAATAGTTCTATAAAAAGCATAATCATTAAATCCGGTACGTTGTGTTTTGCCATTTAAGCTATTAATTTCATCTTGTATTTTAATTTTACGAAGTAGCCCAAAGTTGGTAAAAGAAGCGGAAATAGGAATATCTGGTATTATAATATCTTCTAAGCATAGTCTTACACAAAGACATGGCCCTACATTCTCTCTTTTATCTGATGGTTTTTCAAATTCAATAGGAGTGCCGTCTATTTCTAAATTAAAATATACATCTGGCCCACTATTAAAAGGGGGGAATGGGGTTTCTATATTTATTAGTGGAGAAAGAAAAGTTTGCTTAAAATCTTTACTTGTATAATCAATCCTAAAATACCCATTAGCATCTGTTATATCAGAACCTAATTGGTCATCATGAATCCAATCATCATCTATGGCAATAACTTTTATACCAGGAATTGGTACATTATCATTTTTACAATCTAGTAATTGACCGCAAATAACCCATGCATCAAAAAGTTCTCTAATTCTGCACCAAAAACGACTATGGATGCAATATTTCCAATAAAAAACTATTCCTTCATTGGTTTCGCGCCATCTTGGTTGTAATGTAGTAAGTGTGAATTGTATTGATTCTCGATCTTTATTTTTTTGATTGTATACTTTTTTCGTAAGTATATCAATCATTATTGGCCCATCATACTCAGCATATTCACCTGTTAATTCGGTTTTATAATTGCCATTAGCATCTATTTCAGCTTCGGCTAAAAGTAATTTGGATTTTGCCTTAACTTGCTTTTCATTTAAAATCTGTAAGGTGTCTTTTGTATTTGCTGTAACATGTGTTACAACATCTATATCTAGATTAGCAACTCGATAAAAACGTACTATTGAACCAAATAGTGGTTCTTTACAATCTTTGCATATTTCTCCTGTAAGATTTCCTTTTAGAATAAACCCCATTGTATATAAGTTTTAAGATTAATTTGTTGATGATGTAAAATTACACTATCGTAACTGGTTGTACAAGAGGTGTTTGTCTTGTTTTTTGATGGTTAAACACCTTTTTTGCAATAGGGTAATCACCTTAAAAAGCTTATTTTCAGCATAATGCTGAAAAGGAATGGGGTATATGATTAGAACACCGATTTTTTATAAATCATACAATTATTTTCATAACTTATGAACCTACAAAAAGATATCAAAAACCCGCTAAAAGTAATTTTATGAATACTATACCGAAGGAAATCTTTCAATTTCTAGAAAAATTAAAAGCGAATAACCATAGAGATTGGATGACAGCCAATAAAAAAGAATATCAGAATAATGAAAAGATATTAAAAGGGTTTTATGCTTCAATAGCAGAGCGATTAAATGAGAAAGATGAAATAGAGAAAACTAAAGTTTTTAGAATTAATAGAGATGTGCGTTTTAGTAAAGATAAAACACCATATAATGTACATAGAAGTGTAAGTTATAGTAGGGCAGGAGCTCATAGACGAGGAGGGTATTACTTACGATTAGAATCAGGGAATTCTCAAATAGCAGGTGGTTTTTTTAGTCCAGAACCAGGAGATTTATTGCGTATAAGAAAAGAATTTGAAATGGATGATCGGGAGATTCGTGAAATACTTGCTCAAAAAGATTTTTATAAGGCATTTGGAGGTTTTAACCCTTCAAATCAGGTAAAAACAGCACCAAAAGGTTTTAGCAAAGATCATTCAAGTATAGATTTGATTAAAAACAAATCATTTTTTGTTACACATTCTTTTACAGATAGTGAAGTTTTTGCACCTGATTTTTTAGACAAAGTAATTTATCATTTTGAATTGTTGCACCCATTTTTTGATTACATGAGTGATGTATTAACAACAGATCTTAATGGAGTTTCTTTGCTAGAATAGTGTTTTTATTATAAGTAGTTATAGTTATAGCTTTTCTTTAAGATATTTTCCTGTATAAGATTTTTTTACTTTGGTGATATCTTCAGGAGTACCTTGTGCAATAATATTGCCTCCATTTTTGCCGCCTTCAAGGCCGAGATCAATAATATAGTCTGCACATTTAACAAGATCCATGTTATGTTCTATCACCAATATAGAGTGCCCTTTAGAGATTAATTCATTAAATGACTTAAGCAATTTTTTAATATCATGAAAATGAAGCCCAGTAGTAGGTTCATCAAATATGAATAGTGCTTTGTCTTTTGTGTTACCTTTAACTAAAAAAGATGCAAGCTTAATTCGTTGTGCTTCTCCACCTGATAACGTAGAGGAACTTTGTCCTAATTGAACATATCCTAAACCTACATCTTGCAGTGGTTGTAGTTTCTTTTTAATCTTGGTTTGTTGATGATCAGAAAAGAAATCTAGAGCATCATCAATAGTCATACTAAGGATATCATGAATATTTTTATCATGAAAAGTGACTTCTAACACCTCTTTTTTAAACCTTTTTCCTTTACAAGTTTCACACTCAAGATGCACATCTGCCATAAATTGCATTTCGATTGTAACTTCTCCTTCTCCTTTACAAGTTTCGCATCTTCCACCATCTACATTAAAAGAAAAGTGTTTAGCTTTATAATTACGTATGCTTGATAGTTTTTGAGAAGCAAACAAATTACGAATATCATCATATGCCTTAATATAAGTAACTGGGTTAGAACGAGAAGATCTTCCGATAGGGTTTTGATCAACAAATTCGACATGTTTAATATTACTATAATTTCCTTTTATTTGTGTGAATTGACCTGCTTTTTCACCATAACCTCCTAGTTCTTTAAGAATAGCTGGGTAAACTATTTTTTTGATTAGTGTACTTTTTCCACTACCAGAAACTCCAGTAATTGCAGTAAAAACTCCTAATGGTATCTTGGCATTGATATTTTTTAAATTATTTTCACGAGCTCCAATAATTTCAATGTAGTATTTTGAGGTATTACGTATTTGTGGTACCTCAATTTTAAGGGTCTCATTAAGGTATTTTGCTGTTAATGAATTTGCTTTTAAAATTTCAGTATAGGTTCCTGTAGCGACTACATGCCCACCAAGAGTTCCAGCTTCAGGTCCAATATCGATAATTTCATCTGCTGCCTTCATAATATCTTCATCATGTTCTACAACAATAACGGTATTACCAAGATCTCTTAATGATTGTAAAACCTTAATAAGTTTTTCGGTATCCTTTGGGTGCAATCCTATACTAGGTTCATCCAGAATATACATTGATCCTACCAGGCTACTTCCTAAAGAGGTTGCTAAATTAATACGTTGTGATTCACCTCCAGAAAGAGTGTTTGATTTTCTATTAAGAGTAAGATAATCCAGCCCAACATTTTGTAAAAAACCTAACCGACTATTAATTTCTTTAAGTAATCGTTTAGCTACCTTGGTGTCATATTCGTTTAACTCAAGGTTATCAAAAAAGTGCACAAGTTCATTTAAAGGTTTTTCGACAAGGTCTGTTAATGTAGCTCCATTAATTTTTACATAGTCTGACTCTTTGCGCAGTCGTTTTCCTTTGCAAGAGGTACATTTTGTTTTTCCTCTATACCGAGAGAGCATTACTCTATTTTGAATTTTGTATGCTTTTGACTCTAATTCTGCAAAAAAACTAGTTATTCCTTCAAAATATTTATTTCCAGACCACAATAAATCTTTGTCTTTATCTGATAGTTCAAAATAGGGTTTATGTATTGGGAAATCAAATTTATATGCATTATTGACTAGCTGATCTTTATACCATCCCATGGTATCTCCTTTCCAAGGAAAAACAGCACCCTCATATATACTAAGAGCCGTATTTGGAATAACCAAATCGGCATCAATACCTATAACATCTCCATATCCTTCGCATTTTGGACAGGCTCCATATGGATTATTAAAACTAAATAAATGTACGTTAGGTTCTAAAAAGGATACACCATCTAATTCAAACTTATTGCTAAACTCTTTTACCGTTTTATCATTTAAGGTTTCTATATGACAAGTGCCTTTACCTTCAAAAAAAGCAGAGTCAATTGCATCTGCCAGTCTATTATAAAAATCCTCATTATCTCTTTTGACAATACGATCTATAACGAGATAAAAATCATCATTGTCATTAATTTTAGCTTCTTCGATACGTGATATTGTGTCATTACTTTTGATACGAGCATACCCTTGTTGTTGTAAAACATTAAGTTTTCCTTCTAGAGTTCTGCCTTCTTCTATATGTATTGGAGCAAGAAGTAATAATTTATCGCCATCATCAAATGATTTTACATATTCGACAACATCTGATACTGTATCTTTTTTTACTTGATCTCCAGAAATAGGAGAGAAAGTTTTACCAATTCGAGCAAACAATAGTTTTAAATAATCATAAATTTCTGTTGTTGTACCTACAGTTGATCTAGGATTGGTAGAGTTTACTTTTTGCTCAATAGCAATTGCAGGAGCAATACCTTTTATATAATCTACTTTAGGTTTATTAAGACGACCTAAGAATTGCCTAGCATAGGATGATAAACTTTCAACATATCTTCGTTGTCCCTCTGCGTACAATGTATCAAAGGCTAGACTTGACTTACCAGAACCGGATAAGCCAGTGATAACTACTAACTTATTTCTTGAGATGACAACATCTAAATCTTTAAGGTTGTGAAGTTTAGCTCCTTTTATTATAATATTTTCTTTTGGGCTTATAGTGGTAATGTCTTGAATCATAGTAAAACTGCGGTAAAAGCCCAAAGATAATGATTACAATATTACTATAAGAATCTGGCTAGACAGAAAGCTGAATTAAAAAAACGATGTTAAATAATAGGATTTTAAAGAATAGTTCTTATATTAGCACCTTATTATTGTTGACAAATCTAAAACAGAACTGCCTATAGCATACCTTTACTTTTTACGTTTAACATAGCACGAGCCCCAAGCTTGTTGGCATTAAATTAAAGTCAGGTATGAAGAATAACACCCTCTCAGACGCGGTTCTGGTTAATAATTACATTAGTGGAAACGAAAGTGCTCTTTCTATTTTGATAGAACGTCATAAGCAGCGTATTTATAGTTTTATTTATTCTAAAGTTTTCGATCGAGATGCTTCAGAAGATATCTTCCAAGACACTTTTATAAAAGTGATTAGAACATTGAAAAATGGAAAGTATAATGAAGAAGGAAAGTTTCTTCCCTGGGTAATGCGTATTGCTCATAATTTGGTTATCGATCACTTTAGAAAAGGTAATAGAATGCCAAAATTTGAAGATAATGGAGAGTTTAGTATTTTCTCTGTTATTAGTGACGGAAATTTAAATGCAGAGAAAAAACTAATCAAAAGCCAAGTTGAGGATGACTTGCGTAACATCATTCAAGAATTGCCAGAGGATCAAAAAGAAGTTCTGGTTATGCGTATGTATAAGGATATGAGTTTTAAAGAGATATCTGATAAAACAGGTGTGAGTATTAATACTGCTTTAGGACGAATGAGATATGCGTTAATTAATTTAAGAAAGGTGATAGAAAAAAATAATATAGTTTTAACAGATTAATTATGTTATGATACAATAAAGTGTCTTTAAGCCCGTTATAGTTTTAAATAACTTTATATTTAAAATTTTTAATATGGCAAAATTATACTTTAAACCTTCTAAAAAAGAAGAAAACCTTGTAGTACCAAGTAAAAGAACAATCGACTTTTTATTGAATTATTCTAAGTCATTACAGGTTTTGGAATTTCAAAACTTTAAATTCGAAACGATACTAAACTAGGGAGTTTATCTCGTTACAAAACAAAAAAGGCCTATTAAAAATAGGCCTTTTTTGTTTTGTAACGATTAGTTGTTAGCCGTTCTATTTTGTTTATAGTAAAAATCTTGATCTATCAAAAATAGTGATTATTTCATAGATTAGAGACAAAGGTATTATCTGTAATGAATTACAAAAAAAGGTAAGATTCTGCGCTTGTATATTTACACTAATCACTTATATGAAAATCCAGATCAATTATCAATCAACTGAATCTAAAGATTAAAATGTGGGTACATTTACCCTACGTTTAATTTAAAAACATTAATAATGAAAAAAAGTAAATTAGAAAAATTTCAAGGATTAGAAATTAAAACTAAGCAGGCAAAAACCGTGAAAGGTGGAGCAGCAGGAGTAACAATTACTATCGATGATTCTACTGCTATTGCATCTAGAAAATTAATGGTTAGGTAATTAGTTCAAAGAAAACTCATCTTTAATTTCCTAAAAGGAAATAGGATGAGTTTTTTTACTTTTATTTTGCTATCTTAATTAAGATTGTTTATTAGTTTTAATAAAACTTCTTTTTTCCTTGTAGCTAGGGGAATTTTACTTTTATCTTTTAATACCAAATAATCTCCATCCCTTTTATCATATCTTAGTAAATAATCCATATTTATTAAATGTGACTGATGACATCTAAAAAATTGTTGTGATGGAAGTATGCTTTCATAATCTTTTAGGCCTTTAGAAACTAACAAACTATCTTGGTCATGTATGAAAAATTTTGTGTAACTACCGTTTGCTTCTAAATGCATAATATCTTTTACAGATACAATCTGAATACCATATTTATCCTTTAATACCAATTGTGTTGGTTCTTTTGATTGGTTACTTATATTATGTATTAATGTTTGGATTTTTTGTGAAGTTTTATGATGTTCAAGTTCTGACTTTGCTTTTTCAATAGCCTGTAACAGTTCGTCAGGATCTATTGGTTTAAGTAAATAATCTAGCGCACTAAATTTAATGGCTCTTAAAGCGTATTTTTCATGAGAAGATGCAAATATTACTTGGAAATTAATTTCAGGTAATTGCCTAAGTAGATCGAAACCTGTACCATCCGGCATTTCTATATCTAAAAATACAAGATCAGGTTTATGAATTGTAATAATTTCAATCCCTTTTTTTACGTTTGATGCTTGTCCAGATAATTGAATTTCTGGACAATATTCTTTTATAAGAGAAGCTAAACTTTTTCTTGCTGCTGGGTTGTCTTCTATATGTACTGCTTTCATTTATACGTATTGATAAGGTAAGTTAAATGTTACTTGGGTGCCTTTAGAAAGGTTTTGGATATCAAAGGCTATGTGTTTCTTTTGCATCTTGCGATACAAATCGATACGCTCTTTTGTTATCTTTGTAGCATGTGATGTGTGATCTTTCTGTTTTGCTGGCATGACATTTTTTATTCCTGATCCATTGTCAAATATCTTTAATTCCAGATGATTCTGTTCTTTCAAAGAAAAAGAAATAGTGATCATTGCATCTTTTTCTATATTTACAATACCGTGCTCTATTGCATTTTCTATAAAAGGTTGTGCAAACATAGGAGGGATGGCAATTTCTTCGGTGATTATATTTTCATCAACTTTAATCTCAAAATCAAAGGGATGTTCTCTTTTTAAATTTTGAATACTTAAATAGTTATCCAACATATTAATTTCTTGATCAAGATTTATAAATTCACTTCTAGAATTATCAAGTACCTGTCGAATTAATTTAGAAAACTTAACCAAGTAAATCCCTGCCTGTTTTGCATTACCTTGATTCATATAATCCTGTATAGAAGTCATAGCATTAAAGATAAAGTGAGGGTTCATTTGTACTCGTAATAGGTTTTGCTCAATATCTTGTGCTCTTTGTTTGAGAGCTAACCGCTTTTGTCTATTAATCAAATATAACACTAACCCAACCAATACTAATACTATACTTACTATTGCAAAGATAGTTTTATTAAAGTTAGCTTGTTTTAGTTCTAGTCGTTGAATCGAGGCTTGTTGAGCCAAGTTTTTAATTTCTTGTTCTTTTTTCTCGGTTTCGTATTGAATTTGCAGTTGTGATATTTGTTTTGTTTTTTCTTGTCCCAAAAGTGAGTCGTAGGTAGCGTGGTATAATTCATAAGACTCTAATGCTGCTTTATGATTGCCTAATGATTTTTGAACCTTAGCTAAAATTTCTGAACCATTTCTTATAGCAGATGGATAATTAATTTCTTTGGCGTATTGAATTCCCTTTGTAAGATATTCTTTAGCTTGTTGATGATTTCCTAATTCCCAATATACTTCTCCAATTATATTTAGAGTAGTAGCTTCTTGAGAGATGTTCTTAATTTTTTTTGATATTAATAGTCCTTGTTGTAAGTACTCTAATGCTTTTTTGTGATTTTGTTTAAAAAGATATATCTCGCCTATATTTATATAATTAGCAGCAACAAGGTCCTGTTCTCTAATTTTTGAAGTCTCCAATGATTTTACATGGTATTCAAGTGCATTATCAAAATCATTTTGTTGTTTATATATTACTCCAATGGTATTGTAGAGAGTCCCCATAACATCTTCCCATCCTATTTTTTTTGCTATTTCGATAGATTTAAAACCATAGTTTAAAGCTTCAATATATTTTTCTTGATAACAATACGCACCAGCAATGTTGTGGAAAATATGAGTAAGCATTGTGTCATCTTTTAATTGTTCTTGAATTCTTAATGCTTTAAATTGATATTCTAATGCTTTATCGTAATTTCCATTTTCAGAATAAATACCTCCAATGTCACTATATGTTGATGAGATTTCATTAATGTCATTAAGATCTTCTTGAATTTTTAAATTTTCATAATGATACTCTAATGCTTTATCATAGTTACTTAGATCTCTATAGGTAATAGCTATGTTGTGATAGCATCCAGAAATCATTAGTTTATCTTTTAATTGCTTATATATTTTCAATGCTTTAAAATAAAACTCAAGAGCTTGTACGCTATTTCCAAGGTAATTATTAGCCGTTCCTATTTGATTATATGCTCTTGCTTCACTAGATAAGTGCTTGGTTTTCTTTGCGATAGAAATTGATTTTTGATTTAAGTTAATTGCTTTTTCAGGATTTCCGAGTATCATAGTAACCCAAGCAATCTCACTATATGATTTTAGGATTCCTTTATGATAATTTATTTTTTTTGCAATTTTTACAGCCTGATTTGCATAGTAAAAAGTTTGAACAGAATCATTATTAGAATATTGTCTTGCTAATAAATTATAGGTGTCAACCTTTTCTTTTTCAGAAGTATTTGTTTTAAGAGCTTGTATCAACGAATCAATTTTGATTTTGTTTTGTGCAAAAGCATTAAAAACAAATAAAAAGAGAAAGATAATTATGGTATTTTTTTGCATGTTCTAAATTCAGATTTATCTTGAAATACAAGATTTGATTGTCAATATTTCTTTTATGATATTAATTTGTTTCTTTTTGTAGTAAGAATATGGAAAATAATAAGTATTAAGGGGAAAAGTAAAAAACTTCTTCTTCCTTTATAGGTGTTTTAAAAATGAATTGTGTTTATATACCTTGATAAGGTAAATTAAAAATAACCTGTGTTCCAGGAGTTAAACTTTGTATGGTAAAATCTATTTTTTTCTTTTTCATGCGTTTATAAAGTTCTATCCGTTCTTCTGTAATTTTAATAGCATGAGATCTATGATCAGCACGTTTTGTTTTCATGACTTCTTCGATACCAGATCCATTGTCAAATATCTTTAATTCCAGATGATTCTGTTCTTTCAAAGAAAAAGAAATAGTGATCATTGCATCTTCTTCTATATTTACAATACCGTGCTCTATTGCATTTTCTATAAAAGGTTGTGCAAACATAGGAGGGATGGCAATTTCTTCGGTAATTATATTTTCATCAACTTTAATCTCAAAATCAAAGGGATGTTCTCTTTTTAAATTTTGAATACTTAAATAGTTATCCAACATATTAATTTCTTGATCAAGATTTATAAATTCACTTCTGGAATTATCAAGTACCTGTCGAATTAATTTAGAAAACTTAACCAAATAGATCCCTGCCTGTTTTGCATTACCTTGATTCATATAATCCTGTATAGAAGTCATAGCATTAAAGATAAAGTGAGGGTTCATTTGTACTCGTAATAGGTTTTGCTCGATATTTTGTGCTCTTTGTTTGAGAGCCAATTGTTTTTGTCTATTAATTAAATAAAATACTAACCCAACTAAAAACAACACTATACTTACAATTGCAAAGATGGTTTTGTTAAAGTTAGCTTGTTTAAGTTTTAATTTTTGAATAGAAGCCTGTTGAGCGAGGTTTTTAATTTCCTGTTCTTTTTTCTCGGTTTCGTATTGTATTTGTAGTTGCGATAATTGTTTTGACTTTTCTTTACCCAATAACGAATCGTAGGTAGCGTGATATAGCTCGTAAGATGCTAGTGCAGCTTTATGATTACCTAATACTTTTTGTGTTTTAGTTAAAGCTTGCGAAGCATCTCTTATTCCTGTTGGATAATTTATTTTTTGAGAAATACTAATACCTCGGATAAGATATTCTTTTGCTCGTGTGTAATTATTCAAATTCTGATTAACCATGCCTAATTGAATTAAAGCTTCAATTGAATTTACTTTATCACCAATTTCTTGATTAAGTTTTAAACCTTTTTGTAAATAATATATGGCTTTAGAGTAGTTGCTTTTACAGTGATATGCTGTACCTATATCATTAAAATTTATAGCGATTAGACTCTTACTGTTTAGTTCTTCGGCAATTTCTAACGACTTGAAGTAATAATTTATAGCTTTGCTAAACTTTTTTTGATCAAAATATAAACCTCCTATGTTATTATTAAATAGAGAGATTTGATCTTTACTATCTATTTCTTTTGCAGTTTTTAATGATTCCTGAAAGTATTTCAGTGCCAAGGGGTAATTATGTAATTTCTGATAAATACCGCCAAGACTATTATTACAAACGGCTAGTCCATATTTATCATTATATTTTTCAGCAATTTTTAGCGCTTTAAAATTGTATTTTAAGGATTCGACATAATTACCTTGTTCGTTGTAAACAGCTCCTATATTATTGTAATTAGAAACAGTTTTTTTTGTATCACAAATTTCCTCTCTAATTTTTAATGATTTAAAAAGGTACGCTAATGCTTGTTTGTAATTAGCCTGTTTGCTATACGTGTTCCCGATATTATTATAGGTTGATGTTAACGCATATTTATTGTCATTTTTTTCTTCAATTTTTAAAGCTTCAAAATAATATTTTAAAGACTCAGAATAATTTCCTTGTTTAGAATGTACATTTCCAATATTGTTATATGCAGAAGCAATATTTTTTTTATTACCTAGTTTTTGTTTAATAGCCAGTGATTTATGTAAATGTTTTAAAGCTAGTGGGTACTTAGCTAATTTTCGATAAGTAATTCCAATATTATTATGGCAAATAGCTACTACTCTTTGTTTATCAATTTCTGTTGCAATCTTCAAAGCTTTAAAATAGTATTCTAATGCCAAAGAATAATTATTTTGACTTTTAACAACATGTCCAATACTTATGTAACTATTAGTCATCCCCTTTTTATTGCTCAGTTTTTCTTTTAATTTTAATGACTTGGTATGATATTCAAGTGCTAAAGAATAATTATTTTGATTATTATATATGATACCCAGATTGTTAAAAAGACTAGCTATTCCTCTTTCATCTCCTAGTTTTTCTTTTATACTTAATGCTTTAAGGTAATATTCTATAGCTATAGATGGAGTATTTTGTTTATATGCTATGATTCCTAGGCCTTTATATGCATTCGCTTCACCTTGCAAATATTTTGCATCTAAAGATGTCTTTAACATTTTATCATATGCTTTAATTGCTTCAGTGTAGTTTTTGACTTTTGTAGCCGACTTTGCTATGACATAATAAGCATCTGAAATTTTTTCTATATATTCAATCTGTTTTGATAATTCAACAACCTGATCGGCATAATGTAAAGCTTTAATATGGTCGGAGCCCGCATATTGTTTGGCTAATAAAATATAGATGTCAATCTTTTCTTTTTCAGAAATATTTGTTTCAAGGGTTTGTATTAGTGAATCGATCTTGATCTGATTTTGTGTAAAACCATAAAAAGCAATTAAAAAGAAAAAGGTTGTCAGGGTGTTTTTTTGCATATTTTAAATTCAGATTTATCAAGAAACATAACATTAGATTACATTGCGCAATTGCTATTTATTATATAAGGTTAATTCACTTTTCTCTTTGTAAGAATGTAGAAATAATAGTTGTCGCGATAAAATTATAAAAGTTTTCTTTGTTATAGATGTATCTATACTATAAATGCAGTTATATATATTGAAAAGGTAAGCTAAAAGTTACTAGTGTTCCTTGTGAAAGGTTTTGAACATCGAATGCAATATTTTTCTTTTGCATTCTGCGATATAGTTCTATTCGTTCTTCTGTAATTTTTAGGGCATGTGATACGTGATTTTTTTGCTTTATCTTCAAAGCTTCTTTTATTCCTGATCCATTATCCTTGATTTTTAAAATTAAATACTCTTCTTTAATTGCAAAATGAATAGTAATGATTGCTCCATCTTTTATAGAAAAAATCCCATGTTCGATTGC
Organism: uncultured Aquimarina sp.; assembly: GCA_947502885.1. Taxonomy (GTDB): domain Bacteria; phylum Bacteroidota; class Bacteroidia; order Flavobacteriales; family Flavobacteriaceae; genus Aquimarina. The sequence goes on along the minus strand of CANNBP010000001.1, from coordinate 403,959 downwards.
ATTTTCAACAAAGGGTTGTGCAAACATTGGTGGAATTGCAATTTCATCTGTTATTAAACTATCTTCAACTTCAATATTAAAATTAAAAGGATATTCTCTCTTTAAGTTTTGAATACTTAAGTAGTTGTCTAGCATATTAATTTCTTGATCTAGGCTTACAAATTCACTTCGAGAATTATCAAGTACTTGACGAATTAATTTAGAGAACTTTACCAGATATAAGCCGGCTTTTTTTGAATTCCCTTGATTCATATATTCTTGAATTGATGTCATGGCATTAAAAATGAAATGAGGATTCATTTGTACGCGCAAAAGATTCTGTTCAATATCCTGTGCTCTTTGTTTCAGAGTTAATTGTTTTTGTCTATTTACCAAATAAAGTACTAACCCCAAAAGAAGTAAAACAACACTTGAAACTGCAAAAATAGTTTTATTAAAATTTACCTGCTTTAGTTCTAGAGTTTGTATTGAGGCTTGTTGTGCTAAACTTTTTATTTCTTGTTCTTTTTTTTCAGTTTCATATTGTATCTGTAATTGAGATAATTGTTTAGATTTTTCTTTACCAAGTAGAGAATCATAAGTAACATGGTACAATTCATAATATTTTAAAGCTTCTTTATGATTGCCTAATGCTTTTTCTATTTGTGATAAACTATATGATGCACTATTTACCGGACTTGGGTTACCAATTGTTTGCCCTATATTTATGCTTTGAATAAGGTGTTTTTTGGCTTGTAGGTAGTTTTTTAATTCTAAATGTATACCACCTATAGTATTAAGTATCGTAGTTAATGAAGACTGTTCTCCAATTTCTTGACTTAATGATAAGCCAATTTTCAAGTGCTTAAGGGCTTTGTTATACTTTTTTTGCTTAAGATATATTTCACCGATTAAACAAGAGTTTGATATCATTATACTTTTTGAATCTAACTCTTTTGCAATTTTTAAGGATTTATATGAATAAGATAAAGCTTTTGTGCTATTGCCTTGTTCGAAGTAAATGTTTGCAATGTTTAAGTAGTCTTGTGAAATATTTGATTCATCTTTGATCTGTTTACTTATCTCTAAGCTTTTAAAATAATATTTTAAGGCTAAAGAATAGTTTCCAAAAGTTTCATAAATAAACCCGATATTACTAAGAGATATGATCGTGTATTTTTTACTTCTTATTTCATTGTTGATTTTTGATGCTTTTATAAAGTGATCTAAGGCATTAGAGTAATCTCCTTGATAAACATTGATCATTCCTAGATTGTTGTATCCAGAAAACAGCTCATTTTTATCGTCTAGTTCTTTAGATAATTGTAGTGCTTTTAGATTGTAATTGATTGCTTTCGTGTAATTTCCTAATCTAACATGCATCTGTCCAATATTGTTATAACAAAATGCAATTACATTCGTATCTCCTAAAGAATCTTTCAATTTTAAAACTTCAGTAAAATGAGCTATAGCCTCAGTATATTCACCTTTTTTCTTATGTCTAAGAGCAAGATCATAGTTAAGTTTGATTTTTGAATGCTTTATTTCATGATATAGATTTGTGCTATCTGAGGAATCCCAAATTTTTGAATCAACTTGATCTATGGTGTTGTTATCAGTTTTGTTTATTAATACATCTAAAAGAGAGTCAATTTTAGCTTGATTTTGAGCTAAAATTGAATAAGAAGTAAAAAAGAAGATTAATACAACTTTATTCATTTTTAAATTATTTAAGAATAAGACAATTTAAAAAAGTTTGATTTTTTTCTTTTGAAGAAAAGAAAAATAATAAGCACACTCAAGTATAAAGACTCTATTTTTTTATTGTTTTTTTTACTTTGTAATATTCTTCAAGAACAGTTTTTCTACCTATAGTTTTGGTAATAATATCTTTTTCTAAATCCCAACCTCGTGCAGGAGAATATTCTCTACCATACCATATGATTTGAAGGTGTAGATCATTCCATAGTTCTCTAGGAAAAAGTCGTTTAGCATCTTTTTCGGTTTGAGTTACATTTTTACCATTAGTAAACCCCCACCGGTACATTAGTCTATGTATGTGTGTATCTACCGGAAAAGCGGGTATACCAAAAGCTTGGGACATAACAACACTTGCAGTTTTATGACCTACAGCAGGTAGCTCTTCAAGGGCTTCAAAACTTTGTGGTACTTCTGCATTATGTTTTTCGATCAAAATTTTTGATAACCCATGTATTCCTTTGGATTTCATAGGGCTTAATCCTACCGGTTTTATAATTTCTCTAATTTCTTCAACAGATAGTTTTACCATAGCATATGGATTATCTGCTTTTTCAAAAAGAAGAGGGGTAATTTGATTTACTCTTACATCGGTACTTTGAGCACTCATTAAAACTGCTATTAGTAGCGTATAAGGGTCTTTATGGTCTAAAGGGATGGGTATTTCTGGGTATAACTCTTGAAGTTTTGAAATTGTAAAATCTACCTTTTCCTGTTTAGTCATATTTTGCTTATTTTGTGCTAAAGTATAAATAATCAATAACATTATCTTGTGATATTTCATTATTGTAACTTTGTGCTTCTTACTTAACCAATAATGAGTATATTTTGGATAATATTCTTGTTATAATTTATATAAAACGATGACAACATTAAAAGTAGGGGACAAGGCTCCCAGTTTTTCTGCACTAGATCAAGACGGAAATACTATTACACTAGATACATATAAAGGAAAAAAGCTAGTGGTTTTTTTCTATCCCAAAGCAAGTACTCCAGGTTGTACTGCAGAAGCTTGTAATCTAAGAGATAATTATCAAACATTTTTAAATCAAGGTTATGATATTATAGGTGTTAGCGCAGATAGTGCAAAACGCCAACAAAACTTTAAGAATAAGTATGAATTACCTTATCCTTTGTTAGCAGACGAGGATAAATCTGTTATAGAGGCTTTTGGTGTATGGGGACCAAAGAAATTTATGGGTAGAGAGTATGATGGGATTCATCGTACGACTTTTGTTATAGACGAAAATGGTGTAATTTCTGAAGTTATTAGTAAAGTAAAAACAAAAGAGCATACGGCTCAAATATTATAATAACTTCAATGTTATGCTTTATAGAAATTAAAATTATAGATAAAAAAGGGAGCAAATTTGCTCCCTTTTTTATCATTATACGTTGTCTAAAACTCTAAACCTTTTCTAGTAATTTGTCCTGCATTTGAAGAATTACCTCCTTTAATAGTTTGGATTTCTTTTTTCTGAAGTGTTATTAACTTAAATTCCTTTTTTAGAGTTTTTTGTCTGTCATTGGTTTTATTTCGCTATTTCTTTGGGTGTGTATCCAAAAAAGTTATTTGCTTTTATCATTTCAGGAATAAGCTCTGGTAATTGTTCTTCCCATCCTGATTCTCCTTCTTGTATTTTTTGAAGTACCTCTCTAGAAAATATTTCCATTATGCTATCATCATAATCCGTAATATCTTGTAGCTTTCCATTATATTTAAAGAACTTATAGAGTTCTTTCATTCGAGGATGTACTTTAAGGTTGTCACTAGTGGTTAATGCACCCGTTTCGTGATTTTTAAGTGGATATAAGTAAACTTTCAGATCTTTAAAGAATAGTTTTCCGAATGCTTCTAAGATACCCCCACTTAGATGTCGATAATACTTTTCATCAAATACATCAATCAAATTATTTACACCCATTGCCATTGCCATTCTCTCTTTGGTGTAGTTAGAGAAATACTCTACGACACGATAATATTCTTTAAAATTAGAGATCATTACTGTCTGTCCTAAAGAACAGAGTAACCTAGCTCTAGCCATAAAATCTTCTTCATCAATTTCACCTTCAGCTCTTAGGTTAGATAGAGTTATTTCAAATATTACAATAGTTTTGTCTTTACTAACCTTGTTTTCGTTTAAAAACATATCCAACGACTTCTTGTAAATATCCATATTTACTTTGGTCACAGGTCTAAAACTTCCTCTTAGAGCTAAGATGTTTTTCTTATATAAAACGGCAGCTGGTAATACATTATGTCCATCGGGACCAAACATTACGGCATCTGTCATTCCATTTTTTACCAATTGTAAACTCATTAAGCGGTTATCTACTTTGGTAAATCTTGGCCCAGAAAAATTAACGGTATCAATTTCTATTTGATCTTTATCCAAATGATCATATAGATATCTTAAAAGTTTTTTAGGATTATCATATTTATAATATGCGCCATAGATAAGATTAACACCTAAAATACCGAGTGTCATTTGTTGTAATTTGGCGTCATTCTCATGAAAACGAATATGTAGCAAAATTTCATTATAATCTTCCTCAGGAGTAGTTTGGTAGCGTATTCCTACCCAACCATGTCCTTTGTATTTTTTAGCGAAATCTATTGTAGCTACTGTATTGGCGTAACTAAAAAACAATTTATTCGGGTGTTTATCTCTAGAAATTCGTTCTTCAACAAGTTGAACTTCATGTCGAAGCATTTTTTTTAATCTTGCTTCAGTAACATAACGTTTATCGTCTTCTATTCCGTAGATAGCATCACTAAAATCTTTATCATAAGCACTCATTGCTTTTGCAATTGTACCCGAAGCTCCACCCGCTCTAAAAAAGTTACGAACGGTCTCTTGACCAGCTCCAATCTCTGCAAAAGTACCATAGATATTTGCATTAAGATTAATACGTAAGGCTTTGCTCTTTATAGAAGGGACAGATTCAAATTCTTTATCCCCCATGATCTTAATAGGCATAGTAAAAAGGGCTTTTTTTGTTTGTTGTAAAGGTAACAATACCATAACTATTAAAAAAGTTTGTATGTGAATTTATATTCTTTTTCAATTACTCAACATATTTATAGTGTAGATATGATTTTTGACACAAAAAATATAAGTAAATTTGTGTCAGAATATGAGTTTAGAAATTACATTTTTAGGTACAGGTACCTCTCAAGGAATTCCAGTTATTGGAAGTGATCATCCGGTTTGTTTAAGTAAGGATGCTAGAGACAAAAGATTACGTGTTTCCATTTTAATTTCCTGGAATGATTATAATTATGTAGTAGATTGTGGTCCTGATTTTAGACAACAAATGCTGGTAAATAATATATCCAAAATTGATGGTATTGTTTTTACTCATGAACATGCAGACCATACCATGGGTTTAGATGATATTAGGCCTTTTTTCTTTAGACAAGGTGATATTCCAATTTTTGCACACAAAAGAGTATTGGATGCGTTAAGAATAAGGTTTGATTATATTTTTTCGTCAGAAAATAAATACCCTGGAGCACCAAGTGTACTCGAGAATGAAATAATAAACGAGTCATTTTTACTTGGAGATATTAAGGTAACACCTATTAATATGCTTCACAATCGATTACAAGTTTTTGGATATCGATTTAGAGACTTTGCATACCTTACAGATGTTAAAACTGTTGAAAAAAACGAAAAATTAAAATTAAAAGGACTCAAAGTTTTGGTGATAAGTGCATTAAGGATTGAACCACATCATTCTCATTTTAATCTAGAAGAAGCCCTTGATTTTATTGAAGAAATACAACCCGATAAGGCATATTTAACACATATAAGCCATATGTTAGGCTTTCATAATGAAGTTGAAAAATTACTTCCAAAAAATGTGTTCTTAGCTTATGATAATTTAACAATTACTATATAAAAATATGAGAAGTAAGATTTTTTTATACCTGTTTATATTTGCCGCATTATTTATTCTTTTTCAATTTATGAATGCCAAAAAGGCGAAAGAATCTTATGATGCTAAAATTGAAAATTTAAAAACTAAAATTAAAACAAAAGATAGTACGATTGATTCATTACATATTGCAAACATGAATCTAAACTATTTTTCGCTAGAGAGTAATGAAGACGCTTTAAGTTACTTTGAAGAAATGGGGTATGATTCTAATCGATTATCCTTAACTATAAGTGATCAAATTATAAGTCAAAACAAAGCAGGAAAGGATAACCCAATCATCCCCTTTGTTGGAATGGAAGGCAATATGAGTGTAAATAAAGTAAGATTACTTAATCATAAGTGGATTATTGCCGATTTTACAGATGGAGTATATTGGGGAGAACTTTTTATTTCGTATGAAGTCAAAGAAGGAGGTGTTGTTGATTTTCAAGTAGAAAAATCATTCTTATACCCCAAAGATTAAGTAATTAATTTAGTATTGTAGTGGTGTATTCTTTCTAAAACATTTTGAAAGATATGTGTTTTTAGGTTATTACTTTTTGTTTTATTATATTAGGTTAATTGATGATGTATTTATTTTTGAAATGTTTGCATAAGAAATAAGTTAGAAATCTTCAAGAACTTGATGATTTTGAACTTATATAGTTATACACTTGTTTATATTTGATAACTGTTGTACTGGCAATAGAATACGTTTTAAGATGTTCTTTTGTCTTCTTAAAAGTATAGGAAACGAACTCAAACTCATCTACCATTATGAAACAAAAGCTTCTTTTAACATTACTCATAGTAATTGCTGTTTTTTCTTTTAATAATATAAATGCTTCAGAAGATATTAATAAACATTCTGTAGTTATATATTGGGATGCTTCATTATCTCAGCAGGATAGGAATAAAACCAAAGAGTTCGAATTTCTCGATAGTTATTTTAAAACATATCCAAATACAAGTGTCAAATTAGTTGTTTTTAATACTAGAGTCGTTTCAAAATTTAACTATGAAGTTGTTTCGAGCAATTGGCAAGTTTTAAAGCAAGAGTTACAGAAAGTGATTTATAATGGAGCCTCTGATTTTAGTTTAGTTAATAGCGAAGTAGCTTGTGATAACCTTTTATTATTTACCGACGGAGAAGGAAACTTAGGGAATTTGGAACCTTATTTATATAGTCCACCTATTATAACTATTAATAGTAATAAAAATAGTAACAAAAAGTTTTTACACGAAACTGCTTACTATAATAGAGGATATTTTGTTGATTTGTTGGAATTGTCAGATGTGAATATAGGAGTGCAAGCTATAAAATCTAGAAAGACTTTGCCCAGATTACAATTTGTAGAGAATACCATAAAAGATAAAAATTACATACTTGGTAATGTTATTGATAACAATGGTTTTCCTTTAAAAGATGTTGTTGTTTCTGTAAAAGATAAAGAAAAGATTACTTTAAGTTTAGAAGATGGAAGTTATAAACTAGAAGCAAACCCAGGTGATGTATTAACGTTCAACTATGTTGGTAAGAAAGGGAAAGAAGTTATTGTTGGAGAAGAAAAGATTATAAATATTGAATTTTCTGATTTAACTAATCAATTAGAGACCGTTGTCATTAAGAAGACTGAAGAAAAGATGGGTGGTCAAGTAAATATAGGAGGATTTACAAAGGACAAAAAGAAGTTGGGTTATGATGTTAGTGTGATCGAAGCTAGAGATTTAAAAAGTGACAATTCGGTAAATTTACAACATTCGTTAAAGGGTAAAATTCCGGGGGTCTATGTCGGGTCAGATAGGACATTAGATATTACAGGTTTTTCTTCAAAAGATGTTATAGTAAGAGGAGGGGCAAGTTCTATTATCGAAGGAGATAACCACCCTACAATTTTTATTGATGGTACGCCGATGGCAGATGGTGTTGTTATAGATATTAATCCTTCTCGTATTAAAAGGGTTACAGTATTAAAAGGGCTTGCAGCAACAAATCGTTATGGATCAATTGGACAACGAGGCGTTATTTTGATTACCACCAATAATGATTTTACGGAAAGTAATACAGAAAATAGTAATACAAAAGAGAAGGTTAAAGTACCGTATAAAATTTTTGATGGTGTTTTAAAAGTTCAGAATGATGTAGACTCTAATTACACCAAAATGTTGAAAAGCTTTTCAGATTCAAATTCAGCATATCAGTATTATATAGATAAGCTAAAAAATAACAAAAGTGATATAGAATACTTTGTAGCATCGTCTAGCTATTTTTTCACTGTTAATGAAAAGGAAAAAGGAGAAGAAATATTATCAAATCTCATAGAATTATATCCAAACAACTTACCAATATTAAAGGTGGCGGCATATCATTATGAAAAAAATGAGATCTATGAAAAAATGCCATTTATTTATAAACGAATAATCGAATTGGCTCCTACAATGTCTCAGGCGTATTTGGATTTGGCAAATAGCTATGTCTCTAATAAAGAATATCAAAAAGCTATTGATGTGTTTAAGAAGATTACAACGAATGGTTTTGAAGAGGTAGAATCATGGAATGGTATATACAATCAAATAAGAGATGATTTTAAAAATTTACTTTCAAAGCGCAATCAATCTTGGAATACAAAAAATATTGCTCCAGAATATTTTAATAAGACATTACATGACATGAAAGTTGTGGTTGAATGTAGTACTCCTCAAACCGAATATGAAATGCAGTATATTAACCCTAAAAAGCAATCTTCTGTTATAAGTCATACTAAAGAAAAAGCTAAAAATATTTTACAAAATGAGCTAAAAGAAGGTTATAACTCTAATGATTTTACTTTGTCGAATATGGATAAAGGTTTATGGCATTTAAATATTATAGTGCCACAATATAAGATAGATAATAAGAACCCTAGAGTTATAAAAGTAAGAATATACACACATTACGGCAAACCAAATCAAAAATTACAAACACACATTCTTAATTTGGATACTATAAAGCAGGAAAGGTTATTTGCTTCTTTTACTATTTGATAAGCATAACATAAAAAACAAGAGGACTTTCTTAAATAGAAAGCCCTCTTGTTTTATATTATAAAATCTTACTAGATATGATTTAATAGCCACTCTTTAAACTGATAGAAGTTTTGAGGAGCAACTCCATGTCCAACAGGAAATTCATTCAAAGATGTTTGAATACCCAAGTTTCCTAATAAAATTGGAGCTTTACGAGCCCAATCAACTGGTATAACTTGATCTACACTACCATGAGAACAATATATATTTAAGTTTGAAAAGTTATGTTCTTTATAACCTTCTTTTATAATATCAGTATATAAATACCCACTTAAAGCAATTACATTTTTTACTTTTTCAGGATAAGATAGAGCAACGGCATAGCTTAGTATAGTACCTTGACTAAACCCAAGTATTGTAACATTATTTTTGTCAAGATTATACTCTAGTACAGCCTCGTCGATAAAATTCGCTATTTTGTCTCTGGATTCTATGGCTTGTTTATCATCATTAAACTTTCCTTGAGCTGCATCAAAATAAATGGCATACCATGCATTACCTTGCGGTTGCATTGGGTAAGGAGCCCTCACCGAAATAATGAATAGTTCTTCTGGTAATTCTGAAGCAAATGAAAACAAATCATTTTCATCACTACCATAACCATGAAACATAAATAATACTGGAGTTTTTTCTTTTTTTATAGTTGGCTCTTTAATAATATGATGTAAGGAGAGAGTTTTGGTTTGCATTGTTTTTATAGCTTAAGTCTTACAATAAGATAATTTATTTAATAAAGCTGAACCACTTTTGAAATTGAGGTCCAACAAAGGGAACTGCTTTTTGCTCTTCACGAATTGCGGTTGTTAAACCAAATACCCATAATACAAGAATGAATATATAAAATGCAGATGAGATTGCCCATGAGTCAAAAATACTTACTAGAGCTCCCAAAAGATAAAAACTAATATTGATTCCTAATGCTTGGCGAATATGAAAACTTGCAAATTGGTTTTTGCTATCTTGATTCATGAAGAAAGCAATAATTGTCCCTATTATAGTAATATAAGCTACTATGGCAGCTGTTTTTCCTTGTTTTGGATAATCTGATTGCATAATAATTGAATTATATGAAAAGTGATTTATTTTAAAAGTATTTGATTGTTTGTTACAATGCCATATACTTTACCTTTTATGTTTTTTCCTAAAAATGCACTGTTTTTAGATGTAGATAAAATATTTTCTTTTGAAAAGATAGTATTTCCTTCAGGATTAAATAGAGATAAATCTGCCGTATTACCAATATCGATTGGTTGGGATTCTATGTTAAAAACTGATTTTCCATTGGTTAGCATACTTATTGATTTTTCAATACCCAACAGGGCATTTATAGAGCCAAAAGCATTTTCTAGTCCAATAGTACCGTATTTTGCATTATCAAATTCTACCTTTTTATTTTCTATATCTATAGGACGATGATCACTAGTGATCATATCTATTGTTCCATCTTTAACCCCTTCAATAATGGCATTTACATCTTTTTTAGTTCTTAAAGGAGGTTGTATCTTGTAATTGGTGTCAAAAGTTGTTAACTCTTCATCTGTAAGTGTTAGATGATGAACCGTTACACTACAACTTATATTTAATCCTTTTTCTTTAGCCTTTCGAATTAAGTCAACTGCTTTTGCTGTGGTAATTGTTGGAATATGTAATTTACCTCCGGTATATTCCAATAAAAACAGATCTCTAGAAATCTGTAATTCCTCTGCAAGTGCAGGAATACCTTTTAACCCAAGTAGAGTACTTTGCTCTTCTTCATTAACCATTCCTTTACCTGCAATAGAATTATCTTGAGGATAAGAGATTACAAGTCCATCAAAATTTTGAGCATACAATAATGCAATTTTTAAAAGGTTCGGGTTCTCTATGGACTTTTTATAATCTCCAAAGGCAATAGCACCCATTTGTTGCATATCATACAATTCGGCCATGTCAATGCCTTTAGATTGTGTAGTTAATGCTCCTATAGGTAACATTGATACAGCATTATTCAGCGATTTGGTATTTAAAAAACCAATAGATGCGCTATTGTCTGTTATCGGAGAAGTATTGGGTTGCACCGCAATTTTTGTAAAACCACTTTTACCAGCAACCAATAGTCCGTGGCTAATAGTTTCTCGTTCTTCATAACCCGGTTCACCAAAACTTACACTGCTATCAAACCATCCTTGGGATACATGTAAATTATCTAAAACTATTTCTTCAAATTGTTGATTAGCGGTGATTTTGGTTTTTATATCTGTGATCACTCCATTTTCAATTAATATATCAACCGTTTGATTATTAAAAGGTGATGTAGGGTCAATTACAGTAGCGGCCTTTAGTAAGAAATTCATTTAAGAAATTTTAGAAATAGTATTTCAATCAGTAAAAATAGTAGCGCAAAAATAACAAACCATTTCCAAAGTTCATTCACACTAGACTCTTCTTTTATTTGATCGAATAATTCTGAAACAGATTCATTAACCTGATATGCTTCGTTAGTTTTTAGACTATAGTATTGTAAATCACTTTCTGTATTGGTGTAATTATAGCTTACATGTTGAATGTTTTGCTTCTTGTTTTGTACACTATAAATTCCTGCACGCGTAGGTACATCATCTGTAGTAACTCGCACTTTTGTAGAAAAACTTTGTTGCAAAGGGACTATGTTTTCATATTCAGATACCAGAGATAAAACTCCATCTTGCCCCAAAGTTATCGGAATATCATAAGAATTAACTTTACCTATAGTATATGAGATATCGGTAAGTTGTAAACTCTGTTTTCCGATGTTATAAAGCGTTGGAACAATAAGAGGAGAATTTTTAAAGTTAGAATTCTCTCTATTAAGTGCCGAAGTAAATATGTAAGTATTGTTAGATTTAAAAAGAAAAGCACTGTTATCTTCAAAGGATAAGATATTATTGGTTGTGCTTGTTTGAAAATAGGTATGAACCTTGGGATACTGAAAATTGGTTACCTGTTTGTCAAAAACCCCTCGATACAACGGATGTGAAAAATGAATTGAAGTAATTTTCTTTTCTTGTTTATTTTGAGATAACAAAACATCAGAAGTAGAGTTTTGATTAAGCAATTGCAAATAAGAAGTTAAATCCCCATCTAATGCAGGTATAAAACAAATTGTTCCTCCTTGATCAATAAATGGTTTTAATGCATTTATAAGTGATAATGGTATTTGCTTTAGTTCATTAATAACAACGAGGTTGGCATCTGTAATGTCGTTATAATTTAACTTATCCAAAGGACTACTTAGAAGGAGAAACTCATCAGAAGTGAAAATATTCTTTATAAAGTCATCTTTGGCTTCGTTTATGGCAATAACTTTTACTTTTTCTGGAGTATTAATGGTGAAATATCTTGAATTATCAAATGTCATGGCAGGATCTTCAATTGTTACACGACCATTTATTTTTACATTTTTATCAAGTCGAAATTGAGCTTTTGCCTTATTGTTTTTGGGTATAGATACAGCAGTTTTAGCTATTAAGTTAGTGTCATTATATAAAGCAATTGATGTATTTTCTGCATTGGTATCTGTATTACTAAGAATTACATTTAATATTAATTCGTTATCAGTATTGTATCCTAAATGTAGACTGTCAACAGCAATATTTTGTCTTGTAACAGGTTTTAACTGAACCAAATGAGTTTTTGTTTGATCTAGGTTTGATAACTCAAAATTACCGTCTTTTTGTTGAAAATCAGAAATCATGATCACACGATTAATAGTTTCTGAAGATGAACCCAATAGTTCTTTTGCTTTTAGCTCGACAGAGCTATAAGAAAGTTGGTTTGATGAGTAGTCCAATTGCAACAAATCGTTTTGGATATCTTTTTTAGAAACATCCTTAAATGTTTCTGTATTAGTGAAAAGAGAAAAAACCTCTTCTTCTGGTAGTTTATTTAGGATTTCTTGAACAGCTCTTTTTAGTAAAGGTCCACTAGAGCCTTTTGCCTGCATACTAAAAGAATTATCAAGGTAAATTGCAGTTTTACTTTTTTTTCCAACAATATCCTCGTTGGCAAGAAATGGTTGAGCAAAAGCAATAATTATACCTGCAAGAGCCAACATACGAGCAAGTAGTGTAAGCCATTTTTTAATTTGAGAGCTTTTTCTTGTTTGTGTAGTAACTGTTTTTAGAAACTGAACATTCGTGAAATCAACTTTTTGAAAACGTCTTAGCTGAAATAAATGAACCAAAATAGGGATAATGAGAGCAAAAAGAGCGTAAAGAAATTCTGGGTGTTTAAACTGCATTCCTTGTATTAATTCTTTGATTGTGTAAATATACTATAAGATTTGAGAAAGAAGGTTTTGGGAAGAACGAATTTTTAATGTTTTTGGTAGTATAAAACTTATTCTCATCATTTAAACACTAGGATCAATGGTTTTTAAAAGTGATATCATTAAAATTAAGTGTACATTTGCCAGCTATTATAGAAATGGCATGTCGCATATATATTGTTGTTTCTCAAATAACATATATGTCATTTAAAAAACTAGGTTTATCTGATAGCCTTCTTAAGGCTATTGATAAAAAGGGGTATTCAAAACCTTCACTTATTCAAGAAAAAGCAATACCAGCAATTTTAGAAAAGAAAGATGTACTTGCATCGGCACAAACAGGAACGGGTAAAACTGCAGGTTTTACACTGCCTCTATTGCAGATTTTATCGCATGGTCAGAAATATAGGAGAAGGCCTATTCGAGCTCTGATATTAACCCCAACAAGAGAATTAGCTGCGCAAATACAAGATAATGTTATTGCATATAGCGAATTTGAAGACTTGCGATCAATGGTAATATTTGGTGGAGTTAATGCTAACCCTCAAATACGAGCACTTAAAAATGGAGTAGATATACTAGTAGCAACACCTGGTCGATTATTGGATTTACATAATCAAAAGGCTTTATCCTTAAAAACTGTAGAAATATTAGTTTTGGATGAAGCAGATCGTATGCTGGATATGGGTTTTCAAAGAGATCTTAATAAAATTCTAAGTGTCCTTCCAATAAAAAGACAAAACCTACTTTTTTCTGCAACATTTTCAAAAGAGATTAAAAAATTAGCCAATAAGATTCTAAAAAACCCAGTAAGTGTAGAGGCTACTCCCGAAAATACTACTGCAGAAAAAGTTAATCAAAAAATTTACCGTGTTGATCAAAAGAAAAAAAGCGAATTAATTATAAAACTCATTTCGGAAGGTAACTGGAAACAAGTATTAGTATTTACAAGAACAAAGCACGGAGCCAATCGATTAAGCAAAAAAATGGTTGCTAGTGATATTACGGCCGCCGCCATTCATGGTAATAAGAGTCAAGGTGCTAGAACAAAAGCTCTTAAAGGTTTTAAAGATGGAAGTGTTAGAGTTTTAGTTGCAACTGACATAGCTGCTAGGGGGTTGGATATACCATTACTACCACATGTTGTGAACTTTGAACTACCCAATGTATCAGAAGATTATGTTCATAGAATAGGAAGAACAGGTAGGGCAGGAGCAAGTGGTGAAGCCATATCATTAGTAAGTCAAGAAGAAATGACTTATGTAAAAGGAATTGAAAAGTTAATAGGAGAACAGCTAAAAAGTGAAATTGTAGATGGATTTGAACCCACTATGACAGCTTCTAATAATGCTCGAACGAGTGCTAATCAAAAAAATAGTCGAAAGCCTAAATCTAAAAGAAATACAAGAAATTATAAGCGATCATCTAAAAGATGAAACTCTTTAGGAGATGTAAGAGATGAGTATAATTTTCAAACATAAATAGAAAAGGCAGAAGTTTAGCTTCTGCCTTTTAATTATCCTAATGTTATTATGTTGGTTTTACTAAAAAATATAATACCCAACAGAAATTTGGAAGTTTGCATTTTTTGCATCTCCATCCTTATAAATCTCTGAAAAACCAATATTATATCTTAGCTGGCCAAAAAATGATCCAAATTCTACACCAGCACCTACAGCTCCACTAAAATCAAATCCTTCGGGATCTACTAGATCATTACCTTCGTTAACAACAAAGCCAAACTGAGGTCCAGCCTCAATACTCAAAACCTTAGCAAATTTATACTTAAGTAAAACAGGAACATTTACATAGTCGATGTCTACGTCTTTAATACCTTGAGCTGAATATAAAATCTCTGGCTGTAATGCAATAGTTTCAAGCAAACTTACTTGAGCTACAGCACCGATATGATAACCTGTTCTTCCGTCTAAATCTTTAAGAGAATCATTTCCTGTATATTTTGAGAAATTAACTCCACCTTTAAAACCAAATTTAATGTCTTGGGCATGAGAGGATACTGAAAAACCGATTACCGCAATTGCTACTAAAAAAAGCTTTTTCATAATTGTAAATTTTAGGTTTGTTGGAGTCAAATATAGGAACTTAATACTTAATAAAAGGTTAATTTAACTAGTAATAAGGAATTTTATGATGATATTTTGAAACATAAGAATGTTGTATATTCGCCATCAATTCTAAATAAAAAGTAACCTTGCAATACGAATTTACCATCCAGGTTTCTCCAGAAGTTGCTGCAAAACCAGATTTACTCAGGGATAATGTAGCAGATCATAATGATATTCCAAAAAATGAAATAGAACACATTCAAATTCTTAAGAAATCAATCGATGCTCGCCAAAAGAACATTAAGGTAAATTTAAAAGTAAAGGTGTTTGTGAATGAAAAATTTATAGAGCACTCTATTAAATTGCCAGAATACCCAGATGTTTCAAATGT
Source organism: uncultured Aquimarina sp. (assembly GCA_947502885.1). Lineage (GTDB taxonomy): Bacteria > Bacteroidota > Bacteroidia > Flavobacteriales > Flavobacteriaceae > Aquimarina. The sequence goes on along the minus strand of CANNBP010000001.1, from coordinate 388,490 downwards.
CTCATCAGAAATTGTTATTATTGGTGCTGGACCAGCAGGTCTTTTTGCAGCTTTAAAATGTATTGAGTTAGGGTATAAACCCATTGTTTTAGAAAGAGGCAAAGATGTACAAGCCCGTCGAAGGGATCTTAAAGCGATAAATAGGGATCACTTGGTTAACGAAGACTCTAACTATTGTTTTGGAGAAGGTGGTGCAGGAACATATAGTGATGGTAAACTTTATACGCGATCAAAAAAAAGAGGAGACGTAAATCGAATATTAGAATTATTGGTTGCGTTTGGAGCAACGGATCAGATTCTTGTAGAGGCACATCCACATATTGGAACAAATAAGTTACCTGGAATTATTGCTGCAATTAGAAATAAAATCATAGAACATGGTGGTAAAGTTATTTTTGAAAGTCGCGTTGTTGATTTACTAATAAAAAATTCAGAAATCAAAGGGGTGAGATTATTTGATGGAACGGTAATAGCCGTTAATAAAGTAATTTTGGCTACAGGTCATTCAGCACGGGATGTTTTTGAACTTTTATATAAAAAGAACATATCTATTGAAGCTAAACCATTTGCTCTGGGAGTACGTGTTGAACACCCACAGCAATTAATTGATAAAATTCAATATTCTTGTGATACTAGAAGTCCATATTTACCACCATCACCATATAGCATAGTAAAACAAGTAGGAGGAAGAGGAATGTACTCTTTTTGTATGTGTCCCGGAGGTGTAATTGCCCCATGTGCAACTAGTCCAGGAGAAGTTGTAACCAATGGATGGTCTCCTTCAAAAAGAGATCAACCTACAGCAAATAGTGGTATTGTAATAGAATTGAGGAATGAAGATTTTAAAGAGTTCTCAAAGTATGGACCTTTGGCAGCAATGTATTTTCAAAAGAGTATAGAACAACAAGCGTGGAGTGTTGGAGGAGAAACACAACGTGCTCCTGCACAAAGATTAATAGATATGGTTAATGGAAAAACCTCAATTGATCTTCCTGAAACTTCGTATAAACCAGGGTTAACCTCTGCGGATATGAAAATGGTTTTTCCAAAATTTATTCATAACACTTTGCAAAATGGTTTTAAGGAATTTGGAAAAAGTATGCGTGGATATCTAACCAATGATGCTGTAGTTCATGCTCCAGAGTCTAGAACTTCATCTCCAGTTCGTATTCCTAGGGATTATAAAACATTAGAGCATGTTCAAATCAAAGGATTGTATCCCTGTGGAGAAGGTGCGGGATATGCCGGGGGAATAATTTCTGCAGCAATTGATGGAGAAAAATGCGCTCAAGCATGTGCAACTTCGATAAAGACTGTTTGATATTTTATGATTTTTATACCGTTTTTTATTTATATCTTCGAGCCGGTTTGATGAATAATTAAAAGAGATACATGAAAAAAATAGCACTACATTGGCAAATTATGATCGGAATGGTATTGGGGATATTATTCGGATTTTTAATGACTTCATTTTCTTGGGGAAAAGGGTTTACAGGAGATTGGATTGCTCCTTTAGGGACTATTTTCGTAAATCTTTTAAAATTAATCGCTGTACCACTTATTTTGGCTTCTCTTATTAAAGGGATTTCGGATTTAAAGGATATTTCTAAGTTCAAACAAATTGGCGGACGTACTATTATTATCTATATACTGACTACAGTAATAGCAATTACAATTGGGTTAGTTTTGGTAAATACTTTCAAACCAGGAAATGGAATTACTCAAGAAACTATTGCAAAATTAACAACAGAGTATGCCGGAAATGCAAAGATATCTGAACGTATAGCAGAAGCATCTAGACAAAAAGAAAGTGGCCCTTTACAGTTTGTTGTTGATATGGTTCCTCAAAATGCTATTAAGGCAATGAGTAACAATAAAATGATGCTACAGGTTATCTTTTTCGCAATCTTTTTGGGAATAAGTATGTTATTAATCAAACCATCGGAATCAGAACCTTTAAAAAAGTTTTTTGATAGTCTTAACGATGTAGTTCTAAAAATGGTAGATTTAATAATGTTAACAGCGCCATTTGCGGTTTTTGCATTATTGGCAAATGTTGTTGTTACGTCTGATGATCCTGATATTTTACTCGCCTTATTAAGATATGCTGGGGTTGTTATATTTGGTTTGGCATTGATGATTGTTTTTTACTGCATTTTGGTGGCTGTGTTAACCAAAAAATCTCCATTGTGGTTTTTAAAACAAATAAGCCCTGCACAATTACTTGCTTTTTCTACAAGCTCAAGTGCGGCCACATTACCTGTGACTATGGAAAGGGTAGAAGAGCATATAGGAGTTGATAAAGAAGTGTCTAGTTTTGTTTTACCTGTAGGAGCAACTATAAATATGGATGGAACTAGTTTGTACCAAGCCGTAGCCTCTGTTTTTATAATGCAAGTACTTTGGCCAGAAGGATTGACTTTTAGTAACCAAATTACAATTGTGCTAACAGCTTTATTGGCGTCAATAGGTTCTGCAGCTGTTCCTGGAGCAGGAATGGTTATGTTAGTAATTGTTTTGGAAGCTATAGGTTTTCCTTCAGATAAATTGCCAATAGGTTTAGCTCTTATTTTTGCCGTTGATCGCCCTTTAGATATGTTAAGAACAACCATAAATGTTACAGGTGATGCAACAGTTTCTATGTTGGTAGCAAAGTCTGTAGGTAAATTAGGAGATCCTAAAGTCAAAAATTGGGATGATAATTACAAGGATTAAATATAGACTAGACTAATCAGCTTTTTTCCTTTCTTAAAAAAAAATAAGACACGAATTCTATATATATCGAGTTAGTCATTCTATGCTATACGTTTGTTTTGTTTTCAACCTAAAACAAATAGTTTAGAATGTGGATTATGATATCAAAAGTATAAGTTGTTCTTTCTTCAAAATATGAAATTGTAAAGTATAGAATTATAAGGATATCAATAGGTGTCTTAATTTCTGTAGTCTTTCTAAATTATTTTTGTAGACCAAATCTTTCAAAAGTTTGTTAAATTATTACAAAAATATATAATTTAAACTTTAGTATCGTCAAAATGCATTTCTGCATAGTTTAATATAGTGTTTTGTTGCGATATGTTAACTTTTGATTATTATATTGATAATATTGTATCAATAAAACTTAAATAATATAAATATATTTGACGGTATTAACGTAATTTTAATATGGTTTATAGATTTGTTGAGTAATTATTTTGTAAGAATTTAACATTTTAGTTAGTTGGCTCAATTGAGTAAAGTGACTGAAATGATCGATTCTTGTGTTGGATTTATTTCAAAATCAATCTATCAAAAAATCATTGATAAAATTAATCACTTAGGAGGAAAGTCCTTTTAAGTTTTAATTAATATCTAAACAATCACAAGTGAAAGGAAAAATTACCTAACTCCAAAAAAGTTAGATCTGATTTCAGAAGTTCAAATCAGACGGCTTTCCAAATTATTCGAATAACCTAACAGTTTAACTCGAATTTTAAAAGACCCCGAAACTTCATTATAGATTGATATAGGTTCATTGATGATGCTGTGTAGAATAACCTGTGTCAGGACTACATTTTTACTTTTTAACCCCAAATTGAATAACAATGAGATTAAAAACGATTATTCTAACACTTCTCTTGTGTGGTTATATTCCTATGCTTTTTAGTCAGGATAAACCAATATGTTTGTCAGGAGAAGCTCAACAAGAGTATTTTGATAATAATCCTGCTGCAAAAGCCGCAAGAGATGCATTTGAACAATATACTGCCGCTCAAGTAAAGGCGAATAGAAGCTCCCGTTCTTCGGTGACTTCTTGGACAATACCCGTTGTAGTTCACGTATTTGGTGAAACGCAATGGGGCAAAACCGTGACTTATGATAAAGTTAAGCACGCAATTGATATAGTGAATGAGAATTTTCAGGGCCTAAATGCCGATTATAGTACGGTAGATCCTGCATTCGAAGATATAAAGTCGTCAATAGATGTAACTTTTAAGTTAGCAAAGCTTGATCCAAACGGTGCAAGTACATCTGGTGTAGTATTTTATGAAGATCAAACTGGTTTCGGTCTAAATGGATCATATTATGCTGGTAAAGTAGCAGAATATGCTTGGGACAACTATAAATATATGAATATTTATATCCAAGCTGATTTTAAAGATGACGGAAAATCTACAAATTCAGGTATAGCATGGCTTCCTGATACGGCAGATTCTGATGCAAAAAGAGCACGTATGGTGTATAATGGTCAATACCTTTTTGATAACTATACAAGTAACCCAGAATTTGCACAGTTTACACATGAATTTGGACATTTTATGAATTTGTATCATACATTTAATGGTACTGGTTGTGATGATGCTAATGGTGATTATGTTGATGATACACCAAAAGAAGATACTGACCCTGATAATTTAGGATGTACAGTGGGTGCTACAGAATGTGGTAATCTGGTGAATTATGAGAACTATATGGGATATGAAGCATCTCAAGGGTGTTCTAAAATGTTTACAGCAGGACAGGTTGCTAGAATGAAAGTTGGTTTAGAACATGCTGCAAGAAAACCATTATGGCAAGCGGCTAACTTAACTGCTACCGGAGTAAATCTTACCCAAGGTGTTGTAGCAATGAAATTTAGAGAAATTTTTGAATCAAGAGCTAATGATGGTAGTATCATTGATAAGGATTACGAAATCTCAATACAGGACGCAACATTTGCGTTAAGTTCTGGTGCAATGACAGAAGGAACACACTTTACAACTGATTTACCAGCAGGTCTTTCTGCTGCAATTACAGTAGTTAGTAATACTAAGCTTAATGTTAGATTTAGTGGACAAGTAGCGAATCATGCTTATGCCGATAATGTATTAGGTAAGAGTATTACGTTCAAAAATGCTGCTATTACAGGAGGAACAGCGAGTCTAAATTCTGACAAAGTAATGTTCGATTTTAGATTCTATAATCCGTTTAAGATTGTTTATGTAAATAATGATGATTACGAGGCAAGCTCAACTAATACTTGGAAGAAATTTGCTATTTATGCAGGGGTTAACCAAAATTGGACTGGAGTATTTTATGATAATGGAGATCTTGAGTTAGAAATGTATAAAAGAGCGTTAGTATGTGAAACGGGAACAAAGAATCCTACATTAATTCAGGCAGATGAATTGATTTCAGAAAATAGTAATTGGGTTAATGGTGGTGTGCATCCAGATCTTCATATTATTAGAGATGCTAATTATACTGTTTGGGATGGAAAAACAGCATATATAGGTTTTCAAATGCAAATGTATCCTGGAGAAGTAAATTATGGATGGTTTAGAATTGAAGTTGCTGCAGATGGTACATCTTATAAATTGTTAGACTATGCATATAATACAACACCAAGTGGATCTATTAAAGCTGGTCAAAAAGACTTAGATACTACTACACCATCTCCAACTTGTTCTGATAATATTCAAAACGGAGATGAAACTGGTGTAGATTGTGGTGGTACTTCTTGTACACCTTGTCAAACATCAACAGCGTACTGTGATGCTTCAAATGCTGGAACAGGATTAAATATCACAAATGTAACTTTCGGGGATATTAACAACACTACTTCGGGAGATAATACATATGTTAATCATACAAATATTTCTACGACAGTTGCCAAAGGAGCTACTGTAGCTTTAACAATTGGGATTAATAACTATAGCTGGGCAGGAAATGCAGTTGGTGCATGGATTGATTGGAATAATGATAAAGATTTTGAAGATGCTGGTGAAAAAGTGTTTTCTAAATATGGTTCTGGTACGTATACTACAAATGTTGTTGTGCCAGCGACAGCTACTTCGGCATCAGTACGAATGAGAGTACGTATAGGATATGGAAATGAGAATAAGATTACACCTTGTGGTGCAGATACTTATTTAGGAGAAGTAGAAGATTATACAGTAGTTATAGGAGGGACAACTCCAACCCCTACATGTTCAGACAACATTCAGAATGGAGATGAAACTGGTGTAGATTGTGGTGGTACTTCTTGTACTCCTTGTACAGTAACCCCTACATGTTCTGATAATATTCAGAATGGAGATGAAACTGGTGTAGATTGTGGTGGTACTTCTTGTACTCCATGTCAAACAACAGTTACATACTGTGAGGCTGGTCAACAAGCTTCTAACTATATTGCAGAAGTGAGTTTTGGTTCGATTTTAAATACGAGTCAAAATAGTGCTTACTCAGATTTTAGATCTCAAAGTACTAATGTTACCAAAGGTCAATCAGTTACTCTAACAGTTATTCCAGGAAATATAAGCTCAGGTTGGAGCTCTAATGTTGTTGGTGGTTGGATTGATTGGAATCAAGATGGAGATTTTGAAGATGCAGGAGAAGAAGTTCTAATGAAACCAAAAGGTGTAGGATCTGGTACTGCAACTGTTGTAGTGCCTAATGATGCTCAAGATGGAGCAACTAGACTACGTGTAAGATATAGATGGTGGAGTAACCCATCACCTTGTGGAGTTACTGAAGGAGATGAAGTAGAAGACTACACTGTGGTAATATCTGGAGGAACAACACCTACTCCTACATGTTCTGATAATATTCAAAATGGAGATGAAACTGGTGTAGATTGTGGAGGTACTTCTTGTACTCCTTGTACGGTAGCCCCTACATGTTCTGATAACATTCAGAATGGAGATGAAACTGGTGTGGATTGTGGAGGTACTTCTTGTACTCCATGTTCGAATAGTGGTACGGTTGTATATGTTGATATGGCTGATGAAACTACAAATTCATCAAGTACTTGGAACTTCTTTAGAATTGAAGTTGGAGATGATGATGGTTTCGGAGCATGGTTTTCTAGTAATACATTAAGATTAGTTAATTATGGAAAAGATTTTGTTACCGAAGGAGCAACGGCAAATGCAACAATGATTGCTGAAGGAGTAGAGGTAGGACCTTCTAGTAACTTTACGTCGAACTCAAATAGTTTTATTATTGCTTCTTCTACACATACTGCATGGAATGGTAATTCAGGATATATTGGATTTAGTTTCAAGATTAATGGAGCTACCCATTATGGATGGTTTTATGCTACTGTAGCGGCAGACGGATTGTCATATACAATACTAGATTATGCATATAATACTACTGCTGGACAAGGCTTAGTTACTACGAGATCTACAGGGAAATCTGTAACTTTTGAAGAAGCTAATTTAATTGTTTTTCCAAATCCTTTTGTGAATACTGTAAGAGTAGATGTTACAGAAATAGAAGGAGATATTATTACTCTTAAAGTTTATGATGTAACCGGAAAAATGCTAGTTGAACAAGAATATACAAGTAACCCTGGTCAAATTATTTTAAGTAATAAAATAAAACACTCAGGAAGTTATTTTATGAAAATTGAAACAAGTACGAGTAGTCAAGTTATTAGAATTATGAAACAATAATTGAAAACTCTCATATTAATTATAAAGAAAGGCTACCAAAAATGGTAGCCTTTTTGTTTTGTATGTGATGTAATAGATAAATTCCGGCGATATTTCAAACTTTATAACACTTAATTCTCTACGAGTGCAAGAAATTCAATCGGACTATCCTTATTAGTAGTGCACTTCTTTAAAAAAGTAAGATCTTACCCTTTATACCTACATTAAAGGTGTGATAATTCTTGTCAAAAATGTATACTTAAAATATAAAGGTCATATTATCAGTGTGTCCCAATTTTTAACGATAGATTCTTTATTTAACGCAAGAAGAAAAACCGTATAAACAAATGTCTTTTTAGTTTAATGGTATTAAATACCGGTTATTTGGTAACAATTAGAGTGGTTAAATTAATATACTATTAGACTTCGATAATATACTATTGTTTAATTCATATAATTAACAATAGTTTTGACAAATAATCACACAAATTTAACATTGACTAATGAATAATTGCTTTAAAAATTATCAAAATATCATCCCCCCAAACCAATTTTTGATAATGCATCCAAATACGGATAAGTATGATAGTCATTTCTTGTTTAAGTTAAAATTTCAACTGAATTCTGAGTTTTTACCTCTTTAAATTATAAAAGAGGTAATTGTAGTTTGTTTTTTAAGAATACTCATTTTTAAAGGGTGTACTTAAAAAAGGAGCTGCTTGTATATTTTATTAGTATAGTCATACTAATACTGGATATAGTATAGGAGAAAGTCTCTTATATGAATATTTTAAATTTTTATTTTAAAAAATGAGTCAAAAGAAAAATTACTTGAGTTCTAAATCACATTATGGGGGTACGGTAAGGGTTGCGACCTTACCTTTATTTTCGAATGAAAGAAGAAAACTATTATGCTATGTTAGTCTTATAGCAGCTCTTTTAATGTGTAGTATTTCATTTGCGCAAGAAAAACTTACTGATAATGAAAAAAATGCATTAGAAAAAGAACCTTGTCATCAAGTTTTACAACAGCGTTTACTTGAAGATAATATGACACCTTCTCAAATAGAAGATTTACGTCTGAGAGAAGCTATTCTAGGAGCGCAGGTAAATCAACATATAATTGCTTCTCGTACGACTTCAAAGTTTGCAAGAAATAGCGCAAAAGCAGCTAGCTTAGTAGTTCCACTTGATCCTGATGTTGATCCTAATTATACTATAAATCCAGAATACACAATTCCTGTTGTATTTCATGTTATTCATGATGGGGATGAAAATAATATAATGTCATTAGCGCAGGCCAAAAAGGTTTTAAAAATTGCAAATGAAGATCTAAATGGTTTATCAGAGTTTAGAAATACTATACAAGATCAGTTCAAATCTGATGAATCTAATGTTGGGATAAGATTGGTGTTGGCCCAAAAAGATCCTAGTGGAAACCCAACAACAGGAGTTACTTATGATGTAAACCCAGGTACATATTCAACTCATCAAAACAACGCAGCATCTTTTAAAAGTAGCACAAAATGGCCAACCAATAAATATTTAAATGTTTGGGTTGTAAACGGTCAACAAACCTATTACTTTACCGATGACGATAAACCAGGAGGGGGTTCTGCTTACGCATTTGGACCTGCATCAGATAATGGTTTAACACCTAATGGTACCTATACAGGTATTACAATGGCATATTGGGTAGGAGGAGATAGTGTTAATGGAGACAATTTAGATTATCAAAACTTTAGACATGTTTTTGTTCATGAATTTGGACATTGGTTAGGGTTAAATCACTCTTGGGCTAAAAGCACAGCAAGTGGTAAACCTTCTAATTGTAATTTAGATGATGGTATTGCGGATACACCTAACACTGTTGGGCAGCAATATAAAGGAAAAGAATTTAATAATTGTACTTATACGTTTGCTTCTTGTGGTCAAGATACTAATGTTCATGAATTTATGAACTATACTCCGTGTACAAGTATGTTTACAAATGGACAGAAAGAAGTAATGATTGGTTCGTTAAAAAGTACAGTTGCTGGTAGAAACAATATTATTACTCAGGCAAACCTTGATGCAACTTTATATACATCAAGCCCAAATACTTCAAGATTAATTGTTTCTAGTGAGTTTGGTACTAAATCAAATATTTTTAGAGAAGTTAGAGATGTAGAAACCGGAAAAATAGAAAATAAAGCCAATATTTATTTAGAAAATGTTTCTTTTGCTTCAAACCTAGTTGGACAAACACTTACAAGTACTCATTTTCAAACAACAAATGTTCCAGCAGGATTAAGTGCAGAAATAAAAGTAATTGATGCGACAACCGCAGAGTTTAGACTTAATGGAAATGCAACCCAGCATGAGATATCTAACTCTATTACCAACCTTATACTTAATTTTAGAAATGCGGCATTTAACAATGCAACAACTTCTACTATAGATAACTCAACTAACATTGAATTTTCAGTAGCATTTAGAGAGAAGATAGGATCTCCTTGGGCTCCGTTAGATTATGAGTTACTTTATAATAATTCTTATGGTGAAAAATATGGATTTTATGAAAGAAGAAGAACTAAATTAACCTACGGTAATTCTATTGTAGAATTAAAATTTGAAAGTGATCAGCTTTTTGTAAGATTGGCTACTCCATCAGGCGCAACAGGAATTGTTTTAGATAACAATGGAAATAATCCTGGTGTTGATCAAGTTTCGGTATTACAGTATGGAGATGTAGTTAGCCCGAATTCTAATTGGAGTGTTTCTAATGCAGATGCTTCTGCAGAAAAAGGATGGAAGCGTGTAATCTCGCAAAACCAAGCCGACATTGCAAACTATTTAAATAAAGATTTATATTTTGGAACTTACCTTAAGTATGGTGGTCGTACTTTTTATCAATGGATTGGTTTTACGCTATTTAAAACTGAATATGGTAAAATGGCGGTTAGATTAACAGATCTTGCATATGGAGCAAACCCTGATGAAGCAATTACCTGCGGTAAAGGTTTCCACGAAGGGGATTCATGGATGGTAAGAGATTTGTTTTTTATGGAAGAAGCCAGAGCTAATGATGGTACTTTATATACAAAATCAATGAACTTCTTTGTTAGAGGAAATACATTCAAAAGTACCTTAAGTCCTTCTGATTATACAGTAACAAATTTACCAGCTGGTCTTACAATTAATTCTGTACAGTCGGTTAATAATGGTAGAAAATTACAGTTTAATTTAGGTGGTACATATACCAATCCAGATGCTGGTAGGGTAAATACAGATATCACATTAAAAGCTTCTGCGTTTACAGATACTAATAATGTAGGTCCATCTTTAACAAAAGAACATCAGTTTCAGTTTTACACAAATAAAGAAGGATATAGTGTAAAATCTGTGAATAAAACAATAGATAGTAATACCGATAGTTATACGGTGGTTGGTGGTATCAAGTTTGAATATAAAGTTGATTATACCAAAGCTATTCCCGAAGGACGTATTATTGCAAATGGTAAGTCTTTTGGTCAAAGTGTTAAATATTCTCCAAGATTTATGGCAGATGCTGCAGGAACTAATAATGCAAAACTGTTAGGAGCTGGTGTAATGTTAGACGAAAATACAGGTATGACATTCCCTATAGATTTAGGAGATGATATTGTTGTTTATAGTAAAGATTATACTAAATGGGCTGGAAAAGAAGGCTATTTAGGATTTCAGTATGCTATTGGTAGTTTTAGACATTATTTATGGATTAGAATTAAAGTAGCTGCAAATGGAGAATCTTTAGAAATACTGGACTACGCTTTAAATAGAATCATTGATACACCAATAATGACAGGAGAACTTCCTCCTCCAACATGTGATGATGGAATTCAAAATGGTGATGAAGTTAATATTGATTGTGGTGGGTCTGAATGTCAAGAGTGTCAATATTGTACTGCTGCCGGTGGTGGAACTACATTAAATATCACTCAAGTAACTTTTGGAAACATTAATAATTCAACAACAGGTAATAATGCATATGTTGATTATACCAATTTTTCTACAACTGTTGAAAAGGGAAGTCAAATACCTTTAACTTTAGATACAAATAATTCTTGGAGTCCTAATAACTTAGCTGTTTGGATTGATTGGAATAATGATAAGGATTTTGATGATGAAGGAGAGAAAATCTTTACAAAAATTGGAGAAAGACCTTATAACACCGTAGTTACTGTACCAGCTAATGCAAAATCAGGAGCAACAGTTCGTATGAGAGTGCGATTGGCATATGGTGATAATAAAACAACAACTCCTTGTGGAGTGGATGCAGGAATAGGAGAGGTAGAAGATTATACTATTAATATAGGAGGTACACCAAATGTTGCTCCTACAACTAGTATAACGAGTCCAGCAGGAAATGCTCAGTTTCAAGTAGGTAATGCTATTACTATTGAAGCTTCTGCAGCAGATAGTGATGGTTCGATTTCTAAAGTAGAATTCTTTACTGGTAATACCAAATTAGGAGAAGACACAACAGCTCCTTATTCTTATGAGTGGAATAATGCAACAGCAGGAAACCATAGTTTAACTGTAAAAGCAACGGATAATGAAGGTACTGTTACCGGTTCTACTGCAGTAACAATCACAGTAAATGCAATCCCAAATATTGCTCCTACGGCCAGAATTACTTCTCCAGTGGTAAATACTCAGTTTCAAGAAGGGAATGCAATTACTATTGAGGCTACCGCTACCGATAGTGATGGTACGGTTTCAAAAGTAGAATTCTTTAATGGAGCTACCAAAATAGGAGAAGATACAACGGCTCCATATAGTTTTATTTGGAATGGTGTTTCAACGGGAAATCATAATTTAACGGTTAAAGCAACAGATAATGATACAGCAGTAACAGAATCTTCTGCTGTAGCAATTATAGTAAGTGCAACACCAAATGTTGCTCCTATAGCTAATATTACTTCTCCATCTGCAAATGCACAATTTCAGCAAGGAAATTCGATTACTATCCAAGCTTCTGCATCAGATAGTGATGGTACAATTACCAAAGTAGAATTCTTTAATGGTACTACTAAATTAGGAGAAGATACAACGGCTCCCTATAGTTTTACTTGGAACAATGCAACTGTTGGTAGTCATAATTTAACTATTAAAGCAACAGATAACGAAGCAGCAGTAACAGAATCTTCTGCTGTAGCAATTACAGTAAGTGCAACACCAAATGTTGCTCCTATAGCTAATATTACTTCTCCATCTGCAAATGTGCAATTTCTGCAAGGAAATTCGATTACTATCCAAGCTTCAGCAACCGATAGTGATGGTACAATTTCTAAAGTAGAATTTTTTAACGGAATTACTAAATTAGGTGAGGATACAACGGCTCCATATAGTTTTGTATGGAACAATGCAACGGTTGGTAATCATAATTTAATTATTAAAGCAACAGATAATGATGCAGCAGTAACAGAATCTTCTGCTGTAGCAATTACAGTAAGTGCAACACCAAATGTTGCTCCTACGGCTAATATTACTTCACCATCTGCAAATGCGCAATTTCAGCAAGGAAATTCGATTACTATCCAAGCTTCAGCAACCGATAGTGATGGTACAATTTCTAAAGTAGAATTTTTTAACGGAATTACTAAATTAGGAGAAGATACAACGGCTCCATATAGCTTTACCTGGAATGGCGCGACTATTGGTAATCACAGTTTAACTGTAAAAGCAACAGATAATGATGCAGCAGTAACAGAATCCTCTTTTGTTTCAATTACAATAAATGAAAGAATTATAGGAACAGACCCATGTAGTGCATCTACCGCTAATGGTCTTCTACATATTACTAAAGTCGCTTTTGGTAATATCAATAATAGTAGCGTACATACATCTTATTCTAATTACACGGGTATATCCACTGTTCTAAATATGGGCCAATCAACACCTCTTGAAGTAACAGCGAACAACAATCACTGGACATTTAATGCTGTTGGAGTTTGGATTGACTGGAACAATAATGGAGACTTTACAGATCAAGGTGAGAAGGTATATTCTAAATTAGGTGCAGGATCATACACGAGTAATGTAACACCTCCTGTTGGAGTTGTTTTAAATACTTCATTACGTATGAGAGTAAGGATAGGTTATGGTTCTGAATCTAAAATCACAGCATGTGGAGTAGATACATATATTGGAGAAGTAGAAGACTATACAGTAGTAGTTGAAAATGGAGCACCAGTAAATGTTGCACCTACAGTGAATATTACATCACCAGTTGGGGGAAGTCAGTTTAATGCAGGAAATGCGATTACTGTTCAAGCTTCTGCAACTGACAGTGATGGTACAGTTTCTAAAGTAGCATTCTTTGATGGTACAACTAGCTTAGGAGAAGATGCTTCTGCTCCTTATAGTGTTGTGCTTAATAACGCTACTGTTGGTAGCCATATTATAAAAGCAATAGCTACAGATGATAAAGGAGCTACTTCTGAAGCATCAGTAACTATAACAGTGAATGAAATTACAAATGTTGCACCAACAGTAAATATCACTTCTCCTGTGGCAAATGCACAATTCGATGCTGGCAATATTATTACAATAGAGGCTAATGCTTCTGATAGTGATGGCTCAGTTGCAAAAGTCGCATTCTTTGATGGAAACACAAGTATAGGAGAGGATACTTCTGCTCCTTATAGTATGGAGTTAACCAATGCAATAGTAGGTAATCATACATTAAGAGTAATTGCTACCGATAATGATGGGGCAACTGCTGAAACTACAATAACCGTTACGGTTAATGAAATAGATGTAACGTTACCAAACTACTGTACTGCTAACGGAGGTCAAGGAGTTGAAGCGATAACGAATGTAACTTTTGCAAATATTAACAATAGTTCTCCAGTTAGATCAACTTCGGGGTACGAAAATTTTACATCAATAGTTGGTAATGTTCCTAGAGGTAGTAGTCATAACCTTTCTGTAACTATTTTAGGATACAGACAAGGAGTTGATGATGAAGTGTATGCTTGGTTCGACTGGAATAAAGATGGAGATTTTGAGGATGCAGGAGAATATAACAAACTTACCAAAACAACTGGATTACAAGGGAATGTTAGTATTACTGTTCCTCAAGATGCGGCATTAGGTAGTATTGCTATGCGAGTAAGAGTTGCTTACTATGCTCAATATAATGTTCCTTGCGGTGCTTCGACTTATGGAGAAGTAGAAGACTATGTGATTAATATTTCAGACACTAAATCAGCATTGGATTTATCTCAAAAGAGCTCAGGATCTCTTGTTGCTTCTCCAAATCCATTTAATGGGAATAAGCTGAGTTTAAATTTCAATTCTTCAGAAAGTGGGACTGTAAAGGTTCAAATATTTAATACCCTTGGTATTAAAATACTTGATGCTGTAGAGGATAAAAGTTCTAATAGTGTATTAGCTATAGATGTTAATAGAGAATTAGCACCAGGCCTTTATGTTGTACAAGCTCAAATTAATGGAACTGCTTATTCTACTAAAATTGTAGTAGAGTAACCATTATAAATAATCGATAGTTCCTGATAAAGCCCCCTTAATTCAGGTTCATAAAGAGTATTTATTTTAAAAAACATCAATAAAACATATGTTTTATTGATGTTTTTTTATTTATACATAATGTGGATTTGATTAATAATATTAATATAGAATAAGAGGTAATAGAACAAACTGCTCCTTAAAATAAAATAGTAAAGTTCTCGTCATGATAGTTTTCCTACATGCATAAGAATATTTTAATAGGATACTAAACAATAATTTAAGGTATAAATACTTTCTAAAAATAAATATAGTATCACGTTTAGGTAATATAACATGGTGTATTTTCTTTTATTAACAATAATTTTGACAGATAATCACATAAATTTAACATAAACGAATGAATCATTTTTACACTAATTGTCAAAATACATCCTCCCAACAAAGATTTTTTTTGATACTAAATTCAAATTTGGAAAAGTATACCAATCGTTTCTTGTTTAAATTAAAGTCTCTACTGAATTCTAATTTTTTATCTCTTTAAGTAGTTTAAAAGAGATAATTCTAGTTTGTGAATTAAGAATACAATTGGTGTACTTAATTGATTTGCTACTGCTTTTTCAAAACTAGTAGGTACTAGTAGGTTTTACAGAAGGGAAAGTCCCTTATGTAATTTTAGTTAAATATTTTATTTTAAAAATGAGTGAAAAGAATAATTACTTGAATCTTAAAGCAAATGATGATGGCCTGTTAAGGATCTTAACAGGAAAATTATCATTTAATTTTTCGTTATTTAAGGGCGAGAGTAGAAAAATGTTATGTTACTTAGGTCTAATGACCATTTTGGTATGTAATATTTCATTTGCACAAGAAAAGCTTAGTGCAAGTGAGAAAAAAATATTGGAAGGAGAGTTTTGTCATACGACTTTACAAGAACGTTTACTTGAAGATGCTATGAATCCTTCTGAAAAAGAAGACTTGCGTCTTAGGGAGGCTATTTTACAAGCACAGGTAAATCACCATATTATTGCTTCACGTACCGTTTCAAGATCGGCAAATAATCTTTCAAAATCCGCTAGTTTAGTAATTCCAATTGACCCAGATGTAGATCCTAACTACACAATAAATCCAGAATATACTATACCTGTTGTATTTCATGTAATTCATGATGGAGATCAAAAAAACATTTTAACATTAGCACAGGCAAAAAAGGTTTTAAAAATTGCTAATGAGGATTTAAATGGATTATCAGAATTTAGAGGATCTATACAAGATCAGTTTAAAACGGATGAGTCTCATGTTGGAATTAGACTGGTTTTGGCACAAAAAGACCCTAATGGAAACCCAACAACTGGAGTTACATATGATGTTAATCCGGGCACATATTCAACTCATCAAAACAACGCTGCATCTTTTAAGCGTAATACAAAATGGCCAACGAACAAATATTTAAATATTTGGATTGTCAACGGTCAAAGTACCTATTTCTTTACAGATGGAGATAAACCAAGTGGAGGATCTGCCTACGCTTTTGGACCGGCATCTGATAACGGATTAACAGACAATGGTACCTATACAGGTATTACCATGTCATATTGGGTTGCTGGAGATAGTGTAAATGGTGCTACTTTGGATTATCAAGCATATCGACATGTTTTTGTTCACGAATTTGGGCACTGGTTAGGATTAAATCATTCTTGGGGAAGAGGAACTGCAAGCGGAAAACCTTCTAACTGTAATATAGATGATGGTATTGCAGATACACCTAATACAGTAGGACAACAATATAAAGGAAAGGATTTTGAGAATTGCACCTATACATTTGCTTCTTGTGGTGTAGAAACGAATGTTCATGATTTTATGAACTATACACCATGTACAAGCATGTTTACTAACGGGCAAAAAGACGTAATGATCGGTTCTTTAAATAGCTCTGTAGCAGGTAGAAATAATATAGTAACAACAGCAAATCTTAATGAAACATTATACACTTCAAATCCTTCAGATGCAAGATTGATTGTTTCTAGTGAATTTGGTAGTAAGACAAATATTTTTAGAGAGGTTAGAGATGTTGAAACAGGAGAAATAGAAAATAAAGCAAATATATATTTAGAAAATGTTTCTTTTGATTCGAATCTAGTTGGGCAAACACTTACAAGTACTCATTTTCAAACAACAAATGTTCCAGCAGGATTAAGTGCAGAAATAAAAGTAATTGATGCGACAACCGCAGAGTTTAGGCTTAATGGTAGTGCGACTCAACATGAAACATCTAATTCAATAACCAATTTAACACTTGATTTTAACAATGCTGCATTTAATAATGCAATGACTTCAAGTATTGATAATGCTACTAATATTGTATTTTCAGTTGCATTTAGAGGTAAAATAGGATCTCCTTGGTCTCCATTAGATTATGAGTTACTTTATAATAATTCTTATGGTGAAAAATATGGGTTTTATGAAAGAAGAAGAACAAAATTGTCCTATGGAAATTCGATTATTGAGTTTAAGTTTGAAAGTGATCAACTTTTTGTAAGATTAGCGACTCCATCGAGTGCTACTGGAATTGTTCTAGATAATAATGGCAACGACCCTGGAGTTGATCAAGTTTCTGTATTACAATTTGGAGATGTAGTTGATCAAAACTCTAATTGGAGTGTTTCTAATGCAGATGCTTCTGCAGAAAAAGGATGGAAACGTGTTATATCCCAAAATCAAGCCGATATAGCAAACTACTTGAATAAAGATTTATACTTTGGAACCTATCTTCAGTATGGTGGTCGTACTTTTTATCAATGGATTGGTTTTACACTATTTAAAACTGAATATGATAAAATGGCGGTTAGATTAACAGATCTTGCTTATGGGGCAAATCCTGATGAACCAATAACATGTGGTAAAGGTTTTTACGAAAGGGATTCATGGATGGTGAGAGACTTATTTTTTATGGAAGAAGCCAGAGCTAATGATGGTACTTTATATACAAAATCAATGAACTTCTTTGTTAGAGGAAATACATTCAAAAGTACCTTAAGCCCTTCAGATTATACAGTAACAAATTTACCAGCTGGTCTTGCTATAACATCTGTCGAAGCTGTTAATAATGGCAGGAAATTACAGTTTAATTTAGGTGGAGCATATACTAATCCAGATGCTGGTAGGGTAAATACTGAAATTACATTAAAAGCTTCTGCATTTACAAATACAACTAATATTGGTCCTTCGTTAACAAATCAATATCAGTTTCAGTTTTACACAAATAAAGAAGGTTATATTGTAAGATCTGTAAATAAAACTGTGGATAGTAATACAAATAGTTACACTGTTGTTGGAGGTATCAAATTTGAATATAAGGTAGATTATACAAAAGCTATTCCAGAAGGGCGTATTGTAGTTAATGGAAAGTCTTTTGGACAAAGCGTTAAATACTCACCAAAGTTTATGGCGGATGGTGCTAATACAAATAATGCAAAATTATTAGGAGCTGGTGTTATGTTAGATGAAAATGCAGGTTTAACATTTCCAATAGATTTAGGTGATGACATTATTGTTTATGATAAAGATTATACGACATGGGCCGGGAAAGAAGGATATTTAGGTTTTCAATACGCTATCGGTAGTTTTAGACATTATGTATGGATAAAAATTAAAGTAGCAGCAAATGGGGAATCTGTTGAAATACTTGACTATGCCTTAAATAGAATTATTGATACCCCAATTGAAACAGGAGAGCTTCCGCCTCCAACATGTGATGATGGAATCCAAAATGGAGAAGAAACTAATGTAGATTGTGGGGGACCCTCTTGTCAGGAGTGTACCTATTGTGTCGCTACTAATGAAGATACAGGTCTAAATATTACTAATGTAACTTTTGCGGGTATTGATAATAGTACAACTGGAGACAATGCATATATTGACTTTACTAATATTTCTGGAAATGTTGCAATAGGAAGCCAAATGGCATTAACTATAGATATAAATAACTCTAGCTGGTCAGGAAATGCGGTTGGAGCTTGGATTGACTGGAATAATGATAAAGATTTTGATGACGATGGAGAAAAAGTATTTTCTAAATATGGTGGAGGCCCTTACAGTACAGCTGTAGCGGTAGCGGGAGAAGCTGTATCAGGTACATCAGTACGTATGAGAGTTCGTATAGGGTATGGATCAGAAAGTAAAATTACACCATGTGGAGAGGATACTTATTTAGGAGAGACGGAAGATTATACTATTAATATTGTAGATGGTTCGTCAAACGTTGCACCAACAGCAAGTATTACTTCTCCTGTAGAAGGAGCCGAATTTGATGAAGGAAATGATATTACTATTGAAGCTTCTGCAACAGATAGTGACGGTACAGTTGCTAAGGTTGAATTTTTTGATGGGGTAACAAAATTAGGAGAAGATACAACTTCTCCATATAGTTTTACTTGGAGTAATGCAACAGCAGGAGATCATAGTATAACTGTTAAAGCGACAGATGATGAAGGAGCAATAACAGAATCGTCTGCAGTAAATATTACGGTAAATGAAGTAGTAATTGTAGATCCCGAATATTGTATAGCTACTAATGAAGATACAGGTCTAAATATTACTAATGTATCTTTTGGAGATATTGATAACAGTACTACAGGAGACAATGCATATGTTGACTTTACTAATATTTCTACAACAGCAGAAAAAGGAAGTCAAATAGCTTTAACAATAGGCATAAATAATTCTAGTTGGTCATTTAATGCAGTTGGAGCATGGATTGACTGGAATAATGATAAAGATTTTGACGATGATGGTGAAAAGGTGTTTTCTAAACTAGGGGCAGGTCCATATACAGAGAATGTAACAGTACCAGCAGGGGCAGTATCTGGAGCATCAGTACGTATGAGAGTTCGTATAGGGTATGGATCAGAAAGTAAAATCACACCATGTGGAGAGGATACTTATTTAGGAGAGACAGAAGATTATACTATTAATATTGCAGATGGTTCGTCAAACGTTGCACCAACAGCGAGTATTACTTCTCCTATAGAAGGAGCCGAATTTGATGAAGGAAATGATATTACTATTGAAGCTTCTGCAACAGATAGTGACGGTACAGTTGCTAAGGTTGAATTCTTTGATGGGATTACAAAATTAGGAGAAGATACAACTTCTCCATATAGTTTTACTTGGAGTAATGCAACAGCAGGAGATCATAGTATAACTGTTAAAGCGACAGATGATGAAGGAGCAATAACAGAATCGTCTGCAGTAAATATTACGGTAAATGAAGTAGTAATTGTAGATCCCGAATATTGTATAGCTACTAATGAAGATACAGGTCTAAATATTACTAATGTATCTTTTGGAGATATTGATAACAGTACGACAGGAGACAATGCATATGTTGACTTTACTAATATTTCTACAACAGCAGAGAAGGAAAGTGAAATGGCTCTAACAATAGGTATAAATAATTCTAGTTGGTCATTTAATGCAGTTGGAGCATGGATTGACTGGAATAATGATAAAGATTTTGACGATGATGGTGAAAAGGTGTTTTCTAAACTAGGGGCAGGTCCATATACAGAGAATGTAACGGTACCAGCAGGGGCAATATCTGGAGCATCAGTACGTATGAGAGTTCGTATAGGATATGGTTCAGAAAGTAAAATCACACCATGTGGAGAGGATACTTATTTAGGAGAGACAGAAGATTATACTATTAATATTGTAGGTGGTTCTTCAAACGTTGCACCAACAGCGAGTATTACTTCTCCTATAGAAGGAGCCGAATTTGATGAAGGAAATGATATTACTATTGAAGCTTCTGCAACAGATAGTGATGGTACAGTTGCTAAGGTTGAATTCTTTGATGGGATTACAAAATTAGGAGAAGATACAACTTCTCCATATAGTTTTATTTGGAGTAATGCAACAGCAGGAGATCATAGTATAACTGTTAAAGCGACAGATGATGAAGGAGCAATAACAGAATCGTCTGCGGTAAATATTACGGTAAATGAAGTAGTAATTGTAGATCCCGAATATTGTATAGCTACTAATGAAGATACAGGTTTAAGTATTACTAATGTATCTTTTGGAGATATTGATAACAGTACTACAGGAGACAATGCATATGTTGACTTTACTAATATTTCTACAACAGCAGAGAAGGAAAGTGAAATGGCTCTAACAATAGGTATAAATAATTCTAGTTGGTCATTTAATGCAGTTGGAGCATGGATTGACTGGAATAATGATAAAGATTTTGACGATGATGGTGAAAAGGTGTTTTCTAAACTAGGGGCAGGTCCATATACAGAGAATGTAACGGTACCAGCAGGGGCAATATCTGGAGCATCAGTACGTATGAGAGTTCGTATAGGATATGGTTCAGAAAGTAAAATCACACCATGTGGAGAGGATACATATTTAGGTGAAACAGAAGATTATACTATTGCTATTGTAGATGGTACTCCAAATGTGGCACCAATAGTAAGTATTACTTCTCCATCAGATGGAGCACAGTTTGACGAAGGTACTTCGATTACAATAGAAGCGTCTGCATCAGATAGTGATGGTACTGTTACTAAAGTTGAATTTTTTGATGGAACAACTAGCTTAGGAGAAGATACTTCTGCTCCTTATAGTATGGCATTAAATAATGCTTCGGTTGGTGATCATACATTAAAAGCGGTAGCCACTGATAACGATGGAGCTACTACAGAAGCTACGATCTCTATAACTGTAAATGGTACTACATCTAATGTTGCGCCTACAGTCAGTATTACTTCTCCAGTAAATAATGCTGAATTTGAAGAAGAAAATGATATAACCATTGAAGCTGCTGCAAGTGATAGTGATGGTACCATTACTAAAGTTGAGTTTTTTGACGGGGCTATAAAGCTAGGAGAAGATACAACTGCTCCATATAGTTATGATTGGAGAGGTGCCACCTTGGGAGTACATAACTTAACAGTAAAGGCTACAGATAATGAAGGAGCTGTTACAGAATCGGCAACCATAAATATAACTGTAAATTCAAAACCAAATATAGCCCCTGTAGTTGATATTACTTCTCCAAGCAATGGAGCAGAATTTGATGAAGGTGCTTCAATAATAATCGATGCTATTGCTTCAGATAGTGATGGCTCAGTTACTAAGGTCGAGTTTTTTGATGGAACCATACTTTTAGGAGAAGATATTTCTGCTCCATATAGTATTACATTTGATAATGCTACAATTGGTAATCATACATTAAAAGCTGTAGTAACAGATAATGATGGAACTACATCAAACTCTACAGTAACAATCACTGTAAGTCCTAATGTAAAACCAAACTCATTTACTGCTACTCCAAATCCTTTTACAGGTAATATGCTAAATCTAAATTTTAATTCTTCTAAAACAGGTGTAGTTAAAGTAGAAATTTTTAGCCCATTAGGAGTTAAAGTGTTTGGTGTAATAAAGAATAAAGGAACTTCAAGTGTGTTATCAGTATTAATTGATAAAGAGTTAACTCCTGGACTTTATATTATTGGAGCTAGTTTTGATGGAACTCCATATGCTACCAAGATTATTGTAGAATAGTACAATATATAATCTCGAGTGTCTGAATAAAGGTCCCCATTAATTCAGGTATTTATTTTAAGAACATCAGTAAGACAAGTGTCTTGCTGGTGTTTTTTTTTATTCAAATTCTAAAATAAGTTAAGTTTCATTCTCTTGAAATAATGTTGGTGCAGATCATGTCATATTTTGTTTGGTTTTTGTATAAAAAACTGTTCCTTTGAAGACAAATTGTTTATGTATGACTAAATTTAAAGCTTGGATATCTGCTGCTAGATTAAGAACGTTACCATTGTCGATTTCAGGAATTATTATTGGTTCTGCATTGGGGCAAGATTCTTTAAGGTATGTACATGAAAATTTTGAGACATCGATAATTGATATCACCGAAAGGTTCTATGAAACTCTTATATTTTGGTTGGCCATAGCTACAACACTATGTTTACAAATTTTATCAAATTTTGCCAACGATTATGGAGATGGGGTAAAGGGGACTGATAATGAAGATAGGGTAGGACCCGAAAGGGCATTACAAAGTGGAGCAATATCCAAAAAAGAAATGTTTACAGGGATTGTTATAACTGCATTAATAGCTCTTGGAGTTGCTGTATCCTTAATATACGTATCGTTTGGAAAAGAGAATTTTGGATATTCATTATTCTATTTTGTTCTGGGATTAGCAGCAATTATTGCTGCAATCAAATATACAATGGGTAGCTCTGCTTATGGGTATAGAGGGTTAGGCGACGTTTTTGTGTTTATTTTTTTTGGTTTGGTAAGCGTAGTTGGATGTTATTTTCTATTTACCCAGAAAATAGATTTATTAATTTTTCTTCCGGCAATTGCAATTGGTACATTAAGTGCTGCTGTACTAAATTTAAATAATATGAGGGATTATTTGAGTGATAAAAAAGTAGGTAAAAATACATTAGTAGTAAAATTGGGGATGAATAAAGCGAGAACATATCATTTCGCATTATTGATAATAGCCATGATTTCTGTATTAATTTACATCGTATTTACTTATCAAAAAACTACTAACCTTGTATTTTTAATCACTTTTATTCCCTTGTTTAAGCATATTAAAAAAGTGAAAAATACAAGTGATTCAAGATTATTAGATCCAGAATTAAAAAAAGTAGCATTAACAACATTTTTACTGGCGCTAACCTTTAGTTTAAGTCAGATTTTATAATTTAGAGATCTAGCAAAATGATATGGTTTAAAATACTTAATCAATACTCTTAAAAATGAAAATAACATTTTACGGTCATAATACTTTATTAATAGAAGTTAATGGGAAAAATATACTTGTAGATCCCTTTGTTACAGGAAATCCACTAGTTAAAGACAAGATTAATATAGAAACGATTAAAGTAGATTATATTCTATTAACTCATGCACACCAAGATCATGTTCTTGATGCAGAAGTAATTGCAAAAAACAATAACGCAACAATTGTTTCTAATTATGAAATTGCAACATATTATCAAAATTTAGGAATAACGGTTCATCCAATGAATCATGGTGGTAAATGGACTTTTGATTTTGGAGAAGTTAAGTATGTTAATGCTATCCATACTAGTAGTTTTGCAGATGGTACTTATGGTGGACAACCAGGAGGATTTGTTATAGACGGAGGAAATAAGACCATTTATATTGCAGGAGATACTGCTTTAACAATGGATATGAAACTTATACCTATGGCATACAATATTGATTTAGCAATTTTACCTATTGGTGATAATTTTACAATGGGAATAGATGATGCTATTATTGCTAGTGATTTTGTAGCATGTAATGAAGTGTTAGGGGTTCATTACGATACTTTTGGGTATATTGAAATTGATCACGACAGAGCAAAGAAAAAGTTTTCAGAAAAAAGTAAAAACCTAATATTATTAGAGATTACTGATAGTATCGAATTATAATGAATGCCACTTATCACAAATATATACTTGAATTTAAAAGACCTAGTGGTACTTCTAGAGGAGTTTTAAAAACAAAAGAAACCTGGTTTATCATTATTTCTGATGGAAACAAACAAGGAATAGGGGAGTGTGGTATTCTACGAACTTTGAGTATTGATGATCGCCCTGATTATGAAGAAAAACTAAAATGGGTGTGTGAGAATATTAACCTAGGTGTAGATAAACTTTGGAGTAAACTTTTAGAATTTCCTAGCATTCAGTTTGGAGTAGAAATGGCTTTTAAGTCATTAAAAAGCGATTCACCATATATATTGTTTCCTTCTGAGTTTGATAAAAATAGAGCTAATATTCCTATTAATGGCCTTATTTGGATGGGAGATAAGGAGTTTATGTATCGGCAAATTCTAGATAAATTAGAAAGTGGGTTTGATTGTATAAAAATGAAAATAGGGGCTATTGATTTTGAAACAGAATTAGAATTGTTATCTTATATTAGATCAAAATTTTCGCCTGATGAAATTGAGCTTAGAGTAGATGCAAATGGAGCTTTTACTCCAAAGGAGGCACTGGATAAGTTAAAGAGACTAGCGGTATTTAATTTACATAGTATAGAACAACCCATAAAGCAAAGGCAATATAAAGCAATGTCTAAGCTGTGTAAAGAAACACCATTGTCAATTGCTCTAGATGAAGAATTGATAGGGGTTTTTGAAGTTGATGAGAAGAAAAAACTTTTAGAAGAAATACAACCACAATATATCATTTTAAAACCCAGTTTAATAGGTGGTTTTAAGGGAACTCAAGAATGGATTGATCTAGCAGAATCTATGAATATTGGTTGGTGGATAACAAGTGCATTAGAAAGTAATATAGGTCTCAATGCAATTGCTCAATATACGTATACCTTAAAAAGTAAAATGCCACAAGGTTTAGGAACTGGCGCTTTGTATACAAATAATATTGCTTCTCCTTTGTACGTAGATAAAGGAACTTTAGGATATGATCCTAAACAAGAATGGATTTTTAATTTTTAATAGAATACTATTTATGTATATAACACAAGGAAGACAAGGTAGGTTAGGGATGTGGAAATATCTACCTATACCTATTGTATTTCTCATGATCATGGGACTTAATTATTTGCTTATTCAGTTACTCGGGATAGATGTAACAGAACTAATGAGGAAGGAAATTTTGGCCAAAGGAAAAACTCGTGTTTTTGCAGAAAATATGATTCCGTTTGTAATTCTTTTGGGAGGTTTGTTCTTTTGGGTTCGTTATGTACATCAGCAAAGTTTATTGTCTCTTACTACAAGTAGAAAAAAAGTGGATTGGAGTAGAGTATTGTTTATTTTTACTTTGATGAGTTTGTTTATCATCATTTCTACTTATGCTGCATATCTGGTTAAAC
This sequence comes from uncultured Aquimarina sp., assembly GCA_947502885.1. Classification (GTDB taxonomy): domain Bacteria; phylum Bacteroidota; class Bacteroidia; order Flavobacteriales; family Flavobacteriaceae; genus Aquimarina. The sequence goes on along the minus strand of CANNBP010000001.1, from coordinate 362,706 downwards.
CAGAAATCTATGAAGTTAATTTTGAACCTACTTCATTCATAATCCTAGCGTGTGTTTCATTAGTATTGATTCCAATTCAAACAAGTTTTGAAGAGTATTTGTTTAGAGGTTATCTTATGCAAGGGTTAGGTTTGGCTTTTAGAAACAAATGGTTGCCATTGATTTTGACCTCAGTTTTATTTGGGGTTATGCATGCGGCAAATCCCGAAGTAGAAAAGATAGGAGCTATCTTAATGGTGTATTATATTGGTACTGGGTTATTTTTAGGTATAATTACTTTGATGGATGAAGGTTTAGAGCTAGCATTGGGTTTTCATGCCGCTAATAATTTGATTACAGTTCTTTTGGTAACTGCAGATTGGACGGCACTTCAAACTGATTCTATATTTATAGATGTTTCAGAGCCTAGTGCTGGATTTGATATATTGCTACCTGTATTAATTGTGTTCCCAATTTTTTTATTTATTTTATCTAAAAAGTATAAATGGACAGGATGGAAAGATAAGCTTATGGGGGCTATTGCTCCCAAAGAGGATAGGTAATAAAACAATAATATACTCTTTACATTTCCATAACCTATGAATATGGTAGAAAATTGAAATTTGGATATGCAAACAACTAATACCTTTTTTATATCTGAGATACATCCAAGTTTCTCGATCAATAAGAATTCTTTGGATAAAGAAGGGCTAAAATACTTGGCTTATAATTTTATCAAAGAAGGAGAGGTATACGAGCAAGAAGTAGGAAATTTTTTGTTAGAATGGTTAAGTGATAAAGAATATATTATAGTAAGTACATCTGGTTCTACAGGAAAACCTAAGAAGATCAAGGTCTATAAACGCCATATGATCAATAGTGCCAAAGCTACCGGAAAGTTTTTTAAAGTCAAAGAAGATACTACGGCCTTATTATGTTTACCTGCAAGTTATATTGCTGGTAAGATGATGTTGGTAAGAGCAATGATTTTGGGTTGGAAAATTGATTTAACACCTCCAGTAACAAATCCATTGGATATTATCTATAAACAATATGATTTTTGTGCCATGGTACCATTACAGTTGGATAATTCACTTAATAGACTGCATTTAATAAAAAAGTTGATTGTTGGAGGAGGGAGTGTATCCGAAAATTTAAAGGGTCTTGTACAGGGTATTAAGACCAAGGTTTACGAAACTTACGGGATGACAGAGACAGTGTCTCATATTGCTGCCAGAAGGATTAACCCTAAGAAAAAAGAAAAGAAAGAGATTCGTCACTTTAAGGCACTGCCTAACATTACATTAAGTGTAGATAGTAGAAATTGTCTCGTTATTAAGGCCCCACTTTTAAACGAAGACACTATTACTACTAATGATGTTGTTGAACTTAAAACTTATAAAAAGTTTATTTGGAAAGGGCGATTTGATAATGTAATCAATAGTGGAGGAATTAAATTGTATCCCGAAGAAATTGAAACCAAACTTCAGACCCTAATCGGTAATCGCTTTTTTATAGCTTCTATACCTGATGATGCACTTGGAGATAAGCTAGTATTGCTAATAGAGCAGTTGTATGATAAAATTACACTGCTATCTTTGCAAGAAGGTATGGATAATTTAAAAGCTTTAAGTAAATATGAAGTGCCTAAAGAGGTCTTTTTCATACCTCAGTTTATAGAGACTGAAAATGGTAAGATACAACGAACAAAAACATTGCAATTAGTGTTAGATCATAAATAGTTTTAAGCTAAAGTGTTTGTACAGGTTGATCTACTTAACTACTACTGAGTCAATGACTTGTTGTGTGTTTATTTGAAGGTTTTTAGGGAGTTTGTTACTCTTGGGAAGAACAGCAAGATACCTGTCGTTATTAGAGTTGTAAACTGTCTTAAAAATAGGATCATCCAATTCGAGAGTGTTGCAAATCTCTTTAATTAAATCTAAATGATATATTAAATCAGTGCTTCCTAAATGAAATATACCTTTTTTGTTTTGATTAATAATATAATGAAGTTGTTGTGTTAATTTTGAAATACAGGTTGCATTAATGATAACATTAGGAAAGACTTCTATAGGAGCTTTTAGGTCATGTAATGTTTTCAATTCTTGAACTCTTGGTGTCGCGGCGCCATATATCATAGGGATACGTGCAATAACATATTTGTGCGCTGGTAATCTCATTAAGGCATTTTCAATTTTAATTTTGAATCTACCAAAAACACTTTCGCTTAATGTTTTATCGTATTCGTACGAGGGAAAATTACTGAAGTAATCAAATACATTAGCGCTAGAAAAAAATACAAGTCGACATTTGTGATTTTTTATCCACTTAATCATACGCTGGTGTGCGTCTAGCTGAGAGTTAAAGTTACCTCTAATGGCTGAGATAATAACAGTAGGCTTTAAGTTATCAAGTAGAATTGAAATATCTTCCAATTCCATATCATATTGAAAGAACTTTTGATTTTTTTCATAAAAGGTATTGTCTGTATAGTATGTACCATAGGTGTCCATATAAGAATTGAGCTCTTTATAGAGCGCATTTCCTATAAACCCACTAGCACCTATGATTAATACCTTTTCCAAAATGTTTGATATAAAAAAAGTTAAGTTTTAGATTATAATAATATATACATCTAAAACTTAACTATACTATTTTTTTCGTAAATTAAAGTATTATCCTTTATAAAAAGGCAATTTTACTACGGTTGCAGCAACTGCATTTTTACGAACCTGTACATTGATTTTGCTTCCAGCTTTAGAAAGAACAGAAGGTACATATCCTAATCCAATTCCTTTTCCTAGAGAAGGAGACATTGTACCAGAAGTAACTTCACCAATTTTTACACCATTACCATCAACGATATCGTATCCTTGACGAGGAATACCACGTTCGTCAAACTCAAAAGCGATTAATTTTCTTTCTGCACCTTTTTCTTTTTGTGCAGCTAATTCTTCGGCGTTAATAAAATCTTTGGTAAATTTTGTAATCCAACCTAGACCAGCTTCAATAGGTGAGGTTGTATCATTGATATCATTTCCGTAAAGACAATATCCCATTTCTAATCGCAATGTATCTCTAGCAGCAAGGCCAATTGGTTTGATACCAAAATCCGCACCAGCTTCAAAAGCTTTGTCCCAGATTTGCTTTACTTCAGAATTCTTGCAATATATTTCAAAACCACCACTACCAGTATATCCAGTAGCAGAAATAATAACATTTTCTATTCCAGCAAACTCAGCAACTTCAAAAGTGTAAAATTTCATTTCTGATAAGTTTACAGAAGTCAAAGACTGCATAGCATCTACAGCTTTAGGACCTTGAATGGCTAACAAAGAGTAGTCTTCAGACAAATCACGCATTTCTGCATTCATTGTGTTATGACTACTAATCCAATCCCAATCTTTTTGGATATTAGATGCATTTACAACCAGAAGATATTTCTCTTCTTCTAATTTATATACGATAAGGTCATCTACAATACCACCTTTATCATTTGGTAAGCAGCTATATTGTGCTTTTCCGTTTACAAGTTTAGAGGCATCATTAGAAGTAACTTTTTGAATAAGATCTAAGGCATTAGGCCCTGAAATTATAAATTCTCCCATGTGTGATACATCAAATACCCCAACTCCTTTACGGACAGTTTCGTGTTCTATATTTACACCTTCATATGATACAGGCATATTATAACCTGCAAAAGGAACCATTTTTGCTCCCAATGCGGTATGAGTTTCTGTTAAGGCTGTATTTTGCATAATAAAATGATTTAGTATATTGTCAAATTGACGCCGAAAGTAAAAAACTTTATGTAGGTATACAACGGTTTTTTATGATAATCACAAATAATTAGTTAGTTTACTATTAGATTTAAGTTTTTAAAGAAAATATAGTAGAAAAACAACGGTAATTATAACAATATATTATATCGAATTAAAGGATAGAAATAGTAATTAGATTAGGTAATGAAATATAAAATAGAAGAAGAAAATACCGTATATAATGGTTTTTTAAAAGTAAAGAAAGCTAAGCTAATCCTATAACCTCTGCTAGACGGGAAATAGAAGAAGAAACTGGTTATTACCTTCTCTCAAACTATTTGTGATGGCAAATCAATAATAGCACTTCAATGGTTTAAAATAAATAAACCAGATAAATAGGGAAGAAGGGTTCAGCTTTTTTAAATGATTAACATTCTATGTCGATTGAAATATTTTTTATTTTTTTCCAGATTTGATGGTCAGGGTTTTGTGGTGAAATAGAAAATAATACATGATGCATGTTTTGTATGTTACAATATGAATAATCTACTATAATATTTAGTGTGACTTGCTCTTGTGTTGTAAACCCATCAAAAGTTAGAACTTTTCCTACATAAGTTGATTCATTTATTTTTTCAAAAAAAGCTTTTGACTTGAATTTGTCGTTATTCATAAGCCCATCAAAGTACTTTTCTAGCTCAATTTCAAGTTTTTTAGCGGATAATTCAGGATTTTGGCTTATATTCCATAAAAAAACATAGGAAAAGTAATCAGAAGCATTTTTATTTCCCCATCCTGGAGCGAAACGTACATATTCGGTTCCAGAATAGTTTAATGAAGGTGCAAAATCTAACGGGAACTCAATAATTTCGCTTCTCCAATCATCCGATGCAAGCAATAGATTTTTTTCTTTAAGCGTATTACACTGAAGGAAAAAGACTAGGCAAAGAATAAAAGGTATGATTTTTGAAGTAGACATATGTGAAAGTTTTAATAAATGCCAAATGTACAAAATTGTACACTCGCAAGTTTTTAATAAATTTGCATATTGGGAAAAGAATACAAAATCTACAAAATGAATACCTACAAAATAATTTTAATTACGTTTGTTTTGGTCTTTCAGGTGGCCCCAGCTCAATCTGAATATGACCGATTAGAAGCAGAGATTATTAATGTTGAAAAGACCATTGTGGCCAAGCTTACAGGGCATGAACCTATAAAAGGGAGAAAGAAGTTAAGTGGTAGGTCAAGTGATTCTGAACGTAAAGTATCTGCTGACTTTTTATTTAGTTCATTAAAAGACATTGGTCTTAAAGCTCAAAAACATGAGTATAATGTAAAGAATAAAAAAGGAGAAATTTTTAAAGGAACGAATGTATATGCAGAAATTCCGTCAACCAATGGTAGTGATGAGTATGTAGTAATTGCTGCACATTATGATACCGTTAAAGATAGCCCAGGAGCGGTTCATAACGCTACAGGTGTTGCTATAGCTTACTATGTAGCAAAAAAAATTGCTGAATTAAAAGAACGCAATAAAAGCTTTATGATTGTATTTTTTGATCATTGGAAAAGCAATTTGGTTGGAACGCGAATGTTTACAAAAAAATTAAAAGAAGATAATTATAATATACATTCGATGCATCGTGCAGATTATATGGGATGGGATAATGATGAAGACAGGGCAATTGAATTATTAGCTTCTAATTTAAGTTTAGAGTCGTTATATCGAATAGAGTCACATGTACCTATCTATAAAAGAACAGTTGCAACACCCGAGAGTAGATTCTTTGCTAATTTTGGATACCAAACAGTTACTTTGACTGCAGAATTACGTAATGCAGATAATTCTCCATTTGTAAGACAAAGTGCAGATAAATATACTACCGTTAATTTTAAATACTTGGCATCTACAACTAATATCGTATACAAAGTGATGAAATCACTAGCAAAATAATCGTAGAGCTCTAAAATGGCTCAGTAAAACAGTTCATGATTATTTCATGAACTGTTTTTGTTTTTACAGGATTAGAGTTTATTTTTTTATATAAATGTATCTTTTTTAGTAAGCTTTTTTGTTGATCTTATTAGTACTTTCAATTAATAAAAATTATATTTGTTTAAGAACAAAATACTTTTTTTGATTAATTTAACTGCCTCGTTAGTACTTTATAATAATGATCTTCAAGAGATTGAAGAAGTAGTTAGTAGTTTTTTTTCAGCATATTCAAATTCCTTTTTATACATCATTGATAACTCTTCAAAAAGCCATAATCACATTTTTAAGGATTATGAAAATGTAATGTATATTTATAATAACAAAAATTTAGGATTTGGTAAAGCTCATAACATTGGTATTAAAAAAGCTATAGCATTAAATTCTAACTATCATATCATATTGAATCCGGATATCTGTATTGAAAAGGATACCATTAATAAATTGATCCATTTTATGGATAAAAATCAGGAAATAGGATTAACAATGCCTAAAGTATTATATCCTTCAGGAAAACTACAATTTTTATGTAAATTGATACCTACACCAAAGAATTTAATTATAAGGCGTTTCTCTATTATAAAAAATTGGATCAAAAATAATGATAAGGTTTATGAGTTAAGATTTTTTAAGTATAACAAAAATATAGAAATACCATATGTTTCAGGTTGTTTTATGTTTGCAAGAACTAGTATTTTAAAGAAAGTCAATGGTTTTGATGAACGTTTCTTTTTATATTTTGAAGATTTAGATTTAACAAGGAGAATAGGCCAAATATCAAAAACAGTTTTTTTCTCAGAGGCTATAATATATCATAAATATAGAAAAGAATCATATCAAAATAATATGGCTTTTATATATCACATTTTATCATCAATTAAATATTTTAATAAATGGGGATGGCTTATTGATAAGGAAAGAACCAAAATAAATAAAAAAATACTTCTTCAATTTTCTGAACATAAAAAATGACCATATTAAAAGTAATATCGTATTTTTCATTATTCAATTATCCATTATCCAAAAGGGAGCTTTTTGAGTTTTCTACAATTACGGATTATCAAGAATTTATTGATCAGTTACAAGAATTAGAGTTTAATAAAATTATACATAATATAAATGATTATTATTTTTTAGAACCTAGAAAGGAAGATTTAGAAAGAAGAAAGAAGGGGAATGAAGGGGCTAAGAAAATTATGCCTAAAGCCTGGGAGGTAGGGAGATTTATATCCAAATTTCCATATGTAAGAGCGGTATGCATTTCGGGATCCTTATCAAAAGGATATTTTGATGAAAAGAGTGATATTGATTTTTTTATAATTTCAGAAAAAAAAAGACTATGGATTACAAGAACATTTTTAATTTTATATAAGAAGTTATTCTTATTAAATTCTAAAGAATTTTTCTGTTTGAATTATTTTATGAGCAGTGGTTATTTGAAAGTTGATGAAGAAAATAGGTTTACTGCAACAGAAGTGGCTACACTAATCCCTTTATTTGGCAAAGAAGTATTTATTAAGTTTACAGAAGAAAATAAATGGGTTAATTCTTTTTTCCCTAATTTGAAAAAAAATAATGATATAGTCATTAAAGATATTTCTAAAAATCGAATTTCTAGAATTATAGAATCAACATTTAACTCAAAAATTGGTGATTTTTTCGAGCAAATATTTATGAAAATAACCATTAAAAAGTGGAATAAGAAATTTGATCATTTATCGAAAAAAGATTTTAAAATTGCTTTTAAATCATCAGAAAACATATCTAAACACCATCCTCAAAATTTTCAGGAAAAGGTTTTGCGTATGTTAAATAAGAAATATGATGATATAGAAAAAGAGCATGGAATTAAATTAGACAAAGAATATGCTTAAAGTAGCTTTTTCACATTCGTTTTTTTATCAGTTTGACGACAAACAATGGAAAAACAAAACCCCTTTTCCTCCATTGGGAACAATATATGCTGCTTCCTTCTTAAGAGAAAATGGGTGTGAAGTAAGTCTTTATGATACTGGGTTACTTAATAATATAAATACTTTAGAAGCTTTTTTTAATATAAACACTCCCGATGTATTTGTTATTTATGATGATGGTTTTAATTATTTGACCAAAATGTGTCTTACTACGATGAGGGAAGCTGCTTTTGAAATGATTAATTTGGCCAAAACTAAAAACAGTAAAGTAGTCGTTTGTAGTTCGGATTCTACAGATCATTATGATAAATATTTAGATGCGGGTGCCGATTATGTTATCCAAGGAGAAGGAGAGGTTACCTTAAAAGAGCTCATCGATGCGATTCAAGAAAAAAAAGATCCTAGTTTTTTAAATGGATTAGTATACAAGAATGAAAAAAGTACTATTGTTAAAAATCCAAAACGTGTAGTTTATAAGGATTTAGATGATTTTCCAATGCCAGCTTGGGATCTTATAGATATTCAGGCGTACAAAGATGTTTGGAAACAGAGTGGTAAAGAGTTTACATTAAATATGGCAACAACTCGAGGGTGTCCATATAAATGTAACTGGTGTGCTAAACCTATATATGGAAATAGATATAACTCACATTCACCAGAATATATCGTACGTCATATAAAATATTTGCAAGACAATTATGGAGTACGTAAATTTTGGATGTGTGATGATATTTTTGGCTTGAAACCAGGGTGGGTACAAGAGTTTAATAAATGTTTAAAAGAAAATGATTTAAAGATTTCCTATTACATACAAAGTAGAGTAGACTTACTTTTAAAAGAGGATACTATCGATTGTTTAGCCGAATCTGGATTAGAAGAAGTTTGGGTTGGTGCAGAAAGTGCATCTCAAAAGATTTTGGATGCTATGGATAAAGGAATAACAGTTGAACAAATCTATAAAGCAACTAAGTTACTTAAAGAAAAAGAGGTAAGAGTTGCTTTCTTTTTACAGTTCGGTTATTTATCTGAAAATCAAGATGACATTGATAAAACTGTCGCGATGGTAAAAGAGTTGATACCAGATAATATTGGTGTTTCAGTTTCCTATCCTTTACCAGGAACGAAGTTTTATGATATGGTAAAAGATGATCTAAAGTTAAAATCAAACTGGACAGACTCTGATGATTTGGCTATGATGTTTCAAGGAACATTTAATTCAAGATTTTATAAAAAATTACATCGATATATTCATAAGGTTTTTAGGAGGAGTCAAGGAGTTGATAAGTTAAAAAAAGGATTAAAAAACCCTTTAAGTTTAAAATACGTTGATTGGAAGTTAGTTGTTTTATTGGTCTATTATACACCTACCTCTATATTATATGGGTGGCAGCTTAAAAATATGCAAAACACACTATGAGCAGTTTTTTTGATGTAGCAGCCAATACCTATGATACTACTTTTACAAATACAAAAATAGGGTTAGCGCAAAGAAAAAAGGTATACAGAAACCTAAAGCCTATATTTAAAGCTACAAAAAAAATGGCTATTTTAGAAGTAAATTGTGGAACAGGTATAGACGCTTTAGAATTCGACAAAAAAGATCATGATATTACTGCAACCGATATTTCAGAAAATATGATTAAAATAGCAGAACATAAAAATAAGACAACTAATGTTACTTTTAGTGTTCTGGATTGTAAAAACCTCGATAAAAGTGAACTAAGTAAAACACAGTTCGATATTATATTTTCTAATTTTGGAGGATTAAATTGTTTATCCAGTATTGAATTAAATCAATTTATTCAAACCGTTTATTCGATGTTAAAACCATCAGGTAAATTGATTATGGTTTTGATGCCTAAAAAATGTATTTGGGAACGCTTATATTTTTGGTCAAAAGGGAATTTCAAAAAGGCAAAACGTCGGGACACGAATAATTTAATATTAGCAAATGTAGAAGGTAAAAAAGTACCGACATGGTACTATAGCCCTAGTGACATTATATCAATGTCCAAAAAGAATTTTTCTGTGGCACACTGTGTTCCTATCGGAATTTTGGTTCCACCATCATACCTAGAAAAGTCATTTCTTACTAAATTTCCAATTTGGAATGTGCTAAATACAATAGAAAGTTATATCAATTTTAGGTTCTTAGCAAAATATGCAGATCATTTTTTAATAGAATTAGAAAAAAAATGAGCATTGTTTTAACCCATGGATATTATTTGTTAGAGGATGATAAGGAGCAAAAAATTATGCGCCCTTACCCACCATTGGGCTTGTTGTATATTTCTGCATATCTGAATGAAAAGAATCTACAAAACAGCATTTTTGATAGTACTTTTTATTCATTCGAGGAGCAATTAAAATTTATAAAGAAGGAACAACCAAAAATTGTTGCGATTTATACGAATTTAATGACAAAAGTTAATGTGATTAAATTGGTGAAAACATTAAAAACAGATCATAAATATGGCAATCCTAAAATTATTCTTGGTGGTCCTGATGTTACTTATAATTGCATAAATTATTTAAAGACTGGTGTCGATTTTTTAATAATAGGAGAGGGTGAGCAAACTTCTTTTGAGCTTTCGAATGCAATTCTAAATTCTACTAATTTTAAAGAAATACAAGGAATTGCTTATATGTTGGATGGTGAACTGATAAAAACTCCTCCTAGGACCAAAATTAAAGAACTAGTTCATTTACCCTTGCCCAATAGAGATGCTATTCCGATACATCGATATTTAGAAACTTGGAAAAAATACCATGGTAAAAGTTCTATGACTGTAAGTACGCAAAGAGGCTGTCCTTATACATGTAAATGGTGTAGTACTGCGGTTTATGGGCAAAGTTATCGCCGTAGACCTGCAAAAATGGTAGCGCAGGAATTAAAAATGCTTAAAACCAAATACAAACCAGATAGCGTTTGGTTTGTAGATGATGTTTTTACAGTAAGTCATAAGTGGCTCAGAGATTTTCATAAAGAGATGATAGAGGAGGATGCTATTATACCTTTTGAATGTATTACCAGAGCAGAACGCTTAAATGATGAGATATTGCAGTTATTAAAAGAAATAGGATGTTATCGTATTTGGATTGGAGCAGAAAGTGGCTCACAAAAGATTATTGATGCTATGGACAGGCGTGTGAATGTGGATACCGTAAAAACAGCCATTCAGAAAACAAATGCATTAGGTATTGAAACCGGTACTTTTATAATGGTAGGTTACCCAGGAGAAAATAGAAAAGATATTTTACAAACTGTTACTTATTTAAAAGAAGCAAATCCTACTAATTTTACCATTACTGTGGCTTATCCGATAAAAGGGACATCGCTTTATAATGAGATCGAAGAAAAAATCACGCAACAACCTAATTGGGAGACATCTACAGATAGGGATATTGATTTCAAAAGGACGTATAGGCGTAAGTACTACAATTATGCTGTTAGATATATTGTAAATGAAGTGAATAGTAAGCGACAAAAAGGAATTATACCCTTTACCAAACTAAAAATGAAATCACTTATTGCTCAAGTGGGAATGAAATTATATGAGTTATGAAAGATAGATTTTACTTTAAGAAAGAGTCCTGTTTTCTATTTTGTGCTTTTTACATTTTACTTTCTTGTGGTAACGATGATCAAGTTTATGAAGAAATAGATGATAATCTAATTGTTAATCTAAAATGGCATAAAGCATATGATGAAGACACTTTTGAAAAACAAATAACAGGTTTACAATGGTCTATGTCTTATTTGGGAGCAACTAGAGTTATTAAAAAAGATCATTCTACTTCATTTATTTATGAAAACCCAATGATAACCATTGATGTGAGTAAATTAGGTTTTTCTGATCAAGCCCTAAAAGTTTTTGAAAAACTACACAAAACCATAAAATCTTCAGAAGAGTATCAAAAAAACAATGCGATAGATATTGGTAAGTATATTGTTCTTACCCTAGGTGAACCTGATAATTATTACCCGATTAGTGGCGTACCCAATTCACTTACAAAATTAAAGGATAAATATAAAATACATAAAGATGAAGGGTATGCAAATAATTCGAGTATATCAAATGTAGATCGAGTATTTTCTTTTTCTTCTCAAAAAAATAATAAACAGTTATTTCTTTCTACTGAAATTGACCCTTTATCAAAACAACCTCTTGAATTTGAAAGTGTTGAAATTATGAGCAATGGCCAATTACGTTTTGGAGTTTATGATGTTAATGGAGTTTTAAAAAGTGCTGCAAATAAAGAAGTTACAGATGCTGGAAAGCCTGGGAAATGCATTTGGTGTCATGAAGTTAGTATTCAACCTTTTTTCGAAAATCAAAATGATATTGGCGGTTATATCACTTTTGAAGCATTTCAAGATACTTTAAAAACATCAAATAGTATGTTAATGCAATATCAAAATGCAATTTGGGAAAATTTGAATTTTGTAAACCAACAAAATCATTATTTGATGGAAATAAGCTATATTTCATTTTTAGAACCATCATTAGAAAGAGTAGCGAATGAATGGGGTATGTCCACTGATGAGACTAAAGAAATATTGAAAAACCTAGATACACATACACATCATGAGTTTACTGTTTTAGGAGAATTATATCATAGAAAAGATATTGATAATTTATCTCCTTTTGTAACTATTAAACATCCAAATAGTGTAAGAGAAGTAGATTTTTAATGGTAAACTTGTTTCAAAATTTTGAATATGTAATTCTTTTCAAAATTTACTTTCTTATAAAATATTTCGTGTAGTTCTAGATTATTCTTACCAGCCATATCTTTAATAGTAGAAATATTGCAATCCTCAGATAATATCATATAGGTTATTTCATAATCAACTGCGGTAGATAATTGTTTAAATAACTTTTGAAAATACTCGAAATTTTCTCCACAAAACCATGCTTTTTCTTTATCGTTTTTAGGATTTTTGGGATAATAAGGAGGATTTATAACGATGATATCAAAATTAATATGCTCCTCAATAGCATCAAATAAATCTGAAGTTACTATTTGTATAGGTAAACGATTTTCTTGGCTTGATATTTTTAGAGATTCTAGAGCAATAGGATTAATGTCTGAAGCTGTAACTAAAGCTCCTTTTGAAGCAGAAAACAAAGAAATAATACCAGAACCGCAACCTAACTCTAAAATTTTTTTTTGATTTAGATCTTTTTTATTCAAATAATCAAGTAAAATTTTGGTACTAATTGTAAAATGAGGAGGAAAAACACCAGGTGGTACCGATACACTAATCCCACGGTAAGTATACTTTCTGGGTTTAGAATGATACCTATAGAAAGCCCATTTTAAAAATGGATTGGTTATTTTTTTTACGAGTTGACGCATTTATTCTGAGTAAAAACCTTGTATTTCTGGTTGGCGATATTTCCATATTCTATGTAATACTTTTATTTCATAAGGATATTGATAAAATCCAAATTTATAGCGATAGCCAGAAACCAATTTCAATAATTGTTTTTTATATCCTTTAATTCTAAAATCAGATACTGTTGGGTAATACCCATTTAATACAGTTTCAAAATTTTTAATAGTATCAATCATATATGGTTTTAACCATGGAGTCAAAGGGTTTTTTCTTAAATCGAATTTTTCCCAACTAGGGTCGATCCATTCTTCTAGAGTAGAAGGAAAAGAAAAACCAGCATCCAAAATTTGTTGATACAATTCTGATCCTTCAGTTGGTACTGGACTATATAAATAAATGATGATTTCTGCATTCGGGTTTATCTCTTTAATTTCTTTAATGAAATTGATATCCCATAAAATTTGGCGATATACCTGTTCTTCTGAATCTCCTGGCAATCCCAATACAAACGATAATTCTGGAATAATATCCACGTTTTTCATACGTAACACAAAATCTTTGATCATTTGTCCAGTTTGTGTCCCTCCTTTATTCATCTGTTTTAGTACTTCATCATTACCCGTTTCGGCACCTAAGAAAATCATTTTACATCCTGCTTTTCTCATGATTCGCAAATCCTCATCAGAGTATTGATTTATGGTGTCAATTCTTCCTTCTCCCCACCATTGTACGTTATCATGCATTACCAATTTAGAAAATTCTAATACTCGTTTTCTGGAGGTAAAAAAGTTGTTGTCATGAAATTCGATTGCATCAATATTATATTTGTGCTTAAAATATGTGAGGTCTTTGTAAATATTATCAGCAGATTTTCCTTTCCATCGGGCATTATAAATAGGCACTACAGCACAAAACGAACAGCTAAAAGGACATCCCATACTAGAATGATATGCTAGAGTTTTTCTACCCATAAAAGTTTTGGCCAAATACTGTGATAAAGGATAAAAAGTATTTAAATAATCATATGGCAAAGATGGTAAATCGTCCTGATTTAATAATGCTTCTTTACGAGTTTGGACAATTTTACCTTCAATATTTCTATAAATAAGGTTATCTATCAAAGAAAGTTGATCTAACTCCTTATTTTCTAGAGTAGCTATTAGCTTAGGAAAAGCATTATCTCCTGGGCCATTTATAATATAATCTACGTATCCCGAATTAATAGAAACTTTATATTGATTTGATGCAAAATAACCACCCCAAACCGTTATACAGTCAGGGTATTGTTTTTTTATGTTTTTGGTAAATGGGATTGCTTCCTTCAATTGGGGGCCAGGCATAACCGTGGTACAAAAATATTTAAACTCACCCGTTTTGAAATAGTTCAAAATGGTTTGCAATGGATCTCTCTCTAGGTTACCATCGACAAAAACATATTCATAAATATTATGAATAGCTGCGCCCACTTGCAAAATAGAATTAGGAATTCTATGCTTAGCATTTGCACTTCTAGGGTTAAATATTATAATTTTATTACTTCCCATAATTTATAAAGCACTACAACATCTACTACAGGCAGGAAATAAGCCTCCCGCTTTGTGTAAATCAGTCCTTAATTTTTTTAGTATACCACCTTGCCAGATATCTTTTAAAGTTTTATCATAAATGTTTCCCAAAGTTAAATTATAACACCTTCCATGAGCAGGGATTATGCTACCATCAGATTTTATCATAATACTGGTAAAAACGGCATTACAATGTTTTCCTAAAATTTTCTCTGACTTTTTATAATAAGTATCCAAAATACTTTTTGAATTTATTTTGGGAGAGAAATAAACTTCAAATGGAAACTTAGAATTTTGAATTTCATCGATTTCATGAAATAGTTTATCTGTATCAATATTGTTTAAATCAATTAAATCCATATTTGAATCGGTAGCAGGGTATAATGCACCCCAAGGTGTTTTATCATGACTTTGAATACTCTCATTTGAAATGAATTGTGTATGCATAAAACCAATTCTAGATATATTGATGTTTTTTAGAGAGTTTAAAAGAGTTTTTAAATGTGGTATATTCCATTCTGTTATGGCACAAATTATTTCGATATTTATAGAAGGGGCCAAAGATGAAAGTTGTTCAATTCCTTCAATAGCTCTTTGAAATGATTTTTTATTTCCTCTTATCTCATTATGTATATCCTGAGGTCCATCAATAGAAACAAAAATAGTATCAATGTCTGCTTTAGCCAATTCTTTGGCTTTAAATTTTAAAGTTAAAGCATTAGTAGTTATTACTGTCTTTAACTTTTTCTCTTTAGCATAATTTAAAGAATCTATTAAATGTGGATAAACCAATGGTTCTGTAAAAGCATATGCAAGTTTAGAATTTGGGTAGTATTTTTTTGTTTGGTCTATAATTTTTTTGAGTAATTCTAAGGGCATATTTATTGGGTGAGTTCCCACTAAATTTTGTGCAAAGTTACTGTCCAAATTCTTAGTGCCTACATCACACATTTTGCAATGTAAATTGCATACGTTGTTCACTCCCAAAACGATCCATTTAGGAGTAAACATATAATGCTTTGGAAAAAAACGTTGATTTATGCTCTCTAACAAATTATTTAGTTTATCGAAATTAAAATCTCACCCTAGTTTTTTCTATAAATTGGAAAAACTAGATTTTAAATTTATAGAATATTTATTTTTAAATCTAAGAACTTGAGCTAAAAAAAATATTTTTTCTAACCTTGAGGCGTCTTTTATGATATCATTAAGATATTTTAATGCTTCTTTTTTTTCGTTAATATTAGTATAGTAGATTGCAATTTTATAATAGGTAGCGTTAATCATTTTTGAATATTCCTGAGTCGAAATATGTTCATTTTTATATAACTTCTTAAGTGAAATAATATAGTTAATTAAAGCAGAAACTCGAAACTTTTTAGAAAGGTTTTTTTCATGATGCACCTTATAAGCTAAGATATTAGGAGAATAGTATATAGGGTATATTGCTGCGACTCTCAAAAAAAAATCATGCTGACCATCGACCATTTGTTCGTCGTAAATTTCAATAGTATCTAACAGTGACTTCCTAAAACTATAAAAAGGATAGGGCAGTAGGGTGTCATCAAACATTTCATTTAGTACAAAACGATAAAACGATTTTTTATATGTATATAAATGATCAAGTTCTTTATTTTCTGAATCTAATAGGCACACATTATGAAATATAAACTCAATTTTGTTTTGGGTTGTAAACAATTCAAATAATGTTGCTAACTTATTTTTATGCCAAAGATCATCAGAGTCTAATATACAAATGATCTCGCCCTTAGATTTTCTAATTCCTTCGTTTCTTAAAAAACTTCGGTACGAATGTTTTTCATACTTAAAATACTTAATTCTATCGTCCTTAAAATCATTTATGACTTTTTCTGTACCATCTGTAGAACCGTCATCTATAACAATGTGTTCAAACTTAGAATATGTCTGATTCAATACACTTTGTATGGTAGCTTTGATTAAATGAGCTCGATTATGTGTAATGGTAACAATACTAAATTTCATTTTACGTATTAATTTAAAGGAATAACGGTATCATAGATAGACTGATTCTCATGTATATGATGAGAAACAGATATTATTGTACATTGATACTTTGTACTAAATGATTTTAAAAGTTGTAGAACATTTTCTTCAGTATTTTTATCCAAGTTATTTGTTGCTTCATCCAAAATTAAAATCTTTGGCCTACTTAATAATGCTCTGGCAATGCAAACACGCTGTAATTGTCCACCAGAAAGATTACTTCCTTCAGAACCAATATAAGTATTTAATTTATCGGGGAATTGATCGATCACAGTATCTAATTCCAATTTTTCTAATAAGTAATAGAGATATTCTTTATCATGATGTTCTTGAGTCAGTATTAAATTGTCAAGTAATGTTCCCTCATAAATAAAGGGTTTTTGAGTAACGTATGTAAATAGATTAAAATAAGAATATTCATTTTCTCTAGTAACTTTTACATTATCTATAAACATATCACCATCAGTTGGAGAAATCAATCTTGCGATAATATTCAATAGTGTTGTTTTACCAACACCAGATGTTCCTACTAGTCCTATAAAACTACCTTTAATGATCCTTAGGTTAACATTGTTTAATAGAGGGGTATCACTTTCATAAGAAAACGAAATATTCTTTAAATCGATATGAGTATTAAAAGTCAATGTTGAATTAGTAGAGGAGATTTCATTAATTATTTGCGTTTTTTGTTCTATAATTTCGAGAGTATATAAATGAGATTTTAAGTTTGTAAGAGCAATATTTAGTTTATTAATCGAAGGGATGGATTTAAACAATAATGTTGCAAATATGGATAGAAATACTAAAGGATTAATTCCATTAAGGGAAAATAATTGAAGCGCTAGATATATAAAGCATACTAATACTACCAAGCTAATTTCGGTTTGCTTTATACTATTTACTCTTTTGGCCTGTAAAACAGCATAACTATCATTTAATTTTGAATTAGAGCTATGAAAAAGAGCTAAAAAGTGAGAAAGTAATGTAGACGATTTTAGTGACAGATAACCATTTAATAAATTAGTAAGGTTACTAATATTATAATCATAATTTGCTGTCCTATTTTTGTTAATGTTTTCTAGCTCTTTTTTATTATAATTTCTTAAAATTATAAGAATAGTCCCTAAAATAAAAGTAACTATTAATGTAACACCATAATTATAGAAAAGCCCAATAGAAAAGATAAATAGTAACAATATACTTTCTGCAATTATTATATTAAGAGACCATAATACATTACTCGCAAAATCATTAGGAATATA
This sequence comes from uncultured Aquimarina sp., assembly GCA_947502885.1. GTDB lineage: Bacteria > Bacteroidota > Bacteroidia > Flavobacteriales > Flavobacteriaceae > Aquimarina. The sequence goes on along the minus strand of CANNBP010000001.1, from coordinate 344,858 downwards.
AATAATATCTTTAATAATGACTGATTTTTTTTTCTGCTTGAAACTTAAATAATTACCTAGAATATAGTATTTAGATAGTAATAAGGAATATGTTGTAGCAAGGCGAAAGACTTCTTTGGCTTGATACTTATTAATTTGTATTGCAATATAGTTCTTGATAAGAAAAAACAACAAAATAGAAGCTACTAGTACATATTTATTGACGTGATCAATTTTTAGTGGAATAAATGCAAGTGCCATCTCATTATCAAGTAAACCAATAATCAACGGAATTAATAAAAAAATTGAAAACACCTCTAGAAACAAGACTATTACTGAATATATGAAAAGAAAATATGTTGTTTTTCTATGAGTAACAGGAATTACCCGAAATATTCTTTTAAATAGTGCGTATAAGTTTAACATGTATAGGAATAACTATTCATTGTAAAGGTAAAATAAATATGCATAGTAATAAATGTTCTTTTATAATAGTATATTTATCCAATGAGCATTGCTAATTTAAAAAAACCGAGTGTATTGTTCCTATTTCCGATAGTAGCGTTGATCACTTTTATTTTGGTAAAATCATTAAACTTTTCGCTACATGATTTTTCTAATAGTTTTTTTGCAGCACATATTGCTAAGAATACAACTAACATAGAAGATATCATTTTTGATATCTATAGTTTTAATCAATATATATGGAAAGAGGGGTATACTGAGGTATTTGCTGATTTTTATATTAATAGTCCTTTTAATGGTTTTGTATTTTATCCTTTAACCGTATTTAAAAATGCGTACTTGGCAAAACTTATATTTAACCTAATAAGCTGTTTACTTTTTTTAATAACAATTTATAAATTAGCGATCAAAGAATTGAAAAAGGATTTATGGTGGATAACCTTAATTCCGCTACTATTTTTTGTACCTATAAAAAATCAAATACTATTTGGACAGTCCTATTTTTTAGTATTATCATTGGTCATATTTGGCTATTTGATGATCAAAAATAATAGAGAGAACATTACTTCTTTATTGTTTTCTTTTGCAATATTGATAAAAATATTCCCACTATTTTATATAATATCTTTTGTGTTTCATTGGAAACCCAAAATGATATTAAAAACATCATTGATATGTCTATTGTTGATATTAATAAGTATGAGCATTTTAGATTTTGAATTATGGAGAACATATGTGTTTGAAATAATTCCTAATACTATAGCGAATAAAAGTGCAATTAGTTTTCAATATAGTGCTCAATCTATAGATGTTTTCTTAAAAAGAGTATTTATATACGATTCATATCATAATCCTACAGCAAATTTTGATAGTAAAGAAGCCTATATTATTATAAAATGGGTTGTAAAATCTTTTATTTTAGGAATTGCCATTTCTATTAGTTTGCAGAAAAAGGAAGACCTATTTGTATTACTATCAGTATGGATTGTTACTTTGTTTTTGTTACAATCTAATACCGCTACTTATACACAAATTTTTTGGTTGATTCCTTTATATCATATGATAAAACAAAGACAAAAGCATAAGGTTTTAACCTATACTTTTGTTTTGATACTTTTTATCATGTGTAATTTTCCATTTAATATTTTTGTAGATGCGCATATTATATTTAGATTTTCTAGATTATGGTTTATGCTTTTCTTAGGCTTCATTTTTTATGCTGGTTTTAGTAAAGCTTTGAATTATAAAATGATCCTTGTGGTACTGTTGATTTTAGCACCATTGCAATACAAGTTGTTTATTGATGAAAAAGGCACAAAATCTAATTATGCATTGGATAAAAAGAAGTACTTTATTATTTATGATTATTCTTTACAGAATAATCATATCGCATATAATGCCATAGGTATTAATGGTCCTGAAACAGAGTTAACCAACATTTTGGTTAGCCATATAGATACTACACGATGTGTTATACAAAACAATCAAATTTATTGTGATCAAAAACAAGTTACTTTTGATTATTCTCTTAAAAAAAAGCCAATGTTGATTAATAATTCTGTATATTACTTAACAGATTTACGTGCTAGGAGGGGAGCTTATACATTAAAAAAAATCGTTTTAGATTAGTGATTCACAATAATAAAATAGTCATCGTTTTACCTGCATATAATGCTTCTAAAACATTAGAAAAAACCTACAAAGAAATTCCGTTAGAAATAGTTGATGAAGTCATTTTGGTTGATGATTTTAGTTATGATAATACGATTACCATTGCTAAGGAACTAGGAATTAAACATGTTATTAAGCATGACACCAATCAAGGATATGGAGCCAATCAAAAAAGCTGTTATAAAAAAGCATTAGAATTAGATGCAGATATAGTGGTTATGTTACATCCGGATTATCAATATACTCCCAAATTAATTCACTCTATGGTTTATCTAATTGCAAACGGTGTATATCCGGTAGTTTTAGGTTCTAGAATATTAGGAAAAGGAGCTCTAAAAGGTGGAATGCCATTGTACAAATATGTAGCAAATCGATTTCTAACTTTGGTTCAAAATATTATTATTAATCAAAAGCTATCTGAGTATCATACAGGATTTAGAGCTTTTTCTAGAGAAGTATTGGAATCATTGGCTTTAGAACAAAATTCTGGTGATTTTGTATTTGATAATCAAATGCTATGTCAAATTTTTAATAAGGGATTTGAAGTTGCAGAAATAACTTGTCCAACAACATATTCTAATGAGAGTTCATCGATTAATTTTGGTCGTAGTGTCACTTATGGATTGGGAGTTCTAAAAGTGTCTATTCAGTATTTTTTACATCAAAAGGGAATTGTTAAGAATGAATTGTTTAATTAGTTAAGTTTTCTTTTAGGAGGTATATTCTAAATATTCTATTTTACATAATATAAATTATAGTACAAATATAATATATGAGTAAAACGGCAAATAGAACTTTTTCTGTTCTATTTTACATAGATGCAGATATAGCGCCTTTAGGTCTATATCGTCAGCATTTATGTAACAGCCGTTTTACGACCTGAGTTTGATTTATATTCGTAGCTATAATGTAATACTATGTAAAATATCCCAGGATAATTGTTAACGACAATTTAAAATGTGGATTATAATCATTTAAAATTTAGAACGTTTCTGACAGTGTAAAATTACTTTTCTATTACTCATAGTACCTACGAGAATTCATTGTGTGAAGAATTTCGTGAAAAATGTGTGAAAATTGACTGTATTTTTCCTTTAACGTTAAAAAATTCTGTGAAAATACTTTTCTAAGTAAAATCCGTAATTCTCATAAATCGAATATTCCATACAACGAACGGTCCAGAAATTTTTAAATATGCGATTCTCAGAGATTTCCAATTAGATCCATATTTGAATATTTTTTAAATACTAATATTTCTTTATTGACCCGAATTTATTTTGTGAAAGATTTCGGGAATAACTCGTGAAAAATCATTTTATTATTTACTTAAATATTCCGAAAATTTTCGTATCGATTCCAGATGAATACTCCTTATTAAATTCTTTTGCGGGAACATATGCCAACGCTATTTCTGGGTTATCTAAAAATGCTTTATACATTGCTATTGATGTTGGTTTTGGTCCAAGTGAAGCTACAATTACATTATAATTACTTTTTAATTCGTCTATTTGATTTTTTATACTAGAATAGCCATTATCATCAGTATATGCATCTAATTCAAATTCTTTTGTTTCAGTATAACCTTTTATTAATTCATGATTTTCAGCATTTCTTATTTCATTATCAAACTGATTCCCTTTTTGAACTCCTAAATAAATTAGTTTTGGTTCAAAAAAATGAACTAACTGTTTTGTTCTTTCCGTTTCAAATCCTGTTAATATTATAAGAGCAGTTTGAATTCCTAGCTTTGAAATCCCTGAATGTTTGAACAACAATCTTGGTTTTCCCGGTTCTTTTGATAACCAGTCTGTATTATATGATTTCGGAGTATGATATATATAATCAATAGAAATATTCAAAGAGTTTAAAAAATATAAAACTGACCAAATAGTATCTCTAGGCATTGTCGAAATTTCTAAAAGCACCTTCTTCCCTACATTATCTTCATTTGAAAAATAACTATCAAACACCTTCCATTTATCTACTGTATCTAAATCACTTATTTTTAGATACTTTAGTTCAATTTCATTTTTAGTACATATGTCTTCAATGAGCTCTCTTGATTTTATTGTAAGATCATCACATTCTTGATAACGTAATATTATTAATTGTTGAAATGAATAACTCTCTAAATCGGATTTAATACCCTCATAGAATCGGTCTTCCCATCCAAGTACTGCTATCAGTGTGTTATATTCTTTTTTCTCCATTACTATCAAATAATCTTATTTGTGTAGTATCATCTGTACTACTTGTTTTTGGAATTGGAATTTTCTTATTATTACTGGCTGCAGCCATAATATCCTTAGATTTTATAGATGCGGAAGCATATTGTCCATGAGGATCAAGTCCTCTACTTATCAATAACAACCTATTTGGTACATAAACAGTAACTTTTTTACTAGTTCGTTTATCTTTACCAAGCCTTGTATATAGTAATTGAGCTTTTTGAGCTATATCTAGTAAAGGTGTGATTTTTTCCATTACCTCTTTATCTTGTGAAGTAATAACAAAAGTAACAGTTCTTGGTTCTGATAATTCTGACATTAATCTTCCCTTAAAATGAACCATTAAATTTTCAAACAAATTAAAAATTTGTTCAGCTTGATCCTTAGAGCAGTCTACATCAGTTTTATCAAGTCCTTCTAATCTCTCCCATAATTTATTACTTCTACTAATTAAAACACTTTGTTGCGTTCTATGAGGAATTAATTCCACCTTATTATCTCCTTCTGATAGCTCAGCATCATACATCCAATAACAAGGATCTAATAAATTTCTAATAACACCAGTAGAAACATCAATTATTGTTTCAAAACCAGAATAAGGTGGTAAATTGGCCTTGGAGGGTCTAGATTTAAAATATTCAGCCCTTGTATATTTAGCTACATGATCAGAAATTTGAGATCCACTACCTCCATCATATTTCTTCATTGCATCTTTTCTAACTTTTTCTCTAGCTTTATCAATATCATTTTTAAAACTAGGACTAATAGGAAAAAAATCATTTACAGATTGATTAATACCATATTTTTGAAGTCTTTTTAATATTATTTTTTTTGCTAATTTTCCAAATTCAGATTCCTTGTTTTGATAAGGTTTTAACATATCCACTGAAACGAAGTCATGACCTTCCAAAATCATACCTCCTGTAGATGTAATGAAATTTGGAGATGTTTCTGCTGTAGCTACCTTAAAACTAAATTGAGAATGATCCCTATAGGCAATCCATGAGTTAATTGTTTTTTTTTGATCAATATTTAAATCATGAGCATCATCTATTAATAACAAGAAATGAGATTCTTTTAAATAACCTATTTGTTTTATACATTTCAGAAAAGGCATTACTAGAGAAGAAAATGTTAATGTATTTTGATAAAATTCATCATTTTTTTGATTATTAATTATTTTCTGTGCTTCGGTAGATTCTTTATCCGAAAAGATTGACATTGCTCTAAAAAAAGATACTCCTTTCATTAGTTCTGCTCCTAGTAGATATTCTATTTGATTTTTAAGATCGTCACTTAATTCAGAATTTATATTATCAAGTTCTTTAATTTCTGATAAAGTATTAGATATCGAATTAACAATTGATAGAACAAGAAAATGTTCCGTAATTAGCGATGCTTTAAAATCATCTTTTAATAGTAAATGCTCCTTTTTATGAAATAACGGAGTATTACAAGGAATATAAATTCCTATTCTGCTATAATCTACTTCTTTATTCTCCTTAATTGCTTTTTTATATTGTATTCTAAATGAATTATATAGTAAGGACATTGTTTTGCCAGTACCTCGTGCTCCTTCAAGAAATATATTTCTCGTAGTATTAATAAACCTTGAATAATTGTAATCATCAATATAATAATCCAGAATTTCTTCATCTGAAAGATTATTGGCCGCTTCAAACTCGAAAGGATTTCTATGCTTTCTTACCATCTTCAATAGTTTTTATAGTTTTTTTTTCAAACAATGAGACTAATAAATCATCAATTTTTAACTCTTTAAATCTATTCTGAAAACTTTCTAAGTCAGGATCCATTTCTCCTGGAACTGGAAACCTATCATGTATTTCTATTTTACCTATATCTAAATTAGTAGGTAGTCCATCTTTTGAAAAATTAAATTGAATAGATGTTTTCTTAAAAGGTACCAAAATATCACAGTAATATTTAGCATATCTTCTCTCTTCATCTAGTTTAATTATTCTTACATAAATAAATTCAAGTAATTTTTTAAGTGATTCTGCATTGTGTTTTGCTGAATCTATATCGATATTGTATGTCAAAACAATTCTCCCTCCTTGTCTATCAATAAAAACTTCTGTCATCTGGGCATATAAATGAAAAATCTCACTCTTCTCAGCATACTTATGCCTCTCAATCATAAAATTTGAAGTCCTTTGGTTGCCTTCTGCCAATTCATCTGCGAATCGTAAAATAGCAGCTATATCTCTAAAGGCAATTTTTTCTCCTTCTAAATTACCAACTTCGTCTAAATCTTTTAAGGTATCTCTTCCTCCATCTTTTGCTTTACCGCAATGAGCTTGAGCCGCTTTAATTACTACTGCTCTCTCATGGTTATATCTTGGCTCTTTTTTTCGTACGAAGTTATATGTATCTGCGATATTCAAATTATGTCCATCTCGCCCTTCAATATTACCTACATCGTGAAATAGAACAACTAATGCTAAACAATACAACTCTATTCCTGTAAACATCTCAATTTGTTTTCCAAGAAGTTTTTCAACATTATTAAGAACATCACAAATATGTCGTTCACTATGATCGGTAAGGTTTGCTTCTTTCGCTTTTATTTCTGAAAAAAAATTATCCGCTACGAGAGTATTTCTAGCTGTAGTGTATTGAGTATATAACTCCTCACCTCTTTCTTTGCCAAATTGTTCTTTTAGCTTTTCTCCTAATTTTTCCTCATATGTTGTAGTATTCCACATGTTTCTGGTTAATTTTTCATTATTTGTTCAAATACCGCTTTAGCAAGTAACGGAGGAACAGCATTTCCAACTTGTTGTTGCTTTTGGTCAAGAGAACCAAAAAATTTATATGTATCTGGGAAAGATTGCAATCTAGCAGCTTCTCTTACAGATAAACCTCTATTCTCTGTTGGATGTATTAACATACTTTTCCTATAATTAGCAATAACAAAAGCTGGCTCATCTTCTTTAAGCCTTCTATATATTCCATGATGACAACGAGTATGATCTTTATAATTAGACATTAATTCAAGAGGAATGTCATTCCAATTATTTCCTTGTTTAATGTGTTTATACCTTTCAATTACTAAATCAGAATTTTTTGAAACATAATTTTGAGTTGATTTACGTAAATTTCCACGCATTAATTTGGCGTATTCTGATTTAGCTTTATGTTTATATTTTAGGCTATCTTCTTTAGTACCATTTTTAAGTGTAGGCAAATCAAATAATGCATCTGAAACACTAACATGGTTATTTACAAATGACCCTGTTGGAAATTCAAAAGCAATGCCATCCCTTGAAGCTACAATAAATATTCTATCTCTTTTTTGTGGGACTCCAAAATTAACTGCATTAAGTATTTTAAAATTTGGTGTATAACCTAAACTATGTAAATCATTACATATTTTCTCAAGAAAAAAGCCATTATCCATACCTTTTAAACCAGGTACATTTTCAATAACTATCCAATCTGGATTAACAACATTTATTGTACGCATAAACTCTAAGAATAACCAATTCTTGGGGTTTTCATTTGATCTTGTCTTTCTATTGGATTTAGAATATCCTTGGCAAGGTGGTCCACCAAAAAGAATAGTTTGCTCACCTTTTTTGTCATAACGAAACTCATTAATATTTTGAATATCATCAACAACTACAGTTGTTTCCTTATGATTTGCTAAATAAGTTTGAGCTGCGTATGCATTTTTTTCAACTGCTAATGCAACATCAATTCCAGCATATTTCGCACCTAATCCCATCCCACCAGGACCAGAAAATATTTCGATTCCTATCATACTATAATTTAGACTTAAATGATAAACAAAGAATGATTCCTTTTTTCGATAAAACTTTATATTGACTCAATTTTTAGAATTTAAAATTATGGATGGGAAATTTATACTTTATTTATTAAATATCAATAATCAAAACTTCTTTTATTTATAGCAATTTAAACAAAATTAATTTTCACAAATACTATCAAATTTTCTAATAAAAGCTAATTTTAGTTCTTCACTAGAGAATAGTTCTTTTTTATATAGATAAATATATTGATAAATCTTTTTGTTTAATATTACAGGATTAAGAATATATCCAGAGTCATATTTAGTAATCAGCTTAGGAGTATCAACTCTAATTCTCCAACCTCCCTTTGTTTGAGCCTCATGTATTAATGCACAGCGTACATTCGAATAAAATTCTCTTGCCAAGTCTTCTGATAGTAAAAATGATTTTTGTTTAGTTAAAAATGAGATAAAAAACTTCTTGCTACACCCATTATTGTACTCAAACTCTAATAAATCTCCAGATTTTTTATTTACAAAATTTATTCCTCTTCGTGTTGTTTCTAAAAACTCTATTAAACTACAAAGTATTGTGACAATAGTAAACCCCTCCCCTTCTCTTTTTCCATCTTTTTCTAAATGATTAATAATATTCAAATATCTTGATTCTATTCTCTCTATAAAAAGATCAAATGCTTCTTTCAAAGTTTCTTCATCTGACAAATCCCCTTCAAGCTGTTGCCTTAAATAATACCAATACCTACTTGATTTTGTTGATGATATCTTCATTTCTAAATTATCTTTTTCTTTCATAATAATCTAATAATAAACAAACAAGTGCAACACATCCTAAAACAATATATATGATAGGGTGTGGGTCATCAATAATTAGCTTGAATAAGAATTTTTCCAATTTTCCGAAACTTGTGGTATCAACATTAGCCGAAATATTAAAGGCAGGAATTAATGATATTGAACTTAAAAGAGTCATTGACGTCCAAAAAGCCTTATAATATCTACGCTTGGGATTAAATAAAAGTACAATCATGCCAACAACAGAACCTATCAAAATTTCATCTACCCAATTTGGTTTAAAATCTAAAATGATTTTGATTATTATGGCTATAATACTTGCAATAATAGCTATAATCCACCAACTTATTTTTCTTTCTTCTGATTTAGGCTTTGGATTTGTTTTTTTGAAAAAAGTTATATTTTTTACCCAACTAAAAAACCCGGAATCATCTTTACAATCATAAACAACATTGTCGCCTTTTAATTTTATTGATTTCAAAGAGTTCCAATCTGGGCAACCTTTTTTTAGATTATAAATAGCTAATAAACAATCATGTTTAGACCAAATAGTATGATGTTTTTGATTCATTAGAAATGGATGAATCCAATTACCGCCGTCTTCACTATCAATTAGCTCTTTAAATGAAGTAAAGAATTGAGAAGTATTAAGTCTATCGCATTTTAAAAGCGCTACAAGAACCCAGGGTACAGAATAATGGTAATATGATATTCTTTTTCCTTCAAAATCTAACAATTCAAGAAGCCCTCCATTTTGAATATCAATCCAGTTTTCATGATCCTCATACTGAGCTAAAAGCCAGGAACAAGCATCATCTACAATACTTGAATCTTTTTTATACCCACAAGAAATTAAAGTTATTACAGAATGCGCGGTATGAGTTATTGTTGATTCATTTTTTTCATTGTCTCCCCAGCCTCCATCTTTATTTTTAGCATTTTTCAGCCAGCTTAGTGCTCTTTTAAATTCCTCTGTATTTTGTCTTCCATATCTTTTTAAAATCCTTAAAGCTAAACAAGTAGCATAAGTTCTTGGAATATCTTCTTTAACACTTCCCCATCCCAAATCCTTATCCGAATTTGGATGATTATTCAATAACCAATTAATTCCTTTATTAATTACTTCATCATTACTATCTAACTCTCTTGTAAGAGCTGATAAAGTCCAACAAGTGCATTCAGTTGTTGGTGCAGAAGTATAATTAGTTCTGTATGTCCAGCCACCATCAATCTTAATATCGTTTTCGTCTTTAAGCTGATTTTTTCTCAAGGTTTCTAAAACTTTAACCTTGTTATCAAATTGTCTATCAAAATATCTAAATATGAGCAATGCTTGTGCGTTTGCTATATTTCCTATTTTTTCAGAACCCAAATATTGATGCCACCCATAAGAGTCAGATATTTCTCTATACTCTTCCATCAAGTGTCTAATACTCCTGTCAACTAATTCATCAATATTTCCTTTTTCGATTTTAAGAGACATAATTACTACTTATTTGATTAAAATGAGGAAGAAGTTTTTCTCTTGCAGTTTTTATTTTATCCCATCCCTGAAATTCAACCCAGTTCCAAGAATTATTTTTTCCTAACTTTTCAGAAACTAAATACCTAAGATATTGACGTCTAACCTCTTTTATAACAAAATGTAATTTCTTAACCCCATCATCAACAAACAAATATGGTTCATTATATTCTGTTGTAATATTTCTAAAATCTTTCCATGTGGAACAAATAATTGGCGATAAAGTCCCCTTTATTGAATCACTAATATTTATGTTTACTGGTACACAGTGCATATGAGCATGATAACAGTGTTTATTGGCATCTGTAAAACTCAAACAAGAACCAGTGCGACCATGTTCATAAAAAATACAATCCCCATAAACTTTGATTAAAATATTTTTAACGGATGAAATCATAAATTCAAATTCATCAGCCCATTCTGATGGAATCAAACTGCATGATTCTATATGTTTTTTAGTGTTAATCAATAAATACCCTTCAACAATAGGACCCAAAGAAAGCATCACATAAAAGTTTTTGGTTTCGAATAAAATTCTATCCTTATCTGGTGGATTACAAAATCTACAATGCTCTTCTATATCATTTTTTAACTCCTCTATGGTCATGGTCATTTAATAAAATTAGATGAATTATTTATTTTAAAGTGTTCAATTACCGCTAAAAATTAGCGATCAAGCCAATCTTTTGAATCTCTTCTATTTGAAAATGAAGGTTTTTTATCATCATCCACAATATTAAAAATATCTTGATAATATTTTTTAATCAAATTTGGATTAAGACCTTTTTCAAGAGCCTCTTTTTGAGCATTTTTTAATTTCCTTCTCTGATTTACCTTTTGATATGTAAATATTAGATGTCTGTCATCTTGAATTGGATCAATAGCAAGTATAGATGATTGATCTACTTCAATTCTTAGTGGTTTATATACTACTCCTTCAGGGTCTGCACTACCAATATAATTTCTGATAGTACTACCTATTGTTAATATATCTTCATAACTGTCTAAGTTTAAATCTGTAGGAGGTGGTAATAATTTAAAAATATCAGAATTTGCTATACCAATTCCTTCAATTTCAAATTCTGCATCTGCATAACCTAATTGAGTTGTTGCAGAAACTCCTCCCCAATTTACATCTACACCAAATTGAGTATTCTTTATTGCTATTTTTATTCTTAATCCATATCCCCACCAAGTACCTTTTATAATATTTCCCGAATTAGAATCCTGACTTCTTGAAAGCCTATAAATTATAGAATCATGTATAAAAATAGTAGAGCCATAGTTATTTTCAATACCTCCGATAGCGGCTATTTCAAGTTTTGATGAAGAAGATAAATTAAACTTATATTCTTTGCCAAATTCATTTCTAGCTACATCTGCATTTTCAAGAGGTGTTGGTTTTAATGGGTTTTCGGAATAGTCATTTAAAGAAACGATGTTTCCATTATTATCCAGCAGGGGGTTTATCGGTATACTTATTAATGCCATAATTATATTATTTTTTATTCTAAAATTATTTTTTTTGCTTTCGAGATACTACTGCTACTGGGCTTTTCGTCTAAAGAAGAAACTCCTACTCTACTATAAATATATTGAATCGCATCTTCGTTATAGTCTTCCGATTTTATACGAGCAATATTTATAGCCTCTCTTAACGATTTTTCTTCTACAACTCTTCTAGCAGCAAAATAATATGAATGTGCATTTTCTGTTCCTTCTTCCTGTAAAGAATTTGCTACTAAGACTTCGATAGCAGCTAATTCTAAACTTTCAAAATTCGATGAATATAAAGTTTTGAGTTTATTTACTAATTTTTGGAATTGTTTAATAGATTGTTTGTTAAATTCTCCAACTTTAGGTAAAGTGCTATGAAATTCTCCTCCGGGTAATGCATATATCTGATATGAATAATTAGCTTCCGCCAAATCCATTTCTACAGCGGCTGCAATCATACCAAACCCCAAATTAATGGAGCTTTTTATTCCTGTAACCTCCAGATTTATTTGAATCCCCAATCCAAAACGTTCAGCGATAATAGAAGATCCACTTCCTTGAGTAGTACGGAATACATCGGAAAAAGCGCCTACAAAATAACGAAATTCTAAGTCCTCATAACTACCATCACCTTTAAAATAAGGAGAAACACTTACTGATGTAGATAAGTTATTACTTACTTGTCTTTGATATACTTTAAATTCAGAAAGATTAACATCTGGATGAGAAACATTAACACCTTCATTTCTCATTTCATTTGCTCTATTTCTTATTTCCGGATCAGTAAATTGATTATCTAACTCATCAATTGTTTGCCAAGTTGCTATCATATATTTAAATTTTAAAATTAAATTCTAAAGATTTATTTTCTATCATTCATTCTTCTATTTGATCAAATACTATTTCAGAAACCTGGTAATCATTCTTAAATATTTTGTAAGCTAGATTACCTATCCAATATGGAGCAGTATTTCCTTTATTTTTTGAACTATTATTGCCGTGCCCAAAAGTATAATCTACAGCATCATGATCCAGTGCATGGATACATTCATGAATAATTGTTGCTCCAATACTTTCTTCTTCTCTATTAAGCTTTCTCTTATTTAAAAAAAGAGTATCAGGGAATTCATGATCTGTAAATGCAAAAGTTTTTCTATATTTTATTCTGTTATAGAACCCTGTCGGATAGAAAAGCTCAACTTTAAAATTTAGGACAGAATTTTTTAACAAATCAGAAATTTGTTTAGGTGTTGCTGTTGATAAATCAAAAGATTCTTTTTCCGAAATTTTATTATAGAATTCTGGATTTTCAAACAAAGCATTAGAAAGGTTTACAGCATTTGTAACTTTTATATCATGATCTTCAAAAATAATTTTCATAGTTATAATATTAAATAGATACTAATATATATAACATAATACATCAGTAAAATGGCATATTATTTGTTAATAGTAGTGTATACCGAATAAGTACAATTACTTTTCGCCACAAAAAATATAATGCTGGGGAATTATAAAATGACGATTGGGATATTTAAATTTAACAAGAACTTATTCAATAAAAAATAAGTAAAAACACTTGTTTTTTAAACCTTTATAAATTTAATCATTTTTTTTCGTGTAAATTTTACGGAAAACCATATTCATAAAAAAAATTAGACACTAACCTTCTCCACTCTATAAAAAGTTGCCTTGCTCACCCCTGCCCTTTTACAAGCTTGATCTATGGGGATATTCATATTATCATAGAGATGCTTGGCGTACTGGTATTTCTCTACGGTGTCTTTTTTTGGGCCTTTAGGTCTGCCTAGTAGTTTCTTTCGTTTTCGTGCATTAACTAGTCCTACTTTAGTTCGTTCACTAATTAAGTTACGCTCAAATTCTGCTACAGCAGCAAAGATCTGTAGTAAGAACTTTCCGTTTGCAGATGTGGTATCGAATTCTGGTTCGCTTAAACTTTTAAAATGAACTCCTTTTTCATTAAAGGTATCTATGAGTTCGATCATGTTCTTTAACGATCTAAAGATTCGGTCATTCTTATAGGTAAGTACCGTATCTCCTTTTCTGAGATATTCGATCATTTCTTTTAGCCCTTCTCGATCTTCTCTCACTCCACTGGCGACATCAGTATAAATCTTATCACATCCCTCCTCTTTAAGAAGATCCACTTGTGATTCTATATTTTGATCAGGAGTCGATACTCTGGCATATCCAACTATCATATTCGTCTCATAAAAGGTTATTTTACAAAACTACTAAAAAAGACGAAGAATATTACTGGAAACTGATTTGATGTCAGCTTGTCAGGAAAGTCTCGTAAAACGATCGTTTAATGTTACTGCATTAATTATTAAAAAAGAGCTTAATTTTATAACAAACATAAAAAATTGAATACATGTATATCAAAGATTCTTATTATTTAAAGAATGGTTTTAAAAATTTGGAAAAGATTAATCCTGAATTTGAACTAAAAAACTGGTGTTTTAAAATTTCAAAAACTGAAAAAGAAATAACTAACTACTGTTTTTGGGCCAATAAATCAAAACATCACACAAAATATAAAGTACCGATTAAAAATATAGTTGGCACAAATCATCTAAGATATTGCGGGAAAACTTGGATAGAAATCCTTGGGAGCCTAAAAAAGTTTAATAACCATATTTGGGACAAAAACACTTTTTTAGATTTATATAAGAGAAATAACATTACATACTCCAAATATGGAGATGATTACATAATTATTGGAGGAGGTAATCATAGAAGCTGTATTGCTAAATTCTTTGAATTCGAATATTTAGAATGCAGCGTTGATGAATATAGCTTCGATTCAGAATTATTTGATGTTTTTAATCAATTGAAAAGTAGAGGTCTCAATCCTCAAGAATCTAAACATTTACGTGAAAGCATATGGTATATTAAAATAAATGATAAGAAGGTTTCACTATTCGACTTCGAACTGGTTACCCCTTTTATAAACTTCTACGACAATATCGAAATAAATATAAAAAATTTACTTGGTAAGAAAATAAATTCGATAATTGGTGATAACGATGATGTTACACAATACCGAATAAGAAATGTCGAAGAATTTAAGACTTTGAAAGACGATATTTTAAAACACAAAATAAAGTATGGAAATACTCTTATGTATTGAGAGAAAACTATAATAATCTTAAATACCTTTTAAAAAATCAGAAAGTTTTATATCAAAATAATCACAAAGTGCAGATAAAGTACTTACCGTGATATTTACTTTACTTCTTTCTATTCTTGAAATGTGAATACCTGTGTCATTATATACGTCTTCTTGTGTAAGCCCTTTTTCTTCTCTTAGAGACTTAAGTTTTGTAGTAATTTGACGTAATAGCTCTATGTTTTTTAAATGACTTCCCATTAATGGCAAAGTCATAAGATTTGGTCATTTTTGTAATGACATAAATGTCTGTATCTTTGTTTATTATTTTATCACTATGGACTTTGATATAGTTACATCGAATAATACTCCTGAGAAATTTTTCTCTTTGATTTCTAAATACTGGGCTATTGATGATAATAAATTATTCATCCACAGTGAAAAAGATCTGAGAGAAGAATATGGTAGAAAATTTAAAGGAATCGTAGAAAAATTTTCGAACTCATTAATTATAGGGAATTGTGCTTTATGTCATTCTTCTTTTAATATACGTGCCAAATCCAGAGACATGCTAATTAAAATTCTTAACACAGATAATAAGATATGTGAGTTCTGCGAATTATATTCTCCTAATTGTCTTGGTTATTATGAGAATAAAGGATTAGATGTTAAGTCACAATATGATGACATTTCAGAAATGGAGAAGTTTATTCTAAAAGGATTGGTTAATTTAAAATCGAAAATGCTTATTTATAGACATATCTTCAATAATAATTTAGAAGATAAAGATCTTTGGAAGTTAATTAATGGACTTGAGAAAAAGGGTCTTGTTTTTATTGAAAGAACTAATGATTGCAAAATAAAATCATTCCAATTTCCAATCGAAATTATGAAACTAATAACAGAAAAGAAGCTTTAAAAATTATCTTCTTTTTCAAACATAAGAAATGATTCAATATCATCGGATAAAGAGGCAAAATTCTCATTTTTAAAAAATCTATTATTGATTAATTTTTTATCTGTTATTTCATACCTATTACAGATTGCTGTTATTTCTTTTTTCTTGGGTCTATCCAACCATATTTTAAAATTTATTCTTCTGTAAAACTCAGGTATTCCCTTTACTTTATTTCTTACACCAAATAATAGATCATCATGAAAATATTCAGGACCAGCTAGAATAATACCTAAAGACTCTTCTGTTAAATCTCTAAATTCATGAAGGTATTCAAGGTCAGAAAATTTAAATTTTCCAACTTCATCTAATATTAATAATCTTTTCTCACTACCATAGTTTATACTTCTTAATCTATTCATTATTCCATACAGAGATTTGTATCCTCGATTTGATAAAGACTGAGTACCTAGTAGTTCATTATAAAAATTCATTGTCGTCATTGATTTTCTAACTTTAATGAATTGGGTATTCCTATTTTCTTTATAAAATTTTCTTAAAGCGATAGTTTTACCAGCACCTTCATATCCGAAAATTGCAATCATCTTTGAGTTTTCTAAAGCATAATTGCAAGCTTTCTGAATCGACATAAAGTTATCCAATTCAACCAATCTTTTCTCAAACTTTTCCATAGTCAATTAATTAACCTCTTTATATTCATTTTTACCCTTGAATTTCAAAAAGCTAGGGGTTTCTCTTTTTTGAGATTTGCTGTATTTTGTTTTTTTAATTGGATACACATGAGAAAGTAGTACCTTGTTTTCTATATTGTAAGCTTTTTCTAGCGATTCGAAATCTTTTTCTATTGATACAATAGGAATTGATCTTAATTCTTCCCATCCTTCATCTAAGTCAGAATTTAAATCATCTAGATTCTGAATTATCCTTTTATTTGTTACATCTATATATTTCTTTAGTTTCAATTTATCAGAAGAATCAAGAATGATATTTATACCCTCTTCTAAATGTAGTGTTCCCTGATATTGATCCGTTGTTTTATCAAATACATCTATTTTTGATAGATCTAGTTTATCATAACGAATCATTACCATTGTTCTATTAATGCGATTTGATAAATATAAATTATCTATCGGATATGTATAAGTATGGCCTTGTTGTTTAATAAGAATTTTAGAGTTTCTTACCGTTGTAAGTTTTTCTTCTAAAAAAATATATGAAAGATTCCCTTTAATAAACTTAATGCGATTAGAATCAAATTGTTTCTTAAACAATTGATTTGGAGATTTTCCTTTTGTTAAAACACTATTATTGTACTCTTTAATTTTTAGACTGACTAACCGTTTAACTTCATCCTCACTTTTAATAAATGGTATTTTTGAATATAATCTCTCTAAGTCAGAATTTACCCTACCTCCTTCTCTACTAGATGTTATGCCATCACCTATATAACCAATTTCATACTTTAAGTATCCACTTTTTAATGTGTCGAACCATCTTTCAATATGTCCCTTATCTCTGGGATTTCTTGGTTTACATTGCCTGGTAATAATTCCGAAATCAGACATTTTTGAAAGGATTGTTTCAAACTTTTTTGATAGATAGCATTGATGTTTATCATGTACTATCATCTTAGGAACTACTTTTAATTTTTGAAAAGATTTTTTTAAGCTTTGTAAAGTCATTTGCGTGTTTTCAGATCTATCAAAAGAATAGCCTAAAATTTTTCCTGAAGAAACATCTATAACCGCACAAAGCCATAATTTATAGAATTCATTTTTTTCATCTTTTAGTAGAAAATTCAATACTGTGGAATCAATTTCAAGTACATCTCCTGAGTTTTTAGGTTTTTTTCTTGTTATATATGAATAGATGTTGTCTTTGGCATATTGTTTCCCATACCTTAGAGGGTCAGCAATATTTTTCAATTCCTGATTTGAAATAACCCTTTTAACCGTTGAATATGATATTGTTTTTATATTCCTGGATATTAATTCATTATTAACCAAATCTGAGATTTTTTTATAAGAATATTTCCTTGGTAAAGCATAATAATATTTTATTCTATTTTCAATTAATGGAGTCAGTTTGTATGGTTCTCTACCAAATCTTTTGAAGTCATGAATTAAAGTTTCATCAATCCCTTCTCTTTCAGCCTTTAATATTTTTTGTGTGAAATATTTGTAGTTCTTTGTCTGAAAAATAACAGATTTTAAAGTTCGATATGCATTATAAATATCTATAATTTTATACTCCCTTTTTAATTGAATAATTTCATTGAATACAGAATGTGTTTTGGCAATAAGATTCCAATTATCATTATCAAATAAATAATCGATATAATATGGCTTGAACTGCATCCAGTATTCAGGATTTGTACAAGCATTATTTAATATAAACCGAATTTTCCTAAATGTTATAAATGCTTCTTTATCATCAACATATTTTTTGTCATTCAAAAGTATTTCTTCGATTTGATGTTTTTCTAGATAGATTTTATATTTATTGAGTAATCTATTAGGTATGGATTCATATAAAATCCATTTTTCATTGTCAACTTTTAATACTTGGAATTTGAACTGCTTTTTCTTTTTAGCTAAGGAAATTTGGTTTTCTAATGTTCTCTTATTAATTCCTAATTCTATCAAAAAAGATATTGATAGATGCATTTTTCCTTGATAAACTCTTAATGATTTTTTATGAAAATCTAGGGAGGATAGCAACGACTCATTATTCATAACTTTAGTATATTTAGTTATTAATACTGGACGGCGAGGGTTTAAATATAGCTAAATAATACTAATAGTAAGGTGTTATTTAGTTAATTATAAAACTATTAACAAGTATAATTTAGTTTTAATGATAGGATATAAGTTAAAAAAAATAAGGACTCAAAAAGGGCTTACACAGAGTGAATTAGGTGAAATTTCTGGAGTATCATATGTGCAAATTGGAAGGTATGAAAATAATACTGCTAACCCAACTTCAAGAATTATCAAAAAACTTGCTGATGCTTTGAAAATATCTATTGATGATTTTTTACAAACAGATGAAAAACTCATAAAAGTAAAGGATATTGATTCATTATATGAAAAAATGAGATCTCTAGTATCAGATGATCAAAGTGAGATTAAAACAATAAAAATGATGTTCGAAGCTATTATTTTTAAAAATGAAGCACGTAGAAAATTTAGTAATAAATAATCTACATTTTAAATAACCAGATTACTGATATAAGTCTATAATTCTTCATTTTGATTGATTTGTTTCACTATTCTTTTTTACTAAGATTCTTTTGTTTGCAATATAGTTGAGATACATTCTATTTCTTCCAAATTCCATATTCTAAATTGACGGTGACAATAATTCTATTTCATAGTAATCGTAGCTACTGGGGTCATCATAATTTAAAAAATCCATTGTTGAAACATTCTGCTCTCATTTGTAGCTATAATTTGCCATTATGTAAAATTGCCGCTGCCTATGCGCTAGATTGCTTTTTAAAAATTTAAATGCCTGATATGGCATTTATTTTTACACACAATATCCAACCGCATAGCCCACACCAAAAAAAGCAAAACTTTTAGGTAGCTTTATAAATCGCGTATTTGATAAATCATACGTGATAAAAGTTTTTACGCCATTCTCGTGAAGTTGCCGCATAAGCATAAAATTACTCTAACGAGATAATTCCTATGCACATGCTATCTGCGGAACACAGATTAAACATAAAAGTTTGCATATCTTTTTTTCTTGATAAAAAAAGAAACAAAAAAATCAAGGCTGCACAAAACTTTGGAAACAATGTACGGCGCAATCGCCATATTTTAGAAAACATTCTAACTTATAATATTGTTTAAGAACTAAAGTCAATATGCATAGTTTTGATTAAACCTTAGTACTTGACCTCTAAAATATTGACGCTCCTTTACCCATTGTTTAGACCAAAGTTTTCTGAGGCCGGTTTTTGAACTTTTAGTTTCTATTTTACATAATAACATAAAACTAAAGATTTAGTTTAAAAGCTAGCTAAGGAGAGACACTTAGACTTCCTTCTCGATTCCAGCAATCAAATAGCGAGTACTTTAAAAATCTAGAGCTAGATAAAGGTTGAGTTGTTTTTAAATGACCTATTTTCTTAACTAAGTCTGTTTCGAAATCAACTTTTGCAATGTCATGCCAAATCTTAACATTGTCAATTATTTGGCCCTTGAACCTTTTTTCAATACCAAATATCTTTTTCCAACGTTCAATCTCTTCTTCTTTACCCGGAAATTCAATTATTAACTCAAAATCCGTTTCTTTCAATTTCCTGAAATTCACTGGTTTTTTATTAAGCTTCATTTTAATAGTGTAACCTTCAAATTTTATTGATTCATCAAAAGGGAAAAAAGCTTTTACTCTATTGACATCTACCTTCTTTTTCCTTTTATAAATAAGCTCCTTCGTGCTTTTATATCCAGAATTACAATCCGAACACATAGGAATCAAATTATCGGGATTCACACTATTGAAAGGATAAACAGCCTTTGCGAAATAATGATCAAAAGCTTCTCTCCTAGTTTCAGTTCTAGATTTAAGTGGTTTTAGTCCACAAAAGGGACAAACTGTTAATTCTCTTTCTTCTTTCAGATCAAAGTAATATTCAGCTAAATCAGTCTTGAATAATTCTTTAAACTTTGGTCTAGCAAATACGACATTATAGAACTTTTCATAGAATATTTTTAGCTGACGATCAATATTATGTTTTTTAAACTCCTTATATTCTATTGGATGTTGATATCTATTATCACATAGTGCCTTAATACGATTATTAATATTAAATGCCTTTTTTAACTCATCCTGTGCAGCCCTATTGATCTTTACTCTATCAAAAATCACCTTGATCGGTTTATATAGAGTATCATTTTTGGGTTTTGTTTTTTCCGAAAGAATTAATTCTTTGAATTTTTTATCAGTAAAAAGGTTTACAGAGAAACTGTCTGCTGGTTTAGCATTAATCCAAACCTTCAAAATAGCTTTGTTTAACTCTTGAAGTTTTTTGATTTTATGGTTTGGTATTTTTTTATAATGCTCTAACATAATTATTCATCCGCATTATTAATTTGTTCTTTTAACTGAGCTATATAATTTAAAACCATAAATTTTTCTGAGGACTCCCCTAACCCTTTTAATAACCTCAAATATTCATCAAAGTCAGTTTTTCCCTCTTCTATTTCTCGTTCTATGTCTTCAATAATTTTTAATGGTCTTTTGGGTATCATATCTGAATATTCAAAGAAATAGTCTGTTATTTCATTTGGAGAAGATCCAAAAGTCGTTATTTCAATTTCTGCTAATTGAGATTCTCCTTTTTTAAACCATTTTACCTTATCCTTATAACAGTCTGAAATTATAAAAGGTGAATGTGTTGTAATCAATATATCTCTAGTGACGGTTTCACTTTCTCCAAGGCATGTTTTTAATGTGCTAACAAACTTGGCTCTCCACTCAGGATTAAAATGTGTTTCAGGCTCATCAAGTAAGAAAAGTGATTTGGTATTCCTTAAGAGCATACAAATACCAATCGAATGTAGAAACTGATGTTCTCCATCGGAAAGAGATTTACTTAACATCTCATTTTTTAATCCACTTTTTTTAATCCATAAATCTTTAATCCTAAATATTCTTTGATCGGAAGCAACCACAGGAATTGTTTCTCCCACAAACAAACTATCTGAATTGTATACTTCTCCTTTTGTTTCTGATTGAACTTGATAAAGATTCAAAGTCAATAGTGTTTGAAATGCTCTGAACAACTCCAATGGACTTTCATTAAAATGGAATTTGAAGGCCTTTTTGACTGGATCGTCAACCTTATTTGTAATGTAATAGTCGAGAATTAAACTTTTGGAATCTCTGTCATAATAGTTAGTCGTTGAGCAAGCTTTCAGTTTATTTAGTATAGACTTTTCTATGTTTGAGGTTAGTTCAACCATATCAAAGTCATCCTCATGAATCTCCTCAACAGTCTTGATTGTTTCAAGAATCTCTTCTGAAAACCTCACTTTATGATGCTGCCTTATTATTAATCGAAATTGAACAATTTCTTCAATACCAATTCCTATATCTTCATTTTTAAATGGATCTAGATATTCTGAACCTTGTAGAAGAAAATTTGAAAGTAAAATAGCCTGTGTATATTGATTATCTAGATAAATCATTCTCCCTTCAGGTTCTCCATAAGGTTGCTTTTTTGCAAGAAGGGTTGAATATTCATCATATTGTAGAAAACGCATTTTGAAGAACGGCAGACTTAAAGTTTCATTTTCTCCAGAAGAATACCCAACTATTAGTTCTGGTAGAATTGTCTTAACCGTAGTACGATCTGCTCCTTTTTCTATATCCTTAAAAAACTCATTGTTTACTATTTCTATTTCGGGAAGCCCATTATCTTCCTTGGTAATCCTAATATGGGCAAAACTCAGATCATCCCAAGTTGTTTCATTAAGATCATCCCATGTCTTTTCTTCATTAATCAAATTCCAAGAAACTGGAATTAGATACTCTAAAACGAACGCATTTGGACTACAAACTTCGGGACTAAATCCTTTTTTTCCGTTTATGTCCTCTTCAAAATCGTCTGGTTTATTCTCTAGATAAATACATTCAATATGGTAGAAAATATTTCCTAAAGCTTCTAATACATTTGACTTCCCGCTGCCATTTCTTCCAACGAAACAATATGGATCGAAACCATATGGAGAATCCTTACTGTCTTTATTATAGAATTCGATTTTGAAGTTATTACGTAGACTTCGAAACCCCTCAGGATCTGTAATATGTAGACTGAGTAGTTTCATTTTACTAATTTGAGTGTAATTTTCTTTCTTCTACCATCAAAGGTTTGGGTCATTTTATTGGATTTGATTTCTTCAAAAATCCAATTTCGAGTCATATCATAAGTTGGTGATTCAACAAAAGGAAACTTCTCGATCTCTTGCCATAAATCCTCGAACAAAAAACTCTTCTTTAAATTATCCTTAATAATTTTATGCTTTATATAATCCGCAACACATGGTATCTCTGATCGAATATTCAATTCTTGATCAAGCTCAGTAATTAGTTGATTTATTTCATCCTCGGATTCTCTAGGAGGATAAGCATAATTAATTGATGTTAGTTTCTCTTCTACTACCCCAGAATCAGTGAACTCAAAACTCTTTACAGGTTTATTTTCTGTTTCCGGTGTAACATTTTCTAAATTGTTTGATCCATCTATCGATTTAGTAAGAATCTGCTCTATGTTCAACTTCTTAAGATCTAATTCTCCTCTAAACGATTTCTGAATTAAACTGTAGTGTAAATCCTCTGTCTCCTTTAAACTTTTTAAAATACTTTTTTTTATTGAGTTGATTTGTTCTACAATTTTTGCATATCTATTTTGCAAATCAATTGGAGGTAGAAGAATTTCAATTTCTTCAATTTTAGAGGGTGACGTATGTCTTACTTTTTGACCTGTTGATTTTCGATGAATTACCTCTCTAATTCTCTCTGAATTAAAAAGATGAAACAAGAATAAGCGGTTAAATACCTTTTCATCAAATTCTATAAGTCCTAATCTTTGATTGTGTAAAAAGGTGCCGGATTCAGGGATAATTATTGAACTCCCTAGCAATCCAGAAGTTTGTTCTGTCATTGCGATCAAAAGATCTCCTTTTGTTAAAATAAATTCTTTGGGAATTTCGCCAACAAAATATTTTTGTTTTGCTCCTCTATCTCTATATCCGCCGCTTTCCTTAAAATTACCAGGTGTTAATAATAGATACTCGCCTTCATATCTAAAATGTTCAGACTTAAATGCATAACCGTGCTTAACCTTTAAATACTGACCTAGTTTGCAAGAATCCCAGTGCTTAGGAACTGTAATTAAATCACCAAAGAAATCTAAAAATGTTGACTTTTGAAGCTCTTCTAAAAAATCAATGCTTTCTTTTCTTTTCTCGATTAATTGATCGGAAATTTTTATTGCTTCAACAATTTTTAATTGTTCATTTAGGTCCCGATGAATTCTAATTTTAGAATTAAGATATTTCTCAAGCTTCAAATTGATTATACCCGTAGTCTTGTTTTGAAATTTTAAAACTTTCTCCAGCTGATAGTTTCTCATTAAAAGATAATGAAAATATAAAGGGTGTACTTTTGTTTTATTAGGTCGAAGAATTGTGGTAAAATTGTTTGTTAGGTATATAGAGTTAGAGTCTTCGTCAAAATAGACAACTCGACCTACTGGCTGGTTAGGACTTCCTCCAGATTTTTCAATAATAACATCACCAGGATGAAGTTTCTTGGCTTCAATTTTCTTACTAGATATTTCTCTTCTAACAACCTGCTCAAGGTTTAATTTTCCATTATTCAGAAAATTAGTGGTTCTAATTACATAAACTCCTTCTCCTTTTATCGGTTCTTTACCCCACTCACCAGAAATTTTTTCAGCAATAAGATCATTTATTTTTACTTCAATCATCATAATAAATCCTGCAACTGATTCAATTCTGTTTGTATTTGGTCTTCCAGCCTTTGAATATCTTCAAGAATCAATTTAGGTGATCGATATTCTATTTCTTTATAATCAGGCTCTTGGTATGTATTAAAACTTAAGTCATATTCATTTTCCAATATTTCTTCTTTGGAAACGAAAAAATGCTTTGACTTTCGGTTGATTTTTTCTTTTGGATTTTTGCTCTTGTAAAGGGAAATAATATCGTGTAAATCACCATGGTGGTCATATTTCCTTCTTTTATCATCTAAAGAACGACCATCGTTTTCCATATCATAAAACCAAACATGGTTGGTTTTCCCCCCTTTTGTGAAAATTAAAATAGCTGTAGACACTCCGGCATATGGCTTAAAGACACCACTAGGCATAGTAATTACGGTCTTCATTTCACATTTGTCAATAAGAATTTTTCTTGTTTCAATAAATGCTTTTTGACTACCAAACAAAACACCTTGAGGTATAATCACTCCCGCTGTACCGCCTTCATTCAGCATATGATAAATACGTTCAATAAATAATAACTCTGTCTTGGTAGAATTACTGGCTGTTAATATTGGGTTTATATCACTTTTGGCAACGCTACCAGTAAATGGAGGGTTAGCTAAAACGATGTCAAATTGATTAGTATCTTTATAGTTTTTTGACAAAGTATCTTTATAATCAATTGCAGGTTGGTTAATGCCATGCATCATTAAGTTCATTAGAGCAATTCGAACCATGGTTTGATCTATATCAAAACCATAAAATGTTTCTTTCTCCAATTTTTCATGCCAGCTAGGTGTTAATTTGTCACCTATTGTACCAATATCAAACCCACTATCATCCTGCTTTATATATTTCTTTGAAGTAAACCTAGTAAGATATTGTTTATATGCTGCTAATAAAAAACCAGCCGTTCCACATGCGGGGTCAGCAATTTTTAAACCTTTCTTTTTTAATTCATTATCTGAATATTCAGAAAAAACTAAATTAGTAACCAACTGTAGAATATGTGTAGGTGTTCTAAATTGACCATTTTTTCCAGCTGTTTTTAGCTCCGACAATAAGTACTCATAAACATCTCCCTGTGTATCTTCAAAAGTTTCTTTTCCTTCTTCATCCTTACTAGCTCGTTTAATTTCTTGATAAATTCGATTAATAGCACCATAGGTTTCATCCATTAAATCAGGGCTAGGGATCAGGAATACAGCATTTTTCATATGTTTGGTGAAGAATGCATTTTCACTATTTAAGTTTTGTATAAAAGGAAAGATTCTATCACGGACATGATCTAACATTTCTTTTGGTTGCTTTCCCTCTAATTTTGACCACCTTAAACTATCTTTTGTGATGTAGTTTTGCTTTTTATCTTCTAAACCTGGTTGAAGAAAATTGCCTTTAAAAACGGACTCGTAATTCTTAATATGACCTTTTTTTGAATCTTCAACTTTCTTTAAATCCATTTCCTCAAGTCTTTTAATAAAAAGAAGATAGGTAATTTGTTCAATTGCTGATAACGGGTTTGTAATTCCTCTACTCCAGAATTTCTTCCAGAGTAGATTTATTTCTGATTTTAATTTTGATGTGAGCATTCACTATTTAATTTTATTAAAAGTAATAATTTTAATACGCGTATTTTTCGTTTTATTCTTTTTCTTGAAGTACTTTTTAGGCCATTTTTATAACTAAAAAATAAAGTCATAAATATATAATTAATAACCAAGCTATCTAGTATGTTGATATAAAAATCAAACATTCAATTATTTTTCCCATTCCACACACATTCCCCTACTCTCCTACCGTCGAACGGGTAATAAGTGTTCCATTACCTTTTTTTAAAGGAACTTTTCGTTAGAAAACTTTTAAAGAAAATGAAGTACTAATAGAACTTTGCTTTTGACCAAAGCAAAGTGACATAACGCAAGTACATTATAGTACAAATGTATTTATTTGAAGCAAAACGGCAAATACAACGTATTTGATATAATATCAGATATAAGTACGCGCCAGCGTATTATATAGATAGATATTATGTCAAAGCCGTTTTGCGACACGCAAAGTTAATTAGTAACTATAATGTAATATATCCATAAAGATTTTAATCGTATTCAAATCATTTTCATTCAATAGTGAAGGAATAGAATACCGCTGCTGGGTTAAATATATTAAAAATAGAACCTGCCCTTCCAGTACGATCTAATCTCAGAGTATATTTTTTATCACCATATGATATAGTGTAAGATTCCTCAGGTTTTAATTTAATAGAACCAAGAATATTTTCTTTACCATTTTCAATATGATATATCTTAAATATTGCTTCTTGATTTTTTCTACTCAAATATATTAGACTTAATTTAATATCATCTCTTATATACCGATAGTAACCTGCCTTTATCCAATTGTCATATTTTGTAGGTTCATCTAAGATACCAACTGTATCATCAGGAAATGAAGACTTAGCTTTTTTGCTCGCTACAACACCAAACAGGTTGTTATCATCATCAAGAGTTGTGTAAGCTTCATAAACTGTATTTTCAAAAACATTATAAGAAATCCACCCATAGCCACCATTTCCAAAGTTCTTACCGTATGAGTTAATTACTTTCACAGCTTCTAAATCGTCATCATATCCAACGACCAACATAGCATGATAACAATTCGAACAGTCATATTTTAAATTACTCCATATGTAAGGTGAATTCGAAGACCTATCACCATAAGTGTCATTCCAAAATTCTTTATCAAGGAGTATTCCTATAATTATAGGAGAACCGAATGAAATCTCATTTTTTACCATACCGATATCAATATTTGGTCCGCCATTTTTATATTTAAAAATAAGCTGGTTACTCAGTATTCTATATCTTTCAGCTCTATCTTTAATATTTTGATTAGGTTGAGTCCTACAGTCATTTTCATCATAAGGAAAATCACTATATACTGCACAACCATTTTGTTCTAAAAATGTAAGAGCTTTATTGAAAGTAATCCCTTTGCTACAAGGTTCAGTTCTATGTAAAACTTGGTTATAAATATAACTAGGACTAAACACCAAATTTTGATTTTGTTCTTCAATCCTTTCTTGATAGCTTTTTAAAGCATATCCAAGTGTCCAACTTACACAACTCCCTTGCTTACCTTGATTACCTGGAATAGGAAAACCAGCTGATAAATCCCATTTTTTAGGAGCCTGGTAGAATCCCTTTGGTATAAATTCTAATACAGGTAGAGAATCTAAAACATTTTCTGGTGTCTTAATATATCCAGAAAAAAAATCACTTTGCGCTTGTATTTGTTCTGAATAATAAAGACTAAAGAATATTAATGTGAATACTACTTTTTTCATATCTCAAACAATTAAAAACTATAAGTTAGACCTAAGTAATAACCTCTTGGTTTTACATCAAATTTATAAGTAATGTCATTCTCTACTTCTGTTGAGGAGTCTATAACATCGCCAACTGAGAGTTTTTCTAAACTAACATTCCAAGTCCAAATTGGCCCACCCGATATTGAAAAATTAGTTGATGGAATTGAAAAACCTCCACCTATTAAAAGGTAAGGCCTTTGTTTAGTAGGGTCAATCCCTATCTGAAGCAATGGTGATAAATATCTTGAGTTTAAATCTAAGTTTAGATTAAGAAATAATGCTACAACAGCAGTATTTTTATCTATTTCATCCTCTGCAACAGTTAATTGACCAACGTCATTTGTAGAAACTCCAAAGGATGATAATGTCGCATTTGAATAAAAAATACCTGTTCCAACTTTTGGTTTTATAAAATCATATCTACGAATAACAAACTCATTATTTTTTTTACTCTCTTCTTTAAATTCAATTGAAGATTCATCAAATTTTTTTGATATTCTGGTTAATTTTGATAGACTTTCTTTTCCTTCAGGAACTTCTACTGTATGCAAGTAAAAATATCCTTTAATTTCATCAGATTCACGTTTAACTGATTTTCTTAAAATAGCTATATATTCAGCTAGTTTTAACACCTGTTCTTTATTAGATTCTAAAAGTTTAAACTCTTCATTGTAAAAACTTTTAAATTTTGAATACAATAACGGGTTACCAGATACTATAGCTCTATTATTGATATCTTTTTCAAATGAAATTAGAGTAAAAAAATCTTCTTTGTATGAATCAGTTATACCTTTAATGGCTTTTTCTACATCATTTGTGATTGTTGCTATATCTTGATGTTTAGAAATACCTATTAATCTTTTTCTATAGACTTTAATACTATCACTTAAACTCTTTATATCTCTTTGTTCAATATTGTACAAAGATTTAAAAGCATCACAAAAAGTATTACTTACCCCGGTTAGTTGTGAATTACCGAGATTTAACATTTCTAAAACATCCGGTCTTTTGAATGAAAAATCACTAGCATTACATCCTCTAACAGCTGCGAATGCAGGATTAGGAAGATTGCCATCTGAGGGTATATTAAACTGGGTTAAAACTTTTTTAATAAAATCTTGTATCTCTTTATCTGTAGAGTCAATAGATAAAGAATCAGTCACTTTTAGGTTGTTAGTCAATGGGTTAAGCCATTTATAAAAAATATTAACCTGACCTTTTTTGAGAGATAGAATTTGAAAATCTTTTAAGATATAAAACCCATCTTGATTATTTGAGTTTGTGATTATTTGTGGTTTATTGACGGTAAAATTCAAATAAATTTTATCATTCTTGTTTAAAATAATTTTCTTTTTTGAATTTTGACCAAACGAAAATGTATTCCCTATGAATAGTAGAAATATAATATAAATTGTCAATCGCATAACCTTATTGTTTTTTACAAAGATTATATATATTATTAATGCAAAACATACCCATTACAGGGTAATTGATAAATGTGCTATTGCAATTTTTCAAAAGGGAGATGTTAAATACACAAATAATAATAATCAAATACTTATATACATATTTAATAATAATTTCCATTCCACACACATTATGCTTCCCTTCTAGTCATCGCATAAAAAGTGTTCCATTAACATCGTAAAAGAAAAATTTAGGAAATAATTTTTTTCAAGAAACTATAGTAACAACTTTAGCTTTTAGCCAAAGCTCAAGCTACCTTAATGTAAGTATATTATAGTACAAACATGTTATTATGAATAAAACGGGTATGTAACAGTCGTTTTACAACACGCCAGTTTATTATTTAGTAGGCTATTATATTACACGGGGTTATTATAATTTCAAAAATCCATTGTTTGAAATATTCTACTCGCGTTTGTTTTATAAAAAAGTAAATGCTTAATATGTCATTTATTTTTACACATAAATATCCAATTCACATAATTCAAATCAAAAAAACACTTTAAGGTAGTTTATAAATCGCGTATTTGATAAAACATAAGAAAAAAAATATTCGATTCTCGTGATGTTCTTAACAATGTAATACCACTCAAATGTTTTGTTTAATAATAGTACCGTTATCCTGTTGTACTGTCTTTATGATATAGAATTATGTTTTCTGAGACCGTTTTACCAACGCTTTATTCTACATCTTTTCTAATTCGTCTTAAATGATAGCTATGAAGAAATACGGCTATACAACTACCTACAATTATTGGCATGGCTCCGAGTAAAATTCCGTACAGAATAAAAATAGAATTTGCTATAGTTGAAATTAATCTTAATCTTTTTTCGCCTTTAACAAGCATTGAATATAAATTAACGATTATAGCCAAATAACCTATACTATCTAAAGAAAAAAAATTGATGGTATTCATACTAACTAAATCAATCTATTTTTTTTTGAAAATGATATGCAATAATTGAGTACCCTAAATTGAAATAAAACTTATGTGACCTACTATTTGTAATGTAAGTATTCAACTCAATTGTCTTACATTCATTATTAATTGCCCATTCTTCAATCTTTTGAAAAAAGAATTTTCCATACCCTTTAGACTGTATAGATGGATTAATAATAACATTATCCACTTCGACTTGTCTACCTGAATATAATTTATGGGTAATCCAACCGCTAGATATACCTATTACCTGTGAACCTTCTATTAACCCAAAACAACGATAACTATCAAAGTTTAACATTTGAGTAAATGATTCCTTTACTTCAACTAAATTAAGTTCAGGATTAAGTATAACTCCTAATTCTGCTATTGAGTTTATATCTTTTAGGGTTAATAATTTGAATTGTAAATTTTCCATTGTGTTAAAAGGTATTTGAGTTATCTTCTATTTTGTAATAATCTATATAAGTTTGAAATAGGCTTTTATGCGCTAATTTTTCTTCTAATTTTTTTAATAGCATTATAATATCCTCGTCAAAAATAGTATCTAATACTTTTTTGATTTTTTCCCATTCTTCTTCTAACTTAGGAAGTTCTAACAGAGATTTTTTTGTCAGTTTTATCAATTGTTTTCTTGAATCCTTAGTGTCGGTTTCGCTTTCTAAATACTCCAATAACTTCATCTTTTTAACAATTTTAATAATTGCCGGATGGGAAAAACCTAAAGCTTCTGCTATTTGGGTTACTGTCATTTTCTTTTCTTGCTTCAATAAGAGAAAAATTAAGTGCCAATTAGGTTCTATGTTTAGATTTAATGAAGCATAGACTTTTCTTGAATCGTACATTATACCATCACTTATACGTTTTATACGAGCTGTATAACCAGCTGTTTCTAATGTTTGCAAATAATCTTTTTTCATAACAATGTAACTAGTTACGCAAATATACACAAAATTAACGTAACCAGTTACGTAATACGTGGTAAATTTTTATCGATCCATTCCATACCCATTCTCGTTTCCCTCCTATCGCCGCTTCCGGCAAGGTGCATTTTATAATATTTTAAAGAAATCTTCAGAGAGAAAAATCCAAAGGAATTGGGTTAAAAAACTTCACTTTTACCAAAGTAGAGTTATACAACACAGCACATTAGAATACCAATATATTAATACGAGTAAAACGGCGAATACCACGTATTTGATATAATATTAAATATAACTATGCACCAGCGTATTATATCAAATATTATATCAAAGCCGTATTACGCTACGTCAATAAAAATAATCCTCATGTATAAATTTAATTTTCCACATATAAGCTTTCTAACTTCAATATGTTTAATAACTAAATTCACTTATCATATTATATTTTAACTTATTAAACGTGTTCTAATTTGATTTAAATTATCCTCTATAAGTACTTTACCATCTTTAAAAACGGTTTGTAAAAGTCCTTTTCTTTCTTCTTCTTGTGATACTTGATCTTTAAAATTGATTTGCCCATTTTCTTGATACAATTTGATTAAACCTTTAGCAGATTTTTTGGTACCATCATCGGTGATAGGATCTTTAAAAATTTCACGACCTTCTCCATTCACCTCTACATAGGTAGCTTTCATAGCAAATCCAAAAGTATCTCGAGTATTATATTGATAGGTGAAACTTCCTATACCTAGTATTACATTAGTAGAAGCAAATCCTTTTTCCTTCAGACGTTTACATATCAGTGTAGCTCTTTCTATAGTAATGCTGTCTCCATAAATAGCCCCAATTTTAGGGTTTAGAACTTTATACCCTTGTTTATTTATGGTTCCTCCAAATTCGCTCCAAAGAAGCTCAATTACTCCTTTTGCTATAATAGGATTATCGTGTTGACATCCACATATGATATCTACTGGATCCCCAGAATCTGGTCTAATGACTAGTTTTCCATTACGCTCTAGAATTTCATTCTTTAAAGTTGGTAAATACTCTGTTAGTACCTTCCATAAATCCCAAGTATCCGATACTATAGACAATATTCCTGTAGGATAGGTTTTTAACAATCTTCTGAATGTGCCAATTTCATCATCTTTACTACCCGCGCACATTACACTGTGTTCTGTAGCATTGACACTACCAATGACCAATTCTTTAGTAACATCGGTATTATAAAACGTTTCATAAGCTTTAGCCACAGGAAGTGTATCACTACCTGAAAATGCCAATGCGTGCCCCATTCCACTAAGTATAGAAGATTCGGTCCCTGACATACCACGCATAGAGAAATCATGAGCTTGCCATGTGACAAATTCTAAATTGTCCTGATCTGTTTCAGAAGCATATTGAGTCAATATCTTTCTATATTGTTTAGCAATAGTAGCCGAAGTACAGGGTTGCCAAATGATATTAGATAAAAGGGTTTCTAAGTAATTAGTCAACCAAAAGAATTCTGACTTCGTGTTTACTAAAGTAAACATAGGAACTCTGATAGGCACTTCGGTACCTTCGGGTAAAGCTTTAATTTCTATAGGTAAATATCCTAAGTCATGTAAAGCTTCTATATGAGAGATGTCATAATCTACACCTAAATAATTGTCTACATATTTTTTGTACTCTGAAACTACCTCTTGTTTAGGTTGGTTAAAGAAATCTTGATTAAATCGTTTGATTAAGTACTCTTTAAGGAAATATTGCAAGCCAAAAAACACCACATTGTCTACGTCTTCTACTCTACTCTTACGAGGTGTCCAATTAGAATATACTAAAGTAGTCCCTTGTGGGTATTGTTCTCTGTGGCCTAATTTGTAGCCGTCTGTCAATAGTAGTGGATTCATTGTTTAATTATTTTGCGTTATTTACACGCAAATATAAGCTAGCCTTTCTAAATTACAAAGTATTTTGTGTGTTTTTTACACAAATAATTTAAAAGTTAATATATAAGCATCAGTTTCTCCCTTTTTCAGTGGGATATAAAGATGGTAAGGGATCACTCTGCCAAAATTCTTTGGTATCGATATCCATAATAGTAAGTTTACCTTTGAAGGCTGCTCCGGTATCGATATTCCTTAAATTATACGGGCTCATAGGCGTAGTTTTATTGTAATTTGTGGTTGGTGTATGCCCTATATAGATTTCAGAATAATGTTCGAATCTACTTGGAGGGTTAACTCTTAATACCTCTTTATCAACATTGTCTGCAAGTAAGGCAGCTTCCCACAGCGTGCGATCCCAGTAATAATTAGACTCGTACTCCTCTCTTCCTACCCCATACATAGACGTGAAACCGGCATGTACAAATAACCTATTATTCTTATCCAAATAATAATCCCATAAGTTGTTGAAAAATGCTCTATGAGCATCTTTGGTTAGCCACCCAGATTTTATATAACTATCTATGGTCTCTTTGCCACCATGGGCTAACCAGATAGGATTGGTAGCTCCTTTATCTAACCATAACCCACACCAAAGATCGTGGTTTCCTCTTATAAAAACACATGTATTGGATTGGGAGAGCTCAATGAGCTTCTCTATGGTTTCTGCAGATTCACTCCAGCCATCTACATAATCACCTAGAAAAATCAACTTATCATCGGGCATTACTTGAGCTCTATCTAATACTTGAAGTAAAGCTTTATATCCTCCATGTATATCTCCAATGACTAGTGTTCTCATGATAATTGATACATTATATCTGTTCTTAGAACATATTTTGTACCTGATATAATTGGCTTCCCTTCGTGACGTAATGGATGATTAAATAATAATGCATCTCCAAGATTTGGAGTAATAGTTATACCTTCTTCAAAATAGGTTTCTCCTCCTATAAAATCTTCATTAAGATATATTAAGAATGAAAAGAAACTACATTCGGTTTCATTTCGTTCGTAGCTACCATCTCGATGCATCTTAAATCGTTCTCCTTTTTCATATTTATAAATTCGAAACATTTCATTTAGCCCTGTTACTTTATATTTTCCAAAAGTTTTAACTACAAAAGGTTGTATTTGTAGCCAAATTCTTTGGGCAAGTCGTTCATCTTTAAATAAAATTCGTTTGTTGTTTCGAACTCCTTTTAACATTACTTGTTTACCATCTATATTAACTTTGGCTTCTTCAAAAGATATTAGCTCTCCTTTTTCGATAAAATGATCACACATTTTTTTTGTAAGAAAATTTTTGATTAGAAACACTTTAGGGTGTAACTCAATTTTTTTCATAATCTTATTTTTTAAACTCAATGTATTCTGGTGAAACGCTATCAGTTAACCAAACTCCGTTATCAGATTGAAAGAATTGAATATCCTTCATATGCATTGTCCCCGACCTAATCGTGAGAATTATGGGCTTTCCTCTTCTTGAACCAACTTTGGTTGCCGTTTCTCTTTCTTCGCTGAGATGGACATGATGCCTACTCATTTTGAGTAATCCATTTTCTTTTATTGCATCCATAAATTTTGAAATGGTACCATGATATAGAAACTCTGGCGGTTGTTTAGGACTATATCCTAAATCTATTTTTATTGAATGCCCCTGATTTGCTCTAATTCTCGTTTGATCTTCATTAAAAGCAAATCGTTTTTTATCATTAGTTTCAACAATTTCTTTTAATAATTCTATATCCAAATTCGGTTGACTGTTTTTGGATTTCAGTAACAGTTCTTGAACATCAGCCCAACCGTTTTCATCTAGTTGCAGTCCGATTTTATCTGGATTATGCCTTAGAATAAGACTTAAAAATTTACTTATGTGTTTATAGTTTGTTTTCATTGTTTTAATAACTTTTTATAAAGCTCGAAATTTTCAAGATCGAAACAAACAAACATAACTTCTTGTAGTTTACTTGAATCTACGAAACTTCTCACTGTTTCTATTGCGATTTTTGCCGCTAATTCTTTAGGGAACTTATAAATCCCTGTACTGATGTTTGGAAACCCAATAGTTTTAATTTCATTCTCTATTGCCATATTCATTGAATTTAGGTAGCAATTAGTCAGTAACTGTTCCTTTTCTATACCTCCCTGATTCCAAACCGGGCCAACGGTATGAATTACATATTTAGAAGGTAAATTTCCAGCTGTTGTGATTACAGCTTCTCCAACTTTACATTTACCTTGTTTAGCAAGAATAGCTTTACAGGCTTCCAGAATTTGAATTCCCCCCTTGCGGTGAATAGCACCATCTACTCCACTTCCTCCTAGCAAAGATGAATTTGCAGCGTTGACAATTGCGTCAACTTCTATTGCTGTAATATCAGCTTGAATTACCTTTAGTATCATTTTTAATTATTTTAACTCATCCCTCACTTCCATCAAGGCAAAACCTAAGAGGTTCTGTCCTCTCCATAAATTAGGGTTTTGTGCTTTTTCATTACTCTGTCCCATCCCAATTCCCCAAATTCTATCTCTAGGACTTGCTTCTACTAATACTCTTTTTTTAGTATTTAGTAAAAATTCTTTCAAATCTTCATGTTGAGAAAACTTGTGTAAGCTTCCTTCCTTTACAATTTCATACTTATGTTGATCCCAAACCTTTGGCTCAAAATTTTTAACCTTTCTTCCTAGCTGTTTGGCTTCCATAGGATGATTACAAACAATTATTTGTTCCAAAATTTTGTGATCCTCAAATAATCGTGCCTTTTCGGCCATCATCCAATGCTCTGCTGTTTTATAGTAAATCCCATTAACTTCAAAAGAGGATGACCACCATTGGCTAAAACAACTCTTACCAATACTTTCATCTTTATTTGGCGTATGTCCCCAAAAGAAAAGATACTTTAGACTCTTTCCCTTATTAAATTGTTCTTGTGTATTCTTTAATGTGTATTTCATTATAAACTTTTATTAAATCGCTCGATTAACTCTTCTATATCTTCAAATCGAGCTAATTGTAATTTCCAGGTTTCAGGAATGTGATCATAACCATAATATAGACCTGCTAAACCTCCTGTGATGGCGGCCGTAGTGTCAGTATCTTCTCCTAGATTTACAGCTTTAAGAACTGCTTCGGAATAGGAATCCGAATTTAACAAGCACCAAAATGATGCTTCTAATGATCTCAAAACATATCCAGTTCCTTTGATATTAAATCGATCTTGTTCTGAAATATCTTCTTCCAAAATTCTGGCAAAAAGTTGTATTTCCTTTGGGTTAAAATCGTTTTGAATTGCAAAATTCAAAATAGGTTTTTTTATTTCAGAATAAGCCATTTCCTTATCCTTACCTATTAATAATAACAAAGCATATTCTATATAAATAAAACAAGAGAAAACTGATCGTAAATGACCATGAGTAATAGAAGAAACTCTTTTCACTATATCAAACCTTTTATTAATATCTGTTTCATCTTTTAAATAATATACCAACGGTAAAATCCTCATCAACGAACCATTCCCATTAGAATATTCATCTAACCCTCCGCATAAATCGGGTGTCATTCCTCTTTTGTATTGATAAATAGCTTCTTTAGTAGTGATACCAACATCAAACACATACCCTCTTGGAGTCCATAAATTCTCATAGAACCAATCTGAAAACTTGGTTGCTATATCCTCAAGATTATACCCCTTGATAAGACTTTCTATCAAACAAAACGTTAATGAGCTATCATCTGACCATGTACCTTCAGGTTGATTATGTGTTCCATAACCTATCATATCTCTGGCAGGTTTTTTATCCATTTGGTTTCGATCCAAAAATTCATAAGGAACTCCAATTGCATCACCAACCGCTACTCCAAAAATTCCACCTTTAATTTTATCTAACATCTATTCTATAATTTTATCTGTATAACTCCTTCTACATTAATATCCTTACAAGAATTGGTTGTAAATACATTGTCAAATGATTTCTTTAGTACTTCAACTCCTTTACTAAAAATCCCATGACCTACGACCAAACTTAACTTACCAGCTTTTTTTTCTTTTAAAACCTCTGCTAGGCCTAAAAAAGTACCACCGCCATCACATATATCATCAACAATTACACAATGTTTTCCTTCGAGATCCTCTTTATAGACTCTAAAGCCCGATAACTGTCCAGTTTTTACATCTCTTTTCTTTGAACACTCTATTACTTCAATTCCTCCTAGATATTCAGAAACTTTATAAATCTTCTTTAATGCTCCACCATCGGGGGAAATTAATAGTACTTCTTCATTTATTATATTTAAACATTCCTTTGCAAATTCATAATTATGAATCACTTTGACATTATTTAATAATGCCGGAACGACTTCTGAATGCGGATCAAAAACAGTTACCTGATCGTAATTTTGAGCATTGATTATATCTGTATACACTTTTACACTTAATGATTCTCCTAAAACCATTACTCTATCTTGCCTTGCTGCAGGAAAATATGGAATAAAAATATGTATAACTTTTACATCCATTCTTCGTAAAGCATCTGTAGCAATCAATAACAATCCTAAATCATTGAAAGAATTAATACGATGTGTAATGGTCACGCATTCTCCAATATTTTCTTTTTTTATTTTTATATGTGGCTCTCCACCACTAAAAACGAAAGATTCAAAATCTATTGATTTACTATATGGTGTAAATGAAGGATCTAAATGTAAATATCTCATTATTGTGTTATTTTTACGCAAATTTAGAATTCAAGAATGAGTCTACCAAATATTTTGCGTAAAAAATACAATAATTAAATTATAAACCTTTCTAAATAATTCGCAAAAATGAGCTGAAAACTTTTATTTAATATCAAAAAGAAAGCCCTCTTTTTGATGTCTGAAGTATTGCTTTTTGTTGAATTGAAATAGATTAGCCGGTCTTCCCCTACCCTCAGAAACCTTTTCATCTAGTTCTTCTAGGATATTAAAGCTAAGTATTTTTTTTCTGAAGTTTCTTCGATCGATTTGTTTTTCTAGAATAGTCATGTATAGCTTTTCTAAATCTGAAAACAAGAACTTATCATCTAACAGATCAAAACCAATAGGCTCATAAGTTAATTTATTACGCAGTCTATCCTTTGCTCTTTCTAGGATTTTTTTATGATCGAATGCCAATTCTGGAAGTTTTTGTATATCAAACCAAGCTACATCCTTTGCATCTGTATCTGCTTTAATATCATGGTGTTCTGGTTTTACCAATGCAAAATAAGCTACACTAATAACCCGGTTTCTTGGGTCTCTATTCGGCTCTCCGAAAGAGTATAACTGCTCCATGTAATCAACAGTAACGTTAGTTTCCTCCTTTAATTCTCTTTCTACTGCCTGTTCTAGGCTTTCATCCTCCAAAACCAATCCACCTGGTAATGCCCAAGAATCTTTAAAAGGTTCTATATCTCTTTTAATCAATAATACATTAAGGGATTTGTCTTTATATCCAAAGACAACTGCGTCTACTGCTACTTTAATATTTTGGCGTATCATATACGCAAAATTATGAATTTACTATCTAAATTAATAGTAATTCCTAGAAGATTTAATTATTTTCTACCTTAATTATTATGATTTTGCCCTCTAAAATGCACCAGCTATAAAAACCAGTGCATTCAATTCAAACCTACCTATTTACAGAGAATATGTCTTTCAATTGTTTTACCATACCACCGTCTCCAGAGACACTAATCTCACCAATTTTGTCGGCGATTTTCTGTCTGAAGAAGTAAATGTACCTTCATAATTAATAATAAAAAAATCTTGAGATTTTACTTTTTATAGTGCATTTTCTAGCAATGAATCACCATGCAGTCTCATCTGATCTTGTACACCTCTATCTAAAATAACATCTCCTGTAAATAGTATACTCATTTCTGATTTCTTACCTTGACAAGAAGTCATCAAAGTGATCAAAAGCAATAAGATTTTAGTAAAACGCATTTAATTAATCTACCTAACTTTAAATTATAACCATGGTTAATTTCTTATTTTATTGTATTTATTTTCTATAAAACCCAAAAGAAAACACGAGACTCTTCAAAAATAAAACTTTCCAAATGTACATTTAGTTTTTTCATAACTCCTATTTAGTAGATATAATCTGGTTTTTAAATTCCTAATCAAGGAGTACTTTATTGATAACTGTACCTAAACCTTATTCATTCATTTGGTTTCTTACCGATTCAAGAATGTATCTTATTTCTGAAACGCTAATTAATATCACTACTTTATTATCCAAAAGTTTTCAACGCACACATAAATCATACATTGCCAATTTAAATAGAGTTTCAAAAGCAAGTAGAACCCATTTGTTAATTGAAGATAAAAAAGTACCTGTAAGTGCTATGTATAAGGTTATTGTATTTGAAAAATTAGAAATCTTATCGAAATTATGAAATAGCTAATTCCTATTCTACATACATTTTGCTTCCCTCTCCTACATCGTCGTATAAAATTATTTAGGTCTTAGATTCTCAATGACCTGAGCATCGACCCAAAATATATCTACATCTTCGTATTTGTCTGTTGGCTTTACTTTGCCCGTATTCCTATTGAAAAACAAATATTTCCCATCGGGTGTCACACGTGCACCAAATTCTGAGGCTTTTGTATTAATTTCTTTACCAAGTTTGATAGCTTCAAGCCATAAACCATTGGGATCTTTAAAACTCACGTAAATTTCGGCATTTCTAGGGCCATTGTCTCGTTGACCATCCCATAGAACATAGGATTCATCAGGAGCAATAAAAGGGTGTGCATTAAACCTTCCGGTGTTGATCTCTTTTGGAAATGGTATTGGGGCTTCACGTTTACCATTGATCAATCGAGAATAACGAAGAATACTCCTACCTTCTACAGCTTCATCAAAAGCATAGGTACCTTTAGACGAAGACGTCATTCGCATGATGGGAATGGTATCATAAGGAGCTCCTAACCTTTTAATCTCTGACCAACCCGAATCGGTACGCTCCTTATACCTTCTTCCTAAATGCATGATTTTACCGTCGGTTGAAATAAAAGGCTCACCTACTCGTTGTGAAATCTCTGAATCTTCCCAATTTCCATCATCATTCTGTTGAAACATCATGAACACTTGTTTTTTATCTTCCTCCTTTTCTCCAATTTCTCTGAGGAAATAAAATTCTTTTAAACCTGGTGTGAAGACACCACTCATTTCCCAATTCTCTGTTGAAACCATACCAGGAGCAAAAACTTCAGGAATCAAGCTTGGAGGTTTTTGCCTTAGATAAGGGTTTCCTATAGGTATCGATTCACTGTCTTTTGTGCTCTTTTTTCGGATATTGCAGGCATTTAAAAATAGGGACAATATAAGTGTCAAAATGAAGTATCTATTTTTCATTATATACAATTATTTTCATGGTTTTTATCCTACAAAAATTGTATTTCTATCTCATGATTTCAATGTAAATTTTGTGAACTGCTCTATGTATTCATGAACTACTCGAAGAAATGTATGATATGGAGCAACCATGATCAAAAAGCTAATCTTATAGTTATGTTTAAAGATTATGTATTTGACAACTCTATAATATAATCTACCATAGTTGGTGTTGAGCACAACTTGTGAAAAATGAGCTAGAAAGAATTAGGGAAGCATATATTTTACACTTATCTAATCCTTGTCCATAATTGCCGGTAATATATAATCAGTCATCATTTGATCGACACTGGCATGAGCGCCTGGTTTACCATATGCCGAGGCAGTGATAACTACAACAAAAGGAATGTCTTTAAAAATGAGAATCTTATTCCCTCCATTACCTGTGCAAAAAGAAACTTCATAATTTTTACCATTTACTTTATATATTTTATTCCAAAAAAGGTAACCATAATATCCATCTTCTATTCCTGCATAAGATTGCGATACTTGTTTGGCTAAACTTTTTTCTACCCATTCTTCAGTTAAGATTTGTTTACCATTCCAAAGTCCTTTGTTTTTATAAAGTTGTCCATATTTAGCAAAATCTAAAGCTCGCAGTTCTATGCCTCCTCCTATATATGCAACATTTTGAGGAGTATAAAACCATTTGTAATTGGTAATACCTAGGGGAGCAAATAATTTTTTATCTGCATAAGAAACAAGTCCATCAGGGACTGATCTATGAATAATATCCCCTAGCAAACCAACACCAGCAGTGAAATATTTATAATCCTTACCTATTATTTTATCTTTATGCATTGGTAAATCTAAAGTGAATTTCACCCAATTATCGGTAGATTGCATTTTGTCTTCAGTACCAAGGCTGTCTTCATTCCAATCATCGCCAAGAAATCCAGAACTCATTGTTAAAAGCGATTTTAGTGTTACAGAATCTTTTTTAACACTATAATTCTGATACGACTTTAAATCGTAAAAGTCTTTTAATAATGTATTCTCATTTTTTATTAATTTATCTTTAATAGCAATCCCTAGTATTGTAGAAGTAAATGATTTTCCTACAGATCTAACATTGTGTATATTATCTCTTGTTGCATTGTTAAAATATTGCTCTATTAAGAGTTCACCATCTTTTATCACTACAATTCCGTTAATATCTTCAAACCTACCTTCGGCTATTTTTCTATTGAGTGCTTCAATTTTATTATTATTAAAATTAGCTTTAGAAATTTCCCAACCACTATTTGGTCCTATTTTCTGAACAGGCACCAAACTTTCATCTATATCTATTTTAGGCACTTCTACAGCGATATTTCCTTTTGCCAAAAGAGGACCAACTTTTAAAGTACCATCTCTTAAATAAGGTTTTATTTCTATGCTTAACGTGTGATTTCCTTCGGTAAATGCATCTAACCCTCCATTAAGTTTCATAAATCGTTTCCACATAAACCAACCCCAAAAATTAATTCGCTCTGGCGTTACTAATGGAATTACTTGCCTAAGCGTTTCTGTTTTACGTGTTTTTGGTCCTGCTCCGGTGTTTAAGTTTTCTACATAAACTAATTTTCCATCTACTACATATGAAAATTGAAAGTTTCCTTTGCTTAATAACTCTTCTTCAGATAAAGCTGGTGCTAATTCTTGAAGACTTTGTAGCAATGGTTTATCTAAATTAAAAACAATACTAAGGTTGTTGTCGTTATGTAAATTGAAGTTTTTTGAATACTCTTCTGAGGAAATTTTAGCTTTTGTAAAGTCAACTTTTGAGAAATGTAAATTCTCTATTTCGTTTGAAATTGTATTATCTGATTTTGACTGACTATTATTCTTGCATGATAGTAATAGACATGTGATAAGTATTAAAAAATAATTCGATTTCATAATTGTGATTTAATTTGATTTGATGAAAAATGTTGTTTTTAAAATGGAATGAAACTAATATCATTGACATTTATTTTGATCTCTTATAGTCCTCTAATATTTTTGCATCTACCCAATAAAGATCTTTATTACTTGTGTAAAATAAATATTTCCCGTCTTTACTTACGAATGGACAAAGCTCATGATTTTTAGTGTTTATACGTTTACCCATATTGACAGATTTAGTCCAAGTTCCATTGGTGTTCTTAAAGCTGATGTACAAATCTCCTCTACCAAGACCATCTTGCCTTGTACCACAAAAAATAATATAAGATTCATCTGGAGCAATAAAAACATCTGCTTCGTAAGCTAATGTATTGATTGAATCACTTAATGGAACAGGCTTTTGAAATTCTCCATTTACATATTTTGAAGCATAGATATCGAAGTTAGACCCAACTTTGTTTGATGAAAAATACATAGTACCATTGTTAGTAAATGAAATGTAATATTCATCATTATTTGAGTTGATACTTGGTCCTGCATTTATAGGTTCAGACCATCCATTATTAAGCCTTTCAACATACCAGATGTCATAATCTTTTGGATCCCCTTGCCCATCTAAAGCTCTTTTAGATATAAAGTATAATCTATTTTCATCTGGTGAAAGAAAAGGATCATTATAACCATATTTCTTATGTGTCAATAATACTTCGGGTTTGCTCCAGTTTTCTCCAACAAGTTTAGAATATCGTATTTCTTCTTTTCCGTTGATTACAACTCCATAGAAGAATTCGGTAGCATCTTTATTAAAGACTGACCCAAATTCATATTCATCATCTTTGGAAATAATATTAGGAGCAAAAATTTCTGGAACTATTGATGGTGGTTTTTGTTTGAGATATTTAAGTTTATCATCGATTCTATCTCCATGGATAGACACAAGCAATGTCAATAGAGCATAAATAGGTAATTTCATGAATCTTAAATTTTATATTAACTTTTTGTTTTCTTGTTAGTATTGATAACACAAACCTCAAGATTTTACACTTAAAAAAATAGAATTGCAGAGCTAAGATTGTCTCA
The DNA here is from genome assembly GCA_947502885.1 of uncultured Aquimarina sp. Classification (GTDB taxonomy): domain Bacteria; phylum Bacteroidota; class Bacteroidia; order Flavobacteriales; family Flavobacteriaceae; genus Aquimarina. The sequence continues at coordinate 301,342 of CANNBP010000001.1, read as the reverse complement.
TTACGTGTGATGAGACTCTTTTAAATAAGCTAAAGGGGATAAATTAGTACTTTTTTTAAAGATTCTGTAAAAACTACTTTTAGAACTGAAACCACAAGAAAGACCAATGCCAGTTATGGAATGACTCTTAATAGCATTTGATTTTAAGAGAGTTTTGGCCTCCTCTACTCGAAATGAATTTATAGAGTCATAAAAACTACTATTCAAAACTTCGTTAAAGAAAGCAGATAGTTTCCGTTCTGAAACTCCCATTGCACCAGCAAGTATTTTCAAATTTAAATCTGTTGATAAGTAGATTTTTTCCTCATTCATACAGGTATGAAATTTAGCTTTCAATTCTTCCTTTTCGAACTCTTTAAGATAAGAGGACTGTTTGTCAACTTCAGTGGTTTGTACTACATCCTTTTGAATTAAAAAATTTGGCAAAAAAATAGTAGATTGAGTAAGTCCATAATATCCAAGATATGACATGGCAATAATCATAAAGATTACAGTGATATAACCATCCCAATTAACGTAGTGTCCGATTACTATCTCTGTTATTGTAATTATAAGGTCTACAATTAGTACGATTAGAAAACTAATTAAGAATTTTTCAATCCATAAGAAGTCTTTCTCAATGATATTCGAATAATTTTGTTTCATAAGGTTATTAACCTTGTAGAATAATTTTAAAGAAAGAATAAAATATACTATTCCAAATATATCTTGGACCAATGCCCAATTTGGTATATAATCATGAATTGTATATATATAGTCTGAATGAGGATTCAAAGACTTAGGGAAAATGTAGAATAAAAAGTAAACACAGAAGATTATAAAATGTTTTATGTTCTTTCTTATTAAGTTTGGTCTCTCAATAAAAATTGATTTAACATATAAATACATTAAGGGTGGAATAAAGAACCTTACTCCATTTTGGAAATAATCGGTAATAAATTGTAGTGTCTTTAGATCATGCAGGCTCGCATAGAAATATACTATTACATTAAGAATCAAAAACCAAAAAACGACTAATATATAGTGTGGTATTTTTTTCTGCTTTAGCTTTAGTATACCTATTATTGCAGATAGAGATAGTAAAATACCGATGATTAATATAAAGTCTACTACTAATTTCATTTGAGCTTACTTTTGACTATATAGCAGTATCTAAAATTTAACATTTAGTATATGAATTTAAAAAATGATAGTCACTCATGTTTATTTGAATTTTTATACGTAAATCAAAAATATCAGACCTTTAAGATGTTTGTTAGCTGTATAAATCTATTATTGTCGGCTTCTCAAGGGATCGTTATTTGTTACCAGTCACAAATTAAACATTTTATTTTCTGTTTTTCTTATAATTCAAGAATATTAAAAAATCAATTATAGTTACCTAGTGAAATTAGAAATAATACTCCGATTACATAAACATTCCCACTCCAATCTTGGCTTCGGACAAAGAATATTCCATTACAGTTGTAAAAGAAGCATTTGAGAAGAAAAAAATAAAAGATATTACCTATTAAAGCTATTAGTTATTATTTTCAGTGATTTTATAGGTGTATTTGATACCTTTCTTTGCTTTAATATCCAGCTGCTTGTCCATCCTTACGGCTCTCTGAGGCTCCATGATAAACCTTATTTTTATCATCCCATAAAATAGCCTGATAGCCGCCATATACTCCTCTAGCTACTCCAATTACATGACCTTTATCCATCAACCCTCTATGCGTTGCATATGGTATTCCTGATTCTATACGTATAGTTCCAGAATTTATTGTAGTCTCTCCCATTGGGCTTGCTCCTCCTGTATGATCCCACCTTGGAGCATCACCTGCTTCTTGTAAATTCATTCCAAAATCTATAAGATTCATTACAATTTGTGTATGTCCCATAGGTTGAAAATCACCACCCATTACACCAAAACTAACGTATGGTTTCCCATCTTTAGTAATAAATGCGGGAATAATAGTATGAAACGGACGCTTACCAGGTTTGTAAGTATTGGCTTGATTACGTTTAAGACTAAATAGCTCACCCCTATTTTGCAACATAAATCCTAATTTAGGAGGAGTCATACCAGAACCCATTCCTCTATAATTACTTTGGATCAATGATACCATTGTTCCTTCCTTATCAGCAACTGTCATATAAATCGTTTCACCAACTGAAATTTTGCCTGCATCATATTTTCCTGCCCGTTTACCAATTTGTGCTCTTCTATTTTTAGCATATTTATCTGATAATAATTCTTCAACAGGAACCTTGAAAAAATCCATATCTGCATAATACTTTGCGCGATCTTCAAAAGCTAATTTCTTAGCTTCTGTGAACAAATGAAGGTGTTCTGCACTTCCAAATTGAATATTTGAAAAGTTGTAGCCTTTTAATATTTGTAGCATCTGAAGTGCAGCAATGCCCTGGCCATTTGGCGGCAGTTCCCAAACATCATAACCTCTATAATTAATAGACACAGGTTCTACCCATTCTGATTTATGATCTGCTAGGTCTTTTGCAGAAAGAAAACCACCTTGTTCCTTTACAAATTTATCAATAGTCTTAGCTATATCTCCTTTGTAAAAAGCATCCCTACCTTCTTCTACAATTTTTCTATAAGTATTTGCCAGGTAAGGGTTTTTATAGATTTCTCCTTCATTAGGGAGTTTACCACCATTTTGTGTTTTGTAGGTGTCTTTTATATTTGGAAAATCATTTGATTCAAAAAAAGGAATACTACGTTGTAAGTACCATGCTATAAGTTCAGTCAGAGGAAATCCCTTTTCGGCATAATTGATAGCTGGTGCCAAAATCTCTGACATCGGTTTAGAACCAAACTTTTTATGAAGCTCAAACCACCCATCTACAGTTCCTGGTACACTTACAGGTATTGGTCCGTAGGATGGGATTTTTTTCATATTTTCTTTTTCAAAAAAATCTAAAGTAAGTTTTTTAGGAGAACGCCCACTTGCATTTAACCCATAGAGTTTTTTTGTTTTACCATCCCACACGATAGCAAAGAGATCACCTCCTATACCACAACCTGTAGGTTCCATTAATCCTAATGCTGCATTTGCCCCAATGGCAGCATCAATGGCGTTACCTCCCTTTTTTAAGATCTCAAGCCCTATTTGTGTCGCTAAAGGGTGGCTAGTAGCTACCATTCCATTTTGACCTAGTACTTCTGATCGTGTAGCAAAAGATTTACCTGTAATTCGATCTTGAGCTGTTGTGTATTGAGTTATAAGAAAAGTATATAAAATACAACGAAAAATATTTTTCATGAATCTAAAGTTTCAGTATTTGATTTATTTTTCTAAGATACTAAAGATTATAGCTTTGTTAGAGATGGTTAAAAAAATTAACAAACCCAACAAGTATGTTATCTATTACACTATTAATAATATACGCTGGATAAGTTTTAATTAGTATTTTTGATTTGTTTCATCCATATTTAATTAAGTTATGTCTATTACATCAATAAGAAGAGTATTTGTTTTTATTATTTCAATTTTTATTGCTATAACATATGCCTGTAAACAGGAAAAAAAACCTAAAGAAACAACTGTTACAGATTATAATAAAACTAATTTAAAAGAAGCACTAACATTTTATGCTTCTTTTGATAAGGGAATAGATGCAGATTTTTCGTTAGGTGATACACGCATGTATACAGTACCTAATAGAAAAGCAATGGATTCTGCAAAGGTAGGATTACACAAATCTGATATTAGCAGACAAGATGGAAAAGGAAAATATGGTTATGGATTAGTATTTACAGAGCGTAGTAAGGGAAATATTTATTATGCCAGTGAAAAAAATATAGCCTATAATAAAGAAAATTGGAGTGGCGCAGTTTCATTTTGGTTAAGTATAGATCCTGCTACCGATTTAAAACCAGGTTATTGCGATCCGATTCAAATTACAGATTTAAGTTATAATGATGCAGCTATTTGGGTGGATTTCACCAAAGAAAATCCTCGCGATTTTCGATTAGGTGTTATTGGAGATCGAAATATATGGAACCCAAACCCTGAAGGACCTGATAACGAGAATCCTATTTTTAACAAGCGTCTAACAGGAGTAAAAAATCCGCCTTTTGGTAGTGGCCAATGGACACATGTTTTGATTAATTTTTCTAGTCTAAATACTAACAATGGACAGGCGTCTCTGTACATGAATGGTAAGCATAAGGGGACTCGTGAGAATATTGATACGCCTTTTACCTGGGATTTGTCTAAATCTAATATTTATTTGGGATTAGGATATATTGGACTTATGGACGAGTTATCTATTTTCAATAGAAATTTAACCGATAAAGAAATCACAACACTGTATGAGTTAGAAAATGGGGTACATACTATTTTAGATGTAAAGAAGTGACACTATTTTTATAGGTTTTATCTATTTTGTTTAGGTCTGAGTGTTTCAATAATCTGAGCATCTACCCAAAATATATCTCCATTACCTTGACTTACTTCTCTATTAAAAAAAAGATATTTTTCGTCTGGTGTTACATATGCTGAAGCTTCCCAAGCACTTGTGTTTATCTTATTCCCTAAATTAATAGCCTCACCCCATGAACCATCTTGGTGTCGATAACTAATATATATATCAGAATCGCCATATCCACTATCTCTTTCACCGTCCCAAAGAATATAGGAGCCGTCGGTAGCAATGAAGGGGTGAGCATTCCATTTTCCGGTATTAATCTCTTTACCGAGCAATCTTGGTTCTTCTCGTTTGCCATCTTTGAGCATTGATATACGGATTACATCGTTACTTTTATAATCATCAAAAACATAGGTGCCATTTGCTGATGCCGATAAGCGCATGATACCCCAATCTTCTCTATCAAACATAGGTCCAAGACTTTTTACTTCTGACCATCCAGTTTCGGTACGCTCCATATATTTGCTGCCCAAATGCATGAACTTACCATCTGGAGCTAAGATAGGGCGCCCCACTCTTGATCCTACCACAGATTCGCACCATCGATTATTTTCGTACTTAAAAACAATTAATAACCATTTTCTATTGTTAATGTCTTTTCTAGTAAAGTAAAACTCTTTTAGATCAGACGACAAGAAAGCATTATGATCACGATGTTCTGTAGAAACAATACCAGGAGCAAAAACTTCAGGAATCAAACCTGGCGGTTTTTGCCCTAGATAGAGATAGGGATTTTCTATAGTTATTGAATCACTGTCTTTTGTATTCTTTTTTTTGATATTGCAGGAATTTACAAATAGAGTTAACACAAATATTAAAAATATAAAGTTGTAATTTTTCACTGGTTAGATTTTTATAATGTTTGCTATTTCTTAATAAAAGCCGGTATGACCTTCTCTGCGATTATTTGAAGGGTACTATTATCATTATCACGAGAAGTAACCACAACCATCAGATCAAGTTCTTCAATCAGAATGATATACTGACCACCACCTCCTTGAGCAGATGAGCAGAAATAACTCTTATTACCATATTTTAAATCTGCACTCCACCAGTAATAACCATACCCCTGATTAGAAACATCTTTACCACCACCATAGACATCATCATCACCAGTATAAAGGATTCTGCTAGTTGCTTTGGCGATAAACGCTTCTGGAACCAGCTGTTCACCATTCCATTTACCTTTGTTGATGACCAAAGTGCCCCATTTAATCATATTACGCGATGTCATGCTCGATCCCCATCCCGAAGCTGGCAGATTACTAACGTCAGTCTTCCAACCATAATTTGTGATTTGCATTTTATCAAGAAGTTCATTTTTAATAAAGTCTTTGGCCGATCCTGGAACCACTGCATTAATAACTTGCATTACCAACCTAGGATCATCTTGATATTTAAAACTCTGAGAATCCTTGGTAATAGGTTCGGTATGCTCTAGGAAAACTTGAATCTGCCCCTGCCCTTTTAACTGACTTGGATTTTTTTTGAACTCTTCTCTCTGTTCTTTACTGATTCGAATACCTGAACGCATAGTCATCGCCTGATGTAGTGTGATCTTTTCGACACCATTAACCAATTTTGTTCGGTCCAGATCTTTAAGAAAGTTTACCACAGGTTTGTTTAAATCTGCCATGGTAAGATATCCTAACTGGATAGCTCGGCCTAGCACCATACTTGTGTAAACTTTAGTTGCTGATGCTTGGAAATGGGGTAAATTAATGCGACCACGTGAATAATAGGATTCAAAGAGGAGCTTACCCTTATGGGCTATAAGAAAACTGTCGAAATTATCATATTTATTATCAGCAATCCCATGCGCTAGACTAAGAATCATCTCTTTATTACCACCATCTACACCCAATTCACCCACAGGGATACCATCATCCTTTCTGTCACTAGGAGATGTATCTATAAAGGCTTCTTTGAGATCAGGAATATCCTTATATGAGAGCTTGATTTCGGTGGTTGTAGCTTCAGGTGTTGGACTATCAATTTGTTGAGCAAAGTTACTATGTGTTAGTCCAATAAGAATTAAAAATAGTATTCCAGTTTTATTTTTCATGATTTTAATATTTATACATGTTTGATAGTGAATAGCATAAGAATAGTAGCCGATTATAGAACATTTATTTTCAATTTATAAAAGGGTTATAGTGAACAATCACCATTACACACGCGGTCCTATACCACTATTAAATTAGATAAAAGTTGATTTTATTCACTTTTTCGTAGTTCTTTAAGCTTATGCCTGGTACGGTTATTTTGAGGGTTTAATTCGAGTGATTTATTATAATTTAAAATTGCTAGATCAATTTCTCCAATTTTAACACAAGCTTCTGCATAACTATCATACACTCTGAAACTATCTGGATAGAGCATCATATTTACTTTGAAAATATTTTGTGCTAATGTCATTCTATCCCCATGGAAAAAATCATAGCCTAGATCATTTAAATAGTCTTCAGTAATAGTAAGATAAGCTGAGTCATGTTCTTTTAAGGTCATATATGCATTAAGTGCTTTGTCAAAGTCATTTTCAAGAAGGAATTCTATTGGTTCTTTTTTATCAGTATCCATCTTAACAAAAGTTGAAGTTATTTTTCCGTCGTTTCTATTAATAAAATGTAAATTGAGTATTTCATTTTCAGAATTTGGCTCGAATTGTATAAATCGACTAGAATTTCTTTTAACAAAACTACTATCTGAGACTTTGACTAGTTCTTCCGCATTTATATCAAGTATATTTTTATAAAATAGTCGATTACCCTTTTCAAAAACCTCTACAATCCTACCATTGGACATATATCTACCGCTAATCTTATTGGCTAAAGACTGTTCAATTTCTATTTTTTTATGTGCTGGAACATAATTATCCCAATCATACGCCAGAGCTACAGAGCGAATAACTTCGGCATTAAAAGCTGGAAACGTGGAATTGGTCATCACAACCACACCATAACCTTTGTCTCTATGAGCCATTATTTCAGCATAAAACCCTGTATTCCATCCGTGATGTCTTAAGTAGATTTCATCATTTCTATTAAAAAGCTGAAAACCTAAGCCCAATGTAAATGACCAGCCAGAATTATTACTCACTCCATATGGTGTGCCCATTAATGCTGTCAGACCTTTTGACAATCCTTTAGTACTCTTACCGTTTAGGGTTTGCTGTACGTTGGCTATAAATTTTGCATAGTCCTCGGCGGTTGTCCATAATCCAGTTGAAGCCAATACAGGATCAATGTTTCTTCCTCCTTTTACCTTAGAACCATCTTTTAAATAACCTGTTGCTACCTTAGTTAATTGCTCCGTAGTAAGTGATAAGTTAAATGTACTGTTGCTCATTTCTAAGGGCTCCAACACGAGTTCATTCATAATCTCTGGGAATGTTTTCCCCTCTACATCCAGCATCATTTGTTGAATAGGCACATAGCTGGCGTATGCAAAACGGACACTTTCACTAGGTTCTTTATTGACGGTAATTGGCTCGTTTTTAGCGGGAAAAATTCCGTTTAAGATCTCTATAAGCGTTGGGATTTCCTCATCAATACGATATGCCCCTGTTCCACGAGGATGTATTCCGGCAGAGTGATTCAAAAGGTTTTTTATAGTAACTTTCTTGTCTTTGGTAAATTCATTTTCTGGTACTTTCCAAGATTTTAAATAACCGTTAACATCTTTATCTAAGTCTAATTTATTTTCTTCTACCACACGCAAAGCGCCATAGGCTGTTACTGGCATACTAGTTGCCGCTGCCTGGAAAAGTGTTTGTGTCGTTACTGGGATTTGACTTTCTTTATCCACGACACCGTACCCTTTTGTCCATGCAATTTCACCATTATATATGACAGCAATACTCACACCTGGAATGCCATAATGTTTCATACGTTCTTCTATAGACCATGTTGAATCACCTTTTATATATACGCGAGTCGTAAGACCCGTTTCTACCTTTTTAACTAAATCAATCCTAGTATCAGTATTTGATTCTTTTATACATGATTGAAAAAGAACGATAAGTAAGAGAACTGAGGTAATATTTTTCATAGTTATATTTTTTAATAGAATGATTGATTTTATAATACTCAGCATTAAAAATTGTTTGGAATAGCCTCTTTTGTCAATGTCAATGTATCTTTCATGATTTTTTCTTGTACAAAAGTTGTATTTTTCTGCCATGAATTCAATGTGAATTTTGTGAACTGCTCTATGTATTAATGAACTGCTCTAAGAACCTATTTATAATGATTAGCTTGCATCAGTAAACCTTATCGAATGAATTTGAGATTTTTGCCTTGTTTTCTTTTAGTATTGCTACTTGTGACAGCTTGTTCTCAAAATCCTGTTTACAAGAAATATAAAACGGTATTCAAGGTAGGAGATCAACAAGAATGGGCCGCTAAAAATTGGAATGATCAGGGTTGGAAAAAACATATAAGATTAATACCAGATGGTCAGGTTTACTGGTTACGTACTCCAATTGATATTTTGAAATCGCCTGAATCATTACATCCTTATGGAATCCAACTGGATGTTTATGGGGAATATGAGGTTTTTTGGGATGGGGTATTGATTGGAAAAAATGGTAATCCAGGTCAGGAATCGATACTGCCGCCTGAAGGAAAAATGTGGGCCACCTTTAGCATTCCTACTGATCTAACAGAAGAAGGCGAACATATATTAGCCATACGCTCAAGTCTTTATTATTTCCCTGATCATTCTGGAATATGGGGATTAGAGATTGATTATTATGATGATTTATTAACAGATCGACTCATCGAATCTTCTTATATGCATCTTTTTGCAGGAGCTTTTCTTATCACCTCCTTTTATTTTTTGTTTCTCTTTTTAAGTAACAAAAAGGAATATGCAACACTAATTTTTAGTATTTGTTGTTTTCTCTTTTTCACCCTGATATTAGCAGAGTACATTAAAGCCTATTTACCCATACATTACAGTATGCATGTTATACGCTTAAAGACCATAGGTATTCTAATGCTTGGCATTTCTTTTTTGATTCCGTTCTATTTTTCCATGCAGTTTCCTTTTCCTAAGCGAAAATTGCTACTTACCATTTACACAGGTGTTCTATTTTATATTTTTCTATCAAAACATATATTCGAACTAACTACCAATAATATGGCGATAAGCATGTGGTTGTTTTCTTTTGGAATTGTGGTATTTGGGGTTTATAAAAAGATGAAAGGTGCTCGTCTTGTACTGCTAACCATCCTATTATCTGTACTTATAGGTTTTGTTACTCCTTTTAACAAAAGCTTATTCGCAGGATTTAGTCTTATTCTTCTTGGTATGTTTTATTTACTCTCCCTACGAATCAAAGAACAAAGGCTGGCTTATGAAAATTCTTTAGTTCAATCAACACGCCTACGACTAGAATTACTTAAAAAAAATATTCAACCTCATTTTCTAATGAATACTTTAACCTCATTAATAGATTGGATAGAAGAAGCACCTAAGAAAGGGGTTTTGTTTATAGAAGCTTTGGCAAAAGAATTTGACCTTTTTAACCAAATAGAAAGTAAAACATTGATTCCTGTTTCACAAGAAATAATGCTTTGTCATTCTCATCTTGAGATCATGGAGTACCGGAAAGAAATTAGTTATTTTTGGCAAGAGGAAGGTATCAGTCCTGAAGAAAAGATACCTCCTGGAATTCTTCTTACATTACTAGAAAACGGAATTACACACAGTATGCCTCTAGAAGATAACAGTATTAAATTTAAGTTGATTTTTGAATCGAGTATTAATTTTAAGTGCTATACATTTTTAACATTTGCTAGTAGAATAACCGAAACAAAGAATGATAAAAAAGAAGGTACGGGGTTAAAATATGTCAAAGCTCGCCTAACAGAAAGTTATCAAGAACGATGGGATTTTACTTCTGAACCAATGAATCATGGTTGGAAAAATACCATAAAAATATATTCTTAAAGAAATGAATATTTTAATTGTTGAAGATGAATCAAGAATCGCTAAAAGAATAGAACGAATGACTCGTGATATTCTTGGTGAAACTCTACAATCGTTAACCCATATTAACACATTACATGAGGCATTGTTTTTTATTGAAAATAATGCATTAGACCTAGTTCTTTTAGATTTGAATCTTAATGGTGATAATGGCTTTGACTTACTTACCACAGTGGTTTCAGAATCATTTCACACTATAGTAATTTCGGCATACAAAGATCAGGCAATTGCTGCTTTTGAATATGGGGTTTTAGATTTTGTACCTAAACCTTTTAATAGAGATCGATTAGAGCAAGCTTTTAATCGGGCAAGCACTAAAGAAAAAACAGAAAACAATAAAATTAAACTCTTAGCGATAAAAAAGAGAGGAAGAATACAATTAATACCTATTGATGATTTACTTTACATAAAAGGAGCAGGTGCATATACCGAACTTTTTCTAGCCGATGGAAAAAAAGAATTACATGATAAATCGCTAGAGAAACTTGAACAACTATTATCACATACTTTTGAACGTATTCATAAATCATATTTAGTAAGGATATCTGAGATAAAAGAAGTTATTATAGAGTCTGGAAGTAAATATATAGCCGAGTTAAAAAATGGAGAACGCATCCCAATTGGTAGAACAAAATATAAGGATATAAAAGCGAAATGGCTTTAAACATTTTACTTAACAAATTACTATTTTACTCCTAATCGTGGGGTTGTTCATTGATAATGCTAAGTTTGTATGTAATTAGTAAAGACTGCATAAAATATTACAGTTTATATGTAGTTGTTGCATACTCAATAGAATATCTATTCTATTATGAACGCTTTTAAGGACTTAAATTTTTACAAGGATTGAATAAAACAGTATTAGACTTAGCAATTATTGTGAGTGGTAGCATAGGATATTTTATAAGTGTAGCACTAGTTACTACCTCCTTTTATAAAAATCGTGCGAATAACTATTTATCTCTATTCTTATTCTTGTTAACCACTTTGACAATTTTAGATTGGTATTATACAGAAAACCTCATTTTGGTATTTATAAACAATATCATGCTAGATCTTCTGCTTGGAGTTACCTTATTTACATATTTTCTTATTCAAATTGAACATAACTTCCTGAAAAAAAGATGGTATAAATGGTTGTACGCTCCTTTCTTTTGTGCTGTTATTATTGAAATCTTTCTTCAAGTTTATTTTAGTATTACCATGTACGATGTAGATCTAGATGATCTATTATTTGATATTAAGAGTAATGTATCGTATATCTATAATGTATTATTAATTTTTTGGGGAAGGAGATTAGTAAAAAGATCTGTTTCTATTTCGAAAGAAAAAAAACGTTGGTTATTACGATTGAATCTTTTTATCATATGTATCATAATGATTTGGCTTTTATCTCAAATAGAAATATCTATTTTCGATTCTGAATATACTACACATTTTCTGTGGATATTAATTTCTTTTTTATCATGGTGGGTTTTATACTACGGAGTATTTAAATTACAAATAGTAGTTCAAAAAGATGAAATACGCGAATATTTGGTTTCCAAAAAGGCAAATGATATACCTACAAAGAAGAATATAAGTGAATCCACTGTATCCAAGGTTATTACTCAACTATATGAATTAATGGATACCGAGGAGTTGTATCGCGACCCCCTCTTAAGCAGGTTGGATCTAGCAACTCGATTGGGAACAAATGAGGGGTATTTGTCACAAATTATAAATCAGGAAACCAATAAAAGCATCATTCAGTTTGTAAATGAATATCGAATTGAGGCCGCAAAAAAATTATTACATAATCCTGTATTTAATAAATACTCTGTCGAAGCCATTGGTTTGGAAGCGGGTTTTAAATCTAAAAGTGCTTTCTATAGTACTTTTAAAATGAGTATGGGCATGTCTCCTGGAGCCTTTAGAAAACTTCAAAAAACGTCCTGATTCGTGTAATTCTATTGTTTTAGCACTTCTCCGGCCCCAAAATTACCTTTATATTTTTTTAACAAACATAGTTTTACTTCCATAAATCAAATAAAACTATGTTAAGAATGATTAAAGTTATTTTTGCTTCCCTTTTAGTAATGAGTTCTTATTTCGGATTTTCTCAAGATACAAAAGATGTATCTGTAGAAAAATCGATTTTTGGTATTCAGATAGGATTATTGGGCATATGGACACACAATGAATTAAAATTATCAAATCAAATTGCTTTACGAAGTGAAATTGGTTTTGGAGGTCTTAATACATTACAACTTACCGAACCTATGTTAGTCTTAGAACCTCGATGGTATTATAATCTAAATAAACGAACTCATAAGAATAAGAGAGTTGATGGTAATAGTGGAAATTATATCTCTATTAGAGCGAGATATTACTTATCTGCTATTACAGCTGATGACAAACATAATATAAGCCACATGCTTGCTCCCACTTGGGGAATTCGAAGAAACATTGGCCGTCATTTTAATTATGAAGTTGGACTTGGTATGGGATTAGGACATTTTTATGATGATGATAATAAAGGGAAAACAGGTGTAACTTCTTATATGAGCCTTAGAATCGGGTATCGTTTTTAAAGCTATCTGATGATGAAAACCCAGATTAAAGTTAATGATAAACAGGTTCTATTTTTTCCAGTTATAATAAAATAGAATCCTTCTGAATACAGCAATTATTTATAAAATAAGTTATGACATCACAAAAAAACAAGGATAAAATCCTCTTTCCAATCATTAAAAAATGGTATTTACTTTTATTAATATTACCTATCATAGCCTGTCAATCAGACGATGATACCACTACCCTACCACAAGATTCGATTAATGGATTTTGGTCAATAGCAGACAAAGGTTGGATTTTTGAGTTTACCAATGGTAAGAATATATTTTACAACATAAATGCAGCAGGATGCTCAATTCAGGATAATAATTTTATTCCCGAAGAATTATATGGTTTTGAACTGAATCAAATAAGTGCAAATGAACTGATAGGAACGTCAGAGTTATCTGATTCAGAAATAAAATTTATACGATTGCCAAATCAAAATCCAAATTGCCTGCCTGATCAGGTCACCGCTACAAAAGATCCAAAAGTGAATTTTGATCATTTTTGGAATATTTTTAATGACTATTACGCTTTTTTTGAAGCCAAAAATATTGATTGGTCCCAATATGAAAGCCTAAGAGATCAAATTACAACTGATAACTTATATGATATAATAGAAGAGCTAGCTTATGTATTGGATGATGGGCATGTAAGTGTTACTGACGAAGAGAATGACATTGAAATTGATTCTGGAGATCCCACATTATTAGAAAGATTGAATGTTAATTTAAGTGGTGATTTAATTATAGAAAATCTAGATGATTATTTTAATCTAACTAATCAAAAAGCAATAACGATAGTAACAGAATATTTAGGAGGAGATTTTGAAATAGATGATAAGGAGAATATAATATGGGGATTGATCAATGACGATATTGGGTATATTAATATTTTAACTATGCAAGGATACGGTACAAGTTTTGGTGATGAATTACCAACATTAAATGCTGTCTTAGATAGCATGATGAACGATATCGAAGCATCTGGAGTTTCTAAACTGGTTCTCGACATACGTTTTAATGGCGGAGGGTATGATACCGGAGCATTAAATATAGTATCACGTTTTATGGATCAAGAACGCGTTTCTTATTTTAAAAAAGCTAGATTAGGCAATAGTTTTACGGAAAATAAATCCTTTTCTGTAGGACCAAAAGGAAATTTTCAATTCACAGGAGATATCGTTTTACTTACAAGTCCATATACGATTAGTGCAGCAGAACTTTTTGCACTATGTCTTAAAGATTTACCATATGTTACTATCGTTGGAGAAAATACAACGGGTGCATTTTCTACTATTCTAGAACATGTATTACCAAACGGTGCGCGAGTAGGTTTATCTAATGAAATATATAGTGATGCGCAAGGTGTCGTTTTTGAAATTGTTGGAATTGGGCCTGAAAATCAAGAAAATCAAATCCCATTTTTATCGACACTAGATTATCAAGAAGAAAAAGATAGTGGTATCGAACGTGCCTTGGAGATTCTAAATAATTAAAAACTAACTCTATGTGCCATTATACCCGTATTATAAATTTGAATACTTCGTATTAGAAGTTGTCTAATACTTTTCTTTTTAAACGGACGCTTATAGGGATTTTGTGATCTTTAATAACTATTTGATTATCAATGATCTTATCTACTTTGTGTTTTGATACGATATATGATTTATGTGTTTGAATGAAATTATCATCAGGTAATTGTTCCTTAAACTTTTTTAAAGATATATGCGTAATTATAACCTCTATTGTGGTAACTACCTTGATGTAATTTTGCATAGCTTCTGCAAATAAAATATCATTAACATTTATCTTTTTGAGTTGTTTTTCACTTTTTAAAAACAATACTTCATTTTTAGCTTTATGGTGGTGATAGTTGTTTACTTTGTTTGCTGCTTTAAAAAAACGCTCAAATGAAATTGGCTTAACTAAATAATCTAAAACGTTATATGAGAAACTTTCTAGAGCATAACTCTCATATGCAGTCGTCATAATAATTGAAGGAGAGTTTTTTAAGTCCTTTAACCAATCGATACCCGATTGTATTGGCATATTGATATCTAAAAAAATCAAATCAATTTGATTTTTTTCTAAATAATGATTTGCTTGTAATACATTCTTGCATAAGGCAACAACATTTAGAAATGAAATCTCTTCGCAATAGTCAGATAGACCTTTTCTAGCTATAGGTTCATCATCAATAATTAAACAGTTGAGTTGATTCATTGTTAGATGTTATAAACTAATAGAAAGTTTTACAATATGTTTATCATTGTCTTTTTGTATGTCTAAATGATATTGATCTGGGTATAGTAATGATAAGCGTTTTTGTACATTATTTAATCCTATTCCTCCTACCTTATTTTTATAAGTAACTTCATCATAACTATTTACAACATTCAGATACAGTTTCTGTCCTTCTTCATGAATTTTTATATCAATGATGTTCGCACTACTATCCATATGATTACTGCAATGTTTAAAAGCATTTTCAATAAAAGGAATCAACAACAAAGGGGCTATTTTTATTAAAGAGTTTTCTGATTTGATGTCATAATCTAAATGAATATCTGATCCTCTTCGGGTCTTTTCAATTTTGATGTATTTCAACACATAATCCAGTTCTTTTTCTAATAAAATATGAGTATTACTTTCATACAATTGATAGCGTAATAAACCAGAAAACTGTAACAAAGTTTCTTTTGCTAAAGCATCATCTTTGCCAATTAAATGGTAAACACTATTGATACCATTAAATAAAAAATGAGGGTTTAATTGAGCCTTTAAATATTTTAATTCTGTCTTGTACGTCTCTTTTAAAAGTTTTTGCTTTTGTTTTTCTGATTTTCTGAGTTCAAATTTTAAAATATAATAAAAGCCAGCGACACTATATAAGACGTGAATCATAACATTAGTTATAAAACTTCCGTCTAATGGTTCTCCTTGTATATTATAAATACCATAAAGTATATAGTCTATATAGGTTTCGAATATAGAAATGGTAATAAGTACTACCATAGTTAGCAAGTAAAAAGTCAGTTTACTTTTACGACGATAAATTCTTGGGAATAACCAAAAAACTTGAGTATAAAACAAAACAGCATTAAAGAATAACCCATATGTATAGGCATAAGCCAAACTATTATTAGTGGTCGAAAACCCATTCCAATTAAGGTTTGATCCCATAGTTATAAACCAATAGTTTGCTAACCAGAATAAAAGGTGCCCAACAATTAAAATTATTTTGGAGCTATTCATGTAAACCGTTTTACACAAAGGAAAGGATATTTTTTTTATAAAAACTAGTTTTTCGACGTTCATCACTCGCTATGCAACGTTTATCAAATTAATATTTTTTGAAACTTCTTTTTCTATTGTTTTGTTGCAAATAATAAATATGAAAACATATATTTTCATCATCATCTTATGCTTATCTAATCTTTCGATTATAGCTCAAGAAAAAATTACTAATCTTAAAAAGAATCATTTAGAATTCTCTACAGGTTATCATGTTGGTTTTTTAAAAAACTTGGCATTTGCCCCAGTTTCACGCTATGATTACAATGCATTAAATTATCAATTAAAGTATACTCGTATTACCAAAAGAGAAAAACTATTTGAAGTACATTTTGGTTATATAGATTCAGAATTAAAGTCAGACCTAATTCCAGAGCCTGCTCCTCTTTACTCAAAATTTATTCTAGATTTTTCTTCTATGAAAAAGGTTTTTAATAGAAATAGATTTACGATATATATAGGTTTACAATCACAAACCAGCGTATCTTCTTATTTTAAATGGAAACATTATGATTTTCAACAAAAACTAGGAATAGCTAGTCGTTTTAATTTTGAAATAGATGAAAAACACTCCTTATCATCTAAACTAACACTGCCTTTTATGATGTGGAGAACTTCGACTTTCGAAGAAAATTTGTATTCACTAAATCGTTATCAAAGTATATTATGGACTACTAGTTATAAATACAAACTCTCTGATCATTTTGATTTGAATGCAAGCTATAATTTTAATTATGATAGACTTCAAATATTTAACGCATACAGAGAATTACAACATCAAATTAATCTAGGAATCAACTTTAAATTTTAAATATGAGACATATCAAATTATTAAGGTATACTTTATTCATCACATTCATTTTAGTATTAGTTTCTTGTACAGATACGCTAATAGGTGATGAAGGAAAGCTAGATGAAGACATCTACTTAAATTATCAAACCAAAACAGATTTAGAATTACCTTTTGAAGAAGAATGGTATATATTTAATGGAGGAAAAACACATAAAGAAGGAGCTCATCATTTTATTTCTCGTGGCGGAGGAAGATATGCATATGACATGGTTATAGTAAGAGATAGAAAAACACATAGTGGCAATGGTAGCAAAAATGAAGATTATTATTGTTTTGACAAACGCTTGAATGCTCCGGCTGACGGAAAAATAATAGAGGTTGTAAATAACATTGAAGATAATCAACCTGGTGCCATTAGAAACAATAGTGGTAACTATATTATTATAGATCATCAAAACGGAGAGACCTCAATAATGGCACACCTTAAAAAAGGATCAATTTTAGTTGCTGTTGGTGATACTGTTGTTAAAGGACAAGAAGTCGGTAAAACAGGAAATAGTGGTAACTCAACAGAGCCACATTTACATTATCATTTACAAGTCACATCAGGTAAATTAGAAGGGTTAGGACTTCCTGCACAATTTTTAAACTATTATGAAGATGACATACTTATAGAGCGAGGTGAACCCGTAAGAAATCAAAAAGTTAGAAAAACTAAGTAATATGTATGTGTATTTTATTCGAATAATTCTTTTATACCATTTTTTAGTTCAAAAACATATTTAACTTCGTTAAGATTTAATGGCTTATCAAAAACGGCAAGCTCATCCATCAAACCAATATAACCTAAACCAAGCATAATTTTTCCTTTTTCTGCTTCCCATGTAAAAGGGTCATTTATATCTTTTACCACTCCTTTAAATTCACCATCTATGTAAAGTTTAAATGTTGACTTTGTTGTGTTTACTTTTGAAAAAGTAATTACAATGTGCGTCCATTTAGCATGTTTAAAAGGAGGCCGTTCTACTGTAACAGTACGTTTTTTCCACTTTGTCTCATCGTTTTTGTTTTCTGGGTTCCAAACTTCTAAATCCCCCATAGCACCAAATCTAAATTTTCTTGGGTTATGATCTGTGAAATCTACCCATAAAGCTGCATCATTATATCTAACATCTGTAATACATATTGGGTCACAATATCCAGGTGCTAAGTCTTTGTTAGGATCTAATTGTAACCAAAATGATATGGTACCACTCCATGATACACTACTGTACCTCACATTTTTATAAGCGTTGTAAAAAATAGCAGAAGTATTTTGTTTTTTAAAATGAAGCGCATCACCCGTTAGACCTTTGTTTTTAGCCAAAATGACATCAGAGTTGTGTAAACCAGGTCTTGCATTATCTACTTTTTTATAACTTTTGGCAGTATAAATCTTGGCATCGCCAATAGATACATCTGCTGATAATTTTCCATCAAAAGAACTGTAAAAAAGTATATGATTTTTTAATTCTTTGTTTTGTGAAAAAGAAATACTTGCTATGAAAAAAAAGAATATTCTAGATATAGATAAAAACGTAATGGTTTTCATGGTTTTTGAATAAAGGTTAATGTTTATTGGATTACTATTTTGACAAACCCAGTAGGCTATTGTTGTATGACAACAGTATGAATGGTATTGTCTTTTACTATAAATTCAATTTGACTTTATACAAAAATATGACCTAGTGTTATGTTTCATCAATTTTGAAATTGAGATAAATAAAACTATTCATGAAATAATTTCAACTAAAACTTAATTGTCCTTTCTTATACCAAATTAGTATGTATCACCTGATTTTCAATAAATATTAATCTCATTAGGTGTTTCTTTAGCATGTTTACCAATTCATCCATTCTTTAAAATCATTTGTCTTTTGTCTACTTACTATAAACTCCTGATCTCTTGGTTGTAAAATAGATAACTTTACTCTATGATTAAAATAAGGTTCTATTTTTTGAATTGAAATTTTAGAAATAATTTGCCCTCTATTAATTCTATAAAACTTTGTATTATCTAATGAACTAAATAATTGATCCATAGTTTCATCAATAATAAAACGTTTATTGCTTGTAACCCCAAAGGTGATACTATCTTGAGAATAAATATATAGGATTTCAGAGGTTCTAATTTGGACAAAACCATTCCCCTCTTTAACTAATATACCTGAACGTTTTTGAGGTGTTTGGATACTACTTAGAAGTTCATTTAAAATGTTAGGTTTTATAGTACTAGGTAGGTTAGATTTTTTGAATTTGTTTAAAGCTGTTTCTAATTCATTATATTGAACAGGTTTTAACAAATAATCTATACTATTAACTTTAAATGCCTGAATCGCATATTTATCAAAAGCGGTTGTAAATATTATTGGTGCAACTACATCTACTTTTTGAAATATCTCAAAACTTAATCCATCGGCAAGTTGAATATCCATGAATACTAAATCTGGCATTATATTTTGTTTAAACCACAATACAGCATCTTCTACGGTATCAATAATTTTTAGTAATTGAAAATCAAAAATACTTTTATTGAGTAAGTTTTGTAATTGTCTGGCCGCACGTGGTTCGTCTTCAATTATTAGTATTTGCATAGTTTTTCTTTTGATCAGATAACTTTAATAAAGGAAGGGAAACCATAAAACGATTTCCATCATTTTTAATATCAAGTGTTTTGTTAGATATTAAAGCATATCGTTTTTTGATATTCTTTAACCCAATTTTTGTTGATGGTATTTGAGTTGATTTTGATTGAATTTTATTACTAACCATAAGCTGATTACCTCGTATTTCAATATCTATACATAAAGGTTTGGCTCTAGATACAATGTTATGTTTTATAGCATTTTCTATCAAAAGTTGCAAACTCATAGGAACTATCATCGAGGTTAATTTATCTTTAGGAAGATCCCAATTCACTTTTAAATTATCTCCAAATCTTTCTGACTGGATATGGATATATGCTTTAACAAATTTTAATTCTTCTTGAAGAGAAATCAAATTTGCATTACCCGATTCTAGTATGAAACGATATACATCTGATAAATTATCTACAAACTCTTTTGCGTCTTCTTTTGCATCTTCATCAATAATATCACGTAGTGTATTTAAACTATTAAATAAGAAATGTGGTTGTGCTTGATTTCTAAGGGTATCTAACTGTGCTTGTATAATTACTTGTTTTGATTGTTCTTCTTCTCTAATAGATTTTTTTAACCTAACATAATAATAAATAGCTTCATAGATAGCCATTGTCATTATTGTAATTAAGGTTACCGGTAGAAGTACCTTTAATTCTGTAGAGTAATTAATGTTTTCACCAAAGAAGCTAAATACCTTTACAATTAAAGCTCCACCTGCTAGATCAACTATTACTACAGTACCAATAATGGCAAGAAAAAAAATCACAACACGTTTTACATCATCTTGAAAATTAGGGAATTTTTTACGCAAAAAAATTAAAATACTTCTTATAATAAACCAATCACAAATTGTAAAAAATAGTGAAATACTCCAATTCATAATTGCAAAACCTAAAGGATAGCGTATAAAAGATTTACTAAAAAGATAATCAGTAATAAAACTTATTATAAAAATACCAATGACCACAAACCAAAGATCATTAAATCCTAAAAACTGTAAACGCTTCTCTTTATTGGTTAACATCATGATTTACAACCTGATTAATGGTATACCTTGTTTAGCTTGATAGAATACAAATCCTATCCATGAAGCATATACTAATGCAAAAATGGTTACAGCAATAATCTGATTTCTATTTACCGTTTTCCATTTATTAGATAGCCATAGTGCCAATAACGGAATTATTTGAATACCATGCAAACCAAAAAAATGTGCTATTCTCAAATCTCCACCTATAGTACTCCAATTAACTAAAGGTAAACCTACTCCTCCATCTACGACACCAACATTATGAGACATTTGACTTATCATCTGCCCACCAATCCAGCTACCCAAAACAAGTATAATCCAACCTAACAATATTGCAAATTGAATAGATTTTGTTGTTTTTAGTTTTAATCGAATTGTATCGACAATAAATAAGATCATTATTAAAACATTTATGGCAATAAGAATTCCCATTCCTGCAAAGAGTAAACCATCAAATAAACTAGATGTATTATAATGGGATTGTACCCCACGAGAGGCTTGATAAAAAATAATCCCCATTTCTATAAGTAATGTGAAAGATACAATGTTGTTAAGAACGTTTTTCTTTCTCTTAGAATATGGATATAATGTTATTAAATATCCCACTGTTAATAGATAAATTGTGATTGAAAGCGAAAACTTCAATGGTTTAACCCAAACATTTATTCCCATTAAGTTTCTATTATCAATACTAAGTGCTCCAATACAACCAATTGCCACAATGAAATGAATCATTACAATATAAAACAATATTGGGCTTTGGTTTTTAACTATACTACATACTTGTCTTAAATACCTCATGATTATTTCTGTTTGATGGTTTTAATAATCATGAAAATTAGAAAGCCAAAAGGGCCAAACATAAACGTTCCAAATAAGCATGGAGCTATTAGAAATTGATTGATTTCAAGTTTTTTATTTTGATCTAATATCCACATGCCAACAAGAAGATCAAAAGCAAGGTAATGTACCCAACCGGCCAAAACTGCATTCTCTTCTGTAAACAAATTTATAACGGATCCCAGACTGCTAAAATCCATCATCCCTCCTATTCTTATAGCCTGAAAAATGTATACAACATAAATCAAGGATAATACTAATGGGATTACTTTAAAATTTATTAAAAATTTAGTCACTGACCATTTAGGTAAAAAGATCATTAAAATCCACATTGGTATAGCAATCTTACTTGCAATTGAAAAAACTTCTGTAGGTGTCATAAAAGATTATAATTTGATTAATAGATAATCAAATGTGTGATTATTAAGAAGAATATGAAATCACATTACTTTGAATCGTCGTTAACGCTTATTGAATTGCGCTATTTTTTTTAAAAGTTTCTTTTAGATGAAAAAAAAGTAGAAGAAAATGTAGTCATAACAAAGAATTATATACTAAGACCCCATATTTATATAGCTAAATAACTTAGTCCTAGTAAAGCAATTCCTCCGTCAATTAGGATAGTATAGTAAAAATCTGATCGTTTTTCTGTTATAAATGCAATCAAAATTATTTGGGTTAGCATAGCAAGCCCAAACAAAGGTGTTAACAAAGAAGAAAAAGAAACAACCCCTAAGCCTACCATTATAAGAATTAACAGTATGATAGATATTATTTTTGCATTTTGAGTACCAACTACTTGCGGAATCGTTCGTTGTGTAGGCGCATCATACTTCAAATCTCGAATATCAAAGGGAATTGCAACTGCTATAAAATAGAAATAGTGAGCCGGGATAAAAAACAAAAACATTTCCATATTATGAATATTTTCATTGACCATTGGAAACAAGACTATTATAGCTGTCCATGTTAAAGCTATTGAATGAATTTTAAGATGGGGTAATTCTCTTATATTTTTTCTTCCAATTCTAACTACATAAAAGAAAGAAATGATTGTACCCCCAATGACCAGAACAAGAACAATAGGTGTTATATCATTCAATAATCGAATAAATAAATAGGCTCCCAGTATCCCACTTACTATACATAATACAATTATTAATATACTATGCTTACTTACCCATTTGAGCCAAGGTGTTTTTGTATTCATATTGGCCTTGAGTAAACGTTGACTATTATATACGCATAATGTAGAAAAAAAGCCAAACAATCCGTAGTCCAAATAGTTATCCAGAGTAAAAATGTTAGCAATACCTGAAATAAGGATGCCTGCAGAACTTGCAATAACAAAATTTAAATGGACAATATATTTAAGTATGATTTTAAACAATCTAATTTTTGATATTAGGTTTACTTAAAGATCTTTCAATACGTGAGAGATTTTTTATAGAAGTTATCTAGTTCTATTATATTTTTCCTTTATCTGATAATAGTATAGCAAGAGGTCTAGTCTTATCAAATTTTGAAAAAATAATAACCATTATTACGGTGATAGGTACACTAAGAATCATACCTGTAGTCCCCCAAATGATTCCCCAAAAAGAAAGTGCAATAATTGCTACAAGTGCACTAATATTCATAGAATTTCCTACTAATTTTGGTTCTAATACATTTCCTATTATCAATTGTATTCCCCCAACAATAACTAATGTTATAATTGAAGGTGTAATTTCTGCAAATTGAAAAAGACAAAAAATACTAGGAAACAATGTAGCTATAAGAGAACCAATAGTAGGTATATAGTTTAATATAAAAATGATTAATCCCCAAAATACTGGAGCATCAACACCAATCCATAAGAGTACAATTGAACTTAAACTAGCTGTAATCAAACTTACTAAAGTTTTTACACCTAAATAGTTTGAAATAGAGTCTTCTAACTCTATTAAGGTTAAAGAAACATTTTGATATTTGCTCTCTCTAACAAAGATTAATTTCAATTTTTCATTGAAATTACTTTCTTCCAAAAATATAAAGAGCATATATAAAAGAATCATAAAAACATTACTTACCATATTGGTAAATGATAATGCCACAATCTCAACTAAACTACTAATAGTAGTACCTATATCCTTTTTATCTACGATATTATTTTTTATATCTATTCCAAAAAGATCATTGAGATAGGTAAGAACGGTATGAAAATTATTTTCATACCTATCATACCCTTCAATAAGCGTTTCAATATTTATTGAGATAACTGAACTAATGAAATATATTACACCGACAATGATTATAGTAAGCAATAGATTTTTTATTTTCTCAGGAACATATTTCTGGAATACCGAAATTTTATTGGCTGTAGATTTAAGTTTTCGTATCAATACCCAAAAAATAATAGCAAATATCAAAGGTAAAAGGAAACTTTTCCCATATACTAATCCTATGATTATAATGGTCAGAACAATTAAAGTTTGTACGGATTTAGAATTCATTATAATGAAATATAAATTCCAACCCGAGTCATGCTAATAGATTTTTTCATTCTTTTATGGTTCATTATTAATTTACTCTTGAACTATTTGAAAGATATTTTACCATTCCTATTCCAGCAAAAACAGCTGAAACAAATGCTATAGAGATTCTAACAATATGTAGTTTCCCCCATGTTTCTAAGGTTTCCTTTACATGATTTAATTCAATTGATTTGTTACCAAAAGATGTATTCACATCAACAAAATAACTCAAAGTAATAACCATAATGACAATGCTTAATAAAAATGAAATAAGCCAATAGGTTCTACTTTGAGGAATTTTTCTGACCAAAAAAATGCAAATTAATGGTAGTATAAGGCTTAACATTACTAGCGGACCAGTAGAATCCATTATTCCAGAAGCATAATTAGCATACCAATTTAAAAAGTCTTCAGGTGATGCCTGTTTCCAAAAAGACAATATTGCTGTATATAGCATAATCATTGCTCCTGTAAAAGCACCAATACTAATAATACTAACGACTTGAATTAATACTGTTATTTTTTTCATCTAAAAGTATATTTTTTAAAAATGAACTCTACCATTAAAGGAAGTTATTACAAGTGTATGTTTTATTCACTAACAATGGTATACAGAGAAGGATTAGCTTTAAGTCCTTCTGTAGGTGGAACTCCAAGTTCTTTTGCCATCTTTTGACTTGCTTCGGTAAATGCTTTTGCACTCTCCCAAACGGCCACATTTATTAGTTCGAATTTTGCATTATCTTTTATAGATTGATGCAACTTTGTAGAAATATAACCGGGTTGTTCTTTGAGAAAATCTCGACAAGCTTCCCAATACACTATTGATTCTTTCAATTTACCTTCTGGCACTTCAAATGGGTTTATTAGAATGATATGTTCTGATTTACTATTATCTGTGTTAGCAGTATTCTTGGATTTTTCTTCACTATCACACGATGCAATAACTGTTAATAGAAATGTAGTGTAAATTATTCGTGAAATTTTTGGCATATTTTTCATAAATCTTTGTTTTGAGTTTATAATGTGGTTTTTAAGACATTCGTTTTAAAGCATTTTCTTTTGTTAACACGTAATGTTTTACAACTCCTAAAACATGTAATACCACCAATATAATCATTAAGGTAGCTAGAAATCCATGAGCTTTAAGAGGTGTAATTAGCTCTTTTGACATGATCATTTCTGAATTTTCTAATGTAATGGCATCTATATAGCCACCAGTATACATAGTCGCTAAACCTAATATAGAAATGAGTATTAAAAAAAAGTAAAATGTATTGTGAATCCAAACTGCAACTTTATCATTGATTTTAGAACCTGTTTTTAGGTCTTCTGGTCTTTTGGATTTAAAAAAAAGATAACTTCTAAATAGTGTTACCAAAAAAACAATAGTTCCAAGTACAGCATGGATTTTTATTAAGCCAAGTTTTTCTGAAGGTAAAACATCTTCCATATATTTTCCTAAAGGGTAAAGAGTTAGTATTAACACAGCGGTTAACCAATGTATTACTATACTTGTTTTACTATATTTCTGTGTTAGGTCGTTGTTTACGGCTACTCTACCCATGATTATGAAATTAAGAATGTTATTAAGATCTATAGGAATCTTTACCTAGTGGATACATTTTTGATATTGTTACAACAAAATTTGTCATGACAAATATATGTAAAAAAACTATTGAATCAGATTTTCCATAATTTTTTTTGATGTATTGTTAAACATTTCCACATCCTTCTTACTCAAACCATGTGTAGCTTTCTTCAAAATATTAATTGCTAAAGGTTCTATCACATCACGTACTTCTTTTCCCTTTTTTGTAATAGAAATTTTCCAAGTCCTTCTGTCATTAGCGTCCGTTTGCCTAATCACCAAGTCTTTTTTTTCAAGTTTATCAACTATACGTGTAATATTCGCATTATCCTTAAAAGTCAGTTTTGCGACCTCCTTTTGAGTAAGGCCCGATTTCTCATTAAGTCTATTGAGAATGGCCCATTGTTCGGTTGTAACATCGATATTGTTATTTTTTAATGCAGAATTTAACTCTCTTTTTAACAAGAGTGCTGTCATATTAATTAAGTATCCCGCAGATCGATCTAAAAAAGACTCCATATTATTTGTTACGTAATTAGTTAACATGACAAATATAACTTCAATATTTATAATATAAGAGATAAATTTGTACGTCTTATAACATTTTTAGCTTAGCTTAAGATAAAAATTAAATAACGTTTTGACACGAATAATCAATTCTTGATGAATAAACTCACCGTTTTCATTCTGTTGAGAAAGGTAAGTATACAATCCGTTTTCTCGGATTTGTTGTGATGCCACTTCAAAATCATTCATGTTTTTGAGTAATGCTAGTAAACAACTTTTAAGATCTCCCGTAACGAGCAACCCTACTCTATCTGCGGATATTTCCATAAGACGTGATGTAGCAAGTAATTCACTCTCTTTATTTCCCGAAGTGAACTTATCTGTTATTTTTTCTCCGTACTCAAAAGCACTTTGCCCCTTTTCGACTACATTGGTAACTGTCTCTACTCCAGAAAATAACTTGGTGTATTTTGTCATGTCTATAAATTTTCCGGCATAGTTACCTACAGTACTCACCATAGGAAGCGCTACCAACAAAACACCTGCAACATTCATTCCTTTGTTTTTTGCTCCGCGCCAAACATCTTTAGAAGTAAGTCTAGTATGTCCAAAAAGAATGTGTGTTAATTCTTGCGCAAGGTTACATTTTAATTCATTTCTAGTAAAATAAAATGGGTTATCTTTTTCTAAATGCGCTTTACCAAGAATCAGAAAATTTGGAATGTCCTCAACCCCAATAATACCCTTAGAGAAATCACCATTACCAATATAACATTCTGGTTTACTCATTTGTAATTGATTTGTCAATTCTTCTAAAACCTGATAGGCTTCGAGGTAATTCGTTTCAGTTAATTTTTCTGAAAAAGTAGTCACCTGTTTATAATCTGGTGGAGTTACATGAGCTATGAGGTTAGCAAAAGAATCCATAAAAGTTTTGGCTTCCTTAAAACAATCAGGCACAACTAAATTAAAAAGTTGTTCTTTATCATATGTCTTTTTGATAGTATCAATATGTGCTGTTTCAGTATCAAACCATGTATTTGACATAAGCAATGATAATATTTCTTTTGCATTTTTTGATTGTATATCCGAAGTAATTAAGTGTGTTAACCGATCGGGAACCATGGGTTGTAACTCAGCTAGTTCTAATAATTCTTTTGTATTAGATTGTTCTAACTCGACTTTGATTTCTGATAGCTCATCCAATAACTTAATTCGAATAGGATTACAATCTTCACCATTTAAAACATTGGTTTTAGTATTTGAAATTAATTCTAAAATACTATCATCCTTAAGATTTTCTAATACATACTCATAAAATGGCACTGCTTTTTCATACTGCTGAGTTTCTTTTAAATATGTAAGATGCTGAATACGATAGTCTAAAGCATTTTTTGGAGCTATCTTCTGGTTGAGTACACCGGCTATAGTAGCATCATAGAATACATCTAAATTTTTGAGTTTAAAATTACTGTTTTTGGATGTTAGTAACTGTAGAAATTTATATTGCTCTGTAGATGAAATGTTCCAACTTCGTAGTACCTGAAATAAAGTATATCCAAAAGAATTTATGGTATACATTTTATCAATAAACTCTTCTGAAACTAGTAGTTCTTTTGCACATTGCTTTTTAGAAAACTGAAATACCAGCATGGATTTCAGTGATTTTCTATGCTCTTTTCCTTCAGACAAATGAAATTCATAAAGTCTTTTTATATACTCAAGATAGGCCTCTTTACTATTATACTTATCAAAAAGTAAATCTGCATAATGCTCTATTCTTTTTTCTGCCACTTTATTATACAAGTGTCTACAATAAGCAAACAATGAATCATTAAGCAATTCTGTTTCGAAGGAAAATGAAGCTGCTATAAACTCATCTTTTCCAATTTTTTCTTTAAAGGTTAAAGGGTTTCCAGTCACATCATGTAGGGAAAAGAATTGACTATCTGATTCTAAAATTAGATTACTCTGAGAAGTTAAAACGAAGTAATATTGTTTTTTCTTGTCAACCTCAAATATGGAACTTTTAAGGTTCGTAATTCCCAAGCAGAGTAAACATACTTCATTATTCTTAATTTGAGATAATAAAAAATTCTTTTCCAATAAAGAAAGTGGTGTAATAAACTCCATTTTATTTTGCAAATGAAGCTCTAAAAGAGCATCGCTCAATCCTTCATTGATATACTTTATTCCATGCTCTACCACTTTGGCTTTATCTTTAAATAAATCAATATTTTTAACCTCTTTCTCGGTGGTAGATTGATTCTCCTTTACTTTTTGATGGTGTATAGTAAGTACATTATCGTCACAAATAAATTGGAAAAAACTATATTCTTTTTTACTTTTCTTTGAATCTTTTACAATGTTGATTTCAATATAAAGTTGATTCTGATCTACCCAAATGTTGTATTCTCTTTTTTCGTTTTTATCTAAATATTCTTTGAGATATTCCTGAAATTGAATGATTTGAAAAGTATTCTGGATATATACTTTATATGGGATGGTTTCTTGTGATTGTACTGGTGTTTTTCTTTTAAAGAAATTGCGCATCTTCATTGATTTAATACAGCTACAATATAACAATGTATCTACCAATCAAAAAAATAAGGCATAAAAAAAGCGCTATTAGCGCTACTTTGACGGTAAAATCTTAACTACTTTACCATAGACATTTTTAGTCCATCCGTTAATTCGGCCGTGATTGTTTCCAATTAGCAACCCTCTTTTAGGGTCTTTCCCTTTTACTATATGAGTAAGGCAATTTCCCCTAACCTTACAATATACAATGTCTCCTTTTTCACAATCCTCCCAACTGATCGGATTTAAAATGACCGGTTGTTTAGACTTTAATATAGGCAACATTGAATTACCAGGTTCTTTAGAAATAATACTTTCTCCATTTAGTAGCTTTTGAATTTTCCAATTCATTTTTATAGTATTTAAATTAAACATAAATTCAAAGACTACTTCATTAGTAACAAAAAAAGAATGAACTACTTATGTCGCTAATATAACAAGAATTAATATTCTTACAAAATATACTATCTAATTACCAATAGCGGTTTAGAGAAAGAATATACTTTATATACTGCTATAAAGCAATCGTACTATCACTACCGTCTCTATCTGCGCGATAATGAGGTGATAAAATTTCGATTTCGGCTTTGTTAAATTCATCCAGAATATTGGCATGTAATTCTGAAATAATTCTTGGTTGCTGTATGACTTCATTAACAAAAAAATTAAGCTCATACACTATATAAAAATCTTCTAAACTGGTTTGTAAAATAAAAGGTTTTGGTTCTGCTAATATCCCATTGGTTTTGCTCGATGCACTAAGTAGTAACTCATTTACGATAGAATACTTAACATCATAACCAATTGAAATAGATGTATGTAACACTGTTTTTCCTGTAGACGAGTAATTGACAGTAGTACTTGTTACTATATGGTTGTTTGGGATTGTAACTTCTTCATTTTTTGCTGTAACTAGTTTAACAGCAAATGGGTTTTTTCCAACTACAACACCAACAATGGCATTAATCATTACTTTATCCCCTACCCTAAAAGGCTTCATATACGTTAGAACAATACCTGCTAAAAAATTTGATATCGAAGAACCTCCTGTAATAGAGATTAATATACCAACCAAAGCAGCAATACCTTTAAATTCGGCAGAATCAGAACCAGGTAAGAGCGGAAAAATAAGAACAATTAGAAAAATATATGATAAAAAAATAATGATTTTAGCCGTAGGTTTAGCCCATTCTGAATCAAAACCAGGAATACTCAAACTACCATTATCAATTGCATCACGTAAGATTTTAATATTCTTAACAACGTACCTAAAAACAATAAAATAAACAAGTATGGCGACAAAATTAGGTATAAAATCAACAATAGCCTTTCCTATATTTTCTAAAGGCTCAGAAGTATATTTTATAAGTTTACTAACAAGATCTTCTGTTCCTGGAAATACATAAATAATTAGAATTAAAGAAAAATAAATATCTAATATGATAATAACAAGTGTTATTGTATCTACAATTTTATTGATAATCATTTTTTTTCTATTCGCATCAATAATATTAATGGACTTTAACTTTAAGTCAGATAGTTGAGAATTATTTATCCGTTTTTTTATATATCTAGAAAGTTTCAGTAAAAGAAATATTTCAAGGGCCAAAACACCTATTATCAATAAGCTTAACAGAATGTTTTTTACATAAAACTGTATATTTTCACTTTCAAAAAAATTCCATTCCATATCTTGTCAATTAAACGAATATGTCAATCCATTAGTTATTTTATACTGTTCTTTGGGCACATCATTAACAGGCATTGCATCATAAAGATAAGTAAGCCCAACATTAAAGGCAAGATTCTTAAATACACTTATGACAATTGAAGTATCATTGGACAACCTATAGTCATTAAAATTTTTATATAAAGGCTGATAATATGTAGTACTTACTATGGCAATATCATTTTTAGGAAACAAACTAAATGAAAGGTAAGTACTATTCCTAAAATCTCGATGAATTATGCTTTCTGTAGTATCATCATTTTTTTCATATTCATACATAGATAGTATACCTATGAAAAAATTATAATTGTTAGATTTTAAAATTTTAAACCGAGGGCCTGTTCCTAGCAATACTCTTAATTTTATTGCCGAAATCTCATCATACTGACTTTGTACAAAAGCTTCTAAAGCAAAACTACTTTTAAGCTTATAGTTATACCTTAAATGTTGAGTTCCTTTACTAACCAATTTACTATCGTTATTCTCTTTGAAATTAATATCATTTACAAAAAGAACTAAGTTTTTTTCGTACAAATACTGGAGATGCACTTTATTTTTTAAGTTGAATATTCGATTTTTATTTTTTGTTAAATCAAATGACAAGTTTGCATATCCAGACCAACGCGAAGTATCACTTACTTTACGAATAGACTCTACGTTAACTATTTGTGCACAAGTCACACTATAAACGAATAATAATACAAAAGATGCAAGTAGTTTTTTCAAAATCAAATCAAAGTATAGGGGTTATTCTGGTAATTTCTATAACAATTTAAAATGGTAAAAATAGTACTATATTTTCTTGATAAAACATATTTTTGAAAAAAGCCTGAAGCATTTATTTGGTTAATTTTTATGAACAAAACAAATGCTTCAGACCTTTATTTTGTTAATTACTTAAAACAATCCTTCTACCATTTAAAGGTTGTGTATTTCTAAAATTGTTTTTTGGCATTAAAGTGGAAAGTGCTTTCATTTGTTCGGTAGATATAGTTGCTATCTCGGTAAATACAAACCAATTTACTGTTTCTGTACATGGCGGTGTGGTAAGCGAACCTTTATAGTAAAAATGCTCTAAACTTGATGGTAAATCTTTACTAAAATCATAGGGTTTGTTTATTTCTTTTGTTTCTCCAGGTTTGATAGGTAAATAACTTTCTAAAAACCCAAACGATTCATCTCTTTTTCCTTCTTGAAACAATACTCCAAATACAACAAACTCTTTATCTTCATTAACATGAACCATATGCATTACTAGAGGAAACCTAATGCCATTTATTGTATGCTCTGATGGTGCATGAAAATGAAACTGAACAAGGTTATATCTTTTGTTCTTAAAATTCACATAATTATCATTTCCCTTAAAATTATATTGTATCGAATGTCCGTTATTAATTATATGATCTATTGTTGTAATATTAGGGTAATGAATATCACTTTCAAGTAGTCCTGATTTACCAATTGATGCGTCAGCGTGAATAATATTAATTGGAGATTGATTTTTCCCACCGCAAATACCGTTACCTTCGAGTTGTGTCCAATATTCTGGGCTTGTTTCTCCTTCATATGACCAACGTTTTTTATGAGTTTCAAATTGTTCTGAGTATTCATGTATTCCCTCCTTTTCTTCAAAAGTTTTACTTATTTCTTTGGGCTCATTTTTGCATGAAAAAAGTAATAATAATTGTAGTACTAATATTGATAAAAATTTTATTCTCATTTTAGGCATGTTTAATTTTGACATGATTTCATAAGTATTAACTTAATTCGTATTTTTGTTTCTCGACAAAGAAACAAACTTATTATTATTGATTAATATAATATATGATGGTAATCACAGAAGAACAAAAAAATGCAATTGAGCAGTTTTCAGAAGCTTTATTAGCAGAAAATTACCCTCCTCTTTCTGGAAGGATACTGGGTTTATTTTATGTATCAGACAAAAAGTATTTTACTTTTAATGAACTTGTCGAAATACTAGAAGTAACCAAAGGCTCTGTAAGTAAAGCCTTAAGTTTTTTACAAGATCATTTAGGAATAATAAAATTTATATTTAAAGATGGTATCAAAAGGAGGCGCTATTTTTATGTAGATATCCCTAGTAATATTGAGTATCTTGAACGTTTCATTGCATCATATAAAACGCAAAATGAGATTTATAAAGTTGCATTGCGTATGCGAGGTGAAGAAAATATTGAAATGAATAAATTCTTAGAGAACAACATCATGTTTAATGAAGCGGTATTAAAATCTATAGAAGAGCATTTTGATAAAAGTTTTCAAAAAACTAATGATCATATCAATAATTAAAACGCTTATAATCTTATACCATGAATACAAAAAACCTTTTCACCACAATGTTATTTGGAAAACCAATGCTAATTACAGATGAAATCGTTGAATACTACAGAAAACACCCAAAGGAGCTAGATTTAATTGTTGATAAGGAAAATTTTTATAGTAGGTTCTTGAGTTTCTTCTTTTTTTTGTGATTAACTATTACTTTAGGTACAAGAGTACTAAAGTTTTTCTTCGAGGATGATTTTGGTAAATTTATTAATGATGTGGTCTTGGATGTCGGTTCAGAGCTAGGTATCGCTATTTTTGGAGGTGCGGTAACCGCATATTTTTTAGAGCTATTGCAAAAGAAACAATATGATCAAAATATTAAATTTAGAAATGCGATAAAGGATAGATTATGATATAATACAAATGTATTTATAGTAATTTCATGGTTTGATACATAGATATACTTAAACCTCTACAGAATGACAGAAAATCTTTTTTCAAAATTCTTAATTCATCCCAGTGGTATTTTTTCAATAAAGTAAATTAGTTTTATTACAATTAAGTACAAAACTAATTTACCTTATTAAACCTATTTCATTCTTAGATAGTATATTTGCCTTAATTATTATACTTAGTACACTAAACCATCATTTCTTTAATCCCTATGCCTTTTAAAAAATTACATTCTCATATACAGGAGAAGCTAGAGTACAAAAACATAGTAACACCTACTCCTTTTCAGGCTAAAAGTATTCCTATCATAAAGAGTGGTGCTAATGTTTTTTGTGAAGCAGAAAAAGATAGCGGTAAAACAACCACGCTTATACTTACAACCTTGCAAAAATTAAAGTGTGAAGCCGCAGGTAATGCTCCAAGAGCCATTGTCTTAGTCGATAATAAAGAAAGAGCTATGGAATTATACGATGCTTTTTTGAGCTATACAAAACATACTTCGTTGAGAGTCTATGTCGGCTATGAACAACTTCATGTTGATGTACAAAAATCAGAAATTTTTATGGGTATAGATATTCTTATTTCTACACCAAAATCAATGAATAAATTGTTCTTAATGAATGGTGTAAGTGTCTCTCAGCTAAAAACATTTAGTATTGATGATGCAGAATTTCTTATTCAAAAATCAGCATATACTGCTCTTCTTTCAATCACCCAGAGTATAAAAAAATGTCAGTTTGTAATTTACTCAGAACAAATACACCCAAAATTAAAACGTTTTGAATCTTTTTTTATGGAACATTCAAAAATGGTCTCTATATAAAAAGTGTAAATGATTAAAAAATGATTATACCAAAACTACATTATATCTCACAGGGTAACTCTTCAAAAGAACATTTAGAAAATATACAAAATGCATGTACTTCTGGTGCTGAATTAGTACAATTGCGTTTAAAAAATATTTCAGAAAAGAAAATTTTAAAAGTGGCTAAAGAGGCTAGAGAAATCACATCTCATTTTCAAACCCGATTAATTATTAACGATTATTATAAGATCGCAAAAGAGATTAAAGCCGATGGCGTGCATTTAGGAAAAACCGATACCTGCCCAACTATAGCCAGAAAACATCTCTATACTTGGCAAATCATTGGCGGAACTGCAAATACTTTACAAGATTGCGAAACATTAATTGATAAAGAGATTGATTATATAGGTTTGGGTCCATATAGATTTACAACAACAAAAGATAATCTAAGCCCGGTTTTAGGTTTAAACGGTTATACATTGATAACAGAAACCTTAAAAACAGAAACACCAATAATTGGTATTGGTGGTATAACAATAGAAGATGTTACAGCCATATTAAATACAGGTATTTCTGGGGTTGCAGTATCTGGAGAAATTACTCGTAATTTTAATACTATTAGAACATTTCATCAACTTCTAAAAGCATCCTCGACAGAAGAACAGCGCTATACATTTAATAAAAAGTAAATAGCATAGATTAACAATTCAAACATCATTCTGATTGCGAAATACTTTGATCTTCTAATCTCTCTATGATTAAAGATGAGAAATACTGTACTCCTATTTTAATAGAATGCTCATCGACTGCGAAGTCTGGAGTGTGGGGCATTGAAAATATTTCTTTTTCTGCATTAGAACCTCCAAGAAAAAAATATACACCAGGAACATGATCTTGAAAATAAGCAAAATCATCTCCAAAATAACCAGGAACTATACCATGTAAAGGAATAACATATTTAGATCCATATATATTCGAAATACTTTCTATTGATTTAAAACTAAGATGGGTATCGTTTAAAGGAACTTTTTTTACAAATGTGTATGATGTAGAGACCATAGCTTTCCCATATTTTGAATTAGCTATTTTCTGCCGAAGATTAACCAATACAGTATCTAACCTCTTTTTAGAACTCGAATTAAGCAAATTACCAATGGTAAAATGTGTTTCAGTTTCTTTAATTTCAAAATCAGAATCACAACTTAAAAATTCTTTAAATATCGTTTTAGGACTTGTTATCCCAATTTTTGGATCAAACATTGAATATAAATCTTCAAATTTACTGTCAATAACTACATCTTGAAAACTTTGAATTGTATTTTTGGTATAAGCTATTGCGTGTTCTTGATCGATTTCTTTTTTATAAGTTACTTCAATTTTATTGGTATGTGCGTAAATCACTTTAGGTTTAGTTGCTATTGTTCCTACTGGTATAGGGGCCATGTGTAACCCATAAATTTCATCTGCTTTGATAAGATCAAATAACCCATCGGCAATCATTGCTTTGGCTCCCTTAAAGTTTTCTTCTGAAGGTTGAAAAACAAAATAAATCGTACCTTTTAGATCTTCTTTTATTTTAGCTAATACATTCGCTATTCCTAGTCCAATAGTCGTATGTACATCATGTCCACAAATATGACGAATTCCTTTGTTCTTTGAAGGGAAATCTACTACATCAGGTAGATTCGAAGGTATAGCATCTATATCTGCTCGCCAGATAATGTGCTTTCCCTTTTTAGCACCTTTTAAAATACCAACAACTCCATACCCACCTATGTTGGTTTTAACTTCTAAATCTAAACCTTTTAAGTAATTAGCTATTTTTTCTGAAGTTCTTTTTTCTTTATCAGATAATTCTGGATACCGATGAAAGTCCCTTCTAGTTTTTACAAGACTATCAAAAATCAGATCTGTTTGTTCTTGTATGATTTTATGGATGGATGAAGGAGCCGTAGTTTTTTGCCCAAACACCTGTAACCACAAAAAAATGAATAGTATACTTATTACGAACTTTAATGATTTCATTTGAGCCATTTTTTATGTATAGTATTAGTTTCCTACATTGGCAAAATTAGATTCTTACCCGTATAGTCTTACTACACTTATGGGTAGTTTTACCAGTATAAACCATAAAAAATACATCAATACAATAAGGTGAAATCAAAAAATTAGTTTAGAAATTTAGTTCCCAACATTTCAGAAGCATCCATTACAATCATTTTTGCAGTAGTATCTTCAGAATGGATCAATTGCTTTAAAGCATTTAATCTATTGGCAGGTACTGTAACAAAAATCACATGTTTTTCTTGAGTTAAACTCAAGTTATTCCCTTTTACCAACATTCCGTTTACTCCAATTTTTTCATTGATTAATAACCCTATTTTATCCAAATTATTTAACGATGATATATGTACAATTCGCCCATTAGGACGCCCCGTTAAGACAACATCAACCATCTTTGTAGTAGTAAAAATACTGATCATACTCCACAAAGCAAGTTCTACATTTTTAAAAACGATACCGGTAGTAACTATAACAATAGCATCCAAAATAAGAATTACTGTTCCTGTTTTTAAAGAAGTTTTAGAAGTTATTATTCGTGCAATTATAGTTCCTCCACCAGCAGAGCCACCACCCTTAAAAATAAAACCTATCCCTGTACCTACCGCTACTCCACCATATAAAGTAGCTAATAAGGGTTCATTGCTTAAAGCATGTAATCCTACAAATTGAGAGAGCACATCAATAAATAAGCTTATCAATATAATAGCTATGGTGCTTTTTATAGCAAAATACTTCCCCAAGTATTTAATACTTATCAATAATATTGGAATATTAATAGCCGCAAATAAGATACCTATAGAAATTTTGAAAAGGCTATTAAAAATAATAGCCAAACCTCCTGTACCTCCCATGGCAATACTATTAGGACTTAGGAATCCAACCACCCCAAACGCCATTAATACACAACCAATAATTATAAAAGTATAATTAAGAAATTCTTTCTTCATTACATAATGATTCAAAGTGCAAAGTTATAATAATCTATTAGTTATAGCGATACAAAATCATGGGTTTTACTACATGATCTAATCATCTCTATAATAGTTTCATTTTTTTTGACTTCCTAATAGCTTTTCTTTTTACCATCATTTAGTGCATTAAGAGTTTTAACTCTATTTTTTTTCCGCTATCTTTAATACAACTGGTAATATATTAGATTTAATGACAGGAAAATCAAAAAAAAATCAGACCGCTCATAAGTTTGGGACTTTTCTTGGAGTTTACATGCCGAGTATTCTTACCATATTGGGGCTTATCATGTATCTTCGTTTTGGTTGGGTCTTAGGAAATTTGGGGTTGATTAAAACAATAGTTGTTGTTTTGGTAGCTAGTTCTATCACTTTTATTACCGGCTTAAGCGCTTCTGCTATTGCTACCAACATAAAAGTTGGTGTTGGTGGTGAGTATTTTATGATTTCAAGAAGCCTTGGGTTAGAATTAGGAGGGGCAATTGGAATACCACTTTATTTATGCAGGACATTAAGTGTTACTTTTTATTGTTACGGTCTTTCTGAAGCAATCTTGGCTTTATCGCCGATCATTGGTGTAGTACTTCCCTCCTATGCATTACAGTTGATGACGATTGGCTTTATTATAATCATTACTTTACTTTCTGGAAAGAGTGCAAAGCTTGTATTACATTCTCAAATTCCAATTATGATTATCGTAGGGGCTTCTATTTTGGCTTTGGTAATTGGAGTATTTAGCAAGGATTTACAAACTCCTATCATTGAAGCTACCTACCAAACAGCTCCTCAAGGGTTTTGGTATGTATTTGCTGTATTTTTTCCTGCGGTTACCGGATTTACTGCTGGAATTGGGATGAGTGGAGATTTGAGAAATCCTCAAAAATCTATCCCGAGAGGAACGCTAGGAGCTGTTGTTTCTGGTGTTGTTATCTATCTCGTTATTCCGATTTTACTAGCTATAACAGGTGCTTTAACATTAGAAGAAATGACCAATCCCGAAGCTGGTGTAACCATTTGGACACGTTTAGCCATTTTTGGGCCATGGATCGTGTATCCAGCAGTTTGGGGAGCAGTTTTGTCGTCTGCTTTTGGGAGTATATTAGGAGGTCCCAGAATTTTACAAGCTATGTCTATGGATGGTTTAGTTCCTAAATTCTTAGCTAAACTTTCAAAATCTGGACAGCCCACAATTGCTACCTGGATTAGTGGAGCTATTGCTGTGAGTGCTGTCTTTTTGGGAGGACTTAATACAATTGCTCAATACGTTTCTGTTTTGTTTCTTACTCTATATGTCGCAGTAAATATGAGTGCGGCTATCGAACAGTTGATCAAGGAGCCTTCATATCGACCAACTATTTATGTTCCATGGTATATTTCTATACTAGGTTCTATAGCGGCTATGATAGTAATGTGGCTCATCAATCCATTGGCATTTGCGTTTGCCTTAGGGCTAGAGCTACTTATTTTTATATATCTCATGAATAAAAAATTAGAACAGCAATGGGGTGATGCATCAACAGGAATTTGGATGCATCTAGGTCGATATGCTCTTCTTAGATTAAATTCAAAAAAAATGCACCCAAGAAATTGGAGGCCAATTATAATATTATTCATTAGAGATTTAAAAGAACATATTGAACTTGTACAATTTACAGAAATGCTAGGGCAAAATAGTGGGCTCTTAACTATATCCAAATTAATCACCCCAGATGATAAGGGTGAACTTTTATTACGAAATGAAGTCGCTCATGAAATGCAAAAGGATTTGGCCTTGGCTGGATTAGAAGCGCTTACAGAAGTACATGTAGTTACAGATCTTAAATATGGAATGAATCAAGTGTCGTCGGGACATGGTATTGCTGGAATTAAGACTAACACAGTAGTTTTTGGGTGGTCTTCAACAGAAAGTGGTAAGGTAAAAGAATTAGAGATCATTAGTGAATTAGCTCGATCTGGTAAAAATATTCTAGTAGCACATATAAACAAACCTTTTC
The DNA here is from genome assembly GCA_947502885.1 of uncultured Aquimarina sp. GTDB lineage: Bacteria > Bacteroidota > Bacteroidia > Flavobacteriales > Flavobacteriaceae > Aquimarina. The sequence goes on along the minus strand of CANNBP010000001.1, from coordinate 262,177 downwards.
CTAAAAAAAGTAAGAAAAGGATTGATATATGGTGGCGCGGGCAAGAGAATAATGGTGACTTAATGGTACTACTTGCCTATTTAATTCAACTTAATAATAAATGGAAAAAATCAACGATTCGTATTTTATCGATTACTCACTCTGAAAAAGAGAAGCAAATGCTAGAACAACATATTCGTTTTTCTATTAGAGAAGCTCGTATAGATGTAAAGGTTATTGTGATTTTGGCTAAGCCAAAAGAAAATGTTTTGGATATATTACTTACCAAGAGTAAACATGTTGATTTAGTATTTTTGGGGTTAGCCAGAGTAAACGGTAAAGCCAAAGAACGTGTTGCTTTTGTTGATCATATTTTATCTAAATTAGATCGGGTCGTGTTAGTCCAAAATAATGGTATGAAAAGTGAAATACCCATTATTTTTGACCCAACAATAACAAAAGATTAATATTACTATTTTGAATCAAAAACATAATTGAGTTTTGATTTGCCTAAAAGTTTTCATTCGTTGAAGGTTCTAAATTATATGTTTTACAATAAAGTACTATGTAAATCATTAACTGCTTCTATTGCCGTTTTTCCATATCCCTTGATAATCTCATTTTGATTTGAGTCTACTAGAGTAACAACATGTTGATCATTTTGTTTTTCAAACTTTAAGTGTCGAAGCTGTTCCAGTAACGAAACTTCCTTATAATGCTCTATTATTTCAATTACATTCATTTGATTTTAATTTTGAATTGACTTTCTATATCTAGAATATCAAAATGACTACTCTTTTGATCTCTTCTTTTTACCATCAATGTTAATACCAATGCCTAAAGAAATATTAAAATTGCTTTTCATATCAAAAGCATGAACCTTATCTAACGATTCATCAACCAGTTCAAGATTTCTGGCCAATGTATACCCGGTAAGCAATTTAACATTCATAATGTTTAGAAGTTTTTGTTTTAGCTCTAGTCCAATTTTAAGTTCAGTATAGCTTATATAATCCACAACCTCTTCTTGAATTTTAAAGTTTTCGCTTATATTATAATTAAACCCGTCAAATTTTATTAAACTAGTAATTGTAGTTTTAGGTGAAAACTTGTAAGCCAATGAAGTTTCGGGAAATCCAAGGGTCATTTCTGCACGTTCATTAATTTTCTTCCAATAGCTTAATACAGGAACAATAGGAACTCCTATTGCATTATTTGCGCTATATGCTAAACCAAAACTTAATCTATTTTTTTGCCTGTTTTTACTATAATTTAGTAAAAATAATGCACTGGGATTAAAATCATCATAAGTTATTTCTGAGGTAAAATTAGAACTCAATTGTGGTCTCAAAACTACCATTGAACTCCATCTCTTATTCCATACTCTTAAGTGACTAAATGCAATTCCAAAATCATAAAACCTCTCTAGTTCATTTTCTGAAGGAATCGCAATATCATAATCTAACATGGTATAACTAGAGGTTAATCCAATGCCAAAAAAACCTTTCTTGTTTTTTAAGGGCTTCTTATATAACTTAAGATCAAAATCATAGTCTACGATATCTACTTCACTATCTCCTTTGAATGTGTATGATATCATATTTGATAATATTTCTTGTCGTTGCCCATAAGTACCACAATAATATGTGATCATTATTAAAAGTAAAATATAACGTATGTTTAGAAACTTCATTGGCTTTTAATTTGCTTGTAAATCATTCATATCATAGATATTAGCTGTTCGAATTTGAATTATTTTACTTATCCATAAAAACTAAAGTGTTTGAAGTGTTAATTTTACTGGTGGAGCTCTAAAAATATTCTTGAATTGTTATTATTGTAAATAATTGTTATCATGTAGATTGATCCATTGTTTTAAACAACTCAGCTTCATATTTGACAATTGATTCATGAATTTTAGTAGGGTAATACTAAAAAAGACCTCACAAATAAATGCGAAGTCTTTTATAAGTAATAAACCAATTTTAATTTACCAAAAAGATTAAATTAGTTTGACAAAATTTAATTCGGATACATAAATTTTAATGCCACTTTATCATAGAAAGATAACCCATTAAACTCAGCATCAACAAAAGCATTCATTACAGAATCAGGATCAGGATTATCCCCTGTAGGTGTTCCTGGTATATTAACTAGAGTATCATTTCCTTCACCTTGCCCCTGCCAGTCTGTATGTCTATAGCCAATATTATGACCTAATTCATGTACCATAGTATCAAATCTGATATCATAATCTAATGATTCGTTATTATTATAATCAAGATTAATTAATATAGTTCTACCAGCATTTCCATCAGAAGGAAATCTACCTTGACCTAAAGTTCCATCGGCTAACAACCCAAAATCACTAAAAATTAAGATATCGGCATCCTCTATATTTAATGCCTCTGTAAATCGTAAACCACTATCAGGAACAGAATTCCATATAGTAATAGCATTTTTGGTAGCATCTGTCCAGTTGTCTTCATTTGGAGCGTCTGTATTTGTATTATCCTCTTGTGTTATTGAAGAATGTACAAATACGCTAATATTTCTATAATCATTAACAAGTTCTTCTCTAGCCTGTTTTTTCACATTATAATCTTTTATGTTTCCAGAAAAGCTAATATCACCTACAGAAAAGTCTCCGTTTGATAATTTCTGTATTTTATTAATATTCCACCCTCTACTAACCAGAATTTTAACCACAGGGTTATTTGGATCAACCTTTTCATAAGAGCTAACATTTACATTAGTGTCATCATTAGACTCTACATCATCTTTACTACAAGACACAACAGTTAAGGAAACTAGTCCCCCTGCAATACACAATAGTTTAATCCTTCTTTTTAACAAATTTTTCATAGTATTTTTTTAAATTTTAATAGGGCTAATCTATTGCATTTAAGTAATTGTTTTTTCTGTGATTGTATAAACTGCTTGTTTTTTTGGATAAAGTGTGTATTTCAACTCATAAAGTGTTTTTTAATCAAAATATAATAATCCGATTCTTACAACCTAATTCTTAAAAACAACCCAATAAACTTGTATATCAATCATTTACACCTGTAACTTCTATAAGAATACGCTTTACAATATGTTTAGCAGTAGTTAGTTTGGACACATCAGAATAAATGTTTCCGTCTTGTCCAGAATGATGGGGCACAACCAGATGTTTTAGCAGTACTTAATGTTACACTACCACAAGAAGCTCCTTTTTTATCATGTTCATGGTTGTGGTTGAACAAGATATCTTACCTTTCTCTTTTCCTTTACAACATCCCGATTGCGCTATTACATTTGAACTATATAACATTCCTATAGTCATGAATGTTGTTATGGCTAATGATTTGAACTTGAAATTCATTTTTATCAGATTTTTGAATTAAACATTAGTTTCTATCTGATAAGACGAAATTATTTAAAAATGATGGTTCATAGAAAAAAGGAGGTACTCGATTCTATTATCTTTATAATAATTAATCTAGGCAAATGATCAGGAACAGTACTCACTACAACATCAACCAGTTATGAATTTAATACATCCCTAATTTTTGTCTTATTATTTCATTAGTTTCATTGTTCTTTGTCGAAATGGTAACAATTTCTTTTCTTCCACCATACTCAAGTATCGGTAAATAAGCTTTTTTAATCCAGTTACGAACCCAATAATTCTAATCTAAACATTGCTTTTTTTCTTGAAAACTATAATACACAAAATGACTTGTATACATAGTGCTAAGGCATTGGTTATCAAAAGAGCTAGGGCTCCAAATCGAAGGCCATAAATTGACCAAAATAAATATACGAATACCCAACCAAATACGTAACCAAAAGAAAGGCTACTCTTATTTTTGGATTTAAACTCTTTAATTATTTGAACTATTGTAATAAAACAGACAAAAAAACCAATTACTAATCCGAAAATTTCAAAAATTGGTTCTGGGATTGATTCTAATAAATTCATTTATATATACTTAATTACTTTTCATGAGTTATCATATGCCGATATATTTCTATGAATATCTTTGGTTACTACAGAACCAATAATATTTGAACATAAAGCGCTAGTAACCCATTACTATCATATTATCATCAATAAACATACAATTTATATTTATTATTCCACTTTTGATTAAAATATGTTTTTTAGGAAATTTTGGTTTTACTATTCTACTAGTTATGATTTGTATTGATTCATCACTAACGGAGTACATTTATTTGATACTAGATACTATGGTTTTCATTAAGTTATCATTATACTATCATCTATCTATTCGATAATAAGGACTTAATATAGAGTAATTCCTTCTTTTGATGTAAGGTTATTGTTATTTATTCTTCTATTATAGATTTGCAAAACTTTTAAATTTGTTTACTTTTAAATTCTTGAATATCTTTAGAATTAGATAGAATAAAACATAAGTACATGGTAGCATTAGCAGGAATTATTATTTTGGGAATACTCGCACAATGGGTAGCGTGGAAATTTAAAATACCCGCAATATTGCCATTAATTTTGATTGGTTTATTTGTCGGACCGATTGCTTCAGAATTCTTAACCTCGGACGGGAGAAAATTAATAGAACCAATTTGGAATGGTCAAAGAGGTTTGTTTCCTGGTGAAAGCCTGTTTTATTTTGTTTCTCTAGCAATTAGTATCATACTATTTGAAGGTGGTTTAACCTTAAAATTAAGCGAAGTAAAAAATGTAGGACCGGCGATCACCAAATTAATTACATTGGGTTCTGCTGTTACCTTTTTTGGTGCTGCGATAGCTGTACATTATATATTTGACCTAAGTTGGGAGATTTCTTTTCTTTTTTCTGGATTAATTATTGTTACTGGTCCAACAGTAATAACTCCTATTTTACGTAATATTCCACTAAAAAAAGATATTGCAGCTGTTTTAAAATGGGAAGGAATTTTAATAGATCCTATTGGTGCATTAGTAGCGGTTTTGGTATTCGAATTTATTAGTGTAGGTGGCGAAAGTACTTATACAAAAACTGCTTTTATAGAATTTGGTAAGATTATTTTATTTGGAGCAACATTTGGTTTTACATTTGCTCATGGTTTTAGTTTTGCGCTTAGAAAAAAATTAATCCCGCATTACTTATTAAACGTTGTTCTTCTTGCCTCTGTTTTAGGAGTTTTTGTTTTATCAGATGTTTTTGCTCATGAATCAGGCTTATTATCTGTTGTTGTCATGGGGATGGTTTTAGGAAACTCTGGTATACCCCATTTAAAAGAATTGCTCTATTTTAAAGAGTCATTGAGTGTTTTATTGATTTCTATATTATTTATTTTATTAGCGGCAAATATAAATTTTAGCGATCTGATACTAATTTTCAATGTAAAAACACTTCTACTCTTTGCTATTGTGGTCTTTTTAATACGTCCATTGGGGGTATTTCTTTCTACCATTAATTCTACCTTGAAATTAAACGAAAAATTATTTATCAGTTGGGTCGGCCCAAGGGGTATTGTTGCAGCTGGTATTGCCTCATTATTCGGGTTAAAATTAGCAAAAGACGGTGTTCCTGGTGCTGAGTATATAACTCCATTGGTTTTTATGATTGTATTAGGTACAGTATTGTTAAATGCGACAACTGCTAGATTATTTGCAAAAGTTGCAGGGGTTTTTCTTAAAAAATCTGAAGGCATTTTAATTATCGGAGCCTCAGAAGCTTCTAGAGTAATTGCAAAATATCTAGCAAAAAATGAAAAACAAGTTGTTTTGATCGATACCAATCAAACTAATATTAATAAAGCTAAAAAGTTAGGGTTAGAAGCATTAAATACAGATATTTTTTCTGATGAACTAATCGATAATATAGAACTCAATAATATTGGATATCTAATCGCATTAACAGGAAACACCGATATCAATAAGTACGCGGTTGATAAGCTTAAAAAACAGTTTGGTGAAAATGGGGCTTATAGAATAGCAAACCAAGAAGAGATTAATAATTCAACCGACACCATTGGTTTATTTTCTTATACTAATGACTATTTATCTTTATTAGAACTAGCAAGAAAGCTACCTAATATACACGAGATCGATATCAAAACTGAAAACGAATATCATGAAATCATTGAATATACAAATAATGAGACAGATATTATCCCTTTATTTTTAAAAGATCGTAATAATCAATTAGATATTATTACTACTTTAAATGGAAACAAAAAAATAGAAAAAGGTACTAAACTTGTTTATTTAGGCAATAAAATAAAGCAAGCTATTACTAATTAATATATAAAAGGTATTATAACTCTGATATAAAATCATTGTTATCCTGATTCGAATACTCTTATATATATCGTACAAACTTTTCTTAAAAAAGCTACTTGCTTTAGAAATATTCAAACCGTTTATTCCTATAAAATAAGGTCTTAACAAACTTTATGACTATAAATATAGTAATACGACTATATTTATAGTTATAAAGTAAAATTAATTTTTATATTTGTCTCATGAATGAATTAACAAAAGCCGAAGAACAAGTCATGCAATATGTTTGGAAACTAGAAAAGGCATTCCTAAAGGATATTGTAGAACAGTTTCCAGAACCAAAACCTGCTTACACTACTATTTCAACAGTCGTAAGGGTTTTAGTAAAAAAAGAGTTTCTTAAATTCTATACATATGGTAAGATACGTCAATATTATGCAACCATTTCAAAAGAGAGCTATTTTAAGAGGCACATGAAAGAAGTAATACGTAACTTTTTTAGTGACTCTCCAAGCAAATTTGCTTTGTTTTTTGCTAACACAGAGGATTTAAACCTTACTGAGTTAGAAGAAATGAAACATATGCTAGAAGATAAAATTGAAAAACTAAAATCCAAAAATGAATAGCCTATTTGTCAATCTTATCGAAATTACAACAGTATTTTCTGTGCTGTATGTTTTATACCTTGCTTTTTTGAATACATTGACATTTCATAATATCAATAGGCTTGTATTGTTATCATTAATGCCTATCTCTATTATAATTCCGTTTTTGGATACATTATTCCCTTCTTTTTCATCAAATATAATTGATATTCCTTTATATGATCATATACCTCTTAACGCTCAATTGGAAGTAATTGAAGAACCATTAACAGATACGTCTTTTAATACTTATACCGTGTTAATTACGATTTATTGGTTCGTTTTTTCTATGTTTTTACTTAGAATTTTTAATACAGCAAAAAAGCTAGCCTTATTAAAAAATAATTCTATCATTCAGCAAAAAAACGGGTATAAATTAATAATCGCTAATGTGCCTGAGATTTTTTCATATTTCAATTGGGTTTTTATTCCACAATATAAGAGCGAACAGTATGACCAAAATATATTCGCACATGAAAAGGTTCATATTCAATTAAAACATTCTTGGGATGTAATTCTGGCAGAAGTGTTCATTGCATTCTTTTGGTTTAATCCTTTGTTATATTCTTACAGGAAATCTCTAAAATCTGTTCATGAATTTCAAGCAGATAGAGGTGTACTTCTAAATGGGATTAAAACCTCTCAATACATGCAGTTGTTAATGGAAAGCTTACAAATTAACAGACCAAACAATTTATATAATTATTTTAATCAATCTATTCTAAAAAAACGAGTAATCATGATGACAAAACCCAAGTCCAAGCCGCTTTCAAAACTAAAATACTTTTTAATATTGCCTGTTTCCGCTTTTTTAATTTCAGCATTCACACCCTCTATTCATGAAGATGACAAGTTTTTGAATCTCAGAGAAGTTAAAGAGTTTATAACCATTCCTCCTTCTCTATTTCCTGTGAAAAATGCAACAAAGGATGATATTTCGTCATATTTTGGTATAGAAAGAAAACATCCTAAAACTAGTAAAAAGAATATTCACAATGGGATTGACATTAAAGCTACTCCAGGAACTCCTGTACTTGCAACAGCAGACGGTATTATAGCAAAAGCCGAAATGGAGGGTAATTGGGGTAACCTAATTATTGTTACGCATACTGACGGTTATGAAACTTGGTATGCTCATTTAAAAGGTTTTAACATAATTAAAAATCAAGAGGTTAAAAAAGGAGATGTGATTGGTTATGTTGGTAGTACAGGGCTTTCGACTGGCCCTCATTTACATTATGAAGTAAAACAAAATGGCAAACACGTTAATCCATTAGGTTATTTGGAGTAAATATAATATTAAGTTTTAGATACTTTACAAATGTCTAAATTGTAAAGTATCTAATTACATTAATTAAGCTTTGTAAGTCATTGAACAAGTTTATCGGGAAACATCCAATACTTCTATCTCTGATTTTGCATTTATTAATGCTTTTTCAACATTAGTGCTTGTAGAAGCTACTTTAATAAATTCAATATCTGTTACTCCAATAAAATTTAGTAAAACTCGTAAATAAGGAGTCACAAAATCATAATCACTTTCTAACGGTGTTCCGCCCGTTACGATAATTACATAAGCCTTTTTATTTTTTAATAAACCTACAGGAGAACCATCTGCATAATTGAATGTTATACCTGCTCTAGAAATTAAATCTATATACGTTTTTAAGCCTGCGCTTACTCCAAAATTATACATAGGCACAGCAAATAAATACTCATCTGCATTAGCAAATTCATTTGCTAATATGTTAGAACCTTTGATGGCCGTTTTTTGAGAATCTGTTTGGTTTTCTATAGGAGTAAAAAAACCATTAATTTGATCTTCATTACCTAGTTTTACCAATTCATCATAATATAAGTCTCTATTTTGAACTACTATTGGTCCTTCTTTCTCTAATCGCGTTTGTAATTTATTAGCCAATTGTCTACTTAATGAAGCATCTTTTCTTGGGCTACTATCAATTCTTAGAAGTGTTTTCATAATTTATTTTGCTAATGATATATTGTTTTATAGTTTCAAATTTTAGGCTCACTATTCATCGAAATTTCGAACAACTTTGATTTTATTATAAAGTATAAATCATAGTGGTTACCCTTTTACTTACTAATGTATACTAACTATACTTTGGTAAGTCTAAAATAAAAAGTAATTTAGTCTTTCACAATAAGGTACACCAGAGTAACATAGTTACTAAGAGGTAACTAATACTGAAAATCAAAACGTTATGATTGAAGAAAATTTAAAACTAATTCCGGATACACAATGTCCGGTTAGATATGTACTTGATAGGTTTGGAGATAAATGGTCGGTATTGGTAATTTTTGAATTAAACAAAGTTGAAAAACTTCGTTTTAACAAATTGCAAAAGGCTATAGGAGATATATCCCAAAAAATGCTAACTAAAACTTTACGCAACCTAGAAGCCGATGGACTCGTAAATCGAACCATATACCCAGAAGTACCACCTAGAGTAGAATATAATTTAACCGAAATGGGGATAAGTTTGGTTCCCCATGTATGTGCTTTAGCTGGTTGGGCTAATGCAAATTTTACTAACATAAAAAAGTCACGTGAAACTTTTGGGAAATAAATATGATTTAGTCTTTCTTAATACAGTTTTTAAAGGTTTCTGCTGAAATATTCATGACTTTATCTGCAAGTATGGTCATTTTCTTATAATGATCTAGCATGTTTTCTTTTCTATTGATATAATTAAAATTTTGATGTCTCCAAAAAGCTGTCGCAGTTGCTGCGTACACGGTGAAAACTTGTATAGCATTGATTTCATCAACTCCTAATACAATTTCTTGATGATACCCTTTGAGTAGATAAGTAACCTTTTCTAAATGTATAGTTTCATCTTGACAACAGGTACCAATAATCATCATTCCAATATCAAATATTCTATAATAATAACAAGCCTCTTCAAAGTCCATTATCGTAGCCTGTTTTCTGTTTTTATGTACAATAATATTATTATAAAAAATGTCACTGTGGATTAATGCTTTAGGCAAATTACTGTTTTCAATCGTAGTTTGTATATAAGCTTGTTTCTTTATTAACCAAAGACAAAAATCCGAATCAGGATCATAATTCTCTACATCCCTAAATCGTTGAATACCATAGGATACATTTTGAGAAAGATGACTAGGTGCTTTTATTTTGTGCAATTTGGCTAATTCCCCTCCCAAATATGTAAGCAGCTCATTTGGTAGGTTTTGAATGATACTACCTTCTATAAATTCTTTAAGGATAATTGGCTTATTGTTCCACTCAAAAACAGGTTTATGATTTAGGGTTTTGATAAGTTTTGAAGTAGAAAAATTATTTTGATTTAAATAGTCTAAAAGTGCTGCTAACAAAGTTGTTTCTTTAAATGATTTTTGTTCGCAAATGGTTAAAACAAACTTATTAGTTTCTGTATTTATATAATAATTTGTATTCTCAGACCCTCCGCCTAATACTTTGTATGACTCAATTGTTTTAATACCATAATCTATTAAAATATCTTGTAAATCCTTCTTATTTAAAATCGTATACTGCGTCATATCATTTCCCTTTGGTTAAGTCCCAATTTGTTTCCATAGCATGGATGAGAGCTTCTTCTAGATATTGATGATCACATAAATGAACTTTTTCACAAAACCTCTTTGCTTCATTTATACTAAAATGAGTAGCATTCTTCGGCAATTTATTTATCTTCAATGCTTTTTGGATTACATTAGGAAACTTTGCCGGATGAGCTGTAGCAAGACATATAAGCTTATTACCTTCTAATTTATTTTTTAAAACATCTGTTGCATGTAATGATACAGCGCCATGAGGATCTAACAGATAATCCTCATTTTTATATATTTCATGAATGGTATCTAATGTTTCTATATCGTTAGAACTATTTGATAAAAACCCCTTTTTATATGTTTCAAAAGTTTCTTTATCAAACTCAACTAGTCCAGTATCTTTAAAGGTATCCATCCATTTTTTTACTTTATTAGCATCTTTATTCATTCTAAAATATAAAAACCTCCAAAAGTTAAATGGAATTAAAATATCAATGGCAGAAGACACTGTTTCATGAATTTTATCTTTAGAGAATCGCCCTTCAGAGAAAATACGATGAAGGCATGCATTTTTATTATTAGCTGCTACTAAATATTTGATCGGAAGCCCCATTTCACGAGCCAATGCACCGGCACATAAATTACCAAATCCACCAGAAGGTACAGAAAAATTAATCTCCTCACCTATTTGATTAACCACTTGAAGGTATCCATAAAAGTAATGTACCGTTTGCATCATTACTCGTCCCCAGTTAATTGAATTTACGCTCGACAATTTTAATTTTTCTTTAAAAGCGGTATTAGCATACAGTTTACTGATTACCAGATCCAAATCATCTCCTCCATCGGGACAATTTGCAACCCCAACAGGATGAATATTACTTTGTTGTAATGTCGTCATTTGGCGTTCTTGTTCTTCAGTAATAAGTCCTTTTGGATATAAAACCCATGCATCCAAATTTGATTTTCCGGCAGCAAAATATGCAGTTGCAGGTCCTGTATCACCAGTTGTGGCAACAACCAACGTTAAATGCTCATTTTTTCTTTCTAAAAAAAAGTTAACCAAATTTACCAAAAAAGCTAATCCAACATCTTTAAATGAAATCGTAGGACCATGAAATAACTCCATCACATATGTATCTTTTCTAGACTGCAAAGGATATAAAGGTATAATCTCATGTTTTTCAAAAGGAGCATATGATAATTGAAGTATCTTTTTTAAGTCCTTTTCAGAAATAATTGATCTATCAATAAACAATGAGAGTATCTCGAACGCTAAATCTACATAGCTTAAGTCTTTCCATTTTTTTAAGTGATTGTGTGTTATTTGAGGTAAAGTTTCAGGAACATACAACCCTCCATCTACCGCAAAACCATCTAATATTGCTGTTTCAAAATCTACCGGCTCTCCCCCACCTTTATTACTTACAAATTGTAACATTTCCTTTATTTTTTGATATAATTAGTATACACTGCTTTAGTAATCATAATATCCTGTACGGCAACCCCTGTTAAATCCACTATAGTAATTTGATCATCATTCAATCTTTGTAATTTTGAATCCTGAATTGCATTACCTAACTCTATAACAGTTTGTTCTGATAGTTCGTTATCTTTAACAGCTCTATAAACTTCTCCACGACTTTTACTTTGTGGAATACTATCTGCAATTACTATATCTGCCTTTTTTAGTAATTTACTTTCTAATTCTTGCTTATCTTTTGTATCAGAGCCTATTGCTGTAATATGAGTCCCTTTTTGTATGTCATCTGCCTTTAACAAAGCTAATTCAGAAGGAGTTGTAGTAACGATCAAATTACAATGCTTTGCTAACTCTGATGGGCTTTCTGCCATTTGAATATCAAAATCAGCTTCTAGGTCTTTTATAAAACTCTTAATGTTACTTTTGTTACGCCCCCAAACCCATACCTTCTTACAAGGATTATGTTGTTGAAGGTATTGTAATTGCAATCTAGCTTGAATACCCGTTCCTATAATTCCGATAGCGGTAATTTTTTTTGGAGCAAAATACTTTGCAGATAATGCTCCTGCAGCGGCTGTTCGAATATCTGTCAAATACCCCTCATCAAGTAAAACTGCCTTGGGCACGCCTGTTTTTTGGTCAAATAATAACATTAATCCTTGACTAGACGGAATACCCAATTTTGAATTATCATAAAATCCTGATGCTATTTTAATAACATAGTAATCATCATTTTTGACATATCCATATTTAATGTGCACATCTCCTTTGGGTTTTTCAAATAGTAATTCTCCTACAGGAGGAACAACTGTGTTTCCGTTACTATATTGAATAAAGCCTTCTTCCATAGCCGTTAATACGTCAACATTCTTAATGATTAATTTTATTTCTTTTAAATTAATAACAGTTGCCATAATGTGTATTTATTTCGGTTAGTAATTTCTGATTAATTTTATTTCCAGTTAAGATCAAAACGACATTTTTGTTACGATAATCGTTATTCTTTTTTAATAATGCAGCTACTGGTAATGCAGCAGTTGGTTCTATTATGGTATCATGATACTTATATAAAAATGCTATTGCTTTTTTAATAGCTTCTTCATCTATAAGTATGATGTCAGAAAGTAACTTTTTACAAATTGTAAAAGTTAGCGAGCCCTTCTCTATACCCCCCATAGCTGCATCTGCGATGGTTGTTGATGTACTCGGAACCACAATTTTATTCTCTCTTATAGAATCAAACATTTCTGAAGCCTTTTCTGGTTGACAACCAATAATATTTACATTTTTATCTTTAGAATAATATGAGCAAATTCCAGAAATAAGCCCCCCTCCACCAATTGGTGAAATAATCGTATCCACCTTGGGGAGTTGGGCATGTATTTCCAATGCAATGGTTCCCTGCCCTTTTATAATTTCGATATCATTATACGGATGAATTAATACACCACTTATGTTTTTTGCATATAATCTGGCCATAGCTTCAGTTTCAGTACTTAAGTTGCCATATAAAACAATATCTAATTCTGTATTTGATACATTCGCTAACTTCTCTTTTGCTACAGTTTTTGGAAGGAATAACTTTCCTTTAAAACCAAATTTTTGAGAAGCATAACTAAATGCTGCTGCATGATTTCCTGTAGATGCAGCAACAAGTTCTTTTTTTAAATCCTTTTCGACTAAAGAATTAATTTTACTTAACACACCCCTTATTTTAAACGAATCTGTACGTTGTAAATGTTCCATTTTAAGATAGACATTAGCACCAGACATTTCACTCAATTTTGATGAGTAAATTAATGGTGTTGTAAAAATATCATCTTTAATACTACTATATGTAGCCTCAATATTACTTTTATGTATCACAACCTATTTCTTTAATTTTAGATCATTATCAGGAAATTGTTGATCTACCTTTTCAATGACCTTTTGTATAAGTGTAACTACATTTTTATAAAAAACTGGATGTATATTTTCAAAATCATCTGTTGGGTGATGATAACCTGGATGATCTTCTTCACTAAAAGTGATATTAGGAATTCCTTTCTTGTGAAATGGACCATTATCAGATGATAACATCCAATAATCTTTTGTTGTATCATCAGGGTTATCATGACCATAGGATACTTTTAAAGAACTAGGTTTTGCAACAGATTGGATTAAAGGTTTAAATTGGGGATAATCATAAGTGCCTACTACATAAATTTCATTTAAAGGATTACGACTAATCATATCAAAGTTTATATTCAATTTGATATCTGTTAAAGGAACTGGTGGTTCTTGGACAAAACTTTTAGAGCCAAATAAACCTAGTTCTTCTGCATCAAATGCCACAAAAATAATAGAATGCTCTGGTTGATGTTTTACAAAATATTTAGCTAAGACCAATAACGCTGCGGTACCCGATGCATTATCATCAGCTCCATTATAAATAGTATCATTTACAACGCCTAAGTGATCATAATGTGCCCCTATAACCAAATACTTGGCCTCGTGTTTTTTTCCTTTTACATACCCCATAATATTGGTTCCGGTACGCTGCTTCTTTGTTTGTTCTTCAATAAAAGAAAACTGTGACGAATACGCGTTTTTAAATTGCCTGAGGCCTATTTCTTTAAAATAACTTTTAATTAAATCCTGTGTTTTTAAATTGTTTCCTGTTCTTCTGCCGAGAAACTCATCAGAGGACATTTTTTTTTGTAAGCTTAATAATTCTGAAGCTTTATTGGTTTCTATCTTATATTGTTTGATTTCACTTGGAGTCATCCAATGTATATCTTCTGCCGAAGCTGCATTTAATGTATACCAATAAAATTTAAGAGGGATTTGCATTTCAGAATAATACTCTAAGTACTTAATGTGATCAGGGTGATCTTGTGGGTATTCATTACCTCCTTTGGTACCATCTGACCATGAATGCACTCCTAGTTTTGCTGTAGGGTGTATTTTTCTTTTTGTTCCTGCCAAAAACATATCAGTTCCTCCAGATGCTACCATTGCATTTTTAGGAAGATATGTATTTATCTTTCTCTTTCTAATTTCTTGGGATGCTATCAGATTAATTTCATCATCAATTGAACCTCCAACATCAATCATGGCAATTGTTGTAACCTGTGGATTCTCATTTAAAACCTTTTGTATGTCATTATGGGTATTTCTATATATAATGCCTTTCATATACAGAGTATCCATTTTTGTTTGATCTTCTTTAAAATAAAAAGTTGCAACTTTTTCTCCTGAGAAAGTCAATATTGCCTTCTGACCTAAAGCAGAGTTATATAGGACTTGTGGAAAAAAATATATAACCCCAATTAAAACAACAATACATATAAGCAGTACAATAACACCTCTTTTAACATTCTTTTTCATATTTAAGCTTTTAAAATTGGCGTAAAAAAAACTCCGTACACCAAATTAGTTTATACTAATTAAGGTATACGGAGTTTTCCGTAAGAAATAGCATCTATTTTCCCAATGTCTTCCTTAAGATAGAAAATAGATCTGTAACAAAAGTTACTTCATTTCTTCGTTTACGAATTTACAAAACCTATGCTAATAAAAAAATAAGGTTCATATTTTTTTCAAAATTTTAAGGTTTTCTTCGTTAAAAAATGCTCTACTCTTTAATAATAGAATAAATATTAACCTCTTTCTTTTTTCCTTTTAATAATACATTTCCTAATGATTTTGATGTCATTAACTTTCCTATTTTCAAATCTTTCAGTAGTTTTTCTGAAAGCAGCAAGGATACATTATGGGTATTACACTCTGATTGGATCCTTGCCGACGTATTAATAACATCTCCATGATATGCCAATTCTTTTTTAACAAAACCAACTTCTGCAACCATTAATGTTCCTCCGTGCAATCCCGCTTTAAATTCGGGATAGGCTCCATATTTTTGAATATAATATTCCTTTCTGGATAGACGTTGTTCTTCAAAAGCAAAAAATATACGAATACAGTTATTATTTGTTAACCCTTTCTTATATGACCAACTTAAGACCGCTTCATCACCAACATATTGATAAATTTCAGCTTCATATTGTAGTACCACTTCATTAAGGTCAAAAAAGCAATCTTGGATAAACTGACTGTATTTACGATGACTTAAGTTCTCTGCTATAGCAGTAGAATCTTTTAGATCTAAAAACATAAAAATACGTTCTTCTTCTTTCGGGTTTTTATAAGTACCTAATAACATTTTAAAAAACAAACCCTTACCAAATCTTTCGGAAGCTATTTTTATAAAAGAAAAAACAAAAGAAGCCAAGGTCATATAAAATAGTGCATTCCAAAATCTCTTATCCTTTCTCCACCAACCAGGGTAAAGCTCAATACCAAGATTTAAAATTCTTGATGCAATATCCAAAACTACTGATACAATAAAGACTGTTACAATAAAATAAAGCCCTGTTTTAAATAATAGATTCAATCCAAGAGGAATCTTCTTAGGCATATATTTATCAAACAAAAAATCTACAAGAGCATATAGCAAACCTAATCCTAATCCAATAGCACTAAATATAATTAGAGGTTCTATAACTCCCATATCATCATCACCCCTGTTTTTTAAAACAACAGAAATTTCTTGATCTATCCCATAGTACCTAAACATTGCATAACAAAACATGGCTAACGTCCAAAACACAACAGATTGCCATAATAGCTTAAAAAAATATATGAGATTTTGTTTCATTCTAATATTACTCTTCAATTAATGTGTTATCAAATTCATAGTCTTTATAGTTTACTTTAAACAAAATACTATAAAAGGTAGGAATGAAAAACAATGTAATTATAGTTCCAAACAATAAACCAACCATAATCGAAACGGCCATACCTTCCCACATTTCACCTCCGGTTAAGTATAAGGGAATTAAACCCAAAACAGTAGTAAATGTAGCCAATAAAATGGGCCTAAAGCGCTGCAAACATGCCATAACGACAGAATCATCTTCTTCTCTTTTTAATTCATTTTGTTCAATTTCCATCCT
This sequence comes from uncultured Aquimarina sp., assembly GCA_947502885.1. Lineage (GTDB taxonomy): Bacteria > Bacteroidota > Bacteroidia > Flavobacteriales > Flavobacteriaceae > Aquimarina. The sequence goes on along the minus strand of CANNBP010000001.1, from coordinate 245,275 downwards.
ATCTATTAATACAATTGCATTGTTAATAATAATTCCAGCTAATGCAATGATTCCAAGAAAAGGCATAAAACCAAAAGGTTCTTGAAAAACAAGTAGACCAATAACAACACCAATTATTGCTAACGGAATAGTACAATATACCATAATCATTTTTCTGAATGAATTAAACTGTATTATTAATAGCAATAGAATAATAAAGCCACAAAGTGGTAAGTATTTGATCACGGCTCCCATGCTTTCTGCTGTATTCTCTGCATCACCACCAAACTTATAACTGTAACCAGGTTTCCATGTAGTTACTTCCTCATTTAGCCATGGTGTGATTTGTGCAATTATATCAGATGCGTTTCCGCTTTCACGTAATTCACTAGAAATAGTTATAGTACGATTGATATCTAAACGTTTTATTTTTGCATATTGCCAAACTGGTTTTATTGTTGCGACTTGTAGTAATGGTACGTTTTTACCGGTACTTTGAGAAAAAATATTTAATGTTTCGATAGACTCCAAGGTTTGCTCTTGGCTTTTATCACTTCTCATTAAGATGGGTATGGATTTGTCACCTTCTCGATATTCACCTGTTTTAAAACCATCTAATACCGTTTGCAGCGATGTCGCAATATCTTGACTAGAAACACCTGCTGTTTGTGCTCTAACCTGATTCACATCAATAACAAATTTTTTAGACTTTGGTCCCCAATCATCCTTTACATTCTTGGTTCCAGAAATTCCATTTAATTGTAATTTTACTTTTTCTGAAATTGCAGCAAGCTGATCTGGATCATGACCTGTAACCTTTATTTCTATTGGCGTGCCACCTCCACCAGCTGCTAATAAACCTATTTTAATATCTGCATTAGGAAAACTGTTAAAACAGTATGAATCTAATTGATTAATTAATTTTTGATTGGCCTCAAAACTTGAAGTATTAACAAGAATATGCGCATAACTAGAATTTGCTTCATCTGGTGTATATCCTTGATCATATGACTCTGGACCTTCGCCAATATAAGAAGACCAGTCTAAAACACCCTCTGTTTGATTATCCGATACTTTAAGTTCTTTTGAAATGAATGTTTCAATATCAGATACAACTTGTGTTGTTCTTTCTATTTTAGTCCCTAGAGGTAAATTGATATCAATAGTAATCATGTTTCTATTACTATCAGGAAAGAACAAAAACGCAATTTTGGTAAAACCAAATAAGGCCAAAACAAACATACCGATAATCAATACCATGGTTTTGACCTTGTTTTTTAATGCAATTAAAATAAGGTTTTTATAATGACCTTTTAGCCATATAATCATCTTATCAATAACACTTTTTTTAGCATCTTTTGGCTTTACTGCCATAAATAAATAAGACAACAACGTAATTATAGTTAAAGAAATAAACCATGAGGCTAGAAGTGCTATTGTTATGACAAGAAAAATTGGACCTACAATATCTCCCATTACAGATTCTGCCAAGTAAAAAGACATAAAAGCTGCTGCTGTAGTTAATGTAGATATAAGAAGTGGAGTAAACAACTCTGAACATGCTTGAATTGCCGCTTCTTTTCTACTAATACCTTCTTCTAATTTTACTACAATGGTCTCTGCTACAACAATACCATTATCTACCATCATACCCAAAGCCATAATAAGTGCTGCTAGAGATACCTGATTTATACCTATATTCATTAAGCCCATTACCATAAACGTAGTCACAATTACTATAGGAATTAAACTTGTAATGATCAGACCAGTTCGTAAACCTAAAAAGAATAGCATAACACAAAATACAATGACAACCGATTGTATAAGGTTAACCATAAAATCACTTACTTGAGTATCGATATACTTATCCAATGATGATAATGTATGTAGTTCTAAACCAATAGGTAGCAATGATTTCCATTCTTGTTTTACCATATTCACTTCTTCTCCCAAAGCAATAATATTTGCATCATCTTTTAACGAGATATGTAAAGTTATAGCGTCTAACCCATTGACACTCACCTTTTGTGTTGGAGGTGATATATATCCCTTTTTTACTTTTGTAATATCCTTTAAGTACACCAATTGACTACCATCACCAACCGGAATTAGCATATTTCTAATATCTGCTAACGTGTCAAAATTCCCTGTAGGCTCCAAAACAATTCGCTCATCTTCTAAATTAATTTGCCCTCCTGAACTAACTATATTTTGAGCAGAAATAAAACTACTCAATTTTTGAGCAGATAATCCATATTCTTTTAATCTAGAGTCATCAAACTCAACAAAAACTCGTTCATCCTGCTCTCCTCCTAATTCTACTTTGGCAGCGTTATCCAGTTTTATTAAATCATCTTTAATGTCATCTACATACTCTTTCATCTGGGCATACGAAAACCCATCAGTAGTAATCCCTAAGACGATCCCAAATACATCACCTATACCTTCATCATTTAAATTAGGGTTTACCCCTGATGGTAAACCTTGGATGCCATCAAGTTTGCGACGTAATCTATCCCAAACATCTTGTAGTTTATCTGGTTTAACTTCATCTTTAAGTGTTACACTAATAACAGATAGGCCTGTTCTAGATGTACTGGTAACTTTTTTTAATTCTGGTAATTCTTGAACTACTTTTTCAATTTTGTCAGTCACCAATTCTTCAACACGCTCTGGTCCCGCCCCAGGAAACTGAGATACAATAGATGCAACTCTTATTGTCATTGGTGGCATACTATCTCGTGGTAGCGACTGATATAGAGATATACCCAATAACATAATGGTTGCAAGCACCGTATATGTTATTCTATTTTTTTCTATCGAAAACTTTGTAAGATTCATAGGTTTATGATTGATTTTTTATACGCTTTAAGTAAAGAGAGTCTAGTTTTTATAGCCAACTACTGCAATTTTACTTCTTGTCCGTCTAGTAAGGTTTGTAAGCCCGCAACTGCTATTTTTTGACCAGCAGATAAACCTTTTGTTATCGCAAAACCTTCTGATGTTAATTTACCTAATGTTATGGGTTGCTTTTTTGCAAATGTCTTATTACCATTTTCTTCTAGGATAAACACAAAATTTCCTTGAGCATCTTCACCAACAGATTTGGCAGGAACCACTAATGTTTTGACATTTGTTTGTTTATTGCCAAAATCAAAAGTAACATTTGCGGCCATTCCACTTTTAATCTCTTGAGAAGGGTTCATAATTTTTACACGAACTGGATATGTTGAAGTACTAGAATTTATTGACGGAGAAACTTCGGTTATTTTACCAGTAAACATTTTATCTTGTAATGATGAAAAATGTATAATAACTTCTTTATTTTCTTTTATTAAATTGATCACATTTTCGGGTAATCCTAATGCTATTTCCATATCTGTTCCTGCATTTAAAACTGCGATGTTTTGCCCAATACTTACATTTTCATCAATTTCGGCATTTACCTGTGCTATTACACCATGTTCTGGTGCATATAGGTATCCATAACGTATTTGCTCTTCTTGAATAGCAACACTTCGTTTGGCCGATTCATAGCTTTCTACTGCAGTTTTATATGAGTTTTTTGCAGCTTCGTAATCACTTAAAGAAGTACTTCCTTTTTCAAAAAGCAAACGTATTCGATCTTTACTCAGTTTTGCAGTATTCATTTGTGATTCTGCACTATTTAAAGAGGATAAAGAGTTTTCATGATTTAGTCGAGATTGAACATTGTCTAATTTTGCAAGAAGCTGTCCTTTTTGTACAGTTTGCCCTAATTTTAAATTAAACTCTGTAATTATCCCTGTACTTCTAAAACTTAAATTTATAACCTTATCGGTATTTGCCGTACCACTAAAAGTACGAGTTGCACCACCATTTACAAAACCAACTTCTTGATAGGATACCGGACGTAATGGCGCTTTTTCTTCTTTTATTTCTTTTTTACAAGACATAAAAAATAGGGTTCCAAATAGTAGCGCTATTGTATATATGTTATATTTCATTTTGATATTGGTTATGTGTTATTTTATTTTCTGTTATTTAAATAATCATTAAACCCTTGAATAAAGGCTTGATTCTCTTCTGGTGAGTTTAATAAAAAGAAATGACTTATATATCGTTCTAATTGCATTGAACTTAATAAATAATTGTATACTGCTGTTATTTGAGATTGTTGAGCTGCTAAGTAGTTATTTTGTGCATCTAGCAATTGAACTATGGTAACAGCTCCACTAGAGTATGATACTTGTGTTAACTCTAAGCTTTCTTTTGCAGCAATTTCAGATATTTTTGATATTTCAATATTTGCAATCTGGTTAATCAAATCTAATATGGCATTATTAACATTTGCCTCAATACTCAATTCAATATTTTCTTTATTTATTGCTAATTGATCTTCTTGTATTTTTGCAGTTTGTCTATTAATATTAGTCTGTGTTCTGTTAAAAATTGGAATAGAAAGATTAACAGCAATATTATAGTTATCGTTCAAAACAGGTGCAGGAGCACTACCTTTCCCCCACCTATTAAAATCTCGATTATACTGCCCCCTTAAAGCGAGTGTTGGTAAAAACCTTCCATAACTATTGAGTTGTATATTACGCTTGGTTGCATTTAAGTTGTAGTCTAAAGACTTGATTTCAGGTGCGTTTTCTTTCGCTACTTTAACTAAGTATTCAACAAAAGGTATACGCAATTTTGGGTCATCAATTACATCTCGAAGCTGTTGATAATTATAGTTCTTTAAAATCCCTTCACCCAATTCAGCTTCATCAACATCTATTTCTAATGTAATAGAATTGTTTAATAATTGATTTAATGTATAGTATGTCTGTTCTAATTGATTAGTCGCCTCGACTAAGGCTTGTGTATTTTTTGCTCGTTCACTTGTAAACCTTAATACATCAGTTTTTCCCGATTGTCCTGCTTCAAAATTTTGTTTTGCAATTTGTAAATTCTTTTTTGTCAAGTTTAAATTTTGAATTTGAATTTGCAAATTTGCTTTTAGAATTAAGGCATTAAAATAAACATTCGAAGCATTAAATATAGCATCAAGTTTATCGGCATTATAGGTCTCTTTTTGTGCCTTTAATACCTCTTTTTGAATAGATATATTGGCATTTGCGGCTTCAGAGAATAAAGTTTGTTCTAAGGCTATATTTCCAGAGGTCGAAAACTCAGGATTTTGTCCATTAGATATTTCAGCTAAATCGGGATCCACATATACTCCACTCGCACTTGCCGTAACACTTGGTAAATAGTTACTTTTTGAAGTTTTTACGTCTTGTTCACTTAATTCAACATTTCTTTTGCTAGATTTTAAACCTAAATTCTCACCAATAACGGCATTCATTACGTCTAACAGATTATACTTTTTTTCAGATAATGCATTAACAACAAAATCTCCTACAAAATTAGTATTGGCTATTAGACTATACTTGGTAGATACTCCTACTCTTTCCAAAGTATTGTGATTTATAGTAAGTTTATCATTATAATCAATATGAACAGGTAATTCAGATAGGTTTTCTCCACTAATATGTGACTCTACACTCAGAGCGATACGTCTAAAAAATTGATTAATATTATCATTAGACTGGTTGGTTGCCATTATACCATTTTCTACATCCTCTATACTTGTACTTGTAAATGATGGTATTTTTTTATCAATGAGTTTTGTAGCTATTTTGGTAATGTCACTCTTATTTAGAAAAAAACCACTTGCCAAATAAAAAGCATCTATATCACTTGTAATATCATTTACAATATCATCACTAGTATTATATGGAATAATTTTATAGTTAAACCCCAAAGTAGTTGCCTCTTTATCAAAAATACGTTTAAAAGGTAAAATTGAGATCAAGTCTTCTTTTACTGCTATCCCTACATTGGTAAAACTGGTTATTTCTTTTAATACACTAAGATCCTTTTCATAGGATTGTGGTACTACTAAATAGGTAAAATTTGATATTCCGGATATTTCTTTGCTGTCATCAAAATAATTAAAGTCCTTATTTACAGACCCAAATAATATGGTAGGCTTTTTATGTGTCTTTAATTTTGAAACAACTTCATTATTTGTAATTCCAAAGGCGATAATAATATCGGTATCATTATTAACAAGAGTATTATAGTTTGCTCTCGCCTTTTCTATACTATAGTTATTGATCAAGACATTGGTTTCAGGAAAATTTATAATTGCATCTTCACCAACAACATCCTTTATTTCTTTTTGTAATAAAGTAAGTAAAGGTTTGATTTCTGGTGTTTTATAATCCAGTAAAAAACCAATATTATAGGTTTGTTTGGTTTGCGAAAACATTAATGTGGTAAAAATTAGTGATACCACTACGATGTGTTTTTTCATTTACGTTTAGTTTTATTCGGTTTTAAAATGTTCTTTTACTTTGTCGGAAATAAAATGCAATACATCTTCATTAAAAGCTATAATACTTTTTATTTGATTATTCATTTCTATATTATCTGTACTTCTAGTACTTAGCACCTTTTTTAATAGAACAGTCTCCATTTCGTGCGCCGCAATAATTTTTTCGAATCGTTTTTTGATATATGCATGATTAGGATAAAACAACCTTTTTCTTTTGTTACTTTCTGAAAAAATAAAAGTAATTTCATTAAGATCAATTAAGAATTTTAATGCTTTACTAGTAGCACTTTTACTAGCATTAACGCCTTCCATAATATCTTCAAAGGTGAAATACTTTTGATCAGAAACATAAAAGAGTCCTATTATTTTTCCTGCAATTGGGGGGTAGTTATCTTCTTTATGTACTAAAGCAAATGCGTTTATGAGTTCCTTTTTATTCATAACTCTATATAAAACTAAATTTTCAGTTTCCAAATTTGGAAACAAATATAAAAAATAGTTTCCTAACATGGAAACTAAATAAATGTTAAATTTTTTAGTTTTATTATTTGTAAGAATCCAACAAGGTTTATTTTCACACTACTCTCTTGATAAACAATCGATAAGACACGTATTTCATATAGCAAATAGATACACTTATAACTTGAACTATCACAATCTCAAATGGATTACCATTATAATCAATTCAAAATTCTGTTTCTATTAAATTAAGGTCACTTAGCTTTATTTTATAGATATTTCCAAAACCATTAAGAGGATTATCTAGATAATGATGAAAAGATTCATAAGTATATGGAATTTCCGAATTTGTAAAATCTCTATTGATACGGCTTGAAAAATATAATAGTTCTTCATTAGGTGATACCTTGGGAGAAAAGTCATAAGTATAGGTATTAATTAAACCTCCTATGTTTTTGACAGCGGTCCACCCCTGCCCTTTTCTAACCGAGTAGTATATGTCATCGTAGCCATAACCACCTGGTTTATTTTGGATCATAACAAAGAGTAGTTTTCCATTGGGGCTAACTCCAACATTTCCTTCATGATATTTTGAATTTATAGTACTATCTAATACACTGGCTTGTGTATAAATACCATTTTTATTATTTGAATAATATACATCCATATCGCCAAATCCATCTGGGCGATTAGAACAGAAATATAAATTCCCTAAACAATCTACAGATGGAGAGAATTCGTTAAAACTAGTGTTAATTTTATCTCCCAAACGCATTGGCTTTTCCCATTTAGTATGTTCATTTTTACGTTTTACATACCAAATATCATTGCTTGTGTTTATGTTATTTCCTTCTATAGGTCTTTTAGAACTAAAAAATAAAGTATTACCATCTGGAGATAATGCAGGAGAACCATCACTATATTTTCCTGAAAAGCTAGCTATTTTAGGCTCTTGCCATTTGCCAGCTTTTTTTACTGAATAGGCAATTGTACTGTATGAATGATCATTAGAATAGATGGCAAAATAGATTTCATTTCCAGAAGGGGTAATACTCGCATGTCCTTCAAAAGACGCCTTAGAAATCACCCCTCTTCCAACCATATCAGGAACATAATCGACAATCAAACTTGACTGAGAAACATTCAGTTTTTGTTCCTTTCTTTGACAAGCTCCAATAGCAACTATAATTATAGTTCCGAGTAATACTAATTTAAAATAATTATTCATTTATTGATTGTATTAAGTAAGGATTCTAATTACTGTCTAAAATTAGTAACTACTCCTTTTATTATTTACAATTACAACAAGAAAAAGGTCTCATTTGCTTTAAATGAGACCTTTTAAATAATTATTTTCAATGAATTATATCAGAAGCTATAAACTTTGCAAGTATTCTCTCGGCGTCATATGTTCCTGTTTTTTAAAAACTCTATAAAATGTTGCTTTTGATTTAAATCCCGATTCTTTGGCAATACTTATTAAATCATATTTATCAAATGTATGATCCTTTACTCTGCCTTTAAAATCCTCTATTCTAAATCGATTAATCAAGTCCTGAAAGTTTTCAAAACTATTATCTTCTAAAAACTGACTTACAGTCGCTTTACTTAACTGAACCTCTTTAACAAAGTCATTAAAATTTAAATTTGGATTAGTATAAATTTGATCAACTTTTAATAGTTTCCAAATGATATCATATTTTAAATCATCCTGTCTATCTTTTTTATGTATATCGATATTTAAAATAGTTCTTTTTAAACCATTTATTTCTGTAAGTCCATAAAAGATATAGGTTAAACATAATAATATGAACAAAGGAACCACTACATAGTAAAAAACTGGAAGAGAAAAATTTTGGTAAATGGTTTTTAGTATAGGATTTTCTATTACTGCATTAATAAATGCAATTAAAACTACAAAAGCTTTTAATAAGATATATAAATTGGCCGAAACATAAAAAAATTGAAACCTTATTCTTGGGTAAGGTTTTAGTATTGTTTTTAATTGATACTTATACAGTTTTAAGCCCTTGATAAAATATGCGATACTAAATATTAGGATTGATAACAGAAAAAACGGAGCAATCACATAATGGTTATTTTTAAAAAAGAAAACAGCTAATAGATGCAATATAAGGTAGATGAAAAATGCAATTAGAATATGGTTATATACTGTATTAGAAAGTATTTTTTTATCTGCGATTAACAAATAAGTATACAAAAGGGGTGCGTATAATATTTCATGAGGACCTCCGAACAAATAATATAAATTCGATTCATTAATATCATTCCAAAATGCTCTTTTGACCAAAGAGAAAATCAACAAAAAACAAAACACTCCTAATATTCTATTTCGCGCTACTCTTTGAAAAAGATTTACGACTCCAATAATTGCAATTTGAATTATTAGACAAACATATACCCCCTTAAGAATTGATTCTATCATTTATATCTAATTGATATATGCAATATACTATTCCTAGTGGAATTTAATTTTTGCTCAAATTTTAAAAAAAAGCTTCTTAGAAGGATCCCAAAGTTTCTAAAAAAACTATTTTCGCGGCCATGTGGATGTATTTTGGTCTTTTAGCGGCATTATTTTTAGGGTTACATAATTTATGTAAGAAACATGCAGTGCAGGGAAATGAGGTGTTTCCGGTGCTTTTTGGTACTATTGGATCTGGTTTTTTATTGTTACTGCCTATAGCAATAAGTTCTATTTATTTTCCAGATTATACCAAAAGTATAGGTTTTCACATCATTGATATTTCATGGCAAATACATGGTTTTATTTTTATAAAATCTATAATTATGGCTTCTTCATGGGTGTTAGCATATCAAGCCTTAAAGCATTTGCCTATAACCATCGTTACTCCTATTCGTTCTGCAGGTCCGTTTTTTACGTTTATTGGAGCCATTCTTATTTATCAAGAGAAACCAAATGAATTACAATGGTTAGGCTTTTTTCTTATCATTTTTTCGGTTCTTTTGTATTCACGAATTGGAAAAAAAGAAGGAATTAATTTTAAAAGAAATAAATGGATATTTGCGATCATAGGTGCAACATTTCTTGGGGCATCAAGTGGTTTATATGATAAATTTTTAATTCAGAGTTTAGAATTGAACCCAGAAACTTTACAGTTTTGGTTTTGTTTATACACCGTAATTATACTATTTATAATTTTATCCATAACATGGTTTCCTAATACAGAAAAAAGAAAAGAATTTAAATGGCGTTGGACAATCCCTGCTGTTGGAGTATTGTTACAAGCAGCAGATTATTTTTATTACAAAGCTTTACAAGATCCAGATGCATTAATTATGCTTCTGTCTGCTATAAAACGAAGTCAAATATTGATTGCTGTAGTTATAGGTGGTCTTGTATTTAAGGAAAAAAACAAGCGTAAAAAATTAATTCCTCTATTTGGTATTATGCTAGGTGTGTTTTTAATTTTATATTCTTAATATAACTATATAACATTAAGTACTTTATTAGTATAATATCCCCCAAGATCAATCGAAGCTCAGGGAATATTAAAGGAACAGTACGTTCTATTTATTTGTATTAATAAACGCTATCACTTCGTCTGCAAATTTTTCTGATTCACAACCTGGTGGAAAATGACCTGACTGCTCAAAAAGAACAAATTTTTTATGATCAGAACCAATCTTATTAAAAGTAACCTCTCCCATTTTTGGAGGAACGACAATATCATATTTTCCCCATAAAAACAAAGATGGAATTCTTATTTGACTAAGCCTATCTTCAAAATTCCAATGCTTAAAAATCTCTTCGGTTATTAGGACATTTCTAGTCATTGCTCCACTCCACCATGTAGTAAACAAGTTATTCTTAAATACATAATTACTTAAAATCTCATTGCCATATTTTTCTGCAGCTTCATCTAATATCAAACCATCTTTTAAAATATTTCTTTCTGCAACAAAAGCCTCTCTATTAAGTTTTAAGAAGTCATCTAATTTAGGCTTTAATGTGTCTACAGTTTTAACTTTATCCAATACACTTTGCCAGTAATCAACTCTATTTCCCAATTCAATTTGCTCGTTTGAAATAGCTTGATGATTATCGATGTAGTTAAAATATAGTTGGCTCCAATCATGAACACCATCCAGGTTTATCCACCCTTTAAAGAAGTCTTGATTATCCTTTTTTAACAAAGTAGCAGTTCCTAACGTACCGCCCCAACTATGTCCCATTAAAAAAAAGCGACTATCCTGACCATATTTATGCTGAATCACTTTTACCAAAGCCATTACATCTTCTGTCATGATATCTATATTGAAATCATTTTTAGAAAACCTTCCTTGTGACATTCCAGATCCTCTTTGATCAAAGTATACCACAGCACAAGATTTTTCTATTCTATTCTTTATAGTACCAAAACGATAAACTAAGCCACTATCTCCAGGGCCTCCGTGCAAAATAATCATGAACACTTTTTCTGAAGCGTTTCCATAAATATGAGCAGGCATATCGGCACCTTTATGGCGAACATAAAAGGTATCACTCAAATCATTAATATCCTCTTTTGTACAAGAAAGTAAGCACAAAAAAGATAAACACCCCAACATTATGTTTAAGATCTTACTTTTCATTTTGTCTATTTTTATTTTTCTTTCTTAGCTTAAAACGATATCCATAGTTAAATGAAATCATAGGTAGAGACCCGGTGTTATAAGGAGTTAATAATTTGAAGTTGATATTAAAATATCTCGCCGTTAATTTTTTTCCTTTTCTTAACCTTCCAAACCCTATAGAAAGAGATGGTGCGTAATAACTACGACCAGGAAGAAATACTTTATCTACTTCTCCATTTTTGACCTCGTATGTTTCTGGTAGAAAAGATCGATGATACCCTAATGGATTAAACTCAACACTTATTTGTTTTCCTTTGTTATTGGTACGTCTCCAGGTAATTCCGTAATCTGTAAATACACCCACATGACTTCGTGGATCCCAATAAAAACCAAGGTTACCTCCTAACAATAATTGATTTGTAATAGTTTTATTTCCTCTTCTTCTTTCTTTGATCCTAATTTTTTCTCTAATTAAATACTCAGCTCCCCCACTCAACCCTGGATTCCATAAGGAGTTTCCAAAATATCCTAATTTGAACTCTGTCTTATCTAAAAAGCTATAGGTTGAATCCTTTGAGTTTTCTTTTTCAGAAGTAAACTGAGCATAGTTTTGGATTGAAATGAAATATATACAGCATAATGCTATTTTCTTCATATATACTTTTGTTTAGTTTTGATTAATTGATGAATCATTTAGTTTGGACCAAAACTACTTTTAAGGACGAGAGAATGTTTACTGTAGTTGCAAAACTGAAAATAAATGTTAAATAACATCTTATATTACGTTATTTAACCCTAGGACGAAAGAGGTCAAAAAAAAAGCCCATCAAAATTGATGAGCTTTTACTAAACTTTAAAGTATATGTATTAAATAACTTTTACGTTCACTGCGTTTAATCCTTTGTTACCTTCTTTAAGATCAAATTCAACTTCATCGCCTTCACGAATTTCATCTACTAATCCAGAAATGTGTACAAAATGATCTTTACTAGCACCTTCTTCAGTGATAAATCCAAAACCTTTAGTGTCATTGAAGAATTTTACTATTCCTTTATTCATTGTAATGTAATTAAATTATTATAATTTATTAGTTTGCAAATATGGTGCCATTTATTTGATTCTACTAATAAAACTCAATAGTATTTATGTTATTTTTTTATTTACAGTTTATTTTTACTAATTCTATCAAAAAATGATTCTTTATATGTGTTTCCTAGCGGAAGTTCGGTATTATTTATTTGTATAGAAATAGAATTCGTTTTTTCTATATTATTAATAGATATTATAAAAGATTTATGGATCTGTATAAAACGTAGTTTTGGTAAATTCTCATATACATGTTTCAATGTATTATAAGTTATGACTTGCTTATTTTTTAGGTGAATTGCAACATAATTCTTTAATCCTTCTATATATTGTATATCATCAATATATACTTTTTCATAATTATTTTTGCCATCTGTTTTTACGAATATAAAATCATTATTTTCTGATTGAATAGTATTTATTTTTGTTACATTTTCTATCTTTTTTACAGCTTTGTAAAAACGCTCAAAATCAAAAGGTTTTAATAAATAGTCTACTGCATTTAAATCATAACTTTCTAATGCAAATTGAGGATAAGCTGTGGTAAAAATTACATTTATATTGTCATCTATAATTTTAGAAATTTGTATCCCAGTTAAATTTGGCATTTGAATATCGAGAAATACCAGATCTATCTGTTCTTTTTCAAGAATCTGTAATGCTTCTAATGAGTTTGTTGTTGTACTAATTAAATCCAAGAATGAGACCTTTACAATATATTTTTCTAACAATCTAATTGCTGGTGGTTCATCATCTACTATAATACATCGCACAGTTTCTTTCATAAAGGCATTTTTAAATATGAATAAAAGTAAGACTCGTCAGTTTTATACTCTAATTTATAATTTGAATCAAATAAAGTTGTTAATCTACGTTTTACATTATCAGTACCAATACCTGATTCCATATATTTTTCTGATGTTAATGATTTGTTTTTAGTTTTCATTACAATGTCACTTTCATTAATATGAATACAAATCATAGCAGGATCATTTTTATCATTAACAACACCATGCTTAAACAAATTTTCTACAAAATGTATTAATATTAAGGATGGGATTTGTTGATTTTGAATCTCTCCATCTATAGAAAAATCAATAGATAATTCATTCTCAAAACGTTTATTATAAAAATGAACATAATCTTTTAAAAAAATGATTTCCTTATTTAAGGATACCACATCATTTTTAGAATCATAAATAACGTATCTCAACAATTCTGACAGCTTATGAATATCCTTTGCTGTACTGGGTTTATCATCTATAAGCTCTACATAAAAGGCATTTAATGTGTTAAACAAAAAATGCGGGCTTATTTGTGATTTAAGTAAATCAAGTTCGGCTTTATTAAAATCTTTTACTTCTATAAATTTGATAGTCAAGTATACGAGTGTACTATATAAAACAGGTTTAATTGCATAATACGAATTATCAAAAATATAATAATATAATGTTCTTGATTCGTCTTGATAGTTATGTAAGCCTGTAATTTGATACAATATGACTTCATCTAAAAAAAAGCGAACTCCCGAAAACAATATAAAGAGCCCTAAAACAGCTATTACAAATTGAAATACATTGTTTCTTTTTAAAAACTTAGGGCAAACGATTTTAAAATTTGTAAAATATACAATCGTAGAGGTACAATACATTGATAATAAAAACAAAATGAGTACATGGTTTGTTAAAAGTTCTTGCTTCTTACTAATAACAAAATTTTCTATAAAATCCATTGTCACTAAAATTGCTCCTAGTACGATATGATATTTCCATTCATTTTTTATGTTCATAAAACAAATGTATTTCATAATAATCAAAAAAATGTCTTTTACGTATGATCTATGATTTTTGAAGGATGAAACTACAAATTCATACAACAAAAATTAATGTTGGTTTATATATATGGTTTGTGTAGTACTATCATAGCTTGATCCTATTTTACAATTTTGATAAAAAAGCCCACCTATTTTTGAATCAAATATTAAAATCAATATTATGAAACATATACTATTATTACTTGCCCTAGCCTTTATTCAAACTTCGTGTAGTGGAAGACAAACTCAAGATAACATAAATCAAAGTGATGCTTCTGTACAGGTATTACTTATTGGTTCATCTCACTGGAATAATTATCAAAGTAAAGGTCTTGATGTAGCCCAAACTAATGAAGTAGACATACTCTCTGATCAATATCAAAAAGAATTAGATCAAATTGTAGCAAAAATTAAAGAGTTTAAGCCCGATAAAATTTTTGTAGAGAGAACTGTAGCCTATCAACCAAAACTAGATTCTTTGTACAAACTTTATAAAACCACAGATTGGGGACAGAAAAGAAGAAACGAGATTTTTCAACTTGGTTTTAAAGTAGCCAAAGAATTACAACATAAAAAAGTATACGGTGTCGATTATAGAGGAACGCAATTTCCATTTGATAGTTTAATTAATGCCATGAAACAAGCAAAGCAAACAACACTAATCGAATCTTTTACAAAGGATATAAAAAAATTCGAAAAAGAATACAATGCCCTTATTTCTAAAAAGAAACCACTTAAAGATATTTTTTATTATCTAAATAATAAAAACCAACGAAAACTTAATTTTGGCTGGTATTTGAACGGTGCCAATAAAGGAGGAACAATAGATAACAATACAGGTTCATTTTTAGCTTCTGAATGGATAAGAAGAAATTTGTATATCTATTCTTCGATTCAAAAATATACCGAGCCAAAAGATAAACGTATTATGGTCTTAATGGGTGCAGGTCATATTGCTGTTTTAGAGAACTTAATATCCTATAGTCCTGATTGGAAAATAGTAGAACTAAAAGATATTATGCAGTAACAAATCCCATACATAAGTTTTTATAACGTTATATTCTATAAAATCGCGAAACTGTCTTATACATTTTGAGTAAATCCTAAATTAACTAATATTTTATTGTCAATAAAGATAAAGCCCTATATGTCACGTATTATAGGGCTTTGTTATTCTAATTATTTATCATTTTTTTTTCGGAAAACTCCGAAACCGTCTCCTTGTTTAGATCAAGCTTTCGGAGAAAAATATAGTTCTAAGTATTTTCTACTCTAACTCAGTTATAAATTGAATAACATTCTTATTACTCGTTGCCTGTAGAAGTACCTTCTTTGTTTTTTCATCTTCTCCTCCAGAAGTCACCAGACCTACCCACTTTCCTCTTTTATCTACTATTGGTGCTCCACTTAATCCGCCTAAGCTCTCTGGGCCTTTTACTTGAATAAGGTTGTGATAATCCCCCTCGGTACTATCAAATTCATATTCATAAATTCGTTGATCTCCCAAAACATCTTTATATGACCAACCTATAACATATAACGGTTCTCCTTTTTTAAGTGGTTTAACTCTATATGCTAAAGGTTTGTAGTTTGTCTTGTTTTGTTTTACAGAAAAAACTAACCAATCATTATACGTATCCCAATTTGTATTCATATAATTCCAGGTAAGTGAGTCTTTTCTATTTGTACTTAACAACTTGTCTGCAATTATAAATGTTGTACTGTCATTTTTAGGATGCATTTTCCATTGTTTTAAATCTCCTTCAAAATCAACAAATTTCATCTTATCTGTTTTCGAAATCATAAGAACATGCTTTGCTGTAATTGCATATATATTATTACTATGTTTTACCAAGAATCCATTTGAAGCATTTGGATTGTTAAACTTTGAGTTTGTATATGAAACATTATTAATTAATGCTATTGGTTTGTTTTGTAGTCTTTTTATAGACGAACAACTAATTGTCAAAAGAGCTACAAATGATATTGTTATTACATTATTAAACTTCATGATATTACTATTAATTTTAAAACAAATGTAACAGGTAATACCATCTTGTATAGATTAAATAGAAGAATTGATGTTTATAGACTACGTATAGCATATATCGTTCTATTTTTAAGTTTATATACGGTTATTATTGTTTTATATTCTGTAACCAATCAAACATCGATTTGTTTGATTAAGTCCCAATAATTATGGTATATTTCAAGTATGAGTATTACAAACAAAAAGGTCCTTGAGCATGTTTTGTTTTGGATCGGAATTTTTCTTTTTTATATTTTCTCATCTGCCGACCCTGAGCTTTTTACACAGACTGTAGAAACAACATTATTTAAGCTACCATTGTTAATGATTGCTGCATATACTTTTAATTACTGGCAAATACCACGTTATTTAAAACAAAAAAAATATTTTGTTTTTGCTTTATCTATGATTTTTATAATCATATTGTTGACCATCATATATCGTTTTATGGGGTATTATCATTTAGATCAATATTGCGCTAATGGTCCTTACCCTTTAATTAGTCTAGAAGATTTCCCGTTTCATATGGTATTATTTCATTTTCCAGCATTAATTATGCATTTCTATAAAACGAATAAGGAACAGGAATTAAAAAAAGAAAAAATATACCAATTAGAGAAAGAGAAAATATCCACAGAGCTTAAATACCTTAAAGCACAATTAAATCCACATTTTTTATTTAATACACTCAACAATTTGTATTCTTATATAATTACAAAATCTCCAAAAGCTCCAGAAATGGTATTACAACTTTCTGAAATTTTGGATTATATTTTATACAAAAGTCAGCGAGCGTCTGTACCCTTGGCAGATGAAACTCATACTATTGAAAATTATATTGCTCTAGAACGGATTAAATACGAAGAAAGATTAAAGGTGAGTTTTCAAAAAACTATGGCAAATGATCAAGAAAAGATAGCCCCTTTATTACTTTTATCTATTGTTGAAAATGCTTTTAAACATGGAGTAAGTGGTAGTATATTAAAACCCGAGATTAAAGTGATACTAGTACAATCAGGCTCTCATTTAGAATTTAGTGTTTGGAATACAAAAGTCACTAGTAAATTTGATAATAAAACAGATAATTATAAAAGTGGAATTGGTCTAACCAATATTAAAAGACAATTAGATCTTATTTATCCAAAAAAACACGAATTAGAGACTGATGAATCAGATACATTTTTTAATTTGAAACTGACTTTAAAATTAGATTAATATGGTACGATGTTTACTTGTTGATGATGAATCTCCCGCAATTGATTTACTCAAAAATCATATAACAATGCTTAATGATTTAGAAGTAATAGCTAGTTGTTATAGTGCTGTAGAGGCTTTTGAAGTTATAAAAAAAGAAAAAATCGATCTATTATTTCTAGATATTGAGATGCCAGTTTTAAAAGGGTTAGATTTTCTTAGGTCGTTACAGAACCCACCCAAAGTAATCATAACTACAGCATATAGAGAGTATGCTCTGGATGGGTATGATTTAGATATTATAGATTATCTATTAAAACCCATTTCTTTCGATAGATTTGTAAAATCCGTAGATCGTTATTACGAAAGAATTCAGCCTACCGATATATCAAGTATTGATACTGAATCTAGTCCTTCTTTTTTTTATGTAAACATTAATAAAAAACACATTAAAATTGAGTTTAATGATATTCTATATATCGAAAGTTTAAAAGATTATGTTAGAATTCATACCGTTAAAGAAAGGCTAGTTGTAAAAGGTAACATCGGAAAATTAGAAGATCAATTGCCTGCCAATCAATTTCTAAGAACACATAGATCGTATATTGTTGCTTTACATAAAATTACTGCGTATACTCAAAAAGATGTAGAAATTGGAGATATAGAAATTCCTATCGGATCGAGTCATTCTGCAAAAATTCTCTCTATATTATCACATACTTAGATACTTTTACATTCTTTATAGCTCTTTAATATAGTAAGCTCTATTTAAAAAAAACTCAACACATATCCTGTTTATTTTAGCCTCAAAACAATTAAAGTAAATAGATATGAGAAACATTAAATATGCAATTATTCTAGGGGTTTCATTAAGTTTTCTTTCTTGCACATCTCAAGAAAAAGTAAGGGATATCGAATTCCAAAAAATCAAGGAGTACGTTCCTTCTGATTTAAACACCTATGGTTTTGTATTACCTATAGATTCTAAGGTTCCCGAAGTTCATCAGCTCGCCAATGACTTACAAGCAGATTTCTTTTTTTATAGAGATAAGGTAAAGTATGAGAAAACGGTGGATAAAATCATTCAATTGGATCCGAACTATCCTACTTCTTACTTAATGAAATCTTTTTATGTGACTGATACAGTTAAA
This sequence comes from uncultured Aquimarina sp., assembly GCA_947502885.1. Classification (GTDB taxonomy): domain Bacteria; phylum Bacteroidota; class Bacteroidia; order Flavobacteriales; family Flavobacteriaceae; genus Aquimarina. Next base: position 226,595 of record CANNBP010000001.1, on the reverse strand, counting down.
TATAAAAAGCTAGTCACAAAGGCCTTTGAGTTATCTAAAAATACTTCATTAAAGTCTGAAATGTATATGGTTCAGGCTGATTATTACCTTTTAGTTGAAAAGGATTATAAGAAGTCACAAGAATACTTTCAAAAAGTAGCAGACATGTACCCCGATAGTGCCACTGCTATATGGTGTGTAGGTATGGCGTATTATTATGACGGAAAAATTGATAAAGCTCTAGAGTGTTATAAAAAGAGCACCGAATTAATTCCTGATTTGCCTAAAGGGTATGAGTTTATGGCAGGTGTCTACTATAAAAAGAAGGAGTACAAAAAAGCATTAGAATATATTATGAAAGCCAAAAAACATGGAGCAAATGCTAAAAATGATATCTATTTTGCCGAGTTTGAAAGTTTTATATATTACCGTAATGAACTTTACACCAAAACTATTCAAACTATAGAAAAGGCATACTCTTATGGTGAAGAGTATAGAGAAAGTAAAGAATTAAATAAGGCTTACGGCTTGGTAAAAAAGAAATTAAACTCATTAACAGTCTCTAAATCATAAATTTATAGCTTAATTTCTTATTATAAATAAAAAGCTTTGTTACATATCTTTGATAAATTGTAATAAAGCTTTTTTATATGTTTTACCAATCGGTATTGCTGTATTATTTATATAAAGTGTATTCCCCTGCACCTTATCAATCTTACTAAAATTAATGAGGTAAGATCGATGTACTCGTACAAAATTTTCCTCTTCAAGTTTTTGTTCCCAGTTATTCATACTGTCTTGTACGAGCAATTTTTTATCAGAATAAAAAATATGAACATAATCTACCTCGGACTTTATATACAAGATATCATCTTTAACTATTTTAAAGAATGTCTTATCAGCATAAACAAATAATTCCTTTGTGTTATCTTTTTCTTTTCTATTAGAAAGACTATTCTGTACCCGCATAATAGCCTTTAAAAATCGTTGATAAGAAAATGGTTTGAGTAAATAATCTACTGCAGCCTCTTCAAATGCTTCTATAGCATAATCTCTATATGCCGTAGTAACAATAATTTTAGGTTTTATTTCCAAGTTTTTTAAAAACTCTATACCATTAGTCCCAGGTAATTGTATATCTAACAGAATAAAATCTACTTCTTCTAAAACCTCTAAGTGTAGTTCTGAAATTGATTCAAAAACTCCTAAACATTGTATATCAGAAGTTTGTTCTATATATTTTTGCACTAATTCTTGTGCTGGTAACTCGTCTTCTATAACTATACATTTCATTCTAAATCAATCTCTAAGGTTACTTTAAATACATTATGGTTTGAATCTATCGATAGTTTGTGCTTAGAAGGAAACAATAAGGCCAGTCTACGACGTACATTTTCAATTCCAATACCACTTTCTTTCCAAGTTATAGATTGATTCGTAACATAACTCTGATTAAACTTATTCTCTACATATAAATTAAAACTATTACCTACTAGATTAATTCGAATAATTAAAGGAATATTTTTTCCTTCAACCATACTAGAATACTTAAAAGCGTTTTCTATAAAAGGTATTAATAACAACGGAGGTATATTTTGTTTGCTGTTATCTATTTGGTCACTAAATTGAACATCAATTTTTTCACCAAGACGAGCTTTTTGTAAATCTATAAATCCACAAATAAATTCTATTTCTTGAGATAAAGTTACCCGTTCTTTATCTCCTTCATGTAGCAAGTAATGCAAGCTATCAGATAGTTTTAAAATTTTATCAGCCAAAACTTCATCTTTCTGCATTGCATTAGAATACAACATATTTAAAGTATTAAACAAAAAATGAGGGTTCATTTGTGCTTTCAAGCTTTTAAGCTCTGCTTGTACTTTTTCTTTTTCTGTTCTTTCAAGTATTTGTTTACTTATAATATTGCGCTTCATAGCCAACAAAGCCATAAAAAAGGCATTTACTAAGAAATATTCTACAGTTTTGTTGATGATACAAACTCTAAAGTTACATTGACAACCCTGAACATTTAAGTAACAGTTGAGATAAATAATACCCATAAACAATAGAGCAAGGATACTAAGATATTTAGTGCTTATTAAACGCTTGCTAGCAACAAAGTAAACAATATAAACAGATACACCTATAAAAATTGTATTTCTAAACGCTTGATTAAGATTTAAATCATAACTATCATGATCTCCAAACTTAATTATTGGATATATAAAATATACTACCCAAAACAACAGGTGCAAACCAATCTCTAAATGCTTTTTTGTAAGTACTTTTTTCATGGGATCACTACTTTTCCTGCTTAAATGTATTTAATTTAATTTCTCCATGGCATGTGATAACAAATATTAGTCAATAACACCACTCTTATATTCTCTTGATTTTTTATTTCGTTGTTTGACTTTTCCTCCATCAATACGATATGAAAAAGACAAATGAGCTACTCTGGTTACGGGTTTATATCTATACGTTTGTACAAAACCAATCCCTGTATTTATTCCTTGATATTGTTGAGTATCAAAAATATCTGCAATCCTGAAATTTATACTCCCTTTATCTTTTAGAACTTTTTGTCTTATTCCGATATCAATTTGACCAGAATCCTCATTAATACCAAAATAAGAAGTTCTTTCTGCATTATATCTCATTGATAAAACAACTCTTGTATTTTTCGAAATTACAAATTGGTTTCTAAAAGTAATGTATGCATTTCTGGAATAGTTTCTTGTAAAATTATTTTGACCATCCCTAAATTCTTCATAATTCCAATTAAAGCTTAAATTACTATTCAACCACTTATAAGGTTTAACATTAGTAGACAATTCTATACCATAAGCATCTGTTGCTCCACTATTTATAGAAATGTATTGATTTACACCATTATCTCCTAACACATTATTTCTTGTTATCACATCTTCTGTTAAGCGGTATGAAATAGATGGAGATATACTAAACTTACTAATTTTATATTGATACGAAAACTCAAAATTGCTTGAAAATTCTGGTTCTAACTCGGGATTACCTTGAAAAATAGAAAACTCTCTACTTTGAAATGCTATAGGGTTAACCTGACTTAATGTGGGTCTTGATGTTCTTCTATTATATCCTAAAGAAAGTGTTTGATTGTCTGATAAATCATAGCCAAAATGTACCGATGGAAATAAATTAGCATACTCATTTTCAATATTTAAATTATTTGTTAAGAGGTTTGCTTTTCTATTAAACAATTCTCCCCTAACCCCTAATTGAACTTTTAACTTATCCAAATTATATTTTATCAAAGAATATAATGCATAGGTAGACTGTATATTCTCAAACTGTTCTTTAGATCCTATCTCTCCGTTTTCTTCTATAAACTTTCTAGAATTATCAAGTTTTTGTCGATTTAATAAAGTTCCTACTTCTATTTTTAACTTTTCATTTATGGTACCAGAATAATCTATAGCCGTATTCACGATAAACACATCATTATCTGTTGCATTATCTAAAACTCCCAAATTTGGCCTAAAATCACTTTTTAATACATTAGTATTGTTTGATAATTGAATATCAAGTTCTAAAAAATCTTCTTCATTCTTAAACTTATATCTGTAGTTTCCGTTGGTATTAAATGTTCTATGCGAATGGGTTGCATATGTACTTTGATTTGTTTCTGTTTCATTTTGATTGATTATAGAAACATTATCTAACGAATGCCCATTATCTGTATAATCTACCCCAATAGAAAACTCATTACTATCATTAGGAAACCAATCTATACCACTATTTATTTTATATACCTTGCCATTAAACTCAAAATCATTTACTTGATCATAAGGCTGACTTCCTGTACGCTTTTGAGTATTTTCATTTTTATAGATATTATTAGCATAAGAAACTCCAAACTTATAATTCGTTTTAGAACGCCCATATGTGAGGTTACTTTGTATACCATGTCCTTCTAGGGAATTAATATTAGTTGTACTATTAATTGAAATTCCTTTTTTCACCTTTTTTTTGGTAATAATATTTACAATACCTGTTAATCCATTGGCTTGATATTTTGCTGATGGAGAAGTTATTATCTCAATTTTATTGATATCATCTGCAGAAATCTGTTGTAACACTTCTGAGGTACTTAAAGGAGATGGTTTTCCGTTTATAAGAACATTTACATTCGAGTTTCCTTTTAGACTAATATTACCATTTTCATCAGCTTGCACCTCTGATAGCTGATTTAAAACTGTTGTAGCATCCCCTCCACTAGATAACAAATCTTTACCTACATGTATTACTTTCTTATCTATCAATTGCTTTACTGTAGTTTCTTCGGCGGTTACAACAACTTCATCTAGAGTTGTTGTTTCTCTATCAAGGTTTATATTTAACAAAGACTCTTTATCAATTTTTATTAATGAAGAGTGTGTTCTGTATCCTATAAAACTTACTTCAATTTTATATTCCCCTTCATTATAATTTAACACATAATCTCCATTATCATTGGTAGTAACCCCTTCTAAAAATTGATTTTTGGCATCCTTCAAAATTATTGTTGCATAAGGTATACTTTCATTGGTTTCCTTATCAAAAACAGTTCCTTTTATGGACTGTGAATAGGCTGTTATAATGGACAGAATAAATGCAATTACAAATGTTACTAATTTTATCATCTTCTATTATTTATGAGTTGTTTTCCGTTAGCGTAAATGTATTAGCAAACATCTCCTCTATATAATTTTATCTGTTAATGGCCCCAGATACTCTGTCAACGACATTTATACTTATAAATGCACCAATATTAAATTAAACTTAGAAGACAATACTTCATAAAAAAGGGAAAACACCCCATAAAAAATGGGAGAATTACCTATTAATATCCTCTTATAAAACATCTATTTTTGAGTTATAATTTTCTAAAGGCTTCACTATGTATTTATTTCGAATTATAATATGTTTTGGTATGGCATTAGTAATGACCTCATGCTACTCTGTTAGATTTCAAGTAGAAAACGGACAGTGGGAACCTGCAGACACCGAAAGAGAAGATGCATATGCCGGTTACAATGTATATACTTTAGATACTATCGTTACAAGAAAACTAACCACCGGAGAACATTATTTCAATATATCTAATTGCGCATCAGGTGCTCTTCATACTGTTGAATATCGAAGTACACTAGGAGGCGTCTTATTAAACATGATCACCTTTGGAAGAAAGAAAAAAGTAAAAATAAAATATGTCTGTATAAAAGAAAATAGTATGTAATATGGCTACTACAAGAATAGATGAACGCACTCGTTGGGATACCTTACACAAAAATGGTCCATTTCCACTAAAGCTTTTTCTTACAACAAAACTAGAAAAAAGTTTTTCTGGTCTTTCTGATTTTGAAAAATACAATGATGCCGCTTTAGAGATCCAAAAACTTATTAAGCAGGCGGCAGATCATCATGAGAGGTTTCGTGCTATAGGATCTAAATGGTCTATGTCGAATATTGCACATTGTAAAGATCGAATGCACTTTAATAGTTTTATGAACCTAAAATTTCCAATCTTTGAAGGTGAAATTCATGATAATTCGAATTATGATCATAGTAACCTATTTTGGTTTCAGTGTGGCAATCAAATAAAAGAAATTTCTAGTTTTTTAGAACGACGAGGAAAATCATTAAAAACATCCGGAGCTAGTAATGGTCAAACCATTGCTGGGTGTATCTCTACAGGAGTACATGGTTCTACTTTAGATGTTGGCTCGGTACAAGATTATGTAGTTGGTTTTAATCTTATTACAGGCCCTAATCCTGAAGACAATATTTATATTGAACGAAAATCTAAACCCGCTCTAAAGGATTCTTATGTACAAAATTTTAAAACTAGAATCATTCGAGATGATGATATTTTTAATGCAGCTTTGGTCGGTTTAGGATCTATGGGATTTATACATGGTGTTGTTCTAGAAGTAGAGAATTTATATTTACTTCATCGTTATGTAAAAAAAATAGATAAAACCGAAGCTCTTAAATTAGCAGATAATCTTGATTTTAGTGACTACGATCCAAAAATACCTCAAGCAGATTTCAAAGGTTTACGCCCTTTTCATTATAAAATATTTATGAACCCTTATAATACCGATGAGAAACAATACGCGGTAGAGTTTATTTACAAAATAAAATACTATGAAAATTATAAAGCAGATTTTGGAAACCCAATACCCTTTCAGAAAGAATTTGTTTACCTGGATCTTATTTATCTGTTCGTAAAGATTGCAGAAAAACTACCAAAAGCGATTCCACAACTTATTAACCTCCTAAAAACCTCTATACTGCCAAAAGAAGAAAAAACTACAGTAGGAAAATTATCAGAAATTTTCTGGGATGCTGGCTATCAAGGTAAAGCCTTTGCTTGTTCTTTTGGAGTGGATCATACACATTCATCCAAAGCCTTAGAGGTATTAACAAAACTAACAAGAGAACATCCTGTGCCTGGGATATTTGCCTTACGCTTTGTAAAGAAATCAGAAGCTACAATGGCTTTTTCAAAATTTCCGTTTACTTGTATGATTGAAATTGATGGCATACAATGGAGTGATCAGGAAAGTATCATTACATTAAAGGAGTATTGCACAAAAATGATTGAAACTTTACAACATCACAATATTCCTTTTACTATTCATTGGGGAAAAAATGCAAATTGGGGATTTCCTGGTTTGATAGAACACATGTATGGTGATAAAGTTAAAAAATGGAAAAAAATTAGGAGCACTCTTCTTTCTAACGAAATGCAAGACGTGTTTTCAAGTCCTTTTATGGACACAACGAAACTTTCTGAATCTATACCTATAAACGAGGATCTAATTGTCTAAACAAGGATTCGAATAACATTATTTACTTCTAAACTCAATATTATTTAATCGATTTTAGAAAGTGATAAAACTTTTTTATCATAGGTTGTATTGCACCATTTATATTTACTAGCTACTTGGTTTGGTATCTTTATATTTGCTGATTCATTAAACCCAAAATTTGAATAAAATTCTTTTAAATTTTCAAATGGTAAACACCAAACTACACGGTCTTTAAACGGGTTATTAGTACATAAAAAACTAACAATTGAATCTGCTACCCCCATTTTTCTATATTCCTTAAAAACATAGATGCCTCCTAATTCAATATTTCTATCATCAATTATTACTAATCGACCTAATCCAGCCTTTTGGTTATTTACTTCTGCAATAACTATAAATTCATTTTCAAAATTGGATTTTACAAATGATACTTCAGTATATTTTGAATTTACCCAATTGATCTCATTACTACTTGCTTTTCTGGTTAGTATAGTATTCATCATCTAATAATCAAATTAAACATATTATTATTTCTTATATAAAGAATGCTTACTCATTTATATTGAAAACGAAGTAAACAATCTACTCTGTTTAATCTTATTAAGGTCTAGGATATATGTTTGTAATTTCTCATTTGATCTACCATAATTGGTATATACTTTTACTTTAATAAATCTAGATTGTGGTTTCTTCTTATTTATTTCATTTTTTGAATGAATATTTAAATACCAAGTACCTTTTTCCATGTTCTTTTGAGTAAATTCATAAGAATTATACCCTTCTCTTAATTCATTATTCAAAACTTCTTTTGCCTTCTCTTTTGTATGTGATATAGTGTAACCTTTTCTTTCTGGACTAATATACTCTAGTTCATACTCAGTTTGAAAGTTCGCACATTCAATAACCAATCTAACATCGTATTCGATTTTTTTAAAGTATTTAACATCAATATTTCTAGTATTCCAAGATGGATTACGGTAAAACATTAAGTTCTTAAAATCATTAGTTACTTGATCTTGTATTCCATTCCAAGAAGTAACTGCTTCATATTCATTTTTAGCAATTTTTTTAAAAACATTAATAGCATTTTGATATTCTTTATTTAATACATAGTTATTTGCCAAATCCAAGTAATTCTGCGACATATTTGGCATTAATTTCAATATCTTTTCATGTACTTTTTTTGATTTAAGATATAATCCATACTTATCAAGTTGATAAGTCATGGTTTTTAGTACCACTACATCATCAGGAAATAGCTCTGTTAAGTTAGACAAAACCTGAACTCCTTTTTCTTCTTCATTATTTTCAAAAAAATAACTAGAAGAATTAATAAAATACTCTGGGTTTTCTTCATGATACTTTCTTTGGCTTAGATAATGATTATATGCCAAATCAGTATCTTTAAAAACTTTCAACGCTTTTATATATTTAGACTCTCCTTCCTTTTCAATTTCTAACGGTTTATCAAAAATAGTATACTTTACTTCTACATTTTTTTTTGACTCTTTCTTTTTAGAATCAAAAGTGGTTAAACCACTTTTAGTAGTTATTATTATAACCCCATTAGCCCCAAAATTACCATACCTATTACTAGCTGCTAATCCTTTAAGGACTGTTATGTTATGTATATTATTTAAATCAATCATATTATTTAATGCAGCTGCTTTAGCTGTATTATTTATTTCAATTAGTATACCATCTACAACAAAGGCAGGTGCTTGATTTCTCATTACTAATGAACTGGCTCCTCCTCTCATAAACGATTTACTCAAATCATTTTCAGGTATGGTATATCCCGGTATTCTACCTCGAAGCAATTGAACCAAACTAACCGCTCTTTCTGGTTTTAATTCAGTTGCATCCAAACTTGTTACAGCATACCCTAATCTCCTTTTATCTTTTACAAGCCCTCCTATTTTAACTTTTTGTTTTTTTGCTTTTGATTTATTTTTAAGCGTAATAGCCTCTAATTGATTTATATCATCAGAAAGTACCACATTTAATGCTTTATAATCACGAATTAAAATTGTCTTTGTTTCTTTACCCAAATAACTAAACATTACCTTGTCTCCAGGCTTTGCTTTTATTTTAAAACTACCATCTATAGATGCTTTCAAGGTTACTCTATTTTTATGATTTATAGAAGTTTCTATGTTATCTACAAGAAAACCATCTTGCCCACTAACATATACTTTGATATAACTTTTTTTATTGCCTACTTCATCTTCAAACTTTAGTTTAGCTTGAGTTTTTTCTGTCTTTATAGCTTTGATAGACGTCATCAAATTAGATTCTAATAAATTAACAAAAAAACCTTGATTATAAAGTGCTGTTCGATGTAAAAACCTTTTGTTGATTTTTCTCTTACTACTAATAGTAATAAGAGATGGACTATACAAATAAGTATCTATATTACCATAACTACCCTCTCCATCAGTAAAGAATAAAATTTTATGAGTATCTAACTTAGTTTTAATCAAACTAAAGTCTGCCCCCCCATCATAAACAACCTTCTCCAACTTTTCTTTTAAAGTTTTCCAATTAGAATCTTTAACTTCAAAATCCTTGGCCAAAACAACCCTTGTATTAAAAACTACTAATTTTACTTTGGAATTTGGGTACCCTTTAAAATACACATCTAGAAACTCTAACTCTTTTTGAAGATTTTTCGTCTTTTGAGAAAGTGAGGCATCCCAATATATGGTAACATCATGAATATATTTCTTTTTATTCCCTTCATTAGCATACGATATTGAAGCTATAAAAAAAAGTAACATTAAAGCATAATAAAATCTTCCCATCTCATTCTTTATTTTTTATATAATGCACAGTTATTCTATAAACATGAAGTTTATAAATATCTATTCATTCAAAATTAATTATATAAGTATATCTGGGAGAGTGATAGTAAATTTATACCAAAATTGTAATATTTCAAAACATAAGTTCTGTTAATTGACAATTTCAAAACAACATTACCCTATTTCTTAAAAAAAAGAAAATCATTTTTTATGTTAATCGCATGACATATGATACCATTTTTTGAATGGCAAGTTCATTTTTTGGATACCATAATTCGGGTTCGATAACTTCAAGTTCCATCAATAACAATTCATTATCCATGCCATAGCAGAAGTCAATTCTAGCATATACCGGCATACTTTTTATTGTACTACATGCAGTTAATACACTTTTTCCAAAACTAATCTCTTTTTGCGAAGGAGTATACCTTTCTAAAGACCCACCATGTTGTTCTTGTACCCTAAAATCCTCGGATTTAGGTTTTTTTACCATAGCATGTGTAAAATCTCCATTTATAAAAACCATTGATGTTTCTCCTTTCTCAACTATAGATTGTACAAATGGCTGTACAATCATAACCTGATTTTTTATGTCTGTATTGATCTTTTTTGTAATCATTTTATCAAATGGTACTTTTATAAGATAAGTATCTTTTGATCCTCCTGAGACAACGGGTTTTACCACAAATCCATTAGTATTTATTTTTTCTAGCCATACATCAGGATCAAATATTACGTCTTTATCTAATACATAAGTCGCAGGAATGGTAATACCGAGTCGCTCTAGCTCTAATAAATAGAGTTTGTTCATATTCCATATTATCAATTCTTTATCATTAATCAAGGTACATTTTTCGGAAACTTTTTCTACCCAGGCTTTAAATTTTTCAATATGATAAAAATAGTTCCAAGTAGTCTTTATTATAGCAATTTTGGTAGTAGACCAATCAAAATCAGAATCTTCCCAAGCAATTCTTTTACAATTCAATCCCTTATTAGTAAACGCCTTAACTAAGGCATTATCTTCTTCTATTACCTTTTTATTATACTCTGATTTTTCCTTTAAATGAGCATACTCTGTTACAATAACTACATCTATCATATTACTCTATGGTTTAAATTACTCTAGTAGCCTTAAAGTTTAGTATAAAAAGAGGATGTTATATATCAAACTCCATTTCATATTGATCTACAGTATTCTTTAGATTAATACTATCTAAAAATTTAATTCTTGTTTTCAGACTTTCGTCTACATTATTGATTTTTATAGTTTTTGAAATACTTTGTATTCCTTTAAACAAATGATTCCAACTTGATGAATCCTCATTAGTTAAAATGTTAAACTGTGGGATATATCCATTTTCTGGGTTCATCACAAAATATCCTATTTCTTTTTGATTATTACTTACCACAAAATACTCAAAATCACCTTTTTTTATTGTTTGTATATGGTTATCCCAAGAGTAATGTGTTTGTTGTATTGTATCCCAATCAAAAAATATCATATCGACCTTTTTTACTTGGACATTACTAGGCATATCTTTTATAGCGTATTCTCCACTATAACATTTATAGTGTTTAGTGATACTAAAACCAATTCTCTTATAAGTTTTGATAGCAATGGCATTATCTTTTATAACTTCCAAAGCACATTTAACAACTCCATTCTGTTTTAACTCTGGAATAGCATGTTGATAGATCTGATGTACTATTCGTTTTCCTCTATATTCTGGTATAACCCCTGTTCCTGTGTTAAAAGCTATTAATTTTCCGTCTCGTTCATCTACTGCATTAATAATAAAGCCAACCAATTTGTTTTGGTCAAACATACCATAAGACAAATCTAAACGTACATTTGCCATCCCCCAACGCTTTTTATAATATTCGTGATCTGTAGGCATTTTTACAAAATAATTTTCAAATGCTTCTAGAAAACAATTCATAAGAATTGTAAAATTTATATTCTCTAAACTTTTAACTTTCATATTACTACCCATTCTATAAAATCAAAATTTTATTTATTGTTTATTAAAAATTCTATTTCTATCATTTATATAATTGTTACAATTATCATTAAAATTACTTTGGTATAATGACATACTCATTGATTTTACATATTTAGTAAAAAGCCGACTAAATACCTTGTTAAGCTTTGTTAAATAAGTTACAAGAGTTTCTTTTGAGTTCATACCAAAACGTTTTAGATTTAACTAAGTGTATTATGAATAGCCAAGTCAATAGCCTTATCGACATGTATTTGGCCTGTGTCAAATACCGGAATATTTAAATCAGATTTGGATATTAGCATTGATAATTCTGTACAGCCTAAAATTACACCTTCTACACCTTTACCTGAGCTACTTTCTATAATATCTATAAAGGTTTGTTTAGAGTCCTCGGTAAAAACACCTTTTAATAACTCATTGTAGATGATCCCATGTATCTTCTCTCTTTCTTCTGCATTCGGAATATTAACCTCTAGACCATAATTACTTATTAAAGTGTTCGTATAAAAGTCTTTTTCCATTGTATATTTTGTTCCTAAAAGAAGTACATTCTTTACTTTCTCTTTTTGAATAACCTCTCCGGTAGCATCGGCAATATGCACAAATGGGATAGTAGTATGTTCGGTAATTGCATCACTTACCAAATGAATCAAATTTGTACACAATACAATCATATCTGCCCCTGCTCTTTCTAATTGTAAAGCACATTTTGCCATAATATTCCCTATCGCCTTCCAATTATTATCGAATGTAAACTTTTCTATTTCATTAAAGTCAACCGATATCAATATTATTTTTGCAGAGTGAGAACCTCCTAAAACCTCATTAACTTTTTTGTTTAAACGTTCATAGTACAACTTTGAAGATTCCCACCCCATACCTCCTATAAGTCCAATTGTTTTTGTTTGTGTCTTCATTTTTTAAATTTTTAATTTTCAATAACATATACTACAAAACTAATTTTGAATCAGGGTATACACTAACAATTGACTTGAATGGTTTTTAATAGTTATTGAATTTTTTTCAACTACAAATAGGCATATACTATTGTATCTTTGTTTTATGGAACTTAAATATTTTAGATTGATCAAAACAATAACAGAAGAAGGAAATATGGCTAATTCTTCTGAACGTTTATTTTTAACACAATCGGCTTTAAGTCATCAATTAAGGGATCTTGAAGAGCGTCTAGGATTTAAAGTTTTTTATAGAACAAGAAACAAATGGGAACTTACTCAAGAGGGAGCAGAACTATATAAATTAGCGAATAAATTGTTTCACTCTATAGAGGAAGGATTTAGTACTATAGAGCATATTAAAAAAGGATCTCGAGGAATAGTAAAGTTAAGTGCAGAGTGTCAATCATTTTTTCATTCTATACCTAGGTTTATTCAAAAAATGGGAATGTTATATCCTCATATTGAGATAGAACTGAGCCTTGGAGCAACCCATCAAACTATTTCTCAAGTATTATCAGGTCAAATAGATGTTGCAATTGTCACTTCGCCGCCTGCTTCTGGAGAATTAGAAGCAATCGAAGTTTATAACGACGAGATATTTGCGATTATGCATAAAGAGAATCAATTATACGATACAGATTATCTAGAACCAAGTCATTTTAGTTCTATACATTTGCTTATTAATTCATTTCCGTTAGAAGGAGTTGCTGTATATGAGCACTTCTTAAAACCCAATGGAATAACTCCTATCAAAATATCTGCTATTCCTTTTACAGAAATTACTTTATCTATGATTGATGCTAATATGGGAATTATGTGTGCTCCAAAATGGCAATTGGAGTTATTTAAACTAACAAAACATATTGTTTTTAAACGTATTGGAAAAAATGGTCTAAAACGAAAGCACTATTTAGTAGTTAAAAAGACAAATCGAAATAAGAAATATATTCATGACTTTATCTCTAATTTTACAGAAGATTATTTAATAAGATGAATCCACACATAACGATATATAGATTCATCTTATCCTGAGTAAATTTATAGTCTAAATCGATTTTTGAAACAATTCAATCTTCTCATTTAATTCGTTATTTAATTTCTCATCACTTACTTTATTCTCTGTAAAATTATCATAGAACGAGGGTAATGAAAAATCTGCAATAATATTTGCCCCTAAATAAGGAAAAGACCCTTTTGCAGCTTGCAACACTGTTGCTCCTCCTCTTCCTCCAGGAGAAGTCGCCATTAACAACATAGGCTTTTCTTTCCATACTTTTTGATTAATACGCGATAACCAATCATATGCATTTTTGAAGGCGGTAGCATATGATCCATTATGTTCTGCTAATGACACTACTATTCCATCTGCAGATGCTATTAAAGCATCCAGTTTATTTGCATCTTCTGGTATTCCTTTATCGGTTTCTAAATCAATTCCGTAAAGAGGAAGATCAAAATCATTTAAATCAATATCTATAGTTTCTGTATTCTTTATTTGATTTGCAGCATACAAAGCTAATTTTCTATTAATTGATTCTTTACTATTGCTCCCACCTATTGCTACTATTTTTTTCATATTATATTCCTTTTAATTTTTTGATTAATTGTGTTAATGTTTCTAATTCTTTTGTATTAAGGTTATCTATCATAGGTTTATGAAAGTCTTCTACTTTCTTATCCAATATTTTAAGTAATTCAAGCCCTTTATTGGTGATTATAATATCCATTTTCCTTCTATCATAACTACAAAGTGTACGTTCTACCAGACCTTTTGTTTCTAATTTATCTACAATTCTGGTTACATTACTTGATCGTTGAACCATGTTTTCTAGAATGGTATTTACCGACACTGGTTTTCCTTGTGCCCCACGTAATATTCGTAATACATTAAATTGAGGTTCATAAATATCATATTCTCTAAGCTCTCTAGATACTGAGTCGGTAATCCAGTGCCCTGTTTTAATGATTTCAAAAATTGCTTCTAAATACACACTCATAACATATACAATATTTGTAGGTACAAATATATTAAAATAATTTAATACAGAACTTACCTCCTTCATCAAAACAGCATATTTAACAAATTATAAACAACTAACGTTGCATCTATCTCCTTATATAATCTTGGGGAAATATTCTTCAAAATACTTATTCTTTTGCCTAAATTTGAGATTAAATCATTTCTTTTATGGGGTATATTGGTAATTTCTTTGTTTCAATTGATCAACTAGGTAACGTAATTGCAGGAGGTAATCCAGATAATACGATTTCTTCGCGAGTTGGATACTATACTAATCATCATAATATTATGAATAAAGCTCCTTGGCAGTGGAGAGTTTTTGAAAAAATAATTGATTTTACATTTTGGCCCATAGATGGTCCTAATCATTGCCACGAGGCTTTTCATAGCGATGCTGGCGAGAGTTTTGATGAAAACACGAATAACATATTAGTGGCATTATTGGCAACAATACTCATTATTCCAAGTTGTATCGCAATCTGCATTGTTTTATATACTTTATACTTGTTTAGAATTGTTTCTCCTAGGAAAATTAATAGAAATCAAGATATAAAAGAACGCTTGCAGCAAGCACAAGCCAAATTAAATGGAACTCTACATGAACTAAATGAGCACAAAGTCAATATTGATGAGGCACTTAAAACTGAAGCATTAAGCACAGTTATGTCTGCACAAAATATATCAGACAAAATAACGGGAATGTTAAATTTAAAGCAACGAGTAAATCAAAAATAATTTTACAAAATACTAATTCGTACTTTTTTCTTCTTAAGTCTAGTATTATTTAGTTTTGCTACTAGTTCTTTTGCCATCGCTACAGGAACGGCTACAAACGTACAATCTTGTTTTAATTCGATTATACCTAATTGTTCTTTAGTAAGGTTACCTTGTTTAAAAAACAATCCAGCAACATCCCCTTTTGAAATTTTATCTTTTCTTCCTCCAGAAATAAATAATGTCTCCCAATATTGAGTATTTTGGGTTCCTTTATTGGTAATATCAGCAATCTCTGCTTCGGGAATAAAATCTCGTAATCGTTGTTCTTCCCATTTTAAGATATATGCTGTTCCCTTTTCATTAACTCTAGCTGTTCTTCCATTTCTATGAGTAAATTCTTCTTTAGAAAACGGAAGTTGATAATGGATAATAAACTTCATCTCAGGAATATCAATTCCTCTGGCTGCCAAGTCGGTTGCTAATAATAATTGATGAGTTCCGTTTCTAAACTTAATTAAAGACCGTTCTCTATCTTTTTGCTCCATATCCCCATGAAAAACCCCATGTCTAATATGATTATCCTCTAAAAAAGAACTCACCTCATGAATACTATCTTTAAAATTACAAAATACTATCCCTGGTTGATCTCCTATATGGTTAAGAGTTTTTACTAGACTTTCTAATTTATCTTTTGTTGGAGAAACCACCGTTTTAAAAGTTAACTTAGAAGACGTTTCCTTTAAATAATTGATCGTCACTGGTTGATCTAACTCTACAAAATCGGGAATAGTTACTCCTTGTGTGGCAGATGTTAAAATACGTTTAGATAAATTAGGTAACAGTTCTATAATATTCTTCATCTCCACTTCGAACCCAACTTCTAATGATTTATCAAACTCATCTAGTACTAATGTTTTGATATATGCTGTAGAGAAGCGTTCTTGTCTTAAATGATCTGCTACTCTACCAGGAGTACCAATAAGAATCGCAGGAGTGTGTTTTAATTCTATCTTATCTTTAGAAGTAGCGCGACCTCCATATACAGCATTTACCTTATAACCAGACCCCATACTACGTAATACTTGCTCTATTTGTATAGCTAATTCTCTAGAAGGAACTAAAATAAGCGCTTGAACCTCTTTACAATCAGAATCTAAACTTGTTATTACAGGTAATGAAAAAGCCAAAGTTTTTCCTGTTCCTGTAGGCGAAAGCAAAACCGTATTTGGACTAACATCTATTACAGCAACAGCTTCTTCTTGCATAGGATTCAACTGATTAATATTCAGTTTTTTTAGAATTTCTTCCTGTGATCTAATTGTATTTGCCATATGAATTCAAAACAGGTTAACGTTTTCTCTTTTTAGTTCTTTTTGTTTCCTCGTTTAATGGAATGTTTTTCTGGTGTTGCTCTAGGTAATGTGCTAAAACTTTGTCTACTAATTCGTCTTTGGTAAGGTGATGAAAAACGGTATGTATTTTTTCTTTAAAATCAGACGAAATCTCTCGATTTGGCTTGGTTTTAAATACCTTTTTTGCCCATAACAATGTATTATTTTCTTCTATACTTTGAGTGTCTGCTTTTTGATACTTCTGAAAAGAAATTCCTAATTCATCTTCAAAATCTGGTATTTCATACTCTTCTTCCTTCTGTATGATTGTTAAAGACATTCCTTTTGCACCAGCTCTTGCTGTTCTTCCACTTCGATGTACATAAGTTTCATATACATCTGGCAAATGATAATGTACAACATATTCAATTTCTTTTACATCAATTCCTCTTGCTGCTAAATCTGTTGCTACCAATATTTGAACATGACCATTTCGAAATTGTTCCATAATTCTATCTCGAATAGGCTGTGAAAGACTACCGTGAAGTGCACCAGAAGAAAACTTATGTATAGCTAGGTTTTTTGCCAACTTATTTACTGCAGCCTTAGTTTTACAAAAGATAATACCTCGTTTTCCCTCTTTTGAACTAAGAAAATGCATTAATACATCTAATTTTTCAATGGGCTCTACAACGACATAGTTATGGTCGATACCTTGATGTCCTAATGTTTCCATATCAGAACTAACCTGAATAACATGCTTAGACATGTAATTCTGGATCAACTGCTTTATCGTACCAGGCATGGTTGCTGTAAATAAAATAGTTCTTCTTTTTTTAGGAAGCTCTTTTACTATTTCATCAAGACCATCCTTTAAAGAAGTAACCATCTCATCAGCTTCATCTAATACCAAGTATTGAGCATCTTTAATAGAAATAGCATTTCTTTTTATCAAATCGATCAAACGACCAGGTGTAGCAACTACAATATGTGTTTCCTCTTTTAAACGTTCTATTTGAGGTTTAATTGGTATACCACCACATATAGATGCTATAGAAATCTTGGGTAAATAGGTTGAAAAAGATGATAAATTAGAATAAATCTGTTGCCCCAATTCTCTTGTAGGTGCTATTATCACTACCTGAACAGAAGAGTTATCTACATCAATCAATTGCAATAAAGGTAAACCAAACGCAGCTGTTTTTCCTGTTCCTGTCTTTGCCAAACCAACAAAATCATCAGTTTTATTTAATAAAATAGGAATGGCTTTATTTTGAATATCTGTTGGTGTGCTAATATTTAAATCTATCAATCCTTTTTGAATAGGCTCTATAATCCCTAATTCTGAAAACTGTTTAGACATACTGGGTAAGTTTAAGTAAAGATAGGCACTCTAAAATAATGAATGACTAAAGGTAAGTTATTTTTTATCGTATTTGTTTATGCTTCTTGAAGTGTTCTCTTTGATTTTCTATATAAATATGAATTGAAAATATTTCTTTTAGCAAATCTATTTAGCTTATCAGAATTAACCATTTTTATATAGATATTTTTAGGTACTCCAAAATATTCATAAGTAGTTCCATCCAAAAATGTAATTTCTAATAACATTCCTTTATGCTGGTAATCGGCAATACCAGATTGAGATATAGTGGCTGTATACTCTTCTAAATTAGCCGCTTTTGTTTCTGGCGCAATACTCACCAAAAAATGATATCCATCAATAATTTGTCTACTTTTTATTTCTGCCAGTTCCTTTTGTGGATCATCATCTTGAAACTTATCTGGATGCCATTCTTTTACTAAATTACGATATGATTTTTTTAATGCCTTAAGGTCTATATTATTTTCTACAGAAAATAGTTTTTTATACTCTTTGATTCGTTTCATTATTAGGGTCTTCGGATTGCAGGCGCGAAACTACACCTTTTATTTTTAACCTACTTGTTTTTAAATTACGAATGCTTCAAGAAAACCAATATCGATTAAATTTTATTTTGTATTTTACTATTAAAATTATAATAAATTGAAGGTTTTAAAAATTTCAAAAGAAATCGAACTCTTACTGGGTAGCTTTGGAGCTATTCAAAGCGCTTTTTTGACGATCTATTTGTTCTTTGGCAAAAAGCACAATACAACCAATACACTGCTTTCTATTTTCTTTTTTCTTATTACAATTAGAGTTATTAAATCTCTATTATGGGTGTATTTGGATACACTTTCAGATTGGTTTATGAATATTGGTTTTATAGCTCATTATGCAACTGGCCCATCATTATTTTTATATTTTTTATATGTGATCAATCCAAAAAAATGGAATACAATAAATTATCTCCATTTTACCCCTTCTATATTATTACTCCTCTTTATTTTTAAAATAAACGGAAGTAACTTTTGGCATTTAGGAGGTTATTCATTTTTATTATATCATCAGTTAATTTATACCGGTATTACTCTAGGAGTACTATGTTATTATTTACTAAAAAAAGACAAAAAAGAATATCTTATTGAAAAAAGTAAGCGATTCTGGTTACTTATTTTATTTACTGGTACTGCTAGTATACAATTAGCTTATTTTTCAAATTATATACTGGGATTATCTCCCTATCTCTTAGGGCCAATAATTTATGCTGCCTTTATATATGTAATTGCTTTCTATGCTTTTGTAAACCAAAGTATTTTTGAAGAAAAACAGGTAAACTCTAAGTATCAAAATATAAACATTACCAAGCAGGAATTTACACACTATCAAAATGAGATTATCAAAATTATGCAATCAGAACGGCCTTATCTTGATGCTAGCTTTTCTTTGGTTAAATTGTCAAAACAAATCTCATTACCTACGTATTTAACATCCCATATTATTAATAAAGGGTTTGATACTAATTTTTCTGACTTTATTAATTCTTATCGAGTTAATGACGCAGCGTCCAAATTGATTTCCTCATCATATCATCATATTAAAATATCTCAAATAGCATATGATTGTGGTTTTAATACATTATCATCTTTTAATACTGCATTCAAAAAAATTAAAGGAACAACGCCTTCTCAGTTTAAAAAACAAACAATTTAAACTGATGGATTTATAAATTTATCACGCTTATTTATAAATCACACATACCTTTTCGTTTCAATTTATCAATATTGGGTTATACAAATAATTCAATATGTTTATATCACTTACCAAAATAAAGCCAGAAGAGCAAAAGCTAGTATTATGGTCGTTCATATACTTCTTTATGTTATTAGCTTCATATTTTATACTTAGGCCACTACGTGATGAAATGGGTATTGTTAATGGAGCCGCTAATATGCAATGGCTATTTACGGGTACTTTTCTTACGATGTTACTTATTGTTCCTGTATTTGGTTATTTATCATCTAAGTATAAAATTGGCACTATACTTACACATTCTTATATATTTTTTATTTTCAATATCATTATATTCTATTATTTCTTTACGAATAAGCTTTTTATAGAGACCTTATCCATTGTATTTTTTATTTGGTTAAGTGTATTTAATCTATTCGCAATATCCCTGTTTTGGAGCTTTATGGTAGATATTTATACAAATGCACAATCAAAACGGTTATTTGGAATCATTTCTGCAGGAGGCAGTTTAGGCGCCATTACGGGTCCTTTAATAGCCACTACCCTATCAGATACTTTGGGGATTGCAAATTTATTTTTGGTAACAATCCTCTTTTTAGTCATAACTTTTATTGCACTCAAAAAAATTATGCGAATAAATAAAAAACAAAATTCGAATAGCATAAAGAAAAGTTTTCAAAATATTAATTTAACAAAAGGTTCTCTTCTGGATGGGATAAAGCTTGTCTTAAAATCTAAATATTTAAAAAAGTTAGTGTTATTCATGGTATTATATACCTCTACATCTACATTTTTATATTTTGAGCAAGCAACAATTGTCGAAGAAACGATGCTTAATAGCTCAAAAAGAATTAGTTATTTTTCTAAGGTCGATTTAATTACTAATGCATTAGCTATACTTGGACAGTTTTTCTTAACAGATAAAATCATTAAACAATTTGGGCTTTCTATATCTTTAAGTTTAATACCATTTCTATTAGCCATTGGGTTTGTTGTTTTGAGTGCAAAAACAGTTCTACCCGTATTAGTAATACTATTAGTTCTACTAAGAGTTGGAAATTATACCACTCTAAAACCTGGAAGAGAAATATTATTTACTATTAGCAGTAGAGAAGAAAAATACAAGGCCAAGAATTTTATTGACACGGCGGTATATCGTGGTGGTGATGCACTTTCTGGGTGGGTCTTTGCTGGTTTATTATCTACAGGAATTGGGATGTCAATAATTGCAATTATAGCAGTACCTATTGTATTATTATGGGCAAACATAGGATATCAACTAGGACAGAATGAAAGATTTCATAAACAACAAAAGTTAAATTTAAAACCTATAAAATGAAAAAAATATCAAGACGTGACGCAGCAAAGTTAATTACATATTCATCTGCTTATGCTATATTACTCCCTACATTAACCTCTTTTAAAACAGATCATATACTCAAAAGAAAAATCCCATCTAGTGGGCAACTTTTACCTGTAGTTGGTCTAGGGACATGGCAATCATTTGATATTGGAAATAACATAGCAGATAGAAAGCAACTTTCTAAAGTGCTATTAACTATGAAAAAATCAGGCGGGCAATTAATAGATAGTTCTCCTATGTACGGTAGTTCTGAACAAGTAGTTGGCGATCTCACAACAAAATTAAAATTACAAGATTCTTTTTTTTATGCTACAAAAGTATGGACAACAGGTAAAGAATCTGGTATAAAACAAATGAAAACCTCTATGCAAAAAATGAATAGAAACGTAATGGACTTAATGCAAATACATAATCTTATGGATTGGAAGATTCACATAAAAACCTTAAAAGATTGGAAAGAAAAAGGATTAATAAAATACTGGGGAATTACTCATTACACAGATTCATCTCACGAAATGCTTTCAAGAATTATTAAAACCGAAAAGCCCGATTTTGTACAATTCAACTACTCTATTAATAATCGTAATGCTGAGCACAAATTAATAGCAACAGCAGCAAATAACATGACTGCAATTATCATTAATAGACCTTATAGTGGTGGATCATTATTTAGAAAAATAAAAGGTAAATCAATACCAGAATGGAGTAAAGAATATGATATTAGTAGTTGGGGGCAATTTTTTTTAAAATATATACTATCTCATGAAGCTATTAATTGTGTCATTCCTGGCACGTCAAAACCTCATCATGCATTAGATAATATGATGGCTGGGTATGGTAAGCTACCTGATCATAATACAAGAGAAAAAATGTACCTGTATTTTAAAAGCTTATAACAAAAAATAGAAGATGCAAATTTTTACTAATATTACTCTGTAACATTAAGATATACAAAGTAATACAGTATTTATAAAACTTAGTTTTTATTTTTTAAAGCAAGAACATTTCCAAAAATAATAAGCCCCATTCCTATAAAAGCATATATATCCGGTTTATATCCTTCAAAAATTGTAGAAATCGTTAAAGCAATTACAGGAATAACAACTATTGTATATGACGCTTTACCTACACCAACTCTACCTAGCAAAGTAAGATAAGCAGTAAATGCTATAATAGATCCAAAAATTGCTAAATACCCTAGTGAGAACACATATGAAAGTGAAGTATCAAAATTTATATCCTTTCCACTAATCATTGCTATTAAAAACATTATAATTGCTCCGTATACCATTCCAAATCCATTTGTTTGTATAATTGGAAGTTTAAATTTACGTTGATTGTGTGCCGAAGTTATATTTCCTAGCGAAGCAAAAGTAATTGATCCAATACAAAATACTAACCCTCTTATTTGGTCACTTGTAAAATCAATTCTTCTAAATTCGGATTGATAAATCAAAATAGTACCTAAAAGACCAAAAACAGCTCCTATTATAATATTTTTTTTGATTTTATCTCCCAAAAATAACGCTCCAAAAAATACATTTAAGAAAATGAGTGTCGAAAATGCTACAGCTACTAACCCACTACTAAGGTATAATTCTGATATATATACTAACCAATAGTTTGTACCAAATAATAAAGCTCCTTGCAAGGCTATAAAGAAGTGTTCTTGTTTGGTAAAAGACAAAGGAAGTTTTCGAATTTTTGAATATCCAAGTAATACAATACCCGCTAGCCCAAATCGATAAGAAACTGAAATTATAGGATCTACAACACCTAATTGATACTTGATAATATACCACGTGGATCCCCATATTAATGCAGGGATTATAAATAATAAATAATTTGATTTCACAATAGAAAAGTTAGATTTAATGTTGATTTGTATCCTAGGTAAATATAGTTATTAATGCCAAAAAATGACTTAATTATATAACTTCTTCAAGCTTATTTTTTTAAAATATTTTTTCCTTTTTTTCTTTTTTTTACTCATTTCATCACTTTTTATTTTCATTATATTTAATACATAATTTGCTTTATATGCTTTACAATATATTACTGCCTACTAAGCTATATTTTTACGATTATAAGTACTGTCAAATCTAGGGTCAGAAACATAATCCATTCTTTCTTGTTTGATGACTTCAATACTTAGAAAATCAAACTCAGAAACTACTTTTCCTGTTATTCGATAAACCCCTTTTCCTCTAAAAGGATATTTCTTTGCTACTGGAGGGAAATGAACCGTATCAATCCATTCTCCTTTTTGGTCCAAGAATGTGCCAAAATACATTTGTGATCCTTTTGAAGTTCTTGTATTCTTTACTGTAATTAGATATCCATAGATAACAATGACCTTATTTAAATACAAATGCAACTCTTTACTTACTATCGTATTAGTAGGTATATTTTCTAATAGAATAAATGGATCGTACAATGTGAAATTTAATAACTCTAACTGATCAAAAGCTCCTTCTAAATCTGTAATTGTAAACTTTGGTAATTCAAATTTCTTAGTATTTATTTTAAAAAGTTGTTGTTGATCTTCGTCATTAGTAATATGATTACACTTGTAATATGCCTCCCATAACAAGCTACGTTTATCTTTATTAGAAAACCTAAAAGCATTAACACGAATAAGAATATCTAACTGTTCTATAGATAATGGTACACGTTCCATAAAATCATCTAAAGAGTTAAACAACCTATTTGCTCTAGCATTTGTTATTTTTATCATGGTACGCTTTTCTAACCCTTGTAAATGCTGAAAACCTAAATAAATTTCTTTTTCTTTAATTATGGTTTCTATATAACTAGTATTAATACATGGCGCATAGATTTCACCTCCATGTATCTGTGCTTCATGCAAATATGTTTCTACGCGATAAAACCCACCCCCATTATTAATTGTAGCCACCATATATTCTAATGGATAATAGCATTTTAAAAATAAGCTTTGATATGATTCTACAGCATATGAAGCAGAGTGACCTTTTGCAAAAGCATATCCAGCAAAACTTTCTATTTGCCTCCATACTTCAAAAATGATTTCGTCTGTCTCTCCTTTTTCTCTACAATTAGCTATAAATTTATTTTTTACGGCCTGAAAATCTGTACGTGATCTATACTTTCCACTCATCCCCCTTCTTAACACATCTGCTTCTCCTAGATTTAAGCCTGCATAATGATGAGCTACTTTAATCACATCTTCTTGGTACACCATTACTCCATAGGTATCCGGCATAATATCCCATAGTACAGGGTGAGCTTTTTTTCTTCGTTCTGGGTTTTTATGACGTAAAATATATTCTCGCATCATTCCGCTTTTAGCAACTCCAGGACGTATAATAGAACTAGCTGCTACCAATGTTAAGTAATCTCTTACTCCCAATTTTTTCAATAACATTCGCATTGCTGGAGACTCTACATAAAAACATCCAATACATTCTGCTTTTTCAATCATTGCATTGATATTGGGATCTTTAAAAAAAGGCTTTGCATTATGAATATTTGGCAAAGTAACATTGGGATGATTTTCTTTTATAATAGCTATCGCATCTTTTATTTTACCTAACCCACGCTGTCCTAAAATATCAAATTTATATAACCCTACATCTTCTGCAATATGCATATCAAATTGCACCGTAGGGAATCCTTTTGGTGGTAAGTGAGTTGCAGAAAAATAATGAATTGGTTTTTCTGAAATAAGAATCCCAGCAGCATGAATACTGATATAATTTGGTCTACCGTCTAAGTATTTAGCATACTTAAGCACTAATATCGAAAGTTCATCTAATTGCTTAGGATCATATTTACCATCACTTAACTTATCTATTTCATGTTTTGGGAGCCCAAATACTTTTCCTAATTCACGTACTGCTCCACTATGCTTAAATGTCACATATGCTCCTAATAATGCTGCTTGACCATGCTCACCAAAAGTTTCAAAAATAAAACGAGTTACATCTTCTCTATCCCAAGAAGAAAAATCGATATCAAAATCAGGAGGGCTAGCACGATACAGATTCATAAACCGCTCAAAATATAAATCTAATTCTATTGGATCTACATCTGTTATCTCTAATAAGTATGCAACAATACTATTAGCTCCACTTCCTCTACCCACATGATAGTAATCCTTAGATTTTGCATACTGAATGATTTTCCAATTAATTAAAAAGAAACTTACAAAGTTTTGTTGCTTAATCAATGATAGTTCTTTTTCTAAACGTTGCTTTATAGCATCTGTTACTATTTCATAACGCATTGGCAACCCTTGTTTACACAATTCAACCAATTTTTGATAGTCTATTTCTGTACTATTATATACGGATTTTAGGTTTTCATTTTTTCTATCTTTCAAAAAACCAAACTCAATACTGCACTGTTTCAATAAATGCTTTGTATTATCAAGAATATGAGGATAATTTACAAAAGCTTTTTTTATCGTATCTACAGCATACATTTTATGTTCTAGGTTACCTTGTTGCGATTCGGGAAGTTTACTTAAAAGTAAATTAGTATCTATAGCTCTTAAGAGTCTATGCGTATTGAAATCACATTTATTACGAAAAGTAACTGGTTGAAGCACCACTAGTTTATTAGTAAACTCACTCAATTTTGAGAAATGTAATTTATTAACATCTGCTAATGATATACCTATAAATTCATTTTCTAAAAAAGTAACTTTATCCAAAGCTAATAATTTCTCAAAAGGGTATATAACAAAGCAATTTTTAAAAGACGGAGCCTCGTTAGGGAAAGTGCCTTCTTGATGTAAATGCTTAGAAAGAAACCTATTTAACTCAAGGAACCCTTTATTATTTTGGGCTAAACAAACATAGCATTGTTGCGCATCATTCCTAAAATCAATTCCCACAATCGGTTTAACACCATATGAAGGAGCTTTTCTTATAAAATTTAAGCACCCTGAGGTATTATTAATGTCAGTAAGAGGGAAATAACTACTTCCATTCTTTTGAGCCATTTCTAACAACTCAATCTCTGATATTGTTCCATATCGCAAACTATAATATGAATGATTATTCAAATACATATTTTCCCTTATATAATAATTATCTATTGAGTTCTATGCGCTAGAACAATAGGTGGTTCTCCATTAAAAGGATTGATAAAATTACCAATAGTGCGAGCTCCATCCCCCAATGTAGCTGCTCGCATTATACTTCTATCTCCATATCTCATACGTATTGTATCCATCGCTTTATATAAATTCACCGTTTTCTTTTCATCATCAAATAAGTTAATTTGATATGTACCTGTAGTTAAACTACTATATCTTACTCCTACTAACCGTATCAATAATCTTCTACTAAATAGGTTTTCAAAAAGTTGCATTACTACGGGTATCAAATGATGGTCTGCCGATGTGTATGGTATTTTTAATTGCTTAGAATAGGTTTGAAAATCAGAATAACGAATTTTTACTGTTACACATGATGTTAATTTTCCACCTCTTCGTAATTGGAAAGCCAAGTTTTCTGCCATTGCTCTAATTGTAGTGCTAAGCGTAGTGTTATTGGTTGTATCTTGCCCATAAGTACGTTCACTAGAAATAGATTTTCGTTCATGATATTCTATAATAGGAGTATGATCAATACCGTTTGCTCGTTGCCAAATAACACGGCCATTTTTTCCAAACACAGAAGTCATCATCTCAACAGGCATTTGTTGTACTGTATGCACATCCTTTATTCCCATATTACAAAAGGTTCGATAGGTTTTTTCTCCTACCATTGGTATTCTTTTTATTGATAATGGCGCCAAAAATGCTTTTTCATAACCTGTATCAATTTTTAACTGATTATTTGGTTTGGCTTCATTAGTCGCAACTTTTGATACTGTTTTGTTAACAGAAAGACCAAAAGATATTGGTAACCCAGACTCCCTAATAATTTTATTTCGTAATTCTAAAGCAAATTTATAGCACCCAAAAAAACGATCCATTCCTGTAAGATCGGCATAAAACTCATCTACACTGGCTTTTTCTAAAACAGGGACTTCACTTTGCAAAATTTCTGTAACTTGTTTTGAAAACTTTGTATATGTACCTGCATTACCTCGTATATAAACTGCATGTGGACAAAGCTGTCTTGCCATTTTCATTGGCATCCCTGAGTGAACACCATAAGCTCTAGTTTCATAGCTTGCTGCACTGACTACTCCCCGATCTCCAGTACCGCCTACAATAACAGGTTTATTATTTAACCTACTATCCAGAAGGCGTTCACAAGAGACAAAAAATGTGTCTAAATCAAAATGAACAATTGCTGTATTCATAAGTATTCTTTTTACATATATATATTATTACATTCTCCCTTTTTACGTAAATAGCTTTTTATAATTTTAGTAGTATGATATGTGTTTTGTTGCGTTATCATAAAAGGTTCAAAATCATCAAAATGAGATACTTGTTCTCTTTCATGAATATATCCAAACCCTTTATAAACCCCATTTTGTATCATAATAAAACTATGCTCGTCTACGGTTCTTCCTTTTTCTTTTATGATATAAGTTTCATTTTGTTTTGTTAGCGATATTAATGCTTGTTGTACCCTTATATTATACAGTGCTACTGATTCTTTATTTTGACAAATACCATTACAGTTTTTAATTTTATAATGTGAACAATGTCCTGTACTATTCTGTAAACTACAGTACCTAGGACATAATTGATGGTCAAAACATAA
This sequence comes from uncultured Aquimarina sp., assembly GCA_947502885.1. GTDB lineage: Bacteria > Bacteroidota > Bacteroidia > Flavobacteriales > Flavobacteriaceae > Aquimarina. The sequence continues at coordinate 198,755 of CANNBP010000001.1, read as the reverse complement.
TTGTTCTAATTGTTCTATTGCGTCAGATTTTCTATAAAAAATCTCTAATGAATAATTTGTATTTTTTAATTTATCAATAACAAGTTGTGTTACTCCTTTTCTATTAGTGTATTGTGCTATTTTATAAGGAGTTATTACTTTTTTCTGAGCTTTGTTATATTTGGGATAATACTTTTGAATTTTTTCTGCTTCTACTAATAATGCTATTAACTCATTACCAGTAATTTCACTTTCTATAGTATATGTATTTTGACCTAAATCATATTCTTTATTTTTTTTGTCATAAAAATGGCTAAGTACTCGTTGCTTAATATTTTTTGCCTTACCTACATAAATAACCACTCCTTTTTTATCTTTAAATAGATAAATTCCTGTTTTTTCTGGTAGCTTATCTATAATTTCTACATCAAGATGAGGAGGAAGTGTAGCTTGTTTTGAACGAGCATTCAAAAAAGAATTTATGACTATAAATTCTGGATCAAGCGTTAAAATTCGTTGAAACAAAATTACTGTAGCATCAGTATCTCCTTCTGCACGATGTCGATCATTTAGTTTAATATTAAGAGATGAACAAAGTTTTCCTAAGCTATATGAAAACAATCCAGGAATTAGCTTTCTTGAAAGCCTTACTGTACATAATTTTTTGCGAGTGAATGCTACTCCTATTCTTTTAAATTCTTCTCTAATTACATTATAATCGAAATTAACATTATGAGCTACAAAAATAGATTCTGTAGTAATTTCTATAATACGATCTGCAACCTCCTCAAATTTAGGTGCATCTCTTACCATATCATCATCTATACCCGTAAGCCCCGTTATAAAAGGCGGTATTTGTTGTTCGGGATTAACTAGAGAAGTAAATTTATCAATGATTGTATTACCCTGTAGTTTTACAATACAAATTTCGGTTATTCTATTTCCTAGAATACCTTTTCCGGTAGTTTCAACATCAATTACAGTATATAGTTGGTTTTGCATTCTACTATTTTAAGACTACAAAACTACTACAAAAAAATGAGACATTGGAATTATTCCCACATTTTGGAATTATTCCAACAAAAATTAATAAGTGATACACTAGTAGTTATACTTCTAGCATCTCTTGTATATTGATTGGTTATAAAAATTTAATTACAGTTATTACTCGTTAATGTTACTCCTCCTGGAGTAGTAGAGCTATTATTAATACATACATATTGGGCTGCACCACTTGGTTCATAAACTGTATTATTAGTAATGTTTAAATTAGAATGAGTATCAAATAGGCGAATACCATCACTTTCATTTGGTTTAATAACATTTGATGAGACCTCGATATTTTTAATATTTCCTATTTCTACACCCCCAATAACTTCATTATTAATAAATGTAATTCCGTTTGTATTAGAGAGTGTTACTTTTCTATTTCCTAAAAATGTATTTCCATCTAAAGTAACTTTATTATTTTCTTCTCCATCTTTAAAATTCATTTGAGCAAAATAAACATGAAAACCACCAGATGTAACTGTGTTTCCTTTTAACTCAACATCTGTATTAGATGTATTAGTTGCTTGTATTCCATTATTTGTAGCTGTAATGGTGTTATTATAAATACGAGTATTATTTGCTTTACTTAATTGAATTCCTGCTTTACAATTTGTAATTGTATTATTATGTATATAGCTATCATCTGATCCTGCTACAATCCCTAGAGAATAACCTTCTATAGTATTATCTGCTATTTCATTATTAAAAACTGTTTCGCCATGTGCAGCGGCAAAAACGGCCCAGCTTTCTACTGCATCTCCTACTGCTTTGAACTTATTTTTAATAATTTTTACTCCAGAAACATAAGATTGTACTACTCGAGTACCTATATTATTTGCTTCTACTGTAATATCTTGTCCAATAGTTAATGTAAGAAACCCTCCTCTACTACCACTTTCTGTATTTCCTTTAATAAGCACATCAAATACTCTTTGCCTTTCGACAAGTACTCCTTCATCATTTCTAAACCTTTCTGGTTCTATGTTAATAGCATAGCCAACTTCTCCTCCATCTGTATTAGCAGAAGGTTGTCCAGCATCGATAAAGGTATTACCTTCGATTATAATATCTCGACCATCTGTTAAATTAACAGCCATTCTTCTTGAATTTTTTATGATACAATTTTTAATCGTGATATTCTGAGATGGATTATAATCTGGATTATATGAAAAACCAAAAGAATGTATTGTAAAAGTACCAACTGACCCATCTTCAAAGTTAACACCATCTATCGTAACATTTTTTCCAGAATGAATAATAAATAAGTGACTACCTTCTAAACCAATATCGTTGGGCGAAAATGTTCGTTGATCTCGGTCCCCATGTAAATTACCACCACTAACAGTAATATTAGATGCATCTCTTACTGCAAGAATAGCACCACCTTCTAAATTATGTTCTCCACCCGGAAATATACGCAGATGTGTATTCTCTGTCATTTTTAGGTTAAAATTAGACGGAATATTAACAGCCTCTAACGAAGGATAATAATTTTGATTTGATGTTGTGCTAGTAACTTTTGTTACTTCAAAAAAAGCATCTAGTTTATTTATATTAAAAGTTGTAGCTCCTAATTCACTAGTCATAAACATGACTTTTTCGAGTATTGCTGTATTTTGCAAAGCAATCTCTGAGATAGTATTTCCTTCTGTAATTTCCCAGCGAACTGCATAAAATTTAAATGTAGTATCTATAAGAGTTACATCTCCTTTAACCTCTAATCTATAGCTTAATAGTCTACCGTCTATGGTGCCTCCAGAAAACACTAGAGCTCCATTAATTATATCACCTCCTTTAAATTCGAAATTAACATTGGGTGGTAAAGTAATTGTTTCTCCTTTTAAATCTAAAAGACAATCGATGACTATGGTTTCATTTTCTGTAACCGATGATAAATCAAAATCACATGGGGTTGTAATTACATTTTCTGGTTGGTCAACATCTATTTCTTGTGTCTGATTAAAGTCATCATTTTTTGTGCAAGATATTATCACTAAAGCAATAGTAATGAAAAAAAAATAGTTAAATCTCTTCATGTTTTTAGGGGCTTTCTTCAAATATAATAATAAGTAAGTATAGCACAAAAAATTGATCTACTTTAATATGATACCTTATATAAAAGTTATAATCCTGATTCTATAGGCTATATAAAAAAGCGGAGATAGATACAACTATAACCTCCTCTTTTTCAAAACCCAACACACACATATAATCTTATAATCCTTGATAACTATTCATTAATCGTATAAATTCTGAACGATACCCCTGATCATCTTTACCTTTGCTTGATTGAGCTAAAGAAATAATAGCATCAAGCTTTTTATTTTTAACATATTTAGAATCTCTAAGTTTCATAGCAAACCATGCTACAGAGGCAGCAAAATTAAGATCCTGAGAAGCTATTATAACATCATTCGTATTCAAGATATGTGTCATTTCTATACTTTTATGTCCTTGTGGTTTTTTATACCTAAATTTCACTGTTAATAATTCATCATTATATTTTTTATCACTTATCGTATTTGTATATTTTAAATTAGAAGTATCGTTTATGTATTCACTTTTTACTCCAACAGGTATAATTTCATACAATGCTGTTACAGTATGACCACTACCTAGTTCTCCTGCATCTTTTGTATCATCTACAAAATCTTGATCTTCTAAAAGTCTATTTTCATAACCTATTAAACGATATGCCTGTACTTTTTTAGGATTAAACTCTACTTGTATTTTTACATCTTTTGCTATGGTGTATAGCGTACCTCCAAATTCTTTACCTAATATTCTTTGAGCTTCTTGCATGGTATCTATATATGCATGATTACCATTTCCTGTGTCTGCTAATATTTCTAGTTTACTATCTTTATAATTACCCATACCAAAACCAAGACAAGTTAAAAACACTCCCGAGTTACGTTTTTCTTTGATTAGTTTCTTCATATCATTATCACTACTCATACCAACATTAAAATCTCCATCTGTTGCAAGAATTACTCTATTATTACCATTTTTTATAAAGTTCTTTTTAGCTATTTGATATGCCAACTCTATACCTTCTCCACCTGCTGTAGAACCTCCTGCTTCGAGACGCTGTAGTGCTTCGTTTATTTTTTGTTTGTTAGCTCCAGATGTAGACTCTAATACTACACCTGCTGCTCCTGCATACACTACTATAGAAATCTTATCTTTTTCTCGCAATTGATTTACCAAGAGTTTAAAAGCCTTTTTTAACAATGGTAATTTATTATGATTTCCCATAGATCCCGATACATCGATCAAAAACACTAAGTTAGAGGGAGGTATTTTATCATTTGGTACTTCTTTTCCTTTTAATCCTATTTTAACCAATTGGGTTTTTTTATTCCATGGTGTGGCTACATAACCTGTATGAATTGCAAAAGGGTGTTTTCCTGTAGGTTGTTTATACGCATAGTCAAAATAGTTGATCATTTCTTCTATTTTAACCGCATCTGCAGGTATTTTATCTCCGTTATTAATCATTCTACGAATATTACTATAAGATGCTTTATCTACATCTATAGAAAATGTCGAAAGAGGAGCTGTATGAACTCGCTTAAAATCATTTTCTACAATTTCTTTGTATGATTCATCATCTTTTACTGTATAGTTTCCTGATTTGGTAGTAATCACAATACAACCATATTTTGCTTTATTACCATAAATCCTTTTTGCTTTACGCTCTTTAAGTATTTCTTTCTTTGAAATTTTATTAGGATTTATTGCTTTAACAATGGCAACATCTTTTGCGTCAACTGATATACCATCAACTATATACAAAGGTTCTTGAGTAACATCGATATTTATTTGATTCATATTTTTATTAGAATGTTTTTCTTTCGATCGCTTTCTCCTTGACTTTCTCCCCTCTAATCTACTTACTCTTTGGTATGATCTTGTTGTGATCAACGCTGAAGAACTAACTTTACTAACAGCATATCCTAATGCTTTTTTTTCCCTTTTTATACCCATTGCAGTAACAACTACTTCTTCTAATTCTGATGTATCTGGCTCTAAGCTAACATTTATTATTTTTGAATTAGATTGTATGGTTACTTCTTGAGATGTATAACCTACATATAAAAACCAAAGCACATCACCTATATTTGCTGATATACTATAGTTACCCTCAAAATCTGTTTGAGTATCTACAATAGAGTTTTTTATCAACACATTAACCCCTGGAAGTGGTAAACCCATATTATCGGTTACTGTCCCTTGAATTGAAATTTGTTGCGCATTTACCGTTCCAGTAGTAAGAAGTATTATAAATAAGAAGTATGATAGTCTCATAATTGATAGTTTAAAATTATGAGTTAAAACTATAAGCTATTACAAATGATACCAACCTATAATGAGTGAAGTGACTCTTTGAATGAGTAACAGATAAAAATCTTTTTTTGCGTTAAGGATAGAAATGACATCCTTTTGTCTTAATTATAAACTATAACAACATGATAGGTATAGTTATAAATTAAACAATTTTAAGTCGAGTATATTTACAGACAAAAGATATAATGAATAGCCTGCTCGAACGCCAAAACCCATTTCTTAATTTTTTAATAAAAGGAATGACCAGATCAAGTAAGGTTAAGTTTTCAATACATATTTCATTATCTTTGTATTGTAATGATAGAAGGAAAAAAAATCATACTATTTGATGGAGTTTGCAATATGTGCAACAATACGATCAATTTTATCATAACTCATGATAAGAATGATACATTTAGATATGCATCATTACAAAGTGCTATTGGCAAACAGTTAATAGCCGAAAGAGGAATCGATTCTTCAAAACTTGACTCTATACTTCTTATAGAACCTAAAAAGGCTTATTATTATAAGTCTACAGCTGTTTTAAATATTGTAAAGAAACTATCAGGTATATATCCTATACTTGCTATTTTTCTCATTTTACCAGCTTTCTTTAGAGATTGGTTTTATGATATTATTGCCAAAAATAGGTATAAGTGGTTTGGTAAAAAAGAAAGTTGCATGATTCCAACCCCAGAACTTCGAGCACTGTTTATTGATCAGAAGTAGTATAAATCGAATCTTTTTTTGCCGTTCATTTAGGTAAGGTAGTAGCTCCTCCTCCTGTATTATTTGTTTGATTTTCTATAGTATACTTTTGATGCTTTTTTCTTAATTTATCTGATTGTGAATTGATCTCATTTACATTGTCAATATGTACAATCCCCAGACATATAACAGCAAAAGCAATAAGAACTAGGGGTAATAAAAGCCGTTTCATATAATTTTGATTTGTTTGTGTGATGTGTTATACGCCAAAGGTATGGATCACAACAATAGATAATGAGGGGATTTTGACTAGAATTACAGGGGTAAATACCCCTTTTTAGATGTAATCAACTACAAATCAATACTTTTTATTAAATATAAATACAACATTATGTAATTAGTATTGCTATAAGAAGAACTTACCTCCTTAGAATAAGGAGGTAAGTGTTGGGGAAAACAAAAAAAGTAAGGGAAAAATTGTAATTGGAATACATGTCAAAGATAAAGAGGATTGTCACATATGCGGTTACGGTTTTACCTCAAACTTTAGCCGGAATAGTAGCATTAATTGAAGTAAACACACGTAAATACCTGTAAAACAATTAATTAAGATAAAAATATCCATACTGTTAAATAATCCTAAATAAAAAAAAAGGCATAAAAAGTAAATTTATATCAAGAATTGATTTCAATAATTCAGGAAAAATATAAATTTGCAAATATTAGTAGTTAATCACCCACATAACTTTATCCTTTTGGAAAATAAAAAAGCAATAAAATTAATCGATAAAATTCTTGTAGATCTTGATGCAACAGGAATTAACACAGATACATTAATAGAAGATCTAAAAGCCCTAAGAACATATGCGCTAGAAGAGCAAATACCTTTGGTAGTAAAAGTACTTAGGTATACATATGAGCATATAGAGAGTAATAATTCATTTTTGATCCCTATTCCTGATGACGAACCTGTAGAAGAATCTACAGAAGGAGAAGCAATTTCTATATCAGACAGTAATACTGTAGTTAAAGATCCTGTAGAAAGTCTTAAATACATGATTTCTCTAACAAAAAAATTAACGAACAGAACTAATATTGCTGATTTGAAAGAATACAGAGATGCTCTTGCTAATTTTTAGAGTAATCTACACTAAAATATAAAAACTACAGAACTCGTTAAACAACCTTTTAAGGTTACTTAACGAGTTTTTCTTTTTAAATCGATAGATCCGGTTACATAATACCTATTCCCTTTAATTAGATATATTAAAATACTCAAAAATCAGTTTTTGTAATACGTTGTTTTTTATAGTTATCATTAATTCAAATATGTATTAAAAAAGAAATCCCGCAAATGCGGGATTTAATATTCATTATAAGTTTTATATTTTATCTTCTTGCATCATAAATTCTAAATCGTACACCTACTCTAGCATAGACATCAAAAAATTTACTCTCACTATCTACAAAATTATCTACAAAATCATTCATTGCACCAACTTCTCCCATTATATCAAACATTTCACCTATCATTTGAGAAAAACCGATACCATATACACCACCAATAACTAATTTTTCATAAGCTTTATCTTCTAGTTCTACTCCTCCTACTTCAAAACTAGTATTCACTCTAAATGATGGACCTACATTTATAAAACCTCTAAATCTATCTTTACCATCACCTGTCAAGTATCTAAATTTTGGAGTAAAACCTACTTGTAAAGTGCTTATTTCCTGCCCTTTTACATACACAGTACCTGCATCACTATTTGATGTAATATCAGAAATTTCACTTTTACGTTGTAAAAGATCTAAAGAAAAAACAATACTTGTTCTAGCTCTTACTCCCATTAAATAACCATATCCTGCATTCACAAAAAAACCAGTTCCTCCGGTTGTTTCAATATTATCAAGGTTTAATTTTGAAAAAGTGGCCCCTCCAGAAACTTCCCAACGATATTGACCATAAGAAGAAGTAGCAACTGTTATAAATAAGACTAATAATATTATTTTTTTCATAGTAATTAGATTTAAAATATGATGAAACGAAAATACTAAATTTTAATCTAGTACGTATAAAAAGCCTGTTATATAACAGGCTTTTTATACGTACTGATATGTAAGTTTTATCCTTATTTATGCATAAACGCTTGCTTCTCTAATAAGAATTCTTCTGTTTCTACAATATCTTCATCAGGAACACAACAATCCACTGGGCATACAGCCGCACATTGTGGTTCTTCATGAAAACCTTTACATTCTGTACATTTATCGGGTACTATATAGTATACTTCATCACTAACTGGTTCTTGAGCTTCATCTGCATTTACATTTTTACCACCAGGTAAAACTACATCTCCTTCTAAATCAGTTCCGTCAGAATATCTCCAATCATCAGCACCTTCATAAATTGCAGTGTTTGGGCATTCTGGTTCACAAGCACCACAGTTTATACATTCGTCTGTTATTATAATTGCCATAGCTTTTTTTTATTCTAAATTTGCACCACAAAAATAGCGTGTAAACTACTGATAAACAAAAAAGGATGTTATTAAATGATCGTATAAAAGCATTTTCTATACTTGGAGAGTTCTTAAACCAATTCAAAAACACTGATTTTGAGGTGATTAAACCCGAATCGGGTACTCAAGATTTTTTTAGTGAAATGACTCACAAAATTAATAGTGCAGTACATTATAATGGATGGTTTACCAAAGAGAATGTCATTTTTTCAATTGAACAATGGAGCAATGCGTTAACCGAAAAGAATTTACAGGATTGGATATCTTCGTATACCATAGAACAAGTAGAACCTAAGGTTGTTGGAGTTGTTATGGCAGGAAATATTCCGTTAGTAGGGTTTCATGACTTTCTTTCTGTACTAATTTGCGGACATCATGTACTTGTAAAACAATCCTCTAACGACAACCAATTATTACCTTTTTTAGCATCATACCTTATTACTATAGAACCTAGGTTTAAAAACTATATCACATTTACAACAGAAAAATTTAAGGATTTTGACGCAGTAATTGCTACAGGTAGCAATAATACTGCTCGATACTTTGAGTACTATTTTGGAAAAGTTCCTAACATTATACGTAAAAACAGAAACTCTGTAGCTATTTTATCTGGAAATGAAACCAAAGAACAATTAGAACTATTAGGCAAAGATATATTTAGGTATTATGGATTAGGATGTCGAAACGTTTCAAAATTGATGGTACCAAAAACATATGATTTTGATTTATTTTTCAAAAGTATGTATCCATATAACACTATTATGGATAGCGCAAAATATGCTAATAACTATGATTATAATAAAGCAGTTTATTTGATGAGTAACTATAAATTACTCGAAAATGGCTTTTTAATGCTTAAAGAAGATCAAAGTTACTCCTCTCCTATCGCAACACTTTTTTATGAAACCTATGAATCTATAGATGAATTAAATCAAAAACTTATAGGAGATAAAGATAAGATTCAATGTACTGTAAGTGATGACTTTTCTAAATCTTCGGTAAAGTTTGGAAATACACAAAATCCAACGCTTTCTGATTATGCTGACGATATCGATACAATTGAATTTTTGACAAAAAATTGGTAAATTATTTATCATTTTAACACCGTATTTGTACCAGATTATTAGCACCTTTGCGATATTCCTGCTTTGTTATTTAGAGTCCCCAAAAATGAGCAATAATAGAGCACATACTTTTGGTTATGTATATTATGTTTCCAAAAGTATCATTGATTGATAAGAAAAAGTAATTATTAAAAACAATAAATATTTGCATGATATGAAAAAGCATAATTTTAGCGCTGGTCCTTGTATTTTACCACAAGACGTATTTAAAGAAGCTTCTAGAGCTGTCGTAGATTATAATAATTCTGGCCTATCCATTATTGAAATTTCACATCGTAGTAAAGATTTTGTAGACATTATGGAGGAAGCCCGATCTCTAGCCCTAGAATTATTAGGATTAGAAGGTAAAGGATATAAAGCTTTATTCCTTCAAGGTGGTGCAAGTACTCAGTTTTTAATGACAGCATATAATCTACTACAAACCAAAGCTGGATATATTAACACAGGTAATTGGAGCGATAAATCTATTAAAGAAGCTGCTCTTTTTGGAGATGTTGTAGAAATAGCCTCTTCAAAAAAAGCGAACTATAATCATATCCCAAAAGGTTATAAAATACCCAAAGGGCTTGATTATATTCATTGCACAAGTAATAATACTATTTTTGGAACACAAATTAATGATTTTCCAATTGCAGATGGTCCATTAGTATGTGATATGAGTAGTGATATATTTTCTCGTCAACTAGACTTTTCAAAATTTGATCTAATATATGCTGGAGCTCAAAAAAATATGGGAGCCGCAGGAACAACATTAGTAGTTGTAAAAGAAGATATTCTAGGAAAAGTAGAAAGACAAATTCCTTCTATGCTAGATTATCAATTACACATTAATAAAGCTAGTATGTTCAATACACCACCCGTATTCTCTGTATATACCTGTATGTTAACCTTAAGATGGCTTAAAAAGCTAGGTGGTATTAGTGCTATAGAAGAAATAAATGAGAAAAAAGCTAAGTTACTGTATTCTGAAATTGATCTAAATCCATTATTTCAAGGATTTACAGTTGAAGAAGATAGATCTATAATGAACGCAACATTTACACTACTAAATGAAGATCTTAAGGAAACATTTGATGCTATGTGGAAAGAAGCTGGTATTAATGGTTTAAATGGTCATAGAACAGTTGGAGGATATAGAGCTAGCATGTATAATGCACTTTCTATAGAAAGTGTAGCCGTTTTAGTTGATGTAATGGGAGATCTCGAACGAAAAGCCTAACATACCTTATAATATTTATCCAAACAATAACTATTTTCCAAATTATTTGGAAATGATTCAAAAATGATTTTATGAAAGTATTAGCCAATGACGGAGTATCACAAAGTGGAATTGACGCATTAGAAAAATCTGGTTTTGAAGTATTAACTACAACTGTAGCTCAAAACCAATTAGCAAATTTTATAAATGAAAATGAAATTTCGGTATTATTAGTACGCAGTGCCACAAAAGTAAGAACCGATATTATTGATAACTGTCCTTCTCTTAAGGTAATTGGTCGCGGTGGTGTTGGAATGGATAACATCGATGTTGCTTATGCCAAAGAAAAAGGTTTACATGTAATCAATACACCCGCTGCTTCATCAGGTTCGGTTGCAGAATTAGTTTTTGCTCATTTATATAGTGGTGTTCGATTTTTACATGACGCAAATAGAAACATGCCACTCGAAGGAGATAGTAAATTTAAAAACCTAAAAAAGGCCTATGCAAATGGAACAGAGCTAAGAGGTAAAACACTTGGGATTATAGGTATTGGTCGTATAGGACAAGCAACAGCGAAAATTGCCATTGGAGCAGGAATGAAAGTACTTGCATTTGATCCATTTATAGACGAAGTACAGATACCGTTAGAGTTTTTTGATGGGCAATCCTTAACTTTTGATATTAAAACAATATCAAAAGAGGAAGTACTTAAAAACTCTGATTTCTTCACCTTACATGTACCTGCGCAAAAAGAATATGTTATTGGTGCCTCTGAAATTGAATTAATGAAACCGGGTGCTGGTATTATTAATGCTGCACGAGGTGGTGTTGTAGATGAAGTTGCATTAATTGAAGCCTTAGAAAATGAAAAATTAAGCTTTGCCGGTCTCGATGTTTTTGAAGATGAACCAACTCCAGCGATAAAAGTATTAATGAATTCTAAAGTATCATTAACACCGCATATAGGAGCTGCTACTAAAGAAGCACAGGATAGAATTGGAGATGAACTAGCAAGTCAAATTATTACCATACTTAAATAACAACTCCTTCTCTTCTTTATCAATAAGAATTAAAAAACACAAGACCCTTTTAATCTAAGTTAAAAGGGTCTTGTGTTTTTAAAAAGATCAATATATCGATAAAATTGTCCTTTCGTCTATTATTTGATTAAATAAAGCAACTCTTCATCAATTATTTTAGAAATAAAAAACGTAAATTTAGATTCATATAATTAAAAATATAATCATGTCTGGAATTTTAGATCTTTTAAATAGCCCAATGGGGCAACAAATTATTAACGGTGTAAGTAACCAAACGGGGCAATCAGCTGATAAAACAGGAAGCGTACTTAGTATGGCTATACCTGTATTAATGGGAGCTATGCAACGTAATGCATCTACTCCCGAAGGTGCTTCAGGAATCTTAGGAGCATTATCTGGAAAACACTCTGGAGGAATCTTAGATAACTTAGGAGGATTATTTGAAGGTGGTGTTGAAGAAAATGTAACTAATGATGGCGCTGGAATATTAGGTCATATTCTAGGTAATAAACAACCTGCTGTAGAAAACGCTTTAAGTCAAAAATCAGGTATAGACGCTGGTTCTATTGCTCAAATTCTTAAAGTAGCTGCTCCAATATTAATGGGAGTACTAGGAAAACAAGCTTCACAAAACAATGTATCAGATGCAAGTGGTCTAAATAACTTATTAGGCGGAATGCTAGGTGGTGGTAGCGGCTCTAAAGAACAAACTCTAATTGAATCATTCCTTGATGCAGATGGAGATGGTAGTATCCTTGATGATGTTGCCGGAATGGTATTAGGCGGAGGAAATAAAAAAGGAGGATTAGGAGGTCTTCTTGGTGGATTATTCGGAAAATAATTAACTTTTCATTACATACAGAGCTTCCTAATGTTTTTAAATTTAGGAAGCTTTTATTTTAAAAATATATGCTTCTATGAGGAACTTATTATTGGTAATTTTAATACTATTATATACTACAAATGCTATTGCTCAAATCGATAATGAAAGTTTACTAAGCTTACCAGGAGCAACCACAACAGATATAAATGCAATACCCACTGCAACTATTCAAGAAGGTGCACTTGTATTTGATACGGATAGAAAAAAAGCATATAAATTTAATGGTACAGAATGGAAAGAACTATTAACAGCTCCTTCTGTGTTTCCGAAAACTGGAAATTACACTCTTGTTGCAGCAGATAATGGGAATATTCTAACATTTAATAGTAGTACAGATATTACATTAACTATTCCTGCTGGACTTGATATAGGTTTTAATGTGAGTATTTACCAAATTGGAGCCGGAAAAGTTACCATATCAGGAGCAGGTGGTGTTACTATAAGAAACAGATTAAACAGATTTAGAACAGCAGGATTGGATGCTGGAGCTGGTATTGTTTGTACGGCCAACAATATCTTTCATGTAACTGGTGACCTAAAAGTAAACTAAAGCTCATGAAAAAACTTGCACTCTACATATCTATACTTTTTTCATACTTAAGTTTCGGACAAATTTCGCAACATAATAACTTTCCAACAATGAGACCTTCTCATATTTTGGATGAAAAATTGAACAATATAAGTTTTGCCTTATCCTTTCGTGTATTAGAATCTGATTACAATGGTCCCCTTGTACGTCTAAGACGAGATAGTGATAATGCCGAATCAGATTTTGGTTGGTCAGATAATGATATTGTTGATGTTATAGCCATAGATAATTGGCGTGGTGCCGCAAATGTATATGTCGTTACTTGGTATGATCAAAGTGGTCTAGGAAGAAATGCAATACAAAATACCAATGCTTTTCAACCTCAATTCATAACAGATCCCCTACTCCCATATTTTGTTGGTGATGGTGTTAATGATCGATTAGATATCAACACAAGCATTCAAACCCTCACAAATGCAGGGGTAAATGGTTCTGTACTTACAGTTATCTATAGTACACGCAAAAGTCAATTTACTTTTGGTACTCGAGAACCAGGAAACAACCCTAACCGTTGGTCTGCTCATGTAAATTGGTCCGACAACACTATATATTTTGACTCTGGCTGGTGTTGTGATGGGGTTCGTAGTACATCAAATACAAATGATGAATGGCAACAACTATCATTTATTCGAGCCAATGTAGTTCAAACCATTAGAAAAAATGGTAGTATTATTAGAACAGGTAATTATACTAACGGTCCCTGCACTGCAACCAATGGCTTTGGGTTATTGTATTCTAATGGAAATAATTCGCAATTTGCAACGAATCGTTTTACCGAATTTATAATGTATAGCATGGAAACAACACTGACTGATACTCAAGAAATCGAAGAAAATCAGACTAATTTCTGGAATTTATAATTTATACAACACAAGTGTATTCTTTTTTTAGATATATTTAGAGTAAATGGAAATGGAATACAAATGAAAAATGGTCTTTTAATATTAATACTAGGATTATTTATATATAGTTGCTCTACAACACAAAGTAGAAATATGAATATGTCCTCGACAGAAACTGCTTCGGATACATTGCGTATTGCAAATGATAGTTTAGAATATGAAATTATGATTATAGAACCAGGTTTTAATGCATGGCTAGCCACACAACAACCAAGAGGGTTCTTTTCTGAAACATCATTAGAAAACAGAAATAGAGTTTATGTAACACAGTATAACCAAAGAGTATTACAACCGTTACAATACGACCCTAATATTTACATACAACAAATAAATTACGATCCAACCATTCACTATGGTTATGAAGTTAATTATCTACTTTTTAATTATTTTAGATATTTTGAACGAAGATATAAACAACGCTTTGTTGGATCTCGAGGAGGATTTTGATTTACGTTATATTTAATTGTATTTTTGGCGCATGCAAAAATTTAAGGAACGTTGGGAAATCAAATCTAGTTGGCAATTAGTGTTTCCTCTACTAGGATTAGTAAGTTTATTATTTTCATCACACGTACTAAGTAAATATATTTTAAAATCAGTACATATTAATGAAAACCTATATCTAGGTTTACATGCAGGTAGTATAGTTATATTATCTGTTATTTTTTTGTATATAACTTTAAAACTATTTAAAGTACTTGAAAACAAATGGGATGTCACTTATAGATGGGAGCTCATTGCTATATTTATTGCATTTGCCATAACGGGATCTACAGCTGCTCGCGTATCTGATCCATTACTTTCATTTTTTGGAATACTAAAAGACACCACCAACGGCTGGTTATACTGGCCATTACGAATATTTATAATTTTTCCTGTCTATCAAGTATTACTACTTATAGTAGGTTGGTTGGTTGGGCAATTTAAGTTTTTTTGGGAGTTTGAAAAAAAGATGCTAAAACGATTAGGATTCGCTCGTTTTATTAAAGACTAATTTTCAAACTTATTTTACTCCAAACATCACCTTATTAGGTAATATCAACTTCAATTGCGTCTACACTTTCTTTTTTGATTACATAGGTGTATACCCACATAATAGTAAATGTCGGAATTACATCAAAACCTGGTAATGCTTCTTCTATTAAGGTAAATACCCCTGCTGCTTTACCAATGTTACCTTTATACATTTTGGTCATTAACCATCCAGCAATAGGCGCCCATACCACATCAGTGAATTCCATCACACCCGGAATTATATAGGAGAGCATTCCTATTCCATCAAAAAGTAAACTTAAACCAAGTTTTTTGTATTTGTCTTTTGCCATTATATTATTTTTTGGGGTTTTACACACTAATATAAAGCAAAGAGTATTCCAAAAAAAACAATTAACTAAGATCAGAAGTAATTAACCTTAAAAATTCTGTTCTAGTCTCCATTTTTTCAAATTGTCCTCTAAAACCAGACGTGGTTGTCACAGAATTTTGTTTCTGAACACCTCTCATCATCATACACATATGAGACGCCTCGATAACCACTGCAACTCCTTGTGGTTTTAATGTATTATTAATACATTCTAAAATATCATGAGTAAGACGCTCTTGCACTTGTAATCTCCTAGCAAATACATCTACTATTCTTGGTAGCTTACTTAATCCTACAATATGTCCATCTGGGATATATGCTATATGTGCTTTTCCAAAGAATGGAAGCATGTGGTGCTCACATAAAGAATATAATTCGATATCCTTTACTATAACCATATCATCATAATCTTCTTTAAACATGGCACTTTTAAGAATTTCAGCAGGATCTTGATGATATCCTTGGGTCAAAAATTGCATTGCCTTTGCTGCTCGCTCCGGTGTTTTAACAATACCTTCTCTACTAACATCTTCGCCTAAATCTGAAATAATGGATTCAAATTTTTCTTTTACTTCTTCCGTTACTTTAATATTATATTCCTCAAAATTCTTATACGGCATAACAATTACTTCTATTTTTCTTTTTTCAATTTATTTTTAAAGGTAGTATTTAATTTTTTAAGTTTTGGGTTAATTACAAATTGGCAATACCCTTGACTTGAATTTTGATTGTAATAGTCTTTATGATACTCTTCTGCATTATAAAATGCATCTAATTTCACTACTTCAGTTACAATTGGATCACTAAATACTTTTTCATTTGTTAATTGTGCAATCATCTCTTCTGCAACTTGCTTCTGAGTTTCATTATCATAAAAAATTGCGCTTCTATAATGCGTACCTCGATCGGCTCCTTGTTGATTTAATGTTGTTGGATCATGTGTTGCAAAAAATACTTCTAACAACTCTGTATAAGTGATAATTTTAGAATCATATGTTATCTTAATTGATTCTGCATGTCCAGTTTTACCTGTAGTTATCTCTCGATATGCTGGATTTTTAATATCACCCCCAGTGTACCCTGGTAATACATTAAATACTCCTTCTAAACGTTGAAAAACAGCTTCGGTACACCAAAAACATCCTCCTGCCAACACCGCAATTTCTTTATTATTTTCTTCCATATACTTAAATTAAAGCTTTCTAGAAAATCACTTATCAATTTTAAATAAACACTACAAATGAGAGTACATATATAGCAAGTATTTTTTTAACATTATAACTTTTAAGCCAGAACTTTTAAAATTATTATTTTAAGTTTTTCATGTTCTTATTCCAGAATATCTTGGGGATTCTAATGATATTGATTATTTTCACTCCATTAAGTTGAAAAAGTAAATGATCAAAGCAAATAATATCCATAAGAACTACGGTAATCTACACGTACTCAAAGGCGTAGACCTTCATATAAAAAAAGGAGAAATCATTTCTATTGTTGGAGCTTCTGGTGCTGGAAAAACGACTCTATTACAAATTTTAGGTACACTAGATCGTGTTAGTAAAAACAACAACAGTCAATTGGTTATTAATAATACAGATATCAATAAACTATCAGAGAAGCAGCTTTCTAAATTTAGAAATGAACAATTAGGGTTTATTTTTCAGTTTCACCAATTATTACCTGAGTTTACAGCTATTGAAAATGTATGTATTCCTGCTTATATAAAAAAGACTCCTAAGGCCGAAGCAGAAAAAAGAGCTTCAGAAATATTAGATTTTTTAGGATTGTCTCATAGATATCATCATAAACCTGCAGAATTATCTGGAGGAGAACAACAACGTGTAGCTGTTGCCAGAGCTTTAATAAATAACCCAGAGGTCGTTTATGCTGATGAACCTTCTGGAAATTTAGATAGTGAAGCCGCAGAAAACCTTCATCAATTATTTTTTAAACTAAGAGATCAATTTGGACAAACCTTTGTAATTGTAACTCATAATCAAGAACTTGCAAATATGGCCGATCGTAAATTGGTTATGGTTGATGGTAAAATAGTTGATTAATTTTGCTCTATTATAAAAACACTATTTATAAGCTGTTAAACCTATAAATAGCGTTCTTTTATGATGTTTACATGGTGTATTTGATGTCCTGCCAAAATATATCCAACTGCCCTAGTACTCATTGGACTACCACTAGCCTCACCTATTCTAGTCAACATTTCTTCTGTAAAACTATTAAATAATGATATAGAATTATCTCTAGTAATTTTAAAATCATTTACTAGCTCTTCTACAGAACGATTATTTGCATTAGAGTTTGGAACATAATCATTTTGTTCAAATCCTAAAATTGCCGTTTTGTCGTTTCTAGCAAATCTCAAGGCTCGATAAGCAAAAATACGCTCTGTATCAATGACATGTTGCAATACTTCGGCAATTGTCCATTTTTCTTCGGCATACCTATATTCCATTTTTTCTTTAGGAATGGTATTTACAAAATCAACGAATTCCTTTTTACCAATCTGCAAACCTTCAACAACATTAACATACTCTGCTTTAGAAGTATATGTACTATAATAAGTGTTATATTCTCCTTGTTCTAATTGAATCGACATATATAGAAATTTAATAAGTTAATACGATTGACTACTCTCTTCTGAAAGGTATTGATTCTGATTTTTATTGCCATAAACTTAACAATACTTTAGGCAGAATTACGACTAGCATTAATGTTTCCAAATAGAGATCTAGTAACCATTTTCTCATAAATAGCTACCTCATTTGGATCAGCATTTTCAATCATATTTAATTCTTGTATTTTCTTTAATGCGTATTGTTGTATCGTTAATAATGGCAATACTATATTTTCTCTTACAGCAATAGACGCTTTCCCTGCCGGTTCATTTTGCATTAATTCTGTATACCCAGTTAGTTTTAGTAGTAATCTTTTGGTAAGTAAGTACTCATTATGAATGATATCCCAAAACTTCCCATACTCTTTATTCTCTTTCATATATGATGTAAGCTCAAAGAAAGACTTTGTTAAGCTCATCATACTATTACCAATTAATGCTCTAAAAAAGGCCGAACCATTATATAAAGAAACAACTTCGTCAAATTTCCCATCATCTTCAAAAACTTTTAACGCGGTTCCCACACCATAAAAACCTGGAACATTTTGTTTTAATTGACTCCAGCTACCTACAAATGGTATAGCACGTAGATCACCAAAGTCTAAAGAAGCACTTTTACTACGTTTTGATGGACGACTACCAATATTAGCTTTTCCATAATATTTTAAAGTACTCATATGTTCTAAATATGGAAGAAACTTAGGGTGCTTTTTAAAATCAACATATGTTTGATAACTTATGTCGGCCAATTTCTGCATCGTATGTTTATGTTCTGCCGAAAAAAGATTTCTTTTATTACTGGTTAACTCATTTTCTACACCTGCACCTAATAATTGTTCAAGATTATACTGACAAGAATCTAATGTTCCAAAATTCGAACTAATTGTTTGCCCTTGAACAGTTAATTGAATCTCTTCATCCTCTATTGTAGGTCCTAAAGAGGCATAAAATTGATTAGTATTTCCTCCTCCTCTAGCAGGCGGTCCTCCTCTTCCATCAAAAAACATAACTTTTATATCATATTTTCTAGAAATTTCTGTTAGCATCTCCTTTGCTTTAAAAATCCCCCAATTTGCCATTAGGTATCCTCCATCTTTTGTTCCGTCAGAAAAACCGAGCATAATTGTCTGTTTCATATTACGCCTTTTCAAGTGTTCCATATATACCGGATTAGTATATAAAGATTCCATCACTATATGAGCTTCTATTAAATCAGGAATCGTTTCAAAAAGAGGAATAATATCCAGTGTTGGTATATCCCAATCACAAAGACGTATTAATGCAAAAATTTCGATTACACTAAATACACTTCCACTATTACTAATGATATAACGATTGGCTGCCCGTTCACCATTATTTTGTTGTATTTCTTTTATCGCGTATATAGATTCTATGGTAGACCTAGTAATATCATCCTCAAAAAGAGACGGATCTATTTTTCCGGTCACCTTATATAGTTCTGCCAATTGTTCTTTTTCTGAAAGAGACTCATAATTTTCAGAAAATATACCTAAACCAAGTTCATTACTCTTTTGTACGACATTGATAAGGACACTGTGATGAATTCTTGAATCTTGTCTAATATCAAGAGTTCCAAAGTGAAATCCAAAAATTTTCACCTTATTGATCAAATCTTGTAAATCTTCTAAAAACAAAGATTGATGTTCCTCTATGACTTCCTTTTTTATTTCTAGTAATCCATTCATTAGCATCTCTAGAGACAAAGGTTCCTTTATATTTTCATTATAAAAGTTATCATAAAGCGCTCTTTCTAATATCGTAATTTTATCTTGAAGATTACCAAAAGTAATTCTACGCTTAAGCAATCTAATATCTCGGTGATAATTGATTAATATAGTTCTACGCAGGCGTTTAGCAACCTTTAGGGTTGTTTCTGTCGTTACAAATGGATTACCATCTCTGTCTCCTCCCGGCCAAAATCCTAAATTAATCAGGTCATTATCAAGATCTTCTCCTTCAAAAATATTCTGTTGCACATAATTATAAATTTTGCTTGCTGCATGATAGAATACATTTTCTAAATACCAAATTAAACTTACAGCTTCATCATATGGCGTTGGTTTTTCTTTTTTAAAGAAACCTGTTTTACCCAATTGCGCTAATAATTGTTTGATTTTGATAATATTATTACTTCTAATCGCTGCATCAAGATCATGAATAATTCCTAATACAGTTCCTGGATAGAACTGTGTAGGGTGTGCTGTTAAGGTAGGTCTAATTTTAAAACGTTTCAAATATTCCTTAAGCTCTCCAAGTTTACCTTTTGCCTGAGCCTCTTCTTTAATACTTCGCAACGTACCTCGTCCATCCATATTATTAACTATAGGAAAAGCGGCATCTTCGATAGCATCAAACAATACTACTTGTCGCTCTATATACTGTATAAAACGAAATAATAAATCATGTTTTGCCTTATCAGAAGGGTTATTTTGATAGGATTCAAAAAAACTCTCAACAATTTCTGTTGGATTTTTATGCTCATCATATCCTTTTCTACATATTTCGCTAAATAGAGGTAATAAAACTCCTGTATTTGTAATAGTATCAAACGGTAGTGTTATAAATATACTATTATAAATTTGGTACTTAGAGAGAACATTTTCGTTAAAACGTTCGATTTTTGGTTTTCTAGCCATTTGTGTGGTGGTTTTAGGCGGTTTGTGGTTATATTTTTTTTGGTTAATGTGATACAGAATTAATCAAAAAAGCCCTTTAAGTGTGGTTCTCTTAAAGGGCTAAAATGTAGATTAATAAAATATCCCTTTATAGTTCTTGAAAAATAGAATGCATCAAGCGTTTTTTATCATTAAGGCTTTCTTCAAGAGAAATCATTGTTTCTGTACGGTATATACCCTCTATATCATCCAATTTAAAAATAATGTCTTTTGCATGATTAGTATCTCGTGCTCTAATTTTACAGAAAATATTAAACTTTCCAGTAGTAATATGTGCAACTGTAACATATGGAATTTGAGCTATTCTTTCTAAAACAAATTTGGTTTGTGACGTATTTTGAAGATAAATACCTACATAAGCAATAAATGAGTACCCTAATTTTTTATAATCCAATGTTAATGAAGATCCTTCAATAATACCCGCTTCTTCCATTTTCTTTACTCGCACATGAACAGTACCTGCAGAAATCAACAATTTCTTTGCGATATCTGTAAAAGGTGTTCGAGTATTTTCGATTAACATATCTAAAATTTGGTGATCTACTTCGTCTAATTTAAACTTTGCCATAGTATTATATATTATTTTCCCGATTAATTACATTACAAATTTAGCAGAAAAATACAGTTTTCATACATTTTATTTCATCTTTTTATTGATTCTATTAAGAATAATTCAGAATCTAGATAAAATTTTAACAGGCGAGTCTTTGGAACTATCTCTACTGTAACGTTTTCGTTCCGTATTGTTCTTTTTTTACCTAAAACCTCTTTATGTGCATAAAATTTTTGAAGATTATCAATTTTTGCCACCTCAGGAACGAATTCTACCCTATTTCCTATCAATTCTTCCTTGTATTGCACAGCAATATCGACGCTTTTATCATTTAAAATTACATCTCTTATAATGATATCATAAAAACACTTGCCATTTTCGGGTATCGAAAAATACTCATTATATCCGTCTCCTGTTATATCAGTATTACTTATATAATCAATAGAAGTTAGTAAGGAATAAAATATATATTCTCTAGTTATTTCTCTACTATAATCATTAGGATAATGCCCTGCTTCGAAAAGAATAGTAGGAATCCCCATATCAACCAATGTATCTCCCACACAATTGATATTAAAACCATCATCATATCGCCCAACACCATTAGGAATACAATTTTGAAGTACATCATTCATTTTTGCTATAACTTCCATAGCAATTTTTCTTACTGGAGTAATTGTACGTTCCTTATCACCTGCAGGAGCCAAGAAAGAAACAGTGGCAGGAACGTTTGTCTCTCCTACACTAAATATTGTACGTTGCCCATGAAGGTTAAATCCAAAATCAGGCTGTACTCGCTGTACCAAACTAGCAAATAAAACACTTTCTTTTTGTGTTTTTTTCTGAGCATCTCTATTAAGGTCAACTAAATTAAAATTAGGTCTTGTATATGCACGAGCGCCGTCAGGATTCAACATAGGTACAATATATAATGTACAAGCATCAAGAATTTTGGTACCAAGTGTATTCGAATTATCATTCAAAAAGTTTAATAAGTCAAAAACAGCTTTTGTAGTTGTACTTTCGTTACCGTGCATTTGTGACCATAACAATAGCTTCTTTTCTCCTGATCCTAGTTTAAATAAGTGTATAAGTTCATCATTTTCTGATACTCCTAGTTGTTCTATTTCAACCTTAGAGGATATATCGTTAAATAGAGGATTAATATCATCTCTAGTTATATAACGTCCATGTAAAGAAGTTTCTTTATATGTTGTAAACCAATTTTGTAATGTTTGTATAGTCATTAATAGGGTCATTTATAAAGTCACGAAATTACTATTGTTTACTGAAGAATCATAGTAAATAAAGTGATTAGTTACAAGTGTAAACCAACACATCTATTACATTTGTAAACGTAGTTTATTTGCAATTGTAAACATCTAATAATTATCCTAAGTTTACAGAAGTATACAAGTCTTTTAAGTAGTTGTTCTTATTCATAAAAAGTGTTATTTAAAATAAAAAGTTGAAATTAAAAACTGATTAGTATTCTATAAATTAGATACTTAATAACAATAACCTAAACAAACACTTCAATCACAAAATACTCTATTCACATTTGTAACACCTAAGTTTCATTATAATTGTTTACCTTTGTAACCACTTAACCTAATAACAATAGTTTACAATGGTAAACAGTTCAGATTTCGGAAAAAGGATTCAAAGAATAATGAATCATTATGCTATATCGGCAGCAGCCTTTGCAGATTATATGGGAGTTGGTCGCTCTTCTATTTCTCATATATTGAGCGGTCGTAATAAACCAAGCTTAGACTTTGTAATGAAAATTGTAGACGCTTATGATGAAGTAGAGTTGCAATGGCTTCTATATGGCAAAGGAGAATTTCCTAAACAAATAAAACCGCAGATCAAAAATGTTTCGGAAACAAAAAATGTAATTTCTGTCCCTCCTTCTACTTCACCTTCTATAGCCAAAACATCAAATCATGATGAAGATTTGTTTTCTCAAGCAAAGATCGATGATAATCATCAACCTTCTATAAAAGCCGTAGATCAAAAAAAAATAAATCCAATTGATTCTGGCGCTAAAATAGAACGCATAGTAATTTTTTATCAAGACGGTACATTTAATTCTTATGAAATGAAAAAAACTTAATATTTTTTATCTCCACATTCTTTATTTTCTCTAAATAGATTTATTTTCGTCCTTAGATTTAAGGCCATGATTAAGAAAATTATTTTTTTATTTTTAATTACTGTAATTATAAGCGGTTGTTATCAACAAGAACGAAACTGTGCTCAATTTCATACAGGTACTTTTGAATTTGAAACTTTTCTTAATGCCGAACTTGTTAAAACTACTTTTATTCGCTATGATACTTTAGAAGTAGATTTTTTTAAAGGAAAGCAAGATACTTCTACTATTCGATGGATCAATGATTGTGAATATATTTTACAAAAATTACATCCCAAGAATATGGCAGAACAAAAGGCAATACACATGAAAATCTTAAATACTGATAAAAACACCTATACTTTTGAATATGGATTGGTAGGTGAAACCAAAAAACAACGAGGAACCGTAAAAAAAATAAACTAATGTTCGAAATCTTTACATCCCCAGATGCATGGGTAGCACTACTAACTCTAACCTTTTTAGAAATTGTCTTGGGTATAGATAATATCATCTTTATTTCTATAGCTTCTAGTAAGCTACCAGATGAACAACAGAAAAAAGCCACAAATATTGGATTGCTGTTGGCAATGGTTATGCGTATTGTATTATTGTTCGGAATATCATTACTGGTTGCAATGGAAGCTCCTTTCTGGCATATAAATCTACCATGGATAAATGCTGGTATTAGTGGACAAGCACTGATTTTATTTGGAGGAGGGATGTTTCTACTTTATAAAAGTGTTCATGAGATTCATGAAAAAGTAGATGAAAAAGGTGAAGAAGAAAAAGAGCTCGAGGAAAAAAGTTCTAGTTCATTATCAAGAGCGATCATGCAAATTACTTTAATTAATGTTGTATTTTCTTTTGATTCTATTTTAACTGCTGTCGGAATGACTAACGGATTAAGTGAAGATCCAAATGATGCTCTAATTATAATGGTAATCGCCGTTGTAATTTCTGTGTTAATTATGATGATTTTTGCAAATCCCGTAGGACGTTTTGTAAACAAACATCCTTCGGTTCAAATCTTAGGCCTTTCTTTTCTAATTCTTATTGGTTTTATGTTGATTGCAGAAGCTGCTCACCTATCACATCTTCAGATATTTGATAGTGAAGTAGGAACAATACCTAAAGGCTATCTGTATTTTACGATTGCATTTTCTTTATTTGTTGAGTTTGTCAACTTTAAACTACGTAAAAAGCAAAAAAGTAAAAAAGCTTAGTAAAAACTTTTGTGCCTAATATTTTATAAAATACATCTATAATGAGTCTAGAAAGAGAATTATATAAACGAAGTGGATCCGTATGTGAATTATCAGGAGAAACTGAAAACCTTACGGTGTATGAAGTACCTAAATCACCTGGTACTGGTCTAGACTCTCATATTTTGATCACTCAAACATGTGTAGAGCAAATAGAGGACTCTGAAAAGGTAGACCCAAACTTTTGGCGTTGTCTGAATGACAGTATGTGGAGTCAGGTTCCTGCTGTACAGGTAATGGCCTGGAGAATGTTACATCGTTTAAAATCTGAAGGTTGGCCACAAGATTTGTTAGATATGCTTTATTTGGATGAAGATATGACAACTTGGGCTAATGCCACTGGTGAAGCTGATGATAAAGATGATGCGATCAAACATTTGGACGCGAATGGTGCACTATTACAGGCAGGAGATTCTGTTGTTTTAATTAAAGATCTTGATGTAAAAGGAGCTAATTTTACCGCCAAACGCGGTACACATGTTAGAAATATTTCATTAGTTCATGATAATGCCGAACAAATTGAAGGTCGTGCAAATGGGCAACATATTGTGATTCTAACCAAATTTGTAAAAAAATCATAGCGTTTTATTACTACCTTATAGTATAAAGAGTTAAAATATTTAAAAAATCCAAAGTAAAACTAGACTTTGGATTTTTTCTCTTACCGAAATCTAATCATTAATGTGCATACATATATTTTGCACGTATCACTTCTTCCCTACAAGTATAACCTCTTGATGCAAAAGCTTTTACTTGTGAGTATTTAGAAACTCTTGCATCTCCTTTAATATAACTCTTCCAACAAATCCACGTTTTTGCTCCATTAATATCTTTTAGCTTATCCTTTTCTATTTCAAATTTTTTAAATTTCTCTAGACTATTTTTCATGGTTTACATATTTAAATTATATATTATAAAACCAATTTAGACATCTTTGATAATTAAAAATCTTCTATTTTATATCTGTCTAGATATTGGCAATAGTTGATTTCGGTAAGTTGATATTCGCAATAAATTAGGTACTCAATCATGATTTTAATAAGATAAACAGACTTCTATAAAAGTTATCGAGTAAAGTAGATGTTTTATAATCAAGAAATTACTTTACGTTTTGGAATCGGCATTTCTATATTTTCTTCGAGAAAACGCTTGTGAACTCTTTCTTTAAGTTTGCATTTCATTCTAAACTCTTTGAAAGGTTCAGAAATCCAAACATAGGCTCTAATATGAATGTAGGATTCATAAATATCAATTACTCTTACCTCTGCAGCGTTATTATCATCATCTACAGTAGAATACTCTAATTTTTCTGCTTCCTCCAAAATAATTTGCCTTACCAAATCTATATCCGCATTTAGCCCTATTTTTAGGTTATTAAAACTAAGTACCCTACTTTCTTCTATGGTATGATTTAGAATAGATTCTGTACTAATAATAGAATTTGGAATAATTAATCTCTTATTCTCAAAAGTATTAATCACTGTATGTCTTAGAGTAATATCGACAACAATTCCAACCCGTTCTTTGTCTAATTTGATATAATCTCCTATTCGAAAAGGTTTAAAAATAACAATAAACACGCCTGCGATCAAGTTTGAGATTGCTGCCTGTGCAGCAAAACCAATAATAGCTGCCAAAATTCCCGCTCCAGAAAAAATTATGGTTGCCTGTCGTCTTAAAAACGGAACAGTGCCAATAATAAGTATAAACGCTATTAGAAAAAAAACAAATTTTACAGAATTCTTAGCAAATCTTAGACTAGTAACATTTGTACTACCAATTATTGTTTGGCTCTTGTTTAAAAACAAAACCATTAGTTTTCTAAAAATCCATGAAAACAACCAACTAATAAGTAAAATAATAAAGCAATATAAAATAACTCCTTCTAAGTCATTTATATCAATGTATTTTAACAATAAGTCAGTCATCTCAAACTACTATTTATCAATTATTTAAACTAAAATAATTTAGTTTGCTCACCATCATCTTCATCGCTATCGCTTCCTTCATGTTTTTCATCATTTATCACATTAGATGTATTTGAAGACGTTATTTCTGAAGATATGTTTTCTTCTTCAATCACCTCTATTTCTTCTGTAGGTAATGCATCTGGTTCTTCATAAGGTAAAGGGTCTAACATATTAACTTGTCGAACTTTATGCGTAGTTAATTGATTTCCTAGCGCTTTTATACCTTTGATCGAGATAAATTCTTCTAAGTTAATCTCTTCATTAGGTCGAAGATCTTTGCCTCTTATTTTATTAAACACAATTTCGGCAATGGGTTTATAATCTGTAGAAACTACTTCTAAAAAGGATTTTTGATGTTCTGTTATAAACGTATCTTCACGATCCGTGTTTTCGACCAAAAATCGTTTAACATAATATTTCTCCTTTTCTCCATCCCAGTATATTGCAGATATTGGCTTTTTGGGTTTCCATTTTTCGAGAACAATCATATCAGAATTAAAATGTAGTGTCATTTCTGGCACAATAGCTTTTATCGTACCTTTTTGACTGATTATTAATAATCGATCCTCACCTCTAAATTCTCCTAATAATTCTCCTCGCCCATCTACATTAAGGCGCTGTACAGAATCATCAAACCATATTTTACGTGGTTTCAAAGTCGAAACTCCTTGCTCTTTGAGCTCTATACGTTTAATATTATACTTAGTAACAATGTTACCCTTTACTCCTCTTCCTTTGATGAGCAGATCAGCAAAATCTAAATCAAATTTTAATTTTTTAATACTTCCTGCCTGACGTAATAGAATAGTAATCACTTCTGCCTCACCATTAGGATTTGCAGAGAAATATGTTATTTTTGATAGCTTTTTCCCTTGAGTAAGATCGTACACTTTATCTCTGGTAACACTAGTAACAGCAAAACGTTTAACATAAGAAGCTCCTCCTTTACCATCTTGATAAATCATATTATATATTGTACGCTTATCTTTCTTTTTAAAGACCGCTACATGAATAATACCTTTACCTATAAAAGTTTTTGAACCTACCTTAGTTATCATAAGTTTACCTTCTCGAGTAAAACAAATAATATCATCTATATCAGAACAATCGGTGACATACTCATCTCTACGTAAAGAGGTTCCTACAAAACCTTCTTCTCTATTCACATACAGTTTTGTATTTCGTATAACCACTTTGGTTGCCTCTATATCATCAAAAATCTTGATTTCTGTATTTCGCTCTTTTCCTTTACCATAGGTAGTTTTTAATCTATTAAAATAGTCAATAGCGTAAGGGATTAAGTGCTCTAGGTGGTATTTTACTTTAGCAATATCCTCTTCTAAGGCCTCTATTTTTTGTTGAGCTTTATCGATATCAAATTTTGATATACGTTTGATTCGAATCTCTGTTAATCTAACTATATCTTCTTCTGTTACTGCTCGTTTAAGGTGTTTTATATGTGGCTGCAATCCTTTATCGATTGCTTCAATAACTCCTTCCCAGGTATCAACCTCTTCAATATCTCTATATATTCGATTTTCTATAAAAATTCTTTCTAAAGATGCAAAGTGCCATTGTTCTTGCAGTTCTTGTAATTGAATTTCAAGTTCCATTTTTAACAATTCTACCGTATTATCGGTAGAACGACGCAACATTTCAGAAACTCCAATAAAATTTGGTTTATTATCTTCAATTACGCAACCTAAAGGCGAAATTGATACTTCACAATTCGTAAATGCATATAATGCATCAATTGTCTTATCAGGAGAAATTCCTGATGGAAGATGTACTAATATTTCTACTGTAGCAGCAGTATTATCTTCTATTTTTTTAACTTTTATCTTCCCTTTTTCATTGGCTTTTAAGATCGAATCTATTAAAGTTGTAGTTGTAGTTGTATATGGTATCTCATTTATAACCAATGTGTTTTTATCAAATTGAGATATTTTTGCACGTACTCTTACTTTACCTCCTCTATTACCATCATTATAATTTGTTATGTCTGCAATACCAGAAGTTGGGAAGTCTGGAAAAATTGTAAATCGTTTTCCTTGTAAATGTTTTATAGATGCATCTATCAGCTCTATAAAATTATGTGGTAATATTTTTGTGCTCAACCCTACAGCAATACCTTCTGCTCCTTGTGCTAATAATAAAGGAAATTTTACCGGAAGATTGATTGGTTCTTTTTTCCTTCCATCATAAGACAATTGCCATTCTGTAACCTTTGGGTTATATACAACATCCAATGCAAATTTGGATAAACGAGCTTCGATATACCTTGATGCTGCAGCTCTATCTCCCGTAAGAATATTACCCCAGTTTCCTTGCATATCTATTAGTAGTTCTTTTTGTCCTACTTGTACCATAGCATCAGCAATACTTGCATCACCATGTGGATGATACTGCATCGTATGTCCAACAATATTGGCTACTTTATTATATCTACCATCATCTAGATCCTTCATAGAATGAAGAATACGTCGCTGTACTGGTTTAAGACCATCTTCTATTGCTGGTACGGCTCTTTCAAGAATTACATAGGATGCATAATCAAGAAACCAATCTTTATACATTCCCGTAACCTTAGTAATAACCTCTTGTGGTTGATGATCTTCTGGGTTAGAATCGTTATGTAATTCTTCGTTTTCGTTTTCCAAATCCATATATAATTTATGGCTTTTTTAAGTTTCTAGTTAAACTCTTATGATTTATTTGACCTCTTCCTCTATTGTATCCAATTCCACTTTAAGGTTGTCAATAATAAACTCTTGACGTTGTGGTGTATTCTTGCCCATATAAAAAGATAATAGCTCTTCTATAGACTTTTCTTTATCAAGCATTACAGGGTCTAACCTTATATCATCACCTATGAAATGTACAAACTCATCGGGTGAAATTTCACCTAAACCTTTAAATCGAGTTATTTCTGGTTTTCCTGATAATTTTGTTATGGCATCTCTTCTTTCTTGCTCAGAATAGCAATAAATTGTTTCTTTTTTATTTCGTACTCTAAATAGAGGAGTTTGTAGAATATACAAATGACCTTCTTTTATTACTTCTGGAAAAAATTGCAAAAAGAATGTAATCAACAATAATCTAATATGCATCCCATCGACATCGGCATCAGTTGCAATTACAATATTATTATATCTTAAGTCTTCTAAAGATTCTTCGATATTTAATGCTGCCTGTAAAAGATTAAATTCTTCATTTTCATAAACAATCTTTTTGGTCATGTTATAGCAATTAAGAGGTTTTCCTCTTAAACTAAACACGGCTTGGGTATTTACATCTCTAGATTTTGTTATAGAACCACTTGCTGAATCTCCCTCTGTAATAAACAAAGTACTTTCTAAATTACGGTCTTTCTTACTATCTGTTAGATGAATACGGCAATCTCTAAGTTTTTTATTATGTAAACTTGCTTTTTTAGCCCTTTCTTTAGCTAGCTTACGAATACCCGAAAGATCTTTTCTTTCTCTTTCTGCTTGTAATATTTTACGCTGCAAATTTTCTGCAGTATCTGGATTTTTATGTAAAAAATTATCTAGCTTATTTTTTACAAAATCATTAATATAAGTTCGAACCGTTGGTAAATCACCTCCCATATCAGTAGAACCCAATTTTGTTTTGGTCTGACTTTCAAAAACAGGTTCCATTACCTTAATACTAATTGCAGATACTATGGATTTACGAACATCACTCGCTTCATAGTTTTTGCCATAGAATTCTCTAATTGTTTTAACAATAGATTCTCTAAAAGCTGCTTGGTGTGTTCCTCCTTGTGTAGTATGTTGACCATTAACAAAAGAATGGTATTCTTCGCTATATTGAGTTTTACTATGAGTTACTGCAATCTCAATATCATCTCCTTTGAGATGAATAATATCGTATAATCTATCATCTACATTTATATTATCTGAAAGTAAATCTTTAAGCCCATTCTCAGAAAAATATTTTTCTCCATTAAAGATTATGGTTAACCCAGGATTTAAATACACATAGTTTTTAAGCATTTTTGCAACATACTCTGTACGATATTTATAATGCTTAAAAATAGAACCATCGGGTACAAAAGATACTTTTGTACCTCTTCTTCTTGAAGTTTCATCTAGTGTTTCTTGATTTGTAAGGTTACCTTTTTCAAATTCTGCAGATGCTGATTTACCATCTCTAGTAGACTCTACTCTAAAAAATGTAGATAATGCGTTTACAGCTTTGGTACCAACACCATTTAATCCTACAGATTTTTTAAAGGCACGAGAATCATATTTACCTCCAGTATTCATTTTAGAGACTACATCAACGACCTTACCCAATGGTATCCCTCTACCATAATCTCTAACAATAACTTTATCTCCTTGAATAGAAATTTCTATTGTTTTACCGGCACCCATCACATATTCATCAATAGAATTATCGAGGACCTCTTTTAGTAATATATAGATACCATCATCGGCAGAAGACCCATCTCCAAGCTTTCCTATGTACATTCCAGGACGCATTCGGATATGCTCTTTCCAATCGAGGGATCGTATATTATCTTCGGTATATTTGGTTTCCTTACTCATAAAATCTCGGGTAGAATGCTTGCTAATATAAGCTTTCGAGTACAAAATTGAAATAGGGTATTAACAAAGTAATTAACAAATCTACAATTGTTTTTGTTGATTAATTGATATTCAAATATTTAAACAACAAACATAGTCCTTATCTCATCTTTTTTTAAGTGTTAATTAAGAGAAAGCATATTTTAACACACCTGAACTTGTACTTGAAGATTATCCATACACAAATTACTTTAAAAACATAAACACCTGATAACCAGAAGTTAATTACAGAATATTTAACGTTTTATCTATAAGTTTTCTATAAATATTATAGAATATTTGTATTAACACTAATTGAGGAATCAACCAACTTAAATATCTAATAATGAAAAACACAACTACTTTCTACCATTCGACAAAAATTAGGACATCCAGATATAATTTTCTTAAAATATATTAGGAACTTCCTAAGACATTTTTTAACTAATTCCTACACATCTTTTTTTAGGTATTTATTATAGTCACTAAGCCAGTATGTCAATACTTGGTGTACTATACATATATAGATATTTGTATTAACATCTAGTACAAATATCTGACAATATTCTTTGTCATAAATTCTCTAACCTTTTAAAAATTAAATAACTAACCTTAAAACCACTAAACATGAAAAAAGTAGTAACAACAGTATTAACAATTATTTTATCAATTGGATCTTTATCAACATTAAAAGCTCAAGATGAAACAGTTAACGGAAACCTTACAGTAACCAAAAGAGTCAAATGGGGAGCCACTGGTGCTGTTTTAAATACAGATCAAGGGGCATCTATAGAACTTAGAGGTACTGGTGTACCTTATTTTGACTTTTCTAATGACGCTACAACTGATTTTGATATGCGTTTAATTCTAAGAAACAACAACCTATTACAAGTTACAGGAGGGGACCTAGCATTAACCAACCGATTAAAATGGGGAGCTACTGGAGCAATATTAAATACAGATCAAGGTGCTTCTATAGAACTTAGAGGTACTGGTGTACCCTATTTTGATTTTTCTAATGATGCTACAACTGATTATGATATGCGCCTAATTCTAAGAAATAATAATTTACTTCAAGTGACTGGAGGTGACTTAGGATTAACAAATAGATTGAGATGGGGATCTACTGGTGCAATATTAAATACAGATCAAGGCGCATCTATAGAACTTAGAGGTACCGGAGTACCTTATTTTGATTTTTCTAATGATGCCACAACTGATTATGATATGCGTTTAATCTTAAGAGACAACAATACACTAGGCGTATCTGGTGGAAATCTTGCTGTAGACGGAAAAGTTAAAGCCAAAGAAGTTATTGTAAAAACAAATGTTTGGGCAGATTTTGTTTTTAAAAAAGAGTACCACCTCCCTACATTAGAAGAGGTAGAAAAACATATTAATGAATATGGCCACCTAGCCAATATCCCTAACGAGAAAGAAGTAATAACCAACGGAATTAGTATTGGCAAAATGAATTCAAAATTACTTCAAAAAATAGAAGAATTGACCTTATATATTATCAATCAAAATAAGGAAATAAAAACGCTTAAAAAAGAGAATGATGCCCTTACTTATATTTCTGAAAGACTTACTGTTTTAGAAGAAAAACTTGCTACAAAAAACTAATAATGTGTTAAATGAGATGCTACTATTTCATGCAGCTAATATGCTAGTAAATAGTATTGTTACTTATGAAAAATATTAAATTTTTAATCACAGAAACATGAAGAAAAAATTAAGATACATTATTAGCTTTTTAATAGCTTTTATTGGTTTAACAACAAAAGCCCAAACATTTTGTTTTACACCTCCAGAATCTCCTAATATGGATTTATACGCTTCTACTCTTGGCAGATCAAGTGTAGCAAATTCATATTGTCTAAAAATATATGTACATGTAATTAGGCGTAGTAACGGAACAGGAGGACAATCTATTACAGAAGTAAATCAGGCACTAGATTACCTTGACAACGACTTTAATCCACATGGAGTAAACTTTGTATGGGATGGCACAATAGACTACATCAATAATGGTTCGTACTATAGCACTCCTAGTACCGGAATATACTCTGTTAATAATCATTCTGATGGAATTGATATATATTTATTTGACGATACAGCAAATGCAGGAGGAAGAGCAAATGGTGTTGGGGGTTCTTCAGAATTTTGGGTATCTGGAAGTTATTGGAAATCTCCTTTTGGTTCGTTGGTGAAATCACATGTGATATCTCATGAAATGGGGCACGTTCTTTTCTTATGGCATACACACCACGGTACTTTTAATGAAGGGGGTGACCCTAGTCAATGTTCAGAATTAGTTAATGGTTCGAATGCTGCTACCTGTGGAGATTATGTCGCTGATACTCCTGCCGACCCTCATATACAGTTTAATGTTAATCACCCAGCATGTAGTTGGACAGGTAGTGGAACAGATGCTAATGGGCAAAATTACAATCCAGATGAGGCGATGATCATGGCGTATTCTCATCCTGACTGTATGAGTTATTTCTCTAATGGACAAGGACAACGAATAAGAAATGCTATTGCAACTTTACCACATCTTATCAATGCAACAGTAAATTGTGATAATGGTTGTCCTACATCATTAAATATCACTCAAAACGTTTCATCAGGTGATACAGATATTCAAAAGGCTCAACAAATCATTACAGCTACAAATATAATTCAATCAAACGCAACAGCTGTATATAGTGCTGGAAATGAAATAAGATTAAAAACTGGCTTTAGAGCAGTTAACAACTCTAATTTTACTGCAAAAATAGAAGCTTGTATATCTAATAATTTTGCATCATCTACAATTGTAGATACTCCTATTTCATCTAATAAGAGTAACTTGAGTTCTACTGTTGTAAAATTAGATTTTAGTACATATCCAAATCCCACAAAAGATTTTATAACCATACAACATGATACTGGTTCTGATTGTACTATTTATATATATGATTTATATGGCTTGGTAAAGATGACACGATCTATGCAATCCAAAACAACTTTAAATATTAACAATCTATCCGAAGGCTTGTATTATATAAAAATGGTACTAAACAATGGAAAAATACTAACAAAAAAAATGATAATAAAAAGATAAAAAATAAAAGAGGGTGTTAAAAGCACCCTCCTTTATTTTTTCTTAAAATTTACATACTAAGTAAAATATACTATCCTTTTAACCATGCATTTCTAAGCTCATTTTGATCTCTTGTCGCATTCTTATCTACCATAATTACTTTGGCTTGGGTATAAGACTTTTTAATTTTCGTTTTAATTATGACCTCTTCTCCTGCTCTATTTAACTTAACTTCAAGGTCATCCCCATCTTTCCATTGAAAAGTTGAACCCAAAATATCATTCGCGCTTTGTATGGTTAACTTTCTTCCATTTACTTCAACAATATCATCATTAGGTTTAACTCCATTATCTGCCCAAAAGCTATTTGCTAAAACTAGATCATTAAAAAATATGGTTCCTTTTTCTTGATCACCAGCTATAATCATTGCTCCAGAATTTTGAATATAATTAGTTTGCACTTTTTCTGAAACTATAGAAAGACCTACTTTTTTAAAAAAATCTTGATATGCTATTGGTGTATTTCCTTCAACATGTGTTTTTAAAAATTTTCCTATAGATGGATATGTCATTTCAGTAATTTCCTCTATAATTTTATCATCTTTAAATGGTTTGTTTTTTCCATATTTTAGAGATAGTTCTTTCATCAATGATAATATACCTCTACTTCCTTTACTTTCTTCTCTCATTAAAATATCAATACACATTCCAATCAATGCGCCTTTTTCATATACGTTAATATAATTAGAAGCATAAGGTTGCTCTAAGATATTCTCACTCATTACTGTAAAACTCATTTTATCATCAAAGCTTGCAGAACCTCTAATTTTCCCCATTATCTTATCAAAAAATGCTTTTTCATCAACCAAATCTTGATGAATTTGAAATAATGTTGCAAAATACTCGGTTACTCCTTCATACATCCATAAATGTTTTGAAAAAGTAGGTTCATTATAGTCAAAATAATGTACGTCTTCTGAATGAACACTAAGTGGTGTTACAATATGAAAAAACTCATGCGATACTACATCTATCATAGAAGATGCTAATGCTTCATCAGGCATTTGTTCTGGCAATACAACTACAGTCGATGTGTGATGCTCTAATGCTCCAAACCCTGTAGGAGCTTTTTCTTCTCCAGATGCTAAATACAAATAAACATCATAACGAGGGGTGCTATTAATATCTCCTAAATAGGCTTTTTGTCCCTTCATCATTTTAAATACTGTTTCCTTTATCTTAGCGGCAGTATGTACTTTATTTGGAGAGTACACACTCAAAACGATTTTAATATCTCCAACCATAAATTCTTCAACATCTAGATCCCCATACATCATTGGGTTATCCGTAATTTCAAAATACCGTGTTGCAAAATATTTATCTGTAGTATTTAAACCATCTTGACTAACTATAGATTCACTTTTTGGTAATGCCGAAGTTCTTTTCATTGCATTTGGAGCAGTTACATCTAACGTATATTGATTATTTTTCAAAACATCAAAATACCCTATAAAACCATGTAAATTAAGAACATAATTTTTATCTTCTATATTGGTCCCCGAAGGTGAAAAAGGAGTTCCAATATCTGTATTTTCTATATCAAAAGTATCGTTAACTAAATAAGTTATTTTATCAACTTGTTTTGCATTTATAAGAATCCATGAATTAGCATCTTTCTTTTCAAATTTAAGCTCATTACCATCATAATCAACAGCTTTAAAATTATCTACAAACTTTCCAAAATCACTAACTGCATATGTCCCTTGTACTACTTTGGGCAAATAATAGGTTACAGTATCTTTTACAAACCGCCCAGGATTAATAATCACAGGCACTTTATCGTTCTCCGTTTTTGTTAAGTCTATAGAGGTAGCTATAGGTAAAGTAGTTGCTAAATCATTAATCGGTGCCTTCGTACCACAACCTACCAGTACTAAACCAATAGAAATTTTTGCTAATGTTTTTTTCATTATATCTTATTAACTATTTATTATTAAACTAAAAAAAGTTTATAATGTTTCAATTTTAATGACGCAAAATATACATTTTGAATATACTTTACATCCCTTTTAAGTACTTTTTATAACTTAAAATAGTGAAGTCTTATTATTCCTAACCCTTAATTACATTCAAACTAAAAGTATCTACAATTAAATTAGTCTAGAAATATTTGATTATGATCACAATTAATATTCTATGTCAAATGCTTAATAATTATTGTCTTTAGATCGTTTTTGTTTAATGGTTTATTTATAATATCATTCATTCCAACTTCCATACATTCATCATTTACCTCACTCAATTCTGAAGCTGTTAATGCTATTATAGGAATATTTTGTTCAAATTCTCTAATTCGTCTCGTGGCCTCAACTCCGTCTAGATATGGCATATTAAGATCCATCAAGATAAGGTCAAAGTCCTCTTTTTTAACCATTTGTAATGCATTAAATCCATTTTCGACTATAACACAATCATACCCTATTAAATTCAATAAGTTCTTGGTTACAATTTGGTTAATTTTATTATCTTCAGCTACAAGAATCTTTTTATACGTATTATTTACTGTATTATTTTTATGAAGTATTTCTTCCTCTTCTCTTTCGTTAATTATATCCAACCTTAAATCAAAATAAAATCTTGCCCCCCTACCGTCTTTGTTATCTAAGTAGATATCACTATCCATCATTTCTAATAGATTTTTTACAATTGACAACCCTAAACCAGTTCCTTCCGATTTGTTTATTTCTCTTCCTATTTGAGAAAATTTTTCAAAAACAAACTCTTTTTTATCCTCAGGAATACCCACCCCATCATCTTCTACCTCATATCTAATCGTTACATGCTCTTTTTCTATTGAGATAATTTTAATCCTGAGCCAAATCTTTCCATTTTCGGTAAACTTTGAGGAGTTTCCTATAAGATTTATTAAAACTTCAGAGACCTTTAATGAATCGACATCTAACATATCTGGTAATTCATCAGGTATCTGTAAGATCAGTTCATTATTCTTATTTTTTGCTTGATATTCAAAAGAATGCAAAAGATTTTCAGAAAGTTTCCGAAGGTTTGTTGGAGTCTTCGTTAGCTTTTCATTTTTAGATTCTATCTTACTTATTTTAAGCACCTTATTTATCAAATCTAAAAGATAATCACCCGAAAACTTTAACGAATTTAATAGCTTTTGATGTTTCGTTGAAATATCTTTCTCTTCTAGCAACAGGGTTGTAATCCCTACAACTCCATATAGAGGAGTCCTCAATTCATGACTCACTGTAGATATAAATTGAGATTTAACTTCTGTAAGTTTTTCTGCCTTAGATTTTGATAATAATAGTTCTTCGTTTTTCTCTTTTAGGTCAGCGTTAAGTTTTTTATTGGCTCGAAAAATGTAGTATAGGAAAATAAATGCTCCCAACATACCTAAAAAACCTATGCATGATATGAGATTTATAATTTTACTGTTTTTAGCAAGAACTGCTTGATATTCATTCTCTTTTTTAATGTCTTCAAGCTCTTTTTTATAACCGTCGACAATAAAATTCATTTTTGTAACCTCTATCAAATCTGACTTTAATTCTTTATTAATTTCCTGCACAGCAAGAATATCTCTGTAAGCATTTTTAAAATCACCCAAACTATCATATAACTTAGCTCTTCTTTCATGTATAACTAAGGATAAATGAGGTAAATGATTTTTTTCGGCAATAAATAATGCTTCAGAGAAGTGAATCTGCGCTTTTTCGACATTTTTTTTACCCAAAAAATATCTCGCTTTCAAATATTTAATTTCACAATTGGCATTTACATCACTTTTATTTTTAGCCTTAAGTAATTCTTCTGTCTTTAAAAGGTATGGATAGGCTTTATCGAATTTATTTAAATCTAAATATGACCATGCCAAATTAATCGTTGCGGGATGTTGGTTATATTTTTTAAAATTAGAACCTAACGCTATAGATTTATTATAATAAGCAATACTTTCCTCCTTATTTTTATTAAGGCTTTCTGAAATATTACCGAGTCCATTGTAGATATAAGCGATTAATAAAGAGTCTCCATTTCTTTCTGCATATTTTAGAGATTCCTTATATTTTTCTTCTGCACTATCATAATCCATTACAAATTCATAATTTGCAGCCATTATATAGTACGCTTTACTTTTATAATAATTATCATCTATCTCATTAGCATACTCTAACATTTTGAAAGTATATTCTAATGATTCTTTTATCTTATTTTCGTCAAAAAGTAGACTTAAAGAAGTATTCATAAGTACTTCTAAACTATCTTTTGCCAAGTTTTTATTTTCCTGAGCATATATAATCAATGGCATAAAAATAATAAAACAGCATATAACTACTATTTTATTAAAAAAACGCTGTTCTAAACAACAATAATAGGGTCTCTTACTCTTCAATATAATTATACTTTAGAATCACTATCTCCTTACTTCAAAGATACTTAACAAAAGTATGATAAAAAATTAAGATAATTTTATAACTAAAAAAACACAATCATTTGTGGAATAAAATAAAATCAATACGGTAAAATTGACCCATATATTTACTTTTCTTTGGGTAATGCATATGTTCCATTTTTATACATACTTGAAGCCGTAATTATATGACTCAATGCATCTTTTGCCAATTCCTTGTCGAGAGGTTTTTCTATTAAATTTTCATCTCCTTCAACTTGAAACTGTTTAGGTTCTTTATCTGGTTGTAATACAATCAACTGATTATCTACTCTAAAGGCGTTAGTTGAGTGAAATTGCATCATTGCTCTACCCGCCACATCTCTGCCTAGGTCAAATAAATTACGACCAGGCATAGGTGTTTCTACATCTTGTCCTGTTAAATCTAATAATGTTGGAGGAATATCTATTTGGCTACATAATTTATTATAATTTATACCAGCTTCTATTCCAGGAGCAATTATAAATGCCGGAATATGAAATTTATGAACTGGTATTAAATTTTTACCATATGTCCGTGTATTATGGTCTGCAATTACAACAAAAACAGTATTTTTATAATATGCTTCCTTTTTTGCCATTTCAAAAAATTTGCCAATTGCAAAGTCTGCATATTTAATAGCATTATTTACTGTATTTTTTTCTTTATCATAAAGTTCTATTCTTCCATCAGGAAATTCAAAAGGTGTGTGATTTGACGAAGAAAACATCAATGAAAAAAATGGTTTGTCTTCATATGACTTATATAAATTATTTGCTTTGGTAACCAAATCTTCATCAGAAACACCCCAAACACCCTTAAACTTATACTCTCCTTCTTCAAAATCATCTTCATCTACGATGCGGTTAAATCCGTTTCCATTAAAAAAAGAAGCCATATTATCAAAATTTGCACCACCACCATATACAAAACTCGTGTCATATCCCTTCTTCTTAAGAACGTCTGCTAAAGTAAAAAAGCCATTTTGAGATTTTCCCAATTTTACCACACTCCTACTTGGAGTAGGTAAGAATCCTGTCACAACAGCTTCTATACCTCGTACACTTCTTGTTCCTGTACAATAAAGATTCGTAAATAACATCCCTTCCTTAGAAAGTGAATCAATATTAGGTGTTAACGGAAGTCCATCTAGACACCCTACATACTCTGCACCTAAACTTTCTTGTAAAAAAATGACTAAATTATATGGTTTTTCGGTTTTATGTGTACTTTTTTGAGTGTGCAAAAGCGGTATTTCTCTATTGACAAACTCAGATGGTAATGCAGTCATATACTTTTTGGTTCTGCTTAAAGCTTCATTCTCTTCCATATTTCCATACATTTTAGAACTGTCTTCTTCATTTTTTAATGAATAAATAGCAAATGAAACAGTGTACAACGAACTTAAAGCTAAACTATTTGTAAGTTGATCTTTAGAAAAAATGGCATTACTAGCATTAATTGGTCTTATGGAAGTAAGTGATGACCTTGCACCAAAAAATATAAAAAAACCTATCAAAGGAAAAAGAATCAACTTAACAACATAAGAGGGGTCTTCTCCTAAAGAAAACCATTTTTTTGATCTTTTAAATAGAAAAGTTGAGGCTCCTACAAGAAACAACAACCCTAAAAACAATTGAAAACCAAAACCTTTCATAAGCATATTAGACACCTCTTTTGGATATAACAAATACTCTATAAACAATCTATTCGGCC
Source organism: uncultured Aquimarina sp. (assembly GCA_947502885.1). Classification (GTDB taxonomy): domain Bacteria; phylum Bacteroidota; class Bacteroidia; order Flavobacteriales; family Flavobacteriaceae; genus Aquimarina. The sequence continues at coordinate 157,960 of CANNBP010000001.1, read as the reverse complement.
TCGTATCATATTGTAATAAAAAAGTAGGTGTGGCAATTTCCATAAACAAAAGCAAAAACAAACATATTGCAAGAAAGTACCTAATAAGTCCTGATATTTTTTTCAAAACCATATTCGGTAAAAAAACAATACACAAGGTGGGTAAAACAGCTATATATGTTAATATGATGATATCCATACGGATACCAATTGGAAAGAGATACCAAAAATTTGGAGTAGTGCTTACTCTATCCCAAAAAAGTAGCATTAAAATAACTCTACTAACTGTTGTTATTGATAATCCAACAACAAAAAATTTAAAAATAGGTGTTAAGAATTGAATTTTTTTGAGATATGCCTTGAGTAATTCCAATATACTTTATTTTTATTTTTTATATAAAAACCAAACCTAAAAAACATGTTTTTATTATTAAAAAATCGTTAAATATTCAAAAATTAAACGGCAAGATAACTTATAATTTCAAAGAAGTCCTCAAAAATCTTATAAACTACAGCTTTAAACCTTTATTCTAGCATTATAGCTAATAAGCTAGAGAGATGGTTTTAAAATTATTATTTCGGTCTACATTATAATCTCATTTCGACAATAACTCTAAAAGGATCAAAATTTGAATCTATTATTGCCGCATAACAGTGTCCAAAATTTTCTTAATATTTTCCGTGTATATTTGTTGGCTACTCACAAACTCATTGTTATTCAGGTTTTTTATAAATTAAGGAATCTATTTAAATGCTAATTAATTGGAAAACATACATTTTATAATTAACCCCATAGCCGGTTCTGGCAATAATGATATTACACAAAAATCGCTATCTAAATACCTAGAAAAAGAAAATTTCACACTACACCTAAAATATTCTAACCATAAAAAGCACGCTACTCAATTAACACAAGAATCAATTACAGAAGGAGCAACAACAATTGTTGCTTGTGGCGGAGATGGTACTATTAATGAAGTAGCATCTTGTTTGGTTGGCACTTCAATTGCTTTAGGCATCATACCCATTGGTTCTGGTAATGGATTAGCATCAAACCTAAATATCCCAAAAACTATACAAAAAGCTATTGAAATTATTAAAGATCGTAATATCACAAAAATTGATGTAGGCAGTATAAACAATAATTACTTTTTTAGCAATGCAGGAATCGGGTTCGACTCTAATGTTATTAAAAATTATGAAAACTCAAGTACAAGAACATTACTATGCTATATTAAAGCTTCGTTAAAGTCTTTTAATGAGCTACAAAAACAAGAGGAAATTGAAATAACTATTGATGATAAAACCAAACTATTGAATCCCTTTATGGTTTTTATTTCTAACTCTAACGAATTGGGATATAAGATAAGTTTAACCCCCAAAGCTTCGTTAAAAGATGGTCTATTAGATGTCATAATCGTTCCTCAAATTAGTAAACTCAAAATTCTCTTATTCGGTACATTAATGTTGATTAAAAAACATCATATTCTAAAAAAGACTGAATCTTATCAAACAAAGCACATTAAATTATATCGTAACATGGGTAGTATTTTTGAAATACAAATAGATGGTGAATTTTACAAAATTGAAGATAAAACCTTATCCATCGGCATAAAAGAAAAATCTTTAAATGTAATCACTTAAAATACAGTCTCATCAAGCAAACATAAATAGCACCTATTTTTTTCGACTATAGTATATACCTAAAATTACGATTATAGCCCCAAGTATTTGCAACATAGATAAATTCTCGTTTAAAAAAAAGTATGCCAGTATTATTGTAGATATTGGACCAATACTAGCGATAATTGAAAAATTAGACGCTCCTAATTTAGCTATGGCAGATGAAACCATATATGAAGGAATTATTGTAGAAAAAATAGCCATCATTACCCCCAAAATATAAACTTCTGCAGGATACTCAAAAATATTCTCTCTATTCCAGATTAAATATTGAATAATAATACATAAAGAAGCAATTATCATTGCGTATGAAGTAAACCTAATCGTACCAAATTTTGGAATAAGCCAACCGCTACCTACGATATACATTGCATAAGTTAATGCGCTCATAAATATTAGAAACCCGCCAAGAAATAGATGAGAAGCCTCAAAATGTAATTCTCCCCAAAAAGAAGCTAATACACCAAAATAAGTTATAAATATTGCAAATATTTGTTGTTTGGTTATTCTCTTTTTTAAAAATATTCTAGAAATAATTAACACCAACGTTGGATATATAAACAAAATGATACGCTCTAATCCAGCTTTTATATACTGAAGACCTAAAAAATCAAAATAACTTGCTAAATAGTAACCAATAAATCCGAAAAAAATAAGCCACCCATAATCCAAAAGTTTAATCTCTTTATATTGAGGTGATTTACTAATAAATAAAATTGCAATATAAAACGGTAACGAAAACAACATCCTGAACAATAATAAATGTTCTGTACTCACATTATATAGATATGCCATTTTAACCATTACTGCTTTAGCAGAAAATAAAACAACACCAACAACAGCCAAAACTACTCCGGATGAAAAAATATTAGAATTTTGCATTATGTAAAAGTAGACTTGCGTTTTTTATCAAAAAAAGTATAACCTTCAGAAATTACAATGCCCAAAAAAACCTCTTAGTACAACTAAGAGGTTTTTTATCCAAACTAACAATATCATATTTATACATTGAATAGGAAATGCATTACATCTCCATCATTAACAACGTATGATTTTCCTTCTACTCCAAGCTTACCTGCTTCTTTTACTTTAGCTTCGCTACCGTATTCTACAAAGTCGTCATATTTAATAACTTCTGCGCGAATAAATCCTTTTTCAAAATCTGTATGTATTACACCAGCTGCTTGTGGAGCAGTAGCACCAATAGTTACTGTCCATGCACGTACCTCCTTTACTCCTGCAGTAAAATACGTTTGTTGATTTAACAATTTATAGGCTGCACGTATCAATACAGAAGCTCCCGGCTCTTCTAAGCCCATGTCTTGCAAAAATAATTGTCTTTCCTCATAATCTTCCAATTCTGTAATATCAGCTTCTGTTCCTACTGCTAACACTATCACTTCTGCATTTTCATTGGCTACGGTTTCTTTTACTTTGTTTACATAATCATTTCCGCTTACAGCTGCACTCTCATCAACATTACAAACATACATTACAGGCTTATCAGTAATAAACTGTAATGGTCTTACATAAGCCAAATGGTCATCTTCAGAAACATCAACAGCTCTTACCGAGGTACCAGCCTCTAAACCATCTTTTAGCTTTAAAAGAACTGCTTCTTCTTTTTGCGCTTCTTTATTACCTGTTTTTGCTGCTCTCTTGATTTTATCAAGTTTCTTATCCAACGTTTCAAGATCCTTTAGCTGTAATTCTATATCAATTGTTTCTTTATCTCTAATAGGATCTACAGATCCATCGACATGAACGATATTATCATTATCAAAACAACGTAATACATGAATAATAGCATCAGTCTCTCTAATATTACCTAAAAACTGATTTCCTAATCCCTCTCCTTTACTAGCTCCTTTTACTAAGCCTGCAATATCGACAATCTCTACAGTTGCAGGGATAACTTTTTCTGGATTTACTAACTCCTCTAATTTTTCTAACCTAGGATCTGGTATATTCACAACACCAACATTGGGTTCTATTGTACAAAATGGAAAATTTGCACTTTGCGCTTTTGCATTAGACAAACAATTAAATAAGGTTGATTTCCCTACATTTGGTAATCCTACGATTCCTGCTTTCATGGTACGTATATTATAATGATTAGAATATTCTTAAAAGACTATTCCAAATTTTAAGATTGCAAAGATAAGAGTATTCATACATAGTAAACAAATACAGATCCAATTAGATTTTATTTTCTATACTTTTATTAACTTAAATGAGCATTCATAAACTTAGATTATATCATTTATCCTCATGCTACTTTTTCTAGTTTTTACATTTTTTGTAATTTTAATTTCAAATTAACAAGTCATGAAAAAATTTAAAACTCTATTTACTTTGGTGTTAATAATGGCCACCGCAGTAAACTACGCACAATCAGAAGGAGAAGAAGGTAAAGAAAATTCATCTCAAGAGATAGTAACCAAGACTATTAGAATAAAAGGTGCTAATGGTGAAGAAAAAGTAATCACCAAAGAAGAAGTTATTACCAAGAAAAGTAAAATTAAGCTTAACCCAGGAGATGAAGGTAAAACTAATCAAACTGCAGTATACACAGACGAAGAAGTAGCTGTACAAAAATCTCATTCTGCTTCTAATATGGGAAAATACACGATGACCACAGATGAAAAAGGGTTAATCGTTATGACATTTTCTGACAAACCCGATAAACAAGCCAAAGTAAGAAAACTAAGCAGTACTTATTATATGGTCAACCTTGGAGATAAAGATAACTCTCTGGGGCATTTTGATTCAAATAAGAATTTTGTAGTAGAAACTTTTAATACACAAATGGATCAAATAGTGACTACAATTTATAGTGCCAATTAAATAAGTTTAAATCATTAACAGATACTATATTAACCGGGCTTTTTGGCCCGGTTTTTTTGGTAATAAAGTATAAAAACTTTTAAAATTATCTGATAATGAGATTGTTTTTGAATATATTTAAGGTCAAATCATCTTAAATAAATACTATTATATGAAACAAATCACAATTATTTTATTTGGCTTATTCACCAATCTGATCTTTGCTCAACAGACTGTATCAGGTGTAGTGAAAGACTCTGACGGCTCCCCATTACCCGGTGTAAACATTGCCGAAAAAGGAACTAACAATGGTTCTTCTACCGACTTTGATGGTAAATACAGTATCGAAGTAAATCCTGAAAGTACTTTGGTATTTAGTTACGTAGGATTTGATACTCAAGAAGTCGTTGTGGGGTCACAACAAACAATAAATATAACTCTAGCAAGTGGATCAGAATTAGAAGAAATTATCTTGGTTGGATCAAGAGCATTACCGCGAAGTAATACTACCTCTTCTCTTCCTGTAGATGTATTACCAGCTAAGGAACTCGCATCTACAGGTCAAATCACATTTGACAAAGCATTACAATACAAAATCCCTTCTTTTAATACCGTACAAACACCAGTTAATGATGCTACGTCTTTATTAGATCCATATGAAATTAGAAATATGGGACCTAGTAGAACATTAGTTCTTATCAATGGTAAACGTAAAAACTTGAGTGCATTACTTTATACGCAGACATCTCCAGGTAGAGGTGAAACAGGTGCAGATATTTCTGCAATCCCAACAGATGCCATAAAACGTGTAGAAATTCTAAGAGATGGAGCATCTGCCCAATATGGATCTGATGCTATTGCAGGAGTAATGAACATTATTTTAAAAGATAATCCTGACGAAGGATCTGTTACTTTAAGAACGGGCATTACGTCTGAAGGAGATGGAGAAACAATCGGTATTAGTCTAAATAATGGTGCTACCATTGGTGAAGACAAAGGTTTCTTTAATTACACTGTCGATTTTTCAAAAGTAAGCCTTGCTAACAGACCTGGTACTGTGGATGCAGATGGAGAATTTGCTGATTTTGTTTTTGTTAATCCAAACAATGATGATGGAACACCAAAACCAGATGCTGCCAATATTATTACCGGAAATAATGCGGGGCGAGCTTCTGTTAATAGTTTTTTAAATCAATTTCCTGATGCAGGAAACATAAATGGTTCACCAGAAACAGCTGCTGCAAAATTTTTGGTTAACGGAGGATATGATATCAATGATAATACCAATATTTACATGAATGCAGCATATGTATATAAAAAAGTAAATAGTTTTGCAAACTACAGAACACCTTATTGGAGAAGATCTCAAGCGTTTAACCCTGATGATGTTGAAGGGGTGGATTATTTTCCGTATTTAAACAAGTTTTTCCCTAATGGTTCTGGCGGAAACTATGTGGGTTATGTACCTACATTTGAAGGTGACCTTAATGATTACAATGCTACCATTGGTTTTAAAACCAAAAAAGATGGTTGGAATTATGATTTAAGTTATACCACTGGTGGAAATACCCAAACATATACAGTAAGTAATTCTCATAACCGTAATGCTGTATTTGTACCAAGTTTTAATGATGCCAACGAAAATGGAGTTGCTGATCCAGGAGAAGAATTCTCTCCTATCGAACTCTATAGAGAAAATAGCCCTATATCTTTTGATCCAGGAGGAACTAAATTTACTCATAATGTTGGAAACATCGATATTGCAAAACTAATTACTGACAATGTTAGTATTGGATTTGGTACTGAGTTTAGAACAGAAACCTTTGAAATAATTGAAGGAGATTTGGCTTCTTATGATGGTGGTGGTGCAGACTCATTTGCTGGTAACAGGCCTGAAAACTCTGGGAAATTTAACCGATATAATTTTGGTGGTTACTTTGATATATCTGCAGATATTACAGAAGATTTTCTTGTAAATGGTACTGTCCGTTTAGAGGATTATAGTGATTTTGGAGAAGCTTTTGTTTGGAAACTAAGTTCTCGATACAAATTCTTAGAAGATAAACTTACGCTTAGAGCTTCTATTTCAACAGGATTTAGAGCTCCTACCCTACATCAAATTTATACCCAAAAGGCTCAATATAGTTTCGTTCCTGGATCTGGGATACAAGTAGGTGGTTTAGTAAATAATGTATCTCCTCAAGCAAAATTACTTAATATTCCAAAGTTAGATGCAGAAGAATCAACAAACATAACTGTTGGTATTGGAGCTAAGATTAATAGAAATATCAATTTCACTGTTGATTATTATAATATTGAAGTTAAAGATAGAATTGTTTTAAGTACCGAAATTAGCGGGACAGATGCGGGAAATACTTCTCTGGATCAGGTACTACAAGATAATAATCTATCTGATGTAAGTTTCTTTGTTAATGCTATTGATACAAGAACATCAGGTATCGATGTTGTTGCTAATTACAGAAATATAGCTCTTGCAAATGGTGAACTTGGTTTTAGTCTTTCTGGTAATTATACTATTGATAATGAACGAGAAGGAAACGTAAATAATCCAGCTCTAGTGGCAAGTGCAGGTCAATCTGTTGTAAATGATACCCAAGAAGCATTATTCTTTACATCGAGACCTAAAACCAAATGGATTTTAGGTGCAAATTACGAAATAGGTAAATTCGATTTTTCTTTAAATAACACTTATTTTGGAAAAACAACTTTTAGACAACAAGGTCTTGATTCTAATCTAAAAACAGAATTTATACCCAAAATTGTTACAGACTTAGGAATTAATTTTGAGGCAACAGATAAATTAACTGTAGTAGTAAATGTAAATAACATACTTAACGTACTTCCAGAATGGGAATTTAAAGCACTTAATGCAGCTGGAGATGCTGTTTTAAATGATCCTGCTCAAGTAAAAAGTAATTCTAACCTAATTACCTTTAATCAACGTTATTCGCAAATGACATATGATGGCTATCATTTTAGTCAATTAGGTACATTATTTAATCTATCTCTAGTTTATAAATTATAATTCAAGATTAAATAAAACTGTTAACATCGCTTTGTTTATGTGAACAAAGCGATGTTTTTTTATAATAACCTTTTAATACCAAAAATCTTTTACTTTATTTGTCTGACTAATACACCTCTTTTTTTCATACATATGAAAGATTTAACGCGTTACTTCTATAATCTTTTTGTCTCTAAAGGGCTTTCTGAAAGTATTTCAGAATATTTAAACCTAATCATCTGCATAAGTATACTCATAGTTGTCTTATTTATAATCGATATTGTCATAAAAAAAGTTTTTATAGCCATATTTAAAAAGTATGCCTCTAAATCTAAAAATGTATTTGATGATTATTTAGTAAAAAATAAAACCTTTGATTATCTAGCTCATATTGTGCCTTTATCCATAACCATATGGATTGTACCTATGTTGTTTTCTGAGTTTCATACCGCAGAAAAGTATTTAAAAATATTTTTTGATATCATGACTATTTTATTAGTCATTTGGATTTTAAGAAGCATCTTAAGAACATTCAAGGACTTCTTAAAATCATTAAACTCTTTCAAAGACAAACCAATAGATAGCTATGTACAAGTATTCATGATTTTTGTTTGGTTTATTGGAGCTATTTTTATGTTTTCTACCATTACAGGGAAGTCAATTTGGACGTTTTTAACGGCTCTTGGAGCAATGTCTGCAGTAATTTTGTTGATTTTTAAAGACACTATAATGGGGTTTGTTGCGAGCATTCAAGTAGCTGTTAATGATACTGTAAGAATTGGAGATTGGATAACTATGGAAAAATATGGTGCAGATGGAGACGTAGTAGAAATAAACTTATCTTCAGTTAAAGTACAAAACTTTGATAAAACTATAACAACCATACCAACCTACCACCTAACATCTGAATCTTTCAGGAACTGGAGAGGTATGATGGATTCTGGTGGACGTCGAATTAAAAGATCAATAATAATAACTACATCTAGTATTCGTTTTTTATCGAATGATGAAGTTTTGAAATTGCAAAAAATTGGACTGATCAGTCAATATCTTAAAAATATTCAACAAGAAATTGATACTTTTAATCAAGATGAAAATATTGATAAGAGTACACTTATAAATGGGCGAAACTTAACTAATATGGGAGTTTTTAGAGAGTATGTAGAATTATATTTAAAAAACCACCCTTATGTTAATCAAGAAATGACGATTATGAGTCGCCAACTAGCACCATCACCACAAGGGATACCATTAGAAATCTATGCTTTTAGCAATGACAAAGAATGGAAAAATTATGAAAAAATTATGGCAGATATTTTTGATCATCTATTATCTGCAATCCCATATTTTACATTAGAAGTATTTGAATTAAATTATTCCATCAAAAATTAAAACCCATTAAATATGACCCCAGCTTTTAGAATTATCAGCTACCTAGAAGGTATTTCATACCTACTTATTCTTTTTGTAACTATGCCTTTAAAATACATGTTCGAATCACCAGAGCCTAATAAAGTAATCGGAATGGCACATGGGTTTCTTTTTTTAGCGTATATCGTATTTGCAATTTTAATAAAGTCAGAAAAAAAATGGAATACAAAAACCTTAGTTATTGTATTACTATGTTCGGTCATTCCTTTCGGAACCTTTTGGATGGACAAAAAATACTTAGCAAAAGATAACTAACATAAGTATATCACTCTGGATACTCAATTCTAAGGTGATAGATATTGGTCAATTTACGTTTAAAAACTTTTTTGATTTGTTGTATTTCTTTAAAAGTTATATTAGAATTTAAAAATTGACCATTTTCCATTTGTTTGTTCACAATTTTTTCTACAAAAGAATCGATTAAACTACTGGTTGGATTTTTCAGACTTTTTGAAGCTGCTTCTACACTATCGCTCATCATTAAAATAGCGGTTTCTTTAGAAAACGGCTTAGGACCAGGGTATTGAAAATCTTCAATATTAACTCTTTCGCTAATTTCTTTTTCTTTAGTATAAAAATAGTATACGGTACTTGTACCATGATGAGTTCTAATAAAATCAATAACTCGATCTGGTAAGTTATTTTTTTTCGCTATTTCGATTCCGTGTATTACGTGATTGATAATAATTTTGGCACTTTCTTTTGGAGATAAAACATCATGAGCGTTACCAGAAGCAGATTGATTTTCTGTAAAATAAGTTGGATTAACCATTTTACCAATATCATGATATAGTGCCCCTACCCTTACCAACATAGAATTAGCGCCTATTTCATTGGCTGCTGCTTCTGCTATATTTGCCACATTAAGTGAATGATGAAAAGTTCCTGGAGCTTTATTTGATAGTTCTTTTAGCAACACCGAATTAGTATCACTAAGTTCTAATAAAGATACATCAGATATCAACCCAAAGATCTTTTCATAAGCATAAATCAAAGGGTGTACTATTAACGTAGCTAGTCCACTAATAATAAACAATCCCACAGTAACCCAATCAATATTCGTTATTGTACCTTCATGAATAATGTGAAATGCAATATATGCCAAAATATAAATTACTGTAATTTGACCTACAGAGATGAATAAGTTAGCCCGTTTAAAAGATTCTGATATCGTTAAAATAGTTACAATTCCGGCTATAATTTGCAGAAACATATATTCATAACTATTCGGAACAACAAAACCTAATATTAAAACGGTAATAACATGAGTAAATAAACCTAATCTTGAATCAAAAAATGCTTTCAAAATTAATGGTAAAATACACAACGGAACGGCATATATATACTCTGATTTGTATGTCACTACCATTGTGGTAATAAACACCATAAAAAGTACATTAAAAAAGATAAAAGTTACCTGTGTATTGTTTTCATATATGTCGGGTCTATATTTTCGTATAAATAATAAAAGCATCATTAATGCTAGAGAAACCAAAAGACAATACCCTAAAACAATCCAATAAAAGTTCTTATCACTCCAAACCTGTGATTCGTATTCTGCTTTCAAAGAATTTAACTTCTGCAATTTATCTCCTTCTACTACTTCTCCTTTTGCAATTATTCTGCTACCTTTAGAAACACCTCCTCTGGTAGTCAATACTTTTGTTAATTCAGCTTCTAAAGTACTTACGGTTAATTTTTTGTTTAATCTAACGTTGGGTTTAATCAAGTCATAAAATAATGCTACGTAATTACTTTTAAACTTAACATATTCACTTTTATCAATCCTAGAGTTTATAATTTGAGTTAAACCATTAGGTGTTAATATTTGCCCATAGGTAATTGCTTCTGCTTCATTACCTTTATTTAAAAACAATTGTCTGTTGGAATTATAGGAGTATATCTCTTGTAAAACCCCATATCTATAGATATCATTTAATAATATTCTTCCAAAAAGTTTAGCTTGATCATTAACATTACTTTCACTTAAGTCTGTTAAATAATTAGAAAAAAGGCGGTCATAAGATTCTTTGGCCGTATTTGCTATAATTGTATCATACTCAAAATATGGAATTACCTTATCTCGAATCTGATTTTTTTCATTCTGTATTTCTAAATCTGTTTTTGCAATAGCAAAATCAAATGGCGCGTACAAATTCTCATATTGCCAAGGTTTTCCTTTGGTAAATTCATACTTAAACACCCCACCTTTTGGAAACAAATAAACAATAAGTGCAGTAGTACTTATAAAAAGAAAAATCCTATAAAATAAGGATTGTCTATTATAAAATCTGTTTAAAAAACTTTTCACAAATAACATTCTATAAATTAGTCAAAAATACTAAAAATAAGTCACCTAGTTAGTAACTTGATTATTAGATCAAAAATGCTATTATTAATACTAAACTATAACTAAGCGATGTAATATCACAGATTATCTTACATATTGTTATCATTAGATAACAAAAAAGTTCAAAACAGTAATTTTTGAACATTATTTTAACAAATAATCGTTTTATATATTCTGAAGTGTAATTCATCTCTTGTTAGTAACTTCACTATGAAGATCCTTTAAAAATCATTAAATTCGCACAACCACAACAAAATTTAAAAACACTAGAATGAGTAAAGAAGTCGTAATCGTATCCGCAGCACGTACACCAATAGGAAGTTTTATGGGAAGTTTATCTTCAATTCCTGCTACCCAATTAGGGGCTATAGCAATTAAAGGAGCTTTAGATAAAATTAATTTAGATCCCTCACTTATACAAGAAGTATTTATGGGTAACGTGGTTCAGGCTGGAAATGGCCAGGCTCCTGCAAGACAGGCAGCTTTGGGTGCAGGTATTAGCGACTCAGTGCCATGTACAACAGTTAATAAAGTATGTGCTAGTGGAATGAAATCTGTAATTCATGCAGCTCAGACTATTGCTCTAGGTGATGCAGATATAGTCGTTGCGGGTGGTATGGAAAATATGAGTTTAATCCCTCATTATATGCGAATCAGAGCGGGACATAAATTTGGCCCTCAAACTTTAGAAGACGGCATGCAAAAAGATGGATTAGTTGATGCATATGATCAAAATGCTATGGGGACTTGTGCTGATCTTTGTGCTAGAGAGCATGATTTTAGTAGAGAAGATCAAGATGCTTTTGCAATACAGTCATATGAACGTTCTGCAAATGCCTGGGCTCAAGGTAAATTTGCGAATGAGGTTGTACCTGTACCTGTACCACAACGTCGTGGTGAACCAATTATGGTTACTGAAGACGAAGAATACAAGAACGTAAAGATGGAAAAAATACCTGCATTACGCCCTGCTTTTTCTAAAGATGGAACTGTAACTGCAGCAAATGCGTCTACTATAAATGATGGTGCTGGAGCCGTTATTATGATGAGTGCAGAAAAAGCAAAAGAACTAGGCCTAAAACCACTTGTTAAGATTAAAAGTTATGCCGATGCCGCACAAGAACCAAAATGGTTTACAACCGCACCAGCAAAAGCATTACCAAAAGCATTAGATAAATCTGGGATTTCGATTAATGAGGTAGATTTCTTTGAATTTAATGAAGCTTTTTCTGTTGTTGGACTAGCTAATTTAAAAATACTTGGGCTTACAGACGCTAATACCAATGTAAACGGAGGTGCTGTTTCTCTTGGACATCCTCTTGGTTGCTCTGGAGTTCGTATACTAATTACTTTAATCAATGTACTAGAACAAAATAATGCCAAAATTGGTGCAGCCGCAATATGCAATGGTGGTGGTGGTGCATCAGCTATGGTTATCGAGCGATTGTAAATATTGCACACTTTTAAAATAGAGCTTTTAACTACTTAATTTTTAACTGCTAGTGATTTAATTTCTCTAGTTTTTATACTTAATTCATGCAATACGGCATCTGTAATCTAAGCATTGTTCCTTTACGTTTAGAACCCCAAGATTCCAGCGAAATGGTTTCTCAAATTTTATATGGCGAACATTTTAAAATACTAGAACAACGTAAAAAATGGAGTAGAATACGTTTAGCATTTGACAAATATGAATGTTGGATAGATAATAAGCAATTCATAAAGATTACCGAAGAACAATACAAGAGTTTTGATGAACTACCCGGTAATTTGGTTGGAGATCTAGTAGAGTTTGTAAGTTGTGAAGACAATCAATTAATGACCGTTTCACTAGGAACTTCTTTAAATGCGTTAGATCTTTTTAAACATCACTATGAGGGCTCTAAAATAGTAGGAAAGCAAGAAAAGAATAATTTAGTAAATACAGCATATCACTTTCTTAATGCTCCTTATTTATGGGGAGGAAGAACAATTTTTGGTATTGACTGTAGCGGTTTTACACAAATGGTATACAAACTTAATGGTTATCCTATCCTAAGAGATGCATCTCAACAAGCAACTCAAGGAGAACCACTTAGTTTTATCGAAGAAAGTGAACCTGGGGATCTTGCTTTTTTTGATAATGAAGAAGGAAGAATTACTCATGTAGGTATCATGATGAAAGATAATTATATTATGCATGCTCATGGTAAAGTTCGCATAGATAGAATAGATCATACTGGTATTTACAACACAGAAAAACGATTACATACCCATAAATTAAGAGTAATAAAAAAAATAATCTAAAACGAGTTATTTGAGCGACAAAGAACTACATATCATACCTGTAGAACTAAAAGAAGATCAGAAATTATTAGATATTGGGCGTGAAACATTTTATAACTCTTTTGGTCCGCCAATTAATTCAGAAAAAGATATTCAAGATTATTTAAATAAAAAATTTACTTTAAAGCAAATAAATAGAGAATTAGAGGACCCAAATTCTGAGTTTTATTTTGCTAAAATAAGTTCTCAAATTGTTGGATATTTAAAAGTAAATTACGGAAATGCCCAAACAGAGAAAATAAAAGGTAATTCCCTTGAAATTGAACGAATCTATGTCATAAAAGCATTGCAAGGAAAGAAAATTGGGTTACAACTCTTTAAAAAAGCCTTAACACTTGCCCAAAGTAAAAAACTCAACTATATATGGCTCGGTGTATGGGAAGAAAACACCAGAGCAATTAAATTCTATGAAAGGAACGGTTTTAAAGCATTTGATGTACATCCATTTATTTTAGGAACAAGTGTTCAAAAAGATGTAATGATGAAGTTGAATATATAAAGCTTAGAACTTTATGATTTTAATAACAGTATGTAATCTTTTTTTGTTTTAATTTTGAAACAATCATTCCATATAAAATGCCAAAGACAGAAACCTTTGATAGAAACCAAGTTTTAGAACGTGCTACCCAAGTTTTTCACCAAAAAGGGTATAATGGCACGTCTATGCAAGATTTGGTTGATGCAACTTCGCTTAATAGGTCCAGTATCTATAATTCTTTTGGCAACAAATTAAATATGTTTATTGAGGTCTTGGCTTACTATCAACAAATCAATACAACAGACTTTAATCAAGGACTCTCTCAATCATATAACGCCAATGAAGCTATTAAGGCAATTTTTGATATACATCTCTATAGAATCTTAAATGATGATGATCGAAAAGGTTGTCTAATTGTAAATTGTAAATCTGAAATGACTAATCAAGAACCTTTGATTACTTCTTTTATGGAAAAGCATCAGGAAAGAATGATTGCTGTATTGGAAGATATTGTAAGTAAAGGCCAAATGGAAAAAGTATTTAATGAAAAACAAACGGCAAACCAATATGCGTTATACTTATTTACTTCTATACAGGGTTTGCAAATGACAGGTATTTTAAACAAAAACAAAGAAGATCTTAAGGCTTTGATTAACACTATAACACAAGTTTTGAATTAAATTTTTTTAACCTATAATGAAACGATCATTCCAAATAAATTTTTAACCTAAATATAACAAAATGAAAAAGTTACAGAATAAAGTTGCCGTAATCACAGGTGCTAATAGCGGAATTGGCTTGGCTACCGCAAAACTATACTTAAAAGAAGGAGCCAAAGTGGTTCTTGCGGGTCGTCGCCAAGAAGCACTTGATGAAGTAGCATCCTCCTTAGAAGGTGAGTATATAACCGTTAAAGCCGATGTATCCATAGCAAAAGACAACAAACGATTAATAGAAGAAGCTACAAACGCTTTTGGCAAAATTGATATTTTATTCCTTAATGCTGGCATAGCACCGCTATCCCCCACTCATGAGATCACCGAAGAACACTATACTACCGTTTTTGATACCAATGTAAAAGGGCCGATACTCGCTACAAAAGAAGCCCTTCCTCATATAAATGATGGTGGTACAATAGTATTTACGAATTCAATTGTGTCTCAAAAAGGGTTTGATGGTTTAGGTGTATACTCTGCTACCAAGGGAGCTCTTAGAGCCTATCAAAGAGTTTTAACTTCTGAAGTGAAATCACGAAAAATACGTGTTAATTCAATAGCTCCAGGCCCAATTGAAACACCAATTTATGATAAAATGAATTTAGCGCAAGATGTAATTGAAGAAATGGGTAAAGGTTTTGCGGCACAAGTACCACTAGCACGTTTCGGGACAGCTGAAGAAGTTGCCAAATCGGCATTATTTCTAGCCTCAGATGATGCTTCATATATCAATGGTGTCGAATTAGAAGTAGATGGTGGATTAAGTCAAATTTGATATTATAATTTGATTAATATATCTTAATCAATACCCTCTTTTAAATTAACGGTTAATTTAAAAGAGGGTATTGATTTTTCAACATTCAAAAACCAACACATAAAACACTAAACTACAAGTGCTTACACTAACAAAAAGGTATTTTATTCATTATTTTTTTACTGATCTCATATATTTGATTAATTTACATGAATGAAATTCTTTTTAATTATTACCCTGTCTTTTCTTTTTGTAAACTCACCAATTAGCCCCGAAACATACATAGGGAAATGGCAAATCGAAGGAGGATCTATCATAGAAATCTACCAAAATGGGAATAAATTCTTTGGAAAAATAGATAAGCGTGCCGAACACCCGCTATCAAATTTTAATGGTTTAGATAATAAAAACCCTATTAAAGAACTTCAAGGTAGACCTTTAGTTGGTATGGATATCTTAGATAATTTAAGTTACAAAGACGGTGTGTTATCAGGAGGCACTATTTATAACGCAGATAGCGGTAAAAGCTATATTGTGAAAGTATGGATCGATAGTGATGATATCAATATTTGTTATATCAGAGCGTATAAAAGTATTTTATTTAAAACATTTACTGCAAAAAGAGTAATAAAATAATACAAAGTTCGTACATCATTAATAGTTTTTTTGATCAGGCAACCATTTATAATTTATTAACGTCTAATAAAATAACAAGGTTAAGCAACATCAATCAAAAATCACATTAATGAAAAAAACAGCAATAATTATTGGGATCCTATTCCTGATTCAGTTTATTATAGGAGTATTATTAAATCAATTTTTAATAGGTCCTATAACATTTAGCTCAGATTACCTGACTAATGTCTCAACCCATTCTACACAATTAACTATAGGAGGAGGTATAAGTATACTTAGCGGGATAATTAGCGTTTTGATTGCGGTAAAACTTCTTCCCTTATTCAAACCATATAATAGCACTTTGGCATTTCTATATTTTGGATTTTCGATCGTCAATTTTACTATTATACTTATAGATTTAATTGGGATATTTTCTTTACTATCTGTAAGTCAAGAATATGTCCAATCCAATGCAATAGATACATCTAATAATTTAAAAAATCTTGGAACCGTGTTTTATGCAATTCGAGGATGGACTCATTATTTGGTATTATTAATTTCGGGCGCTACTCTTTTTGCTCTTTATAGTGCTTTCTTCCATTCAAAATTACTACCCCGATTTATTTCAATTTGGGGTCTTGTTTCTGTTCTATTAATGATTGTTGCATTAATATTATCTATTTTCAGCATGATTACATTCGATACCGAAATGATGTTATTTATCCCTTTAGCTCTTAATCAACTATTTTTAATCTTTTGGCTCTTTATAAAAGGATTTCCTATACTCGAAACTCCCAATCCACCAACCCCAAAAATTGACTATACACTAAAAATAAATTAGGGATTGTTATCAAATAACAATCCCTGCAACCAAATAGATATCTAAAACAACAAATAAATATTTTACTATACTTTTTCTAAAGCTTGTTCTATATCCCATAATAAATCTTTAGAATGCTCAACACCAATAGACAACCTAACCAATTGATCTGTAATATCCATTTGCTCTCGTTGCTTTTCTTCTACACCAGCATGAGTCATAGTTTTTGGGTGCTCTGCCAAACTCTCTGTACTTCCTAAACTAACTGCTAGTTTTACTAATTTTAAATTATTTAGAAACTTAAACGCCTCCTTTTCTCCTCCTTTAATATCAAAAGACACCATTGCACCAGGAGCAGAACATTGTTTTTTATAAGTTTCATATCCCTTAGTTCCCTCTTCTAGCACTCCCAAATAATATACTTTTTTAACTTTAGCGTGTGTCATTAAGTAATCAGCCACGATTTGGGCATTTTCTGTTTGCTGATCCATTCTTACCTTTAATGTTTCAAGACTTCTAAGCATTAGCCAAGCTGTATGTGGACTTACCATATTACCCAAAAATGTACGTAAGGTTTTCACTCGTATCATTAAATCTTTATTTCCTAAAACAGCACCTGCAATAAGGTCGCTATGCCCACCTATATATTTTGTTGCAGAATACAGCACCAAATCAGCCCCACATTGCAAAGGATGTTGCCACAATGGTCCCATATAGGTATTATCTACCGCTACCAAAACTTTCTTATCATCTGTACTATACGAACTAGCCATGTTAGCAAATCCCTCAATATCAATAATATGATTGGTAGGGTTTGCCGGAGTTTCTAGATAAATCATTGCTAGTCTATCCGCCTTACCCGATTTTTCGATTAACTCATGTACTTCTTCAATACTTTGATTGGGCATCACACCAATTGTATGCACTCCTATTTTATCTAAGAAATGTTGTATAAAATGATCTGTCCCTCCATATAACGGATTACTATATACTAATAGGTCACCTGGTTTTAGAAACTCTAACAATACGGTACTAATTGCGGACATTCCACTTTCAAAAACAGCACAATCATCTGCTTTATCCCATAAACATAAACGGTTTTCTAGAATTTCAAGATTTGGATTATTAATTCTGCTATAGATAAGGCCAAGCTCTTCTTTTGGTGACTTCTCTCTTAAACCATACGCTAACTCAAAAAATGCTTTTCCTTCTTCGGCTGTTTTAAAAACAAAGGTTGATGTTTGAAAAATTGGACATTTTATTGCTCCTTCTGATAACTCAGGCTTATAACCATAAGTCATCATTAAGCTTTCTGGGTTAAAGTCATATGCGCTCATCTTGCTCTAATAATTAGTTAAAAATCAATCGAATACAAGAAATCAGTTCCTGATTCCTGCTTGGATAAAATTAAACCTTAAAGAATAAAAATCCAACAATACGCATATATTAAGAATATATTATTAGTATTTTAGCTTTAAAAAGAATTTTATTCTTTAAAATAATAAATAACACTTCGTTTTAAGAAAAATAGTATGGATAAGATCGATAAGCAGATTCTACATCTGTTGCAAAAAGATGGTAAAATAACAATCAAGGAAATTGCAGAACGACTGCATCTTACTACAACTCCCATTTTTGATCGTGTAAAAAAATTGGAAAAAGAAGGATTAATAACATCGTACAAAGCAATACTAGATCGTAAAAAAGTAGGGTTACAACTTATGGTTTTTTGTAATGTAACATTAAACCTTCATCAAACTGATTTTTTAAAGAAGTTTGAAAAAGACATACAACAATTTCCTGAAGTTATAGAATGCTATCATGTTGCCGGTATGTTTGATTACTTAATTAAAATTTATACCGAAGATATGGAGCAATACCAACAGTTTTTATCAAACAAATTGGCATCTTTAGAAAACATATCCAAAGTACAAAGTTCTTTTGTAATGACAGAGGTAAAAGGGTTTTCTTATATACCGATACCATAAGTATATTACCTACTTGATACTTTATTATGTCAATATCTTGTTTTAAAAACTTCATCAAATCCATTTCTTGTAATTTCATACTGATTCACAGATTGATAAAAATTAATAAAACCTGGGGTTGTCATATAGTTTCGTATGAATTTAAATCCGATTTTGAGAAGTGTTTTATTTGGTGCAGGATTCAATGCATAGGGTTCACAAATTAACTTTTTTAATTCAAAGTTCGAAAAATATAATGGTAAAGTCTGATTTAAAAAACTAGTACCAATTCCTCTTTGTCTCCTATCATTTTTCCATAAATGTAAATGCATTGACGCAGTTTTACCAAAAACTATATTATTTATGTTAGAGTGACCAACAGCAACTCCATCAAGCACCCAAATGATATAATACATCTTTTTTTCGTGAATGGGAACACCTAATTCTTTATAAAGCTTTTCTTCCCATTCCTTACGGTTAGGAAGTTTCTGTTTATCTGCTCCCATACCATTTAGGTATGCCGGAGTGGCATTATAAAAATAATCTAGTACCAATGAAACATCATCAGTTTTCATTTCTCTGATAGAAATATTCATGTGGATTAATTTATGATAAACTATAAAACAAAAATGAAATAAAATGATATCAATTACCTCATTATCTTTACTAAAAGCTCTTTTAAAATATCTCCTTGCGGAAGATTAGCCGCTCCTACTCCTTTACTCTTTATATCAGCTTCTCTTAGATGAGCAATAATACCACTAACCTTTTTCATAGGGTAATTATTTGCTGCTTCAGAATAATCTTTAACAAAATAAGGGTTTATTTTAAGTGCCGTAGCCACACTACGTTGTGATTTATCAGGCAAACCATGATATTGTAATACTTGAGAAAAATAACTGTACAACAGAGAAATGGTTACTACAAGAGGATTATCTTTTGGATTTTGTGCAAAATAATTAATTATACGATGTGCTTTTATACTATCTTTAATTCCGATAGCTTTTCTAAGTTCAAAATTATTAAAGTCCTTACTTATACCAATATTCTCCTCTATATGATTAGCCGTTATTTGCGATCCAGAAGGTATAATCAATTTTAATTTTTCTAACTCATTATTAATCTTACCTAGATCTGTGCCCAAAAACTCGACTAACATTTGAGAAGCTTTAGGTTCTATAGCATATTTTGCTCCTGCCAAAACTCTCTTTATCCAATCAGCAACTTGGTTTTCATACAATTTTTTACTTTCAAAAATGATTCCATTCTTAGCAACCACCTTATATAACTTCTTTCTTTTATCAATTTTTTTATACTTATAACATACAACCAATACAGTAGAAGGTTGAGGGTTTTCTGCATAATCAACTAATTTCTCAATAGTTCTTGATAATTCTTGTGCTTCTTTTACTATAACAACTTGTCGTTCTGCCATCATAGGAAAACGTTTAGCATTAGAAACAATATCGTCGATACTAACATCACGTCCATAGAGTACCATTTGATTAAAGCCCTTCTCTTCTTCTGCAAGTACGTTTTTATCTATATACTCCGAAATTCGGTCAATATAATACGGTTCTTCACCCATAAGAAAATATATAGGCTTAATATTTCCATTTTTTATATCGCTTACTATCTGTTTTACTTCATCCATTCAGAAAAAATCATCAAATTTGTGTTATGCAAAAGCTTAACTTTCCCGAGTATCGGTTCAGGTTCAAAAATAGCGAAAATAAAGTTTCTATTTTTGACAGGATTCGTAAAAAGTTTGTAGTTCTTACACCAGAAGAATGGGTACGACAACATACTCTAAATTTTCTTATCGAAGAAAAAAAGTACCCAGAAAGCTTAATCAATGTTGAAAAACTTGTAAAAGTAAATGGTTTAAATAAAAGATACGATATCATCATATATAACTCAGATGGGAGTATTTTTCTTATTGTAGAATGTAAATCTGCTAATGTACACATTACACAAGAAGTTTTTGACCAAATTGCACGATATAACCTTGCTTTAAACGCTGATTATTTAATGATTACAAATGGGCTTGCTCATTATTATTGCCAAATGAATTATACAGATAATCAGTATAATTTCTTAAAAAATATACCCAATTATACAGTTAAACATTAATTAAAAAACTGTTTAATGCATTTTATTGAGAAATTATGATTGCAATTATATTCATTAAAAATATATCGATCTAGATATCCCATAATCGAAACAAACTTCTTTACTTTGCAGCCGTGAAAATTGCAGTTGTCATATTAAATTGGAATGGAAGGTTGCTATTGGAGCAATTTATGCCTTCAGTTGTTAACTTTTCTAAAGAAGCTACGGTATATCTTGCCGATAATGCATCTTCGGATGATTCTATTAGTTTTGTTCAACAATTTTTTCCCGAAGTTGTTGTTGTCCAAAATGAGAGTAATGGTGGATATGCAAGAGGCTATAACGAGGCTTTGGCTAAAATAGATGCTGATATTTATTGCCTACTTAATAGTGATGTAGAAGTAACCGAAAATTGGCTTTCTCCGATAGTAAATATTTTTAAGAATCACGAAGAAGTAGCAGCTGTACAACCAAAAATTCTTGATTTTAAAAAGAAAACTCATTTCGAATATGCCGGAGCTGCGGGTGGCTATATTGACAAATTAGGATATCCATATTGTAGAGGGCGAATTTTTGAAACCTTAGAAAAAGATAATGGTCAATACAACGATACAACTTCAATTTTTTGGGCAAGTGGAGCTTGTCTATTTATTCGGAAACGTGTATTTGAAGAAGTTGGTAAATTAGATGAAGACTTTTTTGCTCATCAAGAAGAAATCGATTTATGCTGGAGGATACAAAATCATGAATATAAAATAATGTATGAAGGCTCATCTGTTATATATCATTTAGGAGGAGCTACTCTAGATACAATGAATCCAAAAAAGACATTTTTAAACTTTAGAAATAGTCTATATCTTCTTCTTAAAAATGTACCTGGATATCAAGTTTGGTGGTTATTATTTCTAAGAATGATCTTGGATGGCATTGCAGCTTTACGTTTCATTGTCCAAGGAAAAAGCTCTCATTTTATAGCTATTTTTAAAGCACACATCGATTTTTATGCTAATTTTTACTCATTTGTAAAAAAACGTAAAAAACTTTCTAAGAAAGGGAAATATTATTCCCTTTTTTCCGTTGTATGGCAATATTTCATTTTAAAACGTAGACATTTTACACAATTATAAAATCCATATAATAAATTATTGTTAACGACCTTATAAAACGTCACATTTTTAATAATTTTGAGTTATATAACCACAACAACAAAAGACTAAAACAAATTTTCTGATGAAAAAAGTAATGATTATTGGGGCTTCTTTAGCTATTTTATTCTCTTCATGTGTTTCACAAAAGAAATATGCAGAGTTAGAGGCCAAGAAAAAAGAAACTGAAGATTTATTAAACAGCGCAACGGTAAAATTAAATAGTTGCTTAGAAGAAAAAGCTAGTTCAACTTCACAACTTAAAGTATTACAAGATCAAGTATCAAATTTAAAAAACCAAAACTCTGCTTTATTAAATAATGTAGGTAATTTGGCTACCTTATCTGCTAAAGAGGCAGAAAATTTGGAAAAATCCTTAGAGAGTATCAAAGAAAAGGATATGCAAATAAGAACAATGCAAGATGCCATTACAAAAAAGGATTCTGTAACTCTTGCATTAGTAACAAGTCTTAAAGGTGCCTTAGGAAATTTGGCTGATGAGGACATTGAAATTAATGTAGAAAAAGGAGTGGTTTATGTTTCAATTTCTGACAAACTTCTTTTCAAAAGTGGAAGCTACAATGTTTCAGCAAGAGCTCGTGAAGTATTAGGTAAAGTTGCAAAAGTAGTAAATGATAAGCCGGATATCGAATTTTTAGTTGAAGGACACACTGATAATGTTCCTTATAAAAGTAAAGTACTTTTAGATAACTGGGATTTGAGTGTTAAACGTGCTACTGCTGTTGTAAGAGTTCTTCAAAAAGATTTCAAAGTAGATCCAAAACGTATGACTGCTGCTGGTAGAAGTTATTATGTTCCTATTTCTGATAATAGCAACTCTGCAAACCGTGCAAAGAATAGACGTACTAGAATTGTTGTGTTACCAAAACTTGATCAATTTTATAATATGATCGAAGATGGTATGAAAAAAGCAACTCAAGGAGGAGGTAACTAATATACTCTTCTTAACATAATTACAAAAGACCGTTCATTATTGAACGGTCTTTTTTTGTGTTATTATGAAATCTAAAAAAACTCTTAAAATAAAAAAAACTGGTATCTTTGACATACCATAAAAACCTAAATCAATAAAATGAAAAAAAACTTATTCCTACTTTTGCTATTCCTATGTATAGCAACAGCAAAATCTCAATCTTATATTGGATTTTTAACCGATAACTACAGCGGTGTACATAGTGTAATAAATAACCCTGCAAATATTGTAGATTCTCGATTTAAGACAGATATCAACTTAATTGGCGCAAGCGTTTTTGCTAGTAATGATTATTACGGAGTGAAATTTAGTGAGCTAATAAAAAGTGATTATGATTTTGAGGATGATGCAAAAACATTTTCTAAAGACAAAAATAGTATTGTTGGAAATGTAGATATTTTAGGGCCTGCTTTTATGTTTAATATTAATAGAAAAAATTCTATTGCGATATTTACAAGAGCACGAGCGTTTTACTCTATAAATGATATAAATGGAGGGTCATTAGAAAATTTGATCGATGATTTTGGGGAAAATGGTGATTTTAGTGTTAATGAGGGTGATGCTTCTCTTTCTACTCATGCCTGGGGTGAATTCGGTGTATCTTACGCAAGAATTTTAATGGATAAGAAACAACACTTCTTAAAAGGAGGTATTTCTCTTAAATATTTACAAGGGTTAGGTAATGCATATGCCCAAGGAAAAAGCCTATCCATTGATTTTAATGCCAATCAAATCCTTTCTGGAAATGGTAGCGTAACGACCACAGGAGAGGTCGCTTACGGATATAGTGAGAATTTAGAAGAGGATCAAGACAACATTGAGTTTGTAAAAGGAGCTAGTGGCTTTGGGGCAGACCTAGGATTTACATATGAGTGGAGACCCAACTATCAAGAATATGTTGCTACAGATAGTAAAGGACAAACTTTTACACCAAAAGATATCAATAAGTACAAATTAAAATTTGGATTATCCATTACCGATATAGGTTCTATATCATATGATAAAGGAATAGAAGAACGCTACGATGTGTCTAATACCTTAAATCAAAACACTTTTGAAAGTATTAGTGATCTTGACGAAATCAGTGATTTTTACAGAACTATTAGTACAGGAAATTCTACAAAAGCAATACTGCCTACTGCATTACATGCAAATGCAGACTGGAGTATCAACCAAAACTTCTATTTAAATTTAAATACTGATGTTTCTCTTACCAAAAGAACAAACACAAATGTTAGTCGAGTTGCAAATGTAGCTTCATTAACTCCACGTTTTGAAAGTAAATGGTTTAGTTTTTATTCTCCTATTAGTATTGTACAACATAGTGGTTTTCAATGGGGTGCTGGATTAAGAGCAGGACCACTTTATATTGGTTCTGGCTCTATTATATCACTATTAATTAATGATGAATCCAAAGCTGCAGATGTTTATGTTGGCCTTAAAGTACCAGTATATCAATCTAGACCTAAGGACAAAGATGGAGACGGTGTGCTAGATAAGGTAGATGAATGCCCAGATACAAAAGGACCTGAAGAAAATTATGGATGCCCATGGCCTGATACTGATGGAGACACTGTATTAGATAAAGATGATAAGTGTCCAGAAGAAGCAGGAGAAGTTGATAATAATGGATGCCCATGGCCTGATACTGATGGGGATACTGTATTAGATAAAGATGATCAATGCCCTAATGAAGCTGGAGAAGTAGGTAATAATGGATGCCCATGGCCTGATACTGATGGAGATGGTGTGTTAGATAAAGATGATAATTGTCCTAATGAAGCAGGAACAGTTGCTAATAATGGTTGTCCTGAAGAACCAGAGGTTACAGAAGAAGTACAAAAAACGCTTAATGAATATGCGAAAACTATTCTTTTTGACTCAGGGAAATCATCCATAAAATCAGAATCAAATGAAGTACTAAAAAGTATTGTTAATATATTAAATGAATACCCTTCTGCCAAGTTTACTGTTGAGGGACATACAGACAGTGCTGGTAGTAACGCTCTTAATCAAAGATTATCTGATTCTAGAGCTAATTCTGTAAAAAAATACCTTGTAGAAAAAGGAGTAGATCAATTTAGGTTATCTGCAATTGGTTATGGAGAAGATCGACCAATAACCACTAATAAAACAAGAGCAGGAAGAGCTCAAAACAGACGAGTTGAGATAAACCTTATAAAATAAGGATATAGTAACACCAAATAAAAACCTCTTAAAACTAAGTTTTAAGAGGTTTTTATTTTACAATTAGTTTTACTTAACCATTTTTTAATCTAATATAAGATTTTGGAGTATAACCTGTATATTTCTTAAATGTTGTAGAAAAATATTGAGATGAACTAAATCCCAAATCATAAGAAACAGCGGTAATTGTATTTTTTTTAAACAAATCAACCTTTGCTTGCTCTATTTTCAATCGATTAACATATTCACGTGGTGGCACTCCTACTCTATTTTTAAACCAAGTTTTAAAATACCCAACAGAAAAACCACTTACATCGGCAAGCTCATCTACATAAATCATGCGATATATATTATTCATAATATAATTATCAATAGTAGTAAGTTTTTGTAGCGGAATACTCCCTTGCTTTTTTTTTGAAAAATTCAATACCTCTAATAGAATTTGAATGATAAGTTGATTGATAATTATCTTTGATAAGGTACTTTTCTTACCTTTTAATTGATTCAACAACTCTTCTAATATAAATTTGGTCTGAAAAGCCCCTTTAAAAATTTTACTCGCATTTATAGTTAATTCGTTTATAAGGTATTCTGATTCATGTATGGATAAATTACATAATTTATGTTTCTTGTCTACACATATAATTTGTAACCAAAATAATTCTCCTTTTTCTTCTGGATAATCTCCAGTACCATGTTGTTTATTAGGAGGAACAATAAGAATATCATTACCATACATCATAAAAGACTCTCCTTCTATGGCATAATGTTGCTTTCCTGTTATACAAAAACAAATCTCTAATACGTCAACATGTTGATGAATTGGTAATTGTGATTGTGCTTTAGAATATTTATAATATCCAAATTGTAAACATCTATATATACCATAATCTGGTAAAAAAAATACTATTCGCTCTTCTGGCTTCACACATACATTTGTATAAAAAAGTAAGATAGTACAAAAATAGTAGATTATCTAAAGCATTTTGATCAATTTTGCATCATAAAAAACTACGAATGAACCATTTAAAAAAAATACTCCTAAAAAAAATACTTCAAGAAAATGGGTTCGTCAAGGTACATGAGTTATTAAGTTTTAATGAATTAGAAGAATTAAGAGTTATTTATGATCAGTTACTAAAAGATAAAGAGAATACCATACACTTAAGAAGCGATTTAGCTGGGCAAAGTGATTTTAAAACTCATGGTATTGAACGTATTACTCAAATCATGCTACCAAGCCAAGTTATAAAGGAGTTATCAAAACATATGGCTTACAAAAAAGCTCTGGATCATGCACAATTACTATTAGGTCATGACATAGAATTAGATTTTGATATGCTGATTAATAAAGCTCCTTATACAAATACAGAGACGCCATGGCATCAAGATGCTGCATATTGGATAGATCTACCCGATAAAAGAGCTGTAAGTTGTTGGATTGCTTTAGATGATGCAAATGAAAACAATGGATGTATGTGGTTTCTTCCTTCTGAAAACAAACAAATACTAGAACATTTTCCGTTACCCAATGGAGGGGCATTATATTGTACACCTAATACTTCCAACGCCATACCCGTACCATTAAAAGCCGGTGGGTGCACATTTCATGATGGATACACTTTGCATTTTAGTAAAGGTAATACTACTGAGAATCAACGAAGAGCACTTATACTTAATTTTAGGCCTAAAAAAATGATTGATTTAGAAAGAAAACACGGAATGGATCATACTGGAAGAAGAGAACTACGAACGAAATAAAACGATATAAAAGCGATACTTCGAAGTAAACGTCTACTAAATTATTTTGAACTATGTTTTATTTTTGAGATAAACCTTAAAAAGTTACTTCTTTAATGAACGGTTAAATAATATCTATACTTCCTTTTCCTTCTCTTAAAAGTACGGGTTCTCCACTGGTAAGATCAATAATGGTAGAAGGAATATTACCTCCATAGCCGCCATCAATTACAATATCTACCAAGTTATCCCACTTCTCTAATATCAATTCTGGATCTGTAGTATATTCTATAACTTCATCTTCATCATGTATAGAACTTGACACAATTGGGTTTCCTAGTCCATCTAATATATCCATGCAAATTGCATTGTCAGGAACCCGAATACCCACGGTTCTTTTTTTCTTAAAAACCGTAGGCAAGTTATTATTTCCTGGTAAAATATATGTATAAGGCCCAGGAAGTGTTCTTTTTAGTAGTTTAAACGTTGCGTTATCAATCTGCTTTACAAAATCAGAAAGATTACTAAGATCCTTACATATAAATGAGAAATTAGCTTTAGCAAGCTTAACTCCCTTTAATTTTGCAACTCGCTCTAATGCTCTATTATTTGTAATATCACAACCTAATCCATAAACCGTATCTGTTGGATAGATTATTACTCCTCCGTCACGTAAACAAGAAACCACTTTTTGGATCTTACGTGGATCTGGATTTTCGTTATATAACTTTATAAATTCTGCCATGATACATTAATAGAAAAATTATACAATTTTAAGCTTTGCAAAACGAAGTAGTAATTTTTTAATTCCACCTTTATCAAAATGGATTTCAGCTTTTCTATCTTGTCCTACTCCTTCAATTTTAAGAATTTTTCCCATACCAAATCTCATATGCTCTACCGCTGTACCAGGTGCAAGATCTCCTTCAGATAAACTACTATTTTCCTGCTCTGGTTTACCATCTGTAATAGGCCTTAATTTTCTCAACTTACGCAACTGTTCTTCTGTTGGTTTATGAGCTAATGGTGGCGATCCAGAAACAGGTTTTTTTAACCGTAATTTGCTCTTATCCACTTCACCAAAAATATCAGAGTCAATCAATGGTTTATAACGATAATTCTCTATAGGAGTCAAAAATTCTAAATACTTTTCATCTATTTCTTCTATAAATCGACTAGGTTCTGCATCGACAAGTTTACCCCATCTATACCTTGATTGTGTATATGTAAGATATGCTTGTTTTTCAGCTCGTGTTAGAGCTACATAAAACAATCGTCGTTCTTCTTCTAATTCACTTCGCGTATTCATACTCATTCCTGAAGGAAAAAGATCCTCTTCCATTCCTACAATATATACATAAGGAAACTCTAGTCCTTTTGCCAGGTGAATAGTCATCAATGCTACCCTATCATCATCTCCTGTATCTTGATCAAGATCTGTTGCTAATGCAACATCTTCAAGAAATTCTGCTAATGCTCCTCTCGAGTCTGCAACTTCTTTTTGTCCTTCAACAAAATCACGAATACCATTTAAGAGTTCTTCTATATTTTCTATTCTAGCTATTCCCTCAGGGGTACCATCTTTTTTAAGCTCTTGTAATAACCCTGTTTTCTTGGCTACCATCTCGGTTAACTCAAAAGCATCCGAAGTTTCATTAGTGATTTGAAAACTTTTAACCATATTTATAAAGTTCTCTAATCTTGTTTTGGTACCACTATTAATTTTTAAATTGATGCGATCCAAATTCTCAATTACTTCAAAAACAGAGCGATCATAATGATTTGCTGCTACCATTAACTTATCTACAGTAGCCGCACCAATTCCTCTTGCGGGATAATTAATAACTCTTTTTAAAGCTTCTTCATCTTTAGGGTTTATAACTAATCGCAAATATGCTAAGACATCCTTAATCTCTTTTCGCTGATAAAAAGATAACCCTCCATAGATTCTATATTTTATATCTCTTTTACGTAGAGCATCTTCAATAGCCCTAGATTGCGCATTTGTTCTATATAATACAGCAAAGTTACCATTACTAAGTTGATGCTGCATTTGGTTTTCAAAAATTGAACTTGCAACAAATCTTCCTTCATCTCCATCTGTAATTAATCGATTAACAAATATCTTTGGACCTGGATCATTAGCGGTCCATACTACTTTATCAAGCTTAGTCTTATTTTTATCAATTATAGAGTTAGCAGCTTCTACGATATTTCTTGTTGACCTGTAATTTTGCTCTAACCTATATTGCTGTACATTATCATAATCTTTCTGAAAGTTAAGAATGTTATTAATATTGGCCCCTCTAAATGCATAAATACTCTGCGCATCATCCCCTACTACACAAATATTTTGAAATTTATCTGATAACGCTCTAACAATAAGATATTGAGAATGGTTTGTATCTTGGTACTCATCTACCAAGATATATTTAAATCGATTTTGATATTTAGCCAAGACCTCTGGAAAACGATTTAATAATTCATTGGTTTTTAATAAAAGATCATCAAAATCCATAGCTCCAGCTTTAAAGCATCGATCTACATAATGTTTATAAATCTCTCCCATACGCGGACGCTTTGCCATAGCATCTGCCTCAACCAATTCTGCATTTTGGAAATATGCTTTTACTGTAATTAAACTATTTTTATAAGAAGAAATACGAGAATTAATCTGTTTGTATTTATAGATATCTTTATCAAGCCCCATTTCCTTAATAATAGATGCTATTAACCTTTGAGAGTCTTGAGTATCGTAAATAGTAAAGTTAGAAGGATAACCTAATTTATCTGCTTCAATTCTTAAGATTTTAGCAAAAATTGAATGGAACGTTCCCATCCATAAGTTTTTAGCCTCACTAGAACCAACGATATCGGCAATACGCTTCTTCATTTCTCTTGCCGCCTTATTTGTAAATGTCAAAGACAAAATATTAAAGGAATCCACCCCCTTATGCATCAAATAAGCAATACGATACGTTAATACTCGCGTTTTTCCTGAACCTGCACCAGCAATCACAATCATAGGCCCGTCAATCTGAAGTACAGGAGCCCGTTGTGCATCATTTAATTCTGCTATATATTCTTCCAAAAGTTACCCTATTTTAAAAACGGAAATTTAAGCAAAGAACAACGGTTTTGGAAGTATCCCTATATATTTTTGTAAACAAACCAAAGTAAATAACTTTTCCAGTCATAAAATACATCAAAAACTTTAAATCATTAATCAAATTTTATCATGTAACAATTAGTTTTACCCTAAGCACATTTCCTACATGTTAATATCTTTTTAATAATAAAAACAGATTAAATGCATTTTTTTAAGACAAAATACACTATATTTAAAAAATCAAAATGTGATTTTAATCTATTATTTAACCTAACCTTATATTCATTATGGCCCCAAACATGAATGTTCAAACTGTACAAAAAGAACAAATAGAATTTTTAAAATTTCCACAAAAAGAAGTTCTGGATAAGAAAAAAGATCAAATTGATAGATTCTTAAAGCTTCAAAGAGCACTTTCTTTAGGCAATCTAGAACATCAAAAAGTAAGAATCGTTTTTGTTGATGATAATGGTTTCAAAAAGGTAGAAACTACAATCTGGGGAATTACAGATAAAGAAGTTATCCTAAAACGATCCATGATTATTCCTTTAAAAAGAATAATTAGTATTACATAATAATTAATTGTCCCCTCTTTTCTAATACCAATTAAATACATAAAATTTGAGTGTAAATACTATCAAATTGTTAATAATTCTAGACGTATTTTTAGATAAAATTTAAATAGGTCTAGAATTTTTTATTGCAGAAATTAATACTCAAAATTATTATTTAAATAAATGTACTAAAGTTGATATTATCAAGTTGTATACATACCTATAATTAAGATTTAGACAAGTTAAAATGAAGAAAAAACTACCCCGGATTTCCATCCTAATTATTACAATTCTATTAAGTTATAACTTATATAGCCAAACTAATTTACCAATTCAAATTTCTAATAATCAGCAAAACTTTGTTGATGATCTGATACGTACCCAAAAAAGTAAGTCCTCAAAATTGAAGATTGACTCTGATCAGTCCTTCGATTTTTCTACTACAACCATCAAAAAGAAAAATAATGTAATCACTTTGATTGGAGGAGTAAATAATGCAAAAAGATCAACCTTTTCAATTACTCAAGTTGATAATACCCTAGACGGTCGTGTAGTATTATACGATTCTAAAAAGGCGTACAAACTCTATTCTAATGAAACTGGTAAAGTCTTTATTCGAGAAGTTGATATTAATACTTTGGTTTGTACAGATATTGAGAAAGTTTCTTTTGATGAAAAAGAAAAATTCTCTACAAATAGTAATGCATCCAGAACTACTTTGACATTAGAAAGTTTACCTGGAGCTACTGGAGTAATATATATAGATTTTGATGGTGAATTGGTAACCAATACAAGTTGGGTCAATTCTGGTACAATAGATGCTAAGTCACCAAATTTTTCTGATGCTAAGATTACAGAAATATGGAAAATAATGGCTGAAGATTTTAGACCATTTAACCTTAATGTTACTACTCGTAGAGACGTTTATGATGCTGCTCCTACTAACCGTAAAATCATGTGTATATTTACAACAACAAAAGATGCTGCACCAACATCTGGAGGAGTTGCTTATCTCAATTCTTTTTCTTGGAACAATTCAAAAGAACCATGTTGGGTATACAACTTATCTACTAGAGCGGCTGGTGAAACAGGATCGCATGAAGTAGGTCATGCACTTGGGTTAGGACACGATGGACGCCCCGATGAAACCTACTACTCAGGACACGGTCAATGGAGTCCTATAATGGGATGGAGTGCAAATAAAACTTTAGGACATTGGAGCATGGGTGAGTATCCAAATGCCAATAACCCACAAGATGATCTTGCTATCATTTCTAACAATAGAAACGGCGTTGGTTACCAAAATGATGATCATGGTGACACTACTAATGAAGCTACATCGATTAAAGTAACAAACGCTGGTGTTGTAAACCCTGATCAGAATTTTGGACTTATAACCACAAGAAATGATAAAGATCTTTTTTCTTTTGTTATTGAAACAGGACCTGTTTCTTTTTCTTTTAATCCAGATCCAGATTATCCAAACCTAAATATTCAGGCTAGAATACTTAATGAATTAGGACAAGAAGTAGCACTTTCTAATCCCAATGGACTTACAGCTTCTATAAACGAAAATTTAACAGAAGGTACTTATTATATAGAAATAGATGGTGTAGGAGAAGGTAATCTTACAACAGGATACTCTGATTATTCTTCGATTGGTAATTACACTATTTCTGGAAACTATACTCCCGGAGATAACCTTATGCCTCCTCTTTCTGAATTTAGTGCAACTCAAAACTGTCTAAGTGTTGAGTTTGAAAATAAATCGACCAATATTGTGACTTCGTATCTATGGGATTTTGGAGATGGAACGACATCTACCGAAGAAAACCCTACGCATACATATTCTACAAATGGAGAATATTCTGTATCACTTACAACTACGAACAACTCTGGTAATAATAAAAAAGAAAAAGAAGATTTTATAATAATAGCAATTCCTAATGAACCAGTGGCAACTGATCAGGTTATTTGTAAAGGAGAATCTTCTACTCTAACGGCTACTGGAAATAGTGATTTTAACTGGTATGAAACCTCCACAGGTGGAACAAGTATTGCATCGGGAGCAATTTTTCAAACTCCAACGCTTACTGCAAATAAAACATATTATATACAAGGAACTATAAACGGTTGTATTACAGAAGCCAGAACGGCTGTAAAGGTAATTGTATCAGAAGTTCCTGGATTACCCCTTACAGCTAATCAAAACCTTTGTACTGGAGAATCTACTACACTTGTAGCTGCAGGAAACAGTAACTACAAATGGTACACAACTTCTTCGGGAGGCTCGAGTATTGCCACCGGATCAAGCTTTCAAACTCCAATGCTCAATACGACAACTTCATATTATGTCGAAGGATTAGAAGGTAATTGTACTTCAGAATCAAGGATAGAAGTAAAAGCAATTGTATTTGAAAAACCCGAACAACCAACAATAGAAATTACAAATAATACAACTTTGTCCATTTCTTCTAATTACAATTCATATCAATGGTACCTCAATAATACACCTATTGATGGAGCAGATAAAAAAGAGTATACAGTAACAGAAGAGGGAGAATATACTATAGAGGTGTTTAATGAATCTGGATGTAGTATTCATTCTGAATCATTTAAAATAGATCAATCAATACTTACTCCTACGACTCCAATTGATGATGACAATGCAAAACATACCTATTATCCAAATCCATTAAATAATGATGAGCTATTATACATTAATGGATTAACACAAGAGGATCAAAGTATACGTATTGTAAATTTAAGAGGACAAACCATATTGAAGACTACTCCTAAAAGTCAAACTAAAATCAATGTTTCTAAACTACCTAAAGGTTTGTATGTCATTTTGGTTAATGATACACCACTTGGTAAAATCATGAAAGAATAGAATTTAAAAAATTATAGGATTCTTAAAAACGAATTAAGCGCCATATACAATACTTGTGAATTTAATCCGGAGTATATAAATTACCACGAATTTTATAAATACATTATAAAATTCGTGGTTTTCTTTAATAAACCATTTTCATATATTACAAAATAACTATTTTTAGTATTTCGTAGGATAATTCTCATTTTAAAACAAGTATATGAACACAAACACTTACCGTATATTTCTAATCGTTTTTTCGATTTTTGGTATTGCGCAGTCACAACAAATTGATCCTGAAATCAATACTGCTGCAGAAAAAATAGAAACTAAAGTTATAGAATGGAGAAGAGATTTTCATCAAAATCCTGAACTTTCAAATCGAGAATTTAAAACGGCTAAAAAAATTGCTGAACATCTTAAGGGTTTGGGCTTAGAAGTTACAGAACAAGTTGCTAAAACCGGAGTTGTAGCCATTCTTAAGGGAGGCAAAGAAGGTAAAACAGTAGCATTAAGAGCTGATATTGATGCCTTACCTGTAACGGAAAAAACTGATGTTCCGTTTAAATCAACTTTAAAAACTACATTTCTTGATACAGAGGTTGGAATAAGTCATGCTTGTGGTCATGATACTCATATATCTATTCTAATGGGTGTGGCCGAAATTCTTTCAAAACACAAAAACAAAATTAAGGGTACAGTAAAGTTTATTTTTCAACCAGCCGAAGAAGGTCCCCCTCCGGGAGAAGAAGGTGGTGCAAAATTAATGATCAAAGAAGGTGTTTTAAAAAACCCGGATGTAGATGCCATTTTTGGATTACATATCAACTCTGGAACGGATGTTGGAAAAATTCGTTATAAACCAGGAGGTACAATGGCAGCAGTAGAACGATTTGTTATTAATGTAAAAGGGAAACAAACTCATGGTTCTGCTCCGTGGTCAGGAGTAGATCCTATTTTAATTTCGGCTAAAATAATTGACGGATTGCAAACCATAATCAGTAGAGAGTCACCATTAGTTGACGAAGCAGCTGTTATAACCGTAGGGAAAATAACTAGTGGAGTACGTTTTAATATCATTCCTGATAGCTCTGAAATGATTGGAACAGTTCGTACTTTGGACCCCAGTATGAAAGCACTTATTATTAAACGTATGAACGAGATGGTACCCGCTATTGCCAAAGCATACGGTGGTCAAGCAACTATAGATTTTCAAAATAATACATCTATCACTTATAACGATCCCGATTTGGTAAAAAAAATGTTGCCTACAATTCAAGGAATTGCAGGGAAAGAGAATGTTATATTAACAAAAGCATCTACCGGAGGAGAAGATTTTTCCTATTTTCAAGAGAAAGTACCTGGATTTTACTTTTTTTTAGGCGGAAAATCTCCTGAAACCAAAAATCCTCCTTCTCATCATACGCCAAATTTTTATATTGATGAAAGTGGTTTGCTGTTAGGAGTTAAAATAATGTCACAACTTGCGATTGATTACCTCAACGCACAATAATTGTACTTATAATATATATGGAAAATATACTTCATTTTTTAGGATCTATATCATGGTGGATGTGGATTATTATAGCTTTTATTCTAGTTGCTATTCGAGATGTATTTTTTAACAGAAGGCATACAATAAGTCATAATTTCCCAATTGTTGGTCATCTAAGGTACCTATTAGAAAGTATCGGCCCAGAAATAAGACAATATTTTGTTGCCAACAACCGTGAAGAACTTCCTTTTAATAGAATTGAAAGAGGTTGGGTATATGCTTCTTCAAAAAATGAAAATAATTATGAAGGTTTCGGAACAGATAGAGATATTTATTTACACCAACATATTTTTGTAAAAAATAATATGATTCCATTTGTTATGGATAAAGAGCATCCAAACAGAGAGGATAAATCTTTTCTTGCCTGTGCAAAGGTAATGGGGTTATATAACAAGAGAGCTAAACCTTATCGACCAGCATCGGTTATTAATGTTTCTGCAATGAGTTTTGGTTCTCTTTCTGCGCGTGCAGTAGAATCATTAAACATTGGTATTCAAAAAGCTCATGCCTATCACAACACAGGAGAAGGAGGTCTCTCCCCCTATCATAGTAACGGTGGGGATGTTATCTTTCATTTTGGTACAGGTTATTTTGGTGTTCGTGGAGAAGATGGCAATTTTTCTATGGATAAAATGAAAAAACTAGTTTCAAATAATCCATTTATACGTGCCATTGAGATTAAATTGTCTCAAGGCGCTAAACCTGGAAAAGGAGGAGTTTTGCCAGGAGCAAAAATAACTCCCGAAATTGCAAAAATAAGAGGTGTTCAAGTTGGTAAAGATGTTTTATCACCTTCTGCCCATACAGCATTCTCTACTATTCCCGAGTTACTACAATTTATTGAAGATATCGCAACCGCAACCGGACTTCCTGTAGGAATCAAAGCTGCTATTGGTAAAACAGATCAATGGGAACTCCTAGCCAAGCTAATGGCCGAAACTAATCGAGGTCCTGATTTTATTACTATAGACGGTGGTGAAGGAGGAACTGGTGCCGCACCACCTAGTTTTGCCGATCATGTATCCTTACCATGGGTCTACGGTTTTACTGCCATTTATAAGATTTTTCAGAAACAGAACCTTACAGATCGAGTTGTTTTTATCGGTAGTGGTAAACTTGGGTTTCCTGCAAAAGCGGCTATGGCATTTGCTATGGGAGTAGATTGTATTAATGTAGCCCGAGAAGCGATGATGAGTATCGGTTGTATTCAAGCACAAGTTTGTCATACCAACAAATGTCCTAGTGGGATAGCTACTCAAAGTAAATGGTTACAAAAAGGAATAGATATTCCTCTAAAATCAGATCGTTTGGCACAATATTTCAAAACCTTTAAGAAAGAATTTACCGAAATTACTCATGCCGCTGGCTATGAGCACCCGTGTCAATTTACCATGCAAGATGTAGATTTAAATGTTGATGATGGTGAACTAACAAAAACATTAGAGCAATCTTTTAAATATACAAAAACCCCTGTCGAGTATACTTGTGCTCAAGATTTAAAAGATTGTACGTATCTTGGCGGTAATTATAACAAAATACCATAGAACTACATCTAGACAAATTTTATATTTTATAATGAAAATCGAAATTATACCCTTAGTTATTTCTTTAATTCCTGCAACATTAATAACAATCTTAGCTATTTACTTTTTTAAGCTACATACCTCTAACGAAGAACGAAGACGTCGATTTCTTTTACATAAAGACGGTCAAAAACAGTCTTTACCTCTTAAAATTCAGGCATATGAACGCATGGTTTTGTTTTTAGAAAGAATTTCTCCTAATAATATACTTATTCGAACGGCTCCTCTAAATGAGGATAAAAAAAATTATGAATCTCTTTTAATACATACCATTGATCAAGAATTTGAGCACAATCTCACTCAACAAATATATATATCTGATGAATGTTGGAATACAATTAAAGCCGCTAAAAATGCTACAATTGGATTAATTAGAAAAGCTGCGTTAAAAGAAGATATTGATACAGCAGATAAAATGAGAGAGTTAATTCTTACTAGTATTATTGATAGGGGAACACCAAGTGATACTGCCATCGCATTTATTAAAAAAGAAATTTCTGATATACTCTAAAAGAAAACCTCTAGTAAATTTACTAGAGGTTTTTTTTATTCAAAACTATAATTAATTTGAAATAAGTATTCGCTTCACAGAATCATACATTCCTTTCTGTTCTGATTTAATAAGATATAATCCCGAACTTATACTAGAAACATCGATATGTAATCTATGTACTCCTTCTGTTAAATAGCCAGATAATAATTCTTGTATATGTTTACCATCAATACCATAAAGCGAAAACTTATAGGTGCCATTATATCTCTGAAACGTAACAATTTCAATTTGATTTTCTTTAATTCCTACTAAAAAAGAGTTGTTCTTTTTTGCCAATTCATAAGCCGAAGTTTTTAAATTGTTTGTGGAACATGGTTCTACTAGTTCCCATGGTCCCCACGGTCCTCCGGTACCTGGTTCATTATTTTGAGTCCACCATTTGGTAACATATATATTGTTTTTATGAGAAACTTTTATCCCTTTAACAGCATACTCTGTAGCTGCATCCCAAGGAGTTATTCCTTGACAATCACCACCTGTAACAACCTCATTTATAGTAATACTCACTTGACTACTAGCAGTAGCTCCATCATTATCTGTAGCAGTAACTTTGATATCATATGATCCAAATGCAGAAGGTAACCAACTCACATTATTTCCTTGACTTAAAAAAGAACCATTTACTTCAAATTGAATAGAACTAATCGTACCATCTGTATCTGAAGCATTAGCAGACAAAGTAATTGCGGTTAAGTTTTCTTGTTCAAAAATATGACCATCAAGAGGTTCTGTTATGGTAACATTTGGTGGTTGATTAGAAGAACTTTGTCTAATAACAATAGTAACTTGATCTGTAGCTGTAGCACCTTTATCATCAAACACAGTAACTTTAATATCATAAGAACCAAATGCAGAAGGTAACCAACTCACATTATTTCCTTGATTTAAAGAAGTACCATTAATGTCAAATTGCATTGAACTAATTGTACCGTCTGTATCCGAGGCATTGGCAGATAAAGTAATCGCTGTTAAACTTGGCTGTTCAAATACCTGATTATTTGTAGGGCTTATAATGGCGACACTTGGTGATTGATTAGAAGAACTTTGTCTAATAACAATAGTAACTTGATCTATAGCTGTAGCACCTTTATCATCAATCACAGTAACCTTAATATCATAAGAACCAAATGCAGAAGGCAACCAACTCACATTATTTCCTTGATTTAAAGAAGCACCATTAACGTCAAATTGTATTGAACTAATTGTACCGTCTGTATCCGAGGCATTAGCAGATAAAGTAATTGCTGTCAAGGTTTCTTGCTCAAAAACTTGGTTATTTATAGGGTTTGTTATAGTAACTATAGGAGGTGTGTTACCCGATGTATCACATTCTCCTACTTTTCCCCAATGTGATGTTGTACCTGGTACATCTCCTTGAGTCCACCATTTGTTTTGATAAATAACTTTGTTATACACTACTTTTGTTCCTGCATCACTATAAGCAATGCTACTATCCCAAGCATCAATTCCGTTACATCCTCCACTTCCATTATCTTTTGTTAAAAATGTAACAGATTCAGAATAAATTGATGATGTCGTGCTGTTTATTGCTTTTACTTGTACTTCATAAAAAGTATTAAATACAAGGTCAGATAATTGACTAGATAAAGATGTAGTTTCTGAAATGGTATTCCAATTCATTTCTTTCTCTTTTTTGTATCTAAGTTGATACTTTGTAGCATCACTTACTGTATTCCAAGTGACGATTGCTGTAGCATCTGATATAGAAGAAATTGCTATACCATTTGGAGTTCCTAATTCTAGAGTCGTAAAAGACGTTATGGAAGAGTATGGGGATACTTTGGTTATACTCTCTGCTCTAACCTGTACTTCATATCTTGTTTTTTTGGATAAACCACTCAATTTTAAAGTAGTGCGATCAGTACTTATTTCTGCCCAGTTTCCATTACTATTTCTATACCTAACTCTGTATCGTAAAGCATTAATCATTCCTGATCCCAATTTACCTGTATAAGAAGAATTTAAGTGATCTATAGGATCGGTACTATTTTCCATTATTCTTTTCAAATCCCCTGCTGAAAGTTTCCCTTTAAATTTTGAAGCAACCAATGCTGCAACACCGGCTGCATGTGGACAGGCCATAGAAGTTCCTTGCTTATACCCATATCCCCCTGGGATAGTACTTAATACACCTGCAGTTACACCACTTGTGGTTTGATCCCCACCTGGAGCAGAAATATCAATCCATGTTCCATAGTTAGAGTAGCTTGCTTTTTTCCCAGAATTGGCTATTGATGCTACAGATAATATAGGATCATACCGTCCTGGATAAAAATTACCTTCTACCCCATTATTTCCTGCAGCAAAAATTACAACTCCTCCTTTTACTGGCGCATTTTCTCCACCTGCATTTGCTATAAAATAATCTATTGCTGCCTTGTCAGCTGCATTTATAGTAGCGGTAATAACACCATATCCCCAGCTATTTTGAGAAATAACCGCTCCATTATCTGCTGCATAAATAAATGCTTCTGCAGATCCTTTCTTATCCAATCCAAATATTGGAGTTGCCATTAGCTTAACTCCGTCTCCAGAACCTGATCCTCCAGCTACCCCTGCTACTCCTACTCCATTATTGGTTTCTGCTGCTACTGTTCCTGCAACATGTGTACCATGACTTCCTGCTGCTATTACCCCTGTATCGTCAGCAAAATTATAGCCATGGATATCATCTATATATCCATTATTATCATCGTCGATACCATTTCCGGGTATTTCACCATTATTTACCCATACATTTCCTTTTAAATCTGGATGATTAACATCAAAACCTGTATCTTCTATGGCAACAACTACCTCAGCATCCCCTGTTTCTATTTCCCAAGCTTCTACCAAACTAATATCCATTCCTACTACCGCATTAGGAGATTGCCCTGTGTTTTTATAATGCCACTGCTCATTGTATCTAGGGTCATTTGGCGTACCTAATAAGTTTTTATTATCTATTGATGTAGAATTTTCAGATACTGGTATAACCGCTTCATCTAGATTAGTTTTATCAATAAAGTGAATCTCATAGACTGGTTCTGCAATCGCAACAGAGAGAGCATCTTTATATTCGCTTACCACTTGACTCACTTCTTGGTTTCCTTCAAATCTAATTTCATACCAAAGATGTAACCCATGCTTTCTATGCTTTTCTTCGTATTTGCCTGCTGGCCTAAATAATCTTTTTAAAGATTTAGCCTTAAATTTTTTATTTCTAGCATCTACGTCCTTTAAGTTAATATGTACAAAATCATCATTTTTAGCAACTTTAGAAGCTCTTCCTTTTAACTCAACTTCTAACTTTTGGGTTCGATCAGACTTAAACTTAACATGAATTACATTCGTGTACTGTCCTCTCTTATTTACTTTTTGTTGCGCATTTATACTATTAAAAGATAATAGTATCATAGAGGTTATTGTAAATGCAATTAGTAATTGTATTCTTTTCATTAAATCTTGGTTTTAAGGGTTAGATTGAAATTAATCAGTTTAATCACCAAATTGGTTAGGTACGACTAGTTAATGACAGAGCCGTACCTATTTGTAAATCTATTTGTTACCGTGCAGGTTCTTAATTTCTAATAATTATCTTTTTTGTAGAATGAAATAATCCAACTTGCTCAGATTTTATAAGATAAAATCCTCTACTTAAATCTGAAATATCAAT
Source organism: uncultured Aquimarina sp. (assembly GCA_947502885.1). Classification (GTDB taxonomy): domain Bacteria; phylum Bacteroidota; class Bacteroidia; order Flavobacteriales; family Flavobacteriaceae; genus Aquimarina. Next base: position 116,905 of record CANNBP010000001.1, on the reverse strand, counting down.
ATTCAACGTATGTATTCCTTTAGCTAAATATCCTGATTTTAACGTTCTTGTATACCTTCCATCTATACTAAACAGTTTGAATGTAAAGTTTCCCTTCTCTCTTTGGTTAGTAATAATTTCCATTTGATTAGATTTAATACCAACCAAAAAGGAATCTTTATTATTATCTAATAAATAAGTATATGCTTTTGATCCGACTGCAGAGCAAGGTTCTACTAGTTCCCAAGGTCCCCAAGGTCCTCCGGTACCTGGTTCATTATTTTGAGTCCACCATTTGGTAACATATATATTGTTTTTATGAGAAACTTTTATCCCTTTAACAGCATACTCTGTAGCTGCATTCCAAGGAGTTATTCCTTGACAATCACCACTACTAATAGTCTCTTTAATTGTTATGTTTACCACATCGGTAGCTGTAGCTCCATCATTATCTGTTACTGTTACTTCTATTTTGTAATCACCAAAACTTGTAGGTAACCAACTTATATTGTTACCTTCTTGTTGCAATGTATTATTAACTTCAAACTGAACTTTTACAATAGTACCATCTGGATCTGAAGCATTGGCTGATAATTGTATGGTTGTTAAAGCATCTTGTTCTATTACTTGTCCATCTGTTGGACTTGTGATTGATACTGTAGGAGGCGGTGTCTGATCTTCCTGAAATATGGTGATCTTAATTTGATCTGTTGCTATAGCTCCTTTATCATCTGTAGCTGTTACCTTAATAGTATATTCACCAAAAGCTGGTGGTATCCAATCTACATTATTTCCTTGAGTAAGTGAAGTACCATTAATATCAAACTGAATACTAGCGATACTTCCATCAGGATCATTTGCATTAGCCGATAATGTAATGCTACTTAAAGTTAATTGTCCAATTGATTGGTTGTTTTGAAGAGAAGTGATTGTAACAATTGGTTCTTGGTTTACATCTGATCCGCCGCAATCTCTAATTTTTAACCAAACTTCATGAACCCCTGGAATATGATTTGCTTCTGCCCACCATTTGTTTTCATACACAGCATCTTGATATGATACTTGTGTACCTTTGGTTCTGTATTGTGTAGGTTTCCATGGTGTTATATCTCCACATTTTGATGCTTTTGTTGTAAAAGAAGTGATTGCTGAATACAAGGATTCTACAGAAGCATTAGTAGCTTTAATGCGCACATTATACTTTGTCTTTTGTGTTAATTCTTGTAAACCTACTGTTGTTCCTTGGTCAACTAGGATTGTATCCCAATCTGTACTAACATCTTCTTTATATTCAAAAACATATCCCGATGCACCCGATGTCGGGCTCCATTGGACCAATGTACTGGTCTCGGTAATATCTGAAAACGAAATCCCTGTTGGAGCACCCAATGAGGATATTTTAGTTGTAAATTGAAGAATATAGGAATATGAAGATGTACCTGCATTAACTTGCAATTCATACTCTTCTCCTTCTTCAAGGTTATTTAAAGATTTTGAAGTAGACGATGAGGTGATAGTAGTCCAGTTATTATCTGATACTTTTTTATATCGTAAAGTATACTGTTGTGTTCCTGCAATTTGATTCCAACTTATTGTAGCGCTAGTTTCAGTTATATTTTGAGCTCTTAATCCAAGTGGGATCCCTACTCCATTTCCTACTTGCAAAGCTTTATAAGCATTCACCCTTCCTGTTCCTAATTGGTTTTCATAACCAGGGTTAAGGTGATCTATTGGATCTACTGTTTCTTCTAATACTCGTCTTAATTGTTGAGGTGTTATATTTCCATAGTTGTTTGATATTACCAAAGCCGCAACACCAGACATATGTGGGCAAGCCATAGAGGTTCCTTGTTTGTATCCATAACTTTCTCCTGGTAGTGTACTCAAAACTCCTCCTTGCCCTCCTCCTCCTGGAGCGGCTATATCTACCCAAGTTCCATAATTTGAATACCCAGCTTTTTTATCTTTATTATCCAAGGCCGAAACCATAATAATAGGGTCATGAGTATTAGGATATTTTACTAAGTTCGTATTATCATTAGCAGCAGAGAAAAAAACAATTCCTCCATTCATAGCTTTATTTGCTCCTCCGGCGTTTTCTATAAAATAGTTTACGGCTTCTTTGTGTGCAGTAATTTTTTCATCACTAAATCCAGAAAAACTATAACTGTTTTGGGAAATTACTGCTCCATTATCCGCAGCATATACAAAGGACTCTGCTCCACCACCTGGTGTGCTCAAACCAATAACTGCACAAGCCATTAGTCTTACCCCGTCATTATTACCCGTACCTCCTGCAACTCCTGCAACACCAATACCATTATTAGTAGAAGCTGCAACTGTACCTGCTACATGTGTACCATGATCTCCTGCCGGAATGGTACCATTTCCATTTCTTAAAAAACTATATCCGTGTATGTCATCAATATATCCATTATTATCATCATCAACTCCATTTCCTGGTATTTCTCCTTGATTTACCCATAAATTCCCTTTTAAATCTGGATGGTTAATATCAATTCCACTATCCTGAATAGCCACAATAACACGGGCATCTCCTTTTTCTATTTCCCAGGCTTCCTCAAGGTGAATATCTCTTCCTGTAGTGCCTCCCTTTTGTCCTATATTATTGTAATGCCATTGGTCTTTATACATAGGATCATTGGTAACAGAAACCCTATTCATTTTCATACTTTCATTTTGATGACTCGTAACAGATTTTGTTGTTTCTAATGATTCTTCTATAGGTTTTGCCTTATATAACTCATGTGCTACCTCAACTATACCCGAGTTTTTGAATTGGGCAATAGCATCTTTAACATTAATAGAAGCGTCATAAGTAACTCTATACCATAAGTGAAGACCATAAGCACGATGTTTTTCCTCATTTTTTCCTGCAGGCCTAAAAACTCTTTGAAAAGTACTTGTCTTTAGTGCTCTACTAACCTTATCAACTTCTGATATACCAACCTTGGCATACCTGTCCCCTCTTTCTCTTTTTATTCCTGAAGCATTCTTAGATATTCTTAAAGCATTATCTAATCTACCTGCTTGATCAGGTTTAAATTTTATACAGACCGTGTTTAAGTATTGTCCTTTGTTGTTTGTTCTAAGGTTTTCTTGTGCTTGTGTAGTGTTACTATTAAATACAAGTAACAGCAATACAATAATAAAGTATTGTTTTTTTTTCATTGCTATGATGATTTGTGTAGTTTAAGTTTGATATAACATCATCAAATTAATACACATATCAAAAAAAAATAGCTCAATGACATGAGTTATGATATAAGCGGTGAATTTTTAAAGGTTAATGTCAAATAAATATGAAATTGTATTTTATTACTGTTAATAAGAATTACTGTTAACGCAGATATAAGATACTGTAAACATGTAAAATAAAGATAGAACAGACATCGTATTTAGCCTAAAGTATCTATGTCCTTAAGCTTATTTTCTTCAGCAACTTTGATCTTTTTTTCGGCATATTCAAATCCTTGTTTCCACCAGTTACTCATTAATTTCTTATCAAAAATCAAGGAGTTTTCTGTAAGCTTAGAAGGAGTATAATATAAATTAAGAGGTACTTTTTTGTTAATAGCTGCCAATTTGCCGAGAACTGTATCATGCCCTTCAACCTGATCAAGCATAAAACTAAATAGATTAACCATTAATGAAAATGGATTTTTACCTAAAACTTTATTATGCTCCATATTTTCAGATTCGAGAATAATTGCATCTACCTCTGTAGCACCTCTTCTTATGGCCTCTCTTATTGGTACCATACAACCAAAACCTCCATCTGCATATTCGCAACCATCTTTGGTTGCCAAACTCATAAAAGGTACATAATTACATGACATCCAAATCCAATCGCAGAAATCCTCATAAGAAAAATCGTTAATTGACTTATACTCTGTTCTATTTTTGGTAAGATTAGAAACAGTAACTACGATGTCTTCTACTTTTCTACGTGCTAATCTAAATTCTGCTTCAGAAAAATTTCTACGTATGGTACGTCTTAGATTTTTACTTTCTCCAAAGGTTCGTTTTCTTTTTATAAATTGCCATAATGAAGAAAAGAAATTAATTGATACAAACTCTCTGTTTCCTTTTCTTCTAACTACAAAAGGGTTTACATTAAAAATGGTATGTTGATTAACATTGGTATATATCTCATGCATTTTATCAATATTCCCCAAAGCTAATTGAGAAATTAAAAGACTACCTGTAGAAGTCCCTACAAAGATATCATATTTTTTTCCTTGTTCTTGTATAAGGTATTGAGCCACACCACCTGCATAGGCACCTTTACTCCCTCCTCCAGAAATCACCAATGCACGCATATCTATATTATGGGGTTATTTTATTCTTTAAAAAATCTTGTTGATTTTTTGGTAAACTATCCCATAAAGCTACATATTTCTTTTTATATTTTTCATCTTTCAATAAGCTATCAACTATTTTTCTACAAAAGTTTCTAAAACGCCAATTATGATGGGTTGCCCCTTCTGCCAAATATTGTAATGATTGATCTGAAAATGCACTTAGACTTTCTAAATATGTAAATGCATTTTGCCTTGTATTAAAACCATATTTTGGAGAGGCATACTCCAGTAATTCCTGATAAAACTTTTGATGATTATCGGTTTGATATCCTTCTGTACTTAACGCCAGAACTAGCCACAATGTTCTTATATTTTTATCGCTAAATCCTATCATATCTTTTGTACGCTCAAGATACTCACCTCTCTTTTTAGGAAAATTGCTCCATAGATGATACATAGCAGGTTCTATAGTTGCATAAGATGCATCTTCTAATAGGGTTTCGTATTGCTTTTGTAAATCTTTGGGTATTGTACTAAGCGTATTTGCAATAGCTTGACGCACAAAAATATTATTGGTCTCAAATGCTTTATCATACAAAGCAATCACTTCGGGATCTGTACTTCCTCCTAATTGATATACTGCTTCTTGCCCGATGTAATCGTTTACCGGAAAATCTAATGCCTTGGCCAGTTCTCTCCATTTTCCTGCAATGGGTTGTGTTCTTTCTTTGGCAAGGTTAAGATACCCCTTAATAAAATTTGATGCTGTAAGAATATCTAATGCTTCTTTTCCCGGAAATTTCACATTCTCAAGCCATAACTTCTTATAAGCTGTTAAATCTTTACCACTTACCGAAGAGGCAACTGCAAGAAAATTATCAGTATTTACATTTTTAAACTTATACTTTTCTAGATAATTATGGACCGTAATTTTAAAACTTGCATCGCCAATAATTGATCGTAATGCATGTAATGCCCATGCTCCTCTTTGATAAAATGTTAATGAACTAGCTTTGGCATCTAATAATGAAGTAGCCTTTTCTGTTTTAGAAAACTCTGTAAGCTGATCTGCATTTTCATATAACTTAAACAAAAAATAATCTTCACCAAAAATTTCTTTTTCTGCTAAAAGCGCATAATAGGTTGCAAAACCTTCTTGTAACCAATGGTGTTTTCCTTCGGTTTCGGTTACCAGATCTCCAAACCATTGGTGTGCCAATTCATGTGCATTAACATTAATATAGTTCTGGTCTATAAACCCTTCCTCATCTACAATAAACGTATCAGAAAAAATAGTTGTTCCTGTGTTTTCCATACCTGCATATAAAAAATCCTTTACCGGAATTTGTTTATAATTTTGCCAAGGGTAATCAAAACCTATTTCGTTTTCTAAAAATTCAAATATCTTTTTGTTGTGTTTATATGTAGATTCAAACTTTTCTTTATCTCTTGGGTAGTAGTACATTTCTAAAGAGGTTCCTTTTGCTGAAACTTCTACCACTTTATCATACTTACCTATTACGAAAGCTACCAGATAGCTACTCATTGGATCTTGCATATCATAATGCCATTTTTGAATAGAGTCATTAACTTTAACAACCTTATCCAATTTTCCGTTGGCTATTACCTCAAAATTATTTGCATGACTAATAGAAAGATCAAATATTACTTTTTCGTTCATATCATCAAAACTCGGTAACCAGTTCGACGTGTATTTCCCTTGTCCTTGAGTCCAGATTTGATCATCTCCTTGCTCATCTTTCACAAAATATAGAGCTTTTTTTGGAGTAGCCTCATAATCAATTAGAAGCTTATGATTAGTCCCATTTTTGAAGTTTTTATTAATCTTTACTTTAGAATTGTCGTATAAAAAATCTATTTCACTTCCATCCAGAATCACTTTATTTATTTTCATTTTTTGTGCATCAACAAAAATAGTATCAGTAGGTTGTAACACCTTAAAAGTATATGCTACTGTTCCCTTTACTTTTTTATCAGATGGTATAACTTCTATACCAACATTGGCAGTGATAAAATCAACGTAAGGCTGCTCTTTTACATTTTTTGCTTTCTGAGCAGTAATTGTAGTAGAAAGTAATGTGATAAGAATTAGGTGTATAAATTTCATAATACTGATAATAAATCAAATGTTTTGCCAAAATAACGAAATAACTCTGTTTATGTGACACGTCTTCGTGAATTATAAAGATATCTATTCATCTTCAATAGAAAGAGACTACCTAGCGGTAGTCTCTTATTCTCTAATTCCTTATGCTCAAAATGTTTTATTTTAATTTTTCATAAACCTCTTAATGAACTTATTTTCCTGACTGTTAACTCTTAGAAAATACACACCTGTTTCTAAATCCTGCACAGGAATCTCTATTACTTTATTTTTCATTTTCCCTTTTTTAACAATTGCTCCTGTAATTGTAGAAATGCTATACAATGCATTCGTTATCGGTTTGGAAAAATTAATGGTTATATGTTCATCTCTACCTATCGGATTAGGATATACAGAAAATCTGATATCATTATCTGATTGCGTTTTATCAAGGCCTGCAATATTAGTAACTCCTAAAGTTGTTATTTCTAAAGTTTGGCTATACTCTGATACATTTCCTACGGCATCATATGCATATACATTAAATTTATACGAAGTATTTGGTATAAGGCCGGTTATTCTGGTATTGGTTTCATTTATACCATACACAACAATATTTCCATTAGCTACGACATCATATCTTGTTACTGCTACATTATCTTTTGATGGTATCCAAGAAAGATCTACTGTAGTTTCTGTAATATTAGAAGCAATAAGGTTTGTAGGAGGTGTTGGTGCTTGATCATCTGGATTTGAAGTAAAAGATCCTGTAAAAACGCCTCTACCATAGGTTGAAGCTATAATCACATTATCATAATGACTACCTCCCTTTGCCCAATAGTCAAAAGAGGTTACACTTACATCACTCATACCATTTTGCGATCGAATCCAATTTGGACTTGAACTATCAAAATTCATAGTTTTCCATATACCTAATTGAGTTGCAATTATCACTTCTCTGGTATCTAATTGATTTTGTAGAATATCTCTAACAGGAATATTAGGCAAGTCTCCCTCTTTATTTATCCAGGTTACTCCGGCATCTGAAGATGACCATATGCTAACCACCCCATAATTATGTATGGTTACTAATATATCATTATCTGTAGCCCCGTAACGCACAGACGAAACAGATCCAATAAAAGGAGTCATAATTTCTTTCCAGGTAGCTGCTCCTACTCCAACATTAGTTAACTCCACTATATTGCCATCTTTCAACCCTACTAACCATTTGTTTGATCTATAAGGTGATGCTACAAAAGCTGTAGGAGAATTGGTGAGTAACATATTGGTGATATTATCATTACGATTACCTGCTACATCTATGGTTTTGATTCTAAAATCAAACTCAAAAGTATCAAAATTAAAGGCCGAGCTGTTTGACAATAAAAAATTTGCATCACTATCATACCCCATAGGGTTTACAAAATCTCCCGAAGCCTCTTCTACCAAAGTTGTATAGATGCTATCATCAAGCGATCCGTTCCATGGTAAATCCACTCTATAAATAAAATTAGCCGGTGTTGTAAGTATCAAATACTCTCCATTTTTATCTACAAAAGTATAGCCACCATCACCACCTGCAATTTCTATAGCACTATTGGATCCTGCTGTTGTATTTATAAAAGCCTGAGTACCGTTATCTTGTGCACCGGCCGAAAATATTTCTCCTTGATTACTTAACCCATTTGGTCCTATCGCAGCTCTTACAAATTGAGTAGTCACATATCCTTTTACTCTACTTTGAATGGCATCTACATTATTTTTGGCAGCTGATAAATCATTGGCAAAAAATACTCCGCCATCTGTACCAAAAATGGCTTGGTTTGTATGTTCTGGTCTAAATGCCATTGCATGATGATCAGCATGAACCAAAGAAACCGGTAACTGATCTAATCCACGAGAGGCATCATCTGTCCATTTAGATATTTGATCCCAACTGGCACCGCTATCGATAGACCTAAAAAGATCAATCCCTCCTGCATAAAGAATAGCATCATTATTAGGATCTGCTTCGATCGTTAGGTTATAATATCCTTGTCTTCTTGCAAAATCATTTGCGCTAATACCCGTGTCTGCATCATTGGGTAATGCGGTTTTTGCTAATTTTTCCTGAGACTGAAATCCATCTGTAGTTACATAAATAGCTATAGGATCGGCAGCTCCAAAACGTCCATGACCAAGTGCATATATTTTATTGGGATTTATCTGAGATACTTCTAATTCTAATCTTCCGATTTCTGGAAGTGGTGATACAGGCGCTTCTGTCCATGTACCTCCATCTATACTACTAAAAATACGTCCTCCTTCTGGTCTACTAATTGTAAAATATTGAGTTGTAGACATCCATAAACGATTATCTGCTCCAATTTCGAGATCATTAGGCGTATAAAACGTTTCTAATCCTCCTAAACCTGTGTATTTTAAGTTGTCAGATTCGATACGATTCCAGGTATTTCCATCATCAATAGATCGGTATAACCCTGTCGATTGATGCCCTAGTACAGTGGTATTATCTGAAGGAATATTGGCATCAAATTCGCTACCTACAGTTATAAATATCTCGGTCCGGTTTTCGGTTATATTATTCCATGCAATAATATCATTAACAAAATAGATTCCTGATAGAAAAAAAAGGCTATTTCCAAAGTTAATATCACCTTCAGTATCCGCAGGAGTTACATTAAGTGCTTCCCAACTTGTTCCTCCATTACTCGTCTTATAAACTCCACTTCCTACTACATCTCCTTGAGTAAACTGTTCTCCTGTAGCTAAATACCAAATATTAGAATTTCTTGGATCTACTGTTATCGATGTAATATTTAAATTACGAGGAACATCTTTTATAGCATACCATTCTGAAGTTGTCGAAGTAATATCATCATTAACCCACAATCCACCGCTTACGCCTCCTGCAAAAACTCTTCTATGGCTTACGTCATTAGGGTCAAACAATATTCCTCTGGTTCTACCTCCTACATTATTAGGTCCTCTCTCTATCCATGGATTATTTATATCATCTCCAGGAGCCCTACTTGCTCTTACGTTCTTACTTAATCGACTTCGTAACCTTTCTACTTCTTTGGGTTCTGGTTTTCCAGTAGCTGGATTCATTGTTAACTCCCACATTTGCTCTGCATACTTATTTGGTGGTAGACGCAATTCTTTTCTTTCCTTTTTAGAAAGATGTTTTGTTTCTTTAAATGGGCTATTTTCTAAGTATTCTAAATGTTTCTTTTGTAATTGACTTCTCTCTTTAGAAGTTATAGCGCTTGATTTATCGGTATCCTTAAGTATAAGGATAGAAAATATTGAGAAACATAATAAACATATTCCCAATATAATTGGATAGGTTTTTTTCATAGTAATTGACGATTTGTGCTTGACTTTTTTAAGCTGGTTTTGTTTGAATTATTTTTAAAATAATTAAGCTATTAAAGCTAATGATACTTATCATGTTTTTATTTTAAAATTGTGTAAACGGTACTTATAATTGTATAAAAGGTTTATTTCATTGTATGTATGGTTATTTGGATTATTAAATTAGTATTCATTGTTTCTGGATATGGATATTTAAAAAGCATTACATAAAATAACTATACCGATTTGCATTGAAATTTTTTCTAATAAATAGTATCTTCGTCGTAATGAATCCTTCTATTTTACAAACTCCGATTGATTATTTAAAAGGTGTTGGACCGTCGCGAGCTACGCTACTTAGGTCTGAGTTAGGGGTTCATACCTATCAGGATTTAATTAATCTTTTTCCGAATAGATATCTTGATAAAACACAATACTATAAGATCAATCAATTACAAAAAAACTCTGCCGAAGTACAAGTAATAGGCAAGATTGTTCATCTTAAAACTGTAGAACAAAAAAGAGGGAAACGACTTGTTGCAAAATTTGTTGATGAAACAGGTGAAATGGAGTTGGTATGGTTTAGAGGTCATAAATGGATACGTGAAAACATTAAAATTAATACCCCCTATGTGATTTTTGGAAAAACCAAATACTACAATGGTTTTAGTATGCCTCATCCCGATATGGAATTGCTATCAGAGCATCAACAAAACTTAAGAGTAGCAATGCAACCTATCTATCCTTCTACAGAAAAGCTATCTAATAAGGGAATTACCAATAGGGTAATGAGTAAGATGATGCAGCAGCTATTTGTAGAAACCAAAGCCCGTTTTTATGATACTTTGTCACAAGAAATTCTTGAAGAGCTAAAGCTTATTTCTAAAAGTGAAGCTGTATTTAATATTCATTTCCCAAAAAATCAAGAGTTATTAGCCAAGGCTCAATACCGACTTAAATTTGAAGAGTTGTTTTATATACAATTACAGCTTATTACTAAAAAGCTAATTCGAAAACAAAAGATTAAAGGATTTCCTTTTCCTGTAGTTGGGGAATACTTTACTAATTTTTATAAGAATCATCTTCCTTTTGAGCTCACTAATGCACAAAAACGGGTGATTAAAGAAATTAGAAACGATATTGGTAGTAGTGCCCAAATGAATCGTCTTTTACAAGGTGATGTAGGATCTGGTAAAACCATTGTAGGATTAATGACCATGTTATTAGCTATTGATAATGGTTTTCAAGCATGTTTAATGGCACCAACAGCCATACTTGCAAATCAACATTATCAAGGTATTGTAGAGCTTACTAAAGATCTGGATATCAATGTAATATTACTAATGGGGAGTACTACCACCAAGCAACGTAGAGAAATACATGCCGAACTAGAAGAAGGCTCCTTACATATCCTCATTGGCACACATGCTGTGCTAGAAGATAAGGTTGTCTTTAAAAATCTTGGACTGGCTATTATAGATGAACAACATCGTTTTGGAGTTGCTCAACGTTCTAAATTATGGCATAAAAATACCTACCCCCCTCATATTTTGGTAATGACGGCAACACCTATACCTAGAACATTAGCGATGAGCTTATACGGAGATTTGGATATCTCTGTAATCGATGAATTACCTCCTGGTCGTAAAGCAATCAAAACGGTACATCGCTATGATAGTAATCGTCTTAAAGTTTTTAAGTTTATTGCAGAAGAAATACAAAAAGGGAGACAGGTTTATATTGTGTATCCCCTTATACAAGAGTCTGAAGCAATGGATTATAAAGATTTGATGGACGGGTATGAGAGTATTGCACGTTCTTTTCCTGCTCCAGACTATCAAATTTCTATAGTTCATGGTAAAATGAAACCTGCAGATAAAGACTATGAAATGGATCGTTTTGTAAAGGGCGAAACCCAAATTATGGTTGCTACTACCGTGATCGAAGTTGGTGTAAATGTACCTAATGCGAGTGTGATGATTATAGAAAGTGCAGAACGGTTTGGCTTATCTCAATTACATCAATTGCGTGGTCGTGTAGGACGTGGTGCAGAACAAAGCTTTTGTATTTTAATGACAAGTTTTAAACTATCTGCGGATAGTAAAACTCGTTTAGAAACAATGGTACGCACCAACGATGGATTTGATATTGCCGAAGTTGATTTAAAACTAAGAGGGCCCGGTGATATTATGGGTACGCAACAAAGCGGAGTACTGGTTTTAAAAATTGCGGATATCGTAAAGGATAATGAGATATTAAAAACCGCTAGACATTATGCGATGAAGATTCTAAAAGAAGACCCTTCCTTATCGATGGATAAAAACAAAGTGCTTTTATACACCTACCAGCAAATGGCAAAGCATAAAAATATCTGGAACTATATTTCTTAAGCCTTAGATCAGGTAGTTTTATCGTTTTTTGTTTACTTCTCCTTCTTGAAAATTACCTCCCTGTAAAGTTTTACTGCTCCCCTATGTTTTTTTATCGATATAAGGTATACCTATGGTCGCGCCAGCAGTACCGATACTCTCCCCGACACATTTTTTACTAATCCCAACACCTCTAAAAGTGTCTTCTGGCAAAGCCTTGGCATATCCCGTATAGGTTTTTTATCGATGCAGAGGCTCAAAATGACAACTCCATTAACCAGTAACAAGCCCCAGCAGTATAGATACCCTTTCCGGGACGCTTTTTGCTTATCCCTTTAGCAAAAATTGAATCTTCAGCACTAAAAAAACTGATAAAGGCTTTATCTACATCTTGTATAATTTAAGTATATGACCTATACAATACTTCTTTGGCTTTACACCTAATGGTATGTGTATGTTTAAGACTTGCAAAAAGAGATATTAGAAACTATTTTTACTACTTTTTATTCTTTTAAAGCTATCCTATCTCCTAACTTTTATATTTTTGGTTTGTATAAACCGTATAAGAATCGTTTAATATACTATTACAAACGACTATAAACGTTTGTATTTGGAAAGTTTATATATAACGTTGTTGTAAAACATTTGAAAAAGCACTTGAACATTACAAAGACACTTCTAAAGTTAATCTTAATTCTGGTTTATGGAATCTCATATGGACAAACTGAAATCAAAGGAAAAGTGATTAGTGGAATTTCTGGAGAAGTGCCAATTTCTACGATTTATGTAAAAGAGTTAATTACAAAACAACCCTCGACTATAGCTGATAATTTTGGCAACTTCCGAATTGAATATTTAGAATCAAACAAAAGGTATGTTATAGAAATTTCAGTATTTGGATATGGGAATCAAAAGTTTGACGTAAAAACAAAAAGCGGAATTAATAACATGACGTTTAAACTGAAAGCTGAATGTGGATACAGTGCGGAACGAGCTGAATCAGATTGGAAAAACGGAAAAGCTAGTTTATTACTTATTGGCTCAATCGCACCAATCGCAAATTCACCAGCGGACAAAAGATTTGAGAAAAAATACGGGATTAAGTATTATGACTTTGGTTGCATGCCACCAATTGATGAATGTGTAAAAGAATATAACGAGCGAATATTTGAACTGATGGACGAAAAGTATGGGTTAAAATGGCGAAAAAAAGTACGTTCAAATGTTGAATATTTGAATTAAAAAAACGTTTTCACAACAATATATATGTGATCATAGCAGCTAAGTGATCAATCGAATGGTTATTGTATTTTTGGTAAGGCGCAATGCTTGCAGAAAGGAAAAATTAGCAACCAATGCGCAGTTTTTGTCGAAAATAAGGTAACATTTTGCTCTGCTACGACACATATATTAAACGTTGTAGCACATTTGAGAAAAACGAAATGCAGAAATTAATTATCATAATTTTCCTTCTAACTTACAATCTGAATTTTGGACAAGAGAAAGTTTACAAACTGATTTCAAAAACCAAAAACTCGGATATAAATTACAAAGCATTTAAAAAATTTGACAACCTAAAAATCTACAAAAACAGCGGACTGAAAAAAGCATTCGAGCCAATTAAAGGAAATGGCAATGTTTACTTTTTCATAGCGGAATACAAAGGAGATTCGTTTGACGGAACTCGTAAAACCTTTCACGATTATCTAATTTTAAAAGTTGACCCAAAAACCGAAATTATTATTGACGGATTTCAATACACAATGGAATGGGCTGAACCGCCAGCGATTTCTGACTTATATAAAGTAACCGAAAAAAATCAAAAATTAACCAACGGAATCTACTTGAATTTACTCAAGATGGAACTCGTTGAACAGGAATATATAAGTGAATGGCGGAGAGAATTGAAAGATAGCGGAATATTAAAACTAAAATAAAAATGTGCAACAACAATGGCTCCTATGTAAAGCCTTTTCCCAAGACTAGGTTATAAAAATACGATATTTTGTTTTTTAATTATCTCATATTAATACTTCAACGATAACCTTTTAAGTAACTCCGCATCCTATATGTGGTATCCGTCTAAGGCGAATCCACCAGCATCGCTATGATTATGATTAGCAAACAAGGCAACTTGCTATAAAATGTGATCCTGCCAATGGCAGGTCACCCACGTTGTTTAGTTGTCCTATTTTGTGTCAAAATGTATGTTAGAGTTTTTAGGCTTGTATCTTTTTCTTCTTTAACTCACAACTCCTATCTGATAAGGAGTTTCTGTTTTAATAATGGCATGAATACAACTCAGTAATTTTCTGGCCACCTTTACTAAAATCCTTTTCACATCTTTTCCCTGATGAGATCGATAATATTCTTGCATCACAGGATCAAATCGTAAAGCAACCCAAGTAGCTTCTACCAAATAACTCCTCATAATTCGGTTGGCTCTAGGAGTAAGTCCAGAGGTCGTTAAGTTATCTCCACTCTGATATACCGATGGAATCAAACCAACATAACTAGCCAATTGTTTAAAATTCTTAAACCTTCTTAAATCCCCCAATTCACAAAGAATACCAACCAAAGGACTCAAACAAACGATGATCTCTAAAAACACAACAACTTGATTCGTAACAACAATACAATTTATATCCTTTAAAATGTTTAGTAACATATTTTTGTAAAGCAAAAGCACTGGGTGGAATCGTCAGATCACATCCATCAAAAAGATCTGTAGCTGTATGAATTCTCCAACTTCGCTTGTGTACGTCAATACCAATAAATAACTTTGAGTCTGCAGTATCCTTTGTTTTCATAATAAGAAAGTTTAGAGATTTTTATTATAACTAACTTAGGATACTGCTTTTACATTGTTGCTATAACGCATTGCTTACTCTTGTTTATTCGGATTAATTATCGATAACTCCCCTATTCTATTTTCTTTCGTTAACTTTAACCAAATCCACGTAACGACATCATAAACGAATACGTTGTTCATAATTTTGAAAAAATTGACTTTAGAAAATGATCATATTGTATCTTTAAAAAAAGGACATTATTTGGCTCCCAAATACTCTGCATCCAATTTAGGTGATTTGTTGATCGGAATTACTAAATATGATATGCCAGTCGAAACTGGAGTTTGGCATTCTCATGAAAAATCACTGATAAGTTTTGTTCTATACGGAAACAACATAGAACACCGTAGTAAAACAAAAACAATAGAAAGAACCTCAGGAAGCCTTAATTTCTATTATGCAAATGAAATACATAAAAACGTTTATAATCAATTCCCTTCCAAACATATAAGTGTAGAGATAGATAATAATTTTTTAATAAACTATGGGTATAGCGAAACCGAAGTTGAACTTGCAGTAAAAAAGAATTCCGATGCCATTTTTACATTTGTCAAATTAATGCACGAAGCCACAATCAACGATTTGAATTCCAAAAGTGCTGTGGAAATGTTATTTCTTGCTTTTATGGAAAATTCCCTTGGAACTAATAATGAATTACAATTTCCACATTGGATTAAATCAGTACGTGATATATTAAATGATAGGTGGAACGAAAATGTATCACTTACTGAATTGTCAGAAATCGTGAATATTCATCCAACTACAATATCAAAATACTTTCGGAAATATTTTAAATGTACATTAGGAGAATATGTACGAAAGCTGAAAGTAAGACATTCTATTGAATTCTTAAACTCTTCAAATTACTCTCTTACCGAAACTGCTTATCTATGTGGTTTTTCTGATCAAAGTCACTTTACCAAGGTATTTAAGTTTTACACTGGGTTTCTACCTAAAAATTATTCCAAAACACTTTAACACCAATTTCATACTATTTTAATCGATAGTTATACTATTCCTTTGCACTTAATAATATTTAGAATAAAAATGAGAAAAGTATTTCAAGGGTTAATCTATATTGCAATCATTGTTTCTAGTTGTAAAGATTCCAAAAATCAGAAATTAATAGAAAACGAACACCTAACTGATCACAACTCAAACTGGGAACTACTGATGATTGAAGGTTATCAAAAATTTAATTCAGATAGAAGTAATGAGGCCGCAGAATTAATTTTGGAAGCTACAGAGCTTATGCCTAATAAAAATTTGGAAAACTATTTGGTGAGTGCCATGATTTTTGCGCAAAACAGCCAACAAGAAAAAGTCTTAATCGCGATTGAAAAGGCCATTAAAGAAGGCTTTAAAGATCCCCAATTACTCAACTCCATTCCTGAATTTATACAACTTCGGGAACATGTGACGTGGAATAAACTCATTACTCAAGCTAAAAATTTGCAAGAAAAAGATGAGGCTTCTGTTCAAAACCCACTACTATTAAAAGAACTAAAAGAAATGTGGGCTAATGATCAGGAGGTACTTGCGCAATACGAAAAGAATATAAACACTTTAGATAGCACGGCAACATATAATGATCATCTTCGGTTATTTAAACCTGTTGAAAGGATATGGAAAGTAAACAAAATTAAACTCGATAGTATAATTAAAATACATGGATGGCCTGGAAATAAATTAGTGGGAGAAGCAGGTGCAAAAGTTGCTTGGGGAATTCCTCAACACCATCCAAACATCTTCTTTAAAAGAAAGTGTCTTTTACTGATAAAAAAAGCCCTAGAAAAAGGTGATGTTGACCCAAATCACTACGCAAAATTGCATGATAGAATAGCTCGTGAAACTTGGCAAAAACAGATTTATGGAACCAGTATAGCAGAACATGCACCATTTCCAATAAAAGATCCAAAAAATATTAATAAAAGACGTGCTGAACTTGGCCTTTTCGAACCCTTTGAGGTTTACGCAATTTATCATGGACTTAATTACCAACCTCCATCATCAAAAGAGATACAAACAATATATGAAAAAGCTCAAAACGATTATTTAAAATTTGAAGAATCTATTCGATTAAATCAAGTCGATTCGGTCAATATTTACATTTCAAAGGCTATATCAGCTTATGGAGATATAAATAATGAACAACTTTATAATGCTGCAATTTCGCTTGCTAAATTAGATAACCAAAGTTCGCAACTTAGGAGTATGAAGATCCTTAAAGTTCTTATCTGGAGAGAATGGGAAAATAGATTTAAAATTTTATCGCAGAATGAGTTTAAAGCTTTAAAAGATTACGATGAGTGGAAAGAAATTCAAAACTTAATCGAAACGAGCGAGTAAAAAACTATGTACCACATTTCATATATATGATCATAGTAACTAGGTTATGAATCGAATGATTCATGTATATTTGGTAAGGAACAATGCAAGCAAAGCGCAGAAAATGCCGAAAGTTGGGTAACATTTTGTCTGGCTATGACACATATATTAAGCGTTATGCGACATATAAAGAACAATCTGAAATTTTATGACTGAAGAAATAAAAAAGAGAATTCACGATTTAGCAGTAAAGCAAATTATTGCTGATTTTGATTCTATAAAAGAAAAGTCAAATGGAGAAACCATTTATGGCTTTGGTCTTGGAATAGTTGAAGATATTACAGGGTTCTTTTCTTCGGGAAATACCTTAGAGTCAGTAAAAAGGAAGCGAACTCAAGATGGAGAGGAGTTTGACTCTTCAGATTTATGGTATATTTCAGAATGGGAATATGAGGGAACTGATGATAATACGCTTTATGAATTTCTAGCAACTTTTATTTATGATATAGAAGATGGCAAATATGAATCTGCAATGAAAGATTACGAAAACACTCTTATTGAAGCATTAAAAACTTGTGATAAAAAAGGAATCTTTGGAAAGGGAGAAGAAAGGGAAAACATAATTGTGTATTTGCACTACGCAGATGCAGCAGATGAAGATGTCGATGACAAATCTTCTGAACAAATTAATCCCAAGAATATCCATTCATTGTTTAGAAAGCGATGGAATGATAAGGAAAATAACCTAACAAAAATCATATTAGAAAAAACAAAAAACATTACCTAACAAGATGTCCTAGGTAAAGCCTTTTCCCAAGTCTAGGTTATAAAAATACGATATTTAATTATTTTATAGTTTGCTACCAAAATAGACTGAAGGAGAAGTTCCCATAAGTTTTTTGAACGATTTGTTAAAAGTGGTTTTAGAATTGAACCCTGCTTCTTGAGCAAGTCCAAAAAAAGTAAGTTGTTTGGCTTTATCAGATTTAGCTAAAAAAACAAACTCTTTTACACGATAATAATTAACATATTCAAAAAAATTCATCCCAATATTTTCGTTGAGTAATCTAGCTAGTTCAGGATTACTAACGCCCAATAGTTGCGCAAGTTCTGTTTTAAGTAACTTATTATTTAAATATGGTTTTTTACTCATCATAATTTGGTCGAGTTCTTCTTTTAAACGATTCATATCTTCGAAACTCAATTTAGAATGTGTGTATTTTTTTGATTGAATTTCTGGCAGAACTTGCATGACACTTGGCGAAATCATTCCATAATAAGTAATGAAAAGAATGATCAATGCCAAAAAAACCCAGATATAAGAACGAATTATACGTTCTATATCTTGAAAACCAGATAGGCTTATAAAATAGATGACAATCCAAAACAATAAGCACCCCCCTATAACTCTTAAAAAATTTACAATAAATTGTATGTGTAACTCATACGATATCTCATTTTTTATTTCTCTTGAAAAGGTTTTCAAAACATTCCAACTTAATATCCAATATATACTATTTACCATTAAACCAAACCCCAAGCAAATATGTATAATACGAAATAACTCCCCAGTTTTAATTCTTGCACTTATAACAGCATCTGTAGGAATTATAAAATAAATAGCTATAAAAATGGAGTATATTAATCCGGGTAAATAATGAATTAAATCTTTATGCGAGTATTTCTTTTTTAACAGTATAGAGCAAGTAAATAAATACACTGTTGGTCCAAATAATAATACTGAAAATTCTGAAAAAGAAATAAGTCTAAAGTTACTGTTCCAAACTCCAGCACTGTGCAATGTCCTACCCAATAAACCTATTAACAGTGTAACTATTAAAAATGCCATATACCCATTTATATGTCTTCTTTTTCTTGGCGAAAAAAGATACACTAATAATAAAATAATGCTTTGAAAAAAGCCAAAGTAAATAAGTTGATTGAGTAGTATTTGCATATATGATTGCTTATATTTCTTTTTAGATATAAATTAATCAATTTTAAACTGATGCACATTTTTTAAATCATCATAACTTGACATTTTATGTGTTTTAGCAAAAGCATCAAAAGCTGATTCATTATTCCATTCAATAATATAAAATTGATCTGGATTATATACATATCCAGTTGGGGAATTTCCTCTATTTAATTGTAAAATAATCTTACCTCCAGCTTTTTTGATATCTCCTTCCCATTTTGATATGAATCTTTCAAACATTTTTAAATCATTCTTCCAAAAGGAAGTTACCACATTATATTTCTCTCTATTTATTGAGAAATTTAAATCTTTTTGTACTTCGTAATAAGTTAGGTCAAAATATGGGAATAATTCTCTGCGTTGCGCATGGAAACCTGGAACTCTTTTAGAGATATTAGCCAAAAAACCTTCTCTTTTTTGTTTATTTTCCCATTTTCCAAATATGATACTAGAAGGGTGATGAGTACCAAGAGTAAGTTTTGAAATTCTAAAACCATTTTGCGGTTGGTATGAATATTCAAAAGCAACAGGAAAAATTATCTTTCTATACCTTTCGTATTTTGTTTCAGAATCTGGAGCTGTAGTTAACAACATAACATCCATCACTTCTCCCTTTTTAAAGCTAAAAGATATAATTTTTTTGCTCTGGGCATTACAATTGAAAATGGCAAAAGAAAAAAGTACGAATGCGATTGTTTTTAATTTCATAATTATAAAAATTTAAAGTTTATAAAAGCAAAGCAATAATATTAGAGTGTAGCACACAAGAATCTAAATAGTTAAAGCGTTCGCATACAGTATTCGTACTAGAATACACATAAGATTATAGTATACTCAACGTTACACTAGCTAACTTGTGCATAGTTATTTGCACTTTTACATAATTATAGTGAAAAAGGTTTCTTTATAGTATATCATTTTCGTACTATTCGGGGAGGATGGATTTATACAAAAAGATGCTGATGATATTGATTTATTCTTTGAAGTAAAATAAAAAACTAAAGCTAACAATATCTTAATATGAGTAAACAAAAACTGATTAAAAGATTAAAGAGTTATTATCCTATGGAAAGATTTCACGCTTTTGTGACTTTCCCAGCTATATTAGTTTATCTAATCCTTAATAACTCATTTGTAGATATATTTTTTCTATTGTATGGAATTTTAGTTTGTATAGTAATACTAATTCAAGGTCAACACTATTGGAAATTAAAGTTATATAGATTGATGAATAAGCCCTTTAATCAAGAAAAAAACTTAAATATTTTCAGAAATTCAAAAAAACTAAATTTGATATTAATCGGCTTGATTCCAATAATATTTGCTATCCAATGGTATCAAAATGACTGGAAAATTGTTCCTGAAAATTTGATTTTATGGGGGATATTAGCCAATTTTTTCGCAATTCTTGAGCATATAAATTATTATAACCGTCAGTTGATGATTGACAATTTAGCTGATTTAGAATATATAAAACGAAATCAAAAATTAAAAATTGCAAGTTTAGCTAAAGACTTAAAAGAAAGTGAACTATAACGCCAGTACCTATAATTAATGCGGGTTTTAGTATTTAACCCAAAGCTTATAAAATAAAAAGTTTTGGCTAAGTACTTAATCGAAAGTTTATTACTTTTAATTACCGTATTAAGAATAGCCTAGACGTTAGTTAAAAAACCGAACTCTACATTAAATGAAAGAATTAGAAGAATTTAAAGAAAAAAAACACGAAAGTGTTTTAAGGTCAATGATTGACTATATGAGCCCAGATGAAGAAGATATAAGTGATGATGAGGAATTCGAAGTAGAATATACTCAAGCAGATATTGATAAATGCGGAGAAATATTAGATGAATATATTGACGACCTAATAAAGTCTAATAAAAATGAAAAGTTGATCATAGAATCTGTAAAAAAAGTTATTCTGGAACTCAATATGCTTAATGAAAAATGCGAGCATGAACTTATAGAAACTGACCAACGAGAAGACCTTTGTCAATTTATTGAAGATACCTCTATAATTGCAGGGCTTCTTAAATCTGAAAATGACATTACCGAAGAATGGCGTGAATGGTAAAAATGTCGAACGCACAACAACTTGTGTAAAACATAGCTAATAAATGCTAAACCAAAAATATAAACATAAAATAAGGCCTAGTTCCTAACTGAAAAGCTAGCGTTGCTAATTCCGTTATTTTTCTTATACCTGCCGTTGTAAGTAAGCACAAAAAACAATCTAAATGAAACCTCTAACTGAATTAATAAACAAAGAAGAATTTGGATGGAAATTGGTTTCCAAATGGATTAAAGAAGCTACAAATAAAGTAGAAATTTTGCCTAAAGAGCAAAAAAGTTCTGAATTGGCTTTATATAATACTCAAGTTACAACTCGTTCTCCAATGGGAGCTATTATTTATGAAACTGGTGGGGTTTTAATTGACAATGGATGGATTAGAATTTTAGGTTCTGGTAGTACTAAGTTGAATAGAAGTTTACCCGATTGAAATAAAGGAAAATCAATAACAGAATTTGGACAAAAAGCCCCATATTTACTTGTCGCTGATGACGTAATTGGAGGTTTTTTTGCGATTAATGGAGGTAAATTTGGAGAAGATTTAGGACAGATCTATTATTTCGCTCCTGATTGTCTTGAATGGGAAAATATGGAAATGGGGTATTCTGACTTTATTTGGTGGACGCTTACCGGAGATTTAGAACAATTTTATGAAGGTTTAAAATGGGACAATTGGAATGCCGAAGTAAAAAATTTAAACGGAAAATCAGGAATTGGATTCTATCCATTTTTGTGTACAGAATATGATAATGTGAATGATTTGAGTAGAAAGATTATCTCGATTGATGAGATTTGGAACCTTCAACTTGATTTTAAAAAACAGCTATAAAAAAACCAGCATATAACACAATACTTGTATCCTTTACAGCTAGGTGATCAATAGAATGGTTATTGTATTTTTGGTAAGGCGTAATGCATATAAAAAAAATCAGTAATCAATATGCAGATAATCTCAATGGCTTGGTAACATTTTGTCTTACTACGACACACAATATATGTAATATCTAACTTGAAAATCAAAAATGAAAATAGAAATAAGATCTATAGAAGAAAAAGATTATGAACAAATAATTTTTCTTTTTAAAGAGTTTGCTTTATTCGAAAAGTTACCCGAAAAAATGACAAATTCTGTTGAACAATTAAAAAATGACAGAGATTTTTTTAACTGTTTTGTAGCGGTAATCGATGAAAAAATAGTCGGATATGCTACATATTTTTTTGCTTATTATTCTTGGACTGGAAAATCGATGTATTTAGACGATTTATATGTGAGTTTAGAATATCGAAAACGAGGAATTGGAAAAAAACTACTTGACTCAGTTATTGATTTAGCAAAAAACGAAGAATGTAAAAAAATGCGCTGGCAAGTATCAAATTGGAATAAAAATGCACAAAAATTCTATG
The DNA here is from genome assembly GCA_947502885.1 of uncultured Aquimarina sp. Classification (GTDB taxonomy): domain Bacteria; phylum Bacteroidota; class Bacteroidia; order Flavobacteriales; family Flavobacteriaceae; genus Aquimarina. Next base: position 94,135 of record CANNBP010000001.1, on the reverse strand, counting down.
AGTATATTGGTGCCGAGATAGATGATGTAGAATTAAATTGCGACTTAAAACTGACATAAAAAAATGCGTGAATAAATCAATTGGTTAAGGCTTGCTTGCCTTGCTTCAATTCATATATTTGGCGTTATATACCATTAGAACTATTAATTATGACAAAAAATACCCTAGATAAATTAAGAAACAACCTATCTATTAAAGCTAAAAATGGAATTGATTTTATAGCTGCTGCAAGTATTCTTTGGGCAGCAATAAGTTTTCTATGGACTTTAGAATATTCTTCTTATGATAAAAGCATTGGAACTTTTATCATAAGCGGTATAATGTTACCCCTTGCACTTGTTCTGTCCAAAGTATTCAAAACGGAGTGGAAAATTAAAGAAAACCCATTACAACCCCTTGGAATTTGGTTAAATCTTGCTCAATTATTTTATTTTCCTTTTTTAATATTTATTTTATTAAAAATTCCAGATTATTTCGTGATGACTTATGCCATTATAACTGGAGCTCACTTTTTCCCTTATGGATGGTTTTACAAAGAAACATCTTATGTGATTATCGGAGGTTTCATTTCAATCGCAGCATTGATTATTGGATTAAGTATTGGTCCTGAAATGCCATATCTAATCCCATTAACAACAATGATAGCTTTAATCGTATTAGGTTTGATACTAAGTAAATCATATAAATCGAAAATGAGAAAGGCATATAACACCTAATAAATATCATTCAACCTTTACCAACTATATCAATAAATATGAGTGAAAATTATTCAATTTTTAAAAAGTTTTCAGTTTTAGAACAAGCTAAAGAAGTAGAGCAATTGTTACGAGATAATAATATAGATACAATTATAGCTGACAATGCACCTTCTGTAGATTCAAATTTTGGTGCAAATCCAATAAATAATGAAATCTAAATTAGAATTAAACAATCTGATTTTGACAAGGCTTCAAAAATATTGGAAACTCAAGTTGAAAATTTAATTAATAATGTTGACGATGATTACTATTTATTAAGTTTTACAGATGACGAATTATACGATATATTGGTTAAATCTGATGAATGGAGTGAATTTGATTATAGTTTATCAAAAAAACTTCTAAAAGAAAGAGGTAAATCTGTTGATGATGAGTTACTAAAATCTCTTAAGCTAAAAAGAATTAAAGAGTTAGCTAAACCAGAAGGAAACCAAAAAGGTTGGATAATTGCTGGATATATCTTCGCTTTTCTAGGAGGATTTTTGGGTTTAATTATAGGGTACTTTTTATGGACTTCAAAAAAGACGTTACCTAATGGACAAAAAGTTTTTTCATATTACCCAAAAGACAGAAGAAATGGTAAATACATTTTTTATATAAGTTTGATAATATTCCCTATTTCGTTTTTAATAAAGTTATTTGCAAAAATAATTTAACGTGCTACAGCATTATCTATAAAATCAGAGTAAAAATTTAGTTTCAATCGAAAAGTCATTTCCTTTTTGCGATGACGATGGATTTTTATACATTAAACAAGAAATAAAAATACGCAGATAGGTCAATTGGCTCAGGTATACTTACCTTGCTCCTAAACTGACTCAATTATCAAATTTGATTATTCTAGCCATACTGATTCTTCAAGAAATTTTAATGTCGAATTTAAAAAATATCGCAATGAATTAACATTCACGCACAGTGAATATGAAAAAACCGAAATTAACCGATTTAAGAATAATCGGATTTCTATACTACATTTTGACAGCTATACTTTTATTGAACCCGAAATAGATGGAATGTCGCCTGTATTATTCAATGAAAATTATGGAGTTTTGGCAATAGGGAATCCTTTTGGGCCATCGGCAATTTTTCTTAAAAAAAAGGAAGAATTTGAATTGAGTGATCAAATTCTTGATAAACTATATTAAAAGAATACGTTTTACAAGACCAAGTATCTAATCATAGCAGTTAATTAATGAATTGAATAGTTCTTGTATATTTGTTAGGGTACAACTATTTTAAGGGGTGAAAATTAACCACAAATGTCTAAATAATGTTGATAGTTAGGTAACATTTTCATTGCTACAACGCACACTTATATCGTTGCACGTTATTTTAACTCACTCTAAAGTATAATGAAAATAATAAGAACAAATTCTCAAAATCAAGAATTTAAAAGACTTGTACAATCACTCAATTTAGACCTTGCAAGAAGAGATGGTAAGACTCATCCTTTATCTCAATTCAATGACATCTCTAATTTAAATTATGTTGTTTTAGCATTGAAAAATGATAAAGCAATTGGTTGCGGAGCAATCTCTAAATACAATTTTAATTCTATGGAGATAAAAAGAATGTATGTATCTCCAGAAACAAGAGGTCAAAGAGTTGGAGAGAAGATTTTATCCGAATTAGAAGACTGGTCTAAAGAATTAGGGTATTCTAGATGCATACTTTTTATGGGATCAAAACAACCTGAAGCTGGTAAACTTTATCGAAGAAATAATTATAATTCTATTGAGAAATATGGTATACTAAAGGATATTCCTGATAGTATATGCCTTTCAAAAGATTTATAAATAAAAACGAACGTACAATAAACCGATTTAATCCGAGTCGAAAACTAATGTTAACATCGTACATGAAATCAGAGCAAAAATTTAGTGTCAATCGAAAAGCCATTTCCTTTTGCGATGACAATAGATTTTTATACATTAAACAAGAAATAAAAATGCGCATATAGATCAATTGGCTCAGGTATACTACCTTGCTCCTATTCATATATTTAGTAACGTTACATACAATAGATTTTCCAATTATGAAAACACTTCTCACAGTTACTATCATTCTAATAATCCGATTCACAGTTATTGGTCAGGCAAATCAACGATTTACTTCATTTGAAGAAGCATTAAAAGAATCTGAGAAAGTTTATTGGTTAGACTTGGTATGTAGTGATATACCGAAAATTACCGAACATATTGATAAACTCCCGAAACTCGAATCACTTTACTTAACCGAATGCGGACTTAATGAACTTCCTGAAGGTATTGGACAAATTCACAGTTTAGGATTATTGAATATTCAAGGCAACGACTTAAGATCATTACGGTCAGAATTAAAGAACTTGAATAAACTAACTGTTGTTAATCTGAGAAATAATGACTTTGAAAAATTACCAGAAGTCTTATCAACTTTACCCAACCTGAGAGAAATCGATTTATCAGACAATGTACAATTGGACCTAGACAAAACTTTGACCGTACTTTCAAAAGTTCAAAAACTTGACTTCTTATATCTCAGCGAACTAGACCTTTCTTCAATACCATTAAAAGTTAAGGAACTAAAATTACTAGAAGAACTGCATTTAAATGGCAACCCAAATCTGAATTTAGCTAATGCTTTTTCTGCATTATCAAAGATGCCCAACCTAAAAATACTCGTCTTATCTGATAACCAGATAAAATCCATTCCAAGTGAGGTAACCCTACTCAATCAATTGAATGGATTGGTCCTCGACAATAATCCAAATATTAAAATTGACTATCTAAATAATGGCCTTAAACAACTACCTAATCTAAAGGTTCTATTGCTTAGAAAGAACGAACTGACTAAACTACCTAAAGATTTAGATGGCCTGTCGAACCTGGCTGTTTTAGAACTAAGCGAAAACAACTTCTCTGAAACAGAACAATCAAGAATCAAGTCTTTGTTGCCAAATACAAACGTAGTATTTTGAAAGAAAAATGTGTAACAGTTGATATACCAAAAACCTCTACCGATCTATTTGAAACTGAAATGTAAATAGGGTATTGTAGTAGATCTTTAAAAAATTAAAAGGCACATCCCCAAATCTTTTAATTTAGCTTTAGAACAGAAAAAGATAAACCGAAATAAAAAGTTTTGGCTAAGTGCTTAATCGGAAATTCAGTAATTTTAATTCCTGTACTAACCATAGTCAAGAAACAAATTGAATAGTTATAAAGGAATGGAAATAACGATACGAAAAGAAGAATCAAAAGATATAGACATAGTCTTCAATCTCATAGAAAAGGCTTTTGAATCTGAACAAATGAGTGATCACACAGAACATTTTTTAGTAGAAAGATTACGAAAATCAGATGCTTTTATTCCTGAATTGTCAATGGTTGCAGAAATTGCTGGAAAAATTGTAGGACATATTTTAATTTCTAAGCTGAAAATTAAAAATGAGATCAATGAATTTGACTCACTGGCTTTAGCTCCTGTTTCTGTCCTACCTGAATTTCAGGGAAAAGGAATTGGTGGAAAATTGATTCTTGAATCACATAAAAAGGCTAAAGAATTAGGACATAAATCAATCGTTCTTCTTGGGCACGAAAAGTATTATCCAAGATTTGGTTATGAACAATCAGACAAATATGGTATTGAGTTGCCATTTGAAATCCCAAAAGAGAATTGTATGGTAATTGAATTAATCAAAAATGGACTGGATGGAGTTAGTGGAACTGTCGAATACCCAAAAGAATTTAATGGCTAAAAAAGATACAACACCATAGCAAAATGTATAAAATCGTATTTATTACACACAAGTACACCATGTAAGCAGAACGTTAGACAATAATTTGAAAGAATGATAGATATTAAATCAAAATCAGATATTATTATTCCCTTTGAAAAAATCGGAGAGGAAAATTGGTTCGATAAAACTGAACTTATTATAACCGAGTATGCAGATAATTGGGGAGAAGAATTATCTGAACCCATTTCTATAGAGGCAATATTCGAATTAGAAAAAAGGTTAGAAACCACTTTACCCGATAGCTTGAAATTGTTTTATCAGAAATTTGGAATTGCTAATATTGGAGAACAGCTACAAAGTTTTACCGAAATTGGATGGATACAAGATATTTGGAAAGACGAACCCGAATATGGACCAAATTTTTCAAATAAAGACAAAAAACACTTACCCTTTTTAATTTCTTTTAGTGATTATTTAGGAAATGGGAATATGTTCTGCTTTCATAGCGAAACTAAGGAAATATACTATTATGATCATGATACGCAACCATATATAACAAAACTATTTGATGATGCAAGCGACTACATAAAAGGGTGTTTGATTTCTTGTCAGGTAGATTTGTTTAATCAAGAAATTGGGCAAGAAAAGGTTGAAAAATGGAGTGAAGAAATTTTAGATGAAATGTTTGGTGTAGATGTTGTAGAAAAGTGGAAATATTAAACTATTAGGTGCCTAAAACATAACTAATAAGCGCTAAACCGAAAAATAACATCTTTATAACTGTTGTGAGACATTAAAAACAAAATAATTTATGGGAACTTGGGGAACTGGAATAATTGATAACGATACATCCAATGGAGTTTATTCTGATTTTATGGAATTATATGCTGGTGATTTTCCAGTTGAGGAAATATTGCAAAGAATAGTTCAAGAAAATCAATTTGAAATAAATGATTATTATGAAAGAAATAATTTTTGGTTTGCGATTGGTTTAGCTAGTTGGGAAACAATGTCGTTAAATGAAGAAACTTTTCAAAAAATAAAAGAAATCATTGTATCTGGTAGTGACTTGAAAATATGGAAAGAATTAGACGCCGAAGATAAAACTTCAAATAAGCGCAAAAAAGAATTAGAGCGTTTTTTAAAAAAAATATCAACCCCTCGAAAAAGACCTAAACCAAAGAGTAGCATAAAAATCAAACCTATATTTGATAAGGGAGATTGTTTAACATTCAAATTAGACAATGGAAATTATGGAGGGGCTATTGTTTTAGAATCTGACAAATCTTCTGAATTTGGATTTGGTTACAATTTAGTTACAACTACACGAATTAACTCTAAAACCCTTCCCACTCTTAGTAATTTTTTAGAATCAGAAATACTGATAATCAATTTTGACCCTGAAACCATTAAAGAAGCTAGAAAACAAATTGTTTGGTTTCAACCCACTCACTATAGAAAAAGATATTCTGATATATATTCTTCTATCGGAAGTATAGAAATAAAAGAAGAATTCACGTATGATGGCAGTACATATTTTGGTTCATCAGGTTGGCATCTAATTAAACAAAAATGTGACAATCAGTTTGATTATGAAATAACCAATAAAAAACCAACTGAAACAATAATGGTGCGTGAGTTAATTAAAACACTAAACAATTAATATTCATAATTAAGGCATAAAATAGATGAAATCATATATAGAGAAATGGATTTGGATTGCCAGTAATGATTCGGCTTTAGAGTTTGTATATTTTTTAGAAAGTTTAGGAGTAGATATTTCTTTTAGTGATATCTATACATATTGTGACTTAGACGAAAAGTTGAAAATTAGGAATTCAATAACAACATCTGAAACGTGTGAAAAATTAGCAATAAACTACACTTGGAAAAATGATAAAATTGAGGACAGCTCCTTATTTGCCGATGCAGTATTAACTTTATCATTAATAATAATTGATTGTAACAACAATGAAGGGGCATCAAACTTAACTGTATTTACCGGAGCTAAAAAAATAATGACAGTTGAATATGATAAACATATTATTGAAATCCTGATTGATAGTTTAGATCTTTTAAATATGTATCTCCTAAAATTCTTTGGATTTAGTTTCTATGAAGAGGATGATAATGAAACAAAAGAAGCTAAAGTTGCTATCATAGAAATTAAAAATGAATTAGAAAAAATACTAAATAAAACTATGCATAAAAAGGTATAAACTGGCTTAAAGTGGCCAAATACTACTTTAAAAAATAGGCCATCCATAAAAAGCGCTACTCTTAGTATTTTATTAACAAGAATATACTACGAATAATTGTAGATATGCATTTATTATGATGTTACCTACAATTAAAAAGTTTGAATAAATGAAAACTATGTATTTTATTTTAATACTTCTATTCTCAATATATTTAAATGCGTGTAATACTAAAAAGCAGAAAGCAAAAGATAGTGATTCACTAACTACAGAAGCATTATATTTTGGACAAAAACCACCAGGTTTGACACCTGAAATTTTTGCTCCGGGTATTATTTCAATAAATGGAAGATATGAACCCTGAGTATAAAGATAACACCTACTTTAATGATAAACCTAAACACCTATTTTTCTACAAATTTTAGTAATAAATATAATTGATCAATTCATATGTTTTCACAAATCAGGAAGTATACCAATAAAAACTTTATAGTACTCTTTTTTTTAAGTTTCATGATATCATGTAGTAATGATAATAATGATCCTATTTCTATTAAGGAACCATCTATTGTTCCCTCAGAAGAGATAATTACCATTCCTGTGGTTGTTCATATAGTAAATTATGATCCTAGCCCATTTACAATTACCGATGCTGATGTCGCCACACAGATAAAAATATTAAATGAAGATTACAATAAGCAAAATGCAGATTGGACAAAAACTCCTGATGAGTTTAAAGGAGTTATTGCTAGTATGGGAATTAAATTTAAACTCGCTTCGGTAGACCCAGAAGGGAATCCTACTACTGGAATCATTAGAACCTCTGGTAATGTAACAGGGTTTGATGGAAAAGATAATCTGCCAACAGGAGAAATAAGACCGATAGAAGAAAGAAAATTGTTCTTTTCTAACCAAGGTGGACAAGACATTTGGGATAGGGATAAATATCTAAATATATGGGTAGCAGATCTCAATAACCGATTCGATGTTTTAGCATTAGCAGGTTATGCTAGTTTTCCTGGGAGCGATCCAAGAATAGACGGAATAGTAGTTGGTTCAAAAGCGTTTGGAACTTTAGGAAAATTAGCAGAAGCTCATAAACTTGGCAGAACAGTAACACATGAAATAGGTCATTGGTTAGGTCTATTTCATCTTCATAATGGTGGCAATACAAACCCTCCGAATTGTAATGGAACAGATTTTATAGATGATACACCTCTACAAAGTGAAGTATATACAGGAAGACCTGTCCATCCTAAACAATCTTGTGGAAGTAATGATATGTTTATGAATTTCATGAATCATGTTTGGGATGAAAGTATGTTTATGTTTACTAATGGGCAACGAAAACAGGCTAGACTCATTTTTAATGAAGGAGGAGATAGACGTGAATTATACTTAAATAATAAGACGGACTAACAATTGTTTTCTTTTTCATCGAGTAGCATTTCATTAACTATAAACTATCATTTTGAATTATCTCAATATTGTCTGGTATATCCTTACAGTTATAACTTACATATTTTAGAGAACAAATACTTTAAGATTCTAGTAGCAAGATTATCAATTAAACAATTACTACAACTAACAAACTATGCTTTTGGTCAACAAAAATTAACAACCTATATCGGAAAAAATTAAAAAGTAAGGTAACATTTTGCTCTGCTATAACACATATATAAAAACACTACGACCTAATATGAAATTACTATCAATTATTATGCTCACATTAGTGATTTTATCTTGTAATAAAAGACAGGATAGAATCCAAGTAATAGAAGATAAAAATCTGAACCAAAAACAAATTGATTCTATTTTAGATGAATATAATTTTGTGTACTCAAGAGTTGTTTTCATTGATAGCCTAGAAAAAGCTATTCTTCCTGTTTCCACTCAAAATTCTCGTGGTGGAAGTAGATATAGTAAAAAGTCGTATTATGCAGATAGTTATCCTAGCTACTGGAATTTAATATTCTATGATATAAATGAAGGGAAAACTAAATTACTCACCGAGAAAAAATTTAGGATTTCTGACTTTACTACCAATTTTAAAAACGTCGGCCCAATACTTAAAAAAAGTGTTTTATATAAAGCTGGAGATACCGATTACAATCAGGACAAAAAATTAACTTATCTTGACCCTGAACAACTTTTTATCTCTGATATTGATGGAAATAAATTTTCAAGACTTAGTCCTGCTAATGAAAGTTTGACCGAATATGAAATCGTCCCGAACACGGATAAAATAATTTTTAGGACTTTACGAGATTCAAATGGAGATAAGAAATTTGATGAAAAAGATGAGAAAATTTGGTATTTGATAGATCTATCAACAGAATCAAAAGCAATTGAAATACTCGGTCCAGAGAAAAGAAAAAAAATAGAAAATCTTTATTTCAAACAGTGGTTGGTAAAAAACAACCAAAAATAACAATGGTTATAATTAATGTTTAGATTAAACCCAAAGTCTAGAACTTTGATTCTCATATTAGCTATAATCGAATCATAATGAGTAATTAAAAACCAAATCTTTAGTTGAAAATTATACTGAAAATAATATCTCAAATACTCTTATTCGTTTTTCTTACTATTTCTACGCAAATCGGTGGAATTATTTACTTATTATGTCTGATAATTACAAAAAAATGGCCACGTAACTTAAAAATTAAACCAATAATACTTTTTATTGGACTTTATACAATTTCAACATTAATTATTGTTCCGCTTATTGCTCCAATTTTTGGGCGGGAAAGAGTAAAACATACCGATTCAATAAAGCCAACAAATTATATGACCGTGTTTTTGAATAGAAATTATGTTAGACCTAAGCTGAATGAATTACTATTACAAACAGAAAAAGAATTAAACGGATCAGGTATTGAAATTCATTATTTAGACGGAAACTTTCCTTTTATGAACAAGTTTCCTTTATTTCCGCACCTAAGTCATAATGATGGAAAGAAAATTGACATTAGTCTAATTTATGAAACAAAAACTGGAGAAATAACACATAAACAAAAATCAATAAGTGGATATGGAGTATTTGAAGATCCTAAATCAAATGAATATAATCAGATCGATAAGTGCTTGAAAAGTGGTTATTTTCAATATGATTATCCTAAGTATGTAACTTTTGGAAAGATCAATAAAGATATCGTTTTCTCAGAAAAAGGAACTAAAACACTCATAAATAGCATTTTGAAAAACAAAAGTTTAGGAAAACTATTTATAGAACCCCATTTAAAGAAAAGAATGAATTTGGCACATGACAAAATACGTTATCATGGTTGCAGAGCAGTAAGACACGATGATCATATTCATTTACAATTAAAATAAATGTAGTTGACTTTTTCTAATATCCCTAGCCATTATAAAATACGGTATGATACGTCTTCTCTATCCATATTCAAAAAGTTTCATAACTTTTCATTAGTTAACCTTTCTTGGAGTCTCATACCATATTACTTACGTCCAAATCCTCTACATTCCACATATAAAATCTTTAAAAGTATTAACTACAAAATAGAAAAAGCAGCTATAGCATAAGACCATTTTTTGTAATTAAAAAACCGCTTTGTAAAAGCTCAGGCAACCATTTATAACTTAATTACGTCTTTATATTTAGAGTAAGTCTATGAATTTAAAATTAATCAAAAACACCAAATATGAATTCAAATCAAAAAGTAGGTAGAATTGTTGGCGCATTATTATTATTCATTTTTATTTCGGGGGTTCTTATTTTTCAGTTTTTACAAGGACCCATACTTTTTTCTGACAATTTCCTTACCTCCACTTCTGAAAATGCTAATCAAATTATTAGTTCAATGGTACTAGGAATTTTTAGCGGTATCGCATCTATAGTCATAGCAATACTCTTATTACCCATTTTTAAAAGTTATAATAAAAATCTAGCGTATTTATATTTTGCCTTTTGCATTATAAACTTTATTTCCATTATGATTGATAATGTTAGCGTTGTATCAATGCTAGAGTTGAGTAAAGAATATGTAAAAAACACTAGTAATGATTCGTTAGGTATTTTAAAGGCTCTTGTTTATCAAAAACATTTTTGGACTCATTATTTTTATCTTTTAATTTCTTGTTTTCCTGTTTTTGTTTTATACTATACATTCTATATATCTAAACTTATACCTAGGGTACTCGCTATTTTCGGAATAATCGCAGTGATTTTAATGTTTATTGAAGAATTATTTTCAATCTTCGGAAATAGTATAAGTATGAATATGTTACTCCCACTTGGTTTAATTCAATTGATTCTGCCAATTTGGTTAATTATCAGAGGCTTAAATTCTTCAATCTTGGAGGATGAAGTCAAAAAATAACATTAAAGACTGTATGTAACAAAATATCCCATTTATATCCTTTTCTCAAACATAGAATCGGGTCATAAAAACAAGATATTTTACCCTTTTAATTAACTCATAATAATCATTTTATACTGCTGTAACGTTGACAACGTTTTAATAATGTTGTCAACGTTACAACAAAACCTTTTAACTATGTATTACTCTGAATTGAATTCTGAAAAGGCTCTATATATGATTTAATTACTGAATAAAAACTCTTAATACTATATATCAAATCATAACCAAAAAACTAGCTTCAATTGCCTGAAAATCATTTAAAATTAAGAAGTAGAATCAATCGCTAAAACAAGCTTTCTTTTTTTATACGTATAGAGTTTTTGTCAAGTTTTACCATTTCATTTAAGTAATAAAAAAGAACTGAAGTCACCACTATAAAAATTGGAATCTTTTTAGTACCAATCATTGAACTCAATACTCCAACCTCTAACCCTAAAACTTGAAACAATAAAAATGTCAAAACTAAAATTAAAACAACACAAATAGACAAAATAGGTTTAAACTGCCATAAAACGTACTTGTTTTTCACCTCTTTACTTTCCTTAATATTGCTCATTAGTTCATCTACAAAACCTTCAGAGGTTGTTAAGGTACTTTTCTTGATAATTTTTTTGAACTGTTCTTCTTTCATAATAAATGCTTTATATCACCTCCTAATAGTTGCTTCAGTTGAAAATTTAAATTTTCTCTACCACGATGTAAATCAACTTTAATTTTTGACGGTTTAAATTTTGTAATATCTTCTATTTCTTTAATGCTAAATTCGCATAAATAGAATAATCTTAAGACCAATGCTTCATCTGTTCTCATATGTGTTAATGCCATATTGATGTAGTGTTTTTGATCTTCTTCTTTCATATAATCCCTATCTTCTGTTAGATGAAGCGTGGTATCATTGGTTTTCTCACTTAATGAGATATTAGTTTTTCGTTTTTTCAATTCATTATAAGATGTGTTCACCACTATTCTATATAACCAAGTTGAAAAAGAAGATTTAAACTTAAAAGTTTTTAACTTATTAAATACTTTGATAAAAACATCTTGAAGTACATCTTCTGCCAATGTTTGGCTTTTTAGAATAGAATACGCAAGAGAAAGTGATACATCTTTATACTTGTAGACTAATTGTCTAAAAGCATTTGTATCACCATCTATTACTTTACGAATGATATCGTAATCCTCTATTGCTTTCTTAGTCTTCAAGCTTTTTTCTAATAAAATGTGCTACAACTAAACCTGCAGCTCCAAAGATTAAAATTGTACCCCAAACTAAAAGGTCTGTTGTGTCTTCTGTTAGACTCATTGATGTAAAAATAGATGACACCAGTAACCCAATACCTAAACCAAAAACAATGCAACCAATATCCAAGTACTTATATTTTACAGTTCTATTTTCGAGATAAATTCCTTGTTTAATCATTTCTTTTTTTACCAAATAGGTATATCTGGCGATGATAAAAACGATTAGTAATAATGCGAGTATTATAGCTATAAACATTATTGCCTCATTGTAATCTTTCATATTATATATTTTTAAAAATGTTCTCCTATTAGTTGTTCTAGTTTTTCTAAGAATGGAAATAAATTGTCTGAATTAGCAAACATAGCAAATCCATAATTTTGATTTGGAATAAACATAGTGTATGCTTGGAAATCCTGATTGTTTCCTGTGTGCAGATGCATTAATCCATATGGAGTTGTTTTTTGAGCAAATCCTAACCCCCACCCTGTTTGACCAGTTTCTTTAATTAGTTTATTTCCGTCCTTAAAATGATTATGTTCTTTAAGCATTTCATCTCTGGTTGCGATGGTAATGTTTTTGGGATTCATCATTTCAATAAGAAACATTGCATAATCCTCTGCATTAGTATGCACGCTAAATCCTGGGCCCACTCTTTTATATCTATTAATCTCTGGATTGACTTTACCCTTTATATGACCTTTTGCAACGTTATTCTCATATTTTGCATCCCAAGTATATAAGGTTCTGTCCATACCAATTGGTAGCGCTGCTTCTTTAATAAAAAGCGAATCTAGTTTAGCTCCCCAATCTATACCTTGTTTTAAGGCAAAAGCAGCACCTAAGTGTTGGTAAGCTTCGCCAGAATATGAAAAATCAGTTCCAGGTTTAAAAGCTATTTTTATGGGCTCGCCTTTAACCCAATTAGGAATACCTGAACCATGAGAAAGTATTATACGCGGCGTTAAATTTTTATAGTCCTCCAATGATTCTTCGACAACAGTTCCTTTTGGAAAAACTGCCTCTAGATATGGAAAAATTGGTAGGTCTAAATCCAACTGGTCATTCTCAGCCATCTTCATTAAAAAATATGCAAATAATGGTTTAGATAAAGAAGCACCTTCAAAAATTGTTTTTTTGGTTACAGGCTCTTTTGTCTTGATACTTTTTACACCAAAGGTATTTTGATAGGCTATTTTATTATCATTCACAATTGCTATTGAAAGACCAGGTAACTCTATAGAATCCATTACTTTTTGAATATACGTATTCAAGTTTTCAATAGAAATAGTTCTACCATCTGGAAATCTAATTGATTCTGAATTATGCTGCCCAAAAAAGGACACAGACAACATCAATAAAACGATTAGTATATATGGTTTTATATGTTTCATTTTTTGATTTTTTAAAAGTTTATAATAGCATTTTTGCGAATTCACAACTATTGGACAAGATGACCAGAGAAAAGGTTACAAAATGGATAATATTTGAGTTGAGTAACCTATAACACAATAACAAGAAGACAATAATCTATCATAATGCATTGCTTAAATTTGGTTCATTATAAGCTCTCCCCTACGAATCAAAATTAGTTATCGCTAAAAAGTATAAGACTATCAACATGCCAACACACCACAACAAATACCATTGGTATTCATTATGAAAATAAAGCTTGTAATTTTAAACTTAAAGCTATTTATTTATCTAATTTGATGCATAAAAAAATCGAAAGTCAAGATAGTATTTCGTCAACACATATGATCAAATAATTTATTTAAAAAACTGATAAACAAATTATTGAACAGATAACATTAAAACTAAAAAGCATGAAATATAAGTTATACATTTTAATATTAATCTTAACACCTACTTCTTGTAAAAAAGAAACGAATAAAACGTTTTCCGAAAAAAAACATGAAACAGTTCTGGTAGAAAAAATTGAAAATACCGATATACTCCAAACTAATTCAATAAATGAAATATGGAATGAATTGATTTTTAAAAAAGGAGGTTGTTTAGTTGGGTCTCAATACATAACTAAAAAGAAAATAAAAAAGGAAGGCTCCGTTTTTAATAAATCCTATTGGATTGATTTTTTGAATAGACCAAAATTGAAAACAACTAACTTTTTAATCTCAAAATTTTCAGATACAACAAAAACAAAAATTCATACTTGTCCATTTTATGGAGCAACTAATGGAGAAATAGCAGTTTATACTCTGCAACAAATTCATAAAATAAATTGGTATGATTTTATCGAATTTAAAAAATACTCCCAAAAGAAAATTGTCAATGCCACGGATCAACCTCAAATATGGTTAAGAAAAATATTAGAAAGTGAAACTGATCGAAATAAATTGGCAAAATTGTTTCAAAATGAATTGAAAAATTAAAGGCTTGGTATACATTAATATATATATCAAAGCAAAAGTTTACTGTATAAGCTAGAGGTTCATTCTTTTATAAAAGGGTGCAAAATTTTAATAAATTAAACACCAAACAAGAATGAACGAATAAACCCCTTGTTTTATACCTAACTTGATATATATTTAACGTCATACTTAATTAAAAATGAAATAAAATTGAAATTCGGAATATTTGATAGCTTTTGGGACAATCAACCAAATCATTTACCTTTTTTAAATCTAAGAATTGATTTATCTGATACAGATACTTTCAATCTTGGAAAATCCTTAACACTCATTAATAAAATTATAACTGAGAATTCTGTTGAAGAAATTTTAGGTGATACCAAAATATTGTTATCTGAGTTGAATTGGAGGCTACATTTAGTGGCATTTGTTACGATTTTAAAATTAGAGCAATCAGAACAACAAAAATTTATTGATCTTTTATGGAAACGACTTTGCTTAGGAACTTGGGTAAGTCCACAGCTCTTGGTCACTCTCTCTAAGATTGATTTCGAATTTGAAGAAAAATCAGAATTGATACTAAATGAAATCGGACTTGATAAATTCAGGACAAACTATCTTGACGAACAAGAGTTAGCTGAAGGAAAATCGAAACATGAATTATCTGATAATAAAATACTAAACTCCATAAGGTATTTAAAAGATGGAAAATTTTTAACTGACATAGATGACGATAATGGGGCAGAAATTACTAAAAACTGGAGCGAACAATTAACCGAATTGAATAGATTGAAGCTAATAAAATAATAAGTGCTACTTCAAGATTTCAAAAAGAGAAAGTGATAATACCTTCATTTAAAATATCTACACCTAGGTGAAATTTTGCAGCACCCTATACGTCTGTAAACATGATTATTAACTAGAAAAAGCAGCCACGAATAAAAAATAAATTAAAAAAAATAAATTCAAAGTGTAACAAATACTAATTTTTTAATCAAAGGAATACAAACAATTAAAAAACAATAGTATTATGACTAAATTAATTAGAATTATCATGTTTATAGCTGTTACTCTAAGTACAACTAATAGCTTTGGATTGCATAGAGGATTAAATACGCCCGAAACAACTATTCCTAAACCATTTACCATTGAAACCGTTGGACAAGGAAAACCTATTTTGTTTCTTCCTGGATTTTCGACCCCTGGTTCAATATGGAAAGAAACTGTTGAAAATTTAACTCTAGAAAGAAAATCATATTTCGTTTCGTATGCCGGATTTAATGGAAACGAACCTATCAAAATGCCTTGGTACTCTAATATCAAAAACTCAATTATTAAATACGTAAAAGATAATAATATATCCGATATCATTATTATTGGTCATAGTATGGGCGGAAACTTGGCAATAGATATAGCATCTGCATTACCTAATAAAGTTTCAAAAATAATAATTGTCGATGCATTACCTTGTATGCGTGAAGTAATGATGCCAAATGTACCAGCAGAGAGCTTATTATATGAAAGTCCATACAATAAACAAATGCTTGAAATGGAAGACCAAAAATTTAAAAACATGGCATCCATGATGGCTTCAAACATGACCCTAAACAAAGAAAAAGTTGATGTCTTAACAAATTGGATATTAGAAGCAGATCGAAAAACCTGGATTTATGGATATACAGATTTATTAAAACTTGATTTAAGAGATACTTTGAGCAAGATAAAGTGTGAAACTTTAATAATAGGAGCTTCTTTTCCTAACGTTGAAATTGCACAGAAAAACTATGAAAACCAATATTCAAAACTAACAAACAAAACATTAGTAATGGCATCAAACAGTAAGCATTTTATAATGTTTGATCAACCTAAATGGCTTTATAAAACTATAAATGATTTTTTAGTCAATGAGAAAAAATAAAAACAAATCTTTTGAAGCAATTTATCACAAACATCATCCAATGGTTTTACAGATGTGTTTGGGATTCGTAAAAGGTGATAAAGACATTGCCAACGATTTATCTCAAGAAATTTTTATTAGTGTATGGAATAATTTAGATAAATTTAGAGGAGCATCATCTTACAAAACCTGGATTTACAGAATAACAGTAAATACTTGTCTACAATATGTAAAAAAAGAAAAAAAAGAAAGAACAATTCCAACATTAGAAATAGAAAATCAAACATCTATAATAGAAACTGAAAAAACAACAAATCGCAATGTTTCAGAGCTATATAATGCCATTGGACAATTAAAAAAAGTAGATCGATTAATAATTATGATGGTTTTAGAAAACCAAGATTATGACAGTATATCAGAAGTTATAGGTATAAAGCCAACCAACTTAAGAGTTAAAATTCATAGAATAAAAAAACGTCTTGAAACAATTTTAAAAAATAATAAGGATGAGTAGCGATTTCAAAGAACTACAAAGTAAATGGGAAAACAACAAAAATAGTCTTGCCACCTCTACGACAAACTTTGATGGTTTATATGCTAAAATAAAGAGAAAAGAAAAAGAAAATTATTTTTTCTATTATGGAACAATTATAATCTTATCCATTACGCTTATAGTAATTTCTCTATTCTTTTATTATGTTGCTCCAGTAAAAGAAATGTTAAGCAGAATTGGCGCAGGATTAATGGTTATTGGTTTGATATTTAGGATTTTCATCGAAATTATTAGTATTTATAAAGCAAAACAAATTAATAAGCTGGATAACACATTAAAGACAGTAGAAAACTCTATTAATTTTCATCAATTTAGAAAAACAATTCATCAGGTTATTGCTCCTATAATAATTGCTTTATATACTATTGGTTTTTACATGATTACGCCCGAATTTAGTTTGTATATGAAATTTTGGAATATCGTGTTAATGGATATTTCGTATATAATTATTGGAATAATCCTTTTTGTTTTAATTAGAAAAGGAGTTAAAAAAGAAATGGAAAAACTAACAGATATTATGAAATTAAAAAAAGAGATAACCGAATAAAAATCTTTGGCAATGCGTACAAAATAAATGAATTATCTTATAGAAAATATCATTGAGCAACTAGAAAAAGTGCAAAAAGGAAAACTTTGGATTGGTAGTTCCTATTCTAGTAAATTAAATCAAGTAGATCATGATTCAGTATTTTTAAGACCAATAGACGATTTACATAGTATTGCCGAAATAATTTCTCATTTGACATTGTGGAGAAAAGAGACCATTTTAAAAATCCAAACCGGAAAAGGTAGTAAAACAGATGATTGCGAAGAAAATTGGTTAACAAATGATAAACTAAGAATTGTTGGATGGGATACTATCAAATCAGAATATGATAAAACCTTATCTCAATTAATTGCTCTATTAAAAACGAAAAACGATGAATTCTTAAATGATTTATATTATGATACCGATTTTAAAGGTTATTATGAGTATCGTTTTGTAATTAATGGAATACTACATCATGATATTTATCATTTAGGACAACTTGGAATCATTATAAAATATTTAAAGAAAAAGGATACAACTAACATTCTGTCTAAAAAATAGTTGCTTGTAACCACAATGCAATCTAGATTCTATTTTATTCATTTTCTAATTATTACTTTAGTCCTAATATACCTGACGAGTATACATTTTAAATCGTTTGACTATAATCAAAATTTTGGATAAAGAAATACATAAAGATTACAAAAGTAGAATTAATGAGGTTTTCAATTATATTGACAAAAATTTGGATGCCGATCTTTCGTTACATACCATAGCAAACATTGCTCTTTTCTCTCCTTATCATTTCCACCGTGTATTTAAGTACATTACTAATGAAACCTTGAGAACATATGTTACCAGACGGAGAATAGAAAAATCTGCATTAGAACTGATACATAGAAATTCTGAAATAACAGAAATATCGACCAAATATGGATTTAACGATCTTTCCTCATTCACCAGAGCGTTTAAAAAATATTATGGAGCAAGCCCTACAGAGTTTAGACGACAAAACCCTAATAAATTTAGCAAGATTCGTCAAATAGATAGCAAGAATGGTCAAGATTATCCCAATTCTGAAAAATATATTTGCATCATTAATAATTTAAAGAAATGGATAGAAATGAATGCAAAAATAGAAATTAAAGAAACTCCTCAATTCAACCTTGCCGGAGTAACTCACATAGGAATAAATGGTGTTGAAAATTCTTTTGAAAAACTGATAAAATGGGCTAACTCAAAACATTTATTTAAAGACCCCGAAGCTAAATTGGGTAGGCTTTTCTATGATAGTATAAAGGTTACACAACCTGACAAAGTTCGTATGAGTATTTTTTTGATTACTAATGAACCTTTTAATGTTGAAGGTGAGATTAATAAACTAACAATTAATAAAGGAAAGTGTATTGTTGGTCGCTTTGAAATTGCTCCTCATGATTTCGAAAAATCATGGACCGGTCTTTTTATTTGGATGAATGAAAACGGATATAAAAAAAGCATAGAAAACCCTTTTGAAATTTATCATAATGATTATCGAGAACATCCAGAGAATAAGTTCATTGTGGATTTATATATCCCAATTGAATAAAAAAATGGTACAATAAACATGTATAAAGTATAGTTTATGCATTATAATTGCCCCATAGATATAAAAAGTACTATGCTCAAGAAGAAATTATTATCTCTACCACTATTATTGTTTTGTTTATTTAATGTAGATGCTCAAGAACAGAGTAATATAAAACTGAGGATAGAACCTGGGGCTCTATTAGATTCTGATTCTGAGAATTTAGGGCTTTTTCTAAATATGGAGCCTAAAATTAAAATTTCAGAACATACAGTAATTGGGTTGAGATTTGGGGTGGTATTAAATCCTCAAAAATTTGATGATCATAATAACTCTCAATTTCTGGTTAATGAAGAAAATGATAATGCAGTAATTTCGTTTATCCCGACTTTTGATTACTATTTAAACGATAAGAATACTCGTCCATATCTAGGGTTTGGCATAGGATATTTCATATTTTCGTCTGTGGACATTGCAAACCCTACCGAAAATGTATCAGAAGGAAATGTAAATAATCAAATTGGTCTTCTATTAAGAGGAGGGATTGATTTAGGAAATAAATTGAGATTTGGATTAGAATACAATTTCGTTCCAAAAGCTGATATTGAAATACCAAATGATCAAATAATTGGTACGGTCGATAATAGTTATTTAGGATTATCTATTGGATTTACAATCGGTGGTAGGAGGCTTATTGAGTAATTATAATTTTTAATCAAATCTTTTTCAAAGCTTATAACTCTAAAAATAAACTATTCAACAATAATTTCTTTCAATTCATAAAAACACCTTTCAACATCTATGAATTTTATACTACCCATAATTCTATTATTAATATTAGGTTTTTATCTGTACAAGAGAAACGAAGCAAAACATAATGGTTGGATTTTTCCGGAAGAAACATTTCCGATTGATTGGAGAGTTATATTAAACAAGAACATTTCATATTATACTTCATTATCTGTTGAAGAAAAAAAAAGATTTGAATATCAAGTTCAAGAGTTTATACTCAACTACGAAATAATTGGAGTAAAAACTAAAATTGATATCGTTGATAAACTTCTTGTAGCTTCTAGCGCAGTTATTCCAATATTTGGATTTGATAATTGGAAATATTCAAACTTAAATCAAATATTGATTTACCCAACAATGTTTAATGAAAAATTCGAAATAGATGGCGATGACAGAAGAATATTAGGAATGGTTGGCAATGGATATATGGAAGGTACAATGATACTATCCAAAGAAGCATTATGGCATGGTTTTAAAAATGAATCTGATAAGAAAAATACAGCTATTCATGAGTTTGTTCACTTAATAGACAAAACAGGAGGAACAATTGATGGCATCCCCTCTACCCTAATGCAAAAGCAATATGCAATTCCGTGGATCGAAATGGTAAATCAAAAACTCGAAGAAATTTACAACGATGAATCCGACATAAACCCTTATGGAGGGACTAATAGAGCCGAATTTTTCTCTGTTGCCAGCGAGTATTTTTTTGAAAGACCAAAACTATTAAAGAGAAAACATCCAGATTTGTATAACAGCTTAGAAAAAGTATTTAATCAAGATATGTCATCAAGAAACTTAAGTAGGAATACCATAAAGATTGATCGAAATAGCCCTTGCCCATGTGATAGTGGTAAGAAATATAAAAAATGCTGTGGGAGTAAATAATTTACTATTGATAAAACAATAATTATTTAGGTCTTTATGTAAATCGAGATATGATTTGTTTATAAAATGATAAAATATTTTTGTAGTAATGAGAGACACGATAATACTCAAAACCAATTGACTCATAATTATATCAAAATTGAATATTAAACTGGTTAAGCCTCTCCTATCAAATATATTTTACAACTATTAAATGTTATTTTATATTTGCCGCTATTTGATATCCAAGAGTTCTCAATAAAGAATATCTAACAATCCATTATTAACTAGGAAAAAAAGAAAGTAAATTTTATATGAAACAAGCGCTACAAATTTTAGTTTTATACTTCCTTACGATCTCTTGTTCTTCTACAGATGAAACAATTGAGAAAGATGATCAAACTCATGAAGAAGTATCTGAAGTTGATAATGAAACAACAGAACAAAATGATACAACTTCTTCAAAACTAATAGAGAGCCTTTCTTTTGATAATGAAAAAGGAATAGATAGTTTGTTTTATGACCTTACCAATAAGATTATTCTTAAAAAAAAATACCTCGATGTAGACCAATTAGGTTATAGCACACATTACAAGTATGATTCTGCTCATAATTTAATAAAAATCTATAGAGTACATTCATCTTCTAACATACCAAGTGAAGAGGTAAATTATACATATTATGCTAACGGTAATTTAAAATCCAGAAATTACATTAATAGTACTTCTAATAAAACAGATTACTTAGAATATGCAGACCATACTGTATTTCTTAATAGAAATAAAGACACTGAGGTCAAAATTAATCTAGATTCGAGTAATAGAATCGTGTCTGCCGAAAGAAAAAATAATGCGGATCAATTCTATATATTTAAAGAATTCATCTATACTAATTCTAATATCACTGAAATTAAGGTAACTGATAATACACAAAATAGTATATCTTATTTTTTCGAATATGACGATAAAAACAATCCATTTATTGTCTTTGACCACATACTACCTAATGATCTAAGCATTAAAAAAATTGAAGCAATTATTCTTCATTCCAATTACCCTTTTATTACGATCGGAGACGATGATAATTATTTTGGCTTTTTAAATAAAAACAATGTTATTTCATGTTCTGGTCATAGTTCTAGCAACTACAATTATTCTTATGATAGTGACAATTATCCCGAAAAAATAACTTATGAATTCTTATTCAATAAAAATTCTTTAATTATTACTTACCATTAATAAGTTTGAGAATCAAAAAAGAGCTCAAAATCTTATATTCTGCAGCTACTATTTCTTAATGATTAAAAATTAAAATAAATCAAAATCTAATAAAACTGTAACATTTGATTAAAAAACTTCTCATTAGTAAAAATTTTAATGATGAATTATATATACTATTCTAGAATTATTTTTTTACTGACAATTACTCTATTAATTTCTTGTAAACCTGAGAATAAAGAAACGGTAAACAAACAATCAAATGTATTTACAAAAAAAGAAATGCTTGAAGATTACAAGCTATTTAAGTCAATATATAGAAGTGCTAATGCTGGTCTTTATAAATACCATTCAAAAAAAGAAATAGATAGTGTATTTGCTTCAAACAAAAAATTACTCACAGATAATTTATCATATCGCCAATTTTACAATGTTCTATGGAATGTTATTGATTATACCGGCAGTTGTCATAATAGCTTAAAATATCCAGACTCTTTGGATAAAACACTAAGCAAACAAAAGATATACTTTCCCGTTCCATTAAAACATATTAACAATAAACTATACACCAATTATCAATACAATGAAATCTCTGTTGGTAGTGAAATAATTTCGGTGAATAATATTCCTGAAAGACAATTTTCAACACTTATCTCAAAATATGTTAGCACAGATGGGATTAATAAAACCGGGAAATATGCTAGTATTGAAACAGATTGGTTGCCTTTTTATATTTATTTAGCACTAGGTGAACAAACTCATTTCAGTATAAAATACAAAGAAAATAATACCAGCACTATCAAGGAGTCAAAAATCACAAGTATATCTTATGATGATTTTTATAAAAATTATAAAAAACGATTTTCTAAAGAATATGAGAATAGAAAAAGTGAAGATTATTCATACAAATACTTAGACAGTATCAAAACGGGATATTTAGAGGTATCCACTTTTGCTGTAGGTGGACCAAAGTCAAATGGGCATAAAAAATATGCTAAATTTTTGGATTCGATATTTACTAACTTAAAGACAAAGAATATAACAAATCTTATTGTTGATGTTCGAGGAAACGGAGGTGGAAACGATCCCAATGACTTGCTTTTATATTCTTATTTAACCCAAAGAAACTTTAGAGAAAATACAACTGCTTATACTCTATTTCATAAAATTCCGAATCAAGAATATTATGTATATGATGATATTAAAGAATTAGCTGAAGAGTTAAAAGAAGAGCATTCTATCTTAAAAAACAACAAATACTATCAAAACGACAATTTCAACAAAATTTGGAATCCAAGTAAAAATGCTTTTACTGGTAATATTATATTACTAATTGATCCATATGTAGCTTCTGCTGGTTCATTATTTGCTAGTTTACTTAAAAGTGATGAAAACACGATCGTAATTGGAGAAGAAACATTAGGAGGATATTTTGGACATACAGGACATATTCCTGTAACTTATGAGTTACCCAATTCTAAACTAGATCTAACCTTTTCAATTGTTGATTTAGAACAGGATGTTCAACCCTTACCTGATGAGAAATACGGAGATGGTGTTAAACCCGATTTTAGAGTAATTCAGACTTATCAAGATTTTCTAAACCATAGAGATACTCAACTTAATTTTGCCATTGAAAAAATAAAAACACTAATCAATACAAAACTATAATCATAATCAAATATGGTTGCTTCAAAACTTATGTAAAAAAAATCACTTAAAAAGGTAACATTTTGAGCTTTTAGAACATATATAGGTATAACATTATTAGCGGTATATCTGCAAACCAAATACACACATATATGTCTTCTATTTTTAGTACTACTTTTATCTTTTTAATGATCACTTTTTTTATTTCTAATTTAACAAATGCACAACCACAAAAAGGTAATTTTATCGATGCTTCAATTGGTTATGGATTAAGTGCCCCTGGTGATGAAACAGATATCGATATAACAGGTAAAGGTTTTTATGCCCAAGGAGAATTTGTATTCGGAATTTCTAAATGGTTTGGTCTAAGACCGTATGCAGGTCTTATTTTAACATCTGTTGATAAGGACAATATACCTCAAAGTCGAACCGAATACAAAGTAACTTCTAAAGCCTTTTTACTCGGAGGTAAAACAAGGATTTCTGCTCCTATACCATGGTTTGCTCCTTATTTTGAAGTTGGTCTTGGTTTATCCCTAGGTTCATTTACCACACGCACACCTTTTACGAATGTAACAGATAATGGATTATTATTACATATTCCATACTCAATTGGAGTGGCGCTAGGCCCTAAACATACTTTTGAGATTGAATTTTCTTATTACTACCACCCATCTGTGGATCAATACTCTGGAGCAGCTGCCTTAGGGCTTTCTTTTCCTTTATAGTAAGATATAATTAAACTTAAATAAGAATAACAGTAAATTAATTTACTCAATATAATATCATTGCCAATGATCTCTGAAATAAAAAGTTTTATCTTTACTTTTCTTTAAGCTAAAAAATACTGCAGTAGCACTTTCATAAAGATGACAACAATGAGCGCAAAACTCTATAGAATTATTCTACCTGTTAACAACATTGATAAAGCCGAAAGTTTTTATTCTGAAATTCTAAATCAAAATGGAATAAGAGTTTCCCCAGGAAGACATTATTTTAATTTAGAAGGAACTATTCTTGCTTGTTACGACCCTAAAGCCGATGGAGATGACTACGAATCTGGCTGGAAGTTTCATAAAAATCAATACATATATATTGCCGTAGATCATCTTCAACATGTATATGAACAAATAAAACGCTTAAATTGTACTATAACAAGTGAGATTGAAAAAATGCCATGGGGCGAAACACTTTTTTATGCCAAAGATCCTTTTAGCAACCCAATTTGCTTTGTAGATGAAAAAACAGTTTTTATGGGAGACTAATACCTTTATTAATTTGTTTAACTATTATAAAATAAGTTACCAAAATATAAAATAAAGAACACGTATGAGATACTATAAAAATACACCTAACGACATCATCAAAGGTGATCAAACAGCAAATATCCTCGAAAATCACAATGCATTAGTGTTTCATACTAAACTTAAAGGTTATCATCCCACACCTTTGGTTCATTTACCGTTGTTATCCAAAAAATATAATGTTGGCAACATATATGTTAAGGATGAATCTCATAGGTTCGGTTTAAATGCATTTAAGGTTTTGGGGGCATCATATGCTATTCATCAAGCTTTGAAAAAAAATCCAAACATAGTCTGTTTTTGTACAGCAACAGACGGAAATCATGGTCGGGCAGTCGCTTGGTCTGCAAAACAAATTGGAAAACAAGCTGTTGTATATGTTCCCAAAAATACAACCATAAAACGTATAGAAGCTATAGAAAATGAAGGCGCTAAGGTGATCAAAATAGATGGTAATTATGATGAAGCCTGCGAACAAGCCAAAAACATGAGTATTATTAATGATTGGACATTAATTCAAGATACAGCTTGGGAAGGATATATTGAAACTCCTGCTTTAATAATGGCAGGCTACCTAACACTATTTAAAGAATTAGAAGACAGTATTCATATCTCCCCGACTCCTAGCATAGACATTGTATTTTTACAAGCAGGAGTTGGTAGTATGGCCGCAGCTGGCATTTATTATTATCTTAATAAATATGGTGTCAATAGACCCAAAATTGTAATTGTAGAACCCGAAGAAGCAGATGGTATTTTACGTTCTTTTAAAGAAAATAAAATTTCAACCTCTAAGGGAAATTGTACTACCATTATGGCTGGACTAAATTGTGAAACTCCTTCTTTAGGAGCTTGGGATTTATTAAAAAGTGGAACAGATTACTCTCTAAAAATTGATGATGACTATGCTAAACAGGCTATTAGAGAGTTATATTACCCTAACGGTTCAGATCAAAAAATAATATCTGGAGAATCAGGAGTTGGTGGATTTGCAGGGTTTCTTGCTATTATGAATGAAAATGATTTAAAACCAATAAAAGAATCTCTTAAAATAGATAATAACACCAATATCCTTTTTATTAGTACAGAAGGAGACACTGATCAACAAAATTTTATGGAAATTATAAGGGAGACGAGTAGTATTAAAAACGTGTAATTAAATTGACACTTTTCCTTTAGTTTAGACCGCTCTTTAGACTTTACAATTAAGTACAAAAGCTATATAACTTTAAATAATTTTATTACTTATTGCATAGGCAATAGCTTCGGTTATATTTGAAACCTCTAGCTTATCAAATAAGTTCTTTCTATGAAATTTTATAGTATCTGAAGTAACATGAATTTTTTTAGAAATCTCATTAATGGTATATCCCTTAATAGAATATTGTAGTATTTCCTTTTCTCGATCAGAAAGTTTTATTACTTCTTTTGTTCTCCATACGTTATGTTCTAAATCATACTCAAATATATTAGTGTCATTATTCTTATGAATTTTAATATTTCCAGATTCTTGTTCTGGTGAAAGAGAAACAATACATAAGGCTTTCCAAATTTTACCTTCCTCGGTAAGAAACAAAGGCGTAAACTTTTGATTTATAAGAATTGATTTTTTTTCTGCAGTTTTTAATCGGAAGTCATAGGAAATCGTGTACTCTTTTCGATCCGAAATTGGGATTTTTTCATAAAAATCAAAACCAATTGTATTTATTTTCAATAATAGTGCTACATCCTCCTCGGGTACATTTTTAAAATAGAATTCATATCCCATTTCCTTTACCTCTTCTGCAGAGTGCCCACATAAGAATAAAGGATTTTCAGAGACATATTCAAACCCTTTATTTTTATAATCTATAACATAGATACTTTTATATGTTGTTCTTGCAAAAGCTTTTATTGCTTCTAAAAAATTACTACTCTGATTAACTTCTTCATCAGACACTTTATGCACTGTATTATTAAAGGAGAAAAAAGAATTCGTCTTTGACATAAGGGGTAATTATATAATAATTTCAAATATAAGTCTAAAAAACTACACTTTAGTGTAGTATCATTTTAAAACTACTCTTTAGGGTAGCCATAGAAACGAGAGTATCCTATAATTTTGAAAATGAAACAAGAAAATAATTTACAGGAAAACAATCTTAAGAAAACAAAATTATGAAAGCAGTACTATATCTATTTATTAATTTGACATTAGAAATATCTTCTTTTATTTTAGAATTGGTGAATAGCTAAGCCTAACATGTTTTAAACAAAACAGACAATCAAAAAATAGAAGCGTAAATAATAGAGGACTAACTGATTAAACGCTATTTTTATAGTATCACTATATTATTCATCGTTTAATTTTAAGAAGTTTTATCATTACCTCTAAATATTGAAGTCAAAATGAAGTCCATTAGTTTTATCTGTATTGTACTTTTTACTATCATTCAAATTAGCTGTACATCACAACAATCTTCTAATCATGACAATAAGCAAAAGTATTTAAAAGTATTTTTAGTCAGACATGCAGAGAAGTTGAATCTTGGTAAGGATCCAGAGTTATCTGTTTTGGGTAAAAACAGAGCTCTACAGCTTGTTAATACGCTACAAAACTCAAATATAGAATACATACATAGTTCTGATTTTACTAGAACACGAGAAACTGCGGCTCCTTTTTCAAAAAAAATGGGATTAACTACTAATATTTATAACCCAAGAGATCTTAATAAGTTGGCTTTAGAATTAAAAGAAACAGGTGGTACTCATTTAGTAGTCGGTCATAGCAATACAACACCTACATTAGTAGATATATTGGGAGGAGCATCTGGAACAAAAATTAATGAAAAAGAAGAATTTGATAGATTATATATTGTAACAATTGCAGGTGATGGCAGCGTTAATACAACATTGATTCGTTATGGTCTTCCGTATATCAAAAATTCACCAAATGAAATAATAGATATAACAAAAGACAATTAATTCGATTTTACACTTTGAGAAAGTAGAGAAGAAACTAGAGAAGCTGTTAATGGTTTTCCTTGAGCTTTCTCTCGAATGGTATCAAAATCATATCTAAAATCACAGCCATTTTTATAATTACTACAGCCATAAGCCGTTTTTCCTTTGATGATAGTTCCTTGATTACATTTAGGACAGGATATAACATCTACTCCCTTTTGAGTAACATTGTTACTAGAATTTACTGTTTTCTTTTCTTCTAAAATTAGTTGAAATTGATCATCAAAACGAAGTAATCCTTCTACATTACCATTTGTAGTTTTAAAACCTTTTAGATTGACGGTACAGCCTTTCTCAAGTAAGCGTATATATTGCTTTTCTGAGATTTTTTTTTCTTTAAAAGAAAATGGTAACAAAAAATCACATCCTTTTTTATAATTACTACATCCATATGCTGTTTTTCCTCTTAGAAGATTTCCGTTATTACATTTGGGACATGGTTGATTGTGTATTGTTGCTTCTTTTTTATTTTTTTTAGTAGTAGGACTCTTTATTGTTTGCGTGTGGGATATATTGGCTCGTATTTTTTCTGTTCGAACTTCATACACCAAATGATCTACCATTTGTTTCATATTTCTAATAAATGCACCTGCATGAAAGTTACCCTTCTCAATTTCTTTTAGTTGTTTTTCCCACCGCCCCGTTAACTCAGCAGAAGTAAGTAGTTTATTCTGTATAGTATCTATGAGTTGCACTCCCGTAGGTGTAGGTAATATTTGTTTTTTATTTCGCTCAATATATTTTCGTTTAAACAACGTTTCAATAATATTTGCTCTTGTAGAAGGTCTACCAATTCCGTTCTCCTTCATCAATTCTCGCATTTCATCATCATCAACTTGTTTTCCAGCTGTTTCCATAGCACGTAGTAAACTCGCTTCTGTATATTGATTTGGTGGTTTGGTTTCTTTTTCTAAAAAAGAAGGTTCATGAGGTCCTTTTTCTCCTTTTTCAAAAGCAGGAAGTATACCTTTTTCCTTTTTTTCTTTAGCATTTTTAGTTTCAAAAACGACTTTCCATCCTTTTTCAAGAATTTCCTTTCCAGTAGTTTTAAATGTTACGGTATCGGCTTTGCCCAATACTATTGTATTTGCCACCAAACAATCTTCATAAAAAACTGCTATAAATCGTTTTGCTATAATATCATACACTTGTTGCTGATTATATTGCAAATTGATTTCAACTCCCGTAGGGATAATGGCATGATGATCGGTTACTTTTTTATCATTAAATACCTTAGACGACTTTTTAATCTTTTTTCCTAATATAGCTTGAGTAAGATGTTTATAATTAGAGAGTTTTTCTAATATCCCAGATACTTTTGGATAAACATCATTAGGCAAAAAAGTGGTATCTACTCTTGGATATGTAATTACTTTTTGCTCGTATAGTTTCTGAGCAATTTTTAATGTTTCGTCAGCCGAAAATCCAAACTTAGTATTACAATATACTTGTAATCCTGTGAGATCAAACAGCTTGGGAGCGTATTCTTTTCCTTTTTTCTTAGCAATAGAAACAATCTCAAAATCACTTTTCTTTACCACTGCGGCGAATGCCTCTCCTTCTTCTTTTTTTAAGAACCTTCCTTCTTCACAATTAAATAACGTTTCTCTATAAACTGTTTGTAATTCCCAATATGGTTGAGGTTTAAAATTCTTGATTTCCTTGAACCTATGAACCAACATTGCCAAAGTTGGAGTCTGTACTCTACCTATGGATAAAACCTGTTTATATCCACCATGCTTAACAGTATATAATCGAGTAGCATTCATACCCAACAGCCAATCACCTATAGCTCTAGAGAAACCTGCGTAATATAGGTTATCGTATTGTGTTGACGGTTCTAGTTTTTCAAAACCTTCTTTTATTGCTTCTGTAGTTAACGAAGAAATCCACAACCGCTGTACTTCGCCTTTATAATTTGCTTGATCTATAACCCACCGCTGTATTAATTCTCCTTCTTGACCAGCATCACCACAATTTATAACCACTGTAGCTTGATCAAACAATTTTTTTATGATTCCGAATTGCTTTTTTATTCCTGAATTGTCTACGACTTTGGTTTTAAACTTCTCAGGTAACATAGGAAGATTATTCAAATCCCAACTTTTCCAATATGGCTTATAGTCATTGGGTTCAAACAATGTGCAAAGATGTCCAAAAGTATAAGTTACGGCATATCCATTACCTTCATAATAACCATCACATTTAACATTAGCTCCTAGTACAGAGGCTATTTCTCGTGCAACACTTGGTTTTTCGGCAATACATAC
Organism: uncultured Aquimarina sp.; assembly: GCA_947502885.1. Classification (GTDB taxonomy): domain Bacteria; phylum Bacteroidota; class Bacteroidia; order Flavobacteriales; family Flavobacteriaceae; genus Aquimarina. Next base: position 63,815 of record CANNBP010000001.1, on the reverse strand, counting down.
TTTCATAGCGAATTGCAAAAATACTTAAAATTAAGAAAGAACATAATCAAAGGTTATACAAATTAAAAGCATAAAATATTACATAAAAGAAATATTAGAATGGTAACAATTTACTTCATCTTGACACTTACTAAAAAAACAATGTATAATTTACAATTACATTACAGATGTGGCTTAGTAGGTATCTGTAAAAAAAGAATACAAGCATTATTATAATAATGAGTATTTCAAATTGATAGAAAAAATTACTGTTAAATCCTAAATATAAAAAATTGATCTTTAAACTAATAAACTACATTTCAGAATATATACCTCTTACCAATGAAGAGATAAAAGCAATTGCGGCACTAATTGAAATAAGAAAATTTAAAAAAGGAGATGTTTTATTAAAAGAAGGAATGATTTCTAAAACCTCATACTTCAATTTAAAAGGATGTGTAAGATTATATTATTTGGTTGACGGAGAGGAGAAAACGACTTTTTTTTACACCGAAAATCAATTTATTACTTCATTACGAAGTTTTACAAATAAAGCCCCTTCAAGCCACTATTTAGAATGTACAGAAGATTGTATTTTAGCCCTATTACCATATGAAACCGAAAAGTTAATATTAAATACATTTCCAAAATTCGAAACTTTCTCTCGAATGATCTTAGAAAAAGAACTTGGTAATCATCAAGAGATGTTATCATCCTACATTATATCAAATCCTGAACAACGATATTTAGACTTGCTAAAAAATGAACAAGAATTATTACAAAGAGTTCCTTTATTTCAACTAGCAAGTTATATAGGAATACAACCAGAAAGTTTAAGTCGGTTAAGAAGTAGATTAGCAAAAAGTACTTCTTAACTTTTGTCAATTTATTTTTCAGATCAGGCTATTACATTTGATCTAATCAATAAATTAATGGTTATGAATTATAAAAAGTTTAGCTTACTCTTCGGGTTTTCGATTTGGTTAATTGCTACATTATTAATGAGATCTTTTGGAGATAGTATATTGATAATAGAAAATACAATAGTATTGGCATCTCTTTATTTTGGAGTTATTCCCCTACTCTTTTTTTTGATAAAGTACGTAATCAATAGATTTAAACTATGTCAAAAAGCACAACTTAAAAGTGCAGTACTTATGGCAGTACCCGGTATGTTTTGTGATGTTTTATGCATCAAGTTTCATGCTATTGTTTTTCCAAAATTTACATTAGATCAAACCATTACTTTAGGATCTTGGGTACTATGGATCTATACATTGGTACTAATACTTGGGTTGTGCCTAAAAACAAAAACATCAAAAATAGTTGGTCCAACGAGATATTGATGTTTATATTTGATGTTCTCTATTTACAAAACACCAACCAAACATTATGAAAAAGAACCTCTATGAGCTAACCAAAGAAGATTGGAACACTTTATTTCCTATTGAATTGGTTGAGCATAATCCAGAATGGAAAACATTTTATAAAAGAGAAAAGGAGCTTATCATCTGTAAAATTGGTACGGAGACAATTATACGAATAGAGCACTTTGGTAGTTCTTCTATTTCTCATATCAAATCAAAACCGTATATTGATATCTTGATAGAGATTCCTCAAAAATTACTGTTTGATAAACGTTTAATTGCAAATTTTGAAGATTTGGGGTACTCCTATTTTAAGGTTCCTGCAAGAGAAAATATAGAAGCCTATATGACTTTTGGAAAAGGATATCACCTAGATGGTAAAAAAGAACAAATTTTTCATATTCATATGTGTCCAAAAGAAAATCTAATGTGGAAACAAATTGAATTTAGAGATTATTTAAATTCTAATAAAGAAAGAGCGATGCAATATGAAGAATTGAAACTCAATTTAGCTTCAAAATTCAAAAATGACCGAGGCGCTTATGTCCTAGGAAAAACGGATTTTGTAAACGAAACACTTGAAATCATATCAAATAAATAAACACAAATGAATAATCCAATACAATGGTTTGAGATCGCTACCACAGATCTTGAAAGGGCAAAAAACTTCTATTCAAAAGTTTTTAATTTAGAATTTCAATTCATAGACATGCCCGATGGTAAAATGTATATGTTTGGAGTTCCAAACCAAATTGGTTCTGCAGGAGCTTTGGTGGAATCTGGTGATCAAAAGCCTAGTCAAGATGGGACTATCATATACTTTACATGTGAAGATGTAGAAACAGAAGCTGGACGTGTTGAAGAAGCTGGAGGTAAATTATTGATTCCGAAAACTGATATTGGAGAATTTGGTTTCTTTGCTCAATTAATAGATTCTGAAGGAAATAAAATAGGTTTACATTCTAATAAGTAATTGAGAATAATCAATTGCAAAATTCAGTTTTTGTTTTAACATTTACATACATAGTAAACACACTAAAATGCATATCAAATATTTCAAAATACTTTTTTCTATAGTCGTTCTATCAATAATATCATGCAAGAATAATAAAATGAATAATCAAAAAACAAAATCGAGTTTGATCCCAATTACAACATCAAATGAAAAGGCAAAAGAACACTTTGAAAAAGCTCGATTTTTAGTTCAAAATGGGTTAAACGGCAACCCTATAGAACATTATGAACAAGCAATAGCATTGGATGATAAATTTGTAAGAATGTATAATTTCATCTCGATATATGCTCCAAATGATTCTATAAAAAAGGCTAATCATGAATTAGCAAAAAAATACAAAGATTTGGTTTCTAAAGATGAGCAAATGTTAGTTGAAGCATCAGAATTTAGACTAAACAACCCTGATGATATTTTAGAAGAACGCTTATTTAAAGTAGCTAAACTAAACCCATCAGACAAATATATATATCATACCATTAGTTTTTTACTATTTAGAAAAAATCCAAGTTTAGCAATTAAAGCCGGTGAGAAGTCTGTAGAAATTGATAATAATTATGGATCTGGATATAATATTCTTGGGTATGCTTATATAAATAATAATGAACTCGATAAGGCCGAAAAAGCTTTTGATAACTATATAAGATGTGAACCTAAAAGAGGGAATCCCTATGATTCTAAAGCGGATTTATTATTGCAATCTAAACGATATGAGGAGGCTTTAAAACTAAAACAGAAAGCATATGAATTAGATTCTTCTTTTGATTGGATACCAGAAGAAATTGTTGAAATAAAAACAATTATAGATTCATTAAAAAATTCGTAAAATTGGAGTTCTGAACAAAATGTATTTTGAACAAATTGGTAGTAAGGTCAAGCCTAAAAGTTTATTCTTATTAGATAGTTGTGGAGCTATAGTATCTGCTTTATTATTAGGGATCATATTAGTAAGATTTGAAAGTACGTTCGGAATGCCGATAAACATACTATATTTTCTATCGTTTTTGGCTTGTATTTTTGCTCTATACTCTTTTTTATGTTTCTTGTTTACTCAAAAAAACTCGAGGTTATATCTTAAAATTATTGCTATGGTTAACCTTGCATACTGTTGCCTAACCATAGGGTTAGTTATTTACTTTTATCACAGACTTACATTTTTAGGCTTATTATATTTTTTTGTCGAAATTATCATTATTACACTTTTGTCCATTTTAGAATTAAAAACTGCTTCAAAATCTGATATAAATAAGACATAGAATTGATAGTACCAACTCCTAGTTTAATTGATGTTATATTGTACCCTATGAAAGAGAAAATAAAAAAGGCTTATGATGATTTAGCAGATAGTTATAACAATCTAATTGATCATAAACCTCATAATGCTTATTATGATAGACCTAATACACTTAAGCTAATCGGTGATGTAAAAGGTAAATCAATACTCGATGCAGCTTGCGGCCCAGGCAAATATGCCGAAATACTAATCAAAAAAGGAGCTAATGTTACTGGTTTTGACATTAGTCCACAAATGATAAAATTAGCCAGAGAAAGAAACTCAGAATCGGGAGTATTCTTTGTTCAGGATTTAAGTGAGCCTCTAGAAACACTTTCAAGCGCATCTTTTGACATTGTAATTTGTGCATTGGCATTACACTACATAGAAGACTGGAATATAACGATGCAAGAATTTCAAAGAGTATTAAAACCCAATGGCAAACTCATTATCTCGATAGAACATCCTTTTTTTGAATACAACTACTTCAAATCTGAGAAATATTTTGAAATTGAAGCTGTCAATTGTACATGGTCGGGGTTTGGTAAACCTATACAAATGCATAGTTATCGTAGGCCTCTGGGAGAATGCATTACTCCTATCGTAAACAATGGCTTTTGTATAGATAAAATAGTCGAACCAAAGCCTGTAAAAGAATTTGAAGAACTTGATCCAAAGCATTATAAAGAATTAAATGAGTTCCCTGCATTTATGTGTATTAGTGCTATAAAAAGATAGAAATAACTATAATTTCTGAGTTAAAACTACTATCCCATTTGGGAAACCTAATTTTTCTGAGTTAAAACCATTACTCCATACAGGAAACTCAATTTTTATAAGTTAAAACGACTACCCCATACGGAATGCCCAATTTTTCTGAGTTAAAACCACTACCCCATGCGGGAAACCCATTTTTTCTGAGTTAAAACCATTATCCCATATGGGAAACTCACTTTTTCTGAGTTGTAATCATTTTAAAAAAATAAATCATATCACATACTTAGTTTTTAGAAATATTTATGAATCAGAATTAAAGTCTATTTGATAATTTTACAAGACCAATTTAAGAATACATAGAATGCTTGATAAAATTAAAGACTTACGTAAGGAGCTTCATCAAAACCCTGAATTATCTGGTTTTGAAAAACTAACAGCAGAAAGAATTGTCTACTTTATAAGAACATATAATGATACTCAGATAATTACTAATATTGGAGGTCATGGTATTGCAGCTGTTTATAAGTTTTCAGACAGTGGTCCAACTATTGGTATTAGATGCGAATTAGATGCACTACCCATTACTGAAGAAAATCAATTCGAATATAGATCAATAAACGAAGGAGTTTCGCATAAATGTGGGCATGACGGTCATATGGCTATTGTTGCAGGGCTTATTTTCTGGATTAAAGAAAAGGCATTCACATCGGGGCAAATTGTTTTACTATTTCAACCCGCCGAAGAAACTGGAAAAGGAGCGTTTAAAATGTTGAATGATATCAAGTTTCAAAGTTTAAATCTAGATTATCTATTTGCCCTTCATAACATTCCAGGAGAACCAATGCATAGCATTATACAATTGGAAAACAATTTTTCTGCCGAAGTTCAAAGCGCTGCTATTTATTTAAAAGGCAAAAAAGCCCATGCTGCACAACCAGAGAATGGAATAAATCCTACTCTTGCAGTATCAACTATTGTAAGTAAATTATCTAAATTAAATGAACATCAACCTAAAAATGATGATTTTGCAATTTTAACTCCTATACATATTTTAGTAGGGCAAAAATCATATGGGATTTCTCCAGAAAATGCAGAATTGCATTATACTCTAAGAACATGGGACGAAAGTGTAATGAAAAAAATAAAAGAAACATTACTGACCATTGTCAAAAATGAATGTGAAATTCATAAATTAAAATATACTATTGATTGGTTTGAGCATTTTCCGGCAACACAGAATAATCAAGTGTGTAACCATATTATTCAAAAAGCCGCTAAATTCAATAACTTTAAAATCAAGAAAGAATCCCAACCATTTAGATTCGGAGAAGATTTTGGGTGGTTTTCAAAAAAATATAAAGCAGCAATGTTCGGTTTAGGTTCTGGAGTAAATTCTCCTGCCTTACATCATACCGATTATGATTTTCCCGAAGAAATAATTGATACTGGTATATCTATGTTTAAAACATGCATAGAAAATATATTAAAACATGAAAGTTAATTTTTTGTGAGCCAAAAAGTATATCTTCTCATCATTAATATTTTGATTCTGTTATTTTTTTAAAACTCTGCATTATAATGTAAAAGTATGTTTGTAAACCTAGTTTTATAAGATCATCAAACTAATTTAATCGTTTCAAATTAATAAAAACTGGTTTACTTTTCAAGGTCCATTAATATTAACAAAATTTAAAAATGAAAAACCTACCATTTATACTAGTATTACTCTTCGTTGTTGCATGCCAAAAGAATAAAACCGAGACAATTCAAGAAAACTCTAATGATATTAAAGAGTTAAGTCAAAAAATACAAAATCAACAAGCTACAGATCATTACATTAAAGGGGTTACATTATTTAATCAAAATGACTTTGATAACGCAAAAACCTTCTTTAAAAAATCCTTGGAGATCGAGAAAAATACCATTACATTAAATAAATTGGGGTCAATCGCCTTGGTCGAAAAAAATAATAAAGAAGCATTAAGTTATTTTAATCAAGGAATAAAACAAGATTTTAACTATTGGCCAAATCACATTAACAAATCACGAGTTTTTATTTCACAATCACATTACAGCAGTGCACACAATACATTAAAAAACATGCTTAGCAAATGTAAATCAAATTATTGGAAAGCTAATGCACATCTGTTTTTAGCGCATATATACCTAGATGGAGTTTTGGATTGTAAAAACGCTAACGCATCTGCTCAAAAAGCAAGTTTGTTAAAAAATGATCCTAAATTAAAAAATCATTATAGAATCATGCTTTCCAAAATGAACGAATATTGTAATCAAATAGAATAAAAGTCAAAATTACATCTAAAAAACTAATCACGCTTCATCATTTTATTTATTTGTGTTTTCAATAAAATCTGAAGTTAATTTATTCTCTTTTTTATATATAACAACATATCTTTATTCACTATATATATGCATTAATTATATTTTATAATTTATAAAAGGAGTTAAAAATGAGTTTAAGAGAACATAATACAGCCTTATTATTAATTGATATACAAAAAGGATTTGATGAAGAAGAATATTGGGGAGGTAATAGAAATAATAAAGATGCAGAAGAAAAATCTGCCCAACTTTTATATACATGGAGAGCCTTAAGTTTACCCATTTTTCATATTATTCATAGCTCTCAAAATCCAGTATCTAGATTACATAAATCACATCCTGGATTTGAAATAAAAGACGAAGTAAAACCAATACACGGAGAGCCTGTAATTATAAAAGATGTAAACAGTGCCTTTATAGGTACAGACCTTCAAGAACAATTAGAAAGTCAAGGGATAAAAAAACTAGTTATTGTCGGTCTTACAACAAATCATTGCATTTCTACCACAACAAGAATGGCTGGTAATTTTGGTTTTGAAACCATTCTTATATCAGACGCCACGGCAACATTTGATAGAATAGGCATTAATGGAGAAAAATTCTCTTCTGAAATTATTCACCAAACAACCTTGGCAAGTTTAAATGAAGAATTTGCTATGGTAATAAATACAGAAGAATTATTGGCTTTAGTATAACAAATCGTTCTTATTTAAAGACTAATGTAAGGTGATCTAATTAGTAATTAATTATTATTTAGTAACTTAATGTATAACTAGATGCCTTACAATCTCCTTTCTAAACTAATTAATTCTATGAAATTTATACTTTTATCAGTTCTTATTAGTCTTCTTTCTTGTAAAAAAAATGATAATACAATTTTATCTGAGCAAAATAATGACCGGGCCTTTGTAAATGGTAAAATTTATACAGTTGCTCAAAATCAGGACTGGGCAGAAGCTATGCTTATTCGTGACGGTATTATTGTAGTTATCGGAACAAATTCTGAGGTTCGAAATATGACTACTGAAAATACCGAAATTATTGATTTACAAAATAAAATGATAATGCCCGGAATTCATGATGTACATGTTCACCCTTTAGAGGCATCTTCAAACAATTTTCAATTTACGCTTGATGCAAAAGTGACTAATGCAGAAAACTATAGCTATGATATTGAAAGCGCTGTAAATGAAAATATAGATTCAAAATGGATTCTAGGTTGGGGATTTGATATCCATACACTTCTTGATTCATCAAAAACACCTGTAGAGATTTTAAATGATATTTCTACAACAAAACCTATTGCTATTATGGAGCAAACTTCTCATTCTATATGGGTAAACTCCAAAGCATTAGAACTAGCAGGAATTAATAGTAATTCTACCAATCCAACTGGCGGAATTATAATGAAAGATAAAAATGGAGAGCCCAACGGTCTTTTAATAGATAACGCAGGGAATTTAGTTATTGATTTGGCAATTTCTTCAATCCCCAATAATGAACAAAATGATTTTGAAGGCATCATTAATTCGGCATTACCTGAGTTAGCAAAAAACGGAATCACATCTATTTGTGATGCCAGAACGTATTGGAAGAGAAATCATCATTTAACGTGGAAACGTATTCAAAATGAAGGTAAATTAACCGTAAGAGTAAATCTTGGGCTTTGGCTCTACCCTACCGAAGATGATGATGTACAAATTAAAAACTTAAAATCTCTATACTCTTTTGAAACAAGTGATCTACTAAAAATAAATCAAATTAAACTTTATTCTGACGGAATTGTGGTGAATACAACATCTGCAATGAAAAATGATTATACGATTAACCTCTTTAACTTACAAACCAATAACGGTATAAACTATGTGAGTCAAAATCGTATTTCTAATTATATTTCAGAATTAGAACCTGTTGGCTTTGATTTTCATATTCATTCTATAGGAAATCGTGGAGTAACAGAAGCTTTAAATGCCATAGAACAAAGTGGATCTAGTAAAGGAAGACATAGATTAACACATATAGAATATGTATCACCCACAGATTATTCAAGATTTAAATTATTAAATGTAACAGCAGATGCACAAGTTGCCGGAGATTTTACTAAGCCATCAAACTGGCATGAAAATGATGATTTTGTTTCAATATCATTAAACGATAATATCATACCGGTAAAAAGCTTAAATCAAGCCAATGCAAGAATAACATTAAGTAGCGATTGGGATGTAAGTTCTTTAAATCCATTTATAGGTATACAAAATGCAACTACACGAGCTCCCCAAGAATTAACGCTCAAAGAAGCTATTAAAGCATATACGATTAATGCGGCCTATGTAATGAGACAAGAAGATAAAGTGGGCACGTTAGAAGTTGGGAAAGAAGCTGATTTTATCGTTTTAAATCAAAATATATTTAAAATCTCTCCTGATGAAATTGGTAAAACAGAAGTTTTACAAACTTACTTACAAGGAAAATTAATATTCGAAAAGTAAATGGATAATATGAAAATTATACTTGAAACCGATCGGCTGGTATTGAGAGAGTTCATTCTTAATGATGCACAAAGCATGTATGATCTAAATACAGACTTAGAAGTATTAAAGTATACGGGAGACAAACCATTTGAATCTAAACTAGAGGCGAGAACTTTTCTAGAGAACTACTCTGATTATGATACAAATGGATATGGCCGTTGGGCTGTTATTAATAAAGTTTCTGATGATTTTATTGGTTGGTGTGGATTAAAACTTAATGAAGAAAGTCTAGTTGATATTGGTTTTAGATTTTTGCAAAACGAATGGAATAAAGGATATGCTACAGAAGCGGCAAAAGCAACCTTGGATTATGGATTTAATACATTAAAAATTGACGAGATTATTGGTCGGGTATCCAAAGACAATAAACCTTCTATAAGAGTTCTAGAAAAACTAAAGATGCAATTTTGGAAAAATGATTATTGCAACGGAATCAAAAATGCAATGTATTTTAGAATTAATAAAAATAAATACAATACCACTAGATAAATAAATGTGGTAATTAATTAATGTTTTATTTTTGAATAATCAATCATTAAACATAACCACATTAATGTCATACAAACAAATACCAGATTACCCAGAAAGTTACTCATCCGGAAACATTATCTCTAGACTTTTGGATAGTTTAGGAAATAGATATTATTGGGCTACAGAGAATTTATCGGATAAAGATTTGCAATATCAACCCTCTAAAGAAGCCATGAGCATGTATAAAACCATTGAGCATATATATTGGCTTTCTATTCTTATCGTAAATGCGCCACAAAATGTATCTAGTATAAGACTTACTACCGATGACTTATCAAAATTTACATTTGATAGTCTTAGAGAAGAAACGTTAAATAACATCAAAAAAGCCCGTGAACTTTGTTGTAAAAAAACAGAAGAAGAAATTGAAAAGTTCAATATCATTATTCAAAATGATAAGGATGCAGATAAAAGAGAGTTTCCTTTTTGGCATGCGATCAATGGGCCATTATCAGACACTCTATACCATACAGGCCAAATAGTCTCTTTTAGAAGAACTACTGGTAACCCTATTAACTCAAAATATAATGTGTTTTTAGGAAAAACAATAGAGTAGTTCATAAAACTAAATTCCCTATCAAAAACGTATTTTTGATAGGGAATCTATATAAGAATTATATTTTATAGTTGTAGATAATTTAATCTACAAGTCTAATTCCATCCTTTTCTATAAGTATTTTTCTTTCTTTATAAAGTGTTCCAATCGCCTTTTTAAAGCTCTTCTTACTTAATTGAAAAACTTCTTTTATATCTTCTGGATCAGATTTATCATTAAGATCTATAAAACCACCATTAGCATTTAATTCATCAAGTATTTGCTGAGCATTAGGTTCAATACTTCTATAACCATGGCGTTGTAAGGTCAAATCTATTTTTCCATCAGGGCGTACCTTTTTCACATACCCTTTAAGTTCATCACCAACAGTAATCTTCTGAAAAATTTCATCACTGTATACCAGACCTAAATGCTTTTGATTTACAATCATATTCCAACCTTGTGGAGAAGGGTGAGACGCAATTAATTTTACTTCATCATAAGAAGACAATAGTACCAAAGAATTATCTAAAAATGCATTTGTTTTACTTGATGCAACAAGTCTATTGGTTTCTTCATCAATATACATATAAACAAGATACCAACTTCCTACTCTCATCTTTGACGCTTGCTCTTTAAAAGGTACAAAAAGGTGTTTCTCTAACCCCCAATCTAAAAAAGCTCCAATTTCAGACACATTCGTACATTTTAGATATCCAAAAGTATTAACTGTAATATATGGTTCTAAATTTGTTGCAACAATTCGTTCTTGACTATCTAAATATAAGAAGACCTTAAACTTATCTCTAATATGAAAATGTTCTGGAACATACTTATTAGGTAACAAAACCTCATTGCCATCATCATCACAAAGATAGACTCCTTGATCTCTTTCTCTTACAACTTCTAAAATATTATACTCTCCTAACTTAAGCATTGTTCTCTTTTTTTTGCAAAGATACTTTTTTAGAAGAATATAGTATGATAATTAGAAAGTATAATAAAAAATGAAGAATTAAATGGATTTGTAATTTTCTGTTCTATAGTTGGATCCTAATCTTTTTTAAAAATAATACCAATCAATCTCTTTAATTAACATATGCATTGCTGCACATATTAACTCAGACTATACATTTTTTTACTATACTCAAACGAAAATAAATTACAGGTTTCCTAATGTGTTTTTCTTCAATAAGTTTGCTTCACAAACAACATTAAAATAAAAAAAATGCAAAAGCTTAAAAATCTATTTTTCGGAATTACAGTGGTACTATTTACTTCCTGTGGTAATGTAGGAGGTAGTTCGGCAACATTACCTAATAACCTAATTGAAGACAATGTCGGCTATGAGAAATTACTAGATTATGTATACACAGATTATCCTGATTTAAAAGACAATATCGAAGTATTAGAATTTTATTATAGTGGTTCAATTCACCCACAAAATGATCAACTGTCTAGTTATATGGATATCTCCTTTGTAAAAGGAACAGATAAAAATAGAATTGTTGAATACAGTATCAATAATGAAGGAGCACTATCTAGCAATGATGTGGATATTTCTATAGGAGGTGCTTTGAATAAGAAGCTATCTAATACTTATGAAACGTATCAACCTTTTCTTTTTTCAGCTAAAGGAATCGATTTAGAAGTACTAAGAAAAATAATTCCGCAATCTATTGAAGAGTTTAAGAAAGAAACCAATGTAGAAAAAGCCTATTGTTCTTCTATTAGTATTGAAAAGAAAGGTAAAAAACCAATTATTGCAGTAACGATTTCAAGACGTAAATTCGCAGCAACGATAAGAAGGTCTTCAAAATGGACAATAGATGGAAAAAAAATATAGCGTATCGTAAAATACGATAAAAAGTTGTCAAAATCACATTAAAAAACCTTCTGGATTAATCGACAACTAATTGTTAACAAATAAAAAAAGGTGTACTAAATAGTACACCTTTTTTTATTTGTTATGCTTATCTCTAGTTGTAGATAGCTTCTTTTCCAAAATGCTTTGTTAATAAATAGTAAACAACAGCTCTATATTTATTACGGTTTGATTTACCATATTGATCAATTACAGATGCGATGGCTTCATCCAATTTAGGTCCATCAGAAAGACCTAATTTTTTTATCAAAAAGTTATTCTTTACCGTATCTAATTCGCTTTGGTCACTACCCGATACTGTAGAAGCATCTGCGTTATAAATTGATGGACCACAACCGATAGTAACTTTTGTTAAAAGATCCATATCTGGTGTCTGACCAATTTTATCTTTGATATCAGCAGCGTACTTAACAATTAATTCGTCTCTTTTACTCATGGATGTTAATGTTTAGGTTTTTAGTTAACTTAATTTTCTAATCAAATATAGATGAATCATAAATGAATAATCCATCTTAAAAGTGTATTAAAACACAGATATTAGTCAAAATACTTAAAATAATCGATTAACGTACTATCATTTTCTAATCGTGGTGTGAAAATTTCAAGTAATTGGGGTACATTATCATTTTGACATATCTTATTTACACCTATAGTAACCTCTTCTATTGTATTTGCTGTACAATAATCAAAACCATACATTTTACATAAATGAACTGCTGTAAGATGATGTGTAGTTTCAAAATATGTACTAAAGTTACTACTTTCTTCTTTACCGGGCAAGATTCTAAATATCCCACCACCTTCATTATTAATTAGAATTATTTTAAAATTAGAGGGTATATAACTGTTCCATAATGCATTACTATCATAAAAAAAACTTAAATCACCTGTTAATAAAATTGTTGGTGTTGTTGATACTAACGCAGCACCTATTGCTGTAGATGTGCTGCCATCAATACCACTTGTACCTCTATTACAAAATACCTTAAAAGAAGGATTAAGACTAAACAATTGAGCATAACGCACAGTAGAACTATTACTCAATTGTAGCATTAAATTATCTGGTAATGTATTAAAAATAGATTCATATGCTTTTAGATCAGTAAACTTAATTTTTTCAACATATTCATTATGCTTACTCCTCCTCTGTTCTCTTATAGCAATCCAATTTGATTTGTAAGTACTTGTAACACTTGTTGTGTCTTGAACAAATTTTGAAAAAAAAGAATTAGGTTTTAATTTTATATGCTCTGTTAGACAAAAGTAAGTATCAAATGCTTTTTTAGAATCAATATGCCAATGGGACTGAGGTTGGTATTTCCTTAAAAAACCTTTAATTCGTTTAGAAACCACCATGCCACCAATAGTCAAAAGAATATCGGGGTGCAATGCTTTAAATTCATCTTCATCAAGAGTAGAAATCAATTGGTCAATACTATTAATATGGGATTCGTGATGAATATTAGAGGTAGTCTCTGTAAGTACTAAAACAGAAGGATCATCTGCAAAATGTTCTATCCATTTTTGATCAATACTATCTGGAGGATTAACCCCTATAAGAATCATTTTACGTTTTGCTCTACCCCATTTATCAATCATATCCAATTGTAGCTCATTAGAAAAATGATAATATTGTTTTTCTAGAGGTACATTAATAGGATCAACAGTGGGTTGCTCTATTTTATCATATAATGGCTCATAAAATGGTGCATTAATATGCACTGGCCCCATCTTCTCAATAGCCTTGTTTAAGGCTAGGTTAATTTCTCTTTCGTTATGTTTTTGTGCCTCGTGTTGTTTTTGAAGTACTTTATGATCGTTAATTTCTGTCTGTGGTACAATCTCTGAGTGTAAATTGGCCGAGTAAAGAATGTGATTTTCAAAAACATTTTTTTGACGAATTGTTTGGCCATCACCAATATCTATTCTTTCAATTGGTCGGTCAGCACTTAATACAACTAGAGGAATATCACTATAATATGCTTCAGAAATTGCCGGGTAATAGTTCAATAATGCACTTCCAGAAGTACAAACTAATGCTACTGGCTTTTTAATTTGCTGAGCAATACCCAAGGCAAAAAAACCTGCACATCGTTCATCAACAATACTATAACAATTCATATTTGGGTTCTCTGTAAAACCAATTGTTAATGGAGCATTACGAGATCCTGGAGAAATAACAATGTGAGTAATTCCCTTTGCTTCACATAAAGTTACTATAGATTGAGCTAAAGGAATTTTTGAATATAAACGTTTCTTCATTAGTGGAGCTAAAATATAACATCTTACTAATTTACACTACATTTTTTGGCAATATAATCTATATCTAAAACAAAACTCTTTTCATAGTTTCTGTCTTCTTTACAGTTTCTTCCCATTCTTTTTCGGGGTCAGAGTCTTTTGTAATACCACCTCCGATATAAAGTGTTGCAATAGCTTCTTTCAACTCCATACATCTTAAATTTACAAAAATATTAGACTCACTTTTTTCCTCCCCTCCTAGGTTTAACTCTCCTAAAAAGCCGGTATAAAATTTACGAGAATATCCCTCTTTGGATAAAATAAAAGATTTAGCTTCTAATTTTGGCAATCCACATACTGCTGGTGTTGGGTGTAATACTTTAATAATATCTTTAATTTTTGAATTGTCAACATTTAAAACACCACTTATATCAGTTCTTAAATGTAATAATGTACCTGCTCTGTGTGTGTATGTTTTAGAACATTCGACCTTATTAACAACAGATGACAATTGATTTACAACAAACGATGTAACCATTTTTTGCTCTTCAATTTCTTTTTTACCCCAATGCACATCCAATGTATTACAAAACTCTTGAGTACCTGCCAAAGCCATCGTAAAAAAGTTATCATTTCTAATCTTGATCAATGTTTCTGGTGTTGCTCCTAACCACGTACCAATTTTAGGGTGATACCAGAGATAGACAAATGCATTTCTATAAGTGTTCAATAACCTTTTAAACAATTGTATTGCATCATCAGTTGGGCTATTTACTTTTTCATTTCGGGATAGCACCACTTTTTTAAATCTATCATCCGAAATGGCTTCAATAGCAGCGGTAACCAGTTTTTGATATTTTATTTCTGTAGTTGTATCTTTTTCTTGGGCCTTTAAAAAAGTCTCTGGGTCTCGATTTTCCTCCTTTCCTCCTTTAATTTCTTGATTAACCTGTTCATAATATTGACTATAAGAAGAAGGAATGATTATTGCTTTGTTTTTATTATCAAATGGAGCAAATACGAACCCAGAATCAGAATAATCCTTAGTTTCAAATACCGTATCATTTTTCTGAAGAAAAGCTTGTATGATATCAGTATTCCCTTTTCTATATATTACAAACGGTAATTGTTCTTTTAACTGCTTTCTTACTTTAGCATAAAACAACTCTATGCTCATTCTACTTATTTTTAGGAAGTGCTATCGTGGTTAATTTTACTATAGAAATCAAATTATCCTCTTCATCCCTTATTTTAATATCCCATAACTGTGTAGTTCTTCCCTTATGTACTATTTCAGCCTTAGCAAAAACATATCCTTTTTTTATACTTTTAACATGATTGGCAGAAATTTCTATACCACGAACATAAGAATCTTTAGCATCCAAAAAAATAAAAGATGCCGCACTACCAACACTCTCTGCCAAAGCTACCATTGCTCCCCCATGCAAAACACCATCGGGCTGATATACTTTACTTGTCACTGGCATTTTTGCTGTTAAATAATCCTTACCAACATCACAATATGTTATATCCAGAGTTTCCATTAATGTGTTTTTGCACATTCTTGCACATTCTGCTAAAATTTCTTCTCGGGTTAAGTTCATGAGTCTATAATTTAAAGCAAAAATATACAATGCATATTAATAAATCTAGTTACATCGATATGTTATTTGAGTATCATGTCAGAAAACAACTCTTTACTAACTTCAAAAATCTTAATTTCTATTTTTTAAACCCAAAAAACAGAATATCTTGCAGCCTTTAATGTGCTTATTAACTAATAAAACCCTTAACCTTTTTTTAGTAGTATTTATGAATTCACAAGAGAAAGAAATATCATATACAGCAACAAATACATACTCTACTTTGAATGATTTAAATGAAAGCACCAAGAATGTTTGGGTAGTTTTTCATGGGATTGGTTATTTAACTAAATATTTTATTAGATTATTTGACACTTTGGATAAAAAAGAAAATTACATAATTGCTCCTCAAGCTCCTTCCAAATATTATAAAGGTACTGATTACCGAAGAGTTGGATCTAGTTGGCTTACCAAAGAGAATACACTAACAGAAACAAAGAATGTTTTAAATTATACAGACGCTGTTATTGCCAACGAAAATATACCAAACAACGTTAACTTAATTGTTCTCGGGTATTCTCAAGGGGTTAGCATTGCAGGTAGATGGATTGCTAGTCGTAAAATAAAATGTAATGCTCTTGTTATGATTTCTGGTGGATTTCCTCATGAGTTAAACCGAGAGGACTTTCTATTTTTACAAAGCGAAACAAAAATCACACATATTCTGGGAGAAAAAGATCCCTACTTCGAAGTAGAAAAAGTTGAAGCCGAAAAGATTAGAGTAAAACAAATATTTCCACAAATTGAATTTCGACTTCACCCCGGAGGTCACGAATTAAATCCCAAAACTTTGGTAAACCTTTACTAAGGATTTTTTGTAATAAAGACGTATCAACCTAAATATGATCAGGTATCTAACTATACTATATATATAGTTTTAAAAATAATTTACCAAGGTCTTATAGCGGTTTTGTATCAATTACAAATTGCTGAATACTCAATAAAATTGCCCTACAAACACCTTATTTCCCTTTAGATCAAGAGTCAAAAACATTAGACAAAAAGCATTTTAACACCCATTAAATGCTGATTGTTACGAAATTAACTTGCATATGTTACGGTTTTTCCGTAATTTTATATGACCCAAAATAAAAATATTACTTATGCAAAGAATTACTCTTGAGAAACAATTTAATTCTCGCCACTTAGACGTTAAATATAATGATATCTGGAATCGTGGAATGCACTTATTTTCCATAGATGATAAAAACCGTGATTTTTACTACAGTATTTTTTATGTAGATCTATTATTTGTTGAAGTAATCTACAATAAAATTAGTGGTGAAATACTTACTATTAAAAGCTTTACTGATAAAGGTAAACTGATGTATTACCTAACAGAAGATTTTTCATAGAAAATCTATTATTTCAGTATTGATACGTCACATTTTTGTGACCAATTAGCCTATGTCCCAAGATGAGTCAAATACACCTTGGGATTTAGGCTTTGTATCCAATTCATTACCTCCAAAAGTCAGAACATAATACTATTCTACAATATACTATTGCTTAACTCTATCAATCTTCTTTGGCATGATTATCGTTCTATTGTAAATAAATTTGTTATTTTAGTTCTCTAATCCCCAATAACCCCATGAAAAAGCTAGTCCCAATACTCTTGCTTTTTTTAGCACAATATATTAACTCTCAGACCTACTCTATTTTAGATTCGGTTCAAAAGACTCCAATTTCTTATGCCACAATTTCTTTTGGAAATGGTAATGGAACATTTGCAGATGCGGACGGACTTTTTAGGTTTTCTAAAAAATGGTATCCAGATATAGATTCTTTATACATCTCAGCCGTAGGTTATAAAGAACAGGTGTTATCTACGCCTTCTTTACCAAAGAAAATATTTCTGTCACAAGAAGTTGACGAACTCAAAGAGGTACTCATTACTGCCGAAAAGAAAAGAAAATTTAAAACCAAAAAATTAAATTCAGAGGTACACAATGATTATTTTAAGTGTTGGTTACCGACCGTAGAATCAGAAATAGCAGTTTTTTTTCCAAAAAATTCTGAAAAAACAACCCAAATAGCGTCACTATACTTACCTATAAAGATAGAATCATCAAACAAGAATTCAACAAAACCTCAAGCTTTCTCCACTTTATTTAAAATTCAACTCTATAGTAACGATAATGGAAAACCAGGAAAAAGATTGGCTTATGACGATATTATATTTATAATTACAAGTAAGGACAAGTCTAATTTTGAACTTGATATTTCTGAGTATAAAGTCTATATCCCAAAAAAAGGAATCTTTGTTTCAATACAAGTCTTAGGTTATGCTGATAAAGATGGAAAGTTACAGCAAACAAAAAAGTATAGTGAAATAGAAACGAGAAGAGGTGTTGTAAAAGTATCTACTACATTTAGACCTTTATTACCATTTACTAATAAGGTAGAAGGGTATAAAACTTTTACAAGAAGAGTATTTTATAGAAATAAAACCTGGCAACGTTTTGATCATAAATATAGCTCTACTAACAACCTAATTCAAAAAAATCACACAAATTACGGTATGGGTTTAAAACTTCGATTGTACGAAGAAAATTAAACCTTATTAGATGATTAAAAACCAAGTATTTCTCTTTTTCATTTTGTTACACCCTTAATCCAAGAATGATCTTCTGTTTTTATTGAATTGTATTGCAGCTTCATGCATTTCTTTATGAACAGTTTTATTCTCTGCATAATCTACTGCATCTGTAATGGTAAGAAAGTAATGATTTACTCCTAATGCATCTGTAAACCCAGATCTTTTTAAAAAGTCTCTCACTGGTCCAATTGTTCCGACTAATAATAACCTAATACCCAAATCATCAAGATATTGTTTAATATCTTCCAAAACATGCAAACCAGTACTATCAATATCATGCATATTCGTATTTTCGAGAATCAAGAATTTAGGCAAAGGTTTTCTTTCTGACACATATTTTATAATGGTATCTTTAAAATAACTAGAATTACCAAAATATAATTGATTATCAAACCTTATTATTAAATACTCTGTCGATTGAGTTGCCTGAGGAAACCTATTGATGTTTCGAAAATACTCTGTACCTGGTATATTAACTAGCTCTGCTATATGAGGTCTTGCACTGTAATATTGTAGAAATACAAAAGATAAAATAACTCCTATAAAAATTCCATTTTCTACCCCAAATATCAAAGTACCAAAGAAAGTGATAAGCATAACTACAAAATCTCTTCTTCTTAACTTAAACAAGTATTTTGCCTCTCTATAATTTATTAAACCCAATACCGATACTAAAATAATAGCCGCTAAAACAGATTTTGGAATGTAATAGAAAAACGAAGTCAGAAATAACAATGAGCAAATAACCATTACTACTGCTACCACAGATGAAATCACCGTTTTAGCTCCTGCTTCATCATTAATTGCGGTTCTACTGTAACTACCAGAAGACGGTACCGCCAGAAAAAAGGCTCCAATAATTTTAGAAATCCCTAAAGCAAATAGCTCTTGATTAGGCCGAATCACATGATCCCTATTCTTCATTTCCATAGATTTTGCAATACCAATACTACCTACATAACCAATAAATGTTACTGTTAATACAGTTGGGATAAGCGCAACTATTGTTTCATAATCCATTACAGGTATACTAAAAGATGGTAATCCACTAGGAACATCCTCTATAATCGCTACTCCTTTTGATTTTAGATCAAAAATGTAGGTAATCAATGTAGTAACTACAAGCATCATTAATGCTCCAGGAAAAGATCTTTTCCATTTTTTCAATACATTAATAATCAATATAGAACATACACAAATAGAAAGTGTAATCCAATTAACCTCGGCAATATGAGTGATTGCATACCAAACCGTTTGATGTGTATGTTTAAAATCGGGGATTACAATTCCTAAACCTCCTTTTAATTGAGAAACAATTATAATAATTGCTGCAGCAGAAATAAAGCCAGAAATTACAGGTTGGGAAATCAAATTGACCAAAAATCCCATTCGTAAAGCTCCCATTATAATTTGTACAACACCTATCAATAATCCTGCTAATATTGCTAATTCTGTAAACTTATCTGTAAATGGTGTAGCTATCTCACTTACTCCACTCATTACCAATATTGCAGTAACAGCAACGGGTCCAATACTTAGTTGTCTTGATGTGCCAAAAAAAGCATATAACAACAAAGGGATAAGACACGCATATAATCCATATATAGGTGGTACCCCCATAAGTAATGCATAAGCAATGGCTTGAGGTATTAAAACCACTCCAACAGTGATACCTGCAATACTATCAGCTTTAAAAATACTTATATTATACTCTTTATTTTTAACTGTTTGAAGAAACGGAATTATTTTGTGTAGTGCTTTAACGACGTTTTTATTTTAATTGATTATGTAAATCTACAATAGTTTACCAAGTTATACCAAAAGAATTGTTCATTTTAATCAATTGTTTATTTTTGATCTGTAAATGGAAATAAACGAAACTATTCTTTTATTAATTTTAGCGATTATCGGATTTGTAGCCGGTATTATCAATACTCTTGCTGGCGGTGGTTCCCTTCTAACTTTGCCTATGCTTATTTTTATGGGGCTTCCGCCTACGGTAGCCAATGGTACAAATCGTATTGGTATACTTATACAGTGCTTTACGTCTGTGGCAGGTTTTAAAAGTAAAGGTATTAAACCTAGTAGATTTGGAGTTTATCTCGGAATATCTGCTCTTTTAGGATCAATTATCGGAGCAAAAATTGCGTTAGAAATCAAAGGAGACTTGTTTAATAAAATTCTAGCTCTTGTGATGCTTTTTGTAGTAGCGATTATGGTTTTTAAACCAAAAAATGCTACTAGTGATTTAATCGAAAGAACTACAGGAAAAAATTTTTGGTTATCATTTTTAGCTTTCTTTTTTATTGGAATTTACGGAGGGTTTATTCAGGCTGGTGTTGGTATATTTATTTTATTAGCGCTAACATCTATAAACGGTTTAAATCTTGTTTCATCTAATGCTGTTAAGGTTTTAGTTGTTTTTATTTATACCATTGCGGCAATTGCCGTTTTTGCCTATAATCAACAAATAGATTATATATACGGTATTATTTTGGCAATTGGTAATGCTTCTGGTGGATGGATTGCAAGCAGGTGGTCTGTAAAAAAGGGAGATGGTTTAGTTAAAGTATTTTTAGTAATTATGGTAATTGCCATGGCAATTAAACTTTGGGTAGACAATTAGTATTTTTACTTAAGTATTTCAAGGAATATCCTTATCTTTTATAACTAAAAAATCGTAAAACCATCACATCATGAAGTCTCTGATTTATGTTACTTTCTTATGCCTTTCTTTAATAAATTGTAAACCTCAACAAAAAGAAAAATCAACTTTAGATAATGAAAAAATCTCTGCACCTTCAGAAAAATTAGTTCAAAAACTAAATAATGATATTTCTATATACCCTGTTTCTCATGCTTCTGCTATCCTAGAGTATAAAGAAAAAACTATATACATTGATCCAGCAGGAGGTAGTAAATTTTTCAAAGATAAAAAACCAGCAAATCTTATACTCATTACAGATATCCATGGAGATCATTTGGATATTGATACTTTGGATAGTCTTAGTATGTCAAAAGCTAATATTGTGGTTCCCCAAGCAGTAGCAGAAAAATTACCTGCATCTTATACTGATCAATTAGTAATAATTAACAATGGTGATATTAAAGAAGTACAAGGTATATCAATAGAAGCTGTCCCAATGTACAATTTACGAGAAGAAGCTTTGAAATTTCATGATAAAGGAAGAGGTAATGGTTATATCCTTACCTTAGGAACTACACGTGTTTACTTTTCTGGAGATACAGAAGATATTCCCGAAATGAGATCCTTAGAAGCTATTGACATCGCATTCGTTTGTATGAACTTACCATACACAATGACTGTAGAAAGTGCTGCAGATGCGGTATTAGAATTCAAACCAAAACAAGTATACCCTTATCATTATCGAGGTACGAATGGATTAAGTGACGTTGATAAGTTTAAACAAATAGTTTCTAAAGACTCTACTATACAAGTTGTACAATTAGATTGGTATCCAGAATTAGATTAGTATATAAAATCGTTATTACAAAACACCTTTTGTTTTTTTGGATAAACAGAAGGTGTTTTGTTAAAAAAGTTTACTTTTTCTAATTATCAATTTGCACTTAATATTATTTCTTTTGTTGGAGTATTCAATATTTTGACCACTGCCGGAGTAAGATCATTAATCAACTTTGCTATAAAATCAAAATCTTGCTCAGAAGTTTCATCCCCCACTTTATGGTAATGTGCATAATTATCAAAAATAAAAGAGGATACGGTTTGAGAAGGCACATTAAATTCTGTATAAAAAGAATAGTTATCACTTCTCTGAAACAAATCAAATTGCTGTGCCCTTGGGTGTAGACCAACCAGATTGCTCATTCCAGAATATTCATTGATTTTTGCTCCCAAATTAGAGGTATTATATCCCGTAATATATGCAGAAAAAGTCTGGTCAATTAAAGGTACTCCTATCATTTCAAAATTTAACATCGCATACAAATTAAGTCCTTGCTCCTTTAATTTTTTTGCTAAATGTTTAGATCCTTGTATCCCCACTTCTTCTGCTCCAAAAAGTGCAAATATTACACTACGCTTATTATTTTTTGATCCAGCCAGATATTTTGCCAAAGATAGTACAGCAGAAACACCAGTTCCATTATCATTTGCTCCATTAATAACTTCATCCCCATCTTTAAAATCGTTAGGATAAGTATATGCGGTATCCAGATGTGCACCAATAACCACATATTCATTGGCAAGAGTAGGATCTGTTCCTTCTAAATAACCAACTACATTAAAAGTTTCTGTACCCCAATTGTAAATATCAAAACGAACATTACGCTCTGCAGAAAACTCATCTCTATAGCTCTCAAAAAAGGGAGCAACACCATATTTTTTGAATGCGTTTTCTACATATTTTCCAGCTTTTTCATACCCTTGTGTTGCTATAAACCTTCCTTTTAACTCATCACTGGCCAAGTAACTAACAATATCTTTTACAGACTGACTTGTAGTTGTTAGAAAATTCTTATCAATTGTAAATTGAACCGTATTATAATTAATCTCATCGGTTATATTAACAATTGCGTTTGCGCCTTCATTACTATGTATAAATTCGCCTGTGGTTGCAACAGTCGATGGTTCTGTTAAAAGAGATTCTTGTGAAATTTCTGCTTTTAGTTTTATATTAGCAACATCAGATAAATCTGCTGCTATATTATAATACTTATCAGTATCTTCTATTTGATAAGACCAAACTCCATTTATATCCTGAGCATCTTTGATCTCTGCCGCCAATAGGCCAATACTTTTTCCTCTCGCAACACTAACTTCAAAACCATCTTCTTTATCAAAAGGAGAAACCAATACACCACTTCTAATTCTATCTTTAAGATTTAAATCCGTATTACTATTATTAGTAATAACAATTCCAGCGAATTTTCTATTGATGTTTCTGGTTTCGGTTTTTAAGCTATTATAGCTTTGTCTAAGTGCCGTAAAAGCATCAGATGCATTATCATACTGAATAGGATTATCAAACCTTCCTTTACTTGATATCTCTATCTTTTCTATAGGGGGTAACGTCTCTCGGGTCGGATCATCATTTTGACAACCTTGAGATAGTAATACAATAACGGCTAATAACGAAATAATTTTTCTTTTCATGTTTTATTAATCTAAGGGTTAAAAAATTTGAGGGCAAATATATTTTAAACGACCTTAGATAGACCTCATGTTTGTATAAATGGCTATTCTGAGTGTATAAAATGTAATTTTAGATGTATAAAACACAAATAAGAGTAGTTTTAGCAATATAAAAAACGGGAAATTATAGTCTGCAGATTTTACAAACCTTTATTGAGTGTCATATAAACGATTTATTTACTTCTTTAAAAAAGTAATTCCGTATTTAGTTGCAATTGAATCGATCTTAGGTTTTGATAAATTATCTTTTTTGGATAACTCTGATATTTCAACAAAAAAATTTTCAAAACCGCCAGGTGTAATTGTATTCATAGTAATACCTGTAATAGAATCTTTATTCACAAACCTATGAGGCACTCCTTTTGGTAAACGGATAAAATCACCTTCTTTTGCTTCAATTGTTTTTTCGCCATAATGAAACATATAGTTTCCTTTTAAAACATAAAACAATTCATCTTCATGAGTATGAACATGCATTGGAGGACCGCCATCAGGAGGGGTTTCTGTAAGAATTACAGAATATTCTCCATTGGTTTGTTCACTCATTATCTTACCAATAATTTTTGCTCCAAATATATTCCACTCCTTACCTTGTTCTGATAAAACATGTATGGGATTAGAAACCTTCTTATTTTTCGGTTTTTCTTCTGTTTCGGTATTACGTTTACAACTGCAAACCACTAAAACTAATAAAAAACATACAACAAAACCCCTAAACATAATTTTATTATTGTATTTGAAATTATCCATGAATGGTACCATCTTTACTAAGTGATTTCATGATTTTTGCCTCATAAACCAATAATTCCTGCCATTTCTGATCGACTTCATTCCTATCACCATATTGGCGTGCAAAATTTAAAAACATGGTATAATGATTAGCTTCGCTAACCATTAAACTTCTATAAAAATCTGCCAGTTCCTGATCTTCTAGTTCTTCTGATAGTAATTTAAAACGCTCACAACTTCTTGCCTCTATTAACGCTGCATATAACAATCGATGTACTAGCTGTGTAGTTCGACTTCCGCCTTTTGGAAAAAAAGTAACTAATTGTATTACATAATTATCTTTTCGATCACGGCCCAAAACCCAACCTCTTTCTATGATTTTATCATGGACCATTTTAAAATGACTAATCTCTTCTTTAACAAGCTTAGTCATTTCTTGAACCAATTCTGTATACTCAGGAAAACTAACTATTAGCGAAATTGCCGTAGAAGTTGCTTTTTGTTCACAGTATGCATGATCCGTAAGAATTTCTTCTATATTTTTTTCGACAATATTTACCCACCTTGGATCTGTCGGAAGTTTTAATCCTAACATTAGTATCTATTATATTTTAAACAAAGATAAGAATCGCGTTTGTTTTGAAAGTTATATATCCAAATCAAATGAAGATCGCAACTTATCAATAAGTGGATTTTTTTCTTTTAATTTTTCATATTTATCCTGAGGAGTAAATGCATATTTTTTTGACGCTTCTTCATTTACCGTTATATCAACATCTATACTATAATTTTGTAATTTTTTAAACAAATATTGTAGTAATCCAGATTGAGCCGCTTGAAGGTCTATTTTCATAGATTCATTTGGTAATTCCAGACAAATTGTTGTTCCTTTAAGCTTAGGAGTATTCATAGCAAACATTGAGCCTACAATACGTTCTCCCTTTTTATCTTGCATTTTTCCATACTCTATCCAACCGGCCTGCATCTGAGCTTCAGTAAATTTTTCTTGAGGTAGGTTTTTAGGATCAACTACTTTTTCTTCTTTATTCTCCTCGTGCTCTTTTTTCTTTTTAATACTACTCAACGATAAACCCGAAGCCCTTCTATCTCTCTTAACCAAGACCGTTTTTTTCTCTTCTAACTTAGCAGATTCTTCATTATTAGTACTTGGTGATTCTGAGTTAGAATTGGATGTTGTTTCTTTTACACTTTGAGTTTGAGTCGGATTAGCTACCTCTATATTCTCATTTGTTTGTTGAGTTCTCTGATGATCGTCAACAGCCGATACTGTATTAATTTCTTTTGGATTTTGCTCCTTAGCGTTTTGATCAACCTTTATCGGTTCAATTCCTTTTTGTCTAAAAAAAGAAGGAGGAATTATGTATGGCTTGTCATTTTTTTTTTCTCCATCCGTAAGGATAGAGGCAAGTTGCATTAAGCATAATTCGACGAGTAGTCTTTGATTTCTACTGGTCTTATATTTCAAATCACAATCGTTTGCTAGTGTTATTCCTTGAATTAAAAATTCGTTAGGTGATTTTTGAGATTGCTCTTGATATTTGGTTTTAGTTTGTTCCCCTACTTCTAAAAGTGGTATTGTAGCAGGATTTTTACAAACCAATATATCTCTAAAGTGAGATGCAAGTCCCGAAATAAAATGATGCCCATCAAACCCTTGAGCAAGGATTTCGTTATATTCTATTAATACTTGAGGAATATTATTTTGTAGTAACAAATCAGTTACTTTAAAATAAGTTTCATAGTCTAAAACATTCAAGTTTTCGGTTACAGCCTTACGAGTAAGGTTTTTTCCACTAAAACTTACAACCCTATCAAATATAGATAATGCATCTCGCATTGCACCATCCGCTTTTTGAGCAATAATTTGCAACGCATCTTCATCTGCTGTAATACCTTCTTGTTGCGCAACCTGCATCAAATGATTCTTAGCATCTGTAACAGTAATTCTTTTAAAATCAAATATCTGGCAACGTGATAATATCGTTGGAATTATTTTATGCTTTTCTGTTGTGGCCAGTATAAAAATAGCATGTTTAGGAGGTTCTTCTAATGTTTTAAGAAATGCATTAAACGCAGCTTGTGATAACATATGAACCTCATCAATGATATATACTTTGTATTTACCTACTTGAGGTGGGATTCTAACCTGATCAATTAAACTCCTGATATCATCTACAGAGTTATTAGAAGCGGCATCTAACTCAAAAATATTGAACGCGAAATCCTCATCTGGATCTTCTGAACCTTCTTGATTAATCGTTTTTGCAAGAATTCGTGCACATGATGTTTTTCCTACACCACGAGGTCCTGTAAATAACAAGGCTTGAGCCAAATGATTATTCTCTATAGCATTAAGCAGCGTATTGGTAATAGACTGTTGTCCCACCACATCTTTAAATGTTTGGGGGCGGTATTTACGCGCTGATACTATAAAGTGTTCCATCGTCACAAAGTTAAAAATTGCTCACAAATATTAAATTTTTGCTTTTAATTTTTATGTCGAGTTATTAACAAGTCTTCTTTATTTACCTATAACCAACTTCAAAATGATTACTAAAAACTTAATGTATCCATTTACATAATACCTCTTAACACTTAGTATACTAGCTGATTAAAAATAAAAAAATCAATTATACAATGGGGGTAATTACTACACATAAACGTTCTATAATATTAGGGGATTTCTTTTCTAAAAATATTTCCTTTAAAATATAAATCACACACAATCTGAATTTAACACAAACTTTCTTATCTAAAATTAAATTATGGAAACACAATTTACAAACCTGAGGTTATTAAACCACATGAAGAGCCTAGGGTTGTACAAAAAACAATGTTATAGCCAAAATGAAACCATTTGCAGTAGCATTTACACTAAAAACAAAATTATCTATGTGGTAGAAGGTACATTAAAAGCGTATAGTATAAATCAAGATGGTGGGTACACTATTTTATTCTTATTAAATAAAGGGCAAACTTTTATTGAAGATGAAACTTCTAAAAAGGCATTTTACGATTATAATCTTGTATCTGTTGAATCTAAAGCTATACTATATATGTATGATCTAACAGATACTTATTCTGTGATAAAACAGTACCCTGATCTAAATCAGGATCTCTATAACTTATGGATCGAAAAATACCAACTTCTCGAAAAAAGAATACGAGTAATACATCATAAATCTGTACAAACAAGATTAATTCAAGTTTTATTAGAGTTTCAGGAAACCTATGGGTATATATGCCCAAAAACCAAAGATGTTATTATCAATTCTCCTTTGAATCAAGAAGAGCTTGCTGGATATTTAAGATCATCTAGAGTATCTATCAATAATATTATACAAGAATTAAAATATAAATTGTTATTGGATTATGACAAGAAAAGAATTGTTTTAAAAAAGAATTCTTTTCACCAATTTGTAAACCATAATTATGGTTTGATTTGTAATTAATCTTTAAAGTATATGATATAAAAAAGAGGCTATTTCTATGTATTATTTTTTTTGATTTGATATAAGAAATAACCTCTTTTCACAACTAACACGTAGGTTATATATATTTGTATTACTTCAAAACTTATTTAAATTCTATTTATAGCGGTATAAATGCAGATACTTTGTAAAATTCATCTGATGCACCTATATCTGTTACTAAGTTAGCTCCTGCAGAAAGTCTGAAGGCAATACCATTATCTAGTTTAAGCTTTACAGATCCACCCAAATATCTATATACTTGAATATTTTTATTAACATCATCGTTTTCTAGGTTCATAAAAGCTAATTCTTCAAAAAATGCACCTAAAACTAGACGTTTGCTGACATTAATACCGGGCGCAGCCCAAAAAAGGAAAAGGTCTCTAGAAGAAGTACTATCTCCATCTCTTATAGATTTATAATATGCCAAATACGCTTCTATATCAAAAATATCATCATGATATGCTGTATAAGTGTTAGGAATAATAGCTTCTCCTATTTGTGTCCCTGATGTATGTGATAAAAATTTTCCATGTGCAAAACCAATTCCTGGATTAACGAACCAATTTCCGCCTGCCAGTTTAAAGCCTAGCCCTACTCCCGTTTCTAGCAACTGATCACTACCTGATTCTATGGTTCCAAATGACGTATTAGTCCAAAAAACACTGTAGATAGTAATATCGAAGTTTTTATTGGTTTCAAAACTACCAAAGAAAATAGGAGAAAAACCAGCTACACTATTTTGAATTATCTTGGTTGCAAATTTTGCTTTCTTTTCTTTCTTTTCTTCTTGCGCATATGTGAATTGAATGCATAAGGCTATTATTAAAATTACGACTTTTTTCATGATTAAGTGTTTTATAATTGTGTGATTAGTTGTTTTAAATATTTGAAAATTGTTCTTGTTCTTTATTAAAGTTTGGGGGCCTCTTTTCAATAAATGCTCCCATTCCTTCTTTTTGGTCATTTGTACTAAATAAGGCATGAAACACTCTTCTTTCAAAAAGGATTCCTTCTCTTAAGCCAAGTTCCATTGCTCTATCAACAGTCTCTCTAGCAACCATCACTGTGGTTTTACTATATGAGGCAACCTCTTCTGCTATTTCTATGGTTTTTTCTAGTAATTCTTCTGAATTGAATATTCGAGCCACAAGACCGCTACGCTCTGCTTCGTCTGCATCAATCATACGTCCTGTTAAAATCCAGTCCATGGCTTTTGTTTTACCAATCATCTTGGTTAGACGTTGGGTTCCGCCGATACCTGGGATAACTCCCAATTTGATTTCTGGTTGCCCAAATTTTGCAGTATCTGAAGCATAGATAATATCGCACATCATGGCTAATTCGCAACCTCCTCCCAATGCATAACCAGATACTGCCGCAATTTTAGGTGTTCGAATTGCAGTAAATTGCTCCCAACCAGCAAAATAATCTTCATGAAACATCTCGAGATAAGATTTATCTTTCATCTCTTTGATATCCGCTCCGGCAGCAAAAGCTTTTACTGATCCAGTAATTATAAAGCAACCAACTTCGGGGTCTTTATCGAACTCCTGCATAACAGAAACTATTTCTTGCATGAGTTCTTGATTTAAAGCATTTAATGCTTTAGGTCTATCTAAGGTTAGGATAACAACCCTTCCCTTACGCTCTATTTTAATGTTCATTGTGTGATATGTTTACATAATACCTGGCCCTTAGAAATCTCATAATGGTTTCTTAAATGCAGTATTATAGATTGAATAAATAATTATTGGTTTATGATATGATTAAAAGAAATTCTATGAATCCCAAATAGCTCCATACGCCGGTATATCACGGCTTTCCATACCATACACTACCTTCCAGGTAAGTTTTTTATTAGAGATACAAATTACAGCTTCGGCATCAAATTCTTTATATGCTTTGTATGCCAACTTAACCATATCTGGTTTTCCATGAGTGTCTGTATTCCAAATGATAGCATCTGGTTGTACTTCAAGAATCTCGTCTACTAAATCGTTTCCATAAGTTTTTCTTGGGTTTCTAGTTGCCCAAATTAACCTTGCAGGTACTTCTTGAGATAAAAGGTGAGGCAAACAAGGACCTATACCACTACCTGTAGCCACCCAAATCACTTTATTAAATAACTTATCTATATTACCAACCCCAGCGGTTGTAATCCCTTTTACCCATAAATGCGATGGCATATCATCGATAAGATCCGCCGTCCAATCTCCAGCTCTAGAGATAGTTAACCTATAACCATCTTTTCCTGGCTCTGGCACATTGGCAAATGAATGCCACTCCATTAAAGGACTTCTACTTATTGCTGTAGAAGATCCGGCAAAAGGTGTATGACCATAATTAAACCTAGCCAAAATAACATGGTTAGATGGTCTAGTAATATCAACTTTTACTTTTTTGAGTCGCAACCATGGTAATGCAATACTTATCGTAATAACTACTAATAGCCAAAAACTTACAGAATTAGATAATGCTTCTAATAAAGGTTGTTCTGAAGCATTTCCTTTTGTAATAATGATAGTTTGCGCCCAAAATAACACTAGCGCAGTCCAACCACCAAAACGATGTGCTTTTTCAAAATCATTATGAAACTTTGCTCTTATATTTGGTAAAGCCATAATAATCATAAATACCAAGATCCCAGTTAACAATGTGGTTATCCATAACAACATTCCATTTTTTGCAGCTTCGTTCGTGCCATTAAAAAAATTATAAAACAAGGAGCTCATAAACAAGATAAACCATGCAGTACCACTAACTGTACCTCCTATATGAATTCCACCAAAATGATAAATCTTTCCTGCTCTTCTTCTTATTGATAACGGCCAAGTAGTTGGTATACTTGTAGCTGCCCAGAATAAAAAGTTAATTATATACTGCTGTCGTATAAGAATTCCAATGGTAAAGTTGACCAATGTTATCTTTGCAATAATATCTAGTTGTATATTATCACCAGACCACCAGTTCCCTTCGGTAAAACCATAAATCATTATTCCGACATTGGCTAATACTAATAATGCAAACAATCTATAATAATGCATTAACTTCTCACCTTTCCATATTCTACTAGAGTATTTCTTTTGAGGAGGAAGCACTACTGTTTCTAAATCAGGTACATCATTTTTTTGAGAGCGTGTTTGACTTTCCAAGATATCTTGATCATTTCTTGTTTCTCCTATTGTGACTTCTTTTTTATGATCCATAATAGAATTTTCATTTTTAACTGCTTCTTCCTCTACTTTTTCATCTTGCACTTCTTCTTCTTTAGGCATGCTTTCTAACAATTTTCTTTTATCTACTTTACCACGACTTGTCATAGGTAGTTCTGGCATAGTGAAAACTTTTGCAGGTACACAGTAATAAGGCAATACTTCTTCAACTTGTTGTTTTATCTTTTCTTCATCAATATTTTCGGGACTAACAAAAGACACTAAAGTTCTATTATCAACTTTTAAGGTTATTGCTCTTTTGCTTTCTGGCATTTTTTCGATAATAGCAGAAACAGAATCTAATTCTACCCTAAACCCACATATCTTAACTTGATCATCGGTTCTTCCAAAATGCTCTAACTCCCCATCAGAAGTCCATCGACCTAAATCTCTGGTTCTAAACATTTTTCTTCCTTGTTCTAAAAAAGGATCATCAACATATCTCTCATTTGTTAACTCTTCATTATTGATGTAACCTTTGGTAACACAGTATCCACCTGCCCACATTTCTCCAACCTCTCCAATAGTACATGGCTCCAAATTTTCGTTTAAAACATAAACTGTATTATTTGGTGTTGGCTTTCCAATTGAAAGCACTTCGTCTGTAGGAAAAAATCGTTTTACTGTATTGACAATAGTCGTTTCTGTAGGTCCACAAGAATTATGAAAAGCACAAAACGAAGACCATTTTTCTGCCAAAATTCTTGGACAAGGCTCTCCTGCAACAATTGCAACACGTACATTTTTGCATTTGTTTACATCCATGGAGCTTAGAATAGTTGGTGTAGATATTACTACATCTACCTGACTAACTGTCTCTTGTATATCTTTCCCTCTAATAACTAATGTAGCTCCATTTGCTAAACTTCCTAAAATTTCCCAAACCGACATATCAAAAGCAATACTCAAAATTTGCCCAACCTTTAACCCTGGTCTTATTCCCAGATTACCTGGAGACGTAAGAAGAATATTGCATGTATTTCTATGTGTTACTTGAACTCCATTTGGGTCTCCTGTAGTTCCTGATGTAAAAATTATATAACAAACATCATCTTCTGCTACGGCAATATCGGGTAACTCTACTTCTTTTGTAATACTCGAATTTTCTTTTAAAAATTCATCTATGACAATTGATTTTGTATTTTCAATTTTAGGCACTAACGTTTTATACGCCTCGAGAGTAAGTACTATGCTTATTGATGCAGATTTCATAACATACTTTAGTTGCTCATCTTTAGCCAAGCCAATATGTTGAGGAACATACGCTCCACCTGCTTTTAAAATTGCTAATATCCCTACTAACATAGGTATTGAACGTTGAACAAATAATCCTACATTATCCCCGGGTTCTACTCCTTTTTCAATAAGTTCTAGAGCAAGAAGGTTAGATTGGCGATCTAATTCTTTATATGTTATTGAAGTATTATTATGAGTTGCTGCAATGGCATTAGGATAAATTTTTGCTTGAGCCTCGAAGGCATGATGAATACATCTATAAGGAACTCTAGTTATTGGTCCTTGACCAAATCTCTGAAAAAGATATTGATCAGATAAGGATAAACCAGCAATTGCTGACTTACAAAATGTATCTCCAGGAACCAAAGGTTTATAATCCTTGGATTCATGTACTCCTGCTTCAGAAATAACATGAGAACGTGTAACTTCCATAATCTATTAGTAACTTAGAACGGTGAATAGATCTTTGGAACAATAATTTCGAATGCAGTTTTTCCTGAGAAAAACCGATGCTTTTCTGGTGTTTAAAAGTAGTGATTTCATGATTTCGTGTTAATTAATAAAAATGAATACTATTCATATTCACAGGTCGAAATTATGGTAACCTTTAAAAAAAAAGTATAAAAAATCTAACACTAAACCTTCATTTTTTTTGTTATAACTACAAGATAATTACGCTAATACCACAATAATACAAAGCTATATTCATACTTCCCCTAGCGCAAAACCGCAGAAAAGTAGCTTTAAAAAATCGTGATTAACGTTTAACAAAAATTTAATTGTCATGAAAACCCAATTATTGAAGACCTTAATAAAAAATGGTCTATATAAACATTCTGTTTATTCAAAAAATGAAATCATTTTAAGAAGTAAATGCTACTCTCAAAGCATTTATTTTATCAAAGAAGGAATTGTGAAAATTATGCAAATTACCAATGAAGGAGAAGAGATTGTACCTGTATTGTTAAGCACGGGGCAAGTATTCGGTAACGATGTTATTTATGGTGATTTTTATTCATCATACACTTCAGAATCACTATGTGAAAATACTAGTATTTATGAATTTGAAATTAATGATATACAACTAACAATTAATAAGGATATAACATTTCACAAGGATCTATTGTCCTTATTAAAGGAGGAGCATCAACAGACAGAAAAAAGAATTAAAAGTCTAAGAATACGATCGGCTGAAGAACGATTGATTCAAACTTTTATAGAATTTTATTACAAATTTAAAATTCCATCAAACACTACTGAACATGTTTTTATACGCTCACCCTTAACTCAAAACGAATTGGCTGCATATACCAGAACCTCTAGAGTAACGACAAATAATATTATTAATCACTTAAAGAATAAATCATTAATAGAATATCACAATAGAGACATTGTTCTTAAAAAAGCATTTTTTAAATATTATAAAAACATCTCATCTAGAGATATTGTTTAATTATAATAACAAATGTATCTCTATAATTTATAACCCACAGAAAGCTGAATATTACGTGTGTTACCCTCTATATCTAAAGAGTTTGTAGTATCAAATATATTGGTTACACCAAAAGCATAACGAATATCAGCAAAGAAGTTTTCTGTTATATTCACTCCAAAACCGGCAACTGCAGAAAAATTGAAGGTATTAAAATTTGCTTGGCTAGTGGTTTTGTCTTCCCATTCCCAAATTTTAAGACTTGCTTGAGGTCCTATATGAACATTAAATAACTCTGAAATATTATACTTTATAAATATTGGTAACTGAAGATAATCCACTCTTAGAGACTCATCATCATTACCCATTGAAGAATATTGAAATTCTGGTTGTAAGCTCCAGTTTTCATTTAAAGGATATTCTGCCAAGAACCCCACAACAACACCTAGTCTACTATCTTCGAGATCTTTTGGAATATCACTAGAACTAATAGAACTAAGGTTAGCCCCTAAGCGTATTCCAAATACTGCTTCTTGCCCGTTACTATTTGCAATAGCAAATAAAAATATAGCTAATGTCCAAAGTAAATTCTTTTTCATAATGTATTGTTTTATTTCGGAAACAAGTTTACTAATTAAATTCGTGTTAAGAAATAGTTCAAAGAAAAATTATCAGTTACTCTCTTTGTCATCACTACATATGGAATCATTTTGCTTTTCATTATATAAAGATTTAATAATTCCGTCTGACAAACCTATTTTGGGAACAAATATCTCACGAGCATTACTCCATTTCATTGCTGATAAATAAATTTTGGTTGCCGGAATAATAACATCTGCTCTATCTTGATTTAAATTAAGCTTCCAAATTCGCTCTTCATATGTTAGTGAATTAAGTGTTTTAAAATACGAACTTAAGTACAAAAATGATAATGACTTACCCATTCTTTTACCGCTATTCTTGAAAATATTATTAATATTTCCTCCAGAACCAATAAGAGAAACCCTGTTATATCCTGCGATATTATACTTAACCCATTCCTCAACATCTTTCCAAGTCTGACCAGACACTAAATCATTAAGAAGTCTTACTGTTCCTAATTTAAAAGATTTTGAAGCAATCGTTTTTCCATTATGATAAATAGTAAACTCTGTGCTTCCTCCACCTACGTCAACATATAAGTAAGTTGCATCGGTATTAATTAGATCATGAAGATCGGTAAGAGCTATAAGCTCTGCTTCTGCTTTACCATTAATAATATCAATTTGTATTCCCGTTTTTTCTTTAATAAGTTCTACAATTTCTTCTCCATTCTCTGCTTCTCTCATAGCCGAAGTAGCACAAGCTCTATATCTTACAACTTTATGGGTTTTCATGAGTAATTGATATGCTTGCATGGCATCAACCATTCTATCAATATTTTCTTCTGAAACTCGATTAGATTTAAACACATCAGCGCCTAACCGAATTGGTACCCGAACAAGACTTGTTTTTTTAAACCGTGTACTTTTTCCTTCTTCTTCGTGAATACTACTAATTAGCAATCTCACAGCATTTGAGCCAATATCAATAGCTCCATATTTTTCTATACTTAACAAAATCTTAGTCTCCTAGTTTATTTATATAATAATCGTAGATAGCTACCTGCGATCTTACTTTATCCTTATCATTTCTAATGTACTCATTATTCTGTTCTTTAGAAAGTTTCCGAGCTTTAACATTATCACTCCAATAAATATCAAAAGTATCCATTAATTCTATTTTGATATCCTCATCATATATAGGACAAGAAATCTCTACTCTTCTGTCTAGATTACGTGTCATCCAATCTGCAGATGATATATATACTTTAGGATTGCCAGCATTCTCAAATATATACAGCCTTGGGTGTTCAAGAAATTTATCTACAACGCTTATCGCTCGAATATTCTCACTCATACCTGGTATACCAGGTATTAAACAACAAATTCCTCGAATAATTAAATCAATTTTCACACCGGCTCTACTTGCTTCATATAGCTTATCTATCATATCATAATCACTCAAACTATTAAGTTTAAGTTTAATCCCGGCCTGCTTTCCTTCTTTTACATTTTTGATTTCTTTATTTATTAATTTCAACAAAGAAGACCTTGTATAGTGTGGTGAAACTAAGAGATGTTTATATCTATTAATTTTATAGTTTATTTCAAAAAACTTAAATACTTTATTTACTTCTTTAAGTATAGATTCATTAGTTGTAAATAAGGTATAGTCTGTATAAATTTTGGCAGTGGATTCATTAAAGTTACCAGTACTTATAAAGCCATATCGTTTTAACTTCCCTTTTTCTTCTCTTTCTATAACGCATGCCTTGCAATGCACTTTTAATCCAGTCACTCCAAAAATGAGTTTGACCCCTTCTCTTTGCATCTGTTCGGCATAACGAATGTTTGCCGCTTCATCAAAACGAGCTTGTAATTCTATCTGTACGGTAACACTTTTTCCGTTTTTTGCGGCGTTGACAAGTGAACTGGCAATATGTGAAACATTTGCCAATCTATAAATTGTAATCTTTATACTCTTAACTTTTGGATCAATAGCCGATTCTCTTAGAAATTTTACCGTATACGAGAATGTATGATATGGTGCATGCTGTAAAAAATCCTTCTTAGCAATTTTATCAAGTAAACTTCCCTGTAAAGATAACTCCGAAATCGGCAAAGGTTTTATTGACTCGTATGTTAAACCAGGTTTTTTAAGATCTGGAAAACTCATATAATCTCTTCGGTTATGATATCTACCTCCAGGTATAATACTATCCGTATTATCAACTTGCATTTTATTCATTAAAAACTCGAGAGTGTCCTTTCCTATATTCTTATCATAAACAAATCGTACAGGTTCTCCATCTCTTCTAGATTTTACACTACTAGAAATTTTCTGAATAAAACTCTTTCTTAAATCATTATCAAAGTCTAGCTGCGCATCTCTAGTAATCTTGATCATATGAGCAGAAGCTTCTACATAGTCAAAAATACTAAAGTTAATGTGTAGACAATAACGAATAAGATCATCTAGTATAATAACATATTGTTTACCATCCTTTTCTGGAAGTACAACAAAACGATCTATATTCTTGGGAATTTCAATAAGTGAATATATTTTTTCTTTTGTTGTCTGTTGTAATAATTTAGAAATTCTACCATCCTTTGGCACTTTATCCTTTAAAACAAGTTTTACAGCAAGGTAAGCTACACTATCCTTTAAGTGTGGTAATTTATCTAAGTCATTTAAAACATATGTTACTAATGCCGGGCTAACTTTGCTTACAAAATAATTACGAATAAAAGCATCCTGATCAGGTGTAACTTGACTTTCATCAATTATAAATATATTATGCTCTTTAAGTTCATCGGTTATATTTTCGATAGCTTTAAGACTAACGGCTTGTTGTTTTATAACAATATTGGTTATTTTTTCTAGTAACTGACTTGCAGTAGTACCCTTAAGAACATTTTTTCCATCCTTACCTGCTAAATCAATTCTCTTAATTGTAGCATAGCGAACTTTAAAGAATTCATCTAGATTATTAGAAAATATCCCTATAAACCGAAGCCTTTCTACCAATGGTACAGTATCATCTTCTGCCTCTTGTAAGACCCTTGCATTGAACTGAAGCCAGCTTAATTCTCTATTAACGTACTGATTTTTATCGTTTTCTGACATTATTTCAATAATTTAGGATAAATCAAATGAAGGTTTTTTCCTACATTTATATCTCCCCATTTCTCACAATTAAATTCGATTACCACACAACCGCAGGTGGGTAAATTATCAATTTGTTGACTTCCATATACATTGGCTATAGAAGTAAAAGCATGATTATGCCCAAAGATCATTAAATTATTGACTTTATTATCACACCGCATAATAACATCTATAACACTTCTTCCATCAAAATCATATAAATTAGGTTCTAACACAAATAATTTATCTGGAACATTAATATATTTGTTAATAATCTTTGCAGTACTATGAGCTCTAACGGCTGGACTACTTAATATCAAATCTATAGGTTTTACCAGTGTTTTCAGGGCATCACCAACCAATTCTGCATCTTTAAGGCCTCTACTATTAAGTGGTCTTTTATCATCACTTACATCAAAATCCCAAGAAGATTTTGCATGTCTTATCATATATAAAGTTTTCATCTGCCCGTAAGTATTTATGGTAAAACAACATTATTTTATACAAGTTTAAGAATTCGATTTTACATATCTAGTGATAAGAATGCAAAAAATATTTTTTTGTTGATATATGTAATACAATATTCTTGTTAATATCCTATCATTTGCTTGGTATTCAAACACAAAAAATTCAAAAAATAAAAAGATTAAAATAATGATACTGAATACGATAGAACTTTCAGACATTAATCGATAAAATCAGTATTTATGTCGAAAAACTACTTTTTTTCTTACCCATTTAAATGTTAAAAATTAAATTTACATACGGTTTCCCCTTAAATCAAAAATGTTTTCCCGGGCATTATGTACACAAATCAGACATAATATATTTTAGGGCGATAATAAACAAAACAAAGTGGTGGAAAAAGTAGAAGTTCGAAAAATAAACCTTTATTGGTCAAATACAATCTATGTATTTATATTTCTATTTTGCATTGGTATTTTTGGTACTCATGCACAAGTAGAAGTTCCTTTAAAAAAGCGTACAGAGTTAACGCTTAAAGGAGATTTTAAATTTGTTTCCAATACAATCTTAGGTAAAGTAAGTCATGATGATGGGTCTAATCCTTTTGATCCTAATAAAAGCTATAATGATGGTGGGTTAAATAATCAATTTAAAATGGGATTTATCGATATAGATAATGACCCTTCTACCTTTAATTCTAGTAGTGCTGATTTAAATATTGACTCTAATTGTAACGCAATTAAACATGTAGGGCTATATTGGACTGCTTCATATGCAGATAAGTATAGAAAACATGAT
Organism: uncultured Aquimarina sp.; assembly: GCA_947502885.1. Taxonomy (GTDB): domain Bacteria; phylum Bacteroidota; class Bacteroidia; order Flavobacteriales; family Flavobacteriaceae; genus Aquimarina. The sequence continues at coordinate 24,882 of CANNBP010000001.1, read as the reverse complement.
ATAACTTCAATAAAAATAAAATACCCAGGGCAATCAAATTACTCTACGATAAAAGACGCTAGCATTATTCATGATTATTACAAAGACGATGAATCATTGTTTAAACAGTATTCATGTTATAAGGATATCACTACTGATATCCTAAATTTAGAAAACCCTCTTGGTACATATACAGTTGCAAATATACCAGCAACGACTACCGAAGTTAATGATGACGCAACACTAGGAAATGGTCTTGCCGGAGGTTGGACAATGGTTGTCATATATGAAGACAATACAAAACCAAGAAAAAGATTTTATGTTTATGATGGATTCGTAAATATTGATTCAAAGGCCAAACCTGTGGCATTTTCATTTGATAACTTTCAAACCATACCAAATGGTGCTGTTCATGGAAAAATTGGTGTTATTGCTTATGAAGGAGATAAAGGAATTCGAGGAGATCGTTTTGAAGCACTGTCAAATGAAACTAGCAGATATAAAAGTTTGGCAGATGGCATAAATCCTATGAATAACTTCTTTAATGCTAATATTACTGAAAACGGAAGAAATGTTACAACAAGAGTACCAGCTAGTCAAAATACATTAGGTTATGATGCTGATTTGTTTAAGATTAAAAATATAAGAAATAATATTATTGGTAATAATCAAACAGAAGCAAGATTTAGGTTATCTACAAACAATGATGGATATTCTGTGATGGCTGTGGCTTTTAGTATTGAAATATACGAACCGGCTATCCATATAGTAAAAAGATCGAAACATAGTAATACAGATAAATTTGTTCTTCCTCATGACGTATTAGCTCCTAAACAAGAGATAACATATACTTTAACTGTGCACAATGATGGTAACGATAATGCAAAAAACACCATTATTAAAGATATTATACCAGAGAACGTTGAATTTTCTGAAAAATCTTTGGTTCTACCAACAAAGAAAATCAAATTTAAATTTGACAAAAATTCAAGAACTTTAAGATTTACGATACCAAATAAAATGGTTAAAACAGATAGCAAACCATTTAAAATAAGTTATAATGTTGCCGTTGATATCAGTTGCGAATCTATTGATTCAATTAATGATATATTAGTAATGGATCAACCTGTAGTTTCAGAATTTAACGGTACTCTAAATGAAACTATTAAATATTCTAAAGGATATAATCATATTAATTCATGTAATTTACCTGATTATTATCAATTCAAACTAGCAATTGATATTAGTGAGATGAATTGTCCAAATGCCAGTCGTCTTGTTGCTATTCCTAAAAAAAGCATGTCTCATGATTTCACAGTATCAATGCCTGGTGAAAAACATGAAGTAAAAACATCTGGAAATACTGAGAGTGGTGGTATTCCTCCTAAGGACATTGTTCAGAAAGATTCAGATATAAATTCTAACTTACAGACTACATCAACGCTTACAAAAACCATCAATGATATGATAAATCTTAATGAGATTTATTTTGAGTTTGACAAATGGGATATAACAAAGAAAGCTGAAGTTGAACTAAACAAAGTAGTAGATTTAATGAATAAAGATTACCCTAATATGGTAATAAAAATTGAAACTCACTCTGATAGCCGTGGTGGTGAAAATTACAACCTTACACTTTCACAAAAAAGAGCAAAATCTATCTATGAATACTTACTAGGCAAAAACATTTCTAAAAATAGAATATTATCTTACATTGGATTTGGTGAAAGTAGACCAGTAAACAACTGTAAAGATGGTGAAGATTGTTCTGAAGATCAATACCAAAAGAATAGAAGATCAAGCTTTGTTATCATGTAATAAGAGAGTATCCTTTTATTTCTAAATCATGGACATAAACGCTCTATTATCCAATTTTCTTTATTAGAAAATCTAATTCTATCGTGCAGTCGATTAGCTCTTCCTTGCCAAAACTCAAATTCTATAGGTATAACACAGTAACCTCCCCATGAATCAGGCATTGGGATTTCCTTGTTTTTATACTCACTTTCAAGAGAAGCTAATTTTTGCTCTAATACCTCTCTAGAAGAAACAACTTCGCTTTGACTAGACGCCAATGCACCCAATTGACTACCTCTCGGTCTTGATAAAAAGTAACTTAAGCTTTCTTGTTTGGTTAGTTTTTGAACTTCTCCTTTAATTATAACTTGCCGTTCTAAATTAGGCCAAAAAAACGAAACACATACTTTATTATCTTTTTCTATAGCTTTTCCCTTCTCTGACTCATAATTTGTATAAAACACGAATCCATTTTCATCAAATTGTTTAAGCAAAACGATCCTAGCCTTAGGAAAACCATCTATCCCATTAGTCGTTAACGTCATAGCATTAGGCTCCTCTACTCCTCCTGCTGACTCTACTTCTTTAAACCAGTTAGAAAAAAGCACATATGGAGAATCCGGAAGGTTATCTTCTATTAAAAAATTCTTTTCATAAGATTTTCTATATGACGTAAGATCTCTATTCATTATCTAATTTATTTTGCAATTTACCATTTTTCAAAAAAGCGAGTCCATCTGATGTTTCAATTTTAGATCAATATTCAAACACTTTTCCGTCGTCTGCTATTTCTACTCTATCAAAAATGGTTTTGGCTTCATCACCAAACATACTAATATCATCATATCTTGTCGAATAATGCCCTAAAATTAGGGTTCCAACATTTGCCTTTTTTGCAATACTAGCAGCTTCTATAGCCGAACTATGCCCTGTTTTAGCACAAAGATACTTATGACTCTCTAAAAAAGTAGATTCATGATACAAAACCGTTGCATTAGAAATCAAAGGTATCTTTGCTTCATCGTACTTAGTATCACTACAATATGCATAACTTTTTATAGCTCTTGGATTTTCTGTAAGCTCATTATTATTTACAACCGTCCCATCATCAAGAGTAACATCTTTACCTTTTTTTATAGAACGATAATATGCTTTATCAATCCCATAATCTGTTACCTTATCAATTAATAATGGTCTATCCCCAGGCTTTTCTTTAAACAAAAAGCCATTACAGTATATCCGATGTTGTAAAGGTATTGTAGATACAACAACTTTTTCATCTTCAAAAACCACCTCAGACTCTTGATTTGTTAATTCATGAAAATGCAATGGATAATCAGTCCACGAATTAGATAACTTTAATTGTAACGTTATCACCTCCTTAATACCTTTTGGACCATATACATGAAGTGGAGTATCTCTTTTAAGTAATCTAAACGTCGAAATTAAACCTACCAAACCAAAAAAATGATCCCCGTGCAAATGAGAAATAAAAACATGTTTTATTCTCGAAAACTTGATTTTATTACGCCTTAATTCTACTTGTGTTCCTTCTCCACAGTCAATCAAAAAAATATGGTTATTTATTTCTAATACCTGCGAAGTAGGGTTTGTAAATGTTCTTGGAGTTGCCGAATAACAACCTAAAATTGTAAGTTTCAAAATTATATTTTTCTCTTTTATCAAACAGAATGTGAGGATACTTTTCTATTATACAAAATTGAACCGTACAACTAAAAAGAATCAAAAGAAGTTAATAAAGAGATATAACCGTGTACATCAAGATCTCGACGATACCCTGTAGCTCCCAAAACAACTCCATTCTTATTAAGAATTAATATTACAGGAAAAACCATTCTCCTGTTATAACGTTTAGCTAATGCTTTATTTTTCTCTTTTTGTTCTTTTGAAATTTTATTTTTTCTTCTCTTCGGAAAGTCTGCCTTAAGCCAGACATATTTTTGATCAGCAAAATCTTCAAATTCCTTACTAGATAATACCTTTTTCTCTAGTTTTATACACGGAGGGCACCAATCAGAACCTGTAAAGAATAAGACTATTTTTTGATCTTTTTGCTTTGCTAAGGCCAGAGCTTCGTCTAAATCATATTTCCAATCTTGAGCATATATACTATAAAAAGAAAATACCGAAAAAATAATAAATAGTATGGGGCTATATTTATTCATACTACTTTTGACGTAAATCAAATTCAATAATTACAAAAACGATCTATTAAAAACCAAGATCTCTTTCAATTTCTTCCATTTCAACTAAATCATATGCTTCTTGTAATGTAGGCACGATAGTTATTTGATCAGATACTTCATCATAAGAAATTTTATCTGTTACTATAACAAAAGAACGACCTGTTAACTTGTGAGTATTAGACACTAATAAAAACTCATTAAGATCAGCCAAAGAAAACTTCTTTAATGAAAATAAGTTTATTATTATATTATCAGTTTTAATACTTTCATATTTATCCTGAAGTCTTTTTACAAATTCTACAATAGTAGTTTTTTCTTGTGTAATAATTGTGGTGGATCCTTCTTTATTAAAAATCATAAATTACCGTTTTATTTTTGATGCTAAAAGATATATAACCGCCATTCTCACTGCAACTCCATTCTGAACCTGATCTAGTATAATGGCTTGACTAGAATCAGCTACATCACTCGTGATTTCTACTCCACGATTGATTGGTCCTGGGTGCATAATTACTATTTCTTTACTCAAATCATCCAATAACCTTTTGTTAACCCCATATTGTTGTGTGTATTCTCTTGTTGAAGGAAAATAACTGATCTCCATCCTTTCGTTTTGAACACGCAACATATTTGCAACGTCACACCATTCTAGTGCTTTTTTCAGGTTTGTTTCAACCTCTACTCCAAGCTTTTCGATGTATTTTGGGATCAATGTCTTTGGTCCACACACTTTTACTTCGGCTCCTTGAAGTTTTAAAGCAAATATATTTGACAGTGCTACACGCGAATGTAAAATATCCCCAACAATCACGACTTTTTTCCCTCCTACTTCACCAAGACGTTCTCTAATAGAATACGAATCCAACAAAGCTTGCGTAGGGTGTTCATGCGCTCCATCTCCCGCATTAACAATACTAGCGTCTACATGTTTTGAAAGAAATACTCCTGCTCCTGGATTTGGATGCCTCATAACAACCATATCCACTTTCATCGAAAGAATATTATTTACCGTATCAATTAATGTTTCTCCCTTTTTAACAGAAGAAGACGCTGCCGAAAAATTAATTACATCTGCAGAGAGTCGTTTTTCTGCCAGTTCAAAAGATAATCTTGTTCTTGTACTATTTTCAAAAAACAAATTAGCAATTGTAATATCCCGAAGTGAGGGAACTTTTTTAATAGGACGATTAATTACTTCTTTAAAATGATCTGCTGTTTCAAAGATAAGATTGATATCATCTTTGTTTAAATATTTAATTCCTAACAAGTGATTTACACTTAATTCGCTCATTCCTTTTTTAATCTAATAATTCAAAATAGAAGTTTAATCTAGGTCGACTAATTATCTATTAAATATACGGCATCCTTTCCTTCATTTTCCTCCCAATTTACCTTAACTTTCTCTTGATTAATAGCATCTACTTGTCGCCCTCTATAATTAGGTTGTATGGGTAAATGTCTACTAAAACGTCTATCTATTAATGTTAATAATTCTATTTCCTGAGGTCTTCCAAAAGATTGAACTGCTGTCAGTGCCGCTCTAATACTTCTTCCTGTATACAATACATCATCAATAAAAACTACACGTTTATCTTCTACAACAAAATCAATATGCGTTTTATTTGCCTCTAAGGTCTTTTCTCCTCTTCTAAAATCGTCACGATAAAATGTAATATCTAGATGACCGACTTTAATATTATCAACCTGATATTCTTCTAGCAAAATCTTCTTGATTCTATCTGCTAAAAATGTACCTCTTGGTTGAATTCCAATTAAAACAGTATCCTTAAAATGGGTATGGTTTTCTATTAATTGGCAAGCCAAACGGTGCAGTATTATATCGATTTCTTTTGCACTAAGTAGTAGTTTTTGACTCATAATCTCCAAATAGATATTGGGTATACAAAAGTAGTGAAATTTTGGTAGTATACCATTTGTGAATTTAATTTTACACTAATATTTTTTTAACCCTTTCTTAAAGTTAAATAATTCAAGAACATACGAGATTAAAATTATTCTTTCATCTCTTTCCATTCTCCTCCAGGATGTATTGGTTTCACAGGATTAGCTATGGGGGTGGGATAAAAATCACGATACAAATCTTCAAAATCATATATCTTCCCTGATTCTTTATCTATTTTGTATGTGATCGGATAATTCATCCCTATTTGAATATCGTAATACTTTTCTTTTTCTCTTATAACCACAACTGGAGACTCATCAATGGGAAATGAATTTTTATTAGAGTTGTTTAACTTTATAACGTAATCAATATATTTCTTTTTTTCCTCGGTAGATCTGTACAAATAAGTTTCACCATGATAAAAATTATCTTTTTTATCAGGATTATCAATAATTCTTCCAGTTAATGACCTTTTATCATCCAAGTAAACACTTACTTCCATCTCATAATAATATCTCGAACCATAGGAAAGATACCTCATTGGAGACCTGTCAACAAACATAACTTTTACCTCAATATCATTATACCATACAGAAACAATTACATCTTCATTATTCAACAAAGATTTTGGATTATCACTTGCAATTTTTGAGGCCAATTTTATAATAGCTGATCTCCCCATTTTTTTGATCTTACCAACTTCTAATTTATTTTTTTCAAGCTCCTCTTTATTATACATCACTTGACATGTTGTTAGGTTCGTCCACAAAATTGCTATGAACAAAAAGTACACCTCATTTGATCCTTTATTTAGTCCTTTTCATTGTCACAAAAGTTCCCACACAAAAACAATAATATAAAAACTATATTCTTTTTACTTACATGTTTAAATATATTCAAAAAACAAAAGACCGTTCAAAAGAACGGTCTTTATTTATCATTATATTAAAAAGTTAAGAACTAGTTCCCTCCTTTTTCCATTTTAGCTTTAAGATCTGCTAATGCATCGATATCACCAAGCGTAGTTTTTTCTGCTGAACTTGTAGCAGCTTTCTTCGCAGCTTGTTTAACGATTTTAGCCTCTTCTTCTTTAAATAAAGCTGTATGAGAAGCTACAACTCTTTTGAATTCTTTATTGAATTCAATGATTTGGAACTCTGCCTCATCACCTTTACCTAATTTGTTACCGTCTTCTTTTTCAAGGTGACGAGAAGGTACAAAAGCAATAATGTCTTCGTTAAAGTCTATAGTTGCTCCTTTGTCAACAATATCACTGATTTTTGCAGTATGCTTAGTACCTAAAGCAAATTCAGTTTCATATTTATCCCAAGGATTTTCTTCAGTTTGTTTATGACCAAGACTTAACTTACGTCCATCAACATCTAATTCTAGAACAACTACTTCTAAAGTATCTCCTACATTAGTAAAGTCAGATGGGTGCTTAATTTTCTTAGTCCAAGAAAGGTCAGAGATATAAATTAACCCATCGATTCCTTCTTCTAATTCAACAAATACACCAAAGTTTGTAAAGTTACGTACGATACCACTATGTCTAGATCCTACTGGGTATTTAGCAGTAATATCAGTCCAAGGATCTGGAGTTAATTGCTTAATACCAAGAGACATTTTACGTTCTTCTCTATCTAAAGTAAGAATAACAGCCTCTACTTGATCTCCAACTTTAACAAAGTCTTGGGCAGAACGTAAGTGAGTAGACCAAGACATTTCAGAAACGTGTATCAATCCTTCAACACCTTCTTCAACTTCAATAAACGCACCGTAATCAGCGATTACAACTACTTTACCTTTTACTTTGTCACCAACTTTAAGTTCTTTATCAAGAGCTTCCCATGGATGTGGTTTCAATTGCTTAAGACCTAATTGAATACGTGTTTTAGCCTCATCAAAGTCTAAGATAACTACGTTTAATTTTTGATCTAATTCTACAATCTCATTCGGGTGATTAATTCTAGACCAAGAAAGATCTGTAATATGAACTAATCCATCAACTCCTCCAAGATCAACGAATACACCATAAGAAGTAACATTCTTTACAGTACCTTCTAATACTTGACCTTTTTCTAATTGACCGATAATTTCTTTTTTCTGCTCTTCGATATCTGCTTCGATAAGCGCTTTGTGAGAAACAACAACATTTTTGAATTCATGGTTAATTTTAACCACTTTAAATTCCATTGTTTTTCCAACATAAGCATCATAATCACGGATTGGCTTCACATCAATTTGAGAACCTGGTAAGAAAGCTTCAATACCAAATACATCCACGATCATACCTCCTTTGGTTCTACACTTTACAAAACCGTTAACGATTTCTCCAGTATCGTGTGCACCATTAACTCTATCCCATGCTTTGATTACACGAGCTTTACGGTGAGATAAGATTAATTGACCTGTAGCATCTTCACGCACATCAATTAAAACTTCTACTTTGTCACCTACTGCTAAGTTAGGGTTGTAACGAAATTCATTTAATGAAATTACACCTTCACTTTTAGCATTAATGTCGATAATAGCATCACGATCAGTAATATTTATTACAGTTCCTTCTACTACTTCATCATTTAAAGTATCGACGAAATTTTCTGCCACTAATTTCTCAAACTCTTCAAGTTTAGAATCTGCGATAGGGTCTATACCCTCTTCGTAGTTGTGCCAGTTAAATTCTTTTAAAAATTGTTCAGGATTTGCTTGTTGAGGAGTCTCAGCTACTACTGGAGTCTCTACATCCTTAACATCTGTGTTTTTTGTTTCTTCAGACATTGAAGATAAAATTTGTATCCTGTATATTATTGAGAATCAATGCGAAAATTATACAGAAGTATTAATTTAAATTAAATTGATCCCTTTTTAATTCTCTTACCCGCTAAAAAGGAGTGCAAAAGTACAATTTAATTTATTAGAAAACAATTATTTAGTAGATGAGAATATTCTACAAATGTTTAAACTTACTTTTTCAAAACTTAATAAAACAATGTACCATAACATTAAACTCTCATAAAATAGGATCTATTAAGGTGCATAAGGCTTAGTAAGATCTGAAGGAGGATTATTTATCACACTATTAAGAGGTGTATCATTAATTATAGGATAATTAAATCTTACATTTTTCCAGGTACACATATTTACATTTACCCCTTCTGCTTTGTAGATTTTTTTACCGTCAACCGTTTCTACAAAATGGTAAATCGGGTTTTTTATCCAATTAATAAAATACGAATCGGTAATAGTCATTCCTCTAACATCACCAAGTAAAATAGCATGATTAGGGGCATAACCTATTGTTCTTTCAACATTTCCATCTTCATCAAAAAGATGTATTCCCTTTATAACTTCATTAGAATTACTACCGTGTATTGCGTTGAAATAATTATTAGTAATATTCACTCCTCTTACATAAGCTTTATCATGAATAGCAATAGCCTCGTATTGAAACATCCATGATATCTCTAATTAATGTCAACTTAAAATTTCACAATCTCAAACTCGCTTCTTCTGTTGGTTTGATGATCTTCTTCTGTACACGTTTTGGTATCACAATCAATAAGAGGTTGCGATTCACCAAATCCCACGAATTTCATTCTTCTTGCATTTACATAACCAACCAAAGCTAAGTAGTTACGAGTAGATTCTGCTCTTTTGGTAGATAAAACCTGATTATAAGAATCTGTCCCCCTACTATCGGTATGCGAACTTATTTCTATATATACTGTTTTATATCGCTCTAATTTTAAAGCTAATTTATCCAATACCTTTTTTGAATCTGAGCGTATATTCCACTTATCATAATCAAAATAGATGGGTGGCATATCAAAATAAAGCTTCCCATTTTTCTCAATTACCGGAGGTCCATCTTTATCCGCAAGAAGCATTTCTCTTAACTTTATCTTTGTTATTTCTGTTTCCTTTATCTTTTCTTTACTACTAGTACTGGTATTGCTATTTTCTTCATTTGTACTAGCACTCTCTGTATTTTTATTATTGTTTTTTGATCTATCTCTTTGGGCTTCTGTAATTTCATTATCATCCGTTTCTCTATCCAAATAAATCACATAAACCGCTTCATCTTTTTCTTTAACCAACACGGGCTTAATTCTTGTTTTATATCCTTGAGCCGCAGCTTTAAAATCATATCTTCCCGGAAAAAGTTTTAAATCAAAACCTGCAATCGAATCTAATTTATTCTCATACACCTTTTGTTTATCTGTATCAAACAAAACAACATCTGAATTCTTAATGTAATTATCAGTAGTATAATCTCGAACCTCAAAACGAGCCATATACTCTCTTGGGAAAATATCTCCTATTTGATCAAAAGCATAAATATCATCACCTTTTTTAGACCGATTAGAAGCAAAAAAACCTTTTGTTTCATTATAATAACTTAGCGAAAAATCATCATAACTAGAGTTAATAGGAGCTCCTAAATTAATTGGCCGAGTTAACTCACCTCTTCTTAGTTCAGAAACAAAGATATCCATCATTCCCAACCCTAAATGCCCATTTGACGAAAAAAATAAGTGTCCTTCTTTTGATACAAAAGGGAACTGTTCTCTTTGAGTTGTATTAATTTCAGGTCCTAAATTCGTTGGGTTACCAAAAGCTCCATCCTCGTCTATCGCAACTGAATAAATATCAAAACTACCATAACCTCCTGGCATATTTGAACTAAAATACAATGTGTTATCATCTTCACTTAACGAAGGATGTTCAATAGAATAATTTACATCATTAAACTCTAATTTTTCGGGCTTAGACCATTTACCATCTGTTTTGATCGCTTTATACAAATGAATCGAGTTATTTCTTATGCTATCAAACTTTTTCTTCCCTTTTTCTGAATTACTTTTTGATAGGTACAATGTATTTCCATCTGAGGTAAAACAAAAGTTTCCTTCATGTAACTTAGAGTTAATCTCTTTAAAAATAGCTTCAATCTCAGAAACGGGTTTATTATTACGATCTACTTTTACCTTATAAATATCCAAAAAAGGGCGATGTGTCCATTTATACTTCTTATCCAAAGGACTAAAAGGACTTCTATCGGTAGTGAAATAAACTACACTATCTCTTTTTACTGCTCCAAATTCTGATGCATCAGAATTAAAGACAACCTTATCAATTGTATAATCATCATCTTTTAATTTAAAATCTTCTATAGTAGCAATAGCATCAGGTTTGTTAAAATCTGTAATACCAATATTAGTATTATATGTAGCAAGGTATTCTAATGATCTCTCATATTTTCCTAAGGCAGAAAGCACTTGATACATCAAAAAATTATACTTATTATCATATGTCTTATCGCTTTCATAAAACTTACCCGACGTAAGTATTTTTAAGTACCTATAGGCATTCTTAAATTGAAAAGTATTATAATATGATGTAGAAATATTGTTAAGAATATGCTTAGAATATCCTTCTCGATTCAAATCTTCTTCATATTGTAACGCTGCATTTATATAGTCTCCTTTATCAAAAAAACGATCTGCTCTAGTCTTTTTCTGAGAAAAAGCTAATTGAGTAATTAATACAATTAGTAGAAGTGTTATCTTAGTCTTTATCATCTAGAAAAATCTTGGTGAAGAATATTTATTACTAAAGTTAAGTAGGTCAAAATTAAATAGTAGTACTATTTCATGACTTCCATCATTATAACCACTTAATTCACTTACACTGAAATCGTACGAATATCCTATTTTTAAGTTTTGCGTAATATTAAAACCAGCCAATGCAATAAAAGAATCAGTAAATCTATAGGAAACTCCTAGTTCAAATTTATCATAAATCAATGAGTTTAACGAAAAATCAAATGTTATAGGAGAATCTATAACTTGCTTAATTACTGTTGAAGGTTTTAATTTCACTTCTGTCGCAATATCCACTACATATCCTAAAACTCCATAAATATGAGTTTTAGTTTCTGCAACTCCGATTCCATCAATATCTACATTGCTAGGTAACAAATTTGGCGAAGATACACCTGCATAAAAATTATGCGTAAACAAATATATTCCTGCTCCAATATTTAATTGAGTTTTAGACGTATTGTCTGCAAAAGAAGGATCCGATGCAACATCAGAAGAAGATGGGTCTATACTAAAATTATTAATACCAGTTTTTAGACCATACGATAACTTAGCCTGATCAGAAATCTTAGTTACGTATGCAAAGTCAACATTGAAATAATCATTTTTAACGGGAATAGCATCTCCAATCCTATCGTTTACATAATTAGCACTTATTTCAATTTTATTGCTTAAAGGTATATTAGCAAACAAATTAGCGGTTTGCGGAGATCCTTCTATACCTGTCCATTGCTTTCTAAATAAAAGCCCTGTTGATATCAAGCCACTTTGTCCTGTTGCATATGCTGGATTCACAGTACTCATGTTATACATGTACTGCGAATATTGTGGTTCCTGCTGGGCATACGTTACCGAGCAGAAAACTACAGTTAGAATAAAAATTAATTTTAACTTCATTATTTTATCTGCTTAGGTAAAAACTACCTTGTATTGGTAAATTGTTTTCAAAATTTGGTGTGAAAATGTAGAAATATGTACCAGAAGAGAGGTCATCTCCTAGACTTGAAGAAACGTTGCCACTTCCTCTAAATTCTTCGGTATTAATATTTCCTTCATAGACAAGACTACCATAACGGTTATATATCTTTAAATCAAAATCAGGAAATGCTTCAGGAATATTATAAACCTCGTCAATTAAAAGATCGAATGTATCATTTTGTGCATCTCCATTAGGAGAAACACCATCCTGAAAATCTAGTGTGCACAAATCTCCATTTTTGAATTTCTCTCCGGTATTAAGAATCGTAATTTTCACCTCTAATCTTTCTGACTCACAATTATCAGCATCTACACTAGCAATATAGTAGACTTGATCATCAAAAAGTAATGGATTATCAATAATTGGTGTTTCGCTTTCAAACTTATCATACCAATTATAATTTAAGACATCAACTTCTATATCTTCTAAATGCTTAGCATCTAAAATACAGAACTCCTGTTCTGGTACATTAGGAACTGGCAAATCAACAATCTGAACTGATACGATAAGCGATGATTCATCACATGGTAATGCATTACTGATCACATATCTAAAATCGTATATATCGTTGGTGAGTGTTTCAAATTCTAAAACACCATCTACTCCCAAAGCTAGCGTGTTTTCTGTGTCTTCAAAAACTCCAGTACGTGGAGTATCTCTATCTAACAGAGAATACAAATTAACTCTACCATCTAGTTTACAAAATGTTTCGCTTCTATCTTTTCCAATCTCAACAGGGTTTACGATCGAAATCGTAACAGTAGCTGTATCATCGTCGCCACACCCCACATTACCAGGTACAGTATACGTATAAACACCTTCTCCAAGAATTGGTAACATCGTATCAGCAACATCAAAAACACCTAAATGATCACCCTCTGAGTTATACCCAAAAGGCCCAACCCAACTTCCTGTTGTATCTGGGTTACCTCCTAAAACATCAAAAAGTGTTATTGTCAAATTATCAGAGCAAATTGTTGCACTCCCGTCCTCTCCTGCATCTGTTAATTTACTTATATTCAATGTTAAATCTGCACTATCCGCGCATCCATTTGCATTCAAAGTTGCATAGGTAAAATCAAAGCTTTGTGGATAGGTTACATCAGGAAAATTAAACGTATTATCTACTATATCTCCAGCACCATTAGTCCATGTACCTGTTGTTGCTATGGCATCTAAGCCATTAGTATTCATCAAGCTTCTTAGATCCACAGTTCCTACCGATTCACAAACATTAACAGTAGTATTTTCTCCAGCATGATCTTCTGCAAAAATTCGCAAAACAACCTCTGTTTCTAAATCCGGGCATATATTTTCTTCGCAACCTACAATATCAGAGCACACATAAAACCTAAATCTATAGTCCCCCGGTCTTGCACCTGTAATATTAACTGATCCTTCTGGATCATAATAAGGCGGAGCCAAACCTTCGTCTGGTGCAGGATCTTCAATACATCTCAAATCAGTTATTGCTAGGTTATTTGAACGCTTAGAAACTAATCCTAAATTACTAGGTCCAGATATAAACTCCCAATGCGTATACTTCTTTCCTTCATAAATGAATCCATTCTCAAACCCTAAAAGATCGTATAATTTTACTATAACAGGTGGGTTTTCAACCTTACCTGGGCATAATTCCGGAAAATCAACTTGTTGAAACTGTCTTAGAGCTTCAAATATTTTAAAACTCACAGTAGACGCATCATCCTGACATACGACTGATCTTTTTTCTACAGTATATGTATATTCATAAGTTTTACAACCAAATCTTTGATTATTGCCATTATCAATAAGAGTAGTATATAAATCTTTTATATTAATATTAAGATTATTACCAACACCATTTAATTCGTCGTTCCAATATCCCTCAATATCTTCTCCCACCAAATAAGGGTCATCCTTTACATTTATATCAGCATCATAATCACCTGCCAAAATTTCATTTTCACATATTTCTATTGCTGCAGGTTCACCAGCAAAAACTTGACGCACAACAGATATCTTCACAAAGGTTTTAGAATCTGGGCTACAAGGCATTAATCCTGGAACAGTATATACTAATTCATATACATCTTGATCTACTCTAGGAAGTCCTGGCTGGTAAGCTACATCAGCATTAAAAAGATTCTGAGATAGTAAAAAACTCATTTGCAAAGTTGGCACTCCCGTTGCTAATTCCCATGTCCCATTAATATGAGCAACAGGAATTTTACTATTTGAAACCAATACAGTTGATAAATTCAATGGAAAAAGATCCCCGCTACATATATAGTAATTGATATCATCATCATCAGGAGGTAAAGCTATTCCTGAATAAGGTCCTACAATCAAAGTAACAGTCATAGCTGGATCCGATCCACATGTATTATTTGACAGTTCAAACGTGTAACCTGTAGTGTCTGTCGATGAGTCCCTTAATTCCCAAACTGCTAAATTTCCTGTTGCCTGATCTAAAACAATACTATTATTTAAGGATGTAGACCATGTACCATCCGCTAAGGTTGTTCCTGTTTCATTATACAGGTTAATGATTCCATCAGGTTCTAAGTTATTATCAAAATCAATAGTAGTAATATCACATAAAGTAATAGTTTGTACTTGATTACATTGTGCATACGATTGATAACACGATAATAAAAAGACTCCTAAAATAACTAGCCGTTTCCCCAAAAACTCTAGTTGCTTTTTTGTCGTTTTCAAAATTGATTGATTTAAGGCATCAAAATTATTAAATAAATCTTAATAATTCAGAAACAAACGCATTGTTTTTACTGCAACTACAGCAACAATATTTTTGTTTTATCCTCTTGATTTCAAAACTTCTACGATATCATTCAATTTATAGCCTTTAGCCTGTAACAATATCAAATAATGAAACAATAAATCTGCACTTTCATCTAGAAATAATTTTTCATCATTATCTTTTGCTTCAATAACCACTTCTACAGCCTCTTCTCCTACTTTTTGAGCGATCTTATTAATTCCTTTTCTAAACAATGATGCTACATACGACTTTTCATCATCTTTATTTTCTTTTCGATCTTTTATAACCTCTTCTAAAGTTGACAAAAACCCAAAAGATTGGTAATTATCTTCTGCCCAACAAGTATCTGTTCCTTTGTGACATGTAGGACCAACAGGGTCGACAGTTATCAATAATGTATCTTGATCACAATCATTTTTTATAGCAACAAGATTTAAAAAATTGCCGCTTTCTTCGCCCTTTGTCCAAAGTCTTTGTTTTGATCGACTAAAAAAAGTCACCTTATTTGTTTCGATTGTTTTATCATAAGCCTCTTTGTTCATGTACCCAAGCATAAGTACGTTTTTTGTTGAAACATCTTGTATTATTGCTGGTATAAGTCCGTCTTGACTTTTGTTGAAATCTATTTTCATGATCAATGTTCAAATATTTATTTTTTAAGCACGTTTTCTTTTTTTTATAAAAACGGATCCACGTACTATATTGTTAAGGTTTTAAGCTGTTATTATTTTTTATGAAATCAAACTATAATCGTACCGGGATTTCATTATTTTGTAATTCTTGTTTTAAATCTTTTATTTCTATTTCTTTAAAATGAAATACGCTTGCGGCTAGCGCAGCATCTGCTTTCCCTGCTTTAAAAGTATCTACAAAGTGTTGCATATTCCCAGCTCCTCCAGATGCAATAATCGGTATATTCAATTCTTCTGATAATCTTGCCAACGCCAGATTAGCAAAACCATCTTTAGTACCATCATTATCCATAGAAGTAAACAAAATCTCTCCTGCTCCACGCTCTTCTACCTCCTTAGCCCATTCAAACAAATTAAGTTCTGTAGGAACTTTACCTCCAACTAAATGCACGATCCACTGACCATCAATTTGTTTAGCATCGATAGCTACGGTAATACATTGACTACCGAACTTACCTGATAAATCATTTATCAATTGTGGATTTTTCACAGCAGAAGAGTTTATTGATACTTTATCAGCACCATTTTGCAATAAAATATCTACATCTTCTATTGAAGAAATCCCTCCTCCTACTGTAAATGGAATATTTACTTTTTCGGCAACTCGTAATACTAAATTTGCCAAGGTTTTTCGTCTCTCTTCTGTTGCAGAAATATCCAAAAAAACTAATTCATCTGCTCCAGTTTCAGAATAAATTTGTGCCAACTCTACAGGATCTCCTGCATCACGTAAATCAACAAAATTAACTCCTTTAACTGTTCTACCATTTTTAATATCAAGACAGGGTATAATCCTTTTTGTCAACATCTTAATCTTTATTTAAATGTTTAATTAAGTCATATCACAAACAAATCTCTTACTACTATTACTACCTTAATAAAAACTAGTAACTCTTGTCTTTGTGATCACTATAAAACTAATTGTTTTTCAAACTCTTATTTACACCTAAAGCATTTAAACTTTAGATAAAATATAGTTTTCTAATTGTTTAAGACTTATTCTATTTTCATAAATTGCTTTACCAATAATTGTACCTTCACAACCTAATTCAGCCAACTTCGGTAACTCGTCAAATGTAGAAATCCCACCAGAAGCAATTAATTTAAGGTTACTTGTTTGAGATAAAATCTTTGAATATAAATCAAAAGAAGGTCCCTCTAACATTCCATCTTTACTAATATCGGTACAAATTACGTAAGTGATTCCTTCTCTTTGATACCCTTGTATAAACGGAATCAATTCTTTATCACTTTCTTCTAACCAACCACTCACTGCTATTTTTTCATTTTGAGCATCTGCTCCAAGAATGATTTTTTGGTTTCCAAACTTAGTAATCCAAGACTTAAAGGTTTCTTCATCCTTTACAGCAATACTACCGCCTGTTATTTGGTTTGCACCACTTTCAAAAGCTATTCTTAAATCTTCATCTGTTTTAAGTCCTCCTCCAAAATCGATTTTTAAACTTGTTTTGGCTGCGATCTGCTCAAGAACTTTATGATTAACTATATGCTTTGACTTTGCCCCATCAAGATCTACCAAATGTAAATATTGAATACCATGGTCTTCAAACTCTTTAGCAACCTCTAAAGGGTTTTCGTTATAGATCTTCTTGGTATCATAGTCTCCTTTAGAGAGCCTTACACATTTACCATCTATAATATCAATTGCAGGTATTATTCTCATTTTTATATACGTAAGTTTTAAGTGTATCTATTATATTTTGCTGTACTAAATATACTTTCTATCTATAGTTCTAAAAAGTTCTTTAATATTTTTGAACCTGTAACGCTACTTTTTTCGGGATGAAATTGAGTTCCGAAAAAATTATCCTTTTGTAATGCTGTAGTATAGGTAACTCCATAGTTTGTTTGTGCTACAGTATCCTTTGTTACCGGAGCATAATAACTATGTACCAAATAGATATATTCTTTTTCCTTTATTTCTTCAAATAAAGGCGAACTCAGTTCTTCAATTTGATTCCACCCAATCTGAGGCACCTTTACACCATGGTTAAAACGAACAACATTTACATCAAAAATCCCTAATCCATTCGTATCACCCTCTTCTGTATAATTACACATTAACTGCATCCCTAAACAGATCCCTAATACTGGTTGAGTTAGCTCGGGAATTAGTTTATGCAAGCCTGAAGCTCTTAATTTTGCCATAGCGCTACTAGCTTCTCCTACACCAGGAAATATTACTTTATCAGCAGTCTTGATCTCTTCAGGATCATCACTTAATACAGCTTCATACCCCAATCTTTGTATTGCAAATTTGATCGATTGGATATTTCCTGCTCCGTAATTAATAATTACTATTTTCATCTATTTATTATTTCAGTAAACACTGAAATTTAATTAATTAAACATTTTATTTAATCAAAACATGGTTTACAACACCCCTTTTGTACTAGGCAATACCATTTTATCAGGATCTCTCTTTACCGCAACTTTAATTGCTTTGGCAAACGCCTTAAAAATAGCTTCTATTTTATGGTGTTCATTTGTCCCTTCTGCCTTTACATTTAGATTAGCCTTAGCTCCATCTGTAAATGATTTAAAGAAATGGTAAAACATTTCTGTTGGCATTTTACCAATCATCTCTCTATTAAAATCTGCTTCCCAAACTAACCAATTTCTTCCTCCAAAATCTATCGCAACTTGAGCAAGGCAATCATCCATAGGCAAACAAAAACCATATCTTTCTATCCCCAATTTATTACCCAATGCTTTACTAAACACTTCTCCTAATGCTATAGCGGTATCTTCTATTGTATGGTGTTCATCTACTTCTAAATCTCCTTTGACTTTTATATCCAAGTCCATTTGTCCATGACGAGCAATTTGATCCAACATATGATCAAAGAAATCCAACCCTGTAGATATATTACTTTTTCCTGTGCCATCAAGATTTAACTTTATGAAGATATCAGTTTCATTAGTCTTTCGTGATATTTCAGCAGTACGATCATTCAGTTTTAAAAATTCATAAATTTTTTGCCAATCGTTTGTTTCAATAGCAATAAACTTATTTAACTCTTCTTGCTTAATCGTAATTTCACCAGTACCTAAATTGGTGTTATCATTAATAAAAATCCCTTTAGAGCCAAGGTTTTTTGCTAACTCCATGTCTGTTAATCGATCCCCGATTACAAAAGAATTCTCTAAATCATAATCTTCAGAAAAATACTCTGTCAATAAACCCGTACCTGGCTTACGCGTATTAGCATTCTCATGAGGGAAGGTTCTGTCTAAAAACACTTTATCAAATACAACTCCTTCGTTTTCAAAAGAAGTCATGATAAAATTATGAACAGGCCAGAAGGTGTCTTCTGGAAAAACCTCTGTTCCCAAACCGTCCTGATTAGTTATCATTACTAGTTCATAATCTAATTCTTTTGCTATTTTACCTAAATACGTAAATGCTTTTGGATAGAATATCATTTTTTCGAATGCATCTATCTGTTCGTCTACAGTTTCTTTTATAATCGTTCCATCACGATCTATAAATAATACTTTCTTTTTCATATACTAGAACTCACACTTCTCTACAAGTGTTAAGATTTAATTTATATATTTTTTAATACTTCTATTAGTTTTATATTCTCGTCTTGTGTCCCCACAGTAAAACGTAGCGTATTTTGACATAAAGGCTGTGTACTTCTATTACGAACTACAACTCCTTTCTCAAGTAACTGATCATATCTTAAATTAGCAT
Source organism: uncultured Aquimarina sp. (assembly GCA_947502885.1). Lineage (GTDB taxonomy): Bacteria > Bacteroidota > Bacteroidia > Flavobacteriales > Flavobacteriaceae > Aquimarina. The sequence continues at coordinate 5,234 of CANNBP010000001.1, read as the reverse complement.
CATCTACCTTAACCAACACAAAATTTGCATCTGTTTGATATATTTTATTGACGAACTCTAGCTTTGCAAGTTCTTTCACAAGGTTTGCTCTCTCATTAAGAATACTAGATACTTCTGATGTTACCTGATCTATATCTAATACTCTTTCTAACGCACGTTTTTGCGTAAGCTCGTTGACATTATATGGAGGTTTAATTTTATTTAAAACTCCTATAATTTCTTCTGATCCATAACACAATCCCAATCTAATTCCAGCTAATCCATATGCCTTGGATAATGTTTGTGTAATAACTAGATTAGGGTATTCTTTTATTTTGGCAATCCAGCTATTCTTATCAGAAAAATCAATATAAGCTTCATCAATAACTACCAAGCCCTTAAAACTCTCTAGAATTTGAAGAATATGCTCTTCAGAAAAAGAATTGCCCGTAGGGTTATTAGGTGAGCAAAGAAAAATAATCTTAGAATTTACATCTGTAGCTTGAAGAATTGATTTTACATTGGGTTGAAAATTCTCTGTTAATAATATTTCTCGTTCTTCGATATTATTAATATTAGCCAACACCTTATACATACCGTAAGTCGGAGGTAATGTAATAATATTATCCAATTTTGGCTCGCAAAATGCTCTAAACAAAAGATCCAACACTTCATCACTTCCGTTGCCAAGCAATATATTATGTGCTGACACTCCTTTTTGATTAGCCAAAACAGCCTTTAAATTTCTTTGTTGAGGGTCTGGATATCTATTCACCCCATTATCATAAGGGTTTTCATTGGCATCCAGAAACACCATATCTGTACCATCAGATACATATTCATCTCTTGCAGATGAATATGGCTTAAGACCTTTAACATTGTCTCTAACCAGTAAATTTATATCAAATTGTATTGTATTCATTTTTTGTATCACATCAATTTTATCAGATAAAGGTAGTAAAGCACACTACATCATATCTTTTAAACTCTACAATTATTTTAAACTATTTAATCTTAGTGTTACGGCATTTTTATGAGCTTGTAATCCTTCTGCTTCTGCCATTAATTCAATTGCATTACCTATATTTTCAATACCCTTTTCTGATATTTTCTGAAATGTCATTGATTTCATAAAACTATCAAGATTCACACCACTATATTGCTTAGCATATCCATTAGTAGGCAATGTATGATTAGTTCCTGAAGCATAGTCTCCAGCACTTTCTGGAGTATAATTACCAATAAATACAGAACCTGCATTTTCTATGTTATCCACATAATAATCTACGTCGGCAACACATATAATAAAATGCTCTGGTCCATATTCATTAATCAATTCTAATGCATCTTTATCATTGTCTACATAAATCAATCTAGAATTTGCAATTGCAGCTTCTGCAATTTCTTTTCGAGGCAAAACATTACATTGTGATATTACCTCTTTCTCAACATCTTCGATCAATGTTTTTGAGGTAGACACCAAAATAACCTGACTGTCTTTACCATGTTCTGCTTGACTTAGTAAATCTGAAGCAACAAAAGATGCATCTGCAGTATCATCGGCCACTACTAACAACTCACTTGGTCCAGCTGGCATATCTATCGCCACTCCAAACTTAGTAGCTAATTGTTTAGCAACCGTAACAAATTGATTTCCTGGCCCAAATATCTTATAAACTTGAGGGATAGATTCTGTTCCAAATGTCATTCCTGCTATGGCTTGAATCCCTCCTACTTTGCATATTTTGGTTACTCCACATAGGTTAGCAGTAAATAAAATTGCAGGATCAATTTTGCCTTCGCTATTAGGTGGCGAACACAAAACAATCTCTTTACACCCTGCAATATTTGCTGGAACAGCCAGCATAAGTATGGTTGAAAACAATGGTGCAGTACCTCCTGGAATATATAACCCAACTTTTTGTATTGGTCTTTTCTCTTGCCAACACTCTACTCCATCAGTTGTTTCAATAGATACCTTGGTTGTTTTTTGTGCTGCATGAAAAGCCTCTATATTAGATTTAGCCAGAAGAATAGCTTCCTTTAATTCTTCACTCACTAATTCTTTAGCCTCTTTTATCTCATTATCAGTAACTAATATGGTATCTAATGTTACCTTATCAAATTTTTTGGTGTACCTATTAATAGCAGTATTACCTTCATTTTTAACTTCGTCAAAAACTCCTAAAACTACATTTTCAATATCTGCTAAAGTTTGAGTTGGTCTTTTTAATAGCTCTGACCAATTATTTTTACTTGGATTATATATCTTCTGCATTTTCTTAAGTAATTGTCTATAAAACCATTTTTTCAATTGGGCATACTAAAATCCCTTCTGCTCCTTCATCTCTTAATTCATCTAGTATATCCCAGAATTTATTCTTTTCTACTACAGTATGAATAGAACTCCATCCTTCTTGTGCAAGAGGTAACACTGTTGGACTTCTCATACCTGGCAATATTTTAACTATGTTCTCTATCTTATCATTAGGAGCATTAAGTAATACATACTTAGAGTTTCTAGCCTTTAAAACAGCATTAATTCTAAATTGTAATTTTTTAAGTAGCTTAGTGTTCTCTTCTGAAATTTTTGGAGAAACAGCTAGAACAGCCTCAGAAGTAAGCATTACTTCCACTTCTTTTAGGTTATTTTTAAACAAAGTACTTCCACTTGAAACAATATCACATATTCCATCTGCCAAGCCAATATTTGGTGCTATTTCTACAGATCCAGATATCTGGTGTAATTCTGCAGAAATACCTTTATCACTTAGATACTCATTAACTGTATTAGGGTATGATGTTGCAATTCTTTTTCCGTCAAGGTCTTTTATCGAATTATACTCAAAATCCTTTGGTACAGCAAGAGATACTTTACATTTAGAAAAGTTAAGTCGCTCTGCTATAGCAATATCCTTTCCTTTTTCAATAAGCACATTTTCACCAATAATTGCAATATCAACAACACCATCTCTTAGGTATTGGGGAATATCACCATTTCGTAAAAACATGACTTCCATAGGAAAGTTACGTGTTTCGGCTTTTAGTTGGTCTTTGCCGTTATCGATAGATATACCACAGTCTTTGAGTATTTTTACCGAATCTTCGTTAAGGCGTCCACTTTTTTGGATCGCAATTTTAATTTTTGACATGTTATTCTCTGTTGTTAGGTTTAAGCAATTCAAAAAACAAGTTTTGTCTAAATAAAAAACCCGTTTGAACTTGCTCAAACGGGTTTAAATTATCAATATGTCATACACATATCACACTTACCACGCCTGAGCGAAAATGCAAGAATGATGATGATGTAATCTGTTATTTTTCATTGGTTTTTCTTAATACAGTGCGAATGTATAAAAAAATATTTTTCCTCAAACGCATTTAAACTTATTTTTTTGTTATTTATCTTTTTCCTGCCATAAATCTTCATTATTTATTCTTCATAATAGGTTGATTATAAACATTTTTATAACTTTAATAAACTAATATTAATCAACATTATATGAAAAATTTAATTTCATTACTCATTTTTCTATTATTTGCCTGGCTAGCAATTTGGTGGTATTATTCATGCGACTGGTGCGCAAGAGATACGGCCAAAAACACGGTTTTAATCAAAGAAAAAGAACGTCTTGAAGCAGAAGCTCTTGCAAAAAAAGCTTACGACGACAGTATTACTGCTTTAAAAAAAGCTTCTATAGGTCTATTTGCAAAAGACCAAAATGACCAAAACGTGTTTACTTATTCTGAAAATCTGCAAATTAACAATCAAAACGGTGATGTTTTTATCTCCGAATCATTACAAGGGTTTGATAAAAAGGTAGCTGATTTTCTTGGGCAACATCAAGATCAAGAAATAATTATTAGCGGCTTTGAAACCCTTCAAGAACAAAATATAAATAGTGGTTTTGGAACCTCTAGAGCCAATTTTATTAAAGATATCTTGATTAATGCAGGTGTGAACCCAGATCGTATTGTGACCAAAGTCAACCCTCATAATTACAACTATTCTGATGATGGAACATATGACGGAGGAATAGACTTACTTTTTAACACTTTAGATCAAAACAGACTAGAAGAGGTTGAAAAAGGAATTGCCGGTAAAACATTGTATTCTGAATTTGCTAAAGAAACATTTCAACCCGATGCTACATTATCTAATTACACTTTGGAGCTTAAAAACTATTTAAACAAATATCCTGATAAAGTAGTTGAAATTATAGGACATACAGATGACGTGGGTACTGAAGAAGCAAATCTGTGGTTTGGCCAACAAAGGGCTAACAATGTAAAAGAATACTTTATTTCTCAAGGAATTCCTAAAGAAAAAATAAAGGCATTATCGAAAGGAGAAGCCAATCCTATTGCTCCAAACGACAGCGAAGCAAACAAGGCAAAAAATAGAAGAATTGAAATAACTGCAAACCAAAACAAACTATAACTATGTTGGATTTTTTAAACGAAGTAAACTGGTGGTGTCTACTATTATTATTATTTCTAGCTTTTTTATTAGGCTGGTTATTATCCCGATGGACGCTTAAAAACAAATATAAATCTGCTTTAGAAGAATGTGAGAAGAAGAATGCAGCACTTAAAAACAGTGCTTATGAAAAAGCAAATTCTACATTCTCTAATTCTAATACTAATTCTACAGTAAAAGCAATTAAAACCATGGATCATGGCGGAATGCCATCGAAGGACAATGCAGAAAAACCTAAATTAAATTTTGATAGCTTTGGAAAAGCAGATGCTTCTCAAAAAGATGATTTAAAACTAATAAGTGGTGTAGGTCCCTTTATTGAAGAAAAGTTAAACAGTATAGGTATTTATACTTTTGAGCAAATCAGCAAGTTCACTAAAGAGGATATCGATACCGTTACAGAACTGATACAGTTTTTTCCAGGAAGAATAGAAAGAGATGAGTGGACTAAACAAGCCTCAAAATTAATGAATAAGTAAAAAATTACTTTAGAATTATATATCGATTAAAAAGACCTTTCTTTAAAAGAAAGGTCTTTTTATTAACCAATTAGGTTCATCATACAAATCAAATTTTAGCTCCTATAAAACCTTTTAAAAACAACATAGGGAGCACAAAGCTCCCTATGTTTATAATACTTGATTATTATGATTATGTTTTATACAATTAACCTAAAACACTAATCCATGATCATTAATCTATCTGTACCTATTTGTTCTCCTACTTGAACTCTAATAAAGTACACTCCATCATTTAGTTTTCTATCTAAGCTTAA